>NZ_CP102513.1:0-9000000 GCF_024612035.1 Streptomyces sp. DSM 40750
GCAGCGCTGGCGCGCTGCATAAGGAGCGGCTCCGCTGACGCTCCGCCAGATTCCCCCGCAAGCGGGGGAATCGAATTCCGCAAGCGGAATTCTGAGTGCGTGCCAATTCGCGCAAGCGCGAATTGGGGGAATCCCGCAAGCGGGATTCTTGGGGCTGGCAGTAAGGGGTGGGTGCATCACGCGCGGGTCTGTGTAGGGCTTGGGATTCCCAGCTACTACCCCTGAACGGATGTGACGGGCCGTCGGCCTGACGGGGGTGCCGGCCTCGTTGTAGTGACGGGTTCCGCTGCGCTCCACCCTGAACCCCTCCCCCACCGTCTACCTGTCCCGACATGTTCACCAATGGCCTGTCAGCATACAGGACAACCGATCGTTCGTGGGTGGGATTGAGTCATGCACCACTCTCGGGCCACGAAAGTTGGTGTGTGGGTGATGCATCACGAGTCGTGGCTGTGTAGAGTCTGGGATCAGATACTACACCCCTACCGCCGCGCACCTTGTGCCTGGATTCCATTTGTTATTACGCGCTGCATTCCGCGAAAAGGAGAACACGGGGCATGGCCGTGAAGCTGCGTGATCACCAGATCGAGGCCGTTGCCGCCATTGTGCGCGGTTTCGATGTTCCGCCGGGTGGTATTCCCTGGAATGGTCTTCGTGGGCAGGTGCACGCGGCGTGTGGGACGGGGAAGACCATCATGGCTGCCGCGTCGGCGAGGCGGCTTGTGCCCAGGGGGCGTGTGCTCGTGCTGGTGCCGACGCTGGATCTGCTGGCGCAGACGGTGCGGGCGTGGCACGAGGCCGGGCACAAGGGGCCGGCGGTGGCGGTGTGTTCGCTCCAGGATGACCCGGAGCTGTGGTCGTTGAAGGTGCGCTCCACGACGAACCCGATCCAGTTGGCGCTGTGGCACGGCTCCGGGCCCGTGACCATCTACGCCACCTACGCGTCTCTGGGTGTCCTGGCGGAGGCATTCGAGGGCGTCTACGGCCAGAAGTTGGACCCGGTAGACCTCGCGGTAGTTGATGAGGCCCACAGGACAAGTGGGTCGATGGGTAAGGCGTGGGCGGACATCCATGACCAGACCGTCATCCCGGCGTACCGGCGGCTGTACCTGACGGCGACGCCGCGGATCTGGGAGGAGCGGCTGAACCGGGAGGTTGCCGAGGGGGTGCGGGATCCGCTGCCGCGGGAGATGGCAGCGTCCATGGACGACGAGAAGGTCTTCGGGCCCGTCCTGTACAAGCTCTCGCTCGCATCTGCCGTCTCCCGGGGGTTGTTGGCGCGGTATCAGATCATCGTGCTGGAGCTGAAGGACCCGGTCGTCACCCCGGAGAAGTTGATGGGCGAGGAGCGGCACACGGAAGAGGTGCGGGGGCAGCGTCTCGGGGCGCTCCAGGCCGCGCTCCTGCACACCATGAGTCAGCACAACCTGCAGACGTGCATCACGTTTCACCATCGGACGATCGAGGCGCAGGCGTACGCGGAGGGCTTGGAGCGGGTTGCGGCGAAGCTGCACGCCGATCAGCCCGAGACGTACCCCGCTCGGATCTGGGCGGACTGGCTGTGCGGCGAGCACGTCCCCGAGCGCCGACGGGAGGTTCTGGGTTCGTTCGGGTCGACGGCGCAGCGAGCTGTGCTTTCGAACTGTCGTGTTTTGGGCGAGGGTGTCGATATTCGAAGCGTGGATTCAGTTGCCCTACTGGACCCGAAGGGCGCGCCGCACGACATCGTCCAGGCCATCGGCCGGGCACTCCGGCAGAAGCCGGGACAGGGCAAGCTCGCCTCCCTGATCGTGCCGGTATTTCTCCAGCCCGGAGAGCAGCCCGAGGACATGTTCACCTCCGGGTCCTACCGGCCCCTGGTGAAAGTCCTGGAAGGGCTGCGGGCCCACGATGAAGAGGTCGTGGAACTGCTCGCCATCCCCCAGGAGCCGCAGAAGGACGTTGCGCAGCCGTCCGTGAACATCGGTGTCGCACCAGAAGACGGCGAAGAAGAATCACGGCTGCTGCTCCGTTTCGCGGCCCCCAGGGATCCGGTGATGGTCGCGGACTGGGTCTCCTTCAACGTGATCGACACCGAACGCCAGGACTGGGCCCGCGGCTGGGCGAAGCTGAAGACGTACGTCGAGCGGGTCGGGAACGCCAGGGTGCCCTACGGACACCGCGAGGGCGCGACACCACTTGGGCAATGGGTCGCAGAACAACGACGCGCCTACGCAGCCGGGCAGATGACCGGCCAGCGCGCCCAGCGCCTGGAGAAGCTCGGCATGGTCTGGAGCCTCGCGGACGAACGCTTCCAGGAAAACCTGGAGGCCGCGAAGGCGTACTACGCGGACCACTGGACCCTCTGCGCTCCGAGGTCCGCGACCATGCTGGACAGGCCGTTGGGGATGTGGCTCGCGAATTTGCGGCGGCCCGGTGCGCTGGATGACCACCCCGACTGGAAAACGGCACTGGAAGCCGTCGACGAGGACTGGAACCCATCGTGGCCGCCGGAGTGGCAACGCCACTACGCCGCACTACGCGAGCTCGTACGCGACGAACAGGGCCGGGCCGACGTCCTGCCCGGCCTCACGGTCCACGGCATGGACATCGGGAAATGGCTGGCCCGGCAGCGCAAGCCCGAGGTCTGGCAAGCCCTTCACGACGGGCAGCGCGAACGCCTCGAGCAGCTCGGCATCACACCGCTCGCCCCGGCCCCGGAGCTGGAGGCGTCCGCGAAGCCGTCCACGACGCCGCTGAGCGCCTTCGAGCGGGGCGTTGCGGCCCTGGCGCAGTACAAGGCCCGGGAGGGCTCTGTGAAGGTACCCAGGGCCCACGTAGAGACGGTCGAGGTCGACGGCCAAGAGCACCCCGTCAAGCTCGGAGTCTGGATCATGAACCAGAAGGGACGCCGCGCGAAGCTCACCGCCGACAAACTCGCCGCATTCGCCGAACTCGGGCTCAACTGGGCGGCATCCTGACGCTGTTGGGCGGACCCCGGGCGCTGTGTGCGCCCGGGGTCCTTCGCTCTCCCGGGCCTGCGGCATCGCACTGGAGTGCGTGTAGGCACTGGGATCCCGGGCCGCTCCCCCTCCGGCTATACGGCGCCGCGAAGCCGTCCAAGGCCCCGAGAGAGCCAGGTCAGCGGTGATTTGAGGATTGCACGGGTGCAGCTAATGGAAGCGGACGACGACGCACCCCTCGTTTCCGGCTCGGCCGTCGTTGCCTTCGCGGCCAGCGGCGCCGCCGCCAGCGGAGCCACCGGCGCCGGCGCGGCCAGCGGCGCCGCAAGAGGCGGGAACCGGACCGGCTGCTTCGCCGCCGGCACCACCCGAGCCGCCCCTGCTGCCAGCGCCCTTGGTGCCATTGGCACCCGTGGCGCCTCGCTGGTAGCCACAGGGGCCCTCGCTGGGGCTTGGGCCGCCGGCGCCTGCGGTGTTGCCTCCGAAATTGGCGTAGCCGAGCCCGCCGCCGCCGCCGATGCCGCCGGGCATGGTGTCTGTACGGCCGCCGAGGATGACCGAGGTGGCGCTGCCGTCGCCGCCCTTGCCGCCGTCATCCGAGCCGCCTACGGAGGATGCGATGCCGCCGGCGCCGCCGTATCCGCCACGGCCCACGGTGATGCGCACGTCCTCGCCGTACTTGACGAAGTAGTGGCACTCCATGCGCCCGCCGCCACCGCCACCCCCGCCGCCACCCCCATTGCCGATGCCGCCACCACCGCCGCCGGCGCCGGCGCCGATGAGGGTCACGGTGACCGTGAGGGCACGGCTGGGCAGCTCGCAGGACGCGGCACCCGCGGTTTTGAACGTGACGCCACTCACGCAGGTGTCCGCAGCTTCTGCCGGAGAGACCAGTGTCACGGGCGCCATGACGCCTCCGACGGTCAGTGCAACTGCCGCGGCCCACAGCTTGCTTGCTCGGTGCCGAGGATTGTTGATTGTCATGTCCGAGGACGCTACGGAGGCACGTGGGCCGTCGCCCCACAACTGGCGGCCCACCACTCAATCGGGGGACTCGCCAGTTCGGCTGACCAGCGCACATGGTGGGCTAGAACCCGGGGCTCACCCAGTGCGCCATGGCTTCCGTACGTCCGTCGCCGTTGCTGATGACGGAGGCGGGGTTCGTCCCGATGCGGAAGGCATGGAGCGTGATGACGTCATTGACGCCGAACTTCTCCAGGATCGTCTGCCCGGCGGTGGTCTGGATGACTGCGTTCCTGCTTCGGTGCCGGGGATGAGCCTGCTGTTCCGCAGCCGAACACAGCCGCCGTGAATCACCCGAACGTGCCTGTGGGGCAACGCGTTTGAGCCGGTCTGCGAGCCTAGATTGCCGAGCATGATCGAACCTTGTGCCGTTGGCTCGCTGCTGCCGGCGTTCGTCCAGGAGCGGGTGGAGGCTTTCCACGCGAGCGGGATTCGGGGGCGGTGGGCGGGTCGGCACATCCTGCGCGGCCGACGCCTGCCGGGGCCGGGCTCCACGGTGGTCGACAGCAACGACTACCTGCGCCTGGCCGGCGACAAGCGCATCGTGGACGCCGTGACCGAGTCCCTCGACGCGATGCGGGGGGCGCGGCTGGCTTCAGCGGCGCTGCTGTATGAGGAGCACCCGCAGACCGTGCTGGAGCGGGAGCTGGCCGGCTACCTCGGTTCGCAGGCGGGCGTGTTCTGCCAGTCGGGATACGACGCCAACGTGGGGCTGCTGCAAACCCTGGCAGGGCCCGAAGTGCCGGTGTACGTGGACATGCTGGCTCACATGTCGCTGTGGGCGGGCGCGAAGGCGGCCGGTGCCCCGGTGCGGCCCTTCCGCCACAACGACACCGCCCACCTGCTGCGCCGTATCGAGGAGCACGGCCCCGGGGTGATCGCGGTCGACTCGATGTACAGCGTGTGCGGCAGCCTCGCGCCGCTGGCCGCGCTGTGCGCCGTCGCCGAGCAGACCGGCTGTGTCCTGGTCGTCGACGAGGCCCACTCGCTGGGCACCCACGGCCCCGCCGGAGCGGGCATGGTCGCGGCGGCCGGACTGACGAAGCGGGTGCATTTCCGCACGATGAGCCTGTCGAAGGCGTTCGCGAAACGGGCCGGCTACATCACCTGTCCGGACGAGGAATTCGTCGAGTACTTCAAGATGACCTCCTACCCGGCCGTCTTCGCCTCCACCCTGGTGCCGTCCGACCTGGTACAGATCTCCGCCACCCTGGACGTCGTCCGCCACGACGAATGGCGCCGCACCCGCCTGCAGGAAGTCGCCGCGACCCTGCGGCAAGGCCTCACCAGCCTCGGGTACGACCTGCGGGGTTCGGGCGCCCACATCATGTCGCTGCCCACCGGCCCGGACGAAACCATCATTCAGGTACGCGACATCATGGAAGACCACGACGTGTTCGGATCCGTCTTCTGTCCCCCCGCCACCCCCCACAACCGCACCGCACTGCGGCTCTCCCTGCACTGCGACCTCACCGACCAGGACGTGGACCGCATCATCCAGGCCAGCGGGATCGTCCGGCCCCTGATCACCTCGCCCCGCTCACTCACCCCCTGAGTGGGCATCCATGCCCACTCACCACGCGGGGCACTTCGTTGGTCCCACCGCAAGCACCAGGGTGGTGTCAGAACTCAGAGATACCGCTCTCCGATGAGGCGGGGTGGTGTCGTTGCTGACCGACAGGCGGTGTCATTACTCACGCACCCAGCCAGTCATCCGCAGCTCTTCCTGGAAAACGGCCGGACGCTCGCAGCGTACTGAGGCTCGGCACGTTGTCACGGGGTCCGACCCAGGCTTGATGGTTGCGGGCGACGTGCAGTTGCTCGCGTCGGCGGCCGCGCAGAACACCGCCGCGCGTTCGGCCCTCCAGGACCTGGAGCCCGCTGTCCGACGGGTCCAGGAAACGCCGGTCGATGAGGATCGGCGGGCGCAGCCACGTCCCGTGCACTTCCCAGTGCAGGCCGACCTCTGGGGGCCGGACCGTTACCCAGTGCAGTGGCCGGACGACGTCGTGTCGGCCAGAGCGGAGAGGGCCGCTTCGGGGCGGCGGCCGTGGGGTGGTCAGTCGAGGTCGGTGGTGCCGGGTGGCGGCGCGGGGCCGGTTGCGTGCCCAGCGCTTGAGGTCGCCGATGCGGTAGAGGAGTTCGGCGCCGCGCTTGTCGACCGACTTGGGGAAGGTGCGGTCGTTGGCGCGGGCGTAGGGCAGCGCAGCGATGGTGATGTCCGGCAGGTGGTGCTGGTGGGCCTCGCGCAGTCCCACCGCCTGGTCGTCGTCGACCGGGGCGGGTTCGCCGGCGACGTCGCCGGGGTGGTCGCGGCCGCAGTGGTGTCGGGCTCGGCTGCGGGGGTCGGCGGGGTGTTGCTCCAGGCGTCGGCGAGGAAATCGGTGGGTGGGGTGGCGGGCTTCTGCAGCTCCGCCGGGGCCCGGCTGTGCGGGGAGGTCCGTGCGCTTTTGACCGGTGACACGGCCGTGGACCGGTCTGCGAAGGCGGGAAGTGCCAGCGGTGCATGGGTCGCGTCGACTCGGCATCCACATGCGTGTACTGCCTGCACGAGGTAGAGCCCTTTGTGCCCGAGCGGGGCTGAGCGTGCCGTGCAGGCAGGTTGAACAGTGCGACTCATACGCCGGGCCCCGGGGATGTCTTCTCCGTCGGGGCCCTTGGCGTGTCTGGCCGGGAGGGGAGCTCCCCCGTCCCGACAGTGCCCTCGTTCGTGTCCGTCAGACTCAAGCCGCTGCGGGTGGTGAGGGTATGGGCTAAGTGGCGCAGCCAGATCGGGCCGGTGGGGCGGAAGTCGGCCGTGTGTAGGGCAGCGAGAGCCTGCTCACGTCGGTCGGTGATCATCTGTTCGGTGGTGGTGCGTGCGCCGGAGGCGGTGAGTACGGAGCGGATGTCCTCGGCGTCGGTTTCGGTCAGGTGAGGTTGACCGAAAGCCCTGTGCAGGCTGCGCTGTTGGGGGATGGTGGCGCGCTGGAGTGCTAGGGCGTACAGGACGGTGTGTTTGCCCTCGCGGAGGTCGTCCAGGGTGGATTTGCCGGTCTCGGCTGGGTTTCCCCATATGCCGAGCAGGTCGTCGCGCAGCTGGAAGGCTTCTCCGAGGGGGAGGGCGTACGCGGAGAGGGCGTTGAGCTGCTGGTCGGTGGCGCTGGCCAGGGTGGCGCCAAGGGTAAGAGGGCGCTCGACGGTGTACTTGGCGGTCTTGTAGCGGATGATCCGCCAGGCGATGTGCGGGTCGGCATCCGGTTTTCCGGCCGCAGCCAAGTCCAGGTACTGGCCGACCAGGGCTTCGGTGCGCAGGGCGTTGAGCAGTGGCCGGGTGCGGCGGTTTTGCGCGGGTGTCACGTCGTCGGCGTGGAGGAGTTCGTAGGACCAGCCGAAGGCCAGGTTGCCGAGCAGAATCGCCGTGTTGACGCCGAGCGAGTCGGCATCGCGGCGCCCGGCGTGCTGAGTGGCGAGGGCCCGGTGGGCGGTGGTCTGCCCGCGGCGGGTGTCTGAGTTGTCCATGATGTCGTCGTGGATCAGGGCGAAGGTGTGGAACAGCTCCAGCGAGGCAGCGACCCGCCACACTGCTGGGGGCGGGGTGCGGTCGGTGATGGAGTGCCAGCCCACCAGGCACAGGACGGGACGAACGCGTTTGCCGCCGGCCGCCAGCATGGCTCGCAGCTTCCCGGTGAACAGGGCGAGTTCCGGCAGATCGGGGGCACCCTGCTCTTGGTCGTCGAGGAAGTCGTAAAGGAGCCGTTCGACACGTGCCCGGATGGTTGCGGGGTCCAGCAGAATGGGGGGCACCGCGGCGGTACTCATCGTGGTCAGTCCCTTGGTGTCGGTTCCTTCGGTGAGGTGAGTCAGCCGCGAAATAGACCTCAGCGACGTCGTGGGGCGTGCGGGAGAACATGCCGGTGTCGAGCTTCCTTCGGAATTGACGGGGGCCGTTGATGACGCAGCCGTCACCGCGACGCGCAGGAGTGAGAAAGCCGCAGGGGTGGGGTCAGTGAACGGGGTGCAGCGGGCGGGAGGGCCGCAGGGTGCTGTCGTTGAAGTCGGGGTGCAGTTCGGAGCGGGGCGGGATGAGGCTCTGGACATCCATGTAGCCCCGGGCGCCGACGATGAAGTGGGCGTGGACCATGCCGTGAACCATGTCGTGGACGATGTTCGCGTAGATCTCGGCGTTCTGGACGGTCTGGTCGTCCAGTCCCAGGGCGCGGCACTGGCCGGGGAACTGATCGCGGGCCGAGGCCAGGGCGGTGAGCCGGTCCCGGTACATGGCGCGGGTCTGGAGGAGGGCGTGTTCGGTGCCCTTGGCGTGGCGGCGTTCCAGGGCGGAGACGATGTTCATGACACCGTCGGCGTCGGGGTTTTTCAGGTCGCGGTAGAAGGAGAAGACGTCGTTCTGGATGGCGACGGCCTCGTCGAGGGTGCGGCGAAGTTGCACGTAGCTGCCGGTGGCCGTAGCCAGCATCGGAAGCTCGAAGCCCTCGAAGTGCTCGATGAGGTTGGTGAACATCGAGATGGCGATGTCGTCGGCGCGCACGGCGAGGGCCGTCTCGACGTCCGGTAGTTCCGGGCTGGCGCTGAGCAGGAACTTGTTCACGATCCCTCGCATGAACAGGCCCACGTCCGCGCGGCAGCGGCCCAGCCATTCGTCGGACATCTGGGCGGCCACGCGGGTCAGCAGGCTCCACAGGCCCTGGCCGGCTCCGCGCAGTGGTTCGGGTGCCGGTCCCCGGGGATCGGCATGCAGCACCCGGAAGGTGTCATCGACCACGCAGGCGACGAACGGCAGCGGGGTGTCGGCGCGGTTGAGGAGGTCGTCGGTGAACAGCGCCCACGCGATCCAGTCGGCCACCAGGTCCAGCCCGAGACCACGGGCATGAGGGAAGACTGCTGCAGCTGCGGCCCCCAGGTTCCAGGAAGCGACGACGGTGGACGTTGTCTGGCTGCGCACCAATTGCATGTCCTTGGCCCATGCGAGGACATGGGCGTCGGCGGCATCCGCGGCCGCCGAATCGAATTCGCACTCGGCGGGCGTGTAAAAGAATTCCAGGGCCTGTCCTGCTGATGTGATCATTCAGGTTCCCCCCTCAAAACCGCCCGGCGCTACCGCCCGGCTGCCATGACAGATGGTTGCCGCACGACCCCTCGTCCGAGTAGGCGCACTCAACAGCGCTCGGCGCGAGCACACGACTCAGAAGTGCGCTCCGGCGCACATCCGTCCACACTCATCCATGGCCCAAAGAACACCCCGCCCACAGTTCATCAACCGGCGATCTCCGCAGCTCGCCATCAGCAGCCGGAGCATCCCGCCGGGAAGCGGGATCGCTGCCTGTCACCACAGCTTGCCGACTAAGCTGCGTTGCTCTTGCCAACTACGGAGTGTAATAGCTCCCTGACCGGCGGCATTCTGGCCGACTATTGCCGACAAGCCTGCGTCGTCACACCGGCGCTGAGGAGGGACAGCCCGTTGGCGCCCGGGCCCGTGAGACGAGAGCTGCCCGTGTGGACACGCGGGCGGCACCGGCTCACTGCCTACGGTGGTGCGGTGACATCGCCTTCCGACGCCGATCCCGAACTCGTGCCCGTGCCGGTCCGGGTCGTGCTGCCCGCCGATCTCCTGCTCGGCACCGAGGCGCAGGAGATCGTGGCGCGGCTGTGGAAGCGGCGGAGTACCCGAGGACCCGGCTGTGCACGCTGTGCGGAGCCGCGCAGGAGCTGACGCCTCTACTGCGCGGCTTCGACCACATCACCGACTCGCCCACGACGACTCCTGACCCCGGCCGCCGCACCGTCGGCGGCCCGGCCGGCGCGCAACACCGGCGAGCGCGCCCCCGATCGGCAGCGTCCGCGCCGCCCAAACGAAGCGCTTCAGGGCGCACGCTGAACGAAGACGTCCCCGACCCCCGGCTCTGCGCGGCCATCGTCGACCGACTGATCTTCAACGGCGCCATCATCCAGACCGGCACCGAGTCCTACCGCCTCGCTCACACCAAGGCCCAGACCGAACGAGCCCAGGCCAACTGACCGGGCGCCACACGGGAGGGGCCACCCGAATAACCAGCCCAGCCAGAGCCGGAATGGCCGATTCTACGGCTGCTCGGTTGCCGCAGGCAGGTTGTGCCATGCATGTCCGCAGGCGCCTTTGCAGAACGTCTCGCGGCGACGAGTGTCGGCAATGGCGAACACGGAAACGAGGACACGGAATGCCTTGACGTGTTCGGCGGCGGGGAGACCCGCGAACCCGTAGCGGGGCGGGTCCATGCAGATCATTACCGAGGGGTTGGCCGTGGGCTTCACACCGGACCGCGCCACCCCCACACGGCCATCCGCAACTGTAATGTGCGCCTGCATCGCATAGCCGGCGACTTCCTGCAGTACCTCCTGCCGGCGTGTCCGGGCGAGGCGGGAGAACCAGCCCACACCAGCGTCCAACGTGCGGAGCCCTTGGGCGATCTCGTTGACAACCCGCTCGGTCTCGCGCCGGAAGCTGCGGCCGTCGTCGCTGCTCGTTTCGGTCACCGCTTGATGGTTTCACGATGCCGGTTCCGGGCGAAGGCCGGTATCCGCACCCGAGAGCCGCGCGGGCGGGAACCGGGAACAGTCCGCCCCCGCGATCTGGCAGTGCCGCAGGGCTCCCACTCCGCGGCCCGCCAGGCGTCCCCGCAGCACTTGAGTGACATCAAAAGTCGGCTCTGGCACAGATCTTGGGGAGCGGTCGCGGAGCGTCACTGGACAGGCCGCTTCGCGGCTTTGATCACACCTGTTCTTGGTAGACCCTGATTTCAGTGGGATGGAAGTTGCGGAGGATCTCCCAGAATTGGTGGAGGCCCAGGCCGTCGGCCCAGCGGTCGAGTTCGTCGTCCGTGTCGTGGAAGAACCAGGACTCGAAGTGCCCCAGTGCGCGGAGTTGGAAGACGGGTTCGTACCGAAGTTCGCAGTGGAGCTGGATGTAATGATCATGTTCACCGGTGGCGTCGTTGACCTCGAACTGCCGGGCAAGGTCCAGCGTGAAGACGCGCGGGCCCTCGAAGGAGTGGGTCCCGTACTGGAAGAGAAGACCATCAGCGTCGGGTGTGCCCGCGGTGTCGAAGCGTTGCGAGCCGAAGCGAACGAACCTAAGCCACATCTCGTCCAAGTCCAGTTCGGAGAGGGGCTGTTGCCCAGCGCTCAGCTCATGTCGAAGCCGCTCCTGGGCCTGGTCTATGGGCAGTCTCCTCGACATCCCTGTCCTTCGCGGTCTCGATGGAATCTGATCTCGCGGCGATCTTCTCAGCTCACCACAGTCGCTGGAGTGACCGGGGATGGCTTCAGAGCTGGGGCGAGACGCTATTGGAGCAGGATCATCTTGCGGAGCAGTTCGAATCCGGCACGGCCGTAGAGCTGTCTCTTGATCTTCTTGATGCGGTTCACGGCACCTTCTGTGCCGCCGGAGCTCCGGTGCAGGGTGAGGCCGGCGGTCACCGCGTCGCGGTCTCGGAGCAGGTGGAGGGCGAAGTTGGTGAGGCCGGGCAGTTGGCTGGCGTCGACGGCGTCGATCCAGGCGGGGAGCGTGGAGCCGAGCCGAGCCGATGGGTGAGGATCTCGCCGAAGCCCCGGACGTGTTCGGCGGCGGAATCCAGTTCGGGGCAGCGTGCCAGGACATCCTTCAGTGCGGCGCGCTCGTCCTCGCTCAGGGTTGCGGGGTGCCGGGTGAGCCAGCCGGTGACCCGCCGCACCGTCGGCGGAGGAGGCGGCGCCTGTGGCGGCACGGCGCGCAGGTCGGCGATGTAGGCGCGGACCATCTGGTAAGTGACGGGGGCGTTCTCGATGACCAGTTCGCGATGCAGGCGAGTGACGTTCGTGCATCCCGCGGCGTACCGCCGCTCCAGATAGGGCTTGTAGGGGTCCAGGCGACTGGGCCGGGGACGGTTCTCCCGGAGGGTGTCCTGCCAGGTGGCCGCACGTGCGTATCGCAGCACGGTGTTGAGTCCCCAGCCCAGATGCCGGGCGATCGCCCGGCGCGGGTGCCCCTGAGCGAGCAGTTTGTGGACCAGGGCGTGCGCGGCCTTCTTGCGCTGGGCCCGCCGGCCATCAAGGTCCGGTCCGCCGCGCACCGGGTCGTTGGTCGACGCCCCGACGTCCGCTCGTGTTGGTGGGGTTGGCCCATTCAGGCATTCGCGATGGGCGGCGACGCAGGTCTCCACTGCTCTGCCGATGCCCTGCCACAGGTGGAACCGGTCGGCGACCTGGATTGCGGTGGGAGCGCCGAGTCGTGCGCCCTCCGCGTAGGCGCCCGCCCGGTCCCGGCAGATGATTTCCACGCCCGGGTGGGTGGCCAGCCACGCGGCCAGCGGTCCGGAGTCGCGCGTCGGGAGCACGTCTACCAAGCGATGGGTCTCTCCGCAGGTCAAGACGGTGGAGTAGGTCTGCCCGCGGCGGGTTGCGAAGTCGTCCACGCCCAGCACGCGTGGCGTGCTGGGCTGCGGGTCGGGTAGAGCCATGACCCTGCGCAGCAGGGTCATCCGTCCCACTTGAAAGCCCAGTTGGGCGGTCAGCCGAGCACCAGCTCGTCCGGCGAGTGCGAGCCCGACGCGCTCCAGGACGTGGCCCAGCCGCGTGGTGAAGCGTGCGTACGGGGCGGTCAACTGAGCGAACGGCTCGGCGAACGTGCGACGCGGGCAGTTGTCCGTGCTGCAGATGAAACGCCGGACCGTGATGTATCACGACGCTCTGTTCAGCGAGCGGTAGATCCTTCAATCTGCGCTGGTAGGAGTCATGCACTCGATTTGAGGAGCGGCCGCAGTCCGGACACGCGACCCCGGCTGCACGGCCTCTGGCCGTGACATCGACCGTGCCGAAGGCGGCGGTTGCCGCTTCGACGGCCACGTCGTCGATTCCGTCGAACACGAGCGAGTCCCAGAACGTTGCGTCGGCCTGCATGACCAGTGCCGTCACCGCTCGCCGCGGTCACCGGAGAGGCCGAGCGCAGAGCTGATGGAGCGTCACTCCCTGCTGCAAGGCGGGAAGGCGTACGCGGTCTCACACGAATCTGAGCCCTTGCAATCGAGCGCCGTGGTGACGCTCCGCGACCGCTCCCCAAGGTCTGTGCCAGAGCCCAAAAGTCGCTGACATCGATCATGAGGATCGCCGCCAAACGACTCCCGGAGAAGCCGACATAGCCACCCGTCAGCGGATGCCGCGCTGATGAGTTTCAGGAGAGCCGGTCGTCGTCACCAGCTCGATCGCGGATCGCGCGTCTGGCTCGATGCCAGGCTTCGAAGACTTCGGGAAGCTGGTCCAAAAGGCCGCGCACTGTAAACAGGAAGACGCTCACAGCGCCCGCCGTACCCAAGATCCACATCGTCAGGGCATCCACCGATTCGACACTCTCGTGACAGAGGTCGAACCGGCGACGGATGCTGCTCAGTTCGACCACAGAATGGTCAGAACCGAGTTCCGCGCCGACAGCAAAGCTCAGGTACAGCTGATGAGGAGGGTCAGGCGGAAAAGGGCATCCGCTGGCGGCCGGTTTGGCGTAGGAGTCCGGGTCGTGGTTCACGGATCACAACAGGATCGACGACCTGCCGGCTCGTCGGCACCTGCGCCTACTGACCCAACAGCCAACCACGCCGCACGGCTCCCAGGCCCGGAATGCCTCAACACCACCGCTCAACCAGGCAGTCCGTGATAAGTGACGATCCGTCGTTGAAAGGCACCGGCGCCGGCCGCCCCGACCAACCCCCTCGCCTGGTGAGTCCTACGGGCTGCTGGCGCTGCGGAATTCCCCCACGGTACGCCGTAGCTCCTGTGCGACCTCGAAACGGTTCAGGTCCTCCGCCCGGACCGGCGACCCCTGAGCGCGCCCCAGCTGGCTTTGCCACTACACGCGCTATCCGTCGCTATCGCTCGCCGGCCCGGAGGCCGGTTCCCGCGCACGTAGGATGGGACGACCAAACAATGCGGGGGCATTCATGGGTGACGGCGAGGACACGGAATCGACGCGCGCCCAGACGGTCGGGGTCATCCGAGAGGCCCTGAAGCGCGAGTATGACGGTCTCATCGACCTCGGAGACCTAGAGGGCCGGAATGCCAGCGAGACTGAACTGGTCTTCACTACCCGCGCGTTAGCCGCCATGTCGCTCCAACTGCTCACCGGCTGCCCACCGACCGAGGCCGCGGCATCGGTCACCGACGGCCGGGACGACCAAGGGATCGACGCCATCGGTTGCTCCCCCTCGGCGCCGGAACTGTGGCTCATCCAGGCTAAGTGGAGCGAGCAGGGCAAGGCGCGCTTCGGAGTGGAAGGCGCGCTGAAACTGCTTCACGGTCTGAGGCAGTTGGATAACCGCGACTTCGACCGTTTCAACGACCGGGTGCGGCAGCACGCCGATCGGGTGCGCGACATCCTTGAATCACCGGAGTGCCGGGTTCACCTCGTCGTGGCGGTCATGGGCGAACAGGCGTCGAAGGACCAGGCACGCCTGGTGATCGAGCAGGCCGCCGCGGACTTCGGCGCCGCAGTCGAGTGCCACGTTCTGGCACTCCCCGACTTCCACGCCGCCGCCCACCGTGATGCCCTCCCCCGGAACGTCGAACTCGTCGCCACGCTGCCCAGCAGCTGGTACACGAAGGACATCCCACATCGGATGTTCAGCGGGCTGGTCGGGGCAGACGAGGTCGCGCTCTGGTACCAGGAGCACGGGGCCCGTCTGTTCGACCGGAACCTCCGGGGTCACCTCGGCGTGACAGCGCTCAACCTCGGTCTCGTGGAGACGTTGCGGACCACCCCCGAGGCCTTTCCGTACCTACACAACGGCATCACAGTGCTGTGCGACTCCCTCGAGACCGAGTTCTTCTCCCGCCCCGTCCAAGGCGCCCCGGTACGACTGCGGCTCAAGGGGGCCGCAGTCGTGAACGGCGCCCAGACCGTCGCCTCCGTCTACTACGCGTACGAGAAGCATCCCGAAAACGTCTCGCTGGCCGCTGTCCCAGTTCGGATCATCTGCGTGGCGAATGCACCCGAGGACTTCGCCCGGTCCGTCGTCGCCGCTACCCATACTCAACACCGCACGGAGTCTCGCGACTTCGTCGCCCTCGACGAGGTGCAGAGCCGCATCAGGGACGACTTCCGGGCAGCCCTCGGTAAGGAGTACGTCTTCAGACGGGGCGAGCTGGTACCCACGCCCACGGCGGGCTGCTCACTTGAGGAGGCGGCCGTGGCGCTCGCCTGCGGCCACCCGGACGCGTCCCTCAGCGCCGTGGCCAACGCCTCAACCGAGCACCTGTGGGAAGCGACGCCGGAGGGGACGTACACCCGCCTGTTCGGCCGCCGGCCGAGCGCCCTGCAGATCTGGCGCTCCGTCCTCCTGCTTCGTGCCGTCCGGGAGGCCCTACACGAGCTGAAGCCCGGCCTGACTGGGCGGACAGCTGCCATCGCGGAGCGCGGCAGCCTGCTCGTTGCGCACCTGGTGTTCCGGCTCCACGGAGCCGAGGGGATCGACGAGCCCGACGCCAATTGGGAGCACACGCTAATCGACGTGCCCGGCCGCGTACGTCAGGTGCTGGCAGTACTGATCCCGCTGGTGGACGACATCTTCGGCAGCAACTCCTTCATCGCGACGATCTTCCGAGAGGCTGAGCGGTGTCGCCTGCTCGCGGAGAGGACCGTGCAAACCCTCACGGACGTAGAGCGGACTCCGCAGCTCGTCGTCGCGCCCCCGCCCCAACAGCCGCGGAGGCCCAGTTCGGCCCGGCTCCTCGTCGAACACCGGCGGATCCCGGACGGGACAGAGGTGCTGTACAAGCCAGGGCACGTTGAAGAACGGGCCATCGGCCGCTGGCTCGACGAGGACCCCCGTCGTTACCTCGCGACTTGGAGCAACGACGCCAGGCATCCGCTGCGCTGGGCCGCCGACGGACACCCGTACTCGATCAACGGACTGATCCGGCACATCTGGCAGAGCGCCGACTGGCGTGAGGCATGGAGCGCCGTCCAGGGTGCTCGGTACTGGATCGTTCCGGGCGAAGGCAGCCTCGCGGACCTCGCCGAAGCGCTGTGGGACGTCGAAGCGTTCCGGGACACGGGCGAGTGAGCGCACCGGGCGTGCTCCGTCACGTGGGGCGCTACGAACTCGGAGAGCTCATCGGCACGGGCGGGATGGGGCAAGTCTGGGCGGGACGCGACCCCGAACTGGGCCGACACGTCGCCATCAAGCTCATCCAGCCCCGCGAGGGCTCCACCAGCTCAGAGGCTGGAGTCAGGATCGCCCGTTTCCGCCGCGAGGCCCAAATCATGGCGCAGCTGGCCCACCCGGGCGTCCCACAGATCTACGACATCGTCCCTGACCCCGCAGGCGGTGAGCGCCTCTACATCGTCATGCAGCGGCTGTACGGCTCCTCGCTCAAGGACATCTGCGGCGCCTTCGGCCGCCTGCCCCTCTCGTGGACGGCCTGCCTAGGGGTCCACCTGTGCTCGGTGCTGACCCACACCGGGAGCGTGCCACTCGTCCACCGCGATCTGAAGCCTGCCAACATCATGGTCACAGACGGTGGTCTCGCGATGGTGCTGGATTTTGGCATCGCCGCGCTACTCGACGGCGACAACACCACTCTGACCCCGACGGGCCGGCCCGTCGGCACGCCCCGGTACATGTCCCCCGAACAGGCCCTGGCGGGCGAGGTCACACCACGCAGTGACCTCTACGCGCTGGGCTGTGTCCTGTACGAACTCATCACCGGGCAGCCGCCATTCACGCAAGACAACGTGCCCAGCCTCCTCTACCACCATGTGCACGAACCTGCGGTTCCGGTGCGGGAGCGGCGTCCGGAGGCCGGGCGCGAGCTGGACCGCCTGGTACGGGACCTGCTCGCCAAGCGCCCGGAGGACCGGCCCGCGTCCGCTCAGGAGGTCATCGGACGACTCGTCCCGTTCCTTCCGAGACAGGGGAACCCGTCGGTGGACGCAAAGGCGGCGGAAGGGTGGCCACAGGGGCTCAGCCCCCTCGTACATCCGGGTCCCGCGTGGTTCACTGCGCCCTCTGCGGGCGGCGTGATCCCTGCCCTGGACGCGGACCGTCTTCGGGAGGCGGACGCGCTGTTCGAGCAGAAGGAGTACGCGCGGGCACTAGCGCTATACCAGAAGCGCGTGTCCGAGCTCGCTGCCCAGGGGGCAGAAGGTGGCCCGGAGGGACTGAAGCTCCGTGGGCAGATCGCCTACTGCCTGATGAAGTTGGGCGAGGTAGTGGAGGCACTAGAAGCGTTCGAAACCCTTCTGAAGGCGGCGGGAGAGACCTTCTCGCCGACCGACCCATTCCTCCTCACCACCCGTCGCCGCCATGGAATGCTGCTGCACTCGGCAGGCCGACTGTCGGAAGCCTTCCACGTGCTGGTCGCCCTCTACCCCGACCTGCTCCGCACCGTAGGGGCGGAGTCACCGGAGACCAATCGCGTACGCGCAGCGTTGAACCGGCTGCGGCGACAACTGCGGCCAGGCAAATGACGGCGCGGGCGCCGCTCCCTGAGATGCACGGCGCCCGGCAGGCCCGTTGCGCGGTGACGGTAAGGACCGGTTGCGAGCAACCCGCGACGGAGCCCGGTAACGAGCCGTTACAGAGCCAGCACATACGAACCATCGATGAACTTGGCAAGCAGCCACCACACATGACAACGGCTGATCAATCACATCCACAACCTGATAAATGCACAGGCAAAGCAGGAACCGACGAGCTCCATGCCATCCCTCCACCTCTGAGGCACTGAGGTCTTTCAGCGCGGCCACTGATCGGGGGACTGCGTAGGCGTCCGCAACGGACAAGGCTCCCGTGCCGTTGCTCGACGCTCATCGTCACCCGCGAGGGTGACCGCCGCTGCAAGCTCACGCCGTACCAACGTGCTCTGGTCGGTCTGATGTACCTGCGCCAGCACATCACGCTCGCCACGTCAGGGGGCCCTTGAAGGCTAAGGAACAGGATAAGTTTGTGGTTAAGCAAGTGAGGTTTGCCGGGAGCAGGGTGCAAGGTCATGGCATCTGAGGAAGAGCTGTTCGCGTCCGTAGACGCTCTGTTGAACGAGGACCCGCATCTGCCGCCTCCGGCGGAACGTGCCCGGCTGCGTGAGGCTGCCGGCATCACGCAGGCCCGCCTGGCGGCCGCGTTGAAGACCACGACCCAGTCGGTGAAGAACTGGGAGAACGGCCGCAGCGAGCCGAAGTCGCCGCGCCTGGACGCCTACCAGCGGCTGCTGAACGGATGGGCGGCGAAGCACCCCGCCCCCGGCGCAGCTCCGACAGCCTCGGTTGCCGCAGCGACGCCCGCGGCGACTACCGAACCGGCCTCGTCCAAGGTGGTGGAGACGGCAGATGCTCCTCAGGCTTCCGCCGTTCCGGCTGCGGCGCCGACGCGCCCCGCCCTCCGACCCGCTGCGCCGTCGCGGCGTCCGGCCACGAAGAAGACGGCGCAGCCCGCAGCCGACCCGCGCTTCCCGCACGGGCCCCTCGCGGTCCTGGACGGTGACGGCTGCACGTACGGCACGGGCGGCATCGTGCTCGACTGCCCCGCGACCACCGTGCCGGAGCTGGTGGAGTGGACGCTGCACGAGTCCGGCCTCGGCGCGCCACGCCTGCACCGCAACGGCAAAGACAGCGACCCGCTGATCGTCCTCACCGCCGCGGCCGCCGTGAAGCTCGGCCTCCCCGAGCGCCTGGAAGGCCATGAGCAGCGCCGCTCCCTGCGCCTGCCGGAAGACCACCCCGTGGTCAAACAGGTGGTGAAAGCGAAATGGCGGCTCACGCAGCGCGGGTTCGGCCCCTGGGCAAGGATCTACCGCAAGGCCCAGGGGCGCGAGCGGCAGTGCGTGCAGCTGGCGATCCTGTCCTGGGACGCCCTCGACGAGCGGGCGTGGCCCGGGGTGGCGGAGATGGAGCCGGCCGACATCGCGCGCGTCCTCGGCATCTACGCCACCCGCGTCATCACCCCGCGCGGCTCCACAGCCGTATCGGGCCTTGAGCTGATGACGGCGCTGCGGCCCCCCACACGCGCCACGCAGGACCCCGCCACCGGTAACTGGGTGCCCGGCCACAACCCCGGCTCACTCGGCACGGAGCCGACGGACCCTGCGCCACCGGAGGCCACCCCTGAGCACCCCGTCGTCGTGAACAGCGGCTGGAGCGGCGGGTTCCTCAATGAGGAGGCGTACCAGTGGGTGCGGCCGGTGGACCTGCTGACCGATGAAGAGTGCACGCTGCCCTTCGCGGTCGGCCTGGACCTCAACACCGCCTTCCTCGCCGCCGCGGCCCGCCTGGTCGTCGGCCTCTCCGCCCCGGACCACTTCCACAACCCGGCCTTCAACCCGAAGATCCCCGGCTCCTGGCTGGTCGACCTCTCCCACATCGAGGTGGACCCGCGCCTGCCCTCGCCGTTCACCCCGGACGGCACCCGCCCGACGGGACCTGCCTGGTACCAGACGCACACCGTCGCCTACGCCCAGGAACTCGGCCACAACGTCCAGCCCCTGGAGGCGTACCTGCGGCGCGAGACCGGCGCCTACCTCGACCCGTGGCACGACCGGTTGAAGACCGCCTACGTCGACACCCTCGCCGACCTCGGCGTCACCAAGGACCTGGACGACCACGCCTTCCTGGCCGCGATGGAGCGGCACAGGGACGCCGACCCGGCGATGGCGGCCGTCCTCGCCGCCATCAAGGCCACCGTCAAAGGAGGCATCGGCAAACTGCGCGAGCGCCCCCAGAGCAAGAAATACAAGGAGGGCGAACGGTGGCCCGCCCTCCAGCGCCCGACCTGGCGCCCCGACATCCGCGCCGCCGTCATCTCCAAAGCGCGGGTCAACATGCACCGCAAACTCACCAACATGGCGAAGATGACGGGCCTGTACCCGCTCGCCGTACTCTCCGACTGCGTCGTCTACCCCTCGCCCGGAAAGAGCCCGCTGGACTTCCTCCCCTACGCGGCCTCCGGCAAGCCGCAGCCCGGCGCCTTCCGCCTCGGGCCCACCCCGGGCCTGGCGAAGCTGGAGGGCGTCCAGTCGATGCTCTGGGCGGTCGACCTCATGGAACAGGGCTACAACCCCGCCCGCCACATCAAGGGCGGCGACGCCGTCCTCGACGAAGGAGAGTAGGCCAGTGCCCGACACCGGCCCGACGCACAAGACCTGGTTCCCGCCGGCCAACACGGGCGGCCAGGACCCCACCGCCGAGAAAGGCTGAGCCGTGGCAGAGATCGACGACGCCATCGAACGCGCCGACCGGGAAGCCTTCACCCGCCAGCCGCCCAAGACACTCCAAGCGCGCATCAACTTCCTGATGAAGCAGCTCAAGACGACCAAAGCCGTTGCACGCGAGATCGGGGTCAGCCAGCGATCCGTGGAGCGCTACCGCAAGGGCGAACGCAAACACCCGCCAAAGGACATCGCCGAACGGATCGACGCCGCCGTACGGCAGCGCTGGCAGCCCCAGGTCCGCAGACGCCGCCGGAAGCAGGCCGCCACCACCACGGGCATCACGGTAGAGACCAGAGCCCGCTTCGGCTACACCGCACCCATCGGCACCACCGACGACGGACGCCTCCGCCGCCTCACCGTCCACCTCCCCCCCACCTACGCACAGCGCCTCTTCAACGCCCGCGACACCGGAGCCGACGACCAACAGATGCGCCAGATCATCGCCGAAGGACTCAAAGAGATCTACTTCCAGGACCGCGGAACCCGCGCCACAGGACTCACCGACGTCACCCTCAACGACATCGACTACCTCGACCTCGACTACTAGCCTCACACCGGCCGCAGGCCCAGCACCTGCTTTGTTGAGCCGGAGCACGACAGCCGCCACCAAGACAGGCCTATTGTCACTTTGCGTCCGTGGCTGCCTCGGTGCGCCTTCCGCAGTGGATGGCATCGGGTCGATCGAACTGACACCGACCCGCGCCTGCCGAAGGCGTCTGTGCCCCTTACCCGGCCGCCGACCTGGCGGGCAGACTGCGTTCATGCAGCTCCCCGCCGAAGCCGTCACCGCCACCGTGCTGATCGAGGTCGTACGGATCTCCGCCCTCCCCACCAGGCGGGACGTCCCGTACCCCGGCACAGCGGTTGCCCACTGGGCCGGGAGCCAGGCCGACGCCGCCCTGGCCTTCATCGAGAGCCTGCCCGGCAGTGAACAGCACCGCTGCGGCTTCTCGCCGGGCTGAAGCGTCCGGGCATACGAGGACTCTCTCGATCTGGCGCTGTTGGAGGCGCGTTCTGCTTCACCTGCCACGAGGTCCGCATGCAGGGACCGGCGGTGCCGCCCGCTCCGGCCACGCAGTTCTTCGACCCGGGCGCCCTGCCGGCCCAGACCCTGCTGTCTCTCTTCCGCAAGGCAGCTCCGCAGCCGACCGACTGGATGAGCGTCACGACAGAGGCCCAGGGCGACACGATGAAGGCATTCTCACTCTTTCCAGGGCGCCAAGGCCAAGGCTGGTCAAGCGGTGAGTTCGGGCCGTGAGGCAGGCACCGCGGTACGGCGGTGCCTGCCTGATGGGCCGTCATTGGGGTGGACGTCGCCAATGACGAAGTCCACCAGCAGCTGTTCCAGCGTCGAGGCCTTGTCGGCGTGCTCGCGCTGGGTGTGCATGGCGTCGCTGGTGACGACGACTCCTGCCAGATCGGCGACGGTGTCCAGCAGCGGCTGGAAGCAGGTGATCTCGTTCGTCTCCTCGCCGACGTCCAGCTGGGCTAGGACCAGGCCGGTGGCGTGCTCCAGTGCGGCGAGCAGGTGGATCTCGCGGCCGTTCGCTTTTGCCGCGCCGCGCAGGCTTTTGCCGTCCACTGCGAGGCCGCGCAGCCCGGTCGCCTTCGGGCGACGGTCGGCGAGCCAGCGTCCGACCGCCCGGTCCAGCGCGTCGCCGTCGATGCGGGCCAGCAGGCGGCCGACCGTGGTCTCTGCGGGCAGGACCCGCCTGGGCAGAAGCGGATCGGGGTCCGCACCGACCTGTTCCAGCACATGCCCAGGGGCATCGGCGATCCATTCACCGACCGCCAGCAGCGAGGTCGCTCCGGCCAGCACCGCGCACGCGGTGAGAGTGAGCACGACGGCCAGGCGGTGGCGCACCCCGCGTGGGTCACGCGGGTCCGGCACCTCGGCCAGCCGCTCCATCAGGCCCGGGAGCTCCTCGGGTCCGGCCTGCTGTTTCTCGCGCAGTTGGTCAAGGGCCGGCGGATTCAGAGATGATGCGTCGGCAGGCACGGTCTTCCACTTGGATCACGGGGCGTAGAGAACTCCATGATCTCGGAAGCCGTGCCTGTCACGTTCCGAGAGCACCGCCGCTGAGCTGGCAGTCCGCCAGGAACCGGGCGTCACGCGACTACGCCGAAGCCCTGCATCATCAGCGCGGATGATTCCGCATGTGAATAATGCCTGCGGCATGACCCCGTCAAAACTGCGAAGGTCTTGCCGGAATTCGGCAAACAAGGCGGGAAGGCCGAATGTCATCCAGCAGAACCAAGCGTTCCATCGCGGTCGTGGTGGCAACCGTCGCCATGGGAACCATGGCGGGTATCGCTCCCGTCGGTGCCGCGGAGGTCGATCCGCTTCAGCAGCAGATCGACGAGGTGTCGGCGAATACCGAGGGCGGCGTTCAGATCAGCAGCGACGAAATCGCCTGGAACGACGGGGAAGCGATCATGGCCTTCCCGCTTCCCGGTGAGGAGCAGGCCCCGGTGAGCAGCCCCGTGGCGCAGAAGCTGCAGGCCCAGTACGTAGGCCTTGCTGCCGATACACGGGAGCCGGCGGTCTCGGAGGCCCCGGTCGTGGCGGCCGCCGACGACGACCCGCCTGCGGACGAGGAGGTGAGCGCGGCCGAGAGAGAGCCCTATGTCTCGGCCGCCGCCTCGGACAGCTGCCCGACCCAGGTGTTCGGAAACGACTGGTACTGCTTCTACCAGTACAAGTCCTTCAAGGGGCGCAGGCTCCAGTGGAACGCGACGCACAAGGACTGGGTCTACTTCTCCAAGTTCGACTTCGAGAACAGAACCCCGTCGTGGTCCAACAAGGGCGCGAAGGCCATCAAGGTCTACGGGCGTCGGTTCGCCGGCCAGGACACCAGCTGCTACTCCCCGCTGTGGAGCGAGAATCCCCATGAGCGCTCCGCGTCGGCCAACTGGGACAACGCGGCCGACTGCTTCCTGACCAACTGACGCATACGGCGAACGCCGGGTGCGGGAAGGGCTTCGGCCCGGACCGCTCCCGGCTATTGCTTCTTCAGGAGGTCAAGCAGAGTTCCAGACGCCCGGTCCAGGAATGCGGACCGGCCGCCGTACGACTTCTGTGCCAACGTGTACAACAGTTTGAGGTCATCGTTGATCTGCTTGTCCAGGAGTGCTGGTCCTGAATTCCCGGTGCTCTGCCGTGTGCTGATGTCCTCGCTCTGGCTCCCGCTCGAGATGCGAAGGGTGTAGGCGTCGGCGTCCTCCTGCCGGATCGAGAAGATGAAGTCACCGATCACCGTCCGGTAGCCCCCGTGCTCATGCGACTGCCAGTCAAACCCTGCCGATTCGGCGGCTTGTGCCAATTGCCCAACGATCGCGTCGCCCTTGTCCGAGACGTCTACGTGGACGTTGCCGGCCAGCGCACCCGCTGCTATCTGTTCGCCTTCCGGCTGGCCTACTCGGGCAAGGCCGTGCACCGTATCTCACGTTCCTGCGGGCAGCAGGCGTTCCTCGAAGGACACGTCCACGCGCTGACCACGCTGGGCGGGGTGCCGGCCGGTCAGGTCCGCTATGACAACCTCACCCCGGCCGTGAAGAAGGTGGTTTTCCGCAACCGATCGCGGGAGGAGAACCGCGCTGGACCGCCTTCCATGAGTACTACGGGTTCACCCCGTTCTACTGCGAGCCGGGCCTGCGCGGCGCTCACGAGAAGGGCGGGGTCGAGGGCCAGGTGGGCTACTTCCGCCGCAACTACCTCACCCCGGTGCCGCGGGTCGACAGCCTGGATGAACTCAACGCCCGATTAGCCGAGTTCGAGGCGAAGGAGGATGAGCGGAGGATCGGCGCGAGGATGCGGACGATCGCGCAGGACTTCGTCCGTGAGGCCGGTCATCTGCTGCCGCTGCCGGACGATCCGTTCGCCACCGGCATCACGCTCACGCCCCGCGTCGACCGCTACGGCATGATCACCGTGAAGATGTGCCGGTACTCGGTCCCGGTCCGCTTCATCGACCGCAAGGTCACCGTCACGCTCACCTGCGACGACCTGACCGTCTATGACGGCCGGCGGGAGATCGCCCGCCACCGACGGCTGGCCGGTCGCGGCGCCGAACACCTCGTGCTGGACCACTACTTGGAAGCCCTGCTGATCAAGCCGGGGGCACTGGAACGCTCCGAGGCACTTCACCAGGCCCGCGCCGAGGGCACCTTCACGGCCGTCCACGAAGCTTTCTGGGCCGCGGCCAAGAAGGCCCTCGGCGACACCGAAGGGACGAAAGTCCTGGTCAAAGTGCTGTTGCTGCACCGCCACCAGCAGCACGCCGACGTGGTGACCGGGATCCGCGGGGCCCTTGCGGCGGGCACCTTCAACGAGGACGTCATCGCGCTGGAAGCCCGCAAGGCGGCCCAAGCGGCCGGGCCGGCACCGACCGTCGCCACCAGCATTCCCGTCCCGGAGCCGTTGGACCTGGACCCGGCCCAGGTCACACCCCTGACACCGCGCCGTCTCGCCCGCGCTCTGCCCGCCGACCAGCGTCCCCTGCCCCGCCTGGAGCAGTGGGACGAGCTGTTGCAGCTTCGCCGGAAGGACTCATCATGACCACCGCCCATCACGCCCTGACCGCACAGGCGTCCGACGCGGCGATCGACACCGCCTGCCGGCTGCTGCGGCTGCCCACCATGCGAGCCCAGGCCGCCGACACGATCGCCCGGGCCGAACGCGAGGGCCTGTCCTATGCCGGGTTCCTCGCCGAGCTGCTGATGGCCGAGTGCGAGGACCGCGACCGGCGCCGGGCCGAACGACGCATCCGAGCGGCCCGCTTCCCCCGCGCGAAATCGCTGCGGGAGTTCGACTACAGCGTCAACCCCCACGTCGATCCGGCGGTCATCCACAATCTCGCCACCTGCGAGTGGATCGCCAAGGGTCACCCACTGTGTCTGATCGGGGACTCGGGAACCGGCAAGTCGCACCTGCTGATCGGGCTGGCACCGCGGCCGCCATGGCTGGCTACCGAGTCCGCTACACCACCGCAGCAGCCTTGGTGAACGAGCTGGTCGAGACGGCAGACGACAAGCAGCTGGGCAAGACCATCGCCCGCTACGGACGCGTCGACCTTCTCGAAAGCGTCCCACCCGTCCAAATCCCCACCCGGCTCACGCTCACTCACCTGGCAACGTCCCTACAACCTGTCTGTGTCCGCCGCTGCCCGCGCATTACATGGTGGGGCATCGATTTCTTTCGCGGACCGGAGTTCCGCTCAGGCCGGATACAGGGCTTGATCAAGTTCCGTAGCTGTCCGGATCGTTTCTGGTGCCCAGGATGGGGTCTGTCAAACGAGCGGCTCTGTTTCGTAGTCGGTGGTGACGGTGCGTTCTCCTTATTGCAGGAGGATGCGGTGACGGAGGAGGTCGAATCCTGCTCGGCCGTGCATCTGCCGCATGATCTTCTTGGTTCGGGTATTGGCGCTCTCGGTCCGGCCGTTGTGGTGGGGCAGGGTGAGGCCGGCGTTCACGGCGGCGCGGTCGAGTTCGAGGCCGGTGCAGAAGCTGTGCAGGTGGGGCAGGCCAGCGGTGCGGACTGTGGCGATCCACTGGGTGAGCTTGTCGTCGTTGGCCTGGGCCCGGGGTCAGGAACGCGGCGAACTCGCCGGTGAGTCGGGCGAGTGCGGTCATCTCCGGGCACGCCGCGGTGAGGAGGCCGAGGAGGTCGGTGTCCTTGCTCCACAGGTGCTCGGGGCGGGTGAGCAGGAGCCGGGCGAGCCGGCAGGGGGTTGTCACGGGGCGGTCGCCTTCGGCGCGGCCCTGATTGAGGTAGCGGACCAGCAGGTTGGCACTGCCGGTGTAGCCCAGTTCCCTGATCTCGTGCAGGAGGTGCGTGACGGGAACGGCCGGGTTGTCGGACCGGTGTTGGCGCAGGTGGTCACGGTAGGGGTCGACAAGGGTGGGCCGGTAGCGGGGGGGCGATGCGATCCGCGGGCGGTTCAGGGATGCGGGCGTAGCGCTTGACGGTATTCAGGGCGAGGTTCAGTCTGCGGGAGCAGTCGAGCAGGCCGACGCCGGAGTCGAGGAGGGCGTGGACTTTGTGCCGGCGCTCGCGGGTGGTCTGTTCGCGGATGCCGCCGTGCCGGGGCGGGTTGACGGTGGCCCAGCAGGGGGTGTGGGCGCGGACCTCGGCCAGGACTTTGTCGCACAGGTTCCGCCACAGATGCCAGCGGTCGCTGACCTGCACCGCGTCGGGCAGGGCCCGGCGGATCGCCTCGGCGTAGGTGGCCGAGCCGTCCCGGCACACGACTTCGATGCCTTTCTGCCCGCGCAGCCACGCCTCCAACGTGGCGGCTTCGCGGTCGGGCAGGACATCGACGCGTTCCCCGGTCTCGGCATCGATGATGATCGTGGCGTAGCGGTGACGGCGGCGCAGGGCGAAGTCATCGACCCCGATCACCCTTGGGATCCGCAGCGTCGGCGGGGGGATTCCCCGCAGCACCCGCAGGGCGGTGGCGAACGATACGGGCACGGCCGGTAACCGGGTGAGCCGGGCAGCCGCCCGGCCGCATAACTCCTTGACCACGCCCGAGACCTGGCTGGTCAGACGCGTGGTGCGGCGCTGAAGCCGCTCGATCAGCCCAGGAACTTGCTCGCGGAAGGTCTGCCGCCGACAGCCCAGGACCGGGCAGAGCAGACGTCGTACCCGGACGTTGACCACGACTCGGCGGCCATCGACCGGCACATCCGCAACGGTCCGGACGTGGTATCCGTGCACCTTCCCTGTCGGGACCCCGCACATCGGGCAGGGAAAGGGGACATCCCGGGTCCGGGCCAAGACCCGGATCATTTCGCCGTCGTCCGCCACATCCTCGATGACCAGCGCCGAGAGCCCTGAAAACACCGTTGCCACAAGGGAGTTGATATCTCGCATACAACGTCCACGACACCCGTCACCAACCGTCACCACCGACTACGGAACAGAGCCGATCGTCTTACAGTCCCCCGGCCGGAGGAGCGTGGAAGCTCCACACCTGGTGCAGGGTGTGGAGCCCAGCTCACTCAGCGGAAGGGACCGTCGGTCGCGAAGGCGTGGGCTGCAAAGCGCTTGCCCATTCGACGGTATGCGGCGGCGGTGGGGTGAAGGCCGTCGGCCAGGTCATCTGCCTCGTTGGGGCCGAGCAGCTCGCGTCCGTCGAGATAGTGGAGGTGGGGATCGGACGCCTGTCGTGCCGCAGCGATCCGGGCCAGCTCGGCACGGACGACCGCCAGCGACAATGCCCCGCCGGCCACATCGGACGGGTCGCCCAGGGCAGCGAGCCTGCCGTCCGGGCCGGTCGCGGCCGGACCGGGTGCCTTCTCCAGGGCAGGACAGCTCACCGGAGAGACCAACAGCAGCGGGGTGTCCGGGTGTCCGTCCCGGATCGTGTCCAGGAATCCGTGTACCGCCGGACCGAACGTCCGCAGCCGGAAGGCGGACAGGCTCACGATGTTGATGCCCACCTTGAGGCTGATCAGGTCGGCGGGCGTATCGCGGATCGTCCGGGCGACATAGGGATCCAGCAGCGCGTTGCCCGCCTGGCTGAGGTTGATCACCTCCACCCCTCCGAGCGCAGCTGCCACCACCGGCCAGGTCCCGGTCGGGCCGTCAGCCTCGATGCAGTGGCTGATGGAACTGCCGTGGTGCACCCAGCGGCGCCGCCCGTCCGGCAGCGGTGCCAGTACGTCGCCGTCAGCGCGCAGTGCCACCAGTTCCGTTGGGGTCTGCTGTGGCAGCCACAACTCGACGCCCTTCATGCCGGCCGGCAGCCCGGCGAACCGTACGGTTGCTGGCTCGCCCGGGATGAGTCGCTGTAGGGCCCCGGGGCCCGCCATCCGCAGCACGTTGCCCACCGGCGCCTGCTGGCGCCCGGCCAAGGCGCCGTCCACCAGCAACTCCAGCATCCCGGTCGGGCGAGGGTGGGGGTCGGAGTCGAGCTGGCCGGTGGAGGTGAGTACCTCGAGCTCCAATGCGCGGGCATCGGTGCGGAACACGAGCCGCACCCCCGAAGGCATGACGGTCACCCCGTAGACCGAGGGGTCCTGGTACTGCTCCTTGGTCCAGGCGGGCAAGCGGCGCGGCATCACCCCTGCCTGTGTGGTCTCCAGGTCCAGCGCGCCCCGTAACTCCACCGGCCCGCCCACCAGTGGAACCGTCCGCATCGCCACCGTCACCGCTCCTTTCCCAGGTCAATGTGGTCCGGAGATGACATCAACCCGGTGCCTTCGTGGCTCATCGACGCCCGCCGAACTCCCAGTCGTGGACCTCGATGTCCGCGTACCGGTCCGCAGTCAGAACGGCTCGTGCCGTGTCCGGATCCGGGGCCCTGAGCAGCACCGCCGTACCCAGCCAGGTGTCGCCGTCGTCGGACAGCAGCGGCCCGTACGCGACCAGCTCGTCCTCCTCGAGCGGCAGGACGAGGTCGGCGGCCGGGCCCTCGCCGAGGCCGAGCACCAGGTACCGGTTGCCACCGGTTTGGCCACCGGGGAAGTCCCACATGGTGCGCCCCAGCACGTTGCGCCACCGGCGCAGCAGCACGTCCCGGTACGCGCCGGCCTGGTAGTTGGGCTCGTCGAAGGCGAACGCGCGGGCGGCGGCGGGATCGGGCAGGTCGACGATGTGCACGCTGCCGGTGGGTGTTTCACCATCATCGGCGAAGGTCGGGCCGCGAGCGATCAGCTCCTTCGCGTACCGGTCCATGTAGGACCAGTGCTCCTCCAGCAGCTCCTCGCGTAACGCGAGGGAGCCGGGCCGATCACGGTGGTAGCAGAAGAACTCCATGACCACAGACCCTTCCCCACCAAGGGCACTATCTCAACTGGCTTTTGGCGACGATGACCCCGCGCTCCGAACGAGGCAGCATCGGCGGGGAAGACAAGTCCGGGCACATGCCGTGCATACAGCTGGACTCCGGGACCATCGCGACCGGCTCCGGCCCTACGGGCGCGTCGAACGGCTTGTAGTGGTCCGGTTCGGCGCACATCGGCCAGGGCTCGTCGGCCGACCACCACAGCAACGGCCCGCCGACGGAACTGCCCCGGGCCCGGCTGCCCGGCCCGGGGGTAGAGGAGGGTGACCTCGCGCGCCGTACCGATCGACTCCGGAGAGATGGCCTCGACATCGAGTCGTGACGCCGCCGATCCTAGCCTCGCGCTTTCGCGAGTGGGTCTGTACGGGCCTTGATCAAATAAGTGGAGAGTGCTGCTGGCCTGCCAACGATGGGACTTGTCGAGGGTCCTGTCAGCTGCGAGGAAAGAAGCACTCTCCAGGTGAAGAAGCGAGCGGGGCGTATCCGCGTGTCCGTGTCGAGGGCGGTGGCCGTGGGGGTGGTCTCGCAGGCCGGGTCGGTGCTGCTGGCCGAGACGGTCCGCAAGTCCGGTCTGGACACCGCGATATCGGCGGCACCCACGCCGTGGCGCAAGCCGCGGGCCGTGCCCGATCCGGGGAAGATCCTGCTGGATGTGGCCCTGGCCGTCGCGCTCGGCGGGGACTGCCTGGCCGACATCGGCATGCTGCGGGCCGAGCCGGATGTGTTCGGCCCGGTGGCCTCCGATCCCACGGTCTCCCGTGTCATCGACACACTCGCCGCATCCGGCCCGAAAGCCCTCCCGGCGATCCGGGCCGCACGTTCCCGAGCACGGGGCGGGTCTGGGAGCTGGCCGGTGCGCACAGTCCGGCCGCCGACGGCCAGGTGATCGTGGACATCGGCGGAGTGCTGGTCCTCGCGCACGACGAGAAACAGGACGCCACCGCGACCTGGAAGAAGACCTTCGGCCACCACCCCCTCGTCGCGTTCGTCGGCCACGGCCAGGCCGGGTCCGGAGAGCCGGTGGCCGCCCTGCTGCGGCCCGGCAACGCAGGCTCCAACACCGCCGCCGACACCACATCGAAACCGCCCGACTCGCCCTGGCACAACTCCCCAAGGCTCTGCGGCGGGGACGGCAGACACTGATCCGCACCGACTCCGGCGGCGGCACCCACGCCTAACGGGCAGTGGCGGGGGCGGTGGCTGTCGTATTCCGTCGGAATGACCATCACCGACGCCATCCACCAAGCCGTGCTGAAGATCCCGAAGAAGGACGTTGCAGTGGGAGAAGGATGGCGTGGCTCGACTCAGGGAACTCGGCGCTCCAGCGTTCCTCGGCAATGGCTACGGCGAGGGGCAGGCCAAGCTCAGCGGTGAGGTCGAGTTCGGCGCGCGCTTCGTGCTGCCGCCCTCAACCACACTCAAGGAAGCCGCCGAGGTGCTCAGCAGGGTGGCAGTGATCGGGTCCCGGATGGCACAGCACGCGACTCAGCCGCAAGCCAAGGAGACTGTGATCGCGTTGATCGACGGAGAATCTGATAGCGGCGACGCAGGGGTGGACGGATAGATGACGGGCGACTTTGGACCCGACCGCTTGCGGCAGCTCTTCGGCGACCCGAACGAGGACGGGGTCTACCTTGTCGGCGTCGTGGAGTTCTCGGACGATGCGAGCGAGGACCAGTGGTCGTACGTCGGGAACACTCAGATGGGCACCCTGGAGTCAGTTGCCAGCAGGCTCGGCTATGAACGGCGTGACATCACGATTGCGGAGTCTTACCGAGAGCCTGGCCGTGGGGTGCTGCCGGACGGCACAGAGCTGGCGGTCACGTCGACCACCGTGCGAGGGAGCGCATCCTGGCATCTGAGTAGCCGGGAGCCAACGCCGGAGAAACGGCTCCGGTGGGCAGGGCATCCAGTGCCACCTCCGCCCGAGCCGGTGCCGGTCGGTCCCAACATGGAGACGGCGAGGCCTCGGATCGAGGAGCACCAGGGAGAGGTCTTCTACACGAAGACCGGCAAGCCCTTCACCTACCGGACCAACCGCTACACCCTGGTCATCGTCGAGAGCCGGCGCAACGTGCAGTGGCACGAGATCAGGTCAGCGCTGGAGGCATGGCCGATCGCGGGGCCGTCGGAGATTCCACGATGCCCCGAACGTTCTGGGCGGTACGTCTACGGGATCGTGTCCGACGAGCGGATCCGGCAAGGGGACTGGTGACAACCTTGGACCTGCGGCTCTGTGGCGGCTGATGCGATGCTCGCCGAACCTGCCGAATCGTCGGACGCTACAGCTACGGTTATGGGTGAGATTCTACAACCGCGACATCCTCGTCGACCGAGCGCCGAGGAAGGACCCGAGCAGTGACGAGGACGCATGGCCGAGGACCAGGAGTACGACGAGGTCGACGCAGTTGTTCGCATCCCCAAGGGCGAGCGTCTCGCCGACTCGCGGAAGAGCGAAGGCTGGAGTCGTGGGTTCACTCCCAAGACGAGTGACAGGGGACCGGAGCACGTCGAGATCCGCCTGAAGGCCGAAGACGAGTCAGGTTTCGCAGACAAGCCCGAGATCGTCTGCGTCACCGAGTACGTGGAGGATCAGCGTCCTCAGCTCACCCCCGTCCAACAGGCCGTGGCTGACATCGCGGGCCAGATCATCGATGGTCTCGTAGAAATCGCAAAACCTCACGTTGCCCACTGGTGGCACACCCAGACCGTGCCATTCCTCGTTGCCAAGCGCGAAGCCTTGGTGCGGAAGCAACAGGCCCGCAGAGCCCAGAAGAAAGCCTTGCGGGCCGGGGTCACGACGACACCTCCTGTTGCTGTCCCAGGGGTCGAGGCTGACGCGCCTTCCCAAGATGTGGCCACCGCGCCCAGCGACCCGAAGGTCACTGTGACGAGCGAGCAGTTCCAGCAGATGTTCATGACCTGGCTCGCCCGTGAGGACGCCCAGCAGGCGCTCTGGAGCCTCATCGTGAATGCCGAGGTCGAGGATGGCGGTGCTGCCACCCTGGCATGGCAGCAGGAACTGAAAGAGCTTTCGCCTGAGCAGCGAACCGAGCGGGTCATGGAGTTCTTCGCTGCCAACCCCTCGATCCTGGAGGACTTCGCTCGTCAGCTCATGGGCAGCATGGCCCTCGGGCTCGGCGAGACGACTCTCAGGCGCGACCGGGTGTAGGGCCGTGCCGTTTCAGGACGGCGCGTCACTAGCCTCGCCCTTTCATGGGCTTGTTGGGCACGACTGACGTTGGGGGTACCGAGAACGCTTCTGATCTGCCACTTCACCGTCCGGAGCCGCTCTCGGGCTCGGTCGGTTTGCTGCACCTGCCAGGTGCGCGGTGTCCTGCCCGCGTCGGCCACAGTCACGTGCGGAATGGGGGTGCCGCCATTGGGCCCTTGTGCGAGGCTGCCAGCCATGGAGAGTGAGCTGCTGGACGATCAGGACTACGCGTCGGTCCATCAAGCCATGCAACTGCTGTCCAGTCGCTACCTTCATGCCCTGACGCTGAACGCTCGCATGGAGGCCTGGGCGGAATTCGTGACGAGTGTCGAAGAGGGCTTCGACACCACGTGGGCTTGGGAGTTCGCCAACGATATCGCCGATCGCGACTGGCTCCACGATGCCTGGCCGATCTTGACCGAACGGATCCGCAGGCTCCGTCAGCCCGAGCTCGATGCCCTGGACGATCGGTTCCGAGCGGCGACAGCACCGATCAAGCCGCTCGGTATGAGCCGAAGTGCGATGGCCGAGCAAGCGCGGTGGTGGCAGTTCCGCTACCCGCTGCTGGTGACTGGGGATCCGGCTGAACAGCTGCCGCCGACATGGTCCCCTGCGCCCATCCACATCCAGGATTGACCAGATCATGGCGGCGCAGAACACGGCGGTGAGGAACGACTGCGCGGAGCTTTCCGGTGCGGTCACCACCAGCACGGCGCCGGCCCCGAACAGCCCCGTGAAGCCCCACCGGACCAGGTGGAGGCGCCGACGGCGCTCACGCAGCCGAACGCCCGTGAGGATGTCGGCGCGCGTCGGCTGGTAGACCAGCTCGACCGTGTCCTGTCGTCCGTCCCGCCCCATGTCCACGAACATGAAACGGGATCGTACTGCCCGTGCCGGCTGCCGTGATCAGCTAGATCTCGGCGTTGGTCAGCACGAGGAGAGCCCCCAGGACCATGGTCGCGTGTCGGGCGTTCATGCGGACCTTGGTGAGGATCCGCCAGACACCTCACGTTGCCAACGCGTCAAGCGGCGGTGGCGAGTTCGGTGGGGAAAGCGGTGCGTTCGTCGAACAACTCGCGCCGCTGAAGACAGTGATAGAGCTGGCCGAGCATTCGATTGAACAGGTTCCGCAGGGCGGCCGCGTGCCAGTCTCCGTGTTCGTCGCGGCGCCGACGGTAGTGGGCCTTGGCCCCGGGCGATCCGTTCGGAGCGGCGAAGGCCCAGAGGTAGCCGGCGTGGTTGAGTCGGTCGTTCTTCACCCACCGCCGCGTGATGCTCGACTTCTTGCCGGAGGCGCGGGTGATGGGCGAGGAGCCCGCGTATGCCTTGAGTCCCCGGGCGTCGGCGAAGCGGGTGCGGTCGTCACCGATCTCGGCCAGGATCCGGGCGGCGAGTTGGATGCCGAGCCCGGGGAAGCTCAGCAAGATCGCAGCGTCCGGATGCTGAGGCAATGCGTCCTGCACCGCCTCGGCGAGCTGGTCGGCGGCGGTGCAGGCGGCGTCGAGCTGCATGAGGAGGGCAAGCATCTGTTTGCCGAGGGCGTCCTCGACAAGCGGCGGCTGGTGGGCCCACTCGGCGCGGAGGATGTCGCGGATTCGGTCGGCTTCGGCTGCGATGCCGCGCTTGCGGCCGGCCCGCTTGAGGGCGGCCTGGAGCTGGGCGCGGGTCAGGCGTGCTGCCCGCGTCGGGGTCGGGGCGGTCTTGAGGAGTTCACGTGCCTCGGGCCGGCACAGGCCGTTGGTCCAGGTGGCGATGGCGTCCAGAGCGGCCGGGTAGTACTCGCGCAGCAGGGAGCGGAGCTGGTTGGCGAGCTGCTGCCGGTTCCACAGCGCGTCCTGCTGAGCGCGCGCGAGGACGGCGATCGCCCGGCCGAGGTTGGAGTCGTCGGGCAGCGGCCGGTGGGCGTGCATGTCGGTGCGCAGGATGTTCGCCAGGACGAGGGCGTCGCCGGGGTCGGACTTCTTGCGCGAGACGCTGTGCCGGTCGCGGTAGCGGGCGGCGGCCAGCGGGTTGATCGCGTACACCTTCCGCTTGCCGGTCCGCAGCACGGCGACCAACAGGCCGCGGGAGGTCTCGATGGCAACCGGGATCGGGTTCTCCTCGGTGTCGCCGTGCTCGGCGAGAAGCTCCAGCAACAGCTTGTAGCCGACGGCGTCGTCGGTTATGTGCCGCTTGGCCACTAACGTGCCGGTGTCGTCGACCAGAGCGACGTCGTGGGTGCGTTCGGCCCAGTCGATTCCGCAGTAGATCAAGGCAGTTCCTTCCCGACGTGCTGATGTTTGCGCTGGTCACGAGCGCATGCGGGCCACGCGTCGCACTAATCCCAGGCATCAACCGCTGCGCGGATGTGCCGCCACCTCACGAGCCGTTCGTGGCACCAGCGCATCCCACGGGCCTCGGTCTGCGCGGGAGCTCGAAGGCTCGGGCGTATCAAGAGGTCACCGCGGAGTGGGCTCGCACCACCAACACCAACGAGTGACCGAGGTGACGGTGTTGACGCTCGCGGGTGCTGGATGTCACCGGTCTGGCGAGAGGCATCAAGGCCCGTTCTTCAGAAGGCATACATCCAGCACCCGACTCGAACACCCGGGGAACTGGGTCACTCCCTCGGGATGCCCTTGGAAAGGGATTAGTTCTTCAGGTCGGCGAAGCCGTGCTCGCTCGCGGTTGACCAGATGGTTGGCCGCCTTCTGGGCGGCGGTGAGGGGATGGCCGCGGGCCGCTTTGCGGCCGGTGACGATCACCGAGTCGTCGGGGTCGTCGTCCAGACCGACGAAGCCGAGGTCCGCCAGCGCCCCAAGGTCGGCCTCCCGCAGGTGGGTGGTGATCTTGTTGTGGCGGGCAGTGGTGATCTCCGAGGAGCGCCCCGGCTTCGCCGCCGAGATCCACACCAAGTTGCCCTTCTCATCGGTCAGGGCGAGGAACAGCAGGCCGTGGGTCTTGTGCTTCCCGCTGTAGTTCGGCCGGTTGGCATCCCCGGTGCGTCGGCGAGTACGGACGAGAGTGCCGTCGAGCAACACAACGACGCCACCCATCCGGGCGATTTTCTTCAGGGCGCGGGGCCCGTACGGCGAGCAGGCCGGTCACTTCCAGAAGCCAGCGGCGCACGGTGGAAGCGGAGATGCCGTTGCCACCCGCCATGTCGGAAAGCCGATGGTCGTGGCGGAGGACGGCCAGGACGGTCAGGGCGGTCAGGGCGGTCAGGGCCGTCAGGGCGATGCGGCCGGGCGGGAGCTTGCGCCAGCGCGAGCGGATCACCGGGACCAGCGAATTCAGGTTGCACAACGCCCACTGCTGTATTGGGCGAGACACACCTGCCACCACAGGCAGAGGCACAAGCAGTCCCCGAAGGAGGATTGCCGTCCTCGGGCATCACGGTCACCGCAGGTCGCCATCCTCATGTCCCCGACAGAATAGGCAGTAAGAACGCCCAAAACGTACCGTTTCGGTCGAGGCTCAGGTCACAGCTCGGGGCGGGACGGCATTGGGGCCTGTGTGATGTTGCGATCAAAAAGTGTGACTGAGTGCCCGAGTTGACCACTCAGTGCTTCATCTGGCCGTGCTCGCGACCGGTTCTGTGCCGGTCGTGGCGTAGCGACCTTCTTGCTCTCTCGGGACGGGTATCGGAAGTCTGTCTGCGCTAACCGTGATCTGTCGGCGGTTTGTCGGTGGAGGTTGGGACCTTGGTCGGGTTGGTGCTCTTCATGAGCACGCTGCCGAGAGCACAAGGAGCCTGTCATCGTGTCTTCCGCATCCCAGAGCCGAGCGTGGGACGTTCACCGGCTACCGTCTGCCGAGGGCAGGATTTTCCTGGTCACCGGGGGTAACGCCGGGATCGGCTACTTTGTCGCGGAGCAGCTCGCCGCCACCGGCGCGGTTGTCGTACTCGGCAGCCGGGACGCCGCGAAGGCCGACGCCGCCATGGCCTCGATCCGCTCACGCGTCTCTGGCGCGCGTGTGCGGCATCTTCAACTGGACCTCGCCGACCTGTCGTCCCTGAAGACCGCCGTGGACATGCTGGATCTCGATCATCTCGACGCGGTGGTCTACAACGCAGGGGTCGCTCTCGACGACCCGCCGCGTCGAGAGACCGGGGACGGTCACGAGCTGATGTTCGGCACCAACCACCTCGGCCACTTCGCGCTTACCCAGTGGCTGGCCCCCCTGCTGTCCGCGGCGTCGGCGGGTCGCATCGTGACGGTGGGAAGCTTTGCGGCGCGGTCCGAGCGACTGGACCTGGGCGATCTGCAGTCGGTCCAGGACTACCGGTCCAAGCGCACCTACGGCCGATCGAAGCTGGCGCAGATGTGCTTTGGTTTCGAACTCGATCGCCGCCTGCGTGCCGTGGGCAGCCCGGTTCTCAGTGTGGTGGCCCACCCCGGCGGCGCACTGGACTCCCTCACCCCGTCCCGCCCGCCGGTAGGCGTGACAACCCCGGCGAGCGGCTGCGCGCCTTGCCCGCCGGTCTCTTGGTGCAGGGCAAGGACGCCGGAGCATGGCCCGTCGTCCGCGCCGTCCTCGACTCGGAGGTGCAGGGAGGGCAGCTGTGGGGGCCGAGGGTCTTCGGCCTGCGGGGCATACCGCGGCGTGAGCCCGTCCCCTCTCATATGGCCGACCCGGCCATCGCCGCTCGCCTGTGGGCCGTCAGCGGTGAGCTGGTCGGCACGGATCCGCACCTCGGTTTCCGGTAGGCGCGGAGCCGCGCCCAGGCGGCTGTCCGGTAGTCAACTGGCATGGTCAGTCCGGCCAACCGGGCTCAGTCACAACCAGTTGCCCGCAGGAGGTCGTTGATCCAGATCATGGAGGCGCGGAGGTGGAGGCCGGCGAGATAGCCCTCGGGGGTCTTGTCGTATCGAGTCGCGATGCCCCGCCAGGCTTTCAGCTTGTTGATCAGGCGCTCGACGGTGTTCCGCTCCTCGTAGAGATCGGTGTCGTGGCGTGTGGGGCGGCCGCCCCGGCTGCCTTTCTTCTTTCGGTTGGCGGCCTGGTCCTTCTTCTTCGGGATGACTGCCTTGATGTTGCGTTTGCGCAGGTAAGAGCGGTTAGCGCGGGATGAGTAGGCCTTGTCCGCGGCGACAGCGCCAGGCCGGGTCCGGGACGGCCGACCGGCAGACGGACCCGCACCTTCCGCAGCACGGCGACGAACTGGGGGCTGTCGGCGGCCTGTCCCGCGGTCAGGACGAACGACAACGCACGGCACTTGCGGTCCGCAGCAAGATGAACCTTGCTCGTCAGCCCACCACGGGATCTGCCGAGCAGCCCTTGTGCCAAGCGGAGCCTGCGCCGTCGCCTGACGTGCCGCCGCTCTTCCCGCTCGGGGTCGTCACCTGCGTCCTGTCCGTTCTGTTCTGGCGGGCCGCCCCCCTTTGCCGGGTCCGCTCCTGCTCGGCGGCGGCTTCCTCAAGGGCGTCCATGACCTCCTTGCCGATGCACATCCCGGCAGCGTCGTGGCGGGCGCGGGTGGCCGTGGAGTCCACGCTGACCAGGGACAAGTCCGTCTGTCCCTGGCGGGCGGCCTCGGCGATCACGCCTTCCAGCAGCGCGGTGAAGACGTCGGCGTCCCTCCAGACCCGGAAGCGGCCGTAGACCGTAGGCCACGGGCCGAACTCACGTGGCATCTCCCGCCACTGACTGCTGGTGCGGAACCGCCAGATCACCCCCTCGAACTGCTCCCGCAGCCGCTCGGGGTACAGGCCGTACTCGCCTATCGGCAGGAACGGCTCGATCAACTTCCACTGCTCGTCGGTGAGTTGCCTGCGCGTCACGATCGTCTTCCTACCGGATCTGCCTTCCATGCGGATCCGGATCGGCAAGATTGATCACGACCTCACACAGGCCCTAGTACGCGGCAACCGTGCTTGAGTAGGTTTCAGAACCGGCGCGAGGTCGAGGAGACAGGCTCTAACAGGGGCCTTTGTCCTGGCCCGTGCCGCACACCGGGCCGGGGTCCTCAGCGATGTAGATGAGGAAGAAGAACCAGGCCATGAGGGCGACCACGATGCCGATGCGCCAGAGCGTTTCCGTACGACGCTTGGGGTGTTGGTCGTGGTCGTCCCGCTTGTCGCTGTCGCTGCTCATGGCTTCCCCCGGGTCGTAAGCCTGTTCAACACGGTAGCGGCGGTCACTGCTCTGCACGACGTCGTCGAGGAGAGCGCGCATCTGCGTCATGTCCGGTTTTGCTCAGAAGGATCGCGCGACGGCCCCCGTCACACCTGCGGTTTGTCCACGCCGCGCTCGGCCTGGCGCCGAGCGGTGCAGCTCCGTCATGGTCGCCTACGGGTGGGGCTAGCGTGATCCCGGCGTGTAACGCGCAGCCCGTGCTGACATGCCCTGACTCTACGATTGCAGAGGCAGGGCTCTGCGGCTGTAGAGGGTGCTCGAACCGAACGGAAGTGGTGTTCCATGCCGAAACGTCACGCGGTGGTGGCCGGGGCCGGAATCGGCGGCCTCACCGCCGCCGTCGCACTGCATCGCCGCGGCTGGCACGTCACCGTCTGCGAACGCGCCCCCGAACCCCCCGCCACCGGCGCCGGCATCGGCCTCGCCCCCAACGCCCTGCGCGCACTCGACACCATCGGCGTCGACGCCGCCCGCGCCGCCGGCAGCGCCGTACCCACGACGATGGGCGTACGCCGCTCCGACGGCCAGTGGCTCACCCGGACCGACACCGCCGACATGGCAGCCCGCTACGGCATGCCCCCGATCGCCGTCCCGCGCCCGGCCTTCACCGCCGCCCTGGCCGCCTCCCTGCCGCCGGAGGCCCTCCGCTACGGCACCGCCGTGACCGCCGTCGACGACGCCGCGGGCCGCCCGACCATCCGTACGGCAGTCGGCCCGAACCTTGCCGCCGATTTGGTCGTCGCCGCCGACGGCATCCACAGCCCGCTGCGCCGCGCGTACTTCCCCGCCCACCCCGGCCTGCACTACATCGGCGAGACCGCCTGGCGGACCATCGTGGACGCCCCGGACCTACGGATACCGGCCATGAGTGAGACCTGGGGGCGGGGCGAGCGGTTCGGCGTCACCCCGCTCTCCGACGGCCGGTTTTACCTCTACGCCACCGCGGTCCTCCCGGCCGGCACCCGGTCGGCCGACCCCCGCGCCGAACTCCGGCGCCGCTTCGGCTCGTGGCACGACCCGATTCCGGCCCTGCTGGATCGCATCCGCCGCCTCGACCCTGCCGACGTCCTCCAGAACGACCTCTACGACCTGGCCGCCCCGCTCCCCACCCTGCACCACGGCCGGATCGCCTGGCTGGGCGACGCCGCCCACGCCATGGCCCCCAACCTCGGCCAGGGCGGCTGCCAGGCCATCGAGGACGCGGTGGTCCTCGCCCACCTGCTTCCCGCCGGAGACGGCGGAGACAGCACAGACTCCGTCCCGGCCTCCCTCGCCGCGTACACCGCCGCCCGCCGCGGGCGTACCGACGCCGTGCGCGTCCGCGCCCGCCGGGTCGGCCGCCTGGGCGCCCTGCGTAACCCGCTCGCGGTGGCGGCCCGCGACCTCGCTGTCCATGCCACCCCTGCCCGCCTGGCCCTGCGCGCCATGGACGACCTCTTCAACGGCTTCCGCCTCCCCGGGTAGCAGGGACCGCGAGTCTCTGTCGTCAAAGTCCCGCTGGGCCGCGCGTCCCAGCACCCCTGCTCGCTTCGTTGTCGGACCGCCCAACAGCGTCCAGTACTCGAACGGACCTCCGCCTTGCGATGCACGCACCGGACAACACGTGCCCCATCGGGAGACTTTGACGACAGGGCCTCCAGCTAGACGCCGCCGACCGGATCGTCACGCCGATCACCGCGCTGCCCAGCGCCGACGAGGGCGACCTGTGCAGGGACTCCTTCGCCCTGGATGCACTCGGGCGGATCTTCCTCACCACGCTGCGTGCCGAGGACGACCTGTGCCCGGCTTCGGTGCCGGGCATCGCCCGGGCCATCATCCGCTTCTCCGAAGAGATCCTCACCGGGACGGCCAGGACGTCACGGAAATCCTGGAGCAGTTGGAGGCCGCCGCCCTGCGCCAGGCCCACGATGCGCACGGTGCACCGGGTGCGCAGTCGGCGCGCACCACCGGCGTGTAGGCGCAACGCGCCGGCCGATGCCGTGCGGGTGGTGCGCATCCAGTGCGTGCACCAGGTCCGGACGGTACGCCACATCGTGCGCACCACCCGCACCGCGCACCGCACATGGTGCGCATCGGATCCGGCCGCGCGCCTATAACACACACCCCCTTATCCGTGACCTGATCGACGGCCGGGACGGAGGCTGACAAGGGGAAACGTGCCGGTAGCGAACCTGGTCAAGGAACAACGCGCGCCCGGCCGCACCTGGTCAAGGTGCGGCCGGGCGTCGTGCGCACCGGTGCGGTACGGAACATCGAGTGAGAGGTGTGCAAGCTGAAGTTGCCGGTCACGGGGCTGGTGTGCGTGGGCATCGGGAGCTCATGCTGGTCGCCGGCAGGTGACTTTGGTGAAGATCATCGGGCGACTTCGCGGTTCGTGAGGACCAGCAAGGCCCGGACCAGGGCGGTCGCCCAGGCGGGGTCGGTGCGTACCTTGCCGAGGACGCGCCAGTTCTTGAGGTGGGCGAAGCCGTGCTCGACGGGTGCCCGGACGGCCGCCAGTGCCGTGTTGGACAGCTTCTGGCCTCGCGTCAGGGGCCGGTTCCGGGCGGCCTTGTAGCCGGTGATCACCGCCGGGTCGGCGTCGGGGCCGCCGTCGTCGAGGCCGACGAACCCCAGGTCGGCGATGGCGCCGAGTCCGGCTTCCCGCAGTTTCCGGGTGAGCTTGTCGTGCCGGCAGGCGGTGATCTCCGAGGTGCGCCCGGGGCGGGCCGCCGAGATCCACAGCAGTCGGCCCCGGTCGTCGGTGAGGGCGATCACGAGCAGGCCGTGGCATTTGTTCTTGCCGGAGTAGTTCTTCCGGTTCTCCTTCCCGGTCCTGCGCCGGGTACGGATCACTGATCCGTCCAGCAGTACGATGCCGCCACCCATTCGGGCGATCTTCTTGCACGCCCGGTCCAGACGCGGGGCGGGGGCTGCGAGCAGGCCGACGACCTCCCTCACCCATCGGGTCACGGTGGTGCGGGATGAGCAGGACTGCCCGCCCGGCCACCTTCGCCGGTACCGGAGCGACAGGCGCGGCGTCGGCGAGGGCCTGCTCGGCCAGACGGTTCAACACCCGCCCCGCGACCGCCAGTTCATCCCGCTCGGCCTGGACCTCCTGGAGTTGCTTGCCCGACTCTTCGGCGAGGTCGTCCAGTTCGCTCCGGCGGGCGGTGATCCACTGCCGCTCCTGCATCCCCCGCGCCTTCCCGCGTTCTCACGGCGTGTCGACCTGCTGACGGATCGTAGGCGGGGGCCGGTCGTGGGCGCAGCCGAACTCGGCATCCCGCCGGAGCCGGACCTACCCGATGATCTACGCCATGGTCATCGGCCGCGGACCGGCACGAGTACCCAACTCGCCATTCACACCAGACCTGTGACCTGCGACTTCACGATGCATACTGCCCAGTAACTGTGGTCCTGACACGGAGGCGCCTCGCGGTAGAGGTAGGGATCGCACGGGTGGCCTTCGGGGCGGTCAGCCCCCGCCAGCCGCGGCTGACTCGTAGCCTGTGATGTCGTCGGGCTTCACCAAGCCGTCCTCGATCGCGCGGGCCAGCATGTCTGCCTTTGTCGGTGCGTTTCTGCCGACCTGTGCGTACTTGACTCTCGCCCGGCGGATGTACACGTCCACGGTGTGGACTGACACACCCATGCGCCGGGCGACCGAGGCCTTCGACATGGACTGGAACCACCACAGCAGAGCGGTACGTTCCTGCGAGGACAGCTGGGGCCTGTTCGCGCCGCGATCACCCACGAGGACACCCGCGGCCGTCGGTGTGACGTACGGCCTGTCGCCCGCCGCCGCCAACACCGTGTTCACCAGGTGCACCCGTCCCTCGTTCTTCGCGACGAACTCGCACGCTCCGGCCTCCAGCGATTCGAGCACCACTCGCTGCTCGGTGAACTGCGAGAAGGCGATGACCCGTTGACCCGCCGCAGCCAGCGTGGCGACAGCGTCGATGGCGATTGTGCCGTGCAGATTCAGATCGAGAATGAGGACATCCGCGACTCCGGGCGGCACATCGGGGGTTTCGCCGGTGTACACAACCGAGATCCGCGGCTCCTCGGACAGCCACGTCTGAATGCCTTCGATGACGACAGGGTGATCGTCGATGATGGCAACGGTCAGCGAGCCGGTCGCACCGGATATCGGGTCTCCCACCACAACTGGTCCCCCTCCTGGTCGGACAGGAAGGACACGGCAAGCAGGCCCGGCGGTTCCACGACCGTCTCCGGCGGGGCGTCGGCCACCACACTCACCGCAACCTCCTCCGGCGTCGCCAGCAGGGTAACCCGCGCCTCGGTGGCTGCGGCGGCTAGGACCAGCAGGGCCCCTTCCGCCAGTTCCCGGCGGACGGATGTCGGCAGCTCGGGCAGGTCTCCGTAGCTCAGCAGGGTGACGTGTACCCCGCGCCGCTCGGCGATGTCGGCACAGGCCCGCAGTTCGTGCAGGAGCGGGTGCGGGGTGTCGTCCGTCTCCGCAAACAGCCTCCGCAAGCGTGCCGCCTCCACGGCGGCGCGTTGGCGTACGACGGTGTCCCCCGGGTCCAGTCGGCGTTCAGTCAGACCACGCAGTAGCGGTTCCACTCTGCCGCGCAGATGCTCGTACCGGCGCCGGCGCTCGGTGTGCACGGTCTCGTCGGCGGTGGCACGGGCGAGGTGCTCCGCGTGTGCCGCGGCGGCCTCGGTGGCTTCCCTGGCACCGTCGTTGAGCTGCCGTACCAGGTACGCGAAGGTCAGCTGGATACCGGCGGTGGTGTAGGTCGCGGCCAGCAGACGGGAGACGGTGACGTGGTCGAGCGCGCCGTCGGCTGCCAGGAAGCCCGCCGTGACGGCCGTGTTGGCGCCGAGCAGGGTGATCAGCTCCCACAGGGGACGCTGCAGCAGAAGCAGCACGCCGAACCAGCCCACGGTGTTCCACGCCCAGCTCACGTCGCCGATCGCCGCGCCCGGCGGGTACGTGGCGGTGGCGACGACGCCGCTGATCAGCGCCGCCCCGGCCAGCATTCGCGCGGTGTGCGCGCTGAGCGCGGAACGCAGCAGCAGGACGGAACCGGCCGTCTGGATGACCACGAGGGCCAGCCAGGCGCCCGCGGCGGCGACCTGCGGCTCGTACATCGGCCAGCCCCTGAGTACCAGCAGGGTGTCCAGACCCAGGTGCCAGACGCCGACGATCGCCACCAGCCCGATACTGACGGCCTTGGCGAAGCGGGTGGCGACCACGCCCTCGACGACGCCGGTGCTCATGGCTCCCACCTCAGCACGACCCGGGTGCCGGCGCCGGGGGACGAAACCACTCGGGCGCTGCCGCCCACGGCACGCATCCGGCCGTAGACCGATTCCCGCAGGCCGCGCCGGTGGGGGGAACAGCCGCCGGGTCGAACCCGGCTCCGCTGTCGCGGACTTCGACGGTGGCGCCCTGCCCGAGGCGTCGGCCCGAGACCCGGGCGGCGCGGGTGTTCGCGTGCTGGGCCACGTTGGCCAGGGCCTCGGCGATCCCTTGCGAGAGGGCTTCCACGACCTGGTGGGGGAGGTCCAGCGGTGGCACGTCGAACTCGATGTCCAGTGATGGAAGGCCGACGCGGTGCGTCAGTACGGCAGTGCGCAGCGCGACATCCAGCGGCGCGGGGTCGTGCGCCCCAGTGCGTGCCACACCGGGGTGTGCCCGCAGGTCTTCGATGACGGCCAAGTCGGCCGCGGCCCGTTCCGGCAGCGCGGCGGAGTCACGGGTGATGCTGCCGGTACCCACCATGGTGAGCGTGGCGAGCACGGTGTCGTGCAACAGCCGCTGCTGGTCCAGCTCGTCGGTGCGGGCGGCGGACCGGGCCCGCGCCGACGCACGCGCCGACGCCTCCTCGGACAGCGCGAGGTCCGCCCTGCACGCTCCATGTCGCAGCAGGACGGCGACAGCGGCGGCGAGCAGCCCCTGGAGTACCAGGACGACGGAGGCCTCTCGTAGCCCGGTGCCCATCGCGTGGGCCGCCGCGATGGCGAGCGCCGCGGCCATCGCCCAGGGCTGCCGCAGCGTGAACTGTGCGATGAAGACACCGGTGCCGGCGACCATGTCGATCCATCCGGAGCCCGCTGACGCTTCCAGGACCTCGGCCGGGACGAGCCTGCCGTGCGCCAGACAGAGCACCACAACGACGGCGGTGTCACCGGCGCAGAGCCAGGGATACGGTCCCGGCCTGAACATCACAACGGTGAACAGGCCGCTCCACACCAGCAGTCCGACGACAGCGACGGCCACCCAGACGGAGCGTGCGGGCGGTGCGAAGCCGACCATAGCGACCAGGGCCGCTCCGACCGCACTGGTCGCCCTCAGGACCGCGGACAGGCGTGCGGACTTGCGCTGAAGCTGGTGTTGGGCGGGCCCCTGCGTCGACCCACCGCCTCCATCTGGCGGATTCCCGCCTCCGCCTGGCGAATTGAGGGTTTTGGCCGTATTCCCCATGGTGCTCCCCCTGTTACCCCCGGGTACCGACGGACCCCGCCGCTCAACCTAAGTCACCGAGCGCGGCCAACGGGAGGCGTGCGCGGCATCTCGCCGCGTTGTCACGCGTTCGCGTGACATGCCCATCGCGAGTCCCGCCGTCTAGCCTTCAGAACCGGGACGCCCGGGGAGGGATCCGGGGTGTCATTCGAGGTTCGGCGGCCCTGTCCGTACGGGCGGCCAGTGATCCAGCACGTTCACTCTGATCGGACACCCGATCTCTACGAGCTCAACCTGATTACCCGGAGGGGTAGGGCCATGCGAAGATCCCGAAGTTCAACCACGCTGTTCCTCAGCGCACTTCTCGCCATGGCGATCGCATTCGTGGCGGCTGCCCCGGCAAACGCCGCGCCGAGCCGGGAGAACGGCCCCGGCAAGGTGATCTTTGTGCACGGATTCGATCCCAGCGGCGCGGCGGCGACCAACTGCCGGGAGTATTGGGCGAGCGCGATCGCTTACTTCAAGTCGAACGGGTATGCGGACAATCAGCTGATCACGTACAGCTACTACAAGAATGAGTCGGGATCAAACGGCTGCACCACCCGGTTCAAGGACTCGAACGGCGATTACGGCACACGTGAAACGAGCCTCACGACGATAGCCAGGCATTTCGCCAACCGCGTCTACAACGCCTACTCCAGCTCCCCGTACGGCGGCCAGAAGGTCGACGTGGTCGCCCATTCCATGGGCGGCCTCGTGGTCCGCGCCGCGCTGTACCACGTCAAGAAGGGCAGCCCTGGCTTCCCGCCGTACCTCTACATCGAGGACGTTGTCACACTCGGCACTCCGCACAATGGGGCGAGCATGGGTCAGCTCTCCCTGTGCGGAGCGTTCTACAGGACTCCGCGGCAGTGCAATCAAATGGCTCCGGGCAGCGACTTCCTCGACGACCTTCCCCAGACTCCCAGCAAGTCGGCCATGGGAACGGACTGGACGGCGGTCTCGTCTTACGATGACACAACGGTCTCTGCGAGTTCCGGAACTTGGATCAGCGCGAATCACAAGCTCCAGTACGACGACAGCGGAGACAAGGCGATCAGTCACACCGCCCTGAAGAGCCACAAGAACTTCAAGTATCGCGGCCGATTCAAGGACGGTGGCGCAGCATGGTCTTCCTACGCCGACAGGATAGCGCCGGTTGTGAGGGCGCATAAGGCCGTGGTCCGCGAAGCCTCGCACTGACTTTGCCGCCGCCACCGCCCGGACGCCACCCTGTGGAGTCCGGGCGATGCGGGGGCGGGCGGTGGTCGTGGCGCTGAGGCTTCCCAGTGATCGGGACCTCGATGGTGGTGCCGCGAGGGTGGCCCGGGCCTTGCTGGTCCTCACGAACCGCGAAGTCGCCCGATGACCGATGATCTTCACCAAAGTCACCTGCCAGCGACCAGCACGAGCTCCCGATGCCCACGCACACCAGCTCCGTGACCAGCAACTTCAGCTTGCACACCTCTCAGTGCGGCGCATCGTGGTGCGCGAGAGTGCCGGGCATCGTCGATGGTGCGCACCTGGTGCGGTGCGGGACATCGTGGTGCTCATGACGATGCGGCGTATCCGGTGCGGTGCGGCGCATCGGATGCTCCGTACTCGATACGGCATCGAGGCGCGTATCGAGCACGGCGGGCCGGATTCGCCGTATCGCCGGTGCATATCGGAGAGGGCGTATCCGTCACCACAGCCAGGCGGTGGAGTGCCGCACCCGGGACAGGGCGCGAGCGTCGCGGCGGGCAGCGGCGTTGCCGATCCGGCCCTACCGCGCGCGGGGCCGACGGAATCTCCGGCGGCGAGGCGGCGGCGTCCGGCGTCCTGGAGCCGCCTGCGCTGCTTGCGCAACCGAAGGCGATGCCCGGGACTGCCGTGCGCGGCTCGCGCTGGACGGGAGCCCCCTGCCCGCCCGCCGGATTGGTGCTCTACGCTGCGCTCACTCGGCAGCACTCCGCGATGTGCGGATGGCGCTGCGCCTTTTGGGGTGGGGGTAGGAATCACTGTGCGTGTGCGCAGCCTTTCGTCCGCGACGGCGCTCGCGGTGGCTTTCAGTTCCGTCGTTCTGGTGGGATCGGCTGCTGGCCCCGCTGTGGCTGACAGCAGCGCCGTGCTGCCCATCGTCTCCAGCGGCGACATCATCGTGGACGGCGTTCACCAGCGCGTCTTCATCAGCGATCCGTCGGGGGGCAAGGTCGTCGCCACGGACTACGCCGGCAAGGTCATCGGGTCGGTAGCCTCACTCCCGCGGGCCGACGGGCTGGAGCTGTCCGCCGACTCCGGCACGCTCTACGTTGCTGTGCCGGGTACCGACGAGATCGTGGCCATCGACTCGGCGACGGTCACCGAGTCCGCTCGGTACGCGACAGGCGATGGCACCGACCCGGAACATCTCGCGCTCGCGGGCGGCAGGATCTGGTTCGGCTACGGCGGCGTCGGCCACGGCAACATCGGCTCACTCGACCTGTCGGCCGAGCAGCCGCACGTGTCGCTCGGTCAGGAATCGGACGGTACCTGGACCGACGCTCCCTTGCTGGATTCGGCGCCCGGCGCCCCCAACACCCTGGCGGCAGGCTCGCGCCAGTACTCATTGACCCCGCTGGCCATTTACGACGTGTCAGCTGGCACGGCCGCCCGAACGGCCCTCTATCGCGTGCCGGACGAGCAGTTCGGACAGCACGTGGAGGACCTGGCGCTCACCCCCGACGGCACGCAGGTCGTGGCGTCTTCCGCGACTCATCAGGTGTACCGGACCACGGATCTGGCAGTGGTCGGCTCATACTTCGGCGGCTACTGGCCAAATTCTGTGGATATCGCACCTGACGGCCTCGTCGCGACGGGCACCGACAACAACGAACCGATGGTGTACGTCTACCAGCCGGGTGGCACGACCCCGAGGCGCACCGGCACTTTCCTGGACGACCATGGCGGCGTCATCTGGCCGTCCCGCCTCGACCAGGGGAGTCTCGCCCTCGCGCCCGACAGCAGCCGGCTCTTCGTGGTGACGCACTATGACAGCAGCAACCCGGAGTACCGTCTGCGCGTTGTCAACGAGCCCGGCAAGATGTACTCGTGGGTCACGGTGAACGCGCCGGCACAGGCCGACCGCGCCAAGCCGCTGACGATCACCGGCAAGGTGAACTCCGCGCAGCTCCCGGCGGGGACCACGGTGGCGGTCACCCGCACCGATCTGGAATCGCCGAACGGCAAGGCCCTGCCCGCGGTGACGGTGAAGGCGGACGGCACCTTCTCCTTCACCGACACCCCGCCCGCAGGCGGCACGGTGTCATACAAGGTCGCCTATGCCGGCGACGCCGACCACCTCGGGGCCTCCGCGTCGGACTCCGTGAGCGTCTCGCGCGCCTCCACCGCGCTGTCGGTGAACAAGAACGGCAACATCTACGCGTACGGCAGCGAGGTGAAGTTCACCGCCCACCTCGGCACGACCTACAAGAACCGGACGCTGTCGCTCTACGCGGACACCGCCGGCGACGGCAAGGGCAAGTACCTCGTCAAGACCGGCACGGTCAACAGCGAGGGCAATCTGTCGGTCACCCTCACGCTGAAGCGCGACACCACGGTGAGCGCGTCCTTCGCCGGGGACGCGCGGACGGCGCCGAAGACGGCGAAAAGCTGGGCGGGCGCCAAGGTCAAGGTGTCGCTGAGCCCCAGTCGCTACTACAAGACGGCCACGGTCGGCGGACACACCCAGTACTACTTCCACAAGACCACCAACCCGCTGCTCACGACCACCATGACGGCCTACCCCGGCCGCTCCCAGAAGCTGACCTTCCAGGTCTATTCCGGGGGCACGTGGCGCACGACGGGCTCGGAGTACTTCAAGCTCAGCAGCACGGGCAAATGCACAGTGGAACTCACCGGCACCCACCCGACCGGATACCGGTTCCGGGTCCGCTCCTCGTACCTCAACAACGACTCGGGCGACACCGTGAACTCGACCACGCACGGCTCCTGGAAGTACTTCGCCTTCACCAACTGAGCCGACGGCGGCAGTGGCCGACGCCACGCCCCACCCCGTGAGGGGCGTGGCGTGGCCGAAGCTCACGACGGCTGGAAGCCGCCGACCTGTGGCATATTCCCCGCCTACTCCGAGCCTTCCGGCGGTCAGTTCTACGCTGCTCTTTCCGATGCCGTTCGCGCGGGGCGTACGAACAGCGATCAGCTCCAGCAGGGAGATGGGCACTGGAGCCGGCAACCAGCTCGGGCTGTGCGGCCGCCGCATCGCCCAGGAGCCGGGGCCGACCATCAGCGCGTGCGCCAGCCATTCCCGGCCTCCATCGCCAAGCAGCACGTCGGTGTCCGATCCCTTCTCGTAACGGACCGTGCCCATCGCACCGACGCCTGAGACACGGTGTTCCCGGACGTACGTGCAGGAGGCGAGGGAGCTTCCGGTGGACAGGCGAAACGCGGGAAGGTCGGCGCCTGTGAGCCGACGGCCCACCCGCCGCCGACCGACAAACCCCTCGGCAGCTGCACCCCGCAGGCCACCTCACCACCCAGTGCTGACACCCTCTGACCCACGACAGCAAAGCGAAACGGCCGCCACCGTAATCACGATGACGACCGTTTTTCGTCGCTGCTCTGAAGCACCTGACGTCGGTGCTCCGCTGACGCCCGAAGAGGTGGAGCTCGCTTTCGAGTACCTCCTGGGGATGCAGGACCACAGCGAGCACGCCCTTGCCACCGTCGTCGATCGAACGAGGGCCGTTCCGGCGCCGACCTACCTCTTGTTGCGGCTGGCTGAGGACATCATCCTTCCCGTCACGGACCTGGCGCCCGGTGCCGATCCGTGCGCGGACTCCTTCGCCCTGGACGAGGTCGGGGGCGTCCTGCTGGCCGCGCTGGAGGAGCGGACGCGTGAGTGCGTCCCCAGCGCGATCTGGGGCGTCGCCAACACCATCATCCGGTTCACCGAGAACGTCCTGCGGCAGGAGGGCGAGGACATCGTCGACCCCCTCAAGACGATGCGCACCGATCACCTGGAGCGGGCCCGCGCGTCCTATCCCTCGGGTGGTGCACAGCTGGTGCGTATCGCGCGGCGGTTGGTGCACATCGGGTGCGCACCACCACCGTGTAGTGCGCACCGCTGCCCGATCCGGTGCGCATCGAACGCGCTGGTAACCGCGCCTCGGTGCGCGCCGGATCGGTTACAGGTGCGCACCGGGGCTCTGGCCGGGGCCGGGCTGGTGCGGCTGGTGCGCGCGTCGTTCGGTTCATCCCCGGCGGCGCCTGCGGTAGCGCGCGGGCTGCCACGGCGGGTTCGGCTGGCCGCTGGGGTACCGATGAGGACGCCAGCGAGGCGTAGCGGAGCGTTGCCCAGGACAGAACAGTTCACGTTCCGTAGCGGCCATGGTGCGCGCGTGAGAGGGCGGCGGCGCCCTGGCAGGCGAGGGTGGCGGCGTCGTCTGCGTATTGGGGGATGTCGTCGGGCCATTTCGAGGTCGGCTGGAGGATCAGCAGCGAGACGGCACCGTGCAGGCACGCGCAGATGGCCCGGGTCAGCGCCGTCACATCGCCGTGGAGCACGCCGGCGTCGGCGCATCGCTGCACCGTTTCCCGTAGGAATCGGAAGCAGGCGTCGGCGACCTGCTCAGTGGCGGCTGTCGCGGGTCCGGTCGCGACCAGGCGGTAGCGCAGGGGATGGTCGAGCCCGAACCTGATGTAGGCGACACTGCGCTGGTGGAGTTCGGCGAACGGGTCGGTGGTCTGGGCGCTGATGCTCAGCATCCGTCGGCCGAGCTCGTCCCAGACCCCGAGGCATACGGTGTGCAGCAGTTCCAGTCGGTTGTCGAAGTGCAGATACACCGAGGGGGTGCTGACCCCGACAGCCTGTGCCACCGCGCGGATGGTCACGCCGTCCTCGCCGGCGTCGTCGAGCAGCGTGCCGGCCGCTTCGATGAGCTCGTCCCTCAGTCGGCCGCCATGGCCTCGCTTGGCGCGACTGCGCCGACGGCCTTCGGTTGTGCTGGCGCGGCCGTCGGCCGTGGTCTGGCCGGGTCCCTTAGTCATGGCGCCTCCGGAGGGCGACGAGTTGAGTGACGCGGGCACAGAGCCGGTCCTTGTCATCCCTGATGTCGATTTCCACGGCGACCGTTGACTTGCCGACGTGCAGCGGACGGGAGGTCGCGAAGGCGCCGGTGCCGTGTACGGGCCGCAGGAAGTGGGTGGTGGATTCCATGGTCGCGGGGACGGTGTCGGCGGTCCCGTTGAGCGTGGCGCACACGGCGCCGGCTACATCGGCCAGCCCCATCAGTGCCCCGCCGTGCATCGCGGCGCCGACGGTGGACTGCTCGGGCGTGTAGGCGAGTTGCGCGGTGACAGCGTCGGCCTTGAGTGCTCCGAAGCGTATCCCGAGCGTCCTGGCGAACGGCGCCAAGGTGTAGACGTCTTGCTCGGTGATGGTCATCGCGGGCCCCTCAGGTTGTCGCCGTTAAGTTAACGGTGACATGTTATGTGGACGTCACGGTTCGTGTCCACGCCTGTGGCGCGAGGCTGCAGGGCTGTGCGGTCTTCCGGTGCCGATCGGAGGCGTGCTGAGAGACGCCGAGCTGTCACTCGGATGAGACAATTTCAAGTGTCTGGAGAACCGTCGAACTTGCCGTTCGTAGCGCCAGTTCGTCCCGACCGGAAGGGTCGGGACGAACTCGGCGAGGGCGACGGCTACGGGGAAGTCCACGATCATCAGAGCCCGCTCTCTTCATCGCGGCCGGGCACGGCGCGGCACCGCAGTACGCGCACCCGGACCCGGAGCCGATCTTGCGCGACACGTACGGAGTGGTGATCTGGCATGAGCAGATCATTGCGATCCCGGCCGGATGACTGGCTGCGACCGTGCCGCCGGCGACGTCGCCCGCCGCGCTCTCGCCGATCCCGACCGCCTGCCCAAGGTGAAAGAGTGGTTCCGCCGTACGGTAAGCGAGCGCGGCTACAGCAAGGACGTGTGGGACGAGGTGTGGGAGACCGTCTCCGCGTTCGGCGCGTACGGCTTCTGCCGCGCCCACGCGGTCTCCTTCGCCGTGCCCACCCTGCAGTCCGCGGTCCTCAAGGCCCGGTACCCCGTCTTCCTGTACGCCGGACTACTTGAGCACGACCTGGGGATGTGGCCGTGCTTGTTTGCGCAGCGAGTGTGTCCCGCACTGGTCGTGTCTCGTTCAGCCGGACCTGAGCGGGGCGCTATGTCCCGACTCGCGGGAGCATGGTTACTACGCGCGGCCTGGAGCGGGCCGGTGCGGCGCAGCACGGGTTCTTCGTCTGAGCCGCCGACCTGGAGGACGAGCTCATCCGTGCGCGCGGCCCGAACCGGTTCACGGAGCCGGTCCGGGCCAAGGGCGACGAACGCCCCCTGCGCACGTTGCTGAACCAGCCCGCCCAGCAGGGCCGCACCGCCCAGTAGCAGCTGCGACTTCTTCGGTACGACATCGGGACGGAAGATCCATTACGGCAGGGTCCTCGTCGAAGCCCCGGCACCGGATCGCGTACCCGCACCGCTGGACGGCCTGCTCAACGGCTACTGCCCCAGCCCGGATCCAGAGCGGATCAGTACCGCCGTAGCACCGCTCGGCGCCGCCGTCGGCTCCGCCACGCCATGGCCCCGCCCACCACCACCAGGCCCGCGGTCAGAGCGGTGAGGAGGGCTGTCGTGGCGACGCTGATGGCGCTGGCTCCGTCGCCCTGGGCCTTGGTCGTGGCGGACGACGGGACGAGGTCCTGGCCGAACGCCGATGCCTCGGAGGTGCTGCCGCCCAGCCAGGTGGTGCCGGTGTCCCGGTAATCCGTCACCTGGGCACGGGAGTTGGCGGCCGTGCCCGGCATCCCCGGCGCCTCCTTGGTGAACTGGGCCCGGCTGATGTCCTGTTTCGGTGACTTGGAGAAGTCGACGCCGCCGACGGTGTACGTGTAGATCCAATTACCGGACCGGCGCTCGAACTTGTAGTCTCCCTCGTTGAACGACTTCAGGTAGCGCTGATAAGTGTCCTGCTCCGACCAGTTCTTGTCCTGGCGCAGCGGCCAGCGGGAGACGTCGTCGCTGCCGATGATGTCGTGGTACGGCCCCGGCGTCACCTCGTCCTGCTGTGCGACCCACTCCGCGGCGACCCTGCTGGCATAGACGCGGCGCAGATCGGCGTACTCCGGCGCGGTGTTGACCCGCTTCTCGACCACCGGGCGGATCATCGTCTCCACGAGCCGCTGGTCGTGCTCGAGCTGCGCCGTCGTCTTCCGGCACTGATCGCCGGGAATGACGCCCTCGTACGGCACCGAGTTGACCTTCAGCGGGGCGTCGAGGATATAGATGCCGCCGTCCTGCTCGCGGACCTTGGCGGTGTCCGGCACGATCCAGTTCCGGATCACCGGCATGCACGGCTGGCCGCCGACGCGGCTGAGGGCGTTCCAGAACCGGGCGCCCAGTGCGGTCTTGGGGTTCACCGTCTTCGCGAAGTCGTGCTTCATGGCAAGGTCCGCTTCGAGCAGCACGCGCCCCGCGTCGGTCTTCGCGAACGTGCTGTCCATGATCTGGTCCGGCTGGGTGGGGTTGAGGTTCACCCAGAACTTGTCCGGCGTGAGCGCCAGCCAGGTGAAGAACGCGTCCGAGGCGAGGTGCGCCTTCGCCATGCCGCCCCAGGAGGGGTTGGTGTCCTCGTCCGGGTTCTGGGCGGCCTTGAAGGAGTAGTCCAGGCCCTTGCCGTCCTTGGATGTGCCCACGTAACTGAGCTGGAGGGTGGAGAAGTCCACACCGCCCGGGCTGCTCGACTCGCCTTCCGCGTCCACAAGTTGCTGTTGGTTCGCGCGTGCCTCCGCCTCGGTGTCGGCGGAGCCGCGGATCGCGTTGACGCCGTCCCCGGCGGAGGGGGCGGTCTTCGCGTCCGGGGTGAAGAGTTCGAGATCCTCCGGGGCCGTGTTCTCCTTGTTCGGCGTGAACTCCGGTATCGCGGCCGCCCTGTGCACATGGACCTTGATCCCGGCCGCCTCCAGCTCGGCGACCGTCTCCGCGGTCGGCTCTCTGCCGAAGACGTACCGCACGTCCCAGCCCTGCTCGACCAGCTTCTTGTCCTCCCCCAGCTGCCCGTTCTTGTAAACCCCGTCCGACTTCACCTCGATCAGGATCTTCCGCGTGGCATTGACGAAGTCGCCCCTGCGTTTGGCACCGGGGATCTTCTGCTCGCACTGCCACTCCGAGCCGCCGATACCGAAGTCCTCGGCGACCTTCTTGTGGAAGGCGTCGCCGCGCCGACCGATGACTTCGTTGCCGATGTACTGATTGATCAGCCACGTCCGGAAGCTGCCGCTCCAGGGCCTCTTGCCAGTGGTCTGGTTGCGGTTCCAGGCGGCGTAGGCCCGCTCCGGGGAGTCCAGCGCGAGACCCTCGGTGTCATCGCCGTACTTCTCCAGCAGCTCGTCCGGATCCATACCAGGCGGCAGGTCGATGCCCGAGACGGCGCGCTTGGGATTCGGGTACGTGTACCTGCGGTTCTCGTCGGGCGGCGAGCCGTTGGGATACTTGTCGGACCCCGGGAGGTCGTTGTAGTCCGGGTTTTTGTCCGGTGTCCCGAAAGTCTCCGAGCACGGCCCCGACTTGGGGCTGGCCAGCGCCGCCTGCTGCAGCGCGGGCAGCCCTCCGGCGAATAACCCCACACCGACTGTGAGCACGGCCACGCGTGTCGCGATCCAGTTCCTCGTCCTCATTGCGTGTCCCCCTAGGGGCCTGAACGACCCTTCACGCAGCGGTGCGGCCCCGTGACATGACACCACCAAACAACACTCTAATGGCTAAATGGGTCCTATATTGTACCAATATGGTGAAGCCTGATCGTCAATTGGCTTGTGTCACACACGAGTTGGCCGTCGTACGAGGTGGTCGGGCGTCACGGCCACCGACGCCGCCTACAGTGGCGTCCATGACCGAGATGCACCCGGAACTGGCAGCATGGCTCGCCCGTCAGGAGGCGGACTTCCCGGCCTGGGCGGAGGCGACCGGCACACCGGAGACGTGGGACTTCTCCCCGCCTCACTCGACGCCCTTGAGGCACTGATCCGTGAACGGTACGCCGACACACGTGCCATCAACGCCGCCCGGCACAGCACGTTCGTCCAGGTCGCCGTCTGGTACGTCGGCGAGATCGCCCGGCGCGTCAACAACGGCGCCGCCTGGCACTACCTCCCCGCGGACCCCGCGGCTCTCCCCGGGGCCCCCGGGTCGCCGCAGAGCGTCTGGACCAGAACCCCCCGCGTCGCGCAGGGAGCCGAGGTCGAGACCCCCTGCATGTTCCCCCTCAACGCCCTCCGCGCCCTCCTCGTGGAACCGGATGAGGACGACGACGAGGAGATGGCCGCCGAGTGGGGCGGACCGCTGCGCGATGCGCTGATCCTGAAGGCGTAGCGCGCTGATCCGGGAGGCGTAGTGCGCCGATTTTGGAGACGTAGGAGCGAGGCCCTAGGGGCACCGCCGTGGCGTACTGCTCGGGCATCGCCCACCGGTAGACCATCCCCAGCATGCTCATGCGCTGGTTCCACGTAGCCGCCCCCAGACGCAGCTCAGGGTCTCCGTGGCCCGATCCACCGCATACGTACTCAGCAGAGCCTTCAGCCGGTCCCGGGTATCGAAGACCTCGACCCCGTGCAGCTGGGCTGCCACGATCCAGTCCCGCAGGGTCCGTGCGTACGTCCCCCACGACGACGGAGCCGGGCAGTGCTCCGTCGGCGCAGCCGCAACCACTCGTTGGCCACCGCCGTCGCGCACACCCCTGCCGTTTTCGAACAAAACGTCTTCGTCGACAAGGAACGCCATCCCCTCGGGAATCGTCGGCTTCCCCGACAGCCCCAGGACTCCCAGCTCTCACTTGAGTAGAACACCAGCTCCACGCCCCGACCGTACAAACAAGACACAGCCCACCGCACCCCACAAGTGCGTTCGAGCGCTAGCCCCATACCCCTGATGAGATGAGCGGTGCGGGAAGCCCTTCGGGGGCGGCGCGGCCGGACCGCATCGACGGCGGGTAGCCCTGCCGGTCGACCGACTCCGTGATGTAGCGGACGATGGCCGCCTGGCGGCTCGTCAGCTCTCCCTCGGCGGTCCGGGGGCCCGGGGGACGGCCACGGCGGGCGGGCGCGCTGTTCTCCATCACGGTCACCTCCATACAAGATCCTCGCGGAAAGCGACCCTAACCTGCCATCCGGCGCAAATGGAACACCGTTGCGATCAGCCCCGCAGGCAGTCAGATGGGGTCGTTTTTGACCACGACCGTGCGCAGCGGGCTACTGAAGACCGGCGGGCCTGGCTGAGCGCGCATCTGGCTGCCCAGATCTACGAGTACGTGTCCCGGCTGACGGCCGACCCCCATCTGGACGGCTGGCTGCGCGACCTGGACATCGCACAGCGGCGGTTCACGGGCAGCGGGGACATCTCCGGGGCACTGCAGGAGCTGGGGCGCCAGCTGGAGATGGGATCGGAGGTGGCCGAGGTGGCTACGTTCATGAGAACGGACAGCAGATGTTCACCACTTCGGGAGGCGCCACAGGACACCGAGGATTCGAACGCTGCCTGAGTCTCGGCCCGAGAGGCGGCCGCCGAGGTCTGGCAGGCGGTGCGTGGCCGCCTACCGGCCGATGCCCATGCGAGCGTTGCCGCGATGTTCCCGTCGCCCCCGCCGACTGAGGCGACAGCCGGTACCCGTTCGCGCTGGAGCCGGGTCTCCACGTCGTGGCGATGCTCCGGCCCCTTCAGCGGACGAAAAACACGTTGGCCGGCCGATGCCGAGCTGCGACGATGCCCCTGTTTCCAAGCGGAGGACATTTGTTCGTTTTCGTGTGTGCGGGGTGCGGCGCCAGGCTGACCACCCCGCTGTCCCAGGTTGCCCTGCCGGTCCACGCCCATCAGAAGTACGGGAACGGGCTTCAGCTCCCGGTGCTCATGAAGTCGGGCACGTTCGCCGTGGACCCGGAGCCCTGGGGGCCGCCGTGGCGGACGTGGGAGCAGATCGATCCGGACGAGGCGGCGGCCCGCGGCATCTACGCGCCGGTCTGCCACCTGTCCGACGGCGCGCCCGGCGCGATCGTCGTCGCACCCGGAGATACCCGGGGCACCGTGCTGATCCCGGAGAAGGGCGGCGGTTACTGCTGCGGCCTCGACGGAACCGATGGCCCCAACATGGCCTGCGAGACGTGTGGCCTGCCCGTGGCGAGCCGGATCGATGACTGCTCGCTATGGCAGGCGGTGTGGCTCGCCCCGAACGCCGTGCGCGGCCGCCTCGTCGACAACGCCGACGCCGCACCGCTTTCCTGGGCGGAGCTGATGGCGGAGGGGAAGGGCACGCCCCCGTTCGAGCCGATCGCCACGTGGGGATCGCGGCTGGGGCCGAACCACTGGTGGTCCTGGAGCCCGCAGTGGGAGGCGGCGGCCGGCCGGGCGCTCGCCCACCTGCTGGCGGCCTCGGAGGGCCGGCCGGTGACGGTCCCGGACGGCCTGATCGCGGAAGTGTTCCAGCGCGCCCTCGACGCCCTGCTGCCCGCAGGTCCGCCGACGCGGCGCGCCGGCATGGCCGGACCGGGACGGCCCACTCCCGACACGGACGCCGACATCCTCCTCGTGCCGACCCATCCGCAGACGGGGGAGACCTGGACCCCGGCCACCTCGGCATACCCGGTGCCGCTGCCGTTCGGGGTGTGGCTGTGGCTGGCCTTCCCCGACCCGTACCTACCCGTCCCCGCGTCGGGCGGCATGCCCGACGGTGTCCTCCGCGACGACCCACCCGCGCCGCGCCCCCGTCACCTGTTCCGGGCTGATCCGGGAGCGTTCCAGCACACTCTTGTCCGGCTGCCGACCGTCCGCAGCCCGTGGCTGCGGGAGATCCTCGAAAATCTCACGCAGCACATGCGCGCCCGCATCTTCTAGCCAGCCGACAGAAGGCGTCGACACCAATCTCCGACCCATCCGGTGACCGTGCCGCCGCAATCGAACAGTGCCAGACAGCGGTGAACCGGGCCATTTCGCCTTGCTGGTTCCGGCCGGCGGCTGCTTCGGAGCGGCCTCCAAGATCGCGCTCAAGGAGTAGGTCATCGCAACGCCGTGTCTGCGGCGCTCAACCTGGGAAGCGAATTCCGCATGACTGAACCCGCTAGCATGAGCCCGAATCTCGGCGGACGCGTCACAGGCGCAGCCGGACTGCCCCGGACTGGTCTCGCGGCGCTGCTGGCCGCCGCCGACCTGCCAGGGGAGATAGAGCTACCCTCCGGTGCGATCGTGGCGGTCGGCGTGGGCGAGCCGAGATATCGGGTGACATTCCGCTCGGAAGACGCTTTGCGTACGCCGCTCACCGAGATAGCGATCGGCCAGGCCTTCGTGTCGGGCGACATTGATGTCGAAGGTGACCTGGCTGCCTTGTTCCGTGTCCGCGCCGCGCTGCGGGAGCAGGTGCCGATGCGGCAGCGGCTGCGGTTCCTGTACGACTTCATGCGCTCACCCCTCAAGATGAACAAGCAGGCTGTCACCGCGCACTACAGCCGTGGCGATGACTTCTACCTCACGTTCATCGACAAGCGGTTCCGCTTCTACTCGCAGGGCCTTTTCCAGCACCCTGGCGAGACGATCGAGCAAGCGTCCGAGCACAAGCTCGAAACCATGCTCGCCGCACTGGACCTTCAGCCAGGCGCCAGGCTGCTCGACATCGGCGGGGGCTGGGGCGGCGTCACCCAATACTGCGGCGAACGCGGCGTGCACGTCACGACGCTCACGCTCGCAGAGGACTCCGCCAACCACATCCGGGCATTGCTCGCCGACAACAACCTGCCCGGCGAGGTGCTGCTGGAGGACTTCCTCACCCATCGCCCATCGCAGCCGTACGACCATGCCGTGATCTACGGCGTGATCGAGCACCTCCCGGACTACCGCAGATTCGCCGCGAAAGCGTGGGACGTGCTGAAGCCCGGTGGACGCCTCTACCTCGACGCCTCCGCGTCCATCCAGAAGTTCTCGGTGAGCTCGTTCACCCGCGACCACATCTGGGGCGGCAGGCACACATACATGACGCTCCAAGACGTCATCACCGAGATGCTCTACCACGGCTTCGAGGTGCTGGACGTGACCAGGGAGACCCGCGACTACGAGCTGACGATGCTGGAGTGGGCGAAACGCCTCGACGCCGCAAAAGACGACATCATCGCGAGATGGGGCGAGAAGACCTACCGGGCGTTCCGGCTCTTCCTGTGGGGCGGCACACACGCGTTCAATGTCAACGCGCTGCAGGCCTACCACCTCGTCGTCGAACGTACCGTCGATCCCGGTCCCCGACCGTCCCGCCTCCGCAGGCTCGTGGAGTTCCTGGCAGGCCTGCGCTGAAGCAACGCGTGGCCCGGCAGCACCTTCACTGCCGGGTCACGCCGACGGTCCGGATGGGGACGCTTCGACCCGCAGGAGCAGCAGGTCGAACACGGGGCCCCCGGGGGAATTCGTGTAGGGCCCGGCGTACTGGTAGCCGAGCCGGGCGTAGAGGTCCTGGCCGCGGTTGTTGGAGGGCAGGGCGAGAAGGCTGGACCAGCGGGGGTTGACGGCCTTGAGGAGTTCCGTGTGCAGGCGGATGCCGATGCCCTGGGCCTGCCAGGGCGGGCGGACGGCGAGTTCGCACAGGCCCATCAGCCGTTCCGTGCGCGCTCCTTCGGGTACCTGGTCGACCAGGTCCGCGCCGAACCAGTACGCGGCGGTGCAGGGGAAGGCGTAGCCGAAGCCGACGGCTGTTCCGCCGACGTAGGCGGCGACCATGGTGAAGCCCTGCCAGCGGAGGTGGCCGGTGATCTGGCGGTGGAGCGCGGGTACGGACAGGCCGGCCGTCTCGGCTCCGGGGGTCCCAACGAGTTCGGGGTGGGCGTCGGCCCAGATGTCGCTCACCAGGTCGATCATCGGTGGGACCTGTCCGGGGCCGTAGGTACGGATCACCACGTCGGTCCGCGTGCGCGGGGTGGTCGCCTCCTCCTCAGCCTGCTTGGGTCGTCGTTCGGTAGGCCTCCAGCCAGTCGGCCACCGCCGGGACGGCGGCGTGCCGCTGCAGTGCGCTCTCCACGTCCGCGAGCTGTTGCAGCAGACGGTCGGAGCGCACATCGGGCAGGTAGGCCAGGACGCGTCCGGCGGCTTCGGCCGCGGCCTCCGGCTCCGGACGGTCCCTGAGCGCATGCTGAACGGCGATGTCGGCGGTGTACAGGGCGCGGTTGCGGGCGAACGCGTCGCCGAAGAGCAGCACGGCCTGTTCCGCGCCGGCCGCCGCGCGCTCGTGCTGGGCGAGATCGGCGCGGGCGAGGGCTTCGACGCTTCGGATAGCCCGTCCCAGTGGCTCTAGCCGTCGGCGCCGAGAGTGGTCGAGTGCACGCTGATCTGCGACTTCGTGGCCCGGATCTCGACCAGTTGGCGAGGACCGACCTTGCGTGCCGGGACGGAGTGGAGGTTGCCGTCGAAGGCGACGAGGCAGTCCTTGCCGACCAGCATCTCCGCCCATCCGACGCCGCCTCCTTGCTCCGTCGTCCGATCGGCTGCCCTCGCCGGCGAATCGGGCCACGGGCCTGCCTGACCGGACAGGTCGAGTCCCGAGGCTCGCGGGCCGGAGGATCACCTCAGGTCTTGGCGTGCCGGGCGTCGGCGGGGTGACCGGCGACGAGGAGTGGCCAGGTCAGTTCGGCCATCTCGGCCGGCGTGCGGGGGCGATCACGCTGGAGCCAGTCGGTGGCCACACCGAGGAGCGCGCCGGCCGTGAACGCGGCGGGTACGTCGTGCGGGATGTCCGCCGTCACGACACCGGCCGGCGCGGCACCGGAGTTCACGCGTACGGCGACGTGGACGGTGGTGGAGATGCGACTGCGGATGTGATCGATGACGCGGGCGCTGCCCTGGGGTCCCAGCAGGCTGCGGTAGAGGCCCGCGTGGTCGGCGAGGTTCTCGAAGAACGCCATGAGTGAACTGGCGGGGTCCGCGTCCGACTCGGCCGAGGTGGAGTCGAGGGCGGGGACGGACTCGATCAGGGTGTCGATCGTCGAGGTACAGGCGGCTTCGGCCAGTTCATGCACGTCCCGGTAGTGGTCGTAGAACGTCGTGCGGTTCACCCCGGCGCGTTCGGCCACGTCGGCGACGCTGATCTGCCCCAGCTCCTGTTCCTCGACGAGCTGGATCAATGCGCCCTGCAGGGCAGCGTGCGTGCGGCGCACGCGTCGGTCGCCCACAGGGGTGCTCTGTCTTGTCGTGGCCATGAGCCCATCCTACCTAGCCGACACATGTTGGTTTACCGACGAGCGTCGGCTAACGTGCTTCTCGGGAGTGCTTCAGCCGACCCAGAGAGGAAACCGCCGTGAAGATGAATGTCGCCGTGGACGAACCCAAGTGCGTGGCCGCCGGGCAGTGCGTCCTGATCGCGCCCGAGGTCTTCGACCAGCGTGAGGAGGACGGCGTGGTCGTGCTGCTCGACGGGACGCCCGATCCGGTGCTGCACCCGGTCGTGCGTGAGTCGGCCCTGGCCTGCCCTGCCGCCGCCATCCATGTGACGACGTCATGAGTCGCACCGTGCTGGTCGGCGCGTCGGCGGGCGGGCTGGCCACGGCGGAGGCGCTGCGCCGGGCGGGACATCAGGGGGAGATCACGCTCGTCGGTGACGAGCCGCACCTTCCATACGACCGCCCGCCGCTGTCCAAGCAGATCCTCAAAGGGGAGTGGAAGCCGGACCGGCTCGCCCTGCGCGGGCGGGCGGACATCGACGCGCTCGATCTGGACCTGCGACTGGGGGTGCGGGCGACCGGGCTGGACATGGCCGCGCGCACGCTTCTGCTGGCGGACGGCACTTGGCTGCCGTACGAGTCTCTTGTCGTGGCGACCGGCATACGAGCCCGTCCGCTGCCCGGGGCCGAGCAGGTGGCCGGGGTGCACACACTGCGTACCCTGACCGACGCGCTGGCGTTGAAGGCCCGCTTGAGCGCGGGCCGGCGGCTGGTGATCGTCGGCGCCGGGTTCCTGGGTGCCGAGGTGGCCGCCGTCGCGCGTGGGCTCGGCGTGGACGTGACCCTGCTGGAAGCCGACGCGGTACCGATGGCGCAGGCGGTCGGTGAGGAGCCCGGGTGGTTCCTGTCGCAACTCCACCGTGACCATGGCGTCCGACTGCGCACGGGCGCGGCGGTGAGCGAAGTGCTCAGCGTCGGTGGCGAGGTCGCCGGTGTCGCGCTGGCCGACGGAAGCGAGATGCCCGCCGACGACGTCCTGGTCGCCATTGGTTCATTGCCCAACACCGAATGGCTGGCCGGAAGCGGGCTCGCTCTCGGCGACGGGCTCGTGTGCGACGAATTCAGTGCCGCCGCACCCGGTGTGTACGGCGTGGGAGACGTGGCCTGCTGGCACAACCCGCTCTTCGGCACGAAGATGCGCGTCGAGCACCGCACCAACGCCGGCGAGCAGGCCCTCACCGTCGCCCACAACCTGCTCAACCCGGACGCGCCACGGCCGTTCGCCCCCGTACCGTACTTCTGGTCGGACCAGTACGACACCAGAGTCCAGGCGTACGGCTATCTGCGCGACCACGACGAAGCACTCGTCCTGGAAAGCGATGTCACAGCGCGGCAGTTCCTTGTGGCCTACCGCCGGGGAGACCGGCTCACCGGCGTGCTCGCCATGGGCAAGTCACCCAAGATCCTGCGCGCCTGGCGGGCCCTCATCGCCTCCGGCGCGGCCTGGGAAGCGGCCGTCACCGACACCGCCGCCGCGTGACCGCATCCGCGGGCCGGCGGCGCCGACCGGGTGGGGCGTCGCCGCCGAGCGAGCCAGTGACACCCCACCCGCCAGCCTTCGAAGTCGTCCACACCCCTCAAGCCCTTCATGCCTTTTCAAGGAGAGATCCATGACTACGACGACCAATACGACCGACCCGGTCGACCACACCGGCCTCCCGCCGTTCCCGGGAGTACGGTCCGGGCGCTGCCCCTTCGATCCGCCGGCCGACTACGCCAACTGGCGTGAGGGCGAGGGCCTGCGGCGGGCGCTGTGGCGCGGCCAGCCGATGTGGGTCGTGAGCCGGTTCGCCGACATCCGCGAGGTTCTCAGCGACCCGCGGCTCAGCGCGGACGACCGTACGCCCGGCTTTCCCGTCCCGTCCAACGCCGGGCCCGAGACGGCCCAGCCCTTCATACGCATGGACGGCCCGGAACACATCCGGTTGCGCCGGATGCTCACCGGCGAGTTCATGGTGAAGCGGATGGAGCGGCTGCGCCCGCTGATCCAGGAGCAGGCCGATCACTTCCTTGAGCAGATGATCAGCCAGGGGCAGCCGGCGGATCTGGTGAGCGCCTACGCATTCCCGATTCCGTCCATGGTCATCTCACTCATGCTCGGCGTGCCCTACGAGGACCACGCGTTCTTCCAGGAGCACAGCGCCACCATCATCACGGCCGACGCCTCGGACAAGGAGAAGCGCGCCGCGACCGTGGCACTGGCCGGCTACATGTACGAGCTGGTGGCGCGCAGGGAGCGCGAGCCGGAGGACGACCTGATCAGCCGGCAGATCCAGCGGGTCGCCGCCGGGGAGATCAGCCGCGACACCGTGGTCGTCAACGCCAACACGCTGTTGGTCGCCGGGCACGAGACGACGGCCAACATGATCGCCCTCGGCACCCTGGCCCTGCTGGAGAACCCTGACCAGCTCGCTCGGATCCGTGACACGGATGACTCCGACGTCGTGGCGAACGCGGTCGAGGAACTGCTGCGGTACCTGACCATCGTCCAGGACGCGATCTACCGCGTCGCCACCGAGGACGTGACCATCGGCGGGCAGCTCGTCCGGGCCGGCGAAGCCGTGGCCGTGAACCTGCCCGCCGGGAACCGCGACTCGACATTCTCCGCCGACCCCGACACCTTCGACCCCGACCGCAACACCAGCGGCCACCTCGCCTTCGGCTACGGCGCCCACCAGTGCCTCGGTCAGCCTCTGGCCCGGGTCGAGCTGCAGATCGCGCTGCCCGCGCTGCTGCGCCGGCTGCCGGACCTCCGGCTGGCGGTGCCGCTGGAGCAGATCGAGTTCCGGAACAACACCCTCACCTACGGACCCCACCGACTGCCGGTCGCCTGGTGACCAGCACCGTGTCAGGCAGGTGAACAGGCCGAGGGGAGCACCGCCGACGGGACGGAGGCTTGCATGTCCGGTACCGTCGGCGGCTGTTCACGCCGTGCCCGGCGTCAGAGCGCGGGGATGGCGGACGCGGCCCGGCTGTCGGCGTTTCGGGCCTTGATCCGGGCCAGTCCCAGCTGGGGGTCCTGAGCTTCCATGAAGCGGGGACCGTACGCGCCATGGGGGCAGGATCTCTTCGACTCGGGTGAGATCGTCGGAGCTGAGTGTGAGGTCAGCGGCACGACGTTCTCCTCGACACGCCTGGCATTGCGGCTGCCGGGAATCGACACGATGTAGTCCTGTTGCATGAGGAGCCAGGCGAGCAAGAGCTGTGCCACGGTGGAGCCCTTGGACTCCGCCAGCGCCTGCAACTGGTTGACGGCTTCGAGGTTCTTCTCGAAGTTGCCCGGTTGCCAGCGCGGGGTCCGTCGTCCGCACGTCGTCGGAGGTGTACTCCTGGGCGGACTTGACGTTGCCGGTGAGGAATCCGCGGCCGAGGGGCTGGTAGGCCGCCAACCCGATGCCGAGCTCTCCGAGCGTGGGAACAGTTTCTCGCCCTCCCGCTGGAAGAGGGAGTACCCGGTCTGCACCACGGAGAGACGGGCTGTACGGCGTGAGCGCGGCGGATCGTGGTCGGGCTTGCCTGTGATGAGTTCGTGGACCGCGCGCCACCGACAGTGCCGCCTGCCGAATCCGCGGGACCACCTGAATCCGCACCACGCGTCCTGGCCACGCAGTCTGACCTGCGGGACAGTGGATCGTCCGCGTTCCACGACGAGTGCTGGCCTTGCCGTGGTCGTCCTGGGCCCGTCAGCCCGCCGCATTGGCGCTGGGCGATGGCCGACCACATGAGAGCCGGCCGCCGACGCACCCGCCGTTGCGGACCCGTACGTCAAATTGACGGCGCACCAGATCTGCAGCCAGCCCTCTCACCGATCGTGCACGAGTTCACCGGGACGCTGCTCGGATCAGATCGGTCGTACGAGGCCGGTGTCGTAGGCGAAGATCACCGCCTGGACACGGTCGCGGGCGTCGATCTTGGGGAGGATGCGGCTGATGTGGGACTTGACGGTGGATTCGGCGAGGTGGAGGCGTTCGGCGATCTCCGAGTTGGTCCAGCCGGTGGCGATGGCGGTGAGGACTTCTCGTTCGCGCTGAGTGAGGTCGGCGAGCCGGCGCTGCTGTTGTGGGCTGTTGCCGGGGAAGCGGTGGCCGAAGGTGTCGATGAGCTTGCGGGTCAGGCCCGGGGAGATGACGGCGTCGCCGGCGGCCACCGCGCGGACTCCGGCGACGAGTTCGTCGGGGTGGGCGTCCTTGAGCAGGAAGCCGCTGGCACCGGCGCGCAGGGCGTCGTAGGCGTATTCGTCGAGGTCGAAGGTGGTCAGGACAAGGACCCGGGAGCGGCCGCCGGACTCGATGACGCGGCGGGTGGCCTCGATGCCGTCCATGCCGGGCATGCGGACGTCCATCAGGACCACGTCGGGCCGGAGTTCGGCGGTCATGCGGACGCCTTCGCTGCCGTTGGTGGCCTCGCCGACGACCGTCATGTCGGGCTGGGCCTCCAGGAGCATGCTGAAGCCCATTCGCTGCAGGGCCTGGTCGTCGACGATGAGCACGGTGGTCATGCGGAGTGCCTCTCCGGGGAGGGTGGATTGGGGACGAGGAGCGCCTGGACGGTCCAGCCGCCACGGTCGTTGGGGCCGGCGGTGACGTCGCCGTCGTAGAGGGCGGCGCGTTCACGCATGCCGACCAGGCCCCGGCCGCCCCCGGTGCGGGGCCGGTGCTCTGCTCGCCGGGCGCGGGCCGGGCCTGTGTCGTCGACGGTGACGCGTACGGCACCGGGGCCGGCGGTGATGCGGAGGTGGACCGTCGTGTCGGAGGCGGCGTACTTGACGGTGTTGGTCAGGGCCTCCTGGACGATGCGGTAGATCGACAGTTGGAGGCCGGGCGTCATGCCGGTGAGGTCGCCTCGGGAGTCCAGGATGACGGTGGGGCCTGCTGCGCGAACGCGCTCCAGCAGTGCGTCGAGGTCGGCGAGGCCGGGCTGTGGGGCCAGCGGGGCGTCGTGGGGCCGGCCGTCGTCCTCGCTGATGACGGAGAGCAGGCGCCGCAGTTCGGCGAGGGCCTGGCGGCCGGTGTCGCCGATGATGCGGAGGGTCTGGGTGCCACGTTCGGGTTTGGTGGCGGCGAGCGCGGCGGCGCCGTCGGCGAGGCCGACGATGACGGCGAGGGTGTGGCCGAGGATGTCGTGCATCTCGCGGGAGACGCGGGCACGTTCCTGCGCGACGGCGAGGTGGGCCTGACGGTCGCGCTCCTTGCGCAGCGCGACGACGTAGGCGTGGGCCAGCCGGGTGAGCAGCCCCAGCAGGGCGAAGGCCATCAGACCGGCCACCGCCATCGGGCTCACGACCTCTGGACGGGTCGCGAACTCCAGCTGACGGCCTTGCCAGAAGACGACGGCCCAGGCGACCAGTTGGGCGGTGGCCACGCCTATGGCGATGACCAACTGCCGTGGGGTGCAGTAGCGGCCGACATTGAACAGGGCCACGACCCGTGCGGTCTCGGCGCCCGTCAGCACCCCCAGCGGAAGGGTTGCCACGGCGACGGCGGTGACGACCACGTAGACCAGCATGGGGTGGCGTTCCCGCCACAGCAGGGGAACGCAGAACGCGACCAGGAGGACCAACTGCAGCGGGACGGGGGCGGTGTTGTAGGGGTTGGCCAAGGAGCTCACGCCGAGTCCTGCGCAGAAGACCGGGACGCCCCAGTGGCGGACCCAGGAGTGGGCCCGGTCGGCTCGCCGCCATCTCGCGAGCTTGGAGAGCACTGAGACGATCACACGCTGCTCGGGGTCCCCGGTCAGGGTCTTCAGGACCTGGAGGTCGTCCGGGTCTACGGGGTGAGCGCGGGCGCTCGGTGCGTTCACGGTGTTTGTCTCCACGAGATGTCGGAGCCGCCCGCCGGTCCGCGGGGGAACCGGACCGACGGGCGGGGCTGGCGAGACGGCCGGGGGCAGCCGTTTTCCGTCACTTCCTCCAGGGAAGTTTCATCATTGATGTCCTCATTGTCGGTTCCTGCTGCTGGGGCGTGTCGACGCCGGCGGTCGTCGCGTCGTCGCCGCGTCGGCCGCGCCGCTTGAGCCAGGACGGTCCTCGTACCCGGCCGCGGGTATGCCGGGCAGGCGCGGGAGCCTCGGCCTCTTTGCCGTTGTCGACGCCGGTGAGGGCCGGGGCGGCGCTGTATTCGGCCGGGCTCGCAGAGAGCCCCGGTCCGGCGCCCACCAGGGCCGCCGCGCCCACCAGCTCGGGGTGCGGCCGCTCGGTGTCGACCGGCGCGGTGTCCAGCGCCCGGGGAAGCTTCTCGCCTTCCACGTCCACGTCGGGCAGGACGCGGTCCAGCCACTTGGGCAGGGCCCAGGCGCGGCGGCCGAGCAGGGCCATGACGGCCGGAACGATGGTCATGCGCACCACGAAGGCGTCGAAGAACACGGCGGCGGCGAGTCCGAGGCCGATCTGTTTGATCAGATCCATGTCGTCGAGGACGAGGAAGAACCCGGCGAACACGGCGATCATGATGACCGCGGAGGCGGTGACGATCCGGGCGCTGTGCCGGAAGCCTGCGACGATCGCCTGTGTCGGGCGGGCCCCGCGGGTGTACTCCTCGCGCATGCGGGTGACGAGGAGGAGCTCGTGGTTCATGGAGAGTCCGAAGAGGACGCTGATCAGCAGGATGGGCAGGAGGCCGTTGAGGGGTGAGGTCTGGTCGAGTCCGAACCAGCCCCACTGGAAGACGCAGACCAGGAAGCCCAGGGTGGCGGCGATGCTGAGCATGAAGCCCAGGGCGGCCTTGAGCGGGATCGCGATCGAGCGGTAGAGCAGCAGGAGCAGGAGCATCGCCAGGCCGATGACGACGGCGAGATAGGGGATCGCGGCGTCGGCAAGTTTGGTGGAGACGTCGACATCGACGGCGGTCGCGCCGGTGACCATCACGTCGGCGTTCGTGTCGGCGTGCAGTTCGGTACCACGATCGCGGATCTCGGAGATCAGGTCCTTGGTGGCCCGGCTGGTCGGGGAACTGTCCGGAACGACGCTGATCAGCGCGACATCGCCGGCGGGGTTGAATACGGCGCCGTGGACGTCGGCGACGTCGTCCATCCGGTTCAGCAGTGTCGTGGCCTCGTCTGCGGCCGCCGTGGGGGCGTCGCTGTCGCGGGCGTCGACGACCACGGTCAGCGGGCCGTTGAAGCCCGGCCCGAAGCCCTCGCTCAGGGTGTCGTAGGCGACGCGCTGGGTGCTGCCGGACGCCTTCACGCCGTCGTCGGGCATGGCCAGGCGCAGGGATGCGGCGGGGAGAGCGAGCAGGCCGAGACCGATCACCGACGCGACGAGGACCTTGACCGGACGGCGGGTGACGAACTTCGCCCACCGCACACCCATGGCCTCGCCCTCGCCACGCTCCTGTGCCTTCATCCGTCGGGTCTGCAGGTTGTTCTTCATGATCTGCGGCCCGGCGAGGCCGAGGGCGGCGGGGAGGAGGGTCAGCGCGACCAGTACGCCGACTGCGACGGCGAAGGCGCAGGCCAGGCCCAGTGAGGTGAGCGCGGGGACGCCGATGACGCTCAGCCCGAGCAGTGCGATAGTCACGGTCAGGCCGCCGAAGACGACCGCGGGGCCGGCGGTGCCCAGAGCGCGCCCCGCCGCTTCCTCGGGGTCGCGGCCGGCGCGGATCTCGTCGCGGTAGCGGAAGACGACGAACAGTGCGTAGTCGACGGCGACGGCGATCCCCAGCATCAGCGCCAGGGCGGTCGCCCCGGAGGCGACGTCCCAGATCCGGGTGGCGACAGTGATCGAGAAGAGGCTCACCAGGACGCCGACTCCCGCGGTGAGCTGAGGCAGGCCGGAAGCGACCAGGGAGCCGAAGGTGATCATCAGTACGATGCCGGCGATGGAGGTGCCGAGCGTCTGGGTCAGCATGCCGGGGGCCTCGCCCCTGACCGCGTCGCCGCCCAGGCTCACGGTCAGGCCGGCCTTCTCGCCCTGATCGACGACCGCCTTCTGGACGTCATGGGCGGCGTCGCTGACGTCGCCCTGGGCGACCTTGTAGGTGACCCCGGCAAAGCCGATGGTGCCGGACCGGCTGATCTGCCCGCTGCCGAAGGGGTCGGTGACGGTTGCGACCTGCGGTGACTTCTCCAGCTTCGCGACCAGGGACTCGATCTGCGTCCTGTTGGCGTCGGAGGCCAGCTTCTGCCCGCTCGGCGCCTCGAAGACGACCCGTGCGGTGGCGCCGTCGGCCGAGGCCTGCGGGAACTGTTTCTCCAGCAGGTCGATCGCCTTCTGTGACTGTGCTCCCGGAACGCTGACGCTGTCCGGGGCGGCACCGGAGGAGGCCGCGGCGCCGATGCCGACGGCGGCCAGGGTCACGAGCCAGAGCACCAGGACGAGACGTCCCCGCCGGAATGAGAACCGGCCGAGCCGGTGGAGGAAGGTGGCCACGGAGTACCCCCAGGGAGGAAGAGACATGGCGTCAACTGGGGCCCCAGTGGCCCGCCATCCCAAGCTAGGAGCGGCCTTGCGCGCTCCCGACCCCCTGCGGACGGAATCCCTCAGGGCCGGTTAGTCCTGCGGGACCAATGGCGCTCTCGTCCTCGGAACGCGGTCGGCGAGCACAAGGCGTGACCCCGCAGTGATACTTGTCCGTCTCATGTTGAGATAGTAGCGTCTCATTCAGAGACGGGGATGTCGCATCATTCAGGACAGGAGCTGTGTCATGAGAGGTCTCAACGGAAAGCGCATCATCGTCGCCGGAGGTGCGTCCGGGATCGGCGCGGCCACCGCCGAGCGGCTCGCGGCCGAGGGCGCGGCGGTCGTGGTCGGCGACATCAACATCGACGCGGCCGAAGCCACCGCCAAGCGCCTCATCGATACCGGCGCAACCGCTCTCGCCGTCGAGTTCGACCTCGGCGACGAGCGTTCGATAGGCGCCCTCGTCGACACCGCCGTCACCCAGCTCGGCGGAGTCGACGGCCTCTACAACGTCGCCGCCGACCTGTCCATGGACACGCTGGGGCGCGACGGCGACCTGCTTGCCACGGACCCGGCCGTATGGCGGCGCACCCTCGAAGTGAACCTGATCGGCTATGCGCTCACCAGCCGCGCGGTCCTTCCCCTGCTGCTCGAACAAGGCGCCGGCGCCATCGTGAACACCTCCTCCGCGTCCGCGCATGCCGGCGACCACATACGTGCGGCGTACCAGACCAGCAAGGCAGGGGTCAACGCACTCACCAGGCACATCGCCTCCCGGTGGGGCAAGCAGGGCATCCGCTGCAACTCCGTGTCACCCGGACTCGTCGTGACCGAATCCGCGCAGAAGATGGCCCAGAACGCGGCAACCATGGCCATGGCGCAGCAGGCCATGCCCAGCACCCGCTTCGGCAAGCCGGAAGACCTGGCCGGCGCAGTGGCATTCCTCCTCTCCGACGACGGCGAGTGGATCAACGGGCAGGTCTGGTCGGTCAACGGCGGCGGACTGCTCCGTGAATGAGAGAGCACGGTATGACCCCCCAGGGAGGTCGGCTTCCCCAGCCACGCCGGCCGCGCCCTCGTACGCTCCGGGCAGTCCGATCAACAACATGCCCAGGTCGGCTGCTCCGGCTCGCTCCGTCACCGTAGGATTGATGCCTATGCCCCGCTCGCCTCACACCGACGACATGCCCGGCCCTCGCACGCAGGCGCGGCGCTACGTGCTGTCGGCGGCGGCTACGGCACTCGCCGAGAACCCCGGCGCGAGCATGACGGAGATCGCCTCCGCGTCCGGCATCGGACGGGCCACGATGTACCGGTGGTTCGCCACCCGCGAGCAACTCGTCGAGGCGATCCACGCCCATGTCGTCGCCGAGGTGGACGAGTTGATGGCGCGGCGCCTGCGCGAGAGCGGCCCCGCCCTCGACGTACTGCTCCGACTGAGCGGCGACATCATGGCCTTCGGTGACCGCTACCGGTTCCTGATCGCCTCCAGCGACAGACGGCAGAACCTGACCAACACGGTCGAGTTCAAGAAGTACGTCGCCGACCGCCAGCAGGCCGGCGAACTGCGCGGCGACCTGTCGCCCGAGTGGCTGGTCGCGGCCTACGGCGGGCTCGTCGTCGCCGCACTCGACCAGCTCGACGAGCAGCGACTCGGCAGCGCCGCGGTCGGTGACGAGCTGGCCCGCACCATCGTCGCGGCCTTCTCACGCGAAACGCAGTGACCCGCGCAGGAGCGTGACGGCCGCTCCTCGCTCTTGCGGCCAGCCATCATGGCTGCCGGTGACCGGGCGCCACCTCCCCGAGCTGTGGCGGGTGTCGCCGACGGGCGACGTCACGCCTCCAGGAATGCACTCCGAGCACGATGCAGTGCGAACGAGCAGGCGGCCCTTTAGTACCGCAGGACTAATCGGCCCCGCCGGGTTCCGCCCGCAGGGGGCTGAAAGCGCGGAAAACCGCCCCTAGTTTGAGATCACAGGTCGACATCAGACCCGCATATACCCACGAGGCGTGGACAGCCGACGACCGCTGCAGCGCCGGAAAAGACAAGGAGTAGTGCAATGAAGGGACTCAACGGAAAGCGCATCGTCGTCGCCGGAGGTGCGTCCGGGATCGGCGCGGCCACCGCCGAGCGGCTCGCGGCCGAGGGCGCGGCGGTCGTGGTCGGTGACGTCAACATCGACGCGGCCGAGGCCACCGCCAAGCGCCTCACCGATACCGGCGCAACGGCTCTCGCAGTCGAGTTCGACCTCGCCGATGAACGTTCGGTACGTGCACTCGTCGACACCGCCGTCTCCCAACTCGGCGGAGCCGACGGCCTCTACAACGTCGCCGCCGACGTCTCGGCGGAGACCCTGGGCCGTGACGGCGACCTGCTCGACATGGACCCGGCCGTATGGCGGCGCACCCTGGAAGTGAACCTGATCGGCTTCGCGCTCACCAGCCGCGCGGTCCTTCCCCTGCTGCTGGAACAAGGCGGCGGCGCCATCGTCAACACCTCCTCCCTCGCCGCGCACGTGGGCGACCACCAGCGCGCGGCGTACCAGACAAGCAAGGCGGGAATCAACGCACTCACCCGGCACATCGCCTCCCGCTGGGGCAAGCAGGGCATCCGCTGCAACTGCGTGTCCCCCGGAGTCGTCCTGACCGAATCCGCACAGAAGATGGCTCTGAGCCCGGAGGCGCTGGAGTTCACCCGCATGACGCTTCCCAGCACCCGCTTCGGCAAGCCGGAAGACCTGGCCGGCATCGTGGCGTTCCTCCTGTCCGATGACGGCGAGTGGATCAACGGGCAGGTCTGGTCGGTCAACGGCGGCGCGATGCTCCGCGAGTAACAGCCGGAAACACTCGACGGCTTCCCGCCCTCACCACACAGCCGCACGCCCGGCACCACAGGACATCGGCTCGGCCGTCCGGGGTCGGTGCGCCAGGTGACCGCGGGGCGGGCGGGATCCGTGGCGGGTGATGCCGCAGCTTTCCGGTCCGGGGCCGGGCCGCATCCTCCTACCGTCACTGGCGCGAGCACGGATCGACGGCAGAGATCCTTCCTACGAAGCGACCGACAGCAGCTACGCCAAAACCCCACGCCAGCGTCAGGTGCGCGCCTTTGGGGGTAAGACCCCCCTGGCGTGGCCGCGGCAAAGGCGCGGGACCCGCCCCTCTGCAGGTTCGGTGAACAGCTGGCGAAACTGCCGCCGGTGGTGTGGCTGCTGGGCGCGGTCGCCTTCATCATGGGCACCAGTGAGCTCATCGTGGCCGGGCTGCTGCCGGAGATCTCCGGCGACCTCGACGTGAGCGTGTCCAGCGTCGGCCTGCTGATCACCGTCTTCGCGATCGGCATGATGGTCGGCGCGCCCGCGATGTCCATGGCGACCCTGCGTCTGCCCCGCCGCCCGGCGATGGTCGCCGCGCTGCTGGTGTTCGCCGCCGGCCACGTCGTCGGCGCACTCAGCACCAGCCTGCCGCTCGCGCTGGCGGGCCGGTTCGCCGCGGCGCTGAGCAACGGCACGTTCTGGGCCGTGGGCGCGGTGGTCGCGACCGCCGCCGCCGGACCGGCGGCCAGTACCCGCGCCATGGGTGTGATGGTCGGCGGTGCGACGCTCGCCAACATCGTCGGCGTCCCGCTCGGCACCGCCGCCGGCCAGCTGGGCGGCTGGCGGGGCCCCTGCTGGGTCCTCGCTGTCCTCGCTGTGGCCGCTGCCGCGGTGATCGCCCGTCAGCTGCTCGCCGACAGCGGCGACGGTGACAGTTCCCTGCGCGACGAACTGAGCTCGCTCCGGCGCCCGCGCCTGTGGCTGGTGTACCTGGCCATCGCTCTCGTGCAGGGCGGCATGATGGCCGCCTACAACTACGTCGCCCCGCGTCCTCCGACATCCCGGACGCGGCATGGCAGGCAGCGGGCGACATCTTCACCACCGCGCTGCGCCTGGGCGGCACCCTCACCGGCGAGCACGGAGTGGGCACGCTCAAGCGGCGCTGGGTCGCTCAGGAACTCGGATCCGAGCAGCACGCACCGCAGCAGCGCATCAAGGCTGCTTTCGACCCGCACCACATCCTCAACCCCGGCAAAGCCCTCTGACGACCGTTCCCGCCCCTCCCAGGAGATCGCCCATGTCCACCGTCCTCTCCGTCTCCGGAAGCCCCTCCCCCACCTCTCGCACCGCACGGCTGCTGCGTCACCTGGACGCCCGGCTCACGGCCCAGGGGACGACGTGATCCCCCTCGATGTCCGCACCCTTCCGGTCGAAGCCCTGCTGCACGCGGACTTCGAGCACCCGGACATCGTCCGCGCCATCGAGCACTTCCGGGGTGCCGACGGCGTCGTCGTCGGCACCCCGGTCTACAAGGCCGCGTACTCCGGGCTGCTGAAGTCGTTGCTCGATCTGCTTCCGCAGCACGCGCTGGAAGGCAAGACTGTGCTGCCGCTGGCCACCGGCGGCAGCACGGCACACGTTCTGGCGATCGACTACGGACTGCGCCCGGTACTCGCCTTCATGAGCCCCGCGCACATCACGCCCGGCTGGTTCGTCCTGGACAAACACATCGACGTGCGGGAGGACGGCGGTGTCCTCGTGGAGCCCACCGCACGGGAGGCACTCGAACGGGTCGCCGATCAGTTCTCCGCCGCGCTCGGCGGACGGGTGGGTCTGGAGGCGGTGGCGTGAGCGCCAGGAGCCCGCGAAGGGGACTTGGACCGCAGGCCGGGCAGCTGCGTCCGCGAGCGTAGCCCGAGTCCACAGTCCCTGGGTGGCGAAGTGCGACAGGACGTTCTCGCCGAACCAGAACGCCTCCTCCAAGTGCGGGTAACCCGAGAGCACGAACTCGTCGATGCCGAGCCGGTGGTACTCGGCGATCCGTTCGGCGACCTCGGTGTGGCTGCCGACCAGTGCCGTGCCGGCTCCGCCGCGCACCAGACCGATGCCGGCCCACAGGTTGGGGTGGATCTCAAGGCCGTCGCGGCCGCCGCCGTGCAGAGCGAGCATCCGCTTCTGCCCCTCGGACTCGCTGCGCGCGAGCCCGGCCTGTACGGCGGCGACAGTCTCGGAGTCGAAGCCGTCGAGGAATCGCTGTGCCTCGGCCCACGCCTGCTCGGCGGTGTCGCGTGTGATGACATGGAGGCGGATACCGAAGCGGATGTTCCGCCCCTCTTTCTCGGCCAGGGTCCGGATCCAGGCGATCTTCTCGGCGACGGCGGCGGGCGGCTCGCCCCAGGTGAGAGCAGACGACTTGACGGCTGTCGTCGTTGGTGGGCAGGAACCAGTGGAAGGCGAGGCTCACTTCAGGCTCACGCCTTTCGCTCCGTCGGCGGACACGGTCAAGCTGCTCGTCCGGCAGCAGTCGGCAAGGCCGTACGGCTGCCGAGGGCTTCGGAGAACTGATCGACGATCTGGGCGAGGGCCTCGGCCGAGCCCGGCGCGACCGTCAGGGTGCCGTCGTCGCCCACCGCGATGTCCTTGTCGAGCGTGAACCAACCCTGGACGATGTGCGCGGCGCCCATGGAACTGAGCACCGGGCGAAGGGCGTAGTCGATCGCCAGGACGTGCGCCGTGGTCCCGCCGGTCGCCAGCGGCAGCACCGTCTTGCCGGACAGGGCGTACTGCGGCAGCAGGTCCAGCAGGGACTTCAGCAGCCCGGAGTAGGCGGCCTTGTAGACAGGTGTGCCGATCACGATCCCGTCGGCGCGGTCGAACAGGGCGGTCGCCTCGGCGATCGCCGGGTGCCTGAAGTCGGCGCCGAGCAGGGCCTCGGCGGGGATGGTGCGGACGTCCAGGGGGATCACCTCGTGTCCCTGGGCCGTGAGCCGCCGGTCCAGGTGGCGCAGCAGCCGGGCGGTACGGGAGGTGGCGGAGGGGCTTCCGGAGACGGACAGGACGGTGGCCATGGTGGACCCTTCGGAACGTGAGGTTTTCGTGGGACAGGCGCGGGGCCGGGTACCGCGGCGCGGACTGCGGCCCCGCATCCTGCGACGCCTACTTGTTGGTCTTGGACAGGCCGGGCGGGTTGATCTCCGACTTGGTGGCGGCCTCGTCGGACAGGCCCCAGCGCTTGAGCACCCTGGGGTACGTGCCGCTCTCGACGACCTCGTTGAGCGCGTCGGCGAGCGGCTTGACCAGGCCGCTGTCCTCCTTGGTGGTGGCCGCGATGAGCCCCTGGAGGGTGGCGCCGGCACCGGAGTACGTGCCGACGACTTCGGTCTTCCCTGTGGTGGCCGCGTGGTAGGCGACGGTGCCGAGTTCGCGCGGCCGTGGCTGCACTCTCGGGTCAGCGACGATGACCTGAGCGGTCGTCAGTTCAGGTGCGGACGTCACCCGCTCACCGCCGCCAGGTTCTGCGTGCCGCGCGCAGCCCGCTCGGCGTCGCGCTTGGCGACCTCCTCGCGGACGATCGGGATCACGTACCGGCCGAAGTCGATCGCGTCGCCCAGCAGGTCGTAGCCGCGTGCGGAGAGGATGTCGACGCCGAGGTCGTAGTAGTCGAGGAGCGCCTGGGCCACGGTCTCGGGCGTACCGACCAGGGCGTTGGAGTTGCCCGCGCCACCGGTGGCGGCGGCCGTCGGGGTCCACAGGGCGCGGTCGTAGCGCTCCCCCGCCTCGGCGATGGCGATCAGCCGTTGCGAGCCGCTGTTCTCGGGCCGCGCATTGCCGTTGTGGCGCTTGGTGATCGCCTCGCCCTTCTCCTTGCGGGCCTTGATCGCACCGACCGTCCGGTGGGCCTTCTCCCAGGCCAGCCCCTCCGTCGGGGCGATGATCGGGCGGAACGCCACCTGAATGCGCGGCAGATCGGTGCGGCCCGCGGCCTTCGCGGCCGCCTTTACGTTCTCGATCTGCTCTGCGGTCCTCGCGAGGGGCTCGCCCCACAGGCAGTAGATGTCGGCCTCGGCGCCACCGGCCTCGTACGCCGCAGCGGAGGAACCGCCGAACGACACGTTCGGGCGGGGCTGCTGGACGGGGAAGACATCGCTGACGAAGTCGTGGAACCGGTAGTGCTCGCCCTCGTGGTCGAAGGGCTCGTGGGTGGTCCAGATCTTCTTGACGATCCGGATGTACTCGCGGGTGCGGGCGTAGCGCTCGTCCTTGGTCAGGGTGTCGCCTTCCCGGCCCTGTTCGTGGTCGTTGCCGCCGGTGATGAAGTGCACGGTCAGCCGGCCCTCGCTGATCTGGTCGAGGGTGGCGAAGGTCTTGGCGGCGAAGGTCGGGTACGAGACGTTGGGCCGGTGGGCCAGCAGGATCTGGAGGTGGTCCAGCCTGCTCGCGATGTAGGCGGCGGCCGGCGCGGGGTCGGGCGATCCGGATCCGTAGGCGAACAGCACCCGGTCCCAGCCGTGGTCCTCGTGCGCCCGGGCGAGCCGGAGCGTGTACTCCTTGTCGAAGGCGGCGCCGGAGCGCGGGGTGGTTTCGGAGCCGTCGTTGGTGGCGGCGATTCCAAGGAACTCCACTGGCATGGGAGATGGCCTTTCCTCAAGTCCTCTGGGCCGTGCCGTCGGCAGCTCGCGGGCACGGCGGAGCAGCCCTCGGTACGGCCGGGTACGACGGCGCTTCAGGGTGCTTAGAACCAGGTGGTGAGCAGGTGTGTTGACGCCGGGGCATGGGCCTCGGCCGAGGTGGGGGTGGCGGCAGCGCGTGTCAGATCTCGTAGGACCGTCCGTACGTGGATCAGCGTGTGTTCAGCGCATGCGTACGGCGGTGCCACGAAGGGAGGACCTCGCCCCGCGACCGGGGTCGCCGAGGGAGGGAAGGGCCGGTCAGACGGCCCGCTGCCGCGTCAGGCGCAACACGCGGCGGACCACACCCGACCGAAGTCGATGTGGTCACGGGTGACCAGGCGCTGCTCGGCATTCATGCGATTAATTGAGCAGTACATCTCGCTTCTCGTCAACCACGGCCCGGATACCGGACCGGCGTTGAGCAGTTCCTGTGCGTGGTCGACAGACGCGCGTGGTGCGCCCATACGATCAAGTACGGACCGGCTCCGCCGCGCGCGGCAGCCGTACCGGTCGCGTTGAGGGACGCGGCGAGCGTGATGACGCCGAAGCCCAGCCACCGCCCCGTACCAGCGCTGTGCCTGCGCTGCACCCACGAACGTGGCCGCACGGGGTGGTCACCGACGCCGATCTGCTGGGGATCGTGCCGCGACGCCACGTGGGCCGCCGGCTGACCGCTGGCGCCGCGCTGCTGGTCTTCGCGATGGTGGTCAACTCCGTCGCGCAACCGCGCCTTCCAGGCAGCTCAGGGTCCATCTGGCCGGACTTCGTGCCCGGTTGGAGAGGGCGAGGCGACGGCGCCCGAGGCCCGCCCGGCGGTCGGCGGTGACGGTGGCCGGTGAGCCCACCCATGGTGTTGCGTGACCTACATTTCCTATTGATTTACTAGGAAAGCGTTGACGGCCCGCCCGGCGGGCGCGCAGGATGATGCGCATGTCCCACAAGCAGCAACGACTCGTTCGTCGTCGGCATGTCGACTTTGGTCACGTCGTCAGCGCCGCCTGCTGTCGCGCGTAAGGCACGCGGCTCATAACCTTGCGCGTGCCGCTCCGCTCCTTCTCTCTCATCCCAGGTGATCAGGCGCACCACCCACTGCGTCTGACGGCCCGACGTACTTCTGAAGGACGACCGCCATGACCACGGCACTTCCGGCCCAGGCCGCTCCATCGGACTCGCCACTCCCCGACATGCGCCATCTCCGCCTCGTGGGCGACCTCGCGCAGGACGGCGACAAGGGAAACGGATCCGCTCCCCTCGTTGGCTATCTCGTGCTCGTTCCCGAGGGCACCGATCCCGCCCAGCTCTTCGCCAAGGACGTGACACGGCCGGAGATCCGGCCTGTCGCCCACACGGACTCACCTTCCGCGCAGCAGACGGGAGGCGGCGGCGTCCGCATCGATCACGCGCGCCATGTCGCAGAGGTGGACGGACGCGAACTCGACCTCACCTACCTGGAGTTCGGGCTGCTGGCCCATCTCGTTCTGCACCCCCACCAGGTGCATTCGCGCGAGCAGTTGATGGCCGGCATCTGGGGCTACGACCACATCGGCGACGGCCGCACCGTGGATGTCCACATCGCGCGCCTGCGCCGCAAGCTGGGCAGGGCTCACCGGCACCGCATCGTCACCGTACGGCGCGTGGGCTACAAGTACGTGCCCGAGCAGCAAGAGAACCCCTACACCGCAGCCTGCCGCCGACCTTGAGGAGACCCCTGCCATGGGCGTTGCCACTGCGCCGTCCGGCCCCACCTCGGAATCCGACCGGACCGGGCCCGGCCGTGCGCACTGGCTGCGCGTGGCCCGCGAGACGGCGGACGACCTGGCCACGGACGCGGCGGCCAGGGAGCAGGCAGGCAAGGCCCCGTTCGACGAGGTGTCCCGGCTGCGCGAGTCGGGACTGCTGACACTCCTCATACCGGCCGAACTCGGGGGCGGCGGCGCGGACTGGCCCACGGCCTACGCCGTCGTCCGGGACATCGCCGCGGCCGACGGTGCGATCGGTCAACTACTGGGCTGTCACTACTTCCTGTCGTGGAGCGCCCGGTTCTTCACCGAGCCCGCCCACGCCGCTCAGGTTGAGCGGTTGTCCGCGGCGGAGCAGTGGTGCTGGGGCGGTGGTCTCGCCCGTCAGGATCCGCCTCCGACGCTGGCCAGGACAGCCACCGGCCATGTGCTCGACGGTCGGCAGAGCTACGCCACCGGGGTCCTGGTCGCCGACCGCCTCGCCGTGCGGGCCGCACGGGCCGACACCGGCGAGCCCCTCGCCGTCGTCGTCGATCCCGCCCATCACGGTGTGGGGATCGATGGCGACGCCGACACTTTCGGCCAGCGGCTCGCGGCCGGCGGGAGCGTGGAGTTCGACGCCGTACCGGTCGCCGCCGACGCCGTACTCGGCTCCCTGTCCGCGGACGAGGACGTCCTGACGCCCCTGACCGCTCTGGCATCGCCGGTCGGGCGACTCCTGTCCATCCAGCTCCGCCTCGGCATGGCTGAGGGAGTGCTCGCCGAAGCCCGTGAGTACAGCAGGGCGGGCCACTCACCCTGGCACCCGGACTGGCCGGTCGGCTCCCCCCAGGACCCGCAGGTACTGACCTCTTACGGCGAACTCACCGTCCTCACCCGCTCCGCCTCCGCGCTCGCCGCTCAAGCACTGGAAGCCGTGCACGGCGGGCTCGTACGCTGCGACGACCTCACCTACGACGAGTACGCGGAGATCTCCGTTCTCGTGGCCATGGCCGAAGCCGCCGCATCCAAGGCCGCACAGGAATCCACCGCCCGCGCCCTCGACATCATCGGCGCCCGCTCCGCGTCCTCGCGGCTGGGCTTCGACCGCTTCTGGCGCAATGCCCGGACCCACACCTTGTACGAGCCCGTCGCCCACCGGCTCCGCGATGTCGGGGACTACTTTCTCAACGGGACGCACCCTCCGTTCGTCCTGCCTGTATGACCTTGCGATGCGCTGAGCCTTTCCCCGGCGGACTCGGCATGATCGGTATTGGCCACACGACCCGGCATCCAGGCAATTGTGAACACGGCACTTCGCTCACATGTCGGGTGGTTCAGAATACGAGAAGTCCGCGCAAGCGACATTGACTTGGCCGGATTTCGCTGCAACTCTCGTGATTGTGAGCAACTCCGAGAACCTCGCCGCGCGCCTGCACGTCGATCTGCGACGTCAGGCCAGCGCCATCTGTGCCGTCGGCCGCTGAACAAGCCGACGGGCACGGGCGCCGCTCTCCCGCTCCATTTCGCAGTCGACCATCACGACCATACCTCTGCTGTCGTGAACGACTGATTCCTCGTCGGCATTCCTGATGGGGCCTCATTCCTCTTTCGGCCCGGACTTGCCTGCGCCCGGTCAACGGGCACCGCTTTCGGTGGGTGTTCTTCATTCCACCGTTTTCACGCCATTCCCCATTCGTTTGAACAGGATCTTTCCATGGCCACTACGGCATCGACCCGACGCCAGTTCCTCTCCCTGCTCGGTCTTTCGGCGGTGGCCGTGAGCTGCGGCACGTCCGCATCCGGGGCCACTGCCGCCAAGAACCAGACCAAGACCCTCAGATACCAGGGTTGGGCAGGCCAGGTCATCTTGCCCGAGCTGGCCGAGGACCTCGGCTACCTGGAGGATGTGAAGCTGGAGTGGGTCGGCAACACGATCAGCGGTCCGCAGGATATCCAGACCGCGGCCACGGGCCAGATCGACTTCGGCGGCGCGTTCAACGGCGCGGTCGTCAAACTGGCCGCGAACAACGCCCCCATCAAGTCCGTCATCAGCTACTACGGCTCCGACAAGTACGCCTACAACGGCTTCTACGTCCTTGAGGACAGCCCGATCCGGTCGGCCCGGGACCTGATCGGCAAGAAAGTCGGGATGAACACCCTCGGCGCCCACTCCGAGGCCATGCTGGACATCTATCTGCAACGAAACGGTCTGTCCCGGGCGGACATCGGCAAGGTCGAGCCGCTCGTGGTGCCTCCGGTCAACACCGAGCAATCGCTGCGTCAGAAGCAGATCGAGGTCGCCGTGCTCGGCGGCATTCTGCGCGACAAGGCACTGGCGGCCGGTGGTGTCCGCCCGCTTTTCACGGACTACAAACTGCTCGGCGCCTTCAGCGCCGGCACGTATGTGATGACCGACCGGTTCCTGAAGCAGAACCCGGACACGGCCCGGACCTTCGTCACCGCCGTGGGACGGGCCATCGACTGGTCCCGTTCCACTCCGCACGGCGAGGTCGTCGCCCGGATGACCGAGATCGTGAAGAAGCGCGGCCGCAACGAGGACACCGCGCCCCTGAAGTACTGGCGCTCCTACGGCGTCGCCGAGAAGTCGGGCCTGATCACCGGCAAGGAACTCAAGCTGTGGATCGACTGGCTGGTCGAACGCGGTGACATCCAGAAGGGCCAGGTCACGTTGTCGGACCTCTACACCAATGAGTTCAACGGCAACCAGAAGTCGTCCTCCGCCACCAAGAGCGGGAGCTGATCCCATGCCGGAATCCACCACGCAATCGACGACGCCCAAGGTCGTGTTCGAGGACGTACGGAAGGACTTCACCGTCAAGGACCGCAGGGGGGATGGGCAGACCACCCGTTTCACCGCCCTCGACGGCATCGACCTGGAGATAGCGGCCGGCGAGTTCATCGTCCTGGTCGGTCCCAGCGGTTGCGGAAAGTCGACGCTGCTGGAGCTGCTCGGCGGCCTCGCCCGGCCCACCGCCGGACGGATCCTGCTGGACGGCCGACCCGTCACCGGCCCGGGCTTGGACCGGGGCATCGTCTTCCAGCAGTACGCGCTGCTGCCGTGGCGCACGGCGCAGGGCAATGTCGAGTTCGGCCTGGAGGCCACCGGCGTCCCACGGCGCCAACGATCCGCCCGCGCCCGGGAGTTCCTGGACCTGGTGGGTCTGTCCGGGTTCGAGGACCGCCATCCGCACGAGTTGTCGGGCGGGATGCGGCAGCGGGTGGCGATCGCCCGCAGCCTCGCCTACGACCCCGATGTGCTCCTGATGGACGAGCCGTTCGCCGCGCTGGACGCCCAGACCCGGGAATCGCTCCAGGACGAACTGCTGCGCATCTGGCAGCGCACCGGCAAGACCGTCCTCTTCATCACGCACGGCATCGAAGAGGCCGTCTACCTGGGACAGCGCGTCGCCGTCATGACGTCGAGGCCGGGCCGTATCAAGCAGATCGTGCCGGTCGCCTTCGGCTCCCGTACGGCGACGGACGACCTCCGCTCCAGCCCCGAGTTCGCGCGACACCGGCACGAGATCTGGTCGCTGCTGCACGACGAGGTGGCCAGGGCCCAGCAGTTGGAGAAGGAGGCGGCTTCCGTATGAGCACCACAACCGGCACGGCCACCGAGAAGACCACGGCGCCGGACTCCGTGAGCACCACCGAGCCCGCCCCTCGCCCTCCCTCCGCTACGCCCGCGGCATCCAGGCCACCGGGGGCATCGCCGTCGGACGAGCGCCGAATCGCCCCTGCGACGGCCCGGTTCCGCCAGGCGGCCCGCCGACTGCCGAATCTGCTGCTCAACGGGGCAACCAAGTCCGCGGCGATCCTGGCTCTGGTGCTGCTGTGGGAGACCGCCCCGCGGTTCGGCCTGGTCGACCGGACCTTCCTGCCGCCGTTCAGCGAGGTCGCGCGCGCCTGGTGGGAGCTGGCCGTGAACGGTCAGCTCGCCGACAACGCGCGTGCCAGCCTGACGCGTTCGTTCAGCGGATTCGGTATCGCCGTCGCCGTCGCCGTGCCGCTGGGCCTGCTGATCGGCTGGTACCGGCCGGTCGCCGACCTCCTCGGACCGCTGCTGGAGGTGTTCCGCAACACCGCTGCGCTGGCCCTGCTGCCGGTGTTCGTGCTGCTGCTCGGCATCGGCGAGACCTCGAAGATCTCCATCGTGGTGTACGCGTGCACCTGGCCGATCCTGCTCAACACCATCAGCGCGGTCCGCAACGTCGACCCGACCCTGCTGAAGCTGGCGAAGTCGATGGACCTGTCCGCGCCCCGGCTGTTCCAGAAGGTCATCCTGCCGGCGTCGGTGCCGGTGATGTTCACCGGTATCCGGCTGGCCGGAGCGGTGTCCATTCTCGTGCTGGTCGCCGCCGAGATGATCGGCGCCAAGGCGGGCCTCGGCTATCTGATCAACGCCTCGCAGTTCAACTTCGCGATCCCGCAGATGTACGCGGGCATCATCACGATCTCCGCCATCGGCGTGGCCTTCAACCAGTTCCTGGTCACCGTGGAGCGGCGGCTCAGCTCCTGGCGCGTACCCGCCGACGGCTGACCCGGCCGCCCGCTCGTCCTACCTCCACCCGGTCCCGTCGCACGGTCCCGCTCCCGCCTCCTGCCCGATGGTCTCACCGCCCCCGCGTCTCACCGCCCCCGATCCGAGGAACCCCATGCCCGCTGCCAGCCCCCGACGCCTGCATCTCAACGCCTTCCTGATGAACGCCGGCCACCACGACGCCGCCTGGCGCCACCCGCGCACCCAGCCCGAACGCGTCACCGACCTGCGCTACTTCCAGCAGCTCGCGCAGACCGCCGAACGCGGCCTGCTCGACTCGGTCTTCCTCGCCGACGGCCTGGCCCTGTGGGGCAAGGTCCGGCACAACGCCCTCGGCGGCTTCGAACCCCTCACCCTGCTGTCCGCCCTGGCAGCGGTCACCGAGCACATCGGCCTGATCGCCACCGTGTCCACCACCTTCAACGAACCCTTCCACACCGCCCGCAAGTTCGCCTCCCTGGACCACATCAGCGGCGGCCGGGCCGGCTGGAACATCGTCACCTCCGGGACCGTGAACGAGGCCCGCAACTTCGGGCAGGACAAGCACCTGGAACACCGGCTGCGCTACGAGCGGGCGCGGGAGTTCCTCGATGTCGCCACCAAGCTGTGGGACAGCTGGGAGGACGACGCGATCCTGCTCGACCGTGAACGCGGCGTCTACGCCGACACCGACAAGGTGCGGGAGATCAACCACCGCGGGGCGTACTTCGGGGTGCAGGGCCCGCTGAACGTACCGCGCACCCCGCAGGGCTACCCGCTGCTGGTGCAGGCCGGATCGTCGGAGGACGGCAAGGAGTTCGCCGCCCAGTACGCCGAGGCCGTCTTCACCGCCCAGCAGACCCTCGCCGACGGCCAAGCCTTCTACAAGGACCTCAAGTCCCGGCTCCCCCGCTACGGCCGCACCGAGGACCAGCTGCTGGTACTCCCTGGCATCGCCCCCGTCATCGGCTCGACCGAGACGGAAGCCCGCGCGCTGGAACAGGAGCTGACGAACCTCCAAGTACCCGAGTACGGCCTCGCCCAGCTGTCCGGCATGCTCGGCACCGACCTGACCGGGCTCCCACTGGACGGGCCACTGCCCGAGCTGCCCGAGGAACGGGACATCAACGGCAACAAGAGCCGCTTCACGCTCGTCGCCGAACTCGCCCGCCGCGACGGCCTCACCCTTCGCGAACTCATCGCCCGCCTCGGCGCCGGCCGCGGCCACCGCGTCCTCGCCGGCACCCCGGAGCAGATCGCCGACCAGCTCGAGGAGTGGTTCACCCAGGGCGCCGCCGACGGCTTCAACATCATGCCGCCCCATCTGCCGGGCGGCCTGGAGGACTTCGTCGATCACGTGGTGCCCATCCTCCAGCGACGCGGCCTGTTCCGTACCCAGTACACCGGCCGCACCTTGCGCGAGAACTACGGCCTGCCCCGCCCAGCCAACCGGCTCACCGCGGCGGCCGCACCAGAAGAAGGACGGCCCGCATGACCGGACTGGCACTCAGCACCGACGTCCTGGTGGTCGGCGGCGGTCCCGCAGCCACCTGGGCCGCGCTCAAAGCGGCCCAGGACGGCGCGGACGTCGTCCTCGCCGACAAGGGTTACTGCGGCACAAGCGGCGCCACCGCCTCCGCCGGAACCGGCGTCTGGTACGTCCCTCCGGAGCCCGCCGCCCGGGAGGCGGCCATGGCGAGCAGGGAGGCACTCGGCGGATTCCTGGCCGACCGGCGCTGGATGACCCGGGTCCTGGACCAGACGTACGCGGGCGTGAACGAGCTGGCCGCGGCCGCACGCTACCCCTTCCCCACAGGACCGGACGGAAAGCAGCTCAGGAACGGCCTCCAAGGACCGGAGTACATGCGCAGGATGCGCATCCGCGTCCAGCGCGCCGGGGCCCGCATCCTCGACCACAGCCCCGCCACCGAACTGCTCACCGACCCCTCCGGAGCGGTCGCCGGAGCCAGGGGCCACCAGCGTCAGACCGGGCAGCCGTACCGGGTGCGCGCCGGGGCGGTCGTCCTGGCCACCGGCGGCTGCGCATTCCTCAGCGGCGCTCTCGGCTGCAACGTCAACACCGGCGACGGCGCGCTGTTCGCCGCCGAGGTGGGCGCGGAGCTGTCCGGGATGGAGTTCTCCAACGCGTACGGCATCGCGCCCGAGGGCACCTCCGTCACCAAGACCGCCTTCTACTCCTTCGCGACCTTCTACCACGAGGACGGCACAGTCCTGGAGGGTGCGGCCAGCCAGGGCGGCCGGTCCGTGATCGCCAGGGCGCTGCTCAGCGAGAAGGTGTACTGCCGCCTCGACCGGGCGGACGCGGCGGCCCGGCAGGCGATGCGGCCGGCCCAGCCCAACTTCTTCCTCACCTTCGACCGGCTCGGCATCGACCCCTTCACCCAGCTCTTCGCCGTCACGCTCCTCGCCGAGGGCACCGTGCGCGGCACCGGCGGCATCCGCATCACCGGCGACGACTGCTCCACCACCGTCCCCGGGTTGTACGCGGCCGGTGACGCGGCGACCCGTGAGTTGATCTGCGGAGGCTTCACCGGCGGCGGCAGCCACAACGCCGCCTGGGCCATCTCCTCCGGCACCTGGGCCGGCCGGGGCGCGGCCCGCCACGCCCGCTCCCTCGGCGTCCGCGCCGGTACCAGGCGCCTGGTGGCCGCGGGTGGCGCCGGGCTCCGGCCCAGCGGCGCCCCGGGCCCCGCCGACGGCTTCCGGGACGTCATCGCCACCGTCCAGGGCGAAGTGCTGCCGTACGAGAAGAACTATCTGCGCCACGGTGACCGGCTCGCTGCCTCGCTGGAGGTGCTCGACGGCGTGTGGGAGGAGTCCCGCGCCTCCCTGCACGCCGAGGGCCAAGACGTCGTACGGGCCCGGCAGGCGGCGGCAATGGCGGCGCATGCCCGCTGGATGTACGCCTCAGCGCTGGCCCGCACCGAGACCCGAGGCATGGCCAAGCGGCTCGACCACCCGACACAGGACCCCGGGCAGCACCACCGCGTCGTCACAGGCGGCCTCGACCAGGTGTGGACCCGCACCGAGCCCCTGCCGACCGCCCCGCCGGCATCAGCGGCACCACTGGAGGTGGCCTCATGATCGAACTGGTCTCGGCGGAACGCTGCATCACCTGCGACATATGCATCAAGGTCTGCCCGACCAACGTCTTCGACCGCGGCGAGGACGGCATCCCCGTGCTCGCCCGCCGCGACGACTGCCAGACCTGCTTCCAGTGCGAGGCGAACTGCCCGGCCGACGCCCTGTACGTCGCACCCGTGACCCGCCCGCTGCCCGACGACTCCACCGCCCGCGACGAGGACCACCTGGACCGTACCGGCCTGCTCGGCAGCTACCGCCGGCACATCGGCTGGGGACCAGGCCGCACGCCCGGCGCGCTACGGGCCGTCGGCCCTTCCCTCGGACCGCCGGGGTCCAAGGGAACCACCCCGCCCATCACCTCCTGACGACCGCCCGCCTGATCACCTCCTCGCCGGTCAGCTCCCGACCGGCTGATGGCCTCCTGAAAGGAACACCCGCACATGACCACCAGCACCGGCTTCGACGTCCGCAGGATCGGCGGCCGGATCGGCGCCGAGATCCTCGGCGTGGACCTCTCCGCCGACCTCGACCCCGCCCTCATCACCGAGATCAACTCCGCGCTCCTGGAACACAAGGCACTCGTCTTCCGCGACCAGCACCTCGACGACGCCCGCCAGCTCCGCTTCGCCTCCCTCTTCGGCGAACTCACCACCGCGCACCCCACCGTCCCCTCCGTCGACGGCCAGCCCCACATCCTGCCCGTCGACGGCGACGAGGGCATCCGTGCCAACCAGTGGCACACCGACGTCACCTTCGTCCGTACACCCCCGAAGGCGTCCACACTGCGCGGCATCGTGATCCCGCCTTACGGCGGTAACACCCTCATCGCCAACTCGGCCGCGGCGTACCGGGATCTGCCCGAGCCGCTGCGCGAGCTGGCCGACAAGCTCTGGGCCGTACACACCAACGACTACGACTACGCCGCCCCGAAGAACGAGAAGGCGGCCGAACACCGCAAGCGGTTCGTCTCCCGCAAGTACCGCACCGCCCACCCTGTCGTCCGCGTCCACCCCGAGACCGGGGAACGCGGACTCTACATCGGCGGCTTCGCCCAGAGCATCGTCGGCTTCGGCCCCTCCGACTCCCGCGACCTGCTGCGCATCTTCCAGTCGTACGTCACCCGCCCCGAGAACATCGTGCGCGTGACCTGGACGCCGGGCGACCTCGTCCTCTTCGACAACCGCATCACCCAGCACTACGCCCCGGACGACTACGGCGCCCTGCCGCGCCTGCTGCACCGGGTGACCGTCGCGGGCGACATCCCCGCAGGCGTCGACGGCACCCTCAGCCACGTCCTCAAGGGCGACGACGCCTCCCACTACACCCCCGCCGCGGGCTGATGCCCCGCGGGCCGCCGGGCAGGGACACCCGTTCCTGCCCGGCGGCCCGCCCGCAACGGACACCGACCGAAGCCGTACGGGATAATGCACACATGCGGATCTCAGCCCGAGCGGACTACGCGGTACGTGCCGCACTGCAACTCGCCGCTTCACGGGACGAAGGGCCGCTGAAGGCGGAGGCCATCGCCGACGCCCAGGACATCCCGCACAAATTTCTCGAAAGCATCCTGAACGACATGCGCCGGGGCGGCCTCGTCCTCAGCCAGCGCGGCGGCAACGGCGGCTACCGGCTGGCCAGGCCCGCCGAGTCCATCAGCATCGCCGACGTCATCCGCACCGTGGACGGCCCGCTGGTCTCGGTGCGCGGCGTCCGCCCCCCGGAACTGTCCTACACCGGCCCCGCCGAGTCACTGCTCCCCCTGTGGATCGCACTGCGGTCCAACGTGCGCGAAATCCTCGACGGCGTATCGCTCGCCGACGTCGCATCGGCCCAACTGCCCGCCGAAGTATCCGCGTTGACCAACACCCCCGACGCCTGGGTAAACCCCTGACACGCTGGGCCAACCACCACCGATCTCAAAGAGCGGGATAACGCCGTCCACGATGCGAACTCCCCCTTGGGGTAGACGCCACCTTCTGCCACGATCCCTAGCAACCCGGTAGGAAAACTAGGGAACTGTGGGGGTGACGATGGAAACGCTCGACTGCACAGGCCGGTTGCCGCTCCTTCTGACCTCGCGCCGCCACATCGACCTCGGCCGTACGTCCAGTGCCATCTGTCGGCCGCTCTGACGCCACAGAACCTGACGCGCTCCGAACCAGCAGTGCCTCCTCTCCCCGCCTCTGTCGGCGGATCGGACACCCTCGGCCGGACTCCCCCCACGTTCCACATCTCAGCGCGCGCCGGCACGCCTGCCGCCGACGGCCGAGGAGTGGAGCGTTTGGTGCACGCCCAAAAGCAGTTCGCCTCGCAATTTCGTACCTTCCTGCTCACCATCCTCTGAGAGGACACCGTCGTGTCTGCCGCAAGACCGCTCACCGCCCTGCGCACCCTTGCCGTTATAGCCGCACTTCCCCTCCTGCTCACCGCCTGCGGCTACGGTTCCGAGTCCACTGACGACGGCAAGCAGACCGCGGTCGCGGCGGACGCCAGGAAGCTCTCCGTCGACGAGGTGAAGATCGGATACTTCCCCAACCTCACGCACGCCACCGCTCTCGTGGGCGTCCAGGAGGGCCTGCTCCAGAAGGAGCTCGGCGGCACCATCATCAAGGCGGCCACCTTCAACGCCGGCCCGTCCGAGATCGAGGCCCTGAACGGGGAATCAATCGACATCGGCTGGATCGGCCCCTCCCCCGCCATCAACGGCTACACCCAGGCCGACGGCAAGAACCTGCGCATCATCAGCGGTTCCGCCTCAGGCGGGGTGAAGCTCGTCGTCAACCCTGACAAGATCAAGACCCTGGACGACGTCAAGGGCAAGAAGATCACGACCCCACAGCTCGGCAACACCCAGGACGTGGCGTTCCTCAACTGGATCGCGGACCAGGGCTGGAAGGTCGACGCGCAGAGCGGCAAGGGCGATGTCTCCGTCGTCCGCACGGAGAACTCGGTCGTCCCGGACGCCTACAAGTCCGGTGCCATCGACGGTGCCTGGGTGCCGGAGCCGACCGCGTCGAAGCTGGTCGCCGAGGGCGCGAAGGTGCTCCTTGACGAGGCGGACCTGTGGCCGGACAAGAAGTTCGTGATCACGAACATCATCGTGCGGCAGGACTTCCTCAAGGAGCACCCGGACGTCGTCGAGGCCGTGCTGCGCGGCGCGGTGAAGACCAATGAGTGGATCAACGCCAACCCGGAGAAGGCGAAGGCCGCCGCCAACGAGGCGCTGAAGAAGGAGTCCGGCAAGGCTCTGCCTGCCGAGGTAATCGACCCGGCCTGGGAGTCCATCACCTTCCTCGACGACCCGCTGGCCTCAACCCTCAACACCGAGGCGGAGCACGCGGTCAAGGCCGGTCTGCTGGAGGAGCCCAACCTGAAGGGCATCTACGACCTCGCACCCCTCAACAAGGTCCTCAAGACCGAGGGCAAGGACGAGGTCGACGACGCCGGTCTCGGCGCCGAGTAACGACAACCGACCCCCAGTTTCCAGGAGGTGACGACCATGGCCACCACGATCGCCAAGGCTGCCGAGGACGCCACTGCGGTGACGCACGCCGCCCGTATCGAGCACGTCTCGAAGTCCTTCGCCGCGCCGGGCGCGCCCGGCGGGCAGCAGCTCGTGCTGGACGACATCACGCTTGATGTCGCACCGGGCGAGTTCGTCACCCTCCTGGGAGCCTCGGGCTGCGGCAAGTCCACCCTGCTCAACCTGGTCGCGGGACTGGACCTGCCCTCCGCCGGCTCGATCGACACGGACGGCCGGCCCGCCCTGATGTTCCAGGATCACGCGCTGTTCCCATGGCTGACCGCGGGCAAGAACATCGAACTCGCGCTGAAACTGCGCGGGGTCGCCAAGCCGGAGCGCCGCCAGGAGGCCGAACGGCTGCTGGAACTCGTACGGCTGCAGGGGGCGTACCGCAAGCGGGTGCACGAACTGTCCGGCGGCATGCGGCAGCGCGTCGCACTGGCCCGTGCACTCGCCCAGGACAGCCGACTGCTGCTGATGGACGAGCCGTTCGCCGCGCTGGACGCCATCACCCGCGACGTGCTGCACGACGAGTTGACCCGCATCTGGCACGAGACAGGACTGTCGGTGCTGTTCGTCACGCACAACGTGCGCGAGGCGGTAAAGCTGGCCCAGCGGGTGGTGCTGCTGTCCTCGCGGCCGGGACGGATAGCCCAGGAGTGGACGGTGGGCATTCCGCAGCCGCGCCGCATCGAGGACAGCGCGGTCGCCGAGCTGTCCGTCGAGATCACCGAAGAACTGCGTGGGGAGATCCGCCGCCATGGCCAGCACTGACACCGGCGTCGACGTCGAGAAGATCGGCTCGTCGGCAACCGGGGAGCCACAGGACAGGCAGGATCTGGCGGGGCTGGAGGCCGGGCTCGATGCCCTGGACTCGGCGCAGGTCGGCCGTACGCCACTGCGCGAGACCCTGATCCGCAAGGTGTTGCCGCCCATCACCGCCATCGCACTGGTCCTGGTGATCTGGCAACTGCTGGTGTGGGCCGGGATCATCCCCGACTACAAGCTGCCCTCACCGTCCGCGGTCTGGGACGAGGTGACCAACGCCTGGCGGCAGGGCACGCTCCTCGACTACATCTGGACCTCCGTCTCGCGCGGCCTGCTCGGCTTCCTGATGGCACTCGCCATCGGCACGCCGCTCGGCCTGCTCGTCGCCCGCGTGAAGTTCGTACGGGCCGCCATCGGCCCCATCCTGTCCGGTCTGCAGTCGCTGCCGTCGGTGGCCTGGGTGCCGCCCGCCGTGCTGTGGCTGGGCCTCGACAACTCCATGATGTACGCCGTGATCCTGCTCGGCGCGGTCCCCTCCATCGCCAACGGCCTCGTCGCGGGCATCGACCAGATCCCCCCGCTCTTCCTGCGCGCCGGGCGCACCCTGGGCGCGACCGGGCTGCGCGAGGCCTGGCACATCGTGATGCCGGGGGCGCTGCCCGGCTATCTGGCGGGCCTGAAGCAGGGCTGGGCCTTCTCCTGGCGCTCACTGATGGCCGCCGAGATCATCGCCTCATCGCCCGACCTCGGCGTCGGCCTCGGCCAGTTGCTGGAGAACGGACGGACCAACGCCAGCATGTCGCAGGTCTTCCTGGCCATCCTCCTGATCCTGCTCGTCGGAATCGCCATCGACCTGCTGATCTTCAGCCCGCTGGAGCGGCGGGTGCTGCGCGGGCGGGGACTGCTGGTCACCCGCTGAACGAACGGATCGCAAGCAGGACCGGTCCGCTGGGCATAAGCAGTCATTGCCCTGGAGGTCTCAGCCTTCCTGCCGGCGCCACGCGGTCGCATCAGGTCCGGGTGATGTTGGCAGGACCCGATCACGGCAGCTGGTTGAGTCGCCCACACTTGGTCGCGGCGCCCGCTCGAGAGCCATTGTCAAGAGTTGTGGATCGAGTCGTTCGCGTCGGTGATGCTGTCGCTCGGGTTGAGGTTGAGGAGGTAGGCGACCCTCGCGAGGCCTTGCAGGATGCTGTCGGCGGTTGCCTCTGCGGTCAGGTTGGTGGAATCCATCCCTCCACGGCCGCCGGGCCGTTCTGCTGACCCTGCGACGCCCTGCGACACGGCACGACGAGGCCGGGACGGCCGATACGATGCCCGAGCCCGGCCGCCCCGGTGGCGGCCCCGCCACCAGCGAGAGGACCCCGCAGTGAGCCAGCACAGCCGCACGGCGGTGTTCTCGGCAGGGTCCTGGGGTACCGCCGTCGCCAAGGTCATGGCGGACGCCGGCGGACACGTCACCGTGCACGCCCGCCGCGCCGAGGTCGTCGAGGCGATCAACACCGCTCACCGCAACCCCGCTTACTTCCCCGAGGTCGAGCTACCCGCCTCCCTGACGGCCACGACGGAGCCGACCGCCGCCCTGGACGGCGCGGATTACCTCGTACTGTCCATCCCCGCCCAGGCCCTGCGCGCGAACCTGACCGCGTGGGCGCCGCACATCGGCCCGGACACCGTGATCGTGTCGCTGATGAAGGGGATCGAGGTCACGAGCGGGAAGCGGGCCAGCCAGGTCATCGCCGAGGTGACCGGCGTCAGCGCGGAGCGGATCGCGGTGCTGTCGGGGCCGAACCTCGCGGGCGAGATCATGGAGGGCCAGCCGGCCGCCGCCACCGTCGCCTGCCCGGACGAAGCCACCGCCCGCCGCGTCCAGGCGGCATGCCTCACCCCGTACTTCCGGCCCTACACCAGCACCGACGTGGTCGGCTGCGAGATGGGCGGCGCGGTGAAGAACGTCATCGCGCTCGCCGTGGGCACCGCCACCGGCATGGGCCTGGGCCACAACGCGACGGCCGTGCTCATCACCCGGGGACTTGCGGAGACCACCCGCCTGGCCGTGGCGATGGGCGCCAACCCCGCCACCCTCGCGGGCCTGGCCGGACTCGGCGACCTCGTGGCGACCTGTTCCTCCCCGCGCTCACGCAACCGCACTTTCGGCACCCATCTCGGCCACGGCCTGAGCGTCGAAGAGGCAGCCGCCGCGACCCGGCAGACCACCGAGGGCGTCAAGTCCGCTGAAGCGGTCCTCGCACTGGCCCGCGCTCACGGAGCCGATATGCCGATCACGGACGTCATCTCCGCGCTCCTGCACGAGAAGGTCACGCTCGACCAGGCCGCCGCCGCACTGATGCAGCGGCCCCCCAAGCCCGAGCACTGACCCCCTGGCTCCCCCGCCGCACAGGGGCGCCCCCACCACTTCAACCTCCCTATCCCGGAGGCCCCTTTTCATGCACGCGACTTCCGTGCTGTCCGCTGTCCAACTCGCCGCCACCGCCGCCCTCGTGGGGTGGATGCTCACCGGGTTCACGCGCCTGCCCCGGCAGGTGGCTGCGCTGGAAGATGTTCTGCCGCGCCCGCTTCACGATCATCACCCTCGACGGCATCAAGGATGGCCGTACCGAGCCGGTGAACGCCTACCGGTACCTCTCGCCCGGCAGCTTCCTCCTCAGCCCCGAGCGGCTCCAGACGATCATCACCCACCTGACCGGCACCGGCCGGTACGACCGGATCGACGGCCGCGGACGCGTCCCTGTCCGTCCAGGGCGAGCAGCCGATCGAGGTGAGCGACAGTGTCGTTCGTTGACGCCCTCGCATCCGGATTCCAGCACCCCACCGACCCCGGACGACTCCACCTGTTCCGCATCGTCTACGGCACGGTCTGCGCCCTGCGATTCGCCCTCGCCTTAGGCCAGGGCGGATGGGACCGGTTCACCCCCGGCTCACTCAGCACCTATACGGCCGAACAGCGCTTCGGCCCCGTCCGGGCCCGTCTCCTGACTGGCGCCTACCGCCCCGTACTGACCGCCCGCACAGCGGCCGCCGTCGCCCTGGCCGCCGGTCTGGCGCCTCCGGCGGCGCTCGTGATGGTCCTGGCTGGTACCGCGATGGAACTCTGCTACCTCAAGAGCCCCAACGCCGTTCGCTACGCCTTGTTGACCGGGACCTGCCTGTTGGTCGCCGACGACCTCGGTCAAACGGCCTGGGCATCACGCACGGCTCCAGCACGGCCAACACCTGAGCTTTGTGTCTCCTCGTGCTGATCACCACGGATGTCTACTGGAACAGCGCCTGGCACAAACTCCGCTCCCAGCAGTTCCGCACCGGCCTCTACCTGGCCCAATGGGTCCACACCTATACCCAGGTCAAAGATCAGTTGCCCTACCGCGCGCAGCACGCCGTTCCCGGAGTCGTCCGCTGCCGCATGGGCAACCTCGCCGACCGCGATGTCCGACTCTGGCGCCTGGTGGCGGCCACCGTCATCACCGCGGAAATCGACCTGCCGCCCGCCCTGCTCGTCCCGCAGACGATGCCGTACACCATCACCGCCGGCATCACGATGCACATCGCCTTCACGGCCCTGAAGCCCCGCCAGCTCGTCACTTTCTCCAGCCTCACCGTCGGCACCTACACCGCGTTCGCCGCCTGACCCACCCCACCACCGAAACGACACGGCAGCCAACCGAGGGCGTGTCATCGCATTGCGCGCAGGCCTCGCACCGGTCCGCGCCTACATTCCCGAGCTCCTGCAGGATGTGCTCTCCGGCGCCCTAGATCCGGAGCCGGTCTTCGACCGTGCCGTCCCCCTGGCCGAGGTGCCGGACGGTTATCAGGCGATGGACGACCGGTGGTGCGCGTCACCTTTCTGAGCGCGGAGGCCGACGGCACGGGTGTGGTTCCTCCCCTGCCGCACGGCGTCCTCGGAAGGTCAGGCGGCGCGCTTCACGTGGCGGACCAGCCACATCAGCAGGGCGTCCAGGTCGGCGGCAGCCGAAAGGACCCGGTCGACCGCCTCGGGGGTGTGCAACCACTCCTCGCAGCCGAGGGAACGGGAGGCAATCAGCGAACGGTGACACAGCAGGTTCGTACGGGAGTGGTCCGTCGGATAGCCGCGCGGGGAGCGCTTCATCACGTCCCCGGAGATGTCGTAGCCCTTCTTCCGCACATCGTCGACGATGGCGGACAGTTCGCGGCCGCTCCCCTCGGAGGCCACGGCTTTACGGAACATGTCCACCTGGCCGGGATCGGGGTACCACCAGGCGCCCTGGATCCGCAGGCCGTCCAGGTCGAACCGGAGACCGATCTCGATCTTGCGGCCGAGCCGGATCACCGCGCCCTGGTGCTGCCACCACCAGGAGTCGGTGCGGTAGTGCCAGACGGAGAAGTCCTCGTACCGGGGGTCGGTGTCCGCGACCTCGTTCAGCAGGGCGATCATCGGCTGCCGGACCAGGCGTTCACGGTCCGCGCGGTAGCGCTCGCGAGTCGCGTGGGTCGGTTCGCCCTGGAGCTGCCACAACACGTCCATGGCCTGCTCCGGCCAGCCGGTGAACTGTCCGCGCATCCACGCAGAATAGCTCACCCAATAATCGGAAGCGTCGTCAAATTGCCCCTGTCTCACATTCGGTGGTGACGGAGCGTGCCGCTATCTCAGGAGGATGCGGTGGCGAAGGAGGGTGAGAAGCCGTATCTCAACCGATCACGGAACGTGCGGGTCGAACAGGTTTCCCGCCGGGGTGATCTTCCCGTTGTACGCGCATGAAGACGGGGCCTCTCGGTAGCTCGGGGATGCGAATCTGACCGAGCAGCGCCGGGAGGCCCTGGTGTCGTTGTTGTACGCGTCCACACCCGTCCAGTTCAACTCGGCTGCACGATCGTGTGATTGCCTCGCGCACGTGTACGGCAACGCGGCCGACCATCCGGACCGGGAACGCCGGTATCCCTCCGACACGTCGGACGCGGAATGGGCGGCCATCCGGCCTTTGCTGCCTGTGCCGGCCTGGCTCCAGGGCAGAGACGGGCAGCCCGAGGGCTACTGCCACCGCCAGCTGCTGGATGCGATCCGCTACCTGGTCGCGGGCGGAATCTCCTGGCGGGCGATGCCCGCGGACTTCCCCGACTGGGGGACGACATCACGTGGAGGGAGGCTCCCGCCACCGAGCGCACGAGGCTCCTGGTACGCGGCGAGGTCGACTTCATCGTCGCCAGCTATCAGATCACCGACGAGCGGGAAGCAGACGTCGACTTCACCGGCCCCTACCTCTCCGCCCGCCAGGACCTGCTGGTTTGCGCCGATGACCGGGCCCCCGATATGACGGACCTCAACGACATGACGCTGTGCTCGGTCACCGGCAGTACCTCCGCGCAGGTCGTGCAGGAGGACCTGGCACCGGGCGTGGAGCTCACGGAGTGCGCGTCCTACTCGGAATGCCTCACCGCCATGGATAGAGGCCAGGTCGATGCCTTAACCACCGACGACTCCCTCCTCGCCGGATACGCCTCCCAAGGTGGGAATCCCGGTGACTACCGGCTGGCCGGACTGGAACTCAGCACCGAGAACCTGTATGGCGTAGGTGTGCCCCAGGGCGAGACTGAACTGCGCGACGATATCGACGCAGCGATCGACCAGATGATCGCGGACGGCTCCTGGGCGAAGGCCGCTGCTGCCAACAGGACGAGATCAGCCGCCGCGAGATAGTCGCGCTCGAACGCCGCCTGCGCAAGGCCAAGTTCGAGCAGCAGGCCACCTTGGAGGGCATCGACTTCAACGCCTCCCCGAAGCTGCCCGCCGCCCAGATCCGCGACCTTGCGGCCCTGCGCTGGCTCCACTCCGGCGAGTCCGTCATCCTGTTCGGCCCCGTATCGGCGTCGGGAAGACCCACGTCGCCCAGGCCCTCGGCCACCAGACCGTCCGCCAGGGCGCAAACGTCCGCTTCACCAAGACCAGCCGCATCCTCGCCGAGCTCGCCGGCGGCCACGCCGACCGCACCTGGGACAAGCGCATCCGCGAACTCATCCGCCCCGACCTGCTCATCCTCGACGACTTCGCCAGACGCCAAATGACCGCACCCCAGGCCGACGATCTCTACGAACTCGTCTCCGAACGGCAGGGCCGGTCCCTGATCATCACCAGCAACCGGGCACCCAGCGACTGGTATCCCCTCTTCCCCAACCCCGTCGTCGTCGAGTCGCTGCTGGACCGGCTGATCAACGCCGGCCACCAGGTCATCATCAACGGCCCCAGCTACCGGCCCAACAAGCGCCCCAAGGGACCCACCGACAAGCCCGGCACACCCGCGAACGGCTGATCAAACCACCGGCGGCCCTGCCTCGATGCGCTGCAGTACTGGAGGCAGGTGGTCCAGGTCAGGGCCGGTCTGGACCTGTCGCTCGTCCCACCAGGTGGCGCCAGCGTCGTGCAGCGGACCGATCACGTCCCTGGCCTTTGCCGCGTCCGGGGGCGTGGCACCGCCGAGCACGAACTCGAAGGGGTGCTCGGCCCCAGCCGCACGGTGTTTTCGCACATAGCCGACCAGATCCCGCACCTCGGCCACATCCGGCACATGACCATGCCGGGCCGTCTCGAAGAGCGGTACCACACCGTCCCACCGCGCTGCCCGCCGCATGGGCGGGCGACGCGGCCAGAACCCGCCGATCCACACCGGCGGACCGGGCCGCTGCACGGCGGCGGGCAGCAGTGTCACGTCCCGGGCCTCGTAGTGCCGGCCGTGGTGGTTCACCGGCTCGCCGGACCAGAAGCGCCTCAACAGCTCCAGTCCCTCGTCCAGCCGCTCGGCGAGGAGGCGTGGCTCGGCGGCGTCGCCGAAGCTGTGGTATTCGTCCTCGATCGGACCGCCCAGACCTGCCGCAAAGATCACCCGGCCGCCGCTGAGGTAGTCCAGGGTGGCCACCTGGCGAGCGAGTTGCTGCGGACGGTAACGGGGGACCGGCGTCAGCAGGGTGCCCAGCCGGAGCCGGGAAGTCGCCAGCGCGGCCGCGGTCAACAGCATCCACGGGTCTCCGAAGGGGCGCCCCTGGTGTTGTCGATGCAGTACGTGGTCCCAGACGAAGAGCCCGTCCCAGCCGGCCTGTTCGGCCGCAGCCGCCACGGTCGCCACGTTACGAAGGTCCGCGAAGTCACCGAAGTTGGGGATGTTGATGGAGAAGCGCATCCCAGCAGGATGCGCAGCCGGCCGCGAAGGAGCAATCGGTTTCCTGGCCAGGCGGCTTCACAGCGGGCCGGACCGACAAGCGCAGGACTACGCGTGCTCCATCGGAATCCGCGAACCGCAGCTGGACTTCAAGACTGGCCCGTCGGACTCCGCGTCACGATGACCCAACTGCTACGGCCGCCACCTGAGGAATTACGTGACCACAGTCCCTGGGGAATTACGTGACCGTCGGCAACTGGTGGAAGCAGAAGCTGTGGTCTTCGGTCGCGGACTGGACGTGGATCGGCACGGTGCCGTTGACTGAACCAACAACGGAATATTGGCTGGTCAGAGGCCCTGTCTGCTAGCTTCCCGGCCATGCTTGAGACGGATGATGCTGCCCGGGACTCAGCAGGCTTCGTGCTGCCGGAGACTGGCGCACTGATCGAGACGGCGGACCCGCTGGGGCCGTGCGTTCTGCTTGACGCGGAAGGGGCTGTCGTCGCCCCGGCAGAGGAAACCGAAGTGAAGTTATTGATCTCGTTCGTGGTCCACGGCTGACCGCGGATGGTGACAGTTTTGGCAGCCGGGGCCTTACGGGACGCGTCACGCCGATGCAGTTCAGCTGGGGATGGTCACCAGTACGCGACCTCGGCCGCCGGCGTCGACACGGTCGTGGGCTTGGGCGATCTTTTCCAGCGGGTACAGGTCGCCGATGGCGACGGTCAGCATGCCGACCGCGGCTGCGGCGGTGACGTCGCGCACCGCCTGCCGTTTCGCTGCAACGGGGAAGTCGTCGCTGCCGATCATGCGCAGCGTGACGTTGTTGAACAGCAGGGGCCAGAAGGGAAGTCGGGGCCGATCGTCCCTCGTGGCATAGGCAGCGATAACCGCGCCGTTCTCGACGACGGCGTTGTCCAGGTCCGCGTTGTCGGACAGGGCCACTTCGACGATTCGGTGCACCCCGTTGGGAGCGTGCGCGCGGATCGCGGTGACGGGGTCGTCCGCGTCGAGCGCCACGGCGTGGGTGACCACGGCGGGGTCGACGCGGTCCAGGTCGCTGCCGTGCCGCACGGTCCCGATCACCGTCGCGCCGCCCCACCGGGCGAGCTGCGCGGCCAGAGAGCCGACGCCGCCGAGCACCCCGTGCACGAGCACGAGGTGTCCGTCGACGGGGCCGTCACTGAACACGGTGCGGTGGGCGGTGATCCCGGGGATGCCCAGGCTGGCGCCGAGTTCGTCGCTGAGGTGGTCGGGCAGCGGGACGGCCAGATCCGCGGGTACGACAGTGAACTGGGCGGCGGTGCCGGAGGGGCGGTAGGACTGGGCGCCGTACACCCAGACCCGCTGTCCGACGCGGCGGGCGTCGACCCCGTCGCCCACGGCGTCGATGACTCCGGCGGCGTCGCTGTGCGGGATCACCCGCGGGTGCGGCATCGAGGAGCCGAGCCAGCCGCGCCGCTTCTTGGTGTCGCCGGGATTGACGCCCGAAACGTTGACGCGGACGCGGACCTCGCCCGGGCCGGGGGTGGGATCGGGCAGGTCGCCAACGTGCAGGACATCGGCGGCAGGGCCCTGTTCGTCGTACCAGGACGCAAGCATGGATGGGTACCTCCGTGGGCCGTCAGCTTGCAGGTTCGTCGAGCGGGAAGGAAGCGCTCTCGGTGGGCTCGTCGCCATCCAGAACCCTGTGCAGCCAGGCGCGTTCGGCGCTGCTGATGGCGCGGGCGGTGAGCAGCATGCCGCGCCGGTAGGGGTCCGGGACCTCCTCGGCTCGCAGCGGCCTGTCACCGGAGTAGAAGAAACTCGCCGGTTCCTCCAGGAACTCCAGCCGTCTGCGCAGCACCGCGTGCTGTTCGGACACGTCGGGCAGGTGGGAGAGGAACGCCAGGACGGTGAAGAAGCGGGTGAAGTCGGTGATCTCGTGGTCGGCCGGCTTGCGCAGCCGATTCAGCAGCTCAGTGCGCCCGGCGTCGGTCAGGCTCAGTACGTACCGCGCTGCGCCCGCACCCGGGTCGGCGCACCGCTCCAGCAGGCCCGCCTTGGCGAGGCGGTTGATCGCCGGATACAGGCTGCCGTCGCTGACCGGCCGCGTGTACCCGGTCAACTGTGAGACCCGGCGGCGTAGCTCGTGTCCGGGCAGGGAGCCCTCGGCCAGGAAGCCCAGTATCGCTAGTTCCAGCATGCCCCCAGTATCCCACAATCACATCGAATCGATGCATACATCGATTCGATGTTAGCGTGGAGGCCGGATCGCCACCGACCACCCTGAAAGGTAGAGAATGATGCCGCCGGAATCTGTCGAGTCAGTAATGAACCGCTTCGTCGAGTTCATCAACACGGCCAACGAGGACCTTGCCCGCGAGGTCATTTCTCCCAACGCAGTGTTTCACGCACCGAGTCACCCGGAACCGCTTCGAGGCCCCGAGGGCTACATGGAAGTCATCGGGATGATGCGCAGCGGACTCCCGGACGTCCAGTGGACCCTGGAAGAGATGGTCAGGGAAGGCGACACGGTGGCTGCGCGGTTCACCATGCGCGGCACGCACGAGGGCGAGTTCTTCGGGATCCCTGCGAGCGGCAACAAAGTCTCGGTGCAGGCCATGAACTTCTACTACCTGGCCGACGGCCGGATCGTCGGCGAGCGAGGCCAGCCCGACCTCCTCGGAGTCATGCAGCAGATCGGTGCCGTACCGGCGCCGTGAAGCAGGTGTGGAGCGCATACCTTCGGCGCGGCTGCCTGCCTCGGAAGGAGGGAGGGAGGGTTCCCGTTGGGTGGCAAGCAATCGCCTCCGGCGGCGACCAGGCCGACATGGTCGATGTCTTCCAGCATGCTCGGGTGGTGGTGAGCAGCGCCGCTCGTGCAGCTCAGCTGCTAGTTCAGAGAAGTGACCAGCCCAAAACTGATCGCATCCGACCACACGGTTCGGGGCACAGCACACCTCCGTGACAGCCCCGAGACCACCAGCGTACGAGCGGACATGCCCGGCGACAGCGCGAAGGCGTCGCCAGGCAGCCGCCCGCGCTCACGCCCGAGGGCGGGGGCCCGCCTCGACCTCGGTCTGCCAGGCAGCCCCGGCGCTGCCGTCAGCGAGTTCCTGCTTAAGGTCGTGCGTACCGGCGCAGCCGGACGCCGGGCTGCCCGGGGCCCCGGGTCGTACGGTCGGTGGTGGCGGTCGTCCAACCGTTCGGCGATCGCGGCCTGGAGGGCGAGCGCGGTCGCGTCGCCGGCGGCGGCGATCTCCACGACCACCAGGCCGGGCCGTGCCACATGTGCATCCTGGATCGGCTCCCTACCCAGGACGACGACCGGTGTCGTCGGCGAGTTCGCCCAGCGCTGTGTCTTCACCCGACCGAGTACAGCCTTCCCTCTTCGGGTTGCCGCCGGTGGTGAACGGGCGTGCGACATAGGCGCGACGCAGGGGGCGAGTCTGGATGTCTGACCAACGGGAACTATGAGCCGACCGGGCACTGGCGACCGGTATCCGCCGCCCACCACGGACCTTATGTCCGATCTCCTCCGGCTCTGTGGCGCGGCCACCGATCACCCGCGCGACGACGCCGACCATCGGGACCTCGCCGCGCGGCTGTTCGCCCTCGATGAGGACTAGGCGGGCCAGGGACAACTCCAGTAATTGGAGGCGATGTCGTTGTAGAAGACGCTGTTCACGCTCAGTTCGGGGATGGCGTCTCCGCGGTCGATCGTCATCGAGTAGCCACTGCGGTTCTTGCCCGTGTAGATGGCGACGTCGCAGTCGTTGCCGTTGTTGTAGAGCGACTTCACGTTGTTGAACGCGTAGTAGATCGTCAGGTCGTTGTTGTTTCCGTAGACCTTGCCCATGGTGCCGCGGTAGTCGGGCTGGGTCCAGACGCACAGTGCGCCCGCCGGGCAGTCGGACTTGGCCGCGTGGGCCGGTGCCGCCCCGAGGGTGACTCCCGTGCCCGCGAGGAGCACGGTGCTGGCGGCAGCAGCGGCCGCCTTGATACGGGTACTCCTGAACAGATTCGTCATGGGCGAAGTCTGAAGAGAACCAGCCCGTACGCGTACCTCGAACGTTGGAGGTTGACTCCGGGTACCGGGCCGCCTCCGGTCCCGGCCTGGGGCTCCGGTTTGCGAGAGGCGACCGGCTGTAGCAGCGATCAGGTCCTGTACCCGGTCAGGTTCGCCGACGGAACAGGCCGCGAAGCCTGCCGGGCGGCCCGTGTCTGCTCAACTTTCCAGTGTCGGCGGCCGCGGCTCCCTCCGCGTCCAGATAGGGCCGCGGCCACGTCAGGAACCGGGGAGCCTGGTCAGCGGTGGCGGAGTTCCTCAACCCAGGTCCGGAGCTGGTCTTCGAGGATCAGGTTGCCGCCGCGGGCCACTGTCTGGAGCAGCTGGGCGCACACGGTCGCTTCGGCGGCGAGGCCGGCCAGGCTGCCCAGGACGGGAAAGGTGGTGCGGATGCGGGGAGCGGTGTCCGGCTGGAGCAGTGTGCAGGCGTAGAACGTGGCGGCGTCGAACCCCTCAGGGGCTCGGCCCCATACCTCCCAGTCCAAGATCCGCAGAGGCGCGCAGAGGTTCGCCCAGTCAGCATGGGCTGTGGTCCAGCAGTGCGCGGCCGGGGCCGGGATGCCGAGGAACTCGAGGATGGCCCGGTCCATGTACTGCTGCCGTACGGCGATCCGGTCGGTGTCGGCCCGGCGACACCTTCTCCAGCACTCCGGCGATGTCGGCCCACCAGAAGTCCGGCAGCTGCAGGTCGTGTTGGAGGATCGGATCGTCGGACAGGACCGGCTGGTCGAGGCGGGCCGACAGTTCCGCGCGGTAGGTGGTTCCGTCGTCGACGGCGTCGTGCGCACCCAGGAGGGCGGGCCGGTGGCCGTCGAGGTCACCGAAGGCGCGCTGTGCGTCCAGTGCGCCTTCCCAGAGATTCCCCGACGCCTTGGCCTCCGGGGCGGACACCAGCCCCAGCCACGCCGGGGCGCCGGCGGCGGTGCGGGCCGGGGCACCCAAGGTGCGTCCTGCCCAGCCCCAGAACTCCCCGCCCTGCTCGGTCAGGATGTCCAGGGCCGTCGCGGCGCGGGCGTGGTGGGAACGCATGCGCTGTTCGGTGTCCGGATCAGGCGGAGGCGGGTACACCAGTGATCTCCCTCAACTTGGCGGCGGCCAGGGAGGGTTGAGCGACTGCGTCGGCCTCCTCCCTCCAGTGTGGCGCACTGGAGGCCGCGATGAGGACGTCCGTCACTCCTGGGCATGACGCGACCGCGAGGACGCACGCCTGTGCGGGGTTCGGCTGGCGAAGAACTTCCGGTTCGCCGACCTCCTCGCAAAGCGGGGCGCCACACCGGTCCTCGCCCAGGCCAAGGGCACGACGACCGGCGAGGGTAAGTTCGGGGCCGTTGCCGAACCCGCACGAGCCCTGCATGCCCTCGCCCGAGCCATCGTGAAGCCCACGCGGTCCTAGCCCTGGTCCGGCCGGCGCCGGGCGGACCGGACATCCGATTCGGATCCGCTGAGGACCCGGCCGCACTCGCCGACCAGCGCATCGCCGACTACCCCGGCACACTCCGCTTCCACCTCTTCCTCAACGACTTCGAGCACACCGCGGAGGACCTCCAGGAACTCTGCCCTGACTGCTGGAACGGCTCACCGACCGAAATGGGATGCATTGGGTGACGAAAAGTCAGACGCTGATGATTTCCCACGATCGCGGTGATCGTTTCCCAGCTCGCTGGTCCTGCCGTTCCCAGCCAGTCCAACGGTGCTGGGCCTGAGCCGATGCCGGTCTTCGGCTGCATCCGAGCGCCGAGTTGTAACCCACAGGGTGAACGAGGGCTGCGCAGGATCGGCAGGGTTCCGCTTTCCTGTGCACGGTGTGTGCCCTGAAGCAGCCTGATGTGACGGGCGTGAGTCGGTGGTTGAGAGGCGGGGGCACCGATGATGAATGGACCGTCAGCTGCTGAAGGCGGCCGCTACGAGGTTCCCGCGTGAACGATGTGTCGGGTCAGCTCGTAGTGGGCTCACACAACACGGTGACCTACAACGAGGGTGCGCCAGGCGCCAACTCCCGTCGTTGAAGAGCAACTCGCCGAATTCCACGTGGAGTTAACACGTCTGCGGTCGGTGATCGCGGAGCTCGACGAGGGGAACGGCGGGGCGGAAGAACGGCCGGCCGAGCTGGAGGAGACCGTCACTTCCGCAGAGCCGGACGTCTCCGTCATGGTCTATGTCGGGAGGACGGCATCCTCGCCTACCTCACGCACGAGGACGGCATCCGGCAGCTGGTCACCGGCAAGAGACTGGCGGCGGCCGCCGCGTTCGCCGCCGCGGCGGAGATCTGGCAGCGACTCGGCGACAGTGACCACGCCGGTGCCGCCGAGGAGGCGGGCGAGCTGTGCGGCCCCGACGCCACCTCACCTTCACAGCCCGGCACACAGGACGGCACTGGTTCCGCCGACCCGTCAGCCTCCACCGAACCGCCTGTGGTCTCCTCCGCAGGCCCGGACGGGGCCTCGTCCGCCGGTCAGGACGCAGGGGGCTCAGCCGGCCCCGGCCCGGATGCGGCCCCGGACCCGACCAGCGGCCTGGCTTCGGCACCGCCCGTGGATCCCGGAACAGTCGCGGTCGCCGCCCTGAGCAACAACACCAACAGCAAGATCAAGACGACATGTTGATGATCTGCAAGCCCTTAGTCGGCAAACATCGAGGTAGGCGACCTGATGTGACTGAGCGAGTAATTGATCCCACCGGCCAAGTACGCGCTCATCGGCTACCCGACGGACGTGGCCCGGACGTCGTTCAGCGGCCCCTCAATATTGGCCACCTGGCCCCACCCGCTTGACCGGCTGCGCGTGACGTCTCGAAGCGGCCCCACTCCCGCTCGCCTGCAGGGACGACCGTGCGGTGGGGCCGGCGCGGACCGTCATCGAACGCCTGTCGGTGCCAGCGATGGCCAATTCGGTGGGGCCGATTGCCGACGTCAAAGCCCGACGGACGCCCGCTCCCGGCGTCCCGAGGTCTTCACTCCAGCGAGCGGCTACCTGGGCCTGAGCCGATGCCGGTCTTCGGCTGCCCTGCCTGCCCCGCCCATGGGCGCCGGCCGGGGATTCAGTAGCGTCCTTTCCATGAACGCCCTCGATGCCCTCGTCCGCCTCTGTCCGCCGCCCGCCAATCCTTTGCCCGCGGTGGACTGGGCGCAGGCCGAACGCGCCCTCGGTGCGGCTCTGCCCGCCGACTACAAGCAGCTCGTCGAGACATACGGCGACGGCGTCTTCGACGAGACGATCTGGCTGCTCGTCCCCGGCTCCGCCTACGACAAATGCAACCTGCACGCGCAGACGACAGAACGGGACGGGGTCCTGGCCGGACTGTGGGAGGTGGGCGAGGAGAAGCCCGCCGGCCTGCTGGAGGCGGGGGCGCGGATCCTGCCGTGGGCATTCGAGGGGCTCACGGGGGCGTTCCTTTACTGGCTGGTACGGCCCGGTCAGCAGCCCGACGAGTGGACCGTGCTCTACAACGAGGGGCAGGGCCCGCTGTGGGAGCCCCACGACATGGGGTGCCTCGCCTTCCTGCTGGAGGTGCTCACAGGAACAGCGGAAACGGAGTACTTCGGCTACCTCTACGAGGTGCTGCAGCCGACGGAGCACCGCTTCGCGACGGCCGACCAGATCCTCGGAACGTCCGGGCAGTGACGCCGCCGGCCGCTCTCGACGCCCTGGTCCGCCCGCTGCCCGCCTGTCGACCCGCCACCGGTCAAGGACCGGACGCGAAGGAAGCCGGCTTCCGGCTGCCGGGCGACTACAAGCGGCTTTGTGACGTGTACGGGCCGGGCGGTTTCGATGCCTTCATCAGGGTGCGGGCGTCCGGGCGGAGCCAGTGGCTGATGTCGACCGCGAGTACCAGGCGCCCATCGCCAGCCTGCGGCATGGGCAGAGACGCAGTCGATGCCAGCAACTACCCAGTCTCACCGGCTTCGCACTCCACCTGCTCCGGGACCTCGACGCTATGAAAACCGGGCTCACCCTGGACTGGAGCTCGGGCAGCATCGAGGGGAGCCGTGAACCGCATCAAGAAGATCAAGAGGCAGCTCTACGGTCGAGCCGGATTCGAACTGCTCCGCAAAATGATTTTGCTCCGGTAGCTCCTCGCGACGGTGTTGGTCTGTCGCCGGTCGGCACGTTCGAAGTCAGAGTTCAGTCGTCCAGATCCGACAGGGTGCTCACTCGGCAGTAGCCACCCAGTCGTCCAGATCCGACAGGGTGCTCACTCGGCAGTAGCCACAGCTGAGGCTGTGACGCCCGATGCCCCTCCTCAGCCTGTTCCTCCCAAAGAAAGCAGCCATCCACGTCAGGCCACGCAACTTGCAACACGGGAAAAGGAGGCCGCCGATAGAACCCAATGGCCCGGCGTCGACGCCTCCGGCCGGTGGCGCCACCCCGCACGCCGGCACCGCGCCCCCGCCCCGACCTCTCCCCCGCCGACCTCCCCCGCGCTCAGGCACCTGTTGTGCAGGGGCAGAGGGCGACCAAAAGACTTCAGGGTGAGAGTGCCTGTGGCGGTGATCGTCTGGCTGGGAGCATGTCTCAGTAACGGTCAACTGGGCAACCGGGCAACTGCCATGACCGTCACGGTCCGTGTCCTGGCTTGACGGGTCGAGCTTGGCGCGCTGCTCCATGTCGTCCGGGAGTCCGTCGCCGTCGGTGTCCTGCGTCGGCCGCGCCCCGCCCTTCGCGAAGGTCGCCCACGCGGGCGTGTGCGCCGCCGTCTCTCCGTCCTGCGCGCGATACCAGAGGGGCGAGGTCGTACCCGGCTCGATCAACTTGTCCGCCGGGTCGTTCTGAATCGTCGTGCGCATGCCCTGCCGGGCGTCGAGCTTCGCCGACTCGGTCGCCGTGATCCTGTCCGGCGACTCGAACGACAGCGACCAGCCGTTGATGTCGTCCTTGGAGACGTTCTTGATCTGCAGCTGCGCGATGTAGGAGCCCTCCGGCAGCTTGTCGCGGAACGTCCGGGGCACCTTGCTCCACTGCGGATCGTCCGCCGCGTGCTGCTGGTAGGACAGGATGATCCTTCCGGGCTCGACGCGCCGCCGGAGGTCCCGTCCGGTGAAGCTGGCCATATCCGCGTGGACCGCGAACTCCACGACCCCCGGTCTCACCGGCGGCGAGGTCGACACGGGTGAAACCGATCAGCTGGCGGACGGGGCGGGTGACCGAGGCGACCGGGTCGGTGAGATACAGCTGAGCCACCGAAGTGCCCGCCCTGGGACCGGTGTGGGAGACCACCGCCCGGACCGTGACCTTGCCGTCGACGGGGATGCCGTCCTCGTCCGCCTCTATCCCCTCGATGACGAAGTCGGTGTACGACAGCCCGTGCCCGAAAGGGAAAGCGGGTATGGGGTCGATGTTGCTCACGCCGTCGCTCCTGAGGCGAGCGGCGGCACCAGGTAGGTTCCCGGCTGACCGGCCAGGTCGCCCGGGATCTGCACGGGCAGGCGTCCCGAAGGATGGATCCGCCCGGACAGGACACCGGCGATCGCCGCCGCGCCTTCGTCGCCGGGGAAGAACGCCTGCACGGTCGCGTCGGCCCTTCGCACATGTCGGCAGATGGCATACGGGCGGCCCGACGACAGTCCTTGCCCACGTTGGGCACCTGATCCACAACACGTGGCGTCGGAACCGCAGGGCACGATCCGGACCATTCACGGGCCGGCAATCCGCCCCGCCTCCTTCCCCACTGGGCGCTATTACCGCTGGTCAGCAGCGCACAGGGGATGCACGACGAGCAGACGAAGAACGTTCTTGTTTCATACAGTCCGAAGAAACCTGGGTTCTTCTAGAGCCTGAAGTCGGTTGCCTGGAGGCATCGTTGCGCTCCAGGCAACCCGACGCGATAGCTACCCAATGTAATGCGTTGGGTTCTTCTCGTTACTCACTGGCATCCGGTGGATTTCCACACGGACCAGTCGCGGACCAATGGCGCCGGAGAACATCACCCCGCCGGTCGCCCGCTCATGAGCAGGCGACCCGCCGCCGTAGGCAGCGCCCGAACCGCCGACAGTACCCGCCCTCCCCGCACGCTCGAAGCCTTGAAGCGCCTGATCGAGAACCACGACAACGAGATCAGCGGTCGCCCCAGAGGGCGACCGCCACGATGGTGGAGGTGGGGGCCTGGCGCACCCACAGCCGGTTGCGATCCCAACCGGTGGATGCGATCGGAGCCCGCATCCCCAGCCTCCTCCGCCAGCGTCCAGCCATTCTTCCGCTCAAGCTGCGCAACCAGCCCCCGCATGCAAGCCAGCGCCGACCGACGCGACTCCTCCCGGTTGAACCGGTGCACGAACCCCGACGTAGAGACATTCGTCGAGACCTGCGGCTGTGCCTCGGCCTCGGCCCACCGCCGCGAGGCCTCCGTCGTCCGCGCAGCGGATGTCCGCGGCCGAGTCCCAACCCAGCCCGTCTCCCCGGCTGGCCGCCCACGCCAACGTCGTACTGGTCCAGTCGGCTCCGCGGCAGTCCCGCAAGGGCATGGGCATGGGGCCCAGGGTCCGCGCAGCTTCCCCCACGGATGTGTTCGCTTCCATGCTCCGAACCAGTGGACCGCCTCATCTCGGCGGAAACAGGGTGGACTTCCCGCCGAACACAACGAACGGCTTTCCGTAGTCTGTGTGGGGTCCTTCCGCGCGCCGGACCAGAGGAGTCCGCATGCTTCCCTCTGCCAACTTGATCATCCGTGGTGCTCTCACCCGACTCCCAGCCGAACTGCTGGCCGACGTGACGCTGGCGAGGGGAACCGGAACCACAGGCGAGAAATGGGCGTCCGTTGAAGCGAACACTGGGCAAAAGGAAGGAAGTTGGGGTTCGTGAAGGTCACGGTCAGCGTGAGTCTGGAAGATGCCGACAGCGCTGAGAGACAGCTGCGGTCCCTGAACGAGTGGCTGCTGGCCGACACAGCCTGCCGTCGCCACGCCCGCCCCGCACTGGGGCCCGGCGCCGTTGCGGTTCCGGGGGCGCAGGGCGGTCTCGTCGAAGTGCTGAATCTTGTGCTGGGTACCGGTTTCAACGCCGCTTCGCTGGCCCTGGCGATCGCCTCCTGGCGGCGCAGCCGACCCCAGCGGACGACGCTCGTCGTCGAACGCGCGGACGGCACCAGAGTCACTCTCACCGGAGGAACGGACGAGGATGCGGGGCGCCTGCTCGCCGAGTTGGAGCGGGATCAGACGTAACGGACATGCATGATCTGACGTATTCCGCGTCAAGAGCGGTACTGGTCGGGGCCGGCACGTTCACGACGCTGGACGATCTCCCGGCGGTGCGGGCGAACATACCCGGCCTGAAAGCGCTGCTGGGCGATCCCGTGCTGCATCTGAGTGCCGAGTCCTGCACGACACTGATGGATCCGGCCTCCACACGAGAGGTGTCCGCCGCTGTCCGAACGGCCGCGCAGGAGGCCACTCACACCCTCTTGGTCTATTACGCCGGCCACGGACTGATCGACCCGGGGACCGGCCTGCTGCATCTGGCCGTCCCCGACAGCGACCGTGATTCCGTCTTCGACACAGCAGTCCCCTACGAGTGGATCAAACGTTCGATCGAGACGAGTCCGGCCGCCCGCCGGATCGTGATACTCGACTGCTGTTACAGCGCGCGTGCCTTCGGTGTGCAGTCCGAGTCGGTCGCGGCGCTGGCGGAGATCGACGGCACCTACCTGATCGCGGCGGCGGCCGAGACCGCCGTGGCGCTCTCCCCGCCGGGCGAGCCCTACACGGCCTTCACCGCCGAATTCCTGGACCTGCTGCGCAGTGGCGTCTCTTCACCGGCGGAATTCCTGGATCTCGACACCGTGTTCGACCAACTCACCCGACGTCTGCAGGCCAAGGACCGCCCTCGACCACAGAGCCTGTGCCGCAACAGCCTGGGATCGTGGCCCTTCGCCCGTAACAACGCCTACCAGCCGGCTCCGGACGGCGAGACCGCGGTCCTGGACGTGGCCCGCGCCCTGGACGCCACCCGTACGGTCTCCGCAGCGGTGCTCGTCGCCCAGATCGGCGAATTGAGCGAGCACCGTCCCGCCACCGTGGCAGAGATGGTCCAGACGGCCCTGCAGCACCGCGCGGTCTCCGACCTCGTGCCGCTGCTCGTGGCTCTCTATCGGAGCGGGCATCAGCGCCACGTGGAGGCCGCCCTGCCCGCCCTCGTGGCCGCGCGCACCATCGAGGAGAACACCGACCTACTCGAGGGACTCCTCGGCACGTCGGCCGAGGACGGCGTGGTGGAACTACTGCGGCTGTCGGCCGAACTGAAGTCCGCCGCAGACACCGCGCGCCTGGCCACCGCCCTGATCCGCGCCGGTCTGCGTGAGCACACCACCGTGCTGCTCTCCGTGTTCGCCGTGACGCGCGGCATCGACGATGTCCTCGCCATGACCGGCCTGGCATGCGGAGACGAACTCGACGGCCCTCTCGATGACGTGATGCGCACTATCGCGGAACACCGACCCATCGCGGACGTCATCACTCTCTTCCAGGACCTCTACCGTGCCCCGCACCCTCTCCACGCGCTGGATCTGATCACTTCGGCGGCCCGGTGCCGCACGGCCACCGACACCGCCGAAATGATCACCTCGCTTTACCGGGACGGATACGAGCGGATCGCCGAGGACATCTTCCACACCGGGATCGGAGACCGCGGCCCCGAACACACCGCTGAACTCATCGCCGTCCTGCAAGTACTGCGTCTCACCGAAGCTGCCGCCCTCGGTCGCCGCCTCGCTGTCCGTGCTGGCACCGTCGCGGACATCAGCCAGCTCATCACCCACCTGCAGGCAGTGGGACAGCACCAGCACGCGCTGGCGGCTGCCCTGGAAGCCGCTAGGCTGCGCAGCGGTGCGGAGTTCGTCGAGATCAGCCGTGCGCTGGAGGTTTTCTCCAACCGCCAGGGGCTGCCCGCGCTTCTCGACGAAGCGGTGCGTATCTCCTCGCCCGACGACGTCGCCCACCTCATCAGGGTCCTGGACGAGGAAGGCCTGAGCGACGACGCCGCACAAGTCTTCTGGGACACCGTGCGAGACCGTCCGCCGGGCCACGCCGGCAGGATGCTCAACCACCTGCATAGGGAGGGTTCGCGGTTCACCGATGAACAAACCCTGCGGACACTGTGGCGCGCCCGGACACCGATCGACATAGCCTTCCTGGCCAGAGCGCTGGACACCGGCCTGCCAGGCAAAGTCGGTCTGGTGTGCGACATCGACGATCGCTCCGTAACCGATGTCGCGGCACTGATCGCCGCCCTGGAGACCCTGTCCGTCGGCATCCTGGCGAACCGAGTCCTCGACGCCGTGGTCCACGACTGGGACCACCACCGTCAGGCCCACCTGGTGATCGCGCTGGAAGAGCGCTCCCTGACCGGCTGCGCCCAGCGTCTTGAGCAGGGTGCCCGCGGTTCCAGAACCTTCACCGAGGCGCTGGCCGGCCTGCGCAGCGCGCAGAAGGAGACCGTCTGGCAGGCTTTGACATTCTGGTGGCCCAGAGACGGGTGGCACGGCAGAACCGGACGTACACACCGAACACCCTCACCCCACGACCACGCGCTGTACATCGTCAAGGACGACGACACGGTCTACAGCATCGCCGTGCGCTACGGCGTGCGCTGGGCCGCCATCGTCGAAGCCAACGACCTGCCCATCCCTTTTACCCTGCGACCGGGGCAACAGCTTCGTATTCCCTTCCAAAACGATGGAAACCGGTTCGTTCCCCCGGAGTTTCCCCGCCGACTCGTCCCCGGGCGCACGCATCCCAGTGCCCGGGAGCTTCAAGCAGCCCTTAAACAAGCCGGCTACATGCCCACCTGGGTGGTCGACAGCGACCACTACGGTGTCGCCACCAGCCAGGCCGTCGCCCGCTTCAACAGCGAGCACCGTCTGTCCCAGAACCCGCACGGCCGGTCTGATCCCGTAATCAGCCACAGAGGCTGGGATCTCCTGCACCGGATCGCCCACGGCAAACGCTCCCACGCGTACGGGATCACGGACGACCTGGACGTCCCGCCACGTCAGATCTGGTCCGGAACGCCCGGAGACGACGATCAGGACCAACTCGAAGTAGAACTCGAAGTTGGGCCGGAGTTCGAGGAGAGCTCCGCGGACGCCGACCAACTCCCCGAAACTATGTGGTATCCACCCTGACAGCACGAGCTACAAGACAGGCCGTGCGCGGACGGCCTGTCAGTACGGTGGCCGACAATAGCGGGTATGCGCGCACTTCCCCCGGACGAACGGGGCGCCCTCCCGCACGTCGACGCTTCCGGTCCCGCGAGCGTCGACGTCGACAGCCGTATAGCGTCGCTGCGGGGCAGGCTCGGCCTGGGCGCCGTAGCCGTCGTCGGGGCCGGCCTGTCCCTCTCCGCCCGATATCCGGCCAGCGCGGGTCTCACCGCGCTGCTGTGGGACGCCATCGACGCCGATCCTGCCGCCCGGGCGGTGCTCGCCACCGCACTCGCCAGACCCGACGAGCCGGCGAAGCTGCTCGTCGGCGACGACGCGGCCGCGTGGGATCCGGCATGGCGCGCCGTCGAGAACTCGACACCGGCCAGGCGGCGGTTCCAGGAGGAGATGGCCAACCTCGACCGCAGCCGCAGCGCTCAGCCGTCCGCCGCGCACGAGGCTCTCGCCGGACTGATCCATGCTGGTGTCGTTGAGTGCGTCGTCTCGCTCAACTGGGACACCGCACTCGAAGCCGCCTACCGCCGCCAGTACGGAACCGCCATCCCTCCCGAGATCCTGTTCAAGCCGCACGGCGACGCCGCCCACCCGGAGCGGACATGGATGCTTCCGCACCTGCCCGGAACTCTCGGTCCCGACCTCGCGGACCGTATCGGCCGTCTCGTCGCGGACCACCCACGCACCCTGCTGATCGTCGGCTACTCCGAGCGCGACCGCGTTGTCGTCGACCAACTCATCACCCCTCTCGACCAGGGCTGGCGGGTATGCCGTATCGGACCCGACGTTTCCGGCGGCGACGACATCCCCGCCCCAGCCGACACCGCTCTCCCTGCCCTGGCCGAGGAAATCCGGCGTCGGGAAACCGTATCCGCGTGGCACACCGTCGCGTTCACCGGAAGACGCGACGTCGGCCATGCCCTGGCCGGGGCACGCCTGGGCCCAGCGGACGTGGACGCCTGCCCCCGCCTCATCGAAGTCGGCCTTCTCATCGACTCACTGCGCCGTGATCACGCCGTCGTACTCAACGGGGACAGCGGCTGCGGCAAGTCCATCACCGCCTACCAGGCTCTGAACGATCTCCGCGAGCACGGCTACGAGGTGCTCCGCCTGCCCGACGACGCCCGCAGGCGCGACGTGCGGCAGTGGGCGGCCGACCTCGCGCTGTACCCGCATCGCAAGGCCCTTCTGGTCGACGATGCCCAGGACCTGATCCGTGAGCTGGCCGAGACCGCCACCCGCGGACCAGCTGATGCTGATCGTCGGCGTGGACCACGTCGCCGGAGGCATCACCACCCACACCATCAGCGACGCAGCCGCGATCGGTACCCTGGCCCGGGCCATGCGCGAACGCGCCCACGAAATCCTGCCCCTGGTACAAGCGCTGGACGACTTCGTCGGAGACCGTGCCGGTGACGTGCCGCTGTCGAGCCGAATCGACGAAGCCGCCACGAAGAACTCGGCATGGCTCTTCTTCCACACACTCACCGGCGGCTGGCGCCGCACCGAGCGCGCCGCACTCGATCTGCGCACCCACGACCGGGCCGACCTGCTCCTGCTGTCGCTCGCCGTCGCCCAGGTCGCCGGAGTCGACGCCGGCGTGACGGCCGACGCCCTCGAACCTTACGCGCACGCCCTCGGCCGGGACCGCGAGTGGATCGACCAAGGCCTACAGACCTTGCAGGACATGCGCTTGACCACGATGAGCGACGGAGTCCTGCGTTGCGCGCACCTAAGCTTGTTTTTTATCTACCAAGATCTTCCGGGCTTGCCGATGGCCTTGAGGGTCTCGGGGCGTTTGACGGTCTTGCCGACGTCGTAGCGGGGTGCCCGGTGCTTGTTCTTGGCACCGGGTGGCCTTCCGGGGCCGGCTCCTCGGGGTTTGGGAACACGGGCCGGGCAGGCGAGGTGAGCGCGGATGTTCCTGAACCCTCGGCGGACCCGGGCCGGGGTGAGCCGGTCGGAGGCGGTGGGTTTCTCCCAGGGCCGGCGGAGGTCCGCGGCGAGGGGCCGGGTGAGCCGGAGCTGGGTGTGGGCGACGATCAGGATCCAGGTCCAGCGGTCCGCGGCTTCGGGGGTGCGGAGCTTCGGGGTGGTCCAGCCCAGGGTCTGCTTCGCGAAGCGGAAGGTGTGCTCCAGGTCGAAGCGGCGGAGAAATGCCTGCCAGAAGCGGTCCACGTCGTCCGGTGTGGCGCCGGTCTTGGAGGACCATAACCACACCGGCGGGGCATCCCGGTCCTTCGACAGATGCTCGACCTTCAACCGCATCAACGTTCCCTCGACCAGGGGAAGTTCACCATCATGGTCAAGCCATGAGGAACGGTGAGTGAGTCGGGGGTGGACCCGGTCCCATGCCTGGGTCTCGGCCTTGCCGTAGTTGGTGGTGTCAGTGACCGTGGTGATCGCGGGCTCGGGCCAGGTCTCCGGCTTGGTGAAGCGGAACTCCGGACCGTGCTTGGGCGGCCGGCCGTTGACGCCGTGCATCCTCGGTGGCTTCGGCAGCCGCATCACGCGGTCGGAGCGGACGCGGCCGACCATCTCGACCGGCAGATCGCGCAGGACCCAGGCCAGGCGGGTGACGTCGTAGCCGGCGTCGCTGACGATCACGATGGCCGGGTTCCCGGCCTGCCACTGGCCCGCGGCAATGAGCCGCTCGACGACACCTCGTAGCTGGGCGGCGGTGATCGCCGTCGCGTCGTCCGTCGGTCCGAGCCGGACCGCGTCCAGGATCGCGGTCCAGGACGTGGCGCCCGGCTCCAGCACGGCCACGAAGGAGTAGGGCCAGCCCGGGATGAACTGCGACGCAGTCTTCGCGCGACCGTAGACGTGGCAGAACAGGCGCTCTGCCGAGCACGGGGCGTCCGAGCGGAGCCACGGCGACACGTCGACCGCCAGGACCAGGCGCCCGCCATCGAAACGCGGCAGCGGCAGGCCGGCCAGCACCGTCCGCAGCCGGTCGACGTCGATCCGGCCGTGGTTCAGGCCGCCGTACATCGCTCCGTGCCCACGACGATGCTCGGGCAACAGCGTCAAGTCCACCGGGGACTTCACAGCACCGTCCGCACACAGCACCGCGTCTGCCAGCTCGAACAACTCGTCGCGCCGGGCGGTCAGACACTCGTAGAACTCGCCCCGGAAGCGTGACGCTTCCGCGAACGCTTCCCTCCGGACAGCATCAGGCAGCAGACTCACCCTCACGGCCTTCGTCGTGGTCACGTGCACCTTGGTCGGAGCACAGGATCAGACGAAGGCCGCCCTCGCGTCCGGCGAACCCCCAGGTGAGCGACTCAGTTCCAGACACCATTCGAAGCCGGAAGAAAAAGAACAAGCTAAGAGGTTGTCTCATTTGGGCTGTTCGATAGTCTGCCGTCGTGGGGCTCGTTGAGCGTCTGGTGCCGGATGAGTTGTGGGAGCTGTTCGAGCGGGTCGTGCCGCCTGCTCCGTCGCGGCCGCAGGGCGGTGGCCGACGACGGTACGGGGACCGCGAGGTGCTGGCGGCGATCGTCTTTGTGGCCACGTCAGGCTGCACGTGGCGGCAACTGCCCCCGTCGTTCGGGCCATCGGGTCCGACGGCCCACCGGCGGTTCACCGAATGGAGCAAGGCCCGGGTGTGGGCCAAGCTCCACCGCCTGGTCCTGGACGAACAGATGAGGCCCGCTGGGGCTGGAGTTGAACAATATGGCGTCCCGTGACCCGTGGAGTTCCACCCGGGCCAGTCGCGGACCAACTGGCGCCGGAACATCACCCCGCGAGCCGCCGGCCCATGAGCGCAAGCGCTGCAACGGCTGTGGGCGTGAGACGTCACCAAGTCCGGACGGCATTCTGGCGGGCCAGGGCGGCTGTCGGCACTGTGCCGACGTAAAGGCGGGAGTGGTGTCGGCTCGCGGACGAACCCGAGCCGGGAATGCGCGCGTTGTGGGAACTGGCGGAAAACGGCCTGGAGCCGACGCACCGCGACCCGTGCGCTTCCCCCGGCAGACGAAGTGCGTGAGGCGCCGCGCCCCACAGCTTCAAGCGACGCGGACTGGGCCGGGGCAGCCGCACCGCCGGTACCTGCGGCTCCAGCCCGGAAGTTGCGCAGGCGGCTCATGGTGTGTGGGGCTGTCGCCGTTGTCGTTCTGCGCACCCGACAACACCGACCCGTTCATCCGCACCGACCTGGCCCCCGTACCCGGGCAGGGCTCCGGCATGAAGGCATGCGTGATCATCGAAGGAGAGCAGGGTGGCGTCGTTCGCCAGCACTTCGTACGGCGGTGTCGTCACGGCGTCGCTCCGTCTCCCGCGTAGAGGTAACCGCCGGGGTTGGCGGGGTCCGCGATCAGTAGTACCTGATCACCGGCGCGGGGGATGCGCAGTTTCGAAACGATGGTCTGGAGCGTGATCGGGTCGGCGGTGGCCCCGGTCAGCTGGAGGACCAGGTCGACGACCGGGTCGAAGTTGACCAGCCTGCCGGTGTCGCTGATCGCCACGACGACGGCGGTGACCGTCGGTACGCCCATGGCGAGCAACTGCTGCACAGTGGCACCGGAGTTGTACGCGCCGATCGACTGCTGGAGCTTGGCGTAGTCCTCGCGGCCGAGCGTCGCGCGCGTCATACGGCCGTAGAAACCCTTGCCGCCTGCCACCTGCTCCGCGATCTTGGCGGCCTTCTCCTCACGGCTCTTGCCCTTGCCGAAGATTCCCATGTTGTGCCTGCCCTTCTGGTTCGTTCTGCCTGATGGTGTGGACGTTAGGAGGCGGGCAGCGCCTACCGATCCCAGGTTCGACCACCAGTTCCCCCAGGACGTACGCTCTGCCCATGCCGTCCCCGAGCCAGCCGTCGACCGGCGAGCGCCGTCCGCGCGCCATGGTCATCGACACGGCTTGGCGCGGTCTCGGACCGGGTCCCCAGGCGTTGAGCGGGCCCGGTGGCGCGCCGCTGACCCGGACGGTCAAGCTGATCCTGCTGCCGCTGATCATCCGGCCCACGCTGCGTCCGGAGCTCGCCGCCGACTTCCTCGACGCGCGGGAGGCGGAGCAACTCGACGCGTTGATACGGGAGTCCGCTGCGGTTCTGGAAGCGACGGCCCGGTGGTTCACGCTGCTGAAGAAGACGCGCCGGGCACTGGGGATCGTGGCGGGCAACCCCCAGGACCTGTATTTCCAGCGGTGCTTCGAGCTGGCGACCGAGCACGGGGCGCCGGGGCCCGGCGCGGACGCGGTGGCGAGGGCGGTACTCGAAGACGTCGTGGACGCTTCCGGCGGACGGACCGTGGAGGCGCTGAAGGAACATCTGGCGGACGCCGCCCGGCGCGCCCGGCTCGACGCCGAGCTGGCAGCGGCGTGGGACGGACGCGAAGCGGTACCGGGCGCCGTCGATACGGGCCTGGCGGCCGAGGTCCTGGAGGCCTGCGGTGCGGCGGGGGCTGATGCGCCGGCCTTCGACGCCATGGTCCGGGCCGGGCACGGCAGCCTGCTAGGGCGAGCCCTGTGGGCGGCGCACCCGGCTGACGTCTGGGACCGCGCCGACGTACCCCCGCACCTCGGACTGACCGCGCACCGCGTGCCCCCGCGCCCCGAGGTCGGCCGGAGCGCCTCGACCGCCACACTCCCCGCGCCGTTCGACCGCACGCTCTTCGAACGGCTCTTCACCGTGCTCCAGGCGTCGACCCACCGCGAGCAACTGCCGACCGTGCCGGAGCTCGTCCGGCGGGAGGTCGACCGCAGCTGCGCCCCGCTGGGCCTGTACGACGAGAGTCTCCGCGTCACCGTCGTGCTCGGCGGCCGACTCGCGGTGGGCCTCGATCCGCTGGGCCTCGGGACCTCTGTGGCGGGGTCGACGGCGGCACACCGCATCGTCAACGGCCGCTGGCGGCGGGAGGCTTCGGTCCTTCGAGCCCGCAGGATGACCGTCTCCCCCGGCCCCGACCCGGACGGCGGTGTGCTGAACGCCCTCGCCCAGGACCTGCGCACCCCTTGGGCCGCGTACATGCGGCGCCTTTGGGTACGGCTGCACGGGCGCGACGTCCGCGACGCGGCACTGCCCGACGCGGCATCGGCCTGGGGCGTGCTCGACGGGGTCGCCCGCTCGGTGATGATGGACCACCGCGCACGAGTCCGTACGGCACTGCGCACCCTGTCGGCGGCCGCCGAGCCCGCCGCCGAGCCGAGGAGCGCGTGATGCCTGGACGGCGCTGTGCCATCACGCGAGCCGAGGACCCCACCGTACACATCGCGGGGCCCTCCGCCGGTCCCCCCTTCACCCGGGCCGTTCTCGACGTCGCGGGCGCCGTCCTGACCTGGCCCGTCCTCGGCCCACCAGGTCTGCCGGCAGCGGAGATCCACGACGTGGGGCAGGCCCAGCAGTGGCTGTGGGCGGTCTACGGCGAGCGTACGGCCGCCGCTGTCGACGCCGTCGCGTCGGGAGCGCCGGCCGCCGAGCTGACGCTGCCCGAGCAGCCGACCGCACTCGCCGAGGCTGCCGCCCGCCTCGCCCTCGGGCACTGGGCGGCCCGCTGGTGGCCGACGTCGTACCTGGACGGGATTCCCGCGCTCGAACCGGACGTGCTGGGGCTGGAGTTGGCCGCACTGACCCACGAATGCCAACAACTCCTCGACGGGTCAGGTGAGGTGGAGGGTGCCGAACTACTGGAGGAGCACCTGGCCGCGCTCGACCCGCTGATCCGTTGGCGGCAGTCGGCGGCCCCGCCTCGCCAACTGGACCGTGTCCTACGGCTGATCGACGACGCGGCCGACAACGTCGGGCTGGACGGGGAGGCGCTACGGCGCCTCCGGTCGGCCCTGGAACGGGACCACAGGCCGACCGCTCCGCCGCTCGACCTCACCGACCTCTTCGTACGGCAGCAGGAGTTCGCCCTCGCAGCAGGTAGTCTCCGCACCGCGACCGGCCGCGTGATCGCCCGGGGTTCGGGGACCAATGACTGGTGCCGCTATCCTCCCGGCTTCGTCGACGCGGCCGAGGACGCCGTGTCCTGGACCGCGTACGCGCTCGGCGCCGGGCGGCGGATCGAGGTCGAGGTCGTCGCCGACATCGCGGCCCCCGTGGGCGGGGTGCACCTCGCGGCGGAGATCCACGTGGACGGCAGCCCGCCGAACCGCGTTCCGCTGGCCCGGCGGGACGACGTGTGGGCCGGCCGGGCCGACCTGGACATCCCGGCCTCGACGACACCGAGCATCGAAGTCGGCATCCTGCTGCCGGGGTTCGACCCGGGACCGGGTGCCTATGACCGTGCGGCACGTGAGGCGGTACGAGCCCTGGCCCGGCACCGGATCGGCGTCGCGGCGGCACCGCACGACAGCGAGGCCGCACACTCGGACCCGTTCCTCGCCGAGATCGCGGCTGCCACTGCCATGGAGGAGGACTTCTAGCCCATGCAGGAAGACCCGGAAGACGCAGCGGAACAGGAAGAGCAGGCGGCGGGGCTCAGCTACGGCGAGCCCTTCGACAGCGGCTTCGCACTCGCCGAACGCCATCAACTCACCCCGGATCTCCCGGCAGCGCTGGCCGTCTACGGCGAACTCCTGGCCGTGGCCGAGTCGTTCGAGGACTCCCCCGACGTACGACTTCTGCGCGGGCACCTGTTGTCCGACGTCGGGACGGTTCAGCTCGCGGCCACGGATCTGCCCGGGGCGGCCCTGTCCATCGGGCGGTCCCTCGATCTGGTGCGGGGCATCGCGTCCGTGCCGATGGGACCGAACGGCCGCCGGCTGTGGTTGGAGGTCCTGCTGAAGACACTGCTGGCCAGGGTCGAACTGCTGCGCAGGACCGGGCAGTTCGACGATGCGCAGGAGGCGATGGACGAGGCGACGGCCCTGTTGTCGGAGTTCGACGACCTCGAGGGTCTGCGCACCGACGAGATCGGCCTGAGCAGGGTTCATCTGCTGATGGACCGCAGCGCGTGGGGCGCGGCCGAGGAACTGGCCTCCGCGCTGCTGACCGACGCGCCGCCGGCCGAGCCGTATCTGCTGGACTGTCTGGGGGTCGTCTGCGCCTCGACCGTGCGGTTCGCGCAGGCGGAGGACTACTTCGCCCGCGCGGAGGAGGCCTATCTGACGCTGGGCCACCACGCGGGGCGCCAACAGGTGCTCTCCCACCGGGCGTACGCGGCGCTGCGGGCCGGCGACCTCGACCGCGCGGAGGAGTTGTACGCGGAGGCCGCCGAGATCTTCGAACGGCAGCGCCAGGCCGAGGACTTGGCGGTCTGCGAACAAGCCCGTGCCGCCATCGCCGCACACCGCGGGGACGCAGCCGGTGCTGCCGCTCTGACGGCGTCCAGCCTTGCCCGCTTCCAGCAGGTCGGTGCCGCGATCGCCGCAGCCGACACCATGCTGATGGGCGCCCGGCACGCATACGAGCGGGGCGACATCGACGAGATGAAGCGGCTCGCCCAGGGCGCGCGGGACGTGTACCAGGAGCGCGGGGTGTACGAGCGGTGCGCCCAGGTGGACCTGATGCTCGCGCGAACCCTTGAGGACAACCTGAACCGGACCGACCACGGCGTCCACGAACGCACCTCGCTCGCCAACGCGCTCTCCCTCGCCCTGCCCGCCGCCCTGACGCTGGAAGCGGCCCGCTACGACTTCGCCAGCGCCCACGCCCGCAGCCAGTGGCTCCAACTGGCCGACGAAGCCATGCAGTTGGTGTTCCGCCTGGCCCTCCGCAGCAACGACCAGGGGCTGATCTTCGAGCTGGTGGAACACCGGTGCGCGGGCGCCTCCCTGGCGCTGAACCATACGTCCACCGCCGACAAGGCGGCGGTCTTCCCGGACGCCGCCATGAAGACGTACGCCCCCGATGACGACGCTCCCCTGACGCTGGGCGGCATCGCGGCCGAGGCCGCCGCCTCCGTCGGCCTGCGGGTCGCACCGCCACCGAAGATCGTGATGTCGGCGGAGGCGGGCGGCCGTACCGCGCTCCAGGAGTACGTCCAGGCAGCCGAGTTCCGCTATCACCGGCGGATCGTGAGCGAGGAAGAGGTGCCGTTCTGTCCGCCGACGATCTGACCGACGCGAACCGTCCGGTGGTCCAGGTCCGCCTCGCCGACGCCGGTGACCTGCACATGACCTGGACGTGGGCCCGTGGGGCCCAGGGATTCGGCACCGGGTACGCCCCGGGGCCGGACGTAAACGAGGTCATCCGCGCGCTGGCCACCGAACTGCCGGGCGGCGGCACGGAAGGCATGCGACGCTCGTTCGAGTCCGGCGCGCTGGCCACGTACGAGGAAGAGCGCCGCCTCTCCCGCATGCTGGCCGAGGTGCTGTGGCCGCCGGGCCTGACCGACCAGATCCGCCAGGTATCCGCCCACCTGGGCCGTCCACTGATGCGACTCCAGCCGTCACCCCGGGTCGCCCAGGTCCCGTGGGAGCTGCTCGCCGTGGACGGTGACGACAGCGACGTACGGCTGATCGACCTCGTGGACATCGCCACCACGGCACCGGCATCGCTACGACGGGCAGGCACCACCCCGACCGAACAGGACCCGGACTCTGACGCCGTGGTTCTCGTCCTGGACCCCCGCGTCCCCGGCTTCCGCGCCGACTCCCCGCTCGGCTCGGTCCTGGGGCAGCCCGGCTCGGACCCGGCGCTGCTGTCCCTCGTACAGCGCAGGCTCGACGCGGGCACCGTCGTACCGTCCGTCGCCACCCCCGCCGAGGCCTTCCGCCGCACCGACCTCGACCGCGACTGGCTGGGCGAGGCGCTGCGCAAGGGTGCCCGTCGCCTGATGTACGTCGGTCACGTCAGCGGCGCCCCCGTCGAGGGCGGGCAGAGCGAGGACGTCACCCTCCACCTGTGCTGCGGCCCAGAGACCACGGGGATGACCGAACCGGTGCGCACCCACCGCCCGTTGTCCGCCAAGGACCTTCTCCTGGGCACCCTCCCGCTGCGCGCGGACGGCGTGCCGGGCGCTCAACTCTGGCCCGCACCGCCGCGCGTCGCGCTGATCGCCTGCGAGAGCGGCGGCGATCTCCGCTTCGCCGAGTCCTTCGGCCTGGCGACGGCGATGATCCACAACGGCGCCCAGCTGGTCACCGCCACCCGCTGGGTGCTCCCCACCAGCTTCGCCTTCCACCGCCTGGCCGGTCTGCCGGAGTCCGTACGGCCACTCACGGAGGCCGTGGTCGCCGTGGACGCGGCCCACGAGGACCACGACCCGGTCCGCCGTCTCGGCGCCTGGCAGCGACAGCAGCTCGACCAGTGGCGCGCCGACGGCCGGATCGAGCACGCACCCCTCCTCTGGGCGGCCCTGACCTGCATCGTCAGGTGAAGGGCCAGGGGTGGTGGAGGCAGTAACCGCCCACCCCGATCGCGACGATCCCGGTGACCAGCAGGGTGGCGATGAACCTGATGTTCGACGTGCGCTCACGGCGTTCGTGGTCGGGGTCGGCGGTCAGGAGGGACGGGTCGGGCGCGTAACGGACGGGGATGTCACGGCCGAGGGACTCGGCGATGTCCCGGATGCCCTGCGCGCACAGCGCGGTGACCTCGACGCCCTCGTGGGTGGTGAAGGCGACGACGGAAGCGTGGCTGACCCTCTCGCCGCCTTCGCCGTCGGAATGGACGTCCCTGGTGACGGCGACCACGCGACCCTGGACGGTGACGCCCTCGGCCAGTTGAGCGGCGCGGGCGCGGGCGTACTCGCCGTCCCGGCTCAGCGCGACGACGAGGAGCAGCAGGCCACCGACGCAGATCAGCCCCCACTGCCAGCCCCACGCGAAGAACGACTGGACGACCAGTCCCAACACCAGCAGGATCACCATGCAGTTCGGCCCGCCGACCCCGGAGGTCCGCCCCTCGCTGTCCAGCATGAGAAAGAACCGCTCCGGCCGCCGCCGCGGAAACCGGACCGGGAACTCCTGCCCTACCCAGGCCACTTGCACCCGGTCGCCACGCTTGTTCTCGTGCCGCAGCCTGAACTCCCGCCCGGTGCCGGGGTCCTGGTACACGATCGTCACCGGTATCCCGCGCTTCCCCGACTCACCGTGTCCCGGCGGATCCACCTCCACGACCCGAGCCGTCACCCACACCGCCCGCTGCGGCCGGGTCAGCCCGGCCAGCACACACGCATAACCCACCAACGCCAGCCCCGCGAGCACCGTCCACCACAGCCCGAGCATCTTCTGCAGGTCCATGCGGCGAGGCTCTCGCTGCCGGGACTGCTACCGATCCCAGGTTCGGGTCGGGCCGGCCATCTCTCCCGCTCCGGCCGGCCGACGCGAGGCAACAGCTCATCACAGCACCGACCGCTCTGAGCCCGGGTCATGCGAACGGGCGTATCAATCGCGAACCTCCACGTCTTCCCGACCTGGGATCGCCAGGTGCCGTCGGCCCCCTACCGTCCGCGTTGTCAGACAGGGCCGAGAGTGAGGGGGACCCGCAGCCAGGACAACCGTCCACGCGGCCCGCCTTCGACCCGCGGGGGATCACCTGCGTGTCCGTGCGTTCGCCGTCGTCGCGTTGTGCGTGGACAGCCGCCATCACAAGGGCGCCGAAGAGATGATCAAGATCCGGACCATGCCCGGGCCATGTCTGCCGATCACCTTCCGTGTCCCACATCGCCGCTGGTCAGAGAGATGCTGTCGGCGTACCACCAGCAGACGAAGAATCTCTTCGTGTCGTACGCGCCGAAGAAGCCGGGCTTCTTCCAGACACCCGAGAAAGGACACCTGCATAGGGCAGATGCTCATCAGGCGCTCTCATTTCCGGGCGCCCGGCGCCGCGCCGACAGCGACACCGGATGATCGGAGCTGCTTCGGCGTACTGATCAGTTGCGGACGAGCAGGACGACTCCGGCCGTCACGGCGCCCAGGACGAGCGCGACGATTCCGTACGCGGGCCGGTGGGCCCGATGCCCCGGCCTGGTCCATCAGGAAGAAGCCGCCGGTCCAGTTCACGGCCATGGCGTCGAGCATCGTCCCGAAGACGGCGGTCCGGCGCTTGGTGCAGGCGCACAGCAGCGACCCGGCCCTTCGCAGCCCCGGACGCACGGGGCCGACCCCGACTTCAGACCTCACCAGGTCTGCTCGCCCCAGCAGAGATGTGTCCTGCCCACCGCGCTCGCCGCGCGAGCTCGTCTCATGCAAGACGTTCTCTTGGCCTCGGCGGCGCCTGCGGCCCTGTCAGCCGTCGGATTCCGCTCCGATCAGGACGAATGCCATGGTGACCGGTCGGCCGCTGCGGTTGCGCCAGGCATGGCGGGTGCCGTTCTGGATCACGATGTCCCCTGATGCCAGTGGGGTGCACCGGCCGTCGTCGAGTTCGAGGACGATCTCGCCCTGCAGCACGATGCCGTAATCCACGGTCGGCGTGGTGTGCATGCCGTCGGGCTCCATGAGGTCGGCGATACCCGGCGAGTCGGCCCGCTGTTCCTCGTCGAAGGCGACCGGGTCGAAGGCGGGGTCGGCCATCGCGGTGTCCGGCGGCAAGGTCAGGATGATGAACCGGGTGCCGCCGGGTGCCGGGAGCAGGCTGGTGACCTTCGCCGTAGGGTCCTCCCCTGTCCTGCTGACGTTGTCGCCGGGTTCGGTCGCCCACGGCAGACGGGACACCCAGCCCGGCAGACTGGTGAACTCCCGGCTGCGCGGGATCGGGCCGTCGCTGACGACGACCGATCTGCCGTTCTCGTCGTGGCCGGTGACGACTCTGCGCATATGTCTCTCCTCGTGCGGGGCTGGCCGGGATCGTCGAATCGGTGGGGTCAGTCGGGCCGCACACTGCCGGGGCCGGTCGGGGCCGGCAGAGCGGCTTCCCAGGTGTCCAGGACATCGCCCACCGTGGGTGCGGGGGCCCGTAGCAAAGCCGTTGCCACGGTGCGCACGAGCATCCGGTGCCGGTCGTCCGTGAGGTACTCCACCGGGGACTTGCCGTCCACCCGCGCGAGCAGCAGCGCCGGCAGCAGTGTCGCGGCCCGTTCCGCAAGAGCGGGCCGGGGCTCCCAGTCGACACACCGGACGTACTCCTGCGCCAGGATGCGGGCCGATCGGAGGAGTTCGGCGCGGCGTCCTGGTACCGCCAGGCTCTTGAGAAGCAGATGGTTGACGCAGAAGGCCAGGTCGAAGGCGGGGTCTCCGTACCAGGCGCACTCGGCGTCCAGGAGCACGGGCCCGGACGGGCCGACGAGTATGTTCTTGGGGCTGACATCGCCATGGACCAGGGCCAGGTGGGTGGCGGCCGTGCGGTCGGCCAGCCCCCGCAGGACATCGCCCAGACCGGGGTGTGCGGCGGCGGTGGCCAGCAGGTACGGCTCGATGCGCAGCGCGTGGAAGTTGTCGTCGGTGGCGAACTCCTCGGCGAGGGTGGCGTCCCCCGCACTCGCCGCGTGCAGGCTGCCGAGCAGTTCTCCGACGGCCGCCGCGGTCGCCACCCGCACCTCGCCGTCCAGGAGCTGTGCCTTCCACACCGGGTGCCGCTCTGGGGGCAGGTACGCCATCGCGAAGAGGCCGGCTTCGGGGTCGTGGGCCAGCAGATCGGGCACGCTGTCCGGGCGGTGCCGGTCCGCGAACCGCATCCACGCCCATTCGTAGGCGTTGCGCGACACCGGTGCCTGCCAGTCGGCCGCGACCTTCAGCCGGGCCAGGGCGCGCTTCACGCAGAGGGACCGTCCGGGCAGGTCCACCCTCCACAGGTCCGACGAGACGCCGCCGGCCAGCGGAGTCCAGTGAGCGGCTTCAGTCGGCTCCGCGAGCCGCTGCTCGATCAGGAAGTCCGTCAGCGCGGTGTCGGGCAGGGGGCCCGGGCCCACCTGTGCGGAGGTCGAGCTCATCGCTGGTCACCCGATCCGGCGGGCAGGCCACGGGGGCTGTTGCAGCCGTGGACCGGGTTCTCGCCGGCCAGGATCCGTACGACTTCCTCAGCGGCTCGGCGGCGCAGTTCCATGACCGACGCGTCGGAGGAGAAGGCGACGTGCGGGGTGAGCAGCGCCCCCGGCTGGGCCGACAGGCCGGCGGGCACATGCGGCTCGGTCTCCAGTACGTCGAAGGCGGCACCGTCCAGGTGCCCGCTGTCGAGGGACTTGATCACCGCGTCGGTGTCGACCAGGCCGCCCCGGCTGACGTTGACGAGCAGGCCGCCCGGCTGCATCAGCGCCAGCTGTTCGCTTCCGATGATGTGGTGCGTGCGGGGGGTCAGCGGCACATGGAGGATCACCACGTCACTGCCGCGCAGGAGCTCCTCCAGGCCCACCATCTCCACACCGGGGGTGCACTTCGGCGAGTGCGGGTCGTGGGCCAGGATCCGGCAGCCGAACGCGCCGAGCTTGCGCGCCGTCGCGCGTCCGATCCGCCCGAATCCAACGATGCCGCAGGTCAGCGTCGACAGCCGGCGCAGCCGCGCGCTCGCGGGGTCCCAGCGGCCCGCGCGGACCTCCCGGTCGAACACGGCCAGGCCCCGCGTCCAGGCCAGCACCATGCCGACGGCATGATCGGAGACCTCCTCGACGCAGTAGTCGGGCACGTTGGTGACCCACACGCCTCGCTCGGTGGCGGCATCAACAGCGATGTTGTCCAGGCCGACCCCGAGTCTGGCCACGATGCGAAGCTCCGGCGAGGTGTCGATCGCGGTGGCGGAGACCGGCGCCCAGCAGGTCAGGATCCCGGCGGGCCGGTGCTCGGCGACCAGTTCCTCGATCACCTCTGCGGAGGCGGGCTCGGCGGGGCCGGTCACCAGGATGTGGCCCGCCTGCTCGATGACCGATCGCTCGACGGAGTCGTCGGGCCAGGCGTAGTCGGTGAGCAGCACGGTGCCTGGGCAGCTCAGTGGTTTCATGGCAGGTCGTCCTCGCAGAATCGTGCGGCCGCGGCGGGCGGCCGGGCGTCCAGCCCGGTCGCATCCGGTCAGCAGGTTTGATCGTCGTCCAGAACGGCGGCCGAGTCGCGTCCGATCATGCCTTCGGGCCGCCATGGGTGGGTGGAGAGGGTCACTTGGCCGGGGTGGGTCGCCGGCGCTCGCCGACTTGTGGTCGGTTCGGGCGCCGCGCCACGCCCCGGGAACGGGTCACGGGATGCCGGGGCACGTCGAATCACTCTGTCACAGCCACGTGATGCTAACGATAGCACTCGGGGCTTTCGACACGTCAAGAGCGCGCCGTACGACTGGCCGCCGGCGCCTCGCCGCACGGCCCGGCCAGAACCGAGGAGCCCGGCCACCACGGGAAAACAAGGACTGCCGAAGAAATCCGTTGTCCACGTCTTGACGCGCCACGGACTTCCCTTCATGGTTCTGGCAACGCCGACCGTGTGACCCGATAAACGGCCGCACGAGGTCCGGCTGTCGAAGACGCCACAGCCACGGACGTCCCCGACGGGCGACCGGCTGAGTTCCGCATGCGGCATGAGTCCGCGCGGCAGCCCGTCGCCCCTTTCCGCCAGTCGGCGGCCGTATCGCCGTCGCCGACTCGACCGAGTCCGTGTTCAGCTCACCGCTTCTCGTCCTCCCGTTTCTCGTGCCCGCTTCTTGTCTCACCGCTTCTCGTCGTCGCCCGTGCGGCGCCGTACCGGTGATGCGTCCGCCGCGGCCTGCCGCGGCCCATTCCCCTCAGGAGCCGCAATGACTCACGCAGCACAAGTCGACACCAGTGCCGTGCCCGCCGACGGCACTCATCAGGAAAGCACCCGTCCGCCCCTCTCCCGGGCCACGATCGGGGTGGGCTTCCTGCTGATCGTCCTCTCCTACATGGTCAACGCGATGGACCGCCAAGTCTTCCCTCCCCTGTTGCCCAACATCCGCGAGGAGTACGGGTTCTCCCTGGAACAGGGCGGGCTGCTGGCGACCAACTTCACCCTCGGTATGGCTCTGGCCGGCCTGCCCGCGGGTTATCTCCTGGACCGTTTTCGCCGCAAGACGATCTTGCTGTCCAGCATCGTGATCTACTCCCTGGGCACGATGGCCACGCCCCTGGCCACCGGTTTCGCCGACATGACCCTGTACCGGGTCGTCTCGGGCTTCGGTGAGGGCATGCAGTCCGCCGCCATCTTCGCGGCGATGGGCGCCTTCTTCGCCCACCGGCGCGGCCTCGCCTTCGGCATCATCGGCGTGGGTTACTCCGTCGGCGTGTTCATCGCCCCGCTGATCGGCGTCCACCTCATGGGCCTGCACGGCACCTGGCACTCGCCCTTCTACCTGTTCGGCACGGCAGGCCTGCTGATCGCCGCCGCCTCCCTGTTCCTCGTGAAGGCCGGTCTGACCGAGCACTCAACCGAGAAGGTCGTCTCGGCCAGGACCTACGACCACGTCCCGGCCTCCGCCTACAACCGCAACACCATCGCCCTCACCGTCCACGCCGTCGTCAGCGGCGTGGCCATCTACGGGTTCCTCGGGCTCTACCCGACGTACCTCATCACGTCGCTGCACTACTCCGCCGAGCAGGCGGCACTGGCCATGAGCTTCCTCGGTTTCGGTGGCATGTCGGCCGTTCTCGGCGGCTGGCTCGGCGACCGGGTCAACCAGCGCAACCTGCTGATCCTCAGTCTGTTGGCCGTCTCAGCCGTCAGCGTGTGCGTCTACGAGACGCAGGCCCCAGTGGGCCTGCAGTGCGTGTTCGCCTTCCTCATGGGCGCGTTCGGGCTGGGCTTCATCTACCCCAACACGAACAGCGCGATGCAGCGGGCTGTCCGTCCCGGGCAGATCGGACGCGCCTCGGGTCTCTTCGTCACGAGTTACTACGGGCCGGCGGCATTCTCGGGACTTCTCTTCGCCGCCCTCGTGGACTCCTACGGCTGGAGCCAGGCGGGCCTGCTCCAGGTCACGTTCCTCCCGCTGGTGAGCGTCGCCGCCCTGGTCTTCGTCCGTCCCGCACTGTTCAACAACGCGGTCCGCTGACGAGCACACCGCCGACACACCAAGGGGCCTGTCCACCGCTCGGCGGTGGGCAGGCCCCTTTGGGGACGGAAGCTGACAGGCGTCCGCCGGTCAACGACTTTCGGCCACGACCGGATTGCGCAGGACGCCGATGCCCTCTATCTCGACCTCCACCTCATCTCCGGGGCGGATCGGCCCGACGCCTGAAGGCGTGCCCGTCATGATCACGTCTCCGGGCAGCAGCGTCAGGTAGCGGCTGAGGTAGCCGACGAGATCCGGAACCGGGAGCAGCAGGTCGGCCGTGGTCGCAGACTGCATGACCGTGCCGTTCACACGGGTCGTCAGGGACAGCCCCGCAGGGTCGAGTTCGGTCGCGATGGCCGGCCCGAGCGGGGCGAAGGTGTCGTGGCCCTTCCCGATCAGAAGCGTTCCGTATGTGCTTTCCTTGCGCTGGACGATGCGGTCGCTGACGTCATTCCCGCACGTATAGCCGAGGATGTACTCATGGGCCTGTGAGGGTTTCACATGGCGGGCTTCCTTTCCGATGATGACGACCAACTCCCCTTCGAAATGGATCAGTTCGCCATCCTCCGGATACACGATTGCATCCCCCGGTCCCACAACGGCCGTACTCGGCTTCATGAAGCACACCGGAACTTCGGGAATCTCATGGTCGGTTTCGTCGACATGTGAGGCGTAGTTGTAGGCGAACCCGAAAATCCGGGGGCGGTCGACCGGCGGGAGAATGACGACGTCGCCGACCTGGTCGACATACTCCGTAGGGGACAACCCGGTGAAGGGATCACCCTCGAATCTCGCGATCCTCACGTCACCGGATTCGAGTTCTCCATAGTGACGCACGCCGCCGACGGCATACCTGACGATCCGCACGGAAAACCTCCGCAACTAGGCAGCCGCGAGCGGCTACACAGCACCATTCAACAGTGCTAACGTTAGCACAAAGCTAGTGATCAACCCGGGCTCCCTCCCTCCCGCCGACCACGGAGGGCGACGTCGGTGCTATCGTTGGCACACGGAATGTGACGGCGCAGGACCAGTCAGTCGAGGGGATTCCTCAAGTGATCACGACCAGGGACATCGCCGAGCGCCTCGGAGTCTCCGTGTCGACGGTGGGACGGGCACTCGCCGACGATCCACGCATCAGCGAGGAGACCAAGTTCCGGGTGCGGCAGGCCGCTTCCGAGATGGGGTACGTCGGCAACCGCGCGGCCCGGATGATGCGCGGAGCGTCCAGCAACGTGGTCGCGCTGGTCATCCCGGACATCCGCAACAGCTTCTACTCGACGATCGCGCACGAGCTGTCCAAGAACATGGAGGCCGAAGGCTTCCAGCTGATGCTCTCGGAGACGGACGACGACCGGACGGCCGAACTGCGCCATCTGCGGGAGCTGTCCGCGAACCGCGTGGCGGCCGTCATCATCGTGCCCACCGCGCGCCCGCACAGCGAGTCCGTCAAACTCCTGCGCGCACTACCGCACTTGCAGCTGCTGCGCAGGCACCAGTCGCTCGGCTCCCAGTGGTTCGGCGTGGACGACCACGAGGCGCTGCGTCAGGCCACGGCCCACCTGGTGGCGCAGGGCCACACCCGCATCGCCTACCTCGGCGGCCCCGAAGAGCTGCCCACGGGCGCGGAGCGTCTGCGCGGCTTCCGCACCGCCCTGCGCGAGGGCCGGCTGCCGGACGAGGCGGGGCGCGCGGAGCTGGGACCGCCGTCATCGGTCGCCCGCGGCCGAGAAACGGTGCGCCGGCTGCTGAAGGGGCCGGATGCGCCCACCGCGCTCGTGCTGGGATCGATCCAGCTCACCCTCGGCGTCCTGGAGGAGTTGTCCCGGCAGGGCGTCAAGGTGCCCGACGAGCTGTCCGTGGTCGGGTTCGGGGACGAGCCCGGGTTCTCCTGGTGGGGTCCCGGACTCACCACGATCGGCCTGCCCATCCAGGAGATGGCCACCGGCTGCGCGCTGTGGATGATGCGTCGCCTCAAGACCCGGCCGAGCAACGACGGCCCGTATACGTCGGTCTCTCCCGGGTCACTGGTCCTGCGCGGCAGCACGGCACCCCCCGGCGGAAAGGCTCCGTCCGCCTGACTGACGGGCGGTCCGCCTGAGTCAGGGGCGATCCGCATGCGCCACAGGGACCTCGTCCACCACAGCGAAGGCGCCCGGAACAATGCATTCCGGGCGCCTTCCCGTTCTCGCTACCCGGTCAGTACGTCGCCGGGTCAGTACGTCCCACTGCGCAACCGACGCATGACGGCAGCGGTGCGCACGAGCTCGTCGAGCATCTGCTCGGCGGCGGCCTCATGGATCTTGCCAGGCCGGAAAGCACCGTCCTCGACGCGTTCGCTGACGAACGGAATGCTCACGGTGGGACCGATCGGCAGCATCCGCAGGTTCGCCACGACCTGCTTGGCCATCTGCACTGCGCGGGTGCCCGCCGAGACACCTCCGTAGCTGACGAACGCGGCCGGCTTGTGCTGCCACTCGACGACGAGAAAGTCCCACGCGTTCTTCAGGGGAGCCGGAAAGCCTCCGTTGTATTCCGGGGTGACGAACACGAACGCGTCCGAGGCGTCGACGATCCGGCTCCATGCGCGGGTGTGGCTCTTCGTGTACGTCCGCAGAGCGGGCGGATGCGGCTCGTCGAAGAACGGCAGAGCGAGTTCGTGCAGGTCGACCAGGTGCGACTCGAACTCCTCGCACTCCGCGACCCGGGCGGTGAACCAGTCCGCGACGGACCTGCCCACGCGTCCGGGACGAGTGCTGGCCACGACCGTGGTGAGGGTCATGGGTGCCACAGAGGGCTCGGGTGTCATGTCGGCTCGCTTTCCTGTCGGCCGCGATCGGACCCGGCGGGCCCACGCTGCCTGTGCTGTCCGTCCGTCCAGGCAGCGCGGGCCCGCCGGAGTTCTTGCCGCAGCGCCACAAGTCACGCACAGGGGTTGTGCGAACGATAGCATTGGCCCGCCCGGAGGCCAAGAATGACGGAAACAGGCAACACAGCCGCCCACCGGGCCACGCTTCGCCCCTTGACAGAACCACCTCCACTTCGCACGATTGCGCTATCGTTAGCACTTCGAGAGCCGCAGCGGATGAGCATCCCTCGTCCTCCCCCCTGTCACTCGCACCCAGGGCGCCGCACCCCTTCGGATGCCGGCCCCGGCCTCCGACCGCGCCAGTTCTTGGGCACGGGGTCTCCGTACGCCTCCGGTCGCGGGGGCGGTCCGTCCCCTGGTGACAGGCACGGGCACAGGCACCGCTCGGCGCCCCGATCGTCCGAACTCCGAAAGGTTGCACCGCCATGACAGACGCGCGGATCGCCAAGCTCCACGGCCGCAGGGTGTGGGACTCACGCGGACGGCCGACCGTGGAGGTCGAGATCCATCTCGCGGACGGCGCGATCGGCCGGGCCATCGCACCGGCTGGCGCGTCGACGGGCCAGGGCGAGGCGCTCGATCTGCGCGACGGCGGCAGCCGCTTCGGCGGACTCGACGTCCATCGCGCGGTCGGTTCGGTGAACCAGGAGATCGCACCCGCCCTCCTGAACCGCGACGCATCCGACCAGGAGGTCGTCGATCGGCTCCTGGTGGACCTCGACGGCACCCCCGACCGCAGCCGTCTCGGCGGCAACGCGATCGTGGCCACGTCCATGGCGGTCCTGCACGCCGCCGCCGCGTCCGCGGGCGTACCGCTGTGGCAGCACCTGGCAGGCGGACGACCGGTCCGCATCCCCCTGCCGGAGATCCAGATCTTCGGCGGCGGCGCCCATGCGGACCGTCGCGTCGACGTCCAGGACTTCATGGTGATGTGCCCCGCGGCCGGCAGCTTCTCCGAGGCGCTGGACTGGACCGCGGAGATCTACCGGGCGGCCGGAAACCTGATGCGCAAGGCCGGGAAGGCGCAGGGTGTAGCAGACGAGGGCGGCTTCTGGCCCGCGTTCGACTCCAACGAGGAGGCGCTCGAGACGCTGACCCGGGCGATCGAATCCGCGGGCTTCGCGCCCTCGACGCAGGTCGGCATCTCCCTGGACGTGGCAGCCTCGCAGTTCGGCAGTGGCGGTCGGTACACGCTGGCGCTGGACGACCGCACGCTGGACACCGCCGCGCTGATCGACATGCTGGGCGACTGGATCGAGCAGTATCCGATCCTGTCCGTCGAGGACCCGGTGGGTGAGGACGACACCGACGGCATGGTGGAGTTCACCCGGCGCCACGGCCACCGCTGCCAGGTGATCGGCGACGACTACCTGGTCACGAACGCCAAGCGGGTGGAGGCGGCGGCCACCGGCGGGGCGGCGAACGCCGTCCTCGTCAAGCCGAACCAGGCCGGCACGGTCACAGAGGCGTTCCTGGCCCTGCGCGCCGGGAAGGACGCCGGTTTCGGCACCATCGTCTCGGCCCGGTCCGGTGAGACCGAGGACATCACCATCGCCCATCTCAGCGTCGGCTGGGACGCCGGTCAGCTGAAGGTGGGCTCGTTCACCCGCTCCGAGCGGATGGCCAAGTGGAACGAGGTGCTGCGTATCGAGGAGTCCCTCGGCGAATCCGCGGAATTCAGCGGATGGTCCGCCTTCACATTTCCCGAATCCAGGCCCTCCACGGCCAAGCAGTAAAACTACCTCGAAGTATTACAGTCAGCGAAATACAGAGCCGATCGGAGCACGGAGCCGAGCATGCTGCCACCCGTCAATCTGCGCCCGAGTTTCAATATCACCCGCTCCAGCCATGTCCGGCTGACCGTCGCCGACCTGGCCGAGAGCCGGAACTTCTACGTGAACGCCCTGGGGCTCGTCGTCAGCGACGAGGACGACCGCACCTGCTACCTCCGCGGCCTGGCCGAGGCCTGCCACCACAGTCTCGTCCTGGAGCTCGACGAGGAGGGCGCGGGCACCTGCAAGAGGATCGGCTTCCGGGTGTTCTTCGACGAGGACCTCGATCTCGCGTACGCCTGGTTCCGTGAGCGCGGCCTGCCCGCAGAGTGGGTCGACGTCCCGTACCAAGGCCGCACCCTGCACGTCAGCGACCCCATCGGCACGCCGCTCGAACTGTGCGCCCACATGGAGACCAGGCCGCGGCTGCACATCGACTTCGCTCAGTACAAGGGCGCCCACGCGCAGCGTCTGGATCACTTCCAGACCTTCGCGCCGGACACCTACGAACTGACCGCTTTCTACGGCGAGCTCGGCTTCCGCAACTCGGAGTACCTGGAGCACGGCGACAAGCTGCTGGGCGCCTTCATGTACCGCAAGGGCACCTGTCTGGACCTCGCGATCGTCGAGAACGCCGGGCCCGCCCTGCACCACTTCGCCTACACCGTCTCCGAGAGCCGCGACATCTTCAGCGCCTGCGACTGGGCGGGCATCCTCGGCTACGGCGACGGTGTGGAGCGGGGCCCGGGACGGCACGGTCCGGGCGGGATGCTCTTCGCCTACCTCCGCGACCCCGACGGCCACCGGGTGGAGGTCTTCAACAGCCACTACCAGACCATCGACACCGAGATCGAGCCCGTGCGCTGGGACGCCGCATCGCTGAGCACCAACGCCCGCTGGGGCCTCCCGGCCCTGGAGAAGTGGTACTTCGAGGCGTCGCCCTTCGTCGGAGTACCGCAGATCCCGCCGGCCGAGCCGCCGAAGCCGATGTCGCTGGAGCGGTTCCTGCTCGAGCAGCCCCTTCCCTGACCTTCCGTCCGCCCCGTCCCCAAGGAGACGTCATGGCACGAGTTCCCTACCTGCGCCGCGAGGACGCGGACGAGTCACTGAAGCCGCTGTACGACCGGCTGGAGACCGAACGCAAGGTACCGACGGCGAACATCTTCCTCGCCCTCACCAACGCGCCCACCCAGCTGGACGCATTCCTCACCTACGCCAACTCGCTACGGGCCGCCGACCTCAGCTCCAAGCTGCGCGAGCTGGCCATTCTGACCGTGGGTCACGCCACCCGGTCCGCATACGAGGTCGCACACCACCAGTCACACGGGCTCAAGGCCGGGCTCACCGAGGAACAGCTTGCGGCGGTGGCCGACTTCGAGGCGTCCGATCTCTTCGACGAGACGGAGAAGGCGGTCATGTCCCTCGCCAGGGAGTCCACGCTCCAGGTCGACGTCTCGCAGGAGACGTGGCGTGCCGCCGCCGAGCACCTGACGGACCGACAGATGGTCGAACTGTCGTTGTCCATCGCCTGGTACAACTCCGGCGTCCGCATCATGGGGCTGCTGGACATCGACCTTGAGGACAATTACCCACACCCGTTCCCCAATTCGTAGTTCTCGGCGCCGTACGGCCCATCAATTCAGGAGTATTTCAATGGCGAAAATGCTCGCTGCCCGACTGCACACGCTCGGTGAGCCGATGTCGGTGGACACGATCGAGGTGCCTGCCCCGCGGCCAACCGATGTGCTGGTGCGGGTGAAGGCATGCGGAATCGTGCCGAACATGGCGAATGTGATCAACAACTGGCCCACCTGGTATCCGCACCAGCCCTTGCCCAAGCTCCCCGCGGTCTTCGGGCTGGACCCGGCGGGTGTGGTCGAGGCGGTCGGCGAGGCGGTGCTCAACACCAAGCCCGGCGACCGGGTCTATGTGAGCCCGCTGCGATCCTGCGGCAGCTGTCAGGTGTGCCGCGGGGGCGAGCTCAGCCGGTGCCGCTACTTCACCTTGAACGGCTACTTCAGCACATCGCGCGACGGCCAGCGGATCTTCGACCTGTACCCCTACGGCGGCTTCGCCGAGTACATGACGGCGCCGCAGTACTCGATCGTCAACATCCCCGACAACATGGCGTTCGAGCAGGCCGGCAAGCTCGGCTACATCGGCACCTCCTACGGAGCCCTCAAGCACGCGGCGGCCGGCCCCGGCCAGGTCGCGTTGATCGACGGGATCACGGGCACGCTCGGCGTCGCCTCCACCCTCCTCGCGCTGGCTTCGGGCGTCTCCAAGGTGCTCGGAACCGGCCGCAACGAGGAACTCCTCAAGCGTGTTCAGGAGTTGGCCCCGGACCGGATCGAGGTCATGCGTCTGGGCGAGGGGTCCACGGGCGAGTGGGCCAAGTCGCGCACCGGCGGCGAGGGAGCGGACTTCGTCATCAGCGCACTCGGCGCCAAGGCCCCGGTGGAGACGATGCTCGACTCCATGCAGGGCGTGCGCCGCGGCGGCAAGGTGGTCAACGTCGGCGGCGTGGCCGACCGGCTGCCCGTCGACGTGAAGTGGCTCATGGACGAGCAGGTCCAGCTGATCGGCTCCAACTGGTTCACCACCGCGCAGGGACAGGAAGTCGCCGACATGGTGGCGACCGGGGCACTGGACCTGTCTTACCTGATCACCAAGCCCTTCCCGCTGGCCGAGGTCAACGAGGCGATTTCGGGGCGCGCCACCGACCTGGACGGCGGATTCAGCAACTACGTCGTGATCCCCTGATCCAGCAGGTCGCCCACACTCACCCCGCGGCGGTCCTGTTCTGCCCTGACGCCGCCGCGGGGTGTCCCGGCAGGACGGAGGAATCGGTGGAACTGCGCTGGCTGGAATCGTTCGTCGTCGTCGCGGAGGAACTGCACTTCGCGCGGGCCTCGGACCGTCTGCATCTCGCACCGTCGGCGCTCAGCGCCCAGATCAGAGCCCTGGAGTCACATCTCGGCGTACGGCTCATCGACCGCGGACGGCGCACCCGCCCGGCCCTGACCAGCGCCGGGCGGCTCTTCCTCGAAGAGGCGCGGCTCACCCTCGCACAGGCCGCGCGGGCCGAGGCGGTGGGCCGGCGTGCCGGGCGCGGGGAATTGGGACATGCCCAGATCGCGTACGTCGCCTCGGCCGCGTTCTCCGGCGTACTGACCGACGTCCTCACCCGCTGCGCGGCCCCCGGCACCGAACTCACCGTCCAGGTACGCGAGTTGGAGACACCGGCCCAACTGGAAGCACTGGCCTGCGGGGACATCGACGTCGGCTTCCTACGCTGGAGACCGGAGTACCCACCCGAAGTCACGGCCACCTGCCTGCTTACCGAGCAGATCGTCCTGGCGCTACCGGCCGCCGCGCCACTGGCGGCGTACGAAGCGGTACCGGCTGCCAAGCTGTGCGACGAGAACTTCGTTGCTCCGCACTTCGACGAGGAGTACGGCTGCCGTGACCAGATCCTCGAAGTGGCGGAGCAAGGGAACTTCAGCCCGCGATGCGCTCCCCCGGTGCGGGACTTCATCGCGGCTCTGACGCTGGTGGGCGGCGGTCTCGCGGTGGCACTGGTCCCCTACTCGCTGCGCCGCGTGCAGATCCCCGGAGTGGCGTACCGGCCACTGGCGGACGTGGCGCTGACGACCCGGCTGGTCGGCGCCTACCGCAAGGGGGAGACCTCACCTGCGGTGCGCGGCGTGATCCGCCGCCTCCGGGAGGCCGCTGCCGCCACGGCCACCGCCTGAACGCCGACCCGCAGCAGGCGTCCGGCATGAGCCTGACGCCCCGTCGGCATGCCGTCCTCTCCAGGCCCGGGTCAGCATCGAACCGACGCACGTTTGTACGCGGATGACGCACTGTTCAAGCAGGTCAGAGGGGATTTACCCGCCCTACGCTCAACACGGCAGCACACACCGTGGCGGCGTCGGTCGACCGCCGCCCGACGGAGGGACAGGCGGAGCAGCACATGACAGCGATCAAGCACGTAGGCGTCGTAGGCGCGGGCCAGATGGGCCGGGGCATCACCGAGGTGTGCGCCCGGGCGGGACTGCACGTCACGTTGTGCGACGTGACCGAGGACAAGGCCCGGGCCGGCCTGGCGGGTGTGGCGGACTCCCTGCTGAAGGCGGAGAAGCGCGGTGGCATCGCGCCCGAGGACCGCGCACACGCCCTGGCCGGGATCTCGGTCACCGACGACCTCTCCCGCCTGAGTGGGGCGGACCTGGTCATCGAGGCAGCCGTCGAGAACGAGCGCGCCAAGACGGCGCTGTTCCGGCAACTGGGCGAGGTGGTCACGGACCCGGCCGCCGTGCTGGCGAGCAACACCTCATCGATCCCCATCGCCCGGCTCGCCGCCGCGGCCGGACGCCCGGAGTCGGTGGTCGGCCTGCACTTCTTCAACCCGGTCCCCGTCATGCCACTCGTCGAGGTCGTCCCCTCTCTGCACACCTCGAAGGCAACGGAACTGCGCGTGCGTGCCTTCGCGAGCGAGATCCTGGGCAAGCAGACGATCATCGCGCAGGACCGTGCCGGCTTCGTAGTGAACTCCCTGCTGATTCCCTACCTGTTGGCAGCCGTGCGCATGGTCGGATCCGGTACGGCGACGGCGGAGGACATCGACACCGGGATGACCGCCGGCTGCGCTCACCCCATGGGCCCGCTGCGCCTGGCCGACCTCATCGGACTGGACACCGTGGCGGCGATAGGCGAGGCACTGTACGAGGAGTACCGGGAACCGCTGTACGCCCCTCCCCCGCTGCTGCGCCGCATGGTCGAATCGGGCCTGCTGGGCCGTAAGTCGGGGCAGGGGTTCTTCAACTACCGGGTGGCCTGAAGACACACGTCAGGAGCCGCCGGGGCCAGGCCGTTCATCACTGGGGCGGACTGACATCACCGATGTCACCGACCAGCCGCGCGCGCCTCCCGGGGGCTCATGCCGTACGCCGACTTGAAGGCGTGGCTGAAGTGGGCCGGGTCCGCGAAGCCCCAGCGCCCGCCGATGGCGCCGAGGGGAAGGTGGTCCAGGGCCGGATCGGTGAGGTCGCGTCGGCACCGGGCCAGACGCTGTTCCCGGATCCAGCCCGAGACCGTGTGCCCCTCTGCCGCCAGCAACTTGTACAGGTAGCGGCGGGAGATGCGGTGGGCGGCCGCGATCCCCTCGGGGTTCAGCGCGGGGTCGCCGAGCCGCTGCTCCATGTAGACGAGGACGCGCTCGGTGAGCAGGCCCGGGCCGTCCTCTTCTGTTGTCCGGTGCACGTCGGCGTGCTCCGCGAGCAGGGTGCCGATCAGGTCGATCACGTTGTCGGCCAGCCGGGGCGTGCCACGGGACTCCAGGTGCTCCATCTGCCGCGCCAGTCCGTGCAGGAGAGGCAGTACCACCTGCCCGAGACCGTCGTGGCAGGGCACCGGAGTCGCCGTCACACGCGACAGATCGCGCTCCGCCAACGGCAGCATGCCTCGCGGGAACATCAGGACGAGACCGGTGTGGGACTGGTGGAGGTCGTAGCTGAAGGGACGACGCGTGTCGTAGACGACCAGTTCGCCCGGCCCCACCCTGGCCTGACGGTCCCTCTGGGTGAGCACGCCCTGTCCGGTGAGTTGCACGGTGAGCTGGAAGAAGTCGGGTGCGTCGGAGGCGATGTGCCGACGGGTACGCGCGACGCTGTGCGGTGCGGCCGAGATGACAGACATCTGTACCTGGCCGACGCGCACGGCGTGCAGTGATGCCCTGAAGTCGGCGTTCCCACGCGGCAGGACCTCCAGGGGCACGAGGTTCCGGCCGACGGCGTCCCGCCAGCATTCCAGTCGCTCGGTGGCCGTGCCGTGGCTCGGCGTCGTGATCCGGGGCATGCGGCTCTCCTCCCGGCTCGTCCGGCCCTGCCGGGGGCGGGCTCGGACGGTACTCCTGGCGAGGAATGGTAAGTCCCTCCGAGCGATCTGCAACCAGCTCCCGGACGTGTTCTCAACCACGCAAGTTACCGGTGCTCCCGCACACAAGCAGGACCCGCGCCCCGCCCCACATCATGCGAGCAGTGACCGGGGCCCCTTCGGCCGGCGTTCGATCGCCCTCACGCCGGAACGGCCGCTCTCCGCAAGCCCATTTGAGGCTCCCCCATCAGCCGCACGCGGTTTTGCTGCTGCACGACCGCAAGCCTTCGCAAGGATCGATCATGACGACATTGCTCGACTCCACCTCATCGCACGACCAGGCATCCGACGACGGGGTGCTGGGCCGCGTCCGCGCACACCTGCCCCGGATCGCGGCACGTTCCGCCGAGGCCGAGACCGCGCGGGCCGTTCCCGCGGAGATCATCGCCGCTCTACGCGAGGCCGGTGTGTTCCGGATGAGCCTGCCCAGGGCATGGGGCGGCGAGCAGCTGGACCTGGTGCAGAGCGCTCGGGTGGTCCGGGAGATCTCGCGGGCCGACGGGTCCACCGGCTGGACCGTTCAGGCAGCGTCGATGGCCTGGTTCTTCGTACGGTCGCTGCCCCGGGAGACGCTTGAGAAGGAGGTGTTCGGCGAGGGTGCCGACCTGATGCTGCGTGGGGCGATAGCCCCGAAGGGCAAGGCGGTCGAGGTGGAGGGCGGCTACCGTCTCAGTGGGCGCTGGCCACTGGCCAGTGGCTCGTTCACCCCGGACTGGGTGCTCGCGGGCTTCGTGGTCGAGGGCGCGCCCCCGCTGCCGGACGGCCGCCCCGACATGCGCGTCGCGTTGATCCGCCCCGAGCAGGCCACGTTCCTCGACACCTGGGACGCGGTGGGCCTGCGTGCCACGCAGAGCACCGACTTCATGATGGACGACGTCTTCGTACCGGCGCGCTTCACCGGCCCGCTGATGGGCGGCAACAACATCCCCGCGCCCTTCTACGGCCTGCCGTACACCGCCACTGGTGCCTCGCACGACGCCGTCATCATCGGCTGCCTGGAGGGCGCGCTGGGCGATCTCGCCGCACTGGCCGCCACCAAGCGGCCGGCGTTCAACCCCGGGGTGCTCATCGGTGAGGACCCGGTGTTCCAGGAGAAGTTCGGTGAGCTGCACCTGCGCACGGCTGCACTCAACGCCCTGCTGGAGCAGACCGGCCGCGTCGTCATGGACCGCGCGGTCGCGGGAGGCGAGCCCACCCCGACCGAGTGGTTCGGCTACACCGGAGGCCACCAGCACATCCACCACGAGGGCAGCCGCATCCTCAACGAGATCATGACGCTGTCCGGCAGCTCGGGGCTCTACACCTCCCACCCGATGCAGCGCCGCTGGCGCGACGTCCGCTGCGTCTCCCAGCACGTGGCGGGCAACAACGGCTCGCTGCGGCGTCTGGGCGCGGTTCTCTCGGGTCAGGGGGACGTCCGATGAGCCCGCTCGCGACGACACCGACGGACCCCGCCGTTCTGCGCCAGGCGTTCGGCTGCTTCCCGTCGGGGGTGACAGCCCTGTGCGCACTTGATTCGGGTACGCCGGTGGGCATGGCCGCGAGTACGTTCACTCCCGTCTCCCTTCGACCGCCTCTGGTGTCGGTCTGCGTCCAGGACACCTCGTCGACCTGGCCGAAGCTGCGCGAGCAGGGCCGCCTGGGCCTGAGCGTCCTGGCCGAGGGACAGGACCTGGTCTGCCGTTCGCTGGCCGGCAAGGACCGGGACCGGTTCGCGGAGGTCGACTGGGAGGCGTCCGAGGAGGGCAGCGTGTACATCCACGGTGCCGGCCTCTGGCTGGACTGCTCGGTCCACGCCGAGCTGCCCGGCGGCGACCACACGATCGTCCTGCTGGAGATCCACGCCCTGAGGGCCGAACCCGACCGGGAGCCACTGGTGTTCCACGGCAGCCGGTTCCGCCGTCTGGCCGCTTGACGGGCCGATGGCCGAAGCGGGAGCTCCCGGTCTCCCTCCGCGCATGTGCCGAGGGTCGGGGAGCTCCCGCCTGGGAACCCTGCGCCGGACTTCGGGCGAAGCGCTCAGTCGGCTTGCTCGGCAAACGCCTTGACGCCGCGCAGGGTGGTCCCGATGTCGGTGCGGAGCTCGGCGAGCCGGAAGGCCACGATCTCTTTCTCCCGCTCCTGAGCACGGTCGATCACCAGGGTGATCCCCGAACGGCCCGGCCCGATCCGGGCGAACTGCCGCAACCTGCGGCCGGTCCCCTCCGGCTCGAGTCAGAAGCGCCAGGTGGCCAGGGGCTTCGCCAGTCCGGGGCCGAGTCACCGTACCGGCCGTCGGGATCGTCGACCGCCCAGCCGAACGTCATGCTCCGTGGTCGGTCCCTCAACCGGCTTCCCTGCGGGCGGCCACTTCCTGGGCCAGCTGAGGGGCCACGGCGAACAGGTCGCCCACCACGGCGTAGTCGGCCAGTTCGAGGATCGGCGCCTCGGGGTCCTTGTTGACCGCGACGATCGTCTTGGAGGTCCGCATGCCGGCGAGGTGCTGGATGGCCCCTGAGATGCCCAGGGCGATGTACAGCTGCGGGGAGACGGACTTGCCGGTCTGCCCCACCTGGTACTGGTGCGGGTAGTAGCCGGCGTCGACCGCGGCACGTGAGGCGCCCACCGCTCCGCGCAGGGCGTCGGCCAGTTCCTCCACCACCTTGAAGCCGTCCGCTCCCGCGACACCACGTCCGCCGGACACGACGACGGTCGCCTCGGTGAGCTCGGGGCGGTCGCCCGCGAGCACGGCTCGCCGGGCGGTGATGCGGGCGGATGCCGCACGGTCGACCGGCGGCAGGGCGAGTTGCCGCTCCCCCGCTTCCACGGGACGCTCCTCCGACTCGAAGGAACCCGGCCGCACGGCGATCACCGGCAGACCGTGGGTGACCTGTGAGCGCACGGTGTACGACCCGCCGAAGACAACCTGGGTGGCCACGCCGGACGAGTCCAGGTCGACCGCGTCGACCAGCAGCCCGGCGTCCAGCCGAGCGGCGAGACGCCCGGCCACCTCCTTGCCGTCCGTCGTCGCGGAGACCAGGACGGCGGCCGGGGAGACCTCTCGTACCGCGAGTTCCAGGGCGTCGACGGCCGGCGTAGAGAGAAATTCGCCCGCTTCGGGGGATTCGGCCGCGTAGACGCTCGTGGCGCCATGACGGGCGAGGGCTTCCTTGAGGCGGGCCGCAGTGCCGGGGGGTTCCACGACGACTGCGGCCGGGTCGCCCAACCGCCGTGCGGCGGTGAGGAGTTCATACGTGGACTTGTGGACGCGTTCCCCGTCGTGGTCGACGAGGACGAGGACATCGGGCATGGGCGCCTGCTTCTGGTTAACGCTGGGGAGGGCGGTTCAGACGAGCTTCTGGGCGATCAGGTAGTCGACGAGTCGCCGGCCGGCCGAGCCGTCGTCCGTGACACGGATTCCGGCGGCCCGTGCCGGACGCGGGACGGCCTCCATCACGTGGGTGCGGCTCACGAGGAGCCCGGTGTCGTCCACGTCGGGGAACAGGTCGTCGAGATCGACCGTCTCCACCGGCTTCCTCTTGGCGGCCATGATCCCCTTGAAGGAGGGGTAGCGGGGTTCGTTGATCTTCTCGGTGACGCTGACCAGCGCGGGCAGCGGTGCGTCGAGCGTCGCCTCGCCGTTCTCGGCCTCGCGCTCCGCTCGTACCCGTCCCGCGTCGACGGTCAGCTCCCTGGCATGCGTCAGCTGCGGCAGGCCGAGCAGGTCCGCGACGATGGCGGGGACCGCGCTCGCCTGTCCGTCGGTCGTCGCGTTGCCCGCGAGTACCAGGTCGACGTCCTCCACCGTCCGCACGGCGGCTGCAAGCACCTTCGCCGTGGTCACGACGTCGGTGCCCCGGAGCCTGTCGTCGCAGATGTGGATGCCGCGGTCGGCGCCCATCGCCAGGACCTTGCGGATGGCATCGAGTGCGGAGCCGGGCCCCATGGACACGACGGTGACCTCGGCGCCCACCGTCTCCTTCAGCATCAGGGCCTCCTCCGCGGCCCGCTCGTTGATCTCGTCCAGGACGAGGTCGGCGTTCTCGCGGTCCAGGGTGTGGTCGGCCTCGGACAGGGTGCGCTCGGCAGCGGTGTCCGGAACCTGCTTGACGAGTACGACGATGTTCACGGGCGTCTTCCTCCAGCCTTCGATGGTCAGCGGAACGCCGGGTAGCCGGTGATCGCCTGACCGACGACCAGGGTGTGCATCTCGCTGGTGCCTTCGTAGGTGAGGACGGACTCCAGGTTGTTGGCGTGGCGCAGCGGCGAGTACTCCAGGGAGATGCCGTTGGCGCCGAGGACGGTGCGGCACTCGCGGGCGATGGCGATCGCCTCCCGCACGTTGTGGAGCTTGCCGACGCTGATCTGCTCGGGCCGGATGCGGTGCTGGTCCTTGAGCCGCCCCAGGTGCACGGCGAGAAGCGCGGCATTGCCCACGGACACGCTCATGTCGGCGAGCTTCTTCTGCGTGAGCTGGAAGGCACTGATCGGCTTGCCGAACTGGATGCGGGAGTCGGCGTACTCGACGGCCGCCTGGAGCGAGTCGCGGGCCGCACCGACCGCGCCGAACAGGATGCCGAAGCGGGCCTCGTTCAGGCAGGACAGCGGTCCGCGCAGGCCCTCCGCGAGGGGCAGTCGCGCGGAGTCGGGCAGCCGGACGTTGTCGAAGTACAGCTCCGAGGTGATCGAGGCGCGCAGCGACATCTTCTGCTTGATGTCCTGTGTGGTGAAGCCGGGCGTCCCACGTGGCACGAGGAAGCCGCGGATACCGTCCTCGGTCTGCGCCCAGACCGTGGCCACATCGGCGATACCGCCGTTGGTGATCCACATCTTGGAGCCGTTGAGGGTCCAGTCGTCGCCGTCGCGGACGGCCTTGGTGCGCATGTCCGAGGGGTTGCTGCCGAAGTCCGGCTCGGTCAGGCCGAAGCAGCCGATCGCCTCACCGGCGGCGAGCCGCGGTAGCCATTCCCGCTTCTGCTCCTCCGAACCCCACTTCCAGATGGAGAACATCGACAGCGAGCCCTGCACGGAGACGAAACTGCGGAAGCCGGAGTCGGCGGCTTCCAACTCCAGACAGGCGAGCCCGTAGCCGACCGCGTTGGTGCCGGCACAGCCATAGCCCTCCAGGTGCATACCGAGCACACCCAACTTGCCCAGCTCGGGGGCGAGTTCACGCGCAAAGTGGGCGCTCTCGAACCACTCGCCGATGTGCGGGCGCACCCGGTCGGCGACGAATCTGGCGACGGTGGCCTGGATCTCGCGCTCCTCGTCGGTGAGGACGGAGGCGATGTCGAGCAGGTCGAGGGGGTCCTTCAGGGGCTTGCCGCTCATCGTGTGGGCTCCTTGTCATCAGGGTTGGGAAATCGGGTGGTTCCGGTCTCGGTGCCGGCGCTGCGAACGGGTCGGGGGCGCCGGGTCACACGGGGAGACGGTCGGACGGGCCGTGGAGGATCTCCGCGGTGTGCTGACCCAGGCGGGGCGGAGGAAAGCGGTACTGCGCGGGTGTCCCGCTCAGCGAGATGGGGTGCGCGACCTGCCGGGCGGGCCTGCCTTCTTCCCCGTCGACGGGTGCGGCGGGGAAGTCGACGACGCCGGGCAGACCGAGCCTGTGGGCGAAGGCGAAGGCCTCGTCGAGGGTGTTGACCGGTCCGGCGGGCACCCCGGCGGCCAGCAGGACGGCCGACCAGTGGTCGGCGCCCGCGGCACTGAGCCGCTTGGCCAGGATGTCCCGGAGTCCGGCATGGTGGGCGACTCGGTCGGCGTTGGTGCGGAAGCGGTCGTCGACAGCGAGACCGGGTTCCCCGACGACCTCGGCGAGCGCCGCGAACTGCCGGTCGTTGCCCACCGCGAGGGCGAGCGGACGGTCGGCGGTGGGAAGGGTCTCGTACGGGGCGATGCTCGGGTGCGCGTTGCCCATGCGTCCCGGAACCACACCGGCGACAGCGAATGCCGACGCCTGGTTGACCATGGCCGACAGCAGTGAGCCGAGCAGATTCACCTCCACGAGCTGCCCCTCACCAGTGGCGTCCCGGTGCCGGAGGGCCGCCAGGATGCCGAGCGAGGCGTGCAGTCCGGTGATCACGTCGACGAGGGCCACGCCGGCCTTCACCGGCTCTCCGTGCGCCTCCCCGGTCACGCTCATCAGGCCGCCGACGGCCTGCACGAGTAGGTCGTACCCGGGGATCGCGGCGCCCGCACCGCTGCCGAAGCCACTGATCGAGCAGTAGATCAGCTCCGGGCGCTGCGCACGGAGCTCCCGGTGGCCGAGGTCCAGCCGCTCCATCGTGCCGGGCCGGAAGTTCTCCACCAGCACGTCGGACTCGGCGACCAGGGCGCGTGCCTGTGCGCGGCCGACCTCCGTGGTCAGGTCGAGCACGATCGACCTCTTGTTCCGGTTGACGCTCAGGAAGTAGGTCGACGTGCCGTCATGGTCCGCCGGCGGGTGCCAGGCCCGGGTGTCGTCCCCGATGCCCGGCCGCTCGACCTTCACCACGTCGGCGCCGAGGTCGGCGAGGAGCATCGTGGCGTAGGGCCCGGCGAGAACCCGGGAGAAGTCGGCGATGCGCAGGCCGTCGAGCGCGCCCCGCGCCGATGCACCGGGGTCGTCGGCGCGTCCGTCCGGAACCTTGTGCTGAGTGCTCACGCACCCTCCTCTCTGATCATCCCGGCCCGTGACTCCGATTGAGCCGGGTGCTGTCACCGCCAACGCTCCAAGGACGTTGCCCGGTAAGTGAGTTCGACGAGGGGAAGCCCTTGGTCGAGGGGAGCCACGGCCCGCACGACTCGTACCCTCGCCCCGACCGCGACCACGACCGGTTCCTTCCTCGTCACCTGGCAGAGCAGGTTGAAGCCCTCGTCTATCGAGACGAACCATGTGTTGAGCGGAACCTGGCCGATACGGCGAACGAGGACCCCTGCACCGGTGCTGCGCTCCGGTTTGAAGGCAGTGGCCCCGCAAGCCCGGCAGAACGAGCGTCGGTAGGCCGGGGTGCCGCACCAGAGGCAGCGCTGGAAGAAGAGTTCGCCACTGACCGCCGACGGCGTCGGTGTGCCTGCCGGTGTCGGGTAGAAGACAGACGCTTCGGAGTCTTCCGCGAGCTCGGCTTGTTCGTGGGATTCTGTCTGGAGCATCACGGCCTCCTGCACGCAGTCCGATGACCGGAAACGGGGGATCGGAATCCGATCCGGCTCCACCACCCTGGCCCTGCCGCGGCTCGCCGGTCAACGACGAGCTGACGCATCTTTGTGCGCGGAACGCGTTCCATTCATTGAGGTCAGAGCCGGTTTTCAGGCGCTACTCTCACAGCGGGGCACTAAGCATCTGAGGGCATCCGCGGGGCAAAGCCAGCGTCATTTCCGTTCTCCGCCTCGCGCCGCCTCTGCCAGGGAGATGAGCCCGATGTCACGGGGGTGACTCGCCAGTCGCGAGCGCAACTGCGGGCACCCCACGTCCCTGGTGCAGCCGGGACAGCAGCGTTCCGAGCCGGGTTCAGCTGTGGGTCCGGCTTGTCGACCCCGGTCTTGGGGTTGTCCGGCAGCAGGCGGCGCGGGACGCCGCCGAAGAAGCGGAAGGCTTCCGCGTGTGCGAGGGTCCAGGCGTGCTGGTCCATGTGCGTCACCGGGCGGACGAACATGTGCCGCGAGGCGGGCAGCATCATCACAAACGCCCAGATCCGATGCCGTTTCCCGCTGGTCGGGTTGATCCACTGCCCCAGGAAGCCGTAGTCGATCTGGGCCTCCGAGCCCGGCTCGATGTCATCCCGCAGCACCGTGACCTTCGAGCGGGCCGCCTCGTCGGGCAGGTTCTCGTGCACCCAGCGGGTTACCCTTCAGATCCTTCTCGAAGTCCTCAATAGAGCGACTGTCCACGCCGGGCGCGCCTCTGTTCGCTTTCACGGCTTGCCTGATGACTTCAAGCGTCCATGTAGGTCCTCCCGGGAAGCCCCGGTTGTCCATGCACGTCACCTACACGTTCCTGGCCCGCCAGGTCCGCGCCAACCCCGCCAAGGACCTGCACGACCGCGAAGGACGGACTGAGTGCGGCGACCACATGACCGAGGGCGAAGACGATGAGCGCGAGGACCAGTGTGGACCGCCGCGGCAGGCGGAGCGTCGCGATGGCGATCGCGATCGCCGGCGCCCCGACGATCATGCCCGCCGCGAACGCCGTGATGAGCAGGCCCGCCTGGGACACACTGACACGCAGATCGTCCGCGATCTCGGGCAGCAGGCCCGCGATCCCACGCTCGCGGCCGCGCTGAGCACCTCGGCGTTCACCGTGGGCATCGCCGTCGGCTCGTGGGCAGCCGGTCTGGCCCTGGCCTCCCCGCTCGGGCCGGCAGGTCCGCCGGCGGTGGGCACCGTCATCTCCGCTCTCACCCTCGTACCGTTGATCGCCCTCGCGGTACAGGGCCCGCCGACCCGGTCGGCGAGGTCCCGTGTCGTGGAGCGGAGCACCGCGAGCAGCACCGTCATGGACGAGGGCGACTCCCACACCACCGTGGTGTGATCCACCCACTGCCGTCACATGCGATAACGATAAGAGGAGAACCGTGACGTCGGCTCATGACCGCCGTGAGGCGGCTGCGTCGGTGACGTCATGGCTCCGCGGCGACGCCGGGGGCCGGTCGTCGCCCGTGCGCCACACCGTCGTCAGCTCGCCGCGCCAGGGGCGAGCGAGTTCCCGTCAGCCACCCAGGCCGCAAGAAGGCGCAGCCGTTCCTGCGTGGGCGTGCCGACTGCGGCGGTCCAGATGGTTCGTGACCGTCGCCGTCGCGAAACTGACCTCGTTCTACACCAGCCACCTGGGCAGATCCCAAGCCATACACACGACCGCCTGATCCGCACGGCTGCCGCCGCACTGACGCGGCGACCCCCTCCACGTAGAAAGAAAGACGATGGAACTGCTGAAGCAGCTTCCGACCATGAAACTGCCGGCCGCCTGGTTCACCGGCGACGCCTGGGCCGACGTCGTCCACCGCGGCGAGGCGCCTTCACGTATCCGGGCGAACATCGTCCGCTTCTCGCCCGGCGCCCGTACCGCGTGGCATTCACACGGCCTCGGACAGACCCTCTACATCGTGGAGGGCATCGCGCTGATCCAGTCCCGAGGAGGTGAGGTTCTGGAGGCCCACCCGGGTGACGTCATCCACACGCCCCCGGACGAGGAGCACTGGCACGGCGCCGGCCCGGACCGCTTCATGGTCCACCTCGCGCTGTGGGAGACCGACGACGTCTCGTGGCTCGAGCACGTCACCGACGCCGAATACAACGGCCCGCGTGTCAGCCCCCGCACACCACGCTGAATCCCCACTCACCGCGGCTCACGGAGAACTTCCGGCAGCCAGTCCCCTGGAACCGAACCGAGAAGGCACCATGCGCGCAACGATCATTCACGCCCCTGGCGACATCCGTGTCGAGGACGTCCCCGCGCCCGAGATCGTCAACCCGACCGACGCGATCATCCGTACCGTCGTCACCTGCGTGTGCGGCTCGGACCTGTGGCCCTACCGTGGCATAGAACCCACCGACGAACCCCATCCGATGGGTCATGAGTACGTCGGCATCGTCGAGGAGGTCGGCCGCGAGGTCACCTCGGTCAAGCCGGGACAGTTCGTGGTCGGCTCCTTCGCCACCTCGGACAACGCCTGCCCGAACTGCCAGGCGGGCTACCAGTCCAACTGCGTTCGCCGCGAGTTCATGAGCACCTGTCAGGGCGAGTATGTCCGTATCCCCAACGCGCACGGCACGCTCGTCGCCACTCCTGATCTGCCCGCCGACGAGTCCGTGCCCAGCCTGCTCGCCGTGTCCGACGTGATGGGCACAGGCTGGTACGCCGCCGTCGCCGCGGAGGTCGGGCCCGGCTCGACGGCCGTGGTCGTCGGAGACGGCGCGGTCGGTCTGTGCGGCGTCATCGCCGCCAAGGAGCTGGGCGCGGAACGGATCATCGCGATGAGCCGGCACGAGTCCCGGCAGAAGCTGGCCCTGGAGTTCGGCGCCACCGACATCGTCACCGAGCGCGGCGAAGAAGGCATCGCCCGCGTGAAGGAGCTGACGAACGGCAACCGCTACGGCGGAGTCCGGCACCTGTTCGCCGCCCTGGACCTGGCCAAGGACAAGCTCTGCGGCCACATCAAGCCGGTCAAGAAGCGCACGCAGTTCCTGGAGTTCTGCCGCTACCTGCGCACTCTCTACCCGCCGAACACCCGCATTGCGATCGTCTGCGACAACTTCTCCCCGAAGCCGTCGGTGTTGAAGTTGTGGATCACATCGCGGACCCGGTCATCGCTGGGTGAACGACACCTCGGCGGTCCTCGCCACCGGCATGCCCTGCGCGGCGAGCAGGACCATCTGGGCCCGGCGCCAGGTCACCACCGACCCGGTCCCCCTGCGGATGATCCGCAGAAGCCGCCGCCCCTCGTCATCGTCGATCTCTCGGACACGTACTCGCTCTGCCACTCGGACAGGCTGTCGGACACGCGCCGCCCTGCACAGCATCGGGACGGCGCGTCACATCACAACAGGGCCAACGTTGCTTGATGCGGCACTAGTTCAGCGCATTCTCGAGCTTGCCCAGATCGACGAACTTGAAGTTGGTGTTGTCCCGGGTCTCCCCGTCCGCGTCCGTCTCGTCCGGGGTGTTGTGCCCGTCCTGCACCACGAGCAGGCCGTTGGGGTAGCGGGAGCCCAGGGGAACGTTCAGCACGGCCGCGCCGTCGCACTCCTCGGAGCCGTCGACGGTGCCGGCGGCGATCCGGAAGCCGCTCTCGTACTCGTTGTTGTCGGACACCTCGCGGTCGTACGCGGCGAAGGTGTTGTCGCCCTGGCTGGAGGAGAGCAGGTAGCCGTCACCGGAGCCCTCGTCGAGGATGGTCAGACCCTCGACGTCGGCGGACAGGTGCGTGCCGCCGTAGCCGGGGTCGGCGCCCGCCACGCACTCCTCGGTCGCCTCGTCGTAGGTCGCGGGGACGCCGTACTCCCGCACCTTGTCGATCAGCTTGGGCTTGCCGCCCAGGTCGGCGGGCAGCCGCCAGATGCCGATGTCCTCCTGGCCTGCGTAGAGCACCTTGTTCACCGGGTCAACGACCATGCCCTCGACCTGCGGGAGGTCACCGGGGTCGGCACACGGCGTCCAGGACCGGCCGTTGGGCAGGGTGAAGGAGGACGGCAGGTCGTACGTGCGCACCTGCTGGTAGGTGACCGCCCCGGTGGAGGTGGCCTTCAGCTCCAGCAGGGCCAGCCGGGTGCGGCTGCGCTGACTGACGACGGCGTAGGAACGGCCGGTGGACTTGTCCGTCCAGGTGGCCAGACCGTAGGGGGTGGTCTGGTTGTTGACCTCGTCCAGGGTCTTGGAGAAGACCAGCGGGGCCGATGCGTCGGTGATGTCCGTCAGCGGCTGGGCGGCGCCCGGTGTGATGCGGTAGACGCGCAGGTGGTCGCGGCCCCGGTCGGTGACGACGGCGATGTCGGCGCGGCCGGTCGGCAGCGGGAATCCGGAGATCAGGTCCACGTTGTTGAAGCGGCCCGGCTTGTCGTCGGGGGTGGGGGCGGGCGGCGCCGCTATCGACTGCACCTCCTTGCCGGCCAGGTCGTACACGCGCAGGCCGCCTTCCTTGGCGGTGGCGATCACCAGGCTGGCATCCGGGTCGGCGGCGTTGCGCCAGATCGCCGGGTCGTCGGCGTCGGCGTTGCCGCCGGCGTCGTCGCCGTACAGGGCGGGGGTCTCGGTGGTGGCGGTCAGGCTCGCCGGCCCGTCGACGGCCTGGGCCGAGGTGGGCAGGACCGCCACGGCGGTCATGGCCGCGACCATCGCGGCCAGCTGTGTCCCGCGCAGGTTGCGCACAGTACCTCCACGTAGGGGGAAAACGACGAGACCCGGTGGGGCAACGCGGGGGACGTGCTCCCCGCGTCGGGCTGCCAAGATCCTGTGGGCCGAAGGTGAAGGGCTTGGCGCTGTCCGGTGTCGCAATGATGCCCTGACGGTGAGCAGAGGGCGCGCCCGACCGTGCCACAGTTCCTGCCTCGCGGTCTCCGGCCGGTGGCTGAAAGAGGTTCCCCCAACGCTCACTTTCCGTTGGGAACCGGACGCAGGATTCGCTTCTAGGGTGATCGCGGCCGCCCCCCGGTTCTCCCCGTTCGTAGCATCGAGAGGACTCCCATGACAGGCACGTCCGCCGCAAGAGCGACCTCTGGTCCCGGTTTTGAACGACGCACCCTCCTGCGCGGAGCCGCGGTGGCCGCGGCCGCTTCCGTCCCCTTCCAGGCCCTTGCCGCGCGCACGGCCGCCGCCGAGCCGGTCAAACTCGAGTTCGACGCCGGGTACGGCCCGCTGCACCCGGCCAAGGACCAGGCGACCGGCCTGGAACTGCTGCATCTGCCGCGCGGATTCGAGTACATCTCCTACGGCTGGACCAACGACCTCATGGACGACGGCGTGCGCACCCCGGGCTCGCACGACGGCATGGCGGCATTCCGCTACGGCGACAGGCTCCACCTCGTCCGCAACCACGAGCGCGGCGCCGGCCCCGCCTTCGCCGCTCCCGCGTACAACCCCGAGGCCGGCGGCGGCACCACCACCCTGGTCTTCGACCCGGACGCCGGCCAGTGGCTGGAGTCCTACGGCAGCCTCGGCGGCACCATGCGCAACTGCGCCGGCGGTCCCACCCCGTGGAACACCTGGCTCACCTGCGAGGAAACCTTTTCCACGACCGCCGGCAAACGCCACGGCTACATCTTCGAGGTCGCCTCGCGGGGCAAGGGCAACCCCGAGCCCTACAAAGCCATGGGCCGGTTCAACCACGAGGCCATCGCCATCGACCCGGCGACCGGCTACGTCTACGAGACCGAGGACCGCGGCGACGCATCGCTGTACCGCTTCGTTCCGGCGGTACCCGGTGATCTGTCCAAGGGCGGCCGGCTGGAGGCCCTGCGCATCGGCAGCACTACGTACGACACCCGCCTCGACGGCGAGAAGGCGTACGGCAGCGTCTCCTGGGTGCCCGTGGACGACGTCGACCCGGCGGCGGACACCGTGCGGCTCCAGGCGCAGGCAGGCGGCGCCGCGGTGTTCAGCCGCCTCGAAGGCGCCTGGTACGGCAACGACCGCATCTACGTCATCACGACCGACGGCGGCCCGGCCCGTCAGGGACAGGTCTTCGAACTCGACCCGGCCACCGACGAGTTCCGGGTGCTGTTCGCCTCGCCCGGCGCCGAGGTCCTCAACGCGCCGGACAACATGTGCGTCAGCCCGCGCGGCGGCCTGGTGCTCTGCGAGGACGGCAGCGGCACCGAATACGTCCACGGGCTGACCACGGACGGCGAGATCTTCCGCTTCGCCACCAACACCGTGGACCTGCGCGGCGGGACCGCAGGCAAGAACGTCCCGGCGGCCGACCACCGGGGCTCGGAGTGGGCCGGCTCGGTGTTCGAGCCGAAGAACGGCAACTGGCTGTTCGTGAACATCCAGACCCCGGGCATCACGTTCGCGATCACCGGCCCCTGGACCCAGGGCGCCTTGTAGCCTTCAGCCGGGAACAAGACAGCGCGCGTCGAGGCTCCATACACCCAGCCCCGCCTCACCAGCGGAGACGGGCAGCAGCCTCGACGCGCTCCTCCAACGCCCCCACCCGGCCGAGAAAACCATCGAAGTCACCTTCGACTGCTCATCCAGACCCAGGTCACCGAGATGACGGTCAAGGCCGGACAGAGCGCACCGCGGCTCTCATCAACGGCCCGGGCAACCGCCTGAAGAACCGCCTCAAGGCCATCGAGCCCGAGATTCGAAACCGCCCGACACAGCCGCCCACTGAACACCGCACCCGGGTCCCAGCCGGCCCGGCGGGCCATCACGGACGCGGCCCACGCCGTGTCTCCGGGTACAGCGGGGGCGGCGGCGCCCGCGCTCGTTGCACTGCTCGTACCGGCGCCGGTTGTCGCGGACGTTCCCGCTGCTCAAGAAGTCAACGTCACCAATGGGTGCTCCCCCGAGCCCTTCCCCGACAACGCCGTAGAGCGATCCTGCCCTTCCACCGCCCCCCACCGACCTCGGACCACGCGTACGCCCGCCGGCCAGGAAGACAAACCCGGCATGGCGACAAGGTCTCCCCCGCTCGGGCAGCGTCGGCTTCGGTCGTATACGCCGTTCCGAAAAGGCGCATCCCGCTCAGAGAAACGGTCCTTGCGGAATAGGATCTCCCTCACGTTGAGCTGAGCGTATGCCGTGCCATCAGGGGGCCTGTTGCCGCGCAAAATATCCGAAGCCGAGGCCGTCGAGGCCATGACACGTCGCGGAGCGCGCCCCGTCGAACCCTTCCCAGGGACCCAACATCCGTGGAAATGCCGCTGCTTGACCTGTAACGAGGTGAGCGCGCCGCGCTACAACGACGTCGTGAACAAAGGAACCGGGGTCTGCAACAAGACCTGCCGCTCACTCAAGATCGCCGCCAAGCTCACCCGTGACGGGGCGAAGGCCGCCGCCGTCATGCTCGAGTGGGGATGGGAGCCCCTTGACGGCTATCCGGGAGCGGGCAAGCCCTGGCCGGCCAGGTGCATCCACTGCGGGGCGATCAAGATCAAGAAGCTGTCGCACGTTCAGAACGGCCGCGGCGGCTGCACCCACTGCGCCGGACGTGACGTCACCGATGAGTCCGCACGCAAGCTGATGCGTGCGGCCGATCTGGAGCCGCTCATCGCCTATCCGGGTTCACTGCAGCCATGGCTGTCTCGCTGCCTGCGCTGCACTCACGTCGGAACGCCTACGTACGCGAAGGTCCACGCCCGTGGTCACCAATGCTGGTCGTGCCGCTCGGAAAAGATCGCAGACGCCCTGCGACTCGACGACGAGGTGGCCATCTCCAGCATGCTGGAAAAGGACCTCGAACCGCTTGTGCCGTATCCCGGCAACACGGAACTCCCCTGGAAATCACGCTGCATGACCTGCGAGACGGTCCTGGACCCGGGACCGACGCTGCACAACATCCGAGGTCCGCAGGGTGGCTGTCCCACCTGCGCGGAGCGTGGCATCAACCCCGCTCGGCCGGGCTACCTCTACCTCGTCGTCCACGAGGGTCACCGTGCTCTGAAGTGGGGCATCGCCAACATCGAACAGCGCATCACCCAGCACCTCTCCCAAGGCTGGCAGTTGGTCGCACGATGGAAATTCGATCTCACCGGTGACGCCTGGGCGTTCGAGCGCCAGATCAAGATGTGGATCCGGGGCCAGGGCATCCCTCGGGCACTGACCTCCGACCAGATGAAGTACCGCGGACATACAGAGACCGCCTTCCTCGCCGATATCGACCTTCACCTGGTGCGCCAGCACATCGAATCCCTGATCGGCCGCCGCCCCGATGAACCACCGCAGCTGTAGCGCGACGAGTATCACGCGTCTCGCGTCACCACGCAGAAGGGTGCCTGCTTCATCGCCGGCCTCTGCTCCGCAGGCTCCTGCGAACGCATCCGCCGTCCTACTCCAGCATCTCCCCGCGCTCTTTCAGCTGCCCGCCCTGGGGCCCGGCCGAGCCGCCTGGCGGTGCGACGTCCCCTTGCGGCGTCGAGCTCGACGCTCACCAGGAAGTCAGATGTCCTGCGAGTTCCCGAGTTGGTTCGCTGACGTCACGCAGGAATCAGCGGAAGCCCTGCAGCGCTGGCGACCGGCTCACACACCGTCAGACGCGGCCCAAGACCTGGAGCGGTGCAAGACGTTCCGGGCCGCGTTGTGGTCTGCGTTGCCGGACCATCCGCAGCCGGGGTTCTTGCACACGAACAGGGCCCTGGGTCTCCCGGCTGCCGGGGGTGGTCTCGGTGTGCATCCCGAGGCCCTGCGCGGCTGGATCCGGCAGGCCGAGGCCGATGCCGGCGAGCGGGATGACCGGCTGACTTGCCTGGACCTCAGCCGAGTTTCTTGAGCATCTTGACGGAGGTCGTCCCGTAGCCGAGCGACTCGTAAAGGCCGCGGGCACCCGTGTTGAACCCGAAGACACTGAGGCCGAGAGTATGAGCGCCCTGCGCCCGGGCGTATTCCTCGCCGAGGACCATGGCCGTGCGCCCGAGGCCCCGACCACGCTTCTCAGCGTCGATCACGATGTCCCAGATCCACCAGGCGCCGGCGTCGTCGCTCGTGTCTGGTCCGGTCCAGAGGTAACCGACGGTTGCCCCGGCGTCATCGACCACGTCGAAGACCACGTGCCCCGGACCCGGTGCACCAGAGGGAAACGAGCGAGCCATGCTTTCGTCCGCATGCCGGTAGGCATCCTCGGGCGTCTGCCCCATGACGACAAGATCATTGGCGTACTCATCCCGACTGCGTTCGAGCCACGCAGGGAAAAACCGCGCGTCCAAGCGGCGAAGGGCTCCAGGCATCGGATCAGCCTCCCACACCGCCGATGTTGGACGGCCTCGTCCCCGCGTAACGCTCACACACACGCTCAACAGGGCAAACGTTGCCTGCCACGGCACTAGCACGCCGAGGTGACGGGGTGGGGCGAAGTTGCGCCACCACTGCTTGCCGGCGGCGTGACCCGCCAGTACCACGAGCTGGTAGCCCTCGCGCGCGTACAGAACCGGCAGTGTCATCTGGCACCCGGTGCGACGCCCCAGGAGCGACAGCGCACACAGCCCGGCCCATACCGCGTGCCACCGCGATCGCAGCAGCGCCAGCACGCTGCTGTTGACCGCGACGGTCGGCGTACCGCAGCGTCTGAGCCAGTCGCCGGAACGCTCCCTGCATCCATGTCCCCAGGGTCTGTGCGATCCCGCCGCCCCGGCCAGGGCCGTTCGTCTCCGAGGAGCGGCCGAACGGCATCCACGCCGCGGGGCGGCTGTGAACGCCCCCGGGAGGGGGTGCGGTGGGCGGCGCCCGCTGGGATCTCACGCCGCGCATCGTTCCCACACGTCAAAGGGTCATAGGATCTGAGGCGGCCATCTAACACAGGCGTTCGGGTGCCGGCAGGGCCGTTCGGGCATGATGAGGAGGTGCCAACGGCACCTTTTCCGGAGGGAGCGGGAATGGCGGAGAGTCCAGCACAGGGGCGCAGGGGCGGCCCGGCGGCGCCCCAGTTGCGGCTGGATGAATTGCTGGAGGGCCTGCAGGCGCAGGTGGAGCAGGTCCGCGCGGCCCGGGACCGGGTACACACGCTGCTGGACGCGGTCCTCACCATCGGCACTGATCTGGATCTCGACGTTGTACTGCGGCGGATCACCGAGTCCGCGGTCACCCTGGTGGACGCCCAGTACGGGGCCCTCGGCGTGCTGGGCGAGGAAGGGAAGATCCGGCAGTTCATCACGGTCGGCATGGACGAGGACACCATCCGTACCATCGGCCACTATCCCGAGGGTCAGGGCATCCTGGGGCTCCTGATCAAGGAGCCGGAGCCGCTGCGCCTGGCCAACCTTGGCCGCCACCCCGACTCGGTCGGCTTCCCCGCGGGACATCCGCCGATGACCACCTTCCTGGGCGCGCCGGTGCGCGTGCGCGACCAGGTCTTCGGAAACCTGTATCTGACCGACAAGCGCGGCGGAGCGGAGTTCGATGACGATGACGAGGCGGTGCTGCGTACGCTCGCGGCCGCGGCCGGTGTGGCCGTCGACAACGCCCGCCTGTACGAGGGCTCCCGGCGCCGGGAGCAGTGGCTGGCGGCGAGCAGCGAACTCACCCGCAGCCTGCTGTCGGGCACCGACCCGGACCGGGTTCTGCATCAGGTCGCCGCAGCCGCCAGACAGCTGTCCGGCGCCGACCTGGTGACGCTGGCCGTACGGTTCGACGGCGGCGAGGAGCTGGTGATCGAGGCCGCGGACGGCGAGGGCGCCGAGCAGGTGCGAGGACTGGTCCTGCCGGCCACCACACTGGCCGCGAAGGTCTACCAGTCCAACCAGCGGATCAGCAGCAGTGCGCTGTCCGCCGAGCCGCAGGCCGGTGGCGGTTCAGCGGCACAGCTCGGCCTGGGACCGGGGTTCCTGCTCCCACTGGGCGGCGGCGAGAACGTGCGCGGAGTTTTGCAGGTTGCCAACCTGCCCGGCGGTACGGAGTTCTCCGACGCCACCATGGCCATGATCGACAGCTTCGCCGACCAGGCCGCACTCGCCCTGGAGATCGCCGAGCACCGGCGCGAGGCCGAGCACCTCGTGGTCCTGACCGACCGCGACCGCATCGCCCGCGACCTGCACGACCTTGCCATCCAACGGCTGTTCGCCTCCGGACTGACCCTCAATTCCGTACTCGGCCGGATTTCCGACCGGCCCGAGGTGGCCGAGCGCGTCCAGCGCGTGGTCGACGACCTCGACGACACCATCAAGACCGTACGAGGCACGATCTACGCGCTACACGAGCGCGACCGCTCCGACAGCCGCGGCGGGCTGCGCTCAAGGCTTCTGGCCGAGACCGACCAGGCCGCCGACGTGCTCGGCTTCACTCCCGCGCTGCGCATGACCGGCCTGCTGGACACCGCCGTACCCGCGGACCATGCCGACCACCTGCTCGCCGTGCTGCGCGAGACGCTCTCCAACGCCGCCCGGCACGCGCACGCCACCGGCGTCGAGGTCACCGCCGAGACGGACGGTCGGCGGCTCCACCTGCGCGTCGCTGACAACGGCGGCGGCATCGACCCGGCCGTCACCCGGCGCAGCGGCCTGGACAACCTCGGTCGGCGCGCCACCGACCTCGGCGGCAGCTTCACTCTCACGCCGAACGAACCCACCGGCACCATCGCGGAATGGACCGTGCCTCTCCCCACGCAGACGGACGCCTGAGCCCCAGGGGCCGGGGGGCGGGACCAACTCGCTCCCTCCTTGGTGCCGTTCGGCCCAACGACGAGGGCCGGTTGCCTCGCGCCCGGTCTCATCGCCATACGTCACCGTGGAGGCGCACACTCGCCCCTGGTCCGGCTGAGCTGTCCGAGACATGCCGGGCCCCACCCACGGGATGGCAACGATGAGCCCCTTCCGGGACACAGAAGGAATACCAGCCAGGTCGGCGCCGCCCCCTGCCCCGGTCAAGGCGCGTGCCGCCACGATAGGGACGGCACTGAAGTGGGCCGTTCCCGTGGCCGCGGGTCTGACCGTCTACCTGCTACCGCAGCCGGACGGAATCAAGGCCGGCGGGTGGGCGGTACTCGCCATCTTCACCGGCACCGTACTGGGCCTGATCCTGCAGCCGCTCCCGCTCGGCGCGGTCGCCCTCGTCGGCCTGACAGCGGCGATGATCACCGGCACGCTGGAGCCGGACGTCGCGCTCGGCGGCTTCTCCGAGCCGACCATCTGGCTGATCGTGGCCGCGTTCTTCATCTCGCTGGGATTCACCAAGACCGGCCTCGGCCGACGCATCGCCCTGCTGTTCGTCCGTGCCCTGGGCCGCAGCAGCCTGGGACTGGCCTACGGCATCACCCTGACCGACCTGGTGCTCGCCCCGGCCACCCCGAGCAACACCGCCCGATCCGGCGGCGTCATCAACCCCGTCATCGGCTCGCTCAGCACCAACGCCGGCTCGCACCCCGGCGACGAAAGCCGCCGCAAGCTCGGCGCCTACCTCAGCGTGACCGCCATGCAGATCAACACGGTCACCAGCGCCATGTTCCTGACCTCCATGGCCGCCAACCCCCTGGTGCAAAAGCTCGCCGCCGACCACGGCATCGCCCTCACCTGGAGCTCCTGGGCGCTCGCGGCACTCGTGCCCGGACTGGTGGCCCTGTTGGTGCTCCCGGCGCTGCTGTACCGCGTCTTCCCGCCTGCCGTCCGCGCCACCCCCGAAGCCCCGGCCCAGGCCCGCGCTCAGCTCGCCGAGCTGGGCCGGATGTCCCGTCAGGAATGGACCATGGCAGGCGTCTTCGTCCTGCTGCTCCTGCTGTGGTCGGTCGGCGGTCAGGTCTGGGACCTGTCCGCCACCGTCTCCGCTTTCACCGGCGTGGCACTGCTGCTCGTCACCGGCGTACTGACCTGGGGCGACCTGGCCGCGGAGAAGGCGGCCTGGACCACCCTGGTGTGGTTCGCCGTCCTGGTGATGTTGGCCGGCCAGCTCCAGGAACTCGGCGTGATCGGCTGGTTCAGCGACGCGATCACCGATGCCACCTCAGGCGTGGGCTGGCGGACCGCTTTCGTGATCCTGACGCTGGTCTACCTGTTCTCCCATTACCTGTTCGCCTCCAACACCGCGCACGTGGCCGCGATGTACGCCGCCTTCCTGGCGGCCGCCACCGCCACCGGCGCCCCGCCGGTGATGGCCGCCCTGGTGCTCGGCTTCATCAGCTCCCTGTACGGCGGCCTCACCCACTACGCCTCCGGGCCGGCCCCCGTCCTCTTCGGCGGCGGGTACGTCACCCTCGCCGAATGGTGGCGCACCGGGCTGATCGCCGCCGGCGCCAACATCGTGATCTGGATGGGCGTGGGAGCCGTCTGGCTCAAGGTCCTGGGGCACTGGTGAGCAACACGACCAACCGACCTGGTGCGTAGTCCTCCCGGCCCGTTCTGCTTGCGGAACGGGCCGGAGACCTGGGCAGAAGTCGTCGGACAGCAAGAAGCCGCGAACGAGGCCAGGAGGGGCCGCGTCGACTGAATGCCGCGAAAAGGCCGATGAGGGAACGGAAGCAACCTCAGCATGACGTACTCAAGTTGCCGGTAACTGCCGTATCTGACGTGCCGCCCCGACCAGCCCCGACTGTCGGCACCAGCGCATCACTCGGCCGACACAGGTCTGTCTCCGACGTCGTGGCTGCCCGCCGCCACCCTTGTGGCGCGGGTACTCCGGCCCCCGCTCCTCGGCGTTGGCGGCGAACCGGCGCCGGTCTCGCCGTAGCGGTCGCCGAGCACCTGTCCGGCACCACCAACGGACACCTCGCCACCCCGGGGCGGCCCGACGATCTATAGTCGGTCTGCTGGGCCTCCCAGGTGATGATGCCGTCCTTGACGTACACCTTCCACGAGCACGAGCCGGTGCAGTTCACCCCGTGCGTGGAGCGCACCACCTTGTCGTGCGACCAGCGATCCCGGTAGAAATCGTCCGCCTGCCGGCCGCCCTTCCCGTGCAGAGTGCGAAGATCGTCGGAGACCTCCGCCCTGGTGAAGAACCGGCGGCTGCGCACCAGCGCCTCCGCCAATTCGCCGTCCATGGCCGCCTGCGTCTGTTCCCGGCTGGTCTCCGTGCTCACCGTGCCACTCCGCCCCGGGCGCCACGGGCCCGTTCGAATTGCGATCGGTTCCGGCCGCACACGACTCTACGACCGCCGTCCCCCGGAGGGTCAACAGCCACACCACGACCAACACACGGTTTGGCGAAGATCGCCTGCGTGCAGGGGCGGTTACCCGGGCTTCGCAATGCCATACCCACACCTGCAAACGCCGCGCCCCCGCTCATTCCGAGCGGGGGCGCGGGATCTGCATGGTGTGCCCCCGAGTGGGCGGAAGCACTGCCCGGTCAGGCGGCCGGCCGGGACAGGGCGCCGCCCGCCTTCGCGCGCACAGCCTCGACCGCTTCCCACTCCTCGGTGCTGAGGTTGGCGAGCGCGGCCGGGAAGACCCCGTCCTGCTCCTTGAGGATGTGACCGCGCAGCAGGGCCATCGCCTCGATGAGCCGGTTCGGCCAGGTCGGGTCCGAGGGCGTCGCGCCGTCGGCGGCCTCGGCCAGCACCGCCTCGATGCGGCGGTGCTCGGCCTCCAGGGCGGCGATCTGCTCGGGGAAGTCCAGTGCCATCGCGGGGAACAGGCCGTGCTCCTCGACCCGTGTGTGCGGGTCGAGCACGGTAGTGATCTCGCGGGCGATCTGAGCCATCCGGTCCACGTCACCGTCCTGGCGGGCGGGGTGAAGATGGCTGATCAGGCGGACGACCTCGTCGTGCTCACGGGTCAGTTCGTCGATCGACGCCAGCGACTGGCAGCCGCAGTACTCGCACACCGGTCTTCTCCCTGTCCTTCGTTCCCTGCCGGTCTGGGCCGCTCGCCCTTACGCGATGGTGCCGACGGTGCGGTGCCCTCGCCGACCGCCGGTGCGCGGCTTCCTCTCGCCGCCTTCGGCCGCCGCGCGGACACCGGTGAGGGTGAAGGCCAGCGCCGCGGCGGCCACGATCGCGAGCAGGACGAGACCGATCGCGTACGACTCGTAGGCTCCGTACAGCGAGCCCATCACCAGCGGCGGCAGGAAGCCGCCCAGTCCGCCCGCGGCGCCGACCACGCCGGTGACGGAGCCGACCTGGTTGGCCGGGGTGCGCAGGGCCACCAGGGCGAACGTCGCCCCGCTGCCCGCGCCGAGCGCGGCGGCCATGGCCAGGAACGCGATGGTGCCCACCGGCGCCAGGGCGGGGGTGAACGACTGCACGACCGCCCCGACCACGACCGCGGTCAGCGAGCCGGCCAGCACCCGGACGGGGCCGATCCGGTCGGACAACCAGCCGCCGATCGGGCGCATCGCCACCGCGAGGAGTACGAACCCGGCCATGCGGTTCGCGGCGTCGGCCTGGGTCAGGCCGTAGCCGGTCTTGAGGTAGGTGGGCAGGTAGACCGAGAAGGCGACGTAGCCGCCGAACGCGACCGCGTACAGCGCGGATGCCTGCCAGGTGATGGGCAGCCGGACGGTGGCGGCCAGTCGGCGGGCCAGGGGCTCGGTCGGCACGGTGCGGCCGGGCGCGTCACGCAGCAGCAGCGCGGCGGCCACGGCATACACGGCCAGGACCGCGGCGGTGATCAGGAACGGAGTGGACATGCTGCCCGCGTCGACCAGCTTCACCGTGGTCAGGGCGCTGATCGCGGTGCCACCCATGCCGGCGCCGAAGACGCCGATGGCAAGACCGCGCCGCTCGGGCGGAAACCAGGCGTTGACGAGCGGCACACCGACGGCGAAGGCAGTGCCGCCGATGCCGAGGAAGAACCCGCCGATCAGCAGGGCGGCGAGGGAGGAGTACCCGGCCAGGCCGAGGTAGAGCACCGGCACGATGGTGGCCGCCGACACGATCGGGAACATGACCCGGCCGCCGAACCGGTCGGTCAGCGCGCCGACCGGGATCCGGCCCAGTGAGCCGACCACGACCGGCACCGCCACCAGCAGCGACTGCTCGAACGACGACAGGTCGAGGCCGTCCTTGAACCGGGGGCCGAGCGGGCTGAGCAGCGCCCAAGCCCAGAAGTTCACGGCGAAACCGACCGTTGCCAGGGCCAGCATCAGCCACGCCCGGCCGGACACCGACCCAGCTGACGGTGAACTACCGCTCTTCGACTCCAACGGCTGGACCATGTTGTCCGTCCCCTTTCCGCTTCATGGTGGTACTGCGCCACCGGGATCGCACGCGCACCGCAGGCCCCCTTGCCTGCAGAACGGCGTCACGTCACCACTGTCCGCATCAGGACGCACCGCGGGCATGGGCCATCCGTCCCTACCGGCGGACAGACGGTCCCCGGGTTCGGACCCGGCCGTCCCTCCAAACAGGCCCCTGAACCGCCTCGCCCGAGCGGCTCCCGGGAAACAACGGCTGCGATCGGCCGTCCCCGCGGGAGCCGGGAGGGGATAGGGCCGGTCGGCCCTATCCCCTCCCGGCTCCCGCGGGGACGATGGACTGATGTCCCAGAACGACGCCTTTCGCTCACTCGACCGGCAGGAGTGCCTGCGGCTGCTCGCCAAGGTGCCGGTCGGCCGCGTGGTCTACACCAGGCAGGCACTGCCCGCGGTCCTCCCCATCAACTTCTCCCTGGACACGGACGCCTCCGTCCTGCTGTGCACCTCGCCGGACTCGGACCTCGTACGCGCCATCGACGGCGTCGTGGTCGCCTTCGAAGCGGACGAGTTCGACGCGGCAACGCGGTCCGGCTGGAGCGTGGTCGTCACGGGCCGGGCCACCATGGTGACCGACCCCGCCGAGCACGAGCGGCTGTCCCAGGACGGCCCCACGTCTTGGATGCCCCTGAAAGACGCCGTGTTCGTACGGATCGAATCCGAGATGGTCACGGGCCGGGAGCTCAGCGGGGCGCGCGGCAATCCGTGAGGCACAGCAGAGCGGGTCGGGCAACGGTCCTCGATCTGCGCGGGCCGCGATCGCCCGCGGGGTCGGTGGGGGTGGTGGCAGCGGGTACGCCGCGCACCTGATAGGACCGGGCGCCGACGCAGAAGAAGGGTGGACCTCAAGACCGCGGCCCAGGCACAGGGGCGGGGCCCTGGCGCGGGCCTGTCCGTTCGGACGGGGAGGCCACCCGAAGGGACAGACGCATGCAAAGTCATCGCGGACAACGGGCAGTTGTCCCCGTTCGACGACAGGGGAAGCGCATGGGGCAGCACGGTGAACTGCGGCGCGCAGGGCCGGCCTGGAGGACGAGTGGTCCCGCCGGGTGCCACGGACGAAGGTCCTGTGTGCGCCACCGAGCGGTGGCGATCCGTTGCGCCACGAAGTGGCCGAGTCCTGGGCGCGCTCGCTGACCAGCGTGGACCCCGGCCGGGACAGCGCTCCCGTTGCCGAAGGGGGCCCTGTGCACGAGCGCTGGTCCCGATCGCCACTGCGCCGACCGGTCGATGACCTCGCCGACGAACTGCGCAGCGTCGCCGACGACGCCGGATTCGTCACCGCGGTCACCGACGAGTCCGGGACGATCCTGTGGACTTACGGCGGACAGACCATGCGGCGACGGGCCGAGCGGGTCAACTTCGCACCGGGTGGGCGGTGGGACGAGCAGACCAGGGGCACCAACGCCCTGTCCCTCGCACTGCGCACCGGCCGCCCCAGCACCGTCTTCTCCGCCGAACACCTGGTGACGGCACTGCACGGCTGGGCCTGCTACTGCGCGCCGATCCACGGTCCCGACGGGCAAGTCCTCGGTGTCCTGGACCTGTCCACCACCTGGGACCGCTCGCCTCCGTTGGCCATGTCCACCGTGCGCGGTCTGGCCTCCGCCATCGAGGCTGAACTCCGTACCGAACCGCCCCTTCGGTCCCGCGAAGACCAGCCCCAGGCACGGCTGCACTGCCTGGGCACCGAGAAAGCGGTACGCGAGGGCGTACCCCTTCTGCCGCGGCCCCGGCATCTGGAGATGCTCACGCTGCTCGCGCTGGAACCGGACGGATACACCCGGGGAAAGGCTCCGCGCGGTCCTGTACGGCGACCGTGCCGTCACCGCCTCCACGTTCAAGGCGGAGATCTCCCATCTGCGCCGGGCCCTCGGGGGCGGTATCGCCACGCGCCGCTACGAACGCCGCCGTACCGCGTCGACAAATGTCTGGAGCATACGGTCGTATGCGCCGAGGTCGATCTGGCCTGACCCCGACTTCCTCACCTCGGGCAGGAATGCGATCGGGCGACCCGAAGAGCCGGACGCGCCTGCGCAGCAGGGATTTCCTCGCGCCCGTCCGCCGTGGGCCTCGGCCCGAAGCGCCGTGAGAGACCGCAGCGTTCAGCTCTCGGCACGGAACCGGTAGACCAGCCGCTCGCCGGGCTGAACGCATGGGCCGGTCGGGGGCGAGGGAGCCTGCGTGGAAGTCGATGCCGTGGCCCATGCCGTGGTCGTCGTTGACGAGGGTGATCTCGAAGACGTCGCCGACCTGTCCATGCAGGGTGGGGCCTGGTGCGGTGCCGCCGAAGGTCCACATCTGTTCCTCGTGTGCTGGGGCGTTCCTTGTGCTTGGGGTGCGGCGGGCGCCCGCATGCCGGATTGAGCAAAGTCCGTGCGGCGCCGGAGAGTTGAGGGTGGCTCGTCAGCTGTGGCTGAGCCGGAGCCGCCAGGCTTCCGGGCCGCGTTCCAGGTACTCCACCGAGAAGACCCCGGGGCTGCGCTGTTCGATCTGAGCGAGCAGCGGCAGCGGGTCGTGCGGGGCGACCAGTACCATCGCGGTGCCCGCCGGGACGGCGTCCAGCGCGCCGAAGACCGTGGCGTGACGCAGGGCGTGGGGAACCTCCCGCACATCCAGCTCCGGTTCGGCCTCCTCCTCCGCAGCGCCGCAGCCGCATGCTCCGCCGCAGCCGCCGGTCTCCTCGGTCCGCTCCTCCTGCACGTCCTGTCCTTCCCCGGTGCCCTGCGTTCCGTAGGCGCCCTTGGCGGGCGTGTCGTTCGCGAGCCGGTCGTACATGTCCGCGAGCAGCGCAGCCAGGGAGACCTCGGGCGCCATGGCGAGCAGAGGCAGGACGAGGCCGTTCTCCTTGGCCACGTGCTCTTCGAAGAGCACCTGAAGGGCCCGCGCGTCGGCCGCCGCGCCCGCCGGGTTGGGTGCGGCGCGCAGGGCGTCGACGAGGGCGGTGAAGCAGCGGTGTTCGCCGATGAGGCTCTCGATGAGCAGGCGGGCCTCGGGCATGCCGTGCGCGACGGGGTAGAGCGCGGCTTCCTCGGCTGCGGCGTGCGGCAGCAGCGAGCGGTCGCAGAAGGCCACGAGCCCGGCGTGGATCTTCTCAGCGGCGCTCGGCTCGCGGCGGTCCACGGCGGTGAGCAGCATCTTCACGCGTCCGGCCAGTTCCCCGGCCAGGCGGGCGTGGTGCGCCTCCGCGCCTTCAAGGGCTGTGGCGTCCTGAGGGTTCGAGGCGAGGGTGAGCACGCTCATGGTCGTGTCTCCAGCGGGTCGGGCCGGCGCGGCCGGTCGATGCGGGTGGGGCCGGCATTCCGGGTGCCGACTCTCGGGGCGAATGCCGCGTCCGGCCGCGGTGAGCGGCCGGACGCTCGACCGAACCGGGCGCCACGCTCCGTACGCGCTGTACCTGCGGCGGCCGGGGACGGGGGAATCGGCTGCCAGGCAGGCACGGAATGCGGTCGTACAGATGGGCATCCGCGGTTCGATCAGTGCCCAGCATGCACGCCGGGCGCAGCCGACTCCCCCGCCGACCGGACCCAGCACGGGGACCAAAGGTCCCTATGGCAACCGGCCAGACAGGGCCGGAAGGTCGTCCGGCAGGGACCGCCGGCCCCAGGTGCACCATGGCCTGCGGCTTCTAGCGTTCCCAACCATGGAGAACGATCAGAGCGCACGGCGCCAGGCGTCGCCCACAGGTGCGGGCTGGCCGCTGGCGGCCCGCAGACTGTTGACCCGTCGTGAGATGTCGGCCGACGGGCGCGCCGTGTTCGGCGAAGGCGACCCGAAGTGGGAGAGCTTCTACCGGGACCGGTGGGCCCACGACAAGGTGGTGCGCTCCACCCATGGTGTGAACTGCACAGGGTCGTGCTCGTGGATGGTGTACGTCAAGGACGGCATCATCACCTGGGAGCACCAGGCCACCGACTACCCGTCGATCGGCACGGACTGCCCCGAGTACGAGCCACGCGGTTGCCCGCGCGGGGCCTCCTTCTCCTGGTACACCTACTCCCCCAGCCGCGTCCGCTACCCATATGTGCGGGGCGAGTTGCTGAAGCTCTGGCGCGAGGCCCGCAAGCGGCTCGGCGACCCGGTGGCGGCCTGGGCCGAGATCACCGGCGACCCGGCCAGGGCCCGCTCCTACAAACGGGCTCGCGGCAAGGGCGGCCTGGTGCGCGCCGACTGGGACGAGGTCAGCGAGCTGATCGCCGCCGCCCAGGTGCACACCGTCAAGGCGTACGGACCCGACCGCGTCGCGGGCTTCTCGCCCATCCCGGCGATGTCGATGGCGTCGTTCGCGGCCGGGGCTCGGTTCCACTCGCTGATCGGCGGCACGCTGCTGTCGTTCTACGACTGGTACGCCGACCTGCCGATCGCCTCGCCGCAGGTCTTCGGCGACCAGACGGACGTGCCGGAGGCGGCGGACTGGTGGAACGCGGGCTATCTGATCATGTGGGGCTCCAACATCCCCGTGACCCGCACGCCCGACGCGCACTTCCTCACCGAGACCCGCTACAACGGCACCAAGGTCGTCGCGGTCAGCCCCGACTACGCCGACAACGTCAAGCACGCCGACGAGTGGGTCGCCCCGCACCCCGGCACGGACGGGGCGCTGGCGATGGCCATGGGCCACGTCATCCTGCGCGAGTTCCTGATCGACCGCGAAGTGCCCTACTTCCAGGACTACATGCGCAAGTTCACCGACGCCCCGTTCCTGGTGACCCTGCGCGAGCACGACCGCGGTCTCGTCCCGGACGGGTTCCTGACCGCCGCCGACCTCGGACACGACACGGAGCACGCCGAGTCCAAGACGGTTCTCCTGGACGGGGCCACGGGCGAACCCGTGGTCCCCAACGGCTCGCTCGGCTTCCGGTGGGGGGAAGCCGGGCGAGGTCGTTGGAACCTGGACCTGGGCGACGTGGTACCCGAACTGAGCCTGCTGGAGCGGGCCGAGGAGACGGCCGAGGTCGCGCTGCCCCGCTTCGACGAGGGCGGCACGGAAGGCGGTTCGGTCCTGGTGCGCGGGGTGCCGGTGCGCCGGGTCGGCGGCCGGCTCGTCACCACGGTCTTCGACCTGATGCTGGCGCAGTACGGCGTCGCACGCCCCGGGCTGCCGGGCAACTGGCCCACCTCGTACGAGGACGCGTCCGAGCCGTACACCCCGGCCTGGCAGGAGACGATCACCTCGGTCCCGGCGGAGCAGGCTGCCCGCATCGGCCGGGAGTTCGCCCGCAACGCCGAGCGCACCAACGGCCGGTCCATGATCGCGCTGGGTGCCGGCACCAACCACTGGTTCCACTCCGACACCATCTACCGTGCCTTCCTGGCGCTGATCACGATGACCGGCTGCCAGGGCGTCAACGGCGGCGGCTGGGCGCACTACGTCGGCCAGGAGAAGGTCCGCCCGGTCACCGGACAGCAGCACCTGTCGTTCGCCTTCGACTGGCAGCGGCCCACCCGGCACATGGCGGGCACCTCGTACTGGTATCTGAACTCCGACCAGTGGCGCTACGAGGCGTTCGGGCCCGACGAGTTTGCTTCCCCGCTCGGGAAGGGCCGGTTCAAGGGCAAGGCGTTCGCGGACACACTCGCGCAGGCCGTGCGGCTGGGCTGGACTCCCGGTCACCCCGGCTTCAACCGCAACCCCCTCGATCTGGCCGACGAGGCAGCCGCTGCGGGCCGGCCGGTCGCCGAGCACATCGTGGACGAGCTGAAGTCCGGGCGGCTGCGGTTCGCCGTCGAGGACCCGGACGACCCGGCCAACTTCCCGCGTGTGCTGACCGTGTGGCGGGCCAACCTGCTCGGCTCCTCCGGCAAGGGCAACGAGTACTTCCTGCGCCACCTGCTGGGCACGGACGCGGCGGTCCGCTCCGAGGAGACCCCGCCCGAGGGCCGTCCGAAGGAGGTGGTGTGGCGGGAGGAGGCGCCCGAGGGCAAGCTCGACCTGCTCGTCACCATGGACTTCCGCATGACCTCCACCAGCCTGCTCTCCGACGTCGTCCTGCCGGCCGCCACCTGGTACGAGAAGGACGACCTGTCGTCGACCGACATGCACCCCTTCGTCCACGCCTTCACCCCGGCCATCGCCCCGCCGTGGCAGGCCCGCACCGACTACGACATGTTCCTGACGATGGCCGACAAGTTCAGCGAACTGGCCGCCGACCACCTCGGCACCCGCACCGATGTCCTCGCGGTGCCGCTGCTGCACGACACCCCGGACGAACTCGCCCAGCCGGGCGGGGTGGTGCGGGACTGGAAGACCGGCGAGTGCGAGCCGGTTCCCGGGCGGACCATGCCGAATCTGGTCGTCATCGAACGGGACTACGCCGCGATCGCGCAGAAGATGCGCGCCGTCGGCCCGCTGCTCGACACGCTGGGCACCACCACCAAGGGCGTCACCGTCCACCCGAACCAGGAGATCGACGACCTCCGGCACCGCAACGGCACCGTCAGGGACGGCATCGCCGCCGGACGGCCCTCCCTCGCCACCGCCTCCGACATGTGCGAGGCGATCCTCGCCCTGTCCGGCACCACCAACGGCCGCCTGGCCACAGAGGGCTTCCGGGAGCTGGAGCGGCAGACCGGCAGCGAGGGCCTGGTCGAACTCGCCTCCGAGCGCGAGGCCGACCGGATCACGTTCGCCGACACGCGCACCCAGCCCCGTTCGGTGATGACGTCGTACGAATGGTCGGGCTCGGAGACCGGCGGGCGCCGCTACTCGCCGTTCGTCATCAACACCGAGCACAAGAAGCCCTGGCACACCCTCACCGGCCGCCAGCACTTCTTCGTCCAGCACGACTGGATCGCCGAACTCGGCGAGCAACTGCCGGTCTACCGGCCTCCGTTGAACACGCCCAAGCACTACGGCGACGAGCACCTGGGCGAGAGCGGCCGGGCCGAGGTCACGGTCCGCTATCTGACCCCGCACTCGAAGTGGTCCATCCACTCGAACTACCAGGACAACAAGTACATGCTCGACCTGTCCCGCGGCGGCCCGACGATCTGGATGTCCGCCGCCGACGCCGAGAAGATCGGCGTCAAGGACAACGAGTGGATCGAGGCGTACAACCGCAACGGCGTCGTCGCCGCCCGGGCCGTGGTCACCCACCGCATGCCCGAGGGAACCGTGTACATGTACCACGCCCAGGACCGCAACGTGAACGTCCCGAGGACCGAGGTCAGCGGCAAGCGCGGCGGCATCCACAACTCACTCACCCGGCTCCTGCTCAAGCCCACCCACCTCGCAGGCGGCTACGCCCAGTTCACCTACGCCTTCAACTACTACGGCCCGACCGGCAACCAGCGCGACGAGGTCACCGTCATCCGCCGCCGCAGCCAGCAAGTGGAGTACTGACATGCGCGTCATGGCACAGATCGCGATGGTGATGAACCTCGACAAGTGCATCGGCTGCCACACCTGCTCGGTCACCTGCAAGCAGACATGGACCAACCGCACCGGCGTCGAGTACGCCTGGTTCAACAACGTCGAGACCAAGCCCGGCGTCGGCTACCCCCGCCGCTACGAGGACCAGGCACACTGGAAGGGTGGCTGGATGCTCGACAAGCGCGGACGCCTCGTCCTGCGCTCCGGCGGCCGGATCAAGCGGCTCCTGTCCCTCTTCTCCAACCCCGACCTGCCGTCCATCGAGGACTACTACGAGCCGGTCACCTACGACTACGACAACCTCGTCAACGCCCCGGCCGGCAAGGACATGCCCGTGGCCCGCCCGCGCTCCGTCCTCACCGGCAAACCGACGTCCATCACCTGGGGCGCCAACTGGGAGGACGGCCTCGGCGGCGCGCCCGAGAACGCCGGCGGTGACCCCAACCTGACCGGGGAATGGGCGGAGAAGGTCAAGTTCGAGTTCGAGCAGACCTTCCTCTTCCACCTCCCGCGCCTGTGCGAGCACTGCCTCAACCCGGCCTGTGTCTCCGCCTGCCCGTCCGGCGCGATGTACAAGCGGGTCGAGGACGGCATCGTCCTGGTCGACCAGGAACGCTGCCGCGGCTGGCGGATGTGCGTGACGGCCTGCCCGTACAAGAAGGTGTACGTCAACCACGCCACCGGCAAGGCCGAGAAGTGCACGTTCTGCTTCCCGCGCATCGAGGCCGGCCAGCCCACCGTCTGCTCGGAGACCTGCGTCGGACGCCTGCGCTACCTCGGGCTGCTGCTGTACGACGCCGACCGCGTCGGCGAGGCCGCGGCCACCCCGGACGAGAAGGACCTGCTCGACGCCCAGCGCGGCGTCTTCCTCGACCCGCACGACCCCGCCGTGATCACGGCGGCCCGGGAGGCCGGCATCCCGGAGGACTGGCTGGACGCGGCCCGCCGCTCCCCGGTCTACGACCTCGTGATGAGGTACAAGGTGGCGCTGCCGCTGCACCCGGAGTACCGGACGATGCCGATGGTCTGGTATGTACCCCCGCTCAGCCCCGTCCTGGACGCCGTCGACGCCGCGGGCGGAAACCAGGACGACCCCGACCACGTCTTCGCCGCCGTCACCCGGCTGCGCATCCCGCTGGAGTACCTGGCGGAGCTGTTCACCGCCGGGGACGCCGATGTGGTCGCCGGGGTGCTGATGAAGCTCACCGCCCTGCGCTCGTACATGCGTGAACGCACCCTCGGGGAGGACGGCGACGAGGCAGCGCTGAAGGCCGTCGGCCTCACCCCGAGCGAGGCGGAGGACCTGCACCGGCTTCTCGCCATCGCCAAATACCAGGACCGCTACGTCGTCCCCGCCGCCCACAAGGAGGATGCCGCCGCGCTCAGCGCGATGGAGAACCGCTGCCCGGTCGAATCGTCCGACGACCCGGCGGACGCCGGTGGCCGACGAGTGATGCTCGGCATCCCCACCCTGCGCCGCCGTGCGCCCGAAGCCCCCGCCGGAGACCGTCCGTGAGCCCGCTGCCCACCACCATTCCCGCTCTCATCCGCACCCGCGTCCGCGCCGCTGTACGCCGCCCGGCCCGCCTCACACCCGAGGAGGCCGAGTCACGCACCCTGCTGCTGCGGCTGTGCTCACTGCTCCTGCAGTACCCGGACGCCGAACTCGCCGCCTGCCGAGCCGTGTTGACCGCGTCCATCGAGACGCTGCCGCCCTCACCCGCCGCCGAGCACCTGGCCGACTTCACCACATGGTTCGCCGACCAGGAGCCGGAGGCACTGGAGCGCCACTACGTCGAGATGTTCGACCTGCGCCGCAAGAGCAGCCTCTACCTCACCTACTACCTGCACGGCGACACCCGCCGCCGGGGCATGGCCCTGCTCACTTTGAACCAGCGGTACAAGGCCGCGGGCTGGGACATCGACGGGGGTGAACTGCCCGACCACCTGCCGGTCGTCCTGGAGTTCGCCGCCCTGGCGGGCCCGGGTGGCGGCGAGGCCCCGCTGCGCCAGCACCGCCGCGGGCTGGAACTCATCCACCACGCCCTGGCCGACGCCGACTCCCCCTACCGGCACGTCCTGGCCGCGCTGCTCACCCTGCTGCCGCCGCCCACCGAGGCGGACCGCGCGGCGGTGGCCCAGCTCGTCGCCGAGGGCCCGCCGAACGAGGAGGTCGGCCTCGACCCCTACGGAACGTACGGGGAAGGGGAGTTCGCCCCTCCGAGCACCTTCGTGCCGCCGATGGCCGCTCCGCCGACCCGGGTACCGGCCACCAACCCGACCACCAGCCGTATGGAAGGCACCCGATGAACGCCGCATCCCTCTCCCCGTCGGCCGCCGCGGCGGCGAGCGGCACCGACCTCCTGCTGTGGGTCGCCGTCCCGTACATCTGCCTCGCGGTGTTCGTGGTCGGACACAGTTGGCGCTACCGCCAGGACCAGTTCGGATGGACCACGCACACCAGCCAGCTCCTCGAACACCGCTGGCTGCGCTGGGGCAGCCCGCTGTTCCACCTCGGCGCCTTCATGGTGATCGCCGGCCATGTCGTGGGACTCGCCATTCCCGACTCGTGGACCGAGGCCGTCGGCATCAGCGAGCACGCGTACCACACCACGGCCGTCTGGGCGGGCTCGGTGGCGGGCATCGCCATGGTCGCGGGCCTCGGCATGCTGTGCACCCGCCGGCTCCTGACGCGCAGGATCCGGCTCACCACCGACCGCAGCGACAAACTCCTCTTCCCCCTGCTGTCCGCCACCGTCGTGCTCGGCATCACCGCCACCGCCGCCCACAACGTCTTCGGCGCCAGCTATGACTACCGCTCCACCGTCTCCGTCTGGTTCCGCGGCCTGTTCGTCCTCCAGCCGCAGCCGGAGGCGATCACCGGAGCCCCGCTACTGTTCCAGCTGCACGCCCTGACCGCCTTCCTGCTCTTCGCGGCCTGGCCGTTCACCCGGCTGGTGCACGTGTGGAGCGCCCCGATCGGCTACCTCGCCCGGCCCTACCTCGTCTACCGCAGGCGAGCCACACCGACCGCGGCCCCGACGCACACGCGCCGGACCCGGTCGGCCTCCGGCTCCCGGTGAGCCCCATGAGCCCCGGACCCGCGCTCGCACGGGCCGCCACAACCACCCGGCGCCCGCACACAGTGGGCGCGGGCCGCCGCACGGGATGGGTGATGGTCCTCACCGGTACCGTCGGCTGGCTCGCGTCCTTCCAGCTCACCGTGGACGACTGGCGGCTCCTCCGCGACCCCTCCTACCAACCGCCGTGCAACATCAGCCCCGTCGTGAGCTGCGGCAGCGTCATGTCCAGCCCGCAGGGCAGCGTGTTCGGCTTCCCCAACATGCTGCTCGGCCTGGGCGCCTTCGCCGCCGTGACCGCCCTGGGCGTCGCCGTGCTCACCGGCGCGCGCCTGCACCGGAAGGTGTGGATCGCGCTGGACGCCGGCGCACTGGTGACGGTGGCGTTCGTCCACTGGCTGATCGGACAGTCGCTCTACGAGCTCAACAAGCTCTGCCCCTACTGCGCCGTCGTCTGGGTCGTGACCATCGCCCTGTTCTGGTACGTCAGCCTGCACTGCCTGGAACGCGGAATCATCCCCATGCCCAGCGGGGTGCTGGCGATCGTGCGGGACACGCACTGGATGCTCCTCGGCGCCTGGTACGGCGTGATCGCACTCCTCGTCCTCACCCGCTTCTGGGCGTACTGGAGCAGCCTGCTGTAGCCGACGCCGCACTCCGCTCAAGCCGCTCGCAGGTCACACGGACGAGAGAACGACGATCAATCCTGGACGACGTTCTGAAGGAATGGACAGCCGCTCTCAAGGACGACCTGGGCATCGAACTCGGGACAGGGGCCGCCCGTGGTAGCCCGCTGCCGGAGTGCCGAGACGGTCAAGGCTGCGATCGCCGCCCCGCAGGCCCGGCGGCTGCGCTACGTTTTCCAAGTACCCTTCGCCGGACGGTCGTTGGAGGACCTTCCGCAGGGCATCAACCAGCGATGGCGCCCCAACATCAAGAAAGCGGACAAGGCCGACGTCAAGGTCGTCCAGGGCGACTACGAGGACCTGCCCGCCTTCTACGACATCCATGTGGAGACCGCTGAACGGGGCCGGTTCATTCCCCGCCCGCCGGCCTGCTTCCAACGGATGCGGACCGCACTAAAGGGTCCTTGGATCCCGACCGCATGCGCCTCTGCCTCGCCCAGCACTAGGGCGAGATGCTCGCGGCGGCCACGATGCTGACGGTCGGCGAGCACCTCTGACACTCCTACGGCGCTTTCACCAGCCGCAAGCGCGAGGTCCAGCCGAACAACGCGATCCAGTGGCGGATGATGACCGACACCCTGGAGGCTGGCAACCACCTGCTGGGGCTGTTGCGGTTCAAGGCGGCACCGGCGGCGAGGCCGTCGAATACCTCGGCGACTGGGACTTCCCGCTCAACAGGGTTCTGCACAAAGGCCCTCGATCCCTACATGTCCCGACGCTGAGCCTGCGGCTGGCGGCCGATCGTGATCGGGGGGAACGGCCCTGGAGGCGCCATCCGGCGGTTCCCTCTTCGAAGGGAACACCGGTGGCCCTTCTCGTCCGTCGGGACAGACGTTCGGGCCGGATACGCTGGCGCGATGCTCGAGAATCCTCCTCCCTGTCCGAAGTGCTCCTGTGAGTACACCTACGAGATGAACGCCCTCGTCGTGTGCCCGGAATGCGGCCACGAATGGGTTCCCGCGGAGAGCGGTGCGGAAGCCGGGGATGCCGCCGGGGAGCGGGTCGTCAAGGACTCCGTCGGCAATGTGCTCCAGGACGGCGACACGGTGGTCGTCGTGAAGGCGCTCAAGGTCAAGGGCAGCCCATCGGGGATCAAGGCCGGCACCAAGGTGCGCGGCATCCGGCTGGTCGACGGGGTCGACGGCCACGACATCGACTGCAAGATCGACGGTTTCGGGGCGATGCAGCTCAAGTCCGGCGTGGTCAAGAAAGCCTGAGCCGCGACTGGTGAGGGGCGACCGGCCCCCTCACCGACCGACGGCCGCCCCGCAGCCCGGCCCGCCGTCACGCCCATAGAACATCACTCAGGCCGCAGCGGGATGCCGAATTGCAAAATTTCGCAATTGGTTAGATGATATGTTGGCTGTACTCGCAGGTAGTCGCGGGCACAGCCTTCGCGGCCTCCGTGGTGGGGCGCTGTCTGGGAAGTCGAGGGATTGTGTCCGTTCCGCTGTACCAGGCCAAGGCCGAGTTCTTCCGGATGCTGGGGCATCCCGTTCGGATACGCGTGCTCGAGCTGCTGCAGGACGGGCCGATGCCCGTACGGGAGCTGCTGGCCGCGATCGAGGTGGAGCCCTCCAGCCTGTCTCAGCAGCTGGCGGTGCTGCGACGGTCGGGCATCGTCACCTCCCAGCGCGAGGGCTCGACGGTGGTGTACGCGCTCGCGAGCGGGGACGTCGCCGACCTGATGGGGGCGGCGCGTCGGATCCTGACAGAGATGCTGGCCGGGCGGAACGAGCTGCTGGCCGAGCTGCGGGATACCGAGGCCGCCGCGCGATGAGGATCTCCTTCGGCCGGGTCGGGGCTCGGCTCACCGCGCTGCTGCCCGACCGTAGTGATCTCGCGGAGATGCGCCGGGATCCGCGCCGGGACCTGCTGGCCGGCCTCACCGTGGCGATTGTCGCGCTGCCGCTCGCGCTCGGCTTCGGCGTCTCCTCCGGGCTCGGCGCGGAGGCGGGGCTGGCGACCGCGGTGGTCGCCGGTGCGCTCGCCGCACTGTTCGGCGGGTCGAACCTTCAGGTGTCCGGGCCGACCGGTGCGATGACGGTGGTGTTGGTGCCGATCGTCGCCGAGTACGGGCCGGGCGGGGTGCTGACCGTCGGGCTGATGGCCGGCGTCATGCTCGTGGCGCTGGCGGTGCTGCGGGCCGGCAAGTACATGCAGTACGTGCCCGCGCCGGTCGTGGAGGGCTTCACTCTCGGTATCGCCTGTGTCATCGCACTGCAGCAGATCCCGAACGCCCTGGGCGTGCCCACGCCCGAGGGCGACCGGGTCCTCGTGGTGGCCTGGAACGCGCTGGCGGAGTTCGCGAAGGACCCGAACTGGACCACCGTCGCCTTCGCGCTGGCGGTAGCCGCCGTGATGCTGGTCGGCGCCCGCCGGCGGCCCACGATCCCCTTCTCCATCCTCGCGGTGATCGCGGCCACCCTCGTGGCCCAGGTGGCCGGCCTGGACGCGGTCAAGCCGATCGGTGACCTGCCGTCCGGTCTGCCCGCGCCCTCGCTGTCCTTCCTCGATCCGGGCGCGCTCGGCTCGCTGCTCGCCCCCGCGGTCGCGGTGGCAGCGCTGGCAGCCCTGGAGTCACTGTTGTCCGCCTCGGTCGCCGACGGCATGACGGTCGGCCAGAAACACGATCCGGACCGGGAGCTGTTCGGCCAGGGACTGGCCAACATCGCGGCCCCGCTGTTCGGCGGCGTTCCCGCGACCGGCGCGATCGCGCGAACCGCGGTCAACGTCCGTACCGGCGCGAGTTCCCGGCTGGCCTCCCTCATCCACGCCGTGGTCCTCGCCGTGATCGTCTTCGCGGCCGCGCCCCTCGTCTCCAAGATCCCGCTCGCGGCACTGGCCGGCGTGCTGCTGGCCACCGCGATCCGCATGATCGAGGTCGGCTCGCTGAGAGCGATGGCGAAGGCCACCCGTGCCGATGCGCTGATCCTCGTCCTCACCGCCGTCGCGACGCTCGCCCTCGACCTGGTGTACGCCGTGATCATCGGCCTCGTCGCCGCGGGCGCCCTCGCCCTGCACGCGGTCGCCGAACAGGCCCGCCTCGAAGAGGTCCCCCTCGACCGCGGTGACCACAGCGCCGAGGAGCACGCGCTGCTGGCCGAGCACATCGTGGCGTACCGGATCGACGGGCCGCTGTTCTTCGCCGCCGCCCACCGCTTCCTGCTGGAACTGGCCGAGGTCGCCGACGTACGCGTGATCATCCTGCGTATGTCCCGCGTGACGACCATCGACGCCACCGGCGCCCTCGTCCTGAAGGACGTGGTGGAGAAGCTGAACCGGCGCGGCATCGTCGTCATGACCTCCGGGATACGCCCCGGTCAGCGCCAGGTCCTGGACTCCGTCGGCGCGCTGGAGCTCCTGCGCCTGGAGGGACGCGAGTACGCCACCACACCCGAGGCGATCCAGGGCGCCCGCACCTACCTGGAGCACACCGGCGTCATGCGGTCGCTGCCCGCCCAGACGTCCCGGCCCGTCAGCGCGGAAGCGGAGAAAACCGTCGGATGAGCACTCCACCCACACCCCTGCCCATGGTCGAGGTCCCAGGGGCCGAGGCCCCGCGGCTGCTGGAGGGACGCGCACCCGGGCGTCCGGCGTACACGCGACGGGACCTGACCGTCATCCGGCCCGGCCGGATGACCTGGACGTACGGCCGTCTGGTGGTGCGCACGCCGGCCCCGGCCGTCGCGGTGCCCACCACGGCGACGTACCACGTGGACGAGGTCCGCGCGGCGACGGGCATCGGCTGGACCGTCAGCGTCGCCGGGTCGGTCGACGTGATCACCGATCCCGACGATACGGCCCACTACCAGCGCACCCTGTCCGGCTGGAGCCACGGTCCGCACGACACCCTGCTGCGCCTGCATCCCGAGACCGTGACCGGATTTCGCCTCGCCCGCGCGGAAACGTGATGAGCACCCAGCTCGAAGCCCTTCCCCACCGGCACGTGCTGACCCTGCCGACCACGCCGTCTGCGGTCCGAACGGCTCGGGAGACCGCCGAGCAGGCCCTGGCGGAGTGGGGCATAAACCCGTGCCACCCCGCCATCGGACCGGCCCTGCTGATCCTGAGCGAACTGGTCACCAACAGCGTCCGGCACGCCGCCGTCCTCTCCCCGCAGCTGACCGTCATCTACGCGGCAGGCGTGGACTGTCTGGCCTTCGCCGTGCACGACCGCCACCCCTACCAGCCGCCGTTGTACGGCGCGGTCACCGATACCGGTGGCGGCCTGGCCACCGTCATGGAGCTCACCCTCGGTCTGGGCGGCACCGCGGTCGTCCGGGGCGACGCCGACCGCAAGGGCAAGAGCATCTGGATCACCCTCCCCCTCTGAGCCGACAGGCCGACCGAGCAAGGAAGTCGACGACGATGACCATCGAGTGGCGCTACACCGTCGAGCGGGACTTCGGCATCCTGTCCGTCTCCGGGTACCTGGGCCCGGACGCCGTCCACCGCTTTATCGGTGCCATCGGCTGGGTGGTGGGACGTGGGAGTGGTCCGGTCATCGTCGACTTGACCGGACTGCACAGCTGGTCGACCGAGGGACAGTTGGCGATCATCGAGGCCGCGCGCCGTCTCGCCGCAGCGGGCCGCAGTCTGGAACTGGCCGCGATTGCCGCGGATGACTCCCTCGTGCCCGACGGGGACTGCCCGTCCATCCCCGTGCACAGCGGCCTGGCCAGCGCGCTCGCCGCACACAGCGCACGGGACGGCGAGCCGCCGCAGGGCCGTCACGAGTGGCGGACGACGGGCTGGCCGAGCGGAGACGACGCAGGCGCGTGACCCCCATCGGGTTCAGTGGGGTGCGAAGGCGGCGTCAGGATCTCGTACGGGGACGGCGGTGGTAGATGTCCTCCTCCTTGGCCATGGCTATGTCCTCGACGAAGCCCGTCTCGGCCGGGGGGCGCCGGCGGCGACCGCGCGAACCCGGTCGACGGTGCCCGCGTAGCCGCCTTCGCGACGGCAGCCTCAGGGGACAGGGGTCGCGCGCTCTGGTGGTGCAGGTCGGAGATGAGGGCACCGGCGCCGGGCAGGTCCTCCAGCGCGGGGCGCAGGTCGGGCGTGACGGCGTGGCGGGCGACGGCGGCACCGACCTGTTCCATCCAGAGAGGCGATGGCCGCGGTCAACGGCTCGGCCCCCAGGAAGCCCGCCAACAGCGCGACGGCCTCACCCAGTTGAGGAGCATCCATGCCATCGACCGCTTCGTCTGTCATGAACGGCATTGTGCCCGGCGGCGCTCCGGCAGCCGACCGGGCCCAGCCGGCCTTTCACAACGGTGCCGATCGGCCCTCACAAGACGACCCCGTTGGTCTCTGCCTCCACCGATCGCCGATCCGTCACCGTAGCGGTGTGATGTTCAGGTCCGTCGCGCTCGGAGGGATGCACGCATGCTGAAACACGGTGGCAGGGTGATGCTCTGGCGTTGGCGGCGCAACCCGCTCAAACGGCGCTCCGACGTCGCCGAAGCCTGGATCGGCGGCGCAGCGGCGACGCTACTGCTCCTCATGGTCCCTGCAGTGGGCGTGGTGATGGCCGGCGTCGGCGAACGCTCCGCTCGCGACCAGGCGCAGGGCCTGCACCGCACGGCGGCGCGCCTCGTCGAGGACGCCCCCGCGACGCCGTCACGGTTCTCCGGGCTGGCAGACGACCACGTGCGGACGACTGTGCGGTGGACGACCCCCGACGGCTCTCCCAAGACCGGCGAGGCCCCGGTGGCAGCGGGCAGCAAGGCCGGATCCTCCACCACAGTGTGGCTCGACGACACCGACCGCCTTCGCCCCGCACCGCCCACCCCCGCCGAGGCCAGGTCACAGGGAGCCGCCCTCGGCGCGGCCGCCGGAGCGGGTGTAGGCGTGCTGGTTGTGGGCGGCTGGTGGGTCGCCCGGGTACGGCTGGATGTGCGTCGCATGGCCTGGTGGGAATGTGCCTGGGCCGAGTTCAACGCCAACCGGGGACACCGGCACGCGTAAGACGCCTCCAACAGCGGGGCCGAACACGCCAGGGCGATCCCACCAACCAGCAGCGGAGAGCGTTCGAGGCACCGCGGGGGTGGCGGTGAGACAGAGCAGCCCCGCCACGCTCACCATCGTTCTCCAGTGACGACATGCCGAACACCCCCACGAGGCACTCCCGGCCGCGCGCCGTCACAGGCAGTCTCGGACCAGAGAGGACCGGGGCGGCGTTGGGCGCGTCACTTCAACCTCCAACGCCCAATCCACGCCTGGATCGAATCCGAGATGGTCACCGGAGGCGAGCTCAAGGGAGCGGGCGGCGGCACGCAGTGAGCGGGGCCGCCCGCCTTCCGACTGCCTCGTCGGCAGGGCGTATGCCGCCGGGGCGGCACAGTCAGTCGGATGGAACGGCACGCGCATCGGAAGCCGCCGGCTCGGGTCCGAGAGCGGGACGAGGTGTGGCGTGCGCGGCCGCGCGTGGTGTGCGGCCGCCCTCGGGGCCGTACCCGAACCGGATCAGCAGCTGTGGGGAACACGGTTGCCTCGATCCGCCCATCGCCGCCCGCAGATCCAGCCACTCCATCGCCTGGTGCAGCATGGAGGTGCGTACCCCGTGCACCGTCGCCGTGAGCAGTACGCGCTGCAGGGCCTGGCCGGCCCGCAGCCAGTCCTCGCGCTGGTCCCACGAGGTCCACAACAGCGCTACCTGGGCGTGGCGTTCGAAGTGCAGGGCGGGCAGGTACGGCACGGGCAGCCGGCCGGTGAAATCCCGCATCGGTATCCGCCCGGACGCATCCCGGGCGCCCAGGGCGGTCACGGGGATGCCGTAGGGGGTGTCCCTTCCGGGGGCGGTGAGCCGGGTGCGTGCCTCGGCCGTGCGAGCCGAATGGGATGCGTTGCGGGCCTCGGCCGCCTGGGTCAACTGCAGCAGACGCCGGGTTCCCATGATGTCGGGAACGTCCAGGCGCGCGCCCTCGGCCCGGGCGGCGGTGATCATCTGTGACACGACCGGTTCCGGCACCGGGCGGCCGGTGAAGGGCATCCGGCTGGTGTGACGCCGCTCGATTGCTTCGTACAGGCCGCCCAGGGTCGAGGGCCCGTTCGCGGCGGGCCGGGCGAGTTGCACGCGGGCTAGCAGGTCGGGATCGTCCGCGGCGGGCAGCAGACCGACGATCGGTTCCCAGCCCAGGTGTGCCGCGGCCACGCGGAGGTTGAAGACGGCCGCGCCCACCGACAGGTGCTGGGCACGCAGGTCGGGATCGGTCATCGGCAGTGGCCGTCCGCGGTCGGCCCAGACCTCGACCGACCGGCTGTCCGGGTCCAGGCCGAACCGCCAGGGCTGCGTATTGTGGATCGACGGTGCTGCCACGGCTGCGGCCAGCAGGGACCGAACGGCTGTGGCGTCGACTTCCCGGGTCTGCATGACGGCTCTCCTCTGCAAAGCTCTCCCCCGTACCGCCAACCCTGCGCCACGGTCCCCGGCTCGGGAGAGGGTTGACCGGCCCTTCCGGGCCCTGCCATACGGCCTTGAAATACGAGCCGGACGCGCCGTGCGGTCCCCTGAAGGGCATGCCCGTCAGCCCCTCAGCCGGTCCGTGTCAGGGCCCTGGTATTGACACCCGTGTCGGGGAGCACCGCCAGGAACCCGCAGACAGAGCCCCCACAACGAGCTGCGGTGAGTTCCGCGCGGTCTTGGCCGGACCGCGAGGCCACGACCGTCGCTCCGGCCTGCCTCGTCCGGCCCGGCCTGCCTGCTCATCAGGGCCGTACGCCGCTACGGGGCGGACCGATCGGCCCTGCTGCCGCGACGGCATGTTGTTGTAGCCGGTGGCCCGCTGGGCGATCATCCGCGTGCTGCCTGGGCCAGCGCGCAGCACCTACGCGTGCAGGGTGTCGTTGACGCTGCTGAGCACCACCTCAAGGCCGGCTGCGGCTGGTGCGCGGCACGCCCCCGGTGTGGCGCGCAGATCACGCGCCTGGACCACGTCATCACCGTGGCGGACGACCTGCCCGGTGCCGCGGCGGACCGTTCAACGGGACGGCCCCTGCGACGTAAGCAGCCCCCGCATGGCTCCTTGTCCTTGTCCCAAGCCCCGGAGGTTGTCCGGGAACTTCCGGAGAGCCGGCAGGCACCGGCGCACCAGTGCAGGCGCGCACGGTGCACAAGGTTCCCGAGCGGGTCCTGTGCCCGGGCCGACGGCCACCTGCCGCTCTGGGTCCCGGGCCCGGTCGGTCAGTTCCGTGGGAGCGTTTTGGCGACGTACTCGGTGAGGTCGAGCAGCCGGTTGGTGTAGCCCCACTCGTTGTCGTACCAGCCGAAGACCTTGACCAGATCGCCGTGCGCCTGCGTCAGCGGGGCGTCCAGGACGCACGAGGCGGGATCGCCGACCACGTCGCGGGAGACGATCGGGGCGTCCGAGACCCGCAGGATTCCCTTCAGCGGCCCGTCGGCAGCCTCCCGGAACGCGGCGTTGACCTCGTCCGCGGTCACGGGCCGCTCCAGAACCACGCTCAGGTCGGTCAGCGAGCCGTCCTCGACCGGCACGCGGACGGCGATGCCGTCCAGGGTCCCGGTCAGCTCCGGCAGGACCAGGCCGACGGCGCGGGCAGCGCCGGTGGAAGTGGGGATGATGTTGACGGCGGCGCTGCGACCGCGGCGCAGGTCCTTGTGCGGGCCGTCGAGGACCACCTGGTCGTTGGTGTAGCCGTGGATGGTGGTCATCAGGCCCTTGACCAGGCCGAAGTGCTCGTCGAGCACCTTCACCATGGGCGCCACGCAGTTGGTGGTGCACGAGGCGTTGGAGACCACGTGGTCGCTCTCCGGGACGTACGCGCCCTCGTTGACACCCATCACGATCGTGGCGTCAACTCCCTTGCCCGGTACGGAGAGCAGTACCTTCCGGGCGCCCCCCTTCAGGTGCAGACCGGCCTGCTCACGGGTGCGGAAGCGGCCGGTCGACTCGATGACCACGTCCACACCGAGGTGCCCCCAGTCCAGCTCGGCCGGGTCACGCTCGGCGGTCACGGCGATGCGGTGACCGTCGACAGTGATCGAGGTGTCGTCGTGTTCTACGGTGCGGCCGAGGCGGCCGTACGTCGAGTCGTACGCCAGCAGATGGGCGAGCGCGTCCGGCGAGGTGAGGTCGTTGACCGCCACGACCTCGACCGGCTCGCCGGTACCGCTCTCCGCGCGCTCCAGCACGCAGCGCAGATAGTTGCGTCCGATGCGACCGAAGCCGTTGATGCCCACGCGCACGGTCATGTCCGTCGTCCTCCCGATCAGTGCTGCCCGGCGTTGTCCGGGTGTGCTGCCAGCCTGGTGGCCGGGGAGGGGGTTCGGCTTGGGCCGCTCGGGGGCCGGGTGAGGGACGTTCGGCCCTGCGGCTGCCGACTGCGCGCGAAGCCTCAGCGCCCTTCGTGGCGGAGCCGGTCCTGGGCCTGCGTGGCGATGACCGCGGCCTGGATGCGCCGCTCCACGCCGAGTTTGGCGAGCAGGCGGGAGATGTGGTTCTTGACCGTCTTCTCCGCGAGGTAGAGGCGCTGGCCGATCTGGCGGTTGGTGAGCCCTTCGCCGATGAGCGCCAGGATCTCCCGCTCCCGGTCGGTCAGGCCCGGCAGGGCGTCGGGCTCGGGCTCCGGTTCCTGGCCCTGGCGCAGGCGGGCCATCAGCTTGGCGGTGGCGCTGGGGTCGAGCAGGGACTGCCCGCGGGCCACGGTGCGCACGGCCGACACCAGATCCGAGCCCTGGATCTGCTTCAGTACGTACCCGGACGCTCCGGCCATGATCGAGTCCAGCAGGGCCTCCTCGTCGTCGAAGGAGGTGAGCATCAGGCAGGCCAGCTCCGGCATCTGCGAGCGCAGCTCGCGGCAGACGGTCACTCCGTCGCCGTCGGGCAGGCGCACATCGAGCACGGCCACCTGCGGGCGCAGCGCGGGGACACGCACCAGGGCCTGCTCCACGTTCGCGGCCTCGCCGATCACGGTGATGTCCGGTTCGTCGTTCAGCAGGTCGTGCACCCCGCGGCGTACCACCTCGTGGTCGTCCAGCAGGAAGACCCGGATCGGGTTGTCGGGTCCGGGTCGCTCGCTGTCCGCCATCGACGGCTCCTGTCCTGTGTCGTCGTTCTCTGGCACGGAACCGCCAGATGGGCGGGACCGGTCCTTCCCTGTCACAGATCCTGCGCGATTGCGGGCCGAGCGGCCAGGGCCGACCGGCCCTTTTCGCTCTGCTGTTCCCGCATTCCCCGCGTACCGGTGTTGATCGCCTACCCGGCGCCGATCGGTGCCGAACGCCGAGGAGAACCGGGCGGGCCTTCACCGTTGGGGACCATGCCGTTCGAGTCGGGACCATCGGCCCCTGGAACCGCGGCCGCCCTCTCGTAAGGCTCGGGGAAAAGGGCCGGCGCCATCGTCCGCGGCCCGCTGGTCCCGTATCCGGAGGTCTCTTCCCATGATTCGCCCCATCACCGTCGGCCTGGACGGCTCCCCCGAAAGCCTGGCCGCAGCCGACTGGGCAGCCCGCGAGGCACAGCGCCGGGATCTGCCGCTGCATCTGGTGCATGCCTGGATCTGGCAGCCGCACGACGTGCCCGTCGCACAGGATCTGGACACGCAGAAGCACTGGGCCCAGCGGGTTCTGCGGGAGGCCGAGGAGGAGCTGCACGGGCGGCATCCGGAGCTGACGGTCAGCACCGAGCAGATATCCGAGACCGCGGCCGAGGTGCTGCTGGGCCAGGCGGAGGAGGCCGAGATGCTGGTGCTGGGCTCCAGCGGTCACGGCGCCATTGCAGGGTTCCTGCTCGGCTCCGTCGGGCAGCAGGTGCTGGCCCGGGTGAACAGCCCGGTGGCCATGGTGCGGGCGAACGCCCGCTCGGCCGCCAAACACGACGGCGGCGAGATCGTGGTCGGGCTCGACGACCCGGGCGACCCGGCCGCGCCGCTGCTGGAATTCGCCTTCGACGCGGCCGCCGCTCGCAGGACCGCGCTGCGCGCCGTGCACGCGCCGAGCCTGCCGCCGCTGTACGGACATGGCCCGGTTGTGGGACAGCTGGCCGGCCAGGAAGGCGGCATCACGGGTCAGGCGGAGAAGGCACTGTCCGACGCTCTCAAGCCGTGGCAGGAGAAGTACCCGCAAGTCCCGGTCGCCCACACGGTCGATCTCGCCCGCCCCGCCGGAGTCGTACTGCAGGCCGCCGCGCAGGCCGGACTCGTAGTGGTCGGCCGCAGGGTGCACCGGCCCGCGCTCGGTATGCGCATCGGGCCGGTCGCTCATGCCGTCCTGCACCACGCCGCCGCCCCGGTCGCCGTCGTCCCGCACGACTGAGGGCCGGTTTCCGCACGGCTTGAGGGCCGAGCGGCCCCACAGGCGAGGACCTCCAGGACCTGCCCACCGCGTCGGGGCCCGTTCGACCCTGGAACCACACCGAACAGACAGACCTGAGGAGCATCAAATGAAGGCAGCAGTCGTCCGGTCATTCGGGCAGCCGCTGGTGATCGAGGAGCGCCCGGATCCGGAGCCCGGACCCGGCCAGGTCCGCATCCGCCTGGAGGCGTCCGGGCTGTGCCACACCGACATCCACGCGGCGCACGGCGACTGGCCGGTCAAGCCGACCCCGCCGTTCATCCCGGGCCACGAGGGCGTCGGCATCGTCGAGGCGCTCGGCGACGGCGTGACCCACCTGGAGGTCGGGCAGCGGGTGGCCGTGCCCTGGCTGGGCTGGGCCTGCGGACGGTGCGAGCACTGCCTGTCCGGCTGGGAGACGCTGTGCGAGCAGCAGCAGAACACCGGCTACAGCGTGGACGGCGGGTACGCCGAGAAGATGCTCGCCCCGGCCGACTTCGCCGCTGTGGTCCCCGACGGCATCGACCCGCGCGACGCCGCCCCGCTGACCTGCGCCGGCGTCACGACATACAAGGCTCTGAAGGTCGCCGGAGTGCGTCCGGCCCAGCTGGTGGCGATCTCCGGGGTCGGCGGTCTTGGCCACCTCGCCGTGCAGTACGCGAAGATCGCCGGGGCGACCGTCGCCGCGATCGACGTCACCGACGAGAAGCTCGAACTCGCCCGAGAGCTGGGAGCGGACATCCTCATCGACGCCCGCAAGGAGGATCCGGCCGAGGTGCTCAAGCAGCACGGGGGCGCCCATGCCGCGATCGCGCTGGCTGTCAACGAGCAGGCGTTCGCCTCCGTGTACGGCGGCTTGCGGCGCGGCGGCAAGCTGGTCATGGTCGCTCTGCCCGCCGGCGGCACCATCAGCGTGCCGATCTTCGACACGGTCCTCAACGGCACCTCCGTGATCGGTTCCATCGTGGGTACCCGTCAGGACCTGGACGAGGTGTTCCGGCTGCACGCCGCCGGACGCACCAAGGTGATCTATGAGACCCGTCCGCTGGAGACCGTCAACGACTCCATCGCCGAGGTTCTGAACGGTCAGATCAAGGCACGCATCGTTTTCGAGATGTGAGCCGCCCGAACCTGTCCGCCGCGCGTCGTGCGCCGACCTGCCACGAGCCCGGCGGACACGACCGGGCTCCACAACCTCCCCCGGGACAGCAGGATGAAAGGGCACACCGTCATGGTCCGTTACGTGTACGACTTCGCCGCGGGCGGCCGTGACATGGCCGACCTGCTCGGCGGCAAGGGCGCCAACCTCGCCGAGATGACCCGGATGGGCCTGCCGGTGCCGCCCGGGTTCACCGTCACCACCGAAGCCTGCCGCGCTTTCCTGGCCACCAGCGCCGAGCCGGACGGCCTGGCCCGCGAGATCTCCGATCACCTGACGGCACTGGAGGAGGCCGCTGGTCGGCGGCTGGGGCAGCCGGACGACCCGCTGCTGCTGTCCGTCCGCTCCGGGGCCCGCTTCTCCATGCCCGGCATGATGGAGACGATCCTGGACATCGGCCTCAACGACGAATCCGTGCTCGGGCTGGCGAAGTCCTCCGGGAACGAACGCTTCGCCTGGGACTCCTACCGGCGCCTGGTGCAGATGTTCGGCAGCACGGTCATGGGCGTCGACAGTGCGCTGTTCGAAGACGCGCTGGTCCGCCTCAAGGAGGCCCGGGGCGCGGTGGACGATCTGGGCCTGGACGCGGCCGATCTGGCCGGGCTCGTCGAGGTCTACAAGGAGCTGATCCGTCAGGAGACGGGCGAGTACTTCCCGCAGTCCCCTGCCGAGCAGCTGCGCCGGGCGGTCCTGGCCGTCTTCGAGTCCTGGAACGGTGAACGCGCCCGTCTCTACCGCCGCCGCGAGCACATCCCCGACGACCTGGGCACCGCGGTCAACGTCCAGACCATGGTCTTCGGCAACCTCGGGCCCGACTCCGGCAGCGGCGTCGCCTTCACCCGCGACCCGGCCACCGGCGCCCCCGGCACGTACGGCGACTACCTGTCCAACGCGCAGGGCGAGGACGTCGTCGCCGGCATCCGCAACACCGTGCCGCTGGACGAACTGGGCCGACTGAACCCGGCAGCTTTTGCCCAACTACGCGACCACATGCGGACGTTGGAGACCCACTACCGGGACCTGTGCGACATCGAGTTCACCATCGAGCGCGGCCGACTGTGGTTGCTGCAGACCCGGGTCGGCAAGCGCACCGCCGAAGCCGCGTTCGCCATCGCCGCCGAACTGGCCGACGAGGGGCTCATCACCCCGGACGAGGGCCTGGCGCGCGTCAGCGGGGACCGGCTCGCCCGGCTCATGTTCCCCCGCTTCGACACCTCGGGCGTCACCGAGGCTCTCGCTCACGGCATCCCGGCCTCACCGGGCGCCGCCGTCGGTGCCGCGGTGTTCGACTCCGCCGAAGCGGTCCGCCGTGCCGCCGCCGGTGAGAAGGTCGTCCTGGTACGGCAGGAGACCACCCCCGACGACCTGCCCGGCATGATCGCCGCCCAGGCGGTGCTGACCAGCCGCGGCGGCAAGACCAGCCACGCCGCCGTGGTCGCCCGCGGCATGGGCAAGGTCTGCGTGTGCGGGGCCGAGGAGATCACCGTGGATGCGCAGGGGCGCCGCTTCACCGTGGGCGACACCACCGTCGAGGAGGGCACGGTCATCTCCGTCGACGGGTCCGAAGGTGCCGTCTACCCCGGTGCGGCGCCGCTGGTCGACTCCGCGGTGATGCGGTACTTCGAGACCGGCGGGCAGGGTGAGCGGTCGGCCGGGCTGGTCGGCGCTGTGGACGGTGCCATGCAACAGGCCGACGGTGTACGGCGGTTGGGCGTGCGGGCTAACGCCGACACCCCCGAGGATGCCGCCCGGGCCCGCCGGTTCGGAGCCGAGGGCATCGGGCTGTGCCGCACCGAGCACATGTTCCTCGGCGACCGGCGGCAGCTGGTCGAGGCCATGATCCTGGCCCGCACCGACGCCGAACGCGAGCGGGCGCTGGACGCGCTGCTGCCGCTCCAGCGGCAGGACTTCATCGGCATCCTGGAGGCGATGGACGGCCTGCCGGTCACCATCCGCCTCCTCGACCCGCCCCTGCACGAGTTCCTGCCCGACCGCACCGAACTCGCGGTACGCCTCGCCGCGGCCGAGGCCCACGGCAACCCGCCCAGCGCGCACGACTCCGAACTGCTCGACGCCGTGAACCGCATGCACGAGGAGAACCCGATGCTCGGCCTGCGCGGCGTACGCCTGGGCCTGGTGGCACCGGGCCTGGTCGCCATGCAGGTACGGGCCATCGCCGAGGCGGTCGTGGCACGCAAGCGCGCGGGCGGCGACCCCCGGGCGGAGATCATGGTGCCGCTGATCGACACCGTCGAGGAACTGCGCCTCGTGCGCGAGGAAGTCCAGCAGGTCCTGGCCCAGGTCTCCAAGGAGTCCGGCGTCCTCGTCGAGTGCCCGGTCGGCACGATGATCGAGCTGCCCAGGGCCGCCCTCACCGCCGGCCGGATCGCCGAGGAAGCGCAGTTCTTCTCCTTCGGCACCAACGACCTGACCCAGACCACCTGGGGCTTCTCCCGCGACGACGTTGAGGCGGCCTTCTTCTCCGCCTACCTCGACAAGGGCATCTTCAAGGTGTCCCCGTTCGAGACGATCGACCGCGAGGGCGTCGGCCGCCTGGTCGAGATCGCGGTCGCCGAAGGCCGCGCCGCACGCCCCGGACTGAAGATCGGCGTCTGCGGCGAGCACGGAGGAGACCCGGATTCCGTGCACTTCTTCCACGGTGTGGGACTCGACTACGTCTCCTGCTCGCCGTTCCGAGTCCCGGTCGCCCGCCTGGAGGCCGGACGGGCCGCGCTTCCCGAGACCGAGACCAGCGACAGCCGGTGACACACCCCCGCAGGGCCGGAGGTGAAAGCCCCGGCTTCGGCCCTGCGAGCCGCCACTGGCTGCGATGTGAGAGGACGACGTGCGGCAGTGCACCGCCGCACCTATGCGGAGACAGGCAAGATGGAGACAACGTTTCGAGGCATCGGCGTCAGCCACGGTGTGGCGATCGGCACGGTACGGCACATGGGGACCGCGGTCCTTCAGCCGCCCGACCGGCGGATCCCGGCCGAGGCCGTCCGGAGTGAACAGGGCCGCGCCCGGCGGGCAGTGGACACTGTCGCCGCGGATCTCACAGCGCGCGGTGACCTGGCCGGCGGTGAGGCACAAGCGGTCCTCGAAGCCCAGGCACTGATGGCCCAGGACCCCGAACTCATAGCCGACGTCGACCGACGTATCGCCGGGGGCAGCTGCGCCGAGCGCGCGGTCTTCGACGCCTTCGCCGCGTACCGGGCGCTGCTGGCCCAGGCCGGCGAGTACCTGGCGGGCCGGGTCGCGGACCTGGACGACGTACGCGACCGCATCATCGCCCGACTGCTGGGGGTGCCCATGCCCGGGCTGCCGGACAGCAGAGAACCCTACGTGCTGCTCGCCCGCGAGCTGGCCCCGGCCGACACCGCGCTGCTCGACCCGGACCTGGTCCTGGGCTTCGTGACCGAACAGGGCGGGCCGACGAGCCACAGCGCCATCCTCGCCCGCGCCCTCGGCGTACCGGCCGTCGTGGCGCTGCCCGGCGCCACCGGGGTGGCCGAAGGCACCGTCGTCGCGGTCGACGGCAGTACCGGCGAAGTGGTCCTGGAACCGGATGCCCGCACGCGGGCAGAGATACAGCGTCGGGCCGCCGCCCACGAGGCGGCCCTGGCCTCCGCCTCCGGTCCCGGGGCCACTACGGACGGACACCGGTGCCGCTATCGGCGAACATAGGCAGCCCCGCGGACGTACCGGCCGCCCTCGCGGCGGGCGCCCGAAGGCGTCGGCCTCTTCCGCACCGAGTTCCTCTTCCTCGACGACAGCAAGCAGGCGCCGTCCCACGACCCTCGGCAGGGTCTCCTGCGGACGGTGCCGGCGGTGTCGTAGCCCTCGCCGGTCACCTCGTAGGCGCGCCCGGCGGCCCACAGAGCGCGGGTGGTCATCTCGTTCAGGGTCGGGGTGCCTGTCTTGTCGCTGCACATCACGGTCGCGGAGCCGAGTGCCTCGACGGAGGCCAGGCGTTCGACGATGGCGCCGCGGCGGGCCATGCGGTGGACGCCCAGGGCCAGGGTGAGCGCGAGAACGGCGGGCAGTCCCTCGGGGATCGCGGCGACGGCCAGGGCCACCGCGCGCAGCGCGAGGTCGGCGAGTTCCTCGCCGCGCAGGAGGGACACGAGCGCGTAGGCGGCCACGGCGATGCCGCTGACCAGGGCCAGTCGTCGGCCCAGGCTGTCCATCTGGACCTGGAGCGGGCTGGGTGGTTCCGCGCCGGTGCGCAGCGCTTCGGCAATCGCGTCGACCTCGGTGCGCATGCCGGTGGCCGTGAGGACCATCTCGGCGCGGCCGCAGGTCAGCGCGGTGTTCATGAAGAGCATGCAGGTGCGTTAGGCAACGGGTACGTCGTCGCCGTCGGCCGTGGTGGGTGCGGTCGTCCTGGCGACGGGCTGGGACGCGCCGGTCAGCGCGGCCTCGGCGGCCTCGACCGACTCGGCGACCACCAGGCGCCCGTCGGCCGAGACGCGGTCTCCGGCTTCCAGAAGGGCGACGTCGCCAGGCACCAGGGCGCCGGCCGGGATCACCTTCACCTGCCCGTCGCGGCGCACGCGGGCGGTGGGGACCAGCATCTGGCGCAGCGCCTCCGGACTGCGCTCGGCCCGGCGTTCCTGCAGGTATCCGAATAGTGGCGTTGATGAGCAGGACGACGGTGATGACGAGGGCGTCCGTGACCTCGCCGATGATCCCGGCGACGACGGCGGCGGCAAGCAGGATGCCGTCAGCCAGCTGCGGAACTGGTCCAGCAGGCGCAGCCACTACGGCCGGCGGGCCGGTTCGGCCAGTTCGTCGGCGCCCCAGGCGGCGGTCCGCTGCTCGGCGTCCGCCGTGGTCAGGCCCGTGGCCGGGGCCACGTCGAGCAGGTCCGCCGCTTCGGCGGCGCCGCGTCGGTAGGCGTCCGGCTGCGGGGGCGTCTGTACCGGCGGAGTGTGGTTTCCGGCCGTGGTCTGCTGAGGCACGGTCATTCCTTGCCGCGCACGACGGTGACGGGGCAGTGGGCGTGATGCAGCAGGGCCTGGCTGACCGAGCCGAGCAGCAGGCCGGCGAAGCCGCCCCGGCCCCGGGCACCGACCACCACCAGTTGGGCGCCGCGACTGGCGTCGATCAGGGCCGGGCGGATCCGGGAACGCACCAGGCGCCGCTCCACCTCGACCTGGGGATGGACCTTCTGCCAGGAGGCCACCGTCTCGTCCAGCAGGTGCTGCTCGGCCTCGAGGAGACGGTCGGCGTCCGCCACCACGGCGGTCAGGGGGTCGCCGGGGCCTTCGTAGGCGCGCTCGCTCCACGTGTTCCACACGTGTACGGCCACCAGCGGCACCTTGCGCAGGGCGGCCTCGGCGAACGCGAACTCCACCGCCGCCTCGCCGGCTTCGGAGCCGTCCACAGCCAGTACCACTGGGCCGGCCGGATCGGGGCGGCCCCGCACCACCATCAGAGGGCAGCGACCGTGGGCGGCAAGATGCACCGCCGTCGAGCCCAGCAGTAGCCCGGCGAAGCTGCCCAGGCCCCGGCTGCCGACCACCGCCAGCGACGCCGACCGCGACTCGATCTCCAGCACCTCAAGCGCCTCCCCGGCCACCACCGACCGCATGATCTCGATGTCCGGCGCGATCGCGTGCGCCCGTTCCTCGGCGCGGGCCAGTGCCCCCCGCACCATCGGCTCCAAGCCGTGGTCGGCAGGGTTCCACGGTGGTGCGCCGGTCGGCAGGTGTCCGGGCCCATGACCGAAGGCGTGCACGATCCGCAGTCCCGCCCCGCGCAGGTGCGCCTCACGGGCCGCGGCCTCGACCGCGCCGATGCTGGAGGCGGAACCGTCCACGCCTACGATCACTGGATCACTCACTGGATACTCCCGTCCCGGGCCATCGCCGACGCGCGGCCCTTCGGCTTCAAGCCTCGGTGCGGCCACCCTGGTACGCCCAGGGGCCACCAGGCCGTCCCGAGGGGCCACTCGGCCCTGTCGGGTACCCCACGGGTGCTCAGCACACTGATCACCGGCCGCGCGGGATCGAACACCTGCGGTACGAGGGCTTGAGTATCCCGCGACGCCTGCCGAAGACCTGTGCACGGCGGCCGGGACCACGGGCCCGCGCGGGAAATCCGGATGCGTGACGACGGGGAGATCCACATGGACGTCAACGAGGTGCTGCTGCCCGGAGTGGGCTGCGGTACGAGTTCGTCAACCACGAGGGCGACCGGATCGGGTCGTCGCCCAGCGCTCGGGCGACTTCGAACTGGTGGTGTACCCCTGCGACGACCCTGACGAGGCCCACTCGGTCCTCCGGCTCACCAGCCAGGAGGCCGACACCCTCGCCGAGATCCTCGGCGCCTTGCGCATCGCCGAGCGGTTCGCCGACCTGACCCGCGAGGTGCCCGGCCGCCGCCGACCGGGCCCGGGCGGTGCTCAGCCCGTTGCGCGACCTGTTCGCCGCGGTGTTCTTCCTCGCCCTCGGCCTGTCCGTCGATCCGGGTGACCTGCTGCCGATGCTGCCCGCCGCCGTGGCGCTGGCCGTGGTCACGGCCGCCACCGAGCTGGCCTCCGGCTGGTACGCCGCCGGACGCGAGGGCGCGGGCCACCGCGGCCGGCTGCGGGCCGGAACCGCGCTCATCGCCCGCGGCGAGTTCTCCGTCGTCATCATCGGCCTGGCCGCTCCCGGGCAGGGCCGCCTTGCTGCGCTGGTCACCACCTACGTGAGGCTTCTCGCCGTCTGCGGCCCCGTCCGCACCCGCTTCGCGCCCACCTGTCCGGCCCTCCGCCCTTCCGCACAGCGGAACACGCGGCGAGCCTCGTACCGGACGGGATCAGCGCTGCGTACCCGCTCCCCGCACCACCGCGACCGGACAGTGAGCGTGGTGCAGCAGGGCCTGGCTGACCGAGCCGAGCAGCAGCCCGGCGAACCCGCCACGCCCCCGGGCCCCGACCACCACCAGCTGGGCGGACTGGCTCGCTTCCATCAACGCCTCCCGCGTCCCGCCATGGACCACCCTGTGCTCCACCACCACACCCGGGTAACGCTCCTGGCGGCCGGCGAGCGCCTCGGACAGCAGGCGCTCCTCCTCCCCGGCCAGGGCGCCGGGCGGGTTCGCGTACGGCGTCGACGCGTCCTGCGGTGCGGGCAGCGACGCGTTCCACGTGGTCCAGGCGTGCAGTGCCACCAGCGGCGCCTTCCGCAGCTCGGCCTCGGCGAAGGCGAAGTCCATCGCATGCCCGCCCGCAGCCGATCCGTCGACGCCCAGCACGATCGGGCCCTCCGCACTCGGCTGCTCACGCACGACCAGCACCGGACACCGGCCGTGTGCCGCCAGGTGCACCGCGGTCGACCCGACCAACAGCCCGACGAACCCGCCCATGCCGCGGGACCCGACCACGACCAGCTCGGCCGCACGCGACTGCGCCTCCAGGACCGTCAGCGGCTCACCGGTCACCACGGCATGGCTGACATCGACCTCCGGTGCCGCGGCTCGCGCACGCTCGACCGCCTCGGCCACCAGACGGTCTGCCATGTGCCGGATCCCGCCCTCGGGCGGGCCCAGCGGTGACGGGCCCAGAGGCACGTGCATCGCGGGCCAGAAGAACGCGTGCACCACCCGCAACCCCACCCCGCGCAACCGCGCCTCCCGAGCCGCCGCCTCCACCGCGGCGAGACTCGACGCCGACCCGTCCACACCGACTACCACCACACCGCTCATCGTGCCTCCCGCATCCAGACGCCATAGCTCTCACCCTCCAGACTCACCCCGCCACTCCCCTTTCACATGGGGCCTGGGGGCGCCACTGCCAGGGCCGACCGGCACTCCCCTGCGGCGGCGACGTGCCCAGGTGACGGCCGGTCCTGTACCGGTTGTCCGGCGCGCCGACCACCGGACGTCGTGGGTCGGGCCTTACCCCCTCCGCTCTGGCGAAGGGCCGTACAGACGCGGAGGAGCAGCCGGGAGCTGCGCACCGCGCCATCAGGATCCGCGACGAGCGAGTGGGCCCTCCTCCCCGACAGCTTCACGACCGTCCGCCTCACCGCACCGGCGGACCGCCCGCCACACGGCGGACGGTCCCGGCAATGATCCACTGGGCGATGGCCAAAAAATGAGCCGAGAACTCACCGGAGAATCCACACCAACCTGACGAAACCAAACGGATATCCCGCCCTCGACTTCGTGCACGTTTGGTCAGATGCCGTCTGGCCGCGTCTACGGCACTCGGCGCCGCAAAGCGCGGAACAGCCCGGGCTCAGTCTGGCGGGGCCGGCGGCCGTCACGGAGTTCAACCCGTGGTCGTTCCGCATCGCCGCCGCGCCCTCAGCCGGTGCCGGCGCCGTGGCAGAGGTGAGCGCAACTGTCGAGCCCACCTGATGTTTGCGCTTCCCCCCAGCCCGGCCACCCCGGCCAGGTGGTCGGCCGTTCCGGCCTTCGCCGTGGCGGTCTCGGCACCGACCAGGTCCAGGCGACAGGAGGGCAGTTCGGCCCGGGAGCTCAGGACCAGTTGGCCCTGCCCCGTCAAGCCGGTGCGCGGGAGGCTGAAAGGGCATCGAGGGGCCGGCTACCCGGGACCGTCCAACGGGACAGCGGCGACCGGACCGGCCGCCCTCACCCGCGAGTTCCGGCCCTCGATGCCCACCGCAGGAGCACATGGCCCAGCGGGGATACGGGACGGTGTGCGCGGGTCGCACGCAAGGGAAACCGGTCGCGCTCCGCTTGCACCGGTGGAGGAGGGAATGGCCGTGAAGACCTGCAAGGTCGGCGAAGTGATGACTCCCGAGGTCGTCGAAGTCCGCCAGGAGACACCGTTCAAGGAGGTGGCACAGTTGCTGGCCCGGCACCGGATCAGCGGCCTGCCGGTGGTGGACGCCGATGACAAGGTCCTCGGCGTGATCTCCGAGACCGACCTGGTCCGACGGCAGGCGGCGCAGGCCCGACGCGACCAGGAAGGCCGCTTCCGGCTGCCGGCGCTGCGCCGGAAGGCACGTGTCGCCGCTGCCAAGGCCCGTGCCATGACCGCCGGGCAGCTGATGTCGACCCCCGCGATCACCGTGCACCCGGAGCAACGCGTCGCGGACGCCGCACGGGTGATGGAGCGTCACCACATCGAACGGCTGCCCGTGGTGGACGAGGAGGACCGCCTGATCGGCATCGCCACTCGCCGTGACCTGCTGCGGGTCTTCCTTCGCACCGACGAGGAGATCCGTCAGGAGATCATCGACCAAGTCCTGACCAGCGCCATGTGCCTGCCGCCCCACACCGTCATCGTCTCGGTCCACGACGGGACGGCCACGCTGGAGGGACGCCTGCAACGCCGCAGCGACATCCCGGTGGCCGTCCAGCTGACCTGGCGGGTGGACGGCGTGGTGGGGGTGATGAACAGTCTCACCTTCCGCGTCGACGACACCCGCCCGCCCGAGAAACACCCCTCGCGTCGGATCGCCCACCACTGGCTCCCCGAGCGGTAGTCCTGTGGCGCCCGCTTCAGCGACGCACCGCTGGTACGGCAGCCACGACCGCTCGCGCGTCCCCATCACCCGGCGCCGCCCGCACCACCGCCACCTCCCTGAACCTCAGCCCAACCATCCGGCACAGCCCCATCCGCAAGGAGCAGAGCGCGTGACCGACTCAGCTGTCCCCCTCATCAATCCCCAACTGATCGACCTCGACCTGACGGCGGAGAACAAGGGCGCAGCCGTCCGCGCACTCGCCGAGCGCCTGGCCGGCCAGGGCCGGGTCAGGCGTCTGGCCAGTGCGGAGAGGATGCTCAGGTGGGCGTCGTCGGCGCCGTCCGGCGCGGCGATCATGAAGATCAGGTCGGCCGGGCCGTCCGGCGCGCCGAAGTCCACGCCCCGCGGGCTGCGCGCGAAGGCCAGGCTCGGCTGGGTGACGTGGGCGGAGCGGGCGTGCGGGATGCCGATCCCGCCCTCGAGGCCGGTGGGCATCTGATCCTCCGGGCGGCGATGTCGGCGAGGAAGCCGTCGAGGTGACCGACCGACCCGGCCTCGTCCCCGGCTTCGGGGGAGAAGTCCAGGGGGTTCGCGATGTCGATGACCAGTTCGCCGGCCAGGTTCGCGGCACCGGCGGACTGCAGGGCCTTCAGACTGCTGACGCCCGCGGTGGTGTTCACCACCGCCTCACCGTGGGTCGCGGCGTCGGCGAAGGTCGCCAGACGGACCTGCGGGTGCTCGGCCTGCCACTGCGAGTACGGCGGATTGCCATAGGCGTCCGGCTCGGTGCGGGCGAGGGCGGCCTGCGGGTCTCGGGTGCCGATGACGGCCTCATGGCCGAGCGAGTCGAGTGTGCCGGCGATCGTCCGGCCGACGACGCCGGTGCCGAGAACTGCGTAACGCATGGGTGCGGGTCCTTTCCGGCGGTACAGACATCTCGCTGTGATCCACACGGCGCCAGGACCAAGCGAACATCCATACCCCCCCCACCCTCACCCCGGGACGACCACAGCGCTCACAGGCGCTGGTGAACCCCGCCCGGTACGCGATCCGGTACTTCTCGTCGTCAGGTGGCCGACCGGCCCCGGCGATACGGGTCTCTCGGGCCCCGGCCGGGACCTTTGACGCCTGGGTAGCGGCTCGCGTCTGCGAGACGGTGGCAGTGGAAGCGGTGCCGCTCCCCCGCGGTGCCGCTCCCCACACGGCACGCCGCCGGTCTTCCGGCCCACGACCTCGACGATGGAGGCGCAACCCCCATGACCCGACAGGACGCCCGAACCCGAGCCGCTGCCCCGGGCGGCGAGCCGTCCGAGACCGCGATCGCCGTCGACCGGCTGGTCACGAACGGGCTCAAGGCGCTCGCCGACTACGAGGACCACGACCAGGAGCAGGTCGACCACATCGTCAAGAAGGCGTCGGTCGCCGCCCTGGACCAGCACACCGCCCTGGCCCGCCTGGCGGTGGAGGAGACCGGTCGCGGCCTGTTCGAGGACAAGGCCGCCAAGAACATGTTCGCGTGCGAGCACGTCACCCACAGCATGGGCCGTATGAAGACCGTCGGCGTCATCGCCCGCGACGACATCGAGGACATGGTCGAGATCGCCGAACCGGTGGGGGTGGTGTGCGCGATCACGCCGGTCACCAACCCGACCTCCACCACGATCTTCAAGGCACTGATGGCGCTGAAGACCCGCAACCCGGTCGTCTTCGCCTTCCACCCCTCGGCCCAGCGCTGCAGCGCCGAGGCCGCTCGCATCGTGCGCGACGCGGCCGTCGCCGCGGGCGCGCCGGAGCACTGCATCCAGTGGATCGAGACACCGTCGGTAGAAGCGACTGGCACGCTCATGCGCCACCCGGGCGTCTCGCTGATCCTCGCCACCGGCGGCAACGCCATGGTCAAGGCCGCCTACTCCGCGGGCAAGCCCGCCCTGGGCGTCGGCGCCGGCAACGTCCCCGCCTACGTCCACAAGAGCGCCAAGCTGCGCCGCGCCGTCAACGACCTCGTGCTGTCGAAGTCGTTCGACAACGGAATGATCTGCGCCTCCGAACAGGCCGTCATCCTGGACGACGAGATCTACGACGCAGCCCTGGCCGAGTTCCGCACCCTGCACGCCCACCTGGCGACCGCCGAGGAGAAGGCGAAGCTGGAGACGTTCCTGTTCCCCACCGGTCGGACGGGCGCGGGCTGCGAGCCCAAGGTCAACGCCGCGGCCGTGGGACAGAGCCCGGCGTGGATCGCCGAACAGGCCGGCTTCACCGTGCCCGAGGGCACCTCCGTCATCCTGGTCGAGGCCGAACGCGTCGGCCCGGACGAGCCGCTGACCCGCGAGAAGCTCTGCCCGGTCCTCGCCGTCCTGCGGGCCGGCTCCGAGCAGCAGGGCTTCGACCTGGCCGCCGACATGGTCGCCTTCCACGGCCAGGGCCACAGCGCCGTCGTCCACACCGAGGACCACGCGCTGGCGGAGGCGTACGGCAAGCGCATCAACACCGTGCGGATCATCGTCAACGCACCCTCCTCGCAGGGCGCCATCGGCGGCGTCTACAACAGCCTCCTGCCGTCCCTCACCCTGGGCTGCGGCTCCTGGGGCAGCACGTCGGTGTCCAACAACGTCTCCGCCCCCCAGCTCCTGAACGTCAAGCGGATCGGCACGCGCCGCAACAACATGCAGTGGTTCAAGGTCCCACCGAAGATCTATTTCGAACCGCAGGCCATCGGCTACCTCGCCTCCATGCCGGACGTCCACCGCGTCACCATCGTCACCGACGCGACCATGACCCGCCTCGGCTTCGTCGACCGCATCGACCGCGTCCTCAAGCGCCGTCCGGGGCCCGTGACACTGCAGATCATCGACAACGTCGAACCGGAACCCAGCATCGACTCCGTGCAGCGCGGTGCCCGCCTCATGCGGGACTTCCGCCCGGACACGATCATCGCGCTCGGCGGCGGCTCGCCCATGGACGCGGCGAAGGTGATGTGGCTGCTCTACGAGCACCCGGACATCGACTTCGCCGACATGCGGCACAAGTTCTCCGACATCCGCAAGCGCGCCTTCCGCTTTCCGACACTGGGCAGCCTGGCCCGCCTGGTGTGCGTGCCCACCACCTCCGGCACCGGCGCCGAGGTCACGCCGTTCGCCGTCATCTCCGACCCGGCCACGGGCAAGAAGTACCCGCTGGCCGACTACGCGCTCACCCCGAGCGTGGCCATCATCGACCCCCTCCTCACCACCGCCCTGCCCCCGGCGCTGGCCGCCGACAGCGGCTTCGACGCCCTCACCCACGCCATCGAGGCGTACGTGTCCGTCTACGCCAGCGACTTCACCGACGGGCTGGCGCTGCACGCGATCCGGCTGATCTTCGACCACCTCGAAGCGGCGGTGAACGACCGCGGGGGCTCCGCGGAGGCCCGGGAGAAGATGCACAACGCAGGCACCATCGCGGGCATGGCCTTCGGCAACGCCTTCCTCGGCATCGTCCACGCCATGTCCCACACGCTCGGCGCCACCTTCCACATCGCGCACGGCCGCACCAACGCGGTTCTGCTGCCGCACGTCATCCGCTACAACGGCACCGTCCCGACCAAGCTCACCGGCTGGCCCAAGTACGAGAGCTACCGGGCTCCCGAGCGCTACCAGGACATCGCCCGCGCCCTCGGCCTCCCCGCCGCCACCCCGCAGGCCGGGGTGGAGTCGCTCGCCCGGGCCGTTGAGCGCCTGCGCGACGCCGTGGGCATCGAGCCGTCGTTCCAGGCCCTCAGCGTCGACGAGCGCGCCTTCCTCGACGCGCTGCCCCAGCAGGCACTCAACGCCTACGAGGACCAGTGCGCGCCCGCCAACCCGCGGATGCCCATGCTCGACGACATGCAGGAGATCATGCGAGGGGCTTACTACGGTCCCGCCGGCATAGCCGGGGAGTAGGCCCCATCGCGGGTGGAATTGAGCGCGCCCGCGCCTCACAGCCGGCCACAGGGCCTCGGACCAGCGTCAACCCGTCCGGGGCCTTTCGGCGACCCACACAGGGCTGATCGGCCCATACGAGGATCCCTCTCGGCCCGTACCGTCAGAAATGGACCCCAGTGAAGGCTCCTGAACGGAGGCTGGTCATGAAAACTGCCTCGGACCTTCGCGTACACGCGGAGCGAACCGGTGCCTTCGTGGACCTGTATTGGCTGCCCCTGGGCGTCGGCGAGGTGCGATTGGTGCGCTGGAACGGCCGCCTCTATGAGTCGATCGTCGCGCATCGCGAACACCGTGAAGCGCTCGACCTGTACCACTCGGCCTTGCAGGTCCAACTCGGCGGCGACCGCTACGTGATCGAGATGGCCCCGGTGCGGCACACCATGGAACCCGATCGCGGCGTGGTCACCGAGGGCCCTGTGGGGCTGCCGTGGCTAGGTCGGTCGCGACTCTTCCGCTACGAGGTCCGGCGATGGCGCAACGGGATCATCCCGGACCTCGCCGAGGCGGTCGCCGGTCCCCGGCGCCTGAGCACGGATGCCGAGCGGGCGCAGCGGGTGCTGGATCTCGTCCCGGACTTCCCGACGGTTACCTGGGGACGCGACGAACTGCGCGTCGGCGACATGTGGAACTCCAACTCGCTGATCTCCTGGCTGCTCGCTCTCAGCGGTCATCCCGTGGACACGATCGATCTGCCTCCTCATGGGCGCGCGCCCGGGTGGAACGCCGGGATCGTCATCGCGGCGAGGCAAGGCACAACGACGACAACACGCACTCAGGCACGAGCACCGAGCATCAAAGCGTGTGCCATCGGAGGTTGAGGATCGCAATCGCTGGTCAGGGTGGCCGAAGCCCACCACAGGCGGACGGGCGAGGCGGGGCCTTGCCCTGCTGAGTAGCTGCTCACGGTTGCCGGAGCATCGCGATGGCGTTTACATGGACACGATCGAGAAGGTCGCGAAGGCTGCTGCGTTCGGCTGGCGAGAGGTCCGCGAGGAGTTGCTGTTCGGTCTGTCGGTGGAGCGGCAGAGAGCGGCCAGCGCTGTCGTGCTTACCCCTTACATACCGGTAAGAGGCGTAGCCGGGACTATCGGCCTCCGGGACGACCCCGGCAGGCCCTCCTCGCGGGGCCTGGCCGGTGGCCACGCTGGTCATGGGCCCGGTCAGGCGGCCGGGCCGAAGGAGTTGATCACCATGACAACCCTTGCCGGAGCAACGGACCGTCCGGTCCAGGTGAACGCGGTGCTCGACACGCCGCTGTCCCGGTGGCTGTGGCTGGTGAAGTGGATCCTGCTCGTCCCTCACTACGTGGTGCTGGTCTTCCTCTGGATCGCCTTCACCGTGGTGAGCGTGATCGCGTTCTTCGCCATCCTGTTCACCGAGCGCTATCCGCGGTCCCTGTTCGACTTCAATCTCGGAGTTATGCGCTGGAGCTGGCGGGTCGCCTACTACTCGTACGGCGCTCTGGGCACAGATCGCTATCCGCCATTCAGCCTGGGCGAGGAACCCGACTACCCGGCGCGGCTGGACATCGTCTATCCCGTACGGCTCTCCCGCGGCCTGGTGCTGGTGAAGTGGTGGCTGCTGGCCATCCCGCACTACATCGTCATCGGCTTCTTCCTGGGCGGCTGGCACATGGGCTGGTGGGACGGCGGGCTCGTCGCCGTGCTGGCGGTGATCGCTGCCGTGACACTGCTCTTCACCGAGAAGTACCCGAAGGGTCTGTTCGACCTGATCCTCGGCCTCAACCGGTGGGTGCTGCGGGTCGCCGCCTATGCCGCGCTGATGACCGACACGTATCCGCCGTTCCGGCTCGACATGGGGGCACGGAACCGAGCGAACCGGAGGTGCTGTCGTGACCGCCTCTCTGGTCGCAGCGTTCCTGATCCTGCACGGGCTGCTGCACCCCGGCGTCTGGACGGCGCCCCAGCGGCCCGCCAAGCCGGCCCCGTTCGACCCCGGACACTCGTGGGCGCTGGCCGCCGCCCACGTCTCGCCCGCCCCTGCCCGAGCCACAGCCCTGGCGATCGCCTGGTACACAGCCATCGTCTATGCGATCGCCGGCGCCGGGGCGCTCGCGAGCAGCGGCTGGTGGCCCACAGCGGCCCTCGTCGCCGCCGTGAGCGGGCTCGTCCTCAAGGCGGTGTGGTTCGACCGGTGGCTCAGCGTCGGCGTACTGCTCGACGTGGGCGTCATCGTGGCCGTGGTGTGCACTTGGCCCGCCTCCGTCCACTGAGGACGAGCAGGCCCTTCGATTCGCCCCGTGACGGCTCGTATGGCCAACGGCCCCCAGCCCTGCCTCGCCCGAAGCGTCCTGGGCAAGGCTCTCAGCGCGGCAGCAGCTCAGAACCCCGGCCGGATCACCCCGGCCGGGGTTCTTCGGGCTTGTGCAGCTCGCTCACCCGCGACGGGCCACTCGTTCAAAGGGCCCGCAGCCCATGCTCCCGGAACTGCTCGCGCACCCGCTCCGTCAGGCCCGGATCCGGCGTGGGTGTGTCGCGCAGCGGGAAGGGGAGCCCCAGCACGTCGTACTTGTGGGCGCCGAGCCTGTGGAACGGCAGGACGTCCACCCGGTCGACGTTGCTCAGCCCGGCGAGGAACGCACCGAGCCCATCGACGGCCACCGGATCGTCGGTCCAGCCGGGCACCAGGACATAGCGGATCCACACAGGGACGCCGAGCCGGTCCAAGCGGGTGGCGAAGTTGAGGGTCGGGGAGAGGCCCCCTCCGGTCAACTTCCGGTACGTGCGGACGTCGAAGGACTTGATGTCCAGCAGAACCAGGTCGGTGTCGGCGAGAAGCTCGTCGGTCGCGCGGGCGCCGAGGAAGCCGGAGGTGTCGAGCGCGGTGTGCAGACCGAGCTCCTTGCAACGGCGGAAGATGTCGGCCGTGAACGCGGGCTGCAGCAGCGCCTCGCCGCCGGTGAGCGTCACTCCCCCGCCCGCGGTGGTGATGAAGGGCCGGTACTTCTCGATCTCGGCCATCACCTTGTCCACGGTGGTCTGTTTCCCGTCGCGCATGTGCCAGGTGTCCGGGTTGGCGCAGTACAGGCAGCGCAGCGGGCAACCGCTGACGAACAGCACGAACCGGGTCCCGGGACCGTCCACTCCCGTGGACAGGTCCCAGGAGTGGACCCGGCCCGTCATCGGCTCGACCGTGGTGCTCACAACGATCCGTGGAAGGTGCGACTGATCACGTCGAGCTGCTGCTCGCGCGTCAGGCGGACGAAGTTGACGGCGTACCCGGAGACCCGGACCGTCAACTCCGGGTACTTCTCCGGGTGTTCCATCGCGTCCTCCAGCGTCGCCCGGTCCAGAACGTTCACGTTCATGTGGAAACCGCCGGAGGCCATGTACCCGTCCAGGATTCCGACCAGATGGCCGGCGCGCTCGGCCGGGTCGTGCCCCAGGCCCTCGGGGGTGATCGTGGTCGTCAGCGAGATGCCGTCCCGGGCCTCCGCGTACGGCAGCTTCGCCACCGACAGCGCGGAGGCGGCCACCCCGTGCCGGTCCCGCCCGTTCATCGGGTTGGCGCCGGGCGCGAAGGGCTCTCCGGCACGGCGGCCGTCAGGGGTGTTGCCCGTGTGCTTGCCGTACACCACATTCGAGGTGATGGTCAGCACCGACTGTGTGTGCTCGGCGTTCCGGTAGGTGGGATGGCGGCGGACCTTGGACATGAAGGACTTCACGAGGCCGACCGCGATGGAGTCGACACGGTCGTCGTTGTTGCCGTACGCCGGGAAGTCACCCTCGATCTCGTAGTCGACGGCCAGGCCGGTGTCGTCCCGGATCACCTTCACCCGGGCGTACCTGACGGCGGAGAGGCTGTCGGCGGCCACCGACAGCCCGGCGATCCCGCAGGCCATGTAGCGGTACACCGGGTGGTTGTGCAACGCCATCTCGATGCGCTCGTACGCGTACTTGTCGTGCATGTAGTGGATGACATTGAGCGTGTTGACGTACGTCTGCGCCAACCAGTCCAGCATGCGGTCGTACGCGGCCGAAAGCTCCTCGTACTCCAGGTAATCGCTGGTCAGAGCGGCGACCTCGGGCGCGACCTGTTCGCCGGTCATCTCATCCCGCCCGCCGTTGATCGCGTACAACAGCGCCTTGGCCAGGTTGACGCGGGCGCCGAAGAACTGCATCTGCCGACCCACCGTCATCGCGGAGACGCAGCAGGCGATCGCGGTGTCGTCGCCGGTGCGCGGACGCATCAGGTCGTCGGACTCGTACTGCACGGCGCTGGTGTCGATGGACACCTGGGCGCAGAACTCCTTGAACCCGGACGGCAGCCCGGGCGACCACAACACGGTCAGGTTGGGCTCCGGGGCCGGGCCGAGGTTGTAGAGCGTCTGCAGGAAGCGGAAAGACGTGCGGGTGACCAGCGTGCGCCCGTCGCCGCCGATACCGCCGATGGACTCCGTCACCCAGGTCGGGTCGCCGGAGAACAGCGCGTCGTACTCCGGCGTGCGCAGGAACCGCACGATCCGCAGCTTGATCACGAAATCGTCGACCAGTTCCTGGGCCCGCGACTCGTCGAGGGTCCCCTCGTCGAGATCCCGCTGCACGTAGACGTCCAGGAACGTGGAGGTGCGGCCCAGCGACATCGCGGCGCCGTTCTGCTCCTTCACCGCCGCCAGGAAGCCGAAGTAGAGCCACTGCACCGCCTCGTGGGCAGTGGCGGCGGGGCGGGAGACGTCGCAGCCGTACGAGGCCGCCATCTCCGTCAGTTCACCCAACGCCCGTATCTGCTCGGCCAGTTCCTCACGGTCACGGATGACATCCGGACTCGAGGCCGACGCGTCCAGCAGCGCACGCTCAGCCCGCTTGGACTCGATGAGCCGGTCGGTGCCGTACAGCGCGACGCGCCGGTAGTCGCCGATGATCCGGCCACGGCCGTAGGCGTCCGGCAGACCGGTGATGATCCCGGCCTTGCGGGCAGCCCGCATCTCGGGGGTGTAGGCGTCGAAGACACCGTCGTTGTGGGTCTTGCGGTAGGTCCCGAAGACGCGTGTGACGAAGGGGTCGGCCTTGTAGCCGTACGCCTTCAGACTGTTCTCGACCATCCGCAGCCCACCGTTGGGCATGATCGCCCGCCTCAGCGGGGCATCGGTCTGCAGGCCGACGATCAGTTCGCGGTCGCGGTCGATGAAACCCGGCCGGTGCGAGGTGATGGTGGACGGGGTCCCCGGGTCGACGTCGAAGATTCCCTTTCGCCGCTCATCGGGAAAGTGAGCGGCGACCTTGCGCCAGACAGTGAGGGTGCGCTCGGTCGGACCGACCAGGAACGCCGAGTCACCTTCGTAGGGCGTGTAGTTGGCCTGGATGAAGTCGCGTACGTCGATGTGGTCCCGCCAGCGCAAGCCGGCGAAGCCTCGCCATGCCTCGGTCGCCGTCCGGGCTCCAGCTGTCACTGTTGCCGTCATCGCCGGTCTCTCCCTCGCTCCGCGCGTGAACTTCTGTGCTTTCGATGCTCGTCGCTCGCGATGCCTGCGGGGAGGGCCTGTCGGCGTACCCGGGGCGCGCCATCGGTCCCTCGCCTGCCGGGCCGTTGGGCCCGGTCAGGCCGAGCCCGGCATAGCCTGGCCGCCGGCGCACGAACGACCGGGGCACCCCCGCCGACGAATGGAGGTGCCCCGGTCTGACCCGCATGCGGCCATCAGAGCAGCCAGCGGTTGCGGCTGACGAACGGCAGCCGCGCCCACGCCTTGCCCAGTCCCCAGGTGGCGCCGGCGCCCGCGACCGCCAGGGCGATCAGGACGATGGCGTAGATGAGGTGGTAGTCGGCGAACGGGTTGGTCGACATGCTCGCCGAGCCGTCGGAGAGGTGCTTGGCCGGCGGCCACTCCGCGATCCACATGAAGGCCATCATCACGGTGCCGGCGACCGCGGCTAACCGCAGCCCGATGCCCGCGATCAGGGCGACGCCGATGCCGAGCAGGCCGAGCATGAACAGCCAGTCCGCCCAAGCGGCGCCGGCCCAGTCGTGGAAGGTGGACTCCATCGGGCCGACGGCGACACCGCCGAGGAAGCCCTTGGTGGGCGAGCCGCCGTCGATCCAGCCCTTGCCGGAGCCGGTCGCATAACCGAAGCCGAAGGTCTTGTCCAGGAACGCCCACAGGAAGACGAACCCGGTCAGGAGACGGAGCCCTGCGAACACGTACGCCCGGGTCGCCGTCGCGCCGGCGGTCGTCTCGTCGGCGGAGACGGGAGCCGTCCCCGCCCTGTGCCGGGACGGGAAGCGGAATCCCAGATGCCGGTGGGGGTGGTCGTGCACTGCCATGATGCTCATCCCTTTCGAGGGGCGCGACGCGCGAGATGTTGGACGACTCTCGTTGCACCTTCAATGTCCCGCGTCGTCAACACCCGTCGGAGGGGCTGCACGGCCCGGACCGAGGGCCGAACGGCCCGCTGTCCGGGCCCCATTGGCATCGGTCAGCCGTCCCAGGACCAGTCGGCGACCTCCGGCAGGTCGGTGCCATGGACGCGGATCCACCCGTGGTGACGCAGCCGTGTGTCCTCCATCCGCTGTCGTACGGCTGCGGCGCGCACCGCCAGGCCGGGGACGCGGTGGATGACGCCCATGACCAGGCGGTAGCGGTCGAGGTCGTTGCGGACGACCATGTCGAAGGGTGTCGTCGCGGTGCCGATCTCCTTGTAGCCGCGCACATGCAGGTTCTGGTGGCCGGTGCGGCGGTTGGGGAGGCGGTGGATCAGCCAGGGGTTGCCGTGTTAGGCGAAGATGACCGGCTTGTTCGGGGTGAACAGGCTGTCGTACTCGAAGTCACTCATCGCGTGCGGGTGTTCCTCGGCGGGCAGCAGCCGGGCGGCGGCCGGCACCTCCTGGGTGGGGACGTCACCGGCCGCCGCGAGCACCTCGCCCGGCTCCCGATCGCCGTTCTCCGTGCCGGCCCACTCCCAGATCCCGGCGCCCCGCGCACAGTGGACCTTGGCCTGCTCCATGGTCAGCCAGTCGAAGCAGGGCTGTTTGCCGGCCACGATCACGTTGACGTAGTCGCGGCTGCGCAGCGCGTGACCGCCACCGACAGGAGGGTGTTGGCGTCCGGCGGCAGGTAGACCCGCACGACCTCAGGACTCTTGTTGAGGATGTGGTCGACGAATCCGGGGTCCTGGTGGGAGCAGCCGTTGTGGTCCTGGCGCCAGACGTGCGAGGTCAGCAGGTAGTTGAGGGAGGCGATGGGGGCGCGCCAGGGCAGGCGGCGGGTGACGCGCAGCCACTTGATGTCCGGGAGAGGAGTGGACGCCTGCCGCGTGTCGACGGACATCATGAGGTCCCTTCCGGGTCGGGGGTCGGTCGGAGGTGCGTGTGGGTCCGTACCTCCTCCCCCTCCCCCACCCGGGGGGCTCCCGACAGGGCCGACCGGGCCATCCGCTCTACCGGTGTGCTCGTCTTCAGGTCGTCGGCACCAGCACCACGGGGCAGTGGGAGTGGTGCAACAGGACATGCGCGACCGGGCCGAGCGGTGGACCGAGCCGGCCCACGCGTCGGCGCGTGCCGATGATCACGACGCCGGCCTCGCGGGTACCCGCCAGCAGGGCGTGGGCCGGGCCGGTGCGGACCGTGCGGCTGTCGACCTCGACCTCGGGGTACTCCTCCCGCAGTCGGGCGACGCTGAAGCGCGGCACGGCTTCTTCCGCCCGGTCGTTCCGGGCCTGGCGCTGCTGGCCGGGGCTCGTCGCGGCTACCAGCGAGGGCAGTTCCGGCGTGGTGTGCCGGTGCGTTGCGGAGTGCACGACGCGCAGCCGGGCCCCACGCCGGGATGCCTCCTGGAAGGCATAAGCGGCTGCGGCCTCATCGGCGTCGCTCTCCAGGCCGAGCAGCACCTCGCGCCCCTCGTCGCGAGGGTGATCCCCACGGGCGACCAGCAGCGGACCGTGCGCGTGCGCGGCCAGGCGCCAGCTCACCGAGCCGGCCAGCAGACCGGAGACACCGCCGAACCCCCGGGTGCCCACGACGGTGAGGACCGCGCCCTCGCTCTCCCCTGCCAGCACCCGCACAGCGCCGCCCTCCACGGCCCTGGTCTCCACCGGCAGACCGGGATGACGCTCGTGGACCCGCGAGGCGGCCGACGCCAGAACCGGCCCGGCCTCGTCGCGGTCGGCCACGGCGTACACGATGCGCAACGCGGCGCCGCGGCGCGCCGCCTCCTCTGCGGCCCAGTCCAAGGCCCGTACGGCGACCAGTGAACCGTCCACTCCAACGACCACATGGCGGTCAGTCATTTTCCTGTTCCCTTCTGTTCCGTGCGCGGGGTGTGCAGCCCCCGGGGGTGCCGAGGGCGGTGACAAGATCGACGCCCGGTCGGCCGGGCGTCGATCCCGTCGCGGCTCCACGGAGATGCTCGTCGTCCGCGGGCGTCGCGGGCAGAGGCCGACGGAACCCGTCGGCACGCCGTACGGCCCCGTCCCGTCGGGCCGTACGGCCCCGGGCCCGGGCCCGGGCCCGGGCCCGGGCCCGGACGAAAAGAACCGGACGAAAAGAAGCGGGAAGACGGAGGAAGGACCTTCAGGCAGTGAGGTCCACCCCGTACAGGGTGCGTCCACCGACGAGCTCACGGCCGGTGACCAGTTCGGACTCGATACGGACGAAGACCTCCTGCGGCGCGGGCACCCAGGAGACCGGGCCGGTGCGGGCCAGGCGTTCGTATTCGGCCGGGTCGGTCACCACCGTGGCCGACCCGGTGACGACGACGCTCCAGCCGGAGTGCCGGGCCGCGTCGACCTCGTCCGCCTCAAGGGCGACCACCGTGCCGTCGATCGCGCGGACCAGTTCCGAGGCTGCGGAGGTCCGCAGCAGGACCGCGCCGTCGCCGTCCAGGCTGAAGTTGACCGGCAGCACGGCGGGCAGGGCGCGGCGCGTGAAGACGATGCGGCCGATGGGCACCTTGGCCAGCAGCCGCAGGCACTCCTGCCGCCCGAGTTCGCGGAAACCGTCGTTGGGGTACATCAGCCAGCCCGTCTTTCGCCTGGTACAGCGGTACTGCGTTGCATCCATCCTGAGCTGGATGCGGCCCGGGTATGAGGGGCCATCGGTCCCGCCCATGCCGGAGAACGACCCGTGTCACATCGCGATCGATGGGCCTGCGAGTCCGGCCCGTCCGGCGTTTGCGGATGCCCGCGGCCCGGTCGGCCGCTGCGCCCCGCCGGACAGGCCCAGCAGATCCGGCAAAACCGGGCGGTAGGGCCGATCGGCCCTTCCCGCACCTCGCCTTGCCCTGTTTTCTCGGACCATGTCCGAGAACGACCCCAGGTCCGCGCCTCACCACACGGAACGCACCGTCGGTGAAACCACCGTCGTGGAGCTGCGCGGCGAGATCGACATATTCACTGCGCCGTCCCTCGCGGCCCGGCTGGATGCCCTCACCGCCGACCAGCACCCCGATCTGGTCCTGGACCTGCGTGTCACGGCCTTCATCGACTGCACCGGCCTCGGGATCCTGTGCCGGGCACGGAACCGAGCCGAGGCCCGGCACGGCCGGCTCCGGCTGGTCACCGACAGCGCGCTCTTCCGGCGGATCCTTCGCGCCGTTGACCTGGCAGGTGTCTTCGAGCTGCACCCCAGCCTGGGCACGGCCCTGGCCCATACGCCGCAAGCTGCCGCCGCGGGTTGATGACCCGGCGGATGGGCTAGCGACTCGCCGGCGCGTCGTCGAGCGCCATGCGCAGGGTGCGCCGTGGGCTCGCAGCGCCTTCGGGGCCGTATCCGAGACGGATGAGCATCTGCACATGATCGGTCCGCCCAGGCGTCGGGCTCAGGGAACGGCGCAGGTCCGGCCACTCCAGCGCCTGGTGCAGGAGGGAGGCGCGCAGACCGTGTGCCGTGGCGAGGAGCCACGCGTGCTGGAGCGCTTGTCCGGCCCGCAGCCAGTCGGCGCGGCGGTCGTGCTCAGTGATCAGCACAGCAACGATGGGTGTCGCCTCGAACGGCCGGGCGACCAGCCGCTCGGCGTGCCGCTGCGCGGTGAAGTCCCGCAGGGGAAGGTGTTCGCGTGCGTCCTGGGGGCCGAGCACCGCCCGTGGCATGCCCACATCGGGACCCGGCTCCAGGTCTCGGTGCACCCAGCGGCTGCTCTCCGTGGCGCGGTCGGTGTCGACGCGGTTGCGGCGCTCGGCCTCTGCGGTCAGGCGGAGCAGGCGTGCCGTCTCGACGGCGTCGGGAAACCAGAGCCGCGCCCCCTCCACACGGGCGGCTTCACCGAGTTCGTTGCGCAGATCCGGTGGCAGCGGCCGCCCCGAGAACGGGAGGCGGCTGCTGTGCCTGCGCCAGATCGCCTCATACAGGTCGGCCCGGTGCCCCGTCGGGCGCCGGGCAACGGACCCCGCCAGGCGAACGATGGCGAGTAGGCCGGGGTCCTCCGGAGAGGGCAACAGGCGCCTCACCGGCGACCATCCGGAGTGCGCGATCGCGACCCGGAGATTCAAGAGGCACGCCCCCACCGAAAGATGCAGGGCACGACCTGCCGGGTCCGTGTGCCGCAGGCCGCGTTCAGGGGCAGCGCGCACCTGGAACATGGCCGACTCGGGATCCATGCGGAACGACCATGGCTGGGTGTTGTGAATCGAGGGCGCGGCGACCGCGGCCGACACGCAGGTCTCCGGAATCACGGAGTCCAGGGATGTGCTGTGCATGATGCCCTCCTCACGCGTCGGCATAGGACAGGGGGTGCTGTTCTCCGAGCGTGAGTGCCCGGCCACGGCCCGGTGAGGGGCCGATGGTCCCGCCGCCGGGCCCGGACGGGCCACACCTCACCGCCTGAGCGGCGTACGGGAATGCAGCCGTGACGTCCCGTCCTCCAGTCCCCCCGCAGGTATGGACTGAACGGCCCAACATCGGCGGCGAGTTGGCCCCCAATCGGCCCTCCCGTGCTGCCTGGTCGGCCCCTGCCACGGCTCGCTCCCGACTGTCACCTTCGTGAACGTCACGACGAGGACGAAGGGCAGACCGATGGACGGCAGCAGGGGTACGAAGAAGCGGCTCTGGCGATGGCGGAACAACCCGCTCCGACGGCGCTACGACATCCTCGAAGCGTGGATCATGCTGTCCGTGTGGGCGGTCACCGCGGTGGGCGGTACCGTCGCCGGCCTGGTGACGGCCCACGCCGCCGACGAGGTGTTCGCCCGGCAGCGCGCCGAGCGGTATTCCGTCCGCGCTGTCCTCCTCAACAACGTCCCGCGGAACGTGGCGGGTGACGGAACCACCAGCGACAAGATCGCCGCGCCAGTCCGCTGGACAGATCCCGACGGCTCCGCCCACACCGACAAGACCTTGGTGGACACCGGGCTGAAGGCCGGATCCAGGATCGTCGTCTGGACGGACGGCCAAGGCGAGATCACCGCCGAGCCGCCGACTCCCACGGAAGCAGCCGTCGAAGCCGACGCCCTGGCCACCGCGGCCGCTCTCGCCTTCGCCGGCCTCGCCTTCGGCGCCGGAACCCTCGCACGGTGGAGGCTCGACCGGCGGCGCATCGACCAGTGGGGCAGGGAGTGGGATCTGGTCGGTCCGCAGTGGAGCCACAGCACCGGATGATCCACGCTCGGCTGTGGAGCCGCGGCCAGGCCGCATGAACGCCACGGCGGTGTCCGCTCGATGTGACAGCCGTGGCCGCGGCGATCCGAGTCCGCCCACGGCCACCGCTGCCCTGGTGAGTCGCAAGCCACGGCTCCCCTGCCGACTTGCCTCGGCGGCCGGATCAACTCCTGCCCGGTTCGGCCCGAAGGTCCGTCGCGATACGGGCCGCCTACTCCTCGATCGCGGTGAAGTCGCGGAAGTCCACGCCCTTTCGTTGCGCAGCATCATCCGGGCGCCCCACCCCTTCGCTCCCTCGTGCAGGCAGCCCCGAAGGTGACGTGCTCCCTGACACCGAGCCGGACCATGGCCTTGTGCACGCCCGGCGCCGGCGGGATGTCCCGCTCCGAGGCCGAGGCGTCGAGCGGGCCGCCACTGAAGAACCACACCGGTCGTCCCGGGTGCGCCAATATCGGCGGACGAAGCGGCGGGCGTCCTTGTGCCGGCGCCCCGCGTACAGGGCGCCGCCGACCACGACGGCTTCGTACGACGCCGCACTCGTCACCGACCGGGCCGGCAGCGCGTCGGCTGTCAGCCCGTCCTTACGCAGGACCGCGGCGACGGCTTCGGCGATCCCGCGGTCGATCCGCTCGTCGTCCCATAGGCGACCAACACGCTGCTGGGCATGATGGTTCGCCTCCGCTCTCATCGTTCCCATGGCCCGTGGCGCTTCGAGCATCCAGCGCGTCGTCCGCCGGCCCGATGCGCTGTGCAGGATGTCTTGGAGCGGGTCGGCCCCAGGGGCAGGGCCACGGCACGGTACCCCTCCCCAAGCCAGGGGACCGTCGGTCCAACGCGTTCCGGCCGCATCTCAGCCGACGGCCAGATCGAGGCGCACCAGGGTCCCCGACCTCCCGTGGACGATCTCGTACGCCGCATCCAGGGCGCCGATGGCGGCAAGGCCCCCGGTGCGTTCGACGAACCGGGCGGCGGCCTCCGTCTTGGGGCCCATGGAGTCGGCGGGGAAGCCTGCGCGGCGCAGGTCGTCGGGGGTGGCGTCGAGGACGGGCTGAGGGTCGCGGGTGCCGTAGCCGGTGTAGACGCACGGCACATCGGTGAGGATGAGCAGGAAGTCGGCCTTGAGTTCCTCGGCGAGCAGGGCGGCGGTGAGGTCCTTGTCGACGACCGCGTTCACTCCGTGCAGGGCGCCGGTGTCGCTGTCGGCGGTGACGGGCACGCCTCCGCCGCCGGCGCAGATGACCAGCGCTCCGCAGGCGAGCAGGTCGTGGATGGTCTCGGTCTCGACGATTCCCTCGGGCTCGGGTGAGGCGACGACTTGGCGCCACCCGCTGGCGTCCTTGGCGATGTGCCAGCCGCGCCTTCGCGCGAGGGTGCGGGCGATGTCCCGGGGGTACACCGGGCCGACGCGCTTCGTGGGCCGCTCGAAGGCCGGGTCGTCCGCCCGTACCAGGGTGTGGGTGACGAGTGCGGCGATCTTGTGACCGGGCAGCGCGTCGTGCAGGGCCCGGACCAGCAGCGAACCGATCAGGCCCTCGGTCTGGGCGCCCAGCAGGTCCAGCGGATAGGGGGCGGTCAGGACCGGGTCGGCCGCGCTCTCCATGGCGAGCAGGCCGATCTGCGGCTCGTTGCCATGGGTGATGACGACCTCGTGTTCGAGAGCGAGAGCGGCAACAGCGGTGGTCACCCGGTCGATGTTCGCCTGCTGCACGGCCGCGTCGGGGCGATCACCCCGGCGCAGCAGGGCGTTGCCGCCGAGAGCGATGACGATGCGCATGGCTTGAGTTCCTCCATGGGGGCCACAAGTACGGCCTTGACGGTGTCCAGCCGGGCGTCTTGCCGTTGACTTGGTAGGGCAGTCAAAGGCGTCCCCGGCTCAGCGATGGACCGGGGTCCGATCAGATCGGCGGGGTGCCTCGGTCGCCCGCAGGACGGCCGACCGGCGACGGATGCGGCGCCGCTGCCCCCGAAGCGCCAGCGCGTCGAGCGCGGCGCTGAGCACAGAAGTGACCGCGGTGGAGATCATCAGGAGGACGGCGAACAACCTCCAGAACTCCGGTGTCAGAGACGTACCCACCATGCACACCCCCTTCTGCCGAGTGGTCTCTCGTCTTCATCGAACATCGAGGACCGTTTCGGCACAGGGTGCCGAAGGACCCGGACGTAGTGCCGGGTGGCCCGGCCATGGGGCCGGGTGGCCCATCGCCCGGCACTGGGGCACGGGAGCACGCTGGACGTGACAGGTTCGTACACCCTGACTGGAGGCACGTCATGAACGCTCCGGCCACGGCCGGCATGCTCCAGGCACTGCCGGCCGAGCACCGTCATCGGCTGATGTGCTTCGCCCGGGAGGTGTCGTTCCCGCAGGGCACCCGCCTCTTCGAGGAAGGCGGCAAGGCGGATCGGTTCTGGATCATCCGTACCGGCACCGTCGCCCTCGACATGCGCGTGCCCGGCCGCCGCGCGGCCGTCATCGAGACCCTCGGGCACAACGAACTCATCGGCTGGTCCTGGCTGTTCGCCCCGCACAGCTGGCACCTGGGCGCCGAGGCGACCAGCCCGGTGCGCGCCTACGAGTTCGACGCCACCACGATCCGGTCGATGTGCAAGGACGACCCCGCGCTCGGCGCGAGCGTCGCCCTGGGGGCACCTCCCACGCCCACAAGGCAGTGGGGGAGGGTGGGCGGTGTCCTCGCCCACCGCCTGCGCTCGGCCCGCACCCGGCTGCTGGACCTGTACGCCCCCTACGGCAGCGGCAGCCTCCTGTGACCGCGCCGAGTGGAAGCGACCGTCGCCAAGGAGACATCATGCACGGCACCCCGCACATCGTCAGCGACGTGATGACCCACACTGTCGCCACCATCGGCCGTGCCGCCTCCTTCAAGGAGATCGTGCGGATGATGCAGGACTGGAAGGTCAGTGCCCTTCCCGTCCTGGAGGGCGAGGGCCGGGTCGTCGGAGTCGTCTCCGAGGCGGACCTGCTGCCCAAGGAGGAGTTCCGCGACAGTGACCCCGACCGGTACACCCAGCTGCGGCGCCTGTCCGACCTCGCGAAGGCCGGCGCGGTGACCGCCGGTGAGCTGATGACCTCGCCGGCCCTGACCGTCCACGCGAACGCGACGCTCGCCCAGGCCGCGCGGACCATGGCGCACGCGAAGGTCAAACGGCTGCCCGTCGTCGACGACGTAGGCATGCTGCAGGGCATCGTCAGCCGCGCCGACCTGCTGAAGGTGTTCCTGCGCGAGGACGAGGAGATCGCCGAAGAGGTCCGCCGGGAGGTGGTGTCGTACCTCTTCCCCGCGTCGACGTCAGCCGCACTCGTGACGGTGCGGGACGGGGTCGTGACGCTCAGCGGCCGCATCCGGGACACGTCCCTGGTCCCCGTGGCGGCACGTCTGATCCGGGCCGTTGAGGGGGTCGTGGACGTGGAGTTCGACGTCTCCGAGCACGGCCGTTCCTCGGAGACGACCCCTGACCCGTCGAGTCACAGCGAGGACGCCTCACCGTCGTGAATCGCCCCGGGTGAACGTTGCAACATCGCGGCGAAGACCTGGCGGCGTTGCGTACGTCCCCGTCGAGCGCGCACCGTCCCTGCGGCGACCACGTCCGCTCCGCGTTGCTGCCTCAGGAGCTGAGGACGCCAGGCCGAATGGACAGCGCGGGGGCGCTACTGCATGGTGCACAACACGCTGCGGCAGCCTCCGGGAATCCCCGTCGAGTTTGGCTGCCTCTCTTACCGCCCTTATCGCCGGGGTTACGGTTCAAGGTCGTTCGGCCTCTGCGTACGCCCCCAGGCACACGCCAGGCTGGTGGCGTCCCGTAGCGGTGGAAGGCGGACCGCCATGGAACAAGTGCTTCTTGCCTCCAACGACCCGTCGGCGCCCAGCCGGAAAGCGGCAGATCGGGCCGCACGAGGCACGGCTGCGCGGTCTGCCGATTCGCGTGGTCCACGGCTCACAGCAGGAAGTGAGCGAGGCCAAGGTGGTCGTGTGCGCTCTGCGCCGGGAGGGTGTCGCCGACTCTCAAACGGCCGGCTCGCCCCTTCCTGCGAACGTCGAAGCCGCGGCCCGGCCGCTCGTGTTCGTCTCGGACGATCTCTCCGCCCCTCGCCGCTCCGAGGGGGTCACGCTCGGCGTGCACGCCTGGTCGCTTCCCGCGTGTGCTGCCGAACTGCCCTTCGCCATACCGGAGGAGGAGCGGCCCGCCTGGGAGGACCAGGAGGTGCAGCAGTTCGCCGATGCGCAGCAACCGTGGCGTGAGAAGCATCCGGAGGTGCCGGTACTCGAGGACGTCGTCCTGTTCACACTGGCGCAGGCCCTGCTCCACTGCTCCGCGGGCGCCGCACTGGTCATGATGGGCCGGAATCCCGGCGCCGAGTGGGGGTACATGATTCGGTCCCTGTTGCGAGAGGCCATGTGCCCCGTAGCCGTGGTGGCGTCGTAGGCGCGGTGACGCTGCGACCCCGGTGCCGGACACCGGGGTCTGGATGGAGCGGAGCATTCCGGCCCGCCCTTATGTGTGCGTCAGCTCGTCGGCGACATGTGCCGCCCACGTCTCGATCGCGGTGAAGTCGCGGAAGTCTCCGCCCTTTCCGTTGCGGAGGATCATCCGAGCGACCCATCCCTTCGCACCCTCCTCCAGACAGCCTCCGAAGGTGACGTGCTCCCTGGCGTCGAGCTCGACCATGGCCTTCTTCACGCCGGGTACGGGCGGGATGTCCCGCTCCGAGGCCGAGGCGTCGAGCGGGCCGCTGCTGAACAGCCACAGGGGGCGTTCGGCCAAGTCGTGGCGGTGCCGACGGAGGAACCGGCGGGCGTGCTTCTGCCAGCGTCCGGCGTACAGTCCGCCACCGACGACCACTGCGTCATACGACGCCGCACTCGTCACGGACTGGGCCGGAAGGGCCTCGACCGTCAGCCCGTGCTTGCGCAGGACATCGGCGATGGCTTCGGCGATCTGGGCCGTCGATCCGTTCGTGGTTCCGTAGGTGACCAACACGGTGCCGGTCATGGCGGTACACCTCCTCTCATACTCGGCGCAGCCAGTCGTCGGCCACGCCGTGCAGCGCCTGCTCCCGGGTGCGCAGGTGCGCGTCGTCCAGTCGGTGGGTAAGCCTGTCGACCACGCCGACCACTCCGCTGATCCGCCGGGTCATCGACAGGGCGATCTCCGTCTCGCTCTTGCGTTCCATGTGGCCGGTGAGGGTGACGACGCCTTCCACCACGGACACGTCGATGCTGCGAGGCGGCAGCCACAGGGTGCGCACCAGTACGTCCTCGATCACCTCATTGCGGAGTTCCCCATCGGGCCGCAGGAATACCTGGAGCAGGTCGCGGCGGGTGACGATGCCGACCAGCCGGTCCGTCTCGTCGAGCACCGGCAGACGTTCCACCTGGTGCTGGGCCATGGTGCGGGCGGCCTCGACGATGGTGTCGTCGGCGTGCGCGGTGACGGGCGGCTCGGTCATGAGCCGGCCGGCGGTGCGGGCATGCGCCTTCGCCGTCTGCCGTCGGGCACCGCGCGTCAGCCCGTGGAGGAACGCGAAGCGACGGCGCGGTTCGTACGGTTCGGGAGTGGCCGCCTGGCGTGCCACCAGGTCCGTTTCGGAGATGACGCCGATGACCTTGTCGTCCTCGTCGACCACCGGCAGCCCGCTGATCCGGTGGGCCGCGAGCAGCCTCGCGACCTCCTTGAACGGGGTACCGTACCCGGCGCGGACGACCTCCGTGGTCATCACGGAGCCGACCTTGTTGTGCTTCATGTCCGTTCCCTCCTCAGCGGAGCCGGCGCAGATAGGGGTCCTGGGGCCTGCACGGCGCCAGGCGGATCCGTGCGTCCAGCACGGTGACGCCGCCCGGTGTCGCGAGGACCGGGTTGAAGTCGGTCTCGGCGAGCTGCGGCAGGTCCGCCGCCATGCGGGACAGCCGCAGCAGCAGCTGCTCCAGCTCCTCGAGGTCGACGGGTCCGTTGCCGTGCGCGCCGAACAGGAGCGGGGCGCAGCGCGGGGATGTGATGAGGTCGTGCACGTCGTGGTCGGTGAGCGGGGCGAGCCGGGCGGCGTGGTCGGCCAGGACCTCTGTGGCCGTACCGCCGAGCCCGAACAGGACGAGCGGGCCGAAGACCTCGTCCTGGACGACGCCCGCGAACAGCTCGGTACCGCGGACGGCGAGCGGCTGCAGTACGACACCGGTCATCAGTCCGGCGAAGCGGGTCTCCAGGTCGCGGAAGGCGGCCCGAATTTCGGAATCGCCGCGCAGGTCGAGGTGGACAGCGTGCTGCTGGCTCTTGTGCACCAGCCCGGGCCAGTGGGCCTTCATGACCACCCGGCCGTCGGCGCCGCGCAGCCGGTCGGCGGCCAGGACGGCGTCGTCCTCCGTCTCGGCCCAGGCCCAGGGGATCTGCGGGATGCCGTAGCAGGCCAGCAGGTCGGCGCAGGTGCGCGGGTCCAGCCAGCCTCCGTCGGGGTGTGCGGCGAGGTAGGTCCCGATGACGGTGCGGGCTCGTTCCGTCTCGACGCCGTCGAGCTCGGGGACGGTCCCGGCGGGCCTGGCGAGCCAGGCCGCGCGGTGGGCGGCGTGCGCCAACCCCCGTGCCGCCGCCTGGGGTTCGGCGAACGACGGGATCGTGCCGTCCTCCGTAGCGGGCAACAGCTCTACGGGCAGGCCCTGTTCGAGCCGTACCACGACGATCGGCTTCGCCCTCCGGCCGGGGATGGAGGTCCCCCCGCTCGAGCGAAGCCGAGAGTGGGGGAGGGTGAGGGCCCGGACGAGGTCATCGCCGGTCGCCGCGGCGACCGCCGTGGGGACCAGGGCCACGAGGACGGCGTCGACGCCGCCGTACCGCATGATCCGGTCCACGCAGTCCGTGAGCTGTTCCTCCGTGACGGCGGCGGTGGCGTCGACCGGGTTGCCCACGGCAGCCCCGTCCGGCAGCACGGCGAGCAGGTCGTCGATCAGTTCCGCGGTGGGCGCCGGGAGCGACAGCCCGGCTTCGGCGCAGGCGTCGGCCGCGAGGACACCGGCCCCGCCCGCGTTGGTGACGATCGCCACCCGGCTGCCCGCGGGCAGCGGCTGCGAGTGCAACAGCGCGGCTGTCTCAAGGAGTTCGCCGATCGACCGGGTGGCGGTGATGCCGGCCTGGGTGAACAGCGCGCCACGGGTCATCGTGCGCGTGGCGGCGGCCGCGGTGTGCGAAGCGGCAGCGCGCCGACCCGCGTCGGTGCGGCCGGCGTCGACGGTCAGTACGGGCATACGGCGGGTCAAGCGCCGGGCGGTGCGGGAGAACGCCCGCGGGCTGCCGAACGACTCCAGGTGCAGCAGGGCGAGGCCGGTGCGGCCGTCGCTCTCCCACCACTGGAGCATGTCGTTGCCGCTGACGTCGTACTTGTCGCCGAGGGAGGCGAAGGAAGAGACGCCGATACCGAGCCGGGACAGCCCGTCGAGCAGGGCGATGCCGACGCCGCCGGACTGCACAGCGACGCCCGCGGTGCCGGGGCGCGGATGTCCGGCAGCGAACGTGGCGTCCAGGCTCAGCTCCGGGTCGGTGTTGGAGATGCCGAGGCAGTTGGGGCCGACGAGGCGCATGCCGTACGAACGGCAGGCCGCCAGCAGGGCTTGGGCCTGGTCGGCGTGGATGCCTGAGGTGACGACGAGGAGGGCCCGTACGCCCGCCTTGCCGCACTCCTCGGCTGTCTCCGGGATCGCGGCGGCAGGTACGGCGAGCACCGCGAGGTCAGGTGTCTTGGGCAGGGCGCTGACCGACGAGTAGGACGGCACGCCGAGAATCGAGTGCGCGGCGGGGTTCACCGCGAACAGGCGCCCGGTGTAGCCGCCCGAGTGCAGCTGGTGCAGGATCGCCCGGCCCACCGAACCCGGCTTGCGCCCGGCTCCGACAACGGCGACCGCCTTGGGCCGCAGCAGCGGCTTCAGGCTGGCGACGTCGGCGGCCCGGCCGCGTTCCTCGACCGCGGTGAGGTAGGTGTCGCTCTGGTCGAGGACGATGGTGCAGCGCACCTCCGGGCCCTCGAAGCGGCGGTCCGTGCGTAGACCGAGGTCGGCGAAGAGCTTCAACACCTCGTGGTTCTCACTCAGCGCGTCGGCCGTGAAGGTCGTGATGCCCTCCGCGCGGGCGGCCGAGACGAGGTGCTCGACGAGCAGGGTTCCGACGCCTCGGTGGTGTAGCCCGTCGGCGACGGCGATGGACACGTCGGCCGCGTCCTTCTCGTCCCCGGTGTCGTACTCGGCGAGGCCGATCACCCGGCCCTGCGTCTCGGCCAGCAGCGCCCGGTAGCCGGTGCGGGGCGGAGCACAGGCCCGGTCGGCGGCCAGACGGGCGGACCGGTGGCTCGCGGCGAAGAACCTCAGGCGCAGGTTCTCCGGGGACATCTCCTCGTACAGCCCCTCCAACCGGTCGTGGTCGCTCGGCCTCACGGGACGGATGCACACAGTGGTGCCGTCAGCGAGCAGGGCGTGGACGGGGGGTCGGTCGGTCACGTCGTGCGTCATCGCGGGACTCCTCCAAGCCTTGTGTCATTTCGAGCATCCGGCGGATCGGGGGGTGGTCCCATGGGCTGTCCGGGGGCGATGCGAGGGCCGATAGGCCCAAGATTTCGCCGGTCGTCCCCGGCCCGGACGCGGGAGGCATGCCTGACAGTGCACGTTCAGGGTGCGCCGCTGCCAGGCCGGTCAGTACGGTGCTGTCCCGGTCTTCGACCGGGGCACCAGTGATTACGTTGAAGTCATCGACGTGATCCATCGGGCGATGGAGGCGGCATGGCCGGCAAGAAGACGGCGAAGGTGCCGCGCGCGGCATACGAACGAGAACTGCTGCGCCTGCAGACGGAGCTGGTGAAACTGCAGGAGTGGGTGCGGGCGGAGGGCGCCCGGCTGGTGGTGGCCTTCGAAGGGCGGGACGCGGCGGGCAAGGGCGGCACGATCAAGCGGGTCGCCGAGCACCTCAACCCGCGCGTCGCGCGGATCGCGGCGCTGCCCAAGCCGACCGAGCGCGAGCGCACCCAGTGGTACTTCCAGCGCTACGTGGAGCATCTGCCGGCCGCCGGGGAGATCGTGCTGTTCGACCGCAGCTGGTACAACCGGGCCGGTGTCGAGCATGTGATGGGCTTCTGTACCAAGGAGGAGTACCAGCTCTTCCTGCGGCAGTGCCCGATCTTCGAGCGGATGCTGGTGGAGGACGGGATCCTGCTGCGCAAGTACTGGTTCTCGGTGAGCGACGCCGAGCAGCAGGAGCGGTTCCGGCGCCGGCTGGAGGATCCGACGCGGCGCTGGAAGCTCTCGCCGATGGACCTGGAATCGATCACCCGCTGGGAGGCGTACTCCCGGGCCAAGGACGAGATGCTGGTGCACACGGACATCTCGGAGGCTCCGTGGTTCGTCGTGGAGAGCGACGACAAGCGCCGGGCCCGGCTGAACATGATCACCCACCTGCTCGGCTCCGTGCCGTACCACGAGGTGCCGCCGCCGGTGCTGGAGCTGCCGGAGCGGCCGCCGTCGACCGGCTACCAGCGCCCGCCACGCGCTCTGCAGACCTACGTCCCCGATCACGCGGCGAGCGTCTGAGGCACCGGTCAGGCGTCGTGCACCCGGTGCGGTACGACGGCGACCGGGCAGGCGGAGTGGTGCAGTGCCACGTGGGCGACCCGGCCGAGCTGGAGCCCGAAGCGCCCCTCCCTGCGCCGGGCGCCGACGACCAGCAGGTCGGCCTCGTGCGAGGCGTCCAAGAGCACTCGGCGGGCATGGCCCTCGACGGTGCGTCGGCGCACATCGATGTCCGCCGGGACGTCCTGCAACGCCGCTTCCAGTTCCTCGCCCGCCCGCTCCTCGTGCAGGCGGGCGGGTTCGCCCGCCATGAGTGGGTGGTCGGTGGTCTCGTGCGCGGGGCACCGCCAGGCCCGCACGGCCTCCAAGGGCACCCCGCGTCGCCGTGCCTCCTCGACGGCAAATCTGACGGCCGCCGACTCCTTCACGTCCTCGCCGACGCCCACGACGACGCGGCCGCGTACCGGGGGCGTCGCCTGGTTGTCGTGGCTGCCGCGCAGCACGATCACCGGGCAGTCGGCGTGCGCGGCGACGGCCAGGCTGACGGAGCCGAGCAGCAGCTCGGCGATGCCGCTGCGGCCGCGGGTGCCCACGACCAGCGCGGAGGCGTTCCGTCCCTCGCGCACCAGGGCGTACTCCGGCTCCTCGAACACCACGTCGGCGGTCACCTTCAGGTCGGGGTGCCGGGCACGTGCCCGCTGAGCAGCGGCGCCGGCGACGTCCTGGGCCAACGGCAGCGCGGTCGGCTTGCCGAGGTCCCGGGCGAGCGCGGCACCCTCGTACCGCTCCCACAGGCGGGCGTACACCACCCGCAACGGCACCCCGCGCAGCACCGCCTCGTCGGCCGCCCAGTCGACGGCCCGCAAGCTCGGCTCGGAACCGTCCACGCCCACGACCAAGGGCCCGCCGAGGGCTCGGTCCACCGCTGCGTTCATGATCTCCACTCCTTCAGAGGTGCGTTCAGTCGTGCGCGACGACGGCGACGGGGGCGGTGGCATGGTGCAGTACCGCGTGCGTGACAGGGCCGATGTGGGCGCCGAGCGGGCTACGGCGGATCCGCCGGCCCACGACGACCAAGGACGCCTCCCGGGAGGCGTCGACCAGCTGGACGGCGGCACTGCCGGAACGGGACTCGTCGATGACCTTGACGGCCGGGTACTTCTCCTTCCAGCGGTGCAGCACCTCGGCCAGCGTGGCAGCGTCCTGCTTGCCCAGCACGGCGTTGAGCTCGGGGTCGGCGGGCAGGCCGTAGGCGAAGTAGGGCGGCAGATTCCAGGCGTGGACGACCCGCAGGGGTGTGACACGGCGGGCGGCCGCCTCGAAGGCGAAGGTGAGCAGCGTGTCGTCAGGGCTGTCGGTGTCGAGTCCGAGGACGACGGGGCCGGACAGGGCCCCAGCAGACGGGATTGCGGACGGATCCATCGCATGGCCGTCCGCGGACTGCTCCGCCGCCCGCACGAGGACCACCGGCTGCTCGGCGTGCGCCACGACGGCCTGGCCCACGGAGCCGACGAGGAATCCTCCGATGCCGCTCATCCCCCGGGAGCCGAGGACCAGCAGCTCGGCGTCCTTCGCCGCCTCCGTCAGCGCCTCGGCGGGCTGGCCGAGAATCTGCTCCATGTCCACGCGCACGCCGGGATGGCGCAGGCGGAGTCCCTCGGCCGTCTCGCGCGGAATCCTCCCCCTGAGGGCACCCCCGGCCGAAGGCTGGGGGACTTCGGCCGGGGGTGCCCCCATCTCGCTTCGCTCGCTCCAGTGCTGCTGCGTCTCGGCGCCCAGGAGCGGGGCCTGCGCCATGGGCTCCGGGACGGGCTCCCAGACGTGCACCAGCCGCAGCGGCAGGCCGCGCCGCTTCGCCTCGCGCGCCGCCCACTCGGCAGCGGCGCGGCTCTCGGGCGAGCCGTCGAGGCCCACGGTGACGTTGCGGGACATGTTGTCCACCTCCTGGTCGGGGTTCTGACTCCAGGGTGGCGACGAGGAGAGACGCGGTGCAGAGCCCGCAGGTCCCCGGTCTGGGGCCGATGGGCCCCAGCGGCCGAGGTGTCCGCGCCATCGCAGTGCCCGCGCGAGAGTCGTGCGCTCGGAGCCGAACCGCGTCCGAGAAACCTGGGAGCAGCGGCACCCGCGGGCCGTTCGGCATCTCGCGGCCGACCAGGGTCCCGGAGGATCATGAGGTCCTTCGGCTCAAGGAGGATCATGTCCCAGAGCTCGGTCGGCCGTACTCCAAGGTGGCGCCGCCTGGTGCCCGGGCTCGGTGCGCTGTTCGGCTATCGGCGCTCGTGGCTGCGGGGCGACGTCCTGGCCGGAGTGACAGTGGCTGCGTATCTCGTGCCCCAGGTGATGGCGTACGCGGGGGTGGCCGGCCTGCCGCCGGTCGCAGGGCTGTGGGCGATCCTGCCGGCGCTCGCCCTGTACGCCCTGCTGGGCTCCTCCCGCCTGCTCTCGGTCGGCCCGGAGTCGACGACCGCGCTGATGACGGCGACGGTGGTCGGGCCCCTCGCCGCCGGAGATCCGGCCCGATACGCAACCCTGGCAGCCACCCTCGCGATCACGGTCGGCTTGTTGTGCGTACTGGCATGGGCGGCTCGGCTCGGCTTCATCGCTGACCTGCTGTCCCGGCCGGTGCTGATCGGGTATCTGGCGGGCGTGGCACTGATCATGATCGTGGACCAGCTTCCCAAACTGACCGGTGTCCGGACGACAGGCTCGGCCTTCTTCTCCCAACTGTGGTCCTTCGCAGGGCACTTGTCGCGGCTCCACCTGGCCACGGTGTTGTTCGCCGTCGCGGCGCTCGGGCTCCTCTTCACGGTGGCCCACTTCTTCCGCACCGTCCCCGGTCCCCTGCTCGCCGTGGTGCTCGGCACAGCCGCCGTGTCCTTCTTCGACCTCGACGACCAATACGGCATCAAAGTGATCGGTGAGGTCCCCTCGGGCCTGCCCACCGTGGCTCTGCCGGACATGGCCGAACTGCCGCACCTGGTGCTCCCCGCCTTGGGCGTCCTTCTGGTCGGCTACACCGACTTCATCCTCACCGCACGGGCCTTCACCAAGCGCGACGACGAGGGCTCCGGGCTCGACCCCAACCAGGAGTTCCTCGCGCTGGGCGCCGCCAACCTCGGCGCGGGCACGCTGCACGGCTTCCCGGTCAGCAGCAGCGCCAGCCGAACCGCGCTGGCCTCCTCAGCCGGCGGGCGCAGTCAGGCGTACTCACTGGTGGCCGGCGCGGCCGTCCTGTCGGTCCTGCTCTTCCTGAGCCCTCTGCTGACCCGCACGCCCACGGCGGTCCTCGGCGCGCTCGTCGTTTACGCTGCCGTCCGCATGATCGACCTGGCGGGCTTCCGACGGCTGGCGTCCTTCCGCCGCCGAGAACTGCTACTGGCGCTCGGCTGCCTGGCCGGGGTGCTCGCCCTCGACATCTTGTACGGCGTGCTGGTAGCCGTCGGTCTGTCCGTGGCCGAACTGCTCACTCGGGTGGCCCGCCCGCACGACGCCATCGAGGGCCTGGTGCCCGGCGTGGCCGGCATGCACGACATCGACGACTACCCCGAGGCCCGCACCATCCCCGGCCTACTCGTCTACCGCTACGACTCCCCGCTCTTCTTCGCCAACGCGGAGGACTTCCGCCACCGGGCCCTGGCCGCACTCGACGAACAGACCGAACCGGTCCGCTGGTTCATCCTCAACACCGAGGCCAATGTGGAGGTCGACATCACCGCCCTGGACGCGGTCGACGAACTCCGCCGCGAGCTCGCCCACCGCGGCATCGTCTTCGCCCTTGCCCGGGTCAAGCAGGACCTGCTGGACGACCTGACAGCGTACGGCCTGGCGGACACCGTCGGCAGCGAGCGGATCTTCCCCACCCTGCCGACAGCCGTGACCGCATACAGGGAGTGGTATCGCGATCAGTAAGCCGCCCAGGGATCCGTCCTCCACAGCGCGACGCTTGGCTTGCAGAGTGCCTGACGATGTCGCCGCTGTCGGCGCTCGCCCAGGACGCTTGTAGCGGACAGGGCCGACGGGAGGTCGACCCGGTGCCGTGCGGCCCTGCGGCGGGACGGCTTGTGGGGCCGATGTTCCTGAATCAACGGGGCCGTTCGGCCCCTCTTCGCCCAGGGCCGTGAAACAGCGCCGAAACGCAGCCAGGTGCCTGCTACACAGAAGATGCCGCCCGACGCGATGCGGCTGTCCTTCCCACCTTCATCCCTTGCCCGGGAGGCTTCATGCTGTCCGCAGAATCCGCCGCCGTCGTCCGTGCCACCCTGCCCGCCGTGGCCGGAGCGCTCGACGAGATCACCACCCGCTTCTACGGCGCGATGTTCCGCGACCGGCCGGAACTACTCGACGGGATGTTCAACCGCGGCAACCAGGCCAGCGGAGCCCAGCGCCGCGCACTGGCCGGCTCGATCGCCGGATTCGCGACCACGCTCCTCGACGCCCCGGACACCCGCCCGGACACCCTGCTGGACCGCATCGCGCACAAACACGCCGCGGTCGGCGTCACCGACGACCAGTACACAATCGTGCACAAGTACCTGTTCGGCGCGATAGCGGAGGTCCTCGGCGACGCGGTCACCCCGGAGGTCGCGGCCGCCTGGGACGAGGTCTACTGGCTGATGGCCGGCGCCCTGATCGGCCGTGAGGCCCGCCTGTACCAGGACGCGGGCGTCCAGCCCGGCCAGGTCTGTCGGCAGTGGACGGTCGTCGAGCGCCGCACCGAGACACCGGACGTGGTGTCCTTCGTCCTCCGTCCCGCCGACGGCGAACCGGCGCCGCGGGCGCGGGCAGGCCAGTACGTGAGCGTGCGGGTCCTGATGGCCGACGGGATCCGCCAACTGCGGCAGTACAGCCTGTCCTCAGACCCGGGCGGGGAGCTGCGGCGCATCACCGTCAAACGGGTCGCCGGCACGGCCGACGCGCCGGACGGCGAGGTCTCCGGCCTGCTGCACGACCAGGTCCACGAGGGCGACGAACTGACGCTCTCCGCTCCCTTCGGCGACGTCTTCCTCGACGACCCGGCCGACGCCGTGACTCCGGTCGTCCTGGTCTCCGCAGGCATCGGCGGCACCCCCATGACCAGCATCCTGGCCCACCTCACGGCCCTCGGTTCGACCCGCCCGGTGCTGGTCCTGCACGCCGACCGCTCCCCCACCGACCACGCCCTGCGCACCGAGACGGGCGAACTGGTCGAGCAACTGCCGGGCGCCCGCGCGGTCTTCTGGTACGAGCGCCCTGGCCCGGAGGAACCCGACGCCCGCGAGGGCCTGATGAACCTCGACGGCATCGAACTGCCCAACGGCGCCACAGTATTCCTGTGCGGCCCGCTCCCGTTCATGCGCGACGTCCGCGGACAGCTGCTGCGCGCCGGGGTTCCGGCACAGCGCATCCGCTACGAGGTCTTCGGCCCCGACCTGTGGCTGCCCGGCCCGGCGGCCTGAACGACGTCGGACATCCCACCGCACTTCCTGGAGAGGAACCGATATGACCGGCAAGGACACCCAGGCCACCACCCCCGTCGTGCTGCTGCGCTCGGACGGAGAGGTGGACGAGGACACCCTGGCCTACGCCCGCACGAAGATCGACGCCGTCGTGGACCGGCCGGGACTGCCTCCCGTCACCGGTGAGGTGCGGATCACGAGAGCAGCCGCCCACCACGCAGATCGTCCCTGGTCTGCGACGGCCGCCCTGCACGTCGGACGGCGCGAAGTGGTCGTGCTCGCCGAAGAGGCCACCGGCCGAGAGGTCGTCGACCAGCTCCAGGACCGGCTGCGCCGCCAGACCGACAAGGCGGTCCACGCCGGGCACCACGGCCACCACGCACCGGCACCGCCGTGGCGCGGCGCGGCGGCTGAGCCACGCGCTACTGAAGACAGCGGCAGCGCGGCGGACTCTTGCCCGGCGTGAGCCCGCGGCGAGTACAGCCCGGTCGGTGTCGGTCCACCGACCGGGCATCCGTGCTTCTTCGCGCCTGTGCATGGGAGCCCACATCCCGGGCCGTTCGGACCAGACGGGTGACCAACGGCCCACTGACAGCGCTCGCAGGCGCAGGAAACGCTGGTGTTGTGCCGTTCCCGATCGACGGGCGACAACGAGGAGTTGTGTGATGGCGAAGGCGTATCTGGTGGGCAGCGGCATCGCGGCGCTCGCCGCGGCCACGTTCCTGATCCGCGACGGCGGATTCGACGGAGCGGACATCCACCTCTTCGAGGAGCAGCGGAACATCGGCGGCAGCCTCGACGCGTTCGGCACGGCCAACGCCGGCTACACCATGCGCGGCGGGCGGATGTTCGAGTCCGAGTACCGCTGCACGTACGACCTGCTGTCCGGCATTCCCACCCTCGACGACCCGTCGGTGTCGGTGACACAGGAGATCCTGGCCGGACACGAGGACTTCTCCTGGGACGACATCGCACGTCTCGTCGACGGCGACGGCGACGGCGACGGCGACGGCGACGGCGACGGCGACGGCGACGGGAAGATCGTCGACACCCGGTCGATGGGATTCTCCGAACGCGACCGGCTGGACTTGGTCCGTTGCCTGGCTGCCCCCGAGGGACACCTGGACGCCAAGCGGATCACCGACTGCTTCGGCGAGCACTTCTTCACCACGAACTTCTGGTTCCTGTGGTGCACCACGTTCGCCTTCCAGCCCTGGCACAGCGCCATCGAGTTCCGCCGATACCTCAGGCGCTTCATCCACCTCTTCCCCGAATTCGCCTCCATGTCGGACACCTACCGCACCCGCTACAACCAACACGACTCCATCGTGCGCCCCCTGACCGCCTGGCTCCACGAACGGGGCGTCACCATCCACACCGGCTGCCACGTCACCGACCTCGCACTCGCACCGGGCCGCAGGAGTACGAGGGTTGAGCGCATCTACCTGTCCCGTAGCGGCCGTGACGAGCAGATCGAGGTAGGCCCTGAAGACCTGGTCCTGGTCACCAACGGCTCCATGACCGACTCCTCCAGCCTCGGCTCGCACACCGCCGCACCGCCACCGGCTCCCCATCGCTCGGACGCGTGGCTGCTCTGGCACCGGCTGGCACGGGGACGCGACGACTTCGGCAACCCGGACGCCTTCGACAAGCACGTCAAGGAGTCCCGCTGGGAGTCGTTCACCGTCACCACCAAGGACCCGGTCTTCCTCGAGGCCCTGGCAGAGTTCAGCGGCAGGGAGACCGGCCGGGGCGGGCTGATGACGTTCACCCACTCCAACTGGCTGCTCACCATCGTCGCCAACCGCCAGCCCGTCTACCGCGACCAGCCCGAGGGCGTCTCGGTCTGGTGGGGCTACGGCCTGCATCCCGGCCGCCCCGGCAACCACACGCCCAAGCCGATGACGATGTGCTCCGGCCGGGAGATCCTCGAAGAGGTCCTGCACCACCTGCCCTTCGACGAGCCGACGGCAGCCCGTGTCCTGGAGACCTCTACCGTCGTGCCCTGCCTCATGCCGTACGTCACCAGCCAGTTCCTGGCCCGCCGCCGCGACGACAGGCCACACGTCGTACCCAAGGGATCGCTCAATCTCGCCTTTATCGGTCAGTTCGCCGAGGTGCCCGACGACGTCGTCTTCACCGTCGAGTACTCGGTCCGCACCGCCTGGACCGCGGTGGCCCAGCTCCTCAAAAGCTCGGCAAGCAGCCGCCCGCGGTCTACAAGGGCCACCACGATCCCCACGTCCTGGTCGCCGCTCTGGAGACCATGCATCGCGGTTAGCCGGGAGGAGCGTGGCTGCCGTGGGGGTCGAACTGGTTCATCTTGTTGGACAGACCGGGCCCCCTGACTGATCCGGCAGGTACGCCGTCCGTTCCTGTGGGGTGAGGTCGCGGTTGACCGAGCGGCAGATTTTCTTGATCGCTTCGGAGGGTTGGGGGAGGCTCGCATCCCACAGCCGCGCGGTGTGGTCGACACTTCCGGTGGCGAGGGTGTGGCCTTTAGGGCTGAAGGCCACCGACGCCACCGTGTCGTTGTGACCGGACAGGGTGGCGACGGCCCTGCCGGCGGCTACGTCCCACAGCCGTACGGTCGGGGCGTTGCTGGCGGTGGCGAGGGTACGGCCGTCGGGACTGAACGCCACCGAAAACACCTCGCCAGCGTGCCCGGTCAGGATGGTTCGGATCTTGCCGGTGGCGGCGTTCCACAGGCGGACGGTCGCGTCGTGGCTGGAGGTGGCGAGAGTGCGGCCGTCAGGGCTGAAGGCCACCGACGTCACCCAGCCGTTGTGCCCTCTCAGGGTGGTACGGCTCTTACCGGTGGTCACATCCCACAGCCGTACGGTGTCGTCGATACTGGCGGTGGCGAGGGTACGGCCGTCGGGACTGAACGCCACCGACGTCACCGTGCCGCTGTGGTCGGCCAAGCTGGTGCGGGTCTTGCCGGTGGCCGCGTTCCACAGCCGTATGGTCGCGTCGTTGCTGGAGGTGGCGAGAGTTCGGCCGTCCGGGCTGAAGGCCACCGAGAACACCTCGCCGGTGTGCCCTCTCAGGATGGTGCGGGTCTTGCCGGTGGCGACGTTCCACAGCCGTACGGTCGCGTCGTTGCTGGCGGTAGCGAGGGTGCGGCCGTCGGGACTGAACACCACGGAATTCATGTCGCCGGTGTGCCCTCTCAGGATGGTGCGGGTCTCACCCGTGTCGACGTCCCACAGCCGTACGGTGTCGTCGGCACTGGCGGTGGCGAGGGTGCGGCCGTCCGGGCTGAAGGCCACGGAACTCACCTGGTGGGTGTGCCCGGATAGGGACGTGTGGGTCGCACTGGTGGTGACGTCCCACAGTCGGGCGGTGTCGTCGACACCGCCGGTGGCGAGGGTGCGGCCGTCCGGGCTGAAGGCCACCGAATACACTTCACTGGTGTGCCCGGTCAGGGTGGTGCGGGTCTTGCCGGTGGCGACGTCCCACAGCCGTATGGTCGCGTCGGCACTGGCTGTGGCGAGGGTGCGGCCGTCGGGACTGAACGCCACCGAATTCGCCCAGCCATCGTGCCCGGTCAGGGTGGTGCGGGTTTTTGCGGTGGTGACGTCCCACAGCCGTATGGTCGCGTCGTTGCTGGAGGTGGCGAGGGTGCGGCCGTCGGGACTGAACACCACCGAATACACGTCGCCGGTGTGCTCGGTCAGGGTGGTGCGGGTCTTGCCGGTGGCGACGTCCCACAGCCGTATGGTCGTCTCGTAACCGCCGGTCGCGAGAGTTCGGCCGTCGGGGCTGAAGGCAATCGAAATCACCTCGCTGGTGTGGCCGCTCAGGGTGGTGCGGGTCTTGCCCGTGGCGACGTCCCACAGCCGTATGGTCGCGTCGAAACCGCCGGTGGCGAGAGTTCGGCCGTCGGGGCTGAAGGCAACCGCATACGCCTCGTCGGTGTGGCCGGTCAGGGTGGTGCGGGTTTTACCGGTGGCGGTGTCCCACAGCCGTATGGTCGTGTCGTTGCTGGCGGTGGCGAGAGTTCGGCCGTCGGGGCTGAAGGCCACCGACCACACCTTGTCGGTGTGGCCGGTCAGGGTGGTGCGGGTCTTGCCCGTGGCGGTGTCCCACAGCCGTATGGTCGTGTCGTTGCTGGCGGTGGCGAGGGTACGGCCGTCGGGGCTGAAGGCCACCAAATTCACCTCGTCTGTGTGCCCGGTCAGACGTCGATGCAGGGGGAGAGCCGCTGCGGTCCGGAGGCTTTCAACGGACTCAGGGGTGTGGCTGGTGCGGTAGGCCTGGACGGCCAGCAGCGAGGCGAGTTCAGGGTTTGTGCGGAAGAGCGTGTCGGATTGGGTGGCGAGCTGACGGGACTGCGCTGCTTGCCGTTGGGCGTTTGCCGTGCGCCATTGCCAGAGAGCGCCCCCTGCGGCAAGGAGTGCGAGTACGAGCAGGCCGGCAAGGACCGTGTTGAGGCGCCTGCTACGTCGGATGGCGGCCTGTTGGCGGCGCTTGCTGGCGGTGAGGAAGGCTGTGATGTTGCCTGGCAGTCGACGTCGCTGTGACCACTCGAGGCCTTCCGCGAGTGCTGTTCCCCCGAGGAGGTCTCCAGGGTCGGTTGTCGCCGCCCAGCGGTCCTGCTGTTCGCGGGTGCGGTTGAGCCATTCCTGGAAACGGTGATCCTGGTTGATCCACTCGCGCAGTGCGCCCCAGTCACGGATGAGCGCGTCGTGGATCAGTTCGGCCACCGGATCGCCGGGAGGGGCGTCTGGGCGCTGTGGGTCTCGCAGCGTCTGGGTGGTGATGATGCGATGGTGTGTGAGAGCGGCCATGACGGTGTCGATGTCACCGTCGGGCGCGTCGTCCGGGCCCGCTGCCAGGTCTCGCAGTTCGTTGAGGGGGACCTGCGCGCGGACGGCCGGTATGTGGCGGGCAGGGTCGGCGGGGTGCACCAGCGAGGTCAGGATGCGCCGCGCGATGGGCCGTTGACCGGGGGACAGCTCGTTGAGGGCGCTGTCGCACCAGGTGGTCAGGCTTCCGCTGACCGCTCCGATGCGACGGTAGGCCTCGTGGGTGAGGTATCCGTCCTGACGGCGCAGCCACAGCTGGCTGAGCATCAGCTCCAGCAGGGGCAGCACGGTCACGGGTGCCTCCCCGGCTGTCGCTGCCTCAGGAGTGGTGGCCAGGACATCAGTAATAATCTGCTCCGGCAGTCCCGGTTGGAAATGGAGTCCCACGTCATGTGCGGGCAGGACGATGATGTCGTGCAAGTCCTGCCGGGTCAGCGTGCCGGGTACGTTGAGGACCCCGGGCATCGCCTCTTCCAGCAACCTCGGTGCCAGGGCAGCCAGTTGGGGATAGAAGTCGTCGCGCATGACCAGGATCACGCTGAGTTCGGCGGGCGCGTCGACCGCTTCGGCGATCTGGTCGGCGACGGCCGTACGGTTCCGCTGGCGGCCATGAGCGGTTTGAGTGAAGAATTCTTCGAACTGGTCGATGACCAGCACGATGCGCTGATAGGTGGGTTCGGCCGCAAGCCGGCGCGTGACCGCAGCGGCAATCCCCTCGGTGATGGCCCCGGGCAGCCCCGCGCGCTCGATCTCCGCCAACAAGTCCTGCCTCGGCCGGGCGAGCACCGGCAACCATCGGTCACTGCCCGGCAGCTTCCCCGCGGCCAGCGCACGCAGCACACCGGCCCGGATCAGAGACGACTTGCCCGACCCGGAGGGCCCGAGCAGCAGCGCGAGCCGCCGCTGGCGGGCCAGGTTCGACACGACCTGTCGTACCGCGTCCTGTCGGCCTTGGAACCACCGGGCCTGTTCTTCGGTGAACGACTCCAGCCCCCGGTAGGGACACAGCGCCCGATCGGCCAGTTCCGGCAGGACTTTCCGCAAGACCTGTGCCGGAGTGACATACGCGATGCCCTGACCCCGTTCGTACGCGTCGGGCGCCGCGATCTCGGTGAGCATGCCGATGACCAGGCCGGTCACCTCGTCCAGGACCGGCCCGCCGCTGAAGCCGGTGGTGAGGTCGTTGGCGGCGGTCAGCTGCAGATGCGCACCCCTACCGTCCGAGCCCGGCAGCAGATCTCCGGCCACCCCAAAGCCGAAGTGCCCTTCAGGCGGAGCCTGGGCCGGGAATCCGAACGAACGCACCTGGTGGCCCCGGCAGCCCGCCGCGGAGCCCAACGGCAGCGGCCGCAGCCCTGTCGGCGTGTTGCTCAGCCGGATGAACGCCACATCCTCGCCCTCGGCGGCACGCCACAGCTCGCCCGGGACACACCCCTCCACCCGGTCCGAGTTCGCCACATGGGGGAAGGAGAGCAGCACGTCCTCTCCGGGTCCGCCCCCGGCCGCTGCGACGACGTGCGCGCAGGTGACCACAACACCCTCGGCCACCAGGAATCCCACCCCGGCCACCGCCCCGTCCGGTCCGAGGACCTGGGCCACTGCGGCGAGCAGATCCGATGCGACGCCGCTGCCCGGCTCCTTGTCCGCGCTGGTCACCGGGACCAGCCCGCGCTCTCGCCAGCGTGCGGATGGACGGAGCCGTCGTTCTTCCACGACACCGTCACCTTCAGGTGGCAACCGGCCTGGGTCTTGGTGATCACGGCTCCGGCTTCGAACGCGAGATCGACCCCGAACTCGATTGTGACCTCGTCCGGGCGAGCCTTGCGGAGCTGATCGAGCGCGACCCGCGCCGCCTCCGTGACCGGCTCCAGCGCCCCCTGCAGAGTCACTGGTATCTCGTGGACGGCAAAACGGCCGGCCTTCACCGGCCCGTCCGACGTGGCCGTCTGCTCGACCAGGATGCTGCCTCCACCGTTCAGCGGAATCCGAGTAAGGGGTGCCAAAACGCCTCCTCGTTTCTCGCATTCGCTCACCCAGGGACTCCGCCAGCGTCCTTGGCCCCGGCACGTGCCGCCACACGGAGTGGGCCGTCCGCGCGAGAGACGAGTGTCGGTAAACCCGTAACCTTGCGGCCCGCACCGTCGGTGATGGCGCTCTTTGAAATTGGTTCAGGCAAGATTTTCGTGGAGCGTGACGGAGCGTCATCGCGATCAGGCGAGAAGGACCCGCTTGCGCAGCAGCGGGAGTCCGGCGCGGTTGTACATCTGCCGCTTCAGCGTTTTGAGTCTGTTGACGTGCCCCTCGACGATGCCAGAGCTGTAATGCAGGGTCAGTCCGGCCAGTACGGCGTCGAGGTCCTGGCGCAGGAACCCCGCGAAGCCCTTGATGGGCGGCGGTGCCGTTCGTTCGGCCTGGCGTATCCAGTCCTCCAGTTGGGCGCCTCGGCGATGTCGGAGCAGGTCGGTGAACGCGCGGGCGAAGTCGCAGGCTGCGGTGATGTCCGGGCAGGCAAGCCGTACCTCGTCCAGCCCTGCGGTGCTGCGTGGTGACAGGTTCTCGCGGGCCTGCATGATCCAGCCGGTGATCCGCCGCGGGCTTGGTATCTCGGCGGGGGCTGGGGGTGCGGTGCCGGCCCGCACGGTGCGGAGGTATCGGGTGAGGGTGGAGTAGCCGCCCCGGTAGCCCTGCTCGCGCAGGCGTTGGAATAACTCCTTGCCGCTCGTGCGGCCGGCAGCGAACTCGGCCTGCAGGAAGGGCTTGAAGCGGTCGAGGGGGACGCTGCGGCGGTCGCGGGCGGAGGCGAGCAGGGTGTCGAGGTCGATGTCACGGTAGTGGCGCACGGTCTTGCGGTCCAGGCCCAGGCGGCGGGCGATCTCGCTGACCGGGTAGCCGATATTGACCATGCGGTTGATCTCCACGTGCCGGTTCAGGACACGCTGGACGATCAACGTCGGAGGCAGGGCATCGAGCACAGGCAGCTGAACGGGGCGGCCCTGGCCCCGCTCTGCGTGCTTCTTCAGGCAGCCGCGGTGCTGGTGACAGACCTGCTCGACCGCCCGGGACAAGCCCTGAAGTAAATGCCATCGATCAGCAACTTGCACCGCATCTGGGCAGGCCGTGGTCGCAGCGAGGCTGTAGCTGCTGTCGCGATCACGGCAGATGACCTCGGCGCCGGGGTGCGCGGTCAGCCACGCAACGAGAGTGTCGGACGAACGGTCGGGAAGCAGATCGATCACCGCCGAGGAGTCGACGTCGACCAGGACGGTGCCGTAGGTCCGGCCCTTGCGGAAGGCGAAGTCGTCCACCCCCAGCACCAGCGGACTGGACGCTGCGTTGGTCGCGGGCGGGTCGGGCAGAGCCATCAGCATGCTGAGCAGCGTCACCCGGCTGACTGCCACCGCAAGCACCGCCGCCATCCGGGCTCCGGCCCGCCCGGCCAGGGCCAACGCGATCGCCACCAGCAGGCGGTGCAGTGGCGGGGTTCTCCGGCCGTAGCGCACGGTCAGGCCCTCGACCTGCTCAACGAAGGTACGGCGCAGGCAAGCCGGCTGATCGCAGACGAGGCGGCGGACCGACAGGTCAATGACGACGGGCCGCCCGGCGACGGCGGTATCGGCGAGGTGCCGCTGGTAACGGCTGTGGACACGATGCGCGGCCGAGCCGCAGCCGGGGCAGTCCACCACGAAGTCGTCCCGAGTACGCGCGGTGACATGCACCGTGCCACCCTCGACAAACACCCGCTCCACCAGCACCGTCTTCAGGTGCGGGAACGCTATATCCAGAAGCTCGTCACACTTAGGTGACGATGCCAGGTAGCTGACGCTCCGTCACGCTCCACGAAAATCTTGCCTGAACCTTGAAATTGGCCGCCCCCTGCTCGGGGGTGTGCCCACACCTGCTCGCGATTCCCCAGCTGTGGAATGACCTCCTGGGGCAGGGGCCCGTTTGTCCTCGGCCGATGATTAGGTCTGGTTCGCGATCCGGCGGCCGAGCTGTTCGCGGAACTCCAGCAAGCCGGACGCGGTGACCTCGGAGCGGGGCCGTACTCACGGAAGTGCTCCGCCGCCATCGCAGGTGAGTGGATGAAGCACACGCTGTCGACGTCGGGCAGCGAGGCCTCACCGATCACCCAGTAGAGCGGGGTGGGCCGTTCGCGGGTGGGGCCGAGCTGGGGCTTTGACAGAACTCAAACCGCCGTTCCCAATCGCGTGGAGATCATTACCCGACTGCGTGCATAACGCGATCATGTAGGCCTCGGGCCCTCCGAAGCAGTGCCGCTCCCCCGGCCTGATCGGCTGCAGCGTCATGGGTTTTCTCGTTATCTCGTTACTCCGCAGCGCGGCCGATGAGTTTGTGGCTCCCGGCCGGTCCAAGCTCGTGACACCCTAGGAAAGGACACCGCCATGTCGGAGCTTCTCGTCGACTTCATCACCTCCCTCGACGGCCACGCATCGGGAGAGGGATGGCCCGGGTTCTGGGGCATCGAGGGCCCGGAGTACCTCGCATGGCTCGGCGAGCAGCCCGAGGCCACCTACCTGATGGGAGCGAACACCTACCGCCTGATGTCGGGCTTCGCCGCAGGCGAGGTCCCGAATGGCCAAGACGAGTTCAGGCCCGAAGAAGAGGCGTCCGTCGACGAGCTCACGCAAGCGTCCAAGGTGGTCTTCTCCTCCTCACTCGAGGAGCCACTGACGTGGGCCAACTCCACGCTCGTCCGCGACGACGCCGTCGAGGCGGTCCGCGCCATGAAGTCGAGTGGCTCGGGGCTCCTCAGCACGATCGGCAGCCTCAGCCTGTGCCGGTCCCTGCTACGAGCCGGACTCGTCGACCGCTTCCGGGTCGTGATGTTCCCGGTGATCACCGGGGCCACAGGCGAAGAACGCATCTACGACGGCTATCCGGACGTTGCCCTCGAGATGATCGAGCACCGCACCTTCGACGGCCGCATCCAGCTGGTCGAGTACAAGCCCCGCGTGCTCGAGCACCCGCCGCTCGGCGTCCCTGCGTGACGTCGCCCCGTCCGCCGGCCTGGACGGCCGCCAGGCCGGCGCCGGCGGCTTCGGTCGCTGGGCCCTCACACGCGCTCTTATTCGCCACACGCTTCAAGACGCAACGAAGTGGAGGGAAGAGCGTCCCTGGCCGATTTCAGAGATCCTCATCACCGGACAGGTCGGCGACGTGACCGCCTTCGCTGCTACCGGCGGGACGACGCTCTCGACGTGAACACTCCTTCCACCCCGCGACATAGTTGCCGCCGTACGGTTCACCTCCGCTCACACGCAGAGCAGACCATGCGCGCCACACCGGCCAGGGTGATTGCCGGTTCACCTCCGCGCGAGCGGAGGTGAACCGGACTCAGTGCGGGGTGTCCAGGACGCGCGGGATGCGCTCTCCGCACGAGCGGAGACACACCCAGGTACCGGCGGCCCGTAATCCGAGCAGCTGGACGAGACCCGTCTTCGACTGCCCCGACGTCCTCACCGCAAGAACCACGCGGCACCCCTACAAGAGGATCGAGTGACAGCCCGGGGTCGTTTCCTCCTGGTCGAAGTTCCTGACCCCACCTCGACGCACATCTCGCGTGCCGCGAACCCAGACGACCGCCACATCGAACGCGTCGACCCACCTGCACCGGCCGGAGCGCAGACCCGTCGACAGCCCTGTCCCCATTACCACCGGCCTCACGATGGCCTCAGTCCGTGCCACCACCGCAGCACGGCCCAGCAGAACAAGTCTCCCCAGCCCCAAGCCTGGCGCATTCGTGCAGGTCAGGCGCCCACCAGCTGACGCAGGCCTAACCGGCTCCAAACTCGCGAGCAGCGGATTCAGTCCGTTTTCAGGCAAAGTTGACGCTCCGCCAGCCAAAAATGAACGTTTTCGCAGGTCACAGGCCTGCTCTGGTGGAGCGGGTAAGACTCGAACCCACGGCGACGGATTATGAGTCCTTTGAGGATCTTGGCGACCCTTGTCGATCAACGCTCATCCTTGACGTTTTAGCAGCTCAGATGGGGTGGACGGTGTCGGTGCTCCTCAGCCTTTGTCAGTCTGTTCCTGTCCTTGCGGCCTCAACTCGGCCTCAACCAGGCCGCAAGGGTCCAGACCGACGGTATCGAGGGCGACCCACCGGCCACGATCCCCCTCCCGAACTCGCCCGCAGCGGATTCCCCTTCCAACGCGCAGGGGCTCCACCCCGGTGTTGGGTTGGAGCCCTGCGGCCGACCGCAGCTTCCGGCGCACTGCATGCCGTAGAAGCCGTATCTGAACCGAACCTGATCGCTTGTTTTCCGCTGGTCAGACATGGTCTAGCTCGGGATGAGGGAGGCATGCGGCGTCTTGTTTCGGCTCCTTGATCGAGGGGTGCGCGATGGCGTCGGTGTTGGGAATGCTGGAGGAGCGGGAGACAGCGGCCCGGGTGCGGGTGGAAGGGCTGCGGGAGGAAGTCGCGCGGCTGGCCGGGGTGTTGGAGGCCGCGGAGATCGAGCTGGACCGGCGGGTGATCGCGCGGGAGGAGCTGGTCGAGGCCCTGGCGGCCTCGGCTGCCGATACCACCGCCGTGACCGAGGCGGAGGCAGAAACCGTGCCCGCGCCGGTGCCGGGCTCGATCGTGCCGCCTTGGCGCGAAGGACTGCCGGTGACGGTGCTGGCGACTGACGGGCATTCACCTCGCGCGGTTCCTACTGGACCCGTGCGAGGTACCGGTGGAGGTCACGGATTACCTGGCGGGTCGGCTGGAGATCGCCGACGCCGGAGCATCACCTGCTGGAACTGGAGCTGGCGGCCGCCGCCGAAGTCCGGCAGACGGCGACGCAGCCGCTGACTGGGGAACGGCTCACTGGATCAGCTCGATGTGCGGATGGTCCGGGGATACCGGGCAGACGTGCAGCTGCAGATCGTAGCCTCGGGCGAGGTCGAGCATGGTCGGGTTGTGCGGTTCGGGATGGGTGGTGGATGACAGAGAGCGGGCTCGGTCCTCGTCGGGAATCCAGTCGGGATAGTTGGAGTTCCATTCGCCCGAGGCGATGGTCAGCAGCGGATCCATCTCGGTGCCGCATGAGGGGCAGAGCCGGGGTAGGGGATCGGTGAGGCCCCAACGGGTCCATCCACCGACCTTCCAGCCGGGAGCGACGGACATCCTGCCCGTGTAGAGCTCGTTGTAGAAATCCTTCGAGTAGGGCGTGTCAGAGCTGTCCAGCGGGTACGGCGTGTTGTCAAAGCTGTCCAGAGCGGCGCCGGCCGTCTGCCACCTGCGCCAGTCCTCCAGCTGCCGCTGGAGCTCCTTGCCCAGTTCCATGATGTTGGGGTATTCGGTGATCTGCTCCGGCGCGAGCAGGCACGGCTCCGGCAGGTAGCCGGGGAACTGGATCGCGGGCGGCTCGGGGGTGTGTCGAGGATGTCGGTGACTGTGGCGGCGGACCGCCAGAACAGCGCGGTCTCGGGCTGCGCGGGGTGGTCGAAGGGGCACCACAGCACTTGGAGCAGATCTGCCTCGGCCTGCTTGGGCGGGCGCAGCAAGGGGACGTCGCGTACGTACAACTGGGCCACGGGCAGCATGGCGATCGGGCCCTCGGGCCACGGGCGGCCAGCCTTGATCCGCTCCTCGATCGCCAGCTCCTCGGGCGTGTACCGGGTCCCCGGGGGATCGCCGCCCGGCCGGTTCGCCACCGCTGCCCGGATGCGTCGCCGCTGCCGCACGTCCTCGGGCGAGAGGATCTCGTTCCACCCGTCCCACTCGTGCGGTCCCTCGCAGTGCGGCCATGGCTCGTCGGCGGGCCACAGCAGCGGCCCGCCGACGGAGCTGTCGTACGGCGTGGGCGACCCGGGGCGGGGATGCAGCCGGGTCGCCGTGCGTGCCAGCGGGGCCAGTTGCGGGGCGACCGCGGTGACGTCGACCAGCCGCGGCGGAGTGGTACGGATACGGAGTGCGGCGGCAATGCTCATTGCCCGCTCGGCGCACACCGACCGGATCTCGTCCAGCAGCTCGGGGTAGTGCTCGCCGTACGTGTTCAGCGCATGCCACACCGCGTCCAGTGCTGCTACGAGCGGGGCGGGCTTGGCGGCGGCGAGCACGGCGGGAAGAGCGAAGTGCGGCTGTGAGATCCGTCCCGGGGTGCGCGGCGTAACGGCAAGGGGCACCACGACGACCTTGCGCCCTGTGTCCGCGAACGGCGGCGGGACGTACGGCGGCCGCTCCGGAGGTATCGCTTCGAGCACCGTCCTGTCCGGTACACGAGGGTCGGAGCGCAGGGCCTCCCACATCCGGGCCGGGTCGTCGAACGGCGGCGGCAGAGGGCGTCCCTCTGCCGACTCCGAGAGCGCCTGGGCGACCCACGGCACATCGGTCAGGCCCGCAGCCTCGCAGGCCCGCCGCGCGGCCAGCAATGCCACTGCGCGCTGGACCTCGGGACCCACGACATCGAGGGCGTGCACCAGGTCGCTGTCGAAGCGGAGCAGACCGAGGACGTTGCTCTCGCGGGCACCGCGCAGCCTCTCGCTCGGCAGCCGCCCGCCCCACTCCCACTCCTCGTGGTGCAGGCGGCGCCCCTCGGCGGCTTGTTCGGCCCGCTCCTCGGCCGCCCGTTGGAACACCTGGCGAGTCAGGCGTTCGGCCTCGGCGAGCTGCTCGGGCGTACGCGCCGTCTGGCGCACGTTCCAGTGCAGGTCCCCGGCCATCCGCGAGGTGTGGCGGATCACCTCGTCCGGGCGGGGTGGGGCAGGCCAGAACTGCAGGAGGTAGCTGTCCGCCCGGGACTCCCCAGCCACTCTGGTGGAGAGTTCCCGTCCCTCGTCCATCCCCCGGGCGCAGTACCGGACCCGGTAGTCGGTTCGGGCCAGACCCAGGTCCCACGCGGCCTCGCCGTCCCCCTGCACCAAACTTGTGCGTTCCGACTCGGGGCGGAAGGACACCTCCATCACGTCATCCCAGACCGGGTCCAGCACAGGGGCTGCGTCGTGGACTTCCACGACAAAGCCGACGTCGCCCGCGTACAGCCCGGTGGACAGGACGATCACACCTGGGACCGCAGCCCCGCACAACCCCCCGATCTGGTACGCGAGCGCCTTGGCGAGGTCAGGTCTGGCGCTGTCCGGATCGCTCTCGACGTAGATCTGACGATCGTGAACACGCACCTCGCCTGCGACCGGCCTACGCACAGCACTCCCCTCGTCGAGGACGGCCTCAAAGCCCCTGTCGGGCAGGCCGTCACGTGCCCCGCATCATGCCGCAGGCCACTGACAACACGGCCGACGACGCCGCGAGGCCGACGGTGACATCGATGATGCGGCCACTGACGCAAGAGGGTGTCGGTCACGATGTGCCGTTTGCGGCCCGGCACCTTCTTGCCGCCGTCGTAACCGCGTGAGGCTGCCGACACCGTCGCGGCGGCCCGCACCGACTGCGCGTCGATGCTCCCGCCGTGGGCCCTGCCTCGCGGCCCTCCCGTTCACGGACTTCCCGCGCAGCCGGTCGTGGAAGTCTGTGATCAGCCCGCGCTCGCGCCAGCGGCGGAAGAAGGCGCGGACCCGACCCCAGCCGGGAAAGTCCGCGGGCATCGCCCGCCACGAGATCCCGCCCGTGACCAGGTGACGGATCACGTCCAGCAGCTGCCGGTGACAGTGTCCCTCGGGCGATCCGCCCCTCCCCCAAAGCCAGGTCGGCACCGGCAGCAGAGGCCGGACGGCCGCCCATTCCGCGTCCGACATTGTCGGAGGGATACCGGCGTTCCCGGTCCCGGTGGCCGACCGCGTTGCCGTACGCGTGCGCGAGGTGATCACACGATCGTGCAGCCGCGTTGGCCCGCTACCAGGCGGTCCTCGACCTGTTCGAGAACATCGCCCGCCCCTGAGTCATCGGGAGGTACGGAACAGCGCACCAGGGGGCGAACAGAGTGAGGAACTCGACATGAGCCAACCGACAGCGGCCGGCGACGATGCGGGCCGTCGTCGTCACCCGGCCCGGCGGCCTCGACGCACTGGAGATCAAGGATGTGCCGGTGCCCGTACGCAAGCCCGGCTGGGTGCGGATCAGGGTGAAGGCGTTCGGCGTCAACGAGTCCGAGGTCACCACCCGCAAGGGCGAGTCGGACGCGGAGGTCACCTACCCGCGGATCCCCGGCATCGAGGGCGTCGGCGTGGTCGATGAGGCCGACGAGAACAGCGAGCTGAGGCCGGGACAGCAGGTGGCCACGATGATGGGCGGCATGGGCCGCTCGTACGACGGCGCGTACGCCCAGTACGTGACCGTCCCCGCCGGGCAGGTCATCCCGTTCGAGACCGGCCTGCCGTGGGAGGTCGTCGGCGCGCTGCCGGAGATGTTCCAGACCGCCTACGGATCGCTGACCACCGGCCTGGACCTCAAGGCAGGGCAGACGCTGCTGATCCGCGGCGGCACCTCCACGGTCGGGCTGAGCGCGGCCACGATCGCGAAGGACCTCGGAGCCACCGTGCTGTCCACCATCCGCAGCCCGGAGAGGGCCGGGGAACTGCGGGCCGCGGGCGCCGACCATGCCCTCGTCGACAACAGCACGATCGCCGACCAGGTGAGCGAGCTGATGCCGGACGGCGTCGACGCCGTACTGGAGCTGGTGGGCTGCTCGGTCCTCGCCGACACCCTCCGCACCGTCCGCCGGCACGGCACGGTCTGCTTCACCGGAGCCCTGTCGGGCCAGTGGACGATCCCCGATTTCACCCCGTTCATGATCCCCAACGGGGTGCGGCTGACGTCCTACGGCGGTCAGGCCGCCGACCTCCCGGCCCACGTCTTCGCCCACCAGCTCCAGGCCATCGCCGCAGGGCTCCTCAAAGTCCCGGTCGCGAAGGTCCACCACGGCCTGGAACAGGTCCGTGACGCCCAGGCCGACGTCGAGTCCGGCACCACGCCGGGCAAGCACGTCGTCGTCCTGGACGACTGAGACCTGGGCAGCTGAGAAAGGACAACCAACCACGCCTGATGCGCGACGGCCGACAACGGCCGGTCACAGCATCCGTAAGAGAAACCGGCAGAGGCCCCCCGCCCCCGGCATCATCATCCTCGGCGAAATCGACTCGGGGGCCGATGCCTTCAAGAAGTACGACGGCACGGTCGACGTCACCATGGAGGCCATCGCTGAGACCCAGCCGGCAACCACCGAGATCGTCAACCAGCGAGAAAGGGGACCATGTCCCGGGCCTCGCCATCGGCGTGACCGGCGGCGTAGGCTCCCGCCTCGCCGCACGACTCATCTAACAGGGCGACCAGGTTGTGGGCCTTCACCGCCATACCGCGCAGGCGCACACCCCGGAATCCGACGGAATGGAGCCGGTTCTCGGCGACCTGACGTCGCTCAGCGTCGACACTCCAGCCGCCCGTCTGGAAGGTGCCGACGCAGTCGTCTTCACCGCGGGCGCGAGCGGAACCTGCCCGCGAAAGGCGGACGCTGTCGACGGGCAGGGCGTGGAAATCGCGGCAACCGCCGCAACGAAGGCAGGAGTCCACCGGCTCCTCCTCCTTTCCACCTTCCCCCTGCGCAGCCCGCCCTACCAGACAGGTGTCCAGTTGTGGTGGGCGGAACATCAGGAGAGGCCTATGAGCGCACCAGCACGCCGTCGGGATGCGGCGCAGAACCGAACCCGCATACTGGAGGCCGCCCGCGCAGCCGTTGCCGAGTCCAACGACGTCCCCTCAACGGGATCGCCAAGCGCGCCGGTGTAGGAGAGGGAACGCTCTACCGGCACTTTCCCAACCGCGAAGCGCTCCTCGCCGAGGCGTACCGGCGCGATATCGAAGAACTCGTGGTCGCCGCCTCCGCTCTGCTGGCGGAAAACGAGCCTGTGGAAGCCTTCCGTCGCTGGCTCGACCGAGTGATCGACTACGCCGACATCAAGCGCGGTGTCCTGGCAGCGCTTGAGGCGGCGGCATGGCAGGGCCTTGCCGCCCACAGCCACAACCCCATCGAGGGCGCCCTCGGGCACCTGCTGGACGCCGGAAAAGCGGCAGGTTCCATCCGTGCGGACGTGGACGCCCACGGGGTCCTCCTGCTCATCGCATACCTCGGCCGACTGGACCGGAATGAGTGGGAATCAAGGGCCCGGCCTTTGATGAACGTCATCCTCGACGGTCTTTCCCGACAAGACGCGGACCGGTGAGGGCAGAGGACCGGCCAGAATCGTCTGGCTATTCACTAAGAACTCCTAACGGGATGCGCTCGGAACTCGGTGCGCGGCATGTGTCCAGAACCTCGTGAGTGCCGACAGAGCCACTCGATGAATTGACCGTGGCTGCGCTTGCGTTGGCGTGCCGGTCCGGGAGCTCGGGTTCAGCTCGCGGTCGAGTCCTTGGTCAGCGCGTCCATGAAGAGGTCGACGAGCGGACGGGCTTGCTCTTTGGTGCCGTGCTGCACGGAATAGGCGATGCCACCCATGAGGAGTAGGACATTGTCCGGGGCGACGTCCGTTCGCAGGCTTCCGTCTCGGGCGCCGGCCGTGAGGAGGGTGGCGACGGCGTCGGTAAGGAGTGCGCGGCTGTCGGAGTATGGATCGATGCCGGAGGCGATGACCGCGTTGAGGGCTTCGGACATTCCGCTCTTTGCCGTGGCGTAGTGGATGAAGTGTTCCATCCACATCCGGGTGGCCTCGGCAGCCGGGTGCTGGGTGAGAAGGTCGTTCACCTTCTCGCACACCTGGGTGAGTTGGCGCCGGTAGGCGGCGTCGATGAGGACTTCCCTAGTCGGGAAGTGCCGGTAGAGCGTGCCGACACCGACGCCCGCCTGCTTGGCGATGGCGGCAGGCGCGGTGTCCAGCCCCTGCTCGGCGAAGGCCTGCGCGGCGACCTCCAGCAGGCGCTCCCGGTTCTGCAGCGCGTCACTCCTGGTGCGGCGGGGCGTGGCGGGCATGCGGGTTCCTTCGGTGTCGGTCTCCAGTTGCTTTCCGGAATCTGTTCCGCTTAACTTTAAACGGAATAGGTTCCGGTATCACTCTACTTCAGGAGACCCCCATGCCCGCTCCCTCCGACAAGGCCTCACGTCACTGGTTCGTCACCGGAGCCTCCGGTGGGCTGGGCCGCCATCTCACCGAGCACGCCCTCCGGAACGGCGACCGCGTTACGGCGACGGTCCGCCGCCCGGCAGTTCTGGAAGACCTGCGCGAGACGTACGGCGACCGGCTGACTGTCGAGATCCTCGACCTCACGCGGCCGGCCGATGTGGACAAGGTGGTCGGCAGGACGCTCCGGTCCGGGGCGGTGGACATTGTGGTCAACAATGCCGGATACGCGGTTGTGGGCGCCGCCGAGGAAATGACCGTCGAGCAGATTCGCGACCAGATCGAAGTCCTCCTGCTCGCGCCGATGGTGATCACCTGCGCCTTCCTGCAGCCGATGCGTGAGCAGGGCGGTGGCCGGATCATCCAGATCTCCAGCGTGGGCGGCCAGGTCGGTATCCCCACTCACAGCTCCTATCACGCGGGCAAGTGGGGGCTGGAGGGCTTCACCGAGAGCGTCAGCCGCGAGGTCTCCGACTTCAACATTCACCTCACTCTGGTCGAGCCCGGCGCCACCCGCACAGGCTTCGCTTCGGCCCTGCAATACACCACCGAAACGACCGTCTACCGCGACAATGCCGTCGGCCGGACCCGGCACTACCTGGAAACCGCAGACGAGAGCGTCTTCACCGGCGATCCGGCCAAGCTCGCCGCCGCCATTTACGACACCACCCGCCACCCGAGCCCGCCACTGCGCCTGACTCTCGGCTCCGACACCTATAGCGCAATCCACGCGGCACTCACCGAACGTCTCACCGCGCTCGAGACTCAGAAGGATCTCGCTGAATCTGTCGCCTTCACCCGCTGATCCGCCCCACCGGCACGACCCGTCAGGAAATCTCGCCGCCATTACGGCCTTGCGCATCTCTGCAACTTCGACGTCCGGAAGTCCGCCACGTCGTCTCACCCAGCACTCCCACGCGATCGCATCAGGCGTCGCCAGCAGATGAGTGCGCATCCGAGAGTGAGGAACGCTTCGCGGATGTCGTCGCGTATCTCCCAGCGGATTCGCAAGCGGCGGAACCAATGTAAATGGGCGAACGCGCCCTCCACGACCCAGCGTTGGGTGCCCAGTCCGGAGCCGTGCTCGGTGCCACGGCGGGCGATCAGCGGCTTCACCCCGAGGACCCAGACCAGTCGGCGGTATTTGTCGTGGTCCTAGCCGCGGTCGGCCAGCACCACGTCGGGGCGGCGTCGGGGCCGGCCGCGCTTGCCGCGAACGGGCGGCACGGCTTGGAGGAGCGGGATTAGCTGGTGACATCGTTGCGGTTGCCCCCAGTCAGGGTGGCGGCGAGCGGGATGCCGGTGGCGTCGGTGATCAGGTGGTGTTTGCTGCCCGTCCTCCCGCGGTCCACCGGGCTTCGTCCAGTCTTGGCGCCTCCCTTCACCGCACGGATGTGGGGGCCGTCGACGGCTGCACGGGAGAAATCGAGGGCATTCGCGCTGCGGAGTTCGGCGAGGAGGACCCCGTGCAGCTGGGGCCATACACCTGCCTCGGTCCACTCGGCCAGGCGGCGCCAGCAGGTCATTCCCGACCCGAAGCCGAGTTCCTGCGGCAGATGTTCCCAGGCGATCCCGGTGCACAGCACAAACAGGACGCCCTGGAAGACCAACCGGTCAGGATGCCGTTTGCGTCCCGGATGCCGCGTCCGACGCTCCACCTTGGGCAGCAACGGCTCGATCACCGCCCACAGCTCGTCTTCGACTTCCCACGGCTTCGGCCGCGCCACCGCACACCCCCAGGTCGTCAGTCCCGGAGTGATCCAACCAGCTCGAAGATCATTTCGTTAGGAGTTCTAAGCGGAAATGACCGGGCACTGTTGACTGTTCATGGACGTGCCGAGCCCGCCGACATCCGTGGCCTGGAACGTTCAGGTGTCGGCCGAGGCGGGTTTCCTCGGCCGGCTGGGGATGGCGCCTTCCGGGCATGGCGCCTGGTCATGAGGTGATCGACGGCGAGTGGCACATCGTGCACTCCCATGAGGCGTTCACGCAGACCGCGATGGGAGCCATCGCCTCCTGACGGGCAAGGGGCCTCCGCCGCCGGGATTCCGTCACGCGTCGGTCCTCGTTGCGCGGGCCGCGAAGGCGGACGGGGTGAGACCGGTGCGGTCGCGGAAGAAGCGGCCGAAGTTCGCGGGGTCGGTGAAGCCGAGGTGGACGGCCACAGCCCGGGCGTCCCACCGGGCACCTCCCAGCAGGCGCCGGGCTTCCAGGAGGCGCCGCTCGTCGATGAGTTCACGCACCCCCTTGCCGGTGGCGTCCCGGGCGGCACGGCTAAGGGTGCGGACCGAGCAGCCGAGCAACTCGGCGTAATCCGCGGCTTGATGCAGCTCGCGAAAGTGCAGCTCCAGGGCGTCCAGGAAGCGCCCGTACCTGTCGGCACGGCCACGGCCGGCGCGGGCCGTGGCCGCGGCCGTGCCGATGGGTGCGATTCCTTGGGAGTTGGCCAGGCGCAGCAGCAGCGATTCGAGCAGGCTGCGCCGCAGGCCGTGGTGGATGTCGAGGGGGCGGCGCCCCAGTGCGCGGTGTTCGTCCAGGAGCTGGAGTGCCGTCTGCTGGAGCCAGGCGGTGTCGTCGGGGTGCGGGCTGAGCACGGCAGGGGCCTCGTGCGCGGTGAGCGGGGCCAGGAGACGGGCGAGGTCGGGCCGCAGCACGTCCGGTTCGAACAGGATGAACGGGCCGCGGGCCGCGCCGGGCGGATGCCAGCACTGCGCGTGCCCGGGACGCACCCACAGCCACTGGCCGGGGGCGACGGTCCGCGTGACGTGGTCGACGTCGTGTCGCAGCTCACCCTCGGTGACCGCGATGAGGTAGTGGAAGGTGGCACGGCCCGGACGGGGCGGGTTCCACGGCCAGTCGTCGTGCTGGGCGAAGAAGTCCTCGACGGTACTCACCTCAAGGCCGTAGGGAGTGCCGACCGGGGGCTGGAAACCGTACAGCGGAACCGCAGCTGGTCCGGCCTGCCTGCTCGGCCCGGAGTGTCGCTTGTCGACCATCACGTGTCCGCAGCCTACCGCCCTTTCAGGCGGCTTCGACGGAAGGATGGGACGTGCCACCGCGCCCGCGCGGCGCGCCCGCCGCCTCCTTCGCTACCACAGTCCGTCACCACCTGAGAAGGCTCACCACCCATGAACGGATCGGCCCTGCACAAGACCGCCGCCGACTGCGCGGAGGAACTCCCCGGAGCCCAGCTGGAGCACCCCTTCGGCCCCGACTGGGAGGTCTTCAAGGTGCGCGGCAAGGTGTTCATGCTGATGACCGAGGTCCCGGGGCGGCCCGTCGTGATCCTCAAGGCGGACCCCGGCGAGGCCCACGCCCTGCGGCAGCAGTACAGCCACATCACCCCCGGCTACCACATGAACAAGAAGCACTGGATCACCCTGGAGAGCGGAGAAGGCGTCGACAAGGAGCTCGTCAGGGAGCTCGTCACCGACTCCTACCGGCTCGTCGTCGCTCACCTACCCAGGGCCGAGCGGCCGGTCGACCCTCACACCTACGGCACCGGCGCACGGGCGGCCCGGTGAGCGCGGCCGGCGACCGGCTCCAGGACACCGCCCGCCGGGCGGCCCTGGCCCTGACCGACGTCAGCCACGGCTACCCCTTCCCCCCCGAACTCGACGTGTACAAGGTCGCGGGGAAAGTGTTCCTGATCGTCACCGACGACCCCGACGATCAGATCATCACGGTCAAGTGCGAACCCGAACACGCCCGCGCGCACGTACGCGGCCACGCCTCGATCACACCGGGCCGCTATCTCAACAACGGCACTGGATCTCCCTGGGGCCAGGCCCCGGCGTCACCGAGCGACTGGTCACCGACGCGGTCGAGGATTCCTACGACCTGGCCGTCGAGCGGCTGCCGCGACGAGACCGCCCCAGGGCTCGATGAGCACCGCGAACTTCCCCACGAGCGGCTGAGCCGACGCCTGTCAGCGCCCCGTGCAAGGCTCGCCACGTCCGCACACCTCCGCCTCCGACCTGAGAGACCGATGGAACCGACCCTGCCGCTCTTACGGTCGCACGGTTCGTGGTGGCGAGGACCGCGCCCACGGGGGGGAAGGCGATCGATGCGTTCGCCCGCGCCTACGGCACCAAATGGCCCAAGGCCGTCGCGAAGATCACCGACGATCAGGAGGAGCTGCTGGCGTTCTACGACTTCCCTGCCGAGCAGTGGATCCACCTGCGGACCACGAACCCCATCAAGTCGACGTTCTCCACGGTCAAGCTCCGCACCAAGGTTACCCGCGGGGCCGGCAGCCCCGCCGCGGCACTCGCGATGGTGTTCAAGCTCGTCGAGTCCGCCCAGGCCCGCTGGCGCGCGATCACTGGCGCCCACCTGCTGCCCCTTGTCCGTGCGGGAGCCGAATTCGAAAGCGGTGTGCTGGTCGAACGTGGCACGGTGGCGGCATGAACCCGCCGCCACTCCCCCGGACGTCCCCTCACCGCGGTCAGGTGATCATCCTGACCGGGCCGCCCGGAGCCGGCAAGAGCACCGTGGCGCGACTGCTGGCAGATCACCTGACTCCCAGCGTCCACCTGCACAGCGACGACTTCTGGCGCTATATCAAGCAGGGCTGGATCGCGCCTTACCTGCCCGAAGCACACGAGCAGAACCAAGTAGTCCTGCAGGTACTGGTCTCGGCAGCGTTCGGCTACGCCGACGGCGGCTACCAGGTGATCTGCGACGGCATCGTCGGGCCCTGGTTCATCGACATCTTCCGCGTGACGGCCCGGGAGCGGGCCCTGCCGCTGAGCTACGTCATCCTTCGGCCGGACCAACACACCACACTGGAGCGGGCAACGAGCCGGGCCGGCGACGCTTTGACCGACCCCGAGCCGATCCGCTCACTGCACGGCCAGTTCAGCAACCTGGGCACCTATGAGGCCCACGTCCTGGATTCCACCAACCTGACCGCTGAGGCAACCGCCGACAGCATCCTGCAAGGCCTCGCGAGGGTCGCCTACCTCCTCAACCTCAACCCGAGCGACAGCATCACCGACGCGAACGACTCGATCCACAACTCTTGACAATGGCTCTGATCAGCCACCCCGAAGCCGTCCGCAGGCTCGGCCGCCTGAACAACCAGTGGCTGACCAACGTCGGCTACCAGGCGAAGAAGACGGTCGACGAGCAGATCCGCTTCCTGCGCACCACGATGGGTGCACACCGTGCCTTCGGCACCGCGTCCAGGGCGGGGCGGTCCTCGCCGTGGCCGACGACCCTCCACACCGGCTGGTCGTGCCCCTGCCGGGTCAGCTGCGTCAGAGTCGTGGTCGCCACCGTGAGCCGGCGATTTCACGCCCCGGACGCGGCGGGCACGCTCGTGGAAGGCGGCCCCCTCGTTGTCGGGGCCGCGCGGCACGGCGCGGGAACGAAGATGAACAGCACCCGTGCGCTTGAAGTGGGCGGCGACGGTCTACTCGACGACGTACCGCAGCTTCTCGAGACTGACGATGTCCGGCCTCTTCCCCCGTTACAGTCGCGCCATGTCCAAGATCGAGATAGACGTGGTGACCGCCGAGTTCTTCGAGGCCTTTGACAACCGGGGCGGCAAGGTTGCCGACGTGGCCCGGATCCGCCGACTGGTTCTTCCGGGTGGTGTGATCGTCAAGACCGGCCCGGAGTTCACGGTCTACACCGTGGACCAGTTCATCGAGCCTCGCCAGCGGCTGTTGACCGACGGACGGCTGGTCGAGTTCTCCGAGTGGGAAGCCTCCGAACGGACAGAGATCGCGGGCGATATCGCGTCGCGGTTCTGCGAGTACCGCAAGTCCGGGACCTTGGATGGTGAGCCGTTCGAGGGAGGCGGGACCAAGACCATCCAGTTCGTCCGTACCTCAGAGGGCTGGCGGATCGCAGCGTTTGCCTGGTACGACCAGCCCTGACCGCAGGGGAGGTCGGACGCCCACACCTACGCCAGCCGCCACCCCGGCCGATGTCTTGTCATCTCCGACGACGAAGCACTGACAGATGGAACCAAACTGGCGGAAGCGTGCGTGCGTCTGGCCACCGCCTCCTGCGACACCCAGCAGCCCGACCGCACAAAAATCCACCGCACAGCTGGCCTGGTGGCCAGCGAGGGCTGGCCGTGGCCAGGCCTCGGCACAGACGCAACCGGTAGCGATCAGCCGTCGTGGTGCCCGTACATTCCAGCAGAGGCGGCCTAGCGTCTCGTGGTGAATCCGGGGACTCCATGTTCCCGGACGCGGTTGATCGCGCGAGAGCCGACGCATGACAGCAGGGTCTCTTGGCAGTTCGGGGTGCGTATCCGATCACCAGAAGATCGTTGCCGCAGTCTTTCGCACTCGCGTGCGTGGATTCCCACTCGCCGTCCCTGTCGTGTGACTGCCTCGCGCACCGGTTCGACAACGTGGCGAACGGGCCGGAGCGCGTGCGGTGTTACGCCTGCGACATGACGGAGGCTAAATGGCAGGTCATCCGGCCGTTGCTGTCCATTCCGGCATGGCTGGAGGGGTGGGGCGGGCGGCCGGAGGGCTACCGCCACCGCGTGCTGCCGGGATTCCGGAGATTGCCTACCTACGTGGCGTCGGGCCCCAGTCGCACAGCCCCTGTCCCCAGGATTCCGGGTCGAGGCCCGTGTGGTGCGGTCAGGGCTTTGTGGGTCGACTCCATGATCTTTTCCGACAGTTCGGTGCCCGCCGTGGCCCGGGCAAGCAGGATCGCGCCGACCAGAGTGGCCACCAGGGGAAGGCCCTCGCTGGTGTCGGTGGACATCCACGCGGCGAATTCCTCGACTCCGGCCGCGTACGTTTCGCGTACTTCCCCGGATGTGGGCTCGCGGGCCATGTCCCCTGCGAATCCGGCGGTGGGGCAGCCGGTGCCGGGCTGGTCACGGTGCTCGGCCGACAGATAGAAGTCGACGAGGGCGCCGCACGCGGTCTCGTGATCGCCGTGGGCCGTGTCGAACGACGCCAGGAGCAGGTCGAGGTCCCCGAAGGCGGCCTGAGCCGCCTCGGCCACCAGGGCCTCCTTGGAGGGGAACTGCTTGTAGAAGCCGCCCGTGGTCAGCCCGATGGACTTCATCAGATCGGCGACGCTGATGCCGTTCACACCGCGCTCCCGGAAGAGCTGGGAGGCCGCGGCGACCGCGCGCCTGCGGTTCTCGAGCGCCTGTGCTTGCGAAACCCGACTCATCAGTCACCCGCCCACGTTAGATAGTTAAGTGCATCTATCGTACGCGAAGTGCCGGGCGGCCGGCCGCGGCGTCCTCTTCCCGTGCGGCTCCTTCTCGCCGCCGCAAGGCGAGGAGCTCGCGGGCCCGCATCCGAAGCGGAAGCGGCTTCCGGCCGTGCGGGGCATCCGTTCCGGGGTGTCGTTCGCCGTGCCCGCGTGCTCGCCGTGAGGGCAGTGCGCGAAACCGTCCATGGCGACCAGGCGGCCCGATGACTCTCCATTCGAACCTGATCGGCCGCCGACCCTGTAGCCCCGCGTGCACGTCGAGCGGTCTCCGGCCGTGGGCGGTGATTGACGGCATTGCGGGACCGTTGACCAGAACCCTTTAGATAGCTATCGTAATCTAAAGCGGGGTCGACGCTCCGGCCCCCACTCACCCCGTCAGCCCAGAAATGAGATCCACCCCATGACCACGCAGAACAAGACCGCTGTCGTCACCGGCGCGTCCGCAGGCCTGGGTGCCGCCTACGCGCAGCGGCTTGCCGACCGGGGCCACGACCTGATCCTGGTGGCCCGGAACACCGCGCGGCTGGAGACGCTGGCGGCGGACATCCGCAGCCGCACGGGCCGCGCGGTGGACGTCGTCACCGCCGACCTCACCGACGCGGCGCAGATCTCTGTGGTCGAGGAGCGCCTACGGACCGACGAGAGCATCGCGGTCCTGATCAACAACGCCGGAGGGTCGTTGTTCACCCCGCTGGCGGCCTCCGACGCCGCGGCCTCCGAGGCACTGATCAACCTCAACGTGACCTCGCTGACCAGGCTGACCACCGCGGTCCTGCCGGGCCTGACGGCCCGCGGGCACGGCACCGTGGTGAACATCTCCTCTGCCCTGGCTCTCAACATCCTGCCCGTCAGCGCCGTCTACAGCGGCACCAAGAGCTACGTCCTGACGTTCACCCAGGCCCTGCAGCAGGAACTCGCCGAGAGCCCCGTCACAGTGCAGGCCGTACTCCCGGGCGCGGTCCGCACGGAGTTCTGGGACGGCTCCGGCCTCGACCTCGCGGCGTTCCCCGACGAGTGGATCATGAGCGCGGACGACACCGTCGACGCGGCGCTCGCCGGCCTCGACGCCGGGGAGCCGGTCACCATCCCGTCACTGCCCCAGATCAGTGACTGGGAGTCGTTCGAGAAGGCGCGCCAGACGCTCGTCCCGAACCTGTCGCAGCGGGTCCCGGCCGACCGCTACCGCGGCTGACCGCCGGCTCCGACCCCCGCTGCGGCAGTCCCTCTGTGACAACGGCACGGCCGCTGCCACACACGACCGATACGTCCTCCGGCCCGTGGGGAAGACCAACGCGCCCGGCGTCCTCCCCCTTACAGACAGCCGGGGCCCAGTACCAGTACCGCGATGGCGGCGGTCAGGTGCACGGCAAGCCCGCCCGCGCCGTCGGCCGCCCCTCCACGCAGCCTGCCTTCCACGGTGGAAGGCCACCGGGCCCATCCGGCCACTCACCGCGTTAGCGCTTCTCGCGGCAACCCGCCACCCCGCAGAACTCTCCCCCCCTTTACTTGAGGAAACATCCATGTCGAACGCCCTGTGGAACCCGATCGTCGCCGGGGAGATCTCCCTGCCGCACCGGCTGGCGATGGCCCCCATGACGCGCAACCGGTCCACCCCGGCAGGCATACCGACCGAGCTGAACGCCGAGTACTACGCCCAGCGCGCCTCGCACGCCCTCATCATCACCGAGGGCACCCAGCCCAACGCCGACGGACAGGGCTACATCCTCACCCCCGGCATCTACTCCGAGGAACACATCGCCGGCTGGCGCAAGGTCACCGACGCCGTACACAAGGCCGACGGACGCATCGTCATCCAGCTCATGCACGCCGGACGGATGTCCCACCCCGACAACACCCCCCACCACCGGCAGCCCGTCGCCCCCTCCCCGGTCCAGCCGGCGGGCGAGATGTTCACCGCGTCCGGACTCCAGGAGTTCCCGGTACCGCGCGAACTGTCCACCGAGGAAGTCGCCGCGACGGTCGACGACTTCCGCCGCGCCGCCGCAGCCGCCATCGAGGCCGGCGCCGACGGCGTCGAGATCCACAGCGCCAACGGCTACCTCCTGCACCAGTTCCTCGCCACCAACACCAACCAGCGCACCGACCGCTACGGCGGCTCCGTCGACAACCGCATCCGCTTCGCCGTCGAGGTCGCCACCGCCGTGGCCGAGGAGATCGGCGCCGGCCGCACCGGGTTCCGGATCTCCCCCGGCAACCCGTTCAACGACATCGCGGAGAGCGACACCCACGACCTGTACCCCGCACTCGTACGCGCCCTCGCCCCCCTCGACCTCGCCTACCTGCACATCGGCCACGGCGGCGACGACGAACTCCTGCACACCCTGCGCAAGCTGTGGCCGACCACCCTGGTCCTCAACCGGGCCGGCACCGACATCGCCACCCGCGCCAAGGACATCGAAGACGGCACCGCCGACATCATCACCGTCGGCGTAATGGCACTCGCCAACCCCGACCTGGTCGAGCGCGTACGCACCGGCACGCCGCTGAACACCCCCGACCCCGCCACCTTCTACGGCGGCGGCGAGGCCGGCTACACCGACTACCCCACCCTCACCGCCTGACAAACCCCGGCCGGGCGCTTCGCCTCCGCAAGAAGAGCAGCCACTGCCCGGTGCCATCGCCAGACCCTGCTCGTCCAACCCGCCAGTTCGACCCGATTCCACTGTCCACCACCGGGGCGGAGCCGCTCCGTCCACCACCTTGGAGAAGCACATGTCTTCCTCGAACGCCGAAACCCGAACGTCCACCGCCGACTTGCACCGACTTGCCGATGAGTACGTCAAGCTCGTCAACCTGCGTGACCTCGACGCCCTGTTCGCCCTGTACGCGCCGGACTTCCGCAACCACGCCGCCGACGGCACCGCCACCGGCCTCGAGGAGACCCGCGCGGTGCTGGCGTCGTTCCTCGACGCGGTCCCCGACTTCGCCGCCACGCCGGTCCGTGTCGTCGCCGAGGACGACTGGTTCGCGATCAGCTTCATCCTCACCGGCACGAACACCGGGCCGTTCAACGGCACTCCCGCCACCGGCCGATCGATCAAGGTGCTGGAGCTCCGCATGTTCAAGGTGGCAGACGGGAAGCTCACCGAGCACTGGGGCCTCATCGACCTGGCGACGCTCTTCGCCCAGCTGCAGTCCTGAGAGGGTTACCTGAGTTGATGTCTGTTTCACCCTTTCGGGAGGAGCAGGCGGGCCGGCCACAGCGTCGCCGGGCGGCTACGGCCGCGGCTGGGCGAACAAGCTCTGCTCGGTCTCGACCAGGATTCCGCACTCGGTCAGCCGCTTGAGCTACAGGCGGGTGTGTTGATGTTGTTGGGCGCGATCTCCATGCCCATCGCCTCGCACACCCGCCGCGCCGCCCGTGCCGACGTTCACTGGTCTCTGCTGCCTTGCCAAGGCTGTCCTGAGGCAGTCAATCCCGGTCTCTTGGGTGCGCCAGCACCGTGAGCACGCGGATGATCCAATGGGCGCGCGCGTCTCACTGCGGGAGCGACTGCGTCGCTCTCTGGGCGACAACGGTGCCGAGCTCCTGGTGTTCGATGCGCTGCCTGGTGTCGGCCGTGACCCGCGCGAGGATCACGGTGGCGAACTGCTCGCCGGCGGAGGGTCCGAGGACGTCGGCGGTCGGGCGTCCGTCGAAGAAGACGTGGATGCGGACCCGGCATCCGCGTACAGGACTTCCTCGAGCGCGGCGACGGCCGGGGACTTCTTCGGGTCCCCTTTCTGCCGGACTCCCAGTAGCGCTTGAGCCGCCGCAGGGTGTCACTGCCCTGCTCGAACACGACCATCAGGCGCGGCACGTCGTCGAGGTCGCCGTCGAGGTCGATGCGGCGCTTCAGCTCGACGGCGAGGCCGACCAAGGCGTCGTGGATACCGGCGACGTTGCCGCGGTGCGTCACCGTCGGCAGGTCCATCGCCCACAGGTGGGAGATCCGCGAGGTGTCGAGGACCAGGGCGCGGGCGCCCTGGTGCAGGAACTGGGCGGTGATGGTGCGCAGGATGGTCGTTTCGTCTTCTCCCGGACCCACGCGCCGATCTGTGCGTTGGCGGCGGCTGCCGCCGCCGGCGCCGGTGCGTAGTGGCCAGCGACTCCCGCTCCGCCTACCCAGATCTCTCCCACCGGTCCTGGCGGAAGCAGCCGTCCTTGCTGGTCCCGGACCGACAGGGACCACCCGGGCAGAGCGCGGCCGACCGATCGGGATCCCACCGCGACGTCCACCGGGGTCAGCGTCTGAGCGGTCACGTGCGCCGTGGTCTCGGTGATGCCGAACATGCTCACCACCCGGCACCGTGTGTGGGAGTGCTGGGCGAACCAGGGCGCCAGCATGCGTACCTCGAGCGGCTCGCCACCGAAGACGATCAGCCGCAGGGCCAGCTCGCGGGGTGCCCGCAGATCGGTCCATACCAGTTGGGAGAAGGCCGAAGGGGTCTGATTCAGCACGGTAACGCGGTGGTCCGCCAGCAGCTCGTGGAACTCTTCGGGATCGCGTGTCGCCCAGCACGGCACGACCACCAGCCGGCCACCGGTCAACAGACAGCAGACAGCAGACAGCCCCAGATCTCCCACACGGAGAAGTCGACGGCGCTCGAGTGGAAGAGCGTCCAGGTGTCGTCCGAGTCGAGGCCGAAGTCCTCGGCGGTGGCTTCCAGCAGAGCCAGAACGTTGCGGTGAGGCACCACGACGCCTTTGAGGCGCCCCGTCGAGCACGACGTGTAGATCACAGACGCGGCGTCGCCCCCGTCACCGTCCACTCGCGGACGTTCGTCTGCTGCCGCGGACTCGCCGGCAAGACCCCGCAGTTCGTCCGGGGTCACGATCCTCGTGCCGGTCGTCTCGGGGAACCGCTTCGCGGTCGTGACGACGATGGACAACTGCGCCCTGTCCGTCGTGAACCGCAGCCGTTCCGCCGGATAGCGCACGTCCATCGGCATCACCCGCGCTGCAAGGCAAGCTCCGCACCTCGCTGGATCGCTTCGCGCAGGCGCCGGCGGAGGGCACGACGGGCGGGTGGCGATCGTCAAGAAGCACGGCGAGCCGTGGATTCGCGTTTCCCCGCGGGCGAAGCAGGAGGAGCCGGAGAGCCTGGTGGCGATCAAGGGCGAGATCGAACGGCGTTTGGGGCACCATCGACCTGCTGGACATCCTGAAGTACGCCGACTTCGACACCGACTTCATCGCCGAGTTCACCTCGGTCGCCACCAGGGAGAACCTGTCCAAGGACGTACTGCGGCGCCGCCTGCTGCTGGTCCTGTTCGGCCTGGGCACGAGCATGGGGATCAAGCGGGCCGCGGCGAACGGCGAACACGGCGAGAGCGAGGCGACGCTGCGCCGGGTGCCGCACCTGTTCGTCAACGCGTCAACATGCGCGCGGCCCTGCGCAAGCGGGTGAGCGCCACCTTCGCCGTCCGGGATGAGATGTGGTGGGGCACCGGCACCGCGTGCGCCTCCGACAGCCGCAAGTTCGGCGCCTGGTCCTCGAACCTGCTCCGGCTGACCCGGCCGGCCTTCCGCGGCTGCGGGCGTCCCCGTCGACGGATGGTGTAGTGCGGGTTCGGCCGCGGGCTGGGCAGGTCGGCCGCATCGGAGACGTCGTGTAGGCCCGAGCGGTGGCAACCACTGGGAGCGGGGGCGGCTGCTGACAGGCCGGGTACTGGCGCCCACCCGCCGTGGACAATGTATGGGCCTGTTCACGACGGCGGGAATCAGCGATCTGCTGCCCCCCTTATGGCGACAAGGGCACTGCCTGTGCCGCAAGTTGACCGCACAGTCGATGCCGACCCGGTCGTCAGCGGTCCGCGACTTCGTCGTAGCCTCCCGCCACCCCAGCCACAGAGTTCAAGCTGCGCCCGTGACATCAGAGGGGCCCCTCTCCGCCCTTGGCTCCCATGACCCGACAAGCGCGCGTTCCCCCCTGCCTGCTGATCTCGCGCTTCTGCCAAAGGCATCGATTCACCCTATTGACACGTAGCCGAAACGCGCTCAGCATGATGGCGTTCGCGATTCACCAATGAATAGCTATTCAAACAGGGTCGATGGCCAGCACGCAGCCCACCCCGCCTCGCACCTGTCCCGCTCGCCGACCGCTCCGACCGCTCCGGCCGACACCGCGAGACCCGTCGGACCCCAAGATCCAGCGATCAAGGACGATCCAGATGCTCACCACAGACCCAGCCGGGACCGTGCAGTTCCGGGAACGGCGTCGGCGTATCGCCGATGAAGACCTGGCCGGCCGGCTCCAGGAGCTGGGGCAGCTGGCCACCGACGTGCGCCGCAGCGTCGTGCGGATGATCGACGGCGCCCAGCTCGGTCACATCGGCGGCGATCTGTCGGTGACGGACATCCTCGCCACCCTGTTCGGCGGTGTGCTGGCCGTGGATCCCGAGAAGCCGCGTGATCCCGAGCGTGACCGCTTCATCCTGAGCAAAGGGCACTGTGCGGCGGCCTTGTACGCGACCCTCGCCCACAGCGGCTTCTTCCCGCCGTCGGAATTGTCCACGTTCATGGCGCCGCTCTCACCGCTCAACGGCCACCCGAACCGCAGGAAGGTGCCGGGCGTGGAGACGAACACCGGGCCCCTCGGGCACGGCTTCCCCGTCGCGGTCGGCTGCGCCCTGGCCGCAAAGGTGTCGGGCCGTTCGTACCGCACCTTCGTGGTCCTGGGCGACGGCGAACTGCAGGAGGGGAGCAACTGGGAGGCGGCCATGACCGCCGCGCACCATGACCTCGCCTCGCTCACAGCAATCGTCGACCGAAACCGTCTCCAGCAGGGCGCTCGCACGGAGGACACCAAGCGGCTGGAGCCCCTCGCGGACAAGTGGACCAGCTTCGGCTGGGAGGTACGGGACGTCGACGGACACGACCACGGACAGCTGCTGTCCGCACTGCGCCCCTCCACGACCGGCAGGCCGGTCGCCGTCGTGGCCCGCACGGTCAAGGGCAAGGGCGTGTCGTTCATCGAGGACCGCGTCGAGTGGCACCACAAGGTGCCGGATTCAGCACAGGTTCAGGCCGCCTTGGAGGAGCTCAGCCGATGACTGCCGACGTCATGTCCGAAGCCGCGCAGACCTACGACTGCCGCCAGGCGTTCGCGGACGAACTGATCGCGCTGGCCGCCGAGGACGAGCGGATCGTCGCCGTCTGCAACGACTCCGTGGGGTCGAGCAACCTCGTCCGGTTCCGAGAGCTGTACCCCGACCGCCTCATCAACGTCGGCATCGCCGAGCAGGATCTCGTCGGCGTCGGCGCCGGGCTGGCGATCGGCGGATTCATCCCGTTCGTCAGCGCCGCGGGTCCCTTCCTGACGGGCCGCGCCACCGAGCAGATCAAGACCGACGCCGCCTACAACGGGCTTCCGGTGGTGCTCTGCGGCCAGAGCCCCGGTCTGGCCTACGGGGAGCTGGGTCCGACCCACCATTCGATTGAGGACCTGTCCTGGATGCGCGCGATCGCCGACCTGGCCATCGCCGTGCCCGCGGACCCGGCGCAGACCCGCGCCGCCGTCCGCTGGGCCGCCGCGCACGACGGCCCCACCTACCTGCGCATCCCACGGTTCAAGGTCCCGTCGGTCACGCCGCAAGGCGCACCGTTCGAACCCGGCCGCAGCATCCAGCTCACCGACGGCGACGACATCACCGTCATGGCTGTCGGGACCATGGTCTCCCGTGCCCTGGCCGCGGCCGAGACACTGCGGGCCGAGGGTGTCGGCGTCCGGGTGCTGAACATGACCTTCGTCGAGCCGCTGGACGTGGAAGCCGTCCTGCGGGCCGCCCGCGAAACCCGAGGCATCGTCACCGCCGAGGAGGCGACCACCACAGGCGGCCTCGGCGCAGCAGTGGCGAGCGTCGTCGCGCAGAACCATCCCGCGCCCATGCGGATCCTCGGCGTACAGCGCGAGTTCGCGCCGACCGGGAGTGCCGCCTTCCTGCTGGAGCACTTCGGGCTGACGGCCGACGGCATCGTCTCCGCCATACGGGATCTGCCGGCCGGAGGCCATGGAGGCGGTGCACATGACGACGCTTGAGGCCGCCCGCGTCGCGCCCCACGCCAAGTCGACCGGTTCCGGAACGGTCCGTAGGTCGGCCTCGCCCATGAACTCGCTGCCCGCCCCTCGGCCCTGTGCCGCTGGAGAGAAATCATGGCTCTGACACATTCCCGTCGGTTCGAAGGCAAGAGCGTCGTCGTCACCGGTGCGGCACAGGGCATCGGACGCGGGATAGCCGCGCGGTTCGCCGCCGAAGGCGCGGACGTCCTGATGCTCGACCGGTCCGAGGCCGTGGAGGAGGCGGCCGAGAAGGTCGCCACCCGGCACCCCGGCGGCAGCGCGATCGGCGTCCGTACGGATGTCACCTCGGCGGACGATGTGGCCCGCGCCGTCGACCTCGCCGACCGCACCTGGGGCGGTGTGGACGTCCTGGTCAACAACGCCGGCGTCATCAGCATCAGCCCGCTGGAGGACCTGAGCCTCGACGACTGGCAGAGGGTCCTCGCCGTCAACACCACGGGGACGTTCCTGTGCGCCCAGGCCGCCGCCGCGAGCATGCGGCGGCACGGACGCGGAGGGCGCATCCTCAACGCCGCCTCGGGTCAGGCCCGTCAGGGCTTCATCTACACGCCGCACTACGCGGCCAGCAAGTTCGGGGTCGTGGGGCTCACGCAGAGCCTGGCGAAGGAGCTCGCCAAGGACCGGATCACCGTCAACGCCTACTGCCCCGGCATCGTCGCCAGCGACATGTGGGACTACAACGACCGCGCATGGGGCCGGCTGCTCGGCGACTACGAGCCGGGCGAGCTGATGGCCGAGTGGGTCGCGAACATCCCGCTGGGACGCGCCGGCACCGACGACGACGTGGCCGACCTCGTGCTCTTCCTCGCCTCCGAGGAGGCGGCGTACATCACGGGCCAGGCGATCAACGTCGACGGGGGGATGTTCATGAACTAGCACGTCACGGGTGTGACGACAGCGCAGGAGACCGCAGGCGGTCCATGCCACCCCTCCCGACCTGGATGCACTTTTCACTATCCGGAGACCTTCATGAGTACGACCAGCAACGCGGCGAAGCCCGTGGACGCACCGCCGGCCGAACGACGGCTGAAGGCGCCGTCCTGGGCGACCGGGCTGCTCACAGGATCCCGGGGTCCGGCACTGGGCCTCGTCGCCATGTGCGTCGTCTTCTACATAGCGACGCCGTATTTCCTGACCCAGAACAACCTGCTGAACATCGTCGACCAGGCGGTGATCCTGGGTCTTCTCGCTCTCGGCATGACCGCCGTCATCATCACGGGCGGCATCGACCTGTCGGTCGGCGCCGTGTTGGCGCTGGCGACCATGGTGCTCGGGTTTCTCTCCCACGACCTGGGGTGGCCGCTGTGGCTGAGCGCGCTTGTCGCGATCGGCGTCGCGGGAGCGTGCGGCCTGGCCAACGGGCTGGGTGTCACCTTCACCAAACTCCCGCCGTTCATAGCCACCTTGGCGATGATGTCGATCGCCCGCGGCCTGGCCAATGTCATCACCGACGGCCAGCAGATCGTCGGGTACCCGGAATGGTTCGGCAACCTCTCCACCGTCCGCTACCTCGGCGTCTTCACCTTCGTCACCTTCGTGCTGGTGGTGCTGTACGTGGCGGGGTGGGCCTACATGCGCTACCGGACCGGCGGGCGTGAGCTGTACGCCATCGGCGGCAGCTCGGAGGTCGCCAGGCTGGCCGGCATCAGCGTGCGCAAGCGGACGGTTCTCGTCTACACCGTGACCGGCGTCCTCGTCGGCCTGGCCGGTGTCTTCCTCTCGATGCGGCTCGACTCCTCGCAGCCGAGCGCCGGAACGGGCTACGAACTCGACGCGATCGCCGCCGTGGTGATCGGCGGCGCGAGCCTGAGCGGTGGCGTCGGCTCCGTCACCGGAACCCTGTTCGGCGTCCTGATCATCGGTGTCCTGCACAACGGGCTCAACCTGCTCGGAGTCTCCCCGTTCGTCCAGCAGATCGTCATCGGCGTGGTGATCGCTCTGGCCGTCATGGTCGATGTCCTTCGCCGACGCGAGACGCGCTGACCACTTCAGCCCTCACCGGCTCTCAGCTCGATTCGGCCCGCCGCACGTCCCCCACCGCGTCAGTCACCGCCGCACGGTCGTCTCGTCCCCCACCCGCTTCACCCCGATCTCCAGAGATCGGCTCCTCCCCGCTCACCACCGAACCGCCTCTCTCCCCGAGTCGCCGGGTCCGCTTCCCGAAGGAGCACCATCGTCATGAAGTCCCAGTACCGCTGGATGGCCACCGGCATCGTCGTCACCCTCGCGCTCAGCGCCACCGCCTGCAACAGAGGCAGCGCCGGCACGACCACCGCCGACGGCAAGCCGATAACGATCGGCCTGGCCGTCGCCAATCTCCAGGCCGACTTCTTCAACCAGATCAAGCAGTCCGTCGAGGCCGAAGCGAAGAAGAAGGGCGTCAAGGTCGTCGTGGCGGATGCCCGCGGTGACGCGGCGACCCAGGTCAACCAGATCCAGGACTTCATCAGCCAGCAGGTCAGCGCGATCATCTACATACCGGCAGGCGCCACGGCCGCCGGCGTGCCGGTCAAGGCCGCCGAGAAGGCGAAGATCCCCGTCATCACGGTCGACCGCAACCCCGAGGACGCACCGGGCAAGTCGTTCATCGCCACCGACAGCGTCGCGGCCGCCAAGACACTCGGCGAGTATGTGATCAAGCAGAAGGGCGGCAAGGGCCAACTGGCCATCCTCCAGGGCCAGATCGGCACCACGCCGCAGGTCGATCGGCAGAAGGGCTTCGGCCAGGCGCTCGCGAAGGCGCCCGGGATCAAGGTGGTCTCGCAGCAGACCGCCGACTGGGCACAGGACAAGGCCTTCTCCGTGGCCCAGGACATGCTTCAGGCCCACCCGGGCATCGACATCTTCTGGGGCCAGGCCGACGCGATGGCTCTCGGTGCCGCGCAGGCCGTCAAGAGCGCCGACGGCAAGAAGCGTCTGATCGTCGGCTTCGACGGCGACGTCGCGGGCCTGAAGGCCGTCCGCAACGGCACCATCGACGCCACCATGGTCCAGCAGACCCAGAAGATGGGGCGGATGTCGGTGGACACCGCACTGGACGTCCTCGACGGCAAGGATGTCCCGGCGAAGCAGTTGCAGCCCGCCTTCCTGCTGACCAATGCCGACACGGCGAAGGCCGACGAGTACATCAAGACCCACCCCTGAGCCGGGAAGAAACGTCATCATGACGAACGTCAGCGAAGTCCAGAGAGACCAGACACACGAGGGCCTGATCGTCCGGGGCGTGTCAAAGCGCTTCGGCGCGACACAGGCCCTGGACCGGATCGACCTCGACGTACGCCCCGGCGAGGTGGTGGCGCTGCTCGGCGAGAACGGCGCCGGGAAGTCCACCATCGGCAACATCATCGCCGGCACGTTCCCCTCCGACACCGGTTACATGACCTGGCAGGGACGGCCTTACGAGCCGAAGTCGCCAGGGGACGCCATCACCCACGGCATCGGCCTCATCCATCAGGAGACGCGCCTGCTGCCGGACCTGTCGATCGCCGAGAACGTCTTCCTGGGCCGACTCCTCACCCGCGGCGGACGCATCGACCGTACGGAGATGAACCGCCGCGCCGAGGAGCAGCTGCACCGTCTCGGGCTGGACATCTCCCCCACCCGGCTGGTGGGCACGCTCCGGGTGGCCGCGCAGCAACAGGTGGAGATCGCCAAAGCCCTGACCCTCAACGCGAAGCTGCTGATCCTCGACGAACCGACAGCCGCCCTGGGAGGCGACGAGACCGATCACCTCTTCGAGCGGATCGACGCGCTGCGGAAGGAAGGCGTGTCCTTCATCTATGTCAGCCACCGCCTGGAGGAGATCGCCCGCATCTGCGACCGCATCGTGGTGATGCGGGACGGGCAGAGGGTCGCCACCCATGCGACCGCGCAGGTACCCGTGACACAGCTGGTCGAGGAGATGGTGGGGCGCAGCGTCGAGCGCATCTTCCCCGACACGGGAGCACCGGCGGAGCGTGAGGTGCTGCGCGTGGAGGGTCTGTCCAACCCCTCCTTCAGGGACGTCTCCTTCAGCGTGCGCGCGGGCGAGGTGTTCGGCATCGCCGGGATCGTCGGCGCCGGACGCACCGAACTCGTGCGGGCGATCGCCGGCGTCGACCCGGTGACCGAGGGAAAGGTGTCCGTCGACGGCCAGGTGCTGCGGCTGCGCGGGCCCCGGGACGCCATCCAGGCGGGGGTGGCGCTCGTACCCGAGGACCGCAAGGGCCAGGGCGCCGTGCTCGACCTCTCGATCGGCGACAACGTCGTCCTGCCCAACCTCGACCGGGTCGCCCGGCAAGGCTGGCTGACCCCACAGCGCGTCACCGAAGTCGCCACCGACGCCATCAAGCTGATGACCGTCAAGGGACGGCCCGCCCAGCCGGTGCGGACGCTCTCCGGAGGCAACCAGCAGAAGGTCGTCATCGCCAAGTGGCTGGAGCGCAAGCCGAAGGTCATCATCCTCGACGAGCCCACCCGCGGCATCGACGTCGGCGCCCGGGCCGCCATCTACGAGGTGATCGCGGACCTGGCCCGGTCGGGCATGGCGGTCGTGGTAGTCAGTTCCGACCTCGACGAGGTCCTGGGACTGTCCCACCGCGTGCTGGTCCTCAGCCGAGGTCGGCAGCAGGGTGTCCTGTCGGCGGAGGAGGCGACGAACTCCGCGGTCATGCACCTCGCAACGGCATGACCGTCCCACAGGTGACATCGAGCAGTTGCACCCACTGACGGGTAGCCAACCTCAACCAGGCCGAGAATCTGTCGACGGCCCCGTTCATGGCGAATTCAAGGGGTCGTGGCAACCCTGCTGATCATGCGGCTGTTGTCAGTGGCTTAGCGAGGCGCTCGGCTGGGGTTTCCCAGTCGAGCGTTTCGCGTGGGCGACCGTTGAGTTCGGCAGCGACGGGCGTCGAGGTGATCTCGGGTGTGGCGGGACAGGTCGGCGCTTTTGGGGAAGTACTGCCGTAGCAGCGAGGCGATTCGGCCGTCAGGTGGCGACAGTTGTGCAATCGTCGGCCGCTCGCTCGGCCGAGCGGCTGACTCTCATCGCCGTGAGCACCGGATCAAGCCTGCTGCCTGTACTTGGTGATCCGGCCCCCGTGAAGAGGCTGCTCAGAATCGTGCCGGCGTACTACGGGAGAAGGCCCCTGCGGCGGGCGGCGCGGTGGCCGTAGGACTGGCCCAGAGTGCGCTGGACGACGCTCTCACCTACGCGCAGCAGCGGGAGACCTTCGGCCGGAAAATCATCGATCACCAGTGGATCGTGCTGCCGGGGCCCAGTCATGTCTGTTCAGCCGTCAGCCGTCGCTGTCGAGAATGGCGGAGGCAGGAGACGACGACCACGAAGGGCCAGAGCGACTGCATGACCGTCACCAGGCGTTCCGCGACACCGATGACACCCTGATGACGCACCTCGAACAGAAACCAGGCGGCAGTCACGCCCATCAGAGCGGTCGCGAGCAGTGAGGGCGTGGGCCGGAGGCCCCATGGCGCGGCTCCATCACGCTGCGCGGCGAGGACCGGCCACACCGCGAGGAGGGCGAAGCCGACCGCGGCGACAGAACCATGGCGCAGGTCGCCTCCGCTGCTCGGCGCCGGTACCAACACCACCGCCAGGGCCGACAGTCCGCCGCCCGCAAGCGCCGTGCGACCGGCGCGCGTGGCCGCACGCAGTCCACAGGCGGTGACAAAGTGACAGACGCCGACGGCGAGCAGCGCGGCAGTCATCACCCAGAATCCCGCGGCCCCGTAGGCAGCCAGGACGCTGATCGTCTGCGTGGCCGAGTCATAGGCGGACCCCTCAAGCAGCGCCGCGATGGCCCACCCGGCCACCAGAATGACCGGCGCGCATCCGGACGAGAACAACGCCCACCAAGGGACAAGTCGCATCAGACCACCGTAGATGGCCGACAGTCCCCCGCAGCTCAAGCACCGCGAGGTCCGCTCGCCGTCTCACCCAGCCGCCCGGGCGGGTCGCCGATCGCCGTCGGTCGCCGTTCCTATGATGGCCGCATGCACGGCCTGCGCGAGCTCGCGGAGGGCACACCGCCGGAGCGGGAACGCTACATCGACCTGCTGCGGGCGCTGGCCATCGTCATCGTGGTGCTCGGTCACTGGACGGTCATCGTGGTCACCGGCGGGGCCGACGACCTGGACGGCTTCAGCGCGCTCGAAGTGCTGCCGTGGGGCCGCCCGATCACCTGGCTGCTCCAGGTGATGCCGGTGTTCTTCCTGGTGGGCGGGTTCGCCAACGCCGCCTCGCTGACGTCACGCACCCGTGGGGGCGGGGGCGCCGGGGACTGGTTGCTGGACCGCAGCGCGCGGCTCGTACCACCGACGACCGTGCTGCTGGTGACACTTGCCGCCGCCGCACTGGTCGCCCGGCTGGCAGGTGTCGACCCGGTTCAGGTGGGCCGGGCCGTGTGGCTGGCCTCGCTCCCGTTGTGGTTCCTGCTCGTCTATCTCGTGGTGGTTTTCCTGACGCCTCTCATGCACCGCCTCCACCGGAGGGTCGGACTGGTCGTGCCGCTGGTACTGGTGGGGCTGGTCGCCGCGGGCGACGTGGTGCGGCTGGTGTTCGACGCGTCGGCGCCGCAACTGGGCAATTACCTGTTCGCCTGGCTGGCGGTGCACCAGATCGGCTTCGCCTGGCAGGACGGGACGCTGCCGGTCCGGCCCAGGGTGGCCGTGCCGCTGCTGGTGGGCGGCGCCGCGGTGGCGGTGCTGCTGACGATGGCCGGCCCCTACCCGGTCAGCATGGTCGACGTCCCAGGCACATCGTTCCGCAACCTCTCGCCGCCGACCCTCGCCCTGCTCGCGTTGGCAACGGCTCAGCTCGGGCTGGTGCTGTTGCTGCGCGACGCGGGAAGCCGGTGGCTGCGACGGCTTGGGCCATGGATGGCCGTGATCGCCGTGAACTCGGTGATCCTTACCGTGCTGCTGTGGCACATGAGCGCGTTCGTGCTCGTCGCCGGCGCCGTGTACACCTTCGGTCTGTTCCCGCTGCCCGAACCCCCTGGCCGGACAGGCGCCTGGCTGCTGTGGAAACCGCCGTGGCTGGTCCTGCTCCTGTTGGTGCTCGCCGCGTTGGTGGCCGTCGTCGGCGGCATCGAACAACGCGGTGCTGTTTCCTCGCGCAGCCCGTGGACGCCTCGAGCGCTCGGCCGCCCCGGGCCGCGCACCCTCGCGACCTCCGTCGGCTACACGGCCTGTGTGCTCGGTCTGCTGGGTCTCGCCGCCGGTCCGGTCGAGCGCGGCGCCCTGGGGCTCCCGGCCGCAGCGCTGGCCGTCTTCCTGTTCGGCGCCGCCGTACTCCGCGCGGCACGCGGCGAACGAGGAAGGAGACAAACCGGGACCTCCAAAGCCTCCTGACAGCACGTCAGCAAGAGTCCTCCGATACCACACCGTCAGGAGCTGCTCGTGAGCGCGTCGGTTGGCAGAAGGCTCAGCTGCTGATGGTGGGAGTACAACGGTCACAGCAAGAGTAGGCGCGGCCGGGCAGCGTGCACTCAGCTGGATCAACCGGGGGCACTTGCTGCCGGTGGTCATCCACGGCGGGCGCTGGGCCACGACCCTGCACTGTCCGCCGGCCGGACCCATGGGCATGGGCCTGGACCCGCCGATACAGGTGCGCGTCGATCAGCTCGAGCCCGGCGACCGGCTGCTGTTCATCACGGACGGCATCACCGAAGCCCGCGACGCCACGGCGAACTGTTCGGCCTGGGGCGCTTCACCGACTTCCTCATCCGCCACCACGCCGACGGTCTGCCCGTCGCCGAGACCCTGCGCCGTCTGACACACGCCGTCCTCGACCATCACGACGGCCGTCTGGACGACGACGCCACCGTTCTGTTCTGCGAATGGCACGACAGGACAGCCGGTCGCCAGGCCCTCGGGCGCGGATGAGTCAGACGGCCAATCGGCAGGTGGCCCGGGCCGCCCCTTGTCGCCGGGCCCTCAGGCTTCAAACGCTGCCGTGGCTCCGTACTGGACGGTGTCCGCCCACTCGGGCGGCCGGACCCGGAAATCCGCTGACCGTCGCGCCCACCGCCAGGTTTTGATACGGCCGTAGGACCGGGAGCACGACGTGCTGCCCGACGTCCGAGGCATGGAGTACCGCCGCAGGGTACTCGTCGGAAGCCGAACAGCGTCGGCATCACCGAGCGAGTCGTTCACGGAGGCCGACCTCCCGACCGCCGAGGCCCAGGCATGGGAACCCAGGACGCCGACGCGAGGCGGGTTACCCGGAGAAGGAGGCAGACCGTGCGTCAGCGTCTACGGACGGCCCGTTGCCTGTGCGACTTCGACTCCTCAGTGGCCGCGGTGCGGACGGTGAGCCGGTTCCTTCGCGGCAAGGACTTCAGAGGACTCGGCGTCGGCCCCGGATCCGCGCGGCTGGCCGACCTGGCCTCGCAGCTGCCCTCCCCCGCGCGACGGCACCTGTTCGTCCGCGCCGCCCACCTGCAAGGTGGGCCTCTGGCGCAGGTACGCCGAGTGACCGGCGAGGACCTGGCGGCCTAGGGTCGGTCAGGTCCCCGCCGGGCAGTGGAGCGAGCTCGCCCGGCGGTACGCCGGCACGGAGGGAGGGCTCCTCGGTGTGGATGAGCGGGCCTATCCGGAGGACATCGGCAGCACATTGCGCTACCAGCCAGCCCTGGCGGCCCTTCCCGAGCGGCATCCGCTGCCGCCCCCGCTGGGCGTGGAGGAGCTGGACGAGTTCCTCGCTCGGGAGCGGCAGGCCGACGACCGGCGACTGGCCCGATTCGAAACCCTCAGTCCGGCCGCGGGATGACCGGGCAGGTCGAGCCGATCGGGCGAGCAGGCCGGATGACGGGTAACGGGAGGTGTGCAGGCCATGGGTTCCCGTCACGAACATCGCCCACCGTTTCCGGAGCGGACCGTCACGGCGTACCACGACGGTGTGCTCGGACGGATGCGGAGCCGCGCCGTCGGCGACGTACACCCGGGCACGCCGGAGGTCGTACTCGTGCAGGGCATGGCGGTGTCCGACTATCTGCTGCCCGGCCTCGCGGCGTTCGGCCGGTGGACGCGGGCGCACCTGGTGGAGCTGCCCGGTTTCGCGGGCAGCGGCGATCCCCCGCACGAACTCGACGTGCCGGAGTTCGGCCGCTGCGTCGCCGACTGGCTCTCCGCTCGCGCCCTGGGCCCGGTGATCCTCGCCGGGCACTCCAGCGGAACCCAGGTCGCCGCCCGGGCCGCCCTCGGACACCCCGACGTCCCGGGTATCGTGCTGGCCAGTCCCACCGTCGACCCGATGGCCCGCGGTTACGTACGTCTGCTCGTCCACTGGCAGCTGGACGGTCGACGGGAACCACCGGGACTGTCCGAATCACACCGTCCCGAGTGGAAGCGTGCGGGCCTGCGTCGGCTGCTGCACACCGCAAGGGTGCACATCGACGATGCCCTGGAGGACTCGGTGGGCCGGCTACAGGTGCCACTGCTGATCGTCCGTGGCAGGGACGACCGGATCGGCACCGCCGGCTGGGCCCGCCACCTGGCCGGCCTGGTGCCGGACGGGGAGTACGTCGAGGTCGCGGGGGCGCACACGTTTCCCTGGCTGGACCCCGAGGCGTGGTCGGATCCGGTGCGCGGCTTCGCGCAGCGCCTCGTCGCGGAGGACGGTGGTGGGCGGCAGGGCCCGCTCCCGGGCTGAGCCGGCAGCCGGCCGGGCCGCGAGGGCTGGCTCAGGAAGCCCGGGTCAGGAGTCCCCGGGTGATACGGACCAGTTCCGCGGGAGCCGAGTAGTTCAGCGTATGCCCCGCTCCGGGCACCTCGGCCAGGCTTCCCCGCGACAGGAGCGCGGTGACCTCCTCCGCCCATGCGCGCGGCACGACGGGATCACGGCTGCCGCGCACGACCACCACCGGGGTACGCAGGTGACGCAGTTTGCGTTCGACGGGGTCGTGGAGCTGGTGGTGGAACGTCCGCCAGGCCCGGGGAAGCCCGCAGTCCGCGTAGCTGAGGGCGAGTGCGACGCCCAAGCCCGGCCGCTCCCTGGTGCGTCGCGCAGCAGGCGGACGGCCTGCCGCCAGGCCGACCGCGCGTGCCGGTCGAAAGTGGGCCCGTTCAACACCACCGGCCCGACCAGCTCGGGAGCGTGCGCCGCCAGATCCACGACGATCTGACAGCCGGTGGAGTTCGCGACCAGCGGCACCGGGCCACGGCCGGTGGCCCGCAACCAGTCGGCCAGCGCCAGCGACAGCCCGTGCACATCCAGCGTTCACGGGCGGGCCCGGCGTACGCCCGAAGCCCGGCAGGTCCACCGCCACCGTCCGGGCGTCCAGCGCGAGTGCGCAGGCGAACGGCAGCCAGTAACGGTACGAACACCCCAGGCCGTGCACGCACACCACTTCCCGGGCGCCGGACGGGCCGAGGACCGCCGCGTGGACCCGGGTGCCGGCCGCGGCCGTGAACTCGTGCGCGTGCCAGCCGGTCACCGGGCGGCGACTCGTCGGCCCGTGGCCACGGCCGCGCCCACGGCGGTCGCCGCCACGACCACGCGGCGCGCCGCGGTACGTCGCCGGCCGCCCCAGCCACCGTCGACCGAACCGGCCCCGGGCGCCGGTACATGCAGGTTCCCGTGGGTCGCGGGGGCCGGCTCCTGACGGGAGAGGTGAGCCCGGTCCACCTGGCGTGCCGCCGCCCGCTCCAGCAGTCCCGGAGCCGTCCGCGACTGCAGCGCCATGGCCCGCCCCATCGAGCCGACCACCACCTCGCGCCGGGGCACCCGGACCACGTCCACGATGGCGTGCGCCACGCGCTCGGCACTGTAGACCGGGGGCATGGCGACGACCTTGCGGCCGGTGTAGTTGGCCGCGTGCTGGAACAGCGGGGTGTCGATGCTGGCCGGCAGCACCGTGCACACGTGGATGTTCTTGGCCCCCTCCAGCCGCAGCTCCTGCCGCAGGCTCGCGCCGAGGGCCCGGATGGCGTGCTTCGACATCACGTACGCGTGGCTGTAGGGCTGGCTGACGACGCCGACGACGGACGAGACGTCGACCAGAACGCCGCTGCCCTGTTCCCGCATAGTGCGTAGGGCTGCCCGCGCTCCGTACACGTAGCCCATGACGTTGACGTCGATGACCTTGCGGAAGTCCTCCAGCGGCACTTCGGCGAACGGTCCGAACACGGTGACCGCCGCCGCGTTGACCCATACGTCGATCCGCCCGAACCGTTCCGCAGCGCGCCGGGCGAGATCCTCGACCGCTGCGACGTCCGTGACATCGGTCGGCACAACGAGAGTCTGAGCGCCCCGATGCCGCTCGCACTCCCGGGCGGCCGCTTCCAGCGCCTCCTCGCTCCGGGCGGCCAGCACGATGGCACAGCCCTTGCGGGCGAACGCCTCCGCGGTGGCCCGTCCTATACCGCTCGACGCCCCCGTGATCACTACTACCGAATCGCGCACTCTCATCTGCCGTCTCCTCAGGGATCAGGGGTGCGGGAATCCGAACGCAACCCGCAGCTCAGCCGGGTACCCCGGCCCCACTCCGTGCAACCACCGGACGCGGAGACCGCTGCATGCAATTCGGCGCCCTGGGAACGGGCGGGGGTGATGGTCGTGCCGGCGAGGTCAGCGCCCCCGCCTCTACACCGTGCCGCCGACGGGGAAACGGGCGCATGCTCGACGAGCTTCCAGGCGGACAGGGCCGAGTGCCGCAGGTAGCAGGGGCGCTTCGCGAGCGGATGCCGACCGTAGGAGTAGCGGGTGCCGGGGGTCGGAGCGAGTTCGGGCCTGAACTCACCGGCCAGTTCCGCGACTCCGCAGGGCGCATACGCACACCTTGGTGCGCGCGGCTCATCCGGACGCGGCGATGTCTGAGCACCAACCGGCTCCTCGCCCTACGGACGAGGCCCGACAGGCGGGAAGGCCGGCTCCCGAAGCGTCCGGAAGCCGGCCTTACCGAGGCTGCGGATCAGGCGGGGCGGATGTTCTCCGCCTGCGGGCCCTTCTGGCCCTGGGTGACGTCGAACGTCACCTTTTGGCCCTCCTGCAGCTCGCGGAAGCCCTGGGCGGCGATGTTGGAGTAGTGGGCGAAGACGTCGGGGCCGCCGCCGTCCTGCTCGATGAAGCCGAAGCCCTTCTCGCTGTTGAACCATTTGACAGTGCCCGTGGCCATGACCGTCTCCTTCGAGAGAAACCGGGCCGCGACCTGCGCACCCGGGAGGTGATCGCCCTGGTCCGGAGAGGCGCTGAACAGCAAGAACGCCCGTGATGGCGATCACGGGCGAACGGGACTTCGGAACCACGACTGCTGAATCACAACGCTATACCGGCGCAGCGGCAGCCGCTAGCGATAACACGGCAGCATCGACACAAGACCTGTCGGTGCACCGTCCAGCACGGCGATGTCCATGGCATCACCGTCGGAGTGCAGGATCGACGCGGCCTGCACCCACCGCTGCACCATGTCCGGGTTGAGGCCCGCCTCGAGGTAGGTGTCCACCCGTGCGGGCCACGGCTCGTGCCGCCCATAAGGAGTACGGGTGCCCCATGGCCGTGCGATTCGGTTCACCGAAGCTTCCATGCCTGCCTCCCAGCGACCACCGGCGCGCCTGACGCACCGCGCGTCATCGGTACCCCCTGACGCTGCCGAGTAACGCCGCCGAAGCCCGCCGCCGGTCACGTCCACGCGACCTCATACCGGCGTGAGGTCTGCCTGGAGGAAGGTGTCCGGTGCGTCGACCGGCAGCGGATGGCAGTGCGGAAGGGCCGTGGAGGCAGGCTGGGTAGCGCAGGGTGGTGCTGCTCGCACACCCACCGGGGACGAACGACGACTGCTGGGACCTGCTCGCGCATGGCCCTGTTCAGGCGCGGGGGCGCGGCTCGGGGGTGGTGGGGGCTGGCCGGTGAGGTTGGTGATCAGTTCGGTGCACAGGTCGCGGAGTTTGATGGTGCGGTGCTGGGAGGCGGCGGAGCGCGGGAGGAAAACCGCTCCGGCCGCCGCACAGCACGTGAACGAGCCGCAGAGCTACCCCTGCTCCACCGACACAGAGGCGGAACGCTTCTCACTGCCCTCGGACGGGTGTCCGTTGCGGAGCATGCGCAGCACCGCCCGTTCCACCGGTCCCTGGGTCGCGGGGACGCCGTACGCGCCCTCGTCACCCAGGTGAGGCAGCGCGGCGGCGACGGTCACGCCCTCCTCGTACAACTCGATCATCCGTGGGCTGATGTAGGAGGCGCGGCAGACCGCGGTGTGTTGCCGAGATACCCGGCCACCTCGCGCGCCGCCCGGGCGATGGCCCGGCGCCGGGCGCTCTCGCTGCGTGCGACGGGATGGGAGACGGACAGTGCCACGGCGGCCATGACGGTGGCGTGCCAGGTGCGGAAGTCCTTGGCGGTGATCTCCAGGCCGGCCAGTTCCTTGAGGTACGCGTTGACGTCCTCGCCGGTCACGGTGTGCCAGGAGCGCTGCTCCCAGCAGGCCAGGAGCCGGTCACCGCCGCCCCGGCGCCGCAGCAGTGCGGTGAGGCTGCGGCAGGCGGCGGGGTCCGCGACGGTCTGGACGATCTCCTTGCCGTGCTTTCCCGTGTAGGTGAACAGGACCGCACCCGCCTGGCAGCGGGAGTGCTCGCGCAGCAGTGTGGTGAGGCCGTAGCTGTTGTTCAGTTCGGTGTAGCGGTCGTTGCCGATGCGGAAGAAGCCGAGGTCGAGCAGACGTACGGCCGTGGCCAGAACCCGGTGCCGGGTCAGTCCGCGGTCCTGCAGATGCCCCTCGACGGTCTCCCGGACCGCGGGCAGGGCTTCGGCGACGTCGAGCACGTGCTCATGCCTGCTCCTGCTCCTGCTCCGCGCGGAACTGCGGGTGGTACAGGTACTGACGGCGTCCGGCGTCGTCGGTACCGACGGCCTGTAGATACCCGTTGGCCCGGGTGCAGATCCACACGTCCCGCCAGGCCGGCGGTATGACCAGTTCCCGGATCCGGGCCAGGTCCTCGGGATCGCGCAGCGGGCTTCCCCTGGGCGTCCAGGTAGCGAAAGCCGCGTCCATGGGGCAGACGGCGGAACCCGGGGTCGGTGGGACGGCTGTGGAAAAGACGCATGATCACTTGAATCGTTGTTGGTGGCTCCTGCACGCCCCACGTCCCACAGTGCGGCCTCATCAGTGTCGGCGCAGCGAAGCGGCCGGGCACGGCGCGTCAGGCCGCGGGATCGGTGGCGTCGGCCCGCACGAAGCGGAAACCGTCGTGCCGCTGTAGATCCGCCACGTTGGCGCGGGAGCCAGGTGGCCAGGTTGTCGAGACACACGACATCGGCGCCCGTGGCCAGTAACCGCCCGCACAGGTGCGACCCGACGAATCCCGCTCCGCCGGTCACCAGAGCCCGCGGGAAGACGCGTCCCCAGATCCCGCTCTCTCCCCTCTCGCCTTCGTCCGCGTGTCGACCTGAGTAACCCCGGGACGCAGTCGCATTCCGCGCCGCGAAGCGACAGAGGCCACTGGTTGTCAAGCCGCACCGGGGTGGACGAGCCGCTTCAGCCCTGTCAGTGCGTCAGTCCTGCCGGTCCTGCCGGTCCTGTCAGTCCTGCTTTCCGCGCCCGGTGAGCATGTCGCGCAGGCGGTCGACCATGCCGGTTCCGGGCGCGAGGAGTTTGTTCGCGGGCGGGGTGTCCGGCGCGGACGGGTGCGGGCGGGTGGGAGCGTGCTGCTTGGCCGAGCGGACCTTCTCGCCGAGCTCCTCCAGGGCATCGGCGGAGCAGACGTCGGCCAGCAACGGGAAGAGCCGATTCTCCTCGTCGCTGACATGCGCCGTGACGGAATTCTTCAGCCGCAGGATCAGCGTGTCGAAACGCCCGTCCCCGGGTTGGCAGTCTTCGAGCTCCTTGAGCATGCGCTCGACTTCGCCGTGGTCTGCGATCTCCTTGTCGGCGAGGTCGTCTCCCCCGTCGACGTACCGGCGCACCGTCGGGTACAGGTACTCCTCCTCCGCCACCGAGTGCCGGATCAGCTCCATGGTGAGCCGGTCCGCCAGCTCACGTCGCTGGGGGTCGGCTCCGGGCAGCGCTTCGATCTGCGCGAAGAGGTCGTCCACCTCGCGGTGGTCCGTGGTCAGTTCCTGGATGACGCTTCCGCCGTGTGCCATGGGTTGTCCACTCCTTGTCGTTCTGAGGTCGCAGGTCGACCGGCTCTGTCCAGCGCTCCACCGGCTCGGCGCCCAGCACGGATATCTGCCACCCGCGCACCGACGACCTCACGATGGTCCGCCAATTCACTCCGATGGCCGAGCGGATCCCGGCCCGTGTTCCGGAGACCTCACCCGTTGTCCCTGTGATCGATCGCCTCGACGATCTCGGTCACGTTGGCGTACTCACCGCCGTCCGGCAGCCGTCGCACGGCATCCAGGCGCCGCCTCCGGTGCGTGGTGCGCTTCCAGGACGTCCAGCACGGTCTGCCGGTCGGCCGGGAAAGCCGCTCGCTCAAGGCGGCGGGCCAGTTCGCCACGCAAGGCTTCCGCTGCCGTGTCCGCCTGAGCCTGCTCACGTTCCTCACCGGGCGGCGGCACCGGTCCGCCTGGGTCCACACGGACGTCGTCGTCCGCCGGCGGCTCGGGCTCGTACGCCTCCTCCACGTGAGTGGGCCTGCCGGACCCCAGATGACCTTCCATTTCGTGCTTCATCTCGTCGTCCTTACGGGGACTGACGGGATTGCTGCCTCGCTCCATGTCCTACACCTTCCTCTTTTTCCGTACACCGTCGTCAGACGGCGGTCGGCTCGTACGTCCAGCGCAGCAGTGCGCCGCGACCGCCTGTCTGGAGGTCCTCCGGCCCGTCCCCATCGGAAGGAGGAACGATCAGTACGTCGGCGGCGGTGACGGCTGCCGCCCGTAGCAGCGCGTCGTCGGCCCGTACCGGGACCGGTTCGTTCTCGCCCAGGGTCTGCGCGTCGCTTCGGCGCACCGCCACCTGGTCGGGCTCGCCGCCCACCCATGCCTCGCGGGCCAGGTCCGCTCCGTCGGGCCGGATGAGCAGGGTGTCGATGCGGTGTTCCCGGGCGGCTTCCGCCAGGGCCGGTGCTCCCTCCACCGCGTCCGTCGGCCTGTCGGTACCCACCGTCTGGCACTGAAGCGGTCGAGCGCCTCCTCGACGCTGCGACCGGTGTACCGCTGCCGGGCATGCTCGATGGCCTCTTCCAACACGACGGAGGAGGAGCCTGCGGCGCGGCCGCCGTGTTCGGTCCGCACCGTGACCTGGCGGACGCCCTCGGGAAGCCTTTCCTGCACGGCCGGCCGTTCGCGGGGGTCGCCGACCAGGACGACCAGGTCGGCGCCGGACTCCTCGTACGCCGAGCTCAGCGCTTCGGCGATCTCGCCGGTGTTGTGCTCCCAGGTGTCTTCGACCTTGAGCCGGAAGTGCCGCTCGGACCTGTCCGACGAGGCCGTACGGTGAACCGGCCACTGCCGCCCCTCCACCTGCCCGGCATCCTGCGGGCCGGCCGCCCCGCGCAGTTCGAAGTCGGCTCCGGTCCGGTCGACGTACGCCACGAGACAGCCCCGGGTCCTGACCGCACAGCTCCAGCAGCGGCGTCAGGCGCGGCAGAGGGGCCCAGCAGGCGATCTGGCCCTGCGGCGGCCGGGAGAGACGATGACTGAGCACCACTTCCCCTCCAGCAGCGAAGATCATTCGCCCCGCCGACTCTCCTGCGGGGCCGATGTTCGTCAGGGCGTCGCGTACCGCCTGGGTGGTCGCCGCGTCTGCGCCCTGCTCCTCCAGGGTCGCGCACGCTTCCCGCACGGACAGCTCACGCCTCTTGGCCCCCGACTCGTCGTTCTGAGCCGGATCGACGCACACGGTGGCCCACGGGCCGGCGCGATCGAAGAGCGGCTCCAGGAAAGACAGCTGCACGCTTGCTCCTCCGCTGGCTCCGGTAGTTCCGGTTGAAGCCGAGTGCCCGAGGGGCGACGTCGGACACACAGCACCACGGGCCGCGAAGTCAAAGGCAGCGAGCTCGGCCGGCAGCAGATGCCGCCGCACCGTCGTCAGAGAAGCCGGCTGGTTGACTGCCGGCGGACCGGGCACGCGATGCACGGAAGGCATGGCGCAGCACCGCCAAGCATGGCCTCGCCGTGAAGAACTCCGTCGAAGGGAAGACCTTGCAGCCCGACCAGGAACCGTCCGCACCGCAGGTCGTCTCCGAGCCCGCCCCGCCCTACGACTCCGACAAGCAGCAGCGGCCCGGCCTGGAGGCCGACATGCGCACCAGGCCGCGTTACCGGGCGAGCCGGTACCGCGCAAACGGAAAGCTGGAGGACAAGGTCGCGCTGATCACCGGTGGTGACTCTGGCATCGGACGCGCGGTCGCCCTGCTGTACGCGCGTGAGGGCGCCGACGTCGCCATCGTCCACCTGCCGGACGAGCGGGTGGACGCCGAGCAGGTACGGCGCGAGGTTCAGCAGCAGGGCCGTCACTGCCTGCTGCTGCCCGGCGACGTCACCGACCCGGCGTTCTGCCGCGAGGCCGTCGAGCGGACCGTAACCGAACTCGGCGGGCTCAACATCCTGGTGAGCAACGCCGCATATCTGAACAGCAAGCTGGAGCTGGAGCAGCTCACCGCCGAGGACTTCGACCGGACGTTCAAGACCAACGTCTACGCGTACTTCCACTTGCTCATGGCGGCCCTGCCCCACCTGAAGCCCGGGGACGCGGTCATCGCCACGGCGACGGAGGAGGCCCTCAAGGGCAGCGAAACAATGATCGATTACGCGGCGTCCAAGGCCGCGTTGATCACCCTGACCAAGTCCGTCGCCATGCACCTGGCCACGCGGGGCGTGCGCGCGAACGTGGTGGCACCCGGTCCGACCTGGACGCCGCTCAACGAGGCGGACGAGCACATGCCTCCGGACGGCCTGGCGCAGATCGGGAACGAATCACCGCTGAGCCGCGCGGCACAGCCGGAGGAGATAGCGCCGACGTACGTCTACCTCGCCTCCGACGCCGACTCGAGCTACACCGTCGGCGAAGTCATCGCGGTGACCGGGGGCATCGTCGACACCCGCTGAGACACCGACTCGAGCGACCACCATCGCCGGGCCGGACCTCCGAAGCCCTCGTTGTCAGCCCCCTGCCACCCAAATCACCGCAGTTCCTGCACCGCCGACGGCCCCGAGCGTACGTGGCAAGCCGCCACACCGGCCCGCGTGCGCATCTCCCGGGCTGCTCCCGCGAGCGGAAGGGCTCACGATGGAGACATGAGCGGGTCAGCCATGGCGCCGATCCGCGTCGTCGGCCGGTGGGGCTTCGTCTCATGGCTCCGGGCAGAAGCCCCGCCAGGATGCTCCCCGGCGGGGCCTCGCCCTATCACCGGCGCTGTCACACGTCGGTCACCAACTATGCCGATTCCCCGGACCGCGATGCCCTCGCGTCGGTGTCGCCGCATCCGCCGTCATGCTCCTGTGGCGGTGACGCGACGGACAACCGCCGTCGCCCAGCGCCGACGGCCCCGGGATCGCCTTGCCGCTTCAGTCGTCGCCCCGCATGCTGACGTCGCCACCAGAGGCCTGCCCCTCCGAAAAGTGGCGATTCCCTCCACGGACGGTTCATCAGCCGCTCCCAGTTCCCTGGGGCGGGGAGCACGCGAAGGTCAGCGGGCAGGGCTGTTCCACAGCTGTGTCTGGGATACGGATGCCCTGCGCGACGACGTCCGTGATCACATTGGTGGGCGTCTCAGCCCGGGCGGAGTGCTGATCATCGACGACACCGACTCCGTCGAGGAAGGCATTTCGATCTGCCCGGAGAGACCGGTGCGGACTTCGTAGAACTACCCGGTGCCCAGGTCCCCGCCGATGAACTTGGCGAACCGGCCGCCTCCACGAGGGGATCGAGCCGGCCGGGGCTGTCCTCCACCCCGGCAGCCAGTGCGGCGGCGGCCCGGAAGTCGCTGGTCGCGTATCCGACAGGGCGGGTACTGGGCCAGCGACAAGTCCGAATGCTGGAGCGTCAGTCGGTCGACATGGCGGCCAGCATGGCGGCCGGGTAGCGGCTTCCCGCGGAACCCTGGGGCAGGATCGTCGTGATGTGCTCGAGGTCGGCGTCGGTGAGTTCGACCTCGACGGCACCGGTGTTCTCCTCCAGGCGCGCGGCGTTGCGGGTACCGGGAATCGGAACCACGTCGTCGCCCTGGGCGAGCAGCCAGGCCAGTGCGAGCTGGGCGGCGGTGACGCCCTTGGCGGCGGCGAGCTTCTTCAGCTGCTGCGTGGCGTGCAGGTTGTACGTGTAGTTCTCGCCCTGCCAGCGCTCGTCCCAACTGCGCATGTCGTCCGCCGGGTACTCGGCGGCGGGCTTGACCACGCCGGTCAGGAAGCCGCGGCCCAGTGGGGAGTAGGGCACCAGGCCGATACCCAGCTCGCGCAGGACCGGCAGGGTCTTCTCCTCCACCTCACGTTCGAAGATCGAGTACTCGAACTGCAGAGCCGTGACCGGGGTGACGGCATGGGCGCGGCGGATGTACTGCGGGCCGACGTTGCTCAGGCCGAAGTACTTCACCTTGCCCTCGGCGATCAGTTCGCCGACGACACCCGCGACTTCCTCGACCGGCACCTCGGGGTCGGAGACGTGCTGGTAGAAGAGGTCGATGTGGTCGGTCTGCAGGTAGCGCAGGCTGTTCTCGGCGACCTTGCGGATGTGCTCCGGTCGGCTGTCGAACCCCGCACCGATCTGCTGCGCGGTCATGTCGTAACCGAACTTGGTGGCCAGGACCACCTCGTCACGGAAATCCTTCACGGCCTTGCCGAGCAGGATCTCGTTGCTGCCGGTGCCGACGCCGTACAGCTCGGCGGTGTCGAAGAAGTCGATCCCGAGTTCGTGCGCACGGCGGATGGTGGCGATGCTCTCCTCCTCGTTCGAGGAGCCGTAGGCGAGGGTCATCCCCATGGTGCCGAGTCCGAGCGCGGAGACGCGAAGGCCTTGGGAGCCCAGGTTGCGGTGATGCATGAGTTTTCTCCATACGTAGCTGCCAGCCGGGGCCATCGCCAAACCAGACTGTTTGGTTTGAGTGTAGGCGCCAGCCGACGACAATGCCAAACCAAACAGTTCGGCCGCTTATCCTGGTCGTATGCCTCGCCCCACCACCGACCCGACCCCCGAGCCCGCTGCCCCGGAAGGCTCCGACTCAACCCGTGAACGAATCGTCACCGCCGCCAAGGACGAGTTCGCCCGCCACGGAATTGCCGGCGCCCGGGTGGACCGCATCGCCAAGCAGGCCAGGACCAGCAAGGAACGCGTCTACGCCTACTTCCGCGGCAAGGAAGCGCTCTACGGCCACGTTGCAGCCAAGGAGCTGACCGAGCTCGCAGAGGCCACCAGGATGGATCCGGCCGACCTGCCCGGCTACGCGGGCCGTCTCTTCGACCACTTCACGGCCCGCCCCGATCACCACCGCCTGATCACCTGGGGACGCCTCGAACTGGCCGACTCGGCTGTCGCCGACACCGGAGCCGATCCCACAAGAGCGGCCATCGCCCGCAAGCTCGACCAGCTCCGACAGTCACAGCAGACCGGACAGCTCGACCCCGCCTGGGACCCGGTCGATGTCCTCGCCCTGATCAACCAGATCGCCACCACATGGGCCGCTCAGCCCGAGATCGGCGCGGCGGCCGCCGAACAGGCTGCGGACCCGTCCATCGCCGCTCGCCGTGCCGCAGTGGTGGCCGCGGTCGAACGCCTCTTCCCACGCGTGAAGCGGGGACGCGCGGGCTGACCGGTTCGGGATCGGCTTTTGGGCGCTGTGCGCTCACCGCCACGACGGCCGGGGACTGCCGTGCCCTGACCGCGGCACTTGTTCTACGGCCGGGGCAAGTCCGGTCAAGGTCAGCCCGAGGTGGACCACACCGGGGCAGAGGAGCCTGCCACCTCGAAGGGCCGCTCCCAGAACAGCGGGGTCTCCTCGATCACCACAGGGAACTGGAGCCGCTTCACCGGGCGGCCGTCACCACTGACGAAGATGCGGTCCTCGTACGGCCCTTCGAGGGGCAGCCGGATCTCCGGTTCCTCGGCGACGTGGCCCGCGCTGATCAGCATCGCGGCGGTCCGGGCGAGCGAGAGACGGGAGACCGAGCCTTCACCTGTCCTCACTCGGTGCGTCAGCCCCCGGATCGCGGCTGCGGCGATCTGGTATCCGGTCGCGAAGTCGAGTGCCTCGACGGGCAGGTGCCGGGGCCGGTCGGCGCCGACGAGCCTGCCGAGCGCGTTGATCGGTGTCCTGTTCTCCGGGTCGGCGAGGGCCCAGGCCGTCGTCGCGTCGGCGAGGCCGCTGCTGAACTGGACGAGGGTGTCGAAGCCTCTGCGGTCCTGCCACGGCCCCGTCCAGCCGTACGCGTTGAGTGCCACTTCCACCAGGCCGGGTCGTACGGCGGCACGGACCTCCGGGGCGACGAGGCTGTCCAGACCCCCGGGGCGGTATCCGTGGACGAGTACGTCCGCCTCGGACAGCAGCTTGAGGAACCGGTCGCGGCCGTCCTCGGTCCGCAGATCGAGGAACGCCCACCGCTTGCCCAGCATGATGTCGCTGCCCCGCCCGAAGACGCCGCTGCTCTCGTCGGAGCCTGGTCGGTCGATGCGCAGCACCTCGGCGCCGCCGGCCGCGAGGAACCGGGTCGCCATCGGTCCGGAGATGACCCGGGTGAGGTCGAGTACGCGGATGCCGGCCAGCGGACGTCCCGGTGTCGGCTTCCAGGAGTCGCCGCCGGCTTCACCCGTCTCGATGTGCACGACGGCTTCCGTGGCCACGGCCCGGCCCTGAGCATGTCGTCGCCATTCCTCGACCGAGCGGCTGACCGCGACGGCCGCGCCCGCGTCCACCAGGAGCCGCTCGACGTCCTCCGCGGGATGCTTGCGGATCTCGGTCTCGAACTCGCCCCGGTCCTCCCTCGTTCCGAGTGCGCGCGCGATGCGGGAACGCAGCGTCGGAAACGTCGCCTGCATGCGAAGCCATCGGTCGTCGGCCGTCTGGAACTCGCACATCCAGGTGTGGGGGACGGGCTGCCGCGTCGAGGGGTCGAGGGGCTGAGAAGGGCCGACCGGCAGATCGAACCACCCGCCGGCAAGTACCCGGTCGACGCTTACCAGCGGTCCCCCACCGCCGCCCGTGGTGAGGAGATCGCTGAGGGCCAGCCCGGCTGCGGCGAACGACGCCGCGGCCAGGTCCGTCACCGCGAACGGCGACCGCAATGCACCGTGTCCTTCGAACCTCACGCGGTCCAGCGCTTCCTTCTCCCCTCCCAGCGAGTCCCAGATCTCGGAGAGGAATCCCCGCGCGGCGGGGTGATCGGAGTCATTCATCGCGCCGTCCTTTCGGTGGCCGCCGGTGCAGGGAGCTGCAGGGCCTTCGGCTGGAGGAACTCCTCCAGCCCGTGGACGCCCAGTTCACGGCCGTTGCCGGACTGCTTGTAGCCGCCGAAGGGCGCGAGCAAATTCAAGCGTGCGCCGTTGATGTGGACCATGCCGGTGTCCAGGCGGCGGGCGAAGGCGACGGCGCGTTCCTCGCTGGCCGAGAACACCGCTCCGGACAGGCCGTACAGGGAGTTGTTCGCGATCCGCAGGGCATCCTCCTCGTCCGCGTACGGCATGACGACGATGACCGGGCCGAAGATCTCCTCCTGCGCGATGGTCATGTCCTCGGTGACATCGGCGAAGACGGTGGGGCGGACATAGTAGCCAGCGGGCAGGCCGGTCGGCGGCTCGACGCCGCCGGTCACCAGCCGGGCGCCCTGGCCGACGCCGTCAGCGATGTAGGCGCGTACCCGGTCACGCTGGGCCGCCGAGGCGACCGGGCCGACCTGGGTCCGCTCGTCGGCGGGATCGCCCACGACCGTGCTCTCGGCCGCCTCTCGGGCCAGTTCCACAGCGCGCTCGTAGAGATCGCGGTGCACGAGCATCCGGGTCCACGCCGTGCACGTCTGACCCGAGTTGCTCAGGACGTTGGCCACCCCGTCGCGGACCGCGGAGTCCAGGTCGGCGTCCGGCAGGATGATGTTGGCGGACTTGCCGCCGAGTTCGAGTGCGACCTTCTTGACGGTGGCCGCCGCGAGTTCGCCGATGCGCTTTCCGGCTCGGGTCGATCCGGTGAAGGAGACCATGTCGACGTCCGGATGGGCGACCAGTGCCTCACCGGCGACGGAGCCGATGCCCGGCACGAGGTTGAAGACACCGGCAGGGAGTTCGATGGCGTCGACGATCTCGGCGAGGAGGTAGGCGTTGAGCGGGGTCACCTCGGACGGCTTGAGCACGACGGTGCACCCCGCGGCCAGGGCGGCCGCCACCTTGGCGACGACCTGGTGGAGCGGATAGTTCCACGGGGTGATGGCGGCGACGACGCCGACCGGCTCCTTGACGACGAGCGAGGTGGCGATGCGCTCCTCGAACTCGTACGTCTCCAGCAGCCGGGCGTACGACTCGGCGACCGCGATCGGCAGCCCCGCCTGGACTCTTGATGAGAGCTGCCGCGGTGCGCCCATCTCCGCGGTGACGGTCGTGGCGATGTCGTCGGCGCGCTCCACCAGCCCCTGGTGGAGCCGGTCCAGGAGGGCCTTGCGTTCGGCGGGGGTCGTGCGGGACCAGGCGGGCAGCGCTGCGCGGGCGGCGGAGACGGCCGCGTCGACGTCCTTCGCGGTGGCGGCCGGCACGGTGGCGATGACCCGCTCGGTGGCCGGGTTGACCACCTCGGTCGTCTCGTCGCCGCAGGGGCGACGCCAGGCGCCGTCGATGTAGAGGTTCTTGTGCTCGAGCACGGTGTCGGGAACTCCCTTGTCGTGGTGGCGCATGTCAGTGGCGGCCGAACATCTGCGGGTTGCCCTCGTCGATCCAGACGGACTTGGTCTCGGTGTAGTCGTCGAGTGCGTCGGGGCCGAGTTCGCGGCCGATGCCGCTCTGCTTGAACCCGCCGAAGGGCACTGCGTAGTGGACGACGCGGTAGGCGTTGACCCAGACCGTGCCGGCGCGCAGCCGCTTGACCATGCGGTGGGCGCGGCCGATGTCCCGGGTCCACACAGCGGCGGCGAGACCGAAGTCGACGTCGTTGGCGAGCCGGGCCGCGTCGTCCTCGCCGCTGAACCGCACGACACTGGCCACCGGCCCGAAGATCTCCTCCTGGGCAAGCCGCGAGGAGTTGTCGACGCCGGAGAAGACGGTGGGCCGGACGAAGAGGCCGCGGGCCAGTTCCGTGGTGGAGGCGTCCCGGACGCCGCCGGCGGCCAGGCGCGCCCCTTCGGACTGTCCGATGTCGATGTAGTCGAGGACCTTGTCGAACTGGTTGCGGCAGGCGAGCGGGCCCACGTCGGTCGCCGGGTCGAGCGGGTCGCCCAGGACCAGCTTGTCCGCAGCCGCCGACAGGGCGTCGACGAACTCGTCGTACACGCTGTCCTCGACCAGGACCCGGGATCCGGCCATGCAGGTTTGCCCCGTCGCCGCGAAGATGCCGCCCATGGCGCCGTGCACGGCGTTGTCGAGATCGGCGTCGGAGAAGACGATGTTGGGTGACTTTCCGCCGAGTTCCAGGGTGACCCGCCCGATGCGGGGTGCGGCGGCGTTGAGCATGGCCTTGCCCGCGGCGGTGGAGCCGGTGAACGCGATCTTGTCGACGCCGGGGTGGCCCGTCAGCGCGGCGCCGGTGGGCTGCCCGAAGCCGGTGACGACGTTGACAACGCCCTTGGGGTAGCCGGCCTGCTCGCAGAGTTCGGCCAGGCGGAGGGTGGAGGTGGGGGTCACCTCGGACGGCTTGATGACGAGCGTGCATCCGGCCGCGAGCGCGGGGAACAGCTTCCACGACAGCAGGGTCAGCGGTGAGTTCCACGGGGTGATCGCCGCGACGACGCCGACCGGTTCGGGCACGGTGTATGCGGTGAAGCCGGGGTGGGCGGGGAGGGTGGAGCCGTGGTGGTTCTCCGCGAGCCCCGCCACGTAGCGGGCGTGGGCCGCCATGGCCCGCGCTCCGGGCAGCATCTCGCTGATGAGTTTGCCGTTCTCGTGGATCTGGATGAAGGCCAGTTCCTCGGCGTGCTCCTCGATCAGGTCGGCGAGCTTGCGCAGCAGGCCTGCGCGCAGTCCGGCAGGGGTGTGGGACCAGCCGTCCTCGTCGAAGGCCCGCCGGGCGGCGCGTACGGCCCGGTCGACGTCCTCCGCGGTGGCGGCGGGGACGCGGCCCCAGGAACGGTTCTCGTACGGGTCGAGGCAGGAGAAGGTCTCGCCGTCGGAGGCGGAGACCCACTCGCCGTCGATGAGCATCAGGTAGTCGCGGTCCATCCCGGCCGGGAAGCGCTCCGAGCGTGAGGAGGCCGCTGGGGCCGCCGTGTGGTCCGTCATTTCTCGTTTTCCCATCTGAGTGGTTCTCCGCGTGGCTCAGAGCAGTTGCTTGAGGGGGACCGACAGGTCCCGGAGCGCTTCGGGGGCGACCCGGGCCCGTGCCGCGACCAGCTTTCTGGCGGCGGTGAAGTCCCGGGGGCTGCAGACCACGTCTGCGGCGCGGACCTGGCCCTGTTTGAGGTAGAAGGCCGCGAACGACCGCCCGGTCTCGGTGGTGCCACGGATGACGACCTCGTCGTAGCCGGTGGACAGCCCTGTGGTCTGGAGCTTGACGTCGTACTGGTCGGACCAGAACCACGGGATGGCGGTGTACGGCTGAAGGCTGCCGGTCACGGTGGCGGCGGCGACCCGCGCCTGTTCGGAGGCGTTGGGCACCGACTCCAGTCGGCGGCGTCCGCCGTGCTCACCGCAGGGGTGGCTGGTGCAGTCGCCGATGGCGAGGACGGCGGGGTCCTCGGTCCGGCAGTGCTCGTCCACGACGATGCCATTGTCGACGGCGAGTCCGGCCTGCTCGGCGAGTTCGGTGTTGGGGACCAGGCCGATGCCGACGAGGACAAGGTCGGCGTCGATTCGCTCGCCGCTCTTGAGTTCCACGGCGGCCACCGAGCCGTCGGGGGCGAAGGCGAAGCCGGTCACCGCGGTGTCGACGCGGATGTCCACGCCTTCCTCGGTGTGCACCCGCTGGTAGAACGCGGAGACCTGCGGCGCGGTCACCCGGGCCAGGACACGGGGGAGCGCCTCCAGAACCGTCACGTCAAGGCCGAGTTGCCGGGCGACCGCGGCCACTTCGAGCCCGACGTAGCCGCCGCCGACGACGACCAGCCGGGCGCCCGGCACGAAACGGTGCCGCATGGCGGCCACGTCGGCGAGGGTCCTGAGGTAGTGGACGTTGGGCGCGTCGTCGAGTCCGGGGGCGGGCAGTCTGCGCGCCCGCCCGCCGGTGGCGAGCACCAGGTGCGCGTACGGCAGCCGCTCACCGTCCGCGAGGACCACGTGGCGGGCGGTCCGGTCGATCGCGGTCACTCGGGTGCCGGTGCGCAGGTCGATGCCCTGCTGCTCGTACATGGCGGGCGGCCGGATGTGCAGGTCCTCGGCCGTGGCCTTGCCGGACAGGTACGCCTTTGACAGCGGCGGGCGGGCGTAGGGGTAGCCGGGTTCCTCGCCGACGAGGGTCACGGGGCCCTGGTGGCCGCCCATGCGCAGGGCGGCGACGAAGTCCGCGCCGGCCTGACCGCCGCCGACCACGACGATACGGTCGGTCGCAGTGGGTTCGATGTGCATGGTGTGCTCCCCCGGTCCTACTTCTGGGTCGTCGGGATGTGCACGACGATGCCGTCGAGCGAGGCGTCCAGCGTGATCTGGCAGCACAGTCGGCTGGCGTCGGTGGGCTCCTCGGAGGTCGCCTCCAGCATCTCCTCCTCGTCCTCCGAGCGCGCGGACAGCGCCCCGAGCCACTGCTCGTCCACGAAGACGTGGCAAGTGGCGCAGGACAGCTCACCGCCGCATTCGGCGACGATGCCCGGCACCAGGTTGGCTGTGGCGGCCTGCATGACAGAGGCTCCGTCGGCGGCGTCGGCCTCCTGCTTGGTCCCGTCCGGACGGACGAATACGACACGGGGCATGGCGGTCTCCTGATCAGGTTGCGCGGGTGCGGGGTGCGGGAGAGGGGTCAGTGGGGGAACGACGGCCGGTCGACGCCGCCGAGGAGCGCGTCGAGGGTGTCGTCGTCCAGGTGCTCCGCGTTGTCGCCGAGGGCGGGTGCGGGAGCGGGGTCGGGCGGCGTGTGGCCGTGCAGGATCATGGGGAATCCCTTCAGCCACTCCGGGACACGCAGCGCAGCGCGGCGCTCGCGGTAACGGGGGTCCCGGGCGCGGTCTGCCGCGGTGTTCACGGGCACGGCGGGAACACCCGCGCGGCGCAGTCGCGCCACGGCCTTGTCACGGGGGTGCCGGGCCGTCCACTCCGAGATGGCCGCGTCGACGGTGTCCTGGTGGTTCAGCCACCAGTTCTCCGGCTCGTGGCCGGGCAGTTTGGTGATCACCTCGGCCAGCGCCCGGCGGTGACCGGCGCTGGTGCAGGCGATCGCCAGCCAGCTGTCGGGCTCCGCGGTGGGATAGGTGTCGTGAGGGGTGGCGCCAGGGCGGCGGTTGCCGTCCGGGGCGGGCAGCCGCCCCGTCCAGACGTACTCTCCGAGCTGACCGGCCAGGGTCCAGGCGACGGCCTCCCGCTGCGAGACGTCCAGGTGGATACCGTGCCGGCCGCTGGTGACGGCGTCCGCGACCAGGGCGGCGCCGACGAAGGACACCATCTGGTCCGGGTAGTTGACATCGCCGCCCGACCACATGGGCCGCTCCCCCGGGTAGCCCGTGACGGCCGCGAGGCCGGAGAGCAGGTCGAGGGTCGAACCGAAGGAGCCGTACGAGGCCTCGGGCCCGAAGACGCCCTGACTGGACAGGGACAGGTAGACCAGATCGGGGTTGAGTCGGTGGGCGGTGGCGTAGTCGACGCCCATGCGGGCGGTGACGCCCACCCGGAAGTTCTCGACCAGGACATCCGCCCTGCGGATGAGCCGGTGAGCGACGGCCCGGCCGTGTTCGGTCTTCAGATCGAGGCTCAGACCGCGCTTGCCGGCGTTGTTGGAGGCGAACATCGGCGAGGCCGGTGCCTGTGCCCCGGCCGCCCTGTCTGCGCTGCCCGGCATCACCCACGCCCGGAACGGATCCGGGCGGCCCTGCGACTCGATCTTGATCACGGTCGCGCCGTAGTCGGCGAGCAGCCGGCTCGTGGCCGCCCCGGCTGTGATGGTGCCGAAGTCGAGAACGACCAGACCGTCCAGGGGTGCCGCGTCCCTGTGCCGCGCGGCCACGCGCGCACGCGGCGTGCGGACCGCCACCGGTCGTGGCCCGGTCGTGAGACTGCCACCGTCGTCGCCCAACCGGGGTGCCACGACCGTGGATGAGGTCGCCCCAGGCACGGTCCACGGGAGGCCGACCACGGGGGCGTCCCTGCGGCGCATGCCGGGCGGAAGGACGAAGCCCCTGGTACGGAGCTGTTCGTCGGCCATCAGCCTCTCGGCATCGGCGGCATGGCCGAAGGGCAGTCCGAGGCGCTGCGCCTCGGTGTACAGCTCCACGGCCTCACGGCTTGCCGCCGCCTCCGCGATCACGGCCCACCACTCCTGCGAGCGCCGGGCACGCTGCTCGGGGTCGTCGAGGCCGGGTGCGCTCAGGCGCGGGTCGCCGAAGAGCTCGACGAGGGCCGGCCACTGGTGTGCGGAGAAGATCACTCCGACCCAGCCGTCCTTGGCCCGCACCACGCGCCAGCCGCCCTGCGAGGAGCCCGCACGCTTCGAGGCCCCACCGCCGAGATCGTGGAGGACGTCGCTCTTCCAGTCCATAGAGGCGGCGACGTCACTCAGAGCGACCTCGACGACGTCGCCGTGTCCCGTGCGGTCACGGTGGCGCAGGGCGAGCATGGCGCCGTACAGGCCGACGAAGGCGGCCGAGTGCGCACTCTGTTCGCCACCCAGGCTCAGCGGGCGCCGATCCGGCTCACCGACCATGGTGGCCAGTCCGCCGTACGCCTCCGCCAGGAGGCTGTCGCCGATGCTCTCGGCATACGCTCCGGTGAGCCCGAATGCGGTGAGCGAGACCGTGACCAGCCGGGGGAACCGTTGCCGGAGCTGGTCAAAGTCCAGGCCCTCGGCGGCCGCCGCGGCCGGCGTGAGATCGGTGATCAGGACGTCGGCCGTGGCGAGCGGGCTCGTCTCGTCGGCGGCCAGCTGCTCGGGGCGGAGGACGGCGCTGCGCTTGCCGGCGCCCAGGGCCGCGAAGGTGAACTCCCTGGCCCGCAGCGGCGTGCCGGTGGGCGGTTCGCACAGCAGCACGTCGTGGCCGAGGGCGGCGAACAGGCGTCCGCACGCCGCTCCCGCAACCGACTCGGTGACCTCGACCACCCGGAAGGTGCGCTGCCCGGACATCAGCCCTGCCCCGGGTTGCGCTCGCCCGACCGGAACCGGCCGAGGCCCTCGGCCAGAGCGGTGCTGCGGGCGCGGAGTTCATCGGCGATCTCATGCCCGTAGGAGATGGCCTCGGTCCACTCGGAGATCTCGCCGGGGATCTTCCACAGCGCCTTCTTCGACCATTCCAGCGCGGTCGCGTCGAAGGAGGCGACGCGTTCGGCGAGGGCGGTGGCCGCTGCGTCGAGTTCCTCCAGGGGAACGGCGAGGTTGACCAGCCCCCACTCCGCCGCCGTGGGGCCGTCGATGCGCTCGGCGGTGAGCACCAGCCAGGCCGCGTGCTTGGGCTTGAGCCGCAGTTGGGCGGCCGGGCCCGCGAGGGTCGGGTAGAGGCCGAAGCCGATCTCCGGCATGCCTATCTGGGCTTCGTCGGCCGCGACAGCAAGGTCGGCAACGTTGATCAGGGTGGAACCGCCGCCGAGGGCGATGCCGTTGACGGCGGCGATGATGATGGCAGGGTGGTTGCGGATCTCCTCCTGCACGGCCGCCCACTCACTGCGCCGGTCGAGTTCCGCGTCCCCGGTGCTGACGTCGCCCTCCTTGAGGTCGACGCCGGCGCAGAAGGCGGGGCCGTTGCCGGTCAGGATGATCACCTTGGAGCGGCCCCGGCACTCGTCGAGAGCGCGCACGATCCCTACGCGGGCCGCCCGGTTCATGGCGTTGCGCTTGTGGGGGCGGTTGAAGCGGATACGGGAGATCCCGTTGTCCAAGTGCTCGATGAGGACGACCTGTTCCGTCTCCGCCGGGGAGGTCGTGGTGGCGTTCATCCGGACACCACCTTGAACTTCGGGATGGCCCGGTCCTCGGAGATCTGCTCGAAGACGACCTCCAGCGGCATGCCGCACTCCAGATGCTCCGGCGGGTCGAGGAGGGTGGTCATCAGATGCGGCCCCTCCTCCAGTTGGGCGAAGGCCACCAGGTGGGGAACCTCGTCGGCGAAGGCAGGGAAGTACTTCTGGTGCATGACGATCCAGGACCACAACGTGGCCCTGCCGCTGACGGCTCGCCATTCGAAGTCCTCGCCGAGGGTCACCGGGTCCACCGGCGACTCGGGGTAGCGGGGCGTTCCCGAATCGCCGTACTGGAGCCGGAGTTCACCGGCGAGGGTGCCCTCCCAGAAGGCACGGTTGGCGTCCGTGACCGGTGGGAGCATCTCGATGAGTTTCTGGTTGTCCATGGGCTTGCTCACTCCCCGACCAGGACGTGCGAAGTGGTGATGGGCGAGGCGCAGATGTACTGGGCGACGTTGCAGTCCGCCACCTGGCGGGGGCCGGCCTCGCCGCGGATCTGGCGCACGGCCTCCACGTGGTGCCCCCAGCCCTGCATGTAGCTCTCGCCGGTGTGCCCACCGGCGGTGTTCACCGGCATCTCGCCGTCGCGCGCGATGCGGTCACCGGTCGCCCACTTCCAGGCCTCGCCACGCGGCGCGTGATCGAAGCCCTCCAGGCTGAACAGGACGGTGGGCGTGAAGTTGTCGTAGATCTGCAGGCAGTCCATGTCCTGCGGGCCATAGCCCGAGGCCGCGTACACGCGCCGGGCCACGTCCTGGGAGGCGGAGTGGAAGAAGTCCGTGCTCGTGTAGTAGTTGCTGACGGCGGCGCGCGCGGCGGTGGCCGCCACCCGTACCGGCCGCTTGGCCAGGTCGCGGGCCTTCTCCATGGTGGTGAGGATCAGCGCGACGCCGCCGTCGTTGATGATGCAGTAGTCGTACAGACGCAACGGGTCCGCGATGTAACGGGACCCCAGGTACTGCTCCTCGGTGATCTCCTCGCGCATCACGGCCACCGGATTCAGGGCGGCGTTGCGGCGGTTGTTGATCGCGATCGCGGAGAGGGCACCGTCGGGCACGCCGTAGTCGTGCGCGTAGCGGCGGTACATCATGCCGACGTACGCGCCCGGGGAGGTCATGCCGTACATCGCGTCGTAGCGGGTGGTGGGGCTGTCGGTGTAGGCACCGCCGTAAGTCATCTTCACCGAGCGGCCGTTGTTGCCGTACACGCAGGCCACGACGTCGGCCTGACCGGTCTCGATCAGGGATACGGCGTGCTGGACGGCGACGCCGCTCATGCGGCCGGATCCCTCCAGGGCGTTGATGACACGGGGGTTGGGGATGCCGAGCACATGGGCGCCGTGCTCGTAGTGGATACGGGCGGTGAGGAGGCCGTCGACCTCGTCCTTGCGCAGGCCGGCGTCGTCGAGCGCGAGGCGCAGGGCCTGCGCGCCGAGGGCGTAGGCGTCGCGGCGCGCGTCCTTGTTGGCGTAGAGGGCGCCGAAGTCGGTCTGGCCGACGCCGACGATCGCAACTTGCCTTCGTTCAGGCATGGTTCAGTCCTGGGTCGTGGTCATGCGGGAATGACGGATGAACGCGATGGGCCGTGATGCGCGTTTCCGCTGCGCGGCCGCCGATCGCGGAAAGGTGGAAGGGTGAAGCGGAGAAACAGAGGGGGCGGGTGACCCTGGGTGCCGACTGTCACGCGCCGGTGGCGCGGGCGGCGAAGGGGTCTGCTCAGCCCTGGGAGAAGGGGCACTTGGACGCGTCGCCCGTGCCGTTGTGAGCGTGGTCGTCCGGACCGTCCAGGAGGGGAAGAGCCTGGATGTCGGCCATGAGGTCGCGCGCGTGCTCCATGGCGAAGGCGCGGCTGTGCGGGTTGGTGGCGATGACCGCCGTGCCCTTCAGCAGGCCGTCGAAGGCCATGCCGGCCACCTCGGCGGACTCCTGGGCGAACGGTTCGATGGCGGCGGCCACGTGCGGATCGGCGGCGACGAGCGCCCTGACCCGCTCGGTGCGGACCCAGCCGGGGGCGAGGAGGGAGACGCCGACCCCGAAGTCCTTCAGGTCACGGCGTGCCGTGTCGGTGAGGCCGAGTGCGGCGTACTTCGACGCGGTGTATGTACTCATGGGCATCACGTGCGGCGGAACGCCGAGAGAGTGCTCGGAACCGGTGTTCAGGATGTACGCCGGTCCGCCTCGCGCGGCGGCGTCCTTCAGCAGCGGTGCGAAGGCGTGGACGACGTGGAACATGCCCAGCACGTTGACGTCGAAGAGACGTTTCGCCTCGCCCGGGTCCACGTCCTGTAGTGCACCGGCCACACCGATGCCGGCGTTGTTGCACACCACGTTGACAGCGCCGAACCGCTCGACGGTGGCCTCAGTCAACTTCTTGACCTGCGCATAGTCCGAGGTGTCGGTCCGCATCCACTCCGCTGCGGCACCGTCGGCCCGCAGGCTCTCCACCGCTGCGGCCGCGTCCCCCACGTCCGCGATCATCACCCGGGCACCGCGGGCCGCGGCCTCGCGGGCGAGGGCCAGTCCGACGCCGGTGGCGCCTCCGGTCACGACGACGACGACATCCGTCAGAGTGCTCATGAGCGAACCTCCTGCGGACCGGCCGTGGTGACGACGACGGGCATGGACAGAAGCTTGTTGATGAAGGTGCTCCACCCGCGCCTGGGCTCGCCGTTCGGGGCGATGGCGACACCGCGGCGGTGCATCTCCTCGAAGAGGATCTTGAGTTCCAGCTTGGCGAGATTCTTGCCGATGCAGTGGTGCGGACCGTTACCGAAGGCCATGTGCTCGTTCGAGGTCCGGGACGGCTCGAAGCGGTGCGGGTCGACGAAGACGGCCGGGTCACGGTTGGCGGCGGTGAAGAACAACTGCACCAGGTCGCCCTTGCGCATCTGTGTGCCGTGGAAGTCGACATCCCTGGTCACCGTGCGAGCCATGTTCATGGCCGGGGTGACGTAACGCAGGAACTCGTCGACCAGCCCACCCAGGTTGTCGGCGGCGACGGCCCGGTCGGCGGCATCGGCGATCTGCGGGTCCTCCAGGACCAGCCGCATCGACTGGGCTATGACCGTGTGAGTCGTCTCGAATCCGGCGATGAGGAGCAGGGTGAGGTAGTGCAGGTACTCCGGCTGACTGATCTCACCGCGCTCGGCGCACTGGGCGAGCACGGTGGCGAAGTCGTCCTGAGGGTCTCGCAGCTTGTCCATACGCAGCTCTTCCAGGTACGCCTGGACGTCCGGAAGCAGCGCCAGTATGGACTCGCCGCCGTTGGGCTGCTCCGCGGCGTCGAAGATCGTGAGTGTCCAGTCCACGATGCGCTGGCGGTCCTGGTGCGGCACGCCGATCACCCGTGCGATGACGCGGGACGGGACGATGGCCGCTACGTCGCCCACCCAGTTGACCTCGCCACGGGCGGTGATGTCCTCCAGCACCTCCACGACGATCTCGCGGACCCAGGTGTCGAAGTTGGCGATGACCCGCGGTCCGAAGGAACGGGCGGCGGCCCGGCGCAGACGGCTGTGCTCCGGCGGGTCGTTGTACATGATGTTGTGGCTGAACTCGGGATGCGGCGCGGGCAGGGTCGGGAAGAACGGCCCCCACTGGGAACTGAAGACCTCAGGGTTCCGCTCGATCTCGACGATGTCGGCGTGCCGGGTGACGCACCAGAAACCGCCGTTGAGCGTGCCCGCCTTCGCCGGCTGCCAGTACAACCCGGGCATCTGCCTGACCGCGTCGAAGATCTGATGGGGTACGCCGGAGGCGAAGGTCGCCGGGTCCGACAGATCTGGTATCGCAGGGGCGATGGTGTCCGTAGTCATTGCTGCACTTCCTTGTGCTCTTGGTGTTCTTGCCGCTTCGTCGTCCTTAGTCGGCTTCTTGCGTCAAAAGGCTCATCGCGACCCTCGCGGACGCTCTGGCCGCGGAGACGTGCCGACGGGCCACCTCCGCCGCGTCGGCGGCGGAACGGCGCCGGATCGCCTCGATGAGATCGGCGTACTCCTGCTTGGTGACGGTCATACGGCCAGGGGTGGCGGCCGAGATGCGGCGCAGGGCGTGGATCCGGCTGTACAGGCCGCCGAGCAGCTCCGCCAGCATGGGGTTGCGACAGCCGGCGAGCAGGATCCCGTCGAAGCGGTCCAGCACGTCCTTGTTGGCGTCACCCCCAGGGTTCAACTCTTGGGTGACGGAGGCGAGTTCATCCACTTCCTCCTGGGTGGCACGCTCCACGAACAAGCGCACCGCGAGCGGCTCGAGTTCGGCGCGGATCTCATAGATCTGTTCGATCTCCTCCGCGGTCGGAGTGGTCACCCGCAGTCCTCGGCTGGGCGACTCCTCGACCAGCCCTTCGGCCTGGAGCCGCCTCAGCGCCTCCCGCACGGACGTGCGACTCACCCCGGTGAGCTCGGTCAACTCCCGCTCGGTGAGTCTGCGACCAGGCTGCAGGGCCCCGTCCAGGATGGCCTGACGCAGCGCGTCGACCACCTTGTCCCGTACGAGCTTGTCCTGCGTCACCCGAAGATCGAGTCCAGACCCGGCCACGTCACACCTCTGCTTCCCAGGGATGAACTTTGTATGACGGAATACAGAGTGCCGTGTACCAGGAGCGATCGTCAATGGGGCGGAGGGGACCTTCTTGTACACGGCACTGCGCGAAGGAGTTGGGTCGCCGAGATCCAGATACACAAGTGCGGGGCGACGATTCCGCAGACCAGGCGGGACTTCGGCCCATCGATCAACGCCATGACGGATGCCTGCGGGGCGCCCCTCCGTCAACAGGGCAGGTACCTAGGCTGTGGCCTGGGCAGGTACCTAGGCTGTGGCCCCGGCGGCAGGGTTGATCCGGTCGTTCTTGCGGCCACCGCCACAGGTGAGCTGACGGACGCGGCTGGTCGCCGAGGCCGGAACGTCGACAACGGTCTCGCTGCGAGCGACGAGCCACTGGGCCAGGTGGCGGCCGAGCCGGTTGGCGTCCTCCACCGCCCACCTGCGCTGCGACCAGGCGGCGGCCCCAGGACAGGAGCCACCGGTAGTCCGCCAGGTTCGCCTCGATCCTCGCCGAGCCCGCCTGCTGAATCCAGACAGGATCGGCATCGGTAGCGGTGTGAGAGGACTTGTGCGGGTCGACACCGAGCAATGCCACGGCAGTTCGTTCCTCATGGCCGGACGACAGGACGTCCACGGCGACACGCCGACTTCCGGAACCGCTGCCGGGGCACGCCTCTGTTGGTCAGACCGTCGCCGGACACCGGGCCGGGTTCCGGTCGATGCCCGCGAGGTCGGCCCTGGGCCCGTGGGTTACAGGCGCGGTGGCATGCTCGGCCGGAGGCTGTCGCAGGACGTGGCGGCGGGGCCGGGACAGTCGCGCTGTCCCGACCCCGCCATGGTTCACTGCGCCGCGGCGGGCACACTGCCGGCGGGCAATGTGCCTGTCACCTCGGCCATGGTCACCGGACCGGGTTCCAGCCGTCGGTGCCGGCCAGGTACTTCTGGGCGGTGTAGTCGGCGGCCTCGGCGTCGGTCAGCTTCGGTGCGTTGGAGCCGACGCCGGCTCCGGTGCCGGTGTTCTGGTACTCCTTGAACCGGGCCCACGACCAGGGGTACTCGGGGACCATGTCGGTCCACGGGTGCGTCTCATTGATGTGGGGGTAAATGTTGGTGTTACGGACCACCGCCTGGGGGTGGGCCTCCGGCACGTTGTGCCACGGTCGGCCGAGGTACATCGAACGCGCCGGCACGTTATTGGAAATCACCCAGCTGTGGGTGACGAGGATGCCGTACTTCTTCCTGTAGTCGGTGTTCGGCGCCAGCATCGTGCCGCCGGGCCATTGGTACATGACTATCTGGGACTGGTCGATCACCGCGGTGGCGTTGCCGAAGATGAAGTCCACGTCGCCCCGGATCAGGCAGTTGTAGAAGTACTGCCGGGCCTGGGTCGTGGGCGTCTCCCCCTTGACGAGCAGAGTGTCCTGGCGGCTCAGGATCGCGACGTTGTCGAACACCTGCCGGTCACCCATGGCGGCGACTGCGACGGCCTGGGTCTCGTACGGGCTGATCTCCGGGTGGGCCGCGCGGTCGAACGTGTTGCTGATCGTGAGGTCCTTGACGGTCAGGTTGGGCGGTCTGAAGGTGGCCACGGCGCTGCCCTGGGTGCCGTACTTCAGGCCGGTCTCGGGGTTGATCATCCCGTGGCATCTGGTGTTGTAGATGGTGACATCCCCACGGATGCCGGTGACGCCCTGGATCGTCAGCCAGGACTTGCTGCTCGAAACGCTGATGACCTCGTGGTAGACGCCCTTGCTGATGAGGATGGTGTTCGCGCCGCTGTCGGGAACGTCGTCGATTGCGGCCTGCACGGTCCAGTGGTCGCCGTCGCCGTCCGGCGAGACATACAGCAGGGCGCCCTCGGACAGGTGCTTGCCCCTGGTGTCGAGGTCCGAGTGGTGGGCGGTCATGACGTACTGCGCAGCGACCGCCACGGTCGCGATGACGATGCCGGCGACTTCGAGAGGAGCCGCCAGGACAGCGCTCCCCGCCATGACCGCAAGCAGGGCCGCCCTGCTGATCCTGCCCCAGTTGTTGTGGAACTCCCTGTGTGTCGCGGTAAGGGCGAACGCCACGCCCCTGCCGAACGCCACCGCGGTTTCACGCGCTTGTTCCCGGAACCGAGAGGCTTCGGCGACCCCCACGATCACCTGGAGGATCGCCTGCGCAAGCTCCCGTGTCGTGGGGGTCGCCGAGCCGCTCTCGGAATCGGCGCCCTCCAGCCTCTGCACGGCGTTGCTGAGGCTGGCGGGAGTGATTTGCATGCCATCGCGGGTGGCGCCCTGCTGCGCGAGGGCGGTGTAGCTCCCCAGCGTCTCGTGAACCCTGATCGTGTTGGTGACCGTGGCGCCCGGCAGCGCAGCGGCGCCGCCCGGCGCCGCTGCGGGGTCCAGTGTGAAGAAGCGGTGCCAGGTCACAGTGCCACCACCGTCCACGATGCCACCCCGCCATCCCATGATGTAGGAGTCCGACCGGCGCATGAACAATCGGGCGAACTGGATCCCGTTCTCGGCGTGCAGGTCGATGGTGATGTACTGGCCGGCTCCGTTCCTGTCGGTGACGTCGATAGGGGGGCCGCCCATGGAACCGACTCGGCCGCCCCTGACCGCTTGCCTGATGGCATTGAGCATGTTGGCGTAGCCAACCTTGGCTTCGGCCATCTCGCTGCTGATCATCCAGGTGAAGTTCGCGCCGTCCAGAGCGTCGGCCGCAGGGGCGGCGGCGACCACCAGGCCGCCGGCCAGCGTGCCGGCGGCCACCACAGCGATGGCACTGGTCAGAAATGATCTCCGGGGAAGGTGTCCCCGCGCTTCGGTGTCAGTCATGCCGTAAGGCTCAGTTCGGGGTCTTCCCCGAAGCCATGGGTATTTGTACGGGCCCTGGCCCCGCCCCGGGCCTGGGTATTTCTACGGGGTTGTCCTACGGGGTGGCCGCCTGGTTCGCTGTCCACCAGGACGCGATCTGGGCGCGGCAGCTGAAGCCGAGCTTGGCCAGGATGTTCTCGATGTGGCCGTGGACCGTGCGCGGGGAGCGGGCGAGCGCGGAGGCGATCTGCCGGTTGCTCATGCCCTCGGCCACCAGAGCGGCCACTTCCCACTCCCTGGGGGTCAACGGGCTCGGGCCGGGGACAAGGGAAGGAGGCCTGCCGGTCGGCTCGGATTCGTTGCGCAGGGCGTAGGCGATGGCCTCGTCGGGGCCGCTGTGGCGGCCGCCCTCCGCGAGGGCCTTCTCGTACGCCTGCGGACCCAGTGCTCGTACGACCGACTGTGCGCACTGGGTGTGGTCCTCGCCATGCGGCGGACCGAACGCGGACAGGTCCGCGCCCACATCGCGCCACAGCTTGCCCGCGGAGCCCAGTAGCCGACCTGCTCGCTCGTACTCCCCGCAGGAAGCGATGATCCAAGCGAGAGTCTCCAGCATCAGCGCGGCACTGAGCGGCTCGTTGAAGCCCCGCTCGATCTCGAGCGCGGCCCGGATCAGCGCCAGGGCCTCCTCGCGGTCACCGTGCCTCCAGGCGTGGCAGCTCAGCGTCCACATCGCGTGTGCGCGCGCCCACCGCTCGCCGTGCGCCTCAGCCAAGGCGACCGCATGCCGGGCGGTCTCCGCCCCACTTGGGTTCCCCAGGTCCATTTGAACCGCAGCCAACTGGAACAGTTCGAACACCACCGAGGCCTCATCCCCGGCTGTTGTGTGGGCAGCGACCGCGCGCTCGAACAACGGCACTGCCTCCGCCAACCGCCCCTGGAACGCCGCCAATGAGCCGCGAAGGCCCAGGACGTGCGCGCGCACCACCCGATCGTCCTGCTGCGCACCCAGCTCTCCGGCCTCGGCCAGCCACCGGTCGGCCGCCCCATGGTCGCTCTGCAGCAGCGCCACCCAGGACGCGGCGCACAGCGCCCGGGAGCGAGCCTGGCTGGGTTCGGGCGCGGCGGCGAGCGCACGGTCGAGCTGCCGTCGCCCTTCGGCGAGGAATCCGCCGGCGCACCAGTGGAACCGCAGCGCGGCGGTCAGCGCGAGGGTGGCCTGCGGGTCGTAGTCGTAAGCCAGCGCGGCCAGCAGATTGGCATGCTCGGCGCGCAGGCGGGCCAGGGCCTCCTCCTGGCCTGGGCCGTACCAGCCGTCGGCGACGCGCTCGGCGAGGGCCAGGTAGAAATTGTGGTGCCGTTGTAGCGTCTGCCGCTCTTGGCCGGATTCGGCGATCCGGTCCCGCCCGTACTGGCGGATGGTCTCCAGCAGCCGGTAGCGCGGCAGGCCCTCGCGCTCGGTGGGCACCACGATCGACTGGACGACCAGTCGGTCGAGGAGATCGAGTACCTCGTCGCCGCCGATGCCGTCGCCCGCGCAGACGGCCTCGGCCGCGTCCAGGCAGAAGTCGCCGGCGAAGACCGACAGCCGGTGCCACAGCAGCCGTTCGTCGGGGGTGCACAGCTCGTGACTCCAGTCGATCAATGCGCGTAGCGTCCGCTGGTGCGGCCGGGCGACCCGGCTGCCGCCCGTGAGCAGCCCGAAGCGGTTCTCCAGCCGGTTCACGGCCTCGTCGACGGTGAGGGTCCGCAGCCGGGACGCGGCCAGCTCGATGGCCAGCGGCAGCCCGTCCAGGTCGTCGCACAGTCGGCGGACCTGGGCGCGGTTGCCGTCGGTGACCTGGAACTCCGGGCGGACGGCGGTGGCCCGGTCCCGCAGCAGTTCCACCGCGTCGTCCGGCGCCAGCGGAGGAACGGCGAAGACGCGCTCGCCGTAGATTCCCAGCGCCCGGCGGCTCGTCGCCAGTATGCGCAGCGCCGGGCAGGCCGTCAGCAGCGCATGGGCCAGGTCGGCGCAGGCGTCGACGAGGTGCTCGCAGTTGTCCAGCACGATCAGCGCCCGGCGGGGGGTCAGAAAGGCGGCGAGCTGGTCGATGACCAGTCCGGTGCCCAGGTCCGGCATCCCCAGCGCGGTCGCCGTGACGCTCGCCACCAGCGACGGGTCCCGTACCGGCGCCAGATCCACCAGCCACACACCGTCCGCGAATTCCGCCGCCGACGCGGCAGCCACTTCCAGCGCCAGGCGTGTCTTGCCCACCCCGCCCGCACCGGTGAGCGTCAGCAGCCGCGTCGTCCCCAGCCGGTCGCGCACTTCGGCGAGGTCGTGGCGCCTGCCCACGAACGTGGTCAGGGGCGCGGGCAGTTTCCCCACGTCTGATGTCTGGGTGGTCACGACCTTCTCGCCTTCCAACGGCTCGCAATCGTCCTGGAGCACCAAGGACGCCTGTCTGCGGTGGCAGCACGCTTCATTGCGGGCGGTTGGGGCGCAGGCCAATGCCGTACGTACCCCAGCGACCGTGCCCATCCGCGGCGGATCGGACACGGTCGTGTTTATCCTACTGAACAGTATCCAGTGGTCCATAGGCCCCAGGTGCGGGCTGTGACTGAGTTCTCACCAGTCACAGAACTGGTGAGGGGTTGCCTCGGCGGTCGTGGACCGGGCGCGCGAACGACGTACCGGTTGCGAGCAGCTCGGCAAGATAGCCGGAGGTGATCCGCCCGCGGGACAGGTCGTCCAGCCAGATCGCGACACCCTCTCCGGCCACCTTGGCGGCAGTGAAGCCGTACTCCTGAAGAGCTTCGTGACGCTGGCGGAGGCGCCGAAGTGATCCAGGTAGAGCTGGGTGTAGTGGGTGAGCGAGGAGTGCCCTGCGGACAGGACGAAGCGGTCGCGGCCGACGCACTCGGCGTCGCAGGGGTCGTGTCGCATCACCTTCCGGAAGAGGGTGTATGCGGCTGGGGCCAGGCTCATCGCCGTCCCCGGATGGCCGTTGCCGATCTTCTGGACCGCGTCCGCGGACAGGACACGTGCGGTTTCCACGGCACGCCGGCCCATCTCACTCCACTCGACCCGCCGGGTCGCGTGTGCGCTCACCGCGTCAGGGCTCCTTCCGGCTCTCGCTCGGGCCGTTGCGGCCCAACCCCCTTGACGCATTCGGATTCGCGGGCTTCACTTCGGGTGAATCGTAACGCAGACCTGAATGGATATGCACCCATGGTTCTCGCACCAGTCCCCGGCGCCACGGCGCGGCTCGCCGACATCAGGCGCGAGCTGCGCGCAGCGCCATCGGCAGAGCGCGCCGCGCGCCTGAGGGAGCTGGCCTACTCGATCCGCCGCAGCGATCTGGAGATGATCAGCCGGGCCGGTCAGGGTCACATCGGCGGGGACTTCTCCGCCGCCGACATCGTCACCGTGCTGTACTTCGCGGTCCTCGACGTCCGTCCCGAGGAACCGGAGTGGGCCGAACGCGACCGGTTCGTCCTCAGCAAGGGCCATGCCGCAGGCATCCTGTACTCGACCCTGGCGCACGCCGGCTTCTTCCCCGAGGCTGAGCTGGCCACGTTCATGGAGCCGCTGTCGCCGCTCAACGGCCACCCCAACCGGCGCAAGGTGCCCGGGGTGGAGACCAACACCGGGCCGCTGGGACACGGCTTCCCGGTCGCCGTGGGTATGGCGATCGCCGCCAAGCTGGACGGTTCCGACCGACGCACCTTCGTACTCACAGGTGATGGTGAGTTGCAGGAAGGAAGCAACTGGGAGGCGGCTATGAGCGCGTCCCAGCAGCGCCTCGGCCGGCTGACCGTGATCGTCGACCGCAACCGCTTCCAGCAAGGCGCCGCCACCGAGGAGACTTCGGGCCTGGACCCGCTGGACGCCAAGTGGGCTTCCTTCGGCTTCGACGTCCGCGCCGTCGACGGCCACGACTACGAGGCACTCCACCAGGCCCTGGTCGAGGAGCGCTCCCTCGACGACCGCCCGCTGTGCCTGATCGCCGACACGATCAAGGGCAAGGGCGTGTCCTTCATCGAGGACCGCGTCGAGTGGCACCACAAGGTGCCGACCGCCGAACAGACCGCCGCCGCCTTCGAGGAGTTGACCGCCCGATGAGCACCACCACTGCCGCAGCCGCGAGCACCGCCAAGGCCGTAGCCGCCGAGCTGCACGACTGCCGCAAGGCGTTCGCCGAGACGCTGATCGAGCTCGCGGAGGCCGACCCGCGCACGGTGGCCGTCTGCAACGACTCCGTCGGCTCCTCCAACCTCAAGGAGTTCCAGCAGCGCTTCCCGGACCGGCTGGTCAACGTCGGCATCGCCGAGCAGCTGATGGTCGGCGCGGGCGCCGGCCTCGCGAACGGTGGCCGTATCCCGTTCGTCTGTGCGGCGGCCCCCTTCCTCACCGGCCGCGCCCTGGAACAGATCAAGGCGGACGTCGCCTACTCGCGCACCAACGTCAAGCTGTGCGCCATGAGCCCCGGCTTCGCCTACGGTCAGCTCGGCCCGACCCACCACGGTGTCGAGGACTTCGCCTGGATGCGTACGCTGCCCGAGATGGTCGTCCTGGCACCGGCCGATCCGGCTGAGACGCGTGAGGCGCTGCGCTGGGCCCACCAGTATGAGGGTCCTGTCTACCTGCGTATCGGCCGCACCAAGGTGCCGGACCTGGCCCCGCACGTCCCCTTCGATGCAGGCCGCGCAGCGGTTCTGCGCGACGGCGGCGACGTTACGCTGATCGGTGTGGGCACAACGGTCTCTGCCGCGTTGGCCGCCTCCGCGAAGCTGGCCGCCGAGGGGATCGACGCGCGCGTCCTCAACTTCTCCACCGTCAAGCCACTGGACGAGGAGGCGCTGCTCGCGGCAGCCGCCGAGACCGGCCGCATCATCACCGTCGAGGAGGCCAACGTCCACGGCGGGCTCGGCAGCGCCGTCGCGGAGTTCCTCGCCACCCGTAACCCCATGCCGATGAAACTGCTCGGCGTGCGCGACGAGTTCACCCCGACCGGCAGCCCGGCCTTCCTGTCCGAGTACTTCGGCATCGACGCCGAGGCCGTCGTCCGCGCCGCGCGCGAGTTGACGGGCACCGGGCAGGGAGCGGCGGCATGAGTGTCGTGGGCAGAGGCGCTGCCGTGGGCAGAGGCGCCGTCCTCGCCCTCGACCAGGGCACCAGCGGGACCAAGGGGCTGCTCGTCACGGAGGACGGACGGGTGGTCGCCACCGCGCACCGGCCGCTGACCCAGCAGTACCCCCAGCCCGGATGGGTCGAGCAGGACCCGGCCGTCCTGTGGCGCAGCGTCACCGGGGTGGCCGAGGAACTGGCCGCCCAGGCCGGTACCGCGGGCACGCACATCGTCGGCCTGGGGCTGAGCCTCCAACGTGAGGCCGTCCTGGTCTGGGACCCGGACACCGGCGCCGCGCTGTCGCCGCTCGTGAGCTGGCAGGACCGGCGTACCGCCGAGCGGTGCGCCAAGCTGGCCGCCTCGGCCGAGGGCGGACTGATCAGCGGCCGCACCGGCCTGCCGGTGGACCCGATGTTCTCCGCGACCAAGGCCGAGTGGCTGCTCGACCGGCTCGACCCGAACCGTGAGAGATCGGCCGCCGGGCGGCTGCGCGTCGGCACGGTCGACGCCTGGCTGCTGCACCGGCTCACCGGTGGCGCCACCGACGCCACCGAGACCGGCTGCGCCTCCCGCACCCAGCTCGTGCGCCTGGCCAACGCCGACTGGGACCCGGACTTGCTCGACCTGTTCCGCATTCCCCGTACGGCACTCCCCCGTATCGCAGCCTCGGACGGTGCGGGCCAGGAGCTGGGCCACACCCGGAACGTACCGGGCGTCGCGGACGGGCTGCCCATCGCGGCGGTGCTCGGGGACTCGCACGCCGCGCTCTTCGCGCAGAGCCACGGCCGCCCGGGCGTGGTGAAGGCCACGTACGGCACCGGCGCCTCGCTGATGGTCCTCAACCCCGAGGGGCGCCGGCCCGCCGAAGGCATCGCCGCCACCCTGGCGTGGCGGCGCACCCGGGACGCCGGTGCCGCCCACGCCCTGGAGGCGAACATAGCCTCCGCGGGCACGGCGATCCGCTGGGCCGCCCAGTTGCTCGGCACTGACTCGGCCGGCATCGCCGCTCTGGCCGTCGATGCACGGGAGGCCGCCGAGGTGTACCTGGTCCCGGCGTTCTCCGGACTGGGCGCCCCGTACTGGGACCGCGGCGCCCGTGCGCTGCTGGTCGGCATGGACTTCGACACCGGCCCCGCCGAAGTGGCGCGTGCCGCGGTCGAGTCGATGGCCTTCCAGGTGGCCGACACGCTCTCCCGTTTCGACACCGTCCTCGGTGGCCCGGTCTCCGAGCTGCGCACGGACGGCGGTCCGACGGGCAACGACCGCCTTATGACGCTCCAGGCCGAGCTGATCGGCCGACCAGTACTTCGGGCGGGCCGGCCGGAGGTGTCCGCCCTGGGTGTCGCGTATCTGGCCGGCACGGCGCTCGGCATCTGGGACGACGCCGACCTGCCCGCGCTCACCCCGCAGGGCACCCGCTTCACCTCGCACGAGGACGACGCCTGGCGCGACCGCCGCATGGCCGGATGGCACGACGCGGTCGCCTGCGCCCGTGGGAAAAGGACCTGACACCGGCCGGGACCTGTAGGCCCACCCACGAATCGCGATCCCACCCGCCGCCCGCGCGTGCCGAGGTCAACGCCGGCCAGGCACCCGCGCCCGTTCTCCCTCGCCCGCTCCACCACTGTCGAAAGAGCCGCATCATGACCTTCACCCCCGAGGCGTTCTCCCTCAAAGACAAGGCCGCGTTCATCACCGGCGCGGGCAGCGGCATCGGCCGGGCCATCGCGCTGGGCTTCGCCGCCTGCGGCGCCGACGTCGCCTGCTTCGACCGTGACGCCGAGGCCGCCCAGGCCACCGCCGACCAGATCGTCGCGGCGCGTGGCAGGGCTGTGGGCGTCGGTGGAGACGTCACGTCCCCCGAGTCCCTGGCCGAGGCAGTCCGCACCGCCGTCGAATCGGTCGGCCCGATCCGTACCGCGGTCAACTGCGCGGGGGTGGCCGGCGCCACCGCCGCAGAGGACATGTCCGCCGAGGACTTCCGCCGTGTCGTCGACATCAACCTCACCGGTGTGTTCCTCAGTGCCCAGGCCGAGGCCCGGGTGATGCTCGCCCACGGCGGCGGGTCGATCATCAACATCGCCTCCATGTCCGGGACCATCGCCAACCGCGGACTGCTGCAGGCCCACTACAACGCCTCCAAGGCCGGCGTCATGCACCTCACCAAGAGCTTGGCCACGGAGTGGGCCGACCGTGGAATCCGGGTCAACTCGATCAGCCCGGGCTACACCCTCACGCCGATGAACAAGCGGCCCGAGGTGGCCGAGCGTCTCAAGGCGTACGCCGCCGACACCCCGCTCGGCCGCATCGCCGAGGTCGAGGAGATGGTGGGCCCCGCGGTCTTCCTCGCCTCCGACGCCGCGTCCTTCGTCACCGGCTCCGACCTGATCGTCGACGGCGGCTACGTCTGCTGGTGAGTGCCCGGCGCAGCAAGCCCATCAGCGTGCTCCAGGGGCCGCGGCCGACCGCGGCCCCCGCGCTTTTCCCCCCTTATCCTGCGCTTTCACCACCTGCATGTCGCACGAGCCCGCGGACTGTGCATGGTCCCCTCCCCCCACCCGTACGACCGCCGCTTCGCACGACCAGCACTGGACCGCCCGCCTGGCATACCGCGCGCCCTTCCTCAAGAGCCCGGCCGACCCCGATACCGCGTCGACGCGGCCCCGACCGAGGCGGTGCCCGACGATCAGGCCATCAAGGCCGCTGCCGTCTCCTGATCGGTCACCAGCACGTCCACCAGGCCGCCCGCCACGGCCGCCCGAATCGCCTTGTGCTTGCGGCTGCCGCCTGCCACCCCCATCTTCCGGCGGGCGGCAGCGAGCTGCTCACGCGTGATTCCGACGACCCGGGAGTCCAGCTCGGACTCGACCGGCCGGCCCTGAGCGTCGTAGAACCGCAGGCACACGTCGCCCACCGCGCCCTGCTTCTCCAGCTCGGCGCGCTCCTCGTCGGAGAAGGCGTTGCCGCTGCGGGCGAGCGTGCTTGACGGGGTGATCTCTCCGATGCCCACCAGCGCCACGTCCAGATCACCCAGCTCGCCCAGCGCCGCCGACACGAACGGGTCCGCGCGCAGCGCCTGCGCGCTTTCCGCCGACCCGGCCACACCGGGCGCCTGCAGATAGACGGCCTCGCCGTTCACCAACTGCGCCAGCTGCCCGGTCATCCGCGAGGCGTGGCCCGCCGCGGCGGGGTCCCCGATGCCGCCCACCGCCTGCACGATGCGTACGTCCTTCAGCCCGGGAACCGGCTGCATCGCCTGCACCGTGGCGAGCAGACTGGCGCTCCATGACGAGATGCCCACGGTGTCGTCCGAACGCAACGTCGTCTGAAGGTAGTAGGCGGCGGCCGCACCGAGATCGCCGAGCATGGTGCGCTCGTTGTCCGGAGCGGTGTCGACGACCAGAGCGAGCTTCAGGCCATAGCGGTCCTGCAGACCGTCTTCCAGGTCCGGGTGGGTGCCGGACGGCGGCGTCACAGTGATCCGCACGATTCCCCGGTCCTGCGCCTTCTTGAGCAGCCGCGAGACCTTCGCCTGCGACAGATCCAGCCGCGCCGCGATCTCCGGCTGGCGTATGCCCTGAAGGTGATACAGCCGGGCCACGTGCGTCATCATCCGCAGTTCCTCGCCGACGATCGCCACGGGACACCTCTTCTGTCGTCCTTAAGTCATCTCACGCTGCGTTACCCACGCTTGCCAGCGCCTGCTTCAACAGCCCTGCATAGATATTCGCACAGGCCGAGTCGGACTCTGTTGGGCGCAGAGCGAACGCCCGCTCGGCGACTGTGAGCAGGTGAGCAGGCGGCTCACACCGGTCGGTGTCGTCGGCTGTGGCGGGGCACTCGACGGCGCCGTCAGGCGCGGACGCCGCGACACCGGTACGGGGCCGGGTCTCGACCGCGGGGGCCAGTAAGGCTGCGCAGGCCACGCAGGCGAGGACGACGAGCATGGCGGGGCGCAGGCCGATGTGGTCGCCGAGGAAGCCGAGACCCGGTGGTCCGACGAGGAAGGCGACGTAGCCGATAACGGCGACCAGACTGACCCGAGCCGTTTCGTCGGGACCGGATTCCCCGGCGGCGGAGAGCGCGAGAGGGAAGCCGAGCGCGGCGCCCAGCCCCCACAACGGCACGGCGGCGCCGGCGAGGACGGGGTTGTCCGAGGCGATCACGAGAAGCAGGCCGACCGCACCCGCGGCGGCGCTGGCGCGTACGACGGCTGTGCGGCCGAAGCGGTTGAGGAAGAACGTGCCGGTGAAGCGGCCCAGTGTCATCGCGGCGGCGAATCCGGCGTAGACGAGGGAGCCCGAGGTGGCGTCCATGCCGTGTCCGTCGACCATGAGCAGCGGCAGCCAGTCGTTGGCCGAGCCCTCGGCCAACGCCATGGCCAGCACGATCGCGCCGATGAGGAGGAGCCTTCCGTCCTTCCACACCGCCGGGTGCCGTACACCGCGGCCGTCTTCCCGCCACGCCTCGGGGGCGGCGCGGCCGGTGCCCGCCGGGATGCCGCGCATCGCGTAGAGGAGAAGACCGGCGGCCGGCAGGACGACCGCCGCGAGGTGCCAGTGCACCGGCACCCCGGCCGCCGTCGCCGCCATGCCCGCACCGGCGCCGCAGACCGTGCCCAGGCTGAAGAAGCCGTGCAACGCGGGCAGGGTGGTCACACCGCTGATGCGCTCGACGCCCGTGCCGTCGACGTTCACGGCCACGTCGCCGACGCCCATGCCCGCACCGAAGGCGCACAGGCCCGCTGTCACCGCCAGTACCGACGCCGCGGCACTTCCGGCGGAGATCGTGACGACACCGGCGATGAGCAGCCATGTCCCCCAGGTGATGACAGGCCGCGTCCCGAACCTGGACACCAACCGCCCCGAGCAGATGATCCCCAGCATCGAACCGAGCGACAGCCCGAACAGCACCAGCCCCATCTGCGCGGTGGACACGTCCAGCTCGTCCCGGATCGCGGGCGTGCGCGTCACCCACGACGACATCGCGATCCCGGCCAGCAGGAACATCAGGAACAGCGACTGACGGCGCCGACGCACGGCCTGGTCCATGAGAAAGCTTCTCCGTGCGAGCGGGGACGGATGACAGTCCGGGCATCGGCGCCCACCCGGAGCGGACCAATCTACATACCCGCACCAGGAGGAGAAAGCGCTTGCGAACCAACCCTCTCGTCGCACCGCTCCAACGGTCAGCCGATCTCAAGCACGATCTTGCCGCGGACCCGTCCGGTCTGGCTGAGGCGGAAGGCTTCGGCGGCCTCTGACAAGGGCAGCACGCGGTCGATGTGGACGGTGAGGCCGCCGGCGTCCGCGAGGCTCGCCAGTGCGGCGAGCTCCGAGGGATCGGGCTGGGTCCATACCTGGTGTCCGCCGCGCCGAGCCACGTCGGGGTCGACGATCGAGGCGACCCGGGAGGGGTCCTTCAGCAGTTCCTGTGAGACAGCCACGGCGTCACCACCCACGCAGTCCACGGCCGCGTCCACACCTTCGGGAGCCAGCTCCCGCACGCGCTCGGCCAGGCCATCGCCGTAGACGACGGGTTCGGCGCCCAGGGAGCGCAGGAACTCGTGGTTGCGTTCACCGGCCGTACCGATGACCCGGGCGCCCCTGGCCACAGCGATCTGCACCGCCACGGAACCGACACCGCCGGCCGCGGCGTGCACCAGGACCGTCTCCTCCGACCGGGCACCCACCCGGGACAGCGACTGCAGCGCGGTGAGCCCTACGAGCGGGAGGCCGGCCGCCTGGTGCCAGGTCAGCGACGCGGGCTTGCGCGCGAGGGTGTGCACGGGCGCGGCGACGAGCTCCGCGTAGGTGCCGTGCCGCACCTGCTCCGTCCGGACGTAGCCGAAGACCTCGTCGCCGACGGAGAACTCCGTGACGCCCGGGCCGACCGCCTCGATCACGCCCGCGACGTCGAAGCCCGGCACCAGCGGAAGGCTGACCTCCAGGATCGAGTTGAGGTGGCCGGCGACGACGTGCCAGTCGACCGGATTGACCCCTGCGGCCTTCACCCGTATCAGCACCGATCCGGCACCGGACTCGGGCTTGTCGATCTCCATGAGTTCCAGGGCCTCGGGGCCGCCGTAACGACGGGCGACAACCGCTCGCATACGCCTCTCACCATTCCTCTTGATCCATGACGCCCGGGGCTCGGGCACGCCAGTTACGCTAGGACCTCACATTGGTGTCAGGGGCAAGGCCCATGTCGAAGGTCACAAACTGGAGGGCGACATGCGGATCGGGGAGCTGGCGTCACGTTCCGGGGTCAGCGTCCGCTCCTTGCGTTACTACGAGGAGCAGGGTTTGCTCACCAGCACCCGCAGTGCCAGCGGGCAGCGGCACTACACGGACACCGACGTGGAGCGGGTCGAATTCGTCCAGCGGTTGTTCGCCGCCGGGCTGTCCAGCCGTACGATCGCGGAACTGCTGCCGTGCGTCGATGCCCCCAGTGAGAGCAACTCCGACGCCGCGCTGGAGCGAATGGCGCAGGAGCACGACCGGTTGACCCAGCACGTCGCTGACCTCGTACGCACCCGGGACGCGCTCGACGCGCTGATGACCAGTGCCCGAGCCCACCGCGAGGCGCTGCGGGCGACAGCGGCCGGCTGACCCGCGGAGCCGGATGTGCCGTCGGGCCTCAGAGGCCCGCGCCGGGACCGCCCAGTCGTTGCGGGGCAGCTGCCGCCACCCGCGCTTCGATCCTGTGCACCGCGTCCTGCAGGTCATTCAGGTGACGACGTGCCACTTCCTGCGCGGACATGACCGTCCTGCGCCAGGTCACGTTGACGCACCCCAGCACCTCCCCTTCCACACGGATCGGAACGGCGATCGAATTGCGGCCGTCGAAGTCGTACTCCGGCGCGCGCACGCTGTACCCGCGTGACCGAGTGGTCGCCAGCAGACGACGCAGCCACCCGGGGTCGTGGGCATACGCGTTGCCGGGGGCATCGTGTTCGCGAATGCGGCGCAGGACCGCTTCCCGCTCCCGCTCGGGGCAGAAGGCGATGTAGGCCCGGCCCGAGGCCCCGAGCAGCATGTGCGAGCGGAAGCCGATGGGAGCGACGGGGACGACCTCGTCGAAGTAGGCCTTCGGACTGTTCGTGTCGATCGTCTCCATGTAGTCCAGGCGCGGCACGGTCAGCACGGAGGGCCACATCACGCGTTCGCACAGCTCTTCCAGGACCTGCGACGCCAGCTCGCCGAGCCACTCGGCGTCGTCGTGCGGGGCGCGCTGTGGTCTGAGGCTCGCGATGAACGCCCCGTCGGCGAGCCTCTGCCACACCAGATCCTGCTGGTTGCAGGTGTGAAGGATCCGGAGCAGCGTGGCCTTGGGGATGCCGGTTACCTGGTGCAGATCGTGGAGGCTTGCGGCACGCATCTCCTGAAGGACCCGCAGCACCTGCAGCCCGCGCTCCAAGGAGCTGATCGTTTTCACCTGGTAGTTCCGCATGGAACCTGCTCTCACCTGCGGAGATGCCAAACCGATTTCACTGCGTGAAAAGTTAGCAGGCGATGGTTGCCTGGGCTATGGCCTGTCGTGGACTGTTCGTTCCGTGACGCAAGGAGGCGACATGGCCGTCGAGGCAGCAGTGAGCTCACCGGTCCCTGACTCGAAGCCCGGCACAGCCGACGAGCCCGTGATGGTGGCCGAAGGCGAGCTGCTGTGGACGCCCGGCCCGCAGCGGGTTGCCGAGGCGAATTTGACGGGCTTCATGGACTGGCTGGTCCGCGAGCGCGGGCAGCGGTTCGACGATTACGACGAGCTGTGGCGCTGGTCCGTCACCGACCTGGAGGGTTTCTGGGGCGCGCTGTGGGACTACTTCGGCATCCGGTCCGTGACGCCGTACTCCGCGGTGCTCGGCAGCCGGGACATGCCGGGCGCGCAGTGGTTCCCCGGGGCCCGGCTGAACTATGCCGAGCATGTTCTGCGCCACGAACGCCCCGGGACCGACGCCTTGCTGTTCTGCTCGGAGGGCGCTGCTCCGGCCGGGTTGCCGTGGGAGGATCTCGCGGGCCAGGTACGCATCCTGGCGACCCGGCTTCGTTCGCTCGGGGTACGTCCTGGCGACCGCGTATGCGGCTATCTGCCGAACGTGCCGCAAGCCGCGATCGCGATGCTCGCGACGACGGCCGTGGGCGCGGTGTGGGCGAGCGCCTCCCCGGACTTCGGGTCGCGAGGCGTGGTCGACCGGCTCGGCCAGCTGCGTCCTAAGGTCCTGTTCTGCGTCGACGGCTACCGCTACGGCGGGAAGACCTTCGACCGTCGGGAGGAGGCCCGCCTCATCGCCGAGGCCCTGCCGGGCCTGGAGCACGTCATCCACCTGCCCGGCCCCGGCGACGGGAACACCCGGCCGGTCGTCGACGGTGGCTTGCTGTGGGAGGAGGTTTTCGACCACCCGCCCGTGTCGGCCGAAGATTTCGCGTACGAGCACGTTCCCTTCGACCACCCGCTATGGGTGCTCTTCTCGTCCGGTACGACAGGGCTGCCCAAAGCGATCGTGCACGGCCACGGCGGGATCCTACTGGAGCAGCTGAAGCTGCAGACCTTCCACATGGACCTGCGCGAGGGCGACCGGCCGCTGTTCTTCACCACCACCGGCTGGATGATGTGGAACTTCCTGATCAGCTCCCTGCTGGTCGGGGCCTGCCCAGTGCTGTACGACGGGAACCCGGCTCATCCGGAGCCGGACGTGCTGTGGCGGATCGCGCAGGACGCCGGGACCACCTTCTTCGGCGCCAGTCCGGCCTATGTCGACCTCATGAGCAAGTCCGGCATCGTGCCCGGTGAGCGGTACGACCTGTCGGCCCTGCGCACGGTCATGCCGGCCGGTTCACCGGTGTCGCCGCAGTGCACCGCGTGGTTCTACCGCAACGTCAAGGCGGATCTGTGGGTCACCACCGGCAGCGGCGGCACCGACTGCTGCACCGGCTTCGTCGGCGGGGTGCCCACGCTCCCCGTGTACGCCGGTGAGATGCAGGCACGGTCTCTCGGTGTCGCGGCGTACGCGTATGGCGAGAACGGCCGCGAAATCGTCGACGGGGTCGGCGAGTTGGTCATCATCGAGCCCATGCCGTCCATGCCGGTGACGTTCTGGGGCCCGAACGGCGACGAACGGTACCGCCGCTCCTACTTCGAGGACTTCCCCGGTGTCTGGCGGCACGGCGACTTCTTCAAGGTCAACATGCGCGGTGGCTGCTTCGTGCTGGGCCGGTCCGACGCCACGCTCAACCGGCAGGGTGTGCGTATCGGCACCGCGGAGATCTACCGCGTGGTCGAAGCCCTGGACCAGGTCGCCGCGGCCTTGGTCGTCAGTCTCGACCTGCCGGACGAGAAGTTCTTCATGCCGCTGTTCGTCGCCCTCGAGGAGGGCGTGACCCTCGACGCCGGGATCGAGAACACGATCCGCGCCCGGCTGCGCCGGGAGTACAGCCCCCGGCACGTACCGGACAGGATCATCCAGGTCCCGGCCGTCCCGACCACCCTCACCGGCAAGAAACTCGAAGTACCGGCGCGCAGGATCCTGCTCGGCACACCCGTCGAACAGGCGGCCGACCGCAGCACGGTGGCCGATCCCCGCGCACTCGACGCCCTCGCCCGGTACGCCCGTACCCAGCGCGATTACCCCCTGACCGCTGCCGCCACCACCGCAATCTGAGCCGCACCCTTGGAGAGCACCGTGAACGATGCCAGACCCGTCTCTTCCTTCCCGCTTCCCTCAGAGCTCACCGACGTCGCCGGCGCCGAGAACTGGGCGTCGATGTACCCCTACTACACCCGGTTCCAGCCCGAGGACGACCAGCGGTTCTGGTTCTACAACGCGATGCACTTCCCCGAGCCAATGCCCGCGTTCGACGCCGTCACGGCGGAGACGCCCTACACCGCCCTCGGCGCCAACACGGCACGCATGTTCGTCTTCCCCACCACGCTCGGCATCGAGCACCGCATCGTCAACGGCCGGGTCTACATCACCGCCAACCCGGTCACCGACCCCGCGGAGATCCAGCGCAGGCTCGCCCTGTTCAGCGAGCGGGCGGGCCACTACTACGAGAACTGGGACGAGCTCTACCAGGGCTGGGTCACCCGCATCACCGGCCTGATCGACGAGGTGCAGCGGATCGAGGTGCCACGGCTGCCCGAGTTCGAGGACGCGGACGTGATCTTCCAGGCGAAGGGCGTGGCACAAAACCACTACCTGCGCGAAAACTACCACCGGCTCATGGACCTGTACTCCAAGATGTGGCACCACCACTCGGAGTTCCTGATGCTGGGGTACGGCGCCTACGTCGTGTTCTTCGAGTTCTGCAAGACGTCGTTTCCCGAGATCCCCGACCAGGACGTGGCCCGGATGGTCGCGGGGATCGACGTGATCCTCTATCGTCCCGACGACGAGCTGAAGAAGCTGGCGAAGCTTGCCGTCGAGTACGGCGTCGACGATCTGTTCGTCGAGGGCTGCGACCCGGACAAGGTACTGGCCGCACTCGCAGCCCGCGGGGACGACGGCCGGAGGTGGCTGACGGCCCTGGACGACGCGCGGGAGCCGTGGTTCAACATGTCGACCGGCGCCGGTTTCTATCATCACCACCGCAGCTGGAACGACGACCTCACGGTGCCGTTCGCGGCGTTGCCCCGCTACGTCGACCAGGCACGGCGCGGCGAACTGCTCGACCGCCCCACGGAACAGCTCAGGGCGGAGCGCGAACGCATCGCCCAGGAATACCGCTCCCTGCTGTCCGGCGAGGACGAGCAGGCGGCCTTCGACCAGATGCTCGGCCTGGCCAGAGCCGTGTTCCCGTTCATCGAGGACCACAACTTCTACTGCGAGCACTACTTCACCACGAAGTTCTACGGGAAGGTCCGCGAGTTCGGTGAGCTGCTGCGCGACCAGGGTGTCCTTGCCGACGCCGAGGACGTCTTCCAACTGAGCCACACCGAGGTCGGCCAGGCCCTGACCGATGTGATGCTCGCCTGGGCGGCAGGCACCAAGCCCGTCGGGTCGACCCGGGTCCAGGACACGGTCACCGAGCGGAGGCGGATGTTGGAGACCCTCGCGGGCTGGTCCCCGCCGCCGGCATTGGGCCCCGTCCCCGAGGCGCTGAACGACCCGGCGGTGCGCATGCTGTGGGGCATCACCGCGGAGACCATCCAGGCCTGGTCGACACCGGCAGTGGCGGGCGATCACGAGGTGCGCGGGTTCGCCGCCTCGCCGGGCGTGGTCGAGGGCACCGCCCGGGTGTTGTTGAGTGCCAACGACATCGGCCAGGTACGCGAGGGCGAGGTGTTGGTCTGCCCGGTGACGGCACCCAGCTGGGGCCCGGTCTTCGGGAAGATCGCGGCCGCCGTCTCGGACATCGGCGGCACCATGTCGCACGCGGCGATCGTGGCCCGCGAGTACGGGCTACCCGCCGTTGTCGGCACCGGTCACGCCACCAAGCGGATCACCACCGGCCAGCGGCTGCGCGTGGACGGCGACCGCGGCATCGTCACCATCCTCGACTGAGCGTGGAGAGCACCACTATGAACACCTCGCCATACGTCCGCCGGTTCGCAGAACTCCGGCTGGCAGACCGGCCCACCGTCGGCGGCAAGGGCGCCAGCCTCGGCGAACTCACCTTCGCCGGCGCGCCCGTACCGCCCGGCTACGTCGTGACCACCGCGGCCTTCGAGGCCTTCCTCACCGCCCTCGACCCGGACGGCGAGATCCGCACCGCGATCGAGGCGCTGGACGCCCAGGACACCGAGACGATCGCCCGCGCGACCGCACCCGTCAGGGAGCGCATCGAAGCGGCCGAACTGCCGGAGGGGGTGGCAGCGGCGATCCGCGGTCACTACCGGGACTTGGACAGCGAGTCCGACGCCCCGGGCGAGCCCGCTCCCGTCGCCGTACGGTCGAGTGCGACCAGCGAGGACGCGGCGGACGCCAGCTTCGCCGGACTGCAGGACACCTACCTGTGGGTGCGCGGCGAAGACTCCCTCATCGAGCACGTCCGTCGCTGCTGGGCCAGCCTCTACACGGTGGAGTCGGTCAGCTACCGGCGCCGGCTGGGGCTGCCCGAGCACGACCTCGCCATGGCCGTCGTCGTCCAGCGCATGATCGACCCGCGCTGCGCCGGCGTCATGTTCACCCGCAGCCCGCTCACCGGGGACCGCTCCGTCGTGGCCCTGGAAGGCTCCTGGGGTTTGGGGTCTGCCCTCGTCGGCGGTGACGTGACACCCGACAAGTACGTCGTCAGCAAGGTCACCGCAGACATCTGTTCCCGTACGGTCTCCGAGAAGCTGCGGCAGCACCGGATGGACCCGAGCGGGTCCGGGGTGCTGGAGGAGGACGTACCCGAGTACCTCCGGAGCGAGCCCTGCCTGTCCGACGAGGAGATCCACGAGCTCGTGCGGATCGGCCGACAGGTCGAGTCCCATTACGGGACCCCGCAGGACATCGAGTGGGCGATCTCCCGCAACCTCGTCCCCGGCCACAACATCTTCCTGCTCCAGAGCCGCCCCGAGACAGTCTGGTCGAACCGCGAGAAGACTCCGGTGGCCGCGCCGAAGGCCAGGGCATTCGACCACGTGCTGTCGCTGCTCGGCGGCGCGGGCGCCGGCGGGGGCACCTCGTGAGCATCACCGGCGAGGACGTCCAGGACATCCTGCGGATCATCGATGACATGGAGGTCGATCGGCTCCATGTGCGCACCGGCCGGTTCGAGCTGTCGCTGCGCCGTGGCGACGACGGTGAGTGGACGCAGTCCGCCCGAACCACCGCCCAGCCGGTACTGGTCGACGACCGTGCGGCGCGGGAGCAGCCGGCGCCTGGCGGGGCCACTCCGGCGGACCGGGCGGCACCCGCCCGCGAGGGCCTGACCGAGGTGCGCACACCGTTGCCCGGCGCCTTCTACCGCGCGCCGAAACCAGGCGCGCCGCCCTTCGTGGAGATCGGGGACGAGGTCACCGAGACCACGGTGGTCGGGATCGTCGAGACGATGAAGCTGATGAACTCCGTGTACGCGGGGGCGGCCGGAACGGTGGCGGACATCCGCCTGGGCGACGGTGACTTCACCGAGCAGGGCACGGTGCTGATGTTCATCGACACTCAGGCCGGAGGGACGGCGTCGTGATCCTGCGGCGTGTCCTGATCGCCAACCGGGGCGAGATCGCCCTGCGCATCCTGCGTACGTGCAGGCGGCTCGGTATCGAGGCCGTGCTCGCCGCGTCCGACGCCGATCTCGCCTCCGTACCGGCCAGACTGGCCGACCGGGTGGTCCGCCTCGGCCCTCCCCCGCCCTCGGCCAGCTACCTGGACGTGGACGCCGTGCTCGCGGCGGCCAGGACCGCGGACGTCGACGCCGTCCACCCCGGCTACGGCTTCCTCTCCGAGAACCAGCGGCTGGCCCGGGCCTGTGCCGAGGCGGGCATCGTGTTCATCGGTCCCACCGTGAAGCAACTCGCCGCCGTCGGCGACAAGTTGGAAGCCCGTCGGCACGCCGTCGCGGCCGGGTTGCCGGTGGTGCCCGGCGGACCGCTGGAAGACACCGCTGACGCGGCGCGACTCGCCGCGGAGATCGGCTTCCCCCTCCTGATCAAGGCGGTGGGCGGTGGTGGCGGCCGGGGCATGAAACAGGTACACGATCCGGCGGCCCTGGCCGCCACCATCGACCTGGCGGTGGCCGAGGCGGGAGCCGCATTCGGCGACCCCCGCGTCTACCTGGAACGCTTCGTCGCGACGGGGCGCCATGTGGAAGTCCAGCTCATCGCGGACGGCGAGAACGTCGTCCACCTCGGCACCCGGGACTGTTCCGTGCAGCGCCGCTACCAGAAGCTCATCGAGGAGGCACCCGCGCCCGCTCTCGACCCGGCGCTGCGCGAGGAGATGCACCGCGCCGCGGTGGCTCTCGGCAGGCATCTGGCGTACCGGGGCCTGGGCACGGTCGAGTTCCTCGTCGACGTCGACCGGGGCACCTTCTACTTCCTGGAGATGAACGCCCGCATCCAGGTCGAGCACCCGGTCACCGAGGCCATCACCGGACTGGATCTCGTAGCCGAACAACTCGCAGTGGCCGAAGGTCGACCGCTCTCCTTCGGTCAGGCAGACGTCACGTTCTCCGGTCACGCCATCGAGTGCCGTATCAACGCCGAGGACTGGGCACGGGACTTCCAGCCAAGTCCTGGCACCGTGACCGAGGCGCTCTGGCCACTCGGCGAGGGCATTCGGATCGACACCCACCTCCAGGCGGGCGCCACCGTGCCGCCCTACTACGACTCTCTGCTCGCGAAGCTGATCGTCCACGGCCAGGACCGCGCCGAGGCCCTGGTCCGGTTGCGCGGCGCCCTCACCCGATGCGCGATCGACGGGGTCAACACCAACGTGCCCATGCACCAAGCGGTGTTGGACGACGCGGAGTTCGCCCAGGGCGGCGTGGACACCGCCTGGTTCACGCGGTTCCTGCGGGACCACTCGGCAACCGGACAAGTGACGGTAGGTGGTACCCATGGCTGACATCCGGCTCGTCGACGTGTCGCTGCGCGACGGCAACCAGAGCCTGTGGGGCGCCACCGGACTGGACACGGGCAAGATCCTCCAGATCGCCCCGGTCCTGGACCGAGTGGGTTTTAGGGCCCTCGACTACACCTCCAGCACCCACATGGGCATGGCAGTGCGCACCCACCGCCAGGATCCCTGGGAACGCATCCGGCTCACGCACCGCGCCATGCCCAACACCCCTTTGCAGTTCATCGGCACCGGGCTGCGCTTCATCTCCTGGGAGGTCGCCCATCCCGAGTTCATGCAGCTGGTCTACGACCGACTGGTGGCAGGCGGCGTCACCCGGTTCGTCGTACTCGACCCCATGCATGACATGGACGCGGTACGCGAGTCCGCGCGGATGATCCGTGCGGCCGGGGCCACCGAGATCGTCGGAGCGCTGACCTACACCGTCAGCGACGTGCACGACGACGCCCACTACGGATCGCTCGCCTCCCAGATGGCTGTCTGCCCGGACATCGACCGCGTCTACATCAAGGACCCAGGCGGACTGCTGACGACGGAACGCGCCTCCACTCTGATCCCGGCCGTCCTGGGCAATCTCGCCGGCAAACCGCTGGAACTGCACTCCCACTGCACCATCGGCCTGCCAGGCCTGACCTACCTCAAGGCCGCCGACCTGGGAGTGCACGCGCTCCAAGTGGCCTGCGGAGCCCTGGCCGGCGGGACATCACTCCCCAACGCCCAGCAGGTCGTGGCGAATCTGCGCGAGTTCGGCCACACCGTGGACATCGACGACCGGCTGCTCGGCGTGGTGGCGGACTACTTCCACGCCATGGCGGCGGCCGAGGGACTCCCCGTCGGTGGACCCCGGGACTTCGACGCCGCGTTCATGCGCCACCAAGTGGCAGGCGGCGTGATGACCACGCTCCACCGCCAGCTCGACGAACTGGGCTTCAGCAACCGCTTCGACGCGGTCATCGAGGAAGTGACCCGAGTCCGCGCCGAACTCGGCTACCCCATCATGGTCACCCCCTTCCCGCAGATGGTCTGCACCCAGGCGCTGTACAACGTCATCGGCACCGAACGCTACGAGAACGTCTCCGACCAGGTGATCCGCTACGTGCTGGGCAGCTTCGGCAAGCCCACCGCCCCCGTGGACCCGGACATCTGCGACCGCATCCTCAACCGTCCACGGGCCAAGGAACTCACCGAAGAACCGCCCCCGCCCACGGTCACCGAACTGCGGCGGCGGTTCCCGCGCGGCATCAGCGACGAAGAGCTGCTCCTACGCGCCACCATGCCCGCCGAGCAGGTGGACGCCATGGTGGCCGCAGGCCCGGCCCCGCAGCACTACAACCCCCAGGTCAAACCCGTACTCGACCTGCTCCACGGCCTGCGGACCCGCCCGGCGACACCCGAACTCATCCTGGACAGACCCGACTTCCGACTGGAGCTGCACCGTGACCGCCGATCCGACTGACGAGGCCGCCGCTGCCGTGACCGACCGTCTGCGCGCCATCCGCGGGATCGTCTTCGACCTGGACGGCACCCTCGTCCTGGGCGATCGACGCAACCACGGGCTCACACCCCTCCCCGGAGCCCTGGAACTCACCGCCGCCCTCACCGCCCGTGGACTTCCCTGGCTCACCTTCACCAACGGCACCACCCGCACCCCCGAGGCGTACGCACAGACGCTGCGCCGGATCGGCTTCGACCTGCCCGACACCGCCATGCTCAGCCCCGCCACCAGCGCCGTCGACCACTTCCTGGCCATGGGACACCGAAGGGTGCTGGTGCTCGGCGGCGACGGCCTCAAGGAGCCGCTGCGCCAGGCCGGATTCGAGATCGTCGCGTCCAAGGGCAAGCCGGACGCCGACGCCGTACTGGTCGGCTGGTACCGCGAGTTCACCATGGACGACCTTGAGGCGGCCTGCCATGCCGTCTTCGGCGGAGCCACCCTGTACAGCTGCTCGCAGTCGGTGTTCTTCGCCAGCGCCGAGGGCAGAGCCCTGGGCACATCCCGTGCCATCTGCGCCATGATCAGCAGTGTCACGGGCGTCACCGAACAGATCGTGGGCAAACCCTCGATGATCGGCCTGCGATGTGCCGCGCGGCGGCTGCGCGCCGCGCCGCAGGACCTCGCCGTCGTCGGAGACGACCCGGAACTGGAGATGGCGATGGCCCGTCACGCCGGCGCCCTCGCCATCGCGGTGGCCACCGGCATCCACGCCGCGGACCGCTTCACCTCGCTTCCGCTAGCGAGGAGACCGCATCTCACCCTCGACGGTGTCGGCGGGCTCCTCAACCTCCTGCCTGCGGCCGCTTGACCATACGAACATCGGCGAACACCGCAGGGGGGAAAGGTCTGACGGGCCACCTCGGCAGTGCTGGCCCAGCTGTGCCGGGCATGCGATTCTCGATGAAGGCGAAGACCTGCCCCGTCAGTGCCTCGTCGCCGGGACTGGACACGGCGCTCATCATCTGCATGGCGCCGAACACTGCCTCGACGACGGCCGGGGCATCGTCGGACAGGAAGCCCAGCACGGCTATCAGCAACAGAACCTCACCACGCGCTACAAGCCGAGCACGCGGGTGGACATCAACCGGATCGTCGAGCGCGTGGACCCGGACAGCTGGGACGAGCGCAACAGCATGGAGCTCAACGACATGCCCCGTGTCCTGGGCAAGCCGGGAGTTCCGGTGATGAGCATGCACACGATCGACGACTGGCTCGTGCCGCTGTCCATGCAGCAGACCTACACCAAGAGGGTGGCCGCCAACGGCCAGTCCGGCCTGCTCGTCAACCGTGGGCTACGGTCCGCCACGCACTGCGGCTTCTCCGACGCCGAGCTGAGCAAGGCGTGGAAGGACCTCACCAGCTGGGTGGAGCGAAAGAAGGTCGCGTCCTTGACGTTCGGCTGCCGCTTCATCGACCCCGAGGCACCCGCAACGCCCACCAGCGAATCACGGAAACTCTTCCCCGCCTGCCTCAAGTAGCGTACCCATGACGGGAGTTGATGCTCGCCGCCTCAGCCGCACAGGCGCGCAACGGTCACACCCGTCATAGCGACCGCCTGGCCCTCGCCGGACTGACGTCCGCCACGGCGGCGCATACCGTCGAGGGGGGCAGCCGATCCGGGCCACCGCGCCGGGGCCGCTCGACTCACCTGCCCCCGACGGCGAACACGACTGGCTCGCCCCTGACCGTCCGGCCCGGTACGAGAGCGTCCAGTCGACGGTGCGGGTGCCGATGCACGACGGCACCCGCCTCGCGTCGGCTGTCTCCCTGCGGGACCCCCTGCTGCGCGCCTTCATGAGCAACTGGCTGCAGGCCGGCAGAGACGCTCTGGCACAGCACTTCGACCCCACTGCCCGCGCACTGGACGCCCTCGTCGAGAGCTTCGCTCTGCACAACCACTTCGACCCCGCCCCCACCAGCCGTGCCGACATCACCGCGATCGTGCGGACCGCCGCGGGACGCCACAAGGACCCGGGGCCGCGTCAGTGAGACGTGGCGCGCCGACGGCATCCGCCATCTGCCTCGCGTGGCAGCCGAGTGTCTTCGCAGGCACGAGCAGCGACGTACGATGACGAGCGCTCGGTATACCGACCCGACAAATGCGGACTCTGCTGCTCGATCTGCGCCCCGACCCTCAGGCCGTACGCAACCGGCCCACCTTCTCCACTATCGGTGGGCCGGGCACGCCTTGGCCGAGCTACGAGGGCGATCCGCTGGAGCGCTCCGCCGACGACTCCAGCCGCGTATAGGCGTGGACGCGACTTTCCAGCCCCTGCGGGTTGGGGCCGTAGACGGCGATCATGCGGGCGTACTCCGGCGCCCAGTAGCGACCGACGCTCCCGGCCGGAACCCGGACCACGTCGCCCGTGACAGCCTCGAGGGTCTCTCCGTCACACGCGACGAACAGGTGCCCTTCCAGGACGTAGTTGAACTCGTCGTGCGGATGCTCGTCCGTCCATGACTCTCCCCGCAGTTCCCACTCGATGAGGGCGACGCCCGGTCGGCTGCCCTCGCCCGGCGGCACGAAGACGTGGCCTTTGGGCCATCCCTCCTCCCGGCGAACGAGGGGGCTGGAGAGGTATTTCTGCGGCGCCATCGTCTGTCCCTTCCCCATGGCGTGCGTACGGAGACATCAGTCCTTCGGGAGTTCCAGCAGAGCCAGAGTCGCGGTGTTCGCCTTCTCGACCAGCACCGCGAGTGACCGCGGCTTGCCGTCCCACGTGACCCAGCGATTCGCGCCCTCAAGGATGGTCATGACGAGCTTGACCTGCTGAACCGATGGCCCGAAGCCCATGTCCTCGGCCGCAGCACGATAAAGCGCTTCGTACAGGTCGACCCAGGCGTCGACTTCCTCGCGGAGCACTGACGGGAGGAAGTGCACGACCTGGTCGGTCGCCACCAGCAGGTCCCAAAGGTCGCTTTCGGGAAGCTGGATCTGTCGGGTCAGGTGGACGTGCACCATCCGGTGCCAGCCCTCCTTGGGGTCAAAGACCCCACGCACTTCCTCGAGTACGGCGATGCCGAACTTGTAGAAGTGCCAGCGGAGGGACTCGGCGACGATCTCGTCGCGACCGTCAGGGAAGTGGTTGTACAGGCTCGGGGCCTTGATGGCCATCTCCTTGGCAATCATGCGCATGGAGACGGAGTTGAACCCGTTCTCGGTGGCCAGCCGGAGGAACGCCTCGAGGATGGCTCGCCGGGACTTGCTCTGGTGACTCCAGTCGAGCTCGCTCAGATGCTTGTCGAACTCCTCGACAGCGCGGGGCCACCGTTCCTCGGTCACGACCACTCCTTTGCCGACGTCTGAGACCCGAAGGCACGGGACATCGAAAACTACCTTACGTTAGTCAGTGTCCGTCTCATCGCGCTTCACCGCGTCTCAGCTGGGGTGTCGTCCCGGCCCCACGGCAGTAGCCAAACTACCTTACGTTAGTTAGCCTGCGGTATGCCCAGACAAGCACAGGCTGCATCCGACGCATCCGGCGAAGGCTCCTCCACGGCCTCTCGTGATGATCTCGCCGCCGCTCTTCGCGGGGCGGGAGTCGAGTTCGACGACTCGTCGCTGACGCGAGCTCTGTACTCCTCCGACGCGAGCCTCTACCGCGTTGTCCCGTCCGCGGTCGTGAGGGCGCGGAACGTCGAGGACGTGATCGCGGCTCATGAGGTGGCGCGTGAGATGCGGATTCCGGTCACGATGCGCGGTGCCGGCACGAGCATCGCCGGCAACGCGATCGGAAGCGGCATCGTCATCGACACCCGTCGGTTCGGCCGAGTACTCGAGATCGACCCGGTCGCGCGTACGGCGCGCGTGGAACCGGGCGCTGTGCATGCGGATCTGCAGCGCGCGGCAGCGCCTTACGGACTGCGGTTCGGACCGGACCCGTCTTCGCACAGTCGCTGCACGATCGGCGGGATGATCGGCAACAACGCCTGCGGGTCACGGGCGCTGGGCTACGGGCGGACGGTGGACAACGTCGAGTCGCTGCGCGTGCTCTACGGGAACGGCGAGCTGGCCCGGGAGCAGGACGGCCGGCCCAGCGGCGTCACCGGAGCGCGGCTGGCGACCGTCGGGGACGCGAACCTGGCCCATCTGCGCACTGAATTCGGCCGCTTCGGCCGCCAGATCAGCGGCTACAGCCTGGAACACCTGCTGCCCGAGCGGCGCCGCATCGACCGGTTCCTCGTCGGCAGCGAGGGGACTCTGGCAACTGTCCTCGAAGCGACCGTACGGCTGGTCGACGACAGAGTCGAACGCAGGATGCTGGTGCTCGGGTACCCGACGATGGCCGACGCGGCCGACGCCGTGCCGACGCTGCTCGCTGCGGCGCCGGGTCGTCTCATCGCCTGCGAGGGCATGGACTCGCGCATCGTCGGCCTGGTGCGCGAAAAAGGTTCGCCGGTCCCCGACCTTCCCAGGGGAAGCGGTTGGCTGTTCGCGGAGGTGGCGGGAGAGGGCGCGATGGATTCGGTACGGCGGCTCGTCGCCGCCGGTGCCGCACTGGACACCAGGCTGGTCGACGACCCGCGTGAGGCGGCCGCGCTGTGGCGTATCCGTGAGGACGGCGCCGGGCTCGCGGGACGGTCACTGCCGACGCCGGCATACGGGGGCTGGGAGGACGCGGCCGTCCCGCCGGAACACCTCGGTGCGTGGCTGCGCGACTTCGAGGAGCTGTTGCGGGCGCACGACCTTCGGGGCATTCCGTACGGGCACTTCGGCGACGGCTGCATCCACTGCCGCATCGACTTCCCCTTCCGACCCGGCGACCCCGCTTCGACCGGAGTCTTCCGCGACTTCATGACCGCGTGCGCGACCCGGCTGCGTGACTACCGCGGCACGCTGTCGGGAGAGCACGGTGACGGCCGGGTCCGCGGTGAGCTGTTGCCGCTGATGTACGACGAGGAGTCCCTCGCCCTCTTCCGGCAGGTCAAGGCCGTATGCGACCCCGACGACCTCCTGAACCCGGGCATCATCGCCGACCCTGTTCCGATCACCGAAGATCTGCGGCCGGTGCGCCCGCGGGAGCCGGTGCGTGCGGGTCTGCGGCTGCTGCACGACGCGGGAGACCTCGGTGACGCAGTGCATCGTTGCACGGGCGTCGGAAAGTGCGTGGCGCCGAGGACCGCAGGGGTGATGTGCCCGTCCTATCTAGCCACGAGGGACGAGCGCGACTCGACCCGCGGCCGCGCCCGCGTGCTGCAGGAGGCGCTCGACGGTGGCTTGCTGCGCGGTGGTCTGCAGGACCCGGCCGTGGCCGAGGCGCTCGACCTGTGCCTCGCGTGCAAGGGCTGCTCGAGCGACTGTCCCAGCGGCGTCGACATGGCCACCTACAAATCCGAGGTGCTGCACCAGCGACACGACATCGCCGGGGTGCGGCGACCGCGGTCCCACGTCTTCCTCGGACAGCTCCCGAAGTGGGCGCGTCTCACCGCGCCGCTGGCACCGCTGGCCAACCTGCTCCTGCGCGTCGGGCCGCTCGCCGGCCTGGCCAAATGGGTCGCCGGTATCGACCACCGGCGATCCGTGCCGAAGTTCGCCTCCCCGACTCTGAGGAAGGCGACGGACTCCTCCGGTACGGAGGATTCGCCGGCCGACGTGTGGATCTGGGCCGACTCCTTCACCGACCACTTCTTCCCGGAGTCCGGCCTGGCGGCGATCCGGTTCCTGGAGTCCCGGGGCCTCACGGTCCGCGTCGTCCGGGAGGACGCCTGCTGTGGCTTGACCTGGATCACGACCGGCCAGCTAGACCAGGCGCGGGTCCTGGTCGGCCGGACGATGCGGACGCTCGCGCCCTACGTCCGCAGTGGAATCCCGGTCATGGCGCTGGAGCCGTCCTGTCTCGCGTCGCTGCGCAGCGACGCGCGGGAGCTGTGCGACACCGAGGAGGCGGACGTGGTGGCGTCGGGTGTGCTGAGCTTCGCCGAGCTCGTCGAGCGTCTCGACCTGTCTCTTCCTGACCTGACCGGCGTGGAGGTGGTGGCGCAGCCTCACTGCCACCACAGCGCGGTCATCGGCTGGGACACCGACCAGCGTCTGCTGGAGAGGGCCGGTGCGACCGTCACCAAGGTGCAGGGATGCTGCGGCCTGGCTGGCAACTTCGGTGTGGAGAAGGGGCACTACGAGGTCAGCGTCGCTGTCGCCGAGACGCACCTTCTGCCCACGGTGCGGACGCACTCCGATGCGGTGTTCCTCGCGGACGGCATGTCCTGCCGCGTGCAGCTCGACGACCTGGCCGACGTACCGGCCCAGCATCTGGCCGAGCTGTTCGCGTCCCGCGCCTGAGGCCTGGCAAAACGTCTGCGGAACCGGGCCGGGGCTCGGTTCCGCAGACGTGAAGAGTGCAGATCAGTGGATCTGGTTGCTCAGGGTCCCGACCTTCTCCAGGACGACCTCGACCTTGTCGCCGGGGCGCAGCCACATGGGCGGATTCCGCTTCGCGCCGATGCCCTCGGGGGTACCGGTGGCGATGACATCGCCGGGGCTGAGGGTGAGGAACTGGCTGACGTAGGAGATGATCTTGGCGACGGAGAAGATCATGTACTTGGTGTTGGAGCCTTGGACCCGGGTGCCATTGACGAATGTCTCGATGTCCAGGGCCTGTGGGTTGCCGATCTCCTCCAGGGTCACGATGGCTGGTCCGAACGGCGTCGCCCGGTCAACAGCCTTGCCCGCGAGCCACTGTGTGCCGCGGTACTGGAGATCCCGGGCGGTGATGTCGTTGAGAACGGACAGTCCGGCCACGTACGACAGAGCGTCGCTCTCGTCCACGCGGCTGCACGCCTTGCCGATGACGACGGCGAGTTCTCCCTCGAAGTCCAGGTTGTCGGTCACGTCGGACCGGTCGATGGCGTCGTAGGGGCCGATGAGGCTGCTGGCGAACTTGGCGAACAGGTCGGGGTGGCTCGGCATGGCGCGACCGGTCTCGCCGACGTGGTCGGAGTAGTTCAGGCCGACGCAGAGGACCTTGAGCGGGTCGGTGACCGGCGGGCCGAGGCGCACCGTGGCGACGTCGCCGACGGGCTCGATGGCCCCGCCGTCGAGAACCGGGTCGAGGGCCGCGGCGATCGAGGGCAACCGGCTGCCGTGCGCCTGGAGGAACGCACGGGTCGACGGCAGGTCGGCGGAGGCCGCAAGGCCGGCCGCGCGCAGCGCGGTGTTGAGACCGAACACGTGGTCGCCGTGCAGGAGGCCCGGCTGCCAGCCGGCACCGGAATGGTAGGAAACAAGCTTCACGTCATGTCCTTCGTCGTAGTCAGTCGTACGGGGTGTGTGCCGTTCGCAAAGGCGCCCTGCCCGCGGGGAGGCTCGCGGGCAGGGCGCTGCGTGGGAACCGGAGCCGTCAGGAAAGACGGATGGTCTTCTTGTTGGCGAACTCGTCCAGGCCCAGGCGGCCGAGCTCTCGGCCGATCCCGGACGCCTTGACACCGCCGAACGGCAGGTCGGGCTGGCTGCGGATGAGGGTGTTGAGGCCGACCATGCCGACGTCCAGGCGGTCGGCTATGTCCGCGGCGAGGTCCGCGTCGCGGGTGAACACGGCGGATCCGAGCCCGAACCGGGAGTCGTTCGCGACCTCGACGGCCTTCTCGACGGAGTCGACCTTGTACAGGACCGCGACAGGACCGAAGAGTTCCTCGCTGTAGGCGCGCATCTCCGGGGTCACACCGGTGATGACCGTGGCTGGGTAGAACGCACCGGGGCCGTCGGGGACCACGCCGCCGAGGTGCAACTCGGCCCCCTTGGACACGGCGTCGGCCACCTGCTCGGCGATCTCCCGCCGGCCGGACTCGGACGCCATCGGGCCGATGCGGGTTTCCGGGCTCAGCGGATCGCCGGTGTTCCACTGCTTCGCGCGGGCGACGAACCCCTCGAGAAACCGGTCGTAGACATCACTGTGGATGATCATCCGCTTGGAGGACGTGCAGGACTGGCCGGCGTTGCTGAACCGGCCCGTCGCGGCCAGGTCGAGTGCGAGGTCGAGGTCGGCGTCGGGCAGGACGATGAACGGGTCCGAGCCGCCGAGTTCCAGAACGCACTTCTTGAGATGCCGGCCGGCCTGGGCGGCCACGATCTGGCCGACTTCCTCCGAGCCGGTCAGCGAGACGCCCCGGAGTCGGTCGTCGGCGATGAGGGAGGCGATCTGCGAGGACGACACGATGAGGTTCTCGTAGACGCCCTTCGGAGCGTTCGCGTCGGCGACGATGGCATCGATGAGCAGCGCCGTTCGGGTGCAGGAGCGCGCGTGCTTGAGGAGGACCGTGTTCCCGAGCAGAAGGTTGGGTGCGACGAAGCGCGCCACCTGGTACAGCGGGAAGTTCCACGGCATGATCCCGAGCACGGGGCCGGTGGGGGCGGTCTGGACGACGGCTCGTCCCCCGGCGCCGATCTCGATGACCTCATCGGCCAACAGCTGGGCACCGGCGCCGGCGTAGTAGTCGTAGATCGAGGCCGATAGGGCGACCTCGCCTTCGGCCTGGGCGAGCGGCTTACCCATCTCGGTCGCCATGGCCTCGGCGAGCTCGGCGCTTCGCTCCCGGTGGAGCTGGGCGATGCGGCCCAGGACAGTGCCCCGTGCGTCGGCTCCGGTGCGGGCCCAGTCGCGGTAGGCGTCGGTGGCGCGGGTGAGCGCCGCGGCGACCTCGGTGTCGGTCATCATCGTGTACTCGGCGAGCACCTCACCATTCAGCGGCGAGATGGTCTTGTACGTGCTCATAGCTGGCTTCTCCAAACCGCTTGCGGGGGGTGTGGTCAGACCACGGACGGGATCAGGACCTCGTAGCTGGGGTATCCCTGGGCTGCCTCCGCCTCGGAGATCGCGATGAACTTGTCGAGGCCGCCGACGTAGAAGTTGGCGGTGCGGGCCTTTCGCTTGCCGGGGATGTTGTTGCCGAAGATCCACGAGCCGGTCTCCAGGAACAGCGAGCCCTTGAGCTCGTCGAGGCAGGTCTGGAGCCACTTCTCCTCGGCCTCCTCGCGCAGCCAGATGGAGGCGCCCTGGGTGTCCTTGATGCTCTTGACGGCCTGGGCGATCCACTTGGCCTGAACGCCGATCGCAGAGGGGTTGTTCACGAACGGGCCGTTCGGGCCGAGGATCATGAACAGGTTCGGGAATCCGGACACGGTCATGCCCATGTGGGTGCGGGGGGCGTCGGCCCAGTGCTCCTTGAGGGTCTTACCGCTGATGCCGCGGATATCCATCTTCCGGTAGCTGCCCTCGACGGCGTCGAAGCCGGTGGCCAGGACCAGGACGTCGAGCTCGTGGAGGGCGCCGTCCTCGGTGACGAGGCCGCCCGCCACGAACTCCCGGATGGGGTTCTCCCTGATACTGACAAGAGTGACGTTGGACTGATTGAAGATCTCGAAGTAACCGGAGTCACAGATGGGGCGACGAGCGAACAACTCGCTCGGGGTGAGCTTGCGCGCCGTCTCCGGGTCCTGGACGGTCTCCCTGATCTTCCGCTTGATGAAGTCGGCGGCGAGCTCGTTGGCGGCGCGGTCGCTGGTGACGTCGCAGAAGGTCTCCGTGGCGAAGGTGTAGTTGCCGCCCTTGCGCCAGGCCCACTCGAAGACGGCCTCGCGCTCCTCCTCGGAGACGCTCCAGATGCTGCGCGTGGTCTCGTCGACACCGAAGCCGATCTTGGAGGTGCGGAACTCCTCCCAGCGGTCCTCGCACGTGGTCTTGAACTGCTCCAGTTCGGCGTCGGACCACTCGCGGTTTCCCGCGGGGACGCTGTACTGCGCCGTGCGCTGGAACGAGGTCAGATGGGCGACGGTCTTGGCGGCCTCGGTCATGAACTGGATGCCCGTGGAACCGTTGCCGATGACACCGATGCGCAGGCCGGAGATGTCGAGATCCTCGGGCCAGTCGGCGGTGTGGACGATGCGGCCCTTGAACCGGTCGATCCCGGGGAAGTCGGGGATGTTGATCTGGGACAGGAGGCCGGCGGCAGTGACCAGGAAGCGGGCGCGGAACTCGCCCTTGTCGGTGACGACGTGCCAGTTCGCGTTCTCCTCGTCGAAGGCAGCGCTGACCAGGGCGGTCTCGAGCTGGATGCGTGAGCGCAGGTCCCAGAAGTCGACGGCGTCCTCGATGTACTGGCGGATCTGAGGCCCGGGAACGTAACGAGTGCGCCAGTCGGTCCGCTGGAACAGTTCCTTTTCGTAGGGCAGCTGGTACATGAAACTCTGGGTGTCGGAGAGCGCACCGGGGTAACGGTTCCAGTACCAAGTGCCGCCAACCTGCGGCGCCTTGTCGATCGCGATCGCGTCGAGGCCGGCGTCGGCGGTGAGGGTGCGCAGTGCCATGACGCCGCCCATACCGGTTCCGACTACGAGTGCATCGATCTCACGCACGGTTTTTTCGTTGCCCATGTATTGCTCCTTTGCGGGATTTCGAGCACAGAAAAAGACTCGATCGGCAGGGTGAACAGCGCACAGGTCTGCGCGGCCATTGTTTCCCCGGGATCACCGGGGAGAGTCGAGCGAGATTTCGACAATGCGACGTTACGACTCGGAAATATTGAGCGCCAGACAGAATTGATGCGAAGGTCGCGAGCGATTGTTTCCGGAACTGAAATGATCAGTGCGGCTGCAAGGCCGCTCAGGCGGCGACCGCCGGTCGATTCTGGCGCAGATGGCGGCGCAGGTGTCCGAGTGCGGCTTCGACGGGCAGGGTGGTCGCCCCGGATCGCCACGCCACGCGGAGATGCACGTCGGGCACCAGTTCGCATTCGCGTTGAGCGAGGGGGAGGAAGACGACGTTGGGATTGGTCGTCGTGCGGGCGACGGACCGCAGGGCGAGATGACAGCCGACCTCGGCACCGACCAGCGCCAGACAGGAGAAGGTGTCGGGGGCGAACTGGACGTTGTTGACGCCGCCGGCGCCGTGCGCGTAGCCGAGGCGCCAGAGCCGGTCGGTGGTGACCGATCCGGTGGCGTAGGGCAGGGAGACGAAGGGCTCGGAGGCCACGTCCTGGAAGCCCACGACCTGGGAGCCGGCGAGGCGATGCGTCCGGGGCACCGCTACGACCAGCGAGTCCGCGATGAGGACCTCACTGTCGAGGCCGGGCGGCGGATTGTCGAAGCGGCCCAACCCGACATCCACCTCTTCATCCAGCAGGCGGCGGATCGTAGGCCTGGAGACGGCTTGCGAGGTCAGATCGAGGCGGATGCCGGGATGGTCCGCGCGCATGGCGCGGGAGAGGGCGGCCACCAGAGGATGCGCGGCGACCCCGCAGAACTCGACACGGACGATGCCGGATTCCCCGGAGACAGCAGCTCTGACGGCGGTTTCGGCGCAGGCGACCGCTTCGAGCACTTGACGGGCAGGTTCGATGAGAGCTCTGCCGGCCGGGGTGAGGGAGACCGAGCGGGTATTGCGCTCGAAGAGGCGGGTACCGAGGTCACCCTCGAGGGCCTGGATGGTCCGGCTCAGCGGCGCCTGGGCCATGAAGAGCTGCTCCGCGGCCCGACCGAAGTGCAGATGCTCGGCGACCGCGAGGAAAGCCTGAAGTTGTCGCACATTCACGGTCGCACACACCTCCGATTGCAATGTTCAGCACCCACCGTATACTAACGACCGTTAGTTCGCTAGAGTCGGCGTGAGGCAGTGTCGCCGACCCACGTCGGCCGCCCGTATGGCTGCATACCCCGCTGTCGGGCCGTCGCCGAGATTAATCCAGTTTCGACAACACACCGTTCCCAGTTCTGACGTATTCCGATCTGACGCGGTCGGACCCGTTGACGGACTGTTCGGCTGTCCTTACGTTTCATTTCACTTTCCGCACAAGCAGGTTTAGGCGGCCCGAGTTCCCGGCCACCGAATGTCTTCGCCCTGATCTGAGAGGGTTGAAATGTCTCTTGCAAGCAGCACCGAAACCCCGGCCGGAATCGCCGGTGGTGCCGGTGGTTTGCTCCTTGTCGGTCCTCAGCAATACCCGAGTCTGGAGCGGGAGCGGGCGCTGGCCGAGGAGTTCGGGCTGGACTTCATGGTGGCGCCGGACCGGAAGACGTTCCGTGCGTCGATCCCGGAAGCGACCGTGGTGATGGTGACCCCGTACGCGCCCGTGGAGGCCCAGGACTTCGCCGCGATGAAGAAGTGCATCGCCGTGGTGCGGTACGGCATCGGCTACGACAACATCGACGTGACGGCCGCCCGGACGAAGGGTGTGCCGGTCGCGATCGTGCCGGGTGCGGCGACCGAGGAGGTCGCGTCGCACGCGCTCACCATGGGGCTGCTGCTGGCGCGGCGCATCCCGGCGGGGCAATCGGCCATCGAGGCCGGCCAGTGGGCGGGCAGCGTCGGGATGGACACGCCGCGGTTCTCCCATCTGGACGTCGCGGTCGTGGGCATGGGCCGGATCGGCCGCCAGGTCGCCCGGTGGTACGCGGCACTGGGCACGAACGTCCGCGGCTACGACCCGTTCGCGACCTTCACCTCGGTACCGGCCGCGCCGCTGAGGGAACTGCTCGAGCAGTCCGACGTGGTGTCGCTGCACCTGCCGTTGTCGGCCGAGACCAGAAACCTGATGTCGGCCGAGGTCATCGGACGCATGCGGCACCGCTCGGTCCTCGTCAACGTCTCGCGCGGCGGGCTCGTCGACGAGGCCGCGCTGGCGGACGCGCTGCGGTCCGGCCATCTGGCGGGTGCGGGTCTGGACACCTTCACGACCGAGCCGCTGCCGGCGGATCACGTACTGCGCGGTGTGCCGAACCTGGTGATGACCCCGCACGTCGCGTGGCGGTCCGACCTGGCGATGGACGCGCTCCAGGAGGCCGTCGTGCTGCGCGCCCGACAGGCGCTGACAGGCCGGCCGTTGTCGGACCTGGTCACCTGACCGGACCGGCATCCCGCCACGGCCACCTCCCCCCACACCAGAACGTCTGTGCAGGCATCGGTGCCGGCGCAGCGAGCTCCACGCGGTGAGCCCGTACCTGAACAGGACGGCATCACTCGGGGAGGCGACACCTACACCCAACCGGCCCCGCGGTAGCTCGGTGGGCCTCACCAGGAAGAGAAACTCATGGCACGACACGAGCAGGTCCCCACTGTGAGTGGTGAAAGACGAAGGGCGGAGGTCGTGGACGAGCCGCGGCATCTGCAGGGCAACATGGGCGTCGGCGAGCTCGCCATGAGCGTGCTCGCGTTCTCCGCGCCGCTGACCACGGTGGCCGGGTTCATCCCGGTGCTGCTGATGTTCGGCGGCAAGACGGGTCCGGCGATCTACATCGTGGCGACGGTCATACTCCTGGTCTTCTGCGTCGGCTTCACGGTGATGGGCCGTGCCGTTCCGAACCCGGGCGGCTTCTACTCCTTCGTGACCCAGGGTCTCGGACGCCCGGCCGGTCTGGGCGGCGCGTTCCTGGCGACGTTCGGCTACTTCATGATCGGTTTCTTCGCTCCGTCGTTCTTCGCCATCACGGTCCAGAGCTACGTGGAGAAGAACCTCAACGGTCCTCACATCGCATGGGGCTGGTATGCGCTGGCGATCGTCGCGGTGACCACCGCACTGGCCTACCGGCGCATCGACCTCTCAGCGAAGGTGCTGACCGTAGTCATGGTGCTCGAAGTCGTCGCCGTTCTCGTCTTCGACGTCGCGTCGTTCGTCCACGGGGCTCCGTCCGGCACCGGGGGCGCCACCCTGAGCCTGCCGTGGCTCACCGACCCCAACATCGGTCTGGCACTCCTGTTCGTGGTCGGCAACTTCTTCGGGTTCGAGGCGACCGTCATCTTCCGCGAGGAGGTCAAGGATCCCGACAAGACCATCCCCCGGGCCACCTACCTGTCCGTGGCGGGCATCGGCGTCTTCTACGCTCTGGCCGCGTGGGCCTACATCGCCTTCACCGGCGCGGACAAGACGCAGGCGACCGCCACTGCCAACACCGGCGGAATGTTCACCGACGCGCTGACCGTGCTGGTCGGCAAGACCGTGGTCGACATCGTCACCGTCCTGCTGCTGACCTCGATCCTGGCGTCGATGCTGTCCATCCACAACGTCACGGCGCGATACATGTACTCGCTCGGCACCGACGGTGTGGTGCCGACGGTCCTGGGCAAGGTGCACCCCAAGCACGGGTCGCCGTATGCGGCCGCGTCCGTCATCGGCGGCCTGTGGGCCATCGGTGTGGTGCTCTTCGTGGCGCTGGGCAGCGACCCGAACGTCCTGTACGCCCGGGCGTCCGGCATCGGTTCCTTCGCGATCCTGCTGCTCCTGTTCGCGGCGAGTGTGGCGGTGTTCGTCTACTTCCGTCGCAACCCGTCGCGGGAACCTGTGTGGAAGACCGCCGTCGCACCGCTCGTGGCGGCGATCGGTATCGGCGTGGTGGCCTGTCTCGCGGTGGCGAACTACTCGGACCTGCTCGGTGGCTCCGGCTTCGTCACGTCGTTCTTCCTGATCTTCACATTCGCGTTGTTCCTGATCGGAATGGCCGTCGCGCGAGTTCTGCGGACTCGGCGTCCCGAGGTGTACCAGCGCATCGGCCGCCAAGAGCTGTGACGGCCTCCGCCTGCGACGCCGTGTACGTACGGCCGGGACACGACAGGCACTAGAAGGGGACGCCTCGTCCGACGATGTTGACGCTCGGCGACTCGCGCGACAGCAAACAGTCTGAGTACACGACAAGGAAGGTGCGGAACACCGTCCGGCGCCGCTGCCGAACGAGCTGGATGCACCGACGTCTTACGTCGGGGACGTCCACGAGCTCGGGCACCAGCGGCGCCGGATCCGCATCGGGAAACTTCTTCACTCACTACCCTAACGTCCGTTAGTTAGTTAACGTTCTTCCCATCTGTTGAACTTCTTCGCAGCAACCGAGGTAGCCATGAAAACTCCGGCAGAGACAGCGCCGAACCAACCGGCCGCCGCCGTCGGCAACGGGCTTCCGCTTCAGGTCGCGGTCATCGGCGCCGGCCCCAGCGGGTGCTACGCGGCCCAGGCTCTGCGCAAGGGACAGCCCGACCTCGAGATCGCGGTCTTCGACTCGCTGCCGACGCCGTTCGGGTTGGTCCGGTACGGCATCGCGCCGGATCACCAGGGCGCCAAGGCAGTGTCACGCCAGTTCGAGCGGCTCTTCGGGCAGCCGGGGGTTGATTTCGTCGGGAACGTGTCTGTCGGAACCGATGTGAGCTTCCGTGCGCTTCTGGACAACTTTCACGCAGTCGTGCTGGCAACCGGACTGGGGACGGACAGGCAACTGGGCATCGACCAGGACCCGGACGCTCGGGTCGTCGGCGCCGGTGACCTGATCCGCTTGTTGAACTCCGACCCGGACTCTCGCCTGCGCCACCGGCAAGCCGGTCCGGAGTGTCTGGGGCCCGAGGTCGTCATCCTCGGCACCGGAAACGTCGCGGCGGATGTCGCACGGCTGCTGGCCAAGTCCGACCTGGACTTCATCGCGTCGGACGTCGACGACGACGCGCTGCGCGCAGTGGCGCCGGACCCCGTGCGGACGATCCACATCCTGGGGAGGTGTGAGCCGCATGCAGCGAAGTGGGATGCGTCAATGGTCAAGGAACTCGCCGAGGTCGTCGGGGTCCACCTGAGCGTGGATGGCGTATCTCTGCTCGGCGGGCCCGCGGTGTCTCCGCGCACGACGGTGAACGTGCGGTTCCGGCAGGTTCCGGTCTCCATTCGCAGGCACGACGGCCGGGTCCGCGTGACGACCCGTCATGTGGAGGGCACGGCGCTGGTCGACCACCTCGACGCCGACACCGTCATCACGGCGCTGGGCTTCGACTCCCCTCCGGCACAGCCGGCACATGTCGCTGATCTGGAGGCATCGAACGTGTTCCGCGTGGGTGGTCCCGCCACCGGCCGCCTGGGAAACCTTGCGGAGAACCGGAAGTTGGCGGCATCTGCGGCGAAGTGCGTCCTCGAGTTCCTGCGCGGCCAGGAGCCGCAGCAGCGTACGGGCCTGTTCGGCCTCCGCGACCAACTGCCGGCCTCGACGGTGAGTTTCGAGGCGTGGCAGCGCATCGACGGTGCCGAGGTTCGACGCGCCCGGCCCGACAGGTGCCGAAGGAAGTTCACCACCAGGGGCGAACTCCTCGCTGCGGCGGCGGGTTCCGACGCCCTGGCTTCCATCCCGACGGCCACGACTGCGGCCATCGACAACACAGGAGAAACGGAATGACTGTCGTACACGTCCTGTACGGGACCGAGTCGGGCAACGCGGAGATGGTCGCCGACGACATCGTTGCCGCGTTCCGTGGCCAGGGGTTCGAGACAGTGACCGCGGAGCTGACCGACGTCGAGGTGTCCGACCTGGCTGCCATGGAGATCGCGGTGTTCGTCAGTTCCACTTACGGGGAGGGCGAACTGCCGGAGACTGCCGCGCCGTTCTACGACGCGCTCATGGCGGAGCGCCCCGACCTGACGGGTGTGCGGTTCGCGGCGTTCGGGCTCGGTGACAGCATCTACGAGACGTTCAACAACGCCATCGAGACCCTCCGTAGAGCACTCCTGGAGCTCGGCGCGGAGCAGATCGGTACCACGGCCAAGCATGATGCCGCGTCGACGACCCCGGCCACAGAACTCGCTGACGCGTGGACCCGGGACCTCCTGACCCTGATGCCCGCCTGACCTGGCCTTGTCCTGACCAGACCCGAAGGAGTGACGGAGATGAGTTTGACCATTGAGGACGCCTCGGCGATGTTCCCGTGGAACGACGAGGGATTCCGGGCCGACCCGTACCCGGCGTACGAGCGTGCGCGGGCGATCGCGCCGGTGCACCGGACGACGGAGAACACATATGTGGTACTGAACCACGCGGACACCATGCACAATGCGAAACTGCCGTGTATGCGGATTGCGGAGCCGCCGTCGTTTGCCGCCGCCGGCGAGCACCCTCATCCATGGACCGCGTTCGACAACACCGTCCTGTCCAAGGACGCGCCGGAGCACACCCGGATGCGGCGGCTGACGAATCGTTGGCTGACACCGAAGATGATCGGCACATGGGCGCGGCTGACGCATGACTTCACCGTCGAGACGCTCGACAAGCTCGCCCCGGGCGAGGTGGTGGACGCTCACTTCGACCTGGGCGTGATGCCCACCCATCTGACGATGTGCCGCATCCTCGACATGCCCGTGGGTGACGTGGAGGGGATGTTCTGGGCTCTGTGGGACGCGATGCTCATCAACGCGACCGCACCGGGTGAGGGGATCCACGCGAGGTCGCTGGCTGGGATGAACTTCATGTTCGCCGAGACCGAGCGGTACGTACGGGAGAAGCAGAGCGCCGAGGAGCCTGGAAACGGGCTGGTCGATGAACTACTCGCAGCCCACGGGCGCGGCGAGCTCACCTGGCGCGAGGTCCTGGAGACCACGGTGCTGCTGTACATGTCGGGCGGCCCGAACCCCGCCTACCTCATCGGTGCCGGATTCAAGTTGTTCGCCGAACGACCAGACCTGATGGCCGAGTTCAGGGAGAAGCCGGAGATCCGGGAGGCGTTCGTCAACGAACTGGCGCGGCTGAATCCGGTCGAACTCATCATCACACGGTTCCCGAACGAGGACATCGAGATCCAGGACGTGCGCATCCCTGCGGGGTCGTGCATCAAGTACCCGATCGGCGCCGCGAACCGGGACCCGGCGGTGTTCGAAAACCCGAACAACTTCGACCACAACCGCCCGCCGGAGGCGAGCCGGAACCTGACGTTCGGGCTCGGTACCCACGCGTGTGCCGGGCAGCTGTTGGCGCGGGCCGAGACCAGCGTGATTCTCGGCCTCATCGCCGAGCGGTACTCCTCGGTCGAGCTCGCCGGTGAGCCGCTGGAGGTCCGCACCGACCGTCTGGTCGCGTTCGACAAGCTGCCTGTCCGACTCTCCTGAGCCGGACTGCCGGTCCCTTACTTCGAGGAGCGGTTGAATCACTGCCGACCATGCACATCTCGGGCAACCAACCCTGCCGACGTCGCCCCGGTCTACCCACGCATGACCGGCAACTGACAGATCAGGAGTGCGAAGCGACGCCAGAGACGGCGGGGTGAACCACCGACTCCCCGAGTGGTGAACACCTCCGCCCCCGGCCCCGGTAGGAGCTGGGGGCGGAGGGCAGGTTTTGCACAAAGCCCTCTCGCTCCACCAAGCTTCATGACCAGCCCGGACTGCCCGTTGGCCCCGTACACGGCAAGGCAAGTACGGGGCCAACCACAGCACCAGGTGCTTCGGCAGGCGGGTCTTCGGCCTGACTCGGCTGGCAGCTCGCGGAGGCGACGCGCAGCGCCTGATTCCGGGACGGCGTCCCCGGGACGCGGCTCCGGCTGCTGGCGGGCCTCACCCGGCAGCAGCCGGAACGGAGCTGCGTGGTCTATCCGCCTGGTCGGCATGGCGTCTTCGGCAGACGGCGGTCGACCGTGACGTAAAACACCATGAATCAGCCTTTATGAGGATGTGCTCTCTGAAGCCAGGAGACAGGCCTGCGGCAGCAATAGGCCCCGCTTCCACCCCATGCCTGATCCCCGCCTTCTGGTTCAGTCCTGAGCAAGAGTCGCGCGGGCATCGCCCGCGGAGCGCCGTATTGCGGTGTCGGTCAGTTCTTTGACCCTGTCTGCGGGTACCGGGAGGCCCGGGGTCTCGGAGAACCAGCGCCACTTCTCCGCGTCGGTCAGCCCCTCGGGCTGTGCGGGCAGGTACGGCTGAACGTAGACGGGGTGCCTGGCTCGCTTCGCCAGCTGTCGGCGAGGCTTCCGGTGTCCACGGCGTCGTAACCCAGCGCGTCCAGCAGCTCAGCCACCTTCCAAGAACTCGCGCAGCTCCCGGCTGCGTCCGTATACCTCGTCCCCGGTTGCCCACTGGGGCCTGATTCCGGCGGTCAGCGCCCGTTTCGCCTGTGCGAGGGCGAGCGCCGGCTTGGTGGCGAATGCGTGATCCTGAGGGGAACCCGCCGTCGCCATCCGCGCCGGATCGGCGATCCAGTCGGCCTGCACGTACAGGTCCCGGTCGATGAGGGCGTGGCCCCGCTTGGTCGCGTACGTCGTGTACACCGCGACGATCACGTTCTCGGCCCGGCCCATCGTGCCGGAATACTGCCGGCCCATAGCCGCGGTTTTCGTCCCCTTCTTCGCCTGCCCCGTCTCGTCGGAGATCAGGACCCCGCCGTCGGCGCCGAGGTGCCGGGTCAGGAACGCGCGCACCACGTCTCTCGCGGCGTCCTCCTCCCAGCAGGCGCGTTCGAGCAGGTGGTCAGGCGGTACGGCCGGGGCCGACTGCCTCTGCGATCGACCAGCAGTTGCCCGCGACGCCCGGCATCAGTAACCCGCGCAGGTACAACACGCCGTTGGCCCGCAGGTCGCGGCGGCGGTAGACCGGCGCGAGGTCTGCGGCGAGTTCGGCGAATACCGTTTCCATCTGCTCGGGATCTGCACCGCGGTGCGGTGCAGATCCCGAGCCGTGGTCACCGTGTGTGGTGCCTGTCACCTCCGATACCGCTGGGCCACTGCCGCGAAGGCGGCCTTGGGTTCCCATTCCATGTCGGGGTAGGTCTGTCCCCGGTGCCCTTCGAGGAGTTTGACGATGCCCAGGCCTGCCCGGTCCAAGTCGTCCCTGGGGTCGCCGTCCGGGCGGTGCGGGTAGCCGGGCAAGGCGAACAGGAACACGAACGCGCTGTCCACGCCCTCGGTCTCGAAGATTTCCAGCAGTTCGCTCAGATATGCGGCCTGGCCGGCCTCGTCGCGCTCGTATATGCCGTTCAGTCGCACAGGGGCCTTGGTTTGTGGGTCGTGCTCGACCACTTCCAGCACCCGCCCGCCGCGGTCTCCCGCGCCGCGGTAGGCCGCGGTGCCGAACCCGGTGATGGCGAGCGGCTTCGGGCCTTGGGCCAGGGTGCGCACCGCGTCCCGGAACCGGTCGGCGACCTCGGCGGAGCGGATCAGCTCGTACGTCACGATGTCGAAGAAGGTCCAGTCGACCTGCTCGAACTGGATGGATGCGTAGGTGAGCTTGCCCTGGAAGCGCTCGCGGACCGTGGCCGCCGCGTCGCGGAGGAACGTGTTGATGCGCACACCGAGTTCACGCATCGCTTCGGCCCGTCGCTCGGGCCGGCTCATCAGTTGCTCGACCCGTCCCTCGGGGCTTTCTCCGGGTAGGAACCCGCGGTTCATCACGCTCAGCTCGACCCCTGCGACGAACACGACTGCGGCCCCCTGCTGTCGGAGCCGTTCCGCTCGCGCGGCGCAGTCGTGGAAGAGCGTGAGGATCTGCTCCGGATCCAGTTCCAGCGGATAGGGCGAGAACCAGACCTCCAGGCCGAGCTCGGCGGCGACACCGGCGGCCAGCTCCAGTCGGTCCGGGGCGCCGCCGATGATCTGGACCGCGTTGCAGTGCAGGTCGTCGCGGATGACGGCGAGCTCGCGCCGGACCACCGCGGTGTCGAAGTGCTCGCGGGATATACGGCCGTGCGCGACAAATCCGGTGTCGTAGGTCATTCCTCTGGCTCGCATGATGACGTCCTCTCTGTCAGTCGCGGGCGGGTCGAGGCTGACAGGAAAAGTGCGTGCGCGCAAGTTTGCGTGCACGCAGTCATGCGTGGGACGCTGACACCGTGACGACACCACCACCAGGGCTGCGGGAGCGGAAGAAGCAGGCCACGCGCGAGGCGCTACGCGAGGCGGCCCTGCGCCTGGCCGTGGAGCACGGACCCGACCAGGTGCGGGTCGAGGACATCGCCGAGGCGGCCGGGGTCTCGCCGCGCACCTACAACAACTACTTCGCCAGCCGCGAGCAGGCGATCGTCTCCGCTGTGACCGCGGACCGGGAGGCGCGGATCGCGGCGGCGGTCGCGGCCCGGCCTGCAGGAGTGCGCCTGGCTGACGCCGTCACTGAAGCAGTGGTCGAGCAGTACACGAACACCAGTGAGCGCGAACACGAGGCGCTGCTGCTGATCACTGCCCGGACCGCGCTGCGCGACGCTTTCCTCGACACCACCGCCGGCATCGAGCCCCCTCTCACGGCGGTGATCGCCGGACGCCTGGATGACACCGGAGCGCACACCGCCCGCGTTCTTGCGGCAAGCGTCGCCGCGGCGGTTCGCATCGCACTGGAAGGCTGGCTCCAGCCGACCGGGAACGCAGAGGCCGTCGGGAGTTTCGGCGCCGGAGGACTGGTCGTGCCCTCCGGCTCACTGCCCGACCAGCTCCGCGCGGCACTGGCCCCGCTCGCGCCCGCGTTCGACGCCGCCGAACGACGCACCCAGCCGTAAAGGCAACCCAACTGATCCGTAACATGCCGATGCACTCGGCCGTCACCATCCGAGTCAGCCGGTTCAACGTAGGTGACCCCGCGTCAGGTTGCGATGTACGGCTGGAGTATCCCGCCACCCGGCGAAAGGCCAGGTCAGACAGCGAAATCCTGCTGGAGTACCAGCAGGACCCTGTGGCCATAATCCGTCAAGCGATGTACGCCTGCGAAAATCGTGACATCATCGCCCCGCTTTCGAGCCCGTGAGTAAAGCAGGCATGCCTCTCCATGACGAGCAAGCGGATCCGTCTGCAGGAGCAGCGAAGCCAGAGCGCCTTGGTGCTTCCCCTCCATTGCCACCAATTCAAAGCAGGGCTTCGGTGTATTCGCAGTTGAGTAGGTTGTCCGGACGTAGGCACGGAGGCAGGCACAGCTTCCAAGAGCACGTGTGTGTCGGACTGCGGTGATCCCTGGAAGCCCGTACCTGCCTCCTCGATCAGCCTGACGGCGCCGAGGATGAACTGCCTGGGCTGCTCTTCCGGTGCCGCGTGAGGAGTTGCTGCTCCAACTGGACGGGCGCAACCGGCATGAGGACGGCAACGCACTGACCATCACCTCGCAGACGCTGAGGACGACTTCTTCGCCCGGTCGAGCCTCCTCACGACGAGGGGCGCGAGATCACCGAACCTGGACATTCTGACCCTGCGCGCGGAAGCCGGGGATGCTCCAGATGCCCTCGGGGCGACCTCTGCATGTGGGTTGCCGCGCACGGCAATCATTCGAGTGACGTCACACCGGCCGGCCGTGTTCAGGCGGCGACACCGAGTTCGGTGCGGGTGCGGTGGATGAACTCGCGGACGGCCGGCTCGCGCCGCCAGGGGGCGAGGGAGGCGTTGAATTCGCGGACGTAGTCCTTGGCGCGGGAGGACTGGACGCGGGCGAGGATGTCGATGGAGCGGTTGCCGAGTTCGAGGCCGTGGTCGAGGTCTCGGGCCTGGAGGTGGGCGGTCCCGACGATGGCGAGCCGCATGCCGACGGAGCGGGTGAACACCCCGGTCGGCATCGCGGCGGCCTGCTTGTTCCAGCCGAGGGCGGTTTTGGGGTTCTTCAGGTCCCGGAAGACCTCGGCGGCGTCCGCGGAGAGGCGGGCGTGGTGATAGAAATCGATCCAGGCGGGCTCGTCGCCGCTGTCGTCCTTCGCCTGGCCCAGGAGGTCTTCGGATGTTTTCAGGGCGCGGGAGGCGGCCCGGGGGTCGTTCTCGCGGGCGTGAGCGCGGGCTTCGATCAGCTTGGTGAAGGCCAGCACTCTGGGCACGGCGTGTCCCTTGGCCCGGTTGAAGGCGCCCTGGGCCATGTCCACGGCCTCGGACGCGAAGCCCCGCATCAGGGTCTGCATGGCCATCGTGGTCAGCACATAGCAGCCCAGCTGTACGTCGCCGCCCGCGCGGGCGAGGCGGAGGGCCTGGATGAAGTGCCGCTGAGCGGCATTGTGCTGGCCGACGTCGAAGGCCGTCCAGCCGGCGAGCCGGGACAACTGCGCGGTGACGGAGAAGAGTTCGCGGCCGATCTCGTCGGTGAAGCTGCCTTGCAGCAGCGGGGTGGCCCGGTGGTCGAGGCAGTGGGTGACGGAGTTGGCTTTCCAGTTCCCGCCGCCGTATTTGGAGTCCCAGCGGCGGGCGTCGTCGGCGGCCTGGCGCAGTTCGTCGAGGTCGGCCCGGCCGACCTGCTGGCCGCCGCTGTGGTCGGCGGTCTCGTCGGCGGGGGTGACGAGCCAACGGGTGACGGGGGTGGTGAAGGCGGAGGCGGCGAAGCCGGATCCGGCCAGGAAGTCGCGGCGGTTCACGGAGCTCCAGAACGAAGTGGCGACGCGGACGGCGTCGGCGGGGTCCCTGGGGAAATCCAACCCCACATCCGCGTCGGTTGTCTCCGCCTCGCCCATGCCGATTTCGCCCAGGGCGACGGGCCGGCCGAGCCGTTCGCCGATGGCCTGCGCCAACAGCTTCGGGACCGGCCATTTCGGCGTCATCCCACGTCTGCACCAGTTCGCTACAGAAGTATGTGAGTAGTCCGTCTCTGTCCCGGCGGCGTGGGCGAGCTGGTTGACGCGCAGGGCCAGGGACTTGCGGCTCGCGCCGCTGGCTTCGATGAGCCGGGCCAGGTCCGCGTTCGGCGGACGGGTCCGGCGGGTGGTCGATGCCACGACCTCTCCCCTTGCCGGTCTCCGGGACCGCGCCGACTCGAACAGACGGCTGAGCACATGGGTCCGTACTCGCCGGGTCGAAGAGTCGTACGCGTTCAGTGTGTTGGGTCACCGAGGGTATTGCCTTCCGGCTCGCGGTGAACCCCGTCCGCGAGTTGTGAGCCCCCCTGCGAGCCCTCCCCGCCCATCGGCCGGGCGGCTGTGATGAGAGCCCAGGCCGCCGCCGGGACTGGATGGATCTCCTTCCCGGCGGCGGCCGTCGCCAAGGCGCCACCTGACTCGGGGGTGAACCAGTGATGTGCGGAATCGCAGGCCTGGCCGGAGGTGACGCCGTCCGGCACGAGAGCACGGTCGGCGCCATGGGCGCCTCGCAGGCCCACCTACGGGTGTCCGGATGCATCAGGACACCACCGCCGAGAGCCCGGCCGCCGCCCACGGAGCGGTCGCGATCACCGCCAACCGCCGCGGCGAACTCCGCCTCCACCTCCGTGACGATCTGCCCGGCATAGCCTGGCCGGATCACTGGAGCGTGCTCGGCGGCGGCTGCGATCCCGGCGAGGAACCGCGCGAGACGATCGTCCGCGAACTCGACGAGGAAGCCGGCCTGGCAGTCGACGGCCTGACCGAGCTCTTCGAGATCCGCGACGAGCACGGCTCCGGGCAGCCGATCACGTTCTTCGCCGCCTCCTGGGACGGTGACGATTGGGCCCTGCCCCTCGCGGAGGGCGTCAAGCTCCAGTTCCTCGCCCCCGAGGACCTCGAATTCCGCACGATCCCGCCGTTCATCCGGGACGGGATCAACCGCTATCCGGCCGCCCGGCCCGCCTGAGCACCCCGCCCTTCGGAGGCGAGGAAGAGGTGAGGGGCTGTCGGCGGCCCCTCACCTCGCAAAGGAACCCCCGTCATGAAGCTCACCGTCGTCGGCTGCGGCTACCTCGGCACCACCCACGCGGCGTGCATGGCCGAACTCGGGCACGAGGTCCTCGGCATGGACTGTGACATCGACAAGGTCACCGTCCTGGCCTCCGGGAAGGCCCCGTTCTTCGAACGCGGCCTCGACGACCTCCTCTCCAAGCACGTCAAGAGCGGCCGGCTGCGGTTCACCGCCTCCTACGCCGAGGCCGCCGACTTCGGTGATCTGCACTTCATCGGCGTAGGCACCCCGCAGCAGCCCGGCGAGCACGCCTACGACCTCACCCACCTGTTCACCGCCGTCCGCCAGCTCGCGCCCCGCCTCACGCATCCGGCGGTGGTCGCGGTGAAGTCGACCGTTCCGGTCGGCACCGCACCCCGCGTCCGCGACCTGGTGCACGCATACGCGCCCGCCGGGGACGCCATCGAAGTCGCCTGGAACCCGGAGTTCCTGCGCGAGTCGTTCGCCGTCGAGGACACCCTCCGCCCCGACCGCCTCGTCCTCGGTTTTGACACCGAACGCTCCTGGGCCGAGACGGTGCTGCGGCAGTGCTTCGAGAAGATCATCAAGGCGGGGACGCCGACGATCGTCACCGACTGGGCCACCGCCGAACTCGCCAAGGCGTCCGCCAATGCCTTCCTGGCCACGAAGATCTCCTTCATCAACGCGATGGCCGAGGTCTGCGAAGCCTCCGGCGCCGATGTCGGCCGGCTCGCCGACATCCTCGGCCACGACGCGCGGATCGGCCGCCGCGGGATGCGGCCCGGCCTCGGCTTCGGCGGCGGCTGCCTGCCCAAGGACATCCGCGGGTTCATGGCCCGCGCCGGCGAACTCGGCGTCGACCAGGCCCTGACGATCCTCCGCGAGGTCGACGCGATCAACAACCGGCGACGCGAGCGCATGGTCGACCTCGCCCGCGAACAGGTCGGCGGCAACCTCGGCGGCCGCCGGATCACCGTCTGGGGCGCCGCCTTCAAGCCCGACACCGACGACATCCGCGACTCCCCCGCCCTCGCCGTCGCCCGCAAGCTTCACGAACTCGGCGCCACCGTCACCGTCACCGACCCCCAGGCCCTCGACAACGCCCGCAAGCTCCACCCCGAACTCGACTACGCCGACGACCCCATCACCGCCGTGCAGGACACCGACCTGCTGCTCCACCTCACCGAGTGGCCGCAGTACTCCCACATCGACCCACACCACCTCGCCGCCCGCACCACAACCCCGAAAGTCATCGACGGCCGCGGCACCCTCGACCCCGCCCGCTGGCGCGAAGCCGGCTGGACCTTCCGCGCCCTCGGCCGCCCCTGAAACCACACAGGACGACGAACTGCGTTTCCTGCTGCTGCCTGCGCCGACGGCTGGGCCGCCGTGCGGGCCGCCGCCGGGTCGGCGGGCGCCGGGTCATCGCTCACCGGCCAGGGGCCAGAACACCGGAGGAAGTGACCTCTTACGGGCACGGATCTCATGGCACGGTGCGGCGAGGATCCAGCAAGGGTCGGGGCACAGGCCGGCGTCAGTCATCTGACTGAACCTCATATTCCTTGTCGCGCAGGCAACTTACAGACCATGCTGTGATCCATCTGTGAACTCCTGTCCCATGGAGGAACATCCGTGCCGTTCAACCCCCCACTGCCCCCGCGTTCGAGAGGGCGCCGGGCACTGGCCGTCGGAGCCCTGGTCACCGCGCTGTTCGGACAGTTGCTCGCCGGGACCGCCGTCGCCGCCCCCTCGGCCAAGACCCCGCCGCCCGCGCGCATGGCCTGGGAGCCGTGTGAGTCTCCCTCCGGCGAGGGCACTTTCGAGTGCGCCACCATCAAGGTGCCCGTGGACTGGAAGCGGCCGCGCGGCGCCACCATCGACCTGGCCCTCGCCCGCCATCGGGCCACCGACCCCGAGCGCCGCATCGGCTCGCTGCTGATCAACCCCGGCGGTCCGGGCGGCTCCGGCGTCGGCTTCGCGTTCAGCGCCCCCGAGGCCTTCTCGCCCGAACTACTGGAGCGTTTCGACATCGTGGGCTTCGACCCGCGCGGCGTCGGCCTCAGCAACCCGGTGAAGTGCGACGAGGACCTGGTGAACGCCCAGGGTGCGCTGCTCTACCCGGACAGCTACTCCTCGTTCACCGCCCTCCGCGAGGCGAACCACGCGCTCGGCGAGAACTGCCGCGACCTCACCGGACCGCTCGTCGACCACATGGACACCGCCAGCGTCATCCGCGACATGGAGGCGATACGCGTCGGCCTCGGCGAGCAGCGGATCAGCTACTACGGCGTCTCCTACGGCACCGGGATCGGCCAGCAGTACGCCGAGCGCTATCCGCACCGCGTCCGTGCGATGACGCTCGACTCCAACATGGACCACAGCCTGGACCCGTGGAACTACCAGAGGACCGAGACCGTCGCGATGGAGGAGTCGTACGGCCAGTTCGCCGACTGGTGCGCCCGTACGCCGTCCTGCGCGCTCCACGACCGGGACGCCCGCACCCTGTTCGATTCCCTCTACCAGCGCGCCGAGGCCGGTGAGCTGGTCCTGCCGGGCGACCCGCCCTACACCGTCACCACCCAGGATCTCCAGGGCGTCGCCTTCGGCTACATGTACGACCCGGCCACCTGGTTCGACTTCGCCCAGTTCCTCGCCGACATGGACGCCGCCGACCCCGCCGCAGGACGGACCCTCCGGCAGCGCGGCGAGCCGACCCCGTTCGGGTATCTCCCGGTGATGTGCCAGGACTACGACTTCGACGTCCCCTCGTACGCCACCCTCGCCCGTTACGAGCGCAAGCTCGCCCGGCTTGCGCCCGTCACCCGGCTCAGCTCCCTCGCCTGGACCGACCTGACCGGCTGCCAGGACTGGCCGACCGAGGTGACCAACCCGCCGCACCGGCTCCGGGTCGACGGGACCCCCCCGATCCTGATGACCAACAGCCGCTTCGACGTGGCAACCCCGCACTCCTGGGGCTCCAACGCGGCCCGTCAGATCGGCCACGAGGCCGTGTTCCTCACGTACGACGGTGCCGGCCACGGCGACTACTGGCTGAGCCCGTGCGCGCGTGACGCCATCGACACGTACCTCCTCACCCTGAAGACCCCCCGCAAGGGCACCCACTGCCCCGCGGTCTGGCCGACCGGGCCCTCCGCCCAGCGGCAGTCGCCGACCGGAGACCTCGTCAACCCGCTGCCCGACCTCCTGGGCGCAGGCACGCACCGGTGAGCCCCGCGACGCGTCCTGATCCGACGCAGACCTGACCGAGGGGGCACGGCCCTGGCCACCAGGGCGGTGCCCCCTCGCACGCGTCGGACGCCGCTCGTCCAACCGTCGGCCACGCCGACCATCAGGCGGTCGGGCGATTGGTCATCCCTGCTGGACGATGCTCTGCGTGTTGACGTCCTCCGAGCCGATTCCCTCTACGCGGGATCGCTGGTCGACTGGGCCAGGTCCTTTCTCATTGCGGATGGACACGGTGATCTCGACAGCGCCGTGGGACAGCAGCCCCGGGGGCCTTCGAAGGGGACCCGCAGCATCGCGGTGGAGCGGGTCTCGTTGGCCACGATCGCGCAGCGGAAGTCCGGGGTGAGATCGGCGTGCAAGCGCTGCTGCTCGACCGGGACAGGATCTCTGCGGCCTCGTGGGAGTTGCGCGCCGCCTTCCAGGACCCAACAGCAGCGATGGCGGCAGTTCCGGTTCAGGCGTTGTAGCCGCCGTGGGCGTCCAGCACCGCGCCCGTGACGTACGACGCGGCGGGGCTCGCGAGGAAGGCGATCGCCGCGGCGATTTCGTCGGGGTGACCCATGCGTTGCAGGGACAGCGAGCTGACCAGGGCCTTGAGGGTCTCGGGGTCCGGCGGTTGCATGCCGCCCTCCATCAGTCCGGCCTCCACGACGTTGGCCGTGATGTTCCGGGGCCCGAGGTCGCGTGCGACGCCCATGGTGTACCTCTCGATCCCTGACTTGGTCGCCGAGTAGTCGGCAAGGCCGGGGGCGCCGACCCGGGAGCCCAGTCCGGAACTCACCGTGATGATGCGGCCGCCCGTGCGCAGCACTCGGGAGGCGGCCCGGATGACGGCGATCACGCCGAGGTAGTTGGTGGCGTGCATCCGGTCCAGTGCGGCGGTGTCGGCGTCCGGGTCGTCCACCGTGGCAGCCACGGAGATCGCCGCGTTGTTGACGAGGATGTCCAGGCCGCCGAAGCGCGCGACCACGTCGTCGATCAGCGCCGGCGCCCGGCTCGTGTCCGCCTGGTCGGACTGGAAGGCGACGGCCTTGGCTCCCTTGCCGTGCACCTCGTCGACGACGGCCTGCGCCTGCTTCTCGGAGCTGACGTAGGTGAAGGCGACGTCGGCGCCCTGCTCGGCCAGCAGCCGTACGGTCGCGGCTCCCAGTCCGCGCGACCCCCCGGTGACCAGGGCGACCTTGCCCATGAGTGGCTTGCTCATTCTTCTCACCTCGTTGATTGACCCGTCCTAGCAGTCGCAACGTTAATTGTTACGACAGGCTGTTGCAACCTTCGCTGTTACGACTGAGCTGTCGTAACATAAAGCGTTGCGGCCGAGAGGAGGGGTTCATGAGTGCCAACAGCAGGCTGACCATCGCCGCCCACGCGCTGGCCTGGATCGGTCTCTACCAGCGCCAGGGCCATGAGGTCGCCACCTCCGAGCAGATCGCGACCAGCGCGAACACCAACCCCGTGGTGATCAGACGGCTGCTCGGCGAGCTGCGCAGGGCCGGGCTCGTGGAGTCCCGGCGGGGCGTGGGCGCGGGCTGGTCGCTGGCGCGCGAGCTGGAGTCGATGACCCTGCTCGACGTGTACGAGGCAGTGGAACCCGGCCCGCTGTTCGCGATGCACCGCACCACCCCGGACCAGGGATGCGTGGTGGGTCACGGCATCCAGCCGGCGATGCAGGGCATCTACGAGGGCATCGAGGAGACCCTGAGACACGAGCTGGCCCGCGTCACGCTCGAGAACGTACTCCGGGACGTACTCGCGGCACCTCGCTAGCCTCCCTGTCACGCCCTGACATCACCAAGATCCCCATCGATGCCCAAGCCAGTGAACAGCCTGGCAACCAGTCACGCCAAAGACGGTTGCGCCATCTCTCGCTCCAGGACCAGCTTGTCGGTTCGCACTCACCGTGACCGGGCGGCCTTCCGGGATCCGGTGCATGCTGGACCCCGAGCTGCTGGAACGGATCACCGCGCGGCGCGCGGAGCTGGACGAACTCGAAGAAAAGCCGGCCAAGCATCTGGCGGAGGTGCGGGCCGAGCTGGACGAGCTCACCGTCGCGGAGCGGGTCCTTGAGCGGATGAGCGAACAGCTCGCCGACGAGCGCGCCTCTGTCGCGCCGGCGCCCGGGCAGGTGGGCGGACGTGCGGCGATGCTGATCCCGCACCGCACCTCAGGCGTGGAGGAGACCACCCTTCCGCCGGACTACCAGCGCATCCTCGCCGCCGTGCGGCAGACCGCCGGTCCGGTCAAGGCCCGGCAGGTCGGCGACGCGCTGGGAATCGACGTCAGCGTGCGGGCCAAGCAGGATCCCATCGCTGTTGAAACTCGGTTTCTGGCTCAACTTTTCGTGCAGGATGCGGTCGAAGTGTCCCCGCACAGGGGCGTGCCCCGTGGCTCGCGAGCCGACAGCTGCAGCAGGCCAACCGTCGGGGGGCGGAGCCTGCAGCAGTGGCTGTCGGACTGCCCGGGGCTTTGCACGTTACAGTCCGGCCGCCTGGGCCAGTGATGCCCGCTCGCCCTCACCCAGGTGAAGGCTGGCCAGCAGTTCATCGTCGGCCAGCAGACGCCGCACCCATGCCGCGTCGGCAGCGAATGCCGCTCGGCAGAGGGCCCGTTCAGGGTGGTCGCTCTCGGGGCCGCTGACTGTCAGGTCCCACGCGTTGTCGGGATCGGTCGGTGCGCAAAGGGCGGCGGCTACAAGCACGAGCCCGAACAACTCGTTCCGGCGTGGGATCGTTGGATCGGCAGTCAGTCTCAGTAGGTATGGGACGACCGCCGGCATCGTGGCGCTAATGGACATCGGCCCTGACATCACAAGCCAGTCCAGTGCTCGTTCGGCCATCTCAGCCGCGTCAGGATCGAGCAGCCCGCGCAGGACGACCGGGACATCAACCGGGCAGCCAGGAATGGACATCCACTCCACGTCCTCGCACCCTTCCAGTGCCGGATGCGGAGAAGTCTCTTGCCTCAGGTACGGGTAGGCCGCGGTCAGGGCCGCTGTCGCAGTCACCGCCGCGGCCTCATGATCCACTTTGCACACCAGAGTGTCTCCCATCCGCCTACTGGCGCCGTACCGGCGTACGTCGACTACATCGACGCCACGAGTCTATGCACGCCCAACCTTCACGGCCTTGAGAGCCAGCCCCTACTGATCGTTTCAACCCGTGCGAGCCGCCGTGGGAGACCTCGGCGTCGGGCCGCGCGCAGCCCGACGCGTACGGCGTGGGCGCTGGCTCCGCCTTCCGCGCGCATCGCTGTCGCCAGGTCGTGCGTGTACTCATCGGGCCGCCAGGCGTGGGATTCCAGATCACTGCGCAGATCGCTCAGCGCCGCCATGTCAATCCCCTCGAACAGGGCTTGTGAGAAAGCCCGGCACTTCTACGACAAGACGACGGGGACCCCTCTGGACTGCGCCGATTTCATCGCCGCACGTGGACCCAGTGCATCCGTTCCGCAGTGGGAACTTGCGGTCGACATCGAGGACCTGGACAGCTTCGTCGTAAGCACACACGATCACGGCCAGGACTCGGCCACCTGGTCCGAGAAAACCGGTCGCCGTGTTGTGCGGTTGTGGTGCGCATGCGGCACGAGCATCGCATCGGACCGCTGCGGCTTGCTGCCCGAGCCCGGATCGCCGCCTCCACGGCCCACCGCATCCTCAAGCGGCACGACCTGCCGCCCCTGGCCACGCAGGACCGGGCCACCGCAGAACCCGTCCGCCGCTACGAACGCGCCCGACCCGGCGAACTGCTCCACATCGGCGTCAAGAAGCTCGGCCGCATCCCCGACGGCGGCGGCCACAAAGTCCTCGGCCGAGCGGCCGGCCGCCAGAACCAGACCCGCACCGGGCGCGGTTACCTGTATTTGCACACCGCCCTGGACGAGCCGTTTGGGCATTGCCCACGCCCAGCTCGGGGTGTCGGGCCGGCGATCAGCCTCGCACATGCAGCCCGAAACCCGTGCGGCCCGCGGGCTCCAGTCCCTCCTTCAGGTGCAGCGAGGGGATCTCGTAGTCACCGAAGTTCTGCCGCCGGAACGCGACCGGCTCGGTCGACTCCAGAGTGAGCAGGCGCTGCACCCATGCCTTGGCGACGTCCGGGTAGTCCTCGCCGGTCATCCGGTCGGTGCCGTACAGCACGAACGGCGGCAGCACCTCGATGCCCGGGTAGTAGAGGATGCCGTGGTGGATCGGGAACAACAGATCGTCGATGGGGCCATTGATCCCGCGAGGGGCGTAATGCGACTCCGGGCCACCGGCGGTCACCGACAGCAGAGCCTTCCTGCCCGCGAGGGTGCCTTCGCCGAAGCGCTCGCCGTACTTGGTGTCGCTGTGCTCGCCGACGCCGTACGCGAAGTGGTAGGTGAACACCCGGTCCACCCAGCCTTTGAGGATCGCGGGCATCGTGTACCACCACAGCGGGAACTGGAAGATGATCGTGTCCGCCCACAGCAGCTTCTCCTGCTCGGCGAGGACGTCCGGGGTGAGCGTCCCGGCGTCGAAGGCCCGGCCCGAGTCCAGGGCGACCTTCAGCGGACTTGAGGCGTTGGGGCCATAGTCCGCAGCGTCCACGACCGCCTTCCAGTTCATCGCGTACAGATCGCTCACCCGTACCTCGTGCCCGGCGGTCTCCAATGTGGACACCGCGAGGTCCTTCAGCGAGCTGTTGAGCGACTTCGGCTCCGGGTGGGCGTAGACGATCAGCGTCTTCATGGGAACTCCTTCGGATCGGATGCCTTCGATTCTGGGCGTCGCGGCGCCCGGCATTCAGGGGCGCCTCTTCCTTCGGACGGGACTTCCTGGTATTGGCAGGGCCACCTTCACGGGCACCACCGAGGCCATACTGGAGGCATGGACGATCTTGCGGGCTTCCTGCGGACCCGGCGTTCCCGGGTCGACCCGGCGGCCGTCGGCATACCCACCGACAGACGCCGCCGGGTCGAAGGGCTGCGCCGTGAAGAGGTCGCGCACCTGTCCGGAGTCAGCGTCGACTACTACGTACGCCTGGAGCAGGGCCGCGCGACCCAGCCCTCCGAGCAGGTCCTCGACGCGCTCGCCCGCGTCCTCGGCCTCGACGAGACCGAACGCGGGCACCTTGACCGGCTCGCCCGGCAGCGCCGCCGCGCGAAGGCGCCGGGCGGGCGGGTCCGGCCGGAGCTGCTGCGCGTCCTGGACCTGGTCGCCGACGCGCCCGCGCTGATCATGGACCACCGCCTGGACGTGCTCGCCGGGAACCGCCTCGCCGGGCTCCTCTACGGGCGGCAGATGCCGGGCCTGAACACCGCCCGGCACATCTTCCTTGAGGAGGCTGAGCGCGGCCTTTACGCGGACTGGGAGAAATGCACCCTCGACGTGGTCGGGCACCTGCGCCTGGGCGCCGGCAAATACCCGGAGGACCCCCGCCTGGCCTCGCTCATCGGCGAGTTGGCGATGGGCAGCGAGCGCTTCCGCCGCCTCTGGGCCCGCGCGGACGTGCGCGCCCGCACACATGGACGCAAGGCATACCGGCACCCGCTGGTCGGACTGCTGGAACTGCACCAAGAGAACTTCGCACTACCGGACGAATCAGGGATGGAGCTGGTGGTGCTGTCCGCGGCCCCCGGCAGCCCCGCCGAGGACGGGCTGCGCCTGCTCGCGGGCCTGGGCGCGGACAGCGGTGACGCGCATCCCCCAGTGAACGCTCAGGTCCACGAGTAACCCAACGACGCCCACCCACCGCCGGGAACGCCTCAACAGTGACGGCTTTCCGATCCCCGGCCTACGTTGCGGCTGGTGACACGCTTCTGGCCGACACCCCAGCTCCCGTCTCAGGGCCGCCGCCGCGGCCCTCCAAGAGTCGCTGCAGTCGTAATCGCCTGAACCACCTTTCCCTACCAAGGCCAGGTCATCCTGGTCCTGGGATCCGGCACCGGCATCGGCCGGGCGACCGCGCGCGCGTTCCTCGAACAGGGAGCGTGCGTGGCGGTCCTCGGCCGCCGTGCGGAGCCACTGCACGAGACCGTGGCGGGCTTCGACACCAAGCATGTGCAGGTGATCGAAGCCGACGTGACGGACGCGGACGCGCTCGACGGCGCGGTGGGGGTCGTCCGACTCTTCGACCGCCTGGACGTCATCGTCGACGACGCCGGCACGAGCGAACCCAGCGGCGTCGACACCCTCAACGACACCTGGGAGCGCCTGCGCTCGGTGAACCTCGACGGGGTGATACGTCTCGCCCGCCCTACCGTTCCATGACTGCGCGCCACCCGAGGCAACTTCGTGGCGATCTCCTCCATCGCAAACTGCGGGGCGGCTGGAACCAGTTCGCCGACAACGCGACCCAGGCGGCAGTCGACGCGCTGGTGCAGAGCCTCGCCCTCGGGCTCGGGGGCCGACGGAGTACGGGTCAACGCCATCGCGCTTGCCTTCACCGTGTCCCGGCTCATCCAGGAGCGTCTGAACTACCCGATATCTCCGAGCGGTACCTCGACCGGGTCGCCCTGAACCGAGTCGCCCTGAACCGGGTCGCCCAGCCCGAGGGCATCGCCCGTGCGGTGCTCTTCCTTGCCAGTCCCCACGCCGGTTGCATCACGTGAGCCGTGAATCCGGGCATTCACGCCCGTCTTCAGAGCGAACACACCAGCTGCGCACGGAATCTCGCCGAGCGCTGGACGGAGGTGCCATGCTCGCGGCGCTGCGTCAGCGAATCCGCCGGCGTCCGCCCATGCTGGAAGTGGGACGTGGCGCCCTCGCCGGGCAAAGCAGCCCGGCTGGCAGCGACCTCACCCTCATGCCCTCCGTCTCCTGCCAGACCAGGCTCGACTCGACCTGTCGCAGCGCCGCAAACGAACAGGCACTCGTAGCACTGAAGCGGCTGGGGCGGCCGAGGTGCCCTGGCCCGGCCGCCCCTAGTCGTCGCATGACGGGGCAGTCGGGCGCGGTCAGGACGGTGCTCCACGTCAGGCGGAAGGGGCTCCGGTGAGGGTCTCCACGCGGCCGGTGTCGAGCGAGTAGTAGGTGCTGACCACGGTCAACTCGCCCTTCTTCACCAAGGGGGCGAGGGCGGCGTTGGACCGCAGATCGGCGGCGGTCCGGTTGGCGTGGGCACGGATCATCGCGTCGACCGGGTCGGCGTGCTTGACCTTGGCGACCTCCTTGTAGGCCGGGCGCAGGGCCTCGACGATCGACTGCAGGTTGCCCGGCAGGTTCTCGCCCCCCTTGAGCGCCTTGTACGCCGCCTTGATGGCCCCGCAGTTCTGATGCCCGAGCACGACTATGAGCGGGGACCCGGCGGTCAGGGGCCCGTACTCGACGGAGCCGACGACCACCGGCTCCACGACCTGTCCCCCGGTGCGTATCACGAACAGGTCGCCTATGCCGGTGTCGAAGACCAGCTCCGGCGGTACACGGGAGTCGATGCAGGAGACGATCACGCCGTACGGCTTCTGTTCGGGGGCGACAGCCGCGCGCCGGGCGGGGTCCTGGTCGGGGTGTTGCAACTTCCCGCTCACCCAACGCCTGTTGCCCTCCATCAGCCTCGCGTATGCCGTCCGGGCGGAGTCGGGTCGGCGGGCGGCGTTCGCGGAGGGGGTGGGCGACGCCGCGCCGATGCTCGCCGCCTTCGCCGTGTCGGAGCCTCCCGCCTTGGACGAACAGCCGGTGAGAACGGCCGCGGTGGCCGCCGCGAGTCCTCCTGTGAGAATGGCCCTGCGCTGTGGCCGCACAGCGTTACCCATGAGTCTGCCCCTTACGGTCCTGAGCGATATCCGCCTGGGAACTCGAGGAGCGTGCAGTGCGCCGGAACCGGCTCTCAGCTCCCTTCTCCCAGGTGGAGTTGGTGATGCCACACTGCCGGGAGACCGGTTAGGGCCCGTCCAACGTTCATGAAGCGCAGGGGAAGCGCCCATCCAAAAACACGGTGTGACCATGAAAAGCCGTTTTGGGCAGGTCGAGAAAGAACACCTCGTCGAACCGGCCGCGGCGCAGCGTCCCCGGGGTCAGCGCGCTGACGTCGTTGGCGGTGGCCACCACGAACACCGGCGCGGTCTTCTCCCGCATCCAGGTCAGCACGGTACCGAACACGCGCTGCGAGGTGCCTCCGTCGCGGCCACCGGCCCCCAGTGCCTTCTCCACCTCGTCGATCCACAACAGCGCACACAGGGAGACGGTCTCCGCCGGCCTCAGCGCCCGCCGTACGCGCTCCTCCGGCTCACCGACCAACGAGCCGAACAGCGCGCCGACGTCCAGGCGCGGCAGCGGCAGCCGCCACAGCCCGCCGATCATCTTCGCGGTGAGGCTCCTGCCGGTGCCGGGGACACCGATGAGCGCGATGCCCTTGGGGGCGGGCAGGCGGAACTCGCGGGCGGCGTCGCCGAAGGCGCGCTCGCGCAGCCGAAGCCATTCCTTGAGCACGTCCAGGCCGCCCAGGCCGTCGGGGCTCTTCTCGGCGCCGTAGAACTCCAGGGCCTCGTTCTCCGGCCATGCACGGAATCGTCCGCCCGAAGCTCCGGGACCCCTCCCAGGCGCAGGGTCGCACCATGCGGACACCCAGACCGTTCTGCGACCGGGGAGATCAGTATGAGCAACCCGACGTACGCCGCCGGGCCGGTGGTGCCGAAGCCCACACCGGCCGAGGGCAGGGCATACGACCCGCTGGCCGTCGCCCTCGGCAACGCCTCTCTGCTCGGCGTCGGCTATCTGCTGATGCGGCGGTGGAGACTCGCAGTCGCCGCCGTGGCCGTCATCGTCGTGCTGGTCTCCCGGCTGGTCTCGACCGACGAGGCGTCGTACGAGATCGCCGTGCTCGTGTGGTGGGCGGCCGTCATCATCCACGGGTGGTACCTGGCCGGCAGAGGCGCCGACCGGGTGGCGGTGCGCCGTCAGCGTCTGGTCGCGGTCGGTGTCACGCTGCCGGTGCTGCTGACCGTGGGGCTGCTGCGGTACGACGCCTCCCGGATCGGGCAGAGCGTCACCGACGCCCGCGAACGCGGCGACTGCGCACGGGTATTGAGCGCCCAGGACAAGGCGCGGTTCGGGCACCGCATCGCCGACGCGCCACTCGCCGCCCGCGGCGACGAAGCCGTACAGGCCTGCGAGCGGCTGCAGACAGCCCGGACCGAGCTCACCACCGCGCTGACCGGGGACACCGACGCCCTGGAAGACGGCTTCGGCACCCTGGCCTCGGTGCTCGCGGAGCCCGGCAACGACAAGACGGTCGAGACGACCCTGAACGGATTCCTCCGCGGCCTGCCCGCCAGGGATCCCTGCGACACCGTCACCGTCACCGACTGGCTCCGCGATCGCAAGCACAGCGACGACGTTCTGGACCGGACCTCCGACACGGTCGAACGGACCGAGCCCGCCGCACTCGTCGGATGCGGCGACGACCTCATGGCCGAGGACAGCTGGGAGGAGGCCCGCACGCATTACAACCAGCTGCTCGACCGATACCCCGACGACGGCCTCGCGGACCAGGCCCGCGAGGGCTCCAGGAAGGCCACGCTGAGCATCGAGCTGGCCAACGTCCAAGACCTGCTCGCGGGCGGGTCCGGCTCACAGCCCGAGTACTGCTCCAGCCCGGCGAAGTACAGCGGAGCCAAGCCCATGGGCAAGGGCACCAACCGCGCGCTGTTCTACGCCTACGACGAGTACAACACCGACTTCTCCAAGCAGCTCCCCGGCTCCTGGAAGGCGGGCGACGCCGCTGATGCCGCCTTGGTGGTCTGCATGGGCGAGCAGACCTACGGAAGCTCCGTCGAGACCTGCTCGTACTACAAGAGCGGGTCCTCCGGCGCCTCCGCCTACGTGACCTTCCACAAGATCGCGGTCCCGGTGAAGGTGTACGAGTTGCGCACGGGCAAGCTCGTCGCCAAGCGCACGATCCAGATCAGCGGCACGAGCTGCCCGTGGTCCATCTACACCTCCGCGAACTCGACAAGCGAGTACGTGACGGAATCCAAGTCCGATGTGCGGTCCGCGTTCAAGCCGCTGGTCGTCCGGTGAGCGGCGGGGCGGACCGTGGCTTCGACGGATGGGCGTCCTGGGTGAGGAGATGGACATGCCGACACGAGTGAAGCGCGTCGCGGCGGTGGTGGTCGTGGGCGTACTGGTCGTCGGCGGTTGTTCGTCGGACAAGGACACGGACACATTCGAGGCCAAGCCGTCACCCGGCGTCTCCAAGCCGGCTGAGCCCGCTGAGCCGGCGTCCCCGAGCCCGTCCCCGACCGGCCCGCTGCCCAAGGCCAAGGACGGCAAGGACACCGGAGCCTGCAAGGACGGGAACTGCGAAATCCTCGTCACCGAGCCGATGGACGTCGTGATCGGCAACGGGTATCTGCACGTGACCGTGAAGTACTCCACAGTCACCCTCATGCGCTTCGATTCCTCGGGATTCCTGGGCTATGTGAGCTTCGGCGACGGCGGGGAAGCCGCGTTCTCCACAGCGGGCGGCAAGGAGACCACCGTAGGCGCCACCACGGTCCACAAGGATGGCGCCGTACTGAAGTTCAGTACGAAGTAGCTCCGCAGGAGGAGAAGGAGGCTGAAACTTCCCTAGGACTGGACACCAGAAGTTCCTGGTTCACTCCCCGCGCGGACAGAGCCGCGGCCGCGCCGGGGGAAGCATCGTCAAGGCGCCACCGGAGCGGAACAGCCGTGGGCTTTCGCTGAGCGCTCAGCGAAAGCCCTGAGTGCGGCGCGTTCGTAAGCGGAACCCGGATTGCAGCGTCAGGGGAACCTCACATCAGCTCCTCCCCCATGACCGGGACGGGCGGAGGGAAACGCCTCATCGCTCAACCTCTCAACTCCTATGCCCGCGGGCGTCGTTGAACCGCTCAGTCGGGCACGCTGCTTTGTGCGGGCCAGTGTTGGGGAGGGGTCCCGCAGCGGGTGCGGACACTGGTCAGAACGCCGTACGCGTGCCAGTGGCCCCACACCGAGCAGCCCCACGAACCGAGGAGACCGGCGATGACCCTCACCACCAGCCTCGCGCGCGGTGTCGCGCCCGCCACACCCGGCACCCTGCACGCCCGCACGGTCACCGGTGAGCTCAGTGCCCCGCCCCGGCCGGGCCTGACCCTCCGCTTCGGGCGCGGTGAGGAGCCGGATGTCGACCTGGGGGTCGGCGTGGACGACTTGGGGGTGAGCCGACAGCACGGCGAGCTGTCGTACCGCCATGGGCTGTGGTGGCTGCGCAACACCGGGCGGCAGCTCGTGCGGCTGCCGCGCGGCCGGATGATGCACTTGAGTACGGAGGCGATCCCCCTCGACACCGGTTACACCCCGCTGTTCGTGAAGGGCTCCGGCTACCGTGAGCACCTGGTCGAGCTGTACGTGGCGGGCCACGACGACCCCGGGCCGGTGTCGCGACGGACCGCCGAGACCGTGTCACCGAAGATCTGGGCGCTCGACGACGACGAACGGCTGCTGCTGGTCGTCCTGGGCCAGCGGTATCTGCTGTACGAGGAGGACGCGCGCCCCCTGACGTACGCCACCGCGGCCAAGCAGCTCGCCTACCTCCGCCCGGACGCGGGCTGGAACGAGCGCAGGATCGAGCACCGGATCGAGGCCGTACGCCGCCGTCTGGACCGCGCCGGCTTCCGGTATCCGCTGCTGCACGACAAGTCCGAGGGCCGCCCCGGCGACAACCGCCTGCTGCACAACCTGATCAAGGGGTTGGTGGAGTCCACGACCCTCGTACCGCCGGACCTGGACCGGATGGAGGACGACACCGCCTGGCCGGACTCCGCGCCGTGAGCAGGCGGCGACGCCTCCCGTGTCATCGCGCGCGGAGTTCGGCGGCGGCCGAGGCCGCGAGGTCCTCGGCCATCCCGCAGAGTTCGTCCGTGGGTCGCCCGCCGCCGACGTCCAGGCGCACCATCTCGGCGGCCGTCTCGGCGCCCTGGCCGCTGTACCTGTGGTCCTCGACGAAGGCCGTGCAGGTGTCGCCGTCGTCGTTCGGTTCGACGACGGTGCGGTATCCGCTGAGCGTGAGGGCCGTGCCGCCCTGGGCGGACTTGGGCTGGTCGCGGAAGAAGCTCACCTCCGCATCCAGCTCGTCGACGTCGCTCGACCACCTGCAGCTCCAGTTCGCGACGCCGACGTCCGGCACGTCGACCTTGAGGCCGGGTACGACGGACAGCGCCTTGGCGTCGAGGAGCTCGCAGGCGTTCGCCCAGGCCAGCGACCGCTGCGGGTAGGCCGGTGAACGGCGCGGGACCGGATCACGGTCCAGGACCTGGGCCGCACTTGTGGCGGCCGTGTCGGCGACCGTGCACAGTGTCGCGTTGCCGCCGGTCACCGAGCCCTTGCCCATGTTGGCGCGGACCTCGACCAGTGCGTCCGTGGTGCCGACGTCGGCGGTCAGCAGCTTTTGGCACTCGTCGCTCTCCGCCTCGTCCTCGCGGATGCCGATCCGCCCGACGGTGCGGGAGGGCTTGGACCCCTCGGGCGGCAAGCCCCGAACGAGGCGGATCGACACGTCGATCCGGGTCTTGTCGTCGATGCCCACGAGCACGTCGCAGCGGTCGAAGTTCCCGTAGTCCACATCCACGCGGACGTCCCCGTCCCTGCCGCCGAACTGGTCGAGAGCGGCGGGGTCGGCCAGGGCGCACACGTCGGCCGTATGCGGATCACCGATCAGGGCCTGCGTTTGCTCCGACCCGCTCCGACCGGACCCGGGGATGGCTTCCCCGCCGGCGCCGTCGTCGGGTATGACGACGAGTCCCAAAGCCAGTACGGCGCCCGCGCCGAGCGCGGACGCGATCAGTGACCGGCGCCGACGCCGACGCCCGGCGATGGTGGCGGACGCCTCCCGAGGGGGTTTCGGCTCGGCTCTGGCGAGCTCCTCCAGTAACCGCTTGACCTCGGAGGCGTCGGGGCGTTGCCGAGGGTCGCGTCGGAGCATGGCGGTGAGCACGGGGTACAGCGTTCCCACGGCGTCGGGGTCCATCGCGACGAAGCCCTGCTCGGCCCGCTGGTGCCTCAGGCGCTCGGTGTTCTCCCAGGAGTCCGGGGCCTCTTGGCGGTCGTCGTTCTCCTCGGGCTCGCTGCCACGCGGCGGCACACCGGTGACCAGGGCGTGGAGGGTGGCGGCCAGGCAGAACACGTCCGAGGCCGGCCGGGGGACGTTGCCCCGGGCCAGTTCGGGGGCGGCGTAGTCCGGGGTGTAACTGTACGGGCCGTTGATCGTGATGGTCTCGCTGCCGCCGACCCTGTAGGCGGCCCCGAAATCCAGCAGCTTCGCGTCACCGCGCCGAGTGAGCCCGATATTGGCAGGCTTGACGTCGCAGTGGACGATGCCCTCCTCGTGCAGGGCGGCGAGCGCGTCGGCGAGTTGGGCACCGATACGGGCCGCCCGCGCGGGAGAGACCGTCGGCTGCCGGTCCAGCCCGCCGCCGGGCACGTACTCCATGACGAACCAGTACGTGTCCGCCTCGTCCCCGTCCCCGCCCGGCGGCACGGTCACGACGTCGAACAGGGTCACGACGTGGGGATGATCGCGGAACTTGGCCATGGCGCGCGGTTCGCCCAGCAGCTGCCGCACCGCGGTCTCGCCCGCGCCGTCCGTCCGCTCCGGTTTGAGTGCGACGTCCTGGCCCACGACCTTGTCGTGGGCCAGCCACACGTCGCCGCCCCGCCCCGCGCCGATGACTTCCTTGAGGACATAGCGGTCGGCGAACTCGTCCCCGGAACGCACTGATCTTCCCCCATCGGTCGAGTCCGGAACACACAAGGCCCGAGCCGTGCGTACCGATCAAATCTACTGCGTACTGCGGACCGTACGCAGCGTCTACCCAGACCCTTCATCAGTCGCACGCATGCGTAGCAGCCAGCGGTTCCGGGACCCCTCCCGTCAACGGCGCCTACGGTATGCGTCGGCATCCACCGAGCACCCCGACAGGGAGGCACCCCTCCATGCCCCGCACCCGGACCGTCCTGTTGACGTGCGTCACCGCCGCCGTCTCCACCGCCACGCTCACACTGTCCGCGCACGCCGACGTCCCGGCCCCGCTCAAGCCGGCGGTCGCCGACTGCACGTACCCCTCCGAGGTCCTCGACCTGACGAACTGGAAGCTCACCCTGCCCACCGGCGAGGACGAGGACCCCACCGAGATGACCCAGCCCGAGCTGGCGACGTTCTCGGCCATGCCCTGGTTCCGGGCCGAGTCCGGCTGCGACGCGGTCGGATTCCGGGCCGCCGTCAACGGTGTGACGACCGGAGGTTCCAACTACCCGCGCGCCGAACTGCGCGAGATGACCGACGGCGGCGAGGACGAAGCCGAATGGTCCACCACGGACGGCACCCACACGCTCGTGGTCAGGGAGGCGTTCACGGCGCTGCCCGAGGAGCGGCCGTACCTGGTCGGCGCACAGGTGCACGGCGGGGACGACGACGTCACCGTCTTCCGGCTCGAAGGCAGCAGCCTCTACATCACCGACGGCGACGACCGCCACCATCACCTCGTCACCGACGACTACGAGCTGGGCACCGAGTTCGAGGCCAGGTTCGTGGCCGAGGACGGTGACATCGACGTGTACTACAACGGCCGTCTCGAGACGACGATCTCGCACGACGGCGACACCAACTACTTCAAGGCAGGGGCCTATACGCAGGCCAACTGCGACAACTCCGAGCCGTGCACCGACGACAACTACGGCGAGGTCCGCATCTCCCACCTCGAGGTCACCCATTCCTGATCGGCGCACGGCTTCCGGGAGGGGTCCCTGGACGTGCGTGTCACGGTGACGGTGACCGAGGGCATGCGAGGGGTGCGGCAGATGACGGGGGACACTCCGGGCGTGGAGGGGACACCGCTGACCCGCGCAGAGGGGTTGGAGTTCCCCCAAGTGCCGCCGGACTCCAAACTCGCGAGCAGCGAATTCAGTCCGTTCAGGCAAAGTTGGCGCTCCGAAAGCCAGAAACGAACGTTTCCTCAGGTCAGAGACCTGCACAGGTGGGGCGGGTGGGACTCGAACCCACGGCCGACGGACTATGAGTCCTTTTGAGGATCTCGGCGACCCTTGTCGATCAACGCTCATCCATGACGTTTTAGCAGGTCAGAACAGGCATGCCGTGGCGGCATGTCTTCGCCTGCCGATCTGTTCCTATCCCCGGGCTCGCCCGCCCGCTGTGGGACGCGCCTTCACCCACCCGCTGGACCTGATCGGTCTGCTCCGGCCAGCAACGTCACGTGATCACCGGGACTTTGAATCAGCCCTGCGGAGCCACCAGTCTCCGACGGGACCGGCGGCTCGCCCTGTGAGATCCGTCCGTTCCGGTTCGCCGACGCGGCGGTTACGACGATCAGCAGGAGAGAATGACATGTGGGGGGAATGTAAAGGCAAGGGGGCAACTGTGGGAGCGGACCGGGTAGTTGGGGACGGCGGGAACGGGGCTCCGTTGCTGGGCCGCTCCGTCGAACTGGCCCGGTTCGATGCGTTGCTCGACCGTGCGGCAGGCGACGCGCGCGGCACGGCGAGGGGTGAGGAGTTCCGTGACAGCGGTCGTTCCCGCCTCGTCGACATCACCGGTGAGGCCGGCATCGGCAAGAGTCGGCTGCTCGGCGAGGTCAGCGCACGGGCGCGCCGACGCGGAATGACGGTACTGCGCGGCAGAGCCACGGAGTACGAGCGGCGGGTGCCGTTCCAGGTGTTCACCGACGCGCTCGCCCACCTCGACCCGCACACCCTGGACGGCTTCCAGGAGACCGAAGCGGTGGCGCCCCTCCTTCAGCGGAGCGGCGCGGTGGACCGTTTCGGACTGCACCGGTCCACGGCCGTCCTGCTCGCCCGGCTCGCCGCCCCGTCCGGGCTGCTGCTGGCCCTCGACGACCTGCATTGGGCGGACCCGGCGTCACTGGAGCTGTTGGACCATCTCGTACGCCATCCCGTGCACGCCCCCGTGGTCCTGGCCGTGACACGCCGTGACCGCCAGAGTCCCGAGTCCCTCGCCGCCAGGCTCACCCGTGGACTCGACACCGGCACGGTCGTCAGACTCGGCCTGAGACCGCTGAGCGCACGGGACTGCGCCGAATTGGCCGGCCCCGGCCTGCCGTCCGCCGAGACCGCCGCGCTGTACGCCGCGAGCGAGGGCAACCCGTTCTACTTCCTGACCCTCCTTCAAGCCCACCGCGAGGGTACGACGCCCGAGTTCTCGGCGCCGCCCGGGCTCGGCACCCTACTGCTGGACGAACTCACCGTGCTTGCCCCTTCCCGGCGCGGCATCGTCGAGGCCGTGGCGGTACTGGGCGAGCACGCCACCCCGGCGATGGTGAGCCGGGTGACCGGCCGCTCCGGCACCGCGTTCACCGACGACGTCCACGCTCTCACCCGCCGCGACCTGCTGCGCTCCGCCTCGCAAGGCCTGTTGACCCTGCGGCATCCGGTCGTGCGAACCCTCGTCCACGAAAGCACGCCCTTCTTGAGGCGCGTCGAGATTCACCGACTCGCCGCGCAGGAACTGGCCCGCGTCGGCGCCTCGGCCGCCGAACGAGCCCACCATGTGGAACAGTCGCTGACCGCCTGGGACCCGGCAGCGGTGGCCGTGCTCGACGAGGCCGCCGCACGAACCGCCCGAACGGCCCCGGCGAGCTGCGCCCACTGGCTCGATGTGGCACTCCGCCACCTTCCGGACACGCCCGAACATACCGCCCGACGGCGTGAGTTGGTCTTGAGGCGGGCCCGCGCACTGGCCGCGTGCGGTGGCCTACGCGAGAGCCGCGACCTGCTCCAGGAGCTGATCGCCACCCCGCAGCGGTCACCCGGTGGCCCGACCACCGGCGGGGACCAGGGCCTCAGAGTGCGCGCGGTCGTCCTGTGCGCGCTGGTGGAGCGTCATCTGGGGCGCTCCACCGAGGCCGTCGCGCTGTTGCGCCGCGAGCTGGCCCGGGGCCCCGCACCGGCCCACGTCGTCCGGCTGGGCCTGGAGCTCGGCTCGGCCGCGCCCCAGGGCGGCGACACCTCGTACGCCCAGGTGCGCACCGAGGTCGAGGCGGCCCTCGCGGCGGCCAGGTCCACGGGGGACGAGGTCGGGGAGGCGGGCGTCCTCGCCGTCGCCGCCCTGGGAGAGGCGTACGAGGGCAACATGACCGCGGCGCAACGGCTCGCCCGGCAGGCCTCCGCCCTGGTCGACTCCTTGCCCGACAACGACCTCACCGCGCTGTGCGAACCACTGGCCCGGCTCGGCTGGGCGGAGGCGTTCCTGGAGCACTATCCGGACGCGGAGCGGCACGCCGAGCGCGGACTCGACATCGCCCGCCGAAGCGGTCAGCTCTATGTGGTGCCCCATCTGCTGCTGTGCCTGTCCCATGTCCGGGTCCAGACCTGCCGGGTCTCCTCGGCGCTGGGACTCGCCGACCAGGCCGAGGACATCGCCCGCGGGATCGGCAGCGACCAGTTGCTCGCGTTCGTATTGGCGAGCAAGGCCGCGGCTCTCGTCGCCGTCTGCCCGCCGGGCGATCCGCGCCCCCTCGCCGTCGCCGAGGAGGCGGTGGCCGCGGCAGGTAACGGGGTCGACTGGTGGGCCTCCACGGCCTGGTGCATCTTCGGCTGGGCCGCGCTCATGGCCGGCGATCCGGTCCGGGCCCGGGACGCGATACTCCAGGCGGGCGGCCCCGAGCTGCAGCGGATCCAGCCCTCGATGCGGCCGCTCTACCTGGAGATCCTGGTCACGTCCGCACGAGTGGCGGGTATGTCCGAGGAGGCCCGTGGCTGGGCCGAGCGGGCCCGTAAGGAGGCGGAACAACTGGGGCTGCCGATGCAGCGGGCCTCCGCGCTGCGCAGCACCGCCCATCTGCCGCTGGCGCAGGGGGACATGGCAGCGGCGGCGGACCTGTTCGCGGAGGCCGCGGTGGAGAGCGCCCGCTGCGGCGCGGTCTTCTGGGAGGCCCACTCCCTGCTGCTCGGCGCCCCGCTGGAAGCGGCGGCGGGCCGCGGCCGGGGCGCCACGCACGCCTGGCTCAGGGGGCGCCGGCTCGCCGAGGCGGGCGGCAGCGGAATGCTGGTCGGCCTCGCCGACGCCACCCGTCCGCCCGGTGGCGGCGCCGAGGCTCCGTACGGTTCCCCGGACCGCACCGAACTCACCGAACGGCTGGCCACCCTGACCGCCCGGGAGCTGGAGATAGCCGAACTGGTGGCGCAGGGGCTCACCAGCCAGGCCATCGCGGACCGGCTCTACGTCAGCCGGCGTACCGTCGAGACCCATGTCTCCCGCATCTTCCGCAAGACCGGGGTCTCCTCGCGTACCGCCCTGGCCACGCTGATGGCCCGCCGTCGCACCGGGAGCCGTTTCGGGGACACCCTCGCGGAGCAGGACTGAGCGTGGCCCAGGTGCCTTCGGTGGTGATCAGTGAGCCTCTGCGAACCGGCCACCGCGGTCTCGGCCGGGAAGCTGTCTACCTGACGTCGACGAAGTCGCCGGGCGCCGTCGCGGAGCCGGTCGTGGTGGTGCCGGCGAAGACGAAGCGGTAGTAGCCGTCGGAGCCGGCCCTGGTGGTGGTGCTCAAGGTGCCGGTGCTGCTGGTCTTGACCGTCTTCAGGGTGGTGTAGGTGCTGCTGCCCCTCTTGCGGAACTGCAACTGCACCGGCTGGGTCGCGTATCCCGCGTTCTTCCCCGTGGTCCAGTTGGCGCGACTCAGCTTGCCGGTGACCGTGACGGTCTTCCCCTTCCTCACCGGCTCCGGAGAGGCGTTGGCGGTCAGCATGGCGGCACGCTTGATCTTGGTCCTGGCGACGTCGTCGTCGTAACTGGCGTTCGCGTAGAGGTCATAGGCGCCAAGGAAGAGTTTCCAGGTCCCCGCGGTGCCGTTGCCGTCCTTGAAGGCGACCGCGGGGTCGATGGTGAAGACCGTCTTGCAGCTGTAGCTGTAACCGCCCTGGACCGGAGTCTCCGTGCAGGTGGGGTAGGCGTCCGACTCCAGGGCGCCGGTGATGGTGTCCGTGCTCGAACTGTCGGTGCCCTGCCACAGGAAGGCCTGGGTGATGGCTACGCCTTCCTCGTCGAAGGCGGTGAACGTGACGGGAACGGCCTTCTTGCCCGTTACGCCGAGAACGATGTCCTTGCCCTTGTTGACGACCCCGTTCTTGAAGGTGGTGCCGCCGAGCGCGTCCTGCGGCTGGACGCTCTCCGAGGCGAAGGCTCTGAGATCCGTCGCCGCCCCGGAGTGCTCCGCTGCCTGGGCGGCACCCGGAAGAACGAGCGTCGAGAGTACGAGGGCGCCGGAAAGGATGGTGGCCGCGGTGTGTATACGCATGTGATTCCCCCCATGATGAGGTCGGGTGGCCCTGCCGGACTGTCCTTGTGGCAGGGCCTGTTGATGTGGTGAAGAGGTCGGTGCACGCCCGGACCCCGCGGAAGAGGATCAGGGCGTGGGAGAGCGGAGGGCGTCGTTGATGTCGAAGCTGTGGTCGGGCGTCAGGCAGAGGTCCGTCGGCTGGGAGCCCGGTGTGGGTTCATCGGCCGGATCGGCGGTGGGCTTGCATGCACGACGGAATGTTTCGGCCCGGGTATGCGCTTCGATACGTACCTCACTGGTCGAACCAGGTCCTGGCTTCCACGGAACTGAAGCCCCGCAGGACGGCGAGGGCGAAGGCGATGCCCGGGAGAACCGAGACGCCGCCCCCCTGAAGCAGGCCCAGCACACCACTCAGCAGGCTCAGCGCCTCGATGACGATGACCATGACACGTATCCCGTTCGACCGCTTGCCCGCGAAAGCGCCGCACAATAGGAGCGCCCCCGCGATCAGCAGCGACAACACCGCCACGAACCGGAGCAGCCCGGACCCCTCGTCCTGACCGTGGTCCACCGCGTCATTCACCACGACCAGCAACAGGGCGCCGGCCGCCAGGTTCAGCACGGCCTGGACCCATACCCCCACCACCGCCAGCCTGACATTCTTCGGCATCTGCGCTTTCACGCCCGGTGTCGTCATGAACGCAAGGAAACGGCACAGGTGTCAGGGGTACATCCGTAGGAGTACGTATTCCGGGTACGTATCTGCCATCGCCGCCTGTCCGTCGCGGCCTCCCCCGCCGTCGCTTCGGCGCGCGGAAACACACCGCTGCCCGTGGAGTGGAAACCGCCGGCGGATAGGCCACCCGCATCGGCCGCCTCGAAGCCGACGCCTCGACGGACGCCTCCACTCCAACGGGCCGGATCAACCGCCAGCGCGGGCGTACGCGCCGCAGTATCGAGCACCCCGTAACCGGTGGCGAGTACAAGGTGGACGCATCCCTTCAGGCACCCGAGAGCACGGGGCTCGGCCAGCGAATCCGGATTTCCCTCCGCGGTGTCGCCGGCGCACTTGTCGGTCTGCCGCTGCTGCCGATCGATGACGCGTACGACGCGGGACTGGTGATGGCCGCGTTCCTCGTACTCGCCCTTTGACGACATGCAGGTCCAATACCTCAGGTGTTGTCCGCGCCCCGGGCTGCGGGGCTGCGGGAGATCAGTCCGGTCTCGTACGCGAAGACCACCGCTTGTGCCCGGCTGTTCAGCGTGAGCTTGCTCATACAGCGGTGGACGTGTGTCTTGATGGTCGCCGTGCTGAGCACGAGTCGCTGGGCGATGTCGGAGTTGGACATGCCCGCCCCGACCAGCCCGAGGACTTCTAACTCCCTGGGAGTCAGCGTGTCCAGCCCGAAGTGCGGCTCGGGGTCGGCCGGGCGGAGGGTGTAGGTCTCGATGAGCCCCTTGATCACTGAGGCGCTGAACAGCATGTCGCCGGCGTGCACGGTGTCGATGGCGGCGAGCAGCCGGTCCGGCGGGGTGTCCTTGAGCAGGAAGCCGCAGGCGCCGACCTTCAGCGCGCCGTAGACGTACTCGTCGAGGTCGAAGGTGGTCAGGACGAGGATCTTGGGAAGCGGGGGCGCGGCCTGGGCAAGGATGCGCTCGGTGGCGGTGATCCCGCTGATGCCCGGCATCCGAATGTCCATCAGGATGACGTCGGGTCTGGTCGCCGCCGCCAGCTCGATCGCCTCCTCGCCGTCCTGCGCCTCGCCGATGACCTCGATTCCCGGTGCGGCCCGCAGGAGTGCGACGAGTCCCGAGCGGATGAGGAACTGGTCGTCCACGACGAGCACTGTGGGCATGCGTGGTTTACGCCTTCCTCGCGGCTGCCCGGCCGGGAGCCGAGACGCTTCCTCACCTGTCGCGGGCCACCGGAACGGTCAGCTCGACTTCGAACCCGCCCTGCGGGCCGGGACCGGCGGTCACCGTCCCACCGTAGATACCGGCCCGCTCACGCATGCCGATCAAACCGTGGCCGGCGGACCCCGCGGTGGTGCCGACGAGAACTGGTTCCTGTCCGTCGTCGGTTACGCGGACACGGACCGCGGCCTCGTCGTAATGCACCGTGACGCTCGCGTTCGCCGCCGGCGCGTGCTTCATGACGTTGGTGAGAGCTTCCTGGATCACTCGGTAGACACACAGGTCGGCGCCCGGCGGCAGCGCGAACGGGGCGCCCGTGATCCGGACGTCGACGGGGACACCCGCGGCTTCGACGCGCCGGGCCAGTTGGTCCAGCCGCCCGAGTCCGGGGGCCGCATTGTGGTCGCCCGCGCCTTCCTCCTCTTGGGCACGCTCGGTCCCTTCCCTGAGCACGACCAGCATGCGGCGCATCTCCGCCATGGCCTCGTGGGCGCTGCCCGCGATGGTCTCCAGCGCCGTGCGCGCCGTCTTCGGATCGGAGATGAAGACGTAGCCGGCCAGGCCCGTCTGGACGGAGATCACGGACACGTGGTGGGCGACCACGTCGTGCAGTTCACGGGCTATCTTCATCCGCTCGGCCATGACGGCCCGACGGGCCTTCTCCTCCTGCTCCAGGCGCAGTTGCTCGCTGAGCACCGCGAGCCGCTCGCCGCGCTCCGCGAGCCGACGGGACCGGTCGCCGGTCACCCAGGTGACGGCGACCATCACGGTCACGAAGGCCACACTGAACGGGCCGTTCCCGGGCTCGGCGAGCCGCGCACCCCACAACAGCACGAGCAGCGATGCGGCGGCGCACTTCGCAGCGACCCTGCGCGGGCACTGCGCCGCGACGGTGTAGAGCGCCAGGCCCAGTCCGCTGACAACGACCACGTGGTAGTAGGCCAGGGTGAAGTAACACAGCACGCAGGCCGCCGTGCCGACGAGCACGGTCAGGGGAGCCCGGCGGCGCACGGCCAGCGGAAGATAGACCAGGGCGACCAGCACGTAGGTCCATACATCGGTTTGCCGCCAGTAGCCGTGCGGGTCGGGCCAGTTGCGCAGCACGGTGCTCGAGATCCAGACCGACACCACCGCGTAGACGATGTCCGCCCCTTGCGAGAAGGTCCTGCGAACCGCCGGGCTCCACGTGCGCTGCGCGAACATCGTCCGAGCGTAGGCCCCAAGGGACCGCTCCACTCCGCTTTCCACCACAGCTACACCCCAGGTTGTACACCGCCAACCACCCTGGTTGCAGGCGCAGTTCCACCGCTGGGTGGGCGAGAAGGAAGGGTCCCTGCAGCTAACTTTCATACACCCGGGCAACAACGCCTCGGACTGGCTCTGCCAGCAAAAGGCCGAGCGCCAGCTGCCGTACAGGCGGCGGCCGTCCGCCTCGCCCAGCTCCTCCATTCACCGAACCTCGACTGCTGCAACGACGACGAGATCCCAACGGCAGCTACTTCACGGAGGGAACACCCGCTTATGCGCAAAGGCTTCAAAACCGGGTTGATCGCGGCGGCGACGGTCGGCGCGTTCTGCGCCAGCGTCGGCACCGCGTCCGCGGACACTTACACCAACTACCGGAGCATGGTCAAGCAAAGGACCATCGGCAACTGCCACGCCGCCATGGACGCCCAGTGGAACGCCACCAAACAGTACTGGGTGGTCCGCGGCGCGGTCTCCAGCAGCGGCGGCGCCTGCAAGATGCACTTGGAGCGCAACAGCGGCAGTGGTTGGGCGACTGTCTCGAACGACTACTCCACCAACGCCGATTGGGTCCGTACCGGCTGGCACTGGAATGGCGGAACGTCCCAGTCACGGGTCTGTTTCACCCTGCCGCAGGTTTCCACGGCTTGGTTCTGCACCGACCCCTGGTGATGAGGCGGCAGTGAGCGCAACGTGAAGGGGCCGACGCCCGCATCACGGCGTCGGCCTTGTACTTGCCCGGTCTGCCTGTCACGCGGGCGCGAGGGGGTCGCCGCAGCTCGGCTCACCGGCCGTGGCCTGCGGAACGATCCGGATCTGGAACTGAGCTTGTTCGCCCGGCGCGACGCCCGTCGCCGCGGTGCTGTCGCTCAGCATCTGGAAGATCCGCCCGGCCACCCTGCGCAGGCTCACCGGCCTTGGCACGCCGATCGCCGCCACCTACGGCTCCGAGGCGGGCTCCTCTTCGTCGTCGCGCTCTTCGCGGGCAGCTTCGGCACGGCCGCGCGGGCCGCGCACACCGCCGTCAACCAACTCCTCTACATCGTCTTCCAGATAGCCGTCGGCCTCTCCCACGCCAGTCCATCGGCGTCAGCCGGGAGCTGGCGCTGCGCAACCTGCCCACGGCCCAGCGACTGAAGACCACGGCCCTGGCCTGCGCGGCGGCTGTCATGGCCGTGGTCGGGCTGGTGTACGTGACCGTGCCCGGCCTGGTGCTCGCCCCCCTTCTTCGACAGCGGTGACGACAGGGCCGTCGAGATCGCCACACAGCTGCTCCTCGTCGCAGCGGTCCTGCAGTTCTTCGACTGCACCCAGAACATCGGAATCGGTCTGCTGCGCGGCCTCGACGACACCAAGGGCGGCTTCCGCGTCACCCTCGTCGGCTACTGGCTCGTGGGCCCCTGCCCGCCGCGGTCCTCCTCGGCCTCGCCATCGGCCTGGACACCCTCGGCATCCGGCTCGGCCTCCTCACCGGCCTCGCCACTACCGCCGTACTCCTCCTACGCCGCTTCAACCGGGGCCTCGGCCGGCTGCCCCGGGCGACGGAACCGGCGCCGTCCCAGGCCTGATCGCCGGGTGCCGGGCCTGGGGCAGGACACAGCCGACCGTTGACCCGTATGTGCGGTGATGGCGGCATCCCCGCGCTCCCCACGCACCGCTCCCGACATCTCAAGGCACGTTCAGGTTCGTTCAGCCTCTGCTTTCAGCGCCCCACGAGCAACTGAAGCGGCAATCCGACATCGCGTCTCGAGGGCCGGTGCCGACAGGCCCAGAGGAGAGGAAGCGGCATGAAGCGCAGGGCGCAGTGGCTTGTCGCAACCGGGATTTCGGTCGGCCTCCTCAGCGGCGGTACGGGCTTCGCCGTGGCCACGTACGACGGCAGACGGGCTGCGATGTGGTGTTCACGCTGGTGGAGGCGCATTGTCAGTGGAGCCCTGAGCCTCCTCATTCGCGGGCGGATGTGAGCCGTTGTCTGCGGGACGGGCCCGACGGGGAAACGGCCCGTACTAAAACGGCCCCGGGGCCTGCTCGTGTAGGCGCCTGTTCCGATGGGGGCGGGCGTGCCACCTACGAGGCGTGGAGAGTGGGAACCGGGCAGGTCAGCGGCTCCCATTGCTGCCGGAGGCGACCTAGGGCAACGAGGATCATCGCCGCTGCAGTGCGGCGACGCCTGGGCGGCGTCGACGACCTGGCTGTTCCGTTGGAGTGAAGAACTTGATGAGCCGCTGCCTTCCACGCCTCAACACGTCATGGTTTCTCTGAGGCAATCAGGGTCGAAGGGAGCAGGGTTGTGCATGTGAGGCGTATCGGAACAATCCTGAGCGCTGCCGCGCTCACCATGCTGGCCATTCCGACGAACGCTCACGCCGCAGCAGTCGCCTGCGGCGGCGGTGTGTCGACAGGCCGGGTGGCCGTCAACGGCTGCATCAGCGCCCAACGCGGAAAGGAAGGCCGAATCCACACTCGGGAGATCACGGCGTACGTCAAGGCGCGCAACACGGGGCCGAGGGCGGTGAACGTCTCCTACGAGGCGTTCTTTCGTGTCGTCAACGGTGGTTACTGGGTGAAGTTGGGCAGCGGTCGCACCTATGTCCCGGCAGGTGGGACCGTCGAGCCCACGGAGGTGGGAAGCTCGACCCGGGTGTGCGGGCCCGTAAAGGTCGAGATTCGTGTCCACGCCCGTGCCGACGGGGCCGCCTGGAGCGGGTGGTCCACCGCCGGCACGGCGCAATGCCAAACCTGAGCGGCCATACTGCGAACGCTCCGCCGCATACGGCAACTTCTCAGCCAGTGCCGTGACCGGAAACGATCACCGGAGTGTGTGACGGCCGGGCGGCCGCAGCGGTGGTGTCACGCAGGTCAACAATGTCGCGCCATTGCCTGTCAGTTCCCTGGTCTAGGGTCGCCCGCATGGCCGAGCCCTCCTTTCTGACCGCCGTGCGTGAGTCGTACGACACGGTTGCCGTCGACTACGTCGAACGCGTCCCGCCTCCAGCCGAGATGGACCCGCTGTCACGCGCGATGCTGGCGGGGTTCGCCGAACTCGTGCGGACGGCCGGTCTGGGGCCGGTCGCGGACCTGGGATGCTGCCCCGGCCGCGTGACGGCGCACCTGGCAGGGATGGGGGTGTCCACCTTTGGCGTCGATCTGTCACCGAAGATGATCGGGCTGGCCCGCCACGCCTATCCGAACCTGCGGTTCACCGAGGGCTCGATGACCTCGCTGGAGATGGGGGACGACGAGCTCGGCGGCATCCTGGCCTGGTACTCCACCCACCACACGCCCCCGCAGTGGCTGCCAGCGGTGTTCTCCGAGTTCCACCGCACGCTCGCGCCCGGCGGCTACCTGCTCTGGGGAGACTATGTCGGCGATGAACGGCTGCATCCGACCCAGAGCTATGGCCGTCCGGTGTCCTACGAGTCGTACCTTCTGCCGCTGGACCGCATAGTCGGCCTGCTGGACCAGGCCGGACTCGTCGTCGCCGCGAGACTGGAGCAGGAGCCCGGCGGACGGGTGAGGAGACCGCACGCCTGCCTCCTGGCCCGCAAGCCGGAAAGGCCCTGACGGGGCTTGTTCCTGCGGCGAGGCCGCTCGTGCCAGAACGCAGACGATCACGGGGCGGGCGGGTCAGGGCACTGGGTGGAGAGGGCGGCCGCCCCAGCGGATGCCTTTCTCGCTGCGGATACGGGCGCGTTCGCGGCGCTGGGCGGCCAGGACGTCGGGGTGGCGGGCGTTCTGGTTGCGCCAGTGCAAGTAACGGTGCAGCGCGCGGGTTTGGACGGTGTGGTTGGGGCGGTTCGAGTTGGCGAGGGTGAACTGACGTAGCGGTCCGAAGTGCGCCTCGATCGGGTTCGCCCAGGAGGCGCTGGTCGGCGTGAAGCAGAGATCGACCTTGTTCCTGGCCGCCCACCGGCGGATCTTGCTGCCCTTGTGGGCGGAGACGTTGTCGAGGATGACGTAGACCGGTGCGCCGTCCGGGCGGGCCGCCCGGATGCTCTTGAGCGCGGTGAGAGTGTGATCGGTGCCCTTGCGACGGTGGTTGACACCCCAGAGAGTGTCGTCACTGCCCGTCGGGCCTGCTCTGTCTGGCCCAGCAGGTACCGGCGGTCGGGCGGATGCCGAGCGGGCCGAACTCGTCGAAGGCGAAGGTGCGGTCAGGGGCGCTCCTTGAGGGCGTACTCGATCCGGTCCAGCTCGGCGTCCTTGTCCGGGTCAGTGGTGGACTCCTTTGCAGAGGCGATCCTCCTCCCATCACCAGTCGCGGGGGAAAAGGACGCCTCATAGATGCTGTGACGGGTCCAACTCCGGTGCATGGAAAGGACATCGGCTTTGGCGAAGACGTTCCACTTCTCATCCATGTCCCGGGCTCGATATCCGCGCCGGATCCGGTCCCAGTCCTCGTCAGTCCAGACACGATCGGGCAACTGAGGCACCGGCCTGGGCGCGTTAATCGGATGGAGGCGCCGGAACGGCTCTCGGGTGAGCGGGGCATCGGCAGTCATGACGTGATCCTGCGGATGCATCACTCCAACAGGACAGCGCCTGACAGAACGCCGTCGGCTGACCTAGCCCGGCCTACGGGGGGGGCGATTCCCCTTTGCCCCGCACGCGAGGGGCCGGACGGCCTCCCGCTATTGCGGTGCGACGGCTTTGACCCAGTCCTCGACGGCGACGACATCTGCCCACTGCGGGAACAGTCTTTCGGTGAGCATCTGGTGCACCTCGGGGTCGGTGTCGAGGCAGGCATCCGCCAGGACGGTGAGGCCGAAGTCCAGGTCAATGGCGTGCCACAGGGTGGACAGCACGACGGCGCTGGTGGCGATGCCGGTGAGAACCAGGCTGTCGATATCGCGAGCCCTGAGCACCAGGTCGAGGTCGCTGCCCGAGAACGCGCTCCCCCGCCTCTTGGTGACCACGACGTCGCCCTGCTGGGGCGCGACGTCGTCATGGATCTCGGTGCCAGGGGAACCCTCGGTGAACAGGCCGGCCCTCACCACGTTTGTCATCACCTTGTTGCGGGGGCTGATTTCTGGATCGCCCGGCCGTAACCCGAGCACCACGTAGATCACGGTGATACCGGCAGCCCGGGCGCCGTCGATCGCCCTGCGCAAGCGCGGCAGATATCCGGAACCGTCATCGGCGATGGCCACGACGTCCCGTTGGACGTCCATCACCAGAAGTGCGCTGTTCGCCATGCCTGCCGTCCCTTCTCCGTTGGGAAACAGGAGCAAGTCTGGTGGATCAACCGAGCTGCGGTGGAGGTTTCGGAGATCCTCATCAGCGTCGCGCCGAAGTGCGCCCATGACCGGTATCAGTTCTCATCGACACTTTCTTGCCCTGTTGTCACCAAGTGCTGTCCAAACTCGGTGACACTGCGGACGCGGAGGTCACGCCAGTTGGCGGTGAGTCCCTGTCCGCGCAGGGACGTGCTGACACCGTCTGCGACCTGGTGCACGGTGAACATGCCCATGCCGATCTTGAGGGACGCGGGGAGCTCGGCCACCAGCTCTTCGTGAACGGTCTTTCCGTCTACCTGCCAGGTTGGTGAAGGGTGTGGTCACCCCGGGATACCGCAGGCGTTCGGTGATCGCGAACACGGTCTCGCCGCTTGTGCACAGGTCGCAGACCCAGCCGTTGACCGGATCGCAGAGCACGAGGGCCGCGAAGCCGTCTCGGTAGTCGTACGGCGTCGCGTTGACCGCGTCGGCCGCGATCGAGGCGGAGAAGGCGATCCTGCCGGCCTCGGGCAAGGTGAAGTCCTCGGTGGAGAGCACGAGGAACTTGCAGTTGTCGGCCATCTGGACGGGATGGCTCTGGGTGAACTTGTCGATGCCAACCCGCACGCCACGATCGCCGAAAGTGATCTTGGCTCCCGGCTCATCGGCGACGAACGTCGTGCCGTCCGGGCAGTGGGAAGCTCAGATGGAACCAACGGGTCACGTCCAGGGCCAGGCCCTCGAAGCCGTCGTAGACGATCTCGTGTCTGATGTCGGTGCTCGTCATGGTTGTGTCTTTGCCTTCGCGCTGACGGTCTGGCTGGGATGGAGGCCGAACCGGCCGGTCTTCACCAGGCCACCGCGCCGTAACGGTCACGGAAGGTCCCGGTCGGCCCGTCCACCCCGATGGTGGCGAGTTCGACAATCGCGTCGGTCCCCTCGGTCACTGTCTGCGGTCCGCGGTGCCCGTTGAAATCGGTCGCGGTGTAGCCGGGTCGGCCGCGTTCACTTTCACGTCCGGCCAGGCCTTCGCGTACTGCGTGGTCAGCATGGTCACGGCAGCCTTCGACGATGTGTAGAGCGGCGCGACGGGCCGCGACTCGACGCGCTCGGCGTCGTGGGTCGCCGCGAACGACCCCATGCCGCTCGACACATTGACGATCACCGGGCTCGCGGACTTGCGCAGCAGGGGCAGGAACGCATGCGTCACCCGGACGAGCCCAATGACATTGACCTCGAACACCGCGCCGGCGTGAGCGGCCGTGATCTGATCGGCGGGGACGTGCGGTTCGTAAACTCCTGCGTTGTTGACCAGGACGTCGATGCCCCCTTCGCGAGCCTCGACGTCGGCGGCGGCCGCGGCCACCGACGCGTCGTCCGTCACGTCGATCTGGACGAAACGGGCACCGAGTGCCTCGGCGGCCGCCTGGCCGCGCTCTGGATCGCGAGCGCCGACGAGGACGGTGTGACCGGCCTCGATCAATCGGCGGGCGGTCTCGTACCCGAGGGACTTGTTGGCTCCTGTGATGAATGTTGTTGTCATGCGTTCACCCTCGGCCAGTGGCGAGAGGAGAACCAGTGCCCTCCGCGACGGTAGGACCGCCAGTACCAGGCGCAACGGCTGTCCAGCGGACACAATGGTCGAGTGGACGAGACCCTTGGCACCGCATTGCGCCGCTGGCGCGACCGGCTTTCCCCCATCGATGTGGGGCGGACTTCACGGCCCGGACGACGTGCGGTGGGGTTGCGACGCGAGGAACTGGCCGACCTCGCAGGGCTGTCGGTCGACTACGTGGTGCGGCTGGAACAGGGGCGCGCCAGGAGCCCTTCGGCGCAGGTCATCGCGAGCCTGGCCAGGGCACTGCAGCTGGAACCCGTGGAGCGCGATCACGCCTATCGGCTGGCCGGCCTCCTCCCGCCACAGGAGGGGACGATCTCTACGCATGTACCAGCGGGGGTCCAACGGATGCTGGCTCGCCTCGGGGAGTTCCCCGTGGGCGTGTTCAGCGCCGACTGGACGTTGCTGTCCTGGACTCCAGCATGGGCAGTGCTGCTGGGCGACCCCAGCGCACGGACACAGGCCGAGCGAAACCTGGTGCGGGCGGTCTTCGCCGCAGGGCCCGGAGGGCTCGCGGCCTGGCCCGTACTCCCGGATGGCGACGCCCTGAACCCCGCCCTCGTCGCCGATCTGCGCATAGCTCTCGTCGACTACCCCCACGACCGTGGACTGATCAACCTTGTCGCGGAACTGCGCTCCACCAGTGCGGAGTTCACCCAGCTGTGGGACGAGGGCGCGGTCGGTCCGCACGTCTCGGCTCGCAAGATCATCGTGCACCCCGAGGTCGGCGAGGTGACGTGCGACTGCGACGTGCTCACCGTCCCAGGCTGCGATATCCGCCTCGTCGTCTACACGGTGGCCGCGGGTTCCGCCGATGCGGAGAAGCTGCAGTTCCTGCGGGTCACGAACGGAGTCCACCCCGACCGCTCCTCGCCTTCGGGGCCCGATCTGTTCTCCACGCCGTGACAACCGGGTGGGCAGGCCCCCGTCCAGCCGCCAGAGGTTGGGGAACCGCAACTTCGAGGGCCGCATCCAGCCCGAAGTCACCATGAACTACCTCCCTTCCCCTCCCCTGGTCATCGCCTGCGCCCTCACCGGCACGATGGACATCGACCTCGCCACCGAACCCCTCGGCCACGCCCATGAGGGGTGACCCCGTCCACCTGCAGGACATCTGGCCCGACCCGAAGGAGATCGCGGCCGTGATGGCCGGGAGTATCGACGCGGCGATGTTCACCGACGCCTGCGCGAACCGTGGTCACCTGATCGCCGAGTCTGACCAGTACCCGCGTCCCGATGATGTCCCGTACGGCTACGGGTTCCCTCGCCATGTCGTCGAGGCAGGGAGGGCGGCGAATGACCCCATCTCGCCGGCCGGCGCCATCACCGTGACCAGCGCAGCGGCCCAATACCTGACTCAAGTCGGCGCGCCCCCAAGGGAGTCCAACACGTACACCTCTCGGCGGGGCAACCACCAGGTGATGATGCGCGGTGTGTTCGCCAATGTCAGGCTGCGCAACCAGGTCGTCCCGGCACCCGTGGCGGCCGGACCCTCAACTTCCTTGCGGCGGGCCGCGAAAGCTCGATCCCCCGAATGGTGCCATCTCCAGGACGGTGTTCGGGCGTGTAGCGCGATTCCGGGCGCACTCCACCCTTGACCCCGCTGGTGAGCGGACATCTGCTGCCGACGCCGCCCTGCAGCCACATGCCCGACGGCTTCCTCAAAGGGGCTGACGCTGTTGCCCTTCTTTCGCCCAGCGCGTCAGGCAGTGGGGCGGTCGAGGAGACGGGCGGCGAATTCGATCGCCCGGTCCGCCCGCGTGCGGTCCCCGGAGACGAGAAGGTCGAGTTGGAGGCCCCGAACCTGTGCGAGGAGGAGGGTGGCCAGAGCGGTGGCGTCCTCCGGCGGCCATCCCTCCGTGATCAGCCGGTCGGCCAAGAGGCGGACCCAGTCGTGGACGAGCGACTGGGCGAGGTCCGTTTCCGGGTCGCGCTTCCGGCCGTAGTGGGTGACCAGTTCGAAGAGGACCAGGAACTGCCGCTGTTCTCGCGGCTCGCAGAGGCGGTTCCACATCTCCTTGAAGAGGTCGGCCATCGAGCGCGCTCCGTGGAGTTCCCCGTCCGAGGTCAGCCGGACGGCCAGATCCGCCCGGATCTTCTCCCCGACGGCCATGATCAGCTCCTCCTTCGAGGAGAAGTGCCGCAGCAGCGTCGCGTGCGTGACGCCGAGCGCCTGGGCCACCGGTCGTAGCGACAGGTCGGTGACACCGTGGTCGAGGACGTACTCAGCTGCCGCGGCCAGCAGTTCGGGGCGCCGGTGCTGGAAACGCAAGCTGCGTCCGTCGACGCGGGGAGAACTCATCGCGACCTTCTCTCACGCTGAGTGAACGAAAGAAAAATTAAGCGTACCACTCGGTTGCCCTAACCAGTTGGTACTGCTACTTTCGGCCGGAACCGCTCTTCGGGCTTTCGTCTCCCCGTCCGGCCCGCTGCGCTTCCCTCTTCGAGCCCTCGAAGGACGACGATGACCGAACAGCAGGACATGACCCTGGCCGACCTCGGCTTCTTCACGGGCGTACCGCAGCACGACCACCTGTGCCGGATGAAGGACCTCCTCAAGTCCCGCGAGATGGCCCCGGCCGCGCGGCCGTACGTCTGGCCGGAGGGGGAGGCGACCGCCCTGCCGGAGACGTACGTCTTCGACGGCGCCTCACGGTCGAGCAAGGAGTTCCTGACCGACACGGACACCGCGGCCGTGCTCGTGCTCATCGACGGAGTCGTCCGGCACGAGAGCTACTTCCTCACCGGCGGACCGGACGTGCAGTGGCTTTCCATGTCGGTGGCCAAGAGCTTCGTCTCCGCGCTCGTCGGCATCGCGGTCGCCGAGGGACACATCGCCGGCATCGACGATCCGATCAGCTCCTACGTACGGGTGGAACCCGGTTCCGCGTATGACGGCGTGTCCATCAAGGACGTACTCCAGATGTCCTCCGGCGCCCGCTGGAACGAGGACTACAGCGACGTCACCTCCGACGTCTACCAGCTCAGCGCCGCCACGATGGGCATCGGCGGCACTCTCGACGACTTCGTCGCCCGCATGGTGCCCGAGAGCGAGCCCGGCACGGTCTGCCGCTACAACTCCGGCGAGACCCAGGTGCTCGGTGCCCTGGTGGCCCTGGCGACCGGCCGCTCGGTCGCCGACTACATGCGGGAAAAGCTGTGCGAGCCCCTGGGCATGACGTCGGCCGGTTACTGGCTGATCGACCCCGCCGGGACGGAGTTCTCGTTCGCCGGGCTCAATCTGACCGCCCGCGACTACGCCAGGATCGGCGAGCTGTACCGCAACGGCGGCAAGTGGCAGGGGAGGCAGATCGTCCCGGCCGAGTGGGTGCGCGACTCGGTCACCGTGACCGCGACGCACCTGGAGCCTGGCCGGCCCCTGGTCGGCGGTCACCAACTCAACCTGGGCTACGGCTACCAGTGGTGGCTCCCTGACGGGGACCGTGGAGAGTTCAGTGCGATCGGCGTGTACAACCAGTTCGTCTATGTCGATCCTGCCGCCCGCACCACCATCGTCAAGCTGTCCGCCAACCGCCGGTACGGGACCTCCACGGAGGAAGCCACCAACCGCGATATGGAGACCGTCGCCTTCCTGCGCGCCATCGCCCGGCAGGACCACTGACACTCACCTCACGAGTGGTCACGCCGAACTGGCGCACAACGTCGTGATCCATGAAGGGCGTACCCATGCTGACCCGCGCGAAGACCACCGATGGTGTGCTGTGCGGCCGGGCCGAGGACGGCCTGACCGTCTTCCGAGGCGTGCGCTACGCCACCTGAGAGCGCTTCGGTCCGCCCCGCGCGGTGCCTTCCTGGAACGGCGAGCGGGACGCCACGGTCGACGGCCCCATCGCCCCGCAGGCTCCGTCCAGGCTGGAGTCCGTGATAGGCGCCCCTGAGCGGCACGAGCAGGGCGAGGACTGCCTGAACCTGACGATCACCACGCCCGGAGTCGATGACCGGGCCAGGCCGGTGCTGGTGTGGTTCCACGGCGGCGCCTGGATCTCGGGCGCCGGATCATGGAAGTGCTAGGGCGGCCACCGGCTGGCCCGTGAGGGCGACGTGGTCGTCGTCTCGGTCGGCTACCGGCTCGGCGTGCTCGGCTATCTGCGTTCACCAGCGATCTCCGAGGGAAATCTCGGCCTCGCCGATCAGCTCGCGGCCCTGCGGTGGGTGCGCGACAACATCGCCGCATTCGGCGGTGACCCGGACACGGTGACCGTGGCGGGCCAGTCCGCGGGAGCCCACACCGTGCAGTGCCTGCCGCGGGAGCCCACACCGTGCAGTGCCTGCTGGGCATGCCGGACGCCGAGCGGCTGTTTCACCGGGCCATAGTTTTCCGCGCAGATATCAGGGTAATCCAGGGGCATCCGTTGGAGCTGACGGAGTGGATCACGGACACGCCAGGAGAGCAGTCGGCGAGTGTCTACAGTCCGCCCTGTTGCCACTGATTGGGGGGATCAGGTCGTGGATGAGTACGCAGAGTTTAGGCAGTTGGCCCGTAAGACGGTGGAGCTGCTTCAGGCGGACCCAAGCAAAAAGAAAAGTAAGGTGTCCGCCGACAACATAGAGGTCGAGGGATGGACCATCGACCACGGCAGCTCATACAGCAAGGAAACACTCTTCTCCAAGGCCCCTGGAGACTTCAAAGAAGTCTGGGGCAACAACGGCGAAATCATCCTCGGCGAGGACGCTGAAATCTACTCTTTCTCCTGGCATAAAGAGGAGAGTGGGTGGCCCACTGTCATGAAGGAGTCGAGTTCGCTGCGCAAGCTGGAGGCTCGGGATCTGGTGGGAGGCAAGGGAAAGCCATTCAGCGAGTACACGAATAAGTTGAACCGGCTCCGTTGGTCCTAGCATCTACGCACGCCCGTTCCCGTTTGCCTGCAAAGTCGCGACGCCCGGACTGCAGATGAGCCCTGCCGTCGAATCCCGACTGGGAGTCATGAAATGTTCAAACTCGTTATTACGGTGCATGGCTCTGGCGACTTGAACGAGACAGGGAGAGCGATTTTCGAGGCGGTTCCGCGCCTTTCGGAGGACCCATGAAGTCCGAGTCAATGACATGATCTTAAGCCGCGTCGGAAGCGCGAGGTACTCGATCCCATCAATGCTCTCTCCAGCCGGGGTTACCGCATAGGAGGGGGTGGTAATGGATCGGTGACCGACTCTGAGTTCGTACAGGCCTTTGCCTCCGCGTATGTGTGACGACCAGTCCGGCGGCAAACGGGTAGAGAGGGGACGGGGACCCACATCGGCGGATAGGGGGAATGCATGCCATCGCTATTGGCGTGGTGAACGCCCAGTGAATCGATGTACGCGACGAGTCGTTGAGGAGGCGTGCGTGTCACAGACGTTGAAGATCACGATTATGGCATTGGCATTGGCTGGAATTGTTTCGACTCCTTTAATATGGTTGCTCGGCAGCCCCAACTCCGGCCAGCTCGTTGGAGCCTCAATCCAGGGTGCCGTTGGCATCGCGGCGTTTGTGTGGGCGCTATTTCAAAACCCCACCAGCCGGGTTGATGACGTGGCTGTACGGACCGGTGAACCTGAAGCTGAAGACGGGGGCAGCGCAGTTACCGGCGTCAAGCGGCCCAAGGGCAGGGGAAGCGGATCGGCGAAGGCCCAGGACACCGGGAAGGCGAAGGCCACCGGCAAAGGAAGCCGAGCTGTCAGCGGCGTCGACTACGAGTGACCCGGCTCGGCCAGAGGGAACGGGGGGCGGCGAATGGTGAAGCGGCGCAGGCGAAGAAGTGAGCCTGGTGCGCAGGCCGACGTCTCCGCGACCGACACCGGCGACACGGTGGCCGGGGCTGGAGGGAAGGCGGTGACCGGCTACTCCGGACCAGCACAGAGAACTGCGGGAACGCCCGTGGTCCCCATAAATGTGTCCGGGACCGGCGACGCGATCGCCGCCACTGGCGGCCTGGCCAACAGCGGCTATATCCACGAGCTGAATGTCGGCACACTCACGATGGTGTTGAAGCGAGGGCCTCGTGAACCGGCTGCATGGCCGCACCAAATCGGATTGATCCCACCGCGGGCGCTGTCCTTCCAGCCTCGAGCGGAGTCGGAGCGTCTGGAGGAGGCGGTACGGGGCGGGGGCACGGCGGTGCTCACCGGTATGGGTGGCGTGGGCAAGACGCAGCTGGCTGCCGACTATGCGCATACCGCTTGGCAGGGCGGCTGCCTGGACGTGTTGGTGTGGATCTCCGCGAGTAACCGCTCGGCAGTGATCTCGGGATACGCGCAGGCCGGCGTCGAGCTGTGCGGGGCCGATGCCTCCGACCCTGAGCAAGCCGCGAGAATGTTCCTGGCGTGGCTCCATCCCAAGGGCGGCACCGACCAGTGCCGATGGCTGATCACCCTGGATGATGTCTCTGCCCCCGCGGATCTGCGCGGCCTGTGGCCGCCGGCAAGCCCGCATGGCCACAGCGTTGTCACCACCCGGCGCCGCGAAGCAGCTCTGTCGGGGCACGGGCGCCATGTGATCGGAGTCGGCCTGTTCACGGAGGCGGAAGCAGTCGCCCACCTCACCTCGTCTCTGGCAGCACACGACCGGCATGAGCCCACAGACCAGCTCGTCGCGCTGGCCTCTGATTTGGGCCACCTGCCCCTCGCCCTCTCCCAGGCCACCGCATATCTGGTCGACGCGGGTCTGGACTGCCGTGTGTACCGCCGCCTGCTTGCCGACCGAGCAAAGACGCTAACCGAGTTGATGCCCGAGACGGGCACCCTGCCCGACGACCAGGAAGTCGCGCTTTCCGCAGCATGGTCCCTATCCATCGAACGCGCCGATCGGATCCACCCCGTCGGGCTCGCACGCCCCATGCTCCAGCTCGCAGCCATGCTGAGCCCCAACGGCATCCCAGGCAGCGTCCTCGGTAGTTCGCCTGCCCTCGCTCATCTCGCGGAGCATCGCGCCCGCACTGCCGGGAGCAGTGGACGATCGCACCAGATCGAGCCGTATGACGCAGTCCTCGCGCTCCGGGTTCTGCATCGGCTCAGCCTGATCAAGCACACCCCTGCCACCGAGAACCAGGCGGTACGCGTACATCAGCTCATCCAGCGGGCCACCCGTGAGAGCCTCCCCTCGGACCAGCACGACGACCTAGCCCGCACCGCAGGCGACGCCCTGGTCGACGCCTGGCCCGAGGTGGAACGGGACAGCGCCCATGCCCAAATCCTGCGGGCCAATACCGAAGCCCTCAATGAGCACGCACCGATGCCTCTCTGGGTGGCCAGGGCGCACCCCGTCCTTTTCCGGGCAGGGAAAAGCCTGGGAGAGGCCGGGCTCATCGACGCCGCCCGTTCCTACTGGCACGAACTCCAAGCCACCGCCTACCGTTCTCTGGGTTCCGATCATCCAGACTCTCTCACCACCTCGCACTACCTCGCCTTCTGGCAGGGGGAGGCGGGCGATGCCGCCGGGGCCGCTGCCGCCTTCGCCGAGCTACTGGGGGATCGGACACGGATCCTGGGCCCCGACCACCCCAGCACCCTCAACACCCGGGCCAACCTCGCCTACCAGCGCGGCGAGGTGGGCGATGCCGCCGGGGCCGCCGCCGCCTTCGCCGAGCTACTGGAGGACCGAATACGGGTCCTGGGTCCCGACCACCCAGACACCCTCATTACGCGGGGCGATGTCGCCGGGTGGCGAGGGACGGCAGGAGACGTCGCCGGGGCCGTCGCTGCCTACGCCGAGCTACTCAAGGACCGGCAGCGAGTCCTGGGCCCCGACCACCCCAACACCCTCAACACCCGGGGGAACCTCGCCTACTGGCGGGGAGAAGCGGGGGACGCCGCCGGCGCCCTGAGCGCGTACACCGAACTGCTGGAGGACCGACTTCGCGTCCTTGGGCCCGACCACCCACACACCCTCACCAGTCGGCACAATGTCGCTCGGTGGCGCGGGGAAATGGGGGACGCCAAAAGAGCCACCACGGAATTCGCCGAACTATTGAAGGACCGGCTGCGGATTCTCGGCCCCGACCACCCCCGCACTCTCAAAACCAGGTCAAACCTCGCCCGATGGCAGGGAGAGGCCGGTGACCCGGAGGGCGCCGCCAGCGCATTCGCCGAGCTGTTGACCGACGCACTGCGCGTCTTGGGGCCCGACCACCCGGAGACGCTCAAAATCCGCGCATCCCTTGCCCGATGGCAGAGGTGACTGCAGATTGAAAGGCCGTCCGCGCCACCCGCACCGTCTCCGCCGGAACCTCTCCGGGTTCCTCCGGCCGCATCGACACCCGACACCCTCCCCAAACAACAACGTCGGCTTCCAGGACCACAACCGGGTCCTGAAAGCCGACGTCACGCCGGGCCCGAATTGACCAACGGCGTCACCATGAGGTGGACGGGCCTCTTCGCGTACTGCGCATGCTCGTGCGGGTTGCGGTTGCGTCTTCACGCAACACCCGCGTTATTAGATGGCGGCCTTCTTCGCGCCGGAGAACGCGGCGAATGCGCCGATGGCGAGAAACAGGAAGGTCATCGCGTCGGCCGACTTGCTCCAGTCCTTGGTCAACCCGTCGAAGTGCTCGGTGAACAGCGTAGTCGCGGAGACACCGAGTTCGTCGGCGCCTGATGGTCAGCCAGTCCCGGGCCTCGGCGAACTTCCTCAGGTCGGTGGCCTTGTGGACGTTGAGGTTGTCCCAGATGAGCACGATCGGGCCGCCGAGCTGCTGATGGGCGGCGATCAGCAGGTCCCGGTAGTCGCGCCAGGAGAAGCTCTTGCGTCCGTCCCGTCTGCCCTCGTCCCGGCGTGGCCGGTAAATCAGTGGGAGCGGTGGCCAGGTTTGTAGCAGGTCAGCGCCGCGATGGATATCCGTCTGCGGGAACGGCCGCGGACCCGCACGATGGGGGTCCGGCCGCGCTGTGACCAGGTCTTCGCCTGCGGCGGCGTCATGGAGAATCCGGCCTCGTCCTCGAAGACGAGCCAGGCTCCACTCACCGCCGCGAGTCTTCCGCGCACGGCCACACCTCCTTGACCCACCCGGCCACCGCCTCGTCGTCCCGCTCGATCGCGCGTCGGGCTGGCACTTGGCACGACCAGCCATTACGTACCAGGAGCTTGCGCACACCCTGGATCGTGCAGGTCAGGTGGAAGCGCTGGCCGATCACCGTCTTGACCCGCGCCAGCGTCCACCGCTGGTCCTCCCAGCCGTGCGCGGCCGGCCCCTTGGCCAGCTCCGCCTCCAACTGCGCGAACTGCTTCTCGTTCAGCCTCGGCAGCGAGGCAGGTCCCTGCGACCGCAGAGCGCGCGGACCGCCCTCGTCCCAAGCCTGCCGCCACCGCTGCACCGAGCGGACACTGACCCGCAGGTCCTTGGCGATCACCGAGCTCGCCTCACCCTGGGCGAACCTCTCGGCCGCCTTGAGCCGTAACTCCTCACGGAACTGCTGCCGTTCGGCGGTCAGCCCGCCCCCTTGTGGATACCGCATGCACCGGTGATACCGCACGAGCGACGAGCCGTCAGCCCATACGACTCCACGAGTTCAACCTCAGTAGCGGTAGTTCGTTAAATCCGGAGGTAGAGATCAAGGCCGTGTCCGGTGGTGACCGCGTCGATCAGGGCCTGGAGTTCGGAGGGTGGGTCTCTGTCCGTCCAGGATCGCCACCATCGGTTCAGGGTGGTGGCAGGGGTGAGCCAGGCGCGGACCGAACGTAATGCCTTGGGCCAGCAGGGCAGTTGGGGTTCGGTTGGTCCCCCTCTCTGGCCCCTCGTCGGGGCACGGGTCCGGGGCGGTGTCATCCAGGGGTCCGGGTGGGGCGAACCACTGGTCCCAGCAGAAGGAGAAGGCGCAGTTGACCAGGGTCTGGTGGCGGCGGATGGCGCGGTCGGAACGGACCTGGAAGTCGGCCCAGCCGAGTTCGTCCTTGATCTGTTTGTAGCTCTGCTCGATCCACGGCCGCAGGCCGTAGAGGCGGACGATCTCGGCGAGGTCGGCCGGCGGATGCGGGCTGGTGGCGGCGTGGGGTGCGTCGGGGTGGGGCAGGTTGGTGGCCAGGTACCAGGTGGCCTTCTCCGGCAGCCGGGCTGGGTCGGTGGTGGCCACGACCAGACGGCAGGGCGAGTCGGGACCGTAGCCGCCCAATCGGGCATCGGCGGCCCACCAGGTCTCGGTGTGCCCGTCGCGGAAGTGACGCTCCACGGCCGTCCAGTCGCCGGGGCGTCTGGCATCGAGCCAGGTCAGGGCGTGGGCGGCCTCGATCGGGGTGTGCGGCTGGTCGGCCGGAGCCCAGGTGCCACGGTGCGGCTTGAGCGCGACCACGTAGGCCAGGCCGGCCTCGCGCAGTGCGAGGTACCAGTCGTCGCTGACGGAATAGGCGCAGTCGGCGACCACGGCCCGGCAGCCGAAGCCCGCCTCCTTCCCGCGGGCCGCGAGAGCGGCGGACAGCTGTGGTTTCGTGCGGAAGGCGGGATCGGACCGGCCGCGGGCGAAGTGGTGGGCAGGGGTGTAGGGGTGCGCGTGCAGCGGGTAGTAGACGCGGCCGTCGGTCCACACCGTGGTCACCGTGACGATGCCGTTGTCCGTCTTGCCCAGCCGGCCCAGCCACTGCCGGCCCACATTCGCGGTCGCGGTGCCGTCCTTGCGGTCCCCGGAGTCGTCGATCACGATGACCCCGCCGTCGTGCGGAGCCGTCGCCCGCTCCTCGCACAGCAGTTCAAGCCGCCGGTCGTTGATCTGCTCGGCCTCCCAGGGCGACTCGGACAGGAAGAACTGCAGCCGCTGCACCCCCGGCATCCCCGCACCGGCCACCGGCTCTGCCCCTGCCAGGCAGGTGATCGTCTTGTTCCGCTCCCGCGGCGCCAGCAGCCCGGTCAGATACTCACGAAACCCCCGCCGCTGGGCCAGACTGAAGAAGAGGTCGTCGAACCGAGCCGCGTAGTCCTCCAACGGTCCCGGCGCGGGCGGACACGGACGGCGAGCAGTCATCTTCAGCCCCAGCCAGGCAGTTGGCTCACACCACCGGCCTAAGACCAACCCGACCCGTCGTCGAACAGGCTCTTGCCGGTGCGTCCGCAGACACGTTGGGAAGTTGCCGCCGGTCGGGCTCCGGACGCCGGTGGGCAGGTGACCGTGGATCTGGACGGAGGCCTGGTCGTCGACCCACGCGGACAAGCAGGATGCCGCCCGGACCTGGAAAACCTACGGTGACCACCCGCTGATGGGGTTCGTCGACCACGGGCCGCCGCGAGACCGGCGAACCCGTCGCCGCTCTGCTCAGGCCTGGGAACGCGGGCTCGAACACTGCCGCCGACCAGTGCCGCGCGCCGCCATCACCAGCTGCGCGTACGTGCCGAGATACCGGGCGAGGTCCGCGGGATGCATGGCCTGGATCTTCGATCGTCCTTGTCGTCCCACTCCCGCGCGCCCAGCACGTTCCACGACAGGATGCACAACTGCACGCAGCGCCGCCCGGAGCCCTCGGGGTCACGGAAGGCACGCGCCCGAACCCGCCCTGGGTGAGCTGCAGTTCGGCCTTCTTGATGCCTTCCCCCGGGCTGAGCGGGCCTTCGGTGACTCGCAGAGGCAGGGGGAAGGTCGAGTCGTTATGTCCGCAGGCTTCTGAAAGCTGTTTCTGTACCTCTTTCCGCAGATGACGCAGGCGTGGAGTCTGCCCGCACTGCGGCGCCGCCGCGGTGTCCGCCAGGACACGGCATGCCGCCGTCATCCGGTGGACTCGGGGTACAGCAGGCCAGCGAGGTTGAAGTGGTGTGCGCCATCGGCGTCCAGGCCCTCGGCGGAGCCCGGGACGAACACGACCTGGGGGTTCTTGCCACGGGTCGAGGCGACCAAGTCGTCGCGGCCGTCGCCGTTCACGTCGAGGAGCGGGGCATGCGGGGCGAACTGCGCGCTCGACGGCCTGGTGCGCTTCGCGTCGTACGGAAGCCCGACGTCCTTCGTCACGATCGACCGGAGGTTCACTCGGTCCGCGTGGGCGACGTCCCGCACCTCGAAGACGACACCTTGCCACCAGTTCGCCCCGTAGGCGCCGGTGACCGCGTCGAGGCGGCCGTCGCCGTCCACGTCGCCAGTGCTCCCACCGCGGTTGCCGGGGTCGGTGAGCTGGCCGGGGGCGAGGCCCGGCAGGTCGTGGAAGGTGGCGACGGGGTCTGTGGCGCCGCCACGCAAGACGTCGAGCGTGCGGTCGTCCCCGTAGCCGCCGAAGACTACGCTCCAAGTGCCGGACGCGGAACGGGGTAGCGGCCGAGCTCCCGCCCAGGACCTCGCCGCGGACGGACCGTCCTCCCCGCCGAGCAGCAACGTGCCACCGGAGACGACCGGAGCGCTCGGGTCGTCGCTCTCCGGGTCCGTAGTGGCGAAGTCGAGCAGCAAGTCCGCGGTGTCGTCACCGCCGTAGTCCCCAGCCCGCACTCTGTAGGGGACGCCTTCTTCGGAATGCGGTCCTGCCGCCTCGCGCCGTGCTGCGGGGCGGCCAGAGCGGTCGAACGGCCCCTTGTACCAGACGACTTCGGGCCCGGTGGCGCCGCCGGGACGGGCCAGATCCGTGCTGCCGTCACCGTCGAAGTCTCCGAGTGCGGGAGGTGTCTTGGCCATCGTGGTTGTCTTGCCTGTATTGGTCGTCGTGCTCAAAGACAGGTCGACGGGCCGGGAGAGCCCCTCGGCTCCGCCCCACAGCACACGGACGACGCCGCTCTCCGTCGCCATCAGCAGATCGGTGAACCCGTCGTCGTCCAGGTCGGCGCGAAGGGGATGCGGGCGGGCCAAGGCGTCCGACGCGGACGCGGGCACATCGGTGCGTACGTCGGCATGCGGCCCGTTCGCCCCTCCGTACAGAACTGTCAGACCGGAGCGGGTCCACACCACCGGGTCCCCGAACCCGTCCCCGTTGAAGTCGTCCGGGTCCGGATACGCCGAGGCGCGTCCTGCGGTCGGCTTCGCCCCCGGCCCGGATGCCGCTTTCTCCAGCCACCACAGCACGGCTGCGGCGACGAGCAGCAGGGCGCAGGGGAAGGCCCACAGTCGAGTTGATCGTCTCTGCACGGTGTTAGGACCTCGGACGAGCGCAGAAGGTTGCGCTCAGTCGATAATCATCCGTTGAGAACCAGGGCTCCGGGTACGCCGCGTGACGGTGACGAGATCGCGTGCCCAGTCGGCCGGGCACGCCGCGTTGCGTTGATCGAGTTGGGCCCGCTCCGCGGGCCTCGTACGGTCCTGCGGGCGGTTCGAACTGATGCCGATGCGGAGGACGCGTACACGTAGGGGAATGCGTGGGGGCACACATTTACGGGGTCTGTGGATCGGCCTGCATTTCAAGATAGGGATGACCATCGCCGCGACGGCGGCGGTGTCGGCAACGCTGACCCGCGCGTCCATCCCGGTGCTCGTATCGGAAGACCGCCGTGACAGCGTCCTCGCCGAGTACCAGGCGGCCGCACAGCAATACCGGGCCTCCGGAGGCCCGGACACTACCGGCCTCGAAGTCGACCCGACGATCGTGCCGGAGGACCGGCGCCGCGCCGTCCTACCTGGCGGTGCCAGGTCGGCCACCCATCTGGTCAAGGACAAGACGGGAACCATCGCCTGGGCCGCGGGCCGTGGTGAACACGGAAGACTGCTGGCCCTCCGCCGCGACTATTTCCCAGCCCCTCTCCGAGGATCTGGAAGCGGTCACCCGGAACGCTGCCGTCATCGGCGCGCTCCTCGAGGAACGCCGGGTGCGCGGGCGGGCGGCGCGGGACGCCAGCGCGCTGACCTGCCGTGGTCGGGCCCGTGGTCGGGCCCATGGTCGGGGCGACGGTCAGGGCGTGTCGCCGGAGTAGTAGAAGCGGCACATCACACCCGGGCCGGGCGTGCGGGGTTCGCTCGGGTGCGGGTCGTACAGCGCGCGGCCGCCGGGCCACCGCGACAGCTCGGTGGGCAGAGCGGCGCCGTCGTCGACTTCCTCCGGTCGCCATCCCGTGATGTCCAGCAGCAGTCCGTCCAGCGGCCCGCCCATGAGCGCGGCGTACGTCCGGTGCGGCACCGGGCCGGGGTCGGGGTCGTCGTGGTCGTGGCCGTACACCCGGCCGCGCAGCAGCTGCTCGTCTCCGTTCATCCGACCAGCCTTCCAGCCGCCACTGACATTGACGGGCCCGCGGTGCTCACCGGGCCTTCGGACAGCGAGGCCAGTGAGGCCGGCGAGGTGTCGTAGCGCGCCGACCTGCCGTGGTCGGGGTGATGGTCCGGCGTGGTCGGGCCCATGGTCGGGAGCGCACACGCCGCTCGGTTTACGGACGGAGGGGCTGGGTGGAAGGCATGGGTCTGTGACGTGGACGCTGCCGGAACCGATGCTCGCCGCCCCTGTGCCCGACCCGGTGCTGCTGCCCGGGTGGGCGGGCGAGCCGAAGTGGGATGGTTCTCCAGACACTCAGATGTGTCTCACCTCCTGGTGCCGTCGTTTCAGGAGCCTGTGCGCGAGGGTGGCCACGGAAGTTCGGGCGCGTTGTTCGTCGTACACATGACGATGTGCGACCCGTTCCAGGTGAAGGCGATCGGTACGTCGCGCGGGGTTCCGTCCTTGGCGAGGTAAGACAGGCGGGTCACGTCACGGGCCAGCAGCTCCTGGCTGATCGGGCGGTTCAGAACCTCGATGACCTCGTTCGGCTGCATGGTTCGGTTCCTCCTTCTCAGCGCAGTTGCTCGGCCAGTCCGACGATGATGCCCTCCGGGCCGCGGACGTAGCAGAGCAGATGGCTGTCCTCGAACCGGGCGATCTCGCCGACGAGTTCGGCGCCGTGAGGGCGCAGACGGGCAACGGTGTCCTCGATGTCGTCGACGGCGAACATGACGCGGTGCGTGCCCAGAATGTTGTGCGGCCGGTTGCGCGGCCCGGCGCTGATCACCGCGGGGCTGCGGTACTTCGCCAGCTCGAGCCGGCTGTGACCGTCCGGGGTCCGGAGCATCGCGATGTCACAGCGGACGCCGTCGAGTCCGGTGCACTGGTCGGCGACGAGGCCCTCGACCTCCGCCCTGCCCTCCAGCTCCATACCGAGTTCCACGAAGAACGCGATGGCGGCATCCATGTCTTCGATGACGATGCCGACGTTGTCCATCCGCTGAATCGCCATGCCGGTTTCTCCCTCTTCCTCGTGCGGCCGGTGGTGGCCGCTGATGTCCCTGGGACGGAGCCGGTGGCACGTTCTCGACATCCGCAGACCGCCGAACTCCGAAAAATCTGGATCGCGCCTCAGCACCGCTACAGCAGACCGCGAGCCGGGCGCCACCACCGAGGGTGAGTACGGCACAGGTGGCCACTCCCATGAAGACGATCAGCCGTAGCGTGCCGTCGCCGCTTTTCCGTGCTTCCTCGACGATTCGCAGCGTGCGCGCTTGAGCATTGCGCCTCCCCCATTTACCCCATTGATTGACGGTGCCGGGCCACCCTTGGCGGGTGGAGTTCCCCGTGCCGTTCGCCCTCGCCGCACCCGTCCGGGCCCGCGCGGCGCCGGCGCGAGCTGTGGGCCGCGCTGGCCCCGCTGGGCCCGAGCATCCGTGGACGGGAACGTGGCGACATCGCGGCGGCGGGGTGACCGATGCGTCGGCGCCTGATGACTCATGAGAGATCAGGGATTCTGGAGAACGACGGGTGGCAGGCCCTGGTCTCGGTGGATGCCGGGCGGGTGGTGCTGCGCTCACGGAGGGGTACGGACCTGCTCGCGTCGTTCCCGGAGATCGAGGCCGGGAGCAGGAAGTTGCCGGATTCCACGGCGCTGGACGGGGAGCTGATCGTGTGGGGAGTCCGAGCGTCTCGCGTTCGAGCGTCTCCAGGCCGGCTGCAACGGCGCGGCTCCGCGGCGGCCCGGCTCGCCGATCTGTGGCCTGCCCACTTCGTCGCCTTCGGCCTGGTGCGCCTCGGGCACGGCCACCATGGCGTGGCCGTACCGGCGGCGCCGGGCCGCACTGGAGGATCTGTTCACCGAGCACACGCTGACGGCACCGTGGGCGCTGTGCCCGTCGGCCACCGAGGCCGACACGGTGAACGAGTGGCTGTCGTGGTCGGCGGTGGGCCTGGAGGGGATCGTCTTCAAGCGGCTTGACAGCCGGCATGAGCCGTCGGCGCGCGGATGGCGCAAGTACAAGGTGCGCGAAACGCAGGAGGCGATCGTCGGCGCGTTCACCGGACCTTTGACGGCGCCGCGGACTCTGCTGCTGGGGCGTTTCGACAAGGGCGGGCGGCCGCAGTACACCGGCCGCACCCCCACGCTGCCGCAAACGGCCGGCCATGCTCTCGCACCGCTGTTGGCCCCGGCCGGAAGCGAGCGCCCGTGGACGAGCTGGACGTTCTCTGCGGGGTGGGGCACGAGGAGACCTTGAGTGTCACCCTTGTGCGGCCCGAGCTGGTGGTGGAAGTCGGCGTCGACGTCACCCGGGACAGTGCCGGGCGTTGGCGGCACCCGGCCCGCAGGTACCGCGCCCGCCCCGACCTCTCCCCCGGCGACGTCGAACGCTTCGGCAACCCCGGATAGCCGACGCTGCCGCCTGTGCTCCGCGTGCCTTCGGCAGCGCAGCCAGGGTGCGGCGGTCCTCGCCGTGGCCGAAGGACCCGCACACCGGCTGATCGGGCTGTGCGGCAGGGTCGTGGTCGCCCGGCAGATCTCAGCTGAAGACCCACGATGGGGGGTGCAGAGACCGGTTACTGGCATTTCTGCGTGGCACGGGGCGCGTGCATGGGTTCGGTCGACTCCGTGGCGGGCACGGCAGGCGGGTGGGCCGGGCAGCGGCCGGGGCGGCGGGCGTTCGGGCGGCGGGCGTTCGGGCGGCGTCGGATCCTATCCAGCGCTGCCAGCATGCCGCTACCGCCGTCTCCCCGCTCAGCGCCCAGGCGACCGGCTCGACCATCTCCCAGCGTGGCAGGCGTTTGCCGTTGAGCATCTCCGAGGTGGTTCCCTCGCGCACGGTGGCCTGCGGGTAGCGGCGTCGGCTGCGCCGCACGAGCTGCGCATAGCTGGTTCCTACCCGCCTCGCGGTGCGGCTGCTGTAACCACACGGCGAAGGCAGCGACCGGGTCGGGCTGCCCACCAGCATGTTCGCTGTCATTCACAGTCCTTTGCGCCGAGCGTCGACCGTGGCTGACTGGTCGGCACAGCCGCACATCCACGCGGCACCGTACCGCCCGCTCCAGGGGCCCCCTTGGTCATGACGGCACTCGCCTATACCAGCGCAACCCCCGCCCTGGCCGCCGGTCGGCTGGTCGCCACCGCCCTCGCTCTCATCACCCCCGCACGCCGCGCGGACGCCCTGGACGGCCCTATCGCTTCGGCAAAGGCAGCTACACGGTGAACAACGGAAACGGGGGCGGGCTGGACGCGCGCACCGCGCTGCTGCTGCTCGTCGGCGGGATCGGTACGAACATCGCGTTCCTCCAGCCCACCTTCGGCGTCGCCCTCATCGTGGGCATCGGCGTGATGACCATCCTCCACTTCCTGCTCAAACACTGATGAGGGACTCGTTAGTGTCTGTTCTGTGCCTCGATGCCGCAGGACAGCGCCGCGAGGACGCGCATCGACCTCGGGTAGGCTGCCCAGATCGATCGTCGCAGCCGTAAGACCCGCAGGGGCCGAACGGAACACGCATCCGCAGCGTCTGAGGAACATGAACGTGTCGCGCCAAGCCGCTGTACTGCTCCTGAGCGCCGGGCTGTTCCTCGGCTGCTCCTCCTCGTCCGACAGCCCAGGCACCGAGGGATACACCGGTCCTACCCTGCCCGCCCGGACCGTCACGGAGGGCAAGTGGCAGGAAGGGCCCGCAAAGCCCAAGCAGCACAAGCCGTATCAGTACGACATCTATACGCACTGCGGGATCAAGTGGGTTAAGTTCGGCGGCCGTTGGTGGGTCCTCGACTCCGTGTTCCCCGGTGTCGAGCAGGTCAAGGGGGAACCGCCCTCCCAGGAAAGCCAGAGACTCGCCGGCTACATGACCCTGATCGGGCCGGACACGGCCAACTTCGATGCGGCCGGGATGCCCACGATGCAATTCGTACCGACCGAGCACGAGCCGCCGGGCTGCGCCTGAAGCGTGGTGCCTGGTGCCTGGTGCCTGGTGCCTGGTGCCTGGTGCCTGGTGCCTGGTGCCTGGTGCCTGGTGCCTGGTGCCTGGTGCCGTGATCACACAGCCTGAACGGGGCAGTCTCCCTGTCCAACCATGCGGCCGAGGGCGAGGTTGTCCATGCCGACGACGGCCTGGACGGCGCGAGGCCGGCTGCGGCACCGGCGGCATCTCCAGCCCGGCCCCTCCAGAACGCGAGGTAGCCCGGGTAGTGAGGGTGTCGGGGTGGTCCGAGCCGAGGATCCGTAACTGGTCGGGCAGGAGTTCGGCGAGGTCGGCTGCGGCAGCGGCGGCGTCCCCTGCCTCGCCTCGCCATCGTGCGAGGTTGTGGCGGGTGGTGAGCGTGCCGGGGTGGTCCTCACCCAGCACCCGCACCACATGCTGCAGTAACTGGGCGAACTCGTCCGCGGCTCCGGCCGCATCTCCCGCTTCCCCCCGCCACCGGGCAAAGTTGCCCCGGGCGGTCAGAGTGTCGGGGTGGTCGGGGCCGAGGTGGGACGTGGTCGTGTCGGTGAGGTGCTGGTAGTGGCTGGTCGGTCTGGCTCTCGGTGTCCTGCTCCCCCGCCGCCGGCTTCGTGGCAGCGGTGGAATTCGCTGTGCCGTGTGCCGTCTTCTAATACGTGGTAAAGGCAATCGACTATTACGTCGTAAGGGCCATCGACCAGCTCAACGCCTTGCCGAGCCCCGGCTGACCCGCCCCACCGATCCGCACCGCCACACCGGGAAAGTGGAACACTGCGCTCACCCGACGCGACAACCGGGCCGTGGACCTGCCCCAGCGCCGAAAAAGGACCGCACCTCGCAACACAGAGTCCCCGTCAGCACACCAACGAGGACTCATGAACGTTCTGCGTTTGACGATGGCCCGCCACGGGGCTGCACTGGATTCATGGATGCTGCGCGACTCCGTTCTAGGGAGAGCAGCGATGACAACCATGGAAACGTTCAACCTTCTGCAGCCGTACAAGATCGCCGAGGAGACGTTCGTCATCCCGTGGGCCCTCGAGGCCCCGCCGGTCGGCCACTTCCCGATGAACTCGATGGTGATCCGCGGAGCAGAACCGGTCCTCGTGGACACCGGGGCGCCCGCAGTGCGCTCCCAGTGGCTGGAGGCAGCCTGGTCCGTCGTGGATCCCCTGGACGTACGGTGGATCTTCCTCACCCACGACGACCGCGACCACGCCGGCAACCTCCTGGCGGTCCTCGCCGAATGCCCGAACGCGACCCTGCTGACGACATGGTTCTCCATCGGCCGTATGGCCGAGGAGTGGGAGACCCCCGTCAATCGGTGCCGCTTCATGACCGACGGCGACACGATCGACGCGGGCGACCGCACCCTGGTCGCCAAACGACCGCCCCTGTACGACAACCCCACGACCCGCGCCCTCTTCGACCCCAAGACCAACGTCCTGTGGGCCGTCGACACCTTCGCCACGAACGTACCCACCCCGATGCCGGACGTAGCGGCGCTGTCCGCGGACGAATTCCACGACGGCCAATTCTTCGGCGGACGCCTGGTCTCGCCCTGGGTCGCGTTGCTGGACACCCAGAAGTTCGGGAGGGTCGTGGACGACTTCCAACGCCTGAACGCCGAGGTCATCGCTGGCTGCCACTGCCCGGTCCTCCGCGGAGCCCAGATCCCCGAGGCCTATGACCTCCTCCGCCAGCTCCCCGGAATCCCCCCGTGGGCAGAGTTCACCCAGGCCGACCTGGACCAGTGGATGGCGGTCGCCGAGAGCTCGGTACCACCGGAACAACCACGACCGTCGGGGACGTGACTGTGGCCGTGGCCCTCTAGGTGTGCTGTCCGACAGCTTGGTGACGCGGCTGGCAGGGGCAGGGCTGCAGGACGCTTTCCTCGGGCGTCCCGCAGCCGCTTTAGCCGCTCGGGGTTCCTCGGGTCGTGGGTGGGCAGAGGCAGCGCCGTTGGCCAGGTGGCCGGCCTCGGCAGGCCGCCAGGCGGGGCGTTCGCCAGCTCATGTCGCCAGGGCCAGCTGGCGGCGATCCGCAGGTGGAGCGGCGGCCTCCGCGGGTGATGCGGGCGGCTGGATGCAGCAGCCGGTAGCAAGGTGGCGCTGATCTGGAAGTGGCGGGAGGGGGAACGTCCGAAGTCGGTGGTCTTGCCACAGCTGATGCGGACCTCGACGCGGGCGCCCGCCCGGTGGGCGGACCTCCAGATGCTGCAGGGAGCCTTCGCCGGGAGGGGTGTCGGTGAGGAGGACCTGGTGGCGCATGCCCCCGTCCAGATCGAACGAGGACAATCGCTGCACGTGCCAGGTTCCCCACCACATCCCCAGCTCAAGAGGCACTTCCGCGTTTCCGCTCAGGATCCGGACGCCGAGCCGCAAGTGAAAGGCGGAGGTCAGGGCTAGTCCGCGATCTTCACCCACGCCAGGTAGGAGGCGCTTCCCAGGAAGGTGTTCCCCTCTTCCTGGATTTCGGACCCCCCTTCGACGCCGCCGAACAGCCTCGCCTGCACCCGGACCGTCTTCGACCCTTGCCCCGGGGTCACCTCGACGAGTCGGCGATCGCGCAGATCCGCGTGGTGACGTCGAAATACGCGGCCATGCGCCCCATCGCCACAACGACCGCCCCGTGGGCGTTGCCGCCCAACCGCTCTACGGTTCCCGCCCGGCCGCACGCACTAAAGCCGGAGATCTTGTGACGGAGCCTGCGTGGCATCGTTGACCGGGCATGATGCTGGGTGTGACGGCTGAGCAGATAGCCCGGGGGATGTCGGGCTGTCCTCATCCTCATTGACCGGTTCGTTAGGGTATGTGTTCAATCGGCCGGAGCCCCGGGCCGTGTTCGCGCAGTTCATTGCGGGGCTGCTGGCGGCGCTATCGAAGAAGAACGGCTGGACGCTGTCGGAGCATGCCGGGCACGTGACCGCGAAACCGGATGCAGTGGCTGCTCAACGGCTCGGTGGGGACGCCGACCGGCTGAGTGACGCGGTCCGCGATTACGTCATCACGCATCTGGGCGGCGAAGACGCCTCACCCGTCATCGATGACACCCGGGCTCAGAAGAAGGGCACCAAGTCGGTAGGGGTGACCTTCCAGCGCTGTGGGCTGACCAGCGATGCGCAACTGCCAGACCATCGCCACCAAGCCCGACCGGGCCATCACGATGCCCGAGCAGGCCCGCGCGACCCACGTGCCGTTCTCCTGGGTGCCGGCTGACGCCGGCTACGGCCGTGACCCGCAGCTTCGGGCCTGGTGCGACGGGCGGAAGGTGCCGTACGTGTTCGGCGTCCCGGTCGACCTCCCGATCGCCGGCCCGCCGGACAAGCCGCGCCAGCCGGCCGTGAAGCGCGCCGATGACTTGCTCCACTGCGCGAAGGTCCGTGACCAGTGGAACGCCGCTCCTGCGGCGACGGCGCCAAGGGCGAGCGTCTCTACGACTGGACGACCTTCGCCGTGCAGGTCAAAGACGAGAAACCGGCCGATGGCTTCACGCACTGGCTGGTGCTGCGACGGTCCCTGCACCCCGACCGACGCGGCAAGGACGGACAACTCCACTGCGAGATCGCCTACCTCCTCGTCCACATCCCCGCCGGCACCACGGTCCTGGGAACATCGCCAGGGCCGGTGGCCGCTGGCAGATCGAGGAGGACAACAAGATCAACAAGCAGCTCGTCGGCCTGACCCAGCCTCAGGTCCGCAAGTGGACCCCCGGCACCGCCACGTCACTGCCTGCACGCCGGCCACCGCATTCCTCGCCGTCCTGCGTGCCGCCATCCCCGAACCCGACCCGGGGGTTGCCGGAGTTCAGGGTCAGACCGGCACGGCCGCCCTGCGGGGTGGTGGTGTTCAGCGCCGGGCTGCCACGGCTGCCGCGGCCGCGGCCAGGATTCGGTGCAGGACGGGGACCGGGATCGCCGGATTGGTGACCGCCGCGCATGCCGTGTCGCGGTCGTGCAGCAGCCCGGCAAGGACGCGGGCCGGCAGCCGCAGATTGCGCATCGCGGCCCCGCGGACGTGGGCCGCTGGGTCGTTCAGCAGCCGCACCGCGTCGGCCGGTGACAGCCGGGTGTCCTCGGCCGCGCGGCGGCGCACCTCGGCTTCTGGGTCGCGGGCGAGACGTGCGACGTCGGCAGGCGTGGACTCCGGATCGTCCAGAGCCAGGCGGCGCATTCGCTCACCGGGGTCGTCGGCGTAGCGCAGCAGGCCCGTAAGGGGGAAGTTGGGGTGGCTGCGGGGGCGGTCGGGGTGAGTGAAGCTGCCGTCCCACCAGCGCCAGACCTCCAGCAGCATCTCGGCCGGCGCGTCATCGCACGATTCGGCGAGGAACAGGCGGACCGTCCGGTCCTCGTCCCGCGCCAGACGCTCCACGACGTCCGGTGGAAGATGCCGGGCACGGGCCACGCTTCGGCGGATGAGCGGATGGGACGATACGGCGAGGCGGCGCATCGCGTCGGCGTCACCGTGCAGGCCCTCGACCCAGGGCAGAGTGCGCGACATCGACGTCGGGTCGAAGTCGTAGCGCACCTCGGCACGCTGCTCCTCGTCGAGGTCGGGCCGCAGTGCCACCGCCGAGCGGATGTCGTCGTATGGGTCCTCCGCCAGGACGGCGACGCTGTGTGCACTGAGCCGCGGGTTGGCGGCCAGCGCTCGGCGTACCTCTGCGTCCCCGTCCCGGACCAGCTCCATCTCCAGCTCGGGCGAGAGACGGCACTGTTCGAGCGCGCGCCGGGGCGCGGGCAGCGCGGCAAAGACCTCGCGAGGCATGGGGACGCCGGTGTGGTGGGCGAGCAGCGCCGCCGTACGCACCGTGTCGTCGGTGTCGGCCAGCAGCCGCGCCCGCAGCGGCGCGGCGAGGTCTTCCCACCGGGCGCAGGCAGTCGCCCGCACCCGGGGATCGGCGTCGGCCGCGAGGCTGGGGAGGTGGTGTGCGGGGAGCCCCGGGAGTTCGGCGGCCTGAGCGCGGGACGGGCCGGCGAGGAGGTCGTCGTAAAGGTCCCCGGGGAGTTCGACGCCCCAGGCGCAGGCATGCTCGGCCCAGAGCACGCGCCGGCTCGGCGACGGTTCGGCGCGGACCAGGCGTACCCACTGATCGGACGTGAGTTTGGGCCGGAAGGTGTCCGCGGGCCCCGAGCGCACCCGCGGATCGGGATGCGCCACGGCGGCGTCGAGTACGGCGGGCCGGTCGCAGCCGTGCAGGAATCCCGTCTCCACATCCAGCAGCCGGATCAGCAGCTCGTCCGGCGCGGCCGGATTGGACCCGATCCCCTCCGCCCAGTGCAAAGGCCATGCCGGCCGGCCGGGCACCGCTGCCCACACCTCGGCGCGCTCGACCTCCGTCTCGCGCCCGGCGGCCTCGGCGGCCTCCTCCAGCCGCTCCGGCAGTCGGTCGAGGGCCGTCACCCGAGGCCCGTCCGAGCCGGGCACCTCCGCCAGTAGCACCTGCCCGTCGAGGGAGAGCGCCACGAACCCGGGGTCGCCGGTCAGCCCCGGCACACCGCCGCCGGCGTAGCGGACCCGGGTCCACCAGGAGTCGTTGCCGCCGATCCGATGTCCGAGGACGGCCACCAGGAACTCGCCGTCGGCATCTGCGAGGCGGCGCCACCACGCGGCGTCGAGCGCCTCCCGGACCGCGCCGTCCGGCGCCGCGATCCCCCGCGCGATCCGCCAGCCGGCCTCCGGCGGGAACAGGCTGCCCGGGCGCATGTCCTCGACGACCGTGAGTCCGGCGCACGGGAGCAGTTCGTGGAGTTCCTCTCGGTGTTGCACGCGGTCATGATCCACGCCGACTCGCGGTGGGACAAGGCCCTCAGCCCAGGCGCAACCGGCCCTCACCCGCGTACACGTCATTGGCTGCGATGTCGTTCGGCCCCGCCCGGGCGGCTCGAGTTGGCCCCACTGGAAGGTCGATGTCGAGCACCTCCACATCCGCCTGCTGCGCGTACCGAAAGAGCCCGGCAGCCGCGCTGCAAGACCACGTCAACCCGGAAGCTCTGACCTGTACTGACTCTTGGGAAGCTGACGGCCCGAGGGCTGCGCAGCCCCTCGTCCAATGGGCCGGCTACGGGGCCGCGGCGCGGAAGAGTGCCAGGAGGGCCTGGGCCGGCGGGGCGTCCGCGTCGAAGAACTGCGTGCCGAGCGCGGGTGGCACGGCCGTTCCGTGCATACGGACTTCGTGGCATCTAAAACAGAACGCCGCCTCGAACAGTGCCAGGTCGAGGGAGTCCTCGTACGCCCGAACGCTCCAGCCCGGCGAGAAGCCGCAGCGATACTGTTCGCTGCCGGGCAGGTTCTCGATCAAGGTCAGGGCGTCGGCGGCCTCGCTCCCAGCCCAGTGGGCGACCGCCCTGCCGGGATATGAGGCGCTCTGCTTGCTCGGGAGGGCGGAGATCCTCACGACCTCGATCAGCACGGTGGCGGCAACGGCTTCGGCGGGGAGCTGCATACGCACAGTCTGCCCGCAGGGCCGGCAGCCTGCTCAGGCATGCCGTGAGAGGCACTCTGCCGTGCGAAGGCCCAGAGCGCAGAGCCCCAACAGGCCAGCTCCCTCGCTCACGTGGCTGCGAAGCTCTCAACGGGCTCTGGTCCGGTTGGGTGTGCTGTGGCCAACAGAGCTGCTCTGCGAACGAAGTACCGCCGCAGCTCGAAGATCGGACCGGTTCTGACCGTCCAGCCCTTCGACATCGAGGAAGCGGCCGTCGCGCTGGCCAACAGCACACCGTACGGGCTGGCCGACGGCCTGCAGACGACCGATGTGGCCCGCGCCCACCGGGTCGCCGTACGGTTTCAGGCCGACATCGTCTGGGTCAGCGACTGGGCAAGGCTCGACCCCGCCATCCCCTTCGGCGGCGTCAAGCAGTTCAAGCAGCCCGGCTATGGACGGGTATCCGGCCCGGAGGCGCTGGAGGCGTACACGAAGGTCAAGTCGGTGGTCATCTCCCTCGCGTGACAGGGCGGTTGAGACTGTGCGGCCCGATGATCAGGGGGTTCTCGTGACCATCGGGCCGCGGCGGTTACCGCCGATCGGGTCCTCCGACCGGCGGGGTCCGGGCGTCAGCGGACGCGTACGGGCAGACTGCTGAAGCCGCGAGTGATGTTGTTGAGGGCGCGGACGGGCTCCCCGTTCAGTTCGACGCGCTCCACGCGGGCGGCCAGCGCCTTCAGTACGGCGTGGGCTTCGAGACGGGCGAGTCCCTGGCCGGCGCAGGAGTGGTTGCCGAAGCCGAAGCCGAGATGGTCCACGGGGTTACGGTGCACGTCGAAACGGTCGGGGTCGGCGAAATGGCGCTCGTCCCGGTTGGCGGAGCCGTAGCTGTGCATCACACGGGCGCCCGCCGGAATCACGACGCCTTCGCCGAGGTCGACGTCGCGGGTGGTGACCCGGGAGAACACCTGGATCGGACTCTCCATCCGCACGATCTCGTTGAACGCTGCCGGAACGAGGGCGGGTTCACGGCGCAGGACGTCCCACTGCTCCGGGTCACGGGCGAAGAGCCAGACTCCGCTGGAGATCACGGAGACGGTGGTGTCGAACGCGGCGACGACGTAACCGGCGAGCAGCCCGGTGGCTCCCTCGACGGGTATCTCGCCCCGTTTGTGGGCCTCCAGCACTCCCCAGCCGAATCCGCCCGGCACGAGGTCCTCCTTGGCCACGACCTCGCTGAGGTATGCCATGAGCGCCTGCACCTTCGGGTCGGCGGCCGCGGTACGGGGGCCCGCCGGACCGCCGGAGTCGAACCATCCGGCCGCCATGTCCAGCAGTTCGTCGCGTCCCTTCTGCGGCCAGCCGATCAGATCCATGATCACGTGGATGGGGAGGTCCTGGGCGAGGTCGGTGACGGCGTCGAAACTGCCACGCTCGACGAGGCGGGCGGCGAGTTCCTCGGCCCGCCGGTCGATGTTCTCGGCCACCGACCGCAGGGCGCGCGGGGACAGTCGTTCGGTGAACAGCTTGCGCTGCTCGGTCTGGGTGGGCGGGTCCTGGTGGATCAGCGCACCGTCCCATGCCGAGTTGAAGTCGTCGTTGAGACCGATTCCCCGGGCGGAGGAGAACGTTCGCCAGTCGCCGAGGGCGGCCCGCACCTGCTCGTAGCGGCAGACGAACCACAGGTCGTGGCGGGTGAGATGCACAGCGGGCCCCAGGGCGCGCAGTTCCTTGTAGTGCGGGTAGGGGTCGTCGAGTGCCTCCTCGGTGAAAAGGTCCACCTCGGAGGCGGGATGAGCGGCTGTGGTCATCGTGATCTCCCTCGAACCGGTCCCGTGCGCGGCAGGCCGTACGCGGTTGAACCGCCGTTCGCGACGCGCACCGTGGAGACGATCGTCGGTGCCGGACGCCGACTCTCCCAGGGTGGTTCTACGGGGCGGCTACCCGATTCGCGCTCCGCCCGTGTGACCGTCCTGCCCCGCGTTCCGCTCGGCGGTGTCACGGCCGACGCGGGCCATCCAGACGGCTACCTGGGCCCGCGAGTTGACCCCGATCTTGTCGAAGAGACGCTCCACGTGGCCGTCCACCGTGCGCGGGGACAGGACGAGTTCGGCGGCGATGGCCTTGTTGGTCATCCCTCTGGTGATCAGCCGGGCCACCTCCTGCTCTCTGCGGGTCAGCGCCTGTTCCTCGCTCCGTTTCGGCGGTCCGCCCCGTTTCGGCGGTCCGCTCCGGACCGCCGGACCGGGGAGGCGGAGCGTGTCTGTGGGGCTGTGGCGGCCCTCGTCGAGGAGCGTGCCGAAGCGGCCGTCGCCCAGAGCGGCCCTGGTGTTCGCGCGGCACTGGGCCGAATGGTGGGAGAAGACCGGCCCGAACGCCTCGATCCCGGTGCCCAGGGAGTCCCACAGAGCGGTGGCCGCTCCCAAGAGCCGCGCCGCCTCGTCGTGGTGCGAGCGTGACTCGGCGATCCAGGCGAGGAGTTCGGCGTCCAGCGCCATGCCCAGCTGGTTGGCGGTGGGGGTCAGGGCCAGGGCTTCCCGCACCAGCCCGGCGGCGTCGGCGTTCCGGTCACCCGTCACCCAGTGGTCGAACGCGCATGCCCACATCGCCTCGGATCTGGCCCAGGTCTCGCCGCGCTCCCGTGCGAGACGGATCGCCTCGTCGCCGACGACCTGGGCCGAGGCACTGTCCCCGCTCATGGACAGCGCGACACTGCGCTGGAACAGCCCCCACAGCACCGCCGCGACGTCGTCCTGCGCCCGTATGAGTTCGATGCCCTCCTCAAAGAGCCGTGCGGCGCCGGACGGATCACCGGCGAACAGGGCGATACTGCCCGACAGGACCAGGACATGGCCGCGGAGGCGGTCGTCGTCGTACCGTTCAGCGATCGCGGCGCACTCCCGCAGCCGCCCGGCGGCCGCTCCCCCATCACCTTGCAGCAGCGCGATCCAGGCGGCGACCCAGAGGGCGTGCCCCCGGTCCGGCGTGAGTTCGGGGGCGGCCCGCAGGACCTGGTCGAGCCGTCGCCGGCCCTGGGCGAGCTGCTCGCCCACGGTCCAGTGGTACCGCAGCGCCACCACCAGGAGCAGGGCCGACGGGATCTCGCCGGGCTCGGAGAGTGACCAGTCGAGCGCGGAGGCGAGGTTGTCCCGCTCCAGGTTCAGGCGGGCGAGGTTCTCGCCCTGGCCTGGCCCGGGCCATGTCTCGCAGGCGTGGACCGCCAGGCCCAGGTAGTGGTCACGGTGACGTCGGCGCAGGTCGTGTTCGAGACCGCTGCCGGCGAGAATGCCGCGCCCGTAGTGGCGGATCGTCTCCAGCATGCGGTAGCGGGCCTGCGGCAGTTGCGGGCGCGCCGACACCACGGACTTCGCCACCAGACCGTCGACCAGATCGATCACGTCCGCGGCGTCGATACCGGTGCCCGGGCCCGCGCAGATGCCCTCGACGGCCGCCAGGTCGAACTCGGCGGGGAAGACCGACAGCCCCGCCCACAGCAGCCTTTCCTGCTCCGAGCACAGGTCGTAGCTCCACTCCATCAGTGCCCGCAGCGTTTGCTGCCGTGACACCGCCGCGGGACTGCCCAGGGTGAGCAGCAGGAAACGGTCGTCGAGCCGGTCGGCGACCTGCTCGACGGACAGGGACCGCAGCCTGGTGGCGGCCAACTCGATCGCGAGCGGAAGACCGTCCAGCCGGGCGCACAACCGCGCCACCGCCGCGCGGTTGTCATCGCGCACACCGAAGCCCGGCTGGACCGCCGTCGCCCGGTCGACGAACAGCGCCACGGACTCGTACGTCACGAGCGCCTCGGCGGACGGGGCACCGGCGGGTACGGGCAGTGGATCCACGATGCGGACGTGTTCGCCCGGAACCCCCAACGGCTGGCGGCTGGTGGCCAGTACGCGTAGGCCGGGCGCGCGGCGCAGCAGATGGTCGACGAGCCCGGCGCAGGCCACCGCCAGGTGCTCGCAGTTGTCCAGGACAAGCAGAAGCCGCCGGTCCGCCAGGTGGTCGGCCAGTTGCTCCTTCGCCGCCCGCAGGGACTGGTCCTTGACACCCAGGGCCACCATGACGGCGTCCGCGAGCCTGTCCGGGTCATCGACGGCCGCCAGGTCGGCGAACCATACGCCGTGCGGAAACGCCCGCCGGGCAAGCTCGGCGGCCCGCACGGCGAGGCGGGTCTTGCCCACTCCGCCCGGGCCGGTCAGCGTCAGCAGACGTGTGGTCTCCAACCACCGTCTGACGTCGCCCAGTTCCTGTCGGCGGCCCACGAAACTGCTGGCGATGACCGGCAGGTTGCCGGGGGGCCGCGCTGCCCTCCGCTCGTCCATGACGCAAGCCACCTTGGCATCGCCCGCCGGAATCTTCGAGACCCCGGTAGCGGGCTTCCCTGCCGAACGGCCCTGTTCGAGACGAATGACGTACGTCTCACCAGGACTTCTGCGGGCAGGACGGTCGCCGTTCGTCGCCCGGTGGACGCGGATCGGGTGGTGCGTCGGGTAATACACCCCTCCGGTCCCGGGTGGTGCGCTGACACGGTCGCTCCGACACGTGACACGAGCCCGGACGGACGCCCGTACGTCCCAGGGGCGCCCCACGAACCCGGAGGGTCGAAGATGCCCACGACAACCACCGCTGCCGTGCTGGAGGCGCCCGGTCAGCCGTTCGCCTTCCACCAGGTCGAGCTCGACGACCTCAGGGCGGACGAGGTGCTGGTCCGCATGGTGGCCGCCGGTCTGTGCCACACCGATCTCAGTGTCCAGGCCGGCCACATCCCCTTCCCACTGCCCGGTGTGATCGGCCACGAGGGTGCCGGTGTCGTCGAAGCGGTCGGTTCCGCGGTGACCCGTGTCGCGCCCGGCGACTCGGTCGCCCTGTCCTTCACCTCGTGCGGGCGGTGCGGCCAGTGCCGCGGTGGGCATCCGGCGTACTGCGCGACGTGGCTGCCCGCCAACATCTTCAACAACGGCACCCGCGCCGACGGAAGCGCCACCCTCCGCCGCGGCGGCACCGTGCTCGGCGGGCGCTTCTTCGGCCAGTCCTCGCTCAGCGCGAAGGCCGTCGTCGACGAGCGCAGTGTCGTCAAGGTCGGCAGCGACCTCCCTCTCCACTTGGTCGCGCCCCTGGGCTGCGGCATCCAGACCGGCGCCGGCACGGTGCTGAACGTCCTGCGGCCCGAACCGGGCAGCACACTGGCCGTGTTCGGCACGGGCGCCGTCGGCCTCGCCGCGATCGCCGCGGCGGCGCTGACTCCGCTGTCGGCCGTCATCGCCGTCGACCTGGTCGACCACCGTCTCGATGTGGCGCTCGGCCTGGGAGCGACCCACCGCGTCAACGCGGGGACCGAGGACATCGCGAAAGCGCTGGCCGGGATCACGGACGGTGCCGGACTGGACTACGCCATCGACACCACCGCGAACATGAGTGTCCTGCGTACGGCGGTCGACGCGCTCGGCACGCTCGGACGTGCCGCCGCCATCGGCGCCACGACGCCCGGTACCGAACTCGCGCTCGATTACCAGGGCCTGCTGGTAGGACGTTCGATCGTCGGGGTCACCGAGGGGGACGCCGATCCCGAGTCGCTCATCCCCCTGCTCGCCGGCCTCTACCGGCAGGACCGGCTTCCGCTGGACGCAATCGTCAGGACCTACCCGTTCAGCGAGATCAACCAGGCGGTCGCGGACGCCCGGGACGGCACGGCGATCAAGCCCGTCCTCCTGTTCGACGCCGTCTGACCGTTCTTTCTCGCACGACAAGGAGTGACATGAGCCGCATCCTTCCCCCCGGCGTCAGCGACGAGGACTTCACCGCCGCCATCGAGGAGTTCCGCCGGGCCGTGGGCGACGAGTTCGTCCGCATCGACGAGGCGGACCTGGCCGGCTTCCGCGACCCGTACCCCGTCGGCGACGCCGAGGCGCACCTCGCCTCGGCGGTGGTCTCCCCGAGAGACACCGAACAGGTGCAGGAGGTCGTCCGCATCGCCAACCGCTACGGAGTCCCGCTCTCAGTCATCTCGACCGGCAAGAACAACGGTTACGGCGGCTCGGCGCCGCGGCTGTCGGGTGCCGTGGTGGTCAATACCGGCGAGCGGATGAACCGCGTTCTCGACGTCGACGAGAAGCTCGGCTACGCCCTGCTCGAACCCGGCGTCACCTACTTCGACCTCTACGAGTACCTGGAGGCCAACGCACCCAGCCTGATGATCGACTGCCCCGACCTCGGCTGGGGCAGCGTCGTCGGCAACGCCCTCGACCGCGGCGCCGGTTACACCCCCTACGGTGATCACTTCATGTGGCAGACCGGCATGGAGGTCGTACTGCCACAGGGCGATGTCATGCGCACCGGGATGGGCGCCATACCGGGCAACACGACATGGCAACTGATCCCGTACGGCTTCGGCCCGTACCCGGACGGCATGTTCACGCAGTCCAATCTGGGCGTCGTGACCAAGATGGGCATCGCGCTCATGCAGAAGCCGCCCGCGTCGCTGACCTACCGGATCACCTTCGAGAACGAGAGCGACCTCGAACAGATCGTCGACATCATGCTGCCGTTGCGCATCAACATGGCGCCGTTGCAGAACGTCCCCGTGCTGCGCAACATCATCCTCGACGCCGCGGCGGTCTCCAGGCGCGCCGACTGGTACGACGGCGACGGCCCGCTGCCGCCCGAGGTGATCGAGCGGATGAAGAAGGAACTCGGCCTCGGCTACTGGAACTTCTACGGCACCCTGTACGGCCCGCTGCAGCTGATCGAGATGAACTACGGAATCATCAAGGAAGCCTTCGGGCAGGTGCCCGGCGCGCGCTTCCACACTCACGAGGAACGCCACGACCGCGGTGCCCATGTCCTGCACGACCGGCACAAGATCAACAACGGCATTCCGAGCCTCAGCGAACTACAGGTGCTGGACTGGCTCCCCAACGGCGGCCACGTGGGCTTCTCCCCGATCTCCCCGCCGGTGGGCCGGGACGCGATGAAGCAGTTCCGGATGGTGCGTTCACGCGCGGACGAGTACGCCAAGGACTACGCCGCCCAATTCGTCGTCGGCCTCCGGGAGATGCACCACATCGCACTGCTGCTGTTCGACACGAAGGACGCCACGGCGCGGGCCGAGACCCTGACCCTCACCCGGCTGCTCATCGACGAGGCGGCCGCCGAGGGATACGGCGAGTACCGCACCCACAACGCCCTCATGGACCAGGTCATGAGCACTTACAGCTGGGGCGACAGCGCCTTGCTGAAGTTCCACGAAGCCGTCAAGGACGCCCTTGACCCCAACGGCATCATCGCCCCCGGCAAGTCCGGCGTCTGGCCGGCACGTTACCGAGGAGCGGGTCTGTGAACCATGCGCGAACCGGCGGGCTGCCGATGGCGCGACCCGACTGATGTTCACCCGGAACAAGTCACCCCGTGGAGATGCGCGGAATGGAGCGGCTCTTGGCGAGATACGCGGCCTGGGCCCCCTTCCTGGTGCCGAGCGATCCGACCCGACGGCGTATACCTCCAGATCGGCCGTCAAGGGCACCTCTACCAGCATCCCTCAGGCCTCGGGCACGGCCGGCGCCGCCGCCATCGTGATCCGGGACAGGGCCTCGGCATGGTCGCCTGACGTCCGCTTTGTCATCAGGCGAGGCCGAGGAGGGCCACCGGTACCGAGAAGCGCTCGCGCACATGCGCACAGTTGGTGTCCCGCGCCGACCGCCAGCCGGGCCGGTTGTCGTTGCCGCGTTGATGGGCGCGGAAGATGCCAGTCAGCACCCACAGCACCGGCTTGCCGCTCTGCAGGTGTTGGTTGTACAGATCGGTGACGAGCCCCGGCTCGCCCGCCGTGAGGGTCGCGGTTCCCTGGGTCACATAGATGAAGCGAATGCCCGAGTAGTCAACTGCCTCTGAAAGTCAGCAGATTGTGCCAGTGAGCAGCGTGTAGTGTCCCGTTGCGTGCTGCCTGAACGACGACACCAACTCATCTTGCGGGCCCTGCGTTCCGGCGGCACCGCCTCCGTGACCGACCTCGCCGAGCAGCTTGACTCCAGCGCGGCGACCATCCGCCGTGACCTCCTCAAGTTGGAGGCAGACGGGCTGCTCACCCGTGTCCATGGTGGAGCGGTCATCGATGAGGAGCGAACTCCCTTCAACGATGCCGCCGAGGTTCTGGTGGCGGAGAAGGACACCATTGCCGCCCAAGCGGCCACGATGATCGAGGACGGCCAGTCGATCATTCTCGACAGCGGCACAACGGTCCACCGGCTGGCACTTCAACTGCACGGTCGCCGACTTACCGTGATCACCAACAACCTCGCCGTGTATGACGAGCTCATCGGCGACGAGAACATCGACCTGATGCTGCTCGGAGGCATGGTCATCCGTGAGTCACGCATGCTGGACGGTTTCATGGCGGAGGACAACCTCCGCCAGGTTCACGCCGACTGGTTGTTCATGGGTGCTTGTGGCCTCCGCCCCGGGGGCCAGGTCATGGACACCACCGTGGCCGAGGTGCCCGCCCGACGCGCCATGATTGCCGCCGGCGACAAGGTGGTGCTCCTGGCTGACAAGAGCAAGTTTCCGGGAACCGGCATGGTGAAGATCTGCGGCCCCGAGGACTTGGACGCGCTTGTCACCAACGCACCGGAAGACGAAGCGACCTGTATGGCCCTGCGCGAGGCCGGCGTGAAAGTAATAGCGACGGCTCCGGCCGCAGGCGACGGCTAACAAAGCGACAAGGTTGATGGGCGGGTGCCAGGTGATCGGTTCGTCGTGCATGCGGTGGCCGGCGAGGAAGGCTCGCCTCGGCTACCCGGTGCACGCCACCCAGGGCACCGCCGGCTACCGGCTCGGCGCCGGCGCCAAACTGCCCCCGCTGCTGCTCGACGACAATGAGGCCATCGCCGTCGCGATCGGGCTGCGCACCGCGGCCGGCGGCTCGGTCATCGGGATCGAGGAGTCCTCCCTGCGCGCACTCACCAAGCTGGAGCAGGTGTTGCCATCCCGGCTGCGGCACCGTGTGCACACCCTGAACACCGCTACCGTCCGGGCCGGCGCCGTCCCAGCCCCCAAAGTCTCCGCGGACACCCTCATGGCCATTGCCGAGGCGTGCCGCCAACGTGAGCGGCTGCGCTTCGACTACATCAGCCCCCGCCGCGGCCCAAGCATCCGCTCGGTCGAGCCACACAGCCTGATCAGCTTCGAACGCCACTGGTACCTGGTCGCCTGGGACACCGACCGCACCGACTGGCGCACCTTCCGTGTCGACCGGCTCACCCCACGCACTCCGGCCGGCCCGCAGTTCCCCCCCCCGCGCGAACTCCCCGACGGCGACGTGGCCACCTATCTGGCCCACCAACTGTCGTCGCAGACGTGGCCCTTCCAGGCCACCATCACTCTGCACGAGCCCGCCGTAGCGGTTGCCGACCGCGTCTGGCCCGGCATGGGCGTCATCGAACCCGTCGACGGCCACAGCTGTCTGCTGCACCTGGGCGCCGACACCCCCCGCGACCTCGCGTGGATGATCACCTCGGTCGACGCCGACTTCACCCTCACCCACGCCCCACCGGAACTTGCCGACGCCCTGCGCACCCAAGGCGCCCGCTGCCTGAACGCCGTACGAGAGGTAGAGGTATAGGTCCCCCCATCCCATGCGGAGCCCGGTTCAAGAACACCGTCCGCCCAGGTACGGGCCGCTCTCGGGCGAGTCCGGACAACAAGCTCCGCGCTGGCCAGCGCCCCGATTGGATGGGGAACGACGGTGAGCAGCTCGGGGGAGCTTCCTGAGCAGCGCGTGGGGACTTTCAAGGTTCTGGCCCCGGCTCCGTGAACCACAGCGCCTGGTGCGCCGGCAGAGACAGATGCGCCGATCGCCCCGTCTCCCGACCGTAGGGCATGCTCTGTTGCGGTGAGTGATCGTGGAAGGTCAGCCGGTCCGGCACCGGGACGAGGCGCCCGGCGGCGACGTCGCCCGACGGCAACAGGGCGGTGACGACGGTGACGTAGACCGGGAACGTGACGACCACGACCACGGCGCCCAGCCACAACCAGCGCAGTGCGGAACCGGCAGCAAGTGCGCCCACCGCCGGCTCCGCGACGAGTGTGTGCGGCAGCCGCGACGACCCGGGCAGCCCTCGGCATGGCAATGGGGACGTCACCCACTTCGCCACGTCGCCCTGGCCAAGGTGACCTTGGTCGGGAAACATGGAAAGCGGGGGACGGTCATGGAGTCGGTCTCTGCCGTGATGGTGGCCGCTGAAGTCAGCCATTCCGGGCTTCGCTCAACGGTCGAAGTCGTCGTGTGAAGCCCGATTGAGGGCTCAGGCAGGCCGGTGGTGTGGGTCTGAAGCCGTGACGTGGGCCAACTTCAGTTCGTTGACGCCCGCACCGCGTCGTCCCAGGCGTGGGGGCTGCGGTAGTGGTTCCGGTGGCCTGCGACGAGCACGGACCGGAGTTCTGGGAGATTCGGGGTGTCCGCGGGCAGTTGCAGCCGCGCGAGGAGAGCGAGTGCGGCCGTCGGCTCCAGGTCGCCGTAGACGTCGTGGTAGCCGGCCAGCAGGCCCTTGAAGAGCGGCACATGCAGTGCGGGGAGCCGTACGACGGTGTCGTACACCTTCTGCTTCACGAGCCAGGGCACGGGCCCCGAGCAGGCCAGAACCCGGCTGGCACGGCGGAGTGGGGCGTCCGACCCCTCCGCCACGACGTGATCGATGTCGTTCCCAAGGACCTCGGCGAAGGCCGTCGCGGCGGTCTCGCGATCCTCAAACCAGTCGACCCAGAGGGAGTAGCTGACGGCCTCGGCATCCCGATCCGCCTCCAGTCGTCGGCGATAGCCGCCCCAAAGAACGTCGGCGGGCAGCGGCCCTTGCGAACCCCGGTCCGCGAACCGGATCTCGCACGTCACCCAGTAGTCGTCGAGAAGATCCAGCATCCCGAAGGCCAGCCGCGCCTGCTCGGCCACGTCCATGCTCTCGTCGGTGAACACCTCGCCGGCCCAGGAATGCGCGATCTCGTTCGCGGTGAACGGCCGCTCCGGCCCTTCGACGCCGACCCACCTGTCACCGACCTCGACCACGCCCCGCTCGGCGAGCCAACGCCTCGCGTCCTCTTGAGCTTGCGTCTCCATACGGAAAGTATGACAAGCCGTGGGGTAGTGTCCGGCCGCTATCTGTGACTCCCAAACTCATAGACACTGATCATGGCAGCGGCACGCGAAGCGCCTCCCGAAGTCGTCAACAAATGGCTCCCGTTCTCGGGTCCGCAGCCAGGCCCTCGCCGTCCAGGCGCTCACGGCAGACTTCGCCCATCGTTCCGCCGACGCCGCGGTGAGGATGGCCTGCGACCCCTTCAGCTCCGAGAGGGATCGTCTCGATGCTGCCACCAGGCTCGGACTCATAGGCTCCGCGACCGTCATGGTCACCCTCCTCCCCGGATCAGCGGAACCGCGCACCACCCGGATCGGCGGCCACGCCGTCGCCCTGGTGTCCGGAACGCCGGTCCCGCCACCGGATTTGCGGTCCGGGACGGCCATCGCCCCGGAACCGGCGCACCTGCCGGTCGCCTTGGAGAAGGCCCGGGTCGGAACGCGGTCGTAGTGGTGGCAGAGGGCGGTGCTGAGCCGGGCCAGTGCCCAGGCGGTGGCATCCTCGGGGGTCATGCCGTCGCGCCCTTCGGGGTGATGGTGTCGGGGCTGGTGCGGGTCTTGAGGACGAAGTCGAACTCCGTCGTCCGGTAGGGGCCCTGGAAGCCGGCTTCGGCGATGTCCTTGGGGTCCTCGTGCAGGACGGTGTGGGCCTGCAGAGCGGGAGGGGCCAGGGTGCCGCCGACGAAGTCGACCGGGATGACGGGGTCTCCCCTGAAATAGATCTCGCCGCGCCAGGGGGTGATCAGGTCGGGGTGGTGGACCTCGTAGTGGATGTGGGCCGGGCGGTAGAGGCTGCGGCCGAGGGCCGCGACGGCTGTGGTGACCTCGTCGATCGCAGTGATGTGGGGTCGGCGTAGGCGACGGGGGTGATGGTGGTGAAGGTGTAGCGGCCGTCGGCGTCGGTGAGGAGATGTCCGCGCAGGTTGTACTTGGGTACTCCGTCGTCGTACAGCGCTGAGTAGTTGCCGTTGTTGGCCGCGTGGTAGATGTCCAGCTTGGCGCCTGCGAGTGGCTGACCGTGGCCGTCCAGAATGCGGCCGGAGACGATCAGCGGGGTGCCGGGTTCGTCGGGGCGCATCGGCAGGGTTCCCGGGTTGTCGATGCACGGTGAATCGGCGATGTAGGTGGGGCTGTTGACGTCTTCGGAGGGGGTGTAGCCGTCGCGGCCGCCCTGGAAGACCTCGCTGTACAGCGGCATGGCGGCCAACGCCAGCGGGGCGCCGGTGGCCGCCTGGACCTTCTGCAGAAGGTCGGTGTCCGCGTTGAGGGCGTCGAAGGTCGGTCCCTCCTCGTCGCGCATGCGGGCCAGAGCGTTCTTGAATGCGTTCACGAGACGGACCGCGCGTGGGTTGATCAGTGCCGGGTCGACGTAGGACGGATCGGTGGTCGTGGTCATGCCTGTCTCCTCCTTGGGGGTGGGACTCGCTGATGCGGACATCAGTCGGCCTGGAGCGAAAACACGGACGGCCGGTTGACCGTTTGGGCTGAGGGCCGGGAGGGGCGGCCCGGTGCTGCGGTGTGCCGGGCGGCCATAAGGAAGGCGCCGAGTCAGAACGCGTGGGGCCCGAACCGGCCCCACATGACGACGGCCGCGAGCGTGAGCAGCACCGCGTTGAACGCGATGCCCTGGGGCTCCTTGCGGCGGGCGTGGAAACCCATGGCCAGACCCACGATCACCGCGATGCCGGTGGCGGCCAGCGGAGTGAGCACGGTCGCGATGCCGGAGACGCCGGGCAGGAACAGCCCGAGGGCGCCGACGAGTTCGGCGGTGCCGATCAGGCGGACCACGGGCGTCGGCACATCGCTGGCCCACGGCAGCTGAGAGCTGAGCTGTTCGCGGGACTTGGTGGTCTTCAGGACGCCGGAGGCCGCGAACACCGCGGCGAGCAGGCCCTGCACGATCCGCAGGAACCGGTTCATCGGAACGGAACCCTTCTCTTCGATCGCGCCGCGGACCGGGTCTCCGTGGCGCGATCAGGGTTCGATGAGGGGGCGGGTACGGCTCGGTGTGCTGTCAGCCGCGGGGGAAGCCGTCGTCGTCGAGCTTGAAGACGAGTTCGGCCTGGTCACGCTTGGTGGTGTGCAGGTCCCAGTACAGGGGGGTGATCTGCTCGGGCCGGGCCGCCTCGACGCCGGGGATGACGGAGACGCCGATCGAGGAGTCGATGCCGACGTGGGCGGCCTGGATGCCGGTGCCGGCAAGCTCCTTGTGCAGGTTCATCACCCAGTTGCGCAGCGCTGCTGCGGCGGCGTTGACGTTGGCGACCCGCGGGTCGGGCCAGATCGAGCCGGCGCCGGTGGTGTAGAGCAGGGTGCCCGCGCCGGCCTCGCGCATCGCGGGCAGCACCGCCTGGGTGGCGGCGATCGCCCCGTACAACTGGAAGTTCATCTCGAACTCCACATCGGACGGTGCGGTGGTGGCCGGAGCAGTCAGCGTGGTGACGCCGAACGTCCCCACCGGGGAGTACTCCAGGACATCGATGCCGCCGAACCGGATGGCGGCATCCTTGAGGGCCCGGGTCAGCGCGTCGCGGTCGAGGACGTCCGCGGGGAACGCGGCGGCAGTGATGCCTTCGGCGCCGAGCTTGCCGACGAGGTCGTCGAGCTTCTCGCGGTTGCGGGAGATCAGGGCGACGTCGAAGCCCTGGGAGCCGAAGGTGCGGGCGATGGCCAGACCCATTTGGGGTCCGGCTCCGACGATGGCGATGCTGGTCACAGCGATCCCTTCAGAAAGGTGAGAAAAACGGCATGTCAAGGCGAGGGGGGAACAGTCTTTTTGCGGCCGGACGCCTCGGAGGGCTCATTCCAAGCAGCCGCGCTCACATCGGGGCGTCTACCCGATTCGCGATTCGGATAGCCCTTTCCGGTTCAACACGACTACCGTACCAGCAAAACCGGATAGGTCAATCCGGTTGCTGGTTTGCTCCACACCCCGGCGCCCAGCGCACCAACGACCCCGCTGCTCGGCGGTCGGCGCAGCTTAGGCGGCGCGCACCTGGAGGCGGATCACCACCGTCACGCCCCGTCTTCGCGTACACCTAAGGTCGAACGCTGGGCTCTGCGAGGTCACCGGTCGATCCCAGGTGAGTGACCTTCAGGAGCCATCCTTGCCGGATCGCGCGAGGCGAACCATGGCGCGATAGAGAGCGGTGGGCCTGGGGCTTCGGCAGCGGTGGGACGTCGGTGCCGGGGGCGGCGCAGGAGCGGAGCATCTGGCCGACGAGGCGGCGCCAGGTGTCGGGGGCGGCGGCGTCGGGGGCGCGACGGGGCCGGGCAGTCGCTGCCGAGTCCGCCGATGCCGCCCGGCCCCCCATCGACCTACCGCGCGGACTGTTCCATCTACCGGCCTGCCATCGCAGTTGTGGGCTCTCAGCGGCAGTCGCATTCCCGGATGTCGGGAGTTCGGTGGCCCGCTGCCGCCCGGGGAGCGGGGATCCTGCGTCGCGTCGCCGCCGGCGCGGTGTCGGCCCGCGGACTCAGGCGAGGGCGGCGACGAGCAGGGTGAAGGCGGCGATGATGACGGCGACGCGGACGTAGTGGAAGCGTTCCCAGCGGTGCATCTGCTCCTTCCAGTCCTCGGGCCGGTTCTCCGGGGTCCACGTCTTGCCCCGGTTGTTGATCGGGACGAGCAGCAGGATCGACATGATCACACTGACGATCAGCAGCGCGCCGGCGGTGACGACGAGGCCGGTGCCGTGGTGGTGCCATCCCGCGACAGCCCAGACCGCGACGAGGGCGAGTGAGCCGATGTACCAGAACGGCATCACGGCGCCGAGCATCCGGCCCCCGTGGGAGTGGGCCAGCTGGTTACTGTCCTCCGGGAGGGCGTTGAAGATCGGGTTCATGACGAAGGCGACGGAGAACTCCACCCCCACCATCAGGCCGACGACCACGGTGGTGAAGACCTCGAGTGCGTTGAGCATGGTGACCCTCCCGGGCATCTAGTGTTGCTAGCAGATGAGGCAACGCTAGTACTGCTGCCGCTCACTTGTCTAGCGATGCTAGGATCGAGTCATGTCGGTACAGGAACGCAAGCAGCGCGAACGGGCGGGCCGCGAGCGCCTCATCGTGGCGACAGCCCGCGAACTCGCAGAGCAGCAGGGCTGGGACGCGGTCACCACCCGCCGGCTCGCCGAGCGCATCGAATACAGCCAGCCCGTCCTCTACAGCCACTTCCGCGGCAAACGGGAGATCATCGGCGCCGTGGCTCTGGAGGGCGCCGCCGAGCTAGCCGCGGCGGTGCGTGCCGCGACCGCCGCCGCAGACGGCCCGCGCGAGCGGGTGTACGCCCTCGCCCGCGCCTACCTCGACTTCGCCGCACGCAACCCGGCGGTCTACGACGCCATCTTCCAGCTCGACGGCGGTCTCCCGTACGCACAGGAGGACACCCCGGAACCTCTCAAGGACGCTTTCGCCGCGCTGCTGGAGTGCCTCGGCGAGGTCACCGGGGACGGCGTCGAGCCGGGGCTGTTCACCGAGGTGTTCTGGGCGTCCCTGCACGGGGTGGCGACCCTGACCCGGTCGGGACGGCTGCCACCGGAGGACACCGAGCGGAGGGTGGAGCTGCTGGTGGACCGGCTCGCCATGGCCTGACACACCGTCCCGGCGGGCACGCAGTCGGGGTCCTCGGGCCCCGTTGCCTGCGTGCGGTAGCGCTTTGGGTCACTCGCGCCCGCACGGCGCGGCCGCAGATCGCCGGGCCCCGTACCCCAGACGGGCACCGCCCCGCGAACTGCGATGCTCATTGATCACGACCCGATACGCGCCCCGAGAGGGCGGGGTCGCGTGGAAGGAGCCCCGGCGGCCGTTCGTCACCTGCACGTCCAGCGCTCCATACGATCCCTCCCCGGCTCACATGCGCAAGGGGCGAACACCGAGACCCGAGCCGTTCCACCCGGCGGGATCAGGGGTGGAGTTCGTCCGTGGCGGATGGCTGGGCTGGGCTGACCAGTCGTCCGCCGGGCGGGAAGGCGCGGGCGATGCCGCGGACGCACAGGCCCACCTCGTCGCCGACGGCGGGCGGACGGACGGACGGGTCGAAGACCCGCGCGGCCACCGGCGTGCCGTCACTCAGGCGCAGGGCGAGCATCGCGTCGTGGCCGTAGAAGTCGCGTCGTACGACGGTCGCGGCGACCCCGTTCGCAGCCCCGGGCGGGGCGAGCGTGATCTGTTCGGGACGGAGCAGCACGCGCATCGGGCCGGCCGGCACACCGCCCTCGACCGGTGTGAGCCGCAGAGTGCCCAGCGGGGTGTGGGCCCGGTCGCCGTCCCTTACGGCGGGCAGCCACACCGCCTCGCCGACGAACCCGGCCACCCACGGGTCGGCCGGTGAGCCGTAGAGGAGTTCCGGTGGTCCGCTCTGGATGATCCGGCCGTCCCGCATGGCCGCGACCTCCTCGGCCATCGACAGCGCCTCCGCCTGGTCGTGGGTGACGAGGACGGCCGTGGCGCCGTCGGCGCGCAGGGCCTGCCAGACGTCCCGGCGCACTTCGGCCCGCAGGGCGGCGTCGAGTGCGTTGAACGGTTCGTCGAGCAGCACGACCGGCGGGCGCGGTGCGAGCGCGCGGGCGACCGCGACGCGCTGTTGCTGCCCGCCGGAAAGGTGGTGCGGCATCCGGTCCTGGAGCCCCGCCAGGCCCACCAGGTCCAGCACAGCGGCCGCTCGACCGGCTCGCCGGGCGGACCGGCCGAGCCCGTAGGCAACGTTGCCGAGGACGGACAGGTGCGGGAAGAGCGCGCCTTCCTGGGGGACCACCGCGATCCGCCGCCGCTCGGGCGGAACCGACGCGTCGGAGGTCGCGACGCGACGGCCGTCGATCCGGATCTCGCCGGAGTCCAGCGCCTCGAAGCCGGCGACGCAGCGCAGCAGAGTGGTCTTGCCCGAGCCGGAGGGGCCGAGCACGGCCACCAGCGATCCGGAGCGGACGGTGAGATCCACTCCGGACAGTGCCTGGACGCGGCCGTACGCTTTGTGGACGCCGGTGATGCGCAGTTCGGCCATGTCAGCCGCCTGTTCGGGTGAGGACGCCGGTGCGCACCGACAGCCACCATGTGGGTACGGCGGCGATGAGCACCAGCAGGGCCGCATAGGGCGCGGCGGCCGCATACGCGGCGACCGAGGTGTGCTTCCACAGGCCCGTGGCGAGGGTGTCCACTCCTGTGGGGCGCAGCAGCAAGGTGGCGGGCAGTTCCTTCATACAGGTAAGGAAGACCAGGGCGGCCCCGGCGCCGATGCCGGGCGCGGCCAGTGGGACTGTCACCGTGCGCAGTACGTAGGCCCGGCGCCGCCCGAGCGAGCGGGCCACCTCCTCCAGGCCGGGCGGGGCCTGTGCCGCGGCGGCGCTGACGGCCGCGACCGCCAGGGGCAGGAACAGTGCCGCGTACGCGAGCGCGAGCAGCCACACGCTCTGGTAGAGCGGGTAAGCCACATGGATGCCGAAGAACACCAGCGAGAGCCCGATGACCAGCCCGGGCAGCGCGTGCGAGAGATAGGCCAGTCGGTCCAGGGCCAAGGCGAGCAGGCCGGGTACGCGGGCGGACAGCAGTCCCACCGGCAGCGCGAGCACCATGGTCAGTCCCGTGCCAAGCAGGGCGACCCCCAGCGAGTTCCCCGCCGCATCGGCGAGCTCGCCGAGTGACCCGGGCCGTGAGACACCCTCGCCGAACCACCGGACCAGACTCGCCACCGGCACGCCGAGAGCCGCCGCGATCACGCCGGCGAGCCCGAGCGCGGCCGGCCACCGAAGCCGGCCCAGGTGCAGCCGGGTCGGAGACCGGGGTGCCCCGCCGCCGAGGCGGGCGTAGCGGGCCGCGCGCCGCCGACTGAGCTGCTCGGCCAACAGCACCAGCGCGGTGAGGGCGACGAGCACCGTGGCGAGCACGAGCGCCCCGGTGCGGTCGAAGCCGAGGTTGATCGAGGTGAAGACGGCCCGGGTGACGACATCCACCCGCAGGATCGAGACGGCACCGAAGTCAGAGAGCACATAGAGCGCGACGAGCAGCGCGCCCGCCGCCACCGCCGGCCGTACCTGGCGCAGTGTCACGCCGACGGCCGTACGCCACGGGCCGCGCCCCAGTGATCGCGCCACCTCCTCCTGGGCCGGATCCACGCCGACCAGAGCGGCCGCGACCGGCAGGTAGACGTACGGGTACGAGACCAGGGTGAGCACCAGGGCCGCCGCCCAGAACCCCTCGAAGCCCTCCGCTGTGGAGACCCAGGCGAAGGCGGCGACGTAGCTGGGTACCGCGAGGGGAAGCGCGGCGAGCACGCCGAACAGCCGTCGGGCCGGTACGTCGGTGCGGGTGATCAGGAACGCCGCAGCCACGCCCAGCGCGGTGCAGGCCGCGGTGACGACGGCCGCCAGTGTCGCGCTCCGGACGATCAGCGCCCCGGTGCGCGCCGTGAACAGCTCGTCGGCGATGCTGCCCCAGCCCGCCCCACCGACCCGGATCGCCAGATAGGCCAACGGGATGAGCGCGACACCGACGGCGAGCACCGCCGCGCAGGCCAGTGCCGGCCGCGGCACCAGCCGCCGCGCCCGGCGCAGGGTAAGAGTCCAGGTGGTCAGACGAGCCCCGAATCCTTGATCATTTCGACCGTCGTCGCCAGATCGTCCAGGTCGTTGAGGTCGATGTCCGGTGCGTTCAGCGAAGACAGCGCGGGCAACCCGCGGGCGGTGGCGACGCCGCCGATCAGCGGGTACTCGTACGTCTGCTCCGCGAAGTAGGTCTGGGCCTCGGTGCCCAGCAGATAGTCGACGAACGTGCGGACGTCGGGATCGTCGTCCGCCTTGTCCAGCACGCCCACCCCGGAGACGTTGACCAGGCTGCCGATGTCTCCGTTGGGGAAGAAGTGGTTCTTCGCCTTGAGGGCGTCGACGGTGGTGCCTTCCTCCTTGGCCAGTTCGTACACGTAGTAGTGGTTGACCAGCCCGGAGGCGAGCCTGCCGGCGTTGACGTCGGCGACGATCGGCGCGTTCCCCTCGCGGATCTGCGCGTCGTTGGCCTTCAGGTCCGCGAGGAACTCCTCGGTCTTCTCATCGCCGTGCTCCACCCGCATCGCTGTGATGAACGCCTGGAAGGAGCCGTTGGTCGGCGCGATGCCCACCTTGCCCTTCCATTCGGGCTCGGTCAGCTCGAACACCGACTCCGGCAGTTCGCCCTTGGGGACCTGGTCGGTGTTGTAGACCATCGTGCGCACGCGGCCGGTCACCCCGACCCACTCGCCATCCTCGTCCCGGGATGCGGTCGGCACCTTGTCCAGCACCGAGTCCGGCAGCTTGGCGAACAGCCCCTGCCCGGCCACGGCTCCCAGGGCCCCGGCGTCCTGGGCGAGGAAGACGTCCGCCGGGCTCCGGCTGCCCTCTTCTTCGAGCTGGGCGGCCATCTGTGCGGTGTCGCCGTAGCGCACCTCGACGGTGATGCCGCTGGCCTCCTGGAAGTCCTCCAGCACCGGCTTGACGAGCGACTCGCTCCGACCGCTGTACACGGTGATCTTCTTGTCGGAGTCCGGCTGCGCCTGCGCGGCCTGCTCCGAGCCGCAAGCCGTGGTTCCAAGGGCCAGCAGAGCGCCGAGGCCGGCCGCCAGCAGGGGTCTCATCCCGGAGACACTCACGATCCCGCCCCTCCGTCGCCGGTCACACCGGTCGCCATAGTGGTTAGGTCAGCCTAAGTTTCCTTAAGTCAGCCTAACCTCACAGGAGACGCATTTGTCCACTTTTGTGCGGCGCGAGAGTGAGGGGCAGGTCGATGTGTGCGGAGTAGGCCTCGCGGTCAGCCTTCAGGCTGTTCGATGACCTGTGCGATATAGAGCGGCTCGCCCAGCTTCTCGATCAGTGCGAGCTGCGTGTCGAGATAGTCGATGTGGTGCTCCTCGTCGGCGAGGATCGACTCGAAGATGTTCGCCGAGGTGATGTCGCCCTTGGAACGCATGACCTCGATGCCACGCCGGAGACGGTCGATCGCCTCGACCTCGACCTCGCGGTCCGCCTGGAACATCTCGGTGACGGTCTGCCCCACCCGCACATGAAAGAGCCGCTGGTAGTTGGGCAGACCGTCAAGGACCAGGATTCGGTCGGTGAGAACCTCAGCATGGTTCATCTCGTCGAACGACTCGTGGCGCGTGTATTGCGCGAGCTTCGTCCAGCCGAAGTTCTCCTGCATCTTGGCGTGCAAGAAGTACTGGTTGATCGCGGTCAGCTCTGCGGTCAGTTGCTCGTTGAGGAACTCAAGAACCTCGGGGTCGCTCTGCATGGCTAGCCGTCCTTCCGAGGAGACCGACGCGACGCCACACGTCCACCACCACCGGCGTCCGACCCAGCAGGCGGGCACTCACCGTAGGCGGCTCTCCTCGCCGGTGGCCGACGCATTCGATTCGGTGAGGACGCTGTTGACGACGTCCGCTTCTTCGACGATAGCGCGCGCCGAGTTCGTACGACCTTGCAACGTTTTGCCGCTGCATGCCTGCCGCTATATGCCTGCCGCGCCCAAGGAGATTGTTCGGCGGGTCCAAGGAGATTGTTCGGCGGATGACTCACTGCGTCCTGTGGCTTCAGCATGACCATCGACGGTCGTGGGGTACTGGCGCTGACCGAGTCCGCGCAGGAGGTGACGCGGGGCTCTGCGGCCCGACGGGGGCGGATGCGGACGAGGCACCTGCTGCCGTCGCGCACCTGAAGCCCACGCACACTGTGCCGTAGCCCTCGGGTGGATGGTGGCGTATCGGCCGGATGCCGTCGAGGGTGCGCAGCCCGAGGCGTCCACGCAGGTGGTGATCGGCGGCCTGGACGGGCGCGGGCAGTCCGGTGCGGCCGCGCAGACGTGCGGGCAGGACTGTCCGTTGGTGACAGCTACGCGGCGGACGTCGGCGGACTCAGCACCGGCTGCGGCAGCGCACCGGAGGACGGCACCGGAATCGACATGCCTCTCCCCCGCCCGAGGAACATCGCGGACCGGATCACGTCGGGCGGCCGGTGCCCGCGCCCGCGTCCGGGCGCCGTACCACTCCGGGCAGCCTCCCAGCAGGTGATCGACGTGACGCGGCCTGGTCCAAGCCGACGACGTTCAGATCCCCTTCGCGCAGCAGAGTGAAGTCGACGTCGCGCTTCGGGTCGTACGCGTCGGGTTCCCGATGCCGGGTGCGGCCACGAGCGGTGAGGCGACGAGCAGCCCCGTGCGCGCGGGCCGGTGTCTGTACCGCGCCGGGCGCGCCCGCGGCGACGACGCGGGCGCCGAGTCGTCAGGCGGACTGGACGGTGATTGCGCAGAGGCGCTTGGTGGCCCGGGTCAGGGCTACGTACAAGTCCCTTTCCCCACCGGGGCGGGCCATGATGATTTCCTCGGGGTTCATGACGACGACCCCGTCGAATTCCAGGCCGCGTGCTTCGGACGCCGGCACGATGCGTGCGCGGTGAGCGATGCCTTGGGCCGTCAGCTCGCTCACCCTGGTGTCCGCGCAGATCACTCCTAGAAGCTCGCCCGGGTGCGCGGTGCTCTGGGCGCGGAGTTCCTGAACAACGGCGGTGACCAACCCGTCCGGAGGTGTGGTCACGGTGCGAGGGCTCTCACCGCTTCGCAGTGACCGTGTGGGCTTCTGGTCCGGAGCGATCCGCGTGAGCAGGTCCCGGACGCTCTCCAGGATCTCGTGCGTGGTGCGGTAGCTGACGGTCAGGTTGTGCAGTTTGAACCGCGGTCCGACGTGGGGGCTCAGCGCTTCCTTCCAGTCGCGTGCTGTCGCGACCGGGCCTGCCTGGGCGAAGTCACCCACCAGCGTCATCGCCCTTGCCGGGCAGCGGCGGACGATCATCCGCCACTGCATGGCGGTCAGTTCCTGCGCCTCGTCGACGACGACGTGCCCGTACGTCCGCTCGGGGGGACCGTCGACCAGGCTCGCCGCCTCGTCCAGCAACGGCGCATCGGCATCCGTCCACGGGTCGTCCGGACCGCGCAGCAGAAGGGACCGCTCCCGCGCGGTCAGGCGGGGCAGGCGCTCGGCGAGAGCGCCGGCGTTCGTCAGGAGCGCCGTCACGAGGTCACCGGGTACCAGCCGCGGCCACAACACCTCGACCGCTCGGTCGACGCCGGCGTCGTCGAGGAGATCGGCTCGGATGGCGTCCAGGTCCAGCTCGTGGACCGGACCCGAGTCGGCCGCACCTTCGGCACGGCGCTGGGCGGCTCCCGTGAACCGGTCGAGGTCAATGCCCGTCATCCTTTCGGCATCGGCGTCGATCCGCTCCAGGAGGTCGCCCATGTCTCGTTGCATCGCGTCGGTGACGGCGTCGACCAAGAGCTCTTTGAACACCTGGCGCGCGGGGTTGTGCCCCGGTGCGGCTGCCACGGCGGCGTCGCGTGCCATGGCGACTTCCTCGCCGGAGAGGTGAACCAGTTCCTGTCCGACCCGCACGGTGAAGTCACCGGCGGGGGCTTGGTGGACGCGCAGCAGGCCGGCCAAGGCGTCGGCGAGGTCGGAGCTGCCCTTGAGACGCGCCGTATCGAGCGGGTCCACCGTGCCCGTGGGCACTCCGGTCAGCTCCCGGCAGGTCGCCAGAACGACGTCGTTCTCTCCGAGCGAGGGAAGGACCTGGGAGATGTAGTCGAGGAACCGGGCGTTCGGGCCCACCACCAGGACGCCCTCCTCCGCGGCGCGCGGGAACGCGTACAGGACATAGGCCGCCCGGTGCAGGGCGACCACCGTCTTGCCGGTGCCGGGCCCGCCCTGCACCACGGTCACCCCGCGGTGGGCGGAGCGGACGATCTCGTCCTGCTCGGCCTGCAGCGTCGCGACGGCCGCGTGCATCCTGCCCGTACGCCGTGCCGACAGAGCCTCGGTCAACGGGCCGTCCCCCACGACGTCCTCGTCGGTCGGGGCGGTCCCGTCCAGCAGTTCGTCGCTCACCGAGACGACCGTGCGCTCCTCGAGGCGCAGGTGCCGGCGCCGCCGCAGGTCCATCGGGTGGACCGGTGTCGCCTCGTAGAAGGGCCGCGCCGCGTTCGCGCGCCAGTCCACGAGCAGAGGCAGGTCATCCTCCTCCGTATGCAGTCCGATCCGCCCGATGCGCAGGGCCGTGCCATCCGTCCAGTCGATGCGCCCGAAGACCAGCCCTTTTTCGGCGCCCTCCAGCCGGCCGATTTCCTTGGCCAGACGCTCGGCGGCGATTTCTCTCTCGTATGCCTCACCGGCGCCTTTCGCCGGGGCCTTCAGCACACTCGCTCGGCGTACTCGCGCCTCGGAAATCCGCTCGGTGAGCAGCTCATATAAGGAGGACACATAATTCCGCTCCGATTCAACCGCACGCACAGCGGGATCATTCATTTTCGACAACAGGGGGCTCCTTCGATTCGAGCCACACCATACGGTCGAAGTTCCCCAAAGATAAGTCTTGACTTACTTGGTAAGCCATGGCCCTACGGCTGAATCCATGACGGCTGACCGTATGGCATATCATGCATTCCGCCGTTCCGTATATCTCTAATTGGGCTCCCGATGCCCGCCTGCCTTATGCCGAGCCCGCTCTTGGATGCCGGCGATGTTCTGCCGCGCTCGGGAAAAGGGGGAAGATCCAAGGCTTCGGCGTAGTCGTATGGCGTCCGATTTGCGGCTGAGCGAGGTCGACTTCGGCAAGATCGAAACCTTCGCATCGCGCCATGCCGCGGGAGGGGGAGGCGGCATCCCGCCATGGTGCGAAACCGCCGCCCGCCCTCCGACCCAACCCTTGCTTCACCTATCGAGATTCGATAGATTCCCATCGTAGGTCGATGGGAGGATGGGTCATGGGAAAGCTGACAGTGCGCGCGCTGCGCGCCGTGCTCGTGGTGGTACTCACCGGCACCGTGTTCGTACAGGCATTGATGATGTGGGCGTTGGTCAGCGGGAGTGACCCGGAGGACGGGTCGCTCCCGCTGACCCCGCTGCGCGTGATCACGATCCTGGGCATCGGGACGGCCCAGGTCGCCCTGGTCTGTGTATGGCGACTGGTGACGATGGTGCGACGCGGAACCGTGTTCTCCCACGCCGCCTTCCGGTACGTGGACGTCATCATCGGCGCGATCGCTGCGGCTGCTCTCGTGTGGTTCGCAGTCACGGCCCTGAATGCGCCCGGCCAGCGGGACGACCCGGGCGTCACCCTCATCATGGGCGGGATTGGTGTGGCCATCCTGGGAGTCGCGCTCATCGTGCTCGTGCTGCGGATGCTGCTCGCCCAGGCCGTCGCGCGCGACGTCGAAGCGGCGCAGATGCAGGCCGAGTTGGACGAGGTGATCTGATGCCGATCGCCGTCGACATCGACGTGATGCGGGCCAGGCGGAAGATGTCCGTGGGCGAGCTCGCAGACCGCGTAGGGATCACGCCCGCCAACCTGGCGGTACTCAAGAACGGCCGCGCCAAGGCGGTGCGCTTTGCGACGCTCGCCGCGCTCTGCGAGGTGCTCAAGTGCCAGCCGGGCGACCTGCTTCGCTGGGAGGGCGAGGACACCGCGGGCGAATGAACCGTGCCCGCCGACGCGTCATCGCCGATCCCCCATGCCTTCGACCAACTCCGCGAGCACCCCGGGGCCGTACCCGGGGAGATCCCGGGCCTGCTGGAGCGTCTGTCCAGCGTCCACTCAGCCGGCCCGGTCTCATCCGCTGCCCACAGATCCCCGCCGGGCTGCACCTCCAGCCTCCCCGGCGGCACCTGCTTGACCAGAGCGGTGATCCGGGACCGATCGGCCTCGGTGATCCGCCGCTTGCGGCCCTGCCCGCCCAGATCCTCCAGCCCCTCCGTCCCGCCCCGGTTGAAGCGGTGCAGCCAACGCCGCACCGTCTTCTGGCCGCAGCCCGCCTCGTCCGCGATCGCCGGAACCCGCAGCCCCGCCCAGCTCAGCTCGACTGTCCGGGCCCGCATCACCACGTCCCGTGGCGCCTTGCGGGCCCGCGACAGCCGACGCACCACTGCCCGCCCGCCTTCGTCACGGCTTGGCCGTGCCCGTAACACCACCACCCAGCACCTGCCCCCGAGCACCCGAACCACCCCGCCACCAGCGCATATACCCACAGAAAGCGGAATCCGGCACTAGCCCAGAGGCCCTTGGAACGTTCGCCCCTCGTGGGTGTGGGTCCGTTCGGGGATGTGCGGGAGCTGAGGCGCCGACCGGGACCGGCACGACGGGCGCGGCTCTCGGCGGCCGACGAGGCTCGGCTTCGGTGGCCGGCGGCGTCGGCTGCTGAAGAGCGAGCAGGACGAGACCGAGCTTGCCTGGCTCGCGTGCGTACGAGCTGAGGCAAGGACCAACATGCCTCGACTGTGACGGCAGGATCGGCGTCAACGCGGGCGCGCACCCATTCACCCCAGCGGGTGGCGGGAGGGGTGGCGGCAGGGCCGTATTCCCGCCGTTGTGGAGGACCACTACGTGGCGAACGCCTGTATGGAGAAGGGTTTCTGCGTGCGGAAGACCCTCGACGCAGGACCGGAAGGTCGAATTAAACCCGTAAGGCCGGATTAGCCTACAGGGTCCTGGGCCGCCTACCGCCACCGCCTGTGTTGCCGCTGTCATAGGGCCCGGTGCCGGCGGCATGAACACCCGGCACGGTCAGTGTGTATCCGGGCGCGACCAAAGAACGGAATGGCATGACGACTCCAGCGAACTACCGGCAGGGCTCGACCTGGCTCCAGACCAAAACGGTCGACTTCAACCACACCCTCTCCGGCGCCGACCGAGCCGATGAGCGGATCTCCGAGGTCGAGGAACTCAAGATCCTCCACCCCGGGGTGTGGGAGATCTCCTACCACGCCCGCTCGTACACCGGCGGGGCGGGTGAGCTCGTGCGCACCGCACTGTTCAAGAACGGCCAGCTCATCACCGGCACGGAAGCCCTGACCGGCGGGAACGCGGTCATGCAGACCACCGCCGGGCAGACGATCCTGGAGAAGTTCGACGTCAACGACGTCATCACGCTCCACGCGTACCGCATCGGTGGCGGCAACACCGCCGTCATCAGCAACGGCGACGGACGAACGGGAGTCATGGCGCACTGGGTGAGCCCCGGGTTCTAGGCCACTCCTTCGGGGCGGCCAAGCCGGACAGGGCCGGCATGAACAAGGAGGGGGGTCGCGGATGGCGCTCGTCATCGAACTTCGGCGTCGGATCTCGATCTCCCGGCCTGGACGGAAGCAAGGGCCGCATGCCGCAGCAGGGGAGCTGAGAGCTTCTCGCAGGGACCGTCCGGGTCCGAGACAGACTTCGGCGAAAAAGGGGAATTCCATATGGCGAACGAGCTCAGGTACGGCGACCGGATCCACCTGCAGAACGGCTATGACGCCTTCAGGGGCGGCTACCTCGACACCAACGGCGGCGCCAGCGACTCCGGCGCCAAGTACGGCGTCTTCACCGCGGACACCCCCACCCGCGGCACAGGCACCGGAACCTGGGAGGTCCTTTCCACCTCCGGCAAGGCCGCCGGCACCGAGGTCCTCAGCGGCGATGTGATCTACCTGCGCAACCTCTACGGCGGCGACGGCGGCTACCTGGACACCAACGGCCATGCCACCACGGACCAGAAGAACTCCGGCGGCAAGTTCAACGTCCTCACGTCCCAGGCCAAGGACCGGGCCACCGGCACCGGCCGCTGGCGGATCTACGCCCAGACCTCCAACCCTCTGGACCAGAACGTCCACATCGGCGACACCGTCCACCTGGTCAACCTCTACGGCGACAACGGCGGTTTCCTGGAGACCAACGGCGGCACCACCGCCTCGGGCGCCAAGTACGACGTGTGCACCAACGCCTACTACAACCGCAGCAACTCCAACGTCGCCGACTGGAAGATCCACAAGGCGTAACCCAGTCCCGTGACCTCTGGTGCCCGGCCGCCGGCAGCGGCCGGGCACCAGTGTCTCCACGCGCTGAAAGGTCGTTTTCAGATGTCGCTTTCATCCGTTGCTTCATCCCCTAGCACTGGACCTTCGCTCCCACTTGAAGGTCAAGCTGCCCGATCCCCCACCTCCGTTGACAGCAGGGGCGGCTCGGTGTCGCGACGGTTCAGCTGCAGGAGCCGAACGGGGCCGGGGCCGGCGTGGGCAGCCACCGCGCGGACAGGACTGAAGACGGGGGTGTGCCGGGCGCTCGGCCGACCGGAGGACACGGATGCGGCGTGGCGGCGGATTCTGGGGAGCGTGCGCTCCTACACGGACCTGGAGCCGGCGCTGCTGGGGCGGGTGGAGGAACTGATCGACTTCGTCACAGTCGGCGAGGGTGCGTGACGTCGGCGGTCAGCCCTCTTGGCGCCTTGCCATCCGCTCCCGGTGCCCTGCCCGGTCGGGCTGCCCCGCGTACGACAGCGGCTGCACCACCCGCCCGAACCACAGCTCGGGCGCCCACTGGCGCAGGGCCTTCTCGTAGGGCTTGAAGGAGTGAGGGAGGCCGATGCGGTAGCGCAGCCTGGGCAGGCCGGGCCGGAGCGGTTCCGTGTCACGGACGAACCCCCACAGCAGCGGGTCGTCGCGGTCGATCTCGTCCCGGGGGCACAGTTCGACGGTGAAAGTCCGGTGCGTGCAGTAGATACCCACCCCGGCGAGCGACTCCCAGGGGATCAGGGCGATCTCCTTGCGCCGGATCCACCAGAATCCCGTCGCGTCGAAGGCCATCACCCACCGGCGAGTCCGCCACGTGCCGACAACCGGAATGGAGAACAGCAGCGCCATCAGTATGAACAACACGGCGCCCCAACCGGCGGCAAACCTGTCACGGCTGTAGACCGCCCCATACACGCCGAGCCCACCAGAAACGAGCGTTATCGGAACAAAGAGCAGGGTCCCCAGGAACCGCCGCAGGCCGTACCGCAATATCGTCGCGTCCGCAGCCGGCGCTCCCCCAGAGATCACGGGCGGAACTCTAGCCGCAGGACCCCGCCACTCACCAGAGCCGCGGCCGAGCCAGTCCGCCAGCAACCGCCCCCGCAGCATGAGCACCGCGTGCCCCTCCTCGTACGGTCCCGCCTCCAGCAGTCCTGGAGCGGGCTCGTCCGGCGGCTGCCAGGCCTTCCTCCGGCAGCAGGGACAGCGGACAGCCCTTGCGGAGCCTCAGTTCCAGCAGGATCCGTTCCACCCGGCGGTCCTCGTCCGCCAGCAGCTCACGCCCGGTCCTCGGCTGCGTCCGCGCCGCCCCTCCCTCCCACTCCCAACTCCAGCCTGGGCATGGGGAAGGCAACACTTGGCGCAACATCTGTCGCAACCAGGCCTCGGTCAGACATCCACTGCGGACAGGCAGGCAGGCCAGGCGGGTGTTCGCGATAATGCGGTCGACGGTCTCCACCGGGGCGCTGCTGGCGCCAATGAGGGTCCCGATCCCGCCGGGCGGCAAATCGCGCGGCCGCTACCAGTCACGCAGCCGGCCCAGCGCATCGTCGGCGGTCCTTCCCGAAGTTCGGTACCCGGACTGGAGCTCTCAGCGGTGAGGCACTCGGCGCCAGGACGACGCGACCCCGGCCGGCGAGGCGCTGGTCAGGGCTGATGCGGCGGTAGGCGTCCGAGGAGACGCTGTGTCAGCAGGCGTCGACGAGTTCCTCGATCTCATCGGCGAGGCGGTGGTCGGGGTGGTGGAATTCGCCGACGGCTTCGTCGCCCCTTACCCAGCGCCAAGGCGCGTGTGAGCCACCTGGTGGTGGACTCTCGTGCCGAGAGGGGAGCTGATCAAACACCGGCGTCGCCGGACGCCGACACACCGACCTCCCAGACGGGAAGGCCGACTGACCCAACTGGTCCGAGCCGAGCTGGTCCGCCATCCCGTCCCGGTATGCCTGGTGGATGGTGCCCTACTTGCCGTGGCAGATGTCGCGGTCGAGGTTGTGGCGAGGCTCCCGGACGGTGCGCCGGTTGCTCATCTGCCGCCGGTAGGTGTCGTCCACGGGATCGACGACGGCAAGCAGGTGCAGGTCGTGGCGATTTTGCCCGTACTCGGCGAACACCTGCCCCGGCGGGGTCGGGTGCCCTTCACGGCCGAACGTCCGCATCAGGTCGTAGGCGCGGACCTGATTGGTGACCAGGGAGCCGGCCACCCGCAGCATGCTGGAGTGCCGATCGGCCTCCGCTGACGGGGTGCAGCGCTCTCCCCCGACCACACGTGAAGTGGGGGCCGTATCCGCTTCCACTCGGGCACGATGGCCCTGAGGGGACTCGAACGCCGTACTGGCCTTTACGGGCGGGGAGTTGGCGCCGCTAGGAGGTGGCGGTCGCCGGAAGGCCGGAGGGGAGCGGTCGGCGGTCTGCGGCGGCCGGGACGGTGAGGACCATGGTGAGGCCGCCGCCGGGGGTGTCCTCAGCGTTGAGGGTGCCGCCCATGGCTTCGGCGAAGCCGCGGGCTACCGCGAGACCGAGGCCCACGCCGGCGCCGCGCGGGGCGTCGCCGTAGCGCTGGAACGGCTCGAAGATGCGGTCCTTGGCCTCGTCCGGGACGCCCGGGCCACGGTCCACCACCCGCACCTCCACCCGGTCGGCCATGGCGCTGGCAGCCACCAGGACGCGCTCGCCGGCGGGGCTGTACTTGACCGCGTTCTCGACCAGGTTGGCCACCGACCGCTCCAGCAGGCCCGGGTCGACGGCGACCATCGGCAAGGTCTCCGGGATGTCCAGCTCCACGCTGTCCTCGGGTACGCCGCCCAGGGCCATGGGCACCACCTCGTCGACGTCGATCTCGCGGATCAGCGGGGCGACGGTACCGGTCTGGAGCCGGGACATGTCGAGCAGGTTGCCCACCAGGTGGTCGAGGCGGTCGGCGCCCTCCTCGATGGCCTCCAGGAGTTCGGCCTGGTCCTCCTCGGACCAGGCCACGTCGTCGGACCTCAGAGATGACACGGCGGCCTTGATGGCGGCCAGGGGTGTGCGCAGGTCGTGGCTGACGGCGGCGAGCAGGGCGGTGCGGATACGGTTGCCCTCGGCGAGTTCCTTGGCCTGGTCGGCCTCGGACTGCAGGCGCTGGCGGTCCAGGACCACGGCGGCCTGGGCGGCGAACGCGGCGAGGATCCGGCGGTCGGAGGCGGGCAGCACTCTGCCGGACAGCGCGAGGGCCATGTGGTCGCCGACCGGCATGTCCACGTCCGCGTCCTCGGGGTACTGGCAGGGCTGTGGGCCCACGCTGCCCGCGCAGGTCCACGGGTCCACGTCGCTTTCCCGCTCCAGCAGGGCGACCGACTCCATACCGAAGGTCTCCCGCATCCGCTCCAGCAGGGCCTCCAGGCCGGTCTCGCCGCGCAGCACGCTGCCCGCCAGGAAGGAGAGGATCTCCGACTCGGCGCGCAGCCGGGCCGCCTGATGCGTACGACGGGCGGCCAGGTCCACCACGGAGGCCACCGATACCGCCACGGCGAAGAAGACCACGAGGGCGACGATGTTCTTGGGATCGGCGATGGTGAGGTGGTGCAGGGGCGAGGTGAAGTAGTAGTTCAGCAGCAACGACCCGAAGGCCGCCGAGGCCAGCGCCGGGAGCAGGCCGCCGAGCAGGGCCGCCGCCACGGTCAGCGTCAGGAACAGCAGCATGTCGTTGGCGAGACCGAGCTCGGCGTCGACGTTGGTCAGCAGCAGCGTGAGCAGCGTCGGGCCGACCACCCCGGCCAGCCAGCCCCAGATGATCCGCGCACGGCCGAGCCGCGCACCTCGCGCAACCGGCAACCCGCGGCCCTTGCCCACCTCATCGTGGGTGATCAGGTGGACGTCGAGGTCGGGGCCCGACTCCCGGGCGACCGTGGCGCCGACACCGGGCCCGAAGACGTACTGCCATCCCCTGCGCCGCGAGACGCCGAGGACTATCTGGGTGGCGTTGACCCCCCGCGCGAAGTCCAGCAGAGCCGACGGGACGTCGTCGCCGATGACGTGGTGGAAAGTGCCGCCCAGGTCCTCTACCAGGGTGCGCTGGACGGCCAGCTCCTTGGGCGAGGCGTTGGTCAGTCCGTCGCTGCGGGCGATGTAGACGGCCAGCACCTCGCCGCCGGCGCCCTTCTCGGCGAGCCGGGCGGCACGGCGGATCAGCGTGCGTCCCTCGGGACCACCGGTCAGACCGACCACGATCCGCTCACGCGAGCCCCAGATCTTCGACACCCGGTGTTCACTGCGGTATTCGGTCAGATACGCGTCGACCCGGTCGGCCACCCAGAGCAGCGCCAGCTCCCGCAGCGCGGTCAGATTGCCCGGGCGGAAGTAGTTGGACAGGGCCGCGTCGACCTTGTCGGCCTTGTAGATGTTGCCGTGCGCCATCCGCCGGCGCAGCGCCTGCGGCGACATGTCGACCAGCTCGATCTGGTCCGCCCGCCGGACGACCTCGTCGGGGACGGTCTCCTGCTGCCGCACCCCGGTGATCGACTCGACGGTATCCCCGAGCGACTCCAGGTGCTGGATGTTGACCGTCGAGACGACGTCGATCCCCGCCGCGAGCAGTTCCTCGACGTCCTGCCAGCGCTTGGCGTTGCGGGAGCCGGGGATGTTGGTGTGGGCGAGTTCGTCGACGAGAGCCACCTGGGGGTGCCGGGCCAGGACCGCGTCGACGTCCATCTCGGTGAAGACGCTTCCCCGGTATTCCAGCTCCTTGCGGGGAATCTGCTCCAGGCCGTGGAGCATGATCTCGGTGCGGGGCCGGTTGTGGTGTTCCAGGAAGGCGACCACACAGTCGGTGCCCCGCTCGACACGGCGGTGCGCCTCGGACAGCATCGCGTACGTCTTGCCGACGCCCGGTGCCGCGCCGAGGTATATCCGAAGCTTGCCGCGTGCCATGGTCTCGTCTCTACGTCGTATGCGGTCAGAACGGTCGGGAGCGGGTCAGCTCTCGAAGCGGTAGCCCATGCCCGGTTCGGTGATCAGGTAGCGGGGGTGGGCCGGGTCCGCTTCCAGCTTGCGCCGCAGCTGGGCCATGTACACACGCAGATAGTTGCTCTTGTTGCTCTGGGAAGCACCCCACACCTCCTGCAGCAGGTGCTTCTGCGTGATGAGCCGGCCGGGGTTGCGGACCAGGATTTCCAGCAGATGCCACTCAGTGGGGGTGAGGCGCACCTCGCGGCCGGCACGGATGGCCTTCTTGGCCGGCAGATCGATGGTGAAGCCGTCCGTGGTGACCGGCGTCGTCCCGGGAGTGAGTGGCACGGTCTCGGTGCGGCGGACCGCGGCGCGCAACCGGGCGAGAAGTTCGTCCATGCCGAACGGCTTGGTGATGTGGTCGTCGGCGCCCGCGTCGAGCGCGGTGATCTTCTCGTCGGAGGCCCGGCGGGCGGACAGCACCAGGATCGGGACCTTGGTCCAGCCGCGCAGGGCCTTGATGACGTCCGTGCCGTCCATGTCCGGCAGCCGCAGATGGAGGAAGGACCACCTCGGGCTGGCGGGCGGCGGCGAGCCGGAGCGCGGTCGCGCCGTCGGGGGCCGCGTCGACGCCGTACTGCCGTGCCTGCATGTTGATCACGAGCGCCCGTACGAGCTGAGGGGTCGTCCTCTACGACCAGTACCCGGATCATCGGTGGGCGCCTTTCCCGTTGCACGGAGAGCCAGAGGGTGCGTACCCATGTCAGGGCCGCGGGAGTTGGCGGGAGTTGACGGACCGGGAATGCCTCCAGGCCCGCCAACTCCCGCCCGGGTCGCGTCAGGCCATCAGCTCTTCGCCACGAGTTCCTTGAGCGCGATGTTGAGTTCCAGGACATTGACCGTCGGCTCGCCCAGGAAGCCGAGGATGCGGCCGTCCGTGTGCTCGTGCACGAGCTTCTGGACCTGGGCGACGGGCAGGCCGTTCTTCTCGGCGATCCGGTGGACCTGGAGGTCGGCGTACGCCGGGGAGATGTCCGGGTCCAGGCCGGAGCCCGAGGAGGTGACCGCGTCGGCGGGTACGTCGGACGGCTTGACCTTGTAGTCCGAGGTCGAGTTGTCCTCGATGACCGCCGCCTTGGCGTCCTTGACCCACCTGATCAGGTCGGCGTTGTCACCGGAACGGTTGGTGGCGCCGGACAGAATCAGCTTGTACCGGGTGTTGACGCTGTTGGTGCCCAGGCCGTTCTGCGGGCGCCCCTGGAACCACTTCAGGTCGGGCTCGGGGGTCTCCTGGCCCTTCTTGAGCGGCAGAGTGTAAGCCTGGCCGATGAGCGAGGAGCCGACGACCTTGCCGTCCGCCTTGATCTCGGAGCCGTTCGCCCTGCCGGGGAAGAGCCCCTGGGCGACGCCGGTGATGGCCAGCGGGTAGAGGATGCCCGTCACCACGGTCAGCACGAGGAGGGCGCGCAGGCCGGCCCCGAGCAACCGGGCGGTGTTCGTAACCGAGTTGTTCATGGCGGTCAGCCGATCCCGGGGATGAGAGAGATGAGCAGGTCGATGATCTTGATGCCGATGAAGGGGGCTATCAGCCCGCCCAGGCCGTAGATCCCGAGATTGCGGCGGAGCATCTTGTCCGCGCTGACCGGCCGGTACCGCACGCCGCGCAGGGCGAGCGGGACCAGCGCGATGATGATCAGCGCGTTGAAGACGACCGCGGACAGGATCGCGGAGTCGGGCGAGGACAGGTTCATGATGTTGAGCTTGTTCAGGCCCGGGTAGACGGCCGCGAACAGCGCCGGGATGATCGCGAAGTACTTCGCGACGTCGTTGGCGATCGAGAAGGTTGTCAACGCGCCCCGGGTGATGAGGAGTTGCTTGCCGATCTCGACGATCTCGATCAGCTTGGTCGGGTTGGAGTCGAGGTCGACCATGTTGCCGGCCTCCTTGGCGGCCGACGTACCCGTGTTCATCGCCACGCCGACGTCGGCCTGCGCGAGCGCGGGTGCGTCGTTCGTCCCGTCGCCGGTCATCGCGACCAGCTTGCCGCCCGCCTGCTCCCGCTTGATGAGCGCCATCTTGTCCTCGGGAGTGGCCTCCGCGAGGAAGTCGTCGACCCCGGCCTCGTCCGCGATCGCCTTGGCGGTCAGCGGGTTGTCGCCCGTGATCATGACGGTCTTGATGCCCATCCGGCGCAGCTCGTCGAACCGCTCCCGCATGCCCTCCTTGACGACGTCCTTGAGGTGGATCACGCCCAGCACCCGGGCCCCGTCGGCGTCCTCGACCGCCACCAGCAGCGGGGTGCCGCCCACCTCGGAGATGGAGTGGGAGACGGTGTCGGCGTCGTCGGCGACGGTGCCGCCCTGCTCCTGGACCCAGGCGAGCACCGAACCGGTGGCCCCTTTGCGGACCCTGCGGGCGGTGCCGTTCTCTGTGAGGTCGACACCGGACATGCGGGTCTGCGCGGTGAAGGCGACCCACTCGGCCTGCGCCAGCTCGCCCTGGTGGCGTTCGCGCAGCCCGTACTTCTCCTTCGCCAGTACGACGATGGAGCGGCCCTCGGGCGTCTCGTCGGCCAGCGACGACAACTGGGCGGCATCGGCCAGCTCGGCCTCGGTCGTGCCGGCAACCGGCACGAACTCGGCGGCCTGCCGGTTGCCGAGCGTGATGGTGCCGGTCTTGTCGAGCAGCAGGGTCGACACGTCGCCGGCGGCCTCGACCGCCCTGCCCGACATGGCCAGTACGTTGCGCTGCACCAGCCGGTCCATACCCGCGATGCCGATCGCGGAGAGCAGGGCGCCGATCGTGGTCGGGATCAGGCAGACCAGGAGGGCCACCAGCACGACCATGGTCAGATGCGTGCCCGCGTAGTCCGCGAACGGCGGCAGGGTGGCCACCGCGAGCAGGAAGACGATCGTCAGCGAGGCGAGCAGGATGTTCAGCGCGATCTCGTTGGGCGTCTTCTGGCGTGCGGCGCCCTCGACCAGATTGATCATCCGGTCGATGAAGGTCTCACCCGGCTTCGTCGTGATCTTGATGACGATGCGGTCGGACAGCACCTTCGTACCGCCGGTGACGGCCGAGCGGTCGCCGCCGGACTCCCGGATGACCGGGGCCGACTCACCGGTGATCGCCGACTCGTCCACGGATGCCACGCCCTCGACGACGTCACCGTCGCCGGGGATGATGTCACCCGCCTCGCAGACGACCAGGTCGCCGATGCGCAGCTCGGTGCCGGGCACCTGCTCCTCGGCCCTGCTGTCCCGGGACAGCCGACGCGCCACGGTGTCCGTCTTGGCCTTGCGCAGGGTGTCCGCCTGCGCCTTGCCTCGCCCCTCGGCGACCGCCTCCGCCAGGTTGGCGAAGATCACGGTGAGCCAGAGCCAGGCGCTGATCACCCAGCCGAACCAGTCGCCCGGGTCCTTGAACGAGAACACCGTCGTCAGGACCGAGCCGACCAACACCACGAACATGACAGGTGACTTGACCATCACCCGCGGGTCGGTCTTGCGCAGAGCGTCCGGCAGTGACTGGAGCAGCTGCTTGGGGTCGAAAAGGCCCGCGCCGACACGGCCTTCGCCGCCCTTGTGGCCGGTCGGTGCGTCCTGGTGGGGCGCGAGCGTCGGAGTCGAGGTGGACATGGCGTCCTGCTTCTTTGCGTCGTCGTGCTCCTCTGCGTCGTCGTGCTCCTTTGCGTTCTTCTCTGCGTCGTCGTGCTTCTTGATGTCGCTGGTCATGACGCCAGCCCTTCAGCGAGCGGCCCCAGCGCCAGCGCCGGGAAGTAGGTCAGGCCGGTGATGATCAGAATCGCGCCCACCAACAACCCGGTGAACAGCGGCTTCTCGGTACGCAGCGTGCCCGCGGTGGCCGGCACCGGCTGCTGCTCGGCCAGCGAACCGGCCAGCGCCAGCACGAACACCATCGGCAGGAAACGCCCGAGGAGCATCGCGATGCCGATCGTGGTGTTGAACCACTGCGTGTCCGCGTTCAGGCCGGCGAAGGCCGAGCCGTTGTTGTTGGCGCCCGAGGTGTACGCGTACAGGATCTCGGAGAAACCGTGCGCGGCCGAGTTGGTCATCGAGTTGCCCGGAGTCGGCAGCGCCATCGCCGCGGCCGTGAAGGTGAGCACCAGCGCCGGAGTGATGAGGATGTAGCAGGCCGCGAACTTGATCTCGCGGGTGCCGATCTTCTTGCCCAGGTACTCGGGAGTGCGGCCGACCATCAGACCCGCGATGAACACCGCGATGATCGCCATGATCAGCATGCCGTAGAGGCCGGAGCCGATACCGCCGGGCGCGATCTCGCCGAGCTGCATCCCCAGCAGGTTCAGCCCGCCGCCGAGACCGGTGTTGGACGAGTGGAACGAGTCCACGGCACCGGTCGAGGTGAGCGTCGTGGAGATCGAGAAGATCGACGAGGCGCTGATACCGAAGCGGGTCTCCTTGCCCTCCATCGCCCCGCCCGCGATCTCGAACGCCGGACCGTGGTGGGCGAACTCGGTCCACCACATCAGGCAGATGAACCCGACCCAGATGGTCGCCATCGTCGCGAGGATCGCGTATCCCTGCCGCAGCGAGCCGACCATCCGGCCGAAGGTCCTCGTCAGCGCGAACGGGATCAGCAGGATCAGGAAGATCTCGAAGAGATTGGAGAACGAGTTGGGGTTCTCGAAGGGGTGGGCGCTGTTGGCGTTGAAGTAACCGCCGCCGTTGGTGCCGATCTCCTTGATGGCTTCCTGGGAGGCGACCGCGCCGCCGTTCCACTCCTGCGAGCCGCCCATGAACTGGCCCACGGAGTGAATCCCGGAGAAGTTCTGGATGGCCCCGCAGGCAACGAGCACGATTGCGGCGATCACCGACATCGGCAGCAGGATGCGTACGACACCGCGCACCATGTCGGCCCAGAAGTTGCCCAGTTCCCCGGTCCGCGAGCGGGCGAAGCCTCGGACGAGCGCCACCGCGACGGCGATGCCGACGGCCGCGGAGAGGAAGTTCTGCACCGCCAGCCCGCCGGTCTGCACGACGTGGCCCATGGCCTGTTCGCCGTAGTACGACTGCCAGTTGGTGTTCGACACGAAGGAGGCGGCGGTGTTGAACGCCTGGTCGGGGTCGATCGAGGAGAAGCCCAGCGAGCCGGGCAGGCTGCCCTGCACGCGCTGCAGCAGATACAGGAAGAGAACACTCACCGCGGAGAAGGCGAGGACACCGCGCAGATAGGCGGGCCAGCGCATCTCGGTGTTCGGGTTGGCGCCGATGCCCTTGTAGATCCACTGCTCGACACGCAGGTGCTTGTCGGAGGAGTAGACCCGGGCCATGTAGTCGCCGAGCGGGCGGTATGCCAGTGCCAGCGCCGCGATCAGCGCGAGCAACTGGAGCACACCGGCGAGGACGGGGCTCATATCAGGACTCAGAACCTCTCCGGGAACACAAGGGCGAGGAGGAGATAGCCCAGCAGGGCGACGGCCACGATCAGGCCGACGATGTTCTCGACGGTCACAGCTTCGTCGCCCCCTTGGCGACGAGAGCCACCAGCGCGAAGACCGCGATCGTGGTGACGACGAAGGCCAGGTCGGCCATCGCGAGCTCCTAGATGAGGTTCGGATCGGACGGACGATGAGAGGAAAGCGCCTCACCGACCCGATTCGGCCGCCGTTAACGCCTCCCTTACGGCGGCCCGTCCGCTTTTGACGGAACCCATACGCCGGACTCCGCCGGGGGTGCCGGACGACCAGCTCCTCCCGGGGAACGCAGACGGCTCACACCGGTGAGGTGCGAGCCGTTCGGGCACAGCGGTCGGGAGATGCGGAACCAAAGCCGGCAGATCACCGCTTCCGTGTCCCGTCGTACGGACACGGCGGGCGGCGAGACACCGTACGACCTGTGACTTCGCATCCCACGTTGCCCCCGGCGTCCGCGTGAGGGCCGGATCCGCACACTGACCCGCACTGGCGGTGACCCGGTTGAAGCCTTCCCGGGCGGACAGGCCGAGGGCGATCCGGGCGCGTTCAGCTCGGATCCCAGCTCGTGCGATGTCTCTGGTGCTCGCTCGGCACAGCGCCGATTGACACCTGATAGCCATACTCATGTTCAACGCCGACACCCTAGATTGAAAGTGCGATGCTAACTTGCGACTCAGTTCCACTTTAGCTAGCGTGTAGCACGAGTGGCTGAGTGGATTCAAGAGAAGCCGCGTCGGCGGACGTGCCACATCCGTGGTGCCGCCGAGGGTGGGAGAGGTCATCAGTGCGCTCCCAGGCGAGCGAGTCATCGCCCAGCGCGACCAGCAGGGAGTGGCAATGCGAGAGATCAGTACGTATGTCGGCATCGACGGGAACCCCGGGCTGGTGTGGGAGGTCCGCACCGACTTCGCCTGCTGGATCGACCGCACGCTGGAGAACTTCGGGCGGATGAACCAGCCCCTCAAGGAATGGGCGGAAGCCAAGGCCTCAGCCGGGGCAGGGCGGTGACTGCGGACGACGTACGCAACGGTGAGGAGCACGTTGCGGTCAGCAGGAGATGTGCCTGCACGGACTGCCCCACGAGCGGGGGCCGATCCCGGTACCGGAAGCGCGCCGCGTCGCCGGTGTGCTCCTGGGCGGTCGGCTCTGCCCGCGCCGAGCTGCGCCTGTCCGGCTCCGCAACCACCACATTCGCGATCGAGAGCCGTCGAGGCTCCTGAAAGGACTGACTGCAATGAGATTTCTCCTCCTGGGCGCCACCGGCGCGACCGGTGGCCTGTTCACGGACGCGGCCACCGCCGCCGGACACGAGGTGGTCGCCTTTGTACGCGACCCGGCCAAGCTCGCCCGGCGTGAGAGGGTGACCGCGGTCGCCGGTGACGTCCGCGACGCCGATGCGCTGGCCGAGGCCATGCGCGGCGTGGACGCGGTGGTCAGCACCCTTGGGATCGGCAAGGCCAAGGACCCGGCGAACCTGATCACCGAAAGCACCCGCGCGCTCGTCCAGGCCGCCGAGGCCGGCGGCACCAAGCGAGTGGTGGTCATGTCGGCGTTCGGCGTCGGCGAGTCCCTGGCAAAGGCCTCCGGGATCCTCCGGTTCCTCTACAAGGGCGGCAAGGCGAACTTCGCCGACAAGGCCGCAGGCGAGCGCATCCTCACCGCCTCCGCCCTGGACTGGACGCTCGTCTATCCGGTGCTGCTGACGAACAAGCCGGCCACGACCGTCCAGGCAATCGACCTGACCCAGCTCGACCGCCTGCCCGGCGTGCCCAGGATCTCCCGGGCCGATGTCGCCGCGTTCCTGCTCAGCGCCGCCGTCGAGGGCTCCTGGTCCCGGCGCACCGCGGTGCTCACCAAGTAGGCGGACCAGGGTGCGGTGCCCGCGGCAGAACCTCTTCGGGGGCTGGGTCAGGGCCAGTGCGAGCCGGCCACCGCCGCGCGGGCTTGACCTGGTACCTCCACAAGGCAGCGCCGACCCCCAGGGCATTCTCGTTCCTCCTCTCCCGATCGTCCGGCCTGCTGAGCGGTTGGGAAGCGAGACCGTCAGTCAGTAAGGGAGCGGCCCGAAGACAGCGACCCGAAGATGGCGTCGACCTCACGCTGGAAGGCGACTGCGCCCGGTGAGAACTCCTGCGGTGCGAGGGCGCGAGCGAGATCCGTCGCGGGCGCGTCGAGGTGTGCGGCGAGCTGACGGGCCGCCTCCGCCTCGCCGCCGGGGACCACACCGGTCCGGACAGCCGCAGCGGCTACCGCTGACCAGGTCGCCGGTTCGTCGAGCACGTCGCGGATGGTCAGTGGAGTGCGCGGTCCGGGCGACGGCGGGAACGAATCGGGCACCTCCCAGCGATGCTCGCCGTGTGCGACGGTCTCATGCGCGTCGGTGCCGGGCAGCCGCACCTGCGCGGTGGTCCCGACGGGAACCCGCGCCTCCAGGCGGAAACGGCCGTCGGCGCGTGTCCCGAGTTGCCCTTCCTCCAGGACCTCCGCGTGTCGTACGACGACCTCGCTGCCCGGCGCGAGACCGCGGACGCGCAACCGCACCCAACCCACGGCGATCTGGCCGAAGTCGACCAGCGTCCGGCCCGACGGTGAGGTCCACCGTCAGCACACCTGGCTAGAGGCCGATGACCGGGGCGGGCCGCTCGCAGGTGCTGGTCACCGGCAGGGCGCAGCCGTGCTCGGCGGCGTCCATGAGGGTGAGCATGACGTCCAGGACGTGCGCGGCGAGTTCGGCCGAGGCGCGGTGCGGGCGCCCGGCGTCCAGGGCCTCGGCGAGGTCGGCAAGCCCCGCGCCACGGCCCGTGTCCGCGTGACCGGCGGACACCGGCAGGACGTCCCAGCCGTCGCCGCGGTGGATCTCGACGGGACCGTCGAAGTTGTTCGGGTCGGGTACGGAGAGCGAGGCCTCGGTGCCGTGCACCTCGATGCGCGGCAGGCGCGCGGCCTTGATGTCGAAGCTCATCACCAGCGTCGACAGGGCGCCGTCCGCGTGCTCCAGGACACCCGTGACGTGGGTGTCGATCTCGACCGGGAAGGACTGCCCGGCCCGCGGACCACTGCCGATGACCCGCTCGGCGCGCGGCCGCGAGGAGGCTCCGGTCACCTTCACCACCGGGCCCAGTAGGTGCACCAGGGCGGAGAGGTAGTAGGGGCCCATGTCGAGCAGCGGGCCTCCTCCGGGCTGGTAGTAGAACTCCGGGTCCGGGTGCCACGTCTCGTGCCCCGCGGTCGTCATGAAGGCCGTCGCCGCCACCGGACGACCGATCAGTCCGTCATCGACCGCCTTGCGCGCGGTCTGGGTGCCGGTGCCCAGCACGGTGTCGGGGGCACAGCCCACCCGAAGTCCCGCATCACGGGCGGCGGTCAGGACGGCATCGGCCTCCTTGCGGTTCGTCGCGAAAGGCTTCTCGCCGTAGACGTGCTTACCAGCGGCGAGCACGGCCAGGGCGACCTCGGCGTGCGCGGCCGGGATGGTCAGATTCAGAACCGCGTCCACGTCGTCACGGGCGACGAGGTCCGCGACCGAGTCCGCCACCGAGACCTGCGATCCGACCTGGTCGGCGACGGCCTGCGCACGGGCCCGGTCGAGGTCGGTGACCGCGGTCAGCCGCACCGACGTCAGCTTCTGAAGGGTCGACAGATAGGCGCCACTGATCTTGCCCGCGCCCACCATCCCGATGTTCAAAGGCTTCACCGGCTCGCCCACAGCAGTCCCCTCTCGGTCAGCGTCCGCACCTGCGGCACGTCGAAGTCGTCCGGCTTGTGGCCGATGGTCGAGACGAAGACGCGTCCCGCGCCATGGGTCCGGGTCCACACCGCGGGCATGACGGCGGGCCGGTCGTGCAGGTCGTCGGCGGGGAACGTGGTCGTGGCCAGGACGTCGATGTGCGCATCGGTCAGGACCCAGTACTGCTCGCTGTGGATCGCGAAGTCGTCCAGGCCCGCGATGATCGGGTGGTCCGCGTGCTCGGGCGACAGCTGGTAGGTGTGGTCGAGGAAGCCGGGCGGGTGCATCACGAACTTGCCGCCGGTCAGCAGGTGATAGCCGTGATCGTGGAAGCAGTCCACGATGCCGCCGTGCCAGCCGGCGAGTCCGGTGCCGCCGCGGACGGCGGCGGCCAGGTTGTCGCGTTGCTGCGGGGTGATCGTCCCCATCGTCCAGCACTGCACGACCAGATCAGTGGCAGCGAGCCACTCCGCGTCGTCGTACACCGCGAGGTCCTCGGAGGTCTCGACGGTGAAGCCCTGATCCTTGAGGAACGGGACGAAACTGTCGCTGATCGTCACGGGCTGATGCCCGTCCCAACCACCACGGACGACAAGGGCCCGCCGGATTTCGCTGGTCAAGGTATTGCACACTCCCATCGGCGCCGTGCGCACAGAAGCTCGGCGATCGGAGGTCGGGTGAACAGAGCCCAACAGGTGTTTTCCCGAGTGGGCGTTGGCGCTGCTCAGGAGGCCGGTGAGGCGAGTGACGTACTGCCGTCCGAACGTATGGAGACCGGCGCTCTTTTGTCAACGGCTCATACAAATAAGGCACTTGGCGCCCGGGAGCGCGAGAGCCGGACCGCCACGGGCCCTTGGTTCCACGCGCGCACGGGCCCGGCCAGTGCTGTCCGAGCCGATTGAGGAGCATGCTCAGCGCGTGCGCCGCCTCCGTCACCACCCCGGCCGGCCGTGCGGTCGCTCGGGTCACCACAGCGAGAGGCGTGTGGCCTCGGCGGGAAGCGCTCGGTCCGGCGGTCAGGCCTGTGCCGCGATCAACCGCTGATCAACCGCTGGTACCAGCGGTAGCTGTCCTTTGGCGTGCGCCGCAGCGTGTCGTAGTCGACGTGGACGATCCCGAAACGCCTGTCGTAGCCGAAGGCCCACTCGTAGTTGTCGAGCAACGACCAGACGTAGTAGCCGCGTACGTCCACTCCCTCCGCGACGGCGGCCAAGTGGTCGCGGAGGTACACGATCCGGTCGGGATCGTGGATCTGGCCGTCGGTGGACAGCACGTCGTCCTCCGCCGATCCGTTCTCGGTGATGAGGATGGGCGGAAGGGCTTCCGCATACTCGTGACGCAGTGAGACGAGCAGCTCGCGCAGACTGTCGGGAACCACTGCCCAACCCATCGCGGTGCGCCGGACTCCCGGGATGTCGACCGTCTCGATGCGGCAGTCCGTCGCCGTACGCATGGCCGGGTCGGGCCGGCGATGGGGCGCGTCACGGACCACGGTCGGGGTTTAGTAGTTGATCCCGAGGAAGTCCATCGGTGTGGAGATCAGCTCCAGGTCGCCCTCTTGTCGGAACGTCTGACGGGTTACCAGCTCACCCCACGTCTCCTCTTCGGCGGATGGATGGCGCCCGCGCAGCAGCGGCTCGGTCCACATCAGCTTCTGCATGGTCTCAGCACGTGCGAGGGCCGCGAGATCCGCGGCGGAGTCGGAGGCCGCGGTCACATGGCTGAGGTTGAGCGTGATGCCCGCCTCCCGGACGCCGGCCGTACGCAGTTCTCGCATCGCCAGACCGTGACCGATCAGCAGATGATGCGCGGCGGCCAGCGCCGGGGTGCCTTCCGTCGCACCGGGGGCGTGACAGCCGTCCGCATACCCCAGGAAAGCTTGCGCTTCTCCGGAGACGCGACGGAGGACGCCGCCGTGCTCCCCCAGGAACTGATCGACCCCGACACCTCGATCGCGGACTACGTCTGGCTGCCCCTCCGCTTCGAAGGAGAGATGGCCTTCGTGGACTGGCACGACGAATGGCGGATCGAGGGCTACGACTGACCGACCCGCGAACGGACGGCGCGCCGCCTGTCGGTTGGTCGAAGGCCTCCTCGCTCCGGTCAGTCGCCGAGGAACTTCTCGACGAGGGTCGCGAGGGCGATCGGGGTCTCCACCATTTGGTGGTGGCCGGCGTTGCCGACGACTGCGAGCTGTCCGTTCGGGTAGTGCCGCATCCAGGTCTGGTTCATGGCGTCGGCGTCGGTCGCCGGGTCGTTCTCACCGACCACCACCAGTGCGGGCAGCGGAGCACCCGTGATCTCGGCGGAGAAGTCGGTGGTGTTGACGGAGTCGAGATAGCTGCGGAAGGCGTCCGGGCCGACAGCCTTCATCGACTGCTCTGCCCAGGAGGCGACCCAGTGCGGGGACAGCTTGCCGCCTGTGGACGAGTCGATGATGATGCGGCGGTTCTCGACCTTGTGCGCGGCCTCGGCGAGCAAGGGGTAGGCCGCGTCCGGGATGCCCAGGCCGTTCGCGGGCGCGGGGCTGAGCCCGACGAGCTTGCGCACACGCTCGGGCGCCTTGAGTACGACCTGCTGGACCGGCATGCCGCCGAGCGAGTGCCCGATCAGGGAGAACTCGCGCCAGCCGAGGCTGTCGGCGAGCAGGAGGACGTCCGAGGCGATCTCGTCACAGGTGTAGGAGCCCTCTACGTCGATGGCGTCGCCGAAGCCTCGGGCGTCCATGAACGCGTAGCTGAAGCGGGTGCCGTCCAGGTACGGCCACCAGGGGCTGAACGACTCGTGTCCGGCGAAGAGCGAGTGCAGCACGATCACCTTGTGGGCGCCGCTGCCGACGACATGGGCGGGCGGAACGTAGGGTCTGGTCTCGGTCATGATCTCCACCTCCGGTGGATCGGTGTTCTCTGCGGATGTTCGGCTGGTGCGGGTGCGGCCCGTCGGGGGCCAGGTGCGGAGGTTCAGTAGTAGCGGCCGCCCTGCGGGGTGGGCAGGGCGTCGAGTTCGGCGAGGTCTTCGGCGCTGAGCCGCACGTCGGCCGCGCCGGCGTTGTCCAGCAGGTACTTGGGGGTCTTGGTGCCGGGGATCGGGACGACGTACTCGCCCTGGGCCAGCACCCACGCCAGCGCCACCTGAGCAGGAGTGGCACCGATGCGGTCGGCGAGCTCGCGGACCTTCTCGGCGAGGGCGAAGTTGACGCGCAGAGCGTCCTGCTGGAAGCGGGCCAGTCCGCGTCGGAAGTCGTCCTGCGGCAGGTCGTCGAAGGAGGTGAACCGGCCGGTGAGGAAGCCCTTGCCGAGCGGCGAGTACGGCACGAAGGCGATGCCCTGCTCCTGGCAGTACGGCAGCACCTCGGTCATCCAGTCGCGTGTCCACAGCGACAGTTCGGACTGCACCGCCGTGACCGGGTGGACGGACTGGGCCCGCTTGATCTGCTCGACACTCACCTCGGACAGACCGATCGCCCCGGCCTTGCCCGCCGTCACGGCCTCCGCCAGCGCGCCGACACTCTCCTCGATCGGCACATCGGGGTCGACGCGGTGCAGGTAGTAGAGGTCGACGTGGTCCGTGCCCAGACGCCGGAGGCTCTCGTCGATCGAGCAGCGGATGTGCTCCGGGCGGTTGTTCAGGCCGGGTACGGGATTCCCCTGGGCGTTACGGGTGAGGGCGCCGACCTTGGTGGCCAGGACCGCTCGTTCCCGGTGGCCCTTGGCAAGGGCCCGGCCGAGCAACTGCTCGTTGGTGAGGGGGCCGTACACGTCGGAGGTGTCCAGAAGCGTCATCCCCAGGTCGAGGGCCTGGTGGATCACCGAGACCATCTCGGCCTCGTCGCGCGGGGTCGCCTGGTCATAGCCGAAGCTCATGCCCATGCAGCCCAGGCCGACGACGCCGACCTCGGGTCCGTCGGGGCCGAGTGTGGTGGTGCGCATGTATTCCTTCCGAAGGTCGTCGGGCGGGCCGGGTCAGCGGTTGACCAGCCGCATGCCCGCCTCGTGGAGGCGGTCGCCGGCGGCGGGGGCGAGGTTGTTCAGGCGGGTGAGCTGCTCGGCTGTCAGCACGACGGCGTCGGCGGCGGTGTTCTCCTCGACGCGTGAGACGCGCTTGGTACCGGGGATCGGGGCGATGTCGTCGCCCTGGGCCAGCAGCCAGGCCAGGGCCACCTGCGCGGGGGTGGCGTCGACCTCGGCGGCGACGGCCTCGACCTCCTCGACGATGCGCAGGTTGCGCCTGAGGTTCTCCTCCGTGAAGCGGGGGTTGTTCGCCCGCCAGTCGTTCGCCTCGAAGTGCTCGGTGGCGCGGATCTTGCCGGTGAGGAAGCCGTGGCCCAGCGGCGACCAGGGCACCAGGCCGATGCCCAGCTCCCGCAGCAGCGGCAGGATCTCCGCCTCCACGTCCCGCGTCCACAGCGAGTACTCCGACTGCAGTGCGGCGATCGGGTGCACGGCGTGGGCGCGGCGGATCGACTCGGGCGCCGCCTCGGACAGGCCGATGTGGCGGATCTTGCCCTCGGTGACCAGGTCGGCGAGGGCGCCGATGGTCTCCTCGACGGGCGTGTTGGGATCGACGCGGTGCTGGTAGTAGAGGTCGATGTGATCCGTGCCGAGCCGCTTGAGGGAGCCTTCGAGCGCGGTGCGGAGGTTGGCCGGGGTGCCGTCGATGTGGCCCATGCCGCCACTGGTGTGTGAGTACATGCCGAACTTCGTCGACAGGACGACCTGGTCGCGGCGGTCCTTGAGGGCCCGGCCGACGAGTTCTTCGTTGACGAAGGGACCGTAGGCCTCCGCGGTGTCGAGCAGGGTGACGCCGAGGTCGAGCGCCCGGTGGATCGCCCGGATGGACTCGGTGTCGTCCGGGGTCTCCCCGGGGCTGAGGTAGACGCCGGACATCGTCATGGTGCCCAGGCCGATACGGGAGACGTCCAGGTCCCCCAGCTTGATGTGCTTCATGGCTCCAGTGCTCCGCGGGTGGTTTCGAAAGAGGTCTTCAGTTCACGTCCAGCGTGCTCGCCGCGCTCATCGGATGGCAGGGCGGGTTGTACCGGGGAACGAGGTTCAGTGGTGTGCCAGGGCACCCCACGGGACCGCCCGCGGGGTGCCCGCAGCCTGGTGCTCGTAGGCCGGACAGAGGTCGCCGTCGACCGACGTCCAGGAGGTGGGTGGAGCTCGAGCTCTCTGGCGCTGTCGCGATGCAGCTGCGGCGTTCGCGGCAGGTCACTTGCCGACGGGCTGGGGTGCCCTGTCAGGGCCTGTATCAGCAGGCTCTCCCTCATCCGCCGCACTTCCTGTTCCATGGTTGGCGCACCGCAGGCGCGGACAGCCGCATGCAGGACTTGGATCATCGATGTCCCCGGGGCTGCAGAGCATTTGGAGAAGAGCAGAGACATGAACAGGAGAAGGAACAAGCGATGCGGCACAGTCAAGCTGCGGAACCTGGGGGTTTCCCGGATCGGGCCGGGGCTGTGGGCATGTCCCACGGCTACACCGACTCGGGCACCGGCGAGGCGGAGTCCATCCGTTCCCCGCATCGGGTCCTGGAGGCGGCCGTCACCGTTCGCAAGCCCAACGAAGCCGCTGCGGCGGCACATGAGCGGCTGTTCCCCGGCCACGTCTCCAGCCTCGCGGTCACCGATCCGGAGCTGATCGAGCTCTTCGACAACCAGGCCGTATCTCGATGAGGACGTCGTGCGGGCCGACGTCGCGGCGCTCGATCGTGGTCGGGGCGAGCGGTTCGGTCGCGGAGGTCGCGGCATAGGCGTTGACGGTGAGCACGGTTTCTCCAAAAGGACGGGGTGGTGCCGGGCAGCCGGGTGGCCGCCGAGTCCGTCCCCGTGACCTTCCGAGCGCGGCCACGAGCTGGATCGTCGCCGTGCGCGGCTGCCGGGAACGGAGATGTTCTACGAGCGTCAAGCCTGCGCCTCCGGCTCTCCATATGGCAGACCGCGTTGCAGCCCGGAGTGCCGTTCAGTGCCGTGACAGGGCACCCCACCCGCCTTCCCCCCAGGTCGTGGCGTCCCCACACTCGGAAGACATGGATCGTGAGCAGCACAGCAGCGGCACCGAGCTGGGGCGCTATCTACGTGCCCGACGGGCCCAGGTGAACCCCGAAGAGGTCGGCCTGCCACCCGGTACCGGCCCGCGTCGCACACCTGGACTGCGCCGCGAGGAACTGGCCACCCTCGCCGGAATCAGCATCGACTACTTCACCCGGCTGGAGCGTGGCAAGGAGACCCGCCCCAGCCCGTCCGTCGTCGACTCCCTCGCCCGCGCCCTCCGGCTGGAGGAGCCGGAACGCGACCACCTGCGCAGCCTGGTCGCGCATGCCGGCCGTACCGCTCCGGAACCGCCCACCGCGCCCAGCCGCTCCGTTCGGCCCGGCGTGAAGATCCTGCTGGAGGCCATGCGGCCCCAGCCCGCCCACGTGGTCAGCCGCACGGGCGACGTCCTGGCCTGGAATCCGGGCGGACTGCGACTGCTCGCCGGGATGGAGGACTGGCCCGCGAGACAGCGCAACATCGCGCGCTACGTCTTCCTCCACCCCGCCGCCCGCGACCTCTTCGACGACTGGGGCAACCAGGTCCGCGGCTGCGTAGCCCGCCTGCGGGCTCTGGCCGGCACCGATCCGGACGCCCCCGACCTCACCCAGCTCGCCGGTGAACTCCTGCTCAAGAGCCCGGAGTTCGCCCGACTGTGGGAACGCTACGACGTCCGCGGCCACTCTTACGGCCGCAACACGTTCCACCACCCGGACGTCGGCGACCTCACCCTCGGCTACCAGTCCATGCAGCTGGAAGGCACCCCCGGCCACCGGCTGGTCGTGTACCACGCCGAGCCCGGCAGCACCGAGTACGACGCGATGGTCCTGCTCGATCTGATGGCGTCCGACTCGGCGCACGCGCCGAGGATCGGAGCCTCCCGCACCGGGTTCGCGGACTGACACAGCAATCACCCCGGCCGGTGCGTCGCCCGCGCACCGAACACCGGTCCGAACCACCGAAGACCGAAAGGACGAACAGCATGCGTACCACCACCCTCGGTACCAAGGGACCCCAGGTCGGCGTCGTCGGCCTGGGCTGCATGGGCATGAGCTTCAGCTACGACCAGGCGACCCCGCGCGACGAGGCCGAGATGGTCTCGGTGATCCACCAGGCCCTCGACCTGGGGATGACGCTTCTGGACACCTCTGATGTGTACGGCCCTTAGCTCTCCTGGACCGTTGCGCCGGCTTCCGGGTCAGCCAACGGGTCATCAGCGTGACGGCCGCCCATGTGATGAGCGACTCGCTGACCTGCGGCAGCCTCTCGTGGTCCCGGCAGTGCCGACGGGCCCGCATGATCCACGAAAGCGACCTCTCGACCACCCAGCGGCGCGGCAGGACCACGAAGCCCTTGGCTTCCGGCGGGCGTCGGACCGTTTTGATCTTGATGTCGAGTCGCTTCTTCGCCCAGTCGACGAGCCCTCCCGCGTAGGCGGAGTCGGCCCAGACGATCGCGATCTCGGGATGCATCAGGTGGAGCCGGAAGAGGGCCTCCTTCGCCGCGTCCCGGTCGGTGACATCGGCAGGGGTGACCATGATGAGTAGGACCAGGCCACGGGTGTCGACGACGATATGGCGCTTGCGGCCATTGATTTTCTTCCCGGCGTCGTAGCCGCGGCTGTCCCTGCTGACGGTCTCGGACGCCTTCACGCTCTGGGAGTCCACGATCACTGCGGCGGCCTGCGGGGTCTTGCCGCTGCTGAGCCGTACTCGTCTGCGAAGCTGGTCGCGGATGAGGTTGATGACGCCGGGCGGCCCAGCGGCGGGCGAATCCGTAGATCGTCCTCCTGGGCGGGAAGTCCGCGGGCATCGCCCTCCACTTGATCCCGTTATCGACGAGGTAACGGATGCCGTCGATGATCTCGCGGCGGGGGTGTTTCTCCGACCGTCCGCGGCCGGTCTCGCAGGCCGCGGGCGGTAACAGTGCCTCGATCAGGGCCCATTCGGCGTCTGTCGTGTCGGACGGGTAGCGGCGTCGGCGCATAGGGAAGGAAGGGGTCCTGGTCGTCTGGTGCGAGGAGGGAGCCGTCCAGCACCCCCGATCCTTTCCTTCTGTCGAAGTGTCGGCGCCCCGGAAAAGAGGTCAGCTGGTCTGCGAGGCCGCTGCGGGTCTGGTACTTGCTCAGCTCGCAGGCTCCCATCAGCCGTTTGAGGGGCAGCCCCGCAGGAGCGGCTTCCATCAACGCGATGTGAATGAACTCGGCATGACGCTCCGCTGCCGGGGAGCGCTTGCGCACGGTCACTCACCCCGCAGGATGCGGGCGAGTTCCTCGTCCATGTCGACCCGGTGGAGACCGCGGTCTCCATCCAGTCGAGCGTCGCGCGGGTGCGGGCAATGTTCGACAGCAGCACCTCACGCTCGTCCCCCGACCACTCACAGTGACGCATCTTCGGCACCGCCCTGGACGCCTCGCGTACGAACCGGAGGAACGCGCCGAGCAGGTCGACGAACTCCTCGGTCCGCTCGATCCTCCTCACCGCCGGGCCGACCGGCGAGGTGCGTCGGAAGGCCTCGGCTTGCTGGCGGGAACGGTCGGCCTGGGCCCGGTTGACCATGTGCCGTGCTCTGTCGTCGGCCGCGACCCGCGCGGCGACCTCGGGACGGCGCAGCACGTCGGAGGCCATCCTCGCTGCCGCGGCGTCGTCCTTGACCAGGGACTGCATGGCCTCCGCGCGGTGCTCGGGCTTCTGGGCGTCGTTGACCGCGTGTCTGACGGCGGTGTCCTCCAACAGCCGGGCGGCGACCTGCGGACGGCGCAGCACGTCCCGCGTCACCTCCACCGCGACCTCCTCGTCGGCGGCCAGATCGTGGACGCGCTCCACCTTCTCCTGGACCGTCCCCGGCCGGTCCGGCCGGCGGCCGACGCGCTTCTTGGCCAAGTTCGTCGTCCATCTGCGCGTACCGGTCACGTCGTCGACCGGCGGGTCGTCGATCGCCTTGAACCGCTCGGCATCGTCCTGGATCGACGCCAGGATCGAGTGGACCTTGTGCGAGACGCCCTCACGGCGCCGATCGGCCGGCCAACGGTGCGAGGTGAACCGGTAGTTGAGGACCGTACTCAGCGACACCCCGATGTCGTCGGCGTATATCTGCAGCGACGCGTAGACCCCGAACAGCTCGTCGCTTGGCGAGGTCGAACCGCCTTGCGGCCTCATCGGCTCGATCTCCACGGCGTGATCGCCGATCGTGAACATCGCCCGTCCCATCTGGATCGACTCGCGCACACGGGGAGTGTCATGAATCAGGTGTGATCTTCCCCCAAGGAGTCACCGGATGAGTACGACGACGGATCACCGGGAGTGGGGTGATCGTCAGCTTTCGGTGTCGAGTTGAATGTGCTCGATGTCGTTGTCCAGGAAGGTGGTCAGGTCCTGGGCTTCGGTGTGAACGGCTTCCTGTTCCAGGGCGGTGAGGGGGCGCAGGGAGCTGATGTGGAGTTGGTGGTTGCGCACGGTCCAGGTGGCGGTGACGCGTCCGTCAACAAGGACGGTGCGGTGGCCTGCGACGGACAGACCGAGGTGGGGGGCGTCGATGATGCGGCTACGGTCGTGGTAGCCGAGGATGGCGTTGTCGAAGGCCGGGAGGAACCGGACGGGGGCGGGGGTGTCGGGGTGGGGGCGGGGTGCGTCGGGCAAGTCGAGCAGTTCGCGGCCGCGTTCGTCACGGAAGACGACGAGTTCTTCTCGGGCGGCTCTGACGGCGGCGGGAAGGCCGGCGAGGCCGCACCAGGCACGTAGGTCCGTGCTGGCGGCGGGCCCGTACGCGGCGAGGTAGCGGTGCAGCAGTTGCTGTCCGACGGGATCACTGCCATCGGCGGGCAGGGGGTCGATGCCCCGTTCCAGCCAGGTGCTCAACGGCAGGTTGCGTACGCCGGCGGTCTGGTGCCACAGGCCGCGGGGCGGGAGTTGGGCCATGGGGATGAGGGCTGCGATGAGCAGCTCGCCCAGGACACGACGTGGTGGGCCGGGCCAGCGGTCTTCGAGAGCTTGTACGAGTTCGGTCATGGTGCGGGGCTGCTGGTCGGCCATGACCGCGCGGCCGGCTGCGGCGACCTCGTCCACGTCGATGCCGGCCAGTTCACGCCGGTAGGTTCCCAGCACTCGCTGGCGCAGCATTGTGTCGTGGCGGGCTCGCCAGGTGAGCGCGTCGTCGGCGGTGACGAGGTGGACGGTGCGCCGCATCAGGTGAGTGCGCACCACCGCGCGACCGGTCAGCGCATCGTCCAGTTGCTTGGGCTTGAAGCCGGACAGGCGGGACCACAGCCCGGTGAAGGGTTCCTGAGGATCCTGTGCCTGCAGGCCGCACAGATGGGCCACTGCCTCCGACACGGATGTGTCGCTGCGCTTGAGCAGGTGCTGGCGGGCGAGGGTGGCGCGATTGAGGGCACGGGCGTCAAGAACGGTCATGGCATCCTCACGCGGCGGCTCGCTCGTGGGACGGGCGTCGGCGCAGGTCCGTGTGGGTGAGGGAGGGAGGTACGTAGGAGACGTCCAGAGGGCTGATGTCGGTGCCGGGCGGGACGATTGCGTCGATCTTGTCGAGGATGTCGTTGCCGAGGGTGAGGGTGGCGCCGACGAGCAAGTCGTCCAGCTGGTCCATGGTGCGCGGGCCGATGATGGCGGCGGTGACGTCGGGGTGGCTGGTGGCGAAGGCCATGGCCACGTGTGTGAGGGAGTGGCCGGTTTCTTCGGCGAGGGTGAGCAGCTGCTCCACCGCCTCAAGCTTGCGTTCGTCGGTGAGGTGCCGGGAGACCCACTGCATGCGGGCGTTGTCGGGCCGCGGGGCGTTCTTGCGGTAGCGGCCGGTGAGCAGACCCATGGCCAACGGGCTCCACGCCAGAACGCCCAGGCCGTAGCGGCGGCAGGTGGGCAGGACCTCACGCTCGATGCCGCGGTTGAGGATGGAGTAGGTGGGTTGCTCGGTGCGCAGGCGGTGCAGGCCGCGCTGCTGGGACACCCACTGGGCTTCGACGATTTCCGAGGCCGGCAGGTTGGAGGAGCCGATCGCGCGGACCTTCCCGGCCCGCACGAGGTCGGTGAGCGCGGAGAGGGTCTCCTCGATGTCGGTGTGCGGGTCGGGGTGGTGGATCTGGTAGAGGTCGATGTAGTCGGTTTGCAGCCGCTTCAGTGAGCCCTCGACCGCCTGGACGACCCAGCGCCGGGAGCTGCCGCTGCGGTTGGGGTCCTCGCCCATCGGTCCGTTGAACTTGGATGCCAGCACGACCTCGTCGCGGCGCCCTTTGAGGGCCTTTCCGACGATCTCCTCGGTTTCGCTGTAGCCGTACACATCGGCGGTGTCGACGAAATTGATACCCGCATCCAGCGCCCGGTGGATCATGCGCACGCAGTCGTCGTGATCAGGATTGCCCATTTTGCCGAACATCATGGTGCCCAGGCAGTAGGCACTGACTTCGATGCCGGTCCGTCCCAGCTTCCGTATCCTCACGGTGCCCCGTTTCCTTCCGCTGCCGTGCGTGTTCGGTGCCTGCGCCGTCCGGGCCGCCCGTGCGGCTGCGGCGGCCCGGACGGCGCAGGCATGTCAGGTCGGTCGGTTGGTTCAGCCGTTGTACGGAGCGGTGACGTCCAGGACCCAGGTGATGCCGAAGCTGTCGGTGAGCATGCCGTACAGCGGTGCCCATTGCGCGGGCTCCAGCGGACGCACGATGGTCGAGCCCTCGGCGAGCTTGCCCCACAGGGCGCTGATCTCCTCGGCGTCGTCGCCACGCACGGAGACGAAGAACGGGTTCTCGCCCTGGTTCCAGGGCAGCTGCGAGGGCACGTCGTAGGCCATGACGTGGAAGCCGTTGTCGCCGGCCACCTCGCCCCACATCACCCAGTCCGCCTCGCTCTCATCCTGCACGGCGCCCGCGTCCTTGTAGGTGACCGCGACAGCACGTCCGCCGAAGACGGACTGGTAGAAGTCCAGCGCCTCACGTGCGGTGCCCCGGAAGTTCAGGTGAGTGGTGGTCGTGACGGACATGACCTGCTCCTTGCTCGATGTGATGAATACACCGCCGACCGTCCCAGCTCCAGCGGCGGCTGCCGTGACCAGGAGCGATGCCCCCCGAATGGCTCGTATGCCACGATGGCAGAGGTAGAGGACAGGCTGTGTCCGGTACTCCGGGGAATATGGGTGCCATGCATAAAACATCTGCCCGGCTGCTCGCGCTGCTCTCGCTCCTTCAAACGCCCCGTGACTGGTCCGGCGATGATCTCGCCGAGCGTCTCGGCATCACCTCGCGCACGGTGCGCCGTGACATCGACCGCCTGCGCGAACTCGACTACCCGATCAAGACCCTCAAAGGACCGGCTGGCGGCTACCGCCTGGAGGCCGGCACTCACCTGCCGCCCATGCTGTTCGACGACAACCAGGCCGTCGCCCTGGCCGTCGCGCTGCAGACCGCGGCCGCCGGCACCACCGTCGCCGAAGACGCTACCCGCGTGCTGGCCACCCTCCGCCAGGTCATGCCACCCCGCCTGCGCCACCGCATCGACCTGTTGCACATCACCGCCGTCCAACCGCCCGCGGCGGCCGGCGACACCCCCAGGTCGGCGCTCAGGTCCTGGTGGACCTGAGCCGCGCCATCCACGCACGCGAGGAACTGCGCTTCGACTACGCCCCGGGTCCAAGCACCTCGGCCGATGACGTCCGCCGCGTACAACCCCACCACCTGGTCACCTGGCGTCATCGCTGGTACCTCGTGGCCTGGGACCTCCACCGCGAGGACTGGCGTACCTTCCGCGTCGACCGCATCCGGCCCCGCACACCCACCGGCCCCCGCTTCACCCCTCGTGACCTCCCCGGCGGCACCGTCTCCACCTTCATCACCAGCCGATTCCGCGGCAACGACGGCACCACCACTGGCTGGCCCTGCCAAGGCGAAGTCATCCTCCGCCTCCCGGCCGCCGATGTCGCACCCTTCGCCCAGGACGGAATCGTTGAGGAACTCGGCTCCCGTCACTGCCGGCTCATCCTCGGCTCCTGGTCATGGACCGGACTCGCCGCCGCCATCGGCCGCTTCGACACCGATATCGAAGTCATCGGCCCACCCCAACTGGCCACCGCCTTCGGGGACCTCGCCGCCCGCTACGCCCACGCCGCCCGCACCACAAGACCAGAGACCGGCCCGGCGCGGTGAGAACAGAACTCACCACGCCGCTCAAGCCCTCCGAACCTCCGGGGCCGACCCAACGCTCAGTTACACGCGATCCGAGAGCAGGGAAGGGGTTCGCATAAACGACCCTTTGCCCGAGCAAGATCAAATAGGTGGGACGAAGATCACCAAGAAGCGGATCGACTTCCACAAAGGACGCGTCGGAGGATGGCGCCAACACTTCACCCCGGAACTGCAATCCCTGCTGAGGGAAAGGTTCGGCGACGTCACCGAGGCCTACGCACCCGATCCCAAAGCCTCCTGACCGACCGACGGGCTGCCGCCGCCGGGCGCGTCGGTCTGTCCTCCGAGAAGCCGGGTGTTCTCCGCCATGAGTCGCTGAACAACACGGCGTAAGGCCACCAGGTCTGCCTCCGCGCACCGCCCGACGGCCAGGGCTTGGTCCCGCTCCCTGCGCAGTTCCTCGAGTGCGGGGTCGCGATGAGGCAGAACAGCGAGGTCCCCCCGTGCAGCGGCCGTGAGATCGCGGGTCCGGATCGAGCGCAGCTCCGACCGTGCCGTCTCCAGATCCTTGCGCAGGGCCTGATTCTGTTCGAGCAGCATGCGGTTCTCCACCTGCAGAGCCGCCTCCTTGCGGGCCGCCTGCGCGGCTGCGGCCCGGGGCCGGCTGTCGGCAAGGTGCGCGCGGACGACCTCCGCCTCCGCCTTGAGGTCCCGATGGCGCTGCAGGTACTGAGGGTTCACCCCGGCCCGGCGCGTGATCTCCGCGTCGGACAGGGGTGTGCGCGTCTTGCGCATGCCGGCGATCACGTCGAGCACGCGCCGTCGGCACTTCTCGCTGTCGGCGCGGCGGCGGGCGACTGCGGCCTCGCGCCCTGCTTCCAGAGCGCTCGTTCGCGCAGTCCCCGCGAAGGCGCCGGGCCGCTCCCGCGGCGAGTTCACGGTCGTCACGCCTCGCTGGCACGAACGAGCAGTTGGTCGGGCGAGCCCTGGCGGACGGCCACCGGGAGCGCGCCGTACTGGCCACCAAGGTCGGCGTGCTGGCCAAGGACGGTGCGGTCACCGGCGTCGACGGCCACCCGGAGCGCATCCGCTGCTCGATCGACGAGAGCCTCGGGCGTCTGGGCACGGACCACGTCGACCTCTACTACCCGCACCGCGTCGACCCCGATGTGCCGATCGAGGAGAGTGTCGGCGCGCTGGCGGAGGCCGTGACGGCGGGCAAGGCCGGGGCGATCGGTCTGTCCGGGGTGAGTGTCGAGCAGATCAAGCGGGCCCAGTCCGTCCACCCGGTCACGGCGGTGCAGTCCGAACTGTCGCTGTGGACACGGGACTGGATGACCGAGGTGCTGCCGTACTGCCAGGAGCAGGGCATCGCCTTCGTGCCGTACTCGCCGCTCGGCAAGGGCTTCCTCACCGGCCGGTTCACTCATGGCGCAGATCGCAGTGGCCTGGGTGCTCAAGAACCCGGTGGTCTCGGCCCCGATCGTGGGCGCAACCAAGCCGCACCACTTGGCCGACGCCGTCGCCGCGCTCGACATCCAACTCACCGGCGACGAGATCGACGCTCTTGAAGCACCGTACGTGCCGCGCCTGCCCATCTTCTTCTCCTGACCGGTCGGCACGGGCCGACGTACCGAACCGGTACCCGGACTCGCCGACGTGCCGCACAGATCGAGTTCCCGCACTTCTGCGCAGCCCACGCCTCAAGCCCGAAGACGTGGGACTCCGGGCATCGCCGGCGTGTGGGGGTGTCCTTCGACGCGGATGCAGTCTCGGACGGCATCCGCGTCCCGACGGGTGTAGCCCTGCAGGCGCCGCATCGGCCACGGCCGGGTGCGGCCGGCCGCCGGCAATTCTTGTACTCAATGAGTAAGACCTCCAAGCCGCCCTCGCCGAAAAGGGCTCGCGTGTAATCCGAAATATAAATTCGATCGCCCTGATCACTGTTGCTGGCCTGGCTATGGCGACACTCGTCTACTTCAACCTACAAAATGTGCGAGAGACGGGCAGTCGAGGAGTTTCCCTCGTGGGCGACGCCAGAACGTCCGAGGTCGGAAATCTTTGGCCGGTTTTTTTGGGGGGCACTGGCACGGCGTGGAACAGCACGGCCTCCCACCCCGGCGGGCGCTCTGTTTGAATTTTACTGACCGCCCGGCACCATCGGCACCACAGGACGCGCCCCTCACCGGACGAGCCGGAACGTCGTCCGAATTCACGGACGTGGTGGGCCGATGCCTCCGGACGAAGTGCCCAGGTGCTCATTCCGACGCGGTCTGCTTCTTCGCCGCCGACTGTGACGCGGTGACGCGGTGACGTACCGAGGGTGCTCCCAACCGACGAACATGAGGGATGTAACGCATGCACGAACAGGACAGCACGCCGAGCGGCAACTCGACCGACCGCGGCCGTCGCGGCTTCCTGATGGGTGCGGCCGGGCTGGCAGCCACCTCGGTGGTGGCCGCGCCGGCCACACTGGCACAGGCGCACACCGCATCGTCCGCGACCGGCGCCAAGGGCCCCGTCGGCCGTCGCAACCCGGTGACCGCAGCCATCACGCAGACTGGTCACCGTCGGCTCGGGTCCGGGCCCGGGTCCCTGAAGGTCTCCAGCATCGGCCTCGGCACCCAGACCATGCCGGGCAACCTCTACGGCCCCGTCACCAGCCGCAAGGACATGGTCGCCCTCGTCCGGACAGCCTTCGACCAGGGGGTGACGTTCTTCGACACGGCCGAGGCGTACGGGCCGTTCGAGTCGGAACGGATCATCGGCGAGGCCCTCCGGCCCGTCCGCGACGACGTGGTGATCGCGTCCAAGTTCGGCTGGAACATCGACCCGGTCACCGGGGCGAACACCGGCCGGAACAGCCGTCCGGACCACATCCGGCAAGTCGTCGACGCCATGCTGAAGCGCCTGCGGACGGACCACATCGACCTGCTCTACCAGCACCGGGTAGATCCCACCGTCCCGATCGAGGACGTCGCGGACACGGTGAAGGACCTCATCGCCCAGGGCAAGGTGCTGCACTGGGGCCTGTCCGAGCCGGGTCTGGGGACCATCCACCGGGCCCACGCGGTCCTGCCGCTCACCGCGATCCAGAACGAGTACTCCACACTGTGGCGCGGACCCGAGGAGCAGGTCCTGCCGCTCTGCGAGGAACTCGGCATCGGCTTCGTGTGCTTTTCGCCCCTGGGCACGGGCTTCACCACCGGCACGATCAATCCCTACACCCGGTTCACGGAGGGAGACCGCCGGACCGCGACGCCCCGCAACAGCCGGGACAACATGGCCGCCAACATGCCACTGGTACAGCTGCTCCAGGACTGGGCCGTACGCAAGGGCGCCACGCCCGCCCAGATCGACCTCGCCTGGCTGCTGGCCCAGAAGCCGTGGATCGTGCCGATCCCCAGCACCACCAGGCTGTCCCACCTCCTGGAGAACATCGGCGCCGAAGAAGTCGGGTTCAGCCCCGACGAACTCCAGGAGCTGAACGCCGCCCTCGCACGCATCACCATCCATGGTGAGCGGCTTTCGCCGGCGGGCCTCGCGCTGACGGGCGTCGAGGCACCGCCTCGCTGACCGACCGACCAAGCCGAACAGTGCAGCACAGTTCCCTCTCGTCCCCGGCCGAACTCCCGTACCGCTACGGGAGTTCGGCCGGGGACGACTGCAGTCCTGCAGGCATACGGGGGGCGGGATGGACCGGTGGGACGGATCATGGGCCCGGCACGGCGTGCCCATGGAGAGCCACGGTCCTCGGACTGCTGGCTGCCATGTCAGCCGGAGGGCGCAGACGCCATGTGCCCGCCGTGACGTACCTTCAGGAAACCCGGAGCAGCAGGATCCGATCGTCGCTGTCCTCCGGTGAACCCTTGCCGTCCGTGTTGCTGGTGACCAGCCACAGCCTGTCACCGCCCGCCGCCACGACCGTGCGCAGCCTGCCGTACGAGCCCTCAAGCGCGGCCGACGGCTCGCCCGCGACCCGGGAGCCGTCCAGCGGAATGCGCCACAGGCGCTCACCCCGCAGGCTCGCCATCCAGATGGCGCCCTCGGCGTAGGCGACGCCGCTGGGTGAGGCCTCGGCGGGAGTCCACTGCGCCACTGGATCGGTGAAGCCCGCCCGGTCGCTTCTGCCCTCGACCTCCGGCCAGCCGTAGTTGCGGCGACGCGGGCTCCTCCTCGCCGCCCGAGCTCCCCGATGTGCAGCCCGCGCGCATCAGTACAGCGGCGGCGCAGGCCGCGGCCCAGGGCGTTATCGGAGTGGGACGGGGCACGGCGGGTTCCTCTCGATGAGGCTGATGGTGGTGCGGTTCAGGGGGCGATGGAACGAGGCGGGGCGGGCGCGACGTACACCGACCCCGCAGGGCCACCGTTGGTTGCTGATCCGGGCGGGCCCGCGTTCCCGCGCCCCGGCGACGGTGCGTCAGCTCTGCGCCCGGCCCACGGGCCACGCCTGAGCGGCCCGCAGCGCCGCGATCACACCGCCGTCGGCCAGGAGGTCGGACCCGGTGATGAAGCCGGCCTGCTGCCCGAGCAGGAAGGCCGCCGCCTCGGCAACGTCGTCGGGGGTACCGATGCGTCCGGCGGCCGACGTCTCGATCATCTGGCGGTATCCCTCGGCGCCGGGCCCGGACATCTCGTCCTGGGCCAGGGGGGTGGAGATGATGCCGGGGCTGATGCAGTTGATGCGGGCGCCGTGCTTGCCCCACTCGACGGCGGCGGCCTGCACGCGCAGCGCGTTGCCCCGCTTGGACAAGGCATAGGCGGCACCGGAGTCGCCCACCTCCTCGGGGGCCAGGAACGGCAGGGCGAGCAGCTCGGAGACGGGGGTGCTCGCCAGCGCGTGCTCGGTGTCGTACGGGTGGGCGCCCGCCATGTGGCCGGCCATGCTGGAGATGACGACACCGGCGCCGCCAGGCGCGATGACGCGGGCGAACTCGTCGAGGACCAGCGCGGTGCCGAGCAGGTCGACGTGCAGGACCTGCTCCGTGGTGCCTTGTACGGGCGAGACTCCGGCGCTGTGCACGACCTGAGTGACGGGGCCCAGCTCCGCGGCCGTGTCGGCGAGGGCCGCCACCGCGTCGGGCTGGGACACGTCGACGACGTGGGTGGACACGTCGTAGCCCGCGCCGCGAAGCTGCTCAGCGGCGACGCCCAGCGCCTTCTCGCTGTAATCGGCGAGCAGCACGATGCGGCCGATGCCCACACGACGGGCGATCGCCAGACCGATGCCGCCCGCGCCGATGATGACCGCTACGTCCTTGTCCATCGTCATCGTCTTGCTCCTGTGATCGAAAAAAAGGGGTGCTTTGCCGAGGGAGAGATCTCCTACGAGCATTCAGCCTGCTCCGCGGCGCCGCGATGTGGCAGACCGGGCTGTGCCCTGGAGCGGTGTTCAGTGACCTGCCAGGGCACCCCTCGCGGCAATGGGCTCGTGGATGGGCCCGGTGCCATGGGACAGGGGCAGTCCTGTGCCGTGGTGGGCATGGGCGATGATCTACGCGGTGATGGAGACGGCCGTCTCCTCGGGGGTGCGGGCACCGAGGTTCAGGCCGATCGGTGAGTGGAGACGGGCCAGATGCGTCTCCGGTACGCCCGCCTCCCGCGGCAGGCCCAGGCGGTGGTCGTGGGTACGCCGGGAGCCCATCGCACCCACGTACCCCACGGGCAGGCGGACCCGGCTCACCACTTGGCGATTCCGGCCGCCCGGGGGCTCGTGTCTGAAGTCTCGGCTCAGAGCAACCCCTCCGCTGTGATGGGCAGTTCGCGGATCCGGCGCCCGGTGGCGTGGAACACGGCGTTGGCGACGGCCGGTGCCACGCCGACCTGTACGACCTCGCCGAGGCCCTTGACGCCCAGGGGGTCGGCCTCGGTGTCCTCCCCTTCGAGGTAGATCGCGCGCAGGTCGGGGATGTCGGCGTTGACGGGGACGAGGTAGTCGGCGAGGTTGGCGTTCACGATCCGGCCGTCGCGGTGGTCGGTGACTGTGTGCTCAAGGAGGGCCGTGCCGATACCGCCCACCATGGCTCCGAGTGCCTGGCTGTCGGCGAGCTTCGGACTGATGATGCGGCCCGCGTCGTACACGCCGAGCATCCGCCGCACGCGAACCAGACCCAGCCGGGCGTCCACGGCGACCTCGGCGAAGGTCGCCGCGTAGGCATGGGTGGAGAACCGTTCCACTTCCTCGCCCGGCGTGTAGGACCCGTTCGCCTCGAGGCGGGTGCGGTTGTTGCGGGCCAGGAGCTGACGGTAGGTCTCCCCGCGCGCAGGGTTGTCCTTCACGTGCAGCCGGCCGCCCCGTACGACGACATCGTCCGGGTCGACGCCGTGCAGCGGCGATCCCTCGTCCGCGACGGCCAGCCTGATCGCCTGCTGCCGCAGCTTGTCGCAGCCGTCCTGAACGGCGGAACCGACGCTGGCCATGGTCTTCGAACCGCCCTGCAGCGGCGCCGGCGGCATGAGGGAATCGCCGAGACGGAAAGTCACGTTGCGCATGGTCAGGCCGAGTGCGTCGGCGGCGACCTGGGTCATGGAGGTGTACGTGCCCGGCCCCATGTCACTGGCCGCGGACTGCACCAGCGCGGTGCCGTCGGCGTCCAGCCGGACCGAGGCCTGGGCCGGGTCCCGCCGGGTGTGGTAGGCGCCGGCGGCCATGCCGGTGCCGATCAGCCAGTCGCCGTCGCGGGTGGCGCGCGGCCGGGGGTCGCGGCGGTTCCAGCCGAACTCGCGGGCGCCGGTGGCGAGGCACTCGCGCAGCCGCCGGGTGGAGAACGGCAGCCCGTCGGACGGGTCGTCCTCCGGTTCGTTGCGCAGGCGCAGCTCGATCGGGTCGACGCCCAGCTCGTGGGCGAGTTCGTCCATCGCCGACTCGATGGCGTAGGAGGCGGTGGCGTAGCCGGGGCCGCGCATCCACGTCGGGGTGTTGACGTCCAGGGGCACCGACTGCTGTGTCATGCGGACGTTGGGCGTGTTGTAGAGCATCTGCCCGAGACTCAGGATGGGCTCTCCGTGCGTCTCGTAACGTGAGGTCTCCGACCTCAGGTCGTGGATCATCGCGGTCACGCGTCCCCGCCGGTCGCTGCCCACCCGTACCCGGTACTCGTACGTGGGCCGGTAGCCCACGTGGAAGTAGAGCTGCTCGCGGGTCAGCGCGAGCTTCACCGGACGCCCCGTCTCTCGCGCGGCGACAGCCGCGATGGTGGTCTGCGGCCAGACCCTCGACGCGTTGCCGAACGCGCCGCCGACGAACGGCGAGATCACGCGCACCGAGTCCTGCGGGATGCCGAACACGGCGGCGAGTTCGTTCCGGGTGCCCTGCACCCATTGGGTCTTGTCCCAGACGGTGAGCTTGTCGCCGTCCCAGCGGGCGACGGTGGCGTGCGGTTCCATCGCGTTGTGGTGGTTACGGGCGAGCCGGTATGTCGCGTCCATGCGTACGGCTGCGGAGTCCAGCGCTGCCTCCGCGTCGCCCCGGGCGTAGTTCTGGGGTTGGCCGCCGGCCGGGCTACCGCTCATGTCGGTCCTGGGCTTCCGCGCGTCGTACGCGATCGCCACCAGGTCCGCGGCGTGCTGCGCGACCTCCAGGGTGGTGGCCACCACGACGGCCACCGGATGCCCGTGGAAGAGGACCTGGTCGTCCTGGAAGGCACGCAGCCGCCTGCCCGGCGGGTTGTATCCCCCGGGGTTGTCGCGGTAGGCCAGCGTGGGTGCGTTGAGGTGGCTGATCACCGTCAGGACGCCGGGCTGGGCGAGGGCGGCGCGGGTGTCGATGCCGGTGATCCGTCCGAGGGCGACGGTGCTGTCGACGACGACCGCGTGCACGGTCCCGTCCGGGTCGTGGTCGGCTGCGTACTTCGCCTGACCGGTCACCTTCAGCCGTCCGTCCACACGGGAGAGCGGTGCGCCGACGGCTGCCTGCGGCTGCGGGCTCATTTGCCACCTCCTACGATGCGTAGCTGGCGTTCGACGGTCCGCTGAAGCAACTCGACCTTGAAACCGTTGTGTTGGAGGGGGCGGGCCCCTTCCGCCGCCGCCTTGGACGCCTCGGCCCACAGCGCGTCCGAGGCGCGCTCGCCGATGAGACGGTGCTCGACGGCGGGCAGCTTCCAGGGCACGGTGCCCACGCCGCCGACGGCCACCTTCGCCTCGCGGATCACTCCGCCGCGTATGTGCAGCGCGACGGCGGCCGAGGTCAGGGCGAACTCGTACGACTGCCGGTCCCGCACCTTCAGGTAGCCGGACTTCAGCGGACGCGGAAGGGCCGGAATCTCCACCGCGGTAATCAACTCGCCTTTGCGGACGGCCTGTTCACGGTTCGGGGTGTTGCCGGGCCGCAACAGGAAGTCGGCGAAGGCGACGGTGCGCTCGGTCCCGTCCGGGCTCAGCAGGTGCACTCTCGCCTCCAGCGCCGCGAAAGCCACGGCGACGTCGGAGGGGTGCGTGGCCACGCAGGACTCCGAGGTGCCGAGGATGGCGTGGGTGCGGTTGAAGCCTTCCCGCGCCGCGCAACCCGAGCCGGGCTCGCGCTTGTTGCAGGCGGCGCTCACGTCACGGAAGTACGTACAGCGGGTGCGTTGCATGATGTTGCCACCGATGGTGGCCATGTTGCGCAGCTGGGCGGAGGCGCTCAGCTCCAGCGCCTGGAAGACGACCGGGTAGAGGGTGCGGACCTTGGGGTGGGCGGCGGCCTCCGCCATCCGTACGAGGGCGCCGATGCGCAGGCCTCCGCGCTCGGTGACGGTCACGTCCCGCAGCGGCAGATCGCTGATGTCGACCAGCGTGTCCGGGCGTTCGACGGTCTCGCGCATCAGGTCGACCAGGGTGGTGCCCCCGGCGATGTAGCGCCCGCCGCGCTGCCCGGCGTTGAGTGCCTCACGGGTGTCGGAGACCTTGGTGAAGGAGAAGGGGTGCATGGGGCCGGGCCTCATTTCCCGTGGGCGGCTTGGTCGACCGCCTTGACGATCTTGACGTAACAGCCGCATCGGCAGATGTTGCCGCTCATCCACTCCCGGATCTCCTCGGCGGAGTCCGTGTGGCCCTCCTCGATGCAGCCGACGCCGGACATGATCTGACCGGGAGTGCAGAAGCCGCACTGGAACGCGTCCTGCTCGACGAACGCCGCCTGCAGCGAGTGCAGCCGGTCGCCGTCGGCGAGTCCCTCGATGGTGGTTACCTCGGCGCCCTCCAGGCGCACCGCCAGTATCAGGCAGGAGTTGACCCGGCTGCCGTCGACCAGGACCGTGCAGGCCCCGCAGGCACCCGCGTTGCAGCCCTTCTTGGAACCTGTCAGCCCGAGGTGTTCGCGCAGCAGGTCCAGCAGTGAGGTCCGGTTGTCGATCGTGACCGTGCGCCGCTCGCCGTTGACGGTCAGCGAGAGTCGACCGCTGGGCGGAGCCTCGGCGGCCGGCGCCTCCTGACCGGCCAGGACCGACCCCGCGGTCAGGCCACCCGCCGCGACCACACCACCGACGGCGGCTGTCGTCGCGATGAAGGTGCGCCGAGTGGGCACCGGCGCGGGTCCTTCGGACAGTTCGATGGGTGAGTCCGGAAGTTCGGTGGTCATACGCACTCTCTCGCTTGGGGGGATTCAGCGGAAGATCGGCCGTCACGGACTGGTACGCCACGACCGTCCGGCGACGCTGTGCGGTATACGCTCAGGCGCCCGCCCGTCGGCCCACGGCGGACGTGGGTCATCGCCGGAGGCCTTCCGCGAAGGCCCGTTGTGGGGTGGGCCCTCTGCGTTGTGGCAGTGAGCCGAGATGCGGGACAGGGCCGCGGTTACGGCTGTGATCTCGGCGCAGGGTCCAGCCTGCGCCGGGTGTCGGAGAGTCGCCAGGGAGCACTTTGCGTACGACTCCCGTGCCTACGTCCGGCAGTATCAGCCAGTTCAAGCCAACGCCTGGCGCGTTGGTGTGCCTGATGCTTGCCCGCAGCTGTCGATGCCGAGATCGAGCTCACGCCGCCCGAGGGATGGACGGCCGCCGGTTCGCTACTGCGCAGGCGACGTCGACGATTTCGAGGCCCGGACCTGCGCGGACTTGTCGAGGAGGACCATCGCGTCGTACGCGGGGGTGTCGGGCTCGGCGTAGAAGACGACCAGGTGCTGGCTGTTGGTGCCGTTCAGCGTCATTCCCTGGTAACCCAGGGCGAGTTCACCGACGACGGGGTGGTGGTACGTGTGGCGGCCGCTGGAGTTTCCCTTGACGTCGTAGCGGTCCCACATGCGTGCGAACTCGGGGCTTTTGCGCAGGAGTTCGTCGACTATGAGTGCGAGGTCGGGGGCCTCCGGCTCGATGCCGGCCAGGCCGCGCAGCCATGCGACGGAGCTGCGGACCGCGTCGTCCCAGTTGTCGAACAGGTCGCGGGCCGCGGGGTGGAGGAAGACGTAGCGCGCCAGGTTGCGCTGCTCCCCCTGCCAGTCCTCGATTCCGGCGAACAGGTGCAGTCCGCCGGGGTTGGCGGCGAGCAGTTCGAAGGTGCGGCCGACTACGTACGCGGGATTGGGCCGCAGGCTCTCCAGGATCAACTCGGTGCCCGGAGGTACGGACCGGCTGGGCACCGTCGTCGGCGCTGCCACGTTGCCGTCGGCGCTCGCGGCGAGCTCTCGCAGGTGCTTGTGCTCGGCCTTCCCCAGGCGCAGCGCGCGGGCGATGGCGTCGATCACGGACGGGCTGGGACGGGTCTCGGTCCCGCGCTCCAGGCGTGCGTAGTAGTCGATGCTGATGCCGGCGAGGGTGGCCAGTTCCTCGCGGCGCAGCCCCGGGGTGCGGCGCAATCCGGAGACGGCCGGCAGGCCGACGTCGCCGGGCTTCACCCGAGTGCGACGTGCTCGCAGAAAGCGCCCCAGCTCGGTGCCGCCGCTACCGCCACTGCGCTGCTCACGTGCCATGTCTTCCAGTGTGACAGCCCCGTGACCCGTGTGGCGATGCACACGACATCGAGGGGTGCCCTGTCACAGCACTGAACACGGCTGCCTGGCACAGCCCGGCCTGCCATCCGGCGCGTGCGGGCGGCAAGCTGAGGGCACGCGGATGTTCCCAGGTCCGCGGCGTGCGGGCGTGGCCAATGACGAACGGGGTGACGATCCCCGAGGGCCTGCGCGCCCGCTCGCCGATCGTGACGGCACTGCTCATCGTGACCTCGGCAGCCGCCCACGTGCGGCGAGGACCACATCCGTATGTACGAAGGAGCCCCAATGACGAGGTCATGGACGAACGACGTCGCGTACCGCAGCGAATACGGGCTCCCCCCCTGCCTAAAGGGCGTGGGAGGTGCCCCCATCGCTGAGGAGATCATCGAGGCCATCACGGGCCCCGAGGCGTCAACCACAACGATGCAGCTCGTGCCGCGCTGAACCCGGCTTCAGAAACGAGCCGCACCCCGAACCCCGGCCTGAGAACCGTCGCGCACCGCGCCGGGCCTCCTGCAGCGTCCCGCCGTACCCGCACCACCTGTCCAGGAGATGAAACGTGCTCGGTCTCGAACTCGTCGTGGTCCTGTGCGCGACCGTGCTCGTGTGCCAGGTCGCGGGAGACCGCCTTCGCATTGCCCCGCCCATCCTGCTGCTGGCGGCGGGAGCACTCCTGGGATTCGTCCCGGCACTGCGTGAGGTGCATCTGCCGCCGGAGGCGATGCTGCTGCTGTTCCTCCCGGCCCTCCTGTACTGGGAGAGCCTGACGACCTCGCTGCGCGGGATCCGGCAGGACCTGCGCGGCATCATGCTGATGAGCACCGCGCTGGTCATCCTCACCGCCTGGGCCGTGGCAGCCGTCGCACACACGCTGGGACTGCCGTGGGGGCCCGCATGGGTCCTCGGAGCGGCCGTCGCACCCACCGACGCGACCACGGTCGGAGTCCTCGCCCGTATGCTGCCCCGCCGCAGCATCACCCTGCTGCGCGCCGAAAGCCTGATCAACGACGGCACGGCCCTGGTCGTCTACGGCCTGGCCGTCGGCATCACCGTCGGCGAGGAGCATTTCAGCGTGCCGCAGGTCGGGTGGCTCTTCCTCCTCGCCTACGTCGGCGGAGCCGCGGCCGGAGCCGTGACCGCCTGGCTCGGCATCCAACTGCGCCGCCGCCTGGACGACCCCCTGCTGGGGAACGTGGTGACGATCGGCACGCCCTTCACCGCGTTCCTGCTCGCCGAACTGATCGAGGCGTCCGGAGTCCTGGCTGTTGTGGTGGCCGGGCTGATCATGAGCCAGGTGGGCCCACGCCTGACCGGGGCGGCGACGCGGCGGCAGGCGCAGGCGTTCTGGTCGCTGTCCACGTTCCTGCTCAACGCCTCCCTGTTCGTCCTCGTCGGCCTGGAGGCACAGTCCGCCGTCCGTGAACTGACCAGCGACGACCTCACGCACGCCCTGATCACCGTCGGGGTCGTGTCCGTGGTGCTCGTCGCCGTGCGTTTCGCCTTCCAGTTCGCCGCCGTGTACCTCATCCGCCTACTGGACCGCCGCCCACAGCAGCGGCTGCGCCGGATGAGCCACCGGGCCCGGGTGGTCGGTGGAGTCACCGGCTTCCGGGGCGCGGTGTCACTGGCCGTGGCGCTGTCGGTACCGGAGACCCTCGACTCGGGCGCACCCTTCCCCGACCGCGATGTGATCGTCTTCGTCACCTCCGGGGTCATCATGCTGACCCTGGTGATGCAGGGCCTGCTCCTGCCGCGCGTCGTCCGCTGGGCCCGACTTCCCCGCGACACCTCCGCCGAGGAGGAGCGTTCCCTCGCCGAGACGACCGCCGCCGAGGAAGCCCTCAAGGCGCTGCCGGAGGTGGCCGCCGGTCTCGGCACCGCCCCTGAGGTCGCCGACTGGACGCGCCACGAGTACGAGACCCACCTGCGCGTCGTACGCGCCGACGACGATGCCGACGACCCCGTGGTCCTGCGCCACAAGGAGGACTACACCGCGCTGAGCCTCGCCCTCCTCGCCCGCAAACGCGCCACCGTCGTCAGACTCCGCGACGAGAACCACATCGACGACACCGTGCTGCGCCAGGTACAGGCCTACCTCGACATCGAGGAAGTACGCCTGTCCGGGGCCGAGTTGAGCGACTGACGCGGCCCCGACCTTTCCTGTTCCACCCCACGCGCAACCACAGTTGTGCCCTTCAAGAAAAGTGCGATGCACCCCATGGAAACCTCCACAGCAGTCCCCACCGCAACCCTCCTGAACAAGCGGTTCAGACTCGCGGCGGCGATCGCCGCGACGGCGGCCGTTCTCGTCTCGACGCCGTCCGCGTCCGCATCCACGGCGACGGAGACATCCCCGAAGCCGGTCGTCACCGACGTCAAGACCCTCGCCGCCTTCGACTTCGCGGCCGGCGACTCCCCGGAGAACCTCACCGTCAACCCGGACAACTCACTGACCGTCTCCATGCTGGGCAGCGTGGCGGGCAAGCGTCCGGCACTCGTGCGGATCGCCCCGTCCGGGCGCAGCCAGGTGATCGTCGCCGGGCAGCCGGGCGACACGTTCACCGGCAACACGCGCGACCGCGGCGGCAACATCTACTACAACGTGGCCTCCTCCGACTCCGCCCGGGCCGGCGTATGGACGCTGCCCCCCGGCGGCACCCCGCGCCGCATCGCCGCCCTGCCCACCGACGGACTCCCCAACGGCCTGGCCCTCGACCCGGCGGGACGCACCCTGTACGCGGCCGACAGCAACAAGGCCACCGTATGGAGCGTCCCGGTATCCGGTGGAACGGCGACCGCCTGGCTGACCGACCCCGTCCTCGCGGGAGACCCGTCCGTACCCCTCGGCGCGAACGGGCTCCGCTTCCACAAGGGCGCCGTCTGGGTCTCCAACCTCGCGAAGGGCACCCTGTTGCGGATCCCGGTCACCGCCACCGGCGCCCCCGGCCGGATCCACACCGTGACCAGCAGCCTCACCGGCGTTGACGACTTCAACTTCCTCAACGACCGTTCCGACGTGGTGTTCGCCGCGCAGAACGGCCTCAACCAGGTCGCGCTCGTCCACCCCGACGGGACCACCGAAACCGTCCTGACGTCCAAGGACGGCCTCGCTTCCCCCACCTCCACCGCTGTGCGCGGAAACCGGCTCTACGTCACCAACGCCGGTCTCGCCGAGCCCCACGACGCGAAGGTGCAGCGCGGAACGATCGACCCCGCCGTGCTGAACTGCGACCGGACCTCCTGAACTGGCGAAGCCGGCACCCGCGGCATTACCTGCTGCGGGTGTCGGCAGCCAGATGCGAGCGGTGACGCAGGTCGCCCGGCACCGATTCAGACGAGGCTCGCGCCTCCGTCGACAAGCAGGAACGCGCCATGAAGGAAGGCGGCGCCCTCGGAGGCGAGGTATGCGACGGCTTCGGCGATCTCGCGCGGCAGGCCGAAACCGTGCGACGCAGTGACAGGCCGGCCGAAGCCGCTCAAGTGCGAGCCCTGGCTTGCCCCGGGCGGCTCGGACTTCAGCGCGTCAGCGGGGGCTGAGCGCGGCGAATGCCTGGTCCAGCAGGTCGACGAGGTCGGGACGGCTGTCGGAGGCGATCCAGTGGTCGAGAGCGATGTTGAGACAGTCCAGCGCGGCGGCCGCCTTCACGGAGATGGCCGGCGTCAGGGGCTGCGGGGAGTCGGTGCGCTCGACGAGGGCATTGGCCAGGGCAGGCCACCAGCCGCGCTGCTTCTCCAACTGCCGGGCGCACAGGGCGGGTGTGTCGAGGACGAGCCGGGTCATCGTCAGGGCCCGGGCCGGGTCCTGACGGTAGTGCTCGATGGCGACGTCCAACCCGTGACGCAGCGCCGTCCAGTCGTCTTCGTCGGCCGGGCGGGCGCGTACGGCGTCGGCGACCTGCCTGCCGCGCGCGTCGAAGACGCTGAGAACCGCCTCTTCCTTGCTGGCGAAGTACCGGCGGAAGGTACTGCGGGACGCCCCAGCAGCGGCGGCCAGGTCATCGAGCGTGACCTTGTCGAATCCCTCACGCAGGAACAGGTCCACCGCCACCTGGGCCAGTTCGGCCCGTATGGCGGCCCGGGCGCCAACATGACACCCGGTTTCACGAAGCGGGCGCTCCTACCGCAATGCGAATGCGGCGAAGGCCTCGTCGAGCAGGGCATCGAGGTCGAGGCGGCCGTCAGAGGCGGTCCAGTGTTCGACGGCGACGTTCAAGCAGTCCACCGCGACGGCGGCACGCACCAACGGAACCAGGAGCGAGGGCCAAGAGGGGTCGGCGCGCTCGGCGAGGGCCTGGGCGATGACGGGGCGCCAGCCGTTCTGCTTCTCCAGCGTGCGGGCGCCCAGCGCGGGCGTGCGCATGATCAGCTGGGACATCGCGAGTGCGCCATCCGGGTCCCGGCGATGGACTTCGGTGACGGTGTCCAGCGCGCGCCGCAGTGCCGTCCCGTCACCCTCGTCGGCAGGCCGGGCGCGTAGAGCATCGGCGACCTGTTCGCCCTGGGCGTCGACGGCGCCGAGGACGGCGTCCTCCTTGCTGCCGAAATAGCGCAGGAAGGTACTGCGAGACACTCCCGCAGCCGCGGCCAGGTCATTGACGGTGACGTTGTCGAAGCCCTCACGGCGGAACAGGTCGAAGGCCACCCGGGCCAGCTCGAACCGGATGGCGGCCCGCGCGATGTCTCTCGTGTTCGTACGTACTGCTCCACTCACTTCTCGATCCTACCTCTCTCTTGACCTCGGCTCGCAATGATGAGCTACAGTTTCCACTCTGACACTGAGTGTCAGAGTGTAGTGATTGACGCAAGTGTGGCGCTTCAGCTCAGCAAGGGAGAGAGTCATGAGGGGTCTGCAGGGCAAGAGGATCGTCATTGCCGGGGGCGCGACCGGCATCGGCGCGGCCACGGCCGAACGGCTCGCCGAGGAGGGGGCCTCGGTCGTCGTCGGCGACATCAATCTCGCTGGAGCCGAAGCCACTGCCAAGGGCGTCACCGAGGCGGGTGGCACCGCGATCGCCGTTGAGTTCGACCTCGGTGACGAGGCCACGATTCAAGCGCTGGTCTACCGGACCGTCGCCGAGTTCGGCGGGGTCGACGGGCTCTTCAACGTCGGCGCCGACCTCTCGCCGGCCACTCTGGGCCGTGACGTCGACCTGATGGAGATGGACCCGGCCGTGTGGCGCCGCACCCACGACGTGAACCTGCTCGGCTACGCCCTGACCTGCCGGGCGGTCCTCCCCCACCTGCTGGGCCAGGGCGGCGGCGTCATCGTCAACACCTCCTCCGGCGCGGCCTGGGGCGGCGAGCCCACGCGGCCCGCGTACGCCGCCTCCAAAGCCGGGGTCAATGCGCTGACCCGCCACATCGCCTCCCGCTGGGGCAAGGAGGGCATCCGCTGCAATGTCGTCGCCCCTGGCCTGGTCATGGGCGAGACCCAGCAGCAACAAGACGACCAGCAGCTGCAGGCCATGGCATTGCAGTACGCCCGCAGCCCGCGCCTCGGCGAACCCGCCGACCTGGCCGGCGCCGCCGCCTTCCTCTTCTCCGACGACGCGGCCTGGATCAGCGGCCAGGCCTGGTCGATCGACGGCGGCATGAGCCTGCGCGGCTGAGGACGGGCGCAACTCACAGCACGCGCTCGTCGATTCGAGACCCCTGCACCACCCCTATTTGTCCACTGAACTGGAGACGTGACCCATGACCAAGACCCTCGCACTCATCGGCAGCGGCAACATCGGCAGCGCACTGGCCCGTCTCGCCGTCGCCGCCGGCCTGAACGTCGTGCTGAGCAACTCCCGCGGCCCCGAGACCCTCGCCGGCCTCGTCGCCGAACTCGGCGAGCAGGCGCGCGCGGCCACACCCGCCGAGGCAGCGCAGGCCGGTGACCTGGTGGTGGCGACGGTCCCGCTGAGCAAGTACGAGCAGCTTCCGGCCGCCGCCCTGGCGGGCAAGACCGTCATCGACACCATGAACTACTACCCCGAGCGCGACGACCGGATCGCCGAGCTGGACGCGGGCGAGCAGACCTCCAGCGCCCTGGTGCAGCGGCACCTGGCCGACTCCCGGGTGGTCAAGGCGTTCAACAGCGTCGACTTCGTGCGCCTGTTCACCGCAGCCCGACCCGCCGGCGCCGACGACCGCAGTGCCCTGCCCATGGCCGGCGACGACACGGCCGCCAAAGCGCAGGTCGCCGAACTGTTGGACGCGCTGGGCTACGACGCCGTGGACATCGGCCCCCTCGCCGACAGCTGGCGCAGCGAGCCGGGCACCCCGGTCTACGTCCAGCCCTACCTGCCGGCACAGCCCGAAGGACTGACCCAGGAGGAGATGGGGCGCTGGTTCTTCCAAGCCCCGAGCGTCCCGGTGCCTGCCGACGAGGTGAAGGAACTGACCGACACCGCCGTCCGGCGCTCCGCGGCCGACGCCCGCCAGACCCTCAGCCGGGACTGAACCAGGAAGCGCGGAGCAGGGACTGCGGCGGGAGGCCGACATGCGACTGGGCATCAACATCGTGGGATTCGACGACCCCGCAGGTGACTTGAACAGGCACGGTGGGCTGGGACCTGAGCTGGCTGCGGTCGGAGCCGCCGCCGAGGCGGCGGGGGTGGGCCGGCTGTCGGTGATGGACCACTACTTCCAGATGGAGGTACTGGGCGGCGCCGAGAGCGCCATGCTGGAGTGCTACACCACGCTCGGCCACCTCGCCGCGCACACCTCCACCGTGCAACTCGGGGCGCTGGTGACCGGGGTGACGTACCGTCATCCCGGCCTGCTGGCCAAGATCGTCACCACGCTCGACCACCTCTCCGGCGGCCGCGCCACCCTCGGCGTCGGGGCGGCCTGGTACGAGCGCGAACATCTCGGCCTGGGCGTGCCCTTCCCGCCGACGGCCGAGCGGTTCGAACGGCTGGAGGAGACCCTGCGGATCTGCCTGCAGATGTGGGACCCGCAGGACGACGGGCCGTTCGAGGGCAGGCACTACCAGCTGGCCGAGACCATGTGCGTGCCACCGCCGGTGAGTGCTCCGCACCCGGAGATCATGATCGGCGGAGGTGGTGAGAAGAAGACCCTGAGGCTGGTGGCCCAGTACGCGGACGCCTGCAACCTCACCGCCTTCACCCACGCCGAGGTCGCGCACAAGCTGGAGGTGCTGCGCCGCCACTGCGACGATCTGGGCCGGGACTGCGGGCGGATCCGCAAGACTGCCATGTACTCCGGGAACGCGCTCCGTGACGGCGACCTCGACGGCTTCGCCAAGGCGATGACCGGCTACGCCGAGCTCGGCATCGAGACCGTGATCGCCTCCGTTCCGCTCGCCGGAGCCGCCCGCTGGATCGAGGAGCGCGCCGCGCCGGCGGCACGACGGCTGGCCGAACTCGGCTGACAAGAGCCGTATCCGACCGGTCGGGGCCCACCCATGGTCATGGCGAACAAGGCAGCCCGTGCCCCGGCCCCGGTGGGCAGCGCGCCTGGAGGCCTGCGGGCTCGGTGCCTGCCCGCCGCACGACTCGCAAGAGGGAGAGAAGTGTCTGATCACCAGCCGGCCAGGACACCGCCCGGACGCTACCGAGTCGCTCAATGGGCGACCGGTCACACCGGGGCACACGCCCTGCGATGCGTCATCGAGCACCCGCAGTACGACCTGGTCGGTGTGTACGTGTACGCCGACGCGAAGGTCGGCCGCGACGCCGGTGAACTGTGCGGCATGGAGCCGACCGGCGTCCGTGCCACCGGGAACATCGACGACATCCTGGCCGCCGATCCGGACTGTGTGTTGTACATGCCGGTGCTCGATGCGGTCAGGATCGACGAGATCTGCCGACTCCTCGAGTCGGGCGCCAACGTCGTCACGAGCGTCACCGACTTCCATTACCCGGCCGGTCTCGACCGCGATGTACGGCAGCGGATCCAGGCCGCGTGCGAGCGCGGCGGTACATCGCTGCACGCCACGGGCTCGAGCCCGGGCTGGATCACCGAGGTCTTCCCGCTCGCGGTGACCGCCCTCCAGCGCCGGCTCGATCGCCTGACGATCGAGGAGTTCGCCGACATGACGACGCGCAACTCACCGGAGCTGCTCTCCCAGATGTTCGGCCAAGACCCCGGGGCGATGGACCTCACGCGGGTGGCCGCCGGCCTGGGCGAAGATTTCGGCACCTCGCTGCGCCAACTCGCCGACGGTCTTTCGGTGCCTCTCGACGAGGTCACCGCGACAGGAACGGTGGGCACGGCGGCGAAACCGGTGAAGGTCGGCACGACGACCGTCGAGGCCGGCTCGGTCGCCGCTTGGCGGTTCGAGGTCACCGGCTGGCGAGACGGCAAGCCGTTCATGGTGGTCCGGCCCACCTGGTACCTCACCCAGGATCTCGAACAGGACTGGAAAGGGCAGGTGCGCGACACCGGCTGGCACGTCGTCGTCGAGGGTGACGCGCCCCTCGACATCGACATCCGTGTCACGTCCGAGAACTACGCCGCCGTCTCGCCCGGCTACAGCGCCCACATCGTCGTCAACGCCGTGCCTTTGGTCTGCGAGGCACCGCCCGGCATCAGGACCACCCTCGACCTGCCGCGGATGGTCGCGGACCTGGCCTGAATATCCTCGTGCCGATCAACCCCGCCACGTCGGCAACACAACTACGCCTGTACCGAGGCCAGTTCGACGACGGTGATGTCGGACGGAGCGCCCACGCGCACCGGCGGGCCCCAGGCGCCGGCACCGCGGCTCACGTACAGCTGGGTGTCGCCGTAGCGCTCCAGGCCGGCGACCGTGGGGTTGGCCAGTTCGGCGAGGACGTTGCCCGGCCAGAGTTGACCGCCGTGGGTGTGGCCGGAGAGCTGGAGATCGACGCCGTGACGTACGGCGTCGTCGATGACGACGGGTTGGTGGGCGAGGAGGACGGCCGTGCGGGAACGGTCGCGGTCGCCAAGTGCTCTGCCGAAGTCGGGGCCTTGGCCCTCCTCTTCACCGCGGACGTCGTTGACGCCCGCCAGGTCGAAGCCAGGCAGCTCGGTGCGGGCGTTCTCCAGCGGTCGCAGTCCCAGCTCCCGTACCTTCTCGATCCACGGCTCGGCACCGGAGATGTACTCGTGGTTGCCCGTGACGAAGTACGCGCCGTGCCGTGCCCGGAGCCCGGCGAGTGGTTCGACGGCCGGAGTGAGGTTCTCGACGCTGCCGTCCACGAGGTCGCCGACGACCGCGATCAGGTCGGGCTGGGTCGCGTTGATGGTGTCGACGATCCGCTGGGCGAAGCCACGGCCCAGGATGGGACCGACGTGGATGTCGCTGACGACGGCGATCCGGAAACCGTGCGCACTGCGCGGCAGTTTGGCCAGCGGAACCGTGAGGCGCTTCACCTTGGGCCCGCGGAGGACACCGTACGTGCCGTGGCCGACGGTGCCGACGGCGACGGCCGCGGCGGCCCCGCCCACGACGCGGGAGACGAAGAGGCGGCGCGACGGGCCGGTGGGCGCGGTGCCGGCCGACAGCGTCGGCTCCGATACGTGCGGAGGGTCCAGCACGGTGACGGGCACGGTGCCTCGTGAGGCAGAGGCATCGGAATCGCCGTGATGCGCCGTCGCGGTCAGCGGCTCGTCGGCCGAGACCAGTTCCTCCGCCTCGGAGTCGGTCGCTTGCACTTCCGCCACTTCCGCGGACCGCGCCGTCGGGAGCATCCGCTGCCGCGTGTCTGCCCCGGCGCCCCGATGCACGAGCCACCGCCGCAGCACAGGCCGCACGGCCTCACCAACCAGCAACGCGAGCAGCAGGTACAGGAACAGCGCCAGCCACAGATACCCGGGCCAGGCCAGGATCCGCTGCAGAAGGAAAGGGGCACCGTCGCCCTCCGCTGTCATGGCCGCCATCGACAGCAGGGGCCCGGCCACGAAGACGATGCTTCCGGCTCGTCGGAGGAACGACCCCTTGGGTGTGGTGTCCCGTACGAGGCGGCGCCACACGTACCAGTGGAGTGCGCCGAACAACGCCAGGACGAAGACGGATACGACGATGACCACGACTCTGCGCAGCCCTTCCCTTGTGGTGTCCGGGGGGCGGATGCGTCCCCGGCTGTCTGTGACCGGACCTGTCACTCGACCAACGGCCGTCGGTCAGCTGGATGCTTCGGCCTTGATCTGCGCCAGAGCGTCGTTGAAACCCTTTGGGGTACCGCTGTTTCCGGCCACGCGGTCCAGGCGCACGCTGTCGATGTCCTTGCCGACGACGAGTCGTGGGACCGCGGCGGCGAAGCGCTTCTGCAGAGCGAGCGAGGTCTCGTCCGTTGCCCGGGGTGTGACCTTGACGGCGGTGATCCTGTCGTCTGCGAGGGTTACGGTCACTCCGATGCTCGAAGGCAGGTTCCCGTACCGGCCCTCGGCCTCGAACTCGCCGTCCTCGTAGGTCGAGGAACTCGGTTCAGCCGCGTTGTCCGAAGCGGACGGTGACCTCGCGTTGTTCGAAGCGGCCGGTGGGCTCGCGTTGTCCGCGTCCGTCGAGGCGCACCCGGTGAGCGCCGCGGTGAGGGAGATCCCGATCGCGGCTGTGATCTTCTTGCTCGGTGCTGTCATGTTCCTCCTTGCCATGGGGCTCTGTACGAGGTCCGGTCAGTCGCTCAGGTGAAGAGCCCACCGTCGAAGTTCCGCGAGATCTCCGCGTGGCCGCTGGTGTACATGCGCACGTGGGCGAAGTCGAAGGTCTGCGCGAGCCGGCGCGCCTCGGTGAGGAACAGCGCCGTCGCCAGTCCGTCGGCGAGAGCGGCGCTGTCGGCCACGACCCAGGTGGCGGCCACCCTCCTGGCCGGACGACCGGTGCGTGCGTCGAGCAGGTGGTGCAGCCCGTCGCCCCAGGCGCGTGCGCTGACCCCGGACGCGCACAGCGCCCGTCCCCGCAGGTGCGCCACGCCGACCACGAGCTGCGGGTCGAACGGATGCTCCAGGCCGACCCGGATGGCGCGGTCCCCCGCATGGCGCAGATCACCGCTGGCGTCGATGACGAACCGCGTGATTCCGGCATCCCGAAGGATCGCCGAGACGATGTCCACCAGGTAGCCCTTTCCCACCGCTCCCACGTCGATCACAACCGGGCGCTGGATGACGAGCGTCCTGCCGTCCCGCACGATGTCAGCCGCCCAGGTTGCCCGGCCGCGGGCGCCTTCCTGGGCCCGAACCGTCTGCGGAGCGGGCGTGAGGGAGTACGAGGCGTCGTATCCGAGGAGCTCGAGCTCACGGCCGACGAGTGGGTCGACGGCACCGCCGGTCGCGGTGGCGAGGCGGTCGTAGAGGTCGAACAGGGCCAGCGAGTCCTCCGGGAACTCGAACCGGCCCCCGGCCGGGGCGGCCGCGATCCGGGACACGAGCGAGTCCGGGCGGAAGCGCGAGTAGGTGGCGTCGAATCGCCGGATGCGGTCCAGGACCCGGCGGCGCAGACTGCCGCTCAGCGGCTCGTCGGTGTCGATCTGCCAGCCGGTCCCGATGGCGTCGAAGGCGAAACGGCTGCCTCCGGCGTCCGGTCTGCCGGCTTCGACTTCCGGTCCGACGGCGGTTGTCGGCCTGGAGCCCTCGCCCCGGTGTCGCGTGATGTGGTGGTGCACGGTTGCCGCTCCGTACGGTTCGGTGGGCGACGGCTGCCAGTGAGCAGGGCCTCGGCGGGCTGCTGGGGGCCGCTTCGGCCCCCGGGTGGGTGTCAGTCCAGCTGAGCGCCGCCGTTGACGGTCCGGTGGCTCTGGGCGAGACCGAACGGGCCGTAGGGGTAGGGCGTCGGGCTCGGGTCACTGGCCTTGTCGAGGAGGGCCGCGGCGTCCGCGTCGAGGTGCAGGTCGGCGGCACCGAGGTTGTCGGTCAGCTGCCTCATGTCACGGGCGCCGATGATGACCGTGGTGACACCTGTACGGTCGGCGACCCAGCTGAGCGCCACCTGGGCAGGCGAGGCACCGGTCTCTTCGGCCACCTGGACGACCGCGTCGACCGCGTCCCAGGTCCGGTCGGCGTTGGCGTAGTTGGCCGAGGTGTACTGGTACAGCGGATTGCCTCCCCCGGCCCGGGTGTCGGGCCCTGGCTGGACGCCGCGCGCGTACTTGCCCGTCAGGAATCCGCTCGCCAGGGGTGACCAGGGCAGTACGCCGAGGCCGTTGTGCACCGCCGCCGGCAGAACCTCCCACTCCACCTCGCGGACGGCCAGGTTGTACTGCTCCTGCAGAGTCACCGGGACCGGCCAGCCGCCCGCGCGGCGGTGGAGACCGCGAGCTGGAGCTGCCAGCCGGTGAAGTTCGACAGGCCCGCGTAGCGGATCTTGCCTGCCCGCACGGCGGAGTCGAAGAACGCCAGAGTTTCCTCGATCGGGGTCAGCGGGTCCCAGGCATGCACCTGGTACAGGTCGACGCTGTCCACGCCCAGTCGGCGAAGCGAACCGTCCAGCGCCCGGGAGAGATGGCGCCGGGACAGGCCGATGTCGTTGACGTCGTCGGTGAACGGGAACCGGCCCTTGGTGGCGAGCACCACCCGGTCGGTGACGTCGCTCGGACGGCTCGCCAGCCACCGGCCGATGATCTCCTCGGTTACGCCTCGGTTGTAGAGGTCGGCGGTGTCCATGAGGTTTCCGCCCGCTTCCAGGAAGGCGTCCATCTGGACGAACGCCTCCTTCTGCGAGGTCTCGTCGCCGAAGGTCATCGTGCCGAGTGCAAGGTTCGACACGACCGTGCCGGTGTTGCCGAGTCGGCGGTATTCCATCGTGCGTTCTCCCTTGGGGTCGAAGTGCGACTGGGTACAGGGGGAGGTGGCTTGCGAGGGAGCAGGCCGTGGCTGGCCGTCAGTGCGCGACGACCGGGATCGCGACCTGCTGCGCGGACTCGCCGTCGGCTTTGCTGCGGCCGCCGCCGTTGACGAGGACGAAGGCGATCAGCGCGGCCAGCGCCATGATGGCGGTGCCCCAGCCGAAGGCCACGGCGTAGCCGTGGACGGCGGCCTGCTGGGCGGCCTCCTCGGGGACGGCACCGGAGAACGCGCGTGCGGCGATCCAGCTGCTGGTGGCGCTGGCGGCGACGGTGTTCAGCAGTGCGGTGCCGATGGAGCCGCCGACCTGCTGCGAGACGTTGACCATCGCGGAGGCGACACCCGCGTCCTGCGGCCGGACGCGGGAGGTGGCCAGGCTCATGCCGGGCATCGAGGCCGTACCCATGCCCAGGCCGAGCAGGATCTCGGAGGGCAGGACGTGGGTGGCGAAGGAGCTGTCCACCTCGAGCTGCGTCAGGAGCGCCATGCCGATGGCGGCCAGCAGGAAGCCGGGCCCCATCAGGAAGCGGGCCGGGACACGGTTGACCAGGCGGGTGCCGATCTGGGTGGACCCGATGACCAGGCAGACGACCAGGGGCAGGAAGGCGATGCCGCACAGGACGGGCGAGTAGCCCTTGTTCAGCTGCAGGAAGTAGGTCAGGAACAGGAACTGGCCGAACATGCCGATCATGGCCAGACCGATGGAGAGGTAGGCGCCGCCACGGTTGCGATCCGTGATCACGCGAAGCGGCAGGAGGGGTGCCTTGACCCGGGTCTCGACCAGGGCGAACGCGGCGAGCAGCACGACCGCGGCGACGAACATGCCGATGGTGAGGCCGGAGCCCCAGCCGTCCTGCTCCGCCCGGGCGAAGCCGTAGACCAGGGTGACGAGTCCGACTGTGGCCAGCAGGGTGCCCACGACGTCGAGCCGGTCGCGGTTGCGCTGGTCCCCGCGATCGCTGATGTAGACGGTGGCACCGGCCGCGGCCACGACGGCGAAGACGATGTTGACGTACATGCACCAGCGCCAGTTGATGTACTCGGTGAGCACACCGCCCAGGAGCAGGCCGACCGCACCGCCTGCCGCGGCGATGGCACCGAAGATGCCGAACGCCTTGGCGCGCTCCTTGGCCTCGGTGAACGCCACAGTGAGCAGGGACAGCGCGGCGGGGGCGAGCAGGGCGCCGAAGACGCCCTGGAGGGCGCGGGAGGCGAGGAGCATGCCGAGGTTGACGGCGGCGCCGCCGAGCGCGGAGGCCAGGGCGAAGCCGACCAGCCCGACGACGAAGGCCCGCTTGCGGCCCCACAGGTCACCGATGCGTCCGCCCAACAGCAGCAGACCACCGAAGGCGAGGCTGTAGGCGGTGATCACCCACTGCCGGTTGCCGTCGGAGATGTTCAGATCCGCCTGGGCGTGCGGCAGCGCGATGTTCACGACCGTCGCGTCCAGCACGACCATCAGCTGGGCGATCGCGATGACCGTCAGCGCCTTCCAGCGCCGGGGATCGACTGCCGGCGCACCGGCGGAAGTGTGACTTGCAGGCATGATGAATGGCTCGGTTTCTGTGACGGATGGAGCGAAGGGAAGCGCCGGACACTCAGAGCGGGGACCACACTGTCGGCCGCGCGGGCAAGGCCCTCTTCCACACGCGTCCAGCGTGCGGGCCGACGGCGACATGTGGCAGGGCGGGGCGTGCCCTGGAGCCGCGTTCGGTGCTGTGGCAGGGCACCCCACCCGCCTTCCGCCCAGGTCGTGGCATCCCCACACTTTGAACACATGGATCGTGAGCAGCACAGCGGCGGCACCCGCGGTACGGAGATGGGGCGCTTCCTGCGCGCCTGCCGTACCCGCCTGACGCCCGAAGAGGTCGGCCTGGCGGCTGGCGGCGGGCGGCGTCGCACGCCCGGACTGCGCCGGGAGGAGCTGGCCACGCTCGCCGGCATCAGCATCGACTACTACGCGCGGCTGGAGCGCGGCACGGAGACCCGGCCCAGCCCGTCCGTGATCGACTCCCTCGCCCGCGCGCTCAAACTGGAAGAGGACGAACGCGATCACCTGCGCGCTCTCGCCGCCCTCGCCGCCCGGTCGGCACCCGAACCGCCATCGGCGCCCAACCGCACCGTGCGGCCCGGCGTCAAGCTACTGGTGGAGAGCCTGCGCCCCTACCCCGCGCACGTGTTCAGCCGCACCGGCGACGTGCTGGCGCACAACCCGGGCGGGCTGCGGTTGCTCCCCGGCATGGACGACTGGCCGGCAAAGCAGCGCAACATCGCCCGCTACGTCTTCCTGCACCCCGCAGCCCGAGGCCTGTTCGACGACTGGCACAACCAGGTCCGTACCTGCGTCAACGGACTGCGCGCCCTGGCCGGCATGGAGCCGGACGCACCCGACCTGACGCAACTGGTCGGCGAACTCCTGCTCAAGAGCGCCGAGTTCGCGCGCATGTGGGAGCGCTACGACGTCAAGGGCCACTCCTACGGCCGCAAGACCTTCCACCATCCCGAGGTCGGCGACCTGACGTTGGGCTACCAAACCATGCAACTGCAGGGCACCCCGGGCCAGTGCATGGTCGTGTACTACGCCGATGCCGGCACACCCGAACACGACGCGCTGGCCCTGCTCGACCTGGCCGCCGCCGAGTCCGAGCACGCCCCGCGACGCTCACCCGACTGGCAACCCATCGAAAAGTCCTGAGCACATGCCTTCTCACATCACGCCCAGCAGCGCACAGCCGCCGACGCGTACCCCTGAAGGCGAGGATTCCGACCTCGGACTGGACCGGCGCGCCGAACTGCGGGAATTCCTCCGATCCAGGCGGGCCCGGCTCAGACCCGAGGACGTGGGGTTGCCGTCGTCCGGGCGACGCCGGGTGCCGGGACTGCGCCGCGAGGAGCTCGCACGGCTGGCGGGGGTGTCCTTCGCGTACTACACCCGCCTGGAACAGGGACACGGTGACACCATGTCAGCCGAGGTGCTGGACGCCGTCGCTCGCGCCCTGCGCCTGAATGGAGACGAGCACGCCCATCTGTTTCGCCTCGCCCGGCCGGACCTTCACGGGAAACGGCACGCCGTGCCGCAGAGGCTGCGGCCAGGCATCCAGCAACTGTTGGACGCGCTCGACGGGGTCCCCGCGTACGTCTGCGGCCGGGGCCTGGACATCCTGGGCTGGAACAGGCTCGCCACCACCGTGTTCGGTGACTGGTCCCGGCTCCCCCCTCGGGAGCGCAACCTGTCCCGGCTGGTCTTCCTCTCCCCCGCGGCACGCGACCGTTTCGCCGACCTGGAAGCCAAGATGCTGGACCTCGTCAGCATCCTGCGCGTGGACGCGGGCACACACCCGGAGGACAGGGAACTCGCCGCGCTGATCGGCGAGTTGATGGAGAAAAGCAACGACTTCCGACGGCTGTGGGCCCGGCACGACGTGCGCCGCAGGGGCCACGGCGTCCAGCGGCTACGGCACCCGGTGGTGGGCGAACTCACCCTCTCCTTCGAAGCCATGGGGTTACCCGGCGACACAGACCAGACCCTCGTGGTCCATCACGCCGAGCCCGGCTCGACGTGCCGGAAAGCCCTGTGGCTGCTGACGGGTCTGGCGGCCCCACGCACCGAGTCCGCCTCCTGACAACAGGACACATGAAGCACCAAGATCCGGTCGTCGCTCCCGGAGAAGCGCCACACCCCGCACTTCCTCGAACCGGGATCCCGGCCGACGTGCCGCAGATCCCGACCGGCCTGCCGAACAACAGGAGCCATCGTGCAACCGTCCCCCGACCAGAGCGCCCACGACGAAGTCACCACGGCCTTCCGCGCCTACCTGCGAGCAATGCTCGACGGCAATACCGACGCCCTGGACACCCTGCTCGCCGACGGCTGCACCCTCACCCACGTCACCGGCTACGTGCAGCCCAAGGACGAGTGGCTGTCGCAGATGCGTTCCGGCCAGTTCCTCTACCACCGGATCGAGGAGAAGAGCTTGGCTGTCGCGATCGAGGGCAGCACAGCCCACGTCTCCGGTCGCTTCATCACCGATGCAACGGTGTACGGCACCCGCGCGAACTGGCGGCTGCACATGACCATGGACTACGCCCGCGAAGGCGACACGTGGACCGTAATCCGCGCGGCCGCCACGACCTGGTGAGCGATGGGCCCTCGGTTCACCGGTCCGGCGACCCGCTCGCCGTCTTGTCGAGCGTGCCGAGGCGGTGGCTCTCCCCGAACTCGTCACGCAGCCACGCGAGTTCCTTTCGGTAGCGGTGTACGTTCTGCACCTTGATCTGCTCGTAGCCCCTGACCATGTCGGGGAGCGAGGTTGTACAGGTGTGCCGCCACCGACTCGGCCATTTCGGGGGCCCCGGGATGGTTGAGCACGCGCCCTCCGGCAGATGATCCCGGTTCCGGAGCAGTTCCGTGTCCCCCGACTTGCCGACGGACGCCCGGTACCCGCCCCAACTGTCCAATACTCCAACTGCAGGTCGTGATCTTGCTGGTTGGAGTCGCTTGTGACTTGGCACTTCACGAGCTTCGGGCTGAGTCGCTTGCCGGTCGCTGGGAGTAGGACCAACGCCCCATGCGCGCTTCGGAACTGCTGATTAGGGTCGGCGCTCATGCAGACCCCGGGAATCGCTCGTCGTGATGTGCCGGAGCGAAGGCACGACACTCTTGAACGGCTCGCTGGAGAACGGGATATATGGGTGTCGACGGCCCATCCGGATCACGGCCCGCATCAAGTGCCGCTGTGGTTCTGGTGGGACGGGCAGGCCGTGTGGATGTGCACCGGCGAGACCTCCGCGACTGCGCGTAACGTGCGACAGGAGCCCCGTGTGCGCCTGGCATTGCCGAACACCTTCGATGTGGTGCTCCTGCAGGGGGAGGCGGAGTGCTTCTCGGACCGGGGCGTGCCGGAGGACGCCGCGGATGCGTTCGCCGAAAAGTTCGGGTGGGACCCCCGTGCGGAGGAAGGCCCTTTTCTGTATATACGCGTGGCTCCGAGGAGTGTGCTCGCCTGGCGTGGCGAGCCGGAGCTGCGCGGCAGAGTCCTCATGCGCGAGGGAGCGTGGCTGGAGTAGCCGCGGTCGCCAGGTGAGGCTCCGCAGGCCGAAGGCGGGGCCGGCGCCCAGGCCGTACAGGACGGACTGCGCACGGCCGGCCGGGAGGTCACGCACGGTCGGCTCGCCGTGGTCGCGGCGCGGTGCGCCGCCATGCTGGACTCCCCCAGCCGCGCCGCATCCGAGGACCGATCGCCAGTTCACCGGCCAGGCGCTGCAGTTCATCTGTCACGCAGGTCAGCGTACGAAGTCGCGTGATGCGGAAGAAGCCGTCTGACGGCACCGGGCCCTCCGCTGAGTCTGGCGCGCGGCGGGCGGAGCGTCGTCCTGCAACCGGCATCTCGTGAAGCGCGACGGGACTGATCACTCTGAAGGTGGCGGTCACCACCGCCCCCTCCAATCCGGTCTGGAATCACATCGGGCCCAGCACCTCTCCGGGTGCGGCTGCCAGCTCAAGGGTTTCGAGCACAGTGAGCAGTTGCCGCTCCTCGTACCGGAAGTGGCTCTCCATTATCGCGGCGATACCTTCGAGGTGTTGGTCAAGCTCCTCAGGCGGCGCGGCCCGGTCCACCGCGGCACGGAGGCTGCCGATCAGGTGGGCAATCATCGAGTGATCCTGCTCGAGCGAGCGCAGCACCGGACGCAGCTCCGGATGCGCAGCTGCGATGGCCGGAAACAGGGTGCGGTCTTCGCCCTGGTGGTGGCCGTCGAGAGCCGTGCAGAAGCCATGGCAATACAGCAGAAGTTCACGGGTGGCCGCCTTACCGGGGGTGCCGTCCGCGAGGGAGGCGCGGGTCACTGACAGCGCTTCCCGTAGTCGGCCGTGCACCCGACGGAGTTCTTGGCTCCAGGCGACGAGCCTGGTCGTCTCGCGCTCAGTCACACGAGAGCGAAGGGTGCGACGCGTGCATCGTCGGCCTCCTTCGATTCGGCGCCTCCATGCCTGACACGGTCTGCCACCGGCACGCGACGCTTCCCAGACACTACCGCGCCCTGCCGCCCGTCAGCACCACCGCCGTCCCGCACGCCGAGCGTGACCCGCGTAACGCCTGACAAGCGTCATCGTGCGCTGCCGGAGCCGCACCATTCCTGCTGCTCCGGCAGGCACCACCTCCCCAGACCTTCCATCCGCCCGGATCAGAGACAGGCACATACCTGTTTCTGATCTCAGGTGGCCGGGTGAGTGAGTACAGCCCTTGATATTCGAGCGGTTTCGACCGGCGTTTAATCACTTGACCCGGTCCGTACGGTGTTTGAGTGAAGGACATTCTGATCGACGAACTCCGCACCGCGTATGACGCCCAACTCCGTGATGTCACTCCGCCTGGCGGCAGTGCCCGCATCGAGAAGGACGGCCCATTGACCCGTGTCGTCGGATGGCACCGTGGTTTCGTCACGGGCCCACGCGACCTCGGTGTGTGCGGGGCAGAACTCGACGCGCTCATAGCGCGGCAGCGTGACTTCTACGCCGCCCGTGGTGAGGCGGTCGAATGGAAGACTCGCGCCCATGACCTCCCAGCCGACCTCACCGACCGACTCACGGCGGCCGGCTTCGTCGCCGAGGACAGCGAGACCGTGCTCATCGGGCAGTCCGCGGACCTTGCCGCCGCCCCCCTCCTGCCCGACGGCGTGACCCTCCGTCGTGTCACCACCAGATCAGACCTCCAGCGCATCGCCGCTATGGAGAGCACCGTCTGGGGCGAGGACTGGAGTTGGCTCGCCGACGACCTGACCGCCCGGATCGAGAACGCCCCGGAGAACACCATCGTCCTCGTCGCCGAGGCACACATCGAAGTCGTCTGCGCCGCCTGGCTGGTGTTGAAGGACGGCGTCGACTTCGGCGGCCTCTGGGGCGGCTCAACGCTCAAAGAATGGCGAGGACAAGGCATCTACCGGGCCATGGTCGCCCACCGAGCCCAACTCGCCGCTGCCCGCGATGTCCCCTACGTCTACGTCGACGCCTCAGCCGACAGCGCCCCGATTCTCACCCGCCTTGGCCTGCACGCGGTCACCACGACGACACCGTACGTCTGGTCGCCCTGAGCTCAGCCGGCCTTCGCCGGCTTCTCAGCGCCTACACGCACCGGGTCGGCAGCAACTGCAGCACGACCCGCACCAAGGTCCGCTCGCCGGCCTACTTCTGGCCGCACCACGCCTGAGGCTTCGTGCCGTGGGCGCGGCGCTGGCTGTCGACAGTCGTGCGATTCCCCGCGAACCGCGCTTTCGTGTCGGCGTAATTCCCCATCCCGCGGTCACGAGTCCCCATGCTTCCGGGCCGCACAGGCAGGATCTCGGTATGTCGACCGACGTCAGTGGAATGATCGAATGCCGTCCGGGAGCCCAACTGTGGGGGCCCGACGACGAGGACTCCGTGTGGCAAGCCGCCATCGACCTGTTCCTGCTCAACAGGGGCAACGCCTACGACGGCCTCGCTTGTCTCTTTGGAATCCGCAATTCCTTTGGCTTCCGCCCCCTGGCTGAGGGCCGCGGCTTCCCGGACGACGCGTCGGATGGGCTGCGTGGGGATTTCGCTGCATACGGCGGTCCCGGCGACGTACACGGAACCACGTGGCTGACCTGGGCTGAGCTGGCCGACGCCGACTGGCAGGAGACGGACGCCTCTGGCGCACGAAGCCGCGGCGGCGGAAGGAGGCCGGTGGCGGCCTGGCGGGCGACCGGGTCGCTGTAGTGCCCGCGGTGCGCGGCCAGGGCGCGGGCGAGCCACGCGTCGACGTCCTTCTGCACGTACCACCCAGCGCGGCGGGTGAGTTCGTCCCGTACGGCCTTCGTCAGGTTCACGGGGGCTCGGCCTGTTCCAGCGTGCCCAGCTCGCGCAGCGCCTGGAGCTCATCGGCGCGGGCGGCGATCCGGGCGGCTTCGCGCAGCTCGGCTTCCCGGGCGGCGGCCGCGGCTTCGGCGGCGAGCTCCTCCTGGACGACGTCGTCGAGGGCGGGGTCGTACGCGGTGCCCGGATCGGTGTCGGCGAGCAGCCGGTTGATGCGCTCCCACTCCGCGAGTTAAGCGCGTGGCCGCGGGTGTCGTCGGCCAGGTGCTCGTGCCGGGAGTCCTGCCGTGCGTCGAACCGGGCGTGGCGCCCTCGAGGGAATCTTGCGGACGGCGAGATTCCCCATTTTGTCCCGTCTGGCGTACAACCTTCCGGTGCTGCGGGCCGTCTCGCCTGGTGTCAGAGTTACGCGACCAAGCGCGACCAAGCGCGACCAAGCGCGACCAAGCGCGACCAAGGGGGACATGATGCGAGGTATCAGAGCGGCAGTGGCGGTGCTCGTGCTCGCGGGCGCCACGCTGGGGACGGCGGCGAGCACCGCGGGCGCGGCCCCGGCAGAGGGCTCGCGCGCGGCGGCGGCCTGCCCGACGGGCTGGGGCAGCGGCGCCAAGGGGGGTGGCGCCATGGGGGCCGATCACCTGGAGGACATCAGGACCGGACAGCATGAGTGCTACGACCGCATCGTGTTCGACGTGCCCGGCGGCGGAGACCAGATCGGCTACCACGTCCAGTACGTGGACCGGTTCTACGCGGACCCCTCGGGCGAGTACATACCGGTCGGCGGCGGGGCGATCCTCGACATCCGCGTCGGCGCTTGGAGCTATGACCTGGAGGCCGGCGTGCCGACCTACCCGGGCGAGGTGGGCGAGCCCCTGCCCGGCGTGAACACCAGCGGGTACAGCACCTTCCGGGACACCCGGTTCGGCGGCACCTTCGAGGGCCAGACGCAGGTCGGTCTCGGTGTGCGCGCCCGACTGCCGTTCCGCGTGATTCAGTTGGACGGCCGGGTCGTGGTCGACGTGGCCCACAGCTGGACGAGCTAGCCCTCGCCCGGCACGGGCATGGACGCCACAGTCCTTGTGTCCGTCGCCGCCCAGCTCAAGCAGCTCCGGGTTCAGCAAGCCCGCTCGCAGGTGTACGTGCATCCAGGCAGCGGCCTCGACGAAAACTCGATGGCACACGCCTGACCTTCGGTGTCGGTCGGGGCCGTCCTCGCCGGGGTGCACCGTCTCGCCGAACGGGGGCTCGGTTCAGGCGATGGCCCTCGGCGTCGGCGACCAGCTCTTCGTAGTGACGCCCGATGTCGTCGCGCTCTGCCCAGAGCGCGACGACGGCCTCGCGCTCGTGGTGCTTGCCCATGCCGGGCTCCGCCTGGCGCCGGGCGTCTCGGCGGCGCGGGCGAGGAGCGCGGCAAGGTCGGCGGCGGCTTCGGGCTCGGCGGTGGCGAGCCGGGCCGCGAACACCAGCTGGCCGACGGCGGTCTCCGGGGCGGGACGCGCGAGCTCGGTGAGCAGCGCGGCGTGAGCGGGTACCGGCGGCGACAGGAGGCCGGCGGCCGCGCGGGCGGCAGGGTCGCGGTAGTGCCCGAGGTGCGCGGCCAGGGCGCGGGCGTGGCGTCCGTTTGATCCGCTTCTCGCAGCCAGATGCTCATCCGAGGCTGCCGATCACTTGCAGCAGTCACCCCCGGGACGGAGGCCGCAGGCGTCGGCTCCAGCCGCTGTTGTCGGCGCAACTGCAGCCGGTGTCGCGCAACAGCCCTTGCCCTGCCAGGCGTCACGGCCTTCCTTGACCGCGATAGCGGCGATGACGAGGGCGGCGATGGGGTCCGCCCAGGACCAGCCGAGGGTGGCATTGAGGACCAGGCCGACCAGGAGGACGGCGGAGAGATAGGTGCACAGCAGGGTCTGCTTGGAGTCGGCGACCGCACTGGCAGAGCCGAGTTCGCGGCCGGCCTTGCGCTGGGCGGCGGAGAGAAACGGCATCACGGCCAGGGACAGCGCGGCGATGACGATGCCGGGGATGGAACGTTCAGCCTCCCCGGTGCCGGTCAGCGCCCGGACCGCGTCGACGCTGACGTACGCGGCGAGCGCGAAGAAGGAGACGGCGATGATGCGCAGGGTGGTCTTCTCCCGCGCCTCGCGCACGGCGTGCTCGTGGGCGGAAAACTGCCAGGCCACCGCGGCGGCGGAGGACACCTCGATGACGGAGTCCAGGCCGAAGCCGATCAGCGCGGTGGAGGAGGCGAGCGTCCCGGCGGTGATCGCGACGATCGCCTCGATGACGTTGTAGGTGATGGTGGCTGCGACCAGCAGCCGTATGCGCTTGGCCAGCGCGTCGCGGCGGGCTGGGGACGGGCCGATGCCGATGGATATCTCCGCGGTCATCAGCAGCAGCCCTTCGTTTCCGCGTCCGGGCAGGTCTTGTCCGTCTCAACGGCCACCACGGCGGTGCGCAGGTCGTCCAGCGCGTGCCCGAGGCGCTCGTCGGCGAGCTCGTAGCGGGTACGCCGGCCGACCGGCACCGCGACGACCAGGCCGCAGTCACGCAGGCACGCCAGGTGGTTCGACAGCCGGGTCCGGGAGATCCCCAAGTGGTCGGCCATGTCTGCGGGATGGGCCGGGGCCTCGCGCAGGGCGAGGAGAATCCGGCAGCGGATCGGATCGGCGAGGGCACGGCCGAACCGCGCCAGCGCCTCGATGTCAGCAGCGAGAGTCAGCACTTTCATGACAGTACAGGATATGCTGAATCCATAAACCCGTGAACCACCGGTCGGAAGCAAAGCGCCGTGCGAGTGCTGCTCGTTCTCGCGTACAGAGCCAGCGCCTCCGTGGTTGCCATGCCCGGGAGAGCCACTCGGCCGGGTGCAGTCGGCGGGCTCGGAGACCCTTTGCGGCGCCGGAGCGTAGTGCCATGCATGGGGCCGATCAACGAAGCGCATGCGGAACAGCCGGGGCTTGCCGTGGTGAAGATCGCGGAGTGCGACGAACAGACCGCCCTCGCCGTCCAGGAGTTGCTCGTCGCGCGGTGGGCGACCGCGAGGGCGGACCGTACGCCCCGGGATCCGGGGCAGCCCGGCGTACGGCTGCGCTGCTATCTGGATGTGCGACAGAAGCTCGACTCACAGCACCGGACAAGCCATGACGCTGTGCTCAACTCGGCGTAACGAACGTACGGTTGCGGCCAACCCCGCTGGTCGTGGTGCCCGACCTCGCCCGGAACGTGGCCGGATGGCATGTCGACGGCATCGTCAACAGCCCACCCATGGCGACCGCCGTCTCGATTACCCTCGGCGACGCGCTGGTCACCACCAGCTCGAAGGACCCCAACTCCGCGCCGACCGCGCCCGAGCGCGACCCCGGGCTGCGCGTGCTCGCGCTCTGCCCGGGCCCGACCCGCACCGAGTTCTTCGACGCGGTCGAGGGCGACCGCTGCTGATGGGGGCGACTCTGGGTGGGGGCGGAGGAGCGGCGCCGGTCAACGGCGGGCCATGCGGCCCATGAACCGGACCATCAGGCGGCGCGGCAGGAACTTGCTGACGAGGGCGAGCCGGCGGCCGTTGGTGATCACCGACGGGGGCGCGGAGCGGCGGTCGAGCGTGTCGAGGGCCATCTTGACGACATCGGCGGGGGCGGCTCGCTTCGTGCCGTAGTCGGCCTGCTGGCTGCCGGCGACGTCGTAGAACTCGGTCTTCGTGGCGCCGGGGCACACGGCGAGGACGCGTAGGCCGGTGTCGTGGGTCTCCTCCCACAGCGATTCGGTGAAGCTGAGGACGAAGGCCTTGGTGGCGCCGTAGACACTCAGGTACGGGGTCGGCTGGAAGCCCAGCAGGCTCGCGACGTTGATCAGGACGCCGGTGTCGGCGGAGGCCAGCGGACCGATGTAGGCGCGGCTGAGGTCGACCAGCGCGCTGACATTCAGCGCGATCATGCTCTGCAGGCGATCCGGATCCTCGTCGGTGAGGGCGTTGTGGGTGGCGAAGCCGGCGTTGTTGACGAGCCCGGTCGCGTAGATGCCGCGGGATTCCAATTCGGCGCGCAGCGTGCGTCCGGCGTCGGGCAGGCCGAGGTCGCGGGCGACGACGGTCACCGTGACGCCGTGGGCGCGGGTGAGTTCGTCGGCCAGGTTCTTGAGCCGGTCCGCTCGGCGGGCGACGAGGACGAGATCCGATCCGCGACGGGCCAGCTGGCGCGCGAATTCCGCGCCGAGCCCGGAGCTCGCTCCGGTGACGATGACGGTCTGGCGGCGATAGTCGATTGCGCTCATGGCCTGCACACTACGCACGTAATTGCACTGAGTGCAAGTAGCTGCATCGAATGAAGGAATGTACCATCGGTGCATGGCACAGAAACCGACACCTCTTCGGGAACAGACCCGCTCGGTGGTTCGCGCGCTGCTCGCCCGAACCGCCCTCGAACTGTTCGCCGCCAAGGGGTACGACGACACGAGGCTCGAGGAGATCGCCGCCGCGGCGGGTGTCTCCAAACGGACCCTGTTCAACTACTTCCGCAGCAAGGAAGACCTCGCGCTCAACGGCCTGTCCGAGCAGGGGGAGCTGATCGCCGCGCGGCTCGCAGAGCGTCCGGCCGACGAGGATCCGTGGATGTCGCTGCGTGCGGCGTTCCAGGTGCTCGAGGAGATCGAGACCACCGCCGAGCGTCGGCTCGAACTGGTCACCCTGCTGTTCGGCAATGAATCCCTGCGCGCCGGCCACGCCGAGAAACAGGCTCGCTGGCAAGAACTGTTCGCACCGCTGATCGAGCCGCGACTGCCCGGCTCCGACCACCGTGCCCTGCAGGCGCGAGCGATCGCGGCCGCGGCGATCACCTGCCTCCAGGCGGCGACGGAAGAGTGGATGCGCCTGGGCGGACAGGTCGACCAGTTCGACCTGTACGACGCGGCCGTGCAGGCGATCCGCCGTCCCTCCTCACCACCAGAGGAGAAGACGACGTGACCGATCGCCTGCCCCCGGCAGACCTGCCGAACATGGCCGCCGCCCTGCGCACCGAACACGCCGAGTTGCTGAACTTCACCAGCAACCTCACCGACGACGAATGGACCGCTCCCAGCGCCGCAGCCGGCTGGCGCATCGCCGACGTCGTCGCCCACATCGGTGCGACGGCGCGCAGCTTCTACATACCCGCCGGGCTGCGCACGACCTTCGCCGCCAGCCTCGAACGGGCGAACGAGGACCCCGTCGACCGGCGGCGGAACTGGAGCCGTGCCAAGGTGATGGCCGAGTATCAGCGCGCCAGCCGGCGAGCCACCACGTTCCTGGACGTCGTCAGACGCACGCCCGCCGCCCGAGCGCGGATGCGGCTGGCCGAACTCGGTCGCTACCCTCTGGGCCTGATGATGGCCGGCGCACTCATCTTCGACCACCACACCCACCTGCGCCACGACATGGCCCCGGCGCTCGGCCGGCCCGCACCGCCCACCGACGCAGACCGGATGCGCGCGGTCCTGACGTGGATGATCGCCGTACTGAGCAATCAGGTCGCGCAGGCACCGGTCGCCGGGCTCGACGCCCGCGTCGCACTGACTCTCACCGGCCCCGGTGGCGGGACCTGGTGGTTCGACGAGGCAGGCGGCCTGGCTCCGTCCAACGGCGCGGTCGCCGCGCACATCACCGTCCCCGCGCTGACCTTCCCCGACTGGGGCACGCAACGGTCGTCCTGGCGCGACAGCGACGTGACGGTCACCGGCGACACCGAGCTCGCCGCCCGCTTCCTCAACGCCGTCAACGTCATCTGATCGGGGCACGGGAAGCCCGCCTCCCAGGCAGCCCCGGCCCGCTTGTTCGTTACTTCTGGCGGCGGCGAGTTCTGGCCGGGGCGCCTCGGCTTCGAGCACACTCCGGTCGCTCCGGACGTGGTGGTCAAGCTGGAAGCCGACACCGCGTGAGAACCCGGACGGTTTCGTCACGGCGCGCGGTATCTCCGGCTTCTCCCACTGAGGCCCGGATCTACGGGCCGCGGACCTCTGGACCTGGGCGCTGACGCCGACCTGGTCGTACTCGGCCTGTAGCCCGGTCAGACGGGCCCGCGCCGCAAGTGCCTGGTGGCGAGAGCGTCGCGCAGAGCGGCGAGCGCCTGGCGGTCTTCGGCGCCGGGCAGCGGCTTTCGCATGCGACATGGAGTCGCCGTGTGCCATCACGCCGGATGACGGCGGCCTCTCGCCGGCAGGAGGTCATTGACCTGAGCCGGGCCGCTCGTCCACTGCTCTGCTTGTCGAACGGGGCCGTGTCGATGAGGACCTGCCCCCGTCCGTCGACGTCGACCAGGTCCCACAGGTCGAGCCCGTGGGGCCAGTCCCACTCCTCATCGGCGTACCCGTAGTGGCGTGGCCGGTGGCGTACAGGTCAAGGACGTCGTGACCGATGCCCTCGTCGTCGACGTAGGCGCGCTCGGCGCGGTACGGGCGCCGGCCCACGGGGTTCACCGTTGCTCCGCCACTGCCTGGGCGGCGGCGTCCGCCGGGGTGCGAGGGCGGGGCACCGAAAGAAGCGGCGCGAGGTCGAGCCGCTTGTCCATCTCCGGGCGGTAGGTCACGTACGGGTTGATGTTCGACCAGGACAGCGCGGTCGGGCCCCGCCGGTCCTCGTCCGAGAGCTTCTTGTCGCGGCGGTGTCACGTCCTTCGTCGCTGAAGTCGCTGAGGTGCCAGACGGAGTCGACAACCCACAGCCCGAGCGTGAAGCCCACGCGGGTTGCGGTGCGGCCGGCAGGCCGGCACGGAGGCCGTCGTCCGCGCTGATCGCCACCCTCGCGCCGTGCCGGAGCAGAGGGGTGGCGTTGAGCTCGGACACCGGGGCGGCCTTGAACGCCTACCAGCCGCCGGGAGGCACCCGGGAACGCGGGTCGAACCCGTATCCGGCGGCAAAGACCTTCTGGGCCACGGCCCTCCTGGTGATCTCCCCGGAGGTGAACGGTGCGCCGATGCCTGCCGTGCGTTGTGCAGGGCGACAGGGCGACGTTCAGCGCCAGCGTGGAGCGACCGACCGTCGGCAGCGACACCACCAGTCCTGTCACCGTCCCCGGGCAAGGGATGCCGGCCCGGCAGCGGCGGCTCCCCACGGCCAGACACACCACGGCGGGTACGGGAAGCCCTGGCGCGGCCTGGAGGCCGGTGCCGGGTGCCCGACACCGGCCGGCTGCCGCAGTCGCGGCTGCCTGTAGGCCCACAGCGGAGCCTCAGCCGTTCTGGATACGGCGAGCCGCGGCCACGAGGTCGGCAGGCAGGGCGGGACCAGCACATGCGTGATCAATCAGCAGGCCCCGGTACGAGTCGTTCGGCAGATTCGGCGCCAGTTCGATGAGCTCGCTCAGTTCAGCAGGCGAGCCGGTAAGCCGTGCGCGGTAGGCGGCCCCGGCCGCGCGAAGTGTGAGCTCAGTCGGCTCGTGCTTCATCCCCTGATCGATCAGCCGGACCGCAGCGGTGAAGTCGCCCTGCTCGGCTCGCACGTCGGCCAGGTCGAGATAGAGCGACCAGTTGGCCGGGTCCAGGGCAAGAGCGCGCTCGAACGCCGCTGCGGTCTGCTCAGGATCCCCCAGCTTGCGCCACGTGCCCGCTCGCACGACTTCCGTCAGCATGATCCGCTCGACGGAGTCCGCCTGGTCGCAGAGGGCAAACGACATATCGGTAAGACCGCATGCCCGCAGCAGGATTCCCATCTTGGCCAACGCCTCCGGCAGCGGCTGGCGGGCAGAGACCACGTCGATGGCATGGAACCAGGGCCGGAACCGTTCCCGCATGCTTTCGGTGTCCAGACCATGGCCATAGTCCATCGTCCGCATCGCGGCCTCGGCCAGCGCGCCGGCACTCACCGCGCCGAGAAAACGTTCATCGCTGAACCAAGGGGCTTTGGCCCATGCGATGTCGGGTTGCACACCCGTGACCGATCCGATCGTCAGGCGCCCTGGCTTGCTGAACGCGATGCCATGATCTTGTCGTGGCTGGAGTGATTGCGGCGTCGGAACCGTCTCAGAGTTGATCTGGCGCCACTCCTTATAGCGATGCGCGGATTCTGGACGTTGGACAGGCCGGTGGGAGGTACGGGGATGAGTTTCCGGTTGGCGGCGTACGCCGTGTGTATCGAGGACGGGCGGGTGCTGCTCGCCCGTCACGTATCACCGGAGGGCGGGAGTAACTGGACTCTTCCGGGCGGAAGGGTCGAGCACGGGGAGGATCCGTTCGATGCGGTGATCCGGGAGGTCGCCGAGGAGACCGGCTGCGAGGCCGTGGTCGAACGCCTGCTGGGAGTGGACTCAAGAGTGATCCCCGCGGCAGAACGCAACGTCCCCGGCGACCGCGAGCATCAGAACGTCGGCATCTTCTACCGGGTTCGTATCACCGGAGGCCGGCTCCGGCCCGAGCCGGACGGCGAGACCGCAGAGTCGGTCTGGACTCCGATCCCCGACGTCGTCGACCTGCGACGGTCATCGCTGGTCGACATCGGCCTCGCCCTGGCGCAGACCCTTCCGACGACCGGCCACGTCCCTCCCGTCCCCGTCGGTGGCCTGATCCAGCACTGAGGCATCACCAGCATCTGCCTGGCCTGCTTGCCCCGGCGGCATTCGTGAGTCTCGACTCCGCACAAGCTGGCTGACCTCAACCTGGCCGTCCCACATTGACGTCACTTTCTCGTGAACATTCCCGATCCCGTCGACCTCCGTCTGTTGCCCTAGCTGCCCAGGATGCTGGACAAACGCTGTTGTTAAAGGTGAACGAAGCCATGCGTGGGGACCTCGACGAGGATGAGGACGGATGAACCGCGGGCGGCCACGAAAGGCTGCTGCTCCGGGTGCTTGTCGGGGTCCCGGTAGTTCTCGCCGAAAGAGAACGAGCAGGCGTGGCGCCTGACCGTGGTGACGAACGCGGGGGTCTGCTGGCACACCGAGTACATGGGCCCGGCCGTCGGTGAACTGCGCGGCGCCGGCCGCGAGGTGGACACCGAGGTTCTCAGCCGTCATCCTCGGTGCCGCCCCTGCCCAGATCCGCCTCGACTGGCCCCTGCACCAGGATCCGCACGTGCCGGCCATCCCCGGCACGGGAAGCCCGGACCACCTCGTCGAGAACGTGGCGGCGGGGCGATCCGGCTCACGGATGCGGTGGGGGGGAGGCGACTCGCCGTGCTCGCGTGATCCACGGTCACCCACTGTGTTCGAATTGACACACAGGGGCATACGTCGCGTACTGGGCATAAGGGTCTATTCCCCTGGAGTCCGGTCGGCGGTGCATCCACCGCCTGTCGACTCCCCTCCCTTCCCCCCTGGAGCGGCAATGACCGTGCAGCAGCACGCGACGACCCAGACAGTTCTGGTGTACGAGGACGATCCCGGAGCTCCTCTGCAGGAAAATGTGCCGGTGCGGCACCCGGTGCCCCTGCTCGACACACAGCCCTTTCCGACGGCCATCGCCGAGGCCGCGCCACAGCCGGACAGTGCCGGGCCGGGCACGCCGGCCTTCCGCTACTGGGTGGCGGCCGACGCGCTGAGCACGGGCTGTCAGACGTGGGGTCCGCTGGTTCCGACGGGAACGCAGTGGGTCCCGTCGGTCGGACGGGTCCTGACCTCGCATCTCGACGAGGGAGTCGACCTCAACGCCTTCTACGACCGACGGAGCCTGAAGTTCTTCCACCAGAGGGTGGCAGGAGTGGACGTCTTCTCGGCAGGGAGCCCCGAGATCGTCCGGCACGAGCTGGGGCACGCGGTCCTCGACGCCCTGCGCCCCCAGCTGTGGAACGCGGCGATGCACGAGGCCGACGCCCTGCACGAGGCGTTCGGTGACATCAGCGCGCTGCTGACCGCACTGCAGATGGAGTCGCTGCGGACCGCCGTCCTGACCCAGACGCAGGGCCGCATCGAGCAGTCCTCCCGCATGTCGCGGCTGGCCGAACAACTGGGCTGGGCGCTGGAGAAGGTCGAGCCGGGCGCGGCCGAACCCGACTGCCTGCGCAACATGTCGAACCGCTTCTTCTACCGTGACCCGGTGGAGCTGCCGCCGAGCGGACCCGCGAACATGCTCACCAGCGGGCCGCATTCGTTCTCCCGGGTGTTCAGCGGCGCGTTCCTGAAGATCGTCGCGGGGATCTTCCGCCAGCAGGACAGCCAGGACCAGGCCGCGCTGGCCGAGGCGGGCCGGATCGCCGGCCAGCTGCTGGTGGACGCCATCGTGGCCGCGCCGGTGGTAGCCGGCTACTACGCGCAGGTCGCGGGCCACATGATCGCGGCGGACCAGCGTCGCCACAGCGGCAAGTACGGTCCCTCCCTGCGCTCGGCGTTCACCCGTCACGGCATCCTCTCCGTGAACGCCGCCACGTCCCTCACCGCACAGGAGATCGCACTTCAGGGCGCCGCCATGGCCGAGGCGACACCGGGCGGCCGGGATGAGGACGGCCTGACGGCCATCACGGTCCAGGGGGCCGTGTACGGCATCACGGGGCCGCTCACCCTCTACGCCCCCGGGGAGTCCCGACGCTTCGCCATCGCCGGCTCCGACCGCGCGGGCGGCTCGGTGCGGCCCGCCGACCCCGAGCAGGTCGCCACGTCGTACCTGGAGGACCTCCTCCGCCGCGGTCGGGTCGAGATCCCCGCCGAGCACCGTTCCCAGGTCGCGATCGTCGACGACAGCCCCCGCCTCAAGACCCACGCGATCGTCCGGAGCGAGACCGCCGACGGTCTCGCCCTGGTCCGGCGCTGCTTCGACTGAGCAGCCGGCCGGGAAGTCAGCCGTAGCCGAGAAAGCGCAGACGACGGACGGTGAGCCGTCCGTCGTCCTCGCGCTTGACGACGTGGGTCGTCCGGGACGTCGGCTCCTCGCCCTCGAACACCGCCTGGCCCCGTGCCAGCAGGTCGCTGACGTACTTCTCAGTCGCCCGGCGCTCGGCCTCGTCGTTCTGCTCGTGCCCGTCCCCGCCCGAGGCCGGGTTCGTGTCATTGTCCGTGCTCATACGTCAACTCCGTTCCGTCGGTGCCTACAGCCCGGCGAAGGTCAGAGCGGTCGCGGTGACCGACCTGGCGATGGTGGCGGCGAAACCGGTGTCATGGTCCTCGTCGAGGAGCGTGTCACCCGGGGTGTGGTACTGCCGGGTGCCGGTCCCGGGCGCGCCGTCGAGGGTGGAGAAGAGGTCCTCGGAGACGGCGACGGCCGCCCATCCCCGCTCATGGAAGCTGGCGTGGTCACTGCGTCCCACCGCCGGGTCGCCAGGGCCCGTCAGGTGCTGGACGGTCACCGTGGGATCGAAGGCCGACACGGTGCGTGCGACGAGGGCGCCGAGCGCGTCGGACGCTCCCACGACCGGGCCCGGTACGGAGGATCCCGCGTGGATCTCGACCGTCGGCGTGCTGCCCGGCCGCAGTCCCGCGATCATGTCCATCTGGAAGACCCCGGCGATGCGCTCGCCCTGCGCGGCAGCGGCCCGTGCGTAGAACTTGCTGCCGACGAGGCCCTGCTCCTCGGCGTTGAAGAGCACGAAGCGCACGTTGCGGGTCGGCTGCCTGCCGTCCGCGACCAGGGCCGCAAGGCATTCGGCCGCGGCCAGGACTGCCGCCGTCCCGCTACCGTCGTCATCGGCCCCCGGCGCGGGGTCCACCGCCGGGTCGTAGGGGCGGGGTTCGCCGTTCGCGTCCACGAAGTCACCGCCGGACGCGGTCGAGTCCAGGTGGGCCGTGATGAGGACGGTGGAGTCCGCTCCGGTGGCACGGTGCTCGGCCTCCAGGTTGAACAGCTGTCGTCCCCGCCACCGGAAGGGGTGCCGTCGGACGTGCAGCCCGAGTTCCTGGAACCGGCGTTCCAACGCCTCGACGACCCACCCGTTGTCCTCGGCTGCCGCGTCCCTGCTGCGAACCCTCAGCGACTCGCCCTCGACCAGCGGCTCCACGCCGGAGATGCGCGCCACATGGCCCCGCAGGGCCTCGGAGGTCACCGCCGCCCGCACCGCGGCGATCGTCTCGGGCGACGGGAGGCCGTTGCCGGACGCCGCGCCGGGTCGGCCCGGGCGCGGGCTCTCGGCCGCTGCGCCGGTGAGCACGTCCACCTGAGCCTCGCCGGGTCGCGAGAGGAGCGTCGGGTCCGGCACCAGGCGTTCCGTGTGTCCGGGCTTGGCACCCGGCAGGTGCACCTCCTCGACCGGCGCACCGGCGGTCACGGCGAGATACACACCCCCCGGTGCGGGCCCCAGCAGGGCGGCCGACGGGGCACCCCTCCCGGCCAGGGCGTCGGCGATGAAGCTGTACACGGCCGTGGCGCGCCGGGCCGCGCCGGTCGCCGATCCCGCGGTGTCGGTGGAGTCCACAAGCGACTCGGCCTCCGTGACCGGACGGTCGTCGCGGATCAGGAAGGCCGCCCTGTCCTCCACCGGTTCACGCCGGTCCACCGTGAACCCGGCGCGTTCGAGCGCTTCGGCACCGAATGCGCTCGCCATGACGAGCACGAGCCGGTCCGAGGCCACATGCACGGGAACGACCTCGACCGTCTCCGCCGCCGCGGCCAGCTCCGGCAGGCCCCGGCCGTCCGGCAGCCCGATCCGCGCGAACAGCACGGGACGGTTCTCCACCGCGGCGAGGGCGAACACCGGATGCGGAGCCGTACGCATCCCCGCCTCCCGCGCGAACGCTCTCTCCTGGGCATCCTCGCCCACGAACACGCAGTCCTCGGCCGGCGCACCCCCGATGCTCGCGACCGCCAGATCGAAGAGCCTGCGGCTGTCCTTCACACCCCAGTGCACAAGACTCGCGTCCGTGAAACGGCCGGGGAACGCCTCCTCGAGGGCCGCCGCCGCGCGCTCGGCCGCACCGTCGCCCAGCCCGGGGTTGGAGATGATGCCCTTGCGTACGTCACGGAAGGCATCGAGGACGGCGACCACCCGGGGCCGGGGCCTGAGCGTCAGTGAGCCGTCGGGCTCCACACGGGCATCCGCCAGAGTGGCCCCGATGTCGAAGAAGAGCACGGGCATGTGAAGCGCCTCCGAAGCGTGGGGTTCCCTCCCCCGTCCTCTGCCCGCGACTCGTCCGTCCACTGCGCGCGGCCCTCCGCCTGTACCCGATTGGCGTAAGTGATGTTTTACGCATAACTTCCCCGCTCATCATTTCTGTTCGCACTTGTTCCCTTCTTCGAAGAGGTCAGGTCAGTGCCCCGACCCGAGGCAACGCTGACCCGGGTCGGCAAGCCATACATATCCAGCAAATCCTGCGCGCCCTCGCCTACGGCGAAGTGCCCCTCACTCACGCGGGATCGAGCACGCTGTCGCTGCGGCGGTCCGTCGCCCACATCCGTGACCTGCTCATGCACACCGGCGTCCTGCCGCAGCGCGACCGGCACCTTCTTGTGCGGTTCGCCGGGAAGTGGCTGGACATGATCAAGTTTCTGCTGCCGGTCTACGCCACAGAAACCGACAGCGGTGATTACACCGATGCCGCCTCCTCCGTGAACCTCTTCCTCGCGAGCGCGGCCCATGACATGGAACTGACCAAGGGGACGAACGTCGACGTGGCTTGGTTCGCTCCACTGCACGACCTGGTGGAAAGGGCGGCTGCGGCGGGTCACGGCGACCACAGCATCTCAGCCCTGACCGAAGTACTCAGGAAGCCGGCGCAGAAGGCGTAACTGCGACAGCTGCTCCGAGGCGCACGATCCGGCGGATCCGTCCATGGCCTTGGGCACAGTCACGCCGCCTGCGACAGGCTGCGGCGGCCGCCCGACCTCGAAGGTGTCGGCACAGGTCGTTCGGTGAGGGAACGGCACGTTCAAGCCAGATGGCTGGGCCGGGGCCAATTCTCACGGAAGTGTCCTGCCGGTGCGCGGCGCGCGCGTAGCGCGGCACGGTGTTGAGGCATCAGCCCAGGGGCGGGCGATCGCCCGGCACGAGTGGCCCTGCGCGAGCAGCTCGTGGACCAGGGCATGCGCGGCCTTCTTGCGCTGGGCCCACCGACCGGCGGGCTCCGGGCCGTCCGATGCCGGTCCGCTTCATCGGCCGCCGGGTGCGGGGGCTTTCGGCGGCTGGACCAAGACTTTCACCGATCCCCGGCTCTGCACAGCCCTGTCAACCGGCTGACCTTCAACGGCACGATCATCGAGACCGGCACCGACTCCTACCGCCTCGCCCAGTCCCGTGCCGAAGCGGAACAGGTCGGCGCGACCTGAGAACCCCAGGGTGCCCTTTCTCCAAGGCCGTCCCTCCCGCGGGCCTGCGCGCGTTTACGACCGTGCGGGTTGGTTGGCTATCAGAAGGGTGAGGTCGGCAGGGCGGAAGCCCAAGCGGGCATAGATACGAGCGACGTTGTCCTCCGCATAGGCGAGAAAGACGGTGCGCACCCCGTGGTCGCGGGCGTGGGTTGCCAGGGCCGCCGTGACGGCTGCGGCCAGGCCCCGGCGGCGAGCGGTGGGGAGGGTGCCAACGCCGCCGATCTCGGTCGTGCCGTTCGCTGGGTGGTAGTGGCCGGCGGCGAGCGGGGTGCCGTCCAGGTCAAGAGCTGCAATGAGTACCTTGTGCCCGGCGCGGATACTGGGGCCAGTGGTCTCGACCGTGCCATCCGCGATCAGTTCCTCCGCCACTGCCGACAGTTCTGCGCGGCCCGCAGGGCCCACCGCAGTGCCCACCGAAGCGAAAGCCAGGCGGGGCAGGGCGAGAGTTGCGGGCAGGGCCGGGTCGTCGGCCGTCAGCACGCGGATCGTCACGCCGTCCGGCAGAGCCTGCGGGGGCACCGGGTGGTCCACCTGGAGGGTCATCAGCGGGCGCTCCTCCACCGGGAGGCCGGCGGCCTCGATACGGGCACGCAGGGCCGGTGCTGCCTCGGCGAGCCACTCGAAGGCTTCCGGTACGCCGAGTTCGCGCTGCCGGGCGCGCACCCGGGCGATGTCAGGAGCGGTGACGGTCGCGGAGCTCTCTGCGGTGGGTTGAGCGTGACTCGGACCACCGTAGTACGGAGTTCCCAACTCCTTTCGTACGAACAGCCGCAACGGGCCGAACTCTTCGGCGTCGGCGAACAGGAGGGGCACGGTGGCGTAGTACTGCTCGATACGAGCACGCAGCGAGTCGCTCATGCCGCGCATCCCACCACGGAGCAACGGCACGCCGCATCCGAAAATAACTGCCCGGAACAGAAAACGGCTCGCCGCGAACCGCGCCGGACACCTTCGAAGGCGCCCCGGAAGGCCACCAGGTGTTGCTGAAACTCATCGACGAGCCGACCGGCGATCACCCTCAAGCGTTCCCAGAACTCACCACCACACGTTTCTGCTCGCACCGGCACAATGAGGAAGGCTGTCGAGATCGATCAGGGTGCCGAGGGACTGCCGGTTCAGTTGTCGGCCGGCGCCCTGTCGGAGGAACGGCACGAGCATCTGGAGGAGATCGACCCGTCGTGGTGCCCCGCCTGGCCGGTGGAGTGGCAGAGGGCTTTCCACCTCACCGGGCTCTGCACCTGGAGGAGGGCGGCGAGCTGCCCACCGCGCCGGGCGTCGTCGTACGCCAGGGCGAGGATCTCGGGCGGCGGGCGCGCGCCACAGCCCGTCCGCATCGTCCACGCCCTGGCTCCGGTCGGCTTTCCAGCGCCGGCAGGCCGACGGTGCAGAGGGGAACTGCGCTCCGAAGAGAAGATCTTGAGGTTCGCACGATGAGTTCCGAAAGGGACGCCGGTATGTACTCACGGGCCCCTTCGGTCCCGACCAAGTGCAATGACTGGAGAGAACGATGTCCGACAACCGCGCGAACGACACGGCCGCGATCACCGCCGTCCTTGAGAGCCTCTACAAAGCATGGGACGCCGGCGACGCCGACGCGTTCGTCGCCGACTACACGCAGGAGGCCACCGCGATCATGCCCGGCTCCTATCGCGCCTCCCGCGAGGAGGTTCGGCAGGGCATGGCGGCGGGGTTCACCTCCTTCCTGAAGGGCACCACGACGACCAACCGGCAGCTGGGGATCCGGTTCCTGGGCCGCGACGGCGCGATCGTCGTGACCGAGGCCGGCATCCTCTTCCCCGGCGAGTCCGAGGTTCCCGCCGACCGGATCGTGTACGCGACCTGGGTGTTGGAGAAGCGCGACGGCGCCTGGCTGATCGCCGCTTACCACAACAGCCCGGTCAAGTCCGCCAGCTGATCCAGAGTCAGTCCTGCCCGGGTCCGCCCGCACCCTGTCGGGCGGGCCCGCGCCGACAGGTGCGAGCGGATCAGCCGTCAACCTTCTGCGCCAAGCCGAAGGCGGCGAACACGTCGGCGTCCTGGAAGACCGAGACACGGCTGATGCCGCCGGCCGTGACCGTGAACACCTGCAGGGTGTGCAGCTCGAACACACCGGCATCCCCGTGCCGATAGGCGGCGAAGCCGGCCTGCCCGTTGGCCCGCACCGGCAGCAACCGCCAGGCCTTGCCGGCCTTGGCGAACACCCAGCCCATGAAGCTCGCGTAGTTCTCCCGGCCGGTGAACCAGTTGACCATGGGCGGCATCTCCATGAGGACGTCCTCGGTCACCACCTGCAGCAGCCCTTGGATGTCCGCCCGGACGAAGGCCGCCATGTACCGGTCCACCCACGACCGTTGCTCTGCGTCGGAAGGCTCAGCGACCTGCTCCTGCAGCACTCCCGCGGCCCGGATCCGGGCGCGAGCCCGCTGCAGCGAGCTGTTCACGGCCGCGACCGAGGTCTCCAGGATGTCCGCTGCCTCCGCCGCCGGGTAGTCGAGCACGTCGCGCAGGATCAGGACGGCGCGCTCTCTCGGTGACAGCAATTGCAGTGCGGCGACGAAGGCCAGCCGCAGGCTGCCCCTGTCGATCGCCGCGGTGGCCGGGGCGCCCAGGCCGAGCAGGCTGTCCGGGAGTGGCTGCAACCAGGTTGCCTCCCCACCGTGGACGAGCGGGCGCAGGGGTTCGCTCTCGGTGACCAGACCCGAGGGCATGGGACGGCGGCCGAGCCCGTCCAGCGCGGTCAGACACGCATTCGTGGCGATCCGGTACAGCCAGGTCCGCAGGGAGGCACGCGACGGGTCGTAACGGTCCCGCGCGCGCCACGCCCGCAGACACGTCTCCTGCACGAGTTCCTCGGCGTCGTGGACCGAGCCGAGCATCTGGTAGCAGTGCGCCAGCAGCTCCGGCCGGTACCGCTGCACCAGGGTCTCGAAGTCCCCCGTCGACGTCATCCCGCGCTGCCGCCCTTCCGGTCTGCTCATCCGCCCCCACGGTAGCCGCCTCACGGGGCCGGTTGCAGCCGTTCTGCTGCCGGGAACATCGGTCGCGGCGGGCGCTGTGCTCTCGCCGCGTCCTGCGCGGAGCAGGCGGGTACGTGAGGAACCTTGCGCTTCCACGCCGCCCATGAGCAGCCGCGCCTCTACCCACCCCGACCAGCAGAATGACGACCTCACCGCTTGATCGCGAGCTTCTCTCGAAACGAACCGCACCCAGCGGAATTAGGGCATTGATCTAGGTCAACGTCTGACGGCGGGGGCGTGCTCAACGCACCTACGCAGACGGTGAGTTGTATGCGCCCGTGACCGGCTATCGATCACTCGCACGGGGCACTGCGGGGCTGGAGTCCATCTACGAGAACTGCCTGACCCACCGCAAGGGCGACGACGTGGAGACCGTTGATCCGGAGGCGTAGAAGGCGGCCTTCGAGGCGCTCGGCGAGCAGCGTGGGCGGCGGTCGCTCTCGACGCCGCGACGGGGAACTGCTGAAGTCGCTCCGGGCCTGCTGCGCGGTTTGGGCCGGAGCATAGCGGCAAGCAGCACCTGCCCTGCGGAGCGTTCAAGGTCGGACAGCCGCAGGCCGCCGATCAGCTTCTTGTTGGAGGTGATGTCGATGGTTGAGGCAAGCGTGTCTCCTACCAACTCGGCGACGTCGGTGCGGTGAGCGGGGTCATGACCTGGCAGGCGGACATGGTCTGGCCCCCTAGGCCGGCCCCGTCACGAAGAGCCCCTGACCACGAGCTGGGTGGGCAGCACAACGCTCTGCCGCGAAGCCTTGGGTTCGCTGATCTCCTCGAGCAGGATCCTGGCGATCGTGCTGCCGATCTCCTCGACGGGCTGACGCACGCTCGTCAGCGGCGGGGCGGTGTGCCGGGCGATGAACGAGTCGTCGAAGCCGACCACAGCCACGTCTTCCGGGATCCGGCGGCCCTGGTCGCGCAGCTCCGTCATCGCGCCCACCGCCATCACGTCCGACGCCACGAAGACGGCGTCCAGTTCCGGGACTTGTTCGAGAAGTGAACGCATGGCGAGTCGGCCGCCTTCCTCGGTGAAGTCCGCCGTGGCCACATGGCTCGGGTCGGGCTCGCGGTCCGCCTCCAGCAGGCCGTTGCGCCAGCCCTCCAGCCGGGTGCGGCCGACGTCCATGTCGAGCGGTCCGGTGATCGTGGCGATCGTCGTCCTGCCCCGTTCCACGAGGTGCCGGACCGCCGCGGCGGCGCCCCCCAGGTTGTCCGACTGCACATGGCTCAGTGACTCGTCGGGGGAACGGCGTCCGGCGAGCACGGTGGGAAGTCCCATGTCCTCCAGCAGACCGGGCAGCGGGTCGTGCTCGTGCACCGAGACCAGGAGGACACCGTCCACCCGCCGCTCCGCGACGGAGTCGGTGAGCTGGTCCTGCTCGCCCTGGTCGCGTACGAGCACGAGCTGGAGCTGTGTCCTGGTGTCGGCCAGGCCCGTGCTGACGCCGCGGATGACGGCCGAGAAGTACGGCTCGGAACCCAGCCGGCTCTCCGACTCGGGGATCACCAGCGCGATGGAGTCGGTCCTGCTGGTGACGAGCCCGCGGGCCACGGAGTTCGGTATGTAGTTGAGCTCGGCGATGGCGGCCAGGACGGCGTCCCGGGCTTTGTCGCTGACCAGTTCCGAGCCGTTGATGACGCGGGACACCGTCGTGCGTCCGACACCGGCATGTGCGGCCACCGTTTTGATGGTCGGCCGTTGTCTGCCCCCCATGGCCCCCTCCTCGTCGTTCGGCGTCCACGCGCCGCTCACCAGCGCATTGTGCCAGAAGTATCCGCGATGCCAACGGGCCCGAGTGCCGCGGACGCGACATCTTCCCGCAACGAACTGGATTCAAGTTCTTGACAGACGTGTCGAGGGCCCGTCAACCTTCGGACACCTTGGTGGGCACGTTCCCAATGCCGTTTGGGAACGTGCCCACCTAAGATTCGGAGCCGCGGAGTGGTCCGAGAGGCTCGTACTCCGGTGCGTCAGCGCCGCCGCTGGGAGGACGAAATGAGCAGGGTTCGCAGGCAGTTGCGTACAAGAGCCGTAGGGGCGATATCGGCCGTCGCCGCGGTCGGCCTCATCGCCGGATGCGGCGGTAGCGGCGGAACCGGGGGGACCGGCGGAGGCGTCAAGGACGGGAAGGTCACCATCACCATGGGCCTCTTCGGCGTCATGGGCTTCAAGGAGACCGAACTGCTCGACCGGTACATGAAGGAGAACCCGAACGTCACCGTCAAGGCGGAGGTGGCCGGGGACGAGCAGACGTACTACACCGCCCTGCAGACCCATCTGGCGGCCGGCAGTGGCCTGAAGGACATCCAGGGCATCGAGCTCGGACGCGCCAAGGAGATCGTGGACACCCAGGCCGACAAGTTCGTCGACCTGTCCGGCATTGCCGGTATCGACCACTTCCTCCCCTGGAAGCTCAGCCAGGTCACCACCCCGGACGACAAGGTCCTCGGTCTCGGCACGGACATCGGCCCCATGGCCGTCTGCTACCGCAAGGACCTCTTCGAGAAGGCGGGCCTGCCCACCGACCGCGACGAGGTCGCCAAGCTGTGGGAGGGCGACTGGGCGAAGTACGTGAAGACCGGCGAGAAGTTCAAGGCCGGGAACAAGGACGGCAAGGTCGCCTACCTGGACAGCGCCAGCGGTCTGTTCAACGCGATGATCTACGGCAACTCCCAGCAGTTCTACGACAAGAGCGGGGAGCTGATCTACAAGGACAACCCCGTCGTCACCGAAGCCTGGGACCTGGCCTCGAAGGCCGCCACGAGCGGGCTGACCGCCAAGCTGCGGCAGTTCCAGCCCGGCTGGGACCCGGGCCTGGCCAACAGCACCTTCGCCACGACGGTCTGCCCCGCCTGGATGCTCGCCCACATCAGCGAGAAGGCAGGTCCGGAGAACAAGGGCAAGTGGGACGTCGCCAAGGCCCCGAAGGGCGCCAACTGGGGCGGATCCTTCCTCGGCGTCACGGAACAGAGCCCGGTCAAGGAAGAAGCGAAGAAGCTGATCGCGTGGCTGACCGCGCCGGAGCAGCAGGCCTACCTGTTCCAGGAGCTCGGCAACTTCCCGTCCTCGCAGGAGGCCCTGAAGGCACCCGAAGTGGTCAACGCGAAGTCCGAGTACTTCAGCGACGCGCCCATCGGTGAGATCTTCGGCGCCGGGGCCCAGGAGATCCCCGACGAGCAGGTCCTCGGCCGCAAGGACGGCACGATCAAGGACATCTTCTCCCAGGGGCTGACGCTGATCGAGTCGCAGAACCAGAGCCCGGACAAGGCATGGAAGACCACGGACGAGCGCATCGAGAAGGCCGTCGGCTGACTCCCGGCCGACCTCCGGTCGATTCACCGGCTCTGGGTTGATTCACCGGCTTTCGGTTGATTCACCGGCTCTTGGTTGATCCCCGGTGCCCCGGCGACCGGCCGACCGCCGCGCGACCCGTGCGGTGGTCGGCCCGTCCGTCGCCGGCGCCGCAGCCCCATCCATGTCTCGAGAAGGATCCCTTTCCGGTGGCCACTTCCACCTTGACGTCCGAGCAACCCCGGGGGCCCCGGCCCCGACGGCAGCGCAGTGCGCTGCTGCACCGCCTGGACCTGCGCGGCGCGCCCTACGCCTTCGTCGCCCCGTTCTTCGTCGTCTTCGCGGCCTTCAGCTTCTACCCGCTGATCTACACGGCCTGGATCTCCCTCCACCACGTCGAGCTGGCCTCCATGAACCTGATGGAGTGGGTGGCGCTCGACAACTACACGGCCCTGTGGGAGGACGAGCGCTTCTGGAACGCGCTGGCCAACACCTTCACCATCGGTGTGATCTCCACCGTTCCGCAGCTGCTGATGGCGCTTGGCCTGGCCCATCTCCTCAACTACCGCCTGCGCGGCTCGACGTTCTTCCGGGTCGCCGCCCTCACGCCGTACGCGACCTCGGTCGGCGCCGCGGCGCTCGTCTTCACCATGCTCTTCGAGCGTGACTTCGGCATGATCAACTGGCTGCTGAGCGTCGTGGGCGTCGACAACGTCGACTGGGAGAACAACAAGTGGGCCGCGCAGACGGCCATCTCCACCATCGTGATCTGGCGCTGGACCGGCTACAACGCCCTGCTCTACCTGGCGGCCATGCAGGCCATTCCGCGCGACCGTTACGAGGCGGCCGCCATCGATGGCGCCTCGCGCTGGCAGCAGTTCCGCTCGGTGACCGTCCCCGGCATCCGCTCGACGATCGTCTTCACCATCGTGCTGTCCACGATCGGCGCCACCCAGCTCTTCGGCGAGCCGCTGATCTTCGGGCAGGGTCCGAACGGCATCACCGGCGGAGCGGGCAACCAGTACCAGACGCTCGGTCTGCTGCTGTACGAGGAGGGCTGGAAGAACTACCAGATGGGGCGCGCGGCCACCGTCGCATGGGTGATGTTCCTGCTGCTGATCCTCGTCTTCGTCCTCCAGCGCGTCGTCAAGCGCCTGCGATCCCGCACGTCGTCCTGACCAGGAGCAGCCAGCCATGACCACCGACAGCCTCCCGGTCCCGGCGGACTCCCCCCGCCGGACCTCACACGACCACGACGGCGACCCCGGCCACCACCGCGAGCCGGGCCACCACCGCGGCCGCGGCCTCGCGCCCGGCGGGCGGCCCCGCTTCCGGTTCCCGCTGCGGATGCTGCGGCAAGGGGCCGGACGTCAGCACCACGCGGGCCCCTTCACCTACATCCTGCTCATCGTCGCAGCGGTGCTGTCGCTCTTCCCCCTCTACTGGACGATGGTGGCGGCGTCGAGCGACAACACCCGCGTGACCCAGACACCGCCGCCCTTCCTGCCCGGCCCGCATCTCTTCGAGAACCTCGGGAAGGCGTGGCAGGACGCGGCGCTCGGCAAGGCCATGGCCAACAGCCTGATCGTGGCCGGTGTCATCGCCCTGTCCACCGTGCTGTTCGCCACCCTGGCCGGCTTCGCCTTCGCCAAGCTGCGCTTCAAGGGGCGCAACGCCCTGCTCATGCTGGTCATCGGGACGATGATGGTGCCGCCGCAACTCGCGGTCGTACCGCTGTTCATGATGATGACGGACCTGGGCTGGGGCCAGAAGCTGCCCGCCGTCATCTTCCCCACCCTGGTCAGCGCGGTCGGCGTGTTCTTCATGCGGCAGTACCTGTCCGAGGCGCTGCCCGACGAACTCGTCGAGGCGGGCCGGGTGGACGGTGCGCACTCGCTCCGGATCTTCTGGAGCATCGTGCTGCCGATCGCCAGGCCCGCGATGGCGGTGCTCTTCATGATCACGTTCGTGCACGCCTGGAACGACTTCTTCTGGCCCTTCATCGTGCTCGACATGACCAATCCGACGGTCCCCGTCGCCCTCACACAGCTCAGCGCGGGCTATGTCCGCGACCAGTCACTGATCATGGCGGGCGCCCTGCTCGGCACGCTCCCGCTGCTGGCGATGTTCATCGTCTTCGGCCGCCAGATCGTCGGCGGCATCATGCAGGGAGCGGTCAAGGGCTGAACGCGCCCTCCTCTCCCCTCACACCCCCCTCTCCCTGGAAGGACCTACGTGGCCACCGCAACCGGACGCGTCGCGCCCGCCCCCGAAACCGCTGCCGCCCGCGCCTTCCCGCCGGGCTTCACCTGGGGGACGGCGACCGCCGCGTACCAGATCGAAGGCGCCGCCGCCCTGGACGGCCGAACCCCCTCCATCTGGGACACCTACGCCCGTACACCCGGCAAGGTCCGCAACGGCGACACCGGTGACATCGCCACCGACCATTACCACCGCTGGCGCGAGGACGTCGCCATCATGGCCGACCTCGGTGTGAGCGCCTACCGGTTCTCCCTGGCCTGGCCACGCGTCCAGCCGACCGGCCGCGGCCCCTCTCTCCAGAAGGGACTGGACTTCTACCGCCGGCTCACGGACGAGCTGCTCGACAGGAACATCCAGCCCCTGGCCACGCTCTACCACTGGGACCTCCCCCAGGAGCTGGAGGACGCGGGAGGCTGGCCCGAGCGCGCCACCGCCGACCGCTTCGCCGAGTACGCGGGCCTGGCCGCCGAGGCGCTGGGCGACCGGGTGCGGACCTGGACCACGCTCAACGAGCCCTGGTGCAGCGCCTTCCTCGGCTACGCGTCCGGCGTCCACGCCCCCGGCCGCACCGACCCGGTCGCCGCCCTGCGTGCCGCGCACCACCTCAACCTCGGCCACGGCAAGGCCGTCCAGGCGCTGCGCTCCGCACTGCCCTCCGACGCCCTGGTCGCCATCACGCTCAACGTCCACCACGTACGGCCCCTCACCGGCAACGCGCAGGACGCTGACGCGGCGCGCCGGATCGACGCCCTGGCCAACCGGGTCTTCACCGGCCCTCTGCTGCACGGCGAGTACCCGGCCGATCTCCTGCGGGACACGGCGCGCCTGACCGACTGGTCCTTCGTACGCGACGGCGACACCGAGGTGATCCGGCAGCCGCTGGACTTCCTGGGCGTCAACTACTACACGCCGACCGTGGTCTCGGCCGCCACCGGCGACGCCGGCCACAACTCCGACGGCCACGGCAAGAGCGCGCACAGCCCCTGGCCGGGCGCCGACAACGTGGCCTTCCACCTGCCCCCGGGCGACACCACCGCCATGGGCTGGGCGGTGGACCCGAGCGGCCTGTACGACCTGCTGCTCCGGCTGGGGCGCGACTTCCCCGACCTGCCGCTGATGATCACGGAGAACGGCGCGGCGTTCGACGACTACGTCAGCCCGGAGGGCGAGGTGCGCGACCCGGACCGGATCGCGTATATGCGCGGCCACCTCACCGCCGTGCACCGCGCGATCGAGGCGGGCGTCGACGTCCGCGGCTACTTCCTGTGGTCCCTGCTCGACAACTTCGAATGGGGATACGGCTACAGCAAGCGCTTCGGCGCGGTCTACGTCGACTACCCGACCGGCAAGCGCATCCCGAAGGCCAGCGCGCACTGGTACTCGAAGGTGGCGCGCACGGGCACGCTCGACGGCTGAACGGCCGCTGAGCGCCTCCGGCGAAGTCCGGTGCTGACCCGGGGGCGGTTCCCGGCGGGTACGTTCCCACTCCGCGCCCCCGGCCCCCGGTCGGCCTCGGCCCGGCCAGGGTCGACGGGGATACATACCCGCGGGTGGGCCGGGCGTCGCCGGTCGCATGACACCGTGAGCCGCACCGGAGTCACGCCGTGGGCACCGGCGTCGGCCGGCGCCGGTGCCCACGGCGTGACGTCTGCCGGCGATCGGGCACCTGGGCCGTGATGCGGCGGTCGTGCAGCTCCCATACGGCGTCGAGTGCGGATGTGCCGGCCGCCGAAGCAGCCGCGGACGATGTGCGGCTGGCATTGTCGCCGGTGGAAGAACCGGTGGGTCTCGGCGGCGAGTTGAGCCTGATCGCGGGCCGGCCGTGCCTCGGAAGGCTCCGTTTGAGGTCGGCGTTGACCGGCTCGCCGGGGTTCAGCACCGGCTCAGGGCCTACGGCCGATGAAGGCGAGCAAGCGAGTCTGTACGTCGGCGCTTTCGGGTACCTCGACCCGTGGTCCGTACTGGCCGCTGTTGCGGAGCACGTCGTCCAGCGGAAGCATCCCTTCGAGCAACTGGGCGCACCTGCCGGGGTCGAGGCGCTCGTCCTGGCCGGTGGCCCGCGCCAGGTCCCAGGTGTGCATGAAGACATCGGCGGTGTAGAACCGGTCGACCGCCTGGTCCAGCGGGACCTCTCCGATGTGAGGATTCGACAGCATTCTCTGTGCCGTGGCCGGATCATCGAGGAGGGCCTGCACGCCGTCGCTGTGCACCGTCCAGGCCGCCACCGGGTCATCGTCCACCGACGGTCCTTTCGGCAGTTCGACTCCGGCGCCGGCCTTCAGGAAGTCCGGGAACCACTCGACAAGGTGGCGCACCACATCCCGGGCGACCCACCCCTCGCACGGCGCTGGGTTGTCCCATGCCCCGGGACGCACTCCGCGCACGCGGTCCGTGAAGACCCCTGCGACGGTGCGGTGCTCATCGGTTGCCCTCGTCATGATCTCAAGCCTTCCGTTTCGGTACGCCGGTCGGCGTTGCCGCTCTGGCGGCGGCTGAGCAACTCGTCAAGCCGCTCATGGCCTTCCCGGACGCCGCGCTGCATGCCGCTCTTGATCATCGAGTCGCGGGCCTCGATGGAGTCCATAAGGGATTTGGTGGTGACCCGCGTGCGACTGCCGAGGGCCTCGAAGGCGGTTGTCTCCAGGCTGACGCCGTCCGGGAAGCCGTCGTAGGCGAAGGTCTGCACGATGCGCTCGTTGAGGCGTACCTCGTGGAACACGCCGCGGAAGCCGTACTCCGTCCCGTCGTCCTCGCGATGCACATAGCGGTACGACCCACCGCTGCACGTCTCGTACTTGTCGATCCGCATGGTGAGCCGACGCGGGCCGAGCCACTGGACGACCAGGTCGGGATCGGTGTACGCCCGGAACACGCGATCCGGCGAAGCGTCGAACTCCCGGATGATGACGATGGTGGGCAGAGCCGGATCGGCCACGATCTGGGTCTCGTGCCGGCCGTTCGCCTTCGTGGTGCTCATGATGCCGCCTCGTTCGTCGGGGTGCCCGCCACCGGCTGTTCCGCCGTCTGCTCGAGGACGGCATCGAGCAGACGGAAACGGTCCTCCGCCTCACGCCGGTAACGTTCGATCCATTTCGTCATCAGGTCGAAGACTTCTGCCTCAAGGCGGCAGGGCCGCCGCTGGGCGTCCCTGCCGCGACTGACCAGACCGGCGTCTTCCAGGACCCTGATGTGCTTGGACACGGCCTGCACGGTCACGTCGTACGGCTCGGCCAGTTCATTGACCGTGGCATCCCCGGCGGCCAGCCTGGCCACGATGTCGCGCCGGGTCGGGTCGGCCAGAGCGGAGAACACCCGGGACAGCCGGTCGTCGGCCATCTCGCACCTCGCATCTTCAACCAATCGGTTGAATAACCGTACGGCCGAGCTCACGGCGTTGTCAACCGACTGGTTGAATAGCGGCCGACACGGCCGGACGGCTACGGTCGCCGCCCGAGATGCACACCTGAGTGGGCGTCAAGTCCGTTCACCTGCCACTGCTGGGCCTGGATCAACCGCTTCCAGCAGCCGGCACCAGGATGTGTGCAGTGCGGCCGGCGTCCGCCACAGCCGGTCGGTATCGAGGCGGCCTCGGTTGAGGGCTTCGCACAGGGCGCCGTGCCCGCGGCGGTGCCCGGCCGGCAGCGTCAGGTCCACCGGTCTTCTCACCGGCCCGTCCGCGCACAGCAACGCGTCGGTGAGCTCGAACAGTTCGGAGCGAAGGATCAGGCGAAGGCCGTGTTCACGTCCCGGGAATCCCCGTTCGGGTGATCATGTTCGAGGTCGGCAGGACCGGGCGTTTGAAGTTGGCCCTACCGTCTGATCTATCGGCATCGCCCCCTGGTCCGGATACTGGGGGCATGGGATTCGCCGTCTTCATGACCTTGCCCGGACTGGTCATCCTGCTCACCGTCCTGGCGTTCGCAGATCAGCTGCTTCTCCGTGCCGGGCGGGCCGGACTGCTGCCATGGCGGAACAGCGTCCGGCAGGGCCAGATATCGGCGACCGGGTTTGAGCAGCTCCACGCGAGCTTTTCGCCCGGGAAGCAGAACGAACTGAAGGAGCGGCAGTCGGCACTGGTGATGCGGGACGACGAGGAAGACGGGGCGCCACCGAACCGGACAACGGTAGACCTGGAGGGAGGGACCGCGGTCGTCCGGATGCCGCAGGCCTGTCAGTAGAAGGCCACCCATCACAGTCAGACCTTGAAGGACAAGCTCAGGTCTCGGCAGCCAGGCGCACCCCCAGCCCGACCAAGAGCGCCCCGGAGACCTGTTCCGTCCGGCGCCGAACGGACCGCCGCTGAAGCACTTCTCCGACACTGTGGCAGGAAGGACACGGCGAACACGCCGGCCTTCGGATTGGCGAAGTTGGTGACGAGGCCCTGCCAGCACGCCCGCCGAAGCGACACCGCGGCTGTTTCCGCTGGTCCCTGATCCGGCTGTCCAGCTCCCCTCGCCTGCCACAAGGCACGCGCTCCCATCCACACCAGCACCGCGGCGCCGGCAATCCGGATGACGTCGTAGGCGACCTGCGAGGCCAGCAGCAGGGCGGAGAGACCGAAGGCCGCGGCGAGGCCCCACAGCAGCACCCCGCACTCGTTACCCAGGACCGTGGCCATACCGGTCCTCCGGCCGTTCACCACCGCTCGGCGCAGGATCACGACTGTGCTTGGCCCTGGAACCATGGCGACCAGGAAGGCCGCACCGACGAACGCAACGACGGAAGTCATCATCGGGGCAGCACCGCCAAGCACGTTGATGCGCCACAAGGCTCTTGTCGGCCCAGCTGCGGACGTGTTCCGCAGATCGTCCGCCGAGGCGAAGCCACGGTCGGGCTCACGCCGCAGAGAAGGCGCGTAATCGGATGGACACGGCTCGGTACGGTGGCTGATGATCTCCGGCATGATCCGGGCCGCCACTGTGGACGACATCGCGGAGATCCGCGCGATGATCCGCGAACTCGCTGAGTACGAACGGGCTGCTGAGCAGGCCCGAGCAACCGAGGAGCAGCTCCGCGACGCGCTGTTCGGAGAACATCCCGCTGCTTCCGCACTGATCGCGGAGGACGACGAGACGGGGCAGGCCGTGGGCTACGCCCTGTGGTTCCCCCGCTTCTCGACCTGGACCGGCACGCGCGGCATGCACCTGGAGGACCTCTACGTACGGTCGCACGCCCGAGGTGGAGGACACGGCAAGGCTCTGCTCGCCTTCCTGGCCGCGATCTGTCAACAGAACGGCTACGAGCGCTTCGAGTGGTGGGTCCTGGCCTGGAACGAACCGACGATCGACTTCTACAAGTCGCTCGGCGTGGAGCTGCTGAACGAGTGGACGGTATGCCGGCTGAGCGGTGAACCACTCAAGGAACTCGCTGCCCGGGCCCCGGCAGTCCTCAACCAGACCCCGGCCCTGTAGGACGGAGGGTCGTGCAACCTCCTGTCGCAGCCGTGATCGAAGCCCACCGGACACTGGAGAGGCTCGTGGCCGGACTGAGCGACCAGCAGGTCGCCGAGGCCTCCGCCCTTCCGGGTTGGTCACGCGGCCACGTCCTCGCGCATCTCACCGACAACGCGAGAATGTTCGCCCGTCTCGCGGAACATGCCCTGCGCGGTGAACTCGTAGCGGGCTACGACAGCGGGGTCGACGAGCGCAACGCGATCATCGAGGCGACGGCTGGCCGCAGCGCAGCCGAGCACCGCGCTCAGCTCGCCGCGCACACGGCCGGGCTGGAGGCATCCTGGGCACGCGCCACCGGCGTGGACTGGGGCCGTCCGGTGACGTTCCGCAACGCCGACCTTGCCGCCACGGTCTTCGCACGCTGGCGCGAGGCATGGATCCACATGGTCGATCTGGAACTCGGCGTGCGGCCGGACGACTGGCCCGAGGACCTGGCCGCACACGCCATCGACTTCCTCCTCGGCCGCCTTCCGGCAGGCACACGCGTCCGTGCCGAGGACGTGGGCCGCCAGTGGTCCGTCGGCGACGGGCCGCCGGGCACGGTGGTTGGCGGAGGCGTGCGCGACCTGGCGGCCTGGCTGGCCGGACGTACGCCCGTTGTGTCACCGGTGGCGGCGCAGGAGTTGCCTGCTCTCGAGCCCTGGCCGCCCCACCCTCCACAGCGCCTGGACCGCCTGTGACCTCGTCACCGGGCAGGATGTGGGGCGCGCCGATCTCGGCCCGAGCGGCGGAAGGAATTGCCCGCATCGCCCCGTAACCGCGTGCCCGTGGCCAGCCGACAGCCGGATTCCGTTCTCGAAAGGAAGGAACGCCATGCGTGCCGACATTGTTTGGTGGGACCTGTCCGCCTCCGGACAGACCATCGAGTCCATGCGTGAGTACCTGCGTGAGGAATCCGTCACCGCGTTCTCCGAAGTGCCCGGGCTTCGCTTCAAGATGTGGCTCTCCGATCCGGACACCAACCGGTGGGGAGCCGTTCTGCTGTGGGAGTCGGAAGAGGCGTCCCAGCAGGCGCTGCCCAGCCGGGCGCTCGAACTCATCGGCTACCCACCGCAGGTCGCGCACGGGTTCGACGTGGAGGCCACGACCGAAGGTCGATACGAAACGCAACGACTCGCCCTGCAAGGGCTGGCCTTCACCGAAACGACGCAGAGGAAATCCAGCTGACGGGCAATCAGCGGGGATGGCAGCTCCTGGTCCTCCGCTTGTTTCGCCGCGTCCACGGCTCACGCGTACCTAGGACAACGTCACGCCCTCAATGCGCTCAGAGTCGTCGTGATTGCAGGCGGCCCCGAATTGCTGATGGCGAGGCGTCAGCGCAGTGCAACCGCGCCCGCGTGGACGGCACGCATGGCCCGCTCGACAGTCTCCTGACTTTCGCCGACCGGAGCCACGTAGTCGATGACGGCGCGCGCGGCGCCCTCGCCGAGCATTCGGGTGATCACCCACGTGGCGAGATACTGGGACGCCAGACAACCGCCCGCCGTGGCGATGTTCCCCTCGGCGTGGAACGGCGCGTCCAGCACGGTGACGCCGCAGGCTTCGACAAAGGGTCGGCTCTTCATGTCCGTACAGGCCGGCATGGCGCCCAGCAACCCGAGCCGGGCGAGCACCAGCGCGCCCGAGCACTGCGCACCGATCAGCTGTCGCGAAGGGTCGAGCGGCAGCAGTTTCGAGATCAGCCGGTCGTCGGCGACCACTTCTCGCGCCTTCACCCCGCTGCCGATCAGCACGACGTCGGCTTCGGTCACGAACTCCATCGGGCGCTGCCCGGTCACCTCGACGCCGTTCATCGACGTGACCACGGGCGTCGGCGTCGTGACGAAGGCTTCCAAGTTGTCCTTACGGCACCGGTTGATCAGTGCGGAAGCGATGAAGCTGTCGAGCTCGTTGAACCCGTCGAAGGTGACCACGGCGACCTGCATCACAACTCCTCCAAGCACGGCATCAGAAGTCCGCAGTTTCCCCGGCGCGCCGTTCCCGGTCGAGAGCCAATCAGCGGCTGGTGGCATGCCCATCGACGCTCTGCGTTTCGAGTCGTCCGAGGACCGTCCGCTGCGGCCGTAGACGTGGCCGTAGACGTGGCAGAACGCCCGTCGGCGGCCTGCGGCATGGCAGGCCGGTGACCTGGGCGAGGTCCAGGACACCGCGAAGGCTCAGGCATCTTGAGCACCGTGCGAGCCTGGAGCATGAGCGATGTCCCGATCTACTCAGCGCCCGTCGGACCCACCACGGGGGCTTCCCAGCGGCTCCAGGCGGGGATGTCTTCGCGGGCTTCGAGCCACGCGGCCGGGACCCCACCCGTGCCGGTTCGGGCCGCGACGACACCTCCCGCGATCGCGCAGGTGGTGTCGCGGTCGCCCCACGCGCCAGCGGTCTGCCACAACGCCTCGCCCAGGTCGTTCAGATGTCCCGCGGCCGACCACAGGGCGAACGGAACCGTGTCCAGGGCCGATATCAATGCTCCCGAGCCCAGCACGGACGCTGCGTGGCGAACCGACGTACGGTCGGAGAAGTTCGCGGCCACCAACAGTCGGGAGCGGACGTCGCTGTCCGGCACGTGGTCGGCGACCTCCTTCAGGAACTCCGCGCGGGGCGGGGCATCTGGACCCCCGTCGGCAGCTGCCAGCGCTGCGGCAACTGCCACGGCCACGGCGCCGGCGACTGCCTCGGGATGAGCGTGAGTCGTCAGCGCGGACAGCCGGGCCTGCTCGCCGGCAGCCGCCAGATCGTCCCGGAACCATGCCCCGAGAGGGGCGACCCGCATCGCGGCGCCGTTGCCGTGGGAGCCCTGTCCGCCGAACTGCGCCGTGGTCACGGCCCGCCAGTGCCCGCCCTCACGAATGCTCCGGAGTACACCGTGCATCGACGGCCCATACTTGCGCCCCGGGTCCCGGTCGTACTCGGCGGCGAACTCAACTGCCAGGGCATCCGGGCGGATCTCTCCGTGGGTCATCAGGTGAGCGAACAGGACGAAGGCCATGGCGGAATCGTCCGTCCACGACCACGGCTCCGGACGCAGGACCCGCGCAGCCCAGAGCTCCTCGGCGTTCTCGTCAGAGCGCGTGAACCAGCCGTCACCGAACGCATCGCCCATCACAAGGCCGTCCAGGCTGGCATGGGCGCGCTGCTGACTGATCATCGGAAAGCTCCTCTGAACGATTCGGTGGCCAGGGCATTCTCGTCGCAGGCCGGCCACCCATGCGACTGCATTGCCGATCGGCAGCGAATCCCCGGCGACAGCGTGCATGCCGCGTTGGGCATGCTCAGCCCGGCGGAGTACGAACTCCCCACCCCACCGGTAGCGTGACACCAGGCAACTCGACTCCGTTCGACTCGGGACCGTCCGGAGCCTCCGTCAGACCCGGAGCGATTCATCGGCCGAATGCCGTCTGTTCACGGGTGGGTGAACGCCAATAGCGTGTGCGGCCTTCGCGCTCTGGGGGGTCTCGTGAACGGTCTCCGTGCGGTCATTGTCTGCCTTGTGATCGCGTGTGCCGCGGTGGTGTCGCCGGCCGCGGCTGTGACGCCGAGTTGGTCGGCTCTGCCGGTGCCTGCGGCGGCCCCGCCGGTGACCGTGTCCGATCTCGCCGCCCGCGGGCCGGGCGAGGCGTGGGCGACCGGGTACGAGCACGCCGCCGATGGACTGCGGCCGATGTTGTACCGGTGGGACGGCACGGCGTGGAGCCGGGACACCACCTTCCCCGGCGCCGGTGAGCTGGGCTGGCTCGGCGAGGTGCAGTTCGTCGGCGAGGAGGTGTGGATCTTCCACAACCGCGTGGGGGTGGGGGAGATCCTGCGCCGGTCGTCGGGAAGGTGGAGCGCCGTCCCGCTGCCGCAGACCCTGTGGACCTACCAGGACTTCACCGCGGTACCGGGTGCCGCGTGGGTGGTCGGCGAGGACGACACCGGACTGAAGGTGTTGCACTACGACGGTTCCGGCTGGACCACCCAGTCCACCCCGGACGGTGTGCTGTTCCTGATGGGGATCACCGCGCGTACCGCCACCGACGCCTGGGCCTGGGCGGACACCAGCACCGGGACCACCGTCCTGCACTGGGACGGCAGGGCGTGGCGGGACGCGAAGGTGGCGCTGCCGCCGAACAGCAACGTGCACACGGTCTTGCTCGAACCGTCCGGCCGGGTCACGATCGGCGGCAGCCAGTACACCGACGGCGTGGCCCGCACCTATCTGGTGACCTTCAACGGGCACGCCTGGCGCACCACTTACCCACCGCTGGGCGACACCCACACCGAGGCCATGGTGCGCGGCCCGGACGGCGCGCTGTGGCTGCCGGTGCGCAGCGACCGCGCATTCCAGTCGAAGTACGCACGGGTGGACGGCTTGCGCACCACCTTCTCCTACGGCCCGGAGCGCACGAACGCGATCGACGTCAAACCGCGTGCGCTGGCGAAGGCCGGGTTCTCACTGCTGTCCTTCGGGACCGTCGAGATCTACGGCTCGAAACCGAACCTGATGAGCGAGCGGCTGGGAGGCTGACCATGGCACGCCGACTTCTCGTCGCAGCCCTCGCCGTCGTCATGACGATCATAACGATCATAACGATCATGACCAGCATGGCGTCGGCCTCGGCCGCGGCCGAAACCCTGTCTTGGCAACACGTTCCGGTCCCGGCACAGGTACGCCCGCAGGCCGGGCTGAACGAGGCCGTGGCGTTCGGACCGGACCGGGCGTGGGCGGTGGGTGCCGACGCCGTCGGTCGCGAGGCGCCGGGCTTTCCGCTGGTGCTGCGCTGGGACGGAACCGCCTGGCAGCGCCAGAGTCTCCCCGGGATCGGCTGGCAGGGAGAGCTGCTGTCCATCGCCGCGACCTCGCCGACCGCGGTCTGGGCGGTCGGCCGTGACTCGGCGGGCGGCGCCCACCTGCTCCGCTTCGACGGCATCGCCTGGTACGAGAGCCGGCCGCCGCGCGGTGTCCTGCTGACCAAAGTCGTCGCCGGCGGCGGTGAGACCTGGCTGATCGGTTCGCGGGACGGCGCACAGGTATTGCTGCGCTGGGACGGGCGCGGCTGGCGGGACGTGCCGGTGCCGCCGGGATCCGTGTACGGCCTGCACATCCTGGCGGCCGACGACGTCTGGGCCGCGGGCGCCACCGACTCGGGTGCGGCCGTGTCGCACTGGGACGGGCAGGCGTGGCAGCAGACGATCGTGCACGGGTTCCCGCGGTCGGCCGTGGGCAGTGTGCTGGCGGTCTCCCCGACGGAGGTGTGGGCGGGTGGCACGGCCGGGTTCGTCGGCGGCCCGGTGGGCCGGCCGATTCCGCCGCTGCTGGTCCGCTGGGACGGGCAGGCGTGGAGCCGGGTGACCGTGCCGGCCGACTTCGGCTCGATCAGCTCACTGGCGCCTACCTCATCCGGCGCACTGGGCTGGGTCTCGGTGGCCCGCTCCCAGAAGTGGGGCCCGCCGGGCAGCTATCCGCCGTTTGTCCCCGGGCCGGATTTCCTTGCCTGGAACGGGCAGTCGTTCACCGAGTACAGCGAACCGGCGGTGGCCGGGGAGGGTGACTCCTCGGTGCTGCGGCTGACGCCGGTGCCGGGCACGACGACAGTGTGGTCGGTCGGCCGCGCCGACGGCCCCGAGGGCACCTTCGCCCCCCGTATCCTGCGATTCGGCTGAGAAGACGAACGCTTTCGCGGCGGCTGGGTCGCCCGGGGGGCGGCGTCGAACAGGTAAGCGGCGACGAACGACGTGCCGACGTACTCGGGTGTGGCGGCGGAGAACAGCGGCCGGACCCGGTGCCCGTTGTGGTCGTGGATGTCGAGCATCCCGCCCTGCGTGCGTGCCGACGGGCGCGTGCATGGTGGCTCCTTCGGGATCGGGCCGCCCCGGGAGCTCCGGTCGGCCGCCTGTGGAAAGGTGCCAGGGGCCGTGGTCGTCCCCTGGTGAGGCCTTGATGGCTCAGACGGTGGTGCGCGAACCTCGCCGACGTCGCGCAGGTCGTCAGCGCAGCGCGTCGGGAAGGGTGCGTTGCGCGACCTCTTCCCGGACCTTCTTCTCCCGCCCTCAACCACCGTCCACGCCCGCCCGGCCCCCAACGATCACGTTCGGAAAGCGGAAGCCATCCGAGACCTCACACAAGCGCTGGTCGACTGCGCTCAGCGATCCCATGAGGAGTCAACATGATCACAGTGCTACAAATTCGTTCAGCCATTGCACTGGATGAGCAGGAATGAAAGTAAAAAATGTTCATCTCTCTACCTATTCGCCAGTCCGCCCGCCTCTCCCCTGCGAATGAGCCCGTAATGAAGTACCCTCGCTGCTCTTGAAGGGGGTTTCGTCGCTTCAGCTCTTTTATGGCGACGTTGCAAAATCGAAAGCATTGTCCTTTTCTGCAGGGGGGAGTGAAGAGGACGTGAGAGGTCTGCGCGCCGGTGACCCGTCACAGCTAGGGCGGTTCACCATGCTGGCCGTGCTGGGGGCCGGTGGTATGGCGACTGTGTACCTCGCGAACGCGAGCGGACCACGAACTGCGGATTCGATGCTGGCCGTCGTGAAAGTACTGCGGAGTGACCTGTCTTCGGACGAGTACGTACGACGCCTGTTTCGCCGAGAAATCGAAGCCCTGAGTGAGATGGACGCTGAGGGGACGCTGCGGCTCCTCGACTGCGATCCGGATAGCGTGCCACCGTGGTTCGCGACTGAGTACGTATCCGGAATGGACCTGCGAACGCTGGTTTCCGACCATGGTCCGCTCAACACGAAGGCGGTCCTTCGCCTGGCTGCCGAGATCGCTCCCATCCTGGTGCGCCTGCAGACCCACAACATCGTGCATCGGGATCTCAAGCCGTCGAACATCCTCGTCCTCAGCGCGGCAGACGGCTCCATACGGCTCATCGACTTCGGAGTCTCTCGCAGACTGGACCAAACTCGAACCTGGCCGACCATGAGGGTCGGCACGGACGCGTTCATGGCGCCTGAGCAGACATACGGCGGAGCAGGACACCCCAGTGACATGTTCGCCCTCGGTCTGACGCTCGTGTACGCCGCCACCGGTGCCGAGATGGAACGGCCCGACCTCGAAGAGGCCCTGGTGGGCCGCCCACCTCGGTTCCCCGCAGATGCCTTCAACCGCCTGCACGCTTCCCTGCGCGACCTTGTGGTGGAGTGCACCCGGCCGGACCCCGCTCACCGCATCACCGCGCAGCAACTCCTCATCAGGCTCGCGGACCACGGTGTGCACCCACGCGAGAGCAAGACCCGCAGGGCAACATGGCTGCCGAACACCGCCCGGAGCCAAGTGCTCAAGCACGCGGAGCACACGAAGGCGTTCATGCCCGCGCAGTGGGACGGGCGGACAGGGCGGACCCGAGCCTCCAGTGACACGGACAGGCCTGAGGTCAGGTGGGTCCACGAACTCAGCGGACGCGCCTACTTCACTTCCCCGGTCGACGTCACTGAGGGCATCGCCGTCTGCTCCCTGGACGGCTCTGTCTGGCTGCTGGACGCCACCGACGGCAGGATCCTGTGGAAGCGTGACCTCGGAGCCCGCATCGAATGCACGCCCGCGGCAGGGCACGGCATGCTCTATGTCCCCTGTTCCGATCGCACCCTGCTGGCTCTGGACACCACCGACGGATCCTTGCGATGGAGTTATACCGCCGGCGACAGCTGTGTCTTCACCCCGGTCGTAGCGGGCAACAGAGTGCTGGTGGGCGCACGGGACGGGGCGGTCCACTGTCTCTCCGCCCGTACCGGCTCACCCTTCTGGGTCAGCGACCGCGGGAACGGTCCGGTCTTCGACCCCCCTACCGTGGCGGTGGACCGGGTGTACGTTTCGGGCTGGCAAGGAAAACTCCAGTCCCTGACGGTGCACGACGGGTCCGGGGCGATGGGACTGCCGCAACTGCAGGACCTCGTGGGTGCCCCGGCCGGACACGTCGGCACACTCTTCCTCGCCAGCCGGACGGGCACCCTGTGCGCAATCGACACACGCACCGGACGCGAACGGTGGCGCTCGGCCGGCAGGGCAGCCGCCTGCACCGGACCTGTCCTCGGCCAGGGCATGCTCTACGTGGGCACTGTGGGCGGCACATTGTGGGCCCATGAAGCGCGCACCGGTGTCGCAAAGTGGCACCTGGCCACGAGCGGGCGCCTCAGGTGTGTTCCTGTGCACGACAGCGGCACCCTGTATGTCGGTTCCGACGACGCACTGACCGCGGTCGACGCCCTGACCGGTGAGGTGCACTGGACGCATCGCACCGACGGGACCATGCACGCGCCGCCGCTCGTCGCGCGCGGCCACGCATACATCGGCACATGGAACTGCACTGTCCAAGCCCTGAATCTCCCGGGGTCTGCCGCGCCATGACCTGCCCCAGGCACGGCCACGACCGCATCGAGGTGCCGCGGGCCGCCCAGGGGTGAGCAGTGGGCAAGGAATGTCAACAGCCGTATGGGGGCGCACACATGAGAGAACTCGGGGGGTTCAGTCTCCGACACCTGGTGGGCCGGGGAACGCTCGGCGACACCTATCTGGGACTCGGGCAGGACGGAACGCATATGGCCGTGAAAGAACTGCATGCAGGCTGGGGACAGCCTCGTGCGGCTGGAAGGCGGGTACAGGAGGTCCTCAGCCACTTCCATCAGGTACACGCAACGGGTGACTCACCCGGAGCCCGCCACGCGATACCTGCCAAGGGCGGATATGACCGTGTTGCCGGCCGCGCCTGGGTCGCGACTTCCTGGCTGAGCGACGGCCCCTCATCCAACGGTGCCAGGAATTCCGCTGTTTCCTTGACCACTGCTGTGGCCATCCGCCCGCTTCCGGCTGAGGCCGCTCTGTACCTGCTGTGGCAACTCGCGGGCCTGACGCAGCGCCTGCACTCTCAGGGGCTCACGCTTTCCGGCCTGAAGCCGTCCAATCTCTTCCTCACCACCGACCAGGCGGTTGTGGTCGACGTGCACCTGGCGCTGTCGCTGCGCGGTCTCCTCCACGTTCCCGACAGCCGCGCAGATACCGATCCACGTCCGTCCTTCTTGTGGGCCGACGCGAGCTGGCTGCCACCGGAACTTCGCAGAGCGGACGCCCCGGTGCGGGCATCCAGCAGCGTCTACGCGGTGGGCGCGATCACTGCCTACGCCTGCACCGGCGCGGCTCTTTTTCCCGCCATTGACCTCATCGACGCCCTGATGCAGAGCAGAACCGCCCGGCAACCAGCTGAGGCGACCATCGCCCACTGGGCGGCAACCCACGGCAACGCGGGCGCCAAGCTGCACAAGGCGGTATCGCAATCGATTCGGCACCGGCCTTGGTCACGGCCGGGAGCCAAGCGGTTGAGGCGGCTCACCGTTTCGCCTCTCTGGGGCAACCACCGCCTTGGCCTGTACCGCGCGGCCTGGCGTGAGTACGTGCAGGCGGTGCTGGCGCGTCAGAACATGCCCGGCGAGGTCACCGCCCTGAACGCAGGCCCCCATCGCCGCGAACTCGACACAGGTTCGCCTTCCTCAGCGAGCGAGGACGAGAGAAGTTCCGCCGCTCCGCCCGACCCGCGACCGAGCACCACGCGTGCCACCTCCGCTCATCAACCGCAAGACCGGACGGCCGGGGCCTCCGCCGAAAGCACGACCCCGGACACACGACCTCAGAGACCGAACGGGGCCCCACCCGCATCGGACACGCCACGAGCTCTGCCAGGCCCGACAGACGAGGAGGCCACTACCGACGATCAGCACGCACCTCTCGCCGACGACACACGCGTGCTCGTCAATTCACCGGCACGCACGTACACGGGCCGCACCGGCACCGACCAGGCATGGCAAGTGAAGTGGACGCGGGAAACCGGCGGCCCACTGCTGTCTCCGCCGATGCTCATGGACGGCCTGCTGGTGGTGACCTGCGGAAGCACCGCGCACCTGATCGACGCGACCACCGGCGGCCATGAGCGCAGCCTCGCACTGCGCGGCACCGCCGAGTCGGCCCCCGTCCCATGGGACGACCGGCTGTGGTGGGCCCTACGGGACGGCGGGCTGAACGGATACGACCTGCGTGGCCTGACGGACGAAACCCATCTGGAACTCGACGGCGATCCCGGCCGACACTCTCCCGTCACCGTGAACGATCTGCTGCTGATCGGAACAACCCACGGCCTGTTCTGGTTTCAGCACCCCCGGACCACCGACAGCAGGGCCGCGCACCGTCTCATCTGGCTGGACGAGCCTGTGGTCTCCCCTCTCGCCACCGACGGTGTCCAGGTCTGGGTTCCCACCGAACGCAGAGGCCTGATGGCGGTGCGGCCCGCCACCGGTGAGATCCGTAGTCCGCACCAGGCATGGGACGCGGCCGGATGCACGCCGACACCCACGACCGACGGTGTGTACATCGGGGACGCGCTGGGCACGGTCCACCATCTGGACCCCGAGGGGACTTCGCGTCGCCAGTGGGACGCATCGACATTCCCGATCACTGCGCCTCCCGTCACGTACGGCGATCTGCTGCTGGTCACCGACCATGCGGGCGCGGTCATCGCCCTGTCGATGGAGCAGTGGGACCAGAAGTGGCGCGCCGTCACCGACGGAGACGGGCGACGTGCTGTGACCGCGTTGGACGGAGTGGTGTACGTCTGCGGTGCACGCAGCGTGCGCCGTCTGGATGCGCGAACCGGCCGAGAACTCAAGCCTCTGACCCCGGACGGTCCGAGGCCCATGAACGTGACGGCCACTCCCGGCCGCCTCCACGTCAGCTTCGTCGACGGGCTCCTGAACACCTGGGGCCCTCCCGGCTGAGGTGACCACCGATCCGAAATCAACCTCCAGAGCAGAAGGGAACAACCGCCGTGTACGAGGCAGAAATCAGCCGGGCCAATCCGGCTTGCATCGTGTTCCTGATCGACCAGTCCAGTTCCATGCGCGCGGCCATGCCCAGCACGACCCAGTCCAAACAGATGGCCGTGGCCGACGCCATCAACAGCATGCTCCGTGAGCTGATCATCCGGTGCGGTCGTGGCATCGACGAGATCTGGGACTTCTTCCACGTCTCCGTCATCGGCTACGGAGCCACGGTCGGCCCAGCCCTCGGCGGTCCTCTCACCGGCCGCGACCTCGTGCCTGCGAGCGCCCTCGCACAGGGCAGAATCCGCTCCGAACGGTTCACCCGCACCGATGTCCTCCCGGACGGCACGACCACCACCCATGTCGCGGAGATGCCGATCTGGCTGGAAGCCGCCGCCTCCGCCGGAACGCCGATGTGTGAGGCCCTGCTCTACGCGCACCGAGTCCTGGACCGCTGGGTGACCGATCACCCCGGAAGCTTTCCGCCCATCATCCTCAACCTGACAGACGGCGAGTCGACGGACGGCGATCCGGCCGGCCCAGCCCAACAGCTCCGTTCCATCGGAACGAACGACGGCAGTGCCCTCCTGTTCAACCTGCACATCTCGTCCGACATCGCCACGCCGACGCACTATCCCAACACCGCCGCCGGCCTGCCGCCGATGGGCGCCAAGCTCTTCTCCATGTCGGACGTCCTGCCCCCCGACATGCGCGACACCGCGGTGGACCTCGGAATGAAGGTGGAGACAGGGGCACGCGGCTTCGTCTTCAACGCCAGCATGCAGTCCGTCATGCTCTTCCTGAACGTCGGCACCCCGGCGTGATCGTGAGCCAGAGCCTGATGCAAGCGCCCAAATCCAACCTGCACCCGGCCCAGATCGAAGATGCCGCCCATATGGCGCTCCCCCCGGCGAGCAGCAGAGGAGAAACCCGCCTGGTCGTGGCCGACGGCAGCAGCGGATCAGCTGGAAGCGGCTGGTGGGCGCGGCAGTTGGCGCGCGATCTGTGCGCCGCGCCCGGTCGAGCCTTCCAGAACGCCCGAGCATTCGACGATGTCGCCGCCGACGCCACCCTGCGGTGGCCGAGTTACAAGCGAACCCTCCTCGAAGGCGTCGCCTCGTCCAGCCGCAGGGCGTGGCTCGCACAGGTCCGTATCAACAACGGCCCGGCTACAACGGTTCTGGGCATCCGACTGCTTCCTCGTCCGGAAGATGACGGTCCGCCGGACTGCCTCGGTGAAGGGATGTGGCAGGTGGTCTCGGTCGGCGACTCATGCATGTTCCAGGTCCGTTCCGACCGTGTGGTGGAATCGGTGGCCATCAAGACCCGCGTGCCACCGGTGATCCGGGCGAGCAGCACCACGACGCCCCCGACGCCGGAGCTTCGAGAGGGCCACTGGCGCTCGGACGACGTGTTCTATCTGATGACGGACGCCCTGGCTCGCTGGTGGACCCGCCACGCGGACGTAGGAGGCCGGCCCTGGGTCGTGCTGGACACGGTGTGCGCCTCGAGGGACGATTTCCCCAACTGGGTACAGGCCCAGCGGGCGAAGCGCGTGCTCGAGGACGACGACATCACCCTGCTCAGAGCGGAGTGCGGGCCGTGCTGACGCCTCAAGGCCAACGGCCCACCTTGTCCGACTACCAGTCCGCTGTGGCCCGGCTGGAGCAGTGCAGCGAGGAGCCCCGTCTGAAGCGATGCCTGCCAAAACTGGGCGCCGACGGTCAGCCCGGCGCCGACGGCGGCAGCTTCGGAGCCGTCTACTGCCTTGAGGACCCGGAGGACGGGCGGAGTTGGGCGCTGAAGTGCTTTCTGCGCGACGAGCCCCTTCGCGAGCGCCGATACCGCGAGATCGCGAACTGTCTGCACGGCGCCCGGGGATCCTGGCAGACAGAGGTGCACTATCTGCGGAACGGGCTGTGGGTGCAGGGGAAATGGTGGCCGGTCGTCCTCATGGAATGGGTTTCGGGCCTGCGTCTCACCGACTGGATCGACGGTGTGCTCGACCAGCGACCGGGAGAGGCGAGCGCGGAACTGCGGCGACTGGCCCACCGGTTCGCCAGCGCCGTCCACCGGATGCACCGATCCGGCATCAGTCACGGAGACCTGCAGAGCGGCAACGTCCTGGTGACTTCCGAGACAGCGGTACGTTTCGTCGACTACGACGCCATGACCGTTCCTGGATGGTCGATACCCCCTCGCCGCGAAGACGGACACCCCGACTTCCGCCTCCCGCGCGAAGGCGAACGAGGCCAGGACGGCGAGACCGAAGTGCGCCACACGGCCGCTTCCACCGGTACCAGCGGCACCGTGTTCACGACCAGCACCTCGACAGGGGTTCCGATCCAGGAGCCGGACGCCCTCGTGGCGATGCACCGGGACCGCTTCCCCTCGCACGTCATCCACGCCGCGTTGGTGATGCTCAGCCATGACGTCTCTCTGTGGACAGCTCTGCACCGGCCGGGCGCCGATCACCTTCTGCTGTCCCGTAAGGACTTCCGCGATCCGACGCAGTCTCACAATTGGCACCTGCTGCTGCACCACAGAATGCGCGAAGTACGCGTCACCGCCGCGGAATTACGCTCGATGCTCAACTGCCCCGTCGACCTCCAACCAGACCTTGAACCGCAGCCGGAAGTCGCCTCACAGGAGAGCGTCCTGGAACCGATGGCCTGGCGTCCCACATCGGGGCCGCGCTCCGGGCCTCGTCCCTTCCTGGACATCGGCGTGTTCGCAGTACCCGAATCCCAGGGGGATCCCAGGACCGCGTCCTCTCCGGATTCGACGGGCATGCCGGAGCACACCGGACCACGGCCCGCCGCGCGGCTCCCCGAACCGGCCGCCGAGCGAGACCCGAACCCCGCAGCCGGTGCCTTCGAGTTCGACCCACACCCCGGCGACCATGAGGCGCACTTCACGCCCGCCCGGCCCGACAGCCGACCGGAAGATCTGCTACCGGCCCGGATCGTCCTGTTGGGCGTAGGCGTGATCCTTCTGCTGAGCGTGCTGATCACGCTGCTCCTCACCCTCGACAAGTGATCACTGCACTCATCTCAGAGGCCCCGTCTCAGTCTCCCGTCGGACAGTCGACCGCCACCACCAACGCCGTGGCGGACAGCCCTCCCGCTTGGGCAACCACCTGGTAGAACCCCGGGGTGCTCACCACAGCCCGCGCCGTCAAAGTACCGGGATCTCCAGCTGCCGAGGTCAGTCGCATACGTGCTGTCACCTCACCGGTTTCGGCGCGCAGCAGTCGGCACGCGACGGCGGCGGGATGCGCCCCGGTGACCGTCAAGGACCACTCCTGCCCAGGTACGACCTCGGACGGCGCGCTGATCCCGAAGGACGGTGCGAGCGACGCGACGCCGCCGGCCGGCTCCGGAGCGCCGAAGGGTCCTTCCAGAGACGTCCGGCGATCGAACTTGCCCGTGAGGATCTCCTGGACCATGTTGACCACCGTCGCGCTGGCGGGAAGTGAGCTGTGGTGTCCCACGACGGGCAGATAGGTGGCGGGGTCGGTCGGCAACGCACACCACTTCGGCACCAGGCCGTCACCTCCCTCGTCCACCAGCACCGGCAGCCCCCGTGCGTCACGGACGGGTGTGCCGTCGTCCCGCAGCCGTGGAACGTGCCGGAACAGTCGGACGGCACCGTCCTCGATGGCCATGCTCTGCGGAGTGGGCTGTGACGTGCCCACGATGGCATGCATGCGCGGCAGTCGCCCGGTCGCGGCCGCGAGGCTGCGGCGTGCGGCCAAAGCGGCCTCGGCGAGCGCGTCATCCCCGCCAACCGCTTGGACGTCGCGGGGTGTGAGACGGCGTAGCCCTCCGCTGTCCGTGAGCACGCACGGCGTGTCGGGAAGCAGGTCGTACAGACTCGGCATGGTACCCACTGCCTCGCCGAGCGGGTTCGACAGAGCATTCCGCTGGAGCCGGGAGCGCCGTGAAGCGAGGAGTTGCATGACCTGCGGCGTGCCACGGAAGGGCGTGCCGATGGTGATGACGTCCCGGGTTGCCCGCGACAGTTCCGGGTATGCGGCCAAGGCTGCCTGCGCGACCAGCCCCCATCGAGTGGGCGATCAGCACCAGTTTCGATCCGTCGGCGGGTCCATGACGCGCGGAAGCCTGATGTGCGGCGTGTTCCCTCCATCGCGCCAGATGCCGTAGAGCGGCTTCGGCCAGGCGGCGGGCGGAGGTCCCCACCGAGAGTCGCCAGTCGTACGGGAACTCCAGCGCCGCGTCGCCGTGCACCACTACTGAGCGGACACCATTGACGAGGCGGCCGTAGGGCGACAGCCCGCCTATCAGTGGGAGCCAGGCAGGGCCCTGGAGCAGCTCGGCGGGCCGTAGGCGCCCTCCCTGTCCCTGGCGCTCCTCCTCCGTCACGGCGAGACCGTTGCTACGGCGGGTTTGCCGCATGAGGTTCATGACGTGGTTGAAGGTGCTTCCCCAGACGACCTCGTCGCTTTCTTCGTCCACCAGGGTGCTTCCGGCGAATCCTGGAATGACGACGACGGCGTCTCGGGTGTAGGGCCGGTCCACTTCGTGCCGGTAGGAGTCGACCAGGGCCCGGTTCCATGGCGCGGCCCCATCGGGGTGACTGTCCAGGTAGCTTCCGACGGCATACCCCCGACTGACGCTGCTCACGCTGACGCTGCTCACGCGCACCGATCCCGGAGACACCGCCGGTCCGTCAGGGTCCCGGTCCCGGGCGGCCACGGTTTGCCCACCCGTGTCGGGAGCGTCTGCGGTCCGTTCGGTGCTCGGGGTGGTCACGACCTCGCCGGTCAGCGAACCGAGCAGGACGTCGTCCGGCCCTTCGGTGCCGCCGACACCCAGTGACCTGGCCGTGTAGGACACCAGCTCCGGCATCTCGTCACCGATCTCGGCAGCCAGTTCGCGAATCAGCAGGGGGTGACGCCGATAGGCTTTCGAGCCCAGGTTGCGCACTCGCACCAAGGTGTCCGCGCGCAGGGAGACCGCCTCCGCGGTGTCCACGGAGCCGCCACGTCGATGGATCCTGAGCTGCGCCGCGGCCACGGACAGCAGACGGATCGCCATGCCCGGGCGCTCGGCCACGCGACGCGCCTGCGTCAGAAGGTCCAGGGCGTCGTCGAAGCGGCCGAGGTCCTCACAGGTGCGGGCCCCCAGGAGAGCCAGGTCCACGAAGACGACGGGATCGGCCGATTCCGCGGCCAGCTCCAGGGCTCGGTCGACCAGTTCGTACGCGTCCGCGGGGCGGCGCAGGGCGAGCATCGACCGCATGCTGAGCAGGGTCAGATCGAGGTTGTCGGGCACCAGATGCTCGCGTTCGGCCAACACCTCCGTCACCTCGGCGGGGTTGTCCGCCGCCAGGAGAGCCTTACCGACGCGCGTTGCCTGACGCTCCCAGGTCTCGTCGTCCGCCATGGCGCGCAGCTCGGCCGTCGCCGAGTTGCCTAGTCTCTCCGTGAGGTACACCTGGGCGCGCGCGGGCAGTTCCTCCATGGCGCTCTCCAGAAGTGCACCTGCCGCGTCGATCCAGCGCTTGTCCAGGGTCTGCGTCGACTGTGCCAGGGAGAGACGGTGGTACAGCTCCTCCACACGGCTTTCCACCAGGTCGTTCCCGGCATGGAGCAGCGCGTAGTAGCCCACGGCCTTGCGGTGGATCCGGTCCACGACGGACCGCTGGTCACGGCGCAGCAACGGCAGCATCGCCCGGCGGACGTCGCCGCGATGCACGACGGCGTCCCGGCCGGGCACCTCCTCGACCAGTGTGGCCTCGGCCCGGAAGTCGTCGAACAGTCTCCGCGCGCGTTCTTCGTCCACGTGGCCAAGACCGCACGGCCTGGCCAGCACCTCTCGGATGACCCCCGGCGTGAGGGTGCGGACGACGAGCCCGGGACTGGCGATGCGGCGCAGGTCCGGATCGTGGAGGTGGTCCAGGAGGCGCCGGTAGAGCACGCCCTGCACCGTCTCGGCGCCCAGTTGCAGCAGGAGTTCGCTCCGCAGCCGCCGATCGCCGAGGACCTGGGTTCCGGCCCGCCGCACGAGTGCGGCGGCGAGCTTGAGGTTGAGCGGACTGGTGCCGACGATGTGCATGATGGCTTCGAGCTCCCGGCCGCTCTCGGCAGGCAGGGCGTCCTCGGCACTGTCCGTCAGCTCCCGGTGGAGGAAGGCCCGGGCGGTGGCGGGGTCGAATCCCTCCAACGGTAAGCACCGGAACGGGGCCGCTTCGACGGGCGCCCGGCCGGCTGCCAGAACCCGGAGACCCGGATGGGCCAGGTGCAGCAGGGAGAGGAAGTTCAGGAGGCGCTGCACGGCGACCGGCCCGCTGCGCTGCACCTGCTCGAAGGCGTCCAGCGCGAGCAACCACAGCTGGGTGGTGCCGCCGGTGACCGATGTGACGAGCGCGGCGAACGCGTCGATCAGGGTCAACTCGTCGCGTTGATGGGCGGCCCGCGGACTGAAGTGACCGTCCTCGGAGCGAGTGAGCCGGTCAGCAGCCAGCGTGATCTCCAGCTCCCGCTTCAGTTCCTCCGTACGCCCGGCGAGGTCCGGGAAGAGCAGACCCAGTTGGCGCACAGCCTCGGCCACAAGGGTCAGCGGCCTCTCGGCGACAAGGTCGTGCCGGTCGAAGGTGAGATACAAGCAGGGCATCGGACGCAGTCCTTGAGCCGACTGCCGACCGTCGTCGTCCGGTGCACCGACGTCCGCGGGGGGACGGCCGCCTGCGTTGCCGCGGTCGGCGGCAGCGACGTCGGCTGCGGCCTGTGGCCGGCCGTCGTCGGCTGCGAAGCCGTGGGCAACGCGGCCGTAGCCGTCGATACGGTCCAGCACGAAGCGGGCGACGAGTGTCGACTTGCCCACGCCGCCAGGCCCGTGCACGAACGCCCAGGAGCCGGGAGCGTCACCGCGTTGCCACTTCTCCGGGTCCGCCGAGTCGGGCCGGTTGTTGTCCGGGGCTTCGCCGAGGTGAGCACTGAGCCAGGCCAGTTCGTCGGTACGGCCGGTGAACTTGGCGTCGGCGAGGGCGCACAGCGGTTGAAGCAGGCGGGCCCGTCCTATGGCGTGCTCGATGTCGTCGGGATCCGGCAGCACGACTCCGTCCCGAGCCAGTTGGTCCCGAGCGCGCGGGGCCTCCTTGAACCAACCGACCACGGTCAGCCCGGTGTACAACTCGTCAAAGCTCTGCTCGGCCAGCGGCCGATCTGCGCCCAGGAGGAGACGCTCGGTCCAGGCTCGTGCCGGGTCTTCGCCGATGTCGGACGCGGATCTTGCCGCGGCCAGCAGCCTGTCACGGGTGCTCAGGTCATCCAGCGTCCGGGCCCGGGGGCCGGGAGCCAGGCACCACCGACGGCCCCGGGACGTCGTGATACGCGAACAGTCCTCCAGCAGGAAATCCTGTAACGCGGCGCTGTGTGTGGCGGTCTCGTCGTCCTCCGGAGGAACGAGGTCGTGGGCGGTGAACGAGCCCAGGAGTACCGTCCGTTCTCGGAACGTGCGGCGGTCGTGGGGGCTCTCCTGCTGGTGTGCGCCGATCGGAACCTTAGCCACGCCGCTCACCGCGGGCGTACTGCTCGCGGGCCCAGGACGCGGCGGCGAGTTGCAGTCTGTCGGTCATCGGCAGTGGCGCGTCGGCGGTGACGTCTCCCCCGCCGGATCGGCTGCTCAGTTCGTTGGCGAGGTGGTCGGCCTGGTCGGGGTCGACGGGCTTGCCTGCTTCCTTGGCGACGGCGAGCACGTAGTCGTGCAAGTCCTTGCCGGTGAGGGGGGTCAACTCCTCATGGCAGACATACGACTGCAGGTCGGAGGGCAGCCAGCCGTCGTACGCCAGCAGGACGATGCGGAGCCGGTCCGCCATCTCTTCCTCGATGACCGCGGCCACCAGACGGGTCAGGGCTCTCAGGGCAGGCTCTGTGAACCGCACGGACTCCGAGTCGTCGATCACGAGCCAGTGGCCGCTCTGCGCTCGGCTGTCACGTTGCTCCTCGTTCATCACGTTCTCGATCTGGTTCACCAGGCTCCGTGCCTGGCTGTCCTCCGATGTGTTGAGGTCTATGGAGATGTTCCATCCGAACAGTTCCCGCAGTGTGTGCCCGATATCCGCGACCCGCACCGGGGAGTAGTAGTCACTCATGCGGATCCGGCGACGGTTGACGCGATAGCTGTCCAGCACGTGTGCGATCAGGTACCAGCTGTGTGTCCTGCCGGAACGGCGCTGGCCCCGCACGGCCAGCACGCGTTTCCCCCCGCCCGTGACCATGTCGTGCAGTGTGGTCCGGAACGTCAGACGGTTGAAGAAGGCTCTCTGGCGGTTGTTGACCAGATAGACGGAACAGGGGTCCGCCTCCTGGGAGGACGTCTCCTCGGTCAGCAGATACTGGAAGACGGGGTGGGCGGTGGTGTTGGGATCGGCGGCAGCGGTCTCGACGAGAGCCCGCAGGCGGCCTGCGGGGGCCGCCTTTTCCAGGGCCTCCGGCCACACGTCGGCCATGCTGTTTTCCCAGTTGATGTCGCCCTCCTTGAGACCGGCGCTGAGAATGAGCTGGCGTGCGGTGTGCTTGTTCCCGTAGACGGTGATCAGTGCCTTGAGGAGGTTCTTGGCGCGTTCGTCATCGAGGTTGAACGCGCAGTCGTCGATCAACGCGGGCATCGGTTCACACCAGCCGCTTTCGGGTGAGCCCTTCGACGACACGCTCGATCCGAAGGCCTTCGTTGCGGAACTCGGCCGGCTCGTCGCCCGCACCGATCCTGCGCCAGCGGCGGTGCAGGGCGACCAGCGCCCAGTGTTCGTCGAAGACCGGTGAGCCGGACGAGCCCTGTTCTGTGTCGGTCCAGTACTGGATCACGGTGTCGTCCACGTGCCGTACGACGTTGTGGCGGGCGCCGAGTTTCTTCACGCCGCCGTGCGGGTGCTGGATGATGTAGACCCTGTCGTTCCTGGCCACCGAAACGCTTCCGGGGAAGGGCACACGCATGGCGTCGTCAGGCATGTCTGCCGTGCTGCGGATGGCTGCCCAGTCCGGCTCGGATTCGCCGACGGCCGATGCCGGTTCGCAAACCACCACCTGGTGATCACGAGTCCGCCCGTGCAGGTCGGCTTCGTAGCCGAACCAGGCCTCCACCGCCGTGGGTTGCTCTCCCGCGGCGTCGAACAGCACGTGGTGGTTGGTCAACAGCAGATCATCCGCGATGCGGAACGCGGTCCCGTGGTACTGGGCGCCGTCAGCCGCTGTGACACGCAGTCGGCACACGGCGGTGGCCAGTTCCGTGCCTCGGCGCAGGAAGACCACGTCCTGAAGGGTACTGGAGCGAAAGATCTGGCGCTCGAGGTCGTCGACATCTTCGAAGTGTGCGAAGTCTCCTGCCCTGTTGGTCCGGTCGGGAGCCTCCACCACGGGATGCGTATCGAGCAGTTCACGAACCCGGTCGCCGACGGCCCGGTCGGGTCCGGAGGTGACAGCCTCCAGCAGGGGCCGCAACTGCTTCTGGTTGCTGGCCGTTTCGATGAGGTCGAACCAGACGGTCATCATGGGGCGGTCCCAGTTGACGTAGCCGGTCACCACTCCTGCCCGCTTGGCCATTTGCTCGACCTGTGAGGAGCGGTTGTACACCGAGGCCAGCAGATCGCGCAGCTCCAGAGCGCCGGGCGCGTTCCATTGAAAAGGCACTCTGTCCACGAAGTGAGTCATCGTCTGTCACTCGATATCGATCGTCGGTCGCGGCCAACGGCCAGGTCATTTCTGCGGCAGGAACGACCAGTAGTCGCCGTCCGGGTGCGGTGTGCGGGCAAGCCCGTAGCGCTGTGCCGGCCCATGGCCGTGCCTGAGCAACCCATGGAGATCGGCGAGTACGGTGGCGTGGTTGCCCACGTAGGAGTGGCCGAGGATGTCGGTCCCCAACTCGGTGACGTCGACGGTGTCCAGTCCCGGCGCGACGATCACCGAGGTGCCGCCCTGCCCCGCTCGCGGGAAGTCCGACAGTCTACGGGCCGCGGCCAGGGCGCGATCCTTGTCGGAGACGTACAGCGTGCAGGTGCGGGCCTGCCGGAGAGCGGCGGGGAGAAGGTGCCGGAAGACGTCGCGGTCGACGTCCGGAGCGGCGAACACGATGTGGCCCAGCCGTCCGGAGTTCCCCGGCAGTGCCGTGGTGTCCAGACCGGCCAGCCCGTCGGTGAGTAGTCGGTTTCCCATGCTGTGGGCGATGATGTGCACGTGGCGCACACCCGTCCGGGTGAGCAGGGTCCGCAGGAATGTCTGGAAGTACGGGACGGCCCGGCGTGCGGCGTCCCCGTCCGCTGGGTAGTCCAGCACCCCGCCCTTCGACGCCCAGCTGTAAAGCAGGACCACTCCGGTGAAGTTGAGGTCGTAGGCGATCTGAGCGGCGTGCCTGGCGGCGTCGGCGAAGGTGACGTTGTAGCCGTGCACGAACACCAGCGCTTCCCGGTCCGTACCGTGATCGAGCTGCGTACGCACTCGCTGAACCAAGGCGTCGGCGTCCGCTTGCTCGGTCGCGCCGAGCACCACGTCCCGGACCGGGTCAGGACGGAATTGCAGACGCCACCAACGGGGTTTGCCCACCGAACCGACCGTGCGGTCGTCGGGCACGCTCACCGTGGCTTGTCCGTAGGAGAGTGCACCACGCCGGGACCCATAGGCCCCCGAGCCCTGCTCCGCTCGGTCGGTGGCGTACATGACGGGCACGAGCAGCGAACGCTGAAAGGCGGTCCAGTAGGAGGGCGCGGCCGCGGGCCCGAAGCGTTCTTGTCCTTCGGCCAGCCGATCGAACTCCTCGTTCAGCCAGGCCCCCAGAGGTGGGCGAGCCCGAAGGGCGGCCTCCACGGAACGCGCCGCGGTGTCGATGAGGTCGAAGGACTCGGGCGTCATATTGGGCGCCTCAGCCGCGGCCGTCGCGCTTGCCTGGTCGTAGGCGCACAGGCCGGCCAGCACCAGGTCTTCGAGGTCGCTCAGTTCGTGCTCCGAGACATGTCCTACGACTCTCGGCCAGATGGCCGCCACCGCCGGCACCAGCGGCCCCCACTGTTCCAATGCCCCTCCCCCGGAAGTGGCGGCGTCCAGATCTCGGATCTGCGCCGACACATCAGAGGCAGCATACCCAGATGAGATCGCACGGTGCTCCTGTTCGTCCTGGTCGCCTTCGAGGCTTGGCTCGCCGAACAAATGGCCGAGTGACCTGAACGCAGTAAACGGACACGAAGATCCCGAGCAGGGACCCAACAGGGTTGTCCTGTTGAGTAATTGAGGGATGAGATATACCGGCGAGTTCCGACGCCGCCCCGTCCATCGGCGTGGCCGAGCTGAGGCACATCGCCGCCACCTCGGAGAACCGTATGCGCCCGATGCCCCTGTTGGAGCCTCGTTAGGGTTCGGTCGTATGACCGACCGCGTTCTGGAACTCTTGCGCAGCCACACTGATCTGGCCGAACTGGCCGCGTTCCCGTTCGACTTCGATGTGAGCCGGGCCTATCACGTCGAGGCGGTGCACCTGGCGTCCGGTTCGTCGCTGGAGCCGATCGCCGGCGACCGCACCGGCGGCACGTACTTCCTGTGCGGGGGAACGGCTGTGCTCCACGCGTCCTCCGCGGGGGACGCCGTGCTGCTCGCCGACAGTGTCGGCGAGGCGATCGAGATCCTCGTCCGGCTGCCCGGGCGGCGCCAGAACATCTCCACCGAGCTGGACGAGGAGGACCTGCTCGCCGAGATGCGTGCGGCGGACGAAGAATTGCCGAAGGAGCTCGCCCGCGAACTGGACGCGCAGCGAGCGGCGTTGATCAGCGGTCTGGGCCTGCCGGACCGGCCGCTGGTCGAACTCCTTGCCCTGGCGGAATCGGCTGCCGGGCGCACCGAGCCGGACCATGTCCTGCTCAACTCCCACAAGCTCTGCGCGTACCGGCTGGACGAGTCCTTCCGCCAGCCCCTGCGCGACGTCGTTCTCGGCCCGGGACGGGAGACGCTGGAACGGATGCGTTCCGGCGACCTCCGCGCGCGGGAGGATGCGGCCGAGGATGCGGTGCTACGGGCGGGGGTGCTGCGGGCGGCGCAGTATGACCGCCGGGACGACGACCTGCCGCTGCTGCGTTTCCTCCTGGAGTGCGAGAGTGCCGAGCGAACCGAGTGGTTCGAGGAGCGGCGGCTGGCCGCTGTGCTGGTGGCGTTGCACGGTCAGGACGGGGACGTTCGGCTGCTGCGGTCGGCCACTGCCGGGCAGGTCACCGACAGTACCGGAGCCCTGGAGTGGGCCCGCGCCGAGGAAGCCAAGCGGCACGGGCGGGAAGTGGTTGGGGAGAGCGAGTTCACCTGGATCGAGCTGGCCCACCGGCAGGGTCGTGTCGAGCACGCCCGGGTCGCGCTCATCCGCATGCTGGACGACACGGGTCCGGACGCGGACCGACTACGGGAGCTCAGCCGCGCGTTGGAGCGCATCGGTGACCACGCGCAGGCGGCCCGCGCCCAGTTCAACCTCCTCTCCCTTCAGGACACGCCATGGGACTGCGCCTCGGAGGCGTACGTCCTCGCCCGCCTGGAGCGTCGTAAGGGCGACCTCGCGGCAGCGGGGCGGGCGCTGGAGCGGGCACGTGCGGCGGTCGGCGCCGATGGCGCCACGTCGGACCGAGTGGTTCCCCAGTGGCACCGCCGTGGGCTCGGCCGACTGATCACGGAGCAGCATTTGGAGCTGACGCTCGCCGCGGTCGAGGCGGGTGACGCGGAACTCGCGCGTACGACGATGGCGCACGGCAGGGTCCTGCTGGACACGATCGGCAAGGAGTCGGCGAAGGCGCTCAGCCAGCTGTCCACGCGGGCGAAATGGGCGGTGGCCGGGCTTCGCCCGCCCGGCTCCTGACACCTGCGGACCGCCACGGCGGAGGAGCGGACGTGCCCCTGTCCTGGGTCGCGGGCGGCCCGCTCAGCCTGGAGGCCGGCATGAATGCGGGCGGTGAGCGCATCGGTGGACGAACCGGAACCGTGCATGGTGCACGGCTCGTCCGACTTGATCAGGAATCACAAGACCAGTTCCCCGCCGCATCACCCGCGGCAAGCAGAGCCCGGCCCGCCTGCCCATCCGGTCAGGTTCATCGTGCGGGGCCTCCACGCTTGGGTGGGTCGGCCCGGTCCCAGGGCCCGATCATCCACGACCAGGATCTACTTTTGCCGCGGAGTCTCGGCCGAGCTCCATGAGGAACTGTCGTTGGCCGTCCAGGAATCCGTCCGCGAAGAGCGAGCGGGGGGAGAAAAGTGCGGTGAGTGTGGTCTCGAGGTCCGACTGCTCGATGGACTGCTTGACCAGTGAATGGGCCGCGTCCGGGTAACGCTTGACTGTCAGGCCACCTTCCGCTTCCAGCACCTTGCGGTAGACGCGCTCGGTGTCGGCGGTGTCCACGTTGATGTCATGGCCTGCGAGGGCCAGCAGCACCGGTATGCCCCGCAGGGCGCGGAGGTCGTGCGTGGCGTCCGCGGTGTAGTTCTTGGAGATGAAGCCCCAGCGGCCGGTGGTCATGCCGTCCGCGTCGCCGCCCATCGCCCTGACGTACTCCCCGAAGGTCGCATGGCGTTCCAGCAGGCGGCGGGTGGTGTCGCTCTTGGCGATCTCGGCCTTGGTGCGGGATGCCGGTGCGCCGTCGGCGCGCAGCTCGGCGAGGAGGTTGTAGCGGCCCTGCTGGAGCCAGTTGATCGCGGGCGAGAGGGCGATGACGAAGCTCACGGGCGTCTTGGCGGCGACCTTCGGCAGGACCCAGCCCGCCTGGCTGGCGCCCCAGAGTCCGATCCGGTCGCCGTCGATGTCCGGGCGGGCGCGCGCCCAGGCGATGGCGGCGGCTGCCTCGTTGGCCCGGTCGTCCATGGACTGGTCGAGCCAGTCGCCGGGGGCGCCCGCGACGCCGGGCTTGTCCCAGGACAGGGAGGCGTACCCGGCCTTGGCGTTGGCTTCCCACATGGGCTTGTAACCGTCGTCGTGGGTGGCGCCGACTGGGCCGTCGCCGTGGACGTAAACGACCAGGCCGTGGCGGTTGCGGCCGTCCCTGGGGGTGGCCAGTACGCCGTTGAGGGTGTGGCCGCCGTGGCGAATCGAGACCCGCCGTTCGTCCATGTCGTAGGAGTTCTGCCACAGCACCACACCGACGAGATTGGCGGCCACGATCAGAACCGTGACGAGTGACCACACACCGGTGCGGAGCCCGCGCCGCCGGGATTGGATCTTTGGGCACATGGGACTGACCACCTCTGTCGGGTGTCGGGTGTCGGAGGCCGGCGAGAGGTGAAACTATCATTACCAGCACGGTCGTTGTGAAGATGATAGTTTTGAATTGAGGTCGCAGCGAGACAAGGAGACGGCATGGGACTGGACACAACGGGCGCCGGCACTGGACCGGTGACAGTCCGGCGGGGTGTTCCGGCCGGAGCCGAGCGGCGGGCGGCCGAGCTGTACTGGGACGCCTTCGGCCGCAAACTCGGCCCCGCCCTGAACCCTCCGGACAAGGCGGTGCCCTTCCTCGCCGCCCACCTGAACGCCGATCGCGCGGTCTGCGCGCTCCTCGACGGGCAGCTCGTCGGCCTCGCCGGCTACCAACTCGGCGGCCGGGCCCTCACCGGAGGGTCGGCCTCCGCCGTGCTGCGCGTGTATGGACACCTGCGAGGACTGCACCGACTGCTGCTCCTCGCCCTGTTCGAACGCCATCCCGCCCCCGGGCAACTCGTCATGGACGGCATCGCCGTGGACGCCGGCATACGAGGCCGCGGCGTCGGGAGCCTGCTCATAGAGGAAGTGGCCGCCGTCGCGGTGGAGCAGGACTGCCGCGAGATCAGACTGGATGTGATCGACACCAACCCGCGAGCCAGAGCCCTGTACGAGCGGCGCGGCTTCACGGCCGTGCGGACCGAGCGCACGCCCTACCTGCGCGGGCTGCTGGGGTTCGGCGGAGTGACCACCATGCGTCGCGCCGTCGGAACGAGAGGAGCTGCACACCTGTGAGCGCTGAGGCGGACCACGTCGAAATTCCCACCCGCCTGCTCGTCCACGCGCTGATCCGGGAGGACGGCACCGTCAGCACGGACGAGCTGTACACCGTCGCCAACGCCCTGGGCATGAGCGACCAGCAGGTCCGGCTGTGCATCAAACGCCTCGTGACCGAAGGCCGGTTCACCCACGAAGGCCGCGGCCGCAAGGCGGAGCTGCACGCGACCGCGGAGACCACGCGTGCCCTCGCCCCCAACGCGGACTTCCTCCGGCACGCCTTCCAGCAGGAAGCCGGGCTCGCGCCGTGGGACGGTGTCTGGCACCTGGTCGCCTTCGCGGTGCCCGAATCGGCGCGCACGGTCCGGGACTCTCTGCGCGAGACGCTCGTCCACCTCGGCGGCGCCCCGCTCCAGGGCGGACTGTACGTCTGCGCCAACACCTGGGAGCCGTACGTCGAAGAAGCGGCCCACCGCCTCGGCGCCCATGGCGCCCTCACCCTCCTCACCACGACAGACCTGCGCAGGGGCGACATCCAAGATCCTGCCGAACTCGCCCGCCGCTTGTGGCCCTTGCAGGAAATCTCCGACCGATACCACCGCCTCAGCCGCGTCGCCCAGCCCCGCCTCGCCCGGCTCACCGGCCCAACCGGACTCTCCCCCTCCGAACTCCTCACCATCGCGGTCGAGCTGGCCGCCGAACTCACCCGCGCCATGGAGCGCGACCCACTGTTGCCGCCTCAGCTCCTGCCCCAACCCTGGCCCGGCGCGCAGGCCCGGGAGCTCATCGCCCGGTGCTGGGCGGCCCTGCACGCACGAGAACCCGGCGAAGCCCGCCCTGTCTTCTTCCGCCTCTACGCCGACGTCACCCGGGAGGCGGCAGACCGCGCCGCGCGCAGCGGCGACCGGGCGGCCGCGGCTCGCCCATCAGCAGGTGGTCAATGGCATGGTCTACGAGATCCACACCGTGATCTTCTGGCGTAACCTGCCGGAACGCCACGGACCATGGCCAGACGGTCCCCTACCAACGGTCCCCTACCAACTCACCGCGGCACAAGGCTGAGACCCGGTGCCCATCGCGGTGGAGAAGGAGCACCTGGCCGGGCACTTCTCCGTGGCGGGCTCCTTCGACACCATCGGCCACCGCTGTCAGTGGCCCCTCAGCCGAGGACCCGCAGCAGGTGTTCCACCGCCTCGGCCATGCGGGTGCGGGCAGTCGCCAGGTAGGCCCGCGGGTCGACGGTGTGCATGTCCCCGGCGATGAAGTCGCGGATCGCCCCGGTGAAGGCGATGTTCAGCGCCGTACCGATGTTGATCTTCGTCATGCCTCCCATGGTCGCCCGGCGGAGTTCGTCGTCTGGTACGCCGGTCGAACCGTGCAGGACCAGCGGGACCGGGACGGCGTGCGCGAGCCGGGCGATGAGGTCGTGGTCGAGTTTCGCGGTTCTGGTCGTCATCGCGTGGGAGCTGCCGACCGCGACAGCGAGCGCGTCGACGCCGGTGGCGGTCACGAAAGCGCGTGCTTCGTCGGGATCGGTACGGACTCCGGGGGCGTGTACGCCGTCCTTGCCGCCGATTTTGCCGAGTTCGGCCTCCAGCCACAGTCCCTGGGCGTGGGCCCAGTCGGCCGCGGCGCGGGTGGCGGCGACATTCTCGTCGTGCGGCAGCGCCGAGGCGTCGTACATCGCCGAGCCGAAGCCGAAGTCGCCGGCGCGGCGCAGCAGCGCCTCGTCGGTGACGTGGTCCAGATGCAGGCCGACCGGGACGCGGGCGCCCTCCGCCACGGCGGCCGTGGCGGAGGCGAGGGGGCCGAGGGAGCCGCCGTGGAAGCGGACCGCGTTTTCGCTGATCTGGCAGATGACCGGTGCTCCGGCAGCCTCGGCGCCCGCGACGATCGCCTCGGCGTGCTCGAGTGTGATCACATTGAACGCGCCGACGCCGCGGCCGTCGGCGCGGGCGGAGCGGACGAGTTCGGCGGTGGAGAACAGGGGCATGGGGTAGTAATGGCCTTCCTGGGCTGAGACATCCGTGCACGAATTCGCTTGTTTTGGCGAGATAAAATGCTCAAACAGGCATCAGCCTTCACATCCGGGCTCTACATATCCGGGCTTCGGAGATTCGGGCTTCGGAGATTCGGACTTCGGCCTGTGATGTTCATGGGCCCGCACACCACGAACAGGGGACAACGCATGGCGGCACCGCAGGCCAGATGGAGCGCGTTGCTGGAGATGCTGACGCGCGACGGGCGGATCGAGGTCGACGCCGCCGCGGACGAACTGCGGGTCTCCGCCGCCACGATCCGGCGTGATCTGGACGAGCTGGCGCGCCAGCAGATGGTGACCCGCACGCACGGCGGTGCTGTGATCAACGCGATCGCGTACGACCTGCCGCTCCGCTACAAGGCCGCGCGCAACGCTCCGGAGAAGGAGCGGATCGCCGACGCGGCGGCGGGCCTGGTGAAGGCGGGCGCCGTGGTGGGTCTGAACGGCGGCACCACGACCACCGCGGTCGCCCGGGCGCTGGCCGTCAGGCCCGAGTTGAGCACGGAGGGCGCCGGTCCCTCGCTGACGGTCGTCACCAACGCGCTGAACATCGCCAACGAGCTGGTCGTACGCCGCCATGTGAAGCTCGTCGTCACCGGGGGTGTGGCCCGCCCGGCCTCGTACGAACTCACCGGGCCGCTGGCCACCGAGGTGCTCGCACAGATCACCCTCGATCAGGTCTTCATCGGCGTCGACGCGATCGATGTCCGGCACGGGGCCACGGCCCAGGACGAGGGCGAGGCCGGCATCAACCGGGCGTTGGCCCTCCGCGCCGAACAGGTGGTCGTGGTCGCGGACTCCTCCAAGCTGGGCCGGCGGGCTTTCGCCCGGATCTGCCCGGTGGAGGACGTCCATGTGCTGGTGACCGACAAGGCGGCGGGCCCCGAGCTGACCGAGCCGTTCGCCGCGGCGGGCGTGGAGATCGTCCGGGCCTGAGGATCTTCGCGTGTTCCAGGCCGGGGCCGGCGGGCGTGCGGCCAAGGCCGGAGCCGGAGCCCCGGCCGAAGCCCGGACCGGGGGCGGAGCCCCGACCCCAGCCCCAGCCCCAGCGCCGGCCCCGGCCCATGGGCCTGCCCGGCTGATCACTTGATGCCGCCGGCCGTCAGACCGCTGATCAGATAGCGCTCCACGAAGACGAACAGGACGACGACCGGCACGATCGCGATCAGCGAGGTGGCGAAGAGGTACTGCCACTGCTCCTGGTAGGCCGTGACGAAGCCCGGGATGGCCTTGGTCAGCGTCGTCCGGTCGCCGGACGAGGTGATGGTGAGCGCGACGACGTACTCGTTCCAGGCCCCGATGAACGTGTAGACGAGCGCGGTCACCACTCCCGGCAGCGCCAGCGGCAGGGTGACCCGGGCCAGCGCGCCCAGCCGTCCCGCCCCGTCCATGTACGCCGCCTCCTCCAGCTCCTTGGGGATGCTCGCGAAGTACGCGTTGAGGATCCAGATGCAGAACGGCAGGTTGAACGCCGCGTTGACCAGGATCAGCCCCTCCGCGGTGTCGGTCAGATCGAGGCTGACCATCTCCCGGTAGATGCCCACCAGCAGCGCGGTCGGCGCGAACATCTGGGTGACCAGCACCAGCAGCAGGAAGGCGCCACGCCCGCGGAACCGGTGGCGGGCGGTGTAGTACGCGGCAGGCAGGCCCACAGCCAGTGCGAGGAGCGTGGACATCCCGGCGACGTACAGCGAGAACCAGAGCGCGTCGCTGACCGGCGGATCCTTCAGCGACCAGACATCGGCGAAGTTGGACCACTCCCACCGTGACGGCAGATAGGACGGCGGTGACTTCATCAGTTCCGGCGTCGGCTTCAGGGCCGTGAGCAGCATCTGAACGTACGGCGCGAGGAACGTCAGGGCGACCAGCCAGCCCACCGCCGTCAGCAGTACGGTGCGCAGCCGGGGCGGGCGCCGCCGCCGGGCGGTTGTGGCCGCGCCTTCGGCTGCGTTTTCGGCTGCGGTTTCGGCCGTGGGTGCGGTTTCGGCTGTGACGGCGGACATCAGCCGGTCTCCTCTCGGCGGCGGACGACGCGCAGATACACCAGCACCACCAGGAGGATCAGCGCGAAGTTCACCACGGCCAGGGCGGCCGACTCGCCGACGTCCTGATTGTCGAACGCGAGTTTGTACATATAGGTGGTGGTCGTGTCGGTGGAGAAGCCGGGGCCGCCTCGGGTCATCGCCCAGATGACCGGGAACGAATTGAACACGTTGATGACGTTGATGATCGCGGCGACCAGCAGGGACGGGCGCAGCAGCGGCAGTGTGATGCCGAGATAGGTGCGGACCGGTCCCGCGCCGTCCAGGCGGGCCGCCTCGTAGACCTCGGCCGGGATGGTTCCCAGCCCGGAGAGGATGACGAACGCGGTGAACGGCAGGGAGACGAAGACCGCCGCGGCCATCATCCAGGCGAACGCCTGGACAGGGTCGGCGAGCCAGTTCACCGGCTTGTCCAGGAGGCCAACGTCCATCAGTACGCGGTTGACGACGCCGTAGAAGTTGTTGAGCATCCAGCGCCAGGTGAGCGCCGTCATCAGCACCGACGCCGCCCACGGCACGATCAGCGCCCAGCGGACCAGCCGACGCCCCGGGAAACGGGCGTTGAGCAACTGCGCCAGGCCCAGCGAGACGGTGATGGTGACCGTCACCACGCCCACCACCCAGATGAGGGTGCGCAGGACCACGCCCGGCAGGTCCGGCTCGGCGAACAGCTCGGTGTAGTTGGCACCGCCCGCGAAGCCCTGGGTCAGTCCGGTGGAGCTGATGTCCATCAGGGAGGTGCGGACCATCTCGACGACGGGCCAGACGACCACGGCCAGGATCAGTACGAGTGCGGGTCCGAGCCACAGCAGCGGCTCCAGCGCCCGCAGACGGCGTGCGGGCCGGGGGCGGCGGGAGCCGCGTTCCGGTGCCGCCGGGGTCCGGTCCTTCTTCGCCCCGACGGTGCGTGCGGTGGCGTCCTGTACGGCCACCCCGTCAGCCGTCCTTCTCGGCGGTCTTCTGGATCTCGCCGAGGACCTTCTCCGGCTCGGCACTCGACACGGCCGTACCGATGCGCTGCTTCACGGCGCCCTCGACGGTGGACCAGTTCGGGTTGTCGGTGGGTGCGAACCGCGCGCCCGACAGCGCGTCGACGAACGGTTTGTAGTAGGCGGAGTCCGAACTCAGCGCGTCACCGGCCGACTTGGTGACCGAGAGGAACCCCTCGGTGGACAGGAACTTCGAGGCGTTCTTCTTCTGGTAGAAGAAGTCGAGGAACTTGTTGACGGCCTCGCGGTTCTTGCCTTCGTCCTTCTTGAAGGCCACCAGGTAGTCCTGGACACCGAGCGTGTTGTGCGTCGTACCGTCCTTGCTCGGCAGGGGCGCGACGCCGTAGTTCAGGTTCTTGTCGACCGTGTCGATGAAGCCCTTGCGCATGAAGACGGCGCCGTTGATCATGCCGATCTTCCCCTGGGCGAACTGGTTGAAGACGTCCTTGCGGTTGGTGGCCTCGGGGTTGGGCTGGGTCAGACCGGCCTTGGTGAGCTTCCGCAGGAAGTCCAGCGTCTCCACGTTGGCCCGCTGGTCGACGGCCCACTGTCCCGACTTGTCGGTCCAGCCGCCGCCGTTGTTCATCGCCCAGATGTAGAACTCGGCCTGGGCCTCCTCCGCGCCGAGCGGCAGGCCCAGCGGGATGTCCCCGGCCTTCTTCACCTTCTCGGCCGCGTCCTCGACCTCGGCCCAGCTGGACGGCGGCTCGGAGATCCCGGCCTCGTCGAAGATGTCCTTGTTGTAGAAGAAGAGCCGCGCGCTGGAGATGAACGGCAGGCCGTACTGGACGCCTTCGTACCGCGCCTGGTCGGCGAAGAGCGGCAGGAAGTCGTCGAGCACCTCGGGCGACACGACGTCCTTGGCCTGGTGGATCAGGTCGTCGCGCGCGAAGTCGGAGAACTTGTTGTAGTTGAGGACGTCGGGCTGTTGGCCGGTCTGGATGTACGTCTTGACCTTGGAGTCGATCTGCTCCCAGTCGACGACCTCCAACTCGACCTGGTAGCCGGGGTTCTCGGCCTCGAAGTCCTTGATGAGGTTCTCCCAGTAGGGCTGGGTGTCATCGTCGTACTTCGCGGCCACGAATCTGATCGTCTTTCCGTCGCCGTCACCGCCACCGCCACCGGACGAACCTCCCTTGCCGCATCCGGTGAGGACCAGAGCGAGGGACACACCTGCTGCGATACCGACGAGGTGCCGTTTCACGGGGTACCCACCTTCACTGCAACCGAGTGATTGTTTCTGCTCGATAATGGCTAGGATCAAGCATCAACATCCATCATGCCCAAGGGATCGCGCATGATGTCAAGGGCCGACGGTTACCACTCGGCTATGCCGCAGCCCCATGAGCACGGAGACGGGAGCCCCTTCATGAGTCGGACCGAGATCGAGATCGCCACCCAGCCCGAGTGCTGGCGCCGCGCCACCGAACTGGCACGGCGGCCGGACGCCCCCGCGTACGCGGCCATGCCCAGGCCCGGTGAGCGGGTCGCCGTCGTGGGCTGCGGCACCTCCTGGTTCATGGCCCACGCCTATGCGGTGCTCCGGGAGTCCGGGGGCCACGGGGAGACGGACGCCTTTCCGGCCTCCGAGATGCCGGCCGGCCGGGCCTACGACCGGGTGGTCGCGCTGACCCGGTCCGGCACCACCTCGGAGGTCCTGGAACTGCTCGGCCGACTGCGCGGCCGAACGCCCACCGTCGCGGTCACCGCGGACCCCGCGACCCCGGTCATGGATGTCGCCGACGCGGCCGTAGTGCTGGACTTCGCCGACGAGACGTCGGTGGTGCAGACCCGGTTCGCCACCACCGAACTGGTGCTGCTGCGCGCCCTGCTCGGTGAGGACCTCGGCCATCTGGGGGCGCAGGCCGCCTCGGCGCTGGTCGAGCCGCTGCCCGAAGAGCTTCTCGCCGCCGAGCAGTTCACCTTCCTCGGGCGGGGCTGGGCGTACGGGATCGCCCAGGAAGCGGCCCTGAAGATGCGCGAGGCGGCGGGCGCGTGGACGGAGGCGTACCCGGTGATGGAGTACCGGCACGGGCCGATCAGCATCACCGGACCGGGCCGGGTGGCCTGGTGGTTCGGTGATCCGGCGGCCGTTCCCGTCGGCCTGCCGGAGGAGATCGCGCGCACCGGCGGCCAGTTGGTCGCCCTCGGGCGCGACCCGGTGGCCGACCTGATCGTGGTGCAGCGGCTCGCCGCGACCCTCGGCGGGGCGCGCGGACTCGACCCGGACAACCCCCGCCATCTGACCCGCTCGGTGATCCTGACCTGACCCCGGCCGCCCCCCGGCAGCCCTTGGCCGCCGCCCCCGCGCATGAGAACGGAACCGCCCGAATCGGGCGCGGTTCACACGGAATTTACAGCCGTTTTCCCCGGGTCCGCGGCCTCCCGAGGCAGGGCGTGGACCCGGGAAACCAACCGTCACCAGGTCCGACAGTGGCCCGTGGTGCTGCTGATAAATCATGAATGCGAGTGTTGACAGCTGACGTTTATCGCCAGAACATGAACAGAAATACGCATGATCTTGCAGTGCTGCTCCATCACGCCATGCCCCGCCCCGCAGGAGGACGTGAGTGCGCACCCAACCGCTCAGGCCGCGCGGCCTCGGCACACTTCTGGCCGCCCTGGCCCTGACGCTCATCCCGCCCGTCGCCGAATCCCTCACCACACCGGCCCGGGCAGACACCGCAGCCCGGGCGGACGCCGCAGCCCAGCCGACGGTGACCGAGAGCGCGGACGGGCTCACCCTGTCCGTGCCGGGCACCGGAAAGGCGCCGGGCTACACCGTCGACATCGCCACCGACGAACTCGCCCTCACCACCGAGCGCGCCGGAAGAACCGTGCTCGGCACCGCAGGCGGCGACACCGGAGGCCTCCGGTTCCGCTCCGACGACACGTGGCAGCACGCCACCGCGGTCACCGACTGGACGTGGCGGAACGGCGTCCTCACCCTCATCACCGACACCACCCTCGACGGCGCCACCATCGAGGCCCGGCTCACGCCCGAGGCCGACCGCTACGACCTGAGCTGGGACGTCGAGGGCACCAGCCCCGACCAATTAGGTCTCGCCTATGACCTGTCGTCGGCCGGCCACTGGTACGGCCACGGCGAGGCGGAGACCCCGCAGGGCGGCCCCGGTGTCAACCAGCCCTGGCCTCTCGACACCGGCGAGGTCGACCACAAGGCCTTCGGACCGGCGTCGTACAACATGATCGACCCGTTCTGGTACACCTCCGCGGCGACCGGCCTCCGCGTCGACACCGGGGATGTCATGGACGTGGCAATCAACAAGGGCAAGGACGGCCTCGGCCGCTTCACGGTCGAGTCCTCGGACACCTACAAGGCCACCGTGTTCGTCGAGTCGACCCCGCTGGAGGTCTACCGGAACTACGTCGGCATCGTCGGCAAGCCGACCAAGAGCGACGCCCCGTACGAGCAGTACGCCAAGCCGCTGTGGAATTCCTGGGCGCAGTTCTACACCAAGATCGACCAGGAGAAACTGCTCGACTACGCCACCGACCTCTCCGACAACGGTCTGGACGGGCACACCATCCAGCTCGACGACAAGTGGGAGTCGAACTACGGCAATCTGACCTGGGATCCCCAGACCTTCCCCGATCCCAAGGGCCTTTCCGACAAGATCCACGACATGGGGTTCGACTTCGGTATCTGGGTCACCCTGTGGATCAACCTGGACTCCGACAACTACCAGTACGCGGTCGACAAGGGCTATCTGCTCATGGACGCCAAGGACACGAGCAAGCCGTGTGAAGTGACCTGGTGGAACGGCCAGGCCGGGATCATCGACCTGGCGAACCCCGACGCCAAGGCCTGGTACGAGGGCAACCTCAAGACCCTGATGGACACGTACGACATCGACGGGCTGAAGTTCGACACCCGCTTCTTCGACGAGAAGTGTGCGCCTCGCGAGGGCCACCAGGCCACGGACTACCAGAAGCTCGGCACGGAACTCGCCGACGAGTTCGACCTCCAGGGCGCGGGCATCCGGGTGCACTGGAACAAGACGGCCCATGAGGCGGGCTTCGTCACCCGCCAGGTCGACAAGGGCACCGGCTGGGACTCCCTGCGTGCGTCCGCCACCCAGAACCTGGCCATCTCCACCATCGGCTACCCGTTCGTCGAGTCCGACATGATCGGCGGCTCCGGCGGCCAGCCCGCACCGTCGAAGAACGTGCTGGTGCGGTGGGCGCAGTCCGCTTCGCTGATGCCGCTGATGTACGCCTCGACGTCCCCGGTGGACACCAATGACACCACCACCGGGCAGAAGGTGGACTACGACCAGGAGACGATCGACCTCTACCGGGAGGCGATCGAGACGCACGAGAAGCTCGCCCCCTACATCTGGGACCAGGTGCAGAGCACCCTCAAGACCGGCGACCCGATCATGCGGCCGTTGTTCTTCGACTTCCCGAAGGACAAGCCGAGTTACACGGTCACCGACCAGTGGATGCTCGGCCCGGCCGTGCTGGCCGCACCCAAGCTGAGCACCGGCTCCACCCGGAGCGTCTACCTGCCCTCCGGTACCTGGTACGACGTGAACCAGGGCACGGTGATACGCGGCCCCAAGACCCTCAAGGGGTACGCGGCACCGCTCGGCGTCACCCCGGCCTTCGTCGACCTCAAGGCCAAGGGCGCCGCCAAGGCCATCAAGGCACTGAAGCGCGACAACGTCCCGGCCGCCTCCCTGCTGATCAGCCCGGACTCCCCGTCCACCGCCTCCGGCACGCCGTTCGAGGTGACCACCGAGGTGACCAACTGGGGCACCCGGACCATCAACAACGCCCGATCGGCACTGGACCTGCCCGACGGCTGGACCGCCAGGGCGACCGGGCCGGCCACCGCGCGGTCCCTCAGGAACGGCGCGACACTCACCACCACCTGGACGGTGACCCCCGCGGAGGACGCCCGATGGGGCAGCCACGACCTCACCGGCACCGTCAGCTACGCCGGATCGCAGAAGGCGGCCGACACGGTGCAGGCGCAGGTGAAGGCCGCCCCGGGCAGTATCCAGGACCCGTACCGGACAACCGACACCACCACCGACGACGCCCAGTACGCCCAGGCCGGGGACCAGTTCGCCATCTGGGCCGGCGGCGAGGACCTGTCCGGCTGGAAGGACGAGAAAGGCGTCATCTACCTCGACGACGCCGCCGGCGAGAAGGCCACCGTGGAGGCCAAGTTGGTCTCTCAGGACAGCGCCTCACCGTTCGGCAAGGCCGGAATCGCCCTCGCCAACGATCTGACCGCGCCGGACAAGGGCGGCTACGCGGTGCTGGTCATGACCGACCAGTACGGCCTGGAGTTCATGACCGACAGCGACGGCGACGGCAAGCTGGACACGTGGGCGGGCGGTGGCTCCACCTACCACCCGGCGTATCTCAAGCTGACCCGGGACGGCGACACCTACACCGCGTACGCCGGCAAGGACGGCGAGACCTGGTCGCAGGTCGGCAACGCCCAGGTGCCGTCGGCCACCGGCACCGGTGACGCGGGGATGGTCGCCGGCGCGGCCAACGTCAACTACCCCGGCGAGAACATCGAAGCCGTCTTCAGCGGATTCTCCGTCACTTCCTGACACGCCGGCATCACCAGGCACCACCGCCGCTTCCCGGCAGGCCTCCCCCTGGGGGCCTGCCGGGGACCACTCCCTGCACCGCCGTGAGAGAGGGAACCGACCCCCATGGCACGTACGTCCTCAGCTGTCGCGGGCTTCGTCGCCGGCGTTGTCGTGGCCGCGAGCACCACCGCGATCGCCGTCACCGATACGACGACCACCGGCACCGACCTCAATTCCAAGGCCACCGCCACCTGGCTGACCGTCAAGGTCGCCGACGCCATGGGCACAAGAGACACCCTCACCTGGGTGCCCACCGGGTCCTTCGCCGACTCCGCGGCGGAGCGGGTCCCGCGCTACCCGATGACCGCCATCAAGGGCAAGGACACCAAGGAGCTGAAGCTCTCCGCCGTGCGCAACGAGCAGGTCTCGGCGCAGTTGGCGATCGCGTCCGGCAAGGACCTCGACAACGTCAAGGCCGTGGTCGGCGACCTCACCGGGCCCGGCGGTGCGAAGCTGTCCGGTGACGACACCCAGGTCCGGTTCGTCAAGTACGTGCCCGTGCAGCGCTCCAAGAGCGAGGTGGACTGGTCCGCCACCATCGACCAGGTCAGCTCCGGCAAGGAGGTCTCCGGCGACCGCAACCCCGATGTGGTCGGCGACGCACTCGACGAGCGGTCCTCCGTGGATGTGCCCGCCTACGCGGCGCAGCCGCTGTGGTTCACCTTCCACATCCCCGAGAAGGCCAGGCCCGGCACCTACACCGGCACGGTGAAGGTCGACGCCGACGGCCGCACCCAGGCCAGTTACCCACTGACCATCGAGGTCGCGGACGCGAGCGTGCCCGACCCCGAGGACTACGACTTCTTCCTCGACGTGTGGGCGCAGCCGGAGACGATGGCCAAGAACCACGGCGTGAAGCTCTGGTCCGACCGGCACTGGAAGCTGATCGAAAGGTACAACCGCGACTTGGCCTCACGCGGCCAGAAGGTCATCAACACCACCATCGTCGACAACCCGTGGCACCACCAGTGGTCGCTCGGCACCCGGGAGTCGCAGACGGCCACGCCGTACACCAGCATGGTGGGCTGGACGTGGGACGGCGACGAGTTCGCCTTCGACTTCTCCCGCTGGGACAAGTACGTCCAGACCGCGAGACGCGCCGGGCTCGGGCCCGGCATCGGCGCCTTCTCCATGCTGGCGTTCCAGGACCAGGAGCACCTCACCTACACCGACACCCGCACCGGCAGGACCGTCTACGAGAACGTGGATCTGGGCGGGGAGCGCTGGCGGGAGGCGTGGGGTGCGTATCTGCCGGCCTTCGAGGCCCATCTGAAGACGAAGGGCTGGCTGGAGGACACGTGGCTGTCCTTCGACGAGCGGCCGATCGAGACCATGAGGGTGGTCAAGGACTTCGTCCACGAGGTCGCGCCGGTCTTCGACGACCGTATCTCCGTGGCCGGGTCGATCAGCACGGAAGGTGTCGCGTCGAACCTGTCCGTCGACTGGGGCGGCATCGACGCGATGACGAAGGAGAAGGCGGCCGAGCGGCGCAAGGCCGGCAAGATCACCACCTTCTACGTGTACGGCTCGCCGGCCCACCCCAACACGCTGTCGTACTCCCCCGCCGTCGAGTCGCGGATGCTGCCGTGGATCTCCGCCCAGCGGAACCTGGACGGGTTCCTGCGCTGGTCGTACAACAGCTGGACCAGCGACCCCTTCCGCCAGCCGGTGCACATCTTCACCCAGGGTGACGAGTACCTGGTCTATCCGGGCAAGGACGGCCCGATGTCCAGCATCCGCTGGGAGCAGCTGAAGGAGGGCGTCGAGGACTACGAACTCATCGCCCGGCTACGGAAGAAGGAGGGCGGCGGCACCGACAGCGACGCGCTGACCGAGGCCCTCACCACCGCGACGCGGGACCTCGACGGCCGTACGAAGGACGTCGGCGACATCGAGACCGCGCGGGCGGCAGTGGTGAAGGGGCTGACGTCATGAGAGGACGATGGACATCCCTGTTGCTCGCCACCCTTCTGTCTGTCATGCCCCTGACCAACGCGGTCTCCGCGGCACCGGCCGAGGCTGAGCCGCAGGCCAAGCACACCGTCACGTACGACCAGTACTCCGTGAAGGTCGACGGCGAACCCCTGTACATCTGGGGCGCCGAGTTCCACTACTTCCGGCTGCCCAGCCCCGACGCGTGGCGCGATGTGCTGCAGAAGATCAAGGCGGGTGGCTTCAACGCCGTCTCGCTCTACTTCGACTGGGGCTACCACTCGGCCAAGCCGGGCTCGTACGACTTCACCGGCGTCCGCGATGTGGAGCGGCTGCTGGACGAGGCCGAGCGCGCGGGCCTGTATGTGATCGCCCGCCCCGGCCCGTACATCAACGCCGAGGTCTCCGGCGGCGGCCTGCCCGCCTGGCGCAAGACGCAGGCCGGCGTGAACCGCACCTCCGAGCCGGAGTACATGAAGGCGGCCCGGGAGTGGATGAGCAGGATCAACCCGATCATCGCCCGGCACCAGCTCACCCGCGGCACCGGCAACGTGATCCTCTACCAGGTCGAGAACGAGTACCAGGGCGGACGCCAGGACGCCGACTACATGCAGACGCTCATCGACTGGGCGAAGGAAGACGGCATCGACGTGCCCACCTTCGTCAATGACGGCGGAGCCAACAAGAACTGGGTCAGTGGCAAGGGAGCCCCGGACATCTACGGCTTCGACGCCTACCCGCAGGGCTTCGACTGCAAGGACCCCGATGCCTGGAGGAACCTGCCCGACTACAGCTATGTCAACGAGTGGAAGCCCGAGTCCCCGCTGATCATCCCGGAGGCACAGGGCGGCGCCTTCGACCCGTGGGGCGGCACCGGCTACCAGGACTGCGCGAAGCTGACCGGGACCGACTTCACCCGGGTGTTCGGCAAGATGAACATCGCCGCCGGAGTGACCGGCCAGTCCTTCTACATGACGTACGGCGGCACCAACTGGGGCTGGCTCGCCGACCCCAACGCGGTCTACACGTCGTACGACTACGGGGCCCCGATCAACGAGTCCCGCCAACTGACCGACAAGTACCAGGAGTTCAAGCGCCTCGGGTACATGGTCGGCTCCGTCACCTCACTGGCGCGCACCGACAAGGCCGAGGCACCCACTCCTTCCGATGAGGCACTGCGCGTCGACCGGCGCGTCAACCCCGACGACGGCACCCAGTTCTTCACCGTCCGGCACGCCGACACCCGCGTGAAGGACAAGGACGAGACGACGCTGTCGCTGACCGGCGCGGACGGCGACTACCCGCGCGTGCCGCAGCAGGGCGCGATCACCGTCGACGGCCGGGACGCCAAACTCCTGGTGGCGGGCTACGACTTGGGCGACGACCAGCGGCTCGTCTACTCCACTTCCGAGATCATGACGCACGCCAGGATCGGCGACCGGAACGTGGCGCTGCTGTACGGGCGTGAGGGCGAGGCCGGTGAGACCGTGCTGCGGTACGCCGAGCGGCCTGAGGTCACCGTCCTCGACGGCGATGTCACCACCACCTGGGACGCCGAGCGCGGCGATCTGCGGCTGAACTACACCCACAAGGGCATGGCCCGGGTGCTGGTGAACGGTCTGGAACTGCTCATCGCCGACACCGCCGAGACCGCCCACTGGTGGCGGCAGGACACCACCGCGGGCCCGGTCCTCGTACGCGGCCCGTCCCTCGTCCGTACGGCGGACCTGGCGGGCGGCACTCTGAAACTGACCGGCGACTCCACCAAGGCCGCGAAGATCGAGGTCATCGCGGACGCCAAGAAGGCCAAGAAGGTGACTTGGAACGGCCGCGCGGTCGCCGTCACCCAGGCGCCGCGCCCCGTCGAGCTGCCCGAGCTGACCTCGTGGAAGTACAAGGAAGAGGCACCGGAGTCCGCTCCCGGCTTCGACGACTCCACCTGGACCACCGCCGACCACCTCACCGCCAACAACCCCGCCCTGGACGGGTCACTGCCGGTGCTCGCGATGGACGAGTACGGCTACCACCACGGCAACGTCTGGTACCGCGGCCGGTTCAGGACCACAGGGACGGCGACCGCGCTCGCACTCGACGCCAACACGGGTCCGACCGGCCAGTACGCGGTCTGGCTCAACGGCCGCCACCTCGGCAGCTCCGGCGACGGCGCGCACACCTTCGACATACCGGCGGGCACGCTGAAGGACAGCGAGGACAGTGGGGACACCAAGGACCGCGGGGACAACGTGCTCTCCGTCCTCGTGGAGAACGCGGGCCACAACGAGGAATGGGGCCACGACTACTCCAAGGAGCCGCGCGGCCTGCTCGGCGCCGAGGTGATCGGCGGGGCCTCCACACTCACCTGGAAGATCCAGGGCAGCCGCGGTGGCGAAGACCCGGTCGACACCGCCCGGGGCCCGTACAACAACGGCGGGCTGTACGGGGAGCGGGCCGGCTGGTCGCTGCCGGGCTTCCCCGACGGCGGCTGGAAGCGCACCACCCTGTCCGCGCAGAGCGCGAAGACCGGGCCCGGTGTGCGCTGGTACCGCACCACCGCCCGGCTCGACCTGCCACGGGGCCAGGACAACGCGATCGCACTCGATCTCGCCGAAGCCGACGGCGGCAGCACCGGCTACCGCGCCCAGATCTTCGTCAACGGGTGGCTGATCGGCCGCTACCTGCCGGACACCGGGCCCCAGACACGTTTCGTCATCCCCAAGGGCATCCTGCGCGAGCAGGGCACCAACACCATCGCCCTGGCCGTCTGGTCCAACGAGGCTGACGCGGGCCCGGGTTCGGCGAAGCTCGTGGACCTCGGAGCCTCCGTCGGCGGTATCGACGTACGCCCCGTCGCCGCGCCCTCGTACAACGCGAAGACGTATGCCATGCCGGACTCGGGCGTGCACGTCGCCGTCGACGCCGAGCCGTTCCTGAGCACCGGCACCGCCACCAAGGTCCCCGTCACTCTCACCGTGCCGAAGGACGCGCCGACTGCCCGGAGCGTCGAGCTGGCGCTTAACGTCCCGGACGGCTGGACCGCGACCACCGAGGACACCACCCGTTTCCACCGGGTCCGGCCCGGTGACAAGGTGACCGCGGCCTACACCGTCACTCCGCCGGGCGACCCGGTCCATTACGCCGTCCTGTCCGCGACCGCCACGCTCACGCAGCCCGGCCATCCGGACACCGTCACCGGCGTACGGGCCGTGCAGGTGCCGCCGCCGGGGCTGTCCGCCGACGCCCACGTGAGCGACCTGACCCTGGTCAAGGCGGTCAACGGCTGGGGCCCGGTGGAGAAGGACGCCTCCAACGGCGAATCCGCGGCGGGTGACGGACGGACGCTGTCGGTCGGCGGCACCACCTACACCAAGGGCCTCGGCGTGCACGCGAACAGCCAGATCCGGGTCTACCTCGGCGGCGGCTGCACCCGGTTCACCGCCACCGCCGGGGTGGACGACGAGGTCGGCGACAACGGCAGCGTCTCCTTCCAGGTGATCGCCGACGGCCGCTCACTCGCGACCACACCGGTGCTGCGCGGCTCCGACGGCGGCACCGACATCGACGTGGACGTGACCGACGCCCGCTGGCTGGACCTGCTGGTCGACGGCGACGGGGATGTCTCCACGGACCACGCCGACTGGGCCGACGCCAAGGTGACCTGTACGGGAGGCACCTCGTGAACCTCGCCCGAGTGGGACGGCCGCGTACCCCACTCGCCGCAGCGTTGGCCGCCGTCGGCTCGGCACAGTAGGAGGCGGCACAACATGCATCCGATAGGAAGCAGGTTTGCGACCCTGCTGCTGGCGGTCGTGGCCGTCGTGGCAGGGACGGTGGCACCCGCCGACGCCGGTGAGCAGGACGATCGGCAGGGCAGATCTCAGGACAACCGGCGTGCCTGGACGGGGACTTGGGCGACCGCGCCGAGCGAGCACTTCGACGTCTCGGGGATGTCCGAGGTGACGGTACGGATGCCGGTGCGCACCAGCGTCGGCGGCTCCTCGGTACGCATCCGGCTGACCAACGCCTACGCGACCGAGCCGGTGACGATCGGGCACGCGACCGTGGGGCTGCGCGACAGCGGTTCCTCCGTCGCGCACCCGTACGGCCTGCGGTTCGGCGGGAAGCGTGAAGTGACCGTCCCGGCGGGCGGCGAGGCGGTCAGCGATCCGGTGCGCCTGGCCGTACCGGCCCTCGCCGACCTCGTGGTCAGTCTTTATCTCCCCGGCCGGGTCACGCACATCACCGACCACTGGTGGGCACAGCAGACCGTGTACTGGACGGATTACGGGGCGGGCGACCACGCCGCCGACACCGCCGGTGACGCCTACACCTGGACCACCACGAGCTGGCCGTTCCTCAGCGGTGTCGATGTGACCGCGCCGAGGACCGGATCGGTGGTGGCGCTCGGCGACTCGATCACCGACGGGTCCTTCTCGACGCCCGACACCAACCAGCGCTGGCCCGACCTCCTGTCCGCCCGGCTGAACGCCTGCCTGCCCGGCGCCGGGGTGCTCAACGCGGGCATCACCAGCAACCGGATCACCGCCGGGACCACGACCAACCCCTCCGCCCTGGACCGCCTCGAACGGGACGTGCTCTCGCAGCCGGGAGCCAGGACCCTGCTCCTCTTCGAGGGGATCAACGATCTCGGCGGGGCGAGCGCCGAGCAGATCATCGCCGGCATGACGGAGATCGCCGACCGGGCGCACCGGCGCGGGATGCGGGTCGTCGCCGCCACGATCACGCCGTACAAGGACTTCACCTGGGGCGGCTGGAGCGAGGAGACGGAGGCCCGGCGGCAGCGGGTCAACGCGTTCGTCCGGGACTCCGGCGGGGTCTTCGACGACTACGCCGACTTCGACAAGGCGGTGCGGGACCCGGCGGACCCGCGGCGGCTCGGCGCGGCGTACGACTCCGGCGACCATCTGCACCCCAACGACGCCGGAATGAAGGCCTTCGCCGATTCCGTCGACCTGACCGCGCTCGGCCTCGGCCGGGGCTGTTCCTGAGGAGGACTCGTGCTGGGAGTGCGTCGCGTACACGCAGTGTTCGGGCATCGAAGATGCGTGGCCCTGGCAGCGGCCGTCGTGGCCACGTTGGCGGTGCTGGTCCCGGCGGCGCCCGTCGAGGCCGCCGGTCAGCAGGCGTGGACGGGTACATGGGCCACCGCGCAGCACGCCTCGTACGACCCGGGAACGTCGGAGGTGACGGTACGGATACCGGTGCGGGTGAGCGCCGGCGGGTCGAGCGTGCGGATCCGGCTGACCAACGGCTTCACCGCCGAGCCGGTGACGATCCGGCACGCGACCGTGGGTCACAGTGACGGTGGCGCCGCCGTCGCGAAGCCGTACGGGCTGCGGTTCGGCGGCGAGGACGAGGTGACGATCGCCGCCGGGGAGCAGGCGGTGAGCGATCCTCTCCGGCTTCCCGTGCGGGCCCGCGGCGACCTGGTCGTCAGTCTGTACTTCCCCGGTCGGCTCACTCATGTCAGTCAGCACTGGATGGGGCTGCAGACCGTCTACTGGACGCCCGACGGCGGCGGGGATCACGCCGGGGACGCCGACGGGGACGCCTTCACCAGGACCGATTCCACCTTCCCGTTCCTGACCGGAGTCGACGTACGGGGCGGTGACGCGGCGGGCTCCGTGGTGGCGCTCGGCGACTCCATCACCGACGGCGCGTCCTCCACCGCGAACACCAACCGGCGCTGGCCGGACTATCTGGCGGCGCGGCTGTCGGCCTGCTCGACCACCGCCGGAGTGCTGAACGAAGGCATCAGCGGCAACCGGATCACTGCCGGGACCGACGGCAACCCGTCGGCACTGGACCGGCTGGAGCGCGATGTGCTGTCGCAGCCGGGCGCCCGGACGGTGATCCTTTTCGAGGGAGTCAACGACCTCAGCTGGGGTGGTGCCAGCGGCGATCAGGTGATCGACGGCATGAAGGAGATCGCCCGGCGGTCGCACGCCCGCGGGCTGCGGGTGATCGGCGCGACCGTCGTCCCGTATCGCGGCTGGGGCGACTGGTGGACCGAGGCCAAGGAGGCCGACCGGCAGAGGGTCAACGCGTTCGTCCGGGACTCGGGCGGCGTCCTGGACGGCTACGCCGACTTCGACGAGGCGGTACGGGACCCGGACGACCCCACCCGCTACGCCGCCGCCTTCGACTCGGGCGATCACCTGCACCCCAACGACACCGGTATGAAGGCGTTCTCCGACGCGGTCGACCTGGCCGGCCTCGGGGTGGCCCGCGACTGCCCCTCGGCCCGCGTCCGGCTCACCCCGTACCGGCCGAGCCTGGAGGCCGGCGGCCGGGGCACGGAGATCACCTCGACCGTCACCAACACCGGCCCCACGACGGTCACCCAGGTCACCACGGGCCTGGATCTCCCCGACGGCTGGTTGGCGGAGCCGGCCGGCAGTCCGCGGATCCGCTCGCTCGCCCCGGGTGACAGCGCCGCCGTCACCTGGACGGTGACCCCGGCGGCCGACGCGGCCTGGGGCACTCACCCGGTCGCGGTGAACACCTCCTTCCGCCAGGACGGCCGGATCCGGCGCGACTCCGACAGTGTGGACGCCACGGTGACCCCCGTCCCCTCCGAGGTGCGGTCGCCGTATCGGACGACCGACTCCACCACGGAAGACGCCCAATACGCGCAGAACGGAGGCCAGTTCGCCATCTGGGCGGGCGGCCAGGACCTCTCCGGCTGGAAGGACGAGAAGGCGACGGTCTACCTCGCCGACGCCGCTGGGCCGTCCGGCACCGTGATCGCCCGGGTCGCCGGTCAGACCGGCAGCGGCCCGTCCGCCAAGGCGGGGATCGCCGTCGCCAACGACCTCACGGCACCGGAGGCGGGCGGCTACGCGGTGCTCACCATGTCGAAGCAGTACGGCCTGGAGTTCCTGACCGACAGCGACGGCGACGGAAAGCTCGACACCTGGGCAGGCGGCGGCAGTTCGTACCACCCGGCCTGGCTGAAGCTCGTCCGCGACGGCTCCACCTACACCGCGTACGCCGGCCCCGACGGCACCGCCTGGCAGCGGGTCGCCACCGCCACCGTGCCGTCCGCGAGCGGCACCGGCGACGCCGGACTGGTCGCGAGCGCCGTCAACCTCAACTACCCCGGCCAGACCACGACCGCACTCTTCGACTCCTTCTCCACCCACGAGTGAGAGGCACGTTCATGGCAGTCAACCGCCGACATTTCATGACCACCGCGGCCGCCCTCGGCGGCGCCGTGCTGCTCGCCCCGCCCGGAACCGCCCAGGCCCTCGCCGGCACGACGGTGTCCGGCGGCTCCGGCATACCCGACTACCAGCCCACCAAGGCGTCCCTCGACACCCATCCCGTGCCGCGCTGGTACAAGGACGCCAAGTTCGGCATCTTCGTCCACTGGGGCGTCTACTCGGTGATCGCCGGCGCGACGCCGAGAAGCGCCTCCGAGTGGTACCTCTGGTATCAGAGCACCAAGGACACCGCCGAGTGGAAGTACCACCGCGACACCTACGGCGAGGACGTCACCTACGACGACCTCATCCCGCAGTTCAAGGCCGAGAAGTACGATCCCGACGCCTGGGTGAAGCTGTTCGAGCAGGCGGGCGCCGAGTACTTCGCGCTGACCAGCAAGCACCACGACGGATTCGCCCTCTACCCCAGCAAGGTGACGGACCGTCACTCCGTGGCGTACGGCCCGAAGCGCGACCTCGTCGGTGAGCTGATGACCGCGGCCCGCAAGCGCGGCACCGTGCGCCCGGGCCTGTACTACTCGCTCGGCGAGTACTTCAACCCGGCGATCGGCCGGCCGATGCGCAACTTCTACACCGACGAGGAAATCCCGATGACCGGCTACAAGCCGGTCGAGGACTACGTGGGCGACTACGAGCTCAAGCAGCTCTACGAGATCATCGACCGCTACGACCCGGAGCTGCTGTGGGCGGACGGACAGTGGTTCCGGCCCACCGGCGAACCGCCGTGGCGCAGCGAAGAACCCCTGGCCCACTACTACAACGAGGCCAAGAACCGTAAGCGCCCCAAGGGCGTGGTGATCAACGACCGGTTCGACACCCACTTCGACTTCGCGACGTACGAGCAGCGCACCAACCCCACGATGGATCCGCAGAAGTGGGAGTGCTGCATGACCATGGGCTACTCCTGGGGCTACAACAAGCACGAGCCGGACGAGGACTACAAGACCTCCGAGTTCCTGATCCAGCTGCTCGCCGACGTGGTCAGCAAGAACGGCAACCTGCTGCTCAACATCGGTCCCAGGCCGGACGGCACGATCCCCGAGATCATGCAGGAGCGGCTGAAGGACATCGGCGCCTGGCTGAAGGTCAACGGCCCGGCGATCTACGGGTCGACGCCCTGGGTGCGGGCGGAGGAGGAGGGCAGCTCGCTCGGCATCCGCTACACCGTCTCCCCGGGCAAGTTCAACATCATCGTGCTGGGTGCGCCCAGCGGCACCCTCTCGGTGCCCGGCGACATCCCCATCAGCGCCACGTCCCGGATCCGGCTGCTCGGCACGAGCGGCAGTCTGAGGTGGACCCGCCGTGACGGAAAGATCAACATCACCGTCCCGTCCTCCCTGCCCAGCGACATCGCCAACGTCTTCACCGTCGACTGGGCCCGGTGAGCGGCATGGGAATCAGTAACGGTACCCGGTTCGACACCCTGGGCCCCACCCTCACCGTCACCACACAGCCGGCCGAGCCGGCCGTCGGTGACACGGTCACCGCCACCGCGGTCCTCACCAACGACTGCCCCTTCCCTCTCCGCAACGCCGTGCTTCACCTGATCGACCCCGGCGCCACCACGGCGGCGAAGACCATCCCGCTCGGCGACCTGCGGCTGGGCGCGAAGACGACCCGGCGCTGGGAGACGGCGATGCCGGCCGATGTGGCCGGGAACGTGTCGTTCACCGCGCACGTGGTCTTCGACGTCGACGGGCGCAGCAGCGACTGCGCGCGGTCCGCGAAGACGTTCACGGTGCCCTACGAGCCCAACGGGGTGCGGGGCCCGTACCGGGTGTTCGCCACGGCCGACGACGCCGAGTTCGGCCAGTACGGCAGCCAGTTGGTGATCTGGGCGGGCGGCCGGGACCTGTCCGGCGGCGCCGACGAGAAGGGGATCATCCACCTCCCCGGCTCCGCCACCGAGTCGAGTGTGGTGCAGGTCAAGGCGGTCAGCCTCACCGGCAGCGACAACCCCACCGCGAAGTACGGCATCGCCCTCGCCAACGATCTGGCCGCGCCCGAGAAGGGCGGCTACGCCGTGCTGACCATGTCCGCGCGGTTCGGTCTGGAGTTCATGACCGACAGCGACGGCGACGGCCGGCTCGACACCTGGGCAGGCGGCGGCGGTTCGGCTCACCCGTCCTGGCTGCGGCTGGTCCGCTCCGGCACCACGTACACGGCGTACAGCACCACCAACGAGCTGTCCTGGACCGAGGTCGCGAGCGTGACGGTGCCCTCGGCGAGTGGCGCGATGGACGCCGGCGTCGTCGCCAGCGCGGTCAACGCCAACTATCCGGGCACGACCGTCCGGGCGATCTTCGACCGTTTCTCCGTGGAGCAGGCATGAGTCCCTACCGCTCCGAGGAGGACTTCCTCGCCCCGCCCGTCTCGATCACCGTCGAGCCGTCCGCTCCCGAGCCCGGTCAGGCGGTGACACTGACGGCCGAGCTCACCAACACCACGCGGATCGCGCTGCGCGGCTCGGTGCTGTATCTCTCCATGGACGGCGCCGGCCAGGCGGCCTCCGTCCTCGGCAGGGTGGCGCCCGGCAAGTCGGTGACCCGCACCTGGAAGACCCGGCTCCCCGACGATGCCGAGGGAGTGGTCCCCTGCATCGCGCACGCGCTCTTCGACGTGCACGAGGGCGGATCCGACTGCACCCGCGCGACCTCTTCGCTGAAACTGCCGTACAGGTCGCTGGCCGGTGCCTTCGACAACGCCGGCATCTCCTCCGACGACGCCACCACCACCGCCGACATCGACGGCTCGCGTTCCAGCCTGTCCGCCCAGGCGCTGGCCTCGGTCGGACTGACTCCCGGAGCTTCGGTCACCTACGGCGGGACGGCCTTCACCTGGCCGGACACCGAGCCCGGGGCCAAGGACAACGTGGTGTCCTCCGGGCAGACCGTACGGCTGTCCGGCACCGGCTCGCGGCTGGCCTTCCTCGGCACCTCCACCTGGGGCGACGGCAAGGGGTCCGGGAAGGTCGTGTACACGGACGGTACGGAGCAGGCCTTCTCCGTCGAGGTCCCCGACTGGTACTCGGCGCACCCCGCGGCCGCGGTGGTCCTGCCGTACCGCAACACCCCCTCGGGCCAGGACAGGAACCCGGTCAGCCTCTTCACCTTCGCCATCGTGCTGGAGGACAAGGAACTGCGCTCCGTCGTGCTGCCGAAGGTCAGCGACGGCCTGCCGAGCGGTGGTCCCGCTCTGCACATCTTCGCGATGACCGTCGCCTGATCCGGGCTGCGGTGCGGTCACATCCCACCGTGGCCCGGAAGATCCGAAAAGTTCTGAGAGGACGTTCATGACAGGCAATCAACCCCTCAGCCGCAGACGTCTGCTGACCGGAGCGGCCGCGTTCGGCGGAGTGGTGCTGCTGACGCCGTCGCCGGGTGCCCACGCCGCACCAGCGGCCGCGGACAAGGCCGCGAAGCCGTTCGACACGACCCCCGCGTCGGTCGCGCTGCGACGACTGCTGCCCGACCACCACCGGCAGGTGACGTTGCGCGCGCTGGACGGCGGCAGCGCCGACCGGTTCAAGGTCACCGGCCGGGCCGGGGCGATCACCGTGGAGGGCACCAGTCCGGCGGTATTGCTGACCGGCCTCCACACCTATCTGGCGCGGGCGGCGATGGCCGACATCTCCTGGAACGGCGAACAGCTGAACCTCCCCAGGTCGCTGCCCGCCCCCGACGGGGAGATCGCCGGATCGGCGAACGTGCCGCACCGGTTCGCCCTCAACGACACCAACGACGGTTACACCGGCCCCTACCGGGACTGGGACGCGTGGGAACGCGAGCTGGACGTGCTCGCGCTGCACGGCATCAACAGGGTGCTGGTCTACACCGGCGGCGACGCCGTCTACTACGACACCTTCCGGCAGTTCGGCTACTCCGACGCCGAGATGCGGGCGTGGATTCCGGCACCGGCCCATCAGCCGTGGTGGCTGCTGCAGAACATGTCGGGGTTCGGCGGTCCGGTGTCCAAGCGGCTCATCGAGAGGCGCGCCGATCTCGCCCGGAAGATCACCGACCGGGTGCGCGAACTGGGCATGACACCGGTGTTGCCCGGCTACTTCGGCACCGTGCCGGACGACTTCGTCGCCAAACACGGCGGGGACGCGGCCGTGGTCCCCCAGGGTTCCTGGGGCGCCTTCAAGCGACCCGACTGGCTCGACCCACGCACTACGGCCTTCGACGAGGTGTCCGCCGCCTTCTACCGGGCCCAGTCGGAGCGGTTCGGCGACAGCACGATGTACAAGATGGACCTGCTGCACGAGGGCGGCAACCCCCGTGACGTTCCGGTCGGCGAGGCCGCGGCGGCCGTCGAAGGGGCACTCCAGAAGGCTCACCCGGGCGCGATCTGGGCCATCCTGGGCTGGCAGTCCAACCCGTCCGAGGCGCTGCTCGACGGGGTCGACAAGTCCCGGATGCTGATCGTGGACGGCCTGTCCGACCGCTACACCACCGTCACGGACCGGGAGAGCGACTGGGGCGGCACCCCGTACGCCTTCGGCAGCATCTGGAACTTCGGCGGCCACACCCCGATGGGCGCCAACGCCCCGGACTGGGTGGAGCAGTACCCCAAGTGGCGTGACAAGGAAGGCAGTGCGCTCGCCGGGATCGCGGCGATGCCGGAGGCCGCCGACAACAACGCGCCCGCGCTCGCGCTCCTCACCGACCTGGCGTGGACACCCGGCACCATCGACCTCGACGACTGGTTCGCCGCGTACGCCGTGTCCCGCTACGGAGGCGAGGACCCGCACGCCGTCGCCGCCTGGAAGACGATCCGCGAGACCGCGTACAACGTGACCCGCGAGGACGGGTGGAGCGAGGCACCCGACGGGCTGTTCGGCGCCCGGCCGAGCCTGGGCGCCAACAAGGCCGCCGCCTGGGGCCCTGAGGCCGACCGCTACGACACCACGGCCTTCGACACGGCACTCACCGAACTGCTCCAGGTAGCACCACGACTGCGACACAGCTCCGCCTACGCCTACGACCTCGCCGACGTGACCCGTCAGGTGCTGTCCAACCGCAGCCGGGTGCTGTTGCCCCGGATCAGGGCGGCGTACGAGGCCGAGGACCGCGCCGGCTTCGACCGGCTCACCAGGACCTGGCTCAGTTGGATGAAGCTGATGGACAAGGTGCTGGCCACATCCCCGCAGCACCTGCTCGGACGGTGGCTGGCCGACGCCCGGTCCTGGGGCGCCACCAGGGCGGAGAAGGACCAACTGGAGTACGACGCACGGTCGATCATCACCACCTGGGGCGGCCGGGAGAGCAGCGAGGAAGGGCTGCACGACTACGCCAACCGGGAATGGGCGGGACTGGTCGGCGGCCTGTACCTCACGCGCTGGAAGACGTACTTCGGCGAGCTGTCCGCGGCGCTCGCGGCCGGCCGGCAGCCGGACGGGATCGACTGGTTCGCGCTGGAGGACCGCTGGGCGCACCGGCACGACAGCTACCCGGTGAAGACGTCCGGCGACATCCACAAGCTGGCCCGCCAGGTGCGGGACACCCTGGCCGCGGACCCACACCAGGTGACGCTGACCGCGTCCGCGGACCGGGGATCGGTCACCGAGGGCCGCCCGGTCACGGTCACCGTGTCGTTCACCAACCGCAATGGCTTCGGCCCCGCGACGGAGGTGAGGCTGTCCGTCGACGCACCGGAGGGGATGACCGCCGAGCCCGTCGGTACGACCACCGCGGCGTCCCTCGCCCCGGGCGAGACCTTCTCTGCGGCCTTCCGGGTCACCCTCACCGCGGCCGCCGATGCGCTGATCTCCCGGGTGCCGGTGAGCGCGTCCTTCCGGACAGGCGGTTCGCGGGGCTCGGCCTCGGCGGTGGTCCGGCTGATGGCGGGCACCGGGGTGACGGACCCCTACCGGAGCGCATCCTTCAACGACGCGGTCTTCGGCCAGTCCGGGGACGCGCTCGCCATCGAGGGCGCGGGCGCCGACCTGTGGGGCGGCACCAACGAGTTCGGCACGGTCTACCGGGCCGCCGCTTTCGGTCCCGCTGCGAGTGCCACGGTCCGGGTCACCTCGCAGGACAGCACCGGGCCCTGGGCCCGCGCCGGGCTCATCGTCCGCAATGACCTCTCCACGAACGGCAGCGGCTCGAACGGCGACGGCTCCGCCGGGTACGTGAATCTGGCGGTGACTCCGTCCAACGGATGTGCGCTGTCCTGGGACTCCGAGGGCAACGGCCGGTTCGACTCCATCGAGCTGGCCGGTTCCGGCACCGCCCCGCTACACCTGCGCCTGACACGCTCCGGCGACACCTACACCGGCGAGTGCAGCACTGACGGCGTCACCTGGACCAAGGTCGGCACCGCCACCCCGGGCGGAGCTGCCGGCCACCAGGACATCGGTGTCTTCATGACGGCCGCCAACGGCTGGACCGGCACCCGAGGGATCGCCGGGTTCGAGGACTTCTCCGTCAGCTGAGGGGGCTGGCGGGGCCGGGCCGCCCAACTCGCCGGACATCGAGCTCCACTGTCCCGCTCGGTGTCCGGCGTCGATGGCGGGCGCACCGGCCGGCCCATCCGCGACGGAGCGACGACGGACCGGACGGACTGGTCGACAGGGCGAACGAGACCTTGAACGAAACTGCCGGCACTGGCCGAAGAGCTGCTGGAGCGTGAAGTGCCCCGCCGTTGACGTTCGATGCCCGAGCGGAAGAGGGACAGCCTTTCCTGGTCAGCCGGTCGGTCCGCACTGGCAGGGCAGCGCCGACGTGTCACGGGGCCCAAGGCCGAGCGATGCCGTGGGGTCGGCGGGCCCGCCACATGTGCCGCGGACCGGCTTTCGGAGGCTCGTCACCGCTCGCGCAAGCTCAAGCGCCTGGGTATCGCGGCGTCATGGCCACGGTCACAGTGTCACAGTGCTGTTCGAAGACGGTTCCCTCTCGATGTACGGGGGTGGAAACAGCACTCCCATGAGGCACTATCACCGGAACATTCCGACTCGGGGGGACTTCTCATGGCTCACACGACTCGTTCACGCCGTACCACCGCCGTACTCGCCGCACTCACGCTCGGCGTCATGGCACTGACCGCATGCAAGGGCTCCGCCGAGGAGGACACGGCCGCCCCGAGCGCGACAGCGAGCCCTTCGGCTGCGGACACGCACGAGGGCACCGACACTCCCTCGACAGCCGACCCGAGCGACGGTGGCAGTGACAGCGGCGACTCCACCGCCAGACCTGGCAGCACCCCGCCGTCATCAGAGCCCGGCTCGGACGACGGTCAGGACGGAGGCGTGGGCATGTGTGAGACGACCGACTTGAGCTACAACGTCACCGTCGCGTCCAAGCCCGTCAACCACGCCTTGCTGACCGCGACCAACCAGTCCGCAGACCCCTGTCTGCTGCCGGCAGACGAGCTGGTGATCACGATTCCGGGGCTCGACGGCGCCGCCGAACACATGGGGCCTGACGGCGAGGACTGGCTTCTCGGGGCCGGCGAAAGGGCCTACGCCGGGATCATGTTCTCGCGCGCCGACACCGCGGGCGGCAAGAGCGCCGACAAGGTGGAGGTCGCGCTCACCGCCTCCGAGAGCCCGACGACGGTTCCGATCGACGATGGCCCCGTCACGGTCAACGACGGCCAGGTCACCAGCTTCTTCGGCACCGCCGAGGACGCACTCACGTACTGATCACCCCGCACTGGACAGGATTGGACAGCATTCGGGCAACGGCGGCCACCGTCGTCCCCGGATTTCAGGAACACCCCCAGCCGGCATCGTTGATCGACGTGTTGAGCCCGGATTTGCCTGCGGCCCCGTTGGGCAGGAACAAGCCTGCCCGGCCGGGGTCGGGCTTCGGTGCGGGGGCCTTGCTCATGTTGCGGATCTTGAGGTGTTCGTGCGCGATGAAGTCGTGTGCACGGCCCAGGCCGAGGGCGGTCCTGTGTCCGTGGTCGAGGCGCTGACGCCGTACCTTGCCGTGCAGGCGACTTTCTTCACCGCGCGCTGATGGTTGGCGGTGCGGTCCTTGGCCTTGCGGCGCGGGAACCGGGACAGGGCTGCCGCGCCTGTCGCGGGAACCGGGACAGTGCCTGCTGTGCTGCTTCCAGTTTCGCGGCGGCCTTACGCCCGTGGCGCGGGCTGGGCACGAACGCGCCATTGGAGTCGGCGGAAGTTCGCGATGCCCAGGTCGATACCGGCCACGGAGCCGGTCGCCGGCAGCGGCTCTGGTGCGGCCCGTTCGGCGGTCAGCACGACATACCAGCGCCCCGGTCGTGCAGACCACCTTGGGGACGCATCCCCTCCTCAAGGCCGCATGGCGCTGTTGCTGCTTCGGTGGCGACAAGGCATCACGGGCCGGGTCTGGGGCAGATAAAGGAGCTGTGAAGCAACGGTGGTGAGTAACATCCGCACACAACACATTCGTTTACCCGAAGGGGAACTGCCATGACGGGAACGCCATCAGAGACAACTGATCTCAAGGCGCAGTACGCCGCCCAGGTCGCCGCCGACCTCGAGCGCAACGCCAAGGAGCAGGAACGTCTCCACGGGGAGATCGACGCCCTGCAAGACCAACTCCGGAGTCTGCAGCAGGACCACATCGTGCTGGTGAACATGCAGCAGGCACTCGGCGCCGGAACACCTGAGCCCGCTTCCACGGCCGAAGACGCCGCAGCACCTTCCGTTCCCCGCCAGCAGACCGCCACCACCCCGGAAACCGGCAAGCGAACCCGAGCGAAGAAGACCACTCCCCCACAAGGCGGTAAGCAGGCGAAGGCGAAGAAGCCCACCGCCAAAGCCGAGGCCCCCAAGAGCGCCCAGCCCACCCTCATCGAGCTCATCCGCCGCCACCTCACCGAACAGAGCGAACCGCGCTCCGCCGCCGAGGTCGCCACCGCGCTCACCCAGGCTCACCCCGACCGCCGTATCCAGACCAACGTCGTACGCACCACGCTCGAAGCGCTCGTAGCCAAGAGCAACGCCCAGCGCACCAGGCAAGGCTCGTCCGTGTACTACACCGCTCCCGACGCCAAGGAACCGACCACAACGTCGCAGACATCGCAGGCAGACTCCGAGCCCGTACAGGCGAACAGCTGAGGCTGAACTCTCCGCCGGTGCTGTGATCGCGTAGGTTCGCCGGGTTGGGTCGGGTTGCGGTTTCGAGGGGGCGTCCGCTCCAGCGGATGCCTTGCTCGCTTTGGGCACGGGTGCGGTTCTCGCGCTGGGCGGCAAGCGCTGGTGTTCTGCCCGCGCATCGCGAACACTCTGCCCGAGCTCCTTGCGAGGCGTGGAGACATCCTGAGTTGTGGACGTGCTCGGGCGTTACCCTCGGCGCTGAAGGAGGCGGATGACGCGCTTGCCGCGGGCGTGGCCGGTTTCGGTGGCTCGGTGGGCGTCCTGGATTTCGTCCAGGGGATAGACGCGCTCGATGACCGGGCGCAGGTCTTGCCCGTCGACGTGTTCAGCGAGGGTTTTCAGGTCCGCGCGGCGAGGGCGGGCCGCGAGCAGGCGTACGCGCGGGCCGGGCAGGACGATGGACAGCAGGGCGAACGGTATGGCGCCGGCGGAGGGCGAGGCGATGCGACCGCCGGGGCGGAGGGCGCGGCGGTGGTCGCGGAGCGAGGAGCCGTGGCAGTCGAGGGTGGCGTCGAGCTCCTCTTTGAGGGCGTTCGGTGGGGTGGTGGCGTAGTCCAGGGTTACGTCGGCGCCGAGTTCGCGGCAGAACGGGGCGTTGGCGGCGCCGGCGATGGTGGTGACGTGGGCTCCCCAGGCGTGGGCCAGTTGGATCGCCGTGCTGCCGACACCGCCGCTCGCGCCGACCACGAGCAGTCGTTGCCCCGAGCGCAGGCGCAGGGTGTCCCGCAGGGCGCGCAGTGCGGTGACGCCGACCGAGGGCAGGGCGGCGGCTGCCACCCGGTCCATGCCGCTGGTCCGAACGCATGGGGCTTGAACGCGATCACTGGCTCCGTTGGAGTCATGTAGGTCGCTCGCCCCAGTCGAACGTGAACTGGCCCGTGGAGGTGTCGCGGCTGACGTTGCAGCGGACGGGCGCCAGGGAGAATTCCGCTGCCACCCATCCGGCGATCGCCGGAGCAAGGGCCGCCTCCGCGTAGTCGACCTCGACGATCTGCAGCGTCCGGACTGAGATCAGGATGTACGGGCTGGTGTCGACGAGTTCGATGCCGCCGGTTACTTTGCCCAGGCCGAGCCGCAACCAGGCAAGTTCGCGTTCGTTGAGCGCCAGCCGGTTCCCGTAGTAGGCGTTGTGGACTTCGGAAGCGTCCAGCCAGACCCGGTCGCTGACGGGGGCACCCGTGGTCGGCGGGGTCGTCAGGCGGATGGCCTCGGCCGCGATCCCGAGAAACAGCCCGAAGCCGCTCTTCTGCACCTTGAATCGATAGGTCCGCATTCGCCCTCATCAGTGTCGTGGGTCTGGGTGTCGATCGTCGAGGCAGGCTGCAGGGTCGTTGCCGCTGAACCTCCGGCTGACATCGGCTGCGTAGGCGGCCAAGTCTCCTGCTGATGCCTTCTGCCACTGGACGGCGACCCGGATGTGGACACCGAGCATCCGGGCGAGGAGGGCCGCGGGGAGTTCGGCGGCGAGGGTGAACAGAGCGGTGGAGCGGTCCTGCCGGGGCTGGACCCCGATCTTGTGGAGGCGCTGGCCGATCCCTTGATCACCGAGGGGCTGCCCTCGACGGCCACCGGGGAAGAGCCTGCGGGTCAGAACAGTGCGATCCGCCCTGACGGCCACTCGCAGCCCCCAGATCGTACGCCGCCGACGGGTCGTCACCACCGGCGAGGCCACCCTGGAACGCGTCTACGCGGTGACCGGCTTGACGTCGGAGCAGGCCGACGCAGCCAAGATCGCCCGCCGCGTCCGCGACCACTGGGGCATCGAGAACAAGATCCACCAGGTCAGGGACACCACGTACGCCTAGGACGCCTCCCGCGTACGCACCGCAAACACCACCCCATGCGCCATGGCATCCCTGCGCAACCTGACCATCGGCGCCCTCCGTCTGACCGGCTGCGAGAACATCGCCGCCAGACTGCGCAGACACTCCCTCGGAGACCATCCGGCCGCTGACCGCCCTCGGCATCACGTGATCAAACCCGCCGTAACGCCGCCATCTGCCGGGCCGCGCAGAACCGGTTTCACCCGGCGATCTACGCCGGGACAAGGACGGTGAGCCATTCCGCTTCACGTGCCCGGTACCCGTAACGATCCATCAGACCCGACACGATCGCCGGGACGTGGCCGGCTCCGTAGACGATGGCCACCCGGATCGGCTCGTCGGCGCGCTCCGCGTGGATCTCGCCGAGCGCGTCGAGCAACTGTTTGTCGCGCCGACCGGTCAGCGCATGCACCACAGGATCGTCGGCCATCATCTCCGCCCGCAGCGTCAACGGCAGATCGTCGACTTCCAGGTCCTCATCGAGGAAAGCGCGCGGACCGCGCAGCGCGAATACCAGACCCATCACGGGAGCCGCGACCATGAGAAGCAGGTACGTCCATCGCGGCAGTTTCTTCAGGTCCGCGATGGCCTCCGCCGCAGTCACATCCGGGTTGACAACCGGCACGGACTCGGGAAGCAGCAGCTCATCGCGCTGCTCCTGCAGGCCGTTGCGCCGACGCCGTGGGGCGAACCGGTAAGCAAGCGTGAGAGCACTCACTCCGACCGATTTCCCTCGGACTCCCTCCATGACGATGAGGTCGCATTCCCTGAGCCTGAGGCGGACCTGGGAGTAGAACGTCGGCGAAGCCACATGCAGCATCGGGAAGATGACGAATTCAAGTGGCTTCCCTGTCCGCCTCATGGTGATCACAGCAGATCGGACGGCATACCCGGTCACCTCGATGATCTGCATGATTCCCCCGCGAACCTTGCCCGGTTCTTCTTCCACCCGTACCAGGACACGAGCCCGCCCAGGGCCGCGGTTCCCTCCAGCACAAGCCGTGCCGCCAGGCAGTGGGGGATCGAGTACACGATGTCGGCGATCCACCACGGCATCACGCGATCAAGCCGGCCACCACGCGAAAACGACGCAGCCCTGGTGGCCGACTGGTCAGAGCGTGCTGAGATGCTGCCGTCACGGAGCCCGCAGATGGCAGGAGAGACATGGGAACGTGGGGTACCGGTCCATTCGACAGTGACGTCGCCGCAGACTTTGTCGACGGCCTTGGCGGGAGGACGCCGCAGCAGATCATCGACTTGATGGCGAGTGCGTTCCAGCGGGTGCTGGCCCCCGGCATGCGAGTGGATGGCGGGGACGGTGCCGAAGCAGTGGCCGCCGCTGCTCTCATCGCAAGCCGGGTTCCGGACAGCCCCGTCGTGTTCGATCCTGGGGACGGGCCGTCCGAGCCAATCCCTGATCTGCCGCCCTCTCTGCGTCCGATGGCCCAGCAGGCGCTGCACAGGGTCCTACAAGACGGCTCAGAGCTGGCTGCGGGCTGGGTCGAGGGCACGGATGCAGACGAGTGGCGCCGAGCAGTCCAACTGATCGCTCAAACCCTGGGTGTCCCGCACTGACCGCAGGGGCCCGGACCGGCAGCGCCCGGACTGCAGGACTGTTCCGCCAGGGGATCCCTCTGTCATGCGAGTGGAAACGCTTGAGGATGTCCTCGTCGCGGATGAGGACGTCGTTCATCACGGACCGTGCCAAGTTGAGAATCCTTGGACCGGCGAGCTGCTCTTCCGCCTAGGGTCTCGATCATGTTCAAGTCAGGGGTGGGGTTCCTCGCGTTGTTCGGGCTCGGCTGGTGGCTGCTGGGCTCGAGCGCATTCGACGGGTTGACGCAGCTGGTTCTGGTCGGAGTCGGCTGTGCCGTCATGGTGGGGCTGATGCTCGCCGCACGCCGTTTCCTTCCCTCGTCGGCAGGGGGACCATTCCCCGTTGACCGACGCCGACGGTTCAACCAGATCAACGGGCTCCAGTGGCTGCTGATCATCGCCATCGCCGCAGTCTGCCGTCACGTCGGGGTGCCGGTGCTCGTTCCCCCGCTGATCGCGATTGTCGTCGGGCTCCACTTCCTGCCATTGGCGGCAGTGTTCGAGCAGCCCCGACTGCGAATACCGGCGGCCCTGTTGACCGCTTCCGGGGCGGCGGGCATGGCCGTCTGGCTCACGAACGGCACGGACGAGACCGTTCGCCTCGTGGTGGGCCTTATTTCTGCGCTCTCCCTGTGGGGCATGGCGATGTGGACAGTCGCAGGGGCGGCATCCGCTGCCGGGCAAGGGGCAGGAAACAAGAGATCTGACGGCGCGTGACAGCCACCTGTCCAGGTGGCAGAGCGAGTCTCGAGCGTGGGCAGCGGCCATGCCGCGCTGTGCGTCCAGCGGCACTCTCGACCACCTGAGCGAACTTGGTCCGTTGCCGGACGACATCACCGTGCATCTGGACACCGGCTACGACTCCGCCGGCACTCGCACCGAACCGAACAACCGGAGGCTGCACGGGCAGGTTGCCCACAAGGGTGAGAAGGCGCCGATCCAGGCGAGTCAGCGGTGGCACGTGAGCGCACTCATGCCTGAGGAGACGCCTTCCACCCCCTGGCCCGCTGCTACGAACGCCGCACCGCGGTCATCAACGCCTTCTTCGACCTCGCCGACACAGTCATCACCGTCCGCAGCCTGATCCGCCGAGCCTGGACCACTCACCGCTGGGACGCACGCCCTCGGCGCAGACCATGAGCGGCCACCAGCCCGCGCAATCCCAGCTCATTCCACCCTGCGGGCCAGTAGATACGCGCGCTCTGTGTCCGCTTCACCCGGGTACGGCCCTCGCATCAGTGTTGCCTGCATCGCGAATCCGGCAGCAGCAAGGCCCGTGGCCACTTCTTCGGGGCGCAGAGCGAAGAAGTCGAGGGAGACTGGACGGTCGAACCAGGAATCCAGGTGCCGAACCTCCTGGCCCGCGTGGAATGCGGCGAGGAGAAAGCCTCCCGGCTGCAGCACCCGGGCGAACTCCTTATAGGCCAGCGATCGCTCCTCGGCCTGGAGATGGATCAGCGAGTAGAACGCCACCACACCGGCCAGCTCTCCGTCGCCCAACGGCATGTCGAGCATCGATCCGACCCGCACATCCAGGCCAGGCCTACGTGCCTGAGCCACCTCCACCATGCCCGGTGACACATCCAACCCGACGACCGGAACCCCGAGATCGGCCAGGAAACACGCCACCTGGGCAGGTCCACACCCCACGTCGGCGACAAGGCGCTCTTTCGGAACCTGCTCGGCGAATGCCGCCAGCATGGCTCGGTCCAAAGGCTTGGAGACCAGATCCGCAGTGAAGCCCTGCGCGTACACGTCTGCGACCGCGTCGTAGGAGTCCCGGAGGGAGGTGCTGTCCACCCAGCCAGTATGCGACACGCCTCCAGACCCTCGGGTCCGCTCGCGCCAACAGGGACCAGCAGCAGCTCGTCGCCGAGCGGTGTCGGTGGCAGCCCAGCCGGGAAGCCGGATCGAACCAACACAAAGCGTCAACCATCCCATGATCAGCGAACCTGCGCCTGTCGCGTCTCGCCGACCGGCCTCGCCTGCCGCCCACCCGCGCGACCTCTTGGCCAGGCGCTGTCCGGAGCCGCCGGCTGCGCCAGGACGTTCGGCATGGTGGTGCTGGGCGGCAGCGGTGAAGTACTGCTGTTCACCGCCTGGCAGTCGAGCGCGCCCGCCGGACCCTGAACAGGACTGCCCAAGCCACGAGAGCGAGGAATCCGGCCACCGTCAGCAGCCAGGCCGGGGCACCGCCGACCCTCATCGCACCGCCCCCGTAATACGTCACGCGCGGGTACGGAGTGTCGGCCTCCCCCTGAGTTCGATCGGAGGTTCGGCGTGGCGTGCGTGGCGAACGCAGAGCACAGCAGACCGGGGCAGGGTGGCGTAGTTACGGCTGCGGCGGCCGGATTGAGGGTCGTAGTGGCACAGGGCGCCGTGGCTGCCAGGCGTTTGGCCTTCGACCGCAGCGCCTCCACCCGTGCTGGCACCGCGTCCATACCGAAAGCGATGGTCATCTCCCGGCGAATCAGCGGCCCTTGATCGAGCCGACGCCGGTCCGCGAGCGCCTACAGGGTGCGCTGTCCGGACCCAGCACTGATTCGACCCGCCTGCGGGCGATCGCCTATTCCTGCCATTCCTGCTCGGCTGAGGCCGGCTCGGCCTGGGTGCGGTGGGCTTCCTCAAGCAGCTCGTCGACTCGACGGCGAGCGGCGAACTCGTGCTGTTCGAGCCCCGACGACCGACGGCATTCGCGACCTCCCCGGGGAACGAAGACACGATGGGCCACCACTCCCACGGAGTCACCGATTCTTTTCCTGACCGGACGGCGGCGGGAACGGGCGAGGCCCCTCCTCCCTGGGCCGCGTCCGTCCGAGGTAAATGACCTCGAACAGGGCACGCCGTGGTGATCGTGGGCCCGTCGCCGGGCCATCGTGGTGCGGCACGCTGATGGCGCTACGGATGGGGATACACGGATGTCGGAATCGGCCCAGGCCATGAGTCGGCGCAGTCTGCTCATCACCGGTGGGGCGGTGGCGACCAGCGTCGCTGCCACGGGCGGGTCCAGTGCTCTGGCCAGGGGGGAAGCTGTACCGCCGGGAGCGGGGAGCGGTGATGACGCCGGCCGGGCCAGGATTGACGTCCACCACCATTTCACCGCTCCGGCATGGGTTGACTGGGCCGAGCGTGAGGGCCTGGTGCGGCGGCAGGAGCTGCAGTGGTGGGCGCGTTGGGATCTGGAATCCACTCTGGCGCTGATGGACCGGGTCGGAATCGCCACCGCGGTCCTCAACCCGACCATGCAGGACCGGTACCGCTCCGCGGCGCAGGCCAGGGAAGGTCTCACCATCGTCTTCGAGGCACTGACCGACTTGGTGGCCGCACACCCGGACCGTTTCGCCATCCTCGGCCCTGCTGTCCTGGACTATCCCGAAGTGACCACGTGGGCTCTCCAACGTGCCTTCGACAAGCTCGGTGCCGTGGGAGTCAGCGTAAAAGCCAACTACAGCGGCATCTACCTCGGTGATCCCTCGTACGACCGCTTCCTCGCAGAGCTCGACGAACGCGCCGCGGTCCTTTTCACCCACCCGCTCGACCTCCCGGGCGGACCGCCCGGCGCTCCCACCGTCCCCGGAATTCCGAACTTCATGTGCGATTTCCTGCTGGACACCACCCGTGCCGCTGTGAACCTCATCCGTACCAGGACACTCGACCGCTACCCGCACCTGTCCGTCGTCCTGCCACACGCCGGCGGATTCCTCCCTCAGATCGCCACCCGCATGGAGGCCTTCGGCGACTTCTGCACCCCACCCCTCGATGCTGCCCGCGTGCAGGACTATCTCCACCGCTTCTACTACGACACGGCGGGCCCGCTGGCCCCCTCGGGCACTCTGGTGGCCACCGCTGGTGCCGACCGGATCCTCTTCGGCACCGACTGGCCGGCCGCCTCCGCCGACATCATCACCGACTTCACGGCACCGGCCATCGAGACCGACCCCGCCTTCACCGACCGCCAACGTCGCGGCATCAACCGCGACAACGCGCTCCGCCTCATGCCCACGCTGAGGCGTGCCTAGTGTCCTGGTCCGGAGATCCTGTCGCGGTAGCGGCAGATGCGGTCGAAGATCTGACCTGCGGTCTTGGTCCATCTGAACGGCCTGGCCTGCTCGTTCCAGGTCTTGATCCAGTCCTCGAGTACGGTCTTCAGCTCGTCCAGCGAGCAGAACACACCGCGTCCAAGGCAACGCCGTTCCAGCTCGGCGAACCACCGTCCGACCTGGTTGATCCAGGACGAGTAGGTCGGGGTGAAGTGCAGCTCGAAGCATGGATGCGCCAGGAGCCACTTGCTGTTGTGGACGGTGATGCAGCTCTCCGCTGAGGGATCTTGAACGGGTGAGGGCCTCCGGATTCGGTGTGGATTGCGACGTCTACACCGGCCGAAAGGCCCTCGTGCCCCACCTCATGCGCCCCTGGCCGAGACTGAACGCCTCCGTCCGGCCTGCTGCGTAGTCGAGGGGGGCCGGACTCTTCGCCGGGCCGCCGAACGCTTCCAGGTTTCGCCGACCACGGCCCAGCGGTGGGCCGACGGCTCCCGCACGCACGACGAGGCCGGGATGAGCGATCTCCCTTCTCGCCCGCACACAAGCCCGCGCCGCACCCCGACCCGCACCGAGCGACGGCCGCCAGGCGGGCCGCAGGACCCGCTCCGGGCCGGCTACAGCCACCTCCACACCGCCGTCTACGACCACTCCCGCCTCGCCTACTTCGGCAGCTACGGCACCGACGGCAAGGGAATGCGCCTGAACGACGAAAACGTGCTGCCCGTCATCAAGGCACACGGTGCCGACAGGGGTGCGCCGTAGTCACCATGAGCCGCCGCCCCCGCCACCGTCTCCACCGCCGACCCCTCCGCCGCCGCCCCCTCCGCTGTCGCCTCCGCCGCTGTAACCGCCAGACGAGGAACCCGACGAGAATCCCGAGCCGCCGGACGACGGCTGGGTGGCGGCGGACACGGCCGCCAGCGGAAGGTATGTGGCGAGGTGGGGCCGGAGCCTCGCGTCGTCCCCGGGTATGGCCGTCCGTGCCCGCGTGCGGGACGCATGCGCGTTCGCCCCGTGGGCCGCTGCCGCCGCGGCCGTCCATGCCTCGGCCTCGCCGAGGGCCACGGCCCACGCGATCTCGCCCTCGTCACGCTTCTCCCAGCCGTGCCGCCCGGGTTCGGCCAGATGGCGCCGGTAGGCCTCCGCCTGGCACCACAGGTGAGAGCCGCGCACGGTGCGTGCCCGCAGTTCCCAGGCCCGCACCAGGCCCGCGAGCCCGGCGCCGGCCAGTGCCGCGCCGACTGCCAGCGGCGTCCGCCAGTCCGCGCTCGGATCCACCACGTCCGTCGCCGTGATCCCCACGACGACCGTTCCGGCGGCCGCGGCCACCGCGCCGCCCCACAGGGCGATCCGGCGGCGCCGCTCCCCGGACGGCTCCCACAGCCCGTCGCCACCCGTGCGCCGCCAGTCCTCGAGCCGGTGCCGCAGCAGGTTCCAGGCGATGGCGAACGCCCCGTTGTACTGGCCCAGCGGGACGCGCGGCTTACGGGCGAACACGGCCTGGAGCACCTCCGCCGTCAGCGGGTCGGCGGCGTCGGCCGGCCGCTCGCCGGCCTGGTGCAGCACGGGCTTCTTCTTGCCGCTGATGGTCAGATGCCCGTCCGCCGCCGCGGTCAGCAGCCACGCCGCCAGGTGTTCCTGGCGCACCCGGTCGGTGAGCAGGATGCCGGCGTGTGCGGGAGTGATGCCCGCGGGCGGCTCACCGTTCGGTGTGACCGAGGCACCCAGCCGGCGAACGTCCATCCGCCGGGTCCGGCCGTCCGCCCCCTGGACCCGCTCTCGCCCCGCCAGCCGCACCAGCTCCGCGACCACGGCCGCCGCGGCGAGGGCGATCCCCGTGGCCCACAGCCACCCGGCCGCGACGCCGTCCCCGGCCTCGACGGCAGCCGCCCGTCCGCCGGGCGCCTTTGGTAGCGCCGCGGCGCCGCCCCCGTCGGCATCTCCGACCTTCGCGTACAGCGTCAGACCCTCTTGCGCCTCCAGCGCGTCCTGCGCCACGTCCAGTTGCCCCGGTACGGGCTGCCGCTGCGTCGCACAGTCCTCGTGCGAACCGGACGATCCCGCCACGCAGTTCGGCCGTTCCAGGGCGAACGGGACGGCCAGGTGCACGTCGACGTGCCCGACGGGCACGTCCCACTGCGTGCCAACGGCGTCCCACGTCAGCCACTCCTCGTCCCCGAGGCGCGGCAGGGTGTACTCGATGCGGTACCGGTGGGTTCCAGTCACCGTCGCGTCGGGGTCACCGATCACGATCCGGGCGCCCGCCATGTCCTCGAAGCTGTAAGGCACCGGCTCGCCGTCCGCCGTGACGGATACCTCGCTGACGTCTCCGCGTTCCGCCCTGGGCACGTCACGGTAAATACCGTGCCGCTGCTCATCGTTGAAGTCGTAGTCGATCACCTCGGTGATCCGGGCCGTCCCGTCGGCACGTATCTCGGCGCCGACCCACATCCGGGCAATCCGTTCCCCGGACTCCCCGAGCGCCGCGCCGAGCAGCCCGACCAGCCCCACCAACACCGCGCCCACGAACAGCAGAACGGCATCCCGCCGCCTCCGCCACCCCACCGACCTGGCCCTCACCCGGCCCCTCCTCCCCGTCACCCGCCATCGTCAGGGGAGGACGATACAGGCCACGTTTTACGCAACAGAGGCGCGAGAAACCGCAGTCCGGCGTCCGCGATCTATCCGTCGCCGAAACCGAGCCGAGGCTGAGCAGACCGGCCTCAGTAACGGGACAGGGGGCGGTCGAGGTGCGGGCCGGCAACCGATCCTGTGCACGCTCCGCCCGGCTACACGACTCCCGGAGCAACGCGGCCTGCTCACATCCCGGCAGCGGTCCAAGTGCCGCAGGCGGTGGGGGGTGTACTTGCGGTTTCCCGCTGACGATCCGTCAGGAGGATGCAGAAACGACCCGGTAACGGTGCGGATAACCAGAAATCATCCTCCTGGTCCCGGGGGCCGACCAGAGTGGTCGGCCCCCGGGACTGCCGTGGAGGCTCTGAGGTCATCCCATGTGGATGAGGTTCGCGGCTGGTGCTACGTCGTCGTCCTTGATCAGGACCGGTGCGTGGCAGAAAGCCGTCGACAAGGTAGGGCCGGTACTGGATCTTCTTCAGCTTTCGCTTGATCACGCGGGGTGAGGAGTGCCAGATCGGCGGCGGCGAAGTCCGGCCAGATGCCGCATGAGCAGCGATACCAGATCCCCTCGGTGGGACTCGACTCAGCGGTCCGCCGATGCCCCTCCGGCCCCGGTGACACCCTCCCTGGATCATGAACAACAAGGGGGGGAAGTCATGCCGGACCCGAAGACGGGAGGCCCCATTGCGGAGCCAATGAAGACGGTAACGAGAGGGGGCGGAACGGAGCCCGGGCTACCCGTCGTTGGGTCTCACCCCCTACGCTCGTGATCATGACAAAGGGATTCAGCGACCAGTTCCTGCTTGAGGCGGAACGGCACTCCGTCTGGGGCGCCGCTCAGCTCGAGGCGCTCATGGAGTTCCTGCCCGAGGCGCCGTGGAGCGCGGACCTGCAGACGTGTTCGTACCAGCAGGGGGAGGTGCAGCTACGGGTCGGTGTCCTTGGGACGTACGACATGGAGGAGGGTTCCTGGCTGTGGGGCTGGGCAAATCCGGGGCTCGGCGGGAGTGAGGTCGTGGCGCTGTCCGCTGCCGTGGCACGGTACGGGCAGGCGCACGGGATTCCTGAGTTCACCGCTGAGAAACTCGACCTGTCCGGGTTCGACGACCCTCGGCGGGCCGCCGAGATGCTGGCCTTCGCGGGGATGGGGGTAGCCAACACTCCCGGGTACATCGGGCAGCCCGCCGGGCCCGGCACCCAGGTGTACTTCCTGCCAGACGACCCGAAGGTGCCGAGCGCCCAGCTCGATCCGGTCGCCCTGCCGCGCCTGCTCATGGCCGGAGTCTCACTCATCGGGCGTTCGCCGCGACAGGCCGTCACGGGGTACTTCGAGCACCACGGGGTGCCTCAGCGCGTGGAAGGCGACCAGCTGATCGCCGATCTGCCGACCGGGAACGCTGCCGTTGTCTCCTTCGACCGGATGGGGCGGATCGGCAACATCCGGCTCACGGTCACCGGCTGACCCGAACCGTCCGTCAGGCCGCGGTGAGTTCCTGGGTGAGGACGTGTTCGATCCTGGAGATGAGGACGTCCTTGCCGGATTCGCGGTCGCGGACGTCGGGCGCGGAAGTTCAGATCCCGAGCGCTGCCTTGCGCAGGGATCGCTCCGCGACCCGGGCAGCCGCTGACGCCGGCAGCAGGTGGCCGAAGACGAAGGTCTGGAAAGTGTTGAGACGGCCGTCGACGATCGCCCGACCCCCGCCGCGCAAGGCGGACATGACAGTGTCCGCTGAGACGGCTGAGCGCCGGAGCCTATGACACCGTCATGCTTGGCGCGCTCCTGGTGACAGGTAGCGCGCCGATCTGGTGACAACCACCGTGCTGCGCTCCGCCAAGGCCGCAGGTCACTACGCGCTGCTGGTGACAACCTTCGGCTTCGGCTCAGTTACCCGTTATCACCCATTCCCGAACCCGAAGAATAACGCGGAACGTGAGGTGAACCGCGAGGCCTCAGACGAATACCAGCGTCAGGAGTAAGAAGCCTCCGACTTCCTTGACTGGCCAGAGGAGCTGAGGCAGTGACCGCACTGGGAGAGCTCGCGCAGCGGGTGCAGTTCGACCTGGAGAGCTCCGGGCTCACGCAGCGGGCCGACGGGGGCGCAGGCGGATTCGCCGTCTACATCCTCGAGCAGCAGGTGCACGTCGGCTGGTTCACCCACGAGCGGCTCGACAGCGCGGATCCCCACAGCCCGGGCCACCCCGACGACCTGTTCGCCGATACGGCACGGCGCCAGAAGACCGCCACCACGGCAATGCAACGCGCCCTCGGCTCAATCCTCACGTCCTTCGGCTACCGCCTCCAGCGCCGCGGCTTCGCGTCCGGCTACACGATCGCCTAGGTACTCCAGCTGTAGATCGTGACCTTCATCGACGAGTGGCTTGTCGTCGCTGGTAGTGGCAGTGGAGAGCGCACGATTGTTGGCGGCAGTGCCCAACTGTGCCCGGCGTGGATAGCATCACCTGGCCAGTGCAAGACGTCCGCAACTGCGCCAGGCGTCCCGGCCCAGCAAGGAGGCCACATGAGCGAGGCGTACTCGCCAATCCCGGAGCTGAACCTGCTCAAGGAGTTCGAGGACCGGATCGGTCCGGTCTACTACTCGGAGGGTTTCGAGCTGTGCGAGTACGGCGCAGACGCTGGCCTCCACACCTGGTCGGAGCATCCGGAGTTCCTGAGCCGGTTCATCCCCTTCGCGCAGGCCAACGGCTCCGGCTCCGACTACGCGCTGTGGCGGTGCGACGATCGGACCGACCTTGCCACTCTGCCCGTCGTCTTCGTCGGCGATGAAGGGCATCTCTATGTGATCGCGCGAAACCTGATGGAGTTGTTCCAGCTTCTGGCCATCGACAGCGAGCCTGTCGCTGACTTCGGGTTTCTTGCCTCTGGAGACGTTGAGGAACACAGCGATGGCCACCATGAGTTCCTCACCTGGTTGAACCAGAACTTCGGCCTCGAGCCACTGCAGGACCTGCACGCGCTCTGGACCGAGCGAAAGAAGTCTGACGATCGGTTCAGGGCATGGGTGAGCCAGTTCGTCGAGTTGGACGATCACTGACAGTCCATCGCATTTCGTGATCTTCATGGCTGTGCGGCTTGTCGCCGGTAGTGGCTTACCTGGGCTCGGCCCTGGTGGCGGAGTCGCCGCCCCGGCCGGACATTCAGTGCCCGTGAGCTGCACGAACTCCTCGACATGCCCACCGACGAGGCGACCGTCAACATCACCCGCAGCCGCCTCGGACGCCTCACCCGCCAAGGCTTCCTCACCCAACCCGGACGAGGCCGCTACCAGAAACGGACTGAACACCTCCAAGGCCCTCTTAGCGGGCTGGAGTCGGCACGGCCGACGGCCGCCACTCTCGCTTGATCAACCCGAACACCCACGAGTCGGATACCTCGCCGTTCACCACGCAGTCTTCCCGCAACGTCCCTTCACGCACGAATCCGATCTTCTCCAGGACCCGGGCAGATGCCACGTTGCGCGTATCGGTCTCGGCCTGAACTCGATTCAGGTCCAGTGCGTCGAATGCCCATCGCAGCAAGGCGTGCGCGGCCTCCGTCGCAAAGCCGTGGCCCCACACCGCATCGTCGAGGACGTAGCCCAACGACGCGCTGCGGTAGTCCGGGTTCCATCCGGTCAGACCGCACCAGCCGACGAAGGCCCCGTCAGAAGCACGATCGATGGCCACCCGCACCCCGGTGCCGTCGTCCGCCATCTTCCGGCACATCGCGATGAAGTGCTCGGCGCGGGCCCGTTCCGTCCACGGCGGGGAGTCCCAGTAGCGCAGTACGTAGGTACTGCTGTGCAGCGCGAAGAGGGGGTCCGCATCGGCGTCGGTGAAGGGCCGCAGTCGCAGGCGAGTGGTGTGCAGTACGGGGGTGGCCGGAGTCATGCGCACCATCCTGCGTCCTCTTGGGCGGGCAGAACACCGAATATCCGATCCCGGTCCGGTCCTCACGACCAAGGCACCGCCTACCAGCATGCACGCCGTCAACCAGCACCCCGACCAGGCATTCGGGGTCCGCGAACGGCACGACTCCTTGACCTGCCCACCGACGACCCAGACATGAACGTCACCCGCAGCCCCCTCGGACGCCTCGGACGCCTCGCCGGTTTAGGCTCCCTCACCCCACCCGGACGAGGCCGCTGCCACAAACGGACTCAACGCCCTCTGAAACGACACAAGAAACCGACGCGGTAAGGCTTGCTGGCGTCTCACGATCAAGCGGACCGCTGGGCTTCGATGTACTCCATCGACTCAGCCACTTTCCCCCCGGGTTTGGGGCGAAGTCCCCAGCATCCGCTCACAGGCTGGCGAGGAGGTCGTCCAGCGGGGCGGGCACCTGGTCGGGGGCGAGGGCTTCGACCAGGAGGCGGCCATAGCGGATCTTGCGGCCCTTCTTCGTGCCGAGGAAGCGCCGCAACTGCTGGGGCCGGGGCCGGCCGTGCTGGGCGGGCTGCTGCATGAAGGTCAGCCAGGCGCGCAGCTCGTCCTCGGCCTGGACGATCTCCTCGATCCGCGCCGGGCCCAGCGCACGGATGAACTCGTCCTCCAGGTCCGCCGTGCAGACGAAGACGCCCGGGCGCGGCGCCGAGGACGGGGTGAGGACCCGGTCGAAGAAGGGCTTCTCACGCTCGTCGCACAGACCGATCAGGCGCAGTCCGAGACCGGACGGACCGAGGAGCCCCGCGTAGCGGCCGACGCTCATCGCCCCACCCATCGGCACCACGCACACCCCCTCGGCCGCCAAGTCACGACCCCGCCGCGCGGCCAGCGCCTCGACGGCCGCGAGGTCGCTCAGTCCTTCCAGCAGGACCACCGTGTGCACCCCCAGGAGCTCCGCCAGCTCCCCCGCCGACCCGCCGGAGCCACCGCCGGCCCAGCCTGTGACCTCGTCCCGGAACGTGCGCATGTCGACCATGCCGGGGAGTCTCCTACATCCACCAACGGCAGCGCACGCGATAATCGGCTGCGCAACCGCGTCCGCCGCGTGCACAGACAGCTGCTCGGGGGGGGAGCCTGGACGGGACGCTCCCAGTCGTACCGATACACGTAACGGCCAAGGCAGTTGGCGAGCGGATCGCTCTCCTCAGAAACAAGCACGCACTCATTCCGGCAGCAGACGTGCCGTCGACCGGGCGATCGCCCGCGCCGGAGATCCGGCGCGGCGCAGCATTGCGCCTCCCGGCCAATGTGCCAGTCTGAGCCAATGCGTGCACTTTTGGTGTACCCGGCCATCGCGGTTGTGGCCCTGGCGGGCGCGATGCTCGTCCCCTCGTGTGAAACGGACCGCGGCTCACCGCTCCGGCGGCAGGCCGCCGCCAGGCCCGCCGCCGATCGCGTCGAGCAACTGGGGGTCAAGGTCCTCGAAACCCTGCCTCATGACCCCAAGGCCTACACCCAGGGCCTCGAGATGAGGGGCCGCACGCTCTACGAGGGGACCGGCATGGCCGGGGAGTCGTCGATCCGTCTGGGTCCGCCCGGCCGGCCTCCCACCGTCCGTGCCGACCTGCCGACACCCCTGTTCGGGGAGGGAATCACCGTTCTCGGGCCGACACTGTGGCAGTTGACCTGGCGCGACCACGTCGCGATCGAACGCGACGCCAGGACACTGGCGGAGCTGCGCCGGGTCCCCTACGCGCAGGAGGGCTGGGGTGTGTGCCACCAGCCCCGGCGCGGGCGGCTGGTCACCAGTGACGGCTCTTCCCGGCTCACGTTCCGGGACCCGCGGACGCTGGCCGCAACGGGGGACATCGCCGTCACCCTCCACGGTCGCCCGGTGCCACAGCTCAACGAGCTGGAATGCGTGGGCGGCAGCGTGTACGCCAATGTCTGGCCCTCCAACCGGATCGTGCGCGTCAACGCCGACACCGGCTCGGTGACCGCGGAGATCGACGCGTCAGGGCTGTTGGCTTCGAGGCAACAGCACACCGACCTTCTGAACGGCATCGCCGCCGTCCCCGGCACCGACGAGTTCCTGCTCACCGGCAAATGGTGGCCCAAGATGTTCCGGGTGGCCTTCGTCGCCAGGTGATCCAGCCCACATCTGGAAGGCTTCCCGGCGAAAGCCGGCAGCAGCGGCGGGAGACCAGCAGCTTCAACGAAGAAATGGATTCCCGACTGGAGGCCGCTGAGCGGCGAAGTGTCGTCGCGTCGGCCATCTGCCTGCACCCTCTGCGCCGACCTCCGGGTGCCAACGGCTCACCCGCCTGAGCGTTGGTGCGGAGGCGGCGGGCGTGCACGGCGGGGCGCCAAAGCGGAACGGGGGCGTCATACAACCGCAAGTGATGTCTTGTGTGTCAAACAGGTGCCGTCGGCGCAGCGGCCCGGCCTGCCCGACGAAACGACAACCCGTCACACCACCAAGGGAGTTCACGTGCGCAAGCGTTCACCGGCGGCCCGCCTGACCACGACCGCAGTCCTCACCCTGGCCATCACCGGCGCGGGTGTGCTGCCCGCCCACGCATACGACCGCGCACCCGGCGTTTCCGGGGACGCGGCCTATCGGCTGGACATCTCGGCCGACAGACTCACGACCGACTACGACGAGCGGACGGTCGATCTGACCGGTGTGTTGACCCGGCCCGACGGCACTCCCGTGGCCGACGCGCCGGTCGAGGTCGGGCAGTCCGTGCTCTACAACACCTGGAACCCATGGGGGGATCCCATCGATCCGACCGAGCGGGAGAGCCGGAGTCTGGGGACCGTACGGACCGACGACCAAGGGCGGTTCACGCTGTCCGGGGTATCGGCGGACCGGTGGGAGGAGAGGGCGAGTCTCTTTCTCAGTCCTCGTCATGAGGTGGAGTTCCACGCCTCCTACGATCCCGCGGAGGACCCGACGGACCGCGACATTGTCTTCGCCCGTGCGGGGGTTGCCGTCAAGCCCGTCGCCAGCGGCATCACGTACAAGGTCAACAAGGCCAGGGTGCGTGCCGGGGACACACTCGTCGTCACCGGGAAGGTGACCTGGCCCGCCGGGCACGGGCCGGTCGCCGGTACGCGGGTGTTCCTGCGGACGTACTTCGAGAGCCAGTACAACGCGCAGACCACGACCGACGCCAAGGGGAACTTCACCGTCCGGGCCAAGATCCGGGGATACGACAGGGAGTTCGTGATCCTCTCGGCCCCTGCCGACTACTACATCGCCAAGGCGAGCAAGGCCCTTCCGGTGAGGAACGTCACGCCGTAGGACCTGATCCGCCGGGACAGACCCCAACGCGCCACCCACCACGAGACGTTGGCAGCGGCCCCTGCATCACAGAACCTTCCAGGAGTCGGGGCGGTGAGGACCGCTCGGAGTGGTCCCGCCTCCGCCGGCGGAGCGGGGGCCGTACATCCTGCGAACCGTCGGCAGATCGTTTGCGCTAACGCGAGTGCCCGGAGTCGCTGATCTTGTGTGACAGGAGTTTCACGGACGCGTCCCGGTTGCGTACCCCCCGACGACTGGCCGAAATCTGACGGCTAGCCTGACCGCGATCAAGACGTCCGAGGGACGTCGGCAGCATCCGGGCAAAAACGGGAACGGGGAACCGACATGGGCAGACGTGACGGGCACACGGTGTCACGCAGGCAGGCGCTCAGGCTGGCCGGGACGGGCCTCGGCCTGGCCGTGCTGGGGGCAGGCGCATGGGGGTGCACCCCCGAAGAGGAAACGAGCGCGTCAGGCGGCGACACAACTCCTGGCGGAGGCAAGGGAGGTGACACCGACAAGGGCGGTGACACCTTCAGCACCCCGCCCCCGGGCACCGCGCCCAAGCCTCTGTGGCAGCAGAAGACAACCAACCAGAACTTGGCCGGGATCCACGCGCTCGCGGTCTTCGGCGACACAGTCGTGGTGTCGGGTGACCCGCTGGTGGGACGTGACGTCGTCAGCGGCAAGGAGAAGTGGTCACGGCCGGGCGTCACCATTCCCGGCGCCAAGCTGATCGCCGGCGGCGGGACGCTCTATCTCGCCAGCGCCGAGTACGACGGCGACGTGGTGGGCCTCGATGCGGCCACGGGCAAGGAGACCTGGCGCAGCCGCCTGGGCAAGGAGTACGAGCAGCCGCGCCCCATCGCGGCCGACGACCGCCATGTCTACGTCCTCGCCGGGATCCTGGAGGAGGACCTCTCGTCGCCGACCAACGTGATCGCCGCGATCGACACCACCTCCGGCAAGGTCGCCTGGCGTGAGCAGCGCGACAAGGGGACAGAGGAGTTCGGCATCACGGCCGCGGTCGTCGGCGGGCGCCTCGCGTACACCGATTTCCGGAAGAACGTGACCGTCCGCGACACGACGACGGGCCGGCAGCTCTGGACGAAGAAGATCGGCAGATCCAACTACTACCGCTTCGCCGTGCACGAGGACATGCTGATCGTGCCGGACGGGCAGCGGCTGCGGGCGTTCGCGCTGGCCTCGGGCACGGAGCGCTGGTCGTTGGCGAATGAGAAGTTCACGTGGTTCAACGATCCGCAGGTCCTGGACGGGGTGCTCTACGCCTCCGACAGCGCGTTCGGCATGTGGGCGGTGGACCCCGGAACGGGCAAGCAGATCTGGCACAACAAGGACCTGGTGGGCAAGGCTGCGGAGGCGTGGCAGTTCGCCAAGGTGGGCGGCACGCTGTACGGCGCGACCGAGCACGACAAGAACGGCGGCGTGCACGCCTTCGACACGGCGACCGGGAAGCTGCGCTGGACGTACAACGACAAAACCGGTGAGAACCAGAAGTGGTACGTGCTCCCGGCGGGCAAGCGGCTGGCCGTGATGCACGGCAAGCGGCTGTACGCGCTGCCGGCCGTCTGAGCCGGCGGAGGCGGGCGGGTAGCGCCGTTGGCGGGAGCCTGACCACACCCGGCGTCGGCCGCAGGACAGGGCAGGGCGTCATGGGTCGGGCCGCGGGAGGCGCGTCGTGGTGTGCGGCGCCCTGCCCTTGCGGGCGCCGCACACCACGCCCGTCGCCCCAGGAGGTTGCCCAGGGTTGTCGCGAGCGCCTGGCCGCCTTCCTGGATCGCCGACAGACGGTCCGTCGGCGGGCCGCGCATGCCCAGGCCCGCCCGTTCACGTCGGAGTCCCCAGCTCAGGCGCTCGGTCATGACGTTGCTCTCGTCCCCAGCGCCGCCTGATCTGCCAGCTCACCCAAGTACTGGCCATCGAACGCGTCAGCATGCCCCCTGGAGCTGGGGGACTTTCCGTTTCAGTTACTGAGGTCACCGCCAGCAGTGGATCACCGGTTGGTGCATCTGCCGGCCGCCACCGACTCGCCCGACTGCTCCGGGCGTACGCCGCAGGGGCAGTTCGGTCCGCTGCAGCACCTCGTGGTCGAGGTAGCGCAGGCCACCTGTGCCGCACAGGTAACTCGTGATCGACACCAGCGACATCGGCGCCTTCCTCGGCCTTCACGTCGGCAAGGGCGAGCACCACGGCACCGCGCTGACCCCGGCCGGGACGAAGGCACTCGACGAGCGGCTGCCCGACAGCGAGCCGAAACCGCGCGAGGTCTTCGCCAGGCTGCAGGCCAAGCACGGCACCATGTTGGTGGTCGTCGACCAGCGCGCCTCGATCGGTGCCCCGCCGCCGGCCGTGGCCCGCGATGCGGGCTGCGAGGTGGCCTGTCTGCCGGACTGACCCTACGGCGGATCGCCGACCTGTACCCCGGCGAGGCCAAGACCGACGCCCCCGAAACCCGGTTGAACGGTGACCGTTCAGCGTCTATCTTCGGCGGTGATCGGCGTGTAGCTCAGCAGGAGAGCACCGGGCTCTGGACCCGGAGGGCGCAGGGGCGGAACCTGCCACGTCGGCTTATGAACGACAACGCTGAGCAGCAGCCCCTCACCCCGCTCCCGTCCTATGCGGCGGTGCAGCTGGCCAAGGCCTTCACAACCGCGCTGACCCACGAGGACGCCGACACCCGGCGCCGCGCAGAGGTGCGCGGGCAGCGCTGGCGGGAGGTCCTCGCGGGCTTGGCCGCGGGCCGGCTGACGGTCGGTTCGCGCACCCCGGTCGCGGGGCTTCCGGCCTGGGTGACCCCTGAGGTGGTGCGGGGCGGCTTCGCCACCGGGACCGCGAGCGCGGGCGGTCCGCTCCAGCCGTACGAGTTCGAGGCCGCGCGGGGTTTCGGGGTGCCCGCCGAGCGGCGCGCGCTCTTCGGCCATTGCCTCACCGAGCCCGGGCTCGCCTGGCTGTGGACCCGGCTGGACAGCGGCCACTACGAGATCGGCCTGCCGGAGGAGGCGGCGCTGCTCACCATGGCGTGGCTGGTGCGGCACGGGGAGACGGACGCCGCGCTGGACCTCGCGGCGGAACTGGAGCCGTTCGCCGACCGGCTGCGGTTCCTGCCCCGCCCGGCGGACGGGCCCGCGCCGGACGCCACCGCGGCCGTCCACCGGCACACCGCCTCCGACGCCGTCGACACGCTGATACGGCGGCGGCCGAACGCGGCCGTCGAGACCCAGCGCGAGGCGCTCGCCGTCTGGCAGCCGTTCGGCGACGAGCTGCTCGTTCACTGGCTGCGGACGGCGCGGGACGGCCGGGTCCTCGAACTCGCGCCGGACGCCGACTGGTTGGCGTGCGGCGAGGTCCTGCTCGACCGCTACCGGCTGCTCGCCGCGGAGCACACCCGCTGCACCAAGCACCGCAACCCCAAGGAGAACCTGGGCATTCTGCTCGGCGCGCTGGAGGAGATCGTCGCCGGACGGCCACTGGACGCGCGCCGGCTCGGCCTGCTGCGGCATGCGGTGGAGTCCATGGTGCGACGGCGCGGTCTGCCCGGCTCCGCCGGGCACACAGCCCTGCGCCGGAGCCAGGCCGAGCAGGCGGCGCGCCCCTCCCACCACGCCCTGGCCCAGCTGATGGTGCGCCGCCTGGCCGTACTCCCCCAGGAGACGGGCATCCGCGATGTCGCCCCGCTCCTTCGCGCGGTGACCGAGGAGGAGAGCCGGGAGACCGGGCTGCCCACCGGGGCTGCCGTACCGCCCACGATCGGCCAGGTGGTCGAGTCCGCACTGAGCGCCCCGCTCGGCACACTCGTGGAGCGGGGCGTCGTCCCCTCCGCCGAGGTCCTGGCCGAGCTGGTACCCCAACTGGTCGCCGCCACCACCGCGCAGGCGTACCGCGACGAGACGCTGCGGGCGCTCATGACCGCGAACTATCGAGCGTTCCGCAACCGCCGCTCCCTGCTGCTGCTCGACCTGGAACGGCAGGTACGCATCGAGGAACTGCCCTGGGTACGGGCGGTGTCCGGGCAGCGATCCGCGGTGCTGGGCAAGTCGGACGGCGAAGGCACGCTCACCGTGCTGCGGCAGCTGGGCGAGCTGGCCGTGCAGGCCTTCCCGGGCACCATCCTGCCCAACCCGCTGGTCCGTGAGCTCGGTGTACTCGAGCGCCAGTGCGACCTCGACGCACCGCTCGTGGAGGAGCTGGCCGCCGACATCTTCATGGGCACGTTCAGCCCGAAGTTCCTCAAGGCGGCGCGGATCGCGGGCGAACTGCTCGGCGGCACGCTGTACGAGCGCTACTACGGCATCGACTACGCGGCGATCCGCGATCTGGCGATCTCCGAGGCAGGCACGGCCCTGACCCGTTCGTACGGCACCCTCGCCTCCCCCGGTTTCGCCCGGCTGTGCGCCGAGCGGGCCGGGACGACGTCAGGGTCCTGGTCGGTCGCCGCAAACGGCACGGTGATCGAGCAGGCGCAGATCCTCACCACGCACAACCTGGCAACACTGGTCCACCCGATGGGCATCGTCCCGCGGCCCGGCTGGGCCGACCTGGCGCGCCGCTGCTTCGTGACCGTGTGCCGACTGACCGCCCGTGTGCACCACAACCCACGGCCCTTGGGCACGATCAAGGACGCTGCGTACGCGTGGCGCCAGATGGTGTTCCATCTGTCCCTGTGCCCGACGGAGGAGCAGCGGCAGGTCATCGTCGGCCTGCACGAGGAGACGGCCCGCCGCCCCGCCCATGTCGCGACCCGGCTGGCCCCCTCCCTGGCGGGCCTGGCCCTGGTCGCCGAGGGCGGAACCTTCGGCAAGGACGGAACGCGGGACGGCGGCCGCGCCCGGCGCTTCCTGGGGTGGAGCACCGACGGACACTGGATGCGGTGAGCTTTTGCTCTCTTTGGTGGGCTGGCCAGTTGCTTGGAAGTACCGCACCTGCTCGCCTTGGCGGAACCTGCCACGCCGGCCTTCACCGCGGGCACTGGGCACGGGCCGCGGGGACGGTCGAACTGGACCGCTGCAGGCGCCGCCTCGTGCGGTCAGAGTGGGCCGGGGCACAGCGCTGTGTGGGCAGGGCAGGGGATTCCGGCGGGGTCGCAGTCGGCGCACCTCTCACAGTGTTGCCAGAACACCTGCATCGCGTGTTGGTGGCGGGCGTTGGCGGCGAGGTCTCCAGCTCCGACGCGTTGCTTGTAGCCGAATGCTCCTCCGCTGTCGTTCCAACTCCATCGCGGGGGTGCTGCCGGGGTTGTCGATGTCTGGCGGGTCACACCGGCCGTGCGGGTCGCCGCGGCGCATAAGGATGCGATGGGGTGAGTGCGGGGCTCCGGCAGAAACGCGGAGGGCCGCGGTGGTTGCGGGCGGGCTTCCGTGGCGGGCGGTGTGGTCAACGAGGTGATGCGGTCGGTGAAGTCGGCGTCGGGCAGGGGCAGGTCCAGGTCGTCGTCGACGTAGGAAACGGCTGCGGGTACGTAGTTGAGGACCGCGCTGACCTGAGCCGCCCTGGCGGCCAGACCGAGGGCCGGCTCATCGGTCTCCTTCAGGCCCTGCAAGACGTGCAGGGTGGCGGCAAAGTCCTGCAGCTCGGCGCTTGATGGGCCGTGGTCATCGGCGGCCCCGGCCGCCTGGGTGTGCCACCACTCGGCTTCGGGTTCCTCACCGTGCGCCATGTGGTGCAGATACAGGCAGTAGGTAGCGGCGCCGTCTCCGGCGCCAGCGGCGTACTGCCACCAGAACCGTGCGGAGTCCTCGTGCTCGGTGAGCTGAAGGATGCATCCCAGCACCCGCGCTCCGGGCGGTTCCGGCAGGGAGCGGGCCACGAAATGCTGGAGGCCCGCCAAAGCGCCGCTGCTCATGACCGCCGTCTCACACAGCGTGCGGAGATCCCGCGCCGCGACATCCTGCGGCCCTTCGGGCGCGAGGCCGGGGCCTTCTCCGGTGTGCGGTTCGACGCGACGGGCGGCCACCCTCGCGGCGAGGCGGTCGGCCGCGGCACTGATCTCTTCAGGTGTGTAGGGCTCGTTGACCAGCCGGGCCCGGGCCAGGAGCTGGTCAATGGGCAACGTCATCGACCTGTCCTTCCTTCGCCAGTCCCAGGATTTCCTGCAGGCGGCGCCGTGCGTAGCGGGCGGTGGAGCGCACCGCCGCAGGGGTGATGCCGAGGTGGTCGGCTGCCTCGCGGACGGAGTGGTCGTGGCTGTAGAGCAGGACCACGACATCTCGCTGCCGCTCGGGCAGGGCCTCGATCGCCTGGAAGAGGTTGATGCTCTCCTCCAGCTGCCCGATGGGATCGACGGCCTCGCGCAGCGCGGCGGTCTCGAAGGCCGCCGTGTCCACCAGCGCTTCACGACGGCCCCTGGCCCTGGCGGCATCGATGGTGCGGTTCTTCATCACCTGCCAGGCGTAGGCCGCCGGGCTCTCCTTCGCCAGAACCTCCGGCCAGGCTATGAGCAGTTGCTCGAAAGCACAGTCGACCGCCTCCTCGGCATCGGCCCTGTTGTTCAGGTACGTCCTCGCCCAGCGCACGTACGCCGGGCGGTGCATCCGGTGGAATGCCTCGAAGTCCAACGGCAGCTGGGTCATCGGCACGGGGCCGGCTGGATGGTCCGGGACGTCCCGCCTCACGCCTGTCCGTCCTCGCGGTCGCCGCGGCGCAGTTCACTGACCCCCACCCGCACACCGGCCGCCGCGACGCCGTGCGGCAGCACCACGTCACCGCCCAGCACCCGCACAGCGAGGATCACCTCGTCAAGTAGCTGAAACGACACTGCCTTTCGCCCCTCCCCTGGACTGGCGGACCCTCTTGCCGGACCCGGAGGGACGCCGGTCGCACCCTCTGCCCCTGATGGCGCACCACGAGCAGCGAGCGTGCACCCCACCGAACCACAATTCTCACCGAATGAATCTGTTCGATTACACTCAGGCGCCACTCGACCTCGGCGCTCGCAGCCTCGCCGCGCGATGCCGCGCCACCCACCAGCGCAACGGCCGCACAGCTCGGCCGCTCGCACGGCGCCCGGCAGTCTTGCGGTCATCCATTTTGTGGTGGGCATCACATGATGGGTCTCGGCAACCGAAAACATGCCGCCTGCCCGACTTGGGCCGCTTTCTCTTCGGATAGGGAAGCGATCGCCGTACGTACGTTCCTTTTCGGCCGTTGGTCGTCTGCAGGGGGCGCGTCCGCCCGTGACCGGTACCACCCCGTGCCGTAGGAAGGCGCCAGGGTCCTGTCCTCCTTCGACCCCGGCATCCCCACCTACGACGACGGCACCGACCCGCCGGCCCTCGCCTGGCCGCAGACGGCGAGGGCATGACCTCGCCGCAGGTACTGGAGTACCTGGAGAACCACTTCGGCCTGTGCGTACCGAAGAAATCCGAGGAACAGCGCCTGCCGGCGGCGGCCTTCGCGGTGGTGTGAGCGTCGCGACCGATGAGTTCTCGCTGTCGGCACAGTCCCTGATACGAGGAGGTGTTCGCGATGGACGCGAGGGCACGGCAGGAGGCTCTTCGGCGGCTGGATGTGCTGGTCGGGGAGTGGGTGGTGGAGGCGGATTTCGCCGGTGGGGAGGCGGTGCCGGTCGGGCGGAGCGTGTTCGAGTGGACCTTGGACGGGCAGTTCCTGGTGCAGCAGACGGAGGCCCCGGACCCGGTCCCGGACAGCACGGCGATCGTCTCGGTCGCCCCCGGGACGGGCGCGTACACACAGCACTACTTCGACTCGCGGGGGGTCGTACGAACGTACGCCATGACCTTCGACGGCGGGGAGTGGCGGCTGCTGCGGGAGCGCGCGGACTTCTCGCCGCTGGACTTCCGGCAGCGGTTCACCGGCCGGATCGAGGACGACGGCAACACCGTCCGGGGCGCCTGGGAGCTGGCGAAGGACGGCTCGGGGCAGTGGGAGCGGGACTTCGCTCTGACCTACCGACGGAGGCGATGAGATGAAACCAACAGTCGAGAACGGGCGCGGGATCGTCGACGCGAGTCTCTACATGGTGCTGGCCACGGGCGACGCGGAGGGACGGCCGTGGAGCACTCCGGTCTACTTCGCGCACGTGGGGTGCCGGGAGTTCTTCTGGGTGTCGTCGCCGGAGGCGGCGCATTCGCGGAACATCGCGGTACGGCCCGAGGTGGGCGTCGCGATCTTCGACTCGTCCGTGCCGATCGGGAGCGGGCAGGGGGTGTTCATGGCCGCCGTCGCCGGGCTTGTGGAGGGCGAGGGTGTCGAGCAGGCGTTGGAGGTCTTCTCCCGGCGCTCGCTCCGGCACGGTGGGCGGGTCTGGACCGTCGACGACGTACGGGGCGACTCCGGTGTCAGGCTGTACCGCGCCGTGGCCGAGGAGCACTCGATGCTGGCCAAGGACGGGAAGCCGGACCACCGGGTGTCGATTCGGCTCGTCGAGCCGTCGCCGTGACGAGGCCGGCCGGCCCTCCGCCAAACCTGCCAATTCCAGCGCGCATTCGAGGTCGTTCTATCTGGCTCACGATCGCCTCGGCCGCGGCCCTCGCCACCGCCGTCTACGCACTCGCCGCGCCGTACTACGAGTCCCGCTGACCGCAGATCCGCAAGGCCGGAGCCGAGCGTGGTGCACGAACAGGCCCCGTACCTGGATCCGAAGAAGCCGGGTACGGGGCCTTGCTCGCGAGTGCCTCTGTCTCCACCACCTGTGGGCGGTGTGGCTGCAGGCCGCAGCGTCGCCGATCCGCCCGAAGTGCGGGGCTAGTTCTTGCTGCCGTCCACGATGACCGGCGTGCCGCCCGAGTCCGTACCGCACGGTACCGCGTACACCGGGTTGGCCTTCGCGGCCTGCTTGTAGGCCTCCAGGCACTGGTTGTACAGGACCTTGTCGCTCAGCGACTTCTCGAGGATCTTGTTGGCGTTGGCGATACCCTCCGCCTCGATCCGCTTGCGCTCCGCCTCCGCCTTCGCCGTGCGCTGCCCTTCCTCGGACCGCTCGGTGGCCTGCTCCTGCTGGATCTTCTTGTCGATCTGGTCCTGCAGCTTGTCCGACGGCCTCACATTGCGCAGATTGACGGCAGTGACGTCGATCCCACGCGGCGCCAGGCGCTCCTTGATGAGGTCCTCGATCTCCCCGCCGATCTGCTCGCGAGCGGAGGCATAGCCCTCCTCGCTGGTGTGCTTCGCGAAGACATTGCGGACGATCTCACGGCTGTCCGGCAGCACCAGCCGCTCCTGGACGGCCTCCTCACTGCCCGCCAGCCGGTACAGCGAGACCGCCTTCGCCGGCACCACCGCCCACTTGATCGTGACGTCCGCGTACAGCACCCCGCCCTGCGAGGAGCGGACCTCGACCACGTCCTTGTCGTAGAGGTTGAGGTCCACCGGCCGGGTGGAGAAGGACGTGACCTCGGTGAACGGCGACTTGAACTGGATGCCGGAGGTCAACGGCGCGCCGATCCTGCCGAAGGTCACCGGCACGCCGACCTCATAGGCGCTCACCACATGGACGCAGGCGAACACACCGGCCAGCACGGCCCCCACCGCGCTGAGCACCGCCCCGAGCTTCCAGCCCCCGCCGTCACGGCCACGACCTACGAGAAAGACCACGACTGCCGCTATGAGCAGCAGGATGGACAGCACGAACACGGGTATCCCCCTCCGGAAACGGATCCGCGCCGCCTCGGGGGCGACGCGCAGCGCATCGTAACGAGCTTCGCTCCCCCGCCCGTACGCAGCCCCTGCAACTCGTCCAGGACGTTCTTCTGCCGGGCGGTGGTGCAGGAGGACGGCCTGTGCGTCGCAGACACAACCACCGGCCTCTTGCCGTACGTGGCCCGCCGCTGAAGCGAACTCCCCTCGTGCCACCGGAGTGTTCGGCTGAGGGCGGCGCGAGGCCGTGACCGGGTCCCGGTCACGGCCTCGCTGGTGTGGAGGTCGGTCATCAGCGGATCAGCAGCAGCCGCCCGCGACGGACGGTTCCTTCGCGATGACCGCGGCGTCGGCCGGGCCGGTGCAGCAGGTACTGCCCTGCTGCTTGGCAAGGGAGTCGGCGTCGGCCTTGACGACGTACACCTCCCAGGGTTCCTGGCCGGGGCCGTGAACCCAGACCTTGTCCTGGAGGGCGTAGCAGCAGGCGGTGTCGTTCTCCACGTCGGTGGCCAGGCCGGCCTCGCCCAGGCGGGCGGTGGCGGCATGGACCGCTTCGCTGCTCTCGACCTCGACACCGAGGTGGTCCATTCGGGTCGCCTCGCCCACGGCGCCTTCGATCAGGACGAGCTTGAGCGGGGGCTCGGCGATGGCGAAGTTGGCGTAGCCGTCACGGAGTTTGGCGGGCTGGGTGCCGAAGAGCTTCGTGTAGAAGGCGACGGATGCGGCGAGGTCGGGGACTCGTAGGGCGAGCTGTACACGGGACGTCATGGTGAACCTCCTTGGGTAGGTGGGGAGTTCAGCAGCCACCGGAGGTGGTGGCCGGGGCGCCGATGCCGATCTGGAGGGTGGCCGGGGCAGCGCAGCAGCCGCCGGACTGCTCGGCGTCCTCCGGCTCGTCGAAGAGGCCGGCGCCGCCGCACACCCCTGTCTCCGGAAGGGTGAGTTCCACGCGCTCGGCGGCCTCCTGGTCGCCGGCGAGCGCGGCGGTGATCGAGCGGACCTGCTCGTAGCCGGTCATGGCGAGGAACGTGGGGGCGCGGCCGTAGGACTTCATGCCGACGAGGTAGATGCCCTGCTCAGGGTGGGAGAGCTCGTTCACGCCGTGTGGGTAGACGGTGCCGCAGGAGTGGACGTTCGGGTCGATGAGCGGGGCCAGGGCGGTCGGGGCCTGGAGGCGCTCGTCGAGTCCGAGGCGGACCTCGGAGAGGAAGCCGAGGTCGGGGCGGAAGCCGGTCAGGACGATGACCTCGTCGACCGGGTCGAGGCGGCGGCCGTCCTCCGCGACCAGGGCGATCCGGTCACCGTCGCGTTCCACAGCCCGAGTGCGGAATCCCGTCACCGCACTCGCGTGGCCGGCCTCGACGGCCGCCTTGGCCCGCAGGCCCAGCGCGCCGCGCGCCGGGAGTTGGTCGGCCTCTCCTCCGCCGTACGTGTTCGAGCCGATGCCACGCCGCAGGATCCACACGGCGTGCGTGCCGTGCTGCTCCTTCGCCAGGCCGGCGAGGAGCGCGAGGGCGGTGAAGGCGGAGGCGCCGGAGCCTACGACCGCGGTGCGCTTGCCCGCGTAGCGAGCGCGTTCGGCGGGGTCGGTGAGGTCGGGCACGCGGTGGGAGATGCGGTCGGCCGCCGACTTCTCGCCGAGGGCGGGCAGGCCGTCCGCGCCGGCGGGGCTGGGGGTGGACCAGGTGCCGGAGGCGTCGATGACGGCGCGGGCGGCGATCCGCTGCTCATGGCCGTCGGCGGACTGGATGTGCACGGTGAAGGGCTGCTCGTCGCGGCCGGAGTCGACGATGCGGTCGCGGCCGGCGCGGGCCACTCCGGTAACCGTGGTGCCGTAGCGGACCTGGTCACCGAGTACGTCGGCCAGGGGCTGGAGGTAGCGCTCGGCCCAGTCGCCGCCGGTCGGGTAGGTCGTGCCGTCTGGGCGTGCCCAGCCGGTGGGCGCCAGCAGCTTCTCGGCGGCCGGGTCGATGACCTCGCCCCAGGTCGAGAACAGTCGGACGTGCGACCACTCCCGTACGGCGCTGCCCGCCGCCGGCCCGGCTTCCAGGACCAGGGGTTCGATGCCGCGCTCGACGAGATGCGCGGCGGCGGCCAGGCCGACGGGGCCGGCTCCGATGACCACGACGGGCAGCTGGTCGGTGGTGAGCACGCTGTTGACGGACACAGCCACTGGGGTCCCCTTTGTTTCGACATCCATCGATCTCTCACCCTCAGCATGGCACCTGTTTCGATAAGCGTCAACATAGACATCCATCGAATCCGGGGCCCAGGGCAGTGGAACGATCGGACATCGCGGTGATCGGGGGCGGCCAGTCCGGGCCGGCCGCAGCGCATGCTCTGCGTCGGCAGGGCTGGGACCGGCGGCCCTGGGGGCCTCCGACCGGGCAACCGGGTCACGGCCGCGCCACCACGCAGGCCTCACGTTCTTCTCCCCCGCCGGATACAGCGCACTGCCCGGCGCGCCTCTCGATGGGGACCCGATCGCTATCCGCACCGGGACGGGGTCGCCACCTGCCTGCTGCTCTACGTCGACCGTCCGCGCGCCGACATCCGTACGGGGGCACGCATCCGGGAAGTGCGGCCCCTACCGGCGACGGCTTCAACATCGCGCTGGACGACGGGAGCGAACTGTCTGCGCGGGGCCTGGTAGCGACCTCCGAAAGCTTCGGCCGCCCTCAGCGTCCGGTCCTGCCGGGGCCGGCGGACTTCGCGGGGCGCGGGGCCGCACGCAGCCGAGTATCGCGCGCCGGAGCCGTTCGCCGGACAGCGCATGGGGGCCTGTCGGCGCCGGACACCCATGCGGAATGCCGCCGCACTGGCCCCGTACGCCCAGGTTCCCCTCGCCGGGACAGACACCCTCCCCCTCGGCCGATTTCTGCGTACGCCTCCGGCTCGGCTGCTCATCGACAACGGCCGCCACCGGGCTGCCATCACTTCCGGCACTCCGGACCGGCGTCCCGTGTTCACGGGGTCGACGCCATCAAGGTCACCTGGGCCGACGGCGGCAGCGAGGAGGTCGACGCGATGCCGCCGACCACCGGTCACCGTCCCGACCTCGGCCACCCGGCCCCGCTCGACGCGTCGACGACCACGGCCGCCCCATCCACCAGGAGGGCTTCTCGCTCACCCAGCCCGGCCTCGCCCCCGGAAGGGCCGGAATGACAGCGCAACCTGGCCTCGAACCCCCTCCGAGGCGCCGGCAGGGACGAGAGCCGGATCGCCCGACGCCTGGCGGCACACGTGCACCGGGGCTGACCCTGCGGACTCTGGCAGCTCTGGTTCGACGTATGTCAACATAAACGTATGTCGAACATCAGGGCACTTCCGCTGCTGGAACCCGAGGCGGCCGAGGGTGTCGTGCCGTGCTGCCCGCCGCTCACCGAACGGCCACTGACGGCCGAGGAGGCCGAGCGGACCGCCGCGATGTTCAAGGCACTCGGCGACCCGGTCCGCCTGCGCCTGTTCTCGCTGGTCGCCTCCCACGAGGACGGGGAGGCGTGCGTGTGCGACATCTCCGACGTCGGGGTCTCCCAGCCGACGGTCTCCCACCATCTGAAGAAGCTCAAGGAGGCCGGGCTGCTCAGCTCCGAGCGGCGCGGCACCTGGGTCTACTACCGGGTGGAGCCGTCGGTGGTGGCCGCGATGGGGCAGATGCTGACCGCAGCCACCCCCACGGCCTGACCCAGGTCGACGATCTCTGCTTGACCGGCGCTGCCCGAGGCACGGGAGAGAACAACGAGCCTGTCACGGGCCAGTGTCCTTGTCACGTGAGCCGGCCGGGAGGATGGGCCGAGTCGCTCAGGACCTCCGCCGACGGGTTCCCTGTCCTCCCGGCCGCCGTTCCCGCCGAGGTGGGGCGTGCTCAGGCCGGCTTGAGCTGCCACTGCTGACAGGTGTTGTTCAGCCACGACCACTGGCGTACGTCGGCTCCGTCGGCCGTGGAGCAGTCGGCGACATCGGCGACCTTGCCGGTGGCCTGGTTGACGATCCGTACATAGCCGCCGCTCGTGGCGAGGAACCGGAACCGCTGGCAGGTGTTGTTCAGCCAGGACCACTGGCGCAGATTCGCGCCGTCGGCCGAGGAACAGTTCTCCGTGTCCAGGACCTTGCCACCGGCGACGTTGACCAGGCGGTGGGTGTCATCGCCCAGGTCCTCGAGGCGCCAGCGCTGGTTGTTGCCGCCGCTGCACGTCCACTGCTGCACATTGGCCCCGTCGGAGCTCGAACTCCCCGCTACGTCGAGGCACTTGCCGCTGTTGCGGTTGACGAGCGTGTACGTCGTCGAGGCGGACGACGGCTCCCCCGAGGGCCCGGCGAGCGAGGCGCCGAGCCGCACCGGCGTACCGAGGTTCGGCGTACCGTCCGAGTTCCAGCTGAACTTCTGCGCCCGCGTCGTCCGGCCGTTGTCGCAGCCTTCGCTCGCGCTGTCGTTGGCGTGATAGACGATCCAGCTCTCGGTGCCGTCAGGCGAGGTGAAGAAGCCGTTGTGCCCCGGCCCGTAGACTCCGTTCGCGTCGTTGCGCTGGAAGACGGGCGTGGACTTCTTCGTCCAGGAGGAGGCCGCCAGCGGGTTGGAGCCGGTCAGCTCCAGCTGGCCGAGCTTGTAGTCGGGTGTCCAGCAACCGCTCGCCGAGTAGACCAAGAACGTGCGACCGCCCCGCTGGAGTATCTCCGGACCCTCGTTGACCGTGCCGCCCGAGCGCTCCCAGTCGTGCGTGGGTGTGGAGATCGTCGAGAAGGAGCCGCTGACCGTGTACGGGTTGGACATCCGCGCGGCGACGATGTTCTGCGTGCCGCCGCTCGCGCTGCCGAACAGATACAGGCTTCCGTTGATGGTCGCCACGCTCGGGTCGAGCATCCAGGCACTGCCCAGCTGGTTCTTGTAGGTGTACGGGCCCATCGGGTCCGAGCCGGCGCTCTCCAGGACGTGGGTGCGCTGGGTGGGGATGTAGTCGGAGACGTTCTGGCCCGCGACGTAGTACAGGTACCAGCGGCCGTTCAGGAAGTGCAGCTCCGGCGCCCAGATGTTGCAGCAGCGCGAGGCCGCGTCACCCGTCCACACCTGGACGCTCGGCGCGGTCGAGAGACCGGCGAGTGTCGGCGACTTGCGGATGGTGATGGCGTCGGTCCAACTCGTCGTCACCAGGAAGTAGTTGCCGTTGTGGTACGAGATCCAGGGGTCGGCGCCCTTCTGGGCCTTGACCGGGTTGGCGAAGGAGGCGGCGCTCGCCGGGGACTGCCCCAAGGAGAGCGCGAGCAGGAGGGCCGCCAGCAGGGTCAGTAGGCGACGGGCCATCCGCTGCTCCAGTTCAGAAGGTTGATGCCGAGCTTCGGAGTGCCGTTGTCCTGGCCGTCGTAGTAGTGGTAGACGATCAGGTCCCCGTCCGCGTCGTTCATGATCGACTGTCCGCCGGGGCCGATGTACCGGCCGTGCGACTCCAGCACGGGCGTTCCGCCGTTGTTCATCATGGCGACGCCGTTCTTGTCGTGGTACGGGCCGGTGATACTGGTGGCCCGGCCGACCTTGACCTTGTACGTGGAGCTGGTGCCGGCGCAGCAGGTGTCGTACGAGGCGAACAGGTAGTAGTAGCCGTTCCGTTTGACGATGTACGGGGCCTCTACGGCCTTGGTCCCGGTGGGGCGGGAGGCGAGCGAGTAGCGGGTGGTGTTGGACGAGAGCTGCTTCCCGGTCGACGGGTTGATCTGGATCATCTTGATCCCGGTCCACCAACTGCCGAACGACAGCCACCACTTGCCGTCGTCGTTCACGAAGAGGTTCGGGTCGATGGCGTTGTAGTCGTTCGACGAACTCGACGTGTAGACGATGCCCTGGTCGGCCCAGCTGCCCGGCCGGCCGGTCGTCGACGTCGCCAGCCCGATGGCCGAGTTCTGCGAGCCGAAGGACGAGACGGAGTAGTACATCAGGTACTTGCCGCCGTGGTACGAGATGTCGGGTGCCCAGGCCTCCGGTACGGAGGAGTAGGTGCGCCACCAGCTCGGTCTGCCGGAGAAGGCGTCCGCGCCGCCGCTGAAGGCGATGCGGTTGGTGGAGTTGCGGTTGCCGATGCCGCCGCCGGTGGCGTACAGCAGGTACTGGCCCGACGATGTGCGGATCATTGTCGGGTCGTGGACCACGATCGAGCCGGTGACGGTGCCCGGGTTCGGATACGCGGACGCCGAGCTCGGGACGAGTGCGAGCAGGATCGCCGCGGGGACGGCGAGGAGAGCGGTTCTGCGGGCGGTTCTGCGGGTGGTTCTGCGAGCGCCTTTGCGGGAGGTGCGGCTCACGCGGATCCTCCTTGCGTGGGGGGACGGCCCCGTTCGAACGTGGTCGGCATGCTCGGAGCATGCAGTACGCTCGGACAGGTTCAGCGCGTTCGGCATTATGAACGCCGGTCACGACTTCGAACGGGACCGTAGAATCGAACCCCTTGCGCGTCAACGGTTCGCGCAGCAACTCCCGTCACTACGATCGTCGAATCGCGTTCGACAACTCACCTGTCGCACGGGGCGCTTGACACCACGGAACGAGTCGGCGGGCCGGCTGCCCGGGCACATTGCGCCCGGCAGGCCGTCCCTCACTGCCCCGCCAACCCCGTATGCGCCACCCCCCGCACAATCTGCCGCTGGAACAGCGCGAAGACGATCAGGAGTGGCAGGCCCGCGATGACGACCGACGCCATCATCTGCTCGTAGCGGAGGCCGTAGGACGTCTGGACGTTGACCAGGCCCACCGGGAGGGTCATGCCGCCCGGATCCGTGGTCACCAGGAACGGCCAGAGGAAGTTGTTCCAGGTCGAGATGAACGTGAAGATGCCGACCGCCGCCAGGACCGGACGGGACAGGGGCATCACGATCGTCCAGAAGACGCGCCAGCGGCCCGCGCCGTCGACGAAAGCCGCCTCCTCCAGTTCGCGGGGGACGCCGTCGAAGAACTTGACCAGGATGAACACCATGGCGGGGACGGCGACTTGGGGCAGGATCACACCCCAGTACGTGTCGACCAGGCCCAGCTGCACCATCTCTGCGAACAACGGGGCCATCAGCACCTGGGGCGGCACCATGATCCCGGCCAGAACGACGGCGTACAGCACCTTGCGGCCACGGAACTCCGTGCGCGAGAAGCCGTACGCCGCCATCGCGCACAGCAGAACCGTCAGGATCGTCGTCATCACCGAGATGTACGCCGTGTTGAACATCCAGCGGCCGATGTCGCCCGCCTCCCACACCTTCTGGTACGCGTCGAAGGTGAAGTGGGAGCCGAGCCAGCGCAGGGGCGTCCGTGTCGCCTCTCCTTCCGGTTTGAAGGACGTCGCCAGGGCCCACGCCAGAGGGAGCACCCACACCACCGTCAGGAGCAGGGCCGCGGCCAGCATCACCCAGCGGCCCGGGGTCCAACGGGCCTTGCGGCCCTCGTCCGTTGACAGCAATCCGCTCACGCCGACTCTCCACTCCGCCGCGACAACCGCAGCTGTACCAGCGACACGATCACGATCAGGGCGAAGAAGAGGTACGAGACCGCCGAGGCGTAGCCGATGCGGTAGCCGGTGAAGCCGGACTGGTAGACGTACTGGAGGATCGGGCGGGTCGAGTCGTCGGGGCCGCCGCCGGTCATGATGTACACCTGGTCGAAGATCTTGAGGGAGGCCAGGATCTGGAGGACAAGGACGACTCCCGTGGTGCGCTTCAGCAGGGGGAGGGTCACGTGCCGCAGCCGCTGCCACGCGCCCGCGCCGTCCAACTCCGCTGCTTCGTAGAGGTGTTGAGGGATCGACTGCAACGCGGCCAGATAGAGAAGGAAGTTGAAGCCGACCGTCCACCAGATGGTGGCCGCCACGATCGACAGCATCGCGTACCGCTCGTCCGTCAGCCAGCCGATCCCCGGGTGCAGGCCGAACCAGGCGAGCAGCTGGTCCGCGAGGCCGAAGTCGGAGGGGAAGATCACCCAGAGGAAGAGCAGGCCGATCACGCCCGACGGCAGGAGGAAGGGCGCGAACCAGGAGAGCCGCCACAGCCATTGGACGAACCGCAGATGGTGCGAGAGCAGGGCGAGAACCAGGCCCGTCACCACCAACGGCACCGTGGACAGGATCGTGAACCAGATCGTGTTCCACAGCGACGACCAGACGCCCGGGTCCTGGAAGGCCTCCGTGTAGTTGTCGAAACCGACGAACTCCCCTCCCTCGCCGGTGATGTTGTCGCTGCGCAGGCTCATCCCGATGCCGGACACCAGCGGCCAGAGCAGGAAGAGCGCATAGGTGAGGAAGAAGGGGGCGATGAACACCAGTCCGTGCTCGGTCCACTTGCGGCGGACGGTGACGGGTTTCGCCCCCGACCGCTCCGCCGGGACCGGGACGGTGGTCGCGGTCGTCGTCGTGGTCACGCGGCACCTCCTTCGCCGACAAGTGCCCCACTGACGGGCGCCTTGCCGACGGGACCGCTGCCGAGCGGATCGGGCGTGTCGAGCAGCTTCCGCAGCCGCTTCTTCGCCTCACGCAGGGCGCCCGACGGCGTGCGCGATCCGGTGAGTACGCCCGAGAAGACCGCGCCCAGCTGGATCCACATCGGCGAGGCCGAGCCCACGAACCAGGCCGGCTGGTCGAGGACCACGTCGTCGATGACGGACCGGTACGCGGACTGCGGCTCCAGTTCCAGATAGTCCGGTCGCGTCAGCGTCGGCAGATACGCGGGGACATGGCCCCCCTTGGCCCACTCCACGGAGTGCTTGAGCATCCAGGCGACGAAGGTGTGGGCCGCCTCGCTCGCCCCGGCCGAGCGGCCGTCCTGGTGCGGGAGTACGAAGGAGTGGCAGTCGGCCTGGACGGTGGGACGCCCGAACAGCGCGGGCACGCGGGTCATGGAGAACGGCAGCTCGGCGGTGGTGAAGGTCGACACCTCCCACTCCCCGTTGAGATGGAAGGCGGTCCTGCCGGCGTTGAACACCCCGATGGAGCCGGGGTAGTCGACGCGGCGCACCATCAACCCCTCCGCCGTGAGCCGGGCCAGGAACTCCAGGATCTCCAAGGCCTTGGCGTCGTCGAGCGTGAGGCGTCTGCCGTCCGCGGACAGGACGGTGCCGCCCAGCTGCGAGTAGAAGGTGGCGAACAGCCGCCAGGGTGTGACGCAGTCCGGTCCGGTGGTCTCGGCGCTCAGACCGGGCGCGCCCGTGGCCTTCTTCGCCGCGCGCAGGGCGTCCATGAACTCCCGTGCGCTGCCGATGGGTTGGAGCTGCTCGCCGTCTGCGAGCAGCCCGGCCTTCTCGCAGACGTCGGTGTTGTAGTAGAGCACCATGGGGTGGGTGTCGAGCGGGATCGCGTACTGCTGCCCGCCGACTGCGCCGCGCTTGAAGATGCCCTCGGGAAACTGGTCGGTTCCCACGCCCAGTTCACGCAGCAGGTCCAGGTCGAAGGGGTCGAGGAGCCGCCCGGGCCCGAACCCCGCGAGCCGCGCGAGGTGGAGCACCGCCACCTCGGGCGCCCGCCCGCCGACCCCCGCCATCCCCAGCTTCGTGTAGTACGGAGTACCCCACTGAAGCTGGGTCGCCTCCAGGTCGATCTCCGGGTGCTCCTTGGCGAACGCGTCGACCAGCGCGCTCATATTGGCTCCGTCGCCCCCACCGAAGAGGTGCCAGTAACGCAGCCTGGTCCTCCCCTCGGCCCCGAAGGAGGGCGCGGCACACCCCGCCGCACCCAGCACCAGCCCTCCGGTGCCGACGAGTAACTTCCTTCTGCTCAGACGTGGTTCATCGATCACGGCCCGTCCCTCAGTCGTCCGAAATGCCGAACAATGCTCGTGAATTCGGACGGACGGTAGATTCGAAGCGCTTCCGAGTCAACGGTTCACACAGGCATTCGCACAACGGGCCGGCCGGTGGCGGCCGTCCGCCGGGGTGGCCGAGAATCGCAACGGCCTGGAGGCCATGGGTGAGTACCTGAGCGAGATGGCCTGACCGTGCCGACTGTCCTCGTGGCGGGTATCGACCACACGTCAACCCCGATCCCGCATGGGGGCGCGAACAACTCTTGCCTCCGCGTGATCCGGCGGCGAGGGCCACATGGTTCTCGATGAACGCATGTGGCCGCATCGGAGCGACGTCCGGACATGCGTCAGCCGCGGGCGATGGACTCAGCCCTTTCAGGGTTGATCGCGCGAACCCTTCAGGCGGCCGGTCTGGACAGGGTGCTACCTGCCTTGGCGCGCGTGGCCTCGACCGCTTCCCACCGCTCGGTGCTGGGGTTCGCGAGTGCGGCCGGGAGTCTGCATCCGGGGTGCCTTCCGCGGCATGACCGACGCCCGGTCGTTTGACGGCGTGATCAGCGCACCAGCGCCGCTGCCACCATGGGCGGCAGCACGTCGCACAGGTCCGTGACCCGGACATGGCCGGCGTGGCGCTCGGTGAACTCCGCGACGGAGACGTCCAGGGAGCCGAAGGACTCCTCGAACACGCGGCGCGCGTGCGGGGTGCGGTCCAGCGCCCAGGCCGCCGTCGCCCTGGAGGTCCGCAGGAAGCGGCCGGGCTCAGGTCCGACGACGAACAACTCGGCGCGTCGGCCCGTGCGGTCGGCGGCGAGCATGACCAGGTCCTTGAACGTCTGCCGCTTGCGCATGGCGTCCGCGCCACGCCACCGCGCCAGTTTGAACTCCGCCACGCGCCGGTCCGTCTCCAGGTCGAACGGCCGGTGCGGGTCGTTGCCGGCGGCCAGCGAAGGACGTACGGCGATCTCCTCCCCGTCCTCCAGGAGATGCGGCAGCGCCAGCACGATCCCGGCCGCGTGGATAAGGTCGTTCAGCCGGCCGAGGCTCTCACGCACCGTCAGCGCAGCCACCATCAGATCGGGACCGATACCCCGGGCGGCGGCCATGTCACCGACCTCCCTCGCGGGCCTTCCCACCAGGTCCCGCTCCAGAGAAGCGATGGCCGCGGTCAACGGCTCGGCCCCCAGGAAGCCCGCCAACAGCGCGACGGCCTCACCCAGTTGAGGAGCATCCATGCCATCGACCGCTTCGTCTGTCATGAACGGCATTGTGCCCGGTGACACTTCGGCAGCCAGGACCAGGTCGGCCTTCGTAAGGGGCCGATCTGGACTGCTGCACACACCAGTGCCGCTTCTGCGGGCGCAGTGAGACGGCCTGGTAGGGAAGAACACGGACCGCGGGGCGTATGGCCACCGAAATGAGACGGCGCAGCGGTGACGGGCTCTGCATGTGAACTGCGGCCGTCCCGACCACGGCAGCAGCCCGGGCCGGCGCCGCAGAGGCTCTGCAACAAACGTTCGCCATGGCCAGCCGCATCGGGTACTTTCGACTGCGGCAGCCCCAGAAGTCGCCGCGTATCAGGGCGAGTTGGCGCAGCCGTGAAGACCACAAGCTCGGCAGGAAATAGCTCCGCGCCCGTCACAGCAGCATCGTTGTGACGCGAGTGGTTGTGTGCCGACTGGAAGCAGCCGGGCCCCGGAGGCGGTTTCCTCGGCGAGAGGACGGAGCAACCGCAAATCATGAGCAGCCGCCCCTTCCCGTTCGCCCTCCACCACCGCACCGTGGACGGGACGATGGTCCTGGAACTCCACGGCGAAGTGGACCTATGGGCGCAGCGAGAGCTTTTCCCCCGCGTAGCGGAGCTGCTCGGTCGCCCATCCCCCGACGTCGTCGTCGATCTACGTCCGGTGATCTTCCTCGACGCCGGCGGACTGCGCCTGCTCGTGCAGATCAAGGACCATGTCGCACTCCGGGACGGCAGCCTGCGACTCGTGCGCGGCACGCCAGCGGCGTGGCGGGCAGTGCAGATCACGCGCCTGGACCACGTCTTCACCGTGGTGAACGACCTGCCCGGTGCCGCGGCAGACCGTTCACCGGGAAGGGCCCTGCCGACGTGAGCAGCCCCGCGGCCGAAGTGCTCATCGAGCACCTTCACCATGGGCGCCACGCAGTTGGTGGTGCACGAGGCGTTGGAGACCACGTGGTCGCTCTCCGGGACATACCACGTCCACGCCGAGGTCCGCCCAGTCCAACTCGGCCGGGACAGTAGCTGTTTCAGATCCAGTGGTCTGTGACGCTCTGTGACTGATGGGCCGGTCGGTGGAGCTGGTCCGGTAGGCGTGAGCCGCGTGGGCGTCTCCACGGCCAGCACCGCCCGCGTCGTGTACGAGGCGATCCGCAGGGGTGCGGCGGCAGGGGAAAATAGTTCATGGCGATGTGCAAGAAATGCGGTGTGCGAAAGCGCCGTTGGCCCCGTTCCTGCTCTCGGTGCCGTTCGGAGTGTCTGCCCACGCGCCCGGTCATGTCCGTCGTCCTGCGATCAGTGCCGCCCGGCGGTGTCCGGGGTGCGCTGCCGGCCTGGTGGCCGGGGAGGGGAGCCGGCTCGGGCCGCTTGGGGGTCAGATGAGGGACGTCCGGCCCTGCGTCGCGGACGCTCAGTGTCCTTCGTGCCGGAGCCGGTCCTGAGCCTGCGTGGCGATGACCGCGGCCTGGATGCGCCGCTCCACGCCGAGTTTGGCGAGCAGGCGGGAGATGTGGTTCTTGACCGTCTTCTCCGCGAGGTAGAGGCGCTGGCCGATCTGCCGGTTGGTCAGGCCCTCGCCGACCAGGGCGAGGATCTCCCGCTCCCGGGCGGTGAGTCCTGGCAGGGCGTCCGGCTCCTCCTGCGGCTGCTGGTCCTGGCGCAGCCGGGCCATCACCTTGGCGGTGGCGCTCGGGTCGAGCAGGGACTGGCCGGCGGCCACCGTGCGGACCGCCGAGACCAGGTCCGAGCCCTGGATCTGCTTCAGCACGTACCCGGATGCGCCGGCCATGATCGAGTCGAGCAGGGCCTCCTCGTCATCGAACGAGGTCAGCATCAGGCAGGACAGTTCCGGCACGCGTGAACGCAGCTCGCGGCAGACGGTCACGCCGTCGCCGTCGGGCAGGCGCACATCGAGCACGGCCACCTGCGGGCGCAGCGCGGGAACACGCGCCAGGGCCTGCTCGACGGTGCCTGCCTCGCCGATCACGGTGATGTCCGGCTCGTCGTTCAGCAGGTCGTGCACCCCGCGCCGTACCACCTCGTGGTCGTCCAGCAGGAAGACCCGGATCGGGTTGTCGGTACCGGGTCGCTCGCTGTCCGCCATCGACGGCTCCTGTCCTGTGTCATCTGTCTCCGGAACCGGAAACCGCCAGATGGGCGGGACCGGTCCTTCCCCGTCGCAGATCCTGCGCGATTCCGGGCCTAACGGCCAGGGCCGAACGGCCCTTTTCGCTCTGTCGTTCCCGCATTCCCACGCGCGTACCGGTTTTGACCGCCTGCCCGGCGCCGGCCAGTGGACACCGAGAAGTCCGGGCGGGCCTGACCATGAGGACCATGCCGTGCGAGTCGGAACCATCGGCCCCTGGAACCGCGCCCGCGTGGCCGTGAGGCCCGGGACGAGGGTCGGCCCCCATCGTCCGCGGCCCGCTGGTCCCGTATCCGAAGGTCTCTTCCATGATCCGCCCCATCACCGTCGCTCCGGACGGTTCCCCGAGAGCCCGGCCGCCGCCGACTGATCCACCCGTGAGGCGCTGCGTCGTGCCGTGCCGTGTCGCTGAATCGGGTGCATGCCGGGATCTGGCAGCCGCACGACGTGCCCATCATCCAGGACCTGGACCTCCTCGCTGGGGGAGCATTTTGCGGGAGCCGAGGAAGAACTGCGCGGCAGGCATCCGGAACTGACGGAACTGACGGCCAGCACCGAACAAATCTCCGACACCACAGCCGAGGTGCTGCTGGGCCAGGCGGAGAGGGCCCAGGTCCTGGTGCCGGGCTCCAGCGGTCACGGCACCACCGCCGGGTTCCTGCTCGGCTCCGTCGGGCACCAGGTGCTCGCCCGTGCGAACAGCCCGGTTGCGCGGGGGTCGGTGGTGCAGGGGCCGCAAGTCCCCGACCGGGGCCAATGGGCCCTGCGGGCGGTGGCACGGCGTGGACCAACGGCCCGCCGCCCTGCTCGGCTCCTCCCGCCTGCTCTGCGTCGGCCCGGAGTCGACGACCCCGCGGTGTCCGTGACGCAGGAGATCCTCGCACGGCCACGAGGAGTTCGCCCGGGACGACTCGCACGGCTCGTAGACGGCGACGGAACGACCGTCGACGTGCGCTCGATGGGGTTCTCCGAGGGGACGCGCGTATCGGCCAAGCACGGCGCCGTGAGCGGTGCGCAGCGCCCCTGCCATACTGTTCCGACCAACGCCATGTCGCGACATCGCCCGTCCTTGGCAGCGTGTGTCTGTTGTCCGCCTGACCGTTCTGCTCGCCCCAGAGCTGGACGCGGGCAAGCAGAAACAGCCGTGGGACTGCGGGCGGAAGGGAAACCCGAAGCCTCCTTGCCGGGGTGGAGTCGGGTGGCTCGGCCTCTTCGGAGGCCGTATCGCCCGTACCCTTCATGGTGTCTATGGCGTCACGTAGCAGGCGCCGAACCACTGGAGGCAACACCTCGTGCTGATTGCTCAGCGTCCATCCCTGACCGAAGAGGTCGTCGACGAGTTCCGCTCCCGGTTCGTGATCGAGCCGCTGGAGCCGGGCTTCGGTTACACCCTCGGCAACTCCCTGCGTCGTACGCTCCTCTCCTCGATCCCGGGTGCGGCGGTCACGTCCATCCGTGTCGACGGTGTCCTGCACGAGTTCACCACCGTGCCGGGCGTCAAGGAGGACGTCACCGACCTGATCCTCAACATCAAGCAGCTGGTCGTCTCCTCGGAGCACGACGAGCCGGTCGTGATGTACCTGCGCAAGCAGGGTCCGGGTCTGGTCACCGCCGCCGACATCGCGCCCCCGGCCGGTGTCGAGGTGCACAACCCCGACCTCGTCCTCGCCACGCTCAACGGCAAGGGCAAGCTGGAAATGGAACTGACGGTCGAGCGTGGCCGCGGTTACGTCTCCGCCGTGCAGAACAAGCAGGTGGGCCAGGAGATCGGCCGTATCCCGGTCGACTCCATCTACTCGCCGGTTCTGAAGGTCACGTACAAGGTCGAGGCGACCCGTGTCGAGCAGCGCACCGACTTCGACAAGCTGATCGTCGACGTCGAGACCAAGCAGGCGATGCGTCCCCGTGACGCCATGGCCTCCGCCGGTAAGACCCTGGTCGAGCTGTTCGGTCTCGCCCGCGAGCTGAACATCGACGCCGAGGGCATCGACATGGGCCCGTCCCCCACGGACGCCGCGCTCGCCGCCGACCTGGTACTGCCGATCGAGGAGCTCGACCTCACCGTCCGGTCGTACAACTGCCTCAAGCGTGAGGGTGTCCACTCCGTGGGTGAGCTGGTCGCCCGCTCCGAGGCCGACCTGCTCGACATCCGCAACTTCGGTGCGAAGTCGATCGACGAGGTCAAGGCGAAGCTGGCCGACATGGGCCTGGCCCTCAAGGACAGCCCTCCCGGATTCAATCCGACCGCCGCCGCTGACAGCTTCGGTGCGGGCAATGACGCGGACGCGGGCTTTGTGGAGACCGAGCAGTACTGAACGCAGCCGAACCCGATCAACTGAGCCGTGTCCCGCTCGATGACGGCGAACCCGTACTCAATCCGCGGAGCTTCCGTTGCAGAGGCGATGGATCACACCGTGATCTGCTCGACCTGCTCCGGAGTGCGGGTTCGAACGGCAGTTGCTCGGTGACCTCGGGGCTGCCGCAGATGGCGTGGACCGCGCGTTGCGCGCGCGGTCCGTGTCAGCAAAAGTGATGATCTCGGTGTGGGGCATGGGGATCTTCCCGATGAACAGTGGTCGGTGCGGCCGTCGTGGTGCCGACTCTGTAGTCCGGGACCGCACCGGCCCCTTGCGGTCATTGCTGGAAAATCCGCCTTCGGCGGCGGCGCCATCTTCTTCCGTGCCGTGATGGGCCGGCGACAGGCGCCTTGGCGCGGGAGGTCGTCGGGGAGCTGTTCACCACAGGGGGTATCCGGCCGACAGGTTGGCTGTGTCGGTTTCTGTGGACTCTGGTCCACTTATCGTGGTCGTCTACAGGGCATGGCTGTTCGATTCACGGGTCCGACGTGATGCCGGGCGGGCTGGCCTGGCCTGCTGTGCGAGGGATGTAGCGGCTTTCTGCCACTCGGGATGCTCGAAGGTGAACCCGGCCGTGCGCAGCCGGCCCGGCACCACCCGGCGGCTCTTGAGCAGCAGTTCGGTGTCCGAGCGCAGCGCGAGCGCCCCAAGCTCGGCCATCCAGCGCGTCGCCGGCAGGCCCACCGGGACGCCCCAGGCCGTGCGCAGCGCCCGCATGAAGTCGCGGTGCGGAAGGGGGGCGGGTGAGGCGAGGTTCACCGGTCCCTCAAGGTCGTCCCGGGCGATCAGGAACTCCACCGCTCGCACGAAGTCCTCGGCGTGGATCCAGGAGACGTACTGGCCGCCGCCGGCCACCGGACCGCCCAGCCCGCATCGCGTCAGCCGCGACAGCATGTCGAAGACACCGCCCCGATCCGGGCTCATGACCATCGCCGCGCGCAGCGCCACCTTGCGGGTGGCGGGAGTCGGCGCCTGGGCCTGCGCCCGTTCCCAGTTCTGCGCGATGGCAACGCTGTACGCCCAGTAGTCCGGCACCCCGGTCTCCGAGCCGCCGATCACCCCGCTCGCCTCGTCGTGTGCCGCGTCGAAGCGGTGGGCGTAGATGGTCGCCGTACTCATCTGCAGCCAGACGCGCGGTGGCCGCGCGGCGCCGGCGATCGCCTCGCCGACCACCCGCGCCGAATCCACCCGGGAGTCCATCATGGCCCGCATGTTCTCGGCGGTGTAACGGCAGGAAACACTGCGCCCGGCCAGGTTGATCACGACATCGCAGCCGTCGATCGCCGCGCCCCAGCGGCCCGGCGTGGCCCCGTCCCAGCCGATGTCGTGCGCCCGCACCGGACGCCGGGTCAGCACCGTCACCTCATGGCCCGCCGCCGTCAACGCACGGTCGAGAATCGTGCCCACCTGTCCGGTTCCCCCGGGCAGCACTACCTTCATCGAACCCCCTCGGCTTCACTCGGAACCAGGGTAACCCTTCTTTTTGAACACGTTCAACTAGAGAATCCGACAGACGTCAGGATGAGGCGGCCGACACGGACGGGCCGACCGGCACCCCTTCCCCACAGGCCCGTGAGACTCGGTCACACCAACAGGACGCGTTCGCGGGAAAGTTCGAACCCCGCACCTGGCGAACATGTGGCGCTTCCTCAAGCATCTTGATCCGATTGCCATGGCCTTCCACGACGCCCGGGCTCCAAGGCCGTGCCAGACGGGCGATGACTGCGTGGAAGTCGCGTTCGAGGTGCGCCGGGCGAACCGCTGGAGGCCGCCCGCCTCGCGGCCCCGACCGCCACGAAGCCGGGGCCGCGCCAGTGACGCCGAGGGACCCGCGCACGCCTGGTGTGCGGGCAAGCACGGACTCCTCGCGCGGGGCGCCCCACTCCGAGCATGCCCACCTGCCCGAGCCGAGCAGGCGTCACGGCCGGTGGATCAGTGCGGGTGTCGCCCGACGCTTCGGCGCCATCGGATCTCGCCCTCGTGCCACTCGTCGGTGGGCGTGAGCCCGGCGGAGGTGGCGACGGCAGCGGATGCCTGGTGTTCGGGGTGGATGTGGGCGATGACAGTCCGCACCGGCAGTCGGCCGAGCCAGTCGACGAGCGCTCGGGACGCTTCCGTGGCAACGCCCCTTCCCTGCCACGCGGTCCCCACCACCCAGGCGATCTCGGCAACGGGCTCGTGGCCGTCGGAGCTGATCGTCGCCTGGACCGTGCCCGTCAGACAGGCTTCGTCACGGAGCCGGATCACCCAGTTCAGCCAGGAGACGAACGGGTCGGGAGAGCCTGCGGTCATGCGCCGGTAGCGCGAGCGCAGAGCTTGCGGCGTGTCCGGGGCGCCGCCGATGAAGGTGTGCAGGGCTGGATCGGACAGCACCGCGGCCATCTCCTCGGCGTGCTCGACGCGAAGGGGCAGCAGGTCCAGGCGCGTGGTCCTGATGGTCTGGGCGTTGAGGGTGCTCATGCCGCTACCCCCGCGGGGCGCTCGACGGGGCAGCCGTGTTCGAAGCGGACTCCGGCCCGCGCGAGGGCGACGAGATGAGGCGTGTTCAGGGGCCGTCGGCGGGACCGGGCGGACTCCACCAGTCTGACGACCATGGCGATACCTACACTCCTGGTGCCCCTCGTTCGCGGCCGGGCCGTGACCCCCGTCGACTCGCTTGGACGCGTGGTCCGCAGGGGACAGTCGGGCGTAGCGGCGGGAGCCGGCGTGCCTGTCCGGAGTCGGCGCGTCAGCCGGGGCAGTCTTGCCAGTCTTGTCATGGCCCTTGCAAAGGTCCGTACCAACTGCTAATTCCCTTTCTGTTAGGAAAGTTTCCTACCAGTCAGTCGCATAGTCAGTCCACTGACCCGATCGAGAATCGTCGATTCTCGTCACAGACCGTCAGGAGTTCCCCCCATGAGACCGGCACGATCCGTTCTGCTCGTCGCCGCGCTGCTCCTTCTCGGCCTTGTCCTGATCCCAGGAACCGCACAGGCCGGTCCCGCGGCCCCCGCTCCCCTCCCGGCGGCCATGGCCCCCTCGGCGGCCACACCGGTCGCCGCCAACGGACAACTCGTGGTCTGCGGCACCAAGCTCTGCAACCAGCAAGGAAAAACGATCCAGCTCCGAGGTATGAGCACCCACGGTCTGCAGTGGTACAGCCAGTGCGTCAGCAACGGCTCGCTCAACGCGCTCGCCACCGACTGGAAGGCGGACGTACTGCGCATCTCCATGTACGTCCAGGAGGGTGGCTACGAGACCGATCCGCGCCGCTTCACCGACCTGGTTCACTCCGCCATCGAGCAGGCCACGGCCCGCGGCATGTACGCCATCGTCGACTGGCACATGCTCGACCCCGGCGACCCGCACCAGAACCTCGCCCGCGCCAAGACCTTCTTCTCCGAGATCGCCCAGCGCCACCGTGACAAGAACAACCTGCTGTACGAGATCGCGAACGAGCCCAGCGGGGTGAGCTGGTCCCGTATCAAGAGCTACGCCGAGCAACTCATCCCCGTCATCAGGGCCAAGGACCCCAACACCCCGATCCTGGTCGGCACCCGCGCATGGTCCTCGCTCGGTGTCTCGGAGGGCTCGAACGAGTCCGAGGTGGTCAACAACCAGGTGAACGCGGCCAACATCATGTACACGTTCCACTTCTACGCGTACTCGCACCGGGACGAGTATCTCCAGACCCTCGCCCGCGCGGCCGACCGCATACCCGTCTTCGTCACCGAGTTCGGCACCCAGAACTACTCGGGTGAGGGCGCGAACGACTTCACCATGTCGCAGCGCTATCTCGATCTGCTGGCAGCCAAGAAGATCAGCTGGGTCAACTGGAACTTCTCCGACGACGAACGCACCGGCGCCGTGTTCAAGCCGGGGACCTGCGCCGGCAACGGTCCGTGGACCGGTACGTCCTCCCTCAAGCCCGCGGGTGTCTGGATCCGCGACCGCATCAGGACGACGGACGACTTCTGACCGGGGACGCTGGATACGACGGGAGCGGCTCCCGGCACCCCAGGGCCCGCTCCCGTCGCCGCCCGCCCTGACCGGCGTACGCGTCTGGGCGGCCGTCACCGCGCGGGCGTGGCGACGTCGGCGCTGTGCAGGACCACGCCCGCGACGCTTCACCACCGAGTTCCGTGAGGGCGGGATTCGGTCGCCCCGACGACAGCGGACCTCGTCGGCCATGGCTTCGCCGGTGCCGAGCGGAAGACGAAGTACGCTTCCGCGGTCCGCATGTTCTCCGTGACCCGTGATATTCCGGATGCGTACGATGCCGAGTTGGTCCAATTTGGCATGCACGCGAAATGGGCGCGCGGAAACGGGGACGCTGTGACCTTGGAATACCGTCTGCTCGGCCCGGTCGAGGTCTGGTGCGGTGGCCGCCGTCTGTCGCTGGGCGGGCCCAAACCCCGTGCTCTGCTGGCCACGCTGCTGCTGCGGCCCGGGCGGGTGGTGTCCGCCGGTGCGCTGATCGACACGGTCTGGGGCGACGAACCGCCGGACTCGGCACGCGCGTTGATCCAGACGTATGTCTCCGGGCTGCGGCGCGCGCTGCCGGCCGAAGCCGACGGGATCAAGACCCGTCCGCCCGGCTATCTGCTGCGCGTGGACGGCGAACGCGACCGGATCGACCTCGGGGATTTCGAGCGCCTCACGGCGGCGGCGCGGGACCGGGCGGCCTCCGGCGACCACCAGGGCGCCTCCCTGCTCTTCCGCGACGCGCTGGAACTGTGGCGCGGCTCGGCCCTCGGCGGGGTCGGTGAGGCGCTGCGCGTCGAAGCCGAGCGGTTGGAGGAGGCGCGGCAGGCAGCCCTGGAGGACCGTATCTCCGCCGACCTCGCCGTACCGGGCCATGAGCAGAACCTGGTCGGTGAGCTGAGAGGCCTGGTCGGCACCCACCCCACCCGGGAGCGGCTGCGCGGGCACCTGATGCTCGCCCTCTACCGGCTGGGCCGACAGGCCGACGCCCTCACGGTGTACGCGGAGGGCCGTGCCGTTCTCGCCGACGAGCTGGGCATCGATCCGGGCCCGGCGTTGCGGCGGCTGCACGAGGCGATTCTGCGGTCGGACCCGGAGCTGATGCCGACCACCGCCACGGACAGGAAGGAACCGCCCCCGCACCCGCTCGCCCTCCACCCTCCGGTTTCCTCCCACCGGCCGGCCGCCGCCGAAGCCGCGGACGACGTCCGGGGCGGGGCGCGGCCTCAGCCTGAGCCCCTCCTCCGCGCCGCCCTCCTCCCGCCCGCCATCGGTGACTTCACCGGCCGGGAGAAGCCACTGGCCGAGGTGGCCGCCTTGTTGACCGCTCCGCGTGAGGCGATGCCGGTCGCGGTCGTGTCCGGGCCCGGCGGCGTCGGGAAGTCCGCGTTCGCCGTGCAGGTCGCGCACCGCGTCGCCGCCGACTACCCCGACGGCCAGCTCTACGCCGAACTGCACGGCTTCAGCGATCCGGTGCCGCCCGCCGAGGTGCTGGCACGGCTGCTGCGCGCGCTGGGCGCCGAGCCGCCCGACGGTCTCGCCGAACGCGGCGACCTGTTCCGCAGTCTGCTCGCGCGGCGCCGCGTACTGCTGGTCCTCGACGACGCGGGCAGTGAGGCGCAGGTGCGGCCGCTGCTGCCGGGGAGCGCGAGCTGCGGTGTGCTATCACGTCCCGCGCCCGGCTGGCGGGCCTCGACGGCGCCTCCCGCACCGGACTCGATGTACTGGACGACGAGTTGGGGATCGAACTCCTCGCCCGGATCGCCGGCGACGGGGATGTCCGGCGCGACCCCGAGGCGGCGCGCCGGATCGTCGCCCTGTGCGGCGGTCTGCCGCTGGCCCTGCGCATCGCCGGGGCCCGCCTCGCGACCCGCCGCCACTGGACGCCGCGCATGCTCGCCGACCGCCTCGCCGACGAACGCCGCCGTCTCGACGAACTCACCGTCGGCGACCTGGAGGTACGCACCGGGCTGGGCCTCAGTTACGACGCGCTCGACGCCCTCGGCCGCACCGCCCTGCGGCGCCTCGGGCTGCTCGGCGCGCCCGATGTGGCCGCCTGGACGGTGGCCGCGCTGCTGGATCTGCCGCAGACGCAGGGCACCGAGGACGCCGAAGACGTCGTGGAGCGACTCATCGACGCGCAGCTGCTCCACTTCACCGGCATCGACCGCGCCGGGCAGCCGCGCTTCGGACTGCACGACCTGGTCCGGGTGTACGCGGCCGAGCGCGCCGAGGCGGAGGAACCGCGCGCCGAGCGTGCCGCCACCCTCGGCCGGGCGCTCGGCGGCTGGCTGTGGCTCACCGCCCGGGCGACCGCCGCCGGACCCTCCGGGGAGGTGGTGCTCCAGAACCCGCGCACCCTGTGGCCGGTCGGCGACCGGGCCGCCGGCCAGGTGCTGGCCGACCCGACCGGATGGTTCGAGGCGGAGGCCGGCGCGATCGCCGCCGCCGTCGAGCGTGCCGCCGCCATGGACCTGCACGCGCTCGCCCGCGAGGCCGCCGTCACCCTGTGCTCGTCCGCCTACATCGTCAACAACCGCTTCGACTCGTGGTCACGCACCCACGAAGCCGCGTTGGCCGCCGTACGCCGCGCCGAGGACCGCACCGGGGAGGCCCTGCTGCTCATCGGCCTCGGCCAACTCCGTTACGAGCAGGACAACTTCACCGAATCCATGACCCACTACCAGCAGGCGGTCGGCCTGTGCGCCGAGCTCGGTGACGCGCGGGGACACGCGGCGGCCCTCGCGGGCCTGGGCAGCACCTACCGGGAACAGGGCCGGTTGCAGGACGCCGCGCGCGAACTGACCCGCGCCATCGACGACTTCAGACGGCTCGACGACGCTGCGGGGCTGGGCCTCGCCTGTCGTTTCGCCGGGTCCGTCCACCTCGAACTCGGTGAGTACGCCACCGCCCGTGTCCTCCTCGACGAGTCCCTGGCCGCCTACCGTCGTCTCGGCAGCCGGCGCGGCGAGGCGCTCGCCCTGCGGACGTACGGGTTGCTGCACCGCGCGCTCGGCGAGTACGAGGCGGCCGAGGAACTGTCCGGCCGGTCCCTGGCGATTCTCCAGGAGTTCGGCGACCGCCTGATGAGCGCGTACGCGGCACAGGCCCGGGCGAAGGCACGCCTGAGGCTGGGACGCACCCGGGAAGCGGCGGCGGACCTGGCCGGTCTGCTCGACGTGTGCCGGACGTACGACGACCGGTGGGGCGAGGCCCTGGTACGACGCACTCTCGGCGAATGCGCCCTCGCCGAGGGTCAGTTGACCGACGCAGAGACCCACCTCACCGCGTCCGTCACCCTCTGGGAGACCCTGCGGCTCCCCCTTCCCCGGGCCCGCACTCTGCGCACCCTCGCGGAACTACGGGACCGCCTCGGCGACGAGCGGGGGGCTGCCGCCCTGCGGGCCGAGGCGGGCGAGGTGTTCACCGCGTACGAGGCACACGAGGCGCGGGAGTCGTAAAGGGCCAGGCAGAGGTCCTTCAAGGGTGGCAGCGGGAACGTCGAGAGGACCTGAAGGGAAGTTGTAGCGGGCCCCGCGAAGCTTCTTGGTGTCGGAGGGGAACGGGAACAGACCGAACTCCCCCGGCACCAACGGGGATTCAACGGGGAAAGGACTTCCGATGCCCAGCATCACCAAGCCCAGCACAGCCAAGGTGCCCGCACGGCGCGCCGCCACCCTCCTGCTGATCTCGGCCCTCGCGGGCGGAGCACTGACCGCGGAGGCGGCTTCGGCCGCGCCCGTGTCACCGCAGTCGGCCTCCGTGTCCGCGGCGGTCTCGCTCCAGACTGCCATCAAGAGCAAGGCGCAGCAGCAGGTGGGACTGTCGCCGCGCAACCGTGAGATGGCCGGCAACTGCAACTACTACAGCGCTGTCGCCACCGCCCCGAAGAGCGGCTCGGTCGGCAAGTGCAAGAAGGTCGGCGGGTTGCAGTGGCGCTACAACAACTGGTGCGCCGACTTCGTCCGCTACGTCTGGAAGAACGCCGGCGCCCGGACGAAGGGCACCGACGCCTTCGCCGGCTCCTTCTACCGGGCCCGCAACTCCATCGGCACGTGGCACGCGCGGGGTTCCTACACCCCGAAGATCGGTGACGCGGTCCTCTACGACTGGGACGGCGGCTCACCGAGCCTCGGGACCAACGGCTGGGACGTCGACCACATCGGCATCGTCATCGGCTACAACCCCAAGACCAAGGCGCTGACGACCATCGAGGGCAACACCACCAAGAGCGGCAACGGCGGCACCGAGGGTGTCTACAAGCGCACCCGGCACAACACCAAGGCCGGTGACGTCGTCGGCTACGTGACGCCCAGGAAGTAGCGAGCGGCGAGCAACGAGAGCCAGGCACCACGGGGGAGCCCCCGGGACCGGTCACCCGACCGGCTCCGGGGGCATCGTGGTGCGGTCGCACCACCTCCCACAGGACTGAGATGTCAGAGATCATCCGCATGAACGACCCCCGATCGGCCGGTATCCCGGTCCGCGACTGCCGCGAACCCCTCGTGGATCTGCGGGAGTTGTCGTTCCTGCGCGTCGACACCCGGCTGGCCGACCCGGCGGGCGCCTACGCCCTCCTGCGTGAGGGCGTGGCGTGGCGGCTGGCCCGCGCCGCCCGGCTGCTGCCCGAGGGGCTGCGCCTGCTGGTCACGGAGGGCTACCGCCCGCTCGTCCTGCAGCAGCGGTACTTCGACGCGTACGAGGCCGAGTTGCGCGCGTCCCACCCCGACTGGCCGGAGCCGTATCTGCGCACCCGGACGAGCCGTTCCCTGTCCCCGCCGGAGATCGGCCCGCATGTCGCGGGCGCCGCGGTCGACCTGACCCTGTGCACCGCCTCCGGCACCGAACTGGACCTGGGCACCCCGGTGAACGCCGGCCCGGAGGAGAGCGACGGCGCCTGCTACACGGATGCCCCGGGCCTCGCCGCCACCGCCCGTCGCAACCGCCGTACCCTGTCCGCCGCCCTCAGCACGGCCGGCCTCACCAACTACCCCACGGAGTGGTGGCACTGGTCCTACGGCGACCGCTACTGGGCCCTCGCCACCGGAGCCGCGGCGGCCCGGTACGGCCCCGCAGACGTGTACGCCCGGCATCATCGGCCCCCGGAATGATGCTCGACCCCCCGACCGGGACCTGAGCGAACTCGCCGCCACACCGCCTGAACGGTGCGGGTGGGGCCGCACCGCTTCGTGGCGAGGAAATCGGTCGCGCCCCGGGAGGTGAGCCGCTAGCTTCCGCTGAGCGCAGCGAGCTACGACAGGCGAGATGCGAGATGCGAGATGCGACCGAGAGGGGAGCCGGCATGGAGATCGAGGGTGTGCGGACGGACCGTTTGGGCTTGCTGCTCGAGCAGTTCGACAAGGCCAGGGAGATGGCCGGGGTACGGCTGGCGGGGCTCGGCGACGAGGAGTACCTGTGGGAGCCGGTACCGGGTTGCTGGTCGCTCCGGCGCCGGGGCGAAGCGGTGACACCCAGGGCGTTCGGGCCGGGCGAGTGGGTGCTCGACCTGGGCGCGCCGGACATCCCTGCGAGCGAGTACGCCGAAGTCGCCCGTCAGGCCGCCGGCGGCATGTCCGTCGCCAAGATCGCCGATGACTGGAGTGTGAGTGTCGAGCGGGTCGAGGAGGTCCTCGCCCACACCGGTGAGCCGGAGCCCGACGAGACGCCGATCACGACCATCGCGTGGCGGCTGGGGCATCTGCATCTCCAGTTCGCCGGCGCATGGGAGTGGACCTTCGGCGAACGGCGGCGGGATCCGAAGCTGATGGTCGACTTCTCCCCCTCCGCCGCCTTGACGCTGGAGCGGTTCTGGGCGTCGGTCGACCGCTGGCGCGACAGCGTCGGAGCCGTCACCGACGAACAACTCGACACGGTCGGCTTCTCTCGGTACCCGTACAGCAACGACGCCGACAATCCGTACATCGCCGTGCTCTCGGGGGACAACCTCGAATTCATCCACCACATGGCCGAGATCGCGCTGCTCCGCGACCTGTGGCACGCCCGCTCCACCGCTGCCGGGTAGGCCCGGCTACGCGACGGCGGCCCTCGTCTGCGGAGAGGCCGGTGGCGAGCTGACGCCGGAACAGCTCGCTGCCACCGCCCGGGCGGTGGGGCCGCGCTTCCCAGCGGCCACGGCGTCGTCCCCGGCCCCGGGCGGCAGCGATCGCCCCCACGGTGTCGCCGACGGTCGGCAGGGTCCGGACCGCTGATCCTTTACTCCTGGGCCCGCCCGGACCGGGGCCTTCGCCGTATCCCGGGTGAGGGCGAAGCGGCGAGAGGAGCCTGCCCGGGCAGGGCGTCGCGCGCGGGCCGAGTCCGTCAACTGGCTGCGGTGGCCAAGCAGTTGTGCCTACGTTGAGCAGCGTCATGATGCGAACCGACCGAAGGAGACCACACGGCATGTCCGACCCCTCGCCCCACGACGAAGGTGTCGCACGCATCACCCGGCTCCGGACGGATGTCTCTCATTCCGCCAGGATCTGGAACTACTGGCTGGGAGGGAAGGACCACTACGAGGTCGACGAGAAGGTAGGGGATCAGATCCTGTCCTTCGTGCCCGAACTTCCCCGCTCGGCCGTCGCCGACCGCCGTTTCCTGGCTCGCGCCGTCCGTTTCCTGGCCGCCGAGGCGGGCATCCGCCAGTTCCTGGACATAGGGACCGGTCTGCCCAGCGCGGACAACACCCACGAGGTCGCCCAGCGCGTCGACCCGTCCTGTCGGATCGTCTACGTCGACAACGACCCCATTGTCCTGACGCACGCTCACGCCCTGCTCACCAGCACACCCGAGGGGGCCACCGGCTACATCGAGGCCGACCTGCACGACCCCGAGGCGGTCCTGCGGGGCGCCGCGGCCACGCTCGACTTCGAGAAGCCGGTCGCGATCACCATGCTGGGCGTCCTCAACTTCATCATGGACACCGACGAGGCGGTCACCATCGTGCGCCGTCTCCTGGACGCCGTCCCCTCCGGCAGTCACCTCGTCATCTCCCACCCCACCACCGAGGTCGACGGTGAGGCGATGGCCGCGGCGGTCGACTACTGGAACGGCCAGGGGTCGGCCCCGATGACGCTGCGCAGCCGCGCCGACCTCGCCCGTCTCTTCGACGGCGTCGAACTACTTCCGCCGGGCCTCGTCTCCTGCTCCCGCTGGCGCCCCGAGGACACGGACGAGGACGTCGAGGTCACCCACTTCGGGGGCGTCGGAAGGAAGCGGTGATCATCCGCCGCAGGCGGGCAGGGCCGGTGTGTTCGCTGCCCGCTACGCGTCGGTCGTACCGGTGCGGGGCAGCAGTGCCAGTGCGGCGACGACAGCCCGGTGGTCGGTGCCCGGTACGGTCCGTTCGGCGACGGAGACGCCTGCCAGGCCGGAGCCGTGCAGGACGTGGTCGATCTGGATCAGCGGCGGTACGAGGGGCTTGCCCGCAGGCCAGGTTCGCGCCCCTCCGCGGCCGAGTTCGGCGTGGATGTCCGTGAGACCCGCCGCGAGCAGCTCGCGCATCGGCGCGTGGTCGAGGGAGGCGTTGAAGTCTCCCAGGAAGACGGTGTCCGGTCCGCTGTTCCGGGCGACGGAGGCGAGGGCGGTCATGTCCCGTGTCCAGCGCTCCGCGTCACCGAGCGGGTAGTACGTGTGGACGGCCACCAGCCGTACGGTCCGGTCGCCGACCGTCACCTCCGCGGTGGTCTGCGGCCAGGCCGTGTCGGCGTCCAGGGGGCCGCCGTGGGTCAGGGGGATCCTCGAATAGATCGAGGTGTCGTACTCGGGGTGGAGTTCCTGGTGGGGCAGCAGCCTGTCCAGACCGGCGTCGGCGAGCGCGCCGACGCCGGCGGACGGCAGTTCCTGCACGGCCAGTACGTCGATCCGTTCCGTCCGGACCAGCCGCACCAGCGCTCGGGGGTCCGCATCGCCGACGTGGGCGTTGACCGTGGCCACCCGCAACTCGGCTGCCTGCGCCGGGACATGCCGCTGGTCCGGCAGAAACCGGGGTACCAGTAGGGCGACTTGAGCCGCCGCGAGAAGCCCGACCGCTGCCACCGCCCAGCGCGAGCGCAGAGCGGGAACGGCGAGCACGGCGACCAGCGACAGCACGCTGAGCACCGTGCCGTAGGGGAAGAGCACCACGGGAACGGCGAGCGGTGTTCCCGCGTCCAGCCCGGTCAGCCGTACGACGAGCAGGGCGGTCGGCACGGCGAGAAGGACGCCGCAGCCCAGCAGCCCCCACGTCCGTCCGCGTCGGCCGCCCTTGCCGTTCGCCCGTCGCCCCGCCGGGGGCGCGGGAGTGCCGACGGCCGTGTCCGTCATCGGTCCTCCAGTCGAAAGGTACGCGCGGCGATCATCCGCAGCTCCCGAGAGGGGACGTCAGGAGAGGTGCGTACGGTTGCGGGGGCCCGGCCGTTCCTCCGGGCTCGCAGCCGGTGGACGAACAAGAGCAGGGAGGCGGGCGCGGGTATGGCGTCGATCAGTGCCCGGTGGCGGGGCGGCCGTGCGCACTCCAGGCCCGTTCCCGCAGGTCCGCGTCGCGCAAGACGTCGATCGCCGTGCATGCCAGCGCCTCCGTGACCGCAGGGAGCACGCGGCGGGCCCGGGCGGAGACCGCGGCCGCGGCGAACTCGGGTGTGTGGTCGGAGCCGTCCTCGTCCATGATCGCGACGAAGGGGTGGATGGCCGGAACGCGGGCGCTGACGTTGCCGATGTCGGACGATCCGAGGTACACGCCGTGAGCGGGCGGGGTCGAACGGACACCCGCGCGGTCCAGGTGGGCGGCGAAGCGCTCGGACAGCGTCCCGCTGTCCCGGAAGTGCTCGTAACGGATCGTGGCCCGCTCGACGGCGACGGTCGTGCCGGTCGCCTGAGCCACGCCCGCGGCACATGTGGCCAGGCGTCCGGCAAGGTCGTCCAGTGCCTCGGTGGTGGCCGCGCGCAGCCCGAACCGTCCCTCCGCGTACTCGGGGACGATGTTCGTGGCCTCTCCTCCGTGGGTGATGATGCCCTGGATGTGGGAGGCCTCCGGCAGCCGACGGCCGAGCGCGGCCAGCACGTTGAACAGCTCGACGAGGGCCGCGAGCGCGTCGATGCCCTCGGTGGGGTTGCCCGTGGGGTGGGCGGCGCGCCCGTGGAAGGCGACCCGGTACTGCTCCTGCGCCGTCAGCGGGGCACGCGCCCAGTCGTACACGCCCGGATGGAACATGAGCGCGGCGTCGATGTCGTCGAAGACGCCCGCCTCCACCTCCAGTGCCTTGCCCCCGCCTCCCTCCTCGGCCGGGGTACCCACGGCCAGCACCGATCCGGCGCTCCCGTCCAGCGCCGTACGGGCGGCGAGCGCGGCGCCCAGACCCGCGGCGGCGATCAGGTTGTGGCCGCAGGCGTGGCCCAGCCCCGGCAGGGCGTCGTACTCCAGCAGCAGCGCCACCGCGGGCCGCTCCGTACCCGAGCGCGCCACGAAGGCCGTCGGCATCCCCGCCACGCCCGCACGCACATCGAAACCGGCCCGGCGCAGCTCGCCCGTCAGCAGCGCCGCCGCCCGCCGCTCGGCGAACGCGTACTCCGGATCGGCGTGCAGCGCCGACGCGACCTGCCACAACGCCTCGGCGCGGTCGGCGACCTCTTCGCGGACCCGCCGGTACAGGGCGTCGGAGATACCGGACACGTGGCCTCCCAGGCGTGCTGCGGACCTGTCTTCCTCGGCTCCGGGTTTCACCGAAGGGGCGACCGACACCATCCGGGAGGGCGGAGGACGGAGGACGGACGGCAGGCGATTCACCTCGACGACTTCGAGCGCACTGGCGAACTCCTCGGCTGGCTCACCGCCAGGGCCGGGGATGTCCACCGACGTCCGGACGGCGGCGTCGAGCTGGGCTGGACCCGGTTCTACGAGGAGGGCCGGCCCGAGCCGCTGGTGGTGCGGGACGGTGTGGTGAGCCGGCCGTCGTAGCCGAGCCAGTCATGGAGTACGGCGAAGTCCGCTTCGGTGAGGCCGGTCTCGGAATCGACGCGGTGGAGGAGGGCCGGCCCTCGATGATGCGCCGACACCCAGGCGCGGTCGGGATCGGTGATCTCGTCGTCGACCCAGATGAACGGGCGTCCGGCGGCCGCCTGGAGGAGGGCTTTGGTCTTCCAGTGCAGGACGCCCGTCACGTCCTCCTCCGGCAGGGCCGCCACCGGGAGCGCCGGCAGCCCGAGCAGCGGAGCGATCACCTCGTTGGCGTCCTCCATCCATGCGGTGGCCCACACCAGATCGCAGGGCAACCGCAGCAGACGCGCACCGTGAGCGAGGTCGATCTTCGCCAGCTGGGGATTCGACGTCTCCTGCCAACCGTCCCAGCCCTCATGGGCCGCCGGAAGCCGCGCGCCTCCATAGGGCAGGAGCGTTCCGTCGACATCGAGGAAGAGCAGCGGCCGCTCCGCATCATCCGTCATGTCCGCACGCTATCGGCTCCCCCTCGGACAAGCAGCCGCGTTGTTCAGACGCGGCAGTGTCAGCCGCTCGACCGTCGGCAGACCGGGCCGCCGGTGTCATCCGTCCTCGGAGCCGCCGGTCTCCCAGCGCAGCAGGTCTCCCGGCTGGCATTCGAGCACTTCGCAGAGCGCGGCGAGGGTCGTGAAGCGGACCGCCTTGGCGCGGCCGTTCTTGAGGACCGCCAGGTTGGCGGGCGTGATCCCGACCCGTTCCGCGAGTTCGCCCACGGACATCTTCCTCTTGGCGAGCATCACGTCTATGTCGACGGCGATCGGCATCAGATCACCTCGGCCAGCTCGGCCCGCATCTGCGTCGCCTCGATGTCGCGCGTGACGGCCTGGGCGAGCAGCATCCGCAGGACGAGCACGATGAGCGCCATCCCCAGGACGGCCAGGGTGACCCCGCCCAGCAGAAGCACGATGCCCGGTGGCACGGCCTCGCCGGGTGCCAGGACCACGCCGAGCGTGAACACCAGGGCTGCGGCCGCCACCATCGCCCCGATCACGCCGTGCACGTACCGGAAGGCGGCGTGCGAGAACACCGTGTCACGCCGGACCATCGTCACCAGCCGCCACACACAGACCAGGACGACCTGGACCGTCACCACTCCCAGGACCACGATCACGAGCACCGGTGTGCGCAGATGCGCCGCGTCCCGGCCGAGATCATCCAGGTCCACGGCCAGCAGCGGCACCATCACCGTCTGCACGAACACCGAACCGACGAACAACAAGACGACCACGGCCCGCAGCGCCAGCACCGTCAGCTTCCCCACCACATCCTCCTCCGACCGATCAGCGATAGAAATCTATCGAAAATCGATAGCTCAGGCAAGGGGAGACCGTGGGACCGGATACCGGAGGAGGCAACCAAAGCCGCTCCCAGCCGACAGCGAGATGAGAAGCGAGCAGCAGTGATCAGTCGGACGAACCTCGGGCGCGGCCGAGCTGGTCGGCCAGGTCGCTCAGGTCGGCGGCGTGCAGGTCGAAGCGGTCCGTGGCGGTGGGCGGGTCGCCGCCGGGGCGGGCCACGTAGGCGGTGCGCAGGCCGAGGCGCTGTGCGCCGCGCAGGTCCCAGGCGTGGGCGGCGACCAGCAGCAGTCGCTCCGGCGGCCGGCCGGAGACGGTGACGGCGAGTTGGTAGACCGCCGGGTCCGGCTTGTAGGTCCGGACGTCTTCGGCGGACAGGGCCTGATGCCAGCGCAGTCCCGCATGGGCGTTGAGTCCCAGCAGCGCCGTCCGGCTCGCACTGGAGAGCCCGATCAACGGGAACGCTTCGGCGAGGCGGGCGAGCCCCGCCACGGTGTCGGGCCACGGCGGAAGCCGACGACCCGACAGGGCCAACGCCGCCACGGCGGTCGGGTCGTCGACTCCGGCATCCTCGGCGACGAACTGGGCGGCTTCCAGGTCGAGTTCGTCGCTGGGGACGTAGGGCCGTACACCGTCGAGGATCCGTCGTTGTTCGCGGCCGATGTACCGCTGCCACAGCGACAACAGCCGCTCGGTCGCCGGATCACCTGGCGACGGGGCGAGTTCGCGAATCCCGGCCCGCAGACCGGCGGGTTCATCGACCAGGGTGCCGAGCACATCGAGCACTACGGCATCGATCTCCAACTCCGACACGACAAAGGCCTCCAGGGCGAAGCGACGGCGGGACAAGCTGGGGAAGAGCGGGGACCGACTGCTGTGCGAACGCAGGCGGAAGGCACCCTGATTCCCGTTCCCGCACGAGAAGCGGACGCTCCAGGCAACCCATTACCCCTGGGGTAATCGACCGGCTCTCCCCTGACCGGCAGGATCGAGCACATCGAAGAGAACCCGCCACGATCCGGCCGCAGTCGCGAGGAGAGCCTCATGTCCGTCACGTCCACTGTCCGCACGATGAGTTCAGCCGCCGCCGCGAGCACCGTCACCGAGGCCACCCGGGCCGCCGTGCAGGAGTACCTCGCCGCCCGGGTGGCCGGGGACATCGGCCGGCTCGTTGCGCTGTTCGCCGACGAGGTCGACTGGCTGCTCGCCGAGAACCCCGGCGTGCCGTGGATCCGCCCGCGATCCACCGGCGTCGAATGTGCGGCGCAACTCACGGAGTTGATGGAGTACACCGTGCCCGAGGAGGCGCGCGCGTCGGTCGACACCCTCCTCGTCGACGGCACCGACGCCGTCCTGATGGGGCACTTGTCGGGGACGGTACGCGCGACGGGGAAGTCCTTCGAAGGGCCGTTCGCGCTGCGCCTCACCGTGGAGGACGGCCGCATCACTCGACACCACCTCTATGAGAACAGCCTGTCGATCGCCATGGCCTGCGCCCCGTGAGGGCGCGGGCGGCGGTCCCTGGCCGCCACCGCCGAGTTGGAGCTCCGCCGGCTTCGCCACGGAGTCCGATCGCCAGGCCTCTGCGGATGCCTACTCGCTGGCGGGTTTCATGCTGATCACGTCGTTGCCGGCCCGGAGAGCGACGACGGACAGTTCCGCGCCGGGTGCCGGACGCTCATCGACGGCAGTCGGCGGCTGGGCTTCGTCAACGACCTTGCCGAGGACATCCCGGAAGGGCGCCAGGGCATCCCGGCAAAGCCGTTGAAGCGCTTCTCCGTCACGGTGGACGGCCTCGCAGAGGAAGCCGTGAGTCGGCGCGCGTAGGAGAGTTGGCGGAGCATCAGATCGAGTGGACGTCCCCCGCCAGCCGGGCGGGCCTGGCAGGTTCCGCCGTTTCAGGTGCTTGCCGCGCACACGTGGCGACGGCCCCGGTCACGGCCGGTAGGCGGCGCGGTTGTGGTAAGTGACCTTCCCGGTGGGCAGCTTGCTCGGAGCGAAGAGCTGGTCGACGGTCACGAAGTGGAAGCCTCGTGCCTTGAGGGCCTTGATGATGCCTGGCACCGCGTCGACCGTCGTCTTGTGAATGTCGTGCAGGAGGACGATGTCCCCGGGCTTGGTCTCCGCATTGACGGTCTTGATGATCCGGGCGCTGTCGCGGTGCTTCCAGTCGAGGGTATCGACGCTCCAGTGCACCAGCGGTCGCCCGGCAGCCGTGCGGACAGCCGCGTTGTGGGCGCCGTAGGGGGCGCGGAAGGTGGTTGGCTTCGTGCCGGTCGCCTGCTTGATCACCGTGTCCGTACGGGAGAGCTGCGACTTGATCTTCGCGGTGCTGAGCTTGGTCAGGTTGGCGTGGTCCCAGCTGTGGTTGCCTATCTGATGGCCGGCGAGCGCCGCGGCACGCACCGTTGACGGGTTCTTCTGGACGTTCGTGCCGACAACGTAGAAGGTCGCTCTGACGTTCCGGTCGTTCAGGATGCGCAACAGCCGCTGGGTGTCGGCGACCGGCCCGTCGTCGAAGGTGAGGGCGACGCACTTCACCTTGCGGCAGTCGACGGCCAGGGGTGCGGCGGAGGCGTACGTGGCGGTACCGGCCAGCGTGGTGCCGCAAAGGGCGGCGGTGATGGCCGAGGTGACGAGGCGTCGGTGCATCGAGTCCTCCAGGAGCAGTGAACTTCCCTTGCAGGTAGTGGACTTCCTGTAAGACGCACTCGACGTGCGCTTGGATGTACGTGCGTTCGGCGCTCCCCGTACGGTCTCGGGAATCCAGTCACCTCGGACGGCCTCGGCGACCGCGCCACGAACCTCTTGATCGTGCGCGTGAGTTCCGTGGCCATCTCGGACTTCGCGGTTCCGGGCGGGCCCAGCACCCGATCTCCGCGTTGGTCCGTGTTGGTCCGTCCTTGGGCGACGAGCCGTGCGACCTCGGCTTCCCTGTCGGTCAGTGGTTCCGTCGGGCTCGGTTGGTGTCGCCTGGACGGTCGTCGACTCCGCGGCCGTGCGCCCGGCGCGTACCGCCGGCACGATCGTCAAGGGCGAGACGAGGGCGGCAAGCAGCTCGCTGAATGATTCCGGCCGCGACCGCCGGGTTCACGTGGGTGAAGACACGCACCCTCGCCGGGCCCGCCTCCCCGATCAGATCAGGAGCACAGCGAAGACCAAGGCCGTGCAGACCACACGGAGACCGGTCGGCGACGCCGGCGCCGACGGGTCAAAAGGAGGCGCGCAGGAAGCGGGCGGTGCGCCGCCGCAGGACGCCACGCAGTAGGACGGGGACCAGGACACCGGTCCCCGTCCCGATCCGGTTGAGCCGGCCGGTGTACTGCGCGTGCAGGTAGCGGAAGCTGACGCCTTTGAGGCTGTTGACGAGCTTGGACAGGGCGGTCTTCGGCGGGTGGTGGACGAGCAGGTGGACGTGATCGCCGTCGCCGTTGAACCCCCGCAGCTCTGCGCCAAAGCTCTCCCGGTTCCCGTCCGTCCCCCACATCCCCGCCACAGCCACCACAGCGCCACAGACGGCACCGGCACCGGCACCGGCACCGGCACCGGCACCGGCGGCAGCGCAATGAACAGGCCGGCCGGGCCCGGTATCAGGAACCGGCCATGCCGAACCCCTCGTGCGAACCGCCGATGGGCAGCCCCGCCAGCAGCGCGCGCCGGCTTGCCCTGACGTGCTCACGCATCACGTGCTCGGCGCTGTCACCGTCCTTCTCCAGGATCAGCTCCAGGACGAGGTGATGCTCGCGGTCCGACTGCAGGGCACGGCCCGGCTGGCTCAGCGACGTGTTCACCAGCCGGGGGTAGGCCAGCTGATTCATCAGCATCCGGTAGTGGGCCTCCAACTTGCTGTTGTCGGCACCGGCTATGAGCAGGTCGTGGAACTCCTGGACCAACTCGGCGTACCGCTCACGGTCGTCCCGCTCGACCGCCGCGTCGGCCTCGCGCAGGTTCCGCTCGAGCATGTCGATCTCCTCGACACGACCGCGCCGGGCGAGGAGGCGGGCGGCCGCGCCCTCGAGGAGTTCCTTCATCTCGAAGAGTTCCGTGATCTCGCGGCGGGAGGGGGTGGTGACGAACGTCCCGACGCGGGGCCGGATTTCGACCAGCCCTTCGGTCTGCAACTGCTTGAGGGCTTCGCGTACCGGCGTACGGCTGACGCCGAACTCCTCCGCGAGGGCGAACTCCGAGAGCGGAGCCCCGGGCACGATGTCTCCCTTGATGATCCGCCGGCGCATCTCGGCGATCACCCTGGCCTGCATCGACCCTCCCCCGGCCTCCGGCCTGGGGCCCCCACTTCGGTTCGCTCTTTGCGCGATTCACCGAACCCTCCTCCGTCCCCAGCCGCCCGCCGGTCATCCCAGCGGCGCGAGCGCGCCGCCGTCGAAGAACTTACCCGCGCTGTAGACCATCGGATGGTTCGCGGCGACCGCGGCGTGCACCACGCGGCAGATGAACACGGTGTGGGTGCTGGCCTGCAGCCGCTCGCGGATCTCGACCTCCATCTGCGCGCTGCTCCGAGCGATCAGCGGGCTGCCGAACGGGCCGCTCTCCCATTCCACGTCCTTGAACTTGTCATCGGCCTTGCTCGCGAACGTACCGACGACGTCGAGTTGGTCCGTGGACAGGATGTTGATCGCGAGGTGGCCCGCACGGAACAGACAGTCGTGGGTGGACGAGGTGCGCTGGACGCACACCATCACGGTGGCGGGGTCGAGCGAGATGCTCGAGAACGCGTTGACGGCCAGCCCTCTGGGGGTCTCTCCGTCCATCGCGGTCACGACCGTGACACCGGTGACGAACTGCCGGTTGACCTGCTTCATCACATCGAGGTCGGGCTTCGAGGCAAGCGGGGCCATGGAGCTGCTCCTAGTCATCGTGTCGTCAGTCCTGTCCCACCCGGATGACGCCCAGCGCCGAGAGCAGCGCCCGGGGGTCCCACGTCACGTGTTCCTCGACGATCCGGTCCCCCTCGAAGCGGGCGAACGTGGCGCCGCTGACCTCGATCTGCCGCTTGGTGGGAGGAACACCGAGGAAGGCGTTCTCGTGGTTTCCGCTGCTGTGCCAGCGGATCGCGGCCCTGTCGCCTTCGACCACGATGTCGTCGATGGTCGTGACCAGGTCCGGGAAGGCCGCTCGGGTCGAGACGATCGCGGCCTTGAAGGCGTTCAGGTCCTGCGGGTGCGGGTCCCCGCCGTGGCGGAGGTACGCCGGGCTCAGCAGCGCGTCGAGGGCATCGACGTCCCCCTGGCCCCAGGCCGCGGCCCACACCTTCTCGATGAGCCCACGACGGACGTCAGAGTGCGACATCGAGCTTCTCCTTTCTGTCGGCACGCAGCTCTTTCCAGAAGGACACCGCCAGACCGGCGATGATCGCGAGGAACGGCAGGGACGTCACGATGACGGTGTTCTGAAGGGCGTTCAGTCCGCCGGCGAGCATGAGGACGACGGCGGTGACACCGGTGAGGACACCCCAGAGGACGAGCACCGAACGACGCGGGGTGAGCGATCCGTCCGAGGTCATCATGGACAGCACGTAGGTGTTGGCGTCCGCGCCGGAGACGAAGAACATCACGACCAGGACGATCGCGATCACCGAGGTGGCCCCGGCGAGCGGGAAGTGGTCGAGGGTCGCGAAGAACGCGCTGTTGATGTCGGCCGCGGTCTGCTTGGCGATGTCGCCGTCCTCGAACAGGTCGATGTGGATCGCCGTGCCGCCGAAGACCGTGAACCAGGTGAAGAACACCACGCTGGGCACGGCCAGGACGCCCATGATGAAGCCGCGGATGGTGCGGCCACGCGAGATACGGGCCAGGAAGACACCGACGAAGGCGCCCCAGGAGACCCACCAGGCCATCATGAAATAGGTCCACCACTGCATCCACTCGAGCCCGCCGAACGCCGTGCCCTGCAGGCTCATCCGGAAGAAGTCGGTGGCCCATTGGCCCATGGACTCGATGTACAGGTTCGCGATGAACACGGCCGGGCCGACGATCAGCATGAAGACGAACAGCGCGACCGCCAGCAGCGAACTGCCCTGGCTCAGGAACTTGATGCCCTTGCTGACACCGGTCACCGCCGAGAGCGTGAAGACCGATGTGACGGCGGCGATGATGAGCACCTGGCTCACCGAGTTGACCGGGATTCCGAACAACCTACCGAGACCGTTGTTGACCTGAAGAGCTCCCAGGCCGAGGGATGTCGTGGTGCCGAAGAGCGTCGCGAACACGGCGAGCACGTCGATCGCCTTGCCGATCGGCCCGTTCACGCGGTCACCGAGCAGCGGCACGAACAACTGGCTCACCAGGGTGCGCCGGCCCTTGCGGAACGTCGAGTACGCGATGGCCAGACCGAAGACGGCGAAGATCGCCCAGGCGTGCAGGCCCCAGTCGAAGTAGGAGTACTGCAGGGCGCGCACCGCTGCCGCCGGTGTGTTCGGCTCGGCGAGACCGTGCGGTGGCGTCGCCAGGTGGGAGATCGGTTCGGCGACGCCGTACGAGACAAGTCCGATGCCCATGACCGCGCTGAGAATCATGGCGAACCAGGTGAGCGTCGAGAACTCCGGACGGTCGCTGTCCTTGCCCAGTCGGAGGTCGCCGGCGGGGCTGAAGGCCAGGAACACCAGGAAGACCAGGATGGCGAGCGTGACCACCAGGTAGGACCAGCCGAACGTGGCCGTCACCCAGTTCAACGAGGTGTTCGTGACCTTGTTCAGGTTGTCCGTGAAGAGCACCGCCCAGGCTACGAAGACGGCGGAGACACCGAGCGAGGTCCAGAAGACGGAACCGAGCCTTCCGCCGTCGTCGTGGCCGGCTCCTGTGTCCTCCGCGGTGCTGTCCCCGCTGCTCCCGGACGGCGTCGCGGGCGTCGTTTCCGCGTCCGTTCCAAGGTGACTGGACATGGAACTCCTTGGGTCCGGGGGCCCGATGGCCATCTGGTCTGGCATACAAGAAGCAGTAAGGCACGTCACAGATGGAGCGTCAAGAGTTCCATGGCGCGGAATCATGCCCCCACTTCCAGTGTCACCAATAACCCCAGGTCACATGGATGTGACCGGTCGCGATAGGGAGGTACGCGGGATACGGCGACCCTTCCAGCCGTCCCCCTTGACCCACACCAGAGGCGACGCCTATCGTCCTGTGCCATGCAAGAGCGCATGGATCACCTCGACGAGAGCATCGGTCTCCGCAAGCTCGTGCTCTACCGCGACGTCGTCCTGACCGAGGCGGGCGACGCCCCCGCGCAGCCCGCGCGGCGAGCCAGCGTCGCCGCGGTCATACGGAACCCGTGGGTGGGCACCGGCCCCTCGGCTGATCTGTCCATGGAGCAGGAGCGCATAGCCCCGGTCCTCGCCAGGTTGCTGACCGATCGGCTCGTCGCTTCCCTGGGCGGTGCGGACGAGATCGAATCGTTCGGCAAGGCCGCCATCGTCGGCGCGACCGGCGAGATCGAGCACGCCGGGGCCCTCATCCACACCCCGTACTTCGGCAACCTGGTGAGGGAGTTCCTCCACGGCGAGTCGGTCATCTGCTTCGCCGACACCCGCGCCGAGGCCGGCGAGACGCTGATCGTCCCGCTCTGGCACAAGACGCATGCCGCGACTCGCAGTCACTACCAGACCATCAGCGCCCGTGTTTCCGACGCCCCGCGTGCGGACGAGATCGTCGTCATCGCCGCCGCGTCGACGGGGCCGCGCCCGCACCCCCGCATCGGGGACCGCATGACCGACCCTGTTGTCACCGCCCAAAGCCTGGAGGTTGTTCCCTCATGAACGTCCGCAAGATCGTGACCGTCGTCGAGGAGATCCGCACCGAAGGCGGCCGCGCGGTCGATCGCCCCGCCCGCGTCGCCGTGGTCGCAGCGGTGATCGAGAACCCGTGGGCCGGTCAGGGCTTCGTCGAGGACCTCGCTCCAGGTATCGAAGCGAACGCCTCCGATCTCGGCGCGCTGCTGGCCCCGGCGGTGCTCGACGCACTCGACGCTCCCGCCGAGGCGTACGGCAAGGCGGCCATCGTCGGCCTGGACGGTGAGATCGAGCATGGCTCGGCACTGATCCACACACTCAAGTTCGGCGACCACTTCCGTAAGGCCGCGGGCGCCACCACCCTGCTGCCCGCGGTCGAGAAGCGCGGGCCCGTCGGCATCGTCTTCGACATCCCGCTGAAGCACATCACCGACGCCACGATCCGTTCGCACCACCAGAGCATCGAGGTCCGCATCAGCGACGCCCCCCACCCGAACGAGATCGTCATCGCGCTTGCCGCCGCGGCCCAGGGGCGCCCCCAGCAGCGTCTGGCGCCGCTCTCGACCGAGCAGTAGGTCTTCATGAGCAAGCCGACCGTGGTGCTGCTGCACGGCGTCGGGCTCGACCACACCATGTGGGAGCCCACCGCCGCGCTCCTGGCCGACCGCTTCACCGTGATCACCCCCGACCTGCCGGGCCACGGCACCCGCCCGCCGGTGAGCGACGGGGTGACCCTCGCAGATCTGGCCGACGGGGTGGTCGGTGAGATCCCGGCGGGCTCGCACCTGGTCGGATTCTCGCTGGGCGCCCTGGTCGCCCAGCATGTGGCGCTGCACCGCCCGGAGCTGGTGACCACGCTGACCTCGGTCAGTTCGGTGTGCGAGCGTACGGCCGAGGAGCGGGCGTCCGTACGCGACCGGCTGCGCGCCGCGGAGGCCGACTTCACGGCGAGTGCGGCCGCGTCCCTGAAGCGGTGGTACGCCGGTACGGAGGTCGGCCCCGACCGGGTGGCCCGCACCGAGGCCACACTGCTCTCCAACGACGTCGGGTCCTTCCTCAACTGCTATCGCGTGTTCGCCACGGCGGACGCCGACATCGCACCGGACCTGCCCGCCATCGCCGTACGCGCGCTGGCGGTGACCGGCGAGAACGATCCCGGGTCCACCCCCGAGATGACCCACCGGCTCGCCGCGGCGCTTCCCGACTGCCGTGCGGAGGTCATCCCCCAGGCGCGTCACATGCTGCCCGTCGAGCGCCCCGAGGCGTTCGTCGACTCCCTCACCACCTTCATCGGAGAGTGCGCACATGTCTGAGCTCACCACGTTGCGGCACTTCATCGGCGGGACGTGGGTCGAGCCCGCGTCGGGCGAGTACTTCGAGAGCACGAACCCGGCCACCCGCGAGGTCCTCTACCGGGCAGCACGTGGGGACGCCACCGACATCGAGCGAGCTGTGACCGCCGCGAGGCAGGCCTTCGAGGACCCGCGCTGGCGCGACCTCAGTCAGACACGACGCGGACACCTGCTGCGCCGCCTCGGGGATCTGATCGCCGAGAACGCCGAAGACCTGGCCCGCATGGAGACGCAGGACAACGGCAAACTGCTGCGCGAGATGCGCGGGCAGCTGGCCACCTTGCCGGAGTATTACTACTACTACGCCGGGCTGGCCGACAAGATCCACGGCGACTTCATCCCCACCTCCGACCGGCGAGTGCTCAACTACACAGCCCGGGAGCCCCTCGGTGTGGTCGGAGCGATCACGCCCTGGAATTCTCCGCTGACGCTGACCAGCAGCAAACTGGCGCCCGCGCTCTGCGCCGGCAACACCGTCGTGATCAAGCCCTCGGAGTACACCTCGGCGACGGTGCTCAAGCTCGCCGACCTGGCCATCGAGGCGGGCTTCCCGCCGGGTGCGGTGAACGTCGTCACCGGGTTCGGCGCCGAGGCCGGGCAGGCCCTGGTCGACCACCGCGACCTCGCGAAGATCTCCTTCACCGGCAGCACCGCCACCGGGGCACGCATCGCCGCCGCGACGGCGAGCCGTTTCATCGGCTCCACGCTCGAACTCGGCGGCAAGTCTCCCAACATCGTTTTCGAGGACGCGAACATCCCGAACGCCGCGATGGGCGTCGTCGCCGGCATCTTCGCCGCCGCCGGACAGACCTGCATCGCCGGCAGCCGGGTGTTCGCGCACAGGTCCGTCTACGACGAACTTCTCGAACGAGTCACGGAACGCGCCAGGACCATCGTCATCGGCGATCCCCTGGACGAGAAGACCGAGCTCGGCCCGTTGGCCTTCGAAGGCCAACGCGACAAGGTCGCCGGGTACGTCGACCTCGGGCGCGGCGAAGGCGCCCGGGTGCTGACCGGTGGACGTGCCACCGACGGCGGCCTCGGCGGCTACTTCTACGAGCCGACCGTCCTCGTGGACGTCGACAACAGCATGCGCGTCGTACGCGAGGAGATCTTCGGCCCCGTCCTGGCGATCATGCCGTTCGACACCGAGGAGGAGGCCGTACGTCTGGCGAACGACACCGAGTACGGTCTCGCGGCCGGCGTGTGGACGACGAACCTCGCACGGGCGCACCGGATGGCGGCGCGCCTGGATGCCGGGACCGTGTGGGTCAACACCTACCGGGCCATGTCCCCGATGTCACCGCGTCAGGGCTTCAAGAGCAGCGGCGTGGGCGTCGAGCACGGCACCGAGACGATTCTGGAGTACACGCGGCTCAAGAGTGTCTGGATCAACACCAGCGAGGAGCCCGTGGCCGACCCGTTCACCATGCGGAGCTGACATGCCACAGGTTTCCATCACCCTCGCCGAGGGCCGCACGCCGGCGCAGCTCCGGGACTTGATCCACGAGGTGCACGCCGCGGTCCTGCGCACTGTGAACACACGGCCCGAGTACATCCGGGTCGTCGTCCACGAGGTCCCCAGGACGCACTGGGCCACCGGTGACGTCACCCTCGCCGAGATGGACGCCGCCACAGCACAAGCGGAGGAGCAGTCATGAGGTTTTCGTTGTTCGTGCACATGGAGCGCTGGGACGCGGAGGTCAGCCACCGGCAGCTCTTCGAGAACCTCTCCGAGCTGGCTCTGATGGCCGAGGCCGGCGGGTTCGGCACCGTGTGGATCGGGGAGCACCACGCGATGGAGTACACGATCTCCCCCAGCCCGATGCCGCTGCTCGCCCACCTGTCCGCGAAGACCTCGACGATCCGCCTGGGCGCGGGGACCATCATCGCCCCGTTCTGGCACCCGCTCAGGGTCGCCGGTGAATGCGCGCTGCTCGACGTCATCAGCAACGGCCGGATGGAGGTCGGACTCGCGCGGGGTGCCTACCAGTTCGAGTTCGACCGGCTGGCGGGCGGGCTGCCGGCCGCCGACGGCGGAAAGCACCTGCGTGAGCTCGTGCCGGCCGTCCGGGCGCTCTGGCGGGGCGACTACGCCCACGACGGTGAGATCTGGCAGTTCCCGACGTCGACCAGCGTGCCCAAGCCGGTGCAGCAGCCCGCCCCGCCCATGTGGATCGCCGCGCGCGACCCCGCCTCCCACGACTTCGCGGTGGCGCAGGGCTGCAATGTCATGGTCACCCCGTTGATGAAGGGCGACGAGGAAGTCGTCGACCTCAAGCGGAAGTTCGACACCGCCGTGGCGAACCATCCAGAAGTGCCGCGTCCCGACCTGATGGTGCTGCGGCACACGCATGTCCACTCCCCTGACGAGCCCGACGGCTGGCGCCCGGCCGCGGAGGCGATCAACCGCTTCTACCGCACCTTCGACGCCTGGTTCGGCAACAAGACCACCCCGCAGAACGGGTTCCTGCCGCCCAGCCCGGAGTCGAAGTTCGAGGGCCGTCCGGAGTTCCAGCCGGAGTCGCTGCGCGAGACCGCGATGATCGGCACCCCGGCCGCGGTCATCGAGCGACTGCGCGCCTATGAGGAACTCGGCGTCGACGAGTACAGCTTCTGGATCGACAACGGCATGTCGCACGAGGCGAAGCGCAAGTCCCTGGAGCTGTTCATCAAGGAAGTCGTCCCGGCCTTCCAGTAAGCCGAGATGCCCGGCGAAGCCGTTGCGCTGGAGCGGATGCCGCCCCGCGGCTGCGGCCGGATGTACCCGGGCCGGATCATGTCGGCGTGGAACGGCATCGTCGGCAGCTCGTTCTCCGTGCGGCCCTCGACCCTGCCCTACCCCTACCCCTGCCCCTGCCCCTGCCCCTGCCCCTGCCCCCACATGGAACGGCCCGCCTCATGGAACGGCCCGCCTCCGTGCCGTCGGTCCCCTCTCCCTGCCCGACGTGATGCCGTCCACCGTACGACCCTGCTCACAGCCCTGGGAGCCCGTGCCGATCCCCCGTGGCAATGCCCCCACGCAGGCTGAGCGCACGGGTTCGGCACTCGCTCCGATCACCGCTGCGAGTGCCGGAACCTGGGCCGGTGTCCGGATCCGTCCGGGGAAACGGGCAGCGAACGGGCACGCCCGGCGGGCGAGCGGGCAGCGGCCTCCCGCGCATGGAGCCCCTCCACCGCATCGTCCTGGGCCTGTGGGCTTCGGAGAACGGGCACATTCGGTCATGAAGTGCTCTACGGCGAACCTGGTCAGCAGGGCGGCTGACTTGTAGAAATTGCCTCAGGGCCCGAACGGGCAGGGCTCCGGGAAACAGCCGACGCAGGCCGGCAGAACATGCGGAGCCGTGAAACGGAGGTGTCGCCGTGGACGCCGATGAACGCAGACGTGGAATCCTTGAAACGGCACGCCGTACCGGATCCGTGGATGTCGGAAAGCTCGCCGCCGACCTCGGGGTCTCCAAGGAGACCGTGCGGCGCGATCTGAACGTACTGGAGGAGCACGGGCTGGTCCGGCGTACCCATGGCGGTGCCCATCCCGTGGAGAGCGCGGGCTTCGAGACCACGCTCGCCTTCCGTACCACCATGCACGTCCCGGAGAAGTCCCGGATCGCGGTCGCCGCGGCCGGACTGCTCGGGGACGCCGAGACCATCTACATCGACGAGGGCTACACCCCGCAGCTCATCGCCGCCGCTCTCCCCCGCGACCGCCCACTGACCGTGGTCACCTCCTCGCTGGCCACCGCGGGCGACCTGGCTTCCGCCGAGAACATCACCGTGCTGCTGCTCGGGGGCCGGGTGCGCGGCGGGACCCTGGCCACGGTCGACCACTGGGCGACCCACATGCTGTCCGGCTTCGTCATCGACCTGGCGTACGTCGGCGCGAACGGCATCTCCCGCGAGTACGGACTCACCACCCCCGATCCCGCGGTCAGCGAGGTGAAGGCCGAGGTCATGCGGGTCACCAGACGCCGAATATTCTCGGGCGTCCACACGAAGTTCGGCGCCGTGAGCTTCTGCCGATTCGCGAATGTCACGGATTTCGAGGCCATCGTCACCGACGCGGGGCTGCCCGCCGCGGAGGCCCACCGCTACTCACTGCTGGGTCCCCAGGTCATCCAGGCCTGAGCCGCAGTACCTCTCCATGTCCCACCCCCGCAAGGCCGGGGGCCTGGTTCCCCATGCCCTCGAACATCCTCTGGAGCAGTCATGCGCACACGAAGAATGACCCATGTCCTCGTCACGGCCACGGCCGCGGGCTCGTTGCTGGTCGCCTGCAGCGGAGCGGGTGGCTCCACCGGCTCCGGCGGCGACGGGGAGAGCATCAATGTGCTGATGGTCGGCAATCCGCAGATGGAGGACATCGCGGAACTGACGAAGAGCACGTTCACCAAGGACACCGGCATCAAGGTCAACTTCACGATCCTTCCCGAGAACGAGCTGCGCGACAAGGTCACCCAGGACATCGCCACCCAGGCCGGTCAGTACGACGTCGCCACCGTCGGCGCCTATGAGGTGCCCGTCTGGCACGAGAACGGCTGGCTGCACGAGCTGGACTCCTACGCCGACAAGGACTCCGCCTTCGACAAGGGCGACCTGCTGAAGCCCATGGTGCAGTCCCTCTCCGGCGCGGACGGCAAGATGTACGCCCTGCCGTTCTACGGGGAGTCCTCCTTCCTCATGTACAACAAGGAGGTCCTGGCGGAGAAGGGCATCACGATGCCCGAGCGGCCGACCTGGCAGCAGGTCGCCGACGCCGCCGCCAAGGTCGACGGCGCCCGTCCGGGGATGAAGGGCATCTGCCTGCGCGGCCTGCCGGGCTGGGGTGAGCTCGGCGCGCCGCTGACGACGATGGTCAACACCTTCGGCGGCACCTGGTTCACCGAGGACTGGAAGGCGCAGGTCAACAGCGCCAAGTTCAAGGAGGCCACGAACTTCTACGTCGACCTGGTGCGCAAGCATGGTGAGGCGGGTGCCCCACAGGCCGGGTTCACCGAGTGCCTGAACGCCATGGGCCAGGGCAAGGTCGCGATGTGGTACGACGCGACCAGCGCGGCCGGATCGCTGGAGGACCCCAAGTCCAGCAAGATCGCCGGCAAGGTCGGTTACGCCTACGCGCCGGTGGTGGAGACCAAGAGCAGCGGCTGGCTGTGGACATGGGCGTGGGCCATGCCGAAGACCACGAAGAAGGCAGATGCCGCCTCGAAGTTCATGCTGTGGGCGTCCAGCAAGAAGTACGAGAACCTCGTGGGCGAGAAGCTGGGCTGGGCGCGGGTCCCGGCCGGCAAGCGGGCCAGCACCTATGAGATCCCCGAGTACGAGAAGGCCGCCGCGGCCTTCGGCGACATCACCCTGAAGTCCATCCAGGAGGCCGACCCCACCAACCCGGGCGTCCAGCCCAGGCCCACGGTGGGCATCCAGTTCGTGGCCGTCCCCGAGTTCCAGGACCTCGGGACCAAGGTGACCCAGGAGATCTCCGCGGCAATCGCCGACCAGACCAGCGTCGACAAGGCGCTGAACGACGGCCAGAAGCTCGCCGAGGAAGTCGCCGCGAAGCACCAGTGACCCGGAAGTGCCCGGCCGGCCTCATGCGCCGGCCGGGCACCCGACCACGACCCGGCCGTCACCGGCCAAGGGAACCCTCATGACCACGCTCATCGAACCATCCAGGACGGCACCACCTCGCGTGCGCCCACACACGTCCACCGCCATCAGCAAGTGGCGGCGGCGCGGTCCGCTGCTCCCGGCGCTGATCTTCACCGTCGTCGTCACACAGTTGCCCTTCGTGGCCACCCTCGTCATCTCCACCTTCCAGTGGAACATCCTGCAACCGGCCGACAGGCACTTCACCGGCCTGTCCAACTACGGGATCGTCTTCACCGACGGGCGACTGCGCGCGGCGGTGCTCAACACCGTCGTGCTCACCGCGTCGGTGGTCGTCATCAGCGTGGTCCTCGGTCTGGCTCTGGCGCTGCTGCTCGACCGCAGGTTCCCCGGCCGGGGCCTGGCACGCACGCTGCTCATCGCCCCGTTCCTCGTCATGCCGGTCGCGGCGGCGCTGCTGTGGAAGCACGCCATCTACAACCCCGACTACGGACTGCTCAACGGCACCCTCAACGCCGTCTACCAGTTCTTCGGCGCGGACCACGGCCCCACGATCGACTGGGTGTCGAACTTCCCCATGCCGGCCGTCGTGCTGTCCCTGGTGTGGCAGTGGACGCCGTTCATGATGCTGATCCTCCTGGCCGGCCTGCAGGCGCAGCCCGGCGACGTCCTGGAGGCCGCCCGCGTCGACGGGGCCTCGGCGCTGCAGACCTTCCGCCACATCACGCTGCCGCACCTGCGCCAGTACATCGAGCTGGGCGTCCTGCTCGGCACGATCTACGTCGTGCAGACCTTCGACGCGGTCTACACCATCACCCAGGGCGGCCCTGGCAAGCAGACCACCAACCTGCCCTACGAGATCTACCTGACCATGTTCCGCAAGTACGAGTACGGCGAGGCGGCCGCCGCCGGTGTCGTCGTCGTCCTCGGCTCGATCGTGATCGCGACCTTCGCGCTGCGGACCATCGCGTCGCTGTTCCGCGAGGAGGTGTCCCGATGACCGCGTACGCGGCAACCGCCCCTGGGGCGAGGCTGAAGAAGCTTCTGCGTCGGCGCGACGACCACGGCGGCGCGCCACGGCTCTCTCCCCTGTGGACCTTCGTCGCCTGGCTCGCCACGCTGGCGTTCTTCGCGCCGGTGGCGTGGATGGTGCTCACCTCCTTCCACCAGGAGGCGGACGCGGCGACCAACCCGCCCACCCCCTTCGCCCCGTTCACCTTCGAGCAGTACGAGACACTGTTCGGCCGGAACATCACCCCCTTCCTCCTCAACTCGGCCATGGCCAGCGTCATTTCGACGCTCCTCGTCCTCGCCCTCGCGGTTCCGGCGGCCTACGCGCTGTCCATCAAGCCGGTCGAGAAGTGGACCGACGTGATGTTCTTCTTCCTCTCCACCAAGTTCCTCCCGGCGATCGCCGCCCTCCTGCCGATCTACCTGATCGTCAAGGACGTCGGGATGCTCGACAACGTGTGGACGCTCGTCATCCTCTACACCGCCATGGACCTCCCGATCGCGGTGTGGATGATGCGTTCCTTCCTCGCCGAGGTCCCCAAGGAGATCCTGGAGGCGGCCGAGGTCGACGGCGCGGGCCTGCTCACCGTGTTGTGGCGGGTCGTCGCACCGGTCGCCATGCCCGGACTCGCCGCCACCTCGCTCATCTGCTTCATCTTCAGCTGGAACGAATTCCTTTTCGCCGTCAACCTCACCGCGACCACGGCATCGACCGCGCCGGTCTTCCTCGTCGGCTTCATCACCAACGAGGGCCTCTTCCTCGCCCGGCTCTGCGCCGCCGCCACGCTGGTCTCGCTGCCGGTCCTCATCGCCGGTTTCGCCGCCCAGGACAAACTGGTCCGCGGCCTGTCCCTAGGAGCAGTCAAGTGAAAGCCGCTGTCATCGAAGCCCCCGGCAAGGTCACCGTCGCCACGGTGCCCGACCCCACTCCCGGGCCGCGCGAGGTCGTGGTCGATGTGGCGGCCTGCGGACTGTGCGGGACCGATCTGCACATCCTGCAGGGCGAGTTCGCACCGACTCTGCCGGTCGTGCCGGGCCACGAGTTCGCCGGGGAGGTCGTGGGCCTCGGCAGCGAGGTCACCGAACTCGCGATCGGCGACCGGGTCGCCGTGGACCCCTCGCTCTACTGCAACGAGTGCCGCTACTGCCGGGTCGGACGCAACAACCTCTGCGACCGGTGGGCGGCGATCGGCGTGACCGTGGCGGGTGGGGCCGCCGAGTTCGCCGTGGCGCCCGTCGCCAACTGTGTACGGCTGCCGGACCATGTGGACGTCCAGGACGCGGCGCTGATCGAGCCGCTGTCCTGCGCCGTGCGCGGCTACGACGTGCTCAGCGCCAGGATGGGCTCCCATGTGCTGATCTACGGCACCGGCACGATGGGCCTGATGATGCTGGAGCTGGCCAAGCGCACCGGCGCCTCCTCGGTGGATGTCGTGGACGTCAACCCGGAACGGCTGGCGACGGCCCAGAAGCTGGGCTGTTCACAGGCGGCGCTCTCCGCCGAGGAGTTGGGGCGGACGGGCGGCTGGGACGTGGTCATCGACGCGACCGGCAACGCCGCCGCCATCCAGGACGGCCTCGAACGCGTCGCCAAGGCCGGAACATTCCTTCAGTTCGGCGTCTCCGACTACGCGACAACGGCCACCATTTCGCCGTACCGCATCTACAACCAGGAGATCACCATCACCGGCTCCATGGCGGTGCTGCACAGCTTCGAGCGCGCTGCGGAACTGTTCGGCACCGGGGTGCTCGATCCGCAGGTGTTCATCAGCGACCGGCTGCCGCTCGCGCAGTATCCGCAAGCACTGGACCAGTTCGCCGCCGGCCAGGGACGCAAGATCATCGTGCTGCCCTGACCTCGACACCGTCGCGTTTGTGCTGTGAGTCGTACGTCAAGCCCTGGTGAAAGGCGCAACGGGACGTCCTGATGGATCAACTTGTGCTGAGCAAGACGATCAACGGGAGTCCCGTTGCGGGAGAAGGTTGCGGTCGCGTGCGGATGCGGTGTCACCGTTCCGGAGCCGTGGACCTTTTCGCGCGCGTCAGGCCGCCTGGGTGAGTTCGGCGCGGCCGAACAGCAGGGCGTGGCCGGAGGGGAGTTGGGCGAGGACACGGCTGAGGAGTTCCTCGCCGGCGAGCCGGGCCACGGTGCGCAGGACGGTACCGGCGTCCCAGCGGGTGGTGGCCGCCGTGCCGCCGGTGCGGGACGCCAGGTCCTTGACGAAGCCCCAGCCGGTGAGGGGTTCGGCGGCGGGGGCCTCTGATGTGAAGATGACGGCGGCCTCGTGCGGCAGCCTGGCCGCGAGCTCCATCCGCTCGCCGCCCGTCAGCTGGCGCCCGAAGGCGGCGAGCACGGCGCGCACGGCCTCCTCGGCCCGTGCGCGGGTGGGGTACGCGCCTTCGTACCGCACTCTTTCCAGCATCTGCTCGAACGTCATGCCCACGGTGTGCCGGCACGGCTCTTGCAGGGAAGACATCGGTGACGCGGTTTCCTTTCTCGTCTGAGGTGGGTCGCGCAGCGGAGGCCGGGGCCGCCGGCTTCCGGTCTCGCTCGGTCGCTCGGTCGCTCGGTCGCTCGCTCGGTCGCTCGGTCGGTCGGTCGGATGAAGGTTGTCGCTGGCTCCTGGCCTATACGCGCTTCGGGTAGCCGAACAGCAGGTCGTAACCCGCCGGGAGCTGGAGCAGGATGCGCCGGGTGAGCTCTTCGCCCGCGGCGTCCGCGGCGACGCTGAGCACAGCACCGACGTCCCAGGCCGCGGTCTGTTCCGTGGCTCCCTCGATCCACGCCGCGGTGGCCCGTACGAACCGCTCGGGGGAGAGCGGCTCGCGTGCCTGGAGCGGGTTGAGCAGGACGAGGGCCATCTCCTCCGGCAGCCGGGCCGCCAGCTCCGCCCGTACCTCGCCCACGAGATGTGCGCCCAGCAGCGCCAGCACCGTGCGGGCCGCCCGCTCGGCTTCCTCGGTGTTCTTGTACTCGCCGCGTTCCTGGACCTGGTCCAGCAACGCCTCCCATCGCATGGCCATCGCTACTCCCTCGTGTGTGGGGCGGCGAGGGGAGGACGGGGACGGCCGTAGGGGGCCGTCCCCTCGTCTCCGTCGCGGCTGGGAGGGGACTCAGCCGCTGATCTCCTTGTGCGCGGAGCCGCCGCCGATGGCGACCTTGCGGGGCTTGGCGCGCTCGGCGATCGGGATACGCAGGGTCAGCACGCCCGCGTCGTAGTCCGCCTTGATGTGCTCGGTGTCCAGGGTGTCGGCCAGCACGACCTGGCGGGAGAAGACGCCCAGAGGCCGCTCGGAGAGTTCCATCTGCACGTCGTCCGCCTTGGTGACGGGCCGGCGCTCGGCCTTGACGGTCAGCATGTTCCGCTCGACGTCGATGTCGATCGCGTCCGGGGAAACGCCGGGCAGGTCGAGGGCGATCACATACTCCTCGCCCTCACGGTAGGCGTCCATCGGCATCGCCGACGGCCGCGACCAGGTGCCGGTCGTGTTCAGGAGCTGCTGGGTGAGGCGATCGAGCTCACGGAACGGGTCGGTGCGCATCAACATCGTGAAACACCTCCAGTGTTCGGGTCAGGCACGTTCCTGCCAATGCGGTTCACCTGCTCTCGTTGTAACATGTCATCGAAGTGATGACAAGTTGGAAGTCGTCGAAATGATGACAGTGCTGGAGGGTTCATGACCATCGCCGATCAGCCCGCCCCCCGCCCCCGCGACCTCACCCCCACGTCCTTCCTCGCCGCCGCGGCGCTGACCACCATCAACGAGGCCCTGCGCACCGCCCGGACACCGCGGGACGCAGAGCAGCCCGAACCCGCCCAGGCCGGCTCGCGGCAGGCACTCGCCGCGCTCCTGCTGCTCCGCGAGGTGCGCGATCAGCTCGCCGAATGGGAACCGGACCTGATCGAAGAAGCCCGGGAGGCCGGCGCCAGCTGGGCCGACCTCGCCCACCCCCTCGGCGTCTCCAGCCGCCAGGCCGCCGAACGCCGCTACCTGCGCGTGCGGCCCGGAAACCCGGGGTCCACGGGTGAACAGCGGGTGCGGGCCACCCGCGACCGCCGCGCCGCCGACCGCACTGTCACCGCCTGGGCCCGCGCCAACGCCGCGGACCTGCGCCAACTCGCCGGCCAGATCACCGCGCTCGCCGACCTCCCCGCCGCCGCCCGCACCCCGCTCGTCGAGCTCACCGCCGCCCTCGCCGACAACGACGCCGCCGTCCTCCTCGGCCCTCTGGCGGACACGCACACGTACCTGGCGTCCGGCCACCCCGATCTCGCGGCGCGCGTGGACGACATCGCCCGCCACACCGCCCGACTCCGCCGGCACAGCGGCGAGCAGCGCCGAGAACCCCGGAAGCCGCCGGGCCCTTGAACACGGCCGACGGCGACACGGCCGCCTCGATCCGCGTCCCCGCCCGGCAGTCACCGCCGTGGCGACACTCGATGTGGAGTCGGACCGCCGGCACATAGCCAGAACGCGTGAGGGCCTGCCTCCGACGGCATCGGCACCTGGCCGCGATCGCGGGGCGGGATGGGATGGGGCCAGGGAACGCCGCCGGATCGCAGGCAGCGGGATGACACGGTCAACGGCGCCGCGCCCTCGGTCAGCGCGGCCCTCCGCGTGATCGGCGCGGCCGCACCAGCCGGTTCGGGCGGCCGGGCACGGTCCCAGGCGCACGCAGTGGCGCGGTCGCGGATGCTGATTCCGGGCGAGACGGGCCCGGAACGCCTCCCGCGTCCGCCATCAGCCGTCGGCGACACCCGTGCGTGGCTGCCGGTAGGGCCGCACCGCGCGGCGCGCTATGGCGAAACGGTGCGTCTCCGACGGGCCGTCGTAGATGCGGAACGGCCGCACCTCCCTGTACAGACGGGCCAGCGGGGCGTCGGCGGCCGAGATGCCGAGGGCTCCGCAGATCTGCACCGCCCGGTCGACCACTCGGTTCACCGCCTCCGCCACGAAGGTCTTGGACACCGAGGTGAGCTGTGCGGCGGCTGCGGAGCCGGTGTCCAGCTCCCAGGCGGTACGCAGGATCAGGGCGCGGCTCGCCTCGATGTCGATCTCGGAGTCGGCCAGCATCTGCTGGACCATGCCGAGGTCTCCCAGGGCCGAGCCGAACGCCATCCGGCTGCCTGCCCGTTCCAGCGCGACATCCTGGGCACGGCGGGCCGCTCCCAGCCAGCGCATGCAGTGGGTCATCCGGGCGGGGCCGAGCCGGACCTGGGCGCCTTCGAAGCCGCGGTCCACCGCACCGAGCACCTGCTGCTCGCCCACCACGCACTCGTCGAAGACGATCTCGCTGTGCCCGGCGAAGAGCGACTCGTCCAGCGTCTCGATGTCGCGGACGAGGCGCATGCCGGGATTGTCGGCGTCGACCAGGAACATGGTGGCGCCGCCAGGGTCGCCGGGGCTGCCGGAGGTCCGGGCCATGACGATGGCGAAGCCCGCCCCGTGGGCACCGGTGATGAACCACTTGCGTCCGTCGATGCGCCAGCCGCCGGGAACCCGGGTCGCGGTGGTCCGCAGGGAGCGGGGATCGGCGCCCGCTCCCGGAGCGGGTTCGGTCATGGCGAAGCACGACCGTGTCTCGCCCGCGGCGAGCGGACGCAGATACGTCTGCTTCTGTTCGTCGGTGGCCACCTTCTCCAGCAGGTGCATGTTGCCCTCGTCGGGGGCCGCGCAGTTCAGCGCCAGCGGTCCGAGCAGCGAGTAGCCCGCCGCTTCGAACACCACCGCCTGCCCGCGCAGGTCCAGTCCGTGTCCGCCCCACCGGGTCGGTACGTGCGGAGCGAACACGCCCGCGTCACGGGCGGCTTTCTGCAGGGTTTCCCGCACCGCCTCGGGGGCGTCGTGGACGGACCCGCCGCACTCACGCTCGGCCGGAATGACCACCTCGCGCACGAACTCGGCGGTGGATGCGGCGAGTTGAGCGACAGTCGGATCGACATCGAACTGGATGGGCACGGGGCCTCCCGACGACGGGCGTACGGGCATCGGCTCCCGTCGCGTTCTAGAAACTGTATAGCGTCTTCAGTATCTTGCCGGGAAGGACCCGGGACGGGAAGCACCCTGCGACGGGCAGACGACAGGAGACACACCCATGAGCCTCCCCGAGCGCACCGAGCCGGTCCGGATCGTCCGCCACCCCGGCGGGGTCGTCGAGCTGCGACTGGACGATCCGGGGCGGGGCAACGCCTTGGACCTCAGGACGGCCGAGGCGCTGCGGGACAGCGCCTCGGAGGTGGCCGCGGACCCGGGCGGCGCGGTCCTGCTGCGGGCGGCGGGCGGCAGCTTCTGCGTGGGCGGCGACCTGCGCGCATTCGCCGGTCGCGGCACGGAGACCGGCGCCTACGTGCACGCCGTGGCGAGCGCCGCGCACGCCGCGATACAGGCCCTGCACGACCTGCCCGTGCCCTTGGTGACCGCTGTGCGCGGCGCGGCCGCGGGTGGCGGGATCGGTCTCGCCCTCGTGGGTGACCTGGTGCTGGCGGCCCGGTCGGCGCGGTTCCGGCTGGCGTACACGGCGATCGGGCTCACGCCGGACTGCGGGGCCTCGTGGTTCCTGCCGCGCCTGGCGGGCCCCCGCAGGGCGGCGGACCTGATCCTGACCAATCGGGTCCTGACCGGCGACGACGCCGAACGGTGGGGACTGGTCTCCCGGTGCGTGGACGACGAGGAACTGGACGACGCGGCGCACCGGGCCGCGGCGGATCTGGCCGCCGGTTCCGGTGCCGCGCTGCGCGCCGCGAAGGGTTTGCTGCGCGTCGGCGCCGGTGACGAGCTGCGCCGTCACCTCGCCGAAGAGGCGCGGTCGATCGCCGCCCTCGCGGACGGCCGGGAGGCACAGGAGCGCATGGCGTCGTTTCTCGCCGCGCGAGGCCGCCCGAAGGCGGGCGACGGCCGGGCCCCGGCCAAGGAATCGGAAAGTGTTTCTTGAGTCCCTCTTCACTAACCCGCCCGCCGGAGCGTAACCTCCGGGCAACACAGAACCGAAGAACCGGTCACCACAGAACCGGGGAAAAGGTGTGGCAATGCAATCTGCTGCCGTGGGCCTTCCGGACGCTCTCGACGGACCCCTCACCGAAGCCGTCGTCGACCTCGTTCTGCGAGGGATGTGGCGCGGCCGGCCGGAGGCCGAGCACCGGCCGCTGGTCGACGCCGGGCTGGCGATGGTGAAGGGGCCGGTGGTGCTGCCGACCGAGCGTGCCAAGGCCGCCGCCGCGCAGATCCTGCGGGTTCCCGCCGGCTCCGAGCAGGAAGAACGGATCACCGCCGCGTACGAGGCGTTCCTGCCGGTCAACCGGAAGATCCGCGATGTGTGCACGGCATGGCAGTGCCGCCCCGACGGCACCGCCAACGACCACTCCGACGACGTCTACGACGCCGGGGTGCGTGAGTCGCTGGAAGACGTGCACGAGGCCATCCAGCCCGTGCTGCGCAGGCTGGAGCAGGTACTCGCGGGCAGCGGCCGCTATCTGACGGCCCTGGAGGACGCCCTCGACCGCTTCGACGACGGCGCGCCCGAGTGGCTGGCCTCGCCGCTGTGCGACTCGTACCACACCGTGTGGATGCGGCTGCACCAGGAGCTGCTGCTCGTCCTGGGGATCAGCCGGGCCGAGGACGAAGCCCGGGAAGAGGAACTGGTCAACAGGAGCCGGGGTTGAGCATCACCGACCGCGAGGCGGACCCGCTCGCACAGTCCGAGGTTCCTCTCGCGCCCTTGGGGACCCCCGGCCGGATCCTGGTCCCCTACGGGCAGGGCCGGATCCGCGGCCTCGACGCCGACGAGCTGGGTGTGCACGGCGCGGCGATGGACCGGCTGGTGGCCCTCGGCCTGCCGGTCGTGCCGGGGCTCACCGTGCCCGCCGGCGCCGCCGCGTCGCTGTGCGAACCCGACACCGCCGAAGCCGCCGTAGCCCTGGTCGAACAGCTCTCGGGGCGGCGCATCGGCGACGCGGCCCGGCCGCTGCTGCTGCGCCTGTCGGCGAGCGCGCCGACCGAGATCGCCGGACTGCCGCCGGACTTGGCCTGTCTCGGCGTCACCCCCGACCGTGCCGACGACCTGTGTGCCGTCATCGGACGTGAGGAGGCGCTGTACGAGGTGTGGGGCGCCACCGTGCGCATGATCGCCGAGTACGCCCTCGACGTGCCCGGCGCGGTGCTCGACGACGCCCTCCTGGACACGCCCGGGCCGCGGGCTCGGGTGCAGGTGCTGCTGTCCCTGGTGGCCGAGCACGGCTCCGGGCCCTTCCCCGACGACCCGGCGCGGCAGCTGGCGCTGGCCGCCCGCGCCCTCCTCGCCCGGTGGGACTCACCGCGTGCGCGAAGGTCCCGCCGGGCCCAGCGGCTCCCCGCCGATCTGGCCGTCGCCCTGCATGTGCAGGCCCTGCGCATCGGCCCGGCGGACCACTCGGGCTACGGCACGGCGGTCAGCCGCGATCCCGGGACCGGGCGTCTGTCCCCCCAGGGCTCCTTCTTCCGGGGAGTGCGCCGCAGCGCCCCGCCGCCGCACACCGGTGAACCGCTGGATCAACTCGCGGGTGGCACCGCGCTGCTCGAGCACTCCCTGCTCACCCTGGAGCGGCATCTGCGCGCGCCGGTGTCGGTCGACTTCGAGGTGCGCGACGACGAGATCTCCCTGCTCGCCGCCTCGGCACAACTCCGCCCGCCGCTGCGAGCCTCGGTGTGCCTGGCCGCGGACCTGGCCCGGGACGGGGCGCTCGGCCACGAGGAGGCCGTGCGACGGATCACCCCCGCCCAGGTACAGGAACTGCTGCACCCCCAGCTACGGCTGACCGGCGGGGAGGAGCTCCTGGTGAGGGGGCTGCCCGCGTCCCCGGGGGCAGCGACCGGAGCGGTCGTGCTGTCCAGCGAACGTGCCCTCGAACTGGCTGCGGACGGAACTCACGTCGTGCTCGTGGCCGCCGAGACGTCCCCGGCGGACGTCCCCGGGATGCTGGCCTCCGTCGCCGTGCTGACCGGCAGCGGCGGCATCGCCTCGCATGCCGCCGTGGTGGCGCGGGGCGCCGGCAAGCCCGCGGTGTGCGGCGCGGACGGGCTGCGCGTGGACGAGGCCGCCGGGACGGTCCGCTTCGGGGAGCGGGTGGTCCGCGAGGGCGACCCCGTCTCGCTGGACGGCCGTACCGGCGCCGTCTACGCGGGGACGCTGAGCGTCAGTGTGGCCGGACCGCCGCCCGAACTGTCCACCCTGTTGGGGTGGGCGGACGGAGTGCGCCGACTGGGCGTGCGGGTCAACGCCGACACGGCCTCCGAAGTGGACACGGCCTTCGCCCTGGGCGCGGAGGGTGTCGGGCTGTGCCGTACGGAACACCAGTTCCTCGGCGAGCGGCTGCCGCTGATCCGCCGGGTGCTCCTGGCCGCCGATCCGGCCGCCCGCGACGAGGCGCTGGCGGCGCTGGAGCGTGCCCAGCACGAGGACTTCCACGCGCTGCTGACCGCGGTCGGGAACCGTCCGGTGACCGTGCGTCTGCTGGACGCCCCGCTGCACGAGTTCCTGCCCGCCCCCGGGCAGGCCCTGGACGCGGCCGAGGAGCAGCGGGCCGCCGCGCTGCGCGAGGCGAACCCGATGCTCGGGCTGCGCGGGGTGCGGCTGGCGCTGCTGCATGAGCGGCTCTACCCGGCGCAGGCCGAGGCGCTGTTCACCGCCTGGGCCGAGGTCGCCGCCACCGGAGTCCGGCCGGAGCTGGAGGTGATGATCCCGCTCGTCAGCCTGCCGGAGGAGCTGGCCGCCGCGGCCGCGTACGTACGCGGTGCCGCCGACGCGGTCGCCGCCCGCACCGGGGTGGAGGTCCCCTACCGGCTCGGCACGATGATCGAGACCCCCCGGGCCGCGCTGCTGGCCGGCGAACTCGCCGAACACGCCGAGTTCTTCTCCTTCGGCACCAACGACCTCACTCAGCTCACCTACGGGTTCTCCCGGGACGACGTCGAGCGCCAGGTGCTCGCCTCCTACCAGGAGCGCGGGTTCCTGACGGCCAGCCCGTTCGCGCGGCTCGACCCGCACGGGGTGGGCGCCCTGATCGCCCTGGCGGTCGAGCGGGCACGGAGCGTACGGCCCGGCATCAAGCTGGGCGTGTGCGGCGAGCACGGCGGGGACCCCGAGTCGATCGCGTTCTGCGACGACCTCGGTCTCGACTACGTCTCCTGCTCCGCGCACCGCGTGCCGGTGGCCCGGATGGCGGCCGCGCACAGTGCCCTGCGGCAGCGGCGGTACGTCGACAACAAGGAGCGGCGCGACGAGAGCGGGAGCGCACGATGACGAGCACCATGACCGACAGCACGGCCCTGTCGGACACCGAGCTGGAGGATCTGCGCGAGACTGTTCGGTCGGTGTGCGGGGACGCCGGCGGCACCGCCGCGGTACGTCGGCTGTCCGAGGACGCCCCCGGCATCGACGCCGAGTTGTGGGACGCCCTCGGCCGGCAGGTCGGCCTCGCGGCCCTCGGCCTGCCCGAGTCGGCGGGAGGCATCGGCGGCCTCGCCGAGATAGCCGTCGTCTGCGAGGAGTTGGGCAGGACACTGGCACCGGTCCCGCTGCTGTCCTCCACCGTGCTGGCCGGGCAGGTGCTGGCCGGCTGCGGTACGGCCGACAAGGCACTGGCCGACCTGGCCGAGGGCACCGTGCATGCCCTGGCGGTGGCCGCGCCCGACGGGACGTGGCGGGCCGACGCCGTGCCGGTGGCCGTCTCCTGGCAGGGCGGCGTCCCGCTGCTGGACGGCACCGCGCCGTTCGTCCTCGACGGCGCCGACGCCGAGGCGCTGGTGGTGGCCGCGGCCGGGACCGACGGCGTGGACCTCTTCCTGGCCGACCCTCGTGAACCGGGGGTCACGGTGCGCCGCGTGCCCACCCTGGACCTCAGCCGGGGCCAGGCGGTGGTCACCTTCTCCGGTGCCCGGGCCCGGGCACTGACCGCCGGCGGCGAGGGGGCGGACGTCGTCGCCCGCGCCCTGGACGTGGCCCTGGTGGCGCTGGCCGCCGAGCAACTGGGCGGTGCCCAGGCCGCGTTGGACATGACGGTGGCCCATGTGCGCGACCGAACCCAGTTCGGCAGGGCGATCGGCGGCTTCCAGACGGTCAAGCACGCCTGCGCCGACATGCTGCTCCAGGTGGAGGCCGCACGGTCGGCCGTGGTGCGCGCGGTCCGCACGGACGGCTCGCCAACGGCGCTGGCCGAGGCGGCGGCAGTGGCGCAGGCGTGGTGCGGCGAGGCGTTCGTCTCCGTCGCCGCCGAGTGCGTGCAGTTCCACGGCGGGATGGGCTTCACCTGGGAGCACGACGCGCACCTGTACTTCCGGCGCGCCCAGTCGGACGCGGTCCTGCTGGGCGGCGCCGCACACCATCGGGAACGGCTGGCCGGGCTACTGGGCTGGTGACATGGAAGGCGGGACGGCATGACCACCAGACTCATCGACGAGTCCTTGTTCGAGAACGGGGAGTCCGACGACGGGGATCCACCGCGTCTCGTGGGCGCCCGCTGCTCCGAGTGCGCCACCGTCGTCTTCCCCCGGCAGGACTCGTGCCCCAGGTGTTCGGACGGGACGATGACCGCGCGAGTACTGCCGGTGAGCGGGCGCGTGTGGTCGTGGACGCTCCAGGCGTTCCCGCCGAAACCGCCGTACCGGCATCCGGCAGGCGGCCACCGGCCCTACCACGTGGGCTATGTGGACCTCGGTGAGGTGCTGGTCGAAGCCCGGCTGGCGGTGCCCCGCGCGGAGATCCGGATCGGCCTGCCGGTCCGGCTCACCACGGTGCCCGCCTACCAGGACGACGACGGAACCGAGGTGGTGACCTTCGCGTTCCGCCCGGAGCGGGAAGGCGAGCGATGAGCCGGCCCGACGACGTGTACGTGGTCGGATGCGGCATGCATCCCTTCGGCCGCGACGAGAGCGTCACCGGAATGGACATGGCCGAGCGTGCGGTACGCGAGGCGCTGGCCGACGCCGGTGTCGCCTGGGAGGACATCGGCTACGCGGTCGGCGGCTCCGACGTCTCCGGCAAGCCCGACACGCTGGTGGGCCGGCTGGGCCTGACCGGAGTGCCGTTCGTCAATGTGCAGAACGGCTGCGCGACCGGCGCCTCCACCGTCCTCACGGTGGCCAACGCGCTGCGCGCGGGCGAGGCCTCCCTGGGACTTGCGGTCGGGTTCGACAAGCACGAGCGGGGAGCGTTCCACGTCTCCGCGGCCCGCTACGGCCTGGGCGACTGGTACGCCGAGACCGGCATGATGCTCACGACCCAGTTCTTCGCGCTGAAGACGCAGCGGTACCTGTACGAGCACGGGATCTCGGAGCGGGCACTGGCGATGGTGGCGGCGCGAGCCTTCCGCAACGGCTCGCACCACCCCCTGGCATGGCGGCGCAAACCGCTGACGGAACGGGAGATCCTCGACTCCGCCGAGGTCAGTCCCCCGCTCACCCAGTACATGTTCTGTTCGCCCGGACAGGGCGCGGCGGCGCTGGTGCTCGCGCTCGGCGACCGGGCGTTCGACCTGTGCGAACGACCGGTCAGGCTGGCGTCGCTGGCCTTCCGGACGAGGCGGTTCGGTTCGTTCGAGGTGTTCTCGCCCTGGCTGCCGCCGGGACCGCACCGCAGCCCCAGTGTCGACGCCGCGGAGGCGGTCTTCCGCACGGCGGGGGTGCGGCCCGCCGACGTACAGGTCGCCCAGTTGCAGGACACGGACAGCGGCTCGGAGCTGATCCACCTGGCGGAGACCGGACTCTGCGGCCACGGCGAGCAGGAGGAACTGCTGGCCGACGGGGCCACCGAGCCCCTGGGCCGGATACCGGTCAACACCGACGGCGGCTGTCTGGCCGGCGGGGAACCCGTCGGCGCCTCCGGGCTGCGTCAGTTCCACGAGGTCGTACGACAGTTGCAGGGCCGGGCGCCCGGTGTGCAGGTGCCGGGCGCTCCCCGGGTGGGCTTCACCCATGTGTACGGGGCGCCCGGGATCAGCGCCTGCTCGGTCCTGACGGTGTGAGAGGCGGCGAGCAGAACATGCGGCACGGTGACAGAACCGCCCTGGTGACCGGCGGGGCACGCGGAATCGGCCTGGAGATCGGCCGACAGCTCGCCGACCGGGGACTACGGGTCCTGGTCGGGGCACGGAAACGGGCGGCGGCCGAGGAGGCGTGCCGTGCCATCGGCCCGGCCGCGCTGCCCCTGGCCCTGGACGTGACCTCCGCGCGGAGCGTCAGCGAAGCGGTCCGGGAGGCACGGGAGCTGACCGGCGGGATCGACGTCCTGGTGAACAACGCCGGAGTGTCCCTGGACGGGGAACTGCGGCCCCCGTACGTCGACGAGGGCCTCCTGCGCGCGACCCTGGACACGAACCTCACCGGCGCCTGGCGCGTGCTGGAAGCCCTTGTCCCGGACATGGTGGAAGCCGGCTACGGCCGGGTCGTCAACGTCACCAGCTCGTACGGTTCGCTGGCACTGATGGACTCCGGGCGGCACCCCGCCTACCGGATCTCCAAGACGGCGCTCAACGCCCTGACCCGTATGCTCGCGGCCGAGCTGGCCGGCACGGGCGTCCTGGTCAACGCCGCCGACCCCGGCTGGACCCGCAGTGGCATGGGCGGCCCGTCCGCCCCGCGCGGGCCGGAGGAGGGTGCGGACACCCCGGTCTGGCTGGCGACCCTTCCCGAGGGCGACGGGACGACGGGCGGGCTGTTCGCCGACCGCAGGCCACTGCCCTGGTGAACCGCCTCAGTACTGCCCTGCTGAACCGCCTCAGCTCTGAGCCGTGGCCGGCTTCGCGGGGTTCTGCTCGGTGGCGACGATGCGCAGCGCCAACGCCCTGACCGCCTCCAGCACGGACCGGGAGGGCAGCTGGGACAGCGGTCCTCCCTCCGCCCGCAGCGCGGTGACGAGCATGGTCGTACTGATCAGCGTGCGGACCGCGAGTGCCTGTGCCGCGTGCCGGGCCTTGGCCGCCCGGGGGCTGCGGGTGGTGCCCTCGGGCAGATAGTCGTAGCCGCGCTGGACGTGGCGCTGCTCGAACTCGTCCCGCAGCGCCTTGACGCTGCCGTTGGCCGAGGCGACCTGGACCTGGTACAGGCGGGCCTCGTCCGGATTCCGCTCCACCCAGTCCCACACGGCGTCGATGACACGGATCAGACCCTCCGCGTCACCCGGCTCGGACTCCGGCCGGGCCGCCTCCACGACCGCGTTCAGCTGGTCGAAGACCCGGCGCATGGCGAGTTCGAGCAGCTCCTCCTTGCCGTCGAAGTGGTAGTAGACGGCCGTCGGCACCACCTGGGCCTCGTCCGCGATGTCCTGGATGCTGGTCTCCGCGAACCCGTTGCGGCCGAACACCCGCACCGCGGCGGTGATGATGTGCTGCCGCCGCGAGGGCCGGTGGGCGGGTTGCTTGCCGTTCTTCGTGGTGGCCATCATGCTCCCTGCCGACTGCCGTGAACCCGCGTCCGTGGGCCCTGCGTACTGACCATTCTATCCAGTAACTCCCATCGCCCGTCGGCATAATTCCTGCTGCTTATGGGGCTCCGGGGCACTCGGGTCCCGGCATACTTGACATCATGACGACCTCCCGGACCCGCGCCGCTCACCGTCCGTCACGCAAGCAGTGGGTGATCGAAGCAGCCACCGAGCTGTTCGCCACCCAGCCGCCGGACGAGGTGACGGTGGCCGACATCGCCGCTCGCGCGGAGATGACCTCGGCAGCGGTGTACTACCACTTCTCCTCCAAGGACCAGGTCCTGGCAGAGGGGATGCGGGTGTTCGCCGCCGCGCTGCGCGAGCAGTTGCACGCGATCACGGAGGCCCACGAGCCCGGCTCGGACATCGGAGCGGCGGTCACCACGCTGCTGGCCTGGATGGGCGAACACCGGTCCGCCGCCACCGTGTTCTTCGTGTCGTCGGCCGGCATGAGCCAGGACGCGGAAGCGCTGCGCCAGGAGAGCCGTACGGAGTTGGTGGACGAGCTGATGCGGTTGATCCGCAAGGCCCGCGAGTCCGTCTCCGACGCCGAGGCGGCGGTGATCAGCCTGGGCCTGCTGGCGCTGCTGGAGACCGCGGCGATCTCACAGGTCCGGGGCGACGACGTCTACCGGTCGCTGGGCCACCGCTCCTTCGTCCGCGAGGTCGGCGATCTCTCGGAGCGGATCGCCGACCCGGCCATATAGAACCCCGATCACACCAACAGGCGGAGGGGCTTGCTCAGCAGCTCACCGACCGTGCGCAGATATTCGGCGGCGGGTGCCCCGTCGACGGCACGGTGGTCGAAGGTGAGGCTCAGCGTGAGCACCCGCGTCCGCAGCGGTCTGTCGTCCACCCACTCCACGCCGTCCCTGAGCCGGCCCACCCCGAGGATCGCGACGTTGCCGGGGTTGATCACGGGGGTGAAGAAGTCGACGCCGTATCCACCGAGCGAGGTGACGGTGAAGGTGGCGCCTTCCAGCTGGGCGGGGGAGATCCGCCCCTCGCGCGCGGCCTGGGCCAGGTCCCTCGACCGGCGGGCCATCTCGGGCAGCGGCAGCGTCACCGCGTCCTCGATCACGGGGACCATGAGGCCGCCCGGAACGGCCACCGCGAAGCCCAGATGGATGCCGCCGAGCAGATGAACACCGTCCTCCCGCACCGTCGCGTTGAGCAGGGGATGCTCGCGCAGGGCCAGGGCGGCGGCCTTCAGCAGGAAGTCGTTGAGGCTGGGCACCGGCAGGTCACTGTCGGCCCACTCCTCCTTGAGCCGGTCCCGCAGGGACACCACGGCGTCCATCCGCACCTCGTAGCCGTGCGTCAGCTGTGCCATCTCCTGGAGGCTGGCGTGCATCCTGCGGGCGATGGTGCCGCGCATCCCGGTGAGCGGGAGGACGTCGCCGGGCTGAGGGGCCGCGTTGCAGCGAACGGGCGTAGGAACGACGGCGTCGAGGTCGGAGCGGCGGATCCGGCCGCCGGGCCCGGTGCCGTTCACGCCGGAGAGGTCGATGCCTCGTTCCTTCGCCAGCTTGCGGACCAGCGGCGAGGAAGGAGTGCCGCCCGGCTGGACCGGTGCGCCGAGGTCGCCGGGGAGGGCCGCGAGGAACTCCTCCACGTCCTCGGAGACGATCCGGCCGACCGGCCCCGTGCCGCGTACGGCGGTGAGGTCCACGTCGGCAGCGGCGGCGACCCGCCGGGCGTTCGGTGAGGACAGAAGCCGGCCGGCGGTGCCGTTGAGGCCGGACGCCGCGGCGGGACCGCCGGCGTGGGTGGCCGCACCGGTGCCGGTGCGGGCAGGCGCGGCGGCCGTATCCGCACCGCCGCTGTCCAGGGCAGACGCGGCGGCCGCACCCGCACTGGACCCGGACCCGGCGGGCATCGGCGTACCCGCCGGGCCCGGTGGCTGCTCGCCCTCGGCCAGCAGCCAGCCGATGAGGGCCCCGGTCGGCACGGTGGCGCCCGCCGGGACCACCGGGTGGAACAGTCCCCCGGCCTCCGCCTCGACGTCCACGTCGACCTTGTCGGTGGCCAGCCGCAGCAGTGCGTCGCCCTCCGCGACGGCCGCGCCGGTGGGCACCAGCCATTCGTCGATCGTGCCTTCCTGCATGGTCAGGCCGATCTTCGGGAGCAGAACCTCGACCGCCACGTCGGTCACGACCTTTCGAGGAGGCGCCGGCAGCCCTGGGCGATGCGGGCGCGATCGGGCACGTACGCCTTCTCCAGGACCGGGGAGAAGGGCACCGGGGAGAAGGGGGCGCCGATGCGCAGGACCGGCGCGTCCAGGTAGTCGAAGACCGCGTCCTGGATCTGGGCGGCGATCTCCGCGCCGAGCCCGCCGAAGGTGACGGCCTCGTGCACCACGAGCACCCGGTTGGTGCGGCGGACGGAGGCGAACATCGTCTCGGTGTCCAGCGGCTGCACGGTGCGGGGGTCGATCACCTCGATCTCCACGCCCTCGGCGGCGAGTTCGTCGGCCGCGGCCAGGGCCTCCCCCACCATGCGGCCGAGGGCTATCACGGTGACGTCGGAGCCCTGCCGCGCGGTGTGCGCCTGGCCCAGCGGGATGCCGTAGATCTCCTCGGGCACCTCGCTGGTGCTGCCGAGCAGGACCTTGTTGAGCATGACGACGACCGGGTTGTCGTCCCGGATGGCAGAGACGGTCAGGCCCTTGGCGGTGTAGGCGTCGCTGGGCATGACCACCTTGAGGCCGGGCACGTGGGCCAGCCAGGCCTCCAGGCTCTGACTGTGCTGGGCGGCGGCACCGAGGCCGGCGCCGGAGGCGGTGGTGATGGTGAGCGGCACGGACAACGCGCCGCCGAACATGTACTTCATCTTCGCCGCCTGGTTGACGATCTGGTCGAGGCAGACGCCGATGAAGTCCATGAACATCAGGTCGACGACGGGGCGCAGCCCCCGGGCGGCGGCTCCCACGCCGAGGCCGACCAGGGCGGCCTCGGAGATCGGGGTGTCGATCATGCGACGGGGGCCGAACTCGTCGAGCAGGTTGTCGAACATGCGGAACACGCCGCCGTATCCGGCCACGTCCTCGCCGGCGACAAAGACGTTCTCGTCCTCGCGCATGGCCTGCGCGAGACCCTCGTTGAAGGCCTTGACGTAGGTGAGTTTGCGCGTGGCGACGGTCGGTGTCTTGGTGGTGGTCATGGCGGTCATCCCGAGTAGACGTTGAGCAGCAGGTCGGCGGGGTCGGGCAGCGGGCTCGCCTCGGCGTACGCGATGGCCTCGGCGATCTCGTCGCGGGTGCGCCGCCATACGTCGTCCAGCTCCGCACGGGTCGCGGTGCCGTCGGCGACGGCCCGGGTCTCGAGCAGGTCGATGGGGTCGCGGGACTTCCACTCGGCGACCTCCTCGTCCGAGCGGTAGGGATGACGCAGGCCCTTGACGCCCTGGTGGTCGTAGAAGCGGTAGGTCTTGGCCTCGATCATCATCGGGCCCGCGCCGGCCCGGGCCCGTTCGACGGCCTCGGTGGCGGCGCGGTGGACGGCGACCGCGTCCATGCCGTCGACGATCACGCTGGGCATGCCGTAGGCGGCGGCCCGGTCGGCGACATCGGTGATCAGCATGTGCGCGGACTGCGGGGTGAACTCGGCGTAGCCGTTGTTCTCGCAGATGAACACCACGGGCAGGCCGAGGATCGCGGCCATGTTGGCGCCCTCGTGGAAGGCGCCGATGTTGGTGGCGCCGTCACCGAAGAAGGTCACGGCGACGCTGTCCTCGCCCTTGTACCGGGCGGCGAAGGCGGCGCCCACGGCGATCGGGACGCCCGCCCCGACGATGCCGTTGGCGCCGAGCATGCCGCGGGTGAGGTCGTTGATGTGCATGCTTCCGCCGCGGCCGAGGCAGGCGCCGGTGACCCGGCCGTACAGCTCGGCGTACATCTCGCGGAAGCCGACGCCCTTGGCCACGGCGTGCCCGTGGCCTCGGTGGGTGGAGGTGATCTGGTCGTCGTCGCGCAGGGCCGCCATCACACCGGCGGCGACGGCTTCCTGGCCGACATAGAGGTGCAGGAAGCCGGGCAGTTTGCCGGCCTCCATGAGCTTTCCCGCTTCGGTCTCGAACAGCCGGATGCGCACCATGCGCTCGTGCAGGTCCTTGATGACCTGCGCGGATGCTTGGTGTGTGGTCTTCGCGGCCGACTTCCGCGGTGCTTTTTGAACCATCGTCCGCCCCTTCGCCCCGTTGCGAGGTTTCCAACTGATCGGACTTTCTGTTGCCGGTCTACAGTAACCAGCAGAGCGCACCTTACTGAAGAGGTTCTCTAATTACTACGGGCCGGGTTCAACGGGTCTCCTGTTCACCGCCTCGCCGGTCCGCCAGTTCGAGGACGTTGCCCTCCGGATCCACCCAGAAGCTGATCCGCCGGTCCCGCGCCACCACGACGATCGGGGACGACAGCGGCCGGGCACCGGCGGCCGGCAGTGCGGCGACGACCGGCACGATGTCGTCGAAGTGAAAGGTGACATAGGACAAGCCGCGGCGTGCGGCCAGCGGTACGGCCGACGGCCGCGCATCCGCAGCCGCATCCGCATCCGCATCCGCATCCGCATCCGCATCCGCCCGAAGTCGTATCAGCTTGATCCGGCCCCCGGACGGCACCTGAAGCCAGACGACCAACAGGGGCCCGCCCAATCCGGCCGGGCCGCCGATCTCGTGCGGGATGTGCGAGTGGTGCACCGGAACGCAGCCGAGCACTTCGCGATAGAAGCGCTCCAACACCTCCAGGTCGCGCACCACGACACCGACCTCGAAGGGCTGGGTCATCGCCACTTCTCGGGACACCCGAGCCGGCTCGGCCATCTCATCGACCACTGGACCCCTTCCGCCTACTCGCCACCCGCACCCACCCTTCAGCTGGAGCCGATCCCCAGAAAGATCGAGCTGAGCGGGGGTTACCCTCGCGACAGAAAGCGGAGGTGACCTGCGGAATGCCGCACAGCCAAACTTCGGCACTTTCTATTGACACACAACACTAACTCCTGTTGTTGTGGCGGTCGCAGTGGAGCTGTAGCACAGGAACCCTTCACCAGCTCGCGGCTGGGAGGATTGAGGACATCGTGGTCCAGATCTCACCGGAGACCCGAGCGGCAGGCGACGAGCGCCCCTTGCCGCCCCCCGCCCCGGAATACCACTCATGGATCGGCCAGGACCGCTCCAGCGATGCCGCGGGCAAGGCGATGCGGCAGGACGCGGCCGACCTTGCCGAGCGTGTCATCGAGCACTACCGGAACAACACGACGCATGAGGCCGAGGAGCAGTGGACGGAACCCGTCGACAACTACCTCGACGTCGACCGCTGGCTGCGTGAGATGGACGCCGTCCACCGGAGCGTCCCGCTGCCGCTCGCCATGTCGTCCGAGCTCCCCAAGCCCGGGACCTACAAGGCACTGGACGTGCTCGGCATCCCCATCCTGATCACCCGGGACCGCCAGGGCGCAGTCCACGCGATGATCAACGCCTGCCGGCACCGTGGCGCCGAGCTCGTCGAACCGGGCTGCGGCGTGGCGAAGCGGATCACCTGCCCATACCACGCCTGGTCCTACGACCTGTCGGGGGAACTGCGCGGCGTGTACGCCGAGAAGACCTTCGGCGACGTACCGCGCGAGAAGCGCAGCCTGATCCAGCTCCCCGTCGGTGAGCGCGCCGGCATCGTCTTCGTATCGCTCGATCCGAACGCCGAGCACGACCTGGACGCCTGGCTGGGAGATCTGCAGCCACTGCTGGAGGGGCTCCGCTTCGCGGACTGCCACCACTACGCGACCCGAGAGCTGACCAGCCCGAACTGGAAGGTCACCCTCGACGGGTACCTGGAGACGTACCACTTCGCCTCGCTGCACACGAAGACGGTCTTCGAGACGAACTTCTCCAACATGATGGCCCACGACACGTGGGGGCCCCACCAGCGCCTCGGTGCGGCCCTGCGGCCCGTCGCCGACGTGGTGGATCTTCCTCCGGACGAGCGCGACCCCGGCGATGTCGTCGGGGCCATCTACTGGCTCTTCCCCGGCCTGGCCATCGCCGGTACGTGGCGCAACAAGATCGCCGTCTCCATCGTGATCCCCCGGACGGCCACCGAATCGGTGACCCAGCAGATCGTCCTGCTGCGCGAGCCAGCCGTCACCGAGGAGGAGCGGCACGCCGCCGACCAGTTCGGCGAGTGGTTCTACGAGGTGGTCCGCGACGAGGACTACGCGACCACCTACGGAGTGCAGCGGGGCCTGAAGGCCCTCGCCGGGACCGACTTCGTCTTCGGACGCAATGAACCCGGACTGCAGCACTTCCACCGCACCATCCACCGCCTCCTGGACGAAGCGTCCAGATGACGAACCCTCAGAAACCGCAGGAGAACAGCATGGTGGCTACGGGCAGCCTCGACGGACGTGTCGCGGTGATCACGGGCAGTACGCGCAGTATCGGCCGCGCCATCGCCGAGGCCTTCCTGGCCGACGGAGCCACGGTCGTGCTCAGCGGCCGCTCCGAGATCAAGGGCAAGCAGGCCCTGGAAGAACTCCAGGCAGGCGACAAGGCCGTCTTCCACTCCTGCGACTCGAGCCGCCAGTCGGACATCGAGGCACTGGTCGACTGGACGGTCGAGCGCTTCGGCCGACTGGACGTCATGGTCAACAACGTCGGAGGCACCGAGGGCTTCGCCCCGGTCCACGAGCTGAGTGACGAGGCGTGGCACAAGGCGCTCGACCTCAACCTCAACGCCTACTTCTACGGCACCCGCCGTGCGCTGAAACCCATGCTGGAAGGTGGCTGGGGCCGGGTCATCAACATCTCCTCGGTCGAGGGCAAGCAGGCCAACAAGCCCGCGATCAGCCACTACATCACCAACAAGCACGCCATCCACGGTCTGACCAAGGCGACCGCCTTCGAGTACGGCACCATGGGCATCACCTGCAACGCGATCTGCCCCGGCGCCGTCGACACCGACCTGATGCGGGCCGCCGGGCCGGCCGCGGCCGAGGCCGAGGGCATCTCGTACGAGGAGTGGCTGGGCCGGTTCGCCGAGCACGCCGCCACCAAGAAGATCACCACCGTGGAGCAGATCGCGGGCCTCGCCTCGCTGCTCGCCAGCGACGCCGGCGCGGGCATCACGGGCACGCTGATCAGCGTCGACGGCGGAACGGCGCAGTGGTGAGCGCCGGAACGGACGGCGGGAGCCCCCTCGCCATGAAGCACTGGATCACCGACTGGCAGCGCAGCGAGCGACTGCCCCACTACACCCGGGCCAACGCGGGCGAAACCCTTCCGGAGCCGGCCAGCCCGCTGGGCTGGACCCTGGTATGGGGGCGCGGCCTGCAGGGCTGGCGTCGCGGTTTCGTCGAGTTCGGCATCTACCGCGGGGACGAGATCAGCGGCCCTCGCCCTCCGTTCGTCGGAATCTTCGGCGGTTACTTCTACCTCAACCTGTCGCACCTGCGGCTGTTCGGCATCCGCATGGGGCAGACCGCGGACCAGATCGACACCGCCTTCGTGGGCCAGCGCTCCGACACGCCGGTGTACGTGCCGCACCCCGACGACCTGGACGCGGAACTGACGGCCAAGGCCACAGCGACGCTGCAGGGGATGCTCGGCCAGGCCGGCTACCCGGAGGGCGACGCCGACCATGAGCGGCTGCGCCGTATCAGGCGCGAGCGACCCGACCTGGCGTCCCTGTCCGACGTCGAGTTGGTGGCCTACGCCCGCTCGTTGCTGGCCGACGTGGAGACGACCTTCCAACGGCATGTCGAGTCCTCGCTGCCCGCGTCCGTCGGGCCGGCGATCCTCGGACCGCTGTGTGCGAGCGTCGACCGTCCCGGCGCGATGCTCGACCTCATCGGCGGGCTGGGAGGCGTGGACTCCGCCTCTCCGTCAACCGGGCTGTGGACGCTGTCCCGCCAGGTGGTGGCCTCGGCGGAGCTGACAGCTCTGTTCGACCGGGGTCCGGCCGCGGTGCAGCAGGCCCTCGAAGGGGCGACCGGAGACGTCAAGGCGTTCCGTGACTCCTTCGACGAGTTCATCGCCGAGTCCGGCGACCGCGGCCCCAACGAGTGGGACATCCACGCGCTGTCCTGGGAGGCGGCGCCGGTCCAGGCGCTGGCTCTGGTCGATCGGATCCGGCACACCTCCGACGACAACTCTCCGGCCGCGCGTCACCGCAGGCTGACCGAGCGCCGCGAACAACTCGCGGCGGAGATCCGAGCGGCCCTCCCCGAGGACACTCGGCCGATGTTCGACGCCGGCATGCACGCTTCCCAGGTGTGGATCCCGGCACGTGAGCGGACCAAGGCCAACTGTGTGACCGTCATCAACGAAATCCGCATGACGGTAAGGGAGCTGGGTCGTCGCGGAGTCGAGGCGGGACGCTTCGCCGAGCCCGAGGACGTGATGATGCTGCTGGAGACGGAGCTCGACGACTATGTCGCCGACCCGGGCGGCTTCGAGCCCGTCATCGCCCAGCGGCTTCAGGAATACGCCGGGCTGCGCAAGCTGGAACCGCCGTTCTTCGTCGCACAGGACGCACAGACCGAGATCGACGGCTGGCCGCGGCGCAGCGAGGATGGTGTCGCGATCGCCGCCGAGGGCGATGTGCTGACGGGCGTCGGCGGAAGTCACGGCGCCTACACCGGCAGGGTGCGGGTGGTCACCGACCCGGCCTCGTGCGAGGCGCTGGAGCCGGGCGAGGTGTTGGTGGCGCCGATCACGGACGCGGCCTGGACCCCGCTGTTCCTCGTGGCAGGAGCAGCTGTCGTGGACGTGGGCGCGCTCAACAGCCACGCCGTCGTGGTCTGCCGCGAACTCGGAATCCCGGCCGTCATCTCCGTCGAGGGCGGTACACGGCGGCTGCGGGACGGCATGGTGATCACGGTCGACGGCGAGAAGGGCACGGTCACCGTGGACGGCGTCCCAGCGGCACTCGGCATCTGAGCAACCATGGGCCCGTCGCTCCTTCCTGGCAGAGGGGCGGCGGGCCCACGGTCATGAGCCATGGCCGTGGAAGGGGAAAGGACCACCGTGTCAGAGGAAATCATCGTCGCCGGCTGGATGGACTACGAGCCCGCGGACCGCGACACGATGCTCAGGCACCTCGTCGAAGTCGGGAAGCGCACCCGCGAGGAAGAGCCCGGCTGCCTGGACTACGCCATGACGGCGGACCCCACGGACGGCCGCCGGATCCGGGTGTTCGAGCGGTGGGTGTCCCAGCAGGCCCTCGACGAGCACTTCGCCACCCCGCACATCAAGGACTTCCGGACCGCCGTGGCCGGACTGACCCGGTTGGGGGTCTCCCTGCAGGCACATACGGTCGCCGCGTCGCGGCCCATGCGCTGACCGCGGTCCCGGCCCGTGCGACGAACGGCGCCCGCGTCGCGGGCGCCGTTCGTCGTTCAGTCGTCAGTCATTCAGCCGGACCAGCATCTTGCCGACGTTGCCGCCCCGCAGCAGGGACAGCAGGGCTTCCGCCGCGTTCTCCAGGCCGTCCACGACCGTCTCGCGCGCGGTGATCCGGCCCTCGGCGAGCCAGCCCGCGACCCGCCGCTCGAACTCCGGCCGCAGGTCGTCGTGGTCACGGACGATGAATCCGCGCAGAGTCAGCCGCTTGAGGACCGCCTGGATCAACTGGTTGATGTCGGCGGACCGTCCGTCGCCGCCGAACTGCGACATCATGCCGCACAGGGCGACCCGGCCACCGGTGCGCAGCGCGTGCAGCGCGGCGGCGAGCTGCTCACCGCCGACGTTGTCGAAGTACACGTCGATGCCGTCGGGTGCCAGCCGGGCCAGGGCGTCGCGCACGGGCTCGGCGCGGTAGTCCGCGGCGGCGTCGTAGCCGAACTCCTTCACCAGCAGGGCGCACTTGTCCGGTCCCCCGGCGGTCCCGATCACGCGGTCCGCGCCCAGCAGGCGCGCGAACTGGCCGGCGGCGGTGCCGACGGCGCCGGCCGCCGCCGACACGAGGACGGTGTCGCCCGGACGCAGCTGCGCGATCCGGGTCAGGCCCACGTACGCGGTGAACCCGGTCTGGCCGAGCAGGCCCAGCCAGGTGGGCAGCGGGGCGAGTCGGGGGTCGATGCGACCGGCGCCGTCGGTGTCCGCCGCGTCCAGCACCGCCCGCTCCCGCCAGCCGAGCTGGTGGCGTACGTACGTGCCCGGCGGCACCGAGGCGCAGCGGCTCGCCTCCACGACACCGAGGGCGCGGCCGTCGAGCGGCGAGCCCGGGGTGAAGTTGTGCGTGTAGTGCTTCTCGGTGCTCTCCAGGCGCCCGCGCATGGACGGGTCGACGCTCATGTAGAGGTTGCGCACGAGCAACTGCCCCTCCCCCAGGGGCGGCAGCGGGCGTTCCTCCACGGCGAAGTCACCGGGGAGCGGTTCTCCCTCGGGCCGGCGCACCAGACAGACCACGCGGGTGGTACGGGGCGTCACGGGGTCACTGCTCCGGTTGCCGGGTCGTACGCCGCTGGGCGAGGCGGCCGACCCAGCCGGCCATCTGGAGGTCGGCGTGGCGCAGTTCGCCCGACTGCCACCGGGCCTGGAAGTCGAAGACGCCCCGCGCCCCGGTCGCGGGGTCGGTCACCTCGACCAGTCCGTCCTCGGTGAGCCGGTACACATGCCCGGTCAGTGGGTGGATCACTTGCTTGGACATGGGGGCCTCACTCCTGCACTCGGCGGCGTACGCCGCGCTTGGTCACGGTCACCGGGCCCTCGACCCGGAGCCGGCAGGCGAGCCGGGTCAGGCCGTCCACCGGCCTGCGCAGGGACTCGATGCCCTCGCGCTCCAGCGGGCCCACCGGGGAACAGTTCTCAGCACCTTCCTCGACCTGGACGAAGCAGGTACGGCAGGTGCCCTTGCCGCCGCAGACGGTGGGCCAGCGGTAGCCGAGCCGCTGGGCGGCGGTGAACAGGTCCTCCCCGTCGAGGACTTCGAGTTCGGCGCCGGAGGGCATGACGGCCACCCGGTGGGTCACTTGTCCATCCAGTGGTCGAGCGTCCGGTTGAAGTGGCGGATGCGGCTCTCCTGGTAGTTGGCCAGGGTGATGCCCGGTTTACGCATCGCCTTCAGGCCCTGCTGGACGTAGGGCAGGTTCTCGCAGTCCTGGTCGAAGACGGGTCCGAGGACGCCGAGTTCGGGGATGTCGGCGAAGAGCATGTCCTCGGGCACCCAGCGGATCTTCACCGGGGGCGGTGTCTCCCCGGGCTGCTTCGGGGACGACATGAAGATGATCTCGGCGGTGCAGGAGTCGGGGTCGAGGCCGTGGGGCCGGAACCGGTAGATGATGTTCGACTTGGCGCCGCCCCAGGGGTTGAAGTTGGGAAACAGCAAGTAGTTGATGGCATCGAGCAGTTCGGTGTCCGGGGTCTTCGAGAAGTCCTGCTGCGAGGTGGCCGCCAGTTGCGCGCGCATCCGCTCGGCGAGGACCTGGCGGGCGGTGCCGCCCGGCGGGATCGCCGGCAGTTCGTCACCCTCCCCCATCACCAGGTCACGGCCCTGGGCGGCGGCGTAGAACGACCGCGAGTCGTAGAACGTCTCCAGGACGTCCTCCTCCGTGACGGAGTCCGCCACGTGCGGGCTGGGAGCGCCCTGGATGTTGATCATCCGGCTCCAGTTCGGCTGGTCCGCCATGACGTCGTACTGCGAGTTGGCGTCGGCGAGCCACGGCAGCATCTGCGGGTGGGTGGCGATCACATGGAAGGACTCGATGAACGCGTCCTGCGCGACCTTCCAGTTGCAGGGCAGCACCTTGCCGATGTGCAGCGACTTGTAACGGTTCTCCAGCGGCCAGATGTAGTAGTCGTCGAAGGTGCCGCGGTAGCTGTCGAAGGACTCGGCGTACGGGTCCATGTTGATGAAGACGAAGCCGCGCCAGGTGGCCACCTGGGCCTCGGGCAGGGCGAACTTCTCCGGGGTGACGTGCGGGAAGTCCCAGGCACAGGGCGGGGTCCGCATCGTGCCGTCGAGGTTCCAGGCGAAGCCGTGGAACGAGCAGCGGAACTCGCTGACGTTGCCGCCGCCGGTGCGCAGTTTGCGACCGCGGTGCAGACAGACGTTGACGTAGGCGCGGATCTCGTCGGGGGCCGTGCGCACGACGATGAGGGAGTCGTCACCGATCTCGTAGATCTCGTGGTCGCCGACCTCGGGGATCTCGCTCTCCAGGCAGGCGAACTGCCAGACGCGCCGCCAGACCTGCCGCATCTCGCGTTCGGCCCACTCGCGGGAGGTGAAGCGGGCGGTGTCGATGTCCTCGCTGCCGAGGTGGTCGTTGCGCTCGTACCTCAGGGCCGGGGGAACGGGGCGGCTGTCCTGGTCGAGGTAGTCCTGGACGCTGGGCCCGGGGCACCGGGCCGTGGCCGGCTCCGACGTTTCGTCCATCATCTCTCCTCCGACAGAAACTTTAGAGTGAGTGTAGTTACGGGTTACGGCATGGAGCAACACTCACGCCGGTGAACGACCCTCGCGGCTTCCGTGCCCCACCACGGCATTCACCCGTGAGCCTGGAATTTCTTAGGGAGACCCTCTCCCCAAGTCCGCTGCGACATGTCACACTCCGACCCACTTGAGGCTGTAGTTCCTCAAAAGTTTCTCCCTTCCTGGACGGTCTCTGCCCGTCCCGGCCCCAGCGCCGCGGCGTCCTCGCCCCGGGGCGACACAGAATCGATTCGCCTGAACGGAGCCGACCGCCGCGGACGCGGAAGCGACGCGGGTTTCGGCAGCGCAGGCGACACACCACGGGAGTACTCAACGATGAGTTCCAGACCCCGTCGCGCGGTCCGCCGCGCCCTCACCGCGACCATCCCCGTCACCTCCCTGCTCGCCCTGGCGGCGTGCGGCACCGGCGCCACCCCGGCTGCCGACTCGACGCAGGCGGCGGCGCCCGGCTCCGCAGGCCTGACGGCGGCCCGCGAGGCCCTGGCGAAGTACTCCGAGCGCCCGGACTCGATCTCCGTCACCCAGCCCGTCGGCAAGAAGATCCCCAAGGGCAAGAAGATCGACTTCATCCTCTGCGGCGTCCAGTCCTGCAAGGACCTCGCCGACTTCTTCACCGAGGCCGCCGAGGAACTCGGCTGGGAGGTGAAGCAGATCGCCACCCAGGGCACCCCGGAGTCCGTCCAGGCCGCCTACGAGCAGGCCCTGCGCGACAAGCCGGACGCCGTCGTCGCCTCCGGTTTCCCGCGTGCCGTCTACGCCAAGCAGCTGGCCCGGCTGAAGGACGCCGAGATCCCCGTCATCCAGTCGAACGCCGACGACCTGCTGGGCGACGGCATCTCCCTGCTCAAGAACGGGCCGGACGACGTCGGCGTCCAGGGCGAGATGCTCGCCTCATGGGTGGTGTCGAACAGTGACGCCAAGGCGAACACCGTCTACTTCGACCTTCCGGCGTACACGATCCTCAAGCCCGTCAAGGACTCCTTCGCCGCCAAGTACGAGAAATGGTGCGACGGTTGTGGGCTGGACAACGTCGACGTGCCGATCACCGCGGTGGGCAAGGACATGCCGGACCGTGTGGTGTCGTACCTCCGGTCGCACCCGAAGGTGACCCATGTCGTCTTCTCCCTGGGCCTGCTCAACGTGGGCGTGCCGACCGCGCTGAAGACCGCCGGCATCACCGGCAAGCACATCGTCGTCAACGTCGGTGACGCGCAGAACTACCAGTACATCCAGAGCGGTCTCACCGACGGCGCGATGGCGCTCAACTCCCACGAGACGGCCTGGCTCCAAGCCGACGCGCTGGCCCGGCACTTCACCGGCCAGCCCATGGACGTGGACCAGCAGGCCGCACTGCCCAACATGCTCGTCACCAAGGACAACCTGCCCTCGGCCGACGGCGACTTCCCGATCGTCGAGGACTACCAGGCGCAGTTCAAGGCGCTGTGGGGACTGAGTTGACCGGGCCGGTGCTACGGGTGGCCGCCCTGTCGAAGCGATTCGGCGGCACCCAGGCACTGAAGGACGTCGATCTGGAGGTCTCGCCGGGCGAGATCCACGCCCTGATCGGGCCCAACGGCTCCGGCAAGTCCACCCTCATCAAGATCCTCGCCGGCTACCACCACGCGGAGCCGGGCGCCGTGGCCCAACTCGACGGCGAGCCCTTCGACCTCGGCCAGGTCACGGCTTCCCGCCACGACCGGCTCCGCTTCGTCCACCAGGAGCTGGGGCTGGTCGGCGAGTTGAGCGCCATCGACAATCTCGCGCTCAGCCACGGCTTCGCCCGCACGGCCTTCGGCAACATCCGCTGGCCGGAGATGGAACGGCGGACGAGCGCCCTCGTCGAACGATTCGGCCTCGGCATCGACGTGCGCCGGCCCCTCGCGACGGCGACCCCCGTCCAGCGCACGGTGGTGGCCATCGCCGCCGCACTGCAGGGCTGGGAGGGCCGCCGCGGTGTCCTGGTGCTCGACGAACCCACCGCCGTCCTCCCGCCCGGCGAGGTGGCCCGCCTGTTCGACATCGTGCGGGAGGTCCGCGACGCCGGCGCCGGCGTCCTGTACGTCTCACACCGGATGGACGAGATCTTCGCGCTCGCCGACCGGGTCACCGTGATCCGCGGAGGACGCCGGATCGCCACACTCCCGGTCGCCGAACTCACTCCGCGTGCGCTGGCGGAGCTGATGGCGGGCGAGGAGATGGAGACCGACCACCGTCCCCCGGCCCCTTCCGGTCCCGCCGACCCCGTACTGGAGGTCCGCGACCTGTGGGCCGGGCCCCTGCGGGGAGTCGGCTTCGACCTGGCGAGGGGCGAGCGCCTGGGCATCACGGGCCTGGTCGGCTCCGGCCACGAGATCGTGCCGTACGCGGTGTGCGGGGCCCATGCCGGGCGGGTGAGCGGCAGACTGCGGCTGCCGGAACGCTCCGCGCGGTGGACCCAGGCGCGTGACGCGGACGGCCTGGGCCTTCCCCTGGTCCCGGCGGACCGGGCGGGCGAGGGAGTGATCGGCGACTTCTCGGTCGGCGAGAACCTCACTCTGCCGCTCCTGGACCGGCTGCGCGCCCGTTCCGGGCGGCTGCGCCGACGCCGCGAGTCCGACCTGGCGGAGGACTGGATCCGGCGGGTCGGGGTGCGTACGGCCGGACGCCATCCAGCCGGCGCCCGGATCACCACGCTGAGCGGCGGCAACCAGCAGAAGGTCGTCATGGCCCGCTGTCTGGCCCAGCGCCCGCCGGTGCTGGCGCTGTGCGAACCCACGGCGGGCGTGGACATCGCCACCCGTCTGCAGCTCTACGACCTGATAGAGCGTCAGGCCCGTGAGGGCATGGGCGTTCTCGTGTCCTCCTCCGACACACAGGACCTGCTCGCGCTGTGCACCCGCGTCCTGGTGGTGCGGGACGGCCGGATCGCACGGGAGATCAGCGGCCGGGACATCACCGAGCCCGCGCTCGTGCACGCCATGGAAGGAACCGAGTGACATGACGTCCACCCCGACCCGGGCGGCGGAGCTCCCGCCGTCCGCTCCGAAGAGGTCCGCGGTGTCCGCACCGGGGACACCGGGCCGGCGGGTGGCGGCCGCCCTGTCGTTCCGGAACATCGGCGCCGTGTACGTGTGGCTGGTCATCGTCGTGCTCTTCTCCGTGTGGGCGCCGGACACGTTCCCGACCACCATCACAGTCAAGCAGGTGCTGAACGGCAACGCCGTGGCAGGCCTGGTGGCCCTCAGCGTCGTACCACCGCTGGCCGCGCGGGTCTTCGACCTCTCGATCGCCTACACCATGTCGCTCACCAGCGTGCTGACCGCCTACTTCATGGTCTCCTCCGGACTCGGGCCCGGCACGGCCATCGCCCTGGCGATGACCGCCGCACTGCTGATCGGAGTCGTCAACGGCATCGTGGTGGTGATCCTGCGCGTCGACTCGTTCATCGCCACCCTGGCCACCGGTGCGCTGATCCAGTCGCTGATCACCATGGTCACCAACGACAGCTCGATCACCGGTGTGCAACTGCTCGCCGAGCCGTTCGCGAGCATCGCCCAACTGGACGCGGGCGGCATCACCCTGCCGGTGCTGTATCTGCTGCTCGCCGCGGCCTCCATCTGGTTCCTGCTGGAGCACACCGCCACCGGGCGCCGGTTGTACGCGACCGGTTTCAACGCCGACGCGGCCCGGCTGCAGGGGGTGCGGACCGACCGGCTGCGCTTTCTGACGCTGGTGGCCTCCGCCCTGCTCTCCGGCTTCGCCGGCGTCGTCTTCGCGTCCTCGGTCGGCTCCGGGTCGCCGACCGCGGGCACCCCGTATCTGCTGTCGGCGTACGCCGCCGCGTTCGTCGGGGCGACCCAGTTGCGGGCGGGCCGCTTCAACGCCTGGGGCACGGTCCTCGCGGTCCTCCTGCTCGGCACAGGCATCACGGGGCTCGGGCTCGCCACCAGCGCGCAGTGGGCCGCGAGCCTGTTCACCGGCTCGGTCCTCATCGTGGCGTTGGTCCTCACGGGTGGCCGGATCGCCCTGCCCGCCGTTCTGCGCCGCCGGACGGCGCCCCGGCCGGATATCACTACCGACAAGGAGGTCTGACAATGAAGGCTGTGCAGTACCGACGGGTGGGGCACGCCCCCGAGGTCGTGGAGGTGCCGGTGCCCGAGCCCGGCCCGGGACAGGTTCTGCTGAAGGTGACGGCGGCGGGGCTCTGCCACTCCGATCTGGCGGTGATGGGCTGGCCCGAGGAGCAGTTCCCCTACGTGCTGCCGATGACACTCGGTCACGAGGGTGTCGGGACGGTGGCGGCGGTGGGCGCCGGTGTCGCCGGCCTGGCGGAGGGCGAGGCGGTGGCGGTGTACGGCCCGTGGGGCTGCGGGCGCTGCCACAAGTGCGCCGAGGGCAAGGAGAACTGCTGTCCGCACGCCGCCGGGCTCGGCATCCTGCCGCCGGGGCTCGGCCGGCCCGGTGCCCTGGCGGAGTACGTGCTGGTGGACTCCCCTCGCCACCTGGTGCCGCTGAGCGGAGTCGACCCCGTGCAGGCCGCGCCCCTCACGGACGCCGGACTGACCCCGTATCACGCGATCAGCAGGTCGCTGCCGAAGCTACTGCCCGGCAGCACGGCGGTGGTGATCGGCGTCGGCGGTCTGGGGCATCTCGCCGTGCAGCTGTTGCGCGCGCTGACCCCGGCGCGGGTGGTCGCCCTCGACGTGGGCAAGGAGAAGCTGGAGCTGGCAGCCAAGGTGGGCGCGCACGAGACACTGCTCTCCGACGGCGAGGCGGCCGCGCGGATCCGGGAGATCACCGGCGGTACGGGCGCGGAGGTCGTCCTGGACTTCGTCGGGGCCGAGGCGACCCTGGCCGTGGCCGCCGCGTCGGTGGCGGTTGAGGGCGATGTCACCGTCGTCGGCCTCGGCGGGGGCACTCTGCCCGTCGGCTTCGGGGGCGGGCTGCCGTTCGAGGTGTCGGCCTCCTTCCCCTACTGGGGCAGCCGGACGGAGCTCATGGAGGTCCTCGAACTCGCGCGGCAGGGGCTCGTGACCTCCCACGTCGAGACCTTCACGCTGGAGCAGGCGCCCGAGGCGTACGAGCGTCTGCACGCCGGGGAGATCAGCGGCCGCGCGGTGGTACTCCCGCACGCCTGAGCCACGAACCGTGCAGCGGGCCGGCGCCCGAGTTCCTCGCTCAGGCGCCGGCCCGCTCCTCTGCCGGGTTTCGCACACCCACCACCCGCTCCACGCAGCGCCGGAGCACCGTCAGGAACTCCGGTGTCTCCCATGGCCCCGCATCCACGCGCCCGGTGTCGTCCACGCCCAGGTCCTGCATGTCGTAGCGGCCCCGGCAGTGACCGAGGGTGAAGTAGCAGACCTCGCCGAGGCCGTGCCGCTTGAGGTACAGCACCGGTCGGGGCGCGCTGTCGAGGGCCGCCGTGTCGCCCTCGGCGAAACCGCGGCACGGCCCCGTGTACTCGGCGTGCAGCAGCACCTCCGGCTCCCCGTGCAGCTCGCACACGTACAGCTCGTCGGTGACCGTGAACGGCCCGATCCCGGCGACCAGCGGATGGTCGGGCCGGGTCACCCGCACCTCGTACGGCTCGATCGGCGGGTGGGCCAGGAACTGGCTGCCGAGCACCTGAGCCAGTTCCCCGAGGAGCCGTGGAGTCGTGAACGTCCTCGGCCCGTCACTCGTCGACGGCTCGATCACCGCGTTGGTGCCGTGCAGGGCGAGCCAGCGCCCGCCCCGCTCGACGAACCGGGCCAGCGCGGCCCGTTGCGCCGGGCGGGGCCGGACGTCACAGGTGTAGGTGACCAGCAGGTCGGCCTTGTCGAGGGCGGCCACGCAGTCGTAGTCCTGGTACACCGCCGTGCGCACCCGTGGATGCTCACCGAGCAGCTCCAGCAGCCGCAGCCGCGCGTGGTCGAAGTCGTGCCAGCGGCCGCCGCAGACCATTACGGCGTCCAGGCGGCCGGCCGGGCCCGCCACGGCTCAGTACTGGACGCGGGTGAGCAGCCCGCCGTCCACCACGAGGTTGACCCCGACGCAGAAGGAGCCGGTCCGGCCGAGCAGGAAGGCCACCGCCGCGGCCACGTCCTCCGCGGTGCCGTAGCGGCCGATCGGCAATTTGGCGAGCACCTCCTCGTACACCTCCGGGCGGCTGGTGCGGATGGTCTCCCAGGCGCCGCCGGGGAAGTCGATCGGGCCGGGCGAGACGGTGTTGACGCGGATGCCCTTCGGCGCGAGGGAGTGCGCGAGGGCCGAGGCGTGCTGGACGACGGCCGCCTTGAGCGCGGAGTAGGAGTTCGCTCCGGCCGGGCGCGCGGTGTCGGAGGCGTTGGTGGTGCCGATGGCCACGACGGCGGCCCGGTCGGAGGCCTCCAGGTGCGGCAGGGCCGCCTCGACGAGTCCCGCGAAGGGGATCAGGTCGCCGCGCAGGCTGGCTTCCCAGGAGTCGGGGCCCTTCACGTTGCCCGCCGACACGTTGGACACCAGCAGGTCCAGGCCGCCGAGTTCGGCGGCCGCCCGCTCGACGAAGCCCGCGAGGGCGACCGGGTCGGTGACGTCGACCGCTTCCGCGAACACTGTCGCCCCCTCGCCGCGCAGCTCGGCGGCGGCCTTGGCGAGTCCTTCCTCGCCCCGTGCGCACAGCGCCAGCGCGCAGCCCTCGGCCGCCAGGGTCGTGGCGATCGCCCGCCCGATGCCCCGACTCGCCCCGGTCACCAGCGCCTTCGCGCCTGTCAGTCCCAGATCCATCGATGTCACTCCTTTGTGATTGCCGAAACGGCCACGGTGGCTCCGTTGCCGGGAAGGTCGTTCAAGTACCGGGCAGGTCCTTCGGGTACCGGGAAGGTCCTTCGGGTGCCGGGCAGATGCCTCAGTTGCCGGGAAGCTGCGAGAACGGCGCCCGGTCCGCCCGCGGCTCCGACGGCAGCTTCAGCACCCGCTCGCCGATCAGGTTGCGCTGGATCTGATCGGTGCCTCCGGCCAGCCGGTAGCCGGGGGCGCCGAGCAGATGCTGTGTCCAGGCAAAGGTGCCCGGTTCCCCGGTGTCGGCGCTGATCCGCGCCCCCATCAGCTCGGCCGCGACCTGTCCGGTGCGGGTGAGCAGGTCGGAGGCCATGAGCTTGGTCAACGACGCCTCCGGTCCCGGCCGACCGCCGGCGGCGCTCGTCCTGGCCACCCGGTCCACGGTGGCCGCGCGCAGGGCGGCACGTACGTACAGGTCGGCCAGGCGCTGGCGGACCAGCGGATCCGAGGTGCGGCCGAGGGAGCGTGCGAGTGCGAGCACGTCGGAGAAGGTGCCGCCCTTGCGGCGGTTGCCGCTGCCGGAGGCGGTCCGTTCGAAGGCGAGGGTGGTGGTGGCGACCTCCCAGCCTTGGCCCGGGCTCCCGATCCGGAGCCGGTCCGGGACGCGTACGCCGCTGAGGAACACCTCGTTGAAGGAGGCGCCGCCGCTCATCTGGCGGATGGGACGTACCTCCACACCGGTGGCGTCCATCGGGACAAGGAAGGCGGTGATGCCGGCCTGTTTGACGACGTCCGGGTCGGTGCGGGCGAGCAGCAGGCCGTAGTCGGCGAACTGGGCTCCCGAGGTCCACACCTTCTGACCGTCGATGAGCCACTCGCCCCCGTCCTCCTGTCGGGCGCGGGTGCGCAGGGCCGCGAGGTCGGATCCGGCACCGGGCTCGCTGAAGAGCTGACAGGCCAGCAGGTCGGTACGCAGGAACGCGCGTGCGTGGTCGTGGAGTTGCTCGGCCGTCCCGAACAGGGAGACGGCCATCGCGACCAGGCGCACGGTGACGCTGATCAGCTCGGTGGACGGCGGCACCTCGAAGGCGGACTCCTCCTCGGCGAAGGCCGCCACATGGGCGGCGGTCAGGCCCGCGCCGCCCTTGTCCAGGGGGAGGGTCAGCGCCTGGTACCCGGCGTCGAAGCGGGCCCGCTGGTAGGCGCGGCAGCGCTCCAGCAGCAGGCGTTCCTCGTCCTCGGGGAGGTTGTGGAACACGGCGAGATCGGCGGCCTCTCCGGCGGACTCCGGCGTCCGCGCCGGTTCGAGCACGGTGGCCAGCCACTGCCGGACCTGTGTACGCCATGCGTCCGGATCGGGCTGGGACATGGCTCCTCCTCGGTCACTTACCAGACGACAGATTCAGTAACGGGGATCGGGAGGTAGGCCTCCCTGACCGCTGAGCCATGCGGGAATGGCTCATCTGGGGATCAGAGTGTTCCGTACTTTCTTGATAAACGCTACAGTCTCCGCATCCCCTCTCCCCTCGAATCGGGTGAGGGCCCCAGGAGCCGCCGGAGGAGCCATGTCGCTGCTGCCACTCGACCGTCGCGCCCAGGAGACACCCGACGAGCCCGCCCTGGCGGACGACCTGGGCGTGCTGTCCTGGTCCGGCCTCGCCGACCAGGTGGCCCGGGCGTCGGCACGGCTGCTGGAGTTCGCGCCCGGCCCCGACGACCGGGTCGCCGTCCTCGGCGACAACGCGATCCCGACACTGGTGGCCCATCTGGCGGGCCTGCGCGCCGGAGTGGGGACAGTGGCCACGTCCCGGAACCTCACGTCGGGCGAGCTCGTCGACCAGATCATCGACGCGGGCGTGACCGGGATCATCGCCGGCCCCGCCGGTGGCGGTGCCGCCCTCGACGCGGCCCGGGAACTGGGCCTGCCGCTGGTACTGCACGGCACCCCGGCGGTCGGGCACGCCTTCGACTGGGACCTGTGGCTGGCGGCCGCGGCCGCCGGGCGGGAGGTCCCGACGGACCGGCCCGCCCGGCCTCCGCTCGTCTACACCTCGGGAACCACCGGACGGGCGCGCGGCACCGAGGTGCGCTGGGTGAACGGCCCGGTCGCCGACAGCTCCGCCTACCTCGCCGCGATGGCCGCCCGGCCCGGATTCCCGCCGGGCGCGCACCTGGTGTGCGGCCCCCTGCAGCACAACGCACCACTGACCTCCCTGCGGCACCTGGCGGCCGGTGAGCCGGTGGTCGTCCTCGGCCGATACGACGCGGAGACGTTCCTCAGCCGGGTACGGAAGTGGCGGGTCTCCTCGACGGTGATGGTGCCCACCCACTTCCAACGGCTGCTCGCCCTCCCCGAAGAGGTCCGCGCCCGGTACGACGTCTCCAGCCTGCGGCAGGTCTCCCACACCGGCTCCGCGTGTCCGCCGGACGTGAAGCGAGCCATGATCGAGTGGTTCGGTCCGGTGCTGACCGAGTCGTACGGGGCCAGCGAAGCGGGAACCGTGGCCCGCATCAGCAGCGAGGAGTGGCTGGCGCACCCGGGCTCGGTCGGGCGCGTCCGGCCCCCGTTCGAGGTCCTGGTCACCGATGACGACGGCCGACCGCTGCCGCCCGGCGAGCGCGGGCTGCTGGCCTTCCGGGCACCCGAGGACCAGGGCGTCCGCTACCACGCGGACCCGGACAAGACCAGGTCCGCCTATCTCTCCCCCGGCGTCTTCACGCTCGGCGACATCGGCTACGTCGACGGAGACGGCTACATCTTCATCACCGACCGGGCCGCGGACGTCGTGGTCTCCGGCGGGGTCAACCTCTACCCGGCCGAGAGCGAGGCCGTACTGCGGCAGCACCCGGCGGTCGCCGAGATCGCGGTCATCGGTGTGCCCGACCCGGACTTCGGCGAGTCGCTGCGGGCGCTGGTCGTGGTGACGGGGGACGAGCCGCCGGCCGACGAGCTGGACCGGTTCTGCCGCGAGCGCCTCGCCACCCACAAGTGCCCGAAGTCGTACGAGTTCGTTCCCGAGCTGCTGCGCAACGCGATGGGCAAGCTCGACAAACGCGCGATGCGCCGCCCCTACTGGAGCTCGGAACGGACCATCGCCGGCTGAGCCGACCCGCCCGCCCTCCCCTCATACGTACGAAGGACCATCCATGACCGAACTCCTCCTCATCCGGCACGGCCTCCCCCTGGCGGGCGTGTTCGACCCGGGGCTGTCGCCGGAGGGCACCGCTCAGGCCGAGCGCCTCGCCGCCTGGCTCGGGCACGAGGGCCTCGACGCGCTGTACGTGAGCCCGTTCCGGCGGGCCCGCGAGACCGTGGCACCTCTGGAACGGCTCACCGGCATGACCGCCACCGTCCTCGACGACCTGCGCGAGTGGGACACCGACGTGACTCAGCCCTATACGCCACCGGAGCAGATCGGCACCGACGATCCCCGGGCGGCGGCGCTCGCCGAGGGCCGCTACGAGGACTTCGTGCCCGATCTGGACTGGGACGCCTTTCGCGCGCGAGCCGTGCGGGCCATGGACACCATCCTCGACGCCCATCCCGGCGGGCGGGTCGCGGCCGTGTGCCACGGCGGCATCACCAACACCTATCTGGCGACGGTGCTCGGCCTGCCCACGATGTTCTGGTTCCACCCCGACTACACGTCCGTCAGCCGGGTTCGGCGCATGCCCGGCGGCCGGATCGTTCCGCACTCCGTGAACGAGACGGCCCACATGATCGCCGATCGCGCCGTCGACGCGGTCGCCTGACCCCGTCCCACTCCCCAGGAGGTCCCGGCCATGCCCGGATCCGTCATCGTCGCCGGAGCGAGAACTCCCATCGGCAGGCTGATGGGTGCCCTGAGCACCGTGTCCGCGGTCGACCTCGGCGCCCACGCCATCGGCGCGGCACTGACCGCCGTCCGCCTGGACCCGGCGGCCGTGGAAGCCGTCGTCATGGGCCACGTCGTCCAGGCCGGGGCCGGTCCCAACCCGGCACGGCAGGCCGCGATCCGCGCCGGCATTCCCTTCTCCGTCCCCGCGAGCACCGTCAACAAGCTCTGCCTGTCCGGTCTGCACGCCATCGCCCTGGCCGACCTCATGATCGCCTCCGGCCGTCACGAGGTGGTCGTCGCCGGTGGCATGGAGTCCATGTCGGGCGCCCCGCACCTGCTGCGCGGGGCTCGCACCGGCTGGAAGTACGGTTCGGCGGCGGCGGAGGACGCCCTCGACCGCGACGCCCTCGTCTGCGCCTTCGACGGCGTCTCCATGGGCGCGGCCACCGAGCGCCACCAGCGGCCGTTCGCCCTGACCCGTGAGGAGCAGGACGAGTACAGCGCACTGTCCCATCAACGGGCCGCCGAGGCGCAGGAGTCGGGCGCGTTCACCGGGGAGATCGCCCCCGTCACCGTGGCGGGACGCCGGGGCGAGACGGTGGTGGACACCGACGAGGGCGTACGGCCGGGCAGCACCGCCGAGAGCCTGGGGCGCCTGAAGCCGGCCTTCTCCACCGCCGGCACCATCACCGCGGGCAACTCCTCACAGCTCTCGGACGGCGCCGCGGCCGTCGTCGTGATGAGCGCGGAGCGCGCCCGGCGCGAGGGCCTGTCCCCGCTCGCCGAGATCGGCGCCTACGGCACGGTCGCGGGCCCCGACCCCTCGCTGCTCGTCCAGCCGGCCGGCGCGGTCCGCGACGCCCTGTCCCGGGACGGCCGGCTCAAGACCGCCGACCTGGACCTGTTCGAGATCAACGAGGCGTTCGCCGGAGTGGCTCTGGCTTCCGTACGGGAGCTGGGCATCCCGCTGGACAAGGTGAACGTCAACGGCGGAGCGATCGCGCTCGGGCACCCGGTCGGCATGACCGGAGCCCGGCTGGTGCTGACTCTCGCGGCGGAACTGCGGCGGCGCGGAGGCGGCAGCGGAGCGGCGGCCCTGTGCGGGGGCGGCGGCCAGGGCGACGCGCTGTTGCTGCATGTGCCGACGCAGGACTGAACCCCGGAGCCGAACCACCATGAACGATCAACTGCCCCCGGTCGACACGACCCTTGTCGTGGCGACCCGTGTCCCCGCCGCCGACGGCGTCGTCTCCCTCACCCTGCGCCGACCCGACGGCGGGACGCTCGCCGCCTGGACACCGGGCGCCCACATCGACGTACTCCTGGACGGCGAAGACGGCAGCGACGGCGGCGGTCTGATCCGCCAGTACTCCCTGTGCGGAGACCCGGCTGAACGCGGGGCCTGGCAGATCGCCGTGCTGCGTGAGCCGCAGGGCCGCGGCGGCTCCGCGTACGTCCACGACCACCTGCGCGAGGGCACCACCGTGCGGGTCCGCGGACCGCGGAACAACTTCCCGCTGCGCCCCGCCGCCCGCCATCTGTTCATCGCCGGCGGGGTCGGCATCACCCCCATCCTTCCCATGGTCGAGGCCGCCGAGGCCGCTGGGGCCGACTGGAGTCTGCTGTACGGCGGCCGCACCCGTACCTCCATGGCGTTCCTGGACCGCCTCGTCCCGCACGGGGACCGCGTGCTCATCCGTCCGCAGGACGAGTACGGCCTGCTGGACCTCGCCGCCCACCTCGGCGTGCCCGAGGAGGGCACCCTGGTGCACGCCTGTGGTCCCGAACCCTTGTTGCGGGCGGTCCAGGAGCAGTGCGCGGGCTGGCCGCCCGGCACGTTGGGCGTCGAACGGTTCGCCCCGGTACGGACGGCCGCGACCGGCCCGACCGGGGCCTTCGAGCTGGAGCTCGCCCGCTCCGGGCTCACCCTCACCGTGCCGCCGGACCGTTCGGTGCTCGAAACCGTGGAGGAGGCCGGCGTCGCGGTGAACTTCTCCTGCCGGGAAGGCACGTGCGGCACCTGCGAGACCGACGTACTCGACGGCAGGCCCGACCACCGCGACTCGCTGCTGACCGAGGACGAACGGGCCGCAGGAGACACCATGCTCATCTGCGTCTCCCGCTCGTGCGGGCCCCGCCTGGTCCTCGATCTGTGACGGCGATCACTCCCAGTATTTTACTAGGACGTCCTAGTATCCATTCCGTCAGCAGTCCCCCCGCCCTGTCCGGGAAGGCCCCCCATGAGCGATCTGCACCGACCCGCGCATCCTGTCCGCCTGGTCACGGCTTCGGCTCTGTTCGACGGGCATGACGCGTCGATCAACATCATGCGGCGGATCTTCCAGTCCCAGGGCGCCGAGGTGATCCACCTCGGACACAACCGGTCGGTGCGGGAGGTCGTGGACGCGGCGTTGGAGGAGGACGCCCACGGTGTCGCCGTCTCGTCGTACCAGGGCGGGCACGTGGAGTACTTCGAGTACCTGGTCGAGTCACTGCGTGCGCGGGGAGCCGACCACATCCGCGTGGTGGGCGGCGGAGGCGGCGTCATCGTGCCCGAGGAGATCACCCGGCTACGGAACAGCGGGGTGACCATCTTCTCCCCCGAGGACGGCCAGCGGATGGGCCTCGCCGGGATGGTCAACTCGGTCGTGGAGGACTGCGACTTCGACCTCTGGGACGGCAAGCCGACCGACGCCGCCGCCGTACTCGCCGGCGACCGCTTCGCGATCGCCCGCGCCATCACCGGCGCGGAACTGGGCAAGCTGCCCCCGGATCTCCTGGAGCAACTGCGTGCCGCCGCCGCGGCACGGGTCATGCCGGTGCTCGGCATCACCGGCACCGGCGGCTCCGGAAAGTCCTCTCTCACCGATGAACTGGTGCGCCGCTTCCGCGTCGACCAGCAGGACAAGCTGCGCATCGCGGTGCTCGCGGTCGACCCGACCCGCCGCCGCGGCGGCGGGGCACTGCTCGGTGACCGGATCCGCATGAACTCCCTCGACGGGAACCGGGTCTTCTTCCGGAGCCTGGCCACCCGTGGCAGCCACGAGCTGCCCGAGCACCTGTCCGACGTCATCGACGTGGTCAAGGCCGCCGGATTCGACCTGGTGATCGTGGAGACACCGGGCATCGGCCAGGGAGACGCCGCGATCGTGCCGTACGTCGACACCTCGCTGTATGTGATGACACCGGAGTTCGGTGCCGCCTCGCAGTTGGAGAAGATCGACATGCTCGACTTCGCCGACGTCGTGGCGATCAACAAGTTCGAGCGGCGCGGCGCGCACGACGCGCTGCGCGACGTGGGCCGCCAACTGATCCGTAACCGCGAGGCGTTCGGCATGCGGCCCGAGGACATGCCGGTGTACGGCACGTCGGCGGCGACCTTCAACGACGACGGTGTCACCGCGCTCTACCAGCACCTCAAGGCCGGGCTGGCCGAGAAGGGGCTGCCACTGTCCGAGGGCGCGCTGACACCGGCCGGCGTGCGCCACTCCTCCGGCATCCGGCAGGTGGTGCCCGCGGACCGGGTGCGCTACCTCGCCGAGATCACCGACACCGTCCGCGCGTACCACGCCGAGACCGGCCACCTGGCCGAAGCGGCAAGGCGGGTGCAGCGCCTGGAGACGGTCAGCGCCGAACTCGTCGCGGCCGACTCCGACGCGGCCAACGTGCGGTCGCTCCTTCGGGGCGCCCGCGAGCAGCTCCCGCACCACATCACGGAGCAGATCGCGAACTGGCCCGCCGTCATCGCCTCCTACTCCGGAGACGAGCAGGTGGTGAAGGTCCGGGACAAGGAGATCCGCACCAGGCTGACCCGCGAGTCCCTGTCCGGCAGCAAGGTCCCGCGCGTCGCCCTGCCCCGCTTCACCGACCACGGGGAGCTGGTGCGGTTCTGGCGCGGGGAGAACCTGCCCGGCCACTTCCCCTTCACGGCCGGGGTGTTCCCCTTCAAGCGCGACGGCGAGGACCCGGCGCGGATGTTCGCCGGTGAGGGCGATCCGTACCGTACGAACCGCCGCTTCAAGCTGCTCTCCGAGGGCCAACCGGCCACCCGCCTGTCCACCGCCTTCGACTCGGTCACCCTCTACGGCCGTGACCCGGACGAACGCCCCGACATCTACGGCAAGGTCGGCACGTCCGGAGTATCGGTGGCCACGCTGGCGGACATGAAGGCGCTCTACGACGGCTTCGACCTGATCTCGCCCACGACCTCGGTCTCCATGACCATCAACGGACCCGCGCCGACCATCCTGGCGTTCTTCCTCAACACCACCATCGACCAGCAGATGGAAGGGTTCCGAACCGCCGAGGGCCGGGACCCCTCGCCCGAGGAGGCGGCCGAGCTGCGGGCCCACGCGCTCGCCACCGTGCGCGGCACCGTGCAGGCCGACATCCTCAAGGAGGACCAGGGCCAGAACACCTGTCTGTTCTCCACCGAGTTCTCCCTGCGGATGATGGCCGACATCCAGGAGTGGTTCATCGCCCACAAGGTCCGCAACTTCTACTCCGTGTCCATTTCCGGCTACCACATCGCCGAAGCCGGTGCGAACCCCATCAACCAGCTCGCCTTCACCCTCGCCAACGGCTTCACCTACGTCGAGGCCTACCTCGCCCGGGGCATGCGCATCGACGACTTCGCCCCGAACCTGTCGTTCTTCTTCTCCAACGGCATGGACCCCGAGTACTCCGTCCTCGGCCGAGTCGCCCGCCGTATCTGGGCCGTCGCGATGAAGGAGAAGTACGGCGCGGGCGAACGCAGCCAGAAGCTGAAGTACCACGTCCAGACCTCCGGACGCTCCCTGCACGCCCAGGAGATGGACTTCAACGACATCCGCACCACCCTGCAGGCCCTCACGGCCATCTACGACAACGCCAACTCGCTGCACACCAACGCCTACGACGAGGCCGTCACCACCCCGTCCGAGGAGTCGGTACGGCGGGCGCTGGCGATCCAGCTCGTCATCAACCGCGAGTGGGGCCTGGCGATGAACGAGAACCCCCTGCAGGGATCGTTCGTCATCGACGAACTCACCGATCTGGTGGAGGAGGCCGTCCTCCAGGAGTTCGAGCGCATCAGCGAGCGCGGTGGTGTGCTGGGCGCGATGGAGACCGGCTACCAGCGGGGCCGTATCCAGGACGAGTCGATGCTGTACGAGCAGCGTAAGCACGACGGCACACTGCCCATCATCGGCGTCAACACCTTCCTCCGCCCCGGAGGCGACAGCCGGCCCCCGGAGCTGGAACTCGCCCGGGCCACCGAGACGGAGAAGCAGTCCCAGCTGGAGCGCGTGCGGGCCTTCCGGACTCGCCACCGCGACCAGGCCCACCATGCCCTGGCCGCTCTCAAGGACGCGGCGACGAGCGGCGGCAACGTCTTCGCCGTCCTCATGGACGCCACCCGGGTCTGCTCACTTCAGGAGATCACCGAAGCCTTCTTCGAGGTGGGCGGCCAATACCGCCGAAACGTCTGACCCAGCCCCGGAATCCACCCCGCAGCGACTCATCAGATAGGACCTCAGATGGATCCCGTTACCCGCCTCGGCATTGTCGGTTGCGGCCTCATGGGCTCCGGCATCGCCGAAGTCGCCGCCCGCGGCGGCATCGACGTCCGCGTCGCCGAGGCCACACCGGACGCGGTCGAGGCAGGCCGCCGCCGGCTCACCGCCTCCCTCGACCGAGGCGTACGGCGTGGCAAGCTCGGCGAGGAGCAGCGCGACCAGGCCCTCGCCAGGCTTTCCTTCACCCACGACCTCAGCGACATGGCCGACCGCCAGTTCGTCATCGAGGCCGTCGCCGAGAACCGCGACATCAAGGCCGACGTCCTGCGCACCCTGGACAAGGCGGTCGAAGACCCTTCGGCGGTCCTGGCCACCAACACCTCCTCGATCCCCGTCGTCGATCTCGCCGTCGTCACCGAGCGGCCCGCGCAGGTCATCGGCATGCACTTCTTCAATCCGGTGCCCGTGCAGCGGCTGGTCGAGGTCATTCCCACCCTCATCACCAGCGCGGACACCGTGGACCGCACCCGCGGCTTCGCCGAGCAGTTGGGCAAACAGGCCATCCAGGCGCCCGACCGTTCCGGCTTCGTCGTCAACGCCCTCCTCGTTCCCTACCTGCTCAGCGCGGTCCGGATGGTGGAGTCGTGCTCCGCGCAGCCGGAGGACATCGACCGGGGCATGGAACTCGGATGCGCCCACCCCATGGGGCCGTTGCGCCTGCTCGACCTCATCGGCCTCGACACCGCCCAGGCCGTGGCCGAGTCGATGTACGAGGAGTACAAGGAGCCGCTGTACGCACCGCCCGCACTCCTGCGCCGCATGGTCGCCGCGGGTCACCTCGGCCGAAAGAGCGGACGCGGCTTCCACACCTACGACGCCTGAACCAGGGCCGGCCGCAGTCCGAGTGGAGAAAGGAAGCCCCGCTCCGGGCACCGCGAGGATCCATGATCTCGGCTTCACAGAAGACGGCGACGGGGCGGCACCGATCCCGGCCTGAGTCCTACCGGCACCGCTCCGCCGCGGCCCTCAACGACGCCATGTCCACGGTCCGGCCGAGAAAACCTCGGACCGGACTCGTCAGCTCCGCCGTCACTCCCCCAGCAGTCGTCGCAGCCACCGCAGACGGGCCGCACGGGCGTCGACCGAGAGTGCCGCCTGCGGCACGAAGCCGTCGAACCCGTGGAAGCCGCCCGGCCAGACATGCAGTTCGGCGCTGCCTCCTGCCTGCCAGATCCTGGAGGCGTAGGTGACGTCCTCGTCGCGGAAGGTCTCCGCGGAGCCGACGTCGATGAAGGCGGGAGGCAGGTCGGAGAGGTCGTCCGCGCGAGCCGGCGCGGCGTACGGTGAGACGTCGTCGGTGCCACGTGCCTCGCCCAACAGCGCGTTCCAGCCGGTCTCGTTGGCGGTGCGGTCCCATACGCCGAGCCCGGTCATCTGGTGGGCGGACAGTGTGTCGTTGCGGTCGTCGAGCATCGGGCACGTCAGGAGCTGGCCGATGGGGCGGGGGCCCTGGCGGTCGCGGGCGAGGAGTGCGAGGGCCGCGGCGAGTCCGCCGCCCGCGCTGCCCCCGGCCAGGATGATGCGGTCCGGATCGCCGCCGATCTCCTTGGCGTGTTCCGCCGTCCACAGCAGACCGGCGTAGCAGTCCTCGACCGGCGCCGGGTGCGGATGCTCGGGGGCGAGCCGGTATTCCACCGACACCACGACCAGGTCCAGTTCCTGAGCCCAGTCGAGGGGAAGGCCCAGCCGGTTGGTGCCGAGGACCATGCCCCCGGGGTGCGTGAAGTACACGATCGGCCGTGGTTCAGCCCCGTGGGCGGGGCGACAGATCAGCAGGGAGACGTCCGGTGCGCCCGGCGGGCCGGGCACCGCCCGCTCCTGTATCTCCAAGAGCCCGCCACAGCTCAGTTCGTCGTCCGTCATGAGGGGAATCCCGCCGTTGAACCGCTCTCTCGCCGCGGGGATGTCGTCCGGGGTCGCCGTGGTCGGCGCCTGGTCACCGAGTTCCACCAGGGCGGCGGCCAACTCCGGGTCGAAGGGGGGAGGGGGAGGGGGCGTGGTCATGTGAACCTCCTGGGGGTTGATCATCGAAGCTCGCGGCCCGGTTGAAGGGGCATCGCGACGCGACGAATCCGTGCGGTGGGGATGTCTGTTCGTCGGGCGCCGGGTCCGCGAGGAAAGAGCGGCGTCTGCGGAGGGGGGAGCAGGCCGAGGCCCCGGCTTACGCGGTCGTACGGTCCAGGCACCTACGCTCGTTTCTTCGAGGCCGCGCGGGTCCGTGAGTTGGAGGGGACGGTGAGACGGCGGAGGAGCCGGTCAGGCGGAGTCCCGCGCTTCCACCCGAAGCGCATCCTCGACGGGGCCGACGGGAAGCTCCGTCCGATCGGGGGCGTCGACCCGATCGAGGGCGTCGACGACGCGGCGGGCAAGACCCCGCGCGAGGGTGTCGGTGTCGCGGACGACCGTGGTCAGCGACGGTCGCAGCAGAGCCGAGCTCGGGATGTCGTCGACACCGATCACGGCGAGGTCGTGCGGAGCCCGCAGCCCGAGGGACTGCACGGCCAGCAGGACCGCCATGGCGATGTCGTCGTTGAACGCGCAGACGCCCGTCACCGGCGGGTCGGCCGCGAGCCATGCCTTCACCGCTTCCATGGCACCGTCCAGGTCCAGCGGGACGGTCCGGACATCGGGCTCCGGAAGGCCGTGTTCGGCGCAGACCTTGCGGACCCCGTCCAGTCGCGGCTGGGCCAGGACGTCGAGTCGCGGCAGGTCCGGGTAGGCGTAGCCGAGCCTGCGGTGCGAGCCGGCGAGATGGCGGGCCTGCATCGCGCCGATCGGTTCCTCGGACACCAAGGGTGATCGGGCGTCCCGCGCCGAGCCGTGCATCGCCATGACGACCTCGATGCCCGCCGCCCGCATGGCCTCGGCTTCGGCCTCGGGGAACTCGCTCAGGGCGAGTACCGCGGCGGGTGTCAGGGCCCGCCAGATCTCCCGCAGGGGCCGGGCGGGCTGCGCCGAGGAGTGCACGAGGAAGGTGAGCTCGTGTTCGGCGAAGGCGTTGGTCAGCTGTTGGATGAGCCGTCCGAGTACATGCTGGATCGGCCAGTCCGGCAGCACACCGAGCACGATGTCCGAACGCCCCGTCCGTAGTGCGCGCGCCGCGGCCGAGGGCGCGTAGCCGAGCCGGACAGCGGCGTCCCACACCCGGCGGCGGGTAGCCTCGGCGATCTTCTGGTGCGGGGTGTCGTTGAGGACGTAGCTCACCGTCGCGCGCGAGACACCGGCCTCCCGTGCGACATCCCCGCTGGTCACCCGTCTGCCTCTGGACGTCCCGGCCATGCATCCCACCCTCTGACGGACCTCTTGCCAAACCCCGCGAGTGCGGGCTAGCTTACCCGCTCAGTCAACCTACACGTTTAAGTGGCGCGATTAAGTAACGCTCTGTAGCAGAATCCGGCAACTCTCCCCAGGTGCCACGCTTCAGGTCCCCCACCCTCCCCGTCTCCGGTAGTCAACGAAGAGGACCCATGTCTGGCCTGAAAGACAGCACGAGCAACCCCTGGAAGACCGCGACGCTCGCCGGCATGGCCTCCTACCTGGACGCCGCCGCTCTGGTGACGTCGGGCATCGCCATCGCCGGCTACTATGCCGCACCCCTCCAACTCAGCCCCGAGACCATCGGCTCCCTGCTGGGACTGCAGACTCTGGCCTTCGCCGTCGGCGCACTGTTCGGCGGCCGGCTGGGCGACCGATTCGGCCGCAGGGCGGTCTTCACCCTCTCGCTGATCCTCTACGCGGTCGGTGTCCTGCTGCTCCTCGTGGCGGCGGACCCCGCTCTGCTGTACGCCGGTGTCGTGGTCACGGGCCTGGCCATCGGCGCGGACCTCCCGGTGTCGCTCGCACTGGTCAACGAGGAAGCACCGGCCGGCAAGAAGGGCACCATGGTGGTCTTCTCCAGCATGCTCTGGCTCGCCGGCATCGTGGCCGTGCTGATGCTGAGCTCCTTCATGGGAGCGCAGGGCATGCTCGGCGGCCGCATCCTCTTCGCCCACCTGCTGGCCGTGGCGGTCATCGTGCTGCTCCTGCGCCTCACCCTCCGCGAGTCGGCCGAGTGGGCCGCCGCTCGCCAGGCCGCCGACGCACACACGAACGCCGCCGAGACCATCCAGTTCAGCCATATCCGCGATCTCTTCCGGGGGCCGACCCTCTACGCCCTGCTCGCGACGGGGCTCTACTACGCCACCTGGAACCTCGGCGCGAACACCCTCGGTCAGTTCGGCACGTTCCTGTGGACCGCTCTGGCCGAGGGAGAGGTCGCGCAGTACTCGCGGCTGACCCTCCTCGGACTTCCGGTGGGCTTCGTGGCCGGCCTGGTGTTCATGCGCGTGGTCGACCGCCCGGCCAGGCACGCCTGGTTCGCCGCGGGCACCGCCCTGATCGTCATCGCCTGGGCACTGCCGGCCCTGCTCGGACCCGGCAGGTTCACCCTGGTCGCCGTCATGCTCGTCTCCGGCCTCGGCAACTCCTTCGCCGGTGAGTCCATCTACAAGATCTGGTCCCAGGAACTCTTCCCCACCCTGCTGCGGGCCACCGCGACCGGCGTGACCATGGCCTTCACCCGGGCCATCGCCGGGCTTGCCGCGCTCGGCACCCCGGCCTTCGCCCTGGGCCACACCGGGCTGTTCTTCGGCCTGCTCCTCGGCGCCACATTGGTAGCGGCGGTGATCGGCCTGGTCTGGGTGCCGCGCCTGCCCCACGCCACCCGGCCCGAGGAGTCCGCCGGCCCGAGCAGCGCTCCCGTAATCGAGACCACCGTAAAGGCTGCTCCTTGATCCGCCATCACGACTTCCGTCACCACGGCCTGACGCTGCGCTCCACGCTGCACGTCCCCGAAGGGCCGACCGGAACCCGCCGTCCGACCGTGGTGTTCGTCCACGGCTTCACCTCCAACCGGATCGAACTGCCGAACTTCGTCGCCATGTCCCGGCTGTTGCACGACAACGGCATCGCCTCGGTACGGTTCGACCTCTCGGGCCACGGGGAGAGCGACGGCGACTTCTTCGATGTGACCATCACCGGCGAGATCGCCGAAACCCGCGCGATCCTCCAGGCGGTCCGGGCCCTCGACTTCGTCGACCCCGACCGGATCGGCCTGGTCGGGATGAGCATGGGCGGCGTGGTCGCCGGCATCACGGCAGCCGAAGAGCCCGGGATCAGCGCCCTGTGCCTGTGGTCCCCGGCCGCCGTCGCCCCCTTCGAGATCGGAAGGGGCTACCTCAAAGGCCGCAGTTTCGCACCGGAGATCGCGGAGAAGGGCTACATCGACGCCGATGGTCACCGGATGAGCCCCGCCCTCGTCGAGGACATCGCCGGTCTCGATGTCTACGGGCGGTCCAGCGTGTACACCGGCCCGGTCCACATCCTGCACGGTGACAAGGACGACGTCGCACCTCTCGAGTACGTGCGCCGCTACCTGGATCACTACAACGGCAACGCGGATCTGGAGATCGTCGAGGGCGCGGATCACGCCTGGGGTTCCATCCCGCACCGCACCGCGCTGCACCAGTCCACGCTGCGATTCCTCCGGAGGCACCTCCAGCGATGAAGACGTCGAGCCTTACGGCACTCCACGCGATGGACACCGCGACGTCGGTCGTCGGGCTGCACACCGCGGACGACTCCGGTCTCGTGGCCACCCCGTACCCCGATCCCCGCCTGTCGTGGTCACTGACGAGCGACAGGCCGGACGTCCTGCAACACGCCTACGAGATCCAGGTGTCGACCGAGAGGTCCTTCCGCGACACCGCGTCCAGCGGCGAGGTCGAGTCCGACGTGGTGACCGATCACCCGTGGCCGGCCGAACCGCTGAGCAGCCGCGAGGTCCGGTACTGGCGTGTCCGTGTCCGCACCGACCTCGGGTGGACCGCATGGAGTGAACCGGCCCGTGTGGAGGCCGCGCTGCTCGACGACACGGACTGGGTCGCCCGCCCCGTCCATCTGCCCAGTGACCGGGGCCGTACCTCCCCCGGCCCCGTGCCGTTGCTCCGCCGGGAGTTCAGCCTCCCGGCGGAGCCGGTGTCCGCGCGGCTGTACGTGACCTCACTGGGCGTGCACCGCACCGCGGTCAACGGCCGTCCCGTCTCCGACGAGCTGCTGGAGCCGGGCTGGACCAGCTACCCCAACCGACTTCTCTACGCCACCTACGACGTCACCGGCCTCCTCGTCCCCGGCCCGAACGCCCTCTCCGCCGCGGTCGGTGACGGCTGGTACCGCGGCCATCTCACCTGGCACAAGAACCGCGACGTCTACGGCGACACGACGGCTGTGCTCGCCCAGCTCGAAGTCACCCTGGCCGACGGCAGCAGCGTCATGGTCGCCACCGACGACCACTGGAGAGGCGGTTACGGCGACCTGCTGGCAGCGGACCTGTACGACGGCTGCGAACGGGACCTCCGCCACGAGCCCGACGGCTGGCAACTGCCCGGCTTCGTCGACCACGACTGGGAACCGGTCACCCCACTCCCCCTCCCCCAAGGGCTGACGCAGCGGGCGCACCCACCCGTACGTGTCGTACAGGTCATCCGGCCCGAGCAACAGACCCTGCCCGACGGCACGATCGCCGTCGACGCGGGCGAGAACATCACCGGCTGGCTCAGGCTCCGCGTCGACGGCCCGCCGGGAAGCACCGTCACCGTCCGGCATGCCGAGGTTCTCGACGGCGACGGCCGCCTGCTGACGAGCATCCTGCGCGGCGCCCGCGCCACCGACCAGTACACCTTGGCCGGGGACAGGGCCGATCTGAGACCGGAGTTCACCTTCCACGGCTTCCGGTACGCCGAGATCGTCACCTCCCCTGGCGTGACCGTCGAGGCGGTCGAGGTCGACGTGGTGGCCAGCGACCTGCGTCGCATCGGCGATTTCCACTGCTCCGACGAGCGCGTGAACACGCTGTACGCCAACGTCGTACGCTCCCAGCGCGGCAACTTCCTCGCCGTGCCCACGGACTGCCCGCAGCGCGACGAACGGCTCGGCTGGACCGGGGACATCATGGCCTTCGCCCCCACCGCGTGCGCCACCTTCGACAGCGCCGCCTTCCTCGACAGCTGGCTCACCGATCTCCGTGTCGAGCAGCGGCCGGACGGCGCGGTCCCGATGGTGATCCCCGATGTACCGCTCGGCGAGCTGCCGCCGGCCGATCTGCCGTTCGCCGGTACCGCTGCGGGCTGGGGCGACGCCGCCACCGTCGTACCGGCCGCCCTCTTCGACGCCTACGGCCGGCCCGGCATGCTGGGCCGCCACTACGCGGCGATGCGCGCCTGGGTCGAGTTCACCGTCGATCATCTGGCCGAGGACGGGACCTGGAGCGGCAACGCCCAGCTCGGTGACTGGCTCGACCCGGCCGCGCCACCCGAGGACCCGGCCCGTGCCACCACCGACTCCGCCTATGTCGCCACCGCCTTCGTCGCGCACAGCGCCCGTCTGCTCGCCGACGCGGCCCGTGAACTGGGCCACGCGGACGATGTCGACCGGTACGCGGCCCTGCACCGGCGCACCGCCGAGGCCGCCTGGCGCGAGTGGGGCGACCACGCCCGCACCACGCAGACGGGCTGCGCGCTCGCCCTGGAATTCGGCATCGCGCCGGCCACCGAGCGCGCCGACGTGGGCAAGGCCCTCGCGAGTCTGGTGCGCGCCAACGGCGGACGTATCGCCACGGGGTTCCTGGGCACACCGTTCGTGCTGCCCGCCCTCAGCAGCACGGGCCACACGGCCGAGGCGTACGAGTTGCTGCTCAACCCCGAGTGTCCGGGCTGGCTGTACCAGGTCGCCCAGGGCGCCACCACCATGTGGGAGCGGTGGGACGCGATACGCCCCGACGGCACCATCGACGTCGAGAAGGCGGGCACGATGCTGTCGTTCAACCACTACGCCTACGGCGCGGTCGCCGCGTGGCTCTACCGGTCTGTCGCAGGTCTGCGCCCCGTCGATCCCGGCTATCGCACGATCGAGATCGCTCCCCGCCCCGGAGGCACACTCACGTCCGCCGAGGCCTCGATCGCCACTCCGTACGGCACCGCGTCCGTCGCGTGGTCGATCGGTGACGACGCCCTCACGGTGAAGGCCGTTCTGCCGCCCGGCACCACCGGACGGTTCAGCGCTCCCGAGGGCTGGCGCGGTGCGGAGGCCATCGACCGACTCGGATCCGGCAGCCACCTCGTGTCCCTGCGTCCGGTCACCCGTTCCTGACCGCCACCCACCCAAGGATCCGCACGATGGCGACCCCCCACGATCACCGCGCAGCCGAACTGGCCTCGCCGAGAAGACCGCACTGCTCCCTGAAGGGCGACAGTGTGTGGCGACCGCTCACCCTCGGCTCAACCGCCGGCGAGTGGTTCGCTCACCCCGCCGTCGGCCCTGCCCTCACCGTGGCGATGACGTCCGGGCTCAGCTCGGAACAGTCCGACGAGGTCCTGGAGGGGAACGAAGGCGCGCTGCGCCTGGCGGATTGTCGTCCATGGCGATGCGTCAGTTCCTCGGGTTCCTCCCCAAGCCGATTCCGGACGAGACGCTGGAGCGGCTCATGAGGATGAGCGAGGCGTAACCGGAGCCTGTCGGCCTCGGATCTCCTCACCCCCGGTCCCGGAAACGGGGCTCACAGACGGCGGCCCGCTGCTCCCTGACACGCAGCGGGCCGCTCCCTCCCATGCGCCATGCAGCGCGTACCGCATGGCGCAGCTCGCCCAACCGTTCAGGTCAGCGCCGCCGCGCCGCCTCACCGCAGGGCGTCGGCGAAGAAGTCGAGTGAGCGGTCGACCTCGGCGAGAGCCGGGGTCCGGTTGAGGTGGCCGTGCGGCATACCGGCGGCCAGATAGGTCCTGACCTCGACCTCGGATGCCGTCAACTGCCGTGCCAGGAGTTCGGCCGACGGCCGGAGGTCGTCGTATTCGGAGACCAGCACGTGAACCGGCGGGAGGCCGTGCAGCGGGGCCGCGCCGGGCAGTGCGTCGCGCGGGAGGTCGGTGAGGCGGCCGACGTAGTTCCGCACCATGAACTCGATGTCCGCCGTGGTGAACCGCATCGTCGGGGGCAGGGCCGTCATGTCGGCGGCTGTGGCGGTCTCGAGAGCCGGGACGGGGAAGTGCGCGAACGGGTAGGCGAGCAGGAGGAGATCGGCCGGCCGCAGTGCCTCGTCACGGTCCCGGAGGGCTGCGGCAAGGGCCAGCGCCGCGCCCGCGCTCGCCCCGCCGAGAGCCACGACCTCGGCGTCGGCTGCCAGCTCGGTCCTGAGCCACCGCCACGCGGCGCACACGTCGTCCACCGGGACCGGGTAGTGGACGCCGCCGTTGGCCAACCTGTAGTCGACGGAGACCACCACGGCCCCGGCCCGCGCCGCCAGTTCGGCCGCGACGACGTGTGCCTCGGGCATGTCGAGGTCGCCGCCGAGGAAACCGCCGCCGTGCACCCACAGGACGGCCGTGGAACCGGGGTGCCGGGGGGTGTACGTCCTGACCGGCACCGGGCCATGAGGACCGGCTGTCTCACGGTTGTCCACCACGACGTCGGGCTGGGTCCATTCCTTCGGGTCCCGCATGAACTCGCCGAACCGCGACAGGGCGCCCGGGTCGGCGAGATCGGCGAACGTGAGGCCGGAGACGAGGTGCAGCCTCTCCGCGAGATAGGGGTCGAGGGGCATCATGGCCGCCTTCCGTGGCGTCTGGGCAGGGACAGCAGGCGTACCTACGGGCACGTCGAAACCGCGGTGGCCGGCGGCGGACCCTGCCATTGCCGACCACGCCTGCGGCGGGCCTGAGCCGCGACGGCTCAGGCCGTCACGCCGAGTCGCGCACCTCCAGCCGGATGTGCGGTTCCACCCGGTTCGGGGAGGCGGGCGCGCCGTCGAGCGCGGCCCACACCGAGTCCGCGTACAGCTCGGCGATCCCGGGGAGGTCCTGGACGACGCTGGTCAACGGCGGATGGGACACCGCCGCGGCAGGGCTGTTGTCGACGCCGATCACCGCCATGTCCCGAGGGGCTTCGAGGCCGAGGTGGCGCAGACCGGCCAGCACGCTCATGGCCACATCGTCGTTGAACGCGCAGATGCCGGTCACTCGGGGATCGGCGGCGAGCCAGGACCGCACGGCGTCGGCGGCGTCCCTCGGTGTCAGCGGAATGGTCCGGACGTCGGGTTCGGGCAGCCCCAGTTCGGCGCACACCTTGCGGACACCGTCGAGGCGCGGCCTGGCGAAGACGGCGACACGCTCGTCGTCCGGATACGCGTATCCCAGTCGTCGGTGGGAGGCGGCCAGGTGGCGGGCCTGCGCGGCACCGATCGCGTTCGCGCTGGTGATGCTCTCGTCCGACCCGAGCCCTTGGCCGTCGTACAGGGCGGCGACCACCTCGATGCCCACGGCCCGCATCGCCGCCGCGTCGGGTTCGGAGAACGGCTCGAAGGACAGGACGGCGGCCGGTGTGAGGGCCTTCCAGATCTCGCTCAGCGAGCGGGCGCCCCGGATACCGGAGTGAACGACGAAGGTGAGATTGCGCTTCGCGAACGCAAGCGTCAGCTCCTGGATGAGCTGGCCCGCCGCATAGCCGAGCGGCCAGTCGGGCAGCAGGCCGAGCACCACGTCGGAACGCCCGTACCGGAGGGTGCGCGCCGCGGCCGACGGGGCGTAGCCGAGTTTCTCGGCCGCCGCCAGGACCCGCTGTCGCGTCGCGTCGGTGATCTTCTGATGTTGGGTGTTGTTGAGGACGAAGCTCACCGTGGCCCGCGACACACCGGCCTCCCGAGCCACGTCCGCACTCGTCACTCTCCCGCTTCGCGGCGCCATCGACGACCACCTTCCACGAACCTCTTGCGCAACGCAGGAGACACAGTTAGTTTACGGACATCCACTATAACGTGTTAGCGACACGTTATAGCTACTGGAAAGTAGCCATGATGCGAGGTTGCGCGATGGGACACCGTACCGACTCATCCGGTCGCCGACATTGAAGCAGACGGCCTGCGGAACCCACGAGACGGAGTGATCCTCCGGAAGACCTCAAGGGGGCCCGGTTCGTTCGCGGGCGATCCGCTGGACGCTGTGACAACCTCACGCGCCCTCACCGGTTGCCGCCGGCCTGACGCACCGAAACCGGCCCGGCGCCGCGTGCCCGCTCACGCGTTCCGTCCGGCCACCGGATCATTCGCCAGCCGCTTCAGCGGCAGTTCTCGCTTGGCCTCCTGCTGAACACTTGCAAACACTCCTTTCCTGCCGTCCGCCTCGCCGTCCCTTCGCGAGCCGCGTGATCCGCTCCCTCTGATCACCCTGCCCTACCTCGGAGACCCTCAATGAAGAGAAGAACCGCACTCCAGGCCTCGATCGGCGTCGTGGCGTCGCTCGCGCTCGCCGCCTGCGGCGGCGGACAGACCAGCGGCGACAGCGACGCCGGCGCCGGCCCGGCGAACCTGACCATCGCCCTGTCCTCGGCGCCCAACAGCCTGGACCCCGCCCAGATCGCCGTCGGGCCCTTCCTGAACTACATGGATCCCGCCTACGCGACCCTGCTGACCCGCAAGGCCGACGGCACCCTGGGGGCCGGGCTGGCCGACAAGTGGGGCTACGTCGGCACGAAGAACACCAAGTTCGAGCTCCACCTGCGCAAGGGCGTGAAGTTCGCCGACGGCACCCCGATCACCGCCGCCGACGTCGTCACCTCGTTCAAGTACTTCCAGAAGGGCAGCGGACCCACCGTCGCCTACTACCGTCCCCTGACCTTCTCCACACCGGACAGTTCGACCGTGGTGATCAGCAGCCCGACGCCCAACCCCGACATGGGCACCCTGTTCACGCCCTCGTACATGGGCGGCGCCATCATCAGCCCGGCCGGGCTGAAGAACCCGAAAAAGCTGGCCTCCGCGACCTTCGGCGCCGGGCCGTACGTGTACAGCCCCCAACAGTCGGTCTCCGGTGACCACTACGTCTACGTTCCGAACAAGAACTTCTATGACAAGGCCGCCGTCCACTTCAAGAAGATCACCGTCCGGGTGATGCCGAACGTCAACTCACAGGTGCAGGCCCTGAAGTCCGGGCAGATCGACCTCATGTTCGGCACTCCCGACGTGGCGCCGACCATCGCGGGCAACAAGTCGCTCACCACGGTCAAGAAGCCCACCACCTGGGCGGGTCTGTTCCTCCTGGACCGTGACGGCACCGTCGTCAAGGGGCTGGCGGATGAGCGGGTCCGGCAGGCGCTGAACCACGCCATCGATCGTGCCGCGATCACGAAGGCGGTCTACGGCGACTTCGGCACACCGGTCTCCCAGCCGGCGATGCCCGGCTACGACGGCTACAGCGCCGCGGCCGAGAAGATGTACCCCTACGACCCGGCCAAGGCCAAGAAGCTGCTGAAGGCGGCGGGCTACGGGAAGGGACTGACCATCCCGGTGAACTACGGGTCGTTCGACCCCTCGACGACCAAGATGGTCCAGGCGGTGCAGGCCCAGCTCGCCGAGGTGGGTGTCAAGCTGAAGCTGAGGGCCGCCACGAACTTCGGCGCCTGGATCAACGACCTGCTCACGAAGAAGTACGCGGCCACCGTGCTGTCACCCGGCACGGGTGGCGAGCCCAACTTCTACGCACAGCAGGCGGGCTTCACCAAGACGGGCATCATGAACCTCTTCGGCGTGACCGACCCGGACGTCGATGCCGCCTACGCCCGGCTCGCCAAGTCGGACGCGAAGGCCGGCGGGGCGGCAGCGAAGGATCTCACCGATGTGATCGTGCGGAAGGCGCTCGCACTGCCGGTGTCCGGTGCCGACACGATCGTCCTGTACAACACCAAGCTTCAAGGGGTGCGGTTCCCGGAGGGCGGCGCCCAGCTGATCTCGAACACCACGTGGACCACCCGCTGACGAGGGCCGATGTTTCCCATCATTCTCCGCAGGCTGGCGCTGTCCATCCCGCTCCTTGTGATCGTCTCGGCGATCACCTTCCTCCTCGAGTCGTTCGTGCCGGGAGATCCGGCACGAACGGTGCTCGGGATCAACGCGACGCAGGAGCAGTACGACGCGCTGCAGGCCGCGATGCATCTCGACCAGCCGGTCGCCGTGCAGTACTGGCTGTACCTCCGCGACGTCCTGCACGGTGACCTCGGCGACTCGCTGTTCACCGGCGAATCCGTGCTGGGGCTGATCGGGCAACGCCTGCCGGTCACCCTGGCGCTGGTGATCGGGGGGACCGTGCTCGCGAGCCTGGTCGGTGTCGTGCTCGGCGTGTACAGCGCGACGCGCGGCCGGTTCAGCCGCAAGCTGTTCGACATCGTGTCCCTGCTGGGCAGCGCGGTGCCCAACTTCTGGATCGCACTGCTGCTCGTCGCGGTGTTCGCCGTCAAGTTCGCGCTCTTCCCCGCCACCGGATACACCCCGTTCGCCGAGTCGCCGGGGCAATGGGCAGCCGGCCTCGTCCTGCCCGTGGTCGCTCTCTCGATCGGTGGTGTCGCCTTCATCTCCAAGGTCACTCGCGACGCGATGCTGTCCACCCTCGGCCTCGACCACATCAGAACGCTGCGGGCCTCCGGCATCCGGCCTTCATCGATCGTCTGGAAGCACGCCCTGCGGGCCTGCGGACTGCCGGTGGTGACCACGATCGGCCTCATGATGATCACGTTCATCCCCGGCACGATCCTCATCGAGAACGTCTTCACCCTGCCCGGTCTCGGCACCACGGTCGTGGAAGCGACCAATCAGCACGATCTGCCGGTCGTACAGGGTCTCACCATCACCTTCACGGTCATGGTGATCGTGGTGAACCTTCTCGTCGACATCCTCTACAGCCTCCTCAACCCGAAGGTACGTACGGAATGACCACTGTCGAGCCGCCCCCGAGGGCGCGAGCGCGGGCGAGGATCAACCCCTTCGCCGGACTATGGCACCGTCCTGTCGCCGCCGCAGCGCTCGCCGTGGTCCTGGCGGTCACTGTCGCCGTGATCCTCGCCCCGCTGCTGGCATCGCACCCGCCGCTGGCGCAGGACCTGCTCCACACACTGACCGGTCCGTCGGCGGACCATCCTCTGGGCACCGACGCCCTCGGCCGCGACGTCCTGAGCCGGCTGCTCCACGGCGGACGGCCGACCCTGATCGGGGTGGGGCTGGCCGTACTCGTCTACGCCGTTTGCGGCATGTCGCTGGGCATGCTGGCCGGTTACCTGCGCGGCTGGACCGACCGGGTCATCGTCGCCGTGCTGGACATCATGCTCTCGGTTCCTGCGGTCATCATCACGCTCGCCGTCCTAGCGATCTTCTACCAGAGCAACGTCGCCGCCATGCTCACGCTCGGCTTCTTCGCCTCCGCGGGCCTCGCCCGGATCATCCGCAGCTCATGCCTCGCGCTGCGCGAGGAACTGTTCGTGGACGCCGCCAGGGTGTCCGGGCTCGGCCCGGTACGGATCATGGCACGACATATTCTCCCCCGGTTGACAGGTCAGTTGCTGGTCCCGGTCTTCCTCTTCTCGGGCACCGCCCTCGCCATCCAGACCGGCCTGGGATTCCTCGGACTGGCCACCCCGGCGCCCGCCCCGAGCTGGGGCGGCATGGTCGGAGACGCCGCGCAGATCATGCAGCAGGACTCGTACCTGCTGTTCGTCTCCGGTGGCGTGATCGGCCTCATGTCCCTCTCCTTCGGGCTGGTGGGCGACGGGCTGCGCGACCTCGAACAGGACCGTCGGCAGGCCACCGGTGGCCGGCTGCGGCGGCCGGTTCCCGTAGCCGCCCCCCAGGACGCCACCGAGCCGTCGGACACACCGTCGGCCGGAGCGGTACTCGCCGTGCGCGACTACTCGATCGCCTTCGCCACCGCACAAGGGCCACGCAACGTCGTCGACTCCATCGGCTTCACCGTGCGCCCCGGTGAGATCTTCGGTCTCGTGGGCGAATCCGGCAGCGGAAAGACCGTGACGGGGCTGTCGCTGCTCGGGCTGCTTCCCCCGAACGGGGCCGTGACAGGTGGCTCCGCCTGGCTGGACGGTACCCGGATCACCGGCCTGCCGGAACGGGAACTGCAGCGGGTCCGCGGCAGCGAGATCGCCCTGGTGTCACAGGAACCCATGGTGGCTCTCGACCCGTACTTCACCATCGGCTCCCAGTTGGCCGAGGTCATCCGGCGCACCGGTGGCGTGCCGGGCGGCAAGGACGCCGTACGGCGGCGGACCCGCGAGTTGCTGACCAGCGTCCACCTGCGCGATCCGGACGACGTCGTACGCCGGCACCCGCACGAACTCTCCGGCGGCATGCTCCAGCGCGTCGTCATCGCCATGGCACTGGCCGGGTCACCGAAGGTGCTGATCGCCGACGAACCCACCACGGCACTGGACGTGACGGTTCAGGCGGGAATCCTGGACCTGCTGCGGTCGCTGCGCGACGAGCACGGCATGGCGATCATCCTGATCACCCACGACCTGGGGGTGGTGGCCGACAGCTGCGACCGCGCGATCGTGATGGAGCACGGCCGGATCGTCGAAGAGGGCCCGGTCGAGGACATCTTCTACCGGCCCCGGCACCCGTACACGAAGAAGCTGATCGCAAGCACGCCCAGCATCGCACGAACCGAAGGGAGGGTCGCGTGAGCGGAACACCCGTACTCCAGTTGGACGGCCTCGCGGTCCGCTACCCGACCCGTGGCTTCCGCAAGCCCCCGACCACCGTCATCAAGAGCGTGTCGCTCGAGGTCGGTCACGCCGAGACGGTCGCCCTCGTGGGCGAGTCCGGCTCGGGCAAGACCACCATCGGCAGAGCGGTGCTGGGACTGACCCCGGTCAGCGACGGACGCGTGCTGCTCGACGGGCGGGACATCACACATCTCACCGGCCGTGCCCGCCGACTGCTGTCGTCCGATCTCCAGGCGATCTTCCAGAATCCGTACGGATCCCTCAACCCGGCGCTGCCCGTGGGCCGGACGCTGGCCGAACCCCTGCTCGCCGGTTCGACCCGCTCACGCGGCGAAGTCCGCGATCACATCGGTGATCTGCTTCGCCGCGTGGGTCTGCCGGAGGACGCGGCCGACCGGTACCCGGCACAGTTCAGCGGAGGTCAGCGCCAACGCATCGCCATCGCCCGGGCAGTCGCCCGACAGCCCAAGCTCATCATCTGCGACGAGCCCACCAGCGCCCTCGACGTCACCACCCAGGCCGCCGCTCTGGATCTCCTCTCCGAACTCCAGGACACGCTCGGGTGCGCGTATCTGTTCATCACGCACGACCTCGCTGTCGTCAAGGAGTTCGCGGCGCGCACGCTGGTGCTGCAACAGGGACGCATCGTCGAGGAGGGACGCAGCACCGACGTGTGCGACCAGCCGCAGCACGAGTACACCCGGCGCCTGGTGGCAGCCGCCCCCGTCCCCGATCCGATCGCCCAACGCGACCGCCGTGCCCGGCGGCTGACGGTGGAAGCGATCTCATGACCGACGCGCACCGGTGGCCACCCCCGGCATGCCCGACGCGAACCTCGTCCCGAGCTAGCCGCCCGTCCGCGACCTGGCACCGGACCTCGCCGGCCGGCACCGCGCGACGAGGTCGGCGCCCGCGTCCTGTCTCGCGTGTCCGGCATGTGCGCCGCGATCCGCTTCACCGGGCCCGACCTCCGCTGCCAACGCACTGACCCCACCGCCTCGCAGAACCGGCATCGCCTCCGGTGGCTTCGGGAACCGTGTGGGGGCCGGGCCTCCCGACAGGTGGGGACGGTCCCCGGACCATCCCGGAGACAGGGACCGGATGTCGAACGGCGGGGACCACGACGCCACGGTCCCGGCACGGGCGAACCGGGCGACGAGTAAACTTGCGTGATTCTCTTGGGACTTCAGTGACAGCCGCTCTACGTTCGTCTCCGAACCCGAGCGACCCACGGGCCCGCAGGGTGACGGCGGCCCTCATCCGGCGGACGAAGACTCCAGGCCGATCCGTGACGGCGAGGCGATGCGGTCGGTGGCCTCGTCGGTGCGCCAGCGCTGGGACCTGCGGATCCTGTCCTGCGGGACGGGCTCCAGGAGGATGATCGCCCCCACGGCCCGGCGAACGGGCGTCAAGGCCACTCCGGGCTCCGCGACGAGGGTGAAGAGGCCGTCGGCCGCCAGGTCGTACCGCGTGTCGCCGGCCTGCTCGCCGTCCGGGTCCCCCGGGTCGGCACACGGCCGCAGGGCGAGAGTGCCCTGCGGCTCGGCGTTCAGACACAGCCCGGGGGCCGACTGGTTCCGCATCCGTCCCCCGTCCTCCAACCGCCACAGCTGGGTCGCCGATCCCCCGCACTCGGCCGTCACCGCGGGCGTACCCTCCAGCTGCGCCGAAGCGCGCAAGTCGAGGCACAGTCCGGTCCTCACGTTGCGCAGCCGCGTGACCAGGGCGTCGCTGCCGCCGGGCGCGGCGGTGGCGCCGGGCGACCGAGTGACGGCGGACGGTCCGGGGGCGGAGTCGGACGGGCTCCGGGTCGGACCGGGCGTCGGACCGCCCACCGCCTGGCGGTCGTCCTCGGTTCCGCTGAGGGCCACGGGCGTCGCCGCGATCACCCCGCACAGGACCACGCCCATGGCGACGAGCAGCGGCCACCGGCGCCACCGCAGTGCGGGGTCGCCCCCAGCCGTCTGCCGGTCCTCGGCGCGCGCGGGCTGCGGGGCCGGCTCCGAACGCGCGTGAGCCGACGCGATCGTCCGGCGGGCGGTCCGGGTCGCGACGTAGTCCGCCGCGCGGAATCCGAGTACGGCCTCGGCGAGCAGGGCGGGGAGCCGGTCCGGGGACTGGTCGAGCTGGTCCACCGCCGCCCCGCAGTAGGCGCAGCCATCGAGGTGTTCACGCACCTCCGCCATCATCTCGCCGGACCCACGGCGGGCATGGACGTCGATGAGCCGGTTGAGGCGGCGGCAGCGTTCGTCGGGCGCGAGGTCGAGGTGGCCCCGCACGCACGCGTCGCGTAGCAGGGTGCGGGCGCGCTCGGGATTCAGCAGGGAGGGTTCAGCGCCGAGCATGGACGCCACCGCCGCGATGTCCTCGGCCTCGACCGCGGTGTGCCACAGCAGTGCGTGAGCGCGGTCCGGCAGGTTCCGGAAGGCGTGCAGGAGCAGGCTTCTGTCGCCGCTCCTGCGGTGCGTGCCGGGCGCCGACCGGCCCACGTCACCGGTTCCGCCGTCCCGCAGGTCCGGGTGGAGGGACGAGCACCTCTCGTCCACGCTCCACTCCCGAGCGGCCCCAAGGACTGCCGCGAGCAGCCGCGGGCGCCACGGGAAGTCGGCGCCGGCATGCGACGCCGCGTCGCCGTAGGTGTTCCGGAAGGCCTGCCCGGCGAGCCGCTCCGCGGCGCCCGGGCTCGGCCCGGTGCACAACGCCGCGTAGTCCAGGACGGATTGGCCGTGCAGCATCAGCAGTTCCTCGACCGAGACCGCCGCGTCTCCTCGTTCCTCATCCCTGGGCTCGGCCCGCTCGGAGACGTAATCCTCTCCGGGCGTCATGCGCTCTCCTCCGCGGAACGGAGCATTCGCCACGGGAACACCATGCATGAACCGGTCACCTCCCTGTTCCGTACCGTCGATACGGCCGACCTCAGCTCCGCGCTCACACGCCCGAGCCGGATGGTCGCGATCACGCCGGATCGGTCAGGAGTACGTCCCGTACGGTTACACGGTTCACTGCGGGCGATGCCGTCGGCCGTGGGACTGTTCCGGACAACGACTACGCCGTCGCAGACGGTCAAAGAACGCGCGCCTGTACAGCGAGCGCCTGGGCGGATCGCAGGAGAAGCAACAGCCGCGGTGCGTCGGGGAGCGCTGCACCGTGGCCAGGTCGGGCAGCCCAGCCCGGAGTCGGTCAACCGCACGACCCCGCCGGAGACCAGGAGCACGATATTCAGCCACAGTGACGGGCACCGCCAACCGGCGCACCGGCGCGAGGCCTGGACGAGCCGAGGACGTGCGGCCACGGTTGGTTTCCGGGCTTGTTTCGATCCTGCCCTGTTTCACCAGGCGTTCGATTCCCCGTCGAGCAGCACCGCGGTGACGAGTGTGCGCTTGAGCCATGCTTCGTAGGCATCGTGGGACCAGCCGGAGCCCACGACGAGGCTGTCGTGGACGCCTGCGCTCATCAGGGCGACGGCGATGTCCGCGGCCTGGGGATGGACGCCGCGGCCACTGCTGCGGACACGCTCGATGACCATGTCGACACCGAGCCTGTTTCGTCGCACCCCTTCTGCCTGAGTGGCCGCGATGTCCGGGGCGACCGCGGCGCCGGAGCTCAGCATGGTGAGGATGTCGCCACACCGTTCCCGGACCTGGCGGCTGGCCCTGGCCAGCAGCCCGAGCAGCTCGACCGGGTCCGACATCTGCGCCGCCTCAGCCATCAGGTCCGGGAGCTCGGCCTCCTCGTCCATCAGATCGACCAGTCCGGTGAGGACACCGGCCTTGGAACCGAAGTGTGTGTAGAGGGTCTGGGGCGAGACGCCGGCTTCCTTCGCGATGGCGCGGATCGATGTGCGGGCGTAGCCCTGTTCGGCGAACAGCCTGCGCGCACCGGCGAGGATCGTGCGCAGCGTGAGCGCCTCGCGTCGATCACGGAGGCGGACGATCCCCGGCAGATCTGACATGTATGCTCCTGGAGCTGGACTAGAACATCGTTCCAGTGAATGGAATGACGTTCTTGACCCTATCAAGTGACGATGGCGAGGAAGCAGCGCATGAAGCTCGTGGTTTTCGGGGCGAACGGCCCCACCGGACGGCTCGTCACCCAGCAGGCACTCGCCGAGGGCCACACGGTGACAGCCGTGACACGGCGGCCCGACGCCTTCCCGATCGAGGACTTACGGCTGCGGGTGGCGGGTGCGGATGCGCTGAACCCGGTAGCGGTGGACGAGGTGGTGGCCGGGCATCACCGCGTCGTCTCGACCCTTGGCGTCCCGTACACCCGGGAGCCGGTCACGGTCTTCTCGCGGAGTGCGCGCAACATCGTGGCGGCGATGAGCAGGCACGGGCTGCGGCGGCTGGTGTGCGTGACCTCGATCGGCGTACACCCGGAACTGGCTCCTCAGGAGAGGTTCTTCTTCCGCAAGGTGGTCGGGCCGATCCTGATGTCGATGGGGCGCCCGCTGTACGAGGACGCGCGCCGCATGGAGGCGATCGTGCGGGCCACCGATCTCGACTGGACGATCGCTCGCCCGTCGGGGTTGTTCGACGCCACGACCGTCACGGACTACCGCATCGCCGTCGAGCCACAGAGACTGCCCGGCATGTTCACCTCCCGCGCCGACCTGGCAGACGTGCTGCTGCGCGAGGCCACGGAGGACCGGCACGTGCGCGCCGGTATCGAGGTGATCACGACCCAGGGCACCCCGAGCTACGCCAGTGTGTTCCTCAGAGAGGCACTGCGCATCGGCAAGTGATCCGGCAGCCCGCAGCGAGTGTGCTGCCGCGATGTGCCGACGTTGACGCCGACGGACGCGCCTGACGGTGCGGACCCCGGCACCTCGACCGCGGCTTCGAACCAGCGGGCGGTCAGGAGGCCCTGCTGACCCACCATGCGCGGCCCCGGCCCGAACAACGACTCGGGCGGTCATCAGCCGAAGGTTCTCCCGCCCGGTCAACAACTCGTCCACGGCAGAGAACTGCCCGGTCACTCCCAATCATGGTCAACCGTCGCGACGACAAGACCTCCGCACACCCCCGCAGCCGTGCCCTCTGCCCCACACCGGCCGCGGCCGGCTGTCATACGAGCGCGCCGGGTGACCCGGCCTGCGACAGCCCCGCAATCACTTTCCTGGTCCGGAAAAGGGCCTCCGGCGTCCCACACCCTTTTGGAAGCGTTTCCACTCGACGGCCGAGTGTGCGATCAGGGGCGGAAACGCCGTTGAACTCCAAGGATGTTGTCAGTCCAGCGACCTTGACGCGCACTTGTCGCAGTGCTTCCATCGCAAGCGTGTAAACGGTTTAACCCTTCAGGGTTTCCGTTCCGGCCCAGACCGGACGCCCAGGCCGCACTCCCCGCACCACATCCGCGAGCCACAGGAGATTGTCATGCGCATGACGTTATGGTCGTGGGTGGCCTGCCGGAGGCCCCTCGGCATCTCGGCGGTCCTGGCTGTCTGCGCCGCGCTGGCCACCGTGCCGACGAGCCTCGCCTCGCCCGGTACGACCACAGCCGTGGCCGGCGATGCCCCGATTCGGGCCGCGCGCGTGATGGAGAACCTCGGGCGCGGGGTCGTGGCGGTGCGCTCCGGCGGCACCCAGGTACTGGTCTCCTGGCGACTGCTGGGACTCGACCCGGAGGGCATCGGGTTCAACGTGTACCGGTCGACCGGCGGCGGCACGTACGTCAAACTCAACGCGAGCGTCCTGACGGGCGGGACCAACTACACGGACTCCACAGCCGACCTGACGCGGTCCAACAGCTACCGCGTGGCTCCGGTGGTGGGCGGGCAGGAGCAGACGCCCAGCGGGGCCTTCACCTTGACTGCCGATCACGCCACGGAGCCCGTGGTCCGCGTACCGTTGCGTTCCGGCGGTCCGGTGAAGTTCGTCTGGGTCGGCGACCTCGACGGAGACGGCGAGTACGACTACGTGCTGGACCGGCAGACCTCCCCCCAGAAGCTCGAGGCGTACAGCAGCCGCGGGCAGTTCCTCTGGGAGGTCGACATGGGGCCGAACAGCCAGAACCAGGACAACATCGAACCGGGGTCGTCCGCGATCGACGTGGGCCACTGGGACGGCGTCACGGTCTACGACTTCGACAGCGACGGCCGTGCCGAGGTAGCCCTGAAGATCGCCGACGGCGTCAGGTTCGGCGACGGGGCGACCTGGACGCACGCGGACGACGCGCGCCAGTTCATGGCCGTCCTCGACGGCCGGACCGGAGCGCTCCGCAACTGGGCCGCGATACCGACCACTTACCTGGGCGACGGTCCGATGGGCGCGCGTCTAGGGGTGGCGTATCTCAACGGCACCACGCCGAGTCTGGTCGCCTACATGAAGAACCGCCGCGACGACGGGGCCTTCAACCTGTTGATGGCCGCCTGGCGGTTCACCGGCAGTGCCCTGAGGCATGAGTGGACGTGGCTGCGCGGCGGTCAGGACGCACCCGACGGGCACAACACCCGCGCCATCGACGTCAACGGGGACGGGACGGACGAGGTCGCCGAGATCGGGTTCGTCCTCAACGGCGACGGCTCCCTGCGCTACTCGATGGGACCCCAGGGCATCATCCACGGCGACCGCTTCCACCTCGCCGACATGGATCCCGGCCGTCCCGGCCTGGAGGGCTACGGCGTGCAGCAGGACAACCCGAGCGGCCTGCTCGAGTACTCCTACGACGCCGCGAGCGGCTCCGTCATCTGGAAGCACAACGGCGGCCCCGCCGACGTCGGACGCGGCATGGCCGGCGACGTCGACCCACGTTTCCCCGGCATGGAGGTCTGGTCCTTCTCGGGCCTGTACAACGCGTCCTCCAACAGGCTCACCGAACCGAACACCTCGCTGCGCCCGTGGCCGCAGCTGGGCCTGTGGTGGGACGGCGACCTCACCATGGAACTGCTCAACGACGGCAAGATCGAGAAGTGGGACCCGCTGAAGCCGACGGCGAGCGGCAGCCTGCCCCGGCTGGTCAGCACCTGGAACCACGGCGCGGTCACAGCCGCCCAGGGCGGTCCCACCCTCGTCGGCGACATCCTCGGCGACTGGCGCGAAGAGGCCGTGTACACCAACGCCTCCTACAACGAACTGATCATCTTCACCACGAACCAGCCGACGACCACCCGGCTGTACACACCGGCCCACAACCCCGCCTACCGAAACGCCATGACCTTCAAGGGCTACATGCAGTCCCACCACGTCGACTACTTCCTCGGAGCCGGCATGGCCCAGCCGCCGCGGCCGAACATCGCCTACGCGGGAGGCGGTTCCGCCTCCACCGCGACGACACCGCATGCACCGCGCCCGGAATGACCATCCGAGGTCACCGCGACCGGTGTGTCCGGCCACGGTGCGCAACAGGACGCGGTCGGGCGGACCGCCACGGCCGGCCGGACCGCCTCCCGACACCCCCATCCAAGTAGCCCTGGTCCGGGGGAGGCGGCCTCGGCCGACGCGCCGCCGCAGGGGTGTAGAGGGCGAACCCGGTGCCGCCCGGTCCTGCGGGTCGGCGTGGATCAGGTGGTCTGCCGGGTGAAGCGGCAAAGTCCGCAAGGGCGACCGGGTGTGGGTCGACATCAGCCCCGACGGGGGCAAGAACTGGAAGGGCTGCGGCGGTGTCACCACCGACAAGAAGGACAAGAAGTTCTACTCCAAGTGGTACGCCCACTGGCGCTCCGAATTCCCGAACCGCGTGATCCGCGCCTGCGCCCGCACCACCATGGGCGCCACCGACAACGGCAAGCGCGTCACCTGGTGCGCAGTGGTGGGCGATGTGAAGACGAAGGGCACCAACCGCTACTGGTGGACCGACAAGGACTAGGACCGGGGCAGGCGGGCGGCCCGGCCTGCGGGCCGTCCAGTGCCTGTTCGCGCCGCACGAGTCGTGGCGCCGTCCAGAACATCGAACGCAAGCCTCCGTTCCGAATACTCCCAGGGATACGTAGTCGGTGCCGGAGAGATCAACGACGACTTCGGCGACGAGGGCCCGCTCTCCCGAACCGCGAACAACCACAGCAACGTCGTCGGCATGTGGCAGGGGATCCTCTGGGCCGACGGCCATCTTGCAAACAGCGGTCGCGACTGCTGGTTCGGTCCCACCACCGAGGCGGCGACCAAGGCCTGGCAGAAAGACCACGGCCTTGATGACGACGGGATCGTCGGCCCGCTGACGTTCGGCAAAGCCGACTACTACCTGTATTGGGAAGGCTCCGAGATCCGGTACGACGGTAGTGTCAGGAACCTCACCGGAATGCTCCGTGACTCCCAGGGCCGTTACTACCAGCAGAACTCGGATGGAACCAGGACCTACGGCTCCTACACATCGGCCGATGCCCTCATCTGCTCATAAGGTGACGTTCCGGCTCTGACACGAGCCCCGGACGGATTTGCATCGTTGATCCGCGCGAGCCGTGCCGGTTTCGTGTGGACCACCATGTGCATCGGAAGTGGAAAGTGGTCCCATTGCCTCATGCCCAATGAGTCCTGTTTGACGCGGAACCACATCGACTTGTGGAATGAGCGGGTACTGCCGCAGGGAGCGGTGGCGATCACGTTCCGGACCGTGCTACGTGGATCGCTGCCGCCGATGTTGGTCTGGCTGGGCATCGCCGGGTTCGTCAGCTGGGTCTACAGCCCGGTGGTGACGGTGGTGTTGTTCGGGCTTCTCGCGATCTGCTTTCTCGTGGGGTTCTTTCTCCGACGGACGGCGGGGTGCTCCGTCCGGTGCGGCCTCTATGGGGCGCTGGGAGGGGTGCTCGACAAGTCGATGGCCGGGTTCTGACAGTGCGGCGGGCTTCCGTGGTGCGTCGGGTTGCTCCAGGGGCGTGTCGCGCAGCCCGAGCGGCGCAAGGCGCGCCGACGAGGTTCGCGACCCGAAGTGCTGCATGGGCGGATGCTTGCGCAGACGGCCGACCGTCGCAGGATCTGTCGATCCGGGGTGCGCGGTGATGACTCCCGGGCAGGTTGGTCGGGAGGCCGGGCCGTGGGTTACCGACGCCGATCGCGGTCGCCCGCTTCACTCCTCCCGACGAGTGCCGATTACCTCCGTCGTGCGCCCCAGGTACGTCACGGGGCCGGGGTTCGGCACCGTGATCTCGTGGAAGCCCAGGCGGTCGTAGAAGGCCCGGGCCGGGGTGTTGGTGCTGACCATCGAGAGGTGGACGGCCGGGACTCCTCTGGCCTGGAGGGCCCGGAGGAATGTGTGCATCAGGGATCTGCCATGGCCCCGGCCCTGCCAGGCGGGGAGCAGGTCGATGTGCAAGTGGGCCGGATATGGGGCGAGTTCGGGGAGGACCATGCGTTCGGGATGGTGCAGGAGCTGGATGATCGCCTCGTCGGGGGTGGCCGGTGGGCCGATGGGCGCCGGGAAGCGGTCCGTGACCAGGGGGAGCCACTTCCTGCGGAAGTTCTCGGCGAAGGCGGAGGTGTTCGCGGTGCCGAGGATGTAGCCGACCGCTTGCCCTTGGCCGTCGTCCAGTACGAAGGTCAGGTCCGGTTCCAGGTGGGCGTACGGGGTGGCGAAGGTCGCCGGGAAGACGTCGGGGTCCGCGTAGGCGGGGCGGCTGTCGCCGCCGTTGTCAGCGGTGCGGATGCAGATGTCATGGAGGGCGTCGTGGTCCTGGGGGCGGTAGGGGCGTACTGCGGCACGTGGTGTCATCGCAGCATCCTGGGCAGCGGGGAGCCGCCTCGGCAAGCACCCAAAGCACCCATGCGCGACCAGGCCCGCGATGGGGCCGGCTGTTCCGGTGGCGGCGTGCTGTGGTCATCCGGGATGGTTCGGCAGGGCCGCTCGATGCCGCCTGGCGATTTCCTCCGCCGGTTCGCGTGACGGTCCCGGCCGTGCTCACAATGGCGCTGGGCGGGCGGAGCGGTATGCGCCCGGCAGGTCGAGAACGAACACATGCGGTCACCTTGTGAACGCAGGGCGGCACAGACGAGCAAGTCGGGTGAGTCGTCGGGAACGGATACGCGCTGCCAACCCGCGCTACTCCGGGCCCCCGGGGGCCCGCCTCCTCCTGGCCCCGGGAGAAGGGAGTGTCCGATGGTCGCGAGTCGGACTCCGGTACTCCTCGCGTCCCCGCCCGGAAAGCCGGCCGGTACGGCCGCGGGGCGCCATGCCGATGAGCGCGTCGTGCGGCCCGGGGTGCGCCATGGCGGTTCCCCTCCTTCGGCCGACCCTTCCGCGCGAGCCGGGCGAGGGGAAGCCGCGGCCGCTCATGATCGGCGGGCCCTGCCGGGAAACGCGGGCGGCCCGGGTGAGGCGCCGGACTCACCCGGGCGTGCGGTAGGCGACCAGAGGCCGGCCGTCAGTCGTTCAGGCGTCGGCGCAGCAGCTGCTTGCCCAGGTCGGCGCCCTTGCGGCTGTCGGCCTGTGCCTTCCGGAACAGCTCGACCACCTCGGTGTCCTTCTCCCGCTCCGCGTCCTGGATGTACGTCTCGAGGCGCAGCGCGTTGTTCAGGCACGCCTCGACATACCAGATCAGGTTGTAGTCCTTGTCTGCGGTGCCGGTCACGCGGCCGGTCTCGGTGGTGCTGGTCACGTTCTCCTCCTCCGTGTCGCGGACAGGGGCCGCCGCGCCTGCCCGGCACGGCTCCCGAAGCGCCGCACGGGTACCCGGCCCGTCGCCGCGTACACGGACCCGGCCCGCACGCGGCCCGGTGAGGTGTCCCGGCGTCGTCCGAGGGCACACGGCTGTCACCACCTAGCGCAGAAGGGCCAGATGACGTGCGTACCGTCGGAGTGGAAGAGGAACTCCTCCTGGTCGATCCCGAGACCGGCGAGCCGCAGGCGCGGGCCGCGGCGGTGCTCGCGCGTGCCGCGCAGGAGGGCACGGGACAGGACGTGTTCGAGAAGGAGCTCCACGACGAGCAGGTGGAGTTCGCCACGCATCCGCAGTCGGACATGGCGGACCTGGGGGCCGAGATCATCCGCTGTCGCAAGGACGCGGCGCGCCATGCCGAGGGGCTCGGCAGCGCGGTGGTGGCGCTGGCCACGTCGCCGTTGACGGTGAGTCCGACGATCACCATGAACAGCAGGTACCTGTGGATGGCGCGGGAATTCGGCCTGGCCACTCAGGTGCAGCTCGTCTGCGGCTGCCATGTGCACGTGTCCGTGGAATCCGACGAGGAGGGTGTCGCCGTCCTGGACCGTATGCGGCCGTGGCTGTCCGTGCTGACTGCCCTGAGCGCGAACTCACCCTTCTGGCAAGGCCACGACAGCCAGTACGCCAGCTACCGCAGCCAGGTGTGGGACCTGTGGCCGATGGCCGGTCCGTCGGACATCTTCGGCTCGGCGGAGCGGTACCACCAGTGCGTCACGAACCTGATAGCCACGGGAGTCGTCCGCGACGAGGGCATGATCTACTTCGATGCCCGGCTGTCCCAGCGGTATCCGACCGTCGAGATCCGGGTCGCGGACGTCTGTCTGCACCCAGACACCGCGGTCCTCGTCGCCGCCCTCGCCCGGGGGCTCGTCGACACCGCGGCGCGCGAGTGGCGGGCCGGCCGGGAGCCGCTCGGACACAGTGCGGGACTGCTGCGGCTGGCCACCTGGCGTGCCGCCCGCTCCGGCATGTCGGAGAACCTCCTGGACCCCTCGACGATGCGGCCCCGGCCGGCCGCCGAGGTGATCCACGCCCTGCTCGACCACGTCGAGGAGGCACTCGTCGCCAACGGTGACGCCGAGCGGGTCCGCGCGGCCGTCGCCGAGCTGATGGGGCGCGGCAACGGGGCCCGGGTGCAGCGCGAGGTGATGGAGCGGACGGGGAGCCTGCGCCAGGTCGTCACGGCCTGCGTACGGCACACTCAGGCGTGACGTCGTCCGCTGCGCGCTCGGAGTGTACGGGTGAGGCCGCCGCCGTTCGCGTACGGCACACAGGGACCGTAGGGCCGACACAGGGACCGTAGGGCCGACACAGGCTCCGACCTGCGGTCCAGGACCTTTCGCGCGTAGGCCGTCGAGGACGGGGTAATGCGTGCAGCACGTGCGGCGGACCTCTCCACGGCACGTACGGCAGGTCCCGTCCTCGACCGGAGCCGGAGGAGCCCGAACATGAGCGCGTGGAGTCCGGATCACACCGAGCCGCAGGTGTCCGGCCCGGCTGTGCGGTTGTTGGACGGGCTGCCCGATCTCGTGCACGCCGGCATGTACGTGATGGACGACAACGGCGCCGTCCTCGCGGTGAACGCCCGGGCGGAGGTCATGCTCGGCCGCACGGCCGCCGAACTCGTCGGCCGGGACGCCCACGAGCTGCTGCACCGCGACCACCTCGGGCAGACGATGCCCCGCGCCGCGTGCCCGATGATGCACGCCATCCTCAGCGGCCGTACGGGCGGCGGGGACCATGAGTGGTTCCGGCGCGGTGACGCCACGCTGCTGCCGGTGTCCTGGCTGGTCACACCGTGCCGGCTCGACGGGGCGGCGACGGGCGCGGCGGTCCTCTTCTACGAGTCCGGCCCGGAGAACGGTGTGCTCCCGGCCGCCGAGCCGTCGGCGCTGTCGCAGCTGGACCGGTTGGCGCTGCTCGCCGAGACGACGACCCGGCTGACCTCCACGCTGGACTCCGACGAGGCGGTCGCACGCCTGGTCCGGCTGGTGGTGCCGCGACTGGCGGACTGGGCGATCGTGGACCTGATCAGCGAGAGCGACGACGTCTGGCGGACCACGGTGGCGACCCACCACGACGGCTCCGTGGTGCGGTGCGAGGAGTTGGAGGGCCCGCTGCCGCCGGTCCACGAGGAGTCGTTCATGCCGCTGTCCCGCGCACTGCGCGGGGCGGGGTCGGCGCTGGCCGGGCCCGAGACCTACCAGGGTCCGCCGGATTCGGGAATCGCGGTCGCGCAGCAGAAGCTGTTCCGGGTGACGGGCATGCGCTCCGCCGCGATCGCGCCCATCCGTGGGCCGCGCGCGGTGCTCGGCGCCCTCACGCTGGGCCTCGGTGACCGGCCGGGGGCCTTCACCGGCGCCGAGTTGTCCCTGCTGGAGGACATCGCCCGCCGGGCCGGGCTGGCGCTGGAGAACGCGCGTCTGTACCAGCGTCAGAGGCACATCGCGGAGACCATGCAGCGCCATCTGCTGCCCCAGATGCCGGAGGTGCCGGGGCTGCGGATGGCCGCGCGCTACGAGTCGGCGTCGGAGTCCGCGCAGGTCGGCGGCGACTGGTACGACGCGTTCTCGCTGGCCGACGGGTCCACGGCGGTGGCCATCGGCGACGTGGTGGGGCACAACATCGACGCGGCCGCCGGCATGGCGCAGGTCCGCAACATGCTCCGCGCCTACGCCTGGGCGCTGGAGGAGCCGCCGAGCGCGATCGTGGAGCGGCTGGACCAGGCCGTGGTGCATGTGGCCGAGGCGTCCATGGCGACCGTGATATTCGGCCGGGTCGAACGGAACGGCGACGACGGGTGGGCGCTGCGGTGGACCAACGCCGGGCATCCGCCGCCGCTGCTGATCACACACGACGGCCGGTCCCGTTTCCTGGACGAGGAGCACGACCACCTGCTCGGCACGGGCCTGATCCGGGCGCGTACCGACACGCTCACCCCGCTCCCGCCGCTGTCCACGCTCGTGCTGTACACGGACGGCCTGATCGAGTCCCCGGGGCACACCCTCGACCGGGGCTTGGCCCGGCTGCGCCGGCATGCGGCGGCACTCGTCCACCGGCCGCTGCATGTGTTCTGCGACCTGCTCCTGGAGCGGGCCCGTCCGGTCGACAACGACGACGACGTCGCGCTGCTGGTCTTCCGGATGCCGGCCGAGGGCGGTGAGCCGGGTGCGCGGTAGAGCGCCGATGCAGGCGGCAGGTGCCGGAGGGCCACTCTCTTCGCCAAGGCCCCACACATCCCTACGCTTTCGAACGCGTAGCCACTCTCTGCGCGGGAAACACGAGCGTCGGAGGGGAACGCGACATCGCGTCCGCCTCGCAGAGCCGAACCGGGGAAGACGAGATGGCGACAGAGCCGCGTAGGGACGACGAACTGCCTGCTGAGGAGATCCACGACAGCCACGCCGCCTTCGACGGAGAGCTCGGCGACGTGACGGGCGCCCGCACGGCCGCCGAGGGGTTCCTGGGCACGCTCGCGCGCACGTCCCCGCCGACGGCCGTCGAGCACTGGGACGACATCCTGCTGGTGGTCACCGAGCTGGCGGCCAACGCGGTGCAGTACGCCCCCGGGCGCTTCGAACTGACGATGCGCCGCACCCACGACGGGGTGCATGTGACGCTGGGGGACACGAGCACCACGTCGCCCGCGCCGCGCCCCTTCAGCCCCAGCAAGGGGGGCGGCGGCATCGGCTGGTATCTGATCCACACGCTGTGCGACGAGGTGAGCGTGGTGGTGCACGACCAGGGCAAGGACATCCACGTCTTCCTGCCCTGGTGAGACGTCAGGGGTGAGACGTCAGGTCAGCGGCACCAGCACACTGATCGTCTTGCCGCCGGCCGTGCGGCGCTCGACGTCGACCTCGCTGCACAGCCGGTTGATCAGCGGCCATCCGTATCCGCTGCCCTCGTGGGCCCGCGGCAGCACACCGGGCCCGTGGATGCCGACGGGCAGGGCGGCGCTGTGGTCCCGCACGCTCAGCCGCACGCCTCCAGCGGTGAGGGTGACGTCGAATCCGGCGATGCCACCACCGTGCCGGACCGCGTTCGTGACCAGTTCGGAGACGACGAGGATGAGATCGATCATCGCCTCCTCGGTCGGCGGCCCGGCCGGGGAACGCCACCGCTCCCCCACGAACGCCCGCACATGGCGGCGGGCCGCCGCGGCACTGGTGATCGCGCCCGGCGACCGCGGCGACCGGGCGGACACCCCTTCCACGGAAGCTGTGCCATGGTTCACGGTCGGGTGGCGTTCCATCGAGGTCATGATGTCCACGGGATCGACGGTTCGGGGCAGCTCGGCTCAGTACTGTTCATGAAGCGCCGCATACCCGCTCGTGCCCGGACCATGGCTGTCGAGATCCTCCGGGAGTATCACCCGGTTCCCGCACAGCTCGGCGGTCGCGGTCGCCTGTGCGGCGGCGAGCCGGCGGCGCGCCGCCTCCAGCGCCCGGCGGACGTCGCGGGTGCCCGTGGACACGCACAACGTGTACGCCAGGTCCTGCGCGCGGCGAGCGGTCTGCGGGTCGCTCCGCTCGCCCTCGTGGGCCATGAGTGACTCGTACTCCTCGACGAGACCGCGCAGGGTCACGGGATGGGGCATCAGCATCTTTTACGCTCCTCGGTGAGGTGATCGGGGACGACGGAGTCCGGCAGAAGACCGGCGGAAGGGGCGGCCGCACGACGGCGTACGGCGGACTGGTCGGCCGGCACGACGGCGTACGGCTACGGGTCAGGACGAAGGGGTGGTCCGGCCGAGGGCCTCGTCCCGGACGCGGGCGCAGCTGCGGCTGATGAGGCGGGAGACGTGCATCTGGGAGATGCCGAGGCGGTCGGCGATGCGGTTCTGCGTCATGTCCTCGAAGAAGCGCATGTAGAGGATGGCGCGCTCGCGTTCGGGCAGTCGGCGCAGCCCTTCCTTGGCGGCCTCCCGGTCCACGACGACGTCGTACGCCCCATCGGGCGCGCCGAGGGTGTCGGCGAGGCTGTAGCCGTCGTCGCCCGAGGACATCTCCGCGTCCAGCGACAGGGCGCTGAAGCTTTCGAGCGCCTCCATCCCGGCGTTGACCTCCTCCTCCGTGAGCCCCGCGTGGGCGGCGACATCGGCGACCGAGGGCTCGGCTCCGCCGCCGGAGGTCTGGCTCAGCTCGCGCCGTGCCACACGCACCTTGTTGCGGAGGTCCTGGACGCGCCGGGGGACGCGGAGTGTCCACATCCGGTCGCGGAAATGCCGCTTGATCTCGCCGGTGATGGTGGGCACGGCGTAGCTCTCGAACGCCCCCCGTTCGGGCTCGTAGCGGTCCACCGCCTTGACCAGGCCCATCGCGGCGACCTGGCGCAGGTCCTCCAGCGACTCGCCGCGATTGCGGAAGCGGCCGGCGATGCGGTGCGCCATGGGCAGCCAGGCCCGCACCAGTTCGTCCCGTACGACGTCACGCTCGGGCCCTTCGTCCATCGCCGCGAGCCGGACGAAGGCGGTGGCGGTGTCGGGGGCGTCGTCGTGCGTCCTCCTGTCGGGCGTGCCGGGACGTACGGATGTGCCGGAACCGTTTGCGGACACATTGACCAGCATGCGAAATCGCTCCTGAACGACGCTTTCAGGGAATGGCGGCGGTAGACGGTGGGCGGGCGACCAGGGCCCGTGCGCAGAACACCGCTTTCGCCGACGTGCCTCCGATCAGGAGGCGTGGAACTCCGCTTGCCCCGCGATCCGGCGGACAAACGGCGGTGCCCGCATTCGTGGTGACGGGCTGCCAGCTCCGGTGATCCCGTCGAGCGGGGGGCGGTGGCGACTTCAGGCCAGAGTGCGGAGCAACACGGTCCCTTTCACGACCGAGTTGGACTGAGTCGCGGGTACCGGGGCATGCGAGGGATGGCAGCAAGGCTTCGGGCGAGAGGGGTGGACAGCATGGCAGCCGTGACGGCACGGACAACGGCCGCGGCACGGGAGACGGTCATGGCGGACGGGGCGGGCCTGCCCCGGATCGAGGATCCGTCGCAGGTCAGGCCGAGGGATGCGCGCGAGATGTCGCGGCAGTTCTTCGACCGGCTGGCCATGCTGGAGGAGGGCACGCACACGTACCAGTACGTGCGCAACACGCTCATCGAGATGAACCTGTCGCTCGTGCGGTACGCGGCCTCGCGCTTCCAGGGCCGTGAGGACTCGCTGGAGGACATCGTCCAGGTCGGGACCATCGGACTGATCAAGGCCATCGACCGGTTCGAGCTGTCCCGGGAGGTGGAGTTCACCACGTTCGCCGTGCCCTACATCGTCGGCGAGATCAAGCGCTTCTTCCGGGACACCAGCTGGGCGGTGCATGTGCCGCGGCGGTTGCAGGAGGCGCGGGTGGAGCTGGCCCGCGCGACGGACGAGCTGCAGTCCCGGCTGGGCCGCATGCCGACGACACGTGAGCTGTCCGAGCTGATGTCACTGTCCGAGGGGGAGGTCGTCGAGGCGCGCAAGGCGTCCAACGGCTACAACACCTCCTCGCTCGACGTGGCGCTCACCACCGAGGGCGGCGAGGACGGCGACACCGTGCTGGGCGACCTCATCGGTGAGGAGGACCCGTCGCTGGAACTCGTCGAGGACTTCCAGTCGTTGGCGCCGCTGATCGCCGAACTCGGCGACCGTGAGCGCCGGATCCTCCATCTGCGGTTCGTGGAGGAGCTGACCCAGTCGCAGATCGCCGAGCAGCTCGGGGTGTCCCAGATGCATGTGTCCCGGCTGATCAGCCGCATCATCAAGCGGCTGCGCACAGGGCTCCTGGAGCCCGGAGTCGCCTGATATCGGAGCCCGTGTGTCCCGACGATTGGCGGGTATACGCACGGGCGCATCGCCGGTCGATGCGTCGAATCCGTGCATCGGGGCACTCGTCCCCGATCGGTAGCGCCGGGAGGCCTTTGTGTCCGTTGCCCAGAATCCCCTGTCGATCAAGGTCGAACTGCCCCGGGACGACGCCGTGCTGCTCACGATCGAGGGGGAACTGGACATCGACACGGCGACCGAGCTGCAACATCATCTGGCGAACCAACTACGCCACGGCCGACGGCATTTCCTGCTGGACGTGTCGGCCGTCCCCTTCATGGACTCGTCCGGCATGAACATCATCCTGCGGACCTACCAGGAGGTGCGGCGGATCCCGGGCGGCGTGTACATCATCGCTCCGGCGCCGGCCGTACGGCGGATCCTCGATCTCACCGGCGTCAGCATCACGGTGGCGACGGTGGACAGCGTCGACGAGGCGCTGACCGCCGTGGACTCCGGACACGTCGCCCCCTTGCCGGACGAGCCGCCGGCGAAGGAGTAGCCGCTCTCAACGCACCGACGAGCAGGGCGACTTGGGCTGTTCCGTCGGCACAGCGGGAGCCTGCACATGGTTAACAGTTGTCGTTTGACAACTATGGCCGGAGGCAACAGAGTGAGCCGAGGCCGAGCACAGCCGGGCACAGGGGAAGGGTGGGGATGAGGCTGTCGGACCGGGGTCGGGTCGGCGGCGGTCAGGCGCTTCGGGCGTCGGTGGCGTCGCCCTCGTGGATCTGTGTCGCGGCGGCGGCGCAGAACGCCTCCAGCCCCTCCAGCAGCGCGGTCCGCCGCGCGGTCGGCATCTGCTCCAGCACGGACCGCAGGGCGCGTTCACGGCGGGCGCGCAGGTCCACCAGGAAGGACCGTCCGCGTCGGCTCAGCCGCAGAGACAGCTCGCGCCTGCTGGCCGTGCCGGCCCGGCGCTCGACGAAGCCCACCGCCTCCAGTCGGTCGCACAGCCGGCTGGTGGAGGGCGGCGTGGAGCCGAGGGCGTCGGCGAGCGTACGCAGATTGATGCCGTCGTTGTGCTCCAGGATGAACAGCACGCGGATCTGGGAGGCGGACACCGGCGCCGTCGAGGCGCGTCCCCACAGGACCTCCAGCAGCTCGGCCGCCTCGGAGGTCATACGCGCCACCTCGTCGGGCGGCGGGTGGGGGGAGGAAGTCACGGGCCCACTCTTCCAGGCATCCCGAACACTGTCAGCTGTGGATTCAGGAGTTGACCGTGGAGCCGGGCGAGCGGGTCGTGTCCGGCCCCACCGGCGACCACGCCCACCAGTCGTTTCCCGAAGCGGGGAGGCGCGACAGCACGTGAGGAGAGACCCGTGCCGGAACAGGACACGGCAGACCGGCGGATGACACCGGCGCAGGAAGTGGCGAACTTCCTGCGCGGCCGGCAGGAGCAGATCGCGCAGCGCTGGGCCGACGCGGCGCTGTTCCGCACCGTCTTCACCCATTCCCGGGACGAGGCGGTGGAGGCGGGCCGGGCCGTCGTGGACGCGCTCGCCGCCGTGGCCTCCGCGGCCGGCGTCGAGGACGCGGAGGCCGGTGGCTTCCACGTCGTACGCGAGCAGTTGGCGCGGACGGCGGCGTCGCGGGCCCGGGCCGGTTCCACCATCACCCAGATCTCCGCCGAGGTGGACGCGCTGCGGCCGCCCGTCACCGAACTCCTCGTCGCCGAGCTCTCCGGTGTGTCCGCCGAACACCTCCGTGAGTGCACCACGACCCTGACGGTCCTCATGGGCACCCTGCGTCTGGTCGTGCTGGAGACGGCCCTGAGCGATGTGGAGGAGGTCATCGACCGGCAGCGCCTGCAGCTCATGGAGGTCGCCACGCCGGTGATCAAGCTGTGGGAGGGCATCGTCGCCGTCCCCCTGATCGGCACGCTGGACAGCGCGCGCAGCCAGGTCGTGATGGAGACGCTGCTGAACTCGATCGTCGAGCAGCACGCCAGGTTCGCCATCCTGGACATCACCGGGGTGCCTACCGTCGACTCCCTGGTGGCCCAGCACCTCATGAAGACCGTGGCGGCGGCGAGGCTGATGGGAGCCGAGTGCATCGTCTCCGGCATCCGGCCGGCCATCGCGCAGACCATCGTCCATCTGGGCATCGACCTGAGCTCGGTGCTCACCCGCGCGAGCCTCGCGGACGCACTCGCCTACGCGTTGCGGGAACAGGGCACGGACATCGTGTCCCACGATGTCGCCGGTTCGGGGCCCAGGTGAGCGGCGACTTCCCCGCGCCGTACGGCGGGCCGTCGCCGTACGGCGGAACCGTACCCGTCCTCAAGCTCGGCGACGTCCTCCTGGTGTCGCTCCAGGGCGATCTGCACGACGGCACGGCGGAGCAGCTCCAGCAGGACATCAGCGACACGGTCGCGCGCAGCGGGGCGACGGGCGTGGTCATCGACCTCTCGGGTGTGGAGATCGTCGACTCGTTCCTGGGGCGGGTGCTCGGCGACATCGCCGCCCAGACGAGTCTCCTCGCCGCCAGGACGGTGGTGGCGGGGATGCGGCCGGCCGTGGCGATCACGCTGGTGGAGCTGGGGCTGACCCTGCCGGGACTGCGTACCGCGCTCAGCACCGAGGAGGCGATGCGTCTCCTCGGCGAATCGGACCCGACCTTTCCCCGCCGGGGGCACGCCCGCCAGGAGAGTCCGTGATGCAGACCGTCGGCGGCATCTCCGCCTGCCTGCCGATCCACTCGGATCTGGATCTGGTGTGGGTACGGCAGCATGTACGGCAGGCGGCCGCCCAGCTCGGCTTCGGTCTGGTCGAGCAGACCAAACTGGTCACGGCCGCCAGCGAGTTGGCCCGCAACACCCTGGTCCACGGCGGCGGGGGCCAGATGGAGTGCGAGCCGGTGGACAGGGGCGGCGCACGGGGTCTGCGGCTGACGTTCAGCGACGAGGGGCCGGGCATCGCGGATCTCGACCAGGCGCTCATCGACGGCTACACCTCCGGCGATGGCCTGGGCATGGGTCTGGGCGGCGCCCGGCGGCTGGTTCACGAGTTCACGATCGACAGCCGCCCCGGCTCGGGCACCACGGTGACCGTGACCTCCTGGATGTCGGGTGCGCCGCGCCCGCGCGAGGAGCGGTGATGCCGCGCGTCTGGGAGGTTCCGGTGCACGACTCGACCCGGGTGCGGGACGCCCGGGTGGCCGCCGAGGCCGCGGCCGCGCGGGCCGGGCTCGACGAGAGCCGCGCCGCCGGTGCCGCGCTGGTGGCCACCGAGCTGGCCACCAATCTGCTCAAGCACGCCGGCGGCGGGCTGATGCTGCTGGACGTCATGGCCCGCCCCGCGCCGGACCGGGCGGACGGCGCGGCCTCGCTGGTGCAGATCATGGCGATCGACCACGGGCCGGGGATGCCCGATGTCGCGGGCGCCCTGCGCGACGGCTTCTCGACCACGTCCTCGCTCGGCGCGGGCCTCGGCACCTGCCACCGCGTCGCCGACGACTTCGACCTGCACAGCACCGTCGGCCGGGGCACCGTCGCCCTCGCCCGGATCGGCACCCGGCCGGGGCGCCGACGCGCGCCGGCCCGCTCCCCCGCCCCGGCCGTGCGCGCCGGGGGCGTCAACATCCCCTTCGCCGGCGCGGAGTTCTCCGGCGACGCCTGGGCGTGGGTCCGGGCGGGCGACCTCACCACACTGATGCTGGCCGACGGGCTGGGCCACGGCCTGGCGGCGGCACACGCCTCCTCGGCGGCCGTGGAGCAGCTGTGCCGGGCGCCCGAGCTGCCTCCCGCCCAGCTGCTGCGGAGGCTGGAGGGCGCGCTGCGGGACACCCGGGGCGCGGCCGTGGCCGTGGCCCAACTCGACACCGCCGCCGGACGGTTGCTGTTCTCCGGCATCGGCAACATCGGAGCGCGGCTGCGCACCGGCGCGAACTGGCAGCCGATGCTGTCGCGGCCCGGCATAGTCGGCGCCCACCGGGCGGCGCACCTGCCGCAGCACGAGGTGGCCTGGGGGGACGACTGTCTTCTCGTGCTGCACAGCGACGGCCTGCCGAGCCGCTGGAGTCCGGGCCCCGCCGCCCACAGCCCCACCCTCGACCCCGCTGTGATCGCCGCCGTGATCGTGCGCGACGCGAGCAGCCCCGCCCGGCCGGTACGCGACGACACCACCGTCGCGGTGCTGAGCCCCTCCCCGCCGGACCATCTCCCATGACCCGTACCTGGCACATCAGTTCCGTCACCGACGCGGCTCGGGCCCGTATCGCCACCGCGCGGCTGGCCACCGCGCACGGGGTGTCCCCGACCGACCGGGCCCGGCTGGTGTCCGTGCTCACCGCGCAGCTGAGGCAGTGCCTCACCAAGGGAGGCACGTGGCTGCTGACCGCGCGGGCCACCACGGCGCGGCCCGGCGGCACCCGGTTCCTGGTCGAGTTGACGTCGGCGACGCAGCGGCCGGGCGAGTTCCGCCGGCCCTGGCGGCTGACGGTCTCCTGCTCGGAGGAGGTGCGGCTGCCGGACAGCGAGCATGTGGCCGGCGATCCGGCGACGCTCGCGGAAGCCCTGTTCGGGGCCGACGAGGACGCCGCGCTACTGCTGGAGAAGCTCGGCGAGCAGGAGGCGCTGGTGGCGTTCCACCGCGAGGAACTCCACCAGACCAACCAGGGTGTTCTCGCCCTGCACGCCGAGCTGGACGCGGCCGGGCGGGCGCAGCGCGAACTCTTCGCCGCCGAGCAGAAGGCCCGCAAGGAGGCGGAGAAGGCCCGCGGCAGACTCACCTTCCTCGCCGACGCCAGCGCCGCCCTGACGGCGTCCCTGAACCCCGACGCGGTCGTGCGGCTGCTCCCCGCGCTCCTGGTGCCCCGGTACGCCCGCACCGCCGACGTATGGCTGTTCGACGGGGAGGACGATGTGCGCCGGGGCGGCCCGCATCCGGCCGCCGCCGTTGTCGCGGCCCGCCGAGGGCGCCCCCAGTACGCCGCCGACCACCCCGGCGGTCTGCCCGGCGTCGACGACCAGCCGCCCTCGGCGCTCGACCCCACCCGGCCGCTGCTGTGCGTGCCGCTGATGACCCGCCGCGCCCCCCTGGGCGTGCTGACGCTGTCACCGCCCGACGACGAGCGCTGGGACGCCGACGACGCCTTCATGCTGATCGAGCTCGCCCGGCGGGCCGGTGTCGCCCTGGAGAACGCCCGGCGCTTCGAGCACAACCGCGACATCGCCGAGACCCTGCAACGCGCCCTGCTCACCGAGCTGCCCACCACCCCGGGCCTGCGGCTCGCCGCGCGCTATCTGCCGGCCACCCGGGGCCTGAACATCGGCGGTGACTGGTACGACGCCTTCCGCCAGCCCGACGGCAGCCTGATCACCGTCATCGGCGACGTCACCGGCCATGGTCTGCACGCCGCGGTGATGATGAGCCAGCTGCGGACCGCGCTGCGCGCCTACGCGGTCGACGGCAAGAGCCCCGGCCAGCTCCTCACCCATCTGCATCTGTTCCTGCACCATCTGCAGCCCGACCTGTACGCCACCGCCGTCATCGCCCGGTTCCATCCCCACGAGCCCACCCTCACCTGGGCCGCCGCGGGGCATCCGCCGCCGGTGCTGCGCTCGCCCGACGGGCAGGTGCGGATCCTGGACGCCAAGCCCGGCGCGATGCTCGGCATCCCCATCCGACAGGAGATCGCCGACCACACCGTCCCGCTGCCGCCCGGCTCCACCCTGGCCCTCTACACGGACGGGCTGGTGGAACGCCGCGCCCAGGGCATCGACCCGGGCATCGAACGGCTGGCCACGGCCCTCGGGACACTCCGGCCCGCCACGCTCGACGAGGACCTCGAAGCATCGGCCGACCTGCTCCTCCACCCCCTGCTGGACGACGAGCACGAGGACGACGTGTGCCTGCTGCTGTGCCATGTGCACAGCGAGCCGGGCGACCTCACGGCCCGGCTCCCCTGACCGGTCACCCGAGGGCCCGCAGCGCCTGCTCGACTCGCGCACGCTCCGCCTGCGGCAGCGCCCCCAAGGCCTCGGTCAGACGCACCGACAGGCGCTCGGTGACGTCCGCGAGAAGCCCGCGTCCACGCGCGGTGACCACCAGGCGCACCTCACGCCGGTCGTCGAGCCGGACGTACCGCTGGAGCAGGCCGGCCGCTTCGAGCCGGTCGCAGAGCCGACTGGCCGTGGGCAGGCCGACGCCGAGCTGCTCGGCCAGGGCGGTGAGGTTCAGCTCGGGCCGGTGGCGCACCGCTCTCAGCGCCAGGACCTGTCTCGGTGACAGCCGCGGGGTGACGTCCTCGACGGCCGAGAACCAGAGCGGCACCAGGTTCTCCACGACGTCGAGAACCTGCCGGGCGAGATCCGCGGGGCCGGTCATGCGGGGGGCCTACCCGAAGTGCCCGGGAGTACACGGCCGCCACCGCACGCTCCCGCGTCGCCCAAGTCGCCCGTCGCGGCGCGGCGTTGCTACGCCTTGTAGGCCACTCCCCCGTACACGTCCGTCGGCTCCGGGGTCGTGCCCGGCTCCGGGCGCCACAGCGGGCAGGACACGATGCCGGGCTCCAGGAGTTCCAGGCCCTCGTAGTACGCGTGCAGCTGCCGGGGGCTGCGCAGGACGTACGGGACGGCGCCGGTGTCGTCGTAGCCGTCCTGGGCGCGCTTGAGTTCGGCGTCGGTGTCCGTGCTGTCGTAGTGGACGAAGTAGCTGCCCGACGGCAGGGCGGCCTGGAGGCTGCGGACGATCTCCTTGGCCTCCTCGTAGTCCTGGATGTGGCCGAGGATGCCCATCAGCATCAGGGCCACCGGCTTGCTGAAGTCGAGGATCTTGCCGGCGGCTTCGAGGATGGTGGCCGGGTCGTGCAGGTCCGCGTCGACGTAGTCGGTGACCCCCTCGGGGGTGCTGGTGAGCAGGGCCTGCGCGTGCCGCAGTACCAGGGGGTCGTTGTCGACGTAGACGATGCGGGACTCGGGGGCCGCCTTCTGGGCGACCTGGTGGGTGTTGTCGTACGTCGGAAGGCCGGTGCCGATGTCCAGGAACTGGCGGATGCCGCGCTCCCGGGCCACGAAGGTGACCGTGCGGATGAGGTAGACGCGGGAGGCGCGGGCCATCGTCTCGATGTTGGGGGCGATCTCCCGGTAGGCGTCTCCCGCGACGCGGTCGACCTCGTAGTTGTCCTTGCCGCCCATCCAGTAGTTCCAGATGCGGGCCGAGTGCGGCACCGTGGTGTCGATCTTGGACAGGGCTTCCTGATCGGGAGTGGGGTGGCCGTCTGCCATGGGAACTCTCCTGCCTCACATCGCGTGGTCGTCGCTAACCTATCGTCAACTGCTCTGTGTTTCGCCAGAGTTGGGACGGCCGAGAAGCGGGGGCACGGATGGGGCGGCTCGGCTCGCCGGCATCGAGGGTCACCACGGGAACGTGCTGGGCGAGGGTGCGGAAGGCCCGGGCGTAGGCGGTGGCGGCCTCCACGGCCTCGGCGCTGTGCGCATGACCCGACGTCGCGGTCAGGTGGAGCATGGCTCCGTCGCGTTCGGCCACGGTTTCGGCGAGGTCCAGGGCCTGGATCCAGGTCACCCGGGAGCGGCCGCGGCGCAGCGGCCCGTACACGAGTTCCGCGACGAGGTTCCCGTCGACGGCCGGCCGACCGGGTCCGGCGAGGAGTTCGCGGTACGGCAGGGCCGGGTCCAGGTGGTGGAGGAAGGGCGGCATGTGCCGGACCTCGAAGCCGAGGTGGGCCAGCTCGGTCATCAGGTGGGTCCTGCCGGGACCTTCGTGTCCCTCGATGATCAGGGTCCGGTACTGGGTGAGCGTGGACGGCAGGATCATTCCCGCCCCTCGGGAGCGGCCCGGCCGGGGCGGCCGGCGTGTCCGGCGGGCGGCATGGCTCGACCCGGGACACGAGGCGGCGTACGCATGCCGCTCCCTTCGGGTGGTGCGCGGCGGGTGTCGGCTCCCCAGTCTGTGTGCGGCCGGGAGGCGACGGGAGTGCGTTTGCGGGTTGTCCGGTTGTGCGGGCGTAGTGATCCGCGCGGTGGCCGAACGGCCGTCGGGCGAAGCGGAACGGCCGGGCGGCCGGGCGGACTTCGGACGGTCCCGGGTGACCGGACGGGCGCCAGGCGATCCCCGGTGGCCGGACGGTGGCCAGGCGATCCGGGAGCTGGCGGGCAGCCCTCAGGCGATGAGGAAGTCGGCCTGGCCGGCCTTGGCGCCCTCCAGGAAGGCCACTATCTCCTCCCGCGAGTAGACGAGGGCGGGGCCGTCCGGGTCGGTGGACTGACGGAAGGCCACGCTGCCGTCGGGCAGGCGCTTGGCCTCGACGCAGGAACCGCCGTTGGTGCCGCTCCAGGGCTTGCGCCAGCCCTCGGCGCCGAGTTCGGGTGCGGGCATACCGCTGTGAACGGGGTCGTTGGGTGTCCTTGCCATGTGTCACAACTCCTTGCGTAGTGCCGCCAGGATGTCCCTGGTCCGGGCCACCGGTTCCGCCTGCACGGACATCCGGTCCATGACCTCCAGGTAGGTCACGACGTCCGCGGGCTGGTCGACGTACTGGGCGCCCGCGAGGCCCTCGGTGTAGACGATGTCGGGGAGTTCGGAGAAGCCGAAGCGGAAGTAGTGGAAGGGGCCGTAGGCCCCCGGGTGGGGTCCGGCCGCGAACCGCATGATCTGGATCCTGACCTTGGGCCGCTCCGTCGCCTCGGCGAGCCGGTCGATCTGGGCCCGCATCACCTGGGGACCGCCCACCGGCCGGCGCAGCACGGTCTCGTCGAGGATGGCCCAGACGGCCGGTGCCTCGGGTTTGACCAGCAGGTCCTGGCGTCTGAGGCGCAGGGCGACCCGGCGGTCGACGTCCTCGGGGCTCGCGTTCGGGAAGCCGACACGCATGAGCGCGGCGGCGTAGTCGTGGGTCTGCAACAGGCCGGGTACGTACTGGGGTTCGTAGAGACGGATGACGGCGGCTTCGCTCTCCAGGCTCACGTACGCGCTGAACCACTCCGGCAGCACGTCGCGGAACTTGTGCCACCAGCCGGGCTGGTTGGCCTCGCGCGCCAGGGAGAGGAAGTCCTCGATCTCGGCGCCGGAGACCCCGTAGGTGCGCAGCAGCTCCTTCACGTAGGGGATACGGAGACCGACCTCGGCCTTTTCCATGCGGCGGACCGTCAGGGCGGTGACCTCGATGGCGCGGGCGGCGTCGTCGAAGGAGACTCCGGCCTGCTCCCGCAGCTGCCGGAGCCGTTTGCCGAGAACCATGCGCAGGACCGTGGGCGCCGCAGGAGCACTCCCTCCTGAGCGGGTCTCACTCACGTGCAACCTCCCGGGGCGGGATTCACAGCGTGCAGTGTGCCACGCGATCCATTGACACGGACAGGTCCTTGCAGTTCGTTTTGAAATTATCAGAACGCAGGTTGCGGGCTGAGTTCTTCGGCCACCATAGTGCTTGAGTGACCTGCCGCACATCGCGGGCAGCGTCCCTCGAACTCCTCCGGCCCGCCCAGGAGTTGGCGCCACGGCGGGCACGGGTCAAGCCGTGCGCCGACACGATGCGACACCTGGATGGCCGCCGTGACGAACGGATTACCAAGGAACCCGGTCAAGGGGACCGGCGGGCCCAACAAGCCGCTGGCGGCAGCCCTGAAGGAGGCCGGCTGCTCGTACGCCTCCCTCGCCCTCCGGGTCAATGACCTGGGCCGCTGCCAGGGCGCGGAGACCAACTACGACAAGGCCTCCGTCACCCGCTGGCTCCAGGGCCAGCAACCACGGGGAAACACACCGGAGTTGATCGCCGCAGTCCTCGGCGAACGGCTGGGCCGCGCGCTCACTCCGGCCGACCTCGGTTTCCCGCTCGATCGCGGACGACCGGTGACGGGACGGGCGTTGATGTACGTCGAAAACGTGGCGGAGACCCTGCACACCCTGGCCGAGCTGGGCTCCACCGACATCTCCAGGCGCAGTCTGCTCGGCTCCGTGCCCTTCGTGCCGGGCGCGCTGACGACCCCTCAGCGGGCCTGGCTGCTCTGGCTGGTGGAGAGCCGTGACGCTCCCAGGCTCGCACCGGTGTCGGCCGGCGGGCCGGTGGAGCAGGTCCACGCGATGCTCCGCATGTTCGACGAGATGGACAACCACTACGGGGGCGGCGGTATCCGCACGAGCATCGTGCAGTACCTCACCACCGAGGTCATCCCCCTGCTCCAGCAGCGCGGCACGCCGCCGCACCACAGGCGCGAGCTGTTCGCCGCCGCCGCCCGGCTCGCCGCCATGGCGGGCTGGAGTTCCTACGACGCCGGGGAGTACGGCCTCGCCCAGCGGTACATGACGCAGGGGCTCAGGCTCTGCGCGGAGGGCCGCGACCATGTGCTGGGCGGGCAGATCCTCGCCGGGCTCTCCCATCTGGCGACCAGCCTCGGCCGTCCCGACGAGGGCGTGGCCCTGGCCCGCGCCGGGGTCGCCACCGCCAAGGACGCGGGCAGCCCCCTCGGTCTGATGCGGCTGCACGCCATGTCCGCGCGCGGCCACGCGGCGCTGGGCCGGCCCCGCGAGACCGCCGAGGCCCTGCGGGCGGCCGAGAAGCAGCTCGACGCGAGCCGGGGTGCCGCCCACGAGTCGCCCTGGGTGCGGTTCCTCAACCACCACTACCTCCAGGCCGAGTCCGCCGTCTGCTTCCGCGACCTGGGCCTCGCCGCGCAGGCCGAGCACACCGCGGGCGAGTCGGTGCGTGCCAACGCCGACCGCCGCCGACGCCAGGCCATCAGCCGGTCCGTCCTGGCCACGGCCCACCTGCAGCAGAACCGCCTCGACGAGGCGATCGCCACCGCCACCGACGCGCTGGAGGCGCTCAGCGACGTCCACAGCGAACGGTCGATCCAGGCCCTCCGTGACTTCCGGGGGAGACTGGCGTCCCGTCGCCACGAACCCCTGGTGCAGGACTTCGAGCGCCGGTCGCGGGTGGTGCTGGGGGCGGCCGCCTGACGGTGGCCCGCCGCCGTGGACGCGACGGCGGCCGACCTCAGTGGCCGTCCGGTGGGGACGCGTTCTGGGCCCGGTCGGCGGGCAGATGGGCGCCGGAGACGCCGGTCGCCCAGTCGGAGAGCAGGAACACCACCGTGCGTGCCACCTCGTGCGGAGGCGTTGACGCGGATGCGATCGGGGCCCAGCTCGCGGGCCAGGGAGGAGACCAGGTGGATCAGGGAGCTCTGCGCCGCCCCGTACTGGGCGGGTGGTCCCGGTTCCCAGCCGGAGACAGAGCTGATCAGCACGATCGAGCCGCCGTCGGCCGGGCGTCTTCTTCCGCGCCCTCCGTCTCACCCGGACGTTGTACGTACACCGTGGCCGGGAACATACACAGCGCGCGCCACTACCCGCCCGCAACCGCACAACCCCTCCACCACCTGGTGTTTTGTGTGGCCGGTGCTGTTGTCTTCGACAACAGCACCGACGGCCCGCCGCCCCGGCCGCCCCGTGGACACCGAGGAGGAACTCGATGACGGCAGTCAGTGTCGACGCGCCCCGCCGACGGATCCCTGCGGCGGCAGCACACGACCCCGGGTGGAGCGTCCATGACGCCGCGTCCGGCGGTGTGGACCGATCCCTGGACGCGGTGAGGCTGCCTTGATCCCGCTCAGGAGGTCCCGCCTCTTCCGGACGGCGGTGCCCGCCCACCCGTCGTGGGCCGCGGGTGTGCGGCGCACGGTGGCGGCGCACCTCACCCGCTGGGAACTCTCCACGATCCTGGACGACGCCGTCCTCGCCACCGACGAACGCTTCGCCGACGCGGTCCGGCACACGAGCGCCGATCCCGCCGACACCATCGCCGTCGTCGCCGCGCCGGCCGACGACCGGGGCACCGATCCGCCGGAACCGGGTGACGTGGGCAAGAAGGTGCGGTTCTCGCTCGCGGTCCGGGGGCCGGTGTGAAGGGCGCCCCGGCCATGGAACCCACATCCGGCGCGGCGCGGCCCCGCGAGCGGGTCCTCGCCGCCGAGCTGATCCGCAGGGCCGAGGATGAGCGGCGGCTGGCCCAGGAGGCCCGGTCCGCCCCCACCGCGCAGGCCCGCGACCGCATCGCCGCGTGCCACGCCGGCAACGCGGACGCCCTCCGCGCGATCGTCGCCCGCCATGGCTGGCCCACCGCCGAGTCGGTCGGCGAGCCGGCCTCCACGGCGGCCCTCGTGATCCTCCTGCACGCTCCCGACCTCGGCTTCCAGCTCTCCTGCCGCGACCTGATCGCCGAGGCCGTGGCGGACGGCCGCTGTCCCGCCGTGCACCACGCCTACATCGCCGACCACTGCGCCGTCGCACTGAACCAGCCGCAGTTCTACGGCACCCGCATCAACCCCGGCACTCTCTTCCCGTACCCCATCCGCCACCCCGAGACCGTCGACGAACGCCGCCACGACGTGGGCCTCGGCCCCCTGGCCGAACATCTGCGGGCGGTGCGGTGCGGGTTGGGGGCGAGCGGCGGGCTCTAGGCATCGGGGGCGGCGCGTTGCGGGCTGCGCGAGCGGGTCACGGCGGGTGTCCGTACGCCTGGGATATTCGGTCGCTCCCGCCCCGTGATCGCGTTACGTTGGCGCGATGTCCGAACTGCGAACCGATCGCCTGCTCCTGCGCGGATGGCGGAAGTCCGACCTCGCCCCGTGGGCGGCCATGAACGCCGATCCGGAAGTCCGCGAGTACTTTCCCGGTGTCCTGACGAAGGAGCAGAGTGAGGCGTCCGCCGCCCGCTTCCAGGCCGACCTCGACGAGAGGGGCTGGGGCTGGTGGGCGGTGGAGGTGCGCGCCACGGGCGAGTTCATCGGGTTCACCGGCCTGGATCCGGTGGAGGAGGGCATGCCGTTCTCCGGGGTGGAGGCGGGCTGGCGGCTGGCACGTACGGCGTGGGGCCACGGTTACGCCACGGAGGCCGGGCGGGCCGCCGTGGACTTCGGCTTCGAACGCCTCGGCCTCGCCGAGGTCCTCGCGGTGACCACCGCCACCAATCTCCGCTCCCAGGCGGTGATGCGGCGCCTCGGCATGACCCGGGACCCGGCCGACGACTTCGACGACCCGGATGTGCCGGAGGGACCACTGCGGCGGAGCGTGGTGTTCCGGCTGGCGGCGAGGGCCTCGTAGCGCGGAGCGCCGGGCACACGCTGCTCCGCTGCTCCGCTCTAGGACCCGTACGGCGGATCGTGGCCGATGGTCGCGAGGAGGTTGGCCACCAGGGGATTCGGGTCGTTCTCGCGCCAGGCCACGGCGACCCGTGTGCGGGCGGTGCGGGGCTCGATTCCCCGGAAGGCGACGCCCTTGAGGCGGATGCGCCGGATGCTCGCCGGGGCCAGGGAGACGCCCAGTCCGGCTTCCACGAGGGCGCAGACGGTCTGCCACTCCACCGCGTGCTGGGCGACTCGGGGCGTGAAGCCCGCCGCGGTGCACAGGCCGGTGATGCGGTCGTGGAGCTGGGGGCCGACCGCGCGGGGCAGGAGGACGAAGGGAGAGTCCGCCAACTGGCCGACGGAGACGGTTCGTTCAGCGGCGAGGGGATGTGTGGACGGCAGGACGGCCACGAAGGGCTCGGTCAGGACCGTCTTGAAGCCGAGCTCCGTTTCGCCGTCGGGCGGCTCGCGCAGCAGTCCCATGTCGATCGTCTTGTCGTGCAGGGCGGCGATCTGTGGAGCCGTGGTCATCTCGTGGATGTCCAACTCCACGTCGGGGAATCGCTGTCGGAAGGTACGCAGCAGGCCGGGCAGGAGCGTCAGGGCGAGGGAGGCGGCGAAGCCGATCCGCAGCCGGCCGGTTCGGCCGCTGCCGACGGCCCTGGCCGCGGCCAGGCCGTCGGCGAGGTCGGTGAGGGTTCGCCGGGCGACGGGCAGGAGTTGTCGTCCCGCCGGGGTGAGGGTGACGGCTCCCGGCGCTCGGTGGAACAGCGCGTGGCCGACCTTCTCCTCCAGGCGGCGGATCTGCTGGCTCAACGGGGGCTGTGCGATGCCGAGGCGGGCGGCCGCGTGGCCGAAGTGGAGTTCCTCGGCGAGCACGACGAAGGCGTGCAGTTGCGGCAGGGGAAGTTCGGGGCGCTCCATACGCCCAGAGATATCAGCCCGCACCTGTAGCCGTATTAGACGTATCCACGCTGGTCACTTAGCGTTCGGCGCATGACAGAGCGACGTGCGATCCTCAGCGGCTCGACGTTCGAGGAGCAGATCGGCTATGCCCGGGCCGTGGTCGACGGTGACTGGGTGCACGTGTCGGGGACGACCGGGTTCGACTACACCACGATGACGATCTCCGACGACGTGGTGGAGCAGGCCGAGCAGTGCCTGCGGAATATCGAGGCCGCGCTGGCCGAGGCTGAGTGCGCTCTCGCCGACGTGGTGCGGGTGCGGTATCTGCTGCCCGACCGGGACGACTTCGAGCCCTGCTGGCCTGTTCTGCGCCGCGCGTTCGGGGAGGTGCGGCCGGCCGCCACCATGCTCATGTGCGGTCTCGCCGACCCCCGTATGAAGATCGAGATCGAGGTGTACGCACGGCGGGCCACCACGTGATCGCGGCCGCGTGCATCGCGGCCGCGATCATGAGTCCGGATACCTCAGCCCGCGGCCCAGCCCACGTAGAACAGCCCCAGGCCCACGATCACGCATATGCCCTGGATGGTCCAGAAGCGGACCACGACCAGGACTTCGGACCAGCCCTTGAGTTCGAAGTGATGCTGGAGCGGGGCCATGCGGAAGACGCGCTTCCCGGTCAGTTTGAACGAGCCGACCTGGATGACGACCGACAGCGTGATCAGGACGAAGAGCCCGCCCAGGATGGCGACGAGCAGTTCGGTCCGGGAGCAGATGGCGAGGCCCGCGAGCGCGCCGCCGAGGGCGAGGGAGCCGGTGTCGCCCATGAAGATCTTGGCGGGCGAGGTGTTCCACCAGAGGAACCCGAAACAGGCGCCCATCAACGCGGCGGCGACGACGGCGAGGTCGAGCGGATCGCGTACCTCGATACAGGAGGCGGGGTCGGTGAGTTCCATGGCGTTGGCGCACGAGTTCTGGAACTGCCACAGACCGATGAAGGTGTAGCCGCCGAAGACCATGACCGACGCACCGGTGGCGAGGCCGTCCAGACCGTCGGTCAGGTTCACGCCGTTCGACATGGCCAGGATCATGAAGAGCGCCCATACGACGAACAGCACGGGCCCGATGGTCCATCCGAAGTCGGTGACAAACGACAGCTTCAGGGAGGCCGGCGTCTGGCCCCGGTCGTCCGCGAACCGGATGGCGAGAAGGGCGAACACGATGCCGACGATCAGCTGGCCGGCCATCTTCGCTCCGGCCCTCAGCCCCAGCGAACGCCGCTTCACGATCTTGATGTAGTCGTCGAGGAACCCGACGACACCCATCCCCGCCATCAGGAACAGCACCAGGACACCGGGGAACGTCGGGCTCTCACCGGTGATGATCTTCGTCAGGGCGTAGGCGACGAGGGTGGCCAGGATGAAGGCGATGCCCCCCATAGTGGGGGTGCCGCGCTTGCCGTGGTGGCCGCGCGGGCCGTCGTCGCGGATGAACTGCCCATACCCCTTTCGGGCCAGCAGCTTGATCAGCAGCGGAGTGCCGATCAGTGTCAAGAACAGGCCGATGGCCCCGGCAAACAGGATCTGGTTCATCGGACGGCGGTCTCCCCCTCGGTCGCGTTCTGGTACGCGACTGCCTCACCGGTGTCGCTGGTTCTCACAGGCCCCACCCTATGCAGTCACCTGATCTTCGTACGGCGGTGGGTGGTTGACGGCGGAACCGGGGTGGACGGCCGTGCGCCACCCCTCGGCCCATCGCCCCCGCGGCGGTCCGCGCGTGCGGGGCGGCCCAGGACGACTCCGGTCAGGACCAGGCCCAGCCCGCACAGTTGGCGGCCCGTCAGCGTCTCTCCGGCGACCGCCGTGCCGAGGAGCACGCCCGTGACGGGGTTGAGCAGTCCGATCAGTCCGACGGTGCCGGCGGGCAGGTGGCGCAGGCCGGTGAACCAGGCCGCGAAGGCCAGCGCGGTGGCGATCAGGGTGACGTAGCCGAACGCGAGGAGCGCCTGCGGGGAGAGTGTGGGCGGCGGCCCCTCCACGGCGGCGGCGACCGGGAGGAGGAGCAGGCCTCCGGCGGTGAGCTGCCAGGCGGTCGAGGCGAGCACGTCGGTCCCGGCGTTCCAGCGCTTGGTCAGGATGTGGCCGAAGGACGAGACGAACATGGCGGCGGCCGAGGCGAGGATCCCCGGCACGCTCATGCCCGCCTCCCCGGTGAGGAGCATGAGGCAGACCCCGCCGAGCCCGATCGCGGCGCCGGCCAGGTGCGCGAGGCCGGGCCGTTCGGAGACCAGGGGCCAGGCGATGAGCATCATCGTCAGCGGAGCGACAGCCATGACGGTCGAGGCGACGCTCGTCGGCAGCAGCTGGGAGGCGGCGTAGACGAGGACGAAGAACACGCTCACGTTGAGCAGCCCGAGCAGCGCGGACCTTCCCCACCAGGCGCCGCGGGGCCGCCGTCGGCACAGGGCCAGCAGGACGAGGCCGGCGGGCAGTGCCCGCAGGGCCGCTCCCCACAGGGGGCTGTCCGCCGGGAGGTACTCGTGGGTGACGAAGTAGTTGGTCCCCCAGGCCACCGGCGCCACCGCGGTCAGCGCCACCCAGCGCGTATTGGCTTCCATGGAAGACAATATAGCTTCCCGGGAAGCTACCATGGTGCGTATGGACGAACGTCAACCACCGCTGGACCGTGTGGCCCGCATCCAGGCCGACTGGCGCCGCGAGCGGCCCGACGTCGACGTCACCCCGCAAGGAGTGATCGGCCGGCTGCACCGCCTCGCCGACCGGCTCACGGAGGAGCTCTGCCTCGTCTACGGCCGTTACGGGCTCAGCGAGGGAGAGTTCGACGTGCTGTGCGCGCTGCGCCGGGCCGGCGAGCCCTTCGAGCGGGCGCCCGGCGAGCTCGCCGCGCACACCATGGTCACCACCGGCGCGATGACGAAGCGGATCGACCGCCTGGAGCGGGCCGGGCTCGTCACCCGCCGCCGTGCGGAGGACGACCAGCGCGGCCGGATCGTCGCCCTCACCGGGCCGGGACGCGAACTCATCGACGAGGCGTTCACGGACCACATGCGCAACGAACGCCGTCTGCTGGATCTGCTGACATCGGCCGAGGCCGGGTCACTCGAAACGGTGCTCACGGCCTGGCTGTCCCGCATGGAGCATCCAGGCCCTTCCGACGACGGGTGACCCGCCGCCCCGGCCGCCGACCTGCCCACCGGGACGGTCACCGCGCCGGCGTCCCCGACACCGGCCCTCCGCTCGGGCACCCAGCTCGGGCTGAGACACTGCACGTCATGGCCTCCCTCACGCCCGCGCGCGCCCTGCTGATGCTCACCACCGGGCTCACCTGCCTGCTGATGGCGGGCGGCGCCCTCATAGGCGCGCTGATCGGCGGTGGTCTCGTCGCGCTGGGAGCGGCCCTCTGCGCGGGACTCGTCGGGATGGTGGGCTCACTCATCGTGCGGCGGCGGGCCATGGCGCACTTCGTCATGGCCCAGCGGCAGGCCGGGCAGCGGGGGTACGCCGAGGGCATCGCCCACGGCGTACTCATCCACGTGACCGCCTACGAGGCCGCCGTCTTCCCCCGCACCGGGCCGGACGGCGTCAGCCCCGAGGAGCGGGCGGCCCGCCGCACCATCGCCTACCGCATGGCCGCCCTCGACGAGGTGCCCCAGCGGGTACGCCTGGCCGCCGCCGACGCCCTCGCCCTCCTCGACAAGACCGACCGCGAGGGCGCCGAGGAAGCCCTCGCCCGTCTCGCCACCACGGTGCGCCTGGAGTACGCCCGGCTGTGACACCTGCCTGCCCCGCCGCGGAAGCGCCCGACTCTCGCGGGTCGGGCGCCGCCGGGCTCAGTGCCCGCTGATCGCGCGGGGCGTGTAGGGCCGCTCCAGCTCTTCGGTCTCCTTCTGCGTGAGGGTGAGGTCCAGGGAGGCCACGGCGTCGTCGAGGTGGTGCGGCTTGGTGGCGCCGACGATGGGGGCGGTCACGGTGGGCCGGCTCAGCAGCCAGGCGAGGGCGACCCGGGCCCGGGGCACGCCGTGCTCGCCGGCGATGCGGGTGACGGCGTCGACGATCTCGCGGTCCCCCTCCTGGTAGAGGGTCTTGCCGAAGCTGTCGGTCTCGGTGCGTTCGGTGACGGTGCCCCAGTCGCGGGTGAGGCGGCCTCGGGCGAGCGGGCTCCAGGGCAGGGTGGCGACGCTCTGGTCCTCGCACAGCGGGAGCATCTCGCGCTCCTCCTCGCGGTAGAGGAGGTTGTAGTGGTTCTGCATGGACACGAAGCGCGTCCAGCCGTTCAGGCGGGCGGTGGACTGCATCTTGGCGAACTGCCAGGCGTACATCGAACTCGCCCCGATGTAGCGGGCCTTGCCCGCCTTCACCACGTCGTGCAGGGCCTCCATCGTCTCTTCGACCGGGGTGTTGGGGTCGAAGCGGTGGATCTGGTAGAGGTCCACGTAGTCGGTGCCGAGACGCCGCAGGCTGTTGTCGATCTCCGTCATGATCGCCTTGCGGGACAGACCCCAGGCGTTGGGGCCCTGGTGCATGGCGCCGTTCACCTTGGTCGCGACGACGATCTCCTCGCGGCGCGCGAACTCCGCGAGCGCGCGGCCGACGATCTCCTCACTGGTGCCGTCCGAGTAGACGTTCGCCGTGTCGAAGAAGTTGATCCCGGCGTCCAGCGCCTGCCGGATCAACGGGCGTGACGCCTCCTCGTCCAGGGTCCACTCGTGCGTGCCCCGGTCGGGGGCGCCGAAACTCATGCATCCCACACAGATCCGGGACACGTCCAGACCCGTCGAACCGAGCTTCACGTACTCCATCGTTACGACTCCTGCCTGTGGGGTGTGCGGCTGACAAGCAGCCTACGAAAGATCAGGTGCCGATCAGTCAGATCCGGTACCGCCGCAACGCCGGTGTCACCAGGGCCAGTAGGAGCATCGCGGCCATGACGAGCAGACCGCCGCCGACGACGGCCGTACGGGCGCCGAAGGCCGCGCCGGCGGTGCCGTGCAGGACATCGGCGAGGCGGGGGCCGCCGGCCACGACCACGGTGAAGACGCCCTGCATGCGGCCGCGCATCTCGTCGGTGGCGGCGGACAGCAGGATGGCGCCGCGGAAGACCATGGAGACCATGTCCGCGACACCGGCGGCGGCGAGGAACACCACGGCGAACCACAGGCTGGTGCTCAGCCCGAAGCCCGTGACGGCCGCGCCCCAGGCCATGACGGCCGCGATGACCATGAGGCCGTGCCGGTCGGAGCGCGAGAAGGTGCCCGACATCAGTCCGCCGACGACGGCGCCGATCGGGATGGCGGCGAACAGCAGGCCCAGGGCGAGTCCTTCGCCGTAGGGCGCGTACGTGGTGTCGGCCAGCTGTGGGAAGAGTGCGCGGGGCATGCCCAGGACCATCGCGATGATGTCGGCGAGGAAGGACAGCAGGAGCACCTTGTGCAGGGCGATGTAGCGGAAGCCCGCGACGACCTCCCGCCAGCCTGCGCGCCGGGTCGTCGCGGTGTCCCCGGGCGGCAGTGAGGGCAGCTTGTAGACCGCCCAGAGGGTGATGCAGAGGGCCAGCGCGTCGATCAGGTACAGCTCGGCCAGGCCGATGAGCGGGATGAGGGCACCGGCGAGCAACGGCCCGGCCACCAGGCCCAGTTGCATCACGGTCGAGCCGAGGGCGGCGGCCGCGGCCAGTTCGTCGGCGGGGACCAGACGGGCCACGGAGGCGTTGCGGGCGGGTGAGTTGAGGCCGAAGAAGGCCTGTTGGAGGGCGAGCAGGGCCATCAGCGCCCACACCGATTCGAGGCCGGTGACGGCCTGGACCCAGAACAGCACCGAGGTGACGGCGATGCCGGTGTTGGTGATGAGCAACAGGGTGCGGCGGTCCACGCTGTCGGCGACCGCGCCGCCCCACAGCGCGAAGACCACCAGGGGCAGCAGGCCGGCGAGGCTCGCGTACCCGACCCAGGCGGAGGAACCGGTGATGTCGTAGATCTGCTTGGGCACGGCGACGGCGGTCAGCTGGCTGCCGACCGCCGTGACGATGGTCGAGGACCACAGGCGCCGGTAGGCGGGACGGCGCAGGGGACGGGTGTCCATCGCCCAGCGGCGCCAGCCCCGGCGGGGTGCCTTCCGGGCGTCGTCCTCCGGGGCGGCGTCGTCGCCGGTGCTGCTCTTGGTGGTGTCCACGGGCATCCTGATGCTCGATACATCTTTCGATACGGACACCACTATCGCGGAGGGTGCTGTCGCCGGGACAGGCGATGTCCCGGCTGTCTCACATGCTGTCGGCGCACGGGCACTCGCGTCGGCTCACGCCCCGGCGATCAGCATGCCCCCGAGCGCCAGCATCGTCACCGCGACCAGGCCGTCGAGGACGCGCCAGGCCGACGGGCGGGACAGGAAGCGGCTGAGCAGCCGGGCGCCGAAGCCGAGGGCGGCGAACCAGCAGAGGCTGGAGAAGGCGGCGCCCAAGCCGAAGGTCCAGCGCAGGGACCCCTGGTCGGCGGCGATCGAGCCGAGCAGGAACACGGTGTCGAGGTAGACATGGGGGTTGAGCCAGGTCAGTGCCAGACAGGTGAGGACGGCCCGGCGCCGGGAGCCCGCCGTCCCGTTCTCCGTCCGGAGCGCGTCGTCGCCGGGCCGCAGGACGCGACGCGCGGCGAGGACGCCGTAGACCACGAGGAATCCGCCGCCGACCAGGGCGACGGCGCTCAGCGCGCTGGGCCAGGCGACGACCACGGCGCCCACCCCGCCGACGCCGAGGGCGATCAGGGCCGCGTCGGAGAGGGCGCAGATGGCCACCACCGGGAGCACGGCGGCCCGGTGCAGTCCCTGGCGCAGGACGAAGGCGTTCTGGGCGCCGATGGCGACGATGAGGGAGAGGCCGGTGCCGAATCCGGTGGCGAGGGCGGTCATTTCGCTGAACACATCCACGACGCTAGGAAACGCGCTGCCCTGCGTACAGCTAAAGATTCTTACGTATCATTAGCGACCGTGATGTCTCAGCTTCCGCTCGATCTGGTGCGCACCCTGCTCGCGGTGGTGGACGAGGGCACGTTCGACGCGGCGGCCGGTGCGCTGCATGTGACGCCGTCGGCGGTCAGCCAGCGGGTCAAGGCGCTGGAGCAGCGGGTCGGCCGGGTCCTGCTGATCCGGGAGAAGCCGGTGCGGCCGACCGACTCCGGCGAGGTGATCGTCCGGTTCGCACGTCAGCTGGCCCGTCTCGAACACGACGCGCAGGACGCCCTCGGTCTGACCGGCGCCGGGGAGGCCACGCGCGTGTCGATCGCGGTGAACGCCGACTCGCTCGCCACCTGGTTCCTGCCCGCCCTGACCCGGGTGCCCGAGGAACTGCGCCCCTGTTACGAGCTGCTCCGCGAGGACGAGCAGCACACGGCCCGGCTGCTGCGCGAGGGGCTGGTGATGGCAGCGATCACTTCGGCGCCGGACGCCGTGGCCGGCTGCTCGGTGCGGGCGCTGGGCCGGATGCGGTACGTGCCCTGTGCCGCTCCCGCCTTCGCGGAGCGATGGCTCGGCGTCGGTTCGGGCGTGCGGCTGCAGGAGGTGATCGTCGACGCGCCGGTCGTGTTCTTCGACCGGCGGGACGAGTTCCAGAACGCCTTCGTCCGACGGCTGACGCGCGGCCGTCCGGCCGGCGCCCGTCGGCATTACGTGCCGACGTCGGAGGGCTTCGTCGACGCCGTGGTCGCCGGGATGGGCTGGGGCATGGTGCCCGCCGCCCAGGCCGAGCGGCTGCTCGACACCGGACGGCTCGTCAACCTGGCGCCGGACCGGACCGCGCACGCCCCGCTGTTCTGGCAGCAGTGGAAGCTCGACTCCCCCGCGCTGACCGCCGTGGCGGAGGCGGTCGCCGCCGAGGCCGCCGAGACGCTCGACCCCTGAGGCGGCGGGGCGCCCCGCCGCCTCAGGATCCGCTTCCGGCGCTGAACGGCCCCTCCAGCGCCGCCCATTGCAGCAGCATGATGGTCTTGGCGTCGGCGATCTCCCCCCTGCGGATCATCTCCAGGGCCCGCCGGAAGGGCAGTTCGACGAGCTCGATGTCCTCGCCCTCCTCGTCGAGGCCGCCGCCCTCGTGGGTGCGGGTCGACGGGCCGTACGAGGCGGCGTAGAAGCTCACGCGTTCGGTGACCGAGCCGGGGCTCATGTAGATGTCGAAGACGTGCTGGATCTCGCCGATGGTGTGTCCGGTCTCCTCGACGACCTCGCGCCGCACGGCGACCTCGGGGTGTTCGTCCTCCTCGTCGAGCAGACCGCCCGGTGTCTCGATGAGCATCCCGTCGGGGTGGCCGTTGACGTACACCGGGTAGCGGAACTGCCGGGTGAGCAGCACGGTTTCGCGTTCGGCGTCGTAGAGGAGGAGGGTGGCGCCGTTGCCCCGGTCGTGCGTCTCGCGCTCCTGGGTGCTCCAGGTGCCGTCGGCGTGCTGGAAGTCGAAGGTCGTGGTGCGCTCCACGTACCAGTGGCTGGACAGCAGTGTCACGTCCCGCACCTTGACCCGCGGATTGCCGGTGAGGTCCCGGCCGGTGCGGTCGAGTCCGGTGCGGCCCCGGCGGTCAGGGATGTCTACGCCGACGGTCTTGTTGGTCATGTCCGCTTTTACCATTCCGATCAGGACGTTGTCAGGCGTCTCAATTCACGTGCCGCGCGGGTCGCTTGGCGGAATCGGGCACTCCGGGACAGCATGCCCGTATGAAGAGCGATCTTTTCTCGAACGAGAACATGGTCCAGCCGGCGTACGCGCCGGGGATGAGCGTGCAGAACGCCAAGTCGATCAAGTACGCCGTCAACGGCGAGATGCTCGCCCGGCAGGGCGCGATGATCGCCTATCGCGGGAACCTGCAGTTCGAACGCAAGGGCCAGGGCGTGGGCGGCATGCTCAAGCGGGCGGTCACCGGGGAGGGGCTGCCGCTGATGGCGGTGCGCGGTCAGGGCGAGGCCTGGTTCGCGCACGAGGCACAGAACTGCTTCGTCGTCGACATCGAGCCGGGTGACGTGTTCACCGTCAACGGCCGCAACGTGCTCTGTTTCGACGCCTCGCTGTCGTACGACATCAAGACCGTGAAGGGCGCCGGTATGACCGGTGGCGGCCTGTTCAACAGCGTCTTCACGGGGCAGGGCAGGCTCGGTCTCGTCTGCGACGGCAACCCGCTGGTCATCCCGGTCTCGCCCCAACTGCCCGTGTTCGTCGACACGGACGCGGTCGTGGGCTGGACCGCCCACCTCAACACCTCGCTGCACCGCTCCCAGTCCTTCGGCTCCATGATCCGTGGCGGCTCCGGGGAGGCCGTGCAGCTGAAGCTGGAGGGTGAGGGGTTCGTGGTCGTGCGGCCGAGCGAGCTTACCCCGCAGAAGGCTCAGCAGCACTGAGACGGCGGGCGACGAGGGAGCCCGGGCCGGCGGCGGACCACCCGCAAGCATAAGCGAACAGGTTTTCGAATCTGGAGTACGCTGCAGGTATGGCCATGCACCTCCAGGGCTCCCTCTTCGACCAGTCCGACGACCTCCGCCTCGGCCCTCTCGACGGACTGCGCCGCCGTGAGCTGAGTGCCGGGGCCTGGGTCGATCTGCTGCCCGGGTGGCTCGGCGGGGCCGACGCGCTGTTCACGCGGCTCGCCGAAGAAGTGCCCTGGAAGGCCGAACGGCGGCAGATGTACGAGCAGGTCGTGGACGTACCCCGCCTGCTCGCCTTCTACGGCGCCGAGGTCGCCCTCCCGCACCCCGTCCTGGACGAGGCCCGGGAGGCGCTCTCCGCGCACTACGCCGCCGAACTGGGCGAACCCTTCGCCACGGCGGGCCTGTGCTACTACCGCGACGGCCGGGACAGCGTGGCCTGGCACGGCGACCGGATCGGGCGGGGCGCCCGGGAGGACACGATGGTGGCCATCCTGTCCGTGGGCGACCCCCGCGATCTGGCCCTGCGCCCGCACCGCGGCGGGGAGACCCTGCGGTTCCCGCTGGGGCACGGCGATCTGATCGTGATGGGCGGCTCCTGCCAGCGCACCTGGGACCACGCGGTACCCAAGTCGACGCGGGCGGTGGGGCCGCGCATCAGCATCCAGTTCCGCCCGCAGGGCGTGCACTAGAGGCACCCCGAGGCCGGCTAGTTCCGGTCGGCGAGGGCACGCGACTGCGACGTCCGCGCCAGCTTCGGGCCCAGCCAGCGCTTGAAGCGGCGCAGGGCCTCCAGTCGGCCGGCGGCGCGGTCGAGGCGGTAGTAGAGCTGCGGCGGCACGTACGGCAGCAGCGGGGAGTGCCGCTGGCCGAGGAGGGCGAACATCTGCTCCGGGGGAAGGTCGATGTACCGCTGGATGTTCTCGTACCACTGGGCGCTGTAGCGGGCCGCGCTCTGCAGCCGGAGGAGTTCGGACTTGCGGCGCCGCTCGTAAGCGGCGAGCGCGGCCTCCGCCTCCGGGTGGGCGGCGAGGGCTTCGGCCAGGCAGATCGCGTCCTCCAGGGCGAGGGTGGTGCCGGCGCCGATGGAGTAGTGCGTGGTGTGGGCGGCGTCGCCGAGCAGGACGACGTTGCCGTGGTGCCAGGCGCGGTTGGTCAGGGTACGGAAGTTGAGCCACTGGGCGGTGCCGTCGCCCTGGGCCCGGCCCAGCAGCGGGTGGCCGTCCAGAATGTCGGCGAAGAGCTTCTCCAGCAGGGCCAGCCCGTCCGCCTCACCCAGCCGGTCCAGGCCCAGGCCGCTCAGCGTCTTCGGGGAGCACTCGATGACACAGGTGCTCTGCTCGCCGCTGAACGGGTAGGCGTAGGCCCAGATCCAGCCGTGGCCGGTCTCCTGGAAGGAGAAGGTGAAGGCGTCGTAGACCTTGGTGGTGCCGAGCCAGGCGTAGGCGTTGCGGCCGAGTGCGATGTCGCTGCCGAAGTGGCCGGCGTACCGCTCGCGCACCGCGCTGTTGACTCCGTCGCCCGCGACGACGAGGTCGGCGTCCGGCAGGTCGTCGGCGGTGACCTCGTGCTCGTATTCCACGCGTACGCCGAGGGCCCGGGCTCGTTCGGCGAGCAGTTCGAGCAGGCGGCGCCGGCCGATGCCGAAACCGTCGTCGCCGGGCTGGACCGTCGTACGGTCGCGGACATGGGCGACCCCGCTGTTCCAGTGGACGGAGTTCTCGCTGATGGCGAGGGCCGTCGCGGGGTCCTTCTCGCGGAGCTTGTCCAGCAGCTCGGACCAGTAGGTGACGCCCCAGCCGTACGTCGACCCGGCCGGGTTCCGTTCATGGACGGTGATGTCGTGGGACGGGTCCTGCCGCTTCATCAGGATCGAGAAGTACAGGCTTGCGGGCCCTCCGCCGACGCACGCGATCTTCACGCACACTCCCAGTTTGCTGCGCAAAGCGATCAATTGATCACGAAGAGTAGCAGCGTGAAAGCGGTCCGGGTTCGCGTCACTTTGCTCGCGTGACCCCGGCCACTCGATCCACACCGGCGCGACAAGATCATCGGCGCCGCGCGCGCCACCGCGCGGAATATCCCCCTCCGCCCCCACCCGAAGGCTCGCCACAGTAAGATCATCTTTGTTCAACCTTGCACGACATTTACTTAATTGTCCGGATCGCAGCCAACCGGCTTCCTGGGATTTCTCCGGTTCCCCACCGGATCGATAGGCATGACGAGTCGTCAATCCCCCTGCCCCAGGAGGCTTCCGCATGCCCGACATCACCCGCCGCCACGCGCTCGGAGCCGCGGTCGCGCTGGCCGTGACCGCCGGTGCCCCGCTCACCGCCGCGGCCGCCGACGACCACGGCGACCACGGCGGCCACGACGGGCCCGAGGCCTTCGACGAGGTCTACCGGGGGCGCCGGATACAGGGCCGCCCGGCCGAGGGCGGCGGTCACCATCACGGGGCCGTTTACGCCGTGTTCGTCGACGGGGTCGAGCTGCATGTGATGCGGAACGCCGACGGCAGCTGGATCAGCGTCGTCAGCCACTACTCCCCCGTGCCGAACCCGCGCGCCGCCGCCCGCGCGGCGGTCGACGAACTGCAGGGCGCCCGGCTCGTCCCCTTCAACTGACCCGCACCACCGCGAGGAGCCGCAGAGACATGACCATACGCAAGAACCAGGCCACCCTGACCGCCGACGAGAAGCGGCGCTTCGTCGACACGCTGATCGCGCTGAAGCGCTCCGGCCGCTACGACGAGTTCGTCACGACGCACAACGCGTTCATCCTCGGCGACACCGACAACGGCGAACGTACGGGCCACCGTTCGCCCTCCTTCCTGCCCTGGCACCGCAGATTCCTGCTGGAGTTCGAGCGGGCGCTGCAATCCGTGGACCCCACCGTCGCACTGCCCTACTGGGACTGGACGGTCGACCGCACTCCGCGCTCGTCCCTCTGGGCGCCCGACTTCCTCGGCGGCACCGGGCGCAGCCGCGACGGGCGGGTGATGGACGGGCCGTTCGCCGCGTCCACCGGGAACTGGCCGATCCATGTGCGCGTCGACGGCCGCACCTATCTGCGGCGGTCCCTCGGGGGCGCGGTACGGCAGTTGCCGACCCGGGCCGAGGTGGATTCCGTGCTCGCGATGTCCACGTACGACATGGCGCCCTGGAACAGCGCCTCGGACGGCTTCCGCAATCATCTGGAGGGCTGGCGGGGCGTGAACCTCCACAACCGGGTGCATGTGTGGGTGGGCGGCCAGATGGGCACCGGGGTCTCCCCCAACGATCCGGTCTTCTGGCTCCATCACGCGTTCGTCGACAAGCTGTGGGCCGACTGGCGGCGCCTGCACCCGGGATCCCCGTACGCGCCGGCCGCCGGGACACCGAACGTGGTCGATCTCGACGAGCCCATGAAGCCGTGGAACGACACGACCCCGGCTGCGCTGCTGGACCACACCGCGCACTACACGTTCGACGCGGCCTGATCACGTTGATCCACGGGGCCCCCGCGGTCGGTGATCATCTCGGCCGGGCCGCGGTAGCGGCCGCGCCCTGCCTGCGCGTGCCGGCTTCCGCCGCGTCAAGGCAGTCGCCCGCCCCGCTTCGATGTGAGCGAGGTCCGGCCCTACGCCCTGATCGGCGTCTCGGCGCCGGCCGCCGACACCGAGCGGGAGGCCCGGCGTCAGGTCCGGCCGACCAGGCTGATGACGCTCGGCCTGCGCGGCGGCAGCCCCGGCCTGTCCCCAGCCCGGAGCAGGCGGAGATCATCCGAGCGGAACGGTGCCGCCGCACCTCCGGCGCGGGGACCGATCGCCGACCTCCCCGGTAATCGACCAGTGCCCGTTGCCGAGATTGTTCAGCGCACCGGAGGGCCTACTGGACAATCCACCGGCCGCCAAAACTCGGTCTCAGCCCGGTGATGCCTCCCATCACCGGCACCCCCGCCGCGGCCCCAGGCCCTTCCCCCTGGCCTGGGGCCGCCCGGTGCGCAGCCGCGCACGCAGCACCTCAACACCATCGATCGGGGAAGAGACCTCCATTGCGAAACAGGCACGGGAACCAGCACAGACTGAGGACACGAGGCAAGGCAGCCGCGTACGGCGGCGCGGTCGCACTGACCATGGTCGTCGGGCTGACCGCCACCCTCCAGGCGACCGGAGCGCCGAGCGCGGCGGCCGAACCCCGCAGCGCCCTGTCGGCCACGGCACGCATCACGCTGGTCACCGGTGACACCGTCGACGTGGATCGCGGCGGCCGCGTGGTCGGTGTGGAGATGGGGAAGGGCCGTTCGCGCACCGGCTACGTGACGCGCCACATCGGCGGGCACACCCATGTCGTCCCGGTGGACGCGATCAAACTGCTGAACAGCGGCAGACTGGACCGTCGGCTGTTCGACATCACGCAGCTGGTCAAGGACGGCTACGACGACGAGCACCAGAAGCGTCTCCCGCTGATCGTGTCGTACAGGGGTGGCCAGGACCAGCGGGCCGACGCCGAACAGGCGCTGGCCGCGGCGGACGCCGACGTGGAGCGCCGACTGCCCGCCGTGCGCGGCCAGTCACTCGTCACCGACAAACAGGACGCCCCTCAGGTCTGGAAGGCACTCACGAACGCCGACAGCCGGGCCGAGGGCGCGGTGACCACGGCTCCGGGAGTGGATCGGGTCTGGCTCGACGCCAGGGTCAGGGCCGTTCCGCGGACCGCCGCGGACGCACCCGCCGACGGCACCGGTCCGACGCGGATCGGCGCCCCGGACGCGTGGAGGGCCGGCTGGACCGGCAAGGGCGTCAAGGTGGCCGTCCTGGACACCGGCATCGACGCCACCCACCCCGACCTGAAGGGCAGGGTCGTCGCTGCCAAGGACTTCAGCGCGTCCGGCAACACTGACGACAAGGCGGGCCACGGCACCCACGTCGCCTCCACCATCGCCGGCTCCGGCACGGCATCCGCCGGCAAGTACCGGGGCGTCGCCCCCGACGCGCGGCTGCTGAACGGCAAGGTCCTCGGCGACGACGGTTCGGGGGAGGAATCCGGGATCATCGCCGGAATGCAGTGGGCGGTCCAGCAGGGCGCCAAAGTGATCAACATGAGCCTCGGCGGCACCGACACCCCCGGTGCCGATCCCATGGAGAAGGCCGTCAACACCCTCTCGGCATCCAAGGGCGTGCTGTTCGCCATCGCCGCGGGCAACGAGGGCCCGGCCGAGGCCACCGTCGGCTCGCCCGGCAGCGCCGCGGCGGCCATCACCGTCGCCGCCGTGGACCGCCAGGACTCCCTCGCCCGCTTCTCCAGCCGCGGCCCGACGGCCGACGACGGGCTCAAACCGGATCTCTCCGCCCCCGGGGTGGACATCGTCGCCGCCAGGGCCAAGCACGGCGCCATCGGCGAGGACGCCGACATCAAGGGCTACACGACGATGTCCGGCACCTCCATGGCCACCCCGCACGTCGCCGGGGCCGCCGCCATCCTCGCCCAGCGGCACCCCGACTGGAACGGGACGCGGATCAAGGCCGCGCTGATGGGCTCCGCCAAGGCGAACACCCGGCTGACCGCATACGAACAGGGCTCCGGCCGGGTCGATGCGGCCCGTGCCGTCACCCAGACCGTCGTCACCGAGCCCGCCTCCCTCGCCTTCGGCACCCAGGCCTGGCCGCACGACGACGACACTCCGATCACCAGGACCCTCGCCTACCGCAACACGGGCACCGCACCCGTCACCCTCAGCCTCGAAGCCGACGGCCCGGCGGGCGTGTTCACCCTCACCCCGGCCCGCCTGACCGTCCCGGCGGGCGGCACCGCCACCGCGACCGCCACCGCCGACACCCGGGCCGTCAAGGACGGTGTCCACTCGGGTGCCATGATCGCCACGACCGGTGACGGCACGACGGTCGTCCGCACCCCCGCACTCGTCAACCGCGAGATCGAGTCCTACAACGTCACCGTCAAGAGCGTCGGCGTGGACGGCAAGGCTGCGGACTGGGCCATGGCCAGCCTCGTCGGCCTGGACAGCCCCAGGAGCTACGACCCGTACCTGCGTGACGCCGACGGCGACTACCAGGTGACGCTGCGGGTTCCCAAGGGCCGATATGCGGCGGACGTCTTCCTGACGGGCGGACGGCGGAACCAGCAGTCGGTGCTGGTCGCGCCCAACCTCCGGATCACCAAGGACACCACGCTGGCCTTCGACCAGCGCAGGGCCAAGAAGGTCAGGATCACAGCCCCGGAGCAGGGAGCCGCCGGGATCGCTCAGGTCGTGCAGTACGCCGTGCACGGCTCCAAGAAGGAGTACGCCTACGCGGCAGCCTTCCCCGGCGACGGCACCACCCTCGCCCAGGTCGGCCCCAGCGCGTCGGCGAAGGATTTCATGGCCCAGATCGGCACCGTCCTCGGGGCACGCGCTGCCGGGAAGCCGCAGTACAACATCGTGGTCAGCCGCCAGGGGTCCTTCTTCACCGGGCTCACCCAAGCCGTCCGCCGGTCCTCGATGGCGAAAGTCGACATGGCGATCGGCGCCACCGTCAAGGACACCCAAGCCCTGCAGACCGCCCAGTGGGAGGTGCCCGGCTTCCCCCAGTTGACGGGCGGCGGCCCGGGCCTCAAGGGCTTCTCCAGGCCCGCGCCGACCTCCCGCCGGGTGATCTACGTGTCGGCCGACCACGGCCTGCGCTGGAATCTCGGCCTGGACCTCCACGTCGGCGGCGACAGCTTCCCCTACTCCCAGGTCATGGGGCTGGGCGCCAAGCGCTACGAGCCCGGCCGCAGCTACCGCGAGGGATGGAACCAGGGCGTCTTCGGACCTGTCGCGGCGCGCGGCACCGTACCGATCGGCGGCTACCGCAGTGGCAACGGCTACACCCTGTGCAACCCGCTGTTCTCCGACGGCCGCCTGGTCCTCGACAGGAACGCCAAGCAGAAGACCGTACTCACGGCGGGCGGCCGGACCTACCTGAGCACGACCACGGACCCCTGCTCTTTCGCCTACCCGTTGGACGGTCTGGCGAAGGAGAGGACCAGGTACACGCTCACCGGCGAAGCGACGCGGAGCCTGAACACGTACAAGGTCAGCGACCGGGTCAGCGCGAAGTGGACCTTCACCTCGCAGTACGTCGACCCGACCCGCGTCGCCGAGCGCCTCCCGCTCTCCGCGGTCCGCTTCCTGCCGAAGCTCAGCCTCACTGCCACCGCCAAGGCCGGCCGGAAGATCACGGTTCCGGTCGTGGTGCAGGGCCCGGCGGCCGTCAAGGGGCACCTCAAGTCCCTCGCCGTACAGGTGTCGTACGACGGTGGCCGGACCTGGAAGCCGGTGACCGTCCGCACCGACACGGCCGGCAAGCGGTCCCTGCGCCTCGTCCATCCGCAGGCGCCCGGCACCGTATCCCTCAAGGCGTCGCTGTCCGACACCGAGGGCAACACCTACACCGGCACGATCGGCAACGCCTACCGCACCGTCCGATAGGCGCTGCCCAGGCACGACGCCGGGGGCCGGAAGTCTTCTCTTCCGGTCCCCGGTGTGTGCCGCAGCTGCGGATTGCCTGAAAAGGAGGAGAAACCATACGGTGGCTGCCCGCGCTGTGCTTGAAGTCTGGAGGGCTCCGTCCGTGGGGCGACGCGAGAAGCCGCTGGACCCCGACGCCGGTCCCATGGAACGGCTCGCGCACGATCTGCGCACCCTGCGCGAGAAGGCCGGGAAGCCCACCTACCGGGAGATGGCCAAGCGGGCGGGATATTCGGCGAGTGCCCTGTCGCAGGCGGCGGCCGGGGAGCAGCTGCCCTCGCCCGAGCTCGTCCGCGCGTACGCCCTGGCGTTGGAAGCGGATCCCGAGCAGTGGGAGGAGCGCCGGCGCGAGGCCGACCGGGCGATCAAGGAGGCGGCGGAGCAGGGCGGGGGCACCACGCCGCCGTATCAGGGACTGGGCCGGTACGAACCGGACGATCGAGAGCGGTTCTTCGGCCGCGACCGGCTCGTCGGCGAACTGCTCGACCTGGTGCGCGAGCACCGGTTCGCAGCGGTGTGCGGGCCGTCGGGAAGCGGCAAGTCGTCGCTGCTGCGGGCCGGTCTGATACCGGCTCTTCACGATGTTTCGGACACGGACCGCCCCGCGGTGATCCGGGTTCTCACTCCGGGCGAGCTTCCTGCGCGCAGCCATGCGCGGGCGCTGGTTCCGAAGGACGGCGAGCAGGACACGTGGGTGATCGTCGACCAGTTCGAGGAACTGTTCACGCTGTGCCATGACCGGGAGGAACGCACCCGGTTCCTTCATCTGCTGCTCGCGGCCCAAGCGCCCGAGAGCCGCCTTCGGGTGGTCGCCGCCGTCCGCGGCGACTTCTACGGCCACTGCTCCCTGGACCGGAGGCTGGCCGAGGCGGTCAGCCGGGCCACTCTGCTGGTGGGCCCCATGAACCGGGACGAACTGCGCGAGGTCGTCACCGGACCGGCGACGGCCGCCGGTCTCACCGTGGAACGCGCCCTGACCGCCCGCATCGTCGACGAGGTCGTCGACCAACCAGGTGCACTGCCGATGCTCTCCCACGCGCTGCTGGAGACCTGGCGCCGCCGCCGTGGCCGCATGCTGACCATGGCCGCGTACGACGAGGCCGGTGGTGTGCACGGCGCCATCGCCGCCACCGCGGACGAGATGTACGCGGAGCTTCCTCCGGTCCGGGCGCGCGCTGCCCGCCGTGCGCTGCTGCGGCTGATCGCGCCGGGCGACGGGACGGCCGACACCCGGCGCCCGGCCCGGAGGTCCGAGCTGGGGGATGCGGCGCGGGACGTCCTGGAGCGGCTGGCCCGCGCGCGGCTGATCACCCTGGACGGCGACACCGTCGAGCTGGCGCACGAGGCGCTGATCACCGGCTGGCCGAGACTGTCCGGCTGGATCGAGGAGGACCGTGAACGGCTGCGCGAGGAGCGCCGGCTCGGGGAGGCGGCCCGGTTGTGGGAGGAGCTCGGCCGTGACCCCGGCGCCCTGTACCGGGGTACGCGTCTGATCCGGGCCGAGGAGATGTTCCTGCGGCCCTCCGACGACGACGGCGACGGCCTGACCCCGTCCGAGCGCGCTTTCCTCACGGCCTCGCTGACCGTCCGCGACGCCGAACGCGAGGCGGAGGCCCGTACCGCCCGGCGGTCGCGCAGGCTGACCGTCGCCCTCTCCGTGTTCCTGGTGGTGGCCCTGGCCGCGGGGCTGTTGGCCTGGCAGCGTGACCGGGCGAGTCAGGAGGAGGCCGCCAAGGCCGCCGCCCGCCGCCTCGCGTCGGTGGCCGACAGCCTGCGGCCGACCGATCCGCGCACGGCCGAGCTGCTGAGTGTCGCCGCGTGGCGGCTGTCACCCCTGACCGAATCGCGCGGCGCGCTGCTGCGGGCCCTGGCACAGCCGGAGCGGGACGCGTTCAACGATCCGCAGACCGGGAGGGACGCCCGCCGCTTCCTCACCGACGGTGGCCGGACGCTGGTCAGCGTGGCGAGCAGTCGGGTGACCACCTGGCGGGTGACCGACCACCGCAGGCTCGGCTCCTACCGCCTCCCGGACGGCATGGAGGTGGCCGCCGTGAGCCCGGACGCCCGCACCCTCGGCCTTGTCGGGCCGGACGGCAACCAGCTGTGGCAGCCGTCGACCGACCGCACCGTCGCGGACCTGCGGGACTCGCCGGTGATCACATGGTTTGCGGGCGACGGGAAGAGCTATCTCGTCACCCCGCTGGAGGGCCCGGGAACCGCGGCCCTGCACCGGATCGACGACAGCGAGCGGCTGTTCGGCGCGGCCCTCCCGGGCCCGGTGTCCGCGGCCTCCGTCGGCGCGGACGGCCGACTGGTCGCCGTGTGCCCCGCGAACGGCTCGCCCCACCTCTGGGACGCCTCCCGCAACAAACGGCTGTCCGGCGCCTGGGACGAGGCCGGGAAGGACACGTGCGGTACGGGGTCGGGTGCCGACTCGGGCGCGAACATGGTCCGGCTCAGCGCGGACGGTACGCGGTTGGCCGTGACCTCCGGAACGGCGTTCCGCGTCTGGGACATCCCCAGCGGGCGCCTGGTCGCTGACGTGGCGAGCCCGGGCGACTCCGGCTTCACCCTCGCCGACCTGTCCCGCGACGGACGGTTCCTGGCCGCGTCCGACGGCCAGGAACTCGCGGTGTGGCGTCTCGGCGGCGACCCCGTCCAGGTCTTCGGGCGGGCCCTGTCCGGCACCGAGCTGCACGGCCTCGCCTGGGACCCCGGAAAGGACGGGGTACTGCGCTCCTTCGACGACGGGATCGTCCGCACGTACGACCTGACCACCGTCCTCTCCGCCGGCTGGCGGTCCACCCCGTCCGAGACCGCGGTGCTCAGCCCGGACGGCACCACGCTGGCCACCGCGACCCGCTCCGGCGGCGGCCACCGCCTCGAACTGCGCTCCACCCGCACCGGAGCCCTCGTCGCCCGGGCCGCGCTCGGCGCGTCGACCACCGATGACGCGACTCCGCTCCTGACCTTCAGCCCGGACGGCCGGGCGCTCGCCGCCGCCGACGCCACGGACTCGGCGCACCTGCGCCTCAGGGTGTGGGACACGGCGGGAGGCAAGGTACGCACGTCGCTCACGCTCCCGCGCGGGGTCCAGCAGACGGTGTCCGGGATCGCCCTCGGTCCGGGCGGGCGCACCTTGCTCGTCCCGCGTGGCACGGGTGACGCCGATGTTGTGGACGTGTGGGACATCGGCGGCGGCCGGGCGCACAGGTCGGGCAGCATCGAGGGGCTCACCGGCGCCCCCATGACGGTGCGCGGCGACGGGCGCCTGATCGCGTCCGCCGCCGACCAGGTCGCCACGCTGCCCGGCCGGGTCACCGGCCGGGTCACCGGCCGGGCCCTCGCCGCGGGCGAGAACGTCACCGCCCTTGCCTTCAGTCCCGACGGCACCCGGCTCGCGGTCGGCGACTCGTCGGGGCGCGTGACCCTGTGGGACGGCGACGTCCGCCGCCGCATGGGCGTCCTTCCCGGAACGTCGCGTGCGGGCGCCGCTCCGGAAGGCGTGGCCGCGCTCGCCTTCTCGCCCAACGGACACACCCTCGCCGTGGGCGGTACGGACGGGACGCTTCAGCTGTGGGACACCGCCTCCCAGCAGTCCCTCGTCGGCGCCCTGCCCACGCCGGGCGACCCGCTCCGGTCCGTCGCCTTCAGCCGAGACGGCGGCACGCTGTTCGCCGCCGGTCAGTACGTCCCGCTCCAGAGCTATGCCGTCGACCCGGCCAAGGCCATAACGGTCATTTGCGACCGCACCGGAAGTGGACTGACCGAAGCCCAGTGGCGCACGTACGTCCCCGACGCCCCCTACCGCGCGATCTGCGACCGCTGAGCGGCATCCGCCGTACCGGAATTTTGTTCAGAGCATCGAAGCGCCTGGTAATCAACGTCGCCGGACGGTGAGATCGGGCAGTGCCGTGCCGCGAACCGCTCCCTCCCCGCGGTTTTCAGGGAGCCGCAGCACGGCAGCCCCGTCATCCCACTCGCGAAGGCTACGTTCGCATGCGCAAAAATCTTCTCCTGCCCTCGCTCATCCTGCTCGGCTCGCTGGCCCTGACCGCGGCCTGTGCCGGCGGCCCGTCCGGGACCGAATCCGGCCAGGGCGGCGCCACCGCTTCGTCAGGGCCGGCGATCGACGACCAGGGCATCGACCCGGCGAAGATCAACGGCCTGGACATCGTCACCGACAGCAGCGAGCACGGCTCCTGCCCCTATGCCACCAGCTATCCGGCGGTACCCGGCGCGGACGCGATGGCAGCCGCGATGCGGAAGGACGTCCAGCAGCGCCTGGCCACGTTCCTCGGCACGAACGACGGCGCGCAGGCGACCGACTGCGGGGGCGGGTCGGGCTCCCGCAGCGGGCAGGAGCTGAACATCAGCCACCAGTTCCTCATCGCCTCCGGCGATGTGCTCGGCGTGCGGCTGTCCACGCTGGACCGCGGCGCGGCCGGGGACGGACTGGCCACCAGGACGTACTGGTACGACGGTGCGGCCAAGGCGTACCGCACGCCGCCCGGGCTCGTCGCCGACGGCGCCCGGGAGTCCTTCATCGCCGCGCTGAAGAAGGACCTCGAGGGCCAGGAGGGCGTCGACGCCGGCCAGCTCGACGAGGTGTTCGGCGATCCGGCGGCCCAGACCGCCGTCCTGGACGACGTCGCGTTCGGCACCGACGGCGGCATGCGGGTCAGCTTCGACCGTGGCGACGTGGGCGTCCCGGCCGGCGGGCGCTATGCGGTGGCCTTCTCGAAGGAGACGATCACCCCTTGGCTGTCCGCCTTCGGCAAGCGGGCGCAGCAGCAGGCCATGCACCCGAGCGGAACGCTGGACCTGGGCGCCACCGGCGCCCCCGAGGAGCCCGTGCCGACCCACCGGGCCTCGGGGGAGGACACCACGGACTGCACGAAGGTGAAGTGCGTCGCGCTGACCTTCGACGACGGGCCGGCTGTGCCGGAGGCGGCGACACTGCTGAACCACCTGGCCCAGTACAAGGCCCGCGTCACCTTCTTCACCGTGGGGCAGAACGTCGCCGCGCACCCCGAACTCGTCCGCGCCGAGGCGAAGGCCGGCCACGAGGTCGGCAACCACTCCTGGAACCACCCCGACCTCACCCGGCTCACCCCCGAGCAGATCAGGTACCAACTGAACCGCACCAGCGAGGCGATCAAGAACGCCACCGGCGAGGCGCCGACCCTCTTCCGGCCGCCGTACGGCGCCATGGACGCCAAGGTGAAGGCGGCCACCACACTGTCACCGGTGCTGTGGGACGTGGACACCGAGGACTGGAAGTACCGCGACGCCGCCAAGGTCGCCCAGACCGTCATCGCCAAGACCGAGCCCAACGATGTCGTCCTGATGCACGACATCCATCCCACCTCGGTGGCCGCCGTCCCCGAGATCCTGCGGACGCTGACCGCCCGCGGCTACCACTTCGTCACGGTCAGCCACCTGCGAACCACCCTGGCACCCCGGTAACCGAAGAACAGTCGCGGATTCCTTCATTCCCGCCAGGCCCTGATGCGCGCCCGGCAGGGGATGCGACGACCGGGCCGGCAGGCTGCTGGCGACCGTCACGCCGACATCCCGGGCCGTACGGGCCGACGTCGCCCCTGGTCTCCATCGCCGTGCTCATCGGCGAGTGGCGCGGCGCCGTCGTGTGACGCCCACGCCTCTTCCGTCCCTGGGCTACTGGGCTCCGGTGGTCTCCGCCGTACGGCACTCCGGGTGGCCCCAGCCCTGGTCGTTCTTGGCGATGGGCTCGCCCGCGGCGTACGGGCGGCCGCACAGGCAGCGGCCGGGGAACTTCGCCTTGATGGTGCGGGACGAGGATGGCGACGAGCCGTTCCGGGCGCCGGTCCTGGCCGACTTCCCGGGCTTCTTCGCCGTGGCGCGGCGGGCCGGGACCGTGTCGGGCGTGGCCGGCGGTTCCGGGGAGCCCAGCTCGGTGCCGGCGGGTTCCTGGACGATGGCCGCCTGGCTCGCCGCGCGGTCGGCGAAGTCGTTCAGGCGGTCGCCGTCGACCTGGTGGGCGGGGACGTAGCGGAACTCCACGGAGCGGCCGGCGAGCAACTCGTCGATACGGACCACGAGTTCCTGGTTGGCGACCGGCTTGCCGGCGGCCGTGCGCCAGCCGTTGCGCTTCCAGCCGGGCAGCCAGGTGGTGACCGCCTTCATCGCGTACTGGGAGTCCATCCGGATCTCGATCGGCACCGCCGGGTCGGTGGCCGCCAACAGCCGCTCCAGGGCGGTGAGTTCGGCGATGTTGTTGGTGGCTCTGCCCAGCGGGCCGGCCTCCCAGCGCGAAGGGATCTCGTCGTCCTCGGCGACCACCCAGGCCCAGCCCGCTGGTCCGGGGTTTCCCTTGGACGCTCCGTCACAGGCGGCCACAACACGTTCCGGCATGGCATCGATCATGCCATGCGCGGGGGTGTGGGACCGTCCACGGGTCCCCCACCCCCGCGCACACCTCCGCGCCCGCTCAGTCCACGTCCGTGAGCGCCGGCATCTCGCCCTGCGTGTTGGTGACGTCGATGACCGAGAACGACGCGCCCTGCGGATCACTGAGCGCCGCGAAGCGGCCGAAGGGGGTGTCCATCGGGCCGAAGCGCAGGACGCCGCCCAGCTTGGTGGCCTTGGCGACCGCGTCGTCGCAGTCGGCGACGGTGAAGTACACGTTGATGTACGACGGCACCTCGGGCGGGAAGTCCTCCTCCGTCATCTTCATCCGACCGAGAAGCGGGTTCGCCCCGAGGTCGAAGACCCGGAAGTCCATCTGGGGGTTCTCGGGGTCGTCCATCTGCTTGACCCGGTACGGGAAGACGGCCGGGAAGAACGCGTCGGACTTCTCGGGCTCCCGCGTGAAGATCTCGGCCCATACGTACGCGCCGGGCACACCCATGGTCTCGAAGCCCTCGTGGACGCCGGCCTGCCAGACGCCGAAGACGACGCCGTCCGGGGAGCGGGCCAGCAGCATGGAGCCGAAGTCGCCGACCCGCATCGGTTCCATCAGCAGTTCGCCGCCGTTGTCACGGATCTTCGTGGCGGTGGCGTTGACGTCGGGTGAGGCGAAGTAGAGGCACCAGGCGGACTGCCCTTCCTGCCCGGGCATCGGCGGGACGACGGCGGCCACCGCCTTGCCGTCCGCGTACGCCTGTGTGTAGTTGCCGTACTCGGAGGACGCCTCGCCGAACGTCCAGCCCAGCACGTCGCCGTAGAAACTCTTCGCCCCCTCGACGTCGCTGAACATCGCGTCGGCCCAACAGGGCGTTCCCTCGGGATGTGCGGCCATGACTGCCACTCTCCTCGGTTCGACGGGTGGTTTCCCCGGCCCTCACGCTAGCCAGGAGCGGCCCCGGACGCGCGCCGAACAGGACAGACCGCGTGAAATCAGCACGACATCCGTGAGGCGGGACCACGGCTGTGCGTCGTCTGATAATTTCAGCGGCGCTCGCACTCCCGTTCGCCTCGACTCATCAGGTGGATCCATGTCCGGCCGGCCCTTCAGTCGTACGGCGATGCCGTGCGCCCGGAGCCGGTCGGCGCGCCTGGTGCTCGTGGTCTCGTTGGCCCTCACCACATTCCTGTTGTTCTGTGCGGGCTCGCCTCCCGGTGACGGTCCGCGGCAGCGCCCGCATTCGGTGTCGGCACCGGTGGAGGAGCGCTCGGTCGCCGTGCGGGCGGATCATGTGGAGCGCGCCCCCTGCGAGCACGGTCCGGGTCGGCACGGCTGCCACTCCCCCGACCCGCGAGCGGTTCTCGGCCAGGTGCCGTTGCCCGGCGCGGACCACACCGCGGCGACCTGGCAGCCCGCGACGGCCCCGGCGCCGGTCGCGCTCGACGGGGCCCGGGAGCCGGGGCGGGCCCGCCCTCCCGATCTCCACGAACTGCAGTTGCTCCGCGTCTAGGCCGGACACCGGCCCCCGCCCGACAGACCCAAGACGACTCGCAGGACCGCCCTGCCCGTGCGGCACGGCGGGGAGAAGGACATCCCCATGGCTTCATCCAAGGCGAAGGCCAAGAACAACGGCCCGAAGGGCAAGAACAACAGCCCCAAGGCCCGGGAGGCGGCGCGGCGCGCCCGCGTCGAGGAGATACGCAAGGCAGAGCAGGCCCGTGAGCGGCGTATGCGCCTGATCACGCTGGGCGTCACCGCCGCGATCCTTGCCGGACTCGCAGGCGGCGGCTGGTACCTGATCGACTCCGCCCAGGAGAAGGAGGAGGCGAAGGCCGCGCCGATCGACGGCGTGAAGAGCTGGTCGAAGCTCACCCAGAACCACGTCTCCGAGACTGTCGACTACAAGATGAGCCCGCCGGTCGGCGGCGACCACAGCGCGGTGTGGGTCAACTGCGACAAGCAGGTGTACACCAAGGCCGTGCCGAACGAGAACGCCGTGCACGGGCTGGAGCACGGCGCCGTCTGGATCACGTACAACGACAAGGCGGCCAAGGCCGACGTCGAGTCGCTGAGCAAGCTCGTGACCAACACGACGTACACCTTCATGAGCCCCTACGAGGACCAGTCCTCGCCGATCGTGCTGAGCGCCTGGGAGCACCAGCTGAAGGTGGACAAGGCGTCCGACCCGAAGGTCCAGAAGTTCCTCGACAAGTACGTGCAGGGCGAGCAGACGCCGGAGCCGGGGGCCGCGTGCTCCGGCGGCATGACGCCGTGACCTGACCGCGTGAGGGCGTCCGGCGAGGCCGGGCGCCCTCGTGGCCGACACGGGTCTTCCCCCTTGCTCCCGGCTGTGCTTGCCTGGGGAGCCGTTTCGATGGCCGGGGCGGGAGTCGCCGTATGCGCAAGCCGTGGATCGTGGGAGTGGCGGGGGCGGTGCTCGCCGCGCTGCTGCTCGGCGCGTGCGGGGACCCTGAGTCGGCGCCCGAGGAGGCACCACCGTCGGCCGCGGCACCGGACCCGTCACCGACCACGCGTCAGCGGGCCGCCACCGCGTCCCCCGACGCCCGCGCGGCGAAGCCGGCGCCCGTGGTGCTCTATCTCGGGGACTCGCTCGCCATGGAGAACCAGAAGGTCCTCGGCGCGTCACTGGAGGCCGACCTCGACGCCCGCTACACGAGCGCCCCGTACTCGGGCACCACCCTGTGCGACTACCTGGAGGGCACCGCCGACCGGTCGCTCGTCCCGACGAAGGACAAGGCGGCCGCGCTGGTGCGGCGGCTGAGCCCGGACTACGTCGTGCTTCAGTTCTGGGGCAACGCGTGGGACTACACGCCGTGCATGGACGGGATCACCTACGACAAGGCCCGCGCGAAGTACTTCGAGCGGTACACGGCCGCCGCATCCCAGCTCACCGAGCAGATCGCGAACGCGGGCGGCACCCACCGGCCGAAGATCGTGTGGGTGCTCCAGGGCCCGGACCCGATCACCCCTGACCGGGTCCGCCGGGTGAACGCCCTGTACGAGAAGCAGGCCAAGGCCTCCGGTGACCTCGTCGCCGACGCCGGCAGGGCCGTGAGCCCGGGCTCCGACCGCTACGCCTGGACCCAGTACCTGCCGTGCACCGCGTACGAGCGCGAGCACGACGGCTACTGCACCCAGCCGGGCCAGGACCGCACGGCCCTCCACCACGACGAGGACTACCTCCACTTCTGCCTGGCCCCGACGACGTCGAAGCCGAAGCCGTGCCCGGTGCTCTCGCCGGGCATCACACGGATCGCCCGGGAGATCACGCGGGTGATCAGCGAGGCGAGCACCTGAGACGCCGTGGAAGCGATCCCGGTCGGCCTCCCAGTGATCACTTGTGGCCGAGCCCGGGAACCCGGAGGATGGCGCTCGTGTCCGAAGCTCCTGACATCGCGACGGCCTGGCACTGGCTCCTGGAACGCAGGCCCGGGACGCGGGGCGCCACGCACGACGCGCTGCCCGTCGTCGTCGAGGCCGCATACGCCGAGCCGAGCCTGCGCGCCCGCTACCCGTTCCCCACCCACGGCACGCTGCACTTCTTGCGCAGCGCCCCGCCGTGGCCCGACTCGGACCACGACGAGGCACCGTTCATCCTGTACGGCGGGCCGCCGTACCAGGTCTACTCCTCCGGCTACACCGATCTCCTCGGCGAGTGCGCGACCCCCGCGGAGGCCGCCGCTCTCGTGGTGAGCCACCTGCCCGCGCACACGGGCGGGGAGCGGGGCGTCTAGACCTCCTCGGAGGCGCGCTCCTCCTCCGGGTCCGCCGGCGCCTGCTGCCGCTCCGCCTGCTTCTTCGACGCCCACAGGCTGGTCGCCGTCGTCACCGCGAGGACCAGGACGATGAAGCCGAGCGAGAAGGGGATGGAGATCTCCGGTACGTGGACGCCGGACTCGTGCAGGGCGTGGAGGACGAGCTTGACGCCGATGAAGCCGAGGATGACCGACAGGCCGTAGGAGAGGTGGACGAGCTTCTTCAGGAGGCCGCCGATGAGGAAGTACAGCTGGCGCAGGCCCATGAGCGCGAACGCGTTGGCCGTGAAGACGATGTACGGGTCCTGGGTGAGGCCGTAGATCGCGGGGATGGAGTCGAGGGCGAACAGGACGTCGGTGGAGCCGATCGCGAGCATCACGACGAGCATCGGCGTCATGACACGCTTGCCGTTCTGCTCGATCCACAGCTTGGTGCCGTGGTACCGGTCGGCCACGCCGAATCGATTCTCCACCGCCTTGAGGAGCTTGTTCTCCTCGTACTCCTCCTCGTGGCCGCCCTTGCGGGCGTCCTCGACCAGCTTCCAAGCGGTGTAGATCAGGAACGCGCCGAAGATGTAGAAGACCCAGGAGAAGCCGGCGATGATCGCCGCGCCGGCCGCGATGAAGATCGCGCGGAGCACCAGCGCCATGAGGACGCCGACCATCAGGACGCGTTGCTGGTACTGCGAGGGCACGGCGAACTTCGCCATGATCAGGACGAAGACGAAGAGGTTGTCGACGCTCAGGGACTTCTCGGTGATGAAGCCCGCGAAGAACTCTCCCGCGGGCTTGCCCCCGCCGACGGCCAGCACGCCGAGGCCGAACGCGATCGCCAGGGCGATCCAGACGGCCGACCAGATGCCGGCCTCCTTGATCGACACGTCATGGGGTTTGCGGCCGATGAAGAAGTCGACGGCGACAAGGACGCACAGGGCGACGATGGTGAGCAGCCAGGTGGTCAGGGAGACGTTCAAGGTTCCTCCGGGTCAGGCGGTGCACAGGAAAGCCTCACCAGCCGCCTTTGCAACCGCTACCCGGCGTGGGTGAAGAACTGCCGAAATCCTTGTGTGCGCCCTGGCGGGAGGTCTTCCCACGGGAGCCGTCCACCAGGGCGAGGGGGTGTCCGGAGTCGGCTATTCGCCCGCGTACGCCTTCCGCAGCGCGGCGAGGTCGAGTTTGCCCATCGGCATCATCGCCGCGTACACGCGGGCCGACTTCTGCGGGTCCGGGTCGCTGATCATGTCGAGGAGTGCGGTGGGTTCGATCTGCCAGGACACGCCGAACCTGTCCTTGAGCCATCCGCATTGGCCGCCCTCGCCGCCCTCGGTGAGGCTGTTCCAGTAGTAGTCGATCTCGTCCTGGTCCTCGCAGAGGATCTGGAAGGAGATGGCCTCGCTGAACTTGAACTGCGGGCCGCCGTTCAGCGCGATGAACTTCTGCCCGTTGGCCACGAACTCCACGGTGAGCACGGAGCCGGCCGGCTGGGGCATGCCTTCGCCGTAGTGGGTGACCCTGCCGATCCGGGAGTTCTTGAAGATCGATACGTAGTGGGCGGCCGCTTCCTCGGCCTGGCCGTCGAACCACAGGCAGGTGGTGAATCCGTCGCTGGACATGTGCGCCTCCTCCGGCGGGGTGTGTCGTCTCCTGAGTCGACCGATCCTGGTCCGGAAACTCATCGGTGGCGCGGCCACGCGTGGCGACGGGCCGGGGAGAGGGCGGTCCTCTGCTGTCGGCGAATCTGCCACGGGCAGAGAAAGTCCAGGTGGGCGGTGGTTCGTGGGGAGAGTGGGGGCAGCGGCCACCGCGGTCGCGTCAATCCTCAGGGAGGAACCGTGGCTCCACTGATCACCGGCTGGGCGCCGACGCTCGCCCCGCGTGCCGAGGAGGGTGACACCCCGCCGTCACGCTTCGACGACCATCTCGCCGCGCAGCTGCTCGCGCAGCGGATCGTCTTCCTCGGCACCCAGGTCGACGAGGTCTCCGCGAACCGGGTCTGCGCGCAGCTGCTGGTGCTGTCGGCGGAGGACCCGCGCACCGACATCAGTCTGTACATCAACAGCCCGGGCGGTTCGGTGACCGCGGGTCTCGCCATCTACGACACGATGCGGCTGATCCCGAACGACGTGGCGACGCTGGCGATGGGTTTCGCGGCGAGCATGGGCCAGTTCCTGCTGAGCGTGGGCACGCGCGGGAAGCGGTTCGCGCTGCCCAACGCGCGGATCATGATGCACCAGCCGTCGGCGGGCATCGGCGGCACCACCGCGGACATCGAGATCCAGGCGGAGAACCTGGAGTTCACCAAGAGGGCCATCGAGCGGATCACCGCGGAGCACACCGGCCAGTCCGAGGAGACGATCTCCCGGGACGGCGACCGCGACCGCTGGTTCACGGCCGAGCAGGCCAAGGAGTACGGGATGGTCGACCGGGTCGTCGAGTCGCTCGACGACGTACGGCCGGCCGCGACCCGCCGACGGATGGGGCTGCAGTGATGGGGACGTACACCATTCCGAACGTGGTCGAGCGGACGCCGCAGGGCGAGCGGTCGTACGACGTGTTCAGCCGGCTGCTGTCCGAGCGGATCATCTTCCTCGGCACGGAGATCGACGACGGGGTGGCCAACGTCGTCATCGCGCAGCTGCTCCATCTGGAGTCGTCGGCGCCGGAGAGCGAGATCGCGATCTACATCAACTCGCCCGGGGGATCGTTCACTTCCCTGATGGCGATCTACGACACGATGACGTTCGTGCAGGCGCCGATCTCGACGTTCTGCGTCGGGCAGGCGGCCTCCACGGCGGCGGTGCTGCTGGCCGGCGGGGACCCCGGGCGGCGGTTCGTACTGGAGCACGCGCGGGTGCTGCTGGGGCAGCCGGCGAGTGGTGGCCGGCAGGGCACGGTCTCCGACCTCTCCCTTCAGGCCAAGGAGATGGTGCGGATCCGTGCGCAGGTCGAGGGGGTTCTCGCCCGGCATACGCACCGTGATGCGGGGGAGCTGCGGGCCGACATGGATCGGGACAAGGTGTTCACGGCGGAGGAGGCGGTGGCGTACGGGCTGGCGGACGAGGTGTTGGGTCGGCGGGTGGTGGGTGACTGAGGGCCCGCCGACCGGGTGGGGTACATCGCTTGTGTGGCGGCTGCGGGGCTGATTGTGGTTGCTCGCGCAGTTCCCCGCGCCCCTTTGGGGCGCGGGTGGTGAGCCTGGTCAGGCTGCGAGGCACAGCCCGTTGTAGGGGGCGTTGGTCGTCCTGCGGGTGTGGGGCGTATGGCGGGTCAGTTCGGTCTGGGCCAGGGAGAGTAGGTCGCCCAGGCTCAGGCCGAGGGCCTGGGCGGCGGCCGCGAGGACCTCGGACGAGGCCTCCTTGCGGCCCCGTTCCACCTCGGAGAGGTACGGCATCGAGATCCGCGCCGTGTCGGCCACGTCCTTCAACGTGCGTTCCTGGGCGAGCCGTTCGCGCCGGAGGACGTCACCGACGAGGTCGCGCCACAGGGGTTCCTTGGCGGGTGGGCCGCCGGCGGGAGGGGCCACTGTCGGGCGTAGCGGGATGACTCGGGCTTCGTTCGGCGCTTGTCGGCTCACTTCTTCAGCGTAGGAACTCCGAGCGGGAGGGGAAGGGGGCGGCGTTCCGCCCTCAGGGAAATCCCGGTCCCGCACCGGACGTCACTGGCCGATGCGGCCGTCGATGCGTTCGCGCAGGAAGTCGGCGTGGCCGTTGTGGCGGGCGTACTCCTCGATCATGTGGACGAGGACCTCGCGGAGGGCGATGGGCTCGTCGTCGTGGCGGCCGGTGATGCCCAGGTCGGGGGCCGCGGCGACGAACCGCTCGGCGAAGTCGACCTCGGAGCGCCAGGTCTCCCAGGCGTCGGCGACGGCCTCGGGGTCGGCCACGGCATCGTTGAAGTCCCCATCGGGGTCGTCTCCGGCGCGGTAGTGGCGTGGCTCCCGCTGTCCTGCCAACGCCTCGCGGAACCAGTACTGTTCCACGCCGGCCAGGTGGCGTACGAGCCCCAGCAGCGACATGTCGGACGGCGGCACCGAGCGACGGGCCAGGGCCTCGGCGTCGAGCCCCGCGCACTTCAGCTCCAGGGTCAGCCGCTGGTCGCGGAGGTACCCGACCAGGGTGGCCCGCTCCCCCTCGTAGCCTCCTTCGCTGCGCGGATCCCCTTCGGGTCCGACGAACCTGTCGCCCCAGCCGGGCTTCCGCTCCGGCAGGGGCTGTTCGTCGGGCCGCGTCTCAAGACTGTCACTCATGCGGAGGAGCATCGGCGGTCGTCGCACCGGTGCGCCACCGCTTTTCCGCCGGTCAGCCCTTCCGGTTGCTTCTGGTGGGCATCAACTGCTCGCGCAGTACGGTGAGTTGGTGGGAGGTGTCGACGGCCCGTGTCTCGTCCAGAGTCGTCAGGGCGAGGAGCAGCACATCCGCCACGACGAGCGCGGTGAGCGCCTCCGAGGTGATGCCCGTGGGGGTGTGCGGTGCGGTCAGGACGGCGTCCACGCGGTCGCCGAACTCCTCTCCGAGTTCGTCGGTGACGAGGACGACCCGCGCCCCGACCGCTCGCGCGCGTTCGACGAGCACGGTCAGCTCGTGCAGGGCACGCCCGGGTTGGAAGATCACCACGGCGTCGCCCTGACGCAGCGCCAGCAAATGGTCGGCGAGGGCGAACCCGGTGGCGCCGGAGAAGCGGGACCGGCGGTCGATGCGGCCCAGCGCCAACGACAGGTGGCGGGCGGCCGGTTCGGAGGCGGCGATCCCGAAGCAGTGGATCTCCCCGGCGTCGGCGAGCGCGGCCACGGCGGCACGCAGGGCGTCCGGCTCGGTCAGCCGCCGGGTCTGCTCGATGCGTTCCTGGGCCTCGTCGATCACATCGCTCCAGATGCCGTCGAGGTCCGGGCCGACATGGGCGATGCGCTGCTTCAGCCGCACCTCGGGCGCCACGGCCGCGGTGAAGCCGGTGGCCAGTTCACGCTTGAGGGCGGGCAGACCGGCGTAGCCGAGACGCTGGAGCGCGCGGACCACGGTGGCGTTGCTGGTCCCGCTGGCCGTGCCGAGCTCCTGGGCGCCGGCGAAGAGGAGTTGCTCGACGGGGGCGCTGGCGAGGTACTGGGCGACCGCGCGCTCGGAGGCGGACAGGCTCTCCCAGTGGTCACGGACCGCCGCGCGGAGCCGGGCCAGCCCGTCTCCGAGATCCCCGTGATCTGAAATTTTCATTACAGACATTGACTTCCTTGTGACGGCCGTTACTCTCCTGGACAACGCATTCCAAGAGGAGAGATTCTCGTAACCGACGTTACAGCACGTCGGGGGTACGGGCAGCTCTCCGTCGCGAGGAGAAGAATGGCATCCCCCTCTGCCCCGGCAGCCCCCTCATCCCGCTCCCTCCCCCTGGTCGAGATCTCCGGCGCTCCCCTGGAGCGCGGGCGGCAGTACGGCGAGGCCGTGCGGCCCCAACTGCACGCGGCGCTCGCCTACTACGAGGAGGCCTTCGGTCACGCCGCCGGGCTGACCTGGGACCAGGTCACCGCCCGCGCGTCCCGCTGGCAGGAACCGGTGGACGCGTACGCACCCCAGCTGTTGGAGGAGATGCGGGGCATCGCCGACGGGGCGGGCGTGACGCTCCTGGACGTGCTGGCGCTCAACGCCCGTGGCGAGGTCCTCTACGACCAGTCGTTCGCGACGATGGTGTCCGAGTCCGCGTCGGAGGAGACGGTCGCCGAGGAGCGGGTCGAGGGCTGCACCTCGTTCGCCCTGTACGGGCCGGCCAGCGGCGACGGTCATGTGTGGGCCGGGCAGAACTGGGACTGGCGGGCGGGTGTGGGCGACACGGTCGTCATGCTGCGGATCGTGCAGCCCCCCGCGCCGACGCTGATCATGCAGGTCGAGGCCGGGCAGGTCGGCCGCCAGGGCGCCAACTCGGCGGGCATCGCGCTCAACGCCAACGGTCTGGGCGGACGGTTCGACGACAGCGTCGGCCTGCCGCAGACCGTGGTCCGCCGCAGCGTCCTGGACCAGGCGAGTATCACGGACGCGCTGGACGTGCTGTGCCGCACCCGGGCGCACATCGCCTCCAACGCGCTGCTGACCTGCCGTGAGGGCTTCGCCATCGATCTGGAGACCACGCCCGCCGGGCACGGCTGGATGCACGCGCGGGACGGGCTCCTGGTGCACGGCAACCACTACCAGGCGGGGGTCCCCGCGGCCATCGCCGCCGACTACCGCCCGTTGTCCTCGGACTCGCTGGTGCGCGTACCCCGCGCCGAGCAGGGTCTGCAGGCGCTGCGCGGGTCCACCGGGCCCGACGAGTCCCGCAAGCTGATCAAGCAGGCCATGTCCGACCACCTCGGACTGCCCGAGTCGTTGTGCACCCACCCCGATCCGCGCCGGCCCGTCGTGGAGCACTGGACCACGCTGGTCTCCTCCTGCGTGGACCTGACCAGCGGCGACTACCACGTGACCGCGGGCACCCCCTGCGACCGCGACTACCAACACCTGCCGTGGAACCTCTACGACGGCCCGCACGGCGCCCCCTCCACCGACTGTCCCAGCTGAGAGCACAGGAGTTCATCCGATGGCGATGACGATGCAGATGACGATGACAGGGACGATGACAACGTACAAGCGGAGAGCGGTGACCGCCGGGCTGGCCGCCGCGGGTCTGCTCACGACCGTCGGTTGCAGCGGCGCCGACACGGCCGCCACCGGCGGCGCACCGGCCGACGCCGCGAAGCTGAAGCTCACCGCCACCACGCCCGCCGCCCAGGGCGCGGTGGCGAAGGTGAACTGGCTGCTGGAGGACGAACCCGATTCCCTGGACCTCGACACACAGGGCACCAGCGCCGGCCGTGTCGTCCTCACCAACGTCTGCGAGCGGCTCTACCAGCTGCAGCCCGACATGACGATCAAGCCCTTCCTCGCCGAGAAGGCCGCCACGCCCGACGACAGGACGCTCGTCCTGACCGTGCGGGACGGCGTCACCTTCCACGACGGCTCCGCGCTCACCGCCGACGACGTGCTCTGGAGTCTGAAGCGGCACGCCGACCCGGACATGGAGCAGAGCGACGAGTTCCCCAACGTCGCCTCCATGGAGAAGACCGGCGCCGACGAGATCACCATCCGCTTCAAGAAGCCCGACGCCCTGTTCACCAAGGCGCTCGCCGGCGACGCCGGCATCGTCTGGAACAAGGAGCAGGTGGAGAAGGCCGGCGAGGACTTCGGCACCCCGGGCCAGACCGACGCCTGCTCGGGCCCGTACGCGCTGACGGGCTGGAAGTCCGGTGACTCGATCACCATCCGGGCCTACGACGGCTACTGGGGAGAGAAGCCGCTCACCCAGGAGGTCGTCTTCCGCTGGGCGGCCGACAGCGCCCTGGTCAACGCGCTGAAGACCGGTGCCGCCGACGGCACGTTCGCCGAGTCGCCGAACACCGCCTCCGCCCTGCGCGGCGTCAAGGGACTCACCCAGTACTACGGCCTCTCCACCGCGACCCTCGATCTCATCCCTACCGAGCGGGGCGGGCTCAAGGACCCGAAGATCCGCAAGGCGCTGTCGCTGGCGCTCGACCGGGCGGGTATCGCCAAGTCCGGCTACGGCGGGTTCGTCGAGCCCTGGGCCAGCCCCGTGGGCTCCGGTTCCTGGGGCTATGCGAAGACCGAGTTCACCGCCGCACAGAAGGAGTTGGCGGCCACCTCGCCCGCCTCGCCCGACGCCGACGACATCGCCGAGGCCAAACGGCTGATCAAGGAGGCGGGGGCGCCCACCGAGCCGATCGTCATCGGCACGGACGCCACCCAGGGCCGCACGGTCGTCGCCAACGCCGTACGGGCCGCGCTCCAGCGGATCGGGCTCAAGGGCACGATCAAGACGGTGCCCACCGCACAGTTCGAGGAGTTCTACAGCGATCCGCAGGCCCGTGCCGAGATCGATGTGCTGGTCGCGGACTGGTACATCTCCAAGTCCGACCCGATGGGCTTCTACGACAACGGCCTGTCCGACTCTTCCAACAACTGGGTCGGCTTCAAGGACGCCACGTACGACGAGAAGGTGCGCCAGGCGCTGGGCACCCTCGACGACGACGAGCGGGCGACCCTCGCCATCGATGTGCAGAAGCTGTTCGCGGACGCCGCCGTGTGGATCCCCGTGGCGCAGGTGCCCTCGGTGCTGGTGCTCGACGACGAGTTGACCGGGGCGCCCGCCTCGCAGGCGTACCTCTACTACCCGTGGGCGGCCGGGCTCGGCGCCAAGAAGGGCTGAGTGCGCGATGCCCGTCCGTCTGGCGCGGCTGCTGGCCGGATTCCTGGCCACGCTCTTCGCCGCCTCGTTCGTCATCTTCGCCGCCGTGTACGCGGCGCCCGGCGATCCCGCCGTCTTCCTGGCCGGCGGCCGCGACAAGCTCACCCCCGAGCGGCTCGCGGCCGTCCGCGCCCAGTACCACCTCGACGAGCCGCTGGTCGTGCAGTACGGCCGCTGGCTGTGGGACTGCCTGCATCTCGACCTCGGCCGCTCCTTCAAGTACAGCGACCAGGTGTCCGACCTGCTCGCGGCCCGCCTGCCGACGACGCTGGCGCTGGTCGCCTACGCGACGCTGCTGTTCGTCGTGCTCGGGGTGGGCGCGGGCGTCCTGGCGGCGGTGAAGCAGTCGACGTGGGTGGACTCGGCGGTCGTGGGCGGGACGACGCTCGCCGCGTCGGTGCCGTCGTTCGTCGCCGCGATCGCGCTCGTGTCGGTGTTCGGGGTGCAGCTGGGCTGGTTCCCGGTGACGGGCAGCGGCAACGGTTTCGCCGGCACCGTGCACCATCTGACGCTGCCCGCCCTGTCGTTGGCGCTCGGCGCGCTCGCGCTGATCAGCCGGGTCACCCGGCAGGCCATGGCGGAGGCCGCCGCCTCCGACCACGTCGAGGCGGCCCGTGCCTCCGGCATCCCGGAACGGGAGATCGTCCGCCGCCATGTGCTGCGCAACGCGCTCGGCCCGATCGTCACCATGTGCGGGCTGGTCATGGCGGGGATGCTCGCCGGGACGGTCGTCGTGGAGACCGCGTTCGGCATGAGCGGTATCGGCTCGCTGCTCGTCGGCGCGATCAACACCCATGACTTCCCGGTGGCGCAGGCCGTTCTGCTGCTGATGGTCACCGGTTACATCGCCGTCACCACCGTCGTGGACCTGGTTCATCCGCTCCTCGATCCGCGCGTCCGCGAGGAGGCCCGCACCACATGACCACGCTCACCCTCACCCCGGTCGGGCTACGGTCCCGCCGCCCCGTCGGCGTCACGGTCGCCGCCGGATTCCTGGCCCTGGTCGTCCTGGCCGCCGCGCTGGCTCCGCTGCTCGCGCCGTACGCGCCCGACGCGATCGACCTGTCCGCGTCGCTCGCCGGGACCAGCGGCGACCACCTCCTGGGCACCGACGCCTCCGGGCAGGACCTGCTCTCGCGCGTCCTGTACGGCGCCCGCACCAGCCTGATCGCTCCGCTGCTGCTGCTCGCGGTGGCCGCGCTGCTCGGCGTCACCCTCGGGGTGCTCGCCGCATGGCGCGGCGGCTGGGTCGACACGTTCGTCTCCCGGCTCACGGACGTCATGTACGCCTTCCCCGGGCTGCTGTTCACCGTCCTGATCATCGCGGTCTTCGGCGCCGGCATGACCACGTCCGTGCTGGCCCTCGGGCTCGCGTACACGCCGACCGTCGCCAAGTACACCCGCTCAGTCGCCCTCTCCGAGGCCCGCAAGCCGTATGTGGACGCCTACCGGGTGCAGGGCATGGGCGGTGCCCGGATCTGCGCGTTCCACCTGGTGCCGAACCTCGGCCGGGCGGTGACCGGTTATCTGGTGGTGCTCTTCGGGGAGGCCCTGATGTCGCTGGCCACCCTCTCCTACCTCGGCTTCGGCGCTCAACCGCCCAGCTCCGACTGGGGGTTGATGGTGCAGGAGGGGCAGGCGGCCGTCGTCCAGGGCGCGTTGCTGCCCGCTCTCGTCCCGGGCACGGCCATCGCCGTGGTCGTCGTGTCGTTCAACGTGGTCGGCGTCTGGGCGGCCGACCGGCTCGGAAGGCAGGGCTGATGCTGCTCACCATCGATCATCTGACGGTCGGGATCCCGGGTGCCGCCCGTCCGGTCCTCGACGACGTCTCCCTGCGGGTCACCCCGGGTGAGGTCGTCGGCCTGGTCGGCGAGTCCGGCTCCGGCAAGTCGACGACGGCGAAGGCCGCGCTCGGTCTGCTGCCGGGCGGGGCGGGCGTCTCCGGCACGCTACGGGTGGGCGACGCGGACGTCCTCTCCCTCACCGGCGAGGAACTTCGCCGCCACCGGGCCCGCACCGTGGCGATGATCCACCAGGATCCGCGGGCCGCCCTCAACCCCGTACGCCGCATCGGTGACTTCCTCCGCGAGCGCGGAGCGGACCGGAAGGCGGCCACCGAACTCCTCGCGGCCGTGGGTCTTCCCGACCCGGAACGCCGGCTGCGGCAGCGCCCGCACGAACTCTCCGGCGGCATGCTCCAGCGTGTCGTCATCGCCGGAGCGCTCGCCGCGCGGCCCCGGCTGCTGCTGGCCGACGAGGCGACCAGCGCGCTCGACGTCACCACCCAGGCCGAGATCCTCGCCCAACTGCGCGTCCTGCGCGCCGAGACCGGTGCCGGACTCCTCTTCATCACCCACGACCTGCACCTCGCCGCCGCGTACTGCGACCGTGTCTACGTCATGTACGCGGGCCGGGTCGTCGAAGAGCGCACCGCGGCGGCCCTCTTCGCCGATCCCGCCCACCCCTACACACGCGGCCTGCTCTCCTGCTCACCGACCCTCGGCGAGACGCCACGCACCCTCCTGCCGATTCCGGGCCGCCCACCGTCCCTCGGCGACTCCTTCCCCGGCTGCCCGTTCGCGCCCCGCTGCCCGGACGCCCAGCCCGACTGCGAGAACTGGCTCCCGGAGGCGGTGTCGCTGCCGGACGGTGGGACGGCGGCCTGCCGGCGTGTACCGGCCGCCGCCGTGTCCGTCCCGGCGGCCTCGGCGGCCTCGGCGGCCTCGGCGGAAAGGACCACCACGTCATGACCGACACCTCCAGGACCCCGCCCCCAGCCACCGGCGACGGCGCCCTGCTCGTCGTCGACCAGTTGTGCAAGACGTATCCCCTGCCGGGGCGCGGCCGCCTCACCGCCGCCGAGGCGGTGTCGTTCACCGTGGCCCGTGGCGGCTCCCTCGGCATCGTCGGGGAGTCCGGTTCGGGCAAGACGACCGTGGCCCGGATGCTCGTCGGGCTCGTGCGCCCCGACTCGGGCACGGTCGCGGTCGACGGCCGCGCACGGGAAGCCCGCGCCCCACGGCGCCGGGAGGACCGGCTGGCCCGGGCCCGGGAGATCCAGATGGTCTTCCAGGACCCGTACATCTCGCTCGACCCGAGGCTGACGGCGGATCAGTGTCTGCGCACCGCGCTGCGTCTGCACGGCCGGGACGAGCACCTGGCCGCCGAGCTGCTGGACCAGGTCGGGCTCGGCGCGCGGGAGTCCGACGCGCGGCCCCGGCAGCTGTCCGGCGGGCAGCGGCAACGGCTCGCCATCGCCCGGGCCCTCGCCGTGCGCCCCCGGGTGCTGGTCCTGGACGAGGCGGTCGCCGCGCTGGACGTGTCGATCCAGGCGCAGATCCTCCACCTGCTGGACGAGATCCGCCGCGACACCGGTGTCGCCCTGGTCTTCGTCAGCCATGACCTAGCCGTGGTCCAGCACATCACCGACGAGGTGCTGGTCATGCACGGCGGGCAGGTCGTCGAGCAGGGTCCGACACGGCGGGTGCTCGGCGAACCGGCCGACCCGTACACGCGGTTGCTGCTGGCCGCCGTACCCAGGGAGGGCTGGGACCCGGACGACGCGGTCGCGGCACGGGCGGCGCTCGCCGGGTAGATGCGGAGGGCGGCCGGCGGGCGCCGAAGCAGCGGCTGTGGTTTCTGTGAACTCCCCTACACCCCTTGTTCGCGCTGTTCGGGGCGGCGATCGACGCGTGAGTCGCGGGGACTCCGGCCGCATCTGCGGTCAGGAGCTCGGGGTCCCGATCGACTCAGGGACGCTGGAGAGGGGCGCCGACTCGGTCGTGGTGGTGTCGTCCGGCGGCGAGTCGGCCGTCTTGGGGCTCTCCGACTCCGTCGCGGGCTCGGAGGTCTCCGACTCCGACGGGGCGGAGGTGGACGGGGTCACCAAGGACGACGAGGGGCACGCGCTCGCGCGCTTGTCGGCGTCCGCGTCCGGGGCGCCGTTCGGAGTCGAGGGGCACGGCTCGGGCGACTCGGAGGGCGGTTCCTCGGAGAACGTCGTCGACACCGACGGGGAGGGCTGGTTGACGGGCGGGGTGGTCTTCTTGTCCTTCTCGCCCGTGTCGCCGGAGGGGCGGCTGAACCAGTCGTCCTGGTCGGGGTCGTAGAGGATGAACACGTTGATGATCACCGTCGAGCGCTCGATGACCACGACGCTCTGCGGCCGGTACGAGGGCCAGGAGTCGCCCTTCGGCTCGGGCGTGGTCTTCAGCGCGACCGGCTGCTTCAGCGGGTTGCCGCAGGCGCAGCGCACCCGGGGCTCCCCTCGGTCGTCGACGAGGACGGCGGTACCGGCCTGGAGGACGGCCTGGTAGCTGGTGGCGGCGCCGTCGCGGTAGCCGTGGTTGGTGACGCGGGTGTCCCTGCGGAGCTGCACCGGGGTGAGCGAGCGCAGATACGCCGGTACGTCGGAGGACTTGATGCCGAGTACGGCGGCGAACGCGTTGTTCTTGGCGGGGTTCGCCTGGAGCGCCTTGATCTGCTTCTCGACGTCGCAGCTGGCCTTGTTGCGGGTGCCGCCGTAGAGGCCGGGGGCCGAACCGTCCACGGCACGTGTCACGTTGGCGGGTTCCGACCTGCTCGGTGTCGCCGTGGGGGCCTCGGGCGGGGTGGAACTGTCCGTCGCCGTCGACTCGGTGAACGGGTCGGGGCCGGTCTTGCCCGCGGCCTGGAGGAAGACCTCGCCGTCGGCCGAGCCCCCCGAGTCGTCCGAGCGGGTGAGGACGATGATCAGGACCACGGCGACGACGGCCGCGGTGACCATGAGGGCGATACGGGGAGCGGACCGCCACCACGGATGACCGGGGCTGCCGGGCCCCTGCCCGGAGTCGCCGGAGCCTCCGCCGGGCCCACCTGGGCCACCGGGTCCTCCCCGGCCCGAGTCGTCGCTCGGCGGTTCCGGTGGCACCTGACCGCTCGGCCGCGTCGGGCCGGGCGGGGTGGAGCTGGGTTGCGACGGCCCGGACAGCGGGCCGGAGGGCGGTCCGGCCGGGCGGCCGGAGGACGGTTCTTCGACGCTCACGGGTCTTCTCCCGCCGTAGGGATTCTGCGGCGATTCACATATTTGGGGCCGTTTTCTTCCACAACAGGCCCATTGTGTGCTCTGGCTCCGTGCCGCCCGCAAGCCGAGGGGACTCGGCCCTCCCGGCGCGCGGAGTGCCTCCGCCGTGCTTAGCGTGGCAAGAGTGAGTCCCCAGACCCTGCGTCCTCAGCGAACGGTGCCCGAGCGGGTGGCCGCCCGCCATGGCTGGCTCCAGGCCCTCGGAACGGTCCTGGCCGGGCTGATCGCGATGATCGTGACGGCATCCCTCGGGCTGTGGGCGGCGGGTGCGGCGGATCTGCCCGACAACGCCTTCCCACGGGTCGTGGCGGCCACCGTCGTGACGGCGGTCGGTGGCACGATCGAGCTCTCCGGCGGCGCCGGATCCATCGCCGAGACCCAGGCGGGCCTGACCGTGATCCCGCTGTCGGTGACCCTGGTCGGCGCGCTGGTGATCGCCGCCGGGTTCCTGCGGCCCCTGCGCCACCGGGCGGTCGCGGGGGCGACCGAACTCGCGGGCTGGGCCGCCCGCATCGCCGTCCTGTGGCTGGCGGCGCTGATCGGCCTCGCGCTCGCGGCCCGGCAGACCTTCGACATCTCGCTCGGCGACGTGGGCGACCTCTTCGGCGCCTCCGCCGATGTGGGGTTCGAGACGGCCATGGCACCGACCTTGTTCTTCGGACTGCTGTGGCTGGCCGGGGTCCTCGTCCTGGCGTTGCTGGTGTCTCCCGGGGCGGCGCTTCCGGCGCGGCTGCTGCGGTTCCAGGAGTCGGTACGGCCGGCCGCGTACGCGATGGTCGGCCTGCTGCTGGCCTACGTCGGTCTCGGGCTGGTGATCGGCGTGGTCGTGGCGCTGACCCGTGGGCATGCCGCCGAGACTGCCGCGGTGATCCTGCTGGGCCTGCCGAACGTGGTGTGGCTGACCTTCACAATCGGTCTGGGCGCCACCTGGGACAGCCAGGTCGAGGGGCCCTTCGGGCTGCCGATGCCGAAGCTGCTGGACGAGGTGATGCGCGGGCCCGACGTCTCCACGTTGAACTTGAACTCTCTCGCGGAGTACGACGGCAGGGTGTGGTGGCTCGTGGTCGTCAACGCCGTGCTGCTGATCGTCGCCGCGTTCGTGATGGCGGCCCGCTCCCCGGCCCGGGTACGGCTGTGGCAGCACGCTGTGCACATGGCGGCCGCCCTCGCGCTCACCGTCCTGATGATCTGCCTCGTCGCCCGCGTCTCCGCCCACTACGGACTGTCGGTACTCGGCATCGGCGACCTCGGCGGCGACCTGGGCGGTGAGCTGTTCCTGCGAGCCCGGCTGTGGGCCGCGCTGGGGCTCGCCGTGCTGTGGGGGCTGGTGACCGGGTTCCTGGGCGGGGCGCTGGCGAAGGGGGTGCGGCGGCGGGGTGCGGTCGGCGCGGACGCCGACCGCCGGTAGGTGGGGCGGGCGCTGTGCGGCGCCCGCCCCGGATGTCGGCCGCTCGGTTGGTCCCCGGAGAGCCGAACGTCGGTGTCCATCCCGAAGGGGCAAGTCCCCAAACGGCGACCAGGCGCCGTCCCTCACCCCTCCAATGGCGTCAGGCCCGCCGCGCGGCGGGCGAGGAGAGAGGCACAGATCTCCCCGGCGCGTACGGCGGTGGTGGACAGCAGGGTCGAAGTGAGGCCGTGGGTGTGTTCGGTACCGCCCTGGAGATAGATGTCGGCCGAGACATTGGGCGCGGTCGCCACCCGGTGGTCGCGGCCGACCCGGAGCGCGTCCTCGTCGTCGCGCAGGCAGAGTTTGCCGATCTCCCCCAGGTTGTCGCCGAGGCCCTGGGGTTGGTAGCCGGTGGCGTAGACGAGGAGGTCGGAGGAGAGGATCTCGCGCTCCCCCGTCGGCAGGAACTCCACGGTCACCTTGACGTCGTCCGCGCCCGCCTCCACCTCGCGCAGCCGGGAGACGTTCATCATCCGCAGCCGCTCCCGGCCCTGGACCTTCTCCTGGTACATGGCCCGGGACAGGGACTCGATCAAGTCCATGTCCACGACGGAGTAGTTGGTGCTGCGGTGGTAGTCGAAGAGCGACTGTTTCACCTCGCGGGGCGCGTCGTAGTACAGGTCGACGGCCTCGGGGTCGAAGATCTTGTTGGCGAAGGGGCTGTCGTCGGCGGGTGTGTAGCCGTACTTGGCGAAGACGGAGCAGATCTCGGCTTCGGGGAAGTTGCGGTGGAGGTAGTCCACGGCCTCCGCCGCGCTCTGGCCGGCGCCGAGGACGACGGCGCGGCGTACCGGCTGCCCGGAGCGCCGGACCTGGTCGACGCGGTGCAGCAACTGGCTGGTGTGCCAGACCTGTTCGGACAGTGCGGCGCCGGGCGGGAGGTGCGGTTCGAGGCCGGTGGCCACGCAGATGCTGCGGGCGCGGCGGACAATGAACTGTTCCGGATCGCCGGGGTCGCGGCTGGTGACGTCGAAGTAGCGGATCTCGCCGTCCCGGGTGACGGGGCGCACGGAGACGACCTCGGCGGAGTACTCGACGAGGTGCGCCACGCGGGCGGCGGCCCATTCGAAGTAGTCGTGGAACTCGATGCGCAGCGGGAAGAGGGTCTTGAGGTTGAGGAAGTCGACGAGCCGGCCCCGGTCGCGCAGGTAGCACAGGAAGCTGAAGTCGCTGGTGGGGTCACGCATCGTCACCAGGTCCTTCAGGAAGGACACTTGCATCGTGGCGTCGTCGATGAGCATGCCGCGGTGCCATCCGAACCGGGGTTGCCTCTCCAGGAAACCGACCCGAAGCCCCTCCCCCGCAACGGAGTTGACGGAGTGTTCGTGGAGCGCGATGGCGAGTGCGAGATTCGATGGCCCGAATCCGATACCCAGTACGTCATAGATGGAATCCGGCCCGGTCTGCAGCGTCGTCACCGCGTCATCGCCTCCCATAAGCGGGGGTCATAGGTTGTCCCAAGCTGGAGCACAGCCTCCCCCAAGCAGACACATGTTAGATAAGGTAAGCCTTACCTAGCAACGGCTGAGGAGGGCTCATATGCGGGTCGTCATGTTCGGGTACCAGACCTGGGGACACCGAACGCTGCAGGCTCTGCTGGACTCCGGACACGAGGTGGTACTGGCTGTCACCCATCCGAAGAGCGACCACGCGTACGAAAAGATCTGGAGCGACTCGGTCGCCGATCTCGCCGAACAGCACGGTGTGCCGGTGCTGTTGCGCAACCGGCCGGACGACGACGAACTCCTGCGCACGCTCAAGGAGGTCGATCCGGATCTCATCGTGGCGAACAACTGGCGCACCTGGCTGCCGCCCGAGATCTTCGACCTGCCGCCGCACGGCACGCTCAACATCCACGACTCGCTGCTCCCGACCTACGCGGGTTTCTCCCCTCTCATCTGGGCCCTGATCAACGGTGAGAAGGAGGTGGGTGTCACCGCCCACCGTATGGACGCCGAACTCGACATGGGCGACGTCCTGTTGCAGCGCTCGGTGCCGGTCGGGCCGCACGACACAGCCACGGACCTGTTCCACCGCACGGTCGACCTGATCGGCCCGCTCGTCACCGACTCGCTCGAACTCATCGCCTCCGGCAAGGCGGTGTGGACGCCCCAGGACCGCTCCCGGTCGAGTTTCTTCCACAAGCGGTCCCTGGAGGACAGCCGCATCGACTGGACCTGGCCCGCAGAGGACCTGGAGCGGTTCGTACGGGCCCAGTCCGACCCGTATCCCAACGCGTTCACCCACCACCGCGGCGAGCGCATCCGCATCATCTCGGCCGCCGTCTCCGAGGGACGCTACGGCGGTACGCCGGGACGGATCTTCATCCACGAGGGCGACGGCGTCGTCATCGTCGCCGGCGCCGAGGCGCGCTCCGGGCGGCTGCCGGGGCTCGTGGTGAAGCGGGTACGGACGGAGGACGGCACGGAGTACGCGGCGACGGACTACTTCCGCACGATGGGCGGATATCTGACGTCCCGTCCGTGATCGCCTCCGGGCCCGTGATCGCCTCCGGGCCCGTGACCGTCGCGGGCCCGTGACCGTCGCGGGCCCGTGAGGGACTCTCACACCACCCCCTGGGGCACCCCCGGCTTCGTGTCAGCCGGTGGTGCCCGACACGGGCACCGCGGCGGACTCCGTGCCCTCGTGGTGGCGGCCCATCGGGATGACCATGGGCGTGCGGCTGACGGGGTCCTCGCCGACGACACAGCGCAGTCCGAAGACGTCCTCGACCATCGCGGCGGTGATGACGTCGGCGGGGGCGCCCTCGCCCGCGATGCGCCCGTTCTTCATGGCGATGATGTGGTCGGCGTAGCGGCAGGCCTGGTTGAGGTCGTGCAGCACCATGACGACGGTGCGGCCCTGGTGCCGGTTGAGATCGGTGACCAGGTCGAGGACATCGATCTGGTGGGCGAGGTCGAGATACGTCGTCGGCTCGTCGAGAAGCATCACCGGGGTGCCCTGGGCGACGGCCATGGCGATCCAGGCGCGCTGGCGCTGTCCGCCGGAGAGTTCGTCGACGGGCCGGTGGGCGAGATCGGTCATGGCGGTGGCTCTGAGCGCCTCGTGCACGGCCTCCTCGTCGCTCTCCGACCACTGCCGCCACCACGTCTGATGCGGTGAACGGCCGCGCCCCACCAGGTCGATGACGGTCAGCCCCTCGGGCGCGACGGGCGTCTGCGGGAGGATGCCGAGCTTCTGGGCGAGGGTGCGGGTCGGGATGGAGTGCACCGAGCGGCCGTCGAGGTGGACGGCGCCCGCCTTGGGGGTCAGCAGCCGGGCCAGCGCGCGCAGCAGGGTGGACTTTCCGCAGGCGTTGGCGCCGACGATGGCGGTGACGCGGCCGGTGGGGATCACCAGGTCGAGGTCCTCGACGACGATCCGGTCGTCGTAGGCCAGGCGCAGGCCCTCGGCGCGCAGGTCGGGGCCGTCGACGGGACCGTCCGTGCGGTCGCCCGTGCGACTGCCGACGCCAGCGTCGACGCGGCCGTCCCGCTTCGTGGCCGGTTCGTACTTCGATGACACGTCTTCAGCCTCCTGAACCGGCGCGGTTGGCGCGGATGAGCAGCCACAGCAGTACGGGTGCGCCGAGCACACCGGTGACGACCCCGACCGGGAGTTCCGTGTCCGGGACGACCTTCCGGGCGGCGAGGTCGGACACGAGCACCATCACGGCGCCCGTGAGCCCCGCCGCGACGGGCGGTGGGAACGGGGTGCCGGCCAGGCGCTGGGCGACCTGAGGCGCGGCGAGCGCCACGAAGGCGACCGGCCCGGCGGTGGCCGTGCCGAAGGCCACCAGTCCGACGGCGATGAGCAGGACGGCCACCCGGACGACCTGGACGCGGGTGCCCAGGCCCCGGGCGACGTCGTCCCCGAGTTGCAGGGTGCGGATCTGCCGGCCGAGCAGGATCGCCAGGGGCACCAGCACGGCCATGGTGAGGGCGAGCGGGCCGATCTGTTCCCAGGTGCGGCCGTTGAGGTTGCCGACGAGCCAGCCGAGGGCCGCCTGCGCCTGGAACCGCTGGCCGCGGGCCATGAGGTAGTCGGTGACGCTGGTGCAGATCCAGGCGATGCCGATGCCCACCAGGACGATCCGGTACCCGGTCGTACCGCGCTTCCAGGCCAGGACGTACACCAGCAGCCCGGCGACCAGCGCGCCGAGCAGGCCCAGCGCCTGGGTGCTCAGGCCCCCGTCCCAGCCGAGGACGATCCCGGCGACGACCGCCGTGCCGGCGCCCTGGGTGATGCCCATCATGTCGGGGCTGGCCAGCGGGTTGAGAGTGACCGTCTGGAGGAGGGCACCGGAGATGCCGAACGCGATGCCGACGAGCAGCCCGGCCAGGGCGCGCGGCAGGCGCAGTTCGTGGACGATCAGCTCGGTGGCGGGGTCGCCCGTGCCGACCAGGGCCTTCATGACGTCGGTGAGCGGGAGGTCGATGTCCCCGACGGAGGTCTCCACCGAGAACGCCAGGAAGGCGGCGGCCGCGAGGAGCAGACAGACGGCGAGCAGCCGGGGGCGTACGACGCCGGAGACGGGCGGGGCGGGCAGCCGGAAGGTGATCCGGGCGGCTGTCCGGCTCGGGGGCGGAGAGGCGGAATCCCTTGGTCCGGGAGCGAGTTCGGTCGTCATATGCTCACGGCTCCACGCGTTCGGTCGTCATCGGCGCACAGCTCCGCGCGTTCCTCTTCGGATTCGGTCGTCATCGGCTCACGGCTCCACACCGTTCGTTCGTCGCGGGCCGGCGGCTCCACGGATGCGAAAGCCACAGGTGGGCGGCTCCACGGATACGCATGGGCGGGGGCTCCACGGATACGGAGGTCACGGGCCGGCAACTCCACGGTCGAGAAGTCATGGTTCACAGCTCCGCGAGTCGGCGGCGGCGGACCAGCGCGATGAAGAAGGGGCCGCCGATGAAGGCGACGAGGATGCCGGCCTGGACCTCGGTCGGACGGGCGATCAGCCGGCCGGCGATGTCGGCGGCCAGGAGGAGGCAGGGGGCGAGGACGGCGGACAGGGGCAGCAGCCAGCGGTGGTCCGGGCCGATGCCGGCCAGTTGGGCGAGGACGCGGGCGATGTGCGGGACGACCAGGCCGACGAAGACGACGGGCCCGATGACGGCGACCGCTCCCCCGGTGAGCAGGGTGATGGCGACGACGCCCTGGACGCGGACCAGGCCGAGCTTGAGCCCGAGCGACTTCGCGACGTCGTCGCCGAGCGCGAGGCTGTTGAGAGCCGGTGCGCAGGCGAGGGCGAGGAGCGCGCCGACGGCCAGGAACGGCAGGACACGGAAGAGGACTTCCTCGTCCTGGTTGGCGAGGGAGCCCGCGTTCCAGAAGCGGTAGCGGTTGAGGGCGTCCGGGTCGGTCAGCGCGATGGCGCTGGTCAGCGAGAACAGCAGGGAGGTCACGGCGACACCGGCGAGGGCGAGCTTGACCGGCGTGGAGCCGGACCGCCCGAGACCGCCGAGGAGGTACACCAGGACACTGGCGACGAACGCGCCGCCGAAGGCGAACCAGATGTACCCGTACACGGAGGAGATACCGAGCACACCGACCGACAGGACGACCGCGAAGGCCGCGCCCGCGCTGACTCCGAGAATGCCCGGGTCCGCGAGCGGATTGCGGGTCAGCGCCTGCATTAGCGCGCCCGACAGACCGAGGGCGGCTCCGGTGGCGAGGCCGAGGGCGGTGCGTGGCAGGCGTACGGACCAGATGACGCTGTCGATGCGGGAGTTCGGGGCGTCGCCGAGCAGGGTGTGCCAGACCTGGTCGAGGGGGACGCCCAGGGCGCCGAACGCCATCGACAGGGCGCACAGCGAGAGCAGGGCCGCACCCGAGAGCACGAGCAGCAGTACCGCGCGGGGGCCTTTCGCCGCCCGGACCGTCGAGGTCCCCACGTCCACAACTTCCTTTGATGAGGCTTGCCTTAACTGTAGGGCGAGTGCCCGTTGAACTGTAGGTCTTCCGCCGATTGCCGTCCCGCGCTCCTGGGAAGTCTCCATGAGCACCCTGTGAATTAGGTAACCCTTACCTTAGTATGTCGGCGACCCCGGCCCAGGGCCGGGACCCCGACCCGCTGGGGAGGCTCACTGCTGTGTGCGGTTCCGAGGAAGTCCTGGCCCATTGGCGGCGGTTGCTGACACCGCTTCCGCTGGAGATCTCACTGCCTGCCGATCGGCCCCATCCGCCGCAGCCGGTTCCCCAACGGGACACGCGCGCGCTGTCGGATGTCCCGGACGCCCCCGACGCCGTACGGCTCACGGCGTTCGTCGCCCTGCTGCACCGTTACACCGGGGCGACGGACCTGACGGTGGGCCATGACGGGCTCCCGCTGCGGGTGTCCGTCGAACACGAGCCCACGTTCGCCGAGTTGGTGCGGCGGGTGACGCAGGCGTGGGAGGAGGCGGAGACCCACCGGGTGCCCATCGGCCTCCTGGTCGAGGAGCTGAAGCCCCGGCCGACGCGCGGCGGCGGCCTGTTCTTCAACACGGCGTTCGCCACGGCCGCCCGGCCCGCCGGTGAACTGCCCGCCCCGCTGGACGTGTTGCTGGAGGTGGACGAGGGCTCGGTGCGGGCGTCGTACCACCCCGGTCTCTTCGACGGTACGACGATCGAGCGGCTCCTCGGCCACTACCGGACCGTCCTCGCCGACGCCCTCGCCCGGCCCGGCACACCCGTGGCCCGTCTCGATCTGATGGGACCGGAGGAGTACCGCCAGGTCGTCCTCGACTGGAACGACACCGCGCACGCGGTGCCGGCGGACACCTGGCCCGCGATGTTCGCCGAGCAGGTACGGCAGCGGCCGGACGACGTGGCCCTGATCTTCGAGGACGAGGAACTCACCTACGCCGAACTGGACGAGCGCGCCAACCGCCTGGCACACGCGCTGATCGCCCGGGGTGCGGGCCCCGAGCGGATCGTCGCCCTCGCGCTGCCGCGTTCCGCCGAGCTGATCGTGGCGGAGGTGGCCGTCATGAAGGCCGGTGCCGCCTATCTGCCGATCGACCACGACTACCCGGCGGACCGGATCGCGTACATGCTGGGCGACGCGCGGCCCGTCTGCATGGTGACCACCGGGGAGACCGCGCGGGACCTCCCCGATCCGGTCGACGGCATGGGGCTGCTGGTGCTGGACTCGCCCGCCACGGCGGCCGAGTTGGCGCGGCGGCCGGCCCACGATCCCACCGAGTCGGACCGCGGGGCGCCCCTCACCGTCCTCAACTCCGCCTATGTGATCTACACCTCGGGCTCGACCGGCCGCCCCAAGGGTGTCGTCCTCGCGCACGGCGGCGTGGCGAAGCTGGTGGCCACGCAGAGCGAGCGGTTCGGCATCGGCCCGCACAGCCGGGTGCTGCAGTTCGCCTCGCCGAGCTTCGACGTCGCCTTCTGGGACCTGTGCCTCGGACTGCTGTCCGGCGGCCGCCTCGTCGTCGTCCCGGCGGAGCGGCGCGTGCCCGGCGCACCCCTCGCCGACTACGCGAACGCGCACGGCATCACCTTCATGATCCTGCCGCCCGCACTGCTCGCCGCCATGCCCGAAGACGTCCTGCTCCCGCCCTCCGCCACACTGTTGGCGGGCACCGAGCGCGTCTCCCCCGAACTGGTGGGGCGGTACGCGCGCGGGCGGATGATGTTCAACGCGTACGGCCCCACGGAGGCGACCACCAACTCCACGCTCGGGCTGTGCGATCCCGACACCCCGGCCGGGGCGATCGTCCCGATCGGTGTGCCCGACCCGGGCACCCGGGCGTACGTCCTGGACGCGTTCCTGCGGCCCGTGCCCGCCGGGGTCACCGGCGAGCTGTATCTGGGCGGGGCCGGTCTGGCCCGGGGCTATCTCGGTCGTCCGGATCTGACCGCCGAGCGGTTCGTCGCCGACCCGTTCGGGGAGCCCGGCGAACGGCTCTACCGCACCGGCGACCTGGTCCGCCGACGGGCCGACGGACGACTGGAATTCCTCGGGCGCGCCGACGCGCAGGTCAAGATCCGTGGCTTCCGTATCGAGCCGGGCGAGATCGAGTCGGTGCTGCGCGGCCACCCGGCCGTCGACCAGGTCACCGTGGTCGTCCGCGAGGACCGCCCCGGCGACCGCCGCCTCGCCGCCTACGTCGTCCCCGCCCTCGACGGGCCGCGCGAGGCGGACCCGGACGCACGGGTCGAGGAGTGGAAGGAGCTGCACGAACTCCTCTACGGGGCGGCCGGATCCGAGGATTCGGCAGGAGAGGGCGCCTACACTTCCGGCCTCCGCGAGAACTACGCGGGCTGGAACAGCATGTACGACGGCACACCGATCCCCGTCGAGGAGATGCGGGAGTGGCGGGCGGCGACCGTCGAGCGTATCCGCGAACTCGGCACGGTCCGCCGGGTGTTGGAGATCGGTGTCGGCAGCGGCCTGATCCTGTCCCGGATCGCGCCCGACTGCGAGGCGTACTGGGGCACCGATCTCTCGGCGCAGGCCGTCACGGTGCTGCGCGCGCAGGTGGGCGCCGATCCGGAGCTGGCCGCGAAGGTCGAGCTGCGGGCCCGGCCGGCCCACGACACGGAGGGCCTGCCGGCCGGGTACTTCGACACGGTCGTCATCAACTCGGTCGCCCAGTACTTCCCCAGCGGGGAGTACCTGGTCGACGTACTGCGCCAGGTGTCGGGGCTGCTGGCGCCCGGCGGGCGGATCTTCCTCGGCGACGTGCGCAATCTGCGGCTGCTGCGCACATTGCGCGCGGCGGTGGAGACCCGGCGGGACACCGGTGACGAGGGAGCGGACAAGAGCGCGCTGCGGGCGGCCGTCGAGCGGTCGGTGCGCTGGGAGGGCGAGCTCCTCCTCGACCCGGACTTCTTCGCCGCGCTGGACGGCTTCGACACCGAGATCCAGATCAAGCGGGCCACGCATCACAACGAGCTGAGCCGATACCGGTACGACGTCGTGCTGCGTCCGGAGGCTCGGTCGGTCCTGCCGGAGGTGCCGGAGGCCAACTGGGCGGCGGTCGGCGGCCTCGACGGGCTGGCGGCGCTGCTGGCCGGGCGGCCGGGCGGGCTCCGGATCACCGGTGTGCCCAACGCGCGGCTCGCGGACGACCTGGCGGACCTGCGGCGGCTGGAGGGCAGCAGCCGGGAGGCGGCTCCCGGGACCGATCCGGAGGACGTGCACGCGCTGGCGGCGCAGTACGGCTACCGGGCTGCTCTCACCTGGAACGGGAGCGCCGACGACGGCGCGTTCGACGCCGTACTCGTCCTCGACGGCCCCTTCGGCCCCCTGTATCGGACGGCCGACGCGTACCCGCACGCCAACCGGCCCGCGCCCTTCCGTGACGTCGGCGCGCTGATGCGGACCCTGCGTGGGCACGCCGCCGAGTGGCTGCCCGACTACATGGTCCCCTCGGCGTTCGTCCCGCTGCACGCCCTGCCGGTCACTCCCAGCGGCAAGATCGACGCGCGAGCCCTGCCGGCCCCGGACTACGCGGCGATGAGCTCCGGCCGTGCCCCGCGCACCACCCGCGAGAGGCTGCTGTGCGGGCTGTACGCCGAGGTGCTGGGGCTGGACGCGGTGACGGCCGAGGACGACTTCCTCGCGCTCGGCGGCGACAGCATCACCGCCATCCAACTCCTCATCCGCGCACGGGAGTCGGGCCTCCGACTCACCACACGTGACGTGTTCCGGCACCGCGCGGTCGAGGCGCTGGCCAGGGCCGCCGTCGAGCGCACGGACGAGCACACCACCGACGTCCCGCTCGTGGAGGTCGACGAAGCCGAACTCGCCGAGATCCAGGGCGCCCACCCGCTGCCGGTCGAGGAACTGCTGCCGCTCACCCCGCTCCAGCAGGGCTTCTTCTTCCACGCGCTCACCGGCGGCGCCGACGGGGACACATACGTCGTCCAGCAGGTCCTCGACCTGGCCGGGCCGGTCGACGGCTCTGTACTGCGCCGGGCCGCGCAGCGCCTGCTGGACCGGCACGCACCGCTGCGGGCCGCCTTCCGTCAGCGCCCGGACGGCACGCCGGTGCAGATCATCACGCGGGACGCCGAACTGCCGTGGCGGGAGGTCGACCTCTCGTCGCAGGACGGGGAGGTGCGGGAGACGCTGGGCGACGTGGTGGCCGCCGACGAGCGGGCCCGGGGCTTCGACCTGGCCGCGCCGCCGCTGCTGCGCTGTGCCCTGGTCCGGCTGGGCGGGGAGCGCAGCCGCCTGGTGCTGACGTTCCATCACATCGTCGCTGACGGCTGGTCGTTGCCGGTGCTGCACCGCGAACTGATGGCGTACTACGGCACCGACACTCCGCCGCTGCCCGAGGTCGCCCCGTATCGCGGCTTCCTGCGCCGACTGGGTGAGCGGGACGATGACGCGGCCCGTGCGGCCTGGCGCGACGCGCTCGCCGGCCTGGACGAGCCGACGCGGCTGGTCGACGCCCCGGCCGAGGGGGCGCCCGTACGGCCGGGGCATGTGCGGGTGGAGCTGTCCGAACGGACCACCGCGCGGCTCGCCGAGCGGGCCCGAGAGCACGGTGTCACCCTGGGCACGGTGGTCCAGGGGGCCTGGGGGCTGCTGCTGGGCAGGCTGACCGGCCGCGACGACGTCGTGTTCGGCACCACGGTCTCGGGGCGCGACGGCGAGGTCGACGGCATCGCCTCGATGGTGGGCCTGTTCATCAACACCCTCCCGACACGCTTCCGTTGGGGGCCCCGCGAATCCCTCGGGGACCTGCTCGTCCGGCTCCAGGAGGAGCAGTCCCGGCTGCTGGACCACCAGCACCTGGGCCTGGCCGAGATCCAGCGGCTCACCGGGCACGCGGGCTCCGGCGAACTCTTCGACACGCTCGTGGTGTTCGAGAACTATCCCGCCGAGTCGGGCCTCCGGGACCCCTCGGGCACCGTACGGATCACCGGCGACGCCTTCCACGACGCCGTGCACTATCCGCTCGCCCTCGTCGTCAAGCCCGGCCGACGGCTCGACCTACGGCTCAAGCACCACGCGGAACGCCTCGACGGCGACACCGTCCGCACACTCGGCGACCGCCTGGCCCGCGTCCTGGAGACGATCGCCGAGGCGCCGGACCGCACCGCGGCTTCCGTCGAACTGCTGACCCCCGACGAGGCGCTGCGCGCCCGTCCCACCGGCGAGGAACACCTCGTACCGGAGATCACCCTGGCCGAGGGTTTCGCCGCTCAGGTGGCCCGGACGCCGGACGCGACGGCCGTCGTCTTCGAGGGCGAGCGGCTGACTTACGCCGAACTGGACTCCCGGGCCGAGGAGTTGGCCGTGCGGCTGCGCGGTCGGGGTACCGGGCCGGGGGCGTTCGTGGCGGTCGCCGTGCCGCGCTCGGCGGAGCTGATGGTGGTGTTGCTGGGCGTGTTGAAGTCGGGTGCCGCCTATCTGCCGGTGGACCTGGACTACCCGCCCGACCGGGTGGCCCATATGCTCGCCGACTCGGGCGCCACGACGGTGGTCACGCTGTCCGGGACGGCCGACCGGCTGCCCCGGCCGTCCCGGTCGCACGAGCGGAACGTTCCTTCCGTGCTGCTGCTCGATGCCATGGAGGACGAGCCCACCAGAGGCACTGTCGTACCCGTCGCCGCACGCCCCGACGACCCCGCCTATCTCATCTACACCTCCGGCTCGACCGGCCTCCCCAAGGGCGTCGTCGTCACCCACCGCGCCATCGTGAACCGGCTCGCGTGGATGCAGGGCGAGTACGGGCTGGGCCCGGACGACCGGGTGCTGCAGAAGACGCCGTCCAGCTTCGACGTGTCCGTGTGGGAGTTCTTCTGGCCGCTCCTCGAAGGCGCGACCGTGGTGCTCGCCCGGCCGGACGGCCACCGCGACCCCGCCTACCTGGCGGGACTCGTACGGGAGCAGTCCATCACGACCCTGCACTTCGTGCCGTCGATGCTGGAGGCCTTCCTCCAGCACGACGAGGTCACCGGCGACCCCACCTGGTCGGCATCGCTCCGCCGGGTCCTGAGCAGCGGCGAGGCGCTCCCGGTCACCGCCGCGAGCCGTTGGCACGCGCTGACGGGCGTTCCGCTGCACAACCTGTACGGCCCGACCGAGGCAGCCGTCGACGTCACCTACCACCCGTACGCCTCCGGCGAGGACCAAGGCGCCTCCGTGCCCATCGGGCGCCCCGTCTGGAACACCGGCCTGCGGGTCCTGGACACCTGTCTGCGGCCCGTCCCCGACGGCGTCCCCGGCGAGCTGTACCTGACCGGTGTCCAGCTCGCCCGCGGCTATCACGCCCGGCCGGCGCTGACCGCCGAGCGGTTCCCCGCCGATCCGTACGGGCCGCCCGGCAGCCGGATGTACCGCACCGGTGACCTGGTCCGGCGCCGCGCGGACGGGGTGATCGAGTATCTGGGCCGCACCGACCGCCAGGTCAAGCTGCGCGGCAACCGGATCGAACTCGGTGAGATCGAGGCCGCCCTCGTACGGCTGCCGGAGGTGGCGCACGCCGCCGTGACGGTACGGGAGGACACGCTCGCCGCGTACGTCGTGCCCGTCGGCGACGCCGAGGTGACCGATCTCCGCGAGGCCCTTGCCGGGTCTCTCCCGTCCCCCATGGTTCCCAGTGCCTGGGTGGTCCTCGACGCGCTGCCGCTCACGCCCAGCGGCAAGCTGGACCGGGCCGCGCTGCCCGCCCCACAGGCCGTACGGGCGGCTGTCACCCGCGCGCCGGGCAGCCCCCGCGAGCAGTTGCTCACCGAGATCTTCGCCTCGGTGCTGAAGCTGGCGGAGGCCGGGGTCGACGACGACTTCTTCCTGCTCGGCGGTGACAGCATCAGCTCGATCGCCGTCTCCAGCCGGGCCCGCCGTGCGGGTCTGGTGATCGGCCCGCGGGATGTGTTCGAGCACCGCACACCGGCGGCGCTCGCGGCGGCGGCCGGCATCGAGCAGACGACGACGGGGGACACGCCTGCCCAGTCCGCGTTCAGGCTGACCGAGGAGGAGCGGGAGCAGGTCGAGCGGCTCGCTCCGGGCCGGGTCGAGGACGTATGGCCCCTCGCCCCGCTCCAGGAAGGCCTGTTCTTCCATTCGAACTTCGACGACAGCTCCCTGGACGTCTACACGGTCCACGAGTCCTTCGACTTCGCCGAACGCGTGGACACGGAGCGGTTGGTGGCGGCCATGCGCACGCTGCTGGCCCGCAATCCCAGTCTGCGTGCCGGGTTCACGAGTGAAGGCCTGCGCCAGCCGGTGCAGTTCATCGTGCGGGACGTCGAGATCCCGTTGACGGAGGTGGATCTGGCGGGGCTTCCGGCGGCCGAACAGGACCGGCGGATGCGGGAGTTGCTGGGGGAGTCGCGGTCACAGCGCTTCGACCTCACCCGTCCCCTCCTCTTCCGGATGCTGCTCGTACGGCTCGGTGACGAGCGAGGCGACCGGCTGATCGTCGGCCGTCATCTGATCCTGTGGGACGGCTGGTCGGCCTGGCTGTTCCTGGACCAGTTGTTCGCACTGTACGAGAGCGGGGGCGACCCGGCGGGCCTCGCCCGTCCCGGCTCGTACCGCGACTACCTGACCTGGCTGGAGCGGCAGGACGACAGCGAGGCGACCCTGGCGTGGCGCGCGGCCCTGTCCGGCTTCGAGGAGCCGACGCTCCTCGCACCCACCGCCGCCGACCGGGGTCAGGAGCCGGTGATCCCGGAACACCTGGACGCCGTGCTCGACGCGGCGGTCGCCGAGCGGCTGCGCGGCACCGCACGCAACCACGGCCTGACCCTCAACACCGTGCTCAACGCGGCCTGGGGTCTGGTCCTGGCCGGCGCGACGGGCCGTACGGACATCGCGTTCGGCACGACGGTCGCCGGGCGGCCGAGCGAGGTGCCGGAGGTCGAGAACGTCATCGGTATGTTCCTCAACACCGTGCCCGCGCGCATCGCCTTCGACCCGCGCGAGCCGGTGCTCGATCTGCTGCGCCGGATCCAGGGCGAGCGGCTGGAGGTCATGCCGTACGAGTACCTGGGCCTGGGGGTGCTCCAGGCCGACACGGGCCATCGGCGCCTCTTCGACACGCTGTTCGTGCTGCGCAACGCCGACACCGACGAGCGACTCGCCGAGCTGCGCGAGCGGCACGGCGCGACGGCCGTGGCCAATGTGGACGCCACGCACTACCCGGCGAACCTGGTGGTCACGCCGGGTGAGCGGGTCCGGGTGACCCTCGCCTACCGTCCCGACCTGCTGGAAGACGCTTACGCGCAACGCCTGTTGGACCGTTTCGTGCTGCTGGTGGACCGGCTGGTGGCCGACCCGTCCGCCCCCGTCGGTTCGCTGGATCCCCTGCTGCCCGCCGAGATCGCCGCGCTCGCCCGTGCGGAGGCCGACCATCGTCAGCCCGTGCCGCACGAGACGGTGGCGGACATGCTGGCCGCGCAGGCGGCTCGTACACCGGACGCGACCGCCCTCGTCTTCGGCGCGCAGACCCTCACCTACGCCGAACTCGACGCGCGCTGCAACCGCATGGCCCGGCTGCTGATCGCGCGGGGAGCCGGACCCGAGAGAGTCATCGCGCTCGGCCTGCCCCGCTCGATCGACATGGTGGTGGCGCTGTTCGCGGTGCTGCGCACGGGGTCGGCGTATCTGCCGCTGGAGCTGGACCATCCGGCCGAACGGCTGTCGCTGATGCTGGCGGACGCCCGCCCGCTGTTCCTGCTGTCGACGGAGAACGTGTCACGGACTCTGACGGGCGACACGCCACGCGTCCTGCTGGACGACCCGGAGGTGGCGGCCGAACTGGCGGACCTCCCGGCCGACCCGGTCTCGGTGTCCTTCAGCCTGGACCACCCGGCGTACGTGATCTACACCTCGGGTTCGACAGGTCGCCCCAAGGGTGTCGTCACGCCGTACATCGGACTGACGAACATGCAGCTCAACCACCAGAAGGAGATCTTCGCCCCGGCGATCGCGGCGGCGGGCGGGCGGCGGCTGCGGATCGCGCACACCGTGTCGTTCGCGTTCGACATGTCCTGGGAGGAGCTGCTGTGGCTCGTCGAGGGGCATGAAGTCCACGTCTGCGACGAGGAGTTGCGACGGGACGCGACCGCGCTGGTGGCGTACTGCGAGGAACACCGCGTCGACGTGGTCAATGTGACGCCGACGTACGCCCATCTCCTCATCGAGGAGGGCCTGTTGGAGGGCCACCGGCCGCCGCTGGTGCTGCTCGGCGGCGAGGCCGTCACCGAGACGGTGTGGAACACACTGCGGGACACGGAGGGGACGTACGGCTACAACCTGTACGGCCCGACCGAGTACACGATCAACACGCTCGGCGGTGGCACGCAGGACAGCGCGACCCCGACCGTGGGGCGCCCGATCCGCGCCACCCGGGCCCGCATCCTCGACACCTGGATGCGGCCGGTGCCGGACGGAGTGGCGGGCGAGCTGTACATCGCGGGTGTCGGTCTGGCGCGCGGCTACCTCGACCGGCCCGGCCTGACCGCCGAGCGGTTCGTGGCGGACCCGTACGGGCAACCGGGCGAGCGCGTGTACCGCACCGGTGACCTGGTACGACGCCGCCCGGACGGCAACCTGGACTTCCTCGGCCGTACCGACGACCAGGTCAAGATCCGCGGCTACCGGGTGGAGCTGGGCGAGATCGAGACCGCGCTCGCGCAGCATCCCGAGATCTCCCAGGCCGCCGTGATCGCGCGCGACGACACCTCCGCGCCCGGTACGAAGCGGCTCGTGGGGTACGTCGTGCCGGCCGAACCCGACGAGCGGGCAAGGCAGTCGGCCGAGCGGGAGCAGATCGGCGAGTGGCAGGAGATCTACTCGGCCGAGTACACCGAGATCGGCACCGCCCTCTTCACCGAGGACTTCGCGGGCTGGGACAGCTCCTACGACGGCGAGCCGATCCCGCTGGAGCACATGCGGGAGTGGCGCGAGGCGACGGTCGAGCGCATCCACGAGCTGCGGCCTCGTCGCGTCCTGGAGATCGGCGTCGGCTCCGGTCTGCTGCTGTCGCGGCTCGCCCCGGACACCGAGGCGTACTGGGCGACGGACTTCGCCGCGCCCGTGATCCGCAAGCTCGGCGAGGACCTGCGGGCCGACCCGGAGCTGGCACGCAAGGTGGAACTGCGGTGCCAGCCCGCCGAGGTCACCGACGGGCTGCCGACCGGCTTCTTCGACACGGTCGTCATCAACTCCGTCGTTCAGTACTTCCCCAGCCTGGATCACCTGCGCGAGGTGATCCGGGGCGCGATGGGGCTGCTGGCGCCCGGCGGCGCGCTGTTCCTCGGCGACGTGCGCGATCTGCGGCAGGCCCGCGTGTTCCAGACGGGCATCCAGCTCGCGCGGGCGGGCACCGACCTCGATCCGGAGGCCCTGCGCCGGGCCGTGGACCGGGGACTCACGCTGGAGAAGGAACTGCTGGTCGACCCGGACTGGTTCGCCTCGCTCGGCTTCGACGTCGAGCTGCGCACCAAGAACGGACGGCACCAGAACGAGCTGACCCGGTACCGGTACGACGTGGTGGTGTACGAGGAGTCGTCGGACGTCCTGCGCCTGGACGACGCCCCGGTGGTGGAGTGGTCCGGGTGGAGCGCGCTCGTCGGGCACCTCTCGGGGGCCGACCTGCTGCGCGTACGGCGGGTGCCGGACGCGCGTACGGCGGGCGACCTCGGAGCGCTGCGGGCGCTGGAGGCCGGGCGGGGGCTGCCGGGCGCGATGGTCGCTCCCGTGGTGGAGCCGGAGGACCTGCGCGCGCTCGGCGAATCCCACGGCTACCACGTCCTGACCACGTGGTCCGAAGAGCCGGGCTATTTCGACGCCGTGTTCGTACGGGGAACCACGCCTCGCCGCACGGCCGGTCTGCATCTCCCCCGCCCGGAGCGCGGCACCGCCCCGTACGCCAACACCCCGACCGCGACACGCGGCAACGGGGCCCTCGTCCGACGGGTGCGCGAGGACCTGGGCCAGCGGCTGCCCGGCTACATGGTTCCGGCCGCCTTCGTGGTGCTGCCCCGGCTGCCGATGAACGACAACGGCAAGCTCGACGTACGGGCGCTGCCGGACGCCGAGCCCGCGGTCGCCCTGTCGGAGGGGCGGGGCCCGGCAACCCCCGTCGAGGAGGTGCTGTGCCGGCTCTTCGCCGAGGTACTGGGACTGCCCCGCACCGGCGCGGAGGACAACTTCTTCGATCTGGGCGGCCACTCGCTGCTCGCGACCCGGCTGATCAGCCGGGCCCGCACCGAACTGGGCGCGGAACTGGCGATCCGGGACCTTTTCGAGGCGCCCACCCCCGAGACGCTGGCGTTGCGGGCGGAGGCCGGACGGCCGGCGCGGCCCGCGTTGCGGCCGGCGTCCGAGCGGCCCGCGCGCATCCCGCTGTCGGCGGCCCAGCGGCGGCTGTGGCTGGTGGAACGCATCACCGGCGGCGGTGTCGCCTACAACTTCCCCCTCGTCTTCCGGCTGCGCGGCGAGCTGGACCTCGACGCGCTGCGAGCGGCACTGCATGACGTGACTGACCGTCATGAGGCCTTGCGTACACGGTTCTTGGAGGAGAACGGTGAGCCGTACCAGTGGATCGTGCCGCCGGGCCAGGCGGAACCCGAATTCCAGGTCACCGATGTCACCGAGGACGAACTGGCCGCGCGCATCGCGGCGGCTCAGCGGCGGCCGTTCGACCTGAGTGCCGAACTCCCCGTACGATCCGAGGTGTTGAGGCTCGGGGCCGGTGACCACGTGGTGGCGCTGATGCTGCACCACATCACCACCGACGAGTGGTCCGACCGGCCGTTCCTCGGTGATCTCACCACCGCGTACCGGGCCCGTGTCGAGGGCCGCGCACCGGAGTGGGCGCCGCTGCCGGTCCAGTACGCCGACTACACCCTGTGGCAGGACACGCTGCTCGGGCAGGTCGGCGAGGCCCAGCTGGGCCACTGGACCGAGGCCCTGCGCGAGCTGCCGGAGGAGCTGTCGCTGCCCCTCGACCGGCCCCGGCCGGACGAGCCCACCGGACGTGGCGGCAAGGTCCGCCTGGACCTGACCGGCGATACCGGCCGCGCCCTGCGCGGACTGTCCGGCGCCACCAACACCAGCATGTTCATGCTGTTCCAGGCGGCCACGGCGGCGCTGCTGCACCGGCTCGGCGCCGGGGACGACATTCCGCTGGGGGCACCCATCGCGGGGCGCACGGACGACGCGCTCGACGACCTGGTCGGTTTCTTCGTCAACACGCTCGTCCTGCGCACCGACCTGTCCGGCGGCGACGGCTGGCTCACTTTCCGTCAACTGCTGTCGCGGGTACGGGAATCCGCCCTGGAGGCGTTCGAGAACCAGGACCTTCCCTTCGACCACGTCGTCGAGGCCGTCAACCCTCCCCGGGTCGCCGGCCGCAACCCGCTCTTCCAGGTCATGCTCGGCTACCACTACCGGCCCGACGGCGACCCGGATGTGCTCGGCATGCCCACCGAGTGGTTCGACATGGACACGGGCATGGCCAAGTTCGACCTCCACTTCACCTTCGTGGACGAGGCCGGCCGGGATCGCCTCACCCTGCTGCTGGAGTACGCGCTCGACCTGTACGACGAGGAGACGGCCCGGCGACTGGCCGGTCGCCTGGTACGACTGCTGGAACAGGTGGCCGCCGAACCCGACATCCCCGTACGGGATCTGGAGGTGCTGGAGGAGGCCGAGCGGGAGTCGGTGCTCGTCCGGTGGAACGACACCGGACACGACGTACCGGCGACGACCCTGCCGGAGTTGTTCCGCGCGCAGGTGGCACGGACGCCGGACGCGGTAGCTCTCGTTCACGACGAACAGCGGCTTTCCTACGCCGAGTTGGACGAGCGGGTCGAGCGGACGGCACGGGTCCTGGCCGGGCTGGGCGTGGGCCCGGAGCGTACGGTGGCGGTGGCGTTGCCGCGTTCGGTGGACCTCGTCGTCGCCCTGCTGGCGGTCCACCGGGCGGGCGGCGCCTATCTGCCGCTGGATGCCGATCAGCCACGGGAGCGACTCGCCCTCATGCTGGAAGAGGCACGGCCGGTGTGCGTCGTCGAGGACGCGCTCCCGCAGGGGCCGGAGGGCGAACTCCCGGCGGCCCACGACCCGTTGAGTCCGGCCTACGTGATCTACACCTCCGGCTCGACCGGCCGCCCCAAGGGTGTCGTCGTCCCGCACGAGGGCATCGTCAACCGACTCCTCTGGATGCAGGACGCGTACGGACTGGGCCCCGAGGACCGGGTGCTGCAGAAGACCCCGTCCGGCTTCGACGTGTCGGTGTGGGAGTTCTTCTGGCCGCTGATCACCGGGGCCACGCTGGTCGTCGCCCGGCCGGAAGGCCACAAGGACCCGGCGTATCTGGCGGAGCTGATCCGCGAACAGAGCGTGACGACCACGCACTTCGTGCCGTCGATGCTCCAGGTGTTCCTGGACGAACCGGCCGCCGCACGGTGCACGAGTCTGCGGCGGGTGATGTGCAGCGGTGAGGCGCTGCCCTTGCCGGTGGCGGAGCGCTTCCACGAGGTGCTGTCGGCCGAGCTGCACAACCTGTACGGGCCGACGGAGGCCTCGGTCGACGTCACGGCCGGCCAGGTGGTTCCGGGTGCCGACCGGGTGGTGATCGGGAGTCCCGTGTGGAACACCCGGGCCCATGTCCTGGACGCGGCGCTGCGGCCGGTGCCGCCGGGCGTGGCGGGTGAGCTGTATCTGGCGGGCGTCCAGCTCGCCCGCGGCTACCTCGACCGCCCGGGCCTCACGGCCGAGCGGTTCGTCGCCGACCCGTACGGCGGCCCGGGCGACCGGATGTACCGGACGGGCGACCTGGCACGCTGGCGGGCGGACGGCACGCTCGACTTCCTCGGCCGCACCGACCACCAGGTCAAGATCCGTGGCGTGCGCATCGAGCCCGGTGAGATCGAGGCCGTGCTGGCCCGGCACGCGTCCGTGGCCCACGCGGTCGTCGTACCGCACGAGCAGTGGCTCGTCGCCTACGTCGTCCCCGCCGCCGGGGAGGTCCCCGATCCGGTGGCGCTGCGGGCCCACACCGCCGCGGCCCTGCCCGAGCACATGGTTCCCGCGGCCGTCGTCGTCCTCGACGCGCTGCCGCTGACGCCGAACGGCAAACTGGACCGCCGGGCGCTGCCCGCGCCGGACTTCGCGGCGGGCAGCGGCACCGGCGGCCGGGCACGGGATCCGCGTGAGGAGATCCTCTGCGGTCTCTTCGCGGACGTGCTGGGCGTGGACCGGGTAGGCGTCGACGACGACTTCTTCGCTTTGGGCGGCCACTCTCTGCTGGCCATGCGGCTGGTCGCCGGCGTCCGGGCGGCGTTCGGGGCCGATGTGCCGCTGCGCACGGTGTTCGACGCGCCGACGGTCACCCGGCTCGCGCAGCGGTTGGCGGAGGGCTCCACGGCCGACGTCCGGGCCCGGCCGGCGCTCGGGGTGCGGACGCGTCCCGAGCGGCTGCCGCTGTCGTCCGCGCAGCAGCGCCTGTGGGTGCTGTACCAGGTGGAGGGCGCGAGTGCGACGTACAACATCCCCTCGGCCTGGCGGCTGACCGGTCAGCTGGACGTCGAGGCGTTGCGGGCGGCCATGCACGATCTGGTCGTCCGGCACGAGACGCTTCGCACGGTCTTCCCCGACGAGGAGGGGCGGGCCTTCCAGCGGGTGCTGGACGCGGACGAGGTGCGCGTGCCGTTCGAGGTGGAGGAGACGGACTCCCGTCGGCTGCCCGAGCGGCTGGCCCGGGCGGGCTCGTACGGCTTCGAGCTGGACCGTGAACTGCCGGTGCGCGTCCATGTGTTCCGGACGGGCCCGGAGGAGTGGACGCTGCTCCTCCTGCTGCACCACATCGCCGGTGACGAGTGGTCGGAAGGGCCGCTGAACGCGGACCTGGCGGTCGCCTACGCGGCCCGTGCGGCGGGACGGGCGCCCGAGTGGGAGCCGTTGCCGGTCCAGTACGCCGACTACACGCTGTGGCAGCGGGACGTCCTCGGTGACGAGAAGGATCCCGCGAGTCTGGCGGCACGTCAGATCGCCTACTGGCGGCAGGCGTTGGCCGGTCTGCCGGAGGAGCTGGCGCTGCCCGTCGACCGGCCGCGTCCGCTGGAGTCGACGTATCGAGGTGGCGCTGCCGATCTGTCGCTCGACGCCGAACTGGCGGCGGAGCTGCACCGGTTGGCACGCGACAACGGCGTCAGTGTGTTCATGGTGATGCAGGCGGCCGTGGCGACCCTACTCAGCCGGCTCGGCGCCGGGCACGACATCCCGATCGGCAGCCCGATCTCCGGGCGCACCGACGCGGCCCTGGAGGAGCTGGTCGGGTTCTTCCTCAACACGCTGGTGCTGCGGACGGACACCTCCGGTGAGCCGACGTTCCGGGAGCTGCTGGCCCGGGTGCGGGAGACCGATCTGGCCGCCTTCGACCACCAGGAGGTGCCGTTCGAGCGGCTGGTGGAGGTCCTGAACCCGGCCCGGTCGCTGGCCCGACACCCTCTGTTCCAGGTGATGGTGGTGTATCTGGCGGCCGGTGGCGAGGACACCGGACTGCCCGGGCTGCGGGCCCGTCGGGACGAAGTCGTCAACACCACCGCGAAGTTCGACCTGTCGTTCGACTTCGTGGAGCACGGCGACGGCAGCGGCGTGGACGGGGTGCTGGAGTACAGCGCCGACCTGTTCGACCACACGACCGCACAGTCCTTCGCGGACCGGCTGCGACGAGTCCTGCGGGCCGTCGTCGCCGACCCGGACCTGACGCTCGGACGCATCGACGTCCTCGGCACGGACGAGCGACGGCAGCTGACCGGCGGCTGGCGGAGCCGTCCGCTCATCGCCGGGCCGACGACCGTGCCCGCACTCTTCGAAGAGCGGGTGCGGCAGCACCCCGAGCTACCCGCCGTGGCCTCCGAGGGCATCGAGCTGACCTTCGCCGATCTCAACGCCGAGGCCAACCGGCTGGCCCGTGTCCTGGTCGAAGTCGGCGCCGGGCCCGAGCGGTTCGTGGCCCTCGCGCTGCCGCGCACCGCACGGTTCCTGGTGGCCGTGCTGGCCGTGCACAAGGCCGGCGCGGCGTATCTGCCCCTCGATCCCGACGCGCCGACGGACCGTACGGCGGATGTCCTCGACGACGCCCGACCGGTAGTGACGCTCACCGCCCAGGACCTCCGGGCGGCCCTTCCACCCGACGCCGACCTCCTGGTGCTCGACGACCCCGCCACCGCCGACCGGATCGCCGCCCGGGAGGCCACGGACCTCACCGACGCCGACCGGACCGGAACCCTGACACCTCGCCATCCGGCGTACGTCATCTACACCTCGGGCTCCACCGGCCGCCCCAAGGGTGTGGTGATCACCCACGAGACCCTCGGCAACCTCTTCCACAGCCACCGCGAGACGCTCTACGCACCGGCGATCGAGGCGGCCGGCCGGCGGCATCTGCGGGCGGGGCACGCCTGGTCGTTCTTCTTCGACGCGTCCTGGCAGCCTCAGCTGTGGCTGCTGGACGGGCACTGTGTGCACATCGTGTCCGAGGAGGTGCGGCGCGACCCCGAACTGCTCGCCGCTGCCGTGGTCGAGCACCGGTTCGACTTCCTGGAGGTCACCCCGTCGTTCTTCGCGCAGATGGCCGACAGCGGTCTGCTGCACGGCGACGACTGCCCGCTCGCGGTCGTCGGCGTGGGCGGCGAGGCCGTCCCGGTCGCCCTGTGGCGGCGCCTGGCCGGGCTGCGCGGCACCGAGGCGTTCAACCTGTACGGCCCGACCGAGTCGACGGTGGACGCCCTGGTGGGGCGGGTCGGGGACAGCGAACGCCCGCTTGTGGGACGGCCGGTGGCCGGCACCCGGGCGTATGTCCTCGACGGCCTCCTCCAGCCGGTACCGCCCGGTGTCACCGGCGAGCTGTACCTGGCGGGCGGCGGTCTCGCCCGTGGCTATCTGGGGGCTCCCGGGCTCACGGCCGAGCGGTTCGTCGCCGACCCCTTCGGGGCGCCCGGCTCCCGGCTGTACCGGACCGGTGACCTGGCCCGCTGGACGGCCGACGGGCGGCTGGACTACCTCGGCCGAGCCGACGACCAGGTGAAGATCCGCGGCTTCCGCATCGAACCGGCGGAGATCGAGTCCGCGCTGGCCGCCCATCCGGCCGTCGGCCAGGCTTTGGTGACGGTCCGTCAGGAGGGTGCGCGGAAGCTGCTCGTCGCCTACGTGATCCCGTCCTCGGCGGGTGCGGTCCCGGACTCAGCCGCGCTGCGCGCCCACGTCGCCGCCCGGCTCCCCGACCACATGGTCCCGGCAGCTGTCGTGCTGCTCGACCGGTTCCCGGAACTGGCGAACGGCAAGCTCGACCGGGCCGCGCTGCCCGCGCCCGACTTCTCCGCCCTGTCCTCCGGCCGCGCACCGGCCACCCCGGTGGAGCAGACGCTCTGCGCGGTCTTCGCCGACGTCCTGGGGCTCGAACAGGTCGGCGTGGACGACGACTTCTTCACCCTCGGCGGCGACAGCATCGTCGCGATGCAACTCGTCGGCCGGGCGCGCGCGGCGGGCGTGCGCATCACCCCCCGGCTGGTCTTCCGCCATCGCACGGTGGCGGCGCTGGGCACGGTCGCCGAGGCCGTCGACACGACCGCCCGCCGCCCCGAGGACGACGGCACCGGCATCGTGCCGCTCACCCCGGTCATGCACTGGCTGCGCGAACTGGGCGGCCCGTTCGCCTCCTACCACCAGTCGGCGCTCGTCCGCACCCCCGCCGAGCTGGACCTGCCCGGCCTGACCGCCGTCCTCCAGGCCCTCGCCGACCGGCACGACCTGCTGCGGGCGTCCCTCGTACGGCCGTCGACCGACGCCGCCGACGACTGGTCGCTGCACGTCCCGGCGGCCGGGACGGTCGACGCCGCCGGATGGATCGACCGTGTCGACGTGGCCGGACTCGGCGCCACGGCCCTCGGCGAGGCCGTGGCGGAGCACGCGCGCACGGCACGGGCGCTCCTCGATCCCGACGCGGGTGTGATGGTCAGGGCCGTGTGGTTCGACGCGGGCGACGCGCCCGGGCGGCTGTTGCTGATGGCCCACCACCTGGTGGTGGACGGCGTGTCGTGGCGCGTGCTGCTGCCGGACCTGGCCGCCGCCTGGCGGGACGTCCGCGCCGGGCGGCAGGTGCGGCTCGACCCGGTCGAGACGTCGTTCGCGAGCTGGTCACGGCTCCTCACCCAGCTGGCCGAGGACCCGGCCCGGGAGGCCGAACTCCCCGTCTGGGCAGGCATCTTGGAGGGCGGCTCCGAGGCCTTCCCGCTTCTGCGGGAGCCGGACCCGGACCGCGACACCACCTCGACCCGGCGCGAGGTGGTCCTCCGGATGCCCGCCGAGCACACCGGTCCGCTGCTGTCGGCCGTGCCGGCCGCGTTCGGGGCCGCCGTCAACGACGTGCTGCTCGCGGGGCTCGGGCTGGCCTTCGCGGACCGGCGGCGACGCGAGGGCGGGTCGGACACCTCGGTCCTGGTCGACCTCGAAGGGCACGGCCGCGAGGAGGAGTTGGGCGGCGACGGGGTCGATCTCTCCCGTACGGTCGGCTGGTTCACCAGCGTCTTCCCGGTACGGCTCGACCCGGGGCCGGTCGACACGGCCGAGGCCTTCGCCGGGGGCCGGGCGGCGGAGGAAGCCGTACGACGGGTGCGGGAGCATCTGGCGGCGCTGCCCGCGAACGGTGTCGGGTACGGCCTGCTGCGGCACCTCAACGCCCGTACGCGGGAGGTGCTGGCGGCCCATGAGCCGGCGCGGGTCGAGTTCAACTACCTGGGCCGGTTCGGGATTCCGGAGGAGAGGGACTGGTCGTACGCGCCGGAGGAGGACTCGGCGGACATCGGGCCGGAGGGTTCGATGCGGGAGGGTCACGCGCTGGAGATCAACGTGGTGACCGAGGACCGGGCGGCCGGGCCGGTGCTGGCCGCGCACTGGTCGTATCTGGAGGGACTGTTGCCACGCGAGACGGTCCAGGATCTCGCCGAGACCTGGTTCCGGGCCCTGCGGGGGCTCGTCGCGTGGGCGGAGCGGAACCCGACGTGAGGAAGAGGAGTGGTATGAGCAACCCGTTCGAGGACCCCGAGGGCGTCTACCTGGTGCTGGTCAACGACGAGAACCAGCACAGCCTGTGGCCGGACTTCGTGGACGTGCCGGCCGGCTGGCGGGTGGTCCACGGGCCCGACTCGCGGCAGTCCTGCCTGGACCACGTCGAGACCCACTGGACCGACATGCGGCCGCGCAGCCTGGCCGAGTCGATGGACGGCTGACATACGGGAAGGGGCCGGTCGCTCGACCGGCCCCTTCCTCGTGCTCACGAACCGTGTCAGGACGCGGGCTGCTCCACCTTGGTGTCCGCCTTGCCGTCGACGGCGGCCGACAGCTGCGGGACGAGCCGCTCGACGACATACCGGAGGCTGAGGACGGTGCCCATGGACAGGGCGTTGCCGTAGTCGCTGACCTCGTCGACGTAGACCTCGCGGCCCTCCTTGACGACGCTCAGGTCCTTGTACGAGGCGTCCTTGTGCAGCTTGTCGGCGTCCTTGGCGACGTCGGCGACCTGCCACACGATGGCGTCCTGGTCGAGCAGGTCGGTGCGCTCCTTGCTGATGTTGGCGCCGAACTGGTCCCCGATCACCTTGTCCAGGTCCGCGGGCAGGGAGAACCCGAGGTCGGTGAGGAGGTGCGAGCGCGGATCCTGGCTGCCGAAGACGAACATGCCCTCGTACGGGGTGGCCATCACGGCGCTCTGGCCCTTGAACTCGGGGTGCTCCTCGACCGCCTTCGCGATCGTGTCCTCGGTCTCCTTGACGACCGCGGCGGCCTCGTCCGGCTTGCCGAGCGCCTTGCCGATCCGCTCGGCCTGCTCCTGCCACGGAACGCCGTAGTCGTTGTACGCCTTCGGCTGGGCGACCACGGGCGCGAACTTGGACAGCGACTCGTACTGCTCCTTGGTGAGTCCGCCGTACACCGCGAGGATCAGGTCGGGCTTGAGGGCGGCGATCTTCTCCACCTGCGGGCCGGTACCCGTGTCCTTGAGGACGGTGGGTGCCTCGGCGCTGCCCAGCTTGTCCTCGGCCCAGGGGCCGATGGCGCCCTTGTAGCCGCCGAGCCATTCGGTGGTGCCGACGGGGACCTTGCCGAGGGCGAGGACCGCGTCCTGGTCGGTGAGGCCGACCGTGACGATCCGCTCGGGCTCTTCCTTGATCGTCGTGCTGCCGTACTTGTGGTCGACGGAGACCGGGAAGGCGGAGTCGCCGGAGGTGCTCGCCTCCGCGCCGGCGTCCGACGCGTCGTCGGAGCCGCCACCGCACGCGGTGGCAAGGAGCAGGGTGGCGGAGGCGAGCGCGACGGCGAGCCGTGGCGCTCTACGGGAGCGGAACATCAGCGGTCCTTCGGTTCGGGTTCCTGTGGAGCTGTACGTGTGGGGGTCTCGGGGGCCGGCCGGGGGCCGGTGTCGCGGGCGTCCGACCAGGCCGCCCAGAGGGCGGCGTAGGGGCCCCGCGCGGCGCGGAGTTCGTCGTGGGTGCCGCTCTCGACGACGCGGCCGGATTCCATGACGACGACGCGGTCGGCGGTCGCCGCCTGGGAGAGGCGGTGGGCGACGATCAGCGCGGTGCGGCCGTCCACGGCGCGGGCGACCGCCTTCTCCAGGGAGCGTGCTCCGGCGCTGCCCGCCTCGGCGGTGGCCTCGTCGAGGATCACCAGGGGCGGGTCGGCGAGGATCAGCCGGGCCAGCGCGAGGGCCTGCGTCCGTTCGCCGCTCAGCCGGTGGCCGCCGTCGCCGACGACCGTGGCGAGCCCGTCGGGCAGGGCCTCGGCCCAGGCGAGGGCGTCGACACGGTCGAGCGCGGCCCGCAGTTCGTCGTCGGTGGCGTCGGGTGCGGCGAGCCGCAGGTCGTCGGCGAGAGGGCCCGCGAAGACATGGGTCTCCTGGGTGATCAGGGCGATCGTGCGGGAGGCGGCGGAGCCGAGGTCGGTGGGCGGGACCCCGCCGACCAGGACGGTGCCGGCGGTGGGCGGCTGGATGCCCGCGACGATTCTGGCCAGGGTGGTCTTGCCGGCCCCGCTGGCGCCGACGAGGGCGACACGTTCGCCGTGGCGGATCGTCAGGTCGATGTCGTGGAGGACGGGGTGACCGGTGAGGTAGGCGTGGCTCAGTCCCCGGACGGTGACGTCGACGCCGCCCGCCTCGACGGAGTGGTCCGGCGCCGGGGGCACGGGTTCGTCCGTGACGCCGACGAGCCGGGCGAGGCCCGCCGTGGCCGACTGGGCGTCGTCGAGGAGGGCGAGGGCCGCGTTGACGGGGCCGAACAGGCTGTGGAAGTACAGGGCGGCGGCGGTCGCCGTACCGATACTGGCCGAGCCCTGGCGGACCAGCCAGTAGCCGGTGACCAGGACGGCGGCGAGCCCGATGTACTCGGCGATGTGGAGCCGGCTGTAGAAGCCGAGGACGAGCCGTACGCCCCGCATGGTCAGCGCCACCACGGACCGGGACCGCTCGGTGACCCGCTCGGTGTGCTCCCGTTCCAGCCGGAACGCCCGCGCAGTGGAGCTGCCGCCGATGGTGTCGAGCATCTGCTGTTGCTGGGCGCCCGCGGCCACCCGCTGCTCGGCGTAGAGCGGGATGGCGCGGGTGACGTACCAGCGTGCGGTGGCCGCCTGGACGGGGACCGCGAGCAGCGCCGCCAGCAGGAACCGCCAGTCCAGCAGGGCCATGGCCCCGAGGGTGAGGACGATGGTGAGCAGCGAACGCCCCAGCGCGGGCAGCGCGTTGCGTACGGCGTCGGCGATGAGGGAGACGTCGGCGGTGACCCGGGCCGTCAGGTCACCGGCGCCGGCCTTCTCGACCCGGTCCAGCGGCAGCGCCAGCGCCCGTTCGACGAAGCGTTCGCGCAGCCGGGCCAGGGTCGTCTCCCCCAGCCGGGCGATCAGCGACAGCCCGAACCCGGCGGTGACACCCTGCACCACGGCGACCACCACCAACAGCGCCGCGGTGGCCGTGATGGCGTCGACGGCACCGCGGTCGGCGGCCAGGTCGACGATCCGGCCGAGCAGGGGCTGTACGAGCAGGCCGACGGCGGTGGAGGCGACCATGACGGTGAACCCGGTCAGCGCCAACCGCCGGTGCGGACGCAGCAGTTCGGCGACGGCCGCCCGGGTGCGGGCGGGGGTGGCGACGGGGAGCAGTACGGGTCCGGGGCGGCTGCCGCTCCGGGATGCCGCCTCGGCGGTCGCGGCGGTCCGACCGGGCTCGGTCATGTGAGGACCGCCGTACGGTAGTCCGCGCACTCGTGGACGAGCCGCTCGTGGTCGCCGGTCGCGGCGACCCGGCCGTCGCGGAGGAGCACGACCCGGTCGGTGACGGCGAGCAGGGCGGGGCTGTTGGTCACCAGGAGCGTGGTGCGTCCCCTGCGGACGTCCCTGATCCCGGCGGCGATCCGGGTCTCCGTGACGGCGTCGACGGCGGTGACGGGCTCGTGCACGACGAGCACCGGCGCGTCGGCCGCCAGGGCCCGGGCCAGGGCGACCCGCTGTCGCTGCCCGCCGGACAGCGAACGGCCGCGCGCGCTCACGGCGGTGTGGACGCCGTCGGGCAGCGCGCGGGTGACCTCGTCCGTGTCGGAGGCGGCCATGGCGGCCGTGACTCTCGCCGGTGCGGCGGCGCCGACCGCCGCCGTGACGTTCTCCAGGACCGTGCCCTCGAACAGGTCGGCGTCGTGCTCGGCGACGAGGATCGCCGCGCGCACCTCCCCCAGTCCGAGCGCGGTCAGTGCCGTGCCGTCCAGCTCGACTGCTCCTTCGTCGGGATCGGTACGGCGGCCGAGACAGCGCAGCAGCGCCGTGGCGTCCGCGGGGTCGGTGGTGGCGACGCCGACGGTCTCGCCGGTGGCGATGTCGATGTCCACGCCGCGCAAGGTGCCGTACGTGAGGGCGCGGATCGTCAGCCGTCCCTCGATGTCACGGGCCGGGGTGTCGTCGGCGGTCTGTCCCGGGGATACGGCGCCCGGGGTGTCCAGCACGTCCGCGATACGGGCGGCCGAGGCGCGGCCCTGCGCCAACTCGGCGTTCACCCAGGCGAATTCGGTGAGCGGGCCGACGATGAACAGGGCGAGTCCGACGGAGGAGACGAGTTCGCCGAGTCCGATGTCGCCGCGTGCGGCGAGGCGGCCGCCGACGAGGGCGACCAGGGCGATGAACGTTCCGGTGAGGATGGTGACGACGCCGTTCTGCCAGGCCTCGGCGCGGGCGGCGCGCAGGGTCGCGGAGAGGGAGTCCTGGCTGACGCGCCGGTAGCGGGCGACGGCCGCCGTCTCGGCGCCGATGCCCTTGAGGACGCGCAGTCCGGCCACCAGGTCCGCCGCGACACCGGAGGCCTGGGCCGCGCGCTCCTGTTCGGTCTCGCTGCGCCGTTCCAGGGGCTTGCTCAGCAGATGGCCCAGCCACAGCAGCAGCGGGGTGCCCAGCAGGACGAGCAGGCCCAGGACGAGGGACACCCGTAGCAGCGCGACCGCGCTGACGACGAGGCCCGCCGTCGCCGCGAAGGCGACGATGAGCGCCATGGCGACGGCACCGACCCGTTTGGCGTCCTCGGTGGCGATGTTCGTCAACTCGCCCGGCAGGCGCCCCTCTTCGGCGCCGCCCTCGGGGGCGAGGACGCGCCCGACGAGCTGGGTTCTGAGGTGGTGTGCGGCGGTGACGGAGGCGCGTTCACCCGCCCTCGCACTGAAGCGGAAGCTGAAGGAGAGCCCCACGTACACGACGGCGAGGACGGCGAGCCAGAGGAGCAGTCCGGGGACGTCACCGTCCACGACTCCACGCTCGATGGCCAGTCCGATGAGCACCGGCACGAGGGCCTCGCCCGTCTGGTGCCCCATCCCCAGAACCGCGCCCAGCACGACGTCCCGACGCTGTCCGCCGACCGCGCGCCACAGCACGTTCCGTCCCGGCGGGTCCGCTCTTCTCACGCATCCCTCCGGACCGGTTTCACCAACACAGGAAACGTACAAGAAAACTTAGGTAAGGCTAACTACATTTGTCTTCTTGGACCAGCCCTGAATCGCCGCCTGGACGAACCGACCTCCCCCGAACGCCGGGACATTAGCCGATTGGGCCGTCAACTGGCGGGCGGATCAAGGCACTTCACCATGACGAGACGTCACCGACGCGACAAGCCGAGACTCCCCCGACGCGATCGCCCCGACCGGAAGGACCTGTTCGTGCTCAGCACCAGGATCACCAACGCCCGCATCATCACGATGGATCCGGACCGCCCGGCGGCCCGGGAGCTCGGGATCTGGCGGGGGCGCGTAGTCGGCCTGGACGAGGACGTGGCGGGGCTTCCGGCGCGGCGGACGCTGGACCTGGGCGGCGCCACGGTGCTCCCGGGCTTCATCGACGCCCATGTGCATCTGGCGTGGACGGGCCTGAAGGCCAAGGCGCCCAGTGTCGCGCCGAGCCGTCGCGCCGATGACGTGCTCCGCGTGGTGGCGGAGGCGGTGGCGCAGGCACCCGCCGACGGCTGGGTGGACTTCGGCGGCTACGACCAGCGGACGCTCGACCGCCCCCTCACGGCGGCCGACCTCGACGCAGTCAGCGCCGGACGCAAGGTGTATCTGGGCCACCTCTCCGGGCACGCCTGCCTGGTCAACTCGGCGGTGCTGAGCGGACTCCCCGCGGACGTGGCCCGGCCGGACGGTTTCCTCGCGGAGGGCGCCATGGGGGCCGCGCTGCAGTCCCGGCCGCCGCACTCGCTCACCGAGCTGGCCACGGCGATCGAGCACGCCGCGCGCGTCTGCCGGTCCGAGGGGATCACGGGGTGCGCCGAAGCGGGGGTCGGGGCCCGGCTCTTCGGGCACAGCCCCATCGAGGGCGCCGCGTACCAGCTCGCCCACGAGTCGGGACGGCTGCCGCTGCGGGTACGGCTGATGGTGGCGGCCGACGCGCTCCGCACGGTCGGCGCGGACGCCGAGGACACCACGAGCCGGGCGATCGACCTCGGCCTGCGGACGGGCTTCGGCGAGGGCACGCTCTCCCTAGGCGCGCTCAAGATCTTCACCGACGGCGGCATGATGGCCCGTACGGCCGCCCTCACCAGCCCCTACCTGGGCACTGACGGCTCCGGTCAACTCATGCACGATCCCGAGGTGTTGGAGAACACGATCGTCGAGGGCCATCTCGCCGGCTGGCAGCTCGCGGTGCACGCCATCGGTGACCGGGCCCTCGATGTCGCCCTGGACGCGCTGGAGAAGGCCCAGAAGCTGAGCCCGCGCCCGGAGGCACGCCACCGTGTCGAGCACGCGGGCCTGGTCCGCCCCGACCAGCTCCCCCGGCTGGCCGCGCTCGGCGTCACCGTCGTCATCCAGCCCAGCTTCCTGCGCTACTACGGCGACGACTACGCCACGATCATGGGCGAGGACCGGTCCGGCTGGCTCTACCGGGGCCGGGGCTTCCTCGACCACGGGATCCGGGTGGCGGGCAGCTCGGACCGCCCGGTCGCCAACGGCGCCCCGCTGCGGGCCGTCCAGTTCATGGTGGAGCGGGCTTCGGAGTCCGGCCGCCTCATCGGCGCCGACGAGGCGATCACGGTGGAGGAGGCACTCCGCGCGTACACCGTCGAGGCCGCCCGCGCCTGCCACTGGGAGGCCGACGCCGGCAGCCTCACCCCCGGCAGGCGGGCCGACCTCGTGGTCCTGGGCGACGACCCGCGCCGGGTGGACGTGTCGCGGATCGGGGACATCGAGGTGGTGCGGACGTTCGTCGAGGGTGAGGACGAGCTCTGACGTGGCACCCGCACGTCCCACGCGCCGAGGCCGCCCGCAGGGCCGGCGGCACGGCCGGCGGGAGGGCGGGCGGCACGGCGGCACGGCCGGCGACACGGCCGGCGGCACGGCGGCACGGCCGGCGACACGGCCGGCGGCACGGCCGGCGACACGGCCGGCGGCACGGCGGCACGGCCGGCGGCACGGCGGCACGGCCGGCGGCACGGCGGCACGGCGGCACGGCGGCACGGCGGCACGGCGGCACGGCCGGCGGCACGGCGGCACGGCCGGCGGCACGGCGGGCGGGATCATCCGTACTCGATCCGCCGTGCCCCGACCGGCTCCCCGCCCCTGGCCGCCGGACGGTCCGTTCGCTACGCGGCCGAAGCCGGTGCCTCGGCCGTGCTCGGCTTCTGCTCCTGGGGGTCGGTCTCGGCGGCGGCGACCCGCGCGGCGGGAATGAACACCGCGACCGCGGCGGCGACCAGCGCGGCACCGCCGCCGATCATCAGACCGGTGCGGAAGCCGTCCTCCGAGGGCAGGCTGAAGCCGCCGAGCGTGGTGGTCATCTGGGCGAGGACCACGCCGACGACCGCGGCGGCGGTGGAGGTGCCCAGCGCGCGCATCAGCGTGTTGAAGCTGTTGGCGGAGGCGGTCTCGGACAGCGGCACCGTGCTCATGATCAGCGCGGGCATGGCGCCGTAGGCGAGGCCGACGCCGGAGCTGACGACGAGGGCGACGATCAGCAGACCCCAGGTCGAGCCCATCAGCACGAGCGACAGGCCGTAGCCGGTGGCGATCACCAGGGAGCCGGTGACCAGCGTGAACTTGGGTCCGCGGGCGTTGGTGAGCTTTCCGCCGAGCGGGGAGAGCGCCATCATCATCAGCCCCGCCGGGGCCATCCACAGCGCCATGGCCAGCATCGACTGCCCCAGACCGTAGCCGGTGGCCTCAGGCAACCTGAGGAGCTGCGGAGTGATCAGCGACTGCGCGTACATGCCGAACCCGACGAGGACCGAGGCGACGTTGGTGAGCAGTACGCGCGGGTGGGCGGTGGTGCGCAGGTCGACCAGCGGCTCGCGGGTGCGCAGCTCCCAGAAGCCCCAGAACAGCAGCAGTACGGCGGCGGCGGTGAACAGGCCGAGTGTGGTCGCCGACCCCCAGCCCCAGTCCGCCCCCTTGGACACGGCGAGCAGCAGACACACCACGCCGCCGCCGAGGCCGAAGGCGCCGACGAAGTCGAAGCGCTGCCCCTTGGCGCCGGCCGGGGTCTCGGGGACGAGGAACCAGATCATGGTGGTGACCGCCACGGCCAGACCCGCGGAGCCCCAGAACAGCACCCGCCAGCTGGCGTACTGCGCGATCCCGGCCGCGATCGGCAGACCGAGACCGGCGCCGATGCCCAGGGAGGCGCTGACCAGGGCGATGGAGCCGCTGAGCTTCTCCGGTGCGATGACGTCACGCAGCAGGCTGATGCCGAGCGGCACCACACCCATGCCGATGCCCTGCAGTCCCCGGCCCACGACCATCGGCACGACGGTCGAGGACAGCGCGCAGACCACCGAGCCGGTGATCAGCGGCGCACAGCACACCAGGAGCATGCGCCGCTTGCCGTAGAGATCACCGAGGCGCCCGCCGATCGGACCGAAGACCGCACCCGTCAACAGCGTCGCGGTGATCACCCAGGAGGCGTTCGCCGCGCTGGTGTCGAGGATCGTGGGCAGTTCGGTGAGCAGCGGTGTCACCAGCGTCTGCATGATCGCGGCGACGATACCGGCGAGCGCCAGCGTCGCGATGACGCCACCCGAGCGGGCGGTGGGCGGTGGGTTGGCCGTCAAGGGATTCCTCCGTGCGGTGAACCGGCGTCAGGGCATACGTCATGCACCCGTCGTGCAGCATACATGCGCCATGCATGGCACACGTTTCGTGCATCATGCACACCATGGATGATGTCCGACTCGCCGGGGCCGGGCGAGGCCGGCGGGATGCAAAGATCACCCTGGCGGTATCCGCAACGAGGAGGTAGGCGACCGTGGAAGAGCCGACGCGCCGGGTCGAGTACGAGAACATGCTGCTCGGGCGTTACCAGCATCTGAGCAAGAGCAAGGGGCGCCGCAAGGACTCCACGCTGGAGCGCAGCGCGTACATCCTCCTCAGCCGCATCCGTATCGAGGGGCCGATGTCCATCGGTGAGCTGAGCGAAGCCTTCGGCCTCGACGCCTCCACCCTGCGCCGGCAGACCGCCGCCGCTCTGCGGGCCGGGCTGGTCGAGCACACCCTCGACCCGGAGGGTGGCGTGGCGCGCAAGTTCCGCATCACCGAGGAGGGCGAGCGGCGCCTGGACGAGGAGCGGGAGGGCAACGTCCGCACGCTCGCCATGGTGCTGGCGGGCTGGTCCGACGAGGACATCGCCGGGTTCGCCGACTACCTCGAACGCTTCAACACCAGCATCGAGCGGCTGGCCGGCAAGCCCTGGCCGCGCCCGTAGCCGGTGTGCGGGAGGCGGGTAGCCTCGGGGACATGCGGATCTCCGTCTCCTCGGACATGGACGAGCCCGTCGCCCGCTTCCTCCTCGCGGAGTTGCGCGCCCGGGGCCACGACGTGCTGACCCATGGCGCGCTGCGCGCCGGGGACGACCCCCAGTGGGCAGCCTGCTCGGAGGCGGCGGCGCGCGAGGTCGCCTCCGGTGTGTCGGACCAGGCCGTCGTGTGCTGCTGGACGGGCACCGGCGCATCGATCGCGGCGAACAAGGTGCCCGGCGTACGGGCGGCCCTGTGCACGGACGCGTACACGGCCGACGGCGCACGCCGCTGGAACGACGCCAACGTGCTGGCGATCGGTCTGCGGCTGACCTCCGAGCCGCTGCTCAAGGAGATCCTCGACGCCTGGTTCGCCGCCCAGGCCAGCCAGGACGCCGACGACCGGGAGAACGTGGCCCGCGTCGAGCGCCTCGACATCAGCCGGGGGTCCGGCCCGGCCGGATGAAGACGGGCCTGGCCCACCGGGGTGGTTCCGGCGGAGGTGCGGCCGGTCCCGGTGTCGTCGTCGGGACCGCCCGGGTCGGCGCCTGCCCCGGCGTGAAGCCGCGCGTCGTACTGGCGACTCTGAGCGCGGCCACGAAGGACAGGCAGGAGTCGTACCGGTCGTCCGGGGACTTCGCCAGCGCCGTCGCCAGGACCTGATCCACGTCCGGCGGCAGATCGGGGCGCGCGTCGGTCAGCGGCGGCGGCTCGTCGTACTGATGGGCCCACAACAGAGCCATGTCGTCGTCCCGTTGGAAGAGCGGCCGGCCGGCGAGCGTCTCGTGGACGACGCAGGCGAGGCTGTAGACGTCGCAGCGGCCGTCGACGGGCTTGCCCGAGATCTGTTCCGGCGCCACGTAGTCGAGCGTCCCCACGAACTGGCCGACGCTGGTGAAGCCCGTCAGGGACAGCGACTTCTTCGTCAGGCCGAAGTCGGTGAGGTAGACGTGCTCGGGGTGGTCGCTGTCGGTGCCCCTCGCGACCAGGATGTTGCCGGGTTTCACGTCGCGGTGCACCAGTCCGTGGTCGTGCGCGGCGTCGAGCGCGGAGGCGACCTGGGTGGCGATCCGGGTCGCGGTGGTGACCGGCAACGGACCCTGCCGGTCCAGGAGATGGCGTAGATCGAGTCCGGCGACGTACCGCATGGCGATGTAGAGGACGCCGTCCGTCTCCCCCGCCTCGAAGACCGGCACGATGTGCGGATGGTCGATCGCGGCGGCCACCCGTGACTCGTGTGTGAAGCGGCGCCGGAAGGTGTCGTTGCGTGCCAGTTCCGGGGCGAGCAGCTTCAGCGCGACCGTCCGGTCCAGGCGCAGATCCCGCGCCTGGTAGACCACGGCCATTCCGCCTCGGCCGATCTCCCGCTCGATACGGTAGCTCGCGATCCGCTGTCCGACCAGCTCGGAAGGGCGCCCCGCGAACGGTGGCGTCTCACCCATCGGGCGTCACCGGTGGGACCAGGCGCGTGGGTTCGTGATCGGCCGGCCCGTGATCGGCCCGTCGCCGGTCGGTCGGCCGGTGATCGGTCGGTTCGCGTTCGCGTTCGGGTTCGTCCACGACCCGGGTCGGCTCCGGAGCCGGAACCGGAGCCGGAGCCGGGGCGGGGGCCGGCGGGACCTGCGGGGCGGGCGGGACATGCGGGGCGGCCGGGGTCTCCTGCGGTTGCTCCGCCACAGCGAACGTGCTCAGCCGGGCCCCGTCGCAGTACACCCACCGTTCGTGCGCGGCGTCGAACAGCCACAGCGACTCGCCGTCGACGACGACGCCGATCCGCAGTCCCTTCGTCCGGTCGCGGAAGGTCTCCCCGTCGCGATGTCCGGCGGCCAGGGCCTCCGCCTCGGTGCGGTAGCGCGTCAGGGCCTCCTCGACGCGGGCCAGCAGGGGGCGCGGGTCGGCTGTGCGGGTGGCCGCGGTGCCGGCGGCGGGCGGGTCCTGGGGTACGGCGACGAGGAGGCGGCCGTCGACCCAGGCGGACCAGCCGTTGGCGCACAGGATCTGGCCCCAGTCGCCGCGCCGGTCGAGCAGTCGGACGGGCAGCAGCGGGTCGAGGGCCACGGTGGGACGGGACGGATCGGGGGCCTCCCAGGCGGGCAGTCCGCCTGGCGGGACGACGTGCGTGGGGAGGAATCCGGGGGTCGTCATCGCGGCTACTTCCGCATCACCGCGGGTTCGCGGCGGCGCAGCAGGCGGGCGACGAGACAGCCGCACAGCAGTGAGAGGACGACGAGCATCCCCATGTCCAGCAGCCACACGCCCGCCGAGTGTTCGAACAGCGGGTCCGCCTTGTCGGGGACGATCCGTTCGAGGTCGATCGTGCCTGCCATCGCGGCGAACGCCCACCGCGACGGCACCAGCCACGCCAGCTGTTCGAGGACGACCGTGCCCTGCACGTCCAGCAGCGCGCCGCAGAACACCACCTGGACGATCGCGAGGAGCACCAGCAGCGGCATGGTGACCTCCTCCTTGCGGACCAGCGCGGAGACGGCCAGGCCGAGCATCATCGCGGTGAACGCGAGCAGTGCCACGGCGACCGTGATCTCGACCAGGGGCGGCATCAACACCCCTTCGCCGCCGGGGGCGTTGAGGTCGACGCCGAGGAGGGCGACGAGGGTGAGGACGACCGCCTGGAGGACGGTGACGGTGCCGAGGACGACGACCTTCGACATCAGGTACGCGGATCTGGACAGGCCGACGGCGCGTTCGCGCTGGTAGATCACCCGTTCCTTGACCAGTTCGCGGACGGCGTTCGCGGCGCCGGTCAGCACACCGCCCACGCACAGGATGAGCAGCGCGTTCATGGCGGTCTCCCGGTCCAGCGTGCTCCCCGCGAGCGCTCTCGCCATCGCGCCCATCACGAACGGCAGCGCGATCATGATGGCGAGGAAGGTGCGGTCGGCGCTCAGCGCGGCCGCGTACCGGCGGACCAGTGTGCCCAGCTGGGCGCCCCAGCTCTGCGCCTTGGGCGGCGGCGCCACGGCGACCGGCTCCGCGTCGGGCAGGTAGGGCTGGTTCATGGACGCGGTGACGTAGTGACGGTGGAAGGGCGAGTCGCGGTACTCCCCCGCCCAGTCCCGTTCCCGGTCCCGTTCGAAGGCCTCGAACGCCTCCGGCCACTGCTCGAACCCGAAGAAGGCGAGGGCGTCGTCCGGCGGCCCGTAGTAGGCGACCTTGCCGCCGGGCGCGAGGACGAGGAGCCGGTCGCAGACGTCGAGGCTGAGGACGCTGTGGGTGACGACGATGACCGTACGGCCGTCGTCGGCGAGGCCGCGCAGCATGTGCATCACCGAGCGGTCCATGCCGGGGTCGAGACCGGAGGTCGGCTCGTCCAGGAAGAGCAGGGAGGGTTTCGTCAGCAGTTCCAGGGCGACGCTGACCCGTTTCCGCTGGCCGCCGGAGAGGCTGTGGATGGGCTGGTCGACGCGCTGTTCGAGGCCCAGTTCGCGGATCACCTCGTCGACCCGCGCCTGCCGTTCGGCCTTCGCGGTGTCCTGCGGGAAGCGGAGTTCGGCGGCGTAGGCGAGGGCTCTGCGGACGGTCAGCTGGGCGTGCAGGATGTCGTCCTGTGGGACCAGGCCGATGCGCTGGCGCAGTTCGGCGTAGTCGCGGTACAGGTCGCGGCCGTCGTAGAGGACCGTGCCGCTGTCGGCGGGGCGCTGCCCGGTCAGGGCGTTCAGGAGGGTGGACTTGCCGGCGCCGCTGGGGCCGACGACGGCGAGGAGACATTTCTCGCCGACCGGAAACGCGACCTTGTCCAGGAGCCTCTTTCGGCCGTGGTCGACGGCGACGGTCAGTTCCTGGACGTCGAGGGAGACCTCGCCGGTGTCGACGTACTCCTGGAGTTCGTCGCCGACCAGGCAGAACGCGGAGTGGCCGATGCCGACGATGTCACCCGGAGTGACCGGGGCCCGGTCGACGGGCGTGCCGTTGAGGAAGGTTCCGTTGTGGCTGCCCAGGTCGACGATCTCGTACGTGCCGTCCGGGAGCGCTCGTAGCTCGGCGTGCCGGCGGGAGATGACGAGGTCGTCGATGACCAGGTCGTTGTCGGCGGCGCGGCCGATGCGAACGGTCCGCTCGGGCAGCGGTCGGACGCTGGTGGGCTGCCGGAAGGTGCCGGTGGAGGCGGGACGGGAGATGACGGAGGGGCGCTCGAAGGCGAGGCCGGTGAGCACCGCCCGGGGGCCGTCGGGGAGGCTCCCGAAGTGGATGACGCTGCCGGGGCCCACGTCCCACTCATGGACGCGGTGGCCGTCGGTGTACGTGCCGTTGGTGCTGTTCTCGTCCTCGATCGTCCAGTGGTCGGCGTCGGCCCGGAGCACCGCGTGGTGCCACGAGACCCGGTCGTCGTCGAGTACCACGTCGCTGAGCGGGTCGCGTCCGACGTGGTACTCGTGGCTGGGGCTCATCACCGTGGAGCCCGACTCGGTTTCCAGCACGAGTTCGGGCGCAGTCGGTGCCATCGACCGCTCTGCCATGCCGAGAATTCTACCGATTAGCCCGACTATGCGCCTGGCGGTTCATGCGAGGGAGGGGGCAACGCCTGTCGCTGGTTTCCGGCGGCAGCCGTCTTTCGATGTGGCGTCCAGAGAAAGCCCGAACGTTAGGTTGGCCCCATGTACTCGACTCAGGTCTCCAGGCATGTGAATGCCTCACGTCCGGCCGTGTACCGGGCGCTTCTGGACGCGGACGCGATCGCGAAATGGCGGGTCCCGGCCGGCATGAGCGGCCATGTGCACGAGTTCGACGCCCGCGAAGGAGGGAGGTTCCGCGTCTCACTCACCTACGACGCGCCGACCGGCACCGGCAAGTCGGCGTCCCACACCGACACGTACCACGGCCACTTCGCGAAGCTGGTGCCGGACGAGGAGGTGGTCGAAGTGCTCGAGTTCGAAACCGAGGATCCCGCGTTGCGCGGCACGATGACGATGACCACCACGCTCGCCGACGCGGATGGCGGCACCGATGTCCTCATCGTGCACGAAGGCGTTCCCGACGCCGTACCGGCCGCCGACAACGAGACCGGTACGCGCATGGCCCTGGCGAACCTCGCCCGGCTCGTCGAGGCCGGCGAGCGCCCCTCGTAGCCGACAGGCCACGACCGCACCCCCTCGGAGTCAGGCGGCGGGAGCGGCGATTCTCTGGGCGATGCGCTGCATACGGACGGCGTCGACGGACTCCGCGAGCAGTTCGTACTCCGTGGTGTCGTCGTTGGTGGCGATCCGGACCAGGTTGCCGGCGGCCAACTCCTCCGCGACCAGCTCCTGTTGCTCGCCGTCGGCGGACCAGGCACGCAGCAGGGTCGGCACGTCCGGGACGGTGTCCGCGACCGGAACGACCGCGTTCGGGGGGAAGTTCGGGTTCTCGGGCCGCGGGTCGAGACGTTCGGCGATCCATAACGCGCGGTCGCGCATCCACCACAGCGCCAGCGCCAGCGTGGGGGCACGATAGGTACCGAGGGGCACGCCGACGCGCCGGCCGCCGCACATGCCGTACGCGGTGACATGGCACAGGAATTCGTCGTGCACGCTTCGCTCCCCCGATCGCACCGCCGAACCCGCCCGGCCCCACTCGCCGCGCGGACTTGCTCTCGCCTCGCAGATTTGCTGGTCGTGCACATCTGGCGACTCGAAAGTCACGCACAGTGACATCATGAACGCACACGGATGCGCGGTGGTTCATGACTCAATCGCCCTGTCAGTCGAGTATCGACACTCCTGACACTCTGTCACCATGCCAATTCAGCCAGTCTCCTGGCATATGCGGGACCGCGATTGGCTGAAACGATGCGAAGGGCCCTCCGACCGGGCCTTCCTCGGGATGACCTCCGAGGCGATCGACGCCCTCCGGCACGTCCGGGCATCGTGTGCGGCGCCGGATCACGAGGAGGTCGCAGACGGCTCCGGACCCGGTCCCCGTCCCATACGGATGTCCTCGACGGAGGGTTCAACGATCACGCCTCGCGATGAGTTCTTCCCCCGCCAAGGGCGGCTGGACCTACCTCGTGTGGCCCGAGTCCGTCGCGTTCTTCGGTACCCGCGGCCTGGTCAAGGTCCGCGGGACGATCGACGGGCACCCCTTCCGCAGCTCCTTCATGGCCCTGGGCGACGGCACCCACAAGCTGCCTGTGAAGGCCGATGTGCGCGAGGCGATCGGGAAGGGGGCGGGCGAGTCGGTGACCGTCCGGCTGGAGGAGCGCGTCGAGGGCTAGGTGCTCTGTGGGCCCGGGCCGTGGATGTCGGCCCGGGCCCTCGATGCCGGAGGCTAGGCCTTGCCCTCGATGATCGCGTCGATGTGGGACAGCTCGTCCGCCTCGAAGTCGAGGTTGCCGATGGCGCCGACGCTGTCCTCGATCTGGCGGGCGCTGCTCGCGCCGACGAGGGCGGAGGTGACCCGGCCGCCGCGCAGCGTCCAGGCGAGGGCGAGCTGGGCAAGGGTCTGGCCGCGGGACTTGGCGACCTCGTCCAGCGCGCGCAGCCTGCCCACCAGGTCCTCGGTGACGGCGTCGGAGTTCAGGAACGGGCTGTCGCTCGCCGCGCGGGAGCCCTCCGGGATGCCGTCCAGGTAACGGGAGGTCAGCAGTCCCTGCTCCAGCGGGGAGAAGACGATGGAGCCGACCTGGAGCTCGTCGAGGGCGTCGAGCAGTCCCTCGGTCTCAGGACGCCGGTCGAGCATCGAGTAGCGCGGCTGGTGGATGAGGAGCGGGGTGCCCAGCTCGCCCAGGATGCGGGCGGCCTCGCGGGTCTGCTCGGCGGAGTAGTTGGAGACGCCGACGTACAGCGCCTTGCCCTGCTGGACCGCCGAGTGCAGCGCGCCCATCGTCTCCTCCAGCGGAGTCTCCGGGTCGGGGCGGTGCGAGTAGAAGATGTCGACGTAGTCGAGGCCCATGCGCTTCAGGCTCTGGTCGAGCGAGGAGAGCACGTACTTGCGGGAGCCCCACTCGCCGTACGGGCCGGGCCACATCAGATAGCCCGCCTTGGTGGAGATGACCAGCTCGTCCCGGTACGGGGCGAAGTCGGCCTTCAGGGCCTCGCCTAGGGCGGACTCGGCGGAGCCGGGCGGCGGGCCGTAGTTGTTGGCCAGGTCGAAGTGGTTGACGCCCAGGTCGAAGGCGCGGCGCAGGATCTCGCGCTGCGTCTCGACGGACCGGTCGGGGCCGAAGTTGTGCCACAGGCCGAGCGAGAGCGCGGGCAGTTTCAGACCGCTGCGTCCGGTGCGCCGGTAGGGCATGTCCGCGTAGCGGTCGGGGTGTGCGGTGTACAACGCGACTCCAGAGAGGTTGGCACGGTGGGACCGGAGTCCCTGAGAACCGGTGTCCACTCTTTCGCGACCTGGGGGCATTGGTCCAACAGAAGAATCCGATGGGATTCAGCGCATACGCTTCTCAGTCATGGAACTCCGCCATCTCCAGCATTTCGTCGCGGTCGCCGAGGAGGAGCACTTCACCCGGGCCGCCGAACGGCTGCTGGTCTCCCAGTCGGGTCTGTCCGCCTCGGTCCGGGCCCTGGAGCGCGAGCTGCAGACCCCGCTGTTCGTGCGGACGACCCGCCGGGTGATGCTCACACCGGCCGGGCGGGCGCTGCTGACGGAGGCGGAGCGGATCCTGGCGCAGGTGCGGTCGGCCCGTGAGGCGGTGGCCGCCGTGCAGGGTGTGCTGCGTGGCATGCTCGCGCTCGGGTCCGAGCAGTGTGTCGCCGGGCTGCATGTGGCGGGGCTGCTCGCCGCGTTCCGGCGGCGGCATCCGGATGTGGAGATCTGTCTGCGGCAGGCGGGCTCGGGCGCGCTCGCGGAGGAGGTCGCGAGCGGGCGCCTCGACCTCGCCTTCGCCGTGCGGACGGCGCAGGAGGACACCGACCAGCTGCGAGTCGTACCGCTGTCGAGTGAACCGATGACCGTCCTGTGCCACCCGAGCCACCGCCTCGCGGCCGCCGGCGCCGCCGTGACCCCGGAGGAGCTGGGCGGCGAGGTCTTCGTCGACTTCCACCCGGACTGGGGCCCGCGCCGCACCACCGACGCGGTGTTCGCCGCCGCGGGCGTCCGCCGCGCCGTCGCCCTGGAGGTCAACGACGTGCACAGTCTCCTCGACCTCGTGGACGAGAACCTGGGCATCGCCGTGGTCCCGCGCCACTTCCGGCACAAGCGCGACTCCCTCACCGCCCTCGCCGTCAAGGGCACCGGCGAGACCGTGTACGAGACGGTCGCCCTGCTGCCGCCCCCACAGGCCACCAGCCCGGCGGCGCGGGCACTGATGGCCCTGGTGGAGGCGGAGGGCGCGTAAGGGACCTGGATGACAGAAGACGCGTACGGGGCCGGCATGCGCGATGGTGGACCGTATGCATGCCAAGGACATCCTCATCGACGCGTACAGCCGCATCCAGGAAGAGGTCCACGCCGCCGTCGAGGGTCTCGGCCCGGACGACCTCAACGCCCGCCCCGCCGCCGACGCCAACTCCGTCACCTGGCTGGTCTGGCACCTGACCCGGGTGCAGGACGACCATCTGGCCGACGCCTCCGGGCTCGACCAGGTCTGGCTGTCCCAGGGCTGGGAGAAACGCTTCGGCCTCGGCCTGCCGCGCCACGACACGGGCTTCGGGCACAGCTCGGCGAAGGTCGCCAAGGTACGGGTCGACTCCGGTGACCTGCTGACCGGGTACCACGACGCCGTGCACGAGCAGACCCTCGGGTACGTGCGCGGGCTGGCCGCCAAGGACTTCGAGCGGATCGTGGACGAGCGCTGGGATCCGCCGGTCAGCCTGGGCGTCCGGCTGGTCAGCGTCCTGGCCGACGCTCTTCAACACGTCGGCCAGGCCGCCTACGTACGAGGGCTGCTTCAGCGCGCGGACTCGTAGCCCGGCAGGACGACGTCCTGGATGAGGGCGTTGCGCTCGTCGAACGGGATGAAGGCGCTCTTGAGGGCATTGACGGTGACCGTGCGCAGGTCGTCGAGGGTCCAGTCGGCGTCCTCGACGAGCAGTGTCATCTCACGGGTCATGGTGGTGCCCGAGACCAGACGGTTGTCGGTGTTGAGGGTCACGCGGAAGCCGAGGTCCTTCAGGGCCGTGATGGGGTGCTCGGCGATGGAGGTGGCCGCTCCGGTCTGGAGGTTGGACGTGGGGCACATCTCCAGGGCGACACGGCGGTCGCGGACCCAGGAGGCGAGGCGGCCGAGCTTGCCGTCGACGATGTCCTCGGTGATGCGGACTCCGTGGCCGATGCGCTGGGCGCCGCAGACCTGGAGGGCCTGGTGGATGCTGGGCAGACCGTGGGCCTCACCGGCGTGGATGGTGAAGGGGACGCTCTCGCGGCGCAGGTGCTCGAAGGCCGCCAGGTGGTCGGCGGGCGGGAAGCCGTCCTCGGCGCCCGCGATGTCGAAGCCGACGACGCCCGCGTCCCGGAAGGCCACCGCCAGGTCGGCGGCCTCGCGGACACGGTCGAACATGCGCATCCCGCACAGCAGCGTGCCGACACGGACCGGCGTGCCCTGGGCCGCCGCCTTGGCCATACCGGCGGCCAGGCCCTCCTGCACGGTCTCGACGACCTCGGCCATCGCCAGCCCGCCGTTGACCATCAGCTCGGGGGCGTAGCGGACCTCGCCGTAGACGACGCCGTCCTCGGCCAGGTCGAGCACGTACTCCTCAGCGGTGCGCAGCAGGCCCTCGCGGGTCTGCATCACGGCGAGGGTGTGCTCGAAGGTGGCTATGTAGCGCACCAGGTCACCGGAGTTGGCTGCCTCGTAGTACCAGGCGGCGAGGGCCTCGGGGTCGGTCTCCGGGAGGGTGTGGCCGATCTCCGCCGCGAGCTCCACGAGGGTCGCGGGGCGCAGGCCGCCGTCGAAGTGGTCGTGCAGGACTGCCTTGGGGAGGCGGCGGATGGTGTCGGCGTCGATGCGGGGCGCGGTCATGGCGTTCGTTCCTCGGCAGATGGTGCGGTGGTGTGGGGTGGGATCGGATGGGAAGCGGGCGTCGGGCCGGCTCAGCCGGTGGCCGGCTGGAGGAGGTCCCAGCGGTTTCCGTACAGGTCCTCGAAGACGGCGACCGAGCCGTAGGGCTCGTGGCGCGGCTCCTCCAGGAAGCTGACGCCCGCGGCCAGCATCCGGGCGTGGTCGCGGGCGAAGTCGTCGGTGTGCAGGAAGAAGCCCACGCGTCCGCCGGCCTGGTCGCCGATCCGGGCGCGCTGCGCCTCGTTCTTGGCCCTGGCGAGCAGCAGTCCGCCGCCCTGGCCTTCGCTCCCCGGTTCGACGACGACCCACCGGCTGCCGTCGGGCCTCGGTTCGTCCTCGACGAGCCGGAAGCCGAGCGCCTCGGTGTAGAAGCGGATCGCCTCGTCGTAGTCGCCGACCACGAGGGTGACCAGGGCTATGCGTCTCATCGAAGCCTCTCGGGTGGGGCGCTAATCGCGCGGAGATGGTGCGGAGATCGTCCGAGGGTCGCTCGGGTTCCCGGGAGGTTATACGTAACACGCACCGGACGGCAAATGGCATTTTCCCCGCACGGCGCGGCTGAGCTTGTTCTTTTTCTTCCGGCTTCGAATGGTGTCTCGAACTGAGTCGCTCACCTGGGGGTTCGCCGGACGCGAGGGCGGCCTTCGTCTGATCCTGTGCTCCGACCAAGGTGCACGTGACCACGACGAAGGCCGTGAGGGTGAGTCTGCTGCCTGATGCTGTCCGGAGGGAAGCGTTCGCGGAAGCGTCACGCTTCCGGGGCGAGTTCTACGAGTGTCTGACCGCCCGGCGCGACGAGTTGTTCGAGCTGGCAGACGCGGTGCTGTGTGCGGACGGTGCTGTGAAGTCCCCGGTGGACTTGACGCTGTTGCCCGAGCATCGTCGTGGGCACGGAGCGATGTACGGCGGCCTGAACCACGGCCGGATCGACGTCGACCGGCTGCGGACGGTGCTGGCCGGCCTGCCGCTGCCGCGTTTCGATGGCGGGCGCCTGGTCCTGGCGGTCGACGTGTCGCCGTGGCTCCGCTCGGACGCCCCGTGCTCGGCAGAGCGCCTGTTCTGCCACGTCTACGGTCGCGCGAAGACTGCGTCGCAGTTCATCCCGGGCTGGCCCTACTCCTTCGTGGCCGTGCTGGAGCCGGGCGCCACGTCCTGGACCGCGATCCTGGACGCGGTCCGGCTCGGACCGACGGACGACGCGACGGCGATCACCGCCGCCCAGCTACGAGGTGTCGTCGAGCGGCTCATTGCCGCGGGCCAGTGGCAGGCCGGGAACCCGGCCATCGTGATCGTCAGCGACGCCGGCTACGACGTCACCCGCCTGGCCTGGGTCCTGCGCGATCTGCCGGTCGAGATGGTCGGCCGCGTCCGCTCCGACCGCGTGATGCGGCTGCCGAAGCCACCGAGGATGCACGGCGTCAACGGCCGGCCGCCCAAGCACGGTCCGGAGTTCCGCTTCACCAAGCCGGAGACCTGGCCCGAGCCCGCGATCACCACGGTCACTGACACCACCAACTACGGCAAGGCCGAGACCCAGGCATGGGACCGGGTCCACCCCCGACTCACTCACCGTTCCTCATGGCTTGACCATGATGGTGAACTTCCCCTGGTCGAGGGAACGTTGATGCGGTTGAAGGTCGAGCATCTGTCGAAGGACCGGGATGCCCCGCCGGTGTGGTTATGGTCCTCCAAGACCGGCGCCACACCGGACGACGTGGACCGCTTCTGGCAGGCATTTCTCCGCCGCTTCGACCTGGAGCACACCTTCCGCTTCGCGAAGCAGACCCTGGGCTGGACCACCCCGAAGCTCCGCACCCCCGAAGCCGCGGACCGCTGGACCTGGATCCTGATCGTCGCCCACACCCAGCTCCGGCTCACCCGGCCCCTCGCCGCGGACCTCCGCCGGCCCTGGGAGAAACCCACCGCCTCCGACCGGCTCACCCCGGCCCGGGTCCGCCGAGGGTTCAGGAACATCCGCGCTCACCTCGCCTGCCCGGCCCGTGTTCCCAAACCCCGAGGAGCCGGCCCCGGAAGGCCACCCGGTGCCAAGAACAAGCACCGGGCACCCCGCTACGACGTCGGCAAGACCGTCAAACGCCCCGAGACCCTCAAGGCCATCGGCAAGCCCGGAAGATCTTGGTAGATAAAAAACAAGCTGAGGCACCTACGGCACGCCGGAGGCCCCCTGCGTGGCAGGGGGCCTCAGTCCTCGGGAGGGCCGGAGCCCGGGATCACTCGGCCGGCGACGCCTTGCGGAGGGCGGCGATGCAGGTGTTGAGCGCCTGCTGGAGTTCCTCCAGGCGCTGGAGCATGTCGTCCTCGTAGATGGTGTCGAGGTCGACAGCGTCGTCGAGGGTCAGCTCCTCGAAGACCTTCGTCGCCTTCTGGAGGCTGCTGTAGAACTTCGTACGGCGTTCCTGGACCCGCAGCTCGGGGTCGGCCTCGACGGCCTGGACGACGAGCTCCTTGACGGTGTCGTACGCCTCCGTCGCCCACTCGCCGGTGTCCTCGTCGTCGTCCAGCTCGTCGATGAGGGACAGGTGTCGCTCGGCCTCGGCGCGCAGTTCGGCGGTGGCGTCGATGACCTGGCCGGCCGGGGTCTTGACCTGCCCGTTCTCGACGATCTGCCGGACGTAGCCGATCCGGCTGGCCGCCTGGGTCTCGCTCGCGACGGCCTTCTTCAGCTCGTCGGTGCGGGCGATGTCGCGGGCCAGTTCCGTCTGGAGGGAGGGGTCCTCCTTGAGGCGGTCGAGGAGCGCGGTGCGGGCCGCCTGCGCGGTGGACGGGTCGGCGAGGATCGCGGCGCGCAGCGCGGTGGGGTTCTCGGCGACCTCCAGCGCCTTGGTCGGGCGGATGCCCTCGGCCTCGGCGGCCGCGGTGATCGCGGTGCCTCGGTCGGAGGTCGCGCTGGAACGGGAGCTGTAGTAGGACAGCCACACGTCCGAGTCCGGAAGGTCGATCTCCTCGCCGGGGGTCAGCGCCTCGAAGTGCGGGACCATGCCGTCGTCGGCCGCCTTGTCCCACGCCTTGTAGTAGCGCATGACCCGCTCCGGCGAGCACCCGGCCAGCTCGGCGAAGTGCTTCGCCGACACCTTCGGCGTCTCGCCCGCCGTCTCCCCGCCGGGCCGCACGCTGCGCGCCACCTTCAACGCGAACGCCCAGCCGCCGGTGCGCGCGTACACTCCGAACTCCCGGGCGTCGCGGGCGACTTGCTCGTCCACGGCATCGGCGGGAACATCGTCGCCGGACTCCTGCGCGGGCGTCCCGTCCTCGGCGGCACCCGAGGGCGCCGCGTCGTCGGTCACGCTCGGCTCGACCCAGTAGCCGTCGTCCTGCTGCGGCACGGTCACGTGCGTTCCGTCGGCGGGCGGTACGGCCGATGCGGAGTGGGCGGTGGCTACGCTCACGGATGACTCTCCCGGGTGGTGACGAACGGCAGGGGCAGAACAGGCAGCCTATTTGACCTCCTCCCCCTCGTGAACGAGGGGGATTCCTACGGCTCGCGCCGCTGGGTTTTCTGCTTCATCGCCGACTGCCTGCCCGGAGAACTCCGTTGAGGTCTTACACCGGCTCCACAGACTGTCAGGGCCAGCCCGGCCCCCAGGAGGTTCTGCGCCGCGTTCACGTCCCGGTCGTGGGTCGTGCCGCAGTCGCACGTCCACGTGCGGACGCTGAGTGGCATCTTGTCTTGCAAGGCGCCACAGGCGGAGCACAGCTTTGAGGAGGGGAACCACCGGTCCACGGCGATCACCTCACGTCCGTACCAGGTGGCCTTGTACTCCAGCATGCTCCGGCATTCCGACCATGCCGCATCCGAGATGGCGCGGGCCAGACTCCGGTTCTTGACCATGTTGCGCACGGTCAGGTCCTCGATCACGAGCGTTTGGTTTTCGCGCACGAGCTTCGAGGTGAGTTTGTGGAGACCGTCTCGGCGACGGTCGGTGATGCGGGCGTGGATGCGGGCGACCTTGCGCCGGGCCTTGGCCCGGTTCGCGCCGTCCCCCTTGGCCTTGCGGGCGAGTTCCCGCTGGGCCTTCGCGAGCCGGGCGCGGTCGCGGCGCTCGTGCCGGGGGTTGGCGATCTTCTCTCCGGTGGACAGCGTCAGAAGGTGGTCCAGGCCGACGTCGATACCGACCGCCGTATGGGTGGCGGGCAGCAGCTTGACGCTGGGGTCCTCGCACAGCAGGGAGACAAACCAGCGTCCCGCCGCGTCCTGAGAGACGGTCACCGTCGACGGGCTCGCGCCCTCCGGCAGCGCACGCGACCACGTGATGTCGAGCGGCTCGCTCATCTTCGCGAGCGTGAGCTGTCCGTCCCGGAACCGGAAGCCGCTGGTGGTGTACTCGGCGGACTTCCGCGACTTCTTCCGCGACTTGAAGCGCGGGTACTTCGCCCGCTTGCCGAAGAAGTTGGTGAAGGCGACTTGCAGGTGCCGCAGCGTCTGCTGCAACGGCACCGACGACACGTCATTCAGGTAGGCCAGCTCTTCGGTCTTCTTCCAGGCCGTCAGCATCGCGGAGGTCTGGTTGTAGTTCACCCGCTCCTGCCGCGTCCACGCCTGGGTACGGGCCGCGAGCGCCATGTTGTAGACCTTGCGCACGCATCCGAACGTGCGCGACAGCTCCGCTGCCTGCGCATCGGTCGGATAGAAGCGGTACTTGAACGCCCGCTTCACGCGGTTCCCGGTCACGCTCACAAACTAGGGCGGCCGCAGGTAAAGATCAAATCTGCCGGTCAGAGCACTGCGATCCGCCCTGGCGGCGAATCGCAGCTCGTTGCCCTGCTCCGCAGGAGTCCGATTCCTCTCCGCCCTGAAGGGCGGAGTATCCACGGAGATACGGATGAACCTGTTGATGCTGCTTTGCCCGCGCCTGTGTGGGCCGGGTGTCGCGCCCGCGTGGGCCGAGTGTGTCGGCGCCCGTCGCGGTCGTCAGGTCCCGGACGGCTTCGCTCGATGGACGGCGTCGAGCCGGGCCACCTCCTCCGTCGTGAGCCGGAGAGCACCCGCGGCGATGTTCTCGGCGAGGTGGTCCGGATTCCCCGTGCCGGGGATGGCGAGGACGTGCGGTCCTTGGTGGAGGGTCCAGGCGAGCCGGATCTGGGCGGGGGTGGCGTCGTGGGCACGGGCGACGGCGAGCAGTTCGTCGTCGTGCGCGGTGCTCGCGCCCTCGGGACCGGCCTCGCCGGCGATCGCGTAGAACGGTACGAACGCGATGCCCTGTTCGCCGCAGACGCGGAGCACGTCGTCGGCGGGGTCCGGGCCGCGCAGGCCGTACTGGTTCTGGACGCACACCACGGGCGCGATCGCCCGGGCCTCGGCGAGGTGCCGGGGCTCGACGGCGGAGACGCCGAGATGCCGGATGAGCCCGGCCTCCCGTAGCTCGGCCAGCGCGCCGAAGTGCTCGGCGATGGAGTCCTGCCGCATCCGGCGCAGATTGACCACGTCGAGATGGTCGCGGCCCAACTGCCGCAGGTTCTCCTCGACCTGTCCGCGGAGTTGGTCGGGGCGGGCGGCCGTGCCCCACTCCCCCGAATACTCCCGGTGAGGTCCGACCTTGGTGACGATGACCAGGTCGTCCGGGTAGGGGCCGCCCAACGCGCTGTTGATCAGTTCGTTGGCGGAGCGCAGCGAGGAGAAGTAGAACGCGGCCGTGTCGATGTGGTTGACGCCCAGCTCGACCGCGCGGCGCAGTACGGCGATCGACCGCTCGCGCTCGCTCGGGGCTCCGAGGTGGAAGGCGGCGCTGCCCGTCAGCCGCATCGCGCCGAGGCCGACGCGGTTGACGGGGAGGTCGCCGAGTGTCCAGGTGCCGGCTGCGGTCGCGGTGATCGTCTCCGAGGTCATCGCCGCAGTCTCGCACGCGCCGGGCACCGCGCCCGCCGGGCTTTACGGATAGATGTACGTGTTCAAAGTCGCTACCGCGGACGCCGGGTTGCCGAGGTTGTAGTGGTCCACGGCGAGGAAGCTGGGCTTCTTGCGGGCGGCCGTCCGGCAGAACCGCTGGGCACGGTCGGCGAGTTTGGTGTTGTCCGTGGTCGCCGTCGAGGTGATCCCGGCGTCACGGAAGTGGTTCATGACGAACAGCGGCTTGAAGCCCGGCTCGGTGCGGGTGAGCGGGATGTTGGTGTTGGCGTCGTACCAGCGGCTGTAGCAGGACCAGTCGGAGTCGCCGATGCCGCCGCCCATGGACCAGTGGTTCTCCACGGTCCATTCCTTCTGGTACATCACGCCGAAGGTGTCCCGGGTGAGCCCGGCGGACTGGTCGGCGGAGCGGCTGTGGTCGGTGAAGATCAGCAGCCGGTCGTTCGCGGCGATCAGATCGGCCGTCTTCGGCCAGCCGTTGGTCCGTACGCCTGTCCGGTCGGGCCGGTGGAGCACGTCGGACAGGCCGTTGACGCGGGCGAGTTCGTCACGCAGGACGCCTGGGTCGACGTAGTCCTCCAGAAAGACGGTGACGAACTGATCGGGGTTCCGCTCGAGGAAGTCGACCATGCGCTGGATGTCCACCCAGAGGGCGACGGGGCGGCTGACGAGGGTGCAGCTGTTGTGGCAGAGGATGGCGCCGTCCGACGTCTGGTGGATGTCCAGCATGAATCCGCGTACGCCGTCGGCGAGTTGCTGGTCGATGCCGCGGGTCTGGTTCGGCACCAGGTTCACGAAGGGCGGTGCGAAGCCGCCGTCGACGCCGTTGGCGTAGGCGTTGTGGGAGGTGAGGAAGGTGACCTGGTCGAAGGTGCGCTGGTCGGCCGAGGGCATGGGACGGGTCGGTGGCGCGACCGGGGTGAGGTACCAGGCGGCCAGACCGCTCGCCGAGCCGACGGACAGCTGCGCCGGGTGGTTGGAGCCGGAGGGCTTGGCGCCGACCGTGAGGTAACGCTCCGCGCCGGGGACCTTGAGCCGGTACCGGTCGGCACCGAGTTCCGTGATGTCCCAGGCCGCGTCGGCGCTCGTACACGCGGCCGTTCTCGCCTGGTCGCCGGAGCGGCCGAGGCAACTGCCCGGCGCGTCCACGCTCTCCAGGACGTACGAGGATCCGCTCGCCCGCAGCGTCCACTGCTGGTGGTCCTCGTCGCCCTTGGGCCGGTGCTGCTCGACCGTTCCCCCGCTGTCGGCCGCGTTGAGCCCGGTGGTGGCGCTCTGCACGTAGTAGGCGCCCGTGGCCGGGACGGCTGCGGAGACGGTGGGGGCGGGAGCGGCTACGACGGCGGCCAGCGCGACGGCGGTCGCGAGCAGGGTCGTGCGGGGGCTCGGCATGACGATGCCCTTCATCGGGACGGGGGGGTGGAGCGGGGGCCCGGTCGTGGACCGGACCCCCGCGATGAAGTCAGGTGCATGACATCACGATCGGTGCGGCGGTGTCAGCAGTACAGATTGCCGCCTGCCGTGGTCCCGAGGATCTGGACGAACCGCTGGTACGCGTTCACCCGGCTCTGCACCTGCGCGGGGTTCTTGCCGTCGCACTCCAGCGAGCCGTTGATACTGCGGATGGTGTGCCCGAAGCCCGCGCTGTTGACCATCGCGTTGTGGCCGGTCATGGTGCCGGGACCGGTCTGTGTGTTCCAGTACCACAGGGCGGTCTTCCAGGCGACGGCCGCGTCGTTCTGCACCAGCCAGGGGTTGCCCAGCAGGTCCAGGCCGAGCGCGTCGCCGGCCGCCTTGTAGTTGAAGTTCCAGCTGAGCTGGATCGGGCCCCGGCCGTAGTAGGCCGCCTGCCCGGCCGGGCAGCCGTACGGCTTGCTCCAGTCGCAGTAGGTCGGGTAGTTGGCGGTGTTCTGCTCGACGATGTGGACGAGCCCGCCGGTCTCGTGGTTGACGTTGGCGAGGAAGGCGGCCGCCTCCTGCTTCTTGATGGTGTCGCTGCCGGTGTTGGCGAAGGCCGGGTAGGCGCTCATGGCCGCCCGCAGCCCGCTGTACGTGTAGAACGAGTTCCGGCTCGGGAACATCTGGTTGAACTGAGCCTCGCTCACCACGAACCCGGAGGGGTTGGTGGGGCCGTTCTCACAGGCGTACGGCTCCCAGTACCAGGTGCTGATGACGGGGTCGTACCCCGGGTTGTCGTGCTCGGCCCGGTACGCCTTGCCGTCGGTGTAGCGCACGATGTCGCCGGTGACATAGGACTTGCCGGCCACCCAGTTCGCGTAGCTCGAACAGGGGGCGGCGGACGCGCTCTGCGCGGGCAGCAGCAGGGGTGTGGAACCGCCGATGACCAGCGCGGTCAGTACGGCGGAGATACGGCGCCTCGACACGGGACCAACTCCTTCGTCGGCACGGCCGCACCCGGGCAAGGGGCCCTTGGGCATGACTGGGAGGAACCTCGCGCGCACGCGCCGGCGGGGCCGGCCACGGCGTGGGGCGGCCGTGGTGGGGGTGTGGGGGCCACTCAACCGCGTTGGTCTGTACCAGTCAAGGGTGTAGACCAGTCAACCGCCGTGGCGCGAGGGCGAGTCAGTCGTCGGGGCAGCCGAGCCAGTAGCCGAAGCCGCGACGGGTATGGATCAGCGCGGGCCCTTCCTGGTCGACCTTGCGCCTGAGACGGGCGACGAGCTTCTCGATCGCGCCATGGGCGCGGAACTCGCCCCAGACATGCCGGCCGATCTGTTCCTTGGACAGCACCCGCTCGGCGTTGGCCAGTAGATGGCGCAGCAGCCGGTACTCGGCGGGCGTGAGGCAGAGCGGCCTGGATCCGCGCCGCGCCTCGCACGCGGCGTCGTCGAGGACCAGATCGCCGTAGCAGGGCATTCCCTCGGGCCGTTCGGGACCACCCCGGCCACGGAGCAACGCCCGTGCCCGGTCGAGGACTTCGGCGATGCGTACGGGCTTGACGACGTAGTCCTCGTCGCCGGGGCGGAGGTCGGGGACCAGGTCGTGGAGTGAGTCGCAGGTGGTCAGGAACAGCAGCGGGGGCCGGTCCGCCGGTGCGCCGCGTCGGCCCCGCGCGAAGCGCTCCTGGTCCGGCAGTGCGGCGTCCCAGACGACCAGGTCGTACCGGTGCCGGGCGATCCTCGCCATCCCCTCGGCGCCGGTGACCGCCGCGGCGACCCGGTATCCGGCCAACTCCATGGTGGTGGTGAGGAGTTCGGCGACGCCCGGATCGCCGACGACGACCAGGACGTGCTGTCCGTCGCCACGCGGCGACGACGGTTTCTCGGTGAGCAGACTGCGCATGACCAGACCGTTCGCGTAGGGCTTGCGTGGGGGGATCGGGCCGGGCGGCGTCAGTCGGCGGGCCGGGGTTCGACGGCCTCCTCGGCGTTGTCGACGAAGTCGTCGACCAACCGGTGGAAGAGACCGGCGAGTTGCCGCAGGTCCTCGGCCGGCCAGTCGCTCAACACCGTCCCGATGCCCCGTCGGCCGGCCTCCCTGATGCGGTCGACGGCCGCCAGTCCGGCGTCCGTGATCTGGACGCGCTGCGCCCGCCGGTCGTCCGGGTCGGGAACGCGGATCACATAGCCGTCCTTCTCCAACTGCCGCAGCTGACGGGTGACATGGGATGCCTCCACGGACAGCCGAACCGCGAGCACCCCCGGGCGCAGCGGCTCGCTCTCGGCGATCTGCCGCAGGATCGACACGGAGGCGCGGTCCAGGGACAGTCCGCTCTCGGACATCAGACGCTCGTGCTGGCGGGCCCGGCCGGTCAGATGGGCGATACGGGTGAGCAGCCGCTCGATCTCGGTGACGTCCGTCAGGGCGGCCGCTTCGATGGGGCGCGGTAGGGACATGCCGTCACCGTAGCAGAAGTTTGCCTAAGTCAAGCAATATGGAGGGCGGTTGCCCGGACACGCATCGTTCCCCGGACGACGCCTTGCCGTCCGGGGAACCGACGTACGGGAGTTGAGGCCTCGCCTCAGCCGAGTTTCAGCTGGTCCGTGCCGTGTCCGATGTGCGCGACGACCAGTCCGGTGCCGGACACCTCCGCGTACTCGGCGGTGTGGTAGCGGAGGACACTGCCGACCTCGGGCCCCTTGCGGGCCTCGACCGTCCAGCGCAGCTCATGGAAGAAGAACCAGTCGTCGAAGTGCTGCTTGACGACCTCGATCTCCCGCACCTCGTAGTGGGCGTAGAACTCCTGGAGGTGGGACTTCAGGTCGTCCCTGGTGTGCAGTTCCACCAGGGTGCCGACGCCCGCCGCGTAGTCCCGGACGCCCGTCTGGATCTCGGGGTGGGCCCGCTCGACGATCGCGCTCACGTCGCCCTTGCGGTAGGCGTCGAGCAGTGCGCCGTGCACCTCGGCCACGGCGAACCTGCTGGCCAGCACCCCGTCGGCCGGGTCGCCCGGCAGCGAGTCCTGCTGCGTGCGCCCCCAGAAGAGTTCACCGGTGATGCCCTCGGAACCCATCGTCGGGAACAGCACGATGATGGGGCGCTCGCTCTCGACGCCGGTGTTCTTGTCGCGCCCCCGGCCCGAGCCGCTCACGAACGTGTACCAGGAGGTGTTGATCTCCGCCACGGGCCGGATCCCGACGACGGCGGCGAACCGGTGCATGTTGCGGTAGCTGCTCTCGATGGCCTCGTACGTGTCGACGATCCGCTGCGTCGGGATCTCCTTCCCCTCTTCGAGGGTGGGGACGACGGTGTACGCGTAGGGCCCGCTCGGCGCCAGCGTCGCCAGGATGTCCTCGACGATGTCGACGTACTCGGCCTTGACGTGCTTCCACGCGACCGCCGAGGTCTGCACCTGAAGGTCCGACGTGACGAGGAGTTCCTCGACCTTGGCCCGGTCTTTCATGGTCTTTCTCCTTACAGGGCCTGGCGGCCTCGGTGGGGGGTGGAGCGAACCGTTGCTCGTAGAGCCGTCGGGGGCGCGACCCCGACGATCACATGCAAGCGCAACGGCCTGACCGCTTACGGCCGCCGACCTGACATCGGGCCGACGTGACGCAGGTCTCACTCATGTCTGCGGGCGGTCACGGCCACCCTGCTCGCGGCCACGGTGGCCACCCCGGTCGTGGGCCGGCTCGGCGGCGTGTTCGCCAAACGGCGGATGCCGCTGCTCCGCGTGGTCATGCTGGTGGCGGAGATGACCACCGACTTCGACGGCTGCGCCCTCCCCTGGCGAGAACGGCTTCAAGGTCGTCATGGCCATCGGCGCCGACGCCGCCCCCCAGGGCCTTCCTCCTCGCCTCTTTCATCCCGCGCCGCCGCGCCACCACCGCCGGGACACCTGCGGCAGGCCGAACCGGTGCAGGCCGGGGCGAAGTCGTGGTCGGAGAAGATGTGATCTTCCGGTCCCAAAGAGGTGATCTTCGGGACCGGAGCCGGGGAGAATCACCCCATGACCACGTCACCGCACCCCCTCGTCGTCCAGGCGCGCAGACTCGCCGCCGAGGTGCTCGCGCCTCAGGCGGAGCGCGTCGACCAGGAGGGGGTACCCGCGAGCAGCATCCAGGCGATCAAGCGGTCGGGGCTGCTCGGGGTGAGCGCGCCGGTGGCGTACGGCGGGTCGGGCGCCCCCAACTCCGTGGCGCGGGAAACCGCCGAGATCCTGGCGGGGGCGTGCTGCTCCACATGGTTCGTGCAGACCCAGCACTACACACCCGTACTGACCCTCATGAAGAGCGAACTCCCCGCCCGTGACGGCCTGTTGAGGAAACTCGCCACCGGCGAGCTGCTGTCCGGCGTCGCTTACGCGCATCTGCGGAGGTACCCGCAAGTCCCTGTGCGGGCCGTGCCGAAGCGTGGTGGCTGGCGGTTCCACGGCACGGTCCCCTGGTACACCGGGTGGGGGCTCAACGAGGTGATGCTGCTGGCCGGGGTGACGGACGCGGACGAGGTGGTGTTCGCGTTCACCGAGGCCAAGCAGCAGTCCGGACTGAAAGCCTCGGCGCCCATGCGGCTCGCGGCACTCACGGCTGCCCGTACGGTCTCGCTCCAGCTCGACGGGCTGTGGATCCCCGACGGCGCCGTGGCCCTGCACGCGCCGTACGAGTCCTGGGCCGCGAGCGACCGGCCCAAGCCGACGAACGCCTCCCCGGCGGTGTTCGGGGTCGCCGAGTCGGCCCTCGGTCTCCTGGACCAGGACGACCCCACGACCAAGGCCCTGCGTCTGCGCCTGGACAAGGTGCGGCGGCAGGCCTACGCCCTCGCCGACCATCCCGCGCCGCACGAGCACATGGAGGAGCGGCTGGCCCTCAAGACGAAGGCGTTCGACCTGATGCGCACGGCGACGACCGCCGCGCTCGTGGCCGGCGGCGGGCGCGCCCTCGACCTGGACAGCCGGGCGCAACGGCTGGCCCGCGAGGCGATGTTCCTGCTGGTGCAGGGCCAGACCGCCGAGGTGCGCCGGGCACACCTCGGTTCGCTGTCAGCCGCGTACTGACCCCTTCCGGGCCGCCTTCGGTGTTCAGCTCGCGAACGGGACCTGTGCCGCCGTGGCGGCCCGCCTGACGAAGGGTGCCGCCACAGGCCTTGGGCGGCGCTCGCCGGGTGCCGGAGCCTGCGGACATCGAGGGGCTGGAAGCTGCGGGATCGCGCCGCGCCGGCCTACCCGGAGCCGATCGTCGAGTCCGCCCCACCCTCCTCCTCGACCACTACACATAAAGACAAAATAAGCGCAGAATGAACGTACGCGGCGCTTACCGCATACCCCACCAGACGCGGTCAGGCCTGCAGAGTTCAAAGGAGTCGAGTCATGGCCAACGTCTCACACAGGAGTGACATCACCAGCCACCCTGATGTAACCGAAATGCAGGCTCGGTACGCCCGCATGCTCGGTGGTCGCGATGTGGCGCTCGTGGACGGACCGGTGTTCCTGCTCGGTCTGTACTGCGCCGTGTCCCCGTGGATTCTCCACTACACGACGAGCCAGCCCGCACTGGTGCCCCACAACCTCATCGTGGGCATCGCCATCGGTCTGCTGGCCCTCGGCTTCACCGCCGCACCGGAGAGGATGTACGGCCTGAGCTGGGCCATCTGCGCGACAGGGATCTGGATGATCGTCTCACCGTGGATCGTCGGCGACAGCCCGGACGCCGGTGTCGTGGTCAACAACATCATCATCGGCGCCCTGGCCCTGCTCCTGGGGCTGGTGTGCGCCGGGGCCTCGGCCAAGGGCAACACGCGTGCGGGCCGTACACCGCAGGCGTGAACAGGAACGCCCGCGAGGGGTAACGGCGGCCGATCCGCTCAGGCGGGTCGGCCGTCGCCCTTCGCCCAGGCCCACCGGACCGGGCCTCACCGGCCGCGCGGCACCTCCCACGGCTCCTGCGGCAGCACACTGCCGGTCTCGAGCAGCGACTTCAGGTTGGACAGCACCGCAGGCCAGCCGAACGACACTTCGGCGAGCGCGCCCTCGTCGGCCAGGTCCTCGTGGGTCACGGTGAGCCGCACGATGTCGCCATGCGGCTCGATGTCGAAGGTGACCCGCGAGTACGTGTCCTCCTTGCCCTCGTTCCCGGGCTCGGCCCAGGTGGTGACCAGGCGGGTCGGGGGCTCGCTCTCCACGACCGTGCCGACGACGTCCTCGACACCGGAGCCGTCGGTGCGGACGTGGGCCCAGCGCGAGCCCTGCCGCCAGTCCGACTCGTTCCGGTGCCCCCAATAGTCGGCGGTCATCTCGGCGCTGGTGAGCGCCTCCCAGACCTTCTCGGGTGTGCTCGCGATATAGGTGACGTACACGAATGCGGGCTTGTCGGTCATGGCTTCCTCGGCTCGTCGTTTCACGGCACCGAGCGCCCTCAGCCGCGGGCGCTCGAACTTGTCGATCCACCGCTCCTGGATCTCGTGGAGCGGGACCGGATTGAGGTAGTGCAGCTTTTCCCGCCCACGCCGCACGGTGCTGACCAGGTTGGCGGCCTCCAGAACGGCCAGGTGCTGCGTCACCGACTGCCGTGCCATGTCGATCCGCTCGCACAGCTCACCCAGCGTCTGACCGTTCTGCTCGTGCAGCCGGTCCAGCAGCCTCCGGCGCGTCTCGTCGGCCAGCGCCTTGAAGACCTTGTCCATTGCCTGGTCGCCCTCTGATCGCACACTCAACGTTATGCAGGTAACTACCTGCATGTCAATCGCCGACGAGGCGCTCACACTGTCGCCGTGAGTCGAACCGTCAGCGCATGGGTGACATCGGGTGAGGACTTCCTCGGTGTCACCGGCCCCTTCCCCGTCGACATTCCGTGGTGGGCCGAAGTCGAGCCGGTCGCAGGAGAGTTGGAGCGCACCCTGGGGGTGCCGGTGTTCGTACTGCGCCTCCTGGAGGTCGACGGAGGTGAGGCCGGGCGGGACGGACATGTGACGTACCACGTGGAGGCCTTGGAGCAGCCCGCGGTCGGGATGCTGGAACAACGCCCCGTGGAGCATTGGCCGTTGGACGTCGATGACCCTCTTCGATCACCGTGGGCGCGGCCCGGCGGGCTGCGCGAACTGCTCGACTGGGCCTCGCGGACGCTGGCCGCGCTGGGGCGGCCGGTGACGGGGCCGGTCGAGCAGCGGCGGACGTGGAATCTCGCAGGAATCTTCCGGCTCCCGACCGGGCAGGGCCCGGTCTGGCTCAAGGCGACACCGCGCTTCGCCTCCGACGAGGCCTCGGTCATCGCCGCGTTCGCGCAGGTGGACGCGGGTCTCGTCCCGACGGTTCTCGCCTCCGGCGAGCGGCGGGTGCTGCTGGAGCACATCCCCGGTGAGGACTGCTGGGCGGCCGACGCCGCCACGGTCGAGGCCGGGGTCAGCCGGTTCGTCGCCGCGCAGGCCGCACTGGTCGACCGGCGGCCGCCCGGACTCCGGGACCGGCGGGACCGGGTCCTCGGCGGGCTGGTCCACGAACTGCTCGACCGCACGGTCGAACTGGGCATCACCGATCAGGAGCGGGACGCGGCAAGGGAGTTGGCCGACCGCTGGGACCTGATCGCCGAGTGCGGGCTCCCCGACACGCTCGTCCACGCCGACTTCCATCCGGGCAACTGGCGCAGCGACGGCCGCCCGCCCGTCGTCGTGGACTTCGCCGACGCCCACTGGGGCAACCCCGTTCTGGACTGTCTGCGCCTGTACGACTTCCTTCCGGAGGCGGTGCGTTCCACGGCCGTCCGGGTCTGGGTCGACGCCTGGACGGCCCACGTCCCGGCGAGCGATCCCGCCCGCGCGCTCGCCCTGGCCGAGCCGCTGGCACATCTCGCGTACGCCGTGCGCTACCAGGAGTTCCTCGACGGCATCGAGGCGTCCGAGCGGCCGTATCACGAAGGGGACCCGGCCGTGGTGATCCGGGAGGCGCTGAGGTGCGCCGCACACCCGAGCTTCGACTCCGTGGAGGTGGCGGGCTAGATGGACCGGGCCGAGGTACTGCTGATCGGCGGGCGGGCCGGGGTCGGCAAGTCGACGGTGGGCTGGGAGATCTCCGACCGACTGCGGGTCGCCGAGGTCGCGCACGCGATCATCGAGGGCGACTTCATGGGGCAGGTGCACCCGGCGCCCGCGGGTGATCCACATCGCTCCGGCATCACCGAGCGCAACCTCACGGCCGTGTGGGGCAACTACGCCGCGCTCGGCTACCGGCGGCTCGTCTACACCAACACCCTCAGCGTGCTCACCGAGACGGCGGGCACGTTCCAGCGGGCCATGGGCGCGGACGTACGGATCGTACGGGTGCTGCTCACCGCCACCGACGAGACGACCGAGCGGCGGCTCAGGGGGCGGGAGATCGGCTCCGAGCTGGAGCGGGAGTTGGCCGGCAGCGCGTACAAGGCCCGACTGCTGGACGAACGGGCTCCGGCGGACACCGTCCGGGTGGCGACCGACGGGCGCACCGTCATGGACATCGCGGCGGAGACGCTGGCCGTCACGGGATGGGTGACGGGCTCGTGAAGGACGTGAAACGGGAACGGACTGCACTCGCGTTCGAAGGGCACTCGCACGGTTGCGGGGGTCCCGACGACAAGGGGCGGAGATCAGATGGAGATCGACGGCATCATCAGTGCCATCGTCATCGGCATTGTCATAGGTGTACTCGGCCGGCTCGTGGTTCCGGGCCGGCAGCGTATCGGCATCCTGCTGACGATCCTCGTCGGCATCGTCGCCGCACTGATCGGAAGCGCGATCGCCGCGGGTGTCGGCGTGGCCGACACCGATGGCGTCGACTGGGCCGAGTGGCTCATTCAGATCGGGCTGGCGGCATTGGGGATCACGGCACTGGACCGCTCCAAGGCACGGCGCTGAGGGTTCGGGGTGCGCCGGTAGGCGGTTGCACGCGCGTCCGGAATGACGGCTGGAGGGCGCGCGCCCGGTGTCACGGCCGCTGGTCGCGACGGCCCGGCACGCCGGCCGACTGCCCCGACCGCCCGGTACGACGGTCGACAGTCGCGCGTGCCGGAATGCCGTTGCGGGTCGTCGCACCCGGAGGTTAGCGTCGCCGGGCCTCTCGACCCTGCCCGCCGACCAGCCCCGGAGCCCTCTTGCCCCCGCGCATCACCCAGCTCACCGACCCCTCCGCGACCCCGTCCAGCCACCGTCTGGCGTGGCTGGCGTCCGGGGCGGACGGCATCCCCCTCGGCTCCGCCTTCCTGCGGCTGTTCGCCAAGGAGGGGCAGACGCATCTGGCGGAGCTGGACGTCGCCGTGCACCCGGCCGAGCGGCGGCAGGGCGTCGGCACCGCGCTGCTCGACGCTGCGCTCGACACGGCCCGTGCCGAGCGGCGCCGCGCGGTCATCGCGCAGGCCGAGCAGGGGTCTTCCGGCGACGCGTTCCTCGCGGCGTGCGGCTTCCGACAGGTGCTGACCCTGATGTACGCCCGCCTCGAACTCGCCGAGACCGAACCCGACCACCTCACGCGGATCGCCGAACAGCCGCACCCCGGCTACTACTTGACCGGCTGGAGCGGCGTCGTCCCCACCGAACTCGCCCGGACCTACGCCGCCTCGCGCCGGGCGATGGACGACATGCCGATGGGCGACACCGACTACGGGACGGTGGTCTGGGACGTCGAGCGGGTCGTGGCCGCCGCCGAGGCGATCGCGAAGCGCGGCGACTCGCTGTACACCGTGGCCGCGGTGCACGCGTCGAGCGGCACGATCGTCGGCTTCTCGGAGCTCGTCCTCCCGGGGGACGGGGAGGGTGACGGGCAGCACTACGGTACGGCCGTACTGCCCGAGCACCGGGGCCACGGGCTGGGGCTGTGGATGAAGGCGGAGGCCATCCTCCACGCCCACGGCCTGCACCGCGATCTCGGCCTGCTCACCGACACCGCGGAGAGCAACAGACCCATGCGCCGTGTCAACGACGCGCTCGGCTATCGGCCCACGCACACGGCGGTGGAGTACCAGCTCGACCTGTGACCCACCGGCGCGACCCGCCGACCCCGGCGGTCAGGCCGCCGCGGCGCTCCCCACCGCGTACTCGTACGGCGTGGTCGTCGTGAGCGGTTCGAAGCCCAGTCGGGCCAGGATCGGACGGCTGCGGGCCAGGGCGTCGACCTGGACGTAGCGGTAGCCGCGGTCGGCGGCGACGCGGGCACGGTGGGCGACGAGGGCCCGGTAGACACCGCGGCCGCGCCAGCCCTCGACGGTGCCGCCGCCCCACAGGCCGGCGAAGCGGGTCCCGGGGACCAGCTCCATACGGGCGGCGCTCACCGGTTCGTCCCCGGCGAGGGCCACGACGGCCACCACCGAGTCCGGGTCCCCGGTGAGGTGGGCGAGGAGCTGGTGGCGCATGCGGGTGCTGTCCGTGCCGAAGGCCTTCTCGTGGACGTCGGCCACGAGGTCCACGCCCTCACGGTCGGTGACCGGCAGGATCCGTACGCCCTCGGGCGGCTCGACGTCGAGGGTCAGGTCGGCGACCTCGGCCACCATGAGGGTCTCCTCCGGTGCGGCCGTGAAACCGGCTGTGCGCAGGCGTTGCCCCAGGTCGACGGGTAGGTCGTGGCCGTAGAGCTTCCACTCGAAGTCGCGCCCGAGTCCGGAGAAGTACCGGATCTGCTCGGTGATCGCCGCGTCGGCGGACGCCTCGTCCAGGTCGGACCAGACGACACCGCTCCAGCCCTTCTCGGAACCGACCTGGCGCACCACTCCGCCCACGCGCTCGATCCGGGCTCCGGGCCCGTCGGGGCGGGCGCCCTCCCGCATGTCCCGGTCGAACAGTGCCAGTACAGCAGCGTGATCCATGCGCTCACTCCATCATCAGTCGTTCACCCTGGCAACGGTATTCACCCGCTGTCTCACGCACTGGAGCGATGCGTGCCCACGCCGGCGCCCGCCACTGAGCCGTCCGCTGAAGCCGTCCGGTGTCACTCGTGGAAAGAGGTGCGATGCGGTCACACGACGTAGGGTGCACCCCGCGGAGCGCGGCCGAGCGGTCCATGAGGAGGGTGCGTACGAACATGGTGAACGACTCCGAACTGGTGCACCTGCGACGCTGTGTGGAGCTCGCGACCGAGGCACTGGAGGCCGGTGACGAACCGTTCGGTTCGGTCCTGGTGGGCGGTGACGGCACGGTGCTGGCCGAGGACCACAACCGGGTGGCGGGAGGCGACCGCACCCGTCACCCGGAGTTCGAACTGGCCCGCTGGTCGGCCGCCCGGCTCACCCCTGAGGAGCGCGCGGCGGCGACCGTGTACACGTCGGGCGAGCACTGTCCGATGTGCGCGGCCGCCCACGCCTGGGTCGGCCTCGGCCGTATCGTGTACGTCGCCTCGTCCGAACAACTCGCCGCCTGGCTGGGCGAGTTGGGGGTTCCCGCGCCGCCGGTGCGGACCCTGCCCGTGCATGAGATCGCGCCCGGTGTGACGGTCGAGGGCCCGGTGCCGGAGCTCGTCGGGGAGGTGCGGGCCCTGCACCGCCGGTTCCACGACCGCGGGTTCCACGCCAAAACCGTCGGGGACGCCCTCGACGATGACTGAGAACGGCGGGACGGGGCAGGCGGTCCGGGTTCCGTTGTCGTTGTCCGGAGACCTTTCACCGATGTCCGAAGACGTGGTGCAGCACACCCGCCCCGCCCCCGCGGCCTCACCCGACCAGGAGAGGCCGCGGGCGAAGCGGACCTCTCGGGACCCCTACTTCGACAACGCGAAGTACCTCACCATCCTCCTGGTCGCCTGCGGGCACGCGTGGGAGCCGCTGACGTACGGCAGCCGTGCCGCGACGGCCGCGTATCTGACCGTCTACGCCTTCCACATGCCGGCCTTCGCCCTGATCTCGGGCTACTTCTCGCGCGGCTTCGACATGGCGCCCGGCCGGCTGAAACGGCTGCTGACGGGTGTGGTGCTGCCGTACGTCGTGTTCGAGACGGCGTACACGCTGTTCTACCGGTGGGCGCAGGACGACCCGGGCTATCCGCTGAGCCTGCTGGATCCCTGGTACGTGATGTGGTTCCTGGTCGCGCTCTTCATCTGGCGGCTGACCACTCCCCTGTGGCTGATGCTGCGTCACCCGGTGCCGCTCGCGCTCGGTTTCGCGATGCTGGCGGCGGTCTCACCGGATCTCGGCGGCGACGTCTCCATCCAGCGCGTCCTCGGTTTCCTGCCGTTCTTCGTGCTGGGGCTGACCCTGCGCGCCGAGCACTTCGAACGGCTGCGCACCCGCCGCGTCCGCCTGTGCCTGCTCCCGGCCGGTCTGGGGGCGCTCGTGGCGGCGTACTGGGTGGCGCCGTGGTTCGACGCGGGCTGGTTCTACCACCGGGGCAGCGTCACCGGCCAGGGCGTCTCCCGCTGGGCCGGTCTGCTGACCACGCCCGCGCTGTTCTGTCTGGCGGTGCTGCTGACGGCCTGCTTCCTGGCCTGGGTGCCGCGCCGGCACCTGTGGTTCACGGCGCTGGGCGCGGGCACGATGTACGGCTATCTGCTGCACGGCTTCGTGATCAAGTGGGCGCGTTTCCGGGACTGGTACGCCGTCGAGTGGCTGCACACCCCGCTGGGGGAGCTCGCGGTCACGGCCATGGCGGTCGGCGGCATCACCCTGCTGTGCACCTCGCCCGTGCGGGCCGTGCTCCGCTGTGTCGTCGAGCCGCGCATGGAGTGGGCGTTCAAGAAGGGCGACGGCGCCCGGCCGGGCAAGGCGGAGGACGCCGCCCCCTCGGCCAGGGCGGGAGACGCCGCCCCGTCGCCTAGCCGAGCTCCAGAGTCGTGACCCCGAAGACGCGCTCCGCGGCGTACGGCCGGATCGGACCGGTGTACATGCGGGCCGTCTCGAAGGAGGGCGTCAGCCCGTACTCCTCGACCAGCGCCACGGCGGCCGCGTGCGGCTCCGGCACGTCGATGGCCAGCTCGCGCCCCGCGGCCTCGGCAGCGAGCCCGGCGAAGAGCGCCCGGGCGTCCGCGGCGGTGTCGGCGAACAGCGGGCCGATCCGCAGGGCGTCCCGGCCGGGGCGGACGACGCCGTAGCCGGTGAGCCGTCCGTCGACGACCCGCGCGAGAGCCCGGTGTCCGTCGGCGGTCAGCCAGTGCTCCAGGAAGCGGGGACGGTCGGCCGGGTGACAGGCGCTGTCGTACGCCGCGACGGATCCCGCGTCCTCGACCGGCCGGACATCGGCGGGCACGGCCGTCTCCGGCACCACGCCGGAGTACCGGAAGGTGCGGTGGGCGGGCTCGAAGCCGGACTGCCGGTAGTTGTGCTGCTGCGCGACCACGCCGTCGAGGCCGACCGCGCGGTGGCCGGCGTGGGCGAGGGCGGTCTTCCAGGTGGCGAGGCCGTGGCCCTGGCCGCGCAGGTCCGGGCGTACGAGGTAGAAGCCGAGGAAGGCGTAGTCGTCGCCGTAGTTGACGACGGAGACGGACGAGACCCGTTCCCCGTCGAGCCGGCCGATGAAGAAGCCCTCGGGGTCCTGCGCGAAGAAGCACGACGGATCCGAGAGCCCCGGGTTCCACCCCTCGTCCCCCGCCCATCGGGCGACCACCGCCCAGTCGTCGAGCGTGGCCCGGGTGACGACGAGGTCCTGATGCCCCCGAGAGGTCATCTTCGCGCTCCTTCGCTGAGGTCGCGGGTCCGCGGCCGCCGTGCGGCCGCGGGTGCGGTGGTCGGCCGCACCCCGCGGCCATCCTCGCCGAAGCCGATCGCGCCCGCGACGCCGTAAACGGCCGACGTCGGCTGAGCAACGGGCCTTGCGGACGGCCGCGTTCACGCGTACGGGCGACGCTTCGGGACCGTCGTACGGCGTCGACGCGGCGCAGGGTACGGCACTTCCGCCCGGCCCGCTCGCTGGGAGGCGTGGCCGCGAGGGCCCGTTTATCGTGATCCGGGGGTTGTCGCCGGCCGCCCTGGCCGGGTCTCCCTGGAGGCACGCATGCGGTCCACGCACAGACGGCGCACGCTCGCCGGAGCCGCGGTCGCGGTGCTGGCCCTGCTGGGGGCCGGGCTGCCGGCCACGGCGGCGGGCGCCGACGCCGAGCAGGACGACAAGCAACCCGACCTGACCCGCTTCTACCAGCAGAAGATCAAGTGGTCGAAGTGCGAGGGCATGGAGATGCCCAAGGACCTGCGGTGCGGCAAGGTCACCGTGCCGCTCGACTACGCCCGGCCCAAGGCCGGAACCCTCGACCTGGCCATGGCCCGCTACCGGGCCACCGGCGACTCGCGCGGTTCGCTGCTGCTCAACTTCGGCGGCCCCGGCGGCCCGGGCGTTCCCGAACTCGCTTACGGGGGCGAGGAGTTCATGGATCTCACGAACGGCTACGACCTCGTCTCCTTCGATCCGCGCGGCGTCGGCCGCTCCTCCCCCGTCAGCTGCGGCGACGGCACCCACGAGGCTCTGGAGGCGACCGACAACGGCGAGGACTCGAACAACCCCCAGGCCGCGCTCAAACAGCTGCGGCGGGCCGCCGCCGCGTGCAAGAAGCACTCCGGCCCGGTGCTGCCGTACATCGGCACGCTCAACGCCTCCCGGGACCTGGACGTGATGCGCGCCGCCCTCGGCGACAAGCAGCTCAACTACCTCGGCTTCTCGTACGGGACGCGGCTGGGCGCGGTGTACGCGGCGCAGTTCCCCAAGAAGGTGGGCCGCATGGTCCTCGACGGGGTGGACACCCTCACCGAGCCGTTGACCGAGCAGGGTCTGGTGGGTGCCGCGGGCCAGCAGACCGCGCTGGACGACTATCTCGACGCGTGCACCGAGGAGCTGACGTGCCCGTTCGGGCAGGACGCCCGCTCGGCCCGTGAGCAGGTCGTCGAACTGGTCGACGCGCTGGACGAGCACCCCGTGCCGTCGGACTTCGGGCAGGACTTCACGGGCCAGGACCTGGTGGGCGCCATCAGCCACGCCCTCTACAGCGAACAGATGTGGCCCGCGCTCACCCAGGCGCTCAACATGCTCGTCCACGACGGCGACACCCGCGGCGTCATGGCGCTCGCGGGCGGCGGCTTCGCCCCGCCGGCCGGCTCGGACCGGTCCGCGGCGCCGACCCGCCCCCACGAGCCTCCCGACCCCACCGCGTCGGCCACACCGAGCCCGGACGGCGGGCTCGTCGACATCGAGGAGGTCCCGCTGGACAACCTGCCCGCCGCGCTCATGGCGGTCAACTGCGCCGACGACCCAGACCGGCCCACCGCGAAGCAGATCACCGACGACCTCGACGACCTGCGCGCGGCGTACGAGGAGGCCTCTCCCGTGTTCGGCCGGTACCGGCTGACCCAGGTGCTGATGTGCTACGGCCGCCCCGCGGGCACCGACTTCATCCGCGAGGAGGTGCGGGACGTCGACACCCCGAAGATGCTGCTCGTGGGCACCCGGGGCGACCCGGCCACCCCGTACCGCTGGACCGTGGAGACGGCCAAGCGACTCGGCTCGTCGGCGGTCGTCCTCGACAACAAGGGCAAGGGGCACACCGGGTACGGCTCGTCGAAGTGCGTGCACGACAAGGTGGACGACTTCCTGCTGTTCGGGTCGCTGCCGGACGACGGAAGTTCCTGCGGAGCCGACGATTGAGCATCGGGCGTGTAACACGGACGAGTTCGCTACAACCCCGCGCGGATCTCGCGCGTCACATTGGGTATGCGTCACCTTTGTGTGCGCCGTACCCGTACGTGACCAAAACTGGGGGATTCCACCGATGCGTATTCGTTCCGTCCTCACCCTCTCGACCGCGGCGGCCGCGGGCGCCGCGCTGCTCCTCACCGCCGCCCCGCAGGGTCTGGCCGCCCAGCCTGCCGCCAAGACCCCGGTCTGCAAGGCGAAGGTCCTCAAGCTGGGGGCCAAGCAGTCCAAGGACGCGAGGGTCGTGCACATCAGCGTCAAGAACACCGGCGCCCGCACCTGCACGATCGACCGCCTCCCCGTCGTCACCTTCGGCGCCCTCGACGGGGCGGCCCTGCCGGTGCCCTCGGGCGAGAGCGGCCCGTACAAGGTCGGCGCGGGCAAGACGGTGTACGCGGCGGTCCGTACGATCGCCGACCTCAAGGACCCGGAGGCGCGTCGCGTCGGCACGATCACCGTGTCGGCCAACCCGAACTACAACGGCCGCACCTTCACCGCGAAGCAGTTGGGCACGGGCAAGAAGGTGAAGGTCTGGGAGCCGGTGACGACGTGGTGGAAGCCGTCCAAGGCCGCCGCCGACAAGGCGCTGAAGAAGGAAGTCGGCTGACCCTCGCGGCAGACGCACGGCACCGCCGAGCCCGTCGGCGCACACCTTCACCGGTGCGCGCCGACGGGCTCGGCCCTTGCCCCCTCCAGAGTGCCGGGGCCGCCCGCACCGGCTGCCGGTTTACCCCAAATGCCCGACACGCGAATCAGTCCTATCGTGAAGTCATGGAGCATGCCCTCAGTCCCGCGACCCTCACCGAACTGCGCCGTCCGCGGCCCTATCCCGCGGTGTCGGTACTGACGCCGACGCACCGCCGCGAGCCCGAGAACGCCCAGGATCCGGTCCGGCTGCGCAATGTCGTGGCCGAGGCGAAGAAGCAGCTGGAGCAGGATCCCGCGGTGACGCGGGAGCGACGCAACGACGTCGTCGAGCAGCTGGACCAGGCACTGGCCGAGGTGGACCTGACGCACGCCGAGGACGGCCTGGTGATCTTCGCGGCGCCCGGTGAACACCAGGTCTGGTCACTGGCCCGCCCGGTGCCGGAGCGCGTGGTGCTCTCGGACACCTTCCTCACCCGGAACCTGGTGGCCGCGCAGGCCGCCGAGCGGACGTTCTGGGTGCTCTCGGTCTCCTCCGACCGGGTCACGCTGTGGAACGGCGGCGGCGACCGCGTCAGCGAGGCGCACGTCGGAGGTTTCCCGCTCACCCGTGACCGCGCCAACTTCGACGCCGAGCGGCAGGAGCGCATCGGCGACCTGCCGTCCGCCTTCCGCGACGAGGACACCCGGCACTTCCTGCGCGACGCCGACACCGCCCTGGCCCGTGTGCTGCGCACGCACGACCGGCCCCTCTACGTCACCGGGGAGACGGCCGCGCTGTCCCTGCTCGAGGAGATCGGCACGGCCACCAAGGACGCCACCCACATTCCGTACGGCGGTCTCGCGCACGGCACCCCGGACGCCGTGTGGCAGGCGGTCCGGCCCCTGATCGACGCCGAGGACCGCAGGAACGTCGACACCGTGGCCCGGCGGCTCGAAGCGGCCCGTGGCCACAAGGTGTTCGCCGCCGGGGTCGACGAGGTCCGGCAGAACGCCCAGCAGGGCCGTATCCAGCTTCTGGCCGTGGAGGAGAACTACCGGGCGGCCGTCCGCGCCGACGGGGGCGGCGGCCATCTCGTCCCGGCCGAGAGCGGCGACCTCGACGTCCGCGAGGACATCGTGGACGAGATCGTCGAACGGTGCCTGGACACCGGCGCCGAGGTCCGCTTCGTCCCCGACGGCACGCTCGGCGACGCCCGGGGCATCGCGGGCGTCCTGCGGTACTGAGCGCCGGCCCGTACCCGCCGACGCCCCATCGGGCCGGGTGTCAGACACCGTCGAGGAGGGACGCCAGGCCCCGGTCGAGTGACGGGCCCAGTTCCTCTCTTCCGGCGGCGACGACGGCGTAGCTGCGCAGCAGGAAGCGCTGCAGAGCCGCCTTCTCGAACTGGAGCAGGGCCATGCCGTACGGGGAGTGCAGTTCCACCACCGTGCGGAAGCGGCCGCAGGGCCAGATGTGCACATCGCCGGCGCCGGCGGGGGCCAGCACTCCCTCTTCCAGCAGACCGCGGGAGAACGTCCAGGTCACCATGGAACCGTTCAGCGATATGTCGGCCGGGAAGTCGAGGTGCACGGCCAGCGGATCGTCGGAGGAATAGCGCAGGCTCGCGGGCACCGGGACCTCCTGGTCCTCGGCGGTGACGAGGAGGGCGCGGGCGTGCTGTTCCAGCGTGACGGTCATGAACAGTCTCCGTTTCGGGTGAAGCTCTTCCTGCGGTGCGGGCCGGCCGTGCGCCGACGTGCCTCTTCGACCTCGCTGAGGTCTTTCGCATGACGGGGCTTCCCGGATTCACCTCTGTGACCTATGTCACCCACACTCCCGGCTTCGGACGCATCCTTGGGCGTCAGCGCGGTCTGATTTACATGTGCCGCTCTATGTAACCGAGAGGGCTCGCACATATGCCCCTCGAACATGGGAATGAGAGACATGTGAATACGGCCGACGGTCCGTCAAGTCGCGTACGATCCCTACGACTTGGCCTTCCGGACGCGTACCGACTCGCCGTGGTGGACCTCACCCGCAAGGACGGTGGCATATGCCAGAAGCACCACCGCATCGTGTCTTGCCAAATCCCTTACAGGGCGTCGCGGGCTGTGCAACAGTCGTAATCGGCCCTTACGTCAGCGTTGGTCGTACCGTCCCCCATCGGAGTACGTGATGCCGTCCCATCTCTCTGCGGATCGTCCCGCCGCCCAGCCGCCCCGGCGCGGCACGGTCGACGCGCTCATCTCGCAGACCCGGCGACTGCTGGGCGACGTGGACGCCGTACGGCGTGACGCGCCCGCCGACGGAGCGGACCCGGAGGGCCGGTGGCAGCGCGCGCTCTACGATCTGGCGCTGCATCAACTCAGCGACCTCGACGACCACTTGGCCCAGCTGCGGGACGGCCCGGCCCTGCCGTCGGCCCCCGCGGCCACGGCCGACATCCCGGTGGCCCCGGTCCCGGCACCGCGGCGCGAATCGCTGCTCAGCCGGGTCGGCAGCGCCGAGTGGAATCTGCTGACGGACGAGGCGAGCTGGTCCGGGGAGCTGTATCAGATCCTCGGCCGCGACCCCGACGCCCCACCGCTCACCCTCGACGAACTGCCGGCGCTGGTGCTCGACGAGGACCGGCCGAAGCTGACGGCGATGGTCACGGACTGTCTGATCGACGCGAAACGCATCGATGGGGAGTTCCGCATCGTGCTGCCCGACGGCGGGGTGCGCACCGTGCACATGATGGGCGAGCCCGTGCTCGACGACGACGGCAGTACGGCCTCCATGTGGGCCGTACTGCGAGACGTCAGCGAACTGCGGCGCAGCCAGCGGGCGGTGAGCGAGACCCGTGACTCGCTGCACCGCCAGCGGCATATCGCGCAGACCGAGCACCGGCTCGCGGTCGAGCTGCAGGAAGCCGTGCTGCCGCCGTGGCACGGCTCCCTGCGGCTCCCGCGACAGGGACCCGAGAAGCTGGACCTGGCGGCCCACTACCTGCCCTGCTCGACAAGCGCCCTGATCGGCGGCGACTGGTACGACGCCCTCGAACTGCCGGGTGGGGAGAGTCTGTTGAGCGTCGGCGACCTCACCGGGCACGGCGTCACCGTCACCTCGGGCATGGCGATGCTGATCGGCGCGCTGCGCGGCATGGCGATGGCGGGCACCGAGCCGGGCCGGCTGATGGCCTGCCTCAACCAGTTACTGGACGTCACCGTGCAACCCGCCCTCGGCAGCGCCGTCTGCTGCCGCTACCGGCCGGCGACCCGCACCCTCGTCTGGGCGCAGGCAGGGCACCCCGCCCCGCTGCTGTTCCGCGACGGGACGGGGTGCGTGCTGACATCGCCGGACGGCGTCCTGCTCGGAGCGACCTCGGGTGCCGTCTACGGGCAGGCCGAAGTGACACTCGAGCAGGGCGATCTGCTGCTCCTGCACACCGACGGACTGGTCCCGCGGCGGGGAGGAGAGGCAGCCGTCCAGCGGCTGTTGGACCTGGCCCCACGGTTCGGCGAGGCGCGTACGGCCCAGGAGTGTGTACGGACAGTGGTGGAAGCGTTCGGCGAGACCGAGCGCGAGGACGACGCCTGTGTGCTCGTCGCCAGGGTCAGTTCCTGAAGGAGCCGGTCCCCGACGGTCACGTCGACGCGATGTCGCCCTTGTTCTTCGACGGGATCTTGGGCAGAGCGAGCTTGATCTCCTCCCGCAGGTCCTGGATCTTCGGATAGCTGGAGTACTGACCGGTGAGCCGGTACATCTGGCGCAGCCGGTCCCAGGTGCGGTGGGAGGAGTTGGTGCCCATCGACGCCAGGGCCAGGCGGGCGTAGCCGGCCGCCTGCTCCGGGTCGTCGGCGATGAAGGACGCCGAGGCCATGGAGAGGAAGTCGAAGATCTTCGACCGCTGCCGGCCGTCGACGCGCAGTTCGAGGGCCTTCTCCGCGTAGTGCTGGGCCTGCTTGGCCGCGGCCGGGTCGTGCTCCGCGAGAGTGCGGTAGGCCAGGGCCTGCATGCCGTAGAGGTCCTCCTCCTTGAACATCTGCATCCAACTGGGCGGCGGCACGTCCCCCCGGTCGGAGACGAACAGGTCCTCGGCCTGGCCCAGGGTGCGGCGCATGGCCTGGCCCTTGCCCATGGAGGCCTGTGCCCAGGCCTCGACGGTGTGGAGCATGGCCTTGGTGCGCGGCAGCACCTGCTCGCCGGAGCCGGACTGGGCGAGCTTCATGAGGTCGAGCGCCTCGTCGGGCTTGCCGAGGTGCACCAGTTGTCGGGCCGCCCGGGAGAGGGCCTCGCCGGCGCGTGGCCGGTCACCGCCCTCCCTGGCGGCGTGGGCGGCGATGATGAAGTACTTCTGGGCGGTGGGTTCGAGGCCGATGTCGTGCGACATCCAGCCGGCGAGGACGGCGAGGTTGGCGGCGACGCCCCACAGGCGCCGCTGGAGATGTTCGGGGTGGCGGTAGGAGAGCATGCCTCCCACCTCGTTGAGCTGTCCCACGACAGCCTTGCGTTGCAGCCCGCCGCCGCGGGCCGCGTCCCAGGCCCGGAACACCTCGACCGAACGCTCCAGTTCCTCGATCTCCTGCGACCCGATGGGGGCGGCCTCGTACCGGTCGAACCCAGCGGAGTCGGCGTGCAGGGGATCGTCGAGGTCGGGAGCGTCGGCGGCGAGGGCCGGATCGGTGTGCAACCAGTCGTGCATGGCGCTGCTGAGTGCGGGTCCCGCGGTGAGCGCGACGCCCGCACCCACCAAGCCGCGTCGGTTGAGCATGAGGTCCATTCCCGTGAATTCGGTGAGGACCGCAGCAGTCCGTTCGGGCGCCCACGGCACACCGTCGGGATGTTCCACATTCCCGTCGCCCTGCCGTTTCCCCGTACGCCCGTGCCGGACCAGACCGAGGTCCTCGATGGTCACGACACGGCCGAGACGCTCGGTGAACAGCGCCGCCAGCACCCGCGGCACGGGATCGCGCGGGATCTCTCCCATGTCGATCCACCGCCGCACCCGTGAGGTGTCGGTCGCCAGCTGAGGGTGGCCCATGGCCGCCGCCTGCCGGTTGACCAGCCTCGCGAGCTCTCCCTTCGACCAGCCGGCCAGGCCGAACAGGTCTCCAAGTCGGGTGTTGGGTTGTCCGCCCACGTCAAGCCCCCAGGTTCTCGGCTGAGTTGAATGTAGCCCGCTGTCAGTTGCTCGGGGACTATTCGCCAGGCTTCGCCAGGGTGCGCTACATGGTCTGCCACGGCCCATCCGGTGTCAGGTAGGAAAGCGCCACCCCGACCCGGTCGCCCCGACGGGCACTCCCCAGGGTGTCCCCGGACGGCCGGGGCGGGTAGCGCGTGACATTGCCGGCACACGAAGGGATCTGTTTTCCCCCATGTACGCAGCATCGTCCTCCGTGTCCGCTCCTCCCCGGTCGCTGCACTCCCGCCAGCCGGGCAGCGGCGGCCCCTACCTTGACCCCACACGCACGGCGGCCCCGGTACTGGGTGCCGGCCGGACGCGGCGCGTGCCGGGGCTCGGCACCCAACCGCTCAGCGGGAGAGTCGACTTGTCCGGCCCTCAGGGCGCGCAGCTGCGCACGGCGATCGCTTCGGTGCATCGCATCTGCCCGGAGTTCACTCCGGTCCAGGTGCTGCGCCGAAGCGGCCGCTCGGTGCTGCTCGTCGGTACGACAGGGCGCAGCACGGCCGTCGCCAAGTGTTTACTGGACCACTCCCCCATCTGGGAGGAGCGGCTCCGGCATGAAATAGCCGCATACCGCTCGTTCGTCCGGCACCGCCCGCCGGTGCGGGCGCCGAGGCTGATCGCGGCGGACCCGGACAACTGCACCTTGGTCATCGAGCGGATGCCGGGCCGGGTGGCCGCTCTGCGGCGGCATCCGGTGGAGGCGCCACCGCGCGCCGACATCCGGGCGGCGCTCGGCGCGATCTGCCGGCTCAACGCGTGGCGGCCACCGGCAGGGACGTTCGAGGCCCCGCTGAATTACGCGGAGCGGATCTCCCGTTTCCATGAGCTGGGTCTGCTCACCGACCGGGACATGGGCGATCTGCAGAAGCTCCTGCATGGCATCGCGCATGCGTCGGGCCGTCAGGGCATGGGCCAGTTCTGTCACGGCGACGCCCTCCTGTCGAACATCCTGCTCTCACCGGCCGGTCCAGTGCTGGTGGACTGGGAGCACGCGGGCTGGTATCTGCCGGGGTACGACCTGGCGACGCTGTGGGCGGTGCTCGGAGACGCCCCGGTGGCGCGGCGGCAGATCAGTCAGCTGGCGCAGTCGGCGGGGCCGGCCTCGCGTGACGCGTTCCTGGTGAACCTGATGCTCGTACTGACCCGTGAGATCCGTACCTACGAGACGGCCGTGCAGCGTTCGATGCGCGACTCGACCCCGGCGGCACCGGGCCCCGCCCACCCGGCTGCCGCGCCGTCCGGCGAGGAACAGCGGCTGCTGCTCAGGCGGCTGCACGACGACTGTCAGCTGGCCCGCAAGGCCGTACGGGCGGCGGTCGGCACTCGCTGAGGGGAAAGGAAGGTCCGCGGTGCGTCCTGGAACAGGGGCGCGCCGCGGACCTTCGTCATGTCAGGGAAGGCAATCACCGAGGAACCAGCCCTCCTCCGGGCATGATTGACGGATCGTCGGCCGACCGATAGCACTGGTGCACTCCCCCACGCTCGGTTTCGCTCGCGCGGGGGACCCAGGCCCCGCACGCCCCGCCAACGCCCCACCGTTCCAGGAGGCCGCCTTGCGAGGATCCCCCACCGACCGCAGGCCCACCCCGCACCACAGACGTCTCCGCAGAACGGCGGTCGCCGCAGCCCCGGCGGTGTTGCTGCTGCCCCTGCTGGGCGCGGCCCCGCCCGCCGGCCAGTCGTCCTCCTCTCCGGCCCGTCTGCAGGGCGCCTTCACCGCCGCGGCCGCGCGGTACGACGTACCACGCAGCGTTCTGCTCGGCGTCTCCTATCTCCAGTCCCGCTGGGACGCGCACGGCGGCGCGGCCAGCGTCACCGGCGGCTACGGCCCCATGCATCTCACCGACGCGCGTACGGCTCTGGCCGAGGCCCCGCACCACAGCGAGGGCACGGAGGACGCGCGGGGCGACGACTCCCGGGCACGGCTGGTGCCCGAGGCGGATCTGCCCCAGCCTTCCGGACTCCCGGCCCGGCTGAGGACGTTGACGAAGGCGGCCGAGCTGACCGGTCTGCCCGCAGAGGCGCTGCGCACGGACGCCGAGGCCAATGTGGCGGGCGGTGCCGCGCTGCTCGCCGACGCGCAGCGGGAGCTCGGCGCGGAGCCGAGTACCGATCCGGCGGACTGGTACGGGGCGGTGGCGCGCTTCTCGGGCGCCGACGACCGGGCGACGGCGGCGGCGTACGCGAACGAGGTGTTCGCGGTGATCCGCGACGGCGCCGGGCGCGTCACGGACGCCGGCCAGCGGGTGACGCTCGCCGCCGAGCCGGATCTGCGCCCCGACACCGGGCAGTTGTCCCGGGCCGGGCTGCGCGCGGCGGCCGTGGACGGCACGGAGTGTCCGAGGACGGTGTCCTGCGAGTGGATCCCGGCGCCTTACGAGGAGTTCGGCGACAACGACTACGGCAACCACGACCTGGCGGACCGGCCGAAGTCGCAGAGCATCCGGTACATCGTCGTCCATGACACCGAGGCCACCTGGGACACGACGCTGAAGCTGGTCCAGGACCCGACCTATGTGTCGTGGCACTATTCGCTGCGCTCCACGGACGGGCACATCGCCCAGCACGTCAAGAACAAGGACGTGGGCTGGCACGCCGGCAACTGGTACGTCAACGCCAAGTCGATCGGTCTGGAGCACGAGGGGTTCCTGGCCTCGCCGGACGCCTGGTACACGGAGGCGATGTACCGCACGTCGGCGCGGCTGGTGAAGTACCTCGCCGAGAAGTACCGCATCCCGTTGGACCGCCGGCACATCCTGGGCCACGACACCGTGCCCGGCCCGACGACGGCGACGATCCCGGGGATGCACACCGATCCGGGCCCGTACTGGGACTGGCGGCACTACTTCGAACTGCTGGGCAAACCGTTCGGCCCGACGTCCGGAAAGAACGGTTCCCTGGTCACCATCCTCCCGAACTACCCCGACAACCGGCCCGAGTTCACCGGCTGCGCGACCGGGGGTGAGCCCTGCGCGGTGCACGGCTCCAGCGCCGTTCGCCTGTACAGCGAGCCCGATGTGACCTCGCCCCTGATCAAGGACGTCGGCCTGCGGCCGGGCGGCGGCGACTCGACGATCGATGTGAACGACCTCGGTTCGCGGGTCTCCACCGGCCAGCAGTACGCGGTCGCCGGGCGGCAGGGCGACTGGACGGCGATCTGGTACCTGGGGCAGAAGGCCTGGTTCCGGAATCCGAAGGGGCGGCCGACGGCGGTCGGCGCGGCCGGTCCGGTCGTCACGCCCAGGCAGGGCCTCGCCGAGATCCCGGTGTACGGCCGCGCCTACCCGGAGCAGGAGGCGTACCCGGCGGGCGTGCCCGCGCAGGCGGTGTCCCCGCTGCCGTACAAGCTCCTCAAGGGCCAGAAGTACGCCGCTGGGGACCGGGTGCCGGGCGAGTACTACTACGCCGTCGGCTTCGACACGAGCGGACACAGGGTCGTGGTCGGCGAGGACCTCTACTACGAGATCCAGTTCGGTCACCGGGTGGCGTTCGTGCGGGCGGCGGATGTGCGGGTGCTGCCGGCCGCGTGAGGTCGAGGCCGCCTGGGGCACGACGAAGGGCCGGGTGCGAGCCCGGCCCTTTCGTCTTCGTCCCCGTTGTGCTCTCAGCCCTGCTGGAACAGCTCCGCCGGGAGTGGCTTGAGCAGGGCGTACAGGTCGTCGGTGATGGGGCGGTCCCAGGCGGCGATGGTCACCAGGACGTTGTCGCTGCGGTCGAACTGGACGCAGGAGATCCGGGACTCGGAGAGCTTGAGGCGGCGCACGATCAGCAGGTTGTCGCCCTGCATCACCGGCATGTCCTCGGCGCCGACGACGGTGATGTCCTCCTCGTTCTCCAGCGCGATCAGCAGCTGGGCCACCTCGAAGGGGACCTCGCCGTCGGCGACCTCGCGCGCCGGGGAGCCCTCCGGGAGGTTGCCGATGATCATCGCGGGGCCGCGGCCGCCGTAGAGGTCGTAACGCAGGAAGACGCCCTGGCAGCTGCCGTCGGGGGCGGGCAGCAGGCCGGCGCCGAGATTGCCCGGCCAGTCGCCCGGGTCCATGGCCAGTACGTCGAAGTCGGGACCGGCAGGGGTGGCGCTGCGGCGGCGGAGGAAGGACATGCCGCCATGGTACGTGCCCGGAGGTGCTCGGTGTCGGGTGGGCGAGGCTATTGCGGGGGCCGATCCGGGGTCCGGTGCGGTCACCCGTGCGGAGGCTGTCAGCCCAGCGCCGGGCCGGTCCGGCAGGGGCCGTGGGCCGTCCCGCCCCGGCCGGCGGTGAGCGGGGTTCCGCGGCCGTTCCGGGCTCGCGCCGCCTGCTCCGGGCACCACGGCGCGTGCCCGGCGCGGGGCGGCGAGGCCTGTTCGGCGGTTTCCGACCGGCCTACCGGGCGGAGGACAGTCGCGTGGACGGCTGACCGGCGATCTTCTTGTGCCGCTCGTGGTGGCGGGCGACGCGGGCGCGGTTGCCACAGGACGGCTTGCACCACTCCTGACGCGGGTGCTCCTTGAGGAAGTAGCTCACGCAACGTGGCGCGTGACAGGCGCGCAGCCGCTGCCGCTCCGGGCTGGTGAGGAAGGCGACGGCGGCGCGGGCGAGCGCGGCGGCGAGCGGGTCGTCGCCGGTGGCGGGTTCGTGACGTACGACGGGTTCGGCGTCGGGGCCCCAGGAGAGCACCGGGACGGTCGGGGTCAGGGCGGCGGCCCCGTTGAGGCGCGCCAGCGCCTCGGGGACGGGCAGCAGCCGGCCGGCGTCGGCCGGGCTGGGCTCGCCGGGGCTGACGGCACGGGCGAACAGGGCCCGGACGGCGGCGCGGAGATCGCGTACGGCGGTGAGCGCGGCCTCGTCGGCGGTGAAGCCGGGGGCGGTCGGCAGGGCGTCCGGGTGTGCCCGGACCCAGGTGGTGAGTCCCGTGGGTTCGGTCAGGTCGTCGGCGACACCGCCGCTGCCGTCGTGGCGGACGGTCAGGGCCAGGTCCAGGGCGAGCCGCGCGTCCGCGCTGATCGAGTACTCCATGAGCCTAATGATAGGCGAGCAGTCATCCATTAATTCGAGTCGGATGGAATTCGGGAAGGAAATTCCGAGCAGTCGGGCCCTTGTGGGAATTCTGGACAATTGCGGGGGAATTTTGGCACGGTGAGGCGAAGCGGCCCGCAAATCGAACGCGTGGCCGATTCATTCTGGGGGTTCAGTCATGCCACCCGCACACCTCGCACCGGACGTCGCCGCCTTCTACGCCACGCAGAGCGCGTTCACCGACCCGGGCGATCTCACTCCGCGCTACACCGACCTGCCGCGCGATCCGGCTCGACTCGCCCGTGTCGCACGGGATCTGATGATCCATCGGGGCGAGGGGGAGACATTCCGCTACGCCACCCCGCAGGACCGGCTGCACAACGACGCCGAGACGCGCTACCTCGACGACATCCTGCGGATCGTCGTCGGGCGAAACGACGCGCCGCTGTCGCACCGCCGCGAACCCGAGGACCGTTTCGTCGGGGTCTGCCGCGACTTCTCGCTGCTGCACTGCTCGCTCCTGCGCCACATGGGTGTGCCCGCCCGGCTCCGGTCCGGCTTCGCCACGTATTTCGGCGACAACGGCTTCCACGCCGACCACGTGGTCACCGAGTACTGGGACCCGGCGCGGGGCTGGCTCTTCGCCGACGCACAGTTGACGGAGCCCCTGATCGCCGACGCCTGGAAGATCGACTTCGATCCGATGGACGTGCCGCGCGACCGCTTCCTCGTCGCGGGCAAGGCGTGGCAGGCCATCCGGGCCGGTGAGGCGGACCCCGGGACGTTCGGCCTCCACCCGCCGGCGGAGGGGCCGCTGAACGGGGAGTGGTTCGTGGCGGGCAACGTCCGGCTCGACCTCGCGGACCTGAACAAGGTCGAGACGCTGCTGTGGGACATCTGGGGGACGGAGACCGAGGCCGGCCAGGAACTCGTGGAGCCGGTCCGCGAGCTGTACGACGAGGTCGCGCCGGTGGTGGGTGACGAGGTGGACTTCGCCGCGGCGCGCGAGTTGTTCGCGGGCCACGAGGGGCTGCGGACACCGCGGACCGTGCTGTCGCTGGCGCCGTACAACGGCCCGTGCGAGGTCACCCTCCGCTGACCGCCCGGCCCCGGAGCGCTTCTCCCGCTCCCAGTCGGTGGGCGGCCCCGGCCGCCCACCGACTGAAACCGGGCGGCCGCTCAGGTCAGGTCGAACTCGCCCTCGCGGGCCCCCGACACGAAGGCGCCCCACTCGGCGGGGGTGAAGATCAGCGAGGGGCTCTCGGGGCTGCCGCTGTTGCGCATGGCGATGAAGCCCTCGACAAAGGCGATCTGGACATCTCCCCGCCCCTGGCTGCTGGACCGCCAGTCCGCCTTGCTGAGGTCCAGTTCCGCCGGCTTGTGCCAGCCGTCGAGCGATCGCTGCTCCATGGTGCTCTCGGCCACGTCCGTGCTCCTCCCGGTTCGTCGTCCGCCCGCCAGACTAGCGATCGACCACGACCGCCGACAGGCCACGTGAGAGGAAGGTTCACGAGGTGGGCGGCTCGGCGCCCACGAGCCACATCGAGAAGAACTGCGATCCGCCGCCGTAGGCATGCCCGAGCACCCGGCGGGCGCCCGCCACCTGGTGTTCTCCCGCCAGCCCCCGCACCTGGAGCGCCGCCTCAGCGAAACGGATCATGCCGGAGGCACCGATGGGATTGGTGGACAGCACCCCGCCGGACATGTCGACCGGAAGATCCCCGTCCAGCTCGGTGACGCCGGACTCGGTGAGCTTCCAGCCCTCCCCCTCGTCGGCGAAACCGAGGTTCTCCAGCCACATCGGCTCGTACCAGGAGAACGGCACATACATCTCCACCGCGTCGATCTCCCGGCGCGGATCCGCGATCCCCGCCTGCCGGTACACGTCCGCCGCACACTCCCGCCCCGCACGCGGCGACACACTGTCCTTGCCCGCGAACAGCGTCGGCTCGCTGCGCATCGCGCCCCCGTGCATCCACGCGGCAGGGCGGGGCGCCCGGACCGCCCCCGCGCGGTCGGTGAGGACCATCGCGACGGCTCCGTCGGAGGACGGGCAGGTCTCCGAGTAGCGGATCGGATCCCACAGCATGGGCGAGGCCTGGACCTTCTCCAGCGTGATGTCGTGCTCGTGGAGATGGGCGTACGGGTTCTTGAGCGCGTTGCGGCGGTTCTTGTACGCCACCAGGGAGCCGACGGTGTCGGGGGCGCCGCTGCGCCGCATGTACGCCCGCACATGCGGGGCGAAGAAGCCGCCCGCGCCGGCCAGCAGCGGCTGCTGGAACGGGATCGGCAGGGACAGGCCCCACATGGCGTTCGACTCGGACTGCTTCTCGAACGCCAGGGTCAGTACGGTCCCGTGGATGCGGGCGGCGACCAGGCTCGCGGCGACCAGCGCGGTCGATCCGCCCACCGAGCCCGCCGTGTGCACCCGCATCATGGGTTTACCGACGGCGCCGAGCGCGTCCGCGAGGTAGAGCTCGGGCATCATGACGCCCTCGAAGAAGTCGGGCGCCTTGCCGATGACGACGGCCTCGATGTCGGCCCACGTCAACTCGGCGTCGTCGAGGGCCCGTCGGGCGGCCTCACGTACGAGCCCGGCGATCGACACGTCCCGGCGCGCCGCCACATGCTTGGTCTGGCCGACCCCTACGACGGCCACGGGCTCCTTGCTCATCGCGGATCCCCTTCGAGTACGGCGACCAGGTTCTGTTGCAGACAGGGGCCGGAAGTGGCGTGCGCCAGCGCCCGGTCGGACTCACCCCGGTGGATGCGCGCGGCGGCCTCACCGATCCGGATGAGCCCGGCGGCCATCACCGGGTTGGCGGCCAGGGCCCCGCCCGAGGGGTTGACACGCACCCTGTCGTCGAGCCCCAGTACCTCGCGCAGGATCACCTCCTGGGAGGTGAACGACGCATGCAACTCGGCGGTGTCCACGGGCCGCTCGAAGGCTCCGGCCTGCTCGGCGGCGAGGCGGGTGGAGGGCGAGTCGGTCAGCTCGCGTACGCCGATGCCATGGGCCTCGATCCGGTGGTCGATGCCCCGGATCCAGGCGGGCCGCTCGCACAGGTCCCGGGCCCGCTCGCCCGCCGCGAGGACCACGGCGGCGGCCCCGTCACCGACCGGCGAGCAGTCCCCGGTGCGCAGCGGCCGTACGAGGTACTCCCCCTGCGGTACCGAACCCCTCAGCTGCGCATGGGAGTTGGCGACGGCGTCCGCGCGGCTGCGCGCCCCGACCGCCGCCAGCGCCGGCTCGTCCGTGCCGCCGGCGTCGATGAGCGCCTGCGCCTGGAGGGCGGCGAGGGCGACGGAGTCGGGCCACAGCGGCGCCACGTAGTAGGGGTCGAGCTGGCGGGTCAGTACGTCGCGCACCGACCCGGGCGAGGACTTGCCGTACGCATAGACGAGCGCGGTGTCCGCGTCCCCCGTCTGGAGCTTCACCCAGGCCTCGTACAGCGCCCACGCCCCGTCCATCTCGACGTGCGACTCGGAGATCGGCGGCCAGGCGCCCACGCCGTCGAGAGCGAGGGTGAAGGAGAAGGCGCGGCCGGCGAGGTAGTCGCTGGAGCCGGAGCAGGTGAAGCCGATGTCGGACGTCTTCAACCCCGTCTGCTCCAGGACCCGGTGCAGCACCGGCATGAGCATCTCCACCTCGGAGAGCTCGTCGCTGGTGCGACGGTGGTCGGTCTGGGCGAAGGCGACGACGGCGATCTCCCGGTTCACAACAGCTCCTTGAACGTGTCGTACTCGGCGTCCGGCTCGCCGGTGGGCCGGTAGTGGTCGGGGTAGCGAGCGCCTTCCGTCCACACGGGTTCGACGCGCAGGCCGATCCGCACCTGGTCGTAGGGGATGCCGGCGATTCGGCCGTGCAGGGCGAGGTCGGCACCGTCGAGGGCGATGTGGGCGTATACGTAAGGCACCTCTATGTCGAGGTTCTTCGCCTTGATGTTGACGATGCAGAACGTGGTCACCGTGCCGCCCGGCCCGACCTCCACCTGCTCGGCCGTGGCCACCCCGCAGGTGGGGCAGGCGCCCCTCGGCGGTACGTACACCTTGCGGCAGGAGGGGCAGCGCTCGCCCACGTTGCGGCGCTCGGCGAGGGCGTTGATGTAGCCGGTCTGGGCGCGGCCGGGCGAGTAGGTGTAGTCGAGGCGGGCGGGGGCGACGATCCCGGTGACGGGGTCGGCGAACTCGCCGCTGTGGCCCGCCGGTTCAACCGGATCGCCGTCGTACGCCTCGAAGCAGGCGATGTCCGTGATGGCACCGGAGCGTTCCTCGGCCCAGCGGACGCGGACGCGCATGCCGGTGCGTACGGCGTCGGGTCCGGGGGCGTCGAGGGCGTGGAGCAGGGCCGTATCGGCGCCGTCGAGCCGCACCAGGGCCCAGGCGAAGGGGGTGTCGAGGGGCTGGCCGCGGCGCGGCTCGTGGTTCCAGGCCCAGGTGGTGACCGTGCCGGTGGGGGCGACCTCGACCAGGTCGCGAATCTCCTCGGCCGTGACGGGGTCGTACTCGACGGGCGGTACAAGAACCCGCCCGTCACCGGTACGCACACCGAGAACGACGCGTTCGCGCAGCCCGGTGAGGAAGGCGCTCTGAACGGGCCCGAGGGAGCGGGTGAAAGGGAACTCGACGGTAAGGGGTGCCTTGAGGGTTGCGGACATCGGGGCTTGCCTCCTTCAAGAGGGGGGCGACAAACGCGCCCCGTCAGGGGCGCGGGGAACTGCGCGACCAGCCACAAACGGCCCGCAGTCGACACACGACCTCCCAGCGGAACGCCTACGCCCGCTTGTAGACAGGCGGCCGCTTCTCGGTAAACGCCCGAGCCCCCTCCTTCGCATCATCCGTGTCAAAGATGGGCCACCCCCGCTTCAGTTCGGCGGCCAGCCCGTCCGCTTCCGTCATCTCGGCCGTCTCGTACACCGACGCCTTCACGGCCTCCACGGCCAGCGGTCCACACGCGTTGATCTGCTCGGCGATCTCCAGGGCCTTGGCCAGGGCCGTGCCGTCGGGCACGACATGCCCGATCAGCCCCACACCGGCGGCCTCGCGCGCGCTGTACGGCCGCCCGGTGAGCAGCATCTCCAGAGCGTGCGTGCGCGGGATCTGCCGCTGGAGGCGGACCGTGGAACCGCCGATCGGGAAGAGCCCGCGTTTGACCTCGAAGAGGCCGAACGTCGCCGACTCGCCAGCGACCCGGATGTCGGTGCCCTGGAGGATCTCGGTGCCGCCCGCGACGCAGTACCCCTCGACCGCGGCGATCACCGGCTTGCGCGGCCGGTGGTGGCGGAGCATCGCCTTCCAGTGCAGATCGGGGTCGGCCTTGAGCCGGTCCCGGTACTGCTGGCCCTCCATCCCCTTGCCCGCGAGGGCCTTGAGGTCCATCCCGGCGCAGAAGGCACCACCGGCTCCCGTGAGGACGATCGAGCGGACCGTGTCGTCCTCGTCGGCCTCGACCCAGCCGTCGTGGAGGCCGACGAGCATCGGCAGCGAGAGCGCGTTCTTGGCCTCGGGCCTGTTGAGCGTGAGCACCAGTGTGGCGCCTTCGCGCCGCAGGGTCAGGTGTTCCGTACCACCCATCGCGGTCCTCCCTCTCCGTCCCGCCTTCGGAACGAGAACAGGTTGCAGGAGGCGCCGAAGCACTTCAAGGGTTTTCTGACAGGTAGTCAGATTTATTGTGCGCGGACCCTTCACAGTTGTGCCGCCCTTTGCTCTGATGACCGACAGCCGGTGGAGAGCGAGGTCAGGAGGAGCGCGGTGGAGTACAACCTTGCCGACCTGTTCGAGTCGGTCGTCGACGTGGTCCCCGACCGGGCGGCGCTCGCGTACCTCGACATCCCCGGTACGGGCGCGGAGCGCCGGCTGACGTACGCGGAACTGGACGCGGCGGCCAACCGCGTCGGGCACCATCTGCTCGACAGCGGGATCAAGCCCGGCGAGCACGTGGGGCTGCATCTCTACAACGGCATCGAGTATCTGCAGACCGCGCTCGGCTGCCTCAAGGCGCGGATCGTGCCGGTCAACGTCAACTATCGGTATGTGGAAGAGGAGTTGGTCTACCTCTACCGGGACGCGGATCTGACGGGCCTGGTCTTCGACACGGAGTTCACGGGGCGGGTGGCGGCCGCGCTGCCGCGGACGGAGATGCTGCGGCATCTGGTGCGGGTGGGGGCCCCCTCGCCGGACGCGCCCGCGCTCGAGGTCGTCGACTTCACCGAGGCGGAGGCATCCGCGTCGGCCGAACGGGGCTTCCCGGCCCGCTCGGGCGACGACCAGTTCATCATCTACACGGGCGGTACGACGGGCATGCCCAAGGGCGTGATGTGGCGTCAGGAGGACCTGTTCTTCTCGGGGTTGGGCGGCGGCGCGCCGACCGGGGAGCCGGTGAAGGTGCCGGAGGAGCTGGCCGAGCGGGTCGCGGCCGGTGGTGACGGGATCACGTTCTTCCCCACCGCCCCGCTGATGCACGGTACGTCCACGCTCACGGCGTTCATCGGGTTCAACTTCGGCCAACGGGTCGTGATCCACCGCAAGTTCGTGCCCGAGGAGGCCCTGCGGACGATCGAGAAGGAGAAGGTCACCAGTGTCTCGCTGGTCGGCGACGCGATGCTGCGGCCGCTCATCGACGCGCTGAACGGCCCGATGAAGGGGACGGACTGTTCGTCCCTGTTCAGTGTGTCGTCCTCCGGCGCGATCATGTCGGAGACGGTCCGGCGGCAGTTCCAGGCGCTGGTGCCGAACGCGATGCTGCTGAACAACTTCGGCTCGTCCGAGTCCGGCTTCAACGGCACGGCGACGGCGGACTCGGGCGCGGGCGACGGTTTCCGCATCCGCGTCCACTCCCGTACGCAGGTCGTGGATCCGGCGACGTACGAGCCCGTCCCGGCCGGTGTGCCGGGCCGGGTCGCCCAGCGCGGCCATGTCCCCCTCGGCTACTACAACGACCCGAGGAAGACCGCCGAGACCTTCTTCGAGCGGGACGGCGAACGCTGGGTGCTCCTCGGCGACATGGCGACCGTCGACGAGGAGGGCGTCGTCACGGTCCTCGGCCGGGGTTCGCAGTGCATCAACACCGGCGGCGAGAAGGTGTACCCGGAGGAGGTCGAGCAGGCCCTCAAGGCCCACCCCGACGTGTACGACGCGCTGGTCGCCGGGGTGCCGGACGCCCGCTGGGGCAACCACGTCGCGGCCGTGGTGCAGCTGCGGGCGGGCGCGGCCCAGCCGTCCCTGGAGGACATCCAGACCCACTGCCGTACCCGCCTCGCCGGCTACAAGATCCCCCGCCAGCTGGTCCTCACCGACACCATCCAGCGCTCCCCCAGCGGCAAGGCGGACTACCGGTGGGCACGGTCGGTGGCGGCGGCCGCGAACGCGTGAGCCCGGCCGGGAACCGTCAGCGCCCGTCGAGGAAGGCCGTGACACGCCGTACGAACCACTCGGGGTCGTCGAGCCACGGGAAGTGGCCGCCGCCCGGCTGGACCGTGAACTGCGCGTCGGGGAAGAGGGCGGCCGTGCGGCGGGCGAGGGCGGGGGTCGGGCCGCCGTCGAGTTCGGCCGCATAGACCAGGACCGGGGCGGACAGTTCGGCGAGTGCGGCCCGGGTGGCGGGCGGGTCGTAGGCGCCCGCGGAGCCGTAGACGGCGGCCGCCTCGTCGTTGGTCTGTTGCTCCTCGGCGGCCATGTGAGCGCGGGCGGCGTCGTCCCAGCGGCCGTAGAAGAAGGGCATCATGTCGTCGTCGAAGGGGCCGTGGCCGGTCCACGCCGCCTCGAAGGCCGGGTACGCCTCGGCGAACCACGGTTCGTCCTTCCGAAGGCTCGCGGCGGCGAGGCGGTCCTCCGCGGTCACCGGCAGGCCCACCGCCCAGGGGGTGGCGGCGATCAGCGCCAGGCGGGACACCCGCTCAGGGTGGCGGGCCGCGTAGAGCATGGCGAGGTTGCCGCCGGCCGAGTGGGCGAGCAGGTCCAGGCGCTCCAGGCCCAGGTGGGCGCGGAGCGCCTCCACGTCGTCGACCTGGCGGTCGCAGCGGTACGTCGCCGGGTCGGCCGGCACCGCGGAGTCACCCGTGCCGCGCAGGTCCAGCAGGACCAGGCGGCGGTGGGCGGTGAGCCCGCCCACGTCGCCCAGGTAGGCGGAGGCGCGCATGGCTCCGCCGGGGAGGACGATCAGTGGGGCGCCCTCGCCGCGCAGGTGGTGGGCGAGTTCGGTTCCGTCGGGTGCGGTGAAGGTCGGCATGCCGTCGATCCTCTTGCCGGGTGCCGTCCACCGCAACGCGATTCGCCGGTGAGGGCCGGGGTCAGATCTGCGCGAATCGGTCCCGCAGCTCCCGCTTGAGGATCTTGCCGCTCGCGTTGCGCGGCAGCTCGTCCACGAACAGGATCTTCTTCGGCGCCTTGAAGTGGGGGAGCTTCTCGCGCGCGTGGGCGATGAGTTCGTCCTCCGTGGCCTCGCCCCGGCGTACGACGACCGCTGTGACGGCCTCGATCCAGTGGTCGTCGGGCAGGCCGATCACCGCGACCTCGGCGACCTGGCCATGGGTGTAGAGCGCGTCCTCGACCTGGCGGGAGGCGATCAGTACGCCGCCGGAGTTGATGACGTCCTTCACCCGGTCGACGACGGTGAAGAACCCCTCGGCGTCGCGCACGGCGAGGTCCCCGGAGTGGAACCAGCCGTCGCGGAAGGCCTCGGCGGTCTCCTCCGGCTTCTCCCAGTAGCCCTCGCAGAGTTGCGGGGACTGGTAGACGATCTCGCCGGGAGTGCCGTCGGGCACGTCCGTGCCCTCCTCGTCGACGACCCTGGCCTCGACGAACATGACGGGGCGTCCGCAGGAGTCCATGCGGCCCTTGTGCTCGTACGGGCCGAGGACCATGGACAGGGGGCCGATCTCGCTCTGTCCGAAGCAGTTGTGGAAGGCGAGCTTGGGCAGGCGCTCCTTGAGCCGTTCGAGGACGGGCACCGGCATGATCGACGCCCCGTAGTAGGCCTTGCGGAGGCCGCTGAGGTCGCGGGTCTCGAAGTCGGGGCGGTTGGCGAGGGCGATCCACACCGTGGGCGGGGCGAAGAGGCTGTCGGCTCGGCCCTGCTCGACGAGGTCGAGGATCCGGTCGCCGTCGGGTGCGTCGAGGATCGTGTTCGTGGCGCCGACCGCGAGGTACGGCACCAGGAACACGTGCATCTGCGCGGAGTGGTAGAGCGGCAGGGAGTGCACGGGCAGGTCGCCGGCCTGGAGGTCGAGGGCGGTGATCGCGCTGAGGTATTCGTGCACCAGGGCGCGGTGCGTCATCATCGCGCCCTTGGGCAGGGCGGTGGTGCCGGAGGTGTAGAGGAGCTGGGCGAGGTCCTCGGCGCGGGGTTCCTCGCCGTCGTACGGCTCCGTGTCGGCGAGTCGGGCGAGGAGTGAGTCGCCGGCGTCCCGCAACGGCAGGGTGCGGGTGCCCTCGGGGAGGTTCCCGGCGAGGTCGGGGTCGGTCAGGACGAGGGTGCTGCCGGACTGGTCGAGGAGGTACGACAGGTCGTCGCCGGTGAGGTTCTGGTTGACCGGTACGTGGACCAGGCCGGCGCGGGCGGCGGCCAGGAAGGCGATGAGGTAGGCGTCCGAGTTGTGGCCGTAGGCGGCGACCCGGTCGCCCGGCACGAGTCCGGTGTCGCGCAGGGCGCGGGCGGCGCGGGAGACGGCGTCGTCCAGTTCGGCGTAGGTCCAGGACCGTTCGCCGTAGTGGATGGCGACGCGGGCGGGGGTGCGCCGCGCGCTGCGCCGCAACGTTCCGTCGACCGTCACGCTGCGACCAGCCGTCATGATTCATGCTCCTTCGTCCACGGTTCTGACGCGATCCTCGGTCCGTCGCGCGAGCGAGGTCAAGCACACCACCCACCTGGCCGGAACCCGGCACGCATGGCGTGAAGTGGCTCAACTTCACCCCCTGGGGCGCGAGTCAATCAGAGGGAAGATCGATCACACGTATGGATTACGCACCTTTGCATTGACACGCTCAACCGTCCCTTCCCTCACTGACGTTGGGAGGCTCCATGCGCACCCGTCTGAGACAGCTCGTGGTCTCGGCCGTCGCCCTGTTCACCGCCTCGGCCGTACTGCCGTCGGCCACCGCCGCCGATGGCGATCGGGCCAGTGGGCAACGCCCGTCCCACGGTGGCCCGTCCGCCGTGATCCGCTACACCGAGTACGGCATTCCGCACATCGTCGCGAAGGACTACGCGGGCATCGGCTTCGGTACCGGTTGGGCGCAGGCCGCCGACCAGGTCTGTGTCCTCGCCGACGGCTTCGTGACGCTGCGCGGCGAACGCTCCCGCTGGTTCGGCGCCGACGGCACCACGGACGGTTCACTCTCGGGGGCACGCAGCAACCTCGGCAGCGATCTGTACTTCCGTGGCGTCCGCGAGACGCGCACGGTGGAGAAGGCGCTCGCCGAGCCCGCTCCCGCGGGCCCGAGCCGCGAGGCACGGGACATGATGCGCGGCTGGGCGGCGGGCTACAACGCCTGGCTGAAGCAGAACGAGATCACCGATCCCGCCTGCAAGGGCGCCTCCTGGGTCGAGCCGGTCACCGAACTGGATGTGGCCGCCCGTGGCCTCGCCATCGCCGCGATCTCCGGTGAGGGGCGCCTGGTGGAGGCGATCACGACCGCGCAGCCGCCGACCGGGACGGTCACCGGCTCCGGCTCCCCCGCCGTGCGCGGGTCCAGTGCGAAGGCCGTCGCCGCAGCGGCGGACGACGTGTGGGGCACCGGTGACATGGGCTCGAACGCGGTCGCCTTCCGCGGCGACACCACGGCGAACGGGCGAGGTCTGCTGCTCGGCAACCCGCACTACCCGTGGCAGGGCGGGCGCCGCTTCTGGCAGGCGCAGCAGACGATCCCCGGCGAACTCAACGTCTCCGGGGGGACCCTGCTCGGCATGCCCACGATCTCCGTCGGCTTCAACGCCGACGTGGCGTGGAGCCACACCGTCTCCACCGGTATCCCGGCCAACTTCCACGAGCTGACGCTGGATCCGGCCGACCCGACGACGTATCTGGTGGACGGCAAGCCGGAGAGGATGACGAAGCGGACCGTGACCGTCGCGGTCAAGGGCGGCGCCCCGGTGACCCGCACCCAGTGGTGGACCCGTTACGGCCCGGTGGTCAACGCGATCAACGCGCAGACCCCGCTGCCGTGGACCTCCACGACGGCGTACGCCCTCAACGACCCCAACGCCGCGAACCTTCGCTTCCCCGACACATCCCTCGGCTTCGGCAAGGCGCGGAGCACGGACGACGTCCTCGGCTCCCTCGCGGAGCATCAGGGACTCCCCTGGGTGAACACCGTCGCCGCCGACCGCGCGGGGCACACCCTCTTCACCCAGTCGCAGGTGCTGCCCCGTATCACCGACGACCTGGTGGAAGGCTGCTCCACGGCGCTCGGCAGGACCACGTATCCGGTGTCCGGGGTCGCGGTCCTCGACGGCTCGCGCGGCGACTGCGCCCTCGGCCGCGACGAGGACGCCGTGCAGTCGGGGATCTTCGGCCCCTCCCGGATGCCGACGCATCGGAACACCCCGTACGTGGAGAACTCGAACGACTCCGCCTGGCTGGCCAACGCCGATCAGCCGATCACCGGCTACGAGCGGATCTTCGGCCCTGTCGGCACCCAGGCCGGGCTGCGTACCCGGGGGGCGATCGAGGACGTGGCGGCGATGGCCGAGAGGGGCGATCTGACCGTACGGGACCTGCAGAGGCAACAGCTCGCGAACCGCGTGCCGGCGGGTGATCTCGCGGCCGCCGACGTGGCACAGGCGTGCGCCGCGCTGCCCGGCGGCACCGCGACCGGCAGCGACAACAAGACCGTCGACGTCTCCGAGGCCTGCGGAGTGATCGAGGCCTGGGACCGCACCATGGACACCGGCAGCCGGGGCGCGCTCCTGTTCGACCGGTTCTGGCGGAAGCTGCCGTCCTCGCCCCAGCTGTGGAAGGTGCCGTTCTCGGCGGCCGACCCGGTCCGTACGCCCCACACGTTCAACCCGGACGTGCCCGGCTTCGCCAGGGCCCTCGCCGACACGGTGACGGAACTGCGGGCCGCGGGCATCCCGCTGGACGCGAAGCTCGGCGACCACCAGTTCGTGGTCCGCGGCGGCGAGCGCATTCCGATACCGGGCGGCTCGGGGAGACTCGGTGTGTGGAACGTGATCGAGCCGACGTGGAACCCGACCAGCGGCGGCTACGGCGAGGTGCCGTTCGGCTCCAGCCACATCCAGGCGGTCGGCTGGGACGGCAGCCGCTGCCCGGTGGCCCGCACGCTGCTGACGTACTCGCAGTCCTCCAACCCGAACTCGCCGCACCATCTCGACCAGACGCGGCTGTTCTCGGCGGAGAAGTGGGTGACGTCCCGGTTCTGCGAGAAGGACATCCTGTCCTCGCCGAAACTGAAGGTGGTCCGCGTCAGCGAGTGAGCGAAGGGGTGGTGCCGCCCCGCTCGGGGCGGCACCATGCCCTTGGCATATAACCGTTCCTCATGAGGAGGCCGCCCGGTGGCGCAGGACTCGTTACGCCCGGAGACGGATTCGACCGCCAAGATCGACACCACGGTGCCGCACTCGGCCCGTATCTGGAACTACTGGCTCGGCGGCAAGGACAACTACCCCGTCGACCACGCGGCCGGCGACGCCTTCCGCGCCGTGTTCCCCGGCATCACCGATCTCGCCCGCGACTCCCGGGCCTTCCTCGGCCGGGCGGTGACCTACCTCGCGGGGGAAGCGGAGGTACGCCAGTTCCTCGACATCGGCACCGGTCTGCCGACGGCGGACAACACACACGAGATCGCGCAGCGGGTGGCCCCGGACGCGCGGATCGTCTACGTGGACAACGACCCGCTGGTCCTGACCCACGCGCGGGCGCTGCTCACCAGCACCGCCGAGGGGGCGACCGACTACATCGACTCCGATCTGCACGACCCCGCGACCGTGCTGCGGGAGGCGGCGAAGACCCTGGATCTCTCCCAGCCGGTCGCGCTGACGCTGATGCAGGTCAGCGGGCACATCGCCGACTACGCCGAGGCGCGCGCCATCGTCGGCACGCTGATGGCCGCCCTGCCGTCGGGCAGCTGGTTCGCGTTCAACGACAGCGTCGACACGAACGAGGCGAACGCCGAGGCCACCCGCCTCTACAACGAGAGCGGCGCCGTCCCCTACCACCTGCGCAGCCCGGCCGAACTCGCCGGATTCTTCGAGGGCTTGGAGCTGTTGGCGCCGGGGGTGGTGCCGTTGAACGACTGGCGGCCGGACCCGGCGGCGTCCGATGGCGGCTCCGGCGAGGTGATCGCGGTGGGCGGGGTCGCGCGCAAGCCGTGACGCTCGCGCGCGACCGGGCTGGAGGACCGTCTGCTCCCGGCCGTCCCTTCACTACGGCCGGCTCCCGGGCGGTTCACACCGTCCGCTGCCGGCCCTCCCAGTACGGCTCCCGCAACCGCCGCTTGTAGAGCTTGCCGTTCGGGTCGCGGGGCATCGCCTCGGTGAAGTCGACGCTCTTGGGGCGCTTGTACCCGGCGAGTTGACGGGCGCAGTGGGCGAGGATCTCCTCGGCCAGCACCGGTCCCGGAGTGAATCCGGGGGCGGGTTCGACCACGGCCTTGACCTCCTCGCCCCAGTCGTCGTGCGGGATGCCGAAGGCGGCGGCGTCGGCGACGGCGGTGTGGGTGAGGAGGGCGGCCTCGATCTCGGCGGGGTAGATGTTGACCCCGCCGGAGATGATGAGGTCGATCTTGCGGTCGCGGAGGAAGAGATAGCCGTCCTCGTCGAGGAAGCCGAGGTCGCCGACGGTGAAGAAGTCGCCGATGCGGTTCTTCCGCGTCTTGCCCTCGTCCTTGTGGTACGAGAAGCCGCCGGTGCTCATCTTCATGTAGACGGTGCCGAGTTCACCGGGCGGCAGCCGGTTGCCGTCGTCGTCGAAGACCGCGAGTTCGCTGATGGGCCAGGCCTTGCCGACCGTGCCGGGCTTCTTCAGCCAGTCCTCGGCGGTGGCGAAGGCACCGCCGCCCTCACTGGCCGCGTAGTACTCCTCGACGCATCCGCCCCACCAATCGATCATGGCCCGTTTCACATGGTCCGGGCAGGGCGCGGCCCCGTGGATGGCGTGCCGCATGGACGACACGTCGTAACGGGCGCGCACCTCCTCGGGGAGGGCGAGGAGCCGGTGGAACTGGGTGGGGACCATGTGGGTGTGGGTGCAGCCGTGGGCGTCGATGACACGGAGCATCTCCTCGGGCGTCCACTTGTCCATGAGGACGAGCCGGTGCCCGATGTGCAGGGACGCGCCGGCGAACTGCAGGACGGCCGTGTGGTAGAGCGGTGAACAGACCAGGTGGACGTTGTCGTCGAACGGCCTGATGCCGAAGATGCCGAGGAAACCGCCGAGATAGGACTCCTCGGGAAGCTTGCCGGGCAGCGGTCGGCGGATGCCTCGGGGGCGGCCGGTGGTGCCCGAGGTGTAGTTCATGACCCAGCCGAGCGTGCGGTCGTCGGGCGCCGACTCGGGCTGTCCTTCGAGGAGTTCGGCGTACGGTCGGAAGCCCGCGACCGTGCCGACCGCGTACCGGCGGCTCTCGGGGAGCTTGGCCTCGTCGGCGGCGTTCCGTGCGGCGTCGGCGAAGCGCTCGTGGGCGATGAGCACCTTGGCACCGGAGTCGGAGACGATCCAGGCGATCTCGGGGCCCACGAGGTGATGGTTGACCGGGACGAGGTAGAAACCGGCCTGGGTGGCGGCGAGATGGGCGGTGAAGAACTCGACGCCGTTGGGCAGGACGACCGCGAAGGCGTCGCCGCGTTCCAGTCCGGCCGCGCGCAGTCCGTGCACCAGCCGGTTGGCCTCGGCGTGCAGACGTCCGGCGGTCCATTCCTCCCCGTCGGGGGCGATGAGCACCGTGCGGTCGGGGTCGGCGGTGGCCTGGGCCCAGAAGCCCTGGGGAGGTTGGCCTTGGGGGGCTCGGCTCACTGTCCCTCGCTCCTTCCGGCGATCCGGTTGAGGTGGTCCACGGCCTTCTCGAAGCCGCGGGTGAGGTCGTCGAAGACGGCCTGGACGCTGCGTTCGCTGTTCATCCGGCCGACGATCTGCCCGACCGGAGTGCCGAGCAGCGGCTCGACCTCGTACTTCTGGATGCGGGAGACCGCCTCGGCGACTAGCAGGCCCTGGAGGGGCATGGGGAGAGCGCCCGGTCCGGTCTGGTCGTCCCAGGCGTCGGTCCATTCGGTACGGAGCTGGCGTGCGGGTTTGCCGGTGAGGGCGCGGGAGCGGACGGTGTCGCCGGAGCCGGCGGCGAGCAGCTTCTCGATCAGCCGGGGCGAGGGCAGTTCCGCCTCGGTGGTGGTCAGCCACAGCGAGCCGAGCCAGACGCCCTGGGCGCCGAGCGCGAGGGCGGCGGCCACCTGCTGCCCGCTGCCGATGCCGCCGGCGGCGAGGACGGGCAACGGGGCGACGGCGTCGACGACTTCGGGGGTGAGGACCATGGAGGCGATCTCGCCGGTGTGCCCGCCGGCCTCGTAGCCCTGGGCGACGACGATGTCGATGCCCGCGTCGGCGTGCTTGCGGGCGTGCCGGGCGCTGCCGGCGAGCGCGGCGACGAGGACGTCCTGTTCGTGGGCGCGGTCGATGACGTCGGCCGGTGGCGAGCCGAGCGCGTTGGCGAGCAGCTTGATCGGGTAGTCGAAGGCGACGTCGAGCTGGTTGCGGGCGACCTGTTCCATCCAGCCGGTGATGCGCCAGCCGGAGGCCTCGCCCTCGGCGAGTTCGGGCACGCCGTACTTGGCCAGGGTCTCCTGCACGAACTGGCGGTGCCCCTCGGGGATCATCGCCTCGACGTCGGCCTCCGTCACGCCCTCGACCTTCTTGGCCGGCATGACGACGTCCAGGCCGTACGGCTTTCCGTCGACGTGGGCCTCGATCCAGTCGAGGTCGCGCTTGAGGTCGTCGGGGGCCGTGTAGCGGACCGCGCCGAGCACCCCGAAACCGCCGGCCCGGCTGATGGCCGCGGCGACGGCGGGGAATGGCGTGAAGCCGAAGACGGCGTACTGGACTCCGAGTTTGTTGCTCAGCTCCGTCTGCATGGTGCGCAGGATGCCGTAGTCCTCCGGACGAGGGAAGGGGTTTTCTGATGCGCCGTCAGATTAGGTGGGCCCGGCGCCCAATGATGCGGGGGCGTGGGGCTGTTGGGCGAGTGCGGGTTGTTGTTGGCTGGTCGCGCAGTTCCCGGCGCCCCTTGGGGTGGCTGATGCTTGACTTGGGTCACATGTGAAGCGAGGTGGAGGTGTCTCCATGAGCGAAGGTGCAGGGGGCTCGGCGGCTGGGATGAGCCGTCGTCAGCTTGGCAGGCGGGTGTTGGCCGTCGGTGGTGGGCTCGCTGTGCTGCCGTTTCCCGCCGGGCCGGTCGCCGCTTCCTCCACCGGAGGTGGTCGTCCGACCCTGCGTCACGGTTCCCCCGAGCGGGCCGGGCTCGTCCCCGACCACCTCGACCGCCTCGTCGCCGATGCCGAGGCGTTTCTCGGTCCCTCACCCGAGCACCCGTGGTACGCGGGGGCCGTGCTGCTTGCCGGGCGGGGTGGGACGGTCGCGTTGCATCGGCCGATCGGGATGGCGGTGCGGTATTCGGCGTACGACGAGGAGACGGACACGGGCGTGGAGTTTCCCGCGGATCGGCGGATCCCGATGGCCGAGGACACCGTCTTCGATCTCGCCTCGGTGTCGAAGCTGTTCACGTCGATCCTCGCGGTGCAGCAGATCGAGCGGGGTGCGCTGGAGCTGGAGGGGAAGGTCGCCTCGTATCTGCCGGAGTTCGGCGCGTCGGGCAAGCAGGACATCACCGTGCGTCAACTCCTCACGCACACCTCGGGGTTCCGCGCCTGGATCCCGCTCTACAAGGAGCCTACGTACGAGGGGAAGCTCCGGCTCATCCGGAACGAGGCGCCGCTGAACCCGCCGGGCACGAAGTACCTCTACTCGGACCTGAACCTGATCTCGCTGCAACTCGTCCTGGAGGAGATCACCGGTCACCGTTTGGACCAGCTGCTCCACGACGAGATCACCGCTCCACTCGGGATGCACCGCACTCGCTTCAACCCGCCGGCCTCCTGGAAGCCGAAGATCGCGGCGACCGAGGACGCCCGACTCCCCTGGTCGGGCCTGGACCGGGGGCTGGTGTGGGGCGAGGTGCACGACGAGAACGCGTACAGCCTCGGCGGGGTCGCGGGCCATGCCGGTGTCTTCTCCTGTGCGTGGGACCTGGCCGTGCTCGGCCGGACCCTGCTCAACGGCGGTGTGTACGGCAAGGCGCGCATCCTGGAGCCCGAGTCGGTGGAGTTGATGTTCACCGACTTCAACACCGCGTTCCCCGGCGACGAGCACGGGCTGGGCTTCGAGCTCTACCAGCACTGGTACATGGGCGCGATGGCCACCCCGCGCACGGCCGGACACACCGGCTTCACCGGCACCTCGCTCGTCCTGGACCCGACGACCGACTCGTTCCTGGTCGTCCTGGGCAACTCCGTGCACCCGGTGCGCAGTTGGCGATCCGGCTCCGCACCCCGGGTCGCCGCGGCGAACAACCTCGCCCGCGCCGTTCCCGTACGCCCCGCCCGCGGCCGCACGTCCTGGTTCTCCGGCATGACGACCGCGACCACGGCCACCCTCACGCTCCCGTCCCTCGACACCGCTTCCGCCGGGCGGCCCCGCCTGCGCTGCGCCCTCTGGTGGGACACCGAACCCCAGGCCGACGCCCTCTTGCTGGAGGCCTCCACCGACGGCGGCGAGACGTGGCAGCCGGTCGCCTTCACGACCGTCGGTGCCGAGGGCGGCCCGTGGGAGCATCCGTCCGGCACGGTCTCGGGATGGTCGGGCCGGGCGTGGCACCGGCTGAGCGCCGACCTGCCGGAGGCCGTCGGGCTCACCGTGCGCTGGCGGTACACGACCGACCGGCTCTACGTCGGCCGTGGCGTGTACGTCGACGGGCTGTGCGTCGAGTCGGGCGGCAGGGCCCTCTTCGACGAGTCGCGCCCGGCGGACGCGGAGCGGATCACGGCGGTGGGCTGGACGGCTGCCATCGACTAGGTGTGCTGTTCGGGGACGTTGGTACCGGGCGTCGCGACGCCGCGGAGATCCATCAGAAGGGCCCCGGGGAAGCGGGCGACCGTCGTTGCGCCACTGTGGGGCGGACAGTGTCCGCCCCACAGCGGCGGCCCTGCTGGTCGCGGGCAATCAGCAGGGCTTCCCCCTGGAACGGTCCCCCTCGCCGCTCCTGCCGACGATTTCAGCGCAGGGAGCATTGTTTGGCAGGGGTGTTCCGGCGGGCGAACAATGGCCGGGCTCGTTCTCGTCGCGGACCAGGCGGTCGCTTCTCTGTCGGGTCGAGCGTGTCGAATCGCGAGGTCAGCGGGTTCGCGGATTCCGGACATCCGTACCGGGCACTGCCGCGGCCGACCGGCGAAATCGGCGGCGATCCGTCGGCCGGACCGTCTTCCGTTTCGGCCACGGGGGGCGTAGCGGACTCCATGGCCCGAGAAGGTGCGCCTGTCGCATTCCGGGGATCCGATGCGCCGGCCGTCACCACGGACCAGGCGTCAGCGACTACACCGAAGCCCCGCAGGTGTTACTCGTCGAGGAACTGAATGGCGTGCTTCAGGAACCGCTCGGGGTACTGGAACTGCGCTCCATGCCCGGCATCGGGGTAGATCAGCAGTTGAGCCTGGGGAATGTTCTGGGCGAGGTGCCAGGAGTTGATCGAGGCGATCATCACGTCGTTCTCGCCGTTGAGGACCAGCGTCGGCTGGGTGATCGCGTTCAGGTAGGCATAGGGGTTCTCGCCCGGCAGCGGTTCCCCGTAGGCCATAGTCGCTTCGAACTGGGCCTGTGCGACTGCGGGCGAACTCGGCGTGTCCTGGTCGGCCCGCTGGTGACGTCGCTCCCAGAAGGCCCGGCCCGCTTCGCGCGCGGCTTCCGAGCGGCCGAAGAACAGGAAGAGGAAGTCCTCCAGACCGGGGACCGGATTCAGTGCGACCTCAGGCACCTTGGGGTCCATCGTCGGGTCCCCGCCTCGCAGGCCGGTGCCGAGCAGGAGGAGCTTGCGCACCAGCTGGGGGTGGCGCAGCGTGACCTCCTGTACCTGGTAACCGCCGATCGAGAAGCCGAGCAGATCGACCTGCTCCAGCCCCAGCGCCTGGATGACCGCGGCGATGTCGTCGGCCATGTCCTCCATCCGGTTACGCGGCGTGCCGGATGACGAGGCGATGCCACGCCCGTTGAACAGGATGACCTCACGGCCTTCGGCCAGGCCGTCGGTGAGCAGGGGGTCCCAGTTGTCCATCCCCCCGCGGAAGTGCTGGACCAGGAAGAGCGGGACGCCGGAGGGCTTGCCCCAGCGTCGGTAGGCGAATCGGTCGCCGTCGACCTCGATGAAACGAGTCGGTGCAGTCAGGTGCGTGTCACTCATGGCCTGGCCCTTCTGTGGTGGATGAGCCATACGATGACGGTCATCATCTAAAAAGTCAACCGCTTTGATGTCGATCGACATCTATGTATGCTGAACTGTCGAACGTCGACCGAAGAGGGGGCGGCTGGACATGCGGGTCACCAAGGCACAGGCGGAGCGCAACCGTGCGCACATCGTCGCGACAGCCTCCAGGCTGTTCCGTGAGCGCGGCTATGACGGCGTCGGCGTGGCAGAACTGATGGCAGCCGCCGGGTTCACCCATGGCGGGTTCTACAAGCACTTCCGCTCCAAGGCCGACCTGATGGCCGAGGCGTCCGCGAGCGGGCTCGCACAGACCGCGGCACGGACAGAAGGTGTGGACCCCGCCGAGTTCGTCGAGAACTACGTCTCCCGGGAGCATCGCGACGGCCGCAGTGACGGCTGCACCATCGCAGCCCTCAGCGGCGACGCCGCACGTCAGTCGGCGGACATCAAAACAGAGTTCGCAGCCGGGATCGAGAGCCTGCTGACGGCCCTTCAGGCCCAGAGCGACACGGCGGGGGATGCGGGCCAGCGCGCGGCCCGCACCATGGTGATCGACATGCTCGCCCATTCGATCGGCGCGATCATGTTGTCGCGGGCATGCCCGGACGGTTCTCCGCTGGCGGACGAAATCCTCGATGTCTGCCGCAAGGAAATTCTCGCGTCACTGGCACACGGCAACAGCGACCAGCCTGCGGCACGGAGCCCAGAAGCCTGACCACAGCCGACCGACGCAAGCCCCACCACCCGAACAGGGAAGGCAGCCCGGGGCGCTGGACGTCCACTGACTACGACAGCGCGCCGGTCCCGTACTCCTCCAGGACCGCCATCGCCGCGTTGTGCCCGGGAACTCCGCTCACCCCGCCGCCGCGCACCGCGCCCGCGCCGCAGAGCAGGACGTTGGTGTGGCGGGTCTCGACGCCCCAGCGGCCGACGCCTTCCTGTGCGTGGGGCCAGGCGAGGTCGCGGTGGAAGATGTTGCCGCCGGGGAGGCCGAGGTCGCGTTCGAGGTCGAGGGGGGTCCTGGCCTCGATGCAGGGGCGGCCGTCGGCGTCGGTGGCCAGGCAGTCGGCGAGGGGCTCGGCGAGGTGGGCGTCCAGCTGGGCGAGGGTCGACTTGAGGAGTTCCTCGCGTACGGCGTCGTTGTCGGCCTCGAACAGCCGCGCGGGCGTGTGCAGACCGAACAGGGTGAGCGTCTGGTATCCCTGGTCGACCAGGTCCGGGCCGAGGATGGTCGGGTCGGTGAGGGAGTGGCAGTAGATCTCGGAGGGCGGCGCCTCGGGAAGCGCGCCGGACGCGGCCTGTGCGTAGGCGGCGGCCAGTTGGCCGTACCCCTCGGCGATGTGGAAGGTCCCGGCGAAGGCCTCGCGCGGGTCGACGGACTCGTCGCGGAGCCTCGGGAGGCGCTTGAGCAGCATGTTCACCTTGAGCTGGGCGCCCTCGGCGGGGGCGGGCGGTTCGTCACCGGTCAGGGCGGCCAGTTCCTGCGGTGAGGCGTTCACGAGCACGTGCCGTGCGGCGACGGTGCCCTCCGTGTCGGCCGTCCGGTAGGTGACCTCGGCGGACCGTCCGTCCGTCGCGATCCGCCGTGCCTCGTGCCCGGTGGCGATCACGGCGCCGGCTTCGCGCGCGGCCGTGGCCAGCGCGTCGGTGAGGGCTCCCATGCCGCCGACGGGCACGTCCCAGGCGCCCGTGCCGCCGCCGATCACGTGGTAGAGGAAGCAGCGGTTCTGGCGGAGGGAGGGGTCGTGGGCGTCCGCGAAGGTGCCGATGAGCGCGTCGGTGAGGACGACACCGCGGACGAGGTCGTCGGTGAACGTCGACTCGACGGCCGCGCCGATCGGTTCCTCGAAGAGGATCCGCCACGCCTCCTCGTCGTCGATCCGATGGCGCAGTGCGTCCCGGGTGGGCAGGGGCTCGACAAGCGTCGGGAACACCCGCTCGGCGACACGGCCCGTCATCCCGTAGAAGCGCTGCCAGGCCTCGTACTCGCGGCCCGAACCCGTCAGCCGTGCGAATGCCTCGCGGGTGCGGCGTTCGCCGCCGCCGACCAGGAGCCCGGTGGGGTCGCCGTCGCGTTCGACGGGGGTGTACGAGGAGATCGTGCGGCCACGGACGCGGAAGTCGAGGTCGAGGTCCCGCACGATCTTCTTGGGCAGCAGGCTGACCAGGTAGGAGTACCGCGACAGCCGGGCGTCGATCCCGGCGAAGGGCCGCGTGGACACGGCGGCGCCGCCGGTGTGGTCCAGCCGTTCCAGCACGAGCACGGAGCGCCCGGCGCGGGCGAGGTAGGCGGCGGCGACCAGGCCGTTGTGGCCGCCGCCGACGATCACGGCGTCGTACGAGTCGTGCGGCCGGGGTCCGGCCGGGCGTCCGGGCTGTGCGTCGTGTGCGGGGGTGGCAGGCATGGCTCTTGGTAACACGCGATGATCGAGGTCGGCCAGGGGTGCGTGTCAGGTGGATCAACGCCTACTCGGTCCGCGCCGGAGCGACGGGGGCCTCAGTGGCCGCCGGTCGCCCGCTGTTGCCGTAGCGCCGCCACTCTCCGGTACAGCTCCACCGCCTCCTGGCCGCGGCCGAGCTGTTCCAGGCAGTGGGCCTCGTCGTTGCGGCTGGCGAGGGCGTCGGGGTGGTCGGCGCCGAGGACGCGTTCGCGGGCGTCGGCGACGCGGCGGTACTCGGTGAGGGCGTCGGCCCAGCGGCCGAGCCAGCCGAGGCCGACGGCGACCTCGCGGCGGCTGACGAGGGTGTCGGGGTGGTCCGGGCCGAGAACACGCTCGCGCAGGGCGCACACCTCGCGGGACTCGGCGAGGGCCTCCTCCCAGCGGCTGAGCCGGCCGAGGTTGACGCCGAGGCCGTGACGGGCGCGGAGCGTCTCGGTGTGGGCGGGACCGGAGACGCGGGTGCGGTCCTCGACCAGGGCGCGGTAGAGGGTCAGCGCGTCGGTGGAGCGGCCGAGCCGGCCGAGGCTGATGCCGACCTCGTAGCGGGCGGCGAGGGTGTCGGGGTGGTCGGGACCGAGGGCCTGGGTGCGGGCCTCGGCGACCTCCCGGTAGGTCTGCAGCGCCTCGGGCCAGCGGCCCAACTGGCCGAGGGCGTACGCGACTTCGCAGCGCGTGACGAGCGTGTCGGGGTGGTTCGCGCCGAGCACGCGGGCGCGGGCGTCGGCGACTTCGCTCGCCATGCGGTACGAGTCCTCCAGGCGGCCGAGCCTGCTGAGGTTGAAGGCGAGGTTGTGGCGGCAGCGCAGGGTGTCGGGATGGTCGGGTCCCGCGATGCGTTCGCGGGCGGCGAGGACGGACATGTATGCCTGGTGGGCCTCGAAGTGGCGGCCCAACTGGCCGAGCACATACGCCATTTCCTGCCGGGCGGCGAGGGTGTCGGGGTGCTCGGTGCCGAGCATGTGCTCGCGGGCGCGGGCGACATGGGCGAACTCGCTCAGCGCGTCGGCGGGGCGGCCGGTGCGGCTGAGGGTGAAGCCGACCTCGTAGCGGCTGGCCAGGGTGTCGGGGTGGTCGGGGCCGAGGGCGTGCTCGCGTTCGGCGGCGACCGCGCGGTGCACTTCGCCGGCCTCCGTCCAGCGGCCGAGGCGGCCCAGGCTCAGGCCCGCGTTGTGCCGCCCGGCGAGGGTGGTGAGCAACTCCGGTGACGGGGTGGGCCGTTCGGGACGTACGGGTTCCTCGACGCGGCCGGCCGCGGGGCGGGCGATCCACTCCCCGGTGAGCCCGGCGGAGGCGTCCGGCGGGGTGAGGCCCAGTCCGGCTCCGGTGGCCTTGTGGCCGGTGGTCATGCCACGGGTCCAGGAGGGCAGCCGGGGTTCGCGCGAGGGAGGCTGCTCGGGGCGGGTTCGAGGCCTGGGCATGCCGGGGGCGGCTTCGCGCGCCACGGGAGGCGAGACCACGGTCGGCACATGGACGGGGGCCGGTGCCGGGGCGCTGGCCATACGCCCTTCGCCGACCCTGCGACCCAACTCGCGTGCGTCGTGCGGCCGTTCGCCGGGTTCCTTGGCCAGGAGGTCCAGGATGATCCGGTCAAGGTACTCGGGCACCTCCTCGCGGTGGCTGCGCGGCGGGCGGGGCGCGGTGTCGCGGTGGCCCATGAGGACCGCCCAGGCGTCGTCGAGGTCGAACGGCGGTACCCCGGTGGCGATCTCGTAGAGCACGCAGCCGAAGGAGTACAGGTCGCTGCGCTGGTCGACCTGGTCGCCGCTGATCTGTTCCGGCGACATGTAGTGCGGAGTGCCCATCGCGATGCCGGTGCCGGTGAGCCGGGAGGTGAAGGTGACGTCGCGGCCGAGGCGCGCTATGCCGAAGTCGCAGATCTTCACCGTGCCGTCGGTGAGCAGCATGATGTTCGCGGGCTTCAGGTCGCGGTGCACGATGCCCTGCTGATGGGTGTAGGCGAGGGCGGCGGCGACCTGGTCGGCGATCTCGACGATGTCGGGGACAGGCAGCGGATGGTGTTTGTTGTCCTCCAGGAGCTGGCTGAGGTTGCGGCCCTCCAACAGCTCCATGACGAGGAACAGCACTCCGTCGGACTCGCCGAAGTCGTGCACGACGGTCACCCCCCGGTGCTGGAGGGCAGCCGCGACGCGCGCCTCGCGCCGGAAGCGTTCCCGCAGAACACGGGTGAAGGACTGGTCGGGCTGGGTGTTGATGGGCTTCAGGCACTTGACCGCGACCTGCCGGCCCAGCGACTCGTCTCTCGCACGCCAGACCTCGCCCATCCCCCCGCGCCCGATCAGATCGAGCAGCCGGTACCGGCCCTGGATCAGCCTGGTGTCCGCCATCGTCAACGATCGCCCCCGTATCCGTACGGACCCGCCCTCCCCTGGCCCGTCCAGTATGGCGACCTATCTCCCGACTTTGTACGGTGCCGGGCGCGAGCCGGGGCCGAGCCGTGACATGGCGCGCAGTATGTGCTTGGGCGGGAGTTGCCAGCGCAGACGTGCGGGAACACAGCGCAGGAGGGTGCCGGTGAGCCGTAGGCGACGGGTGACCACGGCCGGTGCGGGGCCCGGTCTGCCGTACAACTCGTGGGCGTACGGTGGCAGGGAGGCGTACGCCAGGTTCGCCACGCGCCGCCACAGTGCTTCGCGTGCTGGTACGAGCAACGGGTGGGCGGGCGGCCGACGCAGGAAGTCGTCCACCTCCCGCGCCTCGGGCCCGGCCGCCAACTCGGGCCGCACCTTCTCGAAGTACGCCGCCAACTCCCTCTGATCTCCAGGGACGTCGGCCGGGTCGAGGCCCACCAGACGGGCACTGACCCGGTGTTCGCCGATGTACCGGTCGGCGGCGGCCTCGGTGAGGGGGTAGCCGGAGCGGCGCAGGACGTGCAGATAGGAGTCGATCTCGGCGCAGTGCACCCACAGCAGCAGCTCGGGTTCGTCGACGCCGTATCGCTCCCCCGTGTCCGGGTCGGCCGCCGAGAGCATGCTGTGGATCTTGCGGACGCGGGCGCCCGCCTTCTCGGCGGCCTCCGTGGTGCCGTACGTCGTCGTGCCGACGAAGTTCGCCGTCCGTATCAGCCGGCCCCAGGCGCCCTTGTGGAAGTCGGAGTTCTGCATGACGCCGCGCACCGCCCGTGGGTGCAGGGCCTGGAGGTACAGCGCGCGGATACCGGCGATCCACATCACGGGGTCGCCATGGGCCTGCCACGTCACGGATGCCGGTCCGAACAGACCGGGGTCACCTATGACGGAGTCACCTACGACGGGGCCGCTGGGGGCATCCACGCCGTCAGGTGTGCCCACAGTCGCCAGGTGCCTCCAGAGCGTCACGCTGACCTGCCCCTTTGCCAACCGGCTTCAGCAGTATGGAGAGCTGTCCGCCGAGGATTCTTTGCCCATCGGTACAGATTCATGACCATCCTGCCCTGCACGGCGAAAGACGCTTCTCCCTCCCCCGGCTGTGTGCAACCGCGTATCCCCCACCACGGCGTCACCCTCGTACCTTTCCCAGGGCGCCGCCGGATCATTCGCTCGAAAGGGGGGGCGCGTCTCCTGTCTGTCGACGGAGCCGCGGCGCTGCAGTCGTTCACGAGAACGGCCCCCGGCCCGGCCATGCGCTGACGGATCGCTTCCTCCGGGATCGCGGCCTCCTCCCGGATGGCTCCGGGACCGGAGAACGCCTCTTCGGGGAGAGGGCCGTCAGGCCATCGCGAACCTGGCAACGTACTCGTCGAAGGGCTCGATGCCGACTTCCGCGCGGAGTTCGTCCATGCGGTGGGGCTCTTCGCAGGGCCACGGCACCGGTGCCCCGTCCTTCACCCCGGCGATCTGAGTGCCGTAGATCTGCTTGCAGCCCTCGTTGACCAGTGTGCGGTCGCGCAGAAAGGCCAGCTCACGCGAGCTGGCCGAGCCTGCCGACACCGCCCGCTGCATCAGCTGGAGGGCGCGTCGCTGGACGTCGCGCTGCCGGTCGGCGTGCTGGGCGATCAGCCATGCCGCACGCGCGGCCGCCTCGCCGACGATTTCCACCGTCGGCCAGCCGTACTCATTCATGATCTCACCGAGTCGGTCACCGTGCCGTGCGGTCAGCCGGCGCCATGCCAGCTGTTCGGCGGGATCATCGCTCTTCGCGTGGACTGAGGACTGGTGATCGGCCGCAGCCATGGCCGTGAGTTCCTCCGCCAGCGCGGCAATGTCGTGCGCCACTCTCAACTCCCTGTTCAAGTCGGTGCGTTGTACTCGTTGCCCGCAACCCTGGAAGAACATATCGGGCGTGAAGATCATTCTTGAGAACGGCGACAGGCACCTCCGCGCACCGCGATAGTTGATCTGACCCCGGAGCCAGAGCTGGAGTACGCGGCTGGTGCCACGATCCCCGCTATGCGGCGGGAGCCCGGCCGACTGCGCTTCCCGGCCGCCGGTCCGCGCTCTTCACCGGCAGGCCGCCGACCTGGCCACGCGGACACGGTCCACAGCCGAGCGGCTGCGCCCCCGGTACGACGACGAGTCGATGGTCAACCTTGTCCGATCACGGCGGGCGACCACGAGCGTCACCCCAAGGTCGCTGCCGCCGGCCTCGGCGTACTGCGGTCGTGGTACAGGCAGTGACCGCCGTGGGGCGACGCAAAAGCCGACCGCCTTGCAAGAACCTAGAGGCCTAAAACGACCCGGAGGTGGATTGTGATCGAGGTGAACAACCTCAGCAAGAGGTACGGGGACAAGCTCGCGGTCGACGCGTTGAGCTTCACCGTGCGTCCGGGAGTGGTGACGGGATTTCTCGGACCGAACGGGGCGGGCAAGTCGACGACGATGCGGATGGTCATGGGCCTGGACCGGCCGTCGTCCGGAACCGTCCGCGTCAACGGCCGCCCCTACGAGCAGCACAAGGCCCCACTGCAGGAGATCGGGGCGCTGCTGGAGGCGAAGGCGATCCACCCCGGACGCTCGGCATATCAGCACCTGCTCGCGCTGGCGGCGAGCAACGGCATCGGCAAGCAGCGGGTGCTGGAAGTGATCGACATGGTCGGTCTGACGGAGGTGGCCCGCAAGCGGGCGGGCGGCTTCTCGCTGGGCATGGGGCAGCGGCTGGGCATCGCCTCCGCACTGCTCGGCGACCCGAAGATCGTCATGCTGGACGAGCCGGTCAACGGACTCGACCCCGAAGGCGTGCTGTGGATCCGCAACCTCCTGAAGGACCTCGCGGACCAGGGGCGGACCGTCTTCGTCTCCTCCCACCTGATGACCGAGATGGCGTTGATCGCCGAGGACCTCATCGTGATCGGGCGCGGCCGGCTGCTGTCCGCGGGGCCACTCGCCGACTTCATCGCCCAGTCCGCCGGCCGGAGCGTACGGGTGCAGTCACCGCAGGCCGCGACCCTGCGTGACCTGCTGGTGGGCGACGGCGTCTCGGTCACCAGCAGCCGGCCCGGCGTGCTGGACGTCCAGGGGCTGGAGGCCGCCGAGATCGGCGAACGCGCGGCGGCCGCCGGGCTGGTGCTGCACGAGCTGTTCGTCCAGGAGGCGTCGCTGGAGGAGGCCTTCATGGAACTGACCCGCGACGCCGTCGAGTACCACGCCACCACCGCCGAGTTCGCCACCGCCGGAAGGACGAACCGATGAGCACCACCGCCCTCGACACACAGGAGACGCGGCAGACGACCGGGACCGCCGGTCGGCATACGGGCGGTCAGCGGGTGACCTTTCCGCGGGTCGTCCACATGGAATGGATCAAACTGCGATCGCTGCGCTCGACGCTCTACACGCTGGCGATCACCGTGGCCCTGGTCGTCGGCCTCGGACTGCTGTTCAGCGGTGTGGTCGGCTCGGGAGACGGTCCCGGGCAGGACGATTTCGGTGACCCGACCTCGATCAGCCTGGGCGGGGTGACGCTCGCCGCGCTGGCCGTCGCGGTGCTCGGGGTCCTGATGAGTGCCGGCGAGTACGCCACCGGGTCCATCCGCGCCACGCTGGCCGCGGTCCCGTCACGCCTGCCGGTGCTGTGGGGCAAGGTGGTCGTCTTCGCCGTGGTGAGCTTCGTGCTCATGTTCGTCGCGGTTCTCGGGGCTTTCCTGGCCGGTCAGTCGGTCCTGTCCTCGCGCGGTCTGGACACCACCGCGCTGTCCGATCCAGGGGTGTTCCGGGCGCTTGTCGGCGCGGCGGTCTACCTCACCGGTGCCGGGCTGATCGGCCTGGCGGTCGGCGTCCTGCTGCGCAACACCGCCGGTGCGATCACCCTCGTGGTGGGCGCGCTGTTCGTGGTGCCCGGCCTGATCCAGCTGCTGCCGAGCAGTTGGAACGACGCCATCGGCCCGTATCTGCCGTCGAACGCGGCGAACGCGGTCATGACGGTACGGACGGCAGGTGACTCGCTGTCACCCGGGTCCGGGCTCGTGGTGTTCGCCGGTTACATCGTCGTGCTTCTGGCCGGCGCAGCCGTCCTGCTCAAGCGACGCGACGCGTGACCCCGGTTGACGCGGGCACACCCACCAACCCGCTCGTACGCCTTCAGGCGTGAGGATGGGCGGGCACATCTGTCCGAAACCGAGCATCTGTATTGAGGATCGGTGAAGCCGTGATCGGACCGGCGTCACTGCGACGGGTGACCGGCGCTCACCCGCGCCTGCTGGATGCCGCCCTCGCCACGCTCGTGGGCGGTACCGGCCTGCTGCCCCTGCTGGTCGGACGGTGGCCCGACGGCGTACGACCGTCGGGCGCTGACGCCGTCGCCGCGGTGGCCGCGTTCCTGCTTCTACTGGCCCGCCGCCGGGCACCGCTGCCCGTCCTGGCGCTGGCAGTGCTCGGGGAGGTGGCCTTCACCGTCCTCGCGTCGTATCCGTCGCGGGTGCTGAAGGTCGCCGTGTTGATCGCGGTCTACACCGTGGCCCGAACGGTCCGCCGGCGGATCGCCTTGGTCGCCGTCTCGGCCACGGCCCTCGCCCTGTACGCCGTCATCACCTATGCGTCGGAGTCGGCCGCCGGCCCGGAGGGTGGCGCCGCGTTCGCCTGGACCGGGATGTTCGCCGCCGTCGGAGGCACCGTACGCACCTGGCACGACTACGTCGCCGCGATGGAGGAGCGAGCGCTGCGGGCGGAGGCTAGCAAGGAAGCAGAGGCCCGCCGCCGGGTCGCCGAAGAGCGGCTGCGCATCGCGCGGGAACTCCACGACGTGATCGCCCACCACATCGCCCTGATCACCATTCAGGCAGGGGTCGCCGGTCACTTCCTGCGCGGCCGGCCGGATCAGGCCGAGGTGGCACTCGGTCACATCCGTGACGCCGGCCGCACGGTCCTGGACGAACTGGGCCCGCTACTGCACGTACTACGACAGTCCGGCGACGAGACGGACGAGACGCAGCCGACCGAGCCCGTGCCCGGCCTGTCCCGCCTCGGAGGGCTCCTCGAATCGCTGACCGCCGCCGGGCTGAGCGTCCGCCATCAGCAGGTCGGCCGCCCCCGCCCCCTGCCGACCGCCATCGACCTGGCCGCCTACCGCGTCATCCAGGAGGGCCTGACCAACGCACACAAGCACGGCGCGACCGCCGAGGCGGACCTGCTCGTCGACTACGGGCACGACGAACTGCGCATACGGATCACCAACCCCCTACACTCCGACCCGTACCCGGCGCCGGCCGCGATGGGCACCGGACACGGGCTGACGGGCATGCGCGAGCGCACCCACGCGGTCGGCGGCAGCCTCCATGCCGGATCGGACGCCGACGGTCGTTTTCGCCTCGCCGTGCATCTACCGCTGCCCGCAGCCGGACCACCGACCGACACCCGCACGTCGGATCGGTCCGGAACCGCCCCGCGCGCGACCGCCGTCAAGGGGAGACAGGGATGACCATCCGCGTTCTGCTCGCCGACGACCAGACCCTCGTCCGCACCAGCTTCCGCATGATCATCGAGTCGGATCCGGACCTGGAGGTCGTCGGAGAGGCCGCGACGGGCGAAGAAGCGGTCGGACTGGCCCGCAGCACCCGTGCCGACGTCGTGCTGATGGACATCCGGATGCCCAACATGGACGGCCTCGCCGCCACGCGCGCCATCTCGGCGGACGAAGACCTCGCGGGCGTACGGGTGCTGATCCTGACGACCTTCGAAGCCGACGAGTACGTCTTCGAGGCGCTGCGTGCCGGGGCCAGCGGGTTCCTCGGAAAGGGCGTGGAGCTCTCCGACCTCCTCGACGCCATCCGGCTGGTCGCCCGTGGAGAGGCGCTGCTGTCACCCAGGGCGACCAAGGCACTCATCGCCCACTACCTCTCGTCCCCCGACAGGACGAGCACTCCGGCCCCGGCGCTGACGACCCTGACCGAACGCGAGCGCCAAGTGCTCGTCCTCGTGGCCGCCGGCCTCTCCAACGACGCCATCGCCGAACAGCTCCACATCTCGCCCTCGACCGCCAAGACCCACGTGAACCGCATCATGACCAAACTCGGCGTCCGCGACCGCGCCCAACTCGTCGTGATCGCCTACCAGACCGGCTACGCCCACCCCGGCGCATGACCGACCGCACCCCACTCGGTGCACCGGGTGCCTGTCGGGTGCCGGACGGCGGGCGCAACACCGCCGGTGCGAATGTGGTCAGGGCGCACCCACGAGGCGATCCAGCTGCGGCGCCAGAACCGGGGCAAGCGCCTCGGCGTACGCCTCTGAGAGGTGGCTGTCGTCGCGGTAGACGGCGGTGTCGGCGACGACTACGGGGCAGATGCCGGTGCGGGGGGCGCAGAGCCAGGGGGTGGGGTCGATGACTGTGGCGGCCGTTGTGGATGCGGCGGTGCGGATGGCCGCACGGCGGGTCGCGTCGCGGGTCGCGCCCGGCAAGTGGTTCGCGCAGGCGCGTAGTTGCAGGGAGTTCCTGGCAGCGCAGTCGATCGGGTCCCCCTTGGGCCACGGGGTGTCGAGCAGGGCGGCGACCCGGGCGCCTGAGGTGCCCAGGTCGCGGAAGGTGTTCTCGAAGCCGGTGGTCCACTGGTGGAGGGGGTCGGCGGCGGGGCGGGCCGGGTCGCCGGCGTCCGAGGAGGAGACGACGACCAGGGCGGGGCGCAGGGTCCTGATCCTTGCCATGGCGTCGGAGCGCCAGGTGTCGCAGGCGGTGTACGGCTTGTGGCCGCTGATGATGGTCACGTCGGCGACCTTGCAGGAGGCCTTCGTCAACGAGACCAGCTTCCAGCCGCGTGCGGTCGCGAGCCGTTGCAGGGCCGGGAACCACTGGGCCGCGTGGGAGTCGCCGAAGAGGACGACCGTACGGGAGGATGACCGGTCGCCGTAGACGCAGGGCCGGGTGCGGGTGGCGGCGTAGTCGACGTGGCAGCCGTCCCGGTAGACCGCGGAGCGGGAGGACTTCACCTTCGGCAGGGGCGGGGCGAGGTTGCTCGGCAGGGCGGTGGGAGACGACGTCAGGAGTTCGGTGAGACGTGCCTGCGAGGCCGGTGTGCGGGAGAGAGCCTGCGCCAGCGCGGGCGCGGGGTCGCCCACCTCGATCGTCGACGGGACCGCCGTCGCCGTCAGGGACAGCGCCGAGACGCCCGCGGACAGCGCGGCCCCGAGGGCCAGAGCACGGCGGGAGCGCCCGCGGAAGGCCCGGTGGAAGCGGACCGGGTTCTCGACGAGACGGAAAGTCAGCCACGCCAGGCCCAGCGCCGCCGCGGACAGCCCGAGCGCGAGTGGCACTTCGGCGGTGCCGTCGGCGCGGCCCAGCGCCGCCGGGGCTATGACCAGCAGCGGCCAGTGCCACAGGTACCAGCCGTACGAGAGTCCGCCGAGCCACACCAGTGGCCGCCACCCCAGCAGCCGGCCCGCGCCGTGCGGGGTGGGCGCGCAGCCGCCGGCCAGCACGAGCGCGGTGCCGACGACCGGCAGGAGGGCGTGGTAGCCGGGAAAGGGCGTCTCGTCGTCGTACCAGACCGCTGCCAGCGTGACGCAGGCCAGGCCGAGCCAGGTCAGCGGGGCCGCGAGGGCGGCGGGCAGTCGTTCCAGCCGGCCGGTGGCGAGTGCCAGGAGCGCACCGGCGCCCAGTTCCCAGGCCCGGGTGAGGGAGCCGAAGTACGCCCAGGGCGCCGAGGAGTTCGTCATGAGAACGCCCGCCGCGAACGACCCCAGGCACAGTACTGCGAGCGGCACCGCGACCAGTCGGCGCCGGCCGCGGGCGACCCGCCAGGTGAGCAGCAGGAGCAGCGGCCACACCAGGTAGAACTGCTCCTCCACGGCGAGCGACCAGAAGTGCTGGAACGGCGACGGCGGGCTGTTCTGGGCGAGGTAGTCCGTACCGGCCGCCGCCAGCCGGAAGTTGAGCGCGTACAGCGCGCCGGCGAGGGCGTCGCCCGCGTACTCGGCGAGCCGCGCCTTCGACAGGAAGAGCCACGCCCCGCCCAGCGTGACGGCGAGGACCAGGGACGACGCGGGAAGCAGCCGCAGTGCCCGGCGGGCGTAGAAGGAAGGGACCGACCCCCAGCCGGTGGTGGCGAGTTCGCGCAGCAGCAGCGACGTGATGAGGAAGCCGGAAATCACGAAGAAGACGTCGACACCGATGTAACCGCCGCTGACCTGGGACACGCCGGCGTGTGAGAGCACCACCAGCCCGACGGCCACCGCACGCAGCCCCTGGATGTCGAGCCGCAGGGCGTGGCCTTGGGGCGGTGCGGATCTGCCGCTCGCCGGGACGGTACGTATCTCGGCGGACGTGATGCTCGGCATCAGGGGGTGACTCCTCGGGGCGACTGGCATGCTTCGGCCAAGAAGACCTGTCCGGCCGCCACACGGGGTTCCGCTGTCATCGCCCCAACTTCGCCTCAGCCGCGAAGTTCAACCGCGCGAAACCACCGGTTCACCGTCATTCAGCCCGGTGAGCCTCTCGAACACTCCCGAGAACCACCTCTGCCTCGGATCTCCCCCCGAACAAGGGATCAGGGCCCCTTGGCAGCTCGAGGTCGCGTAACCGATCCGAGCACCAACGGGCCCTGTTGCCGCTGCGCCGAGCGCCCTGCTACATGTTGATCATGTGGCCTGCGAGGCCGTGGACGGCTTCCTTGACCGCCTCGCCCAGGGTGGGGTGGGCATGGACGTTTCGGGCGACCTCGTGGACCGTGAGGTCCCACTGCTGGGCCAGGGTCAGTTCGGGGAGGAGTTCGGTGACGTCGGGGCCGATGAGGTGGCCGCCGAGGAGCTCGCCGTACTTGGCGTCGCTGATCAGCTTCACGAAGCCGCTCGCGTCGCCCAGGCCGTGGGCCTTGGCGTTCGCGGTGAACGGGAACTTCGCCACCTGGACGTCGAAACCCTTCTCCCTCGCCTGCGCCTCGGTGTAGCCGAAGCTGGCGATCTGCGGCTGGCAGAAGGTGGCGCGCGGGATCATCACGTAGTCGAGCTCCATGGTCTCCGCGTCCGCGATCGTCTCGGCGGCGACCACGCCCATCGCCTCGGCGGCATGCGCGAGCATCAGCTTCGCGGTGACGTCGCCGATGGCGTAGATGTGCGGGACGGAGGTGCGGCAGCGGCCGTCGACGTCGATCGCGCCGCGCTCGGTGACGCGCACGCCGGTCTTCTCCAGGCCGTAACCGGTGACGTTCGGCGCGAAGCCGATCGCCTGCAGGACCTTGTCGGCCTCCAGGACCTGCTGGGCGCCGTCCTTGCCGGTGACCGTGACACGGACCTGCGGGCCGGACTCGTCGATGGACTCGACGCGGGTCGAGGTGAGCACGTCGATGCCCAACCTCCGGTACTGCTTGGCCAGTTCGGCGGACACCTCGGCGTCCTCCAGCGGGGCGATCCGGTCCAGGAACTCGACGACGGTGACCTTCACGCCGTAGTTGTGCAGCACGTAGGCGAACTCGACGCCGATGGCCCCGGCACCGGCGATCACGATCGACTGCGGCAGGTCCTCGGCGAGGATCTGCTCCTCGAACGTCACCACGCGCGACGTACGGCGGGTGCCGGGCAGCAGCTTGGGGCTCGCCCCGGCGGCGATGACGCAGTGGTCGAAGCCGATGGTGCGGGTGTTGCCGTCGTAGTCGGCCACCTGGAGCGTGTGCGGGTCGAGGAACGTGCCGCGACCGCTGATTTCCGTGATCTTGTTCTTCTTCATCAGGTAGTGGACGCCCTTGACCCGGCCGTCCGCGACCTTCCGGCTGCGGCGGAAGGCCTCCCCGTAGTCGAAGGAGACCTCACCCTCGACCTTGATGCCGAAGGTCTTCGCCTCGCGCGTGAAGATGTGCGCGAGCTCGGCGTTGCGCAGCAGGGCCTTGGTGGGGATACAGCCCACGTTCAGGCAGACTCCGCCCCAGTACTTCTCCTCGACGACCGCGACGCGCTTGCCCAACTGGGCGGCCCGGATGGCGGCTACGTATCCGCCGGGTCCCGCGCCGAGTACGACGACGTCGAAGCGCTCACCCTGCTCGTCCATGGACGGCTTCCTTTCCACTGGGGGCGGCCGGCTCCCGCGAGGGGCCGGCCTTCTCCCGATCGAACAACCTGTTCATCAACTCGACAGCGGCGGCATCCGCCACCGCCCGCCGCAGGGAAGCCGGTGGAGAACGAGGGAGGCCATATGGTTCACCACGTCGGCAACGGTTCCCCGGACATCCGCTTCAGCGCCCCGGCGCCGTGATCTATGCCCGCTCAGCCATCATCGACGGCGGGCCGACGCCCCGTCGACTTCGTGTACTCCGGCCTCGGCGCCACCGAGCCTGAGGGTATCGAGGCCGAAGGCGGGGACCGGGCCGTGCGCACCGGGCTCGCGGACGGCATCCGGCCGTGCCGCGTGGGCGGCGCCCCACGCCAGGAGGGGATCCCGTCCTCTCGTACGGATCGGGTCCGGTGAGGGCCGTCGCGGTCCGGGGCCGGCCTTGGCCGTCGCGGGCGACTGCGATCACCAGGGAACGGCCATCGGGGTCGGCTCGCGCTGCGATCCCGTAAGCCGCTCGGACCACCGCGGCCGGAACGCCCGCACGTTCGCCGAGCGCAGCACGGGTGCCTGGATGTGGCGGCCGACGGCATCAGCGCCCGGTCGACGTGAACCGGAGTCCGGCGGCCGACGTCGGCGCATGGCGACCCGCTTCGGCCGCCTCGGCCGCCATGGCCTGTCGCTACCGTGCCGCCTCGTCCTCGATGTCGCGGACCAGCTCGATGGCCCGGCCCAAGGGTGGCGAGTCGGGCAGCGCTTGCGCGCACCGATCCCTCTGTTAGGATTACGTTCGTACTTTAATAACCTCAGCTCAACACCCCACTTCACCAGGAACCTCCATGGACCTCTCCACCAGCAACGCCCTTGTCACCGGAGCCAATCGGGGCTTCGGCCGGGCGCTCGCCGCCGAACTGCTCGGCCGTGGCGCCACCGTCTACGCCGGCGCCCGCAACCCCGACCAGGTCGACCTGCCGGGCGTCAGGCCGATCGCGCTCGACATCACCGACCCCGCCTCCGTCGCGGCCGCTGCAGAGGCCACCGGCGACGTGACGATCCTGGTCAACAACGCGGGGTCATCCACCGGCGCCGACCTGCTGGCCGCCGACCTGGACGACGTCCGCCTGGAGATGGACACCCACTACTTCGGCACCCTCTCGGTGGCCCGCGCCTTCGCACCCCAGATCGCGGCCAACGGCGGCGGGACGATCCTGAACATCCTGTCCGGCCTGTCCTGGGTCAGCTTCCCGGAATTCGGCGCCTACTGCGCCGCCAAGTCCGCGCAGTGGTCGCTCACCAACGCCCTGCGCCTCCAACTCGCCGACCAGGGCATCCGCGTGGCCGGCCTGCACGTCGGCTACATGGACACCGACATGGTCCGGGCCGTCGACGCGGCCAAGTCCGACCCCGCCGACATCGCGCGGATCGCCATCGACGGCATCGCCGCCGGCGCCTACGAGATCCTCGCGGACAACGCCGCCCGCCAGGCGCAGGCCGCGCTGGCAGGAGGCGTTTCAGCGCTTTACCCGCAGCTCCCCTGAGAGCCGACCGGCCAGGAATCCGCACCGAGCCCGGTGGATGCCGGTGCTCGCTGTCGCACCCATGCCGTCGCCCGCCGGCGGTCGCGACCTGAAGCCCGGACCGAGGGGCGGCCCAGCCGGTTACGGCGGGGCCGCCCCTCAGCCTGTCGTGCCATCCAGGGTCGTTCGCCGTGCGGGATCGTCACAATCACACCGTGGTCGAGGGCCCCTCGGACAGCGCGCCCCTTGGGCCGAGGCTCGACGGCTGAGGGCACCGCCTCCGTCACCGTGGAGAGCTCACCGGCTCGTCCGACCGGCCAGGAAGGGCTTCAGATGCGCCAACAGCGCCTCCGGTTGCTCCTCCGGGATGAAGTGGCCGCACTCCGGGATCTCGGCACCGGTCACGTCGTCCGCGTAGCCACGCCAGATCTCCAGTGTCGGCAGGCGGGCAGGAAGCCCCGCGGAACCCCACAGCGCCAGCAGCGGCATGGTGAGGCGGCGGCCTTCGGCGGCGTCGATGTCGTCGAGCGCGGTGTCCTCCTCCATGGCGCGGTAGTCGTCGAGGCTCGCACGCAGGGCGCCCGGGCGGGAGAACGCGCGGACGTAGCCGTCGACCGCGTCGGCTGTGAGTCCGTGGCGGTTGTAGGTCCACCGCTCGAAGAAGTACTCGAGATACCCGCGGATGTCGTGCCCCACCAAGCGCTCGGGAAGATCGGGCTGCATGTGGAACAGCCAGTGCCAGTACCCGGAGGCGAGCGAGGCGTCCAAGCGGCGGAACATCTCCCGGGTGGGAACGATGTCGAGCACGGCCAGCCGCTCCACCTGGTCCGGGCGGTCCAACGCCCAGCGGTGCCCCACGCGAGCGCCACGGTCGTGGCCCACGACCGTGGCCCGCTCGAAGCCGAGCGCCTCGACGAGACCTGCCATGTCGGCGGCCATACGCCGCTTGTCGTAACCAGTGGTGGGCTTGTCGCTCAGGCCGTATCCGCGCAGGTCCGGCGCCACAACGGTGTGGTCGGCGGCGAGATCCGCCAGTACCGGCCGCCAGCAGTCGCAGGTCTGCGGCCAGCCGTGGAGGAGGACAAGCAGAGGTCCGGACCCGGCTCGGACGTAGTGCAGGCGGACCCCGTCCACCTGCGTCACTCCGGTCGTCACTGTCGGCTGTCCCATGGATGAGCCTTCCTGACACGAGCTAACCGTCTTAGACGGTTAAGCTAACGGGCAGAATGGAGACGTGGCAACGGACGACATGTGGATCTGGGATGGCGGACGGGTCTGCCTGGACTTCGCCAACACCCTCCGAAGCCGGTGGAGAACCACTCCGGAGGAGACACTCCGGGGACCGGACGACCTGATGGGCTGGCTCCGGGAGGCCCTTCTGCTCGCACCGGGGACCACCGATTCCGCCACGGCAGCCGTTCTCATGTCCGCCCGACAGCTGCGCGAGACCGTCGACCGGGCCGTACTGGCAGTCGCCGACGGCGGACTGCCCACATCCGGCGACGTGACGCTGCTCAACCGATCGGCAGCTGCGGCCCCCAGACCCGCCCTGCAACTCGCCATCACCCACGACCGCCTGGAGCCCGCCGGCACCACGACCCTCGCCGCTGACCCCACACTCGCGCTGGCGCTCATCGCCCAGGACGCCGTCGACCTGCTTCTGTCCGCCGAGATCCGGCGCGTACGCGTCTGCGGAGCGGACCGCTGCGCACTGCGCTTCCTGGACCGCTCCCCGGCCCGCAACCGTCGCTGGTGCTCCATGTCCCGCTGCGGAAACCGCACGAAGGTCCGCCTCCATCAGGCGCGTACACGACAGAGCGGCCGGATTACGGAAAGCTGACGGAGGAGTCCTCAGCTCACTCGGGCGACCTCATACGAAAGGCCGGGCCGGGGACGCTCTCGATGTCCTTTGCCTGTACCGGGTGGCCTCGTTCGCAGCGAATCCGGACGTCGACGTGCGCGCCGCACTCGCGGTGTCGCGCCAGTACCGCCGGCCCTTCCGGGTCCGCGCGGTAACGGTCACCCCACTGCAGCAGCCCCATCACGGCGGGCACCAGATCCATGCCCTTGGAGGTGATCACATACTTCGGCCGACTCCGCGAACCGGGCTCCTTGTACGTCTCGGTCGCCAGGATCCCTTCCTCCACGAGCATCCGCAGCCGCGTCGCCAGAAGGTTACGAGGACAACCCAGGACACGTTCGAAGTCACTGAACCGGGACGAGCCGTACCACACCTCACGCAGGATGAGGATCGTCCACTTCTCGCCCACGATCTCCAGGGTCCGCGCGATCGAGCAGTTGGATGTGTCCCGGTCGAGTCGGGGGTCCATGCCGGTGTCCTGGAGAACTTCGGTCCACGTATCCATGGGGGCGATTCTAACCGAGCTTGAGTTTACTTTTAGAACTCAGCAATAGGTGCCATCGTCTGCCAGTCGACCCGACTGCGCACGAGAGGCATCAAGCCTCCCCGCACGTCACCGCGTCGACTGCGGCGCACCTCACAACGCGACGGGAGGAAGCCTGTGGCGCGCCACAGATGGAGCGCACCGGAGGGGCAGGCGCGGCCGACACCGGGGCAGAGCACGGGGCCGCCGCCTGCGAGTTGAGGCGAGACGTGGTCGAAGTGCTCGCGCCGCCGACCGGCGCCGTGCCCACCACGAAACATGGCGCGCACCAGAGGAAGGATCCCCTTGCGGCCCACCGGCCGGCCGCTTAGGATGATGAACGTAATTTAATTCGCGGGAGCCTGGTGCCGGTCACACCGGCATCGATGACGCGAGGCAAGGCCACTCCGAAAGCGCTACCCCCGAGGCGAGCGTCGGGCACTTCCCCAGCGTGCCTGACGGCGCGCTCGTCACCGGGGCCGCTGCCCCTCTGTCGACAGCCATATCGAAGCAGAAGGGCACGCGAAGGCCGGCAAGGTCGTCGTCGGATGCCGCGACGAACCCGCTTCCCTCTGGTCCTCCAGCAACGAGAACGCCCCGACACCCACCTCCGAGAAAGACCTGGACATGAGCGCACCGCGAAATTCCCCGTCCCCCTCCCGATCGTCGTACGAGAACGCGCCAACCCGCTCCGTGTCCGTTGACGGCGTGGACTTCGTCTATCGGCAGCTCGGCCCCGATGACGGCGTGCCGCTGATCCTCCTGATCCACCTGGCCGGAAACCTGGACAACTGGGATCCGCGCGTCGTCGACGGACTCGCCGCACGACGTCGGGTGATCACCTTCGGGAACCGCGGGGTGGGCGGGTCGGGCGGCTCCACGCCGGACACGATCGAAGGGATGGCCCACGACGCGGTGCGGTTCATCCGCGCCCTTGGCTTCGACCAGGTCGATCTGTTCGGTCTGTCGATGGGCGGCTTCATCGCGCAGGTCGTCGCGGAAGAAGAACCGCGCCTCGTCCGCAAGGTCGTCCTCGCGGGCACGGGCCCCGCCGGCGGCCATGGCATCGACAAGGTTCCGGCTCTTGCCATCCAGGCCACGATCAAGGGCGCCCTGACCCGCCAGGACCCGAAGCTCTCCCTCTTCTTCACCGACACCGCAGGCGGCCGAAGGGCAGGACGAGCCTTCCTGCGACGACTGAAGGAGCGCACGGACAACCGCGACAAGGACATCTCACCGCCGTCGCTCCGTGCCCAATTGAAGGCCGTCAAGCGGTGGGGCCGCCAGTCACCGTCAAACCTGTCGGCCGTGCGCCAACCCGTCCTCGTGGCAAACGGTGACAACGACCGGATGGTGCCCAGCCAGAACACACTCGACCTGGCCGCTCGTCTGCCCATGAGCGCACTTGTCCCCCTCTACCCCGATTCCGGCCACGGGGCAATCTTCCAGCACCACGAGGATTTCGTCGCAAGGGCGCTGGGGTTCCTCGACTCCTGAGCTTGAGCGGATGCCGTGGGAGCGGGCCTCGCATTCGCCGTACTGACACCGCCCAGAGACACGATGGGCTGCGCGTGATACGTCCAGCGTGTTGCCGTCACCGTCCGATAGCATGGCATGAATTCCAACTTTCGACGGGATCACGCCATGGCATCCATGCACCGAGTCGTCGTTCTGGCCGTGGACGGTGTGTACCCCTTCGAACTGGGCATTCCCAGCCGGGTCTTCGAGGCGGCGGACGGCCGCTACGAGGTTCTCACCTGCAGCGTCGACGGCCGCCCGGTACGCACCAACTCCGACTTCTCGATCACCGTCGAGCACGGCCCGGAGGCGCTGCGCACCGCCGACACCGTCGTCATCCCGCCCTTCGTCACCACCGCCGTCACGAAGGAAGTACCGCAAGCCGTGGTCCAGGCGATCGCCTCCGTGACCCCAGGCACCCGCCTCGTATCAATCTGCACCGGCGCCTTCGTCCTCGCCGCAGCCGGCCTCCTCGACGGCAGGCCGGCCACCACCCACTGGGTCGTCGCCGACCTCTTCCGCGCATGCTTCCCTCAGGTCGCACTGGACCCCGACGTCCTCTTCATCGACGACGGAGATGTGCTGACCTCGGCCGGTGCCGCCTCCGGGCTCGACGTCTGCCTGCACATCATCCGCAAGGACCACGGCAGTGAAGTCGCCAACCAGGTGGCCCGCATGTGCGTCGTGCCCCCGTGGCGCGACGGAGGACAGGCGCAGTACATCCAGCACCCGGTGCCCGAGGCCACGGCCAGCGGAACGGCCACCGCCCGCCAGTGGGCCCTGGAGAACCTCCACGAGCCCATGACGCTCACGGACCTCGCCGAGCACTCCCACATGAGCCTGCGCACCTTCGCCCGCCGCTTCACCGAAGAGGTGGGCATGAGCCCGGGACGCTGGCTGATCCAGCAGCGCGTCGACCGGGCACGACACCTCTTGGAAACCACCGACCTGCCGGTGGACGAGATCGCCGGCCAAGTCGGCTTCGCCGGCGGCACATCGCTACGTGAACACCTGCATGCCGCCATCGGCGTCTCACCGCTCACCTACCGGCGCACCTTCCGCGGCGCCCTGTCCCCCACACACTGAGCGCCACCGCACCTACCGCTCCGCGAACGCGGTGATGAACCGGCGCACCGCCACGGCCGGGGGAACGGCCTTCGCCACACACCACGCGCCCGCCCATGCCACAGGACGCCCGTCAGCCCTGCCGGGACACCGCTCGACCTCACACCAGCCCGACCGGCGGACACTTCTCGTCGATGCCCTGGGCCCGCCGTAGGCACGACGCGCCCCGGAGCCGAGGGTCTACTTGCCATCCATCGACCGGCCCCTTAGTATTACGATCGTAATTTCATTGGGTTCGGGACCTACGCCGACCACACCGGCCGCCGACGGCATCCGTGACGCAAGGCAGGCCACCCCCGAAGCCCTGCCGACCGAGGTGAACGTCGGGCACCGCATCCAGCGCGCCTCACGCGCCCTCACCGCCGAGGAAAACAGCACCCCGTCCGCTTGCGGGCAAGATACGGAGAGAACGATGAGGGCATTCCTGGTCGAGCGCTACGGCAACAAGGCCGGCCTGCGGGCCGGCGAGGCGCCGGACCCCCAGGTGGGCGCGGACGACGTCCTGATCCAGATCTACGCAGCGAGCGTCAACCCGCTCGATCTCAAGACCCTGGACGGGGAATTCAAGGCGATCCTGCCGTACCGGGTTCCTTTCGTCCTGGGCAACGACCTGGCTGGGGTGGTGGTCGAGGTGGGCGCGGCCGTCACGCGGTTCGCGGTGGGCGACGAGGTATACGCGCGGCCCGACAAGGACCGCATCGGCACGTTCGCCGAACTCATCGCGGTGCACCAGGACGACGTGGCGACCAAGCCGGCCATGCTGACCATGGAGGAGGCCGCGTCCCTCCCCCTGGTCGCCCTGACCGCGTGGCAGGTGCTGGTCGAACGAGCGCACATTCAGCCGGGCCAGAAGGTGCTCATCCATGGGGGCTCCGGCGGCCTGGGCACCATCGCCATCCAGCTGGCGAAGCAGTTGGGGGCGCATGTGGCCACCACCGCGAGCACGGCCAACGTCGAGCTGGTGAAGCGTCTGGGCGCGGACATCGTCGTCGACTACAAGAAGCAGGCGTTCGAGACGGTGCTGCACGATTACGACGTCGTCCTGGACTCGATCGGCGGCGAGACGCTCAAGAAGTCCCTGGACGTGCTCAAGCCCGGCGGAAATCTCATCAGTGTCGCGGGCCCTCCCGACGCCGCTGTCGCCCGTGAGCTTGGGGCGAATCCGGTCATCCGACTGGTGATGTCCGCGCTGAGTTTCCGGATCCGACGCCGCGCCCGACGCCGTCAGGTGACGTACTCGTTCCTGTTCATGAAGGCCAGCGGGGACCAGTTGCGCGAGCTCACCCGCCTGATCGACGCCGGCAAGATCCACCCCGTCGTCGACACGGTCTTCCCGTTCGAGTCGACCCGAGAGGCGCTGGAGTACGCCGAGAACGGGCGCGCGAAGGCCGGCAAGGTCGTCGTCAAGATTGCGTGAGGGAACAGTTCTCTCCGGGCGGCCAAGTTCCTCCACGGCCTGATCAACATCACCGCGATGGATCTCGGGTCTGAAGTCCCTGCCTGATGTGCGACGTTGGCGAGGCTGTGGGCTAACTCTCCCTCGTGCGGGACGAGTTGGCGGGCCGACCGCAGCTCACCGGGGAAGCAGCCGCCCAGGAATCCACACCGGCCCATCGTTGCCGATGCTCGGTGCCCCACGTCCGCGCCGGCCGTCGGCCCGTCCCGTCGTCACGCCTCCGCACGGTGCGCCGCACCGTTACCACGGCCGGGTCTTCGACAAGCGATCCCCAAGCCAACAAGGCGGCCGGCTGACGCCCGCCCCAACAGACCACACCTCTCAGGCACACCGGCACAAAGGAGAGCCACGTCATGTGTACCTATCTGGCAGACAAGGCCGAGGACCTGTCCGTGGAAGGCGCTTCCACAACGTTCACCTACCGGCGGATGGGGCCACGGGGCGGCGTCCCCCTGGTCCTGGTGAACCGCTTCCGCGGGACCATCGACTGGTGGGACCCGGAGTTCCTGGACCTCCTGGCCGCCGACCACGACGTGATCCTCTTCGACAACATCGGGATCGGCTACACGACCGGCGAACCGCGCGACTCCATCGAAGGATTCGCCGACGGCGCCATCGAATTCATCGAGGCCCTCGGCCTGGCGCAGGCCGACCTGCTCGGATGGTCCATGGGCGGTTTCGTGGCCCAGCACGTGGCGCTGCGGCGGCCCGACCTCGTCCGCAAGCTGGTCGTGGCGGGCAGCGGTCCGGGCCCGGTGCCCGAGCTGCCGCCGTTGTCCGAGAAGGTGCAGGGCATCATGGCCAAGCCCGACGCCGACGTGGACGACATGCTCTACCTGTTCTACCCCGAGACCGACGCGGCCCGCGCCGCCGGGGTCGAGCACCTCACCAAGGTCTCGACACGACTGGCCGCCGGGGGCCCTGCGGTGTCCGAGACAGCGGCGATGCGCCAACGCGAGGCGATCGTCAAGTTCATGGCGGTTCCGTTCGAGCAGGTACGGGCGAACCTGGAGACCATCAAGCAGCCCGTCCTGTACGCCAACGGCGTCCACGACGTGATGGTCCCCGCCCTGGCCTCCTACGTCGCCGTCCAGCATCTCGACTCGGCCACCCTGGTCCTTTACAGCGACGCCGGCCACGCCTTCCTGTTCCAGCACGTCAAGGCCTTCACGACCGAAGTGGCCAACTTCCTCGCCGCCTGACCACGCCGACCGAAACGCCGGCGCCCCACTCGGGCGGCAGACCCCTGACACCGGATCAGGCGGCACCTCGTGACCATGCGAGGTGCCGCCTGATCCGAGTGGCGATCGTCACCGCCGGGCGTCCCCGGGCCGGGAGCCGATGCTGCCCCGGGGCGCCTCATGACCGGTACAGGCGGCGTGAACCTCAGCGGACGCCGGACCTCCGAGGGCCGGGTATGTGGCTCCTGTGACGACCCTCGCGCCAACCTGCTCCCTCGACCCTCAGCCGACCATCCCGTCCAGGAACGCCGGTGCACATCCAGGACGGAAGCGTGTAGGTACGCACGCGCGACATCACGGAGTGAACGGTGACGGAGACATCGAACAACGCATCGGTCGGCGTCACCGCCGAGCGATCCGATGCCGCGCGCAATCGCTCCCGGCTACTGGAAGCGGCCGCACAACTGATCGACGAACAGGGAGCCGAGAATGTGACGATGCGGGAGGTCGCCGAAGCGGCCCGCGTGGGAAAGGGCACGCTCTTTCGCCGGTTCGGCGACCGCAACGGCCTCCTGCTCGCTCTCCTCGACGAAGCCGAGGCGGAGTTCCAGGAGGCGCATACCGCAGGTCCTCCTCCCCTGGGGCCAGGAGCACCTGCGGGAGATCGTCTGGCGACGTCCGGCTGCGCCCTGCTCGAGCGCGTCGCCGCCGACGCGGACCCGGGCGCCGCGCTGGGACGCCAGGTGCCCTACGCACGCCGCAACGCCTCGGACACCGGCCGAGCCTTGCACTGTCACGTCTCAACTCTCCTGCGCGAAACGGGGGTTGACGCAGACCACGACATGCTCGCCCACGCCCTTCTCGCCTTCACGAGCTTCGAAGCGGCGGACCACCTGCGCAAGGAGCGGGGGGTGGACACCGCACGCCTGCAGGCCACCTGGGTGGACCTGGTACGGCGGCTGGCCCAACCCAAGGGACCATGACGGAGATCATCCCGATGTAAGAATCCGGGCATCGGCGAGCTGCCCGGGCAGTCGCGGAATACCGCCGGTCACCCCAGAGGGGCGGGCTTTGGGGCACCACACACCTCTTCGCTCACAGCGCCGGTACCGGGAAGAGCAGGGACGCCTTGGCGCCCGTTTCCCGTGCCGGCGCCGGGCTCATGGCCCGCACCGTGGTCCGGGTCCGGCCACCGGCGAAGACGAACACCCGCAGCACCAGGAAACGCCCGACACCGGCGAGCCCGGCGGCGGTGAGGTAGACGACCTGCTCGTAGAGCACTCCGGCCGACGGCTGCACGAGGTGCAGGACGAGCACCGCGGTGGAGGTCACCACGTAGGCGGCCGTGGCAGACCCCGCGGACTGCCAGTGCTGGCGCCATCCGGCATGCCCTGCCCCGAAGGTGAAGCGTGCGTGGAGTTCCGTACTGAGGAGAGTCGAGGCGACGGTGATCAGAGCATTCGCCACAGTCCAGGGCATCAGTCCGGCGAGCCCGGCCACGGCAGTGCTGGACGCGACCCCGACACCGCCGCCGAACAGGACGAAGCGGGTGAAGGAGGCGAGTGGGCCGGGGGTGCCCGGGTTCCGTCGCTCCGCGACCGTAGCGCTGTCCGTCCGTTCCGCACCCCGCGCCTCGTCCACTGCCGCCGGCATTGTCTTCGGCAAGACCAGCGACTTCATGGGAAGTCCCTTTCGAGAGAGTTGCTGGGCCTCTTTGGCCGGCGGGTTCGCAGGAGGCTGCGCCCACGCGCTCATCGAGTTTTTGCATTATGACCGTACGACAATAAGCAGGGAGCCGCCCCGTGGGCAAGGTCCTGGCCAGGTTTGGGATTATGACCGTACTCACATGAGTGGCGGGGAGCGGATTCACCTACCGGAAGGGATGCCACCCGGGTCGGTGGCCTCGCAGCAGCGGAGCGGTCGTCATGCCCTCTCCATCGATGCCTCTCCACGCGCAACCTGCGGCGGCCCGGGAACAGGGCTGCCGCCAGGCCGGGGAGACGCCGCTACCAACCGCTGCACGCAGCCCGCGTCATGCCCTCACCCAACTCTCTGCACCCGTCTGGCCGCCGCGGCATGAGCAGGCGGACACCTTCCCATCTCACGGCCCTGCCACGAACGGTCTCCTCATCCGGACGTCACGCCGCATGAGGGGCGGACGAGGCATGACTTGGCCGGGTCAGCTGACCCAACGCGAATCGGACGCCAGGTGGCGCCGGTCCTGACGGCGCTCTGGTGCGCCGGGCCCCCGACGCCCGAGCCTCCGAACGCACGGGTCCGGGCACCGGGAAGGTCGGTGTCAGATGGCGGCTTCAGAGGCGGCATCAGAGGCAAAACCGCAAATGCCCTGTTCTGGCGTCGCCGTGCCAGGCCTCCGTACGGGCCTCCTACCTGCTCCCGGGCAGCACCTCGGACTCGTTCACGGCAACCCGGTCCGCCGCCGCTTCGGCGGCATGGTGCTGTGCCACCTGGATGTGCCGCAGGCCGAACCAGGCGACCAGCGCTATCAGCGCGAAGGCCGCCCCGGCGAGGACGAAGCTGAGGGTGAACCGCGATTCGGCGGGCAGTGCCGGGGAGCCGGCGGGAAGGTGCCCGACGCTCTTGGAGGCCAGCACGGTGGTGATCACCGCGCTGCCGATGGCGCTGCCAGTGGAGCGGGAGATGGAGTTGATGCCGTTGGCGATGCCGCTCTCGCGCTGCGGCACGGCGGCCACGATGATCGCCGGCATGGCCGCGTAACCGAGACTGATGGCAGCGCCCACGAACGCGCCTGCCGCGATGACCGAGGGAGTGCGGCTGTGGTCCAGGGCGAGCCAGGCGAAGCCCGCCGTGCCGCTCGCCGAGGCCAGCACCAGGACCACCCGCGGACCGTGCCGGCGGACCAGTTGACCGCCGACCGGCGCGGCGAGCAGCGACACCACGGTGCTGGGGAGCAGGTACTCCACCGATGCGCGCAGCACACTCGCGTCGAAGCCGTATCCCGCGGCCCTCGACGGCATCTGGACCAGGTACGACACGCCGATGATGAGCACGAACGTGCCGTATCCGACCAGGAGCCCGGCGAGATTGGCGAAGAGCACCGGCCGGTGGGCGAACATCCGCATGTCGACCAGCGGTTGCGGCACCTGCCGCTCGACCAGCACCCATACGGCGCCCATGGCGGCGGCACCGGCGAAGCAGCCGATCGTACTCAGCGCGGACCAGCCCCACTCGTGTCCCTGGGTGATGGGCAGCAGAAACAGCACGAGAGTCGCGGCGAGGGTGAGGGTGCCGAGGATGTCGGTTCGGCCACCGGTGGTGCGGCGGCCGGCCGGCACCAGGGTCAGGACGGCGATGAGGACGATGACGGCGAGCCCGGTGGCCAGCCAGAACACGTTGCGATAGTCGGGGTGGGAACCGGCTGTGAGCAGACCGGCGGCGCTACCAGGGCGATGCCACTGCCGAAGGCGAACGCTCCACTGGCCGTCGCCAGCGCCGCCGGCAGCTTCTGCGGGCGGATCTCTTCGCGCAGGATGGAAAGAGAGAGGGGAAAGATCGCGGTGGCGGCACCTTGCAGCACCCGGCCGGTGATCAGCCACAGCAGGGAGTGCGTGGTGGCTGCCAGTACGGTGCCGGCGATCAGCACCAGCAGTACCCCGACGAGGGTGGGCTTTTTGCCGTGCTGGTCGCCGAAGCGGCCGAGCAGGGGTGTGAAGACGGCGGCGGACAGCAGGGTGGCGGTGGTGACCCAACTGGCGTTGGCGGCGGTGGTGTGCAGGCTGCTCTGGATCAGGCTGAGGATCGGCACCACCAGTGTCAGCATCATCGACACGATCATGGCGGCGAGGCTCAGCGCCAAGACGACGGCCTTCTCACTCCTGTGCCGCCCGGCGGGCGCGGCGTCGTGGACGGGGACACTGCCGATGCCGGTGCTCATGCGTTCGAAGTCCTTCGGATTGCGCCAGGGACGGCGGGTACGACGGTCACCAGGAAGGCTGCGGCATCGTACGGAACGCGCGGCTCGCCGCATCCGGCCGGGGCGCATTGATGCGTACGTGCGGTGGTATGACCGTCAGCCGAGGTCGCGGTCGGGGCGCCGCCCGGTGCGAGCCGTGAGCATGCCCGTCGCGGTTCAGGGCGAGGGGAAGGGAAAGAGCATGCAGCTGCTGGTGGCGTGGGCGAGCAGGCGGTCCGCCTCGTCGACCAACTCGGCCTGGGCGAGAGCGGTTTGGCGTCCCCTGCTGACGACCGTGCCGATGGCACGGACCTTGCCGGTGTCCACGGTGATCCGCCGGAGGAACTTCACGGTCAGATCAAGCGAGGTGTACGCCATGCCCTGCGGCAGGGTCGACTGGACTGCCCCACCGGCCGCCGAGTCGAGCAGGGTGGCGTAGACCCCTCCGTGCACACTGCCGATGGAGTTGTAGTGCTCCTCGCCCGGCACCAGCGAGAAGACCACGCGGCCCTCCTCCACTTCCTCGAGGGCGAAGTCCAGAGCGGCCACGATGGGCGGTGGGGGCAGGCGTCGCTCGAGCAGGTCACGCAGCACCTCCACGCCCGAGGTGCGGCCGGCGGTTGCTCCCACAATCGCGGGATCCTGCCACTCATACGTACGCGTCCGTCCCACGACCCTGCCTCTCTCCGTCTGAGTTCGAGAAATGAACCTAGCCACGCGTCATCTGACTGTCAATGATGAAGCCAGGACCTGCGATGGCGGGATGAAGGCTTGAGGTGAGCACGGACAGCTGTCCGTGCTCAGCGCACGCTCGACGTGGTGGGGGAGACAGGGACGCTGCTGATCCTGCGCGAGATCAGCAACGACTCCGCCGAACCACATCGGCCGAGCGCCGCCTCCCTCGGTCCGGCAGCGGCACCCGATCCGCTGTCGCCCACCCGCCCGCTCGAATCGTCAGCGGGAGGCAACCGAGGCCGTCGATGATCAAGAGTTTCGGTCCGGCGAGGAACCGCATCCGGGCCTTCCAGCAGCCGCGGCGGCACAGGAGGTGATACCCGGTGGCGTCGGCCGAGTCCCAGCCGGAGAGACCCTGCCGACGTCGGGCCGGCCCCCGAGAGCCGCAGCCTGGGGCCAAGGATGTGGTGCGTCAGACGCGCTGCCCGGCGTCCAGCAGGGCGAGGGCGTTGTTGATCCCCTGATCGAGGAGTTCGTTGGAGAGTTGGCTGTCGGTCAAGGCGCGGGAAAGCTGCAGCGTCCCGGCCATCAGGCCGAGGAGGCTGAGCGCCTTCACACGTGCCGAGGACGGGGCCTCGGGTGCCATGCGGGCGGCAATGCCGTCGATGAGGACCAGCACACCGTCGGTGTACGCCTGCCTGGTCGTGTCGGCGCAGCGCCCGATCTCGTCGAGCAGAGCGGCGTTGGGGCAGCCGTCGCCAGGGGTGTCGCGGTGCTGGGGCGACAGGTACCCCCGCACAATCTGCTCGAGTCCGGCACGGCCGGGCGCAGCCCGCGCGACGACAGCCTCGGCCTGCACCTTCAACTGGTCGGCGATTGCCGTGGTGACGAGGTCGTCCTTGGATTCGAAGTGAGCGTAGAAGGCCCCATTGGTCAGCCCCGCGTCCTTCATGAGCGTCGAGACCCCGGAGCCGTCGATCCCGTCTCGCTTGAACCGGCGGCCCGCCGTCTCGATGATCCGCCGCCTCGTCTCCGACTTGTGCTCTTTTCCGTACCGCACCACAGCACACGCTCCATCGCCGACCGGAAGGACCGGTTGCCCTTCACCGACTTCACCAGTCTATGGTATTGCGAACGTACTCCAAAGAGTGGGCAGCGGCGGCGGTCGGCCACCCTCGAAGACGGGCCCCCCACTTGCCCCCGGCAGCCACCTCGACATACGATTACGATCGTAATACTATTGGCGGTCGATGGCGTCCTGTCCGGCCCCGCCCATGACGACTGGTCATCGGACTCAGAAGCAGCTCGGCGAAGGATCCCCACCCAGCCGACCACGCCCATACGGCGACCGCCCCATCCGTGGCCGTCCGCCACCCATAACCCGAGGAATCACCCATGCTGAACGCCCTGTGGAACCCGACCGCCGTCGGAGAGATCGCCCTGCCGCACCGGCTGGCCATGGCTCCCCTGACCCGCAGCCGGGCGACCCCGGACGGCGTGCCGACCGAGCTGAACGCCGAGTACTACGCCCAGCGCGCCTCGCACGCCCTCATCATCACCGAGGGCACCCAGCCCAACGCCGACGGACAGGGCTACCCGGTGACCCCGGGCATCTACACCGACGAACACATCGCCGGCTGGCGCAAGGTCACCGACGCCGTGCACAAGGCCGACGGACGCATCGTCATCCAACTCATGCACGCCGGCCGCATCGCCCACCCCGGCAACACCCCCCACGGGCGACAGCCCGTCGCTCCCTCGGCGATCAAGCCGGCCGGCCTCACGTTCACCGCGTCCGGACCGCAGGAGATGCCGGAGCCGCGCGAGCTGTCCACCGAGGAGGTCGCCGCGACGGTCGACGACTTCCGTCGCGCCGCCGCGGCCGCCATCGCGGCCGGCGCCGACGGCGTCGAGATCCACGGCGCCAACGGCTACCTGATCAACCAGTTCCTCTTCCCCAGCGCCAACCAGCGCACCGACCAGTACGGCGGCTCCCTCGACAACCGCATCCGCTTCGCCGTCGAGGTCGCCACCGCCGTGGCCGACGAGATCGGCGCCGGCCGCACCGGCATCCGCATCTCCCCCGGCAACCCCTTCCAGCTCAACGACCTCACCGAGAGCGACCCCCACGAGCTCTACCCGCACCTCCTGAACGCCCTCACCCCCCTCGGCCTCGCCTACCTGCACATCGGCCACGGCGGCGACGAAGAACTCCTGCACACCCTGCGCAAGCTGTGGCCGAACACGCTGCTCCTCAACCGGGCCGGCACGGACATCCCCACCCGCGCCAAGGACATCGAGGACGGCCTGGCCGACGTCATCACCGTGGGCTCGATGGCCCTCGCCAACCCCGACCTGGTCGAGCGCGTACGCGCCAACGCCCCCCTCAACACCCCCGATCCCAACACCTTCTACGGCGGCGGCGCAGCCGGCTACACCGACTACCCCGTCCACGCCGCCTGAGCAGAGCAACCGGCGCCCGAGGGAAACGTCTCCCCCGGGCGCCCAGGCATGGCTGCGACACACCCCGGCCTCACAATCGACGAGGTGCCAAGGGGCAGCGGGCCGCCGCCGAGTGGAGTATCGATGCACTCCCTGTTGTCCGGCTGCCCCCACGGACCGAGGGCCCCGCCTGCGGAGTCACGCCCGAGGGGCGGGCACCGGGAAGAGCATGCAGCTGCTGGTGGCATGGGCGAGCAGTCGGTCCGTCGCGTCGACCAACTGGGCCTGGGCGAGGGCGGTTTGGCGGCCCTTGCTGACGACCGTGCCAATGGCGCGCACCCGTCCCGTGTCCACGGTGATCGGTCGCAGGAACTTCACGGTCAGGTCGAGCGAGGTGTACGCCATGCCCTGCGGGAGGGTGGACTGGACGGCGCAGCCCGCCGCCGAGTCGAGCAGGGTGGCGAAAACGCCGCCGTGGACGCTGCCGATCGGGTTGTAGTGCTCCTCGCCCGGCATCAGCGAGAAGACCGCCCTGCCGGGCTCCACCTCGTCCAGGTCGAAGTCGACGGTGGAGCTGATCGGCGCCCTCGGCAGCCGCCCCGCCTGCACCTCACGCAGGAAGTCGATGCCGGCCATGCGCCCGGCGGCCTCCGCCGAGATCGCGGGATCGTCCCAGTGATACGTACGCGTTCGCCCCACGGTCCAGCGCCCTTCCCTCTGCCTGTCGGCTGACTTTTTCAAGTGAAGCTAGACGTCGGTTCACCTGACTGTCAATGACGAAGGCAGGTCCCTTAGGATGGCGGGATGGAGTGGCTTGAGGCGAGCACGGAGAACTGCCCCGTCCAGCGCACGCTCGACGTGATCGGGGAGAAATGGACGCTGCTGATCCTGCGTGACGCCGTCAACGGCGTCCGCCGCTTCGACGACTTCCACCGCCACATCGGCCTGTCGGAGGCCGTCCTCAGCGACCGTCTCCGCAAGCTGACCTCGGCCGGCATCCTCAAGACCGTCCCCTACCGGGAGCCCGGCAGCCGCTCCCGTAACGAATACCGTCTGACCCGCAAGGGCTGGGACCTGTGGCCCGTCCTGATGGCGCTGAGCCAGTGGGGCGAGGCATACACCCTCGGTTCCGAGGGTCCGCTACTGGACGTCCGCCACACCGAGTGCGACGCCCCGGTCCGCGTCGTCGTCGAGTGCTCGGCGGAGCACTCGCCCCTCACTCCCCGTGAAGTCACCGCCCGGCTGGGAACAGGCGCCCGCCTCCGCTCGTGAGCCATCGACCTCAGGGTCGCGGGCCGGACAGCCGCGACATCAGCTGAGTGCCGTGCACTCCGCCGCCGTTGCCCCTCAGCGCACGATCGACTTCGGCGTGCCGCCGAACCCAACCCGATGGGCGCTCCGGCCGCAGGGTTCAGCGCCTTCGCCGTCGCCGGCACACTGGCCGCACCGATGAGCAGTGCCACGGTGAGCGTCACGCCACCGACGTCCCCTTGAACGCAGCGACGATCTCGTCGGCGGTCACGATGGCATGGGACACGGGAACGTGAGGACAGGAGCACAGCCCCAGGCGGGATACCGAAACCGCCCAACCTGACCTCCCTGGTTCTGTCGGTCCAGGCGGAGGGCGCTATCCCAAGGCAGGCTCTGCGGGGTCGGGTGCCTTGGCATGGCACGTCTTACATGCCCCAGGCGTTCGGTCGCCTCAGGCGCGAAGCGGCCGACGGGCTCAGGCCAGATCGCGTTTCATGATCTTGCCGGTGGGGGTCAGGGGCAGTTCGGCGACGAACTGGACGACGCGCGGGTACTTGTACGCGGCAAGCCGCTCCTTGGCCCAGGCGGCGAGTTCCTCCTCGGTCGCGCCGCTGCCGGCCTTCTTCACCACGACGGCCTTGACCTCCTGACCGTGGGATTCGTGCGGTACGCCGATGACGGCGACCAGTGAGACGGCGGGGTGCTCCATGAGCACTTCCTCGATCTCGCGCGGGTAGACGTTGAAGCCGCCGCGGATGATCATGTCTTTGGACCGGTCGACGATGTAGTAGAAGCCGTCCTCGTCCTTGCGGGCGAGGTCGCCGGAGCGGAACCAGCCCTCCCTGATCGCCTCGGCCGTCGCCTCGGGCCGTTTGTAGTAGCCCTTCATGACGTTGTGTCCCTTGATCGCGATCTCCCCGATCTCGTCGGGGCCACCCTCGATCTCGGACCAGTCGTCGCGGATCAGCTTCATCTCCACGCCCGGGATCGGCACGCCGATCGACCCGACTCGGGGCTCCTCTCCGAACCGGGAGAAGGAGGCCGTCGGAGAGGTCTCGGACAGCCCGTATCCCTCGAGGATCGTGACGCCGAAGCGGTCCTTGAACTGCTTGTGGATCTCGCCGGGCAGCGCCGAGCCACCAGCCACCGCCACGCGAAGATTCGCGGCCAGGCGGGCGACGTCGACCGTGGCGTCGAGAGCGGCGAGAAGACCCCAGTACATCGTCGGGACGCCGGCGAAGAACGTCACGTCGTGGTCGAGCATGAGACGCAGGGTCGCCCGCGCCTCGAACCTCGGCTGCATCACGATCGTGCCGCCGAAGGCGAGCGCGCCGTTCTGGATCACGGTCTGGCCGAAGGCATGGAACAGCGGCAACGCGCACAGGTACGTGTCGGGGCGCTCGGGGTCGGCGGCGAACAGGTCGACGCCGGCGAGCGCGTTGTCGTACACGTTGCGGTGACGCAGCTCCGCGCCCTTGGGCCGTCCGGTCGTGCCGGAGGTGTAGAGGACCACCGCGGTGTCGTCCTCGTCGCGCTCGACCGTCCGGAACGTCACCGGCTGCCCGGCGATTCCCGCTGCGTACGACTCCGGCGTACCGTCCCCGGCCCACGGCGCGCCAGCGCCCTCGATCAGGAAGAACTCGGTACAGCTCTCGGTGGCCCGGAATCCCTCCCACGCGGTCTGCCCGATCGGCAGCTCCGATGTGCCTTCGAACGCGAAGTACGCCTTCGCGTCGGAGTCGGTGAGGTGGTAGGCGACCTCGCCGGCCTTCAACAGCACGTTCAGCGGCACGACCGCCGCCCCGGCCTTGAGGATGCCGAAGTAGACGCTGGTGAAGTGGGGCAGGTTGGGGCAGGACAGTGCGACCTTGTCCCCCGGCCGGATACCGCGCGAGACGAGCAGGTTCGCGACCCGGTTGGCCGCGGCGTCGAGAGCTCTGTACGTGATGCGGTCGTCACCGAAGACGATCGCGGTGCGCTCCGGGTACCGGGACACGGAATCCGTCAGTATACGTGGCACGTTGCGGCTCGGGCTGTGCATCGTCGTTCTCCTGGTTCTCGGGGTGGGACGAAGGCGTGGCAGGTCACGTGTGGACGAACTCCGGAGGCGGCACGAAGCCGTCGACTTCCCGGCCCGGCAGTGCGGCGAACTCGATGGTGATGACATCGCCGCCGTCGTGGTCGGCCGTCCGGACCGTCGTCTGCCGGACCGGGACGAGATCGCGGGCGTCGCGGACCTGCGCGCCACCGCAGGCCGTGTCGGCGTCCGTCCCCCGTCCCGGTCCGGCAGGCGCGCGGGTCTTGCGACTGCCGCGCCCGGACCGCTCGGTCAGATCTTGGTCTTCTCGCGGACCCAGGCGCCGATCTGTGCGATGGCGGCGTCGGTCTCCGGAACCCGGCCGGCTCCGTAGACGTACGAGTGCTGGCCTCCGGGGACCACCACGGTCGTCGTGTCGATTCCGGCGTCCTTGACGCGGGCGGCGAACTCCTCGTCCTCGCCGGCCAGGACCTCGTACGTTCCCCAGGAGACGAGGGTCGGGGGCAGACCACTCAGATCCGCCCGGTTCAGATTGATCCTGGTGTCCGTGAACTCGATGCCCGTACCCCCGATCCAGGCATCCCGGAAGAACTCCAGCAGATCCTTGCTGAGTATCTTGTCCGTCTCGGCCTTGGTCACCATGGTCTCGTTGGCGATCTCGAGGTCGCACCAGGGGGAGATCGACACGATGGCGCCGGGCAGCGGCTGCTTCTTGTCACGGAGGCGAAGCGCCAGGGCGACGGCGATGAACCCGCCGATCGAGTGGCCGATCGTGATGATGTTTCCCGGCTCGTACCCTTCGGACAGCAGCCAGTTGAAGGCCGCCTCCGCGTCGTCGACCTGGGCCGGGTACTTGTGTTCCGGTGCGCGCCGGAAGTCCAGGACCAGTACGGGGGCCCCGGCGGCCTTGGCGATGTGGCCGGCGAGCTTCCGGTCGACGTGTGCTGACGCCAGAACGGAGCCGCCGGCGTGAGTGTGCAGGAGGACGTGGTCGGTGTTGGCGTCGACCGGTTCGCACCAGATTCCCAGCACGCCACCCGCGTCCACCTCCCGGTAGGTGACGCCTTCCGGCTCCCGGGCCGCGAGATGGACCTGCTCCGCCTGGATGCGCGCCGCATCCAACTCGGACTCGGGAATCACGAGTCCGGCCATAAAGTCCGCGAACTCGATCGCTTCCGGGCTCAGTTCTACAGCAGCGTGATCAGACACGGGGCACCTCCATGGGGCCATTTGGACATACCGGACGGCGCGGACGGGCTTGCCGCGCACCTGACCGCCGCCATCGCGGTACTGGTACTGGGCGGCCGAGCGTTGGTCTTCCCCACGGGCCGGAGGACGTATCGGTCGTGTGTGGCAGCGGCCGTGCCGTTGTCACAGAGGGACTGCCGCAGCGGGGGTCGGAGCCGGCGGTCAGCCGCGGTAGCGGTCGGCCGGGACTCGCTGCGACAGGTTCGGGACGAGCGTCTGGCGCGCCTTCTCGAACGACTCCCAGTCACTGATGTCCGGCAGTGACGGGATGGTGACCGGCTCCCCGGCGTCGAGGCCGGCGAGCGCCGCGTCGACGGTGTCGTCCGCGCTCATGATCCACTCGTCGGGGAACGCCGCGAGGTCGAGGCCGGAGCCGTCCCAGAACTCCGTGCGGACCGCGCCCGGGAGTACGGCCTGCACTGTGACGGGGCTCTCGGCGAGTTCCTGCTGCAGGGCCTGGGTGAACGTCAGGACGTAGCTCTTGGTGCCGCTGTAGACGGCGCTGACGGGCAGGATGTTGAGAGCCAGGGCAGAGGAGATGTTCACCACGGTGCCGTGCCCGCGGGCCGTCAGGCCCGGCAGGACCGCGGTGGTCAGCCTGGTCAGCGAGGTCACGTTGAGGTTGATCAGTGCCTCGGAGGCCGCGGCGTCGGAGGCCGCCAGCGGGGTGAACAACGACCCTCCGGCGTTGTTGATCAGGACCGCGATGCTCTCGTCGGTCCGTAGGCGCTCCTCGACCACGGAGATCTGCGCCGCGTCGGTGAGGTCGGCGGTGACGACGTCCACCGCGCGGCCCGTGCGGCTGCGGATGTCCGCCGCCAGCGTCTCCAGCCGCGCGGTGTTCCGGGCCACCAGGATCAGGTCGTGGCCCCGGTCGGCAAGCCGCTGCGCGTAGGCGGCACCCAGGCCTGCGGACGCGCCGGTGACGACAGCGGTCTTGTTCTGCGTGGTCATGGGGTGGATCTCATTTCTGGGCTGACGGGGTGAGTGGGGGCCGGAGCGTCGACCCCGCTTTAGATTACGATAGCTATCTAAAGGGTTCTGGTCAACGGTCCCGCAATGCCGTCAATCACCGCCCACGGCCGGAGACCGCTCGACGTGCACGCGGGGCTACAGGGTCGGCGGCCGATCAGGTTCGAATGGAGAGTCATCGGGCCGCCTGGTCGCCATGGACGGTTTCGCGCACTGCCCTCACGGCGAGCACGCGGGCACGGCGAACGACACCCCGGAACGGATGCCCCGCACGGCCGGAAGCCGCTTCCGCTTCGGATGCGGGCCCGCGAGCTCCTCGCCTTGCGGCGGCGAGAAGGAGCCGCACGGGAAGAGGACGCCGCGGCCGGCCGCCCGGCACTTCGCGTACGATAGATGCACTTAACTATCTAACGTGGGCGGGTGACTGATGAGTCGGGTTTCGCAAGCACAGGCGCTCGAGAACCGCAGGCGCGCGGTCGCCGCGGCCTCCCAGCTCTTCCGGGAGCGCGGTGTGAACGGCATCAGCGTCGCCGATCTGATGAAGTCCATCGGGCTGACCACGGGCGGCTTCTACAAGCAGTTCCCCTCCAAGGAGGCCCTGATCGCCGAGGCGGCTCAGGCCGCCTTCGGGGACCTCGACCTGCTCCTGGCGTCGTTCGACACGGCCCACAGCGATCACGAGACCGCGCGCGGCGCCCTCGTCGACTTCTATCTGTCGGCCGAGCACCGTGACCAGCCCGGCACCGGCTGCCCCACCGCCGGATTCGCAGGGGACATGGCCCGCGAGCCCACATCCGGGGAAGTACGCGAAACGTACGCGGCCGGAGTCGAGGAATTCGCCGCGTGGATGTCCACCGACACCAGCGAGGGCCTTCCCCTGGTGGCCACTCTGGTCGGCGCGATCCTGCTTGCCCGGGCCACGGCGGGCACCGAACTGTCGGAAAAGATCCTGGAGTCGACCCACAAAGCCCTGACCGCACCACACGACCTTGCTCCGGAATCCTGAACACGGGCTATGAGGATGTGGCCCAACGCCCTGTATTCAAGGGGTTGTTGGGCCGGTCAAGGGGCTTGCTTCCATGCTTTGGCAAGGACGTTTCCGTACCCGATCTTGCGGAGCCCCGCCGCTGCCGCCGTCCTGACGTCGGGCCGACGACTGCGCGAGACGGTCGACCGAGCCGTGCTCGCGGCCGCCCACGGCCGGCCACCCGCATCCAGCGACGTCACCACGCTCGACCGAGCAGCAGCCGAGGCCCCTGCCCCACCCCGCACACTCCTACCCCGCACACTGCCATCACGGACGACGCCTGGAGCCCGCTGGCGCCACGAGCATCGCCACCGATCCCGCAGCCGCGCCGGCACTGATCGCCCAGGACGCCGTCGATCTGCTCCTGTCCCCCAAGCTCCGGCGCATACGCGTCTACGCACGGACCGCACACCCCGGCAAACTGCGCCCACCACGAACCCCTGGCGCAAACCGCACTCGGCTCACTCGGCGGACCTCATCCGAAATGCCGGGCCAGGGACGCTCTCGATGTCTTCCGCCTGCACGGCGTGGCCACGTTCGCAGCGGATCTGGGCGTCGACGTGCGCGCCGCATCCGCGGTGTCGCGCCAGTACGGCCGGGCCCTCCGGGTCGGCGCGATAGCGGTCGCCCCACTGCAGGAGCCCCATCACGGCCGGGACCAGATCCACGCCCTTGGACGTGATCACGTACTTCGGCCGGCTCCGTGAGCCCGGTTCCTTGTAGGTCTCGGTGGCCAGGATCCCTTCCTCCACCAGCATCCGCAGCCGCGCCGCGAGGAGGTTGCGAGGACAGCCGAGGACGCGTTCGAAGTCACTGAAGCGGGACGAGCCGTACCAGACCTCGCGCAGGATCAGGATCGTCCACTTCTCCCCCACGACCTCGAGGGTCCGGGCAATCGAGCAGTTCGACATGTCCCGGTCGAGACGGGAGTCCATGCCGGCGTCCTGGAGAGCTTCGGTCCTCGCATCCATGCGGGTGACCCTAACCCCACCTGAGTTTACTTTTATATACTCAGGAAGTAGCGTCATGACCCAGCACATCAACCCGGCCGCACGCGAGAAACGGGCGCGCAGGGGGACCTGCGCGAAGAATCACATCGACCACCCGAACCACCCACGCAGAGAGGCGGCCGACATGAAGGCATTCGTCGTCGAGAAGTACGGCAAGGACGGCGCGCGCGCCGCAGAGGTACCCGAGCCCACGGTCGGAGACCGCGACGTCCTGGTCAGAGTGAGCGCCGCCAGTATCAACCCGCTGGACAAAATGGTCCGCAACGGGGAGTTCAAGCAGCTCCTGAAGTACAAGCTTCCGTTCGTGCTCGGCCACGACGTGGCCGGCGTCGTGACGCGGGTCGGCTCCGCCGTACACGGCATCGAAGTCGGCGACGAGGTCTACGCCCGTCCGCGCGACCTGCGGATCGGAGGCTTCGCGGAGTTCATCGCGATCGACATGGACGATGTCGCGCCCAAGCCGGCCTCCCTCACCCTCCAAGAGGCAGCCGCCGTGCCGCTGGTGGCCCTGGCCGCCTGGCAGGTTCTCGTCGACCGTGCCCACGTGAAGCCGGGTCAGAAGGTGCTCATCCACGCCGGTGCCGGTGGCCTCGGCTCGACAGTCATCCAGCTCGCCAAGCATCTCGGCGCCACAGTGGCGACGACCACGAACACCGACACCGAGAAGTTGGTCAGGAGCCTCGGCGCCGACGTCGTCGTCGACTACACCAAGGAAGACTTCTCGAAGGTGCTGTCCGGCTACGACCTGGTGCTGGACTCCCTGGGCGGAGCGAACCTCGAGAAGTCGCTGACCGTGTTGAAGCCCGGCGGCCTGGCCATCAGTGTCGTCGGCCCGCCGGATGCCGGCTTCGCCAAGCAGCTCGGCGCCCCATCCTTTATGGGCCTGGTCATGAATACGCTCAGCCGCAAGATCCGCAAGCAGGCGAAGGCGCTGAACGTGCGCTACGAGTTCTTCTTCATGCAGGCCAACGGCTCCCAGCTGCGCAAACTCGGCGCCCTCTACGACAGCGGGAAGCTCCGCCCGGTCGTCGACAGCGCCTTCCCGTTCGACCAGACGCTCGAGGCGATGGCGCATGTCGAGCAGGGCCGCACCAAGGCCGGCAAGGTCGTGGTCTCGATGGTGCCCGACAACGACTGAGACGGTGCCGGCCACAGAGCCTCCGTCCAGCACGGTCACCGGAGGGGCGACGACGCCGCCGGCGATCCAAGGGCGGCACGGTCACGGAGAGCCGCCGCCGCAGGCGTCTCGGTGCCATTCCGCAGGCCATATGGCTCGCACAGCACGCCACGCGGCTCTACGCCGACCCGAGCCATGGTTGGTTAGGCCCCCCGCACCCGTTGAGCAGAAGCTGCACCTGAGGGCGGGGCCTGACGGCCGGGCCGCCGCGCCACCGCGATGCCGGTGACCGGTCCGCCGGTCTCCTGCTCGACCAGGCCGGCCGGCATGCGGTACTTGTGTCGGACACCGTTCCGCAGGCAGCCCCACCACTGTCCCTCGATGCCACAAAGGAGTGTGCGATGGGAACGTACGAGGATGTCTTCCGCGCCAGTACCGAGGACCCGGAGAGCTTCTGGCTGAAGGCGGCAGAGGGCATCGACTGGGATGCCACTCCGCAACGGGCCCTGGACTCCTCGGGCGCACCGTTCTACCGCTGGTTTCCCGACGGTCGGCTCAACGTCTGCTTCAACGCGCTCGACCGGCACGTCGAAGCCGGCCGCGGCGAACAGCCCGCGCTCGTCCATGACTCCCCCGTGACCGGCACCCGCCGCACCTACACCTACGCGCAGCTGAGGAACGAGGTGGCGGCCTTCGCCGGAGCGCTCGCACAGCTCGGCGTGGGGCACGGCGACCGCGTGGTGATCTACATGCCGATGGTTCCCGAGGCCGCCGTCGCGATGCTGGCCTGTGCGCGCATCGGCGCGGTCCACTCGGTCGTCTTCGGCGGGTTCGCCCCGCACGAACTCGCCCTCCGCATCGACGACGCGACCCCCAAGGTGGTCGTCTCCGCCTCCTGCGGCATCGAGGGCAAGCGTGTCATCGCATACAAGCCCCTGCTCGACCGGGCCATCGAACTCGCCGTCCACAAGCCGGAGAAGAGCGTGATCCTGCAACGCCCGCAGGAGCCGGCCGCCCTGGGGCCGGACGATCTCGACTGGGCCGACCTGGTCGCCGCCGCGCCACCGGCCGACTGCGTTCCCGTCCCCGCCACCGATCCCCTGTACATCCTCTACACGTCAGGAACGACCGGAAAGCCCAAGGGAGTCGTACGCGACTGCGGCGGCTACGCGGTCGCCCTGCACTGGTCGATGGGCGCCGTGTACGACGTGGGCCCGGGCGAGACGATGTTCACCGGCTCCGACGTCGGCTGGGTCGTCGGGCACTCCTACATCGTCTACGCGCCGCTGCTGGCCGGCGCGACGACGGTCCTGTACGAGGGCAAGCCGGTCGGCACCCCGGACGCGGGCCAGTTCTGGCGCGTCGCCGCCGAGCACCGGGCCAAGACCATGTTCACGGCGCCCACCGCCTTCCGCGCGATCAGGAAGGAGGACCCGAAGGGTGCGCTCACCGCCGGCTACGACCTCTCCCACTTGCGCTATCTCTTCCTCGCCGGTGAGCGCCTCGACCCCGAGACGTATCACTGGGCGAGCGCGCTCCTGGGCGTCCCGGTGATCGACCACTGGTGGCAGACCGAGACCGGCTGGCCCATCGTCGCCAACCCGGTCGGCATCGAAGCCGCTCCCCTCAAGCCCGGCTCCCCCACCCGCCCACTGCCGGGCTGGGACGTCCGCGTCCTCGACCCCTCGGGTGAGCAGGCGCCCGCGGGCGTCGACGGTGCGATCGTCGTGAAGCTCCCCCTGCCGCCCGGCGCACTCCCCACGCTCTGGAACGACGACGACCGCTACGTCGCCTCCTACCTCTCCGCCTACGACGGCTACTACCTCACCGGCGACAGCGGCCACATCGACGAAGACGGCTACGTCTTCGTCATGGGCCGCACCGACGACGTCATCAACGTCGCCGGACACCGGCTGTCCACCGGCAGCATGGAAGAGGCCCTGGCCGCCCACCCCGACGTCGCCGAATGCGCCGTCATCGGCGTCGCCGACGAACTCAAGGGACAGATCCCGCGCGGCTTCGTCGTCCTGAAAGCCGGCAGCAACCGCGAACCGAGCCAGGTCGAGGCCGAACTCGTCCAACTCGTACGCGAACGCATCGGCGCCGTCGCCTCCCTCAAGGACGTCACGGTCGTGGCCGCCCTGCCCAAGACCCGCTCGGGAAAGATCCTGCGCAAGACCATGCGCGGCATCGCCGACGGCCGCGAAGAACCCATCCCGTCCACGGTGGACGACCCCGGCGTCATCGAGGTCCTGCGCCCGGTCCTCCGCCGCGCCGGTCACACCCCGTGAACGGCTGACAGCGCCCTGGCCGACGGTGGGCGAGCGCGTACACCGGACTCCGCGCGGCACGGCCCGTCGGCCAGGGCGACGTGGTGCCGCAACACCTGCTCGGCGAGCTTCCCGAGGTGTGGAAGTACGAGGTCATCGCCTCCGTGGCGCCAGTGGCGTTGCCCGGACACATCGCCGCCGTTCTGGATTTCCTCGAGCGCGGCCTCGGTACTCGAAGCCCGGCGGGCGGCAGGAGATGCCACCCGCCGGGCTCGGCGTTTTCCGGACGGTGCGCGGCTGGTGCGCCGCCGCGTCAGATGGACCGCTCAGGTGTGATCTTGAGCCACCGGCACGGCCGGTCCGGGCGGAACTGCGCATTCGGAACCGGTGGTCGTGTGGAGGGACCGGCGCGCGGTGGTCAGCCGATCTTGGTCATGCTCCACTGCTGAGGAGTACCGCTGTTGGATGTGTACTGGATCACCGAGCTGCCCTCGGTCGTGACGTTCCCGTTGTCCAGGGCTTTGCCGCTGCGGCGGTTGACGAGCTTGTACCGTCCGCCGCCCAGCGAGGAGATGGCCCACTGCTGCGGGGTTCCGCTGTTGGAGGTGTACTGGATGACCGAGCTGCCCTCGGTGGTAACGTTGCCGTTGTCCAGGGCCTTGCCGCTGCGGACGCACACCAGCTTGTAGTAGCCGTGGCCCATGTGGGTGAGCCTCCACTGCTGGGGGGTGCCGCCGTTCTGGGTCCACTGGATGACGGAGCTGCCCTGGGTGGTGACGTTGCCGTTGTCGAGGGCCTTGCCGCTGTTGGCGCTCACCAGCCGGTAGACACCCTCCGGCAGGACCGCCGGCATGCCGCTGACCTCGACGCAGACCACCGAGACGTCGGCGTTGGGCGCGTTGGCCGGCACGGCGACGTTGATGGTGCCGCCGCTGACGGTGTAGGAGAGCGAGGTGGACGGGGCGTTCAGCAGGTGGACGCGGTTGATGGTGTTGTGGACCTCCGGGATCCGCAGGACGCCGTCCGTGGGCCAGGTGAAGACGTGGGCGAACAACTTGCCGTCCTTCTTGGTGACCTTGCCCCAGGACGGTTCGGCGGCGAAGGGGCTGCCGCTGGTGCCGTAGATGCTGTCGCCGTAGGTGCCCATCCAGGAGGCGAAGCCGTTGAGGACGTTCACGGTGCCCGAGGTGATCGTGCCGTCACCCTTGGGGCCGACGTTGAGCAGGTAGTTGCCGTCCCGGGAGACGACCGTGACGAACTCCCTCAGGAGGTCCCGGACGGACCGGTAGGAGCTCTCCCGCGACTGGTTGTAGCCCCAGGCGCCGTTCATCGTGACGCAGGTCTCCCAGGGCCGCTCCAGCGGCGTCGGCGGGACCTTCTCCTCCGGGCACATGAAGTCGCCGAGACCCAGATCGCGCTTGACCCGCTCGTTCACGACGAGTCCGGGCTTGCGGCTGATCAGCCAGTTGTACAGGTCCTGGCCGTCCGACTTGATCCACCAGTCGTTGAGCGTGGGGGTCGACGGGTTGCCGCACCAGTCGCCGTCGAACCACAGCACGGCCGGGTCGTAACGGTCCAGCAGCTCCTGCAACTGCGCCTTCATGTCGGCGATGTAGGCGGTACGGGCGGCCTGCGAGGCCATCGTCGAGAAGGTGGCGCTGCGGTTGATGGTCTGGGAGGAGTGGTTCCAGTCCAGGATCGAGTAGTACAGCCCGAACTTGACGCCCCGGCTCTCGCACTCCGTCTTCAACTGCGCGAGCAGGTCGGGCTGGTAGCCGCTGTAGTCGCGCAGGTTGTACTGCTTGGTGCCCGTGGTGTCGGTGAAGCTCGCCACGTCGGAGTTCCACATCGCGTAGCCCTCGTGGTGCTTGGCGGTGATCACGAGGTACTTCATGCCGGCGTTCTTGGCCATCTCGGCGATGGTCGCGGCGTTGAAGGAGGTCGGGTTGAAGTGCGCGCTGACCTGGTTCTGGTAGTCGGCCTTGGACCAGTTCTCGCTGTGGAACGCCCACTCGCCGTGACCCAGGTAGGAGTAGGACCCGAAGTGGATGAACATCCCGAACCGGGCCTGGTACCACCAGTCCATCTTCGAGGGGACCGTGTACGCCTCGGCGGTGGACGGCCACAGGGCCTGCGGCAGCCCGAAGGCCGCCACTCCTCCGGCGAGTGCGGCGGCCTTCATCAGAGAGCGTCTGCTGAGGGAGGCAGAGGACATGGTGCGGCTCCATGTGTCAGGGGAGGAAGGGCAGGGCGTGAGGAGCGGAACGCCGACATGGCGGCCGTGCTCCGTGTCGCCCACACAAGACATCGGATGGATTTATAGGAGCACGATGGCCACCACGTCTACAGGTGAGACGAGATTCGCCCAAAACACGGAAGCAAATGGGGAGTTCTGGGACATGCTCAAGCATGGAAGATCACTCATCCAGCGGAGCGAATGCTATACATCGGAGCTCTTGAGCCCGCCTCTCAATCAGAGACCCGGCACCCGGGCTCCACGGCGTAGTCGGGCGGCGGAACGGAACCCGTGGAGCGCCCTCGGCGTGGGCCCCGTTCAGACGAGCCCGGAGCACCGCCCGTGGGGCTCGTGGATCCTCGACCGCGAGATGGGCGGTGTCGGGGATCTCCAGGGCGGCGTGAGCGATGCCCGCCACGGGCAGCCCAGGCGTAGCTCTTACGTCACGCACCGCTCTGGCGAGCGGCCTTGCGAAGCGAGTCCCAGAGGGTGTCGATGTGGCCGGGCAGCGTCGTCGGCGCGCCGATTGCGACCCGAATCGCGAAGTGACCGTCGACCGATGTGTGCGTGAGGAACGAATGCCCTTCGGCGTTGACCGCCTCCATTGCCGCCTTGGTGGCGTCGTCGTCGGGGTGGCCGTCCCGGTCGACGAGATACAGGCATACGAGTGCCAGTGACGGCGGGGCGGCCAGGGCGAAGCCCGGCTCGCTCTCGATCCTGCCGGCCAGGGAGTCGGCCATGGCGACGTGGCCGCGGATGCTTTCGCGCAGGCCTTCCAGTCCGGCGCCGTGCACCACCGACCAGATCTTCAACGCACGCATACGACGGCCCAGCGGGACCTGCCAGTCGCGGTAATCGATGACTTCGCCCGAATCCGTCGCAGCGTTACGCAGGTACTCCGGCGTGATGGACAGCGCTGTCGGCAGCGCTCGGGCATCCCTCACCCACATGAAAGAGGCGTCGAAGGCGGTGTAGAACCACTTGTGTGCGTCGGTGCAGAACGAGTCGGCGAGGTCCGCGCCGTCCAGGAGCCAGCGGAACTCGGGACACAACGCCGCGACTCCCGCCCACGCGGCGTCGACGTGCACCCACGCCTCGTACTCACGCGCTGCCAGGGCGACGTCCCTGACGGGGTCGATGGCACCCGTGCCGGTTGTTCCCACGGTCGGGCAGACCATGACCGGCCTCTTTCCGGCGGCTGCGTCCTTGGCCAGCATGTCTGCCAGGGCGTCCGCCGACATGGACAGCGTGCCCTGCGTAAAAGGGACGATCCTCAATGCTCGCGCACCGAGCCCGGCCACACGCACGGCCTTGGCCAGGGACGAGTGGGTCTCGGCAGTGACGTACACCGTCTCGGTGCCGTCCACGCCGTGTTCGCGCCAGTCCGGGTTGCCGCGCTGCAGCGCGGCCAACAGCGCCACCAAAGATGCCGACGAGGCCGAATCCTGCAGCGAACCGCCTCCGCCCCCGGCGAAAGTGAACTCGCGACCAAGGCCCAGCGCCTCCGCCAGGCCGTCGAGCAGGACCTGCTCGATCTCCGTCCCGGCCGGCGATGACGACCAGAGCATTCCCTGCGCTCCGATCCCGCCCGATGCGATGTCACCGAGGAGCGACAGGAGTGACGCGTTCGCTGGGAAGTAGCCGAAGAATCCTGGGTGCTGCCAGTGGAGCGACGAGGGAACGACCACGTCGTTGAGCAGGGCGACGAGATCATCGCCCAGCGCTTCGGACGGTTGCTCGGGCAGTTCACGAGGAAGCTGAGCCTTCACGGAGCCCGGTGAGACATTCGGCTGCACGTGCAGGGAGGGGAGCGAGGCGCGGTATTGGGCGACCCAGTCGACCAACTGGTGGCCCTGGCGGCGGAATTCATCTGGCTCGAGATCAGGCACGCTTTGTCCTATGAGGTCGTGATGGTCATGGCGAGGGGCTGGACGCCCACCTGGGCGCGGGGGGGGATCAGGCGCCCAGGGTGAGGTGGCCGGTACCGGATCCAGAGGCCCTCGATGCCGCGTACCGACTGGTGCCGCACCAGAGCCTTACGTCTACAGTTGTAGATTAATAGCTCCAAGGTAATCCCTTACCGGGTTGCTGGGAAGGGGGGCGCCCTGTGGACCACTCTCACGGCAGCTGGGCCGGCCGGACCCATCGCCACTGAGCCGTACGGCCGTCCACCGCTTCACGTGGGACCGGCACGGCGCCTTGCCCAGCCATGGAAGGTTCTCAGTCTGGCCGCAATGGTGCCGACCATAGCCACCAGCATGCAGGCGTCTACCCGTTGGTAAGGTGTCACCATGCCCAAGATCGTGGACCACGACGCGCGGCGTGAAGAGATCATCGAAGCTGTATGGCGCCTTGTCGCGCGGCGAGGATTCGCGGCGCTGAACATGCGGGATCTCGCCGCCGAAGCGGGATTCACCAACGGGGCGCTCGCACGGTACTTTCCCACCAAAGCAGCGATTCTGCGGGCCTCGCTGGAGCGTGCCAACGCAGCCACCGAGCAGCGGGCCGCCCGCACCATCGCCGGTGCCAATGGCGTGAACGCGTTCCGCAAGTTCTGCGTCGAGATCATGCCCCTGGACGACGAGCGTCTCAACGAGGCCCGCGTTGTCATCGGCTTCTGGAACTACGCGGTAGCCGATGAGGAACTGATCGACGTCTTCGACCAGGCAATATCGCGCTGGCGCGATCAGATGCTCTCGTATCTGCGCACTGCGGCTGAAGCGGGAGAGATCAACCCGTCCTGCGATCTCGATGCGTTCCTGGACCTTGTGATGGCCACGCTGATGGGACTCCAGATCAACGCGATCTTCGCGGCTCGCCTGACCACACCCGCCCGCCAGATGCGGATACTCGACGGACTCATCGCGGGGTTGCAGACCGGCACCTCATGATCTGAGCACGCAGGCGCAGAAGTACCGCCCGCCGGCGTCATGAACATTTCGCAGCCCCCTGACCAAGGACGGCTTCGAGACGCAGTTCGGCAGCAATCACGCGAACTGGCAGCACGGTTCGATGCCCGACCTGTACACCGCCGGAGGCGCACGGCGCTGCCTGATACCCACCATGCGGGCCGCGCTGTCCGGCCACGGCCGCGCCTACCAGGACATCGCGGCCGCCAGAACCCACCTCGTCGATGATCCCGACTGCACCGGCGCGGTCGGGATCATCGGCTTCTGCATGGGTGGCTTCTTCGCCCTCATGGCGGCAGGCAGCGGAATCTTCGACGCCACCTCCGCCAACTACGACCAACCCCCAAGGACATGGACAAGGCCCTGGCCGACGCCTGTCGGATCGTCGCCAGCTACGGAGGCCGCGACCGACAGCTCAAGGGAGCGGCGGCCAGGCTCGACTCCGCCCTCGACCGGCTCAGCGTCCTACACGACGTGAAGGAATACCCCCAGGCAGGCCACGCCTTCCTCCGCCGACCGCTACGGCGGCCGGACGCGGCGGCGTCAGACCGGGTCGCAGGGAGCGCTTCGCGGGCCGACGGGGATGGGCTCCGGCGGCGGCGGGAGGCGGGAGGCGGGAATGTACGGCCGACGGTCCCGCCTGTCACAGCCTCCAGGGGCGCACCTCCAGAACTCCCCCGCCGGGAGTGCTCCCCGCACCGCGCGCCACGCCATCGATGGCTCAGGCAGCCGCCAGCTTTCGGATGCGCGGGTGGTTCTCCAGCGCCCACCGCACGGTCTTCGGCGGGCGTCCGAGCAGGGTTTCCAGCTGGTCCGTGACGCCGCGGTATCCGCCGCCGCCCATCAGCCGGGTCAGGGTCTTCAGGTGTTCCGCGGTGTGCGGAAACGCGGCCAGGGCGGTGTCCACGTAGGTCTCGTTCCAGGTTTCGACGTCTTCGGGAACGTACGTGACCTGGCGTCCCAGCGCGGCCGCGTAGTCCTCCGCGAACCCGTGCATGTCCTTCAGTTCCGGGCCGTTGAGGTCGTAGGACTTCGAGATGTGCGGCGCCGGGTCGAGAAGGATCTTCACGCACAGCTCCGCCACGTCGTAACCCGCGATGGGCGCGAGCTGGTGGTGGCCGAAGGGCAGGCACAGTTCACCCCTGCTCAGCGGCTCCAGCGCCAGCCAGGTCATCAGCGGGTTCTCGACGAACATGGCCGCCCGGATGTTGACGGTCGGCAGGCCGGCCCAGTCCAGCACCTGTTCGGCGACCCAGTGGGCCCGCTGCTGCGGCGACCACTGCGTGACGAGCCCGCCGAGCCACGCACGCCGCTCTTCCTCCGGCGCGGTCATCTTCTCGAACGTCATGAAGGACTGCTCGTACTCGGAGATGTTGACGAAGACCTCGATGTCACCCTGGGCCCGCGCCGCCGCGGCCATCAGGCTGACGGCGTCGGTGTAGTACGGCGACAGGCTCATGCTGAAGTAGATGCGGCGGACGCCCTTCAGCGCGGCCGTCACGTCGGCGATGTCGAGCAGGTCGCCGACGAAGACCTCGGCCCCGGCCTGGCGGAGCGAGTGGGCGCGTTCGTCGTCCTGGCGCACGAACGCGCGCACCGGGTGCCCTTGTTCGAGCAGCATGTCGACCATCGTCCGGCTCACACCACCGATTTCTCCGGCGGCACCGGTGATCAGGATGGGATTGCGCTCTGGCATCAATATGTCCTCTGTCTGGTGGTGGGGGGAGTCAGCTGTTGAGAAAGCCACGGGGCGGATGCCGCGTGGCGTCATCGGGACGCGGGGCCGTCGATGCTGGTGAGGAAGTCGAGGAGTGCGGCGTTGACCTCGGCGGGACGCTCCTGCTGTGTCCAGTGGCCGCAACCCGGCAGCACCACCGGGCCGTGCAGGAGAGGCGCGACAGCGGTCAACGGGTTGCCCGACCCGCCCTGGCCACGGAGCATTTCGCTCAGCGAAGGGCCCCCGTCCGGGCCGCGCAACGAGGTGACCATGTCGCGGTCTCCCACCACGTACAGCGCGGGGACATCGATCCCGCGCCCCCGGAAGGGCGCGAGCAGTTCGTTGTTTCGCTCCATGTTCCGGTACCAGTTGAAGGCTCCGGTGAACGCCTGCTCGCCGTGCAGGGCGAAGTCCTCGGCGTACGCCTGGATGTCCTCCTCCGTCAGCCAGGCGGGAAGTGCGGGCGACTCCGGCATGGTGTCCAGGAGGCCCAGACCATCGGGTATGACCAACGGGCGGGGCTCTTTACCGAGGGGGTTGTCGCCGGAGGCCCCGACCAGGAGGCGGCGCAAGGAGTCAGGGATGTCCTTGGCGAACTCCGCGTCGGCGACTCCCGGCTGCTGGATGTAGACCTGGTAGAAGCCCTCGCCGTACTGGGTGCGGGTGATCGAGGGCGGGACCATCCCGCCCGGCAGAATGGGCGGAATACTGAGTCCGGCCACCGCGCGGACCTTGTCCGGGCGCAGCATCGCCGCGGTCCAGGCGACGGGTGCGCCCCAGTCGTGACCCACGACGACCGCCTGCTCCTCCCCCAGTTCCTCGATCAGGGCGATCACGTCGCCGACGAGGTGGAGCAGGGTGTACGACGCCACGTCCGACGGCTGCTCGCTGCGGGCGTAGCCGCGCTGGTCGGGGGCGACGACCCGGTACCCGGCCGCCGCCAGCGCCTCGAACTGGTGACGCCAGGAGTACCAGCTCTCCGGCCAGCCGTGCAGCAGCAGGACCAGCGGCCCCTGCCCCTGCTCGGCGATGTGCAGTCTGACCCCGTTCACGTCGACGAAGCGGTGGGTGAGCGAACTTTCCACAGGGAATTCCTTTGAATCGGTGAGTGCGTGCTACTGCTTCAGCTGGGCGTACATGGCGTCCAGGTCGGCGGACAGCTGGGACTTGACCCAGCGGGTGGTGTCGTCGGCCAGCACCTCGTGCGCCCCTGCCTCGATGCCGTCGAGTGCGGCCACGGCGATGTCGCGGGGATCGGCCTTGGGTGCGTCGACGCCCGCGGTCATGTCGGTGTCCACGTAGGCCATGTGGAGCCCGGTCACCGCGATGCCGCGCGGCTGCAACTCCAGGCGCAGAGAGTTGGTCTGCGACCACAGGGCGGCCTTGGAGGCGCCGTAGGGCGTGCCGTCGGCCAGCCAGGACAGGGCGGAGTGGGCGTTGAGGATGTGGCCCCCGCCGTTGCGCTCGATGATCGGCACGAAGGCCCGGGTGACCAGCAGCGGCCCGTAGAAGTTGGTCTCCAGGTCCCGGCGCACGTCCTCCATCGGGGAGTTGAGGTACGAAGCGCGGACGGAGGCCCCGGCGTTGTTGATCAGGATGGTGACGTCCTGGGCCTGCTCGGCGGCGGCTGCCACGGATGCCGGGTCAGTGGCCTCGAGCGCCAGCGGAACGGCATCGGGGTGGGTCACCGAGCGCGGGTCACGGGCCGTGGCGTAGACCTTGCCGGCCCCGCGCGTGTAGAGCTCCTCCACCAGCATCTTGCCGATGCCACGGCTGCCTCCGGTGACGAAGACGTTGGCGCCCTTGACTGCTGTCATGACTACCTCCACAAAGAGGGAAACCGATCGGTTCCACCACCGTAAACCGATCGGTTTCGTCATGCAAGTCGGTCGAGCCGCGGATGACCACGGCGCGCAGTGTCGAGGTGGAGTCGGGCGGAGCTCAGGCTTCGAGTGCTGGTCTCGTATCCGTCGGCGGAGTCCGTACTCGCCCGGCACAGGCCGGTGAAGCCGCGAGCCCTCGACAGTGATCGACGTGGCCTGGCTGGGTCTCAGGCGGAGTTCAGCGGAATGACTTGAGGGTGGCGCGCTGTACGGCTCGGTGTTCGCCGGCGTGCCCGGCCGGCGCCGTGCGGGCCGGCCTGGGTCGGCGACCAAAGCGGCCGACCGTCGGCGGCGCAAGGACCGCTCGAGTACTGCGGGCGTGTGGGCGAGGCTCGCGACGACGGGGAAGACAGGCGCGACGGCCCCGACGCCTTTGCAGTGACGCGAGAGCGTCGTCCGCGCAGCGATCGCCGAGTTCGCACCCCACGGGCACTACGGCACTTCCGCAGAGGCGATTGGTGTCGCACAGCCCTGCCTGTTCCGGCCCTTCCCGGACAAAAGGCGGTCACTGTCGCCGCTTTGGTGCCAAGTGTGGAAGACACCCGCCTGGCCTTCGAGCGGGCGGCCGACGGGGCGGAGGACGGCGAGCAGGCCCTGCGTGCCATGGTGCACGAGTACGCGCGGCTGATCTCGACGCGCCCCGAGATGCTCCTGATGCAGATGCGGGGATACGCCGTCGTCGCGGCCGCGAAGGCAGAGGGCGATGACCAGATGGGCGAGCTCCTCCGGGTCGGCTGGATGAGACTGTGGGAAACCGTGCACCTGTCGCCGGAAGCCGACGCCCAAGGGACCACAAGCTTCTTTGCCTGCGGCATGCTGGGCACACTCTTATGGCCATCGGCCCTTTCTCCGACGATCGGGAAGCAGGGGCGTGAAACCCGCGGGCGCTGCTCCGGCTGCCGGAGAAGGACATCAACCTGGAAGAGCGTTCGGTCGCCGAGCCCGCACGGGGACGGGAGCGTCAGCGCATGCCTGCCGCATCGAGCAGCGCGGCCACTGTGGGCGCGATGAGCCCGTTCAGGTTGTCGGCCTGGATTCCCGCGCGGGCACTGGCACCGTCGAAGACCAGGATGAGCTGCCGGGCCAGCAGGTCGGGATCGCTCGCGCCACCCTGTTCGGCCTCGGCGCGGAAAAACCCCGTCAGGTTCGCCTTGATGCCGTGGGCCACCCGGCTCGCGGGGTGACTCTGATTCTTGAGCTCGATCTGTACGGCCAGGTACCGGCAGCCTCGGAACTCGGGCAGGCCTGCCTGTGATTGCACCTGCTCGAAGACGTGCAGGATCCGCTCGCGGTGGGAGCGGCCATCGTCCGCCGGCGGCAGGAGTCCGGCCACGAAGGCGGAGGCGCGTTCCTTCAGGCTCGCCGCCAGCAGTTCGTCCTTGCTCTCGAACAGCTGGTACATGGAACGCTTCGACACGCCCGCCGCCTTGCACAGCGCCTCGACGCCGATGCCGACACCGTCTCGATAGGTGAGCGTGGCCGCTGCCTCCAGCAGCCGTTCTCTGGGGCTTGACTTCACTTCGGTGGTCATACCATGAGGTTAACTCGAATCGGGCGAAATAGAAACCGATCGGTTTCCAGGGGGGGGTCGGGCAGGCGCCCGGCGCCGTGCGGACACCTGAAGTCCGCCCAGAGACTCGGCGACGATCTTGAGGGATAGACCGTCGCCGAGCCCTGATGGTGTGCGCGCCTCTCGTCACCACGGGGCGCCGCACACAGGGGACCACTCCGCACCAATGGCCCCGCCCGTGATGATCTATGAGCGCGTTCCGTTACGCCGGAACAGCGGTCTTCTCGGGCTTCGTCTCGGCGGGGATGCGGTGCAGCCCCCTGCGGTCGTACCAGCCCGTCACACCGAAGCCGAAGAGTGCGGCCGGCGCGAGGCCGACGGCCATCATCACGCAGCCACGGGTCAGAGATCGTGGACTCACGGCACGAGTCGGTGACGGTACGGCAGTGTGAGAACCTGGCCGGCGAGCCACGGGACCAGGGCCGGAGCCGATTTGGCGTGGCCGGAGTGGTTTCGCAGCGGGGGCGCCGCCGCACCCGGCGAGGCGCGGGCGCCAAGGGCCCGAAGACCACGCCGAACAGCGCACGGGTCCCGGTACAGGGCGGCGTTCGCCATCGGCCGAGCGGGGTCATTCTGGCCAAGGGGATCAGACACACACGAGGACCGCCCCGGACATGCCCTCCCCTCACTCCCGGTAGCCCGGACTCTGCCGTGGAGGGGCTCCTCGGCCTCGCGGCGATCAGGCGCCTTTGGGGGTCAGCCTCGGCTCCGGAAGTCAGTCCCGGACGACGCTGCTGATCGCGGCGCGGAGGTCGTCATCTTCCGTTTCCGCGCGTGCCGGTGGGAGAGGGGAGGCACTGGCGGGGTTGAGCGAGTCGAAGAGCAGGGCCATGAAGCGTGCCCGCATGGACGGCGTGGTGCCGGGGAGCGCGAGGCCGGCGATGCCCATGACGAGGAAGTGCGGAATGTCGTCCGCGGTGAGGTCGGTCCGGATCTCGCCCTGCTCCTGTGCGTGCTCAAGGAGGGGGCGGAGGGACTCACTGAGGCGCTGGAGGGCGTCCACGGCGACGTCGGCGAAGTTGGCGGCGAAGGTGACCAGTCCCCGCTCCTCGGTGATCAGGTCGAGTAGCCGGGTGGCGATGTCCAGGAGGGTCTGGCGCGGGTGGCGGGAGGACGTGGCGTCGTTGATCAGTGGGAGGAGGTCGGTCTCGAGGATGTCGTCGAGGACGGCCCGGACGATGGCCTCCCGGTTGGGGAAGTGCCGGTAGAGCGTGGCGATGCCCACGCCCGCCTCGGCGGCGATCTGCTCCAAAGAGCCCTCACCCGCGCCGAGGACATTGCGTCCGGCCGCAATGATGCGCTCCACGCTGGAGCGGGCGTCAACCCTGCGGAGCCGGCGTGTGCGCGGTGCGGCGTTCGGCATCTCTGACCCTCCCGTATCTGCACCGCAGACTACTCAATCACCCGCGCGTTGATAGCACCCTACCGCTCTGATAGTCACCTATCGTTTTGGTAGTACCCTCTCACTTCGTTCGGATGCGCGTGCCCGACAGGGTGCGCCGGAGAAGGGAGAAGGGTGTGTCTGTACTGCTGTACCGGCTGGGGCATTTCGCCTACGCCAGGCCCTGGTATGTGATCGCCGGCTGGGTGGCGGTGGTGTCCGCCGTGGTGGCGCTGCTCGCGGTCAACCCCGTCAAGCTGAGCAATGAGGTACGCATCGACGGCACCCCCGCCCAGGAGGTCATCGACGATCTGGCGCAGTCCCTCCCCGAGGCGTCCGGCGGGCAGGGCATGTTGGTGTTCCGCGCGCAGGACGGGATCCGGGTCGACGGCGAGGACAGCCGCGCCGCTCTCATCGCCGCGGTGGACGCGGTCTACCGCCACGACCACGTCATCGACGCCCGCGAGGTCCTCGCCGCCGAACTGTCCAAGGGGGAGAAGAGCCCGCTGCTGCAGGCCCAGGCGGCGGTGGCCGAAGCCGCCGGGCAGCCGACGGCGGGCAAGGTGCCGGCCCCGCTGATGCAGGACGGCCAACCGGTGCCCGGGGTCGTCGTCTCTGCCGACGGCTCCACCGCCCTGATGCAGTTCCAGTTCGACGAGCAGACCTATGAGCTGCCCTCCGGCACGATCGACAGCACCGTCGAGGCCGCCGAGCGGCAGGCCGAACGAGCCCACCTCGACGTCCTGCCGTCGGCAGCGATGATGGAGATACCCGAGATCGTGGGCGTCGGTGAGATCGTCGGCGTCGTGGTGGCGGCCATCGTCCTGCTGGTCACCCTTGGGTCGGTCGTGGCGGCCGGCCTGCCCCTGGTCATCGCGCTGGTCGGTGTCACGGTGGGCGTCGGCGGTGCCTTCACCCTCTCCACGGTCTTCGAGATCCACTCGCTCACCGCCGTACTGGCCCTGATGCTGGGGCTCGCCGTCGGCATCGACTACGCCCTGTTCATCGTCAACCGGCAACGGCGGCTGATCCTGGACACCGGCCTGGACGCGCACGAGGCGACCGGCCGCGCCATCGGCACCGCCGGCAGCGCGGTCTTCTTCGCCGGCAGCACCGTCATCATCGCCCTGGCCGGGCTGTTGGTGGTCGGTATCACCCTGCTCAGCACCATGGCCCTCGCCGCCGCGGCCACGATCGCCATCACCGTCCTGCTCGCCCTGACCCTGCTACCGGCGCTCCTGGGCCTGGTCAAGGAGCGCATCTGCTCGGCCAGGACCCGACGCACGGCGCAGCAGCAGGCCTCCGCCGCCGCACAGACACGGGCCACCCGTTGGGGATCACGCCTGGTCCGCCACAAGTACCCCGCTCTCACCGCGGCGTTCCTGATCCCCCTGGTTCTGGCGCTGCCCGCCCTCGACATGAGGATGGGTCTGCCGTCCGGCGCCAGCTACAACCCCGACACCGCACAGCGGCAGAGCTACGAGGAGGTCAGCGACACCTTCGGCCCCGGCTACAACGGCCCCCTCATGCTCGTCGCCCGCTCCTCCGACAGCGGGCGGCCGCTCACTCCCACGGCCCTCGCCGCGGTCGTCTCCGACCTGAAGGACACCGAGGGCGCCACTTCGATCTCTCTGGCAGGTATGAACACCGCCGGCACCGTGGCCGTCCTCAGTCTCATCCCCGGCGACGGACCGAACGACGACGGCACCAAGGACCTCGTCACCTCCGTGCGGGAGAAGAGCCGGGAGATCCGCGAAACCCATGGCGTCACCATCGGCATCACCGGCTTCACCGCCCTCGCGATCGACGTGTCCGACCGCCTCGGGGACGTCCTGCCCCTCTACGTGGCCACCGTTCTCGGGCTCTCGCTGATCGTCCTGCTCCTGGTCTTCCGCTCGGTTGTTGTCCCGGTGATGGCCACTCTCGGCTTCCTGCTCAGCATCGCCGCCACCTTCGGCATCACCACGGCCGTCTTCCAATGGGGCTGGCTGCAGGCGCTGTTCGGACTCGACGCGAGCGCACCCGTGGTGAGCCTGCTGCCCATCATCGTCACCGGCGTGCTCTACGGACTGGCCATGGACTACCAGGTGTTCCTGGTCACCTCGATGCGCGAGGCCCGCATGCACGGCGCCGACCCGCTCGACGCGACCGTCTCCGGATTCGCCCGGGCGAGCGCCGTCGTGATCGCCGCGGCCACGATCATGGTCTCGGTCTTCGCCGGATTCATCTTCAACGCGCAGCCCATGATCAAACAGGCGGGATTCGCACTGGCGGCGGGCATTCTCATCGACGCGTTCGTCATCCGCATGACGTTCGTCCCGGCCACCATGGCGCTCGCACGGGAGAAGGCCTGGTGGATTCCCGTGTGGCTGGACCGCCTCCTGCCCGACCTGGACGTCGAAGGCGACAAACTCGCGCAGAGGATCCCGCTTCCCCATCCCGCCGCTCCCCTGCAGCACGCCACCGCGCAGAAGACCTGACGCGCCGATGGCGAGCATGTGCCCGCCGGCAACGCCGAGCCCGCGGTCGTGGCCGCGGTGCCGGTGTCATCCTCGCCTCGCTCGACGGTGGCGCCGACAGGCGCGCGATGACGGTCTGCGGTGGCCCCACCTGGTGGTCCTGCGGGTGAGCGGCAGTGGGGCCGCCTCGGGACGTCACGCGCCGCTCTTCAACCAGGTGGGGCCCGGTGGCCAATATTGAGGGGCCGCTGAACGACGTCGATATCTGGTCACCGCAGCCGCGATCCGGGGCCTGACACACCGGGTGAACCCAGCCCTGTCGGATCCTGGGACACCGGACGGATTCGGCGGGCTGCGGGCAGTCACGTACCGCTGTGCCGCAGACTGGCACAGATCGCTTGACCGACCAGGGGATGGATTTCATGGCTGACCGGCCTTTGACGCTGATGGCAGTGCACGCCCACCCGGACGACGAGGCTACGGGAACAGGGGGTGTCCTGAGGCGTTATGCGGCGGAGGGCATCCGCACGGTGCTCGTCACGTGCACCGACGGTAGCTGCGGTGACGGTCCGGGGGGTGCCAAGCCGGGCGACCCCGGGCATGATCCGGCCGCCGTTGCCGTGATGCGTCGAGGCGAGCTCGAAGCGAGCTGTGACGTCCTGGGGGTCGGTCATCTTGAGCTGCTCGGGTACGCCGACTCCGGGATGATGGGCTGGCCGGCCAACACCGCGCCCGGATCGTTCTGGAGTACACCCGTGGATGAGGCAGCCGCTCGGCTGGCCGAACTGATGCTGCGTTACCAGCCTGATGTCGTCGTGACCTACGACGAGAACGGGTTCTACGGCCACCCCGATCACATCCAGGCGAACCGGATCACGATGGCAGCGCTGTCGCTGACCGGGATGGCGTCGAAGGTGTACTGGACGACGGCGCCGCGCTCCATGATGAAGGAGTTCGGGCAGATCATGCGCGAGTTCGGCGCGGAATGGGAGGAGCCCGATCCGTCCGAGGCCGGAGAGGGGCCCGAAATCGGCCTGCCCGACGAGGAGATCACCACGTGGGTGGACACCACCGAGTTCGGCAGCCAGAAGTTCGACGCGCTGGCCGCGCATGCCAGCCAGGGTGAGAACATCTTCTTCCTGCGGATGGGCAAGGAGAGGTTCACGCAGCTCATGGGCGTGGAGACGTTCGTCCGGGTCCACGACACCACCGGCGCGCCCCTGCCCGAGAACGACCTCTTCGCCGGCCTGCGCTGAGCTCCGGCCGGCGGTCGCCCCTCGGACACACGGAGAACCGCAGCCCGCACACGCTGCGCCCCGAGCCGGGACTCCCAGGAGGACGGCCGGCTCCTGGCCGCACTCCGGCAAGGTCACCGACCTCTTCGAGCGGCTCACCGCCGCCTCCGGTCTCCCGCCCGTCCGGCCGCACGACCTCCGGACGGCGCGGCCACCTTCATGCTCGCCGCCGGCGTTGTCGAAGCCTTCTTCGAGGCGGACGACGCGCGTCCTGTCCTCGTTGATGGCCAATCGCCTTGGCGCCAGTCACACCGCGAGCTGCTGCTTGACCTGCGGGGCCTGTTCCTCGCTGACGCACAAGGCGACCAGATCGTCGGCATGGCGGATCACCACGGGGATGCCCGGCTCCTGACGCGAGCGGGAGAGGTCACACGAGCCTGACCGGTCCGGCGTTGATCGGCAGGCGGATGAGGAGGTAGGGCTTGCGGCGCAGGTCCTGGCCCTCATGGAATGGTGACAGGCGGTTGAGCTGGTTGGCGATGGCGTACAGGTGCCGGTCCGTGGCGATGGACAGGGTGTCGGTCCAGAGCAGGTCGGCCCCTTGGGCGAGGGTTTGGTAGGTGCCGTTCGGGTTTCTGCGCCAGATCGTGTTGTGTTCCAGGTCGCCGCCGTAGAGGCGTCCCTTGTCGTCGCTCTCCAGGCCGTCGGCCATCGGCTTGAACCCGTGGTCCTCGACGGTCGCCGCGACGTCGGTGTCCGTGGCGTGCGGGTCGGCGAGGGCGTCGGTGGACACGCTGTGCAGGCGGCGGCTGGACAGCGGGCAGTAGTAGAGGCGTGTGCCGTCGGCGCTGAGAGCGATGCCGTCGGAGCCGGTCTCGTAGTGGACGGGCTCGCCGCCGGCGGGGCGGACCATGAAGGGCTCGCCGTCGATGATGGGAAGGAAGTCCTTGTCCGGGAGCGCGGAGGGGTGTCCGGTCAGTCGCCGCCAGGAGCGGCCGGTGGCGAGGTCGACCACGATGATGCCGTTGGAGCCGCCCGAGTCGGTGATGAACGCCGTGCCTTCGGCGCCGCGCCGCAGGTCGAGGCGTACGTCGTTGGGGTAGCTGTTCGCCGGCACCACCTCGGGCGGGAAGAGGATCTTCCGTACGATCCGGTCGGTGCGCAGGTCGACGGCCACGAGCTTGGGGCCGCCGTAGGAGGAGCCGGCGAACAGCGGGCTTCCGGTGTCGAGGATCCACAGCCGGTCGGCCGCATCGACGACGACGCTCTGTACCGACTGGAAGTGCCCGGCCAGGTCGGAGGCGTCCTGGCGGTTGACCTCGGCGTCGGGGTAGGCCACCGGCTTCCCGCCGCGCAGTTCGGCGACGGTGAAGGGGACGTCGTCGCCCCAGCGGGGGAAGTTGACGAAGATGCGGCCGCGGCGCGAGACGGTGACACCCGTGGGCATCGCGCCCCAGAAGCGGGCAACGACCTCGTAGTTTTTGGCTGTTGAACCGGACGTGGAGGTGGAGGCGGAGGCGGGTCCGGCGAGTTGGGTGGCGGCCAGCGAGGCGGTGGTCGCGGTGAGGAACGTACGTCGTTTCATGGGAGCGTCTCCTGTTGGGTCAAGTCGCTGGAGGGTGCGGCGGGTTGCCGCATCGCCTCGGCGCGTTGGGGGGATCGGCCGGATGCTGCCGTGGCCGGTGGAGGCCGCCACCAGGAGCGCTGTGCGCCGGGGACATCGCCTGCGGCTGCCGCCAGCTCCTGGAAGGGGAACGGGGTCGAACGGCCGGTGGACCTGGTTCTGTCAGGTCTACCGGGCTGCCGGGCGGGTCTTCGCGACCATGCCGCGGTCCCCCGAGGAGACCATCGCGTGAATGGGCATGGTGGCGACGCTCATGAGCGTCGCGAGGCCCCGGCGGCCCTGCTGGCGGGCGAGCGCCGGACCCATGAGGTGCATCAGGGCGGTGAGGGCCGGCATCGGACGCCCGAAGAGCGTGATCTCCGTGATGCGTGCCTGGTCGTCGAGCCGCAGCATCTGCACCTCCTCGAACGGCTGGGAACCCACCCGCGCCCGGTAGACCAGCGCGTACGTGTCGCCCTCGCCGGTCTGGGTGTGGTAGCGGACATCCTTGACCGCCGCGAACGCCACGGTCAGGAAGTCGCGCAGCTGGTCAGATCCCTCGAAGCGGAACTGGTCGGTGAGCGGCGAGCTGAGCACGACGTCCGGGCTCAGGCACGCGACCGCGGCGTCGACGTCACCGCGTTCCTCGGCGGAGCGCCAGCGCGCGACGGTAGCGGCGGCGGAGTGCAGGGTCTCGGACACGGGTCTCTCCCGGAATCAACGGCGCGATGGGGTTTGCGGGTGGCGGATGGCCAGTGGCGGATGACGGGTGGCGGGTGGCGGGGGTCAGCCGGTGAGCTTGTTCATGCTGCGGATCTGCTTGTCCAGGACCCAGGCGGGAACGAAGCGGAGCAGGCGTGCGCGTCCGGCCATGGGGCCGGCGGCGTAGCTCAGTTTCGGCTTGGTGTCGGTCGCGGCCGTGACGATCGCCTTGGCGACCACCGCGGGGTCGTCACCGCCCTTGATCGCCTCCGTCATCAGGCGGTCGAAGACGCGCCGCTGGTCGGCGTAGGTCTGCAGGGGGGTGTCGGGCTTGGCGCTGTTGGCCTCGAACCCGGTGTTGGTGTAGGCGGGTTCGACCAGGAGCGAGCGGACGCCGTACTGCCGCACCTCGTGGTCCAGGGACTGGGAGTAGCCCTCGATCGCATGCTTGGACGCGCCGTAGACAGCCATGTAGGGAGCGGGGATGAACCCCTGCACGGACGAGAGGTTGATGATGCGCCCGCGCCCCTGAGAGCGCATGTGCGGAAGGACCTCCCGCACCATGCGCATGACCCCGAAGACGTTGATGTCGAAGACGCCCTGGGCCTGCGCGAGGGAGGTTTCCTCGGCCGCGCCGATCGAACCGATACCGGCGTTGTTGACCAGGACATCGATCCGCCCGAACCGGTCGATCACCTCTCTGACCACGGCGGTCACCGACTTGTCACTGACCACGTCGAGGTCGAAGAACGTCACACCCCGCAGCGGGGCGACACGCGAGGTGTCGCGGCCCGTGCCGGCCACCTCGAAACCCGCCGCGACCAGCGCGAGCGCGGCCTCCCTGCCGATACCGGAGGACGCACCCGTCACCAGGGCCACCGGCCGATTCGTCGTCATCATGCACTCCCGAACTCATCTGGGAAACCGATCGGTTTCCTTTCGCCTCACTGTAAACCGATCGGTTTCCATGCACAAGCTGAAGCGGGGAACTGAAGCCGGAAACTGATCCCGGGCCGCGCCACCGGAGCCGGCTTCAGGCACACGACCGATCTCGACACACCCCGCACCGCGGCGTGGCGCTCGCGTCGCTTCTGTGCCACAACCTGGGAAGGCCGCCTCGCGGGTTACCGTCCGCGCCGCGATGGCCAACACGGCACGTCGACCGCGACCTCCTCGACCACCACAGAATTCGGGTGGTGGACAAGGGTCGAGAGCACGTCGCCATCACACGAGCGACCATCGACCGTGCCCTGGAGGGGAGGTGATCCCGGTCTGTCGCCCATGGTCAAGAGCCTGTCGCCTGCTGCCTAACCGTCGGCGGTCGGGTCCTCGACGATCGGGGAAGGCACGATCCGAGGGGAAGACACATGAACGCGACAGCGGCAACCGGTACGACCCAGGTGCGGGGTGCGTGTCCGCACGACTGCCCCGATACCTGCGCGATGAGGATCACCGTCACGGACGGCAAAGCCGTGAGCGTGACCGGTGACCGTGAACATCCGTACACGCGCGGCGGCTTGTGTGTGAAGGTCGACAACTATCTGGACCGGGTCTACAGCCCGGACCGTGTGCTGTACCCGATGCGGCGCACGGGGCCGAAGGGCAGCGGTCAGTTCGAGCGGATCACCTGGGACCAGGCGCTGGACGAGATCGCGGACCGGTTCCGGGCGGTCTCCGCGGAGTTCGGGCCCGAGGCGATCATGCCGTGCAGCTACCTGGGCACCCAGGGAATCCTGAACGGGCTCAACGTGGGCGATCCGTTCTTCGCCAGGCTCGGTGCCACCGTCGCCGAGCGTACCTACTGCGACTCCGGTGCGTGCACGGCCTACACGATGACGATCGGCGACTGCGCCGGAGTGGACCCGGAGAGCCTGGTCCACTCGAAGTTCATCCTGATCTGGGCCTGCAACGTCATGAGCACCAACCTGCATCTGTGGCCGTTCATCGCCGAAGCCCGCAAGCGGGGAGCCACGGTGGTCGTGGTGGATCCGGTGAAGACCCGTACCGCGAGGGCCGCCGACTGGCACATCCCGATCCGGCCGGGCACCGATGGAGCTCTCGCCCTGGCGATGATGAACGTGATCACCGAAGAGGGACTCACCGACGACGACTACATCGCCAACTACACCGTCGGCTACGACGAACTGGCGGAGCGGGTACGGCAGTACACCCCCGAATGGGCCGCCGAGGAGACCGGCGTCCCGGCAGAGGACATCCGCAGACTGGCTCGCGGCTATGCCTCCGCGCAGCCGTCCGTGATCCGCATCGGCGTTGCGGTGGAGCGGCATGCCGGTGGTGGCCAGACGGTGCGGGCGCTGGCCTCCCTGCCCGCGCTGGTCGGCGCGTGGCGCAACCCCGGGGGCGGGATTCTGCAGCTGCCGCTGTGGGCGTTCCCGGTCAACTGGGGCGCGATGATGCATCCGGAGATGCTTCAGCCCGGCAAGCGGGTCGTGAACCAGTACCTGCTGGGGCAGGCCCTCACCGGCGGCCTCGAACTCGATCCGCCCCTCAAGGCGCTGATGGTCTACAACTCCAACCCCGTGGTCACCTGCCCCGATCAGGAGAGGCTGATCGAGGGCCTGAAGCGGGAGGACCTGTTCACCGTCGTCAGTGAGCAGTTCATGACCGACACCGCCCAGTTCGCCGACATCGTGCTGCCCGCCACCACACAGCTCGAGCAGGACGACATCATGTTCTCCTGGGGCCACCTCTACGTCACCTACAACCACCGCTCGATCACGCCGCTCGGCGAAGCGGTACCCAACACGGAGCTGTTCCGGCGGCTGGCAGCGCGGATGGGCTTCACCGAGGCGGTGTTCCGGCGTACGGACGACGAGATGATCGCGGAGGCGTTCGACTGGTCGGCGCCCGCCATGCGGGGCATCACCGTCGAGTCGCTGAAGGAGAAGGGCTGGCAGCGGCTGACCGTACCGCCCCCGGACCAGTACGCCCCGTACGCGGAGGGCGACTTCCCCACCCCGTCCGGCAAGGTGGAGTTCAAGTCCTCCATCGCGGAGACCGTCGGGAACTTCGTGGTGCCGCTGTTCCGGCAGGGCTCCAACGACCATCAGCCGGGCACCCCGGTCGATCCGCTGCCGCACTACGTTTCGCCTCGCGAGTCGACGCGCGCGAATCCCGAGCTGGCCGCACGGCACCCGCTCAGCCTGATCACCCCGAAGTCGCATGCCTACCTGAACTCCAGCAGCGCCAACCTGCCGTTGCACCGGCGCGTGCAGGGGGAGCCCAACGTCCTCATCCATCCCGACGACGCCGCCGCGCGTTCCATCGTCACCGGCGAGGACGTTCGGGTGTTCAACGAGCGCGGCTCGTTCGTGGTGAAGGCGAAGGTCGACAAGTCGGTCCTGGCGGGCGTCGCCGTCTCGGCGTACGGCGGCTGGCGCATGCACACGACGTCGCTGTCCACGATGGCGTCCCTGAATCCCACCGTCTTCGCCGACCTGGGCAACGCACCCACGTTCTCCGACACACTCGTCCAGATAGAGAAGGCCTGACCCATGGCGTATGTCGTGACCGACGCCTGCGTGGACATCCTCGACCAGTCCTGCGTCGAGGAATGCCCGGTGGACTGCATCTACCAGGGCGACCGGATGATGTACATCCACCCCGACGAATGCGTCGACTGCGGGAAGTGCATGACCGTCTGCCCGAGCGACGCGATCCACTGGGAGCACAAGATCCCCGTGGACCTGGCCCCGTTCGCCACGGCCGCCGTCGAGTTCTTCGAGGAGCACGAGGACGCGGCCGGCGGTGCGTCCTCGCGCGGACCGGTCGGCGTCGACCATCCCCTGCTGCGGGAAAGGCGTGGCACCGGTGAGGACTGAGCACGAGACCGTGTCCGGTTCCGGCGGCGACGCGTGCGACAGTGACCTGCTGATCGTCGGCGCCGGGCCGGTCGGGCTCTACGCGGCCTACTACGCCGGGTTCCGGGGCATGTCGGTCACGGTGATCGACGCTCTCGACGAGCCCGGCGGCCAGATGGCGGCGCTCTATCCCGAGAAGAAGGTCTACGACGTCGCCGGATTCCCCGCCGTGAAGGCGCAGGACCTCGTCGACGCCCTGGTCGAGCAGGCGGCGCAGGCGAAACCCCGCTACCTGCTCGGCCACACCGCGCAGACACTGGAGGACACGGCGGACGGCATCGCCGTCACCACCCACCGGGGCACGGTGGTCAAGGCGAAAGCCGTACTGGTCACCGGCGGGATCGGCAGCTTCACGCCACGCCCGCTGCCGACGGGCTCCGAGTACGAGAACCGCGGCCTTCGCTACTTCGTGCCGAAGCCGGCCGAACTCGCCGGCGCCGACGTGGTGGTCGTCGGCGGCGGGGACTCCGCGGTGGACTGGGCGCTCGCGCTCGAACCGCTCGCCCGCACGGTCTCGCTCGTCCACCGCCGGCCCCGGTTCCGGGCACACGAGCACAGCGTCCGGCAGCTGCGCGCGTCGTCCGTGCGGCTGTACACCCCGCACGAGGTGCACCGGATAAGCGGCGAGAACTGCGTCGAACAGGTGGAGTTGATGAGCCTCGAGACCGGGGCGACCGAGAACCTGCGGGCCGACGCGGTGGTGGCCGCCCTCGGCTTCGTCGCGAACCTCGGCCCGCTCGCGACGTGGGGGTTCGAGATGCGGGGTCGGCACATCGCGGTGGACCGGACCATGCGCACGAGCCGGCCGCGCGTGTACGCCGCGGGCGACATCGCCGGCTACGACGGCAGGGTCGCGTTGATCTCGGTCGGTTTCGGCGAGGCCGCACTCGCGGTGAACAACCTTGCCCCGCTGGTCGATCCCACGCTCGGCACGGTGCCAGGACACTCCAGCGACGGGTAGAGACAGGCCCTATGCCCGGGCCCGAGTGCGGTAGGCGGTGGGTGAGGTGCCGTAGGTTTCGCGGAACGCCCGGCTGAACACGGCGAGATCGGTGAACCCCCAGCGGACGCAGATCTCGGTGAGTGTGGCGTCGCCTCCCCGGCGGGTCAGCAGGTCACGTCGGCACCGCTCCAGCCGCTGGCGCCGGATCACTTGGGACACCGTCTGTCCGCGGCGTGCGAACATCCGCTGGAGCTGGCGCGTCGACACGAAGTGCGCCTGCGCGACGCGTTCCGGGGACATGTCCGGATCGCCGAGGTGCTCGTCGATGTAGGTGTCGATCCGCCGCAGCAGGCTCGCGTGGCGGTCGGTGCCCTCGCCGAGGCCATGCGTCTCCGTCGCGATGGTCGCCACCAGGTCGCCGATCTCATCGGCGATCCGGAGGGCGCCGGCCTCGCTGACGGTCGGCTTCGCGACGAGTACGTCGGTCAGCATCCTGCTCAGCACCCCGGTGATGCCGCTGCCGCCGTCCAGAGTCCGGCAGGTGAGCGAGACGGACTCACTGTCGCTGAGCTGGATCGTGTCGCGGGGCCAGGTGAAGACGGCGAGGTCCCAGTAGGGGGAGGCGGCATCCGAGCGAAGTGCCCAGTGAAAAGGTCGTTCTGTCTCGTAGATGACGAAGTCGCCGGGGCGAAGGGTCGCTTCGTGCCCGTCCTGCGTGGCACGCGCCTCACCCCGGCGGACCAGGCAGACCTGGAAGTAGCGCTCGCCGTCGCACCGCAGCAGTTCCTTTGTGCGGATGACGTCCTGGTCCACCGAGCGGACTCCCGACACCTGGAGGTGGCCGAGGAAGCTGCTGTGCACGGCGCCGTCGAACGAGCCGTAGTCCCGTTCGACGTCCACGTCGAGGCTGACGAAATGGTCCCGCAGCAGGTCCCGCCAGACCTCCCGTTGGCTGGTGTTCGTCTCGTTCGACGCCGCCGCCGCTGTCATGGCTCCACCTCGCTCGCATGCCGTGCCCACTCGGCGTTGGACGAGTGCTGGTGGGCGAAATTCTCAGCCGATTCCATAGGCGGATCGTTGTCGCCATGTAAAAGACCGGAAAATCCCGTCTCACTGACGCGTTCCGGTCGCCGCTGGTCAAAAGCCTGTCGCACGGAGTCCTGTGCGGGCGGCCCCGGCCGGTGAGGATGAACGCGAGCGCCGATCAAGAACGCGAGGGAACGCATCGTGATAGCCGTCGTGAATGATCAAATCTGCTGTCCGGAAGAACGGGAAGAATCGATCGAGAACATCCGAGTGGGCCTGACTCGGGACCGCGTCCCGGTCGCCGAGGCGATCGAGTGGGCGACCATGCCGCACTGTGGCGCGGTCGTCACTTTCACCGGCACGGTACGCGACAGCAACGACGACCTGGCGGGGCACCGTAGCGGGATCCTCGGGATCGACTACGAGGCGTACGACCGGCACGTCGAGCCACGGCTTTGCCGGATCGCCCTCGCCGCCCGAGACCGGTGGCCCGCCGTCGGGCGCGTGGTGTTGTTCCACCGCATCGGGCCGGTGCCCGTCACCGAGGCGAGCGTGCTGGTCGTGGTGTCCGCACCCCACCGCGGCGAGGCGTTCACCGCGGCTCGCTTCTGCATCGACGTCCTCAAGGAGTCCGTTCCGGTGTGGAAACGCGAACACGGTGGGGACGGCGTGAGCGGCTGGGTGGCGACCGGGAACCAGATCGACGACGTCACCGCCTCGGCGCACCGCTGGTGCCTCGCCCGTAACCCGGAGTCGGCGGCGTGATGATTCCGTCCGTCGCCGACCGCCGGTCCCGTCCGCTTCGCGACCTGCGGATCTCCATCACCGACCGGTGCAACCTGCGGTGCCGGTACTGCATGCCGCGCGAGCATTTCGGCCCGGGGCACCCTTACCTCGAGCCCGCCGACCTGCTGACCTTCGACGAGATCGCACGCCTGGCCCGGGTGTTCGCCTCCCTGGGCGTGCGCAAGATCCGCCTCACCGGGGGCGAGCCGCTGCTGCGCCGGGGCGTCGCCGACCTCGTGGCGCTGCTCGCCTCGGTTCCCGGGCTCGACCTCGCGATGACCACCAACGGGTTGCTGTTGCCGGCGATGGCGCAACGCCTGGCGAAGGCCGGGCTGCGCCGGGTGACGGTGAGCCTGGACTCGCTCGACGACACCGTGTTCCGGGCGCTTGCCGACACCGCGGTTCCGGTGCGCCGGGTCCTCGACGGCATCGATGCCGCCGCACGGGCCGGCCTCACCCCCGTCAAGGTGAACATGGTGGTGAAGCGGGGGGTCAACGACGGGTGCGTACTGCCGATGGTGGAGCGGTTCCGGGACAGCGGCCACATCCTCCGCTTCATCGAGTACATGGACGTGGGAGCCACGAACGAGTGGCAACTCGGCGAGGTGCTGCCCGCCGCCGAGATCGTGCGCCTCATCGATGACCGCTACCCGCTCGAACCGCTCGGCGCGACCGACCCCGGCGAGGTGGCCACCCGCTACCGCTTCAGGGACGGCGCCGGGGAGATCGGTGTCATCGGCTCGGTGACGCGGCCGTTCTGCGGGGACTGCACGCGGGCCCGGTTGTCCGCCGACGGGAAGGTGCACACGTGTCTGTTCTCCTCCGGCGGGACCGACCTGCGGGCAATGGTGCGAGCGGGCGCCTCCGACGAGGAACTGCGCTCGGCCGTCCGCGCCCTCTGGGGCGCCCGGGAAGACCGCTATTCGGAGTTGCGCGGGCGCCGCACACGAGCGCGCGGCGATCGTGTCGAGATGTCCTACATCGGCGGGTGACCTGGAGAAAGGCGGATCGCCTCATGCCCACAATGCTGCTGTTCGCGGCCGCGCGGGAGGCGGCAGGCCGAGCCTGCGACGTGATTCCCGGCAGCACGCTCGGCGAGGTTCTCGACGAGGCACGCCGACGCTACGGCGGAGAGTTCGCCCAAGTGCTGGCGAACTCTCGGGTGTGGCTCAATGGAGAGACACCGTACGACGACATGCGCGGCGCCCCGTGCGAGGACGGCGACGAGATCGCCGTGCTGCCACCGATCAGCGGCGGATGATCGATGACCGATGAAGCCGCGTCGCGCGATCGCGTCGCAGATGTGATGGTCACCTGTCCCAAGACCCTGACACCGCTCGCCGGCGTGGACGACCTCCGAGCTCTCTTCAGCGACGACCACGTCCACATGGCCCTGGTCGTCGACTCGGATGGACGGCTCGTCACAACGATCGAGCGAGCGGACATCCCCGAAGCCCCAAACTCCACGCCCGTTACGGAGTTCGGGGCCCTCCTCGGCAGAACGGTGCAGCCGTCGTACCCACTTGATGCCGCTACGACAAGGATGATCCACGAGGCGCGACGCCGGTTGGCGGTGGTCGATGATGCCGGCCGCCTACTGGGGCTGCTCTGCCTGAAGCGAGACGGAAGCGGTTTCTGTACGAACGAGGGAATCCACGCTCGCGCTGACGAAAGGGAGCGAGCGCACTCTTTGCCTTCAATGGCCTGAGCATGCTGTTGGCGATCTTGGCCGCCGCGCTCTCCCTCAGCGCCTGTCTGCTGCTGCTCCTGCTCGTGCACGGTTTGCGCCGCCGCAAGCGCCGCGCCTGGCGGGCCGCCGTCGTACTGGTTCCGGCCGGTGCCGTGTCGCAGTTCACCTACCGGCCCTCGGCCCTCGGCATGTCCATCTCACCCGCACCGGCTTCGCCGCCATGCAGGCGGAGGGCTTCATCGACCTCGCCCTCTCCCTGCCCCGCTTCCTTCGCCGCCGCACGGCCACCTCGCACGCTTGCACCCACGGCACGGCGGAACGCGGCATACACACCGCATAGGGACCGCACGGTGCTGTCGACAGACCCGAGCGAGGAGACTTTCCTCGCCCCCTGGCCCCGGCTCCCCGCTCGGGTCACCGAACAGCCGCCGCGAGTCCGATGCGATCTGCTCGGCACCGCGCGGCACGCGCGAAATCCGCGCCGCGCCCCGGTTCACCAACCCCCAAGACAGCTCTCGCTCTCGGACAGGGCACTTGTGGTGGTCGGCTTTGTTCACGAGTTGCGTTGACAGCACTGAGGTACTTGCCAGGGCGGCGTGCCATCGACGAACCCACCCCACCACGCCGATATTGGGTGGCTGTTGGGGTCCGGGTGTCCGGGGAGGCGGTATTCCGGGGAGGGAGAGCCGCTCCGCATACCCCAGTAACGTGGCTCCGTATGACCGACGCCGAGATCGAGATCACCGCAGACCTGGTCCACGACCTGCTGCAGGAGCAGCATCCGGACCTCACAGGGCTGGCCATCCGCGAAGTGGCGGGCGGATGGGACAACCAACAGTGGCGCCTCGGGGACAAGTTGGCCGTGCGCATGCCGCGTACAGAACGTGCCCCGGACCTCCAGCGCAAGGAGCGCCGATGGCTGCCCGTCCTGGCCCCACGCCTGCCGCTCCCGGTCCCCGAGCCTGTGCGGATCGGTGAACCGTCCGCGCGTTTCCCGAAGCCCTGGACCATCATGACGTGGGTCCCCGGCGAGCCACTGGACTACACCTCGATCAGCCGCGGCGACCACGCGGCCGACACTCTGGCGGGCTTCCTCAGGGCGCTCCATGTGGAGGCGCCCGCCGAGGCGCCGACCGGTTCGGACCGCGGCGCTCACCCCAAGAAGTGCACGGACGGCTTCGACCACTTCTTTCAAGCCGTTGCACCCGGCGGCATCGCCGACGACATCCGGGCCGTCTGGGACGATGCCGTCGCGGCCCCCGAGTGGGAGAGCCCGCCGGTGTGGGTGCACGGTGACCTTCATCCCGCGAATGTCGTCGTCTCGGACGGGACACTCTCGGGCGTGATCGACTTCGGAGACATGTTCGCCGGCGATCCGGCGTGGGACCTCGCAGCCGCATGGGTGGTCCTTCCCGCGGGCGCCGCCTCACGCTTCTTCGACGTGTACGCGCACGCGGACGAGGCGACGATCCAGCGCGCCCGCGGACTGGCCGCTCTGAAAAGCCTGTTCCTCATGCTGATGGGCCAGAACGGAGACCGGGGCCTTCCTGGCGGCAAGCCGACATGGGGACCCGCAGGCCAGGCGGCGCTCGATCGTGTTCTGAGAGACGGTCTGATGTAGACACGGAGCGACGAGCCTCCGAGGCCCCGCCCCACGCCCATCCGTTCGGTGCGGCCGGAGGGTCTCTCGGCGCGCTCGCCCTGTCCGGCACCGTGAGGTGACACCCTGTCGGCGCCGGGCCGCGGATCGGCGTCGCCCGTGCCCGGACCACCAGGGGTTCCTCTCGGGCGCGGGTTGGCGTCCTCGCCGTTGCCACCGGCACGCCATGGACGGCAGGTCGGCTGGTGCACAATGCCTGCGGATCACCGATGGTGTGGTCAGCAGGCGAACGGGGGCCGGTCGTGCCGATGTACCGCAAGAACGTGATCAAGCCTTGGCAGTTGGTGCTGCTGGGGCTGCCGCTGGTGATCGCCGGTGTGGGGACGCCTGCCGTCATGATGCCGTCGGCGCTGGCGGACGAGCGAGCGTACACCGCCGCCCCGCAATGCCCCGTGGGGACGCCACCGGAGGCACCGGGTGACTGCCTCAGCCGGCGGAATGCCACCGTCCTCGGCAAGGACACCACCGGCGGAGGCAAGTACAAGAGGTACTACCTCGTTCTCGGATTCGCAGACGGTTCCCAACAGCGGGTGCGGCTGCAGTCCGGGGTCTCCAACCAGAAGAAGGTCGAGCAGGGGGAGCCGGTCACCGTCACCGGCTGGCGCCACGAGATACGCGAGATCACCACGCGCGACGACGAACTGCTCACCACCACCGCGTACCCCGTCAGTTCGTATCTGCCCCTCATGCTGGTGGCCGTGTCCTTGACACCCCTGGGGGGATCGGTGTTGTGGATGGCCTACTGGGTGCGCCGGCTGCGGCGTACCGGCCGCAGCATCGAGTCCGTCGGCCGGTGGCACACCTCGGTCCCGTTCGTGACAGCCATGCTCTACGCCATCGTCGCCGTGGCCGCGGTGGTGGCGTCGCCGACTCCGGCTGTCGGGGCCGCCGCCGCGGGAGTTGCCGCGGCCGGCGCGGTGCTGATCGCCGCCCTGCGCTGGCGGGGGGAGCGGGCCAAGGCGGAGCGGCGGGCTGCCGCGCTGCTGGCCGGTGTCCAGGTGGGCGTCCCGGTGACCGAGTTGCTGCTGCCCGCTCGGGTCCTGGGCGACGTTCCCTACAGCCGCGAGGACTGTGACCACCTCGTCGTCGGCCCGGCCGGCCTGGCGGCCACGCCCGACCCGCGCGGCATGGCGGGGCGTATACCCCTGCCCGCGTCCCTGGCCTTCGTCCGTCTCCACGCCAGAGTGGCGCTGGCCCCGCGGACGACCGGCCTCGTCCGGCCGCTATTTGTGGAATGCCGGGACGGCGACCGCGAAGTGCTGATCGCCGCCGACCGCGATCACGTGCCGTGGATCCTGGGCGCGTTGCGGGCACAGCCCCAACGCGTCGGCTACTGAAGTCTACTGAGCCCGCCTTGGCGCCCCCTCCGTGAGGCGGGGGCGCCAAGGCGGGCAGTGCGTGGAGCTTCTTACCGTGCAGGGCGAGGAGGTGGGTGCCGTCGGTGGCCACGTGCCACTGCGATGGGCCGCCATGATGTCCATGGGGTTCATACCCGTGCCTGCATGAGGTGGGGACGGATGAACGGGCCAACTCAGAAGGCCCATGGTGCTGCTGAGCGGGCGCGGTGGCTCCGCAGAACGCCGGCTACCTGTGAGCAGCGCACCCCGGCGCGACCACGTCGTCCAGACGTGCGGCACCGGGGAATCGAGTTCACCGGTGACCGGACCGTGGTGCGTCACGACGGCCCCGAACCGCTCGACCGGGTCACCGATCAGCTCGGCGCCTCCGTTCGAGCGGTGATCGCCGCGACGGACCGACGGTCCCGGTGCCTCAGTTCTCCAGGACGAAGATCGGCTTGTGGCCGGCGCGGTCGGAGGTCAGCACGTCGGGGATCTCGTCCCAGCCGTGGATTCCGCTGGTGACCAGCTCGGGATGGAGCGTCCCGGAGGCCACCGCCTCGAGCGTCGGCGTCATGTTCGGTCGCGCGTGCCCCTTGCCGTTGTGGAAGTGGACCCCGCGCTGGTACAGGGCGAGCAGCGGGAGCTGGACGTCGTCGAAGTAGATGCCGACGCTGTTGACGTAGCCCTCGGGCATGACCGAAAGCAGCGCCTTGCGCAGCCGCTCCGGGTCGCAGCTGGCGTCCACGGCGAGGTGGAAGTCCTTCTCCCGCTTGCCGTGGACATCGTGGACCTCGGCGCCGAGCTGCTCGGCGACCTTCATCCTGACCGGGTCGTCGTCGTAGTACACGGTGCGGGCGCCGGCGCAGTGGACCGCGACGTCGACGCAGTACAGGCCGATGGAACCGGTACCGCCGAAGACCGCGATCTTCGGGTCGGGGATCCCGGCGACGGTCGGCATCACCGTCTCCCAGCCGAGCGCGAGGTTGTCGCCGATCGAGGCCAGGTGTACCGGATCGACTCCGGCGGGCAGCTTGGCGAGGTTGAAGTCCGCGTACGGGACGCGGATGAGTTCGTCGAAGGTCCCGCCCCAGGCCCCGTTGACCGGAAGGCCGTACTGGGCGTCGCCGTGGAGGAGACAGCGGGCGGTGTGTCCGAGCTTGCACTGCGCGCAGGTGCCGCACGCGATGTGCCAGGCGACGCCGACGATGTCGCCGACCGCGACGTCCGTGCAGTCGGGGCCGACCTCGATCACCGTGCCCACGCACTCGTGGCCGATCGGGAACGGGCCGAATCCGGAGAACGGGGTCTTGTCGCCGATGACATGGTGGTCGAGATCGCACGTCGTGGCCGCGAGCGGCCGTACGAGCGCGTCGGTGCCCTCGACGATGGTGGGGGCGTCGACCTCGTCGAAGCGCAGCTGTCCGGGCGCGACGAACATCAGGCTCTTCATGGGAATGCTCCTCGTTTTCGTGGAGGGGGACCGGGTCGGCCGATCTGCCTGCCGGCCCGGTCGCCCGTTGTGCGGTCAGACGGCGCCGGTGTCCGGGTCGCCGGCGGGGATCGCGTCCAGCAACTCCGTCTGCGGGGGGCCTGCGAGCGCCTGCGCCAGTGCGGCGCCGACCTCCCGCATCGCGGCACCGCGCAGGTGCGCGCCCAGCGCCTCCTGGGAGGCCCACCTCTCAACCACGACGAATTCACCGGTGGCGCCCGCCTTGCGGTGCAGCGCATACCGCAGACATCCGGGCTCGGCGTGCACCGCGGGCACCGCCGCCTTCAACGTCTTCTCGACCAGCTCTTCCTGGCCCGGCTTGGCGACCAGCGTCGCCACTACGACAACCGGATTGGCCATCGAATACCCCTCTCAATTTCAGCGATATAACAATCGTTATAATCATGACCGACCGCGCACCGGCGGTCCCGGCTGAATCACTCACCGACCGGCGAGTGGCCCGCCGACGCGCGACCGTGCCCACGGCCCCCTGCCCGCAATTCCTTCCGCAGGATTTTGCCCGCCGACGATTTGGGTATCGCGGCGATGAATTCCACGTCCCTCACCTTCTTGTACGGTGCAACCTGTGCGGCGAGGAATTCCATGACCTGCTCGGCGCTCAACGCGGAATTGCCGGTGACGACGAACGCCTTCGGGATCTCCTCGCCCTCGGCGTCGACCACGCCGATCACAGCGGCGTCGACGATGTCCGGGTGGGTCAGCAGCAGCGCCTCGAGTTCGGCCGGCGCGACCTGGTAACCCTTGTACTTGATCAGCTCCTTGATGCGGTCGACGATGTAGACGCATCCGGTGGAATCGACCCTCGCCAAGTCCCCGGTGTGCAGAAACCCGTCGGCGTCGACAGTCGCAGCGGTGGCTTCCGGATTGCCCAGGTAGCCGGCCATCACGTTCGGGCCGCGCACCCACAGCTCTCCCGGCTCGCTCAGCCCTTCCGCGGGCACGTCGATCTCGGCGCCGGTCGCAGGATCCACGAGTTTGTCGACCGTGTTGGGAACCGGCCAACCGCTGGCGGCGATCGGCGCGCGGCGACCGGCGATCGCGACCCCTCCGTCGGCCACCGGCACGATGTGGCTGACCGGGCTCAACTCGGTCATGCCGTACCCCTGGACGACCGGCACCGACAGCCGCCGCGACACCGCCGCGCCCAACTCCTCGTCCAGCGGAGCCGCGCCGCTGACGATCGCCCGCAGCGACGTCAGGTCGTAGGAGTCCACCAGCGGGTGCTTGGCCAGGGCCACCGCGATCGGTGGCGCGATGTACAGGTAGGTGACGCGGTGACGCTGGATGGCCTCCAGAAAGGCCTTCAGATCGAATCGGGCCATGGTGACGATACGGCCGCGTGCGGCAAGCGTTGAGTTCAGCAGCGCGGTCATGCCGTAGATGTGGAAGAACGGCAGCGCCGCCAGCACCACGTCGTCGGAGCGCAGGTCCAGGACCGGCGCGAGCTGCGCGATGTTCGCCACCAGGTTCCGGTGGGTCAGCATCACCCCCTTCGGCACGCCCGTGGTGCCGGAGCTGAAGGGCAACACGGCCACCCGCTCGGCCGGATCGAACCGGTCAGGCGCGGGTACCGGGTCGATGGCGAGGGCGGACGCGGGCGGGCGCTCGGCGTCCAGCAGCAGGATCGCAGCCGCGTCGAGCCCGGCCACGCCCGTCGCTTCCTGTGCCGCCGACGCGAACGCCGTCACCGTCACCAGTGTTTGTGCCCGGGCGGCGCTCAACTGCCTGGCGATCTCCGCGGCGGTGGACAGCAGGTTCACCGTGGTCACGGTCGCTCCGGCCCGCAGGATCCCGTGGAAGGCGATCGCGAACGCCGGCGTGTTCGGGCACAGCAGCGCCACCGCGTCGCCGGGGCCGATGCCACGCGTCACCAGTTCGGCGGCGAATCCGTCGACGCGCGTCTTCAATGACCCGTACGTCAACGATTCTCCGGATTCCGCGGAGACCAGCGCGACCCGCTCCAGGTCGGCGGGACTCAGACCCGCGAACAGGAATTCGTGCAGCCCGAGATCAGAAAGCTCCACATCGGCATGGGGACTGGCGAAACTCATGGATGTACCTTCGATTCAAAATGTTCCCTGACCACAGATCGGCGGTCCCTTTGCTGTTCCAGCGCCGCGAAAGCTGCGCTGACGTACTGAGTCGTGCGGTCGCTGCCGAGCAGCCCGGTGCCCATGTTGTTCATGACGTAGGAGATCGTGGCCCGGCGCTCGGTGTCGATCACGACCACCGATCCGCCCCAGCCCGTCCAGAAGCAGATCCGACCACGGGGGAGATACGGCACCGCCGGCGAAGGCAGGCCGTAACCGATGCCGAATCGCAGATTCGCCCCGAGCACCAGATCCGGGCCGTCGGACTGCTGTCTGAAGATGAGCTCGATGGTCTGCGGCGACAGCAGCCGTACACCGCCGAGCGTGCCGCCGCAGGCGACGACCGAGTGGATTCTGGCGAGCGACCGGGCGTTGCCGTGGCCGTTGGCGGCGCCGATCTCGGCGCGACGCCACTCGGGAGTCCATGACTCGTCCGCCGTGCCGAGGGGGCCGGTGCAGGTCTTCATCCACACGCCGTCCGGATCGGCGCCGGCAAGGTCCGTCGACCGGAACGGCGGCGGCGGAACGACATCGGCGACCCGGCCGAATTCGGAGTCCGGCAAGCCGATGTGGAAGTCGGCGTCCAACGGACCGGCGATCTCCTCGGCGACGAACCGGCCCAGCGTCCGCCCGTCGATCCGCCGGATCAGCTCGCCCACAAGGTGCCCGTAGGTGAGCAGGTGGTATCCCGACGCCGTGCCCGGGGGCCACCACGGCGTCTGCGCGGCCAGCCGGGCCGTCGACGTCGGTACGTCGCAGACGTCCGCGACGGTCACCGGCCGGTCCCACCCCGAGACGCCGGAGGTGTGCGACAACAGATGCCGGACCAGCACACTCTCCTTGCCGTGGGCCGCGAACTCCGGCCAGTACCGGGCCACCGGGGCATCGATGTCCAGCAGTCCACGCTCGACCAGCAGCAGCGCCGCCAGGGCCGTGACGGTTTTCGTACACGACCAGACATTCGTGATCGTGTCCCGCCGCCACGGCACGGTACGGCTCTGGTCGATCCATCCGCCCCACAGGTCGACCACCGGCTCTCCGTCGATCGTGACCGCGATCGAGGCACCGAGCTCCTCGCCCGAGTCGAGGTTCTCGGAGAGCAGTGCGCCCACCTCCGCGAAGCGTGCGTCACACACGCCGTCCAGGTGTGCCACGGTCAGCCTCCCGGTCGGCGATCGTCTCCGGCCGGTGAGCCGGCATAGGGCCGTGCAAACGACGCGCGGGGCACTCCGCGTAGCTCGCGGCGGAGATTCGCGCGTGCGACGTCGGCAGCGTCCAACGGATAGGTCTGGTGCATCCGCCACGGGCTGCGGTCGCCCTGCCGGGGGAAGGTGGCGACGCCCCGCTGGACGTAGCTCGACGCCAGTTCGATCATGGGCTTCTCAGGCACCCCGGGCTCCGCGGGTGCGGTGACCACCGCGAGGTCGGCGCGGCGCATGTGATTGAGGATCCGGCACACCAGTCGCGCGGTGAGATCCGCCCGCATCGTCCAGGACAGGTTGACGTAGCCGAAGCAGAGCGCGAAGTTCGGCACGTCGCTGAGCATGGCGCCCCGCCACAGCATGTGACGCGCGGGCTCGACCGGCCTGCCGTCGACGCTCACGTCGATGTGGCCCAGCGCCAGCATGCGCAGCCCGGTCGCCGTCACCACGATGTCGGCCGGCAGCACCGCCCCCGAGCGCAGCCGGATTCCCTCCGCGACGAAGCCGTCGATGTGATCGGTGACCACGTCGACTTCCTCACGCTTGATCGCCTTGAACAGGTCTGCGTCAGCCGTGATGCACACCCGTTGGTCCCACGGCGCGTACGGCGGCGTGAAGTGCTCACGCACCGCGTCCTCGCCGATCCGCCGTGCGGCGGCCGTGGTCAGCAACGTCCGCGCCCGGTCCGGGAACCGTCGGCAGTAGTGGTAGAAGCCGTTGGCGTAGGCGGCGTTCCGAGCCCGGACGACCCGGTGTGCCAACCCGGCGGGCAGACGCCGCCGGAGCTTGTCGGCGAACCGGTCCCGGCGCGGCAGCGAACTGACCCACGTGGGCGTGCGCTGCAGCATGGTCACCTTCGCCGCGTCGCGCGCCATCGCGGGGACCACCGTGATCGCGGTCGCGCCGCTGCCGATCACAACAACACGCTTGCCGGCGTAGTCGAGTTCGTCGGGCCAGAACTGCGGATGCACCACCCTGCCGGCGAACGACTCGACGCCCGGGAACTGAGGGTCATGTCCGCGCTCGTAGTCGTAGTAGCCGGTGCAGGTGAAAAGGAACGAGCACGTCACAGTGGACCGCTTCGGCCCGTCCTCGCCCTCGGTCCGCTCGATGGTCACCGTCCAGCGGGCCGTCTCACTGCACCAGTCCGCCGCCACCACTTTCGTGCCGCAATGGATATGGCGGTCGATACCGAACTGCTCGACGGTGCGCCGCAGGTAGCCGAGGATCTCGCCCCCGTCGGCCATGGAATTCCCGCCGGTCCACGGCTGGAACGGAAAACTGAGCGTGTAGATGTCGGAGTCGGCACGGACTCCGGGATACCGGAACAGATCCCACGTCCCGCCCAGGGACTCACGGGCCTCCAGCACGGCATACGACCGATCGGGACACTGCGACTGCACCCGGTACGCGGCGTCGATTCCGGAGATCCCCGCGCCGACGATCACGACTTCGATGTGATCGGGCAGCGAAGAAGGGTTTGCGGAACTCGTCATGACACCCGAGTATCGGGGCGTTCCGGACCCTCCACTTAACCTTGGGCGACAAAAATTTAACTCTGCGCGACACCGTTTGGTGTTGGTCCGACCTTGGCGTCACGGCGGACCTGCGTGGGCGTTCTGCCGAACCAGCGGCGCGCCGCGCGTGTCAGCGCCGCCTGTCCGGCCAACTCCACCAACGACGCGACTTGGGAGAACGGCATATCGGTCCTCGTCAGCAACCGGTGGGCCGCGTTCTTGCGTACGTCGTCGAGGATCGACTGGAACGAGGTGCCCTCCTCCGCCAGTCGTCGCTGCAACGTACGCGGATGCGTGTGCAACCACTCGGCGACCAGGTCGATCCGCGCGGGAACCGTACCCAGAGCGCGGCTGACCGCCGACCGCACCATGGTGGAGACACTGTCGCGGGGGTCGGTGTAGTGCGACTCCAAGTACTCCACGACCATGCGCCGCAGTTCGGGATTGACCGGGGTCGACATCGGCTGGGCGAAGAGCTTCGTCGGCACCCGCAGCAGGGCCTGGCCGGCGTTGAACCGGACCGGCGCGCCGAAGAACTCGGCGTACAACGACTCGTCGGTCAGCGGCGGATGGGGCATATAGACCCCGAGCAAATCGTATCCGCCGCTCATCGTGATGAGAATACGGTGCAGTTGCCCCAAGCCCGCGTCGATCGTCTGCGGCTCATACGGAATGTCCGGATGCAACATCCGGTATTCGACGGCCCCCACCCCCGCATAGCGCTCGGGATCAGGCTCACGCGAGAGACGGATAGCCTGGTTGTGCACGAACAGGAATCGGGACGCACAGTCCAGCCCTTCCCCGACCGTGTCACAATTGCCGACCGCCAAGGCCAACGGGCCGAGCATCGACATGTCCTGATAGGCAGCCAAACGCAACCCGAAGTCGGGACAGTTCAATTTCTTCGCCGCGTTCCGCAGGATCCGCCCGGCTGTCGCCGTCGGCAACAGTCCGTCCTCGGAATCCAAATCGCTGGGCGAAACGCCGAAATCGGCCAACAGCCTCGCCCCGTCGCCCCCGAGATCGTCGATCAGTCGATCGATACCCCGGATCGCAGCGGCCCGGATCTCCATTTGCATGCGCCAACCAACTCTCCATCGCCGGGCCCCGCGGGCTTCGTAAGCCCGGCCGGGTCCACCGAGTACGCGCGGGGAGCGTCCGCAGGCTGACCGGAAAGCCGCCTGGGCGTGTGAAACATGGCCACGTCCGCCGGCTCGTCGGCGAGAAGCGTTCACTCACCGTCCATTTACAGGTCGGGGAACAGGGCGCGGGTCCGGTGGGGATCGGGGGCGACGAAGACACCGTCAGCTGTGACCAGGTCTGTGGTGTGGTCCGCCAGAGTGGTGATCGATCCGGCCACGAAGATCTTGCGGTTGTCCGTGCCGGTGACGCGAGCGAGGATCCGCAGGGGTGTCTCCAGCGGGACGGGCCGGTGGTAGCGCATCTGCAGGGAGACGGTCAGGCCGGCCATTCCGGCTGCCGCGCAGGTGCGCCCCATGAGTTCGTCCAGGAGCATGGCGCTCATGCCGCCGTGGCCGTAGCCGGGCGGGCCTGCGTGGGCGATGCCCAGGGTGCAGTGACCGACCAGGCCGTGCTCGGTGGACGTGACGTGCACGGGCGGTGCCAGCGGGCTGCCGGCTCCGACGACGGGGCTGTAGATCCGTGTCCCCCCGGGGAACTCGTCCACCTCGGGGATCTCCGCCCGCGCGCGCCGCCGTCCCGTCAGTCGGCCGGTGACCCGACGGACGTCATCTGCCACGCGGTTGAGGGTCTCCGGGGAGGCGGCGGTACGGACGGTGGCCTCCACCAAAGCGCGCAGTTCGCGGCCGAGGCGAGTGATGGCCGCTTTCTGGTGTTCCAGATCCTCGTCCGTCGCTCGCGCGTGTGGAGTGTCGGCGTCGGTGGCCGACGGGTCGGCGAGGGAGGCGCGCGGCGGGTTTCTCGGTGCGGTGGTCCGGGACGAGCTGCGAGTGCGGTCAGACATCGGTCAGGACATCGGCCGGGGCCGTGAGACGGATCATCGTCGGCATAAGACATGCCTCTCTTCGTTTCGTTCGATGACACTCTGGACTATGACAGTCGCTATAGGCGACGATCACGGTAGACTATGACGATCGTTATAGCCAGCGAAGCCAGAAGGGATCACGTACGTGACCAAGCCCACCCCGACGGCGCGCGAGCGAATCGTCGCCGGAGCCGCCGACATGATCAGTCGGCGCGGCCTGAACGCCACGAGCATCCGCGAGATGGCCAAGCACGCCCGGGCGCCGCTCGGCTCGACGTACCACTACTTCCCCGAGGGCAAGCAGCAGTTGGCCACCGAGGCCGTCCGCTACACGGGCGAGTGGGTCGCCCGTGCCCTGCGCAAGGAGCTGGAGGCGGGCCCGGTCGCCGGCCTGCGGGCCTTCCTCGCCCTGTGGCGCAAGATCGTCGTCGACAGCGACTTCCGGGCCGGCTGCCCCGTCCTCGCCGTCTCCATCGAGGAACCTGCCACCGACGAGACACCCGCCGCCCTCACGGCGGCCGCCGACGTCTTCACCGAGTGGGAGAGGTTGCTGGCCGCCTCGCTGCACGAGCACGGCACCGAACGCGAACAGGCGGCACAGCTCGCGACGCTCATCGTCGCGGCCGTCGAGGGAACCGTCGCCATGTGCCGCGCCAAGCGCAGCACCCAGCCCCTCGACGACACCGCGGAGCAGTTGCAGGCACTCATCCTCGCCACCATCAAGGACTGATCGGAGCCACCCCTTTACGACTCCGGCCTTCAGGCACCGAGCGCGGCGCGGACCGCCTTGACCCTCTCCTCCGTGAACACTCCGCTCTCAAGGAGCGACAGGACGGACAGCACGCCGCCGGACGACCCCCAGCTGCCCTCCTCGATCACACGGAAGTTGACCCACCACGCCGGTGACGGCTTCTCCAGTCCGCAGGCCGCCGCCAGTGCGGCCAGGACGCGCTCGATGACCTCGGCCCGCACATCCGGCTGCCAGGCGGCATCCATGACCGCGAGGTCGATCGCCATCACGTCGAGCTCCGGGTCGACGTCCGCCAGGAGACGGCCGCCGATAGCCATCATGTCCCGCTCGCGCTCGACGAAGTGCACCTGGAACCCAGGCCGGGCGGCGGGAGCGCGCTGCCCGACCTCGGGCACCAGCACCGCGTCCGTCAGTGTCTCGGCCAGCTCACGGCGCTGCTCAAGGCTCAGGCGCCCCTTCGGTGCGTTCACGGTGATGATGGTCACGACATCCTCCTATGACAGTCGTTATAGAGAGCAGCAGAATACACCCGCCTATAACGCCTGTCATACCGAGCCCTGGCTCGACGACAGGCGTTCGCACGAGCCACCGCGCCGTCATGCACAGAGCATGGCCTCGACCGGCCTGTGCGGGCAGGTCCCAGCGCGCTCATCGGAGCGGAGCAAAACACTCGGGTGATGAGCCTTCAGGAGCGGCCGTCGAGCAGGCGCTTGGGGTGCATGCCGTCGACCATTCCGAGGAAGGGCGGATGGATGCTGTAGCCGAGCATCCGGCGGATGTCCTCGGACACCACGCGGACCGTGTCACGGGTGGTGGACAGAGTGAACGCCTCCTGCGGCCGGAGCCATGGCTCGCAGTACTGGGCCGTGACGGCCAAGCGGGCATCGGCGGACGCATTGGCGCCGCCCCCATGCCACAGAGTGCCGACGAAGAAGACGCAGGAGCCCGGTGACATGACGGCCTTCACCCTGGCGTCGTCGTCAGCCGGCTGACGGTCGCCCCAGCGGTTTGTGCCCGGCAGGACCACGGTGGCGCCGTTCTCCTCGGTAAAGGCGTCGATGGCCCACACCGTGGCCGCACTCAGCGGTGGCCGGGGGCGAGGTACGGGATACATGCCGTCGTCGTGGTGCAGCAACTGGGCTTCCTCACCAGGTTGGATGTTGATGACCTGGAGTTGGGAGAGCAGGTAGTTGGGCAGGAGCAGCCGGTCCAGCAGTGCCAGAACTCTCGGGTGGTCGACCATGCGGTCACAGGCTCGGGTCTTGTTGAGGACGCTGTAGACGCGCTGGGTCCGCCGACCCTCGAAGGTATTGCGGCCGGTCCTGTCCAGCAGGGGCGTCACGGCTGCCCGGACGTCCTCGCACTCGGCTTCGGTGAGCAGGTTGTCCAGGATGACGTATCCGTCGCGTTCCAGGACGGCGAGGTCGGCGTCGACCACGGCGGCGGGGACTGTGGCTCCACTGCTTTCCGTAGCCCTGTGCCGTCGAGCCAGGTCGGCATGGAGGCCGTCGAGCGAGTCAATGGTGTCCACACGACTGTGGCCGGGGTCCGGCAGGTCGGGCGTTTGGGACATGACGCTGCACTCCTCGATCGACTTGGTGAACACCCGCACGCGTCTCGCCGGTTGTGGGCGGCGCCGGTGGATTCCGTTGCGGGAAGGACGCCGACATCCGCGTCGGGCCGGGCGGCCTGGGCTCACGTGAGTGGGGACCAGTTCGGATGCCGACACTCGCCGGTGACTGCCTGACCTGTCGTCCGGCAGTGGTCAGCCATGAACCCGACAGAGCAAAGCGGACAGCTGTCCACCTCCAGGGGAACCCTAGTGGACAGCCGTCCGGATAGCAAGGGTGACCTTGAGCTCCGAGCGTCGACGTCGCCCCGGCCTTCAGCAGCCGGCTCACGCCGACGCGAGATCCCCCACCCAAGACCGATCGCCGAGCCGGAACGACCCACCCGGACGTGGCCGCCGATGACTTCACCTTCGCGCTTACGGACCCCCGGGATCCCTGGGGAACGGCCACACGCGACCACACGCCCGCAGCCCTCATCGAGGCGACCCATCGAGCGAGACCGCCAACGCCCTGACCCGCGAGGCCCTCCACTCGCTCCCGGCCGGCTTGGCCCTCGCCCCCAAGACCGACCGGAGCCACCCCCGACGGCGGACTGCGTCAGACCACTGATCCCGCCGCCCCGCGGCCGATGACCGTGAGGAACCCGAAACCCTCGGCGTCGACCGCTTCGGCCTCGCCCACCTGCGCATCGGACACCTGTCCGCGCGGCAAGGCCGATCCCGCAGATGCCGGCCTGCCGGTCGTCACCCTCGCCCTGGCGCTCCCGCGCGCAGCCCGTCCATGACAAGACCCAGGAGCCGAGCGCTCTGGGTTTGCCAGTCCCCACGAGCATCGATCTGCCAGATGCCGGCGATGGCCAGGATGAAGTCGTCGGCGGTCACCCCCGGACGGATGGTGCCGGCCTCGTGATTGGCCGAGACCAAAGCCTCGATCGCCTCGACCACCGGGGCGTATCCCGGCTGCGCAGAGCCCTCCGCCGTACCGACGATCTGACGCATGACGTCCGACAGGCCGACCTTGGCGACGGCGAAGCGAGCAAGCTGGTCCATCCATTCACGCAGCGCCTGGTCGGGCTTCCGGGTTTCGAGCAGCTCCGCCGCAGCATCGGTGAGCAGTCGCACCTCGTGGCTGTAGACCTCCAGGACGAGCGCCTCACGGTTGGGGAAGTTGCGATAGAACGTGCCCTGCCCAACCCCCGCCTTCTTCGCGATCAGACTTAGCGGGACATCCGCGGCACGAGACAACTCCGCCAGCGCCACCTTCAGAATCCGCTCCCGATTGCGCTGCGCATCCGAGCGCTGAGGCCCACCGCTCCTGGACGCCACTCCCCCTCCTTCTGGGCTCACGCCCACAACCCCTTGATAACCGGATAGCTGTCCGATACGTTTCCGGGTAACGGACACAGCTCCGCTTAGGTCCACCATAACGCCAGCCTCAGTCGAGGAGAGCCGCCGATGGCATGCGGCCGGCAGGCGGTCAGGTCGTCAAGGCACGGACGGACGGGGGCGTACCGGCCTGTATATGGCGAGTGCACGCCGCCGCGCCCGCGATTCCGGTCTCGCCGGTGCCCTTGGTTTTGACGGGTGCGTCGGGTCCGGGTCTTCGATGCAACCACCAGAGACCGATCCGATGGCGTTGCCGTCGCGGTTGACGGCAAGGGCCGCCCCGAGTCCGCGTGGTGTTTGAGCGAGTCGCCGGTTATGGCGTCACCTAAACGGACGATCGCCTGGTGCTGGCGAGTAGTGGACGACTATCCGACTGGCAACCAGGAAGGCCGGGCATGCCCGGGAGGAGGACGAGTGGAACCGAAGAGCGAGCCACCTCAGCGCTCGGACGCACAGCGCAATCGCGAGCGCATCCTCAAGGTGGCACTGGCCGAGCTGTCACTGTTCGCGGACGCCCCACTCAGCCTGATCGCCAAAAAGGCGGGAGTCGGGCAAGGGACGATGTACCGCCACTTTCCCAACCGCGAGACGCTCGTCCTCGAGGTCCACCACCGCGAGGTGCAGCATCTCGCCGACAGTGCGCCCCAGCTCCTGATGAGCGGGAAACCCGACGAGGCCCTGCGCGAGTGGATGAGCCGGCTCGCCGACTTCGCCATGGCCAGGGCCGGTCTGGCCGACGCACTACGCCAGGCGATCAGCGCGACGGGAGGCCCGGCGAAGCCTGAATACTCCCTGGTCATGGACGCGATCGAACTCCTGATCAACACCAACCGCGAGGCCGGCACCATCCGGCCGAACGCGACCACCGACGTCTTCGTCCTCGCCATAGCCGGCATCTGGCAGATGGACAGCCACAGCGACTGGCGGACCCAGTCCGGTCTGCTCCTGGACCTTGTGATGGATGGTCTGCGTGTGGGAGCCCCTGGGCCACCGTGAGTTTCCCTTGAGTCGCCTGCCGGCAGCGCCAACAGCAGATACAGGAAGAGGACCAGCCACAGGTCTCCGGGCCAGGCGATGACGCGCTGGAGGACGAACGGGACTCCCGCCGATCCGCCCGCCAGCCCACCGATCGTGAGCACCGGCCCGGCCACGAAGACGGCGTTCCCGACTCTCCGGTGGACGGAGCGCGGGAGCGAGGTTTCGCGTATGAGACGGCGCCACGCGTACCAGTGGAGCGTGACGAACGCCGCCGGAACGGCGACTGCGATGACGGCAAGAACGATGACCACGGCTTGGCGCAGTCCTTCGCTTGAGAACGCAGCATCAGGCTGGCAGTCGCCGAACGAGGACAACAGCAGGGCACCCGCCTGGGCGCCTTCCGCCGGGTCGCCACACACGACCCGGCCCTGTCGCTCGATCCGCGGGGAGCCGTCCGCTGTCTGCCACGGCGAGCAGGAGAGTCGCGCCAACAGGCAGTGGACGAGATGGTTGACAAGGTCGCCTCGTACTCACCGGCACCGCGCCCCGGTCGGTGTTTGGGAACCGCGGGTCGGCCGGCGAGATGACGGGCCGCGTCCATACCGTTTCCGGCGGTCGCGCCCGTCATCACGACGATGCTCGTGGGACGGTTCTCCTTGAGGCGTTTCGACAGCCCCCGGGGGTCACGAGAGGTCGGCGAGGTCTTCTTCGCTGAGGGTGATCCCGGCGGCGGCCATGTTGTCCTCCAAGTGCGAGAGGGAGCCCGTGCCCGGGATGGCCAGGGTCACCGGGGAGGAGGCCAGCAGCCAGGCCAGGCCGATCTGCGACACGGTGGCGCCGTGCCGGGCAGCGACCTTGGCCAGCCGCTCGTCGTCGAGTTCCCGGCCGCCACCGAGCGGGAAGAAGGGCACGAACGCGATGCCGGCCTCCTCGCAGGCGGCCAGCAGTTCCACGTCGTTGCGCTTGGCGGCGTGGAACTCGTTCTGCACTGCCACGACCGGGGCGATCGCGCGGGCCTCCGCGAGATGGTCGGCGTCGACGTTACTGACGCCGAGGTGACGGATCAGACCCTCCTCGCGCAGCGCCGCGAGGGCCTCGAAGCGGGCGGCGAGGGACTCACCGCGCGGGGGCTCCATGGGGCCGATGCGCAGGTAGACCAGGTCGAGGCGGTCCACGCCCAGGCCTTCGAGGTTGGCCTCGACATTGCCACGCATGTCGGCCGGGGTGGCGTGGTGGAGTCCGCCGTCGCGGATGACGGGGCCCACCTTGGTGGCGATGACCAGGTCGGACGCGTAGGGATGGAGGGCCTCGCGCATCAGGGTGTTCGCGCGTACCGCACCACCGGCGCTGAAGTAGAAGTCGGCGGTGTCGATGTGGTTGACGCCCAGCTCGACGGCGCGGCGCAGCACGGCACGGCCGGTCTCGGGGTCGCGGGCGGGACCGCCCATGCCCTCCTTGGACGGCAGGCGCATGGTGCCGAAGCCGAGACGGTTGACGGCCAGGTCGCCGCCGAGGCGGAATTCATTGCTCATGGGCACAGCCTGCATGGCCCGGAACCCGCTGACGAGGCCGTGGCACCTTGCTGCCAGAGGCACAATGAACGCATGCCACAGCACATGGCCATCAGAGGTGATCTTGAGCTCCGCGCCCGGATCAAGCCCTTGGTGGAGTTGTTTGACGCGGAATGGGTCAGCGCCGCACGCGACCTCGACACCTGGCCCGGCGCCCGCGAGTCCGCCCGCCTGCGGATACGACGTGATGGAGCACGTCAGGCCCGCAAGCTGTACAGTCCCGCCGTACTCGGCGACGAGCACGACCGGGAGATACTGCGGGAGATGGCCGCCCACGGCATCCAGGTGCGGATCACCACCACCCCATTGCCCCAGGGAACGGTCTTCATCGACCGGCGAACCATGTTCCTCACCGACCCCACTCCCCCGGCCCCGTCCGCTCACGGTCGGCGTCACCGTACGTACACGATGAGCGCCGAACCCGCCCTGGTCAGCGGGGTGTACGCGCTGTTCGAAGCCGCGTGGGAGTCGGCCACCGACTTGGCGGCCTTCTTCGACCCCGACCGGCCCCGGATCGACATGAAAGCCCGCGAGGTGCTGTACGCACTGGGCTCCGGCATGACCGACGTGACGGCCGCGCGCGCACTGGGCATGTCGCTGCGCACCTACCGCCGCAGGGTCGCCGAGCTCCTCGTCGCCCTGGGCGCGGACTCACGCTTCCAGGCCGGCATGCGCGCAGGCGAGTTGGGCCTGACCCGCAGGTGAGCAGAGCTTCGCCCGGCCCGAAGCGGGTCAGGCGTCGAGGTTCGGTTCGACGTGGTGGAGGTCCCGCCTGATCGGGGCCGATGCCGCCTTGGGCCCGGTGTCCTCCGGTGTCCGGTCCTACGACCACATCACCATCGCCAGGTCAGCCTTATACCCGGCGGCTTCCACCTCCGTGTCGTGAGGGTCGCCGGAGTGGTGCCACCCAGCCGACCCGGCTGCACATCCCGGCCGCGGTGGGGGCGGTTGCCGGGGCGTCGTCCGGGCGGAACGGCCCCGTCATGATGCCGTCCACGGGGCACGAGCCCGCCGGAATCGAATCAACTGGACCAGCGAGCACACCGCTCGGTCCCCCACGCCGCCGAGGCTCACGACCGTTTCGCCCGTCCCGACGAGGAAGGCTGTTGCCAGCACGTTGCTTTCAAGGTAGCTTTCTAGAAAGCTTTTCTATGAGAGGAAGATGCGGCCATGGCCGAGTCCCGATTCCTGCTGCGCAACGGGTACGTCATCGACACCGATCCCGCGCCGGTCGTCCGGCCCGGCACTGATGTCCTGATCGAGGGCGACCGGATCATCGAGGTGGGGCCAGGGCTGTCGGCGGACGGCGCTACCGTGATCGACGCCACCGACCGGATCGTGCTGCCGGGGTTCGTCGACACCCACCGGCATCTGTGGCAGACGGCGGTGCGCGCCGGGGCCGCGGACCTGGACCTGGGCGCATACATGGGCCTGGTCCTGGGGCAGTACGGTCCGCGGTTCCGGCCGCAGGACATCCACGCCGCGACCCTGGTCGGCGCGCTGGACGCCTTGGACGCCGGCATCACCACCCTGATCGACTACTCGCACGCGCTGCACACCCCCGAGCACGCCGACGCGGCCATCGACGCCCTCCACACGTCGGGGCTGCGCACCGTGTTCGGCTACGGCTTCCCGTTCCACGGCGACCAGCACCCCGCCGACATACGCCGGATCCGCAGCGAGCGCCTGTCCGACGACCAGGCCCTGGTCACCATGTCGCTGGCCCCGGCCGGGCCGTCGTTCTCACCGATCGAGACCGTGACCGCCGACTGGCACCTGGCCGATGACCTGGGTCTCCCCCTGACCATCCACGTCAGCAGCGGTCCCGTCGCCGCCCGGCCGATCACCGCCCTGCGCGAGAACGGCCTGCTCCGCGGCAACACCCTGTACGTGCACGGGAACTCGCTCGACGACGACGAACTGAAGCTGATCGCCGAGTCCGGCGGCACCGCCTCGGTCACACCTGCCACAGAGGCCCAGATGCGCGTAGGCGCGCCCGTGGCCGGCCGACTGCGCAGCGCCGGCGTCACCGTCGGCCTCGGCGTCGACGCGGTCTCCTCGCTGCCCGGCGACATGTTCTCCGTGATGCGCGCGGCGCTGCTGGCCAGCCAGATCGCCGACAACCCCCCGCTGACCGTGGGGGACGTCCTGAAGATGGCCACGCTCGACGGTGCCGCCGCCCTGGGTCTGGCCGACCGCACCGGCTCACTGCGCCCCGGCAAGCAGGCCGACGTGATCCTGCTGCGCCTGAACGACCTCAACATGCTCACCACCGAACGCGACCCGATCGCCGCTGTGGTCACGGCCGCGAACCCCGACAACGTCGACACCGTCCTCGTGGCCGGACAAGTCGTGAAGGCCAACGGCAAGCTCCTCCACGGCGACCTCACCCAGGCCGTCCGTTCCCTGCGCGCCACCGCCGCCACCGTCAATGATCACTGACCCGCGGCCCGACCATCTCGCAGGCGGAACTGTCCCGTAAGCGGCGGTCCGGTCGGCACTGATCGAACGTCGCCGGATCCGGACGGCTTTTCCGCGCCTGCTTCACCGGCATTCGCAGACCAGTACGCCCTGTCGGTTGCGCAGCCGATCGAAGTGTCCACGCAACTCCCGGCCCGGAGGGGGTTGCAAGCACACGGAGTTCGCTCGCGAGTCCAGACCATCCCCTCGCGCGCGTCTCCCAGAACCCGCATCACCCTCACACCCACATGAAAAGGAACGAACATCATGGCGAAGAAACTGGACGGCCGGATCGCCGTCGTGACGGGCGGCGCCGCCGGAATCGGCCGCGCGATCGTGCAGAAGCTGTCTGAGGAAGGCTCGCCGACATAGCGGTCCTCGACGTCAACCCCGCAGAGGAAAACCAGGCGATCGTCGAGGCGAACGGCCGACGCTTCTTCAGCGCGAAGGGCGACAGTCTCCGACCAGGAGTCGGTGAACTCGTTCGCCGAACGGGTCCACGCGGAGCTGGGCGAGGTCGACATAGTCGTCAACAACGCGGCCATCCCCTTGCTGGCCGTCCTGGAGGACACGTCGCTCGAACAGTGGACGAACCTGTTCTCGATCAACGTCACCGGCGCGTTCCTGGTCACGAAGGCCTTCGTCGAGGACCTCAAAAGGTCTTCCCATGGGCGGGTGATCAGCATGTCCTCGTCGAGCTACTGGGAAGCCCCGCCGGCCTTCCTCGCCTATGTCTCCGCCAAGGGCGCCATCAACGGCTTCACCCATGCGCTGGCCACGGACCTGGCACCTTACGACACCACGGTCAACGCCCTCGCTCCGAGCGTCGTCCCCACGCCTGCCACCCTGACCCACCTCTCCGAGGAGGCCTTCGCCCACTACGTCGACATTCAGAACCTGAAGCGACAGCAGGCCCCCGAAGACGTCGCCAAACCTCGTCGCGTTCCTCGCCTCCGACGACGCCTCGTTCATCACCGGCCAGATCCACCTCGTCGACGGCGGCCTGCGGCGTCGCTGAAAACCGCCAGGAACGGGCAGGGCGTCGCACACCTGAAGTCCGCGTGAACGACTCACACCGACGCATTCGAGCGCTGGGACGGGCCCTGCGCACAACCCGAAGTTCAGACCGGGGAGCCCCGTGCGTTCACGCGCGGGGCTCCCCGCAAGATGGGCGAAAGTCGAGATCATGCCGACTGCCTCCCACGGGTGTTCCCGAGCGCGGGCCGGATCCTTCATCGAGGCCCCGGAGCCTCTCGACACCGGTGTCACTGTGCGTGACGGCGGCGACGTCAACGTCCCCGCCGTAGCGACTCATACAGCCCCTTCGACGCGCCCGCGCGCACGCGCACGCCGATGATGCGGCGATCCTCAGACTCGGCCCTGGGCTCGGGCGTCCCGCGCCGCGGAGCCACGGGGGAGCAGGCCCGGGCAGGCGGTGATGAGGTCCCGAAGTGCGGCGGTCGCGGCATCGACGATTTCTGCCGGCACACCCTCGAAGAAGGCGTCATGCTCGGCCGACATGGCGAGGACCGCGCGCTCGGCGAGCGCGATGCCATCCGGCGTCAGCCGTATCCAGGTACTTCGGGCGTCAGCCGGGTCGCCCTCCCGCTCAACGGCGCCGCGGGCCACCAGACGGTGGGTGACGTTGGTGGTACCGCCGGTGGAAAGCATCAGGGAGCGGGCCAACTGGTTCGGCTTCATTCGGTACGGCTCACCGGCTCTGCGCAACGTCACCAGCACGTCGAACTCAGCGACCGTCAGCCCGAGTTCAGTCAGATCGCGCCGCGTCACGCGGTCCAGGGCCGCGGAGAGGAACATGATCCGCTTGCTCAGCTCCGACGAGGGAAACACGACCTCGGGCAGCTCCGTACGCCACGCCTGCATCCACGCGTCCACGGGATCTGATGTCGCTGTCACTTCTACACTATAGGTCACTAGCGCGATAGCTTCACAGAAAGCTTTCACCTCAGGTGAGCGGTATCGCCGCCCCGAACTCGGCGTGTGGCACCGCAACCACAACACCGGCCCGGAAACGGCACGCCTGTTGATCATCGAGAACCCGAAGCTGCTCGAACAACTGGGTCTGCACCAGCGCCAGTCGGCCGGACTGATCGACCGAGGACGCCGCCCAGCCGGACGCGCCCTTCGCCGTCGACCTGGCCGAGACCGAGCGGGCGACCCGAGCGCTCGTCGAGGCGGGTGTCGGGGCCATCTCCACCAATGGCACCCTCGGCGAGATGGCCCCCCTCAGCCACTACTCGGAAGCGTTCAAAGGCCCATCCCCACCGAGGCCCATGGCCAGTTGTCGCGCCTGCCGCAGATCCTCGCCTCCAAGTACCTGGCCTTGACGCCCAAGTTTCACCAGGACATGACGGCAACTCATCAGAGCTCTTTTCGAGAGCGGGTGCGCTTCATTCCGGCTTCGGTTCGAGATTGTGCATGAACGCCTCCGGTACCACCGGGCACCACACTGCCGGCCGCTCGGGAGTGGCCTTCGCATCGTCCCAACCCCACTCCCGTGCCTGCCAGTTCTCGGTGATCTGGTCCATGTCGATGAAGTACTCGATCCAGCTGCCCCACGGGTCACGCATGTAGTGGAAGAGGTTGGAACCCGGGAAATGACGTCCCAGCCCCCAGCCGATCCGGTGCCCCCTGTCCGCCATGGTCTGGGCACCGACCATCAGCTCGTCGAGGTTGCCGACCTCCCAGCTGGAGTGATGCAGACCCGGATGACTGCTCCGGACGAAGCCGAACACGTGGTGGTCGCCGGGTCCCGCGTTCATGAACACGGCCGCGCCTGGGATCTTGTCGGACAGTCGCAGCCCGAGCGTGCGCTCGTAGAACTCCTGAGAACGGTTGATGTCCGAGGAGAAAAGCAGCATGTGACCCAGCCTGCGCGGGCGCGGCGGGGTGTTCGCGGTCAGCCAGAGTGCCTCGTCCACCCGCTGGTAGTCACCGGCAAGGTTTTGCTTCGGCCGTATGACGAGGCGCGGCGGGGCCAGTTCCTGCTCCCGCACGTTCACCGCGTTGCCGTCCGGATCCCTGAACCACAGACCACCCTGAAGACCCTCGGCCGGAGCGTCCTGCAGCGCGGTACCCAGCGACTCCAGGTGACGCTGCAACTCGGGCAGCGAGCCGACCGGCGCGGCGAAAGCAACGTGGTGCAGCCGTTTGTCAGGGCCCTCGACCAGCACCGTCTGGTCCTGGTCCCGGCCGTCGCAGCGCACGACCAACTGATTGCCGCGCTCGGCCGAACTGAGGCCGAAGTCCGTGTAGAAGTCCTTGCCCCGCGCCAGGTCGGGCAATTGCAGGCCGTAGTGCAGCAGGCCGCTCACGCGCATGGTGTGTCCCTTCACCAGCCAGTCATCCCCTCATCCATGGTTTCTGTGAGTCCGAGGCCCTTACTCGGCGTCGGCAACAGCCACGACAGCCCTTCCGCGCGCTCTGCGGCACGGCACGTCGGCAGACGAAAGGCATGGGACTGCTGCCGAGTTGCGGTCAGCGGGCAAGAGGTCCTGCTCAATTCCATGTGCGGCGAAGGGGGTTCCTCGATGACATGCGTGAGGCCCTTCCTCGCAGAGGCTCGCGGACAGCTGCCAGGGCCGGAGGCCGTGGTTCCGGTCAGCGACCGCTGATCGCGGCCGCGGTGGCGCGCAGGGCCCGGGCGGTACGGCGGAGATCGGCGTGGACCAGTCGGCCCCCGGCCTTCACGACCTTGCCTGCCACGAGGACCGTGTCCACGTTGTGTGGCTGCGCCTCCGTGACCACGGCCCCGATGGGGTCGCGCTCGGCGGTGAGCATGTTGAGGTCGTCCAGGCGGAGCAGGATGACGTCGGCCTGCTTGCCGGGGCGCAGTGAGCCGGTGCGGTCGGCCAGCCCCATCGCGGCGGCGCCGTCCAGGGTGGCCATCCGCAGGACGTCCTTGGCGGTCAGCTGGGGGTCTTCGGCGATCTGGCCGGCGAGGTGTGCTGCCCGCATCGTGGAGAACATGTCGCCGGGGGCGAAGGCGACGGTGTCGATGCCGGTGCCGGTGGTGATACCGGCGCGCCGTAGGCGGCCGGCCTCGTCGCCGGGCGTGGCCGAGGCGGTGGCGCCCGAGTCGGCGATCAGCTTCAGCTCGTCGTCGCCGATGCCGTTGGCGTGGACGTAGAGGGTCTTCTCGCGGAGCAGGCCGGCCTCGCGCAGGGCGAAAATCGGCTGTTCGTTGTTGGGGCTGCTGGCGAGGTGGATCGTCAGCGGCAGGTCCAGCTCGTCGGCTATGCGCCAGTCCCTGGCCACTGTCTCCATCGGGGTGGACAGGGGGCCGAGCGGGGCGTATGCCATGGTGACGAGCGCGTTGTCGTCGGCCAGACGCTCGCGGATCCGGCGGACGTCGGCGAGCTTCCCGCCCGCGGTGACGTTGACCGGGGTGCCGTAGGCGAAGACCGCGCGCAGCCCCGCCTCCTTCAGTGCGTCGACGGCGGCGTTCGCCAGTTCGGGCGAGTACGCGATGTGCGCGAAGTCCAGTTGGGTGGTGATGCCGGCGTCGAGGCACTCCAGCGCGCCGGCCAGGGTCGCGATGCGCACGTCCTGCGGCCGGAACTTCGGGCCGACTTGCCCCAGAAGGCGGAAGTAGGCGCCGAGATCGATGTCGATGGCCGCGCTGCGCAGCGCCGAGTGCCACACGTGCCGGTGGGTGTCCACGAAGCCCGGGAGCACGATGCGGTCGGTGGCATCGATGACCATGGCGCCCTTGGAGCGGAGGTTGCGCCCGACGGCGGTGATCTTGCCCCCCTCGATCAGGACGTCGGTGTGGGCATGGGCGACCGGCTGGGGCTCGGTGTCGATGACGTGGCCGTTGCGGATCAGGATGCGGCCCTTCGACATGCCACGGCCCATTTCTGAAGCCGAATGTGCTGGGCCGGTTGGTCGACTTCCGCCGGAGGCCGCGATTGCCGCTGATCCACTGAAAGTGACAGCGGCCGCGGCGGCGGCCGCCCCGGTCAGCACGTTTCGACGGGGCAGATTCATGGTGCGTCTCCGTTGTCTCGGAAGGACTGGCGATGGTGGAAGTGACCTGTGACGCGAAGGGGCGAAAGCGACGTATCGAATCCCGCCAACGTGGGGCCGCGGTCATGGCGCCCGAGGACGCCCGACGTCGCTCACGCCCCCTTGGATGCCGAGAGCCTTCCGGGATCACCCGAAGACTGACGGCGCGGCCGTTCGACTCGCGGTCAAGGGCCGGCGTCAAGGGGACCGCCTGACGCCGCCCCTCGGCGCCGGCCGCGAACGCCACCGGCGTTCACGCCGTATGCGGCCACCCCCTTACGGATAACTCAACCGGACAACCGTCCGGTCGTGGGGTGGAACCTAGTGGACAGCAGTCCGCTTAGCGAGGGCTTCGGTCGCGCGTCCCGCGCTGACGCGCACCGGCCCGCGGCCCGCATGAGCCGACGTGTCAGGCCCAACGGGCCGTCATAGGCGCCCAGTTCGTGGTGGTCGCGTTCGACGGCCTCACACTGGCCCGGCTCGCCGATTTGGACGCCCCGCCATGACCGTGGTCGATCAACCGCTGCGAAGTCTGGTTCACGGTCGTCGACGTCGGAGGCGGGCTGCTTGGGCGGGCCGCCGCCGTGTCCCGGGGGAGGATGACTCGGCGGCGGCCCTGATGCCCGGCGGGTGGGGGGTCGTAAGCCGCCGGACGCTGGTGGGAACTCCTGGGTGACCGGCGGCTGGACCGGCCACCCGGGCGTTCAGAGCAGGGCTTCGGGGGTGATGGGCAGTTCGCGGATCCGGCGGCCGGTGGCGTTGAAGACCGCGTTGGCGATGGCGGGCGCCACTCCGACGATGACGATCTCACCGAGTCCCTTGACGCCGATCGGGTCGGCCTCGTAGTCCTCCCCCTCGATGAAGAACGCCTTCAGGTCCTTGGGAATGTCGGCGTGGGTCGGCACGAGGTAGTCGGCGAGGTTGGCGTTGACGATCCGGCCGTCGCGGTGGTCGGTGACCGTGTGCTCCAGCAGGGCCTGGCCGATGCCGCCGATCATGGCCCCGATGGCCTGGCTGTCGGCGAGTCTCGGGCTGATGATCCGGGCGGCGTCGTACACACCGACCATGCGCCGGACCCTTACCAGGCCGAGGCGGGCGTCGACGGCTACTTCCGCGAAGGTCGCGGCGTAGGCGTAGAAGGAGAACTTCCCCGATTCGGGCGCCCCGGCGTACGAGCCGAGCGTTTCGAGGTGGGTGCGGTTGTTGCGGGCCAAGAGCCGCTGGTAGGTCTCCCCGCGCGCGGGGTTGTCCTTGACGTGCAGCCGGCCGCCGCGTACCACGACGTCGGCGGGGTCGACGCCGTGCAGCGGTGATCCTTCGTCCTTCACCGCCAGGGTGATGGCCTGCTTGCGCAGTTTGTCGCAGCCGTCCTGGACGGCGGAGCCGACACTGGCCATGGTCTGCGAGGCGGCGTGGACGGGGGCCGGGGGCATGAGGGAGTCGCCGAGCCGGAAGGTCACCTGGCGCATGGTCAGGCCGAGGGCGTCGGCGGCGACCTGGGTCATGGACGTGGCCGTGCCGGGGCCCATGTCGCTGGTGGCGGACTGCAGCAGGGCGGTGCCGTCGGCGTCGAGCCGGACCGAGGCCTGGGCCGCGCTGCGCTCGGTGTCGTAGACACCGGCAGCCATCCCCATACCGATGAGCCAGTCACCGTCGCGCGTCGAGCGCGGCTTGGGGTTGCGCCGGTGCCAGCCGAACTCGCGGGCGCCCACGCGGTAGCAGTCGCGCAGGCGGCGGGTGGAGAACGGCAGCCCGGTGGACTCGTCGGCGGCGGGCTCGTTGCGCAGCCGCAGCTCGATCGGGTCCAGGCCCAGTTCGTGGGCGAGTTCGTCCATCGCCGACTCGACGGGGAAGGCGCCGCTGGCGTAGCCGGGGCCGCGCATGAACGTCGGCGTGTTCACGTCCAGCGGTACGTGCCCGTACTCCTGGCGGACGTTGGGCGTGCTGTAGAGCATCCGGCCGGGTTCGAGAACGCCTTCGCTGTGCGTTTCGTAGCTGGAGGTCTCGGCGCGGACGTCGTGCACCGACGCGCTCAGGCGGCCCCGCCGGTCGCTGCCCAGCCGCAGTCCGTACTCGTATGCGGGCCGGAATCCCACGCCGAAGTACGTCTGCCGGCGGGTGAGCAGGAGTTTCACGGGGCGCTTCACCTCGCGGGCCGCCAGGGCCGCGATGACGGTGTGCACCCAGGTCCGGCCGGCGCTGCCGAAGCCGCCGCCGACGACCGGCGCGATGACGCGGATCTTGTCCTGCGGCATGCCGAACTCACTGGCCATGGTCATCATGGCGCCGGCCACCCAGTTGGTCTTCTCCCAGATGGTGAGCTTGTCACCGTCCCAGCGGGCGACGGTGCCGGCCGGTTCCATCGGGTTGTGGTGGTTGCGGGCCATCCGGTACGCCAGGTCCAGCTTGACGGCGGCGGCCCCCAAGGCCCCGTCCGCGTCTCCGCGGGCATACGTCTCGGGATCACCCGCAGAGTCGGCGGTGCCCATGTCGGTCGAGACCGGCTCGGCGTCGTAGGAGACCTCCACCAGGCTCGCGGCGTGCTGTGCCACCTCCAGCGTGGTCGCCACCACGACCGCGACGGGATGCCCGAAGAACCGGACGCGGTCGTCCTGGAAGGGGCGCAGCGCCCCGGGCGGCGGCCACCACCCCGTGCGGGGCGGGAGCTTGGGCGCGTTGAGGTGGCTGATCACCTTCAGGACGCCGGTCTGGGCGAGGGCGGCGCGGGCGTCGACGCCGGTGACACGGCCACGGCCGACACTGCTGTCGACGATGACCGCGTGGACGACCCCGTCGGGGCTGTTGTCTCCGGCGAACTTCGTTCGCCCGGTGACCCTCAGCCGTGCGTCGACCCGGGGCACCGACGCGCCGACGGCTGCCTGTGGCTGGCTCACTTGGTGCCTCCTACGGCGCGCAGTTGCCGTTCGACGGTGCGTTTGAGCAACTCGACCTTGAAGCGGTTGTGCTGAAGGGGGCTGGCCCCGTCCGCCGCCCGCTCGGCCGCCTCGGCCCACAGGGCCTTCGAGGGCCGCTCACCGATGAGCCGCTGTTCGACAGCGGTCAGCTTCCAGGGCACGGTGCCCACGCCTCCGGCGGCCACCTTCGCCTCGCGGATCACGCCACCGCGGATGTGCAGTGCGACGGCCGCCGAGGTGAGGGCGAATTCGTACGACTGCCGGTCTCGCACCTTCAGATAGCCGGATTTGAGCGGGCGCGCGTGGGCCGGGATTTCCACGGCGGTGATCAACTCACCCTTCCGCAGGGCCTGTTCGTTGTTCGGGGTGCTGCCGGGCCGCAGCAGGAAGTCGGCGAACGGGACGGTGCGCCCGCCGTCCGGGCCCAGCAGGCGCACGCTCGCCTCCAGCGCCGCGAAGGCCACGGCGGCATCGGAGGGGTGCGTGGCCACGCAGGACTCGGACGTGCCGAGGATCGCGTGGGTGCGGTTGAATCCGTCGCGGGCCGCACAGCCGGAGCCCGGATCGCGCTTGTTGCAGGCGGCGGTCACGTCACGGAAGTACGTGCACCGGGTGCGCTGCATGATGTTGCCGCCGATCGTGGCCATGTTCCGCAGTTGGGGCGACGCGCTCAGCTCCAGTGCCTCGGAAATGACGGGATACAGGGTGCGTACCTTGGGGTGGGCGGCGGCCTCGGCCATCCGTACCAGCGCGCCGATCCGCAGGCCGCCGCGTTCGGTGGCCGTCACCTCGTGCAAGGGCAGGGTGCTGATGTCGACCAGCGTGCCGGGGCGTTCGACGGTCTCGCGCATCAGGTCCACAAGGGTGGTGCCGCCCGCGATGTAGCGGCCGCCGCGTCGGCCGGCGTCGAGTGCCCCACGGGTGTCGGAGACCTTGGTGTAGGTGAAGGGATGCATGACCGGGCCTCATTTCCCGCGGGCGGTCTGCTCGACCGCGCGCACGATCTTGACGTAGCAGCCGCAGCGGCAGAGGTTGCCGCTCATCCACTCCCGGATCTCCTCGGCGGAGCCGGTGTGGCCCTCCTGGATGCACGCGGCACCGGACACGATCTGGCCGGGGGTGCAGAAGCCGCACTGGTAGGCGTCCTGGTCGATGAACGCCTGCTGCAGTGGGTGGAGCCGCTCACCCTTCTCCAGGCCCTCGATCGTGGTGACCTCGGCGCCCTCCAGCCGCACCGCCAGCGTCAGACAGGAATTGACCCGGCGTCCGTCGACCAGGACGGTACAGGCGCCGCAGGCACCGGCGTTGCAGCCCTTCTTGGAACCAGTCAGGTCCAGGTGCTCGCGCAGCAGGTCCAGCAGCGAGGTGCGGTTGTCGACCGTGACGGTGCGCCGGACGCCGTTGACCGTCAGGGAAACGCGACTGCCGGGCGGTGCCTCGACGGCCGCCGCTTCCTCGATACCGAGGGCGGGCGGCCCCGCGACCAGGCCGCCGGCCAGGGCAGCCCCTCCGACGACAGTGGTCGTCGCGATGAAGGTACGTCGGGTCGGCGCCGAGGAGGGCTCGGCGGATGGGAATACAACTGAGTCGGGAAGTTCGGTGGACATGTCCACTCTCCCTCGTTGGGGTACTGGTGGTTGTCAGGGGCTTACCGGTGGCCGTGCCCCCGCGAGGGTGCCCCGTGTGCCCGTTGCTCAGGCGGTCTGCTGTTCCGTTGGCGGGCGCCGGGCAAAGGGCGGTTGTCGCCGGAGGCCCGGACGGGAACCGGCGGCCAGGAGTGCCGCTGAGCGCGGCGGACCGATCCTCGGCACTACGACTCCCCCGGACGCAGCACGCCGAGTTGGACAGGACCCGCGCGGCGCGGCGCCATCGTGTGCGGGCCCCTGCGTGTTCAGAACATGGTGTTGCCGTTGGCCGAGGTCTCGGGCACCGCCTGGAGGACGTCCCAGTGCTCGACGATCTTGCCGTTCTTGAACCGGACGATGTCGGCAACCGCGGTGCCACGATCCGTCGCCGAGGTGGTCAACCGGCTGTGGATCACCACAAGGTCGCCGTCGGCGAGGACCCGCTTGAAGTCCACCTTCACGTCCGGTACCGCCTTGATGAAGTTCGTCGCCCAGGTGACGAACGCCTTCTTGCCGTTGGTGATCTGGGGGTTGTGCTGAATGTAGGGGTCCCGCAAGTAAAGGTCGGCGGCCTTCTTCGGCTGCTTCTTGTTGAGGGCCAGGTCCACGAAGGCGAGCGCGACCCGCTTGTTGCGCGCTTCCTTGGCGGCCTGGGAGGCCGGCGAGGCCACCGCGGCGGACGACTTCGCGGGGGTCCCGGTACCGGCGAAGGCTGTGGCGCCCACGGTCAGTGCGGCTGTGGTGAGGACACCGACGCCGAGAACGGTGACACGGCGGCTGAGAGTGCGGGACTTCATGAAAGTCTCCAGATTGATCTGCGCATGTATGGATAGGTCTTGGTGGTCTCCGCACCCGAAGGTCCGGAGAGGCTCGGTTGCCCTGCATGCGACGCACCGGGCATGACCTTCAGGCGACTCCCAGCACGGTCCGCAGTACGGCCGGCTGACCTGCGTCGCGGTGGATGGGCATCTGGGCGTCGGTCAGGGGGACGCCCGTGCCGCCGTCTCGGATGGCGATGATCTCCGCCGCGATGGACAGGGCGGTCCCTTCGGGCGTGCGGGCGCCGAGGTCGAGGCCGATCGGTGACCTGAGCCGGGCCAACTCCTGCTCGTCCAGGCCGGCTTCGCGCAACCTGCGCTCGCGGTCGGTGTGGGTGCGGCGCGAGCCCATGGCGCCGACGTAGGCGACCGGCATCCGCAGGGCCTCCTGCAGCAGAGGCACGTCGAACTTGGCGTCGTGGGTGAGGACGCACAGGACGGTGCGTGCGTCGGTCGGTGTGCGCTGGAGGTAGCGGTGAGGCCAGTCGACGACGATGTCGTCGGCGTCCGGGAAGCGGGCCCGGGTGGCGAAGACGGGGCGGGCGTCGCACACGGTGACGTGGTAGCCGAGGAACTTGCCGACCCGGACCAGTGCCGCCGCGAAGTCGATCGCCCCGAACACGATCATGCGGGGAGGAGGCGTGTTCACCGCGACGAGCAGCGTGAGGCCGCCGGGGCAGTGGGATCCTCTTCCGGACTCCGTCCGGGGGGACCCCCATCTCGCTGCGCTCGCGGAGATCTCGACCGTGCCGGTGCGGCCGGCTTCCAGCAGGGCGTGCGCCCGGGCGGCCGCGGTCCGGTCCAGCGTGGCGTGGTCGTCTCCGTGCGATCCCTCATACGTGCCGTCGGGACGAACGAGCAGGCTCTTGCCCAGGAGCTCGGCCGGGCCGCGGACCACCTGTGTGAGGGCTGCCGGTTCGTCGCGGACAGCACCGGTCAGGGCGGACCGGAACACCGCCCTGACCGGCGTGTCGGCGGTGACCGGCGTGACCAGGATGTCGATGATCCCGCCGCAGGTGAGGCCGACGGCGAAGGCATCCTCGTCGCTGTAGCCGAACCGTTCGACTATCGACCTGCCGTCTTCGATCGCTTGCCTGCAAAGGTCATAAACGGCTCCTTCCACACAACCGCCGGAGACCGATCCGATGACGGTGCCTTCGCGGTCGACCGCCATGGCCGCCCCGAGTCCGCGTGGCGCGCTGCCGCTGACGCCGACAACGGTGGCCACGGCGAACTCCCGGCCGCCATCGAGCCACGGTCTCAACTCTTGGGCGATGTCAAGCACTTGATGCCTCCGCGGACAGAACGCGATCAGGTCGGATGGGCAGGTGGTGGTGGCGTACGCCGGTCACGTACCGGCGCGTTGGTGGGCACGACGGCTGGCAGTCGGCCATGGGGCTTGCCGTATCCGGCGCTTTGGTGCCGCTAAGCGGACTGTAGTCCGCTACTCCGGAGAACGTAGCGGACGGCAGTCCGGTTAGCAAGGGGCTGAGTCGTGAACCCACCTCCACCGACAAACCCGCCACCCCATCAGCGCCGGCCGCTCCACTCAACTCGCCTGCCTGTCGCTCCAGTTCACCTCGAACTCGACCCTTGCAGGACCGGACAGCCGTCCATTACGGTAACCCGCAGTACCGGACAGGCGTCCGCTTCCGTGGGCCACTCACACGCGTCGAGTGGGACTTCCAACCACCCACCGGGCGGGGAATCGCCGTCCACACACACTCGAACCAGGCCGCACAACCACGCACGCCCAACGACGGACGCGGTCGGCCGACCCCCACAAAAGGATCACAGTGCTACAGAAGATCAAGAGAGCCGCCACGCTCGCAGCCGTCCCCGCCGCGCTCGCCCTCGCAGTCGCCACCCCCGCCGGCGCCGACGAACACAGCGAGCCCGTCGCCATCGGGACCGCGTACGAGGTGTGGGACATGACGGGTGGCAGCGCCACTTTGTACTCCGACGCGACCACCTGCACGGACATCCCGGTACTCGAGAAGGTAGGCGGGGCGCGGAACAACGCGAATTCCGGCTACGTCATGAGGTTCTACGTCGACGCCGACTGTCGGATTGAGATGGGCCCCGGGCTGAACCCCGGCCAGTCCGCGACCAAAGGCGACCACAATATGAACTTCTTCCCTGTCACCCACTACATGATCACGCCTGTGTAGCACCGACGGAACCGCCTCCTCGCACAGGTCGAGTGAGGCACCGCCACCTTGACCGGACGGTCACCTTGACCGGTCTGTGCCGGGCCGGGTGGACCGCGCGGATGTGCGGACCGGGTTGATCGAGCCGTTCGTAGGGTTGGGTCGGCCAGGCGTACTGGGCGTGGTCCTCAGCCGGTGAGCGGATAGGGGCGGCAATCGACAGCGGCCAGGGAGACCATGGTCGCCGGGGCGTTCACGTGTGTGCCTGCTGATGTCGGCGTCGGCGTCCGATGATCCGGTTGCCGATGAGTCCGTGGCGCGGGGCGAAGAGGTACACGAGGGCGAACGCGGTGCCCTGGACCAGGACGATCATGCCGCCGGAGGCGGTGTCGAGGTAGTAACTCAGGTACAGGCCGGTGACGGCCGCGGCAGTGGAGAAGACCGGTGCGATCAGCAGCATGCGCTGGAATCGGTCGGTCAGCAGGTAGGCGGTCGCGCCTGGGATGACCAGCATGGCCACGACCAGGATGACACCGGCGACCTGGAGAGCCACGACGCAGGTGAAGGCGAGCAGTCCGAGCAGGGCCGCGCCGAGCAGACGAGGGGACAGGCCGATGGCCTGCGCATGGGTCGGGTCGAAGGCGTAGAGGGTGAAGTCGCGGCGTTTGAGGATCAGCACGGCGAGGGTGACCGCGCCGAGGGCGGCGATCTGGATCAGGTCGGCGCTGTCGACGCCGAGCAGGCTGCCGAAGATGATGTGGTTGAGGTCCGTCTGGCTGGGGGTGACCGAGATCAGCACGAGACCGAGCGCGAACAGGGTGGTGAACACGATGCCGATCGCCGCGTCCTCCTTGACCCGGCTGGTGTCCCGGACCACACCGATGAGCGCGACGGCCAGCACGCCGAAGACGAGTGCGCCCAACGCGAACGGCACACCGAGGATGTAGGCCAGCACCACGCCGGGCAGCACGGCGTGGGAGACGGCGTCGCCCATGAGCGACCAGCCGATGAGTACCAGCCAGCAGGACAGCACCGCGCAGACCACGGCCGCGACGAGCGTGGCCGCGAGGGCCCGGACCATGAAGCTGTACGTGAGGGGTTCCAGGAGGAACTCGTAGAAGGTCACACCGTCTCCTCTCGCCGAAGCACGTCCAGACCGAACGCCCGCGCGAGGTTGTCGGGCCGGAGGACCTCGTCCGGTGAGCCGTGCACGAGGACCGTGCGCATGAGCAGGACCGCCTCGTCGGCGAGGCGGGGAAGAGCGTGCAGGTCGTGGGTGGACACCAGGACGGCGGACCCGTCGCGGGCCAGTTCGCGCAGCAGACGGGTGATGGTGGCCTCCGAGCCCTTGTCCACACCGGCGAAGGGCTCGTCCAGCAGCAGGATGCCGGCCCCCTGGGCGATTCCGCGGGCGACGAACGCGCGTTTGCGCTGGCCGCCGGAGAGCCGCCCGATCTGGCGGTCGGCGAGGTCGGTGAGCTGTACTCGCTCCAGGGCGTGGTCCACAGCCTCGTGGTCGGCGCGACGCGGGCGCCGGGTGAAGCCCATGTGTCCGTAGCGGCCGGTCAACACGACGTCCCGTACCGACAACGGGAACGCCCAGTCCACGTCCTCGCTCTGGGGTACGTAGCCGATCGCTCCGGACTTGCGTGCCCGTGCGGGCGGGCCGCCGTTGACGCGCACTGTGCCGCTGTCCGGCTTCAGGGAACCCATGATGGTCTTGAACAGTGTCGACTTGCCCGAGCCGTTCATCCCCACGAGCCCGCACACCCGTCCGGCGGCCAGCGACAGAGTGACACGGTCGAGTGCGACGACGTCGCCGTAACGGACCGTGGCCTGGTCGACGTGGATCGCCGGCGTGCTCATCGGGCGGTCCCGGTCAGCGCGGTGACGATGGTGTCCGCGTCGTGGCGGATCAGGTCGAGGTAGGTGGGCACGGGACCGTCCGGTCCGGAAAGCGAGTCGACGTAGAGCACACCGCCGAATCGCGCGCCGCTGGCCGAGGCGACCTGGCGCATCGGGGCGTCGGACACGGTGGACTCGCAGAACACCGCGGGGACCTTGTGCTGTTCGACGAAGTCGATCGTGCGGGTGATCTGCTGCGGAGTGGCCTGTTGCTCGGCGTTGACGGCCCAGATGTACCGTTCGGTCAGGCCCGCGTCGCGTGCCAGGTAGGAGAAGGCGCCCTCACAGGTGACCAGTGCACGTTCGTTGTCCGGCAGGCGGCTCAGCGCACCCACCAGTTCGTCATGAAGCCGTTGCAGCTGTCGCTTGTAGCGCGTGCCGTTGGCCTTGAACGCGGCCGTGTTGTCCGGGTCCAGGTCGCTGAACGCCTTCACCATGTTGTCCACGTAGATCCGCACGTTCAGCGGTGACATCCACGCGTGCGGATTGGCCCGCCCCCGGTAGGCGTCCTCGGCGATGTCGATCGGCGTGACTCCTTCGCTGACCACCGCGTGCGGCACGTCGATTTCGGCCACGAACTGCCCGAACCACGCTTCCAGGTGCAGGCCGTTGTCGATGATCAGATCCGCTCCGGCCGCCTTCTTGATGTCGTCCGGTGTGGGCTCGTACCCGTGGATCTCCGCACCGGCCTTGGTGATGGACTCCACCCGGAGGTGGTCTCCCGCGACGTGGGAGGCGATGTCGGCCAGGACCGTGAACGTCGTCAGGACGACCGGCCGCTCGGCACGGCCCGTACTCGCGTTCCCGATCCCGCACGCGGCCAGCAGGAACACCATCGTCGTCGCACAGGCGATCCAGGCGCTGCGGGCGAATCTCTTCGGCATGTGTGGCTCCCCTGGACAGAGGTGGCAAGAGACTGGTTCATCAGGCACCGGACGCTCCCTGCGGGGGCCGGCCGAACCGACCGGTCAGCGCGGGAACGCCGCGGCCCGGCGGGGTCACTTCCGTGGCGTGATCTCCGCCATCCGCGACCATCCCCGCCCCTCCGTCTCGACGTTGATGATGTCGGGCGTCACAGCCACCACGTCCGGCATCCAGGCCATCGCCGCCTTGAAGTGGTCGGAGTCGACGTGTTCGACGCCCGCCTCCTGGGAGGCGAACGCCTCCAGGAGGACGAAGCGGCCCGGGGCGGCGGTGTCGACGGACCACTCGAAGAAGAGGTTGCCGGGCTCGGCCCGGGTGGCGGCGGTGAAGTCGGCCACGCGGTCGAGCCACTGGTCGCGGTATTCCGGGCGGACGGTGAATCGTACGGCGATGAAGATCATTCAATGCTCCTTGAGACGGCTCCTTGGAACACGAAAAAGGGACGCTCAGCCCGCGAACACGCTCGCCGGCAGTCCCACGTTGAGCGCCACCACCACGCTGGAGAGGATGATCCGGCTGAGGACCGGGTTTGGTGGCGGAACGGGCGTTGCGCCCGCCCGCCACCAAACGCCCAACACCCAACACGCCTCTGGCTACGGGATGTTGGACGGCCGCGGCAGTCCCTCGGCTAGGTCGCCGATCTCCGGGGAGTGGATGGAGCCGGGATTGCCGATGATCTCCTCGACGATCAGCGTCTCGGTGGTGAGCAGCAGGGCGGCGATGGACGCGGCGCTGAGCAGCGCGCTGCGGGTGACCTTGACCGGGTCGATGATCCCGCGCTGGTGCAGGTCGGCGTAGTCGCCGCGCAGGGCGTCCAGGCCGCTGCCGACGGGCAGCGTGGCCACCTTGGCCTCCGCCTCGTCGGGGTCGAGACCGGCGTTGATGGCGATCCAGCGCAGCGGTTCGGCGAGCGCCTTGGCGACGATGGCGCGGCCCACCGCGGCGTCCTCGTCGCCCCGGCCGGGTTCGGGCCCGTCGAGGGCGGCGATGTCGGCCCGGGCGTGCAGCAGCGCCGCGCCGCCGCCCGCCACCACGCCCTCCTCGGCCGCCGCCCGGGTGGCGGCGAGCGAGTCCTCCAGGCGCATCTGCTTCTCCTTGAGCTCGACGCCGCTCGCGGCGCCGACGCGGATGACGGCGACGCCGCCGGAGAGTTTCGCGATGCGTTCGCCGAGCTTGTCCCGGTCGTGCTCGTTGGTGGCGCGCTCCAGCTCGGTCTTGAGGTTCTCGATGCGTTCGGCCACCCGCTCGTCGCCGCCGGCCCCGCCGAGGACGGCGGTGGAGCGTTCGGTGGCGATGACCTTCTCGGCGCGTCCCAGGTCGTCGAGGGTGGCGCTCTCCAGGGTGCGGCCCGCGGTGCCGGTGATGACCCGGCCACCGGTGAGCGCGGCCATGTCCTCCAGTTCGGCGATGCGCCGGAAGCCGAAGCCGGGGGCGCGTACCGCGAGTGAACGGAAGGTGCCGTGCGCCGCGTTGGTGACGAGCATGCCGAGCGCGGGCCCGTCGACGTTCTCGGCGATGACGACCAGCGGGGAGCCGGTGCGCATCACCAGCTCAAGGACGGGCATCAGCTCCTGCACCTTGGTGATCTTGGTGTCGCAGTAGAGGAGGTACGGGTTCTCCAGGACGGCTTCCATGCGTCCTTGGTCGGTGACCATGTACGGGGAGATCCAGCCGCTGTCGAACTCAAGGCCCTCGGCGTACTCGACGCTGATTCCGAAGGCGGACGACTCCTCCACCGTCACGACGCCGGTGCGGCCGACGCGGGCCACGGCCTGGGCGATGGCCTCGCCGATGGCGGGGTCGTTGTTGGCGGACAGGGCGGCCACCCGGACGAGTTCGCCGTCGGTGCGGACCGGTCGCGACTGGGTGGTCAGGGAGTCGACGGCGGCCGCCACGGCGGCCTCGATGCCGTTCTTCAACAGCACCGGATTGGCACCGTCGTTGACCGCCCTCAGCCCCTCGCGGACGATCGCCTGGGCGAGCACGGTGGCGGTGGTGGTGCCGTCGCCGACGTCCCCGTTGGTGCGGGTGGCCACCTCCTTCACGAGCTGGGCGCCCATGTTGGCGAAGGGGTTCTTGAGCTGGATCTCGCGGGCGATGGTGACGCCGTCGTTGGTGATGGTGGGCGGCCCGGTCAGCTTCTCCAGGACCGCGTTACGGCCCTTCGGACCGAGGGTGACACGCACGGCGTCGGCCAGCGCGTTCACCCCGCTCTCCAGCAGTGCGCGCGCTTCGGCATTGAAGCGCAGTTCCTTCGCCATGGCGGTGTCGTCCCTTCGGTACGGCTCGGGCAGGTGCGTACGCGATGCGGCAGGTGTACGGCGGTGGCGGCGGCCAGGCGTGCGGTATCCGTGGTGCGCCGACCCTCACGAACGAAGGTCCACGGATCGGCCGCCGCCACCTGCTCGGGGTACTGATTCAGGGCACGAGGACGGCGCGTCCGCGCACCCGGCCCTGATTCAGGTCGTCCAGGGCCCGGTCGAAGTCGTCCAGCGGGTAGGTGACGGTGTGGAGGGTGACCAGTCCGCGTGCCGCGAGGTCCATCAGTTCCACCAGGTCGGTGTAGGAGCCGACCAGGTTTCCGATGAAGTTGATCTCGGTGGAGATGATGTCGATGGTCGGCACGGACAGGGTTCCGCCGTAACCGATCACGTAGTAGTCGCCGGCCCGGCGCAGCATCCGTACACCGTCCTCCAGGGCGCCGCCCTCGCCGACGAAGTCGAGCACGGCCTCGGCGCCCTGCCCTCCGGTGAGCGCGGCGACCTGGTCGACCTGGCTGCCGTCGGCGACGACGGTGTGGTGCGCGCCGAGCGTCTCGGCGAGCTTCAGTGCCTGCGCCGACCGGTCGACGACGATCAGCTCGGCGGGGGTGAGCGCCCGCAGCACCTGGATGCCGATGTGTCCGAGCCCGCCCGCACCGATCACCACGGCCTTGGCGCCCGGAGCGAGCGTGCGGGCCGCCTTCTTCGCCGCGTGGTACGCCGTCAGGCCCGCGTCGGCCAGCGCGGCCACGTCGGCCGGGGCGAGGCCCGGGGCGAGCGGGACGACCGCGCGGGCGTTGGTGCGCAGGTACTCGGCGAACCCGCCGTCCGCGTCGATGCCGGGGAAGGCGCTCGCCGCGCAGTGCACGTCGTCACCGCGCCGGCAGGCGGCGCACAGTCCGCAGGTGACGAGCGGATGCAGGATCACCGGGTCGCCGGGAGCGACCGAGGTGACGGCGGATCCGACCTCCGCGACCCAGCCCGCGTTCTCGTGCCCCTGGACGTACGGCAGGCTCACCCCGCTCTTGGCCTCCCACTGGCCCTCGATGATGTGCAGGTCGGTACGGCACACGCCGGCGCCGCCGATCTTCACGATCACGTCCAGCGGTGAGGAGATCACCGGGTCGGGCACCTCGTCGAGCTCGGGCTGGTGGTCGTACTGGTGCAGTCGTACGGCTTTCATGACGCTTCCTCCCTTCTGCTACTGACTTCTGTCCAGCCGGCGGGCCCGTAGCGAGTGGCCAGCAGGCCCTCGCAGAACTCGGTGTTGGCGCCGATACCGACACCGGCCGTACGACCCATGAGCAGGTGCCGCTCCAGACCTGCGGCGGGCACGGCGCGCCCCTCGTTGTCGGTGAACAGCGGCGCCGACACATCCGCCCGGAGGCCGAGCAGGGCGCGTCGGCGGCGCAGCGTCACCGTCAGGCGCTCGGGCAGGTCGCCCAGGACCGCGTCGGCCAGTTGCCGGTGGGTCCAGCCACGCTCCAGCAGCCGCTTGCCGAGGCGGGTCTGGGCCGCCAGGTGCCCTTTGCGCAGGAAGACGGCGCGCAGCTCCTGCATGCGGTCGGGGTCGGCGAGCCCCGGGAACGCCTCGGAGAACGACTTCTCGCCTCCCACGCCCTGGTTGATCTCCTCGGAGGCGAAGTGGTCCTCCAGGACGACCGTGCACTCCCCCGCCCAGGACAGCCGGGCCAGTTCGCGCCGGGCGTCCTCCACCATCAGCCAGGCGAAGTTGGGAGCGCAGAAGTAGGTGGGCAACCGGAGTCTGGCCTCCACCGAGCCGTCGGCGCCGACACTGACGGAGCTGACGAAGCCGAGTTCGGTGATGGGGCGGTCGAGTTCCGGGTCGAGCACCGCCGCCAGGGCCGTGTTGACGGCGGTGACCCGGTCGACCGCCTCGGTGACGGCGGTCATGCCGCCACCGCTGCGGCGGCGGGCAGTTGGGCACTCCCCGGGACCTTGAGGTCGTACAGGCGCGCGTGGTTGAGGCCGAGGATCTTGCGCTTGGCGTCGGTGGTGAGGACGCCGTACTCGGACTGGAGGTCCTCGGGGATCTGGAAGTCGACGAACTTCTCGATCAGCCACTTCGGGCTCCAGATCGCGTAGTCGCTGCCGAACACGATCCGGTCCTCGTCGAGCCAGTACAGCAGCTCGCCGATGATCTGGCCGAAGTAGCGGGGGCGGGAGTGGATGAACGGCATGACCACGGACAGGCCCGCGTACACGTTGGGTTCCTGGGTGGCGATCCAGCAGAAGTCGTCGAGACGGGGCAGCCCGGAGTGCTCCACGACGAAGTTCAGGCCGGGGAAGGCGCTGGCCGCGTGGTCGATGTCGGCGACGTCGAAGGCGTCCCGGTTCAGCGGCCAGATGGTGGGGCCCTTGTGGACGTGGATGTTGCGGATGCCGAGTTCCTGGCACAGCGCCAGGTAGTCCTGTGTCTCGGGGTCGCTCAGCTTCCAGCCCTTGGAGGAGCCGCGCCATTCGGCGGTGTAGAGCTTGACGCCCCGCAGGTTCCACTCGGCGTGCAGCTTCCGCAGCCGCTCCAGGCCGGCCTCGCCCTCCCGCGGGTCGAAAGAGCCGTTGGCGATGAGCCGGTCGGGGAACTTACGGGCCAACTGACCGTTACGCTCGGTGGTGTTGAAGCCGCTGCGGTAGAACTCGTTGAGGTACGTGGGCTGGAAGATGCCCCAGTCGACGTAGCCGGTCTCGAACAGGTCGTGCATCAGGTCCTGTTCGCTGTACTTGCGGAACTTCTCCAGCGGCCACACCCACTCCTGGGGGCTGAGGTTGCGCTGGTAGTCGTAGAAGCAGCGGATGAAGCCCTCGCCGTACTTGTTGGCGGTGTTCTCCTCGCTGGCGTCCCAGAAGTGGATGTGTCCGTCGACGATGAAGTAGTCGACGCCGTCCTTGCGGTACATGGCTGCTCCTCCCGGGCGTCAGTCGACGGGACTGAGGTCGAAGTCGATGTATTCGGCGGCGTCCTCGGGGTTGGCGAAGAGCACCGTGCGGTCGTCGAGGTGGACCATGCGCCCGTAGTGGGTGGACATGATCTCCTCGAAGTCGGACACGTCGAAGTCGAAGCCGAGGGCGCCTGAGATCTCGTCGAAGTCGAAGGTGAGCACCCGCTCGCCGTCGACGCGGATCATCGACGGGTAGTCGGTGACACTGACGTTCTCCTTGGCGCGCATCACATCGGCGACGACATGGCCGTTCTGGTTGTTCATCAGCGTCACGCCGCACATGTTCGACGAGGTGCGGTCGGCGCTGAACGGCTGCGGGGCGGTGGTCACTTGGCGGTCCTCTCGCTCGTACGGTCGGCGGGTGCCTCAAGGCCCAGGTCCTCGATGAGGCGGGCGAAGCGCTCCTTGGCGCGGTCGAGACTGTCCTCGAAGCGGACGGGCTTCTCGGCGGGCTGCGACCACAGCGGCTGCAGCCGGCGTGCGGCGTCGAGGCTCACCGGCGCCCAGCGCTCCAACCACTCCTGGACGACCTGCTTGTTGCCGGCGCCGTGGGCGGCGTCGCCGAGCAGGAGGGTGAACAGGGATCGGGTGTAGCGCAGGTCGCGGTCGTAGTCGTTCTCGCCGGCGCCCATCACGGTCGGGGTGGTGTAGTCACCGTTGCGGGCGGCGATCTGCAGAACGAGGTGACTGCGGAACAGCTCGCCGACGAGGGGCTCGAAGACGAGGTTCGTGGCGAACAGGGCCTCGGCCCAGTCCTGTACGGCGGTGAGCCGTTCGGTGTTCTCCCGCACGCCCTGCCAGGCGGGGTCCGACTGCCACACGTCCCGGTGGGCGGAGCCGTCGAAGCCGTCGAGCTGCTCCTCGATGTCCAGGTTGTACAGCGCGAGGTCCTGGGCGAAGCGGAGTTTGTGGACGCTGTTCACCGCGAGCGCGTTGTTGAGCATGTTGGTGGGCGCGGAGCGCTGGATCGCGACGAACACGTGCATGCCCAGGCCCTGTTCCGCGTGCATCCACGCGCCGACGTGCCGCTCGACGAAGGTACGCCAGGCACGGGTCCACTGCCCGTACGCCTCGGCCTTGCGAGCGTTCGCGAGGTTCTGCTGGACCTGCCGCACGACGTTGGCGTTGTTGCGGTAGATCGTCTGCTCCCACTCCTCGTTGGGGTCGAGGAAGCGGTGCCAGTCCGAGGACTTGAGGGCGGTCCAGTCCTGCGGGTAGCCCGAGGAGCCGTCGGCGAAGCCGTAGATCCAGCCCTGCAGCAGGTGGCGCTCCGGGTCGGGCTGGACGTCGAAGGTGACGTCCTCGTACATGCTGGCCCGCATCTTCTGCGGCTTGTAGTAGGAGAAGGCGCGGCTGGTGGAGCTCGGGAAGACGAGGGCTCCCGCCTCGGCGTCGGTGAACTGCGGTTTGGGGAAGCTGCGTTCGGCCTTGGCCGGCTTGTCGGCTTGAGTGGTCATGCGTACGGCTCCTCGCATGGGTCAGGAGGGTCGGGTGTGTGCCCAGGTCGGGTGTGCGCGCGGATCAGGTGTGTGCCGCGGGTCAGGTGTCGGTGGACGTGGTGAACTTGTCCAGGAAGATCCGCTCCTCGGGCATGCCCTTGGCGGTGAGCAGCCCGAAAGCGGCGTCGCACATCGGCGGTGGGCCGCACAGGTAGGCGTCGGCCTGCGACAGATCGCCCTCGTGCCGGTCGACGACGTCGGTGATCAGCCCCTGCTCGTACGCGCCCGCTCCGTCCTCGGACAGGGCCGGTACGAAGGCGAAGTCGCTGAGGCCGCGACCGAGTTCGGCGATCTCGTCGAGCGCGAACAGGTCCCGCTGGGTGCGCGCCCCGTAGTAGAACCGGGTGCGGCGGGCGCTGCCGGTGGCGGCCAGGCCACGCAGCTGGGCCAGGATCGGCGCCATGCCGGCGCCGCCCGCGAGCAGGATCAGGTCACGGTCCGGTGCGTCCCGCATCACGCAGGTGCCGTAGGGCCCCTTGACCGTGAGCGGGTCTCCCGGGTTCAGGGCGCCGCCGAGCAGCCCGGAGAACAGTCCGCCGGGGTAGCGCCTGATGATGAACTCCAGTTCGCCGCCGGGCCCTTCGGCGGGCAGCCCCGCCATGGAGAACGACCGCCACTGGTCGGTGCCGGGCACCTGGATGTCCAGGTACTGCCCGGTGCGGTACGGCAGTTCGTCAGGCGGGTCGATCACCAGGCCGAGCCGGACGATGTCGTGGGTGAGGGGCTGTACCGCGGCGACGGTGGTGCGGGCCTCCCGTGGCGGTATGCCGGAGAGGAGCATCTCCTCGTCGTAGTTGATGAGTTCGACGTGGAGGTCGCCGTAGGCGTGCACGCGGCACAGCAGGACGTATCCCTCCTCGCTCTCGTAGTCGGCGAGCGCGAAGGTGGAGTAGCGCTCCATCTGCTGGTCGCCGTCGAGCAGAAAGGACTTGCAGGACGAGCACTGGCCCTCCTTGCAGCCGTGCATGAGATTGACGCCCTGGCGGAACGCGGCGTCCAGTACGGTCTCGTCCTCGTCGGCCTCGATCTCGATGCCGACCGGTTCGAATCGGATGCGGTGCTTGTCGCCCACAAGGACCAGCCTTCCGGGGCGGCGACCCCGCGACGGGTTCGTCGCCGCCCCTGCCTGTGGTTCGGTCAAGGCCTCGACGGTGTGATGTTGCTGCGGCTGCGGTAGTCCGCGACGTGCGCCTCGCGCTCCTCGTCGGACATCTCGTTGAGCGCCATGTTGGGGCTGATGAGTGTGTTGCCGCGGATGTCGTCGAGCGTCCACAGCTTCTTCGGGTCGTCGAGGTCCAGATGCGGCTGCGGGATCAGCGTCTTGCCGTCGTCGCGGACATAGCCGAGGTCCTTGACGATGTCGGCGAGGTCCTGCCCGTGGTAGCAGCTCTCCCACTCACGCTTGCCGGTGAGGCGTCCCATCGACGGGGTGGGGCGGCCCTCGTACTCGGGCCGGAACGCGGTGGTGTCGGTCCACGCGCAGGTCTCGGAGCAGTACGTGCGCCACTGACCGTCGACCTTGTCGACCACCATGTCCTGCCGGACCAGGCAGGGCACCATGCAGGACCAGCAGCGGTGCGGGTACTGGTAGCCGACGTCCTCGAAGGTGATCGGCTTGTTGGCACCGGGATGCCGCATCCGGTTGTACGCCTCCCACCAGGCGCCGTACTCCGCGTACCAGCCCGGGTACTTGGACTCGAACCACTCGAAGTCGTCGTCGGTCATGCCGTCGACGCGCCAGAAGTTCACCGGCCAGCCGGTGGCGAAGAACTGGGCGGTCTTGTGGACGTAGCCCTGGTTCCAGATCCGGTCCCACGCCTTCTCCACGAGGTCGTGCGGGATCTTCAGGCCGTACTTCTCCAGCGGGATCAGGTACGACCGGTAGTAGTCGTCGTAGATCCAGCGGCGCCACATCTCGGCGTAGCTGTCGCGGTCCTTGCGGCGGTCCTTGCTGCCGTACTCGATGAACGTGCCGATGGCGGCGTCCACCACGCAGTGGTTGTTCCACCAGGCGTAGCGCAGGTCGCGCTCCAGGAGCTGCCGGTTGTCCTCGTCGGCCAGCGCCATCAGCAGGATCGAGTAGCCGTTGGAGATGTGCCGGGACTCGTCCGACTGGACCGAGTGGAAGACGGTGGGCAGCAGGTAGTCGCCGTTGGCGGCGGCCTCGGCGGGCATCGCCACGAACAGGGTGTTGGTGAAGGCGGTCTCGGCGACCAGCGTCAGGTAGACGTTGGAGGCGGTGATCGCGTCGCCGGTGATGAACCCCTCGCCGAACTGCCGGCCGATGGTGCCCGCGTAGCAGTTGGCGAACGCCTTTTCGGAGATGTCGAACCCGGCGGGGTCGATGTAGTGGTTCATGTAGAGGCGCTTGAGGTTCATCTGGATCGTCGAGTGACGTACCTCGTCGATCATCTGCACCGCGAGCCCGTTGTGCAGCTCCGGGTTGGGCACCGCGCCGATCGCCATCGGCATCGCGCGGGCCGCGCTGATCTCGGGGAAGGGGATGATGGACAGGAACAGCTTCTGCCACTCCATCCAGCGCTCCTGGACCTGGCGGAACATGTTGCCGCGGATCGCGCCGTCCATCGCGCCGTAGACCCGGTTGTCCTTCTCCTCCTCCATCGGGAAGTAGGAGCGCAGGACCTGCTTGAGCGGGTCCTTCTTGGGGGCCTTGTCGAAACGGTAGTCGGTGGCGAAGCGGTTGGCCGGTGTCGCGAACGTCGGATCCCACGACAACTCGGTGATCTTCTTGTGCGCCTTGCTCAGGCTCTGTCGGCTCACGGGTGATACTCCTCCGGCTGACTCGGCAGCGATGGGGCTCCCCCGGGCTCCGGCACAGCCGGGACCGGAGGGAAGGGACCTCGTTCGCCCGGCGCTCGTGGCGGCGCACTGCCGTCGGTGACCGGGGCGTCGCCCATCGTGGGGTCGGGTGCGGCAGCCGCGCGTCTCAAGTTGAGACGGGCGCCACATCCCGGGTATGGCCACCACCGCACTCCCGGACTTAACGTGCCGGACATACCGGAACCCCGAGAGTCATTGCACGGCAGAAGGCGCAGAGCCGATGGAACCTGTGGAATCCGTGGAACCCCTGGAGACGCCGAGGCCGTCGCCCACCGTCTCCGCGCTCGGCCTGGATCGTCGCATCCCGCACCTCAACCCCGTCCGTGAGCGGGCCCGGTTCCTGGAGGGCGGGGACTTCTCGTCCTCCGCGGTGCGCCCGCCCATCCTCGACTCCTGGCAGCGCTCCCGCTTCTTCGGCGTGGACGCCGACCGCATCCAGGCCCCCTACAACGCAGACTTCGACCCGCACTCCCGGCTCGCCACGGCCGCCCGCCCCGTCCTCGACCGGCTCTCCGACGCGCTCCAGGGCACCCCGATGTGCCTCATCCTGACGGACTCCAAGGGGCGCGTGCGTGAGCGCAGGACCGGCGACCGGGCGCTGCACCGGCATCTCGACGACATCAGCCTCGCGCCCGGCTTCAGCTACGCCGAGGAGTACGTGGGCACGAACGGCATCGGCACCGCGGCCGAGGACGGCCGTACGGCACAGGTCTTCGGCTCGGAGCACTTCTCCGAACGGCTGCAGCGGGTGTCGTGCGCGGCGGCGCCCATCCGCAACCCGGTCAGTGGTCGGGTGCTCGGCCTGATCGATCTGACGTCCTGGCAGCACACCGCCTCGCCGCTGATGGTGGCGCTGGTCCAGGAGGCCGCCGCCGACATCGAGGAGCGGCTGCTCGACATCGGTTCGGAACGCGAACGGGCGGCACTGCGCGCCTTCTTGACGTCCCGTCAGAGTTCGCGCAGGGCGCTGGTCACGCTCACCGACGGATTGCTGCTCGCCGACGCGGCCGCGACGGAGATGCTCGGCCCGGCCGACCACCGGCGGCTGCGGGAACTCGCCGCCGATCCGTCCGGGCTGCGCGAGCAGCGGATGCTCCTCAGCGACGGGCGAACCGTGCAGCTGAGGGGCCGCCAGGTGGAGGGTGATGAGCCCGGCGGACATCCGGCCGCGTATCTCATCGAACTGCGGCTGGTCGCGGAGCGGGACGAGTCCGGCCGGCACCCCGTGGTCCGTCCGCCGCGGTTGGCCGGCATCAGCGGTTCGAGCCCCGTGTTCCGTGGCGTCATCAGCCAGTTGATCCGCCACTGCGAGCACGGACGCTGGACGCTGGTGGAGGGGGAAGCGGGCACCGGCAAACAGGCGCTGGTCCGGGCCGTGCACCGGCATGTGGCGCCCGCGGCGCCGATCGGCGTGCACGACGCGGCGGACGCGAGGGGCGGCGCGGCGCCGTGGCTGCGAGCCGTCTTCCAGGATCTCGCCGAGGACCGCGGCACGGTGGTGCTCCGGCATCTCGATCTGCTGTCCGCGCACGTACTCGGACAGCTCGACGGGGTGCTGCGCACCACGGCCGGGCGCTCCGGCTGGGTGGCCGCGCTGCTCACCCATGACCGGCCCAGGCTGCCCGGCGCGGGTGCCGAAGCGCTGCCGGATGCCGACAGGGTGGCCGCGTCTCGGCAGGCGGATCCCGTCGCCGCGGTGCGGGCGCGGTTCGGGGCCGAGGTCACCGTCCCGCCGCTGCGACACCGTACGGCCGACATCCCCGCGCTCGTGGCCTGCCTGCTGGCCCGGCATGGTGGCGACAGCGGAGGCGTCCGGTGTACGGACGACGCGTTGCGGGCCCTGTCCCGGGCGCCTTGGCCAGGGAACGTCCGCCAACTCGACGGCTCGCTCCGCTACGCGCAGGCGCACCGTTCGGGCCCCTTGATCGAGGAGTCCGACCTCCCGCCGTCCCTTCTCTCCCAGGCTCAACACCCCTTGTCCGCCTGGGAGTCCACGGAACGCGACCTGATCGTCCAGTCCCTCCTCGACCACGGCGGAGACAAGGCGAAGGCGGCGAAGGCGCTGGGGATCTCCCGGGCGACGATCTACCGCAAGATCACGGCGTTCGGGATCCGGCTGGGGCCGGAGAAGGGGTGACGCCGGAAGGTGACGTGACACCGGAAGGTGACGTGACACCGGAAGGTGACGTGACACCGGGAAGTGACGTGACGCCGACAGGGCCCGGTCCGGCGGGTGGACGCCGTCAGCGTCGTGTGCCCTTCCTCGCTCCCTGGGTCCAGGCGTTCCCCAGCCACAGGCCGCACGCCTCCCAACAGCCGAGTACGGCACCCGTGAGGGCGACTCCGGGACCGGCCGGGGCACCCGCCACCGTCGCCACCACACCGCACACCGCCAGCAGGACCCCGAACCCGCCCATGGCCAGCAGCCGTTCTCGGTGCCCCCACGACTGTTTCGCCATGTCCCCCCCCCACTCGTCACGCTCCGCCTTGGCGCGTCGTCCTGAGCATGCCGGAGGGCATCCGAGGGAGGAGTCTCACTGTGAGACGCTGCGCGATTGAGATCTGCCGTGCCGCGGAGCGTCAAAATGAGCGTCGCGGCGGAGAGGCAGTGACGCTGCACGGCGGGCTGCTGCGAGGCAGTACACCAACTGTCCTGCCCGACGGGCAGGAGCGCGAACACGGCGCCGGGCACATCCGGCTGGCGTTCGCCTGACCGGTCCCAGGGCGCCACATCCGCATCGGCGTACGCCGACAGCGGGCGCCGGACCGTGTGCACGCCGTGTTCCGCCCGAACCTCCGAAGGGAGCGGCAACGTCGGGCAGTCCGCGGACCGGGCGATTCCCGGGACGCCGACCGTGTCACGCGCCGCGGCAGCCGCACGGGCCCTCGCCGTCTCCGAACTCGGCGACGCGCATCGAGCGCACTGCTCGGCGTCCTTCACGGCCGCGACCTGCTCGTCACCGCCGCTCCGAGGTCGATGTGTCGATGGAGTCAGCGGGAGACCTGAGGCATGCCGCCCTCGGGGGCGGGTTCCTGCGGTAGGCGCAAGGTGAACGTTGCTCCCTTGCCCAGCCCGGCGGATTGCGCGGTGATGTCTCCGCCGTGGGCTCGGGCGATGCCCCGCGCGATGGTCAGGCCGATGCCGCTGCCGCCGACGGCAGCGGGTCGGCCGGGATGATCAAGGCGTTCGAAGCGGTGGAAGATGCGTTCGAGGTCGTGTTCGGCGATGCCGATGCCGTCGTCCGTGACGCGGACGATCACGCGGTGCACGGGAGACGGTCCGGTGTGCACGGACAGCGCCACCTGTCCGTACCGATCGCATGCGGCCAGTGCGTTGCCGAGCAGGTTCACCAGGACCTGGGTGATCCGGTCCGGGTCGCAGAAGGCGACGACGGGTGTGCCTGCGTCCACCGCGAGGGTCACCCTCTGGTCGTCGTACTGGGGGCGCAGTCGCTCGGCCGTGGCCCGCGCCAGCGTGGCCACGTCGGTGGGCTTGCGGTGAAGATCGAAGGCGGCCTCCTCCGACCGGGACAGGCTGGAGAGGTCGCCCGCCAGGCGCTGCAGCCGGTGAAGGTCGTCGGCGAGGGAGGCGAACATCGCCTCATCGGGGATGAAGATGCCGTCGGCCATGCCCTCGATCTGGCCGCGTAGGAGGGTGATGGGGGTGCGCATCTCGTGGGCGACCTCGGAGATCAGGCGGGCGCGGCGGCGTTGGGTGTCGGCGAGGGCTGCCGCCAGTGTGTTGACGTCTTCGACCAGCGCTGCCAGGCCCGGCTCGCTGGGGAGTTCGAGGATGTCGTCGTAGTGCCCCTCGGCGAGCCGGCGCGTGGCTGCGCGCACCCGGTCGAGCGGACGCAGCAGAAACCGGGACAGGGCGACGGACGCCGGGAAGGCCGCGGCCACTCCGAACAGGAGGCCGATCTGCAGGACCACGTCGCCTTCGACGTCGTCGAACCCGAGCCACACCTCGATCAGCGCGCTGATTGCCGCCATGGCCAGCAGGGCCAGGAGGAGCACCATGACGTGCGAGAGCACCAGCCGGTTGCGGAGCGACAGCCGCTCCTGGATTCGGCGCAGCCGCGCACGACCCCTGTGGCAGGCCGGGAAGCCGGCGGGAAGCATGGGTCGGTGTCCTTCCTGGCCGCTAGGCGGGGCGCCCGATGAACCGGTAACCGATGGTGCGGACGGTACCTACGAACCGGGGTGTGCTCGCGTCGTCGCCCAGCGCGCGCCGCAGAGTGCGGATGTGTACGTCCACGACGCGCTCGTCACCGAAGAAGTCCTCGCCCCATACTTGGGTCAGCAGTCCGCGCCGGGTGAAGACCCGCCCAGGGGCCCGGGCCAGCGCGAGCAGCAGATCGAAGTCGAGGGCGGACAGCTCCACCGTCCGGTCGGCGTCGACGAGGACGGTCCGTGTCCCGGGATCGACAGTCAGTCCGTCGAAGCGCAGCATGTCGTCCTCGTGGGCCGCCTCGGGGCGGCTGTCGGTGCGCCGCAGGATGGCGCGCACGCGCAGGGCCAGTTCGCGGGGGCTGAACGGCTTGGTGACGTAGTCGTCGCTGCCGGTGGTGAAGCCGATCAGCCGGTCGACCTCCTCGTCCCGGGCGGTGAGCATGATCACCGGGATCTGGCTCGCCTCCCGGATGCGGCGCAGGACCTGGAATCCGTCCAGCCCGGGGAGCATCACATCGAGCACCACGAGGTCCGGCCGGTCGCGGGTGACGGACTGCAGGGCGGACGGTCCGTCCGCGGCTTCGACGACGTGGAACCCGTCCGCCTCCAGGTAGCCGCGCACGGTCATGCGGATCTTGGGTTCGTCATCGACGACCAGAACGCGCTGCGTACTCATCGTGCTCGCTTTCCATCGCCGAAGTGGGAAGGGGAGGGCCGTCGTGGCCGCGGGTGACCGGCGGCATGGAGGGAGAAGGCCTCGAACGCGGCCAGCGTACGGTGGATGTCGTGGCCGGTGGCGATCTCCCGGCCTCGCCCATCCGACGCCGTGCCGCCCGGGTCGTCGAGCAGCTCCATGAGGCGGTCGGCGGGGGCGCGCACGTCACCGGTCGGGAAGAGGTAGCCGTTGCGGCCGGGGTGGACCAGGTGCGGCAGGGCCATCGCGTCGGCCGCGACGACGGGCTCGCCCGCGGCCATGGCATCCATGGTGACCGCGCTCCGCGGTGCCGGGCATGCAGAAGATGTCGCAGCGGGCGTAGGCGACAGGCGAGCGTGACTCCGGCGGGCCGGCGGCCAGGGCACTCTGGGCCGGCCGGAAGCCCGCGAGGCCGGCCAGGGTCAGGCCGCCGAGCGTGCCGCACAGCGTCGCGCTCACGCCGTTCATTCCGTCGGTGGCCCTTCCGTCGGCCGGCGCTGACCCTTGCCTAGAGCGCCGCCCGCGCCTCGTCGGCGGGGCGGCGGGCGGCGGGGCGGGACGGCGGGCTTGGCGTGCGGTCGCGGCTCAGCGCGAGCCGGCGCGGCGTATACGCGCCCGCAGCTTCGGGAACTGCTCAAGGGCGTTGGTCCGCTCGAGAGCGATCCGCTGGCGCCGGCTGTAGATCTCGTCCACGGTCGGTTCGGGATCGCCTGCCTTGAGAAGCGGCAGGCTGCCCTTGAGGAAGGGCATCGTCTCGACGTTGTCGGCCGCGTAGAGGTGGCGGGTCGCCGGCCAGTCGCTGCCGAACATGATGTGGTCGGCGGGCACCAGCGACGACAGCGGCTGCAACTGCGCGGCGGTGAACGCCTGTGCGTCGTCGAAGTACATCCGCGAGATGTAGGTGAGGGGGCCTTCCGGCAGCACTTCGTTGAACGGCGGGAAGGCCGAGTGCCGGGTCGCGAGCCGGTAGGCCAGGAACGGCAGCGCCCCGCCGCAGTGCGTGAAGTGCCAGCGGATGTTCGGGTAGTCCCGCAACACACCGTTGTAGATCAGGCTCGTCATCGCACGGGTCGCGTCGAAGGTGTACTCGAAGACGTTGTTCCCGGCCGGGATGTCGGGGCCGAAGCAGAGCTTCGGAGCCGGGTTCGCCTCCGGACCCGTCGGGTGGACGTAGACGTAGGCACCGCGGTCATTGAGGATCTCGTACAGAGGCGCGAATGAAGGGTCCCCCAGGTAGGTGCCTTTGTAGTTGGTGAGCAGACAGATGCCGTCGAGATCCAGTTCGCCGAGCGCGCGGTCCACCTCGGCCACCGAGCCCTCGATGTCGGGCATCGGAGTGACCGCGAAGATTCCGAACCGGTCACCACGGGTCTGCACGAGGTCGCGGGCGTAGTCGTTGACCGCGCGGGCGGTGGCACGCCGGTCGTCGATCGGGCCGACGGTGACCTGGAGGTCGCCGAACGACAGGACGCTGGCCTGAATCCGGTACTGGTCCATGAAGGCCAGGTGCCGATCGACCGACCACGGACCGTACGCCCCGGTAATGGCGCCGAGCAAGCCATAGCGCTTCAGGTAGTCGTTGTACACGTCGGGTGCGTAGTGCGCGTGGGTGTCGATACGCCAGTTGCCCTTCGGCAGCCCCGGGCCGGACGGTGCCGCCTCCGGAGCAGCCATGGCGGCCGGCACCGTGGCCGCCGCCGCCGTGACAAGCGCTGCGGCCGATGCCCCTTCGATCATCCTTCGACGCGAGATGTTCCGTAGCAGGTTCATTGCCAGTTGCCCTCTTCATTCTGTGTGCGAGTCAGGTCGTATGTGGGTGCGTCACGGCGCCGTCGCCAGGCCGGGCAGGGCCTGCGCGGGACGGCGATGGTCCCCGCCGTGAGGGAGACCGCTGCCTCCACGCGCGGGTGTGCGCGCGGTCCAGGCCGATCGGGGAGCGCAAGCGGGTAAGGCGCTCCTCGGCCGGGCCAGTCGCCGCCGGCAGATCGATCCGGCACTCATGCGTGGGAACCCCACAGCGCCGACGTGGCCGCGCCGGCCGGCAGCCGGCTCCACACCGTGAACTAGCCGGCGGTTCCTTCATGCAGCACGTCATCACCGACCGCCTGCCCAACGGAGTCCACCCGCCTGGCCGAATCCGGACGAAGGAACGCGCCGATCACAACGGAACCGGACAGCGCGGTGTCAACCGCCGTAGTCAGGTGCCGAACAGCAGGGTGATCAACGCTGTCCACCGGCGGGACGAGGAGTACGTGCATGACCGCCAGACAACAGCCGCCTCATAAAGCACGTACCACGGAGCGCATGAAGCTTCCATGAAGCCAATCGCCGGGCTGGCGCCCACTGCCTGCAGCGGTCTCCTGCTTCTTCCGGACTCAGGTGTTATTCAGACGGTCCGTCAGGAGTAGGTGGGTCAGCTCTTGGGTGCGTCCGCCGTGACCGGGTGCAGGTGAAGCGGCGATTCAACAATGCGGATGTTGTCCTGCTTGTTCCGGTGCAGGGCCTCGCTCAGGTCGGTGGTCGACCACACCGGCTGGGCCAACCGACGTCGGCGAGCACGTCCAGGAGTACTGGCGGCGCTCCACGTGCGGACGCGGGCGCTTGACGGCGGCCATGCAGGGTGTGCGGTAGCGCTCGGCAGCGGGACGGCGTGGCTCGACTACTGCTGGGAGTCCTGCGGTGTGTCGGCACGCCGCAGCATGGTGAGCCACTGGGTCACGACGGCGTCGATGAAGGCGTCGGTGACCTGGCCGCGGTCGAGGAAGAGCCGTGCGAGGACGGGCCCGTACAGCAGGGTGAACTCGTCTTCGCTGATCTCGACGCCCGAAGGCGCCAGCAGCCTGTTGAAACCGGCGTAGCGGTCTTCGCCGATGCGGACGAGTGCCCGAGCACTGTCGGGGTCGTGGTCGGCCTGGGCGGTGATGGCCAGAGCCGCGGTTCGCACGGCCGGCACGCTGACCCCGGCGCGCAGGCTCTTCAGCCAGGCGGTGGCCACGGCGCCCACGTCGCTGCCCGGTTCGGGATAGGTGCCGAGGTCGGGGCCTTCGAGGACGAGGTCGAAGAGCAGCGCGGCTCGGGTGGGCCAGTGCCGGTAGAGGGTCTGGCGGGTGACCTCTGCCCGCTCGGCCAGCAGGGCATAGGTCAGGCCGGCCGGTCCGACCTGAGGCAGCAGTTCTCGCGCGACGGCCAGCACGCGGTTGCGGGTGCGCTGCACGCGCGGGTTGCCCGGGGTCGGCAGACGGCGATGGAGGGGCTGCTTCATGCCGCCACCCTACCGGCAAATCATACATCGAGTGTGATTGAGGTCACAACTCGATCCGAATCATACATGGCGTGTGATAAACCTTTGAGAGTAATCACACGCACTGGATGATTCTTGCGTGACGTGCATATTCGAAAGGCGGATGACCATGTCACCTCGCAACCTGCTCGCACCCACGTTCGCCCGTACGCGCCTCGGTTCCGGCCCCGGCCTACTCCTCGCCCACGGTGCCGGCAGCAGCCTGGCCGGCACCTACGGCCCCGTCCTGGAAGCTCTCGCCGCCCGCCACACCGTCGTCGGCATCGACTACCCCGGCAGCGGCGACACCCCCCGCTCCACCGCCCCGCTGTCCGTCGACGACCTCGCCGACCAGCTCATCGCCGCCGCCGACGCCGAGGGCCTCGACCGCTTCGCCGTGTCCGGCTTCTCCCTCGGCGGCCCGGTCGCCATCCGAGCCGCCGCCCGCCACCCCCAGCGCGTCACCGCACTCGTCCTGACCGCCGCCTTCCCGCACCGCGACAACCGGCTCGCTCTCGCCTCCTCGGTCTGGAGCAAGATCGCCGCGTCCGGCGACCGCGAGCTGCTCGCCGAGTTCCAGCTCCTGATGGCCCTCGGCACCCAGGCGCTGGAGTCCATGCCGACCGAGCAACTGCGGCAGACCCTCGGCTACGTCGCCGCCACCGCGGCCGACGGCAGCTCCGAACAGACCGACCTTGTCGGCCAGGTCGATGTCCGGGACGACCTCGCCGCCATCAAGGTCCCGACCCTGGTCATCTCGACCACCGACGACCGGCTCACCTCCACCGCCCTGCACCGCCACCTCGCCGAGACCATCCCCGGCGCGCAACTCGTGGACATCGCCACCGGCCACCTGCCGATGCTCGAGCGGACCGAGGAATGGCTGCAGCTCATCACCGACTTCCTCGGCAATCACAACGCCTGAAAGCACACCATGGGTGGGGCCACGCGGCGAACAGCGGCTGGCCCACGGCTAGCCCCTCACCCGGACCGCCCGTTGATCACTTCTCACTAACACTCCCTGGCGGTGGACATCGGCCACCTCCCGGTCCCGGATCACTTGAATCTCTGTGGGTTCGTAGACCCACTTCCCCTCTCGAGTTCATGGAGAAATCATGCTTAGTTTCGGCCACCTCGACGAGTCCACCCAATTCCGCGACCAGCAGAAGGAGAAGGCCGGCCCGGTCACCATTATCAACACGTTTGTCGCCCCGGAAGGCAAGGAGGATGAGGTGGTGGCCGCCTGGGCGGACGACGCGGAGTACATGAAGAAGTCGGGGAGCCTTCTTTCGGTGCAGCTGTACCGGGGCATCGGCGGCAGCCGGCTTTTCACCAACGTCGCGGTCTGGAAATCCACCGAGCACCTCCGTGCAGCCCTCGGCACGCCGGAGTTCGCCTCGCACCTGGAGCGCTACCCTGCCGGCACCGTGGCCTACCCGCATCTGTACCAGAAGTTCGCTGTCGAGGGCGTCTGCGAAGGCGAATGATGACCGCTCCCCGATCCGGGCTGCCGTTCGCCACGCACACGACATGTGGCCCCGTGTAGTCCCTGGGCCGCGGACGACTGACTCCCTCAAGGGAAGCGGCAGCATCACCACAACGTCGTCGGCCCGCCCGCTGCGCGCGCGTTGTACTCGACAGCGAGCTGAACCGGCCTGACGGCATGAAAGGTTCTTGCCGAGAGAGTGGCGGCACGCTCTGCGCAAGCAGCGCGCCGGGCACCGCTCGCATAGACATGGCTGTGTCCCCCTGCCTGTGGCAGGGGGACACAGCCGCCTCGGTCTGCTGACCGAAGCTGGGCGGCTGCGCCTCCGCCGGCAGCTACCCGCTTCACGAAGCCGCTGCTGCCCGTCACTAGGTCATGACCTGGTGGGAGGCGCGCACCGGGCAGGGGGACTGCGGGCCTACTTCACCTCTGCCGACATCCCGTTGCTGCTCGAACACCTCAGTGCACGGATCCCCGTCGCCGGTGAACGTGCCACCGCGCTCCACCTGCGGTACCTCGACCTGGTCCTCGCCGGGCTGCGCACCTCGGCCCCCGACCAGCCCACCGCCCTGCCATCCCATGATCGAGGCCCTCGGCAGTTCTCTATGGAGGCCCGCGCCTCCCTTTCAGGGGCGAATCACTTACCCCGAGACTGACATCCAGGGGAAAGTTTCTTCCCCCTCACCATGAGTAGACAGCATCTCGGCTTCGGCGAATTATGGCGGAAGGACCGCCCGGTGGCGGACCAAGGCCGAGAAAAGGGCAAGAACCATGGTCAAAACTGTTTCCTTCAGGAACAAGGCAGTAGAAATTTCGGGACACCTTCACCTGCCGGACAACTTCAGGGAAGACGAGAAATTTCCGGCCCTCGTCGGCGTTCATCCGGCTGGGGGAGTAAAGGAACAGACCATCGGAGCCTACGCCAAGAGGCTCGCTGCGCAGGGATTTGTTACCGTGGTTTATGACTCCTCATACCAGGGAGAGAGCGGCGGCGAACCTCGCCTCTTGGAAGACCCGGCGACCAGAGTGGAAGACGCCCGCTGCGCAGCCGACTTTCTTACCACTCTTCCGTTCGTCGACTCCGAACGAATAGGAGTTTTTGGCATTTGCGCCGGGGGCGGCTACGCAATCAGCGCAGCACAGACCGAACGCCGCTTCAAGGCAGTAGCCACCGTCAGCGCAGCTCCCATGGGCGAAGGTTCCAGAGGCTTTCTGGGACATATGTCCCCGGTGGCCGAGCAGATCGGCACGCTGGAGATGGTTGCCAAACAGCGCACGGCGGAAGCGAGGGGAGGCACACCTCTCTACGCCACGTTTGTTCCAGAAACGCTGGAGGAGATCGACGAAAACACACCGGACCTCCTGCGTGAAGGATACGACTACTACAGGACGCCCCGAGGTCGACATCCCAATTCCAAGGGCCGCTTCCTGCTGACCAGCATGGACAAGATGTTCGCCTTCTCGGCGTTCGACCAAATTCCAACATTGCTGACCCAACCGATGCTCCTCGTCGTAGGGAGCAAGGCAGACACAAAGGTGTTCAGCGACCAGGCGTACGAGCTTTCCAAGGGGCCGAAGGAGTTGTTCGTCGTCGAAGGTGCGACTCATATCGCGATGTACGACGTGCCCGAGTACGTGGATCAAGCGATCACTAAAATGGTGGAGTTCTTTGCTGTCCTTTAGTACCGCCGAGACCTGGGGCCACGACCACTGAGCCGGGTACTGCTTCGGCACGGTTCGAGGTCATCCATCCAGGCGCAGGAACCGAAGCGATGCCCTGGCGGAGGGCAGCGGTGGTGCCCGCCCTCCGCCAGGGCATCTTCGTACGCTCGTACTGCCCCGCTGGACCAGCGCAGCGCGCAACTGGCTTGCTCGGCACGCAGCCGGAGAGGCACTCCCGCCTGCCGGGGCCCTACCGGTCGGCGGCGATGCGCTCGGCGAGGGCCAGGCAGAAGTCTCCGGCGAAGACCGACAGCCGGTTGCACAGCAACCGTGCCCCGCCCCCGTAACCGGCACGCAGGTCAATTCCCGCGGTCGCACCTTTCCGCAGCCCCCGAAGGGGAGAACCGCTTACCTGGAGAACGGTAGGGAGGGGAAATTTTCTTCCCCCTCACAGCGCGCTCTTCCGGTGCAAAGCTTGGTCACGAACTGAGCAAATACATTCGAGGAGACCGATCACCATGCCCCATTCCGGCCGCCCCACAATCGCCATTGCCTTCCATTCGGGCTACGGCCACACTGCGGTCGTCGCCGAAGCCGTGGCGCGTGGCGCAGCGGGAGCCGGCGCCGAGGTGGTCTCGATTTCCGTCGACACCATCACCGACGAGCAGTGGGCGCGGCTGGACGCCGCCGACGCGATCATCTTCGGTGCCGCCACGTACATGGGTACCGCCTCCGCGGCCTTCCACGCGTTCGCCGAGGCCAGCAGCAGGCGCTGGTTCTCCCATGTCTGGGTGGACAAGCTCGCCGCGGGCTTCACCAACTCCGGTGCCAAGAGCGGCGACAAGTCGTCCACCCTGGGCTATTTCGCCACCTTGGCCGCCCAGCACGGCATGCACTGGATCAGCCTGGGTCTGCTGCCGGGCTGGGATTCCACCACGGGCAGCGAGGACGACATCAACCGGCTGGGCTTCTTCATGGGCGCCGGCGCCCAGAGCCCGACCGATGCCGGACCGGAAGCGGTCCACAAGTCGGACATCGCCACCGCGGAGCACCTGGGTGCGCGCGTCGCGCGCCAGGCCGCGATCTTCCGAGCCGGGCGGGCCGCCCTCCCCGCCTGATCACAAGGCCTTCTTCTCCCGTATCCGATTCCCCCCGTCCCCGCAAGGAGCACGTCATGTCCGACTCCCCCGACCTCGCCCTCATCCGCCGGGTCTACGCATCCCGAATGGCGCCCGAGGTCACCAAGGAGGTCATGGCCCCGGACTTCGTCTGGGACATCACCCCGGGCTTTCCGAACAGCGGCGTCTACCACGGCTGGGACAGCGTGGCGAAGGACTTCTTCGGCACGCCGATGCCGAACATCGCGTCCTTCGGCGCGGGGCCCGAGGAGTTCTACGCGGACGACGAAGGCCACGTCTTCGTGTTCGGGCACTACCACGCCGAGACCAAGACCGGGGACAAGGCCGACGTCCGGTTCATCCACCTGTGGACCGTCCGTGACGGCCAGGCCGTCAGCATGCGGCAGGCCGCCGACAGCCACATCCTCCAGGAAGCCCTCAAGGGCTGAGACCACCCCAGGGAGACCCACCCATGGCGAAGATCCTCTTCGTGATCACCGCGTCCGACCACTGGACGCTGGCAGACGGAACCCGGCAGCCGACCGGCTTCTGGGCCGAGGAAGCCATCGGCCCGTACCAGGTCTTCAAGGAGGCCGGATTCGCGATCGCGGCGGCGACACCCGGCGGTGTACCGCCCACAGCGGACGCGCTCAGCCTCACCGCGGAGTTCAACGGCGGCGAGGAAGGCGCGCAGCGCATGCGCACCGCCCTGCGCGAGGCAACCGAGCTGGCGCGCCCGATGCGCATCGAGGACGTGGACATCAACGATTACGTGGCTGTCTTCTACCCCGGCGGCTGGGGCCCGATGGAAGACCTGCCCGACAACGCCGAGTCCGGCAGGCTGCTCACCGAGTGGCTCGCTTCGGGCAAGCCGGTGTCGCTGGTGTGCCACGGCCCCGCGGCGCTGCTTGCCACCATCGGTCCCGACGGGACGTCCCCGTTCGCCGGCTACCGTCTGACCGGCCTCTCCAACGCCGAGGAGAAGCTGAACGGCCTCGCGGACCGCGCGAAGTGGCTGCTGCAGGACCGTCTCGTCAACGAACTCGGCGCGGACTACCGCGAGACCGAGCCGTTCGCCCCACACGTCGAGACCGACCGCACCCTGTACACCGGCCAGAACCCGGGCTCGGCGGTCCCGCTTGCCCAGGAGCTCGTCAAGGCACTGGGCTGACGCCACAGCTGTGTGATCTCTCGGCGGCCCGGTACGTACTCCGGGCCGCCGAGTCCTCTTCCGCTTCCGCCTGCTGCCGTATGGGTCGAAACCGATACAAATCTCACACACGAGCCGAGCCGACATGGGCAGGACTTCCCCCCTCACAACCGCCGAGCATTTGTGCCAGGCTGCAAATCATGAATCGCAACCCTCATCTGAACGAGCTGGGTGAGTTCCTCAAGGCCCGCCGTGCCGAGGTCAGTCCTTCCGAGGTCGGACTCCGCGGAGGGCAACGGCGGCGTGTGAGCGGTCTGCGCCGTGAGGAAGTGGCCCTTCTCGCCTCGATCAGCACCGAGTACTACACGCGAATCGAGCAGGGCCGTCTCCAGGCGTCGGCCCCCCTCCTGAACGAAATCGCCCAGTCGCTCCGCCTGAACGACGACCAGCGCACCTACCTCTTCGACCTCGCGGCGAAAGAGCGAGTGCGGCCGACTGCGTCAGGCGACCGCCAGCAGGTGGATAGGCAGTTGCAGCGCATGCTGGACGATCTCACCGCCTCCCCGGCCTTCGTCATCGGCCGGCGCACCGACATCCTGGGCTGGAACCAGCTCGCCGCCGCCCTGTGGGCCGATTTCGGACGCTACCCGGAGCAGGAGCGCGTGTTCGTCCGGCTGCTGTTCACCGAACCCTGGATGCGCGAGCTGTACGCCGACTGGGAGGAGGTCACCCGGTTGGCCATCGCCCAGCTGCGCATGGAGAGCGCGCGCTACCCCGGCGACCAGCGCCTCACCGCGCTGGTCGAGGAGCTCTCCGCCCGTGACGCGCAGTTCCGGGAGTGGTGGACGGCGCATGACGTCGCGATGCGGGGCAAGGGCATCAAGAAGCTCCGTCACCCGGTGGTGGGCGAGCTGACACTTGACTGGAACACGCTCACGTGTGGCACGGACCCCGACCAGCACATCATCGTGTGGAACGCCGAACCCGGTTCCCCGTCCCACGACGGGCTGCGCCTCCTGTCCTCCTGGGCCGCGGACCAGAAGCGGACAGCGTCCGACACCGTCGCGTAAATCTCCGGTTTCGCTGCTTGCCCCGCTCGCGGATGACCCGTCGGCCACCGACAGCTCGCCCACGAAAGCGGTCGACTCGGGGGCGCCAGGGCTCCTGGCGGCCTCCATGCGTAGTTGGGCGACGCAACTCCGGGCGACCGTCCTCCAGCCGAGGCTAAGCTCCCGGAAGCCGGGGTCGGTGAAAAGCAGCCGGGTCGTAGTTGCCCTTCTTCTCCGGAACCCGCTCGAAGTCGGTGAGCAGAGCGACTGCCAGAGCGTTCCACGCCAGGATGTCCATACGGCGGCCGAACGAACACCATGCCGGGGGTCGCAATGAGGTCGTCGAGCAGGCGGCGCAACTGTGGCTGCGCCTTCTGCGCGGCTTGGTGCGGCGGGGTCGTGCCGTCTGCCGGCCGGCCAGCTCGAACAGGTGGTCACGCTGGTCGTTGCCCAGATGGAGGACTTGGGCGAGAGCCGCCAGCACCGGCACGGACGGCTGGATGCGGCCCTGCTCCAGCCTCGTGTAGTAGTCGGTGCTGATGGCGGCGAGCAGGGCGACCTCCTACCGGCGCAGGCCGGCCACACGCCGGGAGCCACCGGTGTCGGGCAGGCCGACGGTGCGCGGACTCAGTTCGGCCCTCCGCGCTTTGATGAATTCTCCCAGCTCGTTCAGATGGCCGTCGCCGGTCATGACGGCCAGTCTCGCACCGCTCAGTCTTCACGAGGGGGGGGTAAGGATTCCTCCCCTGGACAAGTCATTCCCAGGACGGAATTCTCCCCTTTGCGGGTTCGTACGATGGTGGCAGGGTCGATGCCGCGGCCGGCGACCAGGACCTGCCCTCGGAGAGCATTCACCCGAAGAGGCGGGGTTGCCGGCCTCGGGTCCGTCATTGTTTTCCGAACGTCAGCGATATTCGGTATGTCTGGATATCTGGCCTCCTACGCCGGATGGCCCAACGCCATGACCGCGATGACCCAGCTCAGGGAGTTGGTGGGCATGGCCGAACAGTCCGGCTGAGACCTCTGCTCACCGCCCGCACCCCACCCACAGCGCGGACTCGCCCCCCACGTACCGCGCCGCACCGTCCGGCGGCGGCACCGCCAAGGGAACCCGTACCCGTCCCTGACACACCACGCACCCGACAAGACCTGGGAAGCATCATGCGAGCAACCATCATTCACGGCCCCGGGGACATCCGGGTGGAGAACGCCCCCGAGCCGAAGATCGTGGCGCCCACGGACGCGGTCATCCGTACCGTCGCCACCTGCGTGTGCGGCTCCGACCTGTGGAGCTACCGGGGCATCAACCCGGTCAGGGAGCCGCAGCCGATCGGCCACGAGTACGTCGGCATCGTCGAGGAGGTCGGCCGCGACGTCACGACCGTCCGGCCCGGCCAGTTCGTCATCGGCTCCTTCATCGCCTCCGACAACAGCTGCCCGATCTGCCGGGCCGGCTACCACACCTCCTGTCAGCACCGTGACTTCCCCAACGGCTGCCAGGCCGAGTACGTCCGCGTCCCCCTCGCCGACGGCACCCTGGTCGCCACCCCGGAGCAGCCGGCCGAGGAGCTGATCCCGGATCTGCTGACCCTGTCCGACGTCATGGGCACCGGCTGGTACGCCGCCAGGGCGGCCGAGGTCAAGCCCGGGTCGACGGCCGTGGTCGTCGGTGACGGAGCCGTCGGCCTGTGCGGCGTCATCGCCGCGAAGGAACTGGGCGCCGAACGCGTCATCGCGATGAGCCGACACGAGTCCCGGCAGAAGCTGGCCCTGGAGTTCGGCGCGACCGACATCGTCACCGAGCGCGGCGAGGAAGGCGTCGCCCGCGTGAAGGAGCTGACGAGCGGTATCGGCGCCGACTCGGTGCTGGAGTGCGTGGGCACGCAGGAGTCGATGCAGCAGGCCCTGCTGTCCACCCGACCCGGCGGCAACGTCGGCTTCGTCGGCATGCCGCACGACGTGCGGATCGACGGCCAGCAGCTCTTCTTCTCCCACGTCGGGCTGCGTGGTGGCCCCGCCCCCGTGCGGGCCTACCTTCCCGACCTCATCGAGCGCGTCTTCAGCGGCCGTATCAACCCGGGCAAGGTCTTCGACCTCACCCTGCCCCTGGACGAGGTCGCCGAAGGTTACAAGGCCATGGACGAGCGGCGCGCCATCAAGGCACTGCTGCGTCCATGACCTGAAGCCCCCGCGGTGGTGGGCGCGCGCCGGCACCAACCAGCGGGGGACCGCGCCCGCTGGCCGGTACGCCTCCCGCTTTCGTCGGCGAACCGCTCACCACCACTCCCCCTGACCACGTCTTCCGGCCCTACACACGCAACAGCGACTCCGTTCGCATACTCTCCGGACCGGTGCCGATCTGGGTCGTCCGCGACGGTGAGGACCTGTACGTCCGTTCCTTCCGCGGTACGGACGGCGGCTGGTGGCGCGCGAGCCACGAGGGGCACATCCGCTCCGGCGGCGTCGACAAGGACGTCACCTTCGTCGAGGTGGCGGAGTCCGAGATCAACGACCGCGTCGACACCGCGTACCGCACCAGGTACGACCGCTTCGGCGGCGCGTACGTCAACCCCATGGTCGCCGCACGTTCGACAACACTGCGGCTGGTCCCCCGATGAACATGGCGATCGCGGTGGAAGCCGCTGCGCCCCCACCGACATCCGGTCCCGCACAGGAGTAAGCGCCATGCTCGGTCTCGAACTCGTCGTCGCCCTGGGTGTGGCGGTGCTGCTGGGCAACGTCCTCGGGCAGCGCTTCCGCGTCGCGCCACCCGTCGTGCTGCTCGTCGTGGGCGCGCTTCTCGGCCTCGTCCCGGCCGTCCGCCAGACCCAACTCCCGCCCGAAGTGGTGTTGTTGCTTTTCCTTCCTGTGCTGTTGTACTGGGAGAGCCTGACCACGTCCATGCGGGAGATCCGTACGAACCTGCGCGGCATCGTCCTGCTCAGCACGGTCCTGGTGATCCTCACCGCAGGGGCCGTGGCGGTGGCAGGGCACGCGCTCGGACTTCGTGGGCGCTGGGCGCGGCCGTGGCTCCCACCGATGCCACAGCGGTCGGCGCTCTGGCCGGCTCCCTGCCGCGCCGTCAGATCACCGTGCTACGTGCGGAAAGCCTCGTCAACGACGGCACCGCGCTGGTCATCTACGGTCTGGCGGTCGGTATCACCGTCGGCGAGGAGCACCTCACCCTGCCGCACGTCGGAGCGCTGTTCCTCCTGGCGTACGGCGGCGGGGCCGCGGTGGGTGTGGCGGTCGCCTGGATCAACATGAACCTGCGACGCCGCCTGGACGATCCCCTGCTCGGCAATCTCGTCATGATCCTGGCCCCGTTCACGGCATATCTGCTCGCCGAACTGATCCACGCCTCCGGTGTCCTCGCGGTCGTCGTGAGCGGGTTGATCATGGCTCAGGTGGCACCAAGTCTCATCCGTGCCGAGCACCGCCGCCAGGCACTGGCCTTCTGGCCCCTGGCCACGTTCATCATCAACGGCGCGCTCTTCGTCCTGGTCGGAGTGGAACTCCAGTACGCGCTCCGTCACTTGGGCCGATCCGACGTCAGAGATGCCCTGATCGCGATCGGAGTGGTCAGCGCGGTGCTGGTCGCGGTCCGGTTCGCGTTCCTGTTCTCCTCCGCCTACCTGATCCGCGTGATCGACCGGCGTCCCGAGCAGCGGTTGCGAAGAATGAGTCACCGGGCCCGTGTCGTGAGTGGGTTCGCGGGCTTCCGCGGCGCGGTGTCGCTCGCCGTGGCCCTCTCCGTACCGGAGGCCCTCGACTCGGGTGAGCCCTTCCCCGACCGCGCCTTCATCGTCTTCGTCACCTCCGGCGTCATCGTGGTGACCCTCGTGGTGCAGGGACTGCTGCTGCCGGGCGTGGTGCGCTGGGCCCGGCTGCCGCGCGACACCTCCGTCGACGACGAGCACGTCCTCGCCGAGACCATGGCAACCGAGGAGGCCATCACAGCGCTGCCGCAACTCGCTGCCGAACTGGGCACCACCCCGAAGGTCATGGAGTGGCTGCGCCAGGAGTACGAGGCCCACCTGGCAACCGTACGGGCCAGAGGCGCGGGCACCGACGACGATCCCGCCCTGCTGCACAACCGCCACTACACCGACCTCCGCCTCGCCCTGATCGCGCACAAGCGCGCAACCGTCGTCCGCCTTCGCGACGAGCGAGAGATCGACGACACCGTGCTGCGTCGGCTTCAAGCCGCCCTGGACAGCGAAGAGGTGCGGCTGGCCGGACGCGAGCAGGTGGAGTGAGCCGAGCCCCGGCACCCGGCCTCCGCACAAGACCCGACAGAAGGGATCCCCTTGCCATGTCCTCCGGCCTCATCGACGTCCACGCCCACCTCCTGCCCGACTTCTACGTCCAGCAGGCGACAGCGGCGGGCCACGCCCACCCCGACGGCATGGGCGGTTGGCCCACGTGGTCCGTGCGAACCCACCGGGACGAGATCATGGATCGGCATTCCCAGGAATCACTGCGGCAGAAACCCCAAGGTCTGACCACCATCCGATCAGCCTGCGGACGCCCCCGTCATGCCTGGCCGGTACCGGAAACCCATGCGGGCCGTCAGGAGCGGCTGCCCGCCTCGGGCACGTCGCGGAGGGCACTGTTGACGTCTACGCCTCGACGGACGGGACCGCCGAGCGTAGACGATCGCTTGCGGCCCGGCCGCTGACACAGTGCTGGCCCAAGGAGCCCGGACTACGGCAGTGCGCCAACGGTCCGCCGACGTCCATGCCTTGCGGGACGGGGAGTTGGGATCAGGCGCATCGCCGACCGAACTCGGTGAGAATCGCCAGCCCGGGCTCCGAGGGCTCTCCGTCGCTCATCAGCGCCTCACACCGATCTTCGGACCCGCTCATCGCGCCTCAGGTGCGTCCGTCAAGATCCAAAGCATGCTCGCCGGTCACGTTGAACGGGCCTGCCACACCTCGGCGGCCGGCCTCGTCCCAGGATGCCTACCCCGCCGGCCCGCAAGGGCCGCCGGTCGAGTCGATCCAGGTCGGACGTGTGCGCCTGGAGGGAAACTCCCAGCGCCGAGCCCGTCCGCGCAAACTGCCCAAGAAACGCCGCTCCCTGCCGCGCGGCCAGTCCGCGCCCCAGCCTGCCCTGACTTCCTACCCTGCCCTGACTTCGCATGAGGTTACGGATGTGTTCCGAACTCTTGACGGACGTCTTATGACTGCGTAGACATGGCAGCGCAGTCAGACGGAGCCCGACCGGCATCACCGGGCCCGTATGACTGCGCAGACATGGCATCGCAATCAGACGAATGCCGACCAAGAGCATCGGGCTCGGATCACGATCGTCGGGAGGCACCATGACGCGAGAGGCAAGACGGGGCGGGAGTTCCGGCGCACCGCGCAGCGTGGACGTGGCCCGGCTGGCGGGCGTCTCGCAGAAGACGGTGTCCCGGGTCTTCAACGACGAGCCGTACGTCTCCGCCGATGTGCGCCGACGCGTCCTCGACGCCGCCGAGGAACTCGGCTACCGGCTGAACAGCGCCGCCCGGGCGCTGGCCTCGGGACGTACACGGTCCATCGGCGTGGTAACGCTGGGGACCGCCCTGTACGGACCAGCCTCGCTGATCATGGGAGTCGAGCGCGCCGTACGCGACACGGGGTACACCCTCCGCGTGGTCAACACCATGGAAGGCGACCCGGCGGGAGTCGCCGGTGCCGTGGACTCGCTCCTCGATCAGGGCGTGGACGGCATCGTCATCTCTGAGCCGATCGACGACGGCTACGACGGAGACCTCTCAGCCCGACTCGACGTGCCCGTCCTCGTCCTCGGCGCGCCGCCGTTCCCCGCACCGAAGGCGCTGGCCGCCGGCGTCGGCGCCGACCTGATGGCGCACACGGCCACCGAACACCTGCTGGAGCTGGGGCACGACACCGTCCACCACCTCGCCGGTCCGCAACGGTGGTACGCCGCCCAGGACCGTCTGGAGGGCTGGCGGGCGGCGCTCACAGAGCACGACAGAACGGTGCCGCCCGTCGTCGAGGGCGACTGGTCGGCCTCGTCCGGCTACGCGGCGGGCCGTGAACTGGCCTCCGACGGCAACCTGACCGCGGTGTTCGCCGCCAACGACGACATGGCGATCGGCCTCATCCGCGCACTGACGGAGGCCGGCCTGCGCGTGCCGGAGGACGTCAGCGTCGTCGGTTTCGACGACATCCCCGTCGCCGCCTATGTGACTCCTCCTCTCACCACGGTTCGCCAACCCTTCGACGCCGTGGCACAGGAGGGACTCAAGCGCCTCGTGCACACCATCGAGAACCCGCAGGCAGATCCCTTGCCGGCGAGTGATCCACCGATCGACCTCGTGGTGCGCGCCTCGACCGCGCCCCCACCGACCCGGCAAGCACGTCCTGGTCGGCGTACCGCCTCTCGTTCGAGTCGGGGTCGGCGCAGTCCACCCCTGAACGGAGGTACGAACGCCCATAACTGACCAGGGCAGATCAGGCCGAGCACTGTCTTCACCGCTGGGCACGTGATGGCGGGGCGAACCGCCGTACCGGCCCCTGCTCACCTCGTGTCTTCACTGACGGCGCCCACGCAGTTCGCGTCCACCCCGTTACGCGGGCGATTCACCTGCTCCTTTTCACGCGGCCGCAACTAAGTGATCTCGCCGCGACGGTTCGCCGCTCCACCCCGTCCTTCCCCCGGCCCACGGCGGCCATGTCGACAGCAGGTGGAACGCCCGCCGGGTGAAGTCCGCGAGGACGTGCACCTGCGCCAAGTCGACCTTGATGTCCTGGCCGTCACGTTCGAGCCCCCTTTCCCCTCGTCACCCCCCTTGTTCCGCACGCCTTCGCCCGGCGTGCCACTCACTCAGCCATTGGCGGGAGTTCACCATGCGCAGATTCAACGCAACCCCCAGCCCTTCCCAAATGAGCCGCCGGCTCTTCCTCACCGCCGCGGGAGCGGTGTCGCTGGGAGCCACGCTCTCCGCCTGCGGCGGCAGCGGCGGCAGCGGCTCCGCCTCCTCCGACAAGGAGGTCAGCCAGGCCGACATCGACAAGGCGATGAAGACGCCGACCGAGCTGACGTTCTGGACGTGGGTCCCGGACATCGACCAGGAGGTCGCGCTCTTCGAGAAGAAGTACCCGGCCATCAAGGTCAAGGTCGTCAACGCGGGCCAGGGCGTGCAGCACTACACGAAGCTGCGCACGGCGATCAAGGCCGGCAAGGGCGCCCCGGACGTGGCGCAGATGGAGTACCAGGCCATTCCGACGTTCACCATCACGGACAGTCTTCTGGACCTGGGCCCGTACGGCGCGTCCAAGCTGAAGGACACGTTCGTCGAGTGGACGTGGGGCCAGGTCAGCGGCCCCAAGGGCGAAGTATGGGCGATCCCGCAGGACACCGGTCCGCTGGGCATGCTGTACCGGGCGGACATCTTCGACGAGCACGGCATCGAGCCGCCGAAGACCTGGGACGACTTCGCAGCCGCGGCGCGCAAGCTGCACAAGGCCGACCCCGACGTCTACATGACCAACCTGGCCGCGAACGAGGCCGCCGCGTGGCACGGTCTGCTGTGGCAGGCGGGGGCCAAGCCCTACGCGACCTCCGGCAAGGGCAACGTCTCCATCAGCGTCAACGACGCCATCTCCGAGAAACTCGCGGCCTACTGGGGCGGCCTCGCGCAGGAAGGGGTCATCGGAGTCGAGCCGGGCTGGACCGACGCGTGGTACTCCGCGCTCAACAAGGGCAAGTACGCCACGTGGATCACCGCGGCCTGGGGGCCGGCCTTCCTCTCCGGTGCGGCCAAGGCCACCTCAGGCAAGTGGCGGGCCGCCCCGTTGCCGCAGTGGGACGCCTCCAAGCCGAGCTCGGGCAACTGGGGCGGCTCGACCAGCGCGGTCACGAAGGTGACCAAGAACCCGATCGCGGCGGCGGTGTTCGCCCAGTTCCTCAACAGCGACCCGGAAAGCACGAAGCTGTTCAACACCAAGCAGTCCTTCTTCCCGGCGACGAAGCAACTGCTCGCGGACCCCGAGTTCACCGATGACGCGTCCGCCTTCTTCGGCGGCCAGAAGGTCAACCGTCTGTTCGCCGAGATCGGCGAGACGGTCAGCCCCGACTTCCAGTGGCCGCCGTTCCTCGACCAGGCCGTCACCGACTGGACCGAGACCGTCGGCAGGTCCCTCGCCAAGAAGAAGGACTCCGTCGCCGCGCTCGACTCGTGGCAGACACGGCTCACCACCTACGCCAAGAACCAGGGCTTCACCGTCCAGGCTCCGTGAGGTCCGGCGGGTGCCGTGCTCCGCCGCTCCCCCGGCGGGGCACGGCACCCGCCGCCGGCCAGTCCCTCTCTCCCAGAAAGGCCCGATGATGACTGCCACGACCGCGGCGTCCACCGAGGACCCGCGCCGAGTGGGGCCGAAGCGTCACCGGCTCGGTGGCCTGCGTCATGGTGCGGCAGGTCCGCTGTTCGTCGCACCCTTCATGGTGCTGTTCCTGCTGATGTTCCTCACTCCGCTCGGCTACGCCGCCTACCTCAGCCTGTTCCAGGAGAGGCTCATCGGCGGGACCGCGTTCGTCGGGCTGGACAACTACGTGACGGCGCTGAAGGACCCGCTTCTCAGGGAAGGGGTCCTGCGGGTCGCGACGTTCTTCGTGATCCAGGTACCGCTGATGCTGCTGCTGGCACTGGTCTTCGCGCTAGCGCTCGACAGCGGTCTGCTGCGGCTCGCACGGGTGATCCGCCTGGGCATCTTCGTCCCCTACGCCGTCCCTAGCGTCGTCGCGACCCTCATGTGGGGCTACCTCTACGGGCCGGACTTCGGGCCGTTCGCCCAGCTGAGTGACAAGCTCGGCCTGCCCCTCCCCCACTTCCTCAGCGACGGCTGGATGTTGAGCAGCCTGGCGAACATCGTGACCTGGGAATTCGTCGGCTACAACATGATCATCCTGTACGCGGCCCTGCGCACCATCCCCCAGGAGCTGTACGAGGCCGCCGCGATGGACGGCGCCGGCGCCTGGCGGACCGCGTGGTCCGTCAAACTCCCCGCCCTGCGGCCGGCGCTCCTGCTCACCCTGCTGTTCTCCGTGATCGGCAGCTTCCAGCTGTTCAACGAGCCGAAGCTGCTCCAAGCGGTCGCACCCGACGTCATCGACAGTTCCTACACGGCGAATCTCTACGCGTACTCCCTCGCCTTCACCGGCCAGCAGGTCAACTACGCGGCCGCGGTGTCCTTCCTCCTCGGCCTGGTCATCGTGATCTTCTCCTACGCCGTCCTGTTCACCGCGAACCGCAGGAGGACCTCATGACGACCACGACTCCCCCGGCCACGTCCCGGCGGACGGTGGGCGCCACCGCGACCGGCGCACCGCGCACCGCACACCGGCGCCGCCGGCGGCCGGCCGGGCGCCGCAGCACGCCGCTGACCATCGTCATGGTGGCCGTCCTGGCCTACTTCCTGCTGCCGCTGTTCTGGCTCGCCGTCGCATCGACCAAGAGCACCCAGGACCTGTTCACCAGCTTCGGTCTGTGGTTCTCCCGCTCACCGCAGCTGCTCGAGAACATCCGGGAAACCCTGACACACGACGACGGGGTCTTCCTGCACTGGCTGCTCAACACGGTCCTGTACTCCGTCGGCAGTGCGCTCGGGGCCGCGCTCCTCGCCGCCGCCGCCGGCTACGGGTTCGCCAAGTACCGGTTCCGGGGCAACAACGCCGCCTTCGCCGTGGTGCTCGGCGCCATCATGGTCCCGACCACCGCCCTGGCCATCCCGACCTATCTGCTCTTCGCGAAGGTGGACCTGGTCAACACCCCCTGGGCCATCGTCCTGCCCTCGCTCGTCAGCCCGTTCGGCCTCTACCTCATGCGCATCTACGCCCAGGACGCCGTACCGGACAGCATCCTGGAGGCCGCGCGCATCGACGGAGCGGGTGAGCTGCGGATCTTCGTCACGATCGCTCTGCGGCTGCTGGCCCCCGGCCTGGTGACCGTCGTGCTCTTCACGCTCGTCGCGACCTGGAACAACTACTTCCTCCCGCTGATCATGCTCAATGACCCGCGCCTGTACCCCGTCACGGTCGGGCTCTCCTCCTGGGCGTCCCAGGCCGTCGGCGGCGGGGCCGGCGCGAACAGCAACATGCTCGCCCTCGTCGTGACCGGCTCTCTCATCTCCATCATCCCGCTCGTCATCGCCTTCCTGCTCCTGCAGCGGTACTGGCAGAGCGGTCTGGCCACCGGTGGCGTCAAGCAGTGATGCCCTGCTCCACCACCACCTGCCCACAGGCCACCCCCATCGACTCCTCGGAGGTTCCCTCATGGCGGTTCTCCCCGCCCGCGTCCTCTTCGGCGCCGCGTACTACCACGAGTACACGCCCGCCTACGATCCCGAGCTGCGGCCCGACGAACAGCTGAAGACCGACCTCGACCTGATGGTCGAAGCGAACTTCAACGTGATCCGGGTCGGCGAGTCGGTCTGGTCGACCTGGGAGCCGGAGAACGGAAAGTTCGACCTCGACTGGCTCCAGCCCGTCCTGGACGGCGCCCACGAACGCGGCATCTCCGTCATCATCGGCACTCCTACATATGCCGTGCCTCAGTGGCTGGCCCGTCAGTACCCGGAGATCACGGGCGAGCGGCGCACCGGCGAGCGCATCAGCTGGGGCGCCCGCCAGGAGGTCGACTTCACCCACCCCGCCTTCCGCTTCCACGCCGAGCGCATCATCCGCAAGATGGCCGCCCGCTACGCCGACCACCCGGCGGTCATCGGCTGGCAGGTGGACAACGAGCCGGGGCTGCACCTCTTCCACAACCGCGGTGTCTTCCAGCGCTTCGTCGACCACCTGCGCGACAAGTACGGCGACGTCGAGACCCTCAACCGCGAATGGGGCCTGGTCTACTGGTCGCACCGCCTCTCCACCTGGGCCGACCTGTGGACGCCGGACGGGAACGAGCAGCCCCAGTACGACGTCGCCTGGCGGGAGTTCCAGTCCCGCCAGGTCACCGAGTTCATCGGCTGGCAGGCCGACCTCGTCCGCGAGTACGCCCACTCCGAACAGTTCGTCACCACCTGCATCTCCTACACCCGCCAGGGGGTGGAGGACGACGAGATGTCCGACCGCCTCGACATCGCCTCCGGCAACCCCTACTACGACATGCAGGACGGCCTGCTGCTGCCCGACCCGACCCCCGACGAGCACGAGCAGAAGTGGAAGACCACCGGGGTGTGGTCGATGTACCAGACCGCCGACTGGATGTTCTCCTCCCGCCAGGAGCCGTTCCTTGCCACCGAGACCAACGCGAGCTCCATCGGCTTCCCCTGGGACAACCGCCCCGGATACGACGGCCAGTGGCGGCAGACCGCGTGGGCGCACGTCGCACGCGGCGCCCGGATGATCGAGTACTGGCAGTGGCAGACGCTGCGCTTCGGCGCGGAGACCTACTGGGGCGGCGTCCTCCCGCACAGCGGCCAACCCGGCCGCACCTACGCCGAAGTGGCGCGTCTGGGAGCCGAGTTCGACAAGGCGGGCCCGCTCGTCGCCGGCATCGAGCCGGACGCCGACATCACGATGGTCTACTCCATGCCCAGCAAGTGGCTCATGCAGAAGTACCCACCGCTCGCGACGCCCGATGGCGAACCGGACCCCGCCGCCTACCACCGCATCTTCGACCCCTTCTACCGCGGCGCCTTCGACGCCGGCCGCCAGGTGCGCATCGTCCATGCCCGGCAGTTGCACGACCCGAGCGGTAAGCGGGAGGGCATGACACCCGAGGAGGCCGTGCGACGCCATCCGGTCCTCGTCGCCCCGGCCCTGTACATCGTCGACGACGCCACGGTCGACTGGCTCGCGGCCTACGCGGAAGCGGGCGGCCACCTCGTGCTCGGCCCGCGCACCGCGTACGCCGACCATGAGGCCCGCGCCCGACACGAACCGGCCCCCGGGCGTCTCGCCGAGGCCGCGGGTGTCCACTACGACGAGTTCAGCAACCTCCATCACGACGTCCCGGTCCGTGCCGTGCCCGGCGGCCCGCTGGAGGTGCCCACGGACGCGACCGCGACGCACTGGGCCGAGGGTTTCACGGTCGTTGACGCCGACGTGCTGGCGTCGTACGTTCACCCGCACTTCGGGCGCTGGCCGGCCGTCACCACCCGCCGCCACGGCGCCGGTCGCGTCACATGCGTCGGCACCGTGCCCGGCCGCGACCTCGCCCGGACACTGGCCACCTGGATGGCTCCGGCCACGCGCAGCGGATGGCAGGGGCTCCCCGCATCCGTCACCGCGACGACCGGCACTTCCCCCGACGGACGCCGTGTCCACATCGTGCACAACTGGAGCTGGGAACCCGCACGCGCCCAGACCCCGGTGGACCTGTCCGACGCTCTGACCGACGCTCCGGTACCGGCCGGCACCAGCCTGGACCTGGGCCCATGGGACGTACGCGTACTCGTCTCCGCCGACACCGGCACGGCCCCGGCACCGGCCCCCGAAGCGGGCACGCCCTCCTGACAGGGCCGGAACAGTGCTTCGCATCGGCTGAGCATCCGGCCCCCGCCATCCGCACTCCGATCCCCGCCCGTCCGGCTACGTGAGCAGCTTGCCGCGCGGACCCACACAGCAGGCCACCACGCCGGTGGCCGAAGAACCCGGGCATCACCGTGGTCATCCCCAGAAGGAGGAGACATGCAGAGAAGAAGGCTAGGAAAGGCGCTGGGAACCTTCGCCGCAGCGTCCGCGTTGCTGGCCATACCCGCGTCCGGTGCGCAGGCGTACAACCCGACGGGCGGGACTCTGTACCAGCTCGGCAGCGAACCGTGTCTGAAGGGGCGGGGCAACTGCGCGATCTACCCGAAGTCGGCGCAGTTGCCGAGCGGACGTCTGGTCGCGGCCTTCGAGAAGTCGACGGTCGTGACGGAGACGGGCAGCGCCGACAAGCAGACGCTCCCGGTCTACAAGAGCGACGACCACGGAACGACGTGGCAGCCGCTGTCAGAGGTCAAGGCGCCCGCGTACATCTCCAGCGACTCCAAGTACGCGAAGTACACGAGCAACTGGACCAACCCGTATCTCTACACGCTTCCGCAGGACGTCGGGGACCTGAAGCAGGGCACGCTGCTCCTCGCGACCGTGGTGTCGGGCGACGACTACTACTACAAGGAGCACAAGGCGGCCGACCCGAACTGGACCCCGTCCAACGACGGCGACCGCAAGGACCTTGCGATCGCCCTGTACTCCAGCACCGACGAAGGTGCGACGTGGAAGATCCAGAACGTCGTCGCGACAGGCGGCTGGCAGGGCGGCAGCGCGGGCGCGACCGGGCAGAACATCGCCGACGCCAACACGAACAAGCAGGTCGATCCCCTCTGGGAGCCGTACCTGATGGTCCACAAGGGCAAGCTCGTCTGCTACTACTCCGACGAGAACGACTACCTCGGCTTCAACGCGACCACCGGCGTCCCGACACTGGACCCGGCGAACGACACCGCCAAGGATTCCCTCGGGCAGATCCTCGTCCACAAGACCTGGGACGGCCGCAGCGCGAACTGGAGCGATCCCGTCGTGGACCTCGCGGGCCTGACCCAGGACATGGGCGGCGGCAAGAAGGAGATCGGCGGCGGTCGGCCCGGCATGACGAACGTGGTCCGGACGACGGACGGCAAGTGGATGCTCCCCTTCGAGTACTGGGGCGGTGGGGCAAACACCAGGTACGTGATCGCCGACAGCCCACTGGAGTTCTACAAGGGCTCCGCCACCGGCACGGACGTAGCGTCGTTGCCGGTCGACTCCGGTTCCCGTCCGCTCGCCAGAAACGGCAGTCCGGTGATCATCAGGCTTCCGGGAGGGCGCCTGGTCTACAACGCCGCCGGCAGCGGCAACGTCTGGGTCAACGAGAGCGGCCGCAGCGACGGTACGTGGAAGGAGTACCAGACGACATCTCAGGGCGGCTACAGCCGCAACCTGCAGTACGTCGAGGGCACCGGCCGCCTCGTGATTCTCAACAACCAAGGCACCTCGACGCTCAAGTTCGCCGAGGTCGATCTCGGCCACTCGGACGGCGCCTACTACCAGTTGGTGAACCGGAAGACCGACCAGGTGATCGGCACAGGGAACAACACCAACGACGCGAACCTCGGCAACGGCGATGTTCCCGACGTCGTTCTGGAGGCGCCGGGATCGGCGTCGAACCCGGACACCCAGTTCTGGCACGTCGTCACCGAGCCCAACGGCGGCAAAACGCTGCTGAACAAGGCGGGCGGACGCGCGGCGGCCATCTGGACGGGCAGCGCGACGGCCGGCCAGAAGATCGGGCAGTGGGTCGACAACAGCGCCACCGGCAGCTGGAACCTCATCAAGACCGACGACGGGTTCTACAGACTCCAGTCCGTCAAGAACACAAGTCTGTACTTGACCGGAGCGTCCGCCGGAGCGCAGCTGACTTTGCAGAACGCGGTCACGGACGGCTCGCAGGACTGGGAGCTCGTCGAGTAGGCGGCCCCTTCACCACAAAGGCCTGACAGGACCAGCAGCGGGGCCCGGCGATCAAGCCGGGCCCCCGACCGGCCCCCTGTCACACTCCCGGACGGCACCCGCCTGACGCCCGACTGGGCAAAAACCCTCGTCGCATCAGTGTGACCGGGCTCGCTAGTTGGCACCAGGCCACGTTCACGACCTGCACTGATGCCAAGTTTCTTCAGCGGCCGGAGCCGCAGAATCAGCGAAATAGTTGGCGCTTTGGTACAGCGCAGGTCATGAGGCGTGTGTCGCCATGACGGGGCCAGAAATCTTCGGCGGAGACAGCCTTGAAGGGAACAACACCTCCCGCTCCCGCTGGAGCGACAGCCGCTCTGTGTGGGCCGCTGAGAACGAATTAGGTTCGCGGGGTCGGGGGTCATGGCGGTTGGGCTGCCGATGAGTGATGCGGTGTACTACTTCTACTTATTGGGTGGAGCCTGTCAGCCCCTGAACTGCGTCGATCACGCTGTCCACCACCTCGGTCACCGGCTTGGATGCATCGATGATCGTCGCGCCATGGCTTTCGTAGATCGCTCGCATCCGAGGGTTCCACTGCAGGGCCGCTGCGAGCTCTTCGGGGTGTTGCCCGAATGTGTTCGTAGTGCGGGTCGCGAGTCGGTGGCGGAGGGTGTCCTCGTCGATCACCAGGCACACGATGAGGTGGAAAAGATCGCGGACGTCTGCCTCGTTCTCCGCCGACCCGCACAAGAACGCGATTCGGAAACGAGACTCCTCGACGAGGGTCTCAACGCGCTCACGGACGATCGCCCACCCGTATCGGTCGAGCCAGCCCCCAGGAACCGGATCCGGGGGATCCACCACAATTTCGCCCTCAGCCCGGTCGATCCAGCGACTGAAGCCGTCCTCGTCGGCGTCGAGCGCGACGTAGCCACGCGCTCGCAACACCCCGCAGACCGTGGACTTACCACTCCCTGAATTACCCGTCACCCACACCAATGTCACGCCGCCAGCGTAGACATGACCACCCCGGGATAGTGCTGTGACCGCGCAGGTTCGCCGGGTTGCGGTCAGGCTGCGGCTTTGAGAGAGCGTCCGCCCCAGCGGATGCCTTTCTCGCTTCGGATGCGGGCGCGTTCCTTGCGTTCAGCGGCCAGGACGTCGCGGTGACGGGCGTTGGCGTTGCGTCAGCGGAGGTAGGCGTGTAGGGCCCCGTCTGCACGGTGTGGTTGGCGTGGTGGGAGTTGGCGATGGTGAACTGCCGCAGCGGCCCGAAGCGCGCCTCGATTACCCAACAGCGAGCCCAAGCTCCGCGCGATGCTGGAGAAGCTGACCGCGAAGTGCGGCCAGGTCCTGGTCGTGGTGGACCAGCCCGCCTCGATCGGTGCCCTGCCCCTGGCGGTGGCCCGGGATGCGGGCTGCGAGGTCGCCTACCTGCCAGGGCTGACGATGCGCCGAATCGCCGACCTCTACCGGGCGAGGGCAAGACCGACGCCCGCGACGCGGTGATCATCGCGGATGCCGCCCTGACCATGCCCCACACCCTGCGCAGCCTCGAACTCGCCGATGAAACATCGGTTCCGGTCCCGCCCATGCGGGATTCCTTGTCGAGTTCGGCGAGGCCATACGTCGATTGAGGCGTCGTGTGCGGCACCGCACGCGTCGTGATGTCAGTCATCGCGGCAAGTACTCCTGAGTACGTCGGAGTGGTGTTCTCCGAGTCCTACGAGGTGCAGTCACCGCCCCTGCACCCCCACCGCGGACACACAGAGATCCGCGGGCACGGTCGGCCTCGGACCCGTCCGTGGGCCCGGCGCCGTGGGCTGGCATACGCCCCGTCGACAGGGGCCATGCGCGATGAGGCCAGCCTGGCGGCACCGTGTCTCGTCCGGGAACCAGTTCTGTTACTGCGACAGCACGTCCACGCGGACGCCACGGCAAGCGGGCACGGTGCCCGTCACCAACCGGAAAGCACGCGTAGTCCCGGTCGAAACGCTGCAGCACGAGGCCGCCCTGGCCCCGGCACCACATCGGCGGCGCAGGCGTCGAGCGGGCAGATCGGGCACCTGGGGCTGCGCGTCGTCATGCGTGGGTCGAGGTGCGATTTCAGTGCCGGGCTCCTACTGCGGGCCTCCGGTGGACAAGCAGTGGAACACCAGCCGCGGACGGTCCCGCCGCTGGTGCTCGATGAGCACCAGCGGCAACCGCGCCAAGAAGGAGGCCATCCGCAGCCGGTCAGGTCAATGAAACGTCATCCGCGAGGTGCCAGTTCCAGTTGCAACGTTCGCAGGTCACCTGGAACCCGAGGCGGAGCCTGCTGTGCAGGGACGAGTTGTGGGTCTCGACACCGGTTCCGCACCGCTCTCGGCACCGGTCTCGGCGATGAGTAGGCGACAGCCCGGTTCCGGTGCCGGCCGGGCGCGGGTGGCCGGCAGGGCGCTCTGGCCGCCGCGCCGGCGCGCGTGGGGCAGCACCGCGCCGCCGAACGTGCCACTTGCCGGCCTCCACGCATGATCTTGACCGTCACATGGCCACGGCTGCTCCTTTAGCCGACGACTGGCCGTCACCCCGCGCACGCAAGCGCTTGGCGGTCGAGCGGGAGTGGCAGCCTTCAGCGCAGATCGGCCTGATATCGCTGTGCTGTCCAGCGAGCCGTCTCGCTGGACAGCACAGCCGGTGCAAGGGCCGACCGGGCGTGGCGAGGAGTTGCTCGTGGACGCCGCCCCGCCGGGGAGGAGAGCACCCGTGCGGCCACCTGGCACACCAGGTGGTGGCAACTGCCGATCCCGCCGGTCCTGGAGGACCGGATCCCGGGGTCAGTTGAAGGGGTCGAGGGTGATGTACGCCTGCTGCGGATCGCCGTCGTGCACGAGCGACTCGTGGTTGCCCACGTCGTCGAACGCGAAGGCGTACGCCTTGCCGTCGGCCATCTGCGCGTGGATCTTCCGGGCGTAGTGGTTCGTGACGACGTCCGCGTAGAAGCCGGAGCTGCTGGGGTCGGGCTGGTTGGGGTTCGTCAGGAGCGTCGAGCGGTTGAAGCCTGCGCACAGGGTGCGGGAGATCGGGCCGCGTACCAGGTCGTTCGGGGCGTCCAGACGCTTGTAGCAGCCGAAGATGCTGTCGGCGTCCGGCTTCTGGAAGGTGGTGACGACGGCACCGGAGGTGTTGGTGAAGTTCATGACGCTGCCGGAGACCCGCCCGTAGTACTTGGTGTTCGGCTGATCGCCGAAGGGCGTGACCGTCAAGGTCGAAGTGCTGTACTTCTGCCACACGCGGTTGATGTAGTCGTCCATCACGCTCGCCGACATCGCGCCCGCCGCGATGCCGTGCCCGGGTGCCAGGGCCCGTAGAACCGTGCCGTCGGAACGGGTCTGGATGAGGTTCGCCCAGCCGCCCGGCTGGCCGCGCAGCGCATTGAAGAAGCCGTTGTAGCCGCCGGGCTTCAGGTGGCCGGTGTTCTTCACAGTGCCGTTGGCGGCCTTCACGCCGACCGCGTACGGCGCGGAGAACATGTCGACCTGGGTGCTGTTGATCCACAGGCCGGAGTCGTTGAGGGTGTACTCGGTCCAGTTGAACAGGATGTTCCTGTTGGGGTCGGACGGGTTCTGCACCGCGGGCTGCACGAGGCCGCCGGTGGTCAGCTTGAAGACGAGCTTCTGGCCGTAGGAGAAGTAGACGCGGCCGGAGAACTTCGGCATCCGGAGTGTCATGGTCTGGCCGTTGGCCGGTCCGGCGATCGACGCGTCGGGCGCGTCGGTCGGCGGGTTGCCGCCGGCGGGCCATGCGTGGAACACGCCGTTCGCGTCGGCCCAGCCCTGCTGGCCGGTGGTGAGCAGGGTGCCGATGTTGTAGACGTAGACCTGGTCACCGCGCCCCGAGTTGTTGCTGATCGTCAGGGGGATGGTGGTCGGCACGGCGGCCTGTGCCTGGCTGCCGGTACCCGTCCAGGTGATACCCAGACCGATGGCCAGGGCTGCCAGCATGGCGGCCAGCGTCCTTCGCGTCACAGAGATGGACACATCGTTCTCCTTATTTGGTCCTTGGTGCAGGGCTGTGGGAGAGCGGGGAGGAGGACGGACCGGCGGCGTGACCGGACGAGTGAGCGAGTGGTCAGCCGATGGCGACGCCCAAGGTCGTTGAAGGCACCGTGGCCGCCCTCGCCCTGCCAGGCGTAGACGGTGGCGGCGTCGGTCGTGTCGCCCCCGAGGACGTACTCGGCGTTGCCGCACACCGACACCACGCCACCGGAGCTGAGCAGGACCTAGCCGGCTCGTCCGTCGCCGTCAAAGTCCGCCCAGCGGACAGGTGGCGGAACCCGGTCCTGCCGGCACGAGCACCAGGAGGACCCCATCGGCCGCGAGGGCTGCGGCGGACGCCCACCGCTTCAGGCGCCGGGTTCGCATGCCGCGGCGCGCGGGTGGAGGTCTGCGGTGGAGGGACGGACATGGTTCTCCTCCTCTTGCGGCACGGGCGGCTGGTGGGGGTCAGGAGGCGGCGTTCATCAGATCGAGGGCACTCTGCTGGCGGGCGGCGTCGGTCTTGTCCAGGGGGCCGTACCAGCGCAGGCCGTACTGGCCGAGCGCGTTGCGGTCGGACGCGTAGGCCTGTGCGGCCTGCTTCCTGAGGTACGCCGTGTAGGGGCGGTCGGACAGGACCGCGTTGAGCTTCGCCAGGCCGCGTACGTCGGCGCCCTTGAAAGAGGGCCCGTCGGCACCGCAGTCACCGCTCTCGCAGGGGTCCTTGAGGATGCCCACCGAGGTGTTGAGTCTGCTGGATGTGGTGTTGGCGTCGGCGATCCGACGGGCCGCGGTGAGTACGGAGGAGTCGCCCGTGGCCTTGTACAGCTCGGTCAGACCGCCGACCAGTTGACCCTGGTTGTACGACCAGACCGTACTGTTGCCGTTCTTGCACGTACTCAGGCTGATGCCGTCGCCCACCGTCTGGTCGGAGTTGATCATGCCGGTGCCCTGGAACCAGGTCCAGTCCGCCTTCGCGCGCTGAAGGTATGTGGTGTCGCCCGGGATGCGGTTGTGCAGGGCGGCGTTGAGTTCGATGTAGAGGGAGTTGGGGATGGCGTTCTTCACCGTCTTCGCGGTGCTCCACCACACCCCGCCGCCGCACGTGTTGTCCCAGTAGGAGGCCATGTAGTCCGCGTCGGCCCGGGCCGTGGCCAGGTAGCGGGGGTCGCCGGTCAGGTCGTAGGCCGCGATCCAGGTCAGGCCCCACCATCCGGTGTCGTCGATGTAGTCATTGCGGAACTGCCCCGCATGGGCGTTGACCTGCAGGTCGTAGGTGCGGCCGATGGCGTAGGCGTAGCTCCGCATGCCGGTCACCCGGGCGTTGTCGATGACGGCATGCAGCGCGTTGGCGGAGTTCCACCAGCCGGTGGTGTCGAACAGGCCGGTGCCGTAGTCGTAGAACTGCATCTGCGCGGTGGCCGCCGCGGTGCGCCGGTCGGCGGCGTTCCAGGTGGAGCGGGCCCAGGGCGTGCAGACGATGTCGGTGCGGTCGGCGGCCTTGCCGCAGGCGCGCAGGGCGCCGACGCCGTGGTTCGCCCAGTCGTCGACGTTATACATCATGGTTCGCCAGCCGCTCTGGCCCGCCGGGATCGTGGTGGCGCCGATCCTGCTGCCCGAGGACCAGGTGCGACCGCCGTCGAACGACCGGTCCATCCACACCTCGTCCCCGGGGCTGCCGTTGCCTATGGACGCCCAGCCCATGGCGTCGGCGTCGTTGAAGTGCAGCACGAACGTGCGCGAGAAGAGCGTGGCGGTGACGGGTTTGCGGTCCTGGCTGCTGAGGGCCGGGTCCCGCGCGTCGCAGTACTTGTTGCACACCGCCGCCTCCGCCGCCGCGGAAGCGGTCGGAGCGACCTGAACGACTGACATCGTTGTCAGAAAACTCAGCAGAAGTGCGGTGAACAATGATCGCTTGGCGCGCATGGAAGAACTCCCGAGGCTTGCCGAACACTGCGGTGGGGCACGGGGGCTGGTCCTGGAAAGCGTGTGCGCAGACGCTAACCGGAAGCGGTGTACACGTCAATGGTCTGGACCTGGCGCAACTCCGCGACATCGCCGGACAGTCGAGTCGGCCGGCGCGGCGGCGCCGCACCCCGGCGGCGAGCGGTGTGCTCAGCCAGTGCCGCCGCGGCGGCGCGCGAGCACACCGGCCGTGGTGAGCAGGGCGAGCAGGACACCGGTGAACCACGTCATCGCGGTGGTCACGGCGGTGTAGCGGGTGGCGATGCCGAGGCCGATCGCGGGCAGGGCGAGGCCCAGATAGGAGACGAGGAAGAGCCCGGCGAGGGCTTCACCGCGGTCGGCACCGTCGTCGCCATGGCGACGACGGTGCCGACCGCGGACTTGAACAGCACTCCGGCGCGAGCTTCTCGTCCACCGTGATGAAGGCGACGCACAGTTCCGGGAGCGGGTTCAACCGCTGGCGCGCCCGACCTTCGAACGGCTCACCCCGAATCAGGCCGCAGGGTTCCGTCGGATGGACTTCTCACCGGTCCTCGCCCGTGCATTGGCTCGCAAGATCAACGGCTTCTAAATCGCGACGGGGGAGCTGTCGGCTACTGCTCTCCCAGACATCCTTTCTGGCAGCCGCAGGGCCGCCGGAGCAGACCGGGACGACAGTCCGCGTCACGTGGCGCGGGTCAGCAGCGGCATGGCAACGCCGTCGACCAGATACTCGACGAACTCCGCATCCAGAGGCAGGCCGAGCAGAGCGTGGCGCATGAACAGGGCCGGTGCACAGAGCTCGTCGATGAATCGCACGTCCTGGTCCAGGGCGAGTTCTCCACGCCGTTCTGCGCGCTCGCAGACAGCCCGGACGGGCGGTACAGCGGGGATCAGCAAGGGGCGCAGCAGCGCCGCGAGCTCAGCATCATTGCGCATGGTGACGAAAAGACCGCTGATCACGGCGCCTGGCTCGCCCCCCATCCACTCGGCGAGCAACTGGAGGTATGCCAGGAGGTCGCCGCGCAGCGTGCCGGTGTCCGGCACCTGCAGGTCTTCGGCCGGGCGCAAGCTCATGGCCGTGGTCACCAGTTCCGCCTTGGTGGGCCAGTGCCGGTACAGCGTGGCTTTGCTCGTCCTGGCGCGGGTCGCCACTGCCTCGTAGTGCAGTCCCTGGTAACCGGACTCAGCGAGTATCTCGTAGACGGCTCGCAGGATGGTCCGCTCACGGCTTGCCGAGAGCCTCTTGGCAGGTCGGGCGACCGCCGTGGTCGGTGCCGCCGGCTCGGACATGGCGCCCCCTCGCTTCTCCAACGTGGACAATCTCGGCGCGTGCCCGAACGCTCATCCCACAACGGTTGAGTCGGGCAGTTGTCCCAACAAAGTCGAAGCCTTGGACGGCTCCTTGATCCTTTACAGGATACGCGGCAGTCGACACAGCCACCGACCGGTTCCGAGGTCGAGTCACTGCTGCTGACCAGGGAGAATGCCGGTTCCGGCGGCCAACGGGGCCGGATTCACGCTCTGACCCCGCCGTGCCGGCCGCTCCGGTGCCGCACCCGGCACCGGAGCCGTTCCACGCGGTCAGCCGAGTCCATCTGCCCCGATCTGGACGGCGGACTCGTCCAGCAAGGAGCTGCTCACCGGCTGCTGCCGTCCGTCGAGGTCGAGAACCGGGGTGGCCTCCTTGTACCAGGACTCGATCACCGCGTTGCCCCAGAAGTCGCGGCGGCGGTCGTCGTTGACGTTCCACCGGTACGTCTCGTGGTCCGGGTCGCCGGTGTAGTAGTCGGAGGTGTAGATCTCCACCCGGTGGCCGTCGGGATCGCGCAGGTAGACGTAGAAGGCGTTGGAGACACCGTGTCGGCCGGGCCCGCGCTCGATGTGCTTCTCCTCGTGCAGCGCGCCGAAGATGTCGGCGGTGCGCAGCACCTGGTGGGACTCGTGGGTCGCCACGCCGAGGTGGTGCAGGCGGGGACCCGCGCCACCAGTGAAGGCGACGTCGTGGACGGTCTGCTTGCGGTACATCCAGGCCGCGTACAGCTCGTGCTCGTCGCCCTCGATGGTCTCCGAGCAGCCGAAGCCGAGGGACTGGTAGTGGGCGTAGGCGGCGGGTATGTCGGGGGTGCAGATGTTGAAGTGGTCGAGGCGGGCGATCTGGGCGCCGCGGTGGAGGTCGTAGCGCTGGATGAGGCGCTCACCACGCTCGATCTCGTGGAAGAACTCGACCGGGAAGCCGAGCGGGTCGACGACGCGTACGGCGTCTCCGACTCCGACCGTGCCCTCACCCTTCTTCAACCGCTTGACCGGGCAGCCGAGTCCGGCGAAGAACTTCTCCGCCTTGTCGACGTCCTCAGGGGTGCGGACGCGGTAGGAGATGTGGTCGAGAGCGGCGATCTCACCCTTGCGCAGCACGAGCGAGTGATGGGTGAGCTCATCGGTCCCGCGCAGGTAGAGGGAGTCGGCGTCCTCGTACTGGACGTGGAATCCGAGCATGTCCACCCAGAACCAGCGGGCTTTGGCCAGGTCGGTGACGGCGAGCTGGGCGTAGGCGGAGCGGACGACGTCCGGTGCGGCTGTTCCAGTCATCGAACGGCTCCGAATCGTGGGGTGTGGACGTCACCGAGGGCGACGTGGACGATCTTGGACTCGGTGTAGAAGTCGATGGAGTGAGCCCCGCCCTCGCGGCCTACGCCCGACGCCTTGACGCCGCCGAAAGGCGTGCGCAGGTCCCGGACGTTGTGGGAGTTGATCCAGACCATGCCGGACTCGACGGCGTGCGCGATGCGGTGGCCGCGCTTGAGGTTCGAGGTCCAGATGTAGGCGGCCAGGCCGAACTGGGTGGCGTTGGCGAGCTCGATGGCCTCGGTCTCGTCGTCGAAGGACGCGGCAGCCACGACCGGGCCGAAGATCTCCTCCTGGAAGATACGGGCGTCACGCTCGACGTCGGCGAACACGGTCGGCTGGAGGTAGTTGCCCTCGATGAGGTGGTCCGGGCGGGCGCCGCCCGCCACCAGCCGGGCCTCCTTCTTGCCGATCGCGACGTAGTTCAGGACGCGCTCGTAGTGCTCCGTGTGGACCAGCGCCCCCACCTCGGTGGCGGGGTCGGAGGGCAGGCCGACCCTGACCCGCTCGGCTCGCTCGGCGAGGCGGCGGGTGAACTCCTCGTACAGCGGGCGCTCGACGAGCACCCGGGAACCCGCCGTGCAGCGTTCGCCGTTGAGCGAGAACACGCCGAAGACCACGGAGTCCAGGGCTGCCTCGATGTCGGCGTCGGCGAAGACGACGACCGGGGACTTGCCGCCCAGCTCCATCGACACCGTCTTCAGGTGCTCGGCGGAGGACCGGATGATGTGCCGGCCCGTGTCGGAGGAGCCGGTGAAGGAGATCAGCGGCACGTCCGGGTGGTCGACGAGGGCCTGGCCGGCCTCCTCGCCGATGCCGTGGACGATGTTCACCACCCCGGCGGGCACGCCTGCCTCTTCGAAGATCTCCGGCCACAGCGACGCGGACAGCGGGGTCCACTCGGCCGGCTTGAGGATCAGCGTGCAGCCGGACGCCAGCGCGGGTGCGAGCTTCCAGCTCTCCAGCATGAACGGGGTGTTCCAGGGAGTGATCAGGCCAGCGACCCCCACCGGTGTGCGCACCACGTAGCTGAACTGGTCGTCGCCCTGCCGGAACGCCTCCTCGCCGAGGGCCACGATGACGTCGGCGAAGTAGCGGAAGTTCTCGGCGGCGCGCCGCGCCTGGCCACGGGCCTGGGTGATCGGCAGCCCGGAGTCGTACGACTCGAAGGCGGCGAGGCGGTCGTGGCGGGCCTCGACGGCGTCGGCGATGCGGTACAGGACGCGAGCGCGTTCGCGGTTGGCTGTGGACGACCAGCCGGGGAAGGCGGCCTGCGCTGCCTCGACGGCCCGCTGGACGTCGTCCTGCGCACCACGTGCGGCCTGTGTGTAGGTGGTGTTGGACACCGGGTCGGTGACGTCGAAGGTGCGGCCGTCGGCCGCGTCGACGAGTTCGCCACCGATCCAGTGCCGGATGGTCGAGGGCAGGCCCTCGGGGGCGGTGCTCACTTGTCGGCTCCGTTCTGCTGGGTTCCGAGCTGCTGCGTCAGGTCCCCGCCCTCGGCGAGGAGGGTGCGGATGCGGGCCAGGCCCGGGGCGGTGGGCGTGATGAGCGGCGGCCGTACGTGAGGCGAGGCGATCCGTCCCTGCTGGGCGAGGACCCACTTCGCCGGGGCCGGGTTGGTCTCCACGAACAGCAGGTCCACCAGCGGGTGCAGGCGGTAGTGCAGGTCGCGTGCGCCGTCGAAGTCCCCCGACTCCCACAGCTCGTACATCCTTGCCACGGCGGTCGGCGCCAGGTTGGCCACGGCGCTGACGAAGCCGGCGCCCCCCAGGGCGAGCAGCGGCAGGCAGAGGAGTTCGATGCCGGACCACACCAGCAGCGAGCGGCCGCAGGCGTGCAGCACACGGGAGAAGTGCTCGAAGTCCTTGGTGGTCTCCTTGACTCCGACGAAGTTGTCGAAGTCGGTGAACAGCCGCCTCACCGTCTCGGGGGCAATGTCGACGGCCGTGCGCGAGGGCACGTTGTACGCGACGATCGGCAGGTCCGGGAACTCCCGTGCGACGGTCGCATACCACTGGTACAGCGCCTCCTGGGTGGGGCGCGCGTAGTAGGGGGTGATCACCAGGGCCGCGTCCGCTCCCAGGTCCTGGGCGGCGGCCGTCAGCTCCAGGGTCTCGTTCAGCTTGTGCGAGCCGGTGCCGGGCAGGAAGGGCACCCGGTCGCCGGTCTCCTCGACGGCCGTACGCATGGCGGCGATCCGCTCGGCGACGGTCTGTGCGCTGGGCTCGCCGGTGGAGCCGCCGAGCGAGATGCCGTGCGAACCGGACTCCAGCTGGAAGCGGATCAGAGAGCGCAGGCTGTCGTGGTCGACGGCGCCCTCGTCGGTGAACGGGGTGACGACCGGGGCGATGGATCCGCGGATGGTGGCGGGATCACTGCGGAACTTCATGCGGTTTCTCCTTGCGACTCTTGCGAAGGGGCGTGGCTGCGGCGCCACTGCTCGAACGGTTCGTGCCAGTCGGGACCGAGGGGATACAGCCCGTCGACGCTGTGCCCGGCACGCACCTGCTCGGTGATGAAGCGCTCTCGCAGCTCCTGCTCCCGGCAGTCGGCGATCAGCTCCTCGGCCAGCTCGGGTGGCACGACCACGACACCGTCCGCGTCACCGACGATCAGGTCGCCCGGCTGCACCAGCGCGCCGCCGCACGCGATGGGCACGCCCGAGTCCCACGGGACGTGGCGGCGTCCCAGGACGGAGGGGTGCTCCCCACCGTGGTAGACGGGCAGGCCGAGTTCGGTGACCGCGGCGCTGTCCCGCAGGCCGCCGTCGGTGACGACGCCGGCCGCACCACGCGTCTGGGCACGCAGCGCGAGGATGTCGCCGAGGGTCCCGGCGGAGGTGTCGCGGCGTGCGTCCATGACGAGCACGTGGCCCGGCCTCAGCTCCTCGATCGCCCGCTTCTGGGCGTTCATGCCGTTGCCGTACTTCTTGAACAGGTCCTCGCGCAGCGGCAGATAGCGCAGGGTGTGCGCGACGCCGACCATGGTCCGGTCCGGCAGCGTGGGGCGGACGCCGTCGATGGACATGTGCGGCAGACCGCGGGCACGGAGCTGTGCGCTGAGGGTGGCGACGGCGACCGAGCGCAGCCCCTCCTCGAACCGCTTGTCCAGCAGGGACGCAGGAGTGTACGCCGTCCCGTACGCGGCCTCCCGCTCCGCCGGATCGGCCTTGGGCATCGCCCCGTACGGGTCCAGCGCGGGCCCGGCGGCGACGGGATTGCGGAGGCGGCCGGTGGACAGCCCGTTTCCGGTCACCTCGACCTCGACCACGTCACCAGGGGCCACCACGGAGGCCCCGGCCGGCGTGCCGGTGAGGATGACGTCCCCCGGCTCCAGGGTGACCTGCCTCGACAGGTCCGCGATCAACTCGCCGAACGGGAACAGCAGCGTGTCCGTGGTGTCGTCCTGGACCAGTTCGCCGTTGACCCAGGTCTGCAACCGCAGGGCGGCCGGGTCGAGTTGGCGTGCGTCCAGCAGTCGCGGCCCGATCGGCGTGAAGCCGTCTCCGCCCTTGGAGCGGAGGTTGGAGCCGCGATCGGCGTAGCGCAGGTCGTACACACCCGCGTCGTTGGCGGCGGTCACCCATCGCACGTACTGCCAGCCGTCCTCGGGCCTCACTCGCTGCGCGCGCGAGCCGATGACGAGGGCGATCTCGCCTTCGAAGCCGAGGAGTTCGCATCCCTCGGGGCGGACGAGTGCCTCCTTGGTGCCGGCCAACGACGAGGGTGGCTTGAGGAAGTACGACGGATGGGCGGGGATCCGGCCGCGCTCCTTGGCGCGGCTGGGGTAGTTGAGATGCAGAGCGATGATCTTCGACGGGGAGTTCCCGAGCGGGTGCGTCATGTCGTCCGTCCGGGCTCAGGCGCGGTCGAGGAAGGCCTGGACCCTGGCCTTGTACGGCTCGCGGTCGTAGCTCTTCACGTACGCGCCGGCCATCCGCACGGGGTCGCCGAAGAAGTAGTACTCGTACAGCGCCTGGCGGCTGGAGAACGCGGAGATGCAGGTGTCCCACACCAGGCGGAAGAGCTTCACACGCTCGGGGCCGGTGAGGGTGGCCGACTGGAGGTAGGCCTCGATGTCGGCGGCGCCGGGCCCCTGGATGTCGAGTTCGGTCGGGGTGGCCATCAGGCCGGAGGCGCCGAGCTTGCGCAGGATCTGCGGGAAGCGCTGGTAGAGCTTGGGGTAGAGGTTGCGGGCGGCGTTCAACGGGGCGAAAGCCGGGGTGAGGACCCCGTACTCGTTGACCTCGGCGTCCGCCTCGGCGGCGCGCAGGAAGGCGCGCAGCGTCTCCAGGGTGGTGATGATCTCGGCGACGTCCTCCTGGACGTGCTGGAACTGCTCGATGCCGATGGCCTCGGTGAGCAGTGTCACCAGGCCGAGGATGTACTCGGTCTTGGCGGTGGTGCGGGTGACGACCTGGTGGGTCATGTGCACCACGGAGGACGTCTGGGAGTAGAAGCCGTTGCACAGCTCGGCGTCGCCGAGGGCGAAGCAGCGCTCGAAGGGCACGTGCACGTCGTCGAAGACGACCACACAGTCCGACTCCTCGAAGCGGGAGGCGAGGGGGTGGTCGTGCCGGGGGCGGTCGTAGTCCAGCGGTTCGCGGGCGATGTAGCGCAGGCCGGGGGTGTCGTTGGGGATGGCGAAGGCGTACGAGTACGGCTTGTCCTCGGGGGTGCCGCGCAGCACGGTCGAGGGGAACACCAGCATCTCGTCGGCGAACGGGGCGATCGTCGCGAGCATGCGCGCCCCGCTGATGACGACGCCGTTGTCGTCCTCCCTCACGATCCGCGCGGCCAGCTTGCCGCCGGCCTGCTGGGTACCGGCCACGGCCCGGTTGACCTGCGGCGGGATCAGCGTGTGGGTGCACAGCAGGTCCTCTTCGCGGGCCTTCTCGTAGTAGCGGCGGATGTTCTCGCCGAAGGCGGGGTCGGCCTGGGCGAACCAGTCGGCGGCCGAGGCGAGCGCCATCAGGGAGCTGTTCATGTAGTCGCCGGTGCGGCCGAGCATGCCGTTGCTGTGGTCGGCCCACACCTTGAACGCCTTACGGCGCTTGACCAGATCGTTCGGGGTCTTCGGGGTGAGGAAGGACGTGCCGACCGGCTCGCCGGACGTGGGTGAGGTGTAGGTGAGGACGTCCTTGTGTTCGTCGCTGTGCTGGAGGTCGTACAGCTCGGCGTAGGTCCGCACCACGTTGCGGAAAGCGGGGTGCTCCTGGATTCCTCCGGTGAGCGTCTCGCCCTGGATGTGGACGGTCGGGCGGGAGGCGGCGAGGCGCTCCAGGTATTCCTTGCCGGTGCGTGCGGCCATGGTGGTTCTCCTGTGGAGGTGATCAGCGGGAGACGGGTTCAGATGAGGTGTTCGATGCCGTCGGTGGACTCGGCCGCGGTGCCGAAGCGGCTCCAGGCGTAGGTGAGGGCGTCGCCGTCACGGTGACCGAGGTCGGTGACGCGGCCGACGAGGAGGGTGTGGTCTCCGCCGTCGTACGCCTGCCACGGCTCGCACTCCACCCATGCCAGGGGGTTCGTGAGGCGGGGCACTCGGGCCGCGTTCGCCCAGCGGGGCTCGGTGGCGCCCTGTGCCCCGGCGAACAGCCGGGCCAGTGGCTCCTGTTCGGCGCCGAGGATGTTGACGCAGAAGGAGCTGTCGATCAGCTGGTCGTGGCAGCGGGCGCGGCGGGCGACGCTGACGAGCACCAGCGCGGGATCGGCGGAGACGGACGTGAAGGAGTTCATGGTCGCGCCCCGGGGACCGTCCTCGCCCGCGTACGTCACGACGGTGACGCCGGTGGCGAACCGGGACATGCAGGCGCGCAGGGCGCCAGGGCTGGGAGGGGCGAGGGAGCGGGACATGAGGAGGACTCCTTGAGTCGATCGTCGGCTGTGCCCTCCGGCAAAGGGCCGGGGAGGGGGCGGCGCCGACCCAGCAGGGCTGGGGACGAAGCGGGCAAGATCCTGATCAAAGCATGTAATCAAAGCTTTGATTATTTGGACGGTACCTGTGCCGCCCGCTCCTGGGAAGACCGGAGCGGAGAATTCAGTGCCCGCGGACGATCCACTCCTCCAGATGCGGAGCCTCGGCCCCGATGGTCGTGGTCGCTCCGTGCCCGGTGAGCACCCGGGTGTCCGGCGGCAGGGGCAGGAGTTCGCTGCGGATCGAACGGATGATGGTGGGGAAGTCCGAGAACGACCGCCCGGTGGCCCCCGGGCCGTCGGCGAAGAGCGTGTCGCCGGTGAAGACGGTGCCGAGGTCCGGCGTGTACAGACAGATGGCCCCGGGGCTGTGGCCGGGCGTGTGCAGCACGATGAGTTCCGTACCGGCGACTGTGAGCCCACGCCTGTCGGAAAGGTAACCGTCCGGGGATCTGTCCGGGTGGACGTTCCGCCACAGGAGGCGGTCGTCCAGGTGGAGAAGGATCGGTGCACCGGTGCGGGCGGCGAGCGCCGGGGCGGCGTTGATGTGGTCGTTGTGGGCATGCGTGCACACGATCGCGGTCAGTCGACGCTGGCCGACGGCTGCGGCGATCGCGTCCGCGTCGTGGGAGGCGTCGATGACAAGGGCCTCCTCGTCGTTCCCGACGATCCAGACGTTGTTGTCCACTTCCCACGTACCGCCGTCGAGGGTGAACTCTCCGGTGGTGACGACCTGTTCGACTCGTGCGGCCACTCAGAACACCACCACGGACCGCAGCACCTCACCTGAGTGCATCTTCTCGAAGGCCTTCTCCACCTCGTCGAGGGTGATCGTTTCGGTGACGAAGGCGTCCAGGTCCAGTCGCCCTTGCCGGTACAGGTCGACCAGCATCGGAAAGTCCCTCGAGGGCAGACAGTCGCCGTACCAGGACGACTTCAGCGCCCCACCGCGGCCGAAGACCTCCAGCAGCGGCAGCTCCAGCTTCATGTCCGGCGTCGGGACCCCCACCAGCACGACGGTCCCGGCCAGGTCCCGGGCGTGGAAGGCCTGCTGGTACGTCTCCGGACGGCCGACGGCATCGATCACCACGTCCGCGCCGTGCCCGCCGGTGAGCTCGCGGATCGTCGTCACGGGGTCGGTATCGCGGGAGTTGACGGTGTGCGTGGCGCCGAAGGTCTCGGCCAGGGCCAGCTTCCGGTCGTCGATGTCCACCGCGATGATCCTGGCCGCTCCGGCGAGGCGGGCACCGGCGATCGCCGCGTCACCGACGCCGCCGCAGCCGATCACCGCGACACTCTGTCCCCTGCCGACGGGTGCGGTGTTGAGCGCGGCTCCCAGCCCGGCCATGAGCCCGCAGCCGAGGAGGCCTGCCGCTTCGGGCCGGACCTGGGGGACTTTCGTGCACTGGCCGGCGGCCACGAGGGTCTTCTCCGCGAAGGCCCCGATACCGAGGGCGGCCGACAGCTCCGTGCCGTCCTTCAGCGTCATCCTCTGCCGTGCGTTGTGCGTGTCGAAGCAGTACCAGGGCCGGCCGCGCCGACAGGCACGGCACCGCCCGCACACCGCCCGCCAGTTGAGGATGACGAAATCACCGGGGCCGACGTCGGTGACGTCTTCACCGACCGCTTCGACGACTCCCGCGGCCTCATGGCCGAGCAGGTAGGGGAAGTCGTCCCCGATGGCGCCCTCGCGGTAGTGCAGGTCGGTGTGGCACACCCCGCAGGCCTGCACCCGCACCAGGGCCTCCCCCGGTCCGGGGTCGGGCACCAGGATGGTCTCCACCGAGACAGGGGCGCCTTTGCTGCGGGCCACGACAGCGCGGACTTCATGAGACATGTCTGTGTTCCTCTGGAAAGTTGAGTGGGTCGGCGAAGCGTCGACTGGGCTACCGGACGCTCCAGGCGCTGCGGAGATCCCGCCGCAGCCGTCCGAACTCCCTTGGGCTGTCGACCGCGAGGACGCCGGAGATCTCGCCGTCGCGCCGGTACACGGCTGCGAAGCTGTCGTCGAACGAGCCCGAGACGAGTTCGAGCACGTCGTCGACGCCAGGTCGGCCCGCGATCTGGAGTTGGACGCCGTACTGGTCCGACCACACATAGGGCAGCGGGTCGTGGACCGGTTGTGCCATGGGGTCCTGCCCTCGCAGCGTGGCCAGCAGCGATCCGGCTGCGATGACCGGCATGTCCCGCGCGTTGGTCCAGTGCTCGATGCGCAGCCGCCCCCCGCGGCAGCGGTACGCGGCCACGTCACCCGCCGCGACGACCCCGAGCACGGTGGTACGGCACCGCTCGTCCGTGAGAACGCCGTTGTCGCAGGCGACACCGGAACCCGTCAGCCACTCGGTGTTGGGCACGGCTCCCACGCCGACGACCACCACGTCCGCGGGAAGGAGGCGGCCGTCGGACAGCTCCACCGCTCGCACCCCGTCCTCGCCGACGAGGCCCGTGACACCCACGCCGGTCACCAGAGCGACCCCGTGGTCCGTGTGCAGGCGACCCAGGATGCCGGCGGCGTCGGGCCCCAACTGACGTAGCAGCGGCTTCTGTTCGTACTCGACGATGGTCACCTCGTGTCCGAGGGCACGCGCCGAGGAGGCGACCTCCGCGCCGATGAACCCGCCTCCCACCACGACGACCCGGCCGGGACGGGACAGGTCCTCGCGCAATCGGTGTGCGTCATCGAGCGTGCGGAGGGTGTGCACCCCAGGCAGCCGCGGCATTCCGGGGAGTGTGCGAGCGCGGGCTCCCGTAGCGATGACCACACCGTCCGCGTACAGGCTTCGCCCGTCGGCGAGGGTGAGCGCCCGTGAGGCCGGATCGAGAGCGGTGGCGCGGGTACCGAGCAGCCATTCGGCGTCGAGCACGGCACGCAGGTCATCGTCCGTCAGCGCGATGTCCTGGCTCTCGCACTTGCCCAGCAGCACCTGCTTGGACAACGGAGGCCGGTCATAGGGCTGCGCGGCCTCCTCACCGACCAGCACGAGACGCCCGTCGTAGCCGTCGGCGCGGAGGGCTTCGGCGGCTCTGACACCGGCCAGTCCGGTGCCGACGACGGCGATCGTGGTCATCGCGCGGTCTCCGCGGCCAGCGCCAACGACGTTGCGTCGACGCACACCATGCCGTCGACGACCTGCACGACGTGGGTACGGATGGGCCGCCGCGCGGGCGGGCAGTCGGGCTTGCCGGTGCGCAGGTCGAAACGTGACTCGTGCAGCGGGCATTCGATCTCATGGCCGTCGAGCCAGCCGTCGGAGAGCGAGGCGGTCTCGTGGGAGCAGGTGTCGTCGATACAGAAGACACGTTCGCCGACCTTGACGAGTGCCAGGGGGACCGGCACGTCGGGCCTGGCGATCCGGATGACCGCACCGGGGGTGAGGTCCGCGATCGGACAGAGCTGTATCACTGTGCCGCTCCGTTCACGCCCTGGGCGGCGTCGTGACGCATGAGGACCGATTCCGGGCCGCGGAACATCCAGCCGACGAGGTTCGGAGTGCTGGTGACGTGCAGCCCGGTGAGCGAGTTGAACAGTGCGGGCACCGCGGTACGGAGCTGCTCCCGCGCCAGATAGGTGCCGAGGCAGTAGTGGGCGCCGAGCGAGAAGGCCAGGTGGTCCGACAGTTCGGGACGGTCGATGTCGAAGGCGTCGGGGCCGGCGAACTTCCGGTCGTCCCGGTTGGCCGACGCGGCGAGCGCGAGCAGCTTGTCCCCCGCCCGCAAGGTCACGTCCCCCACCGTGTGGTCGACGGCGAGCTGACGCGGAAAGGCTCCGACGGGGGTGAGCCAGCGCATCGTCTCCTCGATGGCCGCGTCGAGGGCCTCGGAGTCGGCCAGCACGCGGTCGCGCAGCTGAGGCTGTTCACACAGCTGCCAGACCAGGGTGGCCAGCGCGTGCAAGGGCTCGTTGAAGCCGCCGGAGACCATCAGACGCACCTGAGTGGCGATCTCCTCGACCGTCAGCGGTTCGGCGAGCTCGGCGTGCACCATCGCGGAGATCACGGTGTGGTCCGGTGCGGCCGTCACGCGGGCGACGGCCTCGCGGACCAGCTCCCCCACCTCGGTCCTGGCGCGTCCGGCCCGCTCCCAGACCGCCGGGTCGTCGTCGTGGTTGGCCAGGCCCGCGATGAAGGCACGCGACCACTCGACGACCTGCTCGGTGGTCACGTCGGGGAGCCCCGCCGTCCGCATCAGCGCCTGGGCGGCGAACGGCGCCGCGAAGTCCGACACCAGGTCGAACTCGGGCTTCTCGGCCAACCGCCCGGCGAGTTCCGTGGCGTGCGAGGTGAGCCCCGCCGACCACTGCTGACGCACGTTGCGACGCTTCAGCGGGCCGTCCACCGCCGAGCGCAGCCTGCGGTGGGCGTCGCCGTCGGTTCGGATCATGACCAGACCCATGGTGCGTTCGGCGAGGGAGTTCTCCTGGTGCGCGGCGAAGATCTCGGGGTGCTCGTCGACGAAGACGACGTCCTCGTAGCGGCTGACGAGCCACAGACCGAGTCCGTCCGACCAGGCCCAGGGGTCGTCGTCCCTGAGTGCGCGGTAGACGGGATGCGGGTCGGCATGGAGGTCCTTGCTGGTGAGATTGCGTGCGATGGACATGGCGGCTCCTCACGTGTCGGCGACATCCGGACAGGGGATGTCGGCCGCATCGGGCTGCAACGACTGTGCGGTACGCCGCCTGAGCACGGAATACTCTGGAATCCAGCAATGCGCCGACAACAACCACAGGAATCCTGAGGTATGGACCATGACGCTCTCACTGCGCCAGCTCCGGTTCTTCGTGGCGGCGGCCGAGGCCGGAACCATCGCGGGCGCCGCGGCACGCGAGCACATCTCCCAGTCGACGATCGCCCTGGCCGTCAGCGAGCTCGAGCGCACCCTCGGGGTCCAGCTCTTCCTGCGCCGCCAGGCCAAAGGGCTGACGATCACTCAGGCCGGTCTGGCCGTGCTCGCCGACGCGCGCCCGCTGCTCGCCCACGCGGACGAACTGGTCTCCAGCGCACGCAACCTGGGCGGGGAGCTCTCCGGGAACCTGACGGTCGGCTGCTACACGACGCTGGCTCCGTTCCTGATGCCCGGCGTCCTGGAGGGTTTCGCCACCGAGCATCCGACGGTGCGGCTGAGCTTCGCGGAGGGCACTCAGGTGGAACTTCAGGAGAAACTTCTCGACGGCAGCTGCGAGATGGCCCTGCTGTACGACCTCGACCTGCAGCCGGGCATCCAGCAGGAGACGCTGTACATCACCCGGCCGCATCTGCTCCTGCCCCGCGCGCACCCCCTGGCCGGGCAGGCGCCGGTGAGCCTGCACGACCTCGCGGACGAACCGATGGTCATGCTCGACAACCCACCGAGTCGGCACTACTTCACGGAGCTGCTCGCTTCGCTCGGCATACGGCCGGTGATCCGGCATACGACGAGCAGCTTCGAGACGGTGCGGTCATTGGTGGCGCGGGGCCTCGGCTACTCACTTCTGATCCAGCGGCCGGCCTCCGGCATCAGCCACGAGGGCGTACCGCTGGCCGAATGCGAGATCCGGGAGGAGGTGCCGGACATGCCCGTGCTGCTCGCCTGGCCCGCCCGCGCCAACCTCACCAGACGAGCCAAGGCGTTCGCAGACTTCTGCCGCCGGGCCCTTGCGGACGGACCGGTACGGCCGACGGTCGGGGATCGCGCGTGATCCGCTTCGGGGAAATCTCGGCGTAGCCACCTTTATCGAAAAGGCGCGCACGGGATTGCGGACAGTGCGGTCGCCAATTAAAGTGAGCACGAATCGAAACGATACGTACCGCATCGAACAGAGCAGGCCGGTCGCCCGGCTCATACCCCGCCTGATCCCCCCGCGATCTGCACGGCCCTGCCCGTCAACGAGCCGAGGTATACCAGGAGTTGGCGTGCCCCAGCATCTCTCGGCTCGCACTCGCCACGATCTTCGTAGCCGGCGTCTTCCGGCCTGTCGCGCGCACCCCTCTCCTCCGGTCGACCGGCTCACCCGCAAGGAGCTTCCCCATGGCCGTGTATCTCACCGACGACGACGTCCGTTCCCTGCTCGACTGGGAGTCCGCGCTGAAGGCTCTGCACGGGGCCTACGCCGCTCCGGTCTCCGAAGCTCACTTTCCCCCGCGGACGATGGCCAGGGGCGAGGAGGAGTGGATGCGCACCCTCAGCGGGATACTCCCGAGCAGCGGTGTGATGGGAGCCAAGCTCATCGCCGTGTCGAACGGCAAGCGCAGGGGCGCCTACCTCGTGGCACTGTTCGACCTCGAGACCACGGAGCTCGTCGCCCTGCTGGACGGCCGGTCGATCACGGGCTTCCGTACCGCGGCGACCTCGGCCCTCGCCGTCCGGTTCCTGGCACCGCAAAGGCCGCTCTCGGTCGCCGTCATCGGCTCGGGGTTCGAGGCCACGAATCACCTTCGGGCCCTGGCCGCGACGCGGGAGCTCACCTCCGTACGGGTCTACAGCCCGAGCCCGGCGAGCCGAGCCCGGTTCGCCGGGTCGTTCACCGACCTGGCGGCCGAGGTGGTCCCCGCCGAGGCGCCCGAGGACGCGGTCGACGGCGTGGATCTGGTGCTGTGCGCCGCCCGGTCCCGGGACGAGAAGCCCACCGTTCGCGGCACCTGGCTCAAGCCGGGTACGACAGTCGTGTCCATCGGGTCGACGCTGCCCGAGCAGCGTGAACTCGACCCCGTCGCCATCGACCGCGCGGATGTCGTGGTGTGCGACCTTGTCGACGAAGTCGCCCACGAGACCGGTGACTTCATCGCAGCACGGGCCGAGGGCCTGGAGTTCACCGACAAGCTCGTTCCTCTCGCCGACGTGGTATCCGGTCGCGCACCGGGCCGGACCGGAACCGATGACATCGTGCTCTACAAGTCGGTCGGGTCCGCTCTGCAGGATCTGACCGTGGCGGCGCTGTGCGCGCGTCTCGCGGGCGAACGGGGCGCTGGCGTGTCTCTGGACGCCCGCATCAGCCGTGCCTTTCAAGAACACTGAACGGTCATCAGCCGCTTGAGTCGGACAACCACGGCCCCGGGGGCGGTTCGGGGTCGTGTTGTCAGGCCCGGTGGCGTCCGGTGAAGAACTCACGGATGGGTTCCATGCTCGGCTCCAGGCCGGCGTCCACGAGTCCCTTGCGCAGGGCGGCCATCTGGCTGTCCTGGAGGCGCATCGTCGGCTGGCGGAGCGGTCCGCCGTTGTACCCCTGCAGCCAGCCCTGGAACTTCCAGGCCTGGCGGTTGAGGACCGACCCACCGTGCAGGGTCCCGAACAGTGCGGCCTTGGTCTTGCGGGCGGGGTGCAGCTGCCAGTAGATCGCCGTCGCCTCGTCATGTTTCCCGTCGCGCAGCAGTTGCATGACGCGCGGGATCATCGGGCCGAAGTACTCGTGGTCGCTGGTCGCCGACAACTGAATGGGCATCACCTGCGACAGAGGGATCAGATCGCCCTCGATCGGCACCGATATGACCACCTCGCCACCGAAGAGCCGGTTGCACTCGACGGCGCTCTGGATGTTGGGGTATCCGCCTTCGGCCTTGATGACCGCGATGTTGGGGATGTCGTCGATCAGTCGGCGGATCAGCCGGCTCGGGAGATCGGAGGGGTGGATGCGAGCGCCGAAGTTCCAGATGGTCATCGGGAACAGGATGATCCCGAGGTTCGTGGCCTCGCAGACCGCCTTGGTGTAGTCGTAGATCTCCTGCTCGGACTCCGGGTAGAAGTTGGGCGGGTAGGCCAGCAGCACCAGGTCCGCTCCCGCCGCTTCGGCGCCACGGACCGCTTCGAGGTTCTGCTCGAGGTCGTTCCAGCTCGCGTGGTGGACGACGTAGAAGCCGTCGCCGGCCTCGTCCTTGGAGATGCGGAGGAACTCCAGGTACTCGTCGAGGGTGATGCTGATCTCGGAGACACCGAGGGTGCCGATGAAACCATGCTCCTTGGCGAGGCGGATGTCGTGGCGGACGGCTCGTTCGTTGACGGCCCGCAGGTCGCCGGTGAACGAGGGGATGGTGCAGTTGACCGCGCCGACAAGCTTCTCGCGGGCCCAGTCACGTGCCTCGGCACGGGTGTATGCGGGCATGCCTGTCCTTTCGTTCGTCGTGTGCGTTGAGTCCGTGGAGGTCTACCGGGCACCCGCGCCTTCCCAGGAGAGGTACTTCATCTCCAGGTACTCGTCGATGCCGTGGACCGCGCAGGACCTGGGCCCGCTGCTTGCCGGACCGGGCGCGCCAGTCCGGGAGCGCGCGGCCGGCCGCCGTGATGGCATCGGCCACCTGGGCCCGGCTCATGGACGGCAGATCCGCGATCGTCGCGCCCGTGGAAGGGTTGTCGACGGAGAACCGCCCGGACTCACCGTGACTGACCCAGCGTCCGTCGACGTAGGCCGACTCCTGGAAGAGCGACGTCTCACTGAGGACTTCTGCGGCAGCGGTCCTGGTGCTCATAAAGGCTTTCCTCTTGTCCCTGGGACATTCGATACGTTTCGGAAAACGGGGCGCGGTATGCGGCAGAGTCCGGCTGCGAAGGCAGGCCGGAGGATGATCGGCCGTCCGGCCTACACTCCTGGTGTGGAGCACGAGCACCCGGACAACGAGGACCTGCATTTCTGGTCGTTCATCGATCATGCGATCAGCCGCGTGAGCCGTGAGCTCCCCGGCGTCGATCCGCTGGCGATGCGGTTGGTGCTCACCCTCCACCGGGCCGCGAACATGCTGGTCTACGACCTGGAATCAACCGTCCACCGGCCCCGCGGATGGTCGTGGCCCGGCTTCCGTGTGCTTTTCGCGATCTGGCTGTCGAGCCCCGTCGAGGCCAAGAAGGTCGCGGAGCTGTCCGGCATGAGTCGCGCGGCCGTGTCGGCGCTGGTGAACACGCTGGAGCGGGACGGTCTCGTCACCAAGGCACGTGCCCCGCAGGACGGCCGCGCGGTCAACCTCAGCCTCACCGAGAGCGGTCTGCACGCGATCACCACGGCTTTCCAGGCGCACAACGAACGTGAACAGGACTGGGCGGGCTCGCTCAGCGCGGACGAACAGCGGACGCTGATCGCACTGCTGGAGAAGCTGACCACCCACTCGCTGCAGTTCGAGGTCAAGCAAAGGACGTGACGGCTGCTACCTGCAGAGGTTTCGCTGCGCGCCGAGTCCGGTGATCCCGCTCTCCATCACGTCGCCCGCCCGCAGGAACCGGCCGTAGTGCGAGCCGTTGCCCTGCGGCGAACCAGTGATGATCATGTCGCCCGGCTGCAGCGTCACCCGGTGCGAGATGTATGAGATGAGGGCCGCGATTCCGAAGATCATGTCGTTGGTGTTGCCCTTCTGCATGACCTTGCCGTTGAGCCGGAGCGTGATGTCCAGGTTCTGCGGGTCGGGCACGAAGCGCGCCGGCACGAGGTAGGGGCCCGTGGGGTAGAACGTGGGCTGGTTCTTCGCCCGCATCCAGTCGGTGCCCATCATCGGGATCTCCGGTCGAGGCACCAGGCTGCGCGTCGTCAGGTCGTTGCAGATGGTGTACCCGGCGACGTGGTCCAGTGCCTCGTCACGGCTCACCTCGCGTGTCTCGCGCCCGATGACCACGCCCAGCTCGAGTTCCCAGTCATGGTTCTCACCGAGCGAGGGCAGGATCACGTCGTCGTACGGGCCGCTGATCGCGGACGGGACGCCCACCCACACGTAGGGCTCGCCGTGCGCGGCGCGCTCGTCCATCTCCCGGGCGGCCTGCTCGCGCAGTTCCTCCTCGGTGGCGTCCGCCTTTCCCAGGCGGTGCGCCACGGTGATCTGGATGACGTGCTCGCGATAGTTGGCCCCGGCACCGAAGATCTGTCCCGGTGGCTGGACCGGGGCGAGCACCGTGAGCTCCCCGACCGGCCGCCCGTCGCCCTCGGGTGCGTCGGCCAGGGACTGGAGCGCGTCCAGCGATGCGTCCCAGTCGGCCAGTAGGACCGATGTGGTCGTGGCCGCGGGCAGAACGGTCCGGGTGTCGTACACCCTGTCGTCCACGACGATGCCGGGGAACGGACCGGACTGTCCGTCGGCGAACGTTCCCAGCGAGAAGGGGGTCTGGCTCATGGTTTCCTCATGCTTTCCGGCGGGTGTGGGCGAACTCCGCGTACTCCTGGAGCAGTGCGCTGTCGTCCACCGCGCCCAGGTCCACGACGTCGTTCAGGGAAGCTCCCTGCAGCAAGCGCTTGACCGGCACCTCGATCTTCTTTCCCGTGCGGGTGTGCGGGATCCCGCGCATGGGCACGACCTCGTCGGGCACGTGCCGCGGTGACAGCTCCTCCCGGATCACCTGGTTGATGCGCTGCGCCACCGCTTCGAAGTCGGCGTTCTCCTGGAGGGCGACGAACAGCGGCATGTAGTAGGCGTCTTCGCCCAGTTCGGCGCCCACGACGAGGGCTTCGCGCACCTCGGGCAGCGCCTCGACGACCCGGTAGATGTCCGCGGGACCCATGCGCACACCCTGCCGGTTCAGGGTGGAGTCCGAGCGGCCATGGATCACACTGCTGCCGTCCGGCTCGAACTCGACGAAGTCCCCGTGCCGCCACGCTCCGGCATACACGGAGAAGTAGCTCTGCCGATAGCGCCGGCCGTCGGAGTCGTTCCAGAAGCGGAGCGGCATCGAGGGCATCGGCTGCGTGATCACCAGCTCGCCCCGCTTGCCGACCACGGGCTTGCCGTCCTCGTCCCACGCTTCGACGGAAACGCCCAGGGCGGGCGCCTGGATGCGGCCCACGCGGACGGGCAGCGTGGGGGCTCCGCCGACGAAGATCGAGCACACGTCGGTGCCGCCGCTCATGGAAGTCAGCCACACGTCGCCGAGCCGGTCGTAGACCCAACGGAAACCGTCGGTGGACAGCGGTGATCCGGTCACCTGCACCGTCCGCAGCGCCCCGGTTCCAGGGGCGAGGCCGGCCTTCAGGCAGGCGTGCAGGTACCCGGCGCTGACACCGAGCGTGTCGACGTCGTGTTCGTCCGCGACGCGGAAGACGCGCCCCAGGTCCGGGCGGACCGGGTTCCCGTCCAGCAGAACGATCGTGGCTCCGACCGCGAGCCCGGAGACCAGCATGTTCCACACCACCCAGCTGGTGCTGGCGACGGTGAGATAGCGGTCACCGGCCCGTAGGTCCGAGTGCAGCCGCAGGACTTTGAGGTGTTCCAGGAGGACACCTCCATGGCCGTGCACGATGCCCTTGGGTGCCCCGGTGGTACCGGATGAGAACAGCACCCACAGCGGGTGGTCGAAGGGCAGCTCGTCGAACTCCGGCTCGCCTCCTCCCGCGGCGACCGTGCCCCAGAGCGACACGGGGCGGTCCGCCGTGGGCAGGTTTCCGGGGTGGAGGTGATCGACCCAGAGCACGTGCTCCACCGACGGCAGCCGGTCGAGCAGGGTGCGCATCTCGTCCGTGCGCTCGTGCGTCCGTCCGCCGTAGTGGTAGCCGTCCGTGAGCAGCAGCACCTTGGGCTCCAGCTGGGCGAACCGGGAGGTCACCCCGTCCGCGCCGAACTCCGGGGAGCAGACCGACCAGACGGCCCCCACCGCCGCGCAGGCCAGGAGCCCCACGACGGCCTCCGCGCGGTTGGGCAGGACGGCGGCCACCCGGTCGCCGTGGGCCACACCCATCCGGCGCAGCGCGGCGGAGACGGCGGCGACCTGGCTGCGGAGTTCGGCTCGCGAGAGCTTGTGGGACGTGCCGTCGTCGTCCACGACGACGAGCGCCTCGCCCGGGCAGCGGCGCAGCACATGCTCGGCATAGTTCACGGTACGGCCGGGAAACCACGTACCTCCGGGCATCTCCCGCGGAGCCACCGGACCGGTCGGGGTACCACCGAGTCGTACGTCCTCGAACTCGGCGACGGACTCCCAGAACCGGCCCAGGTCTCGCGTCGACCAGCGCCAGAGATCAAGGTAGTCGGCACCGCCGTCGTAGTCCTTCAGCCCACGGCGGTAGCGAGCCAGTTCGCTGCCCTCCTGCCGGGCAATGCTGGGCATCCACAGAATGTCGTGCGCGGTGCTCATGAGACAGCGGTGTCGACGGGCAGGGCACCGATGAGGACGAAGGCCACGCGACAGGTCGTGTCACTGCGGTTGGACCAGGAGTGGCTGGTGCCTCGCTGGATGATCACGTCACCGGCCCTGGCGAGGGTCTCTCCCTCGTCCGTCAGCAGCCATATCTCACCCTCGAGGACAAGGGCGTAGTCCAGGCTGTCGGTGCGGTGGAACCAGAAGTGGCGGCCGCCGACGGTGTGTTGGGCGGCGTCGCGGGCATGTTCGCCGTCGATGTCGTCGAAGAGGGAGTCGGCGGCGGCGGCGGTGTAGGCGCTGTCGGGCGGGAAGCTCGCGATCCGGAAGACCGTTCCTCCGGGCTTGGGGTGCATCGGCACCTGGACGTCGGCGGAGGCCGCGTCCTGGTTGCCGTCGTTGCTGACATCGCCCGGTTCGGTCTGCCAGGGGACGATCGCGCCGAACCCTTTGACGGAGTCGGACACGAAGACGTTGGGAGCCGGGCCGTCGCTGATGACGGTGGAGCGGCCGTCGGCGGTGTGGCCGGTGACGATGCGCCGTATCGGCTTGATGGCGTGCGGGTTGGTCATCTTTGTCGGTCCCGTCGTCAGTTCGCCGGCGTACCGAAGGGGTACGGGCGGGGCTCGGGCCACCAGGGGGCCTTGTCCGGCTCGGCGCTCAGTCGGTTGCGCAGGACACCGACGCCTTCCAGTTCGAGTTCGATGACGTCTCCGAGCGACAGTCGCCGGTCGAGCTCCAGGCCGGAGCCGTTGGGCAGCGTGCCGGAGCCGATCAGGTCGCCGGGCTGAAGCCTGTCGTTGATGGAGACGTAGGCGAGCATCTCTTCCGGCGTGTAGATCATTCCCTCGGCAGCGGTCTCGCTCCAGACCTCACCGTTGACGCGGACAACGCCCTTGAGCCCGTCGGTGGAGGGCAGTTCGTCGACGGTCGTGATCCAGGGACCGATGCCGTACGCGTAGTCCTTGCACTTCTGCGGGCCCATGCTCATGGCCATCTCGTAGCCCTGGACGTCGCGCGCGCTGAAGTCGTTGAAGATCGTGACGCCGAACAGGTGGGCGCGGGCGCCGTCGGGGGTCAGATTGCTGCCCGCGGCTCCGACGATGAAGCCCATCTCCAGTTCGTAGTCGACGTATTCGGAGTAGCTCGGGTAAGGGACCTCCTCGTCGTGGCCGTAGACCACTCCGGTGGATCCCTTGAAGTAGCCGGGCGTCTTGAACAGCTGAGGGTTGGGCAGTCCGCCGCCCACCCTCTCGTGGAACCCCTTCATGTGCGCCGGGAAGGTCAGTCCGTCACGGATGACCGGCGGGTCGACGGCCGCCACCCAGGACAGGCCCTCGATCGGCAGGGAGGCGTCATCGGCGGCCCGGTCCGCGGCCCATTGGGCGGCGTCGAGGAAGGCCGGCCCGGCGGCGATGGCAGCGGCCATGCTCGACGGGAAGTGGGCCGCGGCCAGTCGGCGGGCCGCGTCCGGCGTCGCGCCCTCGGCCTGCCTGCCCACGGCGTAGGCCCTGGCCAGGTCGATGACCCTGCCCTCGTCGGGCCGCACGGCGACGATCCTGATCTGGTCGCCGTCGGGGGAAGGTACTGAGATCCGACCGAGCTTCATGTGTACAACTCCTTCATTTATTCGAAACGTTTCGTATCGTATGGCAAGCTCATCCCCTTGTCGATCCTGCGCTGACATTGGGGAATGAGGCCGTGCGTGGGTTAACTTGGCTCCGTGGCTGTACGAAGCGAATTGAGTCGTCGCGCGATCCTCGACGCGACCATGGACCTCCTTGTGCGCGACGGCCGGCGCGCCACCACGGTGCAGAAGCTGACCATGGAGGCGATCGCCAAGCGGGCCAAGGTCAGCAAGGCGACGATCTACCGGTGGTGGCCGAACAAGGCCGCGGTCGTCATCGACGCCTTCATGGAGAACCACCTGGTGCACACCCGCATCCCCGAAGGGGTGCCGGTGCGCGACGCCCTCCTGGCACACCTCAAGTCGCTGATCTCCCGCTACGCCGGCCCGCAGGGCAAGCTGGTCGCACAGATCATCGCCGAGGGGCAGTACGACCCCGAGACGATGGCCAACTTCCGCGAGCGCTTCTGGCAGGAGCGCGCCGCGGCCGTCGAGAAGCTGATGCGCAGGGGAATCGACGAAGGCGTCTTCCGGTCCGACCTCGATCCGAAGTCGGCAGCCCAGTTGTTCTACGCACCGGTCTACTTCCATCTCCTGTTCGGCGTCAGCCCGCTCGACGACGCGCTCGCGGAACAGCTCGTGGAACTGGGGATCCGCGGTCTGGAAGCCCATCCGTCGCCGGACGGGGAATCCTGAGCCCTCCCCCGGCGGCGTCCCGAGTGCGCCTCGCACCCTGGGCGTGTCACACCGGCGGCGGGATGAACAATCCCCGGTCCGGGTCGTTGAACATCTCCTTGGACACGAACTCGTTCATCGGGTTGGAAGTCCCCCACACGTCCGAGGTCTCCGGGTCATCGGTGCTGTACAGGTGGGGATGCCAGGTGTCCTCGTCGAGGATCTCCAGCTCCGTGGTGTATTCCATGGTGTTGCCGTTGGGGTCGTGGAAGTACGTGAACGTGTTGTCGCCGGCACGGTGCCGGCCGGGCCCCCAGACCTTGTGGACGCCGTCGCGCATCAGGCGGCCACTGCCGCGCATGTACTCCTCAAGGCCGCGCATCTCGAAAGACGCGTGGTGCAGCGACACATGGGGACACCGGGCGATCGCGATGCTGTGGTGCTGCGGGTTGCACCGCAGGAACCACATGAGCCCGCCGAGCTGGGGGTGCACGTTGGTGTCGGTGAGCCGGAAGTCCAGGTACTTCTCGTAGAAGGCCATCATGCGCTCGGGCTCGGGGGAATTGAGGACGACGTGGGACAGCCGCACCGGGATGTCCTCGCGCTCCTCGACCTTGCGGTGGGCGCGGGCGGCGACCTCCGTGGAGATCTCGACGGTGCGCCCCTCCACGTCGAAGAACCGGAAGCCGTAGCCGCCGCCGGGCGTCTGGAGCGTGTCCGGCTCGCTGACCAGCTTCACGCCGTCGGTGGCGAGGCGGGTGGCGAGGCCGTCCACCGCGGCGCGGTCCGCGGCGCCGAAGGAGACCAGGTCGAGGCGCTTGTCCTGGGAGCGGCGGACACGGACGACGTACTGCTCGGGCGAGCCCTCGGCGGCGAAGTACGTGACATCGCCGTCGGTGCCGGCCTTGGTCAGCCCCCACTGCTGCTCGTAGAAGGCGACCTGCTTGTCGTAGTCCTGCACGGCGATGTCGACGTGCCGAAGGTGGGTGATGGGCTGGTCGTGCATGGTGAACTCCTGTGAGTGAAACAGTGTTTGCACGCGCGCGGGTCAGGCCTGCAGGGTGTTCTCTTGCTGCGGCGGGCTCATCTCGCGCCGGGGTTCCGGGGCGCCTGCGAGAGGCAGGAGTCGGAGCAGTGCTTCGAGCTCTTCGGGGGTGTGCGCCGTCCCAAGCACATAGCGGTCGGGACGGACCAGGACGGCGGAGGCCTCGATCGAGGTGAGCAGTTGGCCGACGTGCTGCGGGGAGGTCAGTACGGCCACCTCGGGCTCCGCCTCCAGCGCCTTGCGCACGGAATCGGGCAGCCCGGCCGTCAGTTCGGGCGTGGCCGCGAGCAGGAACCGGCGTCCCACGAGGTCGTCGAGCCGTGTCCCGTCGGGCAGCATCGGCTGCATCGAAATACGTCCGGCGTGTGGGTCGGCCGGGCCCGTGTGCACACCCGGGCCCAGGGCGGGTGCCTGCGGGAGGCCGTCGGCCGGGTTGGCACGGATGTGCGCATCCCGCTGGGCGGCCATCACGGGGTCGGTGGTCTGGACGAGTCCGGCCATCGTCGCCGCCTGCTGGACCCAGTACCTGGCGTGGTCCTTGCGTTCGGACGCGTAGGTGTCGAGCAGGGACTCGGGGGCTCTGCCACGCGAGACGAGACGGATCTTCCACACCAGGTTGGCCACGTCACGCAGGCCGGCGCACAATCCCTGGCCGAACAGGGGAGGTGCCAGGTGAGCGGCGTCGCCCGCGAGGAACACATTGCCGACCCGCCACGACGTGGCCAACCGCGCGCGGAAGGTGTAAACGGCGATGCGGTCGGGCTCGAAGTTCTGCGGTGTGAGAACCCCTCGGCTCAACCGGGCGATGCCCGCCGGTGTGGCGATCTCCTCCCGGTCGTCCTCGGGGAGGACTTTGAACTCCATGCGCACCCGGTCACCCGGGAGCCTGATCCAGAGCGCGGGACGGGTGTGCCGGCCGAGGAAGACCATGTCACCCTTGATGCCCGCCGTCCCGCGCAGGTGTCCGTCGACGACGAGCCACGGATCGTCGGTGCCGAGGTTCTCGCCGGATATCCCGAGCGTGCGCCTGACGGTCGAGGTGGCACCGTCACAGGCGATGACCCATCGCGCGGTGAGCGTCTGTGTCGTGCCGTCCGGTGTACGGACGGTGCAGCGCACCGAGCCGTCACCTTGCTGGATGTCCAGCAGCGTAGTACCGAGCCGGAGTTCCACATCGGCGAGCCGCTCGACTTCGGCGCGCAGCAGCGCGTCGATCTCAGGCTGGTGGAACAGGACCTCCGAGTGCCATGCCTGAGGTCCCATCTGCCCCGTGGCATGGGCCACCAGGGTCTCGCCGGCCTCGTTCTCCATACGGTAGTCGCACATCGGCTTGATCCGGGCGGAGAGTTCCTCCCCCAGCCCCATGGACTGGAAGGAACGCACGGTCTCACCGTCGAAGTGCACGGCCCGCGCCTGTTCCCACAGCTCGGGCTCGCGTTCGATCCCCACGGCCCGCACGCCGGCATGGCCCAGCAAAGCAAGGGCCATCACCCCGACGGGTCCACCACCCACAACGATGACTTCGCAGTCCTGTGACACCTGAACTCCATTTGCGGCTCGGGTACTTGGAAGTACCGTTTGATCTCTGCACCCGCGCGTCCGCCGGACGACCTGGGCGCTCGGCGTCCGCGGATCTAGCGGCCCGGCGTGCGCCCTGGCACGGCTGGTCCGTCCACCGCGTCGGTGTCCGCGCCCGCCGGACGGGCGCGGTGCTCCTCATCGCCGGCTCGTCCGGACAGGCTGCCCGGGACCGGATGGCTCCCCGCCGACGGCACACCGTCCGCCAGGACGATCTGCGCCCCCCGCCCGCTGAACTCGACGATGACCTCGTCACCGCGCCGCACCGTGACCTCACAGATCACTGAGCGGCCCTGCCAGGAGCGGGTCACGGCTTCGGCGATCAGGTCGTCACCGAGGTGGCCGGGGCGCCGGAAGGCGATGTCCGCGCTCGCCGTGACGACCGGCGGGCCGAAGCTGTTGACGGCGCAGGCGAACGTGGTGTCGGCCAAAGCGAATACGAGCCCGCCATGCACGATCGCGTGCCCGTTGACCATGTCCGGCCGGACCCGCATCCGTGCGCGCGCCCGACCGTCGGCCGCCGACTCGACGTCTATTCCCAGGAGTTCGCAGGTACGGTCCTCGCTGAGCAGATGACGCACGCTCTTCGCCACCTGCCCGTCCGTGACGCGCCCCGCGTCATCGCGACGGCCGTCGGACGTGAACGGGTCGGGCGTCATGGACGCAGCTCCAGACCGAGCGGGCGGCCGTCGTACAGGTCATCGGCAGCAGGCGCCCGGTCGGGCATCATGCCGAGCTTGTCGCGCATCGTCAGGACGCACTCCAGACCGGCACGAGCAGGAGCCAGCGAAACGGGGCGGGTGCGCAGCGCGGCCCGCGCCGAGGCCGGCCCGTACCCGCCTCTCGTCAGCACGTCCCGGATCTGTTCGTCCCCAGCGGCATGCAGCCACTTCCGCGCCGCCTCGAGGGCCGTGAGGTAGAGGGAAAGCTTTTCCCGCCCCGCCTGCCGCGTCGTGGGGCCGGCCACGACACCCAGCCCAGGGAAGTCCGGTACCTCGTCCTCGACCGCGAGCAGCGAGACGAACCGCTCCTGTTGCGCCAGCTCGTCCAGCGGCGGCCCCAGCCACGCCGCGTCGATCGACCGTGAGCGCAGGGCCTCGAAGCGCTCGCGCACTCCGCCCACCGGCTCGAATTCGTACGCACCGGGCGGGAGGCCATGGTGACCGAGGAGATGACGGAGCAAGACGGCGAAGCCGTTGTCCGGCGCATCGACGCCGAGCGTTGCGCCCCGCAGGTCTTCCAGCCCTCTCACCGAGGGCTGCGCGACCAGCCGGAGCGGTGTCGTCGACTCGATCTGGGCGACGACTCGGAGGTCGCCTCCGACGGAGTTCCACACGATGAGGTTGTCGATGGCCGTGACGCCCACATCGACGTCGTCGGTCAGGAGTCGGTCACGCTGGTCCGTCGACGACTCGATCAGCACGGTCTCGACCTCAAGGCCGACGTGAGCGAAGAAACCCAGCTCGTGGGCAACGACACACACGGGTGGCGGAACGAACACCGCCTGTCGAAAGCACGCCGTCATTGGAGTGCTCCTCTCTGCACGAGGTGGCCTCACACTAGGTCAATCGAAACGGAACGTCTAGGATCGCAGCCGGTAATCTTTTCTGGTGCACGGCACGCTGGGGTGCGAGCTCAAAACAGCGGGCCCCAGCCGGATGACCTGGCGAAATAGAGGCGCCCACGCTCTCATTCGAAACGGTCCGTACAGTATCCTCAATGCTGGAGAGCCGCCTTCATGCCGGCCTGCCCGCACGCACCCGTTCACCATCCTGAGAGGTGCATGACATGCCTGAAGCCGTCGTAGTCGCCGCCGCCCGCACGCCCATCGGGCGCGCTTTCAAGGGTTCCCTGATGGATGTCCGCCCCGACGACCTCGCGGTGACGGCGGTCCGCGCGGCCCTCGACCAGCTACCCGGACTGGACCCGACACAGATCGATGACCTGCATCTCGGCTGCGCCGAGCCGAGCGGCGAGCACGGTGCCAACATCGCCCGGCGGGTGGCCGTACAGCTGGGGCTCGACGAGGTGCCCGGCACCACGGTCAACCGTTTCTGCTCGTCCTCCCTGCAGACCGCCCGGATGGCCTTCCACGCCATCAAGGCAGGAGAAGGCCACGTCTTCGTCAGCGCGGGTGTCGAGTGCGTCTCCCGCTACCGGCACTTCGGACCCACCGGAGCGGATGCCGACGACGTCTTGAACCCGGCATTCGAGCAGGCCAGGGACCGTACCGCGGAGGACGCGCGAACCAACGGCCTGTGGACCGATCCCCGCTCCGACGGCCTGCTGCCCGACGTCTACATCGGCATGGGGCAGACCGCGGAGAACGTCGCGGGCCTTTTCGAGATCAGCCGCCAGGAGCAGGATCACTACGCCCTGCGCAGCCAGCAGCTGTACGCCAAGGCCGCCGAGTCCGGGTTCCACGCCCGGGAGATCACCCCTGTCCGAAGGCCCGACGGCACGGTGATCGCGACCGACGACAGCCCGCGCCCCGGCACGACGTACGAGGCCCTGGAAGGTCTCCAGCCCGCCTTCCGGCCCAACGGCTCGGTCACCGCCGGAAACTCCTGCCCGCTGAACGACGGAGCCGCCGCCGTGGTCATCATGAGCGACGTCAGGGCGCGAGAGCTCGGCATCACTCCCCTGGCCAGGATCGTGGCCACCGGTGTGTCCGGCCTGTCCCCGGAGATCATGGGCCTGGGACCGGTCGAGGCCACACGGCGGGCCCTCGCGCACGCCGGCCTGTCGATCGGGGACATCGACCTGTTCGAGATGAACGAGGCGTTCGCCGTTCAGGTCATCGCCTCTCAGCGCGAACTCCGCATCCCGCTGGAAAGGCTCAACGTGCACGGTGGGGCCATCGCGCTGGGGCATCCGTTCGGTGCGACCGGCGCCCGCATCATGACCACGTTGATCAACGGGCTGCGTACGCGCGACGCGCAGTGGGGCGTGGAGACCATGTGCGTCGGAGGCGGACAGGGCATGGCCATGGTGCTCGAACGCCTCAGCTGAATACCCCCTCGCGGACCTGGGGTCGCCTACCAGCCGGAAGGCCTCGGGCAGACGTCCGACGCAGACGGGCGCAGCTTGACGTACCCGCCTTGGTGACCCGCGTGGAGTTCGAAAGGGAGCGCCTGGGGGACGCACTGACCGGCCCAGCCCCTCCCGGATTCCGGGCGGCTCCTGGCTACCCGGGGTCAGCCGAGTGGGCTCCGAAAGTCGACTGAAGCGTGATCCGCGTGCAGTCCGCGGCTGCTGCGTCGGCAAGGCCACTCCCAGGACCGCGGCAGCTACGAGGAGGTGAATCGAGTGGAGGACAAGGTATTCGGCCCGGCCGACGAGACGGCCGACGGAGTCGCCCCTGAGGCAGCGCGGGAGACGAGTTCAGCGAAGCCCGCAGCATCTTCCGGGAAGCGACAGTGCCGGAGGCGCCCCAGGGATCAGGACCGCCAACGCGATCCCGCAGGTACCCGACGCGCCATCCTCGCGGCGGCCGACGCCGAGTTCGCCGCCCACGGAATCGCCGCTGGAACGAGGGTGCGGTCGGCGAGCAGCCGTTCCCAGCGGGTGCGGTCCACGAGCAGCTCGTGGAGGAGGTTGGTGATCAGGCTGGCAGTGGTGTCGGTGCCCGCTATGGTCAGCTGGAAGGCGTGGATGACCGCCTCGACCGGAGTGAGCGGCGGTTCGCCGTCCGCGGGGTGCACGAGGCCGTCCAGGACGTCCTCGCCGGTGGCCGGGGAGGCGGCCCGGGCAGCGAGCTGCTGTCCGAGGTAGCGGGTGATTGCCAGGAACTCCGGCATGTCGGTCCGCAGTTCGGGGAGGCTGTCGTCGATCGCGTCGGCCCACTGGTGCAGGCGCTCCCAGTCCTGCTCCGGCAGGCCCAGGAAGGCGTACACCACCCGGGTGGGGATCTGACGGGCGAGCTCGTGGTAGAGCTCCGCCTTCTGGCCGGGCTGCCATGTGTCGAGGACACCGGCCACGATCTCGCGGACGCGTGGTTCCTGCTTGCGGAGTCGAGCCGGAGCGAACCAGCGCCTGAGGCGGGCGCGCAGCGCCGTGTGGTAGGGCGGGTCCGCCATGGTGATCGGCACCGCGGGCAGGTCGGCCGTCCTGGTGCCGCCTTCCAGGGCGAAGTTGTCGACGGACAAGTACGCCTGATGGTCGGTGAGGGCGTCCCGTACGTCCTCGTGGCGGGCGAGGACATACACACCGGGGCGAGGCTAGGACACCGGGCAGCGATCGCGGGCTTCGGCGAGCCGGGGGGCGGGATCGACGTGGTGGGCGGGATCGATCGGATCGTAGGGGGCAGGATGCGGCTGAGCCATGGTGACGTCCTTACGTACGGGCTGGGGCGGGGGCGGGAACTCCGGCGCCGAGCCGCTTGAGTTTGATGACGGGGAGGCGGTGATTGACGGCGACGGCGGTGGCCGTGTCTGCGTCATGGCGCCACCTCAGCAGCGCACTGCGGTCGTTCACCGATCCGGCGAGGATGTCGGGGGTCCCGGTGAGCGGCAGTTCGCCGCTGATCTTGATGTCGAGTCCGGACTGCTCGGTCCAGAAGTACGGGTCCGGTCGGTACGGCCGCGCCGACGCGCCCTGCAGCAGGCCGGCCGCGGCCGCCCGGCCCTGCTCAACAGCGTTGGTCGTGACCGTCTGGGCGTTGAACTGGTCCTCGTAGCCGACGCCGTGCGCCGACGAGAAGCTTTCATGGTCGGCCAGGGCCGCGCGGACGTGGTCGTCGCGGGGAAGGACCCATGCGTCGTAGGCGGTCAGCCGTACCGCGGGGCCGGCTTCCCGGAGCTCGCGGAGCTCGGGGTAGGGGTCGTGCAGCACGTCGTCGGCGAACAGGTCGACGTCGGAGGTGGGCAGAGGCAAGGTCGCATGCATCGACAACTCTCCTTCGAGTTGCTCGGCCACGACGGAGCTCCGGGGTGGGAGCGGGCATGAGTCGTCGGCGCGAGGGCGTGGGAAGCGACGAGAGCGAACTTCTGTGAGTCAACACTCACACTTGTGGTGAGCATGAGCTCACAACCACTCGTTCTGCGTCAAGCCCTGTGCGCGCTTGTGTGCAACGGCGAGCCAGGGGATCAGCGGCCGTCCGGGGCGCCGAGAAGGTAGGAGATGGCCGCGGTCTGGAGGTGACTGCGCAGCTCGTTCCAGGACAGCGGGCGGTCGGATTCGAGGAACTCGCCCTGGGTGATGCGGTGCGCGATCGTGGCGTAGACCAGGCGGAAGGCGAAGTCCAGCGCGGCCGCGGGATCCGGGTGCGCGACGGGGATGTGACGCAGAGCCTCGGCGAAGTGGCGGTTGCCCTCGACGCTGACGCGCGAGCCCTCGCCCCGTACCGCTTCGTTCCGGGTGCCAAGCAGAAGGAAGACACGGAGCAGGTCCTCATGCGCATGGAAGGCGTCGGTGATGGCGCCGACCGCCTCGGCGATCGCCACGGCCGGATCGCGCAGGAGGCGCAACCGCTCCATGGACATGCGCTGCGTGATCTCGGCCTGGAGGTTTTCGGTGAAGGCGTGCTGGATGGCCAGCAGGAGTCCTTCCTTGTCGCCGAACCGGCGGTAGATGCTGCCGACCGCCATGCCGGCCCGCTCGGCGACCGCGGCCACGGTCAGCGCGTCCACTCCGCCCTCTTCGAGCAGGGTGTACCCGGCCTGCATGAGGTCTTGCTGCGAACGGCGACTGCCTTCGCGGAGGGCGGTGGGCCGGCGGGTGGGGGACTCGGTCATTTGCGCAGTTTATCGACCGGGCTCTTGACGTCCATGTTGCCGTCGTGTGAATCTCGCTTCACCAAAGAGTGTGAATCCGAATTCACACAGGCTGTGAATTCACACGAGGCTGCGGCGTGCACCGCACAGTCGAGCCGCGCCCCTCTCCCTTCCCACCACGACCCCTCGCAGCGGCGCGGGGCTGTCTCTGGAGGTGTCGGATGGCTCCGCACTATGACATCGCCGTCGTCGGCTACGGTCCGACCGGACTCGCCGCGGCGTCCCTGCTCGGCCGGCTCGGCCACCGGGTGGTGGTCTGCGAGCGCTGGCCCGGTCTGTACGGGCTGCCCAGACTCACCCACATCGATGACGAGACCGCCCGCACCATCCAGGCGGCCGGCGATGTCGACGAGGCTTTGCGTGACTCGTCGATGTGCCAGTACGTGTGGGTCAACGGCAAGGGCGAGAACCTTGTGAACATCCCGGCGAACCCCAACGGCCCGATGGGGTATCCGGATCACATCTCCATGTACCAGCCGGATGTGGAGAGCGCGATCGACAAACGGCTGCGCGGTTACGGCACGGTCGACGTCCGTCAGGGCCGGGCGGTCACCGGCCTCGACCAGGACGACGACGGTGTCACCCTGCGTCTGCGCGGCTGGAACGCCGACGCCATGTGTGTGGACGGACCGCACGACAGCGTCCGGGCCCGCTATGTGATCGCCGCCGACGGCAGCCGCAGCGGGATCCGTGAACTGCTCGGCGTGGAGCGCCAGGACTTCGCCTTCAACGAGCAGTGGGTCAACGTCGACACCGAGTGGCTCCGCCCCCCGCCCCCGGAGTTCGCGTACGGCACCCAGTACTGCGATCCCGCGCGCGGGCACATGACCATCAACATCGGCGCGACCCGCCAGCGCTTCGAGTTCGCGCTGCTGCCGGGCGAGACCCGCGAGGAGATGACCACTCCGGAGACCGCCTGGCGCCTCCTGCGCGAATACCACGACCTCGGCCCGGAGGACATGCGGATCATCCGGCAGCTGGTGTACGGCTTCGAGGCACGCATCGCCACCCGCTGGCGGACCGGCCGGGTCCTCCTGGCCGGCGACGCCGCCCACACCATGCCGCCTTACCTCGGCCAGGGCGCGTGCAGCGGCATACGCGACGCCACCAACCTCGCCTGGAAACTCCACCTCGTCCTCGGCGGCCAGGCACCCGATGCACTCCTGGACACCTATGAGAGCGAGCGCCGCCCGCACGTCACCGCCCTCACTCACGCGGCGATCGGCCTCGGCAAGGTCGCCAACACGCACGACACCGAGGCCGCCGCGGCCCGGGACGCGGCCTTCTTCGCCGGCAAGGTGCCCCCGCCGCCCCCGTTCCCACCGCTGAGCGGCGGAGTGCTGCGCAAGGAAGTCGGCACGCCGGTCGGCACCCTCACCCCCCAGGGCCGCATCCGTCTGGCCGACGGCCGCACCGAACGCCTCGACGACCTGACCGGATACGGCTTCACCCTGGTCGCCGCCGAGGATCCCGCCGATGCCCTCGGGCCTGAGCGGCTCGCCCGGCTGGAGCGCCTGGGCTGCGCCGTGGTCGCCCTCGACACGGTCGACGACCTCGACGGACGGCACCGGGAGTACCTCTACCTGCTCGGCGCGGTCGCGTATCTGGCGCGCCCCGACTTCGTGCTGTTCGGTACGGCGGTCGACAGTGCGGACCTGGGCGCGCTGGTGGACGACCTCGACGCCGCGCTGTCCGGAACGGTGGGAGCAGCCGTATGACGACCGGAGATCCTGGAGCGGGGGCCGCGCTGCCCCCGCTGGTCGCCGCCCAGCACCGGGCCATGCCCTTCACCCGGCTCACCGACTGTGGCATGGACCCCGCCGACGCCCGACGGCTGCTCGCCGACACCACCGCCGGAATCCCGTGGCAGGATGCCGCCGCGACAGTCGCCGACGGACAACTGGAGCGCGCGCGGTCGGCGGAAGCCGCGGGGCACCGTACCACCGCCCGGCAGGCGTACCGGTTCGCCTCCGCGGCCCTGATGTTCGCGCAGATGGCGTACCAGAGCGACACCCCGGAGAAGCGGGAGCTGTACGCCCGGCACACCGCCGCGACCGCCGCTCTCGCACCCGAGGCGGAGCGCGTGGAGATCCCGCACCGAGACGGCGTCCTCGGCGGCTGGCTGTGCCTGCCGGACACCGCCCCGCCCCGGGCCACCGTCATCGTCTGGGGCGGCCTGAGCGGCTGGGGAGCCGCATATCTGCGCCTCGCCGACGCGTACACCGCACGCGGCCTGGCCTGCCTGCTCGCCGAAGGGCCAGGCCAGGGCGAATCGCGGATGCGCCACGGGCTGTACGTCGACGAGCACGTCACCGACGGCTTCGCCCGCTTCGTCGACCTGGTCGAGGCCGATCCCCGCCTCGACGGTGGCATCGGCGTCCAGGGCGTCAGCTTCGGCGGCCTGTTCGCCGCCCATCTGGCCGCCGCCGATCCGCGCATCGGCGCGGTGGTCGTCAACGGGGCTCCCGCGGTCCCGGCCGTCCCGGAATTCCGTACCGCCCGCGAGCAGATGGCCGCCGTGGTCGGCACCGACGACCTGGACCGGGTGGCCGAGGTCATGGGCGGCCTGCGCTTCGACCCGTACAAGCACCGCATCACCTGCCCGCTGCTCCTGCTGCACGGCGGTGAGGACCCCCTCGCCCGCTACGAGGACCAGGAGCCGTTCCTGCGCGCCGCCGACCCCGCCACCTCCACTGTGCGGATCTGGCCCGACGGCGAGCACACCCTCTACAACCACGCGGCCGAACGCGACGCACTCACCGGTGACTGGTTCACCGACCACCTGGTCAGCTCCCCCCACACCGCGAATCGCTAGGACTACCCATGGACTTCACCGTCGAGACCGCCACCGACGCGGTGGTGGGGAGCTTCCGGGAGACCAAGGACCAGCGGCTGCGGCAGGTGATGGAGAGCCTGACCCGCCACCTCCATGACTTCGTGCGGGACATCGAACCCACGATGGAGGAGTGGGAGGCCGCGATCGGCTTCCTCACCGCCGTCGGCCAGACGTGCGACGACACCCGCCAGGAGTTCGTCCTGCTCTCCGACATCCTGGGCGTCTCCATGCTCGTCGAGACCCTGAACGGTGCCGAGGCGGGAACCGAGAGCACCGTCCTCGGCCCCTTCCACATGACCCAGTCGCCCCGCCGCGAGCTCGGCGACTCCATCGACCTGTTGGGCACCGGCCGCCCCTGCGTGGTGTCCGGCCGCGTGCTCGCCGCCGACGGCTCTCCGCTGCCGGACACCGAACTCGACGTGTGGCAGTGCTCGGAGGACGGTTTCTACGACGTGCAGCAGCCCGACGTGCAGCCGCCGGGCAACGGCCGCGGACTGTTCCGCACGGACGGCGACGGCCGCTACTGGTTCAGCACCGTCGTCCCCTCCCATTACCCCATCCCCACCGATGGTCCCATCGGCCGCCTCCTCGAAGCCACCGCCCGGCACCCCTACCGGCCCGCCCACATCCACTTCATCGCGCGGGCCGAGCACCACCGTCCGGTCACCACGCACGCGTTCGTCGCGGGCAGCCCCTACGTCGACTCGGACGCCGTCTTCGCGGTCAAGCGGGGCCTGATCACCGACTTCACCGAGTCCTACGACACGCGGGACGCCGAACGTCTCGGCGTGACCGTGCCCTTCACACATGCCGAGTTCGACATCGTCCTGGCCCCGGAAGTGCAGCCGACGCGATGACCTCCACCTACGAGGCCCTGCCGATGCGGGTCGTATTCGGCACCGGCAGCCTGCGACAACTGCCCGAAGAAGCCGAGCGCTTGGGCCTGCGGCGGGTCCTGGTGCTCGCCGCACCAGGCCGACGCGCCCTCGCCGAGCAGGCCGCCACTCTGCTGGGCGAGGCGTACGCCGGGCTGTTCACCGAGGCCCGGACGCACGTGCCGGCCGAACTCGCGGAAGCGGCCCGAGCGGTCGCGCGCGACACCGGCGCGGACGGCTGCCTGGCCGTCGGCGGCGGCTCCGCCATCGGCCTGGGCAAGGCGATCGCCCTGAGCTCCGGCATGCCCGTCATCAGTGTGCCGACGACGTACGCCGGCTCGGAGATGACCACCGTGTGGGGACTCAGCGAGGACGGGCGCAAACGGACCGGCCGCGACCGGTCCGTCCTGCCCCGCAGCGTGGTCTACGACCCCGAACTCACCCTCGGCCTCCCCGTGGACGTGTCGGTGACCAGCGGCTTCAACGCTGTTGCCCATGCCGTGGAAGCCCTGTACGCGCCCGACACCTCGACGATCGTGTCCTTGATGGCCGAGGAAGGGGCGCGCTCGCTGGGCGCAGCCCTGCCGATCATTGCCGCCGACCCTTGCGACCTGGGGGCCCGCACCGACGCGCTGCGGGGGGGCGTGGCTGTGCGGGGCGTGCCTGGGGGCCACGACCATGTCGCTGCACCACAAGCTGTGCCACATCCTCGGCGGCACCTTCGACCTGCCGCACGCCGCCACCCACACCGTCCTGCTCCCGTACGTCGCCGCCTTCAACCTCCCCGCGGCACCGGCCGCCGAACAGGCCCTGCGCCGAGCCCTGGCCACCGACGACGTGCCGAAGTACCTCGCACAAGCATCCGCCGAACTCGGCGCTCCCCGTTCTCTGGCGGATCTGGGCCTCACCGAGCGCGACTTCGACGAAATCATCATCCAGGCACAAGCCCGGCCCTACGCCAACCCACGACCGGTCACCGCGGAAGCTCTCCGCTTCCTCCTCTCGAAGGCCCTGAAGGGAACCCTCGCACCCTGACCGGTCCCAGACGCGCCTGCGCGCTCTCACGGCTTCTTTGTCACAACAGGACATGTGACCGGGCTCGCTAGTTGACACCAGGCCACGCTCACGAGCTGCACTGATGCCAAGTAGCTTCAGCGGCCGGAGCCGCAGAATCAGCGAAATAGTTGGCACTTTGGTACAGCGCAGGTCATGAGGCGCGTGTCGCCATAGCGGGGCCAGAGACCTCCGGCGGTGACAGCCTTTGCGATCAGGTCCGAGAAATACCCGTCAGTCGCGGCGCAGCGGCCGTCCGCCGCGCGAGCCCTTTCGCAGGGGGGCGGCCTGGCTGTCGGTCTTCTCCGGGATCGTGTGGCTGATGCCCCGTTGCCGCAGGTAATCGCGGCAGTCCATTGCTGTAAGCCTTGTCGCCCGCCAGGCTGTCGGGCTTCTTGCGCGGCCTGCCCGGACCGGTCCTGGGGACGCGGATCCCCTCCAGCACCGGCTCGAACAGGGCCCAGTCTGCCCGCCGTCCAGCCTCCGCTTCCAGGCAGCTCAGTGAAGTCGGGCGATAACGTCTGGATTTGCGCAGTGCGCGAGTGGCTGGCCTTGCAGGAATCTTGCTACTTCCGAGGCCACGATGGAGGCGGCGTTGAAGGCGGTCTGTTTGCTGGCGCCGGCCAAATGGGGCGTCATGACGATGTTGGGGGTCGTCAGCAGGCGGGAGTTGGCGGGGATCGGCTCCACCGGGAAGACGTCGAAGGCCGCGCCGAAGAGCCTTCCGGCGTCCAGGGCGTCGCACACGGCGTCGTAGTCGACGAGGGACCCGCGGGCACAGTTGACCAGCACGCCGCCCGCGGGCATCAGGTCGATCATCTGCCGGGAGATCAAACCCTCGGTTTGCGGAGTCGCGCGGGCGTGGACGGTGACGAACGTGGAGCGCCGCATGAGGTCCGCCAGGTCGGTGACCTCCGCCGGTGACACGTCGTCCGGACGGACAAAGGGGTCGGCGACGAGCACGTGGGCGCCGAAGCCGCGCAGGATGCGGGCGACACGGGAGCCGATGGCACCGTATCCGACGATGCCGACGGTGCTGCCTTCGAGCTCCGAACGAACCGCAAAGGGGGCCGCTGACGGGACCGAACCCGACCGTGGCAAGCTGGGGGCGAAGATGCACCTCATCACGGATCGGACGGACTGCCCCTATTACTCGGCATCTCCGACACCGACATGCACGACAGCCTCACCCTGAAACCGCTCGTGCACGGAATCCCGCCCATCCGGTCCCGTCACGTGCCACGCGGTCGCGCCCTGCCAAGCTTCACGCGGACAAGGAGCTAGGGCACGGCAGGCAGCGCCTGCTCAGTCCAGATGCACTTCCCTGTCGCCGTGAAGCGGGTGCCCCACCGCTTGGAGAGCGCAGCGACGAGCTGCAGCCCGCGCCCGCCCTCGTCGGTCTCCGTAGTTCGGCGGATGCGGGGCGTGGTCAGGCTGCCATCGGAGACCTCGCAGATCAGGTCGGCGCTGCGCAGCAGGCGGAGCTGTACGGGGCCCTTGGCGTGCCGTACGACGTTGCCTACGAGCTCGCTGGCGAGTAGTTCAGTGCTCATCGTCAGATCGTCCAGCTTCCACGCGGACAACTGCTCACGCACGTGTTTGCGGGCTTCGCCCGCCGCCTGCGGGGCCTCGGGGAGGGCCCAGGAGGCGATCTGGTCGGCAGGCAGGGCGTGGAGGCGGGCGACGAGCAGGGTGGCGTCGTCGTCAATGTCCTGCTCGTCGGCGGGTAGCAAGCCGGCGATGAGGGTGTCACAAATCCTGTCGAGGCCGCTGGTGTGGGCGGTACCCAGGAGCCCGGTGAGGAGAGTCAGGCCGTCGTCGATGTCGCGCTGGGAGGACTCGATGAGGCCGTCGGTGTACAGCACGAACAGGCTGCCGTCGGGCAGTGTCAGCTGTGTCGTCTCAAACGGGGGCCCGGCCACGCCGAGCGGGGGGTCGGGGGCAGATTCGGAAATGAGCACGCTCCCGTCCGGATGAACCACGGCCGGCGGCGGGTGTCCGGCTCGGGCGAAGGTACAGATCCGGGTGGTGGGGTCGTAGATCGCGTAGAGGCAGGTGGCGTAAGAGTCGTCGCCGAGGCCACTGACGATGTCGTTGAGGCGGCTCAGGATCTCGTCGGGGGACAGTTCGAGGTCGGCGAGGGTGTGTACGGCGGTGCGCAGCCGTCCCATAGTGGCTGCCTCGGACAACCCGTGTCCCATCACGTCGCCGACGACAAGCGCGACCTGGTCGGCGGACAGCGGAATGATGTCGTACCAATCGCCGCCGACCTCCATACCGTGCCCGGCGGGCAGATAGCGAGCGGCGGGCGTGCAGGCGGGCAGAGCGGGCAGCGCGCGGGGAAGCAGAGCGCGCTGGAGTTCCTGGGCTCGGGTGTGCTCGGAGTCGTACAGTCGGGCCCGGTCGAGGGCCTGCGCAACCAGGCCGCTGATCGCCGTGAGCAGGGTACGTTCCTCGCCGGTCAATCGGCGCGGATGATCGAAACTGATCACGCAGGCGCCGAGCAGTCTCCCGGAGGCGGTCAGCGGCAGGAAGGCCCACGATTCCTTGCCAGCCTTGTGGGGCAGGTCGGCCCGGCCCGGATAGCGCGCCGCGTACTCCTCCGCCGAGGAGATGAACACGGGGGCCCCCGAGAGCAGCGAGTCCCAGACCGGTGTGGCCTCATGGAACGGGGAGCCGTTCAACCGGTCCAGGAACTCCTGGGGGTAGCCGACGGCTCCGACGTTGTACGCCCGGTCGCCCTCGATGGCTTGCATGACCAGGCCGACGGCGCCGAACGGCGGCAGCACCCGCCGGGCGACCGCGTCCACCACGTCCCGTGAGGTCGTCGCCTTGGCGAGAGCCGTCGTCAGCTCGGCGATTCGAGCGGACCGCTCTGCGGCGGCGTGTTCGGCGGCTTCCCGCTCGGCGTCGCGTTGCCGCTTTTCGGTGACGTCGGTGAAATAGCAGATGGTGCCGTCCGGCACCGGGACTAGCCGCAGGTGGTAGAAGCGTCCGGTGCTGGGGATTCGTATGTCGAAGCCCGCGGGGAGTGACGCGGAGGCGTTTCGGCAGCGGTCCTCCAAGTCGTGCAGCTGCCGTACGCGGGGCAGCTCCCACAGAACTCGGCCGAGCAGCTCTTGCTCGGAGGAGCCGAGGGTGCGCTCCGCTTCCAGGTTGGCGTAGACGATCCGCCAGTCGCCGTCCACGGACAGGAAGCCGTCGCTCATGTGCCGCAGGGCACGGGCGAGTGCGTTCCGGGCGGAAGTCGGCTCGTCGACACCCCACGCCCCGCCGATCATCCGGAGAGGTTCGCCCTCGTCGTCGAGAACCACTTTGCCGCGACTGTGGGTCCAGCGGTACGTGCCGTCCTGGAGACGGACCCGGAATTCGGCCTCGTACAGCGTATGGTCGTGGATCGACTTCTGGACCGCAGCGAGCATGAACGGCACGTCATCGGGGTGGACAGCTTTCATGAACGTCTCGATACGAGGCACGAACTGCGCGGGGTCCACGTCGTACAGAGCCATGGTGGCTTCGTCCCAGTGCAACTCACCGGACTGGATGTTCCAAACCCATGAGCCTACCTGGACCTCCTCCAGCGCCTCCCGGACTCGAGCGCTGCGCCAGAGCTCCTGAAGCGGTCGGGCAGGTGGCAGTGCCTGGTCCATCCGTTCCTCGACCCAAGCCATCACGGCCCGCAGGAAGTCCCACTGTTCACCGGTCGGCTCGCCGCCGTCGCCCGTCAGGAGGGTGAGCGCGCCGACGGTCCGCATTTCCCCGGATATGGGCACGGCAGCCATGCCCGTATCAGGCCAGGCGCTCGCTGATGACTCGCTCGCGGATGACTCGAGGCGGGCGATGGGCACCCATGCGGCGCTTCCCTGGCGTACGGCGAGGGCCGGGGCGGTCGTCCCTTCCTGTCCGACGATCTCCCATGCCCGAGTGAGGACCGGGGGTAGCCCGTTGGCCGACACGAGGCGTAGCGCGGACATGGGGCCACTGAGGTGGACCATTCCACCCAGGGCACCGAGCTCCGCTACCACGTGGTGGAGGGCCAGCCGGAAGACCTCGTTCTCGGCTGCTCCCGCATCCGTGGCTGCGAGCAGTTTGAGCCGTGCCTTCATACGACTCAGATTACGCAATTTGACATGAAAGGGATGAGTGAGTGGGGTCATGCGCTCTCCACCTACGCGGCCGTGAACCGGGCGCGATCCCGTCGTGAACTCGGTGAGCCACCAGCGAACGACCATGATCCGGCCCAGTCATCGGTGCCCGCGGCCAGGCTCAACGGAGGACGAACATATACGACACCTACCACGTTGATTCCGGGCTTCATCTTTACTGAAGGATCGCGATGGCACGAGGGGCGCATCTGGTTCTCCGACAGCTTCCCGTCGCCCGTCAGGTCGAAGGCCCCGATGCGATCGCCGAAGGTCTCGTCCACAGGAAGGACGTCCTCCGAGGTGATCGCGCAGCCGTTGAGGAACCAGAGGCCGGTCGTCACCTCGGTGATCGTCCCGTCGGGATCGACTCGGTGCAGTGCGGCCAGCTTCATCGGCTCGCCTTCATAGAGGTCGAAGCCGAAATTACCCAGGCCCACGCGGCCCTGCGAGTCCACGACGACATCGCCGAGGAGTCCGACGGCATGCCCGTCAGAGCGGCAGGTGACCGGCGTGCCGTACGCCGGCGGGCTCGGGACGCAGCACCATGGCGATGCCCTGCATGATTCCCATAACATCGCCGCTGGGTGCCGGCCCGCCCGGGAGGTTTCCTATTACCTCGCCTTCGTCCACGCGATTGCTTTCAGACCGCGAAAAACCCGAGTTGCCGCCTGGAGCAGTACAAAGTCCGTCGCTGCTTCGGCTGGTACCGCCACATCACACGCCAGCGCCTCTTGGACGTTGCCAGTTCCCTGGTAGTCCGAATACCGCGCCCCGGACATCAACTCCACTGACCGCCCAGACACCAGAGAGTCCCCGGCAGAGAACTGACGGGGACTCATGAACGATCGAGGCTGGTGAGCGAATCCTATCCGATCAGACGCGCTTATAAGTGGCGCGCCAGCCTTCTGCCGGATTCGGCGGTGTCAGGACGAGCGTGTTGCCCGATACTCGGAACGCGCGCGTCAGGCTCTGCCCGATGAGGTCACGCGCCAATGACGACTGGACGGTCACTACGAAGGTCCTGGCGGATTTGCTGATGGTGAAATTCCCATAGAAGGCTTCGTACCCGTTCTTCGTGTACGGCGTGTCCGGAGCGTTGGCGTCGGGGTTCATCGCCTGCACCGACATGGTGCCGGACTTACTGAAAACGATCTGGCCGGAGTAGGGCACAGGTTGGAGGTTTCCCTCAGTGCCGACTTCCAAAGATGTCATACGCCACACACCAACAAGGGAACCCGTACCGCGCTCAGTCGCGCTGGCCTGAGCGAACAAGGGTACGGATACCAGGAGAGCAAGCGCTAGAGCTAGCGCCAGCCAGAGCTGCGGAGCCCTGAGTTTTGTGGTCATACTTCGTCGATCTCCTCAGACTTCTCAGATGATGCAGGCGGGGAGTAGTCGATCCCCGTCATTCGTGAACATGCGACCCCGCACAAACCGCCCGGAGACGACGGAGATCCCAGATTGCGGTTGTGGTGCACCGATTGCCCCGGTTGTCAAGGCATGGAATACCTCCCGCAATGCAGCGGCGGTTCGGATGCGTCGATCGGTGGGACACGCCTGGCCGTAACCGCTGACATATAGAATTCCCCCGCAGAGGGATTCGCCGCCCGGTTACGACGAAAGAATCGCATCGCCCACTCTGTCTTCGGAAGGGAGAGTTTCCTCCCTGGATGTTTCAATCCCTGCAAAGAACAGCATGAAGACGGGCAAACTGCCAGGAAAGTGCAACTGTCAAGACCATGCCATTGGGTGCGGCGCCGAACCACGAACCGCCTGGATGCCCGCGCTCGGGCTGACCGGCCCCGTCTGCGGGACCCCCGCCGACTCCGCCTGCGTCGATTGTCCGCCGCCCAACTGATCGCCACCTGACGCCTCAGCACCCTCCGTCTCACAGCCCACTGACCCTGGACCGTGTGATCACGAACGACCAGGGTCGGCCACCCACCCCGCCGAACCCCGGCCGCCCAGAGCTCCCCCGTCCTTGCGAGCAGCATCGCCCTGCCGGGGCCGTGGAATCCGGCGCCCATCCGACGCGACAGACGGGCCCCTCAGCTTGCCCATCGACCGAACAAAGCCAAACAGCCCGCCAGTTGAACCGACGAGCCGTCACAGATGTCGAGCTCAGTGGGCCCCTCTCGCGGTGGGGGCGATCCAGTACTCCAGCAGGACTTTGCTGTCTAGCTCGACAACGCCTCCGGGACGGCTTGAGGATGCTGGGTCGCCAGTCCTCTCTCGGCCGACTACCAACCGCCGTCGACCTGAATGTTCTGGCCAGAGATCAGGTCCGACACCGAAGTCGACAGGAATACAGCTGCGTTGGCGATGTCAACGGCCTCGATTCGGCGCTTGATACTTTGATTCTCGAGGATCCACTGATGGTACTCTTCGCGCTTTTCGCCTCGGTCCCGGAATTCAGCCTCCGAGACGACGGCACCAGGCGAGATGCCGTTCACGTTGATCAGGTATTCGCCGAGCTCGCGGGCGAGCCCTTTGATCAGGCCGTACATGGCCCCCTTGGAGGCGATGTACGGCACATAGCCGTCCCATCGACCTGTCAGGGTCAACGAGGTGATGTTGACGATCTTCCCGTAGCGCTTCACCTTCATCTGCTTGGAGCAGACACGCGACAGGACGAAGGCGGCAGACGAGTTCACCCGAACCTGGTCCTCGTATTCCTGGATGGTGAACTCATCGTGCTGCTTGAAGATGACCAGCGCCGCATTGTTGACCAGCACGTCGATTCCGCCGACCTCGTCGGCCAGCGCTGCCACATTGGCCTCCAGCCCGGCCAAGTCGTTCAGATCGCAGCCGAAATAACGCACGCCCTGAGCAATGCCGTCCAGTACCTTTTGCGGATCGGGCGCGTCCGGCCGATCCAGCGCGATTATGCTGGCACCCTCTTCGGCATAGCGGGCGACCAGCGCCTGCCCAATTGTGCCGAGGGCGCCAGTGATGAGGACATTCTTCCCGGAGAGTTCAGGCACGCGACCTTCCATTCTCTTTTCCCTTTCTGTACATCACGTCGACTGACGCGACTCTGGTTAAATTGTCCGAACAAATGCGGAAGCTGCGCTGATTGATAGCGATGCAAATCCACTACGGAAATGCATTCTGCGGCGCTACTACGGCTCGCACGCTGCATCGACCACATTGTTACCAGCTGATGGGAAAGCGGTCACCACCACACGAATGCCCGCGGAGCGTCGCCGACAATCGTTGATCAGCGCAGCCGGTCATTTACAGTTCTCTTTGCGGCGTTACTACGGGATGAAGGCGCCCTTGCCCGACGTCTGCTTGTCGAACATCTCATAGGCGTCCGCGTAATCAGTGAGCTTCCAGCGCTCAGTGAAGAGTTCATCGACATTGACGCCCCGCTCGACGACGAAGTTGGCGCAGGCTTCCATCGCCGGGATGGACATCGTCCACGAGGTCGTCGCGGTGATCTGCTTGTACAGGTGCTCGGTAAGGTCGAAGTGGATGGTCGAACCGACTCCGACCCAGCAGGCGGCACCCCACAGGTCCAACACGTGCAGCGCAGCTTGCGCGGCGGATGACGCGCCCGAGGTCTCCAAGCTCTTCGAGACGCCACGGCCGCCGGTGACATCGCGGACGGCGTCGGCGACCGACTCCACCTGCGCGGGGTTGATCGTCCGCCACGCACCGAACTCGTGCGCCCGTTTCAGGCGGGCGGGCGAGATGTCCAGGGCGACCACGCGGGCACCCATGGCGACGGCGAGCTGGGTGCCGGCCAGTCCGACCGGGCCTTGGCCGAAGATGGCGATGGTGTCGTCGCCAGTCAGGTTCAGGCGCTTGAGCGCCCCCCAGGCCGTTCCCGTGCCGCAGCTGATGGCCGCAGCGGCCAGGTACGACAAACCGTCAGGCATGGGCAGGATCGCACTGAACGGCACTTTGACCAGGTCGGCGTGCGATCCATGTGCGGTGTTGCCCATGGCCACAGCTCCGTTGCGGCACATCTGAGTCCAGCCGGCGTGGCACTGGTCGCACTTGCCGCAGCCGAAGTAATGGTGAACCATGACCGAGCGGCCGAGCCAGCTTCCGGGAACCTCTGAGCCCGCATCGGCGATCACGCCGGCGGGTTCATGGCCAGCGATCTTGCCGTGCGTCCCGCTCCCGGATCCGCGGTACATGTGCAGATCAGACCCACACATACCCGATGCCTCGATCCGGACGACGACCTCATTGGGCCCCGGCGTCGGGTCCGGATAGGTCACCAGTTCGAGTTTACGCTCGCCTCGAAACACGATCCCTTGCATGCCGCTCCTAAGGATGCGCTGCGATCGACAGGGTCGTTCCCGACCGTAGTTAAAGATTTTGCATGCTACGACTCTGTCAGACAATAGTCAGGCTGTACCTAGCTTGGCAAGCCTTTCCCCTCATGCTCAGCACCAGTCGGCGATTTCAACCCGCGGTTGAGAGGGCTGTGCAGTCAGCGACTGACGGGCGCGACATGATCTTGGGGCTGGTCACGTTTCGACTGCGTCCGTCCGGACCTGGAAACGTTGCCGCCCAGTGGCGAGATCGCTGCCAACTTGCGCCCCCTGTGGGCCCGGAGCGGTTGAACTGCGTGTGCGGTCGATGGCGCCGACCGAGTAGCTCAACGCTGCCACGAGGCCGCCACGCGAAGGGTGTAACAGCCTCGCCGAGCTGGACGGGCCTCATCGAGGCGAGGTTCGTGAGGTCCTGCGGCCGAGGTATCCCGCAGCCTGCCCTGCATGATGCCAAGGCTGGGCGCCTAGTTCATCGCCGCAACGGGCAGCGACCTGGACGCATTCGGCAGTGCTGACCGGCTGGATGGCTTCGTGCCGTACGCCGCGTGGATCTCACGGATGGGGCACGGCCAGCCGCTCCAGCAGCGCGGACCTCATCGGATCCGGCCTCAGGTGCGCACGGAGTTGGCCAGGGGCAGGCCGGATCAGCGTAGACGCGTCGGTACGCACGGTCTTCCACGAATCGCGGGGCGTGCCCCTGATCTTGGAAGCACGTACCGAGCTGGGCGCCACCGAGCCGACAAGGCCGCCACGCACCGGGCGTCACACGACTACACCGGAGCGCCGTTCTCGGGGCCATGCCTCCATGTCGGTCACACGTGCCGGTTCCATCCGCCGTCGACATAGATCCGCTGTCCCGTGATGTACCCGGCCAGCGGAGAGCACAGGAAAGTGATGAGGTTGGCCGCGTCGGCGGGATCTCCGAAGCGCCCGGTTGGGATTTCCCGCTCGAGCCAGTCCTGCTGATCCTTCTCGGTAGGGACGAACTGAGGGATGAAGTTGTTCTTGATCTGGTCGGTCAGCAGGTAGCCGGGCGAGACGCAGTTGACAGTCACGCCGTCCTTTGCCACCAGGCGGGAAAGGCCCTTCGCCCACATGAGCACGGCCGCCTTGGATGTGAGTGAGCCACTCACATGCTGCGGCTCCGATGTCGCGGTGAGATTGACGATTCGTCCGAACCCCCGTTCCCTCATGCCCGCGATGAAGGGCGTGGTGAGTTTTCTTGGAGTCGTGAAGTTGAGACGGAACGCTTCGCTCCATTCCGCCTCAGTGGTGTCCAGGTCGAACGGCCGAGCCTGCCCCAGGTTGTTGACGACGATGTCGACGCCGGCGAACTCGTCCATGAGTGTCGCTGTGACACGGCCAAAGGCCCCGTCATCGAGGAGGTCGTCAATGATCAGCACGGGCGCCGGACCACCCTCCGCTCGAATCTCGTCGGCCAACGCCTCGAGTTCGGGGGCTCGCCGTGCGACCACGATGGTCTGTACTCCCTCGCGGGCCAGCGTCTTCGCGGTCTCTCGCCCGATGCCCGCGCTGGCTCCCGAGATCAGGGCTGTCTTGCCTTTCAGGCTCAGATCCACAGTGGCTCCTGTTTCCGTCCGCTTCGATGTGTGCTGACCACGGCCCGCCCTCGGACCTTCCCTGAGTGGGTACGCCCTTCGTCAGGCACGTGGGTTGAACGGGTCGTTGATCGTTCCCCCGGTAGTGATCCACGCGGTCTTCACTTCGGTGTACTCGTGAATCGCGTCGACGCCGTTCTCTCGCCCAACACCCGACTCCTTGAAGCCGCCGAACGGGGCGACGTAATTGACCTTGCGGTAGTTGTTGATCCAGACTGTGCCGGCCCGGAGCCGTCGGATCAGTCGATGAGCCCGCGCCACGTCATTCGTCCAGACGCCGGCGGCGAGGCCGTAAGAGGTGTCGTTGGCGATCTTCACAGCCTCGTCCTCGTCCCGGAACCGAATCAGTGCCGCGACCGGCCCGAAAACCTCCTCACGTGCGATGCGCATGTCGTTCGTGACCTCCGTGAACACGGTCGGCGCAATGAACAAGCCACGGCTCAGCGAAGGAGCGTCGGGACGTTTCCCGCCGGTGACAAGGCGTGCGCCTTCTCCCACGGCGATGTCCACGTAACCGAGGACCTTGTCGTACTGCGAGCGGCACGCGACGGTGCCCATCTCACTCGCGGGGTCCATCGGATCGCCGATCTTGATCTCCGAGGCCCGCTGTGCAAGTGCGTCGGCGAACTCGTCGTAGATGTCGTCGTGAACGAGCACTCGCGATCCCGCCATACAGGTCTGCCCGGTCGCCGCGAAAATCCCCGCCATGACTCCGTTGACGGCGTTGGGAAGGTCAGCGTCCGGGAAGACGATGTTGGGGGACTTTCCGCCCAGTTCCAAGGACACCCGCGCCATACGGGAGCCGGCAGTTGCCGCGATCTGCTTCCCCACGGCGGTGGACCCGGTGAACGAGATGTGGTCGACGTGTGGGTGCTCCACCAAGTGGCGCCCCGCTTCACCGCCGCCCGAGACGACGTTCACGACACCCGGGGGGAATCCCGCCTCTTCGATCAGCCGGGCGAGATAAAGCGTGGAGACGGGCGTGATCTCCGAAGGCTTGGCGACCACTGTGCAGCCGGCCGCCAGGGCGGGAGCGAGCTTGGCGATGAGCTGGGCGATGGGGCTGTTCCACGGGGTTATCGCAGCCACAACACCGACCGGCTCGCGGAGCGTGAAGGCCTGCATGTTGGGATTGCTCACGGCGAGGGTATGGCCGATCGGATGCTCCGCAAGCCCGGCGAAGAAGTAGCAAGCGTTGGCCTGCGCCTTGGCCTGATCCGCGACCTCACGCCATAGCTTGCCGTTCTCCTGGACCTGAAGCCGGGCGAGCTCCTCGGAATGCTCGCCGACAAGGTCCCCGAGGCTGCGCAGAAGACGCGCTCTTTCGAGAGGGGTGGAAGTCGACCAAGGTCCATCCTCGAAGGCACGTCGCGCAGCGGCGACGGCGTCGTCCACGTCCTGCTTCGTGGCACGTGGGCAGGTTGCCCACGCCAGCCCCGTCACAGGGTTGAAGGACTCGAAAGTTCCCCGGTCGGAGGCTTGGCGCCATTCGCCGTCGATCAGCATTGCGTCGGGCGTCATCGCGCTCGTATGTCCGGTGTCGGTCATGCGTCGTACCACTCCGCCATCATCTGGCTCTGGTCAGCGGTGGGGCCGAAACGTTCGATCGCCTGCTGTGTGAACTCCTGCACCAGGTTGCCGATCGGAGTCGAGTGGTCAAGGGCCTCCGCGAGCTCGTTCGCCAGGCGGATGTCCTTGAGCATGAGTTGGAGGGTGAACCCCTGTGGCTTGTAGGCGTCCCCTGAGAGCAGCTGCGGAAATGTGTATTCCGTGGCGTAGTTCCGGCCGCTCGACTTGTTGATGACGTCGACGACGACCTCTTGCCTCATCCCTGCCGCGACTCCTAGACGGATGGTCTCCAACGCTGCAAAGCGATTGCACGCGTTGAGCAGGTTGTTGACGAGTTTCATCGCGTGGCCCGACCCGACCGGACCGACATGGACCACCTCGGTCGTCACTTCATGGAGCAGATCCTGTATGCCGACAAAGACATCGGGGTCAGCACCAACCATGAGCGTGGCAGTTCCCTCGCGCGCCCTTCGCACGCCACCGGCGATCGGGGAGTCGACGTAGGTCACCTGCCGTTCCGAGAGCGTTGCCACCAGCTCCGAGTCTGTGGCGGGGGTGCCCGTGGTGGTGTCGATGATGATCGTTCCCGCTTTGAGGCCGAACGCCAGGCCCTTGGGGCCCAGCAGCAGATCCTTCACCTGGAGAGGGCCGGGAAGGCAGAGGAAGATGGTCCGGCACTCCTCAGCGATCTCTTCCGGTGTCGCGAATCGAGCACCCTGAGTCACCAACTCCGCGGCAGCAGCAGGGGTGTGGTCGCTGACCAGGAGGTCGTGACCGTTCACCAGCCGACTGGCGATCGAGGAACCCATCGCGCCCACTCCGATGAAGCCGATCCTGGCCATCCGCATCTCTTTCTCGTCGAGTCCGAACCGCTCTCGGGCTTGACGGCGTCAAACCGTCTGCCCGCCGTCCACGACCATGGCGTGGCCCACGACGAAGGACGACGCATCCGACGACAACCACAGGACCGCGTCGGCGATCTCTTCGGGGGACCCCATCCGGCCGATTGGTTCTTGCGCTGCAACCCGGGCACGGCCCTCGTCGGTGCCCCCAGTGAATCGGTCCATCATCGGGGTCTGGATGATCCCGGGGCACACGGCATTGATCCGCACACCGAGCGCGGCGTAGTCGAGAGCCGCCGCCTTGGTCATGCCGACCACTCCGAACTTGGTCGCGCAATAGACGGCCTGTCCCGCGATACCGACCACGCCGGCGCCCGAGGCGGTGTTGACGATGGTGCCTCCACCTCCGGCGAGCATCGCGGGCACCTGGCTCTGCATGCACAAGAAGACGCCCTTGAGGTTGACCGCGATCAAGCGGTCGAGGTCGGTCGCGCTGATCTCGGCCAGGGGTGCGACCGGCTGCTCGATCCCGGCGTTGTTGAACGCTGCGTCGAGTCGGCCGAAGCTGTCGAGGGTCGCCTGGACCGCTCCCGAGACCGCCGACTGAGAGGTCACGTCGCAGGTGAGCGCGATCGCGGTTCCGCCGCCCTTCTCAATCTGGCGAACGGTTTCCGCTGCACCCTCCTCGTCGATGTCGACCGCTGACACCGAGGCACCGGCGCGCGCGAAGGCCAGCGCGGTGGCGCGCCCGATGCCGCTCGACGCTCCGGTGACGAAGGCCACCTTGTTCGCGAAGTCCACGGTCATGGTCGCCCTCCCACCCGAGACATTGCCTTCAGTAGGCGTCGTCGTTGTCATTCTGGATACTGTCAGACCATAGACACATCGTAAAGTGTCTTGCACTCTCAAGGAACGAGGTGCGGCATGCCCGAAACCGAACGAGACGTCTCTCACCACTTCGCAGAGATGGCGGCGACTGTCACCATCGAGGCTTTGGACAGCCCTGCGATCGAGGCGGCGAAGATGAGCATCCTCGACACCGTGGGTGTCGCCCTGGCGGCGAGTGGTGCGGAACCGGCAACCCAAGCTCTACTCGGCTTGGTGAAGGGGGACGGTGGTCGGGACGAAGCGTCTGTATGGGGACTGGGCCTGCGGGTACCGGCGGTGAACGCCGCCTTCGCCAACGGCGGTTTGGCTCACTGTCTGGACTTCGACGACCAAACACCTTGGGGTCAACACGCCGCGAGTTCAGTGGTGCCGACCGCCATGGCTGTGTCTGAGCGCAAAGGCTCGGTGACCGGCGCCGACCTGATCGCTGCCGTTGCGGCCGGACAGGACATCTTCGCCCGCCTGCGGTGCCACGTCGGATGGCGCAAAGACTGGAACCTGTCCAGTGTTCTCGGCATCTACGCCGCAACTGCGGCGGCGTCCCGCGTACTGGGCCTGCCTAGCTCCACCGTCCAGCATGCGCTCGGTATCGCAAGCCAGCAGTCCGCCGGGGTCACAGAAGTCATTGCCGGCACGGGCAGTGACCTCAGAGGGGTCTACGCGGGGTTCTCGGCGCGAGGCGCCGTCACAGCTGCACTGCTGGCCGAGAAGGGCCTAACCGGCGTGGACCGACTGTTCGAAGGCCCGGTCGGCGTCTTCAACACCTTCTTCGCTGGTCAGTACGACCGCGAGCTCATGCTGACTGAACTCGGTAGCGACTACCGAGGCGCAGGCACCCTGTACAAACTCTGGCCCTCGGTCGGAACATCACACAGCCATATTCACGCGACGATCGAGCTCATGGCGGAGCACGACCTGAAGCCAGAAGCCATCGAGAAGATCCGCGTCTTCGTTGGGGATTACCACAACCTCATGTGCACCCCTCTGGACGTCCGACAGGCGCCGCAGACACTTGTCGACGCCAAGTTCAGCCTCCCGCACCTCGTTGCCCTGGCGGCCGTTCATGGGTCGGTCAGGCTCGCACATTTCACCGAGGAGGGAGTCCGCGACCGGCGAGTCCGCGCCATGGCCGCCAAGGTCGTCCCCGTCGAGGACAGTTCCCTCGACTGGAAGCTCGAACTCCCTCCGGGGCACGTCGAGATGACGACCACAGACGGCCGGACTTTCGCCAAGAGCGGGGCCGGCTACCCAGGTAGTCCGGAAAGGCCCACCACATGGGATGACCTGTCAGGGAAGTTCCGGGACTGCGCAGCCGCTGCGGCATACCCCCCTCCGCCTGAACAGGTCGAGGCTGTCATCGAACTGGCCAAGAACCTGGAATCCGTCGCCGACGTTACTGAGATCAGTCGGCGTCTCGTGTGAGAAGCCCGCGTTCTCAGCATCAGAGGGCGCATCACATACTGCGGTGGACGCGCCACTGTGCCATGGCTCCCGAACTACGCCGGGAGGAGCTCGGCGGCCCGGCCTCACGATCAGCGCCATCGCTGTTGCCTTCCCTGGCCGGGCTCGACTGCTGGACACGTGTGGTGCAGGCAACGGTCACGCGTCCACGGCTGTCCACACCCGGGAAATGAGGGAGCAGATGGACGAACAAGATCATTGGACGCTAGCAGTTTGTGCGCCCGTAGACACACACCGGAGCCGAGTGCTAAACGTCAGACTCTTGCAGCACTGTTATCGCTGGCCTAGTTTGTAAGTGCTCCCGTGTCGTACCCGGCTTGCCGGGACAGAATCCGAACCCAACCCGCAACATCACGAGGTCCTCCAGATGACTGCTGGTCCCACTCAGACCGATATCGCTGACAGCGTCGTACGCGGGTTCACCTCCTTCGCAACGGAGGTGGTTCACGACCATGTCAGCGACGCCGCTCTCAGGGCCGCGAAGCGGTGCCTTGTCGATGCCGTGGGCTGTGCCCTCGGCGCTCAGGAGACCGACGTCATCAGTGCCCTTCGGGCGGTCGCGTCGACAGCTATCAGCTCTCGCCCCGCCACGCTCTGGGGCACCACAATCCAGACGACACCTGACATGGCTGCATTCGTCAATGGGTCGGCCACCCGGTGCCTGGACTTCAACGACGACTACTTCGGCACCGAGAAGACGAACGCTCATGGGGACACAGGGCCCCATCCCAGTGACAATCTCGGCGGGATTCTCTCAGCTGCTGAGGTCGCCGGTGCGAGCGGATCGGAAACCTTGCTGGGTATCGTCATTGCGTACGAGGTGTGTGGGCAGCTCGTCGATGAGGTCGTACTCCGCGGCAATGGCTGGGACCATCCCCTCTTCCACAGCATCGCAACTTCGGCGGCCGCAGCCAGGCTTCTCGGACTCTCGCGGGCACAGACGGCGAACGCGATCCGGCTCGCCGTGGTCCCCAACATCTGTCTGTACGAGACCCGGGTGGGGTCAATTTCCAACTGGAAGGGTCTGGCCGGCCCGAACGGTAGTCGCAACGGACTCTTCGCGGCCGTACTCGCTGAAGCAGGGATCACGGGGCCTGAGATGGCGTTCGAAGGTGCTCGTGGATTCATGCGGCAGCTCGACCACGAGTTCTCGCTCGGGCCGTTCGGCAGCCTTCAGCGCCCCTTCCGCGTGGAGAACACGTACTTCAAGCACTTGCCGTTGCGCTACGAGATGCAGCTGCCGGTTCAGCTTGCGTTGGAGATGCGCAAGACAGTCGACCCACGTGACATCGCAACAATGAGGGTCTACATGGAACGCAAGTCAGTCGTGTCACGCGAGGCAGAACCGGCCCTGTGGCGCCCCTCGAACCGGGAAACTGCCGACCACAGCGGTCCGTATCTCATCGCCGCGGCGCTGGTGGACGGCGCGATCACGGAGGCAACGTTCGAGGCAGAGCGTTACCTCGACCCCAGTCTGTTGGACGTGACGAACACGATCCAGCTGATCGAAGACCCGGCGTACACAGCGAGCTTCCCCTGGCAGATGGCTTGTCGGTTCGAGGTGGAGCTCAAGGACGGACGGGCACTGACTCTCATGGGTGAGAATCCCAAGGGGCACCCGCAGAACCCCATGGCCGACGACGAGATCTCCGCAAAGTTCCTCGGCCAGGTCGAGCCACGTCTCGGTAAAGACCGTGCGGAAGAGCTGTTGCAGTGCATCTGGAGTCTCGAGGAGCAGCCCTCCCTCGAACGACTCTTCGCCCTCATGGTTCCGGACTCAACGTCGGCCACAAGCGCGTAGAGCGGGTGACGCGCCGAGGCGGCCGTCAGGGCGTCCACCTGCGCAAGAAGGTCCGCACCGCGGTCCCCCGAGCCGGAAGCGGCCCCGGCGCCGGACCTGCTGCGGCGGGACTTCACCACCGGTAGCGTCGGACACGCTGGTATGGGTGCTGGCACAGGAACTCGGGCCGGGGCAGGTGACGGTGAATAGCGTTGCCGGGCGTGACACGCACGGACGGCCTGATGGCGGCGCCACGGCCAGCCTGGGGAACCATGCTGGCGGGCACGCCGCTCGACCAGCTCGCCGAGCCCGAGGGCATCTCGGACATCGTCGTTGTTCGGCGAGGACCCGAGGATCCACGGGGTGGGGTTCCCCCCCACCCCGTGGAGACCAGGTCGACACCGGCGAACGGATGAACAGCGCGGTCGTGGCTGGCCGGCTCGGGCCCGTACTGCTCGCCGCCATGATCAACCCCCGTGGCACCGCCACAGCCCTGGACACCTATCGCCGGTGTTTCGTCCCCGGCCCCCACCCGAGCGGCATCGGCGCGCCGTTCGTTCTCGTCGCGGTGAGCGTCACCGTGGCCGAGACCGAAGCCGCCGCCGCGAGGCTGCGCGCCTCTCTAGAGATCTTCGACCTGCAGCTGTCGCGCGGCATCATGGAGAAGGCCGTCCCGACCGCCGATGCCGCGATCGAACGGCTCGGTGGCCTGCCCGAACCGACGACTTATGTCCCGGGTGACTGGGCGCAACGGATCTCGGCGACGCCGGCGTGGGCACGGGAGCTGGCGCGATGAAGCTGTTGGTCTCATGGGCGGCCAGCGAGTACGGCTCGACGCGGAGTGTTCACACAGGTCACTGACGCCGCGCAGCCAGAGCGATCACCACCGGGCTACGGCGCCATCGCGCCAATCTTGATGAAGCGCATGTCGAACTCCATCCTTCCTGACGGCTCCGTCCGCTGTGGCGGTCAGGTGTAGGCCAGGAGCCTTCCCGCGATCGTGACACCCGACCACGACGTGAGGGAGACGACCGCAGCGAGCCGGGCGGCGGCAGGCGTCGGCTGGTCTATATCCCAGTCGGCCACGCTGCGGTAGGTCCGCCGATGGAAGATCAGGATGTTCAGACCTGCGAGCAGGATGAGGCCGAGCTTCCACGGAGCACTGCCACGGTCGGCGATGAGGCTCGCGCCGGGCAGGAACATGGCCACACCGGTGGCTGCCGCGATCAGGAAGCCGAGGTGTGACATGCGGAGCAGGTAGTTGGCCGCGGTCGTCACTGGCAGTGCCCGCCGACCGAGCCCCAGCAGCCGAAGATCGAATGCTGCGGCCGGCCCGATGAGGAGGGCGATGCCGATGATGTGGACGCTTTCGAGCATCGGATACAGGTAGGCCGTGCCACGGACGACCTCGGCGAACCAGCCGTCCTCCAGCCAGGAGAAAACATTGTCCATGACGAGCGCCATCACGCTCGGGGCGAGCGTCGTCGCAGGTAGAAGGCTCCACCTGCGATGGTGGCGACCAGTACGCCACCGACCATGGCCCACACCGCAACCGGTGACGTGCCCTCGGAGTCCGCTGAGGCAGACGGGGAATCCTGGTCGGCGTCGCCGGACGGTGCGTCGCCCTCCGGATACGGCACCGACAACGGCGTCGCCGGGAGTTCCTCGTTGAGCACCTGGTTGACAGGCTTCCCCTCTTCGTACCAGAACACGACCGGACGGAATTCGTCGTCGTGGCTCTTGCCGACATAACCGACGGCTTCGATCCGCTCGCCGTCTTCGAGCTCGCGGTCCAGGCCCCACATCCCCGTGAAGCTCGGCGGTGCGATGGTGACCTCCAGCTCGTCGTGAGAACCGCTGTAGGACGGTGCGGCGTTGATCGGGTCGCTGTCGGCGGCGTCCCGCAGTCCCTCAGGCAGATCGCGCTCGGGAGTGTCAGCGGGGAGATCGCTGTCGATGGTCACGTTGAAGTGGGAGTGCGGCTCGCCCCAGCGGACCTGCGAGACGGTACCCGAGATGTAGTAGAGGCGTTCGGTGTCGAAGTCGTCGAACCCGTGGTGCGCCTGCGCGGCACCCGCCGAGAACATGATGAGCATCGTCGCGGAGACCAGAGACGCTGTCGCCAGCATGACGCGACGGGCGCCGGTGCGAGCCACGGGTGCGGCGATCGTGATGAAGTGCATACCGAGTCGATCCTTTGGGAGGGCATGGGGTGAGCCGCAGCCAGTGAACCTCAACAAACGCCCAGCGAAGAGGGGTCAATTTCCTCCCAGGATCAGGCGGTCCCTGCCATGGGAGGTACGTCGAAGGCACCTTCAGTGACTGGCCTGGCACCTTCAGTAAGAGCTTGGTCGTGAGTCCTCCGTGCGAGGCTCCGAGACTGTGGTTGGCCGACTCGGTGGCGACGCCGTCGGGCGGTTCCTTCTGGAAGTCCCCGTTTCCCTCGCCCCGGCGGTGTGTTGGCGTGAGCCCGGCAAACGCTGGAATTGACCTTGATCAGCTGTCGCCGACTCACGGACAAGATCCACTTTCGACACACGCCCTGACAGCAGCCGTCGCCTGGTGCGGAGCGAAGCGGCACGACGCGGGCTACCCGACTTCAGCAGGCCGGCTGTCCACCGTCCCCGTTGCCGCTCCCACCGACATCCGCGTCGTCAGGATCCTCGCCTCGGTCGTGCTCCGGCGTTCCTGCTCGTCGAAGTCGGGTGCGGCGCAGATGAACATGGTGTGGCCGTCTTCCCCTCCGATGACGGACGAGAAGGGCATCATGCCGGGCACGATCTCGTCGATCACCTCGCCCCCTTCGCGCAGGCGCAGAAGCTTTTCGGAACCGAGGTCGGCGATCCACAGCGCGCCCTCGGCATCGACGCACATGCCGTCAGGACACACGAGGAACTCCGCCTCGGCCTGGGCGAACTCCGTCGTTTTGGGCAGCGGACCGAACTCGGCCCATACCCGGTGATTGACGAGCCGCCCGTCGTCAGTCAGGTCGAAGGCGGAGATGCGGTTCCCGAAGGTTTCATTGACGATGAAGACGTTGTCTTCGGTGAGTACGCAGCCGTTCGGGAACCAGAGGTCGGTGGCGACCCGGGTGATCCGGCCGTCCGGGTCGATCCGGTGAAGCGAGCCTGGTGCCATCGGGGCCCGGTGGTCCAGGTCGAATCCGAAGTCGCCGACATAAGCCCGGCCGTGCCGGTCGACGATGACTTCGTTGCAAAAGCCGTTGACATGTCCGCTCAGGTCGGCGTGCACCACCATGCTGCCGTCGGCCTCGCGACGCAACAACGTCCGGTCTCTCATCGACGCGACGAGCAGTCGGCCGTCGGGCAGCCAGGCCAGTCCGGACGGCTGTGCCGGGACAGTCGCCTCGATGCGAAGGTCTGAGCCGTCCTCCCTGGCCGACATGACGCTGCATGTGTACAGCTCTGAGAACCAGACCCGGTTCTCGTGCCAGCGGGGCGCCTCCACGAAGGTCCGACCGGGGATCAGCGTGTTGATCTCGTAGGTCACCGTTGTTCTCCAGTGCGAGCCGATTGGGTTGTCATGCTGTGCGGATGCCGCGGTTGCGGGCGCGCTCGAGCGATGCGTAGGCAGCGACGGCCACCAGCAGAATGCCCCCGTAAAGGATCTGCTGCCAGGCATCCGGGATGTGCAGCAGTGGTGTGACGTTGTTCAGCAGGCCCAGGAACAGCGCCCCGAGCATGGCGCCGACGAACGATCCGCGGCCACCGCTGAGCACTGCTCCGCCAAGAAACACGGCGGCGAAGCAGGGAAGGGTGTAGCCGGCCCCGACCGCGTTCGACCCCAAGCCCGTCTGGCTGGCGAGGAAGACGCCACCGACGACGGCGCCGAGGGCGCAGAGGATGAGGCTGAACACGCGTACCCGGACGACGCGTGTCCCCACGCGACGAGCGGATTCGCCGTGGAATCCCACAGCGCGCAGGGCGAGCCCGCTGCGGCTTCGACGGAGCCAGAACTCCGTGGCGAACGCGATGACCACCAGGATGATGAACGCGGCTGGAACAAAGCCGATGCCCTGAGCGACGAGTGAGACGAGTTCCGGTGCGATCACGCCGTCCGGCTGCGGGCGCAGGACGATCGCGATGCCCTGAACGATGCCCATGGTCGCCACCGTCGCGACGATCGGTGTCACTTTGAGAACTTCGATCAGTAGAACGTTGAACAGGCCGATTGCCAAGACTTCCACTGTCAGCAGGCCCAGCGTAGAGAGGACCGATGACATCCCTAGGTCGGGCAATGTCATAGAGACCAGCACGACCGTCAGGCTCATCGTCGAACCGATGGAGATGTCGAGCAGGCCGGTGAACATCACGAACTGTTGGCCGATCGCGACGAAGGCCAGCGGCAACGTGAGGATCAGCAGGTTCGCCAGGTTCGTCTTCGTCCAGAACACTTCGGACTGCGTGCCGGTGTAGAGCGCGACCATGGTGATCAGCAGCAGCAGGATGGCGATGGGCAGGTGCGCTGACACACGGCCGACCAGCCGCCGCATCAGTCCCTGGCCCTGGATCAGGGCGGGTCCCTGCTCTTCGGCGACATCGGTCGCGCTGACGAAGCCGCGTACGATCTCGGTCTCGGTCGTCGGCCCACTGAGCTCCTGGACGACACGTCCGCGCGACATCACGTAAACGCGGTCGCAGAGCCCCGCGAGTTCAGCCGAGTCGGAGGAGTTCACAAGGACCGCGATGCCCTCGTCGGCAGCGGACGCGAGGACGCGGTAGATGTCCATACGGGCCCGCGCGTCGACACCCTGCGTGGGCTCGTCGACGATGAGCACCTTCGGCTGACGCAACGCGGGCCGGGCGAGCACGGACTTCTGCTGATTGCCACCAGACAGCCCGCTGACGGGTTGATACGGGGACGCCGCGACGATGCCCAGATCACGTTTCGCCTGCCGGAAGGCAGGCAGCAACCGTCGAGTGAGCGACAAGCCGGCCGGCCCGGAATCAGGGCCCATCTGGATCGTGGCGTTGTCCATGACCGACATCGACTCGAAGACCGATTCGGCCGCCCGGTCGCCGCTCTGGAAGCTGATGCCGGCGTCGAGCGCGGTCGCCGGCGTGACGCGGCGCTGCTTCTTGCCGTCGACGCTGCTCGATCCGCCGGTCCGGTCGATGCCGATGACGCCGCGGAGCAGCGCTCGCTGGCCGTTGCCTTCGGCCCCGGCGACGCCGACGATCTCGCCCGCACGCACGTTGATCGACACCGGCCCGAACCCGCGACCGGAGAGCTCTTGGATGTCCAGCCGGACGGGCGACGAAGACGGCGGCGTACGCGTGGGGAACTCGAGTTCGGTCGGCGCGCCGACCATGAGCTCGACGATCTCGTCGACGTCCCAGTCCCGCGATTCGTGCGTCCCCTGGATGACGCCGTCGCGCAGCACCGTGACACGGTCGGCAAGACGCTTGACCTCGGCCAGTCGGTGGCTCACGTACACGATGGCGGCGCCCTCGTCGCGGGCCTGCTTGATGAGATCGCTGAGCTGCTCCGCCAAACGCATGTCGAGAGCGGCGGTGGGCTCGTCGAGCATCAGTACACGAGGGCGGTGGGCCATCGCTCTCGCCACTTCGAGCAGTTGGCGGGCGCCCGGGCCGAGGGCGGAGACCAGGTCCGTGGGCTTGAACGGGAGGTGGAACCGGGCGAGCATCCGGTCCAGGTCAGGCGGTCTCGTCTCGCCGACGGCGTTGAAGCTGAGGGTGATGTTGTCGGCCACGCTCAGCTCGGGGACCAGTGAAGTGTCCTGGTAGGCGGTGATGAGCCCCAGGCGCCGGGCCCGCTGTACCCCGCCGGCACCGAGTTCCTCGCCGCCGATGAGGACCGTGCCCTCGTCCGTGCCCAGGACACCCGACGCGATTTTGATCAGGGTCGACTTCCCGGAGCCGTTCTCGCCGACCAGGGCGTGGACCTCGCCCGGGCGACAGTCGAAGTCGACGTCGGACAGTGCGCGAACGCCGGGAAACGACTTCGTGACCCCGGTGAGGATGACGGCGGGGACACTGCGCTCCACGTCCGTACTGCCGGGGGTCCTGTCCTCGGCGAGATCGTCTGTACGCGGCATGATCTTCTCCATCAAGGATTCCTCCGCTGGCTAATTCGATGCTCCGGTCCTGGCCGGGCCGGGTGAGGCCCGGTCCGGCCAGGACCGCCAGGTCGTTCAGGAATCACGAACCTGCCGCAAGAACCGCGGCCGCCTGCTTGGCATTGAAGAGGGTGGGGACCGGTGCGTTCGCCGGCATCGCCGGGTCGTAGGTCGGCATGACCTCGCTGATGTCCACCATCGGGTACGGAATCGACACCTCGTGGTCGACCTTCTGACCCTGCTTGGCCATGATTCCGGCGGTGACACCGATGCGGCCGTACCACACACGGCTGTTGGCGACGAACGCGGTTGCCTTGACGCCGTCCTCCTGCGCCTGCTTGAACTGCTTGAGGAAGGCGTAGTTCACAACGTCCGACATCAGAATCGGCGGCGTACGGTCGGCCTTGAGGTACGGGGCCATGAAGTATTCCAGGGTGTAGTCGTAGGCCACCGCCTCAGGGTCCCGGCCGGAGGCGTACAGGGAATTACCCGCCTGCGTCATGCCCTGGGGTGTCCACTGGGTGAAGCCCTCGATCGACTTGCGCCAGCCCGCGTCCTTCAGGCCCTTCTGGAGGCACGGCTGCCATGCCGCCGCGCTGGCGTTGCCGGGAACACCGGTGTAGAGACCGTAGGTGCCGGGCTTGCCGACCATCTGGGCCACTTGCTTCGCACCGTCGGTGTAGGCACCGCAGAGGTCGGCGGGCGCGTAGACGTCGACCGCCTTCGCGACCGCGTCCGGAACCGGTGTCTCCGCCTGGACGACGGTGATGCCGGCCGCCTTGGCCTGCTGCACCACGGGCAGCACGGCGGCTCCCCAGATCGTGTCCATCACGATGATGTCAGGCCTTTGGGCGATCAGGCTCTTGAAGTTCGCCAGGTAGCTGGAGACATCGGACCCCAGGCTGTAGATGATCCTCGAGACCTGGCCCGAGGAGATCGCCTGGGCGGTGAGTTCGGCGCGGAAGGTCTGGCGCCAAGGATTGATGTTGTCGTTGGGGAAGCCGATCGTGAGCGAGCCGGTGCCGGTCTCACAGACGTTCTTCGTCAGACACTCCTGGAGCTTGGACTCCATCTTCGGCGTGAACTTGACGGCGGCCGTCTTCATGGCCTCCTGGACCACCGGGTCCATGGTTTCGAGCGGAATGTCCTTCAGGAACATCCGCTTGATGGTCGTGGCGACGGCCTTCTCGTCGACCGGCGCGGAGGACCCTGCGGACGCGTCCGCCGAGCCCGCTCTGTTCGTGGAGTTGCTGGCTGTCGTGCTGGAACAGGCGGTCAGCGCGAGTATCGCGGCGACTGTGGTGATGGTGAGCCTTTGGCGGGTCTTCCGACTACGCACGCAGGCCTGCTTGCCCATCGTCATTGATGTGTTCCTCTCGGCATGGCAGGTAACGGAGATGCGGCAGATGACACTGCTTGGGGTCAGCCGCCGGCAACGGGGCGTCCGGCCTTCTTGAAGCCACGCCTGAAGCTCGAGGCGCCGTACTGGCCAAGGGTGATGGCAGCGACGGCGACCACGAGGGCAAGTCCTTGGATCACCACGCGCGCCCCGGCCGAAAGGCCCATGAGGGAGAGCGCCTGGTCGAGAAACTGGAGGAAGAATGCGGCGATCACGACGCTGGCGACGCTCGCCGGCCCTCCGGTGAAGATCACTCCGGCGATGCCCGCCGCCGTGATCGTGGCCATTTGGTACGGCGCGCCCGCGTAGACGTCCGGCGTCCCTATGTAGCCGGCCAGCAGCACGCCGGCGATGCCGTAGAGCAGCCCGGCGAAGGCGTACGTCGACAGTTCGACAGCGGTGACCCGGATTCCGAGTGCGCGCGCCGACCGCCGATTGGCGCCGACGGCTGCGATACGGCGGCCGAAACGAGTCTTGGTCAGGACCGCGGCCAATATCACGGCCACGACCAGCGCAAACAGGAAGACGACATTGACGCCGAAGAACGTCTTCTGTGCGAAGTCCTGGAGGGACTGTGGCGCCTGCCCGGAGACGGACAGCGACACACTCGTCCACAGCGTGATCCCACCGGAGATCATGCCGAACGTCGCCAGGGTGACGATCAGTGCGTTGAGCCGGAAAACGGCGATGAGCACTCCGTTGACCACACTGAACACGACCGGGACCACCAACGCGAAGGCGATCACCGTCGGCGCGCTCGCCCCTGGGCCGCCGTAGTGGACGATCATGCCGGCCGCCACGGACATAATGGCCGAGACCGACAGATCGATCGATCCCAGCATGATGATCAGCATCTGTCCGATCGCGGCGATCGCCAGCACACCGGCGAGCGCGGTGACCATTTCGAGCGACGCGCTGCTGAGCGTGCGCGGTGCCGCGAAGAGCACCACCGCGGCGAGCATCAGGAACGCGGCCCAGCTTGCCCGGTAGCGAGCGGGCCAGCGATATTTCAAGTCTGTGAGCCGGCCCGCACGCTCAGCCGCAGCCACTGCCGCGGCATCGGCAGAGGGGGCGTCCACGGCCACCCTCGGCAGATCCCAGCGCGTTACCTTCATCAGCACACCGCCTCATTGCAGAGCGCCTGGCCCAACATCTACCAAGCGAGCTAATGTCAGACTGCATTCAAAGCTGCATAACGACTGTCCGTCAAGAGGCTTGACAGTGCCACGCGGGTCCGTTGCCACCTCGTGATGGGCGCGTCTCCTCGACCTCACCACCGACCGCCGCGTCGCTTCCGCTGCCGCAGGAATGCCCACCGCCCCGGGCCGTCCGACCGGCGGCTGACGAGTGCAGGTGGATCTGCGGCCAGCGGAGTGGCCGGCCAGCTGGGGACGTCGGTGACGGCGGCTGCCCAAGGTCACGTCGAGGGCAGGGGCGGGCGGGTTGGCGACAGTAGACGGAAGTGCGTTCAGTCGCCGGTCTGCCGGATCGCGAACGTGAGGACATCGCGGCGTTCGTCCATGACAGAGATCGAAGCGCTGCCGACACACCGGCGTCGTCAAAGCTGAGGAAGCAGCGGGTCGAACCGTTCAATGTGACGCTGCAGGTCAGCCGACTACTCAGAAAGGCCTTCTGATACGACCGTCACGGGCCCTCCGTTCGCCATGCCAGCCCGCAACTGCCGGTGTGTCGATCAAGGCCGACGGCGGAGCACAAGGGCCCGCCCTCCTACCGGCACGCACCCTAGACGAGCAGCCGTGCGACGTGACCCGCCACCGCCAACCGGCGTCGCCTCCGTAGTACAAGTTCCGGGGGCAGTCAGGCCCGCGCGGGCAGGCTACGCTGTCGCGGCGAACCCGGGGGAAGCCTCTGTTCGGACTGCCGTCGACTCCGCTGGCCGTCGTCGCAGCTCACACGAACGACACCCGCGTCCTGCAGTCGGCCGATCTCCTCGGTCGAGAGGCCGAGGAGATCGGACAGCACGTCCTCGGTGTGTTCGCCGAGGCGTGGCGCCGGCACGGGAGGCGCCCCGGTTCCGGCCCACCGCAGAGGTCGGCCAGTAGCCAGCAGAGGGCCGATCCCGGGTTGGTCCATCTCCGCCGCCACCGACGTCTCGTCAGCGCGTGCGGCGCGAGCCGCCTCGGCCATGTCCAGGTACGGACTCCACAGGACCTTCGCGCGCTCCAGCAGTTCGCGCACCGTGCCGAAGTCCCGCTGGGCGAACCATGGCCTCAGTACGGCGGCGATCGTCTCACGCAGCCGATACCTGTCGCCCTCCTGGCTCAGGTCCGCACCCAGGGCCCGCTCCAGCGCGGCGAAGACGGCACCCGTCTCGGTGACGTCGCGCAGTGCGCACCATTGCCCCTCGGTCAGGGCGACCACCATCAGCCGACGACCGTCCGAGGTCTCGAAGTCCACGCCGAAGGAGCCATACATGTGGTTTCCCTGCCGGACCCGTGGCCCGCCCCTCATCTCCGCTTCCGCCAGCCATCCCATGTTGCCGACGCCGGCCAACGCCACGTCTGCCAGGGCGAGTTCGAGTTGAGCTCCCTGCCCCTCACGCTCACGGTGGAGTACAGCGGCCAGGATTCCCGAGGCCACGACCATTCCGGACAGCAGGTCCCAGGCGGGCAGTACGTGATTGACCGGCTGCTCCCCGCCCTGGGGACCGGTCATCTGTGGTACTCCCACTTCCGCGTTGATCGTGTAGTCGACGGCCGGGGACCCGTCACTCCTGCCCTGGAGGTGCACGTGGATGACGTCCTCGCGCCGAGCACGCAGTTCGTCGTACGTCAGCCGGTGTCGACCGACCATGTTGTCCAGGAAGATCCCGGCCCCGCTTCCGGGCGCCGCGACTAGGGCGAGCAGCAGTTCCCGTCCCTGTTCAGTGCGGTGGTCGATCGTCACGGACCTCTTGCCCTTGTTGAGGCCGGCCCAGAACAGACTGTCCCCGGTGGAGGAGAGCGGCCAGCGAAGGAAGTCGCTTCCACCGCCCGGCGGGTCGACCCGGATGACGTCCGCCCCGAGTTGGGCGAGAGCCAGGCCGGCCGAGGGGCCGGCCACGAAGGAAGCGCCTTCGACGATGCGCAGACCGTCGAGTGGCTGAGGTGATGGCGCTGGCGTCAACGTGATTCCCTTCTGTGGAACGGCGCACTGCGGGCGCTTAACCGGCACTCAAGGACCGCTGGGCACCCAGGGCCAGACGGAACGGCCAAGAGGAATCAACCGCCCTGCTTCCAGGCCGGGCGGGCGTTGTCATCGTGCGTCCACAAGCGCCTCTCTATTGACAATCATGTAATTGTCTTACAACTATGTCAAGGACGTCAGTCGACGGGCCGAGCCCACCAGCGGCGCAGCGCCCGCGTGCACCCCACCGCTCCCAAGGACGGGCCGATGCAGCTCAGTAGAAGTCCTCTCCAAGCGCACGTGGAGTCATGGAAGCCGGGCTCGGTCACTCGCGAGGACTCGCTGTCCTCCGGCCCCGTCGCGGCGCTGTCGGCGCTGCTTGACAGACCCGAACCCGTCGCTGGCTCCGGGACTCCCCTCCCGGCGCTGTGGCACTGGCTCTACTTTTTGGACTGGCCCGCCCAGTGCGATCTCGGGCCCGACGGCCACCCGGCTCACGGCCACTTCCTGCCCCCTGTCCCCGACCGGCAGCGGATGTTCGCCGGAGGGCGCTGCGCCGTCTCCGAACCCCTGTGTCTCGGCGAGAGGGCCGAGCGGGTCAGCAGCGTGCAGAGCGTTGAGGTCAAACACGGCAGAACCGGTGAACTGCTCTTCGTGACGCAACGCAACGAGTACCGTCAAGGGGGCCGGACCTGTCTCGTCGAGGAGCAGGACATCGTTTACCGGTCCGGACGCGGCCCCACCCGGAGCGCTCCCGTGACACTCGAAACGTCGGCGGAACCCCAGGCCGACGACGCGTGGCAGCTCTCACTGCGGCCGGACCCGCCTCTGCTGTTCCGCTTCAGCGCGCTCACCGCCAATGCCCACCGCATCCACTACGACCTGCCCTACGCCCGGGACGAGGAGGGCTATCCGGGGCTGGTGGTCCACGGCCCCCTTCTGGTGCTGCTCATGATGGATCTCGTCCACCGCAACGCCCCGACCCGACAGGTGCGATCCGTGTCCTATCGTCTGCGCAGCCCGGCCTTCGCGGGCGAGCGCCTTCTCGCCGCCGGCACCCCGGTGAACGGCCGGACAGAGCTACATATCGCCTCAGGCCGAGAGGCCCAGCACGCCACCGCCGAGGTGACGTTCGCATGACCATCGGCAGCAGGTACATCTCGTCGGCTCGTAGCTGGCTCTTCGTCCCCGGACACCGCCCGGACCGCTTCTTCAGGGCGGCCGCCTCCGGTGCGGACCTCGTCATCATCGACCTCGAAGACGCCGTCGCGGCTGAGGACAAGGCGCAGGCCCGCGCCAATGCCGCCGCCTGGCTCGCTCAGGGGAACGACGCGGTCGTCCGGATCAACCCGCCGGGAACTCCGTGGTTCCAGTCCGACCTGGCGGAGGCGGCCCGCCACGGCTGCCCGGTCATGGTGCCCAAGGCGGAGGATCCGGCCGTACTCACGGAAGTCGCCGCCCGGGTCGCCGGACGCTGCGAACTCGTTCCGCTCATCGAGACAGCGGCGGGGGTGGAGCGGGCATGGGAGGTGTGCGCCACGGTGGGCGTCGCACGTGTGGCCTTCGGCAACGTCGACCTCGCCGGGCAGCTCGGTGTCGCCTGGGACGACCATGCCGCCCTCGCGTACGCACGCTCCAAGCTCGTCTCGGTCTCTGCCGCAGCCGGCATCTGCCCACCGGTCGACGGGGTCACCACCGCGGTGAAGGACGCCGAGGTACTGCACGAGGACGTCATGCACGCGCGCCGACTGGGCTTCACCGGGAAACTCTGCATCCACCCTGCCCAGGTCGAGGCAGTCGGCCGGGGATTCGCCCCGTCGGAGGCCGAGTTGGAGTGGGCGCGCAGTGTCATCGCCGCGGGGGACTCCGTCACCGCGGTCGACGGCCGGATGATCGACAAGCCCGTACTGGAGAGAGCCAGGCGGCTTCTGGGCCAGACCCACGACTCCCACCCAGCGCCCTGATCCACTGGCTTCCGGGCCTCGCCCCGCACCGCGAGGCCCGGAACGCCGGGCGCGGTGGTGTGAGCCGGAGGCAGGCGGTTCTTGAGGGTGACCGCCTGTCTCCGGAACCACCCCTCTGACGCTTGTCACCGCATCACGAAGATGTTCTGCGGAGCTTCGCCATCCGCGTTCACTCGGCTGGAAATGGGCTCGCCAAGGGCAGCTCCGCAGCGCATGGCGGGGAAGATCAGCGGTGGGCGTTGCAACGCATCAGAACCGTGATCGGCCGGAATTCCGGCCTCACGTGTTCTATCGCGGGAGTGTGGCGGCTGCTGCACCGCCACACTCGTGGCGGAGCCCCGACGGCGGGCGCTCGAACGTAACGAGTAGGGCGTCGAGTTATGGAAAAGTGTGGCCGCAGATGGAGTACCGCGGCGGCCTCGGGGCCTACATCGTCTTGAGGACGAGGCCGGATTGGGGCCCGTTCGCGGGCAGACTCGGAGTCCGGGACAGTTCGGCGACGGATCTCCATCGCCGCGATGTGCTGCTACCGGCCTGGCGAGACGTCATGACTATCTACCGGCCCCGGCTTCCACTGCTCCTCAAAGGAACATCGCAAGAGCTTCTCCTGGCGAGACTAACGCGACCTCCTGGTCCGCGCCCACCTGCAACTCGGCGCCCCAGTTGTTGCCGACTGGGACATTCCGATCACCTATCGCACTGCCGGGATTGCACAAGTATGCCGCCAACCATGAATAGCTCCCCATTTTTCAACCTCGGTTTTGGAGACCGGGCTTGAGTCCCGTGGAAGGTGTCTGGTCTCCGTTGCCTTCAGGGTCATCCCACTCCTCAACCGCTGCCTGACCGAGACCGGTAGAAGGCACTCGACAGGAAGCCCCCCGAATCTGGTGAGCCCCTCGGCATGCTCTCCGATCAGGCTTGCGGCACCGCCCCACTCTCCACCGACGCCCACCCATGGTCATCCCACCAGCAACTTCTTGCGGTCCTGACGACCCGGTGGTGGGTTGAGAGGAGCTCGGGAAGACAGCGTGATGGATATCAGACGAGGCCGCGTCGCGGCCGACCGAGACGGAGTCAGCGGTCGGCCGCGACGGCGTCAGAGTGCTCGGAGAATGTCCTCGACACGTTCCTTGGCATCGCCGAACAGCATCGCCGCGTTCTCCCGGAAGAACAACGGGTTCTGCACGCCGGCGTAGCCGGAGGCCATGGACCGCTTGAAGACCACCACGTTGTCGGCCTCCCAGACCCGCAGCACCGGCATACCGGCGATCGGGCTGCCGGGGTCGTCCATCGCCGACGGGTTGACGGTGTCGTTGGCACCGATGACGAGCACCACGGACGTGCCGTCGAAGTCGTCGTTGATCTCGTCCATTTCCAGCACGACGTCGTAGGGCACTCTGGCCTCGGCCAGCAACACATTCATGTGGCCGGGGAGCCGCCCGGCGACCGGATGGATCCCGAAGCGGACGTCCTTGCCCTTCTCCCTCAGGGTTCGGGTCAGTTCGGCCACACCGTGCTGTGCCTGCGCGACCGCCATGCCGTAGCCGGGGGTGATGATCACTGAGTCAGCGCCGGTGAGTATCTCCGCGACGCCTTCGGCACCGATCTCCCGGTGCTCACCGAAGTCCTGGTCACCACCCGGGCCTGCCTCGATCCCGAAGCCACCGGCGATCACGGAGATGAAGGACCGGTTCATCGCTTTGCACATGATGTAGGAGAGGTACGCGCCGGAGGAACCGACCAGAGCACCCGTGATGATCAGCAGGTCGTTCTCCAGGAGGAATCCCGACGCGGCCGCGGCCCAGCCGGAGTAGCTGTTCAGCATGGACACCACGACCGGCATGTCACCGCCGCCGATCGAGGCCACCAGGTGCCACCCGAGCAGCAGCGCGATCGCGGTGACCGCCACCAGGAGCCAGAGGCTCGGCTCGATCACGAACCAGGTGGTCAACACGGCGAACACGAGGAGGGCGCCGACGTTGAGGGCGTTCTTGCCGGGCAGCGTCAGCGGCGCGGACTTCATCCGTGCGGACAGCTTGAGGAAGGCCACGACGGAACCGGTGAACGTCACCGCGCCGATGAACACACCGATGAACACCTCGGCATGGTGGATGCCAAGAGCGTCTGTGACGCGCAGCGCCTGCGCTCCGCTGCCGTCGAGGTCCGCCTCGACGTGGAGGTATCCGTTCCAGCCGACCATGACCGCGGCCAGCCCCACGAAGCTGTGCAGGAGCGCGATCAGCTCCGGCATACCCGTCATCTCCACCACCTTGGCACGTCGGAGCCCGATCAGGGCGCCGACGGCGGTGGCGCCGATCAGCAGGCCGAGGCCGGAGTTCTCCAGGTCCTGGTCGAGGGCAAGCGCGACCGTCGCGATCAGCGCCACCGCCATGCCGGCGATGCCGAAGGTGTTGCCGGCCTTGGCGGTTTCGTGCCTCGACAGACCCGCCAGGGCCAGAATGAACAACAGTGCCGAGACGATGTATGCCGCCTGTGCGGCGGTGTCGACAGCCATGCGGGGTCAGCTCCTGGAGAACATGGCGAGCATGCGCCGGGTGACGGCGAACCCACCGAAGATGTTGATGGCGGCGAGCAGGATCGCGACGGACGAGACGGCCGTGATCGCCGTGTCTCCGTGGCCGATCTGCAGCAGCGCTCCGACCACGATGACGCCGGAGATCGCGTTGGTCACCGACATCAGCGGAGTGTGCAGGGCATGATGCACATGCCCGATCACGTAGTAGCCGACCACGATCGCGAGGGCGAAGACGGTCAGATGGCCCTGCAGTGCGCGCGGCGACAACGCGGCCGTCACGAACAGCAGTGCGCCCACTGCCGCGACCGCCGTGAACCGCTTGGCGGGTGAGACGACTCGCGGAGCCGCGCTGTCGCCCCGAACCGCCGTCGCCGCAGGCGCCGCCGTCGGAGTCGCCGACACCTGCACCGGCGGCGGAGGCCAGGTCAACTCCCCCTTGCGCACGACGGTCATCGAACGCTGCACGACATCGTCGAAGTCCAGCACCAGCGTGCCGTCCTTGTCCGGCGTCAGCAGCTTCATGAGGTTGACCAGGTTGGTTCCGTACAGCTGGGAGGCCTGGGCGGGAAGCCGGCCAACGAGGTCGGTGTAGCCGATGATGGTCACCCCGTTGTCTGTCACCACCTTGTGACCCGCGACGGAGCCCGCCACGTTGCCGCCGTTGGACGCGGCCATGTCCACGATCACGCTGCCCGGCTTCATGTCGGCCACCATCTCGGCGGTGATCAGTCGCGGCGCCGGCCTTCCGGGGATGAGGGCGGTGGTGATGACTATGTCGACGTCCTGGCACTGCGTGGCGTAAAGCTCCACCTCACGCGTCTTGTAGCCGTCCCCCATTTCCTTGGCGTACCCCGTCGCGCTGACTGCCGCCTCGGACGACTCGATCGCCAGGTACTCGCCCCCGAGTGACCTCACCTGGTCGGCCACCTCCGGTCTCGGGTCGGTGGCACGCACCACCGCGCCCAGACTGCCGGCGGTGCCGATCGCCGCGAGGCCGGCGACACCGGCACCGGCGACCAGCACCTTGGCCGGAGGCACCTTGCCCGCGGCCGTGACCTGGCCGGTGAAGAACCGGCCGAACTCATGGGCCGCCTCGACCACAGCCCGGTAGCCGGCGATGTTGGCCATCGAGGACAGCACATCCAGCGACTGGGCACGTGAGATCCGCGGTACGGCGTCCATGGCGAGCACGGTGATCGGCCGCCCGGCCAGGTCCTCCACCCGGTCGGGCTCCCCCATCAGCCCCAACTGGCTTACGAGCGTGGCTCCTTCGCGCAGTCCGTCCAACTGTTTTACCGACGGTGGGTTCACCCCGAACACGATGTCGGCCGCCAGGGCATCACCGATGGTGGCGCCCGCCTCGACATACGCGTCGTCGGGAAAGCTGGATGCCGCACCCGCACCCGGTTCGACCACCACCTCATAGCCGAGCTTCAGCAGTTGCGCGGCGGTCGTCGGCGTGGTCGCGACCCTCGTCTCGCCCGGTTTGGACTCCTTCACCACACCGATGAGCACGGCGTCCTCCTTCATGTTCGGCACGCCAGGTCTCGAGGCATCCACGAGCGTTGGCGTGCAGCTGCCAGCCATGGCTGATGCGTCGGTCCGTAGGGGTGCCTCGAGAGCAGTCAGTATTGATCTAACTAGAATTTAAATGTCATACTCTTCTCGCATTGTCAACAAAGAGCATGAGTGTAGAGATCGTTTGTGAAGGGGCCTGCCTTGAGCTTGAGGATCGTTGTCACTGTGAAGTACGTGCCCGACGCCACTGGCGACCGGCACTTCGCCGATGACCTGACCGTCGACCGTGACGATGTGGACGGTCTGCTCTCCGAGCTGGACGAGTATGCGGTGGAGCAGGCGCTGCAGATCGCCGACGAGGCGGACGACGCGGAGATCACGGTTCTGACGGTGGGTCCGGAGGACGCCAAGGACGCGCTGCGCAAGGCGCTGTCGATGGGCGCGGACAAGGCGATCCACGTCGAGGACGACGACCTGCACGGCACCGACGCCATCGGCACCTCGCTGGTGCTGGCGAAGGCGATCGAGAAGGCCGGCTACGACCTGGTGATCTCCGGCATGGCGTCCACCGACGGCACCATGGGCGTCGTGCCCGCGCTGGTCGCCGAGCGCCTGGGCGTCCCGCAGGTCACCCTGCTCTCCGAGGTCTCCGTCGAGGACGGCGTGGTCAAGGGCCGCCGTGACGGCGACGCCGCCTCCGAGCAGCTGGAGGCTTCGCTTCCGGCCGTGGTCTCCGTCACCGACCAGTCGGGCGAGGCGCGTTACCCGTCGTTCAAGGGCATCATGGCGGCGAAGAAGAAGCCGGTCGCGTCCTGGGACCTGTCCGACCTCGACATCGAGGCCGAGGAAGTCGGTCTGGAGGGCGCCTACTCGGTCGTCGACTCCGCGACCGAGCGCCCTGCGCGTACCGCCGGCACGATCGTCAAGGACGAGGGCGAGGGCGGCAAGCAGCTCGCTGAGTTCCTCGCGGGCCAGAAGTTCATCTAAGGCCCTGCGGCCCGCCGCGGCCCCTGGCCCGGCTGAGGCCCATTTCCCTTACCGCCCCTCAGACTTCGCAATCCGCAGGAGAGCAATCCCATGGCTGAAGTTCTCGTCTACGTCGACCACGTGGACGGTGCCGTCCGCAAGCCCACCCTGGAGCTGCTGACCCTGGCCCGCCGCATCGGCGAGCCCGTCGCCGTCGCGCTGGGCAACGGCGCCGCCGACACCGCCGCCGCGCTCGCCGAGCACGGCGCGGTCAAGGTCCTCACCCACGACGCGTCCGAATACGCCGACTACCTCGTCGTCCCCAAGGTCGACGCCCTCCAGGCCGCGGTCGAGGCCGTGTCCCCGGCCGCCGTGCTGGTGCCGTCCTCCGCCGAGGGCAAGGAGATCGCCGCCCGCCTCGCGCTGCGCATCGGCTCCGGCATCATCACCGACGCCGTCGACCTCGAAGCCGGCGACGCCGGCCCGGTGGCCACCCAGTCGGTGTTCGCCGCCTCCTTCACCACCAAGACCCGTGTCTCCAAGGGCACCCCGGTCATCACGGTCAAGCCCAACTCCGCCGCCGTCGAGGCCGCCCCGGCCGCCGGCGCCGTCGAGGCACTGTCCGTGACGTTCGGCGCGCTGGCCACCGGCACCAAGGTCACCGCCCGCACCCCGCGCGAGTCGACCGGGCGTCCGGAGCTGACCGAGGCCGCGATCGTCGTCTCCGGCGGCCGCGGCGTCAACGGCGCGGAGAACTTCGCGATCATCGAGGCCCTCGCCGACTCCCTCGGCGCGGCCGTCGGCGCCTCCCGCGCCGCCGTCGACGCCGGCTGGTACCCGCACACCAACCAGGTCGGCCAGACCGGCAAGTCCGTCTCGCCGCAGCTCTACATCGCCAACGGCATCTCCGGCGCCATCCAGCACCGCGCGGGCATGCAGACCTCCAAGACCATCGTCGCCGTCAACAAGGACGCCGAAGCCCCGATCTTCGACCTGGTCGACTACGGCGTCGTCGGCGACCTCTTCGACGTCGTCCCCCAGCTCACCGAGGAGATCAACACCCGCAAGGGCTGAGACGTGCGCACTCCCAGTTCGGTGCCACAGTCACCCTTGGGCACGACCCGACTCCGTTCGGATTCGCTGAGAAAGTGATCCCCTCATGCAACTCGCCGCGATCATCGTGTCGCTGGTCCTGACCGTGGTCGGCGTTGCGCTGATCGCCCGAGCCGTGTCGCAGATCTACCGGTTCGTGAAGCTCGGTCAGCCGGTGCCGGCGGGCAGCCGCACGGACGACCCGAAGGCGCGCTCGATCACCCTGGCCAAGGAGTTCCTCGGCCACACCCGGATGAACCGGTGGGGGATCGTCGGCTTCGCCCACTGGTTCGTCGCGATCGGCTTCCTGACGCTGCCGCCGACCCTCGCCCAGGCGTACGGCCAGCTGTTCCAGGCGGACTGGACGCTGCCGGTCATCGGCGGCTTCCTGCCGTTCGAGATGTACATCGAGTTCATCGGTGTGATGACGATCCTCGGCATCCTCGTGCTGATGGCCATCCGGCTGCTCAACCTGCCCTCCCGGGCCGGCCGCAAGTCGCGTTTCGCGGGCTCCAAGGCCTGGCAGGCGTACTTCGTCGAGTACGTCATCCTCACCATCGGTCTCGCGATCTACGTGCTGCGCGGCCTCGAGGGCGCCATCCACCACGTGGAGCACTACGAGGCCGGGTACTTCGCCTCGTACCCGCTGGTCCTCGCCTTCAAGGACGTCGACCCGTCAACGCTCCAGAACCTGGTGTACCTCGTCGCGATGATCAAGATCGGCACCTCGCTGATCTGGATGATCACGGTCTCGCTGAACACCAACATGGGTGTCGCCTGGCACCGCTTCCTCGGCTTCCCGAACATCTGGTTCAAGCGCAACGCCGACGGTGCGACGGCGCTGGGCGGTCTCCAGCCGATGACCTCCGGCGGCAAGCCGATCGACTTCACCGACCCCGGTGACGACGACGTCTTCGGTGTCAGCCAGGTGGAGCAGTTCTCCTGGAAGGGCATCCTCGACTTCTCGACCTGCACCGAGTGCGGCCGCTGTCAGTCGCAGTGCCCGGCCTGGAACACCGGCAAGCCGCTGTCCCCCAAGCTCCTCATCATGTCGCTGCGCGACCACGCGCACGCCAAGGCCCCCTACCTGCTCGCCGGTGGCGGCAAGACCATGGAGGGCGAGGAGAAGGCGTCCGAGGAGCAGCTCAAGGACGTGCCCGCCGCAGCGCTCGCCGAGGCCGAGCGTCCGCTGATCGGGACCGTCGAGGAGAACGGCGTCATCGACCCCGACGTCCTGTGGTCCTGCACCACCTGCGGCGCCTGCGTCGAGCAGTGCCCGGTGGACATCGAGCACGTCGACCACATCGTCGACATGCGCCGCTACCAGGTGATGATCGAGTCCGCGTTCCCGTCCGAGGCGGGCACGATGCTCAAGAACCTGGAGAAGAAGGGCAACCCCTGGGGCCTGGCCAAGAAGCAGCGCCTGGAGTGGCTGAAGGAAGTCGACTTCGAGGTCCCGGTCGTCGGCAAGGACATCGAGGACCTCTCCGAGGTCGAGTACCTGTACTGGGTCGGCTGTGCCGGCGCCCTGGAGGACCGCGCCAAGAAGACCACCAAGGCCTTCGCGGAACTCCTCCACATGGCGGGCGTCAAGTTCGCGATCATGGGCGGCGACGAGAAGTGCACCGGTGACTCGGCCCGCCGTCTCGGCAACGAGCCGCTGTTCCAGGAGCTCGGCATGGAGAACGTCGCCGCGCTGAACATGGCCTTCGGCGAGGACGACGAAGACCCGGAGACCAAGAAGCCGAAGTCCGCCAAGAAGATCGTCGCCACCTGCCCGCACTGCCTCAACACCATCGGCAACGAGTACCCGCAGCTCGGCGGCGACTACGAGGTCATCCACCACACCCAGCTGCTCCAGCACCTCATCGACGAGGGCAAGCTGATCCCGGTGACCCCGGTCGAGGGCCTCATCACCTACCACGACCCCTGCTACCTGGGCCGTCACAACAAGATCTACACGCCCCCGCGCGAGATCATGACCGCCGTCCCGGGCCTGCGCCAGCAGGAGATGCACCGCCACAAGGAACGCGGCTTCTGCTGCGGCGCCGGTGGCGCGCGGATGTGGATGGAGGAGCGGATCGGCAAGCGCATCAACAACGAGCGCGTCGACGAAGCCCTCTCCCTGAACCCGGACATCGTCTCCACCGCCTGCCCGTTCTGCCTGGTCATGCTGACCGACTCGGTCAACGGCAAGAAGAACGAGGGCAAGGCCAAGGAATCCATCACGGTCGTCGACGTCGCCCAGCTGCTCCTGGAGTCCGTCAAGACCCCGGCATGGCCCGCGACCACGAAGCCCTCCCCGCCCGTTCCCAAGCCGTAATCCACCTCCTTATGACAAAACGTCAGGGAAGACGGAGCGCACCTCGAGCTGCGCCGTAGCCAGGGACAAAAAACTCCCTCCCACCGCACTCGTACGCGATGGCATGCTGGCAGGCAGTCGGGATTGCTTGCCGAGCCCGGCATTCATCGAACACTGAAACCCGGCGAGCGCAACAGCATCCCGACGTCATGGAGTGACGGCGCAGAAAGCGGCAATACAATGCGGGCCAAAAAATGTCTGCCGACATGCGGTTCGACCGGACACGTCCTTTAGGGACTTGCGTTCGGTATGACGAGGGAGGGGGCCCACGTGCTCATCGACACCTACGGCCGAGTGGCCACCGACCTGAGGGTCTCGCTGACCGACCGGTGCAATCTGCGCTGCACCTACTGCATGCCGGAGGAAGGCCTGCAGTGGCTGGCCAAGCCCGACCTGCTCACGGACGACGAGATCGTCCGTCTCATCGACATAGCGGTCCGCACGCTGGGCATCACGGAGGTCCGCTTCACGGGCGGCGAACCGCTGCTGCGCCCCGGCCTGGTCGGCATCGTGGAGCGCGTGGCGGCTCTCGCCCCCCGTCCCCAGATGTCCCTCACCACCAACGGCATCGGTCTCAAGCGCACGGCGACGGCCCTGAAGGCGGCCGGTCTGGACCGGGTGAACGTCTCGCTGGACACCATCCGCCCGGACGTCTTCAAGACCCTGACCCGCCGGGACCGCCACAAGGACGTCCTCGAGGGCCTGGCAGCCGCCCGCGACGCCGGCCTGACCCCCGTCAAGGTCAACTCGGTCCTGATGCCCGGCCTGAACGAGAACGAGGCCCCGGACCTCCTGGCCTGGGCCGTGGAGCACGACTACGAGCTGCGCTTCATCGAACAGATGCCCCTGGACGCCCAGCACGGCTGGAAGCGCGACGGCATGGTCACGGCCGGCGACATCCTGACGTCACTGCGCACCCGCTTCGACCTCACCCCAGAGGGCCAGGACGAGCGAGGCTCGGCCCCGGCGGAACGCTGGCTGGTGGACGGCGGCCCTCACCGTGTGGGTGTCATCGCCTCCGTCACCCGCCCCTTCTGCTCGGCCTGCGACCGCACCCGCCTCACCGCCGACGGCCAAGTCCGCACCTGCCTCTTCGCCCGCGAGGAAACCGACCTCCGCGCCGCCCTGCGCTCGGGCGCCCCGGACGAGGAGATCGCCCGCATCTGGCGCCTGGCGATGTGGGGCAAGAAGGCGGGAGCAGGCCTGGACGACCCGTCCTTCGTCCAGCCGGACCGCCCCATGTCGGCAATCGGCGGCTGATCAGCATCGTGGACCGCACCGCCAAGGGCCGTGATCTTCAACGACGGCAGCTTCTCACCGGCAGCTCGTGGCTCACCCGCCCAGGGCCGGGTACTGCCGTCGAAGACGGTGTATATAGACCCGATTGCACCGCTGCGCCCTGAGCGGTGTCCTCCCCGGCGGTGTGGCGGCGAGGAGCGCGAAGCGCGAGAGGAGTGTCGACAGGCTGATGTCCCGTAACGCGGAGCTGCGGTTGTTCACCCCCGAGTGCGCCGAGCCGGCCGATCGCCGACCGCAGCTCACCTTCGCGCTCAGGCCGCCTCCCGAATGCACGGGCCCTGACTGGCGCACCGTCCTTGACGGCGCGCATGCGACGACCTGCCTGACGAACTGAAACTGAAGCAGTCAGCCGCGGCGTGCCGACGCGAGACTGAACCTTTCCATGACGGCGACGATGCGTTCTCGGACCTCAGGGCGCGCGATCAGTTCGATGTTCGCGGCGAGGCTGTCGCGCAGGGCTGTCTCGAAGGCCGGTGTCGACGCACCGCGGGCGATGCCTTTGACCCGCGCGAAGGTCTCGACGGGCCCGTGAGCCATGTCCGATGCCCACCGCAATGCGCAGGCATCCAGCTCGTCGGGCTCGCACACCTCGTTCACGATGCCGAGGCCGAGAGCCCGGTCGGCGTTGACAAAGGCGCCCGATGCCAACAGAGCGGTGGCGGCGGGCAGGCCCGCCACAAGGGGCAGCAGGTAGGCGCCGCCGGCCACCGGGACCATCCCGAGGTTGACGTAGCTCTCGGCGAAACGCGCGGTGGAAGCGGCCACGCGCACGTCACAGGCCAGACCGAAGTCGAGCCCACCGGCCGTGGCCGCGCCGTTGAACGCGGCGACGATCGGCTTCGGGGCGCCCCAGATGAGGCGGACGGTGCGTTGTACGGCGGGCATCCACACGTCGGCGAGGTAGTCCATCAGGCCATCGGCGCCATCGCCGTGGTACACGTCGAACATCTCCCGGACGTCGGCCCCGGCGCAGAACACCGAACCCGTCCCGGTCAGCACGACCGCTTTGACCCCGTCCGTGTCGCACAGCCTCTGGACGGCGTCACCGAGTTCCGTAACGACGGCCGGCGTCACCGAGTTGCCACGCTCCGGGCGGTTCACCCGTACCGAACCGATCACGTCCGTACCGTCGACCACGATCTCATCCACGAGAGGTCACCACCTTTGTCACGTTGGCAGGGACGTGGGTGGGATCCGCCACCCACGCGCGGAGCATCCGCTTGATGTCGCCGCGAGCGATCTTGGCCTCGCCGGAGGCCCGAGGAATCGGGTCGCTCGAGAGGTAGACATGGCGGGGATTCTTGAATCCGGCCAGTTTGCCGCGCACCCAGTCAGTGAGCTCCTCCGGCTTGAGGGCGTCGAGGTCGGGCGCGTGGACCAGCGCCGCCGGGGTCTCGCCCCACTGCTCGTCGGGAACGCCCACCACGACGGCCTCACGCACTCCGGGATGCTCTTCAAAAGCGCGTTCGATCTCGACAGGCTGGATGTTGGTGCCGCCGGTGATGATCGTCTCGCTGGCTCGGCCGACGATGAAGACGCGACCCTCTTCGTCGAAGTGGCCCAGGTCCGAGGTGCGCCACCAACCGTCGGGAAGAAGGCGTTCGGCGTGCTCGGCCTCCGCGCCGAGGAGCGCAGTGGTGATGCTCGGGGTGCGGATCACCAGCTCTCCCTGGATGCCGGGCGGCACCTCGTCGAGTACGTCACCGCCGACGAGGAGGGAGAACTCCACTCCGGGAACGGGCCGGCCGATGGAGGGCCACAACGCGGGTGTCCTCATCTCCTGTCGGCTGAGCAGAGTAGTGGACGCGGGTGCCTCGGTCTGTCCCCAGCACTGGAGCAGTGCGTCCGTATGCTCGCTGACGGTCTCGAGCGCCGGAAGGGCGGCGGGTTCACCGGCCAGCATCAGGCAGGAGAGCTGTGCGTCACGCAGCAGCGGGAGTTCGTCGGAAGCGCTGATCCGGCGCAGCATGGTCGGAACGGCGAACATCCAGTCGATCCGCTCGTCCTTGATCACCCGGAGTGTCTCGTCCGCGTCGAACCGTGGCAGGACCACGTTCGTGCCCCCGCACAGCAGCGTGGGCAGAACACTCCAGCCGCCTGCGTACACCAGGGGCGCCACCTGCAGGGTTCGGGGAGCGAGTGTCGGTCCGCTCGTGCTCATCACCCAGGTGTTGCCGAGGATCGCCGCGCGTGCCCCACGGTGCGAGATCGCGATGCCTTTGGGCCGTCCCGTCGATCCGGAGCTGAACCTGATGTGGTACAGGTCGTCGGGCCCCACGTGGACCCGTGGCCGCAGTGGCGAGCCCGCTGCGGCCAGGGCGTCGAACGAACGCCAGCCCGGCCGTTCGCCCAGGACGACTTTCAGGAGTTCGTCACCGTCGACGACCTCGTCGATGGCGGCGGCAGCCGGACCGTCCGCGACCACAAGGCGGACGTCGGCGAGTTCCATGCACCGGCGGAGCTCGTGCGGCGTAAACCGGTGGTTGAGCGGGACCTTGACCAGTCCCGCCTTCAGCAGCGCGAACTCGAGCACCACGTACTCGACGTGGTTCTGCGCGACGTATGCCACCCTGTCGCCCGGGGCCAGTCCGAGGCCGATGAAGGCGTTGGCCAGCCGGTTCGATGCCTGGGTCAGGTCAGCGACGGTGAGCCGGTGCCGGCCGTCGGATCCCTCGACCGCGACGGAGTGGCGGGGCCGGCGCTCGATCTGACTCATGAGCTGGACGACCGTCTGCGTCGCGACGTTCATTGCGGTAGTCATGGCTTCAGCCCTGTCCGAAGGACATCGGCATCGTGGCGAGCGACAGCCCGCCGTCGACGACGATCGTCTGGCCGTTGATGGCCGCGCTGCGAGGGGAACAGAGAAACGCCATGACCTCGGCGACTTCTTCCGGCGTGGGGTAGGCGCCGGAGGGTGTCTGGGCCAGCCACTGGCGTTCGTAGTCCTCCCAGGCCTCGCCGGCGTAGTACCGGAAGGAATCGGTGTCGATGGGCCCCGGGCAGACCCCGACGGCGGTGATGCCGCGGCTGCCCAGTTCGATCGCGAAGTACTTCACGATCGTCTCCATGGCGGCCTTCGCGGCGCCGAGGAGCCCATGCCCCGGAAGGACGCGGAAGCTGTCCCATCCCGAGACGGCGACGATCCTCCCGCCGGGCGGCATGTGCTGGGCACCGGCGCGCGCCAGATCGAGGAAGCCCTGGACCGTGATGCCCATCGTCTTGGCTATGTGATGGGAGTGGATCTGTGTCAGCGGCTTGAACGCGCTGGCCGCCGCATTGGCGACGATGACGTCGATCTTGCCGAATCGGTCGGCCGCGGTCTCCACGAGCGCCTCGACGGCTTCGGTGTCCGAGATGTCGGCCTGCACAGCCAGGGCTCTGCCACCGTCTTCCTCGATACGGGCGACGGTCTGCTCCGCCGCTTCGGCGTCGCGCCGGTAGTTGACTACGACGTTGGCGCCTTCGCCGCCGAGCCGGAGCGCGAGGCGCTGTCCCATGCCACGAGAGCCACCCGTGATGATGATCGTCTTGTTGTCGAGTTCCATGTTGTCCTCACCATCGGGAGTTGTCCGTGCGTGCCGCCGCCGGCCGCGCCGCACTCGTCATGTGTGTCCGCGTCTACGACCCCATGGTCAGACCGCCGCCCACACACAGGGTCTGGCCGGTGATGTAGCTCGCGTCGTCGAGCGCGAGGAACGTGAGGGCGGCGGCGATCTCCTCGGGCTCGCCCGCCCTGCGAAGCGGGACCCCCCGCACGATCTTCGACAGCAGTGAGTCCCCGCCCTGGCTCTCCAGCAGTGGCGTGGCCGTGATCCCGGGGGCCACCGCGTTGACCCTGATGCTGTGGCGGGCCCATTCGCGGGCGAGTGACTTGACCAGTGCGATGACGCCCGCCTTGGCCGCGGAGTAGACGGTCTCGCCCGAGGTCCCCACCGTGCCCGCCTCGGACGAGGTGAGGACGATGCTGCCGCCGTGCTCGCGCAGTACCCTCCCCGCCGCCGCCGAGAGGTAGATGCTCGACATCAGGTTGACGTCGATGATCCGTCGCCAGTACTCGGGCGACTCGTCGAGGAACGGTGTGATGGCCGTCCAGCCCACAGTGGAAATCACGTGGTCGACGCGTCCCAGTGCATCGACGGCTTCCTCGAGCATGCGGTCACAGGCTTCCGGGTCAGTCGCGTCCCACGGCCTGTCACCCAGGGCGATGATGTTCGGGTGCTCCTTCGCCAGCGTCTGGACGGCCTCGGCGTTCAGATCGGCCGCGGCGGTGGTGATGCCCGTGTCCGCCAGGCGCAGGGCCGTGGCGCGTCCGATGCCGGAGCCGGCGCCCACCACGAGAGCCTTCTTCGGCTGATTGACGTCGGCCATATGTCCTCCTGTCGATGCCTTCGGCCTTCCGAAGGGGGCGGTGCGGGTAGTGGGACAACGTTTCTGGTCACTTCAGCTCGTCGTGCACCCAGCTGAGCGCTTCGACGACCGGGACCAGGCCCATGGAAGTGCCGAGCATGAGGATGACGACCTGCTCGATCTCCTCCAGCGTCGCGCCCGCGTCCTTGGCGCGGGTGCAGTGGACGCGGAACCCGCCCTCGTTGCGGGTGACGGCGAAGCCTGTCAGCAGGCAGAGTTCGCGCTGCTTCGCGTCCAAAGTGCCGTGCGCGTCGGCCGCGTGACGCAGGCCGCGGAACGCGTCCGCCACGGCGTCCGAGGTCTCCCTCAGCCGGTCGAGATTGGACACGAAGGTGTCCTGCTTGCTCAGGGGGTAGACCGGCGGTCCGATGGGCTGGGGCGCGCTCACTTCTTCTCCTCAGGGGCCTCGGTGGCGGGGTCTGCGAGCCGGGCCAGCGCGGGCAGCCCGTAGCTCTCGGCGTATTCGGCCGCCGCTGCCCCGATCACGTCGGTGGGGGCCTTGGCGTACAGGCGTCGCCGGCTGACGAAGGAACCCGCCGCGGCACGGATCCGTACCGCCGACTCGGTCATGGCCAGCAGCGTCGCCGTGCCGTCGAGGACGGGCGCGCCGTCCACCTCGCGCAGACCGACGGAGTTGAGGAACGCCGTGATGCGGCCGCCCGCCGGGATGATGACCTCGGCTCCGCGGGCCATGGTCGCCCGGGCCGCCGCCAGGAACGAGTCGGTGGCCCGCTTGCGGCCCTCGTCGTCGGAGAAGCAGGCGTCCAGCTCGTGCGGGGTGAGGTCCATGCACTCGATGCCGGCCAGTCGTTCGCGCAGCCCGTACTTGGCGACGTTCTCCTCGAAGCGTCCCCCGAAGTAGGGGTTGACGCCCACCAGGGCGAACTTGCTGCCCATGAGGCACGCGGCCAACATCGAGGTCTCCCCGTAGCCGAGCACGGGGATGTCGACCATGGAGCGGGCCTCGCGCAGCGCGGGGTCCAGGATGTTGCCGATCGCGACCGCGTCGAAGCCGGACTGCTCCGCGTCCAGCACGGAATCCAGGATCGACACGGAGTCGAGGGCCTCCCAGAACCGGAAGCTGTCGATGCGTCCGACCCGGGCCCCCCTCAGTTCGACCTCCGTGCCTTCGGAGACGAAGTCATCGATGTACCTGCGCAGGAACGGGAAGTAGTTCGAGGAGTACGTGGCGTTGGACAGACTCAGATACAGGATGCGGGTCACAGGGTTCGTCTTCCGATCTCTGGGTTCCGGTCACTGGGCTCGGTCGACGCCCTTGACGTCTTCGCGGTACCAGTCGACGAACTCCCGCAGGCCGCTGAGCAGGTCGGTCGTCGCGGTGAGGCCCAGCACCGAGGCCAGTCTCCCGGCGCTGACGTACTGATACCTGGTGCGCTCGTCACGCCACTCGATGGCACCCGGGTCACCGCCGTGGATACGCACGAGCTCCGTGTAGAGCTCCTCCGCCGTGACCGGCGGTCCGACGACATTGACCGCCGTGCGCTCGACGCCGGCCACCTCGACCGCGCGGAGGGTGGCCAGCGCCGCGTCGTGGACATGGACGAGGGCGTGCACGGCGTCCCGTTGCCACGGCACCGACGGGCGCTCACCCCGGTCGAGCGCGTCGAGGATGTCGATCAGGATGCCGGCATTGGAGTCACGGTTGGCCCGTGGTCCGTAGATCGTGCCGTATCGGAGGATGATGTACGGGGCGCCGCCGGCCTGGGCGAAGGCCTCCGCGAAAGCTTCAGCGGCCAGTTTGCTCGCCGCGTACATGCTCAGGCCGCGACGGATCGATGCTTGGTCCTCGGTGAAGGGGGGCGCGGCAGGGTCGTCGAAGGGGCCGTAGACGCTGTGGGTCGACCCGAGCACCAGGCGCTCGACACCGTGCTGGGCCGACAGGCTCACCAGGTCGTATGCCGCGCCCACGTTCACGTCGTGTGCGGCGCGCGGTGTCGTCGAGGATGCCTGGGTGCGGACCGCTGCGAGGTGGATGACCGTGTCGCTCGCGCTGACGGCCGTGTCGAGTGCCGCAGTGTCGCGCAGGTCCATGGGCAGGAACTCGACATGCTTCAGGGAAGCCAGGGCTTCTGCGCGCTCGGTGCACACGACATCCGTGGCCACCACGTCGTAGTGGCCGGCCGCACTGAGTTGTTCAACCACGTGCGAGCCGAGGAATCCGGCGGCCCCGGTCACCAGGACGCGTCGCCGGCTCATCGCGCGACCCGCTCGAAGATCGCCGCGATCCCCTGGCCGCCGCCGATGCACATGGTCTCCATTCCGTAGCGCGCGTCGCGGCGGTCGAGTTCCCGCAGCAGGTTCGCGAGGATCCGGCCGCCGGTGGCGCCGATCGGGTGGCCGAGAGAGATGCCCGAACCGTTGACGTTGACCCGCTCCAGGTCGCCACTGCCGAGTTTCCACTCGCGCAGACAGGCGAGCACCTGGGCGGCGAAGGCCTCGTTGAGCTCGACCAGGTCGAGATCGGACCACTGGAGCCCGGCTCGTTCGAGCGCCCGCTGCGCCGCGGGTACGGGCCCTATACCCATACGGTGCGGCTCCACCCCGGCTAGCGACCAGCTCACCAGCCGGGCGTATGCACGCAGTCCGAGCTGCTCGGCGCGCTGCGGCGTCGTCACAATGGCGACGGCGGCCGCGTCATTCTGGCCACTGGAGTTGCCTGCGGTCACGGTCGCCCCGTCGATGGTGCCCTCGAGCAGCGGCCGTAGCCGGGCCAGCGACTCGACCGTGGTCCCCGGCCGGGGGTGCTCGTCGGCGGTGACCGTGAGGTCGTCTCCCTTGCGAGCGGGCACCACGACCGGGATCGTCTCGTCGGCGAAGAGGCCGCGCTCCATGGCGCTGACGGCGCGGGCGTGTGAGCGGACCGCCCACTCGTCCTGTTCCGTGCGGCTGATGCCGTACTCGGCACGCAGGTTCTCAGCGGTTTCGATCATCCCGCCGGACACGGGGAAGCGTCGGCCGCCCGAGTTGCCACGCGGCTGGGCGAGCCGGTCGAGCAGCTGGGGCTGACGCCCCTGGTTCCATCGCATACCGGGGATGTAGTACTCGGCCTGGCTCATGCTTTCCGCGCCGCCCGCCAGCACGAGCTGCGAGCCGCCGGTCGCCACCTGCATACAGGCGTAGATCACGGCCTGCAGCCCCGATCCGCAACGCCTGTCGATCTGCAGGCCCGGAACGGTGATGTCCAGACCCGCGTCCAAGGCGGCGATCCGACCGATGGCCGCTGCCTCTCCGTTGGCGTAGCCCTGGCCGAAGATCACGTCGTCGATGGCGTCAGCGGTGACGCCGGTGCGGTCGACGAGGCCCTTGACCACCGTGGCGGCGAGGTGTGTGACCGGTACGTCCCTGAACACGCCTCCATAGCGCCCGACCGGGGTACGGACAGGCTCACAGATGACGGCCTCGAACATTAGTACGACTCCTTTGCGACGTGGTCAGACGCTGGATTCTCCGCCGTCGATGGCGATGGTCTGCCCCGTCAGGAAATCCGGGGCGTCGAGGGACAGGTAGGTCACGAGATCTGCGAGTTCCTCCGGCCGCCCCATACGCCGGGCGGGGATCCTCCGCACCACCTTGGCCACCGCGGCCTCGTCGTCACGCAGTTCGGCGTTGATGTCCGTCGCGAAGTAGCCCGGCGCCACAGCGTTCACCTGCGCTCCGAACTTCGCCCACTCCGCAGCCGCGGCGCGGGTGAAGTTGATGACGGCACCCTTCGACGCTCCATAGGCGGTGAACCCGGGCCGACCGAGCAGCCCAAACACCGAGGCGACGTTGATCGCCCGGCCGGAACCCGTCGACGCGAAGTGCCGGGCCGCCGCCCGGCTGCACAGGAACATGCCGCGCACGTTGATGTCGAAGATACGGTCCCAGTCGCCCTCGGTCATGTCGGCGAGTTGCACCTGCGCGGTGACACCGGCGTTGTTGACGAGGACGTCCAGACGCCCGTACTCCTCCAGGCAGGTGTCGAAGAGGGCCTGGACCGACGCGGCGTCGGAGACATCGGTCGGCACGGCCAGCGCGGCGCCGCCCTCGTCGATCACGGCGTCCCGGACTTCCGCCAGATGCTCGGGTGTACGTCCGGCGAGGACGACGGCGACCTTGCGGCGGGCCAGGCTGTGGGCGACGGCGCGGCCGAGGCCTCGGCCCGCGCCCGTGACGATGGCTACCTGTGTGGACATGCCCACAAGATGTCTGACATTCAACCCACTGTCAAGATGTAAGCGAGTGGTTCCATAGTCAAGCGCGTTGGCGTCTTAGCAGGTCGCGGCGCATCGAACCCGGCAGGCCTCCCCAGCCGACCGTGCCCAACGGTTCCAGCTCGCCGGGCAGGCGAGGCACAGGCGTGTGTGGCGCGCCGTATTGAGTGGCCCTCACTCAGCCATTCACGAGCGGAAAAAGAGAGCGCCCGCCGTCGCCAGGATCTGCTCACTACCTCCTGGCCTACGGCGCGACACGCGGCCTGTCGGCCCGCTTCTGGCTGTGCACGGAGCGGCGTCCCTAATTGCTCACGTCGCCATACTCCGGCTGATCCGGCTGCTGACCCGGCGCCGACTGCGCTTTCAGCATGATGGCCCCGGCCGGCCGTGCTCGCAGTGTTGCCGCTGATCGACTTGGCTGCCGAGGCTCCGTCTCCTGCTGGCCACCTTCGGCTTCAGCGTGGGCCTTGGGCAACCGATTCCCCCTCGGTTGGGTGGCGGGTAGCGCCCCCGACAGTCTCAAAGGCATCGCGATGAGCGTGCGACCGAGAGGCGACCGGCCGGGTAAGACCCACGCGCTGGTGGGGTACGTGCGGTAATGGGGGCTGCCGGCCTCGCAGGCGCCAGCCGCGCTGTGTATTCCCCTGCAGCACCGTGAGAAGCCGCCTCGGGGAGCCACATTCTCCTGACATCGTGCAGCAACGCAGCGTGCCGAATCCGTCGCCCGCAACGAGCTGCCGACCGACGACCTGTTCAATCATCACTGGCGGCTGGACCAGGTCGTGGAAGCGTACGCAGAGTTCGACAGACAGTCCGCAGGCAAGGGCGTCATCATCTTCGACGAGTCCTGGCATCTCGGACACAAGCTGGGCCCTTCGGCCGGCCCTGCCCCCTTCGGTGGCCCGGCGTACCGCATGTGCGCAACGCCAAAGACAAAGCCAGCTCCCTGCTGAACGAGTCTGCTTTCCCGCGTATCAGCCCGTCCGCAGGTCGACCGCTTCGTCCATCCGCCCACCCGGCGCCTCGGCAGGAGGCAGGGGCTGTTCGGCCCAGATGGTCTTGCCGTCGTGGGTGTAGCGGGTGCCCCAGCGGGAGGCGAGCTGAGCGATCAGGAAAAGGCCACGACCTCCCTCGTCGGTGGTCCGGGCATGGCGTAGGTGCGGGGCGCTGAGGCTGCTGTCGGAGACTTCGCAGATGAGCGTTTGGGTGTGGATGAGACGCATCGCGATGGGGCCACGTGCATGCCGGATGGCGTTGGTGACCAGCTCGCTGATGATGAGTTCGGTGGCAAAAGCGAGCGGTTCCAGGCCCCATTCGGCGAGCTGGCGGGTGGCGAGGGATCGGGCCTGGGCGACCAGGGCCGGGTCGGCCGCCAGCTGAAAGGAGGCGACCCGGTCCGCTGCCAGGACACGGGTGCGGGCGAGGAGCAGGGCCACGTCGTCGGAGCGGCGTTCGGCGACGAGGGCGGACATCACCGCGTCACCCACCTGCTCCAGCGGTCGGCCAGGACCGGCCAGCACGCGGGCCAGCCGATCCAACGCGACGTCGACGTCGCGCCCCGGGTGCTGGATGAGACCGTCCGTGTACAGCGCGAGCAGACTGCCCTCAGGGAGTTGGTACTCGGCGGTTTCGAAGGGCAGGCTGCCCAGGCCGAGCGGCGGGCCCGGCGGGACGGCGTCGAGGAACTCCACAGCTCCGTCGGGGCGCACCAGGGCGGGTGGGGGGTGGCCGGCGCGCGCGAAGGTGCACAGGCGGGAGACCGGGTCATAGACGGCGTACAGACAGCTGGCGCCCTGACAGTCGGGATCCTCCTCAGCCAGGCGGACGACGAGATCGTCGAGGTGGGCGAGGACCTCGTCGGGGTCGAGGTCGAGATCCGCCAAGGTGTGGACAGCGGTGCGCAGGCGCCCCATGATGGCCGCGGCATGCAGGCCGTGCCCGGTGACGTCGCCGACCAGCAGGGCGACCCGGGCACCGGACAGGGACAGGACATCGAACCAGTCCCCGCCGGCGCTGGCATGGGCGGCGGCGGGCAAGTACCGGTAGGCGGTATCCACCGCAGGAGAGTCAGGCAGTGCGCGCGGCAGCAGGCTGCGCTGCAGAGCGAGAGCGGTGGTGTGTTCGCGGGTGTAGCGGCGGGCGTTGTCGATACACACCGCGGCACGCGAACAGAAGTCTTCGGCCAGGGCCAGAGTCCCCTCGTCATACTGAGGGGAGTCGCGGTGGCGAGCGAAGACAGCCACACCAAGCGTGATCCCGCGTGCCCGCAGCGGCACGACCATCGCCGAGCGGGTGCCGGACGCACGTATCTTCTCGACGATGCGCGGATCGAAGGTCGACTGCTCACCGTCATCCAGCTTCCGCAAGAGTTCCGGCCGCCCGCCCACCAGGCATCGGGCCTGTGGTGTGCCCGGGGAAAACGTCACCCTCTCGCTCACGACATACGCGGCCTCCGGATTCCCCGGCCGCACCGATCGGACTCCCGACCGGCGAAGCAGCGCCGGTACGGCCACAGGCACGGGAGCCGGCTCCTCCCCGCGCACCGTGGCCTCCAGCAGGTCGACGACGGCGAAGTCCGCCAGTCCGGGAACGGCCACGTCGGCCAGTTCCTGCGCGGTGCGCTCCACATCCAGCGTGGTGCCCATCCGCGCCCCGGCCTCGGTCAGCAGTTCCAGCCGCTGCTGGGCCCGATAACCTTCGGTGACGTCGACGAACGTCTGGCACATACCGAGGACGTGGCCGGCCGAGTCCGTCAGCCGGAACGATGAGGAGGACCACATGCCCTCGCGCTCCACGTCCGACGGGAGTCGACCGCGCACCGGGAACCCGATCTCCGGTTCGCCGGTGTCCCGCACCCGGCGCAGGCGCTCCTCGGCTATCTGGAAGTCGATCTCCGGTGCGACCTCGTAGTTGCGACGCCCGATGATCCGCTCGGCAGGCAGGCCTAGATCGCGCATGGCCACGGCATTGACCGCGCGAAATTTCAGATCGGTGCCCACAACGGTGATCGAGATCGGGGCCTGTTCGAACAGCGCTTTGAGGACCGCCTGATCGAACTCCGACCGCTCCACCTGCCGCACGTCGGCGGCGCCGACCGACCAGCCGGCCTGCCCCTGACCATCTAGCACGGGACGCAGGCGCAGCGCGACCCGGACCACATGCCCGTCTCGGTGTCTCATGGCCAGCACACCGTCCCAGCCCTGCCCGGCCGTATCCCGTCGGCGGCCGGCTGCCAGCGCTGCTTCACGGTCCGCCGGAGTCATCAGCAGATCCACCGCAGGCGTTCCATGGATGTCTCTCGCCAGATAGCCGAGGAGAGATTCCGCCTCCGGACTCCACAGGGAGATGCTGCCCTGGCCATCCACGACGGCAGTGGCCGTACAAGGCCCCTGCAGCACATATCCCGGTCCTGCGCCGAGGTGCCGGGAAGTTGTCGGTACACCCATCCACATCAGCCCATTTCTGGCCATGTCGTTGCCTCTCATGGTAGTGACTTGGGTGGCGCCGTACTCGCGAGGCCGTCTCGGGCCTACGCGCGACGACCATCAACGAGGGGAAACGCCTCGCTTGACTTTGGGCGCGAGCGGCAACGGCGAGAGAACGACGCCCGTACGCTTGCGGCATTCTGCGCGGATCCCCCGCCCGCGACGGCCAGATCGCGCCGCAAACTCCGCAGGCTCCCTCTGGCAGTCGACGTAAGTCCCGGGCCGCCCAATGATTACGGCCGCAGGCCAGGATTGCATGCACACTTGCCTTTGTCTGACAGTTGACCGAGTGAAGCCTCAGAGCTAGATTCGCGAGGTGGGCAGCAGTTCCATGCCATTCGCCGAGTCGTCCTCGTGCCGGTCCGGCCGTCTCACGGCCGCTTCTTCCTCCCCCGTGTCCCTGACGCGCAGGACCACTCCCGCTGCCCACCCCAGCGCCGCATGGCGCACCCCCAGGAAAGGAAGGTCCTAGATGCCGATCGAGAGCTTCTCGATACTGATCGACGGTCAGTGGCGGGCGAGCGCCGACGGCTCGACGTTCAGGTGCACCAGTCCGTTCGACGGTGAGGACTGGGCGGAGGTGCCGACGGCGACCGCTGATGACGTGGATGCCGCGGTGGCCGCAGCACGGCGGGCCTTCGAGGAGGGTCCGTGGTCGAGCGCGACTCCCCTGGCGCGTGCGGGCCTGTTGCGCCGGTTGGGCGACCTGATCACACAGAGTGCCGCCGAACTGGCGACGGTGCAGGTACGCGAGAACGGCAAGCTGATCCGCGAAGTGGCCGACCAGGCGAAGGCACTCGCGAACCACTGCTACTTCTTCGCCGGGGTGGCCGAGAGCCCGATCGGTGAGACGCTGGCGACGAGCGTGCCGAACATGCAGGCGTTCACGATGCGTGAACCGATCGGCGTCGTGGCCCTGATCACGCCGTGGAACAGCCCGCTGATGCTGTTGATGGCCAAGCTCGCGCCGGCGCTGGCGGCCGGATGCACGGTGGTGGTCAAGCCGTCGGAGGTGACACCGGTTTCGACGTTGGTGTTCGCACGGCTGATCAAGGAAGCGGGCTTCCCCGACGGTGTGGTCAACGTGGTGACCGGGTCCGGCGAGACTGGAGCAGCGCTGGTGGCTCACCCCAGCGTGGACAAGATCTCGTTCACCGGTTCGACTGCGGTCGGCAAGCAGATCGCGGCCACGGCTGCCTCTCGGCTGGCCCGTGTGTCGCTGGAGCTGGGGGGCAAGTCGCCGAACATCGTCTTTCCCGACGCCGATCTGGACAACGCCGTCAACGGTGTGATGGCCGGAATCTTCGCGGCCACCGGCCAGACCTGCATGGCGGGGTCCCGCGTCCTGGTCCACGACGACATCTACGACGACTTCGCCAAGGCTCTCGCCACCCGGGCCTCGCAGATCCGGCTGGGTGATCCGAGCGACCCGGCGAGCGAAATGGGGACGGTCGCCTGCCGAGCACAGTACGACAAGGTGCTGCGGTACATCGACATCGCCAAGGCCGAGGGCGCGGTGCTCGCCGCCGGAGGCAAGCGCCCGGACGACCCCGCCCTGGAGAAGGGGCTCTTCGTCGAGCCGACGGTGTTCACCGAGGTCACCAACGACATGCGCATCGCCCGGGAGGAAGTGTTCGGGCCGGTGGCCTCACTGATCCGGTTCCGTGACGAGGACGACGCCATCCGCATCGCCAACGACACCAGTTTCGGTCTGGCCGCAGGCGTCTGGACCCGAGACATCGCGCTGGCGCACCGGATGATCAAGCGCCTGCGCGCCGGCACGGTGTGGATCAACAACTACCGCAAGGTCAACTACGTCGCCCCGTTCGGCGGCTTCAAGGAGAGCGGCATCGGCCGGGAGAACGGCATGCATGCCGTGAACGAGTACACCGAGGTCAAGTCCGCCTGGATCGACACCGGCAACACCATCAAGGACCCCTTCAACCCGCGGGCCTGATCCTGGGAAGCGGCCCGGAACCCGGCCCGTCCCTCCCCGCAAGCACGACCGACGGTCATGAGCTGGTCGACTCCGGGTCGGCCGTGAGGTGAGTGAGGTACCCATTGTCCGAGAAGCTGGGGTTCATCGGCGTTGGCGCCATGGGTTCGGCCATCGCGAGCCGTCTCGTGACAGATCACGATCTGTACGTGAGTGATCTGAACAGGCAGGCTGCTGATGAACTCGTGAGCCGGGGCGCCACCTTCATGCCGGCGGACGAGACAGCGAAGCACTGCCGGTACGTCTTCCTTTCGCTACCGGGACCGGCGAACGTGCTCGAACTCCTCCTGGGCGACCAGGGAATCGCCCGGCACTTCGCGCGGGGAACTCTGGTCATCGACACGACCACCGGGGCGCCCACGACGGACAGGGAGATCGTTCCCGCCCTCGCCGAACTCGGCGTCGACTTCGTCGACGCGCCGATCGCCGGGGGCGTCAAACGGGCCCGGGCCGGCACGGCCACCCTGATGGTCGGAGGCTCCGAGCAGGCGTTCGCCAAGGCCCGGGACTTGCTGATGGCCGTGACCCCTGATGTCTTCCACGTGGGTCCCGCGGGCACGGGACACGCGATGAAGCTCGTGAACAACCTGCTCAACAGCTGCAACCGTTTCGCCGCGCTCGAGGCCGTTCGTCTCGGGCAGGCGTGCGGAATCGACCAGGACACCGTGGTCGAGGTCATCAACAAGTCGAGCAGCCGGAACTACACAACGGAGAACACGTTCCCCCAGCTCCTCAGCGGCGGCTCCTACAGGGCACAGGGCTTCACGCTCCAGTTGATGCTCAAGGACCTCCACCTGGCCAACGAGATGGCGGAAAGCCTCGGGCACGCCACCCCGATCGGGCACCTCGTCGAGGAGTTCACCATGGAGGCCATTGACCGCTTCGGCCCCGACGCGGACCAGAGCCGGTTCATGGCGGAGTGGTACGCCGACTGACGCCGGTCATGCGTGTGCCCTCTTGGCCTGCAGGCCAAGAGGGCACACGTCATGAACCACAGCTTTTGTGCGTGCACGAGCGATGCCGACTCAGGCGAGTCAGTCAGGTCGCCGTGCGTGGAGCTAGGCCTTGGGCTGGGCGGTCGAATAGCGCAGGACGTAGTCGAGGTGCGACTGCATCGCCTCCGCGGCCGCGTCCTCGTCCCCGGTCTCGATCGCCGCGAGGATCACCATGTGCTGCTTCACCGTCCGCTTCCCGACTTCCGCGGTCACGTCCAGGTACTGGGCCGGGTGCGTCGCATCGTGCACCGCGGCGATGAACGCCGCCAGCAGCCGGTTGCCCGACGCCTGCCCGATCGTCGTATGAAACGCCAGGTCGTAGCCGGGAATCCCCGGATCATCGATGGTCGTCGTCCTCTGCCGCTCCACGATCGACCGCAGCTCGCCCACCTGCTCCTCGCTCCGATGCCGAGCGGCCAGGCGGGCGGCCGGGACCTCCAACACCCGCCGCACATCGGTCAGCTCGAGCATGTCCAAGGCACCCAGGCGCAAAATGGTGTCCACCGACTCACTCAGCATCCGGCTGAGCGAATCCGGAGTGACCGTGTTGACGAAACTCCCGCCGGCCATGCCCGGAATCTTCCGGATGAGGCCGCCACTCACCAGCGCACCCAACGCCTCACGCACGGTCGGACGGCTCACACCGAACTGCTTCGCCAGCTCCGTCTCCGGCGGAAGCTTCTCCCCCTGGGCGAAACGACCCTCCAGGATCGCCTCCCTGATCTGCTGCTCCACCTGATCACGCGGCCGCGTCACCTGTCGCGCCCGGAACTTCTCCGCCGCCCCAGACCCCGTTTCAGCCATACCACGCCTCCCCAACCGTCGACATGCCCGACGCCGTCACGTTCGGGCGTACACAAGGCCTGATCCCAAAGCCGCAGTATATGACCAGGGTCGGTAAATTGTCATACCGAAAAATGTCGTGCTTCAACCTGCTGATCGAGAGCCTCCCTGCCGGATTACGGCGGGGAGACATGCGCCGACTGTCCCTGGGCTCGTCACATCGCGTACTCCTTGAGCAGACTGCGGCCGATGATCATCTTCTGGATCTCGGACGTACCTTCGCCGATGAGCATGAAGGCCGCCTCGCGGTAGAGCCGCTCGATCTCGTACTCCTTGGAATAGCCGTACCCGCCATGGATGCGGAACGACGCCTCGACCACTTCCTTGCAATACTCGCTCGCGAGCATCTTGGCCATGCCGGCCTCGACGTCGTTACGCCGGCCGGAGTCCTTCTTGCGGGCCGCGCGGACCATCATCGCGTGGGCGGCCTCGACCTTGGTCGCCATCTCCGCCAGGCGGAACAGGATCGCCTGATGCTGCGCGATCGGCTTTCCGAACGTCTCACGTTGCTGCGCGTACGCGATGCCCAGCTCGAAGGCGCGAACGGCGATGCCGCACGCGCGCGCGGCGACGTTCACACGACCCACCTCGACACCGTCCATCATCTGGTAGAAGCCCTGGCCGGGCTTCCCCCCGAGGATCTGGGCGCCCTCGATCCGATGGCCGTCAAAGATCATCTCGGTGGTGTCGATGCCCTTGTAACCCATCTTGTCGATCTTTCCCGGGACGGTGACGCCCTGGGCGGTCTCGCCGAAGCCGGGCTGCTTCTCGACCAGGAACGTGGTCATGTTCTTGTAGACCGAGGCCGCGCCCTCGTCTGTTTTCGTCAGAACCGCAACCAGGTTCGACGAACCGCCGTTGGTGAGCCACATCTTCTGGCCGGTGATCGAGTAGGAGCCGTCGGCAAGTCTGTCGGCCTTGGTGGCCACGGCCGAGACGTCGGAGCCGAGGCCTGGCTCCGACATCGAGAAGGCGCCCCGCACCTCGCCGGTGGCCATCCGCGGGAGGTACTTCCGCTTCTGCTCCTCGGTGCCGTGCTGCATCAGCATGTACGCGACGATGAAGTGGGTGTTGATCACACCCGAGACACTCATCCAGCCTCGTGCGATCTCTTCCACACACAGCGCGTAGGTCAGGAGCGACTCACCCAGCCCGCCGTACTCCTCCGGGATCATCAGGCCGAAGACACCGAGCTCCTTCAGTCCCTCGACTATGTCGGTCGGGTACTCGTCCTTGCGCTCGAGCTCGGCGGCGACCGGTATGATCTTCTCTTCGGCGAACTGTCTGACCACCTTGAGGATCTCCCGCTGGTCCTCGGTCAGTTCATCGGTGTGGGCAAGACGATCCATCTGATGGTCTGTTCCTCTCAGTCCGGTGGCTACGGTGTCGTCCCGACAACCGCGACCCGTTGGTCAGCAGGGGCGATGGGTGCAGAGCGTGCGGGTTGTCCCGAGCCCAGCTCGGTCGGTCGGTTAAGCGAACGATGTCGCCATGTCCGGGGGCAGTCCGACGGACTTCAACTCCGTGTAGGCGTCCAGCCCCTCGTGCCCGTACTCGCGCCCGATGCCACTGGCTTTGAACCCACCGAACGGTGCCTTGAGCCCGACCGGGTGCCCATTCAGTTCCACGACACCGGTGCGGATCCGGCTCGCGAGTTCCAGCCCTCGGCGGGGGTCCGATGTGAACACTGCCCCGCTGAGACCGTAAGGGGAGTTGTTGGCGATCTCGACGGCGTCGTCTTCGTCCCGGTAGGTCATGACGGCGAGGACCGGCCCGAAGATCTCTTCCTGAGCGATCGTCATATCCGGCTGCACACCGGTGAAGAGCGTCGGCTCCACGAACCAGCCGCGGTCAAGACCCTCTGGACGTCCGCCACCTGCGACGAGGGTCGCGCCCTCCTTGAGACCGGTGGCGATGTAGTGCTGCACCGTCTCACGCTGCCGGTGGGAGACCAGCGGCCCGATCTGCGTGGCCTCGTCGTAGGGACTGCCCACGGGCATCGAGTCGATCAGGGAGCGGAGCCGCTCGACGAGCTCGGCCTGACGCGCCTCGGAGACCAGCACCCTGGTTTTCAGAGTGCACACCTGACCGTTGTTGCGGAACGCCCCGAGGCGCATCGCCTCGACGGTCCGGTCAAGGTCCGCATCATCCAGAACAAGGGCGGCCGACTTTCCACCCAGCTCCAGCGTGACACGCCGCAGATCGTGACCGCACAGCGCCGCGATCCGGCGACCCGCAGCGGTTGATCCGGTGAAGGACACCTTGTCGACGCCCTGGTGCGCGACGAGGTGCTCGCTGCTCTCGCGCTCCGCCGGAACGATGTTGACCACGCCCTCCGGGAACCCGGCCCGCTCGATCAGCTCACCCAGGAGGTACGCGTCGAGCGCCGTCTGCGGGGCCGGCTTCAGAACGACCGTGCACCCCGCCAGCACGGCCGGAACGACTTTCTGGACGCTGATGCTCATGGGCACGTTCCAAGGAACGACGGCGGCGACAACGCCGACGGGTTCCCGGGTGACGAGTGCGCTGCCCGTCTCTGCCGTACGGATCGACCGGAACGGGTAGTCCAGCGCGAGATCGAGACACGCGTCGATCACCCGGACCGGATTGGCGGCCTGGATGGCGCGGGACTGCGTGATGGGACAGCCCATCTCGTCAGTGATGAGCTGTGCGATCGGTTCCTGCCGCTCGGCGAGCAGCCGCCGCAGTTCCCGTAGTACCGCCATGCGCGCCTCCAGCGGCATACGCGGCCACGGCCCGTTGTCGAACGCGTCACGTGCCGCGGCGACGGCACGGTCGATGTCGCTCGGAGACGCCGAGGGAACCTCGGCGACGACCTCTTCTGTAAACGGCGACACGATCCTCAGATGCTCACCGTGTGCCGGAACCCACCGCCCTCCGATGAACAGGCGGTCGTGACGGCCCTCCCACATCATGGACCTCTCCTCGTGGACAAGACTCGTGTGAGTCAGCGGCGCCGGCCGATGTGCTCGGTCACGGCATGACCGAGAGACGGATGTCTCGGGCGACGAGCATGCTCTGGACTTGGTTGGTCCCGTCGTAAATTTCCGTGATCTTCCCGTCGCGCAGTCGGCGCTCCGCACCGATGTCGTCGCGATCTCCGTCCTCGCCGAGAAGTTCGACGCAGGCCGAGGCGACTCGCACGCCCAGGGTCGTGCAGTGCAGCTTGACCATGGCGACCTCGGCCGTGGGGTCCTCGTCGCTGGCGTCGACCAGATCGCAGACCTCCCTCAGCATCGACCGTCCGGCCGCGATCTCCGCCCGCAGGCGGGCCAGTTCGAACTGGAGGTCCTGGGCACCGCGGGTGCGGGAAGAGAGAAGATCCCGCTCCGCGCAGTAGCGCACAGTCGCGTCGAAGGCACCCTGGGCAAAGCCCACGCCCTGGGCGGCGGCGCTGATACGCGACTTCGTCACCGACCGCAACAGCAGGGGGTAGCCCTCGCCCTCGGCGCCGAGTCGCGCTTCCACGGGGATCCGGCAGTCCTGGAATCCGAGCGTGACGGTAGAGGCGCCCTTCTGGCCCAGCTTCTTCATCGGCTTGCCGGGCTCGAGACCCCGCGAGTACTCCGTGTCGACGAGGAAGGCCGTGATGCCGTCCTTGCCGCGACTCGGGTCGACCGTCGCGAAGAGCACGATGACGTCGGCGACATCGCCGTTGGAGATGAACGTCTTCTCGCCGTTGATCACATAGGAGTCGCCGTCACGACGCGCCGTCGTACGCATCGACGCGACGTCCGATCCCGCCTCGGGCTCGGTCAGGGCGATCGCTCCGATGGCCGTGCCCTCGCAGAGCGCGGGAATCCACGCCTCGTGCTGGTCGGGCCGCCCTTGGAGGTGGATCGGGTGAGCGCAGTGCATCTGGGTCATGTAGACCGTCGAGGTCGATCCGCAGGCGGCCGCGATCCGGGACAGCGCCTCGGCGTACGTCGCCGTGGACGTGCCTCGCCCCCCGAGCGAGGTCGGGATCAGAAGCCCGCCGAGACCTGCCTGGGCGAGAGCCTGGATGGACGCCGAAGGGAAGGAACCGTTGCGGTCCACGGTCACTGCGGCCGGGGTCACGGTTTGCGCGATAACGCCATCGAGGAGCGAGAGGACGGTGGTGCGGTCCGCCGAGGGTGGGTGCTCAGGCACAGTGTTCAATTCCGTCACTCCTCGGTGAAGACGGGCTCGCGTCGCTCGGCGAAGGACGTGATGCCCTCCTGGCCGTCGACGGAGGCGATCGAAAGGGCGGCTAGTGCCGCCTCGTGTTCCAGGGCTGGGCCGGATGTGCTCTGCCGCGCGGCTTCGAGCAGGTTGGCCAGACCGGTGCGGCTCCCGGACGCGATCAGAGACGCCGTCTCCTCCACCTGACGGGGCAGTTCGGCGGTGGGAACCGGCGGGACTGACAGCAGACCGATCTGCCAGGCACGATCGGCGTCGATCCGGCTGCCGGTGAGCATCAGATGGAAGGCCGCCGCCTTGCCCACGGTTCTGGGCAGCCGCTGGGTGCCCCCGAATCCCGGGATGCAGCCGATCCGTGCTTCCGGGAGGCCGAACTGACTGCGGTCCGAGGCGATCACCACGTGGCACGCCAGCATGAGTTCGAATCCACCGCCGAGGGCGAAGCCGTCGACCTCGGCGATCACCGGAACGGATGAGCGCTCGATCGCGGTGATCGCACGGTGGCCCCGCCGGATGAAGGCCTGCGCCTGGTCGGCGTCGAGGCCGCGGATCTCCTCAAGGTCGGCGCCGGCGCTGAACGCCCGGTCGCCTGCCCCTCGGATGACCAGGCACCGGATGCCCCGGTTCTCCTCAGCGACCCGCCGGACCTCCTCGGCCAGCGCGTCCAGTACGGAGGTGTTCAGGGCATTGAGCCGGTCCGGCCGGTTCAGGGTGATCGTCCGCACCCGCCCGTCGTCGTCCACCCCGATCAGGGAACCCATACGACACCCGCCTCCGCGAGATCGGCGATCCGCTCGTCGTCGAATCCTGCACTTGTAAGGATGTCTCGCCCGTGCTCGCCCCGGAGCGGCGCCGGCAGGCGGGGCGCCCGACTCCTCTGCGAACCGAGACGCCACGGGCTCGCGACGCCCCGGAAGACGCCCGCGCGCGGATGCTCCTGGCTGACGATCGCCTCGCGAGCCTCCACTTGAGGGTCGTCGACGACTTCGGACAGCGAGTTGATCCGCGCACACGGTACGCCGACATCCTGTAGAGCCTTGAGCGCCTCTTGCGAGGTCCTCGTGGTCAGAACCGACTGGAAGGCGTTGACGACCTCGTCCCGGCGCGCGCGGCGTCCGGCGTTGGTGGCCAGGTCGGGCCGCTGGGCCAGCTCGTCCAGGCCCAGGGCCGCGCAGGCGTGGAGCCAGATCTTGTCGTTGCCCACGGCGACGACGATGGGGCGGTCGCTCGTCCGGAACGTCTGGTAGATCGCGACCACCGAGTCGGTACCGCCGCAGGGGCGGGGTTCCGGATCGCCCGCGAGGAAGCTGGCGATCCGAGGTGACATGAAGGCGAGGTCGGCTTCGAGCAGGGCGACGTCGATGATCTCGCCGACATCGTGCCTCTGCTGCCTGACCAGCGCGGCCGCGATGGCGTACGCGGCGACAGTGCCGGCCGCGACATCGGACAGAGCGGTGCTGACGCGCTGCGGTACTCCGGCTTCACCCGTGACGCTCATCATCCCGGAGCGGGCCTGGGCGATCAGGTCGTATCCCGGGAGCGCGGCATCGGGGCCGTCGATACCGAATCCCGACAGCGCGCAGATCACGAGCCGAGGAAAGCGTTCACGCAGTGCGTCGAGCCCCAGGCCGTGCCGCTCGAGCTTGGCCGGATTCAGGTTCTCGATGAACACGTCCGCGGTCTCCAGCAGCCGGAAGAGCACCTCACGGCCCTGCTCACCGCGTATGTCGAGGCACAAGCTCTTCTTGTTGCGGTTGACCGACAGGAACCACGCGGCTTCGCCGTTGAGGAAGGGTGGTCCCCATCCACGGGCGTCGTCTCCACGCACGGGCTCGATCTTGATGATCTCCGCTCCCATGTCGCCGAGGTACATGGAAGTGGTCGGTGCTGCGTAGGACGACGAGATGTCGACCACGGTGATCCCGTGCAGCGGGCCGGCAGACGCGTTCATGAGGCCTCCTTCCTCGGGTGGTGCTTCAGGGGCGCGGAGTGTGCGAGAGCCTTCACGTATCGCCCCCGGGCTTGCCGAGGCGTCGAGAGGCGACCTGCGCCAGGACGGTCCGGCGGCCGCCGCCGCGGGCCCGGAGGCTGATCGCGTCGCGCAGCAGACCGGCCACGGGGTATTCGTCGATGTACCCGTAGCCGCCGTGCACCTGGATCGCGTCCAGGCAGACATCGACGGCGGTCCTGCCGGCCTGGGCCAGCAGCTCTGCCGTGTCGAGGTCACTGGCGACCGCGCCTTCGAGCATCGCGTGCACCGTGCGGACACGGATCCGCATCTCGGCCAGGATCGCGCGCAGACCCGCGAAGGTGCCGATCGCGGAACCGAACTGACGCCGCTCACCGGCGTACGTCTCTGCCGTGTGCAGCGCTGTCTCGGCGAGGCCGAGGGCCGCAGCGGAGGTGAACAGGTCCCAGTCGCGCGCGGTGCGCCTCGTGACATCGTCCGGCAGCGTCACGACCGTGTCGTCGAGCCGGACCGTCCGCAGGGCGGCTTCGCGCAGTCCGCTGCGGCGTGTTCCCTCGGGCTCCCCCACCAGCGCGTCCCGGCGGGCCAGCACGGCCCGTCCCGTGAAGCGGTCCAAGAGCACCACCGCGCCGGGCGCGAACAAGGTGGGCACAGTGGCCGTCCACGGGTCGTGCGCGGCGGGATTGATGACCGCGGAGGTTACGTCCCGCGCATCGCGGCCGTCCGCATCCGAAGCGGCGAGACCACGTTGCGCGGCGAACCGGCCCGCGAGGGCGAACGCGGCTGCGGGCGAGAAGTGCGCGGTCGTACGCACGGCTGCGACGAGCCAGTCGACGGCGTCGTCGAGCTCGGCCGCCTCCTGTGCCAGATCGAGGACATCCGCCGCGGCGAGCGCGGCGCGAATCGCGTGGGCGTCGCTCCACTCCACCGACACAAGACGCTTCGTCAGCACATCGAGGAAGTCATCGAGTTCCGCATTGCGCCCCGTCATCGGTTGAACCTCTCGCGACGGGGGTCGCGGCGCTCCTCGAAGGACTCCGACATCTCGGCCGCCTCCTGGGTGCCGCGGTAGGCGGTGAGCAGGAGGTCGTGCGCGAGGCGTGCCTGCCCGGCGACACCGGTGTGGCGGCTGGAGAAGGCGGTCTTGAGGGCGGCCAGCGCGAAGGGGCCGCGTCGGCGCAGGTCCTGGGCGACCTCGATGGCCCGGTCGAGGACGGGGCGACCGGTCACCACCTCGTTGACCAGGCCCATGTCCAGGGCTTCCTGCGCGGGGTACTTGCGGTTCAGGTACCACATCTCCTTCGCCCGCCGGCGCCCGATGGTCTCCTCGAGGTACCAGGTGCCGAAGCCGGCGTCGAAGCTGCCGACCATCGGACCCACCTGGCGGAACACAGCGTGGTCGGCGGCGATCGAGAGGTCGCACACGACCTGAAGCACGTTCCCTCCGCCGACGGCGTATCCGTTGACCGCCGCGATCACCGGCTTTGGCATCGCGTCGATGAACTCGTAGAGATCGATGACCGGCATCACGCTGGAGTAGTCGAGCGACGTGGGCTCCTCGTGCTCTCCCCCGATGCAGAAGAACTTCTCGCCCGCGCCGGTGAGGATCGCCACGTCGATGTCGGGCGACTGCCGCACGTGCTGAAACGCTGCGAGCAGCTCACGCGCTGTTTCGAACCTCAGCTTGTTGGCCCGGTCGGGCCGATTGATCGTGATCACCGCGACGCCGTCATGGACGGCGACGGTGATGTCCTCGTAGCTCATGGACTCAGCTCCTGGTTCGACGAGTCGGCCCGTTCGGAATGCGGCTGGTTCGCGTCACGGCGCGTTCACCTGACGAACACCTCACACCCTGATCTGTTTTTCATACACCTGCAAAAGTTTGACATTACGATACTCTGTCGAGGAACCATGTCAAGGATCTTGGGGATCGTCCGCGGCACCACGGCGGCGATCCACGGACGACGCCGAGGAGCCCCTGATGTCACAACCACTGGCCCACATCTGCGTGATCGGAGCGGGCACGATGGGCCGGGGGATCGCGCAGGTCGCACTCGCCTCCGGTCACCCGGTGCACCTGGTCGACCCGGACGAGGCTCAGCTGAGGGTGGCCGGATCCGACATCACCGCACGTCTCAGCCGGAGAGACCCGGCGGCACCCGCCCTGGTGAAGGCACGGCTGCGTACCTTCACCGACCTCACCCAGACACCGACGGACGCCCCCACAGTCGTCGTCGAGGCCATCCTCGAGCGCCTCGACATCAAGCAGGCGGTTCTGCGTCGCGCCGCAGAACACTTCGGACCGACGTGCGTCCTCGCGACGAACACCTCGTCGCTGTCGGTCACCGCCATCGCCGCCGGCACGCCGGATCCGTCACGCGTGGTCGGCATGCACTTCTTCAACCCCGTCCCCGTCATGAGGCTCGTCGAGGTCGTCCGGGGCCTGCAGACCGCTGACGAGGTCGTCGATACCGTCGCCGAACTCGCCGTACGCTGGGGCAAGTCGGTTGCCCACGTCCGCTCGGTACCCGGATTCATCGTCAACCGGGTGGCCCGGGCCTTCTACGGGGAATCGCTCCGACTCGTCGAGGAGCGTGCGTCCACTCCGGAGGCGATCGACGAACTCATGCGCTCCGCCGGGGGATTCCGCATGGGCCCGTTCGAACTGATGGACCTCATCGGCAACGACGTCAACTTCGCGGTGACACAGTCCGTCTGGACCTCGTACCACTACGACCCGCGTTTCGCACCCTCCCTCATCCAGAGCGAACTCATCGCCGCAGGACGGTTCGGTCGCAAGACCGGCCAGGGTTTCTACGAGTACGGCGAGAGCGCCGAGCGAACACGTCCCCTCGCTGCGGAAGTGAAGGCCGAAGCAGTGACAGGCGCCACGCCTGTGGTCCTGCACGGTTCGGACGACCAGCTGGAGGCCGTGCTCACTCGTAGCGGCCTTGAGTTCAGCCGGGAGGAAAGCGACACCCCGCGCATCGAATTCGTCAGTCTGGGGTCGGTCATGGTCACTCGCGGCCGGAGCGCACGCGAGGAGTCCGCCCGGCGAAGCGAGCCTGTACTCCTCCTCGATCGCTGCCTGGATCCCTCGACGGCGACGGCTCTCGCTCTCGCCTCCGCCGATGCCGCGCTCACGGACGTCGTCGTCGCCCTGCTGGATCGCGCCGGCATACACGCCTTCCCCATGGCCGACATCCCGGGGCTCGTGGTCGCCCGAGTACTCTCGATGATCGCGAACGAGGCGTGGGAGACGGCCCACCACGGGGTCGCGACCCCGGACGACATCGACATCGCGATGCTCCTGGGCACCAACTACCCCATAGGCCCGTTCGCCTGGAGCGCCCGATGGTCCACGCGCAGAGTGCTCGAGCTGCTCGACGCCCTATGGTCGTCGTACCACGACCCGCGATACCGGGCCAGCCACGCCCTGCGGGCCGAGGTACAGACCACCTCGCACGACGGCCTCGGCTGACGGCAAATCACGGGATAGGCGGCTGTGAGGGGAAGGCTTCCTCCCTGGAGGTGTCCAACTAGGGAGGAAACCCTCCTCTCCGCATCCGCCCACCACCAGGGAGAGATCCGGGAGGACGCCGACCTGGAAGCAGCAGTGCCCATGCTGCCCGGCTCGTACTTCGCTGACTGCAGGGCCCGGACGCCGGCGCCGACCCGAGTGGGCCGAGCAGGCCAGAGTTCACCCTGGCCGCCCTACGGCTGGCGAAGTGGGCGTCGCGTGAATGGGTTCGCGGATTCGCCCGCGCACGGTGTCGTTGTCAGTTCGCCGTACCGGGGGCGGCCGGGTGCCCGTCAGCCACCCAAGCCGCAAGGCTGCGCAGTCTGTCGTGCGTGGCCGTGTTGGGTGCGGGCGTCCAGATGGTCAGTTGCTGATCAGGGTCGGTGCTGCACGTCAGGGTGTCCCATTCGAGGGTGAGTTCGCCGACGATCGGATGGTTCAGCGTCTTCGCACCGACCTTCCGGGCCGCCACGAGGTGCTCGGCCCACCACCGCCGGAAGTCCGCGTCCCGCTCCGACAACTCGTCGACCAGTGCGGCGAGTCTCGGCGAGCCGGGGTTGCGGGCCGCTTCCCTGCGTAGTTGTGCGACAGCGAGGCGGGCCGCGGCCTCCCAGTCGGCGTACAGGCCCCTCATGCGGTCCGAGAAGATCATCTTCGCGTAATTTCGGTCCCCTTTCGGGATGCGCCCGAAGTCGCCCACCAGGGCAGCACCCATCTCGTTCCACGCCAGCACGTCCATCCGGCGTCCAAGGACCATGGCCGGGATGGACATGAGGTCGTCGAGCAGCCGCTGCAGTTGCGGGTTGACAACCTGAGCCAAGGGCGGGTGCGGGCGACTGGCGTCCTTGCCCGCCAGTTCGAAGACGTACTCCCGCTGGTCGTCACTGAGCTTCAGCACTCGGGCGATGGCCTCCAGCACGGGCTCGGAGACATCGATGCGTCCCTGTTCCACCCGTGTGTAATAGTCCGTGCTGATCGCGGCCAGCACTGCCACTTCCTCCCGGCGCAGGCCGGGGACTCGACGCGGCGCTCCCGAGTCGGGCAGCCCTACGGACCGGGGAGTCAGCTCCGCACGCCGGAGTTTCAGGAAGTCACCCAACTCATGGGGTGCACTGCCAGTCATGTCAGCCAATCTCACTGGGATGGGGCCCCTGGCCGGGGCGAAGCGTTGCTCCACTGATGTGCTTGTGGCGCACTTGCCGGAAGGAAACGTCTGCGGATCGAGCGGGTTCAGCGGTCAAGGTTCCGCGAGGGCGGCGGGTTCGGCTGCGGGAACACCGCCCGAGATGGGGCCGTCCGGGCCTCGTCGCTGCCCCGGCACACCATTGATCATCCGCGCGACCGTGCCGCTTCACACACGTGCGGCTGTCCCTTCGAGCGTGGGCAGGGCATCGGCCGCGCCTGGCGACGGGGGCATCGCACGGTGGATCGGTCCCGTTCGCCGGGAGAGGGGCAGGCCGCTTCCGAGGTTGGTGGAGGCGATGATCTCCGCCACGATGGAGACAGCTGTCTCTTCCGGTGTGTGAGCCCCGAGATCGAGGCCGATCGGCGAGTGCAGGCGGTCAATGAGGCCGTCGGACATGCCCTGTTCGCGCAACAGGCGGAGACGCTGTTCGTGTGTGCGCCGCGATCCCATGGCCCCGACATAGCCGACGGGCAGATCGAGGGCCAGCCGTAGCAGGGGGATGTCGAACTTGGCGTCGTGGGTGAGGACACAGACGGCGGTGCGGGCGTCCACTTCGGTGTGTTCCAGGTAGCGGTGGGGCCAGTCGACGACGACCTCGTCGGCGTGCGGGAAGCGTGCCTCGGTGGCGAAGACGGGGCGGGCGTCGCAGACGGTGACCCCGTAGCCGAGGAAGCGGCCGGCCTGGCTGAGGGCGGCGGCGAAGTCGACGGCGCCGAAGATCATCAGGCGAGGGCGGGTGGCGGCCACATGGACGAGGACGGACAGCCGGTCCGGGCAGGTGTCGGCGTCTCCGCCGAGCTCGACGCGCGCGGTACGCCCGGACCGGAGCAGGGCGCCCGCCTGTGCGGTCACCGCGCGGTCCGTCGGCCCTCCGTCCAGCGTTCCGTAGGAGGCGGTGCCGTCGGCAAGGACGCAGACCATGCGGCCCAGCAGGTCGTGGCGGCCGTCGACGACCTGCGCCACGGCGGTCGGCCTGCCCTGGACAATGTCGTCCAGGGCAGCACCGAGATGCGGTTCGGTGGCCGGGTCGATGCGCCGGACGAGGACATCGAGTTCGCCGCCGCAGGTCAGTCCGACGGCGAAGGCGTCGTCGTCGGAGTAACCGAACCAGGCGCGCTGCGGAGCACCCCGGTCACGGAGCACCTGCCGGCACAGCTCGTAAACCGCTGCCTCGACGCAGCCGCCGGAGATGCTGCCGACCGCGTTGCCGTCGGCGTCCACCGCGACCGACGTGCCGATCGGCAAAGGAGCGCTGCCGGTGACGTCGACAACGGTGGCCAGGGCGAAGGGGCGTGCTTCGCGGCACCAGCGGTGCAGTGTGTCCGCGATGTTCAGCATGAGTCTTTCTCCGTGGTTCGCCGGGGGAACGTGGGGCGGGCCGCCGCCGCGCTGCGGGGGAGCATCTGTGCGCGGCGGCGACCCTGTCTGGCCCGGCAGCCGGACAGTGGAGCTGCTGCCGGACCGGTCGATGGGCGTGCTCAGGTCAGAGCAACGCCTCGGCCGTGATGGGCAGTTCACGCACCCGGCGGCCGGTGGCGTTGAAGACCGCGTTACCGATCGCGGCCGCCACACCCACCTGAACGACCTCGCCGAGCCCCTTCACCCCCAGCGCATTGCCGTCGTTGTCCTCGCCGTCCAGGTAGATCGCCCTGACCTCGGGGATGTCGGCGTTGACCGGGACGAGATAGTCGGCCAGGTTGGCGTTGACGATCCGTCCGTCGCGGTGATCGGTGACGGTGTGCTCCAGCAGGGCCGTGCCGATACCGCCCACGATGCCGCCGAACGCCTGGCTCTCGGCCAGCTTCGGACTGATGATGCGGCCCGCGTCGTACACGCCGAGCATGCGCCGCACCCGCACCAGGCCCAGGGTCGCGTCCACGGCGACCTCGGCGAAGGTGGCGTTGTAGGCGTGGTAGGAGCGCCGCGCCGGACTGGGCGGTCCGGCGTAGGAGCCGCTCGCTTCCAGATGCGAGCGGTTGTTGCGGGCCAGGAGACTCCGGTACGTCTCGCCGCGCGCCTGGTTGCCCTGCACGTGCAGTCGGCCGCCGCGCACCACCACATCGCCGACGTCCACCCCGTACAGCGGTGACTCGCGGTCCTCGACGGCCAGCTTGATCGCCTGCTCGCGTACCTTGTCGCAGGCGTCGACGACGGCGGTGCCGACGCTGGCCATGGTGGCCGAGCCGCCGTGCGGGCCGGTCGGCGGATACAGGGAGTCGCCGAGCCGGAAGGTCACCGTGCGCATGGTCAGCCCGAGGGCGTCCGCCGCGACCTGGGTCTGCGAGGTGTAGGTGCCCGGCCCCATGTCACTGGTGGCCGACTCGACCACAGCGGTCCCGTCGGCGTCCAGACGCGCCCGGGCCTCCGCCGGGAAACGCCCGGGATCGTAGACACCGGCGGCCATGCCCAGGCCGATCAGCCAGTCGCCCTCGCGCCGCGCACGCGGCCGGGCCGAGCGGCGGCTCCAGCCGAACTCCCGGGCGCCGACCGTGTAGCACTCACGCAGCCGCCGGGTGGAGAACGGCAGGTTGTTCGACTCGTCCTCGGACGGTTCGTTGCGCCGGCGCAGCTCGATCGGGTCGAGGCCGAGTTCGTGCGCGAGCTCGTCCATGGCCGACTCGATGGCGAACGACGCCGTGGCGAGACCGGGGCCGCGCATCCAGATCGGGGTGTTCACGTCCAGGGAAACCTGCCGGTACGCCTGGCTGACGTTGGGCATGCTGTACATCATCTGCCCGGCCGCCATCACGGCCTCGGTGAACGTCTCGTACGACGAGGTCTCGGCGTCGATGTCGTGGATCGCGGCGGACAGCCGTCCGCGCCGGTCGCTGCCGAGGCGCAGCCGGTACTCGTACGACGGCCGGAAACCGGTGCCGAAGTACATCTGCCTGCGGCTCAGCACCAGCTTGACCGGACGCTTCGTCTCCCGCGCGGCCAGCGCGGCGACGATCGTGTGCGGCCAGCAGCGCAGCCCGCTGCCGAAGCCGCCCCCGACGAACGGGTTGATGACCCGCACCGACTCCGCCGGCAGGTCGAACACGGCGGCGAGCTCGTCATGCGTGCCCACCACCCACTGCGTCTTGTCCCAGACAGTGAGCTTGTTGCCGTCCCAGCGGGCGATGGTGGCGTGGGGCTCCATCGGGTTGTGGTGGTTGCGCGCCAACTGGTAGGTCAGGTCCAGGCGTACGGCCGAGGAGCGCAGGCCCGCTTCCGCGTCACCGCGAGCGTAATCCGTCGGCTTGTCCCGCTCGGCCTCGTGCAAATCGGTCGAGGGCTCCTCCGCGTCATAGCGGACCTTGACCAGGCTCGCCCCGTGCTGCGCGGCCTCCAGGGTCGTGGCGACCACGACGGCGACCGGCTGACCGTGGAAGAGCACCCGGTCGTCCTGGAACACCCGCAGTCTGCGACCGGGTGGGTTGTTGGAGCCGGCGTTGTCGCGGTAGGGCAGTTTCGGCGCGTTGCGATGGCTGATCACCCGCAGCACACCCCGATGCTTCTCGGCGTCACCGGTGTCGATGGAGGTGATACGGCCCCGACCGATGCTCGCGTCGACGATGACGGCGTGCACCGCCCCGTCAACGTCGTGCTCGGCGGCGTACACCGCCTTACCGGTGACCTTCAGCTCGCCGTCCACCCTCGACAGCGGCGCGCCTACAGCTGCCTGCGGCTGGGGGCTCACTTCGTACCTCCTACGATGCGCAGCTGACGCTCAACGGTCCGTTTCAGCAACTCGACCTTGAACCGGTTGTGGTCAAGGGGACGGGCACCTGCCACCGCCTTCGCGGCGGCAGCCTTCCACAACGACTTCGAGGGACGCTCACCGATGAGGTGCCGCTCGACTGCGGACAGCTTCCACGGCACCGTGCCCACTCCCCCAGCCGCCACCTTCGCCTCCCGGATCAGCCCGCCGCGCACATGCAGGGCGACAGCCGCCGACGTCAGGGCGAACTCGTACGACTGCCGGTCACGCACCTTCAGATAGCCCGAGCGCAGGGGACGCGGAAGGGCCGGGATCTCCACTCCCGTGATCAACTCGCCTTTTCGAAGGGCTTGTTCTCGGTTCGGAGTGGTGCCGGGCCGCAGCAGGAAGTCGGCGAAGGGGATACGGCGTTCCCCGTCCGGGCCGAGCAGGTGCACGGTCGCCTCCAACGCCGCGAAGGCCACAGCGACGTCGGAGGGGTGGGTGGCCACGCAGGAGTCGGACGTGCCGAGGATCGCGTGCGTGCGGTTGTGGCCGTTCAGCGCGGCACAACCCGACCCCGGATCACGCTTGTTGCAGTCGGCCGTCACATCACGGAAGTACGTGCACCGGGTGCGCTGCATGATGTTGCCGCCGATGGTGGCCATGTTCCGCAGCTGCGCCGACGCGCTCAGCTCCAGCGCCTCGGAGATGACCGGGTACGTGGTGCGTACCTTCCGGTTCGCGGCCGTCTCGGCCATGCTCACCAGCGCACCTATGCGCAGCCCGCCGCGCTCGGTGACGGTGACCTCGTTTAGAGGCAGACCGGAGATGTCGACCAGCGCCTCGGGACGCTCGACGGTCTCCCGCATCAGGTCGACGAGGGTGGTGCCCCCGGCGATGTAACGGCCGCCGCGCCGACCGGCGTTGAGGGCCTCACGGGTGTTCGCGGCCTTCGTGAAGGAGAAGGGATGCATGTCAGCGGCTCCTTACTTCCGGCCAGCGGTCTGGTCGACCGCGCGCACGATCTTCACATAGCAGCCGCAGCGGCAGATGTTGCCGCTCATCCACTCCCGGATCTCCTCCGGCGAGTCGGTGTGGCCCTCCTGGATGCAGCCGACGCCCGACATGATCTGGCCCGGCGTGCAGTAGCCGCACTGGAACGCGTCCTGCTCGATGAACGCCTTCTGCAGCGGATGCAGTTCGTCACCGTCGGCCAAGCCCTCGATCGTGGTGACCTCGGCACCCTCCAGCCGCACGGCCAGTGTCAGACAGGAGTTGACCCGCCGACCGTCGACCAGCACCGTGCAAGCACCACAAGCACCCGCGTTGCAGCCCTTCTTCGAACCGGTCAGATCGAAGTGCTCACGCAACAGGTCCAGCAGCGAGGTGCGGTTGTCCACCGTCACGGTCCGGCGGGTGCCGTTCACCGTCAGAGAGACACGGCTGGACGGGGGCGCCTCGGCAGCAGCCACCTCCTCCCCGGCGGTGAGCAAGGACCCACCGATCACACCGCCGACGACGACGGCACCACCGACCGCGGTACTGGTGGCGATGAAGGTGCGTCGTGTCGGCGCGGTGAGGGACTCGGAGTCGGTGGACTCGGTGGAGGGTGGAACATCTGGGTCAGTGAACTCAGGGGAGGACATACATAGGCCTTCGGACTCGGTGGATGGGGCACCTGGCCTGCACGGCGACAGGGAGCTGGGCGAATCCCACGACTTCGTCACCACCGCGTATTCAGAATGCGCACGTGCTGTGCGACCGCGGTTGGTCACGCCCCGAAGTCTTGCACCACCGGCATCACCCATGGGAGGGAGAGTTTTCTCCCCGGATATTCTTCCCCCGAAGGGAACTCTGCTCCGCTTGTCCGACAGCGGAAGATGAAAGCGGGTGTGGCACTATCGGGCAACGAACGCAGCTGAGAAAGATGTAGCATTCACCAATTCGCCGAGCCCGTGAGGTCTCACGTTGGGTGTCCTGCATCGCTCGGATGCACGCAGCCGCTCATGCCGCCGACGGCCGCGCAGTCCAGGCCTGGAGGAGACGCAGGTTGTCGTGAGATGCCGTTCCTGGCTCGGCGGTCCAGATCACCAACTGCTGCTCGCCATCGGTGACGCTGGTGAAGCTGTCCCAGTCAAGGGTGACGTCCCCGACGACCGGATGCCGCAGGGTTTTCGTTCCCACGCTCAGCACCGTGGCGTGCTTCGCTCCCCACCATCGGCGGAAGTGGGCGTCAGCCACCGACAGTTCACCCACCAGCTCGGTCAGCTGTGTGTCTCCGGGGCACTTGGCGCCCTCCATCCACAACTGCGTGACGCACGCGTGGGCGACACGCTCCCAGTCCGGGTACAGCACCCTCATGGCGGGCTCGGTGAAGAGCAGCCGGACAAAGTTCCGCTTCTTGACTGGAATCCGGGAGAAGTCGGTGACCAAGGCGGCGGCCAACGAGTTCCAGGCGAGGATGCCCATGTACCGGCCCAGCACCAGCGCCGGGGTGAACGGGATGTCGTTGATGAATCGCTGCACCTGAGGCTGGACTTTCTGCGCCGGGCGTCGGCACACCTTGACTCCCGCCTCGCCCGCCAACTCGAACAGATGGTCCCGCTGTTCGTCATCCAGGTGCAGGACACGGACGAGCGTCGCGAGTACCACCGCCGACGGCCGCACTACACGCCCCTGTTCCAGGCGCGCGTAGTACGGGCTGCTGAGCCCGGCCAGCCGGGCGACCTCGTCCCGCCGGAGACCTGGCACGCGCCTCGGCGCTCCCGACTCCGGCAGCCCTACCGTGCGCGGGCTCAGCTCCGCTCGCCGGGCTTTGAGAAATGCACCCAGCTCGTTCAAATGTATGCCGCTCTCCATGCAAGTCACTCTCACACGAAATCCCCACATTGTGAGGGGGGCGTTTTTATCCCAGGATGGCCTTGAATCTCATTCACACCGGCTGATGGGCCCAGTCGAGCCGAGAGGACCCGCAGGGGTCCGGGCGTAAACGGGCGGGTCCGAAGCGCAATTCCCGACACGGGCAGACACCGATGATTCCGGACTCGATTCGGCACGGCATCTCGCCAGGAATCTCCTAGTTGCATTGGGCACGTTACTGGTTATGGCGCCAAGTCTGCCACCGTTCACCCGAGCAGAGAGGGGGACAGTTTCCTCCCTGGATGATGTGATTCCGGGGCGAAATCCTCCCCTTTGTGGGCACCCGCGACAGCGGCAAGGCCATTGCGCGGCCCTGACCGCCTCAGGTCACCTGAGGGCCCCCATGAGTCACCCGCCCTTTGGGACGTCCTCCGTACAGTGTCGAAAGCCCGTGTCGGTTCAGTGCCAGAGCGAAGAGGGATCATGCTTCCCGGAAGATCCCTTGCAACGTGCCGGACGACGTGACCAACGCCGCCAGTGTCCTGGGCTAGGCCGTCGGCATCGTTCTCGGCGACGCCCACTGGGTCACGGACATCGAGGCCGTCGCCAGACCGCCCACATGCATCGCGGCGAGCGTCTGCGGCATCCTCTCGTTCGTCCTCCCCTACCGTCGGCAGGAGAGGACGAACGAGGAAGGGTCGTCGCGCCCCTTGGCTGCGACGGCGACCGGCTCGGAATGAGGCGGAGCTTCCTGGATGGATCTTGCGTGATCCACCCCTCCTCTCGCATGCTGATAAGCCTCATCAGGAGTCCGTATGCCGAGAAGACCATCCAGGAACCTCCGCCACCGCCGCGTGACCACGCGTGTCGTGGACGGCCTGTGCCTTCCATCTCGACTATCCGCTCAACGCCTGCGACCCGCCCATGTCGAAGGCTCGAGGAATCCCCCGACACCGCATCACCGCCAAGCACGACCAGGCACGCGACGACGTCCTGGACGACTTCCACCTCCAGGCGAGCACCCAGATCGACGGACTGCGCCACCGACGCGCCTCTCGACATGGCTTCTACAACGGCGTACCCGACCACGAAATCTCACCCCGAAGCCCACGCTTGGGCGTCCAACTGTGGGCCGAGACACCGCTGACAGGCCGTGATCTGCTGGTCGACATTTGATGGCCTGCTCTGGGAACGCGGCATACCGCTGTCCCACGCCGACGTGCCGCTCTCACCACCGACGCCCAGGCTGAGCAGAGTTGCCGGATTGAGCCTGGCGACCTGGCCCTCGTCCACGCCGGCTGGGCAGACTGGTACCTCACCACCGGCCCCGGACAACGTGCCAAGACTCGTGCCAAGCGCCGCGCGACCGGGTTCGCGCAGAGCCGTGCCTTCGCCGCCTGGTGCTGGGGCCACCGCATCGCCCTGATGGCCACCGACACGTTCGCCGTCGAGGTCCTTCCTGTGCTGGCTACTGAGGGTCTCGGCCTAATACTGCAGCCGCAGTTACGGGGGTTGGTGGCCGCGGCGGCGGTAGTGGCTGAGGCGGGCTCGCTGTTGATGGCGGCGGCGCCAGCGTGACCAGTGCAGGATGTGGTCGGCTTCGTGCCGGACGGCGTGGGTGAATCTGCTCAGCAGGCGGCGGATTTCGTTCACGCTCAGTCGGATGAGGTCGCGGCTGTGTCCCCCTTTTCGTGAGTGGTGCTCCGGACTGCGGTCAGGTGGGCGGCAGCTGCCATGGCCAGGGTGATGTGCCGGTACCAGGCCGGGTATTGGCGTACTTGGTAGTGGTCCAGGCCGGCCTCGTTCTTGGCGGCCTGGAAGCATTCTTCGATCGCCCAGCGGGCCCCAGCAGCGCGGACGATCTCGGCCTGCGGCGTGTTCGCGGGTGCGTGCACCAGGTAGTAGGCGCGCTCGCCGTCGGCGAGGGACCGCCGGATCAGCAGGGCGTCTTCGAAGCCGTCGTCACGCTCACCTGGCAGCGGGACCAGGGCCCATGCGTATTCGCGCAGGCCGTGGGCACCCTCCCCGGCCGAGCGGATCTCCCAGGTGTGCTCCGGCAGGATCGCTGAGACGGTGCGGGCGTTCTGCCCGCGCGGCCCGCATCGATGTCTGGAGGCGACTGCCAGCACGTAGCTCAGGCGCTGTTCGGCCAGCCAGCCGCGTAGGACCGGGTCCTGGCCGTAGACCTCGTCGCCGGTCACCCAGCGAAACGGCACCTTCGCGGCAACCGCCCGCTCCAGCATCGCGCGGGCCAGCGCGGGCTTGGTGCGGAAGGCGACCTCGTCACCGATCCTCGCGTCCGCCCGGCGGGCCGGATCCTCGATCCAGGAAGTGGGGAGGTACAGCTCCCGGTCGATCAACGCCCGCCCCTTGGCGGAGACGTAGGCCAGGAACACTCCCAGCTGGCAGTTGTCGATCTTCCCGGAAGTGCCGGTGTACTGCCGCTGCACGCCGGCCGAGCGGGTGCCCTTCTTGACGAAGCCGGTCTCGTCCACGGCCAGCACACCGTCCTCGGCGCCCAGGTTTTCCAGCACGAAGCCACGGACCTCGTCACGGACCGCGTCGGCGGACCAGTCGGCCTGGTTCAGCAGCCGTTGCATGCCGTCCGGGCACAGCTCACCGGCCTGCTCGGCCAGTGTCCAGCCGTTCTTGCGCTCCAGCGGCGCGAGCAGTCCGCGCAGGTACTCTCCTGCCCGCCGACGCGGCTCCGACCTCCGGAAATGCCCACTGATCCGAGCATGCAGAGCGTCCAGACCCGCCGCCCAGCGGTGCACCTCATCAACCGTGACGTCCCCACCCATGCCCAGTTCAACGAGCCGCCCGACCACTCGTCACACCAACTGCGGCTGCAGTACTAAGGGCTGTCCCGTAAATGATCTTTAGCGTGCTGATTGACCAGCCTGTTTCTCCGTTACCCGGCCAGGGTGAGGTTGTGCAGGCGGGCGATGCCGAGCATGGCGTGGTGGACACCGTCGCCTTTCAGGCGGCAGTCGCGGAGGATCTTCCAAGCCTTCATGTGGGCGAAGACGTGCTCGACCCGGGCGCGGACTTTGCGGTGAGAGGCATTGTGTTCCTCTTTCCAGGCCGGGAGTTCTTTCTTGTCCCGCTCGCGACGGTGCGGGATGACCAGGTCGGTGCCCCTGTAGCCGCCGTCCGCGATGACCGCGGCCTTGCCGACAGCGTCTTTCGCGCCGGACAGCTCCCACGCCTTGCAGTCGTTGCGGTTGCCGGGCACGGGCCGGCCGACGGTGACGACGAGCCGGGTGTCGGCCTCGATGACGACTTGATGATTGGTCGAGTAACGATAGTTCTTCGACTGCTCGGCGACGGTGTGGTCACGCGTGGGCACCAGGGTGCCGTCCACGATCAGCACGGTGTCCCTGCGGAACCGCTTGCGGGGCTGCAGCGCCAGCAACGGCCCAAGGTGGTCAACGACGCGGTCGGCGGCCGATTTCGAGATGCCGAACAGCGGGGCGAGCTGCCGCAGGGTGAGGTTCGTGCGCCAGTACGCGGCGACCAGCAGAACCCGGTCCTCCAACGGCAGACTCCAAGGCCGGCCCTTGCGGACCGGATCCGCGCCGTCACGCCGCAGGGCGGTGATCAGCTTGCCGAACTGACGCGGGCTCAGCCCGGTGAACGGGGCTATCCAGGACGACTCCGACGCCGTCCACACCAGCCACAGCAAGATCATCCCACTCTGGGCTCGTCCCCTGAGATCGGATCTTGAGCGCACGCTACGGAACGTGAGCAGCTAGAGTGCGCGTGCGACGCAATAGAGGGGGCACGATGGCCAAGGTCAGTATCAGTCTCGACGCCGAACTCGTAGTGGAAGTGATGGTCCTGGCTGGGATCGGCTCGCCTCAGGACGCGATCGAGGCGATTGTGCGGGACTACATCGCCCGTGGCCACCGCACGGAGGCCCGCACCGAGCTCAAGGACCAAAATCTGCGCGAGCTCGACGTCAAGCCGCAGGAGCCGCAAGGCTGAGCCGCCTCCCGCCTGCCGCTGCTCAAGCTGCCTCGCGACGCATCCAAGGGTTCGTCGGCACAGACGGCGAAGGGTATTTACGGGACAGCCCTTAGGGTGACGGCGATCTCGCGGGGCGGGTGTATTGCTGGCGCATGCGGTATCCCGATTTGGGTGGCCTGACCGCGAAGCAGCGGGCCTCACGGGAGCAAGTGCGTTCAGACTGCCGAGTTATACGCGCAAGGGGTGAAAACGCCGCAGGTCGCGCGGCGGTTACGGGTCTCACGCAAGTCCGCCTATGCGTGCATGCCCGCTGACGGGACGACGCCGTTGAGGGGCTGCGGTCCAAGGGGCCGTCCGGGAGTCCGTCACGGATGAAGCCGGAGTGGCGTTCCTGGCTGCCGACGGAGTTGGAGAAGGGGCCGGGCCGGCCGCGCACGGCTGGACGGAGGACCAGCGGAGGGCCCTGGCCCGGGTGGCCACGGTGATCGCGCGGCGCTTCCACGTGCGCTTCAGTTCGGCGCAGACCTGGCGCATTCTGCACCAGATGGGCTTTTCGGTGCAGATGCCGGTGCGGCGGGCCGCGAAGCGTGACGAGGAGGCCGTGGTCACGCGGATCAAGGAGACGTGGCCGCAGGTGGAAAGACGGTGAGGGACCAGGACACCTGGCTGTGTTTCGCGGATGAGGCAGGGCAGGGCTGCGGCCGCCCAAGGCGTGCACATGGTCCCACCGTGGCTGTCCGCCCCTGGTCAGGGTCCGGGTGGCCGGCTCGGGCCGCGTTTCCATGGCTGGCCTGGTCTGCCGCAAGCCGGTCAGGGCACCCGGCTGGTCTTCCGGATGCTGGTCCACCACCGCCGCAGGGGTGAGAAGAAGGGTTTCGGGAGAGAGACTTCGCCTCGATGCTGGACGCCGCCCACCAGCAGCTCGGCGGCAACGTCGTGTTGGTCTGGGACAATTACAGCCACCACGTCGACGCCGCCATGCGCGAACTGATCGGGAAGCGGCCGTGGCTGACGGTCTTCCGCTTCCCGACCTACACCCCCGACCTCAACCCGGCCGAGGGCGTATGGGCGCACCTGAAGAACAGCCTGGGCAACCTCGCCCCGTGCAGCATCGATGACCTCGCCGGGCTGGTCCGCACCCGCCTCAAACGGCTGCAGTATCGGCCGGACCTGCTCGATGGGTTCATCGCCGGGACCGGACTGATCACAACACCGCCATGACGTCACCCCGAACCGAAAACCTCAGTAGCAGCGACTTCCATCACAGCGCACCAGAAGATGACGGCATGATGCACCAGGAACTCATCGCCAAACTGGAGCTACCCTTGGGCGAGTTGTGGAACCGCAGCAACCTCACCCTGGACTGCCGCGCCACCGGCCGCTGGGACAGCCTCCTCACGGTCAAGCCCCTCAACCTGACCGAGGGAGTCGGCTCACCGACCAACGCCATAGCGCTGCGCTGACACGACTCTTCTGACAGATCATTGGTTCGGGGCGTCCCGCAGGTGGTCGAGGGCCTCGGCGAGCGTGATGTCGTACCGGTCTTTGTCCTTCTCCCAGCGTGCCAGTACGGCTACCGCGGCCTCGGCCATGTCGGCCGGCAGACTGGAGGTGCGCAGGCTGTCGGCGATCTCCAGCGTCTCGGGCCCAACGCCAGGCGCGGGCGGTCACACTGGGCAAGTAATCGGGATCCGAGAGGATGTCAGAGGGCATGTGCCGAGCCTCCTCCGTGAGGAGGTCGGCGACGCCGTGACTCTCGGCAAGGGCCTACGACCGCAGCCCGTGTGCGGGCAGCCTTGTGGAAGGCTGCGAAGGACATCTTCAAGGCCGAAGCCGCGCCGACCTGGTCCCCTACGAGACCGATCTACCGACCATTAGATCGTCGAGCCGGAAGCGCGACATCCTCACCGACACGATCGGCCTCATCCTCGCCATGACCGTCACCGGCCTGTCGGAGGGCGCCTTGGGAATCCGCCTCCTCGATCAGGCGAAGGAGACGTACCCCACGTCGGCGCCTTTCCTACGGTAAAGGGGGGAGGGGTTACTCCCCGGATGACTTTCTCCCCTTTTCGCGTCCGCGCCCGCGTGTGAAGGTCAGCATCGAGCACTACTCGCCCGTGGACCACGCCTTGGGAATTCCCGTGCGTGGCTGTTGAACCGCTGACAGGACGCAAAGAACATGAGGAAGGCCAGCTTCACTCCCGGCGCCGATCGAGGTTATGCGAGGCGCCCATGACGACGTCGACGCTGGAGCGGCCCGCTGTCACAACCCTGCCGGACCGCCGACCGGTCGTTGCCGGGCCGCAGTCGCCCGTCGGGCGCACTCGGAGCCGGAGAGTCCGCTGGGCATTGTGGTGGACCGCGTGTCTGATCTGCGGTGGCTTGGTGAGCCTCGTCCTCGCCGCGTTCGGCACGATGCGCGGACGGGTGCCGTCCCGGCGGCGCCTGGCAGTGGTCGGGGCCGGAGCGGCGGTGCAATTGGTTTTGGCCGGTTCCTTGGCGGTGACCGGGACCAGCGGCGGCGGTGGCGCGTGGAAGACCACCCGCGCAGTGGTCAACGCGCCGGTTTCCGGGGCGGCCCTGCTCTACGGCGTCGGCAAGGGCGGCGAGGTACATCAAAACGGCAACGGGACCACCGCTGTCGTCCTGGACGAAGGGGTCGTCCGCGCCGGCACTACGTTCGGCACCGTCTTCCTCACCGACCAGCGCATGGAGGCGGAGACGCCGCGCAATGACCGCCTGTCGGAACATGAGGCCCGGCATGCCGACCAGTGGGCGGCTTTCTCGATCGCCGCCGGACCCGCGGCCTTCCCCGCGCTATACGCTCTCGACGAGACGTTCTTCCCGGGCGCGTTCAACCACTTCGAACGCCAGGCAGGCCTGGAGGACGGCGGCTATGCCACACCGTCAGACTGCCCGTCCACCGCCGGCCAGTTGACCCTGGCCTCACTGGCCCTCCTCGCCGGCTCAGCCCTGGCCGTTCGGCGCAGGTTCCGTACACAGAGTGAGCGCGCATAGCGGGGCACGCTCGTCATGAGCCAGCATGACCGAGCGGTATGAGGCGTCGCCGTGCCGTCAAATGATGGCCCCTACGCGAAATAGCCGTGAATGGACACCGGATGGACGGGCGGAAGCTCGTCCAGAACGATGTGCGTCCTCCTGTTGCTCGCTATAAGTGGAGATCTTCTTCACTGAAGGTAGCTATCCATGGAAAAAATTCCTCTCCCTTTGCGCGGCTGTGGCGGCTACGCCTCTAAGTTACTGTGAGCTTCGATCCAGGCCCAGAATTCCTCGACCGTTGATGAGGAAATGGTGGACCACCAACGGTCGAAATAGCAGATGTTCGACAAGGGAGGGGACCACGTGCTCATCGACACCTACGGCCAAGTGGCCATTGACCTGAGAGTGTCACTGACCGACGCCGTGCAATTTGCTGACTGCGCTTCATCGAGCAGATGCCGCTGGACGCCCAGCACGGCTGGAAGCGCGACGGCGTGATCACCGCAGGGGACATCCTCACCTCGCTCCGCACCCCCTTGAAGAGGGCTCCGGGAACGCGGCTCAGCCCCGGCGGAACTGGCTCGTGAACGGCGGCTTGCATCTGGTGGGCGTCATCGCCTCGTCACCCGCCCCCTGCGACCACAACCGCCTGACGACCGACGGCCAGGTCCGCACGTGCCTGTTCGCCCGCGAGGAGACGACCTGCGTGCGGCCCTGCACTCGGGCGCCGAGGACGAAGAGATCGCCGGTATCTGGCGGACGGTGATGTGGAGCAAGAAGGCAGGCGCGGGCCTGGACGACCCGACGTTCATGCAACCGGACAGGCCGATGTCCTCCATAGACGACTAGCGCAACGCTCCTGACGCGGGAGCGGTCCAAGGCCCCGGCGGCTTCAACCGCGCCAGGGAAAGGGAGACGGCGCCCGAAACCAGAAAGAACCATGAAGTGGAACACCAGACGCCATCTGGAAGTGGAAACGACCAGAATCCTCCGCCAAGCGAAACCTCTCAAGGGGCATTGGAGGGTGACGATTTCGGCAGGTTTGCCATCGGGGTTGTCCTTCTGACATCAACATGCATGGCCCTGTTGGCTGAGCTTGCACTCGCCGTCTTCGGCGCGGGGCTGAAGGCAACTGCAATGGCTGGCGTGAGCGCATTCGGTGGAACCTTCGGGCTTGGCTACCGTACGGCCAAGAGGCTGGGATATATCGGAAAGGACGGGTCTTGACCCAAGGCCGGGCGTGAGCTACACCCGTCGTCTGATCCAGTCAGGTGTCCAGACCGAGCTGCATTCCCTCCCCGGAACGTTCCACAGCTCACGGAATCCTGTATTCAGGATGCGAAGCAACGTCAGCCCACGGCAAGCCGAGGCATCGCGACGAGCTGTGGCCGCTGCACCTGCATCGAGCCCCGGGCGTCGGCCGGGGCAGCGCGTCAGCCTGCCGTGGGCGGTGGCGTAGAAGAGGCGGTTTTCTGGATGGCGCTCCAAGAGGAGAGCAGACGCAGCCCTTCCTCGGAGGGTGAGCCCGGCTCGGCGGTGTAGATGGTGAGGGCGAGGCCGGGTGCGGCGATCATTTCCAGGCCCTCCCAGGAGAGGGTGAGGTCGCCGACGACCGGATGGTGGTACCGCTTCGCTCCGGTGCCGTGCAGGCGGACGTTGTGGCCGGCCCAGCGGGTGCGGAATGCGTCGCTGCGGGTGGACAGTTCGCCGACCAGGTCGTGAAGGTCCCGGTTGTGGGGGTCGCGGCCGGCCTGGACGCGCAGGATGGCGACGGTCTGGTCGGCGATCTGCTCCCAGTCCGCGTAGAAGCGCTGCGCGGCGGGGTCGAGGAAGGCGTACCGGGCGAGGTTCGGTGGCCGCTGTCCGGCGGTGGGCAGATCGCAGTAGAAGGCGCGGGCGAGGTGGTTCATGGCGAGCAGGTCCATACGGCCGTTGCCAACGAAGGCGGGCCCTGCGGTGATGGCGTCCAGGGTCCACTGCAGGCTCGGGTGCGCGGTCCACTGCGCGGGGGCCCGGCGGCGGGGCCTGGCGAGGGTGTCAGTGCCGTCAGCTGTCTGGGCCAGGTGGAGCAGGTGCGCGCGTTCGGCGTCGTCGAGCTGGAGCGCACGGGCGATTGCTTCGAGCACGCCCGGGGACACGCCGGCGAGGTTGCCGCGCTCCACCTTGGCGTAGTACTCGACGCTGACGTCGGCCAGCGCTGCGACCTCACTGCGACGCAGCCCGGGAACGCGGCGCTTGCTACCGGCGGGCAGCCCTGCCTGCTGAGGTGTGATCTTGGCTCGCCGCGAGATCAGAAACTCGCGGATCTCTTCACGATGGTCCACTACTGCACGGTACGCCCGACTTCGACTGGCAGGGATGTACTGCCAGTACACCCCTTGTCAGAGACTCCCTGCGAACACGGAGAGCCGGTTACCTGGACGGTGTGGCGCGCACACGGCTATGAGCACTTGGCGACACGGCCGACACAGCACACCGGCCCACGGAGTCCGCCAGCAGCGCCCCCACGGCTATACGCGCAGAAGGAAGGACAAGAACGATGGCAGTGCCGGACAACTACATCTTCGACCTGGACGAGAACGTCACGCGCACATCGGTGTCGTACCAGAACAGGTTCGGGATCACCATCGCGGCAGACCTCTACCGGCCCAAGGGCTTCGACGAGTCCCGCGGGCACCCGGCGATCGTCATCGGCGCACCGTACGGTGGCGTCAAGGAGCAGGGTCCCGGCATCTACGCCCAGAATCTGGCCCTGCGCGGATTCGTGGCCCTCACGTTCGACCCGTCGCACAACGGCTACAGCGGCGGCGAGCCGCGTCACCTCTCCTCCCCTGAGCTCTTCGTCGAGGACTTCAGCGCAGCGGTGGACTACCTCGGCACACGTCCCTTCGTCGACCGGGAGCGCATCGGCGGGATCGGCATGTGCGGCAGCGGCGGATTTCTGCTCAGCGCCGCACAGGTCGACCGGCGCCTCAAGGCGGTCGCCACCGTCGTCATGTACGACATCTCCCGGGCTGCCTCGAAGGGTTGGCAGGACTCGCTCACCGACGAGGCGCGAAACGGCATGCTCGACGCGATCGCACAACAGCGATACGCGGACTTCGAGGGCTATGCCCCCGCACTGACCCCGCGTGGAGCGCCGATCGGGTTCGACGACACCACCGACCCCATCGGCCGCGAGTTCGGCGAGTTCTACTCCACCCCACGGGGCTACCACCCCAACTCGATCACCCAGTTCACGATGACGAGCATGATGTCGTTCATGAACTTCCCGCTGCTCGACCACATCAACACGGTCTCGCCACGACCCATCCTGTTCGTCGTGGGAGAGCACGCTCACTCACGCTACTTCAGCGAGGACGCCTATGAACTGGCGGCGGAGCCCAAGGAGTTCCACGTGGTCCCGAACGCCGGCCATGTGGACCTCTACGACAGGACGAATCTGATCCCGTTCGACAAGCTGTCGGAGTTCTTCACCAAGAACCTCGCGTGATCCCCGGCTGCGGCCTGGAGTGCGTTCGCGTGGACCCCGGGCCGCAGCTCGACTAGCACAAGCACCTTCATTGAAGAGCCCGGTTCGGGTTCGTGGCCTTCGGGACCCGGTAAGACTTTTTGCCCCTGACGTTGATGATCTGAGGGAAGGCGCTGTCGCCAGTCCTGACGGCACCGGCTAACGGAAGGAAGCGTCTACCACTGGCGGGCTGCGTGATGCCGCAGTCGGCCGCCGGTGTCCGCTGGCAGGCCATCGGCGGGAGGCCCGGGCCTGGGAATCCCAATCACCGGCACTACCTCCACGGCTCCTGACTCACCCCTCCCAGCCCAAACAATGCAACGGGGACTGGCCGCGCAGACTTCACAGGCTGGCTTGCATCACCTCGACAGCGCCGTCTGGTGCCCGTCACCGCCACTTCGGAAGAGCATTCCCGCTGCCGTGACGAGAGTGCCAATGATGTTCCATCCCACGCCTGTGACGGCTGAGATGCCGTCATTTGCTGGGGTCTCTTCAGAAGGGCCTTTGATGCAGCAACCCACACATCCTCGATCCCACAGGAGCAAGCGGTCTCGCTGGCTCCTGGCCAGCGGCGCCCTGGCCGCGGCGTCGGTCTCCCTCTGGACGCTGGTCACGCCCGACGGGGCGACAGCGAGTGCCGTACGGAGCGCTGCGTGTTCCGATCTCGCTTCCGGTCTGGTGAAGAAGCATGAGGTCAAGTCGGCGACGTCCAAGGTCGTCTCCGCAACACCGGACGTTCCCGCCCACTGCCAGGTAGACCTGGTACCGGAGCGCGCGATCAACATCCGGGTCGTTCTCCCCCTCAACGACGCCGACGGCGGCAAGGGTGGAACCGAGTCGGGCGCCTGGAACGGACGCGTCCTCAACATCGGCGGCGGCGGCTACCAGGGCATCATCTCCGACCTCTCCTTCCCACTGCAGCGCGGCGAAGTCGGCTCCAACACCGACACCGGCCACAACCAGGCCTGGTGCAACACCACCAACCCCAAAACCGGCCTGACCAACGCCCAGCCGGACTGCGGCCTGATCGGCGGCGGCTTCGTCCTCGACCCACGCGGCAAACTACTGACCTCCCAGGTCAAGGACTTCATCGACCGCAGCGAGCACGCCCAGACCACCTGGGCCCTCAAACTCACCAAGACCTACTACGGCGAAGACGCCCGCAAGAACTACTGGGTCGGCGCATCAACCGGCGGCCGGCAGGGCTGGCAGATGGCCCAGAAACACGGCGACCTCTACGACGGCTTCCTCATCGGCTTCCCCGCCATCAACTGGAACCGCTTCCCCGTCGCGCAGGCCTGGCCCGCCATCGTCACCAACGAACTGCTCGGCGCAAAAGGCCTGGCACCTGCCAAAAGTGACGCCGCCAACGCCGCCGCCGTCACCGCCTGCGACACCCAGGACGGCGTGAAAGACGGTGTCATCGCTGAACCCCGCCGCTGCACCTTCGACGCCCGAAACGTCAAGGGCCTGACCCCTCAGGAGGCCAAGGCCGTCTACCTCATCTGGGACGGACCCCGCGACGCGCACGGCAACCGCCTGTGGGGTGGCATCACCCGCGGAACCTCCTTCTCCACACTCCTGCCCGGCGGCAACGACATGAGCCCGATGATCGACACCTGGCTCCGCCACTGGCTCAAGCAGGACGCCACCTACGACTGGCGCTCCCACCTCACCACCAACAACTTCCCCCAGACCTTCGAAGCCGCCTACCGCAAGTTCGCAGGAACCGCCTCGACCGACAGCACCGACCTGACCGACGTCCGCCACAACAAGGGCAAAATCCTCTACTACGTCCCCACCAACGACCCCCTCATCGTGCCCTTCGGCTCCTACAACTACCAACAACGCCTCTTCGACCGATACGGCGTCCAGAACACCCGCTCCTTCGTGCGGACCTTCTACTTCCCCAACGTCGGCCACGAACCCCCAACCCTCACCGGCTCAACCCCCGCCATGTCCCAGCTCCTCGACGCCCTCCAAACCTGGACCGAACACGGAGAAGCCCCCAACTCCTTCAACCAGAACGACACAACCGCAAACGTCCAGCGAACCATCTGCGCCTACCCCGACACACCCAAAACCGCCGGCGCCAACGCCGACTGCCAAACACACACCAAAGTCCCCACCGATCTCGCCAACGCCTCCCGCACCGCGATGGACCACCCCTAACCCACACACCCACAAAGACAAAAGGGCCACACCCACATCAGGACGCCGTTGGTTGATTCGGCCTCTGCTTTGCCCCGTCGAGCTGACGCTCGACGGGGCAAAGGCGCTGCGAAGTGGCTGGTGCGGATGCGGACTCGAGGTGTGTCGGTGAGGTGGGCGTCGATGCGGGCGAGGTTGATCGCTGTCGCAGTGAGATGGTGCTGAAGGATGGTCTTCGCCCACCCCGATAGCGGGATCTACGCAGGCCACAGCGCCCCACCACCCGAGAGCTTGCTGCCCTTGGAGTCGATGCGGGGTACCAGTCCGTGGCGGTGACGTACTCGGCATCCACCCAGTGCTCCGCGGGCAGGCAGTCCTGTGCCACGAGGGAGGTGTGGATCTGAGCGTGGTGTCGCGGATGCCTTGGGGCGCGTGAGTTCGGGCCATGTGCCGGTTGCCGGGGAATGGCCGTGCTGCGTTTACCACGCCGCACGCCCTCCACCAAGCGGCCAGTAGAGGACCGCAACAGTGGGTGTACCTCGTCCTCGTCGGCGTCTGCGGAGTCTCTACAGACCGATCTACGGAAGCCGAACGAGGGAATCAGCTATGGCCGGGTGCGGGTCAGGAACGCTTTCATCGCTGCGCGCGCCTCCTCGCTGTCGAACAGTTCGGCGGATCGCCGAGCTGCGTATTCACCATCCCGTTCGATGCGCTCCAAGAGGTCGCCGTTGAGGAGTTGTTTGGTCTCCGAGAGGCCCTGGATGTTCCCCTTCACGATCGCGTTGAGGGTGTCGTCCACGGCGGAGGCGAGTTCCGCATCCGGTACGGCCCGTGTGATCAGGCCCATGTCAGCCGCTTCCGCCGCTCCGAACGTCCTGGCTGAGAGGAATACATCGGCGGCCGCGCGCGGCGAGAGGCGTTCGAGCAGGCTGAGGGAAATGACCGCGGGGGCGAGGCCAAGGCGGACCTCGGTGAGGGCGAAGGTGACGGTTTCGGCCGCCAGGACGATGTCCGCAGCTCCGACGATGCCGAGCCCTCCGGCTCTGACGGGGCCGCGGAGTTCGACCACTACGGGTTTGGCCATCTTCGCGATCTGAGCCTGCAGGGCGACGAGCTGCCGTGGCCCGTCCGCCCCGGTGCCGGACACGGCCTCCGTGAGGTCAGCGCCGGCGCAGAAGACGGGGTGTGCGGAGCGCAACAGGACGACTCGTGTATCGGGGTCGGCTTCGGCCGTTGAGAGCCGCTCACCCAGTTGCCGGACGAGTTCGCGGCTGAGGGCGTTGCGGTTGTGCGGGCTGTCGAGGGTGACGGTGGCGACGTGGTCGGAGAGTTCCAGATGGACGAGTTCGCTGGGCATGGTGTCCATTCGCGGTGTCGGGCGGGTCAGTAGGAGCGGGGCAGGCCGAGGGAGGACTGGGCGATGAAGTTCAGCACCATCTCCCGGCTTACGGGCGCGACGCGGGACAGCCGGGAGGTGGCGAGGGCTTGGACCAGTCCGTACTCTTCGGCCAGACCGTTGCCGCCGTGGGTCTGGATCGCCTGGTCGACGGCAGCGCAGGCGGCTTCGCCCGCGGCGTACTTGGCCATGTTGGCGGCTTCGCCCGCAGCGAGCAGATCGCCGGAGGCGAGCAGGGCCGCGGCTTTCTGCGTCAGCAGTCGTGCGGCCTCGATCTCGATGTGGATCCTGGCAAGGGGGTGCGCGATGGCTTGGTGGGACCCGATCGGGGTGGCCCACACCTCTCGCTCGCGGGCGTACTCGACAGCCCTGCCCAGCGCCCATCTGGCGGTGCCGATGGCGGAGGAGGCCACCATGATCCGCTCGGGGTTCAGGCCGGCGAAGAGCTGTTCGAGGCCGGCGTTCTCCTTGCCCACGAGTGCGTCTCCGGGCAGCCGGACGTCGTCCAGGAACAAGGTGAACTGCTTCTCCGGAGAGGTCAGGCCCATGCTGATCTCGTGCCGGGTGAACCCGTCGGCGTCGGTCGGCACCATGAACAGGGCGGGCTTGAGCCTGCCCGTCCTGTCCTCGGTGCGGCCGACGATCAGCACGTGGCTGGCCTCGTCTACGCCGCTGATGAAGGTCTTCCTGCCGTTGAGGACCCAGTCGGTTCCGTCGCGGCGTGCGTGCGTGGTGATGTTGTGCGAGTTGGACCCGGCGTCCGGTTCGGTGATGCCGAAGGCGTATTTGGCGGTTCCGTCGGCGATGCCGGGCAGCCAGTGCTGCTTCTGTTCATCGGTCCCGAACTCGGCGATGATCGTGCCGACGATGGCGGGCGAGACCACCAAGAGCATCAGGGGGCAACCTGCGGTGGCGAGTTCTTCCAGAACAGCGGCGAGGTCACCGATGTCGCCTCCGCCTCCGCCGTACTCCTGCGGGACGCACACACCGAGGTAGCCGAGTGCCGCCGCCTCGTTCCACAGTTCCGTGGTCTTCCGACCCTCGCGGGCCGTGTCGTAGAAGTACGACGCACCGTATTTCTGGCCCAGGTCGCTGACCGCCGCGCGCAGCGCGCGACGCTCGTCCGACTCCATGAATGTGCTCATGCTTCCTTCTCCTCGATGATCGCGAGCACGGCACCTGCCGTGACCTGCTGCCCGACGCTCACTTCTAGCGCGGTGACGATGCCGGGGGCCGGCGCGGCAACGGTGTGCTGCATCTTCATGGCCTCCAACAGCACGACGGGGTCGCCCTTGTTGATCTGGGCGCCGACTTCGACGGCCACGGCGATGACGGTGGCCGGCATGGGGGCGAGCAGGGATCCTTGGGCCACTGCTTCGGCTGGGTCCACGAAGACGGGAACGATGTCCAGAGCGAACGCGCCGTGCGGGCCGCTGACATCGACGACGCCGTCGTCGACCGCGACGTGGTAGGTCTCGCGCAGACCGCCGTCCTGGAGCAGGACGTAATCGCCGCGGGCGTCGAGCACGGAGACGTTCTCGATGTAGTCGGAGACGAGGCGCTGCCCCTGAGAGGTGTACGTGACCGCGTATTCGGTCCGGCCTCGCCGATAGGTGCGCACCCGGGGGCCGCTGGGAACGTTGCGCCAGGCAGCGGGGATGCGCGCCAGTACAGGTGCGAAGGCGGCTGCCCGGGCCGCTTCGCAGACTGCCGCTGCCAGTGCCGCCTTGTGCACGGCGCGTGCGCCGACGCCTGCTGTCCAGTCGTCGATGCGCTGGTCGAGGAGCGAGGTGTGCATCCGGCCTGCGGTGAACTCGTCGTCGTTGAGAGCGGCGCGTAGCAGGTCGGTGTTGGTGGTGACGCCGTGGATCCTGCCGCGGCGCAGCGCGTCGTCGAGCATGCGGATCGCCGAGGGGCGGTCGGCGGCGTAGGCAATGACCTTGGCGAGCATGGCGTCGTAGTGGATCCCGACCTCACTGCCGGCCTCGACACCGGAGTCCACGCGCAGGGCCGGGGCGCGAGGGATGCCGAAGGCCGTGCCGCCGAGGTCGAAGGCCCGGATGCGGCCGGTCTGCGGGGCGAAGCCGTCGGCCGGGTCCTCGGCATACAGTCGGACCTCTATGGCGTGGCCCGAGGGAGCGGGCGGCCCACCCTCGAGCGGGCGGCCCTCCGCTACGGCGATCTGGTGGGCCACCAGATCCAGGCCGGTCACGCATTCGGTGACCGGGTGCTCGACCTGAAGACGCGTGTTCATCTCCAGGAAGAAGACACGATCGCCGTCAACGAGGAACTCCACCGTGCCGGCTCCCCGGTAGCCGACGGCCTCCGCGGCCGCACGGGCGGCGCTGTGCAACGTCTCCCGGGCCGTGTCCGACAGGTTGGGGGCAGGTGCTTCTTCGATGACCTTCTGGTGGCGGCGCTGGATGGAGCAGTCACGGTCGCCCACGATCCACGTGGTGCCGTGGGCGTCGCTGAGCACCTGGACCTCGACATGGCGGGCCATGGGCAGATAGGGCTCGACGAACACGGTGCCGTCGCCGAACGCGGACCGGGCCTCCGCTTCGGCCTTGGCGAGTTCGCCGTCCAACTGGTCCAGCGATTCCACGACGCGCATGCCCCGACCGCCGCCGCCTGCGGATGCCTTGACCAGCAGCGGCAGATCCGCGTGCGTGACGGCCTCGATACCGACGTCGAGGATGGGAACCCCGGCCTCGGCCATGATCTGCTTGGCGCGGATCTTGCTGCCCATGGCCTCGATCGATTCCGGTGTCGGACCGATCCAGGTCAGTCCGGCTGCCTCGACGGCCCGGGCGAAGTCCGCGTTCTCGGACAGGAACCCGTAGCCGGGGTGGACGGCGTCCGCACCGGCGAGCCGCGCGGCCGCGATGATCAAATCGCCACGCAGGTAGGTCTCCGAGGGCGCGTCACCGGGCAGCCGCACGGCGAAGTCGGCCCCGCGCACGAACGGTGCGTGGACGTCGGCGTCGGAGTGGACAGCCACCGTCGCGATGCCGAGGTCCCGGCAAGTACGGAACACCCGTCGTGCGATCTCTCCTCGGTTCGCGACCAGGATCTTGCGGATCATCAGAACTCTTCCTCGGGGCGGTGGCGCCTCGGCGACATGGCGTGCGGCGGGTGCCGCTGATGTGCGGGTCACAGGCGGAACACCCCGTAGCCCTGGGCGCCCTCGACCGGCGCGGAGTGGATGGCGGACAGGCAGATACCGAGGACGGTGCGGGTGTCGCGCGGGTCGATGACGCCGTCGTCGTAGAGCATCCCGGAGGTGAAGTAGGCCAGTGACTCCTTTTCGATCTGCTCCTCGATCACCGCGCGCATCTTGGCGTCGGCCTGCTCGTCGAAGGGCAGGCCCTTGGCTGCCGCGGCCTGACGGGAGACGATGGACACGACGCCGGCGAGCTGCGCCGGTCCCATGACCGCGGACTTCGCGCCGACCCAGGTGAACATGAATCGCGGGTCGTAGGCGCGGCCGCTCATGCCGTAGTGGCCGGCGCCGTAGGACGCGCCCATGACGACCGACAGGTGCGGGACCCGCGAGTTGGAGACGGCGTTGATCATCTGGGCGCCGTGCTTGATGATCCCGCCCTGCTCGTACTCCTTGCCGACCATGTAGCCGGTGGTGTTGTGCAGGAACAGCAGCGGAGTGTCGGTCTGGTTGGCGAGCTGGATGAACTGGCCCGCCTTCTGCGCTTCCTTGCTGAACAGCACGCCCTGGGCGTTGGCGAGGATTCCGACGGGGTAGCCGTGCAGCTGGGCCCAGCCGGTGACCAGGCTCGTGCCGTAGAGAGGCTTGAACTCGTCGAATGCGCTGCCGTCGACGATCCGTGCGATCACTTCACGCGGGTCGAAGGGGATCTTCAGGTCGGTCGGGACGATCCCGAGCAGCTCTTCGGGGTCGAACAGCGGGTCGGCGTAGCCGATCCGGGGAGCGGGTCCGGCCTTGCGCCAGTTGAGGCGTCGCACGATCTGCCGACCCAGCCGGATGGCGTCGTGCTCGTCGGCGGCGAGGTAGTCCGCCAGTCCGGAAGTACGGGCGTGCATCTCGGCTCCGCCCAGCGACTCGTCGTCGGACTCCTCGCCGGTGGCCATCTTCACCAGCGGCGGCCCGCCGAGGAAGACCTTCGCTCCGCCTGCGACCATCACGACGTAATCGCTCATGCCGGGCACGTAGGCTCCGCCGGCGGTGGAGTTTCCGAAGACGAGCGCGATGGTGGGGCGGCGATCTGCGCTGGCCTCGGTGAGGTTGCGGAAGCTCCGGCCGCCAGGAATGAAGATGTCCTTCTGCGTAGGCAGGTCGGCACCTCCGGACTCGACGAGGTTGATCATCGGCAGCCGGTTCTCCGCGGCGATCTGCGCGGCCCGGAAGCTCTTTTTCAAAGAGACCGGATTGCTGGATCCGCCGCGCACCGTCGGATCGTGGGCGACGATCATGCATTCGACGCCCTCGACCGCGCCGATGCCGGTGACGAGTGAGCCGCCGACGGCGAAGTCCGAATCCCAGCCGGCCAGCGTGCTCAGCTCGAGGAACGGCGCGTCCGGATCAAGGAGCAGCTCAATGCGTTCGCGAGCGGTGAGCTTCCCCCTGCGGTGGTGTCGTTCGACGTTCTTGGCTCCGCCTCCGGCGAGCGCCCGGGCGTGCTGTTCGGTGAGGTCGGCGACGCGTTCCAGCATCGCTTCACGGTTGGTGGCGTAGGCCACCGAGGCAGGGTCGATCGTGGTCCTCATGGTGTCGTCCTGGTGAGTGGCGGGTGACGTCGTGGGACATTCGGCATATGAGGTCGTGGAGTGTGGGCGCATCAGCGCTCCCGGAGCGGGGCTGCGGACCTTCCCAGAGCCGTCGCTGATGGGCGACGTCCCTCTCCAGGCGGGCCGGCGAAGGCTTGCGCGATCGCCAGCCACACTTCGGCGTCCGAGCCGACAGCTCTCAGCGCGGTGTCGTCGCGGTGGATGCGCAGAGTGACCACGCCTGTGAAGTCGAAGGCTGGTCCGGTGATGCACTTAGAGGAGTCGACCGGGCCCCAATGGATCTGGGCTGCGGTGGCTGTACGCCACCGTGCCCTCGGGCGTCCGCGCAACTGCGGCGCCCTAGGCCGGTCACCCTCCACGCGAAGCACGGCCAACAGCTCGTCGAGCCCGGTCATGTCGTCTGCGCCCTGCGGACCGGGGTGGTGCGGGCGTGCGGCCAGCCATCCACCGGCGTGGACCGGGGTACGTACACGGGCCAGAGCCATCAGCAGCTCACGGAGGAGGTTCATGCCAAGAACCCTTGAGGGATCGGCGCGTTGCGGGAGCGGAGCCACTCGCCGACCGCTTTGGCCTGGGGATCGAAGCGCGTGGAGGAGGCGACTCCTTCACCGAGCAGGCCGTCGATAACGATGTTGAGCGCCGACAGGTTCGGCAGAGGGTGCACCGTGACGTCGAGGACCGCCGCCTCCGGCAGCAGCTGCCTGACCGCATCAGCATCGAGCCAGCCGGTCAGCCAGGCGAAGACGTCCTCGCGCTGCGGATGCCCGGCAGGAACCCAGACACCGACGTTCGCACTGCCACCCTTGTCACCAGAGCGCGCGAACAGCAGCCTCCCGAGGGGCGTTTGCGTGATCGGCCCCCAAATCGCCGGCGCCGCGGACCGCGGGCCGGTTTCCTCGCTCCCCCGGTCGGTATGGTGCAGCGACCCTTCGACGGTGATCGGCGCGGTCACCGATTGAGCGGGTACGTCGATCCGGCGACCGTCGTGCAGGACCACGGTGTGCGGTACGTCCCCCTGCGGCACGTACCCGGCGTCGAAGACTCCGTACGGGGTCGCGGGCCCGGGTGGGGCGGTGACGTGGAATCCCGGGTACGAAGCGAGAGCGAGCTCGACTGCGGCGCTGCTGAAGGAGCGGCCGGCAACGGCGGCGTCCGGGTCCTTGACGTGGCAGCGCAGCAGCGCGGACGCCTCGGACTGGGTCGCGGCATCGGGTCTGTCCGTGCGCACGAGATCCCACGTGACCTGCTGGGGCGCCCGGACCGCGAGTGCCTGCTGCATCTGACGGCGTACCCAGGCCGCCTTCTGCTCGATCTCGAGCCCCGTGAGTACGAATTCGACGCTGTTGCGGTATCCGCCGAGGCGGTTGAGAGCGACCTTCGAGGCGGGCGGTGGAGCCTGCCCCCGCACTCCTGTGACCCTCACCCGGTTTTCGCCCGCCTGCTCCAGCGCCACGGTGTCGAGCCAGACGGTGACGTCCGGGTTGGCATACAGCGCGCCACCGACCTCGTAGACGAGTTGGGCGGTGACAGTGTCCACCGTCACCGCGCCGCCGCTGCCGGGATGCTTGGTGATGACGGCGGTGCCGTCCTCGCAGATCTCGGCCAGCGGGAACCCGAGCGGCCCCGAGGTGTCAAGGGCGGTGAAGCCGGCATAGTTCCCACCCGTTGTCTGCGCGCCGCATTCGAGCACATGCCCGGTCACGACACCGGCGGCGAGCAGGTCGAAGTCCTCACGACCCCAGCCGAATTCGGCAATCGCCGGGCCGAGCGTCAGGGCGGCGTCGGTGACCCGTCCGGTGACGACGATGTCGGCGCCGGCCCGCAGCGCCTCGGCGATTCCGAATGCCCCGAGGTAGGCGTTGGCCGTCAGCACGCCCTTCCAACCGCGCTCCTCGGCAGCGCCGAGCAGGTCATCGCCCTCGACATGCGCCACGTCGATTTCGACGGACTGCTCCCGGGCCAGGGTGCGCACCGCTGCGGCCAAACCGGACGGGTTGAGCCCGCCGGCGTTCACCACGATGCGCACCCTCCTCTCGCGGGCGAGAGCAAGGCAGTCGGTGAGCTGGCGCAGGAAGGTTCTCGCGTAACCCAGCGAGGGATCCTTGCGACGGTCCTTGCCTAGGATGAGCATGGTCAGCTCGGATAGGTAGTCACCCGTCAGATAGTCGAGCGGGCCGGATTCCAGCATCTCCCGCATCGCGGACAGCCGGTCTCCGTAGAAGCCCGAGCAGTTGCCGACCCGTATCGTGCGCCCTCTTCCAGCAGCGTGATCGTGATCCACGAAACCTTCTCTCCTCTTCTTGACGAGGGCGCGCCCTCCGCTGTGACGAGATGTGTGCCGCGTGCCCATATGAGGCAGGCAGTGCCACTCGGAGCCGACCCGATCGGGGAAGAAAGGCCCTGAGCGGCCTTGGCAAGGTCCGCACCCGTGAGCGGCGCGGAGCTGTGCTTATGCGCGGCTCCGCCGCGTGGGCGCGATGAGCCCATGCCGAATCGCGAGAGTGCCACCGCTCTTCCAGCGAGCCTGTCCTCCAACGGGCCTGGCCTTTGCCGTCTGGTCCCACGGCCGGATCACCGAAGCATCTCGCGGCATCGTCCCCTTGGCGTGGCGCCGCCACCTCCACCTGGTGCCACGCCGTATGCGCGGACAGGCTGCCCGAGCCACCTTGACCCCCGACCAGGTGTGCCAAGCGATGGTCCAGCTCGGGGGGGGGACACGGCAGCTGCACGAAGGCATGACGATCCGAGGCAGGTTGCTTTCCAAGTCGAGCATCGTCATGGAAGCTCTGTGCACACTGCGTTGCTCCACGACTCGAACGGCATTGCGCCTCGTGTGCTTAAGTTCCAGACATCTGGTGGGGAAGCGTCCCAGTGCTGGGGAAGCCCAGTAAGGGTGCCGGCCCGGTTGTACAGTTTTCGAGGCAGTACTGAGCAGCCCGTCAGAGCCAGCCCTTGACCTTCTCCACGAGGCGGGCGGGGTCAGGGTCAACCACCCGGACGTTCAACTGGGTGACACCGGCGGCGCGGAACGCCTCGATGCGCTCGCGTACATAACTTTCGGGACCGCACAGCGACACAAGTTCGGTCAGCTCGTCGGGAACAGCCGCTTCCGCCTCCCTCTTCTTCCCGGACAGGTAGAGGTTCTGGATATTTTGGGCGGCTTCCTCGTAACCGTAGGCGTGGGCCAGGTCGTTGTAGAAGTTCTTGCCTTTGGCGCCCATGCCGCCGAGGTAGAGGGCGATCATCGGGCGGAGCAGGTCGCGGGCGGCTGCCGCGTCCTCGCCGACGGCGAGGAGGCTGCCCGCGACGATCTGAAGGTTCCCAAGTTCCGCGGGCCGTCGTGCCAGTCCCTCGGTGAGTGCGCTTCCCCAGACCTGGCGGGCCTTCTCGGGGATGAAGAGATGCGGCAGCCAGCCGTCGGCGATCTCCGCGGTCATGCGGACGTTGGCCGGGCCGAGGGCTGCGACGTGGATCGGTATCTCGCGGCGGACCGGGTGGTTGAGGAACTTCAGGGGTTTGCCGAGCTTGCCGCCCTTCTCGGGCGGCAGTGGCATGTCGACGATGCCGTGGTGGTCGATCACGTCACGTCGCCATATCCGGCGGCACAGTTCGACGGTCTCGCGGGTGCGGCCGAGCGGCTTGTCGTACGGCCGGCCGTGCCAGCCCTCGACGACCTGCGGACCGGATGCGCCGAGCCCGAGCAGAGCACGCCCCCCGGACACGGCGTCGAGTCCGGCGGCAGTCTGGGCGATCAGCGCGGGCGTGCGCGAGTACACGTTGATGATGTACGAGCCGATCTTCACGCGCTCGGTGCGTGCGGCGAGGTAGCCCATGGTGGTCGGCGAGTCGAAACCGTATGCCTCGGCCACCCAGACGGCGTCGAGTCCGGCCTTCTCCAGCCGCACGATCTCGTCGACGGCCTTTCGGGGGTTGTTTTCGGCGTACTCAAGGGTGGTGGCGAGTTCCATGGGCTTTCCTCTCCGCGTCCCTTCCCGGGAACACCGGCATACGCAAGGCGGGAACTGATCCGGTGCGGCTGGTCATCGCTCCCCGGCCAGTGTGATGTGAGCGTGCCAGCCGAGAAAACAAAAATCAAGCACGCATGCTTTTTTAGATCCTCGCATCATCGGCGTCTGGCGGGGATGTTCCCTGCGGCCCAGGCCGCTTGTACCGCTCAGCCAACGGATCTCGGGGGTGGTTCCAGGACCTGTCGGGTGACGACGCCCGCTGTGCGCTCGGTCGCAGCGTTGGGCTTCGTCAGCGGTGGACATGCAGAGCGTGAAGCCCGGCCGTGGACTCTCGCACCGCCGTCTGCGTCCTCACCCACGACGCCAGATTCGAGATCCCGCTGATGCAGCTCGCCCTCGACCTGCCGGTGGGCTATGTCGGCGCGATGGGTTCCCGGCGCACCCACGACGAACGCCTCCGCCTGCTGAGCAAGGCCGACGTTGCCGAGGACCAACTCCCCGCCTGTACTCCCCGATCGGTCGGCCTCGGGGCCCACACCGCCGAGGAGACGGCCCTCTCCATCCCTGCGGAGATCATCGCCCACACCGACCGAATCACGGGGCTGCCCCTGTCCCAGGCGACCGGACCGATCCACCGGCCGCTACCCCCACTGAAGTCCGACCACGGCCAGCTGAGGGAAGAGGCGGCAGATCCTGGCCGACGGCCGACAAGGCGCCATGGAAACGGGCACAGCCCCAAAGCGCAGGCTGTGCCGCTGGTCTCTGGCCCCCCAATACCTGAGTGGCCGGCGCACCGCTGCCACGTCTGTGCCGGAACAGGTGAGTTCCTCATCCCGTGAAGCGGCAGCTGCGGAAAAGGGAGACCACTCCCTGGTCCGCCACGAAGCAGGGAGAAATTACTCCCCCTCACAGAACGCCCGTGCGGTGCGATGCTCTACGGCGTCCCCACCTCGCAGCGGTCACACATCGCCCTGAAAAGAGAATGCGACCGAATGTCACCCACGACCGACGGCCCACCCCACAAACTGCCCTTCGTCGTCCTGGTGCTGTCCGCCGGAACATTCCTCATGGGCACCACCGAATTCGTCATCGCGGGCCTGCTGCCCGAGATCGCCGACGATCTGCATGTCAGCGTCTCTCAGGCAGGTCTGCTGATCACGGCGTTCGCTGCAGGCATGATCGTCGGGGCACCGGTGATGGCTATAGCGACGTTGCGCCTGCCGCGGCGCTCCACGCTGATCCTCGCCCTCGTCGTCTTCGCCCTCGGCCACCTGGTCGCCGCGCTCAGCTCGTCCTTCGCTCTTGTGCTCGCGGCCCGCGTGGTGACCGCGCTGGCTACCGGGACCTTCTGGTGCGTCGGCGCGATCGTGGCCACGACCGCGGCGGGACCGGCAGCGACGTCACGGGCCCTGGGCATGCTCCTGGGAGGTCTGACCGTGGCCACCGTGGCCGGCGTACCTCTGGGCGCGTGGCTGGGGCAGCTGTCGGGCTGGCGCGGGCCGTTCTGGGTGCTGGCCGCGCTGTCGGCCGGCGCGGCGGCGGTCATCGGCCGGCACATCCCTGCCGACGAGCGATGCGAAGCGCCTTCCGTCCGGGCGGAGTTCGCCGCGCTGCGGGATGTCCGGGTCTGGCTGACGCTGAGTGCCATGACGTTGCTGATGGGCGGTGTCCTGGCGACGTACACCTACATCTCGCCACTGCTCACCGAACGGGCCGGCATCCCCCATGGAGCCGTGCCCATGGTTCTGACCGGCTACGGCCTGGGTGCCCTGCTGGGCACCACGGTCGGCGGGCGCCTGGGCGATCGTCGCCCCCTTGCCACGCTCATCACCTCCGCTGCCACGACCACGCTGGTCCTGCTGTTGTTGACCTTGCTCTCCCCGAACCCCGTGGCTGCCGTCGTCCTGGTGACCCTCATGGGAATGACCGGCTTCGCCGCGACCCCGGTGCTCGGCGCGCTGGCCCTGCGTTTCTCCAGCTCCGCGCCCAACCTCGTCTCCGGCCTCAGCGGCTCGGCGCCCAACGTGGGCATCGCCATCGGCTCCTGGACGGCGGGCATCGCCCTGGCCTCACCACTGGGGCCAGCAGGGCCCCCGCTGGTCGGCACGCTGGCGGTCGCCCTCACCCTCGTACCGCTGACCGTACTCGCGCTGATGCGCGCCACCCGCACCGAGACGCCCCCGCCTCAGCCCCAAGCGGTCGCAGACCAGCCGGCCAACTGCGGCACTCAGGACATTGGCTGACGCGGCCCTCGGCTCGTCCCACACGTGAGCAGCAGGTCGCGCGCGGCACCGGTCAGCGGAGGGAAGACGAGGGCGCCAGGTTCTGGTCGGCGGCCCACGAGGCGAGGATGCGCAGCCGCTCCTGGGTGGGAGAGCCGGGGGCGGCGGTCCAGACGGTCAGATGCTGGTCGGGGTCAGTGTTGGCGGTGAGGGTGTCCCAGTCCAAAACGAGTTCGCCGACGACCGGATGGTTGAGAGTCTTGGTGCCCACCGTGCGGGCAGCGACCCTGTGATCGCCCCACCACTGGGCGAACTGCTTGTCCCGCGTGGAGAGCTCACCGACCAGCTCGATGAGACGGGGATCATCGGGATACTTCGCCGCCTCCATCCGCACCTGCGCCACGGCGATCCGTGCCGAGCCCTCCCAGTCGGCGTACAGGCTGCGCAGCGCCGGATCGGTGAAGATGAGCCGCGGGTAGTTGCGGTGCTTCTCCGGAATGCGGGAGAAGTCGGTGACCAGGGCTGCCGCCAGTGCGTTCCACGCCAGGATGTCCCCGCGTCGCCCCTGCACGATGGCCGGGGTGGCGGTGAGGTCGTCGAGCACGCGTTGCAGCTGGGGCTGTACCTTCTGCCTGCCGTGACGCCGGGTGCGGGTGGTGGTCTTGCCCGCGAGCTGGAACAGATAACCCCGCTCGTCGTCGTCCAGGTGCAGTACGCGGGCGAGGACGTCCAGCACAGGAGCGGACGCCTGCATACGGCCCTGCTCAAGACGCGTGTAGTAGTCCGTGCTGATCGAGGCGAGGTGGGCGACCTCCTCACGGCGCAGCCCGTCCACCCGGCGGGGCCCGCCCGTCTCGGGCAGCCCGACCGTGCGTGGGCTCAGTTCCGAACGGCGCTTCTTGAGGAACTCACCCAGCTCATTGAGAGGAACTTTGCTGGTCATGCTTCCCATCCTGACGAGGTCGGCAGGTTCTGGTCGCTGGCCCACGAGGCGAGGATGCGCAGCTGATCGTGCGCGGGGGAGCCCGGGGCAGCGGTCCAGACCGTCATGTATTGATCGAGGTCGGTGCTGGCGGTGAGGGTGTCGCAGTCGAGGGTGACCTCCCCCACGACCGGATGGATCAGGGTCTTGGTGCCCACGGAGCGGGCGGCCACGCGGTGGTCGCCCCACCACTGGGCGAACCGCTGGTCGCGCATGGACAGTTCACCGACCAGCTCGATCAGACGGGGATCCTCGGGATACTTCGCCGCTTCCATCCGCAGCTGCGCCACGGCGATCCGCGCCGAGCCCTCCCAGTCGGCGTACAGGCTGCGCATCGCCGGATCGGTGAAGATGAGCCGCGGGTAGTTGCGGTGCTTCTCCGGAACACGGGAGAAGTCAGTGACCAGCGCGGCAGCCAGCGCGTTCCACGCCAGAATGTCACCGCGCCTCCCTTGGATCATCGCTGGGACGGAGGTGAGGCTTTCCAGCACCCGCTGCAGTTGCGGCTGGACCTTCTGCACGCCACGGCGGCGCGTGCGCACGGTGGTCTTGCCAGCGAGCTGGAAGAGATAGTCCCGTTCGTCGTCGTCCAGGTGGAGGACACGGGCGATGGTGTCCAGCACGGGAGCGGACGCCTGCATACGGCCCTGCTCGAGCCGGGTGTAATAGTCCGTGCTAATGGAAGCGAGCTGGGCGACCTCCTCACGGCGCAGTCCTTCGACCCGGCGGGGTCGGCTGGGCGACGGGAGTCCGACCGTGGGCGGGCTCAGCTGTGAGCGGCGCTTCTTGAGGAATTCTCCCATTTCATTTGGGGCGACATTGCTGGTCATGCTTCCCAGCATTACATCGATCGCACCTGGGGAAGGGGGGAGAATTTTCTCCCTGGATGTTCCTCTCCCCGGATAGATTCCTCCGCTTTTCGCGGCCGCCCTCGCGTGTGAGGCTCGATTTCGAGCAGTCGTCCCAGATTCCGGCTGCGGTTCCAGACCCTCGTACCGAAGGAAGCACCCATCATGCGCGGAGCAGTCATTCACGCCCCCGGCGACGTGCGCTTCGAGACCCTGGACGACCCGAAGATCAGCCGACCGACCGACGCCGTCATCCGCACGGTCGCCAGCTGTGTGTGCGGCTCGGACCTGTGGCCCTACCGCGGTGCGGAGCCGGTGGACGAGCCCCATCCGATGGGGCACGAGTACGTCGGCATCGTCGAGGAAGTCGGCAACGAGGTCACCAACGTCAAGCCGGGCCAGTTCGTCGTGGGATCGTTCGCCACCTCGGACAACACCTGTGCGAACTGCCGTAACGGCTGGCAGTCCTCCTGCCTGAACCGCGAGTTCATGAGCACCTGCCAGGCCGACTACGTGCGCATCCCCAATGCCCACGGCACGCTCGTGGCCACCGACGAGCACCCGGACGCCGCGTTCGTGCCTGGTCTCCTGGCCGTCTCGGATGTGATGGGCACCGGCTGGTACGCCGCCCTCGCCGCCGAGGTGAAGCCCGGCTCCACTGCCGTGGTCGTCGGCGACGGAGCGGTCGGCCTGTGCGGTGTCATCGCCGCGAAGGAGCTCGGGGCGGAGCGGATCATCGCGATGAGCCGCCATGAGTCCCGGCAGAAGCTCGCCCTCGAGTTCGGCGCCACGGATATCGTCACCGAGCGCGGCGATGACGGCATCGCCCGCGTCAAGGATCTCACCGGCGGTATCGGCGCCGACTCCGTTCTGGAGTGTGTCGGTACCCCCGAGTCCATGCGGCAGGCCCTGCACTCCGCCCGCCCCGGCGGCAACGTGGGCTTCGTCGGCGTCCCGCACGACGTTGCGGTCGAGGGCCAGGAGCTGTTCTTCTCCCAGGTCGGCCTGCGGGGCGGCCCCGCCCCGGTGCGCCGCTACCTGCCCGACCTGATCGACCGGGTCCTGACCGGCCGGATCAACCCGGGCAAGGTCTTCGACCTCACCCTGCCCCTGGACCAGGTCGCCGAGGGCTACAAGGCGATGGACGAGCGCCGCGCCATCAAGGCCCTCCTGAAGCCCTGACCGCAACCCGTCTCGGCGCTGGGGCCGGGCATCCGAAGCACGGCCCCAGCGCTGCCCCTCTCCACCAAGGACTCACCGTGACCACTTTCGCTCTCATCGGCGCCGGACCCGGCCTCGGGCTCGCCACGGCCCGCCGCTTCGGAACCGCCGGCCACAGCGTCGCTCTCATCGCCCGCAACACCCAGCATTTGGACGACCTCACGGCCGAGCTGGCGCGCGACGGCATCGAAGCCCGCGGCTTCGCCGCCGACGTCCTCGACATCGAGTCCTTGACTGCGGCCCTGTACGCGGCCAGTACCGCGCTGGGAACCGTCGAGATCCTCCAGTACAGCCCCGTGCCTCGCGCCGACTTCATGAAACCGGTCCTGGACACGCGCGCCGACGACCTCGACGCCCCGCTCGCCTTCTCCGTCAAGGGACCGGTCACCGCGGTGAACGCCGTCCTGCCCGGCATGCGCGAACTCGGCCGCGGCACCCTGCTGTTCGTCAACGGCTCCAGCGCCGTACGCCCCAACCCGAACGTCGCCGGCACCTCCATCGCCTTCGCCGCCGAAAGCGCCTACGCCCGCATGCTCCACGACACCCTCGCCCCGCAGAACATCCACGCCGCCCAGCTGATCGTCCCCGGCGCCATCCGGCCCGACGCCGAACACAGCAGCCCCGACGCCCTGGCCCGACGCCTGTACAGCATCCACACCGAGCGCGACGGCTTCCGCCACTACTCCGAGCCCCTGCCCGACTGAACCCCTGGACGCCCCGTGATGCCGACCACCCTCCCCACCCTGGCAGCCCGTGGCGCCGCAGCCGCAGCCCTGCTGCTTGCCGTCACCGCCTGCACCGACAACTCGCCCACCACCTCCTCCGCGTCGTCCCCCTCCGGACGGCAACAGTCATCGACCCGTCCGGCATCCACCCCATCGTCCGGCAGGAACACCGCCATGAACATCCAGGTCACCATCGACGGCCGACCGGTCGACGCCACCCTGAACGACAACGCCGTAGCCCGCGACTTCGCCTCCCTCCTCCCCCTCAGCCTCGATCTGGAGGACTTCCACCAGACGGAGCGGATCGCTTATCTGCCGCGCAAGCTGAACACCTCCGGCGCCCCGGACCCGGCAGCACCGAAGGCCGGCGACCTGACCTACTACGCACCCTGGGGCAACATGGCCCTGTTCTACCGCGACGGCGACTCCGCGTCCGCCGACCTGATCATCCTCGGCCACGTCGACAACAGCGACAACCAACGGCTCGCCAACGCCGAACACATCACTGTCGAAGCCGCCCCCTGACTCGGCCGACAGCCACCGCAAGCAGGCGGACAGCGACCTAGAGGGGGAGAACATTCCCCCCTTTTCGTCTTCCTTCGGCCATGGAACCGTGAAACAGGTGGCCGCCGTCCGCTCCGGCGGCCTTCCCGTCCCCGTGGCCCGACCGCATTCCGATCCGCCACTTCGCCATTCCGCTCGAGGAGAGTCCACCCGTATGCCTTCCACATCCGGGACCATCCCCGGCAAGCTCCCCTTCGTCGTGTGGGTGCTGGCCGCAGGTACGTTCCTGATGGGCACCACCGAGTTCGTCATCGCCGGGCTGCTGCCCGAACTGTCCACCGGCCTCGGTGTGAGCACCTCCCAGGCCGGGCTGCTGATCACCGCCTTCGCCCTCGGCATGATCATCGGGGCGCCGACCATGGCGATGGCAACCTTGCGCCTGCCCCAGCGTCAGACGCTGATTCTGGCCCTGTCCGTCTTCAGCCTCGGTCACGTGGTGGCTGCCCTCAGCAGCTCCTTCACCGTCGTCCTCGCCGCCCGCGTCGTCACCGCGCTGGCCACCGGAGCGTTCTGGTCCGTCGGTTTCGTCGTCGCCACCGCCGCCGCGGGCCCGCAGAGGGCCACCCGCGCGACCGGCGTCATGATCGGTGGGCTGACCCTGGCCAACGTCGTCGGCGTGCCCATCGGGTCCTTCGCCGGCCAGTTCGTCGGCTGGCGCGGCCCGTTCTGGGCCCTGGCCGCTCTCTCCGCGCTCGCCGCCGTCTTCATCGGCCGCTTCATCCCCACCCAGGAACATCGCGCGAACGTCTCGCTGCGCGCCGAGTTCGGCGCCCTGCGCCAGGGCCGACTCTGGCTGGCGCTGAACGCCGCCATGCTGATCATGGGCGGTGTCCTGGCGACCTACAGCTACGTCACCCCGCTGCTGACCGACCGCGCCGGGATCCCGGCGGGCGCCGTCCCGTTCGTCCTCATCGCCTTCGGCCTCGGCGCGCTGGGTGGCACCACCACCGGAGGCCGTCTGGGTGAGCGCCGTCCGATGGCCACCACCCTCACCGCCGCCGCGGCCACCGCCCTGGTCCTGCTCCTGCTGATCCCCCTGTCCACCAACGCGGTCACGGCCACCGTCCTGGTCTTCCTCATGGGCCTGACCGGCTTCGCGGTGAACCCCGTCGTCACGGCGCTCGCCATGCGCTTCGCCGGTGACGCCCCGACCCTGACGTCCGCGCTGACCACCTCCGCCTTCAACGTCGGCGTCGCCGGCGGATCCTTCATCGCGGGCGCGGCCCTGGACTCCTCCCTCGGCGTGACCGGCCCGCCCCTGGTCGGCACGGTCATCGCCGCCCTAACCCTGCTCCCGCTCATCGCCCTCGCCGTCCGCGGCACCTCCGGCAGGAGCCGCATCGTGGCCCAGCACCCTGCTGCCCCGGCCCACGCGCTGGATGACGAGCCGGCACAGACACCGTCGCATCGCTGACCCCAGCTCTGGCCGCCGCACATCGCTGACGCGGCCCAGCGCACAAAGCAAGCAAGCCCCCTGCATGAATGGAACGGGGAACTCCAAAATCACAGATCACCCACGATGGGAGAGCACGACGTGAATCCCGCCTACGACTTCACCGGCCAGGTGGCCCTCGTCACCGGGGCTGGCGCCGGTATGGGCCTGGCGACCGCCCGCGCGTTCGCCGAGTCCGGGGCCGCCATCGCCCTCACCGACATCGACGAAGCCGCTCTCCACGCCGCCGCGAAGGAGCTCGCCGACGCGGGCCACCACGTCCTCGCCGTCACCTGCGACGTCAGCGACGAGGACCAGGTCGCTGCCGCGGTCGACCGCACGGTCGAGACCTTCGGCCGCCTCGACATGGCCTACAACAACGCCGGCATCCAGATCCCGCCCAGCGACGCAGCCGACGAACCCGCCGAACGCTTCGACCGCGTCAACGCCGTCAACCTCCGTGGCGTGTGGGCCTGCATGAAGCACGAACTGCGCCACATGCGCACCCAGGGCAGCGGCACCATCGTCAACTGCTCCTCCCTCGGCGGCCTCGTCGGCCTCCCCGGCCGCGCCTCCTACCACGCCTCCAAGCACGGAGTCATCGGCCTGACCACCAGCGCCGCCCTCGAATACGTCCCGCGCGGCATCCGCATCAACGCCGTCTGCCCCGGCACCATCGACACCCCCATGGTCAGCGACATGATCGCCAAGGGAGAACTCGACCGCGACGAGGCTGAGGCCAACCAGCCCATCAACCGACTCGGCACCGCCGAGGAAATCGCCCACGCCGTTCTGTGGCTGTGCAGCCCCGGAGCCAGCTTCGTCGTCGGCGTCGCCCTCCCCGTCGACGGCGGCTACGTCGCCCGCTAGGGACGGGCCGCGACGGCGTCGTCGGGGAGTCATCCCAAACCCCGCTCGTAGGCAACGATGTGTGAGGCGCCATGCAGCTCGTCAAGCAGCAGCCCAGCAACGAGGCCCCGTCGGACTGGTTCACCGGAGACGTCTGGTGGGACGCCATCCACGACGGCCAAGAGCCGACCCTGGTTGGCGTCGACATGGTCCGCTTCTCACCGGGCGCGCGCACCAACTGGCACTCCCATGTTCTGGGCCAGACCCACACGTCGTCTCCGGTACGGCCCTGATCGGCACCCGGGACGGCACGATCCTCGAGACCCACCCGGGCGAAACGGTCACCTGCCCGCCCGGCGAGGAGCAAGGGCGACGGCACCACGGAAACCACGTGGGCCGAGCCGGTCACCGACGAGCAATAGAACGGCCCGCACACCCGCGAACTGCCGCGCGCAACCTCCTGATCCCGACCCTGACACGCTAAGGACGGCCCGTTCCATGAAGACCCCGATCAATGCCGCAGCCGAGGGCCTGGTCCACATGCGGGCAGCAGGCGTGAGCCTGGTGCTCGACCTGAGAGGCAGAGGCCTGCCCACCGTGCTCCACTGGGGCGCCGATCTAGGCGACCTCACCCAGGAGGAGCTCTCGCAACTGGCGGACGCCGTCACCATGCCGAACATGCCGGGGTTCGACGACGTCGTACCCCGGGTCGCGTTGCTGCCCGAGCACGGCAGCGGATGGCCCGGCCAGCCGGGACTGACCGGACACCGCCAGGGCGCCGACTGGTCACCCTTGTTCACCCTCGACTCAGTGGACGCCGAGGGCTCCTCGCTACGGATGCGGGCCACCGACCGGACCGCCCGCCTGGGTCTCGTCCTGGAAGCCGGGCTCACCCCCTCCGGGCTGGTGCGGATGCGGGCCGCCGTGCGCAACGACGACTCCGTACGGCCGTACACTCTCGACGGGTTGACGCTCGCGCTACCGGTCCCCGACGCCGCCACCGAACTGCTCGACCTCACCGGCCGCTGGTGCCGCGAACGCTCCCCGCAACGCCGCCCGTTCACCCACGGCACCTGGCTGCGCGAGACCCGCGCCGGGCGGACCGGCCACGACGCCGCCCTGGTCCTGGCGGCCGGCACCCCGGGCTTCGGCTTCGGCCACGGAGAGGTGTGGGGCCTGCACATCGCCTGGAGTGGCAACCACCGCGTCCTGGCCGAGCGGCTGCCCACCGGTCGCCCGGTCGTCGCGGCCGGTGAACTGCTACTTCCGGGCGAGGCGGTCCTCGGCCCAGGCGAGGAGTACACCGGCCCGTGGCTGTACGCATCCCACAGCGACCAGGGCCTGGACGGTCTGTCCGCCCGCTTCCACGACCACCTCCGCGCCCGCCCCGACCACCCGCACCGCTCCCGCCCGGTGGTGCTCAACACATGGGAAGCCGTCTACTTCGACCACGACCTCGACAGGCTCACCCACCTCGCCGACCTCGGCGCGGAGGTCGGCGTGGAACGCTTTGTCCTGGATGACGGCTGGTTCCGCCACCGCCGCGACGACCGGTCGGGGCTCGGCGACTGGTACGTCGACGAGACCGTCTGGCCCAGCGGCCTGCGCCCGCTGATCGACCATGTCCGCGCGCTCGGGATGGAGTTCGGCCTGTGGGTCGAACCGGAAATGGTCAACCCCGACTCCGACCTGGCCCGCGCCCACCCCGAATGGATCCTGGCAACCGGCGGCCGCACCCCCGCCGACCGCCGCTCCCAGCAGGTCCTGGACCTCACCCACCCCGAGGCATACGCGTACATCCTGGAGCGGCTCGACGACCTGCTCACCGAGTACGACATCGCCTACCTCAAGTGGGACCACAACCGCGAATTGGTCGACGCCGGCCACTCACCGAGCGGCGAACCCGCCGTCCACCGCCAGACCCTCGCCGTCTACGCCCTGCTCGATGAACTGCGCGCCCGCCACCCCGGCCTGGAGATCGAATCCTGCTCCAGCGGCGGCGGCCGGGTCGACCTCGCCATCCTCGAGCGCACCGACCGCGTCTGGGCCAGCGACTGCAACGACGCCCTGGAACGCCAGTCGATCAACCGCTGGACCGGTCTGCTCCTGCCGCCCGAACTCGTCGGCTCCCACATCGGCGCCGCCCGCTCCCACACCACCGGCCGCACCCACGACCTCGCCTTCCGAGCCGGTACCGCGCTCTTCGGGCACCTCGGCATCGAATGGGACCTGACCCGCGCGAGCGAGAGCGAACGCGCCGAACTCGCCCACTGGGTCTCCCTCCACAAGCAGCTCCGCAGCCTGCTGCACACCGGGCGCGTCGTCCGCGTCGACCACGCCGACCCGGCCCTGTGGGCCCACGGCGTCGTCTCCCACGACCGGACTGAAGCCGTCTTCGCCCTCACCTCCATGGCTACCCCGGTCGCCGCTCACCCCGGCACGCTACGGCTGCCTGGCCTCGACCCCGACGCCACCTATCGCCTGCGTCCGCTGCCCCCGACCGACCAGGCCCCCGGCATGGAACGCGGAACCCCCACCTGGTGCACCAAGGACGGCATCACCCTGCCCGGCAGCGTCCTGGAACGCGTCGGCATCCAGCTCCCCACCCTCCACCCCGAACAGCTCATCCTGCTCCACCTCACGAGTGGCTGAGCCTTCCGCCACTTGACTCGAAGTCGGGTAAAACTGAAGGTCCCGACCGCTGGGCGGCCGGGACCGTTCCCACGGCACCGTGTATGCGGCGCGTGGCCGACTTCCCTCTTCGTCCGTCCCGACCACGCGGCTGTACGCCGGTCGGCCGAAGGCCGGCCCGACGTCCGGGGCGCGTGTCCGCGATCACGGGGAAGGCCCCCCGATGCGTGGAGACACGCACGTCCGGTTCGGGTCGGCGGCTCGGCAAGGTTGGGATGAGAGCAACGCTCGCTCAACGCACACCTACCGCTGCTACTCGCCCGCGTCCGTGCCGCTGACCGTGCTGGTCAGAGTGGCCGGATCAAGATGGCGGGTGGAGGAGTTCTTCCAGTCGGGCAAGGGCCTGGCCGCACTCGACGAGTGTGCTGGAGTACTAGGACCAACCTGACCTGCCATCAACCCGCGCCACCGCCGGATTTAGAAGTTGTCTCATTTGGTGAGCCTGCGGTAGCAGATGAGGGTGCAAGCGATGCTGGTGAAGGCCAGGAAGTGTTCGGCTTTGCGCTCGTAGCGGCGGTGAAGTCGGCGGCAGCCGGCGAGCCAGGCCATCGTGCGTTCGATGGTCCAGCGGTGTCGGCCCAGGCGTGTGGACGACTCGATGCCCTTGCGGGCGATGCGGTGGCGGATGCCTCGCTTGCCGGAGCCATCGCCGCAGGTGGTCGTAGTCGTAGCCCTTGTCCGCGTACAGCTTGGCGGGGCGGCGTCGGCGGGGTCCGCGGCGGGAGCGGATCGGCGGGATACCGCGGACGAGTGGTTCGAGTGCCTGGCTGTCGTGGAGGTCGCACCGGAGATACCGACCGAGAGGGGCAGACCGGTTCGCTCGGTGATCAAGTGGATCTTCGAGCCCTTCTTGCCCCTGTCGACAGGATTCGGACCTGTCAGGTCACCCCTTTCAGGGCTCGCATGTTCACCGAGTCGATCGCGCACCGGGACCAGTCCAGCTCGCCGCGGGAACCGAGTTCGTCCAGGACCAGGCGGTGGAGCTTGGCCCACACCCGGGCCTTGCTCCATTCGGTGAACCGCCGGTGGGCCGTCGGACCCGATGGCCCGAACGACGGGGGCAGTTGCCGCCACGTGCAGCCTGACGTGGCCACAAAGACGATCGCCGCCAGCACCTCGCGGTCCCCGTACCGTCGTCGGCCACCGCCCTGCGGCCGCGACGGAGCAGGCGGCACGACCCGCTCGAACAGCTCCCACAACTCATCCGGCACCAGACGCTCAACGATCCCCACGACGGCAGACTATCGAACAGCCCAAATGAGACAACCTCTAATACTGCAACGGTGCTTGCTGTGACTGCTGGCCAGCTCGGTCGTTGGTGTGGTCATGGGTGGGGACCTTGCTGATGTCAGGTTGTGGGCGGGTGAACTCGAGGCGGTGCATGAGCGGTTCGTGCACCGGTTCAACCGGGAGGAGCCGCGCGAGTCGGCACTGGCGTACATGCGCGGACTGATCGCTCCGCTGGAACGGAAGAACGGCTGGACACTGGCGGAGGAGGCCGGGCACGCGGGCCCCGATCGCATCCACCGGCTGCTGAACCGCATCGAGTGGGACGCCGACGAGGTCCTGGACGACGTACGCAACTACGTCGTCGAACACCTCGGAGACCCAGATGCCGTCCTGATCGTCGACGACACCGGGTTCCTGAAGAAGGGCATCCGCTCGGCCGGCGTGCAACGTCAGTACTCCGGAACCGCCGGCCGCACCGAGAACAGCCAGATCGGCGTCTTCCTCGCCTACGCCACGAGCCACGGACGTACTCTGATCGACCGGCGGCTCTACCTGCCCACCTCCTGGACGGACGACCGGGAACGCTGCCGCCGGGCCGGCATCGGCGACGAGATCGCCTTCGAGACGAAGGTGGCCATGGCCAAGGCCATGGTCCGCAAGGCCATTGCGGACCGGATCCCGTTCCGGTGGGTGACCGCGGACGCCGCCTATGGCTTCAGCAAGGGCTGGCGGTTCGAGCTGGAGCAGGCTGATGTCTTCCACGTCATGGCCACCACCCGCCACGACACCGTCGTCACCCGCTGGTCCATCGACCACCCCGTCCACGACCTGTTTCCCGGACTGCCACGGCAGAAATGGAAACGCCGCTCCTGCGGTGAAGGAGCCCACGGCCGGCGCATCTACGACTGGGCCCGCGTCGAGGTCAGGCCCTGGCACCGCGAGGACCGCCGGCACTGGGTTCTCGCCCGCCGCAGCGTCAGCAGACCCGACGAAATCTCCTACTACATCGCCTACTGCCCGGCCGACACCACACTGGACGAGCTGATCCGCATCGCAGGCAGCCGCTGGGCTGTTGAGGAGTGCTTCCAAAGTGCGAAGCAGGAGTGCGGCCTGGACGACTACCAGGTCCGCCGCTACCCCGGCTGGCACCGCCACATGACCCTGGCCATGGCCGCCCATGCCTGCCTGACCGTCCTGCGAGCCCGAGAACTGAACGCGGACAAAGCAGAAACGGATCCTCCCAGCTCATCCACCTCAGCCTCGCCGAAATCAGACGCCTGATCACCCGGCTCACCGACCGCCGTCCCACCCCGGTCGACCACATCCTCCACTGGTCGACATGGCGCCGGAGACGGCAATATCAAGCACGGCTCAGTCACTACAAGCGCCGTGGACACAGCCCTTGAAAACTGCCCAGCACTCAGAACAAGCACCGTTGCAGTACTAACGCCGTACCCGGGGCATCCCCAGTCCGATCCAGGAGATGATCTCGCGCTGGATCTCGTTGTTTCCGCCGCCGAAGGTGAAGATGACGGCCGAGCGGTAGCCGCGTTCGAGTTCGCCGTGCAGGACCGTGCCCGCGGAGCCCTCCTTGAGGGCGCCGGCGGTGGCGACGATCTCCATGAGCCAGGCGTAGGCGTCGCGGCGGGCCTCGGAGCCGTAGACCTTGACGGCGGAGGCGTCCTGCGGGGTGAGGGTGCCTTCCTGGACGGCGCTGACCATGCGCCAGTTGAGGAGCTTGAGGGCGTCGAGTTTGGTGTGGGTCTGGGCGAGGCGGCGGCGCACCCAGGGCAGGTCGATGACGCGGCGGCCGTCGGCGAGTTTGGTCTCCATGGCCCAGCGCTGGACGTTGTGCAGGGACCGGATGGCCATGGTGCCGTGGGCGGCGAGGGTGACGCGCTCGTGGTTGAGCTGGTTGGTGATCAGGCGCCAGCCCTTGTTCTCCTCGCCGACCCGGCGGGAGACGGGGACGCGGATGTTCTCGTAGTAGCTGGCGGTGGTGTCGTGTGAGGCGAGGGTGTTGATGAGGGTGCAGGAGTAGCCGGGTTCCGTGGTCGGGACGAGGAGCATGGTGATGCCCTTGTGGGGCGGGGCGTCAGGGTCGGTGCGGACCGCGAGCCACACCCAGTCCGCCGTGTCGCCGTTGGTCGTCCAGATCTTCTGGCCGTTGACCGTGTAGTGGCCGGTGGCCTCGTCGCCGTCCCTCACCGCGCGGGTCTTCAGCGAGGCGAGGTCCGTACCGGCGTCGGGCTCGCTGTAGCCGATGGCGAAGTCGATCTCGCCGGAGAGGATGCGCGGCAGGAAGTACGACTTCTGCTCCTCGGTGCCGTACCGCATGATCGTCGGGCCGACGGTGTTGAGCGCCATCAGCGGCAGCGGGACGCCGGCCTGTGCGGCCTCGTCGAAGAAGATGAACTGTTCGATGGCGGTCAGGCCGCGTCCGCCGTACTCCTTCGGCCAGCCCACGCCGAGCCAGCCGTCCGTGCCGAGGCGGCGGATGGTCTCGCGGTAGAAGCGCTTCTGCGCCGCCGGATCGGCGTGGCGGGTGTAGGCGCCCTCCGGGACCAACTCGGCGAAGTAGGCGCGCAGTTCGGTGCGCAACCGGTGCTGCTCGGGCGTGTATTCGAGGTGCACGGCGCCTCCAGGCTCCCCAAGGCCGACCTGACGGCGCACACGCTAGAACGTGTTCCAGTAATTGGGAACACGTGGGAGCGGTGCGGTCCGGCCGATTCCCCTGAGGATCTCGCCGAGGATCCCGCCCCTCCTCCCCCGAACCGGGGGCTCAGCCGAGGGTGGCGAGGAAGTCCGTGCAGGCCTGGGCGCACTCGCGGCAGGCCTTGGCGCCATCCTCGGCGCCGGGGTGCCCGTCGAAGACGCGCGCGCACTCCAGGCAGACGGTTCGGCACCACTCCACCTGTACGCGGATACCGGTCTCGTCGAGGCCGGGCTGCTCGGAGAGCACCCTGCAGGTGGCGTCGCACACCTCCGCGCACATGATGCCCTTGCGTCGCATCTGTTCCTGGTCTTCGGGGCCGTCCGGATCGGCGAGGCTCGCCCGCAGCGCACAGGCACGCGCACATTCGGTGCACGCCTGCGCACAGGCGAAGCGGTCCTCGAGGAACCGGACGAGTTCCTGGTGGGATGTCGTCGTCGAGGTCACAACGGGCGGGTAGCCGGAGGCCAGGCGGCCAAACACGCCGGACGGCATCCGTGCAGCACACGGTGCACCGGGCTCCGTTTCCGAGGGTGCGGGACAGGACACCCGGGCACAAGCCGTTCGAAGCGGGCCGGTTCACTCGACATATTGGGGGGTATTCATCCCTTATGAACATGGAATGGACTGATATAGCCGCAGAACGAAGCGTACTGGGCGGTATCGCACCGTTCCTGGCAGGCGTCGCCGTGGTGTCCATGCTGATCGGCGCCCTCTGGCTGGGCGCCCGCGTACGCGCCCGGGAGCCGCACCGACCGCGCCCCGAGGAGCAGCCCCGGATGCCGGAAGGCGGCCCTGTCCGTGAGGAGCGGGTGAACCGCGAGCCGGACGAGATCCCGAAGAGCGACTACCGGCTGACACCGTACGAGGTGCACGGAAACATGGGCTCCCGCCCGAGCGAGGAGAAGAAGCGGCCGCGCTGGAGCAAGGGCGGCAGCGGCTCCTTCGGGAGTGGCGGCCTCGGCGCCCACTGACATCGGCCCACACGGCTGCGGGCCCACCCCCTTTTTTTCGGGGTGGGCCCGCAGCCGTGTCCGTTGCGCGCCAGTGCGGTCACGCGGCGCGACCGGCTAGGACGTGGCGTCCAGCGGCAGCCCCGTGTAGTTCTCCGCCAGCTCGGCGGCCGCGTGCCGTGAGGTGGCGACGCGGTCGAGCTGCGAGAGCTGGAGCTTGGTCTCGAACGGGGACTGGGCCGGGTCGGCGTGGAGGGTCGTGGTCATGAAGTAGGAGAAGTGCTCGGCCCGCCACACCCGGCGCAGACAGGTGTCGGAGTACGCGTCGAGCAGTTCGGTCGAGCCGCTCTCCTGGAGCTGGGCGAAGGCGCGCGCCAGCACGATGACGTCGGTGGCGGCCAGGTTGAGACCCTTGGCGCCGGTGGGCGGCACGATGTGGGCGGCGTCGCCGGCCAGGAAGACCCGGCCGTAACGCATCGGCTCGGTGACATGGCTGCGCATGGGCAGGACGGCCTTGGAGGTGACGGGCCCGCGCTTGAGCCGCCAGCCCGGGTTCGCGGTGAGGGCGAAACGGGCGTCCAGCTCGTCCCAGATCCGCTCGTCCGACCAGTCGGCGGGGTCGGTGCCGTTCGGGACCTGGAGGTAGAGACGGCTCACGGACGCCGACCGCATGCTCGCCAGCGCGAAACCGCGCTCGGAGTGGGCGTAGATCAACTCGTCGTAGACGGGCGGGGCGTCGGCGAGGATGCCCAGCCAGGAGTAGGGGTACGTCCGCTCGTACGTCGTCCGCACGCCGTCCGGAACAGCGTTGCGCGCCACCCCGTGGAAGCCGTCACAGCCGACCACGTAGTCGCAGGTCAGGGTCTGCTCGCGACCCTCATGGGTGTAGTGGATCCGCGGGCGGTCGGTGTCGGCGCCCTCCACCCCGTGCACCTCGGCCTCGAACAGCAGGGGCCCGCCCTCGGCGAGCTGGAGGGCGATGAGGTCCTTGACGACCTCGGTCTGGGCATAGACCCACACCCGGCGCCCGCCGGTCAGCTCGGGGAAGTCGACGCGGTGGGCACGGCCGTCGAAGCGCAGCTCGATGCCGTCGTGGGGCATACCCTCGGCATCCAGGCGCGCCCCCGCGCCGGCGGCGCGCAGCACGTCCACGGTGGCCTGCTCCAGGATCCCGGCGCGCTGGCGCTGTTCGACATATGTGCGGTCCTTGCGCTCCAGAACCACACTGTCGATTCCCGCGTTGTGCAGCAGACGGGCCAGCAGCAGCCCCGCCGGGCCGCCGCCGATGATGCCGACGGTGGTGTGCATTGAGTACTCCTCGTCGTGAGGACGAGCCGCGGCCCGACCCCGGGCGCCGACTTTGTTCGCCAGGTGAAATTCACTTCACTACTTGTGCGTATGAGTCTGCGCCGGGTCCGCCCGCCTGTCAACGGTCATACTCCCCGAGAGGTGTCAGGCGGGCCGTCGGGTTCCATCAGGCAGCGCTCAACATGGCCGGCCGAGGAAATGGAAGCCGGGGCGCGGATGCATCAGGAAGTCGTGGTGCGAGATGTTCCACGCGTACGCGCCCGCGAGGGAGAACGCCACCCGGTCCCCGGCCCGCAGTCCGGGCGCGTGGGCGTTTCGGGCGAGGAGGTCCTTCGGGGTGCACAGCTGACCGGTGAGGCTGACGTACTCCCCCTCGGCCGCCGGGCGCGGCCACGGGTGCGGCCACTCCTCGACCGGCAGCACCGAGCACGGCTGGTCGTGCCCCTTGGTCGCCGGGGTGCGCAAGTGGTGGGTGCCGCCGCGGACCACGGCGAACTCCTCGCCGTGGCTGTGCTTCACGTCCAGCACCTCGGTGGCGTACCAGCCGCAGTACGCGGTCAGCGCCCGGCCGGGTTCGATACGGAGCGTCAGTTGGGGGTGGTCGTCGGCGAGTTGGACGAGGCCTTCGCCGTACGTCTTCCAGTCGAAGCGGATCCCTGGGTCCGTGTAGTCGACGGCCATGCCGCCGCCGACGTTCACCTCGCGGAGCGTGACGCCGAGCCCCGTCGCCCAGTCCACGATCGAGCGGGCGACGGAGAGTTGCTCGGGGGCGTCGAGGCCGCTCGCCAAGTGGGCATGGACGCCGCGCAGTTCGAGGTGTGGGTAGGTGCCGTCCGTGAGGGGGCGGAGGACGTTGGGTGCCTGTGAGGGGTCCAGGCCGAAGGGGGTGGGGCGGCCGCCCATGGCGAGCGAGCTGCCGGCCAGTGAGCCGTCGGCCACCGCGAGGTTGAAGCGGAGGAGCACCCCCACCCGCGCGTCCGGCGCCGCCTGGCGGGCCAGTTCGGCCAGCATGCGCAGGTCGTGCTCGCTCTCCACGTGGAAGCGTTCGACACCCTGGTGCAGGGCGGCGCGGATCTCGTCCGGTGTCTTGCCGGGGCCGCCGAAGGCCAGCGGGCGGCCCGGGACGGCATTGGCGACGTGGGCGAGTTCACCGCCGGAGGACACCTCGTAGCCATCGACGTACGGGCCGAGCGCGGCGAGGATCTCCGGCTCGGGGTTGGCCTTGGCGGCGTAGTACAGCTCGACGCGTTCGGGGAGGGCGGCACGTACCTGTGCGGCGTGTTCACGCAGCGCCGCCAAGTCGTAGACGTACGCGGGGAGTTCGGTGGGCGCCAGGGACAGGAGGCGGTCGCGTACGGCGGGGGTGGGGAGGGTCATCGAGGGCTCCTGGCTCATCGGGTGCCCCAGCGGAGGACGTCCTCGGCGAGGGGGGAGGGCAGGCGGACGTAGCCGGCCTCGCGGTCGGCCTTGCGTTCCCAGCGGGTGAGCAGGTTGGTCTTGGCGGGCAGGGGGACCCCGGCGAGCAGGGCGGAGAGGCGGGGTGGGCAGCCTTCCTCGTCCGCGTAGGCCCGGATGGTCGCGCGGACCGCCGCCCACAGGTCTGCCTCGGTCTCGGGATGCAGGTCGGCGAGGGCGGCGAGCAGCTCGGCGACATGGTTGACGAGCAGGCAGTACACGACGCGGTCCCAGCCGCGCTGGGCGTCGTACGACATCGGGCCGGCGACCTCGGGCGGGAGCGCGGCGAGGGTGTCGGCGTGGTGGTCGGGGACGAGCTTGGTGCCCTCCAGGTCGCGGAAGAGGACCTGGGCGGGCATGCCGTCGCTGTCGACGCAGATGAGGACGTTCTGGAGGTGGGGTTCCAGGACGAGGCCGTGGTCGAAGTAGGCGGAGAGCACGGGCGGGACGAGGAGGCGGAGGTAGACCCGCCACCAGTCCAGGGCGGCCTCGGGGCCCGCGCCGTCGAGGAGGCGGGAGATGTGGGCGGCGCTGGTCGGGTACTCGTCGGCGACGGCGGCCGCGAGCAGCGGGGTCGTGCCGGGCAGCAGTCGCCGGGACAGGCCTTCGCGGACGATCACGCCGAACCCTTCGAGGAGGGCGCGGTCGGGGGTGCCGTCGGGGCCGGGGACGGCGAGGCTCCGGTAGGCGGGTTCGCGGAGCATGGCGCTGCCGGGGAAGCGGGTCTCCAGGTCGGTGAGGGCCGGGGCGAGGACGCGGGTGAGGGCGACGGCACCGGAGAGTTCGTAACTGGCGTTCTTGCGCAGGCAGTTGGTGATGCGGACGTTGAGGCTGAACTTCAGGAAGGAGTCGCCGTCGAAGAGGGTGCGGACGGAGGCGGTGGCCGCGTACTCCCGTCCGCCGGGGCCGAGGTCGAGGATGTCGCCGCGGCCGAGGGCCTCGCGCAGCAGCCGGTGTTCGCGCAGCATCTCGTACTGCCAGGGGTGGGCGGGCAGCAGCCGGTAGCCCTCGGGGACGTCGCCGCGTACCCGGTCGAGCACGGCGGTGGCGCCCGCTTCGGCGCTCTCCTCGGCGATCAGGTGGTCGCGGACGGCGAGGTGGCGCAGCGGGAAGGAGGCGCCGGCCTCGGGGGCGTACGACTGCCAGGCGTCCGCGTCGCCCGTGCGGGCCTTGGGAGTGGGGTGGAAGCGGTGGCCGAACAGCAGGGACTGCTCGGAGGCGAGGTAGTCCGGGAGCCCGTGCGGGGCCGTGTCGTGAGTGGCGAGCGCGGTGGTCTCGCGGGTGGCGAGAGCGGTGGCAAGGGTGCGGTGACTGGAGTCGATCTGGTGCAGGAACTCGTCGTTGCGGACGCCGGTGCGCAGGGCCAACTCGTCGTGCGTGTACTCGGCGAGGCGGCGCCAGTCGAGCTCCGTCCAGCCGGTGTCGGACTGCTCCTGGACGGGGCCGGTGAAGCGGTGGGCGCCCAGCAGGGACGTACGGCGGAGGGCGACGCGGAGCAGGAGGCCACGGCGGGGCAGGCGCAGCAGCAGGTGGCCGTCGATGACGGCGGTCTGGTGTTCGGGGCCGGACACCTCGCGCAGCAGGCAGTTGAGGAGGGTGTGGGCCACCGCGTCGTCCGCGGTGGGGAGGTGGGTGGTACCGAGCGAGTCGGTGAGCGGGGGCATTCAGTGGCTCCAGCGGGTACGCGGATGTGGGGGCAGAAGAGTCGCGAAGACGGTGAGGGCGGCCACGCCGCCGCCTATCAGCACCGGCGCGGCGGGGCCGAACCGGGCGCTGCCCACGGCGGCGGTCACCCCGGCGGCGACGGCGCCGGCCTTGGAGAAGAACTCCAGCGAGCCGAACATCCCACCGGGGGCGCGGCCCCGGGCGCAGTCGGCGGCCAGCACCGAGAGGCCGACCATGCCGAGGGTGAGGCCCGCGCCGAGCAGCAGGCGCACGGCGATGAGCGTGGGAAGGGTGTCGGCGACGCCGTGGCCGGCCAGGCCGAGGGCTATCAGCGCGAAGCCGAGGGCCATGCCGTGCCGGGGGCGGTTCGCTGTCGCACGGTGCACGGCCATGGCCGTCACCAGATAACAGAGGTGCGGCAGGGCGAAGAGCAGGCCGGAGAGCGCGGCGGAGGCGCCCGGGAGGCGTTCCTCGACGAGGGATATCAGGTAGGGGAAGGAGATGACCGTGGAGAACACGAAGGCGAACTCCAGGGCGTAGAGCCTGCGCAGCGCGGCCACGGGGGCGATGTCGACGGTCTCCGTCTCCTCGTGCCGCGTCTCGGTGACCTCGCTCGGTTCGGGCAGGGCGGCCAGGAGGAGGGCGGCGGCGAGCGGGAGCAGTGCGAGGAGGGCGTACTGGCGGTGCGGGGACATCCAGGGTGACAGCGCGCCGACGACGATCGGCGCGAAGACGAGGGCGGCCCGCGCGCTGCCCTGCATGAGGGTCAGCGCCCTCGACAGCCGCGGTCCCTCCAGTGCGGCGCCCAGATAGCCGTTGGAGGCCGCGAACGTGCCGCCGAGGATGCCCTGGAGCACCAGCGCCACCGTGAACATGGTGAGCGAGTCGGCCCAGCCGGCCAGCAGGAAGGAGACCGCGAGGCCCAACTGCGCCCGCAGCAGCAGCCGTTTTCGTCCGAAGCGGTCGGCGAGCCGCCCCCACACGGGGGCCGCGATCGCGCTGAACACGGTGGGCACCACGTACAGCACACCCGCCCAGCGGGCGGTTCGGTCGCCGAGCTCCGGCAGTATCTCGGTGAAGTACGGCGGCAGCCCCAGCGCGGCGAACGACGCCACGAAGTAGCAGGCGGCCACGGCGTGCACCTGCCGGCGGCCGAACGCGGGGCGCGACATCGCAAGCGCCTCTGCGGTCATGCCGAACCACCTTCCAGGAGAAGGTAGTTGGGCCCGGTGGTGTAGTGCTTGTTGATGTCGGCGGCGCCCGACCGCTCCTTGCTGAGCAGGGTTCCGGCGGTCACCATCGCCTTCACCGGCAGCTCGGGCGCGTTCAGCACCCGCTCGCGCAGTACGGCCGCCGCGTCGCCGCCGAGCCGGTCGACGGCCTCGGCGAGCCTGTCCCGTACCAGGCTCAGCAGCTCCGGCAGCGGAGCGCGGCCGTGGCGGGCGAGGCCGAAAGCGTAGGCGCCCGCGCACAGATGGAGGGTGATGGTGGTGAAGACGTCGGCCACCGCCCGGTCGTCCGGGCCGAAGGTCCGGGCGTCGTCGAAGCCCCAGGTGCCACCGCCTTCGCCTTCGCCTTCGCCTTCGCCTTCGCCTTCGCCTTCGCCGAGCGTGGCGGCCAGTCGGGTGCGGTTGATGCGCGGCCCGTCGTTGTCCTTCAGCAGCAGCCGCAGGTCGCCCGGCTCGGGGCCGAAGACCAGGGAGACGTTCTGCTGGTGCGACTCCAGGGCGATGCCGTACCCGAAGAGCGTGGTCTGCCAGTCGAACAGCGGGGTGAGCACCGCGTCCAGCAGGGCGATCGGATCACCGCCGTGGAAGCGGTCGGCGAGGTGGTCGACGACCAGTCCCCCGCCGGGTGCCTCGGCGAGCAGGGCGGCCATGGGGACGACGACGCAGTCGTCGAGGTCTGCCGGGTAGCGGCGGCACAGCACGGCGAGCAGCTCGTGCCCGGCGTGCGCGTACACCGTCTCGTCGGCGTGCAGCACCCGGCCCTTGAAGCGGGGCTCGCGCTCGATCACCGCCGCCAGCAGCCGCTGACCGGCGGCGCCGTCGACGAGGGTGCCGGGCTTGATGGAGCGCTTGTTGCGCAGGCCCAATGTGGCGGTGGCCAGGGGCAGTTTGAGGTGCAGGGAGGGGGCGGCGGCAGGCGCGACCGTACGCATGGACAGCGTGGGCACGACGTCGAGGTACACCCGGTCGGCGAGCACGGCCCGGTCCGCGAGTCCCGCCTCGCGCAGAGCCGCGTCGAGTGGCTCGCCCACGGTCAACGGGTGGACGGGCAGGGCGACATGGGTGCGGTCGAGGTCCGCGAGACCGAGCCCGGAGGGGGTGGGCCAGCCGTCCGGGAGTTCCCCGGCGACGGTGACCGACTCCCGGGGCAGTGCAAGCCAGTGCAGCGCGAAGTTCGGGTGAAACTCCGGTGCGTAGCCGCGTAGTTGGCTCTCGTCCAGGCCCGAGCGGCCGCGCGCGGTCGGGTAGACCGGGTGGTCGAGACGCGCGGCCAGGGTCTCGTACGCCAGACCGCCGCGCAGGCCCGTCCAGTCGGCCAGGTCGGGGCCGTAGAGCTCGGTGAGCCCGTCGGCCACTTCCTGCCCCGTCGCCTCGTGCAGCTGCATCGTCGCGAGCGTCTGACCGCACTCCTCGGCGAAGGCGTCGAAGCCGTCGCGGTCGACGGGCTCGGCGAGGGCGCGCAGTGCGGCGAGGACGGTGTCGGAGGTGGTGAGGTGTGTGCCGTCCGACTCCCTTACGAGGAGGGGCAGTCGGGCGGCGTACGCGTGCTGGAAGCCGTCCTCGGTGACGGGCAGGAGCAGGGCGTCGTCGCCGTCGACGGCGGGCAGGCGGAGCCAGGGGCCGTCCGGGTGGTGGACGAGCGTGCCGCGGGTGCGCAGGCCGACGACATCCTCGCGGAGCAGGGCGCTGAGCACGCGTGTGAGCAGCTGGGATGCGGGCCCGGCCACCGGAGCGGTGGTGACGGCGGGGGCGTTCACTGAAGCGGCGACGGCTTCGGCCTCGACAGCGGTCACGGCTTCGGTCTCGCCGGCGACAGCGGTCACGGCGGCGTTTTCGGAGGCGACGGGGGTCATGGGGGCACTCTCGGAGGCGACGGCGGTCACGGCTGGATCTCCCAGCGCTGTGCGGCGAGGAATTCCGCGACCACCCGGTCGACGGTCTCCTGGCGGGTGCCGGTGGCGCGGAGGACGCCGAGGTAGTCGCGGTTGGTCGAGTACAGCTCGTGCCGTTCGCCGATCTCGCGGAGCGGACGGTATGTCAGACGGACGCCGTCGACGGTGAGTTGGGCGGCGGCGGGGGCGTCGACGAGCGTGCCCGCCCGTTCGGCGCAGGGGTACTCCAGGCGGGCCGCGCCGTCGCGCCGGATGTCCAGGTCGGTGGGCAGCGGCTCGCCGAGGTGGGTGCGGAGGATGTGGTCGAAGAGCGGGAGGTCGAGGAGCTGGGCGAGCAGCAGGTCGCACTGGTCGCCGATGGCACGGTAGTTGACCTCGATGATGCGGGCCCGGCCGTCGTGCACGACGAACTCGGTGTGGCAGGCGCCGAACCCGACGCCCAGCGCGTCGAGTTGGGCGAGGATCTGGGCGACGACCGGCTCGGGGTGGGCCGGGACGAAGCTGAGCCGTTCCTCGATGAAGTACGGCGGCGGGGACAGCTCGGTGTGGAAGCCGCCGAGGACGTGCCGGACGCGGCCGTCGCCGAGGGTCTCCAGGGTGTACAGCTCACCCGGCAGATACTCCTCGACGACGAGGGTGACACCCGGGCGGCGGGCCAGGATCTCCTTGCCGCGGGCCACCAGGTCCCCGGCGGTGTCGACCAGCACGACGTCCTCGCTGGCGACGCCTTCGCGGGGCTTGACGACACAGGGGTACGGGGCGTCGACGACGAGGCGGCCGGTGAGGTCGGCCGGATCGGTGATCTCGGCGGACCAGACGGTGTCCACGCCGGCGGCGGCCAGATGGCGGCGCATCTCGCCCTTGTCCTTGCTGCGCAGGGTGGCCCGCCAGTCCTTGCCGGGGAGGCCGAAGTACTGGGCGGCGAGGGCGGCCTGGGTCTGGAGGTGGTCGCTGTTGGTGAAGACCGCGTCCGGCCGGTGGTGGGTGGAGATCCGGGTGACGACGGCGCGGTAGTCGCGTACGTCGCACTCCAGGATCTCGGTCCCAGGATACTCCGGGTACGCGGTGCGGTGGGCGTCGGGCTGGTCGGTGAGGATGGTGACGTCCAGACCGATCCGGGCTGCGGCGGGCAGAAAGCCCTCGGTGACGGAGTCGGTGGGGTTCAGTGCGAGCACGTACAGGCGCATGGGGTGGGTGCACAACTTCCGCTAGCTGGTGGGGGGGTCGGTGGGGCGGGCCCTTCTCGTGGTGGGGCCCGCCCCTACCGGGTCTGGAACAGCGGGAGTTACTGCTTGGGCAGCTCGACGCCGGTGGCCTTCGCCACGTCGGTGAGCATCTCCTCGGCCGCCTGGACGCCGATGCCGGACATCCAGGTCTCGTCCGGGACCTCGAAGACCTTGTCGCCCTTGACGGCGGGCAGGTCCTTCCAGACCGGGTTGGAGGTGACCTGCTTCTGCTGGGTCTTGTCCGGGGTGTCGGCGGTGGTGACGAAGATCAGGTCGGCGTCGGCCTGGTCGATCTCCTCCGGGCTGACGTCCTTCATGGTCACGGCCGGGTCGTCGGAGATCTGCGACGTCGGGCGCTGGAAGCCGATGTCGTCGAGGACGACGCCGCTGTAGGAGTTGGAGGCGTAGAGGCGGGTCGGGCCGGCGACGAAGCGGACGACGGAGACGGTCGGCATGGTGCCGTCCTTCTCCTTGATGGCCGCGCCGAGCGCCTTGGCCTGCGTCTCGTACTCCTTCAGCTTGGCCGCGGCCTCGTCCTCCAGGCCCAGCGCCTCGGCGTGGACCTTGAGGTTCTCCTTCCACACACCGCCGGTGGTCTCGGTGAAGACGGTCGGGGCGATGGCGCTGAGCTTGTCGTAGACCTTCTCGTGCCGGACCTTGGACGACAGGATCAGATCGGGCTTGAGGGAGGCGATCTTCTCCAGGTTCGGCTCCAGGAGCGGGCCGACGTCCATGGTGTTCTCGAGGTCGCCCTCCAGGTACGTCGGGAAGCCGCCCTCCGTCTTGAAGTGCGGGGCGACGGCGCCGACGGGGTCGATGCCGAGCAGGGTGACGTCGTCCAGCTCACCGGTGTCGAGGACGACGACCTTCTTCGGCTGCGACGGGACCTTGACGTCGCCCATCACGGTCTTGAGGGTGCGCGGGAAGGCGGCGGTGTCGGCGCCGGCCTGGGTGGTGTCGGTCGTCTTGGTGGAGTCGTCGTCGCCGCAGGCGGCCAGGAGGCCCGTACCGAGTACGACGGCGAGGAGCGCGGTGCCGGGGCGGCCGAATCCGCGCAGGGGGGATCGCTTGAGCATGGGGGTGGTCTTTCTCGTCGACGTACGGGTGTACGGGATGAACCGGCTGTACCTGGATCCCAGGGACGTACCGGATGGGGTGGGTGAGCGGTCAGGCGGACGCGGGCGTGGTGGTGTGCCGTGCCGCGCCGCCTTTCGGGACGACCAGTGGTGTGCCGGTCTCCGGGTCGGGGATGACCCGGCAGTCCACGTCGAACACGGATTTGACCAGGTCCGCGTCGAGCACCTCGGCCGGTGGGCCGGCGGCGGCGAGGCGCCCGTCCTTGAGCACGACCATGTGGTCGGCGTAACGGGCGGCCTGTCCGAGGTCGTGCAGCACCATCACCACGGTGCGGCCCGCCTCGGCGTGCAGGGCGGCGACCAGGTCGAGGACGTCGAGCTGGTGCCGGAGGTCGAGGAAGGTGGTCGGTTCGTCGAGCAGGAGCAGCTCGGTGTCCTGCGCCAACGCCAGGGCTATCCAGGCGCGTTGGCGCTGTCCGCCGGAGAGCCGGTCGACGGGCTGGTCCCGCAGCACCGCCGTGCCGGTCCGCTCCAGTGCCTCGTCCACGGCCCGCTGGTCGGCGGCCGACCAGGGGCTCAGCAGCCGCTGATGCGGGTACCGGCCCAGTCGTACGAGCGCCTCGACGGTGACGGCCTCCGGGGTGACCGGCTGCTGCGGCAGCAGTCCCATACGGAGGGCCAGCGCCCGGGCGGTCATGCGGTGGATGTCGGCGCCGTCGAGCGTGACCGTGCCGGCGGCGGGCGCGAGCAGTCGGCTCAGTCCCCTCAACAGGGTCGACTTGCCACAGGCGTTGGGGCCGACGATCGCCGTGACGGCACCGCCGGGCAGCGTCAGGTCGAGCCCGCCGACCACGAGCCGGTCTCCGTAGCGCAGGTCGAGGCCCTGCGTGGTGAGCTGGTTGGTGGTGGTCATGCGGGGCTCCTGGGGCGAGCGTGGGGCGGCGGTACGAGGCGGCCGGGCGACGGTCGGGTGTGGTCTTCGGGTGCGGGTGGGTGGGGGCTGGTCGCGCAGTTCCCCGCGCCCCTGAGAAGCAGGGGCTGCGCCCCTTGCTCTTCGGCCCGCAGGCCGTCGTCCTCAGGCCCGCAGGGCCGTATCTTTGCCGCGACTGCATGCGAGGAGTCGCGGCCGTTCCTGTCGGCCCACCCTGATCCGCTCATGCCCCACTCCCCCGCACCGGGCTGCTCTGCCGGAACATCAGCACCAGCAGCCACGGCGCGCCGAGGGTGGCGGTGACGGCGCCGACCGGCAGGCCCTCGACCGGGAGGAGATGTTGGACGACCAGGTCGGAGGCGAGGAGGAGGACGGCTCCGGTGAGGGCGGCCAGGGCGAGGGTCGCGGCGGTGGGTGGGCCGGTGAGGAAGCGGACGATGTGGGGTACGGCGAGGGCGACGAAGGTGACCGGTCCCGCGAGGGCCGCGGCCAGCGAGGCCAACGTGACGGCCACCAGGAGGAGTTGAAGGCGGGCGGTGGAGGTGTTGAGGCCGAGGGCGCCCGCCGAGTCGTCACCCAGGTCGAGCACGGCCAGGCGGCGGTTGGTGACCAGCGCGGCGGCCAGGGCGAGCAGCACGGCGGCGCCCGCGCCCCAGACCTCCGTCCAGGTGCGGCCGTACACCGACCCGGTCGTCCACTGGAGTGCCGAGCCGGCGAGTTCGGCCGGGAAGCGCACGATCATCAGGTTGACCGCGGCGGCGAGGCCCGCCTGGACGGCGAGGCCGGTGAGGACGAGTCGGGTGACGGCGAGCCCGGACCGCCAGGCGAACACACCGAGCAGCAGGGCGGCCAGCATGCCACCGGCCAACGCGCCGACGGGGATCAGTAGTTGGGACGCGCCGGCGGCCAGCAGCGCGACCGCCCCGAGTGAGGCTCCGCCTGTCACGCCCATCACGTCCGGGGACGCGAGGGGGTTGCGGAACAGCCGTTGCAGGACGCAGCCCGCCGCGCCCAGACCGGCGCCGGCCACGAGTGCGGCGACGGCGCGCGGTGCGCGGAACTCCCGCACCACCAGCACATCACCCGGATCGCCGAGCCCGACCAGCGCGCGCAGCGCGGTGGACGCGGGCATGCCCATCTCTCCTGTGGAGACGGAGACCGTGAGCAGGACGAGAAGGGCGGCGAGGCCGGTCGCGCCGTACGCGAGGAGGCGGCCACGGCCGGGCGTGCGGCGCGTGCCAGGTCGCACGACCGCCTTGTAGGTCAGCGTCATCGGGCGACCTTCCGGGCGAGCAGGGCCAGCAGCGGGGCGCCGAGGAACGCGGTGACGATGCCGACCTCCAGTTCCGCGGGGCGGATGACCAGGCGGCCCAGGACGTCGGCCGTGAGCAGGAGCAGGGGTCCGGCGATGAGGCAGCCGGGGACCAGGAGGCGGTGGTCGCCACCGAGCAGCGGGCGGACGAGGTGGGGTGCGGCGAGTCCGATGAAGGCGACGGGACCGGCCACAGCCACCGCCGAGCCGGCGAGCAGAACGACCGCGATGCCGCCGGCGAGCCGGATGCGGGTGACCGGCACACCGAGCGCCTGGGCCGAGTCGTCGCCCAGGGCGAGGGCGTTGAGGGCCGGCGCGACGGCCAGAGCGAGCAGGAGACCGAGGACGAGCGTCGGCAACACCGGCCAGAGCGTGTCGAGTTGGCGTCCGGCGAGGGAGCCGGCCAGCCAGAAGCGTGCCTCGTCCAGGGTGCGCTGACTGGCCAGCATGACCGCCGACGTCCAGGACAGCAGCACGAGTTGGAGCACGGTGCCACCGAGGGCGAGTCGTACGGGGTCGATGTCGCCGGCGCGGCGTGCCAGCGCCTGCGCGAAGACGGCGGCGCCGGCGGCCCCGGCGAAGGCGAACCACACGTACTCGACGGGGTCCGTGAGCTTCAGCGCGAAGATGGCGACGACGACGGCGAAACCCGCACCCGCGTTGATTCCCAGGGTGGTTGGTGAGGCCAGCGGGTTGCGGGTGATCCCCTGGGCCACGGCTCCGGCCACCCCGAGCGCGGCACCGACCGCGAGACCGATGACCGTGCGCGGCAGCCGAAGCCCCGTCACCACCAGCGCGTCCCGGCCCTCCACATGACCCGACAGCGCGTCGAGCACGGTGGACAGGGGCACGGAACGGGCTCCGAGGGCGAGGCTCAGCGCGGCGCAGAGCGCCAGCGCGCCGATTCCGCCGAGGAACAGGGGCAAGTACCCAAGGGCACGCAGGGGCACGCCGGACGGCGCGGCCCGTTCGGTCGCAGTCACGAAACGTGAGCTTAGGTTAGGCATGCTTTAGTTTTCAACGGCTGTGAGTTCACTGTGATCCACGCCGCCCTTGATCAACTCGTAAGTAACTTCGCTGGTCGATCGGGCACATGACTACTTCACACCCCGCCTGGTCATCAGCACGCGATCTTGCAGCTAAGGTAAGCCTTACCTCCTCCACTCTCCAAACCTCTTCACGCTCTGGAGTTACCGATGACCGTGGCCCACCTGGAAACCGCCCAGGCCGACCCCGCCACGCATGTCCCGGAACTCTTCGCCGCCGCCTACCGCCGCCTGGACACGGTGTGCGAGGCGCTGTCCGTACGCATCACGGAACCCGGCCGCCCGGTCACCCCGCGGCCGTCGGCCCGCAACGCGCCGCCCGTCGATCAAGTCCCCGACGAGACAGTTGATCTGATGGAGGGTCAGGAAAGCATCGAAGCCTTCGTCGAGGCGGAGGCCGCTCGTATCCAGGACCGCCACGACCACACGGCGCCCCGGCATGTCGCCGCCTCCCGCGCCCTGCACGACTACGCCTGGTCGGTCGGCCTGCTGATGAGCGGCGTCTGGTACCTGGAGCGGCGCGTGCCCCGGATCGCCCCCGGCGACATACGGGTCGACCTGGCGTCAGGCACGTACGAGATCAGCCCCGGCGCCGAGTTCGTCTGCCTGCCGGACGACCCGGCGGCTGCCCTGCCCGGTGCCCGGGCGGTCCCCCACCAGGAGGCCCTGCGCGCCGAGTTGAGGGCCGCCGTCGCGGAGCACATGGGCCCGGTGCTGGAGGCGATCAGGCCGTACGTCCGCCGGGGCTCGCGTGCGCTGTGGGGTCTGGTCTCCGACGACCTCGTCTCCGGCCTCTGGTACCTCGGCCGCATGCTGGGCGACGAAGCCGCCGGTGTCCGGGCCGCCTCCGAGGTCCTCCCCACCGCCCGCGCGCCCTTCCCCGGCGGCGCCGACTTCCGTTCCCTCCGCACGAGCGACGGCCGCGAACACCCGACCCGCACCCGCATGGGCTGCTGCCTCTACTACACGATCCGCCCGGCCGAGGCCTGCTCCACCTGCCCGCGCACAGGCGACGCGGAGCGGCTGCGGCGACTGGAGGGCTGACACCACGGAAGGACCATCAGTGCCCCCTGCCCTGGCGATCCACTCCTCCAGGTGGGGTGCCTCGGTGCCGACGGTCGTGGTCTCCCCGTGTCCGTACGGACCACCGTGTCGGCCGGTCCTACTCCGACTTCCCGACGTCAGAAGACCACCACCGAGCGCAGTACGTCGCCGTGGTGCATCCGCTCGATGCGGTCAGTGCGAGTATGCGCTGCATTACGCGGGCTATCACGCCGCCCGGTGTACGGCCTCGGTGCTGTTCGAGGTCGAGCTGGCCCTTGAAGGTCTCGTTGACCGACTCGATGACCTGCCGCAACGGCTTGAACAGCGGCGCGCCGGGCCGTTCCGGCTCGCTCTTGCGGGCCGGCCGCAGCAGCCGGATGTCCTGCCCGGCCAGCTCGTGCTCGAAGCCCCGGCCGAAGTAGTTCTTGTCGCCGATCAGCGTCTGTCCAGGCCGGGCGGCGGTCAGGCCCGGTTCGGCGGCGAGCAGGTCCAGCAGGGTCTCGCGCTCGTCGGCCTTGGCCCTAGACCAGCCACTTCCCGTCGCGCATCAGGGTCCGTCCGTCCATCTCGGGAACCGTTCCCCACGCCTGCAGCACTTGCGGGGTGACCTGGAAGAAGACGTACGAGGGATGATCCTTGCGAGGGTCCCAGCCATCCTTGGCGGCGAAGGCGTCACCTACCTCGGCCGGAAGCTCCTCGCGGGTCAGCATGCGCGCAATGCCGTGGACCAGGACCACGTCCCGGCTATGGCCGAAGCAGAGCCGGACCCGCCCCGAGGCACACAGGTTGCGCCCAGTCGGGTTGGTGTCGCGGGTGGACAGCCACACCGTTTCGCCATCCCACCAGAAGGCCAGTGGAACGAGGCACGGCTCGCCCGTAGCGTCGGCTGTGCCGACCCATACGTCGTTGTCCCGCACGAGACGTTCAAGCGCCTCGCGCTTGCGCTGCTTCGCGCTACGGGGTCCGCTGGAGTGAGAGTCAACTGCCGTCATGTGGAGAGGCTATGGCGCGAGGCACTCGGTCACATCCGGCGGCGGAACTAGGTCGCAAGGCGGAGGGTCGTCCTTGTACTGGGCGCACTCAATCAGCCCGACAGCGCAGCAGCGGGCGTGCCAGGCGGGACTTGGAGTCCAACTCTGTCATCACACACCGACGTTGGACTCCCTCACCTCAAGCGCGCAGCCGATCCCTTCGCGTCGAGGTGTTCGGCGGGCTTGAACGACGTGTACGAGACAGCGGCGCCGCAAGGGCGAGGACCGCGAAGGCGAGAACCGCGGCCACCGTCCGGACGGCGTGGGCTATCTGCCAGCGGTCCCGTACGTCGGTCCAGTTGGAGGGCGGGGACTGGGCGTTCCAGTGCAACTGGCCGGAGTTGATGGGCAGGTTGACGATGAGCGTGAGGCCGAGAACGAAGACCAGGAGGGCGAGTGCGGCCACGGTCAACCATCGGGTGTCTGTTCGGTAGGTCTGGTAGACCAGTACCGCTGTGGCGATCAGCGCCGGCAGGAGTGTGGCGACGGCGAGTTTGTCGAGGGAGTCGAGTTCGACCAGCCGGACCTGCGTGTAGACGGTGCTGTCGAAGCCGCGCAGCGAGAGTTCCAGGACGAGGACTGCCGTGAGGAATCCGGCGAACAGCCCCGCGCATACGAGGCTGGCGAAGCGGGCGTACTTCATCATGATCACGTTCTTTCGTGACGGGTGACCCGGGCGGCGAAGGGGCGGGCGGGACGGCCGAGGCGTCTTCTTGACTTTGTTGGTGGCCGTCGCGGGTCGTCGCTTGTTTCCTCTGTCGCAGCCCGGGTCGTGTGCGTGGCTGGTTATGGGTCAGTTCGCGATTCCAACGACCTGTTCGATGGTGTCCGGCTGGTTCACCATGGCGAGCATGTGGTGGGCGACATCGGCGCGTGACACGGAGAACCCGCCCCGGATGTTGCGGTTCCACGCGGTCCGGTACCTGCCGGTCAGGGGCTTGTCGGTGAGCTTGGGCGGACGCGACACCGTCCATTCCAGCCCGCTGTCGCGCAGGATCTGCTCGGTGACGGCGAGGTCGGCGTAGTGCCGGCCGAACATCGCCCGGGTCAACGGGACTCCCAGGTAGCGCATGAAGAAGCCGTCGCCGGGATCGTGCCTGGGGGGCGTCGGCCGGCCCGGCACCGGCACCGGTCCGACGGGTGCGGCGCTGACGATGATGATCCGCCGGACGTGCTCGGCCTGCATCGCCGCGACGATCGCGCGGGTGCCGCGCGAGGTGATGCCCGCGTCCGCGCGCGGGTTTCGCGGGCCGAGCGCGGACAGTACGACGTCGGCGCCGCGTACCGCCGCGGCGAGCGTCCGCATGTCGGGGCGGGTGAGGTCGACGGCGACCGTCCGGACGCCGCCCGGCAGCTCCCGTGGACGGCGGGCCACGGCGGTCACGTCATGCCCGTCGGCCACCGCCTGCTCGACCAGGTGCCGTCCGATACCGCCGGTGGCGGCCACGATCGTGAGTTTCATCGGGATCCTCCTGTGGTGAAGGCGGCACGGTGGTCTCGCGCCCAGGTGGCGTACGTGCGTGCCGGGCGGCCCAGCAGCCGCCGCACGGTGTCGGTGGTGGGCCCGGCCTCGCGGGCGTAGTCGGCCAGCGAGCCGAGCAGCCGGTCGGGTACCTCGTCGGGCAGACCGGCGGCGAGCATGCCGCGGCGGATCTCGTCCGGTGCGGCCTCGACGAACGACAGGGTCCGGTCGAGCGCCGCGCCGAGCGCGGCGACCTTCTCCGGTTGGCTCAGCGAGTGCTCTCCGGTGAGCAGGTACGTCTGACCGCGGTGCTGCGGGTGGGTCAGGGCGAGGGCGGCCACCGCGGCGATGTCACGCTCGTCGACGGTCGAGGTCCTCGCGTGCGGGTACGCCCCCCGTACGGTCCCGGTCGCCTGGATCTGCCCTGTCCAAGCCAGGGTGTTGGCGGCGAAATCGGCGCAGCGGAGGATCGTCCAGTCCAGGCCGCTCCCCCGGGCGATGTCCTCGACCGCGTGGAACTGCTGCCGGAAGCGTGCGTGCCCGGCCGGGTACTGCACGGTCACGGAGGACAGTACGACCACTCTTGCCGCGCCCGTTTCGCGGGCGTGGGCCAACAGGTCGACAGCGGTGGGACCGGCGGCACGCGGGCTGAGCAGGATGGCTTCCACGCCGTCGAGGGTGGGAACCTTCGCGGGGTGGACGAGCTGTGTACCCGCGGGGAATTCGGCGTGCGGGTCGCGGGTGACAGCGGCGACTTTCGCTCCCCCCTCGACCAGGAGGCGGACGGTTTCCCGGCCGACGACGCCGGTGGCCCCGGTAATCAGGATCATGACTGAACCCCCAGTGGGTGTGTCGATAATCGATCTTGCGCGGTGGATGATCACGGTTCGTATCGCGGGAAGACGTCACGGGCGAGCCGTGCGCCAGGAGCATCGGCATGCGGCACTGAAACCTCCGGTCCTGCCCTGTCGGGCTGGTCGGGAGATCACTGGGTTTTACGGGTCCGCTTCACTTCCTGGTCGACGGCCCAGGCGTCGGCGACCGGGCCGAGGTGGCCGAGCTTGTCGGGGTTGATGACCGCGCGGATCGTCTGGATCTGCCCGTCGAGTGTGTCGAGGGCGAGGATGTGGAGGATCTTGCCGTCGCGGTCGCGGAAGAGCGCGCCCGGCTGCCCGTTGACCTCGTGCGGTTCGAACGTGATGTCGATCCGGGCCATGAGCGGGTAGACGGTGGCGAGCAGCCTGGCCACGTTCTCGGCGCCGACGACGGCCCTGGCCAGCTGCGGTGCCTTGCCACCGCCGTCCCCGACGAGCTGGACGTCGGCCGACAGCAGACTCTGCAGTCCGTCCACGTCACCCTGCGTCAGTGCCTCGAAGAACCGCCTCGCCAGCTCCTGCCGATCCTGGCGGTCCGCTTCGAACCGGGGCCGTCCCTCGTGCATGTGGCGGCGTGCCCGTACGAGCAGCTGCCGGCACGCCGCCTCCGAGCGCCCCACCGCGGCGGCGATCTCGTCGAAGCCGAAGGCGAAGACCTCCCGCAGCACGAACACCGACCGCTCCAGCGGACTGAGCCGCTCCAGGAGCAGCAGCGCCGCCATCGACACCGAGTCGGCCAGCTCCGCCGCGCGGGCCGGGTCCTCGTACGGATCGTCCAGCAGCGGCTCGGGCAGCCACGGTCCGACGTACTCCTCCCGCCGCACCCGGGCGGAGCGCAGCACGTCGATCGCGATCCGGGTCACCGTGGCTGACAAGAACGCCTTGGCCGACACGGGCCGGGTTCTCGAGGCGTCGTAGCGGAGCCAGGTCTCCTGCACCGCGTCCTCCGCCTCGCCCACGCTGCCCAGGATCCGGTACGCGATCGAGAACAGCAGCGGCCGCAGCTCCTCGAACTCCTCGACCTTGCCCACGCCGACTCCCCCTTTGCGGTCTGAGTGCCCGGCCGGACCCGCGCCGGCGAGGCACACTTCGAAGATCATCCGATGTGTGGGCGGAGCAGACAACGCTCGTGCCGCGACCGCCCTGCCCGCCTTGACCACGGCGCCCTGGCCCCGGCGGGCCTGACCTGGGCCAGGGCGCGGTGGTGGTTCAGTGGAACTAGCCGACCTGGTAGTCGCCGGCCGGCTGCTGGGTGATGATGTTCAGCCGGTTCACCGTGTTCATGAACGAGACCAGCAGCACGAGGGCCGTGAGCTGCTCCTCGTCATAGTGCTGAGCGGCACGCGCCCACACCTCGTCGCTGACCCCGGTGGCCGCGTCCGCGACCCGGGTTCCCTGCTCCGCCAGCTCCAGTGCGGCGCGCTCGGCCGCGGTGAAGACCGTCGCTTCCCGCCAGGCCGCGATCAGGTTCAGCCGCACCGGGGTCTCGCCGACCGCGGCGGCTTCCTTGGTGTGCATGTCGATGCAGACCGCGCAGCCGTTGATCTGGCTCACGCGCAGCGCCACCAACTCCTGCGTCGTAGCTGGCAGCGGCGATTCCTTCAGCTCCCGGCCGACCGACATGAAGTACTTGAGGGCCTTGCCGGCGGCCGGGTTGGCGAAGTAGTTCAATCGCGCGTCCATCGTGTGCTCCTCCACGTTCGTCGATGCCTTCACCCCCGAGACGAGACGGCCCTCACTCCTGTGACACGGCACGGCGTGACCCACATCTCTCCACTGTCTGGGTTCGGGCATGTCACAGGCCGAGTCGCTGCCTCGTCTCGGGTGCGGAAGTCCTCGATCAGGGAGTTGATGATGAACGTCGCGCTGTGGATCACCGCTGGAGTGCTCGCCGCTGTCTGCCTGGTGGGCAGCTCCAAGATGTTCGTGCCGCAGGAGAAGCTGGCCGCGATGGGCTCCTCTGCGCAGTGGGTCCTGGAGTTCAGCCCCGGTGCTCTCAAGGCCATCGGCGCCGTCGAGCTGCTGGCTGCGGTCGGCCTGATTCTGCCCGCGGTGCTCGACATCGCGCCGGTGCTGGTGCCGCTGGCCGCCACCGGACTTGTTCTGCTGTTTGCCTGCGCGCTCACCATGCGTCTGCGCCGTGGCGAGAAGGCCACGATCGCCGGCGACCTGATCTATCTCGCCCTGGCTGCCTTCGTCGCATGGGGCCGTTTCGGTCCCGAGTCCTTCACCGGCTGACCACCGGCGCATATCAGTCGAGCGCCGAAGTGCCAGGCACACTCCAGGTCGTACCGATACACCTATCGGCCAACGGAGTTGGCTACGACGTCACTCTCTTCAGCAATGAACACCCGCCTACTACAACAGCTTCGTCGCTATTGAACTTGCGCCGCGCCGCACAAAGAACACAGCCGAGTGCCGGGACCCACGTCGGCTGCCGGTGCGCGGTTCAGGCGGACTGCTCGGCGGTGGCCGCCGTCTCGCGGCGCTGGGCCCGCAGCAGTCGGCGGCCCTGCTCGCCCTTGGCCCAGGTGTGGGAGCCGGGCTTGCGTGCCTCGTTCACCAGTTGCTTGATGGTGTGCCTGCAGACGAGTTCCTTCACCTTCGCGCCTGTTCGGCCGCCGAGGTGGAGCCGCTTGGCGGTGTCGTCCTTGTGGGCGAACTGGAAAATGCCCGCGCGGCGCCCCAGGCTGATGCACTGGCCGGCGAACCCCAGGTCGATCGGTGCGGGAAGCTTGCTCGCGATGCGGCTGAGCACCGTGTCGGCGGCGTGCGCGCCGAGCGGGCCCGCGGCCTGGCAGCTCATCCGGAACGGCATGTCCGACGGCGCCGCCGAGTCCCCGGCGGCGACGATCCGCTCGTCGTCGATGCTCGTCAGGGTCTCGTCGGTGAGCAGGCGGCCCAGGGTGTCGGTGCTGAGCCCGCTGCGGGCAGCCAGGTCCGGCACGCCGAAACCGGCGGTCCAGATGGTGACCTCGCTCGGCAGCTCACGGCCGTCGCCGAGCCGCACGGTGTCGCCGGTCACCTCCGTGACCTTCGTGCCGGGGCCCTGCAGCACGGTCACCCCGAGGCCGGCCAGCCGCTCGGCGACCGAGCTGCGGCCGTTCGGGTGCAGGTAGGGCCCGAGCGGACCGCCGCAGACCAGGGTCACGGTGCGGCCCGCCTCCGCCAGTTCGGCGGCGGTCTCGATGCCGGTCGGACCGGCTCCGACCACCGTCACAGGGGCGGTGGCGGGAGCGGCGTCGAGGACCGACCGCAGGCGCCGCGCCTCCTCGAACGTGGCAATCGGGTGGGCCAACTCGGCGGCTCCGGGTACGCCCGGATCGGCGCTGCCGCTGCCCACCGCGTAGATCAGGTAGTCGTAACCGGCCGTGTCGCCGCTCGCCAGCTCCACCCGGCGCCTCGTCGCGTCGATCCGGGTCACGGTGTCGACCACTAGTCGGACGCGCTCGCCCAGGACCTTCCGGTAGTCGTTGACGGCCGCGTGCGTCCCGCCCGCCAGCTGGTGCAGTCGGATCCGCTCGACGAAGTCCGGGCGGGCGTTGATCAGCGTCACGGTCACGTCGTCGCGCTGTGTCAGCCGGTTGGCCGCCATGACCCCGGCGTATCCGCCGCCGATCACGACGACTTCGGTGTTCTCAGCCATGGTTTCTTTCCTCCGCTGTATGGGAATTCGCGTTTCAGGAATTCGCGCACGCAAGATGTCGACTTGGCGCGCAAGATGTCGACTTCGCACACCGTGACGGCGTGCGGGACGGATCAGCTGAGGCCGAGGCGCTGCGGCGCCGAGCCGCGGAGCGGGGTGGAGTCCAGGTACCGGACCTCGTAGATGCGTTCGCTGAACTTCCAGCCGTCGACGGTTCGCTCGTAACGGTCCTGGTACAGGGCGTAGTTCAGGTGCGAGCTGCCGTCGCGCATCCGTCCGAACTCCTGGATGTACGCCCGGCCGGCCGCGGTGTCGCCGTCCAGCCGGATGACGCCCGGGTGGACGTTCTGCACGAAGAACTCCCAGAGCGACTGGCCCCACTCGATCCCCGCGCGGATCTCCCCGCGGCCGACGAACTCCTTGTCGATGTGCGGCCAGCGCATGGCGCCCTCGGGCGTGAACAGCGAGACGGCGCGGTCGAAGTCACGCATCATCACCGCGTCCGTGAGCTCGGCTCGCAGCGCCTCTATCTCGACGCGATCGGCGATGGCCCGCATGTCGCCCATCGGTTTCCCTCCCCATTCATGTGTGCGTCAGGCGGGTGCCGCCTGTCCGGTGGTGATGGATCCAGCATCGGCGCGGGCGAACAGCGGAACAATGTAAGGTTCCTCGGGCTATTCATAATGTGGCGGTTATGCATGGGTGGGGGTTATGCATGGAGCTGCGTGACATCGAGATCTTCCTGACCTTGGCCGAGGAACTGCACTTCGGCCGCACCGCGGAGCGGCTTCATGTGTCCCAGGCCCGCGTCAGCCAGGCCATCGCCAAGCAGGAACGGCGCCTCGGCGTCGTCCTGTTCGACCGCACCAGCCGGCGCGTCGCCCTGACCCCGGTCGGCCGGCGTCTGCGCGAGGACCTCCAGCAAGCCGTCGACCTTCTCCGGGAAGGGCTCGCCCGCGCCGAAGCGGCCGGCGCGGGGACGAGGCAGACTCTGCGCCTGGGTGTGTTCGGCCATGCCGGCCACGAACTGCGCCCCCTCATCGAGGCCTTCCGCTCCCGCCACCCCGGCAGCGATGTCCAGTTCGGCGAGATCAACGGCAGCGACCCGTTCACCGCTCTGCGCACCGGAGAGCACGACGCGCACGTGCTCTGGCTTCCGGTGGCCGAACCGGACCTCACGGTCGGCCCGACCGTGCTGACCGGAGGCCGCGTGCTCGCCGTGGCGGCAGACCATCCGCTGGCCGAGCGCGGCACCGCGTCCCTGGAAGACCTCGGTGACAACCATGTCGTCGACCTCGGCCCCGGCGCCCCCGAGTACTGGGTCACGGCCATGGTCCCCACGCGTACGCCGCTCGGCCGCCGAATCCCGCGCGGGCCCGCCGCGCGGACCTTCCACGAGGTTCTCTCCCTGGTCGCCTCCGGACAGTGCGTCCACCCGCTGGGCGAGATCGCCGCCCGCTACAACCGTCCCCCCGGCATCGTCTTCCTCCCCCTTCACGATGCCCCCACCATGCACTGGGCCCTCACGTGGCGATCCACCGCCGACGGCCCCACCCTCCACGCCCTGGCCCAAACCGCCGCCGACCTCGGCCCCATCTCCATGTGACAGCGGATGACGGGCAGTTGATGGTCGCCGCTGCTGGACGCAAGGCCGGGCCCCGGCGATGGAGTGGCGTCCGCGCAACGTCAGCGCCTACCTGACGGTGTTCACCCGAAGCACCCCCGGACCGCGCAACGGGAGCGTCCGGCTGAGGACGAGGTTGGTGGTGGTGCTCCCGAACTCGGCCAGCTCGTCAACGATCTCCTCCAGGTGGGCCATCGACGTGGCCACCACCTTCATGACGTAGCAGTCGTCTCCGGTGGTGCGAAGGCACTCGAGGATCTCCGAGCGCTCCTCCAGCAGCCGGCGCAGCGGCTGGTGCCGGGTTCCCGGCCCCGGGTACTTGAGCCGGACCACCGCCATCACCGGGTAACCGGTCCGCTCCGGGTTCACCTCCGCCCGGTACCCAGTGATCACCCCGGCCTCCTCGAGCCGACGCACCCGCTCCTTGGTCGCCGACGCGCTCAGGTTCACCCGCCGTGCCAGCTCGGTGAACGGGATCCGGCCGTCCCGTTGGACTTCTGCCAGGATCGCCCAGTCCGTCACGTCGAGACTCTCGGTCATACGCCCATTCTACCGGCGGATCCACGGCTGAACTGCCTCTGAACAGGCGGGAATCCCTTCTGGCAACCCATACGCCCTGCCTAGGGTTGGGCCCTATGAAGATCGGAGTGAACGTCCCCAATTTCGGCCCGGGCACCGACCCCGGAGTGTTGCGAAGCTGGGCCCAGACCGTGGAAGGCCTGGGCTTCGACCTACTGATGATCTCGGACCACATAGCCATTACGCCGGATGTCGCCGAGCGCTACCCGGCACCCTTCTACGAGCCCTTCACCACCTTGTCCTGGCTGGCCGGCCTCACCACCCGTATCCAGCTCGGCACGACAGTCCTCATCGCTCCCTACCGGCACCCGCTGCTCACCGCCCGAATGGCGGCCAATCTGAATGAGCTGAGCGGCGGCCGGCTGGTCCTCGGCGTGGGAGTGGGCTGGGCGCGGCAGGAGTTCACCGCCCTCGACATCCCGTTCTCACAACGCGGACAGCTGACCGACAGCCACCTGCGGGACATCCGGTCCGCCTGGAAGGACACCGCCTCATACGGAGCCCGCCGGATCCCGGTGTGGGTCGGCGGCAACAGCGACGCGGGGCTGCGCCGGGCCGTACGACTCGGAGACGCATGGCATCCGCTGCACCCCACCGTGCCGTGGCTGCGCGAAGCCGCAGGCAGGCTGGAGACGTACGCGGACGAGCAACACTTGCCCGTGCCCGCCCTGGCTCCCCGCATCGCCCTGCGACTCACCAAGGAACCGGTCGACGGAGCGGGACGGCTCGCCGGTGAGGGCACCATCGACCAGGTCATGGACGACCTCGACCAACTGCGGCTGCTGGGCACCAAGTCCGTCGTCCTCGACACCTACCAGGGCGACCCCCACGCGACATGTCACCCGCAGGCGGCCTGGCAGGCCCTCGCCACCGTGGCCGCGCACCTTCTCCCGCCCAGCACCCCACCCCGCACCACGAGGGAGCAGTCATCACCACACCCGACGACCACACCCTCCTCCGACAGGCCATCTCTCTCGCGGCCAAGGCACGCACGAGCGGCAACCCGCCCTTTGGATCTCTGTTGGCAGGACCGGACGGGACGATCCTGGCCGAGGAGCACAACACCACCCTCACCGACAACGACGTCACCGCACACCCGGAACTCAAACTGGCGAGGTGGGCCGCAAGAGAACTCGACGCGCAGACGGCGGCAGGCACCACCATGTACACCAGCTGCCAGCCGTGCGGGATGTGCAATGCCGTCATCCAATGGGCAGGACTGCGGCGAGTGGTGTTCGCCCTGTCCAACGAACAGCTCCTGGACATCAGGCCGGGCAGCAGCCGACCGCCCGTGCCGCAGGACGGCCCCGCGCTGCTCGACGAGGTACGGGCCGCGGTCGAGCCCTACTACCGCTGACCGCCGGGCCCAGGGCAGAGCCCGCCACCAGCGGAACGCACCTGGGTACGCTCGCCCCTCCAGCCACACCCATGTGACTTACTGCAGAGAAGTCTCAAGGGATGCAAGGGATGTGGGTCGGGGCCGCTCAGGCCGCCGGGTACGCGTAGAAGCCCCGCCCCGACTTCCGGCCGAGATGCCCTGCCGCGACCATGCGGCGCAGCAGCGGCGGGGGCGCGTACAGCGGTTCGGCGTGCTCCTCGTACAGGGACGCGGCGATCGCCTGGGCCGTGTCGAGGCCGATGAGGTCGAGCAGCCGGAGCGGGCCCATCGGGTGGGCGCAGCCGAGTTCCATGCCGTGGTCGATGTCCTCGGCGGTGGCCGTGCCCGCCTGGACCATGCGGACGGCGGAGAGCAGATACGGCAGCAGCAGGGCGTTGACGATGAATCCCGCCCGGTCCGGGGCCTGGACGGCGGTCTTGCCCAGCTGCTCGACGGCGAAGCGGCGGGTGCGGTCGAGGGTGTCGGTGCTCGTGGTGAGGGCGGGGATGATCTCGACCAACGCCTGTACGGGGGCGGGGTTGAAGAAGTGCAGCCCGATCACGAGGTCCGGTCGGCCGGTGGCGGTCGCGAGGTCCGTGAGCGGGATGGACGAGGTGTTGCTGGCGAGGATCGCGCCGGTGCCGGCGAGGACCTTGTCCACGTCCTTGAAGAGGGCGCACTTCAGGCCGCGGTCCTCCACCGCGGCCTCGATGACGAGTTCGCGGTCGGCGAGGTCGCCGAGGTCCGTGGAGAAGGACAGCTGGGCGAGGGCACGGTCGCGCTCGTCGTCCGTGAGTCCGCCCCGGCGTGCAGCCTTGCTCAGGGAGTCCTCGATGCGGCGGCGCCCGGCCTCGACGGCCGACAGGCTGACCTCGACCACCAGCACGTCCAGTCCGCTGCGGGCCACGGTTTCGGCGATGCCCGAGCCCATGAGGCCGCAGCCGAGGACGCCGACCCGGGAGATGGTCGTCATGCGAGGGGCCTCCGTTCGAGATCGGTCGTCATGCCAGAGCCCTCCGTTCCGGATCGGCCGCCCGGGCCAGATGGCCGCGCAGGCTGAAACCGGGCTCGGCGGCATCCTCGGGGGTGACCGTGACGCCCGCCGCCAGCAGCCGCCGCGCCGCCATGTGATCGGCGGGGCGGTTCACGGACTCGACCGCGATCAGGGCGGAGTCGCGGAAGCAGAGCACCGAGAAGCCCTTGTCCTTGTCGTCACCCAGCACGGCCGTCCGGTCGTGGCCCGTCGACAGGCCGGCGATCTGGAGCCTGAGGTCGCCCTGGTAGCTCCAGAACCAGGGCAGCGCGTCGTACGGTCGTGGCGCGCCGGTGAGCCGGGCGGCCAGGCAGCGGGCCTGGTCGGCGGCGTTCTGGACCGACTCCAGCCGGATGCGCCGAACCGCGCCGTAAGGATCGCTGTGCGGCGCGCCGTGCGGGGCGGGGAAGGCCGCGCAGTCGCCGATCGCCGAGATGTGCGGGTCGGCGGTGGCGAGGTGTTCGTCGACGACGATGCCGTTGTCGGTCTCCAGGCCCGCCAGGGTGGCGAGTTCGGCGTTGGGGAGGACACCGATGCCGGTGACCACCAGGTCGGCGGGGATCGTTGCCCCGTCCGCCGTGCGGACGCCGGTCACCTGTCCGTCCCGGCCGACCAGTTCGGTGGGCGCGGTGCCCATCAGGAGCCGGGTGCCCTGTGCCTGGTGCTGCTCCGCGAAGTGGTCGGCGGTGGGTGCGGACACCGCGCGGCCCATCACCTGCTCGGCGATGTCGAGCACGACGGGGCCGAGCCCGGCGGCCCGGCAGGCGGCGGCGAACTCCAGGCCGATGAATCCGGCGCCGATCACCACCACGTTCCGCACCTCGCCCAGCCGCCGACGCAGCTCGTCGGCCTCGGCACGGGTCCGCAGGTTGATCACCCCGGCGAGCCCGCTGCCCGGCAACGGCAGCGGACGAGGTCGGGAGCCGGTCGCCAACACCAGGTGCCCGTACGGGAGTTCACTGTCGTCGTCGAGCGTGACCCGCTGCCGGGCCCGGTCGAGGCCCACGACGCGGCGGCCGATGAACAGGTCGATGTCACGGTCGGCGTAGAACCGGTCCGCACGGAGGGTCAGTTCGCCCGCCGACAGCTTTCCGGCGAGGTACTCCTTCGACAACGGCGGGCGCTGGTAAGGAAGTTCGGGTTCGTCGCCGATGACCGTGAGGGGGCCGGTGAAGCCCGCGTCGCGCAGCGACTCGGCGGCCTGGACGCCCGCCTGGCCGGCACCGACGATCACGATCCCGGGGTGCGTGTCCGTCATGTCTGGGCTCCCGGTACGTGTATCACCAGGTCGTCCACCTGGTCGGTGAGGGTCAGCCGGCAGCTGAGCCGGCTGTTGTCCCGCCGGGGCTCGGCCGTGCAGTCGAGGAGTTCGTCCTCGTCGGCGGTCGGGTCCGGGAAGAGGTCGGCTTCGGCGGCGTACACATGGCAGGTCGCGCACATCAGGTTGCCGCCGCACTCGGCGACGATGCCCCGGACGCCGGCCGCCACCGCACCGCGCATGACGGTGGTGCCGGGCGGCAGGTCGAGCACGGTCTGGGTGCCGTCCTGTTGCACGTAGGTCACCTTGGGCATGGCGAGGTCTTCCTCTCGTTCCTGTGGGGGTGGTGCGTTCCCGCCGCGGTGGTGGGACGACAGCCGTACTGGTTACGCGGTGGCCGACGGACTGACGATGAAGTTGCTGAAGCCGCCGTTGCGTTCGGCGGTGCCGCTGATGGCGTCGTTGACCTGCTCCAGCGGGTACACCTGGTGTTCGAGCGGGCTGAGGTCGAGCAGCCCGGCCGCGACCAGGTCGGCCATCGTCTGGCCCTCCCCGGAGGTGAACCAGGCCGAGCCGATCAGCCTCAGCTGCTGGTCCATCATGCGGTGGACGTCGACCGGCACATCACCCGCGATGGCGCCGATGTTGACCGCGATACCGCCGCGCGCCATCGCCCGCATGCCCGCGCGGAATGTCTCGTGCGGGGCGCCCGGGCCGAGCGCGTCGATGTAGATGTCCGCGCCGTGGCCGCCGGTCTCCGCACGGACCCATTCGTCGAGCGGGCCGTCGTCGAGGGAGTGCAGGTGGAAGCGGCCGGGGGCCAGCTTGTCGACCTGCTCCAGCAGGTTCCGGTCGCGGCCGGTGCCGTAGACGTGGGTCAGTCCGAGGGCGGGCGCGAGCAGGGCGGCGGCGATGCCGAGGGTGCCGCTGATGCCGTTGACCAGGATGGTCTTGCCGGGGCCGGCGTCGGCCTTGCGCAGCGCCGAGTACATGGTGCCGATGTAGCCGAAGCGGGCGGCGGCGTTGAAGGAGAGCTGGTCGGGCAGTTTCACCAGGGCGTACGCGGGGGCGACCAGGTACTCGGCGAGGCCGCCCTGGTAGCGGTCGAGGAGGCCGAGGGCCGACTCGGAGAAGCCGAAGTAGCCCGCGAAGGCGTAACTGGCGCAGTTGATGGAGTCGTTGTTGCGGCAGGACCGGCAAGAGCCGCAGCTGCGGCCCGGGTTGACGTACACCCGGTCGCCGACCTCGAAGCCCTCCACGCCCTCACCGACCGCGTCGATCACGCCGGCCGGGTCCAGACCGAAAATGGCCGGGAGGGTCGGCAGGGGGCTGTGCGGAAACCAAGTGGTCCACATCGTCAGGATGTTGGCGAGGTTGGGCACGATGTTGACGGCGTGCACGGCCACCCGTACGTCGCCGGGGCCCGGCACCGGGACGGGGACCCGCTCGATCCGCATGGGCTCGCCGACATCGTGCATACGTGCTGCCCGCATGGTCTCGGTCATGGTCTCTCCTGGGTGTGCCGGGTCTTCGCGGTGGTGTGGTCGCCAGTCGTCGTGGGGTCGCTGGTGGAGGTGGTGCCGTCGGCCGGAGGCCGGTCGGCGGACAGTTCGGTGAGGGCCTTCCGCTGGAGCTTTCCGGTGGCCCCTTGGGGCAGTGCCGGGACGACGCGGAGCCGTCGCGGCCACTTGTGCCGGGCGAGCCGGCCTTCGAGATGGTGCCGGACGTCGTCGAGCGTCGGCTCGGGCGCGCTCGCCACGACGTACGCGGTGACGAGCTCGCCCCAGACGGGGTCCGGGGTACCGCCGACGGCGACTTCGAGGACGCGGGGCAGGTCGACGAGTGCGTTCTCGACCTCCGCCGGGTCGACGTTCTCGCCGCCCGTGATGATCAGTTCCTTGGCGCGTCCGACGACTTCGAGCCGCCCCCGCTCGTCGTACCGGCCTCGGTCCCCGGTGTGGAACCAGCCGTCCGCGTCGGTGACGGGCAGCGGTCCCGCGCTCGTCCGGTACGAGGCGGCCACGGACGGTCCCCGCAGCCAGATCTCGCCGACGCTGTCGACCGGTGCGGCGGCGCCCTTGTCGTCCACGACGATCAGTTCGACGTGCGGCACGGGCGGCCCGGCGGAGGTCGGACGGTCGGCGACCTCGTCGAGCACGGCGTAGGTGACGCCGGCGCTGGACTCCGTCAGGCCGTACGAGTTGACGACCTTGACCCCGCGTTCGAGGAGCCGGGTGGTCGTCGACGACATCGCCGGGGAACCGCCCGCCAGCACCCAGCGCAGCGAGTCGAGGTCGGGGCCGTCGAAGCGGGGATGCCGGGTGAGGAGGGACAGCATCGCCGGTACGGCGAAGGCGGCGCTCACTCCGTGGTCCCGGACCAGGTCGATGAAGAGGCCGCCGTCGAACCTGGGCGCCAGGACGACGGTGCCGCGTTCGGCCCAGGTGTACTGCGGCAGCCCGCCGAGGACGGCCACATGGGCCAGCGGTGTGGCCACCAGGACGACGTCGTCCTCGGTCACGGGCAGCCGGGTCATCCCGTTGACCATGCTCCAGTGGAGGTTGTCGTGGGTGAGCTCGGCGCCCTTGGGCCGTCCGGAGGTCCCGGAGGTGAACGCGATGATCGCGACGTCGGAGCCGGCGGGCGGTGCGTCGGCCTCCACCGGGGGCGCGTCGGGGTCGCTGATCTCCGCCCACGGCAGGCGGAGTTCCGTGCCCGGTGGCAGTGTCTCCAGAAAGGTTCCGTCGGCGACGATCGCGCGCGGCTCGGTCTCCTCGCGGACGACGGCCAGTTCGCGCCCCGTCATCTGAGGGTGGACGGGGACGAGGACCGCGCCCATCCGTGTCACGGCGAACATCGTGACGATGGCCTCGGGCCGGGCCTCACCCCGCATGACCACACGGTCGCCCCTGCGTACGCCCTGCTCGGTGAGGCGGCCGAGCGTGCGGCGGACCGCGAGGTCCAGTTCCGCGTAGGTCCAGGACCGGTCCTCGAAGACGAGGGCGGCACGGGAGCCGGACTCGGTCGCATGGGTGAGGAGCCGGGCGCCGAACCAGGTGTCCGGCGGGGCGCTGATGTTCTCGGACAACGTCGCTCCTAGTGGTTCTGGCGTCTCCAGCGGACGGGCAGGTTCAGCAGCCCGCGGAAGACCCATCCGCCGAGCTCCACCCGGCGGTCCGGGTCGAGTTCGAGGCCGGGCAGCCGCCGGAAGAGGGTGGGCCAGGCGATCTCGCCGACCTCGTGGCGGGCGACCCAGGTGCCCATGCAGAAATGGGGTCCGCCGCCGAAGGCGAGATGGTTGCGCTGCTCACGGTCGATGTCGAAGCGGTCGGGCTCGGGGAACACGTCCTCGTCCCGGTTGGCCGCGCCTATCACCAGGGCGACCCGGGAGCCGGCCGGGATGCGGACGCCGGACAGCTCGATGTCCTCGGTGGTCTGGCGGGGGTACATGCCGATCGGTGAGATCCAGCGGACCGTCTCCTCGAACACGTGCCGCCACCTGGCCGGGTCGGCCTCGACGGCGGCGCGCTGCCCGGGGTGGGTGAGCAGGGCCCAGACCCCGGCGGTCAGCACATCGCGGGGTTCGTTGATCCCGCCGCCGATGATGACCTTGACGTTGTTCTTGATCTGCTGGAGGGTGGGCGGCTCCTCGGCGTGCAGCATCGAGGAGATCACCGATCCGTCGGGCTCGTCGCGCAGGCGTCGTACGGCTTCGTCGACGGCCTCCTCCACGGCGCCGGCCGCGGCGACGGCCCGGTCCCAGACCTCCGGGATGTCGGCGTAGTTGCTGTTGCCGTCCATCATGTCCTGCGACCAGCGGATCATGTCCGCGGCCGGGACCCGCGGGATCCCCAGCAGATGCGCCAGGTTGGTGGCGGCGAAGGGTCCGGCGAAGTCGGCGCACAGGTCGGCCTCGCCCTTGGCGACGAAGGAGTCGATCAGTTCGTCGGCGGTGCGCTGGAAGATCGGGCTCCAGTCGTTCCGTACCCGGCGGGGCCGGGCCGGCGGCTCGGCGGCGGCCCGTAGCCTGCGGTGCTCGGGGTCGTCCTCGCGGAGCATGTTGGCACCCATGACCTTCAGGACGAGGGATTCCTTCTCGCGGGAGCTGAAGAGTTCCGGGTGCTGTTCGGCGAAGACGACGTCCTCGTGCCGGGTGATCAGATAGCGGCCGGCGGCGGGGACCCAGGCCACGGGGGCCTCGTGGTGAAGCCTGCGGTAGATGGGATAGGGGTCGTCCCAGAGGTCTTCGAGACGAATGCCCTGTACGAAGTCGTTCGCGAGGTCATTCGCCTGGTCGTGCTCGTGCGCGTGTGTCGTCACGACGCTCGCCTCCCGTGGTGTCGTACATGACTCGCCGGGTGGGCCGCCCTCAGTCACGGCCCGCCCGGGGGTGCTCGGGGCCTGTCCGGCGGATCAGGCCTAGCGGTACGCCGCGAGGCCCGTGACGGACTCTCCGACGACGAGGGTGTGGATCTCCTCGGTGCCCTCGTAGGTGAGGACCGTCTCCAGGTTGTTGGCGTGGCGGAGCACCGGGTACTCGGTGGTGATGCCGTTGGCGCCGAGGACGGTGCGGGCCGAGCGGGCGATGTCGAGGGCCGCGCGCACATTGGCGAGCTTACCGAGGCTGACCTGCTCGGGGCGGAGCTTCCCGGCGTCCTTGAGCTTGCTCAGGCGCAGGGCGAGCAGCTGGGAGCGGACGAGTTCGACCTGCATGTGGGCGAGCTTGCCCTGGGTCAGCTGGAAGCCGCCGATCCGCCGCCCGAACTGCTCACGGGTGGTGGAGTACTCCAGCGCCGAGAGGTAGCAGGTGCGGGCCGCACCGACGACTCCGCAGAGGATGCCGAAGCGTGCCTCGGACAGACAGGACAGCGGTCCGCGCAGTCCGGTGACGCCGGGGAGCACCGCGTCACCGGGCAGCCGTACGTCCTCCAGGTGCAGTTCGGCGGTCACCGAGGCGCGCAGGGACAGCTTGCGGTGGATCTCGCTGGTGGTGAAGCCGGGAGTGCCCTTGGGGACGAGGAAGCCGCGGATTCCTTCCTCGGTGCGGGCCCAGACGACCGCGATGTCGGCGACGGAGCCGTTGGTGATCCACATCTTGGTGCCGTTGAGGATCCAGTCTCCCCCGGCGTCGCGCTTGGCCTGGGTGCGCATACCGCCGGGGTCGGAGCCCTGGTCGGGTTCGGTGAGCCCGAAGCAGCCGATCGCCTCACCGGAGGCGAGCCTGGGCAGCCACTGCTGCTTCTGTTCCTCGGAGCCGTAGCGGTGGATGGGGAACATGACCAGGGAGCCCTGGACGGAGACGAAGCTGCGCAGGCCCGAGTCGGCGGCCTCCAGTTCGCGGCAGGCCACGCCGTACGCGGTGGCGCCGGCGCCGGCACAGCCGTAGCCCTCCAGGTGCATGCCCAGCAGGCCCAGCTTGCCGATCTCCGGGCCGAGTTCGAAGGTGGGGAAGGTGCCCGCCTCGAACCAGTCGGCGACGTGGTCGGTGACCCTGTCCTTGACGAAGGCGCTGACGGTGTCCCGGATGAGCCGCTCGACCTCGTCGAGTTCGGAGTCGAGTTCCAGGGCGTCGGTGGGGTCGAGGTGCGGCATCAGGCATTCCTCCGGGCGCCGATGAGGACGAAGAGCGCGACGGCGGGGGCGTCGGTGCGGTTGCGCCAGGCGTGGCGGGTGCCGTTCTGGATGACGATGTCGCCCGGGGCGAGGGTGGTCTCGTGGCCGGCGTCGAGTTCGAGGACGATCTCGCCCTGGAGGAGGACGCCGTAGTCGACGGTGTCGGTGGTGTGCATGCCGGGCGCGTCCGGCTCGAACAGCTCGGCCAGGCCGGGGCTGGTCTCCAAGCGCTCGGCGGCGGCCGCGGCGAAGTCGAAGCCCTCGGTCAGGTAGACGGTGTCCGGGGGGATGACGAGGTGGATCAGCCGGGTCTCGCCGGGTGCGGGGGCGTAGGAGGCGACGGCCGGTGTCGGGTCGGTGCCGTCGAAGGGCACGACCGGCTCGGCGGGCGTCGACCACACCAGCGAGTTGGCGAAGCCCGGCGTGTGCTTCAGTTCGTACGTGCGCGGGGCGGGGCCGTCCTGGACGACGGCGGCCTGGCCGTGCTCGTTCAGGCCGGTGACGATTCTGCGGGGCATGGTCGTACTCCTCGTTGAGCGGGGTGTTGAGCGGGGTGGGGCGGAGCGAAGGGGGCTCGGGCGGCTCGGCCTCGGATCACGGACCGATGGGATCGGGCGGGGGTGTGGGCCCGATGGATCGGGCTGAGCTGGGACCTGGTGGATCGGGCTGCGCGGTTGCTCGCGCGGTTCCGCACCCCTTGGAGCGTGGGGCGCGCCCGGTGTGCTCAGGGGCGCGGGGCCGTGCCATACGCGGCTCCGCCGCGTGGGCGTGAGCGGCCCCGTCGACCCGCGCCCGTCCGACGGCCGATCCCCCCGCGCTCTGACGCGGTGGGGATCACAGACCCGCGGCCGCCGCGAAGGCGCGCAGTTCGCGGGTGATGTCCGGCCCGGCCGGCTGGTAGGCGACCGTGGTGGCGCCCGAGGCCTCCAACTGCTGGAGGCGGTGGCGTATCTGCTCCGGCGTACCGGTGGCGGTGGCGGACTCGATCGCCTTCGGGGTGATGAAGGAACGCTCCTCGGGGGTCACCCCGATCAGGTGTTCCCGGTGCGTCTCTATGTGGCGGCGCTGCTCCGGGATCGTGGCGAGCCAGGCCTGGTAGCCGCGCACCTCGTCGGTGCCGGCGAGGGGGCCGAAGTCGCCGAGGTGCAGGGCGAGCGCGGCGCCGGGTCCGGCGGCGTCGACGACTCGCGGGTCGGAGAGCTCCTCGCCGTCGTCGAGGACCGTGCCGTACGCGGTCACCACGACCCGGCCCTCGAAGGGGATCGGCTCGGAGCTGTGGCTCGGGTTGGTGACCACCCCGTCGGCGACCCGGCCCGCGACGGCGAAGCCCTTGGGGCCGTGTGCGGCGGCGAGGACCGGTACGTCGGTGACGGGGGCGAGTCCGCAGTGGCCGGGGAAGGTGAGGGTGATCCGGGAGCCCTCCCAGTCGATCTCCTCGCCGGCCATCAGGGCGCGCAGCGCCACGATGTACTCCTCGACCTCCGCCCAGCGGGCGCCCCGGCGGCCGAGCAGTGCGGCGCTGGTGAAGCCGGCGCCGACCACGACGTCCACCCGGCCCGGGGCGAGGGCCGCGAGGGTCACCGCGGCGGCGGCGTTGTCGACGAGGTGGCGCAGCTTGGGGGTGACCACCGCGACGCCGAGCCGGATCCGGGAGGTGCGGTCCGCCGTGCGGCCCAGGGTCATCCAGGCGTCCGCGAACAGGGAGGGCGAGTCGTACACGTAGGCGTAGGTGAAGCCGAGTCGCTCGGCCTCCGCGATGTGGTCCGGGGTGGCGGTGGTTGGCGCGAACAGACAGCCGATGTCCATCGTTCCTCGCAGCGGGTGCGGGGCGTCATTGCCCAGGAAGCGGAACAGGTTGGGGAGAGCGTGGGGAGAACGTAAGTGTCAGGGTTCTAATCGTCAAGGGTCCTACGACTTTGGAGGAGAGGCCTCCCGAGTCCGACCCGAGGGATGCCCGCGCACGCGGAAAACCGCCGGTCAGGGGCTTGTGAGCGGAACCGGAAGCCGTCGAACGGCGGACTACGCCGGGTGCTCCTGGTTGACCATCTTGCCCAGCAGGGTGACCAACTGGGAGATCTCCTCGTCCTCCAGGACTCCCATCCAGGCGTGCTCGCGCTCGGTCTGTCCCTCGATGGCCTTGTGCAGCATCGTGAGGCCGGACTCGGTGAGCGAGACCCGGACGAGCCTCCGGTCGCCCTGCTCACGGCGCCGCTCGACCAGGCCTCGTTCCTCGAGCGTGTTGAGGGCGCTGGAGACGCTGGCCCGCGAGGTGCCGGAGATACGGGCGATCTCCCGCTGCTCCATGTCCCCGAAGACCCAGAGGGTGTTCATGATCCGGAATCCGGCCCAGGTCATCCCGAGCGGCCGGTGCACGGAGGCCTCGAAGTCCTGCACGAGGCGCGCGACGAGCCTGGTGAGATGGGTGACCAGCGCGACCCCGTCCAGCTGACGGTCCGTGTGGCCCATCTCCTGGTGGCGGGCCCGCACCTTGTCGAAGAACTCGCGGGAGCGCGGATGGCCGACGGCGTCACCTACGTGATCGTCCGACACGTGAGGGCTCCCTTCGTCCGGATCGGTCGCATCGTAACAGCGCGTCGTGATCTCACCGACTGATCGGATTGCGCATCGTACCGACACCCGGAAGCTCGGTGGTCAGCGTCATCCCGGGCTCCAGGTACAGACGCGGTACGCGCCGGACTCCGCAGCCGGCCGGGGTGCCGGTGAAGACCAGGTCGCCGGGCTCCAGGGTCACGTGCCGGGAGAGCCAGGAGACCAACTCGGGAACGGGGAAGATGAGATCGGACGTACGGCCGCGCTGGACCTCCAGGTCGTCGACGTGTCCGATGATCTCGATGTCGTCGGGGTCCTCGAACTCGTCGACGGTCGCCATCAGCGGGCCGGTCGGACTGTAGGTGTCGTAGGACTTGGCGAGGGTGAACTGGTTCAGCGGCTTGCGCCACTGTTCGCGGCGGTCGGTGACGTCCTGCCCGGCGGTCACCCCCGCGATGCCGTCCCAGACCGCCCCGGGTTCCACCGAGCGCATGGTCCTGCCGATGACGACCACGACCTCGGCCTCGAAGTCGCACTTGTCGATGCCCTCGGCCACGATCACCGGATCGTACGGCCCGGTCAGGGAGCTGCTGAACTTGCCGAAGACCGTGGGCTGTTCGGGGATCGGCATGTCCGACTCCTCGGCGTGGCCCCGGTAGTTGAGCGCGACGGCGAGGATCTTCGGGGCGCGTGGGGAGACCGGGCCGAGGAGTTTCTCGTCGTACTCGGCGAGGTCGGCGTCGTCCGCCGCCCCGGCGAGCCGGCGCAGCTCGTCGTGGTTCTCGAGGTCGTAGAGCACCGCGGGGTCGGGGCCGAGCGCCCCGTTGCTGGCCTTCTCCACATCGAGGGCGCGGTCGCCGAGGATGACGGTGGCCCGGCCGGCGAGGTTGGCGAGCTTCATGAGGTCTCTCTCCTACGAGGTCAGGGAGCGGTGGGCGCGGGCAGCGGGAGTTCCGCGCGCAGCGCGGCGATGTCCGGCTCGGGCCGGATACGGAAGGCGTTGATCGCCATCGCGACGGTCTGGTACTGGCCGACCGTGTAGACGAGGTCGATGAGCTGCTCGGTGCCGAGCCGGTCCCGCAGCCGCTTCCAGGTACCGTCGTCGAGGTCCGCGACGCCGACGAGTTGATCGGTCGCGAGCAGCAGGACCTGTTCGGTGTCGTCGAAGCCGGCCGGCTCGGGCGTGCCGAGCGCCCGGATCTCGTCGTCGGACACTCCGGCCCGGCGGGCGATGCGGACGTGCTGCAGCCACTCGTACTCGGCCTGCGTGAGCCAGGCGACCCGCAGGATCACCAGCTCGCGGGTCCGGACGGACAGGGTGTTCCTGCCCAGGACGTGGTTGCCGAAGACGAGGAAGCGGCGCAGCGCGTCCGGGTGCGCGGCGAGTGTCGTCCAGATCGCGTAGATGTCACCGCCGGCCTCGGCGTTGCGGTACGGCTCCAGAGCCGCCAGCGCCTTCTCCGGGATGTCCTTCTCCGCCACGGGTGACAGGCGCGGCTCAGATACAGGCATGGGGTCGCCCCTTCGTGACGGCCGGCGCCAGCCATGACGGGCGGCCGACGTCGTCGTGACGGCCGTCGAGCCGTCGTCGGATGCCTCGACCGTAGATAGATAGAACTCTGACAGTCAAGGGTCTCGCAAACCTTGTCGCAGGTTTCGTAAGAGCCTTGATAATTAGAACTCTTACAACTACCTTCGACCAGCGGCGGCCCCTCGCGCCCTCACGGGCAGGGCCTCGACCAGTGGAGGTTTCGATGAGTATTCGCAGCCTGGGCTATCTCGGTATCGGTACACCGGACCCGGACGGCTGGGTCGCGTACGCCAGTGACGTGATCGGCACCATGCCCGCCGGCCCGGCCGGATCCCCCGGGGAACGGCTGCTGCGCCTGGATGAACACCCCTACCGGTTCAGCGTCGGGCCCGCCGAGACCGGCGGCGTGACGTACATCGGCTGGGAGGTCGGTGACCCGGCCGGACTCGACCGTGTGGCGGAACGCCTGCGGGCACATGGCGTCGAGGTCCGTGACGGTACGGCCGAGGAGTGCGCCGAGCGGCAGGTGGACCGCATGCTGTGGTTCGACGGGCCGTGCGCCGTGCGCACCGAGCTGTTCATCGGCCGCCGGGTCGCCGCGACCCCCTTCGTCTCCCCGCTGGGCGTCACCTTCGTGACCGGCGACCAGGGCATGGGCCATGTGGTCCTGAAGTCCCCGCAGGCCATGGAGGCCGTGGACTTCTACCGGGACGTCATGGGCTTCCGCCTCAGCGACGTGACCCATCTGCCGCTGGGCGGGACCTTCTACTTCATGGGCTGCAACCCGCGCCACCACAGCATCGCGTTCGTCGAGTCCCGCAGGCGCGAGGGTACGCACCATGTGCTGTGCGAGGTGTCGGACATGGACGACGTCGGCCGCGCCCATGACCGGGCCCGCGAGCACAAGGTGCCGCTGATGGCGACGCTGGGCCGGCACTCCAACGACGGGATGTTCTCCTTCTATATGCGCTCCCCCGCCGGTTTCGGCGTCGAGGTGGGCGCCGAGGGCCGCCGGGTCGACGACGAGACCTGGGTGAGCCGCGTCTACACGGCCGACATCTGGGGCCACCACGCCGTCGCGGACGGCGACGACGGATACGCCGGGACGGTCGGAACCGTCCGCACACCTGCGACGGACGGAACGACACGATGAGCGCGCTGCGCAGCTACACACAGGACCAGTGGCACACCCCCACCGAGGAGGGAACACCCGTCCGCGACGCGGTCACCGGCGAGGTGGTCGCCCATGTCTCCTCCGCCGGCGTCGACATGGCCGCCGCCCTCCACCACGCCCGCTCGGTCGGCGGCCCGGAACTCCGCGCCCTCTCCTTCCACCGGCGCGCCGGACTCCTCGCCGACATCGCGACGTATCTGCGGGGCCACCGCGAGGAGCTGTACGCGTTGTCCGCGACCACGGGCGCCACGCTCTTCGACTCCAAGTACGACATCGACGGCGGCATCCGGGTCGTCCAGTACTACGCGGCCCTGGGCGAGCGCGAACTTCCCGGCGGGGACGACGGGTTGGTCTACGTCGAGGGCGAGCGGGAGAGCCTGAGCCGTGACGGCAGCTTCCTCGGCGGTCACATCTGCACACCTCTGCGGGGCGCGGCCGTCCAGATCAACGCCTACAACTTCCCGGTGTGGGCACCCCTGGAGAAGCTCGCCCCGGCGGTGCTGGCCGGTGTGCCGAGCCTCATCAAGCCCGCGACACAGACCTGCCGGCTGACCAGCCGGCTGATCGAACTCGTCGTGGAGTCGGGCCTGTTGCCGCCGGGCAGCCTGCAGTTCGTCTGCGGCGGCGCGGGCGACCTCCTCGACCATGTCACCGAGCAGGACCTGGTGTCGTTCACCGGCTCGGCGGCCACGGCGGAACGCCTGCGGACGCATCCGGCGGTCGTACGCCAGGCCGTTCGCTTCAACGCCGAGGCGGACTCGGTCAACTGCTCCGTCCTCGGCCCGGACGCCACACCCGGCACCCCCGAATTCGACCTGTACGTCGACCAGTTGGTCACCGAGATGACCGTGAAGGCGGGACAGAAGTGCACGGCCATCCGCCGCGCCCTCGTCCCGGCCGAGCTGATGGACGCGGTGAGCGAGGCGGCCGCCGCGCGGCTCGCCGAGGTGGTCGTGGGCAACCCGGCCGACCCGTCGGTGCGCATGGGAGCGCTGGCGAGCCTCGGGCAGCGCGAAGAGGTGCGGCGCTGTGTGAAGACGTTGCTCGACTCGGCCCGGCTGGTCTCGGGCGACCCGGACCGGGCGGACTTCGTCGGTGCCGACGGGGAGCGCGGCGCGTTCCTCACTCCCCTGCTGCTGCGCTGCGACGACCCCGGCGCCACCGCCCCGCACGAGGTGGAGGCGTTCGGCCCGGTCAGCACGCTCATCCCGTACACCTCGCCGGAGCACGCGGTCTTCCTGGCGGCCCAGGGCCGCGGCAGTCTCGCCGCGTCCGTGGTGACCGGTGACGCGGCCTTCGCCCGCCGGACGGTCGTCGGCCTCGCCCCGTGGCACGGCCGGGTCCTCGTCCTGGACACCGAGTCCGCCAAGGCCTCCACCGGCCACGGCTCCCCCCTGCCCGCGCTGATCCACGGCGGCCCCGGCCGGGCCGGCGGCGGTGAGGAGATGGGCGGCATCCGCGGCATCCTCCACCACATGCGGCGCACCGCGGTCCAGGGCGGCCCCAGCATGCTCGCGGCGCTCACCGGCCGCGCGTAGCCATACCCCGCCCGGCCGGACCTCACCGTGCGACGTCGTACACCGCCTGAAATGACGGAGACCCTTGCCATGACCTTTTCCCTGGCCACCCTGCGCGTCGACGGGCGCCCCACCCCGGTCCTGTCGATCGAGGACCGCCACTGGGCACTCGCGGACGTCGCCCCCGAAGCGCTGCGGCCGGAGCCGGCACGCGGCCTGATGAACGTCTTCGACCACTGGGAGCGCACCGAACCCATCCTGGTGGCAGCCGCGGAGCGGCTCGCCGACGGCACGGACGGCACCGCGCCGCTGCCCGCCCCGGCCGCGCTGGAGGACGTCCTCACTCCGCTCCGGTTCCCCCGCAAAGTCGTGATGACCGGGGCCAACTACTACGAGCACATGGAGAAGGACGGCGGTCACACCGACTGGGAGAAGGACAAGAAGATCCCCCTGTTCTTCTTCAAGCCGCCGACCACCTCGTTGGTGGGGCCGGGGAAGACGGTGCGGTATCCCGAGCAGACGGAGAAGTTCGACTACGAGCTCGAACTCGCCGTCGTCATCGGGAAGAGAGGTCGCCATCTGACCCCGGAGAACGCGATGGAGTACGTCGCCGGGTACACCATCGCCATCGACCTCTCCGCCCGTGACTGGCAGCGGCACCCCCAACACCTGGTCAAGTTCGACCTGTTCGGCGGCAAGGCCTTCGACGACAGCTGCCCGCTCGGCCCCGGCATCGTCCCGGCCCGGTACGTCGACGAGAACAACCTGCGCCTGCGGTTCTGGCTCAACGGCGAGCCCAAGCAGGATGCCAACACCCGGGACATGATCTGGTCGATCCCCGAGCAACTCGTCAAGATAACGGAGCACTTGACCCTGGAGCCGGGTGACGTGGTCTCCACCGGCACCCCGGCCGGCGTCGGCCTGGGCACCGGCCAGTGGATGAGGCCCGGGGACCTGCTGGAGGGCGAGATCACCGGACTCGGCCGCCTCACCGTGGAGATCGTCAAGGCGACCGCGTAGGTCCGCGCCCCACTCCGCCGGCCGCGATCAAGGGGAAATCAAGGGGAATCAGCATGCCTCCGCGCTCACGTCGCGACACTCGAAGCACCCGTTCCGGCACCGAGCTCGGTGTGCCGACACCGACGATGCTGGTGCTCGCCCTCGCCTACGCGGTGGCGCCACTGGCCACGGACATGTATCTGTCCGCCTTCCCGCAGATGATCGATGACCTGAACACCGGGGTCAGCGGCGTCCAACTCACCCTGACCGCCTTCATGGTCGGTCTCGCCACCGGCCAACTGGTCATCGGGCCGTTGTCCGACCGCTGGGGACGGCGACGGCCCATGCTCACGGGCACGGCGGTGAGCGCGCTCGCCGGACTGCTCTGCGCCCTGGCCCCGTCCGTCGAACTCCTCGTCGCGGCCCGCTTTCTCCAGGGCTTCGGCGGAGCGGCCGGCATCGTCATCGCCCGCGCGGTGATCACCGACCGGGCGGCGGAGGGCGCGACGACAGGGAGCGCGGCGGCGCGGTCGTTCGGGATTCTCGTGATCACCGGCGGAGTGGCCCCCGTGGTCGCCCCACTGATCGGCGGGGCGGTCCTCGGCCCCGCGGGCTGGCGCGGGATCTTCCTGGTCCTGGCCGCTCTGGCGGTACTGACGTGCTCGGGCGTCTTCCTCCGCGTACCCGAGACCCTGCCGCCACGGCTGCGGCACGGCGGCGGGCTCACCACCACCTTCCGCCGCATGGGCGGCCTGCTCAGCGACCGCCGGTACGTCGGCTTCGCCCTGGCGTACGGCTTCGGATTCGGCGTCCTCTACTCGTATCTCGCGGCGTCACCCTTCGTGTACCAGCACGTCTACGGCCTCTCGACCGGCATGTACACGGTGGCGCTGGCGATCAACGCCTTCGGTTTCACCTCCACCGGCGCCGTCAACCGCAGAATCGTCGGCCGGTTCGGCCCCCGGCCTCTGTTGCGTACCGGGCTCCTCTCCATGGCGATGTGCTGCGCTCTGCTGTGCGCTCTGGCGGCGGCCGGGCGCCCCCCGTTCGTCGCGACGGTCGTCCTGATCTACCTGGCCGCGTCCTCACTGGGCCTGGTCGCCGCCAATGCCACGGCCCTCGCCACCGCCCGCGCCCCGTATGCGGCGGGCACCGCCTCCGCACTGCTGGGGGCGCTGCAGTTCGGCCTGGCGGCCCTCGTCGCACCGCTCGTGGGTCTGGGCGGGGAGGGGACGGCGCTGCCCATGGCCGCGACCATGATCGCTTCGGCTTGTGTGGCGTGTGCGGGCGGTCTGCTGCTCGCCCGAGGCGACCGCGACCTGCGCGGAAGCGCCGCCGTCGAAACTTTCGATGCGGCCCGGGAGCCACGTGGCGATTGACGCCACTCGTCGCAGATAGCAACAATCTTCGACAAGTTTCCAACAGGAAGCGTCAAAAGCTCGCGGCTCTGGAGGTCGGCTTGCAGCAGTACGCCGGTTACGTCTTCGTCTACTTCACCGGCGAGGGAAGCCCGGACGGCGAGCAGATCAGGTTCGCGCTCAGCCGGGGCAACGACCCCCTGCGCTGGCGCCCGCTCAACGGCGGGGCGCCGGTGCTCACTTCGGACCTCGGCACACAGGGGCTGCGCGATCCGTTCGTCGTCCGCGCCCCGGAGGGCGACAGGTTCTACCTGATCGCCACCGACCTCAGGATGCACGGCGAGCGGGACGGCGGCTGGGAAGAGGCGCAGCGCACCGGCAGCACCTCGCTCATGGTCTGGGAGAGCGCCGACCTCGTCCACTGGACCGACCGCCGACTGGTGCGCGTGGCCCCCGACACCGCCGGCAATGTCTGGGCGCCCGAGGCCCGCTACGACCCCGGCCTCGGCGCGTACGTCGTCTTCTGGGCCTCCAAGCTGTACGCCGAGGACGACCGGGACCACACCGCCGACACCCACAACAAGATGCTGTACGCGACCACCCGCGACTTCCGCGTCTTCAGCGAACCCCGGCTCTGGAACGACCCGGGCCACTCGGTCATCGACTCCACCGTCGTCCGGCACGACGACACCTACTACCGCTTCACCAAGGACGAACGCGCCCACTCCCGCGCCGCGCCCGGCGGCAAGTTCATCACCGTGGAGAAGTCGGCCGGGCTGTGCGACACCTCGTACGACTTCGTGGCCGACCGGATCGGGCAGGGGGTGATCGAGCAGGGCGAGGGACCGATCGTCTTCAGGTCGAACACGGAGGGCCACAAGTGGTACCTCTTCATCGACGAGTTCAGCGGGCGTGGGTACGTCCCCTTCGAGACCACCGATCTCGGCTCCGGCACGTGGACGCCGTGCGAGGGCTTCGCGCTGCCGCCCGGCGCCCGACACGGTTCGGTGCTGCCCGTGACGCGGGCCGAGTACGACCGGCTCCTCGGCGCGTACGCACCGAAGGCGTCCGTCGTCGACGCCACCGTCCCCGACGGCCTCAAGGCGTACGCGATCGTCGACGACGCCGCCTCGAAAGTCGTCCTGCCGCTGCACCCGGGCACCGAACTCGACGGTCTCGCCCCCGAGTTCGACGTGTCGACGGACGCCCGGATCGACCCGCCCTCCGGCACCCCGCGCGACTTGCGCACCCCGCAGTCCTACACCGTCACAGCGGCCGACGGGAACAGTCGCACCTGGGCGGTCGAGGCCGTGCACATGCGCAGCCCGCTGCTGCCGGGGCTGCACGCCGACCCCAACATCCAGGAGTTCCGGGGCCGTTACTACATCTATCCGACGACGGACGGCTTCGAGGGCTGGGGCGGGACCCGGTTCAAGGTGTACTCCTCCGACGACCTGGTCGCCTGGGAGGACCACGGCGTCGTCCTCGACCTGGAGTCCGATGTGAGCTGGGCGGACCGCTACGCCTGGGCACCGGCCGCCGGGGAGCGCGACGGGTCGTACTACTTCTACTTCTGCGCCGACCAGCAGATCGGTGTGGCGGTCGCGGACAGCCCGACCGGGCCCTTCCGGGACGCCCTGGACCGGCCGCTCATCGCGCGCGACGACTACGAGGGCCAGATGATCGACCCGGCCGTCTTCAAGGACGACGACGGCACGGCCTATCTCCACTGGGGCAACTGCGAGGCGTACGGCGTGCCCCTGAACGAGGACATGGTCTCCTTCGACCCGGCGCGGGTACGGCAGTTCACCCCGGACGGCTTCCGTGAGGGCGCCTTCGTCATCAAGCGGCGGGGCGTCTACTACTTCATGTGGTCGGAGGACGACACCCGCAGCGAGGACTACCGCGTCGCCTACGCCACCGGCCCCTCCCCGCTCGGTCCGTGGACCAAGCAGGGGGTCATCCTGCGGAAGCGGCCCGAGTACGGGATCCTCGCCACCGGCCATCACACCGTCGTGAACGTTCCCGGCACCGACGACTGGTTCATCTGCTACCACCGGTTCGCGATTCCGGGACCCGGCACTCCGCGCGGGGACGGCATGCGCCGCGAATCCACCCTGGACCGGCTGGTGTTCGCGGCGGACGGCTCGATCGAGGAGGTCGTACCGACGCTGGAGTCCATCAGGCCGGTGGTCGGCCCAGCGTGATCCGCGCGGCGACCGGCAGATGGTCGCTGCCCGTGGCCGGCAGGGTGCGGAGGTGGGCGACGGTCGCCGAGCGGGCCATGACCTGGTCGATCCTGGCCAGCGGGAAGCCGGCGGGGAAGCTGAGGGCAAAGCCCCGCTCCGCCACGTTCATCCGTGAGGTCAGCGGGTCCAGCCCACGGTCCTCCACGGTGCCGTTGAGATCGCCCAGCAGGATCACCGGGTCCCGCTTCTCGGCGGCGACGGCCCTGCCGAGCAGGTCGGCACTCTCGTCACGCCGTTGGGACGCGAGACCGCTCACCCCGACACGGACCGAGGGCAGGTGCGCGACGTACACCGCGATCTCGCCGTGCGGCGTGTGCACCAGGGTCCGCAGCCCGCGACTCCACTCCTCCGCGATCCCCTGGGGTTTGATGTCCACCAGCCGGGCCTCCGTGAGCGGATGCTTCGACCAGAGTCCGACGGTGCCCCGGACCGCGTGGTGCGGGTAGTCCGGGGCGAGGGTCTTCTCGTAGACCGGCAGCGCCTCGGGCACCAGCTCCTCCAGCGCGATGAGATCGGGCTCGGCGTCCGCCAGGGCTCGGGCCGTACCCGCCGGGTCGGTGTTCTCGTCGCTGACGTTGTGCTGCACCACGACCAGGTCGCGCGCGCCGGGCTTCGCCCCGGGCAGGAGGAGCCCGCCGAAGATGTGCGTCCAGGCCGCCACCGGCAGAAGCAGGGCGATCAGCGCGGTGGCCGAACGGCGCAGCAGCCCCGGACCGAGCAGGACCACGGCCACCAGGCCGAGCCAGGGCAGGAACGCTTCCAGCAGACTGCCCAGGCGGCCCACGGAGTTGGGAACCGCCCGATGGAACGTCAGCAGCCCGGCCGTCACCACCGCCAGTACGGCGACCACCCGCCCCCGCGCCAGCGCCAGCGCCAGCGCCAGCGCCCAGACTTGCGGCTGTGGGGCTCGACGCCGACGCTGTGCATCGAAATCAGCGGTCATGGGCCGTCCTCAGTCGTGCGGTGCCTGCCCGCTGACCCGGTGGTCCGCGTGGCTCAGTGCCTCCACGACCAGGCGTCGCAGATGGCCGTCGCTGAGGCTGTAGTAGATGTGGCGGCCGTTCCTGCGGGTCTCGACGAGCCCGGCGAGCCGCAGCTTGGCGAGGTGCTGGCTGACCGCCGTCCGGGACGCCGCGCAGCGCTCGGCCAGCGAGCCGACGTCCGACTCGCCCTCCGCGAGCAGCCACAGCAGATGCAGCCGGGTGACGTCCGAGAGCATCGCGAAGACCCCGGTCGCCTCGGCGAGCCGCGCGCTGTCGGGGGCACGCAGATGCGCACCGGATGCAGGTGACACGGCATGGCGTTCAGGCATGAGTCCAGCCTAGAGCCATGGACCAGAGGCCCGGGCGGGCGATGACATCCTCGCCGGAGCCATCATGTGCACAGGTGCGCACATGATGGCTACACTCGACGGAGTCGAGAGGACCGCCGTGCCGAGGGGAGCCGCGCACATGCTCACCGTCCTGCGCCACCGCACTTACCGGCGCCTCTTCGCCGCCCAGGTCATCGCCCTGGTCGGCACGGGACTCGCGACCGTCGCCCTCGGTCTGCTGGCGTACGACCTCGCGGGCGCCGACGCCGGTTCCGTCCTCGGTACCGCCCTCGCGATCAAGATGGTGGCGTATGTGGTGATCGCCCCGGCCGTGGGCGCGGTCGCCGACCGGCTGCCCCGCCGGGCGCTCATGGTGACGGCGGACCTGGTGCGCGCCGGTGTCGCCGTGTTCCTGCCGTTCGTCGGTGAGGTCTGGCAGGTGTACGTCCTGATCTTCCTCCTCCAGTCCGCCTCGGCGGCGTTCACCCCGACGTTCCAGGCCGTCATCCCCGACGTGCTCCCCGACGAGCGCGCGTACACGCGGGCACTGTCGATGTCGCGGCTCGCGTACGACCTGGAGAGCCTCTTCTCCCCCGCGCTCGCGGCCGCGCTGCTGTCCGTGATCACCTACCACTGGCTGTTCACCGGCACCGTGCTCGGCTTCCTCACGTCGGCCGCGCTGGTCGTCTCCACCGTGCTGCCCGGGCGGGTCGCCGCCACGGAGACCCCGGGCCGTGGCCGCGCCCGCACGGGCCTCCGTTCTTTCCTCGCCGTCCCCAGGCTGCGCGCCCTGCTCGCCCTGAACCTCTCGGTCGCGGCGGCCGGTGCGATGGTGACGGTCAACTCCGTGGTCTACGTCCGCGAAGTCCTGGGGCTGTCGGAGGGTGCCGTGGCGCTGGCGCTCGGGGCGTACGGGGCCGGGTCGATGGTCGTGGCCCTGGTCCTGCCCCGGGTCCTGGACAGGGTGCCGGACCGGGCGGTGATGCTGCCGGGTGCGCTGCTGCTGGCCGTCGTCTTCGCCGGGCTGGGGGGCATCACGGCCGCGTCGGGCGGGAGTTGGCGGCTGCCCGCGCTGCTCGTCGTCTGGGCCGCGTTCGGTGCCGCGTGCTCGGCGGTGCTCACCCCGACCGGGCGGCTGGTCCGCCGCTCGGTGCCACCCGAGGAGCGTACGGCCGCGTTCGCCGCCCAGTTCTCCCTCTCGCACGGCTGCTGGCTGCTGACGTACCCCCTGGCCGGCTGGCTCGGGGCGGCCGCCGGGCTCAACTGGGCCGTACTCGCCCTGGGTTCGATCGCGCTGGGCGCGGCGCTGCTGGCCGTACGGCTCTGGCCGTCACCACCCGCGACCCACGTGCACTCGGACCTCCCCCTCGGCCACCCGCACCTGGCCGGCGCCCGGCGCGTACCGGCAGGCTGGCGGCACAGCCACGGCCACGTCGCGGACGGGCTGCACGCGCGGTCGTGAAGCCGGGGCTGTGCGCCCGAGTCGTCGTCCCGCAGGACGTGACCTGGGAGCGGGCGCGCACAGGTGCCCGCCCCCAGGTGCCGGACGTTCAGACGCTGAGCGCCGCCCGTACGGTCTGTTCGGCGCCCGTGCCGCCCTCGCCCGACGAGGTGACCCGGCCCGCTTCGAGGACGTAGTACCGCTCGGCCGCCCGCATGGCGAAGCCCACGTGTTGTTCGACGAGGAGGACGGACAGGCCGCCGCGGCGGGTCAGGGCGAGGATCGTCTCCTCGATCTCGGCGACGACGGAGGGCTGGATGCCCTCGGTCGGCTCGTCGAGGAGAAGGAGTCTGGGGCGGGTGATCAGGGCGCGGGCGATGGCCAGTTGCTGGCGCTGGCCCCCGGAGAGGAGGCCCGCGCGGCGGCCGGACAGCTCCCGCAGGACAGGGAAGAGGTCCAGGGCCTCGGCGACGGCCTCCTTGCCGTCCGCGCGGCCGTCGGCGACGAGTTGCAGGTTCTCGGCGGTGGTGAGGTGCGGGAAGGACTGCTGGCCCTGGGGGACGTACGCCATGCCCCTGGCCACCCGCTGGTGCGGCGCGAGGTGGGTGATGTCCTCGCCGTTCAGCAGGACGGTCCCGCCCTTCGGCTTGAGCAGGCCCATCGCGGCGCGCAGGAGGGTGCTCTTGCCGGCGCCGTTGTGGCCGAGGACGGCTCCGACGCCGTCCTTCGGGACGGAGACGGTCACGCCGTGCAGCACGGTCGTACGGTCGTAGCCGGCCTGGACGGAGTTGATCTCCAGCATGGGCGTCACGCCTCCTCGGCGACGGGGACGGGAGCGGCGACCGGTTCGGCGGCGGACTCGGGGGCGGGCTCGGAGGCGGGCTCCGGTTCGGACGCGCGGCCGAGGTAGACCTCCTGGACCTTGGCGTCGGCCTGGACCTCGGTGACGGAACCCTCGCTGAGGACCTTGCCGGCGTGCAGGACGGTGACGCTGCGGGCGAAGGAGCGCATGAAGTCCATGTCGTGCTCGATGACGACGACGGTGTGGTCCTCGCTGACGCGCTGCAACAACGCGCCGGTGGCCTCGCGTTCGTCATGACTCATGCCGGCGACGGGCTCGTCGAGCAGCAACAGCCTCACGTCCTGGACGAGCAGCATGCCGATCTCCAGCCACTGCTTCTGCCCGTGTGCGAGCACACCCGCCGGGCGGTCGCGCAGATCGGTCAGACCGGTGGTCTCCAGTGCCTTGGTCACCGCCTCCGGCACGCCCTTGCGTCGACGGAGCATCGTCAGCGGGCCGCGTCCGGCACCCGCCGCGATGTCGAGGTTCTGCAGGACGGTCAGCTCCTCGAAGACCGTGGCCGTCTGGAACGTACGCCCGATGCCCATGCGGGCGATCCGGTGCACCGGCTTGCCGATGAGTTCCTCGCCGCCGAAGCGGACCGATCCGGTGGACCTCACCAGTCCGGTGACCGCGTCGACGAGTGTGGTCTTGCCCGCGCCGTTGGGGCCGATGAGGAAGCGCAGGTCGCCGGGGTGGATGTGGAGGTCCACGCCGTCGACGGCCTTGAAGCCGTCGAACGTCACCCGCAGGTCGCGGACCGTCAGTCCCTCGCCGCTCATGCCGTTCCTCCTGTCGGGGTCGGAGTCGTGGTCGTGGGGGTACGGCGCTTGCGCACCACGCTCGCCAGGGACGCGAGGCCGCCGGGCAGGAAGCCGACGGCCAGCACGAACAGCAGGCCCTGGAGGTACGTCCAGGCGGCGGGGAAGGCGTCGGAGAGGGTGCTCTGCGCCCAGGCCACGGCGATCGCGCCGAGTACGGCGCCGACCAGGGAGGCCCGGCCGCCCACCGCGGCCCCGATGACGAAGCCGATGGACGGCACGATGCCGATCAGCGCCGGGGAGATGATGCCGACCGCCGGGACGAAGAGGGCGCCCGCGAGGCCTGCCATGCCGGCCGCCACGACGTACGCCACGAGCTTGACGTTGGCCGGGTCGTAGCCGAGGAACCGCACGCGCTCCTCGGAGTCCCGTACGGCGACGAGGAGTTCGCCGTAGCGGCTGACGAACAGCTGGCGGGCGGCGGCCATCAGCAGCAGGAGCACCGCGGCGATGACGAAGTACACCATCCGCTGGTTGACCGGGTCGTTGAGGTCGTAGCCGAAGAAGCCCCGCATGTCGGTGAGGCCGTTGGTGCCGCCGGTGGTGGCCTGCTGGCCGACGAGCCAGATGGCGAGGGCGGCGGCCAGTGCCTGGCTGAGGATCGCGAAGTACGCGCCCTTCACCCGGCGGCGGAAGACGAAGAAGCCGAGCAGCGCGGCGACCGCCATGGGCAGCAGGACGGTCATGGCGAGGGCGAAGAGCGGGTTGGCGAAGGGCTGCCACCACCAGGGCAGGGTGTCTCCGGTGCCGTACAGCTGCATGAAGTCGGGCAGTGTCTGGCCGGTGGCGGCCGCGTCGGTGAGTTTGAGGTGCATGGCCATGGCGTAGCCGCCGAGGCCGAAGAAGACGCCCTGGCCGAGGACGAGCAGTCCGCCGCGGCCCCAGGCGAGGCTCACGCCGACCGCCACGATGGCGTAACACAGGTACTTGGCGAGGAGGTTGAGCCGGAAGTCGGAGAGGGCGAGCGGGGCCACGCCGATGAGGAGGACCGCACCGAGGAGGAAGGCGCCGGGGACGCGGAGGCGTTCCAGGAGGGATGCCGACGGCTGCGCCACGGGGGCCGTCTTCGCCGAAGGGGTCGTTGTCGTTGTCATGCCAGGCTCCGGGTGCGCAGCGTGTACAGGCCCTGGGGCCGCCATTGCAGGAAGGCGACGATCGCCACGAGCACGACGACCTTGGCGACGCTGACCGTCGTCGAGTACTCGAGGACCGACTGCAGGACGCCGAGTGCGAAGGCGGTGATGACGCTGCCCTTGAGCTGGGCGACGCCGCCGACGACCACGACCAGGAAGGCGTCGACGATGTAGTTGGTGCCCATCGTCGGGCCGATCGGGCCGACCAGGGTGAGCGCGACACCGGCCACGCCCGCGAGGCCCGAGCCGATGAAGAACGTCGTACGGTCCACGCGTTCGGTGGCGATGCCGGACACCTCGGCGAGGTCGCGGTTCTGTACGACGGCCCGGATCCGGCGGCCGAGCGGGGTCAGCCGGAGGATCAGGGTGAGGCCGAGGACGCAGAGCAGGGCGAGGCCGAGGATGAACAGCCGGTTGTTGGCGAAGGTGATACCGCCGACCGAGATGTTGCCGGTGAGCAGGTCCGGGGCGCGGGTCTGGACGTTCGGGGCGCCGAAGATGTCACGGGCCAGCTGCTGGAGCATCAGGGAGACGCCCCAGGTGACCAGCAGGGTGTCCAGCGGCCGGGTGTACAGGCGCCGGATGAGCAGCCATTCGAGCAGCGCGCCCATGGCGCCGGCGACGAGGAACGCCAGCGGCAGCGCGACGAGCAGGGAGACGCCGGCGCCGCTGATCGACTTCTGCAGCACATACGTGGTGTAGGCGCCGGCCATGATGAACTCGCCGTGCGCCATGTTGATCACGCCCATCTGCCCGAAGGTCAGGGTCAGGCCGAGCGCGATCAGCAGGAGGACGGCACCGATACTGATGCCGGTGAAGGACTGGTTGAGGATGACCGTCATGGGGCGGCTCCGGGTCGAAGGCGGGGGTGCGGGCGTCGGGAGGGTGTGCTGATGCGCGCCGGGCGGGCCGCCGTTTCTCGCCCCCGCCGCCCCTACCCGTCCCATCACTGGGGGCTGCGCCCCCAGACCCCCCTTCGGCCTGAACGGCCTCGTCCTCAAACGCCGGACGGGCTGAACATCCAAGCCGCGGCCGGGAGTAATTCAGCCCCTCCGGCGTTTGAGGAGCGGGGTCCGGGGCGGAGCCCCGGGGATGGGACGGGCAGGGGCGGCGGGGGCGAAGACTGCTCAGGCGGCCCCGGCCACCCCGCTCAGGAGAGGCCGGAAGCCCAGTCGTAGCCCTTCAGGTACGGGTCCGGCTTGATCGGCTTGCCCGAGTTCCAGACCTCCTCGATGAGGCCGTCCGAGCCGACCTTGCCGATGCGGGCGGTTTTGTAGACGTGCTGGGTGGCGCCGTCGACGGTGACCTTGCCCTCGGGGGCGTCGAGTTCGATGCCCTCGGAGGCCTTCTTCACCTTCTCCACGTCGAAGGAACCGGCCTTCTCGACCATCTCCTTCCAGAGGTAGACGGAGATGTAGGCGGCCTCCATCGGGTCGCTGGTCGGCTTGTCCTTGCCGTAGGCGGCCTGGTAGGCCTTCACGAACGTGGTGTTGGCGGCGCCCGGGGTGGTCTCGTAATAGTTCCAGGCGGTCAACTGGTCCTCGAGATACTGGGTGCCGATGCTCTTGACCTCCTCCTCGGCGATCGACACCGAAAGCACCGGCAGGCTCTTGGCGGACAGCCCGGCGGACTTGTACTCCTTGAAGAAGGCCACGTTGCTGTCGCCGTTGAGGGTGTTGAACACGGCGTCCGCGCCCGCGTCCTTGACCTTGTTGACGATGGTGCTGAATTCGGTGGAGCCGAGCGGCGCGTAGTCCTCGCCGACCACCGTCATGCCCTGGGCCTCCGCGTACGCCTTGATGATCTTGTTGGCGGTGCGCGGGAAGACGTAGTCGCTGCCCACCAGGTAGAGCCGCGTCAGGCCCTGCTTCTTGAGGTAGTCGAGGGCGGGAACGATCTGCTGGTTGGTGGTGGCACCGATGTAGAAGATGTACGGGGACTGCTCCAGGCCCTCGTACTGCACGGGGTAGAAGAGGAGCGACTTGTAGCGCTCGAAGACCGGCTTGACGGCCTTGCGGCTGGCGGAGGTCCAGCAGCCGAAGGTGGCGACGACCTTGTCGTCGGTGATCAGGGCCTCCGCCTTCTCGGCGAAGGTCGGCCAGTCGGAGGCGCCGTCCTGGCTGATGGGCTTCAGCTTCTTGCCCAGGACGCCGCCGGCGGCGTTGATCTCCTTCACCGCGAGGAGCAGCGCGTTGTGGACGGTGACCTCGCTGATGGCCATGGTGCCCGAGAGCGAGTTCAACAGTCCGACTTTGACGGTGTCGCCGGAGGTGTCCGCCTGGGCGCCGGAGGACGACGTGGCGGTGCCGGTCTTGGCGCCGCACGCGCTGAGGGCGGCGGTCGCGCCGAGCGCCGACGCGCCTGCCAGGAGACCGCGTCTGCTGATGCTGAGCCCGGACATGCAATACCTCCTTGCCCACGAGGGGCGTTGCGAAGAGGAGCGGAAGTGCGTCCACAGCCTGCGAGTGAACTGTTTCCCTTGCGTTTCGGGGCAATTGAAGAACAGTTTCCAGGGGAAGTATTTTCCGAGCTCAAAAAAGACTTATTACTTCCGGTGGAAAGGATGCGTTTCCTGGTTTCCGCTGTCAGGAGTGCGGTGATCGGCGGTAGGCTCCGGGCATCCCCGTCGCGGGGTCGTGTGAACGCGAGTTGAGGAGAGCGATGGCGAGGCGGCCTCAGGAACTGCTCCATCTGCTGACCCGTGCCGAGCGCCTGTCCGTGCGCCGAGTCCAGTCCGTGCTCGACGGGTTCGACTGCTCCGTCGAGGCCTGGCGGGTCCTCGACCTGCTCTCCGACGGCCAGGGCCACAACATGACGGCCCTCGCCGAGCACGCCTTCCTGCCGGCGCCGAGCCTGACCAAGCTGATCGACCAACTCGTCGACCAGAACCTGGTGTTCCGCCGTGTCGATCCCACCGACCGGCGCCGCGTCCTCGCCCACCTCACTCCCCGGGGGATGGAGCGCTGGCAGCTGTTGTCCCGTCACGTACGGGTCGACTGGGCCGAGTTGGAGCCACCGCTCGCCGAGGAGGACGGCAAACGGCTGGAACTGCTGCTGGACCGGCTGGCCAGGGCCCTGGAGGGCGGGGCCACCGACGGTCGGGGCAGGGTCAGCGCAAGTCGTGCGGAGCGCGCAGCTGGGCGAGGACGTTGAAGTCGCACCCGTCCGCCCGCGCCAGGTAGATGCGCTGGCGCACATGCCGCCCGTCCAGGCTCAGCAGACCGCGCGGCCCCTCGTAGGAGACGCGGTCGGCGGCCGCCCCGATCGCGGTCACGTCCAGGGCGCGCGCCCGTTCGATGAGCGCGGCGAGGAGCAGGACGCCCTCGTAGCAGGACTCGCCGAGACTGCCCGGGGTCGGTGCCTCCGGACCGAAGCGGCCGGCGTACTGGCCGTGGAAGTCCATGGTGTTCTGGTCGGCGAGCGAGGCGAAGAACCCGGCCGTGCTGTAGAGGTCGAGGGTGGCTTCCGGGCCACTGCCCAGCAGCATGTTCTCGTCCATCAGCGTGCTCAGCCGCAGCGACCGCTGGTCGAGCCCGGAGGCGGCGAAGGCCCGGTTGAAGCGGACCGCGTCGCTGCCGACCAGAAGCATCAGGACCCCGTCGGCGTCGGCCCGCTCGATGCGTCGCAGTACGTCCGTGAAGTCGTCGGTGCCGAGCGGCAGATATGCCTCGCCGCACACCCGGCCCCGGGACTCGCGCGCGTAACGACGGGCGGCGCGGGCGGTCTGCCGGGGCCACACGTAGTTGTTGCCGACGACGAACCAGCGGCGCACCCCGCGTGACTCGGCGAGCAGACGCATCGCGGGCAGCAGCTGCCAGGAAGGGGTCTCACTGGTCATGAAGACACCCTCGGTGCGCTCCCCGCCCTCGTACAGGGCCGTGTAGACGTACGGCACCCGGTGCGCGATGCGCGGGGCCACCGCCTGCCGCACCGAGGAGATGTGCCAGCCGGTGACGCCCCGCACCGCGCCCGAGGCGACCAGGGCCTCGACGTCCTCCGCGACACGACACGGCTCGGCCCCTCCGTCGACCTCGATCAGCCGCAGTTCCCTGCCCAGCACTCCCCCGGCCTTGTTGACCTCCTCGGCGGCCAGCCGCGCGCAGGCCCCGCAGGTGGGTCCGAAGATTCCGGCCGGGCCCTGCATCGGGTAGACGAGCGCCACGTTCAGGGTCGAGTCGTCGGCCGTGAACCACTCGGGCGTGTGGAGGCGGAGTGGTGGCCGGTTCATGGGCTCATGATGGCGTGAGCGCTGTCGGCACCCCAGGCGGAGCCACGGATCGAGACCGATTCGTATGCCGGGACGACGGCGGGCCGCGGGGCGGCGTTCAGCCCGTCGTCCACTTCTCCGGCGGGGCGACCGCCCAGGAAGCGCGACCTCCGGCGCCGAGTACGAGGACGCCCGCGCCGACACCCGAGGGGCATGGCGAGGGACCTGCCGTCGTCGTCCTTCGAGCTGTCCGCCGCGGGCTCCGCGGACCGGGCCGGGGGGGCGCAGGGCGAGGGCTACGGCCAAGGGCGGCCGGGGCGTACCGGAAGGGCAGTCGGGCCCCACCGAAGGGCCGTCGCACCGGCAAAACCGTCGTGCCCGGGCAAGGCCGTCCGTTCTCCCCGGTGGTGTGTGCCGCGTGTGACGGAGGGGGCGTGCGCCGGGGCGTGTGCTGTTCACCACCGCTCTCGCGCCCCCGTCTCCGCTTGTCAGCGGCCTTGTGCGGGCACTACTGTCACCACGCCTTGGTGAACGGGAAATCCGGTGTGATGCCGGTGCGGCCCTCGCCACTGTGATCGGGAAGTCCGGCTCCAGTCCTCACGGACAGCCACTGGGTCCTAGGGCCCTGGCGTCACATTCCCGTCTGGCACGCACGCTCGCCGCGTTGCCGAATCGCCCACGTGGCTTCGCCACGAGGGCGCTCCGGCGCCTTGCGATCGCACGCGCCAGACGCCGCGCGGCCCGCCCTTCGGGCGGACGACGGGAATGTGACGCCAGGGCCCCAGCCCCGGGAAGGCGGAGCACGGGCGGTGTCACCCGTAAGCCAGGAGACCGGCCAAGGCGCGTCAACCATCCACGAGGTGCTGGAGAGGGTCTGCTGAGCCATGCACATAGCCGAGGGTTTCCTTCCTCCGGCGCACGCGATCGCCTGGGGTGTCGCGTCCGCGCCGTTCGTCGTCCACGGAGTACGGTCACTCACCCGTGAGGTCAGGGAGCATCCCGAGAGCACACTGGTGCTCGGTGCCTCCGGGGCCTTCACGTTCGTCCTGTCCGCATTGAAGCTGCCGTCGGTGACCGGGAGTTGTTCCCACCCCACCGGCACCGGACTGGGCGCCATCCTGTTCCGGCCGCCGATCATGGCGGTGCTGGGCACCATCACCCTGCTGTTCCAGGCCCTGTTGCTCGCGCACGGCGGCCTGACCACGCTCGGCGCCAACGTCTTCTCGATGGCGATCGCCGGACCATGGGCCGGTTACGGCATCTACCGGCTGCTGCGGCGGTTCGACGTGCCGCTGATGGTCACGGTGTTCTTCGGCGCGTTCGTCGCCGACCTGGTCACCTACTGCGTCACCAGCGTGCAGTTGGCGCTCGCCTTCCCCGACCCGAGCAGCGGTTTCCTCGGCGCGCTCGGCAAGTTCGGTTCCATCTTCGCCGTCACCCAGCTCCCGCTCGCGGTGAGCGAGGGGCTCCTCACCGTGCTGGTGATGCGTCTGCTGGTGCAGTCGAGCAAGGGCGAACTGACCCGGCTGGGCGTGCTCCTGGCCGGCGAGCGGAACCGGACCGAGACCGGGGCGGTGGCCCGATGAACCGCAACACGAAGATCAACATCCTGCTGCTGCTCGTCGTGGCCGCGCTCGCCGTCCTGCCGCTGGCCCTCGGCCTCGGCGACCACAAGGAGGAGCCCTTCACGGGCTCCGACGGCGAGGCGGAGACGGCGATCACGGAGATCGAGCCGGACTACGAGCCGTGGTTCTCGCCCCTGTACGAGCCGCCCTCCGGTGAGATCGAGTCGGCGCTGTTCTCCCTCCAGGCCGCGCTCGGCGCGGGCGTCCTCGCCTACTACTTCGGTATCCGCCGGGGTCGGCGCCAGGGCGAGGCGCGGGCCCGGGCGCAGCTGGACGGGGCCGGGGACACCACGACCGCGGCTCCCGCGGTGAGCGCGACGGCCGCGACCGGTGACGAAGGATCGCCCGGTGATACCGGCGAGTCCACCGCGGGCCGGGGCTGATCCCTCGTGCTGCCGATCGACGCGGCGGCGCACAGCAGTCGCTGGCGCCGCCGCCATCCCGTGGACAAGGCCGTGCTCGGGCTGGGCCTCACGGTCCTCGCCATCTCCCTGCCGCCGTGGCCCGGCGCGGCCCTCGTCCTGCTGACCGCGCTCGCCGTGCTGCTGGGCCCGGCGGGCGTGCCCGGCCGTCGGCTGTGGCGTGCCTATCGGGTGCCGCTGGGCTTCTGCGTGACCGGAGCGCTGCCCCTGCTCGTCCAAGTGGGCGGGCCCGACGGGTTCGTGACCCTGGCCGAGGGCGGTCCGGTCCGCGCCGGGGAGCTGCTGCTGCGCACCTCGGCCGCCTCCCTCGGCGTCCTCATGTTCGCCTTCACCACCCCCATGTCGGATCTGCTGCCCCGGCTCGTGAAGGCCGGGGTGCCCGCGCCGGTCGTGGACGTCGCGCTGGTCACGTACCGCATGAGCTTCCTGCTCCTGGACTCGGTGCGCCGGATCCGGGAGGCGCAGGCGGCCCGGCTGGGGCACACCACGCGGGCCGCCACCTGGCGTTCCCTCGCCGGGCTGGGCGCCACCGCGTTCGTACGGGCCTTCGACCGGGCGGCGCGGCTGCAGACCGGGCTCGCCGGGCGGGGGTACGACGGCACCCTGCGCGTCCTGGTGCCCGAGGCCCGGGTCTCCGCCCGCTTCACCACGGCCAGTGTCGCCCTGCTCGCGGCCGTGGCCGTCCTCACCTTCGTCCTGGAAAGGCCGCTGACATGAGCGAGCCCCTGCTGGTCGCCCTGCGGGGCGCGTCCTTCGCGTACGAGGACGGCCCGGCCGTGCTCAGCGATCTCGACTTCGAGGTGCACGAGGGGCGCGCGCTCGCCCTGCTGGGCCGCAACGGCAGCGGCAAGACCACGCTGATGCGGCTGCTCAGCGGTGGACTGCGGCCCGGTACGGGCGAGTTGGCGGTCGAGGGGCAGCCCGTGACGTACGACCGCAAGGGCCTGACCCGGCTGCGTACGACCGTCCAGTTGGTCGTCCAGGACCCGGACGACCAGCTCTTCGCGGCGTCCGTCGCGCAGGACGTGTCGTTCGGGCCGCTGAACCTCGGGCTGTCCGACGCGCAGGTGCGGGCCCGGGTGGACGAGGCGCTCGGCGCCCTCGGGATCACCGCCCTCGCCGACCGGCCCACGCATCTGCTCTCCTACGGGCAGCGCAAGCGGACCGCCATCGCCGGCGCGGTCGCGATGCGGCCGCGGGTCCTGATCCTCGACGAGCCGACCGCCGGGCTCGACCCCGACGGCCAGGAACGGCTCCTCGCCACCCTGGACGAGCTGCGCCGGTCCGGCACCACCGTCGTGATGGCCACCCATGACGTCGACCTCGCCCTGCGGTGGGCCGACGACGCGGCGCTGCTCACCCCGTCCGGCGCCCGCACGGGCCCGGTGGCCGCGATGCTCGCCCGCACGGATCTCCTCCAGCAGGCGGGGCTGCGGCTCCCCTGGGGCATCGCGGTCGCTCGACTGCTGCGCGAACAGAGGCTGTTGACCGACGAGGAGTCCGGTCCGCGCACGCCGGAGGAGCTGGCCGCCATGGCGGGGGCGCACACCGCTCCCCCGCTACCGGCCGACGGCTGAGTTTTTCGGCGCGGCCCGCTTCAGATCCGCAGGCCGTAGGTGCGGATCGCGGTGCCCCCGAAGACCTCCCGGTGTTCGGCGGGATTCACCGAGGACACCAACGACTCGGCCACGTCGATGACTTCGACGTAGTCGGAGGCGAGCAGGCAGACGGGCCAGTCGGAGCCGTACATCAGCCGCTCGGGGCCGAAGGCCTCCAGCACGGTGTCGGCGTACGGGACGAGGTCCGCGACGGCCCAGGAGGCCCAGTCCGCCTCCGTGACCAGACCGGAGAGCTTGCACACGGTGTTCGGCAGAGCGGCGAGCCGCCGTATCTCCCCCGCCCACGGCTCCAGTTCGCCGGAGGCGATGGGGGGCTTCCCCAAGTGGTCAAGGACGAAGGTGAGTTGAGGGAGCCGGGCCGCCGCTTCCACGGCGGCGGGGAGCTGGTGGGGCTTGACCAGGAGGTCATAGGCGAGTCCGGCGTCGGCGACGGCGGACAGGCCACGCAGTACGTCCGGGCGCACCAGCCAGCGGGGGTCCGGTTCGCCCTGCACCTGGTGGCGGATGCCCACCAGGTACTCGCCGCCCGGCCCTTCGCGCAACCCGGCGAGAGCGTCGGCGACATCGGGAGAGGTGAGGTCGGTCCAGCCGACGACCCCGGCGACCAGGTCGCTGTCGGCGGCGAGGGCCAGGAACTCGGGGGTCTCCTCGGGCACGGTGATCGTCTGCACCAGCACGGTGACGGTGACGCCGGCGAACCGTGCCGCCGCCTCCAGCTCGCGGAGGGTGAAGTCGCGGCGCAGCGGGACGAGTTCGGGTCCGGTGATCCAGTCCTGGTCGCGGACGGAGAGGTCCCAGACGTGGTGGTGGGCGTCGACGAACAAGGGGGGAGCGTCCGTGTCGGCCCCGGCTCCCACGGATCTCGTAGCGCTCGCCCGTCCCGGGCCGTCCGCACCGCTCACAGTTCCCACACCACGGGCAGCCCGGCGTCGGAGCCCTCCGCCGAGTAGTCGTGGACGACGTCCAGGAGGTCGGCCATGCGGGCCTGCCAGGCGATGTTGACCGGCAGTTTCTCCAGTTCGGCGATCATCGCCGCGTAGTTCTCGACCTCCAGCAGGTGGAAGAGGTCGGTGCCGCTGCGCCAGATCGTCCACTCGCTGACGCCCGCGGCGCGGATGGCGGTGGTCAGTTCCTCGGGGACCTCGCGGTGGGCCGCCTCGTACTCCTCGACGCGGTCGGCGCGGACCTTGGTGTGCAGGGCGACCCTCACGACGGCTCCTTCTCTTCGACAGGCACGGGGGCTTCCGTGGTCAGCAGGCCCTCCGCGCTCAGGTCGTCCCAGAGGGCGGCCGGTACGGGGCGGCGGAACTGCTCCACGGTGTCGTGGACCTCGTCGGGCGAGCGGGCGCCGGTGAGGACGCTCGCGACGGCCGGGTGCCCGAGCGGGAAGCGGAGGGCGGCGGCGCGCAGGGGCACACCGTGGCGTTCGGTGACCGCCTTCAGGCGCAGGGCCCGTTCGAGTACGGGTTCCGGAACGGGTGCGTAGTCGTAGGTGGCGCCCGGCTTCGGGTCGGTGAGCAGGCCGGAGTTGAAGACACCGCCGATGAGGACGCTCCGGCCCCGGGCCGCGGCCTCGGGGAGCAGTGCGGCGAGGCCTTCCTGTTCCAGGAGGGTGTAGCGGCCGGCGAGGAGGACGACGTCGATGTCGGTCTCGCGCAGGAAGCGGGCCGGGAGTTCGGACTGGTTCATGCCGACGCCGATCGCTCCGACGACGCCTTCGGCGCGCAGTTGTTCCAGGGCCGGGTAGGCCTCGTCGAGGGCCTGTTCGGCGTGGTCGTCCGGGTCGTGGAGGAGGACGATGTCCACCCGGTCCAGGCCCAGGCGGTCCAGGCTGGCTTCGAGGGAGCGGCGGACGCCGTCGGCGCTGAAGTCCCAGACCCGGCGCAAGTTCGCCGGCACCGCGAAGCCATGTGCCAGATCGTCGCCGTCACCGTCGGCGGGCACCAGGAGGCGCCCGACCTTGGTGGAGACGGTGTACGTGTCCCGGGGGCGGTCGCGCAGGGCGGCGCCCAGACGGCGTTCGGACAGGCCGAGACCGTAGTGGGGTGCCGTGTCGAAGGTGCGGATCCCGGCGTCCCAGGCGGCGTCGATCGCGGCGGCGGCCTCCTCGTCGGGCACCGGGCGGTAGAGGTTGCCGATGCCCGCGGCGCCGTATGCCAGCTCGGTGACGCGGACGTCGGTGCGCCCGAGGACCCTGGTCCTCATGAGCTCGCCGGGCGCAGCCGGAGCCCCTGCATGCCGCCGTCGACGGCGAGGGCGGTACCGGTGACGGACGCGGCGGCGGGACTGGCCAGGTAGACGATGGCGGCCGCGACCTCGTCCGCGGTGACCAGGCGGCCCATGGGCTGGCGGGCGTTGAGGGCGGCCCGCTCGGCCTCGGGGTCGTCGGCGGCGTCGAGGAGCCGGCCCACCCACGGGGTGTCGGCGGTGCCGGGGTTGACGCAGTTCACGCGGATGCCCTCGCGGACGTGGTCGGCGGCCATGGCGAGGGTCAGCGAGAGGACCGCGCCCTTGCTGGCGGAGTACAGGGCGCGCTGCGGCAGGCCCGCGGTGGCGGCGATGGAGCAGGTGTTGACGATCGCCGCACTGCCCGGACGGGCAGTGGCCGCGTCCCGCAGATGGGGCAGGGCGGCCCGGCTGGTGCGCACCATGCCGAGGACGTTGACGTCGAGGACCCGCTGCCACTGGTGGTCGGGGTTGTCCTCGACGGTGCCCTGCGCGCCGATGCCCGCGTTGTTGACGAGGATGTCCAGGCCGCCGAGCCGCTCGGCGGCCTCCGCGACGGCGGCCCGTACGGAGGCGTCGTCGGTGACGTCGGCCTTGAGACCGAGCAGCGGGGCCGATGCCCCGGAGGGGTCGACGTCGAGGACGGCCACCGCGGCGCCCCGCGCGGCCAGCAGCCGGGCGGTGGCCAGCCCGATTCCGGACGCGCCACCGGTGACGATCGCCTTGAGTCCGGTCAGCTCACCTGTCGGCTCGGTCATGCGACTTCCTCCTGTCCAGCGAGGTCGGCGGCCCAGAACGTGCCGTCCGGGTAACGGTATTCGGCGAGGGACCCGGGGTGCATGGTGGCGGAGAAACCCGGGGTCAGGGGGGCGACGTAGTGGCCCTCGCGCATCACCACGGGTGCGGTGAAGTGCTTGTGGAGGTGGTCGACGTACTCGATGACCCGGTCGTCGGTGGTGCCGGAGACGGCCAGGTAGTCGAACATCGACAGGTGCTGGACCAGTTCGCACAGGCCCACGCCGCCGGCGTGCGGGCACACCGGGACACCGAACTTCGCGGCGAGCAACAGGATCGCGAGGTTCTCGTTGACGCCGCCGACGCGGGCCGCGTCGATCTGGAGGACGTCGATGGCCTCGGCCTGGAGGAGCTGCTTGAAGACGATGCGGTTCTGGACGTGTTCGCCGGTGGCGACCTTCACCGGGGCGACGCCCCGGCGGACGGCCGCGTGGCCGAGGATGTCGTCGGGGCTGGTGGGCTCCTCGATCCAGTACGGGTCGAAGTCGGCGAGGGCCCGGGTCCACTCGATCGCCTCGCCGACGTTCCAGCGCTGGTTGGCGTCGATGGCGATGCGCACCCCGTCGCCGACGGCGGCGCGGGCGGTGCGCATACGGCGGAGGTCGTCGTCGAGGTCGGCGCCGACCTTCAGCTTGATCTGGGTGAAGCCGTCGGCGACGGCCTGCTTGGCCAGCCGGGTGAGTTTCTCGTCGGAGTAGCCGAGCCAGCCCGGTGAGGTGGTGTAGCCGGGGTAGCCGCGCTCCAGAAGCGCCGCCTCGCGCTCCGCGAGCCCGGTGCGGCCCTCGCGCAGCAGGTGGAGGGCGTCCTCGGGGGTGAGGGCGTCCGCGATGTAGCGGAAGTCGACCTGGGAGACCAGCCATTCGGGTTCGGCGTGGGCGAGCAGCCGCCACAGGGGCTGCCCGGCGCGCTTGGCGGCCAGGTCCCACACGGCGTTGACGACCGCGCCGATGGCCATGTGCATCACGCCCTTCTCGGGGCCGAGCCAGCGCAGCTGGCTGTCCCCGATCAGGTCGCGGTTGACCGAGCCCGGGTCGGCGCACAGCTCCTCCACCGAGCGGCCCACGAGGTGGGGCCGCAGGGCGCCGATGGCGGCGACCTGGACATCGTTGCCGCGGCCGATGGTGAAGGTGAAGCCATGGCCTTCGAGGCCGTCGTCGGCGTCGGTGCGCAGCACGACGTAGGCGGCGGAGTAGTCGGGGTCCGGGTTCATGGCGTCCGACCCGTCCAGCTCCCGCGAGGTGGGGAACCGGATGTCGTAGGTGTCGACCGCGGTGATCCGGGCGGGGGTTGCAGTCAAGGGGGTGCCTTTCACGCTTGGCCGAAGATCTGGCGCTGGCTCCCGAGTCCGTCGATCTCGAGGTCGACGGTGTCACCGGGGCGGAGATAGGGGGTGCCGGGCAGGCCGAGGGCCACGCCCGCGGGCGTACCCGTGTTGATCACGTCGCCGGGCTCCAGAACCATGTACTGGCTGAGGTACGCCACGATCCGGTGGACCGGGAAGATCATGTCGCGGGTGTGCCCGTGCTGGCGCTTGACGCCGTTGACGCTCAGCCGCAGCCGGAGGTCCTGCGGGTCGCCGGCCTCGTCGGCGGTGACCAGCCAGGGGCCGATCGGGTTGAAGGTCTCACAGGACTTGCCGAGGTCCCACTGCGAGGAGTACTCCAGCTGGAACTCGCGCTCGGAGACGTCATGGCTGACCGCGTAGCCCGCGATCACCTCGGCCGCCTCCTCGGGGCCCTCCAGGTAGCGGGCCCGCCGTCCGATGACGACGCCCAGCTCGACCTCCCAGTCGGTCTTGACCGAGCCGCGCGGGATCAGCACCTCGTCGTACGGGCCGACGACGGTGCCCGGGTCCTTCATGAAGACCACGGGTCGGGGCGGGATCGCGGCACCGGTCTCGGCGGCGTGGTCGCGATAGTTCAGCCCGACGCAGATGATTTTGCCGGGGCGGGCGACGGGGGCGCCGATCCGCAGGCCGTCGGGGTCGAGCTCGGACAGTCCGCCCGCCTCGACCGCCGCGCGGGCCCGCTCGGCTCCCCCGGAGGCGAGGAAGGCGCCGTCGATGTCGGAGGCCACGGAGGACAGGTCCAGCAGCCGGCCGTCGTCGGTCAGGACGGCGGGCCGCTCCTCTCCCGGGGCGCCGACGCGTAGCAGTTTCACTGGGGCAGCTCCCTTGCCATGGGGTTCGTTCATTCATCGGAGGAATGGCGCACCGTGACTTTAAGGGCAGTTCGGCGGCCTGACAACGCATTCCTCGGATGTATTTGCTCGACCGGAGAGTAACCGGCAGCTGACGGGTCCGGCATGTACGAAATCACCCGTGATGCTCGTCACCCTCATCCGAAGATCGTGCACGCAATTCGTGAGGGGCGACCTCTTGTCAACTCCGGCAATGCCGTCGTAACGTCCTCGACGTCCGAGATACATCGGAGGAATCGCACCGCCGCCGCATCGAGGTAGTGGGCCGTTCAAACTCCGCTCCTCGTTCACCTGTTGAGCCCCCAAACCTCCCCTCCGACGGTCCACGCATGCCTGCCCCGGAGGGCGGCCTCCCCGTCCTGGCTAAGGAGAACCCGGCCATGAAGCTCGCTCGCACCCGCTCCACCGCCGCAGCGGCCTGCGCCGTCGCGGCCCTCACCCTCCTCACCGCGTGCAACCGCGACAGCTCGGGGTCCGCCGACTCTGGCGGTGACAAGCCCGCCATCGGCATCGACCTGCCGCGCTCCGACTCGGACTTCTGGAACTCCTACGCCGAGTACCTCAAGAAGGACGTCAAGTCCGAGGACATCAACGCGCTGCCGCTCAGCAACTCGCAGAACGACATCACCAAGCTGGTCGCCAACGTCCAGGTCTTCCAGAACACGGGCGCCAAGGCCGTCGTCATGGCCCCCCAGGACACCGGCGCCATCGCCTCCACCCTCGAAAACCTCGCGTCGAAGAAGATCCCCGTGGTCAGCGTCGACACCCGGCCCGACAAGGGCGACGTCTACATGGTCGTGCGCGCCGACAACCGGGCGTACGGCACCAAGGCCTGTGAGTTCCTCGGCGAGCAGCTGGGCGGCAAGGGCAAGGTCGCCGAGTTGCAGGGCGCCCTGGACTCGATCAACGGGCGGGACCGCTCCGAGGCCTTCGCTCAGTGCATGAAGGAGAAGTTCCCGGACATCAAGGTGTTCGAGCTGCCCACCGACTGGAAGGGCGACGTGGCCTCCGCCAAGCTGCAGAGCCTGCTCGCCCAGCACCCCGACCTGAACGGCATCTACATGCAGGCCGGTGGTGTCTTCCTGCAGCCGACCCTGTCCCTCCTGGAGCAGAAGGGCCTGCTCAAGCCCGCCGGGGAGAAGGGCCACATCTCGATCATCTCCAACGACGGCATCCCGCAGGAGTTCGACGCCATCCGCAAGGGCCAGATCGACGCGACCGTCTCCCAGCCCGCCGACCTCTACGCCAAGTACGCGCTGTACTACGCGCAGGCCGCGGCCGAGGGCAAGACCTTCAAGGCGGGCAAGACCGATCACGACTCCACGATCATCGAGATCCCCAACGGCCTGGAGGACCAGCTGCCGGCGCCGCTGGTGACCAAGGACAACGTGGACGACAAGACCCTGTGGGGCAACAACGTCGGCTAGCCACGAACGGGCCGACGACAGGGCGGAGGGACGCGGCCCGTCCCTCCGCCCGCACCCCCTCGTATCCACCCCACGAAGGACGGTATCCACCATGGCGGACACCGCGACCGCCCCGGCGGGCGGCGGCGGGAACCCGGCTGCCGGGAGCCCCGCCCCGGTGGCCGAGGCCACCGGCATCAGCAAGAGGTTCGGCGCCACCGTCGCACTGCGCGACGCCCGTATCACCATCGCCCCCGGCGAGGCGCACGCGCTGGTCGGCCGCAACGGCGCCGGCAAGTCGACGCTGGTGTCCATCCTGACCGGACTGCAGCACGCCGACACCGGCACCCTGCGCTTCTCCGGCGAACCGGCGCCCGTGGTCGGGGACATCGACGCCTGGCGCTCCAAGGTCGCCTGCGTCTACCAGAAGTCCACGATCATCCAGGACCTGACCGTCGCCGAGAACCTCTTCCTGAACCGGCAGAGCGACGGTCCGATGCGGCTCATCCGCTGGAAGCAACTGCGCGGGCGGGCCGAGGAGTTGCTCGCCGAGTACGGCGTGGACGTCGATGCCGGCGCGCGGGCGAGGGATCTCACCGTCGAGCAGCGGCAGTTCGTCGAGATCGCGCGGGCGCTGTCGTTCGGCGCGCGCTTCATCATCCTGGACGAGCCGACCGCCAAGCTCGACGCCCGCGGCATCACCCGGCTCTTCGACAAGCTCCGCGACCTCCGGCGGCAGGGCGTCGCCTTCCTCTTCATCTCGCACCATCTGCAAGAGGTGTACGACCTCTGTACCACCGTCACGGTCTACCGCGACGCGGCGCACATCCTGACCGCGCCCGTGGCCGAACTCAACCATCAGGCGCTGGTGGAGGCCATGACCGGGGAGACCACCGTCACGGCGGCGGCGACCGTCGAGAACCGCGCCCCGGTGCGGGCCGACTCCCCCGAACTCCTGACGGTCGAGGGCCTCACGCTGCCCGGCGCCTGCCAGGACCTGTCGCTGTCGGTGCGCGTGGGCGAGGTGGTCGGGCTGGCCGGCGCGACGGCCAGCGGCAATGTGCGGGTGGGCGAGGCCATCGCCGGGCTGCACCGCGCGGAGGAGGGCACGATCTCGGTCCGCGGGCGGCAGGTGCGCGGCGGCAGTGTGCCGTCGGCGCTCGCCGTCGGTGTCGGGCTGGTCCCGGAGGACCGTCATCTGCAGGGGCTGGTCAACAACCGCAGTGTGGCGGAGAACGCGACGCTCACCGTCACCCACCAACTGGGCCCGTACGGCACCGTGTTGCCCGCCCGGACCAGGACCTTCGCCCAGCGCATGATCCGGGACCTCGACATCAAGACCCCCGGCGGCGCCACCCCCGTGTCGGCCCTCTCCGGCGGCAACCAGCAGAAGGTCGTCGTCGCCCGTGCCCTGGCCACCGACCCGCATGTGCTGGTGGCGATCCGGCCCACCAACGGGGTGGACGTCAAGTCCAAGGAGTTCCTGCTGCGCCGGATCCGACAGATCGCGGACGGCGGGAAGGCCGCGCTGATCGTCTCCGACGAGCTGGACGACCTGAAGGTGTGCGACCGGCTCGTGGTGATGTTCCACGGGCGGGTGGTCGCCGAGTTCGACCGCGGCTGGAAGGACGAGCACGTGGTCGCCGCCATGGAGGGCGTGGCCGACCGGGCCGAAGCCTCCGACACCGTCTCCGACACCGCTTCTGACACCACCTCGGACACCACCGAAGAGCACGGAAGGTAGTCATGTCCGCCACCACTGATGTCACCGACCCCGCCGCGAGCGTGGCGCGGGAGACCACCGGAGACACCCGCCGCGGGCTCGACCTCGGTCGTTTCCGTGAGCTGTCCCTGGTCCCGGCGATCCTCGTCCTGGGCCTGATCGGCTTCATCGTCTCGCCGGCCTTCCTGACCGCCGACAACCTCATCGGTGTGGCCCAGCAGTCCACCGAACTGAGCCTGCTGGTCCTGGCCACCGCGCTGATCCTGATCTGCGGACGGATGGATCTGTCCCTGGAGTCAACGATCGGCGTGGCGCCCGTCATCGCCGTATGGCTGGTCCTGCCGACCAGCGGAGCCCGGTTCACGGGCCTCGGGCTGCTGCCCGAGTGGACGGCCGTGCCGCTCTGTCTGCTGGTGGGTGTGGTGATCGGAGCCGTCAACGGGTTCCTGATCCTGAAGCTGCGCCTCAACGGGTTCATCGTCACCCTCGGTATGCTGACCATGCTGCGCGGCCTCCAGGTCGCCCTCTCCGAGGGCCAGTCCATCGTGGAGCTGCCGTCCTCCTTCAGCTACCTGGGCAAGGCGTCGTGGCTGGGTGTCCCGGCCGCGATCTGGATCTGTGTGGTGCTGTTCGCCATCGGCGGCAGCGCGCTGGCCTGGCTGCGGCACGGCCGGGCGCTGTATGCGATCGGCGGCAACGCGGAGGCTGCCCGTACCGCCGGTATCCGGGTGGACCGGATCGTGTGGGCGGTGCTGATCCTCGGCAGTGTGCTGGCCGCGTTCGCCGGCATCCTCTACAGCGGCCACTACGGGTCGATCTCCGCGACCCAGGGCAGCGGCTGGATCTTCCAGGTCTTCGCCGCGACCGTCATCGGCGGCGTGAGCCTGAACGGCGGCAAGGGCTCGATCTTCGGCGCGCTCACCGGTGTGCTGACACTCCAGCTCGTCGTGAACGTCATGACGCTGGCGGGGGTGCCGCCGCTGTGGAACCAGTTCCTCAACGGCGCGATCATCATCGTCGCGCTGGTCATCTCCCGCTTCGCCTCGGGCGAGAAGCAGGAATAGCCCGGTACGAAGCAGGAGTAGCCCCGGTACAGGGAGGCACCTCGTGGCACTGACGGACGAGGCGATGGACAAGATCAAGGCGATGATCGTGGCCGGCGAGCTCGCGCCGGGCTCCCGCCTCCCCAAGGAGGAGATCCTCGCCGCGCAGCTCGGCCTGTCCCGCAGTTCGCTGCGGGAGGCCGTGCGGGCGCTGACCGCGATGCGGATCCTGGTGACCCGGCAGGGCGACGGCACCTACGTGTCCAGTCTGGAGCCCCATCTCCTGCTGGAGTCGCTCTCCTTCGCCTCGGACGTCTCCCAGGGGCAGACGGCCCTGCAACTGCTCCAGGTACGGCGGCTGCTGGAACCCCAGGCGACCGGGGTGGCCGCCGCCCTCCTCACCGCGGACGACCTGCGGGAACTCGGCGCCATCCTGGAGCGGTCGCGGGCCGCCGCCACGGTCGAGGAGTTCGTCGTCCATGACATCGCCTTCCATCTGCGGATCGTGGAGGCGGTCGGCAACCCGGTGCTGTCGATGCTGCTGCGGGTGCTCTCCACCCGCACCCAGCGGGCCCGCATCGTCCGGGGCACCCGCACCGAGCGGGCCGTGGAGCACGCCCACCGGGAACACGAGGAGATCCTCCGCGCCCTCCGGGCCCGAGACGCCGCGCTGGCGGTCTCCGCCGCGACGGTCCATGTCGCCGCCGTGGAGCAGTGGCTGGCGGCCGACCTCGTCGACGAGTTGGACCCCCTCTGCGCGATCGAGGGCTGACCACAGTCGGTCGATTGTCGGTGGCATGCAGATGGTGCGGACAGAAGCCTGCGCGCAGGCGGACGTGACCTGTCGATGCCGTCATGGTCGATCGGCGGTGATGTGGCTGAAGTTCGCCCGGTCGTCGTCCGATCCGACGGTTCCGCGACGGTCAACGGCCTCGCGAGCGAGCCGATGGACGGCTCTGTCCGGCGTCACCTGATGGAGCGGGCCGGTCGGGTGCTGATGTGGAGCAGATACTCCAGCGGTCCACGGCGGAACCATCGCGTCCAGGCGGTGGCGAGCAGCATCGCGGTCAGGCTGAAGAGGAGGAGGCCGACGAGGGCCGGACCGTTCTCCTCCTCCATGCCGAACCGCCGGATCGCGAGGATGTGCAGGACGTACGCGGTGAGGGCTGTCATACCGACCGCGCAGACAGGGGTGGCCAGGCGCCGGAGGCGCGGCAGTCGGTCCATGGCGGTGACGCACAGCGCCACGACGAGGAGCGCCACACCGGTGTTGCCGAGGATGGAGAAGGTCGTCTGGCTGTGCGGCGCGCCCACGAGGAGCCAGGCCGCCGGGGCGTCGTCGACGAGGTGACCGACGGTGTCGGACCACCAGGCCGAGGCGGCCGAATCGCCGTCCGTGGCGGCGGCGACGGTGGCTCGCGCGTGCGGGACGAGGCGGAGTGCCAGCCAGGAGCCGCCGTAGCCGAGTACGGCCAACACGCCGCCGGTGAGGGCGAGTTGGGCTCGGGTCGCGCTCCGGGTGAGATCGAGGCGGGCCACCGCCATGCCCGCGAGCAGGAACGGCATCCAGGTGAGCACGGGGTACTCGCCCGTGAACAGCAGTTCCACGAAGCCGTCCGTGCCGCTCATCCGGGCCAGCGGGTCCCGGGCGACGACCGTGTCCGCCCAGCTTCCCTCCTCGATCAACCGGCGGATCCCGTACAGGACTTGGGGCATGACGAGTGCGCCGACGGCGGCGACGACCGCGAGCGTCCGGGCCCGCAGCCGGTACAGCGGGAGGACGGCGAGGAAGGTCAGCCCGTAGAAGGCGAGGATCACGTCGACTTCGGTGTCGAGGGCGGTCAGGACGAATCCCAGGACGATCAGGACGACGGAACGGATGGCCATCCGGCCCACCGCCTGCCGTCCGGCGCGCCCGGTGCGCGGCTGCGGGCGGCCGGTGATCAGCACGAGGGAGAAGCCGGCGAGCAGCGCGAACAGCGCGGAGGAACGCCCCCGTGCCAGCTCCATGACGAAGCCCAGTGGCCCGCCGGCCGCCGGGTCCGGGCCGACGTGGGCGGCGTACATGCCGAAGACCGCGAGACCACGGGCCAGATCGATGCCCACCAGCCGCCCGGCCGCCGGCCCTCGGGAGACCGCGGCGGTGCGCCCCGCTTCGGTGGTGGCCGTGGTGGTGGCGGTGGTCGTAGTGGTGTCCGACTTGGACGACAGGTCCGACGACGTGTCAGGTGTCATGGACTTCAGAGTCGGGGGGCCGCGGGCAGGTGCCCATCCGGCGGGTGGCTGGAGGTTCCCCGCCGACCAGCCGGAGTCACCCCCGCCAGGTGACGGAAATCGGCACGAAAGGAACCCGCGGGAGGCCCCGGACGTCGTAAGGATCCAGTGACAAGTCCAGTGGTGGTCCGACGGCGAGCGGGGCACGGGTGATCCGGGTACTGGTGGTCGACGACGAAGCACTGATCCGTACGGGCTTCGAGCACATCCTCAACTCCGCGGACGACATCGACGTCGTGGCGGCGGTCCCCGGCGGCCGGGCGGTCCACGCGGTGCGGGAACTGCGTCCCGAGGTCGTCCTGCTGGACATCCGTATGCCGGACGTGGACGGGCTCACGGTCCTCGCGGAACTCCGCCGACTACCACGCCCTCCCGTGGTGGCCATGCTCACCACCTTCGACATGGACGAGTACGTGGCGGCCGCGCTGCGCTCGGGGGCCGCCGGTTTCCTGCTCAAGGACACCGACCCGGAGCAACTGCCTTGTCTCGTACGGATGTTGGCGGGCGGCGGGGTCGTGCTGTCGTCCCGGGTGACCCGTACCGTCGTGGACGGCTATCTGGACAACGGCCCCCGGGAGGCCGCCGTCCGGCTCGTCGACCGGCTGACCGAGCGCGAGCGCACCGTTCTCGTCCTCATCACCGAGGGGCTGTCCAACGCCGACATCGGTGACCGGATGCATCTGAGTACCGGGACGGTCAAGGACCATGTGAGCGCCCTGCTGACCAAGCTGGAGGTCGGCAGCCGTGTGCAGGCGGCCCTGCTGGCCGAGCGCGCGGGTCTGCTCAGGCCGTCACACTCCCCCGGCCGGGACGGGGAGGGCGCATGAGGTCCCCCGGCCGGACCCCGCACGCGCCGGTGGTGGACGCCGTGCTGGTGACGGTCTCGCTGGTGGACGTGTGGATCCATGACGTGGGCACCCATCACCCCCGGGAACTGGCCTCCGCCCTGCTCGCGGCCTTCGCGCTCGTCGTCCGCCGCAGGCTCCCGCTGCCGACCTTCCTGCTCACCCTGCCGACCGCACTGTTCACCGACGCGGTGTTCGCCACGCTGGTGGCGCTGTACACCCTCGCCTCACGCACCCACCATCGAGTACTGCTGGCCGTCTGCGCGCTGGGGTTCACGGTCTGCGACCTCACCTGGTGGTCGTGGCCGTCACCGGAGTTCGCCGACCTGTCCGACCGGCAGGCCCTGATCCCGCTCTCCTACAGCCTGGCGCAGGCGACCGCGCCCCTCTTCCTCGGGCAACTCGTCCAGGCCCGCAGGGAACTGTCCCTGCGTCTGGTCGAGGTGTCCGAGGCGCGTGAACACGAGCGGCTGCTGGTCGCGCAGAGCGTGCTGGCGAAGGAACGCGCCCAGCTCGCCCGGGAGATGCATGACGCCGTCTCCCACCAGGTCAGTCTGATCGCCGTCCGCGCCGGGGCGCTCCAGGTCGGCGGCCGGGACCCGGAGGCGAAGGAGGCCGCGGCCACGATACGGCTGCTCAGCGTGCAGACCCTGGACGAACTGCGGCACATGGTCGGCGTATTGCGCGCCTCCGGGAGCCGTCCCACCGAGCTGACCCCGCAGCCCTCCCTCGCCGACCTCGACCGGCTGGTCACCGGCAGCTGCATCGAGACCGACCTGTTGACGGACCTGCCCGCCGATCTCCCGCCGCCCGTGCAGCGCGCCGTCTACCGCACGGTCCAGGAAGCCCTGACCAACATCCGCAAGCACGCTCCCGGGGCCATGGCCACCATCCGCATCCGTCACCAGGACGGCACCGTCCGCGCGACCGTCACCAACACCGCGCCCGGCCGCCCGGCCCTCTCCCTGCCGGGCGCCCATCACGGCCTGATCGGCCTGCGCCAGCGAGCCGAACTCCTCGGCGGAACGGTGACGTCCAGGCACCTGAGGGACGGGGGCTACGAACTGCGTCTGGAGCTGCCGGTGGACGGCTCACACTGACCCGCTGAGAGCCGGCGCATCCGTAAGCATTTATCACAGCGCTGTTATATTAGCGCTGTGACATCTTCCGACCCCACGGCGCTGCCCGACCCCTGGCAGACGCTGCACGAGTTGTTGGCCGGCATGGACGCCGAGATCGAGCAGGTCTATGTGGAGCGCGGCATCGAGGGGGTGCGGCCGCGTTTCGCCTATCCGCTGATCCGGCTCGCCCACACCGGGCCACTGACCATCCGTGAACTCGCGGAGTCCCTGGGCCGCTCGCACTCCGCGATCAGCCAGACGATCGCCGCGATGCGCAAGGAGAATCTGGTCACCTCCGAGCCGGGGCCCGACGCCCGCACCCGGCGGATCGACCTGACCGAGCGGGGCCGGTCGCTGGTGCCGTTCCTGGAGGCCGAGTGGCGCGCCACCCACGCGACGGTCGCCGAACTGGACGCGGAGATCCCGTACGCGATGACCACCGTCGTCGAAGAGGTACGTCGGGCGCTGGAGCGCCGGTCCATGCGGCAGCGGATCCACGACCACCTCGTCGAGCCATCGCGAACGGAACACGACACTGCCGTCGAGCCGCCGCGATGAGGCGAGGGATCCGGTTCCTCGACACCCGCCCGCTGCGCGGCAGCCGGCCGTTCCGCGACCTGTGGATCAGTACGTCGGCATCCCAACTCGGCGGGCACATGGCCACCGTGGCGGTGCTGGCCCAGGTCTGGGATCTGACCGGCAGCCCGGTGGGCACCGGCGCCATCGGGCTCGCGACGGGCCTGCCGATCGTGCTGTTCGGGCTGTTCGGCGGCACCTTGGCCGACGCCGTCGACCGCGCCGCCCTGGTACGGGCCACCGCGGCGGGCCAGGTGCTGGCCGCCGTAGGGCTGTGCGCCCAGGCCCTCGCGGACAACCGGAGCGTGGTCCTGCTGCTCGCCCTGGTCGCCGTCGGCTCCGCCTGCAATGCGCTCGGCGCCCCCGCCCGGCGTACTTTCCCGGTCCGGCTGCTGCCGTCCGACCAGGTCGCGGCCGGTCTCGCGCTGACCAATGTCTCCTTCCAGGCGGCGATGCTGGCCGGGCCCGCGCTGGCCGGGCTGGTCATCGCCCGCTGGGACGTCTCCGCCGCCTACGCCGCACAGGCTCTGGCCGTGGCGGTGTCGCTGCTCGGGGTGATCCGGCTCCCTGCCATGAAGCCGGAGGGCACCGGCACCGGCGCGACGGCCGTCAGGCGCCGGCCGGAGCGCGGCGGCCGGCTGATCGTCCTGCGCCGCCCGACGCTGTGGGGCTCGATGGCCGCCGACCTGGCCGCGACCCTGCTCGCCATGCCGATCGCGCTCTTCCCGCTGGTCAACGAGGACCGCTTCGGCGGCGACCCGCGGACGCTCGGCCTGTTCCTCTCGGCCGTCGCGGTCGGGGGGATCACCGCCGGGCTGCTCTCCGGCACGGTCACGCGCCTGCGCCGTGGCGGCCTGGTGCAGCTGACCGCGGCCGGCGTCTGGGGCCTGGCGCTGGCCGGCTTCGGACTGGCCGGGCCGCTGTGGCTGGCGCTCGGCTGCCTGGCCGTGGCCGGCGCGGCCGACACCGTGTCCGTGGTCACCCGCAGTGCCCTGGTCCAGTTCGAGACCCCGGACGCGTACCGGGGGCGGGTCTCGTCCGTGGACCATGTCATCGGCGTCGCCGGCCCCGAACTGGGCAACTTCCGCGGTGGCCTGCTGGCGTCGGCCACCTCCGCGCCCTTCGCCCTGGTCGTCGGCGGCCTCACCGCCACCCTGGCGATCGCCGCCGTGGCCGCGGCCAACGCGCCGCTCCGCGCGTACCGCACGCCGTCCCCCGCACCGCCCACCGCCCCCGATCCGACCGTGCCCGAGCCGACCGTGGGTGCCGAGGTGTAGGTGCCGCCGGTGAGGCGCGCGGCGGGGACCGCGTCACACCGGGAGCTGAGGTCAACGAGTTGTGCCGAGCAACGAGGCGAGTGTCTCGGTGAAGGCGGTCTCCGAGTGGTCGGCGTGTTCGCGTAGCCGCGTGGCGACGGCGTCGGCTCCGCCGCCGTCCATGAGGTTGACGAGCCGGTCGATGCGGCGCTCGTGGGCTTCCGGGGTGTCGGGGAGGGTGGACAGGTAGAAGTCCGTCGCGTCGTAGGCCATGTGGAACACATGCTTCTTCACATCGCTCAGCGTCAGGTAGTCGTCGTGGGTCGTCGGGACCGGTTCGGGGGCGCCGAGACACACCACCGGGGTGCCGGCGCCCCACGCGTTGACACACAGGTGGTAGGTGTCCGTGATGACCAGTCGATAGCGGGAGAGGACTCCCCACAGGTCGCCGACGGTGTGGTCACCCGGGCGTGCCGCGATGTGGCTGGTCTCGGAAGGGATGTCCCGGTCGAACCAGGGAAGCCATTCGAGCGGCGCCCCGAGCCGGTCGGAAAGGCTGTCGCAGAAGGCGGGCAGCCATGTGGGGATCTTGGTACGGGCGCCCAGGAAGACGCCGATCGCCCCACCGTCCGGGACCTCTTGGGACCATTCCGTGGTCGGGAGGTGGTCGAGATCGCCCGGCCGGGACAGAAGCGCCGCGTCCGAACCGAAGTATTCGGTCATACGGTCCCCACGGAAGTGCGCGAGCTTCGCCGCCGAGAGCGGGTCACGCATCCAGACGCGGTGACTGCGCGTCATCAGGCGTGAGAACAGCGGCCCGTATTCCTTGTCCTCATAGTCGGACTGCGTGTTGTGCAGGATCGTTCCCCCATAGCTGAGGGTCCGTGAGAGGAGTTCGTCCGGCTGATCCGCGAACAACAGGGTTCGGTTCAGCAGGGCCCGGGCGGCGTCACGGTCCTCGGCGATACCGAAGTCGAGCAGGCGGTTCGTCGCGTCCTGCGCCAGATAGTGCCGTGTGTGAAGGAAGTCGCCCCAGAAGACGACCGCGTCGTGGTCGCGGAGCGCGTCGAGGTGCTCGGCCAACGGCCGGAAGCGGAACGGGAATTCGGTGCCCTGCGCACACTCACGCAGCCGCACGGTCTCCGGCGGATGAAGGGTGAACCAGCTGGCGTCGATCCCGTTGCCCATACGCCGTCGCAGGGACTCGAACGCCAAGTCGACCGTCAGCATGCCCGTGTTGCGGTACCCGATGTTCGGCGCGGTGATGACAGCGACGCGTGCCATGTACTCGTTCCCCCCGCGCCACCGTCGGCGCCGTCGACGTGTGACGCGGACCGTGATCCAACGTACACGTCGAGGCCGACCCGAAGTCGACCGGCCCCTGAGGCCAGTGACTCCCCCGAACGCGCCCACGCAGTGCGTGACCGGCACGGCCCCGGACACGAGGTCCGAGGCCGAAGGGCACGCTTCCCCAAGGGGGGAAACCTCGGGTCAGCGGAGGTCGGCGGTCAGTCGGTACCGGCCGGACGGCAGTCGGTACGAGGAAACCCCGTCGGAGTGGCCGAGGAGACGCACCCCGTCCACCCGTGCCAACGGGGTTCGGCCCTCGCGGACCGAATCGGCGGAGGCGGCCGGCAGGCGCAGGGTGGCCTCACTGTTCGCGGGGACGACCGCCTCGTACGCGAGGGTCCGGCCCCCGCCCTCGACCGCCCACTCGCTTCTGATCTCGCCGTACGGCGACTCGTACGAGGCCGCCACCTCTGTGATCCTTCCGGTGGGGTCGAGGTGCGGTCGCAGCAGAAAGCGCTTGAAGCCGGGGCCGTCCGGGTCGGGGGCGATGCCGGCCATGTACGCGTACATCCACTCCATGATCGCGCCGTAGGCGTAGTGATTGAAGGAGTTCATGCTGACCGGGCCGAACCCGTCGTCCTCGGAGTACGAGTTCCAGCGCTCCCAGACGGTGGTGGCACCGTTCCGCACGGAGAACAGCCAGGACGGCAGCTCGTTCTGGTGCAGCAGTCGGTACGCCAGGTCGGCGCGGCCCTCGTCGGTGAGGACGGGGGCGAGGACGTTGACGCCGAGGAAGCCGACGGACAGCGTGTTCTCGGCGTAGCGGAACCGGCTGCTGTTCGGGTGTGCGGCCTTGTAGGCGTCGTCGTTGCCGATGTTGTCGGCGAGGTGTCCGACGAGTGTGCGGCGCTGTGCCTCGGTCTCGTAGAAGCCGAGCTTGAGGGCCCAGAGCAGCGCGGTCTGGCTGTTGTCCTCGGTCTTCTGGTCGGGGTCGGCGCCCGGTTCGATCGGAGAGGCCTCGCCGAGGCTGGACCTGACCGTGACCGTGCCGCCCTCGGTGCTCAGGTACTTGGTGAGGAAGGCCTGCCTGATGTGTCCGAAGAGCCGGTCGTACGCCTCCCCCTCCGCCGTCCTGCCGATCGCGCGGGCCATCTGTGCCATCAGCCGGGTGCTGTAGCCGTAGTAGAGGTCGCTCATCAGCTGGGCGCTGGTCTTCTGTGGTGCCAGCCAGTCGCCGGTGAGGGAGCCCTGTCCGGCGTAGGTGTCGCCGGTCCGCTCCTGGATCCAGTCCAGGTAGCGGGTCATCGCCGGCCAGTTGTCCTTGACGATGGTCGCGTCACCGGTCATCTGCCACACGGTCCACGGCACGATGACACCGGCGTCGGCCCAACCGCTGCCGCCGCCGGGGAAGTTGAACCGGCCGGTGGGGGCGACCCCGGTGAACTGTGCCTTGTCCATGCCGTAGATGGTCTGGGAGTCGACGACCGTGTCCTGGAAGTGGCTGAGGAAGACACCGGCGTCCACGTTGTACAGACCGGTCGTGGCGAAGACCTGTGTGTCGCCGGTCCAGCCGAGGCGTTCGTCGCGCTGCGGGCAGTCGGTGGGCACCCAGAGGTAGTTGCCGCGCTGGCCCCAACGGATGTTGCCCGCCAGCCGGTTGACGTCGGGGTCGTTGGTGGTGACGGTGCCGATCTCGCGGATCGCGGACGTGGCGACCTTGCCGGTCAGGCCGGTGATCGTGATCGTGTCGGTCGCGGTGACGGAGACGTACCGGAAGCCGTAGAAGGTCAGGGAGTCCTGGTGGGTCTCGCCGTGCCGGTCGCCCTTCAGGACGTATGTGCTGGTGGCCTTGGCGCTGCGGAGGTTGGCCCGGTAGACGGAGCCCTCGGGGCCGTCCGCGCCGGCGCTGTCGTCGTTGAGCATCTCGCCGAACCTGAACTCGACCTTGGCGCCCGCCGGGCCGCGCAGGCTGTAGCGGGCCACACCCACCATGTTCTGGCCGAGGTCGTAGACAACGGTGTCGCCGCTGCCGAGCGTGACCGGGGCGGAGGCCGCCTTCGCGGGGTCGGTCACCGTACGGGCGGGGTCCACGACGATGCGCCCCCTGCCGCCCGGGCTGCCGTCCTGCCCGGTCACCCCGGTGGCGACGGTGATCGACTGCGGTCGACGGTCCCACTTCGGCATCAGGCGTGCGGTCTCGCCCGGATAGGCGAGCAGTCGCGCGTCCGGGAACGTGGCGTCGAAGGCCACTCGTTCCACGTCCGACCAGGTTGAGTCGTCGAATCCGTGCGACGTCCAGCCCGGCAGCTCCTCGCGCGCGTCGTAGGTCTGGCCGTCGTAGATGTCGTCGGCGCGGTAGGGGCCGGTGTCCGTGGCCTTCCAGCCATCGTCCGGAGTCGTGACGACCGTCCGCGCCGTACCGTCGGCGTACCGGATCAGCAGCTTGGCCTTGACGGCCAGGGCGTTGCCGTCCTCCGAGTAGTACGTACTGCCCTCGGAGATGCGGCCGTTGTACCAGCCGTTGCCCAGGACGACCGCGAGGGTGACGTCCGGCTCCCGCGTCACGAGGTCGGTGACGTCATACGTCATGTAGTTGACGCGCGCGTCGTAGTTCGTCGAGCCGGGGGGCAGCAGCTCGATCGTGGTGCCGCCGTCCTGCGGCACCGTCACATGGCGTCCGTTGACGTAGGCGTCGTACACGCCGAGGGCGGAGATGTAGAGCCGTGCCTCGCGGACCCGCTGCCGGTTCTTTCCGGCGCCGCCCTTCCTGAGTGCTTCCTCCTTGCGCAGCATCGGTGCGCCGGCCGAGTTGGGGGCCTTCCCCTTCATGCCGATCCACTGCGCGCCGTCCCATCCGGCCACTCCGTCGGTGCTCAGGAGGCCGGTCTCGAAGAAGGCGGGGGAAGCGGTGCCGACCGGGCGCCCTTCGGCGTCCCAGACGGTGACGGTCCAGTGGTAGCGGGTCGAGGCACGCAGCGGCTTGCCCGCGTAGCGGACGGCCACGGAATCGGCGGAGCGCACCCGGCCGCTGTTCCAGACGTCCGCGCGGGCGGCGGTCAGCTTCTCCGGCGAACTCGCCACGAGGATCTGGTACGCCCCTTGGCTCCGCCCCCGGCCCGCCGACCGCATGCGCCAGCCGAAGCGCGGTCGGGCGGCGTCCACGCCCAGGGGATCCGTGCGGTGTTCCGCGGTCAGCCCGGACACCCCGGCCTGCCGCTCACGGCGGGAGGACGACGCCCCGTGCGCGGTGCCTCCGCCGCCCAGGACGCCCGCCACTACCGGCACGGCGACCGCCGACGCGGCGAGCACGCTCCGACGGTGGACCGCTCTGCCGTTCCCGCCGGAGCTGTCGCCGCTCCCGACCTCACGGCCGGCGCCGTCCGCGTCGTGTTGTGCATTGCTCACACCTGTATCCCTTCGGTTTTCACATGGGTGTCGAGGGCGGTCAGGAGCCGGCCTTGTAGTCGGCGTCCATGTCGTCGAGGAGTTCCTCCGCCGTGGACTGACCGCTGAAGATCTCCTGGAGGCCGCTGAGCATGGTCTGTTGCACCTTGGCGTTGGGCCAGAGCTGGTCCATGAACGGCACCGTGCGGTCGGCCTCGACGAACTTCGACAGTTCGGCCAGTGACGGGTCGGCCGCGAAGCCGGTGTCGGGCAGGGTGGGCAGACCGCCCTGCTTCTTGACGAACAGGTTCATGCCCTCGGGCGACATGACGAAGTTCACGAACTTCAGGGCGAGTTCCTCGTTCTTCGTCTTGGCGTTGACTCCGTAGCCGCCGCCCGCCGCGGCCGGTATGAGGGTCTCGGCCGGGTCGTCGGTGGCGGGGAGAGCCCGGAGCGTGAAGGTGCCCTTCGGGTTCTTCTGCTTGAGGAGGGCGATCACCCAGTTGCCCTGGACGATGCCGAGCGTCCTGCCCGTGGCGGCGAGGCCCTGGCTGGCTTCGTAGGTGGTGCCCAGCGGGTTCTTCTGGAAGCAGCCGGTCTTCTCCATCGTCAGGTACTTGTCCAGGGCGGTGGTCCACGGCGACTTCGCGAAGGTGGCCTGGCCGGACTGCATCTTCTGGTCGAAGTTCCGGTCGTCGCCGTAGACGGTCGTGGCGACCAGTGCGTACAGGACGAGCTGGGTCACCCAGTTGTCCTGATTGCCGAGTGCGAAGGCGGGGGTTCCCTTGGCCTTCGCGGCCTTGCAGAAGTCCAGCAGTTCCGTCCAGGTGTCCGGCGGAGTGAGCCCCGCCTTCGCCATGGCCTGCTCGTTGTAGACGGCGCCGATGCCGTTCTGTCCGAAGAGCGCGGTGTATGTCTTCCCGTCGTACTGGGCGACGCTCTTGGTGGCGTCCGGCAGCTTGGCCGCCCAGGGCTGGTCCGAGAGATCCCGCAGATAGCCCGGCTCGGCCAGGACCTGGGTGGCGCCGGGATTGCCGTTGCCGGGCCAGACCGACATCACGTCGGGGCCGGTGCCCGAGGACAGCTGGGTCCGGATCTGCTGCTGGTACTGGTCGGCACCGCTGAGGGTGTAGCGGACCTTGACGCCCGGGTTGGCCTTCTCGAACGCCTTGACGACATCTTCGAGGGAGCCCTGGTCGAAGGAGGCGACCGTGAGGGTCTTGGAGTCGCCGCCGGAGTTCGCCTTGGTGCCGCCGCTGCAGGCGGCCAGCACCGCCACGGACGTCACCGCGGCGATCAGGGCGGGGAGTGCGCGTGTCTTCATGAGGTCCCCCTCGGGGAAGTGCCGTAGGACATGAGGGACGGGCAGGCGTCGTACGTCATCCGCGCAGCCCTCCCGCGAAGCCGTTGATGATGCTGCGCTGCAACAGGAAGTAGACGAGCAGGACGGGCAGGATGCTGATCACCAGCGCGGCGAAGATGAGGTTCCAGTCGGTGACGTACTGGCCGACGAAGCCCGCGATCGCGACCGGCATGGTCTGCTGGGCGCTGCCGCTGAGGTACAGCAGCGGGGTGAAGAAGTCGTTCCACACGGCGACCGCGTTGAGCACGAGGGCCGTCACCGTGACCGGTTTGAGCATCGGCAGGACCACGTACCGGAAGCTCTGCAGCGGGGTGCAGCCGTCGATCAGCGCCGCGTCCTCGAAGTCGCGGGGCAGGGCCCGCAGGAAACCGACGTAGAGGAAGACGGTGAACGGCACCTGCAGACCGGCGTAGAAGAGGACCAACGCCCACGGGGTGCCGAGCAGCCCCATGTCGCGCATGGTCTGGTACAGCGGCAGGGAGGCGAGCTGGAAGGGCAGGACGAGGCCCAGGAGGAACAGCAGATAGGTGCTCCGGGACCAGCGGGCCGTGACACGGGCCAGCGGGTAGGCCGCCAGCGACGAGACGGCCAGCACGACGACGACGCTGCAGGCCGTCACCAGCACGCTGTTGCCCAACGCCCCGCCGAGAGACCCCTGTTGCCAGGCCTGGGTGAAGTTGTCCAGGGTGGGCGAGGTGGTCGGGCTGATCGGTGACGAGGTGTCCGACGTCGGCCGCACGGCGAGGTTGACCAGGACGTACACCGGGAAGCCCACGACCAGGGCGATGGCGATCATCGCCAGTTCCAGCGCGAGGGTGCGGCCGCGGTAGCGGTTCACGAGGCGGCCCTCTCGTTGCGGGACAGCACCACGTACTGTCCGGACGAGACGACGGCCACGATGATCGTGAGTACGACCGCGAGCGCGATGCTGTAGCCGAACTCGCCGAGGGTGAAGGCGTCCTTGTAGATGAGCGTCGAGATGGTGTCGGTGGCGTGCCCGGGCCCGCCGCCCGTCAGCGCGTACACCTGGTCGAAGAGTTTGATTCCGCCGATGATCGACAGCATCAGGTTGATGGTGAGGGCCGGGGCGAGCAGTGGCCGCGTGACCGACCAGAAGCGCCGTACGGGGCCGGCCCCGTCGAGGGACGCCGCCTCGTGGACCTCCTGGGGCACCGACTGGAGCCCGGCCAGGAAGATGACCATCGAGTAGCCCGCGAACTGCCAGACGATCACCCCGACCACCGCCCACAGTGCGAGCCGTGGACTGCCCAGCCAGTCCTGCCGCAGTCCGTCCAGGCCCACCGCGCCCAACAGGCTGTTGACCGCGCCGTCCGGGCCGAGCAGGTTGCGCCAGAGGTAGGCGGTCACGATCGGGGTGATCACGGCCGGCGCGAACAGGAACACCCTGAGGATGTTGCGGGACCTGATGGCCGAGTTGACCCCGAGGGCCAACAGCAGGCCCAGCGCGTTCTGGATCACCGTGATCGACACGGCGATCAGCAGTGTGTGGCCGATGGCCTGCGTCGCGTCGGGATCCCTGAGCATCGCGGTGAAGTTGTCCAGGCCGACGAAGGAGAAGTGGGGGTCCAGACCGTCCCAGTCGGTGAAGGCGTAGTGGACACCGCGGACGCTCGGCACCAGGACGACGAAGGCGAACAGCAGCAGTGCGGGCAGCGCGAACCACCAGGGCGGGGTGGTACGCGCCTGTCGGACACGGGGAACCGGCCGCACGTTCGTGGGCCGGTCAAGGTCCGCGCGTCGCTCGTTCGACGTGAGGTTCACCGCCACACCTCCTTTCTTGAAACGATTCAAAAAATCTGCCGGCCGAGCCCTCCGCCACGCGCGGCACAGGGGGTCGCACGATCGGCCTCGTCGCCCCGGGGATCAGCTCGGGGTGGTACGGCCTGATGCCGCCGGGCAATGCCTGGAGCGGCCGTGGGTAACGTTTCCCAAAGGGTGTGGCCAGACCCTAGGGAGCCTCCCGCGTGACGTCAAGATGCCGCGCACACCGCACCGGCGTTACGAGGGCCGCACCGGACCCCGCCTGAGCCGCCCCCTGAGCTGCGGGACCCGCCCTACACTCGGCCCCACGACTCCCCGAGAGGCAAGGACCGGATGGAACCGCCAGCACCACGTCGCAGGGTCACCATCGTCGACGTCGCGCGTCACGCGCAGGTGTCCGTCACCTCCGTGTCCAAGGTGCTCCGCAACGCCTACGGGGCCAGTCCCGAGATGCAGGCCAAAGTGCGCCGCGCGATCGACGAGTTGGCCTACCGGCCGCACGCGGGCGCCAGGGCCCTCCGCGGGCAGACGTACACCATCGGCGTGATGCTGCCCGACATCCGCAACCCGTTCTTCCCCGACGTACTCGACGGCATCACCGACGCGTTGGCGGAAACCGACTACCAGGTGTTCCTGGGGCCGGGCGGCAACGGCGAGAAGGCGGAGGCCCGCGTCACCGAGGCGATGATCGACCGCGGTATGGACGGACTCGTCCTCGTCGCTCCCGTGTCCTCACGCGCCCACCTGGAGCAGGTCGCCACCGCGGTGCCGACCGTCGTCGTCGGCCGGCACGGGACCTCGCCGGTGTACGACACGGTGACCGACGACGACATCGCGGGCGCGTCCTTGGTCATCAGCCACCTCGCCGCTCTCGGGCACCGCCGGATCGCCCACATCGAGCATCACGAGACCGACGCGACCCGCCTCGTGGAGATGCCCAACGCCCGGCGCGCCGAGGGATATCGGCAGGCCATGCGGGCGCATGGCCTGGAGGAGTCGATCGACGTGGTCTCCACCAGCTATACCCAGGAGGGCGGTCACGAGGCCGCGAAGGAGCTGTTGGCTCGTCGCCGTCGGCCGACGGCGGTGTTCGCCGGGGCGGACATCGCCGCCATGGGGGTGCTCGACGCGGTCGCCGAGGCCGGGTTGTCCGTTCCCGGGGACATCTCGGTGGCCGGCTACGACAACACCACGTTCGCCGCGTTCGGTCCGATCTCACTGACCAGCGTCGACCAGGGCGGCCACGAGCTGGGCACCAACTCCGCGCGCCTCCTCCTGGAGCGCATCGCCGACCGGAGCCGACCGTCGGTCCAGGTCAGCCTCTCCCCCACGCTCGTGCCGCGCCGCACCACGGACCGACCACCGGAGTAGGCCCGCTCACCTGAGGCGTACGGGGGCCGTTCAAGGGGGCTGTCCGGTCGTCGCCAAGGCATGATCGGTACGGTGGCGGTCGGGACAACGAGAGGGGCGGCGCGGCCGTGAGCGACGAGGCGGGCATCAAGACGGCGAAGGAGGCCGCCGACCACGACCTCATCCTGGCGTTCGGTCGGCTGCAAGGAGCCGCGAACCGGCTGGAGTACATCCTCGGGCGGGCGATCGAGGACGAGTGCGGCATCAACCACCTGATGTTCGAGGTCCTGCTGATTCTCGGGCGGGCGGGCGAGCCGGGACTCTCCATGCGAGCCATCGCCCAGGAGCAGGTCCTCACCACCGGCGGCGCCACCCGGCTGGTGGATCGCATGGAGGCGGCCGGGCTCGTGACCCGTGCGGAGTCCCCCGCGGACCGGCGCGGCAAGTTGGTACGACTGACCCCGCTCGGCGAGGAGACGACGGTCCGCGCTTCGCTGATCCATGTCGAGAACATCAAGCGGTTCTTCCTGAGCCCCCTCCCGGTCGCAGACCGCGAGCGCTTCGCGGAGGACCTCCGCATCCTCAGCCATGCGGCCCGGGACGTACTGCCCCGCCTGCCCTGACCCGCACACCGACACCCTTCGTGATGTCCTGATATCGGCCATACCGTATGGCCCGGATCACACCCGCGCGGAAATATCTGACGAGTCAGCTACTGTTCTGTCAGGTGATCGTCCACACCGGGTGGGCGCCCCACGCCTGTCGAGGTCACCATGAAGCTGGTCTACGTTTTCGACGCCTACTGCGGCTGGTCCCACGGCTTCTCCGGGACCCTCCGCGAGATCGTCTCCCGCCATCCCGAGCTGCCGGTGGAGGTGGTCTCCGGCGGTCTGTTCACCGGATCACGCCGGGTACCGATCCGCGAGTTCGGCTACGTCCAGGGCGCGAACGCCCAGATCGCGGAGGTGACCGGCGCCGAGTTCGGCGACGGCTACGAACGGCTGATCGCCGACGGTTCGTTCGTCATGGACTCGGAGGCCGCCGCCCGGGGCATGGCCGCTCTGCGCGAGGCCGCCCCCGGCCGGGCCGCAGACCTGGCCTCGGCCCTGCAGAACGCCTTCTACGTCGACGGCCGCAGCCTGTCCGATCCCACCACGTACCGGGTGGTCGCCGAGGCGGCCGGACTGGACGCCGACGCCGTCGTCGCCGCCTTCGAAGCTCCCGAGGCGCGGGCGGCCGCCGCGGCCGACTTCCGCCGCGCGGCCGACCTGCGTGTCACCGGCTTCCCCACCCTGCTGCTGGCCGGCGAAGGCGACTCCGTCGCTCCCCTGGCCCACGGTCGCGCCACCGCGGACGAGATCGACCAGCGGCTGGCGGCCTCCACGGCCACCCGTACCTCTTGACCTTCCTCATTTCCACCACCCCCTCAAGGAGCCCCGCATGAGCACCCTCGCCTTCAAGGTCCTCGACCTCGACTTCCCCGCAGGCAGCAAGAACAAGACCGCCACCCTCGTGACCGGCGAGGAGGAGGCGCTGCTGGTCGACGCCGGCTTCACCCGCGCCGACGGCCACCGCCTCGCCGCCGAGATCCTCGACTCCGGCAAGAAGCTGACGACCGTCTTCGTCAGCCACGGCGACCCGGACTTCTACTTCGGCGCCGAGGTGATCGCCGACGCCTTTCCCGACGCGGTCTTCGTGGCCACGCCCCTCGTCATCGAGCACATCGAGCACTCCTACGAGGGCAAGCTCAAGGCGTGGGCGGCGCTCGGCCCCAACCTCCCCAGCCGCCTCGTCGACCTCACTCCCCTGAGCGGCGACCTCACCCTCGAAGGCCACCGCTTCGAGCTCAGGGGCGGCCCGGCCGGCCTGCCCGACCGCCACTACCTCTGGCAGGCCGAGCACCGCGCCCTCCTCGGCGGTGTGCTGCTCTTCCAGCAGGAGCACGTCTGGGTCGCCGACACGCCCACCCCCGGCGACCGCGCGTCCTGGATCGACCTGCTGGACGAGATGGCCGCCCTCGACCCGCAGCTGGTCGTGCCCGGCCACCGCCTGCCCGACGCCCCGGCCGACGCCACCGCGATCACCGCCACCCGCGACTACCTGCTCGCCTTCGACGAGGAGCTCGACAAGGCCGCCGACGGCGCCGCGCTGACCGACGCGCTGGTCAGGCGCTACCCGAACAACGGCATGCTGATCGCCGCCCAGATCGGCGCGAAGGTCGCCAAGGGCGAGATGAAGTGGGGCTGACCAGCATGAACACACCCGCCACCGACTTCGCGACCTCGCCCGCTCCGGCCGACGTGGTGCGCCGTCAGTACCTGGCCTCCGCGACCGGGGACCTGGCAGCCCTGCGGGCCACACTCGCCCCCGACGTGGAGTGGAAGGAGATGGCCGGCTTCCCGCTCGCCGGCACGTACCGCACCCCCGACGGGGTGACGTCCCACGTGATGAGGCAGCTCGCCACGGAGTGGGACGACTGGACCGCGCACGACGACATGTACGTCGTCGACGGCGAGAACGTCGTCGTGCTCGCCCGCTACACCGCCGTGAACAAGGCGACGGGTAAGCCGCTCGACGTCCGCGTCGCCCACCACTTCGTCGTACGCGGCGGACTGATCGTCCGCTTCGAGCAGTTCGTCGACACCGCCCTCGTCCGCGACGCCGCGACCGGCTGACCGAACGCGGCCGGGTCTCCGGTGGACCGGCACGCGTTCGGCCGTGAGTCTCGCGGGACTGTGAGAGGTCCCGCGAGCGTTGCCCGGCTATGCGACGCGTATCTCGGCGATCTGGAGGCGGTACTTGGCCGCCTCGTCGGAGGCCGGCGTGCCGAGCCTGGTGACGTGCAGGCGCAGGTAGCGGCCGTTGACGGTGGTGAACGTGTAGGTCTGGGCGGCTCCGTCCGGGTTGGGCCCGCCGGTGACGGTGCGGGCGGTGGTGTAGGAGGTGCCGCCGTCGGTGCGGGTCTGGAGGGTGAAGTCGACGGGGAAGCCCGCTGTGCCGCCGCCGGCCCCACCGATGTCGGTGCGGGGGTGGAGGGTGACGGAGCTGATCGCCCGGTCGGCGCCGAGGTCGATCCCGATCCACACCGGCGTGCCACTGACGTCGGCGGCAGGGAAGTCGATGCTGGTGAAGCCCTTGGCACCGGTCACGCTGGTGGTGGTACCGTCCAGCAGCCGGGTCTTGCCCCAGTCCCCGTTCTCCAGCGTGCAGTTGCTGGTGACGCTGGTCGCGGCGGTGGGAACGGTGAGCTCGGCAAGCTGGAGGCGCCACTTGGAAGTCTCGTCGGAGGCGGGAGTGCCCAGTTTGGTGACCTGCAGGCGGACGTGGCGCGCGGTGGTCGTCTTGAAGCCGTACGTCTGCACGAGCCCGTTGGGATTGGGCTGCCCGGTGACGGTGCGGACGGTCGTGTAAGCGCTGGAACCGTCACTCCGCGTCTGCACGGTGAAGTCGACGGGGAAGCCGGCCGTGCCACCGCCCGCCGCGGGCGTGTCGGTGCGGGGGAAGAGGCGTACGGCGTCGAGGTCGGTGTCGGCCCCGAGGTCGATCTCCACCCACACGGGGTTCGCGCTGACATCGGCGGAGGCGAACTCGTTACTGGTGTAGCCCCTCGCCCCGCTCACGCTCGTCGACTGGCCGTCGGTGAGCCGGTTCCTGCCCCAGTTGCTGTTCTCCAGGCTGTTGTTGCTGGTGACCGGCCGCCCCAGGGCGCGGTTGTCGAGCCGGCCGGTGCCGGTGGCCGTGAAGGTCCATGTGCCCGGCTGCACCGTGAAGTAGACGTACGAGGAGTCCTTGCCGTCATAGCTCAGACCGCTCACGCTGCCGGTGGCGGAGCCCCCGCTGAAGACGGTGGTGGCGCCCGCCTTGACGACGGGCTGGGCGCCACCGTAGGTGGGCACGCCCACCCGGGCCACCGTCCCGCCCGGCGAAGTGAGCGTCAGCGTGGCCGTGGTTCCGTCCCGCTCGATGCCGAAGCGGATGTCGCCCCGGACGGTGGGCACGACGGTGTTGATCCTCGTGAGTGTGCCGGTCTGCGGGATGACCTCGTACGCCGTCCAGCCGGGGTTGGTGGGGCGGACACCGGCGGCGTAGGCGGACAGCGCGTACAGCGGGCCGCCGTTCCAGGCGTGGTTGTCGGTCCCCGCGGCCTTGTCCCACAGCTCCCACAGGGTGTGGCAGGCGGGGTCGGCGACCTGGGCGGCGAAGCGGTTGCGCATCCGCTCCTCGGCGACGGTGGCCGCGCCCATCAGATACAGCGCCTCCAGGACGTAGAACTCCATGTAGGGGCTGGCGTTGAGGTGGGTGCGCAGCACCTCGGTCACCGCCCGGTGGCGGGAGGCGGGGGCCAGGCCGGCGACGACGGCGAGGGCGTTGCCTCGGTCGTCGGTGTCGCGGGTGTAGCCGGGTGAGCGGTACTCGCCCCGCGAGGGATTCCACAGGACGCGGTCGAAGTTGGCCTTGATGCTGTCGCGCCTGGACTTCCACCCGGCCACGTCCCCGCTGTTGCCGCTGAGCTCGGCGAGCTTGGCGGCGGTGTCCAGGGCCAGGTGGTACCAGCAGTTGTCCAGGACACGGGCATCGATGTCGGAGCCCCAGTCCTCCCAGTCCCAGTCGCCGGCACGGTGGTTGACGAGACCGTCGCCGTCCAGGCTGAACAGGTTCAGGTACTTCTTCACCGCCGGGTAGGCGACGGTGACGGCGTCCGCGTTGCCGGTGTAGAGGTAGTACGTCCAGAACGACCACACCGAGGCCAGCATCTGGGTGGGCAGTTCGGCGGTCCAGATCGTGGTGGGGACCGGGGAGTACAGTGCCCCGCTGGTCTTCTGCCAGGCGGCGAGCTGGGCGATGGCCTTCTCGCCGAGTGCGTGGGACCTGGTGTCGAAGGTGTAGAAGCCCTCCTTGAGCTGGTTGACGACGTCGCCCCACCACTGGGCGCGTTCTCGGGTGGGGCAGTCCATGTAGTTGTCCCGCATGTTGACGTACATCGTGCGGGCGGCCTTGGTCCACAAGGTGTCCAGGAAGGCGTCACTGCTGCTGAACGACCCGTCGAAGTCGGTGTCGTAGCCGGACTCCCGGTACTTCAGCTCCAGGATCGTCACGTTGGAGGGGATCGTGTACCGCACGGCCGTGCCACTCATCCACGCCAGCGCCTCGAACTCCTGGACCCCGCCGGCGCAGACGTAGGTGGCGCGCATGTTGTAGCCGGTCCCCGGCTCGATCCCCGTCAGGTTGGCGCCGTCGTCGTAGTGGTCGGTCTGCACTCCGATCACCGCACCGGCCGGAGCGTCCACCTTCAGGAACGGCGTGACCTGGAGGTTCGAGGGCAGGGTGGCCGAGATCGCGGTGGACCCGCGCCCCGTGGAGGGCAGCGACGACGCATTGGTGTAGGACTTCAGGCCGGAGTAGCGGAACTGCGGGATCGGCCGCGCCACGAGGTTGTTCCAGGGCGCGACACCTACGGCACCGAAGTCGGTCGGAGCGCTCCAGCCGCTGTCGTCGAACCCGGACGACCGCCACCCGGCCATCACGGAGGCGTTGCGGGCGTCGTAGTGGAGGTTGGACTCGGGCAGCCGGAAGTTGACCTGCGTGCCGCTGGTGTTGTTCGAGTAGCCCGGGTGGACGGTGTACTTCCAACTGGTGTCACTGACCAGCTGGGTGGTGGTCGAGCCGACCTCCATGTCCGACTGGAACAGCAGACCGCCCTTGCCGCTGCTGTTGTGAGAGAAGCCCTGCTTGCCGAAGTACCACACCAGCAGCGCGACCGTGTTGCTTCCGCTGGTGAGGAACGGGGCGAGGTCGATCTCGTCGTAGTAGGTGTCCGTACGGTTGGGACCACGCTTGAGCCCGCCCTCGAAGACGACCAGCGTGCCGTTCACCCACAGCCAGTACTTCGAGTCCGCCGCGATCCGCGTCACCGCCTTCGACGGCGCCGAGCCCAGGGTGAACGACCTACGGAAAGCCACCCACTGGTTCGTGGTGCTGGACGGCGCCCAGAGCCACTTCGCGGTCCAGGAGACCGCGGCGGACGCCACCGGGGCGAGGCCGGGAAGAACCAGGGAGCCCGCGGTCGGAGCAAGGGCCACGGCTATGGCGGAGCGCAGGGCGGAGCGGCGGGACATGGACTGCATCGAGGGGACCTTCCCAGAAGTGCTGGAGAAGCGGGGCACCTCTCTTGCCTGCTGAGCTGATTCAGCCCGCCCTGCAAGGGGTGTCGAGTCACTGGGCCGTGCGCCCCGATCGAGGGCACCACAACGCCTTGAATCGTTTCAATAACGTGCTTGCAAGCGTGATCCTCAGCTCTCGAACAACGCCATGTCAATGGTCCGGTAGCAAGAAAGCCATGTCCGAGAGGCGATCTGCTTGGGACACGGTTGCGCGCCCAAGGCCGCTGGGCCGCTGCTCCCGGTGCCATCAGGGGGCCGGTCGTGGGAGGTGAGTGCGCAAGCGACAGCCCGCCTCGTGGGCCAGGAGTCAGGACGCCGGCGCCGCCCGCGTCGTTCTTCGCGGGCGGCGCCGGCGTGTTGTTCCGACGCATCGGCCGACGGTGACGCCTCAGCGCTCGAGGGGCTCGTAGTCGAACCAGTCGAAGTGCACGGAGCCGGCTGAGGCGTACATTCCGAAGACCCGGCCCGTGAAACCGCCGGCGACCTCCGTGGAGAGGTACCGGCCGTCCAGCGAGGCGAGTTCGACGAAGGTGCCGTCCGATTCCTCGATACCGATCGAGACGAAGTCGGGGCCGGTGCGCGCATCGTTCACCGCCTGCACGGCGGCGGCCTCGACGCGGAGAACCACGGGCCCGGGGGCCGTCGGCCGGGACGCGACGACGGTGTCCAGCGGTCCGATGCGGGCACGCACCCGTACCTGCCCGGACGAGGCCTCGATCGCGTAGTGGTGCCGCTCGTCGAGACGAACCACCAGGCCACCGTGCCCGTCCGCCACGTCGACCAGGGTGCGCACCCGGCAGGACCGATGTTGCTGCCGTCGCCCCACGAAGGTCACGTCGGCGTCGTCGAGCGATCCGCCGCGCGCACGCAGGGTCAGCCAGCCGGGCCGTTCCTTTGTGGTGCAGTCCTCCGGGAGGCGCTGACGCAGCGAGATCCAGCGCGGGGCCAGCTCGGTCAGGTCGAAGTCGTCACGGACCTCGGCCGCTACGGCCTGCGGCCGCAGGGGCCAGGGAGGTGCGGGCATGACGGACGACAGTTCACCGACGACCGGCCAGCCGTCGACCCAGTCGACCGGCACCAGGAACGTCTCCCGGCCGAGGACGTGCCAGCCGGGCGTGCCACCGCCCGGCCGTACGCCGAGCAGCACCATCCACCACGAACCGTCGGGTCCCTGCACGAGGTCGGCGTGGCCGGTGTTCTGGATGGGGTGGTCGGTGCTCCGGTGGGTGAGGATCGGGTTGGCCGGGCACGGCTCGAACGGGCCGGTGGGCGTGCGGCCGCGGGCGATGGAGACGCTGTGACCGCGCTCGGTGCCGCCTTCGGCGATGAGCAGGTACCAGTAGTCGCCGATCCGGTACAGGTGCGGCGCCTCCGGGGCCTTGGCGCCGGGTGCCCCGGACCACAGGCGGCGCGACGGTCCGAGCGTCTCCCCGGTGTCGGGATCGATGCGGATCTGTCCGACTCCTGCCGTGGTGCACCAGCAGTTTCCGTCGTCGTCCCAGGCGATGTCCGGGTCGATGCCGTGCACACCGGACAGCCGGATCGGATCGGACCAGGGCCCGGCCGGATCGGTGGCCGTGAACAGCAGATTGCCGTCACCGCTGACGTTCGTGACGATCAGCCAGAAGCGGCCGTCGTGGTGGCGCAGGGTGGGGGCGTAGATCCCTCCCGAGGAAGCCGTGTCGAGCGGCAGACGCAGCTGACTCGGGCGGTCGAGGGCGTTGCCGATCTGGGTCCAGTGCACCAGATCCCGGCTGTGGAAGAGGGGGACGCCGGGGAAGTATTCGAAGCTGGAGCACGCGAGGTAGTAGTCGTCGCCCGCCCGGCAGACGGACGGGTCGGGGTGGAAGCCGGGGATCACCGGGTTGGTGATGGTGTTGCCCGTCTCGGGCACGCTGGACACCCTCATCGAGTCCTTTCACGGTCCGCCGGTGCGGGACTGCCGCCCACCAGGCAAGAAAGTTTCGTTGAATCAGGCAGATACTTTCCAGGGGAGGCTAGCTACGGCCTGCTGCCGGGGTCAATGACCGAGCGTGCCTCTCAGCCCCTTCGGACCGGAAACCGACCTCAGTCCCTGGGTGGAGCCGTGCTGCCCCGGACCGTCAGGGTCGTCGCGATCTCCAGCCCGACCTGGGGCGCGTCCTCACCGCGGCCGAGCGTGAGCGCCAGCTCGGTCGCGGCCACGGCCATCTCGGTCAGGGGCTGGTGCACGGTGGTCAGGGGCGGGTCCACCCAGGCCACGACCGGCAGGTCGTCGAAGCCGACGACGCTCAGGTCGTCGGGAATACGCAGGCCGGCCTCGCGTGCCGCCTGGTAGACGCCGAGCGCCTGCAGGTCGTTGGCGGTGAAGATGGCCGTCGGGCGTTCGGGCAGGGCCAGCAGGGAACGCGCCGCCTCGTAGCCGTCCTCACCGGTGAGCGGCGCGTGCACCACGGTCCCCGGATCGACGGCCAGGCCGGCGGACTGCATCGCGGAGCGGTATCCGTCCAGGCGGGCACGGCAGTACAGCTGGTCCTCGGGGCCGCTGATCATGGCGATGCGGCGGTGCCCGAGTTCGGTGAGGTGACGCGTCGCGATCCGGCCGCCGGAATAGTTGGTCGCGCCCACGAACGGGACGTCGTCCGGCAGTTCCACGGCCGGGTCGAAGACGACGAACGGGATACCCTTCGCCTTGAGTTGCTCGCGCTCGGCCTCGGAGAGCTGGGCCACGGACAGGACGCAGTTCGGGCGCCGGGAGACGGTGTCGTCCCAGGTGGGAGCGGTGGTGTCGTGCAGTCCGAACTCCGACACCATGACGCCCACACGGTGCCGGCGGGCCACCCGCTCCACGCCACGGATGATCTCGACCGCCCACATGTGCTTGAGCTCGCGGAACACGAGTTCCACGACGTTGTTCCGGTTGGCGCCGGTGGGCTTGCGGTAGCCGTACCTGTTGACCAGCTCCTCCACCCGTGCGCGGGTGTCCGCGGAGACGCCCGACTTGCCGTTGATCACCTTGGACACGGTCGGGACCGACACCCCCGCCGACTCGGCGATGTACGCGATCGTGACCGGCCGGGACGTGTCGCCCCGTCCGTCGTTCTTGTCCGCCGGCCCGTCAGCCGCGTAGTCCGCCAAGGTCGTCTTCCCGATCGTCGAACCGCTCTCGCCCGGCGCGGGCCCGGCGCGAAAGCCGGTTGAAGAGCGTCGGGGTGTGCCCGGTTCATTCTGGCATCCGTTACCGCCGCATCTGTGGCCTCGGACACCTCTTCATGTTAATTTCTCCGCCGCGCAGAGCGAAAGTTTCTTTCTCTGAGTTGTATCTCTGTCGGCCTCAGGCCGACTCCACGTGTCGAACGCTCCCTGGCAGGGATCGGCCCGCCAGGGTTCGCCCCCAACAGAAGGTGCACGTGATGACGAGGAGACTCGCAGGATTTCTTCAGCGACGGCGCCGGTCGTCGCGCCCCCCACGGAGACTGACGGCACTCGTCCTGGCGCTCGTCCTGCTCCCCCTGCTGCCCGCCACCGCGCAGGCCGCCGATCCCCCGCCCAGTGCCCCGGCCGCCCGCAGCACAGTGGCGGCCATGCAGCCCGGATGGAATCTGGGCAACACCTACGACGCCATCCCCGACGAAACGTCCTGGGGCAACCCTCCGGTGACCCGGGCCCTTCTCCAGAAGGTCAGGTCTCAGGGCTTCAAGAGCATCCGCCTGCCCGTCACCTGGGGCATCCACCAGGGCTCGGCTCCCGACTACACGATCGACCCGGCCTGGATGGCGAAGGTCCGGCAGGTCGTCGACTGGGCGCTGGACGAAGACCTGTATGTGCTGCTCAACATGCACCACGACTCCTGGATGTGGGTCAACAACCTCTCGACGGACCACGACGCGGTCCTCGCCCGCTACAACGCCACCTGGACCCAGATAGCGGCGGAGTTCCGGGACAGGCCCTCCAGGCTGGTGTTCGAGAGCATCAACGAGCCCACGTTCAGCGACACCTCCGCTGACGACGAGAACTACCGGCTGCTGGCCGAGCTCAACAAGGCGACCCACCGGATCGTCCGTGACTCCGGCGGCGGGAACACCAACCGCCTCCTGGTGCTGCCCACGCTGTACACCAACGCCGACCAGGGCCGGCTCGACGCACTGGCCGCCGAACTGGAAGACCTGCGCGACCCCATGGTGGCCACGACGATCCACTTCTACGGCTGGTGGCCGTTCAGCGTGAACATCGCCGGGTACACCCGGTTCGACGCCACCTCGGAGCAGGACCTCACCGCCACCTTCGACCGCGCTTACAACACCTTCGTCGCGCGCGGCATCCCGGTCGTCATCGGCGAGTACGCCCTTCTGGCCTACGACCACAACCGCCCCGGCATCGTCCAGCGGGGCGAGCAGCGCAAGTACTTCGAGTTCCTGGGCGACTACGCCCGCCGACGGAATCTCACCACCATGCTGTGGGACGCCGGTCAGTTCCTGAACCGCAACACCCTGCAGTGGCGCGACCCGGAGCTGTTCGCCCAGATCAGGTCGAGCTGGACCACGCGCTCGGGCACCGCTTCCAGCGACATGGTGTTCCTGCCGAAGTCGGGCGCCCTCACGAGCCAGGACCTCACGCTGAACCCGAACGGCACCGACTTCCAGGGGCTGCGGCACGGCTCCCGCAATCTCCTGCGGGGCAGGGACTACACCGTCTCCGGCAACCGGCTCACCCTGACGGCCACCGCGCTCACGGAGCTGGCCGGCGACCGCGCGTACGGAGTCAACGCGACGCTGGAGGCCAGGTTCTCCCGCGGCGTCCCCTGGCGGATCGATGTGATCACCTACGACAGACCGGTCCTGTCGAACGCCTCGGGGAACACGGGCGGTCTGACGATCCCCACCCAGTTCCGAGGCGACATGCTCGCGACGATGGAGGCCAGGTACGACGACGGGAGCAACGCGGGCCCGGCGAGCTGGACTTCCTTCCAGCAGTGGGACACCGCCTTCTCGGCGTACACCAACGACTCCATCAAGCTCACCGCCGAGTTCTTCACCTCACTGAGGGACGGCTCCCGGGTGACGCTCACCTTCCACTTCTGGAGCGGTGCCACGGCGGTCTACCACGTCACCAAGTCGGGAAACGCCGTGACCGGGTCGCCTGCCTGACTCGACCGGCTCCGCGCTGAAGCACCCTCGCCGCGCGGCCGGCACCTGGCCGCGCGGCATCCGGGTTCATTCTCCTTCATCACTGCGCAGACAGGCTGGCGTGGATATGACTGCGCTGTCATGCGGATCGCATCTGGCATCATCGGACTCGATTCGTGCGGTCACAGGGAGCACCATGACGCGAGGAAAGACGGGGCGGGGTGGGAGTTCCCCGGCACCCAGCAGCGTGGACGTGGCCCGTCTGGCCGGCGTCTCCCAGAAGACCGTCTCAAGGGTCTTCAACGACGAGCCGTACGTCTCCGCCGAGGTCCGCCGACGCGTCCTCGAAGCCGCCGAACAGCTCGGCTACCGGCGCAACAACGCCGCCCGGGCACTGGCCTCCGGGCGCACCCGCTCGATCGGCGTGGTCACGCTGGGAACAGCCCTGTACGGACCCGCCTCGCTCCTCGTCGGTGTCGAGCGAGTCGTCCGCGACACGGGATACGCGCTCCGTGTGGTCAACACGATGGAAGGTGACCCGGCAGGCCTCGCCGGCGCCGTGGACTCGCTCCTCGACCAGGGCGTGGACGGCATCGTCATCTCCGAACCGATCGACGAGCAGAGCCCCGGCGGAGGCGAACCCCTCCGCATCGACGTGCCGGTCATCGCCCTCGGTGCACCACCGCCGCCGATCACCGCGCCGACGGTGTTGACGGCAGGGGGCGGCGCGGATCTGATGGCCCGCGCCGCCACCGAACATCTGCTGGCGCTCGGCCACGGGACCGTCCATCACCTGGCCGGCCCGCAGCGGTGGTACGCCGCCCGGGACCGCCTGACGGGATGGCGGGCGGCACTGACCGAACAGGGCCGGGAAGTACCTCCGGCCATCGAGGGCGACTGGTCGGCCGCGTCCGGTTACCTGGCGGGGCGCGAACTGGCCGAGAACGGCGATGTCACCGCGGTCTTCGCCGCCAACGACGACATGGCGATCGGCCTGATCCGCGCGCTGACGGAGGCCGGTCGGCGCGTGCCGGAGGACGTCAGCGTGGTCGGCCTCGACGACATCCCCGTCGCCGCCTATGTGACTCCTCCCCTGACCACGGTGCGGCAGCCGTTCGACGCCGTGGCGCAGGAGGGACTCAAGCGTCTGGTGCACGCCATCGAGAACCCGAACGCGGACGCCTTGCCGCCGAGCGGACCACCGGTCGACCTCATCGTCCGGGCGTCGACAGCACCACCGCCCAGCCGGACGGCCCCGGCTCACGGGCGACGCACCGCGATCACGCTTCGGCCGCCGTACGGACGCCCTCGCCCGGGCGATCCGAAGTCGCCCTGAACCCAGCGTGGGCAGGGTAATTGAGGTTTCATGCACCTGGTGAAAATTGGGTAAGGCTTGCCTTATATGCTGACGGGGCCCGCGCAGCCTTCGTCGAGCGGGGGCGTGACCTTCTCCCCGTACGACAGGACCCACCATGCGCACCACCTCCCGCGGCCTCTTCGCGGCGCTCGCTCTGAGCCCCCTGCTGGTCGGTTGTTTCGCGTCGGGTGAGAGTGGGGCGGGTACAGGTGGCCCCGCGGGACCGGCCGGTCGGCTGAGGATCGCTCTCGCCGTGCCGCCGGTACAGGCCCTGTCGCCGTACAGCAACGACGCCACCGTACTCAGCAAGCTCTCCGTGGCCGAGGGCCTCACCGCGCTGGACGAGGACGGTGCCGCCGCACCCGCCCTGGCGAAGTCCTGGACCCAGAAGAACGCCACGACCTGGTCCTTCGAGCTGCGCGAGGCCACGTTCCAGGACGGCACCGACGTCACCGCCGAGTCGGTCGTCAGCGCCCTCGCCCACGCGAACGAGGCGGAGACCAAGCCCCGCGTCCTCAGCGATGTGACGCTGACCGCCAAGGCCGACGACGCCGACACCGTCACGATCACCACCGAGAACGCGGACCCGGTCCTCCCGCTGCGACTCGCCAGCCCCGCCCTCGGCATCCTCTCCCCGAAGGCGTACGCGAAGGACGGCACCGTCAGCCCGGTCGGCACCGGCACCGGCCCCTTCGAGATCACCAGGCTCACCGGCAAGACGAAGGCCACGCTCAACCGCTACGACGGCTACTGGGGCGGCGAGGCCAAGGCGTCCGGTATCGACGTCAGCTGGATAGCCGACGGCACCGCCCGCGCGAACGCCCTGCGCAGCGGCGACGTCGACATCGCCGAGTGGATCCCCACCGCCCAGGCGAAGCTCCTCGACGAGAACACCCGTCACGAGGTGCCCTCCGTGCGCACCGACAGCCTGATCCTCAACACCGCGAGCGGTCTCCTCGCCGACGCCACGCTGCGGTCGGCCGCCCGCGAGGCCGTGGACGGCGGAGTCCTCGTCGACTCCGTCTTCGGCGGCTACGCCGACCCCGCGGAGGGCCTGTTCGGGCCCGCCGTCTCCTGGGCCGCCGACCAGCGGGTCGAGGTGACAGGCCGGGCCGAGGCCGCGACCACCGCAGAGGTGAAGGCGAAGACCAAGGACAAGACCCTGCGCCTGGCCACCTACACCAACCGCGCCGAACTCCCCGAGGCCGCGACCGTCCTGCAGCAGCAGCTGGAGAAGGCCGGGTTCACCGTGAAGCAGGACGTACGGGAGTACACGCAGATGGAGGCCGACCTCCTCGCGGGCAGGTACGACGCGCTCGTCTTCTCCCGGGTCACGCTCCTCGACACCGGCGACGCGGTGGCCTACCTCGCCAGCGACTACACCGGCGACGGCGTCTACAACATCGCGGGCCTGAAGGACGCGAAGGTCGACCAGGCCATCAAGTCCGCCGCCGAGGAAGGCGACACGGCCGAGCGGCAGAAGAAGATCATGCAGGCCGAGGCGGAGATCCTGCGCACCGACGCCGTCGTCCCGTTGGTCCACGAGAAGGTCGTGCAGGGCATCGCCGACGACGTCGAGGGCGTCCTCCTCGACCCCCGCGAGCGCTCCCTGGTCGACGTCGACACCCGCCTGAAGTAGCCCCCGATGAGCATCACGTCGTCGGCCGGCGCCCATGGTCTCCCGCCCCGGTGGCGCACGGGGGCCGGCCGCGTCGTCGCCGGGACCGCGCTGCTGACGGCCGTCGCCTTCCTGCCCTGGCTGTCCGGCAACGACCCCGCGCTGACCGTCCTGCGCGCCCGCTCCGCCGAACAGGACCCGACCCCGGCGCAGCTGACCGCCGTACGCGAGCAACTGGGCCTCGACGACGGGCCGTTCGCCCATCTCGCGCGGTGGCTGGACGGTCTGACGCGCGGGGACGCGGGCACCTCCTGGGTGTCCGGCGAACCGGTCCTGCCCCAGGTGATGACCGCCTTCGCGGTCTCTCTCACGCTGATGCTCGGCGCACTGCTCGTCACTGTCACGGTCGCCGCGCTGGTCTGCGCCCGCACCCTCCACCTCGGCTCCCGGCGGCGACTGCGGCAGGGGAAGGCCGGCGCCGGGGCGGCCGTCCTGGCCGCGCTGCCCAAGTTCCTGCTCGCCTCGCTGCTCGCGACGGTGTGCGGGGTGTGGCTGGGCTGGTTCCCCTCCCAGGGCTGGGCGGGACCGCGGTCGATGGTGCTGCCCGCGCTCGCCCTCGGGGTGCCCTCAGGGGCGATGATCGGCGGACTGCTCGACCAGTCCCTGCCCGCCGCCTTCCACGAGCCCTGGGCACGGACCTGGCGCGCCTTCGGCCTCCCGCCCGGCCGTATCGCGCGCACCGCGCTGCGCCGCGCGCTGTCCGGGGTTCTGCCGCAGCTCCTGCCGACCGTCGTCGCCCTGGTCGGCGGCGCGGTCGCGGTGGAGAAGATCTTCAACATCCCGGGACTCGGCCGTCTCGCGCTGGAGGCCGCCACCGCCCAGGATCTGCCGCCGCTCCAGACGGCGACGCTGGCCCTGGTCCTGCTGGGCGTCTGCGCCGGCCTCCTGATCCAGGCAGTACGTCGCGCGCTGCTCGGTCCGGCCCTGCGGGACGGCGCCCTGCCCGCCCTGCACCCGCCCGCCCTGTCACGGCCCCGCTCACTGCCCTGGGTCATCGGCTTCTGCGCCCTCACCCTGCTCACCCTCGTCGTGGCCGGCCTGCTGCGCGATCCCCTGCACGTGGACACGACGGCCCGGCTGCTCCCACCGTCCGTCGCACACCCGTTGGGCACCGACTCACTGGGCCGTGACCTTCTGGCCCGGCTGGGCCACGGAGCCCTGCGCACGGCCGGTGTGGCCTTCGCGGTGACAGCGGTCAGCGCCCTCCTCGGACTTCTGATCGGCATGGCGACCCAGGTGGGGGCGGGCCTGACCGAAGTGGTCTCGACCCTGCCGGCCGTCCTCGCCGGACTGCTCACGACCGCGGTGACCGGACCGTCCGTCTGGGGCGCCGCGTGCGCGGTGTGCCTGGTGGCCTGGACCCCGTACGCCGCCCAGACGGCCGCCCTGCTCGAACAGGAACGGGCCAGCGGCCATATGCTCGCGTCGATCTCCTTCGGCGCCGGCCCCTCCTACCTCCTGCGCCACCACCTGCTGCCCGCGGCCCTGCCCGCGCTGGTGCGCAACGCCCTGCTACGGCTGCCCACCACGGTCCTCGTCCTGGCCTCCCTCGGCTTCCTCGGCCTGGGCGAACAGCCGCCCACCCCGGAGTGGGGCCGCCTGCTCTCGGAGAATCAGCCCTACGTGGAACTGGCCCCCTGGACCGTCCTCGCCCCCGCCACCGCCCTCATCCTCCTCTCCGTCCTCACCGTCTCCGGCACGGCATCACCACGCAACAGGCCCCGACGCCACACCGACGGGCGCGCCGACGCAAGGAGACCTGCCCGGGCCGCCTGATCCGGGCCGGGGCGCCGCCCGACCCTCCGCGAACGGCCGGCGCGGTGCGGCGGCTCCCCCGGTCAGCATCCACGCGCTTTCATTCCGGCGTGTTGGCCATGGGCGGCGTGACACCCAAATACCCAACGTGCCGGCGCTTTCCGCAGCGACGCGGTCTCCCCGGGCACCATCGACACTCCCGGACTCGACGCCGTGGCCGCGGGAGACACGCCCCTCACCACGTCACAGTTCGCCGCGGGTGTCCCACTGGGCCGGATCGGACACCCGGACGAGGTCGCCAACGTGGTGGCTTTCCTCGCTTCCGAGCAGAGCAGCTTCGTTCTCGGGGCCAACCTGTACGTCGACGGCGGCGAGAACCAAACCTGACCCGCGGGCGACAATCCGTCGCGCGATGACCAGCGGCGCCGTCACGAGCGGCGGCGATCCGTGACGGACCGAGACGCGCAGCCGGCCCGTCACCTCGGCGCGGCCGATGAGCTCGTCAACGCGGCCGCCGCCGCGCCGCGCAACTGGGTGATCAACCTCCACAAGGAGCTGGACGGCGCCGGCATCCAGACCCGTTGTCGAGGGCAATGGCCTCCCGTACATCGCGGCGAGCCTGTGCGGTGGGGCCGCGGCTGCCGTCGGGCAGGCGCGGGGTGTTGCCGAAGGAGTGGACACCGAGTTCGAAGGTCATGGCGGGGTCCTGGCTCAGTTGCTGATGGCGGGCATGGCCCGCCGGTAGCGGGTTTCGGTGAGTTGGGAGACGAGGAACGCGGCGATGTCGGCGCGGCTCATGGCGGAGCCGACCTTGTCGTGGCCGAGGAACCCGGAGCGGATACGGCCGGTGGCGGGCTTGTCGGTCGGGTTGGTGATGCGGGCGATGGTGTAGTCGAGGCCGGAGCCGGTGACGGCCTCGGTCATGCCCTTCAGCTCGGCCGGCGCATTGGGGAACATCTCCCCGGCCAGCCGGGCAGCACCTTGTGCTTCCAGTGCGGCTTGTCCTGCGGATCGGCCAGTGAGGGCGTGGCCAGGCCGATGAACCGGGCCACCTTCTGCGCCTCCATGACCCGCACGACGGTGCGGGTTCCGTCGGTCACCGCGGTGCCGGTCATGGACCGTTTCAGGGACGGGCCCAGCGCGCTGATCACCGCGTCGGCTCCGTTGACGGCCTGCTCGACGGCCTCGCGGTCGGACAGTTGCCCGGTGATCACCGTGAGGTGGGAGTGGGTGAGGTTGAGCGTACAACAGAAGCGGCCTGCCCGTTCCACTTAGATAGAGTGAACCCATGAACTCCTCCGCGCCTCCCGGCGAAACCCCCGGCCAAGGGACCGACGCACGGCTGCGTGCCGATGCCGAACGCAACCGCGACCGCATCCTGGCCGCCGCCCGCCGCCTCTACGCCATCGAAGGGCTCGGCGTCTCCATGGCCTCCGTCGCCCGCGAGGCAGGCGTCGGCAAAGCCACCCTCTCCCGCCGTTTCGCCACCCGGGAGGAACTCATCACCGCGGTCTTCGCCGACCGCATGGACGCCTACGCCAACGCCGTCACCGCCGCCCTGGACGACCCCGACCCCTGGCACGCCTTCACCGGCTACCTCCACGCCGTCTGCGCCATGCAGGCCGCCGACCGCGGTTTCGCCGACGTGCTGACCATGACCTTCCCTGCCGCCAAGGCACTGGAGGCCCGCCGCACCGAGGCCTACAACGGCTTCCTCGAACTCATCAGCCGCGCCCGGGACAGCGGCCACCTCCGCGACGACTTCACCGCCGAAGACCTCGTCATCCTCCTCATGGCCAACGCCGGCGTCATCGCCGCCACCGGCGACGCCGCCCCCGACGCCTGGCGCCGCCTCGTCGGCCACATGCTCCGCTCCTACGCCACCCCCGGCACCGAGATCCCACCGCTGCCCGATGCCCCCACCCCCACCGCCCTCTACCGCGCCATGATCCGACTCTCACGAACCGGCCCGGGCACCGCCTAGGACGTGCCCAGGACGGATCCGGCCGCGGGCACCGGAAGCGGTGTCCGCACGAAGAGCGGAACCGATAGGCACCACCTATACGGGCCATCGATTTTTGGTCGTGGACCCCCTGACAGTGACCCGGTTCACTGTGGCGGAAAGTCAGCGCGGACCGATCGGGCTCGGTGCCGCGCGATCAGGGAGGCTGCAATGACGCATACCCCGACGCACACTCCGCACAGCCAGCGAGCCGCAGCGAAACCGTGGTACCGGCAGCTGTACGTCCAGGTGCTGTTGGCGATCGTGATCGGAATCGTCCTGGGCTGGCGGTGGCCGGACCTGGCCACGTCCATGGAACCGATCGGCACCACGTTCATCACCGCGATGAAGATGCTGATCGGGCCGATCGTCTTCCTGACGATCGTCGGAGGGATAGCCGGTGTCGCCGACCTGAAGAAGGTCGGGCTGACCGGCATCAAGGCTCTGACGTACTTCCAGATCGGCACCATCGTCGCCATGCTCACCGGGCTCGTGGCGATCAACATCTTCCGCCTCGGCGACGGTGTGCACGCCGACCCCTCCTCGCTCGAAACCTCGGGCGACGCGGGCGAGTACATCGAGAAGGGTGAGCACCAGCACTGGTGGGAGTTCCTGACGAACATCGTGCCGGAAAGCTTCTTCGGGCCGTTCGTGGAGGGCGGCATCCTCCAGGTCATCTTCCTGGCGGTGATCTTCGGCATCGCGTTGAAGATGGTGGGCAAGGCGGGTGAGCCGATCATCGCGGGTGTGGGGCGCCTGACCGAGGTCGTGTTCAAGGTGCTGTCGTTCGTGATGAAGGCCGCGCCGCTCGGCGCCTTCGGCGCGATGTCGTACGCCATCGGAAAGTTCGGCCTGTCCACGCTGACCAGCCTCGGTTCGCTGATCCTGCTCTTCTACGTCACCTCCGCCCTGTTCGTCGTGGTGGTGCTGGGCGGTGTGCTGGCCCTGTACGTGCGGCTGAACATCTTCCAGCTGTTCCGCTACTTCAAGGAGGAGTTCTTCCTCATCCTCGGTACGTCCACGGCCGAGCCGGCACTGCCGGGACTGATGCGCAAGATGCAGTTCATGGGCGTGGAGCGGTCCACAGTCGGTCTGGTGGTACCGACGGGCTACAGCTTCAACCTCGACGGCGCGGCGATCTACCTGTCGCTGGCCACCCTGTACATCGCGCAGGCCACCGACACCCCTCTGTCCGTCACCCAGCAACTCGGTCTCCTCGCCGTGATGTTGCTGGCGTCCAAGGGCGCCGCCGGTGTCGCGGGCGGTGGCTTCATCGCCCTCACGGCCACCCTCTCCACGGTCGGCCACGTTCCCGCGGCGGGCATCATGCTCGTCTTCGGCATCGACAAGTTCATGTCGGAGTGCCGGGCGCTGGTGAACTTCTTCGGCAACGCCGTCGCCACCCTGTTCATCGCCCGCTGGGAGAACAACCTGGACCTCGCCAGGGCACGTGAGGTCCTCGCGGGCAGGGCCGGAGAACCGCCGACCACCACCGAGGCGGAGACGCCCGTGGCCGAGAGCCCCGAGGTGGCCGAAGCGAGTCGTCCGGCCGTCCCGTCACCCGCCGCGCACACCGCGAAAACCGCCGAGGTGGCCCCCTGATGGTGTCCGTACTGATCGCCCCTGACAAGTTCAAGGGCTCCCTCAGCGCCGACGACGTCGCCCGCGCGTTGGAACGGGGGGTACTGCACAGTGCCCCGCACGCGAGCGTCACCCGGCTCGCGTTGGCGGACGGCGGAGAGGGGAGCGTGGCGGCCGCCTGCTCAGGTCGGTTCAGCCCCGAGACGAGCACCGTGACTGGGCCGACCGGGCAGCCCGTCAACGCCACCGTCGCGATGCACGGCCGTACCGTCCTCGTCGAGGCCGCGGGCGTCTGTGGACTCGATGTACTGCCCGACGGGCACAAGGCGCCGCTCACCGCCACCAGTCGCGGTATCGGGCAGGCCGTCCGGTGCGCGCTGGCCGGCGGGGCGGACACGATCGTCCTCGCCCTGGGCGGCGTCGCCACCACGGACGGTGGCGCGGGCCTGCTCCAGGAGCCGGGCGCCGTACTGGCGCGTGAGGACGGCACCCCGATCGGCCCCGGCGGCCGAGGGCTCGGCGAGCTCCACACCGTCGACCTCGCCGAACCCCACGCCATGCTGAGGGGAGTCGATCTCGTCCTCGCCACCGACGTGGACAACCCGCTGCTCGGACCGACGGGCACGGCCACCGTCTACGGCCCGCAGAAGGGCGCGACCACGGACGATGTGCGGGAACTGGAGGCAGCACTCGGCTCCTTCGTACGACGGCTGGAGGCGGCGGGCGTCGTGGACGCGGCCCGTCTCGCCGAAGCGCCCGGCGCCGGGGCGGCCGGTGGACTCGGCTACGCCGGGACGCTGTTGGGCGGCCGGGTGTGCTCCGGCGCGGACTACTTCCTCGCCCTCCTCGGCGCCGACGAGCTGCTGACCGCGAACGAGTTCGTGGTGACGGGCGAGGGGAGCCTCGACGAGCAGTCCCTGTCGGGCAAGCTGCCTGTCGCGCTCGCCCGGCGGGCCCGGCGGCACGGCGCCACGGTGCACGCCGTGGCCGGCCGGTGCACGCTCCCCGCCGAGCGGACCGCCGCGCACTTCCGCTCCGTACAGGCCCTGACCGAACTCACCGACCAGGACTGCGCGAACGACCCCGCCCTGTCCGTGCGGCTCCTCGAACAGTGCGGGCGGACCCTCGCCGCCCGCTGGATCGCGGGCGCGTAGGAGTCGGCCGAGCGCCGGATAGGTTGGCCTCGCCGCAGCAGCCCAGAACGACGCGGGAGGTCACCGTTGGACGCCCGGCAGCTCGAGTACTTCCTGGCCATCGTCGAGCACGGTGGCTTCAGCAAGGCCGCTGCCGTCCTGCATGTGGCCCAGCCCTCGCTCTCCCAGGCCATGGCCAACCTGGAGGCCGACCTCGGGGTGGCCCTCTTCCACCGGGTGGGCCGGGGCGTCGTACTGAGCGAGGCCGGGGCGGAGCTGCTCGAGCCGAGCCGCCGGGTGCTGCGCGACCTGACGGCCGTCCGCGACACCGCCGCCGCGCTCGCCGGGCTGCAGGGGGGCACAGTCGAGGTGGCCACCATGCCCTCACCCGGCATCGAACCGCTCACCACGCTCATCCACCGCTTCGCGGAGCTGCACCCGTCCGTGACGGTGAGCACTCAGGCCGCCTTCACCCCCGACGAGGTTCTCTCCCTCGTGCGCAGCGGCGCATGCGAACTGGGCCTGCTGGGCTCGGCGGGCACCGTGAAGTCGTCCGGCCTGGATGTCCTGCACGTCGAGGACCAGCCGTTCGTGGTCGTCGCCGCGCCCGGCGGGACCTTTGAGGACGGCGTCACGATCCGGCCCGAGGACCTCGCCGGGCACAAGCTCATCGCGTCCCGCACCGGCAGTCTGATGCGCAGCATCGTCGACGACATCACCGCCGGGGGCGCCGGCACCAAGATCGTGACAGTCGTCGATCACCGCACCTCCATCCTCCCCCTGGTCCTCACCGGCGTGGGCGTCGCCGTCCTGCCGTCCTCGTGGACCCGGCTGGCCCGCCGCAGCGGGGCCGTCGTCGCGCCCATCGATTCCACGGCCCACCTGCACGTGGCGATGGTCAGCCTGCCCGCGCACCTCACCCCGGCCGCGGGCGCCTTCCTCGCCCTCGCCGGGTCACTGGCCCAGCGCCGGGCGCGACAAGCGTCAACCGATCGGCCTGGCCTATAGGTCGCATCGGCAGCACGTCTTGGACGCCCCGCGACCACCCTGTGTTGACTCGAACCGACCGCATCACAGCGAGCCGGAGGACATGCACTCATGACGACCACACCCCGCACGTTCCGTATCGCAGCCATCCCTGCCGACGGCGTGGGCAAGGAAGTCGTCGCCGCGGGACGGGCCGTGCTGGACGCCCTGGCCGCCGACTCCCACGGCGCCTTCGCCTTCGACTGGCAGGAGTTCCCCTGGGGCTGCGAGTTCTACGAGCGCACCGGCAAGATGATCGATGACGACGGCCTGGAGCAGCTCAAGGACTTCGACGCGATCTACTTCGGCGCGGTCGGCTGGCCGACCGTCCCCGATCACGTCAGCCTGTGGGGCCTGCGCCTGAAGATCTGCCAGAGCTTCGACCAGTGGGCCAACGTCCGGCCCGTGCACTTCCTGCCCGGCGTCCAGAGCCCGCTGCGCAAGGCCGACGACACGGAGCTGGACTGGGTGGTCGTCCGCGAGAACAGCGAGGGCGAGTACGCCGGTCTCGGCGGCCGCAACCTCTCCGGACGCGGACCCGGTGGTGAAGTCGCCGTCCAGTCGGCCCTGTTCACCGAGGTCGGCTGCGAACGCGTCATGCGGTTCGCCTTCGACCTGGCCCGCACCCGGGCCCACAGGAAGGTCTCCTCCGTCACCAAGAGCAACGCCCAGCAGTACGGCATGGTCCTGTGGGACGACGTCTTCAAGCGCGTCGCCCTCGATTACCCGGACGTGGAGACCGAGAGTGTCCTGGTCGACGCGATGTCCGCGAAGTTCGTACTGAAGCCGGAGGAACTCTCCGTCGTCGTCGCCTCCAACCTCAACGCCGACATCCTCTCCGACCTCGGCAGCGCTCTCGCCGGCAGCCTCGGCCTCGCCGCCAGCGCCAACCTCAACCCCGAGCGCCGCTTCCCCAGCATGTTCGAGCCGGTCCACGGCTCCGCCCCGGACATCGCGGGCCAGGGCCTGGCCAACCCGATCGGCGCGGTCGGCAGCGCGGCGCTGATGCTGGACCACTTCGGCCTCCCCGACCATGCGGCCCGCCTGCACAAGGCGATCGAGGCGACAACGGGCGCCGGCATCCTCACTCGCGACGTCGGCGGCACCGCCTCCACCGAGGAGGTCACGAAGGCACTCATCGACGCGCTGAACACCTGACGGTGGTGGGTTGGCGCCGCCTCGCACGACGGGCGTCATCCCCAAGGGGCGCCCTGCTGGGCAGAGCCGCCGGCGTGCGGTGTCGCCGTGGGACACGTCGGGGTCGCACCGGGGTCGCACCGGGGAAAATATCTGACGCGTCAGATACTGTTTGCTCTGCCGTCGGCCGTCCAGGACGAATGGGCCGCCCGGGCCGCACGGCGTCCGTGCCCCTCGGGGCACTCTTCCTCTCACTCAGAAAGGTTTCTCCCCCACATGACCAGCCTTCCCAGCCGTCGCCGCCTGCTCGCCACCGGAGCGGGTGCCGCTCTCGGCATCGGCGCGTTAGCCGCCACCACTTCCCCGGCCACGGCCTCCACCAGCCCCACCGCGACGGGAGGCAAGGAAGAGACGAGGTCGCTCGACGAGCTCTACCAGGCCGCCCTCGCCGAGGGCGGGAAGCTCGTGATCTACGCGGGCGGGGATGTCTCGTCCCAGGCGGACGGCCTGCGCAACGGTTTCAAGAGCCGCTTCCCCGAGATCGACCTGACGGTCGTCGTCGATTACAGCAAGTTCCACGACGTCCGGGTGGACAACCAGTTCGCGACCGACACGCTCGTGCCCGACGTCGTACAGCTGCAGACCGTGCAGGACTTCGTGCGCTGGAAGGAGCAGGGCCGCCTGCTCCCCTACAAGCCGGCCGGCTACTCCAAGGTCTACGCCCCCTTCAAAGACCCGCACGGTGCCTGGGTCGCCGTCCAGGTGAGCGCCTTCAGCTACATGTACGGGCCCGCGGCCGTCGGCTCGGACGCACCCACCAGCCCGCTCGATCTCGTCGACGCCAAGTGGAAGGGGAAGATAGCTTCGTCCTACCCGCACGACGACGACGCGTCCCTCTACCTCTACGCGCTATACGTGAAGAAGTACGGCTGGGACTGGCTGGCCCGGCTGGCCGCCCAGGACGTGCAGTTCGCCCGCGGCAGCTACACCCCCAGAGACGCCGTCACCAGCGGGCAGAAGGCGATCGGCGTCGGCGGCTCCGGCTCGGCCCTGGCCACCGGGCCCGTCAAGTGGGTGCTCCCCGACGAGGCGACGCCGTTCATGTCCTGGGGACAGCGGGCAGCGATCCTGAAGCAGGCCAAGCACCCGGCCGCCGCCAAGCTCTTCCTCAACTGGCGGCTGTCCACCGAGCAGCAGCAAGCCGCCACCAACGGCTGGTCGGTCCGCACCGACGTCACCCCGCCGACGGGTCTGAAGCCCATCTGGCAGTACCCCAACGGCAACCTCGACGGCTTCCCCCGCTTCATGGCCGACCGCGCCGCGATCGAGCGCTGGAAGCAGACGTTCGCCCTGTACTTCGGCGAGGTCAAGGGGGACCCCTCGCCGGGCCGGCTGGGCCTCCACCCCGGAGCCTGACATCCCGGCAGTGATCCGGGCCTCGGCCGTTCCCCGGCAGGGGGACGGCCGAGGCCCGGACACGGTGTAGGCGTGGGCGGCAGGCCGGACGTTGGTCTTCCCTGCCTTTCGTCCGCTCAGTTGATGCGGACGATCTTCCAGAGCTGGTCGTCGTTGCTCACGTCGTTCCACTGGACGACCGGAGCGCCGTTGCTCGTGGAGGACTGGGCGACGCCGGCGTGGAAGCCGCTGTTGACGTTCTTGAGTTCGTAGTAGCCGTCGCCCGCCTCGACGAGCGTCCATTTCTGTGAGTCGGCGGTGGAGGGGGTGTTCTGGACGACGGCGGCTCCGGCGGTGGTGGATCCGTCACGGATGCCCAGGTTGAGGCTGCTGTTGACGTTCTTGATGGTCCAGGCTCCGTTGCCGGCGGACTGGAAGGTGAACAGCTGGCAGGAACAGGCGGAGTTCTGCCACTGGTTGGCGGCCGTGCCGGTGGTGGTGGAGCTCTGGGGGATGTCCAGGTACTTGCCGCTGTTCTTGTTGACGAGGACGTACTGCCCGGTGCCCAGGGGCGGCAGGGCGGTCTGGGTGAAGTCCCAGCGCTGGCAGGCGCAACTGGTGCCGCTCCACTGGACGGCGGTGGTGCCGGTGGCGGTGGAGGCGTTCGGTATCTCCAGGTACTTGCCGGTGACCCGGTTGGTGATGGTGTAGCCGCCGGCGGGGTGCGGGGCGACGGCCCATTCGTGGTCGAGGGTGCCGTTGTCGTCCCACTGCAGGATCCTGGCGCCGTTGGCGGTGGACTGGTTCTCCACGCCCAGGACCTTGCCGGTGGCCACGTTGAAGATCTTGAAGTAGCCGGACGGCTGCTGGACGAAGCGCCACCGCTGATCGGTGGCACTGGTGGCCGTCTGCTGGGTCGCGCCGGTGCCGTTGGTGGTGGAACCGCCCGCGATGGTGAGCCTCAGGTCACTGTTCGCGTTGGACAGGGTGTAGGTGGCACCGCCGGAGATCCCCCCGCCCAGGTCGATGGTGCTGTACGTGACCGGGTTGACGCCGGTGCTCCGCCCACTCCCCCCGCTGAGCACCAGCAGGCTGTGGCCGTCGGTCAGCGGGAGCATGCCCCGGCTGTACCCGCCGGCGACATTGGAGTTGATGCGTGTCCAGGTGTTCGCGGCGCCGTTCTGGGTGTTGAGGAACAGGTCGCTCGTGCTGTAGGCGCCGACGACGAGGGTGCCGTTCGGACCGCCGGTGGGCAGCCAGGTGATGTAGGGAGTGCTGGTGGGAACCAGACCGTCCGTCGACCGCAGTGGAATGCCCGTGACGGAGTCGAACGCCTCCGGGTCGGAGGAGATCTTGTAGTAGACGGCGAAATTACCCGCGGGGGAACCCCCGTACTCGTACGTCATGACGTAGTTCCCGTTGGGCAGCTTCGCGACGGTGGCCATGCCGGGGCGCTGGCTGTAGGTCGGCATCGCCACGTCGTCCACGACCGGGCCCCAGTTGCGGAGGTCCGTGGAGACCTGGTGGACGATCTTCTGGCCGTGGTCGGGGTCGCGCTGGTCGGAGTAGTAGACGATCAGCTTGCCGCCGGAGACGAGGAAGAACGGCTCCCACACGGGAGTGTTGCCATTGCCGTTCTGGTCGAATGCCGGGCCGCCGGTGGCGATGTTGCTGACGAAGCTCCAGGTCTGTCCGCGGTCGGTGCTGGCATAGACATCGATCTTGATGGCTGAGCGGTCGGCGGGGACGGAGGCTCCGGCGGCGAGGACGGTTCCCGCGGGGAAGCCGCCCATCGCCGTGGGCAGTTCGAACAGCTCGGGCTGCCAGCGCATGCCCCAGCCGTTCTGGGTGTCGGCGACCTCGGAGATCTTCGTCCAGGAGTTGCCGTTGTCGGTACTGCGGTAGATCGGGAAGACCGGTGTGCCGGAGGTGTACTGCTCGAAGGTGGCGAGCATCGTGCCGTTGGCCGAGCCGTTGTACTGCAGACGCATCGCCCGCGGATAGTACGAACCGGGTGAGGGCGCGTTCGACGGCGGCGTGTACATCGTCTGCGACGGGCGAGACAGGGCGTCCGCCCGGCCGGCAGCCGGCAGAACCAGCGTCGCCACCGCGGCGAGCAGGGCGAGCACCAACGTCAGAAGGAGGAGAGGACGGGAACGCGGAGCGGCGCCGGGTCTGGCGCCTGTCTGCGCAGGGGACATTGCGGCTCCCGGGGGAAGGGATGGGGATGTGTTTCGCTGCCCGCCGCGCACCGGAGTGATCCCGGCGTGGAACGGCGGAGTAGAGGGGTGACGCCAACCGGCGCGGCAGCGCGGACGGCGTCCGGGTGGCAAGGGAGTTGCGCGACGAGGCAGCAGCTCAGGTGGTGCTGAGTACCGTCCGGCCCCGGTGGGAGGGCGGGGGTGCGGTCGAGCCCCGGACGACGAGTTCGACCGGTAGCTCGCTCACCGGAGGAAGATCGCCGGTCGGCTCCTCGATGGTGTGTACCAGGAGCCTGATCCCTTCCCGTGCGGCGGCGTCGAAGGGCTGACGCACGGTGGTCAGGGGAGGACTGACGTAGGCGAAGACGGGGTTGCCGTCGAAGCCCACGACGCTGATGTCCTCCGGCACCCGGCGGCCGCTTTCCCGCAGGGCGTGGATCAGACCGATCGCCATCTCGTCGCCCGCCGCGAACACCGCCGTCACCGAGGTGTCCGAGGCCAGCTCACGGCCTGCCGCGTAGCCGGAGTCGGGTGACCAGTCCCCCTGGATCAGAGGGGGTTCGTGCGCACCCCGTTCCGCCAACGCCATGCGCCAGCCCTCGATACGGTCCTGGGAGGCGTACCAGCGTTGCGGACCGGCGAGGTGGTGAACGGTCGTATGGCCCAGATCCAGCAGGTGATCGGTGGCTGCCCGCGCCAGTGCGTGAGCACCTACGCCCACACTCAGGGTCCGGGCCGAGCTGAAGGCCGGCGGTGCGCCCAGGAAGAGAACGGGCACGTCGATCACGACGGGCACCTCTCCTTCCACGATGGGCTCGGATACGACGATGCCGTCGACTCCCTGCTCAAGGAGCGACATCACGGCGCCGGCGATGCCTTCGGGGTCACCGTCCACGGTGTTGACCACACGTAGCGCGTAACCGGCGTCCCGTACGGCCCTCTCGATACCCACGAGGAGCGAGGCCGTTCCGTATCCGGCCGTTCCCAGGGCGACCACACCGATCGAACGATTTCTGCCCGAGGCCAGTGCCCTGGCCGCGTGGTTCAGTCGGTAGCCGAGTTCCTCCGCGGCTCGGAGGACGCGTCGACGGGCCTCGTCGGAGACGTACGGCTCGTTGTTGAGGACCCGCGACACCGTCTTGCGTGAAACGCCGGCCACCCGGGCGACGTCCGCGCTGCGCGGGGCGGGGGAACCCGCGCCACGCCCCACCACTGGTGTCATGAGAACTCCCGACGAGTGTGACCATCGAACGAGGTCAACCATATGACCGCGCGGTCACTGACCGCGCGGTCATGTCTACGTAGCCGAAGCTCCCGCGTCAAGAGCACGCACAGCATTTCTTGCGTCGACCGGGCGGACGACTCCGACAGGGGCAGCTTGCTCGACGCGTATTCCACGGAGTCTTGACAGCGGACCCTCAGAAAGTTCACTCTTCGACGCGTCAACCGATCAGGTTTGTTCGATCGCGTTTGTTTCTGGTCGTATAAGCGACCGCTTCCCGTCATGCCCCTGGAGCCGACGTGCCACGCCCGGGCGGTGACAGCCCCTCAGGAGCCGAAATGCACCCTTCATCCCTAGGTCAGTCCATGCCTGGTACCAGCCGCCGCGCCGTGCTGCGCGGACTCGGCGGGGCCGCTCTGCTCGGTGCCGGCATACCGCTGCTCTCCGCGTGCGGCGGCAGCGGCACCTCGTCCGACCCGAAGACCGTCACCCTCGGCTCCAACGCGTCCGACGCGGTGCCGAAGAAGGCGTTCGCCGGCGTCTACGCGGCCTTCGAGAAGGAGTCCGGGATCACGGTCGACGTGAACACCAAGGACCACAACACCTTCCAGGAGCAGATCAACTCCTACCTCCAGGGCACACCGGACGACGTGTTCAACTGGTTCGCCGGCTACCGCATGCAGTTCTTCGCGGCCAAGGGCCTCGCCGACCCGATCGACGACGTGTGGGAGAAGATCGGGGGCAACTTCCCCGACGCGATGAAGAAGCTCAGCAAGGGCGAGGACGGCAAGTACTACTTCGTGCCGCTGACGACGTACCCGTGGGCGGTCTTCTACCGGAAGAGCGTGTTCGCACAGTACGGCTACCAAGTTCCCACCACGTGGGACCAGTTGGTCGCCCTGTGCAAGCAGATGAAGAAGGACAAGCTCGTCCCGATCGCCTTCGGCGACAAGGACGCCTGGCCGGCGATGGGCACCTTCGACCAGATCAACTTCCGTACCAACGGCTACGACTTCCACGTCGAGCTGATGGCGGGCAAGGCGTCCTGGACCGACGCCAAGGTGAAGGCCGCCTTCGATCACTGGGCCGAGTTGTTGCCGTACCACCAGGAGGGCTCCCTCGGCCGTACCTGGCAGGACGCGGCGCAGACGCTGGTGTCGAAGAAGGCGGGCATGTATCTGCTGGGCACGTTCGTGGCACAGCAGTTCACGAACAAGGCCGACCTGGACGACCTGGACTTCTTCGCCTTCCCGGAGATCGACCCGGCGTACGGCCAAGACACCGTCGAGGCCCCCACTGACGGCTTCATGATGAGCAAGGCCCCGAAGAACAGGGCGGGCGCCGTGAAACTGTTGGAGTACTTGGGCACCCCGGCCGCCGAGGAGCTCTACCTCAAGGCCGACCCGAGCGTCGTGGCCGCCTCCAGGAAGGCCGACACCGCCGCCTACTCGACGTTGCAGAAGAAGGCGTTCGAGATGATCGCCGGGGCCGAGAGCCTCACCCAGTTCATGGACCGCGACAGCCGCCCGGACTTCACCTCGACGGTGATGCAGCCGGCGCTGCAGAAGTTCGTCCGCGACCCCAAGGGCGTCGACAGCCTGCTCTCGTCCATCGAGCGCCAGAAGAAGACCATCTTCGCCTCCTCATGAACACAGACACTCTCGTGAAGTCCCCGGAGGTGGCCGCCGAGCCGTCCAGGGGCGCGTCCTCGAACGGCCGGGTCCCTCAGGGGCACCGGCGGCTCCTCACCCGTCGGGACAGGCTCACGCTGGGCCTGATGGCGGGTCTGCCGACGATCCTGCACGTCGCCCTCGTCTGGGTGACGGCGCTGGCCTCGATCGCGCTGGCCTTCACCACCTGGGACGGCATCGGCTTCGACGCCATCACCTGGGTCGGGTTCGACAACTTCAAGGAACTGTTCACCAACAACCCGCAGTTCTGGCCCGCCGTCCAGCACAACATCATCTGGTTCGTGGCGCTCATCCTGATCCCCACACCGCTGGGCCTGCTCCTGGCCGTGCAGCTGGACAAGCAGATCCGCTTCTCCCGCGTCTACCAGACGGCCTTCTTCCTGCCCGTCGTGATGTCACTCGCGGTCATCGGCTTCGTCTGGCAGCTGATCTACAACCCCGACACCGGCCTCATCAACAGCCTGATCGGCGCCAACGAACCGGGCCACTACATCGACTGGATCGGCGACCCCGACCTCAACCTCTGGGCCATCCTCATCGCCGCCTCCTGGCGCCACGCCGGCTACATGATGATCCTCTACCTCGCCGGCCTCAAGGGCGTCGACCCCTCCCTGCGGGAAGCCTCCGCCCTCGACGGCGCCAACGAGTGGCAGACGTTCAAGAACGTCATCTTCCCCACCCTGCGCCCCACCAACACCGTCGTCCTGGTCGTCACCATCATCGAGGCCCTGCGCGCCTTCGACCTCGTCTTCGTCTTCAACAAGGGCGCCGAGGGCACCGAACTGCTCTCCATCCTCGTCACCAACAACATCATCGGAGAGTCCAGCCGTATCGGATACGGCTCCGCCATCGCCGTCGTCCTCCTGGTGATCTCCCTCGCCGTGATCATCCCCTACCTGATCGCGACCTTCCGGAAGGAGCGGCAAGCGTGAGCACCCTCGACACCACCACCACCACCGCCGCGAGCGCGCCGGCCACACAGCGCACCCCCGTCCGCCCCGCCCGGATCCTCCTGCACCTCTTCCTCGCCGGCGCCGCCCTGGCCTGGCTGGCCCCCCTGCTGTGGGCCCTGTACGCCGCCATGCGCCCCTACGGCGAAACCAGCGACAAGGGCTACGTCTCCTGGCCCGACAAGCTCAGCTTCGAGAACTTCACGAACGCGTTCACCCAGTCGGAGATGACGCACTACTTCGTGAACACCCTCATCATCGCCGTCCCCGCGGTACTGCTCACCCTGTTCCTGTCCTCGATGGTGGCGTTCTACGTCAGCCGCTTCGACTTCCGGATCAACCTCTTCCTCCTGCTGGTCTTCACCGCCGGCAACCTGCTCCCCCAGCAGGTCATCATCACCCCCCTGTACCGCCTGTACCTGCTCATCGACATCCCCGGCATCACCATGAGCGGCAAGCTGTACGACTCCGCCCTCGGCCTGGTCCTCATCCACGTGGCCTTCCAGTCCGGCTTCTGCGCCTTCGTCCTCAGCAACTACATGCGCTCCCTGCCCCACGAACTGACCGAGGCCGCCCTCGTCGACGGCGCCTCCGTCTGGCGCCTGTACTGGCAGATCGTGCTGCCCCTGTGCAAGCCCGCCATGGCCGCCCTGGCCACCCTGCTCTCCATCTGGATCTACAACGACTTCTTCTGGGCCCTCGTCCTGATCTCCACCGGCGAGAACATGCCCATCACCTCCGCCCTGAACAACCTCTCCGGCCAGTACTTCACCGACCCCAACCTCGTCGCCGCCGGCGCCCTCCTCACCGCCATCCCCACCCTGATCGTCTACTTCGCACTCCAGCGACAGTTCGTCAGCGGCCTCACCCTGGGCGCCAACAAGGGCTGACACACCGCACACCGCCCCTCCCCTACACCTCCCGGAGCACCACCAGTGAGTACCGCACGCCGCCTTCGTCTTCCTGGCATCGCCTACGGAGGCGACTACAACCCCGAGCAGTGGCCCGAGGAGGTCTGGGCCGAGGACATGCGCCTGATGCGCGAGGCCGGGGTGAACATGGTCAGCGTCGGCATCTTCTCCTGGGCCCTGCTCGAACCGTCCGAGGGCGTCCACGACTTCACGAAGATGGACCGCGTCCTCGATCTGCTCCACGAGAACGGCATCGCCGCCGACCTGGCCACCCCCACCGCCGCCCCGCCCGCCTGGTTCTTCAAGGCACACCCGGAAGCACTGCCGGTCGACAAGGACGGCCGCACCCTCTCGTACGGCAGCCGCCAGACCTTCTGCCCGTCCAGCCCCGCCTACCGCAGAGCAGCACTGCGTATCGCAGAAGTCCTCGCCGAGCGCTACGCCGCCCACCCGGCCCTGGCCATGTGGCACGTCCACAACGAGTACGGCTGCCACAACGCCGAGTGTTACTGCGACACCAGCGCCGCCGCCTTCCGCACCTGGCTCCGCGCCCGCTACGACGACGACCTTGACGCCCTCAACCACGCCTGGGGCACCACCTTCTGGAGCCAGTGGTACTACGACTGGGACCAGATCCTGCCGCCCCGCGCCACCGGCGCCGTCCCCAACCCCACCCACCGGCTGGACTGGCGCCGGTTCTGCTCCGACGAACTGCTCTCGCTGTGCACCGCCGAACGCGAGGTGCTGCGCCGGGCCGCTCCGGACATCCCCGCGACCACCAACCTCATGGTCCTGCGCACCTTCGACGCCCTCGACTACTGGCGCTGGGCGCCCGAGCTGGACATCCTCTCCAACGACCACTATCTGATGTCCGACGACCCGGAGGCGGAACTCGACATCGCCCTCAGCGGCGACCTGATGAGGTCGCTCGCCGGCGGCCCGTGGTTCCTCATGGAGCATTCGACCGGCGCCGTCAACTGGCAGCCGGTCAACCGTGCCAAGGGACCGGGAGAGATGCGGCGCAACGCCCTCGCGCATGTGGCCCGTGGCGCGGACGGCATCGCGTTCTTCCAGTGGCGCGCGGCGAAGGCCGGCGCCGAGCAGTGGCACTCGGCGATGCTGCCGCACGCGGGCACGGACAGCCGGATCTGGCGGGACGTCGTCCAACTGGGCTCGGACTTGAAGGCTTTGGCCGAGGTACGGGACTCCACCAGCACGGCCCGGGTGGCGATCGTATGGGACTGGGACGCCCGGTGGGCCCTTGAACTCCCGTCCCAGCCCAGCGGCGAGCTGCGCTACCAGGACCTGGTGCGCGACTGGTACACCCCCCTGTGGCGAGCCGGCATCGCCGTCGACTTCGTACGCCCCGACGACCCCGGGCTCGACCGCTACCGGCTCGTCCTCGTGCCGTCGCTGTACCTGGTGACGGAGGCGGCCGCCGCGAACATCGCCCGGTTCACCGAAGGTGGGGGGACGCTGGCCGTCGGCTTCCACAGCGGCATGGTCGACGAGCACGGTCACGTGTTCCTCGGCGGCTACCCCGGTGCGTTCCGCGAGGTCCTCGGAGTGGTCGCCGACGAGCTCTTCCCCCTGCTGCCCGGAGAGAGGACCGGCCTGGCCGGCGACGTGCCTCCGGGTGCCACGGCCGACCTGTGGTCGGAACGGGTCCGGCTCACCGGCGCCCGGGCCGTCGCCTCCTACGCCGACGGCCCACTCGCCGGCATTCCCGCCGTCACCCGCCACCGCCACGGCAGCGGAACCGCCTGGTACCTGGCCACCCACCCCGACCCCGACACGCTCGCCGCCCTCCTCCACCGCATCACCCGGGAAGCCGACGTCACACCCGAGCACCAGGCCCCCGCCGGCATCGAGGCCGTCCGGCGCCGCGGCGCGGAGGCCGACTACCTGTTCCTCATCGACCACACCGGAAAGGGGGCCGAAGCGCCCGCCGAGGGCGTCGAACTCCTCACCGGCACACCGATCACCGGAACCGTCACGGTCCCACCGGGAGGAGTCGCCGTCGTCCGCGAACCACGCTGACCCGGATGCCGCGGTGACCGGTCCGGCAGCGGTACGACAGCATGGCGTCCTCGTGCATGTCAGCGCCGGCCCCGCCAGGAGCAGGCCGCCGTTCCCCTGACCGGTACCGGGACGCTGAGCACCGCGCCTGAGGTCGTGGTCGGGCGCTTCACCCCGTATCGGGCCGTCGTCACGAAGAGGCGATTGCCGTCGGGGTGCAGGCACACCGAGGTGGGGTGCGGGGCGGGGACGGCCAGGGTACGGAGGAGGGGGCCGTCGGGGTGGTACCGGCGGATCGCACCGGCTCCCCACAGCGCGACCCACAGGCAGCCCTCCTCGTCGACCGTCATTCCGTCGGGGCTGCCTTCGCCGTCACGCAGTTGGGCGAAGGTTTCCGGGACACCGGAGAGGTCGCCCGAGGCGGGGTCGACCCGGCAGCGGAGGATGGTGCCGGCGGCCGTGTCGGCGAGGTACATGGTCGTGCCGTCGGCGGTGAAGGCCGGGCCGTTGGCGATGGTCAGGCCGTCGAGGACACGTACGACCGTGCCGTCGGGGTCGGTTCGGTAGAGGGAGCCCGCGCCGGGGGTGCCGTCGTGGGCCATGCTGCCGGCCCAGAAGCGTCCGGCGGGGTCCGCGACACCGTCGTTCATCCGGCTGGGGACCGGGGTGCGGTCCTCGGGACGGTCCAGCCATTCCAGTGTGCCGTCGGCCGTGAGCAGCGCGATCCCGGTTCCCGCTGCGGCGATCCACATGTCCGGCCGGTCACCCACCGGGGCGACCGCACCCAACGGTATGTCGAGTCGGGCCAGTTGGCGCGGGGCCGGCTCTGTGTCGTCGTGCAGTTCGAAGAGCCGTCCGCTGAGGATGTCGACGTACACATACCGGCCGTCCGTCCAGCGGCCGCCCTCGGCGAGTTCGTACCCTCCCCCCACCACGACCGTGGCGAGCCCTGCCGTCGATGTCATGTTCCGTCTCCTGGGTCTCAGCGAAGTGTCGTGCCGTCCGGCTGGTCCAACAGGCCGAGTTCGTCCTGCGTCGGCAGGCCCTCCCAGTCGCCTCGGGTGGCGACGGCGAAGGCCGCGGTGGTGACCGCTCGGTGCAGACGGGCGGGTATGTCCGCGCCGCCCAGGAGTCCGGACAGGTATCCGGCCACGAAGGCGTCGCCTGCGCCGACCAGGTCGACGGCGTCGATCTGTCGCGCTGGGCAGTCGCTCGCCCCGTCGACGGTGAAGGCCGTCGCGCCGCGTGCGCCACGCTTGACGACCACCTCTGTGACGCCTTCGGCCAGGACACCGTGCACGGCCTCGGCCTCATCCGCGCCCGGCCGTTCCAGCGCCAGCGGCAGCTCGTCCTCGGAGGCTATGAGCACGTCGGTGTGTGACAGCAGCGGACGTAGGACGGTGCGGGCGCGGTCCGCGGTCCACAGCCGGGAGCGGTAGTTGACGTCGAGGCATACGGTGATGCCGGCGTCGTGAGCGTTGGTGGCGGCGGCCAGGGCGGCCTCGGCCGCTGATGGACCGAGCGCCGGGGTGATGCCGGTCAGATGCAGGATGCGGGTACCGGAGTCGAGCGCGGGCAGCACGTCGGCCGGTGAGACGGCCGAACCGGCCGAACCGGCACGGTAGTAGCTGACGCGGGTCAGAGTGCCCAGGCGGGGTTCGGTCAGCAGCAGTCCCGTGGGCCGGCCGGTGTCGTCGGTCACCGCGTGGCTGGTGTCGATGCCCTCGGCGCGCAGCGTGCGCAGGACCAGCGCGCCGAGTTCGTCCGCGCCGACCCGGCCGGCCCAGCGCACCCGGTGCCCGAGCCGGGCGAGACCGATCGCGACATTGGACTCGGCTCCCGCGACGGACAGGCCGAGACTGCCGCCCAGCCGCAGCGCACCGCCGGCCCGGAGCGCCGCCATCGTCTCGCCGAAGGTCACCACGTCGGGCGGGGCCGGTGTCGTCACGGCGTCTCCCCTGCGGCCACCTTGAGGAACTCCGCTGCGCGGGCGCGGAGTTGGTTCAGGTCGCCGCCGTCGGCCGCGTCACCGACGAGTGGTGAGCCGACGCCGACGGCGATGGCGCCGCGGTCCAGATAGTCGCGGGCCGCCTGCGCGTCCACCCCGCCGACGGGCACGAAGGGAACGTCGGGGAACGGGCCGCGCAGGGCCCGCAGATAGCCGGGGCCGCCGAGGGAGCCGGGGAAGAGTTTGATCGCGTCGGCGCCCCGTGCGAGGGCGCCTTCGATCTCGGTCGGCGTCAGGGCTCCCATCAGCACGGGTATGCCGTACGGTTCCAGCCCGTCGACCAGTGCCGGGGTGACGAGGTACGACGCTCCGGCGTCCATGGCGCGGGCGGCGTCCGCGGCCGAGCGCACGGTTCCGGCGCCGAGCAGCGCCTCCGAGCCCAGTTCGGTGCGCGCCTGCCTGATCACGGTCAGGGCGTCGGCGGTGGTCAGTGAGACCTCGACGGCCGGGATGCCCTCCTCGGCGAGGGTGAGTACGGTGCGCAGTGCCGCGGCGGGATCCGTGCCGCGCACGATCGCCAGCAGGCGGTGGGCTCGGAGCGATTCCACCAGATTCATTGGGAGCGGGCTCTCTTTCGGCGTGAGGTGCGGGGGGGGGCGGTGGCCGTCGGGCCCGAGCGTGGTCACCATTCGGTGAACGCACCGTCTGCTCCCCGCCATACGGGGTTGCGCCAGCGATGTCCGGTCTCTGCCGCGCGGCGTACCGCCTTCTCGTCGATCTCGACGCCGAGACCCGGGCGGGAGTGCGCGACGGCGTAACCGCCGTCGAAACGGAAGGGTTCGGGATCCATCACGTACTCCAGCAGGTCGCACTGCTGGTTGTAGTGGATGCCCATGCTCTGTTCCTGGATGAGGAAGTTCGGTACGGAGAAGGCGATCTGCAGGCTGGCGGCCAGGGCGATCGGGCCGAGGGGGCAGTGGGGGGCCAGGGCGACGTCGTATGTTTCGGCCATGGCCGCGATGCGGCGGACCTCGGAGATGCCGCCGGCGTGCGACAGGTCGGGCTGGGCGACGGCGATGCCGCTGGTCATGACCTCGCGGAAGTCCCAGCGGGAGTAGAGGCGTTCGCCGGTGGCGAGCGGAATGCTCGTGGACTCGGCCAGGCCGCGCAGATGGCCCGAGTGTTCCGGCAGGACGGGTTCCTCGACGAACAGCGGGTGCAGCGGCTCCAGCAGGGGCAGCAGGCGGCGTGACATGGCGGTGGAGGCCCGGCCGTGGAAGTCGACGGCGATGTCCCGCTCGTCGCCCAGCACTTCGCGGACGGCCGCGACGCGTTCGACGACCTGGGCGGTGCGGGCCGGGGTGTCGATCGGGGCGAGTTCGGCCGAGGCGTTCATCTTCACGGCGGTGAAGCCCGCCTTCAGCTGTTCCTCGGCGAGCTCCGCCACGTCGCTCGGGCGGTCTCCGCCGATCCAGGCGTACATCCGGACGCGGTCCCGTACGGGGCCGCCGAGGAGGCGGTGCACCGGGACGCCGTAGGTCTTGCCGGCGATGTCCCACAGGGCCTGGTCGATGCCGGCGACGGCGCTGGAGAGGATGGGGCCGCCCCGGTAGAAGCCGCCCTTGGTGAGCACCTGCCAGTGGTCCTCGATGCGCAGCGGGTCCCGGCCTACGAGGTAGTCGGACAGTTCGTGGACTGCCGCCCGTACGGTCTCGGCGCGGCCCTCGATCACGGGCTCTCCCCAGCCGGTGATGCCCTCGTCGGTGGCGATGCGCAGGAACAGCCAGCGCGGCGCGACGAGAAACGTCTCAAGTCCGGTTATTTTCAAGTAACTTCCTTCGGCAGCGTATCGGTCGCGACGTCGTCGTCCGCCCTCGCCCGTACGGCTGCCAGGTCGTCGGACGCCTGCGCCAGGAGCGACTCGACGGCGGCCACGGCGGCGTCCGGGGCGCCCGCTTCGACCGCGTCCAGCAGTTCCCGGTGCACGGGGATGGAGTCGGAGAAGTGCCGGGCGCCGTGCACGATCCGGTCGCGCACCCGCAGACCGGCCTCGATGACGACCTCCATGCGGCTCAGCAGTTCGTTGTGGGCGGCGTCCAGCAGGGCGCGGTGGAAGGCCAGGTCCGCCTCGACCATCGCGTCCGCGTCCGTGCCCGCCGCCGCCATCGCGTCGAGCGCCTGCCGCATCGCGTCCAGGTCGGCTGCGGTGCGCCGGGTCGCGGCGAGCCGTGCTCCGGCGGGCTCGACTATGGCGCGGACCTCGGCGAGGTCTTCCAGGAAACCGTCGGTGGGAGCGCTGCTGCCCTGCCAGCGCAGCAGGTCGCTGTCGAGCAGGTTCCAGTCGGCGCGGGGCCGGATGGTCGTACCGCGCTTCTGCTTCGACTCCAGCAGACCCTTGGACGCCAGCACGCGCATCGCCTCGCGCACCACGGTCTTGCTGACGCCGAGCTCTGTCTCGAACTTGATCGGGTCCACCACGGAGCCCGGGGGGTAGTCGCCGCGGATGATGCGCCGGCCCAACTCCTCCACGGCCTGGCCGTGCAGCCCCTTACCGGGATGGGTCACCATGTTCTCCGTTTCCGCTCAGTCCTGTTCGGGGAGGCCACGCACGGCCCACCGCATGGTGTGCCCCTCACGAGGACTCCTTCATGACGCTCCATCCTCCATCGACCACGAGGCTCGCTCCGGTCACATAGGAGGCGTCCGGCGATGCCAGGAAGGCTACGGCGGCGGCCACCTCCTCCGGCTGCCCGAACCGCTTGGCCGCCGTGGCCGCCACACTGCGCGCCCGGTCGGACTCCGGGATCCCTTCCCACGCGGCGGTGAGGATGGGGCCGGGCAGCACCGTGTTGACCCGGATGTCCGGCCCGTACTCGACGGCCAACTGCCGCCCCAGGGAGCACAGCGCACCTTTCGCCGCGGCGTATGCGGCATGGCCCGGCAGGCCGATGACCGCGTGCACCGAGGAGGTGAGGACGACGGACCCCGATGTCTCGCGCAGCATGGCCGCGAAGGTCTTCATCGCCCGCCAGGCCGGCTTGAGCAGCACGGCCATCTGGCCGTCCCACTCGGCCTCGCTCAGTTCGTGCGCGGGCCTGTTCAGCTGGGCGAAGGCGTTGCTGTGCAGCACGTCCAGCCGACCGTGACGCTCGTCGACGTGGCGGGCCAGGTGCTCCCAGTCGGCGGCCGAGGTCACGTCGCAGCGCACGTACTCCGCGCGGCCTCCACTGTCCGCGATGCCTGCCGCGACCGCCTTGCCCGCCGTGTCGTCCACGTCCGTGACCACGACGGTCGCGCCCTCGGCCGCGAGTCGGCGAGCCGTGGCCGCACCGATTCCGTGCGCGGCGCCGGTGATCACCGCGACGCGCTCCGCCATCCTGCGACATTCCGTCATCCCGTGCGTCTCCCCATCCGATGCCTGCACCCACCCTACCTCTTTCAATTAATAATGAATATATCTTGACGAGGGGACCGTGGCGCTCCAAGACTGACCGGCATGCGCCGACCTGTGGTCGGAGGTCGTCCTGTCCGAAGGGGCGCGGCCGGTGGCCGACTTCGGCTCCGGGCCGCTGGCCGGGTAGCCGGCTTCCTGCTGAACCACGGTCACGAAGAGGTCGAGGTCAGGTCGCCCGAGCCGATGACCGACGCCCTGGTCCGGGGGACGGCTCCCACCGACCGCGTCACGCCGCCGGGAGCCGGAGTAGCCGTACTGGTCAAGCCGTAGACCAGCGATCGAGCCGCAGACAAACGAACACAAGGGACATGTATGAATACTTCACCACCCTCGCGGAGGTCTGTGCTCCGGTGGGGTGCCGGGGCGGCCGGGTCACTGGCCGCGCTTCCGGCCCTCACCGCCTGCGGCCAGACCGTCGGAGCCGCCCGCACGACCCGGCAGGCATCCACGCGCCGCGGCCAGAAGGTCGAGCTCGTCTTCTGGACCTGGGTGCCGATGCAGAAGACCGTCGACCTGTGGAACCGCACGCACCCCGACATCCAGGTCGAGATGCAGACCATCCCCGCGAGCGTGCAGGGCGGCTACCAGAAGATGCACTCCTCGCTGACGGCCGGGAACCCTCCCGACGTGGCACAGGTCGAGTATCACGAGCTTCCCGGCTTCATGCTGGTCAACGGCCTGACGGACCTGAGCGAATACGGTGCCGACGAGCTGCGCGACAGCTATGTGCCGTGGCAGTGGCAGCAGGGCGTCTTCAACGGGCGGGTCTACACCGTCCCGCAGGCGTCCGGCCCGATGGGGCTCTTCCACCGCCGGGACCTCTTCGCGAAGTGGGGCATCGAAACGCCCACCACCTGGGCCGAGTTCGAGGACGCCGCCCGCGTGGTGAAGGCCCGCGGCAACGGGGCCAGGCTGTGCGCGTTCGCGCCCAACCAGCCCACCTGGTTCGCCGCGATGTGCTGGCAGCGCAGCGCACGGTGGGTGCGCACCGAGGACGACACCTGGGTCGTCGACATGGAAGACGATCTCTCCCGCGAGGTCGCGGACTACTGGGAGCGGATGGTCCGCGACGACCTCGTCTTCGTCGAACCCGACATGTCCAGCGCCTGGTACAAGCACGTCCAGACCGGAAAGATCGCCGCCTGGGTCGGACCGCAGTGGGGCGACGCCCTGCTGCGCGGCAACGCACCCGATACCGCGGGAAAGTGGCGGGTCGCCCTGCTGCCCCAGTGGGAGGCAGGACAGAAGGCCTCGGCCAACTGGGGCGGATCGTCCACCGCGATCCTCCAGGGCAGCCGCCACCCGCGTGAGGCGCTGCAGTTCGCGCACTGGATCAACACCGACCGCCGGGCCGTCGACCTGAACATCTCCGTCGGCTACGGCTGGCCCTCCGCAGCCGGCGTCTTCCGCGGATCGGCACTCGACAAGCCCGACCCGTTCTTCGGCGGACAGCGCTACAACGACGTGTTCACCGCGTCCGACCGGGCCATCGACACCTCCTGGAAGTGGTCCCCCACCACGGACGCCGACTTCGCCCAGCTCCAGGACGCCTTCGGTGCCGCCCTCGCCGGAGACGACAGCCTCGCCGGGGCGCTGGCCGACGGTCAGCAGAGCACCGTGGACAACCTGCTGGCCAAGGGCCTGAAGGCGAGGAGCGCGCGATGAGCACCACGAGCAACCGGACGACGACGTCCGCACCGGGCGGCCGGCGCTCCGCTCGCCCCGACCGGGCGGCATGGGGGTTCCTGCTCCCCTTCGTCGCCCTCTTCCTTTTCACCTTCGTCCTCCCGCTCGGCTACGCGGTCTACCAGAGCCTGCTCACACCCGTCCGCTCCGGCCCGCTGGGCCTGGGCCCGGCCACTCTCGGTTTCGCCGGGCTGGACAACTACACCCTCGCCCTGCGGCAGTCGGCCTTCCTGGAGAGCTTCGCGCGGGTGCTGCTCTTCGGCCTCGTACAGATCCCGGTGATGCTGCTGCTGTCCACCGGGCTGGCGCTGGCGCTCGACACGCTCTCCCACCGCTGGGCGGGCATCATGCGCGCCGCCTACTTCCTGCCGTACGGCGTCCCCGGCGTCATCGCCTCGATCCTGTGGGGCTTTCTGTACGTGCCCGGTGTGAGTCCGGTCGTCGAACTGCTCGGCAAGGCCGGTCTCGCGCCCGACTTCCTCGGCTACGACAACGTGCTGTGGTCCATCGCCAACATCGTGATCTGGGAGTTCGCCGGCTACAACATGCTGGTGATCGTCGCCCAGCTCAAGGCGATCCCCCAGGAGCTCTACGAGGCCGCCCGCATCGACGGGGCGAGCCCCTGGCAGACGGCGATCCGGATCAAGCTGCCACTCGCCCGGCCGGCCCTCGTGCTCACCGGCGTGTTCTCCATCATCGGCACGCTGCAGCTGTTCGCCGAACCGCTGGTCATCAAGCCGCTGACCTCGACGGTCACCAATTCGTACACACCGAACCTGAGCGCCTACAACGAGGCGTTCGCCAACAACAACATCTACCTGGCCGCGGCCGAGTCGGTGCTCCTCGCCCTGGTGGCGAGCGTGCTGTCCTTCGGCTTCCTCAGCCTGGTGAACCGCAAGGAAAGGGATGCACGGTGAGCGTGTCCACACCCCACGTCAAGAAGCCGGTATCCGCCTCCGCCCCCGCTCCACGGGCCGCCGGAGAACGCCGTGACGGCAGACCGCGCCGTGGGGTGAAGCCCTCGCGGGTCCTTCTGGTCGCGCTGCTGACCGTCGCGGCCCTGTACTTCCTGCTGCCCGTCTACTGGCTGGTGGTGGCCTCCACCAAGAGCAGCGCCGACCTCTTCGGCACCTTCGGGCTGTGGTTCTCCGACCCGCAGTGGCTGCACAACCTCTCGAACGTCTTCTCCTACGCCGACGGCATCTTCTGGAGCTGGACCTGGAACAGCGTCCTGTACGCAGGGGTGGGCGGTGCGCTGGCCACCCTGCTCGCGGGTGCCGCCGGATACGCCCTCGCCGTCTACCGCTTCCGCGGACGGGAGGCCGTCTTCAAGGTCGTACTCGCCGGTGTGCTGCTCCCCAGCACCACGCTCGCCCTGCCGATGTACCTGCTGTTCAGCAAGGCGGGACTGGCCAACACCCACTGGGCCGTGCTGATCCCCAGCATGGTCAGCCCGTTCGGGGTGTACCTGTGCCGGATCTACGCGGAGGCCGCGGTGCCGGCCGAGATGCTGGAGGCGGCCCGCGTCGACGGCGCCGGCGAGTGGCGGATCTTCGGCACCCTCGCGCTGCGCACCATGACACCCGCGCTGGTGACGGTCTTCCTCTTCCAGTTCGTCGGCATCTGGAACAACTACTTCCTGCCGCTGGTCATGCTCTCCGACGACCGCAAGTACCCCATCACCCTGGGTCTCACCACCTGGCAGACGGCGGCCCAGCGCACTCCCGAGCTCTACCAGCTCACGATCGGCGGCGCGTTCCTGTCGATCCTCCCCCTGGCCGCCGCGATGCTCTTCCTCCAGCGCTACTGGCGGTCCGGCCTGACCCAGGGCAGCGTCAAGGGCTGAAGCCCGGGAGCGGGGCGCCCTCTCCCGCGCTGGGGGGTCACCTGCCTTTCGGACCGGCCGCCTTGCGGAACTCCTCGTGGACGAGCTTGGGCCGCTCCTCCCCGAAGGTGAGCAGGCCCATCACGGAAATACCGTTGTAGTCCTGGTTGTATCCGGCCCGCTGCTTGTAGTCCTTGAGGACCCAGTAGGTGAAACCGGCGACGAACGCACCGCGCGCGACCACCTGTGTCCAGTGGGCGGTGAAGCGGGCCGCCTGCCACTCCTCCGTACCCTCCGTGGTGCTGGGGCCGTGGTTGCCGGCCAGCGACCAGGTGCCGTTCTCGGTGATCAGGATCGGCTTGTCGGGGTACTTCGCGTGCACCGCGTCCAGAGTGGGGCCAAGGTCGGCGTCCTGGCCGTAGAAGTAGCCGAAGTACTCGTTGAACCCGATCACGTCGGCGAGGTCGAAGGCGGGGTCATTGCTGGTGCTGGAGGCCCAGGTCACGGGGCGGGCGGTGAGGTCGACCGACTTCACCGCCGCCTTGAGGTCGGCGAGCCAGGCCCGGTAGACCGGAGCGCCGTCGGCGTCGATCTCCGACTCGTTCTGCAGGCCCCAGAGGATCACCGACGGGTGGTTGTGCTGGTTCCACGCCATCGTCAGGGCCAGGGCCCGGGCGAGGCCGTACCGCTCGGTCTGCAGTTTTTCCTGGGCGGTGTTGAGCCACATGGTGTCGATGTCGTCCATCACCAGCACGCCGTGCTCGTCCGCCCAGTCGTAGACGTACGGGTGCCGGTTGTAGACACAGTTACGGATGAAGTTGGCGCCCACCGCCGTGATGTGGCCCAGTTCCCGGTCGTACGCGGCCGGCGTCATCGCCCTGCCGTGCTCGGCCGTCTCCTCGTGCCAGTTGAGGCCCTTGAGAAACAGAGGCTGGTCGTCCAGCCGCAACTGCGCGTCGCCTACGGTCAGTTCACGCACGCCGTACACGGTGGACAGCGTGTCCACGCGCGGGCCTGAGGGCTTCCCGGCGGTCAGGGTGGCGCGGGCGGTGAGCGTGCGCGGCGAGGCCGGACTCCATCGTGGAGCGCGGGGTGCGTGGACCGAGACGCGTACGACACCGGCCGACCGGGCCGCGATACGGGCCTCGACCACGGTGGGACGGCCGCCGCTCCCCCGGCCGGGATCCAGGGCGAGAAAGCCGTCGAAGTCGGATGCGCCGTGGTTCTCGACGACCGCCCGTGCCTCGATTCGCCCGTCCGCGCCGGCCACGAGCAGTTTGGCGATGGTGACCTGCGGGACCGCCTCGATCCAGGCCGAGCGGGTCAGCCCCGCGTAGGGCCAGTGGTCGACGGGCTTGTACGGCACCTCGTGGTCGTCGGTGACCGGCTGCGGAGTCGAGTCCGCGTAGTCCGTGTAGCTCGCCCTGCGGAAGACCCGCACCGCGATCGTCTGACGCGTTCCCGGCCGGAGCGCCCCCGCCACCGGAAGCGCGAAGGGAGAGTTGGCCCCCTCGTGCTTGCCGAGATACGTGCCGTCGAGCCAGACCTCGGCGCTGTAGCCGGCGGCCAGGAAGGCCATGCGTACGTGCCGGGCCCGCCAGGATCCGGGAACGTCGACGGCGGTGCGGTACCAGGCGTAGCCGTCGGCGAACGCCGTGCCCCTGCCGAAGGGGGCGGTCTCCGAGCCGAATCCGGGAGTGTCCAGCAGGTCCCAGGCCGACGGCACGTCGATGAGGCCCCACGCCCTGTCGTCGAAGCGCGGGGACTGCCAGCCTTCGCCGAGCCCCTGGTTGCCTGGGTCGAAGCGGAAGCGCCACCGCCGGTCCAGGGACAGGTACTCGCGGGTCGGCTCACGGGTGCGCCAGCCGTCGAAGGCGGGGAGCACCGCGCCGTACTGGAAGACGACGTTGGTGCCCTCGACATCACGCACGTGGGTGCCGGAAGGCTCGGTGGCCGGGTGCGTGTCGAGCACCGGGCCGTCCGCGGCGGCCGTCGCCGTACCGTCCGCCGCCCGCGCCGTCTCCGGCCAGGCCGGCAGGGCGACGAAGCCGGCCGCGCCGAGTGCCGTGACGACGGTACGCCGGGACGGGTGGGTGGGTTCGCTCACAGCGGTGGGCTCCTTGAGTCTCGCGGGTGTTCGTTCGCCCCAAGAGCCTGGAGACCCCTACCAACCCTGTCAAGGATTATTCATAAATAATGAATTGTGGGCTAGCGTGATCTCATGACCGCACAGCAGCAAGCAACGACGGGCGAGACCACGAGCCGACTCGCCATCACCCTGTGGGACTTCAGCTGGTACACCCAGGCGGGACCCGGCGAGCCCTTCGCCGACCTCGACCGTGCCTTCGCCGAGGCGGTGGAGCGGGGGTTCAACACCGTGCGCGTCTGCGCCATGCCCTTCCTGCTGTTCTCCGGACGCGTCCCCGACCCGGAGTCAGTCCAGGTCCGTGGCCTCGGCGAGCAGTTCGGACAGCGCACCCGCTGGTACAACGTGCGCGGCGGCTACCCGCTGGACGGCCGCCGACGGCTCGTCGAGCTGTTCGAGGCGGCGGCCCGGCACGACTGCAGGGTGATCGTGTCCTCGTGGGAGTACCAGCAGTCCCCCAGCTTCGCCGACACGGACGTCTGGCACCGCGCCCTGGCCGAGGTTCCCGGCCCGGACCGCGCCGAGGCGGTGGCCGAAGGACTCGCCGGGTTGCTGGACTTCCTCACCGAGCGTGGATTGGCCGACCGCGTCGCCTACGTCGAAGTGCACAACGAGGTCGACAACTGCTCCCTCGTGCCGGGCGACGGCACGACGACGCACTACGCCCGGCTGCGCGGACCCCTCGAACGCGCCGCGAAGCTGTTGCGGAGCCGCCACCCCGACATCCCCGTGACCTACTCGCTGGGCGAGCCGTGGCCCAGCGAACTCGACGACCTGGCGGACGGGGCGCAGATCGCGCACTTCCACTTCTACGTCTACGGCGTCCTCGGCGCGCTCTACGAGGCGGTGGGACTCGGGCACGGCACCGAACCGGCGCCCGAGACAGCCGGGTGGCCCACCCCCGAACTGGCCCGCATGCTGCGCACCGACGCACCCGCCTTCGCCGACTACCAGCCGGACGAGCCCTGGCGGCTGGCGGCCACGGGAATCCCGCGCGAACTGTTCTACGCGCACGACTGGGTTGACCCCGACCGCTGGGACCTGTGGCTCTACGAGAACTATCCGGCGCACCGCGAGGCCATGCGGGAGACGCTGGCCCAGTGGGTCGACTCCGTCGCCGGCTTCGCCCGCCGCCGAGGCATCCCGGCCGTCCTCGGTGAAGGCGTGGTGGGATACACCCCTCTCCTGACGCGCTTCGAAGAGGACGCCGTCGGCAAGGACCTCGCGGAGTTCGTCGTCGACCGCTGCCTCGCGGCGGGTTTCCATGGCGTCGTCCTGACATCGAACGCGGCCCCGCACCACCCCATGTGGCACACCGACCAGGACTGGATGCGACGGGTGAACGCCCGCGTCACCGCGGTCTGAACCCGCTCCTGCGACAGCCCGGAGCAGAGGCGGCGAGCCGTCGGCACCATCGGCGCGTAAGACGGGACACCGGCCGGCAGGGGCAGGTGCGCCACGACGTACTGATGCAGGATTGTCGTCCCGGCCCATGAACACAGTCTGACTGCGCCGGGACGCATCCATGAGCACCCACGCTCGTGACCTTCGCGGCCGCAAGGTCGATACTTCCACCAGATGCGACGCCGACATTGAGCGAGTCCAGGTCGTTCCACCAGGAGGTACCCATGAAGATGCTGATCAACGTCGCGGAGACCGTAGTCGCGGATGCGTTGCGAGGTATGGCGGCCGCGCATCCCGAGTTGACGGTGGACGTGGAGAACCGGGTGGTGGTGCGGCGGGACGCGCCGGTGGCCGGGAAGGTGGGGCTGGTGTCCGGGGGTGGCTCGGGGCACGAGCCGTTGCACGGTGGGTTCGTGGGGCCCGGGATGCTGTCGGCGGCCTGTCCCGGTGAGGTGTTCACGTCGCCCGTGCCGGACCAGATGGTGCGGGCGGCGGCGGCCGTCGACAGCGGGGCCGGGGTCTTGTTCATCGTGAAGAACTACACCGGCGACGTGCTGAACTTCGACATGGCGGCCGAACTCGCCGAGGACGAGGGCATCCAGATCGCCAAGGTGCTCGTCAACGACGACGTGGCCGTGACCGACAGTCTCTACACCGCCGGGCGGCGTGGCACGGGGGCGACCCTGTTCGTGGAGAAGATCGCGGGGGCAGCCGCCGAGGAGGGGCAGCCGTTGGAGCGGGTCGAGGCGTTGGCCCGGCAGGTCAATGAGAACTCCCGCAGCTTCGGCGTGGCCCTCAGCGCCTGCACCACACCGGCCAAGGGGAGCCCGACCTTCGATCTCCCCGCCGGAGAGCTGGAGTTGGGAGTGGGCATCCACGGTGAGCCGGGGCGTGAGCGGCGCGCGATGATGACCTCTCGCGAGATCGCCGACTTCTCGGTGCACGCCCTCCTGGAGGACATGCACCCGCGCAACCCGGTGCTGCTGCTCGTCAACGGCATGGGCGCGACACCGCTGCTGGAGCTGTACGGCTTCAACGCGGAGGTGCAGCGCGTTCTCACCGAGCGCGGGGTCGCCGTGGCCCGCACCCTCGTCGGCAACTACGTCACCTCGCTCGACATGGCCGGCGCCTCGGTGACGCTCTGCCAGGTCGACGAGGAGCTACTGCGACTGTACGACGCGCCGGTGAAGACTCCGGGACTGCGCTGGGGTGTGTGAGGGCACCCTCGTCCCGACGCCCCGCAGCCAGTCAATTCTCGTACCACGCAAGGAGATTACGTGCTCGACGCCGACTTCTTCCGTCGTTGGATGACGGCCACCGCGGCCTCGGTGGCGCGTGAGGCCGAGCGGCTCACGGCGCTCGACTCGCCGATCGGGGACGCCGACCACGGCAGCAATCTGCACCGCGGGTTCACCGCCGTGGCGGCCGTGCTGGAGAAGGAGGCGCCGGACACGCCCGGCGCCGTCCTCGTGCTCGCCGGACGGCAGCTGATCTCGACCGTCGGCGGCGCGTCCGGTCCGCTGTACGGCACCCTGTTGCGCCGTACCGGCAAGGCGCTCGGCGATACGGCCGAGGTGAGCGAGGAACAGCTCACGGACGCACTGCGCGCCGGGGTCGACGCGGTGATGACGCTGGGAGGGGCCGCGCCGGGCGACAAGACCATGATCGACTCACTGGTCCCGGCCGTGGACGCGCTCGCCGAGTCGTTCACCGCCGCACGGACCGCCGCCGAGGAAGGCGCCCTGGCGACCACGCCGTTGCAGGCCCGCAAGGGCCGGGCCAGCTACCTCGGCGAGCGGAGCATCGGGCACCAGGACCCCGGTGCCACGTCCGCAGCGCTGCTGATCGCGGCCCTCGCCACCGCCGCCGAGGCCCCGGAGGCCGCCGATGTCTGACGAGAAGCTGGTCGGCATCGTGCTGGTGTCGCACAGCGCCGCCGTCGCCGCCTCGGTCGCGGAGCTGGCGAAGGGACTGGCGGGTGCGGGCGCCGCCGTTCCCGTCGCCCCGGCGGGCGGCACCGAGGACGGCGGCCTGGGCACCAGTGCCGAGCTGATCTCGGCGGCGGCCGCCTCCGTCGACCGGGGCGCCGGGGTCGCGGTCCTCACCGATCTCGGCAGCGCGGTCCTCACCGTGAAGGCCCTCCTCGCCGAGGGCGACGAACTCCCCGCGGACACCCGCCTGGTCGACGCCCCGTTCGTCGAGGGTGCCGTCGCCGCGGTCGTCACGGCCTCGACGGGCGCGGACCTCACGGCGGTGGCGGCCGCGGCTTCGGACGCGTACGCGTATCGGAAGGAGTGACCCCGACGGGCAAGTGACCCTTGTGTGCCGGGGCCTGCCACCCCATCAGGCGGCAGGCCCCGAAAGCGCGTTCGGCTCGCGCCCCCGCACGCATCGCTAGCCCTTCACCAGCTTCCGTGCCAGCTTCTCCCCTTGCTCCACCGCTGCCTCGTGGTCCTCGATCGGGCTCACCCGGGAGTCCTCGAAGACGATGTAGGTGACGCCGGAGGCGGTGCCGCCGCTGCCTGGGTCGGGGCGGATACCGAGGGCCTCGGCCGTGGCGTACGAGGCCTCGCCGATGACGTTCTGAGGGCTGGTGTCGCCGACGACGGCGTACTGGACCTGGTCCTCGTAGACGACTGCGGCGACCGAACCGCCCTTGATGCCGTGGACCTCGTAGTCCCAGGTGCCGCTCGGGGCGGGGACGACGATGAACGGCAGGCTCTCGGAGCGGAGATACCGGCCGTCGGACTGCTGGAACGCAGTCGTGGGCTGGAACCACGGGTCGGTGTCGGAGTTGCAGCGCGGGCTCGGCCGGCCGTCGCAGTCGATGTCCATGTCCGCCTTCCAGAACACAGCGCCGTCGAGACCGCAGACGGGGATGTCGGCGGGAGTGTCGGCGTCGCTGCGGTAGAGCCCCTCCGACACCCGGACGCAGTCGCGCACCTTCGCCAGCAGGTCGGCGGCGGTCACGCTGCCCTCACGCTGTATCAACGGCTGCGGCTGGGCCAGGGCGGGCAGGGTGGCGGGGGCCAGCAGGGCGGCGGCGGCGACGGCGGCCGACGTCAAGGAGCGGACACGCACGATGAGGAACCCTTTCCCTGGGGGATGCTGACGGACACTCACCCCAAGTTGGTGCGGTTCGGAGAGGTCGGCCACCGGGAGGGGGCCGGACGGATCACGGCGCCCGCCTCGCGGGTGCGCGGCCGAGGGCCCGGGCCGAACTCGCCCCGGCCGCTCGGCCGCTCTCGTCGGCGCGGGATCGGCGACGACAGCGGCCCGCGCCGTACAGCGTGAACTGACCTGCGGGGCAAGAGAGTTCACGCCGTATCAGAGCACCAGCATACGTAGCCGGACACCGTGGCGTGAACTGCGTCGGGGCCACCACCGGCATCGGGGCGGGCACCCGAACGGCGCTCATGCGCTCCGGACGCCCCCTTGATGTGACCGCGTCACGCATGTCATACATGGGGATAGGTGCAGACCAATCCCGCCGTGGTTCGACGTCGAGGGGGCAGGATCGTGCGACGCGTTCCCATCCCGGCACTCGTCCTGGTGCCGTTGCTCTGCGGCTCACTGCTCCTCACGGCCGCCTGCGGAATGGACGAGAGCCCCGGTCGCCGTCCGCCCCCGGCCCCGGCCGGCGTCACCGCCGCCGCGGGCAGCGCCACCAGCGTGCACGTCATGTGGAATCGGGCGTCCGGTGAGCCGGAGATCGCCGGGTACGAGGTGTACCGGGGCCGGACGAAGGTGAAGGACGTGCCGGGCGGCGAGCACATGGTGGACATCACCCGGCTCGAACCGTCCACCACGTATGTGTTCACGGTCCGGGCCCGCGGCGCCGCCGGGGACCTCGGGCCGCCCAGCGCGGAGGTCCGGGCCACGACACCCGCCGCCGCGCGGGCCGACCGACGGGCCCCGACCCGGCCGGGGCGCCTGGACGGAAAGGTGGTCGGGAGCAAGGCGGTGGAGCTGTCCTGGGGGCCGTCGACGGACGACCGGGACGTGGTGTCGTACGACATCCTGCGGGGCGACTCGAAGATCCACAGTGTGGGCGGGGCACAGACGGCGGCCGTGGTCACGGGGTTGCGGCCCGGCACCCGGTACTCCTTCACCGTGCGGGCGCGGGACGCGGCGGACAACGTCTCGCCCATGAGCCGGGCGGTACGGCTCACCACCGCGCCGGGGACGGACGACGGGCGGGGCACCGCGCCCACCGGGTTCCGCGCCGGCACGCGCCGGGCCGACGGGGCGTACTCCATCGAGCTGTCCTGGATTCCACCGCGTACCGACGGCGTGATCACGGAGTACGAGATCCAGCTCGACGGCCGGTCGGCGACCACCCTCGTCTGGGGCGGGACCCCGCCCCGGGGCCGAGCCACGTACAGCTTCTACGCGGGCCGGGAGGCCGGGGTGTCGTACCGGGTGCGGATCCGGGCGAAGCTGCCGGACGGGAGCTGGGGCGGGTTCTCGGCGGAGCGGACGGTGACCACCGCCGGGTGAGCGGGGTCCCTCGTACGGCGGAATCCGTCACCTGCCCGGGGGCGGTCCGCATGCGGGCGGGCCGCGGGGCACGTTGGCTCACCCTCAGGCAGCACGGGTCTCCCGATCCTCGGCGGCGCAAGGGATGTCGCCAACCGTGCCGCTGGAGGGCAGACCCCATGCGTACGTCTCAGCTACTCCTCCGCTCCGGCCTGACCGTGGCCGCCGCCGCGCTGCCGATCGCTCTGACCGCGCCGGCCGCCGCCGTCACCACGGGGATCTCGGTGAGCACCACGGGATCCTCGGTCACGGTCACCACCAACGATTGCCCCACCAGCGCCAACGGCACGTTCGGCAACGCCTCGCTGCTCTCCAGCGGGCAGGCGAACTTCTCCCAGGGGCGTCAGGCACCGCTCACCGGCACGAGCACCACCCAGTCCGCGGCCTGGGCGAACGTGCTCCCCGGCACGTACACCGTGATCGTGGTCTGCAGGGACGGGACCACGGCGGGCACCCAGTCCATCATCGTCACCGCCGCCACCCCCACCATCTCCACGACCTCCTCGCCCTCCTCGCCCTCCCTGGGCGTCATGGGCGGCGTCGGCGGTGCCACCCGGGAGTACGGCACCGCCACCCTCGTGGGCGGCGGGGCGCTGGTGGCCGTCGGCACGGTGGCCGCGGTCTGGTACCTGCGCCGGCGCGCCAAGCCGCACCGGCTGTGAGCCACGCGTGGGCGGCCGCCCCGTGACGCGGACGGCCGCCTACTCGCTCCCCGAGCGCTCCGCACGGCCACCGGTGTCCCCCGGCAGCCGCTCGAACTCCTCCAGGGCGTTGGTCAGCCACTGGGTCCAGGAGGTCTCCAGGTCGATCCCCGCCCGCAGGATCAGATGCTGGAGCCGGTCCTGAGTCGCGTCCCGGCCGGGTCCGAAGTCCCGCTTCTCGATCTCCTCGTACTCGGCCAACTGCCGCTGGTGAAGGGCCAGATGGCGTCGCAGGTCGTCCTCCAGGCCGGCGGTGCCGACGACCGCCGCGGCGCGCAGCCGTACGAACAGGGCGTCACGCCACGGCTTGGGGTCCTGGGGCGAGGAGGTCCAGCGGGCCAGTTCGTCACGGCCGGCCGGCAGGACCTCGTAGCTCTTCTTCTGGCCCCGTGTCGGGGCCTCGCTCGGCAGGGCCCTGATGTGGCCCTGCGCCTCCAGTTTTCCCAGCTCGCGATAGATCTGCTGGTGCGTCGCCGACCAGAAGTAGCCGATCGACCGGTCGAACCGCCGGGTCAGCTCCAGGCCCGAGGAGGGCTTTTCGAGCAGGGCGGTGAGGATCGCGTGCGGGAGTGACATGGGCTCATCCTAGGAAGGCCCACGGCTCCCGAAGCCCGCACCGGCCCCCCGCTCGGCCTCCTACAGCGCCGCCGCCAGCTCGGTCCCCTGCTTGATCGCCCGCTTGGCGTCCAGTTCGGCGGCCACGTCGGCGCCGCCGATGAGGTGCGCGGAGCGCCCGGCGGCGACCAGGGCGTCGTACAGGTCGCGGCGTGGTTCCTGCCCGGTGCAGAGCACGACCGTGTCGACCTCCAGGACCTGGCGGACGCCGTCGACGGTGACGTGCAGCCCGGCGTCGTCGATCAGGTCGTACTGGACGCCGGGGACCATGGTGACCCCGCGGTGCTTCAGCTCGGCGCGGTGGATCCAGCCGGTGGTCTTGCCGAGCCCGGCGCCGACCTTGGAGGCCTTGCGCTGGAGGAGGTGGACCGAGCGCGGCGGGGCGGGGCGCTCCGGGGCGGCGAGGCCGCCGGGGGCGCGGTAGTCCATGTCGACGCCCCACTGCCGGAAGTACGCCGCCGGGTCCTCGCTCGCCTTCTCCCCGCCGTCGGTCAGGTACTCGGCGACATCGAAGCCGATTCCGCCGGCACCGAGGATCGCGACGCGGTCGCCGACGGGGGCGCCGTCGCGCAGGACGTCCAGGTAGCCCAGGACCTTGGGGTGGTCGGCGCCGGGGAGGTCGGGGGTGCGCGGGGTGACGCCGGTGGCGACGACGACCTCGTCGTACGCCGTGAGGTCGTCGGCCGCGACGCGTGTGTCCAGTCGTACGTCGACGCCGTGCGCGTCGAGCTGGGTGCGGAAGTAACGCAGGGTCTCGTCGAACTCCTGCTTGCCGGGGACCTTGCGCGCCACGTTGAGCTGGCCGCCGATCTCGCTCGCGGCGTCGAACAGCGTGACCTCGTGGCCGCGTTCGGCCGCGCTGACCGCGCAGGCGAGGCCCGCCGGGCCGGCGCCGACGACCGCGACGCGTCTGCGCAGCCGGGTCGGGAACAGCACCAGCTCCGTCTCGTGGCAGGCGCGCGGGTTGACCAGGCAGGAGGTGATCTGGCCGCTGAAGGTGTGGTCGAGGCAGGCCTGGTTGCAGCCGATGCAGGTGTTGATGGCGTCGGAGCGTCCGTCGCGGGCCTTGTTGACGAACTCCGGGTCGGCGAGCATCGGTCGGGCCATGGACACCATGTCGGCGTGGCCGTCTGCCAGCAACTCCTCTGCCAGCTCAGGGGTGTTGATGCGGTTCGTCATCACGAGCGGCACCGAGACCGCGCCCATGAGCTTCTTGGTCACCCAGGTGTACGCGCCGCGCGGCACGGAGGTCGCGATGGTCGGGATGCGGGCCTCGTGCCAGCCGATGCCGGTGTTGATGATGGTCGCCCCCGCCGCCTCGACGGCCTTCGCCAGCGTCACCACCTCGTCGAAGCTGGACCCGCCCGGCACGAGGTCGAGCATCGACAGCCGGTAGACGACGATGAAGTCCTCGCCGACCGCCTCCCGCACCCGGCGCACGATCTCGACGGGGAACCGCGTCCGGTTCTCGTAGGAGCCGCCCCAGCGGTCGTCGCGGTGGTTGGTCCCGGCGGCGATGAACTCGTTGATCAGATAGCCCTCGGAGCCCATGATCTCGACGCCGTCGTACCCCGCCTGCCGGGCGAGCCGCGCCGCGTTCGCGTAGTCGTCGATGGTCTGCTCGACCTCGGCGTCGGTGAGCGCGCGCGGGACGTACGGGCTGATCGGGGCCTGGAGGGCGCTCGGCGCGACCAGGTCGCGGTGGTAGGCGTACCGCCCGAAGTGCAGGATCTGCATCGCGATCCGGCCGTCCTCGCGGTGCACGGCCTCGGTGATCCGCCGGTGCTGTTCGGCCTCGGCGTCGGTGGTGAGCTTGGCGCCGCCCTCGTACGGGCGTCCGGCCTCGTTGGGGGCGATGCCGCCGGTGACGATGAGGCCCACTCCTCCCCGCGCCCGGGCCGCGTAGAACTCCGCCATGCGCTCGAAGCCGCGCTCGGCCTCCTCCAGGCCGACGTGCATGGAGCCCATGAGCACGCGGTTGGCAAGCGTGGTGAAGCCCAGGTCGAGCGGGCTCAGCAGGTGCGGGTAACGGCTCATGGGGCCCTCCGTGCGTGGTGTCGTCCCCACCGTTGTAGACGACGTCACCCAGCTTATGCAACTAGTTGCACAATGGTTGAGGGCAAGGCCACATCCGGGGCGACGTGGAACCTTGGGTGAACCCCTCAGCGCCTGGGCCCGCGCCTCAGGGCCTGGTGCCGATCACCACATGGGCGTACCTCTCCTCCGAGACGGCCGGGTGTGCGGCCAGGCCGGAGCGGCGGAAGGTGTCGAGGGCGAGCGGGGCCTGGCGTTCGCTCGTCTCGACGAGCAGGCAGCCGCCCGGGGCGAGCCATTCGGGGGCCTCGGCGGCGACCCTGCGCAGGACGTCGAGGCCGTCCGTGCCGCCGTCGAGGGCGACGAGGGGTTCGTGGTCGCGGGCCTCGCTCGGCAGGAGCGGGACCTCGCCGGTGGGGACGTACGGCACGTTCGCCGCGAGGATGTCGACGCGGCCCCGCAGGCGGGCGGGCAGCGCCGCGAAGAGGTCGCCCTCGTGGGCGTGGCCGCCGTGCGGCGCGATGTTGCGGCGGGCGCAGCGGACCGCCGCCGGGTCGATGTCGGCGGCGTGCAGTTCGGCCCCGTCGAGCGACGCGGCCAGGGCGGCGCCCACCGCGCCGGAGCCGCAGCAGAGGTCGACGACGACGGAGGCACCGGGGACGGTGGCGAGGGCCTGCTCGACGAGGAACTCGGTGCGGCGGCGGGGGACGAACACACCGGGTTCCACGGTGATGCGCAGGCCCGCGAACTCGGCCCAGCCGAGGACGAGTTCGAGGGGCAGACCCGCGACGCGCCGGTCGACCATGGCGGTGACCTCGTCCGGGGTCCGTGCGGTGGTGAGGATCAACTCCGCCTCGTCCTCGGCGAAGACGCAACCGGCGGCGCGAAGTGCCGTGACGACAGAGGTGGTGGAAAGAAGTGGCATGAGAGCCGAGAGCCTTTCGGGGGGCCGAAGGGCGCTCCCGCGGTGGTCTATCGGCGATACACCGCGACGCGTTGAGATGAGAGCACCCGACCTGACACAGCGGTAATGGGTCTCACCTCCTCGGTCCACGTGGCGACTGGCCCGGTCACCCTACCGCATGGTCATGCCATGCCCACGGGTATGCGGGCCCCCGCGAACCGGGTGGTGCGGCGCAGCCGGAAGCCCAGCGACTCGTACAGCCGGATGGCCCCCGTGTTGGCCGCGGCGGCCTGGAGGAAGGGGATCTCGCCGCGCTCGCGGATGCCGTGGGCGACGGCGTGGATCAGCCGGGTGGCGAGGCCCTCGCCGCGCAACGCCGGGTCAGTGCAGACCGCGCTGATCTCGGTCCAGCCGGGTGGGTGCAACCGCTCGCCGGCCATCGCGACGAGGACGCCGCCCCGGCGAATGCCGAGGTAGGTGCCGAGTTCGATCGTGCGCGGCAGGAAGGGGCCCGGTCGCGTGCGTTCGACCAGGTCGAGCGCCTCGGGCACATCAGCCGGGCCGAGCCGTACGGCCTCCTCGTCCGGCGCGGCGGCGACACCGTCGTCGACGAGCAGGACGCCCTCCAGGTCGAAGGTGATCTCCCAGTCGGCGGGGAAGCGCCCGTCGTAGGCCGCGACCGCGAACTCCGCGCCGGGGCCCGCCATCGCCGCCAGGTCCGTCCAGTCGACGGCGTCGGGCTCGTCGGGCAGGGCGAGCCACGGCGACACCTCGACGGGATAGCGCAGTACCCGGCCGCGCTTCTCCGCGAAGTGGGCGTGCGGCCCGGTGAGGGAGGCGAGCGTGGGGTTGTCGAGGACGTGCGGCGCGGTGCCCGCGCCCTCGATGTCACTCACGTACTCGGCCATGCTCCCGCTCTCCTCCGCTGCCGTCGGGTCACCGGCGTATCCGACCGGCTTCGACTTGGATGCCAGGAAGATCGTAGGGCGCGCTGTTCCCGAGGTGCCGGGAATTTCACATGGCCGCAATGACCGCCCGACCGCCCCGGGCGCGGAGCCTGCTTCACAGCCACGTACGGTTGTACGACTCAGCAATCACCACCGTCACGTGGGACCCCCATGAACGTCACCCGAGGTTTCACCGGACGCCCCCGCGTCCCCGATCCGGGGCTGCCGCCCGGCCAGTACGACGCCGGCGACGACTGGCCCGTCCTGTCGGCCGAGGTCACCCCCGACCTCGCGCCCGCCGACTGGACGTTCCGGGTCGACGGTCTGGTGGCCGAGCCTCGCTCCTGGGACTGGGACGAGGCGCACGCGCTGCCCGCGTCGGGGTACGAGGGCGACATCCACTGTGTGACGAGCTGGTCGAAGTTCGGGGTGCGGTTCGGCGGTGTGTCGCTGGACGCGTTCCTGGACGTGGTCCGGCCCGACGCGTCCGCCACCCACGCGGTCGCGTACTCGCACAGCGGCTACACCACGAACCTCCCGCTCGCCGACCTCACCGGCGGGCGCGCCTGGATCGCCTGGGAGTACGACGGCAGGCCGCTGCCCGCCGAGCACGGCGGGCCGGCGCGGCTGCTGGTGCCGCATCTGTACTTCTGGAAGAGCGCCAAGTGGGTCGCGGGCCTGCGGCTCCTCGACCACGACGAGCCCGGCTTCTGGGAGCAGAACGGCTATCACGCGCGGGGCAACCCGTGGGAGGAGCAGCGGTACTCCGGTGACTGAGACAGCGACGACTGCGGGTTTCACGCCGCCCACGAGGTTCGCCGTGCCCGGGCGGATCGCCGTGAGCACCGGGACGGCGGCGGTCTGGCAGACGGCGACGCTGACGGAGATCCGACGGGAGACGCCGGCCGTGGCCACGTTCCGGTTCGCGGTGCCCGGGTGGGCGGGGCATCTGCCCGGGCAGCATCTGATGCTGCGGCTGACCGCAGGGGACGGCTACACGGCGCGGCGTCACTACTCGCTGGCGTCCCCGCCCGACGACGCCGGGCACATCGAGCTGACCTTGGACCACGTCGAGGGCGGTGAGGTCTCCGGGTGGTTCCACACCGAGGCCCGGCCCGGTGACGAGGTGGAGGTGCGGGGCCCGCTCAGCGGCTTCTTCGCCTGGCCCGGGGACCGGCCGGCGCTGCTGATCGGGGCCGGTTCCGGTGTCGTGCCGCTGATGTCGATGATCCGCCACCACCGGGCGCGCGGGCTCGGCGTACCCCTGCGGCTGCTGGTGTCCGCGCGCGGGCCGGAGGAGCTGATCTACGCGGCGGAGTACGGCGCGGAGACCACCGCCGTGTTCACGCGCCGGGCGCCCGAGGGGGTGCCGGTGGGCCGGCTGTCCGCGGCGCATGTGGCGCCGCTGCTGGCCGAGCGGCCGCCGGGTGGGTGGGAGGCCTATGTGTGCGGCTCCAACGCGTTCGCCGAGCACGCCTCACGGCTGCTGGTCGAGGCCGGGCAGCCGGTGGACCGTATCCGCATCGAGCGGTTCGGCTGACGCTTCCGGCCCGGACATCGCGCCCTGCTGGTTCACACTTCCATGATTTCTGGCGCAAACCATGCCATCGCGGCCTCTTTCGGGTACACCGGAAGTGCGGACCAGTCCTAACCGGGGTTCTCGTACAGGAGGACCACGCCGGTGAGGGAGGGCGAGATGCGAGGCCAGATGTTCGGATGGCGTTGGCGCCCCAATCCGCTGCGCCGACGCTCGGACGTCGTCGAGGCGTGGACGGTGCTGCTCGTCGTGTTCCTCCTCGTCCTCGGCGCCCCGGCGGCCGGGATCGTGGTGGGCCGGTGGGCCCACGGGGACGCGCGGGCGCATGCCGCGGCCGAGCGGGCCGCACTCGACCAGGTCAGTGCCGTGGTCGTCGAGAACGCCCCGGACTCGGTGCCCACGGCCTACGGTGACAAACAGTCCATGCACTGGGTACAGGCCCGCTGGACCGAGCCCGGCGGCGGCTCCCGGACCGGCGAGGCACGGGTTGCGGCGGGCACCGGACGCGGTGACCGCGCCGATGTCTGGCTGGACTCGGCGGGCCGCAGTGTCCAGGCGCCGCCGACCGACACCGCCGTCTGGCAGCACGCGCTGGCCATGGGGACCTGCGCCACGGGTGGCGTCGTCGGCGTCGTGCTGCTCGGGCATCTCGTCGTCCGCCGGGTCGCCATCAGGCATCGGCTGGCCGAATGGGAACGGGAGTGGGCGCGTACGGGACCCGACTGGGGGCACCGCTGGGCGTGACCACAAAACAAGAACACTGCTCAGCTAATGGTTGCGCACCGCATCTCGGCCACCCCCGAAACATCCACAAAATCCATCGCCTCAACTCAGTTGATACTGCAATAGCCTTGCTGACATACTCCGCTTCCTCCCCCACAGTTTCCGCACAGTGACTCGACTCCCGCGATTGTCGAATTCCCTGCGACGATCAGCGCGACCGGAGAGAGTCGACTGCGAGACATAAGGCAGCGAAGAGGGTGCATTGTGTCCAACTACACGGCACGGTACGACAGTTCCGTCCCGTTTCCTCCCCCACCCAACCAGGGAGGTGATCCGTTTTCCCCTTCTCCCGCATCCGGCACAGGGCACGCGCAGACAAGCCGACAGCCCATCCACGCACACCCTGAATTTCGTTCAATAAGCGCCGCATATCGCAGATTCGGGATATTGGCGACCTCGTTGTCCGTGGGTGGATTCCTGGCGTACGTCCTGTTGTCGAGTTTCGTACCAGGAGTAATGAACCAGCGGCTGATCGGACATCTGACGCTGGGACTGACCCTCGGCCTGGCCCAGTTCGCCGTCATGGGTGTGACCGCGTACCTGTACGTACGGCACATGCGGAAGAACTTCGACCCGGTCGCCCGTCGGCTCCGTACCCACCTGGAGGACCGTGAGGCCGAGCAGCGTCGCGTTCCGGCCGGACGGCGGTTCCGCGCATGGTGACCTTCTCCGCGAGTGTGGCCGACGCCTTCAGCCTGCGGCTGACGTTCGTGCTGTTCCTGTCCGTCGTCGTGATCACCCTGTTCACCGCGTTACTGACGGCCCCGCAGCGCGACGAGATCAGCGAGTTCTACCTCGGCAACCGTGACATGTCACCGCTGCGCAACGGCCTCGCGATGTGCGGCGACTACCTCTCCGCCGCGACGCTGCTCGGCAGCACCGGCCTCGTCGCCCTGACCGGGTACGACGGTCTGCTCTACCTCTGCGGCACGGTCGTCGCCTGGATGATGGTGCTGCTGCTCATCGCCGAACCCCTGCGCAACTCGGGCAAGTTCACGCTCGGCGACACCCTGGCCCGGCGGCTCCCGCTGCAGCAGCGGCCCGTCCGGCTGGCGCTGGCCATCTGCACACTCACCGTGTGCACCCTGTATCTGGTGGCCCAACTGGTCGGCAGCATCGCCCTGATGACGCAGTTCGTCGGCGAACCCGGCCCGACCACACGGACGATGACCGTGATCATCATCGGCTCCATCGTCACGATCTACGCGGCGATCGGCGGTATGCCGGGCGCCACGTTCATCCAGGTGGTCAAGGCCGTGATGCTCGTCGCCGGTGTCACGATCGTCGCCGTGATGGTGTTGAACCGCTTCGACTGGGACATCGACGGGCTCCTGGCGTCCGCGACCGCCGGCAGCGGCCTGGGCACCGAATACCTCCAACCAGGTCTGCGTTACGGGGCCGGCCCCATCAGCAAGCTCGACTTCCTCAGTCTGCAGCTGGCCATCGTGCTCGGCCTGGCCGCGCTCCCCCATGTGATGATGCGGCTGCTCGCGCCCCGCAAGACCCGGGTGCTGCGCAGCTCGGTCGTGTGGGCCGTGGGCCTGGTCGGGTTCGTGTGCCTGATGGCCGGTGTGCTGGGCCTCGGCGCCACCGCCCTCGTGGGCCGGGAGACCATCTCGGACATCGACCACAAGGGCGACGCGGCCGTGCTGCTGCTCGCCAACGAGCTGGGCGGCGAGATCCTGACGGCGATCGTCTCGGCCCTGGCCTTCGTCACCCTGCTCGCCGTCGCCGCCGGCCTCATGCTCGCCGCGGCCTCGTCCGTCGCCCACGACCTCTACGGCGAGGTGATCCGCAAGGGCCGGGCCAAGGAGACGCAGGAGCTGGGCGTCGCCCGGATCGCCGCGGTGCTCCTGGGCGTCCTCAGCATGATGTTCGCCCTGCTGGCCTGGGGCACCAACACGGCCACCCTGGCGTTCCTGGCCTTCGCCATCGCCGCGTCCGCCATTCTGCCGACCATCGTCTACAGCCTGTTCTGGCGCGGGTTCACCGCCCGCGGCGCCCTGCTCAGCCTGTACGGCGGTCTGGCCACGTCGGTCCTGCTCGTGCTGTTCTCGCCGGTCGTCTCGTCCACCCCCGACTCGGTGTACCCCAACGCCGACTTCGCGTGGTTCCCGCTGCAGAACCCGGGCATCGTCTCGATCCCGGCGGGCTTCCTCCTGGGCTGGCTCGGCTCCCGTCTCGGTCCCCGGCAGGAGGAGACCGTGTACGAGGACTTCGAGGTCCGGGCCCTGATCGGGGCCGACCAGAGGTGATCCGTGGGGTGTCGCGGGCCCGGAAAAGACTCTTGGCGGGCCCGCGGCGCCCCACGTACGGTGTGATCATCCGCACCTCAGAACTCAAAAGGTGGTCCTCCATGGCCCTGTTCGACCTGCCCTTGGACGAGCTCCGTGGTTATCGAAGCGCTTCAACGGAGCCCGAGGACTTCGACGCCTTCTGGGCGAAGACGCTGCGGGAAGCCCGCGAGCACGACCTCGACGCCCGTTTCGAGCCGGTCGAGACCCACCTGAGGACCGTCGAGGTGTACGACGTCACGTACTCCGGGTTCGGCGGGCACCCGGTCAAGGGCTGGTTCGTCCTCCCGGCCGGGACCACCGAACCGCTGCCCACCGTCGTGGAGTTCATCGGCTACGGCGGGGGCCGCGGCCTGACCCACACCCACCTCCTGTGGGCCTCGGCGGGCTACGCGCACTTCGTCATGGACACCCGGGGCCAGGGCAGCGCCTGGGGCGGAGGCGGCGACACCCCCGACCCGGTGGGCGGCGCACCGGCCTTCCCCGGCTTCATGACCCGGGGCATCGACGCCCCCGAGAACTACTACTACCGCCGGGTCTACACGGACGCCGTACGCGCGGTCGAGGCCGCCCGCTCCCACCCGCTGACCGACGCCGCACGCACGGCCGCCGTCGGCTCCAGCCAGGGCGGCGGCATCTCCATCGCGGTCGGCGGGCTCGTCCCCGACCTGGTGGCGGTCGCGCCCGACGTGCCGTTCCTGTGCGACTTCCCTCGCTCCACGACCATCACCGATCGCGATCCGTACCGCGAGATCGGCAAGTACCTCAAGACCCACCGGGGCCGCACCGAGCAGGTCGGGCGCACCCTCGCCTACTTCGACGGCGTGCACTTCGCCGCGCGCGGCCGGGCCGCCGCCCTGTTCTCGGCGGCCCTGGAGGACCAGACCTGCCCGCCGTCCACGGTCTTCGCGGCCTTCAACGCCTGGGCCGAGGCCAACAAGCGCATCGAGGTCTACGACTTCAACGACCACGAGGGCGGCGGCCCCTTCCAGGAGGCGGTCAAGCTGCGCTGGCTGGCCTCGCAGCTCTGAGGGAGCCGGACAGCATGGACACCGCCGAGGCCGCGCGGCGTTTTGTGGAGGTGTGGCAGGGGGCGTGGGCCGCCCATGACGTCGACGCGATCCTGGAGGTGTACGCCGAGGACTGCGTGCACCGCTCGATGCCGTTCCGGGAGCCGCACCGGGGCCGGGACGAGCTCGCCGCGTACCTGCGCTGGTCGTTCGCCGACGAGCGGGTGACCGACGTGTGCTTCTCGGAGCCCGTGATCGGCCAGGAGGGTCTGGCCGTCGCCGAGTTCCGGGTGCTGTCCGAGGAGAACGAGGAGCCCCGGACACTCGCGGGCTGCGTCTTCGTACGGTTCGACGCGGCCGGCCTGGCCGTGGAGACCCGGGACTACTGGCACACGGTCGTGGGCCACACGGAGCCCGCCCGGCCGATGTTCCTCCTCTGAGGCCCGCTTTCCGGATCAGGCCCTGGGCCCGGCGGAGGTGACCGGCCGGTTTCCGCCGTACGGGTTCCCCCCTGTCCGACCGGTCGGTATGTTCAGGTGCACCCGGGCGGTCGCGCCCGGGTGACCTGCGGTGGACGACGGAGGGGCACATGTCTGAGGTGCGGGGTCACTGTGAGGCGCGGTTCGCGGCCGTGCGGACTGCTTTCGAGGAGAACTTCGGCGAGCGTGACGAGCTGGGGGCGGCGGTCACGGTGACGCTGCACGGGGAGACCGTGGTGGACCTGTGGGGCGGCTGGGCCGACGGGGCGCGGACCCGCCCCTGGGAGCGGGACACCGTGGTCAACGTGTGGTCGACGTCCAAGGGCCCGACCGCGCTGTGCGCGCACATCCTCGTCGACCGGGGGCTGCTCGACCTGGACGCCCCGGTGGCCGCGTACTGGCCGGAGTTCGCGGCGGCGGGCAAGGAGGGAGTCCTCGTACGGCATCTGCTGTCGCACCGGTCGGGCCTTGCCGGGGCTCGCGAGCCGCACTCGCTCGCACAATTGTGCGACTGGGAATTGACGGTGAAGCGGCTCGCGGCGCAGGAGCCCTGGTGGGAGCCGGGCACGCAGTCCGGATACCACGCGATGACGTTCGGTTTCCTCGTCGGTGAGGTGGTCCGGCGGGTGTCGGGGCTGCTGCCGGGCGCGTTCCTGGCGCGGGAGGTCACCGGGCCGCTCGGCATCGACTTCACGATCGGGCTGCCGGACGAGGCGGCGTCGAGGGCGGCCGAGCTGGTGCATCCGCCGGCCGCGACGACCAGTGAACAGGCCGCGGTCTTCGCCCAGTTGACGCCCACCGCGCTGGCCGCCCTCGCCAACCCGGTGGTCGGCGCCGCCGAGGCCAACAGCCCCGAGTGGCGGGCCGCCGAGGTCCCGGCCGCCAACGGCCACGGCACCGCCCGCGCGGTCGCCGCGCTGTACGGGATCCTCGCGCGGCGGGGCACCTGGGACGGGCAGCGGGTGCTGTCGCCCGAGGCGGCCGAGCGGGTCCGCGAGGGCCAGGGCGGCTGCCGTGACCTGGTGCTCGGCGCCGGGTTCGGCCGTGACACGGAGATCGGGCTCGGGCTGTGGCTGAGCGGCCCGCACGGCTCGTACGGGCCGAACCCGAGGGCCTTCGGCCACGACGGCTACGGCGGCTCCTGCGGCCTCGCCGACCCGGAGGCGGGCGTCTCCCTCGGCTACGTCATGAACCGCATGGGCCCGCACATCGCCGACGACCCGCGCAAGATGGCACTCGTCGACGCGCTGTACAGCACACTCTGACGCGCCGGGGCAGTTCGGGGAACGGCTGGAGCGGCCTGCGCCGCCACTGGTCCGGAACCCGGTGCACCTCGTTGGAGCGCCGGGTGAACTGATCAAGGCCGGCGGCCTCGACCCGTTGAACCGCGCCGTCGGCCGGGATCCGGCGATCAAGCGAACCTGTCATCCCTTGCGGGTGGCCACCACCATCCGGCACCGCGGGCTGCCGTCGGGTCGCCGGCCGAACTCGGGAAGTGCGAACAGCTCCACCTCGAACCCGGCGCGCGCCAGCTCGGCCCGTACGACGCCGAGCCGGAAGGGCCGGTAGTACATGACGAACGGCGGCCGCCAGACCGCGTTGCGCATCCGCATCGCCGCGTCGAAGCCGAGCGCCGCCCAGTACCAGGGGGAGTTCGGCGGGGCGGGCGCCGGCAGCGGGAACGTGAAGCGTCCGCCCGGCCGCAGCACGGAGTGGACCTGGGCGAACAGCCCCGGCAGCTCGTCCGGCAGGAAGTGCCCGAACGCGCCGAAGCTGACGGCCAGGTCGAAGACGGGGGCGAAGGGGAGGGCGCGGGCGTCACCGCGCACCCAGGAGATGCGGGGGCCTCCGGGGTCGGGGTCGGTCGGGACCGGGCGCTCGGAGCCGGGGGCGGCTGAACCCGGGCCTTCGGAGCCGGCGGAAGCCGCCCGCGGAGCCACGGAGCCAGGGGCGCCGGAGCCCACCTGCTCCCTCCCCACCGCCAGCATTCCCGCGCTGATGTCGACGCCGGTGACGCTCTCCCGGCACACCTCGCGCAGCACCTCCATCCCGGCCCCGGTACCGCAGCAGAGGTCAAGCCCGTGCTCGAAGGGGCCCATGGACGACAGGGCCGCCTCGACCGCGTCCAGGATGCTGTCCGGCGTACGGAACGGGGTGTGGTCGAACTTCGGCGCGAGCAGGTCGTAGCCGTGTTCGACGGAGGAGAGGGCCTGAACGGCGAGTTCGCGGAGGCTGGGGCCTTGCGGGGTGAACATCACTTCAGCTTAGGCCCTGGCTCGGGGCAGCGGTCGGCGTACGCCCTCGCCTATGGTCCGGTACATGACTTCGTTCCGTCCTGCCCCGACCTGGCTGGCCGACGCCGTCTTCTACCAGATCTATCCGCAGTCCTTCGCCGACTCCGACGGAGACGGCATCGGGGACTTCGCCGGAATCACCGACCACCTCGACCATCTGTCCTGGCTGGGCGTCGACGCCGTCTGGCTGAACCCCTGCTTCGTCTCGCCGTTCCGCGACGCCGGGTACGACGTCGCCGACTATCTGAACGTCGCCCCGCGCTACGGCTCGAACGACGACCTGGCCAAGCTCGTCGACGAGGCGGGCCGCCGCGGCATCCGGATCCTGCTGGACCTCGTCGCCGGCCACACGTCCATCGACCATCCGTGGTTCCAGGCCGCCGCGAACGACCCGGACGACCACCGCTACATCTGGACGACGGAGGGCCGCCCCGACGGCTTCGTCGCCTCCCCCGGCACCCGCCCGGGCGCATACCTGCCGAACTTCTTCGACTCCCAGCCCGCCCTCAACTTCGGCTACGCGCGCGAGGATCCGGCCGAACCGTGGCGGCTGCCGGTCGACGCCGACGGCCCGCGCGCCAACCGCCACGCGCTCCGCACGATCATGGATCACTGGCTGAGCCTCGGCCTCTCCGGCTTCCGCGTCGACATGGCCTCGTCGCTCGTCAAGGACGACCCGGGCAAGGCCGAGACCGCCCGTATCTGGACGGAACTGCGGCACTGGCTGGACAGCGCCCACCCGGACGCGGTGCTGCTCGCCGAATGGGGCGAGCCGGAGGTCTCGATCCCGGCCGGCTTCCACGCCGACTTCTTCCTCCACTTCGGAGGCCCCACTGACGGCCTCGCCCTGCGCTCGCTCTGGAACAACGGCGAGGGCACGGTCGAGGAGACCTGGGATCCGCTCGACTGCTTCTTCGACGCGAGCGGCAGGGGCTCACCGCGCCCGTTCGTCGAGGCCTGGCAGCACGCGACCACGGCCGTCGCCGGCGCGGGCTCCATCTCCCTCCCCACCGCCAACCACGACTTCTCCCGCCTCAACTGCGGCCCCCGCGGGGCCGATCAGCTTCCCGCCGCCTTCGCCTTCCAGCTGACCTGGCCGACGCTCCCGGCGATCTACTACGGCGACGAGATCGGCATGCGCTACGTCCCCGGCCTCCCCGACAAGGAGGGCAGTGTCCTCGGCCCGCGCTACAACCGCGCGGGCTCCCGCACCCCCATGCAGTGGGACGACACCCCGAACGCCGGCTTCTCCACCGCCCCCGCCGACCACCTCTACCTCCCCGTCGACCCCTCCCCCGACCGCCCGACCGTCGCCGCCCAGCGCGCCGACGGCACCTCGCTCCTCTCTCTCGTACGCCGCCTGATCGCCCTGCGCAGGCGCACTCCGGAGCTGGGCTCCACCGGCTCGGTGGAGGTGCTGAGCGCGGGGTATCCGTTCGTGTACGTGCGGGGTGGGCGGTATCTGGTGGTCGTCAACCCGCAGCGGCACGCGGCGAGTTGGTCGTACACGCCCGCCGTTCACAGCACTCTGGAGGCACAGGGCGTGGAGATCGGGGACGGCACGATCACCGCGCACGGCTTCGGATACGGGATCTTCGAGCTCGGCGGATAGTCGTCGGGGCCGGACAACTCGGGAGGTCACCCCCGGTGACCTCCTTACGGCGCGGACGAGGCGGCCGCGTTCGCTTCCTCGCCGTAGGCGGTGAGGAAGCGGTCGCGGAAGGCGTCCATGCGCCACACGGGAGCGTCGTCACCGGGCCGCAGGCCGTCGGACCAGCCCCAGTCGTCGATCCTTTCGAGGACCTTCGGGTCATGGGCGACGATGGTGACGGGGACGTCGTGGTCGGCGCCGTTCCCGCTGACGCTGGCCATGGGCTGGTGGTCGCCGAGGAAGACCAGCACGGTGTTCTCGTCGCCGTACTTCTCCACGTACCGCAGGAGGCTGTGCAGCGAGTACTGGACGGACCTGCCGTACTCCTCCTTCACCTTGACGGGGTCGGTGAACACGTCCGCGGGGTCCTTGCCCGCCTTCTCGATGCCCTTGTAGACCGAGCCGTCGCCGACCTCGTCCCAGCCGACCATCTCCGGCAGCGGCGCCCACGGCTGGTGGCTGGAGGTCAGGATGATCTCCGACATCAGCGGCTTGCCGCCCTTCCTGGCGGCCTCCAGACGCTCGAACGCGGTGAGGGCGTACTGGTCGGGCATGGTCGACCAGCTGAACTTCGGCCCCTGATAGCCGAGATCGCGGGAGTCGTAGACCCTGTCGAAGCCGTAGAAGTCGCCTTCGGGCCAGTTGTACTGGACGCCCGGCACGACCCCGACCGTCCGCCAGGCGCCCGTCTTGTCGAACGCGCCGGGCAGAGTGAGGCGTTCGCCGGCGGTGACCGTGCGATAACGGCTCTGGTTGTCGATCCACAGGCCGGTCAGGAACGTGGAGTGGCCGAGCCAACTGCTGCCGCCGTACGTCGCGGAGGTCAGCCAGCCGCTCTTCGCCGCGAACCCGGCCTTGGTCAGCGCCTCGCCCTCCTCGTCGAGCGCCGCGTTCACACCCGGCGCGATGGCCGGGTCCTCGAGTGCGGCGCGGCCGTAGCTCTCGATGAAGGTGAACATGACGTCCTTGCCGCGCAGACCGGTCAGCAGCTGGTCGGCGGGTACGTCGGCGAACCTGTCCTTCTTGGCCTCCTTGGCGAACGCGGCCTCGTCCCTGAGCGTCTCCCGCACCCGGTCCCAGCGGTCCTGCACGAACCCGATGGTGTTCCGGGAGGCGACCGCGGTGTCCTCGATCGGGGTCAGGCCGAGCGCCGCGCAGGTGATCCACACGGTTCCGGCGATGATCGTGCCCCTGGTGGCCCGGTCCCGGTCGCGGGCCAGGAGGTTCACCAGCCGCACGACCGCCAGCGACATGACGACGAACAGCAGCAGCACCAGGACCACGAGGCCGATCACGGCGGCCAGCGCGCCCGTGCCGCCGAGCGTGTCCCGCGTGTACGACTCGGCGTCGTCGAGCAGGCCCCAGTCGAGGACCACGTTGAAGCCGCGGCCGAGGAACTGGTTGAAGCCGATGTCCAGCGCCTTCACGACCACCAGCGCGGACAGGCCCACCCCGATGACGACCGCCGCGACCAGCCTGGGCCGGCGCGGCAGCACCATCAGCAGGGCGGCGCCGAGGATCGGCTCCACCGGTATCCGCAGGAACTGCCGCGCCACGAAGTACTCGGCCTGGCCCGGCATGAGCAGCGCGAAGAACACCAGGGCGGCGGCCAGCGCGGTGGTGCCCCAGGAGAGACCGCGTGCGGCGACCGGGTGCTTCTCCTGGAACGCCGTCCGATACCTCCGCCATCGACGGACGGGCTCGCCGGTCTTCGCCTGTGTGTCCTCGACGGGGTTGTCCGACGCCGACGGGTCCACCGCCGACGACTTGCTCGTCTGGTCCGTCTCGTCCGTGTCCGGTGATGGGCTGGAGCGCGTGAAGAGCGACACGCGACGTTCCTTCCGTGCGAAGACCGCTGGTGGTGCCCCCCTCTGTACGGGGGACCCACGCCATCAGTTCAAAGACCACGGGTAAGCCATCGGTAAGGAACTCCCCAACAGCCCACCACCGTTGGTGGTACACTTGCCATGGCACGTGTGTATCGCCCGTTCTCGGGCGCCGGTGCCGCTCTCTCAGATCCTGAGATCTCTCCGCTGAACCGCCCGTCGATTTCCGACCGGCCGTCAGCTTCCCCCGCACCATCCGCGACACACCGGCCGCCTCTCACAGCGGCCGTGAACGGCTCAGCCGTACTCCGGGTGTGTGCCTTCCCCTCCCCCTTCCCTCATGCGTTTTCCCTCACGTCCTCGAAAGGACCCCCACCCATGACCACCACCACACTCGAACGCACTTCCACCGATCGGCAGCCTCCGGCCCGGGTCACCGGCGTCCTGGAGATCGCGCAGGGCGGGCAGGGACACCTGCGCACCGAGCGCGGCCTGCCCACCCCCGCCGACCCGCAGGTCCCCGCTGCGCTGATCCGCCGGTACGGCCTGCGCAAGGGCGACACCGTCGACGGCGTACGCGACGGCCGACGCGGCCTCACCGAGGTCGAGCGGATCAACGGCCGTACGCCCCAAGAGCTGCGCGGCCGTCCGCACTTCCACGACCTCACCCCGCTGCACCCGCGCGAGCGGCTGCGGCTCGAACACCCGGCGAGCGGGCTGACGGGCCGTCTCGTCGACCTCGTGGCCCCCGTCGGCAAGGGCCAGCGCGGGCTGATCGTGGCCCCGCCCAAGACCGGCAAGACGGTACTGCTCCAGCAGGTGGCCGCCGCGATCGCCGCCAACCACCCCGAGGCCCGCCTGATGGTGCTGCTCCTCGACGAGCGGCCCGAGGAGGTGACCGACATGCGGCGCTCCGTACGGGGCGAGGTGTACGCCTCGACGTTCGACCGCTCCCCCAAGCAGCACATCGCGCTCGCCGAACTCGTCGTGGAGCGCGCCAAGCGCCTCGTCGAACAGGGCGAGGACGTCGTCATCCTGCTGGACTCCCTGACCCGGCTGTGCCGGGCCCACAACAACGCGGCCGCAGCCGGTGGCCGCACCCTCAGCGGCGGTGTCGACGCCGCCGCGCTGCACGGCCCCAAGCGGCTCTTCGGCGCCGCCCGGCTGACCGAGGAGGCCGGCTCCCTCACCATTCTGGCCACCGCCCTGGTGGAGACCGGTTCCCGTGCCGACGACTTCTTCTTCGAGGAGCTCAAGGGCACCGGCAACATGGAGCTCCGCCTGGACCGCGCCCTCGCCGACCGGCGCGTCTTCCCCGCCGTCGACATCACCCCGTCCGGCACCCGCCGCGAGGAACTCCTCCTCACTCCGGGCGAGTTGAGCGCCGTACGAGGGCTGAGGCGCGCCCTGCGGTCCCGCGAGGGACAGGCCAACCTCGAAACGCTGCTGGAGCGGATGCGCGCCACCCCGGACAACGCGACCTTCCTGCGCCAGGTGCAGCCCACACTGCCCACGGCATGACACGACCGGTGACCTCTCCCGGTGACCTCGACCGATGACGCGCCCGCAGGACCTCCAGGCAGCATCCCGTGAGGCATCCGGGTGCTCGATCCGCGTACTCGGCCCTGACAGCCCGGTTCATGGCACGACCGTTCCTACGTTTGCGGTATGACTATCGGATCTTCATCCCGTGCCAGCCGTGTTTCCCGCGGTTCGCGCGTCGCCGTCTGCTGCTCCGCCGTCTGTGCGCTCGGCGCCCTGATCGCGTCGGGCCCGGAGGGCGCCCGCCTCCCGGCCGGGACGGGCACACAGGACGCCAAGGCCGGGCAGGAGCCGCCGTCGCTGTACCGGCCGGGGACGCAGGTGCGGTCACGGGCCGGGGCGCCCCGGGTGCCCCGGGACGTCTCCGCGGTGTCGTGGCTGGTGGCCGACGCCGGAACCGGCGAGGTGCTCGCCGGGCACAACGCGCACCGCAGACTGCCGCCGGCGAGCACGCTCAAGACCCTGTTCGCGCTCACCGTGCTACCGGGCCTCCCGGCAGGTCTGAGACACACCGTCGAGAGCGAGGAACTGTCGGGCATCGGCGCCGGAAGCAGTCTGGTCGGCGTCCAGGAGAACCGCACCTACCGCGTGGCCGACCTGTGGCGCGGTGTCTTCCTCAGCTCGGGCAACGACGCCGTACGGGTCCTGGCCGCCCTCAACGGCGGCTGGCGGGCCACCGCCGAGCAGATGCGGGACAAGGCCCGCTCCCTGGGCGCCCGGGACACCCATGTCGTCTCGCCCGACGGCTACGACGCGCCCGGCCAGGTGTCGTCCGCGTACGACCTGGCGGTGTTCGGTCGAGCCGGGCTGCGCAACGCGGAATTCGCCGAGTACTGCTCCACGGCCACGGCCAAGTTCCCGGCTGCGGACGGCCCGTACGGCATCCAGAACACCAACCGGCTGCTCACCGGCGCCGGTGTCGACCGCTATCCCGGGCTGATCGGCATCAAGAACGGCTACACCAGCAACGCGGGCAACACCCTGATCGCCGCCGCGAAACGGGGCGGACGCACCCTCGTCGTGACGGTGATGCGCCCGAGGACGGGCGGCGGCCTCGCCGTCTACGAGGAGGCGCGGTCGCTCCTGGACTGGGGTTTCCGCGCCGCCGGGCGTGTCGACGCCGTGGGCTCGCTCCTTCCGCGGCGCCCGGCGGCGGCACCTCAGGCCGGCCCCGAGTCGCCGCCCGTCCGTGAGGAGAAGGAGGAGGCCACGGCTCCCGGCTGGCCGGCGGCGGGCGTGATCACGGGCGCGGCCGGATTCGGTGCGGCGGCCGTGGCACTGACGTTCCGGCTCATGGGCCGCCGGCTGATCCGTGACTGACCGATCGGCAGCCACAGCAGCAGCCCGAGCGTGATCCACACATAGGTGTTGCCGCCGACGAAGCCGCCGATGCCGGACGCGTCGTCGAACCACAGCCAGACGACGCTGCTGCACAGCGCCACGTACAGCGTCGCCGCGAGCGGCAGCAGCCGACGGTGTCTCAGCAGGACGGCGAAGGACGGCAGCAGCCAGACCAGATGGTGCACCCAGGTGATCGGGCTGACCAGGCACGCGGTCAGCCCGGTGAGGGCGAAGGCCGCGATCCAGTCCTCGGCGCGGACCGCCGTACGGACCCGCCACGCCCACACGCACAGCACCCCGAGCACGAGCAACGCCCAGATGGCGCGGCTCGGTTCGTGCGGTGCCACGAGCCGGGCCAGGACGCCTTGCAGCGACTGGTTGGAGACGTAGTCGAGGCGGCCGATGCGGCTGGTGTCCCACAGGGCCTCGGTCCAGTAGAAGCGCGAGGCGGACGGGGCGGCCCAGGCCGCCGCCGCGGTGGCGGCCGCGGCGACGGCGGTCGCGAGCCCGGCGGCGCGCCACCGCCGGGCGAGGAGCAGCATCCCGATGAAGATCGCGGGCGTCAGCTTGATCGCCGCCGCCAGGCCGATGCCCACGCCCGCCCAGCGCCCCCGGCCGGTGGACAGCAGCCAGGCGTCAGCGAGTACCAGGGCCAGCAGCAGGAGGTTGACCTGGCCGAAGCTGAAGGTGTCCCGCAGCGGTTCGAACAGGGCGAGCGCGCAGAGCGCGAGGGACGTGCCGAACCAGCCGTAGCGGCGCAGGCGCGGCCCGGCCAGCATGTACAGGACGGCCGCGAGCGCAGCCAGGTTCAGCCCCAGGCAGAGCACGATCGCGGTGCGCAGCCCGACCAGCGCCATCGGCAGCATGGCGACGGCCGCGAACGGCGGATACGTGAAGCCGTAGGTGGTGCCGGGCACCAGGTAGTCGTAGATCCGGCCGTCGTGGTGGACCCAGGTGTCGATCGTGCCGTGGTAGACGCGCAGGTCGAACCAGTCGCGCAGGAGCGGGACGGTCGCGGTGAACACGGTGACGGTGACGGCCAGGCCGAGGACGAAGAGGATCCGGGCGCGGTCGGTGCGCAGCCCGAACCGCCGGTGACGCGGTTCGCTCATGCCGTCCGCTCCAGCACCGGCGCCTGGGCGGCCTGATGGGTCTGCCAGAGCACGACCACCGCGAGGACTCCCCCGCAGACCGCCAGGGCTGTCTGCTCGGTGTCCGCCGGGTAGCCGCTCGGCAGGACGGCGAGCGCGAGCACTCCGCTGGCGGCCGCGATCCGGCGCTGCACGGAGGCGTTCCGCGCGGCCGCGGCGATGAGGAACAGACCCCACAGGGCGTACCAGGGGCGGATCGCGGGGCCCAGCACGGCCACGACTGCCAGGCTGAGCCCCAGCGCGTACACGGGGCCGGGCCTCAACCGGAGCCATATGAACAGGACGAGGGCCAGCGTCAGCAGGAGTCCGGCGGCGCGCCAGGCCGGGAGCGCGAGGGGGGCGAGGTCGCTGCCCAGGTCGTGGAGCAGGGTGCCGGTGGCGCGGCCGAGGACGCTGGTGAGCGACCAGTTCTGCGGGGACACCGGGGTGCGCAGGGCGGCGATCCACCCGTATCCCGTGCCGGCCAGGGCGGTCGCGGCGGCCGTGGTGGCCGAGGCGACGGCCAGCGTGGCCGCCGTCGTCCGTATCCATCCGGTGCGGCCGCGCATCACGATCACCGCCAGCAGGCCGAGCGCGGCGGGTGCCTTGACCAGCGCGGCGAGCGTCACGAGGACGACACCGAGGAGGTACCAGCGGCCCCGGGCGGTCACCAGCCCGACCCCCAGCAGACCGAGCATCATCGCGTCGTTGTGGGCACCGGCGACGAGGTGCAGGAGCACCAGCGGGTTGAGCGCGCCGAGCCAGAGCGCGACGGCCGGGTCGGCGCCGCTGTGCCGGGCGAGGCGGGGCAGCGCCACGGCCATCAGGGCCACACCGAGGAGGGCGATCACGCGCATCCCGATGAGCCCGGCCGGTATCCGTCCCTCGGTGAGACCGGAGAGCCCGGAGGCCATGGCGAGGAAGACCGGCCCGTACGGCGTCGCCGTGTGCCGCCACATCGGTGCCACCTCGTCGGCGAGCGGTCCGCCGAGCCGGGCGGGCCCGTGCGCGTAGACGTCGATGTGCGCGTCGACCATGGCGCCCTGGGCGAGGTAGCTGTACACGTCCCGGCTGAACAGCGGTGGCGCGAGCAGCAGGGGGGCCGCCCAGACGGCCAGCACGAGGAGCAGGGCGCGTGGTGTCGGGGGTTCGGGGCCGCGTATCACCTTTCCCAGCAGCGCCCAGGCGGCTATCAGCAGAACGACGCCGAAGTAGACACCGACCAGACCCAGCGCGCCGCGTCCCGAGGTCGGCGAGAGCAGATCCTGGACCGGCAGGGCACCGGCGGTCTCACCTCCCAGGGCGAGAAAGGCGGATCCGGCCAGGCCAAGAGCCTGACAGCGGCGGAGGTCGACGGGAAAAGCGATGGCCAACACTTGGGAAGCGTGGCAATGGGGGGTGACGGGGAGGCAACGCGATGCCCTCCGGGCGGGGGCGGCGATGTGACCAGGGCGTGATCGGGCGTCTAGAACACCGACAGCCCCGTCAGTGTCGTGAACCGGTCCAGTGCCGCCACGCCCGCCACCGAGTTGCCCCGCTCGTCCAGGCCCGGACTCCACACGCACAGTGTGCAACGGCCTGGCACGACCGCGATGATGCCGCCGCCCACACCGCTCTTGCCGGGGAGGCCCACGCGGTAGGCGAAGTCGCCGGCCGCGTCGTAGGTCCCGCAGGTGAGCATCACCGCGTTGACCTGTTTCGCCTGGCTCCGGGTCAGCAGGCGGGTCCCGTCGGCGCGGACGCCGTGGCGGGCCAGGAAGGTGGTGGCGAGGGCGAGGTCGGCGCAGGACGCGGTGAGGGAGCACTGCCGGAAGTACTGGTCCAGCAGGGCCGGCACCGGGTTGTGGATGTTGCCGTACGACGCCATGAAGTGGGCGAGCGCCGCGTTGCGGTCGCCGTGGGCCGACTCGGAGGCGGCGATCTGCGCGTCGAAGTCCAGGTCGGGGTTGCCGCTCTCCGAGCGGAGGAAGGACAGCAGCTCTCCGGCCGCGTCGCCGGTACGGGTGTGGAGGCGGTCGGTGACGACGAGGGCGCCCGCGTTGATGAACGGGTTGCGCGGGATGCCGTTCTCGTACTCCAGCTGCACCAGGGAGTTGAACGGGTTGCCGGAGGGCTCCCGGCCCACGTGCTCCCAGAGGGCGTCGCCCTCCCGGGCCAGGACGAGGGCGAGGGTGAAGACCTTGGTGATGGACTGCGTGGAGAACTGCTCCCGCCAGTCCCCCACGCCGTACACCGTGCCGTCGAGCTCCGCGACGGCCATGCCGAAGCGGCGTGGATCGCAGGCCGCGAGCGCCGGGATGTAGTCGGCGGGCCGGCCGCGGCCCGGGGTCCGTTCGATCTCCTCGGCGATACGTTCCAGGACCGGCTGGAAGGTGAGGGACGACGTCGTTGTCATGATCACCATTGTGCCTCCGCGCCGGCCCCGGCGCGTCGTCGCAGTTCAGGGGCGGGTCAGGTCGGGGATGCGTCAGCCTGGGTGTGCGTCAGGCGAGGGGTGCGCCGCTCCCCGCGAGCACCTCGGGCCTCAGCAGCTCCTGGAGGCGTTCGGCGGGCAACAGGCCCTTCTCCTGGACGAGTTCGGCCACGCCCCGACCGGTGGCGAGGGCCTCCTTGGCGATGTCGGTGGCCGCCGTGTAGCCGATGTGCGGGTTGAGGGCGGTGACCAGGCCGATGGAGTTCTCCACGGTGGCGCGCAGGGCCTCGGTGTTGGCGGTGATGCCGTCCACGCAGCGCTCGGCGAGGGTGAGGCAGGCGGCCCGAAGGTGGGTGATCGACTCCGACAGGGAGTGCAGGATGATCGGCTCGAAGGCGTTGAGCTGGAGCTGTCCGGCCTCCGCCGCCATGGTGATGGTGACGTCGTTGCCGATCACCTCGAAGGCGACCTGGTTGACGACCTCCGGGATCACCGGGTTGACCTTGCCGGGCATGATGCTCGAACCGGCCTGCACGGGCGGCAGGTTGATCTCGTTGAGGCCCGCGCGTGGCCCGGAGGAGAGCAGCCGCAGGTCGTTGCAGCTCTTGGAGAGCTTGACGGCGACGCGCTTGAGGACACCCGACATCTGGACGAACGCGCCGCAGTCCTGGGTGGCTTCGACCAGGTTGGCGGCGGTGACCAGCGGCAGCCCGGTGATCGCCGCGAGGTGGCGGCGCGCCGACTCCGCGTATCCGGCGGGGGCGTTGAGGCCGGTGCCGATGGCGGTGGCGCCCAGGTTGATCTCATGGATCAGCTCGACGGCCTCGTCCAGACGGCTCCGGTCCTCGTCGATCATGACGGCGAACGCGGAGAACTCCTGACCGAGCGTCATGGGGACAGCGTCCTGCAACTGTGTACGGCCCATCTTGAGCACCTCGCGGAACTCGACGGCCTTACGGGCGAAGGAGTCCTGAAGGACGGCCATCGCCTTGAGCAGGCCGTGCACCGCGAAGACCGTCGCTATCTTCACGGCGGTCGGGTACACGTCGTTGGTGGACTGGCCGAGGTTGACGTCCTCGTTCGGGTGCAGGTACTCGTACTGGCCCTTGGCGTGGCCCAACAGCTCCAACGCCCGGTTGGCGACGACCTCGTTGGCGTTCATGTTGGTGGAGGTGCCGGCGCCGCCCTGGACGACGTCGACGACGAACTGGTCGTGCAGCTTGCCGTCGCGGATCTCCCGGCAGGCCTCGATGATCGCGGCGGCCTTCTCGGGGGCGAGCAGGCCGAGTTCCTCGTTGGCGCGGGCGGCGGCCTCCTTGACGGCGGCCAAGGCGTCGATCAGATGGGGGTAGGCGGAGATCGGGGTGCCCGTGATGGGGAAGTTCTCCGTGGCGCGCAGGGTGTGGACGCCCCAGTACGCGTCGGCGGGGACGTCACGGTCTCCGAGCAGATCGTGTTCGCTGCGGGTCACTGCGGCGGTCATGGCGGTACGGGTCCTCTTCTTTGAGGGGGTGAGGTGGGCGCTCTCGTCGGGCGCGGTCCTTGTGGGGCCGCGCCCGGCGAGGGGCGGTCGCAGGGGAGACGAGAATGCGCGGGTCAGGGGTTCACACGGATGTGGCGTCCAGGAGCGGGTCGAGTGCTCTGACCGGGCGGACGTGCCCGACCACTGCGCCGCCGCCGAGCAGCGGGGCGCCCGCGAACCCGGCGAGGGCGAGCGGGTCGACGCCCGCCCGGGCGAGGGCCGCCGCGGTGACGGGCACGCGGGCCCGGTTGGCGCCGTCGGCGATCTTCACGGCGACGGCCCGGCCGTCCGGGAGCGCGGCGACCTGGACGCCCTCGAAGCCGTCCTTGGTGAGCAGCCCGGGCACGGCCCGCATCAGCTCGGCCACGTCACGCCCGGCGCCGGACGCCAGCTCGGCGTGGTCGCGCATCGCGTCGGCGACCGTGCGCTCGGGGGTGCCCTCGGCGGCGGTGGTGATCCGGGCGAGGGCGCGGGCCAGGCCGTGCAGCGAGACGGAGAAGAGGGGTGCGCCGCAGCCGTCGACCGTCACCTGGGCGATGGCCTGCCCGGTGAGGTCCTCGACGATCTCGGCGATGGCCTGCTGCAACGGGTGCGCCGGGTCGAGGTAGTTCTCCAGCGACCAGCCGTTGAGCCTGCATGTGTAGAGCATGGCCGCGTGCTTGCCGGAGCAGTTCTGCGCGAGGCGCGAGGGCCGGCGCCCCTCGCGTATCCACTGGTCGCGTACGGCCGGGTCGTACGGCATGTCGGTGACGTTGCGCAGATCGTCCTCGGTGGCCCCGGCCAGCTCCAGGATCTGCCGGGCTCCGGCGAGGTGGCGTTCCTCGCCGGAGTGGCTGGCCGCGGTCAGGGACAGCAGTTCGCCGTCCAGGGGCAGTCCGGCGCGCAGCATCGCCACGGCCTGGACCGGCTTGAGCGCCGACCGGGGGTAGAACGCCGCCTCGATGTCGCCGAGTTGGAGTTCCACCTCCCCGTCGGCCCCCAGCACCACGACGGAGCCGTAGTGGATGCCCTCGATGACACCTCCGCGTACGAGGTGGGCGACGGGGGCGTGGAGCGGTTCCCGGATCGCGGGGGCCGCGGCCACCGGAGCCGCAGGGATCGCCGCGGCGCCGGTGGTCGTGGGGTCGTACATCACTGCCTGAATCACTTCTTCACTCCGGCCGACTGCTGGGCGACCCGGCGACGTACGCCGAACCACCCCGCGATCAGCGCCAACACGATGAGGGGGAGGCACAGCACGGTCGTCCGGCCGGCGCCGCCGTCCGCGTACATCAGGACCAGCACCGACGCCAGGAAGAACAGCGTCACCAGTTCGGTCCACGGGGAGCCCGGCAGCCGGTAGCTCGGCCGGGTCAGTTCGCCCTTCTCGGTCTTCTGCCAGAACACCAGGTGACAGATCATGATCATGCCCCAGGTGCAGATGATGCCGATCGCGGCGAAGTTGAGCACGATCTCGAACGCGTCGGCCGGGACCACGAAGTTCAGTCCGACGCCCAGCACACAGATACCGCTGGTGAGCAGGATGCCGCCGTACGGGACCTGGTTGCGGCTCATCACGCCGGTGAACTTCGGGGCGGAGCCCGCCATCGCCATCGAGCGCAGGATGCGGCCGGTGGAGTACAGGCCCGAGTTGAGCGAGGACATGGCCGCGGTCATCACGACCAGGTTCATGATGCCGCCGGCCGCCGGGATGCCGATGTTGGAGAGCACGGTGACGAAGGGGCTCTCGCCGGCCTTGTACGAGGACCAGGGCAGCAGCATCGCCAGCAGGAGCACGGAGCCGACGTAGAACAGACCGACGCGCCACATGATCGAGTTGATCGCCTTCGGCATGATCTTCTCGGGGTTCTCGGTCTCGCCCGCCGTGACGCCGACCAGTTCGACGGAGGCGTAGGCGAAGACGACGCCCTGGATGATCAGCAGCATGGGCAGCAGGCCGTTGGGAAAGATGCCGCCGTTGTCGGTGATCAGGGACGGGCCGGGGGTGTGGCCGTCGACGGGCTGCTGGGTGACCAGCAGGAAGATGCCGATCAGCATGAAGACGACGAGCGCGCTGACCTTGATGATCGCGAACCAGAACTCCAGTTCGCCGAACATCTTCACCGAGATCAGGTTCACGGCGAGGACGACTCCGAGCGCGATGAGCGCGATCACCCACTGCGGGATGTCGGAGAACATGCCCCAGTAGTGGGTGTAGAGGGCGACCGCGGTGATGTCGGCGATACCGGTGGTGGCCCAGTTCAGGAAGTACATCCAGCCGGCCGTGTACGCGCCCTTCTCGCCGAGGAACTCCCGGGCGTAGGACACGAAGGCGCCGGACGAGGGCCGGTAGAGGACCAGTTCACCGAGGGCACGGACGACGAGGAAGGCGAAGAGTCCGCAGACCGCGTACGCGATGAAGAGGGACGGGCCGGCGTCGACGAGGCGGCCGCCGGCACCGAGGAAGAGGCCGGTGCCGATCGCGCCGCCGATGGCGATCATGTTGACGTGGCGGGACTTCAGGGACTTGCTGTAGCCGGCGTCTCCGGCGTCGACATGACCTGAGGATTGCCCGGCCTGTACGACGTCTTTTTCGAGGGACTGCTCGCTCACGCCTCGCGTCCGCCTTCCGTGGAGCCGTTCGTGCGTGGGGAACGCACGATGTCGGTGAGGGTGGTCTCGACGCGGTCGAGGTGGTGGGACATGGCCTCCACCGCGTCGTGTTCGGAACCGTCGATCAGCGCCTCGACGATGGCCCGGTGCTCGCGGTTGGACTGCTCGCGGCGGCCGCCCAGCTCGTTGAGGAAGGCCGACTGGCGGGCCAGCGCGTCCCGGATCTCCTCGATCACCCGGCGGAACACCGGGTTCTGGGCGGCCTCGGCCACGGCCAGATGGAAGAGCGTGTCCATCGCGACCCAGGCGGTGGTGTCGGTCTCCCGCTCCATCCGGTCCAGGAGGTGCGCCAGTTGGTCCAGGTTCTCCGGGGTGCGGCGCACCGCCGCGTACCCGGCGACCGGGATCTCCACATGCCGGCGCACTTCGAGCAGATCGCTCGCCGCGTAGTCGCCGAAGGTGGGGTCCTCGACGGCGTTCGCGATCACGAAGGTGCCCTTGCCGGTACGGGACTGGGTCAGCCCCATCACCTGAAGCGCGCGCAGCGCCTCGCGCAGTACCGGACGGCTCACTTCGAGCTGCCGGCAGAGCTCCGCCTCCGAGGGGAGCTTGTCACCGATGGCGTACTTGCCGCGCTCGATGGCGTCGCGAAGGTGGGTGAGCACCGCTTCCATGGCGCTGACGCGCCGGGGTGCCGAGCCACCTGTCTGGCTGTCTGACAGGTTCACGGGGGTGATCCTGAGGGTGACGGGAGGGGGCTGTCAAGGGGCGCGGATTCGATCTTCCAGGTCACGGGCGGTTGTGGATCAGCCCGGATGTCACTCGCCGACGGCCCGGGGCAGCGCCGTCAGCTGAGTCCGCCCGCGCCGAGCAGCCCGAGGAGGAGCACCCCGACCACGATCCGGTAGGACACGAACACGTTGAAGGAGTGCCTGGTCACGAACCTCAGCAGCCAGGCCACGGAGGCGTACGCGACCGCGAACGAGACGGTGGTTCCGACGATCAGTGGGGCCGCGCCCACCCCCGCGCCGAGAGCGTCCTTGAGTTCGTACAGGCCGGCACCGGTGAGGGCCGGGATGCCGAGGAAGAAGGAGAGCCGGGTGGCCGCGACCCGGTCGAGGCCGAGCAGCAGCGCGGTCGACATGGTGGCGCCGGAGCGGGAGAAGCCGGGGAAGAGCAAAGCGAGGATCTGCGAACCGCCGACCAGCATCGCGTCCCGGAACCGGGTGTCGTCCTCCGTGCGCCGGCGCCGGCCCACCTGCTCCGCGACCCACATGACACCGCTGCCGACGATCAGCGAACCGGCCACCACCCACAGCGAGGCGAGCGGCCCCTCGATGAGCGACCGGGCGGCAGACCCCACGACCACGAGCGGGATCGTCGCGGCGAGCACCCACCACGCGAACCGGTAGTCGCGGTCCTGCCGCTCCCCCGCGTCGAACAGCCCGCGGAACCAGGCGGAGCCGATCCGCGCGATGTCCTCGCGGAAGTACACGAGCACCGCGGCGATCGCGCCGACCTGGATGACCGCCGAGAACCCGACGACGGCCCTGTCCTCGATCCGGATCCCCATGAGCCCCTCGGTGATCTTCAGATGGCCGGTGGAGGACACCGGAAGGAACTCCGTCACGCCCTCCACCGCTCCGAGGACGACGGCCTGACCGACGGTGATGGTGCTCATGGGGTCCAGTTCTGCTCGGCGAGGCATGACGGAGTACGGCTGGGGACGAGGCCACGCCGCGCGTAATCATGCCGGGGAAGCAGTCGTACTACAGCCGGGTAAGGGGCCCGCTCACGCCCAGAGGGCCTCCGCCAGCGCCACCCCCACCAAGGCCGCGCCCAGCCCCGCCACCACGCTCGCGACGACGTTGGCGACGGCGTGAAAGCGTGCGCCGTCCTGGGCGAGGCGCAGGGTCTCGAACGAGAAGGTCGAGTACGTGGTGAGCGCCCCGCACAGGCCGGTACCGAGCAGAAGTTGCAGGTGGGAGGTGGCGGCACCGGCGGTCACGGCGCCGGTGAGGACGCCGAGGACCAGGGAACCGGCGACGTTCACGGTGAACGTGCCCCAGGGGAAGACCGTGTCGTGGCGGGACTGCACGGCGCGGTCGGTGAGGTAGCGCAGAGGCGCGCCGACCATTCCGCCGACGATGACGAACATCCAGTTCACGACGGCCTCTTACCTTCCTCACGTGGTTCGGTGGGCCCGGTCCGGCCGACGACCTCGCAGTGGTCGAGCATCACCAGCCCCTCGGTGACCAGTTCGTCCAACCGCGGCAGGAACGCCCGTACGCGGTCCTCCGTGTCCACGACGATCACCGCGACCGGCAGGTCCTCGCTGAGCGAGAGCAGCCGTGAGGTGTGGACGATCGAGGAGGCGCCGAAGCCCTCGATGCCCCGGAAGACGCTGGCGCCCGCGAGGCCGGCCGCATGCGCCCGGTGCACGATCTCGCTGTAGAGCGGCTTGTGGTGCCAGGTGTCGTGCTCGCCGATCAGGACAGTGAGGCGGAGGGCGGGACCGGTGAGCCATGTCTGTTCGGGGCTTGTCATCGTCGCCTCCCTGTGAGGAGCAGGCGTGCTGTCGTCGCCGCCAGCCAGACCGCGGTGAGGGCGGCGAGGAGGGTGGCGGCGAGGTAGGCGAAGGCGGTGCGGGGGTGGCCCTCGTCGACCAGTCGCTGGATGTCGACGGCGTAGGTCGAGAAGGTGGTGAAGCCGCCCAGCACTCCGGTGCCGAAGAAGGGCCGCACCAGGCGGTGGGCGGCCCGGATGTCCGTGATCACGACCATGAAGAGGCCGATCACGAAGCAGCCGACGATGTTCACCCAGAACGTGGTCCAGGGGAAGCCCCCGGGCGGCGCGGGCCACAACAGGGACGCGCCGTAGCGCGCTGCCGCACCGATACCGCCGCCGAGGGCGACGACCGCGATGACGGGTGCCTGGCCGTGCCAGAAGGACGGCCTGCGGACAGACGTGCCCGCGGCCGTCCGGGGGGCACGGAAGGCTTCGACCTTGTCGGGGTGCGGGACTGTCATACGCGTACGTCTCCTACTCGCCGGGGCCCGGACGTCGGCCGGGCGTGCTCCGTTCGCAAGCAGGGACCGTTGGCGGCGCCGGTGCCGCTGTTCGAGTACGGCGGGCCCCACCGCCGCGCCGCGAGGCAGGGTCGCGACTGATCAACAGCGTAACGCCGTCGCCGTGCGCCCCGCACTCGCCCGGTGGCGGACGGCGCCCGCTCAGCCCGCCTTCCCCGGCAGCTCGCACACCGCGACCCCGCGCTCCCACAGGCTGCCCAGGATCAGCCGGCCCTCGGCCACACAGGCGCTGGTGACCATGCGGAAGCGGGAGTGGTGGTCGACGAGGGTGTGGACGACGTGACCCTCGTCGTCGACCGCGACGACCCCGGCGAAACCGAGGGGCCGGAACGGCGCCCGTACCGCGACCCGGCTCGCGGCGCGTCGTACGGCGGGGCCGGTGCGGTGCAGTCGGTCGAGGGCGCCGATGCGGGGCCCGGCGAGCGCCACCCGGATCAGTCCGTCGGGGCCGCGCCACATGTTGTCCGGCATGCCCGGCAGGTCCTCGACGAAGGGCTCGCTCGTGCCCGCCTCGGGCCCGGTGAGGTGGACGCGGGTGAGGCGGCGGTCGCCGGTCTCCGCGACCACGAGGAACGACTCGTCCGCGGAGGCCGCGAGACCGTTGGCGAACTGAAGCCCCTCCAGGACGACTTCGGGTGTCCCCTCCCCCGGCGCGAGGCGCAACAGCCGTCCGGTGCCGGTGTGTTCGACGATGTCGCCGATCCACCGGTCGAGCGGATGGCGGCGGCTGGAGACCGTGAAGTAGACCGTCCCGTCGGAGAGCGCCACGACGTTGCTGCAGAACCGCAGCGGCTCACCGCCGGCCTCGTCGGCGAGCACCCGCACGGTGCCGTCGCCGGTCGTGACCCGCAGCAGCCCCCGCTCGGCGTCGCACACCAACAGGTCGCCGTCCGGGAGGAGTTCGAGACCCAGCGGCCTGCCACCGGTATCGGCGAGCGTCTCGACCCGGGCCCGCCCCGGCTCCGCGAGCCCGTCCACCCGCAGGACGCGTCCGTCCTCCACGCCGGTCAGCACCCGCCCGCGTCCGTCGGCGATCACGTCCTCGGGCCCGCGCCCGCCGATCCCGACGAACGCCTCTGGCACGAGTCCGGCACCTCGTGAGTCCGTCCTGCCCGCCACGCCCGTCATGTCCGCCTCCCGGTCGTCCGCCCGCTGCCTGCGGTGGTCCATCCTGGCAGGGGGCCGGGCCGCCCCTCGTGACCTTGGGTTAAGTTGGCCGCCACCGACCAGGGAGACCGCCGTGCCCGCCCGCCCCCGCCTGCTGTACGTCACCGACCTCGCCTACCCGGCCCGTGGCCGGCGCTACTGCGACGAGGACATCTTCCTCACCTCCCGGCTGCGCGCGGACTTCGGCATCGCCCTGTGCCATCCGCTGGACGCGGCGGCCCTGATGGACGGCTTCGACGCCGTCGTGGTCCGCAACAGCGGACCCGTCCTGCACCACCAGCAGGAGTACGACGCCTTCCGCGAGCGGGCGACGGCACTCGGCACCCCCGTCTACAACCCGCTGACCGGCCGCGCCGACATGGCCGGCAAGCAGTACCTGCTGGACCTCACCGGGGCCGGGTACCCGGTCATCCCCACCGTCGACCGGCCCGAGGACCTGAAGCGGCTGCCCGAGACCGCCTCGTACGCGGTCAAGCCGAAGGCCGGCGCGGACTCCATCGGCCTGCGCTTCTTGACCGGGGCCGAGCTGACGGGGCTGACCTGGGGTGACGTCCTCGTCCAGCCGCGCGTCGACTTCCGCTACGAGGTGTCCTTCTTCTACGTCGACGACACCTTCCAGTACGCCCTGTACGCGCCCGATCCCGACCGGCGCTGGGTCCTCGAACCGTACGAGCCCACCGACGCCGACCTCGGCTTCGCCCGGCGGTTCGTCGACTGGAACACACTGGACCACGGCATCCAGCGGGTGGACGCCTGCCGTACCCGGGACGGGGACCTCCTGCTGGTCGAGTTGGAGGACCTCAACCCGTATCTCTCCCTGGACCGCGTGCCCGAGTCGGTCCGGGACGCGTTCGTCGACGCCATGAAGGCCTCGCTGCACCGCTTCCTGGACACCGTCAGCCGCCCCTGAACGGCCGGAGGGCCCGTACGCCGAGGCGTACGGGCCCTCCGTCACTCACTCACCGGTCTAGCGATGGCTGAACCACGCCATGGAGGACAGCGCCCTGTCGTCGTAGCCGAACAGGGCCTGGTTCTCCCAGCCGTTGCCCGAGGACGAGTCGGTCGGGTCCCAGCCGTTGCCGGACACGGCCGTCCAGGTGGACTCCCAGTAGAAGACACCGAGGCCGCGGCCGTTCGGGACGGCCTCCACGATGCTCGCCACGTCGTTCATCCACCTGCGCTGCCCGAGCGTGTTCGCCGGGTAGCCGGACACCAGCTCACCGCTGAGGTCGATGATGTTCTCGTGCGAGTCCTCGCTGTCGAGACGGAACGGGTAGGCCGTCTCGGCGAGGAACACCGGCTTGCCGTAGCGGGACGCCGCGTCGTCCAGGGTCGTCTGGAAGTCGGCGAGCGTGCCGTGCCAGTAGCCGTAGTACGACAGGCCGATGACGTCGAACTTCACACCGTTGGAGACCGCGCTGTCGAACCACCAGCGCGTGCCGGAGAGGTCACCGCCCTTGGCGAGGTGCAGCGCCACCTGGGTGGAGGAGTTGACCGCCTTGACCGCGTCGTAGCCGGAGTTGAGCAGACCGGCGAGCTGCGACCAGTTGGAGGTGGAGCCCGCGGACCACAGCATGCCGCCGTTGATCTCGTTGCCGACCTGGACCATGTCGGCGGTGGTGCCCTGGGACTTGAGGGCGCTCAGGACGTCGTAGGTGTGGTTGTAGACGTCCGTCTTCAGCTGGCTGTAGCTGTGCCCGGTCCACGCGGACGGCACGGTCTGTGCGCCCGGGTCGGCCCAGGTGTCCGAGTAGTGGAAGTCCACCAGCAGCTTCATGCCCTGCGCCTTGATGCGCTTGGCGGCGGCGAGCACGCGCGTCTTGTTGTTGTAGCCGTCGGCGGGGTTCACCCAGACCTTGACGCGCGCGTAGTTCTGACCGGCGTTCTTGAGGATGGCGAGCGCGTCGCCGGTGGTGCCGGAGCTGTTCTTGTAGACGCCGCCCTTGGCCTCGCTCTTGATGAGCGACGACACGTCGGAGCCCTTGATGGACAGGCCCGTCGTACCGGACGCGAAGGTCAGGTCGTCGACGTTGATCCAATTACCGGCGCCCGCGTCGGAGTTGATGCTGATCGTGCACTGGTTGTTCGTCACCGCGATGGAGGTGACGATCCGGATCCAGCCGCTGGAGGAGACCGGGATGTCGGTGCGCTGCTCGGCGCTGCCGCAGTTCTTCAGCGCGATGTACGCGGAGTTCTGGCCGCCTCCGGAGCGCACCCACGCGGTGAGTTTGTAGTTCCCGTTGGTCAGCCCGGACAGGTACTGGTACGTCTCCACCTTGTAGGCCGAGGCCGAGTAGTGGGAGAGACGGTAGCTGCCGCCGTGGCCACCGGACTCGGTGAAGGAGGCGGAGTTCTGCCCGGCCGCCGAGTACGTCGACCAGCCGGCCGGCGTCGCGGTCCCGGTGCCGTCGGACTCGAAGCCCCCGTTGGTGAGCGTGGAGGCGGCGGAGGCCGAGGGGGCGGGCAGGGTGGTGAGCGCCAGGCCTGCGAACAGCGGTATCAGCAGGGCCCTGAGGGCGCGTCTCGCGTGGAACATCGTCGTCCCTTCGACGAAGGTGGGGATCTGGTTGTGCGGTGCTGTGGCGGCGCCGCACCCGAAGGCCGTGGGCGCGGCGCCGCCGTTGCCGACCGGATGTCCCCAGAGATCCGGCCGGTGTTCGGGGGTGATCAGGCGTCGAGGCGTACGACCCTGACGCCGCCGGCGGGTACGACGAGGCGGCCCGCCGCCCTTTCGCCGGTGAGGAGTTCGGTGCCGTCCGTGTCGAGCGGCACCTTCGCGTCGAGCGCGGTGTGGTTGAGCGCGAAGAGGAAGTCGCCCGACTCCCCCGCCCGGCGCACCACTTCGACGTCGCGCGGCAGATCGGCGCGCGGCGCGATGCCCGCGTCGTCGGCGGCCCAGCCGAGGAGCGCGTCCAGCCCGGCCGGGTCCAGGCGGGTCGACACGTACCAGGCGGAGCCCTCGCCGAGCCGGTGCCGGGTGACGGCGGGCCGGTCGGCGGTGAGTCCGTCGGCGTACGTCCACACGGTCTCGGCGCCGCGCAGGACGACGAACTCCGTCCACACGTCACCGGTCAGCTCGGAGCCGTCGGGCCCGGTGATCCGGACGCTCTCCCCGCCGAGCAGCGGCGAGAACTCCTCGACGGTCAGGCCGAGCACGTCCCGCAGTGCACCGGGGTACGGGCCCTCGTGGACGGCGTCGTGCTCGTCGACGATCCCGGAGAAGTACGAGACGACGAGGGTGCCGCCGTTCTCGACGTACGCCTTGAGGTTGCTCCCCGCCGCTTCCGTCATCAGGTACAGCGCGGGTACGACGACAAGGGGATAGGCCGACAGGTCGGCTTCCGGGTGGGCGAAGTCGACCGTGAGGTGGCGGTCGTAGAGGGTTTCGTAGAAGGCGTCGGCGCGTTCGCGGGCCTCGTGGTCCTCGCTGGGGCGCCAGGCGAGGTTCTGCGCCCACCAGGAGTGCCAGTCCCAGAGGACGGCCACGTCGGCCTGGGTGCGGGTGCCGCGGATCTGGCTGAGCGAGTCGAGAGAGGCGCCGAGCTCGACGACCTCGCGCCACACCCGTGAGTCGGTGCCGGCCTGCGGCAGCATCGCCGAGTGGAACTTCTCGGCGCCGCGCCGGGACTGCCGCCACTGGAAGAACATGGCGCCGTCGGAGCCGCGGGCCACATGGGCGAGGGAGTTGCGGGCCATCTGGCCGGGGGCCTTGGCGGGGTTGCGGGCCTGCCAGTTGATGCCGGAGGTGGAGTGCTCCAGGAGCAGCCAGGGGGCGCCGGCGCCGACCGAGCGGGTGATGTCGGCGGCCATCGCCAGGTTCACATGGGTACGGCGGCCGTCGGTGATCAGGTAGTGGTCGTTGGTGACGAGGTCGACCTCGCGGCCCCAGGCCCAGTAGTCGATGGAGTCGCACTGGCTGAGCGCGGTCATGAAGTTGGTGGTGACCGGGATGCCGGGCGCCAGGCGGTGCAGGATGTCCCGCTCGGCGACGAAGTTCTCGCGGATGGTCTCGTCGGCGAACCGCTTGTAGTCGAGCGCCTGGCCGGGGTTGCCGACGGTGGGCGCCACGCGCGGCGGGTTGATCTGCGCGAAGTCGGTGTAGTGCTGGCCCCAGAAGGCCGTGCCCCAGGCCTCGTTGACCGCCTCGACGTCGCCGTACGTGCGCTCCAGCCAGCGGCGGAAGTGCGCGGCGCAGGAGTCGCAGTAGCAGGCGGAGACGGGGACGCCGTACTCGTTGTGCACGTGCCACAGGGCGAGCGCAGGGTGGTCGGCGTAGCGCTCGGCGAGCCGGGTGGTGATGTTCACGGCGGCGGCCCGGTAGTCGGCGTTGCTGTGGCAGATGGCGCCGCGCGAGCCGAACTCGTAGCGGGTGCCGTCGGCGGCCACGGGCAGTGCCTCGGGGTGCTCGCGGTAGAACCAGACGGGCGGGACGACGGTGGGGGTGCCGAGGTCGGCACGGATTCCGTTCTCGTGCAGCAGGTCGAGCAGGCGGTCGAGCCAGCCGAAGTCGTACACCCCGCGCTCGGTCTCCAGCAGGGCCCACGAGAAGATGCCGACACTCACCATCGTGACGCCGGCCTCGCGCATCAGCCGGACATCCTCGTGCCAGACGGTTTCCGGCCATTGCTCGGGGTTGTAGTCCCCACCGAAGGCGAGCCTGGTGAGGCCCGTGGGGGTGGTCTCCGGCATGGATCTCTCCCGTTTGGTCGATCGTCTGGGAACGTGCACACACAGCGGCGGCGGTGTGAGCCCAACATAACCGCACAGCAACAACCATTGACAAGTGTCCGGGATGTTTCTCTACTGTGAACGCTCACAGAAGCATGGCACGGTCTTCGCAGCAGGCGAGGGCCCAGGTCAGGGGAGAAAGATCCATGCCCAACATCACCAAGCACCGGCGATTTGTGGCCACTGCCGTCGTCGTCGCGCTCGGCGCCACCACACTTGCCGCCTGTGGCGGGTCCGACGACGACAGCGAGGCCCAGTCGGGGCCGGCGAAGCTGACGTACTGGACCTGGACGCCGGGCATGGACAAGGTCGTGGACCTGTGGAACAAGGGGCCCGGCAAGGAGCAGCAGATCACCGTCACGGTGAAGAAGCAGGCCTCCGGCGACACCCTCGTCACCAAGATCCTCACCGCGCACAAGGCGGGCAAGGGCCCGGACCTGGTGCAGGCCGAGTACCAGGCACTGCCGACGCTGGTCAGCAATGACGCGGTCGCCGACATCGCGGACGAGGCGGGCGACGCGAAGAGCAAGTTCGCCGACGGTGTCTGGCAGCAGACCACACTGGGCTCGGACGCCGTCTACGCGATCCCGCAGGACATCGGGCCGATGATGTTCTACTACCGCGATGACCTCTTCAAGAAGTACGACCTGACCGTTCCGAAGACCTGGGACGAGTTCGCCGAGACCGCGCGGAAGCTCAAGAAGGAGGACGCGGACGTCGATCTGACGACGTTCTCCGCCAACGACTCCGGCCTCTTCGCCGGTCTCGCCCAGCAGGCGGGCGCCGAGTGGTGGACCACCGAGGGCCAGAAGTGGAAGGTCGGCATCGACGACGCGGCGACGCAGAAGGTCGCCGACTTCTGGGGCGGCCTGGTCAAGGAGGGCGCCATCGACAACCAGCCGATGTACACCCCGGCCTGGAACAAGGCGCTCAACACCGGCAAGCAGATCGCCTGGGTCAGCGCCGTGTGGGCGCCGGGCACGCTGACCACCGCCGCGCCCGACACCCAGGGCAAGTGGAAGGTGGCGCCGCTGCCGCAGTGGTCGTCGTCCGAGAACACCACCGGCAGCTGGGGCGGCTCCTCGACCGCGGTGACCACGGACTCGAAGAACAAGGGTGCCGCCGCGAAGTTCGCCGCCTGGCTGAACACGGACCCGGAGGCGCTGACCGCGCTGGCGAAGGAGGGCGGCATCTACCCGGCCGCCACGACCGCGCAGACCAGTGACGCGTTCACCGAGCCGCCGGCGTTCTTCTCCAACCAGGCCGACTTCTACACCACGGCCTCCGAGATCGCGAAGACCACGGCGCCCTCCGCGTGGGGCCCGAACGTGAACGTCGCGTACACCACCTTCAAGGACGCGTTCGGTGCCGCCGCCAAGGACAAGTCGGACTTCGGCGCCGCCCTGAAGTCGATGCAGGACGACACGGTCGCCGACATGAAGAAGCAGGGCTTCGAGGTCGCGGAGTGACCAGCGCACGCCGGAAGTCGTACGGGGTCAAGGGGGCCCCGTACGCTTTCCTCTTCCCCGCAACAATCCTCTTCGCCCTCTTCTTCGCGCTGCCCATCGGCTACGCGGTCTGGCTCAGCCTGCACAAGGTGCAGGTCAAGGGCCTGGGCCTCGGCTCGGGCGCGCGGCAGGAGGTCTGGGCGGGCGTCGAGAACTACACCGACGCCCTGACCGACTCCGAGCTGCTGGCCGGCGCGCTGCGTGTGCTCGGCTACGGCGCGATCGTGGTCCCGGTCATGCTCGGGCTGGCGCTGGTCTTCGCCCTGATGCTGGACAGCGACAAGGTGAGGCTGGCCCCCTTCACCCGGCTGGCGATCTTCCTGCCGTACGCCGTCCCGGGCGTCGTGGCGGCCCTGCTGTGGGGCTTCCTCTACCTCCCGGACGTCAGCCCCTTCTACTTCGTGCTGGAGAGGCTGGGGCTCCCGCAGCCGGACCTGCTGGACGGCGGCGGTCTGTACGCGGCGCTGTCGAACATCGCGATATGGGGCGGCACCGGCTTCAACATGATCGTCATCTACACCTCGCTGCAGGCGATCCCCGCCGAGGTGTACGAGGCCGCGAAACTGGACGGCGCGACGCCGCTGCAGATCGCCCTGAAGATCAAGATCCCGATGGTGGCGCCCTCGCTGGTATTGACCTTCTTCTTCTCGATCATCGCGACGCTCCAGGTCTTCAGCGAGCCGACCACCCTCAAGCCCCTCACCAACTCGGTCTCCACCACGTGGAGTCCGCTGATGAAGGTGCACCGGGACGCCTTCGGCGAGGGCGACATCTACTCGGCGGCGGCCGGCGCGGTGATCATCGCCGTGGCCACGCTCGTCCTGTCCTTCGGCTTCCTGAGGGCCGCGAACTCCCGGAACAAGCGGTACGACAGTCAAGGAGCCGCACGATGAGTTCTCTTGCCGTCCGCAAGACCGCCCCGGCGGCCGGTACCACGCCCGGCACCGTCCAGGGCCCGCCGCTGCGCCGCCGGATCGCGCTCGTCCCGACGCTCACCCTGCTGCTGGGCGCGATCTACTGTCTGCTCCCCGTGGCCTGGGTGCTGATCGCGGCCACCAAGTCGGGCAGCGAACTGTTCTCCACGTTCACGTTCCTGCCGGGCAGCGGCTTCGCGGACAACCTGTCCGACCTGAACGCCTACCGCGACGGCGTCTACTGGCAGTGGATGGGCAACTCCGCCCTCTACGCCGGCCTCGGCGCCCTCCTGTCCACCGCCGTCTCCGCGGTCAGCGGCTACGCGCTGGCGATCTACCGCTTCAAGGGCCGCGAGACCGTCTTCAACATCCTGATGGCGGGCGTGCTGATGCCGCCGGTGATCCTCGCCATCCCGCAGTACCTGCTGATGGCGAAGGCGGACCTGGCGGACAGCTACTGGTCGGTGTTGCTGCCGCTGATCCTCTCCCCGTACGGCGTGTACCTGTCCCGGATCTACGCGGCGGCCGCCGTGCCCTCCGATGTCGTCGAGGCCGGCCGGATGGACGGTGCGAGCGAGTGGCGGATCTTCACCCGGATCGCGCTGCCGATGATGGTGCCGGGTCTGGTGACGGTCTTCCTGTTCCAGTTCGTGGCCGTCTGGAACAACTTCCTGCTGCCGTACATCATGCTCAGCGACGACGAGAAGTTCCCGATCACGCTGGGTCTTTTCACGCTGCTCGAGCAGGGCGCGAACACTCCGGCGCTCTACACCCTGGTGATCACGGGTGCGTTGCTCGCGGTGATCCCGCTGATCGCGCTCTTCCTGGTCATCCAGCGCTTCTGGAGCCTCGATCTCCTCTCCGGGGCCGTAAAGTCATGACCATGAGCAGCACGGGGGGCAGGCGCAAGCCGCCGACCATTCACGACGTGGCGCGCGAAGCGGGAGTCTCCAGGGGAACCGTCTCGCGCGTGCTCAACGGCGGTCACTACGTCAGCCCGACAGCCGCCGAAGCGGTCAACGCCGCGATCCGCAGGACGGGCTATGTCGTCAACCGGCATGCGCGGTCGCTGATCACCGGCCGCTCGGACTCGATCGGCTTCCTGTTGACGGAGCCGCAGGAGAAACTCTTCGAGGACCCCAACTTCAATGTCCTGCTGCGGAGTTGCACCCAGGCGCTGGCCGCGCACGACATCCCGCTGCTGCTGATGCTGGCCGGCACGGAGGACGAGCGGCGCCGGATCACGCGGTACATCACGGCGGGCCACGTCGACGGTGTGCTGCTGGTGTCCGGCCACTCCGCCGACCCGGTCGCCGAGGAACTGCGTGAGGCGGGGGTGCCCCTCGTCCAGTGCGGCAAGCCCATGGGGCGGGGCTCCAAGGTGAGTTATGTGGCCGCGGACGACCGGGACGGCGCCCGTGACATGGTGCGCCATCTGCTGTCGCTGGGCCGCCGCCGTATCGGTGTCGTGACCGGTCCGCTGGACAGCCCGGGTGGTGTCGACCGTCTCGCCGGGTACAAGGAGGTGCTCACCGAGGCGGGCATCGAGATCGACGAGCGCCTCATCACCTCCGGCGACTACAGCCGGGCCAGTGGCGAGGCGGGCGCCGAACGGCTGCTGGCGCGGGCCCCGGACATGGACGCCGTGTTCGTCGCCTCCGACCTGATGGCGCAGGGGGCCCTGACGGCGCTGCGCCGGGCGGGCCGCCGGATCCCCGAGGACGTGTCCGTGGGCGGCTTCGACGACTCCGCCGCGGCGACGGAGTCCACCCCCGCCCTCACCACGATCCGCCAGCCCTACGACCGCATCAGCAACGAGATGGTGCGGGTGCTGCTGGCCCAGATCGGCGGCGAGGACCCGGCGGCGGTGATCCTCCCGACGGAACTGGTACGACGCGAGTCGACCTGAGGCGCCCCCGGCCCGAGCTTGAGTTGTCGCGTATCGCGCATCGCCGTGGTGGCGGGGCCGACCCCGGGTCGGGGTCCGGCTGTCCGGCGCGGAGCGCCTGCCCGCACCGATCGCGGTAAGAATCCAGGCCTCACGGTCATCACCCGAACGGTCGTCCGAAGGTCGCGTCGTCACCGGGGTGGGAGCGCCGGCGTGGGGGTACTCGACGAGCACCGGCCCCGGTTTCGGTTGGACACTGGAATGCGGCCGGTGTGGGCCGGTGGACGAGACCAGGACGCGACTGCCATGAACAGCGACATGAAATCCAGAGACGCGGAGACCGTCGTCTCCAGCCATTCCGTCTTCGGGGCCCCCTGCTGGGTGAGCCTCACCAGCCGTGACCTGCCGGCCACGGAGAACTTCTACGCCGCCGTGCTGGGCTGGCGATGGCGCACGGCCAAGCTCGGCGACCACTTCCGGATCGCGCTGGCGGACGGGGTGCCGGTCGCCGGGATCGCCGGGGTGGCGAACCTGTGGCAGATGGCGGTCGCCTGGACTCCGTACTTCGCCGTGTCCGACGCGGACGCGGCGGCGGGCCGGGCCAGGGAGCGCGGCGGCACGGTCGCGGTCGGTCCCCTCTCCTTCCCGCCCGGCCGGGCGGCCCTGCTGGCGGACCGCCACGGGGCCTCCTTCGGCATCTGGGAGGGCGCGCTCTTCACCGACTGGGAGACGTGGCGCAAAGCCGCCCCCGCTTTCATCCGTCTCCACACCCGGGACGCCTTCGACGCCGCGATCTTCTACGGCGAGGTCCTGGAGTGGGCCACCGAGAAGCCCGGCTGCTGCGAGGTCCGCTACGAGGCGAACGAGGTCGTCCTGCGCAGCGAGGGCGAGGTCGTGGCCCGGATCACCTCGGGCGCGCTGGAAGCCGCGCCCGACCCCACGATCCGTCCCCACTGGCAGGTCCACTTCTTGGTGTCCGATGTGTCGACCTGCGTCGAGGCCGCCCAGCACCACGGCGGAACGGTTCTCTCGCACGACGCGAACGAGGCGGTGCTCCGCGACCCGGACGGCGCCCAGTTCACGATCACCTCACGCCGCGGACGCTGACCGCCGCGGTCACCGGGCGGCAGGCTGCCGTACCGACGAGTAGAGGGACTGCTTCTCCCCCAGTGGCCGACCGGTGACCTGCCCGCGCCAGAGCAGGAGGCCGTGGCGCCGTTCCCAGTACGCCGCGTACGTCCCGGTCACCATCCGCGCCGGCACGAACAGCAGCGGCAGGAAGACGGCCACGGGTTCCCACGCCAGGGCGGCGACCAGACTGACCGCCACCAGGAAGCCGACGAAGGGCCAGCCGAAGCTGCGACGGAGGGACTCCTTAGGTGTGGGCAGCACCGACTCGAGGTCCGCCAGGGGCAGAGCGGTCTCGAAGTCGCGTTTCTCGCTGCCCGGCCAGCCGACGGTGCAGGACAACAGCGCGGAGACCGCGAGGACTGCGGCGACGGCGGCACCCGCCCGCCAGAGCTCGGCAGCGGACTCGGGCACGTCGCGCAGCCCGAGCACCACGGGCACGGTCACGATCATGGCGCACGCCGCCTCGGCAGCGGTGATCAACTGATGGTGGACGTACCTGACCACGGTTCTCCCCCTCCGCACCCGCCCTCCCCAAGGCCGGGTGCCACTACTCCTATGCCCGCCGTCGGCGCGGCACACCCCGGTCGGGAGCGGTGTTCGCCGCTTGTTCACGCCCCCCGCGACGGCCTCGACGGCCTCGACAGCAGTACCAGCCCCCGGGCCTCGACGGTGATCTCCGCGCCCGCCTTGTACTCGGACTCGTCCGGGACGCCGTCCGGCTCCGCGGCCGTGTCGATCCGCGGTGTCCAGCGCTCGCCGTACCTGGTGCCGGGCAGGCGGAAGACCATCGGCTCCCAGTGGCTGTTCAGCAGGAGCAGGAAGGAGTCGTCGACGACGGGGCGGCCGTAGGGGTCGGGTTCGGCGATGGCGTCACCGTTGAGGAAGACGGCGACGCAATGGGCGTCGGAGCGGTCCCAGTCGGCGTCGGTCATCTCCTGGGCGTCCGGCAGCAGCCAGACCAGGTCGGGGAGCGGCTGGTCCGCGCGGGTCGGCGTGTCGCCGCGGAAGAAGCGGCGGCGGCGCAGCACGGGGTGGGCGGCGCGCAGGGCGATGAGGTCACGGGTGAAGGCCAGCAGCGCGCGTCGTTCGCCGTCCAGGTGCCAGTCGAGCCATGAGACCTCGTTGTCCTGGCAGTAGGCGTTGTTGTTGCCGCCCTGGGTACGGCCCGACTCGTCGCCGTGGCAGAGCATCGGGATGCCCTGGGACAGCAGGAGTGTGGCCAGCAGGTTGCGCTGTTGGCGGGCGCGGAGCGCACGGACACGCGGGTCCTTGGTGGGGCCTTCGACTCCGCAGTTCCAGGACCGGTTGACGTTCTCGCCGTCCCGGTTGCCCTCGCCGTTGGCCTCGTTGTGCTTGTCGTTGTACGAGACCAGGTCCCGCAGGGTGAAGCCGTCGTGCGCGGTGACGAAGTTGACGCTGGCGCGCGGGCGGCGCCGGCTGTGTTCGTACAGGTCGGCGGAGCCGGTCAGCCGGGAGGCGAACTCGCCGAGCGTGTGCGGGCGGCCGCGCCAGAAGTCCCGTACGGCGTCCCGGTACTTGCCGTTCCACTCCGACCACAGCGGCGGGAAGTTGCCGACCTGGTAGCCGCCCTCGCCGACGTCCCATGGTTCGGCGATCAGTTTGACCCGGCTGATGACCGGGTCCTGCTGGATCAGGTCGAAGAACGCCGAGAGACGGTCCACCTCGTGGAACTGCCGGGCCAGGGTGGCCGCGAGGTCGAAGCGGAAGCCGTCGACGTGCATCTCGGTGACCCAGTACCGCAGCGAGTCCATGATCAGCTGGAGGACGTACGGGTGCCGCATCAGCAGGCTGTTGCCGGTGCCGGTGGTGTCGTAGTAGTGGCTCCAGTCGCCGTCCACCAGGCGGTAGTACGAGCTGTTGTCGATGCCCCGGAAGGAGAGGGTGGGGCCCTGCTCGTTGCCCTCGGCGGTGTGGTTGTAGACGACGTCGAGGATCACTTCGAGGCCGGCCGCGTGCAGCTCCTTGACCATCGACTTGAACTCCGTGACCTGCTGGCCGCGGGTGCCGTGGGCGGCGTAGTCGTTGTGCGGCGCGAAGAAGCCGATGGTGTTGTAGCCCCAGTAGTTGGCGAGGCCCCGGTCCTGGAGGACGCCGTCCTGCACGTACTGGTGCACGGGCATCAGCTCGATCGCGGTCACACCCAGTGAGGTGAGGTGCTCGACGACGGCGGGATGGGCCAACCCGGCGTAGGTGCCGCGCAGTTCGGCGGGGACGTCGGGGTGGGTGCGGGTGAGGCCGCGGACATGGGCCTCGTAGATGACGGTGTCGGCGTACGGCCGCCGGGGCGGGCGGTCGTCTCCCCAGTCGAAGAACGGGTCGGTGACCACACCGAGCATGGTGTGCCCGGCGCTGTCGGCGCCGGGTTCGTAGAGGGAGGGGTGGTTGTCCATCTGCCCGTCCACCGCTGTGGTGTACGGGTCGAGGAGCAGCTTCGCCGGATCGCAGCGGTGGCCGGCGGCCGGGTCCCAGGGGCCGTGCACGCGGTAGCCGTAGCGCTGCCCCGGTCCGACGCCGGGGAGGTGGCCGTGCCACACGAAGCCGTCGACCTCGGTGAGCGGGACGGAGCGGCGGCGGCCCGCGTTGTCTACGAGGACGAGGTCGACGGCTTCGGCGACCTCGCTGAACAGCGCGAAGTTGGTGCCGGTGCCGTCGTAGGAGGCGCCCAGCGGGTAGGGGTGCCCGCTCCACACGGGCACCCCTTTCCTGTCACGCCGCGCGGTCACCGCGCGTCTTCGCGGGTGTCCGGCGCCTCGCCGCCGGGCGAACCGGCGAGCACGGCGACGGGGATCTCGCGGGGCACCTGGAGCACTTCCCGCAGGTCCGGTTCGGGCGCCGTCGGGACCAGGGGCACGCTCTGGTCGACCGGTGCCCGCTGGGTGAACCAGATGACCGTGCCGCCGGTGTCGGTGGAGCAGCAGCCCCAGCCGTCGCTCAGCGCGGCGATGCGGGTCAGGCAGGGGCGCAGCTCACGGTCCGGGCGCAGCCGGCGGTCGTTCTCGCCCACCGCGGCGATGAGGTGCTGACCGTTCCACCACATCTCGATCGAGGTGTTCTTGTCCGTGGCGTGCTCCGCGATCGCGTGGAGCAGCAGGTCGGCGCTGTGGCAGACGGGCTCGACGAGGGTCTCCAGGTCCCAGAACCGGAGGTGAGCGGCCAGGATGCGCCTGACCTGTCCGACCCGTTCCGGACTGACTTCCACGTCGAGGTGGTAGTAGCGAGGCACTGCGGTCTTCATCGTCGTTGGCTCCTCACCGGCGAAGCTCCCGCTTCTTCTCGTCCCTGTGGAACGAGCCCGAGTCGTCCTTCGTGGAACGGGCCCGAGCACGAAGCGTGAGCACCGATCTCTTCTGAGTCAGCTCCAGAGTGGGAGTGCTACGCCATTCGTGCAACACGAGCGACTCGTGGGGTAGTTGAAGAGCCAACAAGACGGTGCGTGGTTACCCGTGCACCATGAGTGAAGCATCGGCTCCGAGAGGTGTCGGTGCCCCCCTCAGCGCACGACCTCCCCCGGGAAGCGTGCTCCACCGAGAGTGCCGGGAGGTGATCAGCACATGTTGCTGCCCGCCAAGAACGAGGTGGCCAGACATCTGCGGCGCTACCGCACCTGGGAACGCGTGATGCTCGCGTCCCCGACCGACCGCACGGCCCGGGAGAACTTCGAGGATTCGGGCTACACGCTGTGCGTGCTGATGGGCAAGCGCTGCGCCCGAGAGGCCGTGTCGGCCGCCGAGCGCTATCTCCAGACGAGCCTGCCCGCCTACCTCCAGGAACAGACCGGCTACCTCCAGCAGGACCAGCCCGACCAGGACCGCAAGGAGCAGGCGGGCGGAGCCCGTAAGGAGCAGACCCGCCAGGGCCGCAAGAGCCGTGCTGCCAGACGGGGTCCGCCGTCGGGCCGGCGTTCCAAGGCAGAGCGGTAGGACGCGTTCAGTACCCGTTCGGCGTAGTGCCGATCCCCGAGCACGGCGGAGGTGAGACCCATGAGCCCGACCCCGGCCCCGGCCATCGGCCGCGTCCCCATCAGGGACGTGCGCCCGCTCGTCGAGTGCGGCAGGCGCCCCGCGAAGGCGGTCGTCGGCGAGACCTTCGAGGTCACCGCGACGCTCTTCCGGGAAGGGCACGGCGTGATCGCCGCCAATGTCGTGCTCAAGGACCCGGAGGGCCGCCCGGCCCCGTGGACCCCGATGCGCGAGCTCGTCCGGGGCACCGACCGCTGGGGCGCCTGCGTCACACCCACCTCCGTGGGCCGGTGGACCTACCGCGTGGAGGCCTGGGGCGACCCGATCGCCACCTGGCGCCACGCCGCCCGCATCAAGATCCCGGCCGGCATCGACCCCGGACTCGTCCTGGAGGAGGGCGCCGAGCTGTACGCGCGCGCCGCCGCCGGGGTGCCGGAGGGGGGCGGGCACATCGTCCTGCTGACGGCCGTCGGAAAGCTCCGCGACGACACTCTTCCGGTCGCCGACCGTCTGGCGGCGGCGTTGGCGCCGGAGGTGGACGAGGTCCTGACCCGCCACCCGCTGCGCGAACTGGTCACCTCCTCGGAGCCGCTGCCCCTGCTGGTGGAACGCGAGCGGGCACTGTTCGGGTCCTGGTACGAGTTCTTCCCGCGTTCCGAGGGCACCCCCGAGCAGCCCCACGGCACGTTCCGTACCGCCGCCCGCCGCCTGCCCGCGATCGCCGCCATGGGCTTCGACGTGGTCTACCTGCCGCCGATCCACCCGATCGGCACCACCTTCCGCAAGGGCCGCAACAACACCCTCTCCCCCACCCCCGACGACGTCGGCGTCCCCTGGGCCATCGGCTCCCCCGAAGGCGGCCACGACGCCATCCACCCCGACCTCGGCACCCTCGAGGACTTCGACCACTTCATCGCCCAGGCACGAAAATCGGGGCTGGAGGTCGCCCTGGACTTCGCCCTGCAGTGCTCCCCGGACCACCCCTGGGTACACAAACACCCCGAGTGGTTCCACCACCGCCCCGACGGGACGATCGCGTACGCGGAGAACCCGCCGAAGAAATACCAGGACATCTACCCCATCGCCTTCGACGCCGACATGCCCGGCCTCATCGCCGAGACCACCCGCGTACTGCGCCACTGGATGGACCACGGCGTCCGCATCTTCCGCGTCGACAACCCCCACACCAAACCGGTCGTCTTCTGGGAACAGGTGATCGCCGACATCAACACCACCGACCCGGACGTCATCTTCCTGGCCGAGGCCTTCACCCGCCCCGCAATGATGCACACCCTGGCCGCGACCGGCTTCCAGCAGTCCTACACCTACTTCACCTGGCGCACCACCAAGGAGGAACTGACGCAGTACGCCACCGAACTGGCAGGGGAAGCCGCCAGCTACATGCGGCCGAACTTCTTCGTCAACACCCCCGACATCCTCCACGCCTTCCTCCAGCAGGGCGGACGCCCGGCCTTCGAACTGCGCGCGGTCCTGGCCGCGACCCTCTCCCCCACCTGGGGCGTGTACTCCGGCTACGAACTGTGCGAGAACACCCCGCTCAAACCCGGCAGCGAGGAGTACCTCGACTCGGAGAAGTACCAACTCCGCCCACGCGACTGGGACGCAGCCGAACGAGACGGACGTACGATCGCGCCCCTCATCACGGCGCTCAACGACATCAGGCGGCGCCACCCCGCACTGCACGGACTCAGGAACCTGCGCTTCCACCACACCGACAACGACGCGGTGATCGCGTACAGCAAGCGCACGGGCTCGGACGCGGTCGTGGTGGTCGTCAACCTCGACCCCCACCACACCCAGGCGGCCTGGGTCTCGCTCGACATGGCGGAACTCGGCCTGGACATGGACGAAAACGTGCCGGTGCGCGACGAGTTGACAGGCGAGACCCACCGCTGGGGAAGGACGAACTACGTGTGCCTGACACCCGGGCGGGCGCCCGCACACGTCTTCCACGTCCAGCTCCACGCCGAGAGCTCGTCCTCCTCGTCCCAGATCGGAGGGTCAGGTACGCCATGACCATGAACAAACCCATCCCGGACACCTTCGAGGACACTCCGCAGAAGGACCGGGACCCGGACTGGTTCAAACGCGCCGTCTTCTACGAAGTCCTCGTCCGCTCCTTCCAGGACACCGACGGCGACGGCATCGGCGACCTCAAGGGCCTCACCGCCAAACTCGACTATCTGCAATGGCTGGGCATCGACTGCATCTGGCTGCCACCCTTCTTCAAATCGCCGCTGCGCGACGGCGGCTACGACGTCTCCGACTACACCGCCGTCCTCCCCGAATTCGGCGACCTCGCCGACTTCGTGGAATTCGTCGACTCCGCCCACCAACGCGGCATGCGCGTCATCATCGACTTCGTCATGAACCACACCAGCGACGAGCACCCGTGGTTCCAGGAATCGAGGAACGACCCGGACGGGCCCTACGGGGACTACTACGTCTGGGCCGACGACGACAAACAGTTCCAGGACGCCCGCATCATCTTCGTCGACACCGAAGCGTCCAACTGGACCTTCGACCCCGTCCGCAAGCAGTACTTCTGGCACCGGTTCTTCTCCCACCAACCGGACCTCAACTACGAGAACCCCGCTGTCCGAGAAGAAATGCTGGCCGCTCTCAGGTTCTGGCTGGACCTCGGCATCGACGGCTTCCGCCTCGACGCCGTCCCCTACCTCTACCAGGAGGAGGGCACCAACTGCGAGAACCTCCCGGCCACCCACGCGTTCCTCAAGCACGTCCGCCGGGAGATCGACGCGCTGTACCCGGACACGGTCATCCTCGCCGAGGCGAACCAGTGGCCGGAGGACGTCGTCGACTACTTCGGCGACTTCCCCAGCGGCGGCGACGAATGCCATATGGCGTTCCACTTCCCCGTCATGCCACGCATCTTCATGGCGGTGCGCAGGGAATCGCGCTATCCGGTGTCGGAAATCCTCGCCAAGACCCCGGCCATTCCGTCGAACTGCCAGTGGGGCATCTTCCTGCGCAACCACGACGAGCTGACCCTCGAAATGGTCACCGACGAAGAGCGCGACTACATGTACGCGGAGTACGCCAAAGACCCGCGTATGCGCGCCAACATCGGAATCAGGCGTCGACTGGCCCCGCTGCTGGACAACGACCGCAACCAGATCGAACTGTTCACCGCCCTTCTGCTGTCCCTCCCCGGCTCGCCGATCCTCTACTACGGCGACGAGATCGGCATGGGCGACAACATCTGGCTCGGTGACCGCGACGCCGTACGCACCCCCATGCAGTGGACGCCCGACCGCAACGCCGGCTTCTCCTCCTGTGACCCTGGCCGCCTCTACCTGCCGACGATCATGGACCCGGTCTACGGCTACCAGGTGACGAACGTCGAGGCATCGATGTCCTCCCCGTCGTCGCTGCTCCACTGGACCCGCCGCATGATCGAGATCCGGAAACAGAACACGGCGTTCGGCCTCGGCACCTATACCGAGTTGCAGTCGTCCAACCCCGCTGTGCTGGCGTATCTCCGGGAGTGCAAAGACGACTTGGTGCTGTGCGTGAACAACTTCTCGCGCTTCGCGCAGCCCACCGAACTCGATCTGGGCGCCTACGAGGGACGTCACCCCGTCGAACTCATCGGCGGCGTCCGTTTCCCCGCCATCGGTGAACTGCCCTATCTGCTCACCCTCGCGGGCCACGGCTTCTACTGGTTCCGGCTCTCCCGAGTCCTCTCCCGCGCTGCCCGAGGGCGTTGAAGCGCGGGCCGGCGAAAGGACGCGTCACCATGCCGAAGACCGCAACCGCATCGCTCCGACCGAGCAGCGACGGGGTCGCCGCCGACCTGATGACCTCGCTCGCCGGACTGCTGCGCGAGTGGCTGCCGAGGCAGCGCTGGTTCGCCGGCAAGGACCGGCCGGTCACGGATCTCGCCCTGCTGTCGATGACCGAGCTGTATCCGGGATGTCTGCACCTGCTCGTGCACACCGGTCAGCCGAGCCACACCGGTCACTGCGGGGTGCCCGGGCCCGGCGGCGCTCCTTCGGACGGTGACTGCTACCAGTTGCTGCTCGGTGTGCGCGAACATCTGGTGCCGCGCCTGGGACGGGCGCTCATCGGGCAGGCGCACGAGGGGCCGCTGGCGGGTCTGACGGTCTACGACGCGCTGTACGACCCTCGCTCGGCCCAGTTGCTCCTTGAGCGGCTGCGGCACCCCGGTACGGCGGGACCGCTGCGCTTCGAGGCGAACCCGGACATACGGGTACCGGCCGGGCTGGCGCCGCGGCTGCTGGACGCCGAGCAGTCCAACTCCTCGCTGGTGTACGGGGACGAGTACATCCTGAAGGTGTTCCGGCGCATCCAGCCGGGTGTGAACCCCGATCTGGAGGTGCCGGGTGCGCTGGCCGGGCAGGGGTGCGGCCGGGTGCCCGCTCCGGTGGCCTGGTTCCGGACGACCGATCCGTTCGCGGCGACGCTGGGTGTGCTCCAGCCGTTCCTGCCCGACGCGTCCGACGGCTGGACGCTGGCGCTCGGCGCGCTCGCCGCAGGGCACGACTTCACGGCGCAGGCCCGTGAGCTGGGGCGGGCCACGGCGGAGGTGCACCTCGCGCTGGCCTCGGCCTTCCCCTCCGGGCCCCATGACGAGAACGGGCGCACGGCGGCCGCGATGACCGAACGGCTGGACGCCGCCGCGCGCTGTGTACCGGCCCTGCAGCCGTTCGTCCCCGGTCTGCGCACCGCCTTCCGCGCCCTCCTGTCCTGCGATGTCGGGCCGCCCGCCCAGCGCATCCACGGCGATCTGCACCTGGGGCAGGTACTCCGGGCCGGCCGGGAGTGGTTCGTGATCGACTTCGAGGGAGAGCCGTCCCGCCCGCTCGCCGAGCGGTGCGGCACCCAGTCCCCGGTGCGGGACATCGCCGGGATGCTGCGCTCCTTCGACTACGCCGCCCGGCAGCGCCGCCCCTGGCGCCCGGAGTGGGCGCGCCGCTGCCGTGAGGCCTACTGCGCGGGCTACGCCGCCCGCGCCGGCTGGGACCCCCGCAAGAAACACGGCCTGCTGCGCGCCTACGAGACGGACCGGGCCGTGTACGAGGTCCTCTACGAGGCCCGGCACCGCCCCGACTGGCTTCCCGTACCGATGGCGGCGATCGAGCGACTCGCCGTGAGAGGAGACTGAAACCGTGGCCCTGCGCGACACCACTTCCCCCGAGGCGGCGGGCCCGCCCCCGCGCAGACCCCGGCTGACCGTGCCCGCCCCTCCCCTGGCCCCCGACGACCGTGCGCGTCTGCTCTCCGGCGCCCACCACGACCCGCACGCCCTGCTCGGTGCCCACCCGGTGGCGGGCGGGGTCGCCGTACGGGCACTGCGCCCGTACGCGCATGCGGTGAGCGTCGTGATCGACGGCGAGCGCACGTATCTCGCCTCGGAGGGCGAGGGTCTCTTCTCCGTCCTGCTGCCGCTCGACGCCGTCCCCGCGTACACGTTGTTCGTGTCGTACGAGGACACCGACCACGAGATCCACGACCCGTACCGTTTCCTGCCCGCGCTCGGCGAGCTGGATCTGCATCTGATCCGGGAGGGGCGGCACGAGCAGCTGTGGAAGGCGCTCGGGGCGGAGCCGATGACCCACCAGGGCGTGACCGGCACCCGCTTCACGGTGTGGGCGCCGAACGCCCAAGGGGTGCGTGTCGCCGGGGACTTCGCCTGCTGGAACGGGACGGCGTTCCCGATGAGGTCCCTCGGTTCGTCCGGAGTCTGGGAGCTGTTCCTGCCGGGGGTGGGCGAGGGCGCCCGCTACAAGTTCGAGATCACCTCCCGACACGGCCACCGTTTCCTCAAGGCCGACCCGATGGCACGCCAGGCGGAGGTGCCCCCCGCGACGGCGTCCATCGTCACGGCCTCGCAGTACGAGTGGGGCGACGCGGAGTGGATGGCCGGGCGCGGGGACACACCGGTGCACGAAGCACCGTTCTCCGTCTACGAGATCCATCTGCCGTCCTGGCGACCGGGACTGACGTATCGTCAACTCGCCGAGACACTCCCGGAGTACGTCTCCGACCTCGGCTTCACCCACGTCGAACTCATGCCGGTCGCCCAGCACCCGTTCAGCGGCTCCTGGGGCTACCAGGTCACCGGCTTCTACGCGCCCACCTCACATCTCGGCACCCCCGACGACTTCAAGTACCTGGTCGACGCGCTCCACCGGGCCGGCATCGGCGTGATCGTGGACTGGGTGCCGGCCCATTTTCCCAAGGACGACTGGGCGCTCGCCCGCTTCGACGGGGAGCCCCTGTACGAACCCGGGGACTCACGGCGTGCCGAGCATCCGGACTGGGGGACGTACGAGTTCGACTTCGGCCGCACCGAGGTACGCAACTTCCTCGTGGCGAACGCCGTGTACTGGTGCGAGGAGTTCCATGTCGACGGGCTGCGGGTGGACGCGGTCGCGTCGATGCTCTACCTCGACTACTCGCGTGACTCCGGTCAGTGGTCTCCCAATGTGTTCGGCGGGCGCGAGGACCTGGACGCGGTCGCCTTCCTGCAGGAGATGAACGCGACCGTGTACCGGCGGGCGCCTGGTGTGGTGACCATCGCGGAGGAGTCCACGGCCTGGGACGGCGTGACCCGCCCGACGGACAGCGGCGGCCTTGGCTTCGGGCTGAAGTGGAACATGGGGTGGATGCACGACTCGCTGGGCTACATCGAGCACGAGCCGGTGCACCGCAAGTACCACCACAACGAGATGACGTTCTCGATGGTGTACGCCTACAGCGAGAACTACGTCCTGCCCATCTCGCACGACGAGGTCGTGCACGGGAAACAGGCGCTGGTGTCGAAGATGCCGGGCGACTGGTGGCAGCGGCGGGCCAACCACCGCGCGTATCTCGGCTTCATGTGGGCCCACCCCGGCAAGCAACTCCTCTTCATGGGCCAGGAGTTCGCCCAGGGCGGGGAGTGGTCGGAGCCGCACGGCCCCGACTGGTGGCTCCTGGACCCGGCGTACGGCGCCGAAGCCGACCACCGGGGCGTACGCGACCTCGTCCGCGACCTCAACACCGGCTACCGTCACACCCCCGCCCTCTGGCAGCGGGACAGTGATCCGGCCGGCTTCCAGTGGGTGAGCGGGGACGCCGCCGAGGACAACGTCTTCGCGTTCCTGCGCTTCGACGCGCACGGCACACCTCTGCTGGCCGTCTCCCACTTCAGTCCCGTGGTCCGCGAGGACTACCGCCTCGGGGTGCCCGAGAACGTCCCGGTGTGGCAGGAGGTGCTGAACACGGACGCCGCCCGCTACGGGGGCAGCGATGTGACGACCCCCGATCCGGTGCGGACCGAGCCCCACCCCTACGCCGGCCGCCCCGCGAGCATCCGCCTCACGCTGCCCCCACTGGCCACGGTCTGGTTCCGCCCGGCCCTCTGGTCCGCCCTGGCTCCGGAGCAGTCGCTCGACGGTCAGGGCTCGTCCTTCGGCCGTCCGTGGGCGACCGGTCAGGATTGAAGAAGCCACCTGGCACTCTGCCGCCCTAGCGTGGACGACAGATCCCAACGACCAGAAACGACCACGGAGGAGTACGCCATGACCGCCGGACTCAAGACCATCATCTACCCCGTCAAGGATCTCGCTCAGGCGAAAGCCCTGTTCGGTGCACTGCTGGCGGTCGAGCCGTACGCGGACACGCCGTACTACGTCGGGTTCAAGGACGCGGGGCAGGACGTGGGCCTGGACCCCAACGGCCACGCCAAGGGGATGACGGGTCCGGTGCCGTACTGGCACGTCACCGATATCCGGTCGACGCTCGCGGGGCTGCTCGGGGCCGGCGCGGAGACGCTGGAGGACGTCCACGACGTGGGTGGCGGCCGGCTGATCGCCTCGGTGAAGGACACGGACGGGAACCTGATCGGGCTTCTGCAGGACACCACCACCGAGTAGGGCGGCGCGCAGTGGTTGCACGTGCACTAGTTGCACGGGCAACGATCGCCTTGTCCTCTGTTACCGTGCACATATGGCAGCGAACACGGCCGGTGCCCGGCTCGAGGAACAGTGGCGGGACATCCTTTCCGTGCACGCCCGCACGATGTGCGAGATCGACCGCGTACTGCACCCGCACGGTCTCGGCGCCAGCGATTTCGAGGTGCTCGACATCCTCGCCTCGGGCATGGCCGCGGCCACGGCGGCCGGGGACCTCTGCCGGGTGCAGAACATCGCGGAGAAGGTCCACCTCAGCCAGAGCGCGCTGTCGCGGCTGATCGGGCGCCTGGAGAAGGACGGCCTGGTGGAGCGGTCGGTCTGCGCGGAGGACCGGCGCGGGGTGTGGGTCACCCTCACCGCCAAGGGCCGCGACCTGCACGCCGAGGTGCTGCCCCTGCAGCGCGACGTCCTGGCCCGCATGTTGCAGCAGAGCTGACGCGCTCAAGGAGGTGTTCGACCCGCACGGGATCCGCAACCCCGGGAAGGGGCTGTGAGGGCCGTGAGGGCCGTTCCCTCGTCCGTTGTCGTGCGGGTCAGATCCCGTGTCCTCCCAGCAGGGTGCCCACGTCGTGGGCGTCGAGTGTCAGGCCGTGCGGGGAGCCGGCGTCGATGGTGAGGGACAGGTCGACGTCGGCCGGCCACTGGGAGGCGAGGGCCCCCAGCGGCACCAGGCGGTAGCGCGACACGAAGGGCAGCAGTTCGGCCATCGCCGGTTCCGAGGTGAAGACCGGCACGACCTGTACGCCGCCCTCCTGCTCCAGGACGGGCAGCGCCACGGCCGTCGGATCGTTCACGGCCGCCTCGTCGGCGTCATCCGGCACGGGGACCAGTACGTCACTGCCGGCCAGTGTGTCCAGCGCGGCCGTGTCGCGGGTGTCGAAGGCGAGCGCGGTCAGCGCCTGCTGGGCCGGGGAGGCGGCCTGGGGCGCGGTGTGGTCGTTGGAGGGTATGTCCATGGAAGATCCCCAGTAGTGGTGGAAAGGCCGCCCGGGACAGCGTCCGTCCCGAGCGCGACGTCCCTCGCGTACCCGACAGGGGCGCGGGCATTCCTGTGCCGGACCGATGCACCTGATGTGCGCGGGGCTCAGGGGACCCGAGGTCACGGGTGCCCTGGAGGACGTCGTACGCCATGCGCCCGGCACGCTGGAGGACGAGTGCGAGGCGGTGGTCCAGCCGGTCGCCACGGTCGAGGAGGAGACGGTCGCCCGGTCGCCCTCGACGGGATCGGTGTCGGCGCAGGGGGCACCGTGGGCGACGAAAGAGATCGAGCACCCGGCGAGGCCGAGGGTGAAAATGAACCAGCAGTGGTGACCGGCGCCCACGCGGCCGCCGCGGCGCTCCGCCTAGCGTGGCCGCATGGCCATGCAACCCTGGTTTCCCGCCGCCAAGCTGGGCATCTTCATCCACTACGGCATCTACGCCGTGGACGGAGTGCCGGAGTCCTGGTCCTTCTACTGGGGCGAGGTGACACACGAGCAGTACATGAAACAGCTCGACGGCTTCACCGCGTCCGCGTACGACCCTGCGGCCTGGGCCGAGTTGTTCGCCCGGGTGGGTGCGAAGTACGCGGTGCTCACCGCCCGGCACCACGACGGTGTCGCCCTGTGGGACACCGCCCAGGGCGACCTGAGCGTCGTCCGGCGCACCCCGGCGGGCCGGGATCTGGTCGCCGGATACGTCGACGCGCTGCGCGAGCGGGGCCTCAAGGTCGGTCTCTACTACTCGCACTCCGACTGGAACCACCCCGACTACGCGAGCATCCGCCACACCGAGATCGACGAATGGCCGGACACGCACCCGGGCGGCAACGACGCCAACCCCTACGCCCATGCCGCACGCGGCGAGGAGGACCCGGCGTCCTGGGACCGCTACCTCGCCTACCGGGACGCCCAGGTGGGCGAGCTGGTCGAGCGGTTCCGCCCCGATCTGCTGTGGTTCGACGGCGAGTGGGAGCGCACCGAACAGCAGTGGCGGATACGGGAGCTGGCCGAGCTGATCCTCGCGGAGAACCCGGACACCATCCTGAACGCCCGGATGCTCAGCCATGGCGACTACGCCACCCCGGAGCAGGGGGTTCCGCTCGAAGCGCCCGACGGGCCCTGGGAGTTGTGCCTGACCATCAACGACTCCTGGGGCTTCCAGCACCAGGACGACAACCACAAGTCGGTGCGGCAGCTGGTGCGTTACTTCGCCGAGACGATCGGCATGGGCGGCAATCTGCTGCTCGACGTCGGGCCGAGGGCTGACGGGACGATTCCCGCCGAGCAGGTCGAGCGGCTGGAAGGGCTCGGCGCGTGGATCGGGCGGCACGCCGACGCCGTGTACGGGTCGCTCACCGGGCTGCCCGCCGGACACCACTACGGCCCCAGCACCCTCTCCGCCGACCGGCGCACCCTGTACCTGATGTGCTTCGACGTGCCGCGTGAGTCCGTGGCCGTGCGGGGGCTGCGCAACCCCGTCAAGAAGGTCACCGTCCTCGGTACGGGCACCGAACTGGGCCACCGGGTGATCGGCGGCCTCGACGCCGTACCTGGCGTGACCTGGATCGACGCCCCGGCGGAGGCCGACCTCGACCCGTACGCGACCGTGCTCGCCGTGGAGTTGGAAGGGGAGCTGGACCTCTACCGGGGTGCGGGCCGCGACTGACCCAGGACCTCGTCGACGGTCACCACCCGGACGAGCGGCCGGTACAGGTCCAGCACATACAGGGCCTTGGCGTGCGACTCGTCGTCCGCGCCCGCGCAGGCGTCGGCGACCACCAGCACCTCGACGCCCGCGTCGGCCGCCGCGAGGGCGGTGGACAGCACACAGCAGTCGGTGCTGACCCCGGCCAGGACCAGCCGCCCGCCCGTTCCCAGGCGGGCGGCCAGCCGCGGACCCCACTTGCCGAAGGTGGAGGCGTCGACCACGTCCCGTGCGTCGTCGGCGAGTTCGTCGACCAGTTGCCAGAGCCGTGCCTCGGGCGGTCGCAGCGCGAAGGGCCACTGGTCGTAGTACGGCCGCCAGGCTCCCTCGGGATGCTCGGGCGCGATGAAGCGGGTGAACACGGTCCGTTCGGCGAAGGCCGGCAGCAGACGTCGTACGCCCGCCGCGGCCTCGTCGAAGCGCGAGGCCGCCCAGGGGCTGTCCGGTTCGGCGAACACCCGCTGCATGTCGATGACGGCGAGCAGGCCGGGCGGCGCGCCCGGGTCGGCATGGGGCTCGTCCGTGCTCATGCCCGCGCCTCCGGGCCGCTCGTTGCCTCCTGCGCCCGCACCCGCCCGCGCGCCAGGAGCAGGGTGCCGAGGAAGCCGGCCGCCAGGGCGATCAGGACGCCCAGGTTGGCGTAGGCCCAGTCGCCGTTCTTGCCACCGAGGCCGAGGGGGCCGAGCAGATAGCCCTGCCAGTCCAGCCATCCCGCCGTCGAGTTGGTGACGAGGCCCCAGCCGAGGGCGGTGGCGGCGAGGGTGAGGAGGAGGGGGCCGGGCGGGAGGTCGCCGTAGCGGCCGTCCGTGCGGAACAGGTCGTCGTCGGTGTAGTCGCGGCGGCGCAGCAGGAGGTCGGCCAGCATGACGCCGCACCAGGCGGCGATGGGGACACCGAGGGTGGTGAGGAAGCCGATGAAGGGGCCGAGGAAGTCGTCGGCGAGGAAGACGATGTAGACGGCGCCCGCGATCATCAGCAGTCCGTCGACGAGTGCGGCCAGGGGGCGCGGCACGCGCAGGCCCGCCGCGAGCAGGGCGAGGCCGGAGGAGTAGATGTCGAGGACGGCGCCGCCGACCAGGCCGAGGACGGCGACGGCGGCGAACGGGATCAGGAACCAGGTGGGCAGGAGTGTGGTCAGCGCGCCGATCGGGTCGAGTGCGACGGCCTCGTTGAGGTCGGTCGAGGAGCCCGCGAGGAGCAGGCCGAAGACCAGCAGGAGCAGCGGGGCCAGCGAGGCGCCGAAGGTGGTCCAGCCGACCACGCCCCGGCCGGAGGAGTCGCGCGGCAGATAGCGGGAGTAGTCGGCCGCCGCGTTGACCCAGCCGAGGCCGAAGCCGGTCATCATGAAGACGAGGGCGCCGATGAACTCCTGGGCGGAGCCGGCGGGGACGGTGCTGACGGTGTTCCAGTGGACGTGGTCGGCGACCAGTGCGACGTAGACGACCGTCAGCACGCCGGTGATCACGGTGACCACGGTCTGGAAGCGCATGATCAGGTCGAAGCCCATCACGCCGACCACCACGACCAGTGAGGCGACCAGGACGAGGGCCATCACTTTGGTCTCGGTGCCGCCGCCCGTGCCGAGCCGGCGGAAGACGGTGGCGGTGGCCATGGTGGCGAGCGCGCACAGCACGGTCTCCCAGCCGACGGTGAGCAGCCAGGAGACGACCGCGGGCAGCCGGTTGCCGCGCACCCCGTACGCGGCCCGGCTGAGCACCATCGTGGGTGCCGAGCCACGTTTGCCGGCGACCGCGACGAAGCCGCAGAGCAGGAACGAGAAGACGATGCCGACGACTCCGGCGGTCAGGGCCTGCCAGAAGGAGATGCCGAAGCCGAGCGCGAACGCGCCGTAACTCATGCCGAGGATGGAGACGTTGGCGCCGAACCAGGGCCAGAAGAGGGTGCGTGGGGTGCCCTTGCGGTCGGCGTCGCCGATCACGTCCAGGCCATGGGTCTCCACCTGGAGCGGTCGGACGGCGGCGGTGCCGTCGGGGGCGCTGGAGTCCGTCATCGTCGACCTGCCTGTCTGATCGCGGACCTGTCCGTCCGATCACGCTGATCGCGTCGAGGGGAACCTAGGTGCGCCGGTCAAGGGCGTCAAGGTGGCACCCGCAGGGGTGCGGAGACCGGGCCGCCGACATGTCGGGACCTACGTACAATCCTCAGGAATCGGCCGGGGGTTCGATCACGAACCTCCGGATTGGCCCGGGGCGGCTCGGGGCCGACTTCAGGGGGATCGCATTGCCGTGGGACGTGGCTCCGCTGGTGAGCCGGGAGACCGAGCTGGCGCGGCTCGCCGAGGTGCTCGACGGACTGACCGGTACCGGCCACGGTCCGACGGTCGTCGATGTCACCGGGGCGGCGGGGATCGGCAAGAGCAGGCTGGTGTCGGAGTTCTGCGCGCGGGCGCGGGACAAGGGCATGACGGTGCTGCGCGGCCGGGCGACCGAGTACGAGCAGCATCTGCCCTACCAACCCCTCGCCGACGCCCTCGCGGACCTCGACACCGAGGCCGGGATCCCCTCCCCGCTCGCCGAGTTCCGCACCATGGACCGCTTCGTCCTGCAACGCGCGGCGGCGGCCTTCCTGGCCCGGACGGCGAAGTCGGCGCACGGCCTCGTGGTGGCCCTCGACGACGTGCACTGGGCGGACCCGGCGTCCCTGGAACTGCTCGACCATCTCGTACGGCATCCGCCGCGGCGCGCCCCGGTGGTGATCGTGGTGGCGCGCCGCGAACGGCAGACCTCGCCCCGGCTCGCCGCCTCGCTCACCAGGGGCGTGGAGGCCGGGACGGTGCTGCGTCTCGAACTCGGCCCCCTGGACCGCGGCGCCTGTCTCGCGGCGCTGGCCCCCGACCGGCCGGCCGGTCTCGCCGCCGAGCTGTACGCGGCCAGCGAGGGCAATCCCCTCTACTTCCTCGCCCTGCTCCAGGCCGGCAGGCCCGCGGGGCTCAGCTCGCTGCTGCTGGACGAGCTGACGCCGCTCACCGACGCCCAGCGCAGTACGGTGCAGGCCATCGCCGTGCTCGGCGACCATGCGGCGCCCGCCCTGGTGGCGGCCGTCACCGGGCGCCTCGACGGCCGACTCGACGCGGATCTCCGGGAGTTGACCGCCCGTGACCTCGCGCAGCCGGGGCCCGACGGCCGCTGGGCGCTGCGGCATCCGGTGCTGCGGGCCCTGGTCCACGACACCACCGATCCCACGCTGCGCACCCGGATGCACCGTCTCGCGGCGGCCGAACTGGCGCGGATCGGGGCGCCGGTCACCGAGCGGGCGCATCACGTCGAGCGGTCGCTGACCGGCTGGGACCCGCATGCCGTGACCGTCCTCACGGAGGCCGCCCAGCAGGCCGCCGCGACCGCGCCCGCGAGCAGCGCCCACTGGCTGGGCGTCGCCCTCTCACACCTGCCCGAGCGGCCGGTGCACGGCGCGCTGCGCCGCGACCTGATGCTGCGCCGGGCCGAGGCGCTCGGCGCCTGCGGCGGGCTGCGGGAGGCCCGGGATCTGCTGCACGAGGTGATCAGCCTGTCGCCGCCGGGCACCGACGACGGCGTACGGGCCTCGGCCGTCACCCTGTGCGCCGTGATGGAGCGCCACCTCGGCCGGTACGCGGAGGCCGTCGCCCTGCTCCGCCGCGAACTGGCCCGCGGCGCCGGCCTCTCCCCCACCGAGACCATCGAACTCGGCCTGGAACTGGGCTCGTCCGCCCCGCACGCCAGCGCCTACCCCGACGTACGCGACGACGTGGCCCGCACACTGGAGCTGGCCCGGTCGCTGGGCGACGAGGTCGCGGAGGCGGGCGCGCTCGCCGTCACCGCGCTCGGGGAGGCGTACGAGGGCAACACGGAGGCCGCCGCCCAGGCCGCCGACCGTGCGGCCGCGCTCATCGACTCCCTCACCGACCAGGACCTCGCGGTCCTGTGCGAGCCGCTGGCCAGGCTCAGCTGGGCGGAGGCCTTCCTGGAGCGGTACGCCGACGCCGAGCGGCACGCCGAGCGCGGTCTCGCCGTCGCCCGCCGGAGCGGCCGGCTCTACGTGATGCCGCATCTGCTGCTCTGCCGGTCCCACGTCCAGGTCCTGACGCTGCGGCTGCGGTCGGCCGTCGAACTCGCCGAGGAGGCGGAGACGATCGCCCGGGGCATCGGCAGCGACGAGTTGCTCGCCTTCGTGCTGGCGTCCAAGGCCCAGGCGCTGATCCCCGCGCTCCCGCCGGGTGACGGCACCGCGCTGGCCGTGGCCGAGGAGGCCGTCGCCCGGGCCGGTTCGGGCACCCGCTGGTGGGCGTCCATCGCCTGGTGCATGCTCGGGTACGCCGCGATCCACGCCGGTGATCCGGCGCGGGCCCGGGCCGCCGTACTGCGAGCGGGCGGGGAGGATCTCAGCGGCCTGCAGCCGAGTATGCGACCGCTGTTCCTGGAGGTCCTGGTGACCGCTGCCGTGGCGGCCGGGGACAGCGAAGAGGCACGGCTCTGGGCGGAACGCGCCCGCAAGGAGGCGGAGCGGCTCGGTCTCCCGGCACAGCGGGCGTCCGCGCTGCGCAGTTCGGCCCATGTACCACTCGCCGAAAGCGATGTGGCCGCCGCGGCCGACCTCTTCGAACAGGCCGCCGAGGAGGCGCTGCGGGGCGGGGCCTCCCTGTGGGAGACCCAGACCCTGCTGCTGGGCGCGCCCCTGACCGCGTCCGCCGGTCGGACGGCCCGTGCCCGCGCCATGTGGGAGCGTGCCCGGTGGCTGAGCGCCGAGGCCGACGCCCAGCTGCTGGTCGGCCTCGCGGACGCGATCCGCCCGGCCGTTTTCGTCGAACCGGCGGCGGACACGGCCCCGAGCGCGGACCCGGACCCGGACCCGGACACCACGGAGGCGGACCCGGACACGGACACGGACACGGACACGGACACGGGAACACCCTCGCAGGAACCGATGCCCGTGGAACTGGCCGCGCTGTCCCCGCGCGAGCGCGAGATCGCCGCGCTCGTCGCACAGGGCCTGACCAGTCCCGCCATCGCCGAACGGCTCTTCCTCAGCCCGCGCACGGTCGAGACCCACCTCTTCCGCATCTACCGCAAGACCGGTCTCACCTCGCGGGTCGCCCTGGCCGCCCTGCAAGTACGGGGCGAACTCGGCGACGGGAGCGCGTGATCGACCGTGCCGTGAGTGAGGATGCCCGGCGGCAAACAAGCAGAGGGCCGGACCGACTCACCGGGACGCAATCCCCCAATTCGACAAATGCACCTTTTGCGCATGTTTGTCGCACCTGCCAGCATCGAAGAGGGACAGCCAACCCAAGGACATCGGAGACACCGTGGCATCGGAGCGAAGCGACGGCCCCGAAGAGGCATTCGTCGAGGCCCTCGTGCAACTCCACACCGACGCGCCGGCCGGCGAGTTGGGCGAGTGGTGCGCCGCACACGGCATCGAGGTGGTCCCCATGGCCGCCGGTGCCCTTCTCACGGGGCCCGCCGGCCGGTTCGCCGAGGCCTTCGGCGAACACCCGGGGAATCGCACAGAGCCTCGGTCGCTTCCGGTCCCACCGGCGCTCCGGGACACCGCACGGTCCGTCACCGTGCTGCCGCTCCCCGACCTCGGCGCCGGCACATCCTCCCCGGACTGAGCGACGACCTTCCGGTCGCCGCCCTTCCCCACGGCGGCTCCTGGAGGACCGATGACGCTCCCTATGACGCCCCAGTACGGGCAGCCCGCACCGGACCACGTGTACGGCTATGTGTCCGCCCGGTCCCGGGGCGGGGTTCCGATGACCGAGGCCACGGCCTGGGACGCGGCCGAGCCGTTCCGGACCGACCCGGAGAGCCAACAGCGTGCCGAGGCCTATGTTCTCGCGGCCGGACTGACCATCACGGCAGAGAGCCGACTGGGGTTCGCGGTGAGCGGACCGCCCGCGGCGTACGAGGAGCTGACCGGCGGCACGGTCGAGACGTACGAAGCCCTGCGCCAGGTCGAGATGGACCAGATCCGCTACGTGACACAGCTGGACATCGTGGGCGCGCGGCAGCCCGAGGCCCGTGGGGTGGGCGATGTGCCGGGGACCGACGCGATCGAGGCGGTGGCCCTGGAGTCACCGCGTACCCCGGCGCGCCTGGTGCCGTCCGCCCAGCCGCCCAACGTCGACAGGTTCCACCTCAGACTGCCGGGCGACGTGGCCATGCTGCTCGGGGCCACTCGCGCCCATGCCCGGGGTGAGGTGGGCGCCGGTGTCCAGGTCGCCATGGTGGACACCGGACAGTTCCCGCACACCTACTTCGCCGTGCACGGCTACAAGGTCGCCCCCACGGTCGCGGTCCTGCCGGGCACCAACCCCGTACAGGATCCCGTCGGACACGGCACCGGCGAATCGGCGAACGTCTTCGCCGTCGCACCCGGGGCGGAGCTGCGGCCCTACCGGGCGAGCGACGACTCCGGCAGCCTGACCGGCTCCTACACGGCTTTCATACGGGCGAAGTCGGACTGCGTACGCGCGAAGGACGAACACCCGCAGGTCCTCACGAACTCCTGGGGCGGGCCGCGACAGTTCCCTCCCGTGGGGCCGCCCGCGCAGAGCGACAACGTGTTCGCACTGGAGATCCGGGACGGCGTGGAGCAGGGCGTCTGCGTCGTCTTCTCCGCCATGAACGGACAGTTCGCCATGGAGCCGCAGGTGCCCGGAGTGCTGTCCGTCGGAGGCGTGTTCGTGGGACCGGGACTGGAGTTGCGGGCGTCGGACTACGCGAGCGGCTACGCCAGCCCGTGGTTCGAGGGCGTCGTCGTGCCCGTGGTGTCCGGCCTGGTCGGCATGCGACCCCGGGCGCAGTACCTGATGCTGCCGGTGCCGCCCGGCTGCGCGCTCGACGTGTCCGAGAGCCGCGCCCTGGCCGACGGCGGGCCGCCCGAGGCCGGCGACGGTACGGCGGAGGACGACGGGTGGGCGCTGTTCTCCGGTACGTCGGCGGCGGCACCCCAGGTCGCGGGCGCGGCGGCGGTACTGCTGGGCGCCCGCCCACGGCTCACCCCCGCCCAGATCATCGAGGCGCTGGACAGGACCGCGGTCGACGTGACCATCGGCGCCAACCATCCGAGATTCAACCGTCCGGCCCGTATCGGCCATGACGAGGCCACGGGTGCGGGCCTGGTGAACGTCGACGCCGCCCTGTCCTACGTCCTGAGCCACTTCTCGTAGCAGTGCGCGACGGAGGGTGGAAGAACCATGTCGCTGTGGGACCACACCCGTGAACGCCGGCGAGCGACAGCCTGGCCGGAAGCCGCGGCAACGGCAGCGGCAGAACCGGCGGCCGGCCCGGCGGACGAGGGCGGCGGGCTGCGGCCGAAGACGCTGTACCGCGGCGTCAGTGGCGTGGACCGGGGCCCGGTGCCCATGCCCGCAGGGCAGTCCGCCGGGCTGCGGGACCCGATGGCCAGGGTGTTCTTCCAGCGGGATCGCTGGCCCATGACCCTGGAAGAGGTGCTGGACGAACTGACCCGGGCGGGCGAGCTGCCGGCGCAGTGCGTGTATCTGATCGGTGAGGCCGGGCAGATCCCGCCGGACGATGCTCCGGGACTCCGCCGCGACTTCCGCTTCGCGGTCTCCCGCGCGGCACCGGGCAGGGACCCGGACCTGCTGGTCAGCAGTGACCCCGGCTCGGTCTTCCTCCAGGTCGCCGCCTGGGACCCGGTGGCCCGGGTCTTCAACTACTACATGCGGATCTCGCCGGCCTGGGTGTGGACGGGGGACTCCTGGTCGTCGATGGCGCCCGAATCCCGGGGGAAGGGCTGCTTCGACAGCCATGTCAACGGCAGCGTCGTCATGAAGGAGCTCAAGCAGCCCTGGAGCAACTGGCAGTCGATGTCCGCGAGGATCCAGCTCGCCCCGGACGACCCGTTGCGCGACAACCCGCTTTACGGCCAGGTCATCGGCGCGGAGCGGCTGGAGCTGACCGTGAAGGGGCTCGTCTCCCGGTGGACCGCGGCGCGGCTCTCGGCGGTAGTCGACGACGGCGTGGTGACCCACCCCGACCATCTGCTGCGGCAGTTGTTCACCACCACGACGGTCAACCTCGCCAGTACGTCCACGCAGAGCGCGACGGTCGCGTCCGGCGGCCGAGATCTGAGCCTGCCCCTGGGCTTCTGGCTGAACGCCGACGCCCTGCTCAACGATCTCGGTCTGCCGGTGAGCACGGGGACCGTGCCGTCCGCGCCGGCGTCCTTGTACGCGGACAGCCTCAAGGCCCTCGGCTTCCGGCTGGAGGAACAGGTGAGCGACTTCTCGCAGCCGGGTGACACGTTCTTCGCCTTCGTCGTCCCGGAGGCCTCGTACGAGGACAACGACGTGGTGCGGCAGTTGGTTGAGCAGAACCTCGTACCGGCCAGATTCGCGGCCTGCGCGCTGATGGTGGACTTCACCAACCCGGTCTTCAGCCCGGCTCGCGCCCGGCTGATGAGCCATGTGCCCACCGCGCCCGTGCCGGCCTCGACCTGGTGCGACGACATCGCCGCGGCCGTCGTCGCCGCCGCGCGGACCAGGCCCGCCGACAGTCCCGAAGCCGAGTTCTCCCGCAACTGGGCGCTCCCCGAAGCCGATTGGCGCGACGTCTTCGCCCAGCGCGTGGACGTGTACCTGGAGAAGGTCGCGGCACGACTCCGTACGGCCTCGGGATTCGACGAGTTCACCAGGCTGGCGGAGTCGCGCCGCCGCGTGTTCAAGGAGATGAGGCTCAACGAGTTCGCGCTCACCCTGCCGACGACCGACATCCCCGCCGACGCACCCAGGCTGCGCATGCACGAGGACGGCACCGTCGGTGTCGTGACCACCGGAGGATCTCCATGACCGCCATCACCGTGTACGGGCCTCCCGGCCGGCTCACCGACCTCGACGACGTCGGGACGAAGGCGTGGCACGTCTTCATCAGCGACAGTGTCGACCATGCGATCACCGGGCCGGACCCGGCCGAGGTGCTGCACAACGGCCCCCGGCAGCAGTTCTACAACCTCACCAAGACGGACACCGCTGCTGACGCCGTCCAGGCGGCAGTCACCTGGACCGCGTTCCCCAACCGACTGAAGTCCGCGATCTCGGACCGGCAGCGCTGGCAACGCGCCGACGCCAGCCGCGACGTACAGGACGAGTACTGCGAGTGGAGCGTGACCCGCGACGGCACCGGGAGGATCACCCGCACCACCTTCACCTGCGAGGGCCCCGAGTACTGGGACGTGCTCGCGCAGACCAACCCGGAGAAGGCCCTCGACCTCTACCGCGCCCACATCGGTCCGGCCGTCGAGAAGAGCGACCTCTTCGGCCCGAACGGCCGGTACATCCGTCGCAACAAGTGGAACGACTCCACGACCCAGGGGGCGATGCACCTCATCCAGCAGTCCAACACCCTCGGCGCCGAGATCGAACTCGCCGCGGCCGCCACCATCCGGCGCGTCATCGGCGGCCGGGAACTCACGGGCGCCCAGGAACTCATCGCCTGCGCCAAGTACGGCGTGCCGGACCGCAACAGTGACCCGCACATCGGCGAGGTGGTCAACTCGATCGCCCGGCAGAGGGCGGACATCGCGCTCAGCGACCCGGTGGGGATCTACTTCGACGACCTGGCCACCGACGGTTGGCGCGCTCCCGACGGCTCCGATCCGAAGAGCTTCTGGACCTTCGAACGCGGCGCCGCCGGCTTCCCGGTACGCGCGGTCTACGAGGTGCCCGCGGACCGGGACTTCGCCGTGGGCGACATCACCATCGGCGGCAGACCCATCGAGTTCGGCGCCCAGATCGCCGACTTCGTCACCGTGAAACTCATGGCCACCGCCTGCCGTCTGGGCCGGAGCGAGGTCCGGCCGCGGACCTCCTGCGTGGAGCTCGTGGCGGGCGACGACGTCGCGCCGGGCGCCTTCTCCCCCGCCGCGTTCTCCGCGCACGGCTACCTCGGGCCCCACCCCGACCAGGCATCACGCAGCACACGGCTCGTGGCGTAGCGCGCCGTACACCACCTACACCGCCACACACGGGAGGCGGACCCATGACAACGGCGGAACTCTTCGCCCATACGGAATCCGACTACCTGTCACAGCTGACGAGGGCCGCGGAACGCTATGCGAACCGGACCGGCGAGCGGGAGCGCACCCGAGAGCTGCTCCGGACACGTGGTGTGCTGTACGCCGATGAACCGGAGCGGGTCGACAAGCGGCTGGCCCGCCTCGGTGCCGACTGGTCGCTGGCCAGGGCGATCGAACGGGAGCCGTCGGAGCCGGTGACCGCGGCCGGAAGCACCCTGCGGCTGCCGCCGGAGAACTTCGGCAGCGACGTGCTGGGCCTGGAGCGCCTCATCGGGCGCAACAACCTCACTCCGGTCGCGTTCCTGGAGGAGGGCGCCCTCGTCTCCCGCTCGGTCGGCCGGATCACCATCAGCGGCCCCGGGGCCGGCCACGGCACCGGTTTCCTGGTGTCCCCCTCCCTCCTGCTCACCAACAACCATGTGCTGGGCAGTCAGGAGGAGGCTCGCCGCAGCGTGGTCGCGTTCTCGCTGCAGGCCGGGATCGACGGGCATCCGCTCACACCGGCGGTGTTCCCGCTGGAGCCGCACCGGTTCTTCGTCACCGACCGCGCACTGGACTTCAGCCTGGTCGCGGTGGCCGAACGCGGGGCGGGGGGCGAGGCGCTCTCCTCCTTCGGCCGGCTGACGCTCAGCGAGGCGCTGGGCAAGGTCGTCATCGGGGAGTTCGTCAACATCATCCAGCACCCCCGGGGCGAGCCCAAGCAGCTCGCGCTGCGCGAGAACCAGGTCGTGGACATCCTCGACCGCTTCATGCACTACGAGTCCGACACCCGTGAGGGTTCGTCGGGTTCGCCGGTCCTCAACGACCAGTGGGAGGTCGTCGCGCTGCACCACTCGGCCGTCCCGAAGACCGACGACGAGGGCCGTCCGCTCAGCGTCGACGGAACCGTCTGGACACCGGACATGGGCGACGACCGGCTGGCGTGGAAGGCCAACGAAGGGGTGCGGATCAGCCGTGTGCTGCGCGCCCTGCACGAGCTCACCCTGACCGGTGCGGCCGCCCGGCTCCGCGACGAGGTGTTCAGCGCCGGGACCACGGCCGGGCCGGCTCCGGCCCCGGTCGAGAGCGTCCCGCCCACGCCCACGCCCTCGGACGACGGGGCAGCAGCGCTTCCGGTACCCGACGGGGCGCGGGCGTACATGACCGACGGCACCGCCCATCTCACCCTCCCGCTGCGGATCAGCGTCGGCCTCGACGCGTCGGCGTTCCCGGTGGCGACCGTCACCGCCCCACCGGCCGGGCTCACGCCCACGGCGCCGCCCCCGGCCCGGCGGCCCGACGTGGCCTTCGCGGTCGAGCGGGACGTCAACGCGGCCCTGGTCAACCACCGGCTCGCGCGGGAACGGCCGTACTACGACCGGGCCGCCGACACCGCCGCCCGCGACGCCTACTACGCGGACATCGGCACCGCCGACGGGGACGCGCTGCGCCGCGCGCTCACCGAACTGCTGACGCGGACGCACAGCCCCCGGCCCAGGTACAAGCCGATCCGGCTCGTCTATCCGTGGGTCGACCTGCACCGGGACGGCCGGCTGCGCAGCATCTACTCCGGAGAGGACTTCTCCGCGGAGGAGTTCATACGGGCGGACGCCGCCGTGGAGGCGGCCCGGATGGCGCGCATCCAGGAACTCTTCCTGCGCGAGGGCACCGCGGGCCCGGCCGAGTTCGAGGCGGAGTTCGACGCGCTGGAGGCGTCGATGCCGTTCAACTGCGAACACGTCGTGCCGCAGTCGTGGTTCCTCAAGAGAGAGCCGATGCGGGGCGACCTGCACCATCTGTTCGCCTGCGAGGTGGGCTGCAACAGCTACCGCGACAACTTCCCCTACTTCGACTTCGCCGACTTCTCCGACTTCGCGGAGGAGATCCGGGACGGCTGCGGGATGCGCGAGGATGTCGGGTTCGAGCCGAAGGCGGGCAAGGGCGCGGTCTCCCGGGCCACCCTGTACTTCCTGCTGCGCTACCCGAAACAGGTCGGCGACACCCCGCGCGAGTTCCCCGAGAACCGGCTGCCGACCCTCCTGGCCTGGCACGTCAACGAGCCGGTGACCGAGTACGAGCTGCACCGCAACGCCGCCATCGCCGAACTGCAGGGCAACCGCAATCCGCTGATAGACCACCCGGACTGGGCCGAGAAGATCGACTTCTCCGGCGTCTGGCCCTGACCACGAGCCCCGCCAAGACGATCACGCCATCGGGGACCGGGTCCCCCGGTGGCGTGATCCGGTCGGTGACCGTTTAGCATATGAGCGCCGCCTAGCTCGAAAGATAAATCTGTGACTGTCAACGAGGACTCGTTCACCAACTGGAAGCACCGCGAGGAGATCGCGGAGTCGATGATCCCGATCATCGGGAAGCTGCACCGCGAGCGGGACGTGACGGTCCTGCTGCACAGCCGCTCCTTGGTGAACAAGTCGGTGGTCAGCATTCTGAAGACCCACCGGTTCGCCCGTCAGATCGCCGGCGTGGAGCTCTCGGTCACCGACACCCTGCCGTTCCTGCAGGCTCTCACCACGCTCGACCTCGGCCCCTCCCAGATCGACATCGGCTTGCTCGCCGAGGTCCACCGGGCCGACGACCGCGGCCTGACGATCGCGGAGTTCACGGCCGAGGCCGTCGCCGGCGCCACGGGTGCCAACAAGATCGAGGGCGGCGAGGGACGCGACGTCGTCCTCTACGGCTTCGGCCGCATCGGCCGCCTCGTCGCCCGCCTGCTGATCGAGAAGGCCGGCTCGGGCAACGGTCTGCGGCTGCGCGCCATCGTGGTGCGCGGGGGCGGCGACCAGGACATCGTCAAGCGCGCCTCGCTGCTGCGCCGGGACTCCATCCACGGCCAGTTCCAGGGCACGATCACCGTCGACGAGGCGAACAGCACGATCGTCGCCAACGGCAACACCATCAAGGTGATCTACGCCAACGACCCGTCCGAGGTCGACTACACGGCGTACGGCATCAAGAACGCCATCCTCATCGACAACACGGGCAAGTGGCGCGACCGTGAGGGCCTGTCGACGCATCTGCGTCCCGGCATCGACAAGGTCGTCCTGACCGCGCCCGGCAAGGGCGACGTCCCGAACATCGTGCACGGCGTCAACCACGACACGATCAAGCCGGACGAGCAGATCCTGTCCTGCGCCTCCTGCACCACCAACGCGATCGTGCCGCCGCTGAAGGCGATGGACGACGAGTTCGGTGTGCTGCGCGGTCACGTGGAGACCGTCCACTCGTTCACCAACGACCAGAACCTGCTGGACAATTACCACAAGTCCGACCGCCGGGGCCGCTCCGCGCCGCTCAACATGGTCATCACCGAGACGGGTGCCGCCTCGGCCGTGGCCAAGGCTCTGCCCGACCTGAAGGCGCCGATCACCGGCAGCTCGATCCGCGTCCCCGTCCCGGACGTGTCGATCGCGATCCTCAGCCTGCGCCTCGGCCGTGAGACCGACCGCGAGGAGGTCCTCGACTACCTCCGCAACGTCTCGCTGACCTCGCCGCTCAAGCGCCAGATCGACTTCACCAACGCCCCCGACTCGGTCTCCAGCGACTTCATCGGCTCCCGCCACGCCTCGATCGTCGACGCCGGCGCCACCAAGGTCGACGGCGACAACGCGATCCTCTACCTCTGGTACGACAACGAGTTCGGCTACTCCTGCCAGGTCATCCGCGTCGTCCAGCACGTCTCGGGGGTCGAGTACCCGACGTACCCGTCTCCGGCGGTCTGATCCACCGGGCCGTACACCCTTGCACCCGTGGGCCGGGCGAGCGATCCGCTCGCCCGGCCCGTGGTGTGATGACGCCGTGAGCCGAGCTTCAGAAGAGTCCAACCGCCGTATGCTCCGGGCCCGGGACGCCATGGACCGCGCCTACGCGCAGCCGCTGGACGTCCCCGCGCTGGCCCGGATCGCCCATGTGTCCGAGGCGCACTTCACGCGCACCTTCCGGGCCACGTTCGGCGAGACTCCGCACCGCTATCTGCAGCGCCGCCGGGTCGAGCGGGCGATGTTCCTGTTGCGGGAGACCGACCGCAGCGTGACGGACATCTGCTTCGAGGTCGGCTTCGGCAGCCCGGGGACCTTCAGCCGGACGTTCCGCGACATCGTCGGCCGGTCACCGAGGGAGTACCGCAAGGAAGCGGTGGCCGTGGCCGTACCGACGTGTTTCGCGAAGGCATGGATGCGACTGAGCGACTGAGGAGCCGACCGGCTGAGCGAGTGAGCAGTTTTGGATAAGTTTTCGTCCGGCCCGCTCGGTAGCGTGATGCCCATGTTCACCGCCATCACGCACTCACAGATCTACGTCCTCGACCAGGACGCGGCCCTCGACTTCTACGTCGGCAAGCTCGGCCTGGAGGTCAACACCGATGTCGACCTGGGCTTCATGCGCTGGCTGACCGTCAACGTGCCCGGCCACCCGGAGCGCCAGATCCTGCTGGAGAAGCCGGGACCCCCGGCACTGTCCGAGGAGACGGCGGAGCAGGTCCGCGAACTGCTGACGAAGGGGGCCATGGGCGGCCAGCTCTTCTTCAGCACGGACGACTGCCGCAAGACGTACGAGACGCTGCTGGGCCGTGGCGTCGAGTTCACCGAGGAGCCCACCGAGCGCCCGTACGGCATCGACTGCGGCCTCCGCGACCCCTTCGGCAACAGCATCCGCTTCGCGCAGCTGAAGGGCTGAGCGCCGCTCGCTCCGGCGGCGGAAGGCGGTCGCCGCGTTGTCGGTGGCCGGGGGGGAGGGGCGGTCGCCGCACTGTCGGTGGCGGCATCTACGGTTCCGCCATGCCCTTTCCCCTCCCTGACGGTCTGCCCGCGGGCCGGGTCGCCGCGCGCGGACCGGCGCACATTTGGATCTCGGACGAATTCCCCGACGCCCTCGAAGAGTTGTGGCCCCAGCTGCTGAACGAGCACGAGGCCACGGGCCTGCTGCCGGTCCTGTGGCGGGCCGACGCCATCGGCGAGCCCCTGGACCCAGGGCTGGTCGATGCCATCCGGCTGGAGGACGTGCTGGCGGCGGACTTCGCCGAGTACCGGCGTCGGCGACTCCCGTTCTGGACGGACCCGACGCCGGTGGAGGTACCCGAGGACGTCGAGCCGTGGCCGCACGATCCGGGCCCGCCCTTCGAACAGTGGCCGGGACTGGCACCCGCGACGCCGGTCACGCCCGGCGCCCCGAAGCCCCGGCAGGCGGCCTCGGAAGCACCGGCCCGGCTCGCCGACACGGATTTCGGCGTGTTCGACTGCCGTCTCGTGCTCGTCCACGCCCGTCGTGGCAGCGACGCCCTGGCGTTGCTCGGCTGGCGCTCCGGCGCGCCCCTGCCGCTGCTCTGCGCCCTGCTGCGCAGCTGGGAGGAACGGTTCGGTGCGCACCTGATGGCCGTGTACGGCGGCCGGCTGCACGTCTCCGTCGCCCGACCGCCGGCCACGGCGGCGGCCGCGAACCTGCTCGCCCTGGAACATGTGCTGTCCACGGCGGACAACATCGTCGACGACCCGCCGACCCCGTTCCCCGAGTACGCGGCCGGCCTCGTGGGACGGGACCACTGGTCGTTCTGGTGGGACTAGGAGTCCGGACGCCGGGGCGTTGTCAGTGGTGGCAGGCAGGATGACGGGCATGACGACATCAGTTGCAGTGATCGTGGATGCCGCCGCCTACGCACAGGCCGTCGAGGACGCGGTGAAGGCTTCGGCCGCCTATTACACGGGCGGCACGTCGGTCCTCGACGACGACACCTACGACCGGCTCGTGCGGGGCATCGCGGCGTGGGAGGCCGAGCATCCGGACCGGATACTGCCCGACTCGCCGACCGGGAAGGTCGCCGGCGGGGCGGTGGAGGGGGATGTGCCACACACCGTGGCGATGCTGAGTCTGGACAACGTGTTCTCCGCCGAGGAGTTCACGGCGTGGACGGCGTCGCTGGCCCGCAGGATCGGGCACGACGTCGAGCGGTTCAGCGTCGAGCCGAAACTGGACGGCCTCGCGGTCGCCGCCCGCTACACCCAGGGGCGGCTCACGCGGTTGATCACCCGGGGCGACGGGACGGCCGGGGAGGACGTCTCGCACGCGATCGGCACCATCGAGGGACTGCCTGGCGAGCTGGCCGAGCCGGTCACCGTGGAAATGCGGGGCGAAGTCCTCATGACGACGGCCCAGTTCGAGCACGCCAACGAGGTGCGCACCGCGCACGGCGGGCAGCCGTTCGCGAACCCGCGCAACGCCGCGGCGGGCACGCTGCGCGCCCGGGATCGTGCCTACACCGTGCCGATGACGTTCTTCGGCTACGGCCTACTCGCCCTGCCCGGCACGGCGGCCGACTTCGCCGCGCGGCCGGGCGAACCGGCCCACAGCGAACTGATGGCGCGGGCCGCCGAGCTCGGGGTGAACACCACCGCGAGTACGGCCGTGCCCGGTGTCACCGCCGACACCGTCGAGGAAGTCCTGGCCCGGGTGAAGGAGATCGCCGGGCTGCGGGCGGAGCTGCCGTTCGGAATCGACGGGATCGTCATCAAGGCCGACCTGGCCGCCGACCAGCAGGCCGCCGGGTCCGGTTCACGCGCCCCGCGCTGGGCGATCGCCTACAAGCTGCCCGCCGTCGAGAAGATCACGCGGCTGCTGGAGGTGCAGTGGAACGTGGGCCGCACCGGCATCATCGCCCCACGCGGCGTGCTGGAGCCCGTCGAGATCGACGGCTCCACCATCACGTACGCCACCCTCCACAACCCGGCCGACATCACCCGCCGCGACCTGCGGCTGGGCGACCATGTCATGGTCCATCGCGCCGGTGACGTCATCCCCCGCGTGGAGGCGCCCGTCGCCCATCTGCGCACGGGTGACGAACAGCCCATCGTCTTCCCCGAGGTGTGCCCGAGATGCGGCTCCGGCATCGACACCGGGGAGCAGCGCTGGCGCTGTGAGAACGGCCGCAACTGCCATCTGGTCGCCTCCCTCTCGTACGCCGTCGGCCGCGATCAGCTCGACGTCGAGGGGCTCGGCCACACCCGGGTCGTCCAGCTTGTCGAAGCGGGCCTGGTGGCCGATCTCGCCGATCTGTTCGCCCTCACCCGGGACCAGTTGCTCGGTCTGGAGCGCATGGGTGAGACGAGCACCGACAACCTCCTCGCCGCGCTCGACACGGCCAGGGGGCGGCCGCTGTCGCGGGTGCTGTGCGCGCTGGGTGTGCGGGGCACCGGGCGCTCCATGTCCCGCCGTATCGCCCGGTACTTCGCCACCATGGACAACATCCGTACCGCGGACGCCGAGGCGATCCAGCGGGTCGAGGGCATCGGCACCGAGAAGGCCCCGTCCATCGTCGCCGAGCTGGCCGAACTCGCCCCGCTCATCGACAGACTCGCCGCAGCCGGGGTGAACATGACCGAGCCCGGCGCCACGCCGCCCGCCCCGGCCGACGACGACTCCACCGGCCCGGAGAACAGCACCGCGCCCGAGGGCGGTCCGCTCGCCGGGATGGCCGTGGTGGTCACGGGCGCGATGACCGGCGTACTGGAGAAGCTCAGCCGCAACCAGATGAACGAACTCATCGAACGCGCCGGCGGGCGAGCCTCTTCCAGCGTCTCCAAGAAGACCTCCCTGGTCGTCGCGGGCGAGAACGCCGGGTCCAAGCGGGCCAAGGCCGAATCCCTCGGCATACGCCTGGCCGACCCCGACGAATTCGCCGCCCTCGTCGCCGGCTTCCTGGACTGACCCGCCCCTCACCGGTGTGTCGTCGCAGCCATCGGTATTCCATGGCCGGTCCCGGTTCGCCAGAGGCGGGAGGACAAGTACTGTGCCCCGCACGGAGGTTGCCAGTACGATGAGTCGCTCCCGGCGCGTACCGGGTGATGGCTTGCGGGGGTGTACATGAGGCCACGCCTTGTGTTCGTGCACGGCATCGGAGGCCCACGGGATCCCGTGGCCGAACTCGACATCTGGCTGCGCGCCTTGGCCGAAGGCGCGCGTGCCGCAGGGCATTCTCGTCGCGTGCTGGACCTGGTGATGGGCTGGGCGGCCGACGCGCGGTTCGCCCATTACGGCCATCTGTTCGACCTCGCCCAGGCGCAGGGCGGCGTCCTTGACGGAGACGACCCGGAATCCGACTTCGTCGGTCAGCTGCTTCTCGAAGCAGTGGACGAGCGTCTGACAGAGGCCACCGCTGACGACGAGGGACAGGTGCTGCGCCACGCACGGGCCCAGCTGACGCAGACGGGCGCGGCCCAGGGACCCGGCGCGGTGGCTCGCAGGTTGTTGAGCGTCTCCAACACGCTGTTGAGTCTGCCCGGTCTGCGTACCTTCGGCGGCTGGGCGAGCGCGGGAGTCATGGTCGGCCAGCTCCGTCAAGTGGCCCGTTATCTACGCCGCGGGGAGGCGGATCACGAAGGCGCGACGCTCGACGTCCGCATACGCCGTTGCGTCGAACAGGCCCTGGATCCTGTCGGCCCCACCATCGTCGTCGCACACTCGTTGGGCACAGTCGTGTCCCTGGAAACACTGCACACGCATGAAGGCAACGTCCCGCTCCTGGTCACCCTCGGGTCACCGATAGGGCTCCGCACGGCGGTGGGCGCCCGTATGCGACCGCAGCCCCTGCAGGTCCCGGGCGCGGTCGCGAGGTGGATGAACTACTGGGACCGGAACGATCTCATCACGGGAGGACCGAGACTGGAGCGCGTCGTACGCCCCAACGACCGCTCGGTCATCCCTGTCAGCAGACCCGTCAGATCCGACGGGCTGTGGGTGCACCCCGCCGTCAAGTATCTCGCTCAACCCGCTGTGGCAGGCCCGGTCGTCGAGGCCGTCGAAACGGCTGCGCTCTCATGACCGCCCCCTCTTCGCGTCGTCATGTCCTTGTGGTGGCCCCGCAGTGCGCAGTGTTGGGACTGCTGGACGACCTGGAGAGCGTGGCGTTGTCGCTGCACGATCTGTTCACCGACCACTGGCGAGGAGCGTGTGCCCGAAGCCCTGTGGCGGAAACCTCGCTGCTGTACGGCACATCCGTCAGCCAGGCTCGTATCGAGTCGGCCGTCCGAGGCGCGGCGAGACAGGCGGCACAGGCCCAGGCCGTGTTGGTCGTCGCGCTCCTCGGCCACGGCATCACTCCCGGGCAGAACCCCACGCTGTATCTGATGGCCGGCGACTCCCGTGCCGACGAGATCGGCTCGGCCGTGAATGTCGGTGAACTCCTGACACAGGCCATGGAGACTCCAGGACTTCCAGGCGTGATCGCTCTGGTCGACACATGCCACGCGGGTGGCGCCACGCCCGATCTGAGATCCCTGGACGCCGGGGTGCGTCAGGGCGCGACCCGGCTCTCGCTGCTCATGGGCGTCGGCGCCGCGCAGACGGCCTATCGCCTCGCCTTTTCCCGAGGCTGCGCGGAGGTGCTGGGGGAAGGCATCGGCGGCGAAGGAGAGTTCTTGTACCCCGCCGCGGTGCTTGGTGCTGTGCGTGACGCGGTGCCGGGTCAGGACGTGCGCTTGGTGGAGTACGACGGCGCACAGTTCGGCGACCGCCCCTGGCTGGCTCGCAACGCCTCCCATCCGTTCCACTTCGGACCGTTGCTCGGCCCGGTCGCCGCCGAGGAACTGGAACTGGCGCTGGCTCCGTTGGGATGCCGTTCCCCGGTGCGAGAGCCCATGACCGGCCTCGAGGCCCTGGACCGGTTGCACGCCGAACTGGCGAACAGTTCGTCGGGCAGCGCCGCCGAACTGACCTGGGCGCTGCGCGTCGTCGACGGGGTCCAAGACAGCCTGCGCACCATCGAGTTGCTCACCACCTCGTGGCCCGGTCGTCGGCCGACCTCTGAGCGGCTGCGCCGCGCGCTGTGGTCAGCCGCGGGGCGCACCGCTGAACGCCTGCCGCACACCTCGGGACGCGAACTGCTGCGGGATGCCGTGGAATTCCTACGCCTGCGGGTCCCACAGGTCCGAAAGACACGCACCGCCCCTCTGGCGACCTTCGTCGCGACGCTGGCCGCCGATGACGGGTTGGATGAGGACAACAGGGATCTCACCGCCTGGGCACACGCGGTAGGGGCCGAGATAGAACTGGGCGACGCCTTCGAGGTATTGAGGGAACGCGGGAGGAGGACGAGGCTACGGCTGGTGATCAGCCTCCACGCGGCCGTCGCCGATGAGTGGCCCGAGAGCCTCGACGCATGGCTGCTCGACCGCGGGGAGGTCCTCGTGCACCAGGAGTTCGACTGTGTGCCCGACCAGGCCGGCGTCGAGCAACGGCTCGCCACCGCGCTGAGATCGGCGTCAGTACGGGCCCGAAAGATGGGAGCACGGCTGCAGCGGGTGGAGATCGCAGCCTCCGCCGCCCTGCTGCTGCGATGGCGGCCCGAGGAGACCGACTTCGGGGAGCGACTGGGCGTCCGGTACGACGTCGTACTGCGCTGGAGCGAGCGCCTGTGTCCTCCGGACCACCTTTGGTGGATCAATGATGGAGCCAAGGAGAGGCTGGAGGCGGTGAGTGCCTGCGCCGCGGGTAGCGCGCCGGTCGACTGGATCGGTGAAGACGAGACCGGAGAGACGCACGAACTCAGAGAGCTGCTCGGGCGCGGCCCATACGCACAAAGCCAGGCCGTCGCCCTGGCGCACCGGCCGCCGCGCTTCGAGCAGGTGATGGAGGTACTGCTGGCGTACGTCCCGATCGTGCTCTGGCCCTGTGCCGGAAACAGCGCACCCGAGCGGTTCCGGGACACCCTGGACAGGTTCTGGCATCTGCTGCCTGTCGAGTTCTGCGAGGCCTACCGTCACAGCTGGGGGCAACGAGCGCCGGCCGGCTCCGACGGCCGGGAACAGTTGGCGGGCTGGCGGACTGTGTGGCACGACATCGAGTGGCTCGACTTCTGCGACTGGTTCGAGCAGTTCACTACGGCGGAGGAGAACTCAGCATGACCTGGCAGCCGTTCTACGTCGGCGACGGCACGCCGCGCGATGTCGATCTCGGCGAACCGCCGCCCTGGCGGGACTTTCCCCGGCAGGCTCTGGGCAAGCAGTTCCAGCCGCCCGCCGGACTGGTTCGAGCGGTCAACGCGGCGCTGGTCCTGCGTCGGCCGCTGCTCCTGACGGGTGCGGCGGGCTCGGGCAAATCCTCCGTGATCGAGCAGGTCGCCGCGGAACTCAAGCTCGGCGACGTACTGCGCTGGCACATCACTTCGCGCAGCACACTGACGGACGCGTTGTACCGCTACGACGCCCTGGGCCGTATCCACGCGCAGCGGCTCGCCCACAGCAGCGTGAGCGACGACATCGCGCCCTTCCTGCAACTGGGTCCGCTGGGGACGGCGCTGCTCCCCACGGAACGCCCCCGTGCCTTGCTGATCGACGAGATCGACAAGAGCGATCTGGACCTGCCGAGCGATCTGCTCGACGTTCTGGAGCGCGGCGAGTTCGAGATCCCCGAACTCGCCCGCTACGCACGGGACATCGTCGATGTACGGGAGTGGGGCGGTGACGCCCGCAGTCCGGTGGAGCGGGGACGGGTTCAGTGCGACAAGTTCCCCTTCATCGTCCTGACGAGCAACGGCGAGCGGGACTTCCCGCCGGCCTTTCTGCGGCGCTGTATCCGGTTCACCATGCCGAAGCCGACCGCTGACACGCTGCGCAGGGTTGTCGAGGCCCATCTGCGGATCGGGACGGACCCCGATCAGTCACAGACCGTCGACACGCTCATCGAGGCGTTCGTCGACCGGGTCGCGGCAGGGGAGAGCCTCGCCGTCGACCAGCTTCTGAACGCCGTACATCTGCTGACCGGCGGCGGTGGCGTCCCCGTGGGAGCGGACGAGCAGGAAGTGAGGGACCTGATCCTTCGCGAGTTGACCCGTGCCTGAACGGAGCCCCGAGGCCGATACCGATACCCCCCTCGGTCGGGTGACGGCGGCACTGAACACCGCCGCACCCGGGCTGGACGGCACAGCACTGGCCGAATTGCTCTGGCTGGCGTCCCGGATGGACGCGGAGGCGGAGGAAGTCACTGCCGGGCAGCCGGGAGACCGGCGCACCAGGGCGACTCGGACTCCCGAATCGGCAGCCGACGAGTCCGGATCGTCTCCCGTCGTCGCCGGTCATGACGTGCACGAACACCTCGCCGGAGGGGCGGTCCGGATCCGGGGCGATGCGGTGGCACCCGCACGTGCCTCTGGTCTGCCACGAACACTGGAGGTCACCCGCGCGCTGCGCCCATGGAAACGCCAGTGGCCCCGAGGGCGCCGGTCCGCCCTGGACATCGACGCGACTGTGAACAGTTACGCCCGCAGCGGAGAACTGATCCCGGTGTTCTCCCCCGCCCCCGAGAGATGGTTCGACCTGGTCCTCGTAGTGGACTGTTCACCCGCGATGCAGGTGTGGCGAGAGACCGTCATGGACTTCACCGCGGTGCTGGACCGACTCGGTGCCTTCCGCACTCTTCGCGTTCACGAGCTCCATCTCGGTGTTGACGGGCTTGAACTCCGGGACGGGCAGGGCCGGTTGGTGGCGCCCGGCCGGCTGGGTTCTCCCGATGGGCGCCAGCTTGTCGTGGTCGTGTCCGACTGCGTCGCTCCGGGATGGCGGGACGCACCGGTGTGGCGCCGGCTTCGCGAGTGGGCGCTTTCGGCGCCTCTCGCGCTGCTCAATCCGCTGCCCACAAAGCTGTGGCGAAGAACAGGTCTCGACCTGCCCTCGGCCCGCGTCACAGCGATCGCTCCAGGCCTGCCCAACTCCCGGCTTCTCTTCCAGCTTCCGCTGCTGCCTTATGAGAATGAGGTACCGGGCGACGGGGACTGGCTGCCCGTCCCTGTCCTTTCGCTGTCTCCGCATTCACTGACCCGCTGGTCACGCACACTGATGCGTACGGCCCCCGAAGGGGCCGGGGCGGTTCTCGTACCGCGTGGCGGGCGCATGGAACATCGGCTTCGGCAGCGATCGGGGGCCGTTGCCGCGGACAGGTTCCTGCGCACCGCTTCGCCATCGGCGGCGCGCCTGGCCGTCCTGTGCTCCATCTTCGACAGGTTGAGCACACGCCTGCTGCATGTCATCCGCCAGGAGTTGGTGCCCGAGGCCACCGCGGCCGACGCTGCGGAACTGCTCACCAGCGGGCTCTTCACGCTCACCACGGCCGAGAACGGTGTCGTCGAGTTGAGCTTGCCGGAAACCGTGCAGCGAACGTTGCGGAGGGAACTCGCGGAACATGAGGTGTGGCGCGTCAACAGAGCGCTGAGCCGGCATATGGCGTCCCAGCACAGCTGGGGCGGGCAGCTGCCCGCGGTGGTGCCCAGCCATCGGGGACGCACAGAACTCCGCGCGGCGGTCGAGGCATTCGGGCAGCTCTCGGAACAAACCCTGGAACTACTGGGTCTGCCGACGCGTGCTTCCACGGTGCCCCGTCCGTTGGAGGAAGTGGAGCATGCGGCACGGCCGGTCCCTGGGGGATCGCCACCGCCGGAGGCGGAGGAGGTTTCGGCAAACCGACCGTACTTCTTCCTGAGTTACGCCCGCACGCCTCTCCTGGGGCCCGGTGGCGGCGACCCGGACCACTGGGTGACCGTGCTCTTCCGGGACCTCTGCGACCACATCATGGCACTCACCGACCTGCCCGCCGGGGCGGCGCCGGGGTTCATGGATCGGGAACCGCGCTCCGGGGAAGACTGGCCGGACGAGTTCAGCGAGAACCTCGCCACCTGCCGGGTGTTCGTGCCTCTGTACTCGCCGCGCTACTTCACCAGCGAGATGTGCGGGCGGGAGTGGTACGCGTTCCAAGAACGCATCGTGCAGGCCAAGGCCGTCGGCGCGGGGGACATACCCGCGATCCTCCCTGTGCTGTGGACGCCTGTCGCCTTCGACCAGCTTCCCGAGTCGGCGCGTCACATCCAGATGTACCACGCCTCGTTCGGGGAGCGTTATCGGGACCACGGGATCTATGGGCTGATCAAGCTCAACCGGCTCAGGGACGAGTACGACGAGGTCGTACTCTCGCTCGCCCAGCGGATCGTGCGAGTCGCCCAAGAGACGCCGCTGCCGCCCAGTCGGCCCCGCCCGTACGCGACGACGCCCAGCGCGTTCAAGCCGCGCGGCGAAGGGCCCCGCCGTATCCAGGTGACTGTGGCCGCACCCACCCGTGGCACCCTCCCGGCGCACCGCGACACGCGCCCGTACGGGGAGGCCGCCCTGGACTGGAATCCCTACTTCCTGGAATCGACGCGCCCGCTGCCCCAGCTCGTTGAGGAACTGCTGCGGAGCCTGGACTACCGGGTCACCCTGTCCTCCTTGACGGACGAGGCCCCGGATACCGCGGGCCCGGCCGAACGCGACGTCGACACTGTGCCGTCCGACTGCCCCGGCATCCTGCTGGTCGACCGTTGGACACTCCTTGATCAGGAGCGTCGGCTCAAGCTCCGGGCAATCGACACGATCGCCCACCCGTGGCTGGGCATGATGGTTCCCTGGAGCCGCCACGACGTCCAGTGCCACAGCGAGGAAGGCCGGCGACTCGAGGTGCAGATGGAGGACACCTTGCCGCTCCTCCTGGAGCACGGCCGTCGCAGCGACAGCGAAATCGCCGTCAACGGCGTCCCCACTCTGAAGGCGTTCACAGACGTGCTCCCCGCGCTCGTGGCATTTGTCACCCAGCAGTTCCTGAGACACGCTCAAGCTCATCCGCCATCCGGTCCACCGCCCTTGCCGCGCCCCATGCTCCGGCTTCGGGACGAGCCCACGCATTCGGAAGAGTGAGGGTCACAACCGGATGATGACCAGCGCCGCGTCGTCGGTGGCGCGTCCGAACGGGAGCAGGTCGAGGAGGAGGGCGTCGGCGAGGGGCTCGGGGGCGGAGCGGCGGTGGCGGGTGAGGGCGTCAGCCAGCCGGGCGAGGCTGTGGTCGATGTCCTCGTCACGGCGTTCGACCAGACCGTCCGTGTACAGGACCAGGGTGTCGCCCTCGGTGAAGCCGAGGGTGGCCTCGAGGCGGGGGATGTGTTCCGGGCGGGCCCCGAGCGGGGGGTCGGTGGCCTGGTCCAGGAAGACGACCGTGCCGTCGCGGCCCAGCAGCGCGGGCGGCAGATGGCCGGCGCTGCTGTAGGTGATCGTGTGGGTGTCCCAGTCGACGCAGGTCTGGACGACGGTGGTGTTCTCGGCACCGTCGACGGAGCGGGCGTACAGGCCGAGGGCGTCCAGCGCCTGGGCGGGACCGTCCGCGACGAGGGACGCGGCACTGAGCGCGCTGCGCAGCTTGCCCATGACGCAGGCGGCGGCCAGGCCGTGACCGACCACGTCACCGACGGCGATACCGATGCGGTCGACGCCGGACAGGTCGACGAGGTCGTACCAGTCGCCGCAGACGTTCAGTGCCTCGGTCGCCGGCTGGTAGCGCACGGCCGCCCGGTGGTGTCCGACCGGGTTGGGCGCGGGCAGCATCGCCTTCTGCAGGGCGAGCGCGACCTCGCGCTCATGGGCGTGCGCCTCGCGCAGCCGATCGTTGATCTCCTGCAGCTCACGGGCGCGGGTGTACAGCTCGGCCTCCAGCACGCGGGCGCGGTCGCCGGGCGAGCGCTCGCGGGCCCGGATCAGCTCGGTGACCTCCTCGACCCTGTGGATCAGCAGCACCACGCTCCCGTCGGGGCCGACGACCGGCGCGTTCACCGGGCTCCAGTACCGCTCCTCCCACTCCCCCGGCCGCTGCACCGACTCCACGTCGTACCGCTGCAGCGCCATCGCGTCCCGCTCACCGCTGTCCGCCACCCGGATGAGGGAGGCCGCCAGGTTCCGCATCCCGCTCGCGGACGGGTCGGCCGGGTTGTCGGGGAACACGTCGAAGAGGTACCGGCCGACCACCTGCTCGCGGGTGCGGCCCGACAGACTCAGAAACTCCTCGTTCGCGTCCGCGTACACCAGCTCGGGTGTCAGCAGCGCCACCATGCCCGGCAGCGCCTGGAACACCGCCGCGTAGTCGATCGCCGTATCCGCCATGGTCGCCGCCTCAGCGTCCGTCGCCTTCCTGTGATCTCCACCATAGGAGTCGAAGGCCTCCGGGGCGCGATCCCCTTCCAGGAAGACAGGCAGGTCACGCACGGTGATGCGCTACCGGACAGAGCGTCGCGGGTGCGCCGGGCGCCGCGCGTCGGTCACTGGGCGGTGCGCAGCAGGAACCGAACCGAGCCGGCGCGTCACACACCGTGACGTTCAGCAGGGCTGCCGCCACACCCCGAGTTCCAGTCGCTTCACCATGGACGACAGCTTCAGTCGGCGGGACTCGGCGCAGAAGCTGCTCCTGGGTTCCGTGTACTCCACGTGGAACACGGCCTTGCCGGCCTCGATGAACGGCGTGAGTCGCGCGCACTCGTCGTACTGCGCGCACTCCTCGTTGACCGCGAAGTCGAAGTCGGTCAGGAGCTGGGGGATTTGGGGCAGGTCGTTCTTCAGGCCCACCGACAGGCCGCGCTCGTGGGCGATGTCCGCGATCATGCGGTTGTAGGTGAGCTGGTCGCGTGCGGTGAGCGGGAAGCCGGTCTCGTTGCCGTAGCCCTCCACGAGGTCGGGCTCGACCGCGTCGAAGCCCTTGTCGCGGCACATGTCGAAGCGTCGTTCCATGAGGGGCCGCAGGATGTCGAGCTGCCGGATGTCCAGCCACCGTTCGCCCGCCCAGCCGTTCTGTTCGCCGAGCACCGAGCGCGGGAAGGCGTCCTTGTCGGGCCGGAAGTCCTCCCAGGCGCCGACGTTGATGTAGCAGATGACCTTCCGGCCGTCCCGGTGCAGCCTGGCCACGTCCGCCGTGGAGTTCTCGAAGCCGTCGATGTCGTAGACCGGCACATCGGCCGAGGGGTCGGCCTTTCCGTCCAACTGCCACTGCCAGGCGAGCCCGGGCCGGGGTTTCCAGAGCGTGTCGGAGTCCATGTCGCCGTCGTCGGTGCAGCCCGTCAGCGTCGCAGCCACCAGCGCGGCCAGCAGGGCCACGTGTGCGAGCGTCGTCCTCCTCATCGTTCCGTCCCGGTGAGTGCGGGGGTCAATTGGGCCCAGGGGTTGGGTGGTTCGCCCGTCACGGGACCGCAGACCGCGGCGCCCCGGTCGTGTGCGGTGCGGACGGCGAGCGGTACGAGCGCCTCGGGGACGCCGTAGACGAGGTGGCAGAGCCGCTCGGCTGGATGCCGGGCGGCCCAGGTGGGCCGGCTGAACGCCGACACATACGTCGACCAGTGGCCCTCGAAGGTGACGGTCAGGTCGGCGAGGCGGGCGTACCCGGGGGCCGGGTGGACCCCGGGGTTGAGGACGACGGTCCCGGCGCCGAGCCGGCGTACGGTCCGGACGAGTCGGCGGCAGGCGGGCAGGCCGTCCGGCGTGGCCGTCACCTGGTCGAGGAAGCAGCCGTCGGCCGCGTACCACTCCTGGTGACGGCGTACGTCGTCGGCGATCTCGGCACGGTCGCGCATCCCGTAGTCGGTGTCGACATAGCCGAGCAGCCGGGCCCCGGCCGCGCGCAGCGCACCGGCCGCCGCGGTGAACGCGGGGTCGGGGCCGTCGCCCGGTCCGTTCGCTGGGTTCAGCACGACGCCGTACGTCCGGGTGGCGGCCCTGATCAGCCGGTGCCAGGCCCCCGGGTCCTCGGCCGGGTGGACGTACAGCGGGATCAACAGGCTCACGGCCTACCGTCGCCTTTCCCGCCGCCCCCGCCGGGTCGGCCTACGCCGCGTTCCCCGCGTTCCCGGCCGTCGCTGCGGTCGCTGCGGTCGCTGCCGTCCCAGCCCTCCCCGCCGACGCCGCGTTCCCCGCCTTCCCACAGTGCCGTGAGCGCGTCGTCGAGGGTGTGGGTCGGGTGCCAGCCCAGGTGCACCTCGGCGGCGGTGATGTCGGAGCACTGCCACGACACGTCCGCCGAGCGGACCGATCCGGCCGCACCGGGGGAACCGGCCGCCCCCGCCCCACCCCCCGCTCCCGCCGCGTTCTCCGCGATCCGTCCCCGGAACCCCGCCTTGGCGGCCAGCCCTCGGACCACCTCGCGCACCGGTACGGCCCGGCCCCCGCCGATGTTGAGGACGGAGGGCAGCGGGCCGGGAGCCGTGGCCGCGAGGACCGCCGCCCGGGCGACGTCGCGTACATCGACGAAGTCGCGGTACGCGGAGAGGTCGCCGAGGGGCAGTACGGCGTCCGGGTCGGGGCCGGCCGCGCGCAGCAGTCCCGCGATGCGGCCGGGCAGGCCGGTGGACGGTGCCCCGGGGCCCACCGGATTGCCCACCCGCAGGACGACGGCGTCCAGGCCGGCGGTGGTGACGGCGACCGTGCCCGCAAGCTTGGTCGCGCCGTACGGGGCGAGGGGGCGGGTGGCCGCCGACTCCGTCACCCGGACGTCCGGGACGCCGGGGCCGTACTCGGCGGCCGAGCCCAGGTGCACCAGCCGTGCGCCCGGGGCCGCCTCGCGCAGGGCGGCGCACAGCACCGCGGGGCCGCGGGCGTTGACCTCGGCGAGGGTGACGGGATCGCCGCCGGTCGCGCCCGCGCAGTTGATCACGGTGTCGGGCGCGGCCGACGCCAGGGTCTTCGCCAGTTCCTCACGGCGGACAGTGGCCAGGTCGATGGCGTACTCGGCGGCGGGCGAGCGGCCGCCGCCGAGGACCAGCGCGCCCGGCAGGGCACGCACTCCCTCGACGACGTGGGTGCCCAGATATCCGGTGAACCCCAGGACGAGAATGCGCATGTGGTGCTCAGGCTCCCTTGAGCAGAAGCGACTTGCGGGTGGTGAACTCGGCGTTGGCCCGGTCGTAGTCGTCCGGGCGCCCGATGTCCAGCCAGTACCCGTCGAAGTCATAGGCGTGCGGCTGGTTCTGAGCCCTTATCAGGTCCAGGACCAACTCGTCGAAGCCCAGCGGCAGTCCGGGGGTGTAGCCGTCCAGCGTCGAGCGGGACACCCCGTAGACGCCCATGGAGACGCGGTAGTCCATGCTCGGCTTCTCGGTGAACGCGACGACCTTGCCGTCGTCGGTGGTCAGTACGCCGAAGTCGATGTGGACCTTGCGGGCGTAGGTGGCGATGGTGAGCGGTGCGCCGGACTCGCGGTGGTGGTGCAGGACGTCGGCGTAGTCGAGGTCGGTGAGGACGTCGCCGTTCATGACGAGGAACGTCTCGGGCAGGCGCTCGCGCAGGGTGAGCAGCGGGCCCATGGTGCCGAGGGGGCTCTCCTCGGTGGCGTAGTCGACGGTCAGGCCCCACTGCGAGCCGTCGCCGACATAGGCGCGGATGATCTCGCCCAGGTGGCCGATGGCGAGGGTGCAGTGGGTGAAACCGGCCGTGGAGAGCTGGCGCAGCACGATCTCCAGGATGGCGTGCTGGTCTCCGATGGGGACGAGCGGCTTCGGCAGCGCGGTCGTGTAGGGCCGCAGCCGGACGCCCTTGCCTCCCGCCAGGATCACTGCGTGCATGGTGCTCCTCCTTCATGGATCTGCTTCGGACGTGCCGGACGGGAGTCAGATGTTGTAGATGCCGGTCTTGTAGCGGGCGAGGTTGGCGGGGTCGCGGAAGAACTCCACGGTGTGCGCGAGGCCTTCCTCCAGGGTGTGGGCGGGCTGCCAGCCGGTGGCGGCGGCGAGCCGGCTCGCGTCCGCGACGAGCCGCATCACCTCGGAGCCCGCGGGCCGGATGCGTGCCTCGTCCTCGCGTACGTCGAGTTCGCTGTCCATGACCTTGCCGATCAGCGCGACGAGGTCGCCGATGGAGATCTCGCCGCCGGTGCCGGCGTTGAAGGTGCGGCCCACGACCTGCTCGGCGGGCGCGGTGCCGACGGTCAGGAAGGCCAGCGCGGTGTCCTTGACGAAGGTGAAATCCCGGGTGGGACGCAGGTCGCCGAGGGTGATGGTCCGCTCCCCCGCCGCGACCTGGCCGATGACCGTGGGGATCACCGCGCGCATCGACTGGCGTGGCCCGAAGGTGTTGAACGGCCGCAGGGTCACGACCGGGGTCTCGAAGCTCGCGTGGTAGCTGTCGGCGAGCCGGTCCCCGCCGGCCTTCGAAGCGGCGTACGGGGACTGCGTGTTGATGGGGTGGTCCTCGGTGATCGGCACGGTCCGGGCGGTGCCGTACGTCTCGCTGGTGGAGGTGTGGACGAGCCGGGGCGTGCCGAGGGCACGGACCGCCTCCAGGACGTTGAGGGTGCCGGTGACGTTGGTGTCCACGTAGCTGTGCGGTGCCTGGTAGGAGTACGGGATCGCGATGAGGGCGGCCAGGTGGTAGGCGGTGTCGGCGCCGTCGAGGAGTGCGCGGACCGAGCCGGGGTCACGGACGTCGCCGAGGACGATCTCCACCTGGTCCAGGACGTCCGGGTGCAGGGTCTCCAGCCAGCCGTAGGAGGAGAAGGAGTTGTACTGGGCCATGGCCCGGACCCGGTGTCCGGAGGCGACGAGCGCCTCGGTGAGGTGGGAGCCGATGAAGCCCTCGGCTCCGGTGACGGCGGCGAGCGGTGCGGAGGTCAACTGGTGTGTCCTTCCGGTCGGTCGGATGGGGAGAGGTGGCTGGTGGTCGTGGGCGGGCGCGGGGCTCAGGCGTGCGGCGCGGGCCGGCCGAGCAGCCGCAGCGCGCACGCCGACAGACACAGCGCCGCGGCGGCGCAGCACAGTGGCAGCGCCAGGTCGCCGGGTGGCAGGCGCAGCAGGGTGACCGCTCCGGCGCCGCTCGCGGCGGCGAGGCAGATCGCGGCGGACGGCCAGGCCGCCCCGAACGCCTGGAGCAGCAGTGCGGTCCACAGGACGGCCGCGAGCAGAAGCAGGGGGGCCGGGTCGGCGTCGGTGAGCAGCGCCGCGGGCAGCAGCGGCAGCAGGTAGGCGGACAGACAGAGGCCGAGGATCCCGGCCGAGCGCAGTAGGAACCCCGCGGGTGTCGCGACGGCGCGCAGCGCGGCGACGGACAGCCCGCGGTAGTGGTAGAGCAGCCATTCCGCCGGGCCCATGCTCACCGTCAGCACGATCACGGCGTACGGCTCCTCCCGCCCCTCCAGCAGCACCAGCACTCCGGCGGCCAGGCCGAACAGGCCGTACGGCAGCGACCACAGCACGCGTGGCCGGGTGGCGCCGGGGACGGCCTCCGTGGCGAGGGCGGTCCGCAGCGCCCGGCCGGTGACGGCGAGCGTGGCGAGCAGCGCGAGCAGCGGCAGCCCGGCGCGCAGCAGAGGGCCCGGTTCCCACCAGGGCAGGACGGCGGTGCCCGCGATCAACGGGCTGAGCGCGGCGAGCAGTCGGCGTTCCCGGCCCAGGACCAGAAGGACGCCCGCCGCGGCGAGGTACGCGGACTGCGCGGCCGCCACCAGGGTCACCGGGCCGCCCTCGGCGGGCAGCGCCGCGACCGCCGTGGCCAGCACCGCTCCCACGGGCGCACCGGTCAGGAGCGTACGGCCCGCCTCGCGCCGTCCGGTCGCCATCCGCAGGTGGGCGCGGTGGCCGAGGGCCTGCCCCCAGGCCCAGGAGACGAGCCCCGCCACGATCAGGGCCGGGGCGTACCTGCCGGGGTTCCACAGCGGTGCGGTCAGCAGATAGGCGAGTCCCGGCAGGGCGAACAGCACGCCCCGCAGGAGGCAGCGCACGGTGTCGGGGCGCCAGGGGTCGGCCGTCGGCGCGGGGTCGGGAAAGGTCCGGGGCACCCGTTCGTACAGGGCCGAGGCGAGCGAGAACAGATTCGGGTGGCCGTACCGTTCCTTGATGAGGGAGGCGGACAGGCCCTCCGCCTCCAGCAGGGCGGCCACCTCGTACGGGTGGACGGCCGGGCCGACGCGGTCGGCGAGTTCGGCCGCGAGTTCGCTGACGGCCTCCTCGTCCGGGCCCTGTTCCGGCAGGCGGATGGTGAGGGTGGTGTCGTCGCCGAGGGCCCAGCTGGGGCGGCGGCGCGGGCGGCGCCGGTCGGCCAGCCGGATGGCGAGGGTGTCGTGTTCGACACCGCCGGGTTCGAGTGACATCGGCCCGCTCATCCGGCCACCGTGCTGATCGGGAACAGCGCCTGAGCCGGGGCCGCCACGATCTTCGACTGCCGGTCCAGTGCGGGCAGTTCGAGGTAGATGGACCGGAAGGTGTCGATGGTCTGGCGGAGGGTGAACTGCTCGATCACCCGCAGCCGTGCCGCTTCTCCCATCGTCCGGCGGCGCGCCGGGTCGCCCAGCAGTTCCAGCGCCGCCCTGGCCATCGCCTCCGGGTCTCGGGGCGGCACCACGAGCCCGGTGTCGCCGACGGCCTCCCGTACGCCGCCCACGTCGGTGGAGACGGTGGCCCGGCCGCACGACATGGCCTCGATCAAGGTGAAGGGGAAGCCCTCGCTGATGCTGGAGAGCATCACGACGTTGCCGGCCGCGTAGGCGTCCTTGATGTCGTCGACGCGCCCCTCGAAGGTGACGGCGTCCCCGTGCCCGAGTTCGGCGGCCAGTGCCTCGCACCGCTCCCGGTAGGCCTCCCCACCTCGCGGTGTGCCGCCGAACAACCGCAGCCGCACGTCCGGGAGTCGTGCTCTGACCAGGGCGAAGGCCCGAATGAGGGTTTCCAGATCCTTGATGGGGTCGACGCGGCCCGCCCAGCTCAGGGTGAGCGTCTCCGGTTCCGGTCCGGCGGGCGGGAACGCGGCGGGGTCCACGCCGTTGTAGACCGTACGGATGGACTCGGGGTCGGCGCCGCCCTGTTCCTCCCAGAGCCGGTTGTAGCGGTTGCCCGGGGTGATCAGGGCGGCACGGCGGTAGGTCTCCTCCGCGAGGAGGCGGAAGAAGCCCAGGACGACGGCCTTGACGGGCCAGCGGTAGGGGGCGGTGCGGTAGCCGAGGTAGCGCTCGCGCAGGTAGACGCCGTGTTCGGTCAACAGCAGGGGGACGCCGTGCCGTTCGAGGGCGGCGAGGCCGGGCAGGACGGCGACGCCTCCGCTGACCGCGTGCGCGACCCCGGTCTCGGGCGGGGGTGCCGCCAGGGGGCGCAGGGCGTGTTCGAGCAGGGAGGTCGCGGTGAGCGCGTCGTGCAGGGTGGGCCGGGACTCGCGTACGGCCAGGCCCGGGCGGTTCCAGACCGCGGCCAGGAGGGCGATCGCCCGGTCCGAGCGCAGAAAGGGGCTCAGCGTTCCGTCCGCCGCGGCCCGTGCCATGGCGTAGAGGGCGGGCGCGAACCCGTTCTCGGCGCCCGGATCGAGCAGCGCGCTCAGGAACTGCTCGTAGGCGATGGTGAGTCGATGGCGGGCGCGGCCCCGGGGCGGGCGGCCCTCCGGCGGGTCGCCCCACATGGGGACGGACAGTACGCGGGAGACGTGTGCGGGCAGGTCCCAGACGACGGGTTCGCGTCCGGTGCCGGTGACGGCGATGACGTCGAAGTCGAGGTCGGGCATGCCCTGGACGAGCTGGTCGCACCAGACGCTCACGCCGCCGTGACTGTGGGGATAGGTGCCTTCGGTGAGGAGGGTGACGCGCGCCGCGCCGAGTCCGCGCGCGTCGTGAGGATCGGGCATCGGTGTGCTCCACGGCCGTGGTGTGGGGTGGTTCCCTGCCGGTCCCGGCCGCCGGTGGGCGGCCGGGAGGTCGGGTCGGTCCATGGGCCCGTCCCCCGGGCGGTCCTGCGGTCCGCCCGGGGATCCGTCCTGCGGTGGGCCTGGGATCCGTCGTCGCATGAGTGCGCCGTCAGCTGTCCGCGGTGTACGGCACTCTCTCGCTGACGCCCGCTGGGACGCGGGTGTCCGGCGCGGGATACGTGACCTCGGCGGACTCGGTGGAGGTGGCGGGCGAGGTCACGGCGGTCGTCGGCAGGGCGAGGTCGAGGGGTTCGCCCGTGGCGGGGGTCCAGCCGGAGACGGCGCCGGCGTAGGCCTCGCCGAAGGCCGCGCCGGCCAGTGTGGTGCCGGTGGGCAGGGTCGCGGTGACCGCCAGTTCGTCGGGGGCCTCGACGGTCACGGTGTCGCCGATGCGGTAGGCGGTGACCTCGCCGGCCTGGAGGGCGGCCTGCCAGGTGGCTCTGCGCCGCAGTTCGGCGCCGATGTCCTTCATCCTCAGGTTGACCACGGGGGTGTTCTCGGCGAACAGTGCCGCGTAGCCGTCGAGGACGCCGCTGAGCACCGGGTAGGCGATGCGGTCCTCGGCCAGGTTCGACTGGTGGATGAAGTGCGGCTTCGGGTCGTTTGCGAGGACGTGTCCGAGGGCGATCCGCTTCTCCAGCGGCACGATGACCTCTTCGTATCCCGTGGCCGTGTCCAGCGGTGCCGACAGGCAGGTGGTGGTGGCCGGGTTGTCCTCGCAGATGCCGCTGCCGCCCTGGGCGCGGCTGGTGTAGATCCAGTTGTACTCGTCGACCTGCTCGGCGGCCTTGCCCGCGTTGTAGAAGACGTTCATCGGGTAGCGGGGGACGGTCGTGGCCGGGCCGACCTGCCGCTGGGCGGGCTCGCGGGAGTTGTCGGAGCCGAGCCAGGCGATGTCGTTGTCGTCGAGGGCGAGCGCCAGGTCGGGGTTGTCCTCGGGCTGCTGCGGCAGCACCTTCATACCGGAGTGCTCACCGGTGACCAACTCTCCGTTCTCCAGCGGGAGTCCGGCCGTCTCGCCCCAGACCCGGTTGGTGGCGATCTCGTCGGAGATCTCGTTCCGGCTCACCCACTGGGTGGAGCCGTCGGCGTTGGTCGCGCATCTCCAGGGCACCACGCTGGTGTCCTGGACACAGCCGAGGAAGGGGTGCGAGTAGGTGTGGTTGATCCAGCGGAACTGGTTCCGGTCCGCGATCAGCCGGTCGGTGAGCGCGTCGTCGCCGTTGTTCTCCTCGCGGTGGTCGACACTGCCGGCGCCGTTGTACGCGAGGTCGAGGGTGAAGCCCTTGTCGGCCTGCCAGGCGGTGGCGTGGTCGACGTCGTCGGGCGTCATGCGGATGGGGTCGGGCTCCACGTTGGGGTCGGTGCAGTCGACGTCGCCGGGTGTGCAGTTGAGTGCGGTGTCCCAGCGGTCGTCGGCGGCGAACACGTCGTCCACGTGCACGGCAAAGTAGTTCCGTGAGGCACCCAGGTGCACCCCGCCGGTCATCCATTCCACGATGCCGCGGGCCAGCAGCCGGAACTGCTGCTGGTACCGGTTGTAGACGAAGGTGACGACGAGCTCGCGCCGCCCGTCGTGCCGGTACTCGCCGACCAGCGTGCCGCGCGTGGACTGCCCGGGGATCGCCGCCTCGACGTAGGGGATGAAGTCGGCTCCTGTCACGGGCTTCGACAGGTAGGCATAACTCTCGCCGATGGCGGGGTCGTTGTCCTCGAAGGGCACCGCGCCGTCGAGGTAGCCGAAGGGGCCCGCCTTCCCGGCGTCGGTCACCTCGGCCTCCGCGCCGTCGATGCTGCCGGAATAGCCGCCGTGGACCGGGTACTGCAAACCGGCTTCTGGACGCGCGTAGGTGTAGGCGTCGACCTGGGGTATCGCGTACGTCTGCTCGTATGCCGCGAGCGCCGCCATCTCGGTGGAGCCGGCCGGGAACGGGTTGTCGTTGGGCAGCACGACGGCCTGGAACCTGGCGCGCGGCCGGCCGTCGACGGTGTCCGCGAGGAAGCCGGCGTCGATCACGGGCCGGTCGGACCGCGTGAGGTCGATCTCGGTGTACGGCGTGCCGGCCGTGGTCAGTTCGGCGGCGATCGCGTCGGTGGACGGGCCACCGTCGCTCACCACCAGGACCCGCAGGTCGACACGGGGCGTGGTGTCGTCGGCGTGGGCCGGGCCGGTCGGCAGACCGAGCGCGGCGACGAGCGCGCCCACCGTGAGTACGGTGGTGCGTAAAGTCCGCTTCATGCGGTGAAGTCCCCTCCCCGGGCAGGGGTGAGCACGCCTCTCCTGGAGCGGACGCACCCCCTTGCGTGACGCCGGCGTCCCCCTCAGAACCCAGTCGTCGACGCATCCGTCGCGTCACATAGTGGTGTCTGTGTGTGGCTTTCGTGGTCATGCTGCGAAACATGACGGAAAAGCGCAGGTGTCCAACTGGGCACTTCTGGAACCGAATTGGACCTTTTTACATCAAGGTCGGAACATGGCGCGCGACGACCATGAGGGCCCGGCGCGCTGGTCCGGGCCCTGCGGGGCGCATCGGCGGACCGTCGGGGTCCGCGGGATCGATCGCCAGTGGTCCAGACCATGACGGATGCCTGATCGCAGATCATTTCAGGTCACTCCCGTCACGGCCGCCCATGTCCTCGGCGATCCGTCAGGCGCAGAGCACCCGGGTCTCGGGTGTGTACACCGGGCCACCGCTGATGTTGGTGCTGTCGCTGAACTCGGCATAGAAGTACGAGTAGAAGCCGATGTTGCCGTTGCAGCCGGAGTCGGCGGCGACCTGGAGCGTCAGCGTGACGGTACGGCTCTGGCCGGGCGGGATGGTGGCTCCGTAGTTGGCGCCGAGGTCGGCGGGGCCGGTCCCGGAACAGGGGGTGGCGCCGGCCGCCGTGGCGAGGCTGCAGCCCGTGAAGCCGTACTTCAGGTCGGGGCGCTGGTTGGTCAGCCAGGTCGGCTCGATCGTCTGGTACATGAACCAGATGTCGTAGGTGTGGTGGTTCGTGACCGTCATCGACAGGTTCACCGTGCCGCCGGGCGTGGTGGTGGCACTGTCGGTGACGAACGTCAGCTCGGCCGGTGCCGCGTCGACCGCACTCGCACTGGGGGCCGTGCCGAACACGGCGAGGGCGAGGGCCAGTACGGCACCGAGGCCGAAGCGTCTCATCAGTGGTGATCGCATGGGCCGGGAGGCTAGGCATCCGGCAAGGGCACCGTCTGCCCCGCCGGGCACCCACCGGACGCCACCCGGCCGGAAGTGTGCGCCGCGTGAAGGTGGCGTGGTGAATCCGTGGCGCCCCTCGGGAGACTCGTGTTGGCGCACGGTAAGAGGGGTGTGACGGGGGGTGCGAAGGGGGCCGGTGATGCCCGGCCGCCCCCTGAGGCGAGCGGGACGCCATTGGCGCGTATCGCATCCGGCGGACCCCTCCCCCGCCGCTGCGCGGTGTGAAGGTTCTCGGCCATCCGCCGATTTCCGGCCCCGCCCGCCCGTGTGCCTTTCAGGGCGCACGGCCCCACGTCTTCCTCTGCCGCCATGGCGCCGGACGTCATCATCCGTGGAAACCCTCGCCCCGTTGATGAGCCGGCGCATCGCCTGTTCCCTGCCCCGGGAGGGGGTCAGCGGTCTGCCGGGCGAGTGCTGGGCAGACCGCTGACGACCGCCACCGCGGTGGCCGCGAGGGCGGTGCTGACCCATACGGCGTCTCGGTGGTCACCGGTTGCCTCCGTCACGGCGCCGGCGAGCAGGGGGCCCAGAAACGCGCCGGCGTTCAGCGCGGCCGTGGCGAACGACCCGCTCATGGCGGGGGCGTCGGACGCGACCTGCATGACTCGGCCGACGAGCGTCGATCCGATGCCGAACGACAGCCCGCCCTGAAGGACCGTCACCGCGAAGAACGGCGCCGCCTGAGTGCTGGTCATGGCCAGGAGTGCCCACCCGACGGGCAGCGCCCACAGGGCGAGGACCATGCCTCGGCGGAAGTGACCCGCGGCCGTACGTCCGGCGATGTTCACGCCGGTGAAGGCGCCGACGCCGAACGCGGCGAGCAGCCCGGGGACGGCGGCCGCGGGCAGGCGAGTGACCTCCGTGGCGATGACGGCCAAGTAGGCGAAGGTCGCGAAAGTCGCCCCGTTGACCACCGCCGCGAGCACCAACGCCGACCGCACAGAACGGGACTTCAGTGTGCGCGCTTCCCGGCGGACCGAGACGTCGTGCCGACGGGCCGCGTCGGCGGGCGCCGACCGGAACACCGACGCCAGCGCGGGCAGGCACAGGACGGCGACCGCCCAGAAGGCCGAGCGCCAGCCGGACCACTCACCGAGCAGAGCGCCCGCCGGCACACCGGCGGCACACGACAGCGTGACCCCCGACAGCAGGACGGCGGTGGCCCGGCCCCGCTGCGCCGGTGCCACGAGTGCGGTCGCCACACTCATCGCGACCGCCAGGAACCCGGCGTTGACGATCGCGGCGACGATCCGGGTGCCGAACAGCACCGCGAAGTCCGTGGTCACCGCACCGACGACGTGCACGACGACGAACGCGGTCAGGAACCCGGCGAGTGCGCGACGGCGGGGCCACCGCGCGCTCAAGGCGGCCATCACCGGCGCACCGGCGATCATCCCGACGGCATAGGCGGACGTCAGGCTCGCGGCGGCTGCCACCGGCACGGACAGCTCACGGGCGATACCCGGTACGAGACCGGACAGCATGAACTCGGAGGTGCCTTGCGCGAAGACGGCAAGGCCGAGGACGTAGACGAAGACGGGCACGAAGTCGACTCCAGCGTGGACGGGTGCGGGTATGAACATCCGCGCGCCTGCCGCCGAACCGAGTCACCTGCCGTGAGGAAGTGAGCCGAAACCGGACCGGACACACGGAGCACGTGTCCGGCCGCCCACGACGAGTCCGACCGAGGAACCGGGATCGGTTCCGTCGATCAAGGGACGATCCGCCGCCGAACGACCGGCGGCTCCGCTCTGTCCGACTCGGGGCTCATCACCCGAGGCACCGTACTCATGGCCGCGGCGGCCCTCAACCGGATTACCGCGCCCGCGACAACGGCGCCGCGCGCCGCTGCGGAGGGTGACCACGCCGGCCACGCCGCACCGGGATCGGTGACTGGCCGGTAATACGTACTCCGGTTACGTAGGCCTACGGATGCGTCGGCGCTCTCGCTTCGATTGGCTTGCCCGACGCCGGGGGGATCCTCTCGCGTGCCTGTTCGTCGTCGGGGGTTCCCCCGCACGGGCGGAGAGGCCTTGTCGGGGGGCCCCGGACAGATTGTCAGTGGCTGCCGCTAGCGTTCCGCACATGGTCGCACTTGGGCCGGGATTTCCCGGCTGAACTGTGCTTTCTTCTTGTGGAACTGACGCGGAGGGCTGGGGTCTCGTGGGTTGGCTGTCGGCGGGGGACGGGTATGAAGTCGCCCTTGTGGAGGGACGGGTGGCGGCGCGAGCCACCTCGGGCCGGGCGGCGGGACGGCAGTTGAAGTCGCTGCCGCGCGCGCTGAAGGAACACCCGGAGGTGGACCGGCTGCGGCGGTTCGCCGAGTGGCTGGATCGGCACGCGGCGGGGTGCGTCGCGCAGGTGGACGCCTGGATGGTGTCGTCACTGCCCGTGCCCACCGGTCTGCTGGCCCGGGTGTGGCCCGACGAGGCGTGGCAGGCCGCGCTGCGCGACCTCGCGGTGGTCGGCGACGACCCGGACGAGGTGGGCTTCCTGCGGGGCGCCACCGAGGGCGGCGAGCTGCGCGTCGTGAACCTGGACGGTGAGACGGTCCGCCTCTCCCCGCGCACGGTGACGCTGCCGCACCCGGTGCTGCTGCCGGACCTCGACGACATCCGGGAGTTCGCCGCCGAACTGGGCATCGTCCAGCGCGTCGAGCAGATACACCGGGCGACCTGGCGGCGGCCCGACGACCTCGACGGCAAGGCCACCCAGGTGCGGGACTTCACCGGGGGCTCGTTCCGCTCCCGCTTCGCCCTCGCCGCGCGCGCCACTTCGCTCGGCTACCGCGTCTCCGGCGGGTACGCCACCGCCCGGGTGCGGGACGGCGAGCGCGCCGTCGAGGCGTCGGTGTGGATCGGGGAGCCGTACTGGGACGACGAGGTAGAGACCGGCAGCCTCACCTGGCAGGGCCAGGACGGCCGCGCCCTGCCGCTGCGCGAGGTGGGCCCGGTGGCCTGGTCGGAGGGCATGAGGATGGCCGCGGCGCTGTACGCCGGGCGCGAGATCAAGGAGGGCAAGGACGCATGAGCGGGGGAACGCGGGTGTCGTACGAGGAGCTGCTGGCGGCGGGCGGGGTGCTGCCGACGGACACCGAGGGGGCCGGGGAGCGGGCGGTGCCGCTGACAGCGCGGACGTACCGTCATCCAGCCCTGGACGACCGGGTGGTGGTACGGCTGGTCGCCGGGGAGCTGGGCGCGGCGGAGGACCTGGCCGCCGGGTTCCTCGGCCTGGAGCAGGACGCGGAGCCGGCCGTGGTGGGCCTCGGGCTGCGCCAGTCGCTGGGCTTTCCCGAGTGGGTGCTGGTGCATCATCCGGCGGACGGGCACCACGCGCTGGGCATCGTGCCGGACCTGGAGCGGGCGGCCCGGCAGGCGAAGACCAAGCCGAAGGTGGCCATGGACGCCTATCTGGAGCTCGGCGGGCGGCTGGCCGCCTCGGTGCCGCACTTCCTGCCGACCTTCTACGAGCAGGCCGGGCGCGTGTTCCTCACCGAGGAGAACGCCACGTACGCGGCCCAGTTGTTCACCCGCGCCCGCAAGGCCGAGGCGGAGCACGGGCTGACGGTCGAGGAGGAGCGGCTCGACGCCGTGTTCCTCGAGTTCGCGCTGGCCGGCGCGCTCCCGGTGAAGGTGCTGTCGGCGTACGCGAGGGAGCTGGCCGCGCGGCTGCCGGCCGAGGAGGCGCTGCGGCGCTTCACCAAGCTGTGCCTGCGCCGCACGGCGGGCGGTCTGCCGCCGTCGGCACAGATGGCCAACGACCTGCGCAGGCTGGCCCGCGCCGCCGGCCGGGACGCGGACCTGACCGAGCAGGAGTATCTGGCCGAGCTGCTGGAGCTGCCGTCCACGCTGCGCGCGGCGGCGGGCTGGTGGAAGGGCCACCGTACGGCGCTGGTGGCGCTGGCCGCGCGCGAGCCGAAGGTGCGGGGCATCCTGCTGGACACGATCCCCTCGTGCCACGACGACGAGATGCCCGCGATGTGGCTGGAGATGCTGGAGGCGTCCGGTGCCACGGCGGGGCTGTGGGACGGCTCCCTGCCCGGGGAGCAGCGGCCGCACGACGGTACGGCGGGCTGGCTGGAGCGGTTCCTGACGTTCCGGGAGCGTCTGCGTTCGTGGCGCGGCTCCACCCGGATGCCGGAGCTGTACCCGCTGGTGATGCGGGCGGTGGACCAGCTGCGGGGTGAACTCACGGCGTCCGGCCGCGAGTTGCGGATCACCCACGACATCGACCTGATGGACCTGCTGCTGTCCCTGGACGTGCCCGTGGCCGCCCCGGCGAAGGGCGGGGGGCTGCCGCTGGAGCAGTGGGCCCCGGGCGAAGGGCAGCGCGAGTTGCTGTCGCTGGCCGCCGACTCCCGTTTCCACCCGGCCTTCCTGGAGGGCGCGGACCGGTTCAGCGACGACGACTCCGGTCGACGGGCGATCCGTGTGCTGGCGGCGTCGCCGGGCGGGCGCCCGCTGCTGGCGGAGTGGGTGCGCGGGGTCGTCCGGCGGTTCGCCGCCGTCGGTCTGCCCCAGCTGCCCGACGCGCTGTCCCGGCTGAAGTGGCTGCCCGCCGAGGCGCTGGCGCTGGCGGAGGACGAGGTGCGCGCGGCCGTCGCCACCGACCTCGCCCCGGTGCTGTCGCGCACGCTGCGGGCCGGGCTCTTCGACGAACTGGGCTGGCCCGCCTGGGAGGAGGCGGCCGCCGCCCTCGTCCCGAAGGACGACGTCGAGGACCTGATCGTCGCCGACGCCTGGCCGCACCTCATCGTGGCGGGCGCCGCCCAGGCCCGCGTGATCGGCGCCGAGGGCACCCTCCTCACGCACGACCTGCGCATCCCGGCGGACGACCGCTGGGGCGACCCGGGCTTCCACCACGTGGACGGCGAGCTGCTCGTCTACTGGCGGTCCCGCAACGACGGCCTGCGCGGCTACTGGCACACCCGCGCCGACCGCCCCCAGACCCTGGAGGGCCCCAACCACACCCGGGGCACGGAGATGGACTGGTACAAGGCGAACTTCCCCCTCACCCTGCCGGTGCCGGGCGGAGGCCGGACCACCGGTGCCGGTGTCGTGCACGCCGGGGACACCACGATCCCCGAGGAGCGGCGGCTGGTCTTCGACGGCGCCTCGTACTGGGTGTGGCACGCGGAGGGCGAGGACGCCGACGCGCGCGGCCTGTACGAGTACGACCCGGCGACGAACAAGCGCGGGCGCATGAGCAAGCCCGCCTTCCTGGCCGACGCGCTGCGCGACGCCCCCGAGGGCAGTACCTACGACAGCGGCCGGCTCGGCCCCTCGCCGACCGTCGGTCACGCGCCGGCCTGCGCGCCCGTGGACGGAGTGGTCGGCCTGCGCACGGTCAGGCTGCCCGACGGCTCCTGGCGCAGCCAGGACCTCGCCGGGCACACCGTCACCCTGCCCGCGGACATCGGCAGGGCGGATGTGCTCGTCGTGTTCCCGGGCGACGACCGGGCCCGTGCCGTCGTCCGTAGCGGCTGGCAGCTCCAAGTCGTCGACGCGGACGGCGTCGTGACCTCCGTGGCCAAGACGGACCGCACCCCGGGCGTCTTCGGCGAGGGCACGCTGCTGCTGCCGCCGGTGCAGTTCTGGGAGTGCATGACGCCCCGCGATCCCGAGGGCTCCGCCGCGCTGCGGCGCATCGACGGGGACACGTCGGCGGCCCTGCTGGCGGCCGCCGGCCAGGACGACAAGGACGCCCTGTCCGACGCGGTCCGTGCGCTTCTGCCGGTCACCCATGAGGCGCTCGTCGCGGGCATCGCCGGAGTCGTACGCCACGCCGCCGGCCAGCAGGCCGTCCTCGACGCGGTGGCCGCCAGGCTCACCCGCGCGCTCGACGGCGGCCCGGAGGAGACCGAGGGCCCCGCCGGGCCGGCGGACACCGTGCTCCAGGACGCGATGAGCGGCCTCGGCGGAACCGGCGGCCACTGGTGGAACCGCGACGAGCAGGCCGACACCGCGTTCCGCGCCCTGCGCGTGATGAGCAGGGCCGCCGGGCTGTCCGGTGCCCCCGTGCCGGCGGAGCCGGCCGTGCGCCTCCACCTCGACGGGCCCGAGCTGCCGACCGGAACCCCGGAACTGAGGACACTGATCGACCGCGCGACCGCCCTGGCGTTCCGGGCGGCGGCCGGCACCACCACGGAGGAGCACCGGGAAGCGCTGCGCGCGCTGCTCGAACGGTTCGACGCGCTGGGGCTGGGCGCCGCCACCTCGTCCGAGCGGTGGCGCAAGGTGTCCCTGCGCCTGGAGGCCGGCCCGCTCCGCACCCCGTTGGGCGAGTGGCGCGAGGGCCAGTGGAACGGGCTGCTGCCGCTGGGCGGCGGCGCCTTCGTGGCGATCACGGGGCACCACTCCCTGGACAACGACGGCTGTGTCTTCACCGGCTTCTTCCACGACCCGGCGGGGCGCTTCGAGACACCGGAGCCCTACACGCTCCGTGAGTCGTCCCCGCTGGGCGGAGCGGGCACGGCGGCCCGGCTCGGCGTGTTCCTCGCGGAGCTGGCCGCGCGCGGACCGGCGCCCTGGTTCCCGGAGGCCGCCGAGGAGTTCGCCCGCCGCACCGGGGTCACCGAGACGATGGCCCGACTGATCGTGGCCGGTCTGCCACGGGTCGACGTCTACGAGCGCACGTTCCTGACGAAGGAGGAGCGCGACGCCATCGGCGTGAAGTCCGCCCCCGCGGCCGTCGCCAAGGGCGAACTGCGCGGCGTCGACGGGACCATCCGCGCCGCGGTGGTCGCCGCGCTGCTGCCCACCGAGCCCGCCCTCCTGTGGACCGCGGGACCGGACGTGGCCGCCGCGGCCGAGGTCTGGAACAGCGAGGTGGGCAAGCGGACGGCCGTCCCCGAGGAACTGATCGGCGACGCGCTCCGCGCGATCAAGCACGGCCAGTGGGGCGTGCGGGACGCACTGCCCGCGCTGCTGCACCCGGCCGGTGAACCCCGGCTCACCCAGGACCTGGAATGGGCGGTCAAGGGCGACCGGGTCCGGCCCGTCGACGACAAGGCGGTCGGGTTCACCGCGGACACGCTGGTCGGTTCGGTCGGCCTCGCCGCCTGGCTCGCCCACCGCCTGCCCGCCGGCGACCCCTTCCGGGCCGCGCTGCCCGCCGCACTCACCGCCGTGCGGGAGCGGCTGGCCCATCCCGGGCTGGTCCTGGATCTCGGGCGGTACATCGGCCTCACCAAGTTCCGGAAGACCGCGGGCGCCCCGACCGAGGTCGGCCAGGGCTTCGAGCGGTACGGCGCCGTCATCCTGGCCACGCACGACGACCAGCCCGCGCCGGGCCTGAAGGTCGCGCTGCTCGACGAGGCCGGCCAGGACCCGTACCTGCCCGCGCTGCGCGTCGAGGACCAGCAGCCCTTCGCGGCCGAGGTGGCGCTGCGCATGGTCCGCGACACCCGGTACGCGGCCCTGCTCGCCGACCCGGGCGACCCCCTCGCCGGCGAGCGCGGCAAGGACGGCACCTGGTGGCCGCAGGACCCCAGCCGTTCCGTGCCCGAGCTGGTGACCGAGGCGGCGAAGGAGTACGGCATCGGCGACGACGCCGCCACGCTCTATCTGATGCTGCTCGCCATGCCCGACCCGACCGACCGTATGACGGCCCGCTGGACGGGGTGGAAGCCGGCCCGGCTCAAGGCGGCCCGTGCCGAACTGGCCGCCGGAGACCTGGTCGTCGAGGCGAGCCGGACCAGGGCCGGGCGTTCGCTCTTCCTGCCCGGCGGCTGGGTCGACCCGAAGGCTCCGCGCCTTCCGCTGGAGCAGTGGAAGCTGCCGCTGTTCAGCGGCCTGATGAACGACGAGCACCCCACGTTCGGCGTGATCGTGCCGACCGAACCGGTGGCCGAGCTGTACCGCAGGGCCTGGCAGCGGGTCCGGGACGGCGACGCGCCCCGGTTCGCGGAGCTGAAGGTACGGCGGGGCCGCCGCCGCTGAGTGACGGGGGCGCCCGGCCACGGACGCCCCCGGCCCCCCCCACTCCCGAGACGACAGCCAGACCCACCGACCCACCGAGCAAGGACATCCATGACTCCGACCGACACGGCCACGGCCCTTCCGGCCCGGCAGACCCTGCCCGCCGAGGAACGCCACGCCACCGAACTCGCCTTCCTCGCCGCCCACGACGAGGGCCCCCGCCCGCCCGGCTGGCGCCTGACCCCACGTTCCGTGGTCACCTTCGTCTGCGGCAGCGGCGGCGCGACCCTGAAACTGCCCAAGCCGCACGAGACGCTGCCCGACAAGCTGGTGATCGCCCCCAAGTTCGTCGGCGAACGCGCCCTGGTGGAGCGGTGCGTGGTCACCCTCGCAGGGGAGCGTGGCCTGCTGCTCGTCGGCGAGCCCGGCACGGCCAAGTCGATGCTCTCCGAACTGCTGTCGGCCGCCGTGTGCGGCACCAGCGCGCTCACCGTGCAGGGCACCGCGGGCACCACCGAGGACGCCTTCCGCTACGGCTGGAACTACGCGCTGCTGCTCGCCCAGGGCCCGACCCCGCAGGCGCTCGTCGACTCGCCGGTGCTCGGCGCGATGCGCTCCGGCCGGGTGGCGCGGGTCGAGGAGATCACCCGCTGTCTGCCCGAGGTGCAGGACGCCCTGGTGTCGATCCTGTCCGACCGGCGGGTCAGCGTGCCCGAGCTGTCCGGCACGGACGAGGCGCAGGTCTCGGCCGCCCCCGGGTTCACCGTCGTCGCCACGGCCAACCTGCGCGACCGCGGTGTCTCGGAGATGTCCGCCGCGCTCAAGCGCCGCTTCAACTTCGAGACGGTGCACCCGATCGCGGACGTCGACGCCGAGACGGCTCTGGTCCGGCGGCAGGCCGAGGCGGCCGTCCAGCGGGCGGGCGCGGCCTTCGGCGTGGACGACGCGGTGCTCGACGTGCTGGTCACCGTCTTCCGGGACCTGCGCGAAGGGCGGTCCGCCGAGGGCTGGGACGTGGAACGGCCCGGCACGGTGATGTCCACCGCCGAGGCCGTGCAGGTCGCCGCCTCCCTCGGGGTGGCCGCCGCCTACCTGCCCGGCGGGGACGCCCTCGACCTCGTGCCCGGACACCTGCTGGGCGTGGTCCGCAAGGACGACCCGGCCGACCACGCCCGGCTGCTCGGCTACTGGGACGGTCCGGTGCGCCGCCGCGCCGAGGACGGCTCGGCGATGTGGCGCCGTCTCTGGGACCTGCGGGGGAACCTTCGGTGACGCTCTCTCAGGACCCGCGGACGGCCGTCACGGCCCTAGCCGACTCCGCGGTGCCGTACCTGCTGGGCGTACGGCACCACAGCCCGGCCCTCGCCGCGGCCGTACCCGCCCTGCTGGACGCCTCCGGCGCCGAGGTCGTCTGCGTGGAACTCCCCGCCGACTTCCAGCCCTGGCTCACCCACCTCGCCGCCCCGGGCACCCTCGCACCGGTCGCGCTGGCCGGGGCGAGCGAGGGCGGCCGACTCGGCTTCTACCCCTTCGCCGACTTCTCCCCCGAACTCGCCGCGGTCCGCTGGGCACGGGACCGGGGGGCGGAGGTCGTGTGCTGCGACCTGCCGATGTCGCATCCGGGGTGGAGCATGAGCCTTGCGGGGGTGGGCGCGGACCGACCGGGGCCGAACGAAGGCCGTCCGGGGACCGGCACAGACCCGGAGTCCGGCGCGGACCGACCGGAGGCGAACGAAGACCATCCGGGGGCAGGCGCAGACGACCCCGAGTCGGGCTCGGACCGACCGGGGCCGAACCGACACCGTCCGGGGACCGGCACAGACCAGGCGGAGTCCGGCGCGGACGGCCCCGCCCCGGCCGGGGTGACTCGGAGTGCGCTCGCCGAAGCCGCTCCCGTCGTCACGCCCACCGCCTTCGCGCACGCGCTCGCCGTCGCCGGGACCGGTCGCGACGGGGACGACCTGTGGGACCGCTGCGTGGAGGTGCTCGCTCCCGGCTGCGCTCCCGAGGCGATCCGGCGTGCCGCCCTCGGCGTGGGGTGGGCGCTGCGCAGCGACGCCGAGTCGGCGGGCGGCGTACCGCCGGTGGACCTGGCCCGCGAGGCCCATATGCGCGACACGATCGCCCGTGCGGCGGCGGGCGGGCGCAGGGTCGCGGCCGTCATCGGCGCGTTCCACGCGCCGGCGCTCACGGACGTCGCAAACGCGGGCGCCGACACCGTCGACACAGAGGTGGCCGGCGGGGGCGGCTCGGTGCCGTCCCCGCGCGCGGCCGACACGGCGTCCGGGGCCCGGGGAGCGGGCCTCGTCGGGGAGCACCCGCCTGTCGTCACCTCACTCGTCCCGTACGCCTTCGACCTGCTGGACTCCCGTTCGGGGTACCCGGCGGGCATCCGGGACCCGCGCTGGCAGCAGGCGGTGTTCACGGCCGGAGGCGATCCGGAACTGCTGCACGACGCCGCCGCCCGGGCGATCACCGATGTGTGCCGGGAGCTGCGCGCGGCCGGGCACACGGCGGGGACGGGCGAGGCCACCGAGACCCTGCGGATGGCATGCGACCTGGCCAGTCTCCGGGGGCTCGCGGCCCCCGGCCGGGGCGAGGTGCTGGAGGCGCTGACAGCCGTGATGGGCCAGGGCGAACCCCTCGGCCGTGGCCGGGCCCTCGCGCGGGCGCTCGAAGTGGTCCTGGTCGGCACCGAGCGCGGCCGGATCGCACCCGGCACACCCCGTTCCGGGCTGGGCCCGTCCGTGGAGGCGGAGTTGGCCGCGCTGCGGCTGCCCGGCCCGGACGACCCCGCCTCGCGCGAGCTCCGGCTCGACCCGCTCCGCTCCGCCCTCGACGGCCGCCGAGAGATCCTGCTCCAGCGCCTCGCGGTGTGCGGGGCGGGCTACGGCGAGGCCGTGGAGGTGGCCGGTACGGGCGACGGTACGGCGCTCACCACGCGGTGGCGGCTGTCGTGGACTCCTGCCGTTCCCGTACGGCTCGACCTGGCCGGGATACGGGGCGTGACTGCGGCCCTGGCCGCCGAGGGCACCCTGCGGGAGACCTTCCGCCGGGAGTCGGCGGACGGCGGGCCCACCTGTGCCCTCGTCCTGGCAGGACTCCGGGCGGCCGCCCGCTGCGACCTGCCCGCGCTGGTCGCCGACCGCCTGGCCGACGCCGCCGAGGTGCTCCCCGCCGCCGCCACGCTCCCCGAACTCCTCGAAGCGCTGGACCTGTTGGAGGCGCTGCGCAGGGGGCACCTGGCGGGCACCACACCCGAAGGCAGGCAGGAGGCCACCGAACTCGCCACCGACCTGCTGGAGGCGGCGGTCCGTGCCCTTCCCGGCCTGGCGGGCAGCGACCAGCCGGAGGACGCGGCCGCACTCATCGCGCTCGCCTCGCGGGCCGGTGAACACCGTCTCGGCCTGCGGATGGACGACGCGTTGGGCGCCCTCGCCCGCACCGGCTCCCCGCTCGTCCAGGGTGCGGCCCTGGCCGCCCGGGTCATGCTCGACCTGGACGACGCCGATGCCCTCGGCGCACGTGCGGCCGGCTGGATCGACACGGCGACCGGCCCCGACGGCCGCCTCGGGCTGGCCCGCCGCCTCACCGGGCTGCTCAGCGGCGCGGCTCCCTTGCTCCAGTCGGCGCCCACGGCTCTGGACCCGTTGCTCGACCGGATCGACACGCTCACCGACCAGGGGTTCCTGGACCGGCTGCCCGCGCTGCGCGGCGGCTTCGACACACTCACCCCGGCCGGCCGCGACCGCCTGCTCGACACCGTCACCGAGCGCCTGGGCGATCGCCTCGACCTGTCGCTGAGTGCCTCGCCGGAGCTCCTCGCACTGTGGACGGCGGCGGACACGGCGGGCCTGGCAGCGCTCAACGCCCTGCGCCTACTGGTCGATACGGAGGGCACGGACGGGGCCCTGCCGGCCGGGCCGGGGCCCGAGAGCCCCCACCCGCAGGGCACCCCCGGGGCACCCGAAGCACCCGGAAGTGACGTACCGGTGCACGCAACCGCCGTCCCTCCTCACGCGCAGGCTCCCGCCAGGTCTGCCCCCTCCCCCCTCCGCCTCTCCCCCACCGACCGCTGGCGGCTCCTCCTCGGCCGGGAGAGCGAGAAGTTGCCGCAGGGTGCCCGTCGTTACGCGCACGCGCTGGACGAGCTGTACGGCACCGGCCGGGGCGAGGGCTCCTCGGATCTCGGCCGGGGCGGCAGCCAGGGCCAGGGCGGCGGCCGCGACGCGTCGTTCCCCACGGCCCGGGAGTGGGCTGAGGAGTTGGACGCCCTGTTCGGCGCGGAGGTCCGCGAGGAGGTGCTGGCACGGGCCGCCGACCAGGGCCGTACGGATGTACTGGCCGAGCTGGACCCCAAGGCGGTCCGCCCCTCGGTCGACCTGCTGACCTCCGTCCTGTCCCTCGCCGGAGGGATGCCCGAGCAGCAACTGGCGAAGTTGCGCCCGCTGGTACGCCGCCTGGTCGACGAACTGTCCAAGGAACTCGCCACCCGTATGCGCCCCGCGCTCACCGGTCTGGCCACCCCGCGCCCGACCCGTCGCCCCGGCGGCCGGCTCGACCTGCCACGCACCCTGCGGGCCAACCTGGCCCACACACGCCGGACAGCCGACGGCCGGACCGTGGTCGTACCGGAGCGGCCGGTGTTCAGCACCCGGTCCCGCAAGGAGGCGGACTGGCGGCTGATCCTCGTCGTCGACGTGTCCGGGTCGATGGAGGCGTCCGTCATCTGGTCGGCGCTGACCGCGGCGGTCCTAGGCGGGGTGCCCACCCTGTCCACACACTTCCTGGCGTTCTCGACCGAGGTGATCGACCTGACGGATCAGGTGGACGATCCGCTGTCCCTGCTTCTGGAGGTACGGGTCGGCGGCGGCACCCACATCGCGGCGGGGCTCGCGCACGCCCGTTCCCTGGTGACCGTGCCGAGCCGGACCCTCGTGGTGGTGGTGAGCGACTTCGAGGAGGGTTACCCGCTGGGCGGACTCCTCGGCGAGGTACGGGCCCTCGCGAGTTCCGGGGTGCATCTGATGGGCTGCGCCGCCCTGGACGACACCGGCACCCCGCGCTACTCGGTGCCCGTCGCGCAACAGCTCGTCGCGGCCGGCATGCCCGTCGCCGCCCTCAGTCCCCTCGCCCTCGCCCGCTGGGTGGGCGACCGCCTCCGCGGAGAGTCCCGATGAACCCCGAACTGCCCCCGGCGGCACCCGACGTGGTCGCCGCCGCCGTCGAGAGCCTGACCTCGCGGCTGCGCAAGAAACTGGACGCCGCGATCGAGACGTACGCGGAACTGCCCGTCACCGTCGACGACGGTGTCCTGCGCATCCGGTGTGGTGAGGACGCCGAGGTCACACTCACGCCCAGCCCCTCCGGCGCGGTCACGGACGCAGAGCACGCGGTGTGCAGTTGCCTGCTCGCCCCCCGGTGCCTGCATCGCGCCGCCGTCCTGAGCGCCTGTCCTGTAGCCGACGCCGACGCGGAGACGGCGCCTGAGCCGTCCGGCACGACAACGAGCGCTCCCACAGCGGCAGATGACGTTCCATCAGTCCGAGCGCCGCGATCCGCAGGCCCGACCGCCGCACCGGCAGCCGCCACGCCCGCGACAGACGTGGGTCGGGCTGAAGCCCCCTCGCCGACCGGCACCAGAAGCACGCCGGGCACCCCCGACACCACCGAACCCACCAGCCCCACGCCCGCCCAAGTCGCCGCGGCCACCGGCCTCTGGGCGGCCACCGCGGCCGTACTCGCCGCCGGAGTCCCCGCTGCCGGCGCGGTACCGCAGGCGGAGTTGCTGCGGGCCGCGCACACGGCCCGGCTCGCCGGGCTGCACCGCGCCGAGGCGGCCGCCCTGCGGGTCGTCCGCGGGCTGCGCGGTGCCCGAGCCCGGCACGACGGCCACCGGCTGGCCGATCTGGTCGCCAACGTGCGCGAACTGCTGCTCACCACCCGCCTGTTGTCGGCGGCGAACCCGGATCCGGCCCTGGTCGGCACGGCCCGCCGTGCCTACCGGCCGGGCGGCAGCCTGCGGGTCCACGGCGTCTGCCGGGAGCCGGTGATCGCGGCCACCGGCTACGGCGGTGTCGTCACCCATCTCGTCTCCGACGACGGGCGCTGGTTCTCCGTGGCCGACGTCAAGCCCGGCGGCCCGGCCCGCGCCCGGGGCGCCGCCACGGCCACCGTCGCGCTCGGCTCCGGCACCCTCGACCACGCCCAACTCGCCCGTGGCGGGCTGCTGATCTCCGGCGCCACGCTCTCCCCGGACGGCCGCCTCGGTTCCGGAAAGGGCGTACGAGCCACTCCACTCGCCGGTCTCTCCTGGACGTCGGGTCCGCTCGCCGCCCTGTTCACCCGCCCTTTGGCCGAGGCAGTCGCCGAACGGCTCACGGGTATCCCCGGAACCGATCCCGAACAGGCCGAGCAGGCAGCACGCCAACTGATCGGCTGCGACCTGGTCCTCGTCGGCGCGGCAGGCGACCACCTGCTCGCTCGCGAGTTGTCCCCCTCCGGGCAGCCCGCCGCGAGCGACCTCCTCGTCCGGCTCACCCCCGCCAACGGCCACCCCGACCTCGCCCACACCGCCAACTTCCGTCAGCTCGCCTCCCGGTCCGGGCTGCGGCTGCGCGTGATCGGGCGTCTCGACCCCGACCGCGCCGCCACGCTCCGCCCCCTCGCGATCGGCCCGGTCCCGGACACCGACGCGACCCTGCGGCTGCCCACCGACTGGCAGGGCCACGCCGACCTGGGCTACGACCGCCTCCAGGGCGCGCACTTCCCGCCACCGTCCGCCCTGCCCAGCACGGACGGCCTCGCCGGTATCCCGACCGACCCCCTCGCCGAGGCCCCGCTGTGGCGGCTGCGCCGACTGGTCGAGGTCGCCGTCTCCGGAGGCCGCCGCGCGGTCGCCGAACCCGCCCGCGACGGCGACCGGAACGGAGGCGGCGCGGCCCTGCGCCGCACCGGATTCCGCACGGCCGCCGACCTGGCGACCACCCTCACCGCGGAAGCCGACCGCCGCTCCCGCGACGTCTTCGGCCGCGTCACCGACCCCGACCCGGACCGCTACGCCCGAGCCTGGCTCGCCACCGCCGTCTATCTGGCCGGCACCGAACGCGCCCTGGTACAGGCGACGTGGCAGCCACCGACTCCCCCTTCCTGACCACCGAATCACACCGCTCCCCGTGGCAGGACGGTCCGTCGCCTCCACGGGGCCGCCGCACAGGCCCGTGGAGGAGGCTCGATGCGAGTTCGTCGAGGGAGCTGATGACTACGCCGACACCGACGTACGGAAGCAGCGCGCACCGACGAGCAGGGAGCAGTTGACGGCGCTCCCCCGTCGGCCTCACCGGCCCGTGAGTCCGCCCGTCCCGGAGTCGCTCGGTCTGACCAGACCCTTCTCGTAGGCGATCACGACGGCCTGGGCTCGGTCGCGCAGGTTGAGTTTGGAGAAGATGCGGGCCACATGGGACTTCACCGTGGCTTCGCTCAAGGTGAGCTCGGTGGCCAGTTCCGCGTTGGACAGGCCGCGGCCGAGGTGGGTCAGGACCTCCAGTTCGCGGGGTGTCAGGGCCCGGAGGTCGCCGTGCACGGCGGGTGGCCGGGCGGATTCCGTGGCGAAGCGTTCCACCAGCCGTCGGGTGATGGAGGGGGCGAGCAGGGCGTCGCCGGTGTCGACGAGTCGTACGGCCGCCGCCAGGTGCTGCGGGGTGACGTCCTTCAGGAGGAAGCCGCTGGCTCCGATCGACAGGGCCGTGTAGACGTAGCGGTCGAGGTCGAAGGTGGTGAGCATGAGCACCCGGCAGTCCGGGTCCAGGGCCAGGATGCGGCGGGTTGCCTCCAGGCCGTCCATGTTCGGCATGCGGATGTCCATCAGCACGACGTCCGGTTTCATCTCGCGGGCCATCACGACGGCCTGTGCGCCGTCCGCCGCCTCGCCCACCACGTCGATGCCCCGGGCCGTGAGGATCAGCCGGAAACCGGTCCGGATCAGTGTCTGGTCGTCGACGACGAGCACACGGGGCGCCGACGCCGTCTCTGCCGCCGTCACGGGCGGTCCAGGGGGATGCGGGCCCGGACCCGGTAGCCGCCGCCGAGGCGGCGCCGGGCGTCCAGGTCCCCGCCGTACACCGCGACCCGTTCGCGCAGGCCCAGCAGCCCGCGCCCCGTGCCGTCCCGGTGACGCGGGGCGGACCGGGTGGGGTGCGGTGGGGAGGAGTTCACGCCGGTCAGCACGCTGGGACCGGTGTTCAGCACCTCCACGCGCAGCGCGTGGTCGGCGTATCGCACGGTGACCTCGGCCTTGCCGCCGTCGCTGTGTCTGAGCGCGTTGGTCAGCGCCTCCTGGATGATCCGGTACGCCGTCACGTCGATGCCCTGCGGCAACGGGCGCGGCTCGCCGGAGACCCGCACTTCGACGGGCAGACCGGCGAACGCGATCCGGTCGACAAGCGAGCCCAGCCGGTCAAGGCTGGGCTGTGGCGCCAACTCCGCCGTGTCGCCGCCGAGTCGGACCACGCCGAGGTCTGAAGCCCCGTCCCCGTCCCCGGTGCCGGTCCCGGTCTCGTCCTCACCGTTCTGCGAGGGCGCCAGCAGGCCCAGCAGATGCCGCAGGTCGGTCATCGCGCCGCGGCCCGCGTCCTCGACGGCCAGCAGAGCCGCCGCGGCCTCGTCCGGCATGGTGCCCAGCACCTCGCGGGCCGCCCCCGCCTGGACCACCATGAGGCTCACGTTGTGGCTGACGATGTCGTGCAACTCCCGGGCGATACGGTCGCGTTCGGCCGCGACCGCCGCCCGGGCGGCACTCTCCCGCTCCCGTTCGAGCAACCAGCCGCGTTCCCCCACGGCCGTCCGCCATCCGCGCCGCGTGCGCACCAGAGCCACCGCCAGCCATGCCGCGACCGCGCAGGTCACCCCCAACGCCGCCGCCATGCCGTCCGTCCCCCACTCCCACATGGGGTTCACCTTCGCAGACCGATCCGCCGTTCCGCATCAGCCCCGGGATCCGGTTCCCTGCATCTCCGGGATGAGCCGCGGGCCGAGGTGCCATCGCGGGAGGGATGTCCGGGCCACGCTCCTCGCCTAGCGTCCGGTGCATGGTCATTGAGGACAACGCAGAAGAGGCCGTCGTACGGCTCGACGGTGTGCGCAAGGAGTACGGCGAGACGACGGCGCTGGACGGGGTGTCGCTGGAGATCCGGGCCGGGGAGGCGGTCGCGGTGATGGGGCCGTCGGGGTGCGGCAAGTCCACGCTGCTGAACATGATCGCCGGTCTGGACCGTCCGACGGGCGGCACGGTCGTCGTGCACGGCGAGAGCGTGGGGGAACTGAGCGAGAAGGGGCTCGCCCTGTACCGGCGGCGCCGCATCGGCATGATCTTCCAGTTCTTCAATCTCATCGACGACCTGTCGGCGCTCGACAACGTGGCGCTGGCCGCCCAGTTGACCGGCACCCCGGCCCGGCAGGCCCGCCGCCGGGCGCTTGAACTGTTCGACGAACTCGGCATCGCCGACCGACGCAACGCCTATCCGGCGGTGCTCAGCGGCGGCGAGCGGCAACGCGTCGCCGTGGCAAGGGCGTTGATGAACCGGCCCGCCCTGCTGCTGGCCGACGAGCCGACCGGCGCGCTGGACAGCCGTTCCGGTGAGCAGGTGATGGACCTGCTGCTCGACCTCAACCAGATCGGTCAGACGCTGATCCTGGTGACCCACGACGAGCACCTCGCCCGGCGCTGCGCCAGCCGTCTCGTCGAGTTCGCCGACGGCCGGGTGACCGGCGAGCACACCCTGGAGCCGTCCGCATGAGGGCGGTGTGGCACGCCGCCCGCGCGGCGGTACGGCGGCGCAGGCTCCAGACGCTGGTCATCGGCCTGGTCACGCTGACCTCGACGGCGGCGATCGTGGTGGCGCTCGGCCTGGTCGACGCGGCCTCGTCCCCGTTCGACAAGGCCTTCGGCAAACAGCGCGGACCGCATGTCGTCGCCGCGTTCGATCCCGCCAAGGTCTCGGACACCCAACTGGAGCGGGCGGCCAGGCGGTCCGGCGTGTCGGCGAGCGCCGGGCCGTTCGCCCAGGCCACGGTCGAGCTGCCGAGGGAAGCCATGAACTACGGACTCGGCAGCCAACTCAACGTCGTGGGCAGGTCCGGTCCCGGGGGCCCGGTGGACCGGTTGGACCTGTGGGCGGGCCGCTGGGCCACCGGTCCGGGCGAGGTCGTCCTCAACCGGCAGTCGGACTGGACGGCGGACGACCTGGGCAAGAGGCTCCAGGTGCCCTCGGGCCCGGCCCTCACCATCGTCGGTTTCGCCTTCGACCTGAGCCGGACCGCGGACGCCTGGGTCGCGCCCGGCCAGATCGAGGCTCTGCACCCCACGGCCACGCAGCTGCTCCTCCGCTTCACGGACGCCTCGTCGGAGAGCCGGCTGCGCACACAACTGGCCGCGGTGACCGATGAGTTGCCGTCGAACGCGCTGACCGGATCACGCTCGTACCTCACCCTCAAGGAGCAGATAGGCAGTTCGGCCCGGGCGTACGCGCCATATTTGCTGGCCTTCGGCATCCTCGGCATCGTGGTGGCCGTGCTCATCGTCGCCAATGTGGTCAGCGGCGCGGTGATCTCCGGCTTCCGGCACATCGGCATCCTCAAGGCGCTGGGGTTCACACCGGGGCAGGTGCTGGCCGTCTACCTCGTGATGATCTCCGTCCCCGCGGTCCTCGGCTGCGTGCTCGGGACCGTCGCGGGCAATCTGGCGGCACAACCCCTGCTCGAATTCGTGTTCATGGGGCCGGACGCGGGGGTGCTCCACGGCAGTGTCTCGCTCGCACCCTGGGTGAACGTGCTCGCCCTGCTCGGCATGCCCCTCGTGTGCCTCCTCGCCGCGCTCGCTCCGGCGGTGCGCGCCCACCGGTTGTCCGCGGCGCGGGCGATCAGCGCGGGGACCGCGCCGCGCGCCGGGCGGGCGCTCGGCGTCCAGCGTCGGCTGGCGGGCAGCCGGCTGCCGCGCTCGGTGAGCCTGGGGCTGGGCCTGCCGTTCGCCCGGCCGGGCCGCAGCGCCCTGACGCTCGCCGCCGTGGTCCTCGGCGTGACCACCGTGACGTTCGCGACCGGCCTGGCCACGACGATGGACCGGTTCGGCAACGCGGGCCGCGACGCCTACCAAGTCACCGTCTATGTGGGCAACTTCCACGACGGCAGGGAAACGAAGCCGGAACACGACGACCTCGAACTGCACGCGCTGCTGGGCTCGTTGCCCGACGCGCGCGAGGTCACCGCCAGGGCGAACACCGAGGCCCGCCTGGTGGGTTCCACGCAGAAGCTGTGGCTCGAAGCCCGTCGAGGCGATCGGCCGCAGCTGGACAGCGTGCTCACCGACGGCCGGTGGATCCGGGACGGCGGTGAGGTCGTGGCCGGATCGGCCTTCCTGCGCCAGAACGGGCTACGGGTCGGCGACCACCTCCGTGTGGAGAAGGACGACCGCGGTGAGAACTTGGTCGTCGTCGGGGAGTTCATGGAGAGCAACAACCGGGTGGTCGTCGCCGACTGGTCGACGATGCGGTCCCTGGCTCCCCAGGAAGAGCCCATCGCCTATCACGTCAAGCTCCGCGACGGCGCCGACCCGACCGCCTACGCGCGGGCCGCCGGTGCCGCCGACCCGGGCCTCAGTCCGGACCCGGCCGACTCCAACACAGTCACCCAGACCATCATCGGCTCCGCCACCGCACTCACCCTGCTCCTCGCCGTCGTCGCGTCCCTCGGCGTCTTCAACACCGCCGTCCTCAACACCCGCGACCGCCGCCGTGACCTGGGCATGCTCAAGTCCATCGGCATGACGCCACGCCAGGTCACGGTGATGACAGTGGCCTCGATGGCGCTGCTCGGCGCCCTCGGCTCCCTGCTCGGAATCCCTCTCGGCATGGCGGGCCACCAGGTGGTCGTACCGCGTATGGCGGACGCGGTGGACATCACCCTGCCTCCGTACATGACAGACGTCTGGAACGCCCCGGCCCTGACCGGCCTCGCCTTCGCCGGCCTCACCATCGCCGTCCTGGGCGCGTACGTTCCGGCCCGCCGCGCCGCGCGGCTGACGATCGCGGAGGTGTTGCACAACGAGTGAGGGAGGCAGACTCGGAGGTCCCGCCGACTCATGAGGACGGGCAGACAGTCGTGCACCGAGTACATCGACACACCAGGACGTGATGACACCATGACCGAACCCTTCGAACCGACCGTGGTGGTGACCGGAGCCACGGGCCGCCTCGGCGGGCGCGTCGCCCGCCGTCTGGCCGATCGGGGTGTGGCGCAGCGGCTGCTGGTGCGCAGCCCCGAGCGGGCTCCCGCACTGCCCGGCGCGACGGCGGTCCGCGCCGAGTACGGCGACCGTGACGCGGTCGCACGTGGCCTCGCCGGTGCGCGGACCGTGTTCATGGTGTCCGCCTCGGAGAGCGCGGACCGGGTCTCGCAGCACAGGGCTTTCGTGGACGCCGCCGTGGCGGCCGGTGTCGCGCACCTGGTGTACGTGTCCTTCTTCGGCGCCGCGCCCGATGCCGCGTTCACCCTCGCGCGCGACCACTTCCACACCGAGGAGCACATCCGCGCGAGCGGCCTGGCCCACACCTTCCTGCGCGACAACCTCTACGCGGAGATCGTCCCCGACCTGGCCGGCGAGGACGGCGTCATCCGGGGCCCCGCCGGGCAGGGGCGTGCGGCCTTCGTCTCCCAGGACGACATCGCCGATGCCGCCGTGACGGTCCTGGCCCGCCCCGCCGACCATACCGGCATCACGTACGACCTGACCGGACCCGAATCCGTGACGCTGGACGAAGCGGCCGCGATCGTCTCCGAGCAGCTCGGGCGCCCGATCCGCTACCAACCCGAGACGATCGAGGAGGCGTACGCCTCGCGCGCCTCCTACGGCGCCCCGCCCTGGCAACTCGACGCCTGGGTCTCCACCTACACGGCCATCGCGACCGGCGAACTCGACGGCGTCAGCAGCGCCGTTCCCGACCTCACCGGTCACCCGGCCCGGTCCCTCACCGACGTCCTCCGCACCACCCGGAGCTCTCCGTGACACACGCCGAACGGTTTCGAGTCAGTCGCTGATCACTGGGCTGAAGACGGGCTTCCACATCGCCGGCTTCAGCTGCGTGACCTTCATCGGCAACTCCGGCCCGCCGCACCCGGCGACGGAACAACTCGCCGAGGAGGGCACGGTCGCTCCGGTCGCCGTGCTCTCCGGCAACGGCGACCCGGTCCCGAAGCCCGGCCTCACACCCGTCCGGGGGCTCCCTTGCGCAGGCCGCGCATGATGAGGTCGAGGAGGCGGCCGGCCTGGGACCGCCAGTCCCCCTGGGGGTCGATCTGCCAGACGCCGGCGATGGCGAGGATGAAGTCGTCGGCGGTCACCCCCGGGCGGATGGTGCCGGCCTCCTGGTTGGCGTCGAGCAGGAGGTCGATCGCGGCGACGAGGAGCGGGTAGCCGGGCCGCCCGTCGTAGCCGTGGCCTGCCGCAGGGCGTCCGCCAGGCCCGCCTTGGCCGTGGCATAGCGGGCGAGCCCGTCCATCCATTCCCGCAGGACCTCGTCCGGCTTTCGGGTCTTCAGCAACTCGGTGGCGCTGTCGACGAGTTGCTGCACCTCTTGGTGGTGGACAGTCCGAACGCTGGGGCACCTCACTCGTCGACTCCCCTCGCCCTCCTCCCTGACCCGTCCTACGACGCCGACGGCGGGTCCGCCCGTCACACCTCGCACTAGCGGACAGCTGCCCACTTATGGCTCCCTTACCGGCGTTTCACGGCCGCCGCCAACGCCGCCCGCCGTCGCACCGCCGTCGGGCGCTCGATCCTCTCTCCGCAGGTGTCACGTCGCCGGGGTCTGCCGCCGGGTCAGCCGGTCGGCAGTGCTCGTCGCAGGATTCCGTCCAGGTCGGCGGAGCTCGGGAGGGTGCCGTAGGCGTGTCCCCAGTCGCCGTCGAGTCGGGTCGCGCAGAAGGCGTCGGCGATCGCGGCCGGTGCGTGGCGGACCAGCAGGGAGGCCTGGAGGGTCAGGGCCATGCGTTCCACCAGGCGCCGGGCACCGGTCTGGTCGGCCTCGCGCAGGGTGTCCTTCAGACGGGCCGCCGCCGCGTCGAGTCGGGCGTCCGCGCCGTGGGCCAGGGCGAGTTCGGTGAACAGCGCGTCCGCGGTGCCGGGATTCCGGGTCAACGCCCGCAGCACGTCGAGGGCGTTGACGTTGCCGGAGCCCTCCCAGATCGACAGCAGGGGCGCCTCACGGTAGTGGCGGGGCATGCCCGAGTCCTCGACGTATCCGTTGCCCCCCAGGCACTCCAGCGCCTCCGCGGTGAAGGCCGGGCCCCGCTTGGTCACCCAGTACTTGCCGACGGCGGTGGCGATCCGGCGGAACATCCGCTCGCCCTCGTCCCCGCGCACCGCCCGGTCGGCGGCGCCGGCCAGCCGCAGGGTGAGCGTCGTGGCCGCCTCGGACTCCAGCGCGAGATCGGCCAGGACGTTGCGCATCAGGGGCTGGTCGAGCAGTCGGGCGCCGAAGGCACTGCGGTGCCGTGCGTGGTGACCCGCCTCGACGAGTGTCTTGCGCATCAGCGTCGCCGAGCCCATCACACAGTCGAGCCGGGTGCAGTTGACCATGTCGATGATGGTCTTCACGCCCTGCCCCTCGGGGCCGACCCGCCAGGCGACGGTGCCGTCGAACTCCGGCTCCGAGGAGGCGTTGGAACGGTTGCCCAGCTTGTCCTTCAGCCGCTGGATGCGGAACGCGTTGCGGCTGCCGTCGGGCAGGACGCGCGGCACCAGGAAGCAGGTCAGCCCGTCCGGCGCCTGGGCCAGCACGAGGAACAGGTCACACATGGGCGCCGACGTGAACCACTTGTGCCCCCGCAGGGTGTACACACCGGGCTCGGCGCTGGGTGTGGCCGTCGTGGAGTTGGCACGTACGTCGCTGCCGCCCTGCTTCTCGGTCATCCCCATCCCGGCGAGCAGCCCGCGCTTCTCGGTGGGCACCCGCAGCTCAGGGTCGTACTCCCGGCCGGTCAGCAGCGGTTCGTACACGGCGGCCAGTTCCGGCTGCCGGCGCAGCGCGGGCACGACGGCGTACGTCATCGAGGTCGGGCAGGTGTGCCCGGCCTCGGTGTGTCCCCACACCAGCCCGCCCGCGAGGCGCGCGACATGGGCGCCGGGCCGGTCGTCCGTCCAGGCCGCGCCCGCCAGTCCCTCGCTCACGGCGGTCCGCATCAGGTGGTGCCAGCCGGGGTGGAAGTCGACCTCGTCGACGCGGTTGCCGTAACGGTCGTGGGTGCGCAGCTCCGGCTCGTACCGGTTGGCCTGCTCGGCCCACTCCTGCGCCTCGGCGCCGCCGGCGGTCAGGCCCAGCCGCCGGATGTCCTTCTCGGCCCATTCCGCGCCCTCCCTGCGCAGCCCCTCCAGCAGGGCCACGTCCTCGGAGGCGTCGTACGGGGCGAGGGGTGGGGGCTGGTTGGTGACGTCGTGGGTGGCGTACTGCGGCTGGGTGTGCGCGAGTATCGAGACCATGCGGCGAGTATTACACTATTCCTGCGGTCGCAGCCATGTCGTAACACCGAAGAAGTGGCCCGTACAGTACGGAGTCATGCAGACGAACGTGTCGGGGCGGCCCACCGAGCTCGAACTGCGGCCGCTGTCCGCGCGGTCGGTCGTCCTGAGCCTGCTGCTGGGCATGCATCCGCCCGAGCTGCCCGTGAAGGATCTGGTACGCCATGTGGAGGCCTTCGGCGTCGCCGGCTCCACGCTGCGGGCGGCGCTCAGCCGGATGGTGGCGGCAGGGGACCTGCGGCGCACGGACGCGGTCTACCGCCTGAGCGACCGCCTGCTGGAGCGCCGGAGCCGCCAGGACGAGTCGGTGCACCCCGAGACCCGGCCGTGGGACGGCGACTGGGAGATGGCCGTCGTCACCGCGACCGGCCGACAGCCCGCCGAACGAGCCGACCTGCGGGCACGACTGACCGCCCTGCGCCTCGCCGAGCTGCGGGAGGGCGTCTGGCTGCGCCCGGCCAATCTGCGCCGGACGCGGCCGTCGGACCTCGGCGCCGCGGTCGAGCACTTCACCAGCCGCCCCGCCCGGCCCGCCGGTGAACTGGCCGCGACCCTGTGGCCGCTGAGCGCCTGGGCCGCCACCGCCGAGGCGCTCCTCGCGCACATCGCCCGCACCACGCAGCCCGCCGACCGCTTCACCGCCCTCGCGGCAGCCGTACGGCATCTGCTCGCCGACCCCGTCCTGCCCGCCGAACTCCTGCCGGAGAGCTGGCCGGGGGCCGAGCTGCGGGCCGCGTACACGGAGCACCGGCGGGAGCTGGTCGAGGCGGTGCTGGGGCGCACGGACTGAGCGCACCCGTCCGGGAGCGGGGCGCCGAGCGGCGATCACGGCAGGCTTCTGCGCGTCGGCGGGCAACCACTTCCGCCCGGGCGAACTGCCGCTGCGCGACATGTACCTCACCGGCGCCGCCCCTGCGCATCGCCCGCGAGAACGTCCGCAACCCCAGCCCCGACGCTTCTTCTTACGCGCCGACAGCCGACCACCGTCCCCGTTCCCCCGACGCGGCACACCCCGGCCGAGAAGCCCGATCGACACAGTTCCCGAGCCTGCGAGGCACGCAAGCCGACGCCGGCCTGTGATCCACATGTGATCAGCGGTCCGTAGTCTCCCCTCGACCAAAAAACTCACGGGGTACGCGGTCGACGGGGGGATAGAACATGACATATCGGCGTGCGGCGATACCGGCGGTGGTCGGAGGGCTGCTGCTCACGGTGTTGTTGTGGTGGGCGGGGGCGAGCGAGAGCGCGCTGCGGCTGCGGGGCTCCACCGACGTGCTGGGCGCCCAGACCGCCGCCGAGCTCGAACGCTGGCTCGCCCCCTGGTCGTACGACCCGCCGGGCTCGGCGCGGATCGGCGCCGAGCTGTCGGCCGGGACCGGTTACCCGGCTCTGAGCGGCAGCTCCCGTTACCTCGCGCTGTACGAGACCGCGCTACAGATCCGGTTCGCCGCGGTCTTCGCCTTCTTCGTGCCCGGGGCGCTGCTCCTGGTCCGCAGGCTGCCGCCGGTGCGCGGCCGGATGACGGCCGCGCTGCTCGCGGTGTGGGCCTGGGGTCTGGTGGCCGGCACACTGGCGGTCACCGTCTCCGCGCCGTGGCTGATCGCCGCGCAGGGGCACGGCAGTTACCGCTTCCTGCCCCAGCTGGCGGGCGTGATCTCCTCCGGACGGCAGATCCTGGTGGCGACGGCGCTGGTCACCGGCGTGGCAACGGTGCTCATGGCGCGGGTCACCGCCAAGGGCGCCGGACCGCTGCCGCGGGAGGTCGTCCCGGCGCACGCCGCCCGTCTGGCCGCCACCGCCGGGACCGCGCTGATCGCGCTGTCGCTGGTGATCCTCTCCTACCAGTCGGTCGCCGCCTCCATCCAGACGGCCTTCTCGGGCGGCGGCCTGCTCTCCGAACCGGGCGACCTCCTGCGCCAGTGGCTCCTGCTCGGCGCCTGGTCGGGCCCGGCGGGCACATCGCTCGGCGACTGGCTCCTGTACCGCGCCGTCGATGTCCTGCTGCTCGCCGCGGTCTGGTGGGCCCTGCGCCTGCTGCCCGGCCTGCTCACCCGGGCCACCGTCCCCGCACTGGCGATCGGCGCGGTCTGCGCGACCGTCCTCGGACTGCTGACGAGCCAGCTCCTGCGGATGCTGCTGGAGGGGACGAACCTGCGCTGGGACCTGTACCTGGCCGCCGACTTCGGTGGCGGCGTCCCGGCCGCCCTGACCTGGGGCCTGCCGGCGGGAGTCGCGACGGCCGTGACGCTCCGGACGGCCGTGGCCCGCACGGCGACCAGGGAGACCACGGAGCCCGCAAAGTCCACGAGCCGAGAAGCCGTACTTCATCGGCCTCATCGCCCCGCGCGGCCCCCGGATCCCGATCCGCGGCATGCAGACCAAGCTCATGACCAGGACGATCGAACCGCATGAGCAGGCCGGTCCGGCCGGCCCCGCGCCCGCTCTGTGGCGTCCCTACAGGAAGCCGGGACGGGCGTCGACGTGGTCCCCGACGGCCGGCTGCGACAGACGGCCGACACCGAACACCTGTTCAAGGCCTACGAGATGTCCTCGGGCGACACGACGACGCCCTCGCTCCGACCGGTGTGAGCCATGCGTGGAGCGAGGGCCGACTCGTGTGGTTCGGCCTCAGACCGTGGGGTCGAACCAGGCGGGTGCGTCGGACATCGACTGCTTGATACGGAACAGTGCGAACTCGCTCAGGTCCGGCAGGGCGTCCAGTGAGAACCAGCCGACGTCCAGGGACTCGTCGTCGTTGACGCGCGCCTCGCCGCCCACCGCACGGCAGTGGAACGTGGTGTCCATGTACTGGCAGATGTCCCCGTTGTCGTACCGGACCTGGTCCAGTGCCTGTACGAGAACGACCCGCTCGGGCATGCAGTGGACCGCCGTCTCCTCGAAGACCTCCCGCACGGCGCAGGCCGCGGGCTGCTCCCCCGGCTCCGGGATGCCGCCGATCAGCGACCACTTGCCGTTGTCGGACCGGTGGTTGAGCAGCACTCTGCCCTCGTCGTCGAAGACGAGGGCGGTGACTCCGGGGAGCCAGAGCAGCTGGTTGCCGGCGGAAACACGGAGTGTGCGGATGAAATCAGGGGTACCCATGGAGCCGACCCTAGCGGGCCGGTTCCCTCACCCTCGCGATTCCACGACGCGCATGAGAGGCGTACGACTACACGCCACCGGCGCGCCTCCCGCGCACGCCTGCCCCGATCGCCCAGCCGAGCCCACCCGCCGCGACCAGCACCAGGAGCATCTCGGGCGCGATGCCGAGCTGGGTGGCAGGCGTCTGCGAGGAGCGCAGCGGCACCTTCTGCACCAGCGAGTCCGGGACGAACATGCCGGTCTTCTGGGTGACCTCCCCGTCCGGCATGATGATCGCGCTGACGCCGCTGGTCACCGGGACGGTGACGGTGCGGCTGTGCTCGACGGCGCGGACCCGGGACATGGCGAGTTGCTGGTAGGTCATCTCGCTGCGGCCGAAGGTCGCGTTGTTGCTCGGCACCGAGATCAACTGCGCGCCGTCGGTGACCTCGGAGCGCACGGCCCAGTCGAAGGCCGCCTCGTAGCAGGTGACGAGGCCGATCTTGGCCCCGTCCATGGTGAACACGCCCGGCTCGGTGCCCCGGCTGAAGTCCTTGCGGACCATGGACGTCCACTCGCTGTTGATGGCGCCGATCAACGACCGCAGGGGCAGATACTCACCGAACGGCTGGATCTGCCGCTTGTCGTAGGTGTCGGTGGGGCCCCTCTCCGGGTCCCAGAGGATCTGCTCGTTGTAGAGCTTGCCGTCCCGCTCGACGACACCGCCGACGGAGATGGGGGCGCCGATGGCGGTGGCCGCCCGCTCGATCACCTCACGGGCGTCGGGGTTGGTGAAGGGGTCGATGTCGGAGGAGTTCTCCGGCCAGAGCACGAAGTCGGGCTGCGCGACCTTACCGGCCCTGACCTCGGCGGCCAGGCGCTCGGTCTCCTTGGCGTGGTAGTCGAGCACGGCCCGCCGCTGGGAGTTGAAGTCGAGTCCCAGGCGCGGGACGTTGCCCTGGATGACCGCCACGGTCGCGGTGCCGGCCTCGGCCTTGTCACTCACCAGGCCACGGGACGCGAAGGCACCCACCAGGGGGACGGCCACGGTCAGTGCCGCCACGACGGCGGTACCCCGGCGCACGGCCGTGCCGGTGCGCCGGTTGTCGACGACCAGCCGTACGACCTCGTACAGCCCGAACCCGCAGAGGACGACCGCGAAGCCGAGCACCGGGGTGCCGCCGAGCGCGGCCAGCGGCAGGAAGACGCCGTCCGCCTGGCCGAAGGCGATCTTGCCCCAGGGGAAACCGTGGAAGGGGGCACGCGCACGTGCCGCCTCACCGGCGATCCACAGCGCGGCGGCCCACAGCGGCCAGCCGGGAAGCTTCGACACGACGGCGACGCCCGCGCCGACGAGCGCCACGAACACCGCCTCGATCACGACGAGCGCGAGCCACGGCCCGGGACCGACCTCCACGCCGGTCCACACCAGCAGCGGCAGCAGGAATCCCAGGCCGAAGAGGTAGCCGAGGCCGAGGCCCGCCTTCCATCCGCGTCCGCGCAGTACCCAGCCGAAGACCGCGAAGGCCGGCAGGGCCAGCCACCACAGGGTCCGGGGCGGGAAGCTGACATAGAGCAGCACCCCGGAGAGCGCCGCGGCGGCGGCCGGAAGGAGCCGGCTGACCCATCGGGACGCCCGGGACACGGGCGCGGCCTGGGGTTCGAGCTGTTCCGGCTCGTCTACGGGAGTGGCGGTGACGGTCACTCGGGGAGTGTACGGCGCGTCACCCCGGCGCCGACAGCGCGGCCCGTGCGTCTCGGGTGAGGCATATGTCGCACCTCTGCCGCAACGTTCCTGCGCAACTCATCCACAGACCGGCGCATCACCCGTTACGGTGTGCGCGAGCCTCTGACGTGCGGCCGGATGCGGCCGGGCGGTCGGGGCCCGTCACAGTCGGGGGGCGACGGGTTGGGGTCCACGGGGACGGAGTCCGCGGCCGGAGCGTCGGCCGCGCGGGAAAGACGGAACGCTTCCGATGTCACGGGCGCGCTCATGCTCGGGGCGTGCGCGGCCTGGTCACTGATCACGGCGGCGGCGCGGGGCGGCCGCCCCGAGGGTGTGCTGCTCGCGGTGCTCGCGGTGGCGGCCGGCTATGCGGCGGGCCGGATCTGCGGCGCTCTGCTGCCGGTCGTGGCGCCGTCCGCCGGTGCCCTCGCCGGTCTCGGTCTGGCGGTCACCGCTCCGCACACCATGGCGGGCTCACCGCTCATCTCGCCGCTCGGGCACAACGGCGCGACCGCCGCCCTGCTGACCCTGTCCGCGGGCGCCGCCTGCTGTGCCGCTTGGGCGGCCCGCTCGCCCGGGCCGCGGCTGGCCCTGCGACTGCTGGCCGCCGGGGCCGCGGTGACCGCTGCCGTCCTCGGCTCGACCACCGGCTTCGCCGCGTGTACCGGGGTGCTGTTGTGTTCGCTCGCCGTGGCCCATATGCGCCGTCGGGGCCTGGGGCTCGCGGGGCTCGCGCTGGTGACAGCCCTGGTGACGGGGACGGTCTGGGCGATCGCCGAGGACGTGCTGCCGGCCGGGCTGACCGACTCGCTGGCGGGGCAGCTCACCCCGCACCGGGTCCTGCTGTGGCACGACGCGCTCGGGCTGGTTCACGACGAGCCGCTGCTGGGCGCCGGGCCGGGCCGCTTCGGGGAGCTCAGCCCGACGGTCGCCCAGTCGCTGCCGCCCGACGACAAGCCCCACTCGGCGCCGTTGCAGCTGGCGGCCGAGCAGGGGATCGTCGGTGTCGCCCTGCTCGCCGCGGTGTTCGGCTGGGTCCTGTACGTCCTGTGGCGGACCCCGCGCCCCACTCCGGTCGTCCTCACCGCGGGCGCGGCCCTGACCGCGCTGGCCGCGATCGCGACGGTCGGCAACGCGCTGAGCTTCACCACGGTGACGGCGGGGGCGGGCCTGCTCGCGGGGATGGCGACGGCCCGGCCCCTGACGGACGAGGACGGCGGCGTCGAGGTGCCGGACCTCGACGACTGGTAGGCGAAGGCGTCAGTGCGCGGCGCCGGACGCCTTCGGGCTCAGCCGGGCGCGGATGACGCGTACGGCCGTCTCCGCGTTGTCCACGGTGATCGTGAACATGCGGCCGTCCCAGAGGCGCAGCACCACGGCCTCACCACGGCGTACGACGACGGCGGTGCCCTTCTCGGGGCGCCAGCGGTAGCCCCAGCCGCCCCACTGGTGGGGGGTGACGCACGGTGCGAAGACGACGTCGGCGACCTGGGAGAGGGGGATGCGGCGGCGCGGCACGCCGATGTGGCCGCAACGGACTTCGAGGCAGTCCTTGTCGATCTTCACGGAGACGTGCACGAACGCGAGCGTGCCGAAGAGGACGAGCAGCCCGGCCGCGATGCAGCCGACGACCGACATGATGAGCGGGGCGGCGCCGGAGGTCCACGCGGAGTCGACCGCGAGTTCGATGCCCAGCGCCATGCAGGCGGCACCGCCGAGTGCCAGCAGCCATTGGCCGCGGTTGGTCGCGCGGCCGGTCCAGACCTCGGGGTGCGGGGCTTCGGGGGTGCCCGTCTCGCCGTGGGGATGGTCCCTCATGGTTTTGAGACTACTCAGGTTCCGCAGTGCGGGCACCTGGTTGCGGACCGTCACTGCTCCGGGCGGGCGGCCAGCGCGGCGCCGACCGCCTGGAGCAGCCTGCCCTCCTCGTACGCCAGTGCCGGGGCGGGCAGGGCGCCCTCGCGTCCGCTGAGGATGACCGTCAGCGTCGCCTCGGTCCAGTCCGCCTCGGGCTTCGGGAGTTCGCCGATGCGGCGCAGCGCCTGGGCGGCCACGGCGCCGGCGGAACCGTGCAGGACGAGGGGCGGGTGGCCGGGCTGCTGGACGGCCGCGCGGATGCGTTCGGCGACGAGTTCGTAATGGGTGCAGCCCAGGACGACGGTCGTCGCATCGTCGGGGGTGAGCGCGGCGGCCGCGGCGATCGCGGCGTCGATCGCGGCGTCGTCGGCGTGCTCCACGGCTTCGGCCAGTCCCCAGCAGGGCACCTCGGTGACCTTCACCCCGTTGGCGAACTCCTCGATGAGGCCGCGCTGGTAGGGGCTGCCGGTGGTGGCGGGCGTCGCCCAGATGGTGAAGGGGCCGCCGCCGGACGCGGCCGGTTTGATCGCCGGGACGGTGCCGATGACCGGCAGTCCGGGTTCGAGGAGGGCGCGCAGGGCGGGCAGGGCGTGCACGGACGCGGTGTTGCAGCCGACGATCAGGGCGTCGGGCGCGTGCGCGGCCGCCGCCTCGGCGACGGCGAGGGCACGCTCCGTCAGGTCCTGTGGAGTGCGCGGACCCCAGGGCATGCCGTCGGGGTCCGAGGAGATCACGAGATCCGCGTCGGGCCGCAGCCGCCGTACCGCAGTGGCTGCGGGGAGGAGGCCGATACCGGAGTCCATGAGCGCGATCTTCACCCGGCCACGATAGACGATGGCCTCGGTGGGACCGTTTCGGTGGGGCAGACTGCTGGGCGTGAGCGCCATCGCGTGGACCGCCGCCGGATCACTCGCCGCCTGGCTGTGGCTGCTGCTCGGCCAGGGCTTCTTCTGGCGCACGGACGTGCGCCTGCCGCCCCGCCGTGATCCCGACGACTGGCCGTACGTCTGTGTCGTCGTCCCCGCGCGCGACGAGGCCGCCGTCCTGCCCGAGAGCCTGCCGTCGCTGCTGACCCAGGACTATCCCGGCCGCGCGGAGGTCTTCCTGGTCGACGACGGCAGTTCGGACGGGACCGGCGAACTGGCCCGTGGGCTGGCCCGGCGGCACGGCGGGCTCCCCCTGACCGTGTCCTCGCCCGGGGAGCCGCCCGCCGGCTGGACGGGCAAGCTCTGGGCCCTGCGGCACGGAATGGGGCTGGCACGCGCGCGTGGACCCGAGTTCCTGCTGCTGACGGACGCGGACATCGCCCATCGGCCGGACAGCCTGCGCGGGTTGGTGGCGGCCGCGCACAGCGGGGGCTTCGACCTCGTGTCGCAGATGGCGCGGCTGCGCGCCGAGAGCGTGTGGGAACGCCTCGTCGTGCCCGCCTTCGTCTATTTCTTCGCCCAGCTCTATCCCTTCCGCCGGATCGGCGTACGGGGCTCGCGCACGGCCGCCGCGGCGGGTGGCTGCGTGCTGCTGCGGGCCGAGACCGCCGAGCGGGCCCGGATCCCGGACGCGATCCGGCAGGCCGTCATCGACGACGTGGCCCTGGCCACGGCGGTCAAGAGGAGCGGCGGCCACATCTGGCTGGGGCTGGCGGAGCGGGTGGACAGCGTGCGGCCCTACCCCCGGCTGCGCGACCTGTGGCGCATGGTCTCCCGCAGCGCCTACGCCCAGCTGCTGCACAACCCGCTGCTGCTCGCCGGGACGGTCCTCGGTCTGACGCTGGTCTACCTCGTACCGCCCGTCGCGCTCCTGACGGGTCTCGCCGCGGGAGACCTCCCCCCAGCACTCCTCGGCGGGCTCGCCTGGCTGCTGATGACCGCGACGTACCTGCCGATGCTCCGCTACTACGGTCAGCCGCTGTGGCTCGCTCCCCTGCTGCCGTTCACCGCGTTCCTGTACCTGCTGATGACGGTCGACTCCGCGGTGCGGCACTACCGGGGACGCGGTGCGGCCTGGAAGGGCCGCACCTACGCGCGCCCGGACTCGGTCCCGGACGAGGGCTAGCCGGGTACCAGAAGCCCCTCCGTATGGGCCGTATGGGCCGTATGGGCCGCTATTTCCTGCCGGGGGTCCAGTTCATCCCCCACCCGTAGGCGTAGTCGACCGTGCGCTGCGGGCTCACGCCGCGCTCGGGGACCAGGTAGCGGGCCTCGCGCTGCACGATGAGGTCGCCGCCCTGGTTGGTGATGAGGGCGAGGGCGCAGACGGTGGAGGGGACGGTGCACTCGTCGAGGGAGAAGTCGATGGGGGCGCCGTGCTGCGGCTGGAGGGTGACCGTCGCGTGCAGATCGGCGAAGGAGCGGGCGCCCTCGTAGATGGTGACGAAGATGAGGATGCGCCGGAAGGCGTTCTTGTGGTCGAGGTTGATGGTGAGGTTCTCGCCGCTGCTCACGGCGCCGGTGCGGTCGTCCCCGTCGAGGTGGATGAAGGGCGGCTGGCGCAGGGCCCCGAAGGCGTTGCCGAGCGCCTGGACGACGCCCTTGCTGCCGTCGGACAGTTCGAACAGGGCGCACAGGTCGAGGTCGAGGTCCGCGTGGTTGGCGATGGCCCGGCCCAGCTTGCTGCCCCACCCGGTGAACTGCTTGTGCACCTCCCAGTTGAGGTTCACGCGCATGGCCCCGGAGGTGCCGCCCTGCTTGCTCAGGGAGACCGCCGGGGCCTCCTTGGTGAGCGTGACCTTGGTGAGGCGGACCGGGGCCGGCGGTGCGGGCGGCGGAGGCGGGGCGGTCGTCACCGGGGGCGGCACGGTGACGGGAGGAGCCACGGGTGCCGGCGAGGTCATGGGGGCGGGAGGTGCCGCCGTGTGCTGCGGTTCGTCCACGGTGATGCCGTAGTCGGTGGCCAGGCCCTCCAGGCCGCTGCTGTAGCCCTGGCCGACGGCACGGAACTTCCAGGCGCCCTGCCGGCGGTAGAACTCGCCGAGCACAAAAGCGGTCTCGACGCCGGCGTCCACGCTGTCGTAGCGCGCGATCTCGGTGCCGGCCCGCTCGTCGAGCACCCGGATGTACAGTCCGGGCACCTGCCCGAAGGTGCCGCCGTCCGCCGAGGCGGCCACCACCACGGTCTCGATGGCGGGCTCCACGCGCGCGAGGTCGACGACGAGTGATTCGGTCACCTGGCCGCCGGTGTCCCGTTTGCCCTCGTGCCGGACGGCGCCGGAGGAGTGCGCGGGCTGGTTGTAGAAGACGAAGTCGGCGTCCGAGCGTACCTTTCCGCCGACGAGCAACAGCGCCGAGGCGTCCGTCAGGGGCGCACCCGGCCCGGAGCCCCGGCCCAGTTCCACGCGCAGCGCCGTCGTCGGCACCGCGGTGTTCGATCCTTTCGGCATTGACATGTCCGCCCCCATCAGAAGGTCACCCAGAAGGTCGTCGCCAGGCCGCGTCCCACGCAGTCCGTCGGATCCGCCCGGACCCGTTGTCGGGGCCAAACCTATTCCCCCGGGCCCCGGAACCCCCAGAACCCGTACCGAAAGAGCTGTGTCCAACCGCCGGTAACCCCCCGGGAACTCGCCCTTTACACGATCAGAACGCGCTTTGCTGCCCTTTTTCGCCGAGTTCGCTCGCATTGGGGATCCAGCGTCACAGCCGACACGGAAAAGAACCCTCTTATCGGTCTCCCCAACCAGCACATCGTGGGCTTAACTTATGTGCCATGACCTCCCCCCGCTCCACCTACGGCGGCGGTTACTACTCCGCCTCGTCCTTCGCGGACACCCCGATCTACGACTCTCTCGTCGCCGAGCGGGGAACCCCTCAGATCGCCCCCATCCGGGTACCGGCCCAGTACGACACGCCGGGCAGCAATCTGCCCGCGCTCCCGTCGGCGCTCCCCGCACTGCCGGCCGGTCCCTCCCAGCCGTCCCCCGCCTACGGTTATCCGCAGGCCCAGCAGCCCTCGCCGCTGCAGCAGGCACCCAACGCGTACATCCCGCAGCAGGCCGCGGGTCCGCGTGGATACCCGGGCGCCCAGCCGCAGCAGCAGCAGCGTCCGATGCCCGGCAACACCGGCTACGAGGCCATGCGCCCGGCGGCTCCGCGCCCGGCTCAGGCCGCCCCGTACCAGCAGGAGCCGTACAACGGTCAGCAGTACCGCGGCTACTGAACCACTTGAAATATTCCGCGTGGGGTTGTCACGGCCTGCTGGCAGGATGACCCCATGGGGAATCCGTCACTGCACTCGATCCATGTCCACCCACTGAAGGCGGCCCGGGGATTCGCCCCCGACGAGGCCGTCGTGGAGCCTTGGGGGCTGGCGGGCGACCGCCGCTGGGTGCTGGTCGACGACTCGGGCAAGGTCATCACTCAACGTCCGCATCCGCGTATGGCGTTGGCCGCCGCCGGGCTGAAGCCCGGCGGCGGTCTCCTGCTGTCCGCGCCCGGCCGTGAGCCGCTCGCCGTTCCCGTGCCCGAGCCCACCGGGACGACGACGGTGGAGATCTGGCGGGACAAGGTGGAGGGGGTCCCCGCCGAAGCCGCGGCGCACGCCTGGTTCAGCGACTACCTGGGCATCGCCGTGCGGCTCGTGCATCTCGACGACCCGGCGACCCGCCGCCCGATCGATCCCGAGTACGCCCGCCCCGGCGAGACCGTGAGCTTCGCCGACGGCTATCCGCTGCTGCTCACCACACTCGCCTCGCTCGACGCGCTCAACGCCCTGGTCGCGGACGGCGACCACCCCGAAGAGGGCCCGCTGCCGATGAGCCGCTTCCGGCCGAACGTGGTCGTCGACGGCACGGACGCCTGGGCCGAGGACGGCTGGCGGCGCGTCGCCCTGGGAGAGGTCACCTTCCGGGTCGCCAAGATGTGCGGGCGGTGCGTGGTGACCACCACCGACCAGGACACCGCCGAGCGCGGGCGGGAACCGCTGCGCACACTCGCCCGCCACCGCCGTTTCGGCGACAAGCTGGTCTTCGGGCAGAACCTGGTTCCGGAATCCGGGGGCACGGTTCGCATCGGCGATCCGGTGCGGATCCTCGAATAAGGCGTTCGATCCCGATGAGATCTGCGCGGTCCTGAGGTAACCCCCCTTCTCCTCTTGAGAATTCAACCTCTTACGATTCCGTTCGTGTGTAGGGAACACACGCGCTGGGCCCGACCGTTGAGTCTTGGTGAGAAGTTCATGAGAAGGCCGGCGGGAGGGTGATTTCGCTCTCTCTTGACCGGGACCGCGCGTGGACGGCTCCGCCCGGGGTTATCACGGACGCGTAAGGGGGTGTGGGGCAGTGCGGGCAATCGGTGGACTGCGGGCGTTCGGCGGGCTGTGGCGTTGGCGGCACAATCCGCTGCGGCGGACGACCGATCTGGTCGAGGCGTGGCTGGCGTTCGCGGCCCTCGTGCTGATCCTCATCGCCGCACCCTTGATCGGCGCCCTCGTCGGCACCGCCGCCCAGAGCGCCCTGCAGCAGTCCGTGCGCGACCAGCAGGAGACCCGGCACCGGGTGACCGCCACCGTCGTCAAGAAGGTCGACGGCTCCCCGCTGGACCCTGATCCGGAGACGGCCACGACCCGCGACCGGCAGAGCCGGGTGGTCGCCGACTGGACCGGCCCGGACGGCACCGACCGGCACGGCACGGTCATGGCCAACCTCAAGACCCCGCAGCCCGGCGACCACTTCACGCTGTGGACGGACGGGCAGGGCCGAATAGTGGGCCGCCCCCTGGACACCGCCACCGCGACGACGCACGCCGTGCTGGCCGGATTCGGCGCCACCGTGCTCGCCGCGGGGCTCGCCGAGGGTGGGAGGCGGCTGATCGTCTGGCGCATGGTCCGCCGCCGGTACACCCGTTGGGACCAGGCGTGGGACAAGGCGGGGCCGGACTGGGGCAGGACGGGCACGGGCAGCTAGGGCCTGCCGTTTGGATCATGGCGACTTCGGGCTGCGGCGCCTTAAGTCGCCGGTGGGCGGTGCGATGGGGGTCCGTCCCCGGCCCTGGCCGCCTTCCGACTCCGGTCAACTCCCCCTGTCCGCGCACGCTACGGTGGACCGACCAGCCGAACTGTTCGGCATCGACCCGCGTTCCACGAGGTGGGGGCACAGCAACGCCATGGCACAGGGCACGGTCCAGGTGACGCACACCGGTACATCGCGGTGGCGGCGCCGCACAGGTGAGTACACGTCGCTCGCCGCGGCCCTGGAGGCCGCGAGTGACGGCGATGTGCTCATCGTCGCTCCCGGCACGTACCGGGAGAACCTCGTCGTGCAGCGGGGGGTCACGCTGCGCGGCCCGGAGGGCTCGCCCGGCTCGGTTCGCATCGCGCCCCTCGACGGGGTGCCGCTGACGGTGTCCGCCTCGGCCGTGGTGCAGGACCTGCATGTGGAGGGCCAGGACGCGGCGGCCCCCGCGCTGCTCGTCGAGGACGGCACACCCGAGCTCCTGGACCTGCGGATCGTCACGCGTTCCGCGGCCGGCATCGAGGTGCGCGGCGGCGCCCGCCCGACGGTCCGGCGCTGCACGGTCGACAACCCGGCCGGGATCGGCATCGCCGTGGTCGACGGCGGCGGCGGCGTGTTCGAGGAGTGCGAGGTCGTCGCGGCCGGCCAGGCCGGTGTCGCGGTGCGCGGCGGCGGTCATCCACGGCTGGAGCGGTGCAGGGTGCACCACACCTCGGGTTCGGGCCTGACGGCGACCGGGGAGAACTCCGCGCTGGAAGCGGTCGGATGCGAGGTCTACGAGGTCCGCGGCAGCGGCGTACAGATCACCGGGCGGGCCACGGCCCATCTCACCGACTGCGACGTGCACCGTACGACGGCCGACGGTGTCACGCTCGACACGGACGCCGTGCTCACCCTCGCGGACTGCCGTATCCACGACATCCCGGAGAACGCGGTGGACCTGCGCTCGCGCTCCGTCCTCACCCTGACCCGCACGTCGGTACGGCAGTTCGGGCGCAACGGACTGTCGGTGTGGGACCCGGGCACGCGCGTGGACGCCAACCAGTGCGAGATCTTCGACAGCACCGGCGACTATCCGGCCGTCTGGGTCAGCGACGGCGCGACGGCGGTGCTGGAGTCCTGCCGGGTGCACGACGTGCCCGACGCGCTGTTCGTGCTGGACCGGGGTTCACGCGCGGACGTCGTCGACAGTGATCTGTCGCAGGTGCGGAACACGGCGGTGTCGGTGAGCGACGGGGCGACCGCCCAGCTCGACGACTGCCGGATCCGGGACGCGGCGACGGGCGCCTGGTTCCGCGACCACGGCAGCGGCGGCACCCTCAACGGCTGCACCGTGGACGGCACGCAGACCGGCGTGATCGTCACCAAGGGCGCCGACCCGACCATCGAGCGCTGCACGGTCACCTCGCCCGCCGAGGCCGGCTTCTATGTCTCGGCCGGGGGCCGCGGCAGCTTCCTCAACTGCCGGGTGACGGGCAGCGGCGGCTACGGCTTCCACATCATCGACGGCTGCCGGGCGACGCTGCGCAAATGCCGTACGGAGCGTTGCGCGCGCGGGGGTTACGAGTTCGCGGACGGCGGGCCCGGCACCGCGGGCGGCGGCCCCGTCGTCGAGGACTGCACCAGCGACGAGAGCGCGGGGGTGCGGCCCCCGGCCGCGCCCGAGACCGCCACCCAGACCACGGCCCAGTCGCCCGGCCTGCTGGGCTCGATCCCGGGCCAGCGCACCACCGAGCAGCCGCCGGCCACCGTGCCCTCCGTGGAACCCGAGACGCCGGTGCGAGCCTCGAAGGCCGTGCTCGGTGAACTCGACGCGCTGGTCGGCCTGGACAGCGTCAAGCGCGAGGTGCGCGCCCTCACCGACATGATCGAGGTGGGCCGCCGCCGTCAGCAGGCCGGCCTCAAGGCGGCGTCCGTCAAACGGCACTTGGTGTTCACGGGCTCCCCCGGCACCGGCAAGACGACGGTCGCCCGTCTGTACGGCGAGATCCTGGCCTCGCTCGACGTCCTGGAGAAGGGGCATCTCGTCGAGGTGTCCCGGGTGGACCTGGTCGGCGAGCACATCGGCTCCACCGCGATCCGCACCCAGGAGGCCTTCGAACGGGCCCGTGGTGGTGTGCTGTTCATCGACGAGGCGTACGCGCTGTCGCCGGAGGACTCGGGCCGGGACTTCGGCAAGGAGGCCATCGACACACTGGTGAAGCTGATGGAGGACCACCGGGACGCCGTGGTGGTGATCGTCGCGGGCTACACGGCCGAGATGGAGCGCTTCCTCAGCGTCAACCCCGGTGTGGCGTCCCGTTTCTCACGGACCATCACCTTCGACGACTACGTCCCCGACGAGCTGTTGCGCATCGTGGAGCAGCAGGCCGAGGAGCACGAGTACCGGCTGGCGCCGGGTGCGGGTGACGCGCTTCTGAAGTACTTCACGGCGATCCCGAAGGGCCCGGCTTTCGGCAACGGCCGTACCGCGCGGCAGACTTTCGAGGCGATGGTGGAGCGCCACGCGAGCCGGGTGGCCCAGGTCGCCGAACCGAGCACGGACGACCTGACGTTGCTGTACGCGGAGGACCTGCCGGAGCTGCCGTAGCCGCGGAGGGGCCGGGGGTTCACCCCAGGGGGAAAACCCCACCACAGGTGTGCTGTCGGCCGGATGGGACCGGAGCGATCCGGCGGACAGCATGATCCCCATGACGCATCGCACTCGACGAGCCCTGGTCCTGGCCCTCTCCGTCTCGGCCGCCGCCACCACGCTGACCGCCGTCACCGGCCCGGCGGCCGCCACGGCGGCCCCCTCCTCCCCCGCCCTCACCTGGCGCCCCTGCGCCCAGCCGAACGGCCCCGCCGGTCAGGAGTGCGCGGAACTGCCCGTACCGCTCGACTACCGCGATCCGGACGGCGCGCAGCTCACGCTCGCCGTCTCCCGACTGCGCAGCGAGGCCCCCGAGGCACGGCGCGGCACGCTGCTGGTGATCCCGGGCGGACCGGGCGGCTCCGGCGTCAAGCGGCTCACCCAGCAGGGGAACGCGCTCCGGAACGAACTCGGCGGCGCGTACGACATCGTCAGCCTCGACCCCCGCGGTGTGGGCGGCAGTACGCGGGCGAGCTGTGGGCTCCCCGCCGACGACCGGCACCTGGTGACCCTGCGGTCCTGGCCCTCGCCCGACGGGGACATCGCCGAGAACGTGGCGCGGTCCCGGCGTACCGCCGAGGCCTGCGCCACGAACGGCGGTGCGGTGCTGCGCAGCCTCACCACCGCCAACGAGGTGCGTGACATCGACCGTTTCCGGCAGGCCCTGGGCGAGGAGCGGCTGTCGGCGTACGGAGTGTCGTACGGGACGTACGTGGGCGCGGTCTACGCGCAGAAGTACCCCGAGCGGACGGACCGTTGGGTGCTGGACAGCAATGACGACCCCGATCCGCGGCTGGTCGCGCGGGGCTGGCTGGCGAGCATGGCGCGGGGCGCGGAGGACCGGTTCCCGGACTTCGCCGCCTGGGCCGCCGACCCCGCCCGGGAGACTGCGGGCCTGCGGCTCACCGAGAAGCCGGAGGACGTACGGCCGTTGTTCCTGTCCCTGGCGGCCGCGCTGGACCGCGCCCCGAGGGCGACGACCACCGAGGGCGTGCCCCTGACCGGCAACCGACTGCGGCAGGTGATGCAGAACGCCCTGTACAACGACAACTCGTTCGACGAACTGGCCCTGCTGATGCGCCAGGCCCTGGACCCGAGGGCGACGCCGGTCCTGACACCCGACGTGGCCGGGCCGATGAGCGACGAGGACGCGGCGGCGGTGATGGCGGTGATCTGCAACGACGTGCGCTGGCCGGCGTCGGTGGGCGCGTTCGAGCGGGCGGTGGCCGACAACCGCGTGCGGTATCCGCTCACGGCCGGGATTCCGGTGAACGTCACGCCGTGTTCCTTCTGGAAGGACAAGCCCGTGGAGAAGCCGACCCGGATCACCGACGAGGGGCCGTCCAACATCCTCCTGCTCCAGCATCGGCGGGACCCGGCGACCCCTTACTTCGGCGCCCTGAAGCTGCGGGGCGCGCTGGGCGACCGCGCTCGGCTCGTCACGCTGGAGAGCGGCGGACACGGCGCGTATCTGGGGACGGGGAACGCGTGCGGCAACCGTGCCGTGACGACCTTCCTGCTCACCGGGGAGCGGCCGGAGCGGGACATCTCCTGCCCGGACGACGAGTGACAGGGGCTGCGGGCGCGCTGCGAACCAGGACTCGGGCCACTGTGCGCTAGGACTTCCGTGGGCCCGGCAGCTCCGGTCCGATCCGGGCCAGCAGGTGCTGCCGCTCGTCGCCGAAAGCCGGGTCCGCCTGGTAGTCGGAGTGGCCGAGGATCGGGGCGGGCAGGGGGTGGGCGCCGGTGCGGCCGTAGGCGAGCGGGTCCTTGAAGGGCTCGGCGTCGACCTGCGGCCCGTATCTGCTGGTCAGGTGTACGGGGCCACCGATGGGGTCGGTGAGGCGGTACAGGTTGCGCCAGCAGTCGACCTCGCGGTGCAGGGAGGCGAGCGGTTCCGGGCCGAAGTGGGCGGGGAACCAGCGCCCGTACAGCCGCTCCAGCGGTGAGCCGTACGTGAGCAGCGCGACCCGCTTGCGGACCGACGGGGTCAGCTGCCAGGCGGCGGCCGCCGCGAGGACGCTGCCCTGGGAGTGGCCGGAGAGGACGAGCCGGCCACCCGTGGTGCGGGTCCAGGTGGCCATGCGCCAGGTCAGATCGGGCACGGCCCGCTCGGCATAACAGGGCGGTGCGAACGGGTGGGCGGCGCGCGGCCAGAACGTGCCCACGTCCCAGAGGATGCCGATCGTGCGGCGTGCGGAGGCGTCCTTGTAGGCCCTGCGCCCCCAGGTGACGAAGAGCAGGAACCCCACGCCGATCAGCCAGGACCCCAGCGTCTGCGCGGTCTCGGCGGCACCCGCGACGCAGTCGTACGAGTCGTGCGCCGCCTTCGCCGGTGTCTCGCGCGTCGCCAGGGCGCCGGCCAGGGCTCCGGCGCCGAGGAGCAGCGTCACGGTGGAGGTGATGCCGATGATGCGGGGCGCGCGGTCGGTGAGGGCGGCCATGGCACGGGTGCGCGCGATACGGCGGGTGCGGCCGGCGTCCTGGGACTCGTGCTCCTCGTTCGGTCGTTCTTCGGCTTCCTCGTTCGGTCGTTCTTCGGCTTCCTCGTCCGGTCGGCCTTCTGCTTCCTCGTCCGGTCGGCCTTCTGCTTCCTCGTCCGGTCGCTCTTCCGCCGGGCGTCTGTGGTGGGGCCGGCCTTTCACCACGTCGTACTCCCGCTCCACCGCCGCCATCTCCGCGCGCCGGAGGACCCAGGTGCGGCGGGCCAGCCAGCCGAGGAGGCCGAGGACGACCAGGAGGAGGGGCGGGATGACGGAGGCCTGCCAGGTGAGGAGGACGGGTGGGCCCGGCAGGGCGTCGTCGGTGCCGCCCAGCCAGTCGGCGACGCGTTGGGCGACGCCTGCCGACATGACGCCGCCGAGGGCGCAGGCGAGCATCGCGACGGCGGGGCCGGCCAGGCCGTACATGGCGGTGCGCGGGTCGGGGCGGGAGCGGTACAGAGTGCGGGCGACCACGCCGAGCGCGATGACGAGCAGGCCCTGTACCAGGGTGATCCCGCCGAAGGTCATGTCTCCCGGCAGCCGGCCCGCCGACGTCCAGTCGGGGCGGGACCACCCGGCATACACCATGGCGAGCACGAGGAGGGCGAGCGAACCGGCGGGCAGGCGGCGTACCAGGTGCTCGTCCAGTTCCTTGTCGAGGCGGTTCTCGCTGCGGCCCCGGCGGCACACCACCCACACCACGACGACCGTGAGCACGACGAGTGCCGCGTTCAGCAGCCAGCCCAGGAGCTCAAGGACGGCGGGGCCGCCCGCCCGGCGGTCGTGGCGGGCAGCGGACGTGCCGACCGCCGCCGCGACCGTCAGGAAGCCGGCCGCCGCGTGGCCGGCACGCAGCCTGGCCACCAGTCGGCGCCCGTACCAGAAGCCGGGCCGTCCGAGAGCGACGCGTGCGGTGTCCTCGACGTCTGGTGCGACGCGGGCCGTCGTCTCGCCATCGGGGCGGGCGTCGTCGCGGTCCATGGGGCGCTGTGACTCGTACTCGTTCCAGGTGCGGTGGGAGAGGTACCACAGGAGGCCGGTCAGCGCGGCGGGCACCAGGCCGGCCAGGGCGAGGCGGCGGCCGGGCTGACTCCACCAGCCGTCGTCGGAGACGGCCGGGGAGAGGAAGCCGAGCCAGGTGTGCTCCTCGGCGCACGCGCGTGCGCCCGCGCACTGCCAGGCGGTCAGGTCGAGGGCGACCTCGCAGGCGGCGGCGACGAGCAGCACGGTGAGGGTCAGGCCGGTCAGGCGGACCAGGAGGCCGTAGAGGCGTACCGTCCGGCGACGGTTCCGGGTGGTGGGGCGCATCCAGTGGGCGAGGTTGACGACCATGAACGGCAGCAGCAACAGCCACAGGGCGCGGGAGCCGTTTCCGGACGTGAGGTTGCACCACACATAGGCCTCGGGGACGGGCTTGCCGCGGTAGTCCGCGGGCCGTGCCTCCGCGTCGGCGTCGTCGATGCGCCGGAAGACGGCGGCCGTGTCGTCGCCGGTGATCCGGACCGTGCGCGGATCGTCCAGCATGCGTTCGGGGGTGGTGCCGCCGACGCCGTGGACGAGGAGTTCGAGGGCTGTTCCGTCCGGCGTGATGCGGTCGGAGTCCTGGTGCTCGCCCGCTTCCGTGGGTACCGGATGTTCCCTGGGTTCCGTATGTGTCGTATGTTCCGTCGCACGATCCACTGTTCCGCTTCCCCCGTGAGCGCCGCAAGTCAGATGTGATGTGCAGGCACTGATGATCGCCGCTGGGCGTGACTCGTACACCTGTGGTCACGGAATCTCCCCGATCCGTGTGATAGTGGCGGGCGCGAGGACGGAACGTGACGTACCCGCGCCTGTGCAGGTAGTGGCGTCACCGGTGGTGGGGCATGCGAATATGGGGCGTCCTCGGGACCGGGGACAGGGGGAATGTCCTCGTCGGAGGGGGTATGGAAGGCGTGTCGGACGTGATGGGGCGAAAGGACCGGAGCGGGCGTGAGTGAGAACCAGAACCTCCTCGCCGAGCAGCGCCGTGCCCTGATCCTCGACGAGGTACGACGGCGGGGCGGGGTCCGGGTCAACGAGCTGACGCGCAAGCTCGGTGTGTCGGACATGACGGTGCGCCGCGATCTGGACGCGCTCGCCCGCCAAGGCGCGGTGGAGAAGGTGCACGGCGGTGCGGTGCCGGTGGCCGAGGCGAGCACGCACGAGCCGGGTTTCGAGGCGAAGTCCGGGCTGGAGCTGAGCGCCAAGGAGGACATCGCGCGGGCCGCCGCGGAGCTGGTCGCGCCGGGGTCGGCGATCGCGCTGTCCGGGGGTACGACGACGTACGCGCTCGCGCACCGGCTGGTGGACGTGCCGGATCTGACCGTGGTGACGAACTCGGTGCGGGTCGCCGATGTCTTCCATGCCGCCCAGCGCACGTCCGGGCCCCGGCAGGGTGCGGCGACCGTCGTGCTGACCGGTGGGGTACGTACGCCGTCCGACTCGCTGGTGGGGCCGGTGGCCGATCAGGCGATCGCGACGCTCCACTTCGATGTGCTGTTCCTCGGTGTGCACGGGATATCGGTCGAGGCGGGGCTGTCCACGCCGAATCTGGCGGAGGCCGAGACGAACCGGCGGCTCGTGCAGTCGGCGCGGCGGGTTGTGGTGGTGGCCGACCACACCAAGTGGGGGACGGTGGGGTTGAGTTCGTTCGCGGCGTTGGAGCAGGTGGATACGTTGGTGACGGACGCGGGGTTGGCCGCGCAGGCTCGGGGCGAGATCGCTGAGCATTTGCGGCGGTTGGTGGTGGCCGGGGAGGACTCTGACGACAGCGCCGACATGTGAGCGCCGTTGTTACTGAGGGCGACGTGAGACTGCCGGCCGTCGGTGGCTGGTCCCGCGGTTCCCCGCGCCCCTGAGAGACCGGCACTGGGCCCCGGCCTCACGTACCCCTAGTCTCCCCACACGCCCGTCTCCAGCAGGGTCTCGATGGCCGCCGCGTACGGTGCGATGTCCAGGCCCTGCTCCGCCAGCCACTCGTCCGAGTAGTACTTGTCGAGATAGCGGTCGCCCGGGTCGCACAGGAGGGTGACCACGCTGCCCTGGCGGTTCTCGGAGACCATCTCGGCGATGATCTTGAGCGCGCTCCACAGGCCGGTGCCCGTGGAGCCGCCGGCCTTGCGGCCGATGGACTGTTCCAGGGCTCGTACGGCGGCGACGCTGGCGGCGTCTGGGACCTTCATCATGCGGTCGACGGCACCGGGGACGAAGCTGGGCTCCATGCGGGGGCGGCCGATGCCCTCGATGCGGGAGCCGCAGTCGCAGGTGACATCGAGGTCGCCGGTGGTCCAGCCCTCGAAGAAACAGGAGTTCTCGGGGTCGGCGACGCAGATGCGGGTGTCGTACTGCATGTAGTGGACGTAGCGGGCGATGGTCGCGGAGGTGCCGCCGGTGCCGGCTGTCGCGACGATCCACGCGGGCTCGGGGAACCGCTCCAACTCCAGCTGGCGGAAGACGGATTCGGCGATGTTGTTGTTGCCGCGCCAGTCCGTGGCCCGTTCGGCGTAGGTGAACTGGTCCATGTAGTGGCCGCCGGTCTCCACCGCGAGGCGGGCCGACTCCTCGTACATCTTCCGTGAGTCGTCCACGAAGTGGCAGCGGCCGCCGTGGAACTCGATCAGGCGGATCTTCTCGGCGCTGGTCGTGCGCGGCATGACGGCGATGAAGGGGACGCCGATCAGTTTGGCGAAGTACGCCTCGGAGACGGCCGTGGAGCCGCTGGACGCCTCTATGACGGGGCGGCCCGGCCGGATCCAGCCGTTGCACAGGCCGTAGAGGAAGAGGGAGCGGGCGAGGCGGTGCTTGAGGCTGCCGGTGGGGTGGGTCGACTCGTCCTTGAGATACAGGTCGATGCCCCATCTCTCGGGCAGCGGGAAGCGCAGCAGATGGGTGTCTGCGGAACGGTTGGCGTCGGCCTGGACCTTGCGGACGGCTTCTTTGAGCCAGGTCCGGTACCCGGTGTCGCTGTGATCGACGTCGAGGGTCACGTCCGGACGGGTGGGGTGGGTGGTGCTCACGGCGTGCTCCTCACGCATTGCGCCGACGGCGGATCGCGGCGTCGGACCTCCCGATGATAAACACCTTCCGCACGCTTCTCACCTGCATAAACATGCCTTTGAGTACCTCAAGGACACTCCTGTGGCGAGGATGCGCGGGGCGCATGGGGGGCGCATGCCGCGCGTGCGCCGGAACCCCGCCCCCGACCAACCGTGCGCACTGGTGCTCCACGCCGGGGACGTGCAGACTTCACCGCACGGGCCGAGTACGACGCCACCGGGGCCGCCCAGGGGACAGCGACCTCGGGCACACTGGATCACGGTCCGCGACGGATCACGACAGAGGACGGCCGAAGCACACTAGGGGGCGGGGCACATGGCGGAGCCGGAGTTCACGGCCACGGGCGTGCGGATCGGAAAGAGGCTGCGGCAGCTCACCCGGGCCGGACAGGTCCGGATCGAGGGCGGTCGCCTGCAGTTGCTCACGAGTTACGGCAGTGAGATCGACAGCGCCCCGGTGCAGGCGGTACGGGCCTCGAAGCCCTGGTTCGCGAACGAGGACCGGGCGTTGGCCGACGTCAACGGAACCCGTTACACGCTCACGCTCAACGAGCAGGACCCGGCTCCGGGGAAGCCCGGGCCGCCGTCGGCCCGCCGTTTCATAGAGGCGGTGCGCAAGGCCGCGGGGCGCAGCGGCTGATGAACCGCGAGTTGCGGGACCGGACCCCCTGAGTCACTCTGGTCTCACGTCACTCTGGGTTTACCGGCGATAACGCTGCGAACCAGCCCGCCGGCCATGTCAGCGGGCGGTGGTCGTCAGCAGCCACCCCATGAGCAGGCGGCAGTCCAGGCTTCCGCCCAGGCGGCAGTCGTCAGGCGGCCGCACCACAGCAGGCGGCGTTTTTCGCCCAGCCACCTCGCTGGATCCGTACTCCGATCTTCTTCCGGACTCAATTCGGGGAGTCGCAGCCGTGATCAGCCAGCAAAGCAGGCACTGCACGGTGGAGCTCCAAGCCCTGCCGTCGCGGATCGGCCAGGTCCGCAGAATCGTATCTGCGCAATTGCGCTACTGGCATCTGGATCCGTTGATAGACCGGGCCGCACTCGGTGTGACCGAGCTGCTGTCCAACGTCCACCAGCACGCGGAGCCGGACAAGATGTGCACCGTGGAGATGGAGTTGCTCCTCGGCCGGCTCACGGTCTCGGTGCACGACAACGACCCCCGCCTCCCGATCGTCCAGGACGCGGAGCCCTTCGCCACCTGTGGTCGCGGTCTCGCGATGGTCGCCGCGGTGAGTGAGAGCTGGGGTGTGCGGCCGCACGGCGAGTCGGGGAAGGTGGTGTGGTTCACGCTGTCGGCGTCCACGGCCGCGGTGCCCAAGATCTCTCCGTACGACTCCGGGCTGACGCTCGACGCCGGACAGACGAACGGCACCGGACACAGGCCCGCCGCGCCTGGCCGCAGGTCCGAACACGCTCCCGCCCGGTCGGCCGTCGCAGGCTGACCGGGCGGTGACCCACTGGTCGCACATCGGCGGCCGTCCGTACGTCATTCGGTAGGGGTGGCACGCAGGACATCCAGGCGTGCCACCCGCCGTGTTCTCCTCGGCGGACCCCTGACCGGTGATCGCCTCGATTCCCCTCGGCAGTACGGGAGTCGGGGCGTCCACCATTTCCTGCCGGCTGACGCCCGGGCCCGCCCGCACGAGGATGCTCGTGGCCTGCCCCGGCTCGTCGAGCGTGCTCAGTTCTGTGTGCCTCATTTCTGTGACTACTATTTCTGTAACTACTAGTATGTACAGTGGGAGCATGAGCACCCCTGAGCGTCTGATCGAGTCCACGCGCGAGCTGCTGTGGGAGCGCGGTTACGTGGGCACCAGCCCCAAGGCCATCCTGGAGCGCTCGGGCGCCGGCCAGGGGAGCATGTACCACCATTTCAAGGGCAAGCCCGATCTGGCGCTCGCGGCGATTCGCCGGACCGCCGAGGAGTTGCGGACCACTGCCGAGGGAGTACTCGACGGGCCCGGCACACCGTACGAGCGCATCGGGGCGTATCTGCGCCGGGAACGCGATGTGCTGCGCGGCTGCCCCGTCGGGCGGCTCACGATGGACCCGGATGTCGTCGCGAGCGACAGGCTGCGGGCACCGGTGGACGAGACGATCGACTGGCTGCGTGAGCGTCTTGCCGGACTCGTCGAAGAGGGCAAGGAGCGGGGGCAGTTCGCGCCGGAGCTGGACGCCGAGGAGATCGCCGCGACGATCGTGGCGACCGTGCAGGGCGGATATGTCCTGGCCCGCGCGTCGGGCTCGCCCGCGGCCTTCGACGCGGGGGTGCGGGGGCTGCTCGCGCTCCTCCGGCCTGCTCGATAGGCCGCTCATCGACTCGACAGCCCCATGGAGGCACTTCATGCACGCGATGCAGTACGAGATCACCCTGCCCGCCGACTACGACATGGCCGTCATCCGTCACCGCGTGGCGAGTCGCGGGCATGCGCTCGACGCCTGGAAAGGCCTTGGTCTCAAGGCGTATCTGATACGTGAGCGCGGTGTGCACGGTTCGCCCGTGAACCAGTACGCGCCGTTCTACCTGTGGAACAGCATGGCGGGCATGAACTCCTTCCTGTGGGGTGGCGGCTTCCAGGGCATCGTCGACGACTTCGGGCGTCCGTCGGCCCGTCAGTGGACGGGGCTGGCGTACGAGGCGGGTGGCGACCTCGGCTCGTCCGCCCGGGTGGCGGTGCGCGGGCGACGGCAGGTCCCGGCCGGAGTGCCGTTGGTCGAGGTCGTCGAGGACGCCGTGCGTGAGACCGGGCGGCTCGCCTCGCTGGACGGGGCGGTGCTCGCGGCAGCGGCCGTGGACACCAGCCGTTGGGAGATCGTCCACTTCTCGGTCTGGGACCACGACGCGCCCACGGCCGAGGGCGAGGTCTTCCAGGTGCTGCACGTGAGCGCGCCCGAACAGGACCGGCTTCCGCAGGGCCGACAGTGGTGACACGCCTGTGGCCCGATCGTGCTGATCTCTGACCCGCAGGCGGCTTTCGGCCCCGCGCGGCGAGTCGAGGATGGGAGGTGACAGGTCATGGCACCCCCATCCGAGGGAAAGGCCCACACATGGCACTGGAGATGCGCGACCGCTGCGAGCGCTGTGAGACGACGACCCTGCCCGCCGACGCCCCGGCCCGCATCTGCTCGTACGAGTGCACGTTCTGTGTGCCCTGCGGCGAGGCCATGCGCGAGATCTGCCCCCATTGCGGCGGGGAGTTGGTGGCCAGACCTCGCCGCAGGGCGGCCGCCTAGCCGTCAGACCACGGAGATGTCCACCGCCGGCCGGAGCTTCGCCGCGGCGGCCAGGGCCTCGTGGACGGGATGCGTGTCGAAGGATGCCAACAGGCCCCGGTCGGCCGGGCGTTCGGCGGCCGGGTAGGCGATCTGCTCGTAGGCGGTCTGGAAGCGGGGGCCCCAGCGGCGGGCGCCGAGGCGGGCCGTGCGGGAGCAGTTGTCGACCATGTGGGCCACGTCGCGGGCGTGCATGTAGGGCAGGAGGGAGTCGACGGCCTCGATGACGGACTCGTTGACGATCTCCGACCAGGGGTGGCCGCGGTCGGCGAACTCGTCGATCTGGGCGGTCATGGTGGCGACGAAGACCCCGGCGGTGAACGGTTCGACGGGCAGGTCGCGTTCGTCCCGGCGGGCGCGCACCCGGTCGCTCACGGACCACATCGGTGAGCCGCCGATCTCGCTCATCGGACGGGCGCCGAGGCGTCGTTCGGCCAGGATCACACTGCGCAGCTCGGTGCCGTCGGCGACCTCGTCGTAGATCTCCGCGACGAGGTCACGGGCGGGCCCGTATGTGGCCGTGTACGCGCGGTCGAAGACGTCCCGGCCGGCCGCGCCGAGGCCCTCGCGCACCGCGCGGAGGCCGGCGCGGGAGATGGTGCGGGCGATCGGGCCGGTGACGTTCTCGCAGGACCGCTCGTAGGCGGTCACCTCGTCGTCCCCGGCGAGCCGATAGCGGGTGCGGAGGCTCTCGACGATGCCGTGGACGGCACCCAGCAGGATGGCGCGCTCGCCGACGATGTCGGAGAGGTACTCGCTCTCCAGGGTGGTCCGGAAGGTGTACGGGGAGCCGAGGGCGACCGACCAGGCGAGGGCGCGGCCGGTGGCGTGGCCGTCGGGGTCGGCGTGGACGGCGTAACTGCTGTTGATTCCGGCGCCGTTGATCTCGGCGCCCTGCTCGTACAGACGGCGGACCGAGTCGCCCATGCCCTTGGGGCAGACGGCGATGACTCCGTGTCCGGGCGGGAAGTCGCCGCCGGTCTCCCGGAGGTGGCCGAGGAGGAAGCCGTGGGAGAGGCCGATGGTGGCGCCGGGCTTCAGGGCGGTGAAGATCTGCTGGTGGTGGGCGGCGAGTGCGGCGTCCGCGATCAGGAGGATGACGAGGTCGCTGTCGGCGGTGACGGCGAGCCAGTCGCCGAGGGTGCCATCCGCCTCGGTGAAGCCGTGGGCGCGGGCGTCGGCGGCCGAGGCGGAGCCGGGGCGCAGGCCGACGGCGACGGTGATGTCGGTGCCGGCGAGGGAGTCGCGCAGGTTGCGGGCCTGAGCGCGGCCCTGCGGTCCCCAGCCGATGACCCCGATGCGGCGCACCCCGGCGAAGGCCCGCGGCAGCAGTGGGAAGAGGTGGCGGCCGCCGCGCAGGATGGTCTCGGTGCCGTCGGGCACATCCATGGTTTCGAGGGCGAAGACAGTGGAGGTGGTCATGGTGGAGTTGTAGGGTCCGGGCGGGCGTTGCGACAAGCGCAACCTTTGCAGCGGACTGTTGCGGATGATGAAAGGCCCAGGTGAGCGGGTATGCGGGACGATCATCGCGAGCTTCGGCTGTTCCTGCATCTGGCCCGGACGCTGAACTTCGGCCGGACCAGTCTCGACTGCCATGTCAGCCCGGCGACGCTGACCCGTACCGTGCAGCGACTGGAGTCCGACCTCGGGCACCGGCTCTTCGACCGCGGGCCGAGGGGCGTCTCGCTGACGGCCGAGGGGCACCGGTTCCGTGAATACGCCGCCCAGGCGCTGGAGTTGTGGCGCGCGTACCGCGAGGAGCACCCGGACCCCGCCGAACTCACGGGGCGGCTGGCCGTGTTCGCGACGGTGACGGCGTGTCAGGCTCTGTTGCCCGACTTGTTGACACCGTTCCGCAGGGCCCACCCCCAGGTCCGCCTCGATCTGCGCACCGGCGACGCGGCGGCCGCGCTGGCCCGGCTGGACGAGGGCGAGGTGGATGTGGCGGTCGCCGGCATCCCGGCGCGGCTGCCGGAGCCGCTGGTGAGCCGGACGGTGGCGAGGACGGACCTGGTGTTCGTCTCCGCGTGCGACCGCCCGGACCCCGGCCTCGCCGGCCCCTTCGTCCTCCCCCACCGCGGCCTGGTCCGCGACGCCGCCGACCGCTGGTTCCGCGCCCACGGCACCGCACCCGACCTGGCGGCCGAGCCGGAGGGCCACGAAGCGCTGTTGGCCCTCGTCGCGCTGGGCTGCGGGACCGGTGTGGTCCCCCGGCTGGTGCTCGACCACAGCGCCGTACGCGACCGGCTCACGGCGATCCCCACCGACACTCCTCCGGAGCCGTTCCCGATCGGGCTGTGCGTACGGCGGGCGGATCTGCGGCGGGCTCACGTGGCGGCGTTGTGGAGTCTCACGGCGGAGTTAACCTTCTGATCACCTCGGAGACAACTACCGTCCCCTCAAAAGCAATTGCCCATTTCCCGTCCCCCGCGGCATTCGGAATTATTGCTTTCACTTTTCGTCGACGGCACAACCTTCAAGGAGCACCAAGCCTCTAATTCGGCGAATCGAATGTGGGGGTCGGCCGAAAAATGAAGTGGGTCGTTGAGCGGAACCCGGTGCGCCGAGCGGACAGGGATCGGATGTGAAGCCGAAATCCCGTTCCAAAGCGGTCCCCGGACCGCGCGGAAAAGCAGCTCTGTTCGCCGCCGCGTTCACCGTCGCCGTGCTCTGCGCCGCCGACGTCGTCGCCCGTAGCCATCCCTTCGGGCCGCGCACCCGGAGCGTCAACGACCTGGGCAACCAGTACGTCCCGTTCCACGCGCACCTGTGGGATCTGCTGCACGGCAGGGCCGACGGCGGCCTGTTCGTCAACTGGCGGTCCGGGTTCGGTTCAAGCTTCCTGCCCGACATCGGTACCTACGTCAGCAGCCCGTTCGCCCTGCTCGTGGCGGTGTTCCCGAGGGACGGGATCGACCTCGCGGTGTATGCGGTCACACTGCTGAAGGTGGCGTCGGCCGCCGCCGCGATGGCCTTGCTGCTGATCGGCCTGCGCCCCGGCCGCTGGTGGGCGGCGGGCATGCTCGGCTCGTCGTACGCGCTGTGCGGCTGGACCCTGGCGGACGCGGTCTACAACCCCATGTGGCTCGACGGCCTGGTCGCCCTGCCGCTGCTGTGCCTGGTCGGTGAATGGGCACGGCGGGGGCGGCGCCCGTTCCTCGGCGTGCTGATCGTGGCGCTCGCCTGGATCGCCAACTTCTACACCGCGTACATGGCCACCCTCGCCGCCGGCCTGGTGCTGCTGCTCCGGCTGTGGCTCGGTGACCTCTCGCGTCGGCAGCGGCTCTCGGCGGCCGGCCGCGCCGCCCTGATCACCGCCCTCGGCATGGGTCTGGCCGCGCCCCTGGTGGCGGTCGTGTACTTCGGCACGCGGCATGCCCATCCGGGCCGGGTCCGGCAGTTCGTGCCCGTCCCCAGCGAGGACCTGCTGGCCCGGCTGCTGCCGGGGACGTACAGCTACGGGACGCCTGCCGTGTTCGTGGGCACCACGGCTCTGCTGCTCGCGCTCGCCCTGCCCTTCCACCGGGCGGCCCCCGTGCGGGTGCGCGCCGGGTGGACGCTGCTGGTGGTGGGCGTGGCCCTGTCGATGCAGTGGGGGCCGACGCATCTGCTCTGGCACGCCTTCGCCACCCCGCAGGGCAGCTCGTACCGCCAGGCCTTCGTGCTCTGCGCGCTGGTGGTGATCGCCGCCTGGCACACGCTGTCGTACGGCGTTCCCGGCCCGCGTGCGCTGGGTGCGGCGGGTGCGCTGCTGGCGCTGGTGATCGCCGTGGCGAGCGGCAGCGAGCGGACGCTGCACGCCTTCAGTCTCCCGCTCGCCCTGCTGGCCGCCGCCGGTGCGCTGGGCGGTCTGGTCCTGCTCGGGCTCAGGCGCGAGGGCGGCAGGCCCCTTGCCGTCCTGGCCGTGGCGCTGCTGGTGTGCACGCAGTTCGGCGAGGCCGCGGTGACCTCCGCCGCGGACACCCGGCTGCGGCTCGGGCACATGGACGACTACGCGCCCTGGGGCGCGCGGCAGCGGGACCAGGCGGCGGCGATCGCCGAGGCCGACGGCTGGCCCGCGTACCGGACCGACCCGGGCCGGGAGCAGACCGTCGGCAACGACCCGCTGCTGGTGGGCGGGCAGGGCGCCCAGTACTACAGCAGCCTCACCTCCGACGTGCTCAGCCGTACGCTCACCGCTCTCGGGGACGGCTGGACCTCACGCGGCCGGAACGTGCAGAGCCTGGACAACGCCGTCACGGACGCGATCTTCTCCGTCGGGGCCCGGGTGCACTCCCCGCCGGACCCGCACCAGAACTGGTTCCCGCAGGACGGCAGCGGGGTGACCGTGACCAGGCAGGACGTGCCGCCGCTGGTGACGGTACGGCCGCACGCCGACCGCGCCGAGGGCCGTACGGACGTCTCCGCCTTCGGGCCGTCGCCGTACCGCAACCAGGAGCTCCTGCTGGGCTCGCGGGTGTACACCGTGCCCCGCTCCACCGTGCGTACCGCCGCCGGGAAGCCGCCGTCGCCCAGCGACGACGGGCGGCCGGGTGTGCGGGTGGGCCCGCTGCCCTACGCGAGCGCGCCGCAGAAGCCGACGATCACGGGCAGTTGCCCGGCCGGGTCCGAGGTGTACCTGTGGGCGCCGCATTTCTCGGGCACCGCGCGACTCTCGGGGGGCTCCACCTCCGGCGAGGGGCTGACCGGGCGTTTCCGGTCCGACCAGCCCGTCACCAAGATCGCTCCCATGCAGCGGCTGGGCACGGTCGGGGACACCGGACGGTTCCGGATCGACCTGTCGCCGAACAAAACGAGCCTCGTCCCGGACGGCGCGGTCGGCTGCCTGGACACCGCGCGGCTGCGCACCGCCGTCGAGGAGCTGAAGACCACCGGCGCCACCAGCGTGAGCGTGTCCGACGGGACCATCCGGGCCGAACTCCCCGCCCACAGCACGGGGATCGCGGTCGTCGCGGCGCCCCGGATCTCCGGCTGGCGCTGCGCCGCCGACAACGCTCCCGCCGTACCGGCCAAGGACCACTACGGACTGATCGCCGTACCCCTGTACGGCTCCGCGAGCAGCGTGACCTGCACATTCCATCCGCCCGGACTGCGCCTGGGCACGGCGGTCGGGGCCGTCTCGCTCACCGCCGCGCTGCTGCTCGGCGCGACGGGCGCGGTCCGCCGCCGACGGGCCCGGGTGGCGTTCACACCCGCGCCTCTGGCCACCACTCGACCCGCGCCCGACGACCCGACCGCACGCGAGCGCCTGACCACCGCTCTGTGAACCGCACTCCTGGGGGAGAACCATGCTCATCTCGATCGTCGCACCCTGTTACAACGAGGAAGCCGTCGTCGCGCGCTTCCACGAAGAGATCCAGAAGGTCGCGGAGGAACTGCTTCCGCTCGGTCACGACATGGAGTTCGTGTACGTCGACGACGGCAGCCGCGACGGGAGCCTCGCCGTCCTCAAGCAGCTGGCCGAACTCGACGCACGCGTGCGGTACGTCTCGTTCAGCCGCAACTTCGGCAAGGAGGCGGCGCTGCTCGCGGGCCTGCGGCACGCCTCGGGGGACTCCGTGATCGTCATGGACGCCGACCTCCAGCACCCGCCGGAACTGATCGCCCGCATGGTCGGCCTGCGCGAACAGGGCTACGACCAGGTCATCGCCCGCCGCACCCGGACCGGCGACGGGCTCCTACGGACCGCCACCGCGCGCCTGTACTACCGGCTGGTCAACCGTCTCGTCGACGTGGAACTCGTCGACGGCGTGGGGGACTTCCGGCTGCTGTCCCGCCGGGTGGTGGACGCGGTCCTGGATCTCACCGAGTACAACCGCTTCTCCAAGGGCCTCTTCGCCTGGGTCGGGTTCCCCGGTACGACCTTCGCGTACGAGAACGCCGTACGGGAACACGGTCGCAGCTCCTGGAGTTTCCGGTCCCTGCTCAACTACGGGCTCGACGGACTCCTCTCCTTCAACAACCGGCCGCTGCGGGCCGCCCTCTACCTCGGTCTGTGTCTGCTGGTGTGCGCGGGGCTCTACACGGCCTGGATCGTGGGCGCCGCACTCGTCAACGGCGTGGAGACACCGGGTTATGTCACCATCGTCATGGCCGTCACCGCCCTCGCCGGCGTACAGATGATCATGCTCGGGGTGATCGGGGAGTACACCGGCCGGATCTACTACGAGGTGAAGGGGCGCCCGCACTTCCTGGTGAAGGCGACCAATGTGGAGCAGACGGAGGGGCGCGCGGCGTGCGGCACGACGAAGGATCTCATTCGCTGATGCGGACGGCGACGCGAACGAAGACGCTCCCCGAGGCCCGGCCGGTGACAGAGCGTCGAATATCGGGACAGATCATCACCTTCGCCCTGGTCGGCGTGGTCAACACCCTGATCTATTACGGCCTTTACCTGTTGTTTCTCAATTGGCTTCCTTATCTCGCCGCACACATTCTCGCGTTTGCCCTGAGCATGACGGGTTCCTTTTTCCTGAACGCGAGATTCACCTACCGGACCCGTCCGACCTGGCGTAAATTCCTGCTGTTCCCACTGACCAATGCCACCAATTTCCTGATCACGACGGCAGGTGTGTATGTGATCGTGGACGTCCTGCACGCGGGCAACCGGTTCGCCCCCTTGCTCGCGTCGGGGGCGGCGATTCCGGTGACGTTCGTGGTCTCCCGCATGATCATGCTGCGGGGTTCCCCGGCCCGGTGAATCCGGTCAGACCAGCGCGCCCAGGGGGTCGTCGAGCACCGGCTGCCATGCCAACTCGGCGGCCCCCACCAGGCTGTTGTGGTCGAGCGTGCAGGCCAGGATCGGGACGACCCCGCTCTGGCTGCCCCACAGACTGCGCTCGGCGACGACGGCGCGCAGCCGGTCGGAGTCGGCGTCGAGGAGGTGGCGATGCATGCCGCCGAGGATGATGCGGTCGGGATTGAGGATGTTGACCAGGCCCGCGAGGCCGAGGCCGAGCCGGTCGATGAGTGCCTCGGTGGCGGCACGGACGCCCGGGTCGGCGTACTGGGTGCGGATCAGCTCGTTGGCCTGCTGGAGCAGTGAGACCTCGGGGCCGGGGTCACGGCCGGCCGCGGTGAGGAAGGCCAGCGGGTCGGCCTCGACGTCGAGGCAGCCGCGGCTGCCGCAGTGACAGGGGCGGCCCTCGGGGTTGACGGTGAGGTGGCCGACTTCGAGGGCGAGGCCCGAACTCCCCGAGTGCAGACGCCCGTCGAGGACCAGCGCGCCGCCGACGCCCCGGTGCCCGGTGGCCACACACAGCAGGTCGCGGGAGCCGCGTCCGGCGCCGTGCCGGTGTTCGGCGAGAGCGGCGAGGTTGACGTCGTTGGCCGCGAACGCGGGCCCCTCGATCCCGGCCGCGCGGACCCGCTCGGCGAAGATCTCCCGGACGGGCGCCCCGGCCGGCCAGGCCAGGTGCAGCGGGTTCAGCGCGAGACCCGCCGGTTCGGCGACCGCGGACGGTACGGCGAGGCCCGCGCCCACGCACCGCCGCCCGGTCTCGTGCAACAGCTCGGCGCCCGCGTCGACGACCGAGCCGAGCACCTTCGCCGGGTCGGCGTCGACGATCTCGCAGCCGGGCGCGGTGGCGACGATCCGTCCGCCGAGCCCGACCAGGGCGGCCCGCCAGCCGTCGGCGTGCACCTGGGCGGCGAGGGCGACGGGCCCGTCCTCGGCGACTTCGAGGCGGTGCGAGGGCCTGCCCTGCGAACCTGCGGCGGCGCCCGGGTGCGCGTCGACCCGGATCAGCCCCAGCGCCTCCAGCTCGGCGGCGACGGCGCCCGCCGTGGCCCGGGTGACACCCAGTTCGGCGGTGAGCACGGCCCGGGTGGGCGCCCGTCCGGTGTGCACGAGTTCCAGCGCCGGACCGAGCGCGCCCCTCCCCCGGTCCAGCCGAGTGCGTGTCGTCGCCGGTGTCCCTTCGCCCGCCGCCTTGGGGGCCGCCTTCCCGTCCATGAAGGCGAGTCTCCCATGATCCGCACGGCTGCGAACCCCGCCCGGCGGGCCTCAGCCACCGCCGAAGCCGCTGACCCGCAGGGTGACGTTCAGCCGTCCGGTCAGCCCCAGCCCGGGCGGCGCCGTCCCCGCGTGCACCCGCGGCACCCCGTGGTACGCCTGCCGGGACGGCCCGCCGAACACGAAGAGATCACCGCTGCGCAGCTCCACATCCGTGTACGGCCGCGCCCGCGTCCCGGGGTTGCCGAAGCGGAAGAGACAGGTGTCGCCGAGGCTCAGCGACACCACCGGCGCGTCCGACTTCTCGTCGCTGTCACGGTGCATACCCATGCGGGCGTCGCCGTCGTAGAAGTTGATCAGTGCGATGTCGTACGCGGCCGTCGCCTCCTCCGCCCCGAGGGCGTCCTCGACCGCGCGCCGGCCCAGCTCGCCCAGCCAGTCCGGGAACGGCTTCACGGGGGCGCCGTCGCCGTCGACGACCGTGCGGGCGTAGGCGTACGGGTACCAGTGCCAGCCCAGGCAGACCTGCCGGGCGGTCATGGTGCCGCCGCCCGGCGTACGGACCGTGCGGAGCCCGGCGGGCGGCCGGGCCCAGTCGCGGCAGGCGTCCAGGAGCCGCCGCTGGTGCTCCGTGTCCAGCCAGTCCGGCACATGGACGGCGCCCCGCGCGATCTCCGTACGCCCGCGGGGGAACAGCTCGGCGTCCATGGGGGCCATGGGTTCCATCATCGCGCATCGCCGCCCGGCGAAAGATCGCCGGCCGGGAGGTCACTCGGAGGTCGCTCGGAGGTCGCCCCGAGCGAGTTCGCTCGCCGTGAGGTCGCTGGAAGAAGGGTCGTGAGCTGGGGCTCGGTTAGCCTGGGCACACGATGAGCGACCCTATGACCACACCCTGGGGCGAGTACGCCCTGGCCCGCTTTCCCGAGGACCCCCGCGACCGGCTGCGCGCGTGGGACGCGTCCGACACATATCTGCTGCGCCATCTCGCGGAGAGCGGGACGCCGTTGGACGGGTCGGTCGTGGTCGTCGGCGACCGCTGGGGCGCGCTGACCACGGCGCTCGCCGGGCACGGGCCGACGCAGATCACCGACTCCTTCCTGAGCCGGGAGGCGACGCGGGAGAACCTGACGCGCAACGAGGTCGAGGCGGACACGGTACGGCTGCTCACCACCCGGGACACGCCCCCGGACCGGGTCGACGTGCTCCTCGTCCGGGTCCCCAAGAGCCTCGCGCTCCTGGAGGACCAGCTGCACCGGCTCGCGCCCGCCGTGCACGAGGGGACGGTCGTGATCGGGACCGGGATGGTCAAGGAGATCCACACCTCGACGCTCAGGCTCTTCGAGCGGATCCTCGGCCCGACACGCACCTCGCTCGCCCAGCAGAAGGCACGGCTGATCCTCTGCACGCCGGACGCGGCGACGCTGCGGGCACGCGGCAACGATCCGTGGCCGTACACCTACCAACTCCCCGACGACATCGGCCTGTTGGCCGGGCGTACCGTCGTCAACCACGCGGGCGTGTTCTGCGCCGACCGGCTCGACATCGGCACCCGGTTCTTCCTGCGGCATCTGCCGGGCGGCCGGGGCGGCGGGCGGGTCGTGGATCTGGGGTGCGGCAACGGCGTGGTCGGTACGGCGGTCGCGCTGGCCGATCCGGACGCCGAGGTGGCGTTCGTGGACGAGTCGTACCAGGCCGTGGCCTCGGCGGCGGCGACGTACCGGGCGAACCTGCCGGACGCCGACGGCAAGGCCGAGTTCCGGGTGGGTGACGGGCTCGAGGGATCGGCTCCGGACAGCGTGGATCTCGTCCTCAACAACCCTCCGTTCCACTCGCACCAGGCGACGACCGACGCCACGGCCCGGCGGATGTTCACCGGGGCGCGGCGGGCACTGCGGCCGGGCGGTGAGCTGTGGGTGGTCGGGAATCGCCATCTGGGCTATCACGTGACGCTGCGAAAGCTCTTCGGCAACAGTGAACTCGTCGCGAGCGACGCGAAGTTCGTGGTGCTGAAGGCGGTCAAGCAGGCTTCGTAAGCGCCACGGCGGCCGAACGGGAGTTCCTGACCCGCGAGGCGAGCGGGCAGCGGCCGTGAATCCCGGCGGCGGTCAGGAAACAGCCCCGCGCAGGGCTCGTGGTGAGGCGCCCAGTTCTCGGCGGCACGCCTTGTTGAAGGCCTGGAGGTCGGGGATGCCGACGGAGGCGGCCACGGCGGGGATGGAGAGGGTCGTGGCGCGGAGCAGATGGTGGGCGCGCTCGAGTCTGCGGCGGCGGATGTAGGCGACGACCGTGCCACCCGTCTCGGCGCGGAACAGCCGGGTCAGATGGTTGTGGGACACACCGGCCACGCGCGCCACCTCCGGGATGGTGAGCGGGGCGGCGAGATGGGCCTCGATATGGGCGATGGCGGTGGTGACGGCGGGGTGCGGGCCCGGGTCGGCCGCGTCCGGCGGGGTCAGATGGGCAACGCGCCACAGGGTGGTCCAGATCTCGGCCCGAGTGCGGTCGGGCTCGCTCGGTGCGGCGGCCACCGCCTGGAGCAACAGGCCGGTGAGCGTGGGGAGTTCGGGGCCGGCGTCCTGGACGACCGGAACCGTGCGGAGCGGTCCGGCCGGGACGATGCGCAAGTGGGCGAAGAGGTGTTCGGAGCGGCCTTGGTAGCGGTAGCGGACCGTGGTGTCGGGTGGTACGAGGCTGACCCGGCCGGGGCGGATGGTGTGGGCCGTGCCGTCGACGGTCAGTTCGGCCTCGTACTGGTAGAGGTGCAGCTGCCACAGCTCGGGGAGCCGGAACACGTCCGCGCGCCCCGCGACGCCGTGTACGCCGACACCGATGAGCGCGACGACAGGCGGCTCACCGAGGTGGATCTCCGTCTCCCGCATGACCGAGAAAATATCAGTGACGGGCGTCACATCCCGGTCCCGGAGGCTGTGCTTGGTGACACGGTCACATTCCCAAGCCGGACGGACTCGTACGGGCTGTCCACGCGGGCGGGACGGCCCCTTGCGCGTCCAGGACACGGATGAGGCGGGCCACCGTCTCCACCCTCGCCGCCCGGCCCGCCGTGAGGTACGTGCGCGGGTCCTGCGGGACGAGGGGGACGTCCAGGGCGGTGGCCGGTCGATTCAGGAGGCCACGCCATGAGGCATGAGAGGCGTGCTGTCAGTCCTGCAGCCAAGGGGCCAGCAGGCCGCCGCGTTTCAAGGTGGTGAGGACGAGGTTGACGTCGATCGACGCCACCTCGCCGAGCCAGGGGGAACGGGTCAGGAAGTCGTGGAGGGCGGTTTCGTCGGGGAACGCGGTGAGGATCAGGAGCTGGCGTTCGCCGGTGACGAAGCTGGTGTAGCGGACGTGGGTGGACTCGGCGAGGGCCGCGGTCACGGAGTCGACCTTGGCCGGGGGTGTGCGGGCCCAGAGGACCGCCTCGACGGGCAGTCCGAGCACCGCCGGTTCGATCACGGCGCGGATGCGGACCCTGCCCTCGCGGCGTAACGCGCCGAGGCGCCGTCTCGCGGTGGCCTCCGAGACGCCCGCGACGCGCGCGAGTTCGTCGTAGGTGCGGCGCCCGTCCTCGGCAAGGGCGTGCAGCAACAGCCGGTCGACACGGGAGAGTTCGGAGGACGTCTCGCCGGTGGGCAGCGGGTCGGCGATCGGCGGGGACGCGGCGTCGGAGGGGTCCGCGCCCTTCAGCGCGGCGATCTCGGCCTCGGTGAGCAGGCCGGCGTGCCACTCGCGGATCGTGCGGACATGGCGCAGCACCGGGAGGGTGCGGGTCTCCGTCACGCCCGGCAGCCCGGCGAGTTCGTCCAGCACCAGGCCGGCCAGCCGTTCACGGGGCCAGCGCAGTTCCGCGACGCAGTCCGGGGTGCCGGTCAGGACGTGGACGAAGACGCAGTCGGGCCGGCGGGCCAGCGCCGTCGCGGTGACCCGGGCCCGGCCGGGGGCGCAGCGGACGCCGACCACCACGCTGCGGCCGCGCATCGCCATCGCCCCGATCCGCACGAGGCCGGACTCCAGGAGCCGGGTGCCCCGGCGGACGACGGTGCGTTCGGGCTCGCCGAGGGCCGCCGCGATGCGGTGCCAGGCGGCCCGGCCGTCGATCTGCAGCGCGCTGATGATGCGCCGGTCCAGCGAATCCGTCACGGGGCCGGTCTGCGGTGCGTCCATCGGCCCCAGCCTATGGCGGATTCCGTCAACTCCGCAGGGGTTCTTGTTCCCTTCCGTCGCCGTGGCCCAGCCTGCCGTGAAGTGGAATCGCATGCACCGCACGGTCTCCCCGCCGTGCGGACGCGCCCACCGTCCCCCTCGGCCCGCACGAGCCGCACGAACCCATGACTCCCGTAACTCCCCGATGTACGGAGATGGTTGACGTGACCGTGACTCCCGGCAGTCCCCCACGTTCCTTGGCCGCCGACTCCACCGCCCCGGCGCCGCACCGGCCCGCCGGCACCCGGCGCGGCCGGCTGGCCCTCCTGGGTCCCGGTCTGGTGCTGGCCGCCGCGAGTGTGGGCGCGGGCGACATGGTGACGTCGCTCGCGGGTGCGGCCGGGTACGGGATGGCGCTGATGTGGGCGATCGTCATCGGTGTCGTCCTGAAGTACGCGCTCACCGAGGCGGTGGGCCGGCTCTACCTGGCCACCGGGCAGACCGTGATCGTGAGCCTGAAGTCGGCCGCACGCTGGCTGCCGTTGGTGTTCATGCTGTTCGTGCTGGTCATCGGGCTGCTCTACGGGGCGGCGCTCAGCTCGGTGGCGTCGTTGGCGCTGTCCACGCTGTTCCCCGTGCTGCCGGTCAGGCCCGTCGCCGTGGCGATCGCGCTGGCGGCGGCCACGACCGTGTACGTCGGGCGGTACGCGCTGTTCGAGCGGGTGATGAGCGTCTTCATGCTCGCCAAGTTCCTCGGCATGGCCGTCCTGGCGGTGGCCATGCTCGCCACCGCCGACGATCTGCCCGGCCTGCTCGGCACGCTGCGCCCGAGGCTGCCGGAGGGTGACGTGGTGACGGTGCTGGCGCTGATCGGCGGGGTGGGCGGTACGGCCGGGATCGCCTCGTACAGCTACTGGGTGCGGGAGAAGGGCTGGGCGGACCGGAGCCGGCTGCGGCTCATGCGGGCGGACTCGGCGGTGAGTTACGGCCTCACCTTCCTGTTCGTGCTGTGCACGACGGTGGTGGGCACGGGTCTGCTGTACGGCACGGGCGGAAGCATCACCGGCAGCGAGGGGCTGGCCGCGCTCGCCGATCCGCTCGGCGCCGATCTGGGGTCGGTGGCGCGGGTGCTGTTCCTGGGAACGTTCTTCCTGGTGACGCTGAGCGCGCTCGTCGGCGGCTTCAACGGCCTGTGCTACATGATGGCCGACTCGCTGCGGGCGCTGCGCGGCATCCCGGACGCCGAGGCGGAGCCCCACATCGCGCAGAACGGCCGCCCGTTCCGTGCCTTCGTCCTCTACTGCGCCGTCACCGCGGTCGTCGTCATCTTTCTGGGACGGCCGGTGTCCCTGGTCCTCACCTACGCCGCCGTCGGCTCGCTGATCCTGCCGATGCTCTCCGGCGCGCTGCTGGTGCTGCTCAACCGCCGGAGCGTGGAACCGGCGCTGCGTAACCGCACCACCTCGAACGTACTGCTGGGCGGCTCCTTCGTGCTCTTCGGAGTGCTCGCCGTCGTCCAGCTCAAGGACTCCCTGGGAGGGGCGTGAACCACCTCGTGAACCACCCTGTCGACCATCCCGCGAAGTACCCCGTGAACCCGACGGGCGACGTGTATCCCACGGACGACCTGTGCTCGCGGACCGCGTACCAACTCTCCGTCGCGCTCGCGCGCCGCGAGGTGTCCGCGCGGGAGGTGGTGACCGCCCACCTGGAACGGATCGACCGGGTCAATCCGACGGTGAACGCGATCGTGACGCTGGTGGCCGACCGGGCGCTGGCGCAGGCGGCCGAGGCGGACGACCGGATGGCGGCCGGGGAGCCGGTCGGCCCGCTGCACGGGCTGCCCGTCGCGCACAAGGATCTGCACGACACGGCGGGCATCAGGACGACGTCCGGCTCGCCGATCTTCGCCGACCGCGTCCCCGACCGGGACCACCTGGTCGTGGAGCGGCTGCGGAAGGCGGGGGCGATCACCCTCGGCAAGACCAACGTCCCGGAACTCGGCCTGGGTTCGCACACCGTCAACCCCGTCTTCGGGGCCACCCGCAACCCCTACGACCTCTCCCGCAGCGCGGGCGGCAGCAGCGGCGGCGCGGGAGCGGCCCTGGCCTGCGGGATGCAGCCCATCGCCGACGGCAGCGACACCGGCGGCTCGCTGCGCAATCCCGCCTCCTTCAACAACGTCGTCGGGCTGCGCCCGTCGCCCGGACGGGTGCCGTCCTGGCCCGACAAGGCGCCGTGGGGCCAGTTGTCGGTGAAGGGGCCGATGGCCCGGACCGTGGCGGACGTCGCCCTCACCTTGTCCGTGCTGGCAGGTCCGGACCCCCGCGACCCGCGCTCCCTCCAGACACCGGGCTCCACGTTCGCCTGGCAACTCGACGGCGATCTACGGGGCTTGCGGGTCGCCTGGTCGCCCGATCTCGGCGGGCAGGTGCCCGTCGACCCGGAGGTACGGGACGTGCTGCGCCCGGCGGTCGAGGTGTTCGCCGCGCTGGGCTGCGAGGTCGAGGAGGCCTGCCCCGACCTCACGGGCGCGGACGAGGTGTTCCTCGCCCAGCGCGCCTGGCAGGTGGAGCTCTCCTACGGGCCGCTGCTGGACGAGCACCGCGACCGGCTGGCCCCGGACGTGATCTGGAACATCGAGGAGGGCCGCAGGCTCGGCGGTCCCGACCTCGGGCGGGCGCAGGCGCTGCACGGCGCCCTCTTCCACCGGGTCCGCGAGTTCTTCGAGCGGTACGACCTGCTGTTGCTGCCGGTCAGCCAGGTCGCGCCCTTCGACATCGACCTGCCGTACCCGACGGTCGTCGACGGCACTCGCATGGAGACCTATCTCGACTGGATGCGCTCGGCCTCCCTGATCTCCGTCACGGGCTGCCCCGCCCTGTCCGTCCCGGCCGGTTTCACCCCGGGCGGCCTGCCGGTCGGGTTGCAGATCGTCGGCCCGCACCGGCGGGACTGGTCGGTCCTGAAGGCCGGCCACGCCTTCGAACGGGCGACGCGGGTGGGCGAGCGCCGGCCGCCGGTGGTGAACGCTCCGCTGCGGGCGCGGTGATTCAGCTGCGGGTGATTCGTGGTTGCTCGCGCGGTTCCCCGCGCCCCTGACGGGGCGCAGGTCCACCGTCAGTGCGCGTGATCAACCGAAGGTGACTCCGACTCTTCCGCTGCCACCGCTCCTCCGGTCCCGACCGTGAACGCCGCCGTGTGGACCTTCCCTTCGTGCTTGAAGTCGAGGAAGAGGCGGTAGGCGCCGGTGCTGGGTGCGGTGGCCGCGAAGGAGATGTCCGGGCCGGGTGCGGTCTTTCCGTCTCCCGGTTCGCCGTTCGGGTGGACGTGGAGGTACGCGAGGTCGCCGGAGCGCAGGGCGACCAGGTGGCCGTACGCGCCGAGGTAGGGCTGGAGGTCGGTGACGGGCCGGCCGTCGCGGGAGACCTTGAGCCTGAGTTCGCTCGCCGCGCCCGGACGCAGGCCGCCGTCCAGCTCGACCTCGTAGCCGTTGACCTCGGCGGTGTCGCTCGGCGCCGGGAGCTTCTCCGGCTTGAACGTGCCCGAGGCGGCGAGGTCGGCGCCGAGGGTGAGGTTCTCGGCGTTCTTCCCGGCCGGGGTGAAGTCGGCGAAGACGCGGTAGCCGCCCGCCCGGGGCAGGTCGACGGGGATGCTCCAGGTGCCGTCGGTGGCGCGGGTGGGGTGCAGATGGCGGTAGGTGCCCAGGTCGCGTGAGGCGAGGATGAGGTGGAGTTCCTTGTCGTGCTCGCGCTGGTACGCCGTGACGGCACGGCCGTCCTCGTCCCGGATGACGAAGCGCAGGTCGGCGCGCTGCCCGGCGGTGACACTCGGGGTCCGGAGGTCGAGCGTGTAGCCGCCCTCGGAGATCTGCAGCCCGCCGGCCGGGGCCGATGCGTGCTGCCCCGCGTGGCCGTCTCCTTCGTCGGGTTCCGATGACGCCTCGCGGTGGCTGTCGTGGCGGGCGGGCGCGCTCTCCGTGGCGTCCGAGACGACGGGTTCGACGCCCTTGCCCACGCCGTAGGCGGTGCCGAACGTCGCGGCCAGCGCGGCGGCGAACGCGGTGATCCTCAGTCCGGTGTTCATGGCCGTCTCCTTCGGGGTCCGGGGGCCTCCACACAGCTCACCATACCCCCAGGGGGTATAGAGTCAAGCGCTGCGAGCGACTTGCCTCGTATACCCCCTCGGGGTATACAGACTGTACCTGACGGATACACCCGCCCCTGCATCCGACCGGCTTCCGCTCGGATCGACCGCCCACGACGTACGAGGAGCAGCCATGACCACGACCAGGACCGGCCCCGCCGCCGAAGTAGAGCTCTCCATCGGCGGCATGACCTGCGCCTCCTGCGCGGCGCGTGTCGAGAAGAAGCTGAACCGCATGGAGGGCGTCACCGCGACGGTCAACTACGCCACCGAGAAGGCGAAGGTCAGCTACGCCGATGACGTCTCCGTGCGGGACCTGATCGCCACCGTCGAGGCGACGGGCTACACGGCACGGGAGCCCGCGCCGCCCGTACGGGCCGAGCCCGAGAGCGGCGGCGAGGCGGCGGACGACGAGCTGCGGCCGCTCAGGCAGCGGCTGATCACGGCGGTGGCCCTGGCCGTCCCCGTCATCGCGATGGCCATGATCCCGGCGTTGCAGTTCGAGTACTGGCAGTGGCTGTCCCTGACGCTGGCGGCGCCCGTGGTGACCTACGCCGGCTGGCCCTTCCATCGCGCCGCCTGGACGAACGCCCGGCACGGTGCCGCCACCATGGACACCCTGATCTCCATCGGCACGCTGGCCGCGTTCGGCTGGTCGCTGTGGGCGCTGTTCCTCGGTACGGCGGGCACGCCGGGCATGAAACACCCCTTCGAGCTGACCATCGTCCGTGGTGACGGCGCCGGGAGCATCTACCTGGAGGCGGCGGCCGGGGTGACCGCCTTCATCCTGGCCGGGCGGTATTTCGAGGCCCGCTCCAAGCGCAAGGCGGGTGCGGCGCTCCGAGCGCTGCTGGAGCTGGGCGCGAAGGACGTCACCGTGCTGCGGCCCGACGGCGGCGAACAGACCGTCCCCGTCGCCGAGTTGAAGGTCGGCGACCGCTTCCTCGTGCGACCCGGCGAGAAGATCGCCACCGACGGGACGGTCGTCGAGGGCTCGTCCGCCGTGGACGCGTCCATGCTCACCGGCGAGTCCGTGCCCGTGGAGGTCGCGGCCGGCGACCCGGTCACCGGCGCCACGGTCAACGCGGGCGGCCGGCTCGTCGTCGAGGCCACCCGGATCGGCTCCGACACCCAACTGGCCCGGATGGCAAGGCTGGTGGAGGACGCGCAGAACGGGAAGGCCGCGGCCCAGCGGCTCGCGGACCGGATCTCCGCCGTCTTCGTGCCGATCGTGATCACCCTCGCCCTGGGCACCCTCGGCTTCTGGCTCGGCAACGGCGCCGGACTGACGGCCGCGTTCACCGCCGCCGTCGCCGTACTGATCATCGCCTGCCCCTGCGCCCTGGGACTGGCCACCCCGACCGCGCTGCTGGTCGGCACCGGGCGCGGCGCCCAGCTCGGCATCCTCATCAAGGGCCCCGAGGTCCTGGAGTCCACCCGCCGCGTCGACACCGTCGTCCTCGACAAGACCGGCACCGTCACCACCGGCCACATGACCCTGCTCGCCGTACACACCGCCGACAACACCGACGAGGCCGAAGTCCTGCGGCTGGCGGGCGCGTTGGAGCACGCCTCCGAGCACCCGGTCGCCCGCGCCGTCGCCGAAGGGGCGTTGGCGAAGGTCGGTGCGCTCCCCACGCCGGAGGACTTCGCGAACGTACCCGGGCTCGGTGTGCAGGGGATCGTCGACGGCCACGCGGTCCTCGTCGGCCGCGAGCGGCTTCTCGCCGACTGGGCCATGGAACTGCCCTCGGAACTCCGGCGGGCCAGGTCAGAGGCCGAAGCGTCCGGACGTACGGCCATCGCGGTCGCCTGGGACGGCGAGGCGCGGGCGGTCCTCGAGGTCGCCGACGCGGTGAAGGCGACCAGCGCCGAGGCGATCACCCGGCTGCGTGCGCTCGGCCTCACGCCGATCCTGCTGACCGGCGACAACAGGGCCGTCGCCGAGTCCGTCGCCCGCGAGGTCGGTATCGCGCCCGAGGACGTCATCGCGGAGGTGCTGCCGCAGGACAAGGTCGACGTCGTCAAGCGGCTCCAGGGCGAGGGCCGTTCGGTCGCGATGGTCGGCGACGGCGTCAACGACGCGGCCGCGCTCGCGCAGGCCGACCTGGGCCTGGCGATGGGCACGGGCACGGACGCCGCGATCGAGGCGGGCGACCTGACCCTCGTACGAGGTGACCTGCGCGCGGCGGCCGACGCGATCCGCCTCGCCCGCCGGACCCTCGGCACCATCCGGTCCAACCTGTTCTGGGCCTTCGCCTACAACGTGGCCGCCCTGCCACTCGCCGCGGCCGGCCTCCTCAACCCGATGATCGCCGGAGCGGCCATGGCCTTCTCCTCGGTCTTCGTCGTGGGCAACTCACTACGACTGCGCACGTTCCGGACCGCCGACTGATTCGACTCGCACGCGCTGGAGGGCCGTTCCGCACCGAACACGGTGGGGGGCGGCCCTCGGTCATGGTGCGTCAGATCGCGTCGAGAGTCGTGGACTCGATCTGGCGAATGCGTTCGTGACATCGGACTTGTCCAGCTGGGCGAGGAATTGGCGGGCGCAGTCGGAGAGCGATTCGACATGGCGCCGCTGCCTCTCCGCGAAAATCATGTCGAACGCCAGGCTTGATTTCCCCGACCCGGACACTCACGCGAAAACGATGAGTGCGCTCCTGGGCAATTCCACGGAGACATCACGGAGGTTGTACTGGCGGGCGCCTTTGATGACGAGACGGTCTTTCACACGTCCGGAGCCCAACCCACGCATTCATGTGGGGTCACCGGATCATTATCGACGGGTTTCACTGCGCGGTTTTCGGCGCCTCGTTGACCTTGCCCCTGGGGAAGCCCCCAGCATCGGTTCACGGGTGAGTGCTGGAGGCAGGTGGAGGGGCGCGGGTGTTGCGACGGACCAGGGCTTTTCTGATGGATCTCCGTGCAGGAAGGAGCGGTGTCCGGTGCGTGCGTGCCGGGCGGGGCGACGCCGCGGAGATCCGTCAGAAGGGCCCCAGGGTGCTGGTCGACTTGCGGCCGCTGCGCAGGGGCGAGTTCCGGCGGTTGTGGGCGGCGGCCGTCGTGACCTCCCTGGGTGCTCAGTTGACGGCGGTCGCCGTGCCGATGGAGATCTACGCCCTCACCGGTTCCTCGGCCTACGTCGGGCTGGCCGGCCTGGTGGGCCTCGCCCCGATGGCCGCGGGGGCCCTGTGGGGAGGCGCGTTCGCCGACCTGCGGGACCGGCGGCGCGTGCTGCTCGCGACCACGACCGGTATCGGCGTGACGTCGATGCTGCTGTGGGCGCAGGCGTGGGCGCAGGCGCGGTCGGTGGCCGTGCTGCTCGTGCTGGTGGGCCTGCAGCAGGCCCTGTTCGGTGCGAACACCGCGGTGAGCAGGGCTGTGGTGCCCCGTCTGGTGCCGCCCGGGCTACTGCCCGCCGCCAACGCTCTGCAGTCGATGGTCGTCCTGTCCGCCGGGATCGCCGGTCCGCTGCTGGCCGGGTGGCTGCTGCCGGCCGTAGGAAGCCGGACCCTCTATCTCGCGGACGCCGCCGCCGTCTGCGCGACAGTGTGGGCGGTGTGGCGGCTGCCTTCCCTGCCGCCTGCCCGCACCACAGGGAAGAACAGGCGGGTCGTCGGCGTCCGGCAGATCGCGGACGGCTTCCGTCTCGTGGCGCGGCGTCAGGTGCTGCTGGTGGTCTACCTCTGCGACTTCGCCGCCCTTTTCCTCGGTCTGCCCACCGCACTCTTCCCGCAGCTGGCGGGCGAGACCTTCCGCCCGTCGGACATCGGCGTGCTGTACGCCGCCCTCTCGGCCGGTGGTGTACTGGCGGCGCTGTTCTCCGGGACCTTCACACGCGTCGGCCGCCACGGCATCGCGGTCGCGATCTCGGTGGGCCTGTGGGGCCTGGCCATCGCGGGCTTCGGGCTGACCGACTCACTGGTCCCGGCGGCGGGATGGCTGCTCCTGGCGGGCGGCGCGCTCCTCGCGCTCGGCGTCTTCCGGCGAACCGTCCTGCAGACCGCCGTGACGGACGACATGCGGGGCCGGCTGCAAGCGATCGACACCGTGGTGGCCGCAGGAGGGCCGCGGTTGGGCGACCTAGCGCACGGCACGGCCGGCGCCGCCTTCGGCACCAGCTGGACGATCACCGGCGGCGGCCTCCTGACCGTCGTGACGGCCCTCGTCCTGCTTCTCCTCTTCCCGGAGTTCCGCCGCCATCGAGCACCGGGTGATTCCTCGGTGCCCGGCTCTCGGTCGCCCCCGGAACGCTCGGGCCGACCACACGGGTGGAGGGCTCAGCAGCCCTCGCGACCATCGCCTGCGGACGGGAACACGGTCACCCCCGCCGGAGCACTCCGGATCCGACGACCGTCGTGGGTCACGTCGACGAGGGCTTCCTGCTGAAGGGCGTGATCGGGCGTTCCTGGAGTTCGCCGTCGACGGTGATGTCGACCTCCTCGTTGTAGAAGGCGAGGAGTCCCTTGACCGCGCCCACCGCGGGCAGCGGGTCCGGATAGCTCCAGACGATGTTCGGCGGTACGTCGGACTCGCCACGCCAGGACCAGTACTCGGCGGTGCCCTTGTACGGGCAGCCGGTGCTGCGGTCGGTGGGGTGGAACAGGTCCAGGCGGACGTCCTCGCGCGGGATGTAGTACCGCGTGGGCAGGCCGGTCTCGAAGACCAGCACCGGGCGGCGCGTGTCCGCGACGACCGTGCCGGCGATCTCGACCCGGACATGGCGGCTGCCGGCGATGGCGTCGACGCGTTTGTGCGGGTCACGGGGGTGGATGAAGATCTCTTCCGCTTCCTCGTACCAGTGGTCGAGGCCCCGGCCGACGCGCCGGAACCACTCGAAGGCGATGTGGTCGGCCAGGTCCGCGGCGGGGAACGTCCAGGCCGCGTTCCCGGTACTCTCCCCGGCGACTTCGAGGTCGTAGAAGACCCGTGACCCGGTGTGGGCGTCCGTCGGTGGGTTCTTCGCCGGGCGGAGCAGATCCTCCCGGACCTCCGCACGCGGGAACGCGTACAGCGGTACGGGCACACCGGGCTCCCACACGAGTACGGGATGGCGGCTGTCGACGACCGTCACGTCGCCCTTGACTCCGCGCACCCAGCGCTCGCTGGGCTCCCACAAGAGCCCTTCGGGGGTGGTCCGCACGGCGCGCTCGGTGGGGAACATCGGCATGAGCGGCTCTCCTTCGGCGTCCTCGACATCCACCTTGCCCCAGCCGTTCGCTCCCGCCTAGCCTCTCTTTTGTGCCGCGAATAAACAAAACCCGAACGCACAACGCCGTGCCGGGCCACGACAGCGACCGCTCCCACCTCCGTGTCCTCCGTGTTCTCCGTATCGCCATCACCGCCTTCTTCGCCCTCGACGGCTTCGTCTTCGCCGGCTGGGTGGTCAGGATCCCCGCGATCAAGGAGCAGACCGGCGCGTCGCCCGGCGCGCTGGGACTCGCGCTGCTGGGCGTGTCCGCCGGAGCGGTGGTCACGATGATGCTCACCGGCCGGCTCTGCCGCCGTTTCGGCAGCCACCCGGTGACGGTCGCGTGCGCCGTCCTGCTGTCGCTCAGTGTGGCGCTGCCCCCGCTCACCCACTCGGCGCTCGCGCTGGGCGGGGTACTGCTGATCTTCGGGGCGGCTTTCGGCGGAATCAACGTCGCCTTCAACAGCGCCGCCGTGGACCTGGTGGCCGCGCTGGGGCGGCCGATCATGCCCAGTTTCCACGCCGCGTTCAGCCTCGGTGGCATGGTCGGTGCAGGAGCCGGCAGCCTGGTCGCGGACTCCCTGTCCCCCACCCGCCATCTGCTCGGCATCACCGTGCTCGGTCTGCTGGTCACCGCCGTGGCCGCGCCCACCCTGCTGCGCCACGAACCCCCGACACCGCCGGACCGCGCTCCCGACCGGAACGACCGGGAGTCCCACCGGAACGACCGGGAAGCCGGCCCACGCCGCCTCGACGGCCGTACCCGTGGTCTGGTGGTCGTCCTCGGTCTGATCGCCGGGTGCACGGCGTACGGCGAGGGAGCGCTGGCCGACTGGGGCGCCCTGCATCTGGAGGAGGATCTGGACACCTCGCCCGGTGTCGCGGCGATCGGTTACACGTGTTTCGCGCTCGCCATGACGATCGGCCGATTGACCGGGACGACCCTGCTCGAACGCCTGGGCAGGACCACCGTGCTCGTGGCCGGTGGCACGACCGCGACGGCCGGTATGCTGCTCGGCTCCCTCGCCCCCTCGGTGTGGGCGACCCTGCTCGGCTTCGCGGTCACCGGTCTGGGCCTCGCCAACATCTTCCCCGTCGCCATCGAACGCGCCGGCGCGCTGGCCGGTCCCAGCGGCGTGGCCACCGCCTCCACCCTCGGCTATCTCGGCATGCTCCTCGGTCCGCCCGCGATCGGTTTCATGGCCGAATGGTTCTCCCTGCCCACCGCCCTCACCAGCGTCGCGGTACTCGCCGCGTTCGCCTCCGCCATCGCGTTCACCACCCGTCACTCGGCCGCGAAATGACCACTCACCGTTGCTCCGTGACACCTCGTGGTGCATGAAGTCAGCCCTCCGAGAACATGAGGCAACCATTCAGTCGTTCGATTCGTATAACTCCCTGGAGACACTGCGACCCGGCCGAGCAGAGGACGGCCGGAGCGTCACCATCCGGTTTTCCGGATGGTCCCGAACAAGGAGAGACGATGCGACTGTTCGTGCTCAACTACGCTCGCGCCGCTGAGCAGTTGGAGTTCAGCGCTCCGTACAGCTACGACTCCGGGCTGCAGTTGAACGTGCTCGCCGACGGGCGGATAGCCGCTCATGACCATGGTCTGATGAGGGAATTGGGGGCGACGACGTCCACCGCGGGCTCGAAGACCCATTTCGACGACTGAACACGGACCGGCGACGATGACCGTGCTGATCCTGACCTGCGAACAAGATGTGACGGCGGACCTGGTGGTGGCACAACTGAACAGGACCGGCGTACCGGTGGTCCGGCTCGACCCCGCCGACCTGCCCGGCGAAGTGGCGCTCTCCGGCGAGTACGTACACGGCGCCTTCCGCGGGCATCTGTCCGCCGGGGGGCGCCTGGTGAGCATGAGCGGGCTGCGGTCCGTCTGGCTGCGTCGTCCGGGGGTTCCGGCCAGCCGGGTCGCCGAGCCGTCCGCCTGGCTGACCGAGGAGTCCTCGCAGGCGCTGTACGGCATGCTGCGCGGCACGGACGTCCGCTGGATGAACGACCCGGACGCGGCCCGACGGGCCCGCCACAAGCCCTGGCAGCTCCGGCACGCCCAGCGCTGCGGGCTCCCCGTGCCGGCCACGCTGATCACCACGTTCCCGCAGGCCGCCCGCGACTTCGCGGAGCGCTTCCCCGACCTGGTGGTGAAGCCGGTCTCGGGCACGCACCCGCAGGAGCCGCCCAGGACGGTCCCCACCAGCCGGATCGCGCCCGGCACCGACTTCACCGCCGTCGCGTTCGGCCCGACGCTGCTGCAGCGCCGGATCGCCAAGACCGCCGACATCCGGCTCACCGTCGTCGGCGACCGCATGCTGGCCGCCCGCAAGGCGGTCGCCCCGGACGCGCACCCCGACGAGGTGGACGTCCGCTTCGCCCCCTCCACCGCGCCCTGGCAGCCGGTCGACGTCCCGGCGCGCACCGCCACGGCCGTACGCGCCTATCTGCGGGACGCCGAACTCTCCTACGGGGCCTTCGACTTCGCGGAGGACGCGGACGGGATCTGGTGGTTCCTGGAGTGCAACCAGTCGGGCCAGTTCGGGTTCGTGGAGATGGACACCGGTCAGCCGATCGCCCGTAGCGTCGCCGACTGGCTGGCGCGCGAGGAGCCGGGGGCGGGAACACGCCGCGACGGCCGGATACGGGCGACACCGTGACGAGCCGAAGCGCCCGCCCCCTGCCCGGGCGGGTGCTTCGAGCGCGCTTCATCCGGCAGACTCGCCCCATGGAGACCGCCGAGCACATCAGAGCCCTGGACGAGGAGGGCCGGCTGCTGGCCGCGGCCGCCCGGAAGGCCGGCACGGACGCCGAGGTGCCGACATGTCCCGGCTGGCGGGTACGGGACCTGGTGCGGCACACAGGCCTGGTGCACCGCTGGGCCACGGCCTTCGTCGCCGAGGGCCACACCTCGCCCCGCCCTCTCGGGAGCGACCCGGACCTGGACGGTGACGCGCTGCTGACCTGGTTCGAGGAGGGGCACCGGCACCTCGTCGACACCCTGCGCGCCGCCCCGGCCGACGTCGACTGCTGGCACTTCCTGCCCGCCCCCTCCCCACTGGCCTTCTGGGCGCGTCGCCAGGCCCACGAGACGGCCGTGCACCGCGCCGACGCGGAGTCCGCGCTCGGCGCCCCGCCCGGCGAACCCTCCATGGACTTCGCCGTCGACGGCATCGACGAACTGCTGCTCGCCTTCCACGCGCGCGGCAGGAGCCGGGCGCGCACCGAGACGCCGCGTGTCCTGCGGGTGCGGGCGACGGACACCGGCGCCGCCTGGACCGTACGGCTGTCGTCGGAGCCGCCCATGACGGAACGGGCCGACGCGTCGGACACCACGGACGCCAAGGGCGCCGACTGCGAGATCGCGGGCCCGGCGCCCCGGCTGTACCTGTCCCTGTGGAACCGGCTCCCCTTCCCCGCCGTCACGGGCGACCCCTCGCTCGCGGAGCTGTGGCGGAAGACCTCGGGCATCGGCTGAGACCGGGCCCGGCCCGCGCGCCGTTGGCCTTGTCCGGTACGCCCACCGCCCCCACACTCGGCCCATGGGGAGACGAACGCAGGCCGAGCGGGACGCGATGACCACGGAGATCGGTTTCGCGCTCTTCGCGGGGGCGGTGCTGGCGGGCGCGGCCTACTTCGGCGTGACGGAATTACTCCCGACCGTCTTCGGCTCCCTGCGCGGCCGGTGGAGCCTGCTCGGCCCCATCGCGGTCAGCGTGACCGTGGTGGTGTTCGTCGCGGTCGTCACGACCGTGCTGACCCGCTTCCGACGCGCCACGCGACCTGGCGGGCAGGGTCCCGCACCACCCGGCCGACCGGGCGCGGCTCAGCCCAGCCAGCCCGGCCGCACCAACCCCGACTCGTAGGCCAGCACGACGAGTTGGGCCCGGTCGCGGGCGCCCAGTTTCACCATCGTGCGGCTCACATGCGTCTTGGCGGTCAGCGGGCTGACGACGAGTCGGCGGGCGATCTCGTCGTTGGTCAGGCCGATGCCGACGAGCGCCATCACCTCCCGCTCCCGCTCGGTGAGTCCGGCGAGGGAGGCGACGGCCGCCGGCTCCTTGGAACGGGCCGCGAACTCGGAGATCAGCCGCCGGGTCACCCCGGGCGACAACAGCGCGTCGCCCTCGACCACCGCCCGTACCGCGCGCACGAGTTCCTCCGGCTCGGTGTCCTTCACCAGGAAGCCGGACGCCCCGGAGCGGATCGCCTCGAAGACGTACTCGTCGAGCTCGAAGGTGGTCAGCATGACGACCTTGACCTGTTCGAGATCCGGATCGTCATTGATGCGCCGGGTCGCGGCGAGGCCGTCGAGAAGGGGCATGCGGATGTCCATCAGGACGACATCGGGGCGGAGTTCGCGCACCTTGATGAGCGCCTCCTCCCCCTCGGCCGCCTCCCCGGCCACCTCGATGTCGGGCTGCGCGTCGAGCAGCGCCTTGAACCCCGCCCTCACCAGAGACTGATCGTCGGCGAGCAGTACGCGGATCACCGGTCCTCCTTGACCTCGCGGGACGCCCGTACCGGCAGTACGGCGAGCACCCGGAACCCCCCGTCGGCGCGCGGGCCCGCCTCGATCGTGCCACCCAGCGCGGCGGCCCGCTCCCGCATCCCGACGAGTCCGCTGCCGCTGCCGCCCGCGCCGGTGCCGGTCGCGGGCCCGTCGTCGTCGATCCGCAGCCACAGCTCACGCCCGTCGTGATCGAGGACCACGCGGGCGTGCCGCGACCCCGAATGCCGTACGACGTTGGTGAGGGCCTCCTGGACGATGCGGAAGGCGGCGAGGTCGGTACCCGGCGGCAGCTCGGGCGCCTCGCCCTCGACGCCGACGGTCAGGCCCGCGCCCGCCGCCTGCTCGACGAGTTCGGGGAGCCGGGCGAGCCCCGGGGCCGGGGTGCGCGGGGCGTCGCCGGGCGTGCGGAGGGTGTCGAGGACCTGGCGGACCTCGCCCAGGGCCTCCTTGCCGGCCGCCTTGATGGTGATGAGCGCGGTGCGCGCCTGTTCGGGGTCGGAGTCGAGGAGGGCCAGCCCGACACCCGCCTGGACGTTGATCACCGAGATGCTGTGCGCGAGGACGTCGTGCAGTTCGCGGGCGATCCGCAGCCGTTCCTCGTCGGCCCGCCGCCGGGCGTCCCGCGCGCGCTCGGCCCGCTCCCGGGCCCACTGCTCGCGCCGGGCGCGGGCCAGCTCCGAGACCGCGACGATCGCCACGCCCCAGGTCACGACGACGATCTCCTGCCCCCAGCTCGCGGCGTCGTCCCCATCCGGCGGCAGCCACCGGTACAGCCAGTGCGCCACCAGCACATGCCCCACCCACAGCGCGCCCATCGCCGTCCAGGCGGCCTCGCGGTGCCCGGCGACGATCGCGCTGAAGCAGCCGACGGCGACGGTGAAGAACACCGGCCCGTACGGGTAACCGGCGCCCAGATACACCATGGCGGTCGCGGCCGTCCCGAAGGCGACCGGCACGGGCCGACGCCACCGCCACAGCAGCAGGAGGGCGCCCACGAGCAGCAGGACACGCGCGAAGGGTTCGAGCGAGGCGCGTTCGTCCTTCTGGAACTCGGCGGCCGCGTTCGAGCCGACCATGACGAAGACGGTGAACGCCACCGTGGAGCGCCACGGCCAGCGAGGACCTCCCTCGTCGCCGTCCGGCCGGTTCCACCACGGCGGCCCGCCCCCGCGCCACCACCGCCGGGGCCGCCCGCCCCGCATCGGAGGGCCACCCGCCTCCGCACCCTGCTCTGCCATACCGGCCACGCTAGACGCCGCCCACCGAGCACCACGTCACCCGAGCGAGGTGATCACACGTACTCCCGGCGACGTACGCCCTGCCGGTCCTGAGGACGTCAGCGGACCTCGGTCTCGGAGTGCGGGAACACCAGACCGACGTGGTGGGCGAGTTGGCCCGCCGCGTGCCGGAAGAACACTCCCCGGTCCTCGACCACCCGGTTGAACTGCCCGAACACCTCGAAGCTGACCAGCCCGAACAACTGCGCCCACGCCCCGACCAGCACCGCGACCACCTCCGGCGGCAGATCGGGCGCGAATTCCTCGGCCATCCGCCGCGCCTCGGGCCGCACCTCGGCGGGCAGCTTCCACTGAGCCACACCCTTGTCCTGGTAGGCCTCGCGCACGATCCGGATCGCCAACTGCCCGACCCGGGACGCGGCCGGCAGGGTGGCGTCGGGCGCGGTGTACCCGGGCACGGGCGAACCGTAGATCAACGCGTACTCGTGCGGCCGCGCCAGTGCCCACTCCCGCACCCCTTCGCACACCGCGACCCACTGGCCCGCCGGGCTCTCACCGGCGGCCTTCGCGTACGCGGCCTCGGCGGCCTCACCCAGGGAGTCGAAGGCGTCGATGATCAGCGCGGTCAGCAGCTCGTCGCGGCTGGGGAAATAGCGGTACAGCGCGGAGGAGACCATGCCGAGCTCGCGCGCCACGGCACGCAGTGACAGCTTGGCGGCGCCCTCGGCGGCGAGTTGTCTGCGCGCCTCGTCCTTGATGGCGGCGGTGACCTCGATCCTGGCCCGGGCGCGCGCCCCTTGTGCTGTGCTCATGCGAAGCAGTGTGCCATAGAGGCAGAGCACTGCACACAATTGAGATCACCGCTCTCCAATCAGAGCGCCGATAACGAACGAGAGCACTGCTCTTGCTTTGGAGCACCGATCTCGTACACACTGCTCTCAAGCGAGAGCAGCGCTCTCCGAATCGCCCGGCGAGCCGCTCCACCACTTCGGAGGAACCCCATGTCGTCGTCGCCCCACTACATCAAGTCCAACCCCTTCGACCGCGTGCTCAACGGCTTCATCGGCTGGCTCGCCCGCCGCGGCGTCAGCCTCCTCGGCACGGCCGAGCTCTCCGTGCGCGGCCGGAAGAGCGGCGAGTGGCGTCGGCTGCCGGTCAACCCGCTGCCGTACGAGGGCGGCCCCTACCTCGTCTCGGCGCGCGGCCACTCCGAGTGGGTGCGCAACATGCGGGCGGCGGGCGGGGGACGGCTTCAGGTGGGCCGGCGGGTGCGGGAGTTCACGGCGGTCGAGCTGCCCGACGCGGAGAAGCCCGTCGTGCTGCGCACCTATCTGAAGAAGTGGGGCTGGGAAGTGGGCCGGTTCTTCGGCGACGTCAACGCCGACTCCACCGACGAGGAGCTGCTCGCCGCCGCGCCGAAGCACCCCGTCTTCCGGATCACCGTCACACGGTGACCGGCCGGGGTGCCGGCGGATCCGCATCCCCCGGATGCGCCGAAAGCCGTCCGGATGCGGTCACCGGGGCACCTGCCGACGCGTCGGCGCCGGCTGTCGGGCGGGCCCGCGCCTATCTGTCGAACGCGGTCAGCGCACGCTGGGCCATCGGGTGGGTCCGGACGATCTCACCCAGGGAGGTCGAGCCGCGCGTGATGTCGACGAAGGCCCGCCAGGCGGGACGGAAGCCGGTGATCGCCGCGTGGAAGAGCCCGGGCCGACGCTCGAACGCGATCAGCAACCGCTTGCCGACGCTCATCTCGACGCCGAGCCCCGCCTTCACGGCGAACGCGTAGTTCAGGGCCTGCCGGCGGGTGTCCACCGCGTCGTGCGCCTCGGCGATCCGCACCGCCCACTCCCCCGCGAGCCGGCCCGAGCGCAGCGCGAAGGAGATTCCCTCCCGCGTCCAGGGCTCAAGGAGCCCCGCCGCGTCCCCGCACACCAGCACCCGCCCCCGCGAGAGCGGCGAGTCGTCCGCGCGGCAGCGCGTCAAGTGCCCCGAGGAGATGCTCGGTTCGAAGCCGGCGAGGCCGAGCCGCCCGATGAAGTCCTCCAAGTACCGCTTGGTGGCGGCACCTTCACCGCGCGCGGAGATCACACCGACGGTCAGTGTGTCGCCCTTGGGGAAGACCCACCCGTAACTGCCGGGCATCGGGCCCCAGTCGATGAGGACGCGCCCCTTCCAGTCCTCGGCGACGGTCTCCGGCACGGGGATCTCCGCCTCCAGGCCGAGGTCGACCTGCTCCAGCTTCACCCCGACGTGCGCTCCTATGCGGCTGGCGCTGCCGTCGGCGCCGACGACGGCCCGCGCGAGCAGCGTCTCGCCGCTCTGCAGGACGACGGCGACCGTGCGCCGGTCCGGCACGGCCGAGCCGTGCTGCTCGACCCGGGTGACCGTGACGCCCGTACGCAGCTCCGCGCCCGCCTTCTGGGCGTGCTCGACGAGTTGCTGGTCGAACTCGGGCCGGTTGATCAGCCCGAACAACATCTGCTTGGACTTGCGCGTCCGGGCGTAACGACCGTCGAGGGAGAAGGTGACCGCGTGCACCCGGTCCTTGAAGGGCAGTTCGAAACCGGGCGGCAGCGCGTCGCGTGAGGGGCCGATGAGGCCGCCGCCGCACGTCTTGTACCGCGGCAGCTCCGCCTTCTCCAGCAACAGGACGCTGCGTCCCGCGACCGCCGCCGCGTAGGCGGCCGAAGCCCCCGCGGGGCCCGCGCCCACCACGACGACGTCCCACACCCGCTGCACGTCGTCCGCCGAAGAGTTCTCGCTGCTCACGATGGTCTACTGCTCCCGATCCAGCCGCCTGCCGCACCTGTCCCACGCATCCTACGGCGGGTGACGCCGAGGACCGCTGTGGGAGGATCGGCAGCGCGTGCGCCCTACACCGACACACCGGGCAAGGGCGTACGCGGCCACTCACCCAGAAGGACAACGTCGCACCCACGAGGAGCGTGCCCATGCCGTCGAACCCGGTCGCCGAGACCGTCGCCTCATTGATCCCCCGGGCGAGGGAGGAGCTCACCGAACTGGTGGCCTTCAAGTCGGTGGCGGATTTCGACCAGTACCCGAAGCGCGAGAGCGAGGGCGCCGCGAACTGGGTCGCCGACGCGCTGCGCGCCGAGGGTTTCCAGGACGTGGCCCTGCTCGACACCCCCGACGGCACCCAGTCCGTGTACGGCTACCTGCCGGGGCCCGAGGGCGCGAAGACGGTCCTCCTCTACGCCCACTACGACGTGCAGCCGCCGCTGGACGAAACGGCCTGGCTGTCGCCGCCGTTCGAGCTGACCGAGCGCGCCGGCCGCTGGTACGGGCGCGGCGCGGCCGACTGCAAGGGCGGCGTGATCATGCACCTGCTGGCGCTGCGGGCGCTCAAGGCGAACGGCGGGGTCCCCGTCCACATCAAGGTGATCGCCGAGGGTTCCGAAGAGATGGGCACCGGCGGTCTCCAGCAGTACGCCGAGGCGCACCCCGAGTTGCTCGCCGCCGACACCGTCGTCATCGGCGACGCCGGCAACTTCCGCGCCGGACTGCCGACGGTCACCTCCTCCCTGCGCGGCATGATCCTCATGCGCGTGAAGATCGACGCCCTCGAAGGCAACCTGCACTCGGGCCAGTTCGGCGGCGCGGCCCCCGACGCGCTCGCCGCGCTGATCCGCGTCCTGGACTCACTGCGCGCCGAGGACGGTACGACGACGGTCGACGGACTCGCGAGCGACGGCGCGTGGGACGGCCTTCAGTACGACGACGGGCAGTTCCGCCAGGACGCCAAGGTCCTCGACGGCGTGGACCTGGTCGGCTCCGACACGGTCGCCGATCGCATCTGGGCCCGCCCGGCCGCCACCGTGCTCGGCATCGACGCCCCGCCGGTGGTCGGCGCGACCCCGTCGATCCAGGCGAGCGCCCGCGCCCTGATCGGGCTGCGCGTCCCGCCGGGCGTGGACGTCACGGACGCCGTCAAGCTCCTCGAGGCCCACCTGGTGGCGCACACCCCGTGGGGCGCCCGGGTGAGCTGCGAACCGATCGGCCATGGGCAGGCGTTCCGCGCCGACACCTCCAGCCCGGCCTACGAGGCGATGGCCGCCGCCATGGCCGTCGCCTATCCGGGCCAGGAGATGCAGTACGCGGGCCACGGCGGCTCCATCCCGCTGTGCAACGCCCTCGCCGCCCTCTACCCGAACGCCGAGATCCTCCTCATCGGCCTCAGCGAACCCGAGGCCCAGATCCACGCGGTCAACGAGAGCGTGTCCCCGGAGGAGCTGGAGCGCATGTCGGTGGCGGAGGCGCTGTTCCTGCGCAACTACGCGGCGAACTGAACGAACCGAAAGCGCCGGTCCAGTCCCGCGCCTCTTCAGGGGCGCGGGGCTGTGACATACGCGGCTGCGCCGCGTGGCGCGGACGACCACGAGCGACCCGCGATCGCCCCACGACCTTCCCGAGACGGCGGCGGCGAACCGTCATACCGGCACCCCCGCCTCCAGGTACAGCGCGGCGCCCCGCTCCCGCGCCCGAAGAGCCCACCGCAACCGCTCATACCGAACCGGCGGCAGCAGATCCGCGGCCTCCTCCTCGGTGACGAATCGCCAGTCACGCAGCTCGGGCCCGGGCAGAACGGGCCGCTGCGCCCCCGACGTATCAATGCGCCCACCGTCGAAGAGAAGGCGCAGTCCCCCGTATCCGGGCGGCGCGGGCGACTCCCAGTCGACTACCAGCAGCCGGGGCACATCGTCGAGCCGTATCCCGGTCTCCTCGACGACCTCGCGCACCCCCGCACGCGCCGGCGCCTCACCGGCCTCCACGACTCCACCGGGGAACTCCCATCCGGCCTTGTAGGTCGGATCGACAAGCAGAACCCGGTCGTCCTCGTCGAACAGCAGGACCCCCGCGGCAACCGTCTCGGCGGTCGGCTCGGGGGTCTGCACGATGTCGCACACGGGTACGTCGTCGGCGGCCACGGCGTCGGCGATACGCCGCGCGGTCTCGTACGGGGTGAGTGCGCCGGTGTCGACGAGATGGGCATCGGCGGTGAGCCAGCCGCCCAGGGCGGCGCGGTAGGGCGCGATGTGGTCGTACGCCCATTGACGCATCCGCATCTCGCCGTCGGGGAGGTCGGGCGGTATCTCCCGCCCGGCTATTCGCTCTCGCAGTATCGTTTCAGCCGGGGCCAGGAGCAGATGCCGGACGGTGATGCGGCGGGCGGCGAGGCCGCCGAAGATCTCGTCGCGGTACTCCTGGCGGAGCAGGGTCATGGGGACCACGAGGGTGCCGCCCAGCTCGGCGAGCAGGGCGGCGGCGGTGTCGACCACGAGCCGTCGCCAGCTCGGCAGGTCCTGGAAGTCGCCGACCTCGGCGAGGCGTTTGGCCGGCAGCATGTGCGTCAGTGCGCCGCCGATGACCTCGGGGTCGAAGAGCGTGCTGTTCGGGATCAGTTCGATCAGTTCCCGTGCGGTGGTGGTCTTCCCCGCACCGAACGCACCGTTGATCCAGACGATCACGGTTCCCCCTCTTCTGTTGGCCCCCTGAGGCTTGCCCTCCACTCCGCCACGGAAACCAGCCGCTGATGAGGAGCCGAAATACGACGGCGGCGGGTCCCCCACTGGGTGGAGGTCCCGCCGCCTGCGATGCGATGGGGAACGGACGGGAATCCGCTGCCCGTTACCAGGCCGTCAGCCTTCCCTGCCGCCCTTGCCGACCTGACCCTTCTGGTCCGCCGTGCCGCCCAACGCGTCCTCGTCCACGGCCAGGCTGTCGCTGGAGACCGTCTTGCCGACCTTGCCGAGCGTGCCCTCGACGTCCAGTTTGCTCAGCGCGTCCGGCTTCCCGAGCGTGTCCGCGGCGTCGTGGCCGTGTGACGGCGTGATGGCCGCGACGACGAACCCGGTGGCGAGGGAGGCGATGGCGAGCATGCTGCGCTTCTTCATGCCCCGCTCAACTGCGGAACGGGGCGAGGGGTCACGCCCCTCTTTCGACTCTTCCGCGCCACCCGCCCCGCGGCCGTCACTCTCCGGCCACCGGCGGGCCCGGCCGACGCGCCAGCGCCGCCGCGGCCGCGCCCACCAGGCCCGCGTCGGTGCCCATCACGGCGGGGGCGATGGTCAGGTCCTGTACGAAGGACAGCGTGGCGTAGTCCTTGAGGGCGGTGCGCAGGGGGGCGAAGAGGACGTCGCCGGCGCCCGCGACACCGCCGCCGATGACGGCCAGGTCGATCTCGACGAGGGTGGCGGTGGCGGCGATACCGGCGGCGAGGGCCTGGGCGGCGCGTTCGAAGGAGGCGACTGCGACGGGGTCGCCGGCGCGGGCGGCGGTGGCGACCGCGGCGGCGGAGGTGTCGCCGTCGGGGCCGGGCCGCCAGCCGTTGGCCAGGGCGCGGCGGGCGATATTGGGGCCGCTCGCGATGCGCTCGACGCAGCCGCGCGCACCGCAGGGGCAGGGGTCGCCGTCGAGGTCGACGCTGATGTGACCGATGTGCCCCGCATTTCCGGTGGGGCCCGCGTGCAGCTTCCCGCCGAGGACGAGGCCACCGCCGACGCCCGTCGACACCACCATGCACAGCGCGTTGTCGTGGCCGCGCGCCGCGCCCTGCCAGTGCTCGGCCGCGGTGATGGCCACGCCGTCGCCGATCAACTCGATGGGCAGTCCGCCGGTCGCCGCCCGGACCCGTTCGACTAGGGGGAAGCCGCGCCAGCCGGGGACGTTCACCGGGCTGACCGTGCCGGCCGAGGCGTCGACCGGGCCCGCGCTGCCGATCCCGACGGCCGTGGCCCCGCTCCACAGCGGGGCGGCGGTGAGCTCGCCGAGGACCTCCTCGACGGCCCGCATCACGGTGTCGCCGTCCTCCTGGGCGGGCGTCGGGCGCTGTGCGCGCACCAGGATCCGGCCGTGGCCGTCCACCAGCGCCCCGGCGATCTTGGTGCCGCCGATGTCGAGCGCGGCCACGAGGTCGGTCTGCATCAGTGTCAGTTCTCCCACTGCGAGTCTCCTACCGGGCGCCCGAATCCAGCGGCACCCGGATCTCCGGCCGGAAAACTGGCAGCACGACGCTCGCCTGGTGGGGGGCGCCGGCCAGAGAATGCGATAGACAGTCTCCCCCGGCTGTGACAACGTTGTCCAGGCTCTATGCTCGACGGCACATCGTCAACAGCCGCACAATTCCGACACGGCACCACCGACCACACCCCCGTGGACGACAGGACAGGACAGCGCATAGTGCCCGAGACCGCCAACGGCATCGCCCGCCGCCCCGAGAACCGCTACGGCAACCGTCCCACGATGAAGGACGTCGCGGCCCGGGCCGGGGTCGGTCTGAAGACGGTCTCCCGGGTGGTGAACGGCGAGCCGGGCGTCACTCCGGACACCGAGCGCCGCGTCCAGGAGGCGATCGAGGCACTCGGCTTCCGGCGCAACGACAGCGCGCGGGTGCTGCGCAAGGGCCGTACGGCCAGCATCGGCCTGGTCCTGGAGGACCTCGCCGACCCGTTCTACGGCCCCCTCAGCCGGGCGGTGGAGGAGGTGTCCCGCGCGCACGGCTCACTGCTGATCAACGGATCCAGCGCGGAGGACCCGGACCGGGAGCAGGAGCTGGCGCTGGCGCTGTGCGCGCGCCGGGTGGACGGGCTGGTCGTCATCCCGGCGGGGGACGACCACCGCTATCTGGAGCCCGAGATCAGGGCGGGTGTCGCCACGGTGTTCGTGGACCGCCCGGCCGGGCGGATCGACGCCGACGTCGTGCTGTCGGACAGCTTCGGCGGCGCCCGTGACGGCGCGGCCCACCTCATCGCCCACGGCCACCGCCGCATCGGCTTCATCGGCGACATGCCCCGCATCCACACCGCCGCCGAGCGGCTGCGCGGCTACCGGGCGGCCATGGAGGACGCGGGCATACACGTCGAGGACACATGGATGTCCCTCGGCGTCACCGACCCCGAGCGGGTCCGCAGGGCGGCCGAGGAGATGCTGTCCGGCCCGGCGCCCGTCACGGCGGTCTTCGCGGGCAACAACCGGGTGACGGTCACCGTCGTACGGGTCCTCGCCGAGCACACCCGCCCGGTCGCCCTCGTCGGCTTCGACGACTTCGAGCTCGCCGATCTGCTCCGGCCGGGCATCACCGTGGTCGCCCAGGACCCCGCCCGGCTGGGCCGCACCGCCGCCGAGCGCCTCTTCCAGCAGCTGGACGGCTCCCTCGTCACCCCGGAGCGCATCGAGCTGCCGACCCGGCTGATCGCCCGCGGCTCGGGCGAACTCCCGCCCGCGGACTGACCTTTGGCAGCCCCCGATCCCCGTACGCTCGAAGCGCTCGGCCTCGCCGTGGCGCCGCGCGAGGACCCGCTGAGCTATCCGGGCGCGTGGCCCCCCGAGTCCGCGCTCCTGGACGGCAACCGGATGCTGCCGCTGGACACACTCGTCTTCGAGGACCGTGTCCCCGTCCTCTCGGTCGGCTCCAACGCCTGCCCCGCGCAGCTCGTGCACAAGATGGCGGAGCACGGCGTGGAATGCCGGATCCCCATGGTCAGGGCCAGGGTCACCAACATCGGGGTCGGCGTCTCCGCCCATGTCAGCCTCCTCGGCTACATGTCCGCGTCGCCCTTCCACTCCCCCGGCTCCACCCGCGAACTGTTCCTCACCTGGCTGAACGAGGCGCAGCTCGCCGTGGTCGACACGAGCGAAGGCGTCGACTCACCGACCGGCAACTTCCACCGGGCCGTCCTCCCCGCCGCCGACTTCCGGATCGAGCTGGAGTCGGGCGAAGTCCTCGACCAGGCCTGGATCTACGTCAACCGGTGGGGCGTCCTGCACAACGGCGGCCCCGGCCCGCGCCCCCATCCGGGCCGGCAGCGCCCGCTGATCAGCGAACTCCTCGCCGCGTCGGCGGAGTTACGCGAACTGTTCGGCACCACACCGGACGAGTTCTGCGCCCGGGCGCGCGGCAATCGCGGTCTGTGCGTGCGGGGCCGGGAGGTGTTCGCCGAGAAGAGGTGGACCACGGTGTCCGGCCTGGAGCAGTACATACGGCCGCATCCGCGGTCGTAGGCCCGGCCCTGGGCGCCGCCCGGCCTCAGCAGACCGGGAGGCCGGGCACCGGGGCGTCGTTGTCGCCGCCCTGGATGTAGACGTCGCTGACGAAGACGTTCGTGTTGCCGCTGTCGTCGTCCGTCTTGGCCCACCAGATGTTGGTCCACTCGCCGTAGGTCTCGCGGCGGCCGAGGTTCTGCTGGCAGTAGAAGTAGTTGGTGCCCTGGTTGAGGACGCCGACCTCGGTGCCGGCGGCGGTGTAGGACTTGGCGGTGCGCCAGACCGTGCAGTTGTACTTGCCGCCGCCGATCGGGAAACAGGACGGTTCCGGCGTGGGCTCGCCTCCGCCGGTGGTGGTACCACCGGCGGTGGAGCCGCCCGAGCTGTCCGAGCCCTCCGAACTGCCGCCCGTGGTACCGCCGCCGGCGTTCTTCGACGGGGAGGCGGATGCCTCGGTTTTCTTGTCTTCCTGCTCCTTGGCCTTCTCGGTCGGGCTCGCGGACTTCTCGTCGTCCTTCCCCTTCTCCTTGGCGTCGGAGTCGTCGGAGAGGTCGACCGTGCCCCGGCTGGGGCCCTTGGAGGGGGTGGCGGTCGTCGAGTCGGTGGCCGGGGGCCGGGCGTCCGTCCCGGTGTCGTCGTTCCCGTTGAGCAGGGCGACCGTGACGCCGGTGGCGGCGAGGACAACGGTGACGGCCACGGCGGCGAGCAGGGCACGGCCCTTGCGGGGGCGGCTGCCGGGCGAGGACGCGGTGGTGACGTCTCCCGACGCGGGCACGGCTGCCTGCGAGGCGTCCGCATCGGGGCCGACGACCGCGGAGGACACGCCGGTGCCGGGCTCGGCGACCGGCTGTGGCGGCCCGGAGCCGGGGGTCGGGCCCGTCGAACCGAACCCGGCTCCCCCGCCCGTCCCACCGGGTGCCGCGCCCGCCGTCGGCGGCCCGAACCCCGGCGGCGCCGAAGGAACCATCCGCTTGGTCTCCGCCCTCGGCCGCGACGCCGACCCGTCCGACCCGGTCGTCGGGGAGTCGAGCTCGCCCCCGGCGGCCACGGCATCCAGCAGTTCCCGGGCCCGGTCGGCGTCCGGGCGGTGCTCCGGGCGCTTCTCCATCAGCTGCCGCAGAACCGGCCCGAGCGCCCCCGCCCGCTGCGGTTCGGGCAGCGGCTCGCCCACGATCGCGGTGAGCGTCGTCCAGGCGGACGTGCGCCGGAACGGGGACGAGCCCTCGACGGCCGCGTACAGGGTGGCGCCGAGTGCCCAGACGTCGGAGGCGGGGCCGGGGTCGTTGCCCTGGGCGCGCTCGGGGGCCAGATAGTCGAGGGAGCCGACGAGTTCGCCGCTGCGGGTGAGGTGGGTGGCGGAGCCGTCGCCCGGGTCCTCCATGGTGGCGATGCCGAAGTCGGTGAGGACGACCCGGCCGGAGCGGTCGAGGAGGATGTTGCCGGGTTTGACGTCGCGGTGCAGTACGCCGACCCGGTGGGCGGCGGCCAGCGCCTCCATGACCTTGGCGCCGATGGCGGCGGCCTCGGGCGGGTCGAGGAGGCCCCGGTCGCGCAGGACGTCGTCCAGGGACGGCCCCTCGACCAGCTCCATGACGATCAGCGGGCGCCCGTCGACCTCGGCCACGTCGTGCACGGCGACGACTCCGGGGTGCCGGACGCGGGCGGCGGCCCGGGCCTCGCGCTGCATCCGCAGGCCCAGGTCGGCCAGTTCGGGCGCGGCCGCGTCCGTGTAGGTGCGCAGTTCCTTGAGGGCGACCTCGCGGTGGAGCACCTCGTCCACGGCCCGCCAGACGACCCCCATACCGCCGCGTCCGAGCTGCTCCACGACCCGGTACCGCCCGGCGAGCAGCCGCCCGGTACCGTCCGCCTGTTCGTTCGCCCCCGAAGACACCTACGCCCCGTTCCTGTGACCGACCGATGAGTGGGCGTACAGCGTACGATGCGGGGCGAGGCGCCCCGGACCGGCCGCAACGGCTGTCGCAGGACCGCTGCTTACCCGCCGTGCGACCCGCCCGCCTCCTGGCCGGCGATCGTCGGATCCGCCCGCCGGGGTGCCGCGAAGCCCTCCAGGCCGACGCGGTTCAGCCCGGTCGCCTTCACCACCTCGTCGAGGTCGAGCGCGCCGCAGTCGAGGCCCCGCAGCAGGTAGCCGCTGAGCGCCTTGGCCGTCGCGGGCTCGTCCATGACGTCGCCGCCGACGCGGCCCGCGTACCGGGAGAGGCGCGCGGCGGCCTGTTCGTAGCCCTCGCGGTAGAAGGCGAAGACGGCCGCGTAGCGGGTGGGGATGTGGCCGGGGTGCATGTCCCAGCCCTGGTAGTAGGCGCGGGACAGGGCGCGGCGGGTGAGGCCGTAGTGCAGCCGCCAGGCGTCGTGGACCTGGTGGGTGGGGCCGACCGGCAGGACGTTGGTGGAGCCGTCCGAGACGCGTACGCCGGTGCCCGCCGCGGCGACCTGCATGATCGCCTTGGCGTGGTCGGCGGCGGGGTGGTCGCTGGCCTGGTAGGCGGCGGAGACGCCGAGGCAGGCGCTGTAATCGAAGGTGCCGTAGTGCAGGCCCGTGGCGCGGCCCTCGGCGGCGTCGATCATACGGGCGACGGTGGCGGTGCCGTCGGCGGCGAGGATGGACTGGCTGGTCTCGATCTGGATCTCGAAGCCGATCCGGCCGGGCTCGAGGCCGCGTGCCTTCTCGAAGGCCTCCAGGAGCCGGACCATGGCGGTGACCTGCTCGGCGTAGGTGACCTTGGGCAGGGTCAGGACCAGTCCGTCGGGCAGGCCGCCGGCCTCCAGCAGGCCGGTGAGGAAGATGTCGAGCGTACGGATGCCCCGGTCGCGAACCGGGGCCTCCATGCACTTCATACGGATGCCCATGTACGGGGCGGCCGTGCCCTCGGCGTACGCCTGGGCGATCAGCCGGGCGGCCCGTGCGGCGGTCTCGTCCTCCTCGGCGTCGGGCCGCGGGCCGTAGCCGTCCTCGAAGTCGACGCGCAGGTCCTCGATCGGCTCGCGTTCCAGCTTGGTGCGGACGCGGTCGTACACAGGCCCGGCGAGGTCGTCGCTCAGGCCGAGGACGGTGGCGAAGGCGGCGGCGTCCGGGGCGTGCTCGTCGAGGGCGGCGAGTGCCCGGTCGCCCCAGGAGCGGATGGTGTCGGCGGTGAAGACATCACCGGGCACGTAGACGGTGTGCACGGGCTGACGGGTGCCGGGGTCGCCGGGGTAGCGGCGCTCCAACTCCGCGTCGACGGGGGCGAGGGAGGCGCTGATCTCCTCGCTGACGGCGCCCGCGAGACTCGTCGCGACGATCTCCTGCCTGCCTTGCCCCATTCCAACCCTCCGCTTTCCGCATTACGGAATCAATAATCCGTATAACGAAGCTAACTGCCGATCTTGGTATCGGTCAACACTGCCCCGAAGTGGGATTGCCCATGCTCTCCCCCTGGCCACTGCCGACCCGCCGCCTTCTTCCGTATTAAGTAGGCAAGCTTCATCCTGACAACCCAAGGGGAGGGAACGCGTGCCGAAAGAGGTCGGAGTGACGCGCCGCCAAGGACTCAGGTCCGCCGCGGCCGCCGCCATCGCCGTGCCGCTACTGACTACGGCGGGCTCGTCGCAGCCCGCGTCCGCCGGCGAGTACGCGGGCGCCCTGAACGTCATGACGTTCAACGTGCGCTTCGCGACCGTCGTCGACAAGACACCGCGCTGGTCCGTGCGCCGCCCGGTGATGCGGGAGCTGTTGCGTCGCGAGCGCCCCCATGTCATCGGCACCCAGGAGGGCCTCTACCAGCAGCTGCGCATGATCGAGAAGGATCTCGGCGGGCACTACGACTGGATCGGCACCGGCCGAGGGGGTGGCAGCAAGGACGAGTTCATGGCGATCTTCTACGACACCCGCAGACTCGATCCGATCGAGTTCGATCACTTCTGGTTGTCCGACACCCCGTACACGATCGCCTCCAACACCTGGGACGCGGACTGGCTGCGCATGGTGACATGGGTCAGATTCGCCGATCTCGCCGACGGGGGACGGGAGTTCTACGTTCTCAACACCCATCTGGACAGCGTCAGCCAGTACGCCCGGGAGCGCTCCGCGGGGCTCATCGGCGAGACGATCTCCGGGTGGGACCGATCATTGCCGGTCATCGTCACCGGCGACTTCAACGCGGCCGCCCACGACAACCGGGTGTACGACCTGCTGTTGGAGGGCGGGCTGGTCGACGCGTGGGACGAGGCGGCCTCGCGCAGCCCGGCGTACGCGACGTACCACGGCTACCGGGGGCTCAGGCCCGGCGGCCGACGCATCGACTGGATCCTCACCTCGCCCGGGGTGACCACGCACTGGGCGGCGATGAACACCTTCTCCATGGACGGGATGTACCCGAGCGACCACTTGCCGGTGCAGGCCTCGCTGACCCTGGGATGAGCCGAGGCCCCCGTGACCGTTCGTGCGGTCGCGGGGGCCTCGGACGACTCAGCCGATCAGCCCTTGCGGGTGTTGATCTCCTCGGTGAGCTGGGGGACGACGTCGAAGAGGTCGCCGACGACGCCGTAGTCGACCAGGTCGAAGATCGGGGCTTCGGCGTCCTTGTTGACGGCGACGATGGTCTTGGAGGTCTGCATGCCCGCGCGGTGCTGGATGGCGCCGGAGATGCCGGAGGCGATGTACAGCTGCGGCGAGACGGACTTGCCGGTCTGGCCGACCTGGTTGGTGTGCGGGTACCAGCCGGCGTCGACGGCGGCGCGGGAGGCGCCGACGGCCGCGCCGAGGGAGTCGGCGAGGGCCTCGATGATCGCGAAGTTCTCCGCGCCGTTGACGCCGCGGCCGCCGGAGACGACGATCGCGGCCTCGGTCAGCTCCGGACGCCCGGTCGACTCGCGCGGGGTGCGGGCGGTGACCTTGGTGCCGGTGGCCAGCGCACCGAACGTCACGGACAGTGCCTCGACGGCGCCGGCGGCCGGGGCGGCCTCGACGGCGGCGGAGTTGGGCTTGACCGTGATGACCGGGGTGCCCTTGGAGACACGGGTCTTGGTGGTGAAGGAGGCGGCGAACACCGACTGGGTGGCCACCGGGCCGGCGTCGCCGGCTTCGAGGTCGACGGCGTCGGTGATGATGCCGGAGCCGATGCGCAGCGCGAGGCGGGCGGCGATCTCCTTGCCCTCGGCGGAGGACGGCACCAGCACGGCGGCCGGGGACACGGCCTCGACCGCGGCCTGGAGGGCGTCGACCTTGGGGACGACGAGGTAGTCGGCGTATTCGGACGCGTCGTGGGTGAGGACCTTGACCGCGCCGTGCTCGGCGAGCGCGGCGGCGGTGTCGGCGGCGCCGTTGCCCAGCGCGACGGCGACGGGCTCGCCGATGCGGCGGGCCAGGGTCAGCAGCTCCAGGGTGGGCTTGCGGACGGCACCGTCCACGTGGTCGACGTAGACGAGAACTTCAGCCATGGGATTGCTCTCCTGCGGATTGCGAAGTCTGAGGGGCGGTAAGGGAAATGGGCCTCAGCCGGGCCAGGGGCCGCGGCGGGCCGCAGGGCCTTAGATGAACTTCTGGCCCGCGAGGAACTCAGCGAGCTGCTTGCCGCCCTCGCCCTCGTCCTTGACGATCGTGCCGGCGGTACGCGCAGGGCGCTCGGTCGCGGAGTCGACGACCGAGTAGGCGCCCTCCAGACCGACTTCCTCGGCCTCGATGTCGAGGTCGGACAGGTCCCAGGACGCGACCGGCTTCTTCTTCGCCGCCATGATGCCCTTGAACGACGGGTAACGCGCCTCGCCCGACTGGTCGGTGACGGAGACCACGGCCGGAAGCGAAGCCTCCAGCTGCTCGGAGGCGGCGTCGCCGTCACGGCGGCCCTTGACCACGCCGTCCTCGACGGAGACCTCGGAGAGCAGGGTGACCTGCGGGACGCCCAGGCGCTCGGCGACCAGCGCGGGCACGACGCCCATCGTGCCGTCGGTGGACGCCATGCCGGAGATCACCAGGTCGTAGCCGGCCTTCTCGATCGCCTTCGCCAGCACCAGCGAGGTACCGATCGCATCCGTGCCGTGCAGGTCGTCGTCCTCGACGTGGATCGCCTTGTCCGCGCCCATCGACAGCGCCTTGCGCAGCGCGTCCTTGGCGTCCTCCGGACCCACCGTCAGAACCGTGATCTCCGCGTCGTCCGCCTCGTCGGCGATCTGCAGCGCCTGCTCCACCGCATACTCGTCCAGCTCGGAGAGCAGACCGTCCACATCGTCACGGTCGACGGTCAGGTCATCGGCGAAGTGCCGGTCGCCAGTGGCGTCGGGCACGTACTTCACAGTGACAACGATCCTCAAGCTCACGCCGGCTCTCCTACTGCATCGTCATTTCCGGGCTGCCTTCTTGCAGGCAGCATAGGCGCCTGAAGCGGCCGATCCCGATCGGGGCGACCTGCGCTCCGGCGATATATTACTCGCCAGTACGACGCCTACGTTCCCGCATTTCGTTCCCGCTAAGCAAGCGCTTTGAACTGTGAGTTAGGCAACCCTGCGTAATCGGGTCGGGGATCAGTCTCGCAGACCGTTGAAGGCGCCCTGGTGGTAGAGGAGCGGCCGTCCGGCGCCCGACGGGTCGCCCATGACCACCTCGGCGAGGACGATCCGGTGTTCGCCCGCCGGAACGCGTGCCACCACCCGGCAGACCAGCCAGGCGAGCACGTCGTCGAGGACGGGAACCCCCTCCGGGCCGCTACGCCATCCGGTGGGTGCCCCGAACCGGTCGGCGCCACTACGGGCGAAGGTGGCGGCCAGCTCCCGCTGATGCTCCCCGAGTATGTGCACGCCCACGTGGTCCGCCTCGGAGATGGCCGGCCAACTGGAGGCGCCGGTGCCGATGCCGAACGAGAGCATCGGAGGCTCGGCGGAGACCGAGGTGAGCGAGGTGGCGGTGAAGCCGACCGGGCCGGTGCCGCCCCGCGCGGTGATCACTGCGACGCCGGCGGCGTGGCGCCGGAAGACGGAGCGCAGGAGATCGGGGGAGGCGAGCTGGGGCGAACCGAGGCCGGGGGTGGCCGTCATGGAGTTGTCCTTCTGCTGGAGTCGGCATGGGGGCACCACCCGCTCGAGCGAAATCCAGAGTGGGGGATGGTTCGTGGCTGCTCAGGATCCCGGACAGCGCGAACTGGCCGTGCGGACCAAGTCCACATGGACACGCTCGAAGAGAAGGAGTTCTCGGGGCATACAGTCAGGTTGACGATAGGCGAGGCGCACAGTCAAGTGCGTCCCGGAATCCGGAAGATGCGTCACAAGTCCCCTTGAACCGCCCTTCGACTCCGTCGCGTGTCACCGCGGCTTCACACGGCCTCGCCGAGCGCGGCGATCACATCCGCCTTGCGCGGCTGTCCGGTGGCCCGCCGCACGATCCGGCCGTCCGCGTCGAGCACGAGCACGGTCGGCGTCTTGAGGATGTCGAGGCGGCGTACGAGGTCGAGCTGGTCTTCGGCGTCGATCTCGACGTGGGCGACGCCGGGGACCATTCCGGCCACTTCGGCGAGCACCCTGCGGGTCGCCCGGCAGGGGGCGCAGAAGGCACTGGAGAACTGGACGAGCGTGGCCCGTTCACCGAGCCCCTCCCCCAACTCCGCCGCGCCGAGCCGCTTGTCGCCGTCGCGTACGCGCACCCTGACTCTCCCGCTCCGCCGCTGATGCAGCACTCCGTAGGCGCTCGCCGCCGCGAGCACCAACCCGCACACCACAAGTCCGGTCACAGCGTGCTTCAGCGTTCACGGGACTGCAAAGATTCCCGACTCCCCCCAGGGACCGGCCTGCGGAATGCTTGACGCATGGACATCGATGTGAGGGGACCGCGCTTCGGGGCGGCCGTGACGACCGTCGTACTGGCGGTCGCACTGATCACCGGCAGCGCCTGGCTGCTGGCCTGGCAGACGTTCGCGTTCGCGCTGGGCGCGGCGGGCGGAGTGGGGCGTTCGCCGTACGGCTGGCTCTTCCGCACGCTTCTGCGGCCGCGGCTCGGGCCGCCGACGGAGTTCGAGGCGCCGGAGCCGCCGCGCTTCGCGCAGGCCGTCGGGCTGGCCTTCGCGGCGGTGGGCCTGGTCGGTTTCGCGGTGGGGCCCGAGTGGCTGGGACTGGCGGCGACCGGCGCGGCGCTCGCGGCGGCCTTCCTCAACGCGGTGTTCGGGTACTGCCTGGGGTGTGAGATGTACCTGATCGTCCGTCGGGTGACCGTACGAGCGGAGTAAAGGCGGGTGAAGTCCAGCCGTGGATCACGTGACCGACGTGACGAGAATCTCGCCGTCGGCCTGCGTCAAGACTGGCTACTCGTGCGTTCTTGGGGCACGATCTGCGAGATGCCGTAAACCTACGGCTGCGTAACTTTCCCGCCGGGATCCTCCTTCCCAGGCAGAGAGAAGGGTCCACTCCGCCCATGGCAGAGCTCGTCTACCGTCCCGCAGTCGGTCTCGCCGTCACCCTCTTCAAGGCGTGGGACCTGAAGATCGACTGCAAGGGGTCGGAGAACATCCCGCGCTCGGGCGGCGCCGTGCTGGTGAGCAATCACATCAGCTATCTGGACTTCATCTTCGACGGCCTGGCGGCGCTGCCGCAGAAGCGTCTGGTGCGCTTCATGGCCAAGGAGTCGGTGTTCCGGCACAAGATCTCCGGTCCTCTGATGCGCAACATGCGTCACATCCCGGTGGACCGCAAGCAGGGTGAGGCGGCCTACGCGCACGCGCTGGACTCGCTGCGCTCCGGCGAGATCATCGGTGTCTTCCCCGAGGCCACGATCTCGCAGTCGTTCACCCTGAAGAGCTTCAAGTCGGGCGCCGCCCGGCTGGCCCAGGAGGCGGGCGTCCCGCTGATCCCGATGGCCGTGTGGGGCACGCAGCGGCTGTGGACCAAGGGCCACCCGCGCAACTTCAAGCGCAGTCACATCCCGATCACCATCCGGGTCGGCGAGGCGATAGAGGCCTCCAAGGACAAGTACGCGGGCGCCATCACCCGTCAGTTGCGTGAGCGCGTCCAGGAGTTGCTGGAGGCCGCCCAGCGCGCCTACCCCGTCCGTCCCAAGGGGCCGGACGACACCTGGTGGATGCCCGCCCACCTCGGCGGCACGGCCCCGACCCCGGAACAGGTCCGCGAGGCCGAGGCCCGCTGACCGGCCTCTACAGCGCCACGGGGAGCGTCTTCCACAGGTGGGGCCGGTCGGGGGCGGCCCGAAGAGCCGCGAGCACGGCCGGGTGCGGTTCGGCGTACAGCGTCGGGTAGTCCGACTCGCCCGCCTCGGGATCCGGTACGTAGGCCAGGCGTTCCCCGTCCAGCGAGAACCGGGTGTTCACACCCGGTTTGTCGCCCCGGGGGTCCTGGCGGTGCCAGGCGCCGTGGAAGCGTACGGCGACCAGGCCGTGCACGGCGTGTCCGTCGCCGTCGTCGTGCGCCAACCGCTGGTAGCAGAGCGCGGTCGGGATGTCCTCGGCACGCAACAACGCGGCCAGGGCATGGGCTTTGGCGTAGCAGATCCCGGTGCGGTGTTCCAGGACGTCGGACGCGCGCCAGGTGACGCGCGGATCACCGACGTCCTGTGAGTGCGGAATGGTGTCGCGGACGTACTCGAACGCCGCTCGCGCATAGCCATACGAGTCTGCGACCCCCTTGGCGAGATATGCGGCCGTCTGTCGTACGCGCGGATGGTGATGGTCTATGGCCTCGTCAGCAGCAAGATAGGCGGACAGGTCAGGGGTTTGCTGGATCAGCTCCATGCCCGTAGAGCATAGGAAAACGATCACCCGCGAGTCAATGACTTTTCAGATGACCGTATATTTATGCACCCCTCAGTGCGCCATCTCCTCCTTGAGCGCCGCCACGAAACCGTCCACGTCCTCCTCGGTCGTGTCGAAGGCGCACATCCAGCGGACGTCGCCCGCGGCCTCGTCCCAGAAGTAGAAGCGGTAGCGCTTCTGAAGGCGTTCGCTCACGTCGTGGGGGAGGCGCGCGAAGACGGCGTTGGACTGCACGGGGTGCAGGATCTCCACCCCGTGGACCGCGCGGACGCCCTCGGCGAGCCGCTGGGCCATCTCGTTGGCGTGCCGGGCGTTGCGCAGCCAGAGGTCCTTCGCCAGCAGGGCTTCCAACTGCACCGACACGAAGCGCATCTTGGAGGCGAGCTGCATAGACAGCTTGCGCAGATGCTTCATGTGGCTGACGGCGTCCTGGTTGATGACGACGACCGCCTCGCCGAACATCGCGCCGTTCTTGGTGCCGCCCAGGGAGAGGAGGTCGACGCCGACCGCGTTGGTGAACGTCCGCATGGGGACGTCGAGCGCGGCGGCCGCGTTGGCTATCCGGGAGCCGTCCAGGTGCACCTTCATGCCGTGCGCGTGGGCGTGGTCGCAGATCGCTCGGATCTCGTCGGGCGTGTAGAGGGTGCCGAGTTCGGTGCTCTGGGCGATCGAGACGACCTGCGGCATCGCGCGGTGCTCGTCGTCCCAGCCGTACGCCTGCTTGTCGATCAGCTCGGGGGTGAGCTTGCCGTCGGGCGTGGGCACGGTGAGCAGCTTCAGGCCGCCGACCCGCTCGGGCGCCCCGCACTCGTCGACGTGGATGTGGGCGCTCTCGGCGCAGATCACCGCGCCCCAGCGGTCGGTGACCGCCTGGAGGGCGACGACGTTGGCGCCGGTGCCGTTGAAGACGGGGAACGCCTCGGCGGTGGCACCGAAATGGCTGCGGACGATGCGCTGGAGGTTCTCGGTGTACTCGTCCTCGCCGTACGCGACCTGGTGCCCGCCGTTGGCCAGGGCCAGGGCGGCGAGCACCTCGGGGTGGACCCCCGCGTAGTTGTCGCTGGCGAAGCCGCGGACCTCCGGGTCGTGATGGCGACGAGCGTCGGTCTTCGGGGGGTTCACGGCTTGTCGGTCAGCCACAGACGGTTTCCGTTCACTTCGGCGGCGGGCTTCTCCCAGACGCCGGCGATGGCCTCGGCCAGGTCCTTGACGTCGGTGAAGCCCGCGAACTTCGCATTGGGGCGCTCGGCGCGCATCGCGTCGTGCACCAACGCCTTCACGACCAGGATGGCAGCCGCGGAGGTCGGCCCTTCCGGCCCCCCGGCCTTGCGGAAGTAGTCCGCCGTGGCCAGCGTCCACGCCTCGGCGGCGGCCTTGGCGGCGGCGTACGCGGCGTTGCCGGCGGTGGGCTTGCTGGCGCCGGCCGCGCTGATGAGGACGTATCGGCCGCGTTCGCTGCGCTGCAGGGCCTCGTGGAAGGCGAGGGAGGTGTGCTGCACGGTACGGATGAGCAGCATCTCCAGGAAGTCCCAGTCGTCGAGGCTGGTCCTGGTGAAGGTCTCGCTGCCGCGCCAGCCGCCGACGAGGTGGACGAGGCCGTCGACCCGGCCGAAGTCCTTCTCGACGCGGGTGGCCCAGTCGCGGGTCGACCGGAGGTCCAGCAGGTCGACCGTGTCGCCCACGACGGTGGCACCGCCGTGCGCGTAGCGGGCCGCGTCCACGGCCTCCGAGAGCCGCTCGGGGTCGTTGTCGGAGCCGACGACGATCGCCCCCGCGTCGGCCAGCCGCAGCAGCGTCGCCCGGCCCGCGGGTCCGCCCGCGCCCGCCACCGCGATCACCGCGCCACTCAGTGCACCGTTGCTGTTCTGCATGGTCTTCGCCTCCTGAGCAGCGACTGTGACGTCTGCGAATCGGGCGCTCACGCGGCGACCCGCTCGGCGTCCGCCGCGGTGATGCCCTTGGTGGAGGCGATCACGGTCTTCAGCTTCTTGGCGAGCGCCTCATAGAACATGCTGAGCGGAAACTCGTCCGGAAGCACGTCGTCGACGAGCTTTCGCGGCGGCTGCGTCAGATCCAGGGCGTCCGGGCCCTTGGCCCAGCGGGAGCCGGGGTGCGGGGGGAGATAGTCGGCGACCAGCCCGTACCCGGCGAACCAGTGGACGAGCTTCGGGCGGTCGATGCCGTCGCGGTAGAGCTTCTCGATGTCGGCGCAGAGCTGCTTGGTGACCTGCGGGGCGCGCTGCCAGTCGATGTGCAGCTTGTTGTCGGTCCAGCGGACGACGTCGTGCTTGTGCAGGTAAGCGAAGAGGAGCTGACCGCCGAGGCCGTCGTAGTTGCGGACGCGCTCGCCGGTGACCGGGAAGCGGAACATGCGGTCGAAGAGCACGGCGTACTGCACGTCACGGGCCTGCGGGACGCCGTCCGCCTCCAGCTTCACGGCCTCCTTGAAGGCGGTGAGGTCGCAGCGCAGCTCTTCGAGGCCGTACATCCAGAACGGCTGGCGCTGCTTGATCATGAAGGGGTCGAAAGGCAGGTCGCCGTGGCTGTGGGTGCGGTCGTGGACCATGTCCCACAGGACGAAGGCCTCCTCGCAGCGCTTCTGGTCGTGGATCATCGCGGCGACGTCCGCGGGCAGTTCGAGGCCGAGGATGTCGACGGCGGCCTCGGTGACCCGGCGGAAGCGGGCGGCCTCGCGGTCGCAGAAGATGCCGCCCCAGGAGAAGCGGGAGGGTGCCTCGCGCACGGCGATGGTCTCCGGGAAGAGGACGGCCGAGTTGGTGTCGTAGCCGGCGGTGAAGTCCTCGAAGGTGATGCCGCAGAACAGCGGGTTGTCGTAGCGGGTGCGCTCCAGCTCGGCCAGCCAGTCGGGCCAGACCATGCGCAGCACGACCGCTTCGAGGTTGCGGTCGGGGTTGCCGTTCTGCGTGTACATCGGGAAGACGACCAGGTGCTGGAGTCCGTGCGCGCGGTTCGCGGCGGGCTGGAACGCCAGCAGTGAGTCGAGGAAGTCGGGCACCTTGAAGCCGTCGTCGGCCCAGCGCCGCAGGTCCTTGACGAGCGCCTCGTGGTACGCGGCGTCGTGCGGCAGCAGCGGGGAGAGCGTCTGGACGGCCGCCATGACGTTCTGGACGGCCAGCTCGGCGTCCGCCGGATCGGGGGCGTGCTCGACGTCGAAGTCGATCGAGCCGTCCTTGGACTGCCATGGCCGGATCCGCTCCACGGCATCCTTGAGCACGGGCCAGGCCGGGTGCTCCACCACCCTACCGACCGGAGGAACTCCGCCCTCCGTACCCACCTGCACAAGAATTTCCGTCATGACCCATCCTCCACGGGATAACCTTTCGTAGAGACACCGTATGTAGGGGAGGTTCTCTCTCGCAAGACGGATCAAGAGCCTTCCGCCGGAAATCCTCCCGCCACTCCCTCTACCTAACCGATGAATCTCCTGTCACACGTCTGGTGAATCACAGTTCATGCGTCGCCGCGTGCGCGAGGAGCCGCCGGGTCAACGCCCGTCGGACTCGCCCACTCAGGGATGACCCGATTCGCCCGGGCAGGTGCGGAAACGGTCCTGTTCTCCGGCGTGACATGGCATGACATGGCTTGAAAGGGCTCGTGCACGTACGGATGCATCGCACGGCGGGAGGACTACGCTGCGCCCCAGCCGCGTGCCGCCCCCTCCCGGCCACGCGGGCCGAGCCGCCGTCGACGGAAGCGAGTCAACCTTGAACTTCCTCACCATCGGTCACCGCGGAGTCATGGGCGTCGAGCCCGAGAACACGCTCCGTTCCTTCGTCACCGCCGATCGCGCGGGCCTCGACGTCATCGAACTCGATCTGCATCTGAGCAAGGACGGCGCGCTCGTCGTCATGCACGACGCGGACGTGGACCGGACGACGGACGGCACGGGCCCGATCGCCGACAAGACCCTCGCCGAGCTGCGCGCCCTGGACGCGGGCCGCGGTGAGCGCGTCCCGACCTTCGAGGAGGTCCTGGACGCGGTACGGGCACCGCTCCAGGCCGAGATCAAGGACACGGCGGCGGCCCGCGCGCTCGCCGAGGTCATGCACCGGCGCGACCTGGTGGGACGGGTCGAGGTGCTGTCGTTCCACGACGAGGCGGTCGCCGAGATCGCCCGGCTGGTACCCGGCGTCCGCACCGCACTGGTCGCCAGCCGCTACGGCACCGACGTCGTGGACCGGGCGGTGGCGGTGGGAGCCACCACCCTCGTCCTGAACATCCGGCGGCTGACCCTGGAGGTCGTGGAGAAGGCCCGCAAGGCGAACCTGAGAATCATCGGCTGGGTCGTGAACACCCAGGACCATCTGCGGCTGGTCCGCGCGCTGCAGCTGGACGGCGCGACGACCGACTACCCGGACATCAAACGCACGGGCCGCTTCACGGCGTGAGTCAGACGAGTTCCTTGACCAACAGCTCGAACCGCAGGTCGTCCCGCTGCGGAATGCCGAAGCGCTCGTCGCCGTACGGGAACGGGGTCATCCGGCCCGTACGGCGGTAGCCGCGCCGCTCGTACCAGGCGATGAGGTCGTTCCGTACGGAGATCACGGTCATGTGCATCTCCTTGGCGCCCCAGGTCTCGCGCGCGATCCGCTCGGCCTCGGCGATGATCATCTTGCCGAGGCCGCCGCCCTGGAGGGCCGGACTCACCGCGAACATCCCGAAATAGGCGTGCTCACCGCGGTGTTCGAGCTGACAGCAGGCGACGACCGTGCCGTCGCGCTCGACCGTGAGCAGCCGGCCGGCGGGCGCCTTGATGACCTCCAGAACGCCCTCGGGATCGGTCCGCTGCCCTTCGAGAATGTCCGCCTCCGTGGTCCAGCCGGTCCGGCTGGAGTCCCCGCGGTACGCCGACTCGATCAGCGCGACGAGGGCGGCCACATCGCCGTCGATGGCATCGCGGAAGGTCAGGCCGGTGGCGGTGTCCATGAGGGGCGCTCCTGACGGCTCGTTGTACGGCGCGAACACGGAAGAGGGTAACCACACCCCGCGCCCGAAGGGGCGCGGGGAACTGCGCGAGAAGCCCCACTCACCCGCACCCGAGAACACGGCGCCCCCGGCGGCACGCCTACGCTCCGATGCATGGTCCATGTACTGAGCAGCCGCACCCTTCTCCGCCCCACCGACCCCGAGCGTTCCCGTGCCTTCTACGGCGAGAAGCTGGGGCTCCCCGTCTACCGCGAGTTCGGTACGGGCGACCACCGGGGCGTCGTGTACTTCCTCGGCGGCGGTTTCCTGGAGGTCGCGGGCCGCTCGGAGACCCTGCCGTCGCCCGCGCTGAAGCTCTGGTTGCAGGTCGCGGACGTGTCGGCGGCGCACGACGAGCTGGTGGCGGCCGGGGTGGAGGTGCGGCGACCGCCGGTGAAGGAGCCGTGGGGGCTGATCGAGATGTGGATCGCCGACCCGGACGGCACCGAGATCGTGCTGGTGGAGATCCCGGCGGACCATCCGCTGCGGTACCGGCCGGGCATCTGAGACGCCCCACCCCGGTGGCCGGGGCCGGGGCTCGGGCATAGCGTGCTGGAAGAGGACGCTCGTCCCCGATTCCCTCCCGATCCCCTGCCGGAAGGAACGCCATGAAGCTCGACGAGCCGGTGACCGGCGGGCCCTGCTGGACCGAGCTGGGGACCAGCGACCTGGAGGCGGCGAAGCGGTTCTACACCGAGCTGTTCGGCTGGCGTCCGGAGACCGATCCGCGCCAGGAGGCGGGCGGCTACAGCGTCGCGCACCTCGGTGACGCGGCCGTCGCCGCCCTCACCCCGCTGTACCAGGAGTCGCAGCCGGTGGCCTGGAACGTGTCGTTCGCGGTGCGCGACGCGGACGCGGCGGCCCGAGCGGTACGGGCGGCCGGCGGGAGCGTCGTACTGGAGCCCATGGACGTCTTCGACATCGGGCGGTTCGCGGTGGCCCTCGACCCGGGCGGCGCGGCATTCCAGCTCTGGCAGGCGCGGACCTTCCCCGGCGCCGGGCTCTTCAACGCGCCCGGCGCGCTCGGCTGGGTGGAGCTGCTGACCCGCGCGCCCGACCAGGCCGAGGCCTTCTACACGACGGTGTTCGGCTGGAGCGTCAACGCCTCCGAGCAGTACACGCAGTGGGGCATCGAGGGCGCCGACTTCGGCGGCATGATCACCATGGACGAGAAGTTCCCGCACGAGGTGCCCTCGCACTGGCTGCCGTACTTCGCCGTCGAGGACGTCGACGACACGGCGCGGATCGCCACCGAGGCGGGCGGCACCATTCTCATGGAGCCCACCTCGGTTCCGGACGGACCGCGCATCGCGGTGCTGCGGGACCCCCAAGGGGCCGTGTTCGGCGTGTACTTGGCGGGAGCGGAAGGCTGAGGCCGATCGGCCTCCGCTTGTACTGAAGTGCGCTTCAACTCCTAGCGTCGTGCCCACGAACACCGCTCGGAGGAGATGCATCGTGCGTTACACACTGTTCGGCAGGACCGGTCTGCGCGTGAGTGAACTGGCCTTCGGGGCCATGACGTTCGGCTGGGGAGCCGTGGACCTCGACGCGGGCCGGCCGCTCCTCGACGCCTACGCGGACGCGGGCGGGAACTTCGTCGACACGGCGAACAACTACTCCGAGGGCGCCTCGGAGGCCATCGTCGGCAAGCTCCTCGAAGGCCGCCGCGACCGGTTCGTGCTGGCCAGCAAGTACACCTGCGCGACCAGCGCGCAGGACGTGAACTCGGCGGGCAACCACCGCAAGAGCCTCGTGCGGTCGGTGGAGGCGAGCCTGGAACGGCTGCGTACCGACCGGCTCGATGTCCTGTGGGTGCACGCACGGGACGACTTCACGCCGGTCGACGAGGTGATGCGGGCCCTCGACGACCTCGTACGGTCCGGGAAGGTGCTCTACGTCGGGGTGTCGGACTGGCCCGCGTGGGAGATCGCGCAGGCCAACACCCTTGCGGAGCTGCGGGGTTGGACCGCGTTCGCGGGCTCGCAGCTGCGCTACAACCTGCTGGAGCGCACCCCGGAGCGTGAACTGCTCCCGCAGGCACGGGGGTTCGACATGGCCGTTTTCGCGTGGGCGCCGCTGGCGGCCGGGAAGCTGACCGGCAAGTACCGGCGCGGTGAGACGGGACGCCTCGGTGACGGCGGGGCCGCCGCGGAGCCGAGGGAGGACGCCGTGGTCGACGCCGTGCTGGAGATCGCCGAACAGGGCGGCTGGAATCCCGCGCAGGTGGCCCTGGCCTGGTTGCTCGGCCGCCCCGGCAACCTCGTGCCGATCGTCGGCGCCACCAGCGAGCGCCAGCTCGCGGACAACCTGGGATGCGTCGACGTACGCCTCGACGCGGACGCGGTCGCACGGCTGGACGAGGTGAGCGCGCCCTCGCTGGGCTTCCCGCACGACTTCCTGCGCGAGCCCGTCATCCGGGAGAACGTGTACGGCCCCCGCTGGGCCGACATCCGCAACCCGCGCGACGCGAACCGCTAGGCGCGCGGCAGCCCCAGCCGGCCCTCCAGCTGGATCAGCAACTCGCCCAGCAGAACGGCGAGTTCGCGGCGTTCGTCGGCGTCGACTCCGGCCAGTACGGCCGTCTCGTAGGCCAGTTGCTCCGGCAGGACGCTGTCCACGAGGTCGCGGCCGGCGTCGGTGAGGCGGACGTGGGCGACGCGGCGGTCGCGGGCGTCGCCGCGCCGCTCGACCAGTTCGCGCTCGGTGAGCAGCTTGAGGCGTTTGGTCACGGCGGCGCCGGAGGCGAAGGTCTCCCGGGCGATCTCACTGGGGGTCAGCTCGTGGCCCGTGCGGCGCAGGGTGCCGAGGACGTCGAACTCGGGGCGGGTGAGGCCGGCGCGGCGCAGCGGGGCGTCCTCGGCCTGTTGGAGGAGGGCGGCGCAGCGGTTGACGCGGCCGATGATCTCCATCGGTGCGGTGTCGAGACCGGGGTGCACCGTCTGCCACTGGCGCACCACCTTGGCGACCGTGTCCCCGAGAGCCGCGTCGCTCCCCGTCGCCGTCCGCCCGTTGCCTGCCGTCATGCCCGTGCGCCCTCCGATGCCTGGATCCCGTGCCGTCGTACCGTCGCCGCGAGCGTACGGTGTCCGGCCTGCTCGGCGTGCGTCACCCGCTCCGAGTGCCGTGCGCGTTGCCACCATTCGCCGGCCGCGGCGTCGGTGGTGGCGCGCAGCTCGACGAGGGCGGCGGCGAGGGAGCGGCGGGTGGCGCGCAGGGCGGCGGGCGCGGCGTTCGGGTCGGCGGCGGTGCGGACCGTGTGCTCGCGGGCGCGCTCCACGGCGGCGAGGGCGTGTTCGACACGGTCTCCGGCGCGCCGGTTGGTGACGGCGACCGCGGCGAGGAAGCCGACCAGGACGCCGACGAGGGTGTCGAGGAGCCGGTCGGTGATCAGCTCGCCGGGGTTCTCGTGGCGGACGAACTCGGTGACGAGCAGGGCCATCGGGGTCACGCAGATCGTGCCGAGCCAGTAGTTGCGGCTGATCAGCGCCTCGGCGCCGAAGCTGAGGGCCAGGCAGCACAGGACGAGCGCCGCCGGGCCGAGGTGGGCGAGCGGGACCAGGGCGGCGAAGGCCAGCAGACCGGCGAGGTTGCCGACGACGCGCTGCACGCCACGGTTCCAGGTGAGGGTGAGGTTCGCCTGGTAGAGCGAGGCCGCGGTGACCAGGGCCCAGTAGGGACGGCCGACGCCGATCGCGAGGGAGGCGTACCCGGCGAGGGCGCAGCCGACCGCGGTGCGTACGGCGATGGGAGTGAGCGGGCCGAGCCTGCTCCACAACGGGGCCTGTCCGCCCGCGAGTCGGCACTCCACGTCGAGCGGTTCGCCGGCCGCCTCGGCCGGGGCGGCGGCCCTCGGGAGGGTGCCGGTGCCGCGCAGCTCACGCGCCCAGGCCCGCAGTCGGCCGGGGTCGGCGTCGGCGGGCGTGGCGAGGGCGACCTCGGCGCGGACCAGGAGGCGTTCGAGGGCGCGCCGGGGCTCGTTGCGCGCGCCGGCGGAGAGCAGGGTCTGCCAGGCGGTGTGCACGGCGGTCGCGGCGGCCGTGCGGGCCCCCGGCCGCTCGGGGTGCGCCGTCTCGATGTGGGCGGCCACCGCGTTCAGGGCCTGGGCGGTGGCGCGGCGCTCCGGCCCGTGGGGTCGTATGAGGGCGGGGACCATGCAGACGAGCCACGCCCACACGCCCGCCACGGCGGACGCCGCGAGATGGCCGGGGACCTGGGCGAGGCTCTGCGGTACGAAGAGGGCCGCCGAGGTGACGAAGGTGAAGATGACGTTGGCGGGCGGCCCGATCCGGCTCGCGTCGCAGAGTGCCTTCTGCGCGGCGGCGAGCAGTGCGCCCACGGTGACCAGCACCAGCGCGTTCGTGGTGAGCGAGGCGGTGACCAGGGCGACCGCGAGGCCGCCGACCATGCCGAGCACCACCCACGCGAGGACCCGGGCGCGGACCGCGTACGGCCGGTTGTGGGCGTAGAGCGCGCACAGGGACCCGGCCATCGTGTACATCGCCAGGTCGAGGCGGTCGAGGGCCAGCAGCGTCAGGTTGGGCGGGGCGGTCGCGACGACCACGCTGAGGGCGGGCTTGAACCAGATCTCGGAGGGCCGGTTCGCCCGGAGGGCACCGAAGAACGGAAGTCTGCGGGCACGGGGAGGTCTGACGCTGCTCATGCTCATAACCTTAGCGGGTATTTTACTCGTGAAATACACCGAGGGCTGTGGCACTCCTCTCCTCGGTGCACCTCGCGCGCTCCCCCGCGTACACCCTTGCGCTCGTATGCGCGCCACCGGGCACGGGCATGCCCTGACCGACTGTCCGACCTCACTCTCAGCACTGTCCGACGTCGTCGAACGGGGAGGTGCGTGGTGCACGGACCGGTTCCGCCCGGCTGGCTGCTGGTCGCGCTGTGCGCGCTGAGCGGGGGCTACTGCCTGCTGCGGATGCGCAGCGCCGTCGAGGAGCAGCGCCGGGCCGCGGGCGGCGAGGCGCTGATGGGGTTCGGCATGGCCGTGATGGCTGTGCCCGCCGCGGCCGTGGCGCCGCCGCGCTGGGTCTGGCTCGCGTACACGCTCGTGTTCGGCGCGGCCGCGGTGCACGCCCTGTGGTCGGCCCGGACGAGCCCGCACCATCTGCATCACCTGGTGGGCGCGCTGGCGATGGTCTATATGGCGGCGGCGATGGCGTCCTCGTCCGGCGGCGGCCACGGCGGCGCGGGACCGCCCCTGGTGACCGGGGTGCTGCTGGTGTACTTCACCGGCTATGTGTTGTGGGCGGGCGTCCGGCTCATCCCCGGACCGGCCGCGGCGGGGGCGCGGGTCGTGGCGTCCCGGGCGCCCGGCTGGGGCGACCGGCCCGAGTTGGCGCGGGCCTGTCGGCTCTCCATGGGCATCGGGATGCTGGCCATGCTGCTGACGGTCTGAGCGGCGCGGGGGCCGGGGCGCACTGCCCGGGGGTGTACGGGAGCAGGTCGTCCTGGCGACGGGTCGTACGGAAGGGGTTCGTGCGGCAGTGGCACGTACGTGATCGTGGTCTGTGTCACTTCGGCGGTGCGGGCCGTGTCGCCGTACCCCGCCGCGCTCATAGGCTGCGCCCCATGATGGTCCCCGCGGCGTTGTTGCTGCTCGGCGCGCTGATCGCCGTCGTCGCCCCGCGGTTGCTGGCCCGGGCCGACTGGCCGGACCGTGAACCGGTGGTCGCCCTGTGGGTGTGGCAGTCGGTGGTCGCGGCCGTACTGCTGTGCTGCGTGCTGTCGATGTCCCTGAGCGCGGCCGCCGCCTGGACGGCGGTGCGCGGGCGGGTGTTCGCGCCCGCGCCGCAGGCGGTCGTGGAGGCGTACGCGCTGGGCACCGGGGGCCCCTGGGCCGTGACCACCGCCGTGGTGCTCGCGTGCGGCGGTCTGTGGACCGGGGCGATGCTGGTCCGCGAGGTCGTGCGGGCCCGGCGGCAGCAGCATCGACGCCACGCCGAAATTCTGCTGCGGGCCCCGCTGTTGCCCGGCGAGGAGTCGGATGGCGACCGGCTCGTGGTGGTGGAGGGCGAGCGGCCGGACGCCTGGTGGCTGCCCGGGCCGGCGCCCCGACTGGTCATCACCACCGCCGCGTTGCGCCGGCTGAAGGGGCGGCAGGTGGACGCGGTGGTCGCCCATGAGCAGGGGCACGCGCGGGCGCGGCACCACTGGCTGCTGCACTGTTCGGCGGCCCTGGCGGGCGGGTTCCCGCGCGTGCCGGTGTTCGCCGCGTTCCGCGCCGAGATGCACCGCCTGGTCGAACTCGCCGCCGACGACACGGCCTCCCGCCGCCACGGGCGCCTGGCCATCGCCCTCGCGCTCGTCGGCCTCAACGAGGACCGGGGCGCGTTCGGGCCCTGTCCGACTCCCGAGGACCACGTGCCGCAGCGTGTCCGCCGGCTGCTCGCTCCCCCGGAACGGCTCACTCCGGCGCGGCGGCTGCGGCTGACCGCGTATGGGGCTCTGGTGCCGGTCGTACCCGTATTGGTGGCTTTCGTCCCGGGGTTGCGGGCACTCGGTGGGGCGTGACAGGGCAAAGAAGCGACAAAGAACAGCCCAAGAACAACGGCCGGCGCGAAGCCTTTTCTCCGGTCGCGGGGCGTGACAGTGATCTCACGCCCCGGCGTTGGTCTGACGCCCCGGGAGTCGGCGAGGATCGCTGTATGCACACCTCCACCGTCGATTCGCCGCCCCACCGGCCTTCGACCACCCGCACCGCCCGCGTCGCCGCGGCCTTCGCGGCGCCCTCCGTTCTGCTGCTCGTCCTGGCGGCGCTCTCCTGGGGGCCGCTCATGTCCCTGGACGAGAGCATCGCGAACACCACGCACAGATGGGCCGTCGCCGAACCGGGCATCAGTCACGCGTTCCGCATTCTGACGGACTGGGTCTGGGACCCGGTGACGATGCGCCTGCTGGCCGCGGCCGCCGCGATCTGGCTGGTGTGGCGCCACAGAGAGTGGTGGCTCGCCATCTGGCTGGCGGTCACCAGCGCCGTCGGTACGGCGGTCCAACAGGGGCTGAAGGCGGCCGTCGGCCGGGAGCGGCCCGCGTGGCCCGACCCCGTCGACTCCGCACACTACGCCGCGTTCCCCTCGGGCCACGCCATGACGGCCACGGTCGTCCTCGGCCTGCTGCTCTGGCTTCTCCATCGGTACGGCGCCGGCCGCGCCCTCATGCGGACGGCCCTGGCGGTGGCCGCGGTCTCCGTCGTCGGCGTGGGCCTGACCCGGATCTGGCTGGGCGTGCACTGGGCGTCGGACGTGGTGGGCGGCTGGCTCCTGGGCGGGCTGACGATCGCGCTGGCGGTGATGACGTACGAGAAGTGGTACGGACCGAGGCGTACTTGACCGGTTACGGGCGGGCACGAAGGATCGACGGCATGACGATCAAAGGGGTGCTGTTCGACTTCTCCGGAACCCTCTTCCGCGCGGAGTCCACCGAGTCCTGGCTCCGTGCGGCCCTGACGGACGCGGGTCTCGCCCTGCCCGAGCCGGAGCTGGTCCGGACGGCCGAGGCCCTGGAGCGGGCGGGCGCGCTACCGGGCGGGGCGTCCCCCGTGGAGCCGCCGACGGGCGAACTGGGTGAGCTGTGGGCGATGCGGGACCGGAGCGCCGAGCGGCACCGGGCCGCGTACACGGGTCTCTCCCGCCGCGTGGCGCTCCCCGACCCCGCGCTGCACGACGCGCTGTACGACCGCCATATGGCGCCGCCCGCCTGGAGCCCCTACCCGGACGCCGCCGACGTCCTCGCCGCCCTGCGGGAACGCGGGGTGGCCGTCGGTGTGGTGAGCAACATCGGCTGGGATCTACGGCCGGTGTTCCGCGCGCACGGCCTCGACCCGTACATCGGCGCGTATGTGCTGTCGTACGAGCACGGCATGCAGAAGCCGGACCCGCGGCTGTTCGCCCTCGCCTGCGAGGCGCTGGGCGTCGACGCGCGGGACACCCTGATGGTCGGCGACGATCGGCGGGCCGACGGTGGTGCGGCGGCGCTGGGGTGCGGGGTGCACTTCGTGGACCATCTGCCCGCGGCCCGGCGGCCGGACGGGCTGCGGCCGGTGCTGGACCTGGTGGGCTGAGAGGCCGTCGACCGAAGCTCCGCCGGCGAGGGGCCTTCGCTCGAGTCCCCTTCAGCGATCGGCTGTTCGTCACCGCTGGACGTCCGTCCCGGACCGTCCCCCGTGCGGCCCGGGACGAACTGCGGCCGGGAGGGAGCACGTAGGGTCGCCGCCCGGAAGCGCTGAGTATAGTTGGCTGGCAGCCAGTCAACGCAGGAGTTACAGGATGTCCCCGCGCAGCGCCTCGGTCAATGAAGAGTTGCGGCGGCGTTCCCGGGAGCGACTGCTGCAGGCCGCGGTCGAGTTGGTGGACGAGCGGGGCTATGAGGCGACGACGCTCGCGGACATCGCGGACCGCGCCGGCTCGGCGCGTGGACTGGTGTCGTACTACTTCCCGGGCAAGCGCCAGCTCGTCCAGTCGGCCGTGCACCGGCTGATGCACCGGACGCTGGAGGAGGCGCTGGAGCGCGAGCCGCGCGGCGCGGACGGGCGGGAGCGCATGGCCCGGACCATCGACGCGATCCTCCGACTGGCCCGGGACCGGCCGGTGCTGATGCGCCAGCACATGGCGGGGATGATGCAGAGTCCCCGGGGCCTCGTCCAGTGCCCCGAGCAGCGGCGGCTGCGCGACCTGCTGCGGGACACGGTCACCCGGCACGGCTCCACCGACCCTGACGCCGACTACCCACTGCTGCGGGCCCTGTTGATGGGGGCCGTGTACGCGATGGTGCTGCCGAACGTGCCGTTGCCCCTCACCACACTGCGGGCCGAGCTGTTCCGGCGCTACGGACTGGACTGGGAGTCGGGCGTCCCGCCGGTCCCCGAGGGGCCCGGCGGGACGGGTGACAGGGATCTGTCGCGGTTCTTCTACCAGCCGAAGTAGTCCGGCTGCGTCTGCACGTTGAGCTCGCGCAGATGGACCCACTTGGCCGGGTCCGTCCGCCGGTCGTTGATCTTCAGGACGTCGAAGCCCTTCACCAGGTCGTTCGAGTAGATGTAGCCGTTGTAGTAGTACGCCGACCACGAGCCGCCACCGACGAGGGTGTCGGTGGAGATCGGACCACGCTCGAAGTACGCGATCTCCTGGGGCTTCGAGGAGTTGGTGAAGTCCCAGACCGAGACGCCGCCCTGGTACCAGGCCTGGACCATGATGTCCTTGCCCTTGACCGGGATCAGCGAGCCGTTGTGGGCCACGCAGTTCTCGGTGTCCGCCTGGTGGCGGGGGATCTTGAAGTAGCTCTTGAAGACGAGCTTGCGATGGTCGCCCTTGCCGACGATGTCGTAGATGCCGTCGGCACCGCGGTTCGGTCCGATCGCCTCGTTGCAGGTGGCCGCGCCGCCACCGCCCAACTCGTCGGTGAAGACGACCTTGTTCGCCTTCTGGTTGAAGGAGGCCGAGTGCCAGAACGCGAAGTTCACGTTGTCCTGGACCTGGTCGATGATCTTCGGGTTCTCCGGGTCCTTGATGGAGAAGAGGATGCCGTCACCCATGCACGCGCCGGCGGCCAGGTCCTTCGACGGCAGCACCGTGATGTCGTGGCAGCCGGTGGTCTTGGAGACGCCGGGGTTCGTGGGCGAGCCCGGGTTGCCTCCGCCGTCTGCGCCCTCACCGGGGAAGAGGACGGGGAAGCCGACCACGGCCGCCTTCTCCGGGGACTTGCGCGGCACCTTGATGATCGAGATGCCGTCGTGCGGCGGCTGGCAGTCGGGGAACGCGGCGTTCGGCGAGTACGAGGAGACGTAGACGTAGACGTTCCTGCGCTCGGGCACCAGGGTGTGGGTGTGCGAGCCGCAGGCGGTCTCGACGGCGGCGACGTACTTCGGGTTCCGCTTGTCGCTGATGTCGAAGATCTTCATGCCCTCCCACGACGACTTCTCACTCGCGGGCTGCGTGGTGCTGTTGCAGGAGTTGTCGCTGCGCGAGGAGTCGGTGGACAGGAAGAGCAGGTCGCCGGAGACGGAGATGTCGTTCTGTGAGCCCGGGCAGAGCACCTGGGCGACCGTCTTGGGTGCCTTCGGGTTGCTGATGTCGAAGACGCGGAAGCCGTCGTAGTTTCCGGCGTAGGCGTACTTGCCCTGGAAGGCGAGGTCCGAGTTGGTGCCGGGCAGCGCCTCCTTCGGGATGTTGGCCAGGTGCTGGATGTTGGCGGAGTGGACGATCTCGTCCTGGCCGGGTATCTCGCCGGCGGCTATCGCCGCCCGCGCCTCGGCCGCGTCGCTCTTGGAGACCTCCTTCGGCTTGGCGGGCGAGTCCCCCGGGTCGGGGGTCGCGGCCGCCGGTCCGGCTGTGAGTAACGCGGCCAGCAGGCCGGCCGCGGTCGCGGCGACACCCAGACGTCTGCGCCGCGTCCGAAGGTTGTTCAACAGGGTCACTGTGTCCTCCCGTGTAGCCGTTCGCGGTGGAACGGTTCAAGCACTTCCGAAGTATCGTCTTCATCATGCACAGATCAACAGACGGCAATGTACTTGTAACGAACAAATTTGATCAGCCGCGCGTGAAAGCGTGTTAGGAACGTTCGTCAACACTCATGAGGTGTACGCCCGTTCCTGTGCCCCAGGAGGTCACTGTGCTCGTTCGCCGCACATCCCGCGCGCCGCTGGTCACGGCCTCGCTGGCGGCCGCTCTGCTCGCACTCGCGGGCTGCGACTCGGGATCGGACGCGGCCCCCGACGGAGGTTCCGCCAAGTCGGGCGGACCCGCGGTGATCGCCCCCGGAAAACCGGGGGAGGCGGCTCAAACCCTCTCGCCGGAAGAGGCCGAGAAGCAGCGCGCCGAGGACGACTCGCCGAATTCCGCGGACCTCGACTACGCGCGCATGATGATCGAGCATCACACCCAGGCCCTGGAGATGACCGAACTCACCCCCGACCGCGCGAAGTCGACCCAGGTGAAGCGGATCGCCGAGCGCATCTCGGCCGCCCAGAAGCCGGAGATCGAGGCCATGGAGGGCTGGCTGAAGTCCAACGGCGGTGATGAGCGGGGCACTTCGCACAACCACGAGACGATGCCCGGCATGGCGACCGAGGAACAGCTCGAGCAACTCGGCACGCTCAAGGGCGAGAAGTTCGACCAGCTCTTCCTGAGGCTGATGATCACCCATCACGAGGGGGCGATCACGATGGCCACGGACGTGAAGGCGCAGGGCAACAACATCGTGATCGAGGAGATGGCCGACGACGTGATCGCCCAGCAGACGACCGAGATCAGCCGGATGCGCGACCTGACGGAGTGACCGTCGCGCCTTCCCGGGCTCAGGCCTCAGCGCCGGGCGTGACGGGGGCCGAGCAGGCCCTCGTCACGCGCCCCGGCGATCAGCCGGAGCGACCTGCGGCGGCTGTGCCCGGTCGCACACATCACCGCGAGCACCGGGTCGCGGCCCGCCCGCTGCGCCGCGAGGTACTCCTCGGCCACCAGCCGCCGCCCCTCCACACCGCGCGGCCACACGGGCCTGGCCCGGCGGCCGGATCCGTACGACGCCTCCGACAGCTCCTCGTCGAGGACCTCGGGCGCGGTGCCGCACGCCTCGAACAGCGGGCCCTCGATCCAGTCGGCGAGCTCCGCCAGGTCGTCCAGGGACAGCGGCGGCTGGGCGCGCACGTCCTCCAGGGACAGCCGCCCCGCGCAGACCACGGCGAGCATCTCGACCCCGGCCCCGTCCGGGAAGGCCAGCCGGGCGTTGAACCAGGCCGTGGCCCCGTCGTGCTCCCGCACTTCCCAGGCAGGCCACACGGACACCGTGCCGTCCTGCCAGTGGCGATCAGAAAGATTAAGAAAGGATGCTTCCAGCACCTACGCAACGTAAGCGCATGATCACATTCACTGCGTACAGCCACGCATACCCGGCGCGCACGGCACCCCGACGGCGCAGCCCTCGTCTCCGCGCCCCTCCCCCGGTACGCCCTGCGGTGCCATCCTTGAGATATCAGCGATCTCCTCGCGTAAGGAGTTCCGCCGTGCTGCGTGTCGCCGTCGTCGGTTCGGGGCCGAGCGGGTGCTACACCGCCCAGAGCCTCGTCCAGCGGGATCCCGAGGTGCTCGTCGACGTCCTGGACCGGCTGCCGTGCCCGTACGGCCTGGTGCGCTACGGGGTGGCGCCGGACCACGAGAAGATCAAATCGCTGCAGAACAGCCTGCGCACCGTGCTGGAGCACGAGCGGGTGCGGTTCCTCGGCGGCGTCCAGGTGGGTCCGCACGGTGTGCCGGCCGCCCGGCTGCGCGAGCTGTACCACGCGGTCGTGTACTGCGTGGGCGCCGCCACCGACCGCCGGCTCGGCATCCCCGGCGAGGAACTGCGCGGCAGCTGGTCGGCGACCGAGTTCGTCTCCTGGTACAGCGCGCACCCCGACGCCGTGGCGGACGGTTTCGTCCTCGGCGCACGGTCCGCGGTGGTCATCGGCGTCGGCAACGTCGCCGTGGACGTCACCCGCATGCTCGCACGCGGCGCGACCGAGCTGAGCCCCACCGACATGCCCCAGGCCGCGCTCACCTCACTGGCCACCAGCGAGGTCGCCCAGGTGCACATGGTGGGTCGCCGCGGCCCCTCCCAGGCCCGCTTCACCACCAAGGAGCTGCGCGAGCTGAGCACCCTCCCGGACACCCAGGTCACCGTCAACGCGGCGGAGCTGGAACTGGATCCGGACTACGTCGACCCGTCGTCCCTCCCCGCCGCCCAGCGCCGTAACGTCGAGGTCCTGCGCGGCTGGGCCACCGCGCCCCCCGCGTCCGGCCGCCACCACATCCGCCTGCGCTTCTTCCTCCGCCCCGTCGAACTCCTCGCCGACGGCGACCGCGTCTGCGGAGTACGCCTGGAACGCACGGCCCCGGACGGCCACGGCGGCCTGACCGGCACCGGCCGCTACGAGGAGATCGAGGCCCAGTTGGTCCTCCGCTCGGTCGGCTACCGAGGGGTCCCCCTCGACGGCCTCCCCTTCGACGCGGCCCACGGCACGGTCCCGCACATCGCCGGACGCGTGGTCCGGGACGGCGCGGCAGCACCGGGCGAGTACGTGGCCGGCTGGATCAAGCGGGGCCCCACCGGTGTGATCGGCACCAACCGTCCGTGCGCGAAGGAGACGGTGACTTCGCTGCTGGAGGATGCTCCGGCGCTTGTGGGCAAGGCGGTGCCGGACGATCCGACGGCGGCGCTGAGGGCAGAGGGCTGCGAGCCGGTCGAGTGGTCGGGTTGGCAGGCGATAGAGAGGGCCGAGGCGGCATTGGGGGCATCACTGGGCAGGGGTGTGGTGAAGCTCCCTGATTGGCAGTCACTCATGACCGCCGCGCAGGGCAGCGAGCCTCTTTAGGGGCACGGGGAACTGCGCGACAAGCCCCCACTGACCCGCAGGCCGAACACATACAGGCAACAACCCAGAAATCAACAGACTGTTTAAATCCCCTATGGTCTCGCCCATGGCATCCACCACCCCTGTCCACCCCGTCGACGAAGTACCCCCAGTACGCCAGCTCGCGGCATTCGGCCTCCAACACGTCCTCGCCATGTACGCGGGAGCGGTCGCCGTGCCGCTGATCGTGGGCGGCGCGATGCGACTCCCGCCCGCCGACCTCGCCTACCTGATCACCGCGGATCTCCTCGTGTGCGGCATCGCGACGCTGATCCAGTGCGTCGGCGTATGGCGCTTCGGCGTACGCCTCCCCATCATGCAGGGCTGCACCTTCGCGGCCGTCTCCCCGATGGTGCTGATCGGGACGGAGGGCGGCGGACTCCCCGCGATCTACGGCTCGGTGATCGTGGCCGGCCTGGCGATCATGCTCCTGGCCCCGGTGTTCGGCAGACTCCTCCGCTTCTTCCCCCCACTCGTCACCGGCACGGTGATCCTGATCATCGGCCTCTCCCTTCTGCCGGTGGCCGGCAACTGGGCGGCCGGCGGAGTCGGCGCGAAGGACTTCGGTGAGCCGAAGAACCTGGCGCTGGCGGCTTTCGTCCTGCTCGTCGTGCTGGGCGTGCAGCGGTTCGCCCCGGTGTTCCTCAGCCGGATCGCGGTGCTGATCGGCATCGTCGTGGGGCTCGCGGTCGCGGTGCCGCTGGGGTTCACGGACTTCGGCGGGGTGCGGGACGCCGACTGGCTGGGCATCAGCACGCCGTTCCACTTCGGGGCACCCACGTTCCACGTCTCGGCGATCGTGTCCATGCTGGTCGTAGCCCTCGTCACCATGACCGAGACCACCGGTGACCTGATCGCGGTGGGCGAGATGACGGGCCGCGAGGTGGAACCGCGTTCCCTCGCCGACGGGCTGCGGGCCGACGGCTTCTCCACGGTCCTCGGTGGTGTCTTCAACACCTTCCCGTACACGGCGTACGCGCAGAACGTCGGCCTGGTCGGCATGACCAGGGTGCGCAGCCGCTGGGTCGTCGCGGCGGCGGGCGGCATCCTCGTGCTGCTCGGTCTGCTGCCCAAGCTGGGCGCGGTGGTCGCGGCGATCCCGGCGCCGGTGCTCGGCGGCGCCGGGCTGGTGATGTTCGGTACGGTCGCCGCGAGCGGGCTGCGCACGCTGGCTCGGGTCGACTTCAAGGGCAACCACAACCTGACGATCGTGGCCGTCTCGGTGGCTGTGGGCATGCTGCCGGTCGGGGTGCCCACGGTCTACGCGAAGTTCCCGGACTGGTTCCAGACGGTGATGAACAGCGGCATCAGCGCGGGGTGTGTCACGGCGATCGTGCTGAACCTGCTGTTCAACCACCTTCCGACGAGGTCCGGCTCGGGTGTCGCCGAGGCGGGCGGCCTGGCGGGCGGCGGCGTCGACGAGCGTGTCGAGAAGCCCCGGGAAGAGGCCGTCTAGGTCGTCCCGGCCGGGATGCGAGCCCCCACCAGCCGCTGGACGGTCCTCTCCAGGTCGGGCAGTGTCCGTTGGCCCGCCACCGCGAGGGCGATCGCCGTGGCGACGCCCGCCCAGGCGACCGGGCCGAGGGGGGTGCAGCCGAAGAAGTGGCTGGCGCCGGGGATCTGGATCAGGGCGACGAGTGCGGCGGCGGAGCCGAGGGCCGTGGTGCGGACCAGCGGGCTGTGGCGGCGGTCGGCGAGGGTCTGGGCCAGCTGGGTGCCGACCACGCCGCACAGGGCCATCGTCGTCGAACGGCGCGCGGTGCCGGGGGTGAAGCGGCCGATCAGCCAGGCGATGGTCGCGCCCAGGCAGGTGGTCAGGGCGCGGTGACGGATCTGGCGGATGAGGGGCGCGCCGAGGAGAGCGGTGCCGAGGGGTTCCGTGCCCAGGGTGTCCTCGTCCTTCGCGGCCGCGGCTTCCCCGTCCGAGCCCGTCCCGCTCCCGTCTGCGTCCTTCCTGTCGCCGTCCTTCCTGTCGCCGTCCTTCCCGGAGGGCTCCTCCTTCGGTGTCACGGCCACCGCCATCGCGGGGAACAGGTCCGTGAACAGGTTCACGAGCAGCATCTGGCGGGTGGAGAGCGGGGCCGAGCCCGCGAGGAGCGTGCCGAGGATGCCGAAGCCGACCTCGCCCGCGTTGCCGCCGATGAGGATGGCGATGGCGTCGGTGACGCTGTGCCACAGGGAACGGCCTTCGGCGACCGCCTCGATGAGCACCGACAGGTCCTCGTCGGTCAGGACGAGGTCGGCCGCGTTGCGGGCGGCCGCCGAGCCACGGGCCTGGATGCCCACGCCGATGTCGGCGGCACGGATGGCCGCGGCGTCGTTGGCGCCGTCGCCGACCATCCCGACGACCCGGCCGGCGTCCCGCAGCGCCTCCACGACCTGGAGCTTCTGCTCGGGCGCGACACGTGCCACCACTCCCGCGTCGCGCAGCATCCGGGCCCGTACCGACCTGTCGGCGGACGCCAGTTCGTCGCCCGTGACGACGGTGGTGTCCTCGGGCCAGCCCAGTTCGGCGGCGATCGCGCGAGCGGTCTGCGGGTGGTCACCGGTCAGCATGACCGGCCGTACGCCCGCCCCGCGCAGCCCGTGCACGAGCGCCGTGGACGTCTCGCGCGGTACGTCGGCCAGCGCGAGCAGGCCGGTGAACTCCAGCTCGTCCAGGGGCGCTTCGAGGGCGTCCGACGGCTCCTCGCCCGCGCGCAGCGGACGTTCGGCGACCGCCAGGACGCGCAGCCCGTCGCGGGCCAGCGACTGTGCCGCCCCTGACGCGTGGTGCGGGAGGTCACGGCAGACGGGCAGGACCGTTTCCGGGGCGCCCTTGACCACCAGGACCGGGGTGCCGACCCCGGCCCGGCCGACGGCGGCGGCGTAACCACGGGCCGCCTCGAACGGCCGGCCCTCCAGTTGCTCCCACTCCGGGTCGGACCCGGCAGCGTCCAGCACCGCCTCGTCGGTGGCGTGCACCGGGCGGGTCGAGCCGCCGTTGGATCGCGGGCAGGCGCGGGCGGCGACGCGCAGGGTGCGGGTCGAGTCGTCGGCGATCGTGTCCTTGGGGGTGCGGGTCGTGCCATCGGTCTCGGTCACGCGCACCAGGCGGAGGCGGTTCTCCGTGAGGGTGCCCGTCTTGTCGAAGCAGACGGTGTCCATGCGGCCCAGCGCTTCCAGGGTGCGCGGGGTGCGGACGAGGACACCGCGGCGGCTCAGTCGGCGGGCGGCCGAGAGCTGCGCCACCGTCGCGACCAACGGCAGTCCTTCGGGGACGGCGGCGACGGCCACCGCTACTCCACCGCTCACCGCCTCCCGGATGGGGGTGCCGCGCAGCAGGGCCAGACCTGTGACCGCCGCGCCGCCGGCCATGGTCAACGGCAGTGCCTTACGGGTGAGTTCCTGGATCCTGGCCTGTACCCCGGCGGACGGGGGCGTACGGGCGGCGAGGGCGACGGCGCGTGCGGACTCGGTGCGGTCGCCGGTTCCGACCACGACGGCCCGGGCCTGACCGGCCACCACGGTCGTGCCCTCGAAGACCATGCAGCAGCGGTCGGACACCGGGGCGCGGGGCGTAGGGGCCGTCCGCTTCTCCACCGGCAGGGACTCACCGGTGAGCGCCGACTCGTCCACCTCCAGTCCGTCCTCCCACAGCAGCCGGGCGTCGGCCGGGACCACGTCGTCCGCCTTCAGCTCGACCACATCGCCAGGAGTGAGCCCGGCGGCGTCCACGGTCCGGGCTTCGGCCGACGTGTCCCCGGCGGGTGCGCCGGCCGGCTCGTCCGCGTCCCTCGGGGTGACCCGGGCCTTCCGTTTCTGGTCCGCGAGCAGCCCGGACAGCGCCCGCTCGGCCCGCAGCCGCTGCACACCGCCGACCAGCGCGTTCAGGTCGAGCGCGCCGAAGACGAGGAGGGCGTCCACGACCGACCCGAGGATCGCGGACGCGGCGGAGCCGACCGCCAGCACCGGGGTGAGCGGGTCGTCCAGCTCGCCGCGGACGGCCCGGGCGAGTTCCACGGTCCAGCGCACGGGGGCCAGCGCGGTGGCATGCCCCACCGCGTCGGCCGCCTCGTGCAGCCGGGTCGTCGCCTCCTCGACCGGCGTCTTGTCGGTGTCGGCGCCGGGCTCGTGCTCCAGCCGGGCGAGGACGTCGTCCGGTTCGAGTTCGTGCCAGGCCGTACGCGGGCGAGGATGCGGCGCGCGGGTCATCGCCACACCGAGTGCCGACCATACGCCGGTGAGCAGGGCCGTGGCGGCGCCGATGTCTACGGGGACGTGCCGCAGTCCGGGCAGGGGCGAGCGGCGCGACCCGTTCGACTCGCCGACGGCCACGAGCAGGCCGGAGAGGGCGGCACCGGACCGGGCCAGGATCTGCGAGCGGCGGCCCACCGCGCGGGCCGCCGGGACCGCGGTCAACAGCCGCCACACATCGGCCGGGCCGTGCAGGGCCAGGACGTCCGCGCCCCAGACGACGGCGCTGTCCCCGTCCGCGAGGGCGATGGCCACGTCACCGCCGAGCAGCCCGTCCAGTACGTCCATGCCGTCCCGTACGTGCGCGTCGTCGACCCGTACGTGGGCGTGGGCGTCGTCGCCCCGTGCGTGCGTGTCGTCGACCTCCGCTTCGGGGTCGGTCGAAGGCAGCCGGGCGACCGTGAGGACGGTGCCGCCCTCGTCGCGCAGTGCCGCCACGACCTCGCGCAACGGCCGCGCACCGTCCACTACCTGGTCCGCGAGGCCGGTGAAGTCGCGCAGCGCCGGGTCGTCCACCATCACGACGGTGAGGCGGGCTCGGCGTGCCGCGTCCAGGACGGTCTCGGCCCACGGGTCCGCGCCCGCGCCGGGGGTCCGCAGCGCGCTGGGGTGCAGGACGATCGTGTCGACCGTCTCCAGCTGCCGCAGCCGCTCCGCGTCGCGCACCAGCACGCCGGTCCGGGCCAGTGCCCCGCTCAGTACGGCGTGGAAGGCGGCGGGCCCGTAGCGCGCGGCCTTGGGCGAGCCCGAGAGCACCGCCTCGGCGGCCTCCCGGCCGTCGTGCTTGACCAGCAGGGTCGCCACGGCGCCCAGCACACTGCCGGTGGAGGCGTGGGCGGCGTACTCCTGGGCGGGGGTGGTCCGCAGCGGCGGGCGCACGGAGGGGCGTGGGGGCAGACCGACCCGCGCCGGCGTGCACACCTGGTCGTGGACGGTGTCGAACGCGGTCGCGCGCGCCACCGTGTCCCCCAGTTGGCAGACGCGCAGCGCGCCGTCGAGCAGCAGGGCGATCGGCGTCTGCCCCGCGCCGTGCACCGCGGCGTTGGCGGCGGCCAGCAGGACATCCATGCGGGACGCGCCGAGCCGGTCGCGCAGGAATCCGCGGAAGCGCGGGTTCTCGCGCAGCAGCGTCGCCACCGCGGTCACCAGCCGCGGCGAGGGCGGCAGACGGAGGAAGGACCCGGTGAGCGCGACCCCGGTGCCCAGGGCGTCGGCGGCGAGAGCCGCCACCGCGGCCCGTATCCCGGCCGCGTCGCCGGGATGGGCGTACCCCTCCACGGTCTCGTCCGTCGTCGACAGTCCGTGCCGGGCGGCGAGCGCGGTGGCCTCCTCCACCACCTTGTCGCTGAGCGCCTCCTCGGCTGCGGCCACCACGAGCCGCGCCAGTCCTCGGTCCCAGTACGCGAGCGCCACGTCGGGCCGCTCCGCCAGCGCCGCGGCCACCTTTCGGGCCACGTGTTCCGTCCCGCCCTCCCGCCGTGTCCGTTCGGGGGCCTCGGGACGCAGCGCGAAGTGGGCCCGTGCGCCGGAGCGCCAGGGGCGCACTCCTCCCGGCAGGGCGTTGCGGGCGACGCGCGCGGCGTGCGCCGCGGTGTCCACGCCCCGTACGCCCGCCCTCGCCGCTCCGGCCACCGCTCCGGCGGCCATGCCCACCGCCGGCCCGGCGCCTCGTGCCAGCAGCCGGGGACCGGCCGTCGCGAGCCCGGCGGCGACGGCCGCCGGACGTGTCAGCAGCCCGAGCCCCGGGGCGCGCCCCCGCTCGCCCTGCTCATCACCCCACCGGCCACCTCGTGCCATGACTCTCCTCACCTCAAGCGTGATCCTCTTCCGAGGGGAGCCGGGTTCCCGCGAAACGGCTCGTCATCCACGCGTCTGTAAGGGTGTCCGCAGCCGTACCGGGCCGCTCATCTCCGCTGGAGCAGGCGGGACGGAACCGCTTCGGCCAGGACGCGGTAGCCCTCCGGGTTGAGGTGCAGCCAGTCGCCGTCGTGGAGGGTCGGGAGGAGTCGGCTGGGGTTCTCGGGGTCGCGGACCGCGCGGTCGAAGTCGAGGACGGCGTCGAAGCGGCCGCTGGTGCGGATCCAGGTGTTGACTGCCTGCCGGGCCGCTTCGCGGTGTCCGGCGGCGTCGTCGTACGGGGTGTTGCCGTCGAAGGGCAGCAGGGTCGCGCCGTAGACGTGGATGCCCTGGGCGTGGGCGCGGACGACGATCTGCTCGTAGGCGGCGATGAGGTCGGCGGTGACGCGCTGCTGGGCGGCGGGGGTGGCCTCGGCGGTCCCGAGGTCGTTGATGCCCTCGAAGACGATCAGCTGTTCGACGGCGCTGTGGGCCAGGATGTCGCGGTCCAGGCGGGCGAGGGCGTTGGGGCCGAGTCCGTCGTTGAGGACACGGTTGCCGCCTGCCGCCTGGTTCACCACGGCGATGTGCCGGGTGCCGGGCTTCTCCTGGAGGCGGTCGAAGAGCTGGTCCGGCCAGCGGTTGTTGCCGTTGGTGGTGGAGCCGCGGCCGTCGGTGAGCGAGTCGCCCAGGACGGCGACCGCGGTCGTGGCGGGCCGGGACAGCACCTCGACATCGCTGAGCAGGTACCAGTGGTTGGTCGGGGTCGCTCCCGGCAGGTCCGTGTCCTCGGTGTGGTCGCCGTGCCGGAGGTACGAGGTGGTGCGGGAGCCCGGATGCGAGGTGAGGGCGAGCGACGCGTGGCCCTCGGCCAGGTACGCCGTCACGGTCAGGTTGGCGCCCGGCTGCAGCGTGAAGTCCAGCGGGTCCGAGACGACCTGGGCACCGACCGGCACGGTCGTGGCCTCCCGGCCGCTGAAGGTCACCGTCCGGGAGGTGCCGGGTTCGATCGCGCCGACCCCCGCCTGCCCGCCCAGCGGAAGAGCCACCGTCACGGCGGTCAGCGGCAGCGCGCTGCCCCCGAAGGCGTTGGAGAAGCGCAGCCGGACGCGGTCGCCGCCGGTGGTCACGCGGACGGTCTGCCGCAGGGTCGTGTCGACGAGCACGGCCCGGTCCCCGGTGAACGGCGCCGGTGGCATGTTGCCGGGCTCGGTGAGCTGCGGCATCGCGGACCAGGTGTTCACCCAGCGCCGGGCGGATGTCGCCGTGTCACCGGCGCCGGCACCGTCCGTCCGCTGCGGGCCGCGGACCAGAGCCAGCACGGCGGACGACGCCACCACGAGGGCCAGGGCGAGGACGCAGGTGGCGATCAGGGTGGCGAGCGGCGCTCTGCCGGCGGGCTCGGAGGGCTGCGGGGTTCTGGACGGCTGCACAGGCGGTGCCTTTCTCCGGAAGACAGGAGGCGGAAGACGGGAACCGGAAGACGGATGGCGGAGGGCGGGAGCCGGAAGGCGGAAGACGGGAACCGGAAGACGGATGGCGGATGGCGGAGGGCGGAGGGCGGAAGACAGGAGGCGGAAGGCGGAAGGCGGAAGGCGGTCGAGCGCGAACGATGTCCGGGTGCACGCCTCGTCGGCGCGCACCCGGAGGAGTCGGTCAGGACGGGAGGCCGGGGAGGACGAAGTGCCGACCAGGACGAAGGCCCGTCGGCGCGGACGGCCCCCCGGACACGTCAAGCGCTCGTACACGCCGTCCCGTTGAGGGTGTACGCCGACGGTGCGGCGCTGTTGCCCGTGTGGTTCGCCTGGTAGCCGATGCTGACGCTCGCGCCGGGCGCGAGCGCGGCGTTGTACGTGGCGTTGGTCGCGGTCACGGCACCGCTCGCCGGGCTGTACGTGGCGCCCCAGCCGTTGGTGATGGCCTGCCCGGAGGGCAGGGTGAAGCCCAGTTGCCAGCCGTTGACCGCCGTCGTACCGGTGTTGGTGATGGTCACCGAGGCGGTCAGGCCGGTGCTCCAGGCGTTGGTGGTGACGGTCACCTTGCAGGGGCCGGTCGGGGGCTGGGGCGCGGGGCCGGAGGTGTTGAGGCCGAAGAAGGTGAGGACGCGCTCGGCCATGCCCCAGGTGTAGAGGTTGTGGCCGGTGCCCTGGAGGCTGATGGCCTCGACGGGAGCGCGGTCACCGGTGCCGCCATAGCGGGTGCGGGTCCAGCCGGACTGGGGCGAGTCGGTGGCGGCCGGTGTCTGGCTGACACCGTGCACATTGGTCCACTGCTTGATCTCCTCGCCGAAGTTGGGGTAGCGCAGCACGTCGTCCTCGGTGCCGTGCCACACCTGCATGCGGGGCCGGGGTCCGGTGTAGCCGGGGTAGGCGCCGCGGACGAGGTCGCCCCAGGCCTGCGGGGTGCGCGTGATGGTGCCGTTCGCGCAGTCGCTGTTCCACTCCGAGCCGTTGGTGGTGGCGAAGCAGGCGAAGGGGACGCCCGCGAAGGCGGCACCGGCGGCGAACACGTCGGGGTAGTCGCCGAGCAGGACGTTGGTCATCATCGCGCCGGAGGAGATGCCGGTGGCGAAGACACGGTCGGTGTCGGCGTCGTAGGTACGGACGGTCCAGTCGACCATGGACTTGATGCCCACGGGGTCGCTGCCGCCGCCGCGGGTCAGCGCCTGCGGGGAGGCGACGTCGAAGCACTTGCTGCTGCGGGTGACGGACGGATACACGACGATGAACCCGTACCGGTCGGCCAGCGAGGCGTACTCGGTGCCGTTGTACATCGCCGGTCCTGAGCCGGTGCAGTAGTGCACGGCCACCACGATCGCCGGGTTCGCCGTGACGCTGTCCGGCACGTACAGGTACATCTGCAGGTTGCTGGGGTTCGTGCCGAAGCCGGTGATCTCGGTGAGCGCCGCCCGGGGAGCGGCCTCGGCCCGCGTGGCGGGAGCGGCCTCCTCGGCCGGTGCGGCGGCGGCCGTCGGCGCGGTGAGGAGCGTGGCCGCGAGCAACGGCACCAGGGCTCCCAGCAGCGCGACGAGTACCGAGCGCAGCGGTCTGCGCGTGCGGTCGTGGGGGGTGAGGGTCACGTCGTTGTGCCTTCCTGTCACGAGTACGGCAAGAGGAGTCGGTCCGGGTCAGCAGTCGCCAAGAGGAGTCGGTCCGGGTCAGCAGGCGCCCAAGAGGAGTCGGTCCCGGTCAGCAGGCGGAGTTGGTCTGGGTGAGCAGGCCCAGCCGCCACGGGAGTTGTGAGTAGTCGCCGCTCGACGCGGGATCCATCCCCTGGTACACGAACCGCAGCCGACAGGGGTCGATCGTCTGCGTCTGGTCGACTCCGTCGCGGATCAGGTCGCCGTGGCTGAAGTCCACGGTCCAGGCCGGTTGGCCGGCCGCGAAGGTCACGTTGTTCGAGCGGATGAAGGCGTTGGCCTCGGTCTCCGCCAGCGGCGTCCATGTACCGTCCAGGCTGTCGGCCGTCCAGGCGCGGAAGTAGCGCCGCCAGTCCGACTTCGTGGCGAGCGCCTCGACGAGCATCAGGTACCTGCCGCTGTCGCCGATCCGGTAGACGTTGCTCGCCTCGAAGAGGTCGAAGCGGTTCGGCTCGGAGAGCACGATCGCGGTGTCCCGGAAGCCGCCCGGGAACTCGCCGACCGTGGTACGGGAGCGGTACATGTGGCCGTTGCCGTCGGAGAAGAACAGATGGCAGTGGGTCGTGTCGCAGACCGTCCAGAAGTCCAGCCAGCCGCCGTTGCCCTTGTTCGCCGTCAGGATGGGCGGTTCGGCGTCGAAGAAGTACCTCGGCTCGCTCCAACTGCCGGGATCGCTCGGGTCGGTGGTGGTGGAGTACACCGGCGGCCCGGTCTGGAAGACCATGTACCAGAGTCTCCGGGGAGCGAAGTAGAAGACCTGGGGCGCGGCGGCGTAACGGTCGCCGATGTTCGGGTTGGCGTCGAGGAACGTCTGGGGAGCGGCCGAGGCGTTGTTCCAGTCGGTGAAGCTGGTGTGCGCCAGGCTCCACGCGCCCGCGGTGTTCGCGGTGGTGGCGTAGACGTGCCAGCGGTCCTCGTACCGGAACACCGTCGGGTCCTTGACCGAGACGATCGGGTGCGTGGCGTCCGGTCTCGGGGAGATCAGCGGGCCGGTCGAGGACCAGGTGAAGGAGCCGGGCAGCGGGTCCGCCCGGCTCGTGCGGGAACCGTCGGCGGCCGCCGGTCCGGGTGACTGGGCCGTCACGCACACGGCGAGCAACGCCAGGATCAGTCCCCGGATGAACGTACGCACACGTGGAGTCGTCATCGACCCGCCCCTCTCGGAAGCAGAGCGTCCGCCGAGCATCGTGACATGCACATGGTTGCCATGGAAGCGCTCCCACGCATCGAAAGAATTCGCTCGCGCCGACGCGCCGCGACCGGTCGGCCACCACGACAAGTCCGGCCGACCGCTCTCACCAGGACCGACTCAATGTCTTTTGCGCAAAGCGTTGACTAGAAAGCGCTTGCCCCCTACGTTCCGTTCAGCAGTGTGAACCACCTGCCGCCGCCATGCACCGAGGGCGAGGCACGCCGGGGTCTACGACTCCCCGAGAAACCGCTCCACCTGCACCGTCGAGGTCCATGCCTCGATTTTTCCGCTCACACGCGGCGATCAACACACTGAACAAGGTTCACGTACATGGCCCATCAGTAGCTCTCCCTGAAGGGACGCACCCGCATGCGTACCGTCCCCCCACGTACACAAGCGCAAAGATCAGCCCTGGTGGCCGCCGCGGCCGCCCTGGCGACAGCCGCCGTCCTCGCCCTGCCTCAGTCGGCCGGAGCCGCGGAGACCGCACCGATCGGCTACGGCGCCGGGACCACCGGCGGCGGCAGCGCCACCCCGGTCACCGTCTCGACGCTCGCCGCCTTCCAGAGCGCCGTCACCGGCAACGCGGCCAAGGTCGTCCGCGTCAACGGCCTGATCTCGCTGAGCGGTCAGGTGGACATCGGCTCCAACACGACGGTGCTGGGCGTGGGGTCGTCGTCCGGGTTCACCGGCGGCGGCCTGCGGATCAAGGAAGAGACCAACGTCGTCGTCCGCAACCTGAACATCAGCAAGCCGGTCGCGCCCGCCGACGGCATCACCGTCCAGGAGTCCACGAAGGTGTGGATCGACCACAACTCCTTCTCGGCGGACCGCTCGCACGACAAGGACTACTACGACGGTCTGCTGGACATCAACCACGGTTCCGACAACGTGACGGTGTCCTGGAACACCTTCAAGGAGCACTTCAAGGGCTCGCTCGTCGGCCACAGCGACAACAACGCCTCCGAGGACACCGGCCACTTGAAGGTGACGTACCACCACAACCACTTCAGCAACGTCTACTCGCGCATCCCCAGCCTGCGCTTCGGCACCGGGCACTTCTACAACAACTACGTGGACGGCGCCGAGACCGCCTGCCACTCGCGCATGGGCGCCCAGATGCTCGTGGAGAACAACGTCTTCCGCAACACGGGAGTCGCGGTCACCACGAACCGCAGCAGTGACGTGGACGGCTACGCCAATCTGCGCGGCAACGACCTCGGTGGGGCCGCCACCGAGATCTCCCGGGTGGGGAGCTTCACCAACCCGCCCTACAGCTACACCGCCGAGTCCGCCTCCTCCGTCGTCGCCTCGGTGACGTCGGGCGCGGGGGCCGGGAAACTCTGAGAACCCTCCAACCCCCCATCCGCTCGGACAACAGAAGGAATCGGGACATGACTTCTGCAACACGTCCGCGTGCCCGCACGCGCGCGCTGACCGGCACGTTCGCCGCGTTCAGCCTCTCGTTTGGCATGATCATGACTAGTGGCGCCACCCCGGCGAGCGCCGCCACCTGGCCGACCCCCAGCAGCAGCCAGCCGGTGTCCTCCACCATCTCGGTCTCCGGCACCAGGGACGGCGGCATGGTGCGGTACTACGGCAGCGGCGCCCTGGCCGGCGACGGCCAGGAGGAGGGCCAGGACCCGATCTTCAAGCTCGCGGCCGGCGCGACGCTGAAGAACGTCATCATCGGCGCGCCCGGTGCCGACGGCATCCACTGCGAGGGCAACTGCACGCTGCAGAACGTGTGGTGGGAGGACGTCGGCGAGGACGCGGCGACCTTCCGCGGCGGCTCCACCTACACGGTGACCGGCGGCGGCGCCAAGAAGGCGGCGGACAAGGTCTTCCAGCACAACGGGCCCGGCACCGTGAACATCTCCAACTTCGCGGTCAGCGAGTTCAAGACGCTGTACCGCTCGTGCGGCGACTGCTCCACGCAGTACACGCGCAAGGTGAACCTCAGCAACATCGAGGTGACCGGCACCGGCTCCACCGCACGGCTCGTCGGCATCAACGTCAACCGTGGCGACGTGGCGACCCTGCGGGGTATCACGATCCTCAACGACAGCAGCCGCAAGGTCGTCCCCTGCCAGAAGTACAACAACACCACCGCCGTCGGTACGGGCCCCGACAGCACCAACTGCCTGTACTCCGCCTCGGACATCACCTACAGGTGAGACCGCTCGTCACCCCCCGGTGAGTCCCCCCGACGGCCGGACGGAGCCTTCCCCCACGGGCCTCGTCCGGCCGTCGGCCGTTCGCGCGGGGCGATCGCCGTCACGCCACACCCCGCCGGTACTCACCAGATCTTGCGCTCCCAGAGCGGGCCGATCCGCTCCCACTCCTCGTCCCACTGGTCCATCCGCCGCCGCTCCATGCGGCCGCGGACGAGCCGTCCGCCCACCAAGGGCACGGCGGCCACGAACACGCCCGCGAGACCGCCGACGAGCGCGGCGCGCAGCCGGGCCTGGGACTCGCCGGCGGGCTTGGTGACCAGGAGGCCCTCGGCGTCCGTCCAGACGGTGACCGGGGTGCCCATCAGGCTGGCGGGATCGACGCGCGCCTGACCCTTGTGGGCGGAGCCGTCCGGCGCCGTCCAGCGGACCTTCGCCCACACCTTCTCCGTGCCGGTACCGCTCGGGCCGGACGGCTCCGGCGCGTCCTCGGTGAGGAGCGCGACGACGGGGCGCCACTCGGCGCGCTGCCGGGCAAGGCCGGACTCGACGGAGTCCGCGGCCATGAGGCCGGTGACCACCCCGCCGAACAGGGTAAGGGCCCAGGTGATCAGCACGACCCAGGACTCCAGCCGGTCGCTGCGCCTTCTGAGCGGGTTGCGCCGCCATCGCCACAACCACACCTTCGGACCACGGAATGCCACCATCGGGGGCACCCTCCCTCACACGCGCAGGACAGCCGGACCGCTCTCCCATACGGCGACGGCCCTCCGCCTGCTCATGCGATGTGGGTCACCCCGCCCGGACCCGGCCGGTCCCCCACTTCCGCGCGCCCCGCCCCCACGCCCTCTGACCTGCGGCGAAGGTGTTCCGAGGGGTGACTGTCAGTGGTGAGGTGCAGACTGGCCCGTGACTGAGACGACGATGTCCAGGAGGTGGCCGAGATGGCTGACGTACTGCTCACCGTAGGCACGCGTAAAGGGCTCTTCATCGGGCGGCGGCGCGGGGGCACATGGCAGTTCGACGAGAGTCCGTACTTCAACGCGCAGGCCGTCTACGCGGTCGCCATCGACACCCGCACGGACACGCCCCGCCTGCTGGTCGGCGGCGACAGCGCGCACTGGGGTCCGTCCGTCTTCCACTCCGACGACCTGGGCCACACCTGGACCGAGCCGACGCAGCCCGCGGTCAAGTTCCCCAAGGACACCGGCACCTCGCTGGAGCGGGTGTGGCAGCTGCACCCGTCGGCCGCCGAGCCGGACGTGGTGTTCGCGGGCACGGAACCGGCCGCGCTGTACCGCTCGGAGGACCGCGGGGAGACCTTCCAGCTGGTACGGCCGCTGTGGGAGCACCCGACCCGCGACAAGTGGGAGCCGGGTGGTGGCGGCGAGGGGCTGCACACCATCCTCACCGACCGGCGCGACCCGCGCGCGGTGACCGTGGCCGTGTCCGCCGCCGGGGTGTTCCGCACCGAGGACGGCGGCGCGAGCTGGTCGCCCTCCAACTCCGGTGTCTCCGCGGTGTTCCTGCCGGACCCGAACCCGGAGTTCGGCCAGTGCGTGCACAAGGTTGCCCGGGACGCGGCGACCCCCGACCGGCTGTACCTCCAGAACCACTGGGGGGTGTACCGCAGCGACGACGCGGGCGCGCACTGGGAGGACATCGGCGCGGGCCTGCCCTCCACGTTCGGGTTCGCCGCGGTCGCCCATCCGCACCGGGGAGACACCGCGTACGTGTTCCCGATCACCGCGGACGCCGACCGTGTCCCGGCCGACCACCGCTGTCGGGTCTTCCGCACGGCGGACGCGGGCAAGAGCTGGGAGCCGCTGTCGGCGGGCCTGCCGACGGAGGACCATTACGGCACGGTGCTCCGCGACGCGATGTGCACGGACGACGCGGACCCGGCGGGGGTGTACTTCGGCAACCGCAACGGCGAGGTGTACGCGTCGGCCGACGACGGCGACCACTGGCGGCAGTTGGTGTCGCACCTGCCGGACGTGCTGTGTGTACGCGCGGCGGTCGTCGGCTGAGGCGGAGGTGTGACAAGGGGAAACCGGGTCGTCGATGTCGTCCGCACGTCACCCGTGCGATCCGCCAAGTCGTCGTGAAGTCGGCCCTGTTCGGCATCGTGACGGTCATCATCGATCACCCGCCGACCACGGGTTGATCGTCATGGCCGTTACGGCAGTAGGGTGACGCCGTGGCACCACGACCGTTGCATGAAATCGTCGAACCGGGCTGGGCGAAGGCCCTCGAACCCGTGGCCGGACGGATCGCCGAGATGGGCGACTTCCTGCGCGCGGAGATCGCCGCCGGACGCACCTATCTCCCAGCCGGACCCAACGTCCTGAGGGCCTTCCAGCAGCCCTTCGACGACGTCCGCGTCCTCATCGTCGGGCAGGACCCCTATCCGACGCCGGGGCACGCGGTGGGGTTGTCCTTCTCGGTCGCGCCGGAGGTACGGCCGCTGCCGGGCAGCCTGCTCAACATCTACCGCGAACTCAACACCGACCTGGGACTGTCCCAGCCGACCAACGGTGACCTGACGCCCTGGACCCAGCAGGGTGTACTGCTGCTCAACAGGGCGCTCACCACGGCCCCGCGCAAGCCGGCCGCGCACCGGGGCAAGGGCTGGGAGGAGGTCACCGAGCAGGCGATACGAGCGCTGGCCGCGCGCGGGCGCCCCCTGGTGTCGATCCTCTGGGGCCGCGACGCACGCAACCTGCGTCCTCTGCTCGGCGACCTCCCGTCCATCGAGTCCGCCCATCCCTCCCCCATGTCCGCCGACCGCGGCTTCTTCGGCTCCCGCCCCTTCAGCCGCGCCAACGACCTGCTGTCCAGGCAGGGCGGCGCTCCGGTGGACTGGCGCCTGCCATGACCGCCGGCGGAGAGCCGACGGGTTCGGAGCCGCGCGACGCCCCGGTCCGGGCGCCCGGGCACGGCTCGCATCCGTCGTCGGCGCCTCCGCCCGGATCGGGCGACGAGCCCCCCGTCGTGCTCGCCGTGGACTCCGGTGGCTCCGGGCTGCGGGCGGTGCTGGCGCGGGGCGGTGAGGTGCTCGGAGAGCCGGTCGCGTCCGGGGAGCCGGTGCGGACCGGTGCGCGGGGCATCGATGCCGGACATCTGCTGGAGCGGTTGCTGCCCATGGCGCGGCGGCTGCTCGACGACGCCGGATGCGACCGTCCCGCCGCGGTGGCCGTCGGGGCCGCCGGGTTCGCGACGCTCGGCGAACAACTGCGCGCCGATTTGCCGGCGGCACTGAGGCGCGAGTTGGGGGCCCGCCGGGTCGCGCTGGTGGCCGACGCGGTCTCCGCGTACACCGGCGCCCTCGGAGCGCGGCCGGGTGCGGTGATCGCCGCCGGTACGGGGCTGATCGCGATCGGCACGGACCTGAAGGGGTGGCACCGGGCCGACGGCTGGGGACATCTGCTCGGGGACTGCGGCGGCGGGGCCTGGATCGGGCGGGCGGGGCTGGAGGCGGCGCTGCGGGCGTACGACGGGCGGACCGGTGGTTCGGCCCGCCTGCTGGCGCGCGCCGAGGAGTTGTTCGGCCCGTTGGACGGCCTCCCCGGCAGGCTCTATCCGAGGCCCGACCGTCCGGCGGTCCTCGCGTCCTTCGCGCCCGAGGTGGCCGCCTGCGCCGGGGACGACCCGGTGGCGACGGACATCCTGCGCGAGGCGGCCCGGCACATGGCCGACGCGGCGGCCGCCGTCTGCCCGGCCTCGGACGAGCCCCGAGTGGCGCTGACCGGGGGTTTGTTCAAGCTGGGCGACCCTCTCCTCGTACCCCTGGAGGCGGAGTTGGCGGAGCGACTGCCGCACGCGCGGCGGGTGCCCGCCGAGGGGGATCCGCTGGCCGGGGCCGTGCGCATCGCGGCCGCGCTGGCGGGTGGCGGGATCGGGTTGCCGTACGACGAGCGGATGTTGTACGTGGTGGCCGAAAAATAGTACCTGAAACAGGGAGCAATCCAGCCTGTCGGACAAGCATCACCGTGCACCCCCAAGAGCACCACTCAGCACATAAATGCGGTATCGAACGGCCCTGATCGGCACGTAACTCATCAGACAAATCCGGACGGATACCGCTCACCTGCACCCTCCCCGAACAGGGGAACCCAAGAAACCAGTAACATGCGGCGCCATGAGCTCCCCCACTGGGCCCGCGTCCGGCCTGCCAGTACGAATGCCGCGACCCCGCCAGCCCGGGCGGCACCGCCGCCCGGAGCCGCTGGCGGCTCCCGAGGGCGCGCCCGCGCTCGTCCTCGCGGTGCCCGGCACGCCCAGCGCCGCCACGCGCGGCCTCGCCGAGGAGGTCGTGAGCATCGCACGCTCCGAGCTGCCCGGCCTCGACGCCCGCATCGGCTACGTCGACGGTGGTGCCGACGAGTTCCCCACGCTGCAGTCGGTGCTCACGCACGCCGCCGAGGAGCGCACGGCCCGTTACGAGCAGGCCCGCGCCGCCGGTCTGGACGTCAGGGAGCCGGACGGCCCCGTCGCCGTCGTCGTGCCGCTGCTGGCCGGTCCCGACAGCGCGACGCTGCGGCAGGTCCGCCAGGCCGTCATGGAGAGCCGTATCGCGGCCGAGCTGACCGACGTCCTCGGCCCGCACCCGCTGCTCGCCGAGGCGCTGCACGTGCGCCTGTCCGAGGCCGGTCTGGCGCGTGCCGACCGGGCCCGGCTGTTCACCGTCGCCACCGCCGCGGACGGCATCGTCCTCGCCACCGTGGGCGGCGAGGAGGCCGTGCAGGCGGCCGGGATCACGGGCATGCTGCTGGCCGCGCGACTCGCCGTGCCGGTGATGGCCGCCGCCCTCGACCAGGAGGGCTCGATCACCTCGGTGTCCGAGCAGCTGCGCGCCTCGGGCTCCCAGCAGCTCGCACTCGCGCCGTACCTGATAGGGCCGGAGATCGACGCCGGTCTGATCGAGGCGGCCGCGAAGGAGGCGGGCTGCTCCGCCGCCGAGGCGCTCGGCCCCTACCCGGCGATCGGCAAGCTGGCGCTCGGCAAGTACACGACCGCGCTCGGCATCGCGCCGCAGCAGCCGCAGGGCATGCCGGTCCGTTGAGTCCGGTGCGCTGAAACCGGACCACGACCCGTACGGCCGAGGGCCCGCTCCTCTCGCAGGAGCGGGCCCTCGGCCGTACGCATGCCGTCGGTGCGGGCTCCCTCAGACGTCCAGGACGACGCAGGAGGCGGCGGGCGCCTCGATGGAACCGCCTCGCACCGGTACGCCGGTGTCCGGGTCGGCCGTGAACCAGGTGACGTCGCCGGAGCGCTCGTTGGCCACGTACAGCGTCCCGGCCGCGTGGGCGAGGGCGCGCGGCCAGTGGCCGCCGCAGGGCACGGTGGTGACCAGGCGCAGCCCGGCGCCCTCGACCGCGAGCACGGAGAGGACGTCCGTGCCGCGTGTGGCCGTCCATACGAAGCGGCCGTCGGGGGACACGACGAGGCCTGAGGGGTACGCGTCACCCTCCGGGGCGTGCGGAAGCACCGGGGTCTCTCCCAGTGGCTCCAGCAGGCCCTCGAAGGCGTTCCAGCGGCACACGGTGACCGTGGGGGCGAGTTCGTTCAGCACATAGACGCGCGATCCGTCCGGTCCGTCCGGGTGGAAGGCGAGGTGGCGAGGGCCGGAGCCCGGCCGGAGCGCGGTCTCGTGGTGGACGACGGGGACGCCGTCCTCCAGCGCACACACCCGCACCGAGTCCGTGCCGAGGTCGACGCCGAGGAACCACCGGCCACTCGGGTCGGGCAGCACCTGGTGGGCGTGCGGCTCCTGCTGGCGACGGGGGTGTGGCCCCGATCCGGTGTGCCGGAGCTTTCCGGACGCGGTGGCCGCGAGGGTGCCGTCGGGGCGCAGGGGGACGGCGGTGACGCTGCCGGAGCCGTAGTCGGCGGTCAGGACGTGGCCGGCGTGCAGGCAGAGGTGTGTGGGTCCGTCGCCGACGGCGGCCGGGGGTCCGGTCAACTCCGGCTTGTCGCTTGTCACCCGGTAGGCGGCCACGGCTCCCGGAGTCGTGTCGCCGACCGCGTAGAGCGTGTCCCCCTCCGGCGAGAGGGTGAGGTAGGACGGGTCGGGGACGTCGTCCGCGGCGCCGATGACGGTCAGCGCGCCGCTCTCCTCGCCAACGGCCGCGACGAGGACACCGAGGCCTCCCGCCGAGGTGAACGATCCGATGTAGGCCCGTCGCGGCCGCCGCCCGTCCGCCGCCCGAGCTGCTGCTGTCACTGCCGTCCCCTCCCGCTCGTCTGTCGTGCGGGCGAACAGTAGCAGGAGGTCTAGACCAAAGTCTGTACGAGGGACGAGCCGCGCAGCGGCTGGGCCAGGTCCGCGAGGGCGCGTTCCAGGCCGTGGAGGTGCGCGAGGGCCTGCTCGGCGCCGGGGTGCCGGCCGGGGTGCGGGGCGCCGGGGTGTACCGGGGCTGCCCGCTCGGGTACGGCGCCGACCAGGGTCTCGACGGCCGACTCGACGCGGCGGCAGGCGGCGGTGAGGCGGGCGTCGTGGGAGGCGTCCGGGTCGGCGGCGACGGCGGCGAGACCACGAGCCTCCCGGGCGCAGTCGTCGAGCAGGGCGAGCACCCGGCGGGCACGTTCCTTGCGCGGGCGCAGCGGGTTGAGTGGATGCACCAGGGGCGCGAGGGACAGGCGTACGCGTCCCAGGAGTGTCTCCAGCTCCGCCACGCGCGGAGCCGGGTCCGCGTCGGGGTCGCCCGCCAGGCGCCGGGCCGCCGTCGCGGTGCAGCCGTGTACCGCGTGCAGGGCCCGCCGCACCCACCGGTTGGTGACGGCGTCCGTGGTGACGGGGAGGATCAGCGCCACGGCGAGCGCGGCCCCGAGCGCCCCGACGCCGGTCTGCGCGAGCCGGAGGCCCAGGAGCGCCGGATCCAGGACACCGAGAAGGCCGTAGAGCAGGCCCGCCATGACGGTGACGCACAGCATCATCCAGGAGTACGACACGGCGGCCGTGTAGAAGATGCCGAACACACAGACGGCGACCAGGGCGGCCGTGGCGGGCGGGGCGCCGTGCAGGGGGACGGCGACGAGGAGGCCGACGAGGATGCCGGTGACCGTGCCGAGGACGCGTCGGAAACCGCGGACCAGGGTTTCGCCGCGCGAGGTGGTGTTCACGAAGATCCACCAGGCCGTGCCGACGGCCCAGTACCAGCGTTCCTGCGACAGGACCTGCCCGGCGGCCATCGCGAAGGCGCAGGCGGCGCTCGCCTGGAAGGCCTGGCGGGTGGTGGGGCGGGTGAGTCCGCCGCCGTCGGCGGGGGCGGGCGCGGCCGACGGCGGGGTGCGCCGCTCGATGCACCAGGCTCCGAAGCGTACGGCCGAGGACGCGGCCAGCGACAGGGTCATCGCCGTGTACAGCTCGGGCAGCTGGCCGGGGACGGCGTGCAGGAACTGGGTGACGAAGAAGGTCATGAAGGCGAAGATGCCGAGCGCGTGGCCGCGTGGTCCCCAGCGGCGGACGTAGACGCCACAGAAGATCACGGCGAGCCAGATCGCGTCGCGCAGCGCCGGCATGTCGTGCAGCACCGTCGCGAGGGCCAGGACCGGGAAGCCCACGACGGGCAGCAGCGTGGTGGTGAGCGCCTGGCCGCGCACGGTCGGGTCGGCGACCGTGAACAGCGCGAGGAGCGCCGCGAGCCCACCCGTGATCGACGCGGTCAGCGACATCCCGGCCAGCTCCGACAGGGTCACCGCGAGGCCGATGCCGAGCACCGCTCGCAGCGAGATCCGCAGCCGCAGCAGCCCAGGGTCCGGCGCCATGAACATCCTCTTCACCGCGGGCCGCCCGCCCCTCTCCAGTTCAGCTTCAGCTTCAGCCAGTCCGGACACGACTACGCCGTCACGGCACGGAAATGGCGCCGCGGGCTCGGACCGGCCTCATTGCCGTCCTGCGCTGCGCGGCGCCACTGATGGTCCTCAGGAAAGCATCAGAGTGAGGATGGCTCAACCGGCATCCGGTTCACTGGGCCATTGGTACAGTTTTCGATGATCATCGAATGGCAGAGGGAGGCCAACGGACCATGGCCGTGGACGAGCTCGACACCCGCATCCTGCGGCTGCTCCTGGACCAGCCGCGCACCAGCGTGCGCGAGTACGCCCGCATCCTCGGCGTGGCCCGGGGCACCCTCCAGGCCCGCCTCGACCGCCTGGAACGCGACGGTGTGATCACCGGCACGAGCCCGTCGCTCTCCCCGGCCGCGCTCGGCCACCCGGTGCTCGCCTTCGTGCACATCGAGGTGACCCAGGGGCATCTCGACGACGTGGGCGACGCGCTGGCGGCCGTACCGGAGATCATCGAGGCGTTCTCGATCACGGGCGGCGGTGATCTCCTGACGCGGGTCGTGGCCCGGGACAACGCGCATCTGGAGGACGTCATCCAGGCGCTGATCAGCCTGCCTGGTGTGGTGCGCACGCGCACCGAGGTGGCGCTGAGGGAGCGGGTGCCGTGGCGGCTGTCGCCGCTGGTCGAGTCGATCGGCTCGGCGGCGGGCAGGTCGGCGAAGAACTGACCGCTGACATCCTGGAGTCCATGAGCACTCTCGACGGCACTTCGGTCATCTTCGATCTCGACGGAACGCTCGTGGACAGCGAGCCGAACTACTACGAAGCGAGCCGACGGACGCTCGCCGAGCACGGAGTCACCGGCTTCACCTGGGCGGACCACGAGTGGTCCGTGGGCATCAGTACACGGGAGACGGTTGCCTCGTGGAGCGAGCGGTACGGCCTCACCGCCCCGGTCGAGGTGCTCCTCGCCACCAAGAACAGCCACTATCTGGAGCTGGCCCGCACCGCGACCCGTGTCTACCCGGAGATGCGGAAGTTCGTGGAGCTGCTGGCGGCCGAGGGGGTGCCGATGGCCGTGGCCTCGGGGTCGTCGCGGGAGGCGATCGAGGTGATCCTCGAGAGCACGGGCCTCGACGCCTGTCTGCGGACCGTGGTGTCGGCGGACGAGGTCGACCGCGGCAAGCCCGCGCCCGATGTGTTCCTGGAGGCGGCCCGGCGGCTGGGCGTCGCACCCGCCGACTGTGTCGTCCTGGAGGACGCGGCGCCGGGGGCGGTCGCCGCCCACGCGGCCGGCATGCGGTGCGTCGCGATCCCCTGTCTCGCCGACCGGGCCGACGATCCGGCGTTCGCGACGGCCGGGCTGCTGCTGCGCGGCGGGCAGAGTGAGTTCACGGCCCGGGAGGCGTACGACTGGATCGCGGCCACGGGGTGAGACGCCGGGGGCCCTGTCCGCCGAACGCATCGGCGGACAGGGCCCCGTTTCCCGCTCCGGTGGATCAGGACGCGGTACCGCGGCCCATCCCCCGGGCCCGCCGGTGCAGGATCCAGCCCGTCACCGTGAGCGCGACGGCCGAGGCGGCCACGCCGAGGACGGTCAGACCGGTGGAGGCCAGACTGCCGTCGTCGCCGGTGGTGGAGCCGCCCGTGCTGCCGGTGCTGCCTGACGTGCTGCTGCCGCTGGACGTCGACCCGCTGCCGGAGCTGCCGCCGGTGGACGTGCCACCGTCGCTGTCGCCGTCACCGTCGTCGGTGTCCACCGGGTCCTGGCCGACGAAGGCGACCGGGACCTTGACGTCCTGCGAGCGGTCGCCGGACAGGGTGTGGTCGGCGCGGGTGGCGAGGACGCATGTGGCCTTGAAGCAGTCGGTGTACTCGTCCTTGGCGTCGATGGTCAGCTCGACCTCGAACGTGCCGCCGTCCTCGTAGGGGGTCGCCAACTCCTCGCCGTAGTCCGGCGGGTTGGAGGAGATCCACGCGGAGGAGTGCGACGCGCCGGTCATGTCGACGCCGCCGACGCACGGCGTGGGCAGTTCGCCGTCGCCGTTGTCGACGCACAGGGCGACGTAGATGCCCTTCTCCTCGTCGTAGCCGGAGCCGGTGACCTTCAGGGTCTGCTTCTCGGTGGCGAGGTTGTTGACCGGGGTGACGGTGAGCTTCTGGCCGTCGGAGCCGGTGACGGTCTTCGTGCCGGAGGGCTCGGTGTCCTCGCCGTCGCCGCCGCCGGTGCTGTCGTCGGCCTCGGTGACGGTGAGCGTGAAGGGCGATGTGCGAGTGACGCCGACGGAGTTGGTGAACACCGCGCGGTACTCGTAGCCGTCGTGCGCCGCCTTGGCGGTGAAGGAATACGTGTTCTTCGTCGCGCCCTCGACCGCGGACCAGGTCTGGCCGCCGTTGACGCTGACCTCCCAGGCCACGGAGGGTTCGGGGGTGCCCTCGGCCGCCGCGACGAACGACACCTCGTCGCCCGGCGCCACGGTCCGGTCGGTCGGGGACTGGGTCACCTTGGGGGACATCCGGCAGTCGAGCTTGGTGATCTCGCCCTCGAAGGGGCTGCTGACGTAGACGGTGGTGCCGCCCGGGGCGACCGCGACGGAGGCCTCGCCGACCTGGGAGTTGTTGTCCGCCAGCTTCGTGGAGGTGGCGGCCTCCGCGTAGGTGGCGGTGTCGTACACCCCGAGGTGGCTGGTGTTGTCGCCGCCGTCACCGGAGTCGCCGTTGTCCTGCCGGACGACGAAGGCCCGGCCGGTGGTGGTGTCGAAGGCGATGTCGACGGCCTCGTCCGGCCCGTCGACGGTCTTCAGGAGCTTGGCGTCCTTGTCGTAGACGCGTACGGAGTTCCCGCTGCCCACCCAGACGTTGCCGGTGGCGGGGTCGGCCTCGACGAACCCGACGGAGGCGGCCGGGAGTTCGGCGGTGGCGGTGACCGTGAAGGTGCCGGTGTCGACGCGCCGCAGAGGGCCGCCGTCGGGCCCGGCGGACCAGGCCGCGCCGTGGGCCTTGTCGACGCCGAGCAGGGAGGCGCCCTCCAGGGTGAGGGTGCGGTTCTCAAGGGGGACACCGGTGGCGAGGTCGACCTCGGAGAGCTGGGCGCCCTGGGCGACCAGGACCGTGGAGCCCTTGGTGCCCGGGCCGACCCCGGTGACGGTGCTGCCCGCGAGCCAGGTGCCGGTGGCCGCCGTGTCGCCGTCCTTGGCCGTGCCGATGCCGCGCAGCGGGTAGTGGAAGACGACGCCGTCGCCGGCGAGCGGGGCGGCGATCATCGAGACGTTGCGGGGGCCGAGGGCGCCGTTGGAGCCGGGGGCCTGGGAGATGTGGCTGAGGCTCCTGCCGTTCGCCGCGTCGAGGGCGTGCAGGCCGCGCTCGTTGACGTCCCCGGTGTCGACGAAGTCCTCGGAGCCGGCGTACAGCTTGCCGGACTCGGGGTGCAGAAGGAGGTCCTTGACCTCGCCGGCCGCACTGAACGCGGCGGACTCGACGTAGCTGACCGTACCGGCGGGCACGTCCACCCCGTCGCCGTCCCCGTCGCCGGTGTCCTGGCCCTCGAAGGTGACGGGCACGCGGACGTCCTGGGAGCGGTCGCCGGAGTTGCGGTGGTCGACGCGGGTGACGACCGAGCAGACGACCTGGGTGCAGTCGACGCCGTTGTCCTTGGCCTTGACGGCGATCTCGACGTCGAAGGTGCCGCCCGCGCCCCACTTGAGGGCGAGGTCGCCCGCGTACTCGTCGCCCTCGGGGACGATCCACTGCGAGGAGTTGCCGGTGCCGTTCTCGTCGGCGCCGCCGATGCAGGGGGTGGGGATCTTGCCGTCGCCGTTGTCCCGGCAGAGGGCGACGTAGATGGCCTTCGTCGCGTCGTAGCCGGAGCCGGTGACCTTCAGCGTCTCGCCGTCGGGGTCCAGGTTGGCGGAGGCGGAGACGGTCAGTTTCTGACCGTCCTTGCCGAGGCCCGTCCTGGGGGTGTCGGCGGCCTGGGCGGCGGTGCTCACCGTGACGGCGGTGACCGTGGCGGCCACCAGGGCGGCGGCTCCGAGCAGCGCCGCGGGGCGTCTGAGCCGCGGTCCGGCCGCGCGGCCCGGCCACCGCCGGTCCGTCGTGTCCTCTGTCATGGGTTCCTCATTCGTCGGGTGCGCCCCGCACCCGGGGGACGCCTGGGCCTGTCCGGCGGATCAGGTCGCAGGAAAAGCGGCGGTGCCTGAAAGGCCCCGCGTCTGCGACATGATCCGCCGGACAGACCCTGGGGCCGGGCCCCTGGGTGAAGGGGACCGGCCTGGTGGGTGGTTACTGGAAGGTGAGGGGGGCGTGGACGTCGTAGTTGCGGTCGTTGGTGTCGAAGTGGTCGGCGCGGGTCACCACCGCGCAGGTGACGTCCTCGCCGCAGACACTGCCGTCTTCGAGGGTGGCCTTGACGTAGATGTTCACGCTGAAGGTGCCGCCCGTGCCGAACCTGGAGCTGTTGGCGAACAGGCCGCCGAAGGTGTTGTTGATCCAGTGCGAGGCGCCGGTCGAGCCGTCCTCGTCCTGGCCGCCGAGGCAGGGGGTGGGCTTGTTGGCGCCCTGGGCGCCGTCGACGACGCAGAGGCCGACGTAGATGCCCTGGCCGGTGTTGTAGCCGGAGCCGGAGACGGTGATGACCTGGCCCGACGCGGCGGCCGTGCCCGGCGCGGTCAGGGACAGGTTGTAGGTGGTGCCGCCGTCGACAACGGTGCGGGTCGAGGTGGCGGCGGAGGCCGAGGTGGCGAGGCCCAGGGTCAGAGCGGCGGAGGCGGCGACGGCGAGACCGGCGCGGGCGGCGGTGCGGGCGGAAGGAACGACTCTCATCGGGAGAGGACCTTTCTCGAAGACGGTGGGTGTGGGGAGTCACGGGCCGTACGACCCGCGCCTGACCCAGTGGGGACGGGCCGGCCGGGTCCACATCGCCACTTAGGTAAGGCTTACCTAATCTCTCTCATGATCTCTTTGTCAACAGAAAGCAAAGAAAGTCACAACAGGCCTTCACTTCACAGGTGTTGACCCGACTCACGCCGCTCAGGGCGACGGTTCACCGGCGAGCACGGTGAACTCCGCCACGGCCTCGCGGCCCCCGGTCACGGGGTACAGCCGGACCGTGTGCGCGCCCTCGGTCGCGGTGTCGTACACCGGGAAGTCACGGGCGACCTCGCCCGCGTCGTCGGCCACGGCCTGGTAGCGGGTGTCGTCGTCGATCGCGACCAGCACGACCTCACCCGGTTCGAAGCCCTCGCCGGTGACCTGTTGTCCGGCGCCCGCAGCGAGGCTCGCAAGCTCCACGGCCGCGGACGGGGCCTCCGCGCTGTCCTGTTCGGCCCCGGCCCCGGCCCTGGTCCCGGTCCCGGCCCCGGCTTCCGCGGACCCGGCCGACGTGTCGCTCGCGTCCGAGGCGGGCGAGGACGCGTCGTCACCGGACTCGCCGGCGGCCCTGTCCCGCGGTTCGCCGGTCCCGGAGGCGCCGGTGCCCACGGCCACGTCGAGCGGGGCGAGTTCGTCCCCCGCCGCGTACGGCTGCCCGCTCCACTCGGCGAGCAGTTCGGCACCCTCGGCGGTCAGCGCCACGCGTAGACCGGACCAGGTCGCTCCACCGCTGCGCACGGTCGGCGCCGCGGTGCCCGTGCCGACCTCGGCCAACGTCAAGTCGCTGCTCTCCCCCGCCCGTTCGGCGCGCACCCGGAGGGTGCCGGTGCCGCCGTCCAGCCGCAGGCGCAGCTCGCCGAGGGTCAGGGTGTCGGCTCCGGTTCCGGCCAGGCGGATCGAGCCGTCGAGGTCGACGTCCGCGTCCCCGGCGCCCGGGGCCGCGCTGCCGCCGTCGACCGGGAACCAGGTCCGGCCGCCGGAGCCGCGTACGGCGGGCGCCCCGGCCGTCACCGTCGCGTCGGCACCGGTGGACGCCTCGAACGTCGGGCCCCAGCTCGCGTATCCGCCGGACACCTCGCGCGAGGCCGCCCCTCCCTGTGCCGCCGCCGCGCCCTGGCAGAGCAGGGCGAGCAACGCGCCCGCCGCCGCCACGGCGGCACCAGGTCTGTTCATCACGTCGAAGTCCTCCCTGGAATGTCGACCGTGCGGCCGACGGGACACCCCGCCTCGGGCGGGGAGTCAACTGGCTTGTGCGTGACCATTGTTGAAATGCCGTCAGCTGGGGTCCGCGCTGTGGGGCGCGGTGGCGGTACCGCGTCGGCGCGCCCAGACCCAGGCCGCCCCGCCTGCCGCGACCAGCCCGGCCGCGGTGATGCCGAGCGGCACGGCGGCGCTGCCGGTGCTGGCCAACGGGTCGCCCGAGGTGTCCGTGTCGCTCGTCGTGCCGCCGGTGCCACCGGTGGTCGTCGTACTCGTACCGGCCGACGGGGTCGCCGTACTCTCGGTGCCGGAGTCGCTGTCGCCCCCGGCCCCGGCGAAGGCCACCGGGACGCGGACCGTCTGGCTCTGGTCGCCGCCCCGGGTGTGGTCGTTGCGAGTGATCACGGAGCACGTCACGCCGGACTTGGCGCAGTCGGTGTTGGTGTCCTTGGCCCGCACCTTGATCTGCACGGAGAACGTGCCCTTGTGCCCGCTGCCCTTGTACGGCTCGGCCAACCCCTCCCCGTACGAGGGCGGGTTGGAGGAGATCCACACCGAGGCACCGGAGTCACCGGACATGTCGACGCCGCCGATGCAGGGTGTGGGGGTCCTGCCCGCGCCGTTGTCCACGCAGAAGGCGACGTAGATGCCCTTCTCGGTGTTGTAGCCGGTGCCGGACACGGTGACCGTCTCGCCGTCCGGGTCGAGTCCGGAGGATTGGGAGACGGTGAGCTTCTGGTCCTCCGGGCCGGTCGCCGAGCTGCCGGCGGCCGCCGCCGAGGGGGCCGGGAAGAGGATCAGGGCACTGGCGACGGCGACGGCCGCCGGGGCGGCTCGCAGTGCTCGTAGGCCACATCTGTGCATCGGTGTCAGCACTCCCACCATAGGAAACTCAGGTAAGGCTAACCTAAGGTAACGAACACCTGGTTCAAACGGTAGACATGGAAGGCGGTTCGATGCGTAGGTCCGGAAGACCTCAACTCACCATCGCGCGAAGGGGAGTTGCCGCAATCGCCGTTGCTTTCGCGATGCTGGCGGCCGGATGTGCAGGCAGTGGCGGGGAGGACGACGCAGCGGGGGCGAACCCCTCACCGTCGTCCGCGAGCGCCCGCGCGGCCGCGGCCCAGAAGCGGTTGAGGACGAACTCCCTCGTCCCGTTGGAGGGTGAGGCGCCCACGCCTGAGCTGCCCGTCACCGTCGACTCCTCCGACGGCCGCCAGGTCACCGTCGAGGACGCCTCGCGGATCCTTCCTCTCAACGGAGGCATCGCGGAGATCGTGTTCACGCTGGGCCTCGGTGACAAGGTTGTCGGCCGGGACATCACCGCGACCTTCGAGGAGGCCGAGGGCCTTCCCCAGGTGACCAAGGCCCACGACGTGAGCGCGGAGAGCGTGCTCTCGCTGGAGCCGACCGTGGTGCTCGCCGACACCGACACCGGGCCCAGTGAGGTCATCGACCAGATCCGTGACGCCGGGGTCCCCGTGGTCGTACTCGATCCGGCCAACGAACTCTCCGATGTGAGCACTCGGACCACGCGGGTCGCGGAGGCGCTGGGGGTGCCGGCCGCCGGTGAGGCGCTCAACCAGCGCTTCGCCGACGAGTTGAAGGCCGCGCGGGCTGCCGTGCCCAAGGGCAGCAGGCCGAAGGTGGCGTTCCTGTACATGCGGGGCTCGGCCGCCGTCTATCTCATCGGCGGGAAGGGCTCGGGGGCCGACTCCCTCATCGCGGCGGCCGGGGCGGAGGATGCCGGGGTGGCCGCGGGCCTGGACAAGCCGTTCACGCCCATCACCAGCGAGGCCCTCGTCAAGGCCCAGCCCGATGTGATCCTCATGATGAGCAAGGGACTTGAGTCGGTCGGCGGCGTGGACGGGCTGGTGGAGATCCCCGGGATCAAGGAGACGCCGGCCGGGATGGACCGGCGGGTGGTGGACCTCGAGGACGGGGTGCTGCTCAGCTTCGGGCCGCGTACGCCGTTGGTGATCGACATTCTGGTGGAGCGGTTGCATCGAGGTTGACGGTGGGGCGGGGTGGTCGTCGTGTGCAGGTGCGTGGGGGCTGGTCGCGCAGTTCCCCGCGCCCCTGAAAAGCAGGGGCCGTCGTCTTTCAGGGACGCCCTCACGTATCGAAGTCGACAGTCAGGGTCTCCGAGACGGGGTACGACTGGCAGGTCAGGACGTAGCCCGCGGCGACCTCGGTCGGTTCCAGGGCGAAGTTGCGGCGCATGTCGGCCTTGCCGTCGGTGACCAGGGCACGGCAGGTGCCGCAGACGCCGCCCTTGCAGGCGAAGGGCAGGTCGGGGCGGGTGCGTTGGGCGCCTTCGAGGATGCTCCGCTCGCGGGAGAGTGCGGCGGTCGTGGAGCGGCCGTCGAGGGTGACGGTGACCTCACTGACGGGGCCTTCCGCGGCGGCCTCCTCGTGGTGCACCTCCCGTACGGGTTCGTCGTCGGCGTAGAACAGCTCCTGGTGGACTCGGTCGGCCGGCACGGCCAGTCCGGCCAGGACCTGCTGGGCGTCGCGGACCATGCCGTGCGGGCCGCACAGCCACCAGTGGTCCGCCGTGTCGACGTCGACCAGGGAGTCGATGAGCGCCGAGAGCCGCCCGGCGTCGAGGCGGCCCGAGAGCACCTCGGCCTCGCGGGGTTCACGGGACAGGACGTGGGCGAGCTGGAAGCGGGCCGGGTACAGGTCCTTCAGGTCGGCCAGTTCGTCGGCGAACATCACCGTGCCGCTGCGGCGGTTGCCGTAGAAGAGGGTCACGGTCGAGCGGGGGTCCGCGGCCAGCACGGACTCGGCGATGGAGACCATGGGCGTGATGCCGGAGCCCGCCGCGATCAGCACATGGTGGCCCGGGGTGCCCAGGTCGGGGGTGAAGAAGCCGGTGGGGGCCATGACCTCGACGGTGTCGCCGGGCCGTACCTCGTTGACGAGCCACGACGAGAAGAGCCCGCCCGGCACGACCCGTACACCGATGCGCGGCGCCGTACCGGCCGGCGAACAGATCGAGTACGACCGCCGCTCGTCCCGCCCGTCGATCTCCCGCCGCAGCGTCAGCGACTGCCCGGGCGAGAACGCGAACTCCTCCGCCAACTCGGCCGGGATCTCGAATCCGACGGCGACCGCGTCCTCGCAGAGCGGCTGTACGGCGGCGACGCGCAGGCGATGAAAAGCGGGGCGGCGACGGGCGCGTGGGCGGACCGCCGCGGCGGAGGTGGCGGAGCCGGCCGCGCCCGGGACTCCGGAAGCGGCCGAACCCGGGACTCCGGAAGCGGCCGGTGCCGGAGCGGTGGAGGCGATCGGGCCTTCTGGCTCGGCCTCGGCTGCCGGGTCCACCCGTCGGCCACCACTCACCGATTCCCTCGGCAAGCCAGCCAGGGGTTCCTCCCGCAGCACTCCCGTCGGCTCTCCCCGCAGCACTCCCGTCGGCTCTCCCCGCAGGCCTCCCGTCGGTTCTTCCTTGAGGCCTTCCATCAGATCTCCTTGACGTACTCGAACGGCTCGCGGCAGGCGCGGCAGCGCCACAGGGCCTTGCAGGACGTGGCGGCGAAGCGGGAGGTCTCCTCGGTGTCCGCCGAACCGCAGCGCGGGCACGGGACCGTGCGGCGCGTGGGCGACAGCAAGAGGGGGACCGGGCCTCGGGGGGCCGCTCCGGGTGGGGCGATGCCGTGTTCGGTGAGTTTGCGCCGACCGGTGCCGGTGATCCAGTCGGTGGTCCACGGCGGGTTCAGGACCGTACGGATCTCCACCCGTTCGTATCCGGCGGCGCGGAGCCGCGCGGCCACGTCGGCACGCATCTCGGCCATGGCGGGGCAGCCCGAGTAGGTCGGGGTCAGGCTCGCGACCACCGTGCCGTCCTCGGTCAGCTCCACATCCCGCAGCACACCGAGGTCGGCGAGGGTCAGCATGGGCAGCTCGGGGTCCGGCACCTGCTCGGCGATGTGCCGGGCGTGCCGCACGTCGGTCAGGGTGGTCACCATGTCGCCTCCGGGTGGGCGCGCGCCACGCTCTGCAACTCGGCGAGCAGCGGCGCGAGATGCTCGGTGTGCTCGCCGCCGCGGCCCGCGCCCGGCAGCGGCCGGTACACCGGCATGGGCAGCCCGGCCGCCTCGGTGACCTGGCGGAGCACGGCGGCGACCTCGTCCCGTGCGTCGCAGGCGGTGAACAACTCGCCGACGTACGGGGCCACTTGCTCCATCGCCTTGCGCATCCGCCGATGCGACTCCTCCGTGCCGTCACCGAGCCGCACGGCCCACTCGGCGGCGTACTGCCGGTGGTACGTCAGTTCCTTGACACCCTTCGCGGCGATCGCCGCGAGCACCGGGTCGGGGTGGTCGACAAGCCGCCCGAAGTGCGCGAGGCGCCAGCTGGACAGCACGAGCAGCCGGACGACGGAGAACGCGAAGTCCCCGTTGGGGAGTTCGGCGAGTCGTACGTTGCGGAAGTCGTCGGCGTCCCGGAAGTAGGCGTACGCGTCCTCGCCGCGCCCGGTGCCGTCGACCTGCCCGGCGCGGGAGTACAACAGGCGGGCCTGGCCCAGGAGGTCGAGGCCGATGTTGGCGAGAGCGACCTCCTCCTCCAGTTCCGGCGCACGGGTGGTCCACTCGGCGAGCCGCTGGGCGGAAACCAGGGCGTCGTCGGCCAACGCCACACAGGTGGCGGCCAGTTCACCTACGTCGACGCGCTCGGGCACGGTGGTGTCCACGCCGTGCAGCGGGTCCTCGAAGCCGGTGCCGTACGCCCAGCGGGCGTCGTCCTCGTGTCCCTCGGCGAGGGTCAGGTAGACGTGGTCGTCACTCATACCCTGCTCCTCAGATGTGCGGGACGTCGTCGGGGATGTCGTAGAAGGTGGGGTGGCGGTACACCTTGTCGGCGCTGGGCTCGAAGAAGGGGTCCTTCTCGTCGCGGGTGGAGGCGGTGATGTACTCCGAGCGCACCACCCAGATGGAGACGCCCTCGTTGCGGCGGGTGTACAGGTCGCGGGCGTGGGTGAGGGCCATGGTGTCGTCGGCGGCGTGCAGCGAGCCCACGTGGACGTGGTTCAGGCCGCGCTTGCCGCGTACGAAGACCTCGTACAGCGGCCAGTCGCCCTTGTTCGTGCCGGTCATGCCGCCGTCCCCTTCCGGGCTCGTTCGCTCCGCCTGGCCGCGTGGGCGGTGGCCGCCTCGCGCACCCAGGTGCCCTCTTCGTGGGCGGTCCGCCGCCGTTCCATCCGCTGGTCGTTGCACGGTCCGTCGCCGGTGATCACGCGCTTCAGCTCGGCCCAGTCGGGGGTGCCGAAGTCGTGCCGGCCGCGCTCCTCGTTCCAGCGCAGGTCCGGGTCGGGGAGGGTGACGCCGAGCTTCTCGGCCTGCGGGACGGTCATGTCGACGAAGCGCTGCCGCAGCTCGTCATTGGAGTGCCGCTTGATCTTCCAGGCCATGGACTGGGCGGAGTTGGGCGAGGCGTCGTCGGGCGGGCCGAACATCATCAGCGACGGCCACCACCAGCGGTCCACCGCGTCCTGCACCATCGTCCGTTGCGCCTCGGTGCCGCGCATCATCGTCAGCAGCAGTTCGTAGCCCTGCCGCTGGTGGAAGGACTCCTCCTTGCAGATTCGCACCATCGCGCGCGCGTACGGCCCGTACGAACTCCGGCACAGCGGCACCTGGTTGCAGATCGCCGCGCCGTCCACGAACCAGCCGATCACACCCACGTCGGCGAAGCTCGCCGTCGGGTAGTTGAAGATCGACGAGTACTTCTGGCGGCCCTCGATCAGCCGCCGGGTCAGGTCCGCGCGGTCCGCGCCGAGGGTCTCCGCCGCCGAGTACAGATACAGCCCGTGGCCCGCCTCGTCCTGCACCTTCGCGAAGAGGATCGCCTTGCGGCGCAGCGACGGCGCGCGGGTGATCCACTCGCCCTCCGGCTGCATGCCGATGATCTCCGAGTGCGCGTGCTGCGCGATCTGCCGGACGAGCGTCCTGCGATAGCCCTCGGGCATCCAGTCGCGCGGCTCGATCCGCTGGTCGCGCGCGATCGTCGCGTCGAAGTGCTCCCGCAGCGCGTCCGGGGCGTCCTCGGCGTCCTGGGACGGCGCCCCGGCGGAGTCTGTCGTCGTCATCGATACCAGCTTCCCAACCGACCATTCGTTCGGTACCAGTGTGACGCGATTCGAGCGGGCGGGCAAGACCTGGGTACGGATCACAGGACATGGACGTGTCCCGTACCGCCGCCGGGGTCGAAGGAAGGTGTGGGCGTCAGGGTCGAGGTGACGATCGTCGATCCGGAAACCCCGGAGCACTCCGTGGGCGAGCTCAAGCGGGTCGAGGACCTCCGTAACTCCGAGATCTGATGACCGGGCGGACGGCAGCCCACCCCAGGGGCGCGGGACTGCGTCGATGTGCGGCTCCCCCGCCTGGGCGCGACCAGCCGGTGACGGCCCGCGGTCAACCACCGACAGCGAAGCCAAGCCTCTCCCCGCTGATCTGCACGGCCCGGCGCTCTCTCAGAGCCCCCGATGCACGACGTGACCGCCCGTGACGGTAAGGCGCACCGGCGCCTCGGCGACCTCGTCGGCGGGCGCCTCCACGGGGTCGAGGCCCAAACCGGTGAGATCGGCCCGGAAGCCGACGGCGATACGCCCGCCGACGTCCCCCTCGCCGGCGGCCAGCGCCGCATGGCTGGTGCAGCCCTCCAACGCCTGGACCCCGGTCAGCCCCGCCCGGGACGCCGCGGCGCCGCGCGGCGCACGGGCCGTCGCCAGCACGCCGCGGGCATCATAGTGGGCGATCGGCCAGTCCGACCCGAGCGCGACAACCGCGCCCGCGTCGCGCAGATCCCGCAGCCGCCACGCCCGCACGGCCCGCTCCTCACCGAGCCGCACGGACCACGCGTCGGACAGATCGGCCCGTGTGTAGCCGGTGTGCGGCGGCTGCATGGACGCGATCACGCCCACCTCGGCGAACCGCGCCACCAGATCGTCGGGCACCGACTCGATGTGCTCCACCCGGTGCGCGAGCCGGGCGCCGGGCCCCAGTGAGGCGACGGTGTCGAGGACGTGGCGTACGGCGGCGTCCCCGATCGCGTGGGTCGCGGTGCGCACCCCGGCGCGGTGCAGCCGCCGTAGCGCGTCGCTGTACGCGGCCGGGTCGGGCCAGAACGCGTCGGTGCCCTGGCCGTGGCAGTCGGGATGGTCCAGCCAGGCGGTGCCGCCTTCCACGGTGCCGTCCATGAAGAACTTCACCCCGCCGACCTGCCAGTGCCGTCCGCCCCGGCCCTGGAGAGCGACGAGTTCCGCCAGGTCGTCCGCGTCGGCGCCGGGCATGCACCAGGGTGCGAAGCGCAGCCGCAGCGGCAGCACCGACTCCTCGGCGACCGCGCCCACCAGGTCGAGGTCGCCGAGGTCCATGACATGGGCCCCGGTGAGGCCGGTGGCCGCCATCCCGCCCAGCAACTCGGCCAGCCGCAGGCGCCGTTCGGCGTACGACGGCCGGGGCATGACGGGTTCGACCAGGGCCATCGCGGCGTGTTCCACGAGATGTCCGGTCAGCCGTCCGTCGGCGTCGACGACGATGTGCGACCGCTGGGCGAAAGCGCGCGGCCCGGTGATGTCGGCGGCCTTGAGCGCGGCCCCGCTGACGAGGGCGGAGTGGCCGTCGTACAGGCGCAGCAAGGCGGGCGCGCCGTCCAGGGCGTCCTCGACGAGGGCTCGGTCGATGGGCCGGCCGCCGAAGACGTTGTGGTCCAGGCCGTAGCCGATGACCCAGCCGTCGGTGCGTTCGCCCTCGGTGAGCGCGGCGCGCAGTCCGTCGAGGTCGCGTACGGCGGTCAGGTCGATCCCGGTGGCCATGTCCAGGCCCCACACGGGGTGGCTGTGGCTGTCCACCAGGCCCGGCACCAGCCGGCCGCCGCCCAGGTCCACGACCTCGGTGCCGGGCCCGCGCCAGTCCCGTACGTCCGCCGCCTCACCCACGGCGGCGATCAGGCCGTCGCGTACGGCGACCGCGGTGGCGTACGGCCGCTCCGGGTCGAGGGTGCGGACGTGGGCGCCGGTGATCACGAGGTCGGCGGTGGGCATGGAGAGGTCTCCTCCGGTGGTGAGGGGGGCGGCGGTCGGCTGGGGCGGGGTCAGTCGCCGGCTTCGGCCGACGGCTCGGCGGCGAAGTTCGCGTAGACCTCGGGCCGGGCACGGCGCAGCCAGAAGGCGAGTACGAGGCCGATGACGAGGACGGCCGGGACGAGGGCCGCGAGGACGGTGTTGACGGTGGTGGAGGCGCCGGTGAACTGGTCGAGGTGGGTGACGACCAAGGTGATGGCGGCGGTGAGGAGCACCGCCGCGACCACGGGGGCGACGACCGTGCGCAGGGCGCCCTCGGTGTGGGTGACGCGCCGGAAGTAGAAGGGCACGGCGAGCGCGGCGAGCAGTTGCAGCAGCATCAGGGCGAGCATGCCGGGGGTGTTCACCCACAGCAGCAGCTGCATGTACGGGTCGGCGCCGGCCGCGGCGAAGGCGACGACGACGATCGCGCCGAGGACGGTCTGGGCGAGGCCCGCGACGTACGGGGAGCGGTGGCGCGGGTGCACGCGGGCCAGGGCCTTGGGGAGGATCCCCTCCTCGGCGAGGGCGAGGCCGTAGCGGTTGATGGCGTTGTGGAAGGCGAGCAGGGAGGCGAGGACGCTGGTGACGATGAGGACGCGCATCAGGTCGGCCGCCCAGGGGCCGACGTAGGTCGTGATGGCGGAGAAGAACAGGTCCGCGGGGTTGGCGCCGGCCGCCGCGATGACCTGGGCGTCGCCGAAGGCCTGGATCACGGTCCAGACGATGAAGGCGTAGAACAGGCCGAGGAAGCCGATGGCGAGGTAGGTGGCGCGTGGCACCGTACGGGCCGGGTCGCGGGCTTCCCGGCGGTAGATGACGGTCGACTCGAAGCCGGTGAACGCGGCGAACGCGAAGGCCAGGACGGCCACCATGCCGGAGACCATGACGTTGTCGGGGGCGAAGGAGGCGAGCGAGAGGCCGTCGGCGCCGCCCTTGACGAGCACTCCCCCGGCGAGCAGCACGAGGATGCCGGTCTCGGCGACCAGCAGGACGCCGAGGAGCTTGGCGCCGAAGTCGATGGACCGGTAGCCGGCGTAGCCGATGAGCAGCAGGCCCGCGAGGGAGACGGGCAGCCAGGGGATGTCCGCGCCGAACAGGGAGCGGGCGGTGTCCCGGGTGGCGGTGCCGAGGAGGCCGTAGACGCCGATCTCCATGCCGTTGTAGCCGATCAGCGCGAGCAGCGCGGCGCCGATGCCGACCCGGCGGCCGAGGCCGCGCGTGATGTACGCGTAGAAGGCGCCGGCGCTGCGGACGTGGCGGCTCATGGTGGTGAAGCCGACGGCGAAGACGGCGAGCGTGAGACCGGCGAGGAGATAGCCGACGGGAGCGCCGATGCCGCCCATCAGGATGGCGAGCGGGGCGACGCCGGCCATCACGGTGAGCGGGGCGGCGGCGGAGACGACGAAGAAGGCGATGTCGGTGGTGCCGAGCGAGCCGGAGCGGAGGGAGGGCGCCGGGGAGCCGGCGCTCTCGGCGGGGGCGGGGGCGGCGCCGGTGGCGTCGGGGGTGACAGTCATGAGGGAAGGCCCTTCTGGCTGCGGGCAGGGACGAGCGTACCGGGCGTGCGGGGATGACCTGGGCCCGTAAACCTAAAGGCTTTCGGTTTTCGCAATGTAGCCTTCATCTCGGACTACTGGGAAGACCCCGGAGGGGACGGACACCATGGGACGGCCGCGCACACCCCTGCTCGACAGGGAGCGCATCACCACCACCGCGCTGGAACTCGTCGACGCGCAGGGCGAGTTCAGCGTGCCGCAGATCGCGCGGCGGCTCGGGGTGCAGACCGGCTCGGTGTACCACCACGTGGACGGTCGGGACGGCATCGTGGAGCTGCTGCGCGAGCGGGTCGCGGAGGGCATCGACGTCTCCGCCCTCGGCCTCCGCCCCTGGGACGAGGCCCTCGCCGCCTGGGCCCGCTCCTACCGCGCGGCCTTCGCGGCCCACCCCCGGGCCATCCCGCTGCTGATGACGTCCCCGGTACGGGCCCCGCGCGTCCTCGAACAGTACGAGCGGGCCGTCGGTCTGCTCCTCGACGCGGGCTTCCCCCTCCCGGACGTGATGCCGGTGCTGGTCGCCCTGGAGAACGTCGTCCTGGGCTCGGCCCTGGACCTCGCCGCCCCCCTGGCCATGTGGGAGATCTCCGACGAGTCGGCCACGCCCCGCCTGGCGGAGGCCCTGAACGCGGCCGGCGACGGCCGCGCGGACGCGTCCTTCGAGCTGGCCCTCGACGGATTCCTCCGGCATGCGCGGCGCAGGCTGGAGGCGTACGCGCAGGTGTAGAGGAAGGTGGGGCGGTGTAGAGGAGGGTGGGGCGGTGCACGGAAAAACTCCTGTGCGCCGGCTCGCACACCTCTGCGATCATCCCCGAATGGCGCACAGTCTCGAATCGCTGGTCATCCGGCACACCCACCGCCTGCCTTCCCCCAAGGGCTCCGCCGGGGAAGGAGCCACCGCCGCGCGGCAGTTCGACGCGGCGCTGTTGTCCGTGGGCTTCAAGCTCTCGGCGGATCTGCTGGAGCGGCTGTCGGGGCTGTCCGAGGCCGCGGTCGTGCACACCGCCAAGCGGACGCTGCGCACCGTGAGCGAGATGGTGGGCGACCACGTCCGGCACAACTCCTACTTCATCGACTTCCCGGCGAACGTGCCGGACACCGAGGAGTTCTGGACGCGGTGCGTGGTGGAGGCGCTCGGCGACGAGAAGGCGCGCGAGAGCGTGCTGACGCAGCTGACGCACGGGGTGCTGGACCTGCTCAGCCTCCCCACGTACGGCCGGTACCAGCACACCTACGAGGAGATGCTCGCGGCGCAGGACGAGCTGATCGCCTCGGCGGGCGACCGGGTGACCGTCCTGCACCTCGGCCGGGACCTGGACGACGAGCTCACGGACCTGTACCTGGCCCTGGCGGGCAGCACGACGCCGCTGGGCGAGGACGGCCTGCGCGACCTCAAGGCCCTCGCCGAGGGGTGCGCGCTCGGGCCCCAGCCGGAGTCGATGCCGGTCCGGGAGAACCGGGCGGTCGTCAACGAGGCCCGCCTCGGCGTCGGCGCGGACCTCCTGGTGGACACCGTCACCGATGTGCTGCGGCTGGCCTGCGCGCTGTCGGGCGGTGACGTGACGCTTCAGGAGCCGACCCGGTTCCGGGCGCTGTCGCGGCCGGTCCGCCGGGCGCTGCTCGCGGGGCTCGACGCCGTGGTCGCGGCGAACCCCGCGAAGCTCGCCGATGTGCACGCGCACCGGGAGCCCTTCAAGCGGCTCGGTGAGCGTCTTCACCCGCACGAGTACCCGCGGTGGCCGCACGCCGCCGATGTGTTCGCCGTGGCACGGGGCGAGAAGGAGGCGCGGTCCTTCGACAGCCGGGTCGAGCAGTTGCTCGGCGAGTGCGACGTCCTCGGCGCGGTGGAGCTGCTGAGGTCCGCGCCCGGCAAGCTGTACCGCGCGCTGGACCGGCTGCTGCGCATGGCGCCCGCCCAGGAGGAGCGGAACGCCGTCGTGGCGGCCGCCGAGGAGGCGGCCACGCAGGTCTCCGGCCGGCTCGTGCTGTCGGTGCGCGAACACCTCCACAACCGCGTCCGGGACGCCGGGGAGCGCCGGGTCTTCGTCAACCGCCTCGGCGGCGCCTGGGTCACCGACGACGAACGCCCGCCGGTGCCGGCGCCGGAGCGCGAGCGCCTGATCGCCGCCCTGGACACCGAGATGCGCCACCGGCTCCCGGCGCCGGGCCACCTGTTGGTCGACCCCGACGTCCTGGACGTCGCGCTGCCGCTGAGCGGGAAGGCGACGGCGGCCGGTCTCGGCGTACTGCCGCGCGGCTCCATGTCACCGGTCGACGGGGAACTGCTGCGCTTCTTCGTCCACTGGAAGCAGTCGGCCCACGACACCGACTACGACCTGTCGGCGCTGATGCTCGACGAGCGCTACGAGACCGTCTCCTGGCTCTCCTACACCGAGCTCACCGACATCGGCGGCGAGCACTCCGGTGACATCACCGAAGCGCCGCACGGTGCCTCGGAGTTCATCAACCTGCGTCTGGACGCCGTCCGGGGCACGTTCATCGTCCCGGAGGTCAACATCTTCTCCGGGGAGAGCTTCGAGCAGGTCGAGGAGTCGTTCTTCGGCTTCATGCTGCGCGAGGGCGAGCAGCAGGGGCGGCCGTTCGAGGCGCGCGCCGTCCGTATGAAGTCGGAGCTGCGCGGCCCGGGCCGGGTCGCGCTGCCGCTGGCGTTCCAGCGGGGCGACGACGGCCGGTGGCGGGCGAAGTGGCTGCACCTGTACCTCAAGGGCAGTCCGTCGGAGAACCGGGTGGAGGACAACCGGGTGACGGTCGCGGCGCTGCTGCGCGCCATCGTCGAGCACGATCAGCTGACGGTCCGTTACCTCGTCGGCCTCATGACCGCCGACGGCGCCACGGCGATGACGCCGTGGGACGGGAAGTCGGTCCCGGACGGGCCCGTCACCTACATCGGCCTCGAACGCCCGGAGGGGCTGCACCCGGACTCCCGGGTCATCACCCTCGAAAATCTGCGCGACTTGATCCCGGGGTGACTGCTAACGTTGCCCGTGGCGAGGCCATGAAGGGGCTTCCTTCTCATCTCATTCATAGAGCTCAGCTCTTTCGCTCTCCTCGCCCTTGACCTCGAACCGGGAGGCGCCGCATCGGCGCCTCCCGGTTTCGTGTGCGCGCGGATGACAGCGGCCGAGCACGTCACCACTCCCGCACGCGGGCCGGGTCACCGCGCGAGCGCCGCCCGAGCCGTGTCCAGGGCCTGTTCCGCGTAGCCACGGCCGAAGAGCACGGCGTGCACCAGCAGCGGGAAGAGCTGGTGGAGTCCGACGCGGTCGGCCCAGCCGTCGGCCAGGGGGGCCGCCCGCTGGTAGCCGTCGAGGATGTGGCCCAGGTGGGGACAGCCGAAGAGGGCGAGCATCGCTAGGTCGGTCTCGCGGTGGCCGCCGTGCGCGGCCGGGTCGATGAGCCAGGCGTCGCCGTCGGCGCCCCACAGGACGTTGCCGTTCCAGAGGTCGCCGTGCAGCCGGGCGGGCGGCTCGGCGGGGCCCGCCAGGTCGGGCAGCCGCGCGCAGACCTCCTCGACCGGGGCCGCCTCGGCCGGGCGGATCGTGCCGTCGTCGACCGCGCGGCGCAGATACGGCAGCACGCGGTGCTCGGCGTACCAGGCCGGCCAGGCGGTGCCGGGGATGTTCCGCATGGGGGCGCGCCCGATGTACGCCTCCCTCGGGCCGCCGGGCGGCGGCGCGCCGAAGGCGGGCGCGCCGGTGGCGTGCAGGGCGGCCAGGGCGGCGCCGAAGCGGGCCGCCGCCGCGGCACTCGGTGCCCCCTGCGCCACCCGGTCGATCACCAGGCGGCGGCCGTCATGGCCGTACAGCGTCGGGACGCGCACCGCGCCGGCCTCGGCCAGCCAGCGCAGTCCCGCCGCCTCGGCCTGGGCCGCGCCGGGGCCGTCGCCCAGCTTGACGAGCACCGTCCGGCCGTCGTCGAGGGTGACTTCGGCGAGCGTCCCGGACAGCCGGCGTTCATCGGTCGCCGGGCGACCGGTGAGCCGGGCGGCCAGGGCACCGGGTGCCGTGCGATCGGTCACGGCGAACCACCTCCGGATCAGCATGTGTTGGGGCGCCCGACAGGATCCCGCATGCCCATGTGTGACGCCGGTGAAATCTCCTACCCATGTCTTGACATGCGAACGACACGCTCCGTAGCTTGGCGGCCGATTATTTAGATTCGTGAAATGCGTTCACGAATATGAACAGTCGGGCGAACGGCCCGGATGAACAAACGGAGTGTGCCCATGGGCGTTCGCCGACGAATTCGCCGCCTGGCCGCCGTGATCACCGTCGCGGGGCTCGCATTCGGGGCCGCGGCCTGCGGATCGGGGTCCGACAGCGCCGGGGGCGGTGATCCGAACACACTGGAGGTCTGGACCCGGAGCAATCCGGACCCGGCCGCCACGTACGAGCGGGTGTTCGCCGCCTTCACCGAGAAGACCGGTATCAAGATCGACTACCAGCCGGTCATCAACTTCGACCAGCAGCTCCAGAGCCGGGCGTCCACCAAGGACCTCCCGGACGTGATGATCAACGACACGGCGCTGATGGGCAGTTACCAGAGCCAGGGCCTGCTCGAGCCCATCGATCCGGCCGCGATCGAGGGCCACGACCAGATCACCGACAAGACCTGGTCCTCCACCGTGGGCATCGACGGAGAGCACTACGGCATCCCGTACTCCCGCCAGGCCCAGACCTTGATGATCCGCAAGGACTGGCTGCGGAATCTCGGCCTCGACGCGCCGACGACCTGGGCGGAGATGATCGGCGTCGCGAAGGCCTTCGCCGACCGCGACCCGGACGGCGACGGCAAGAAGAACACCTACGGCATGGTCGTCCCGGGCAGCGCACAGAACGGCTACGCCGCCTGGTGGGGCGCCAGCTTCCTCTGGTCCGGCGGCGCGAAGATCATCGAGCCGGACGGCAAGGGCTACCGCCCCGCCATGGACTCGCCCGCCGCCCTTCGCACGGTCACCTGGATGAAGGACAACCTCTTCTGCGGTGACAACGGTGTCATCCAGCCCGGCGCCATCACCGCCGTGACGGGTACGGCCACCAACTTCCAGGACGGCAACGCCGGGATGTACCTCACCGGCCCGTACAACATCGCCACCTACGACGCCACGCCCGGCAAGGACAAGTTCGACGTCGTCCCGTTCCCCGCGGGCCCGGCCGGATCCACCGTGCTGGCCGACGGCGAGAACATCTACTTCGGCGCCAGGACCGGCAGGACGAGGCAGGAGCAGGCCCTCGCCTCCTTCCTGATCTCCCCCGAGGGCCAGCGGCTCGCCATGACCGGCGAGAACCAGCCCGTGGTCCGCATCCCCGTCAACTCCACGCTCGACGCGGCCCAGGTACGGGACGACCCGCGCTGGAGCGTCGTACAGAAGGCGTACGAGGACGCTTCCGAGCAGTTCCCCAACGCACCCGACTTCGCGCCGGTCAAGCAGGACACCGCCGACGCCCTCAACGCGGTCTTCACCTACTGCGGCAGCGACGTCGGCTCAAGCCTCAAGGAACTCAACGACACTCTCGCCGGTGACCTCGAGGATCAGGACCTGTTGAAATGACCGCGACCACCAGCGCGCCCCGACGGCGCGGAGGGCTCGGCACGAAGGCCGTCCTGCCCTGGCTGTTCCTGGCCCCCGGGCTGCTGCTCGCCCTCGTCTTCAAGTTCCTGCCGATGGGCAAGGGCATCTGGCTCAGCTTCTTCGACGTACGGCCGTTCCTCGGCGACCAGTGGGTCGGCCTCGACAACTACACCCGGGTCCTGACCGACCACCGCTTCCAGGACGCGATCGGCCACACGCTCGTCCTCGGCGTCGGGCAGTCGCTCGGCGCGATCGTCGTCGGCTTCTTCCTGGCGCTGCTGCTGGAGGGCCAGGCCCGCTCGCTGAAGATCATGCGCACGGCCGTCTTCCTGCCGGTCGTCACCGCGACCGCCGTGGTCGGTGAGCTGTGGCGGCTGATGTACTACCCGACCTCCGACGGTCTCGTGAACAGCGCCCTCGGCTTCCTCGGCCTCGGCCCGACGCCGTTCCTCGACAACCCCGACACCGCGCTCTGGGCGACGATGGTCATGGGCATCTGGATGGTCGCCCCGTACAACATGGTGATCATCCTCGCCGGACTCGCGGGCGTGGACCGCACGTTGTACGAGGCCGCCGCGATGGACGGGGTGTCCCTGTGGCAGCGGCTTCGCCACGTCACCCTGCCGGCGATCCGCCCGGCCATCGGGATCGTCCTCACGCTGGCCGCCATCCGCGGTCTGCGCGTCTTCACCGAGGTGTACGTCCTCACGGGCGGCGGCCCGGCCGGGTCCACCGAGGTGTGGATGACCCGCGCCTACACCCTCGGCTTCACCCGCAACGACATCGGCGGCGCGTCGGCGGCCTCCGTCGTCCTGCTCGCGGTGACGCTGCTGCTCACCGTCACCGTCAACCACTTCCGCAAGAGGGGAGACGTGCGATGAGCGCACCCGCCCTCGACCCCGTCCGGGCCCCGTCCGACGAGGTCTCCGCCACCCCGTCCAGGCGGGCCGGCAAGCAGACCCGTACGACACCCGCCCGCTTCGACACCGCGCTCGGCTGGAACGACCGGCCCGGCGTCTCCCGGGCCCTGCGCATCCTGCTCTGCGCGACAGCGCTCGGCATCTTCGCCGCGCCCTTCCTGACGATCGTCTCCGGTGCCCTCAGCACGCATCCCAGCGGCTCGTCACTGTCCTTCCTCCCGCACGACAGCACGCTGCTGAACTTCCGGGTGGCCGGGGAACGCGGCATCTGGGACTACTTCACCAACTCGCTCGTCATCGCGGGCGGCGGACTGCTTCTCCAGCTCGTGGTGTGCGTGCTCGCCGCGTACGCGCTGGCCCGGCACAGGTTCCGTGGTCAGGCGATCGTCATGACGCTGTTCATGCTGACGATGATGCTCCCGGAGGAGGTCATCGCCATCCCGCTGTCCCTGGTCCTCGGCCATGTCCCGGTGGTCGGCATCGATCTGAAGGGCACCGTCTGGGGTGTCATCCTGCCGCTCGGCGCCTGGGGCTTCTCGGTGATGCTGCTGACCGAGTTCATGAAGGACATCCCCAGCGAGATCGAGGAGGCCGCCCGGCTCGACGGTGTGGGCGAACTGCGGATGCTGTGGCAGATCGTCCTGCCGCTGTGCAAGCCCGCGCTCGGGGTGGCCGGGGTCCTCGGCTTCATCATGATCTGGGACCAGTACCTGCTCCCGCTGATCGCCGCCAAGGACCCGACCGACTACACGGTCACCGTGGCCCTCTCCATCCTGCGCACCGACCCCGAGGTCGGCTCGGGCGTCGTCCTCGCCGGCGCGGTCATCGCGCTCCTGCCCAGCCTTGTCGTCTATCTGCTCCTCCAGCGCTCACTGGTCACCGGCATAGCCGCCGGGGCCACGAAGGGCTAGGGCCTGTCCGGCGGATCAGGCCGGCTCCAGGCAACAGCGCCCCATCAGCGCCGGTGAGCGGGGTCTGGTGCGTGCAGCTGCAAGGCGGAGGAGGGCGTCGACGCGGAGCGTCGGCAACCGACGACAACGCCGCAGATGTGCGTGCCAGACCCCGCGTCCCAGGCCTGATCCGCCGGACAGGCCCTACACCAACCCCCCACGTTTGAGGGAGACATGAAGTTCCAAGGAGTGCTGTTCTTCCCGGTCACGCCGTTCGCATCGGACGGTTCGGTGGACGAGGAACGGCTCGCACAGCACATCGAGGCCGGGGTCACGGCCGGTGCCGGGGGCGTGTTCGTCGCCTGCGGCACCGGTGAGTTCCACGCGCTGACGCCCGACGAGATCGAGCGGGCCACACGGGTCGCGGTCACGGTGACGGCCGGACGGGTTCCCGTCCTGGCGGCCGCCGGGGGCCCGCCCCCGGTCGCCCGCGACCAGGCCGTCCGCGTCGAACGCGCCGGCGCCGACGGCATCCTGCTGCTGCCGCCCTATCTGGTGAGCGCACCGCAGCAGGGCCTCGTCCGGTACGTCAGGGAGGTCACGGCGGCCACCGGCCTGCCCGTCATCTTCTACCAGCGGGGCACCGCCCGCCTCACCGCGGACACCGCCGCCGAGATCGCCGCCCTGCCCGGGGTCGTCGGCCTCAAGGACGGCATCGGCGACATCGAGCGGATGCACCGCGTCGTCCGCGCGGTACGGGCCGTGCCGGGCACGGAAGGCTTCCAGTTCTTCAACGGGCTGCCCACCGCCGAGATGACCGCGCCCGCCTACCAGGGCATCGGCGTCGGCCTGTACTCCTCCGCCGTGTTCGCCTTCGCCCCGGAGATCGCCCTCGCCTTCCACCGTGCGCTCGCCGAGGGCGACGAGGCACTGGTCGGCACGCTCCTCGACGAGTTCTACGGCCCGCTCGTCGAGCTGCGGGACGAGGTACCCGGGTACGCCGTGGCGCTGATCAAGGCCGGGGTGACCCTGCGCGGCCTGGACGTCGGCGGCGTACGGGCTCCCCTGATCGACCCGGCACCGGAGCATGTCACCCGGCTGGCGAAGCTGATCGACCACGGCCTGGGGGTGGTGGGCGCGTGATGCCGAACAGCCACGGCCTGGAGAGGGCGGGCGTATGACCGGCACTCCGGGGACCCGGATCCGGGAGCTGATCGTCACCCCCATCGCCTTCCGCGACCCGCCGCTGCTCAACTCGGGCGGCGTCCACGAACCGCTCGCCTTGCGCGTCGTCCTCCAACTCATCCTTGAGGACGGCACGGTGGGGCTCGGCGAGTCGACGGGTGGCACCGTGCGGCTGGAGCGACTCGAAGCGGCCGCGAAGGCGGTGGTCGGCATGGACGTCTTCGACACCACCGCCGTCTTGGCCGCGATCGACGTCGCGCTGCTGCCGACCGTGCCCAGCTCCCACGAACGCGGCTGGACCACCTCGGCGGTCGAGGTGGCCTGCCTCGACGCACAGGGCAAGCTGCTCGGCCGCCCGGTCAGCGATCTGCTCGGCGGCCGGGTCCGCGATTCCGTGCCCTTCGCCGCGTACCTCTTCTACAAATGGGCCGAACACCCGGCGCTCGACGGCCACCCGGCGGTCGACGACGACTGGGGCGAGGCGCTGGACCCGGCCGGTGTCGTCGAGCAGGCCCGGCTGATGCAACAGCGGTACGGGTTCCGGTCGTTCAAGCTCAAGGGCGGTGTCCTCCCACCGGACGAGGAGATCGCGGCGATCAAGGCGCTCGCCGAGGCCTTCCCCGGGCAGCCGCTCCGGCTGGACCCCAACACGGCCTGGACGGTGGAGACCTCGACGTACGTCGCCCGTGAACTGGACGGCGTACTGGAGTACTTGGAGGATCCGACCGCCACCATCCCCGGTATGGCGGAGGTGGCGAAGGACTCGCCGATGCCGCTGGCGACCAATATGTGCGTGGTCGCCTGGGAGCATCTGAAGCCGGCGATCGAGCAGGACGCGATCCAGGTGCTGCTCACCGACCACCACTACTGGGGCGGACTGCGCCGCACCCGTGAACTCGCCGCCGTCTGCGAGGCGTTCGGACTCGCGCTGTCCATGCACTCCAACTCTCACCTCGGTATCAGTCTGGCCGCGATGACCCATGTCGCGGCGGCCATCCCCCATCTCGACCACTCCTGCGACACGCACTACCCGTGGAACTCGGCGGACGACGTGATCGTCCCCGGCGTACTGGAGTTCCGGGACGGGGAGGTCGCGGTGCCCACGGGTCCCGGGCTGGGTGTGGAGCTGGACCACGACGCACTCGGCCGGCTGCACCGGCTGTATGTCGACTCGGGCATGCGTTCCCGGGACGACACGGGGTACATGCGGCGGATCCAGCCGGGGTACGAGCTGCGACTGCCCCGCTGGTGAACCACCGCCGACCGAAAGGGGCCGCCTCCGGGCGGCCCCTTTAGCGTGGGCGGCGTCGTGCGCCCTCCGCGCCGGTCGCGGGAGGCGAGCTAGGGGCGCGGGAGCACGGAGCGGCCGGTGGTCTGCCTCAGTCGGCGGTTTCCGCATCCCCAGGACCCGAAGTCGCCCCCTTCACGCGGTGCCCGACCGGCCGTACCGCCTGTTTGGCTTTAACCGCGGCACGTGCCGCCCATCCGCACGCGTCGCCTCACAGTCGCCTTCCAGCGGCCCTCGTCTCGGAATCCGCCCACGGCCACGTCGTACACGCGCCACCCGAGTACCTGTCGCAGCCGCCGACCCGTGTTCGCCCGTGCCCACACACGTCCGCTCACCTATCGGGAGGGAATTTGAACCCTCCCCCAGCTGAAGCAGAGGGATTCCTGGCTCAGGAAGCCCCACAGACCAGCGGCCTGAAAGGTCTTACTCCCTCAACACCAGCCGGGACGGAACCTGCCCGGTTTGTTCAGCAAAGCTCGGCAGTGCCGTCTTGGTTCTCGATCGACACCGTGTGCGCGCTTGGTTCTCGCAACGCACGAAGGGCACCCTAGCCGATCGCGTGGCGGCCTTCCGCCCTGGAGGCGAAATCCCCTTCCCTGCCCTGCTCCGCAGGAGTTCGATTTCTCCCCCGCCTGAAGGCGGGGGCATCCTCAAAGGAGACCAAGTGACCGCCCCCATAAGCGCACCGGAGCCCGCCGACGAGCAGCAGTTCACCAGCCTCAGCACCCGGGCCGCGCGGCAGCTCGCGACGACCACCAAGTCCGAACCGCAGATGCAGGCCATCAGCTCACGGTGGCTGCTCAAGACACTGCCGTGGGTGGACGTCAAGGGCGGCACCTACCGGGTCAACCGCCGCCTCCAGCTGCGCATCGGCCGGGGCCGGGTGCAGTTCGACCAGAACGGCGCCGACGACGTCAAGGTCATCCCGGAGACACTGACCGAACTCCCGGCGCTGCGCGGCTACTCCGACATCCCGGCCCTGAGGGAGATCTCCTCCCGGTTCCGGGTGCGTGAAGTGCGCGCCGGGCAGGTGCTGGTGGACGCGGGGCAGCCGGTGACCGAGGCGTACCTCGTGGTGCACGGCCGGTTCACGCGGTACACCACCGGCAAGTACGGGGAGGAGGAGGTCCTCGGCCTCCTCACTGACGGCGACGGTCTGGGCGACGAGGCCATCGGCCAGGCCGACCCGCTGTGGCTCAGCTCGGTGCGGGCCGAGACGGCGGGGGTGGTGCTGGCGCTCAACTGGGACGCGCTGATGGCGTTCGTGGAGCGCACACCGTCCCTCGCGGTCCAGTTCGAAAGCTTCACCGAGCGGCAGCGCCAGCCCATGAACCGCAAGGGCGAGGCCGATGTGCCCCTGGAGGCCGGGCACGTGGGCGAGTTGGCGCTGCCGGGCGGCTTCGTCGACTACGACCTCGCGCCCCGCGAGTACGAACTCTCCCTCACCCAGACGGTGTTGCGCGTCCACACCCGCGTCGCCGACCTCTACAACAACCCGATGAACCAGACGGAGCAGCAACTCCGCCTGACCATCGAGGAGATCCGCGAACGCCAGGAGTGGGAGCTCGTCAACAACCGCGAGTTCGGGCTGCTGCACAACATCGACTACGGCCAGCGCATCAGCACCTTCTCCGGGCCGCCGACCCCGGACGACATGGACGAGCTGCTGTCCATGCGCCGCAAGACCCGGCTGTACCTGGCCCATCCGAAGGCGATCGCGGCCTTCTTCCGGCAGTGCAACCGGCGCGGCCTGGTGCCCGGCACGGTGAACGTCGGCGGGCACGAGGTGCCGGCGTGGCGCGGGGTTCCGCTCTTCCCGTGCAGCAAGATCCCGATCACACCGCAGCACACCACCAGCATCATCGCGCTGCGCACCGGCGAGAAGGACCAGGGGGTCGTCGGCCTGCACCAGACGGGCATCCCCGAGGAGTACGAGCCCTCGCTGAACGTGCGGTTCATGGGTGTCGACACCACCGCCATCATGAGCTATCTGGTCACCGCCTACTACTCGTTGGCCGTGCTGGTGCCCGACGCGGCCGGGATCCTGGAGAACGTGCAGGTCGGATGGATGCCGGAATGAGCGAGCCGTCAGTGTCCGGTGCCGAGTCGTCCGGCGTGGCGGCAGCCGATGGGGCATCGCCCGGTCTGCCGTCGCCCAGTCTGCCGTCGTCCGGTCTGCCGTCGCCCGGTCTGCCGTCGGCCGGCATGGCGTCGGTCGGCATGGCGTCCGCCTGTCTGCCGTCCCCGGCGGTGCCGTCGGCCGACCCGCCGTCGGCCGGCGCGCCGGCCACGAGGCGGCTGCCGGGGCCGCCGAGCCCGGCCCGTTCCCGGCAGGCCCGCAGCGGCGGTGCGATCCCCGGGCTGCGGTACCGGCCCGCCGTGCCCGCCGACCCCGCGAAGGCCGCGGAGGTCGACCGCCGGCTGGAGGCCTGGGCGGACCGCCTCGATCTGGTCCCCCCGGAGTGGCGGGGGCAGTTCGCGCGGTTCGGGCTGGGCCGGGCGATCGTGCTCGCGCATCCGGGCGCGGCCGGCCCCGAACACCTCACCGCCGCCGGGAAGTTGCTCCTCGCCGAACACCTGGTCGACAACGTCTACTGCGAGGTCGACGAGGGCAAGGGCGGCTCGCCGCGCGGCCTCGGCGGCCGACTGCTCATGGCCCAGTCGGCGCTCGACCCCCTCCACAGCACGCCCGAGGCCGAGGACCGGTGGCGGCACGGCGTACGGGCGGACGGGCCGCTGCGTTCGTACCACTTCGCGCTGCGGGACTACGCCGCCCTCGCCACCCCCAGCCAGACCGACCGGCTCGTCCATGATCTCGCCCGGCTGCATCTGGGCTATCTCGGCGAGGCCGCCTGGGCCGAGACCGACCATATGCCGCAGGTCTGGGAGTACCTGGTGATGCGGCAGTTCAACAACTTCCGGCCCTGTCTGGCGGTCGTCGACGCCGTGGACGGCTGGGAGCTGCCGGAGGCCGTCCACGCCCGGCCCGAGGTCCAGCGGATCACCGCGCTGGCGGGGAACGCGGCCACGATCGTCAACGACCTGTACTCCTTCACCAAGGAGATGTCGAACGACCCGGACCATCTCAATCTGCCCATGGTCATCGCCGCCAACGAGCGGCGCGGGCTGAAGGCCGCCTATCTGCAGGCCGTCGAGATCCACAACCGGATCATGGAGGCGTTCGAGGAGGAGTCCGCGGCCCTGTCCGCCACCTCGCCCCTGATCGAGCGCTACGCCACCGCTCTCGCCGCCTGGGTCGCCGGCAACCACGAGTGGCACGCCACCAACACCGACCGCTACAGCCTGCCCGACTACTGGTAACACCCCGACATGGCCGACGCCCCACAGCACCGGAGGAGCCACCGTTGACCATCATCGACGCCGTCACCACGACCGCAACGCCGCTGCCGGCCCAGCCCTCGACACCCTCCCCGGCCCATTCCACGTACCAGAACCGTGTCGCGGACTACTGGAACGCCGAGGAGAACCCGGTCAACCTCGAACTCGGCAAGATCGACGACCTGTACCACCACCACTACGGCGTCGGTGACGCGGACTGGTCCGTCCTGGACGACGACCCCGATCCGGCCCGCCGCCGCGACCGCATCACCGCCGAACTGCACCGCCTCGAACAGGCCCAGGCCGATCTGCTCGCCCACCATCTCGGCCCCCTCTCCCCCGCCGACCGCGTCTTCGACGCCGGCTGCGGGCGCGGCGGCGGCAGCGTGGTGGCCCATCTGCGGTACGGCTGCCACGCCGACGGCGTCACCATCTCCCGCAAGCAGGCCGAGTTCGCGGGCGAGCAGGCCCGCAAGCGGGGCATCGGCGACCGGGTCCGCTACCACCACCGCGACATGCTCGACACCGGCCTTCCCTCCGGCGAGTACGCGGCGTCCTGGAACAACGAGTCCACCATGTACGTGGAGTTGGACCTGCTCTTCGCCGAGCACGCCCGGCTGCTGCGCCGCGGCGGCCGCTATGTCACCATCACCGGCTGCTACAACGACACCTACGGCCGGGCCTCCCGCGAGGTGTCCCTCATCAACGCCCACTACATCTGCGACATCCATCCCCGCTCCGAGTACTTCCGCGCGATGGCCCGCAACCGCCTCGTCCCCGTCCACGTGGCGGACCTGACCGCCGCGGCCCTGCCCTACTGGGAACTCCGCAAGCAGGCCGACCACCTGGTCACGGGCATCGAGGACACCTTCGTCACCGCCTACGAGAACGGCAGTTTCCAGTACCTGCTGATCGTCGCCGACCGGGTCTGACCGGCCGGCGCGGGCGGTCGACGGATCGGGGGCCCGTTCCGCCGACCGCCCGCCGCGGCCGTGGTCATACGCGGCGCGCCTGCTGGTGCAGGGCGCCCTGAAGAGCGCGCGCCGGCTGCGACCGTGGCCACCGTCAGCCAGGCGGGTCACGGTTCCGAGGTCTCGGATTCGAGTGACGTGCGCGTCACCGGGCCGTAGACGCCGGACTCGTCCTCAAGGACGACACGGGTCAGCTGGTAGCCGCGGACGGCGCTCTCGACCTCGCGGTCGTAGTCGCCGTCGATGTCGCCGTTGTAGAAGCCGATCTGGCGCAGGCGGAGCTGGAGTTCGGTGACCTCGGGTCCGCTGTCGCCGGGGCCGAGGACGGGGTCGTCGCCGTCGGACTGGGTCGGCGCGGGGGCCGCTGTGGCGGTGGAGCCGCTGTTGGAGGGGGTCTTGGTCGGGGCGCCGGAGCCGGTCGGGGTGGCCCGGCTCTCGGTCGCGGTCGCGGTCGGCGAGGTGGACGGGGTGCCGGACGGCGATGCCGAGGGGGCCGTACGGGAAGGGGCCGCCGATGACGACGTGTCCTGGCCGGACGCGGCCTCCGGGAGGTTCGCCCGCACGTCCTCGGGGGCGGAGGCGTCTCTCGAAGGGCCGTCGTACGAGAACAGTCCGCCGATGATTCCGCCCGTCACCAGGACGGCCACCGCGGCGACTCCCGCTCCTGCGGCCAGCGCCGTCCGGCGCCGACGCCGTTGACCGCCATGGGGACCGTCCACGTGAGGTCGCTCGTCGAGGTCGAAGGGGGCGGGCGTGCCGTCGGACGACCCGCCAGGGAGCGCGGGTACATCGCCGTCTGCCAACGCGCCCGGCTGCGGCGCGTCTTCGGCGTCCGCCGAGGAGTCGACCGGCTCGGTGTCGTCACCGACCTTCACAAACGGCCGTATGCGTACCGGGTCGAAGTCCTCCGCGGCCTCCGCCTGCGCCGTACGGGTGTCGCGGTGGGCGTCCGACGCCAGACGGCCGCAGGAACAGGCCGGAGTGCCGTCCGTCGCCCGGGGGATGGCGCACTGCGGGCAGACAGGGGCTGTCGGTTCACTCACGCACGGTCTCTCTTCGAACGGGTTTCCGAGTTTAGACAGATCTTCTCCACAGAATCCCCAAGACTTGCTTGAAACTCGAACCAGGGCGCATGTCTGGCTCAAGTCCCCTCGAAGAAAGGCGAGTTCGCGCTCACCATGGCTTCATGTGACGGGGCCCTCACGGCCGGCCAGTAGCCGTCGCAGTGCCGGGTGCCGACCCGTTCCGCTGCCCGTCCTGCGGATGCCCCGCAGGACGGGCAGCTGGCTCCGGCACAGCCTCGCCCGCTCGCCGCCGCCCGCGATCAGGGCGTTGACCGAGGCCATCGGGTCGCCGCCGACCGACCGTGCCACCAACGCCCCGACCACCAGCGGGAGCAACGCCACCGCCAGGGCCGAACCGGTGGCGGTGGCCGTGGCGGTGACGTTGCGAAGGGGGCGCGGGCGCGAGGGGTGCGTGTCCATGACGACAGTTCATCAGCGGTCCGGGGCGACGGGTATCTGATCACCTACTCAGTCGCCCCGCCCGAAGTACTCAGTACGGGCCGAGCACCTGCGGGTCCTGCCGGTCCTGTCCGTCCGGCCCGCTCAGGCCGCCGCCACCGCTCCCCGCTCGCCCGCCTCCCGATGGATCGGCGTCCCCGACCCGGTCAGCGGTACGCCCGTGCCGCCGCGCCGGGTCGCGACGATCTCCGCCGCGATGGACAGGGCGGTCTCCTCGGGCGTACGGGCGCCGAGGTCGAGGCCGATCGGGGACCTGAGCCGGGCCAGCTCCCGGTCGGTCAGGCCGACCTCGCGCAGCCGCCGCTCGCGGTCGGCGTGGGTGCGGCGCGAGCCCATCGCACCCACGAAGGCGACCGGCATCCGCAGGGCCGTCTTCAACAGGGGTACGTCGAACTTGGCGTCGTGGGTGAGCACGCACAGGACGGTCCGGCTGTCGGTCTCGGTGCGCCGGAGGTAGCGGTGCGGCCAGTCCACCACGATGTCGTCGGCCCCGGGGAAGCGGGCCCGTGTGGCGAAGACCGGGCGGGCGTCGCACACGGTGACGTGGTAGCCGAGGAACTTGCCCGCGCGGACCAGCGCCGCCGCGAAGTCGATCGCCCCGAACACGATCATGCGGGGCGGCGGCACCCTCGTCTCGACGAGCAGCGTGAGACCGCCGGAGCAGTGTGATCCTCCCCCGGACTCCGTCTGGGGGAGCCCCTCTCTCGCTCCGCTCGCCGAGAGCTCGATCGTTCCCGTGCGGCCACTGTCCAGCATGGCCCGCGCCTCGGCGGCGGCCGTCCGGTCCAGGTCGGGGTGACCGCCGAGCCCGCCTTCGTACGAGCCGACCGCTACGCCGCCGCTGTCGACCTCCTCGTACGAGCCGACCGCTACGCCGCTGTCGCCCTCCTCGTGCGGCCAGCCGCCACCCTGCTCGTAGGACCCGTCGGGCCGTACGAGCAGGGCCTGCCCGAGGAGTTCGGCCGGGCCCCGGACGACGCGGGCGACGGCCGTCGGCTCGCCCTCGGCGGCGGCCGAGAGCGCGGCGCGCAGGACGGCTCGGGCGGGTGACCGGGCGGTGATGGGAGTGACCAGGACGTCGATCACCCCGCCGCAGGTCAGGCCGACGGCGAAGGCGTCCTCGTCGCTGTAGCCGAAGCGCTGCAGGACGGTCTCGCCGTCCGCCAACGCCTGCTGGCACAGCTCGTACACCGCGCCCTCGACGCACCCGCCGGAGACCGAGCCGATGGCGGTGCCCTCGCTGTCGACGGCGAGGGCCGCGCCGGGGCCGCGCGGGGCGCTGCCGCTCACCGCCACGACGGTGGCGACGGCGAAGTCGCGGCCCTCCTCGGCCCACGCGCTCAGATCGGTGGCCAGGTCAAGCATCCCGGCCTGCCGTCAGGACGCGGTGGGGGCGGATGGGCAGCTGGCGGTGGCGTACGCCGGTGGCGTGCCAGACGGCGTTGGCGACGGCCGCCGCCGCGCCCACGATGCCGATCTCGCCGATGCCCTTGATGCCGACGGGGTCGTCGGGGTCGGGGTCGTCCACCCAGTCCGCCTCGATGGCGGGGACGTCGGCATGGGCGGCGACGTAGTAACCGGTGAAGCCGCCGCCGTAGTGGCCGCCGGACGCCTGGTCGCGTACCGCCTCCTCGTGCAGGGCCATGGAGATGCCCCAGATCATGCCGCCGACGAACTGACCGCGTGCGGTGAGGGGGTTGACGATCCTGCCCGCCGCGAAGATGCCGAGCATGCGGCGCACGCGTACCTCACCGGTGGCGGGATCCACGGCGACCTCGGCGAACTGGGCGCCGTAGGCGTGGCGTTCCTTCTGGGCGAGGGCGCCGATGGCGGCCGTGGTGTCCGAGCGGACCGTGATGCCCTCCGGCGGGATGCCGTCGCCGAGGCTGAGCCGTTCCCGCAGCTCGGTCGTGGCGGCCGTGACCGCCCAGGCCCAGGAGCGGGTGCCCATCGAGCCGCCGGCGAGCATGGCCGGTCCGAAGTCGCTGTCGCCGATCCGCACTCGGACCCGCTCGGGTGCGACTTCCAGCCCGTCGGCGGCCACCAGGGTGAGCGCGGTGCGGGCGCCGGTGCCGATGTCGGCCGCGTTGATGCGCACGGTGAACGTGCCGTCGGCCTCGGCGGTCACGCTCGCCGTGGAGGGCGCGGCTCCCGCGCCGAAGGAGGCCGCGGCGGTGCCGGTGCCGAGCAGCCAGCGCCCGTCGCGGCGCACACCGGGGCGCGGGTCGCGGTCGGCCCAGCCGAACCTGCGGGCGCCCTCGCGGAAGCAGGCGTGCAGGTTGCGGCTGGCGAACGGCAGCCCGGAGACGGGGCCCCGCTCGGGTTCGTTGCGGGCGCGCAGCTCGATCGGGTCGATGCCCAGCTTCTCGGCGAGTTCGTCGAGCGCCGACTCCAGGGCGAACGAGCCCGGCGCCTCACCCGGCGCACGCATGAACGTCGGTGTCGGCACATCGAGCCGTACGACCCGGTTGGCCGTGTGGTGGGCGTCGGCGTCGTACATCACGCGGGCCGGTCCGGCACTCGCCTCGATGAACTCGTGAACAGTGGAGGTGAGGCTCTGGGAGCGGTGTTCCAGGGCGCGCAGCCGCCCGTCGGCGTCGGCGCCGAGCCTGACCCGCTGGGTGGTGGGGCTGCGGTAGCCGGCCAGGGAGAACATCTGATGCCGGGTCATGACCACGCGGACCGGGCGCTGGAGGACGGTCGCGGCCATCACCGCGGCGACCTGGTGGGCACGGACGCCCTTGCTGCCGAAGCCGCCGCCGACGTGTTCGGAGCGCACGCGCACCGAGGCCGGGTCGAGGGAGAACAGGTTGGCGAGCTCGCCCGCGACCCACATGGTGCCCTGGTTGGAGTCGACGACCTCCAGGCGGCCCCCGTCCCAGCGGGCCGTCACCGCGTGCGGCTCCATCGGGTTGTGGTGTTCCTCGGGGGTGGTGTACTCGGCGTCCAGGACGACGGCGGACGCCGCGAGTTCGGCCTCCAGGTCGCCCTTCTCGATCACCGCGGGTCCGAAGGCGTCCAGCGGGTACGCGTCGGGGTGCTCGGCGGCGAACTCGACGTCGTGCGGCTCCTGTTCGTAGTGCACCACCAGAGACTCGGCGGCCTCTCTGGCCTGCTCCGCGGTCTCGGCGACGACCAGCGCGACCGGCCAGCCCAGGTGCGGCACCCGGTCGTGCTGGAAGACGGCGATGGTCGGGTCCGGTTTCATCCCCATGAGACCCGTGTAGTCGGTCTCGACGCGCGGGGCGTTCTCGTGGGTCAGGACACTGAGCACGCCGGGCATCCCGAGCACGTCGGCGGTCTCGATGGCGCGGATCCGGCCGCGCGCCACGGTCGACAGTGCCAGCCAGCCGTGGACGAGTCCGGTGAACGGGATCTCGCCCGCGTAGCGGGCCGCTCCGGTGACCTTGTCGCGGCCCTCGACGCGGATGTGCGCGGTGCCGACGGCGCCCTTGTGTGCCGTGGGGGCGGTGGTCATCGGGTGGCCTCCTCGGTGAGTTCGGACAGGACGGCCACCACGAGGTTGCGCATCAGCGGCACCTTGTATCCGTTGTGCGGCAGCGGCTTCGCGTCCGCCAGCTCGGCGTCCGCGGCGGCCGCGAAGGTCTCGGGGTCGGCGGGCGCCCCGGTCAGCACCCGCTCAGCCGCGTAGGCCCGCCACGGCCGGGACGCGACCGCCCCGAAGGCGAGCCGCACCTCGCGTACGACACCGTCCTGGACGTCGAGCGCGGCGGCGATCGAGCCGATGGCGAAGGCGTACGAGGCACGCTCGCGGACCTTGCGGTAGCGGGAGTGGGCGGCGACCGGGGCGGGCGGCAGGGTCACGCCGGTGATCAGGGCGCCCGGCGGCAGGGCCGTCTCGATGTGCGGGGTGTCGCCCACTGGCAGACAGAAGTCGGCGAACGGCAACTCGCCCGCCCCGTCGGCCGTTTCGTACGACACGACGGCGTCGAAGGCCGCGAGTGCCACCCCCATGTCGGAGGGATGGGTGGCCACGCAGTGCTCGGAGGCGCCGAGGATGGCGTGGTTGTGGTGCTCGCCCTCGATCGCGGGGCAACCGCTGCCGGGCACCCGCTTGTTGCAGGGTTTGGTCACGTCGGAGAAGTAGCCGCACCGGGTGCGCTGGAGCAGATTGCCGCCGACGGTGGCCATGTTGCGCAGCTGCCCGGAGGCTCCGGCCAGCACTGCCTGGGTCAACGCCGGGTAGCGGCGCCGGACTTCGGGGTGGGCGGCGAGGTCGCTGTTGGTGGCGGTCGCGCCGATGCGCAGGCCGCCGTCCTCGGTGGGCTCGATCCCGTCGAGCGGGAGTTCGCGGACGTCGACGAGCCGCGCGGGCCGCTCGACGCCGGTCCTCATCAGGTCGACGAGATTGGTGCCGCCGCCGAGGAAACGGGCCTCGGGGTCGGCGCCGAGCAGGGCGACCGCGCCGGAGACGTCGTATGCGCGCTGATAGTCGAACTCCCTCACGCCACGGCCTCCTTGGACTTCGCCGTGGTGTCGGCGGCGGCGCGGGCGACGGCCTCGACGATCGACACGTACGCGCCGCAGCGGCACAGGTTGCCGCTCATCCGCTCCCGGATCTCCTCGGCGCTCAAGGGTGGCGGCGTCGCCTCGGGGCGGACGTCGTCGGTGACGGCGCTGGGCCAGCCCGCCGCGTGCTCCTCGATGACCGCGATGGCCGAACAGATCTGGCCCGGTGTGCAGTAGCCGCACTGATAGCCGTCGAGATCGAGGAACGCCTGCTGCACGGGGTGGAGTCGCTCGCCGTCGGCGACACCTTCGATGGTGGTGATCTCGCGTCCCTCGGCCGCCACCGCCAACTGCAGACAGGAGACGTTGCGGCGTCCGTCGACGAGGACGGTGCAGGCACCGCACTGCCCCTGGTCGCAGCCCTTCTTGGTGCCGGTCAGATCGAGTCGCTCGCGCAGCGCGTCGAGCAGGGTGGTGCGGTGGTCGACGGAGAGCGTGTGCTTCTCGCCGTTGATGTTCAAGGTGATGGCGCTGTACGTCGATGAGGTGGCTGGGGGCATGATCAGCCTTCTTTCGCGTATCCGGTGCACAGGGAAAGAGAGACGTGCTCCGGCAGGCGGTCGAATTCAGGGATGCTGGGCAGCCGGGGTACTGGCGTCGGTCGCACCGACGCTACGATGAACCAATCGGACAGCTGTCCTCTGCGGAAAAACGTAACGGACGGTTGTCCGGTTAGCAAGGACGGGTTTCGGCCATGGACCCGTGAGGAGGACGCGTGCGACAGAAGAAGGACGCCCCTCAGCGCTCGGACGCGCAGCGGAACCGCGAGCGCATCCTGGCCGTCGCCCTGACCGAGTTGACGCGCTCCGCGGACGCGCCGCTGAGTGGAATCGCCAGGAAGGCGGGCGTCGGGCAGGGCACGTTCTACCGCCACTTCCCCAGCCGTGAGGCGCTCGTCCTGGAGGTCTACCGGTACGAGATGCAGCAGGTCGCCGACACCGCCGCCGAACTTCTCGCGACCCGCGAGCCGGACCGGGCGCTCCGCGAGTGGATGGACCGCCTCGCCCGGTTCGCCATGACCAAGGCGGGGCTCGCGGACGCGATCCGCCAGGCCACCAGCGGCCCCTCCAGCCCGGAAAGGCCGGGGCACGCCCCGGTGAGCGAGGCCGCCGAACTCCTGCTCCGCGCGGGCGAGAGGGCCGGAACCATCCGGCCCGGAGTCACCCCGGAGGACTTCTTCCTCGCCATCGCCGGCCTCTGGCAGATCGACCCCCAGCAGGACTGGCAGCCGCGCGCCGCCCGCCTCCTCGACCTCGTCATGGACGGCCTGCGCACCGGGGCACCGGGATCGGAGAAGTGAGCGCCGCCCGGTCCGGCCGGGCGACGCACGAGGAACTCCGGAGGAGGGCCCGCGTCAGAGCCGCGCCCCGACGTCCGCGCCGTTCGCGGGCCGCAGGAAGTTCGAGGCCGGGATGGAGCCGTCTGCCGCCCTGGCTCCGGTGATCGTGGCCGCGTCGGTGCTCACGAAGGACCAAGTTCCCCCGAGGTTCCAGGAGTTGCCACTGCCGCCGGAGTTCGAGCCCAGCGAGACGTTCGTACCGTTGGCCACCGCCAGGTTCTTCGTCAGTGTGCCGTCGGCGTCGGCGAAGTCGAATCCGGTGCCCTTGTTGCGCCACGCCGTGCAGCGCTCGGCCACCAGCGCACCGGGGTTGGCGTTGTCGATGAACCCGCCGGCCGAGTTGTCCCACGCCATGCTGTTGCGCACCACATGCGCCGCGGGCAGGTCCTCGTCGCCGCCGCCGCCGAGCTTGAAGCCGTTGCCGTCACCCGTGAAGTTCGGCAGGTTCCAGCGGTTGTAGCCGTTCGCGTACCCGACGCTCCCCTCCACCGTCACCGGGGAGAGGAACTCCCAGAAGTCCAGCCCGTCGTCGGAGTTGTTCCACAGCCGGGCGCCCCGCACCACGTTGCCCGTCCCCGAGCCTTCCTTGATCGCCAGACCGTCGGCGCTCTCGCCGTTCTTGCGCGGGTCGCGGTTGCCGTAACTGTCCAGATTGATGAACTGGTTCGAGCTCGACGCGCCCTGGATGTGCGCACCGGACTCGTAGTTGTTCCGCGTGATCAGCCGGTCGAAGACATTGCCGTTGGTGTCCACGCCGAAGATCCCGTACGGCCCGTTCACGATCTCCAGGCCGCTCAGCCGCCAGTGGTCGCCCTCGATGTGGATCGCGCCCCGCTGCGCCCGCGGAATGCTGGAGCCCACCGCTCCAGGCGTGTACGGCATCCCCTCGCCGTCGATGACGACGCGCTCGCCGTTGTAGTTGCCCATCCTGATCGGCTGGCTCGCCGTACCGCTCTTGAGCAGCTGGATGTTGGCGGTCGGCGCGTAGGTCCCGCCGCGGATCAGGATCGTGTCGCCGGCCTGCGCCAGGTCGACGGCGCGCTGGATGGTCCGCAACGGGGCCGAGAGCGTTCCGGCGTTGCTGTCGTTGCCGTTGGTCGCCACGTACAGACTGGTGGCGGCGTACGCCGAAGGACTGGACAGGGCGACCAGTCCGCCGACCAGGAGGCCCATGAGCCCCGCGTACGCGGTGAAGGATTTCGGACGCATCGTTCGTCTCCCGGGTTTCGGCTCACCACACGGACGGGAAAGCGCTTTCCATCCGGGACGCTAGGCAGTTGCCCTGAGCACGTCAATATTCATGTTCATGATTCTTATTCACATGAATGGACCGGGCATCGGCTTTACCGACCGCCGCACGCACCTTGACGCGTAAATGACAAAAGTGGCATGTTCCTGATGGGAGCGCTCCCACCTCACGAGGGAAGGGACCATCATGCGCACTCCGCTTCTCGGCCTGCTGGCCGCCCTGCTTCTCCCCTTCGGGCTGATCCTCGCTCCACCCGCCGCGGCCGCACCGGCGGCCGACACGGCGGCGACTCCCGTCCGCATCATGCCGCTCGGCGACTCGATCACCGGCTCGCCCGGCTGCTGGCGGGCGGTGCTGTGGAACCGGCTGCAGGACGCCGGCCACACGGACATCGACTTCGTCGGGACGCTCGGCCCGCAGGGCTGCGGGCAGGAGCACGACGGCGACAACGAGGGCCACGGCGGCGAACTGGTGACCCAGGCGGCCGACCAGAACCTGCTGCCCGCCCGGCTGGCCACGACGCTTCCCGACATCGTTGTCATGCACTTCGGTACGAACGACGTGTGGAGCAGCATCGCCCCCGACCGCATCCTCGCCGCGTACACCAAGCTCGTGGGGCAGATGCGGGCCGCCAACCCCGACATGCGGATCCTTGTCGCGCAGCTCATCCCCATGAACCCCGGCAGCTGCTCGGGTTGTGCGCAGCGCGTCGTCGACTTCAACGCGCGGATCCCCGGCTGGGCCCGCTCGACGAGCACCAGCGACTCGCCGGTGACCGTGGTCGACCAGTGGACGGGTTTCAGCACGGTGACCGACACATACGACGGCGTGCATCCGAACGCCGCCGGGGACGACAAGATCGCCGCCCGCTGGTACCCGGCGCTGAGTGCGGTGCTGGACGCGGGGATTCCGGACGGCCCCGGTGATCCGGGCGACCCCGGTGACGGTCGGCCCGCGTGCACCGCGGCGTTCCGGGCGACCAACGTCTGGCAGGGCGGCTACCAGGGCGAGGTGACGGTGACCAACACGTCCACGTCCACCGTCTCGGGGTGGACCGTGACCGTCGTACCGGCCGACGGGGCCCGTCTCACCCAGCTCTGGAACGGCACCTTGAGCACGGCGGCGGACGGCACGGCCACCGTCACCGACGCGACGTGGAACGGCACGCTCGCACCGGGCGCGAGCGCCACCTTCGGCTTCACCGCCACGACGTCCGCGACGGCCGGGACGCCGTCGGCGACCGTCGGCTGTACGGCGAGGGCTGCCGCCTCCTCGTAAGGAAGCCGCCCCCTCGTGACCGGCCGGGGCGCCCTCGCGTGCCCCCTCTCCCTCTCGACCCCCCTCTCGACCCCCCTCCCCAACCCCGCTCTCCCTCTCCCCCTTCCTGGAGCCGCCATGAGATCCCGTACGCGTACACCGGCCGTCCCCCGTGCGGTCACGGTCGTCGCAGCCCTCCTCGGCCTGTTCCTCCCCCTGTTCACCTTCGGCGCGCCCGCGCATGCGGCGCCCACCGGCTTCCGTGTCGAGAACGGCCGGCTGCTGGAGCGCTCGGGCAATGACTTCGTGATGCGCGGCGTGAACCACGCCCACACCTGGTATCCGAACCAGATCGGCTCGCTCGCCCACATCAAGGCCAAGGGCGCCAACACCGTACGGGTGGTCCTGTCCAGCGGGGACCGCTGGACCCGCAACGACACCGCCGACGTGGCGAACGTCGTGGCGCAGTGCAAGCGGAACCGGCTCATCTGTGTCCTGGAGGTGCACGACACGACGGGTTACGGCGAGCAGAGCGGAGCGGTCACGCTCTCGCGCGCCGCCGACTACTGGATCGGTGTGCAGAGCGCGCTGACCGGTCAGGAGGACTATGTCATCGTCAACATCGGCAACGAACCGTACGGCAACAACAACTACGCGGGCTGGACGGCCGACACCAAGGCGGCGATCCAGAAGCTGCGCACCGCCGGTTTCGACCACACGATCATGGTGGACGCCCCCAACTGGGGCCAGGACTGGGCGTTCACGATGCGTGACAACGCGGCATCGGTCTTCGCCGCCGACCCGGACGCCAACACGGTCTTCTCCATCCACATGTACGGCGTCTTCGACACGGCCGCCGAGGTGAGCGACTATCTGAATCGGTTCGTCACCGCGAAACTCCCCATCGTGATCGGAGAGTTCGGGCACGACCACTCGGACGGCAACCCCGACGAGGACGCCGTCCTGGCCACGGCCCAGCAGCTCGGGCTCGGTCATCTCGGCTGGTCGTGGAGCGGCAACGGCGGTGGCGTCGAGTACCTGGACATGGTCACGAACTTCGACCCGAACCAGCTCACCAGCTGGGGTCGGCGCCTCTTCGACGGCGCGAACGGTATCGCGGCCACGTCCAGGGAGGCCGCGATCTACTCGGCCTCCGGCGGCGACACCACTGCCCCGACCGCCCCCGGAACCCCGACCGCCTCCGCGGTGACCTCCTCGTCCGCCACCCTGACCTGGACCGCCGCCACCGACGGAACCGGTGTCACGGGCTATGACGTGGTCCGCGTCAACGGCACGGCCGAGACCGCCGCGACGACCACTACGGGCACCTCCACCATCGTCACCGGCCTCACCCCGTCCACGTCGTACGTCTTCGCCGTCTACGCCCGTGACGCGGCCGGCAACCGCTCGGCGCGCTCGGGGACGGTGACCGTCACGACCGCCTCCGGCGGTTCGACGGGGGCCTGCGCCCTCGGGTACCGGGTGACGAACGAGTGGTCCGGCGGCTTCCAGGGCGAGATCGTCATCCGTAACACCGGCACCTCGGCGATCAGCGGCTGGACGCTCCGCTGGACGTTCCCCGGTGGCCAGCGCGTCTCCAACCTGTGGGGCGGCACGGTGACCCAGTCCGGCGCGGATGTCGGCGTCACCTCGGCGTCGTACACCGCGAACATCCCCGCGGCGGGCTCGGCGACGATCGGTTTCACGGCGACACGCGGGACCACGAACCCCGCTCCGACCGCGTTCACGCTCAACGGGGCGGCCTGCACGTCGACTTGAAGACCCACGTAGGCCTCTCAGCCGGGCGGCACACCGGACTCCGTCCCGCCCTTCAGCCGCTCCAGGTCGGAGGGCCGGACCTGGATGGCCAGTACGGCGATCAGCGCCGCGACGACCGTGAAGATCGCGGCCATGACGAAGGCGGCCGAGACCCCGGCGGTGAGCACCTCGTCGGACCAGGGCGGCGGAAGCTGCCCGGTCCGTTCGAACCGCACGCGCTCGGCCGGGGTCGCCCGGGACAGGAAGTCCCGGACCTGCTTCTCCGCCTCGTTGGTGCTGGCCGTGCCGTACACCGTGACGAGGATGGAGAGGCCGAGTGAACCGCCGACCTGCTGGGTGGCGTTGAGGAGGCCGGAGGCGGCGCCGGTCTCCCGGGTGGCGACGTCGGAGAGCGCCATCAGGGTCAGCGAGACGAACTCCATGCCCATGCCGAGGCTGAAGACGAGCATCGGGCCGAGGACGCTGCCGGCGTAGGTGGAGTGGACGTCGGTCAGGGTCAGCCAGGCGAGGCCCGCTGCGGCCAGGATCGCGCCCACCACCATGAACGGTTTCGGGCCGTATGTGGGCAGGAACTTCGAAGCCAGCCCGGCCCCTATCGCGATGACGGCGCTGACCGGCAGGAAGGCGAGTCCGGCCTGCAACGGGCTGAAGTCCAGCACGTTCTGCACGAAGAGCGTCAGGAAGAAGAACATCCCGAAGATCGCGGCGGCGAGGCACAGCATGATTCCGTAGGTGCCCGCCCGGTTCCGGTCGCGGAACATGTGAAGCGGTGTGATTGGCTGCTTCGAACGCCGCTCGACCAGGACGAACAGGACGAGGACGACGACGGCCCCGGCGAACGAGGCCAGCGTCAGCCCGTCCCGCCATCCTTCCTGCGCGGCCCGGATGAACCCGTACACCAGGAGCACCATGCCCACGGTGGAGGTCAGCGCGCCGGTGATGTCGAAGTGCCCCGGGTGGCGTTCGGACTCCTTGATCCAGCGCGGTGTGGCCAGCACGATCAGCAACCCGATCGGCACGTTCACGAACAGCACCCACCGCCAGTTCAGCCACTCCACGAGGATGCCGCCCGCGAGCAGTCCGATCGCGCCGCCGCCCGCCGAGACCGCCGCGAAGACACCGAACGCCCGGTTGCGCTCCGGCCCTTCACGGAACGTCGTACTGATCAGCGCGAGGGACGTCGGGGACGCGATGGCGCCACCGACACCCTGAAGGGCGCGGGCGGCGAGGAGTTGGCCGGCGTTCTGGGCGAGACCGCCGAGGAGCGAGGCCACCACGAAGAGCAGCACCCCGAAGATGAACACCCGCCGCCGGCCGAGGATGTCACCGGCCCGGCCGCCCAACAGCAGCAGACCGCCGAAGGTCAGCGTGTACGCGTTGACCACCCAGGCCAGGCTCGTGGTCGAGAAGTCCAGGGAACGCTGGATCTGCGGCAAGGCGATGTTCACGATGGTGATGTCCAGCACCACCATCAGCTGACACGAGGCGATCACGAACAGCGCCATCGCGCTCCCACCACCACCTGATTCCCCGGTGGTGGTCTGCGCTGGGGTGACCGGCTGCGGGCTGCTGCTCATGGCGTTTTCGCTCGGCGGAGTTCGGTGAACGGTTCCGTCCACCGCTGCGTCCACTGTTCGACCGTACGCCGGAGCCGCGACCGTCACCACTTGGGCGCTGCCGCCCCCGGACCGCCCTCAGCGCCCTCGGAACGCCTCCTCCAGTCACCAGGATCCGTGGTCGCGAGTCACCTTCGCGTCGATCAGCAGGGGCGCGGAGCGCGGTCCGGCGAGCCAGTCCTCGACGGGCTCGAGGTCCGCCGCGGTGCGTACCGTGACCGCCTCGAAGCCGTAGCCGCGGGCGAGAGCGGCGATGTCGGTCGGCGGGAACACGACCGTGTCGAGGGGGTGCCCGTCCGGGCCGAAGTGGTGGACCTCTGCCCCGTAGGACTCGTCGTTGTGGACGACGACCACCATGGGCAGGCCGAGCCGTCGTACGGTGTCGAGTTCGACGGCGCTCATCAGGGCTCCGCCGTCGCCGAGGGCGGCCACCGGCAGTCGATCGGGCCGGGCGAGGGCCGCGCCGATGGTGATGGCGAGGCCGAGGCCGACCGACTGGAAGGCCTGGGTGAAGCAGAAGCCCTGATGGTCCGGCACGGACAGGTACGCGCTGGGGTGGCCCATGAGGTTGCCCGAGTCCACGCCGATCACCCGCTCGACGAGCAGGATGTCGTCGAGCGCGATGCTCAGCGTGCGCGGGTCGATCCGCGCCCGGTCGCTCTCGTCCTCGTACGGCACGTCCCGCCACCGTACGCGGGCGGCGATCGCGGCTTCGGTGTCGGCGGTCCGGTAGCCCTGCCAGTGGCTCTGGGTGTCACCACCGCTGTCGCCCACCGCGAGTGTCCGGCGTGCCGTGAGCTCCACGTCTCCGGTGACGCCCAGGTGAATCGGGCGGTGGGCGCCGAGCGCGGACGGGTCGTCGTCCACCTGGACGACGGTCGTGTCGGCGCCGATCAGGGTGCCGTGTCGCATCGTCCACATGTTCAGGGCGCAGCCCCAGCCGACGATCGTCGAAAACACGTGCAGGATCGGCGCGGGTGGCGTTATGCTCGCCGCGATGATGACTCACTCCATTGGCAGAATGGGGGTCCCGTCCGCGCAAGGTGAGTGCTGATGCTCACTCATATCGCGAACGGGGATTCCCGGCTTTCCTTCTGGTTGCGCGTGCGCGAGTTCGCCGTGCCACCCTCCATGATCGAGACTGCGACCGCCCGCCGTGCCGTCGGCGACTGGGCCGGGGCATGTGCCGCCGCAGGCATCGACATCGACCTCGATATGCGTTCCGTGGCTCAGAGCCATGGCCAGGAGTTCGCGGCCCGAGTCCGGGCCGATCTCCGGCATTTGGCTCCGGACCTGTTGCGCTGGCACATGCCGAGGATCGCGCCCGACGGGCTGCTGCGCCCGGGCCTGACCATCTCGCTGGCCCGTTACGACGTGGCGGGGCGCGTCGGCCCCTGTCCCGTGCACCTCGTGGCCCGGACTCCGCCTGCCTGGGCGGATGCCGGGCAGCGGATCGGCCTCGCGTTGTGGGACGGGTCCCGGTCCGAGGCCGGCGCCCGCGGTCATCCGCATCCGCGTCCCAACCGTCGGTACCGACTCGATCTGCATCGCCATCTGTGGGACGCGCGCAGGGCGGGTGAGCTGCGGGTTCGTGCCGGAGCGGATCGGCCGGCCGCCGACGGCCCGTCTCCACCGGGCCCGTCTCCACTGGGTCCGGAGCTGCTGGGTCCAGAGCTGCTGGACCCGGATATGGCGGGTACGGACGTGCTGGGGGCGTTGGCGGCGGAGCGTGGCTGTGCCGTCGAGCGGTGGGCGGAGGAGGCGGCGATCGTGCTGCGTGCGGAGGGGCGGTCCACCGGTACCGTCCTCGTACGCTGCGGGGCCCGGCGCCGACTGATGCTGGACCTGGACCTGGACCTGGACGCGGGGCCGGACCCGGGCGCGGACGCGAACGGCCGCAGCGGCAACGGCAACGAGCCGCCGGCTCTGCGGATCGCCACCGCATCCGGCGACGACGGTGTCGGCACCTCGCTGTCCGTCCTGCCCGACGCCGCGACCTGGGTGCTGCCCGATCTGGAGCTGGTCCGTGCCGGTGCGATCGACGTGGAGCGGCTGCATCCGCTGGTCGCGTCGGCGCTCGTATCGGATCATGTGCCGTCGGGTCCGTCCGAGGCTCCGGACCGGGCGGGGCAACCGCGGATCGTGGAGTGCCGGGGACACCGGCACCGGATCGGACTGGTGGGCGGGGTACTGGTCCCGCTGGACCATGACCCGGCCGAGATCCGGCGGGAGGAACTGCTGGTCGAACTGACCGGTACTCCCCTCCCCTGTCTACAGGCGATCGACGAGGCACACCGCCGCCCGGACTGCCTGTCCGGTGTGCGCGAACGCCTGGACCACGGGGACATCGCCGGTGCGCTGGCCGTCGTCGAGGGGCTGCTCGGTCCCGAGGCGGTGCTGCGTGACGGCGCCCTGCGGGACGAGTTGGAGGCGGCCGCGCAACGCCGGATCGCCTACGGCCTGTACCGGGCGGGCCTCGCCGATCCCGGTCCCAGCCGTGTCCGCAGCAATGTCGGCCGCCGCCGTCCCCGCCACCGCCGCCCGCGCGTCGCGACCTTCTACTGACCCCGGGGACCTCGGTCCCCGGCACCCGCTCGCTCCACATCGTCACGGGGGCCGTCGCCCCCGCACGCCCTCAGCCCCTACACATCACAGGTGATCAAACATGCCCACGTGCACCCCGTTCGCCATGCCCAGCACCTTCTCCGATACCGATACCGATTCCGCCACCGACACCGACACCACCTCCCAACTCGACGTGGCCGGCGACCTGTTGAGCCTGCTGCGCACCACGACCACCGAACCGCGCCCGGACACACAACTGGAGGCCCTGACCCTGGCCGTCGCAGCGGATCTGCCCGTACTGCTGTGGGGCGAGCCGGGGATCGGCAAGACCGCGGCGCTGACGCAGCTCGCGTCCGCCCTGGATCTTCCGCTCACCACCGTCATTGCCAGCGTGCACGAGCCGTCCGACTTCTCGGGGCTGCCGATCGTGGGAGACGACCCGGCCGAGCAGGGGGTGCCGATGGCTCCGCCGGACTGGGCCGTGCGGCTCGTACGCGCCGGCCGGGGGCTGTTGTTCCTGGACGAACTGTCGACGGCGCCACCGGCCGTGCAGGCCGCGCTGCTGCGGCTGGTGCTGGAGCGGAGGATCGGCGCGCTGCAACTGCCGTCCGGGGTACGGATCGTGGCCGCCGCCAACCCGCGCTCCTCGGCGGCCGACGGCTGGGAGCTGAGCCCGCCGCTGGCCAACCGGTTCGTGCACCTTCAGTGGACGCACGACCACGAGGTCGTCGTACGGGGTCTCGGTGGGACCTGGCCGCGGGCCACCCTGCCGCGGCTCGCGCCGGAGCGGCTGTCGGAGGCCGTGGCCTTCGCCCGTCGCGCGGTGTGCGCGCTGCTGGCCGCGCGCCCCAAGCTCGTGCATCAGCTGCCCAGCAGCGAAAGCCGCCGGGGCGGGCCGTGGCCGTCGCCCCGGAGCTGGGAGATGACCCTCCATCTGATCGCCTTCGCCACCGCCTCCGGTGTCTCCCGCGACGTACTGTCCCTGCTGGTCAGGGGAACCGTGGGCGACGGCCCGGGGCTGGAGCTGCTGGCCAGTCTGGACCGGCTGGACCTCCCGGATCCCGAGGAACTGCTCGCCGACCCGGCGAGTGCGGTCCTGCCCGAGCGGGGCGACCTGCGGCAGGCGGTACTGGACGGTGTGGTCGCGGCCGTCCGGGCGCGGCCGGAGAGGTCCCGCTGGGACGCGGCGTGGGCGCTGCTGGTCCGGGCGCTGGAGACGGGGGCCCCGGATCTGGTGGTCGTCCCCGCGACCACCCTCGCCTCGCTGCGCCGCGAGGACTGGGACGTTCCGGCGGCGATCGAGAACCTCGCCGGAGTCGTGACGCTGTCCCGGCGGGCGGACCAGGCGGCGGCCCGCGCCAAGACCGCGACGAAGGGCCGACGATGAGCACCGACATCAGCCGGAGCACCAGCGCCAGCCACGGCACCCACACCGGCACCGGCATAAACACCAAGAGCGACACCAACAGCAACACCGACGTGCGCCCCGAGGCGGCGAGGGCGCAGGACCGCGACCGCGACCTCGACCTCGACAAGCTCTTCACCGCCCGGCTCCAGGCGGCGCGGGCCCGGCCCTATCTGGCGACGGCGCTGTTCGCGCTGCACACCGTCGCGTCCCGGCAGGTGCCCACCATGGCTGTGGACCGGCACTGGCGGTGTTACGTCTCTTCGGGCTTCGTGGACCGTACACCGGTGGAGGAGCTGGCGGGCGTATGGGTGCACGAGGTGTCGCATCTGCTGCGTGACCATCACGGGCGCAGCGACCGGGTCGCCAAGGAACGTGGCCTGACCGGTCCCGGGGAGCGGCTGCGGATGAACATCGCCGCGGACTGCGAGATCAACGACGACGCGTTCGGCGACGGGTTGGTCAAGCCGGAGGGGGTGGTCGATCCGGCGTTCCTGAGGCTGCCCGAGGGACAGCTGATGGAGGACTATCTGCGTCAGTTCCAACTCGGGCCACTCACCCAGGAGTTGGCGTGGCTGGACTGCGGCAGTGGCGCCGACGGTCTGGAGCGGGGGTGGGAGCTGGGGCCGGACGGGGCACACGGCCTGAGCGAGCAGGAACGGGACGCGGTCCGGTTCCGGGTGGCGCAGGGCATCACCGGCCGTCCGGGTTCCGCACCCGAGGGATGGCAGCGGTGGGCGGAGGAGGCGTTCCATCCGCCGCAGCCGTGGCGGGAGTTGCTGGGCGCGGCGGTCCGGTCGGCGGCCTCCGCCCCGGGCGCGGGCGAGGACTACTCCTACGGCCGGCCGTCGCGGCGCTCGGCCGGCGTGCCGAAAACCGTGCTGCCGAGCCTGCGGCGCAGACCGCCCCATGTCTCCGTGGTCATCGACACCTCCGGGTCGGTCAGTGACACCGAACTGGGCAGCGCGCTTCTGGAGGTCGCCGCGATCTCCCGTGCCGTGGGCGGCCGCCGCGACCTCGTCACCGTCGTACCGTGCGACGCGGCCGCCCGGATCGCCCATCCCCTGTGCCGGGCCGAGGGCATCCCCCTGGTGGGCGGCGGCGGTACGGATCTCCGCACCGGCTTCGCCAAGGCGCTCCGCAGCCACCCCAAGCCCGACGTCATCGTGGTCCTCACCGACGGACAGACACCGTGGCCCGACTCACGGCCGCCGTGCCGGACCGTGGTGGGCCTGTTCCCCCGCCAGTACTCGGGCAGCGCGTGGGACGAGGACGACCCCGACTACGTGCCGGACTCACCGCCCGACTGGGCACGGGTGGTGGAGATCGGGTAGCTCCGGGCCGCGCCTCAAATCGCTGGACGGAACGTCAACTACCCTGCTGCCATGGGCGGATGAGTTCATTCTGGACAGGCGAACGGGTACGGCTGCGCGGGATCGAGCCCGAGGACTGGCAGGCGTTCATGCGGATGGACGGCTATGCGGAGCACCAGCGGTCGGTGGACGCGCTTCACCCGCCGCGGTCGGCGGAGGGCTACCGGGCGTGGGCGGCGGAACAGGCTGTCGCCCGGCCTGACAACGACCTCTTCCGGCTGGCGATCGAGGCACTGGACGGCGGAGAAGCGGTCGGTGCCCTCTCGACCCACGACACCGTCCCGCGCACCGGCCGGTTCTCCTACGGCATCGGAATCAGCGGTGATCACCACCGGCGTGGCTACGCGTCCGAGGCGATCGTGCTGCTTTTGCGCTTCATGTTCGGCGAGCGGCGCTACCACAAGTGCGAGACAGGCGTCTTCGCCTACAACGACGCGTCCCTCGCCCTGCACCGCCGGCTCGGCTTCACCGAGGAGGGCAGACAACGCGACCACGAGTTCTTCGCCGGGCGCCACCACGACCTGGTTCTCTTCGGCATGACCGCTCCGGAGTTCGCCGAGCGGCACCCGTTCGGCGAACTCTGACCGCCGTACGAAGCACAGTTGGTCGAGCCGGGTCGACGACCTGGAGACCGAGGTGGACTTCTTCCGCGACGAGCCGAGGTCCGCGACCGAGGGGACCCCCCTCGACCTCAGTTGATACGAGACCGTCGTCGTGCCGGACGACGACCACGAAACCTGCCGGGTCTACGTCGAGTAGCGCCCGTACAGCGGCGAGAACGCCGAGACGGCCGCGGAGATGGTGCGCCTCCGCGTCGGCGGGCAACGGCCCACGGACGAGCTCTGCGACATGACCACGGCCCTCGCCCGCTCCGCCGCCGCGGAACTGCGCGCGCGACGCCCCTCGGCCTCCTGAGTCTCAGGGCGCGGCATCCGTCCAGGCGGAGTCGTCCTCCATCAGGTCCAGGTCCGGCGGTACGAGGGTCGTGGACTCCACCATGCCCTTGAGGAGGTTGTGGAGCAGCCTGTTGTCGGAGGGGCGGCCCTCGGACTTGTCGTGCATCAGCGGGTACCGGAAACCGGTCCTGTGCAGGCGTCGCCGTACCGCCTCGATCCGGTGCTCGACCTTGCGCTCGGTCCAGCCCGCGTCCGAGCGCAGACAGGCGAGCTGCTTGGCAGCCATGCCGTACGTCAGGGGGCGCGGGTCCTCCTCGTACAGCAGGTACCGCTGGCCGAGCACGACCAGGAGCAGCCGTTCGTCGTCGTCGAGCGCCCAGATCTCCGGCCGTACGGTCTCGGCGCGCCGACGCGACACCGGCCCCTGGTCGTCGTGGCCCGCCACATACAGCTCGACGAGGTGCTCGCGGTAACCGGAGCCCTTCACGAACAGCGGGGTGTAGCCGGCGTCGAGCGGGACGGGCTCGGTGCTGAGGTGCATCATCCGGCCCCGGGGCAGCCGGACGAGCTGCTGCCCGGTGTTGCGCAGCCACCACTGCCCCTGCCGGTACGTCAACTCTCCGTGCCGCCTGCTCACCCTCAGATCGTCGACGCCCACACCCAGGTCCACATCCGGTTTGTCGCCGCGCCCGAAGCGGACCGTGAGGCCCTGCCGGGGCGGGGCGCTCAGGTCGCCGGTGACCGTGCGGGCGTGCAGCGTGCCGGGCGTGGCGGGCGCGACACCGCGCGCGAGGCTGGTGGAGAGGGGCATCGCTGGTCTCCTCGGTTCATGGATCCTGGGCACACGGTACGGACGCTGCCACCAGGGTCCTCCACCGCTCCGGGACCCCTCCCCGATCCGGGCCCGTATAAAGGGATGTGCCCCGCGATCGGGGCTCAACGGCGTCCGTCGGCGTACGAGTTGAGGGACCGGCTGCGGCGGGGGCGGCGGTCAGGACGACGGCTCCGGGGAGGGGCGGAGCCGTCGTCCACGACCCGTACGTCATCGGGAGCGGGCACGAGCGACGACACGGCACGTCGCCGTCGGAGGCGGAGCGGCCGACGGCGCCCACGACCTCTGTCACCGACGGCAGTGACGGTGCACCGGGCGCGGCCGACGGCACCGACGCCGACGCCTGCTTCGACGGACGCTGCGAGATCGCCGTCTCCAAGCCCATGTCCATCAACGTCGACAGCCGCTTCGCGGAGGTGCGTCGTCGTACGGGAGCAGCGGTCGGCCGGGCTGCGCCGGCTCGTGGTGTCGGGGCCCGCTGATGCCGCCGAACGGTGAGGCGCCCACACGACGTGGGCGCCTCACCGTTCATCGGACGTCACACGATCTCGACCAGCAGGTCACCGCCCTCCACCTGCTGGATCTTGTTGATCGCCAGCCGGGACACCCGTCCGGCCTTCGGGACGGTGATCGTGGCTTCCATCTTCATCGCCTCGATGGTGGCGACCGTGGCGCCGGCCGCGACCTCGTCGCCCTCGGCGACGGCGAGGGTGACCACGCCGGCGAACGGGGCGGCGACATGGCCGGGGTTGGAGCGGTCGGCCTTCTCGGTGACGGGGATGTCGGAGGAGGCGGCCTTGTCGCGGATCTGGATGGGGCGCAGCTGACCGTTGAGGGTGGACATCACGGTGCGCATGCCGCGTTCGTCGGCCTCGCCGACGGCTTCCAGGCCGATGAGGAGCCGGACGCCGGGCTCCAGGTCGACGGCGTACTCCTTGCCGGGGCCGAGCCCGTAGAAGAAGTCCTTGCTGTCGAGGACGCTGGTGTCGCCGTAGGTCTGACGGTGTGTCTCGAACTCGCGGGTCGGGCCGGGGAACAGCAGCCGGTTGAGGGTGGCGCGGCGGTCCTTCTCCAGTCCGGCGCGGTCCTCGGCGGTGAGGTCCTGGACGGGCTTGGCGTCGGCGCGGCCCTGGAGGGCCTTGCTGCGGAACGGCTCGGGCCAGCCGCCGGGCGGGGTGCCCAGCTCGCCGCGGAGGAATCCGATGACGGAGTCGGGGATGTCGAACCTGTCGGGCGTGGCCTCGAACTCCTCGGGGGCCACTCCGGCGCCGACGAGGTGCAGGGCGAGGTCGCCGACCACCTTGGAGGAGGGGGTGACCTTCACGAGGTGGCCGAGGATGCGGTCGGCGGCGGTGTACATCGCCTCGATGTCCTCGAAGCGGTCGCCGAGACCGAGGGCCACCGCCTGGGTGCGCAGGTTGGAGAGCTGGCCGCCGGGGATCTCGTGGTCGTAGACGCGTCCGGTGGGTGAGGCGAGGCCCGCCTCGAAGGGGGCGTAGATGCGGCGGACGCTCTCCCAGTAGGGCTCCAGGTCGCCGACGGCCCGCAGGTCGAGACCGGTGGGGCGGTCGGAGTGGTCGGTCGCGGCCACGATCGCCGACAGCGACGGCTGCGAGGTGGTGCCCGCCATGGAGGCCACGGCCCCGTCGACGGCGTCGGCGCCGGCCTGGATCGCGGCGAGGTAGGTGGCGAGCTGACCGCCGGCGGTGTCGTGGGTGTGGATGTGCACCGGCAGGTCGAACTCGCGGCGCAGCGCCGTCACGAGCTTCGTGGCGGCCGGGGCGCGCAGCAGTCCGGCCATGTCCTTGACGGCCAGGACGTGGGCGCCCGCGTCGACGATCTGTTCGGCCAGCCGGAGGTAGTAGTCGAGCGTGTAGAGCTGCTCGGCGGGGTTGGAGAGATCGGAGGTGTAGCAGAGGGCGACCTCGGCGACGGCCGTCCCGGTGGCCCGTACGGCGTCGATGGCGGGCCGCATCTGGCCGACGTCGTTGAGCGCGTCGAAGATCCGGAAGATGTCGATGCCGGTCTCGGTGGCCTCCTGGACGAAGGCGTCGGTCACCTCGGTCGGGTACGGCGTGTACCCGACGGTGTTGCGGCCGCGCAGCAGCATCTGGAGGCAGATGTTGGGGGCGGCGGCCCGGAAGGCGGCCAGGCGCTCCCAGGGGTCCTCGGCGAGGAAGCGGAGGGCTACGTCGTAGGTGGCGCCGCCCCAGCACTCCAGGGAGAGCAACTGCGGCAGGGTCCGGGCGACCACGGGGGCGACGGCGAGCATGTCCTTCGTACGGACCCGGGTGGCGAGCAGCGACTGGTGGGCGTCCCGGAAGGTGGTGTCGGTGACGCCGATGGTCGGGGACTCGCGCAGCCAGCGGGCGAAGCCCTCCGGGCCGAGTTCGACGAGCTTCTGCTTGGAGCCGACCGGGGGTTCGATCGTGGTGGGCCGCGGCAGCTTGGTGGACGGGTCGATGAGGGCGGGCCGCTCGCCGTGCGGCTTGTTGACCGTGACGTCGGCCAGATAGGTGAGCAGCTTCGTGCCCCGGTCGGCGGAGTGCCGGGAGGTGAGCAGGTGCGGGCGCTGTTCGATGAACGACGTGGTGACGTTGCCGGACTGGAAGTCCGGGTCGTCGAGGACGGCCTGCAGGAACGGGATGTTGGTGGCGACGCCCCGGATGCGGAACTCGGCGACCGCGCGCCGGGCCCGGTTGACGGCGGTGGTGAAGTCCCGGCCACGGCAGGTCAGTTTGACCAGCATGGAGTCGAAGTGGGCGCTGATGTCCGTACCGGCGTGGGTGGTGCCGCCGTCGAGGCGGATACCGGAGCCGCCGGGCGAGCGGTAGGCGCTGATACGGCCGGTGTCGGGGCGGAAGCCGTTGGCGGGGTCCTCGGTGGTGATACGGCACTGGAGGGCGGCACCGCGCAGGGTGACGGTCTCCTGGGACAGTCCGAGGTCGGCCAGAGACTCCCCGGCGGCGATGCGCAGCTGGGACTGCACGAGGTCGACGTCGGTGACCTCCTCGGTGACCGTGTGCTCGACCTGGATGCGGGGGTTCATCTCGATGAAGACGTGGTTGCCGTCGCGGTCGAGGAGGAACTCGACGGTGCCCGCGTTGCGGTAGCCGATCTCCCGGGCGAACCGTACGGCGTCGGCGCAGATCCGGTCGCGCAGGGCCGGGTCGAGGTTCGGGGCGGGCGCCAGTTCGATGACCTTCTGGTGGCGGCGCTGCACCGAACAGTCGCGTTCGAAGAGGTGGATGACGTTGCCCTGGCCGTCGGCGAGGATCTGCACCTCGATGTGGCGGGGCTCGATGACGGCCTTCTCCAGGAAGACGGTGGGGTCACCGAACGCGGAGGCGGCCTCGCGGGACGCCGCCTCGATGGACTCGCGCAGGGTGGCGGGGTCCTCGACGCGGCGCATACCGCGTCCGCCGCCGCCGGCGACGGCCTTGACGAAGACGGGGAAGCCGATGTCCTCGGCGGCGCGGACCAGTTCGTCGACGTCGGTGGAGGGCTCGGAGGAACCGAGGACCGGTACGCCGGCGGCGCGGGCGGCGGCCACCGCGCGCGCCTTGTTGCCGGTCAGTTCGAGGATGTGGGCGCTGGGCCCGACGAACGTGATGCCCGCTTCCTCGCAGGCCCGGGCCAGCTCGGGGTTCTCGGACAGGAATCCGTAGCCCGGGTAGACGGCGTCGGCGCCCGCCAGCCGGGCGGCGCGCATGATCTCCTCGACGGAGAGATAGGCCCGCACGGGGTGTCCCGGTTCGCCGATCTCGTAGGCCTCGTCGGCCTTGAGCCGGTGCAGCGAGTTGCGGTCCTCGTGGGGGAAGACGGCGACGGTCCGCGCGCCCACTTCATAGCCTGCGCGGAACGCGCGGATCGCGATCTCGCCACGGTTGGCGACCAGTACCTTGCGGAGCATTCCCGATCCCTTCGGCCTGCCTGGTGAGGAACACCATGCTCCCGGCATTGTGGCCGACGTGCCATGAGAGCCCGGTCACTGACAGGTGGTCGGAGGTCTGGCCCACGTGACGGAGTCCGTGCGGCCCGTGCGGCATCCGTGGCCAGGGGCGCGATGGGCCGTCTCGGCGAACGGCATGCCGTCGATGCCCACGACGCCGACGCGCCCGACCGACCGTTCACCCCTGCCGCACGAACCGGCTCCCGTTCACCCCCGCACCGCGAACTGGCTCCCGGTCTTCTCGCCGTCGTCCGTGACCGCCGCGGCCACACAGCGGAAGACGCGCAGACCGTTGTCCCACTCCACCGCCGACGGCGGGATGATGTCGACGTTCCACTCGTCGGCGACGTCACGGCCGTCGGAGGTCATCGTCGCGGCCATGACCTTCTGCGAGCACAGCGCCTTGACGTCCGGGTGCCTGATCAGGTCCCGCGCGTTGTTCGTCATGCCGTCCTCCGGCAGCGGCGCGATCGCGAAGGTCTCCCACACGTGTTTGGTCTGGCAGTCGGCACGGCTGACGGTGACGATGCCGGAGATGTCGACGATGCCGCTCCAGCACTCCGGGGTCGCGACGCACCGGCCGCCCACACCCTCGACGTCCGTCGCGGGGCAGTTCTCCGTCGTGGTCGCCACCGCGAACTCCGAGGTGCCCTTGCTCTCGGCGGTGGCGCCGGAGGACGGCGAGGCGACCGTGGAGGAGTCGCCTCGCCCGCTGTCCTCATCGCCGCTCCCGTACGTCACCACGGTGACCGACACGCTCACGGAGACGGCCACGGCCGCCAGTACGGCGATCACCGCCGGCCGCCGCCGCGCCGCCTTCCGCCCGCCGTCGCCGTCACGCCGGGGCACTGCGGTCGTCCCGCCGCCCCCGCCCGGTTCGATGCCCGCGGTCGTGCCGCCCGCCCCGCCCGGCCATCCCTGTGGACCTGTCGAAGGTGGCGCGTCCCGATACGGCGGCATCGTCGTGGGCGGCGCGTCCCGGTAAGGCGGCATCGTCGTGGGCGGCGCGTCCCGGTAAGGCGGCATCGTCGTGGGCGGCGCGTCCCGGTACGCCGGTACCGTCGTCATGCCGGGCGCCGGTCCGAAGCCACCGCCGCCTCCCAGGTCGACCGTGTCGAGGTCGACGGCGGCGAGGGCGTCGCGGAACGCGCCCGCGTCGGAGAGGCGTTGGGCGGGGTCGGCGGCGAGGGCGTACCGGAGCGTCGAGTTGAGGGCGGGCGGCAGTCCGGGCAGGTCGGGATAGGGCCAGGTGTGGCGCACGATCAGTTCGGGGAGGCTGAGCTGGGTGCCGTCGTCCGGGTGGTGCGGCGGGCGGCCGCGCAGCAGGGCGTAGACGGTGGCGGCCAGGGAGTAGACGTCGCCGGCCGGGCTGGGGTCCGCCAGGTGGAAGGCTTCGGGCGGCGCGTACGCGGGGGTCAACGCCTCCCGGGTCACGGACAGTTCCCGGCCCGGCCGGGGCATGGCGGCGAGGCCGAAGTCGGTGAGGGCCACCCCGCCGTACCGGTTGACCATGACGTTGCCGGGTTTGATGTCGCGGTGCAGCACCCCGGCGGCGTGGGCGGCGGCCACCGCGTCCGCGAGGCCCACGCCGATGTCGCGCGCCTGCTTCGCCGGCAGCGGTCCCCGCCGCTGGAGCCGGTCGCCCAGGGAGCCGCCGGGGCACAGCTCCAGCACCATGTAGGGGCGGTTGTCGGCGAGCACCCCGGCGTCGTACACCGGGACCACATGCGGGTGGCCGGACAACTGCCCGGCCGCTGTGACCTCGCGGAGGAATCGCTGTCGGTCGCGCGGTGTGGACAGCACCCTGCTGTCCACCTTCAGCGCGACCTCCCGGCCCACGGCCAGCTGCCGGGCCCGGTACACCGTGGCGAATCCGCCCTGGCCCAGGACCTCCTGGATCTCGTAACCGGGCAGGTCCGTTCTTTCGGGCCCCATGTTGCCGTACCCCCAGCGCACAGCCCCGGCCAGGATGTCCGGCCGAGGTGAGGCGAGACTCTAGCCGAGGGCTCGGACAGCGGTACGCCCGGTTGGGCCCGTTGTGGGTCGACCCGACTACGCCATGGGGCCGAGGTCACCTTCGAGACGGATCCGGGTGATCGGCGGGCGGTCCCAGAGGGCGAGGATCTCGTTGGCGAGGTCCACGATCGGGAGCGGGGAACGGTCGCCGAGCGCCTCGATGCGCGCGGCGAGCAGGGAACGCGGGACGGCCCCGGCGTCGAGGAGGACGCGCCAGTCCTCCGGCGGGAGTTCGAGGTACTCCAGCCCGGTCAGCCGGGCGATCTCCAGTGGGTCGGCGAGCGTACTGGGGTAGGCGGTGAGGGTCCGCAGCCGGGGCAGCCCGGTGACGGGGGCGAGGCTGAACGGCTCCTCGTCCCATACGCCGATGTTCAGGACCTCCAGGCCGGGGTGGGCGGCGGCCTCGATGCTCCGCAGGCTCCGGTGGTGGACCCAGGCCACCGGCGACGGCTCGTCCCGGCGGCGGCCGCGGCGCTCCCTTCCGGGCCCGTGCAGCACCAGGTCCGTGAGGGAGTCGGCGACCAGAGCCGCGCCGATGTTCTCCTCGTGGCTGAGGATGATGATCTGCCCCAGGTGTCCGCGCGGCCCCGGGGTCAGGTCGACCGCGAGCCGGTCGCCGCCGCCGTTGTCGCCGAAGGCGATCCAGCCGGGTGAGCCGACCACCCCCTGCACGGCGGCATCGTGCGGGGTGACAACGGCCTCCTTCGCCGCGAACCGCCACGGGGACGGACGCGACCGCACGTCGGCGACGTACAGGTCGTCCAGGGAGAAGAGCTCGCAGCCGACGGCCATGACCTCACGCTCAGCTGCGTCGTCGTCGCCGTCCCAGTCCTGCCAGCGTGCCCGGGTCACCCGGTACAGCACCTTGATCTCGTCGGGCAGCGCGATGCCGAGCCGCGCCTCCGCGGCGGCGATCTCCGCCTCGGTGGCACCCACGGCGTCGGGTATCCGCTCGCGGAGCGTCCGTTCCAGCAGCGCGAGATCGGCGGTCGGGGCCGGCACCGCGTCGGGCACCGGATCGGGCAGGCGGCGCCAGGGTTCGGGGAGGGCGCCCTCGACCAGGATCAGCGACTCGGGGTGCGGACCGCTGATGGCGGCCTCCACGGCGGGGCTGGGGCCGAGCAGACGGAGCACGGCCCTCCCGGTCGGCGCGACCCTCGCCGTGAACGAGACGCCGTCGACGCCGAGGTCCTCGAGCGCGCCCTGCACCCGCCGCACCGCGTCGAACTCGGCCTGCATGTCCTCGACCTGAGCGGCCCGTCCCGGCTGCGGCACCGGCCGGCTCAGGGGCACGCTCCACGCGTGGCGGCTGATCTGTCCCGCCACTTGGCCGCCGGCGGCGAAGGCCTCCGCCTTGTCGGCCCGCAGCAGCCTCAACAGCGGTTCCCAGGTGGCGAAGTCGTGCAGCGGGGACAACGGGACCTCCGGTGGTTCCGGCGAGCGTGGCGCAGTGATTATGCGGGAGCGCCGTGCCCCAGCCGCGACCCGCCCCGCGCCGGTTAAATCGTTTCATTCGGCCATGGATCGAATCTCGGACCGCCTATTGACCGCATCGACCCGGAACCCTAACCTCCGGGCAATCTCATTGAAACCTTTCACGAACCGAAGGTGCACCATGGCGCGGGACTTCTCACGGCGCGGACTTCTCCAGCTGGGCGGCACCGTGGCCGCCTCCGTCGTCCTGTCCGGGCCCCGGGCCCTTGCCGCCCCCGGCCCGAGCATCACGGCGGCCGCCGGGAAGCCGCCCGCGCCGACCGGGATGCTCGCCGATCTGCTGCCGCAGGCCCTCGGGACCAGCGCCGGCCGGCGCCCCCGGTTCAGCTGGCAGGTGCCGGACTTCGGCGCGGGTACGGTGCAGCGCGCCTACCAGCTCCAGGTGGCGGCCACCCCGGGCGGATTCGACGACGACCGCCTGGTCTGGGACTCCGGGAAGCTGGCATCCGCCGACTCCAGCGCCGTACCGTACGCCGGGCCCGCGCTGGAGCCCCGTACCGCCTACTGGTGGCGGGTCAGCAGCTGGGGCGAGGAGCGTTCGTCCTGGTCGGAGCCCGCGCTGCTGGCCACGTCGGTCGAGGACGAGTGGGAGGCGAAGCCGATCTGGGCGCCTGCCGGGCCGGTGATGACCGACGGCACTTTCACCGTCCGCGTGAAGATCACCACCGTGGCCGCCGGCCTGTGGTTCCGGGCCACGAACACCGCCAACACCTACATGTGGCAGCTGCGCGCGGGCACCACCGGGGTGCTGCGCAAGCACGTCTGTGTGGGCGGTACCTACACCGTGCTCGGCGAGGTCAAGCTGCCGTTCGCGGTCACCGCCGGGGATTGGATGGACCTGAGCGTCACGATGGCGGGCGCCACCTTCACCACCAGCGTCAGCGGCACCGTCGTGGACACCACCACCGACAGCCGCTACGCCTCCGGCAACATCGGGCTGCGCAACGGCCTCACCGAGTCCCAGACCTACGACCGGGTCACCTTCACCGCCGCCGACGGCACGGTCCTCCTCGACGACGACTTCGCCTCCGACAAGGGCACCTTCTCCGCCGGCACCGTCTCCGGCGGCGTCCTCACCTTCCCGACCGGCGCCTCCTCGCTCTCCTCCTACGGGGCCGACGACACCTGGGCGCTGCTGCGCCACGAGTACGACACGAAGGCCGGCCAGGAGATAGCCGCGGCGGTCCTCTATGTGGCGGCCACCTCGCCCGATCCGGCCCGGCAGTACGTCGCGAAGGTGTGGAGCAACGGCACCACGGTCGGCTACGCCTCCGTCCGCTCCGGCGACGGGACCGCCTACCAGGCCTTCGACGTGACCTCGACGCTGCGGGCCGACGGCAGTGCCAACGCGCTGGCGGCGCTGTGCTGGACCACATCGAGGCAGAAGTTCCTGGCCCAGCTGGAGATCACGTACACCGACGGCAGCCGGTCCACCGTCGCCTCCGGGGACCACTGGAAGGCGCGCCGGCAGGCCGGGTTGCTGCCCTCGAAGGGCAGCGCGGGCAGCAGTTACTTCACCGTTCCGCAGGAGTACTGGGATCTGCGCCGCGAGCCCGTGGGCTGGACGAAGCCCGGCTTCGACGACGGCGACTGGCTCACGCCGGTCGTCCGTACCGCGATCGACGGCCTGGTCCCCGCGCTGATCGAGGCGGTACGGCCGCACGACGTCACCCCGGCCTCCGTCACCCGGGTCGCCGAGGGCCGGTGGCTGGTCGACCTCGGCCGGGAGATCGTCGGCGGGCTGGCCCTGGAGGTCACCGGCGGCGCGGGCGACACGGTCGAGGTGCGGCTCGGCGAGGAGCTGAACTCCGACGGCACGGTCAGGTACCAACTGCGCGCCACCAACACGTACCGCGAGGTGTGGACCCTGCGGGACGGCGAGCAGCGCTTCGAGCACTGGGGCTACCGAGGCTTCCGCTGGGCCGAACTGCGCACCACGCTCGACCTGTCGGAGGCGGTCGTCACCGGCCGCGCCTGGAAGCTCGACTGGGACGACTCCGACGCCTCCTTCCGCAGCTCGGACGCCGATCTGGACCGGGTCTGGGAGCTGTGCCGCTACTCCATCGAGGCCACGCGCGGCGACCTCTACACGGACACGCCCACCCGCGAACGCGGCCCGTACGAGGGCGACGCGCTGATCAACCAGCTCTCCGAGTACGGCGTCCAGCGCTCCTACGCCCTCGCCCGCTGGTCGAACGACTATCTGGTCCGCAAGGGCACCTGGCCCACCGAGTACCGGCTGATGTGCGCGATCTCCGCGTGGGAGGACTATCTCGCCACGGGTGACGACCGGCAGCTCGCCAAGGACTACGACCTGCTCACCGCGAAGAACCTCACCTCGTATCTGGACTCCGAGGGTCTGGTCCGCAAGGCGCCCGGCAACACCAGTCAGAACCTCGGTGATCTGGTCGACTGGCCGGCCGCCAGCCGTGACGGTTATGTGTTCACCAACGTCAACACAGTGGTCAACGCCTTCCAGTTCGCGGCCTTCGAGGCACTCGCCCAGTGCGCTGCGGCCCTCGGCAAGGACGATGACGCGGCCACCCTGCACGGCCGGGCCGACACCCTCGCCTCGTCCATGCGCGCCACACTGCTCGACAGTGCGGGCGGGCGCTTCCTCGACGGCGTCGGCACCACCCACAGCGCCCAGCACGCGACCGCCTTCCCCGTGGCGCTGGGTGTCGCGGACGCCCTGGACCAGGACGTGCTGGCCAGGCTGGGCGACACCCTGGCGGCGGGCGGCATGAAGGTGAGCGTGTACGGGTCGCAGTTCCTGCTCGACGCGCTGTTCCGGCTGGGCCGCTCCGACGCGGCGCTCGCCCTGCTCACCTCCACAGCGACCAACTCGTGGCTGCACATGCTGGACGCGCTGAAGGCCACCATCGTCACGGAGGCGTGGGACCCCGCGCTGAAGTCCAACATGACGCTCTCCCACGCCTGGGCGTCGGCGCCCGCCAACGCCGTGGCCCGGCACATCCTCGGCGTCCAGGTCAGCGAGCCCGGCGCGGCCGGGTTCCGGATCCGGCCCAGGACCGGCTCGCTGACCGAGGCCGAGGGAACGGTTCCCTCGGTGCGCGGGCCGGTCTCGGTCCGGGTGCGCCGCTCCGAGGACACCCACACGACACGGGTGACCGTGCCGCCGAACTCCCGTGCCGTGCTGGAGGTGGAGATCGGGGACGCCGATCCGAAGGCGTACCAGGTGCGGGGGACCTCACCTGGAGGCCAGGGCCCGGTACAGGTCGAGTCGTTCACCGATCCGACGGGCACGGTACTGCGGATCGGACCGGTGGGATCGGGCACGACGGAGGTGCGACGCGCGACCTCCTGAGCCTCTGGTGAGACGGAAGTGACCGAAACCCGGACCGCGGGCCCTGGCTGAGTTAGCCTCAACTTTCGGGGGGCGAACTGATGTACGCCCAAAAGTCACTTTGGGGGTGCTGTGTCAGACCAGCGGCCGGTGCCGCCACGTTCGTCGGCGGAGAAGGCTCCGGTGCTGCGACAGGCAGGTGGCCTGCCCCTGCGCCCCGGCGACCCGGACCGCATCGGTCCCTATGTGTCGCTGGGGCTGCTCGGCAGCGGCGGCATGGGGCGCGTCTATCTGGCGCGCCCCACGGACGGCGGCCCCGACCTCGTCGCGGTGAAGGTGATCAGGCCCGAGTACGCGGAGGACATACGGTTCCGCCGCCGGTTCGAGCAGGAGGCGTCGGTCCACAGCCGGGTGCGCACGCCGCACATGCCGCGCCTGGCCGGCACGGGCTTCCGGGACGAAGTGCTGTGGATGGCCACCGAGTACCTGCCGGGGCTCGATCTGGCGGCCGCCGTGCACGAGGACGGTCCTCTGCCGGCCGTCGCCGTCCGGCGGTTGGTCGCGGAGCTCGGGCAGGCGCTCGCCGACCTCTCCGCCGCGGGGATCGTGCACCGGGACCTGAAGCCGTCCAACGTCCTGCTCTCCGCCCGGGGCGCGCACGTCATCGACTTCGGCATCGCGAAGGCCGCCGACGCGAGCGCCATCACCGGCACCGGCAACCGGGTGGGCACCCCGGCCTACATGTCCCCGGAGTATCTGCGCACGGGCGAATGCGACACGGCCTCGGACGTGTTCTCCCTGGCCTGCACCCTGGTCTTCGCGGCGACCGGCAGCGCCCCCTTCGGCGACGGCACCGGCGTCGACGTCATGCACCGGGTGGCGTTCGAGGAGCCCAACCCGAAGGTGCTCGCCGACATCGCCGCGGCCGACGCCACGCTCGCCTCGCTGCTGTCCGCCTGCCTGGCCAAGGAGCCCGGGAGCCGGCCGACCCCGGGGCAACTGATCGAGGCGGCCGGGCACGACTCCCGGGAGTCCGGGGCGGCTGGATCGTCCGGGACGTCCGGCTGGCCCGAGCCGCTGGGCGGCAGAGTGCTCGCCCGGCAGCGGGCGTACGAGGCGCTGTGCCGGCTCCCTCTCGAACAGCCCGGTCCCAAGCGGGTGGAGAAGGCTCCGATTCCGTCCGCCGACCTGCCGTCGGGTCCGCCCGCCGACGCGCCGGCACCGGAGTTACGTCCGACACGGCCCCGCACCTGGACCCGCCGCAAGCGGGTACTGGTCGGCGCCGCCGGTCTGGCCCTCTGCACGACGGCCGCGGGTGTCGTCGTACTCACCCTCCAGAGCCCCTCCACCACCACGGCCTCGCCGGGGAGGGGTACGACGAAATCCGCCGACGCTCTTCCCGGCGAGGCCGCCTCCGCCTCCGCGTCGGCGACCGGCGGCTCGGACGGTGCGGCGGCCGCCCCGGACGGCGGGTCCGGGCTCTCCGAGGTCTCCGGCAAGGATGACCCGGCCGCGGCTGACGGCGACGCCGCGCGCCCCGACGCGTCCGGCACCGCCGACGACGACCGGCACCCCGACTCCTCCGCGCCCGCCCCGGGGACCAGCGCGCCCACCGAGACCACGCCGCCCCCGACCGACGAGCCCACCGAGCCCTCGACCCCGGCCTGGCTCTCGGACTGCACGTACTACTCGGGCAACGGACGCACCCGTCTGGGCAACAGCGGCAGCCGCGTGTTGCAGGTCCAGTGCATGCTGACCAGGCGCGGGTACGGCGTCGGGGACGCGGACGGCGAGTTCGGGGCCGGCACGGAGACCGCGGTGCAGAACTTCCAGAGCGACAAGGGGCTGAACCCCGACGGTGTCGTCGCGCGCGACACCTGGGTCGCGTTGCGCGGCACCGACTGACGTACCTGTCCGCCCGCTTCCGTCGGGGCGCCCCGAGCGGCGCCTGCGGTCACTCCACGAACAGTCCCCGCGCCGCGGCCCGCGCGTCGAACTCCTCCAGGTGGGCCTGGGCGTCCGGGAGGGCGTCGCACATCGCCTCCAGGAGCACCTGACCCAGCACCATGGGGGCGCTCACGGTGTCGAAGACCAGGCCGGTGCCGACGGCGGCGGGGAGGAGCAGGTCGCTGTGGGCGGCGACCGGAGCGAAGGTGCCGTCGGCGATGGTCACCACCGTGAGGCCCGCGGCACGGGCGTGCGCGAGGGCGTCCAGGAGTTCACGGGGGTGGCGCGGCAGCGCGAAGCACAGGAGCGCGCTCGCGCCGGCCTTCCGGGCCGCGTCGATGCGGTCGGCGAGCAGTGAGCCGCCCTCGTCGAGCAGGCGTACGTCGGGGTGGACCTTCGCGGTGAAGTAGGCGAAGCCGCGTGCCTGGGCGGCGGAGGCGCGCAGTCCGAGAACCGGCAGCGGGCGGGAGGCGGCGAGCAGCCGGCCCGCGCGTGCCACGGGCTCGGGGTCGGCCAGCAGGGCCGCCAGGTGCCGCAGGTTGTCGATCTCGGCCTGTACCGCCTGCTGGTACGGGTTCCGCGACCGTCCGTCGAGGCCGTGCCAGGCGGGTGCGACCTCCCGCAGGTGGGCGCGGAGGGCCGGGTAGCCGTCGAAGCCGAGGGCTGCCGCGAAACGGGTCACGGACGGCTGGCTGACTCCGGCGAGTCGCGCCAGTTCCACGCTCGACAGGAAGGGCACGTCCGCCGCCTGCCGGACCAGGCAGTGCGCGATACGGCGCTGGGTCGGGGTGAGCCGACGGCCCTCGAAGAGCTGCTGCAGCCGCGCGGACGGGCCGACTCCACCGGGTCGTCCGGTACCGACTCCCTCGGGCGTCTCGGTGCCACCGGCGTCAGTCATCTGATCCCCCAGCCGGTCGTCGTGCTCGGTCCCCTCCCCCTGCCCGGCGGGGGTCCGTACGCGGTGCCGGGCAGGAGCGGGGGCGGACGATGTGGGCGTGACGCCGGTCAGCTCACGAGGCCGGCGGACGTCAGCCAGTCCTCGGCGACGGCGTCGGCGTCCTCCTTGTCGTTGACGAGCTTCTTCATCATCTCCAGCAGGTCCTCGGTGGTGAGCTTGGCCGAGACGGCGTTGAGCGCGGACTTGGCGGTGTCGTTCACCGCGTCCTTGTAGACGAGCGGTGTGACGTTCTGCGAGGAGAAGAGGTTCTCCGGGTCCTCGAGGACGACCAGCTTGTCCGCGACGATGGCGGGGTCGGTGGTGTAGAGGTTGGCGGCCTGCACCTTGTCGTCCTTGAGCAGCTTCACCAGGGTGGTCTGGGCACCCGCGTCGAGCGGCTGGTACTTGCCGAACTCCACGCCGTAGACCTTCTTCAGGCCGACGCCGCCCTGCGTGCGGGTCTTGAACTCCGACCCGGCGCCGATCGTCATGTCCCCCGCGACCGGCTTGAGGTCGGCGAGGGTCTTGAGGTTGTGCTTGGCGGCGGTCTCGGCGGTGACCGTGACGGAGTCCTTGTCCTCGGCCGCGGCGGAGTCGAGGATCTCCACCGACGACGGGAGCTTCTCCTTCAGCTCGGCGTTGATCTGCTCGGTGCTGGTCGCGGTGCTGTTCTCGTCGACCGCCACCGACAGCAGGGCGCCGTTGTACTCGGGGAAGACGCCTATGCCGCCCTTGACCACCTGGTCGTAGTAGACCTCGCGGGCCCCGATGTCGAACTTCCGCGTCACCTTCAGGCCCTTGCTCTCCAGGGCCTGCGAATAGATCTCGGCGAGCAGTTGGTTCTCGGGGAAGTTCGCCGAGCCGACGACGATGGATTTGCCGTCGCCGCCACCACCGTCGCCCGCCAGCGGATTGTCGTCGCTGTCGCCACCACCGCCGCAGGCGGTCAGGGTGAGCGCGGTGATCAGGCCGAACGCGGCGCTTCGGTACATGCCTCGCATGGGTTTTCCCTCTCTCGGAGCCCGGGGGCTCGAAAAATTCGGCTAGTAGAAATTCAGGACTTCGACGCCGAGACCCTCAGGCCCGGCGAGACGACGACACGCCGCAGCGCGGTGAACACGACCTGGACGACGAGCGCGAGCACGACGACGACGGTGGAGCCGCCGATGACCAGCTCGTAGTCGTTGCGGGAGAGTCCGTCGACGATGTAGCGGCCCAGTCCGCCGAGGCCGGGGTAGGCGGCGACGGTCGCGGTGGCCACCACCTGGATCGCGGCGACCCGCAGTCCGAGCAGGATCAGCGGCAGCGCCATCGGCACCTCCACCCGGATCAGGATCTCCCACTCGGTCATACCGACCCCGCGTGCGGCGTCCCGGGTGGCGGGGTCCACGCCCCGCACTCCCTCGAAGGTGTTGATGAGGATCGGCGGGACCGCGAGCGCGGTCAGGGCGACCAGCACGGGCGCGGTGCTGAGCCCGGCGAGGGTGACGACGAGGACGACCAGACCGAAGGTGGGGATGGCGCGGGCGAGGTTCGCCACGGTCGCCACGGCGAACGCGCCACGGCCGGTGTGCCCGACGAGCAGCCCGAACGTCAGCCCGATGAGGGCGGCGAACAGCAGGGACAGCCCGCTGTAGGTGAGGTGCTCCAGGAGCCGCTGCGGGATGCCCTCGTCGCCGTGCCACTGGGCCGAGGACGTCAGCCAGTCCCCCACGAGCTCCATCTGGTTCAGGAAATCGTTCATGCCGCCGTCACCTTGCTCCGGGACCACGGGGTGAGCAGCCGCTGCGCCAGGACCAGCAACGCGTCGGTGGTGAGCGCGAGCAGCATGATCAGCACGATCGCGGTGACGATCGGGGTGGGGAAGTCGAGTTGGAGGCCGCGGGTGATGTAGTAGCCGAGGCCGCCCTGGCCGATCAGCTGTCCCACGGCGACGAGGCTGATGGACGAGACGGCGGCGACGCGTACACCGGCGATGACCACGGGGACGGCGATCGGCAGTTCGACCTGGACGACCCGGCGTACGGCGCCGAAGCCCATCGCGGTGGCCGCGAGCCGGACCGGTTCGGGGACCGAGGCGAGGCCGTCGACGACGTTGGGCACCAACACCGACAGCGTGTAGAGCGTCAGTGGGATCATCACCGTCTGTTCGGTCAGTCCGGTGTAGCGGACGAAGATCATGAACAGGGCGAGTGACGGGATCGAGTACAGGATGTTGGACACGGTCAGCACCGGCGGGTAGAGCCAGCGCCAACGGTGGCACGCGACACCGAGCGGCACGGAGATGATCAGTCCGAACAGCACCGGGAGCAGGCCGAGTCTGAGGTGGATGCCGGTGTAGTCGGCGAGTTCGGCGGTGTGGTCGGCTATCCACTGCCACCGGACCAGCGGCTCGTCGTCACTCATCGGTCACCGCCGCCCGAGGTGTCGGCGGTCACCTTGTCGCCGGTCGGTGCTTCCTCGGCCGCCCCGGCGGACAGCTCGTACGCGTCCGCGACGCCGACGACCGCGCCCTGTGCGTCGACGCCGACCGCGAGGCGGGCGGGTGACAGGAGGGCCGAGTCGAGGGCGGCCCGCGCCGAGTCGCCGACGAGGCTGAAGGTGTGGCCGAGCGGGGTCAGCGGCGCGTCCACGAGGGTTCCGCCGTCCGGCAGTTCGGCGACCGGGGTCCAGCCGAGCGGTCGCCGGGCGTCGTCGACGACCAGCACCCAGGGCTCGTTCACCGCCCGGGCCTCGGCCACGGGCGAGGTGGCCGGGAGCACCGGGCCGTCGCGCAGCGGCAGTTCGGCCGCGTTGACGAAGGAGAGCCGGCGGATGCCCCGGTCCTGCCCGACGAAGTCGGCCACGAAGTCGTCGGCGGGACTGGCGAGCAGTCGCTCGGGGGTGTCGAACTGGGCGAGCTTGCCGCCGGTGCGGAACACGGCGATGTTGTCGCCGAGTTTGATCGCCTCGTCGATGTCATGGGTGACGAACACGATCGTCTTGTGCAGCTCCTTCTGCAGCCGGATGAACTCGGCCTGCAGCTCCGCCCGCACGATCGGGTCGACCGCGCTGAACGGCTCGTCCATCAGCAGCACCGGCGGGTCGGCGCCCAGCGCCCTGGCCACCCCGACGCGCTGCTGCTGCCCGCCGGAGAGCTGGCTCGGGTAGCGCTTGGCCATCTCGGCGGGCAGGCCCACGAGTTCGAGCAGTTCCGCCGCCCGGGCCCGCGCCTTCTTCTTGTTCCAGCCGAGCAGCAGCGGAACGGTGGCTATGTTGTCCAGGATCGTCCGGTGCGGAAACAGCCCGGCGTGCTGGATCACATAGCCGATGCCGCGGCGCAGTTCGGGGGCGTTCACCTCCCGGATGTCCCGGCCGCGCAGGCTCACCGTGCCGTCGGTCGGCTCCACCATGCGGTTGATCATGCGCAGGGTGGTGGTCTTGCCGCAGCCGGAAGGACCGACCAGGACCGTGATGCCACCCTCGGCCAGCTCCAGGGACAGTTCGTCCACCGCTGTCGTGCCGTTCGGATATTTTTTGCTCACCGCGTCGAATCTGATCAAGACTGCCCCTTACCCGACTGCATATCGCCATTCAGAGTCGTTGGTGACTGAATGAGAGTCAATGGAATTCTGTGAACGGCACGTTACGTTCACACTAAGCCGGACCGGAGATGCCCCGGCCGCCCTCGGCCCGAAGGACGGGCATGTGCTGTGCGGCGCGAGCCCGTTGGCGGCCGTGCAGGGTGCCCTCACCCTGCACGAGGCGGCCGCCGTGCTCACACGGCGCAGGCGTCACGGCGCCAACCTACGAGGGCTTCCCGGCGAACACGAACCCGAGCGACGCGCCGGTGCTGAGCCTGCGCCCCACCCCCGGTCAGTCCCCCGCGGCCGGCGAGCTGCCGGCCCTGCTGGACGGCGGCGAGCTGACCGACCCCCGGACCGCGCGGCGCGTCCAGGACCCCTCGGCCTCCGCCGCGCGGCCCACGCGCACGGGACCGCGTACGCCTCGCTGGACTTCGCCGCCGCCGCGCCGGCCCCCGAGCCGAACGGCCGCGGCGACAACCCGGTGGTGCCGGCCGGGCACCGGCTCGTCGACCCCTTCGCCGGCGGACTGTCCGCGAATCTCTCGCCGTACGGCCCGGAGCGTTCGGGCTGCGTGCCGCTGACCAGGACGGCCGAGGCGCTCGTCGGTCGAGATCCACATGCTGTCCCGGTGTCCACCGACCCCTGGCACGGCACGGCACGGCTTCGCGGCCGCCGTCGAGGACGACTCGACCGACGCGGCGCCCCGGGCCCGGCAGCCGGCGACGCCGCTCGCCCGGCTGCGGCAACCGCTCGCCGTGAAGGCCGTGGTCGCCGCGCGGGCGGCGGATCTTGCGGCACCGGGCACACTGGGGCGGGGACCGGAGTTCCCGCGGCGCGCGATCCGGGAAGTTGTTCCCCGCCTGGACGACGACCGGCCGTGCGGGGTGGACGTGGAGACGGTGAGCCGCGACATCCTGGGGTCGGACGACGTCCGGGCACCCTGCGCGCCCGGACCGGGAAGCGTCGGCCTTCGTGGGAGGAGCGTCATGACCAACTGCGACGTACACCAGCATCTGTGGACCCCCTCGCTGGTGACGGCCCTGCGGTCACGCCGCGAGCCACCCTTCCTCGACGGCTGGACCCTGTTCCTGGACGGCGAGCCGCCCTACGAGATCCCGCCCGCCGACCACGACATCGCCCGCCGTACGGAACTCGCCGCCACCGACGGCCTCGGCCGGGCCCTCGTCTCGCTGTCCTCCCCGATCGGCGTGGAGTGGCTGCCCGCGATCGAGGCCCGCCCCCTGCTCGACGCGTACCACGAGGGCTCGGCCGCGCTTCCCGAGCCGTTCGGCGCCTGGGCCGCCGCCTGCGTACGGGACGTCGACGCGAAGGCGACCGCCCAGGACCTCGACGCGGGCTTCGTCGGCCTCCAGATCCCCGCCAACGCCCTTGCCGACGCGGCCGGTTACACGCGCTGCGCCCCGCTGCTCGATCTGCTCGAAGAGCGCGACCTGCCGCTGTTCGTCCACCCGGGGCCCGCGCCCGGCGGGGCCGAGGGGCCCGGCTGGTGGCCCGCCATGGTCCCCTACGTCCAACAGATGCACTCCGCCTGGTTCGCCTTCCGCGCCTTCGGCCGGCCGCGCCACCCCAAGCTGCGGGTCTGCTTCGCCCTGCTGGCCGGGCTCGCCCCGCTCCACGGGGAGCGCTTCGCCGCCCGGAGCGCCGGGAGCGACGCCGGCACGGACCCGGACGTCTTCGTCGAGACCTCCTCCTACGGCCCTACCGCCGTCGAAGCCGTCGTCCGCGCCCTCGGCGTGAGCGCCGTCGTCCAGGGCTCGGACCGCCCCTACGCCGAGCCACCCCAACAGCCCGGTTTCGGCCTGGGCGGCGCGGCGGCGTACGCCTTCCGCATCACCAATCCCCGGCGGCTGCTCACGGGGAAGGCCGACTGAGGCCGACGGGGCTCACCGGGAAGGCCGACGGGGCTCACTCGCCCGCCACCCACCCCCGCACGACCCTGGCGAACTCCTCCGGCAGCTGCTCGGGAACGGGCACGTGCCCGCCGGACAGGACCCGCGTCTCACGGCCGAGGGCCGTGGTGAGGTGTCCGGGCGCGGCCGACACCGTCGGCCGGTCCGTCCTGGGGCGCCGCCCAGGGGCGTGTCGACATGGCCTGCTCGGGGCAGGCGGACTCGCAGGCGCCGCCGTCGACGCCCTCGGCCGAGTCGACGTGGGGCCCGCACCCGCCCTCAGCGGCCGGGGCGGATCAGCCCCGTCAGATAGCGCCACAGCGAGGAGCGCTGCCGGGCGGACGGGTCCGGTGTCACCCGTTCCTCGGCCTCCGCCCCGTTCGGCCCCGTCGCCGGGCCGTCCGTCGCCGGGCCGTCCGCCGGTGGCCGCTCGGCCGTCGGCGCGAGTTCGTACCGTACGGGCAGCGAGCGCAGGCCCCGCATGAAGGGCGAGGAACGCCAGGGCAGTTGGTCGACGGGGAGGGCGAGGTCGAGGTGGGAGAAGCGCTCGAACAGCCGGCCCACTCCGACGGCGGCGACCGTCGAGGCGAGTTCGCGTGCCGGGCACTGGCGGGGGCCCGCACCCCACGAGAGGTGGGCCCGGGTGCTGACCGTGGTGCTCGGCGCCACGTGGTCGGCGAAGAGCGGATCGGCGTGCGCCGCGGCGGAGGAGACCCAGACCGGGTCGCCCGCGCGGATCAGGTAGTTGCCCAGCGGGGTGTCCCTGGCCGCGAACCTCGGCACGAAGTTCACCAGGGGCGGCTTCCGCATGACGACCCGGTTCATGGCCTCCCGGACCATCCCGGCGGAGAGGCTGGCCCGCACGCTGTCCTCGCCCGAGAGGACCTCGACGACCGTGTTGGAGATGAGGATGCCGACGTGGTCGGACGTCATGCCGAGCAGCATGAACAGTTCGCGGGCCAGTTCGTCGAGCGAGAGGTCGGGGTGGGCGGCCAGCAGGTAGGAGGGGAAGTCCTCACCGGGCTCCTTCAGCTTCAGCTTCCCCAGTTCCGCGAGCGCGCCCAGCAGCCGCTCCAGGGCGGGCCCCGCGTCCGGGCCCGCGTCCAGTACCCGCCACATGTCCATCAGGGCGTCGTCGCCCTGGGAACCGGGGAAGCCGAGGAGATGGCTGGCCACCATCAGCGGCAACGGCCGGGAGAACTGGGCGGACAGGTCCGCCAGCCCCGTGCCGCCCGCCTGTCCCATCAGGGTGATCAGTTCGTCGGCGTAGGCGGTGACGGCCGTCTTCAGCCGCTTGGCCTGGGGGTTGCGCGGGTCCTGGAACGGCCTGAGCGCCAGGTCCCACGCGGTTCGCAGCGTGCGGTAGCCGGGGCCGCCCTGGATCAGGACGTGGTTGACCTCCAGGGACGGACCGAGCGGCCAGTCGGCCGGGACCCGGCCCTCCGTGCGGGCCCGCCAGTTCTCCAGCCCCTTGGGCCAGCCGTCGTCGTCCTGGAGGACCTGGAGCGCCTCGCGGTAGCCCAGCACCAGCCAGGCGGGTACGCCCAGCAGATCCACCGGCGCCACCGCGCCGTGCCGCTGCCTCAGCCGCTCGTACACCAGTGAGGGACGCGTCTCGTAGTCCCGGGTCAGCAGCGGTTCGGGAGACATCGCCTCCAGACCCGTGTCGTCCAGCTCCACGGACACGCCCTCGCCCGACTGGGTTTCCCTCACCATGCCGCCCCTCCGACACTCCCCGTACCGGCCCACCTTCAGCCGGTGACCGGAAACGTGGGGACCCTACCCCAGGGTCACATCGGGGGGAACGGCGGGCGTCACTACTCACGGCTCCGGTCCCCGGCTCACAGCCGTGAACCTGCCCGGCAGCACGCTCCACGGCCGCCCGTAGGCGGCCGGCCTCGGGATCACCGCCGGCCGCACCGCGCGGCCGCCTCGGCGGCGGTCGGTCAGCCGGCGGCGCGGGCCGCCTCGACGAACTCCGCGATGAGGGCGGGGTCCTTGACGCCTCGGCTCTGTTCCACGCCGCTGGAGACATCGACGCCCCAGGGGCGGGTGGCGGCGACGGCGCCGCGCACGTTCTCCGGCGTGAGACCCCCGGCGAGGAGCCACCTCTCTCCGTCGGCGGCCAGCGGCCTGCCGGACCAGTCCCAGGCGATGCCCGAGCCGGGGACGGGCGAGTCGAGGAGGAGCATGTCCTCGCCGAACTCCCCGCAGCGCGGCACGGAATCACCGAACGCCGCGGCGCGGATCAGGGTCCAGCCGCCGGTCGCCAGGTCGTCGTAGTAGGCGCGGTCCTCGGGGCCGTGCAGTTGGACGGCCCGGATTCCCGAGTCGGTGGCCAGGGACCGTACGTCGTCGAGGGGCTCCTCGCGGAAGACGCCGACCGTCAGGACGTGCTCCGGTACGCGGCGGCTCAGCCGTGCGGCCGTGGCGGCGTCGATACGGCGCGGGCTGGCCGAGAAGACGAAGCCGATGGCGTCGGCGCCCGCCTCGACGGCGGTGTCGACGTCCTGCTCGGTCTTCAGACCGCAGATCTTGATGAAGAGGGAGTCACTGGAGTTGCTCACCGCCCCAGCCTGCCGTATCGGCGGCGGAGACGGGAGGGCGGTCACCCGGTCCGGCGCGCCCGACGCGTTCAGCGCCACGCTCCCGACAGGCGCCGGGTGACGACCGCGCTGAGGATGCGCACGCCCCGGGTCGAGCCCGGGTCGATGCCGGTGAGTTCCCGCACCCGGCGGAGGCGGTAGTCGAGGGTGCGGGTGTGGACGTTGAGGGCGGTCGCGGTGGCGCCGCGGTGCATGTCGTGGCGGTAGTACGCGTCGAGGGTGACGAGCAGGTCCGGACCCGAGTCCAGCCGGCGGGCCACCGCGCTCAGCCAGTCGTCGACGAACGGCACGTCCGCGACGGCCAGTTCGACGAACACGTCCGCCAGGGTGTGCGGCCGCACCCGGGCGTCCGCCCGGCGCAGCGGGGCCGCTCGGCTGATCCGCCGGGCCCTGTCCAGGGCATCGGCCAGCCCGGACAGCGGGGCGGTGGCGGTACCGACGGCGCAGGGCCGGCCGAGGGCGCGGGCGAAGTCCCGGACGAGATCGGGCAAGTGGTCGGGGGTGAGATCGGGCAAGAGGTCGGGAACGGTGTGCGGCGGTACGTTTTCCGCTTCCGCGGCGCCGGCATTCAGGGGAGCCAGGGCGATCAGCTCACCGCTTCCGTCTCCGTTGTCCGGGCCCCACATGACCGGCACCTGGTGGCTCTTCACCAGCGTCTCGATCTCGTTTTCCAGGAAACGATCGACGGCGGGCAGGTCCGGCAGCCGGAACACCGTCACCGCGCAGTAATCGGGCAGTTCCATGTCGACGGCCGCGGCGAGTTCCGCCGCTATCGGATCGCCGTTCAGCAATGACCGGGCCAGCAGGGCGACCTGCTCGGCATACGGCATTCGGCGGCGCAGTACGCGGACGAATCCCTGGCGGTAGGCGCCGATGCCGCGTTCGCCCTGCGGGGCGAACCAGGTCATCATGCGCATGAGTTCGTCGACACCGCCGCCGCGCTGGGCCTCGGTCGCCTCGTTGATCTCACGCAGCATGAGCGCGGTGTGCACACGCAGCACTCGCTGCCGCGCGTCGAGGGACATTCCGGCCCCGGCCCGCAGCTCCCCCATCGACGCGATGTAGCCGAGGTCGTCGCCGGTCAACTCGCTGTTGTCCGGCGACAGTTCGACGGTACGACGCCGGAGCCACATCGCGTGTTCCAACGTCTCGGCCCGGGCCCGGGGGTCCTTGTCCAGGAACCCGAACTCCGGGATCTCACGCTCGTACGTCTCGACCTCGCGGCGGGCGTTGGTCGACGCCTGCCGGGCCAGTTCGGCGAAGAGGCTCCCCATGGACGCGAGCATGTCATTCCGGACGAACCGGCCGACAGACGAGATCCGGACGGCGTTCATCACTCCGCATAAATCGGCGTCAACCCTGCCGAGCAGGCTTTTGTCACAGTGCGCAAAATTCCCGGATCGGGGCGTTCCCGTCACCACTTCCGCTTGTGGAGGAGCTGTGAAACGGCCTTAATGAGAACCGCGTACACGCCCGTTGGGGGAACACGGCGGCACATCATTCCGGCGCGGCTCCGGCATGGTCCGGAAATCAGTGCGGGCGGAAGTACGGGAATTCTCAGACATGCGCCCCACAATGGCGCTCGCTCAAACGGGAGGGAAACTCCGATGAAAGCGGACAAGAGAAAGAGAATCATGGCGGCGGTCGCGGTCATGGCCACGTCGACGGCGCTCATGCTCGGCACTCCGGGCACCGGTTCGGCCGCCCCCGCCGCCACCCCCAGCCTGCGCGCCTACGGGATCACCGGTGACGGCACCCTGATGGCCGCGTTCTGGACCGACCGGCCGGACGTGCTCAACTGGGTCAGGGCCGTCACCGGCCTCAGCGGCGACACGGGCCTGATCGGCATCGACTTCCGGGTGCAGAACGGCCTGATGTACGGCGTGGGCAACAAGGGCGGCATCTACACGATCAAGATCCCGACGGGCACCCAGGACGTCGTGGTCACCAAGGTGTCACAGCTCCAGTACGCGCTGAACGGCACGAACTTCGGCGTCGACTTCAACCCGGCGGCCGACCGGCTGCGCGTGATCAGCGACAACGGCCAGAACCTGCGGCACAACCTGAATGACCACACGACCATCCAGGACCTGAACCTCACCACCCCGCCGATCGAGGGCACGACCAAGGGCGTCTCCGCCGCCGCCTACACGAACAACGACCTCGACGGGACCACGGCGACCACCCTGTTCGACATCAACACGACCAGCGACCAGGTCGTCATCCAGGCCCCAGCCAACAACGGCACGCTCTCCGCGACCGGCAACCTCGGCATCGATGCCCAGATCAACGCCGGCATGGACATCTTCAGCACCCTGAGCGGCGGCAAGACGGTCGACAACGCCGCCTTCGCCACCCTCACCGCCTCCGGCGCCGGCACGCCCTCCCTCTACAGCGTCAACGTCTTCACCGGGCAGACCACCCTCGTGAACGTGAACGAGCCCGCCAAGGCCAAGTTCCCCCTGAACATCACGGACGTGGCCATCTCCCTCACCGGCAGCTGACCCCGTAGAACCCACCCTCGCCGCGAAGGAGGCGGAGGACTGACGGGCCCGCAGGCCCGTCAGGTCAGCGCAGTTCCTCCAGGTCGAGGTCCGACCCCACGACCAGGGTCACCACGCCTGCGGCGTCCGCGGACCGGGTGGCCCTGGTGCCGGGCAGGCGCGAGGTGAGGACCTTCGCCTGCTTGGCGAGGTCCGCCGGGTACGTGACCGTGGTCTCGTCGGTGTTCTCGGGCGCGTTGCCCGTGCCGACGACGGTGAAGCCGGCCTCGCGCAGCTTCTCGGCGACATCGGCGGCGCGCCCGGTGACCCCGGTGCCGTTGAGGACCTGGACCCGTACGGCGGACGCGTAGACCAGGTCGTTCTTGGCCTGTGCCTGCAGCCGCTTCTTGTCGACCTCCTTGTCCTTGGCGAGGGAGGTGAAGAGGTCGGCGGCCTGCGGGTACTGCCAGACGATGTTGGCCTTGTCGGTGGGGACGTCGGCCTCGCGGGGGTAGTTGGGGACGGTCAGGAAGGTCAGCCGGTCGCTCGGGATGCCCTTGAGCTCGGAGGCGAGGTCGTAGAGGGGGTCGATGCCGGCGAGGTCCTCGTCCGTGGTCAGGGACTTGGTGGCGGACTGCAGGAAGTCGTAGAGCGACGTGGGGCTGGTCAGCTTGGACTTGGCCTTGGCGGCCAGGGCCTCCATGAACTCCTGCTGGCGTCCGATGCGTCCGATGTCGGAGCCGTCGCCGACGGCGTAGCGGGTCCGTACGTAGCCGAGCGCCGTCTCGCCCTTGACGGTCTGGCAGCCCGCCTCCATGTCCAGGTGGGCCTTGTCGTCCTTGATGGCCTGCTCGGGGCAGACCTCGATACCTTCCAGAGCGTCGACCATCCCCTTGAAGCCCTGGAAGTCGACCGACATGAAGCTGTCTATGCGCAGGCCGGTGTTGGCCTCGACCGTCCTGATCGAGCAGGCGGCGGCCCCGGCGACCTCGCCGCTCGCACCGCCGATCGCGAACGCCTCGTTGATCTTCGCCAGGTGCGGACCGGAGGTGCTGCCGTCGCCCTTGTCGCACGCCGATATCTCGACCCAGGAGTCACGCGGGAACGACACCACGGTGGCCCATTCGCGGTTCGCCGGGACGTGCAGCACCATCAGCGTGTCCGACTGCATGGTGGTCAGGCCGTCGCCGCCGTACTTCGCGTTGGCCCCGTCGCGGCTGTCCGAACCGACGACCATGATGTTCTTCGAACCCGGGCTGAGATTGGCCGGGCGGTCGCCGCCGAGCTTGCCGTCGACATCGGCACCCGTGATGTTGTTGTCGAGGTCCTTGTAGACCCAGGCGCCCACACCTCCGACACCGAGGACGAGCAGGGCCGCGCCGCCCGCGAACCAGCTCACCGTCCGGCCCCGCCGCGTCAGCCGCGTCCCCCCGCCACCGGCACCCGCGCGCCGCCTTCCCGTACCACTCACCGGCCTCCCCCGCCTCGGCCGCACCCGGCCGGTCGACTGCCCCCTGCGCGTCCGGCACTGGTGATCACCGGACCCGCAGGACTCTACATCCATGTAGATATACGTACAGGCGTCCGACTCGTCTCACCCCGCCCGGGCAGGCTTCAGCCGCCCCCTTCGCTCCTCGTCCCACTCAGCAGCTCACGCACCAGTCGCTCGTCGTCCGGCTCCAGCGAGGTGACGAAACTGGCCAGCACCGCCTCGCGGTCGCTCTCGCCGTCGAGCACCCTGCGCATCCGGTGCGCGGCCAGGCCCGCCTGATCCGAGGCGGGGGTCCACACGAAGGCGCGGCCGGCGCGCTCCCGGGTCACCGCGCCCTTGGCCAGCAGCCGGGTCAGGATCGTGATCACGGTCGTATAGGCGAGGTCCCCGCCCAGCCGCTCCTGCACCCACCCGGCGCGCTCCGGGCCGTCCGCCTCACGCAGCGCGGCCAGGACGAGGGCTTCCAGCTCCCCCTGCCCCCGCCGCCGGGGACGCTGCTGGTCCGTCACGCCCTGCCTCCTTCGCGCCGCCCCGACCTCACGGGCGGCCCATCGTATAGACGCCCGACCTGGCCACACCGATGGCCACACCCCGACCTCTACAGAATCGTAGAAGGCGGGGTGCTCAAAGAGCCCGCCCAGGAGGCCGGGGTGACCCCCGCCGGGCCGCCCGTCGCTCCGGGAGCCGCCCCGTAGGACCGCGTCGCCGGATCACCCCCTGCGGGTGATCCCCCGGCGCGGCAGGAGCGATGAGGTGGGTGTCCGGGGAACACCCCGGCGTACGGCGGAACGGACGAAGAGACCCGAGATGAACGATCCAGCGGCGGACCGGACGGAGCCGGCACGGCCCGGGCGGCGTGCGGTGGTCTTCGCCGTCGCGCGGGCCGTGTGCGTCGCGGCGGGCCTGGTCACCGCGTACTACCTGCTGCCCCTGGACAGGCCCGGCTCGTACGGCGCGTCGGCCGTGCTCGCGTGCGGCCTGGTGGCGGTCGTCCTGGTGTTCCTGTGGGAGGTGCGGGCCATCGTGCGCTCGCCCTGGCCCCGGCTGAAGGCCGTCGAGGCGCTGGCCGCCACGGTGGCGCTCTATCTGGTGCTCTTCGCCGGCGTGTACTACCTGCTGGAGCGGTCCACACCGGGCTCCTTCAGCGAACCGCTGACCAGGACGGACGCCCTGTACTTCACCCTGACCACGTTCACCACCGTCGGGTTCGGCGACATCTCCGCCCGCTCCCAGCCGGGGCGGGTGGTGACGATGCTTCAGATGCTCGGCGGGCTGCTGCTCGTGGGGGTCGCGGCACGCGTGCTCGCCGGCGCGGTCAAGGCGGGGCTGCGGCGGCGGGGCCGGGAGCCACCGGAGTAGGACACCCGGCCGGAACGCCGCGGAGACGGAGCCGGGCCGGGCAACCTGGCGGGCGGCCGACCGGAGGCCTGGACAGCCGGTTCAGGAGGAGCGAGTCATGACCATGTCGAGCGCATTCACGGCGTCGCTGTCGGTGGCCCAGAGGGCGGCCTACGGCAAGGACGCGCGCACACGGGCCTCGCGTTCCGCCCACGGCTGGTTCGAGGCGGACCGGGCACGGACCGACCCGATCGAGGTGATACAGCGTCAATCGGCCACCCGGCTGCCCGAGTTGGTGCCGATCCGCTACGGCCGCATGCTGGAGTCCCCGTTCCGCTTCTACCGGGGCGCGGCGGCGATCATGGCGTCGGATCTCGGGCGCCCGCCGAACACCGGTCTCGCGGTGCAGCTCTGCGGGGACGCCCATCTGCTCAACTTCCGGCTGCTGGCCTCGCCCGAGCGCCATCTGGTCTTCGACCTCAACGACTTCGACGAGACGCTGGCCGGGCCGTTCGAGTGGGACGTCAAGCGGCTGGCGGCCAGCTTCGCGATCGCGGGCCGGGAGAGCGGCTTCTCGGCCGACGAGCAGAACGGCACCGTCCGGACGTGTGTGAAGGCGTACCGGCGACGGATGCGCGAGTTCGCCGGCATGAACACCCTGGACATCTGGTACGCGCAGGACGACGCCGACCGGTTGCGGGAGCTGATGGCCTCGTCGATGGACAAGGAGAGCAGACGCCGTACGGCCGAGGCGGCGGCGAAGGCCCGTACGCGCACCCATCTCCAGGCCTTCGGGAAACTCACCCGGGTCACGCCCGAGGGCCGGCGGATCGCACCGGACCCACCGCTGATCACCCCGCTCCGGGACCTGCTGGCGGACCCCGCCGGGGAGGGGCAGGGGAGGGAACTCCAGCACGTGCTGGACGGGTATGTGCGGACCCTGTCGTCCGAGCGCCGCCACCTGCTGCGCCACTTCCACGTGGTGGACATGGCCCGGAAGGTGGTGGGCGTCGGCAGCGTCGGAACGCGCTGCTGGATCGTGCTCCTGCTCGGCCGGGACGACACCGACCCTCTGCTGCTGCAGGCCAAGGAGGCGCAGGAGTCCGTCCTCTCCGCCCAGCTCGGCGGCGACCGCTACGACAACCAGGGCCGCCGGGTGGTGTCCGGGCAGCGGCTGATCCAGACGACCAGTGACATCTTCCTGGGCTGGACCCACGTCGCCGGCCTGGACGGGCGGGAGCGGGACTTCTATGTACGGCAGCTGCGCGACTGGAAGGGCATCGCGCGGCCGGAGACCATGGATCCCGGCCTGCTGCGGCTGTTCGCGCGGCTGTGCGGTGCCAGTCTGGCGCGGGCCCACGCCCGCTCCGGCGACCCCGTCGCCATCGCCGCCTACCTGGGCGGCAGCGACCGCTTCGACCGCGCCATCGCCGAGTTCGCGCAGTCCTACGCCGACCAGAACGAGCGGGACTTCGAGGCGCTCGGCGTCGCCGCCCGCACGGGCAGGATCCACGCGGAAACCCTCTGATCCGCTCCGGGACTCACTCCGGCAGCTGGCGCATCTCCAGGACCCACAGTCCCAGGGACTGGCAGCGGGCCAGCAGCCCGTACAGGTGCGCCTCGTCCACGACGTGCCCGAACAGAACGGTCTGGCCGGACATCAGCACATGGTCCAGCTCAGGGAAGGCGCTGGTCAGTGCCTCCGACAGCTGTCCGTCGACGCGGATCTCGTAGCGCATGAGCTGTCAGCCCCCATGGCCTGGGACGGGCGGGCTGTGACGCCCCTTCCCTCCGATCGTCCGTCCCGGGGTGCCCGCCCGGCCTCACCCCGGGAAGGTGATACACCGCCCGGCCCGGGACTCCACCTGCTTCGGCGGGTTGGTCGGGGCAATGGGTCAGTGGTCAATGGGTCAGATAGAGCTTGAACGCGATGATCAGGAGACCGAGCAACAGGTTCACCGAGGCGGTGGCGGCGACCAGGCGCCACGAGGCGTCGGCCCTGCGTGCCGCGGCCGCCGACCAGCCCACCTGTCCCGCCACGGCCACCGAGAGCGCCAGCCACAGGGCACCCGAAAGGTCGAGGCCGAGGAGAGGGCTGACGGCCACGGCGACGGCCGGTGGGACGGCGGCGTTGACGATCGGCCACTCGTCGCGGCACACGTCCCGCACGATCCGGCGGTTCAGGCCCCGCTGCGCCAGGCGCGCGCCGAACAACTGGGCGTGCACGTGCGCTATCCAGAAGACCAGGCCGGTGAGGAGCAGCAGGAGGACGAGTTCCAGGTGGGGATAGGACCCCAGCGTGCCGGCGCCGATGATCACGGAGGCGGCCAGCATGGACCCGTAGACACCGCCGGTGTAGTCGGCGCGAGCCCGGCGCTCGCCGCCGTGCTCGGCCCGGGACGTGGCACGCCCGGTCACGGACATCTGCTCGGCCTCCTCTCGGAGTGGGTGCGTAGAGCCCCGGTCTCGATGCGACCGGCCTCGGATCCGGTGCGACGACCGCCCTCGGATCCGGTGCGGCCCTGGTGACCCAGCCGCCGCGCAACGGGCGGACGGCGATCCCCGCACCGGCCGGTCCGCCGATGACTCCGTAGGCGACGGCCCGGCCCCGTGTCCGGCACCATCAGGAACTGGGCCGTCCCGAGGACGATCAGAGCCCGCCGGTGTGTCACGGTGTCCACCTCGCCGAGTCGGCCCGGGACGCCGGTGCGCGTCGGCCGGACAGCGACCGCCGCCGGCCGGCGGCCGCCACCTCCATCGCAGCTCAGGAGCCCGCCCGGTGCCTCACCCGCCACGGGCGAGCCTGCCGGCCCACGGCTGGTGGCGCCGGGACGAGGTCACAGCAGCCCCTGCTCACGTGCGCGGCGTACCGCGTCGTTGCGGCGGTTCACCGCCAGTTTGCGGAAGACGCTCTTGAGGTGGGTCTTGACGGTGTTGACCGACACGCACAGGTCGGCGGCGATCTCCTCGGTGGACATCATCCGGTCCAGCCGGCGCAGCACATCTCGTTCGCGTCCGCTCAGTTCCTCCACGACCGGCGGCCGGTCCTCGGGCCCGGGCCTCCCGGTGTGCGACGGCGGTCCGGGGGTGAGCCAGCCGGCCGCCAGGGCCCTCAGCGGCGAGGTGTCGAGGACGGGCCGGAGCCAGCCGCCTGCTTCGACGAAGGGCCGGCGCAGGCGCTCGCGCCGCGCCTCGTGGAGCGCCTGCGCTACGAGCCTGCGCGCGGCGGCCGGGTCCCCCGACGCCGCAGCGACCTCGGCGCGGACCAGCAGGGCCCGTACCGTCACCGCGGGGCCGGTGCGGCTCCCGGGGCGCAGCCGGTCCAGCAGATCGAGCGCCGCGCGGGGCCGGCCCTCGGCGAGCCGGGCCCTCGCCTCGCCCACGGTGCACGCCGGCTGGTCGCCGGGCGCCGCGCTCAGCAGTTCCGCGGCCGCGTCGGGCCGGCCCTCGGCGAGGTGGGCGGCGGCGGCGACCAGCGCCGTGTGGCCCTCCGCCCAGGGGGAGAGCACCTCGGCGGCGACGACCGGTTCCCTCACTTCGAGGGCGCCCCGGGTGTCGCCGTGGGCCAGCAGCAGGCGGGCGGTGGCGATGGCCCGGCCGGCCTCCGTCACCGGGTCCCGCATCCCGGTGCGGGCGTCCGCCGCCGCGTCGAGGTGGGCACGGGCCGACCGCAGTTCGTCGCGGTCGACGGCCACGGCGGCCAGGACCAGCCGTCCGAGGCCGACGTCGGACGGCTGGGGCAGGCCGTACCGCTCGGAGACGGTCAGCGCCGCCATGGCCTTGCGCTCGGCCCTGCCGAGCCAGCCGTTCAGATAGTCGATGAGGGCGAGGCGGCCGAGGGAGTCCGCGCGCGGCAGCGCCGTCGACGCGCCGCCGGAGCCGTCGGCCACCAGCGACAGGGCGGCACGCGCCGCCTCGAAGCGCCCGGCCCACAGCCGCGTCGACCCCAGATGGGTCAGGAGGAGGGCGGTGAGTTCGGGGTGCTTGTCCAGGAGGTGGGCGGGAACCCGTTCCCGCAGCCGCTCGGCCGTTCCGGCGGCCAGCTCCGCCCTGCCCGGCGAACCGGTCAGCCGGGCCGCCAAGGCCTCCAGCAGGGCACAGCTCAGCCGGGCCGCCGCCCGGCCCGGTCCGTCCTCCGTCTCCGTCCGGTTCTCCTCGGCCGCCAGGCTCCGTTCCGCGTGCCGCAAGTGGGTCAGACCTCGGTCGAGGTCACATCGGGAGAGCTCACGGGCCGCCCGTACGAGATCCGTGGCGGGACTCGTGGCCTCGGGGCTCATCCGGGAGAACAACTCGGCGAGGTCGTCGGAGCGCAGGCCGGTGAAGAGCCTGCCGATGGCGAGGTCGTCGACGAGGGCGCCGGCGGTGAACTCCCAGTCGCCCGCGGCGGCCCCGTGACCGAGCGCTTCCGTGAGGGTTCCCGAACGCCGCAGCCATTCGGCGGCCCGGTGGTGCAGTGCGGGCTCCAGGCCGGGTGAGCGCATCCGCAGATGGGCGCGGAGGATCTCCCCGAACAGCGGGTGGAGGCGGTACCAGGCGTGCCCGAGGTCCTCGACGAACGCGTTCTCGCGGTGCAGCCCGGCCAGGATGCCCTCGGCGTCGGCGCGCCCGGTCAGCGCGTTCGCCAGGTCGGGGCAGAACCGCTCCAGGACGCTGACCCGCAGAAGGAGATCCCGTGTCCCGGGGGCCTGCCGCTGGAGCACCTCCGCGAGCAGGAAGTCGGCGACCGCCGTGCGCTCGGCCTCGAACTGCTTCAGATACGTCTCCGGATCGGGGCTTTCCTGGGCGGCCAGCGCGCACAGCCGCAGACCGGCGGCCCACCCCCGGGTCCGCTCCACGAGCGCCTCCACCGCGCGCGGCGGGAGCCGCAGTCCGTGCAGCCCCAGCAGTACGGACGCTTCCTCGGGCGTGAAGGCCAGCTCGGCACCTCTGATCTCCGTCATGTCGCCGGCCGCCCGGTGGCGGTGCAGCGGGAGCAGCGGTTCGGTGCGGGTGACGAGGATCAGGCGCATGCCCGGTGCCGCGTGGTGCAGCAGGAACTCCAGTTGTTCCGCGATCTCCGGGTCGGTCACGCGGTCGTACTCGTCGAGCACCACGATCACGGGCCGCTCCCGGGCGCTCAGCTCGGTGGCGAGCCGCGTCAGCAGCGTACGGTCCACGCGGCCGGCGTCGGCGGGGCAGCCGACCTCGGTGGGCAGCGGCACACCGGAGGCACGCAGGGCCTGGAGGAGATAGGCCCAGAACATGCCGGGGCCCTGGTCGCCGGTCTCGGCGGTGAGCCAGGCGACCGGCCCGTCCCGCCCCGCGGCCCAGTCGGCGACCAGCAGGGTCTTGCCGGCGCCGGCGGGCCCGTTGACGATGGTCAACGGCGTCCTCAGGGCTTGGTCGAGATGGTCGACGAGGCGTTTCCGCCGCAGAAACGTGGCGGGGCGGGCCGGTACGGCGAACCGGGTGCGCAGGAACGGGTCCCCGTGGGGATCGACACACGGGACGGTCGGCCCCGCCCCGCTCTCCTCGAACCCTGCCACGGCGCTCACCACCACTGTTCGTCAGATCATGGGCAGCGCTCCTCGTTCAGCATCCCAGGGTTCCCGCGCACCCGCGCGCCGCATGCCGGAGGAGGCGGCGAGGGAGACCTTTCGCGAGCTGCCGCACGGCGTACGCGAATCGCCAGGTCGCCGCCGTCGAACAGATCACGCGCCGACGGGCAGGGAACCCCGGTGCGGGGGCCTCCGCCAGCAGGTCGGCGGCCTTGGCCACGGCCGGTGGAGCGGTGTCGGGACGGACGCCGTCGGGCTCTGCCCGCTGCCCACTGCCCGGCGACGGGGCGTCCCACCGGCGCCGTCAGTGCGATTCGCGGCTCACCTCGGAGCCGCTGGAGCCGATGAGGAAGTCGAGATCGGCGCCGGTGTCGGCTTGGAGGACGTGGTCGACGTAGAGGCGTTCCCAGCCGCGTCGGGGGTCGGCGAAACCGTCGAGCGTGGCCCGGTTCGGCTCCCGGCGGGCGAGTTCGTCGGCGGGTACGTCGACGTCGATACGGCGGGCCTCGACGTCGAGGGCGATGAAGTCGCCGGTCCGCACGAGGGCGAGGGGGCCGCCGGCCGCCGCCTCGGGCGCCACGTGCAGGACGACGGTGCCGTACGCCGTGCCGCTCATCCGGCCGTCGCAGACGCGGACCATGTCGCGGACGCCCTGTTCGAGGAGTTTCTTGGGCAGGGGCATGTTGGCGACCTCGGGCATGCCCGGGTAGCCCTTGGGGCCGCAGCCGCGCAGGACGAGTACGGAGTCCGCGTCGATGTCCAGGTCCGGGTCGTCGACGCGGGCGTGGAAGTCCTCGATGGAGTCGAAGACGACGGCCCGGCCACGGTGGCGCAGCAGGTGCGGGGAGGCGGCGGCCGGTTTGACGAGCGCGCCGTCGGGCGCGAGGTTGCCGCGCAGGACGGCGATGCCGCCCTCGGTCACCAGCGGCTCGGCGCGCGGGCGGATGACCTCGGCGTCCCAGACGCCGGCGTCGTCGAGGTGGTCGATCAGCGGCTTGCCCGTGACGGTCAGCCCGTCGGGGTCGAGCAGGTCGCGGACCTCGCGCAGCACGGCGAGCAGGCCTCCGGCGCGGTGGAAGTCCTCCATGAGGAAACGCCCGGCGGGCTGGAGGTCCACGAGGACCGGTACGCGGGAGCCGATGCGGTCGAAGTCGTCGAGGGACAGGTCGACGCCCGCGCGGCCGGCGATGGCCAGGAGGTGGACGACCGCGTTGGTGGAGCCGCCGATGGCCGCCAGCGCCACGATCGCGTTGTGGAAGGACGCCTTCGTCAGGAAGGTGCCCGGCCGCCGGTCGGCGCCCACCATCTCCACGGCCAGCCGGCCGGTGTGGTGCGCGGCCTCGAGGAGACGGCTGTCGGGAGCGGGGGTCCCGGCCACTCCGGGGACGACCGTGCCCAGTGCCTCGGCCACCAGCGCCATCGTCGACGCGGTCCCCATCGTGTTGCAGTGCCCCCGGCTGCGGATCATCGCCGACTCGGAGCGGGTGAACTGCTCCTGGGAGAGCGTGCCGGCCCGGACCTCCTCCGACAGCCGCCACACGTCGGTGCCGCAGCCCAGGGGTGTACCCCGGAAGGTCCCGGTCAGCATCGGGCCGCCCGGCACGACTACGGCGGGCAGGTCCACCGAGGCGGCCGCCATCAGCAGCGACGGGATCGTCTTGTCGCAGCCGCCCAGCAGCACGACGCCGTCGATGGGGTTGGCCCGCAGCATCTCCTCCGTGGCCATGGCCGCCATGTTCCGCCAGAGCATGGCCGTGGGCCGCACCTGTGTCTCGCCCAGGGACACCACCGGCAGGTCCAGCGGGATGCCGCCCGCCTCGTACACGCCGTCGCGCACGGAGGCCGCGACCTCGTTCAGGTGCGCGTTGCAGGGCGTCAGGTCCGAGGCCGTGTTGGCGATGGCGATCTGCGGCCGGCCGGTGAAGGCGTCGCCCGGCACACCCCGCCGCATCCACGCCCGGTGGATATAGGCGTTGCGGTCCTGTCCCTCGTACCACTGCGCGCTGCGGAGCGTCACCCTTGAGCCCTTCCGACATTCGGTACGGCGGTCTAAGGTCTGGAACGCGATGAAGCATACGCAGGCGTACGAGGGACCGACAGACCTCGGCGAGGACGGCCCGGCGGGTGCCGGGAGCAGCCGACTCGTGGGGTCGGACCGGGTGCTCGCGGTCCTCAAGGTGCTGGCGCGGTATCCCGGCGGGGTGGGTCTCGAGGAGCTGACCCGGGTGATCGGCAGTCCCAAGCCGACCGTGCACCGGGCGCTCGGCGCGCTGCGCCGGGCCGGGCTGGCCGACCAGGACGCCCGTGGCCGCTACGGGCTCGGCGACGAGTTCCTGCGCATGGCCTTCGCCCACCACGAGGCCCGGCCCGAGCACCTCCGCGTCCGCCCGGTGCTCGAAGCGCTGGCGCACCGGTTCGGCGAGACCGCGCACTACGCGGTGCTCGACGGCCATGAGGTCGTCTACCGCGCCAAGGTCGACCCACCGACGGGCGCCGTCCGGCTGACCTCGACGATCGGCGGGCGCAATCCCGCCCACACCACCGCCGTCGGAAAGCTGCTGCTCGCCGGGCGATTGAGCGCTCGGGAGGAGGTCGAGGCGTGGATCGGCGACTCGCCCCTGGAGCGTCGTACGCCCCGGACGCTGTGCGCGGCCGCAGACCTGCACCGTGAGCTGGTCGCCGCCCGCGAACGGGGCTACGGCGTCGACGACCAGGAGAACGAGACCGGGGTCAACTGTCTCGCCCTGCCCGTGTTCCTCACCTCGCCGACGACCCCCTCCGGAGCCGTGAGCGTCAGCGCGCTCGCCTATCGGATGCCCCTCTCGACCCTGGTGGACGCACTCGACGAGATCCGCGCGCTCCTCGGCCCGCTCGGTGAGCCACACCGCTGACAACCCTCGTGGACCCGACCCGACCTGGAGAAAGACCCGTGGACCTCATGCGCGCGTTCGTCCTGACCGCCCCCGGCGCGTACGAGGTCCAGGACCTCCCGGTGCCGGTGGCCGGGCCCGGGGAAGTCGTCGTCGACGTCGAGCGGGTCGGGGTGTGCGGCACCGACATGGAGTTCTTCACCGGTGCGATGGCCTACCTCCACCAGGGGCACTCCGCCTACCCGATGCGGCTCGGCCACGAGTGGGCCGGGCGGGTGTCGGCGGTCGGCGACGGCGTCGGCCCCGGCTGGCTCGGCCGCCGGGTCATGGGCGACACGATGCTCGGCTGCGGCGGCTGCCGCCGCTGTCTGCGGGGCGACCAGCACGTGTGCGAGCGGCGCCGGGAGGTCGGCATACGCGGCGGTCAGGCGGGCGCCCTGGCCGAACGGCTCGCCGTGCCGGCGTCCTCGTTGCACGCCCTGCCCGACTCCGTGGACGCCGTGCTCGGCGCGCTCGTGGAGCCGGGCGGCAACGCCCTGCGGGCCGCGCGAGCCACTGCGACAGGGCCCGGGGACCGCGCCCTGGTGCTGGGCCCGGGGACGATCGGGCTGCTGGTCGCGCTGTTCCTCCGCGCGGCCGGTGCGGAGGTCCACCTCATGGGCCGGGCCGACGGTTCCCTCGCCTTCGCCCGCGGCCTGGGGTTCGCGCACGCGTGGACGGAGGGCTCCGTCCCGGACCTCCCCTTCGACGCCGTCGTCGACGCCACGAACGCCGCCCATCTGCCAGGCAGCGCCCTGGAGTTGGTGGAGCCGGGCGGCCGCGTCGTCTACATCGGACTGGCCGGCGAACCCAGCGGGATCGACACCCGCACGCTCGTCCTCAAGGACGTCAAGGCCGTCGGCATCCTGTCCGCCTCCCCCGGCCTCGACGCCACGATCCGCGCGTACGCCGACGGCTCGGTCGACCCGAGGCCGCTCGTCGCCGCCACGGTGGGCCTCGACGAGGTGGGCCCCGTGCTCGCCGGCTCACGCCCGGCCGGGGCCGGACCGGGCCCGAAGATCCACGTCGACCCCCGGCTCGGCCGGGCGAGCACGGCAACCCCGTGAGCGGCGTCCACGCTCTCGGCACGGTCGTCACCGGCGACGGCCGGAGCGGTGGCCATGGTCGGCGACCGACAAAGCCGTCACCTTCAGCGGCGTAGGAGAGCGGGCTTTCGGCGGATCGGCTCGGGATCGGCACCCCCTCCCGGCGGATCCGCACGGGCGATGCAACCCGCCGACGGATCGGCACGGAATCGGCACCCCCTCCCGGCGGATCCGCACGGGCTCGACAGACCCCCGGCGGATCCGCACGGGCTCGGCAAACCCCCCGGCGGGTCCGCTCGGCAGCCCATCGCAAGGTCGATTCGGCGGGGCGGTTCTCGCACGTAGAGGAGCCCGGCTTACCGTACGGGGAGATCACGATCTGCCCGGGAGTTCGTATGGCCGGTAGCCGCCGGAAGAGACCCGTCGAGGCGTTCGAGGCCATCGAGCCTCCGGGCAACGCCGCACTGGTCCTCGGCGTGCTGGCGGTGACGGCCCTGGTGGAGGCCCTCGGGGTGCTGTCCGGGTCCGAGGTGTGGCTCCTCGGGCTGCTGGTGTTCCTGCCGGGGACGGCGTCGGCGCTGTGCACGGTCCGGCAGACGGCGTTCGTCGCCGCGTGGACCACGCTGGTCGTCACGGCCACCGCGGTGGTGCGGAACGCCGACGCGGACCGGTGGCTCGACCGGCTCCTGCTGGTCCTGATCACCCTCGCCCTGGGTGTGGCCTCGGTGTACGCCTGTCGCCGGCGGATCAGGCGCGAGCACGAGATGCTGCGGCTGCGCTCCACGGCCGCGGCCATGCAGCGGCACATCCTGCACCCCCTCCCGCTCCTCACCGACGACGTGCTGGTCAACGGCGTCTACGAACCTCTCCAGGAGGACCGGCTCGTCGGCGGCGACATCTACGACGTCGTCGCCTCGCCCTGGGGGACCCGGGTGCTGATCGGAGACGTCCAGGGCAAGGGACTGGCCGCCGTGGGCACCGCGTTCGCCGTCATCGGTGCCTTCCGTGAGGCGGCCCACCGCGAGTCCACGCTCACGGCGCTCGTCGACGCCCTGGACGCCGCCGTCGTCCGCCACAACTCCTACGCCGAACACACCGGCGACGACGAACGCTTCGTCACCGCCCTCGTCCTCGGCATCGACGCGTTGACCGAGGAAGCGCAGGCCGTCAACTGCGGGCACATCCTGCCGCATGTGCTGCACGAGGGCACCGTCACCACGGCCACGCTGGACCCCGGCGTCCCGCTCGGGCTCGCCGAACTCGCCCTCGAACCCACGACCGTGGGCTGGTTCCCGTTCCCGGACGGCGCGACGCTGCTGCTCAGCACGGACGGCCTCACCGAGACCCGCGCCGCCGACGGCACGTTCTACCCGGTCGACGAACGCCTGGCCGAACACCTCGACCTCTCCCCGACCGACCTGCCCCGGGTCCTGTACGAGGACGCCCTCGCGTACGCGGGCAGCGGCGGCCGGCACGACGACGTCGCCGTCCTGACGGTCCGCCGGTCACCGCGTCTGTGAACACGACGGCCGTGGTCTCGGCGAGCACCCGGAAATGAACCGAAAAGGATTTCCGAGGGCCGGGGCGGACGTCGCGATCGCCCCGGAGTTCAAAGGGACGCCACGAGGGCCACGTGGGCGCCCCCCGCACTGTCCTGAACCGCTCGGTCCCCGAACTCGCGTCCCGCCCGCCTCCCTTGACACCTCAACAGCCCGCTCCTACGTTGCGAAAACCTTTTAGGTCGTTTCAGCGCACTCCTCGGGTCACGAACACCGGCGCCATCGCGAGCGAACGCTTGTTGTCAACGGGACAGGGAGCATCCGATGAGAAGACCGCACGTCCTCCTGGCACGACACCGGCGCACGGGGTGTCTCCTCGTCGCCCTGGCGCTCGGCGTCTGTTCCGTCGTCGCCGCTCCCCCGGCCGGCGCGGCGCAGACCATCGGGTTCCCCACCTTCGGCGGGCCCGCGATCCCGGCACCGCCCGTCGCCCACACACCGGGCGACATGATGAAGGCCGTCTACGACGCGGAGAGCTCGGGAACCGACTTCTGGATGGACCGCCTGCTGGCCCGCACCGGCAACGACCCCGCCGGACCCTGGCTGATGAGCCGCGGCCGGGCGCTCTTCATGAAGGAGCACACACCCTCCCAGCTCGGTTTCGGCGGCAAGGCCGCCTACTGGGAGAGCATCAACGACAGCAACGCCTACACCGTCGCGATCACCCCGGGCACCTTCACCGAACAGGTCGCCCAGCGGCGGCAGACCCCCAGCCACTGGAAGAGCGTGCACACCAGCGGCTCGATCACGGTCGACCAGACCAAGTTCATCACCGACAACAACGTCGCCGTGACCAACCTGTCGATCAAGAACAACGGCAGCGCTTCGACCACGCTGCAGTTACGGGCGACCTCCCCGTACGCCACGACGGGCACCGGCGGCGAGCTGACCGGCCAGGTCAACGCCTACAACAACCTGACCACCATCCGCCCGCGCCTCACCGGAGACGGCTTCGGCGTCTCCAACGGCGGCCTCAACCGGTCCGTGACGATCGCGGCCGGGGCCACCGTGACCGCCAAGGTGGTCATGGGCTTCGTCACCGACGAGATCCCGCAGTCGCTCACCGAGTACAACGCCTATGCCGGCTACTCCAACGCCACCGCGTTCGCCATCCACGTCAAGGCCTACAACCTGTGGTGGGCGCAGAACGTGCCGTACATCGACGTACCGGAACCGGCGATCAAGAAGAACATCTACTACCGCTGGTGGCTGATGCGCTTCAACAGCCTCGACGCGGACATCCCCGGGCAGACCTTCCAGTTCCCCACCTCCACCGAGGGCGTACTCGGCTACAACAACGCGATCGCGCTCACCCAGCCGATGCACATCGACGATCTCAAGTACCTGCGGAACCCGGCCTACGCGTACGGGGACTGGCTGAGCGTCGGCCAGACCTCCAAGGGCGGACGCTTCCTCGACAACCCGGGTGACCCGGAGAACTGGTCCAACAGCTACACCCAGTACATTGCCGAGGCGGCCTGGAAGAGCTACCAGATCCACGGCGGCCAGCCGGGCATCGCCGCCAACCTGGCGCGTTACGCCGAGGGCGACGTCAAGGGACAGCTCGCGCACTACGACCACGACGGCAACAAGCTCATCGAGTACGACTGGGGCGCCCTGACCGGCAACGACGCCGACGCGGTCTCCTTCCACTGGAAGCCGGGCACCATGGACCGCGCCGAGTCCGCCTACCAGTACAGCGGCGCGCTGGCCGCCGCCCAGGCCTACGAGGCGATCGGCAACACGGCCAAGGCCACCGAGATGCGCACGCTCGCGACGCAGATCAAGGACGCGATCGTCAACGTGCTGTGGAACCCGAACCGGCAGCTGTTCGAGCACCGGTTGAAGTCGACGAACGAGTGGGTGCCCTGGAAGGAGATCAACAACTACTACCCGTTCTCGGTCGGCGCCGTCCCCGACACCGCGACCTACCGGCAGGCCCTGCGGCTGTACGACGACCCGGCCCAGTACCCGGTCTTCCCCTTCTACACGGCCAACCAGGTCGACAAGAAGGCGGCGGCCGACGCGGGCAACCCGGGCTCCAACAACTTCTCCACCATCAACTCGACCGTGCAGTTCCGGCTGTACTCGTCGGTGCTGCGCAACTACCCCAACTCCTGGATGAGCGCGACCGACTACAAGAAGCTCCTGTACTGGAACACCTGGGCGCAGTACATCGGCGGCAACACCCAGTGGCCCGACGCCAACGAGTTCTGGGCGGACTGGAACGGCAGCTCGATCGACTACCGCTCCTGGATCCACCACAACATCCTCGGCAGCAGCAACTGGACCGTCATCGAGGACGTGGCGGGGCTGCGGCCGCGCAACGACGCCAAGGTCGAGCTCTCCCCGATCGACATCGGCTGGAGCCACTTCACCGTCAACAACCTCCGCTACCGGGGCGCCGACCTGTCCGTCGTCTGGGACGACCCGTCCGACGGCGTGGTGCGCTACCCGGGAATCCCGGAGGGCTACTCGATCTACGTCAACGGCAGCCGGGCCGCCACCGTCAGCTCCCTGGTGCCCTTCACATGGGACCCGGCCACCGGTGACGTCACCACGAGCGGCACGGTCACCCACCACACCGCCGTGGCCGGGCTGAAGGCCCCCAACCAGGTGGTGCAGGACAGCCCCCAGCTGGTCGACATGCTCGCCAAGGCCGGCGTCGACCTGACCGCCGACCTCACCAACCTCGCCGCCGGCGCGACCGTGTCCGCCTCCCACACCGGCTCCGGCGGCAACGTCTCCGGCGCGGTCGACGGCTACCCCACCAACGAACCGTTCTGGGGCGCGGGCGGCTCCGCCAACAGCCAGGACTGGTACGAGCTGAACTTCGGCACCACCCGCACACTCAACGAGGTCCGCCTGCACTTCAAGGACAGCCGCCCGGCGAACAGCACCTACCGAGCCCCGTCCGCGTACACCATCCAGTACCACAACGGCAGTTCATGGGTGAACGCCCCCGACCAGACGAAGAGCCCGGCGGCGCCTCGGGCCAACTACAACCGGGTGCGGTTCCCGTCGATCAGCGCCCAGCGCATCCGGGTCCTGGCCACCAACGCCTCCGGCGCGAAGACGGGCCTCACCGAGGTCAAGGTGTTCGACCGGGGCGGTGTCCAGCCACCGGCCAACCTGGCGTCGTCGGCGACGGCGTCCGCGTCGTACACCTCCTCCTGGGAGAGCGTCACCGCCGTCAACGACGGGATCGACCCGCCGTCGTCCAACGACACCGTGAATCCGCGCTGGGGAACCTGGCCGGAGACGGGGCAGCAGTGGGCCGAGCTGACCTGGCCGGCGGCGAAGACCCTCGACAGGGCCGAGGTGTACTTCTTCGACGACGACCAGGGCATCGACATGCCCGCCTCGTGGAAGCTCCAGTACTGGAACGGCGCCGCGTACGTCGACGTGCCGGGCGCCGGGGCCTATCCGCTGGCCAAGAACCAGTACAACACCGTCGCTTTCAACGCCACGAGCACCACACGACTGCGTGTGCTGCTCACCGGCAACGGCACGAACTCCGTCGGACTCCTCGAAGCAAAGGTGTACGGACCGTGACTCGTTCCAGATGCCTGTCCGCGTTCATCGCCGCCCTCACCATGGCGGTCGCCTTCCTGGTGGCGCCGCAACCCGCTGCCGCCGCCGTCGCCTTCACCTCGACGGGGGTGAACCAGAACGGCGGCAACTGCCTGGATCTGCCGGGCGGTTCGACGGCCGACGGAGCGCAGCTGCGGGCCTTCGCCTGCGGCGGCGGGGCGAACCAGAGCCTGGGCTTCGCGCCGGTCGCGGGGACGACCGACACCTACACGATCACCACCCGGTCCGGGCAGTGCGTCGATGTCCACGGCGCCTCCACGGCGGACAACGCCGCGATCATCCAGTGGCCCTGCCACGGCGCGACCAACCAGCGGTGGCGGCTCGTCCCGGTGCCGGCCGGCGGCACGGACAAGACCTTCAACCTGGTCTCCGTCGGCTCCGGCAAGTGCGTCACGCCGAGCGGCGGTTCGTCGGCCTCGAACACCAACCTGGTGCAACTGCCGTGCGCGACGGTGAACGGCAGGGTGTGGCGGCTGCCCGGCTTCACCGGTGACGGCACGGCCCCGAAGACGTTCACCAACCCGCTGGCCCAGCGCGGCCCCGACCCGTGGCTGACGTACCACGAAGGCTTCTACTACCTCGCCACCACGACCTGGAACTCGACGATCACCATGCGCAAGGCCGGCACGCTCGCCGGGCTCGCCACCGCGACCGACCAGGTGATCTTCAACCTGACCCGGCCCAACGGGGCCGGCACGATGTGGGCCCCGGAGTTCCATCTGCTCGACGGCCCCAACGGGAAGCGGTGGTACTTCTACTACACGGCCGGCCGGGAGCCGTACGACCTGGGCACCCAGCGCATCCACGTCCTGGAGAGCGCCGGCCTGGACCCGATGGGCCCCTACACCTTCAAGGCCGACCTGCTCGACCCGACCCAGGACAACACCTGGGAGCTCGACCCGGGCATCCTCCAACTCGATGGCAAGCTCTACCTTCTCGGCACGTACTACAACGGCTCCCAGCCCATGTTCATCCGGCCGCTGTCGAACCCGTGGACCGCGAGCGGCACCCGCCGGGTGCTCTCCACCCCGACCTACAGCTGGGAGACGGTGGGCGGCGCGGTCAACGAGGGCGCCGAGGTGCTCCAGCGGGGTGGCAAGACGTTCATCATCTACTCCGCCAGCCACTGCTCGACGCCCGACTACAAGCTGGGGATGCTGACGTACAACGGCGGCGACCCGCTGAACTCCTCCTCCTGGGTCAAGTCACCGAACCCGGTCTTCCAGCGGTCCAACGCCAATGGCGTGTACGGCCCCGGCCACAACGGCTTCTTCAAGTCGCCCGACGGGACCGAGGACTGGATGGTCTACCACGCCAACAGCTCCGCGTCCGGCGGCTGCGACATGAACCGATCGACCAGGGCCCAGAAGTTCACGTGGAACGCGGACGGCACCCCGGACTTCGGCACCCCGGTACCGCTCGGCGTCACCCTGACCGCACCGTCGGGCGAGTAGCGCGAACGCATCTGCCCGCCCGACCTGCCCGACCACGGCGGACCCGGTCCGGCGTGGAGCGGGTGTCAGTCCTGGACCAGTTGATCGGCCAGGCGATGGGCCTGGGCCAGCAGCGTTCCGTAGGTCATCAGCGCGTCGGGGTCGTCCGCGACGGCGCCCGGTAGCTGTCGGCGGAATGCGTCGAGCGTGCGGTGGAGTTCCCCGACGGCCTCGCGGAGTTCCCGCGCGGCGGAGTCGTCGTGGCCGCTCGGGGCGAATCGGGTCCGGCTGTAGAGCCGGATGGCGCGTGCGGTGTGGCGCAGGAAGGTCGCGTACGGATGGGCGATGGCGGCGGTCGGCCGGGCCGCCTTCCCGCTGTGGTCGGCGCTCTCCCACACCGTTCGGGTCACGCCCGAGGTGTGGACGGCGACGTAGTCGAGCACGGCCAGCGCGTCGGTGTACACCTTGCCGGGCGGGGCGACGGCGTGCCTGCGGCGGCCCCGGGGGTTGACGCGCATGCTTTCCCGGCTCCAGCCGATCGCCGACCGGGCCTGGTCGACCAGACGGCCCAGCCGCAGTGCGCGCTCGTGCCAGTCCCCGGCCTCGCGCGCTTCCCACTCTCCGGCGGCCAGCCCGTCGGCCACCGCGTCCAGGATCTCCTGGGCCTCACGGGCGGCGTCGGCCAGCGCGGAGCGGGTGTCGCGCAGGTACACCGGAGGCCGGATCAGCGCGTTGACCGCGACGCCGACCACCGCGCCGAAGACCGCCTCCGCGATACGGGCGGCTGACGCGGCGACGGTGATCTGCCCGCTGGTCAGCACGAAGAGCGCGCCGGTGGCGGCGTAGACACCCTGGCTGCCCAGGCGCTGCCACTGCCCCAGCAGCAGCACCGTCGGCAGGACCAGGGCCATCGTGACCATCGGGCTGTCCAGCACCAGCGCCACCGCCGTCGCCCACACCGTGCCCACGGCGATCGCCGCGACCTGCTGCAGCCCGTGCGCGATCGACCGGTACACGGTCGACTCCACCAGTACGACGGCCACCCAGGGCGCCACGAACGCCATCGGCGCCGCGAGCCACCAGCCCGCCACCGCCCACGCCACCCAGGCCGCCAGTGCCGCCTTGCCGGCCTGCGCGACCAGATCCCGCTCACGGCCCGGCCCCGCCCACGCCCGCCGCACCGTCTGCGCGGCGGCCCCACCGCGCCGCCGAACCGCCCGTACCGCCCTGCCAGTCCACTCCATGACACACCAAGTGCCACACCGGGGACGAGACGCACCCGCCGGCCGCGACTTCACGGCGCCCGTACCGCGACGGCCCGTCGTAGTGCGGGGCCTGGCCGCCTTCAGGGTCGGCACGCGAGGCGCGCAAGCACGGCACGGCACGCACCGGCGCGCCCGGCCGTGGAGAGCACCGGCGGAAGGCAAACCCTGCAGTCCCCGCACGAACAGCCCGAACCGCAGGTCACCGCCGAACCCGCCCCGCCCTACGACTCGGACGAACAACGGCGGCCCGGCCTGGAGGCCGACAAGCGCACCGCGCCGCACCACCGGGCGGGCCGGTACCGGCCCGCCCGGACACGACCATGATCGACTACGCGGCGGCCAAGGCCGCGCTCATCACCCTGACGAAATCCATCGCCCCGCATCCGGCCGGGCGCGGCGTCCGCGCCCACGGTCGGCGAGGTCATCGCCGTGACCGGCGGAATCGTCGGCACCCGGTGACCCGCTCCACCGGCGGAGGACTCCGTACGCCACGACGGCGGCGGACGCGCCGTCGAGGCCCCGTGGAGGCGGCTGCCGCGGCCGCCTCCACGGCGCTTGCGTGCGAGGCTGAGTAGAAGGCCTGCTCGGACGGTGTGAAGCGGAGGACGGTGTGGACTGGGACCGGTTCGCACAGCAGATGGCGTCGTTGGCGCGGGATCTTCTGGCACGGCATTCGGTCGAGGCCACGCTGGAACGGATCACCGCCTCGGCCACCGAACTGGTGGAGGGCTGTGACGCGGCCGGCATTCTCGTGCTGCACGGCACGAAGGTGGAGACGCTGGCCCCCACCGACCAGCTGGTCGTCGACAGCGACCGGCTGCAGGAGCGGCTGGGCGAAGGGCCCTGCTTCGATGCCGCTGTCAGCTCGCGGGGCGAGCGGGTCTTCCGCATCGCCGACCTCACCGACGAGCCGCCGCGCTGGCCCGCCTACGCCCCGCGAGCCCGTCGGCTCGGCATCGGCGGCGTGATGGGTTTCCTGCTGTTCACCGAGGACGAACACCTCGGCGCCCTCAACCTCTACTCCCACAAGCCCGGCGTGTTCACCGAGGTCAGCGAGCTGGCCGGATGCCTGCTCGCCTCCCACGCGGCGGTCGCCTTCTCCAGCGCCCGGACCCACGCCCAGCTGGAGCGGGCCATCACCACCCGCCATGTGATCGGCGAGGCCATGGGCATTCTCATGGGCAGCCACCACCTCACCGAGGCGGAGGCGTTCGACGTGCTGCGCCGCTACTCGCAGGAGAACAACATCAAGCTCCGCGAGGTCGCCCGCCGCGTCTGCGAACAGGGCAGCCTCTGACGACCTCGGGAGGACGGCTCCTCCGGCACGTTGTCAGAACCAGAGAAGCCTGGCCGGGCCGGCCCCCAGGGGAACGCCGCCGAACCCGACCTGCACACCAAGTCCCCCCGCCCCGCCGCGCCACACCTCCCAAGCCCGACGGCCGCGGAACAGCAGGTCAGTGCGGGTGCCCGCAGCGGGTCGTACGCCGGGCCCACGTTATGGACACCGTCTGGCGGGGCACTCGGCGCGGGCGCGGGATCCGTGCGGACACCCGCGGAGACCGCCGCCCTACGCACCCACGCGACGAAGGACTGTGCTCATGAGCGACGACGAGCGGCAGAACCCGGTCGAGCGGCATCCCCGGCCGGACTTTCCACGGCAGGACCAGGAGCATCCCGGCTGGACCGGCCCCATGGACCCGCCGCCCGACCACGGGGAGGACTCCTACCGTGGCAGCGGGCTGCTCAAGGACCGCGGGACGGTCCTGACCGGCGGGGACTCCGGGATCGGCCGCGCGGTGGCGCTGGCGTACGCCCGGGAGGGCGCGGACGTCCTGTTCACCCATCTGCCGGAGGAGGCGGAGGACGCCAGGGAGACGGCCCGGCTCGTCGAGGACGCCGGGCGGAAGGCGGTCGCCGTCCCGTGCGACGTGCGCGACGAGGAACAGTGCCGTGCCCTGATCGAACGGGCGGTCGCCGAATTCGGCCGGATCGACGTGCTGATCAACAACGCCGCCTACCAGATGTCCCAGCCCGACGGCATCCAGGCCATCTCGACGGAGCAGTTCGACCGGGTCGTGCGGACGAACCTCTACGGCATGTTCTGGCTGTGCAGGATGGCCCTGCCGCACATCCCGGCGGGCGGGTCCGTCATCAACTCCACCTCCGTGCAGGCGTACAAGCCCAGTCCGCACCTCCTCGACTACGCCATGACCAAGGGCGCGATCGTCACGTTCACCCAGGGGCTGGCGCAGATGGTCGCCTCGGACGGTATCCGCGTCAACGCGGTGGCGCCCGGGCCCGTATGGACACCGCTGATCCCGGCGACGCTGCCGGACACGAAGGAGTTCGGCAAGCAGGCACCGCTCGGACGGCCCGCCCAGCCCGCCGAAATGGCACCCGCCTATGTGTTCCTCGCCTCCGACCGGGCGAGTTTCATCACGGCGGAGATCCTCAACGCCACCGGCGGCACGCCCCTGCCCTGAGGACCGGCTGCGCGGCCCCGGTTTGGGCTCTCCGCCGCTGGGAACTCGTGGGCGCACACCTCGAAGGGCTACGGCCGACCCCGGATCGGAAAGAATCGGCCCCGGATCGGAAAGAAGATGAGGCGTCGTGGGCACGCACACCGTCGAGAAACTCGTCGTCCGCGAGAGCGGCTGGGCCAAGGCCCGGCGCCGGCGCGGGAAGGGCGTGCGCACATGCCTTCCCGCCCTCCCGGGCAGGGAGGGCCGCCGGACACCGGAGGCCGAGGCGGAACCGACCATCGTCAGGGGTGACGACTGACCTCCCGCTCCGCGGACGGGGCCGGGAAGGCCGGCGACGGGACCGCGAAAGGCCGGCGGGGACAGGCGCGCCTGTCGCCGCCGGCCTTTCGCCGCGGCCTCACGCGTAGCCGTTACGGGTCGCGTAGCCGTTACGGGTCTCAGTCGTCCATTCCACGGCCGGTTCTCAGTCGCCCTTTCCGCGGCCGGTCAGCGCGTCGCGCATCCGGTCGACGAGGCCCATGCCGGGGGCGAGAAGTTTGTTGGCCGGAGGGGTGTCCGGCGCCGCCGGGTGGGGCCGGGTCGGCGCCGTCTTCTTGGCCGTGCGGACCTTCTCGCCGAGGCCGTTCAGGACGTCCGCCGAACAGGACTCGCGCAGCCGGGGGAAGAGGTTGCTCTCCTCGTCCTGGATGTGCGCCCGGATCACGGTCATGAGCTGGGTGATCAGCTGGTCGAACTCGGGGTCGTCGGCCTCGCACCGCTCCAGGTCCTTCATCGTGCGCTCGGCCTCGGCGTGGTCCTCGAGTTCCCGGTCGGCGACCATGTCACCGTCCGTCATGTGCTCGCGGACCGCCGGATACAGGCAGGCCTCCTCGGCGACCGAGTGACGCACCAGTTCGATGGTGACCTTGTCCGCGTACTGCTTGCGCCGGGGGTCACCGGAGGGCAGTGCCTCGATCTCGCCGAACATCTCCTCCACTTCCTCGTGGTCCGTGGTCAGTTCGGCGATGACGTCTCCGCCGTGTCCCATGTCCTTGCTCCTTTCCCGCTGTTCCCGGCCGTCCGTCCCGGCGGGGTCCCTTGCGGGGGTCAGTGAAACGCCTCCGTACGCGTATGCGAGGCATTGACGGCGCGGAGGGCCGGCCGGCCGGATCTGCCGCCCGAGGTCACCGCCGCTCCCGTGGCCTGCGCGGATTCCTCGCCGCTGGTTCCCGGCCGGTGTCGTCGGACGCGATCCCAAGTACCCACGAACGGCCCAGCCACGCCGCTCGCCCGTTCCGCGACGGCGGCATCCCGGTGACCGGGGGTCGCGGAGCCTCACCGGTCGCGAGCGAGACCGGCGCATGTGAAACTCGTTTCTCGGGCGTCCTCCGCCGGCGGTGCGCATCCAGCCACCGTTCCGATGTCGGGGGGACCGCGCCGGGGCTCCGCCTAGCTCTGGCGTTCGCCCGTCCCGCGCGGGGCGACCACGCCCCGGGGCCCGCACCACAGCGTCGTGGTGACCGTTGCCCCGCCACCCGCGCCGGACCGCTGATCCCCGTGAGCCGCCTGAAGCGGCGCGCCGTGATGCCGGCACGCCCGGAAGGTGAGACGCCGTCGTCGCGTACGGAGGAGATCGCCATGACCACCGCCTTCTCAGCGAAGTGGCAGCACGCAGTCGTCACCGGCGGCGCGGGTTTCGTCGGTTCCCACCTGTGTACGGAACTGCTGGCCTCGGGTGTCGACGTCACCTGCGTCGACGACCTCAGTACCGGCCGTCTCGAGAACGTCGCCGCGCTCCTGGACCGTCCCGGATTCACCGTGCTGCGGGCCGATGTCACGGAGGGGATCCCGGTCGAGCGGCCCCCCGACCTGGTCCTGCACTTCGCGTCCCCCGCGTCGCCCGCCGACTATCTCCGGCTGCCCCTGCACACGATGGACACCGGCAGCCTGGGCACACGTCACGCCCTGGAGCTCGCCCACGCGTCCGGAGCCCGCTTCCTCCTCGCCTCCACCTCGGAGGTGTACGGCGATCCCCAGCAGAATCCGCAGGACGAACGCTACTGGGGCCATGTGAACCCCGTCGGGCCACGGAGTGTGTACGACGAGGCCAAGCGTTTCGGCGAGGCGCTGACCACCGCCCACGCCGAGTCCAAAGGCACCGACACCGCGATCGTGCGCCTGTTCAACACCTACGGGCCACGGATGCGCGGACACGACGGCCGCGCCGTACCGACGTTCGTCCGGCAGGCGCTCGCCGGCGAGCCCCTCACGGTCACCGGGGACGGGCGGCAGACCCGCTCGCTGTGCTACGTCGACGACACCGTGCACGGTGTGCTCGCGGCGGCGGCCCACAGCATGCGCGGCCCCGTGAACATCGGCAATCCCGGCGAGATCAGCATGCTCGACCTGGCCCGCCTGGTCATCGTCCTCACCGGCTCCGACTCCGAGATCCGCTTCATCGAACGCCCCACCGACGACCCGGCGTTGCGCTGTCCGGACATCACCCTGGCCCACGACAAGCTCGGCTGGGAACCGCGGGTGATGCCCGTGGAAGGGCTGCGCCGCACGATCGCCTGGTTCCGCGCCGAGGCGGAGAACGCGGCGGCGCCCCCGCCTCGCTGATCCCCGGCCCGCCTGCCCGGCACCGGATCGCCCGTCGGCCCTCGCGCGCCCGGCACCGGCGTCATCCCTCTCGCCGAAAGGTTCCGCCCCTGATGCGTATTCTCGGAATCAACGCGCTGTTCCACGACCCGGCCGCCGCGCTCCTGATCGACGGGCGCACCGTCGTAGCCGCCGAGGAGGAGCGGTTCTCCCGGCGCAAGCACGGGAAACGACCGGTGCCGTTCGCCGCCTGGGAGCTGCCGGAGAAGGCCGCCGCCTGGTGCCTGACCCGGGCCGGTCTGCGCCCCCAGGACCTCGACGCGGTCACCTACTCCTACGACCCGCGACTCGCCCGGCCGGCACAGGACATGGGCCTCGACGACCCGTGGGACCACCTGCGGCAGACGTACGCGCGGGAGGCCCCCGGCTTCCTCAGGGCGGCCCTGCCCGGGCTCGACCCCGGCATCGTCCGCTTCGTACCGCACCACATGGCCCACGCCGCGTCGGGCGCGTTCGCCGCGCCGGATGCCGGGGACTCCTCCGTGCTGGTGCTGGACGGCCGCGGCGAACGCGCCTCGCACCTGGCCGCGCGGCGCGTCGGCGACCGGCTGGAACCCCTGTACGCGCAGGAACTGCCCCATTCCCTCGGGCTGGTGTACGAGGAGCTGACCGAGCACCTGGGATTCCTGCGCTCCTCCGACGAGTTCAAGGTGATGGCCCTCGCCTCGCACGGCACCCCGCGCATGCTGTCCGAGCTGCGCCGCCATGTGCACCCCACCGGCGACGGCGGGTTCCGCGCCACGGGCGTGCCCTGGCACGAACTCTGCCCGCCGCGCGGCCCGGACGAGCCATGGACGCGGGAGCACGCCGATGTCGCGGCCAGTGCCCAGGCGGTCCTGGAGGAGACCCTGCTCGACCTCGCGCGCTGGCTGCACGGGAGGACCCACGACAGCACGCTGACCCTCGCCGGAGGCGTCGCCCTGAACTGTGTCGCCAACTCCCGGATCGCCCGCGAGGGCCCCTTCTCCCGGGTGTGGGTGCAGCCGGCCGCCGGTGACGCCGGAACCGCGCTGGGCGGCGCGCTGCTGCTCGCCGCGGCCGAGGGCGAGGAGCCGGAGCCCATGCCGGGCGCGGATCTGGGCCGGGACTGGTCGGACGCCGAGCTGGGGGCCTGGCTGAAGACGGCGGGCGTGCCCTTCGAGCGGCCGACGGACATCGCCGCGACCGTGGCCCGGTCGCTGGCGGACAACGACATCGTCGCCTGGTTCCAGGGCCGCTCCGAGTACGGGCCGAGGGCGCTCGGACACCGCTCCCTGCTCGCCCACCCCGGGCACGCGGGCAATCTGGAACGGCTCAACGACGTCAAGGGCCGTGAGCAGTTCCGGCCGGTCGCGCCGATGGTCCTCGCCGACCGGGCCGGGGAGATCTTCGACGGCCCGTTGCCGAGTCCGTACATGCTGTTCGTGCATGATGTGGCGCCTGAGTGGCGTGAGCGGATCCCCGCCGTCGTGCACGTCGACGGCACGGCCCGTATCCAGACCGTGGACGCCGTCCGGGAGCCGCTGGTGGCCCGCGTGCTCGGCGCGTTCGAGGAGCTGACCGGTCTGCCCGTGGTGGTCAACACCAGCCTCAACACGGCGGGCCGGCCCATGGTCGACGATCCTCGGGACGCGCTGGAGTGCTTCGGCTCCTCCCCCGTCGACCTGCTGGCGATCGGCCCGTACGCGGTGCGGCGACAAGACCTCTTCGGCACCGGCGACGAGGGAGCGGCCCGATGAGCGACTTCCCCCGGCACCGGCACGCACACTTCGCGGACCGGCGGACCGGCTCCGGTGACGGGAGCGGCGCGTACGCCGTGGTGATCCCGACGCTCGGGCGCCCCCGGTCTGCGGGCGTGTCTGCGCGCACTGGCCCGAACCGAGGGACCGATGCCGGTCCGGGTGGTCGTCGTCGACGACCGCCCCGAGCCGGACGGCGCGCCGCTCGACCCGGCGATCCCCCCGTCCCTGCGGGACGTCACGACCCTGGTGAAGGGACGCGCCGAGGGGCCGGCCGCCGCGCGCAACACCGGATGGCGAGCGGCCGGCCGGGTGCCCTGGATCGTCTTCCTGGACGACGACGTGGTGCCCGGCCCCTCCTGGGCGGACGACCTCTCCCTGGACCTGGCCGCCGCGCCGCCCGACAGCGCCGGGGTCACCGCCCGGATCGAGGTGCCGCTTCCGGCGGGGCGGCGGCCCACGGACTGGGAGCGGACCACGGCGGGGCTGGCCACGGCCCGGTGGATCACCGCCGACATGGCGTACCGGAGGGAGGCGCTGGTGGCCGTCGACGGCTTCGACGAGCGCTTCCGGCGGGCCTTCCGGGAGGACGCGGACCTAGCGCTGCGCGTGCTGGGCGCCGGCTGGACGCTGACCGCCGGGAACCGCCGTACGCGACACCCGGTGCGTCCGGTGGACCGCTGGATCTCCGTACGGCTGCAGGCGGGCAACGCCGACGACGTGCTGATGACGCGGCGGCAGGGCCGGGACTGGTGGGACAGGGCCGGGGCGCCACGGGGGCGCCTGCCCGGGCATCTGACGGTGAGCGCGCTCGCCGCGGCCTCCCTGACCTGCGCCCTCCTCGGCCGGCCACGCGCCGCCGCCCTCTGCGCCGCCGGTTGGCTGGCAGGCACGGCCGAGTTCGCGCTGGCCCGGATCACGCCGGGGCCGCGTACCCGGGACGAGATCGCCGCCATGGCGCTGACCAGCGTGCTCATCCCGCCCGCCGCCACCTGGCACCGGCTGCGCGGTCACGTCACCCACCGGGGGACGACGGCGTTCCGGCCGCCCGCGCCCTCGATACGCGTGACCCTCGATGAAGGGGTTCCGTCATGACCGGCGTCCCGACGCGCGGTTCCGCGCCCCGGCTGTTCGGCTCCCCCGTCCACCGGCCACCGCCGACGGCGCGAGCAGCCGGGAGCGCGGTCCCGGCACGGCACGCCGTCGTCATCGGTGACATCGGCGCCGACCTGGCCGCCGCCCGTGGCGCGGGCGCGCGCGGGGTGCTGGTACCGACTCCCGTCACCCGGCATGAGGAGATCACCGCCGCCGACCACGTGGCCGACGATCGGCTGGGGGCGGTGCGGCTGGTGCTGGGCCTCGCGACGGAACGAGGAGCGACCGTATGAACATCCTGCTGTGGCATGTGCACGGCTCCTGGACCACGGCCTTCGTGCAGGGCCCTCACACCTACCTCGTTCCGGTCACTCCGGATCGCGGGCCGGACGGCCGAGGCCGGGCCCGTACGTTCTCCTGGCCGGCCTCGGTGCGCGAGGTGACGCCCGTGGAGCTGCGGGAGACACCGGTGGACCTGGTGATCCTGCAACGGCCGCACGAACTGGGGCTCGCCGAGCGATGGCTGGGCGGGCGCCGCCCGGGACGCGACGTACCCGCCGTCCATCTGGAGCACAACGCCCCGGACGGCGACGTGCCGAACACCCGGCACCCGTTCGCCGACCGCGACGACCTGACGCTCGTTCACGTCACCCACTTCAACCGGCTGTTCTGGGACTGCGGCTCCACCCGCACCGAGGTGATCGAGCACGGCATCGTCGACCCGGGTCATCAGTACACCGGCCGGCTCGCGCGCGCGGCCGTCGTGATCAACGAGCCGGTACGGCGGGGCCGTCACACCGGCACGGACCTGCTGCCCGGCTTCGCCGACGCCGCGCCCCTGGACGTGTTCGGCATGCGCACCGGGGGGCTCGCCGCGCGTCTCGGGCTGCCGGAGGTCCGCTGTCGCGGCGCCGACCTGCCCCAGCGCGAGCTGCACGCCGCCCTGGCCGAGCGCCGCCTGTATCTGCACCCGGTGCGCTGGACATCCCTCGGGCTCTCCCTGCTGGAGGCGATGCAGCTGGGCATGCCGGTCGTGGCCCTCGCCACCACCGAGGCCGCCGAGGCGGTCCCGCCGGGCGCGGGCACGCTGTCCACCCGGCCGGAGGTGCTGGCGCGGGCCGTACGGAACTACCTGGAGGACCCCGGGGCGGCGGCCGCCGACGGTGCGCGCGCCCGGCAGGCGGCCCTCGAACGCTACGGGCTCAAGCGCTTCCTGGACGACTGGGAGCGCGTGATGACGGAGGCGCGCTCATGAACTCGATCCCCACCTGCGTGCGGCTCGGCGGCGTCACCCCGGGTCCGCGCCCCAGGTCGATCGCGCTGGTCTCGGAGCACGCGAGCCCCCTCGCCGTCCTCGGAGGCGTGGACGCGGGCGGGCAGAACGTCCACGTCGCCGCGCTCGCCGGCACTCTCGCCGACCGGGGCCACGAGGTGACCGTGTACACCCGCCGCGACTCGCCGGATCCACCCGACCTGGTGCGGATGCGCGCCGGGGTGGAGGTGCACCATGTGCCCGCCGGCCCGCCGGAGCAGGTCCCGAAGGACGAACTCCTGCCGTACATGGGGGACTTCGGACGCCATCTGGTCCGCGTGTGGCGGGAGCGGCCGCCGGACGTGGTGCACTCGCATTTCTGGATGTCGGGTGTCGCCTCGCTGCGTGCCGCCCGCGGGCTGGGGCTGCCGCTGCTGCACACGTACCACGCGCTGGGCACGGTGAAGCGACGGCACCAGCGGCTCGCCGACACGAGCCCGCCCGCACGCATCGCGCTGGAGCGGAACGTGGGTCTCGGCTGCGATCGGATCGTCGCCACGTGCCGCGACGAGGTCGACGAACTCGCCCGGATGGGCGTGCCCGCGAGTCAGGTCACGATCGTGCCCTGCGGGGTGGACACCGACCTGTTCACCCCGATCGGCCCCGCCATGGAGCGCGGCCCCCTCCCCCACCGGATCCTGCAGCTGGGGCGGCTGGTCCCGCGCAAGGGCGCGGCCGTCGCGGTCGCGGCCCTCGCCCTGCTGCCCGACGCCGAACTGGTCGTGGCCGGCGGCCCCCCGGCGGACCGTCTCGACGACGACCCGGAGGTCCGCAGACTGCGCGCCCTCGCCGGCGAGGCGGGGGTGGCCGACCGGGTCCGCTTCACCGGCGGGGTGCCCAGCCGGGAGGTGCCGCCGCTGCTGCGCGGCGCCGACGTGGTGGTGTGCCCCGCGGACTACGAGCCGTTCGGCATCGTCCCGCTGGAGGCGATGGCCTGCGGCAGGCCCGTGGTCGCCAGCGCGGTGGGCGGACAGCTCGACACCGTCGCCGACCCCGGCACCGGGCGGCTGGTGCCGCCGCGCGACCCGGAGGCGCTCGCGCGCGCCGTGGGCGAACTCCTCGCCGACCCCGCGGCCCGTGCGGCCTGCGGGGCGACCGGCCGCCGACGCGTGCTGCGCCGCTACTGCTGGGACCGCGTCGCCGCGGCGACGGAGGCGGCGTACGAGGAGGTCGTCGACGCCCGGCCCGCCATGACCGGCGTGGTCTGACAGTCCCGGCACCGCGCCGACCACGGCACCGTGACCGCGAATCCCCGAGGTCCGAAGGAGGTGCGGGTCAGGCCGCCGTCCCCGTGACGCGGCGTACCCGATCGCCATGGCCGAATCCCCCGTATCCCCCGTATCCCCTGAATCTCCCGTACTGGACGCCGCGCATCTGCACTGCCGCTCCCTGGAACAGACACTCGGCCGGCTCCGCCGCGACGGCCTCGGCCGGATCGCGGAGTGGGGCGGGCTGCTCGCCGACGTCCTGGCGACCGGCGGCCGACTGCTGGCGGCGGGCAACGGCGGCAGCGCCGCCCAGGCGCAGCATCTGACCGCCGAACTGGTGGGCCGCTACCGCCGGGAGCGGCCGGCGTACTCGGCGATCGCCCTGCACGCGGAGACCTCGACGGTGACGGCCATCGGCAACGACTACGGCTTCGACCACGTCTTCGCCCGGCAGGTCTCCGCCCACGGCCGCCCCGGCGATCTGCTTCTGCTGCTGTCCACGTCCGGCCGCAGCGCCAACCTGATCACCGCGGCCGTCACGGGCCGCCGGGCGGGCCTGCGGGTCTGGGCGATGACCGGGCCCTCGCCCAATCCCCTGGCCGCCGCCGCCGACGAGACGCTGGCCATCGACGCCGACAGCACGGCGACCGTCCAGGAGGCCCATCTGGTCGCGGTGCACCTGCTGTGCGAGTGCTTCGACGCCGCCCTCGCCGAGCCACCGCTCGGGTCCGCCGTCGGCGCCGGGGCCCGGCGCCCGGTGCCGGCCCGGGGGAGGGTGTCGTGACCGGGCGCGGGCCGCTCGTGGTCGTCGGGGACACCCTGCTCGACGAGGACATCGAGGGCACGGCCACCCGGTTGTCGCCGGACGCGCCCGCGCCCGTGGTGGACGTCACCGGCAGCCGGCTCCGCCCGGGCGGAGCCGGACTCGCCGCCGCGCTGGCGGCCGGGGACGGCCGGGACGTGCTGCTGGTGACCGCGCTGGGCGACGACGAGGCCGGCGACGCCGTGCGCCGCGAACTGCGCGGCCGGGTCCGGCTCGTCGAACTGCCCCTGGACGGCACCCTCCCGGTGAAGACACGGGTCCTCGCGGGCGGCCGCCCCGTCGTCCGGGTGGACCGGGGCGGTGGCACGCCCGGCACGGCGGGCGCGGCCGTGCGGGAGGCGCTGGAGGGGGCCGCCGCGATCCTGGTCGCCGACTACGGCCGGCGCACGGCGGACGCCGTACGGGACCGCCTGGCGGCCGTCGCCCCCCGGACGCCCCTGGTGTGGGACCCGCACCCCAAGGGCGGCGCCCCCGTGCCCGGGGCGCGGCTCGTCACGCCGAACGCGGCCGAGACGCGGGCCCTGTGCCCCGGCGAGGAGACATCGGTGCGCACGGGCGTCGCCCATGCCGACCGCCGGCACACGGCGGGAGCCCCGACGCCGCACGCGGGGCGGGCGCTGCCCGCCGACGAGGACGCCTCGCTGCGGGCGTACGCCGAGCGGGGCGCCGAGCTGGCCGACCGCTGGCGGGCGGCGGGGGTGGCCGTGACGCTGGGCGAGCGGGGCGCGCTGCTGACCGGTTCCGGCGGTGGCACGCCGATGCTGGTTCCGGCGCCCTACCGGGCCGTGGGCGATCCGTGCGGCGCGGGCGACTGTTTCGCGGCCGCGACGGTCGCGGCGCTCGCGGACGGCGCGCTCCCGGAGGAGGCGGTCCAGCGGGCGGTCGCCGAGGCCGCCGCGTTCGTCTCGGCGGGCGGCGCGGGCAACCCGGCGCTGTGGCGCGCGGGGCACGCCGCCCAGCCCGTGGACGAGCCGGGCGCCGACGCGTTCGCGCTGGTGGAGCGGGTGCGGGCGCGTGGCGGCACGGTGGTGGCCACCGGCGGCTGCTTCGATCTGCTGCACGCCGGCCATGTGGGCCTGCTGGAGAGTGCCCGGCGGATCGGCGACTGCCTGATCGTGTGCCTCAACTCGGACGCGTCCCTCGCCCGCCGCAAGGGCCCGGGGCGGCCGCTCACCCCGCAGGCCGACCGTGCCCGGGTGCTCGCGGCCCTCGGCAGCGTCGACGCGGTCGTGGTCTTCGAGGAGGACACACCGGAGGCGCTGCTGCGGCGGCTGCGGCCCGACGTCTGGGTCAAGGGCGGTGACTACGCCGTCCAGGACCTCCCCGAGGCGGAGGTGCTGCGCGCGTGGGGCGGCCAGGCGGTCGTCCTGCCCTACCTCGACGGCCGCTCGACCACCCTGCTGGCCCGCCGGGCGGCACGGGCCGCCGTACCGGTCGGCCCCTCGAAGACCCGGGGCCGGTGACCGTGATCCGCTACGGCCCACCGGACGGGAGCGCACACGTGAAAGCCGGTCCAGTGCGTGGGGAGGTGGCGGAGGGACGCCCGCGGGCACTCGTGCTCCGCGCGCTCGGGCCCCACGACCTGCCCACCGCCGTACCCGCGTCGCGTGCCCTGCGACGGCATCTGCCCGGCCACGAGATCCTGCTCGCCGCGCCCGCAGGGCCGGCGACGGCGACGACGAGGACGACGGCGGCGACGGCGACGGCGACGACAGGCCTGAGGCACGGTGCACCACCGGACGCGGGTCCGGCCCGCGGCGGGGGGTCAGGCGGCGGTGTCCAGCCCCGGTCGCTTCGCCGCATCGTGTGCCGCGACGACTGCCGCTTCGGGGGCGAGGTCCCGCACCCCGTGCTCCTCCATGTCCAGGAGGACCGGCGGCGTCGTCCGGCGGCCGCGGAGGGCGAAGCCGGCTCCGATGGCGCCCGCGATGACGAGGCCGCCGGTCGCGAGGGCGCCGCGCGCGCCGGCCAGCTCCATCAGAAGACCGAGCACCGGGGGTCCGCCGAGACCCCAGACCGTGCTGACGCTGCCCCAGACGCCGAGCACCCGGCCCCGGAGGTGGGCGGGCGGATCGGTCTGCAGGACGGTGGTGCCCGCGGTGTCGGACACGGACTCCAGCACGGCCATCGGCAGGACGAGCACCAGCAGCACGGCGAGCGACGGGGAGAACCCGGCCACCGCCTGGAGCAGGGCTCCGCCGGCCGCCAGCAGCCCGACCAGCCGTACCGACGGGCTGCGCAGCCGGGCGCCGAGGACCGCGCCGAGGATGCCGCCCACGGCGAGCACGGTCGAGACCGTGCCGAACGCCCCGGCGCCGCCCGCGAGAGGCCCGGTGACGAGGACGGCCAGGGTGAGCCCGTAGTTCCGCCCGAACATCGAGCTGATCCCGGTGATCCCGGCCAGCGCGACCAGCCGGGGCCGGCGCGCGAAGAAGGCCAGCCCCTGTCGCACCGTCATGTCGGACTTCTGGGCCCTCGGCTTCGCCCCCCGCTGGGCGGGAACGGCGGCCGCGGCGGTCCCGGCGCCCTGTGACACCTCGCGCACCGGACGGAGGAACGGAATGACCGCGGCGACGAACAGGAACGACAGTCCGTTGGCGGTGTACGCGGCGGCCGTGCCGAGGAAAGCGATGGTCACCCCGGCGAGCGCGGTCCCGGCGAGCCGTCCCGCGCTGTGCACCAGCGAACCGACGCCGATGGCGGACGGCACGTCCTCCTTGCGGACGAGGTCGTTGCCGAGAAGCGCGCAGGCAGGCCCGTCGACCGTCGCGACGAGCCCGGTCACGGCGGCCAGCACCATCAGCACGGTCAGGTCGAGCCGGTCCAGCGCGACGAGGACGGCGGTCACGAACGCCACGGCCCCGAGCAGGGCCTGGCTGACGGCGGCCGTCGCCTTCCTGGGCCAGCGGTCCACGGCAGCGCCGCCGACGAGGCTCACGAGCAGCGCGGGAGCGGCCTGGACGGAGATGGACAGACCGGTGGCGGCGGCGGAGCCGGTGATCTGCAGGACCAGCAGGTTCTGCACCGTGAGCTGCATCCAGGTCCCCGCGTTGGACAGGAAGTTCGCGAGGGACCACCAGCGCATGCTGGGGTACTTCAGGGACCGCCAGGGCGAACGCGAAGCGTCCGCGGGGGCGGCGACGCGGGAGGGCGCGGACGCGGGGACAGGAACGGGGGCAGGCGTGCGGCCCGCGGGCGAAGAAGACACAGTGCCCTATTCGGAGACGGGTCCGGGGACTCGGACAGGGGCAGGCGAGGGGACAGCGAGGGGGTGTCGGAACGCCGGCTTCGCTGCGCGGCCGCTCCACCGGATCGGTCCGGAGGCGGTGCCACCGGGTCGGCGCCCCACGACGGCTGCGGCGCGGGCGCACCCTCGGGCACGGCGACGCCCATCGTGGCAGACGGGGCGGGCGAGTCCCTTCAGGACCACCGCGGCCGCGCTCGACCGTTCGGTCAACTTCCCCCGCGCCACATGTACTTGCCCGACCAGGTGTGCTTGCTCACAGCACTCGCCGCGTCCGGGCGGCGCCCCCGCCCGGCGTGACGCCCGCGACACCGCGCCCCACCCGCGCGGCCGACGACGCCGTCGCCCTTCCATCGCCATCCCCTGCCGCACCGCCGCACCGCCGCACCCGGCGACCGTGTGTGGGAGTGATCCACCCGGGGCACCCGTGCCGCGACCGCCGGGAAGCCCTGCCAGAACCCAGCGACGGGAGCGGCCGACGGCCGCGGGAGCCGTGGGGAGATCGTGGGCGGAATACCCGCCCACAGCGGAAATGGCCCATACGGGCGGACCGGAACGAGCTCGTCGGCTCCGCCCGGACCGAAGGGAGATCGCGATGAGTCACCCAACGCCCTCCTCCAGGACCGCCTCCGGCAAGGGGACGGACATGGACGCGCATCTGCTCGGCATCTACCTCAACGACCATCTGGCCGGTGCCACCGCGGGCACCGACCGGTCACGCCATCTGGCACGGTCCTGCCGCGGTACCGCGTTCGCCCCGGCTGTGGAGGAGGTCGCCACCGAGATCGCGCAGGACCGGCACAGTCTGACGGACCTGATGAAACGGCTGGACGTCCCGGCCCGCCGCTACAAGGTCTCCGCGGGCTGGGCGGCCGAGAAACTGGGCCGGCTGAAGGGCAACGGCAGGCTGGTGCACCGCTCCCCGCTCAGTACCTTGCTCGAACTGGAGATGCTGCGGGCGGGAGTGGCGGGCAAGCTCGCGTGCTGGCAGACCCTGCGGCGGCTCTGCGACAGCGAGGACCGTCTCGACCGAGACCTGCTGGACGACCTCCTCCGACGTGCCCACCGACAGCTGGAGACCCTGGAGGAGCTTCATCTGCGGCAGGTCGCGGCCACCTTCCGGACGCCCGACCGAACGAGCTCGGGAGCCCCACGATGAGCGCCGGCCAGTGCGGTCGGCCGGATCCGACAGCCGGGAGAGGGGCCACACACCATGAGCACCCTGGACGAACTCCCGGTCCTGCGGTCCCTCGGTGACCTGGCGGCCCTGGTGCGGCGCGCCCCCGGCCTCCATGTGCGCTGGTCGCACGGTCCCGCCGGCGACCAGGACCGCGCGGCGAGCAGGGACGGCCTCACGGGCGTACGACTGCCGGGACTGTCCGCCAACCCACTCGATCTGGAGCCCTGGTGGAAGGACCGGCCGGTCGAGCTGTGGGTGGCCCGTCGGCTGTACGACTACTCGCACCTGCCGCGTGAGAAGGGGCCGGCGGTCCGCCCGTGGGTCCTGCGCGGCCGGGTCGAGGGCCGGGGGCCCGACAACGAACCCCTGCTCGGTGACGTGGAGCCCATCGCCTGGATCGACGAGGCGGTCATCGAAGAGGCCCAGGCGACGGTGGCCCGCCAGCAGGGTGAGTGGGGCCCCATGCAGCGCGATCCCGAGGAGTCGCCCGAGGACTCCGGGAGCGGGCGACACGAAGCCCGTGACTGAGCACCGGACCCAGGTCGGCGCGTACGGCTCGGCGCATACGGCTCGGCGCATACGGCTCGGCGCATACGGCGAAGACCGAGGACCCGCGCCGGTCACCGCCGGCCCGGTGCCCAGGTCGGCGGTCACCGCTGGTCGACCGCGCGCGGGCTCCTCAGCGGCGCGCCACCACGCGCAGGGTCCGGACCGAGGAGTCGGCCGCGTCCGGGATGAGGACGCCGTGCTCGACACCGCTGCGGAGGTAGTCGAGAACGGCGTCGGTGATCACCTCTCCCGGGACGATCGCCGGCACACCCGGCGGGTAGGGACTGATCATCTCCGCCGAGACGCGGCCCGCCGCCCGCCCGGCGGGCACGTGCTCCACCTCGGCGAAGAACGCCTCGCGCGGCAGCATCGCCTGTTCCAGCTCCAGGTCCGGGGGCTCGGGCAGGTGGACCGCCGGCTGCCGTTCGATGGAGTCGGCGCCGTCGACGAGTGCGCTCAGCGCGTCCAGCAGGATCTTCTCGGTCCCGTCGTCGTCGGCGTGGGTGATCGAGGCGCTGATACGGCAGGTGTCCGAGCCGCCGACGTCCACCCGCCGGTTGGCCCGCAGCCATTCGGCCGCCTGCATACCGCTGATGCCCAGCTCCCGTACGTCGACCACGATCTTCAAGGGGTCGACGTCGGCGGCGAGTCCCTCCTCGACGACCTCTCGGCCCATGGGCCGCAGGCCCGGCAGGTCTCCGATCGAGGTACGGATCCGTTCGGCGCGGTGCAGCGCGGCGTCCAGCAGTTCGTACCCCCGCTCGACCATCTGGCGGCGCCAGCCGTCGAGGGACGCGTACACGAGGGTGGAGGCGCTGGTGGTACCGAGCAGGTCCTCCCGTTGTTTGAGGACCTCCGGCGACACCCGGTCGTACTGGAGATGGAAGACGGAACTCTGCTCGATGGCGCCGCCCATCTTGTGGACACTGGTGACCACCAGGTCGGCCTCGGCGTCCATGCCCCAGGCGGGCAGCCCGGGGTGGAACGGCAGGTGGGCGCCCCATGCCTCGTCCAGGATGAGGGGGACGTCGAACTCGTGGCACACCCGGGCCACGCCCCGGACGTCGGCGCAGGTGCCCCAGTCGACGGGCGTGATCAGCAACATGCCCTTGGCGTCCGGGTGTTCCCGCAACCGGCGGCGTACGTCGTCGGGTTCCGGTGGGTGGGCGAGATGCCGCTCGGTGTCGAACTCGGGGTGCACCCAGATCGGTTCGACCCCGTTGACGACCACGGCCGCGATCACCGACTTGTGCGCGTTGCGCGACAGCAGCAGCTTCTCGCCGGGGCCCGCCACGGCCAGCATCGCGGTCTTCACCGACAGGGAGCTGCCGCACGTGGAGAAGAACGCCTGCTCGGCACCGACCGCGTCGGCCATCAGCTCCTGGGCCTCGTTCAGGACCGCGTGGGACTGCCGGCGGTCGTCGAGCCCGTTGAGCAGGAGGACGTCCGAGCGGAACACATCCACCCCGAGGACCTCCGCCACCCGTGGGTCCACCCCACGGCCCTGCTTGTGCCCGGGCGGGCCGTACGCCACGTCTCCGCGCCGCCGGAACTCCCGCAACGCCTCCAGCACGGGCACCCGTGAGTGATCCATGCCCACCTCCCGGGATTCTCGCTTGTACGAGCACCTACGAGTACCCCCGCCCGGCGATCGAACCCCGGCCTCACCGGGCCCGGGCGGTTGCTCGGGCGGCCGCGCGTCGACAGGCCGCACGTGTGCGCGACGCCTCGGCGCCAGATATGAACACATATGGCTTATTTGCGTTTTTGTCGGGAACTCGCAGTCCGCAGCGGTCGTCGCGGGTCTTCGGCCCGGCGGGCGATCTCGGGTACGGATGAGGGAGAGGCCGTGACCGTTCGTGTAGGCGTAGAGGAAGAATTCCATGTTCTGGACGCGGAGAGCGGGGGGCTCGTCCCGAGCGCCGGTGCGGTTCTCGGTCGGCTGCGCCGATCCGAGTTCAAGCACGAGCTGCAGCGGTCGGCCGTGGAGTGGAACAGCCGGGTGCACGCCTCACTGGACTCCCTGCACGCCGACCTGGCCGGAGCACGGCGGCGGCTGGACGCGGCCGCCTCCCCTCTCGGGCTGGCCGTCGTCGCGGCCGGGACCGTGCCGTTCGCACGGCTGACGTCCGGTGATGTCACCGCCGGTGCCCGTTACCGGCACATGGCCGACGAATACCGGCAGGTCGCCGACGAGCATCTCGTGTGCAGCGCGCAGGTCCATGTCGACGTGCCCGACCGTGACACGGCCGTCCGGATCATGTGCGCCGTCTCGCCGTGGCTGCCTCCGCTGCTGGCCCTGTCCGCCAGCTCACCGTTCTGGCTCGGCGCGGACACGGGATACGCCAGCTGGCGCACCATGCTGTGGCAGCGCTGGCCCACCGCCGGGCCGGTCGGCTGCTTCGCCGGAGCCGCCGACTACGACGCCGCGGTCGAGGATCTGATCCGCTCCGGCGTGATCAGCGACCGGGGAATGGTCTATTACGACGTCCGGCCTTCCGACCACCAGCAGACCCTGGAGCTGCGCATCTGCGACGCCTGCCCGCGCACCGAGACGGTCGTGCTCGTCGCCGGGCTGTTCCGCGCCCTGGTCGAGGACGCGCGGGTCCGGCTGGAGCAGCCGGGGTGGGTCTGTGACGGCAGGCACGAGTGGCTCCGGGCCGCGGTCTGGCGCGCGGCCCAGACGGGTCTGGAGGGCGACCTGGTCGACCCGGTCGACCGTCTCCCCGCGCCCGCTCCCACCGTCCTGCGCGCCATGCTCCAGCGGCTGCGCCCGGCCTTGGAGGCCTTCGGCGACTGGGACACGGTACGCGTGCTCATGGAAGAAGGGCTGACTCGGGGCAGCGTGGCTCACCGCCTGCGCGGGGTCGCCGAGGCGGAGGGCCTGCTCGCCTGCGTCGAGACGATGGTCGCCGAGACCCGTGGCGAGCACAGGCGGAGCCCCGCCCCCGGAGCCCTGCGCCGGCCCGTCGCGGCGTCCGGTGCCGCCCCGCCGGGGGCCCCGGCACCGTACACGGTGGAAACCGTCGGCGGCTGACACCCACGCTGACACCCGTACGGCCGTACGGAAAGGCTGGCGCCGACCGTCGCCCCGCGCCAGGGCGCGGCGAACCCGCGCGGAGAATCCGTCGTCCGCGCGTGGTGCCTGCGCCTCCTGTGATCAAGGAAAGTGGCTCGCATGTCCAGCGGCTATACCGATACGAACGCGAATCCGACCGGCTCGTACTCGCTCCAGGCCCCGCCTGCGAGCACGGCCGGCCGCGGCCCCCTGCGAGGGGGTGCCGCCTGATGTGCGGTCTCAGCGGAGAGATCCGTTTCGACGGGGGACGGCCGGACCTGGCCGCCGTCGAGCGCATGACCGACCGGCTGGCTGCCCGGGGACCGGACGGCAGGGGCATGTGGTCGCAGGGCGCCGTCGCGCTGGGTCACCGCCGACTGAAGATCATCGACCTGTCCGAGTGCGGGGCGCAGCCGATGACCGACCCCGCGGGGCGGATCGCCGGTGTCTTCAACGGCTGCGTCTACAACTACGAAGAGCTGCGTGCGGAGCTGCGCGGTCTCGGCCACCGCTTCTTCTCCGGCTCCGACACCGAGGTGGTGCTCAAGGCGTACCGGCAGTGGGGAATCGACTGCGTCGACCGCTTCTACGGCATGTTCGCCTTCGTCATCGTCGAACAGGACACCGGGCGGCTGATACTGGCCCGTGACCGGCTGGGCATCAAGCCGCTGTACCTGGCTCAGGCGCCGGGGCGGCTGCGTTTCGCCTCCTCGCTGCCGGCCCTCCTGGCGGGCGGCGGCGTCGACACCTCGCTCGACCCGGTCGCGTTGCACCAGTACATGAGCTGGCACGCCACGGTGGCCGCCCCGCGCACCGTCCTCACCGGCATACGCAAGCTGCCCGCGGCCACCGTATGCGTCGTGGAGCCGGACGGCCGCCACCGCGCCATCCAGTACTGGCAGCCGTCTTACACGCGCCGGGACGAGTACGCGCACCTGGGCGCGGACGACTGGCGGGACGCGGTGCTGGACGCGCTGCGCACCGCCGTACGCCGACGTATGGTCGCCGACGTACCGGTCGGCGTCCTCCTGTCGGGCGGGCTCGACTCCAGCCTGATCGTGGCGCTGCTGGCCGACGAAGGGCAGCGCGATCTCGCGACGTTCAGCGTGGGCTTCGAGTCCGAGGGCGGCGAGCAGGGCGACGAGTTCCGTTACTCCGACCTGGTCGCCCGGCGCTTCGGCACGGACCACCACCAGCTGATGGTGCCCTCGGACCGGGTGTCGACGGCGCTGGACGCGTCGATCGAGGCGATGAGCGAGCCGATGACCAGCCACGACGTGGTCGCCTTCCATCTGCTGTCGGAGCAGGTGGCGAAGGAGGTGAAGGTGGTCCAGAGCGGTCAGGGCGCCGACGAGGTCTTCGCCGGTTACCACTGGTACCCGGACATGGCCGCCGTCCCGAGAGAGCGGGCACCCGAGGCGTACGCCGAGACGTACTTCGACCGGCCGCACACCGACCTCAAGAGGATCGTGGAGCCGGACATGCTCCCCGACCACGACGTGTCCGGCCGCTTCGTACGGATGCACATGGCGCGCCCGGGCGCCGAGACCGCTCTCGACGCGGCGCTGCGGCTCGACACCGACGTGATGCTCGCCGACGATCCGGTCAAGCGGGTCGACAACATGACGATGGACTGGGGCCTGGAAGCCCGCGTCCCGTTCCTCGACCACGAGCTCGTGGAACTGGCCGCGGCCTGCCCGCCGGAGTGGAAGCTCTCCGACGGCGGCAAGGGAGTCCTCAAGGCCGCCGGCCGCCGCGTCCTGCCCGCGGAGGTCGTGGACCGGCCCAAGGGCTATTTCCCGGTCCCGGCCGTCAAACACATGGCGGGTCCCGTGCTGGGGAGGGTTCGCGAGGCCCTGTCGGCGCCCGAGGCCAGGTCACGGGGCGTCTTCCAGGACGCGTACGTGGCCGGGCTGCTGTCGGCGCCGGACGAGCACCGCACCAGGCGTGGGGCGAACGAGCTGTGGCAGGTAGCTTTGCTGGAGATATGGCTGCAAACGCACGGGATCAGCTGACCGGCGCACAGGGGACCCGCCCCCCGCGCCCGGTGACGGCGGCCCCGCCGCACCCGCTCACGGGCTCTCCCTTCCGCACCCCCGTCGGCGAAGACGTCGTCGACGGGGTGCCGTGGCGGCCCGAGGATCACGGCATTGTCTCCGCGCCGACGGCCGAGGCGGCCGGCGGCCAGGTCGGGACGGCCACCGCTCCGATGCCGGCCTCCATGGCTCCGGCACCGGTGCCGCTTCCCGACACCGCCGGGCCGCTGGACACACCGCAGCCGCTGAAGTCCCACGGCTGCTGGTATCCGTCGGTGGATCCGAGCGGCAGGTACGTCGCGTTCATCTGCGACCGCGGCGGGGTTCCGCAGCTGTGGACCGGACCGGTCGACGGACACGAGGTCCATCTGCTCGACTCCGACCCGCACCCGGTCAAGGAGGTGGCCTGGTCGCCGGACGGCCGCTGGATCGCCTACACAACGGCCCCGGGAGGCGGCGAACACACCCGGGTGCTGTGCGTACGCCCCGACGGGACCGGGCGACGCGTCCTCGCCGGTGCCGAGCCCGGCAGCTCCGCGTACCTGGGCTGCTGGCAGCACGACGGCTCGGTGGTCGCCGTCACCGTCGCCGAGCCGGTTCTCACGCCGGGCGGTGCCGACACCGAAGAGCGGCCCGCCCATGCGGAGCCGGGCCTCGCCGACCCGCAGACCGTCCCCCGCCCGTCGGGCTGGGCGGCCCGCGACGGCCGGGCCATGCTGCTGGGCGGCCCGCACCACGGTGATGCCGGTCCCGCCGCCCGCGCCCCGGGAGGAGGAGGCGGGGGGACCACTCACGATCCGCTGCCGGTGGACATGCCCGAGGGCGGTCGGTCACGGCCCCTGGAGGGCGTACCCGACGAAAGGGCCGGCGCGGACGACGAGGTCAGCCGTAGCGCGAGGGGCCCCAGCGCTCACGAGGGGGAAGGCGGCAAGGTGGCCCCGGAGGGGGCGCCCGGCGGAGGACCGGCCGCCGAGGGGACGGCCGGCGGAGGGCTGGCCGCCTACCTCGTCGACCCCCTGGGCATGGTGGCGCCCACCCTGCTGGCGGTGGAACGCGGCGCCGCCACTCTGCGCGTGTGCGACATCAGCCGGGACGGACGGCTGGCACTCCTGCGCCGAGGGCCACGCGGCCGCCGGGAGGCCCTCGTCGTGCGCACCACCGACCTGCGGACCGCCTTCGCCCTGCGGGTCGCCGACGGTGATCCGTGGATCGGCCGGTTCTCCCCGGACGCCACGACGCTGTGGCTGCGCAGCGACGCGGCACGCGAGTTCGCCGCGCTGTTCGCCGTCCGCCTGGATTCCGGCGGGGAGCAGCTGGGGCTGACGGTCGCCGCGGAGCGCGGGGACTGCGGACTGGAACTGCTGGCGTTCAGCCGCGACGGGCACACCGCGGCCCTGGCCTGGAACGTGCGCGGAGCCAGTGAACTGGAGATCACCGCCGTCACGACGGCATCCACCGGGGACGCTCAGGTGGGTCCGTCGCGGGGGGTGCCGCTTCCGCATGAGGTGGTGACGCGTATCCCGCAGGTCGACGGCCGGTCGGGACTGGTGCTGGCCCTGTCCGGGTCGCAGCGCCGCCCCGGTGTGTGGTGGCTCCCCGAAGGCGCCGCGCGGCGGACCGAGTGGTCGTCCCGCGACGAGGACGCCGTCCCGCCCGGCCGTCCGCCCGCGCGTCCCGTATCGCTGCGGTTGACGGCACGCGACGGGCTGCCGCTGAGCGGCTGGTACTACCGGGCGCCGGGGCGGGGTCCCCGGGAGCCGGCGCCCTGCGTGATCCATCTGCACGGCGGGCCGGAGGAGCAGGAACGGCCGGTGTTCAACCCCCTTTACCACGAGTTGCTGGGCCGTGGCCTGGATGTCTTCGCCCCGGACGTGCGTGGCTCCTCAGGACACGGCCGGTCGTTCGTCGACGCCGACCTCGGCACGGGACGGTTCGCCGCGATCGACGACGTCGCCGACTGCGCGGCGCACGTCGTCCTGGCCGGACTCGCCGATCCGCGTCGGCTCGCCGTCATGGGCCGCTCGTACGGCGGCTATCTGGTGATGGCCTCCCTCGTATGGCACCCGGACCTCTTCCGCACCGGTGTCGCGGCCTGCGGCATGTCCGACTTCGCGACTTTCTACGCCGGTACCGAGCCGTGGATCGCGGAATCGGCCGCACACAAGTACGGCCACCCGGAACACGACCGTGAACTGCTGCACGCGCTGTCCCCGATGACCCGCGTCGACGCGCTGCGCGTGCCGCTCCTCGCCGTCCACGGTGAGCACGACACCAATGTGCCGCTCGGCGAATCCGAGCAGTTCGTCCGCGCTGCACGCGAGCGCGGCCTGGAGGCCGAACTGCTGATGCTGCGCGACGAGGGCCATGACTTCCTGCGCGCGGACAGCCGGAGGATCTTCCGCCGGACCGCCGCCGACTGGGTCCAGCGGCACATCGCCGAGTAGCGCGTCGGCGGCGCGTTGGGCGCTGGTTGTACATGGCGGGACTTCCCCCGCCTCGGGATGCCCACCCCGGTCACGGAAGAGGCCCCGCGGATCCTTTCCTTGTGGCAGGGCTCGTGGGCGGCCGCGCTCACCGTGGGCGCGCTGGTGTGGGGGCTGATCCTCTGGGCGGCGATCTTCCACCGGCGCAGCAGGACCAGGACCGAGGTCCCCGCGCAGTCCCGGTACAACATGCCCATCGAGGTGCTGTACACCGTCGTCCCGCTGATCATCGTCTCGGTGCTCTTCTATTTCACGGCCCGTGACGAGGCCGAGCTGATGAAGCAGGACGTCTTCCCCGGCCACAACGTCAACGTCTTCGAGGTGACGCCCACGCAGGAGGGCACCTTCCGGGGAAAGTGCGCCGAGCTCTGCGGCGTCGACCACGCCCGGATGCTCTTCAACGTCAAGGTCGTCTCTCCGCAGCGCTACCAGGAGCACCTGCGAGGGCTGGCCGACAAGGGGCAGCGTGGCTTCATCCCGGCAGGCATCGAGATCACCGAGCCGGCCAGAAACAACGAGCCACGCAAACTGTGAGCGACGTCCGATGAGAAGCCACCGTCGAAGTGGTCAGCGGTGGTTCCTCGGATGCAGAGCGTGGGGGAGCGCCTGGGGGGGCGCGTGCCCGTGGTCAGCGTGCCATCCGGGCGGAGCGGCTACGACCGCCCCTGTCGGTCTTGTTCGCCGCCGCACTGGCGGCCAGTGCGAGCAGCAACGCGACGACGCCGACGATGATGTTGTTGACGACGGTGCGCGTGGTGTCCACGTTCCCCGCCACCACCCAGGGCGCGATGACGGTCCAGACGCCGAGCAGCGCGGCTGCCCAGGCCCTGGCGTGCGTGCGCTCGTAGGCGTGGCCGAAGCCGCTCAGCAGGAACGCGTAGGCGATACCGGTGATCAGGTTGTTCACGGTCAGGGTGCTGAAACCGTTGAAGCCCGCGATCCAGGGCGATGCGGCCAGGTACAGGCCGGTGATGAGGGCCAGCGCTTCGACGGCCTGCCCCTGCTGGGTCGTGGCCGCCCGCTCGGCCCGCGCGTGGCGCTCCCGCATCTCAAGGATGTCCGGGTGCGACTCCAGGGTGGTCTGGGTCCGGTCGGTCATACCCGCCTCCTTCGTCAGGGGTCCACGATCCGCCGCGTCCCCGGTGAATGGATCCCGGGTACCGGTACCCCCCGGAGAACCGCAAACCCGTACATGTCGAACAGAACCTCGTGTCAATCTTCCCGTCCGTCCGGCGAGGGCAGTCGCTCCTCGGGCACGACGTGCATCGCCGCCTCCTCCGCACCCGCCGCTCCGCCGTCGATCCCCTCGTCCTCGGCGACGAGTTCCTTCGTGGTGTCGGTTCGCGCGCCCTCGTCCGGTGCGACGAGGCGACCGGCGCGTTCCGAGCCGGCCTCCGGGTCGACAGGTTCGCCCTCGCCGCCCGGCAGGTCGCCGATCCCGTCCCCGGCGGGCGCCTCGGCCTCGCGAACCTCCTGGCGCAGCCTGTCGTCCAGCGGCTCCCCCTCGTGCTGCTCGGCCGCCGTGGTCCCGCTCTTGGTGACCCCCAGGGGTTTCTCCGGCGGCGAGTAGCCCTCGTCCAGCATGTCGTCGTAGGTGCGCTCGTCCACCGCGTCCTGGAGATCCAGCGGGGCGGCGTCCTCCTGGTCCTCGTTGCCGCCGGTGGGCTGGTAGACGTCGTCCGCCATGTTCTCTTCGCTCATGCTCGCCTCCGGGGACGGTCGACTCATACGTGCTTCCGTGAGTACCGGGTTCCCGGGGTGTGACACCTACGTTTTCGCAGGCGACGGCCGGGAACTCGTTCGGTGTGGTGGCCTATGGATCGGAGCAACGGGTCCGGGTTCCCGCGCTGCGGGCCCGTTGGCTGACTCAGGCGTTCGTTCACTGGCCGTTCCCGCCGGAGCGGGTTCAGGCGCTCCTTCCCGAGGGGCTGGCCGTGGACGAGTACGACGGCACGGCGTGGGTGAGTCTCACGCCCTTCCTGATGGCGGATGTGCGCGTCCCGGGCCTGCCCGCCGCGGTACCGGGGCTGCCGACGTTCGCGGAGACCAATCTGCGGACCTATGTCCGGGCTCCGGACGGGCGGGACGGGCTGTGGTTCCTGTCCATCGAGGTCGCCTGCCCGCTGATGCTGGGCGCCCGTGCCGTCGGGGCGCCGTACAACCTGGGCAGGCTGCGGGTCTCCCGGCATGGCGACACCGTCTCGTACGCCGGTGCCCGATGGAGCGCCACGCCGTCGTACCGCCTCGTCGTCCGCCCCGGCGAGCCGATCACGCCGAGGGATCGGGACGTGTGGCTGACCTCGCGCTGGCGGGCGTACACACGTCGGCTCCGCGCGATCTGGGAGACGCCTGTCGAGCACGAGCCCTGGCCGTTGCACGTCGCCACCGTGGACGTGCTGGAGGAGACGCTGACCGGCGCGGCAGGCCTTCCCCCTCCTCTCGCCGAGCCCGTGGCGCACTTCTCGCCAGGTGTCGGGCATGTGCGCCTCGGCTTCTCCCGGCCCCGGTCGGAGAGCGAACGGGATCAGTGATGAGCCGGAGGCGCGGCGACGCGGACCGCCCCGCGCGTCTGTTCTTCGAGGGCTGGATCGCGGGCATGGGGACGTCCTCCGGGACCCGTATCGTGCTCGGGCACTGGGAGCGATCGCCGTTCGGACGGTTCAGCGACGTGATGGTCGAGCGGGCGAACGGGCAACGGGTGCTGTTGGCTCCCACCGGGGAGACGGCGTGCTTCATCGCCGGCACCTACGTCTTCGACACGGTCCGTGTCGTGCCGGTCGACGTGAGCCTCGACGCGAGGACCTGGACCGTGCAGGCCCGTCCACTCGACCTGCGCTTCACCACCGGTCGGCGTGGGCCCCTGGGGGTCGTGCTGCGCGTGGTGCCCGGCGTACTCGCCCGCCGCGCGGCGTGGGGCACGCTGACCGACGTTCCCGCCCGGCTGCTGCTGACCGGCGTACGCACCCGTGGCAGTGCGCGATCCGGTCGCCGTGAGTGGTACGGCGCGCGGGATCTGCGACCGATCGGCACGGTTTCGGCGACCTTCGAGGGCGACGACCTCGGCGAGCTGACACCCGTCGGCCCTCCTGTCCGCTTCGGGTTCGGTTCGGTGCCCCGGAAGCCCGCCGTCACACGGGTCGTCACGACGGTGGCACGGACCGGCCGCCCGAGGTGACCGTCCCGGACACCTCAGGTCCGGCTCGCCACCGCCCGAGTACCCGAGACCACCGAGTCACCTCTGCGACCACCGACGCCCTCCTGAGGCGCGCGACGGATTCCGGCAGTCCGGAAGGCGGCCTGTTCCGGGGATGGCGTCGCACCGGTCCTACGGTGAGGATGCTCCCCCGCACCACACAACCCGCAGTGGACAGGAGGGGCCCTTCCGATGGGTTCGCACGCGGCACCGAAACGTCGTGGACGCGCACTGCTGGCGCCCACGAGTCTGATGCTCCTGGCCGTGCTCCTCGGTGTCCCGCGTGCCGAGGGCGCGCCCGTGTCGGCCGATGCCTGTCGTGCCGTGGGCACCGAACTGCCCCGCGGCGACTGCGGGCCGTTCTGGCAGGTCCTCGCGGAGGACTTCGACGGCGACCGGGTGCCGCTGGGCGCGTTCAGCGACTGCGACCACCGTGCCGGCACGTCCGGCGCGTACTGCGGGGGTCTGCGCGGGCCGTATCGCGACAACTGGTGGGCCTATCCCACCGGTTGGCGCGACACGGCCAATGACCGGGGCCGCGAGGTCGTGGGTGTCTACCACCCGGAGGACACCGTGAGCGTGGGCCCTGCGGAGAACGGCGACGGCAGGATGTACATCCGGATGTGGCGGCCCGCCGACGGCGGACCCGTGCACGCTGCCGCGGTGGTACCGCGTGCCGTCATGCAGATGAAGTACGGCAAGTACAGCGCCCGTATCAAGGTGACGAAGCTCGCGCCGGGCTACAAGTCCGCCTGGCTGCACTACGGCGGGGGATGCGAGATGGATCATCCCGAGGGCGAGTGGACCGGCGGCCTCACCGCCTTCCATCATCCGTGCGGTGGAGGCGAGCAGGGCTACTTCCCGGGGAGCGACGACTGGACGGAGTGGCACACCGTGTCGACGGAGTGGACGCCCGGACACGTGCGGTTCTTCGTCGACGGCCGGCAGGTGGGGCACGACACCCGCGAGGTGCCGGACCAGCCGCTGTCCTGGGTGCTGCAGAACGAGAGCGCCCTGGAAGGGCCTGGCGCGGCCCCCGGCAGCAGCGCCCAGCTCGACATCACGTGGGTCGCCGCCTACGCGTACGGGTGGAAGTGATCGTCCCGCGCGTACGGCCCCACCGGGCGGAGCTTGCCCGCGTCGCGCGCACGGCGCACGCTGGTCGTATGGCTGCGCAAGACGGCCCCGGCCCCACGCTCATCACGTCCGTCCAGCGGGCCTTCCGCCTGCTGGAGGCGGTGAGCGCGCACGAGAACGGCGCGCCGGCGAAACAGCTGGCACGGGAGACGGGGCTGCCCCTGGCCACCGCCTATCACCTGCTGCGGACCCTGGTCCACGACGGCTATCTGCGGAAACTGGACGACGGCGGGTTCATCCTGGGCGACAAGGTGCAGGCGCTCCACACCACCGGCCGCGGCCAGGCACTGCTCAGCCGGGTCCGTCCGACGCTCGCCGCGCTGCGGGACGAGCTCACGACCGCCGCCTACCTCACCTTCTACGAGGACGGCGAGATCCGGGTCGCCGAGATCGTGGACAGCCCCCGGGCACCCCGGGTCGACCTCTGGGTGGGATTCGAGGACGCCGGCCACGCCACCGCACTGGGCAAGTCGGTGCTGCGCGAGCTGGACGAGGAGTCCCGCAAGGACTATCTCTCCCGGCACCATCTGGCCGATCTCACGCCAAAGACCATCACCGACGCTCCGGAGCTGCTGCGGCGACTGGACTCCTCGCCCGTGGCGCCGGCCGTCACGGACCTGGAGGAGTACGCCCTCGGCACGGTCTGCGTCGCGGTGCCCGTGTACAGCGGGGACACGCTCGGCTCCCTCGGCGTCTCGCTGCGGGCGGACCGGCTCTCCCGGCTCCAGGAGGTCCGGGCGCGGCTGCTCCCGACCGCGAGCCGGGTGACCAGGGGTCTGTCACTCACTATCTGAAAATCGTGTCCTTGTGGCGCCCGAACCGATGCCCTTTCCTGGACCAAACGGACATTTCCCGGAGCGAACGCTCCGCGCACAGGTGAGGACTGCGGGCGAAACATGAGTCACACCCGAGAGCACGGTGGCGACCACCGGCCGATCCGGCCGCCCAGGACAGACGTGGCCGCCCCGGGGACGGTGACACCGAAGCGCCTCGCCGCGCAGCTGGCCTCCGGTACGCCCGTACTGCCGGTGCTGATCGTCTCCGTCATCGTGGTCGTCGACCTCCTCGGCGGAGCCGGACTGACCTGGCTGTCGCTGCTCGCCGCCGGGCCCGCGCTGGCCGCCACCACCAGCGGGCCGCGCGGAGTGCTCTGCGTCGGTCTCCTCGCCGGACTGCTGGGCGCGACGCTGGGAATCCGTGACGGCGAGCCGGTCCGCGAGCTGGCGGCCGTCCTGTCCGCCCTGGTGGCCGTCACCCTGGCGAGTGGCCTGGCCAGCGCGTTGCGCGGGCGTCGCGAGCGGGTGCTCGCGGCCGTCCGCTCGGTCGCCGAGGCCGCCCAGCACGCGCTGCTCCAGCCCGTACCGGCGACCGTCGGCCCGTTCCAGGTGGCCGTCCGCTACAGCGCCGCGGCCGCCGAGGCCCGTATCGGCGGGGATCTCTACGCCCTCGTGCCGACCCCGTACGGGGTTCGGCTGATCGTCGGCGATGTGCGCGGCAAGGGGCTGCCTGCGGTGGGAATCGCCGCTCTGGTGGTCGGGGTCTTCCGCGAGGCGGCCTACGAGGAGCCCGATCTCCTCGCCGTCGTCGACCGAATCGAGCGGAGTCTGGCGCGCAACCTGCGCTGCGACGACTTCGTCACCGCCGTGGTCGCCGGGCATCCCCGGCCGGGGATGCTGGAGGTGGTCAACTGCGGGCACACGCCTCCGCTGCTGGTGCGCGGATCCGAGGTCGTGCCGGTGGAACCCGACCGTCCGGCGCCACCGCTCGGGCTGCGCGCCCTCACGGACGAGACCCCCGCCCTCCAGGTGCTGCCCTTCGCCGACGAGGACCAGCTGCTCCTCTACACCGACGGCGTCACGGAGGCCCGCGATCACGCCCGTGAGTTCTACCCGCTCGCCGACAGGCTGGCGCGGCACGTGTCCGACGAACCGGCGCGCACCCTCACGGCGCTCCACGACGAACTGCTGGCGCATGTGGGAGGCCGACTGCACGACGACGCGGCGCTGCTCCTGCTCCGCAAGCCCGCCGTTCCCGAAGCGGCACCCGCGCCGGATCGGGTATGACCATGACCGGCGTCGAGACGACGGCGAATCGCAGCACTCCCGTTACCGATGCCGGGTATCGACTGCCCGCGTCCCTTCTACAGTGCCCGTATGGAGATCAAGTGTTCGCAGTGCCAGGGCTTCGACCTGGAGGCGGGGTTCGTCGAGGACGCCGGTGAGAGCTCCCGGGGATACGCGCGGTGGATCCCCGGGCCCCTGGAGCGAGGCGTCCTGGGCGGGGCCAAGCGCTTCGGCCGCCCCCGCTTCCAGATCGACGCCTACCGCTGCCGCGCCTGCGGCCATCTGGAGCTCTTCGCTCCGCATCAGGTCTGACCTCGCGAACGCCGGCAGCGGAGCCCGCGTACAGCTCCGGGCGAAGTGGGGCCGAGCGCGCGCGGTCGGCCCCGGGTCCGTCAGCCCTCGCCCTCCAGGTCCCCCTCCGTCTCCAGGTACACCTGCCGCAGCCCCTCCAGCACCGCCGGGTCGGGCTTCTCCCACATCCCGCGGGACTCCGCTTCCAGCAGTCGCTCGGCGATGCCGTGCAGGGCCCAGGGGTTGGCCTGCTGGAGGAACTCGCGGTTGGCGGGGTCCAGGACGTAGGTCTCGGTGAGCTTGTCGTACATCCAGTCGGCGACCACGCCGGTGGTGGCGTCGTAGCCGAACAAGTAGTCCACGGTGGCGGCGAGTTCGAAGGCGCCCTTGTAGCCGTGGCGGCGCATCGCCTCGATCCACTTGGGGTTGACGACACGCGCGCGGAAGACCCTGGACGTCTCCTCGACGAGGGTCCGCGTCCGGACCGTCTCGGGGCGGGTGGAGTCACCGATGTACGCCTCGGGGGCCGTGCCGCGCAGGGCCCGGACGGTGGCCACCATGCCGCCGTGGTACTGGAAGTAGTCGTCGGAGTCGGCGATGTCGTGCTCGCGGGTGTCCGTGTTCTTCGCGGCGACCTCGATCCGCTTGTACGCCGTCTCCATCTCCTCGCGGGCCGGGCGCCCGTCGAGTTCGCGGCCGTAGGCGTAGCCGCCCCACACCGTGTAGACCTCGGCGAGGTCGGCGTCGGTGCGCCAGTCGCGGGAGTCGATGAGCTGGAGCAGACCGGCGCCGTACGTGCCGGGGCGGGAGCCGAAGATCCGGGTGGTGGCCCGGCGTTCGTCGCCGTGCGCCGACAGGTCGGCCTGGACGTGGGCGCGTACGTGGTTGACCGAGGCCGGTTCGTCCAGGGACGCGGCCAGGCGTACGGCGTCGTCCAGCAGCCCGATCGTGTGCGGGAAGGCGTCTCGGAAGAAGCCGGAGATGCGCAGGGTGACGTCGATGCGGGGGCGGCCCAACTCCTCGTGAGGGACGGGCTCCAGGCCGGTCACGCGGCGTGAGGCGTCGTCCCAGACCGGGCGGATGCCGAGCAGGGCGAGGGCCTCGGCCACGTCGTCGCCCGCCGTGCGCATGGCACTCGTGCCCCACAACGACAGCCCGACGGACGTGGGCCACTCGCCGTTGTCCGTGCGGTAGCGCTCCAGCAGGGAGTCCGCGAGGGCCTGGCCGGTCTCCCAGGCGAGGCGGGAGGGGACCGCCTTGGGGTCGACGGAGTAGAAGTTGCGGCCGGTCGGGAGGACGTTGACGAGCCCCCGCAGCGGGGAGCCCGAGGGGCCCGCCGGGACGAAGCCGCCCGCCAGCGCGTGCACGGTGTGGTCGAGTTCGGCGGTGGTCGCGGCCAGGCGCGGTACGACCTCGCGGGCCGCGAACTCCAGGACGGCGGCGACCTGTTCGCCGTGCTCGGTGGGGACGGCGGCCGGGTCCCAGCCCGCGTCCTGCATCTCCTGGACGAGAGCGCGGGCCTTCTCCTCGGCCGCGTCGGCGGTCGTACGGGTCGCGGCGGACTCGTCGAGGCCGAGGGCCTCCCGCAGGCCGGGCAGCGCGGTGGCGCCGCCCCAGATCTGGCGGGCGCGGAGGATGGCGAGGACCAGGTTGACGTGGTCGTCGCCGCTGGGCGGGGTGCCGAGGACGTGCAGACCGTCGCGGATCTGGGCGTCCTTGACCTCGCAGAGCCAGCCGTCGACGTGGAGGAGGAAGTCGTCGAAGCCGTCGTCCTCCGGGCGGTCGTCCAGGCCGAGGTCGTGGTCGAGTCTGGCGGCCTGGATGAGGGTCCAGATCTGGGCGCGGATCGCCGGGAGCTTCGCCGGGTCCATGGAGGAGATCTGGGCGTACTCGTCGAGGAGTTGCTCAAGACGCGCGATGTCGCCGTACGAGTCGGCGCGGGCCATCGGCGGGACCAGGTGGTCGACCAGGGTGGCGTGGACGCGGCGCTTGGCCTGGGTGCCCTCGCCGGGGTCGTTGACCAGGAAGGGGTAGATCAGGGGGAGGTCGCCGAGGGCGGCGTCGGGGCCGCAGGCGGCGGACAGACCGGCGTTCTTGCCGGGGAGCCACTCCAGGTTGCCGTGCTTGCCGAGGTGGATCATCGCGTCGGCGCCGAAGCCGCCGTCCTCCGTCCGGGCGGCGATCCAGCGGTAGGCGGCCAGGTAGTGGTGGGAGGGCGGGAGGTCCGGGTCGTGGTAGATCGCGATCGGGTTCTCGCCGAAGCCGCGCGGGGGCTGGATGAGGATCAGCAGATTGCCGAAGCGGAGGGCCGCGAGGACGATGTCGCCCTCCGGGTTGCGGCTGCGGTCGACGAACATCTCGCCGGGGGCCGGACCCCAGTGCTCCTCCACCGCCGAGCGCAGTTCCTCGGGGAGTGTGGCGAACCAGCGGCGGTAGTCGGCCGCCGCGATGCGGACCGGGTTGCGGGCCAACTGCTCCTCGGTGAGCCAGTCCTGGTCGTGGCCGCCGGCCTCGATCAGCGCGCGGATCAGCTCGTCGCCGTCGCCGGACGCCAGACCGGGCACGTCCGTGTCCCCGAAGTCGTAGCCCTCGGCCCGGAGCCGGCGCAGAAGGGCCACCGCGCTCGCCGGTGTGTCCAGGCCGACCGCGTTGCCGATGCGGGAGTGCTTGGTCGGATAGGCGGAGAGCACGAGCGCGAGGCGCTTGTCGGCGGCCGGGATGTGACGGAGTCGCGCGTGGCGTACGGCGATTCCGGCGACTCGGGCGGCCCGCTCGGGGTCCGCGACGTACGCAGGGAGGCCGTCGGCGTCGATCTCCTTGAAGGAGAACGGGACGGTGATCAGGCGGCCGTCGAACTCGGGTACGGCGATCTGGCTGGCCGCGTCGAGCGGGGAGACGCCTTCGTCGCCGGCGTCCCAGTCGGCCCGGGAGGAGGTGAGGCAGAGCGCCTGGAGGATGGGGACGTCGAGGCCGGTCAGGGCGCCCGCGTCCCAGGACTCGTCGTCACCGCCGGCCGACGCCTCGGCCGGCTTCGTGCCGCCCGCGGCCAGGACAGTGGTGATGATCACGTCCGCGGAGCGGAGTTCCTCGATCAGCTCGGGCTCGGGGGCGCGCAGGGAGGCCACGTACAGCGGAAGGGCATGGCCGCCCGCGTCCTCGATCGCGTCGCACAGGGCGCCGACGAAAGCGGTGTTGCCGCTCATGTGGTGGGCCCGGTAGTAGAGCAGGGCGACCGTCGGGCCGTCGACGCCGTCGCGGGGAGTGCGCTCCAGCGGTCCCCAGGTGGGGGCGGGCGAGGGCGCCTCGAAGCCGTGGCCGGTGAGCAGGACCGTGTCGGAGAGGAAGCGGGCGAGCTGCTCCAGGTTGGCCGGGCCGCCGTGCGCGAGGTAGGCGTGCGACTCGGCCGCGATACCGACGGGGACGGTGGAGGCGGCCATCAGCTGGGCGTCGGGCGCCTGTTCACCGGTGAGGACGACGACCGGGCGGCCGTCGGCGAGCAGCAGGTCCAGGCCGTCCTGCCAGGCCCTGATGCCGCCGAGGAGCCGTACGACGACCAGGTCGACGCCGTCGAGGAGGGCGGGGAGGTCGTCGAGGACCAGACGGGAGGGGTTGGCGAAGCGGTACGGGACCGGGCCGGTGGCCGCGCGGGCGCTGAGCAGATCGGTGTCGGACGTCGACAGGAGCAGGATCATGTGGCGGCTGGGCCTTCCTCGGGGTCCGCGCCCCGGGCGGTGTCGGATCGGAGTCTCCCCTGCTCGGCCGGGGCCGAGGGTTCGGGGAAGGGAGTTCCTGGCTCGCCCGGCCCCAGGCCCTGTCGTCAAATGCCCGTCGTCCGCCCGAAGGGCGGGCTCTGCGGCGTCAGGTGCGTGCTCTCGGCGTGCCGGGCACAGGCCCTCGTACTGGTTGTACGTGGGTCTGTGCCCGGTGCGGCGAGAGTGCGTGCATGGCGTCGCGGGGCAGGCGGGCATTTGACGACAGGGTCTAGGGGCGGGCTCACAGTGGCGGGACCGCGCCGGACTCACACCGGGCTTCCTCCCCTGTCGCCGTCGTGGCGTCGGTGGACCGGATGATCCACCACACAGCATAGTAAGGGGCGCCTCAAAAGGGCGGGGCATACAGCCGTGATGACGGTAGGTATGCTCGCCGCCATGTCCATGGCTGCCCTCCGTTCATCCTCCCAGGCCACAGCGGCCCCACGAGACCGCGGTGACGCCTGCCCGGGGACGCTCCGGCTGCACACCGCGGACGACGGGGCGCTGGCCCGTGTACGGGTTCCGGGCGGCGTCCTGACCGTCCGCCAGGCGGAGGCGCTCGCGGAGGCGGCGCGGCGGCTCGGTGACGGCGAACTACACCTCACCTCGCGCGGCAATGTGCAGTTGCGGGGGCTGGCGGACGGCTGCGGGGCGGCACTGGCCGAGTTGCTGGACGCGGCCGGGCTGCTTCCCTCCCCCGGGCACGAACGGGTGCGCAACATCGTCGCTTCTCCGCTGTCCGGCCTCGACGGACATGGCCTGCGCGACGTACGGCCCTGGCTGTCGGCCCTCGACGCGGCCCTCTGCGCGAGCGACGGGGCGCGGGCGTTGTCGGGCCGGTTCCTGTTCGCGCTCGACGACGGGCGCGGTGACGTGGCCGGGCTCGGCGCCGATGTGACCGTACGGGCGGCCGAGGACGGCGCCGCGCTGCTGGGCCTCGGAACGGCCGGCGAAGCCCTGCTGGTACCCGGCGAGGACGCGCCCCGCGCCGCTCTGGCGGCTGCCGAGACCTTCCTGGAGGCGGTGCGGGAGAGCGGGACCCAGGTCTGGCGGCTTACTGAACTTCCTCTTGATGAAGGGGAGTTGACACGTAGGATCCGACACCGTCTGGCGGCCGACGGCATCGACGCCACGAGCACGGCCGGTGTCGGGACGGCCACCGACGACGGGCCGCCGCCCGGGCTCGTCGGCGCCGCCCTCTCCGTACACGCTCCGCTCGGCCGGCTCTCGGCCCTCCAGTGGCGGGAGTTGACGCGGGTGGCCTCCCAGGACCCCGCCGGTGAACTGCGGCTGACCCCCTGGCGCGGCATCGTCGTACCCGCGCCGGGCATGGGCGCCGAGCAGGCGGCCGACGCGCTCGCCCAGCTCTCCGCCACCGGCCTCGTCACCGACCCGGACTCCCCCTGGCTCCGCGTCGGCGCCTGCATCGGACGGCCCGGATGCGCCAAGTCCCTCGCGGACGTACGGGCGGACGCGACCGAGAGCCTCGCCGCCGCCGGGCGCGCCGGCCTCCCCCTGTACTGGTCCGGATGCGGACGCCGCTGCGGCCACCCCCGGGGCGAACGGGTCGACGTCGTCGCCGTCGAAGGCGGCGGCTATCAGCTCTCCCTCACCACCCGCGCCCCCGACCCGCGCACCGCGCCCATGGCCGACCCCTCCCAACTCGCCACCGCCCTGGCGGCGATCACCGCATCAGCCCCATGAACCGAACGTCCCCACGAGCCGCACGAACGACAGCCGTATGACGACCGAGAGCAGCGAGAAGACCACCGTGACCACGTACGACTACGAGAAGGACGGGCCGGCCATCTACCGCCAGTCCTTCGCCACCATCCGCGCGGAGGCGGACCTCGCGGCCCTGCCCGCCGACATCAGCCAGGTCGCGGTCCGGATGATCCACGCCTGCGGAATGGTCGACCTCGTACGGGACTTGGCGTACACACCCGACGTGGTGGCCCGCGCCCGTGAGGCCCTGCGCGCCGGCGCGCCCATCTTCACCGACGTCCAGATGGTGGCCAGCGGAGTCACCCGCAAGCGGCTGCCCGCCGGCAACGACGTGCTCTGCACGCTCTCCGACCCGGCCGTCCCCGAACTGGCGGCGAGGCTGGGCACCACGCGCAGTGCCGCCGCCCTGGAACTGTGGCGGGACAGGCTGGAGGGTTCCGTCGTCGCCGTCGGCAACGCGCCCACCGCCCTCTTCCGGCTCCTGGAGATGATCGAGGAGGGCGCGCCCCGGCCCGCCGCCGTCATCGGTGTCCCGGTCGGCTTCGTCGGCGCCGCCGAGTCCAAGGACGCGCTGGCCGCGCACCCGTCGGGCCTGGAGCACATCGTCGTGCGCGGCCGTCGAGGCGGCAGTGCCATCGCCGCCGCCGCGCTCAACGCGATCGCGAGTGAGGAAGAGTGAGCGGCAAGCTGTACGGGGTGGGGCTCGGCCCCGGTGACCCGTCCCTGATGACCGTACGGGCCGTCGAGGTCATCGCCGAGGCGGACGTGATCGCGTACCACAGCGCGCGGCACGGCCGTTCCATCGCCCGCTCGATCGCGGCGCGGCACATCCGCGCCGACCACATCGAGGAGCGGCTGGTCTACCCGGTCACGACGGAGACCACCGATCACCCGGGCGGCTACAAGGGCGCGATGGAGGAGTTCTACACGGAGGCGGCGGCCCGGCTGGCCGCGCATCTCGACGCGGGACGTACGGTCGCGGTCCTCGCCGAGGGCGATCCCCTCTTCTACGGCTCCTACATGCACATGCACAAGCGGCTCACCGGCCGTTACGACACCGAGGTGATCCCCGGTGTCACGTCCGTGTCCGCCGCCGCCGCCCGCCTGGGCACACCGCTGGCCGAGGGCGAGGAGGTGCTGACGATCCTGCCGGGCACCCTGCCCGAGGAGGAGCTGACCGCGCGGCTCGCCTCCACCGACGCGGCCGTGGTGATGAAGCTGGGCCGGACCTTCACCAAGGTGCGGAGCGCACTGGAGGGTGCGGGTCGGCTGGACGAGGCCCGGTACGTCGAACGCGCCACCATGGCCGGGGAGCGGATCGCCGAACTGGCGGACGTGGACGCGGAGTCGGTGCCGTACTTCGCGGTGGCCGTGCTGCCCAGCCAGGTCGACGCCGAACGGCCCGAGGTTCGGGAGCGGGGCGAGGTGGTCGTGGTCGGCACCGGTCCGGCCGGTCCGCTGTGGCTGACGCCCGAGACGCGGGGCGCGCTCGCCGCCGCCGACGACCTGGTCGGCTACACGACCTACCTGGACCGGGTGCCTCGGCGCGCGGGCCAGGTACGGCACGGCTCGGACAACCGGGTCGAGTCGGAGCGCGCCGAGTTCGCCCTCGATCTGGCCCGGCGCGGGCGGCGGGTCGCGGTGGTCTCCGGCGGCGACCCGGGCGTCTTCGCCATGGCGACGGCCGTCCTGGAGGTCGCCTCGCAGAAGGAGTACACGGACGTCCCGGTGCGGGTGCTGCCGGGCGTGACCGCCGCCAACGCGGCCGCCGCCCGCGCGGGCGCCCCGCTCGGCCACGACTACGCGGCCCTCTCCCTCTCCGACCGGCTCAAGCCGTGGGAGGTCATCGCCGAGCGGCTGCGCGCGGCGGCCTCGGCGGACCTGGTGCTGGCCCTGTACAACCCCGGTTCACGCAGCCGCACCTGGCAGGTGGGCAAGGCGCGCGAGCTGCTGCTGGAGCACCGGGCGCCGGACACCCCGGTCGTGGTCGCCCGGGACGTGGGAGGCTCCGGTGAGCACGTCCGGATCGTACGGCTGGCCGACCTGGATCCGGCCGAGGTCGACATGCGCACGATCCTGCTGGTCGGCTCCTCGCAGACGCAGGTAGTACGGCGCGGGGACGGCGAGGAAGTCGTCTGGACGCCGCGCCGCTATCCGGAGGGGTGAGCGCGTACGGCACCGCGATCGGCAGGGGTGGTTCAGCGGGTGGGGAGACGTGCGTCGACCCAGCGGGCCGCCGCCTCGGGATCCGCCACCACGGGGACGCCCTCGGGCACGGGCGGCCTGCGCACCACGACGACGGGCAGCCCGGCCTCCCGGGCCGCGGTGAGCTTCGGCGCTGTGGCGGCTCCCCCGCTGTCCTTCGTCACGACGACGTCGACACGGTGGCGGCGCAGCAGCTCGCGTTCCCCGTCGAGGGTGAAGGGGCCGCGGTCGAGCAGCACCTCCATACGGGCCGGGTGCGGGGCCTCGGGCGCGTCGACGGACCGGACGAGGAACCACAGGTCGTCCAGGGCGGCGAACGTGGCCAGGCCCATGCGCCCGGTGGTGAGGAACACGCGCCGCCCGAGCGCGGGCAGCAGCGTCGCGGCCTCCTCCAGGGAGGCCGCGTCGTGCCAGTCGTCGCCGTCGGCCGGGACCCAGCCGGGGCGGCGCAGCGCGAGCAGGGGAACATGGGTGGCGGCGGCCGCCCGTGCCGCGTGGAAACTCATGGTCCCGGCGAAAGGGTGGGTGGCGTCGATGAGCGCGTCCACCCTGTGCTCGCGCAGCCAGGCGGCCAGCCCCTCGGCCCCGCCGAAGCCGCCGACGCGGACCTCGCCCGGGGGCAGCCGGGGGCTGGCGACGCGTCCGGCGAGGGAGCTGGTCAGCCGCAGGTCAGAGGTGTCGTGGAGCAGTTCGGCCAGGCGGCGGGCCTCCGTGGTGCCGCCGAGTATCAGTACGTGCATGGAAGTCCGGGTCCGTTCATGAGCAGTGAAGCCAAAGACGTCGGCGAGGCCAAGGGCGGTCGTGCGGCCCAACTCAAGCACACCGGCCTGCGGCCCGGCTGGACCACCGGTGCCTGTGCGACGGCGGCCACGACGGCCGCGTACACCGCCCTGCTGACCGGCGAGTTCCCCGACCCGGTGACCATCACCCTGCCCAAGGGGCAGACCCCGTCGTTCGCGCTCGCGGCCGAGGAGCTGACCGGCGAGAGCGCGATGGCGGGGATCGTGAAGGACGCGGGCGACGATCCGGACGTCACGCACGGTGCGCTGGTCCGGGCCACGGTACGGCGGCTGCCCGCGGGGGACGGGGTGGTGTTCAGGGCCGGCCCCGGCGTCGGGACGATCACCCGCCCCGGTCTGCCCCTGCCCGTCGGCGAGCCGGCCGTGAACCCGGTCCCCCGGCAGATGATGCGGGACCACGTCGCCGAGGTCGCCGCCCGCCACGGCGGCACCGGCGACGTCGAGATCACCGTCTCCGTGGACCACGGCGAGGAGATCGCCCGCTCCACCTGGAACCCCCGGCTCGGCATCCTCGGCGGCCTGTCCATCCTCGGCACCACGGGCATCGTGGTCCCGTACTCCTGCTCGGCGTGGATCGACTCCATCCGGCGGGGCGTGGACGTGGCGCGGGCGGCCGGGCGCACGCATGTCGCGGGCTGCACGGGGTCGACGTCGGAGAAGACGGTCGTCGCCGAGTACGACCTGCCCGAGGACGCCCTGCTGGACATGGGCGACTTCGCGGGCGCGGTGCTGAAGTACGTCCGCCGGCATCCCGTCGACCGGCTGACGATCTGCGGTGGCTTCGCCAAGCTCTCCAAGCTCGCCGTCGGCCATCTCGACCTGCACTCCGCCCGCTCCCAGGTCGACAGGGGCTTCCTCGCCGAACTGGCCCGGCACGGCGGCGCGGACGAGGCGCTGGCCGTCGAGGTGGCCGAGGCCAACACCGGGCTCGCCGCGCTCCAGCTGTGCATGGCGGCGGGGGTGCCGCTGGGCGACCTGGTGGCGACGGCGGCCCGCGACGAGGCCCTGGCCGTGCTGCGGGGCGCGCCCGTCGCGGTCGACGTCATCTGCATCGACCGGGCGGGCACGGTGGTGGGCCGCAGCGCGGTCCGGTGATCACCGATGCGGGTGCGGGCGAGTGGGGGCTGGTCGCGCAGTTCCCCGCGCCCCTGAAAAGCAGGGGCCGTGTCTTTCAGGGGCGCGGGGAACTGCGCGAGAAGCCCCACTCACCCGCACCCGACAACACACCCGGGCCATCAGCAACCGTGCCGCTCCCGTTCCCGTTCCGGCGAGTACAGGTGGCTGTCCCGGAACTGCTGCGCACCAAGCGTTCGCCCGACCATGATCACAGCCGTGCGCAGCACACCCGCTTCCTTCACTTTCCCCGCGATCTCGTCGAGCGTGCCCCGGATGATCAGCTCGTCGGGGCGGGAGGCGTAGGCGACGACCGCGACGGGGCAGTCGGCGCCGTAGTGCGGGAGCAGTTCCTCGACCACGCGGTCCACGTACTTGGCGGCCAGGTGCAGCACCATCAGGGCGCCGCTGCGGCCGAGGGTGGCCAGGTCCTCGCCCTCGGGCATGGCGGTGGCGCGGTGGGCGATCCGGGTGAGGATGACGGTCTGGCCGACGGTCGGCACGGTCAGCTCCCGCTTCAGGGAGGCCGCCGCGGCGGCGAAGGCGGGCACACCCGGCACCACCTCGTACGGCACGTCGGCCGCGTCCAGCCGCCGCATCTGCTCGGCGACCGCGCTGAACACGGACGGGTCCCCGGAGTGCAGCCGGGCCACGTCGTGCCCCTCCTCGTGCGCGCGCACCAGTTCGGCGGTGATCTCGTCCAGATTCAGCTGAGCGGTGTCCACCAGCCGGGCGTCCGGCGGGCATTCGGCCAGCAGTTCGCGCGGGACGAGACTGCCCGCGTACAGGCAGACCTGGCAGGCGGCGAGCGTGCGGGCGCCGCGGACCGTGATCAGGTCGGCGGCACCGGGGCCGGCACCGATGAAGTACACGGTCATCTGTCTGCTCCTGGAGCGGGGTCGATGGTTTTCTGGGCGGCCCACTGGGTCACCGGCATCGCCTGCCGCCACCCGGTGAAGCCGCCCACGGGCACGGCGTGCGCCACCGCGAGCCGCACCAGTTCACCGCTGTGGCGCCGGTGGGCGTCGGCGAGCAACGCCTCGGACTCCAGCGTCACGGTGTTGGCGACCAGCCGTCCGCCGCCGGGCAGCGCCTCCCAGCAGGCGTCGAGGAGGCCGGGCGCGGTGAGTCCGCCGCCGACGAACACGGCGTCGGGCGGCGGGAGTTCGGCCAGGACGGCGGGCGCGGCGCCGGTGACGACCCGCAGCCCGGGCACGCCGAGGCGTTCGGCGTTGCGGGTGATGCGCTCGGCCCGCACCGGATCGCGTTCGACGGTGACCGCCCGGCAGGAGGGGTGCGTCCGCATCCACTCGATCGCGATCGAGCCCGACCCGCCGCCGATGTCCCACAGCAGCTCACCGGGCGCCGGGGCGAGCGCGCCCAGGGTGGCGGCGCGCACATACCGCTTGGTGAGCTGCCCGTCGTGCTCGTACGCCTCGTCCGGGAGCCCCGGCACGGCGCCGAGCCGCAGCGCGTCCGGGGCTCGGCGGCACTCGACGGCGACGATGTTGAGGGGGTCGCCGGGCGGGTGCGCCCGCGCCCAGTCGTCGGCGGTGCTCTCGCCGCTCGTCCGTTCCCTCTCCCCGCCGAGTTGTTCCAGGACCCGCATCCGGCTGGTCCCGAAGCCTCGGCCCCTCAGCAGGGCGGCGACCTCGCCCGGTGTGTCGGCGTCCGCGCTCAGCACGAGGAGCCGTCGGCCGTCGTGCAGGGCGGCGGCGAGACGGGCGGTGGGCCGCCCGACGAGGGTGACGACCTCGACGTCCTCCAGCGGCCAGCCGAGGCGGGCGGCGGCGTAGGAGACGGAGGAGGGGTGCGGCAGGACGCGCAGGGCTGAGGTCTCCTCGGCGAGGGCGCGGCCGATGCCGTAGAACATGGGGTCACCGCTGGCCAGTACGGCGATCCGGCGGCCGGCGTGCGCGGCGAGCAGGCCGGGGACGGCGGGGCGCAGCGGCGAGGGCCAGGCCGTCCGCTCCCCCGCGCACTCCGGCGGCAGCAGGTCCAGTTGGCGCGGGCCCCCGATCAGGACCTCGGCGTCGCGCAGGGCCGTACGGGAGGTGTCGGGCAGTCCGCCCCAGCCGTCGGCTCCGATCCCGACGACGGTGACGGCGGGAGTCGGTCCTGGTCGTGCGGGGGTCACTCTTCGCTACCTCGGATTTCGGGGACGGTCCTGGGGTCGCCTCTCCCGGAGACAACAGGGGCGCACTCTACTGGCCGGGGGCTCCGGGTGTGCTCCTGGGGTGCGTCAACCCCTCAGGGACCGGCCCTCCGCACGTTCCTACGAGCTCTCCGCCTTCGTCAGCGTCCTGACGGACGGTGACCTGGCGTGGTGTGCGGCGACGGCCATGACGATGACGGAGGTCAGGGTGATGCCCGCGCCGACGTAGAGGGGCGCGGTGTAGCCGAGGCCCGCGGTGATGGCCAGGCCGCCGAGCCAGGCGCCGAGGGCGTTGCCGATGTTCGACGCGGACACGTTGGCGCTGGCGGCCAGTGCCGCGCCGTGGGCGAAGTCGGTGACACGAGTGATCATGCCGGGCACGGCGGCGAACCCGGTCACGCCCATCAGGAACACCAGGATCACCGACCCGACGGCACTGCCGGCCAGCAGGCCGAACGCGGCCAGGGTGACGGTGAGTCCGGCGAGAGCGAGGACCAGGGCGCGATCACGGTCGTGGTCGGCCGCTCGCCCGCCGACCAGGTTGCCGACGACGAGGCCGACGCCGTACACCATCAGCAACCAGGCGACATCCGCCGAGGAGAAGCCGCCGACCTCGGTGAACGTGTAGGCGAGGTAACTGAACGCACCGAACATCCCGCCGTAGCCGAGCGCGGTGGCCGTCAGGGTCAGCCAGACCTGCCAGGAGCGGAACGCCCGGAACTGCGCCCGCAAGCCGGTGAGCGGTGGCGGATCGGAGCGGCCCGGCACAGCCGGCGGCCGCGTCCGAGCCGCGTCGCCGGGGACGAGGGCGACGATTCCCGCGAGCGCGAGGACGCCGATCGCGGTGACCGCCCAGAAGGCCGCTCTCCAGCCCCAGCGTTCACCGACCAGCGCGCCGAACGGCACGCCCAGCACGTTCGCGAGCGTCAGCCCGGCGAACATGACCGCCACCGCGCGGGACTTCCTCTCCGGCGCGACCAGACTGCGGGCGACCAGCGAGCCGATCCCGAAGAACGAACCGTGGCACAGCGCCGCGACGATCCGCCCGAGCATCATCACCTGATAGTTCGGCGCGACCGCCGACAGCAGGTTGCCGATGACGAACAGCGCCACCAGGCCGACCAGGACGCCCTTGCGCGGCAGCCGCGCCGTCGCCGCGGTCAGCGCGATCGCTCCGATCGCGACGCTCAACGCGTACCCGGAGATCAGCCGGCCCGCCGCCGCCTCGGACACCGCGAAACTCGACGCCACCTGTGGCAGCAGCCCGGCGATCAGGAACTCGGTCAGACCGATGCCGAACCCGCCGAGTGCCAGCGCGATGAGCCCACTCGGCATCCGCCGCTCTCCGATCGACCGCCCGGCAAGTCGCTGTCCGCCGCCCCACTATGCCACCACGGGTACGGAGTTCGTACGGGTGCCCGGTCGCCTCGCACTGCCCGCGCACGGCGTGCGGGGCGCGGGGCGCGAGGTGAGGTCACCCTGCCAGGCGCAGGATCCAGGTGCGCGAGCGGTCCCTGTCGCAGTCGAACTGGACGAGGTCGACGTTGTTGTCGGTGGAACGCCCGCCCGCGACCGTCGCGCACTGGCCGGTCTGGTCGTTGACGAGTTCGTAGGAACTGCCGTCCCAGTTGACCAGGCTCCAGCGGCGCGAGGGGTCCGTGTCGCAGTCGAACTGGACGAGGTCGACGTTGTTGTCGGTGGAACGCCCGCCCGCGACCGTCGCGCACTTACGTGTCTGCGCGTTGACGATCTGATAGGAGTTGCCGTCCCCGTTGGTGAGCCTCCAGCGGCGCGAGGGATCCGTGTCGCAGGTGAACTGGACGAGCCCGACGTTGTTCTCGGGGGAGCGTCCTCCGGCCACGGTCATGCATTTGCCGGTCTGCGCGTTTCTGAACTGGAAGGCGGCTCCCGATATCTCGGCCAACGGGCCGCTCGCTTCCGGCTGCGCGACAGCGGGAGCGGGAGCGGGCAGCAGCATGAAGCCGCCGGCCACGAAACCCGTCGAGGCGGCCAGAAGACGACGTGCTCGGGTGGTTGTGCTCATAAGGGTTCTCCTCCCGTGCCTCTGCGAGGAGGTCGAAGAGGCTCTGCCTGGGAGCACCGATCAAAGCGGACCGGCCTCGGGGGCCGACCGAAGCGGACCGGTCTCTCCACTATCGAAGCCTCCGAACGGGCCTGCAACCGGAGTGGAAACCCACGGGCGCAGCTGGGGCAGGACGCCGCACACGACGTCCTCGACCACGTGGCTCCGGTCGGTGAGAGCCGGGAGACCGTCGAGCGCGCCATGGCTGCCGTCCGCGCGGGCGAGATCGTACGGCGCGCGACCGCCATACCCGCCCTGGTGGTCCTGGCCTGACGGCCGGCGCCTGACGGCCGGTCCCCGGGCCGTGGATCCGGGGGCCTACCGCACCAGGCAGGGGCGCCTGCTGTCGAACTCCCAGCCAGGCATCAGGAATTGCATGGTGACGGCGTCGTCGCGCGCCCCCAACGCCTTCTCCCGGTAGAGGTCGTGGGCGGCGAGGAGCCGGTCCATGTCGAGCTGGACGCCGAGGCCCGGGGCGTCCGGGACGGCGATCTCGCCGCCGACGATGCGCGGCGGGGCGGTGGTGAGCCGTTCCAGCCCTTCCTGCCAGATCCAGTGGGTGTCCAGGGCGTTGTACTCGCCCGGGGCCGCGGCGCCGCAGTGGGTCACCATGGCCAGGGAGATGTCGAAGTGGTTGTTGGAGTGGCAGCCCCAGGTCAGGCCCATCGCGTTGCACAGCTGCGCCACCCGCACCGAGCCCCGCATCGTCCAGAAGTGCGGGTCGGCCAGCGGGATGGAGACCGACTGGAGGGTCAGGGCGTGGGCCATCTGGCGCCAGTCGGTGGCGATCATGTTGGTCGCGGTGGGCAGGCCGGTGGCGCGGCGGAACTCGGCGAGGATCTCCCGCCCGGAGTAGCCGCCCTCGGCTCCGCAGGGGTCTTCGGCGTAGGCGAGCGTGCCGACCAGGGGCCGGCACAGCTCGATCGCCTCGCGCAGCGACCACGCGCCGTTCGGGTCGAGGGTGATCCGGGCCTCGGGGAAGCGGTCCTTCAGCGCCCGTACGGCCTTGACCTCCTCCGCGCCTTCCAGGACACCTCCCTTGAGCTTGAAGTCCCGGAAGCCGTAGAGGTCGTAGACCGCCTCGGCCTGGCGGACGATCGCCTCCGGGGTCAGCGCCTCCTCGTGCCTGATCCGGTACCACTCCGCGTCCGCGTCGGGTTCGCGGACGTAGTCCAGGTCGGTCCGGTCCGGGTCGCCGACGTAGAAGAGATAGCCCAACACCCGTACCGAATCCCGCTGTTGGCCGTCGCCGAGAAGCGCCGCGACGGGCACGTCGAGGTGCTGCCCGAGGAGGTCGAGCAGCGCCGACTCGACGGCGGTGACGGTGTGGACGGTGGTCCGCAGGTCGAAGGTCTGGGCGCCCCGGCCGCCGGCGTCGCGGTCGGCGAAACGGTCACCGATCTCGCGGAGGACGCGCTGGTAGTCGCCCACCTTCGCACCGAGGACGAGGGGTTCGGCGTCGCGGAGCGTCTGCGTGATCTTCTCGCCGCCGGGCACCTCCCCCAGTCCCGTACGGCCCTCGGAGTCCGTCAGGACGACGATGTTGCGGGTGAAGTACGGGCCGTGGGCGCCGGAGAGGTTCAGCTCCATGCAGTCGCGGCCGGCGACGGGGTAGACGGCGAACTCGGTGACGGTCGGCTGGCTGCTCATGCTGGTCCAAGCTCCCTTGTGTCATGGATGAGTCGGGCTACAGGCTGAGGACGTCGAGGGCCCACTCGACCGCCAGGACGCCGCCCAGGCCGAGGATCGCGAGCACCGTCGTATAGCTGGTACGGACCTTGATCGCTTCGATGACGGAGAGGTTGAAGTACTCCTTGAAGAGCCAGAATCCCGGGTCGTTGACATGGGAGCAGGCGACGGAACCGCAGGCGACGGCGAGCACCATCATCTCCGGGTGGACCCCGCTGCCCGCCAGCAGCGGCAGCACCACGCCGGAGGCCGTGACGACGGCCACCGTCGCCGAGCCGAGCGCGATGCGGAGGATGACGGCGACGAGCCAGGCGAGGACGATCGGAGAGATGGACCAACTGTCCGTGGCGTCCTTGATGTAGTCGGAGATCCCGCCTTCGACGAGGACGTTCTTGAAGGCCCCGCCGGCGCCGATCACCAGGAGGATCATCGCCATCGCCTTCGCCGCCGAGGTGCAGGAGGCGCCGACCTCGTCCAGGCTCCGGCCGATCCGCGGTCCGAACGCCCAGATCGCCAGGCACAGGGTGAGCAGCAGCGCGATCGGGGCCGAGCCGAGGAAGGCGACGGAGTTCAGGAGCGGGCTCTCGGTGGAGGTGGCCATGTCGGTCACGGCGGCGGCCACGATCAGCACCACGGGGAAGAGCGCCACGAACAGCGACCAGCCGAGGCCGGGCATCTCCTCGTCGGTGAACTCGCGCTCGGTGACCAGACCCTTGGGGATGGCCGGGTCCATCGCCCTGACGAAGGGAAGACGGGGCCAGGTCAGGGCGATGAGCGCACCGGCGGGAACGGCGATGAACAGGCCGTAGAACAGCGTCAGTCCGACGGAGGCGTGGAAGGTCGCGGCGACGGCGGTGGGGCCGGGGTGCGGCGGCAGGAAGCTGTGCATCGTGGACAGCGCGATGGACATCGGCAGACCGACCCACAGCAGCTTCGCCCCGGTGACCCTGACCAGGGTGAACGCGATGGGCACGATGATGATGAAGGCGACCTCGTAGAACATGGTCACGCCGATCAGCATGGACGTGACCACCATGGCCAGCTGGACCCCGCGCGGGCCGAACGCGTCCAGGAGCTTGCCGGCTATCCGTTGCGCGGCACCGGAGTCCCCCATCACCCGCCCGACCATGGCACCGAGTCCGATGGTGAGCATGGTGTCGCCGATCTGGCCACCGATGCCCTCGGAGAGGACGTCCGGGATGGTCGCCACCGGGATTCCCCGGACCAGAGCGACACCGACCGCCACGAGCAGGAGTGCCGCGAAGCCGTTCAGTCTCAGCCTGGTCATGAGCAGCAGCAGGATCAGCACGCTGATCCCGACCACGAGCAGGGGCATGACAGTTCTCCCTTGAACTGTTGTGGGGCGGCGAACTGTTGAGGGCCATCCCTGTATGCAGATGCTGTCCACGTATGCAGATGGAGGTTAGGGGTGTGAACAGCGGCGGTCAATGGGAGGAGCGGACATGGATTGCCGCGGACTTACGATGAGCCCCATGTCGGAGGGGAGAGGTGTCCGTGGCGTGAAGTCGGCGGCGCGGACCGTCGCGCTGCTGGAACTGCTCGCCGCACGGGGCGAGCGGCCCTCGCGCCTGGACGAGCTCGCGGAGGACCTGGACGTGCCGCGCAGCAGCATGTACCAGCTGCTGCAGACCCTCGTCGACTGCGGCTGGGTCCGCACCGACGCCACCGGTTCCCTCTACGGCATCGGGATCCGCGCGCTGCTCACCGGAACCAGCTACCTCGACGGCGACCGGCGTATCCGTGCGGTCCGGCCGTACCTCGACGAGGCGTCGGACGCGCTCGGCGAGACGATCCACCTGGCACGGCTCGACGGCCCGGACGTCGTCTACCTGGCGACCCGCGAGTCCCACGAGTACCTGCGCACCATCAGCAGGGTCGGCCGCCGCGTCCCGGCCCATGCCGGCGCCCTCGGCAAGGCCCTCCTCGCCGAGCGCCCCGACGACGAACTGCCGTTCACCGGCGAGTCGTTGACCGCCCTGACGGAGAACACGCACACCAGCCGGACCGCGCTGCTCGCCGACCTGGCCCGGGTGCGCGAGCGCGGCTACTCCACAGACCGCGAGGAGACGGTGACCGGCATCGCCGGGTTCGGCTTCGCCCTCCGGTACGACACACCGGCCACCGACGCCATCAGCTGCTCCGTCCCGGTGGCCCGGCTGACCGGGGAACACGAGGCCCGCATCATCTCGGTGATGCGGGAGGTACGAGCGAAGATCGAAACCCGTCTGCCGCCCGCCTCGGGCACACCCGACTGGCGCTGAGCGGCGACGCCGTCGGGCCGCCCCCGGCGGAAACCGCAGGGGGCTCGCTCCGGTTCGGGCTCAGCCGGCCACCACGGGCTCCGGCAGGCCGGGGCGGCTACCGGCGGCTTCGTACCAGCAGATGCAGGAAGTACGGCGTGCCGATCACCGCTGTCATCAGGCCGGCCCCCAGTTGGGCTGGCGCGATCACCGTGCGGCCGAGGAGGTCGGCCGTGCAGACGAGTGCGGCACCGAGGAGGACGGCGACCGGCACGACGCGTGCGTGCCGTCGGCCCACGAGGGCACGTGCCGCGTGCGGTGCCACCAGGCCCACGAAGCCGATGGTTCCGGCCGAGGCGACGGCGGTCGCGCTGAGCAGGACGCCCGCCACCAGGAAGCCGAGCCGGGCCCGGGACAGCCGCAGGCCGAGGAGCCTCGGTGTGTCTCCGTCCAGGGAGACGAGGTCCAGCTCGGTGCGCCGGGCGACCGCCAAGGCGAGGCCCGGCATCAGCACGAGCGCGACGGGCAGGACATCCGGCATGGTCCGCCCGTACGTCGAACCGGACAGCCAGGTCAGCGCCTTCGCGGCGTTGAACGGGTCGGTGAGCACGATGAGCAGACTGATCAGCGCCGTCGTCCCGCTGGCCACGCCGATACCGATGAGCACGAGCCGGTTCTGCTGATAGCCGCCCCGGGCCGCGAGCCCGAAGACGACCACGGAGGAGATCGCGGCCCCCACGAACGCGGCACCCGCGACGCTCCACGGGCCGGCGACGGGCACGGTGGTGACGAGCAGTACGGCGCCCAGCGCGGCTCCGCCGGACACGCCCAGCACCCCGGGCTCGGCGAGCGGGTTGCGGGTCACGGCCTGCACCAGCGTGCCGGCCAGCGCGAGCGCCGCGCCCGCGCACAGGGCCGCGAGAACGCGGGGCACCCGGGTGTCCAGGACGAAGGACACGGTCCGGCCGGCCCGCCCCTGCGCCCAATTCGCGACATCGCCGAGCAGGAGTCTGCTGTCGCCCAGCAGGACGCCGGCGATCGTGACCCCCACGACCACGGCGACGAGGGCGGTCACCGTGACCAGGAACGCCGGCCGGCTGGGGATGCGCAGCCGGTCCGGCGCGTCGGCTCCGGCCGTGTCCCGCAGTCGTAGGGCCATCACCACCAGGAACACGGCGCCGACCAGGCTGGTGACGACGCCGGTGGGCACGGCGACCGCCGTGTCGGAGGGGACGAGGGCCCGCAGCAGCACGTCCGACCCGAGGACCAGACCCGCGCCGACCAGGCCGGCCATGGGCAGGGCCGCACGGGCGCGGACGAAACCCCGGAACCGGCGGGCGAGCGGACGCACCAGGGCGGGTGCGCACAGGCCGACGAAGCCGATGGGCCCGGCGAGCGTGACGGCCGCCGCGGACAGGAGCGCCGCCAGGACGACCACCGTGACGCGGGTGGCGCGGACCGGGACGCCCAGTCCGCGGGCGGCGTCGTCGCCGAGAGCGAGCGCGTCGACCCGACGGGCGGTCAGCAGCAGGCCGACGAGCCCGACCGACACGAGGGGCAGCATCTGCAGGACGCCGTCGAAGCCGTTCTGGTTGATGCTGCCCTGGTTCCACTGGTAGAGGCCCTCCGTCTGCTGGGGGAAGAGCAGGAGCAGGCCTTCCGTCACGGAGTTCAGGCCCAGCGCCAGCGCGGTGCCCGCGAGGACCAGTCGTACGGTGCCCGTGCCGAGGCCGGAGAGCGCGAGCACGACGGCCGCTGCGAGCAACCCGCCCACGAAGGCGACGCCGGAGGAGGCGATCAGGGGCAGCGAGACGCCGGTGACACCGGCCATGCCGAGCGCCAGGTACGAACCGGCGTTCACCGCGAGGGTGTCGGGCGAGGCGAGCACATTGCGGCTGACGGCCTGCAGCACGGCGCCCGCCACGCCGAGGACGACGCCGACCAGGATGCCCGCGGTCATCCGCGGCAGCCGGGAGGCGATCACGACCGAGGCGTCGGCCGGATCGGCCTGCCCGGTCAGGGCCTTGAACACCTCGGCCGGCCCGACGGCGGCGGTGCCCTGGGTGATGTCGACGACGGCGAGGACGGCGACCAGGAGGACGAGCGTGGCCGTCACCGCGGCCGCGCCCGTCCGGGACGCGGCCGTCGACGGACGGGTGGCGGGGGACGTCGCGGTGACGGCCATGGCGGGCGCTACTTCGTCAGCGCGTCGACGACGGCGTCGATGTACGCCTCCATCGACTCGGGACCGCCGAACATCCAGATACCGTCGGGCAGTCGGTGCACGTCACCGGCCTTCACGAAGGGCAGGGACGTCCATACGGCGTTCTTCGCCAGTTCGTTGGTGAAGGGCGTACTGGTCTCGTCGCCGTCGTTGCCTATGTAGGCGAACCGCACGTCGTCCGGCAGATCGGTGAGGCCTTCGACATCGGTGGTCCCCAGGCCGTAGCTCTCGTCGCCCTTGACCTTCCAGGCGTTCTTCAGGCCGATCCGCTCGTTGACGGCCCCGATGAGGGAACCGCTGGTGTACGGGCGCACGGAGACCTGGTTGGAGGTGGCGTAGCCGTCGGCGAAGGCGATCTCCGTGCCGGCGAGCCCGGCGTCGGCGAGGGCCTTCTCGCCCTCGGCGACCTTGGCCTCGAAGTCCGCGCGGGCCGCCTTGGCCTGGTCGGTGGTGCCGGTGGCCTTGGCGATGAGGTCGAGGTTGTCCAGCATCTGCCCGATCTGGTCGGAGGCGTCGGCGGACTTGATCCCCAGCACGGGGGCGATCTCGCGGAGTTGCTTCACGGCCGCGGGCGGCAGGTCGGAGGAGGCGACGATGAGGTCGGGCGAGAGGGCGGCGATGGTGTCCATGCTCGGCTCGCCGCGCGTGCCGATGTCCTTCGGCTCGTTCTTCAACGGGACGGCGGTGTCCCAGGTCTTGTAGCCCTTGACGTCGGCGACGCCGACGGGGTCGACGCCGAGCGTGATGAGGCTCTCGACCTCGTTCCACTCGGTGGCGACGACCTTGGTGGCCGGGCCGTCGAGCTCGACCTTCGCGCCGGTGTAGTCGGTCAGGGTGATGGCCTCGGCGGCCTTCGCGGAACTGTCGGCGGCAGGCTCGGTGGTGCCGCACCCGGCGAGGGTGAGCGCCGCGGCGGTGGTGGTGGCCGCGGTGAGCAGAAGGCGTCTCATGAAGGGGTGCCGAGCCTTTCGGTTCGCGTGTGTCGGGTGTGGTGGCGGCCGATCGGACGGGTGCGCAGTCGGCCGGTCAGAGGGTCGGTGTCGACGTCGATCCGGATGCCGTAGACGGCGGTCAGGCGTTCCGGTGTCAGGACGTCCTCGGGTCGGCCTTCGGCGACGATCCGGCCCGCTTCGAGCAGCGTGATCCGGTCGGCGACGGCCGCCGCCTGGTCGAGGTCGTGCAGGACGACGCCGACGGCGATTCCTTGGTCGTCCGCCAGGTCGCGGACGAGGTCGAGGAGTTCGATCTGATAGCGCAGGTCGAGGTAGGTCGTCGGCTCGTCCAGCAGGAGCACGCCGGTCTCCTGGGCGAGGCAGCCGGCGAGCCACACCCGCTGCAACTGCCCGCCGGACAGGTGGTCGGCGCCGCGCTCGGCGAGGTCCGTGACACCGGTCAGCGCGAGGGCCCGGTCGACCGCGGCCGTCGCGTCCGGGTCCTGGCGGCCGAAACGGCCCCGGTAGGGATAGCGGCCGAACTCGACGACGTCCCGCACGGTCAGTCCGCCGGGCGTGGGACGTCCTTGGGTCAGCAGGGCCACGTGCCGCGCGAACTCACGGGCGGTCAGGGCGAGGCCGTCGGTGGCGGCATCGATCCTGAGGGTGGCCCGGCGGGCCCGCTGCAGCCGGGCGATCGTCCGCAGGAGCGTCGACTTCCCGCTGCCGTTGGGACCGACCAGGGCGGTCACTTCACCGGGCCGCAGTGTGACCGCCACGTCGTGCACGACGTCGACGCCGTCGTACGACACCGTGACGCCCGTGGCCGACAGTTCGTGTCCGCGTAGCCGCGGGCTGTCGGCTGTTTCCTCACCAGATCTCACAGAAGAAGGTTAGCCTAACCTAAATAAAGGTCAGTCAGGGTGGCTCACCCCACGGGCTGCGCCCGGCCCCCGCTCAGCCCCGTCAAGCGGAACGTTTCATCCAGCCGGTCCAGCCGGTCCGGCCACCTCGAACGGTCCGTCCGGTCCGTCCGCAGCGCGAGGATCCCCAGACGCAGTGCTATCGCGATGAGATGCGTGCGGTTCTTCGCGCACAACTTCTCCCGGATGCTGCGCATGTGGGATGCCACCGTGCGGGGCGAGATCGACAGCTGCTGGGACATGTCCGCGTCCGACATACCGTGGGCCGCCAGAAGAAGGATCTCCAGTTCCCGGGTGCTGAGTCGGCCAGAGGTGTCCACTGTCATGGTGCCTGCCTTGTTCGAAGGGGGGTCGAGGACCCGCGACATCGTCCGCCTGGTGCGCTGTGACTCTTCCGTGACACCCGGGCCCCGGCCATCGACCATTCGACCGATACCGGCGCCGGCCATCGGCCGATCGGCCTCGTCCCTTCCGCCCCGAAGAGGATCGGCCGTCAGGAACGCGCCGACCGCCCGGTCCTCACGGCCATTCGGTCGGCCCGCTTTCGAATGGCCCGCTTCGATCGGCCCGCTTTCGATCGGCCCGCTTTCCACGGACGGCCGGACCGGCCACGTGATCCATGGCATGCTCGGCCCCGTGAGCAGCACCCCCACACGCGTATTGATCGCCGACGATCAGGATCTGATCCGGGCCGGCTTCCGCCTCATCCTCGACGCCCAGGAGGGCATCGAGGTGATCGGAGAGGCCGCCGACGGGCTCGCCTGCGTGGAGCTGGCGCGCGCCTTGCGGCCGGATGTGTGCCTGGTGGACGTCCGCATGCCGAAGCTGGACGGGCTGGAGGTGACCCGACTCCTGTCCGGCCCCGGGGCGATGTACCCGACCCAGGTCGTGGTGGTCACCAGCTTCGACCAGGACGACTACCTCAACGTGGCGCTGCGCAACGGAGCTTGCGGTTTCCTACTGAAGGACGCCACGCCCGCGTTGCTGGTCGAGGCGGTGCGGGCGGCGGCGCGCGGTGACGCACTGGTCTCGCCCGCGGTGACGGTCCGGCTGCTGAAGCAGTTGGAGGAACGGGCGTCGGCGCCGACGAACGGCACCGGTGTGCCCGAATCGTCGCTCACCGCCCGCGAGTTGGATGTCGCCCGGCTGGTCGCGGTGGGCCGTACCAACCAGGAGATCAGCGACGAGCTGTGCCTGTCCCTGTCCACCGTGAAGACGCATCTGGGCCATATCCACCACAAGCTCGGCGTACGCAACCGTGTCGAGGTGGCCGCGTGGGCCTGGGCCAACGGGGCGGTCCGGACGGCGCACTGACGGTGGTTCGGTGAAGGACCTGTTGCCGATCTGTGTCCCTCCCCACACATCGATCGACCGTCTATCAGGCAGGCATGCACATGCCTAACCTCCAGTTGTATGACAACTTCGTCACTCGGGGCACTTTCGGCACGAGCGACCCACCCGCACCACGGCCCCCCTCGGTTACCCGTACGGCGGCTGAACCATCGCGCCCTCTACCCGGCTCTGGGTGTGCTGTGGCTGCTCGACATAGGGATCATCGGGTCACAGCAGCGCAGCCCCGTCGACTGGCTGCCACTCGTGACCGGCCCTGTCGCCCTGGCGCTGGTGCTCCTGCCGGAACCGCGGCTGAGCATCGAGTGGCGGGCGGGGGTCTGCGCGGCCGTCTCGACGGCGGTGACGCTGGGCACCTTGCTGATGGGGGCGGCTCTGCCCGAATGGGGGCTGCTGGAGACGGCGTGCATGCTGGTCCTGCTCGCCCGCACCTGCCGCAACGTCCCCCGGCACGGCATCGCCCTCGCACTGGCCGCCGCGATCGGGGCCAGCGTCATCGACGAACCCCTGCGCACCGGGGGTACCGGAATCACCCTGACCTATCCCTTCCTGCTGACGTTCGCCGTCGGCGGGGCGGTCGGAACGGGCTGCTATCTGCGCACCCTGGACGCCTGCCGCACCCGTACGATCGCCGCCGTACGGCTCGCCGAGCGCATCCAACTCGCCCGTGAACTGCACGACTTCGTCGCCCACCACGTGACGGGAATCATCGCTCAGGCACACGCCGCCGGGGTGATCCATGAGAGCGCGCCCCATCAGGTCGGCCCCATCCTGAGCAACATCGCCGAAGCCGGGCAGCGGACCATGGACTCCATGCGCCGCCTGATCCGCGTACTGCGCGAGGAGGGCGAGCAGACCACCATCGAGCGCCCCGAGGAGCCGTACACCGAACTCACCAAACTGGTCTCGTCGTTCAGTGGCCAGGGTGACGGATCCACCGCCCAGCTGGAGGTCACCGCCGCCGCCCGAAGAAGCGGCCTGCTGCCCGAGGTGGGCTCCGCGGTCCATCGCGTGGTGCAGGAGGCGCTGACCAACGTACGGCGGCATGCGCCGGGCACCCAGGCGACGGTACGCGTCCACCGCACCCGCGACGATCTGCTCCGGGTCGACGTGTACAACACCGGGCCCGAACGTCGGGGCTCCCGGCCCACGGGAGGCCACGGCGGCTACGGTCTGATCGGTCTGCGCGAGCGGGTGGAGGCGGTCGGCGGCTCCCTGACGGCGGGCCCCGCCGACGACGGCGGCTGGTGGCTCATCGCCCATTTCCCGGTGCTCACGGAAGCCGAACCGCAGGGCGCCGAACGGTCCGCCGCCCCGGTTCCCTCGTCTCGCCCGCACCACGGACGCCATGCCAAGCCGAATGCCCGTACGGAGCCCGAGCCGGACATGAACTGGGAGGCGAGTTAGTACTGCAGCCGCAGTTGGTGTGACGAGTGGTCGGGCGGCTCGTTGAACTGGGCATGGGTGGGGACGTCACGGTTGATGAGGTGCACCGCTGGGCGGCGGGTCTGGACGCTCTGCATGCTCGGATCAGTGGGCATTTCCGGAGGTCGGAGCCGCGTCGGCGGGCAGGAGAGTACCTGCGCGGACTGCTCGCGCCGCTGGAGCGCAAGAACGGCTGGACACTGGCCGAGCAGGCCGGTGAGCTGTGCCCGGACGGCATGCAACGGCTGCTGAACCAGGCCGACTGGTCCGCCGACGCGGTCCGTGACGAGGTCCGTGGCTTCGTGCTGGAAAACCTGGGCGCCGAGGACGGTGTGCTGGCCGTGGACGAGACCGGCTTCGTCAAGAAGGGCACCCGCTCGGCCGGCGTGCAGCGGCAGTACACCGGCACTTCCGGGAAGATCGACAACTGCCAGCTGGGAGTGTTCCTGGCCTACGTCTCCGCCAAGGGGCGGGCGTTGATCGACCGGGAGCTGTACCTCCCCACTTCCTGGATCGAGGATCCGGCCCGCCGGGCGGACGCGAGGATCGGTGACGAGGTCGCCTTCCGCACCAAGCCCGCGCTGGCCCGCGCGATGCTGGAGCGGGCGGTTGCCGCGAAGGTGCCGTTTCGCTGGGTGACCGGCGACGAGGTCTACGGCCAGGACCCGGTCCTACGCGGCTGGCTGGCCGAACAGCGCCTGAGCTACGTGCTGGCAGTCGCCTCCAGACATCGATGCGGGCCGCGCGGGCAGAACGCCCGCACCGTCTCAGCGATCCTGCCGGAGCACACCTGGGAGATCCGCTCGGCCGGGGAGGGTGCCCACGGCCTGCGCGAATACGCATGGGCCCTGGTCCCGCTGCCAGGTGAGCGTGACGACGGCTTCGAAGACGCCCTGCTGATCCGGCGGTCCCTCGCCGACGGCGAGCGCGCCTACTACCTGGTGCACGCACCCGCGAACACGCCGCAGGCCGAGATCGTCCGCGCTGCTGGGGCCCGCTGGGCGATCGAAGAATGCTTCCAGGCCGCCAAGAACGAGGCCGGCCTGGACCACTACCAAGTACGCCAATACCCGGCCTGGTACCGGCACATCACCCTGGCCATGGCAGCTGCCGCCCACCTGACCGCAGTCCGGAGCACCACTCACGAAAAGGGGGACACAGCCGCGACCTCATCCGACTGAGCGTGAACGAAATCCGCCGCCTGCTGAGCAGATTCACCCACGCCGTCCGGCACGAAGCCGACCACATCCTGCACTGGTCACGCTGGCGCCGCCGCCATCAACAGCGAGCCCGCCTCAGCCACTACCGCCGCCGCGGCCACCAACCCCCGTAACTGCGGCTGCAGTATTAGGCGATCCGGGGCGCGAATTAGGCAATTCTACGAATCGCGCCGGGCGGGCACCGGCCTCTAATGTGGCGAAGACCAAAGGCGCCGGGACGGCCTTCTCACGTCCCGCAGAGTGGTGAAACGGCCCGGACCGGGCCCCTTTCAAGGGCCCGGTCCACCACTTTCCCGTTTCACCGCTTCGCTCGGCGAACCGGCGAACCGGCGAACCGGCGAACCGGCGGACCGGCGGACCGGCGGACCGGTGCCCCATTTCGAGGCGACGCAGGAGGCACATGAGTACGGCCGTCGTGGTGGGCAGCGGTCCGAACGGACTCGCGGCCGCCGCGTTCCTCGCCCGGGAGGGTGTCGAGGTCACCGTCCTCGAAGCCGCCGACACCATCGGCGGCGGCACGCGCACCAGCGAACTGACCCCGGGACTCCTGCACGACCACTGCTCCGCCACCCATCCCATGGCCGTCGGCTCCCCGTTCCTGCGCGGCCTCGACCTCGGCCGTCACGGCCTCACCTGGTGCCTGCCGGACATCGACTGCGTGCACCCGCTGGACTCCGGCGAGGCCGGGGTCCTGCACCGGTCGGTGGAGGAGACGGCCGACGGCCTCGGCGGTGGGGACGGACGCAGATGGCGGCGGGTCTTCCGGCCGCTCACTGACGGCTACGACGAACTCGCCGAGGACCTCATGCAGCCGCTCGGACATGTGCCGAAGCATCCGTTGCGCCTGGCCGCGTTCGGTCCGCAGGCCCTGCTGCCCGCCGCCGCGGTGGCCCGGCTGTGGCGGGGCGAGACCACCCGCGCGCTCTTCGCCGGGGTGGCCGCGCACGCGTTCCGCCCGTTCCACCGGCCGGCGAGCGCCGCGGTCGGCCTGACGATCATCGCCGCCGGTCACCGCCACGGCTGGCCGGTGGCCGCGGGCGGTTCCCGGGCGATCAGCGACGCGCTCGCGGCACTGATCACCGAGTTCGGCGGCCGGATCGAGACCGGTGTGCGGGTGCGTTCCCAGGCCGATCTGCCCCCGGCCGACGTGGTCCTCTTCGACCTCGCGCCGCGCGCGGTCGCCGACATCCTGGGCGACCGGCTGCCGGCACGGGTGGCCCGGGCCTATCGCCGCTACCGCCACGGCCCCGGCGCCTTCAAGGTCGACTTCGCCGTCCAGGGCGGTGTGCCGTGGACCAACGGGGCGGCCCGCCGGGCCGGCACCGTGCACCTCGGCGGGAACTACGAGGAGGTCGCCGCCGCCGAGCGGGCGATCCACGCCGGGCGTATGCCGGAGCGGCCCTTCGTCCTCGTCGGCCAGCAGTACCTGGCCGATCCACAACGTTCGCAGGGTGATGTCCACCCGGTCTGGACGTACGCGCACGTGCCGCACGGCTACGACGGCGACGCCACGGAGGCGGTCGTCGCGCAGATCGAACGGTTCGCCCCCGGATTCCGCGAGCGGGTCCTGGACATGGCCGTCCGCTCACCGGCCGGCTTCGAGGAGTACAACCCGAACTACGTCGGCGGTGACGTCATCGCCGGGGCGAACACCGCCCTCCAGCTCGTGCTGCGTCCCCGCCCCGCGTTCGACCCCTACAGCACCGGCGTGCCCGGCATGTACATCTGCTCCGCGGCGACGCCACCGGGAGCGGGCGCCCATGGCATGTGCGGCGCGAACGCGGCCGCGTCGGCGCTGCGCCGAATTCGCTGAAAAGCCTTTTTCAGAACGGCCCGGACCACAAGGTCCGGGCCTTTTTCGTGCCGCCCGCCCACTGTGAACCCCGTCACTCTCAGATTCATCAATTTTCCGGATGTGAGGTCCCTGCGGACGCCCGTAGTGTTCTTTCTCGAAGGGCAAGGAAAAAGGTTCCCCGAAGCCCTCGAAAAGAAGCCGTAGAAACGAAAGGAAAAAGAGAATGAGCAGCATCGCGAAGGCAATGGACCGTATGGACCTCCCCGTGGAGGGTGTCATCCTCGCGTCCGCACGTCCCACCCTCGGTACCCCGCGCATCGGCCGGGTCGCGAACGGCGCCAACGCGCTCGCCGCGCTGGGTGGCCTGGCGGACCTGGCCCAGGTCGGCGGCGGCGTCGCCCAGGTGGTCGGCGCGGCCAGCGCCGTGGAGGCGAACAACGCCGCCGCGGACGCCAACCAGGCCATCGCCAACGCCGCGAACGCCCAGGCCGCGGCCGTGGGCGGCACCCCGGCCTGATCCGCTCCGCACGGCTCGGCCACGGCCGACCACTGGGAGCGAAAAGGATGAGTGCATGAAAACTGCCGGGCCAGAGGTGTGTTCTGGCCCGGCAGCGCGCTCTGAGACAAGAAAGCGTCTGACGAGTTTACCACGAAAGAGGGGCCCGTGAAATTCACCGGAAAAATCCCTGCCGTAATTCCAGGAAGGATCACCTCCGCGGTGTTCGGTCCGACTCCGGTCAGCCGGGATCGCGCCATCGGCATGTCCGAGCGGCTGGCCGCCGTGTCCAGTCTGCAGTCCTCCCTGGAGTACCTGGCCCAGCGCAAGGACATCGAGAAGGGAGGGATGAACGACTGGGAGGTGGCCAGGCAGTACCTCGCCGGAGCCGGTCCCCTGACACGCCGTCTGGTCGACAGCGTCAGCGGAGTGCACACCACCACCGCCCTGCACGTGGCCCGCTCCGCCGTGGCCGTCGGCATGCTGCTGCCCGGCAATTCCCGGTGGCGGGGTGCGGGCAACCTCTTCCTCGGCGCCTCCTCCGCCGTGCTCGCCCCGCGCCACCACTACGGCGGCGACGGCTCCGACCAGGTGGCCACACTGGTCCAGATCGCCACCGGCGCCGCCCGTCTGGTGCCCTCGCCGGCGGCCAAGGACGCACTGGTGTGGTACGCCGCCCTCCAGGCCAACATGGCGTACGCGGTGTCCGGTTGGGTCAAGCTGTTCGGCAAGCCCTGGCGGGACGCCTCCGCGCTCGGCGGAGTGATGCGCACCCGTACGTACGGTCACGAAGGCATCTTCCGCTGGACCCAGGAGCACCCGAAGACCGCCAAGGCACTCACGCACAGCGTGCTGGCACTGGAGTGCCTCTTCCCGCTCGCCTACGCCCGCGGTGGCAGACTGACCCGCTCCATGATCACCAGTGCCGCGGCGTTCCACGTGGCCAACGGCTACTTCATGGGCCTGAGCCGGTTCGTGACCGCCTTCCCCGCGTTCCACCCCCTGGTCGCCTACACCAGCACGCCCCGGTCCCACGCCGCCGTCGCCGGACGTGACGACCGTGCCGTCAAGGCCGCGGTCGTCGCACTCGCGGGCGGCACCGCCGCGGCGGCCGTGACCGCCGTACGGAGGCGGCTGCGCACCACCGAGGGCTGGCACTCCTCCCGCATGCTGACGACCCGGCACGGAAACCGGCTCCAGTACGAGGAGTACTCGCCCGGCGACCCCGACCAGCCGGTCGTCGTCCTGGCCAGTGGACTGCTGTCGACGAGCGAACACTATGCCTGGATCTCCGAACGGCTGGCCCACGAGACCCGGTACGGCATCGTCGCCTACGCCCGTGCCGGATACGCCGGCAGCCGCCGCAGGGCCACCAGCCCGTACCGGCTGTCGGAGTCCGTGCACGACCTGGTCGACCTCGTGAACGGAGCGGTCGCCCCGCACCGCGGGGTGATACTCGTCGGCCACTCCATCGGCGGCGAGATCGCCCGGCGCGCCGCCCGCCACCTGGGCGACCGGCTCCAGGGCATCGTGTACCTCGACTCCTCCCACCCCGGCCAGTTCGCCGACGGACTGAGCCAGGTGGAGAAGGGTCTCTCGGGCCACTTCGCCGCTGTCAGCCGGGCACTGCGCCTGGGCACCGGCGCCCTCCTCACCCGTCCCGTCTGGATCACCGAACTGCCCTACGCCTACCGGAAGAAGGTCTTCGCGCAGTACGCGGACGCCCGCATGTGGGAGGCCGCACGCCGCGAATGGAAGTCCGTACGGGACGACTTCGCGTCCTTCAAGGGAGCGCTCGCCCGGATCGAGGGCGTACCCGCGCTCGTGATCTCCGCCCAGCGGACCGTGGACACCAACCCCGAACAGCTCCTCCTCCACAAGGAGCTCGCCGAGGCCCATGTCGGCGCGCGCAGCGAGGCCGTGGTCATCGAGGGCGCCACCCACGAGACCATGCTGATCAACAGCCGCTTCGCGCACCAGGTGACGGACCGCATCGTCGCGTTCTTCGGCGCCCCCGACCGCCGCTCGCCCGGCTCGGGCTCCTCCCGGCCGTCCCGTCCCGCCGCCCGCAAGGAGGCCACCCGATGACGTCCCTCCCCCGTCTCCGGCTGAAGAACGTCTTCACCGGTGAGGGAGCTCCCTGGCGGATCGCCGGAGCCGCCCTGCTCCTGCTGACCCTCGCCGGCCAGCACCCCCACCAGCACTTCGGCCGGGTCCGCTCCCGGGACCACTTCTCCCTGCTGCCGAACTGGCGGTTCTTCGCACCGCACCCGGCCATGTTCGACTTCCACTTCCTGTACCGGATGGTGAGCGGCGACGGCGCGGCCTCCGGCTGGCGCGACGCCAGCGGCATCGAGGACCGCAAGCCGCTGCACCTGCTCTGGTTCCCGACCCGCCGCGCCGACAAGTCCGTCTTCGACGCGTGCCAGGAGATCCTGCCCCGCCTCGACCAGGGCTTCGCCGCCGCCGCCCACACCCCCGGCTACCGGCTGATCTCCGAGCACGTACGCACCCGTATCGCGGCCGAGGAGACGGACCAGGACGTCAAGGGCTTCCAGTTCGCCCTGGCCTCCGGAACCGGATACGACATGCGCCAGGGCCCCCAGCTCATGTTCGTCTCCCCCTTCGTGCCGCTCGACCCGCACGCCCCGAGCACTCCGCTCACCCCGTCCGCTCCGCCCGCCTCCGCCAAGACCGAAGTGAGGACCTGACCTATGAGCCTCGACAACCCCTTCTTCATCAGCGGCCTCGTGCTGATCGGCCTCGGCTTCGTCAAGGCGGCCCTCCTGTACGTCCAGGTCGTGCGGGAACGCAAGCACGACGGGAGTGACGCCGAGTGAACCCCGCCGGCACGCGGCCCCCGACCAGGCCGCGGGCCGTGCACCGGGCGGTCCCCGAGCTCCATCTGCATCTGCTGTGGGGCAAGGGCGCCAAACCGTGGCGAGCGCTCGGCCGGCACCGCGGGCTGATCGCACTCGGCATCCTGCTGGGCCTGCTGGGCGCCGCGGCGTCCCTGGCCCAGCCCGCGGTCATCGGCGGACTGGTCGCCTCCGTGGAGCAGCGACGGCCGGTGACCGGCCCCATCCTGATCGCCGCGGCCCTGTTCCTCGCCGACGCCGTCCTCGGCGCCCTCCACTCGTACGTCATCGGGCTCGCCGGGGAGAACATCGTCTACGACATCCGCAGCAACCTCGCCGCCCGGCTGCTGCGCTCCCGGTTCCGCGCGTACAGCGGCTGGAAGCAGGGCGATGTCTTCGCCCGGATGGTCAGCGACACCCTCCTCGCCCGCACCACCATGACGCACGCCATCGACAGCATCATCCAGAACGGTTTCCTGGTCGTCGGCGGTATCGCGCTGATGGCCTGGGTCGACGAGGTACTGCTCGCCGCCACGCTGGCCTGTCTCGGCGTCACCAGCGTCATCTCGCTCTGGCTGGCACGTGGGGTGCGGAAGGTGTCGATCACCAACCAGACCGACACCGGCAACTTCGGCTCCGCGCTGATGCGGGTGCTGGGCGCGATGCCGACCGTGAAGGCGTCCCGCGCCGAGGCCCGTGAGGCCGAGGGCATCGCGGACATCGCCAAACAGGCCCGCAAGTCCGGGATCAAGGTGACGGTCCTGTCGTCCCTGCTCGACCCCACCATGAGCATCGGCACCCAGCTCGCCCTCACCGTCGTCATCGCCCTGGGCGCGGCCCGCACCGCGACCGGCGAGATGACCGCCGCCGACCTGACGGCGTTCATCCTCTACCTCTTCTATCTGGTGGCCCCGCTGCTGACGCTGTTCACGTCCATCGCCCAGTTCCAGGTCGGCAGGGCGTCGATCGACCGTCTGGCGGAGCTCGGCAAGATCGAGGTGGAGGGCGACAGGCCGGCGGACCGCCCGGCCGACCGCAAGCGCGGCACCCGGCCCGTCAGGACCGCGTACAACACCGGCCTCGCCTTCGACGCGGTGACGTTCGCCTACCCCGGCAGCGAGAAGGTCGTCCTGGACGACGTCTCCTTCACGGTGCCCGCCAGCGGGCTCACCGCCGTCGTCGGCCCGTCCGGCGCGGGCAAGAGCACCGTCTTCCAGCTCATCGAGCGGCTCTTCGACCCGGTGTCCGGGGCGATCCGCATCGACGGCACGGACATCACCGACCTGCCGCTCAACCAGCTGCGGTCCATCGTCGGATACGTCGACCAGGACCACACCCTGCTGCGCGGCACCGTCCGGGAGAACCTCACCTACAGCGCGCCGGACGCCGACGACAAGGACATCGCCGAGGCGCTGCGCATGGCCAACCTGACCGAGGTGATCGCCGCACTGCCGCACGGGCTCGACACCGAACTCGGCGACCGCGGCGCCGGTCTGTCGGGCGGTCAGCGGCAACGCCTGGCCATCGCCCGTACGTTGCTGCAGGCACCCCGGTTCCTGCTGCTGGACGAGGCCACCGCCAACCTCGACAGCGAGTCGGAGAACGCCCTGCGCGACAGCATCACCATGATCTCCGACTTCTGCGCGGTCATCGCCATCGCCCACCGCCTGTCCACCGTCACCGAGGCCCGGCAGATCGTGGTGCTCGACCAGGGGCGGGTGCACGCCGTCGGCACCCACGACGAACTCCACCGGCACAGCGGCCTCTACCGCCGGCTCGCCCGGCTCCAGGAGCTCAGCGACGTGGCGTCCTGATCCGAGGCCCCCGACAGGAGAGAACATCCCGACAGGAGTACCTGATGAACGACTTCCTGATGACCCCGCTCGTGGTGGCCCTCGGCATCGTCGGCTTCCTGATCGCCACCGGCGCCGTCAACACTCCCGCCGTCATCGGCGCCGCCCTCGTGGCGCTGTTCGGCGCCTGCTCACAGGCCAGAAGGAACACCCACCCGAGGAACACCCCACCCAAGAAGCGGAGGCAGCACCCATGAGCACGTCCACCACTCCCACGACGACCGGCATCGTCGACGACATCGGCTACGGCCGGCAGTTCGACGGCTGGTACCACCGTCTGTTCCCCGACGACGCGTCCGTCGTCGCCGAGGTCGAGCGCCTGGCCTCCCTCCACCCCGACCCGGCCTCCGGCACCGTGGAGTTCGGCGTCGGCAACGGGCGGATCGCGCTCCCGCTGTCGCGCCGCGTCGGCCGGATCACCGGCATCGACTCCTCACCCGAGATGCTCGAGGTCCTGCGCCGGAACCTGACCGACGACACGAGCGTCGAGCCCGTGCACGCCGACATCCGCACCTACACCGCCGACCGCACCGTGGGTCTCGTGTACTGCGTCTGCGCCACCCTGTCCATGCTGCTCACACCCGAGGAGCAGCGACAGGCCGTACAACGCGCCGCCGACCTGCTCACCCCCGGCGGCCGCCTCGTCATGGAGACCCACAACAAGCCGGCCATCCTCGCCCTCCACGAAGGCCGCAGCCGCGCCACGTACTTCACGCCCTACCCGGAGCCCGGCACCGGCCTGCAGAGCCACTCCCTCCTCCTGCCCGAGGGATCGCTGTGGCACCTCTCCCACGTCTGGTACGAGTCCGACGGCACCACCCGCGTCGGCACCGAGGTCTCCCGGCTGACCGCACCGGAGGAGATGGACGCCTATGCCCGCGCCGCCGGCCTCGAACCGGAGACCCGCTTCGGCGACTGGCCCACCGACACGGAACCGTACGCACCGGACTCACCACTGGCGATCTGCACCTACGTGAAGCCTTGGTAGCTACTACGGGTCCGGACGCGGGGCGGGCCGTCGCCGCGGTGGGGCGGCGACGGCCTGTACAGCAGGTGCGGCTCCCAGATGTCAGCGTCTCCCCGTGAGCCCCGCCGGGCTGGGGGCGGACACCTCGAGCTGGCCGGAGACGGCCGCCGGGAGCGCCGTGACGGCACTGGTCGGCGGGTTGAGGTTGACAGTGCCGGACCGGACCTTGACCGTGCTGACCACCCGGCTCTGAGTGTCACCGATCAGCAGGCAGGACTGGAAGGCCTCCTGACGGACATAGATCCGCGGGCCGTTCTCGTCGGTCCAGAGGGTGCCGTCGGCGGCTTCCGCATAGATGTACGACCAGGTGTTGTTCGTGTTGAGGACGTGCGCCTCGCCGCCGGGCGGAATGTTCCACCAGCCGCGCGTTCCCCAACGGCCGTACTCGGCGCAGGTGTCGGGGCTGAAGAAGAGGATGGCGGCGGAGACGGTCAGGCGATAGCGATTGCGGATGCGAAGTTCCATGATCAGTGTTCTCCTTCCTGGAACCGGATGCGCAGTGGCCTGTGATCGACGGGCTCGTCGCCCGGCGGGAGCTGGTGATTCGACATCCCGTCGGTCTCACCGGTGGGGGACGTGACCGGGGCGCTGCCGAAAGCGGACGTCGGGTCCGGCGGCCGTTGTTCACCGGTTCCCTGCTGCTCCTGGAACTGCTGCCGCAGCGGCCGCAGATCGACGGGCTCGTCGCCCGGCGGGAGTTGCTCGTCCGCCGTGGGCAGGGACTGGGCGTCCATCGGGGACCCGGCACTCTGCGCCGCGTGGAACGCCGTCCACAGGTCGGCGTCGGTTCGCTGTGACGATGCCTTGACATCGAAGTCGCTGGTGGCGTCGGGGGGCTTTCGCAGGGCGTTGTCGCTCATCTCGTCCTCCTGGTGTCGGTTGGTGCGACGGGTGGCGGAGAAGTGCGCGTGGCGTGTGGAAGTACTTGTGCCTGTGGGGTGCGTCCGGACGTGAACCGGGAACGTCCGCGCGAGGGGCCTCGGATACGGAGCAGCGGACTGTGGACGGCGTGGACGCCGTCAGCGCGGACGGAAGACGAGGGACCGGCAGGATTGGGGAAGGTGCGGCAGGGCCTCTGTTCTGTCGGACGGTGCCGCACTGCGGTACGACCTCGACCCATAATCGTTACAAGCTGCCTCATTAGCCACAATAAGCCCATCCGGGTGGTCCGGCATCAGAAGCTCACCGCATCGAGCGTCTGCGTCCGGCTCGGACGACGGCGTGGCGGATCAGCGCACTCGCCGTTCCTCCAGAGGCGCGGCGCGCAGTCGTGCGGAGATTTCGCTCGGGAGGTGCGGGGTGTGCCCCACCAGCCGGGCGGAGTTGGCGACCACGGCGATGCTGCTGGTGTTGTGGAGCAGGGCGGCCAGGACGGGGTTGATGGAGCCGCCGGCGCCCGCGATGAGGCCGGCGAGGTTCACGCCGATGGACAGGGTGTAGTTCTGCCGTACGACGCGCAGGGTGTGCCGGCTGAGTTCCACGACGGCGGCGACATTGCGCAGGTCGTTCCCGGCCAGGGCGATGTCGGCGGTCTCCAGCGCGACGTGGGAGGAGTGGGCTCCCATGACGATGCCGACGTCGGCGAGCGCCAGCGCGGGGGCGTCGTTGGTGCCGTCGCCGACCATGGCCACGCTGTGGCCCTCCGTCTGGAGGTCGCGGATCAGCTGGAGTTTGGCCTCGGGCAGCGCGTGGGCGTGGACCTCGGTGATGCCGAGTGCGTCGGCGACGGCCTGGGCGGTCTCGGGTGCGTCACCGGTCAGCAGCACGATGCGGGTCACCCCGAGGTCGGTCAGCTGACGGACGACGGTGTCGGCCCCACCGCGTACCGCGTCGGACAGGCCGAGCATGCCGATCAGCCTGTCGTCGTGGGCGAGGCAGATGACGGTCTCACCGGCGGCGCGCAGGCGGCTCGTCCAGTCCCGGGCGACCTCGGAGAGTTCCAGGCCGTGGCGGCGCAGCAGGGCGGGGCTGCCCACCAGCAGGCGAGTGCCGTCGAGTTCGGCGCGTACGCCCATGCCGAGGACGACCTCGCAGGCTTGGTGGATCGGGATGTGCAGGTGCTGTTCCTCGGTGCGCCGGACGATGGCTTCGGCGAGCGGGTGCCGTGCGTGCAGTTCGCCGGAGGCCGCCAGGCTGAGGACCTCGTCGGCGCCGACCGTCTCGTCGAGCGTGACCACGCTGGTGACCAGGGGACGGCCGAGTGTGAGGGTGCCGGTCTTGTCGAAGACCACGGCGGTGACGCGGCCGATCCCTTCCAGGTGGGTGCCGCCCTTGATGAGGGTGCCCCTGCGGGCGCCGTTGCCGATGGCCGCGCTGATCGCGGTGGGGGTGGCCAGGCCCGCGGCGCAGGGGCAGGCGATCAGCAGCATGGTCATCGCCCGTCGGGCGTCGCGGGTCAGGACGTACGTGATCCCGGCGAGGGCGAACGAGACGGGCACGAAGCGGCGGGTGAAGGCGGCGGCGACGGTCTGGATCGGGGCCCGGTCGGCCTGCGCCTCCTCGACCCGGGTGATGATCCGCCCGACGACGGTGTCCTGTCCGACCGAGGTGGCCCGTACGGCCAGGGAGCCGGTGGAGACGAGGGTGCCCGCGTACACCTCGGTGCCGGGCTGCACGTACACCGGGAGCGCCTCTCCCGTGATGGCCGCCTGGTCGACCAGGGCCTCGCCGGACTCGGCGACGCCGTCGACGGGGATGCGGTGGTGCTCGTACACCGCGACCACGTCCCCGCCCCTGACCTCCGCGAGATCGACCTCCGTCTCCACGCCGTCGCGGACCAGCCAGACCCGCTCCTCGCCGATGGAGAGCAGTTCCTCGATGGCGCGCCGGGTCCGCCGCAGGGTGACGGCCTGCAGGAACTCACCGATGTTGAGCAGCCACAGCACCATCAGCGCGACCACGTTCTCGCGCAGCACGAGTGAGATCACGGTCGCCGTCGTCACCAGCAGATCCGTGCCCGCGTGGCGTCTGCCGCCGAGGGTGCGTGCGGCGCCGCGGAAGAACGGGAGTCCGGTGAAGACGGTGACCGCGCCGAGGAAGCCGGCCGAGCCCGCCGGGGCCCACGGGGGCCGGCCGAGCAGCCGCCGTAGCCCTACCAGGGCGAGCACCGCACCGCCGACCACCAGCCGGGCGACCTCCCCCGTGGAGGAATCGGGCACGGACCGGCTGGCCCTGGCCGGCACACCCGGCGGCGGCGCCTCGGCGAGGGCGGCGACCACCCGGTCCACATCGACCAGGTCGGGCTGCACCCAGACGATCACCGCACCGGTACGCGGAAAGATACGCAGCGCTCTGAATCCCGGCAGATCCGTGAACCGCTCATCGACGATCCCGGCGCAGCCGGGGCGCGCCCGCAGCCAGGGAACCATCAGCCGTACGCGCCCCGCGGCGGCGGACCGCACGATCACCTCGGAGCCGGAGCCGGAGCCGGAGCCTGAGCCGGAGGCCGGAACGGGCGCGGGAACGTCGCCGGGCGCGGACGTGCCGGACATGGCGATCGTCCCTCAGTGCTCGTGATCATGATCGTGGGCATGCCCCTCGACACCGACGGCCGACGGCGGCGGCGCCTCCTCGCCCAGTTGTTCCCTGGCCTCCGCCATCAGGTCTCCCGCCTTCAGACGGGCCTCCTCGGCAGCATCCCCGAGTCGACGCCCCGTAGTGATGCCCCCGGCGATGCCGTTGATCAGCAGTCTGCGGGCCATGGGTTTCGCCTTGGGCGCGGCCTTGGCCGCTCCCCGCAGAACCAGTACACCGGCGGTGCCCGACAGGGCGTAGTGAGTGACGCGGCCGACGACCGCACCTGCGACAGCGACGGGGTGCATCATGGTCTCCTTCCGCAGAGCGGCTTCGACCGTCTACAGCACGGTAAGGCGCGAAAAAGCGCGTTATGTACATTCTCCTCCCATCCGGGATGGCGTGCGCACACCAGCCGTGACCCATCGGGCCGAAGAGACGGACGGTCATTTCTCGGCAATGATTGTCATATGAGAATGCCCGAAAGATGGTCTTGACATCCGTTTCCATCTAGCGTGACGTCGAAGCCGGGACAAGCCGAACTCGGCGGACAACTCACCCTGTTACGGATTGTTGCGGAGGATTCCATGCGTTCTACCTCGCCCCGGCGTCTGGCACCGCTCATCACCGGCGCCTCCTTGCTCCTCCTCGCCGGTTGCGGTGGCTCGTCCGATTCCGGAAGCGACACCAGCGACTCGCAGAGCCCCGTCGCCGCCTCCGCCATCCCGGTGGTGGCCTCGACGAACGTCTACGGGGACATCGCCGAGCAGATAGGCGGCGGGAAGGTGAAGGTCACCTCGATCATCAGCGACCCCGACCAGGATCCGCATTCCTACGAGGCCAACACCCAGAACCAGTTGGCGCTGTCCAAGGCGAAGGTCGTCATCGAGAACGGCGGCGGCTACGACGACTTCATCGACCGGATGCTGAAGAGCAGCGACTCGTCCGCCGAGGTGGTCAACGCGGTCAAGGTCTCCGGGAAGACCGCCCCGGCGGGCGGAGAGCTCAACGAGCACGTCTGGTACGACTTCCCCACGGTCGGCAAGCTCGCCGACAGCATCGCCACCGCCCTGGGCAAGGCGGACCCGGACGAGGCCGCCAGCTTCACCAAGAACGCGGAGGCCTTCAAAGCGGAACTGAAGCCGCTGGAGGCGAAGGAAGCCCAGATCAAGACCGACCACGGCGGCGAGGAAGTGGCCATCACCGAGCCCGTGCCGCTGTACATGATCGAGGCCGGCGGCCTCAAGGACGCGACGCCCGAGGCATTCAGCGAGGCCGTCGAAGAGGGCGACGACGTCTCCCCCAGGGACCTCCAGGCCACGCTGGCTCTGTTCACCGACAAGAAGGTCGAGGCGCTGGTCTACAACGAGCAGACCTCCGGCCCGCAGACCGAGAAGGTCGAGCAGGCGGCCAGGACCGCCGGGGTTCCCGTCGTCCCGGTCACCGAGACCCTGCCCGAGGGCAAGGACTACCTCGGCTGGATGACCGCCAACGTCGACGCGCTCGCGAGCGCGCTGGGCAAGTGAGGCGGCCCACCGCGGCCTCCGTGCCCCGAGCCCGCGAGGCCGGGACCGGGGACCGTGACGCGGACAGCGCGGTGATCAGCCTGCGAGACGCGGCCCTGGCCTACGGGGACCGTGTGCTGTGGCAGGGTCTCGATCTCGACGTGCGGCCAGGGGAGTTCCTGGCCGTGCTCGGACCCAACGGGTCGGGCAAGACGAGCTTCGTACGCGCCCTGCTGGGCCAACGGCAGCTGTCCGCCGGCACCCTGACGGTCCTCGGCGACCCGCCCCGCAAGGGCAGCCGGCACATCGGCTACGTCCCGCAGCAGGCGACGCTGTCCGCGCACGCCACGCTGCGGGCCCGGGACCTGGTCCGCTTCGGTATCGACGGACACGGCTTCCTGCCCCGGCTGCGCACGGGCGCCGTCCGCCGCCGGGTGGACGAGGTACTCGAATCGGTCGGGGCCGCCGCGTACGCGGACGTCCCCGTCGGCCTGCTCTCCGGCGGCGAGCGGCAGCGCGTGCGTATCGGGCAGGCGCTGGCGACCGATCCGCGGATCCTTCTGTGCGACGAGCCGTTGCTCTCACTCGACCTGCACCATCAACGGGCCGTGACCGAGCTGGTGGACGCCCGGCGCCGCTCCCACGGCACGGCGGTGGTCTTCGTGACCCATGAGATCAACCCCGTACTGGGGCTGGTGGACCGGGTGCTGTACCTCGCCCGGGGCGGCTACCGGGTCGGCTCGCCGGACGAGGTGCTGACCTCCCAGGCGCTGTCACAGCTGTACGGCACCCAGGTCGACGTCGTCCGTGTCCGGGACCGGATCACGGTCGTGGGCGTGCCCGACGAGGTGGCGGAGCCGCCGCATCACCCCGAACTGCCGCACGGGGTACGGCCATGACCATCGCCGACGGGATCTGGCAGCAGATCTTCGACTTCGACAACTACGGAGAGCTGCTCGCCCTGGTCCGCAACTCCCTCATCGCCGGCGTGGCACTCGGCCTGGTCGGCGGCCTGGTCGGGGTCTTCGTGATCATGCGGGACCTGCCGTTCGCGGTGCACGGGATCAGCGAGCTGTCGTTCGCCGGGGCTTCGGCCGCGCTGCTGCTGGGCGTGAACATCGTGGCCGGCTCGATCGTCGGCTCGCTGATCGCGGCCGGCACGATCGGACTGCTCGGCTCCCGCGCCCGGGACCGCAACTCGGTGATCGGCACCATCATGCCGTTCGGCCTCGGACTCGGCGTGCTCTTCCTCGCCCTGTACGAGGGCCGGGCGGCGAACAAGTTCGGCATCCTCACGGGTCAGATCGTCGCCGTCGACACCCCGCAGATGTCCTGGCTCCTCGGTACGTCCGTCCTGGTGCTCGTGGCGCTGGCGGTCATGTGGCGGCCGCTGTCGTTCGCCAGCGCCGACCCGGAGGTGGCCGAGGCGCGTGGAGTGCCGGTACACGCGCTGTCCTTCGCCTTCATGATCGTCCTGGGCCTCGCGGTCGCGCTGTCCGTGCAGATCGTGGGGGCGCTGCTGGTTCTCACCCTCGTCGTCACCCCCGCCGCGGCGGCGGCCCGGGTCACCGCGTCACCGGTACTGCTTCCCGTACTGAGCGTGGTCTTCGCGGTGGCCTCCATCGAGGGCGGGATCCTGCTCGCCCTGGGCAGCAGCATCCCCATCAGCCCCTACGTCACCACCATCTCGTTCACGATCTACCTTCTCTGCCGCTTGGTGGGCGCCTACCGGACCCGGCAGTGGGGCGCCGGGAGGGCCGTTCCCGAGCCCGGCTGACCACGCGGCGATCGGTTCGTCCAGCTCGCAGTCATGAGGGCCCCGGCACCGGCCGGGGCCCTCATGACGCTTTCCCGTCGCGCGCTCTCGGTCCTCGCCCACATCCGTGATGCCCGGCGAGCGGCCCCCTGCTCCAGGCATCACGGCCAGCGCATTGCCAAGGCTTCATGAAAACGATTATCGTATTCATCGTGCCCGAACGGGCATGAACATGACCTATGGGGGTTTCTCTTGCGTACCCACAGACGCCTGCTGACCGTCACCGGCATCGCCGCCGCCGCGCTCGCCACGGCCGGCCTCAACACCTCGGCCTTCGCCGCCACCGCGCTGAACAGTGGCCACGTCGACGTCCTCGACGCCGAGTGGGACGGCGCCGACCTGCATCTGCACGTCCATGACGAGGAGACCGGCACCGAGTACGACCCGGTGGACGTGACGCTGGAGGTGCCGGCCGCCGCCAAGGTCACCAACCCCGGCTTCGGCTGGCTGGGCACGGGCAGCCAGGTGTGGCTGCTCCCCGACGACGAAACGGTCGCGGACTCCCGGGGCGTGCTGTTCCCGGGCATCTCCACCGAGCACCTGACCACGGGCGTCTTCGCCAACAACACGGTCACCTACACCCTCGTCAGCGCGACCCGTAACGGCGCCGCCACCGAGGACTTCAGCGTCTACTCGGGCAGCGCCCGCTGGTACGACAGCAACACCGCCACCACCTCCTTCAAGTCCCGGACCTTCGGAGTCGGCACCCACAACCACGCCAACTGGGCCTTCGAGGAGGCCGGCACCTACCAGCTCACGTTCAGGGTCCAGGGCACGGTCAGCGGCGTAACCGAGTCGACCACCGCGGCCTACACCGTCGTCGTCAGCTCGTGATGCGGGCCCTGACGCGCGACAGACGCGCCTTCACGACCGCGGCTCTCGTCGCGGCGACCTCGGTGCTCCTGGGCGCGGCAGGGCTGGTCGCCGGCGGCAGCGGGGCAGCCCGCGCCGCCGGCGATGCCGTCGTGCTCGACGAGGGCGAACTCGACTTCACGCCCCGAATGGTCGACGGCAAGCTGGAACTGCGGATCGACGACCGCAGCAGTGCCACCACGGTGGTGCACGAACCCTCCGACGTGGTGCTGCACGCGGTGCAGTCGTCCCTGCAGCCCACGCTGGACCCGTTGGCCACCGTGCTCGGCACGACGAACATGGACACCTGGCAGCTCAACGGCTGGGAGGCGGGGAACATCTTCGCGCCGGAGCCGGGCTGGAACGGCTCCGCGGCGGGAGGCGACACCGAGGTCACGCTGTCCGGATACGACGGCCCCGGGGACTTCGGTATGGCCGCGTACACCCAGGAAATGGACAGCGTGGACGCCCCGGCGATCCCCTACCTCGGCAGTGTCGAGTCCGTTCAGCGCGCCTTCACGCTGCCCTCCGACGAGGAACGGCTCCTTCCCACCTGGCAGTTCACCCAGGAAGGCGTCTACCGGCTGACGTTCACCGTGACCGGCGGCGGTTCCACCGACACCGAGACGCTGGTCGTGGTCGTCGGCGACGACGTCGACCCGAACAACGTGCTGCCGGGCGACGGTACGACCCCCACGGCCACTTCCTCGGACAGCTCCACGCCCAGCACCTCTCCCACCCCGAGCGCACCCGCCGCCCATGTCATCGGCGAGGGGCACCTGGACCTCGCCCCGCGCCCGGTGGACGGGGCGATGGAGTTCCAGGTCAAGGAGGGCACCTCACAGTCGTACGAGTGGTACGAACCCGACGAGGTCGTCCTGCATGTGAAGGCTGCGGCCAGACGCAAGATCATCGAGGGATACGAGTTCCTGGGTGCGGTCGGCGATCCGGTGTGGCAGCTTCCGGAAAGCCAGATCGCCGGACTCCTGTGGCCCGGCTGGAGCACGCAGGAGTATGCCAAAAGCGACATCGACGGCCGGTTCACGTTCCGGCTCGACTCGGTGCGGGGGCCGGGCGCGGTGGCGATGTTCTACTCCGACTCGATGGGAACCGCGGTCGTCGAGCTCAACAGTGGTGACGGGCTGCCGGACCACTTCACGCACTCCGTGGGCAGTCACAGCCACCATGTGTGGGCCTTCGCCGCCGAGGGCGTCTACCGCACCACCTTGACGGTCAGCGCCACCCTCGCCGACGGCACGAAGGTCAGCGACACGGAGACCATCGCCTGGGTGGTCGGGGACGACGTGGACCCGTCGACCGTGAAGCCGGGCGAGGGGGACGAGCCGACGGCGACGCCGACGGCCACCCCGTCGGCGTCGGACTCCCCGACGCCCACCGCGGCCCCCTCGGACTCCGGGGCGGGCTCTCCGAGCGCCTCGGCCCCGGCCACGGAGTCGAGCTCCGGAGCAGGCGGAACCGGCGGAACGGGCGGAGGCTCGTCGACCGGCGGCAGCGGCACCTCGACGACCGGCGGCCTCGCCTCCACCGGTGCGCAGGTCACCGCCATCGCGGGCATCGCCCTGGTCGCCGTGCTCGTGGGCGGCGGCGCCGTGTTCTTCGTACGCCGTCGCGATACCGCCCGGTGAAAGCTCCGCGTACGACGGACCGGCGCCTGGCAGCCACCCGGTCCGTCGTACGCGGCATCGTCGTGTCCTGTCGTGTTCGAGAGAAGGAGGAGCCCCATGCGGGGCCACCCCAGACACACCACCACCCTCGCCGTGCTGATCGCGGCGGGCGCCGTTCTGCTCGCCGGGTGCAGCGGTCGTCACACCGGGTCGTCCGACGCGGAGTTGACCGTGTCGACGACCACCGCGATCATCGCCGACCTCGTCGAGCAGGTCGGCGGCGACCGCGTCGACGTCACCTCGATCGTCCCGCACCACGGCGACCCGCACTCCTATGAGCCGTCCCCCGGCGACGCGGCCAGGGTCGCCGAAGCCGATGTCGTGTTCAGCAACGGGCTGTTGCTCGAAGAGCCCGGGATCATGAAGATGGTCCACAACAACGCCAGGAAGTCCGCGCCGAAGATCGAGATCGCCGAGAAGCTGGAGCAGCACGGCGGCACGGTCATGAAGCTGGAGGAGGACCTGGGACTCGACGTGCTGTGGCTCGGCTGGGCCGTCGAGGGCGAGGTCGCGGGAGACGGCTCCCAGGTCCGTACGACCGCCACGAAGGTGGAGGGGCCGGGCGAGCTGCGCGTGTACCTCACCGACACGCTCGGCAGGCCCAAGGTGTACATCGACTCCGCCGACGGCCTCGACGACACCGACTCCTTCACTCTGCCGCCCGAGGCGCACACACACGTCAACTGGGCCTTCAGCCGGCCCGGTACGTACCGGCTGACGGTCGAGGGGCGCACCGAGACCCTCGACGGGAAGAGCGAGGGGATCGGCAGCGGCGTCTTCACCTTCACCGTCGGCGACTCCGCCGAGGCACCCGAGGGTGCGCGCGTGCTCGACGGCGGGCACGCCGACGTCGCGCTCAACGCCGAGACCGGAAAGGTGTACGTCCGCGCCGACGACGACAAGAGCGGCGAACCGGCGCGCCTCCCGGCCGGCGACGTGGTGCTCAATGTGCCCGACCGGGCCAAGGAGGCCGTGCCCGAGGAGGGGCCGTACGCCTTCCTCGGCGAGGCGGGCGACGAGCTGTGGGTGCTGCCGCAGGCCGTGATCGGCAAGCATGTGCACGGCGACCTGGACCCGCACGCCTGGGCCGACGTCGCCAACGCCGAGGCGTACGTCCGGCGGATCGAGGCCGAACTGGCCAAAGCCGACCCGGACGGGAAGGCGACGTACGAGAAGAACGCCGCCGCCTATCTGAAGACGCTCGGAGCCCTCGACGAGGAGGTCGCGAGGAAGCTCGCGACCGTGCCCGAGGAGAACCGGAAGCTGATCACCACGCACGACGCCTTCGGCTATCTCGCGAAGGCGTACGGCATGGAGATCGCGGGCTTCGTCGTGCCCGTGCCCAACCAGGAGCCGAGCGCGGCCGAGGTGGAGGAACTCGGCGACACCATCCGGGAGAAGAAGGTCCCCTCGGTGTTCCTGGAGCCGAACCTGGCGGCACGCGCCGACGTGCTGCGCCGGGTCGCCGAGGACGAGGGCGTCGGGATCTGCACGATCTACGGCGACTCGTTCGACGACAGGGTCGACGACTACGTATCGATGATGCGGCACAACGCGACGGAGCTCGCCAAGTGCCTGGGGGAGGACGCCTGATGAGGCGCATGCGGAGAGCTCAGCGGATCGCCGTGGCGGTGGTCCTCGCCACCCTGGCCGGGGGCGGGGCAGCCGTCGCGGACGACGGTACGGCGGCGGGGGCCGGACTCGGCCGGATCACCTACGGGGACGGGGGGTTGACGCTGGATCCGGCGGACGGCGCCCATGTGATCGAGGTCGGCGGCGCGGGCGTGGCGGACGCGTCTGCGCCCGGGTGGGACACCACCGGTGTGCCCGAGGGCGCCGTGGAAGGGGATGCCGTGCGCTGGTCGCTGACCGGGCTCGACGGGCCGGGTGAGCTGAAGGTGTACTCGGGCGACCAGGGCGCCCCGCTCTTCGACAGCGCGGACGAACTGCCCGACGAGCACCGGCTGCCGGTGGGCCAGAGGGGCGACACACGCTGGGAGTTCAGCGAGGACGGCACGTACCGGGTCATCTTCACCGCCGAGGCCACGGCCGCGGACGGACGGGAGCTGTCCGTCGGGACCGTGTACACGGTGGTGGTCGGGGGCACGGCGGACGGGGAAGCCCCGGCCGCTGAAACGCCTGTCGCCGAGGAGCCCTCCGTCGAGGAGACAGCCGCTCCGACGCCGCGAGGTCCGAAGAGCCTGACACGGGCGGTCGAGGCCGAGCCCGCCACCGCCCCGGCCGCCGCCGACGTCGTGTCCGACAGGAAGGTCCTCGGCGAGGGCCACGTCGACTTCGCCGCCCGCGTCGTCGACGGCGGGCTGCGGATCCACATCAAGGACGGCACGGTCTCGGGGAAGACCACCTGGCGCGAGCCCTCCTCCGTGGTCCTGCACGTCAAGCCCGCGGCCAGGAACACCCTCCCGGCGGGCGACGAGTTCGCGTTCCTCGGCAAGGGCGGCGACCCGGTGTGGCTGCTCGACCAGGTGCAGCAGGAGGGGCTGCTGTGGCCCGGCTGGTCGACGGACAACATGGAGGCGGGAGCGATCAAGGGGGGTGTCACGTTCTCGCTCACCAAGGTCGAGGGCCCGGGCGCCCACGCGCTCTACACCTACGACGCGATGTCGGGCGCGAACGTCCTGTTCAACAGCAAGGACGGGGTGCCCGACTCCTTCGACGTGCCGGCCAACACGCATGCGCACGGCGGCTGGGCGTTCACCAAGGACGGGACGTACCGGCTGACCTTCAGGATGAGCGGCACGCTGGCGAACGGCGCGAAGGTCTCCGACACGGAGACGGTGACCTTCGTGGTCGGCGACACCGACCCCGGCACGGTGACGCCGGGTGACGGCTCGGGCAAGGGAGGGTCCGGTGACTCCGGGACGTCCGGGTCCTCGGACACGGAGGGCTCGTCGTCCGATCCCGGCTCGACAGGCGGCTCCACGGGCGGCTCCTCGACGGACGGTTCCGGCGGATCGATGGCCTCCACCGGCGCCGGCCAGGCCGTGCTCCTGGGCTCGGCCGCGGCCGCGCTCACCGCGGTGGGCGCCGTGTCCTTCCTGGCCGCCCGGCGCAGGAGGACGGCCCGTGGCTGACGGCCCGACCGAGGGCGCGGGCCCGCTGCTGCGGGTCGCGGGCGCCACCGTCGTCCTCGGCGGGCGGACCGCCCTGGAAGCGGCCGACCTGTCCGTGGACGCGGGCGAACTGGTCGGTCTCATCGGCCCGAACGGCGCCGGCAAGACGACCCTCCTGCGCGCCGTGCTCGGCCTCGTTCCGCTGGCCGGAGGAGAGGTGTCCGTGGAGGGACGGACCGGCCGCCGGGTGGGGCAGCGCATCGGGTACGTCCCCCAACGGCACGAGTTCGCCTGGGACTTCCCCATCGACATCGCGGGCGCGGTCCTCACCGGCCGCACCCGGCAGATCGGCTGGCTGCGCCGCCCGGGCGCGGCCGACCGGGCGGCGGTCGACGAGGCGCTGGAGCTGACCGGGCTGACCGAACTGCGCCGGCGGCCCGTCGGCGAGCTCTCCGGCGGTCAGCGCCAGCGGGTCCTGGTGGCCCGCGCCCTGGCCGCCGGCCCGCGCATCCTGCTCCTCGACGAGCCCTTCACCGGCGTCGACGTCCCCACCCAGGACCTGTTGAACGAGCTGTTCGGCCGACTGGCCGAGGAAGGCAGGGCCCTGCTGATGACCACCCACGACCTGGCGGCAGCCGCCCGCACCTGCCACCGGGTGGCGCTGATCAACCGCACGGTCGTCGCCGAAGGCGGCCCCGAACTGCTCGCCGACCCCGACCAGATGCTGCGGGCCTTCGGCCTCGACCGCGCGATCGGCACGGTGACCGCGTCATGAGCGACCTGATCGCCTTCTTCATCGACCCTTGGCAACTGCCCTTCATGCAGCGGGCGTTCGCCGTCGCCGCCGTCATCGGCCTGGTGTGTGGTGTCGTCGGCGTGTACGTCGTGCTGCGCGGCATGGCGTTCATCGGCGACGCCGTCGCCCACTCGGCGTTCCCGGGCGTGGCGCTCGCCTACGCCTTCGGGGGCAACCTGCTCCTCGGCGGCGCCGCGGCCGGCATCACCACGGCCGTCCTGATCGCCTTCGTCTCCCAGAACCGGAGACTGAAGGAGGACACCGTCATCGGCGTCTTCTTCGCCTTCGCCTTCGGGCTCGGCATCGTACTGGTGTCCACCCGCGACAGCTGGACGACGGACCTGTCGTCGTTCCTGTTCGGGCAGGTGCTGGCGGTGAGCGCGTCGGACGTGTGGACCGTGGCCGCCATCGGAGCCGTACTGATCCTCGTCGTGCTGGCGATCGGCAAGGAACTCGTGGCCGTCAGCCTGGACCGGGAGGCGGCACGCGCCGCGGGCCTGCCGGTGTTCCGCCTCGACCTGGCCCTCTACGTCGTCGTCACCACGACGATCGTGATGTCCCTGGAGGCGGTCGGCAACATCCTCGTTCTCGCCCTGCTCATCACCCCCGCCGCCACCGCGCGCATGCTCACCGAGCGACTGTGGGCGATGACCCTGCTGGCCGCGCTCATCGGCTGCGCCGGAAGCGTCGCGGGCCTGTACGTCTCCTACACGTACGACCTGGCCGCGGGCGGCTCCGTGGTCGTGGTCCTCACCGGCCTGTTCGCCCTCACCTGGTGCCTGGCACCCCGCCACGGGCTCCTCGCGAAGCTCGTCCGGCGCCCCGACCCGACCGCCCTCGCATCCGCCGGGCGGTGACGGCTGCTCGTCGCGGTCGCCGGGAGATCGGCGACCGTGGCGCGCCCCCGGACCAACACATGCATGGATTGCCATATGTTAATGTCGCCATGCAGCGCCCGAGGAGCACAAGCCGTGGGCGACCGGAGAGCACAAGCAGGAGCACGACATGACCACCGCCACCGAACACCGCACCCACGACAGCCACGCGCACACGCACGGCGCGGGCTGCGGCCACGTCGCCTTCCCGCACGGCGACCACACCGACTACGCGCACGACGGCCACATCCACCGGGTCCACGAGGACCACGTCGACGAGTGCGCGAGCGCCGGCCACGCGGCCCACGAGAGTCACGCTCACCAGCACGGTGCGGACTGCGGCCACGTCGCCGTCCCGCACGAGGACCACGTCGACTACCTGCACGACGGTCACCGCCACGCGGCCCACGACGGCCACTGGGACGACCACTGAACCGGGTCGGCGTTCGACAAAGCGAGCGTCAAGCGAGAATCATTGTCATATGCTAATGTGTGCATGTGACAACGATGCCCCCTTCCTCGACAGCCTCGACGGGCGAGCCGCTACGCGCCCTGGAAGCCGCCAGCGACCTGCTGAAGGCACTGGCGTCCCCCGTGCGCCTCGGCATCGTGCGCGAACTGTCCCAGGGCGGAAAGTACGTCCATGAACTGGTCACCGCCCTCGGGGTGAGCCAGCCACTGGTCTCCCAGCACCTGCGCGTGCTGCGCAACTCCCGGATCGTGACGACCCGTCGCCAGGCCCGCGAGGTCCAGTACTGCCTCACCGACGACCACGTCGCCCACATCGTGCTGGACGCCATCCGGCACGCACAGGAGTAGCCCGGCACCCTCCCGAGCGAGCGGCGCCGGGCACCCCTTTCGTTTAATGGACCATTCTCCGCTCCCCGATCGGCACCGGGCGCTTTCCCGACACCCGAACCCAACAAGCCTTGTGCGCGCTGTCGGGCTCAGTCGAGGTGGGCGACGTGTCGCGGGGCGGGCGCCGCCCGGAGGCGGGCGGGCAGCGTGCCGTCGTCGGGCCTCCCGGCCCGCAGCCGGGCACCGACCGCTTCGGCGTCGGCCGCGGTGACGAGCGGGCCGAGCCACGGCTCCGGCGGGCCGGCGGTCCACCGTGCACGGCTGCACGCGTTGTGGCTGAACCCCGGCCTCCCCCCAGGGCTTAAAGGCATATACAACGGGAAATGATGATCCCCGAACGGTTGTCTGAGTGGCTGCCGACGCTCCACAGCGGTGTCGCTCGACCGCCGGGGGCTGGGGCCGCCCGTGCACGGAAAGGGGGCCTGCCGTGCGTGCGCCCTTGTATCTGCAGCCACGGCTGGAGCCACCGCTCGGCTCGTTGCTGGAGGACGCACCCTTCCTCCACTCCCTCGTCGACTCCCTCGGCTCACCGCTGAACGTGCTGCTGCCCGACCGGATCGTCGAGAACGCCGCCGGGTTCCGCGGCATTTACCACAAGCACCATCTGGCCGGCAGGGTGTACTTCGCGCACAAGGCGAATCAGGCATCCAGCCCGGTGCGGCGGCTGACCGCGACGGACCCGGGCACGGTGGGCATCGACGTCGCGTCGCTGCGCGAGCTGCGGCACGCCCTGGAGTGCGGCTTCACCCCCGACCGGATCATGGCCACCGGCCCCAAGGACCCCGAGTTCCTGTGGCTGGCCGCCCGCACCGGCACGTGCGTGAACATCGACTCGCACGCCGAACTCGACCAACTGGCTGGGCTGATACGGACGTACGACCTGCCCCGGGCCGACATCCTGCTGCGGCTGTCGGAGTTCGAAGCCTCCGCCTCCGCCACGTCCGGTACGAAGGTGCTCTTCCGGCGGAGCCGGTTCGGCTCGCCCGTGCGGGAGGTGGACGCCCTGCTCGACGCGGTCGAACGGCACCATGGCGCCGTCCGGTTGACGGGTGTCGCCTACCACCTGGACACGACCGGGGTCGTGGAGAAGGCCGTCGCGCTGGAGAGCTGTGTCGCGGTCATGGACGAATGCCGCGCCCGGGGCATGGACCCGCGGGTCATCGACATCGGCGGCGGTTTCGGCGTCGGTTATGTCGCCGACGCCGGTCAGTGGGAGCGCTACACGACCGAGCTCACCGAGGCCGTGCTCGGGGCGCGTCCCGCTCTGACCTGGCGCGGCCATGGCTATGGGTTACGGAACGAGGGCGGCACACTGCGCGGGGCGCCGGCGCTCTATCCGGCCCACCGTCCCACCGCGGGGCCCGGATACCTCGACGAGTTGCTGTCCCGCCCCGGGCCCTCCTCGGGCCGCCCGCTCGCCACCCTGCTTCTGGAGCATCTCTACGACCTCGTCTGCGAGCCGGGCAGGGCTCTTGTCGACCAGTGCGGAGTGTCGCTGGCCCGGGTGCTCGACGTGCGTCGCACCGGCCAGGACTCGGATGACCTTCTGGTGCGCCTCGGCATGAACGCCGGCGACGTGAGCCTGGAGGAGCACGGAGTGCTCGTCGATCCGGTCCTCCTTCCCCGGCCCGGGCCGCAGGACGACGCCGACGAGGGGCCGGTGGGCGTCTATCTGACCGGCAATCTGTGTCTGGAGGCCGACCTGATCACTCGCCGCAAGGTCTTCCTCCCCCGGCTTCCGCGCGCCGGCGATCTGCTGGCCTTCGCGAACACAGCCGGTTACGCGATGGATTTCCACGCCCATCACGCACAGCGGCAGCCGGTCGCCCGCACGGTCGCCGTCACCGGGCGGGAGGGCTCCTGGCGTTGGTGCCTGGACGAGGAGTACTGGCCGATCACGCGAGTGGGGGGACAGGTTTCATGAGGTACGACAGCATCACGGAGGCCATCGGCAACACGCCGCTGGTGCGGATCGACCCGGCCGTGCACGGCCTGCGCCACATCGACCTGTACGCCAAGCTGGAGATGCTCAACCCCTTCGGATCGGTCAAGGACCGGGCCGCCTGGAACATGGCCGGCCCCGGTCTCGCCTCGGCGGCGGAGCGCGGTGCGACGGTCGTGGAGCTGTCGAGCGGCAACACGGCCAAGGCCCTGGCCCTGCTCGCGGGGATGCACGGCCTCAAGTTCAAGAGCGTCACCAACCGGATGCGGGTGCCGGAGATCAAGGACCTGCTCCTGCTGCTGGGCGCGGAGATCGAGGAGCTGCCGGGGCAGAGCGAATGCCTCGACCCGACCGACACCGACGACCCGCTGACCCGCTTCCACCAGGCGCTCGCCGGGCGGGACAACGCGTACCTGCACACCGACCAGTACTTCAACCCGCGCAACACCGAAGCCCATGCGGCCGGCACCGGACCGGAGATCGTCAAGGACCTCGACGGGCGGGCCCCGGACTGGTTCATCGCCTGCGTGGGCACGGCCGGCTCCTCCACCGGCGTGGCCCGGGCCCTGCGCGAACAGGACCCGGAGGTGGGGGTGGTCGGGCTCGTCGCCCACAAGTCGGACTTCATCCCCGGCATCCGCACCATCGACGAGGTGCACCAGGTGGGCCTGTTCGACCCGGCGACGTACGACACGATCGAGTCGGTGACCGCCGACGAGGCCATCGACGGGATGCTGACCCTGATCCGCCGCTGCGGGCTGCTGGCCGGACCCACCGGGGGCGCCGCCTATCACGGTGCGGTACGCCATCTCCGTACGGTGGACACAGAATTGGCCGAAGCAGGGGTGACGGAGCGGCGTACGGCGGTCTTCATCGTCTGCGACCGCGCCGAGAGCTATCTCAGTTACGTACGGCAGCGCCGCCCCGAGCTGCTGGGCCGGCCGCCCCGGAAGAACTCCGCGGCTGCTCTCTCCGAAGCCGAGGTGCGGGCGGAGGCCACGGTCATCGACACGGCTGAGGCGCGGCGGTGGATCGAGGACGGACAGACACGACCGCTCGTCGTCGACCTGCGCGGCCCGCACGCGTACGCCGCACTGCACATCGACGGATCGGTCAACATCGCCGACGAGATCTTCGACGAACTCCTGCACGGCGGGCTGCCGTTCAGCAAACGGCAGCCGGTGCTGCTGGCCTGCCCGATCGGTGAGAAGTCGGCCCGCTACGCCGCGCTGCTGACCCGCATGGGCCACCCCGACGTACGCAGTCTGTCCGGTGGCATCGTCGCCTGGCGCGACGCCGGTGCCCCGCTGGTGCGGGACTGATATGACGGCCGACTCCGAACTGACGGAACTGACCGACTGGCAGCGCGAGTTGCGGGTCCACTTCCCCATCATCACCGCGCACCCGGAGATGGCCTACCTGGACAGCGCGGCCACCTCGCAGAAACCGCGGGCCGTCCTCGACGCCGTACAGACGTATCTGACGACGACGAACGCCAACGCCGGGCGCGGCAGCTACCCGTGGGCCAACCACACGACGGCACTGGTGGAACGGACCCGGCAACGCGTCAAGGAGTTCCTCGGCGACCCCGAACCGGGACGCTCGCGCGTCCATTTCACCAGCGGCACCACCGAAGGACTGCGGACCGTCGCCCGCGACTGGCTCCCCGGCCATCTCGCGGACGGCGACGAGATCCTCGTTCCCTTCGCCGACCACCGGGCGAACCTGGACCCCTGGCTGGAGGCCCAGCGACTGCTGGCGCGGCAGGGCGTCACCGTGCACCTGCGAGAGCTGCCGTACCAGGAGCCGTCCGGCGACTACGACCACCGGGCGCTGGCCGGCGTCATCGGCCCACGCACCCGCTTCGTCGCCGTCACCCACATCCACCACGTCTACGGCGGCGACATGAACGTGCAGCGCATCCGCGACGCCGTCGGCCCGCACGTGCCGATCTGTCTCGACGCCGCCCAGAGCATCGGCCATCTCCCCGTGTCCGTGGACCGGTTGGACGTGGACTTCGTGGTCTTCTCCGGGCACAAGGCGCTGGCCCTGCCCGGCTCCGGCGCCGTCTGGGCCCGCAACGCATCCGAACGCGGCCCGGAGTTCCGGCCCGGGGGCTGGAACGGAACCCCCAACACGGTGGGCATCACGTCACTGGAGGCCGCGCTCGACTGGCTGGACGCCGCGGGTACGGACCGGATCGCGCGCTGGACCACGGCCCTCACCGCCCGGCTCACCGAGGGACTTCGCCGCCTTCTCCCCTATGAGATCCTGGGCTGCCAGGCCAGTCTGGCCGTCGGCTCCACCGTGCAGCGACGCCACGGCATCGTCACCTTCCGGCACCGCGACATCCCGTCGGACGACCTGGGCTTCATCCTGTACGACCACGGCTTCATGGTCCGGGCCGACAACCTGTGCCAGGCCGGCACCGACAAGCGGGACGGCTCGGTGCGGGTCAGCGTCCACGTGTACAACACGGTGGAGGAGATCGACCGCCTGCTGACCGTACTCGCAACCCTGGAGTAGAGCGAATGGAAACCGTTTCCAATAGCCGGTAGGTTCTGAGGCTTACCCCGGTGGTCGAGAGACGGAAGAGGCGACGCGAACTCATGGGCGTGAGCATGGAGACGGCCAAGCTGTGGGTCGAGCGCTGGGAACGCCAGCAGCAGCACTACGCCGTCGCCCGCGAAGAGCGGTTCACGGTCATCGCCGATGTCGTCGAACACGTCGCGGCCCACCGGGCTCGCCCCTTGCTCCTCGACCTCGGCTGCGGCCCGGGTTCGCTGGCTGCCCGGCTGGCCGCGAGACTGCCGGCCGCGGAGATCGTCGCGGTGGACATGGACCCGGTGCTCCTGGAACTCGCCCGCACCCATCACGCGGACGCCGCCCGCTACGTGGACGCCGTCATCGGGGACAGCGGCTGGACCGACGCCCTCGGCCTCGACCGCCCCGTGGACGCGGTCGTCTCGACCACGGCCCTCCACTACCTGTCCGAACAGACCCTGCTGCGGACGTACCGCCGTCTGTGGAGCCTGCTGCGACCGGGGGGCGTCCTCGTCAACGGCGACCACTTCCCCCTGGACGACCGGCGGTGCTCGGAACTCACCGCCCACGTGGGCCGGCGCCGGGCCGAACGGTCCCGCACCCGCGACCACGAGGACTGGGAGTCCTGGTGGAGCGCGGCCGCCCGGGACCCCGAACTGACCGACCTGTTCAGCCGACGAGCGAAGCGGCAGACGGCGCCCGGCAACGACGACGGCAACGACAACGACCTGACACTCGCCCACCACACCGAACTGCTGCGGCAGTCGGGCTTCGGCCACATCACGTCGGTCTGGCAGTTCGGCGACAGCCACGTCCTCGTGGCCCTCAAGGACTGACCGCCATCGAGCAGGCCGTGGCCACCGGGTGGTCCGCGACCAGCAGTCAGGCGTGCGGCAGGTCCAGGGCGGTCGGCCCCGGAGTGCCGGCAGTACAAGGGCGATGACAGCCCAGCTCGCCGTAGCTCGACGCACCCGGACGCACGGACCCGTGTGAGTCGGGCGCGAGGTGATGCGGAAGCATGACGTCCGTCCGCGTGCGGGTCGCGGCGGGGAAGGGCGTGGTCGGTGTGATGTCGGACAGGGGCCCGGCGTCGGCTGCGAAGGTGCGGTCGGCGCCGCTGGTGTTCGTGACCGGGGGCCTGGTGGGCGTACTGGGCGGGATGATCGGCTTGGGCGGTGCGGAGTTCCGGCTGCCCCTGCTGATCGGGATGTTCGGGTTCGCGGCGCTGTCAGCCGTCATCTTGAACAAGGCGATGAGCCTGGTCGTGGTGATCACCGCCCTCCCCGCCAGGCTGGCCGCCGTGTCCGTCGGCGAACTGGGCACACACGGGGCGATCGCGGTCAATCTGCTCGCCGGAAGCCTGCTCGGCGCATGGGCCGGAGCCTCGTGGGCCGTGCGGATGCGGTCCGCCACCCTCCACAAGGTCCTCGCGATCCTGATGGTCGGCATGGCCGCCGCGCTCGTCCTCACCCACACCATCGCCCCGGGCTCGCTCGCCCTGCCACCCCCGGTGCGCGTGGTGGCCGGAGCAGCCGCCGGGTTCGGTATCGGCGTGGTCGCCGCGATCATGGGCGTCGCGGGCGGTGAACTCCTGATCCCCACGATCGTTCTGCTGTACGCCGTCGACATCAAACTCGCGGGAAGCCTGTCCTTGCTGGTGTCCCTGCCCACGATGCTCGTCGCGTTCGCCCGCTACAGCCGCGACAGCGGCTTCGCCGTCCTGGCGGCGAACACACGGTTCACCGTGATCATGGCCACGGGCTCGATCGCCGGGGCCCTCCTCGGCGGACTCCTGCTCGGCGTGGTCCCCGACCTGGTGCTCATCCCCGCTCTCGCGGTCATCCTGCTGATCTCAGCGGTCAAGGTGGCCCGACACGCCACCCCGACTCCCTGACCGGCTCATCGGCCACGGCCCCTCTGCCTCGACATCGCCGAGCCGCAGTTGGGCGTCAACGTCGTCGGCACCCTGCCCGGCCTGACCACCGGAAAAAGGGCTGCCTCGGAAGGAGCGTCGGGCATTCGCAGACGGGTCACCCGCACGCGTGCGGGCAACCGAAGCCACCCTCAACACCGCAGCGCATGCCGCCCGCCCCTGTGGGGGGACGTGAAAACGGCTGCTCGGCCAACAGGGCTGTGGACCTGGAGGACGCCATACTCCTGATTCGACGCGAACGCACAGACCGCCCGGGCGTAGGCTTCGCTCAGCATGGACACGGCGGGGGCGGAGCACATGACGGCTGAGTCAACACACAGGTGGGGGTCGACCCTCGATTCGGTCGTGGTGTACGCGCAGGGCGCGGTCTGCCGCCGCCTGGCACGGGGCAGCGTGCCGCCTGACGGCCGGGTGCGGGTGACGGGACTGCCTCGCTCGCTGGACCCGGGCTCGCTGCGGGCCCGGGTCCTGGGCGCCCCCGGGATGCGCCTCACCGAGGCCCGGGTGGAAGTCGAGGCCGAGCCGCTCGACGCGGGCACGCCCGACGAGTTGCGGCGCGAGGTCGAGCGGCTGAGCGACCAGTACGCGGCGGCGCAGGGACGCCGGGACCGACAGCTGAGCCTGATCGAGGAGGTCGGAGCGCTCCACCCGGTCCCACCCGCCCGCAAGCGCGACGACCCGCACCGCCGCACCCCGGTCGACGCGTGGTTGGAGCTCGCCGACTTCGTCGACGAGCGGCTGACGGGACTGCACACCGGCCTCGTCGAGCTGGAGGAGGCGCTGCGCAACGTCGAGCACGAACTCAGTGTCGCCGCCGACAGGCTCGCCCGCGCCTCCACCGACGCACCGTCCACACACGTGGAAACCATGGTCTGCGCGGTCCTGACCCTTGACGGCAGCACCGGTGACGCGGAGGTGGAGCTGGAGCTGGAATACAGGGTGCCGGGCGCCGTCTGGGTGCCGACCTACCGGCTCACTCACCGTCAGGGCGACGGCAGCGGCCGACTGGTGCTACGCGCCTCGGTCGCCCAGCGCACCGGCGAGGACTGGACCGGCGTGCGCATCGCCCTGGCCACCGCCGATCTTCGGCGCCGCACCGACCTGCCGAGGCTCCGCTCGATCCGCATCGGACGCCGTCAGCCCACCCCCACGCCTTCTGGCTGGCGCGAGCCCCCGCCAGGGCTCGCCGACCTGTTCTCCGGCTACGACGCGGCAGGCCCTCGCCCAGCCACGACCGCCGCACCCGCGGCTGTCATGGCCTCCGCGGCCGTGGGTGCCGCGGGCCCCGTTCCGCCACCGCCGCCTCCCCCGCCGCCGGCACCGCAGGGCTACGGCGGGCCGCCCGCCGCGCTCCCGGTGCCCGGCAGCGCGGGCGTCGCTTCCCCGGAGGTCTTCGGCGGAGCGATGCCCGCCCCCGCGCAGCCGGTCAGGGCGCGTCCGAGCGGCAGGCCGGGTGCCGGCGGCAGGTCCTTCGCGGCGCCCGCCTCGATGGCGCCCGCGGCTCCTGGCGGAACCCCGCCGCCGCCCCCTCCGGCACCGGTAGCCGGTCCGCCGCAGCCGAGCGACGCCGAGCTCGACTACGCCGCTCTTGTCCTGTGCGGCCCCGACGAGCAGGGCGGTCGCAGAGGCCGGCTGTTTCCCGACTCTCCCTTCGACCCGGTGGCGGCCGAGTACCGCCGCCGCGCCGAAGCGGTGGCCGCGCTGCCGCTGCCCGGACAGGCCGTGCGGCCCCGCGAGTCGGCGGGCTCCTTCGACCACCGCTTCGATGCCACCGCCCGCGCCGACATTCCGTCGGACGGCGCCTGGCACACCGTCACCGTCGGCGAGATCCCGGTCGGCCTGCGTAGCGAGTACCTCTGCGTGCCGTCCGTGGAGCAGACCGTGTACGCGACACTGGTGCTCTCCAACGCCACCGACCAGGCCCTGCTGGCCGGGCCGGTGGAGGTCACCGTCGACGACGACTTCCTGCTGACCGCCGCACTGCCCACGCTCGCCCCCGGCGGTGTCCGCCGGGTCGGGCTCGGGCCGGCCGAGGGCATCCGGGTCACCCGCCGTACGAACCTGCGCGAGTCGACCTCGGGTCTGCGCAACAACACCACCGTCCTCGACCACCGCGTCCACGTGGAACTCGCCAACCGGCTCGCGAGGCCCGTCACCGTCGAAGTCCGCGAGCGGGTACCGGTCACCTCCGATCCGGACGTCCGGATCGAGGAACGGGCCGACTGGACGGCACCCGAGGAAGGCACCGGGCCCGACCGCCATGCCACAGGCACCCGCGTCTGGCGACTGGACCTGCCCGCAGGCACCACTGCCACCCTCGACGGCGGCTACGAGATCCGCATCCCGACCGGCAAGGCCCTGGTCGGCGGCAACCGCAGGAGCTGACACACGCCATGTCCACGGCCCCGAAGCCGATCGCCCTCCCCGTCACCGCCGTCACCTGCCTCGAGGATCGCGCCCACATCGAGCGCGCCGTCGTGCTCGACCTGGAGGCCGGGGTCCAGCGGCTGCGTCTCGGGCCGGTCAGCGCGCTGGCTGTCGACCGGACCCTCCATGCCGAGCTGACCGCCGATCACCCCGCGACCGTGCTCGACGTGCGGATCGTCCGCAGCTGGACGCCGCGCGGGCCGCTGCCGCCCACCGGCGACGACTCCGCCCTGCGCCACCGCGTACACGCCCTCGAAGAGGAGCGGCTGGCCCTGGGGCAGCGACGCGACCGGCTGCATGCCCGCCTTGACCTGCTCGGCCGCCTCGCCGCCGATCTGCTGCGGGAGATCGGCGAAGGCGCCGGGTCCGGGGAGTCCGAACGGCCCCGCTGGGCCCGCGAACTGGACCGGGTGGACGACGAGCGCGACGCGCACGGCGAGCAACTCCGCGCCGTGGAGGCCCGGCTGGCCGCCCTCGCCGCCGAACTCGAGGAAGCCCGGCGGGCCATGCACCTCTCCGAGGAGGAGCCCGCCGAACTGGTCGGCCATGTCGAGTTGACCGTGGAGGCCGCGGTCGCCGGACCGGTCGGACTCCGCCTGAGCCACCTCACCCCGTGTGCGCTGTGGCGGCCCGCCTACCGGGCCGTGCTCGACGGGGACTCCCTGACACTGGAGACCGACACCATGGTCTGGCAGGCCACCGGTGAGGACTGGTCGGACGTACGGCTGACCTTGTCGACGGCCCGCTCGGCGCTGGCCACCGATCCGCCCCGGCTGGGCGAGGACCGGCTGACGCTCAAGGACCGCTCCGCAGCGGAGCGCCGCACGGTCGACGTCGAACTGCGCGAGGAGGAGATCGGGGACCTCGGCCCAGCCCCGGTACTCGGCCTGCCCGGAGTGGACGACGGCGGCGAGGCGCGGGTGCTGAGATCCCCCGCGCCGGTCTCCGTGCCCGGAGACGGCCGCGCCCACCGGGTGCCGCTCTCCGTCTTCACCACGGCCGCGACCAGCGAGTACGCCTGCTCACCCGAGGTGTCGCCGCTGGTCACCCAGGTGGTGCGGTTCGACAACCTGTCCGGCCACGCGCTGCTCGCCGGGCCCGTGGACCTGGTCCGCGGCAGCGGATTCAGCGGCCGCGGCACCCTGGACTTCACCGCCCTCGGCGCGCCCGTCGAGCTGGCTTTCGGCAGCTGCGACGACCACAGCGTGGCCCGGCATGCCGAGGAGTCCCGCGACTCCGCCGGAATCACCCAGCGGACCGTGGTCACCCGCACGGTCCGGCTGCACCTGTCCCGGTTCTCCGCCCCCGGGGAGCACGGCGAGCGGGTGGTCGTCCTTCGGGAGCGGATCCCGGTCTCCGAGGTCTCGGCGGTGGAGATACGCCTGCACAAGGACGCGTGCTCCCCGGCGCCCGACGTGGTCGACGCCGAGGGCATCGCCCGCTGGGACGTCACGCTGCCGCCCGGCAGCCGCCGCACAGTCACCCTGGTCTACGAGCTGTCGGCGAGCGCCAAAGTCACCGGGCTCTGAGCGCTGCGGGCCGCCGCACGCCTGCTGGTGCGGGCATGCAGGGAGGTCACGGCGCATGAGGCCGTGCCCTGCGGTGGGCCGGCAGGTGATCAGTACTCCAGTTCGGGGCGCAGGGGGCCACCGACCGCGTGGAGGTGCCGCAGCACTTGGGCGTAGGAGTCGAAGAGTCCGGTCTCGTGGTAGGCGATGTCGTGCCGAGCACAGAACGTGCGCACGAGTTCCTGGGCATGACGCAGGCTGGGCCGCGGCATGGAGGGGAACAGGTGGTGTTCGATCTGGTAGTTCAGCCCGCCGAGCGCGAAGTCGGTGAACCGGCGGCCTCGGATGTTCCGTGAGGTCAGTACCTGCCGACGCAGGAAATCGATCTTGTCGTCCTTGCCGAAGATGGGCATGCCCTTGTGGTTGGGGGCGAACGAGCACCCCATGTAGAGCCCGAACAGCCCTTGGTGCACGAGAAGGAAGCACACGGCCTGGAGGGGCGACAGCACCCAGAACACGGCGGTGAGATAGCCGCCGAGATGCGCCGTCAACAGGGCTGCCTCGGCCAGCTTGGTTGCCCGCCCGGCATGCGTACCGGTGCGGTCGAGCAGTGCCCGTACGCCGGCGATGTGCAGGGCGAGTCCTTCCAGAAGCAGCATGGGGAAGAACAGCCAGGCCTGGTGGCGGGCCAGCCAGGCGTACGGTCCGCGGCGGACGCGGGCGTGGTCCTCGGTGAAGGCGATCGCGCCGTCGGCGATGTCGGGGTCGCGGTCGACGTGGTTGGGGTGGGAGTGGTGCCGGGTGTGCTTGGAGATCCACCAGCCGTAGCTGAGGCCGATCAGCAGGTCGGCGTGCACGCGGCCGAGCATGTTGTTGACGCGCTTGGAGGCGGCGATCTGGTGGTGTCCGGCGTCGTGCCCGATGAACCCGGTCTGGGTGAACATCACGGCGAGGAAGGCGGCGGTCAGCAGCTGCCACCACGACTGCCCGATCATGGCGAAGGCGGTCCAGCCTGCGGCCAGCAGGAGCAGGTTCGCCCCGATCTTGACGGAGTAGTAGCCGGGTCGCCGCTTCAGCAGCCCGCTCCGCTTCACCTCGCGGGACAGCGCGGCGTAGTCGCTGCCCCGGCCGCCGGGCGGGGGTTTCGTGGTCTCGGCGGGGTCCGCCGGATCGGCGCTCCGGTCGATGATGTCAGTGGTCACATTTTTCCTCTCGGGGTGCGCGCGGACCGGTGCCCACGGCTCGGGGACAGAGCCCCGGATTTCGGAAGCCCGTATGAGAACAGCGCAAGGCAGGCCCGCGGTGCGGGCCTGCCTCGGAAAAGGGGTGTCCTCAGAGGGCGCGGGCCTGGTCGGTATCGATCGCCGAGTGGTGGACGAAGATGTCGGCGCCGCCGCCATCGGGGGCGATGAACCCGAAACCCTTGTCCGGGTCGAACCACCTCACGGTTCCTTGAGCCATGTGATGTCTCCTTCGAGGTGACGATTGGGGCGGAATACGCACGACTCGCGCGATTCCGGGCTGCTGGTCGTCCACCATCGAAGAAATCTCCCCGAAAACGACGAAACGCCCGCCGCCAGAACTCCGCGGGCGCTTCCACGTTCGCAAACTTCAACTACAACCAATGGCCACAACGTCCGGAGCGCCGGGATTGTTCCCTGCGCCCGGCAGGGTGGCCGCCCGGACGGGGAAGGGGCAGGTGACAGCTGGCGCTCAGCCACGGCGTCCGGCACGCTCCGGGTCCGGAGGGGAGTACGGTTGCGCCATCGAGCGCACCTCGCATGCCGTCATCCGTTTCGGCGTCGCCCTCGGGGAACGGCAATGGCCGGACCACATCGGATCCGGCCAGAAAAGAGCCGCACCATGCCTCCTGACGCGTACCGTCGCGCCGGCGTCCATGTCCCGTTCCGCGCCCCGCGGTAGCGGAGATCTCCTGATTCCCGAGGTGCTCCCCAGCATTCCGGCACTTGGTACACGCCCTGGACCGACCAAGAGGATGCAGGACATATGTATTCACAAGACGCGATCTCCGGCCGCCGCCGCGGCCGCCCTGAACCGACCGCCGAGATGATCTCCGGTCTGGCCTGTCTCATCTGCGGCGCTGACTACCGGAGCGCGCCGGATACGGAAGCGGTGGTGGTTTCCCACCGCGACGACAAGCAGCAGCTCGCCTGCCACGGGACGTGCGCACGGCTGGCGAGCGGGTCGGTAACCGGTCTGGACGAGACGCCTCTCCCGATGGCCGAGCGTCTGCGCAGACACCAGGCCGACCGCTCCTGACCCGGCCTCCCGGAGCCACAACGAGCACGACAAGAATGAAATGACGAGGAAGCGCATGAGCCTGATGAGTCTCGGAGTACTCGCCTCCTCCCGCAAGGAGAACGAGTTCCGGCTGCCGTTGCACCCCGGCCACCTCGACCGGATCGGCCCGGACGTACGCGAGAGGATCTTCCTCGAAGAGGGGTACGGTCAACGGTTCGGCGTCGCCGACGATGCGCTGCGACCGCTCGTGGCGGGCCTGCGCTCCCGCGAGCAACTCCTCGCCGAGTGTGACGTGTTGTTGTTGCCCAAGCCGATGCACGAGGACCTCGCCGGGCTGCGCGAGGGTCAAGTGCTGTGGGGATGGCCGCACTGCGTGCAGGACGAGAGGATGACCCAGCTCGGCATCGACCGACGGCTGACCCTCATCGCCTGGGAGGCCATGAACCACTGGACCTCCACGGGCGCCTTCAGCGTCCATGTGTTCCACAAGAACAACGAGCTCGCCGGCTACTGCTCGGTGCTGCACGCCCTGCAGCTCGGCGGGCTGACCGGCAGCTACGGGCGCCGCCTGCGCGCGGCGGTCATCAGCTTCGGCGCCACAGCGCGCGGAGCGGTCACGGGCCTGGGTGCCATGGGCGTCTCCGACGTCACGGTGCTCACCCAGCGCGCGGCGGCGGCGGTGGCCTCGCCGATGCCGTCGGTCGTGATGGGCCACTTCGAGGAGCGGGAGGACGATCCGTCGCGCCTCCAGGCACTCACCGCGGCGGGTCCCGTGCCGCTCGCGGAGTACCTGACCGGGTTCGACATCATCGTGAACTGCATCCGGCAGGACACCGACGCGCCGATGATGTTCGTCACCGACCAGGAGCTCGCCCAGTTCCGGCCGGGGAGCTTCTTCATCGACGTCTCCTGCGACGAGGGCATGGGCTTCGAATGGGCCCGCCCGACGACCTTCGGCGAGCCGATGCCCACGGTGGGGCCGGGCTGCCACTACTACGGGGTCGACCACAGCCCGTCCCACCTGTGGAACTCGGCCACGTGGGAAATCAGCGAGGCTCTCCTTCCCTACCTGCGCAAGGTCATGAGCGGCCCCGAGGCATGGGAGACCGACGCCACGGTCAGAAACGCCATCGAGATCCGCGACGGCGTCGTCCGGAACCCGAAGATCCTCTCCTTCCAGCACCGGACAGCCACCTACCCCCACTCCCCGACGCCGCGTCTGTCCGCACAAGCGGCCTGACGGCTCCTGGACGAGTTCTGGGCGAGCCCGTCGCGCAGGGCGGTGAGGTGGCCGTGGGCGGTGACGAGCCCGGTGAAGGGCAGGGGCGGGGCCACCCACGGTGCCGTCGAGGACGGTCGTGATGGCCGGTGCCGGGGCGGGCAGGCCGGGACCGCCGACCGGGTCGTAGATCAGCTCGGCGCCCTTGCCGCCGGTCAGCCGCCTCGCCTCCTCGGCCACGTCCTCCTCGCGTCAAAGGCATGGGCACCCGGAAGGACCGTCAAGGATCCCCTGACGACAATCCGTCAAGCACGTCCTGGGACCCCCACAGCGACACCGCCTTGAAATCGGCGGGGCAGTCCTTCATGACCACGGCGAACCCGATCGCTGCACGAGCCGAGGACTGTTCTCTCCTTACGCAACACGAGTGAATCAGCAGACTTTACCGCTCGTTGAGGTGGTGAGACTCATACGGTCTGTGGACGGATCCGGCGGCCGTAGGGGAGGCCGTGGCGGCGGGCACCGGGTGAAGGGGCACCTGCATGTTGAGGTTGGGGAAGTCGCCGGACGTGCTCAGGGTCCGGACGCATCGCCGCTGTGGGAACAGGGCGGCTGTCTGGGGCGCGCTCGGTGCAGCACGTCTTGTCGGAGCAGTGCCGACCGACCCGGGCGGTGGGCAGGCGAGTGTCTGGCGGCGCGGATGATGTCCCTCGGACCGTCCGTCGGCTGCTGGGTGTTGACCCTCTCCCTGCTGCTCCGTGTCTGGCACGCGCGTGGGCGGGTACGGACGCGTCTGCTGCTGTTGGCGGGTTCCGCGGCCGCCGGGGTTGTCTATCGGACCGCAGTTGCCATGCTGTCGGCTCAACCGGCGCAGGCACTGGTTCCACGAGGGTTGGCCGGTGTGGCGGTGGTCGCCGGAGTGACGATCGCGGTCGGGCTGGGAATGGCCGGTCTGGTGGTCGCGGCCGATGCCGGTACGGGTTGGCAGGCGTGGCTGCGGCGTGTGCTTGACGGGGCCGTCATGGCCGGGGCCGTGTTCATGGCGGTATGGGTACTGCTGGGCAGGGCTGGTGATGGCTGGCGGCTGGAGACGGGAATGATCGGCGTCCTTTGGACCTCGGAAGTCGTGTTCCTCAGTTTTCTGCTCGCTCTGCGACGTCTCGTACGGCGCGACCAGCAGCCCACTGTGTGGGCAGCGATCGTCGGACTGTCCCTCCTGCTGACCGGCGACACCCTGCGACTGTGGATGATCGGCCCACATGGCATCGAGGCGATGTCTTCGCAGTGGGCCGACGTCTGCGATACCGCAGGACTGCTGACTGTCGCTGTCGCCCCTTGGGTGCCCGGCGGGGCGAGCGTCCTGAGCGTCGGCCGGTCGGCTCTGCGGTCGGGGATAGAAGGCGCCGCGGCGTTCATTCCCCTGACCGTCTGCACGGTCACGGCGCTGGGATACGCGCTGGCGCCCCTCGCCAGCGACCCGGTGCCGCTGTTGGTCGGCGGCATGGCACTGCTGTGCCTCTGGGCACGCCAGACCTGCCTGCCGAGCGAGAACACCGCAAAGGATGACTGAGCGCTCGTGCGCCTGGGGCCACTTTCATGGAGCTGCCTCCGGCGTCCTATGGAGCTGCCGCCGGAGACATCCGCAGGTCGTCAATCGGTGCCGCAACGGCTTTCCGCCACGATCTCCTAGGAGTTCCGAGAACCACAGAAGGTCTCCCGGGCACGTCTTCCGGCCGTTCTCCGGAGGATTCCACTCGGGCCCGTCCGTGAAGCATTGACTCACGCCACACCTCTCCCTACGGTCACCACGGCTCGCTCGTCACGATGCCGAGAGAGGGGTCCGCGTTGACGGCCAGGGACACGACCACACGGCGACGACGGGTGATGACGCTCATCGTCGGGTTGTCCCTGCTGGCCGCCGCACCCACGACACTCACCCGATCCGACGCACCCCAGGCACCCGAGATACCGCGGAGCGCCTCCCGAACGTCGCCCTGGACCGGGACCTGGGCCACCACGGCCACCACCGTGCCCAGGACGGACGCGACCACCTTCGAGGATCAGACGATCCGTCAGATCGTCCACACGAGCATCGCGGGGGCCAGCCTGCGCATACGCCTGTCGAACGAGTTCGGCCGGCAGCCGCTGAGAATCGGTGAAGCACGTGTCGCCCGCCGCGCCCAGGGAGCGAAGGGCGCGGGCATCGAACCCGGCAGCGACCGCCCGCTGACCTTCGGCGGCCGTTCCTCGGTGACGATTCCCGCCGGCGAGCCCGCCCTGAGCGACGCCGTCACCCTGCGTCTGCCCGCCCGTTCGGACCTCGTCGTCAGCCTTTACCTCCCCGACCGGACACCGGGATCGACCGTCAACGCCTTCGCGTTCCAGCGCAACTACGTGGCGGCCGGCAATGTCACCGACGCCACGGACATCGAGCCGGTGTCGACCGTCGAGCGCTGGTACTTCCTCACCGGCGTGAGCGTACGGGGACACCGCACGAACGCGCTCTCCTCCGCCGTCGTCGCGCTCGGGGACTCCAACACCGCCAACAGCACCGTGGACACCAACGACCGGTGGACCGACGTCCTCGCCGAACGCCTCCAGCGGCGCACCGGATCTCCGCGTCACGCGGCCGTCGGTGTGCTCAACAAGGGCGTCTCCGGCAACCGCCTCCTCCACGACCCCAACCCGCCCCCGGGCCACGCGGCGGAGTCCTACGCGGCGTACTTCGGCGAGAGCGGACTGCGGCGCTTCGACCGTGACGTCGCCGTTCAGCCGGGAGCCCGGTACCTCATCGTGCTGCTCGGCGTGAACGACCTCGGGCATCCCGGAAACATCGCCCCGCTCTCCGAGAAGGTGACCGCGCGGGACCTCATCGACGGTCACCGGGCCCTCGTCGAGCGTGCGCACGCCCGAGGTCTGAAGGTGTTCGGCGGCACGGTCATGCCGTTCAAGAACGACACACTCGGCTACCACAGCCCCAAGAACGAGGCCGCGCGCCAGGCCTTCAACCGCTGGGTCCGCACCAGTGGCGCGTTCGACGGAGTCGTCGACTTCGACGCGGCCGTACGCGACCCCGCCCAGCCGGACCGGCTGCTACCCGCGTACGACAGTGGCGACCACCTGCATCCCAACGCCCAGGGAAGGGAGGCCATGGCACGGGCGGTCCCGCTGCGGTACTTCAGGTGACTCGCACGCTGCGCGTGGAACTCCTCATGGAGGTTGGGGGAGGAACGAGGCGAGGTGGTTCATCTCACTGACGCGGTGGAAGGGCATGTCGTGGCCGAAACTCGGTCCGGTCACCCTGGCCCTCAGGTGCGGGAGCGTGGAGTCGCCCAGCTTCCGGATGGGCCGCTTGGTGAGCAGTGGGGTGCCGCGGCCGGGGGTCGCGGGGGCGGCAGGTCGAGCAGATCGGCGGTCGTTGAGAAGGAAGCGGCCGCGCATCTCGGAGCGGCGGGTGGGGTTCCCCGGCGTGGGCGACAGCACGGGCCGCTCCAGCCGGGCCGGCTTCCACCAACACGTCCGCTGCACGCAGCCGGCCGGCGTCCGGCTTGCATCGGGCGCCGCCAGACCCCTTGGAGACCAGGGCCACGCGCGCGGGTGCGCCGCCCGGGTTGTCGCACAGCCGGATGCCGTCGCCGAGCAGGACCGGCACGATGTGCAGGTCGGTCTCGTCGATCAGGCCGCGCTCGATCAGCTGTGCTCCGATCGACAAGTTCGAGGCCACGCTGACCACAGGCGACAAGCGTCGGATTTACTTCAGTGCTCCCGCCATGACGCCGTTGACGAACTGCCGCTGGAAGGCGAAGAAAACCACCAGCGGGATGACCATGGAGAGGAAGGCACCGGAGGACAGGACGTCGATATTGGTGCCGAAATGGCGTGTCTGCTGTTGCAGGGCCACGGTGAGTGGGGCCGAGCCGGGGTCGGCGAAGATGAGCGCGACGAGCATGTCGTTCCAGACCCACAGGAACTGGAAGATGCCGAGCGACGCTATCGCGGGCCCGCCCAGCGGAACCACCACTCGGAGGAAGAGCCACAACTCGCCCGCCCCGTCGAGACGGGCGGCCTCCAGCAGTTCCCGTGGGATACCCGCGAAGAAGTTCCGCAGCAGGAAGATCGCGAACGGCAGGCCGAAAGCGACGTGGAAGAGGACGACGCTGGTGATGCTGCCGAAGATCCCGAGCTTCCCGAACAGACTGGTGATGGGCACCAGCGCGACCTGCAGAGGGACCACGAGCAGGCCGACGATGAGCAGGAAGACCCAGTCCCGGCCCGGGAATTCGACCCACGCGAAGACATATCCGGCGAGTGAGCCGACGACCACGACCAGCAGCGTGGCAGGGACGGTGATCAGCAGACTGTTCAGGAACGAATGCGTGATCGCCGAGTTGTCCAGCAGGCTGGCGTAGTTGTGCAGGGTCAGCTGCGCGGGCTTGGTGAGGACCGTCCACCAGCCGGACGCCTGGATGTCCAGCGGCCCGCGCAGCGAGGACAGCAGCAGACCGACGGTCGGCAGCAGCCAGAACAGGGCGACAACCAGCAGGACGAGCCGTGTGGATCCGCCGGCGAGCCGGCGTACCGCGCGGGTGGCAGTGCCCGGCCCCGTGCGGCCGGAGGCGGTGGGGGCCGTGGTCTGCGGGGCCCGGGCGGTCTGAAGGGTTGTCACCGTGACTTCTCCTTTCGGAACCGCTTGATGTTGAGGAACATGACCGGCGCGACCAGGGCGAGCAGGAGTACGGCGAGCGCGCTGCCGGTGCCCTGGTCGTTGCCGCCGCCGAAGGAGGACAGGTAGAGCTGCAGGGCAAGCACGTTGGCATCCTGCTGGCTGGCGCCGGGTGCGATGACGTACACCAGGTCGAAGATCTTCAGCACGTTGATCACCAGCGTGACCAGCACGACACCCAGCACCGGGGCCAGGAGCGGCACCGTGATGCGGCGGAAGACCTGCCACTCCCTCGCGCCGTCGACACGTGCGGCCTCCAGCAGTTCCCGGGGGATTCCGGCCAGCCCGGCAGCGATCAGGACCATGGCGAAGCCGGTCCACATCCAGACGTAGGCGCCGATGATCGACCAGGTGACGAGGGTCGGACCGAGCCAGTTGACGCCCGCGTACTGGGCGGTGAAGTTGGTCGCGGGCAGGCGCAGTTGAATCGGCGAGGTGCCGATACGGTCAGCGGGCAGCACGAACGTGCCGTCCTTGGACGCGGTTGCCGTGGCGATGACGCGCCCGTCGCGCACAGCCTCGACCCGAACGTCGGCCAGCGCCTTCTCTCCCCGGTCGATCTTCCCGGGGGTGCCGCCGCCCGGCTGGAAGTCCAGCCAGACCGTGCCGCACAAGGCGCCCGACGGGCACGAACCCGGTACGGCGGCCTGCGTCGCGCCGGTCAGGGTGCTGGGCTGCACCCCGACCAGAGCCACTGCGGCCGGACCGTCGCCGGGGCTGACGGGTTTGCCGGTGTAGGGGCCGCCGACCGGGCCTGTCAGAGTGCTGCCGGGGCCTGCCACTCTCGGATGGGCCCCGGGGTACGCCGACGCCTTGAAGAAGGTGTCGTGGACACCGGTCGTCACCGCGTTGGCCACTCCCTTGCCGGGGTCCTGGTCGTAGACCAGCCGGAAGATGATGCCGGCGGCCAGCATGGAGATGGCCATCGGCATGAAGACGACCAGTTTGAACGCGGTGCCCCAGCGGATCCGCTCGGTGAGCACGGCGAAGATCAGGCCGAGTCCGGTGGCCGCGACGGGCGCGACCACGACCCAGATCGCGTTGTTCTTGAGGGCGACGAGGGTCTGGTGGTCGGTGAAGATGTCGGTGTAGTTGGACAGCCCGACGAAGTGGGTGAAGCCGTCGGGGCCGAAGAGGCTGCGTATCACCGACCACACGATCGGGTACACCACGAGCGCGCCGAGCAGGATCAGCGCGGGCAGCAGGAAGAACGCGGCGATCCACTTACGGCCTCGGGGTGTCCTCGCGCGGCGGGCGGGTGCCCCCGCCGCCGCGGGGGCGGCGGGGGACGGAGGGGAAAGAGTCTGTGCCATGGCGACTGCCTCAGCCCGCCTTGGCGAACGCCTTGGCGGCGTCCGCTTCGAGCTGCTTCTGCGCGCCCGCGACGTCGGAGGGCTTGGCGAGGAAGTCCTGCAGGTCCTTCCACTCTCCCTGCCCCTTGGTTCCGCCGAAGGCGGCCGGTGCCTGATCCGACATGTCGAACCGGATGTCGTCGCCGGCCTTGATCAGGTTCTTCGCGATGTTCCGTACGGTGTCGTCACGGTAGTCGGAGAAGCCGACTGCCTTGTTCGGTGACAGGAAACCGCCCTGCTGCACGGCGATCTCCCCCGCCTCCGGGGAGGCGAGGAAGCGCATCAGCGCCCGTGCGCCTTCGCCGTCCTTGAGGGCGACCGCGACGTCGCCGCTGCTCAGCACGGGTGCCTTACCGCCGTCCACGGCGGGGAAGGGGAAGACCTTGGCGTCGGTGCCGACCTTGGCCGTGGTCTCCTGGGTGATGTTGGTCGCGATGAACTCGCCCTCGTAGACCAGTGCGGCCTTGGGCGGGTCGGAGAAGACCTGGCCGACCGAGGTGGGGAAGTCGGTCTGCAGCGCGCCCCGCGTGCCTCCGGCCATCAGATCGGGCCGGCCGAAGACCTGGCCCAGTGTGGTCAGCGCCTTGGTCACCGAGGGGTCGGTCCACTTGATCTGATGCTTCGTCAACTTGTCGTACATGTCCGGGCCGGCCTGGCTGAGGTAGATGTTCTCGAACCAGTCGGTGACGAGCCAGCCGTCGGCGCCGCCTATGGAGAACGGAGGAGTGCCGGAGTCGGAGAGTGTCTGACTGTCCTTGAGCAACTGCTCCCAGGTGGTGGGGGTGTCGGTCAGTCCGGCCTGCTCCCAGACCGCGGTGTTGTACCAGAACAGGGACTTGTTGGTGACCTTGAAGAACACCCCGTACTGCTTGTCCTCGTACGTGCCCAGGTCGCGCCAGGCCTTGCTGTAGTTCTTGTCCAACTCCTCGGTCACGGCCGGCTGGAGCGGCTTGAGCCAGCCGGCTTTGGCGAACTGCTGGAGCACGCCGGGCTGGGGCAGCAGAGCCACGTCCGGCGGAGAGCCGCCCTGGATCTTGCTGCCGACGAAGGTCGACACGTTGTCGCCGGTGGGCACGAAGGTGGTCTTCGCTCCCGTCAGCTTGTCGAACCGGGCCAGCACCTTGAGGAAGTTCTTCTGCTCGGCGCCCGTCCAGACGCCGGCCACCTGCAGCTCCTGCCCGTCGAGCTGGGGCAGGTTCAGCGTGGAGGCCTCTTCGGCACCGGTGGTCGCCGGGGTGCCGGCGGCGTCGTTGTCCGAGGAGCCGCAGCCGGCGGCCCCCATCACCAGGACGGCCACGGCCGTCAGTGCTGCCGCTCTGCCATTCATCGGGTCACTCCTTTGTGAAAGACGGAAGGAACATGTAGCGACGGAAACGGAAGAGGGGACGACGGGCGAAGCCCCGTGGGAGGGACAGCGGGGTCAGCCCGTGGGTCCGTCGGCCGCCCACCAGGCGGCGGTGGAGCCGGGGAGGGTCCCGGGCGGGCAGGGACCGCTGGCGATCAGCGGTGTGCCGGGGACCGGGGCGGGACAAGGGACGTCGCTGAAGTTGACGGCGCACACCAGCCCGTCACCGCGGACGAAGGCCAGCACCTGCGGCGGAGACTCCAGCCAGCGCAGCGTCCCGTTGCCGAGCGACGGCAGGCTCGCACGGAGCCGAAGCGCGTCGTGGTAGAGGTGCCAGAAGGAACCGGGGTCGGCCATGAGCCGTTCGGTGGTGTGCGCGGCGAACCACGCGGGCTGGGGCAGCCACGGCTTGGCGACGCCTTCGCCCGAGGTGAATCCGAACGGGGACATGTGCCCCGACCACGGCAGTGGTACGCGGCAGCCGTCGCGGATTCCCACGCGGCTGCCGCTGCGGAAGAAGATCGGGTCGGTGAGCACCTCGTCCGGCAGGTCGACGACCTCCGGCAGGCCGAGCTCCTCGCCCTGGTAGACGTAGGCGGCGCCGGGCAGGGAGAGCATCAGCAGCGCGGCGGCGCGAGCGCGGGCGGCTGCCGCGTACCGGGTGACGGTGCGGACCTGGTCGTGGTTGTTGAGCACCCAGGTGATGGTCGAGCCGGTGTCTGCGATGTCCCGCAGAGCGTCCTGGATGACCCGGCGGAAGGTGGCGGCGTCCCACGGGGCCGTCAACATGTGGAAGAAGAAGGCCTGGTGGAGCTCGTCCGGGCGGACATAGGCGGCCTGCTCGGCCGGGGTGCGTACGGACACCTCTCCGACGAGCAGCCGGTCGATGCCGTCCCGCGCGGTGTACTCCTCGCAGACGGCGCGCCAAGTGCGCCAGACACCGTGCGTCTCGGGCTGGTTCCACGCCAGGGGGTTGACCGTGTCGCGGGCCCGCGCGTCGGCCGCCGGGTCCGGGGAGTCCGGCAGTTCGGGATGCTTGAAGAGGCCGGTGGCCACGTCGATGCGGAACCCGTCGACACCGCGGTCCAGCCAGAACCGCAGCACCTGCTCGAAGTAGCCGCCGACCTCGGGGTTGCGCCAGTTCAGGTCGGGCTGCTCCGGCCCGAACAGGTGCAGGTACCACTGGCCGGGCGTGCCGTCGGGCTCGGTGACCCGGGTCCAGGCGGGTCCGCCGAACATGGAGTGCCAGTTGTTGGGCGGCAGTTCGCCGGCTGCGCCGCGGCCCTCGGCGAAGTGGAAGCGGGATCTGGCCGGGCCGCCGTCCGGGCCTTCGGCCAGGGCCTGTAGGAACCACGGGTGCTTGCTGGAGCAGTGGTTGGGGACGATGTCGATGAGCACCTTGAACCCCAGACGGTGCGCGTCGTCCACGAGGCGGCCGAACTCCGCCAGGTCTCCGTAGACCGGGTCCACGTCGCAGTAGTCGGCGACGTCGTAGCCGTGGTCGTACTGCGGCGAGGGATAGAACGGGTTGAGCCAGATGCCGTCGACACCGAGTCGCTTGAGGTACGGCAGGCCCGCACGGACACCGGCCAGGTCTCCGATGCCGTCCCCGGTGCTGTCGAGGAAGCTGCGGACGTACACCTCGTAGATGACGGCCGTGCGCCACCACTGCTGTCGCGCGGTGTTCTCGGACCGATCGGAGGGGCGCGGTTCGTTCTGCACCGGGCCGTCGTCGACGTACGCGTCGATCATCGGGAAACCGTCCTGGGATGGGCGTGATGGAAACCGGCCGCCGAGCGGGGAGGACGACGGCCGGTGGACAGAGCGCCGGATCCCGCGCCACGGAAGGCGCGTGGGGAGGCGGCTTGGCAGGAGGGGCGATGGAGCCGCGGGGCAGGGAATCCTTCGGTGGGCGGTCCGTGTCGCCCTCGTGTCGCCACACGGGACCGTCCGTCGGCGGGAACGCAAGGCCGTTCGCGGGGCGTGACCGCCCGACGACGGGGGCGAAAGGTCGTCAGATCGCCGATAACCGAGGCAGTGCCGAAGGCGAAGGTGCCGCGAGGGTCTGCGCCGTGGCGTTCAGGGCCGCCCCCATCGCGCCTGCGTACGGACCGAGCGCGGCGGCCAGGAGCGTCACCGGTCCGATCAGCCGCCGACGGTCACGCAGGGCCGACTCGACGGCCGGCCGCATCAGGTCGAAGGCGGGCGCGACGCCGCCGCCCACGACAACGGTCGACAGGCCGAGTTGGGCCAGCACGCTCCCCAGCGCCGTGCCCACGGCCAGGGCGGCGGAGTCGAGGATCTTCCGGGCGGTGGTGTCGCCCGACCGGGCGGCCTCGACCAGGTCCTCGGGTGTTGCCGACCGGCCCTGGTTCGCGGTCGACCGGTCCTCGTTCCTGCTCCTGCTCCTGTTCCCGTTCCCGTTCCCGCGCGAGGCGAGGGCCCGGGACCAGGCGGTCGCCAGCGCCCGGCCGCCCGCCACCGTCTCCAGGCAGCCGCGGGCCCCGCATCCGCACCGGTCACCGCCGGGCGCGGCGGTCATGTGCCCGATCTCGCCGATCCTGTCCCCGGGACCACGCAGGACGGTGCCGCCCAGGGCGATCGCACCGCCTATCCCGGTGCCCATGGTCATGAACACCACGTCGCTGTGGCCGCGCGCGGAGCCCAGAGCGAGTTCCGCCGAGGCGAACGCGCGTGCGTCATTCATCAGCAGGACGGGTTTCGCGGTCGCGCGCTCGAGCGTGTCCGCCAGCGGGAAGCCCTGCCAGTCGCCGTCGATGTTCGGGATGGTGGTGGTCGCTCGCAGCTCCGGGCTCAGATGGCCGGGCAGCGCCACGCCGATGGCCTCGACGGTGCGCGCGGCGGCGACCTCGGCGATGGCGACGGCAACCTGCGCCGGCCCGGCGGCCGGGGTGGGCAGTGTGCCCCGCGCGACGACGGCCGCGTCGGCACGGTGCACCCACTTGATGTTCGTGCCCCCGATGTCCACCCCCAGGGCGGAACCTGCGGGGCGAGGACCGATCCCGGTCGCGACCATGCGAACTCCCTGATCAGTACTGCCTGTATAGACTTAACGGGAAGCTAGGCCGCGTAAATTGTTCAGTCAATCAGTTGAGACGTAAAGAATCAGAAAGATTTGACTGATTTGGTTCGATGCGACCGAGCCCGGACCGGGCCGACGGCAGGGGCCGTAGACCTGTCTAGCCTTTTGACCTCATGAGTGAGGTCAGCCGGGTGAGAGCAGGGCACCGTCGGCTGCCAGTTGCTCCCGCAGTCCGACGGCGTCCACATCGCGGGGCCGGGATCCGGCGGAGACCGCCAGCGCCGCCGCTGTCCCCGCGGCCTGCCCCATGGCCATGCACTGTCCGATGGAACGCACCGAGGCGTGGGCGTCATGGGTGGCCGACAGGCACCGACCCGCGACGAGCAGAGCCTCGACCCCGCGGGGGAGCAGGCATCGGTAGGGCACACCGTAGGTGCGGCCGGTGGGCGTCCGGTCACCGGAGCCGACGTACCGCCAGATCGTCCGCTGTCCGGCGGCGTGGTCCTCGATCGGAGCGCCGCAGAGCGCGATGGCGTCCTCGAACTGGCGCGCCGTCAGGACGTCTTCCCTGTCCAGGACGTACTCACCGATCAGGCGGCGGCTCTCCCGCACACCGATGCGCGGTGCGGAACCGATGGGGAAAGCCTGTTCGTACCCCGGAACCTGCTCTCGGAGGAACCGCGTGTATTCGACGGCCTGACGGCGCCCCTCCTGCTCGGCGGCCGAAAGCTGCCACGGGTCGGTCGGGTCGACGCCGCTCACACGGGTCACGTTGGTGTGGACGACCCCGGGTTCGGTGGTCCGGTGGACGGACCCTTCACGCCGGGGCAGCTTGTACGCTCCCGAGTCCGCGTGCAGGGCCATCAGGCGGTGCAGCTCGGCCGTCGGGGTCGCCGCGGCGTCGACGCCGGCGAGCCGGAAGGTCTGGGTGAGCGGTTGCACGACGCGGTCCTCGGCGGGCCGCTCCAGAGCCGCGCCCGCGCGCCAGGCGATGTCGGCGTCGCCGCTCGCGTCGATGACCACCCTGGCGCGCACGTACCCGGGGCCGGCGACCGTCTCGACAACCACCCCGAGGACGTTCACGCCCTCCATCACCACCCGTGACGCACGGGCGTGGAACAGGACCCGCACCCCGGCAGAGCCGGTGAGTTCGTCCCACACCAGTTTGAGCGTCTCGGGATCGTAGGTGACGCCGGTGCCCGCACCGTAGGTGTTGGGGCGTTCGAAGGCCGCCTTGCGATCGGTGAGCGCCTGGCACACCTCCCAGCCGACACCGCCCACGACGCGATCGCCCGTGCCGGGCGCGTAGAAGCCGTAGAAGGTGTCCAGGACGCTCGCCCCGGTGCCGCCCAGGTGAGCGGCGCCCTCCACGAGCAGGGTGGAAGCGCCCCGACGAGCGGCCGCGACGGCTGCCGCGGAGCCCGCCGATCCGCCGCCGACGACCACCACATCGCCGTCCCACAGCAGCGGATGACGCTCGGCCTCCGCCTGACTGATACGTGCGCTCTGACTGGTGCGTGCGCTGTTCACCTCAGGTGCCACCCTCCGTCTACGGGGATCACCGTGCCGGTCGTGCGGGAGGCGGCGTCCGACAGCAGCCAGAGGGCGGTGTCGGCGATCTCCTCGGGGCTGCAAGCGCGTGCACCGAGCGGCATCAACTGCGGCATTCGGTCCTGGATCGTGGGATCGGTCATGGCGCGTGCGGCCATCGGGGTGTCCACCAGGCCGGCCGCGACGATGTTGACGCGCACACCCCTGGGGGCTCCGGTGAAGGCGGCCGACCGCACCAGGGGGACCAGGGCGCCCTTCGCGCTGGCGTAGGCCGCGGTGAGGAAGTCCTCGTCCAGTGTGCTCGCCAGTGCCGAGCCGATGACGACGATCGACCCGCCCGAGCCGGACAGCTGCCGTAGGCCGGCGCGGAGCAGATAGAACACCGAGTCGAGGTCGACCCGGTGCACTTCGTGCCATGCCTCGTCGCTGCACTCATCCACCGGCCCGTCGCCGAGACGCCGGCCGGACATGCCCACCGCGTGCACGATGCCGTCGAGACCGTCCAACGCCTCGGCTGCTTGCGCTACCGCCGCGTCTGCACCCGCGGACACGGTGATGTCGTGCGTATCGCGGTCGGCCTCGAAGACCTGCGCACCGGCGGCCCGAGCGGCGTTGACACACGCGGCGCCGATACCGCCCTGAGCGCCGGCCACCAGCAGGCGCTTCACCGTGCACCGTCCGCGGTGCGCAGAGCGGCGGCGGAACGGCGGGCGAACTCGAGGTAGGCGCCCTCGAACAACTCGTTGCTGCGGTCCGCGCCGACCAGGCGGGAACTGGTGATGACCGGCGGCATGGCGCCCCGTTCGGTCAGCAGCTCTGCGACCCGGACCTTGATCTCATTGACCACGGCGATCGCGGTGAAGGTGCTCACCGGGCCGACCGGGACGTCCAGGCCGGTCACCCGGCAGATGGCGTCGCCGACCGGTGATCCCAGATCGATCACCACATCGGCGTGGTCGGCGAGCCGGGATCCGCTCGGATGCCGAGCTTCGGCGGCGTGCGTCTCCTGCAGCGACGTGGCCGCGATGACCGGCAGGCCCGCCTTCTTCGCCCCCATCGCCATTTCGATGGGGACGGCGTTGAGCCCGCTGACACTGAAGATGAACATGCTGTCCGAAGGGCGCAGCCGGAAGTTGGCCAGGATCTGGTCGGCGAGCCCCTCGACGCGCTCGATGAACATCGCCTGTCGCTGTCCGTTGGCCCCCACCACCTGGGTGTGGAACGTCATCGAGAGCTCCACCAGCGGCTGGAAACCGGGGTAGGAGCCGTAGCGGGGAAAGAACTCCTCCACCGGCATGCGCGAATGACCGGTGCCGAAGGTGTAGACGACGCCGTCGTCGGCGATCGACCCGGCGGCGATCTGGGCCGCGGCCTCGATCGCGTCGGCCTGGGACTCGGCAATCTGCTCGACGATCCCGACTGCGGTACGGATCCACGAGGGCACGTGCGGAACCTCTCGGTGCGAGGGCAGAGACTGGCCCGATGCGATGCGGGCCCTGCGTAATGAGTGCGACTGAGTATGTATATACAGGTAGTACAAGCCGGACGCTAGGGCGGCGACCGGCACCACGTCAAGGACCAGAACCGGCTGATCTTCGGATCCGACCGAGCACGACGGATGTGGACGCACACCAAGGAACGGCCTATGCTGCAAGGCATATACCGGTATAGACAAAGGAGAAGACGTGGCTCGGCGGCCCATGCCGCGACATGAAGCTGTCGAACGGCACATCCGCAGTCGGATCGCGGGGCTGAACCCCGGAGACCAGATCGAGTCCGACGCGGAACTGTGCGACCTGTTCCAGGTCAGCCGGATGACCGTCAGGCAGGCGACCCAGCGCCTGGTCGCCGAAGGCGTGATCTACCGGATCTCCGGCGTCGGCACCTTCGTCGGCGAACCACAGGTCCACCGCCAGATGGGCCGACTGCGCTCCTTCACCGAGGAGATGGCCCTGCGCGGCATGACCGTGTCGTCGACCGTCCTGACGAGTGAACTGCGCGTCGGCAGTCAGGAGGAGATCACCGCGCTCAGGCTCGCTCCCCAGTCGAACGTCGTGCACGTACGAAGGCTGCGGCTGGCCGACGACCAGCCGATGGCGATCGAGAACGTCGTCATGCCGCCGTCCTGCGCCTGGCTGTTGAGCGAGGATCTGGCCCGTGGTTCGCTCCACCAGGCACTCACCGACAAGGGCTTCACCCCCACGCGCGCGACCGGAACGCAGATAGCGGCCATCGCCACCGAAGACGACGCCGCCCTCCTGGACCTGCCCATCGGTGCGCCCATTTTTGTCGAGCGCCGACTGATCACCACCACCGACGGCACACCCGTCGAACTCACCGAATCCCGCTATGCGGGTTCCCGGTTCGTGTTCCACATCGAACTCGCCTAGCCACTCGGCTCCGACCGCCGGGTGCGTGCCGGATCCCCTCGCAGGGACACCGGAGAGGGCAGTGCCCGGAAGGAGGAACAGCCTTGCCTGTCGTCGAGACCGTCCTGGGTCCTGTCGCCGCTCACGAACTCGGCGACGTGGATGCTCACGAGCACGTCTTTCTGCGCACCCCGGTCAACCCGGGCGACGAGTTCCTCGACACCGAGAAGGCGGCGGCCGAGCTCCTGCGTGTGGCGGCAAGCGGCATTCGTACCGTCGTCGACCTGACACCGGTCGGCCTCGGACGCCGGCCAGGCCAACTCGCCGAGGTCTCCCGCACGAGCGGGATCCACGTGGTCGCCGCGACCGGCTTCCACCGCAGCGCCCACTATCCGGCCGCCCACTGGGCGCGTCACGCCGACGACGCGACGCTCCTCGACGTACTCCTGGACGACCTTCGGGTGGGCATGGACAGTCACGACTGGGACTTTCCGCGCCCCGCACCCAGCCCTCACAAGGCCGGCATCATCAAACTCGGAGCCTCGTACCACCGGATCGACCGCCACGAGGAGCGCTGGTTCGCCGCGGGTGCGGCGGCGGCCCGAAGCACGGGAGTGGTCATAGCGGTGCACACCGAGATCGGGACCGCCGCGCACGCCGCCCTGGACCTCCTGGACAAGCACGGCGTCCCGGCCGGCCGGGTCCTGCTGGCCCACACCGACCGGAACCCCGATCCTGAGCTCCACCTCGACCTGATCGCCCGGGGCGCGCACCTCGTCTACGACACGATCGGACGCATCAAGTACCGGCCGGACTCCGTTGTCCTCGATCTCATCGAGCGCATGGCCGAGGCCGGCAAACTGGGCCAGATCTGCTTGGGGACCGACGTCGGCCGCAAGTCCTCGCTCAGCGCCTACGGTGGCGGGCCCGGCATGGACGTGCTCGGCAGGGACTTCGTCCCGCGGCTGCGTCGGCGTCTGGGCCACCGGGCGGTCGAGACCGTGCTGCGGCACGCCCCCCAGGCGCTGCTGGCCAGAGAGCCCTCCCCCACATGAGTGCCGACCTGCGGGTCCACTCCCAGAACTCAAGGCTCCGAGACGGTCAGCGAGGACAGCCGTGGCTACGACGCGAGGGCCTTCTCCTGGCTCGCCGGCTGCCGGCGTCTCCACCGCCGCCACGAGCACAGAGCCCTGCACTTCCTCGCCTTCACGAGCATCGCCGGCACCCTCAGCTGTCACCGGCGGCTCGCCTGCTGATGTGGGCCCGCGGCAGATATCAGCGGCCCACCGCTCCGCAGAGAGCCGTCGCCCTCGGCATCGATGGCGTGCGTCAGCAGCGTCATGTCGCTGAAGACAGCGTCGCGCTGAGCATCGTCAGCCGCCAACCGGGCCGGGGCCTCCGCGTTGTCGAGCTCGACGCATCATGGGCAGGCGTCCAGTCGTCACTCGCCGAGGCATTCAGCGGTTTCACGGGCGTCGGGCACGTGGGCGACCGGGATGCCGTGCTGAGGACGACACCGGCTTTCGGTCAAGGGCACGCGGTCGGCGGGTGTGCAGCGGCAGTTCGGGCACCGCGGGACGCACGCACGGAGAACTCTCAGATCGGTGTCTTCCTCGCCTGGGCAGCACTTCGTGGACGCACGCTGATCGACCGCCGTCTGTAGCTGCCGGACATCACACCTGCCGTCGTCGCGCGTCGACCCTCCGCCGAGGAACGACAACCGAACCCGCCTGTCCGGATTTTCTTGGTTCGTGTCCGCCAAACTCCGTTAAGACAACCACCAAGGTACCCGAGCGCGGAATCTCCATGTGATGCGTCATCGGAATCCCGTCACATGGAGCAGGTAGCGGGAGCAACGCCAGGCCAGTGGGCGTTTCGCGGTCCTTCGGGCGGGTGTCAGGCCCTCAGAGCGTAAACGGCCGAGGCGGGCCCGACCTCCCGCGACGGGATTCCCCGAGCTGGATGACCGACGAGATCCAGCGCTGACGGGTGATCACCTGCCACCGATCACGCCATCGGGGGCCGCTCATGCCCCGCGTTCATTTCGCCGGACCCGATCGAGTCAGGCCCGCGTAGCGATATGCGAGTCCGCCGGGAAGCAGGTATTCGGCCAGTAGGTTGCCGGCCCGGTGGGACGGCAATCCCATGTCGTGCAGGAGTTCGTCCGCGCAGTGGATGTCGTAGGGGCCGAAGTCGTAGCCGCCGGAGCCCGGCAGCACCTGCTCCTGCCAGGCCAGACGAGCGTCGATGGCCTCCCGCATCTCCTGCTCGCTCGGGGTGGTGCGCAGCGTCGCGCGGAAATGGCAGGTCAACCAGTGCGCGGTGAGTTCCATGCCCACGACGTTGTTGAAGACCTGCCGGAAACCGACGAACCCGAGCCGGTCGGCGCCGGGTGGCACGATGCCTCGGTAGAGCCGCAGCCGCCCCGCGGAGTCGTGCACTCGTACTCCCGGATCCAGGAACGGGAAGACTTTGTGGTGCCCGGTGGCGAACACGATGACGTCCGCCGCCACTTCCTCGCCGGTCGCCAGTCGCAGCCCCTTGTCGGTGTACGCCTCGACAGCACTGATCCGGGGGGCGATCAGGCCGCGGCGGACGGCCCGCACGTAGCCGCGTGGCATCACTCCCGCGTGGGCCAGGTGGAAGGGGAGCGCGTGAGCAGGCCGTAGCTCCCTCGGCAGCCGGTACAGCCCGGTGGACAACAGCGTGTCGCGGGTGATGAGCCACCACAGGGCTCGCTTGACCCGCTCGTCGATGCGGTCGATCGGACGGATGCAGGCCGGATCGTGATAGCGGGGCAGGAGTGCCTCACTGAGCCGGGTGAACAGGATCCACTTGTAGCCGACCAGACCGAGCAGGAACCGCTCGGGGACCATCCAGTTCACCTTGCGCTGCACGAGGGTGGCCGAGGCCGCCTCGCGCGCGGCGCGGGTGACCAGGTCCAACGCGGACTTGCCGCCGCCCACGACGACCACGCGGCGGCCGGCGAATGTCCCCGCCCGCACCTCGTTGGAGTGCAGCACGGTCCCGCTGAACAATTCACGCCCTGGCAACTCGGGCAGCTGGGCATGATGATGAGCCCCGGTGGCGACAACGACGTAGTCGAATGTTTCGCGATGAACATCCGCCGCCTTGTCCCCAGCGGACCGAGAGTCGATCGACCAGCCGGAGGCGCCCACCCGCCCAGGACCGTCCACCGGCCGGATGGAGATCACCTCGGTGCCAGGTCGAACGCGGTCCAGCACGCCGAAGGTCTCGGCGTAGTTCTCCAAGTAGCGTTGCGTGTCCGCCGCGCTGGCGAAGTGCAAGCGGTTGGGCAGGTCCGCGAACTCGAAGATGCGGAGCGCGGACTGGTTGGCCAGCCCGTCGTAGCAGCCTCCCGATGACCAGATTCCGCCGACCTGCTGGTACTTGTCGAAAACCGTGACGTCGAAGCCGTTCTCCAGCAGTACCTTGGCGGTGACGATTCCCCCGGGGCCGGCCCCGACCACGCACACTCTTGTCAACTGCCACTCTCCTTGGGCGATCGACGTAGCCAGCTCGCTCATCATCCCGGTTGCGGACCCCTGTGCCCAGCGCATGGCCAGGTGGACCACAACCCCTTCACTCGGGCCTCACGGTGCCGCGCCGGCGCGGGGAAGTCGAAGGACTCCAGGTCAGCCTCGACGCCGCCGCCGCGAAGCTCAACAGCCTTACGCGTACCCCCGCTGATGGCCGACCGCAGCTGGTCGAACTCGGCATGCCCGTATTCACAGACCAAGCCCCCTCACCACCAGGAGCAGGAGAACCAGGCCACGCACCTCATAGGCCTGATCTCCTTCGGCAACTTGCCCCTCCTCGCTGACCGCATCGAGGGCGTACGGGGGCACTCCGCGTGCCTCAGCGAGCCGGGTGCTCCGTCCGGACTGCGGGCAGCTTCACTGTCCTTTACGAACAAGCTCTGGAGCTTGTCTTTTATGGTCTGACCTCAGCTCGAAGCTCTGGGACCATTCGGGTGCACCATCGCCCGCTGTCCAGAGGAGGTCCATCTTGAACTCGTCTGACTCTGCTCAGGCTTCCGACCAGTTGCTCCGTGCCGCCGAGCTACTCCGGTCTGGGCTCTCATCGACATCGCGAGGCTTCGCGGTCCGCTTGCAGAGCTGCTTGAGGATGCCGCAGATGGAGAGGGCGAGGGTGTCGTGAGTCCCTATGCCGAGGCCATGGCCCGGGCTGTACTTGGCCAGTCAGCCTGAGAAGTCGAAATGAGCCTCGAACTTGCCCGCTCACTGGGCGTCCGCCGGACGCTGGGGCGGCCTTCGTCTGATCATGTGCTCCGACCAAGGTGCACCGATCAAGACGAAGGCCGTGAAGGTGAGTCTGCTGCCTGATGCCGGTCCTGGGGAAGCGTTCGCGAAGGCGTCACGCTTCCGGGACGACTTATTCGACTGCCCGACCGCGCACGGGGACGAACTGTTCGAGCTTGTGGACGCGTTGCTGTGTGCCGACGGTCCGGTGAAGGCGCCGGTGGATCTGACGCTGGTGGCTGAGCACCGGCGCGGGCACGGCGCGATGTACGAGGCGTTGAACCGGGGGAAGGTGGGTGTGCCCCGGCTGCGGCAGGTGCTGGCCGGTCTGCTCATGCCGCAGGCCGGCGACGGGCGCCTGGTCCTCGCCGTCGACATCAGCAACTGGCTCCGCCCCGACGCGCCGGCCAGCCCGGACCGCCCGTTCTGCCACGTCTACGGCCGCAGCGGCCGCTCCAGCGATCAGATGATCCCGGGCCGACCGTACTCCTTCGTCGCCGCCCTGGAGGCGGGCCGCACGTCCTGGTGCCGACTGCTGGACGCGGTCCGCCTCGGTCCCGAGGACGGCGTCGCCGCGGTCACCGCCGCCCAGGTCCGACGAGTGGTCGAGGACCTCATCGACATGGGCCGCTGGCACTTCGGCGACCGCGACATCCTCATCGTCTTCGACGCCGGATACGACGCCCCGCGCATGTCCCACCTCCTGGCCGGTCTGCCGATGGAGGTCTTCGGCCGGATGCGTTCGGACCGGGTCATGTGCAAGCCGATCCCGGTCCCGTGGATCTCCCCGCCGCAGGGCGGGCGGCCCCCGAAGCACGGCAAGGAGTTCCGCTTCGCCGAGCCGGACACCTGGGGCGAGCCGGACGCGGCAACCGTGCAGGTCACCGACCGATATGGCACAGCCCGCGCGATGGCCCGGGACCGCATCCATCCTCGCCTGACCACCCGCTCCGTGTGGATCGACCACACCGGTGAACTCCCCATCATCGAGGGCACGTTGATCCGCCTGGAAGTCGACCACCTGCCCGGCGGCAGCGAACCGCTCCCGGTCTGGCTGTGGTCGTCCGCCACCGGCCTGAGCGACGAGGACGTCGACGTGCGCTGGCAGGCGTTCCTGAGGAGATTCGACGTGGAGCACACCTTCCGCATGATCAAACAGACCCTGGGATGGACCCGGCCGAAGCTCCGCACCCCGGAGGCCGGCGACCGCTGGACGTGGCTGATCATCGCCGCCCACACCCAACTGCGGCTCCTCCGCCGGGCCGCCGCCGACCTGCGTCACCCCTGGGAGAAACCCGCTGAGCCCGGCCGGCTCACCCCCGCCCGGGTCCGCCGCGGGTTCAGGAACCACCGCCCTCACCTCACCTGCCCCGCCCGTGCACCCAAACCCTCGCGGCCCGGGCCCGGACGGCCACTCGGCTCGAAGAACCGACGGCTCGCCACCCGCTACGACGTAGGCAAAACCATCAAACGACCCGAGAGCATCACCGAACGAAACCTACTCAGACCATAAGAGACAAGCTGGAGTTCCTGGTGGCCGTGTTCGAGATGCCCGACTTCCACGCCCCCTTCCTCGTTGAGTGCAATCCGCACCTGGCGATGGCGTCACGGGCGATGTGGGAGTGGATCGACACACATGACCTGGCGACTACAGAGAAGGCGCGCGACCGGATGCGGCGTACGGGCGCTGACCTGAGCGGGGCCTATGTGTGGCCTCGTGCCGGCCTCGACATGCTCACGAACGGACTGCGATGGCTTGCTCTGACCTTCAGGATTGACGACCAGATCGACGAGGACGACGTCGCGGAGCGATTGGAGGCCCGGGTAGCGGCCGTCGACGAGCTGTGCGGAGTCCTGCACGGCCTGACTGCCTCCGGACGATCGCCGGTCGCCCGGGCACTGGCGACCCTATGGCAGGAAACCTCCCAAGGGCGCCCTGTCGACTGGCAGAACGCCTTCGTCCGGAACTTCGAAGCGTTCCTGCGCTCCTACGCGACCGAAGCCGCCCTCAGCGCCCAGGGGCACGTCCCCCGCCTCGACGACTACCTTCGCTGGAGGATGTACTCCGTCGGCATGCCCTGGCTCTGGGACCTCGACGAACTACGCCTTCCCGTCTTCCTTCCCAACTCCGTACGGACCTGCGCCCCGATGGTCAATCTGCGCCGGGCCGGCTCCTTGCACGTCGCCTTGGTGAACGACGTCTTCTCCGTGCACCGGGAAACCATCGTCGGCTACCAGTACAACGCCGTCACCATCATCCGAGACGCACAACAGTGCTCCCTGCAGGAGGCAGTGGACCAGGTGGCGGCCCTCGTCACCAGCCAAGTACACACGGTGGTGGAGGCTGGGCGGGAACTCCGCGAAGACCTTGACCGGCAGGCCGTGCCGCCCATTGCCCGCACTGCCACACTCGACTACGCGGCCAACATCACCGCCAATCTGAGCGGGCAACTGGTATGGCACTCCTCGGTCGAACGGTATGCCGTTGACGACATCCAACCCACCGGCCGATCTGGGAACTACCCCGACGATCTCCTACCAGGGGAATAACCCGATGCCCCGCGCCCACGAACACGACGCTCAGGGACTGCTCACGTACGGGCCAAGGCGCATTCGGCGCGGCCGGAATTCGACGCCACAGTCCCGTCACATGCTTCAGCCGAAGAAGCTCAATCGGACCTGACGGTTGGGATTGTCCCTGTTCGTGTCGACCAGGCACACCGACTGCCAGGTCCCCAGTTCCAGCCTCCCGCTGATGACCGGCAGGGTGGCGTGGGGAGGGACGAGGGCGGGGAGGACGTGGTCGCGGCCGTGGCCGGGGATGCCGTGGCGGTGCTGCCAGCGGTCGTCGGCGGGGAGGAGGGTGTGGAGGGCGGCGAGGAGGTCGTCGTCGCTGCCGGCGCCCGTTTCGATGATGGCGATGCCGGCCGTGGCGTGCGGGACGAAGACGTTGAGGAGACCGTCCCGCCCGGCGGCTGCCTCGCGGAGGAACGCCTCGCAGTCATGGGTGAGGTCGACGACCCGTTCGCGGGAGCCGGAGGCGACGTTCAGTACTCGGGTGGTGAAGGCATCGGACATGGTTCCATCCTCGCGCACTCGACGGCGCCTCGCGGGAGTGACCGCCCGCGCGGGAGCGACCCAAGCGGTGATACGCGGCGTCCACTCCGCGAGACACCATTGACCGCGCACAGACCGGCTGGCTAATTTCGCCGCATGTTGCGTTCAGCCCTGCTCACTTCGCGCGGTCACATCGACCTGCTGCGGGTGGCCTCCGCCGCGTGTCGTCGCGGCTGCTGACGCCTTTTCATCCCTCTTGGCCTGCGCGCCGCCCCACCCGCATGTCTGACGCCGTCTTCGGTCCCCGCTCGTCGCCGCCGGAAGCACCTGGCCTGCGTCCGCGACCGATCATCCGCTGAGGCGGACGCACCGAGCGATCCGTTGACCGGTGTCCGACGCGGCGGCGCCGCACGGCCACCCCCGGCCCCTCCCCCACCAGCGCTCTCCCCCCAGTGGAGCTCTCATGAGCATCAGCCATGCCCCACCCGGCTCACCCGAGACGGATATTCCGGATAAGTCTGATGACGCAAACGGCTCTCCCGGCTCTGCCAGTTCTCCGGGACTCGGTCTCGACCTCGCACCCATCGTCCCCAGTTCCTCCCGCCGCACCCGCGTCCCCCGCTGGCTGCGGCGCACCTCCGGGCCCCTCCTGCTGCTCGCCCTGTGGCAACTCCTCAGCGTCACCGGCGTGTTGACCGCAGACGTCCTCGCCTCTCCGGGGCGGACCGCCCAGGTGGCGGGTGATCTGATCGGCGACGGTTCGCTGCCCGCCGCGATGGGGACGTCATTGCAGCGGGTCGCGCTCGGCCTGTTGTTCGGAACCGTCGTCGGTACCGGACTCGCCCTGGTGTCAGGGCTGTTCCGGGTCGGTGAGGACCTCGTGGACGCCAGTGTGCAGATGCTGCGGACCGTCCCGTTCGTGGGTCTGATCCCGCTGTTCATCATCTGGTTCGGCATCGGCGAGGCCCCGAAGGTCGCGATCATCACCCTCGGTGTGTCGTTCCCGCTCTATCTGAACGTGTACGCCGGGATCCGCGGTGTCGACGCGCAGTTGATCGAGGCCGGGGAGTCGCTCGGGCTGTCGCGCTGGGGTCTCGTACGGCATGTCGTGCTCCCGGGCGCGCTACCGGGTGCCATGACCGGTCTGCGGTACTCCCTCGGCATCGCCTGGCTCGCGCTCGTCTTCGCGGAGCAGATCAACGCGGACGCCGGTATCGGCTTCCTCATGGTGCAGGCGCGGGACTTCCTGCGGACCGACGTGATCGTGGTCTGCCTGATCGTCTATGCCTTCCTCGGCCTGCTCGCCGACTTCATCGTCCGCTCCCTCGAAAGGCTGCTGCTGCAATGGCGACCGACGTTCACCGGCCGGTGACCACGAAGAAGGCCCGCCCGGCCACCGCCGCGACCACCCACGCCCCCGCTCCCTCCTCCGCGCCGCCCCACGCCGTGCACGTCGAGGGCCTCACCCGCTCCTTCGATGGCCGTGCCGTCATCGACGAACTCCGACTCGACATCCGGCCGGGCGAGTTCGTCGCCCTGCTCGGCCGCAGCGGCTGCGGCAAGTCGACCCTGCTGCGCATCCTCGCCGGGCTCGACCGCGACATCGAGGGCACGGTCCTGGTACCGCGCCGCAAGGCCGTCGCATTCCAGGCGCCGCGGCTGATGCCGTGGAAGAAGGTGTGGCGGAACGTCCTGCTCGGCCTGCCGGGCAGGCCCGAACGCGCCCTCGCCGAGCAGGCGCTCACGGAGGTCGGCCTGGAACATCGCTCCGGCGCCTGGCCGAAGACCCTGTCCGGCGGCGAGGCCCAACGGGCCTCCCTGGCCCGGGCGTTGGTCCGCGAGCCCGATCTGCTGCTGCTCGACGAACCGTTCGGCGCCCTCGACGCGCTCACCCGCATCAAGGCGCAGCGCCTGGTGGGCGAGTTGTGGCAGCGGCGCGGCTGCGCGGTGCTGCTCGTCACGCACGACGTCGAGGAGGCGGTGCTGCTCGCCGACCGCGTCCTGGTGATGGACGAGGGCGTGATCGCGTACGAGACCGAGGTCGACCTGGACCGGCCCCGCGACATCACCGACCCCCGGTTCGCCGAACTGCGCGGCCGGCTCCTCGAGCGGCTGGGTGTCGACACCGCTGCCGAATCCGCCTGAACTCCGCCCGGACGCAGGGTCGTTCACCGCACCGGTGCACCACCCGAGCCCCCGCTGCCCACCTGAACCAACCGAACGGAATCCCCATGCGACGACGTCTCGCACCCGCCCTGCTCCTCCCCCTGGCCCTGTCCCTCTCCGCCTGCGGCGGTAGCTCCTCGGCCAGCACCTCGACCGGTGGCGGGACCGACGGCAAGGGCTCCCTCACGCTCAACGTCGGTGACCAGAAGGGCGGTTCGGAGGCCATCCTGCGGGCCGCCGGAGAGCTCGACAACCTCGACTACAAGATCAAATGGTCAACGTTCACCTCGGGACCGCCCCTCCTGGAGGCCGTCAACGCCAAGGCCGTCGACATCGGCGGTGTCGGCAACACCCCGCCGGTCTTCGCGGCCGGTGCCAACTCCCGGATCACGGTCGTGGCCGCCTGGCACGGTACGTCCAAGGGCGACGCCCTCCTCGTACCGAACGACTCGAAGCTGACGAAGCCCGCACAGCTCAAGGGCAGGTCCGTCGCCGTGGCCCAGGGCTCGTCCGCGCACTACCAACTGGTCGCCTCCCTCAAGGACGCCGGGCTGACGTTCGGCGACGTCAAGGTCAAGTACCTCCAGCCGGCCGACGCGCTCGCCGCGTTCACCTCCGGCAAGGTCGACGCGTGGGCGGTGTGGGACCCGTACACCTCGCAGGTGCTCAAGGCTAAGCGGGGGCGCGTGCTGGCCACCGGTGACGGGATCACCAACGGCCTCACCTTCCAGGTGGCGGCGCCCACCGCGCTCAAGGACAAGAAGAAGTCAGCGGCCATCCAGGACTATCTGGAGCGGCTGCGGCGCGCCTACACATGGGTGTACTCGCACGAGGACGAGTGGGCGAAGGTCTGGGCGAAGGAGACCGGGCTGCCCGAGGACGTGGCGCTGGCCGCGGTGAAGCGCACGTACACCACCCGGATCGCGGTGGCCGTCGACAAGCCGCTCATCGCCTCCGAGCAGGAGATCGCCGACACCTTCACCGAGTTGAAGCTCATCCCCGGCCATGTCGACTTCGGCGGCTTCACCGACCCTCGGTTCAACGGCGGCCTTCCGCCGTCGACCACCACTCCCCGCCCCTCGGAAGGCTCGTGACATGACTGTTCGTCTCCACTGGTTCCTGCCGACGGGCGGCGACGGCCGTACCCTCGTCGACCGGCACGCGTACGCGCCGAACACCCTCCGGACCGGCCGGTCGCTGCCCGGGGTGCGTCCGCCGGACATCGAGTACCTCGCGCAGATCGCCAAGGCCGCCGAGCAGTTGGGCTTCGAGGCGGTGCTGACGCCGACGGGTACGTGGTGCGAGGACGCCTGGCTGACCACGGTGGCGCTGGCGCAGCACACCGAGCGGCTGAAGTTCCTGGTCGCGTTCCGGCCGGGGGTCATCTCGCCGACGCTCGCCGCGCAGATGGCGGCGACGTACCAGCGCATCACGCGCGGACGGCTGCTGCTCAACGTCGTCACCGGCGGCGACTCCGCCGAGCAACGCCGTTTCGGCGACCATCTCGACCACGACCGGCGGTATGCCCGTACGGACGAGTTCCTGTCCGTCGTACGAGGGGTGTGGGGCGGACAGCCGTACGACTTCGACGGCGTCCACTACCAGGTGGAGGGCGGGCTGACCGCGGTGCCGCCCGACCCGGTGCCGCAGCTCTTCTTCGGCGGTTCGTCGGCGGCTGCCGGTCCGGTCGCGGCCCGGCACGCGGATGTGTATCTGACCTGGGGCGAGCCTCCGGCGCAGGTCAAGGAGAAGATCGACTGGATCCGGTCGCTGGCCGAGCGGGAGGGGCGGACGGTCCGGTTCGGCATCCGGCTGCACACCATCTCGCGGGACTCGTCGGCGGAGGCGTGGTCGACGGCGAACCGGCTGCTCGACGACCTCGACGCCGACACGGTCGCGGCGGCGCAGTCGGCGCTCGGGCGCAGCGAGTCGGTGGGCCAGCGGCGGATGCTCGCCCTGCACGGCGGTTCCCGGGAGGAATTGGAGATCCATCCGAATCTCTGGGCGGGGGTCGGTCTCGTGCGTGGCGGTGCGGGAACCGCGCTGGTCGGCAGTCATGCCGAGGTCGCGAATCTGATCGAGGAGTACCACGCGCTGGGCGTCGAGCACTTCGTGCTCTCCGGGTATCCGCATCTGGAGGAGGCGTACTGGTTCGGGGAGGGCGTGATTCCGGAGCTGGCGGCGCGCGGTCTGCTGACAGGCTCGGGCGGGACGGCCGGGGCGCCCCTCCTCGTGGCCGGCGGGCGCTGACCTCCGGAACCGCCAGGTTCCGCGCCCCTGGAACAGGCCCCGCCGCCCCGGGAAGATGCGGGCCCTCCTCCCGGTTAGTAGAAGCGTGAACAACATGCGCGAGGTCGAGGTAGTCGTTATAGGCGCTGGTCAGGCCGGTCTGGCCGGCGCCTATCACCTGCGGCGATCCGGTTTCGAGCCGGAGCGCGACTTCGTGGTGCTGGACCACTCCCCCGGTCCGGGCGGCGCCTGGCAGTTCCGGTGGCCGTCGCTGACATACGGCAGGGTGCACGGGATGCACGCGCTGCCGGGCATGGAGTTGACGGGTGCCGACCCGGCGCGCCCGTCCGCCGAGGTCATCCGGGAGTACTTCGACGCGTACGAACGCGCCTTCGACGTGCGGGTGCGGCGTCCGGTGGACGTCCACGCGGTGCGGGAGGGCGAGGGCGGGCGGCTGCTCGTGGAGACCTCGGACGGTACATGGTCGACACGGGCGCTGATCAACGCGACGGGCACGTGGGGCCGGCCGTTCTGGCCGCGCTATCCCGGTCAGGAGACCTTCCGGGGGCGGCAGTTGCACACCGCGCAGTATCCGGGGCCGGAGGAGTTCGCCGGGCTGCGGGTGGTCGTGGTGGGCGGGGGCGCGTCCGGGACGCAGCATCTGCTGGAGATCGCCCCGTACGCCGCCGCGACGACGTGGGTGACGAGGCGTCCGCCCGTCTTCCGCGAAGGGCCGTTCGACGAGGGGGCGGGGCGGGCGGCCGTCGCCATGGTGGAGGAGCGGGTGCGGCAGGGGCTGCCGCCGAAGAGTGTCGTGTCGGTGACGGGGCTGCCCCTCAACGACGCGATCCGGCAGGGCATCGCCGACGGCGTCCTCGACCGGCTGCCGATGTTCGACCGGATCACGCCCGACGGCGTGGAGTGGGACGACGGCCGCCGCGTGGACGCCGACGTCATCCTCTGGGCGACCGGCTTCCGCGCCGCCATCGACCATCTGGCCCCGCTGCGACTGCGCGAGCCCGGCGGCGGCATCCGCGTCGACGGCACCCGCGCGGTCGCCGATCCACGGATCCATCTGGTCGGCTACGGCCCCTCGGCGAGCACCATCGGCGCCAACCGTGCCGGCCGCGCGGCGGTTCGGGACATCAGACGGCTGCTGGCGGGCGAACCGGTCGCCGCCGCCTGACGCTGACGCCCCGGACCGACTCGGTACGGCCGCCCTTGTCCCGTAAGCCCCCGGTACGGCGGCCTCCCGGACCGCCCCGTGCGCCCCCGTACGGCGGCCCCCCATCCCGCCCCGTACGCGGAAGCGATCCCCGTCCTCAGCCGGCCGCCTGCGGGGAAGGCTCGGTGCTCGCCGACGACTTCTTCCGGTTCTGGTTGAACTCGGCGACGTTGCGCAGGTGCTCCTCGTAGTTCGCCGTGAAGCGGGTGTCGCCCGGCTTGACCGTGACGAAGTACAGCCAGTCGCCCGGCGTCGGATTGATCGCGGCACGCATCGCCTCCTCGCCCGGGTTGGCGATCGGCGTGGGCGGCAGGCCCATGCGCTGGTACGAGTTGTAGGGGCTGTCGATCTTCGTGTCGCCGATGCTGGTGTCCAGCGTGGAGCGGTTCAGCGCGTAGTTGATGGTGGAGTCCATCTGCAAGGGCATGCCACGCTCCAGACGGTTGAAGACGACCCGGGCGACCTTGCCCATGTCCGCCTCGATGGCCGCCTCGGCCTGGATGATGCTCGCGATGGTGACCGCCTGATAGACGTTCATCGCGTTGCGCTGGGCCCCGGCCGTGACCTGACCGCCGTTGAACTTCTTGTGCGCGGTCTCGACCATGAACGTCAGCAGGGACTCCGGGGTCGACTTCTCCTCCAAGGGGTACGTCGCCGGGAAGAGATAGCCCTCGGGGTTGCCCTCGGCGTCGGCCGGGAGGGTCAGCTTGGCCTTGGCCAGGGATTTCTTGGTGGATCCTGCGGGCAGGGCGAGGGCCTTGTCGACGGCTTCGTAGACCTGGCCGGAGCGCCAGCCCTCCGGGATCACCAGGGACGTGGGGCGCTCGGCCTCGCCGTCACCCAGTCCCACGCTCAGCAGCGGCACCGCCACGGCGGTGGCCGCCACGACGGCTCCGGTCGCGATGAGGGCGGCCCGGCCCCGGCGCGTCAGTCGAATCGTGCTCCGTGGCGGAGTGTTCATCTGCATGCGGGCACGGTAACCCGCATATCACCTCAAATCCGGCATATTTTCATCTTGTCGGCTCCAGTTTCGGTGCCGGGGCCATCTCTCGGGCCGGCTTCACCCGTGCGTCCCGCCGTACGAGTGCCGCGTACCGCCCGCCCCGTTCCAGCAGTTCCTCGTGCGTGCCGCGTTCGACCGCGCGGCCGGCGTCCAGGACCACGATCTGGTCGGCGCCGCGGACGGTGGAGAGCCGGTGGGCGATGGTGACGGTGGTGCGGTTGGCCGAGAGCGCGTCGATGGCCTCCTGCACTGCGTGCTCGGTACGGGTGTCCAGGGCACTGGTCGCCTCGTCGAGAATGAGGACCGGCGGGTCGCGCAGGATGGTGCGGGCGATGGCTAGGCGCTGTTTCTCACCGCCGGAGAACCGATGGCCGCGTTCGCCGACGACCGTGTCGTAGCCGTCGGGCAGGGCCGCGATGTGGTCGTGGATCTGGGCCGCCCGCGCCGCCGCGTACAGCTCCTCGTCGGTGGCGTCCGGCTTGGCGAAGCGCAGGTTGTCGGCGACCGAGGCGTGGAAGAGGTATGTCTCCTGGGAGACGACGCCGATACCGCGGGCCAGCGTGTCGAAGTCCAGGTCGCGTACGTCGACCCCGTCGAGTGTGACCCGGCCGCCCGTGACGTCGTACAGCCTCGGCACCAGACAGCCGAGCGTGGACTTGCCTGCGCCGGTCGGGCCGACGACGGCGAGGCTGCCACCGGCCGGGACGGTGAGGTCGATGCCGTCGAGGATCGGGCGCGCTTTGCCGTCGTCGCCGTGATGGCCGTGGTCGTCGCCGTCGTAGCGGAACTCGACGTTCTCGAAGCGGACTTCGCCCTTGACCTGGTCGAGGTGGACCGGACGCTCGGGCTCGGTGATGTCGATGGGAAGGTCGAGGTACTCGAAGATGCGCTGGAAGAGGGCGAGCGAGGCCTGGATCTGGACGCCGGTGGACAGCAGGCTCACGGTCGGCCGGAACAGGTTCTGCTGGAGCGAGACGAAGGCGACGAGCGTGCCGACCGAGACGGACGGGCCGCCGAGTTGGAGCGCGACGCCGGCGGTCCAGTAGATGACGGCGGGCATGGCGGCCATGACGACGGTGATGATGGCCATGCGCCAGCGCCCGGCCATGTTCGCCCTGACCTCCAGGTCGACGAGCCCCTCGGACTCCGCTGCGAAGGACTTGGTGAGCGAGTCGGCGCGGCCCATCGTGCGGCCGAGGAGGATGCCGCTGACGGAGAGCGACTCGGTGACCGTCGCGGCCATGGCGGCCATCTGCTTCTGGCGCCTGGTGGTGATCTTCTTGCGTTCGTCGCCGACCCGGCGGCTTATCCACACGAACAGCGGCAGCAGAAGCAGGGTGACCACGGTGAGCCGCCAGTCCAGGGCGACCATGGCGACGATGGTGGCGATCACGCTGGTGGAGTTGGAGACCAGGGAGGTCGCCGTGGAGGTGACGGTCGCCTGCATACCGCCGATGTCGTTGGCGATACGGGACTGGACCTCGCCGGTGCGGGTCCGGGTGAAGAAGGCGAGCGACATGCGCTGCAGCCGGCCGTAGACGGCGGTGCGCAGATCGTGCATGACGCGCTGGCCGACGGTCGTGGAGATCAGCGTCTGCAGGACACCGAAGATGCTGGTGAGCACCGCACTCAGGATCATCCCGAGCGCCAGCAGGCTCAGCAGGCCGGTGCGGCCCTCGGGGATCGCGGTGTCGAGGATCTCCTTGAGGAGGAAGGGCGTGGCGACCGAGGCGAGCGACGCGGCGCCGACGAGCAGGCCGACGATCGCGAGCCGGCCGCGGTAGGGCCGGAAGAGCTTCAGGATGCGGCGCACCTGCCCGGGCTGTTCCTGCGGGTCGTCGGGCGGTGCCCAAGTGGGTTCGTTGTCGGGGTGCATGGGCTCCTACGGGAGGTGAGGTGAATCGGGACTGACGGAGCATAGCTCATTGTTACCTATGCTCACAATGAACGTGGTCCTGATATTGTTCCCGCATGACCACTCCCGACGCCGACGGTCTGCTCGCCGAGCAGTTGCTGCGGCTCACCCGCCGTCTGCACCGCATCCAGAAGCGCCACCTCCAGCAGAGCGGACTGGAGATCACCCCGGCGCAGTCACGACTGCTGCGCACCCTCGCGCACTACGACACGCCGCCACGCATGGCCGATCTGGCGGAGCGGCTGGAGGTCGTGCCACGGGCCGTGACCTCCCTGGTCGACGCGCTGGAGGAGAGCGGCCGGGTGCGCCGGGCGCCCGATCCCACCAACCGGCGGGTGATCCGGATAGAGGTCACGGACGAGGGCCGCAAGGTCCTGCGGGAGCTGCAGCATGCCCGGCGGTCGGCGGCGGAGGAGATCCTGGCGCCGCTGTCGGACGGCCAACGGGGAGTGCTGGGCGGGTTGCTCGACACGCTGGTCGACGGGGCGCCGGGGGCGGAGCGGCGCTGCTGAATCGATTCCTTGGGCATGCGGAAGGGGCCCGGCGCGGGATGCTGCGCCGGGCCCCTTCTCGTCAGAGGAGTGCCGGATCGACCGGCCTCGAGATCGGGGAGAATCTGTCAGCTGACCTCGGGAGCGGGCTCCTTGGCCTCGGCCCTGGGCTGCGCGGGGACGGCGGCCTTGGTGGTGCTCACGGGAGCGTCGGAGGAGTCGGCCTCGCCGGCCGCGCCTTCCGGAGCCTTGGATCCGCCCTCGCCGGGCTCGTCCTCTTCCTCCACGAACTGGATCTCCCCGTCCAGCATCTTCTTCGCCCGGTCCGTGTCCAGCGCCCCCTCCCACTTCGACACCGCGAAGACGGCGACGCAGTTGCCGAGCAGGTTGGTCACGACGCGCATCGAGTCCATGATGCGGTCGACACCGAGCAGGAGGGCGACTGCGCCGGCGGGAATGGCGCCGAGCGAGGAGGCGGTCGCCGACAGGGCGAGGAAGGCCGAACCGGGGATGCCGGCCATGCCCTTGCTGGTCAGCATCAGGACCAGGATGACGGTGATCTGCTGGCTGAGGCTGAGGTCCACACCCACGGCCTGCGCGATGAACAGCGTGCCGATGGAGAGGTAGATGGACGCGCCGTCGAGGTTGAAGGAGTACCCGGTGGGCAGCACCAGACCCACGGCGTCGTCACGGGCGCCCGCCTGACGGAGCTTCTGCATCATGCGCGGCATGACGCTCTCACTGGAGGCGGTGCCCAGCGCGAGCAGCATCTCCGCCCGGGTGTAACGGACGAACTTCCACAGGCTCAGCCCGGTCATCAGCTTCAGCGCGACGCTCAGCAGCACGAGGAACACGGCGGCGACGGCGTAGCAGAGGATGATCAGCTTGGCGTAGGTCTTCATCACGCCGAGGCCGTACTCGCCCACCAGGTGGACCATCGCGCCGAACACGGCGAGCGGGGCCAGCTTCATGACGAAGCCGACGATCGCGAAGATGACTTCCTGGGCCTGCTCGATGGCGGGCAGGATCTTGGGCACCTTGGTGTGGCCGAGGTGCAGCAGCGCCGCGCCGGTGAGGCAGGCGAGCACGAGCACCTGCAGCAGCGCGTTCTCGGCGAACGCGCCGATCGCGCTCTGCGGCAGCGCGTTCAGGATGAACTCGCCGGTCGTCGGCAACTCACCGCCGGCGGTCTTCGCGTCGACCGCCGATGTGTCGAGCTTCGACGGGTCGACGTTCATGCCCGAGCCGGGGCCGAAGACGTTCGCGGCGATCAGGCCGAGGAGCAGCGCGGCCGTGGAGGCGATCTCGAACCAGATCAGCGCCTTGAGGCCGATCCGCCCGAAGGCCTTCAGGTTGCCGGCCTTGGCGATGCCGACGACGACCACGCAGAACACCAGGGGCGAGATGACCGTCTTGATGAGACGGATGAAACCGTCGCCGAGCGGCTGGAAGGTCGTGGCCGTGTCCGGCCACAACCTTCCGACGACGATTCCGAGCACAAGCGCGACACCGACTTGTGCGAACAGTGAGGTACGCAGCATGCGTGCGACGCGTCGCGGCAGGGACGGTATGGACTGCGGCACGGGCACTCCTCCGAAGGAACTTTCTGTCATGCGGAAAAGCGCTTCCGCGCCGATCACTATCGGGGAGTTGTCGCTCGCAGGGAAGACCGCCGCGTTTCGGTGATGTAAATCATCGAACATACGTCACATCGCGCGCATACGACGTCAACAGCCCATTCGGTCCCGGGTCACCACTCCCTGTACGGAGACCAGCGAACGGTCGTAGCAGCCGCCCGAACCGTACGCTCGGTAGCGCTCACTCGTCGTCCCGACCGCATGCCGCTGGTCACGCGGTACGAACGCCGTATACGTGGCGTCACCCGTATAGGTGTCGTCGAGCCGGGACCACGCCGTGCGCCGCTCGCCGAGCGTCTCGGTGACCGCCGCCCGGTCGCCGAGTGTGAGCACGGTCCGCAGCCGGTCGCCCGCGCCGAGCGTGGTCGTTCCGTCCATCGTGTACGACCGCTGGGTGCGCGTCGTCCGGGCCGGTCCGCGTCCGTCGACGGTGACCGTCTCGTCGTCGCTCCACCGCGCGTCGAGCGCGTCGGGGTTCTCGCCGTCCGACCAGGTGTGCGTGGAGGTGTTGTCCAGGCTCCGGCGGACGGTGGTCGTCACCCGGCCGTGTGAGGTGTCCAGGTAGCCGGCGACGGTCAGCCGATGGCCGCCCTCGGTGTCGAGCCGGTGCTCCGCGCCGGGCGTGTACGTGGACGAGTTGGCGAGGTCGCCCGCCCGGACCTTCGTCAGGGCGCCGGTGACGTGCTCGCTCTTCGCGTCCTGCCAGACCAGGACGTTGACCGGGGCGCTCCAGCCGGTCTGCCCCTCGGGCACACCGACCACGGAGACCTCGATCCGGTGCGGGCGGCCGTCATTGAGCAGACCCGCGAAGGGGGTGAGGTCGTAGCGCAGGGGCTGGATGTCGAAGGCGCGGGGCCCGGGGACGACGTACCAGAGGAAGGGGTTGGACCAGCCGCCGGTCCACACGGTCGGGAACGGCGCGGCGATTCCGGCCAGTTGGCCGTCCACCTCGATCTGCACCTCGCGGTACGGCCCGTGGTCCGCCTTGCAGGAGTACGGCGCCTCCTCGGGCACCGTCAGATACCAGTACTCCTCGCAGCCGCCGCCCGACCCGGTCGCGTACACCTCGGCGATGACGCGTTCGCTGTTGCGCGGGGTGGTGAGCGTGCTGCCGCCCTGGAGGGTGAGGACGCGGTCGGGGGTGGTCTTCGCGGTCTGCGCGTCGGGCCTGCCCGCGTAGAAGGTGAGCGTGACCTTGACGTCGAGGATGCCGGTGTAGGTGTCGTCGACGACGTTGCCGATGAGCATCTCGACGGGCTGTGCGGTGCGCAGGGTGTCGCTGTAGCGCGTGACGTCCTTCTCCACGGACCACTCGATGCCGTCGGGCGAGGGCTGCGGGGTGGATGTCCGGAACACCTCGACACCGCCGATGTGCAGATAGCCGAGGCGGTCGAACTGGCGGCCCTTCACCTTGCCGTCGAGACGCAGTACGACCTTGCTCCACTCCTTGCCGCAGGCGTCCGGGGGCGCGTAGTTGCCCTTGTACGGCGTGAAGTCCTTGAACTGCGCCTCGGCCACCGTCACTTCGCACGACTTGGTGTTCTCGGGTCTGGTGACGGGCGGAGCGGCCGTGATGGGGTCGTGCCAGTCGGTGCCGAACTCGGCGGGGACGTCGGCGGGTTGGGTGGCTCGGTCGGAGGGAGCGCTCTCGGCGGACCGGGCGGGGGTGGCAGCGGACTGGGCGGGGGTGGCTCCGAGGAGGGTGCTCGCCAGGAGGGTCGCTCCGGTGAGCATGGACATGATGATCCGGCTTCTCATGGCCGGAGTTCTACGGGGAGTCGGCGCCCGCCGCAATGCGGTCTCCGGCCACAAGAGTGCTCGGGAGTGCCTGGTGTCTCAGCCCTTCAGCTCCGCCTTGTCCCCCATGACGATCACCGGGTGCTGAGCCGGGTCGAGGTTGCGGAGCAGATACTCCATGCCCGACTTGGACAGGCTGACGCAGGCCGAGGTGCCACTGCCGTGGTCCATGTGCAGCCAGATGCCGCCACCCTTGGACTGCCCCTGGGGCCGCGTCGGGTCGATCGGCGACGTGCCCTTGACGCGGTTGTAGTCGATGGCGATGACGTAGTCGAAGTCGTGCCAGTGCGACTTGGCCCAGTAGTGCGGCGCCTGGAACGACGCCGACCGGCTGTACGGAAGCTTGGCACCCGGGTCGGCGAGGACCCCTCCCGCGTCGCTGAGCGTGAACACACCGACGGGGCTGCGCTTGTCGCCCTCCCGGTGGTCGGTGGTCCAGCCCTTCTTGCCGTTGTGCCCCTCCCAACTCCGGGTCTTCTTCCAGGTGGAACCGCTCTTGGTGTACAGGACGACCGTGGCGTCGGCATCGTCCTCGCCCTCGCCGTAGACCGCTACAACTTGGCGGGATTCGGCGGGGATCTGCTTCTGGAGACGGTCGCCGACGTCCGGTATACGGGTCAGGTCGTCGGTCTGCGCATCGGCGCGGTCGGCCCCGCCCCCGGACTTCGTGGCGTTCGCGTCGGCCTTGGCGCCGTTGTTCGCGTCGCCCGAACCGCCGCACGCCGCCAGGGACATCACCAGGGCGCCGCAGACCACCGCCGCGAGCCGGACGCGGGCCGCGTCCCTCACGACACCCGCCCCGCCCGCGCAGTCCGCGTCGCTCGGCCCGCCGGTTCGTCCGTGCCTCGTACCGCCTATTCGCATGCCGTCCATCGTCGCACCGAGCGCCGGACGGATGCGGCCGCCGCCCCGTCCGCCGGGCCTCGCACGGGCGGTCCAGGCCGAATCTTTGCCCGGCGACGGAAAACCGTTTGCTTCCGACCACGCTGCGACGCGAACCTTTCACGGTCGGCCACAGGGCCTCGCCGCCCCTTTTCTCCCCACTTCCCCCGACTTCTCCCCCGCTCTGACACAAGCCACTGGGACGTCATGCAGATTCAAGACCTTCCGTACAAAGACCCGGGTGTGCCGGACGCGCGCTCAGGTCCAAGATTCCTGTGGTGGCTCGGCCGGAATCAGCTCGGCGGGCAGTTCAAGGCGCTGGCGTGGGGGCTGCTGCACTTCACCTCCGTGGCCGGGCTGCCGTTCTGCGTCGGCTTCGCCGTCCAGGCCGTGGTCGACCGCTCGGGCGCCCGGCTGGCCCTCGCGGGCGGGCTACTGGTGCTCTGCGGCTTCACCATCGCGCTGGGCGACACCTTCCTCCACCGGTCGGCGGTCACCAACTGGATCACCGCGGCCGCGCGCCTCCAACAGTTGCTGGCCCGCAAGACGGCCCAGCTCGGCTCGGCGCTGACGCGACGGGTGGCGGCCGGTGAGGTCGTCGCGGTCTCCACGGGCGACGTCGAGAAGATCGGCTGGTTCGTCGAGGCCGTCTCCCGGTTCACCGCGGCGGCCCTCACAGTGGTGCTGGTCTGTGTCGGCCTGGTCGTCTACCAGCCCGCGCTCGGCATCGTCGTCGCCGTGGGCGTCCCGGTCCTCGCCCTCGCCGTCCTGCCACTGCTGCCCCGCGCGACCCGCCGCGCCGACTTCCAGCGCGAGAAGGCGGGCCGCGCCACCGAGCTGGCCTCGGACACCGTCGCGGGCCTGCGCGTCCTGCGCGGCATCGGAGGCGAGGACCTCTTCCTGGACCGCTACCGCCGGGCCTCCCAGGAGGTCCGGCACGCCGCCGTCCGCAGCGCCCGTATGTGGGCCCTGATCTCCGGCATCCAGGTGCTGCTGCCCGGGCTGCTGATGATCGCGGTCGTCTGGCACGGCGTGGGTCTCGCCCGAGAGGGCCGGATCACGGTCGGTGAACTGGTCACCGTGTACAGCGCCGTGATGCTCCTCACCTACCCTTTGCGCCACTTCGAAGAGATCGCCATGGCCTACTCCTTCTCCCGTCCGTCCGCCAAGCGGGCTGCCCGGGTGCTGTCGCTGGAGCGGGCCACGGACACCGAGGGGTCCCGCGAGGCCGCCGTGCCCACCGGGGACCTGTACGACCCGGCGACCGGGCTGCTCGCGCCCGCCGGGTGTCTCACCGCGGTGGTGTGCGGCGACCCGGACGCGGCCGGACGGCTGGCGGAACGGCTGGGCGGCCACCCCGCCGAGGAGGGCACCTCCGTGCTCCTCGGCGGCGTACCGCTCGACGAACTGCCGCTCGACTCCGCCCGCACGGCCGTCCTCGTCCAGGACAAGGACCCGGTACTGCTCTCCGGCACGCTGCGCGAACTCCTCGACGTGCCCGCCACGGGCGAGGTCACCGCCGAGGAGGCGCTGACCGCCGCACAGTGCGGTGACGTGCTGGAGGCACTGGTCCAGGGTTCGCTGGAGGCCGAGGACCCGATGGACACGCGGATCACCGAGCGCGGCCGGTCGCTGTCCGGCGGCCAGCGCCAGCGGCTCGCGCTGGCCCGGTCCCTGATCACGGACCCGGGCGTGCTGGTCCTGGACGAGCCGACGTCCGCCGTCGACTCGCACACCGAGGCCCGGGTCGCCGACGGCATCCGGTCGCTGCGGTCGGGCAGCACGACGGTCGTCTTCACCTCCTCGCCCCTCCTGCTGGACCTCGCCGAACGCGTCGTTCTGGTGCACGAGGGCGAGGTCGCGGCGGTCGGCGTGCACCGCGACCTGATCCACAAGGAACCCCGGTACCGGGCCGTCGTCACGCGCGAGACCGAAGAGGAGGCCGTTTTGGCCGTCGGGCCGGAGGCGAAAGCCACCACGGCCGTCCCACCCGACAGGAAGGCCGCTTCGGTCGGCGGGACCGGCGGGACGGCGGCCTCGGTCGGCGGGACCGAGAAGAAGGCCGCCTTCACCGGTGGGCCGCACGAGCGCAAGACCGCGCTCAACGACGTGCTGGACGAACTGGAAGAGATCGAGGAGACCGCATGATCGGCGTGGCGCCACCGGCCTACGACCCGGCCGCCCCGACGACGGCGAACACACTGCCCGTCGGCGCCCCCGCGACCGTACGCGCCTACGTGGCCGAACTGTTCCGCCGGCACCGCCGGGCCTTCGTCCTGCTCATCACCGTCAACACCGTCGCCGTCGTGGCCTCGATGGCGGGTCCCTACCTGCTGGGCGCGCTCGTCGAGCGGGTCTCGGACGAGGCCCGCGAACTCCATCTGGAACTCACGGTGGCGGTGTTCGTCGTCGCCCTCGTCATCCAGGCCGTCTTCGTACGCGAAGTGCGACTGCGTGGCGCCATGCTCGGCGAGCGGATGCTGGCCGACCTCCGCGAGGACTTCCTCGTACGGTCGGTCGGTCTGCCGCCGGGCGTTCTGGAACGCGCCGGAACGGGTGACCTGCTCTCCCGCATCACCACCGACATCGACCGGCTCGCGAACGCCATGCGCGAGGCCGTGCCCCAGCTGGCGATCGGTGTCGTGTGGGTGGCGCTGCTCCTCGGCGGACTCGCCGTGACCGCGCCCCCGCTGGCCCTCGCCGTGCTGCTGGCCCTGCCGCTGCTGGTGGTCGGCTGCCGCTGGTACTTCAAGCGCGCGCCCTCCGCCTACCGCTCGGAGTCCGCCGGGTACGCCGCCGTCGCCGCCGTGCTCGCGGAGACCGTGGACGCGGGCCGCACCGTCGAGTCCCACCGCCTCGGCGCGCGCCGCATCGACCTGTCGAACCAGCGCGTCCAGGAGTGGACCGCGTGGGAGCGGTACACACTCTGGCTGCGGTCGGTGCTCTTCCCGGTCATCAACCTCACGCACACCACGGTCCTCGGCTCGGTCCTGATCATCGGCGGGGTGTTCGTCCTGCAGGGCTGGCTCGGGCTCGGCCAGCTGACCACGGGCGCACTCATCGCCCAGATGCTCGTCGACCCGATCAACCTGATCCTGCGCTGGTACGACGAGCTGCAGGTCGCCGAGGTGTCGCTGGCCCGCCTGGTCGGTGTGCGGGACATCGAGCCGGACGCGGGCGACCCGGCCGTCGCCCCCGAGGGGCGCCATGTCCACGCCGACCAGGTGCGCTTCGGATACCGCGACGGCGTCGACGTCCTGCGCAAGGTGTCCCTGGAGGTCGCGCCCGGCACCCGTCTCGCCCTCGTCGGCCCGTCCGGCGCGGGCAAGTCGACCCTGGGCAGGCTCCTCGCCGGAATCTACGCGCCCCGCGACGGCCGCATCACCCTGGGTGGCGCCGAGCTGTCCCGGATGCCCGCCGAGGACGTCCGCTCCCATGTGGCGCTGGTCAACCAGGAGCACCACGTGTTCGTCGGCTCCCTGCGCGACAACCTGCTCCTCGCCCGTACGGGCGCGCAGGACGCCGAGCTGTGGGCGGCGCTGGGCGCGGTCGACGCCGACGTCTGGGCGCGGGCGCTGGACGAGGGTCTGGACACCGAGGTCGGCTCCGGGGGCTTCGCGCTCACCCCGGCGCAGGCCCAGCAGATCGCGCTGGCCCGGCTGGTCCTCGCCGACCCGCACACGCTGGTCCTGGACGAGGCGACCTCGCTCCTCGACCCGCGCGCGGCCCGCCATCTGGAGCGTTCCCTCGCCCGCGTCCTCGACGGCCGCACCGTCGTCGCCATCGCCCACCGGCTGCACACCGCCCACGACGCGGACATCATCGCCGTCGTCGAGAACGGCCGCATCAGCGAACTGGGCAGCCACGACCAACTCGTCGAGGCGGACGGCGCCTACGCCGCGCTGTGGAGGTCGTGGCACGGCTGACCGACACGGGACCGTCACCGAACCCGGCGCCCCTGACCGGTAGGGGGCGGCCGCCGTCGCCTGCACGGCTGCTCGGCACGGGGCTACCGCCGTCTGCCAGGCAGACCACCGCGAAGCCGGCGTCGCCCCGTGCCCGGCCGGCCGGTGCCGAGCCGCCGCAGCCGCGGGGGCGGGTGTGGGTGCGGCGGCCCTCGCCGCAGCGGCACCAGCCTGAGCCCGAACCATGCGTTCTGGTGGGGCCGCCCCGGCGCCGCCCTGCCGCCGGGCCGGGTGGGGCCCCGGCCCGAACGGCCCGTGTCGGCCGGGTCCTGCGGTTGCCGGCCCCCTGCCGTTGCGCGGTGCCGAACGCGAGTGGAAGGCTGGTGGTGGGCACTGATTCGGGGGACGCCCGTGAGCCGCCCGGTTCGCGGGGTTCGGGCCGCCGCCCAGCGGTCCGTGCGCCCACCGTCGCCGAGCGGTGGCACCGGGCCAGTCCCACCACTGGAGGTACCCGTGGACAGAGCCGGCGGATGGGGAGACGACGTCTACCAGCCAGACGGATCCGAGGTCCAGGACGACGCGGGGCTGCTGGACGCTGAGGACACCCTGGTCACCGACGGTGTCGCCGACCCCCTCGACCGGGGCTGGTCGCCACCGGAGCGGCCGTGGGCGGTGGAGCACACCGGTGTGACCGCCGCGGAGCGCCTGCGCGGCGAGACCCTGGACCAACGGCTCGCCGAGGAGCTCCCGGACATCCCCTACCCCGACGGGGACGGCATCGGCGACTCCCCGGACACCGATGGTGAGCCCCTGGACAACGAGGTGGGAGACCTCCGCTCGGGCCGTCTCGTCGCCCCCGACGAGGGGGCGCACGAGGACGAGGAGAGCGGGCTGATCGCCACCGACGTCGGCATCGACGGAGCGGCCGCCTCCGCCGAGGAGGCGGCGATGCACATCGTGGACGAGGAGTCGCCGTCCGGCTGACGCGTGAGGATCACGCCTCAGATGACGTTCAGCGCGGCTGCGGCGCCCACACCCCCGAGCACCATGAACACCGGCATCAGCACCCGCAGCTCCACCCAGCTGCCGGCCCGGAACCGCATCGCCTTCGGCGGGCCCAGGGGGTACCAGCGCTTGCGCCCGATCGGTATCGGCCACAGGATCGGGCAGCCCGACACGGTCAGCGAGTCCCCGATGTCGTGCACCAGCGCGCCGAGGATGATCGGCAGCCCGAGCCACAGGTACTCCTGGCCCGGCTGCGTGAACAGCCAGTCGGCCCCGTTGCCCGGCTTGTCCAGGACACCCGCGAGAATCCAGGCACTGGTCGCGGCCAGCAGCCACACCAGCACATCGCTGCTCGAACCTCGGGCCGCCCGCCACAGCAGCCCCTCGATGGCCAGCACCATGTGCACGAAGAGGATGGCCAGCACGGCCCAGCGGCCACCGGTGATCGCGATGACGGAGGCGCCGGCGCCGAGCAGTGCCGCCCACAGCCAGGTGTGCGTGAGCGTGCGGTGCCCGCCCGAGCGGCGCGGGTCGCCCTGCTTCTTCGTCGCTTTGTAGACGGCGTAGGACAGCTTGTCGACGATCTCGCAGACCCAGCGCGACAGCGGACCGAAGGACCGCGAGATCGTGGCCGCCTTGTGGTCCAGGTCCGGAGCGAGCGCGGCGCCCGCGCAGATCAGCGCACCGACCAGGAGGACCGGCCAGGGCATCGTGTGCCCGGCGGCGGCAGCTGCCGCCCCTACGCCGAGCCAGGCCGCGGCTCCCGACAGTGAGTGTGCTGGTCCCATCATGGCGATGCCCTGTCCCATTCCGTTCGTGCCGCTGTCCAGTCGCCTTGAGCCGCTGTCCAGTTGTCGATGTGCGCTGACGCTCCGTCGGCGCCACAGCGTAGCGTTCGCGATCTTCGGTCCGGCATCCGATTCCCCCCTCGGGTGCGCGGGCAGGCAAGATGGGGACGTGACCCTCATCGATCAGCTGCCGAAGACCGCCGACCCCGACGCCCTCTACGAAGCCTTCGAGTCGTGGGCCCAGGAACGCGGTCTCACCCTCTACCCGCATCAGGAGGAGGCGCTCATCGAGGTGGTCTCCGGCGCGAATGTGATCGTGTCGACGCCCACCGGCTCCGGCAAGAGCATGATCGCGGCGGGCGCGCACTTCGCGGCCCTCGCCCGGGACGAGGTCACCTTCTACACGGCCCCGATCAAGGCGCTGGTCTCGGAGAAGTTCTTCGAGCTGTGCAAGATCTTCGGCACCGAGAACGTCGGCATGCTCACCGGCGACGCGTCGGTGAACGCCGACGCCCCCGTCATCTGCTGCACCGCCGAGGTGCTGGCGTCCATCGCGCTGCGCGACGGCAAGCACGCCGACGTGGGCCAGGTCGTGATGGACGAGTTCCACTTCTACGCTGAGGCCGACCGCGGCTGGGCCTGGCAGATCCCGATCCTGGAGCTGCCGCAGGCCCAGTTCATCCTGATGTCGGCGACGCTCGGCGACGTCGCGATGTTCGAGAAGGACCTCACGCGGCGCACCGGCCGCCCCACCTCGGTGGTCCGCTCGGCGACCCGTCCGGTGCCGCTCTCCTACGAGTACGTCCTGACCCCGCTGACGGAGACGCTCACGGAGCTGCTCGCCACCAAGCAGGCTCCCGTCTACATCGTGCACTTCACGCAGGCGCAGGCCGTGGAGCGGGCGCAGGCGCTGATGAGCATCAACATGTGCACGCGGGAGGAGAAGGACCAGATCGCCGAGCTGATCGGCAACTTCCGCTTCACCACCAAGTTCGGCCGCAACCTCTCCCGTTACGTGCGGCACGGCATCGGTGTGCACCACGCCGGCATGCTGCCCAAGTACCGGCGCCTGGTGGAGAAGCTGGCCCAGGCCGGTCTCCTGAAGGTCATCTGCGGCACGGACACGCTCGGCGTCGGCGTCAACGTCCCCATTCGCACAGTGCTGTTCACCGCGCTCACGAAGTACGACGGCAGCCGGGTGCGGACGCTGCGGGCCCGTGAGTTCCACCAGATCGCGGGCCGCGCCGGACGAGCCGGCTTCGACACGGCGGGCTTCGTGGTGGCGCAGGCGCCCGAGCACGTCATCGAGAACGAGAAGGCGCTCGCCAAGGCCGGCGACGACCCGAAGAAGCGCCGCAAGGTGGTCCGCAAGAAGGCCCCCGAGGGGTTCGTCGGCTGGACGGACAACACGTTCGAGAAGCTCATCGCCTCCGACCCGGAACCGCTCACCTCCCGCTTCCGGGTCACCCACACGATGCTGCTGTCGGTGATCGCCCGGCCGGGCAACGCCTTCGAGGCGATGCGCCATCTGCTGGAGGACAACCACGAGCCCCGCAAGCAGCAGCTGCGGCACATCCGCCGCGCGATCGCGATCTACCGTTCCCTCCTCGACGGCGGCATCGTCGAGAAGCTCGACCAGCCGGACGCCGAGGGCCGCATCGTCCGTCTGACGGTCGATCTCCAGCAGGACTTCGCGCTCAACCAGCCGCTGTCCACCTTCGCGCTGGCCGCATTCGAGCTGCTGGACCCGGAGTCGCCGTCGTACGCCCTGGACATGGTGTCCGTCGTCGAGTCGACACTGGACGATCCTCGGCAGATCCTCGCCGCCCAGCAGAACAAGGCGCGCGGTGAGGCCGTGGCCGCGATGAAGGCGGACGGTGTCGAGTACGAGGAGCGCATGGAGCGGCTCCAGGACGTCAGCTACCCCAAGCCGCTGGAAGAGCTGCTCTTCCACGCGTACAACACGTACCGCAAGAGTCATCCCTGGGTCGGTGACCATCCGCTGTCGCCGAAGTCGGTGATCCGGGACATGTACGAACGGGCCATGTCCTTCACGGAGTTGGTCTCCTACTACGAGCTGGCGCGCACCGAGGGCATCGTGCTGCGCTACCTCGCCGGCGCCTACAAGGCCCTCGACCACACCGTCCCCGACGACCTGAAGTCGGAGGACCTTCAGGACTTGATCGAGTGGCTCGGCGAGATGGTGCGGCAGGTCGACTCCAGCCTTCTCGACGAGTGGGAGCAGCTGGCCAACCCCGAGACGATGACGGCCGAGGAGGCGCAGGAGAAGGCCGACCAGGTCAAGCCGGTCACCTCCAACGCGCGCGCCTTCCGCGTCCTCGTCCGCAACGCCATGTTCCGCCGTGTCGAGCTCGCCGCCCTCGACCATGTGGACGAGCTGGGCGAGATGGACGCCGAGTCCGGCTGGGACGCCGAGCGGTGGGGCGAGGCGATGGACAAGTACTGGGACGAGTACGAAGAGCTCGGCACCGGTCCCGACGCCCGCGGCCCCCGGCTGCTGATGATCGAGGAGGAGCCGCAGAACGGGCTGTGGCGCGTCCGCCAGACCTTCGCCGACCCGAACAGCGATCATGACTGGGGCATCAGCGCCGAGGTCGACCTCGCGGCCTCCGACGCCGAGGGACGCGCCATCGTCAAGGTCACCGACGTCGGTCAGCTGTGAGCACAGGAGAGGCCAGTACATGACGACCAACCCCGCCGAGCGGCTCGTCGACCTGCTCGACCTGGAGCAGATCGAGGTCAACATCTTCCGTGGGCGCAGCCCGCAGGAGTCCCTGCAGCGGGTCTTCGGCGGCCAGGTCGCCGGCCAGGCCCTGGTCGCGGCCGGGCGTACCACGGAGGGCGACCGGCCGGTGCATTCGCTGCACGCGTACTTCCTGCGCCCGGGCCGTCCGGGGGTGCCGATCGTGTACCAGGTCGAGCGGGTCCGCGACGGGCGGTCGTTCACCACGCGCCGGGTCACCGCCGTGCAGCAGGGCCGCACGATCTTCAATCTGACCGCCTCCTTCCACAAGCCCGAAGAGGGAAGCTTCGAGCACCAGTTGCCGCCGGCCCGTAAGGTGCCGGACCCCGAGTCGCTGCCGACAGTGACGCAGGAGATCACCGAGCATCTGGGTACGCTCCCCGAGCAGTTGGAGCGCATGGCCCGCCGTCAGCCCTTCGACATCCGGTATGTCGACCGGCTGCGCTGGACCCCCGAGGAGGTCGAGAACGCCGAGCCGCGCAGCGCGGTGTGGATGCGGGCCGTGGGCCCCCTCGGCGACGACCCGCTCGTCCACACCTGCGCGCTGACGTACGCCAGCGACATGACCCTTCTGGATGCCGTCCGCATCCCGGTGGAACCCCTGTGGGGACCGCGCGGATTCGACATGGCGTCGCTGGACCACGCCATGTGGTTCCACCGGCCGTTCCGCACGGACGAGTGGTTCCTGTACGACCAGGAGTCCCCGATCGCGGTGGGCGGCCGTGGGCTGGCGCGCGGCCGTATCTACGACCTCGAGGGGCGTCTGCTCGTGTCGGTCGTCCAGGAGGGGTTGTTCCGGAAGCTCGGCGCCTGACCGACGGTCACTCCGCGGCCGACCTACCGGTCAGGGGCGTCTGCGCCGGAGCCACCCGAACAGGCCTCGTCGCCTCTTGGAGCCTGTGGCCGTCGGCGGCCGCCGTTTCTCTGGACGCCTCACGCCGTCGGGCAGGTGCGGCGCATGCCGTGCGGCCACGACGAGGGGTGCCTCATGCCCGGCGGAAGGTGCCGGCGCCGGCACCTTCCGCCGGGGCCTCGGCGCGAGCCGGTGGGCGCGGGCCTCGATGAGGGACTGCTGGAGGTCCGTCCGCAACCACTCGATCTCATCGGGGTCGTCCGCCGTCATGATCCGCGCGGTGATCCGGGCGGCGGGCGAGTCCGGTACGCCGTGGTCGGCCTCGGCGGGCCGGTGGCGGTCCAAGTAAGCCCGCTCGTAGGGGTCCTTGACGATCTCCGCGACCTGGAGCGGATCGAGGAGAGAGGCCGGGGCTGCGGCGCGCCTCCAGGGGTCGTCGGCCTGCCGCAGCAGGAATCCGAGATGACGTCCTCGCCAGTTCCGGGGGCGCAGGTCCAGCCCCGCGTCCAGCTGGGCCCTCAGCTCCTCCGGGATACGGCCCTTCAGCCACCGGGCGTTCGCCTCGTCGGCCGCGAACTGCCGTAGTTCCTCCGCCAGATACAGCCACACCACGGCGTGGTAGCGGTTCAGATGGAACGTGACCGGTGTGACCATCCCCAGCCGCGCGAGACGCATGAACCGGGCGACCGGCACGCCCAGAATCTCGCCGGCAACCTTGGAGCCCGCGGTCTCGACCCGCTTCCGCAGAGCTTCCGCGAAGCCCTTCTCTGCACGGAGCCGGTCGATCTCCGTCCGGGTGATCCGACGGCCTCCGCCTCCGTCGTCGACGACTGTGCGCAGACATCCGAGTTGCACGGCGAGGTCGAGCTCGCCCCGTTTCAGGCCCAGTTCACGTGCGGCACGGCTCAGTGCGAGGGTGCGACCGCTCGTCCCGACCGGTGCCGGGGCGACGATCGGCGTGGTGAGTGTGGTGCTGGGTTCGGTGGTCGTGGCGTGCGTGGCGGACTGCGTGATGGTGTTGCCGGACATGGCGGTCTCCCCCGTGCGGTGTCGTGCTCGCGCTGGTCTCGCGCTCGCCTCGGGAAAAACCGTAGCCCGTTCGCCGAAAGTCGTGGCGGGCCTGTGGATAACTCGGCCGCGACAGCGAAACCCGCAGGTCAGCGATCCATCGCTGCCGAATGTTCCGGCTGTCGGGCGTCCACTCGGAGGTGTTCACCGACGCGGTTCACCAGCAGGGTCATCTCGTAGGCGATCTGACCGATGTCCGCCTCCGCGGCGCTGAGCACGCACAGGCAGCTGCCTGGTCCGGCCGCGGTGACGAACAGCACCGCGTCGTCGAACTCGATCATCGTCTGCCGTACGTCACCGGCGCCGAAGTGACGGCCCGAGCCCTTGGCCAGGCTGTGCAGTCCCGACGAGACAGCGGCGAGGTGCTCGGAGTCCTCGCGCCGCAGCCCGGTGCTCGCCGCAGTGACCAGTCCGTCGTTGGACAGCACCAAGGCGTGCCGTATGGGTTCCACGCGCTCGGTCAGGTCGTCCAGCAGCCAACCGAGGCCCGCGTTCTGCACCATTGTTCGTACTCCCCGTTTCGTCGTCCCCCCTGGCTAGGAGGATCCGACGATTCAGCCTTCCCCACTGGTGCCGTCGGAGCAAGCAGGATGGGGACATGGCGAGGAAGATGACCGACAAGGATTGGCGGGCCTTCGTCTCGCACGGAACTCGTACCGGCGGAATCGGCGGCCGTCCGCGCTGACGGGCGCCCTCACATCATGCCGATCCGGTTCTCGCCGGACAGCGACCCCGCGCTCTTCAACACCGGAAACAACAGCGTCAAGGGACGGAAACCGGCCAGGGGCCGCTGTCGCCGCCCGTTCATCCCACGGAGTCGAGCAACCGGGCGGTGTGCATCCGTCCGGCGTACTCGACGAGCCGTATCAGCACTTCCTTCCCGGAGTCCCGGTCCCGGGCGTCGCAGAGGACCACGGGAGTGCCCTGGTCGAGGTCGAGAGCGCGGGAGACGTCGTGGGCGCCGTACGCGCGGGCTCCCGAGAAGCAGTTGACGGCGACCACGAAAGGGATGTGCCGGTGCTCGAAGTAGTCCACGGCCGGGAAGCAGTCCTGGAGTCGCCTCGTGTCCGCGAGGACGACAGCGCCTAACGCTCCCTGTGCCAACTCGTCCCACAGGAACCAGAACCGGTCCTGCCCGGGCGTGCCGAACAGGTAGAGCGCGAGCCCGGACCTGATGGTGATGCGGCCGAAGTCCATGGCGACGGTGGTGGTGACCTTCTGGTCCACCCCGTCGGTGTCGTCCACCGACTGGCCCATCTCGCTCAGGAGTTCCTCGGTGCGCAGCGGCCTGATCTCACTGACTGCGCCGACCAGGGTGGTCTTGCCCACGCCGAATCCGCCGGCGACAAGGATCTTCAACGCCAGGGCGCCCGTGTCGCCGTCTGCCGCATCGGAGTGTTCGGAGTGTTCGGAGACCATCGATCACTTCTCTCGGGAGTGTGGGCCGCGGTCGACAGCAGTAGGGCTGTGCGGAGTCAGCATCATGGCAACTGCCGCTCTTCTGTGTGCCGTTGGACCGCTATTTCGTGCCACCGACTGTTTCGTACCTGTTCGGTGTCCGGTTTGATGCACAAGTCGGTACGGGACGGGCCCGGGTGATTGTTCATCTACAGCGCCCTGAGTCCCTCGATCACCTCGCGCAGGATCCGCTCGTCCGGCAGCTGCGCGGGCGGTACGGGGCGGCTGACGGTGACGCAGCCCCGTTCCAGGAGGTCGCCGAGGAGCACCCGCACCACGCCGACAAGCAGGTCGGCGCCCGCGGCGAGCTCGGCGACCGACTGGGTCTCGCTACGGCACAGTTCGATGAGCGTGCGGTGTTCCGGACCGAGTGAGGTGTCGTCGTCGACGCCGGGTGCGCCGGTGTCGAGCGAGACCAGCGCGATCAGGTCGAAACTGACCCCGCTCGGACCGGGCTCGGTACGGCCGCCCGTCATGGCGTAGGGGCGGACGAGCGGCCCGGCCTCGTTGTCGTACCACTGACTGCCCGGCGGCTCGTGCGATGCGCCTGTGCTGCCCTCGGACATGAGCACGGCCCGTCCCTGGGTCATCCGGCCGCGGGCGGGCGCGCGCCGGCGCGGGTCGGTGTGCGGAGGTGCTCGCCGACGCGTTTCACCAGCCGCGCCATCTCGTAGGCCACCAACCCGATGTCGGCGGTGACGGAGGTGAGAACGGCGAGGCAGGAGCCGTCTCCGGCGGCCGCCACGAAAAGGAAGCCGTCGTCCATCTCCACCATGGTCTGGCGTACGCCGCCGGCGCCGAAGTGCCGGCCCGCTCCCTTGGCCAGGCTGTGGAAGCCGGAGGCCACGGCGGCGAGGTGCTCGGCGTCCTCGCGTTCGAGGTCGTTGGAGGCGCCGACCGCGAGTCCGTCGTTGGACAGCACCACGGCATGCCGTACCTCGTGTACGCGCATCACCAAGTCGTCCAGCAGCCAGTCGAGTTCACCGGACCGCTCGGTGGCCCTGGTGCTCGGGTCCTGGATCATGCGGGGTCTCCTTCGCTGCTGTCGCTGCCCGTCGCGGGGCTGTGGGTGACGCCTCGGCCGGGTGCCCTGCCGCCGCCTCGCGCCCAGCCGTCGCTGTAGGCCGCCATGCGGTCTCGTACGAGTTCCGGAGTGCGTGCGTCGTCCGCCCGGAGGGTTTCCGCCGGCGCGGGTTGCCCGGTTGGCTGTTCGCGCAGCTGGGGCGCGAGGTTGGCCTGGCGTACGCGGCGCGGCAGTTCGTCGGTGCGTTCCGGTTCCGGCGAGGGGCGGTGGGGCCGCAGGGTCGTGACGCCGGGCGGCGGTTCCGGTGGACCGTCCGTCGTGGTCTGCCTGGCGGAGGCGACGGGGGCCATCAGCGCGCGCCGGTCGGTGGACTGTGCGACGGGTTCCTGAGCCACGGCTGCGGGCACGCGCGCGTACGCGCGTTCCTCGGGCTGCGGGCGCGCTTCGGCGGCAGCCCGGGGGGAACGTTCCGTCACGCCGCTGTGCAGCAGGGTGGTGGGGAGGAGGACCACCGCGGTGGTACCGCCGTAGGGCGAGGTCCGCAGGTGGACCTTGATGCCGTGGCGGGCGGAGAGTCGGCTCACCACGAACAGGCCGAGTTGGTCGCTGTCGAACAGGTCGAGGGCCTCGGACTGTTCGATCCGGCGATTGGCCTCCGCGAGGGTCTCCTTGCCCATGCCGAGTCCCCGGTCCTCGACCTCCACGGCGTAGCCGTTGCCGACCGGCTCCCCGGTGATCCGCACGCGCGTGTGGGGCGGCGAGAACTGGGCGGCATTCTCCACGAGTTCGGCCAGGAGGTGGGTGAGGTCGGCGACCGCGGTGCCGACGATCTTCGCCTCGGGGAGTTGTCGTACCTCCACGCGCGCGTAGTCCTCGATTTCGGAGACGGCCGCGCGGACCACGTTCGTCAGCGAGACGGGCATGCGCCAGGCGCGTCCGGGGGCGGCTCCGGAGAGGATGATCAGGCTCTCCGCATGGCGCCTCATCCGGGTGGTGAGGTGGTCGAGCCGGAAGAGGTCGCTGAGTTCGTCGGGGTCGTCGGAGCGGCGTTCCATGCTGTCCAGCAGGCTCAGTTGGCGGTGCACGAGGACCTGGCTGCGGCGGGCGAGGTTGACGAAGACCCCGGAGATGCCGCTGGCCAGTTCGGCGCGCTCGACCGCCGCGCGGAGGGCCGCTCGGTGCACGGTGCCGAGGGCCTCGGCGACCTGGCCGGTCTCGTCCTCCGCGGGTGGCCCGGGCGGGGCCTCGGTGTTGACGTCGATCTCCTCTCCGGCGCGCAGTCTCCGCATGGCGTGGGGCAGTTTGCGGCGGGCGATCTCCAGGGCGCCGTTGCGCAGGCTCACCAGCTCGACGACCAAGCCGCGTCCGATGCGTACGGAGATGACGAGGGAGGCGGCGACGGCGGCGAGACCGAGGAGCACCGCGGCTCCGGCGGGGGTGAGCAGGGCCCGGGTGAACGGGTCGGCCCGGTCGGCGACCTCACGACCGGCGTCCGCCTCGATGCCCCGCATGTCGTCCTGCACGCGCGCATGGAGGGACTTCCAGGCGGCTTCGGGAGCGGCGTGGAGCGCTTGGGCACCGGGGTGGCTCGCGAGCACCTCGTCCTCGACGGCGCGCAGGTCGGCGTAAGCGCCTCCTCCGGCGAGTTCCTGCCAGGCGGCTCGTTCGGGGCCACGCAGATCGGCGCCGGCCGCTTCGGTCAGGGTGCGGCGGGTGTCGACGGCGCCGGTGAACAGGCGCAGCCTCTCTCGGTCGAGGGTACCGGCGAGGCGGGCACCGGCCAGGAGCGCGTCCTCCTGGGCCAGAGCCTCGGCCGCGCGGGAGAACTCGAGCAGCACGCGGGCGTCGGAGCCGAGAGCGGCGTCCTGGATGCCGGTGAGCGCGCCGCCCACGCCGAAGGCCGTGGAGATGGTCGTGGTGTACCGCTCGTACGTCTCGGCCCAGCCGGTGCGGCGGTCGAGCACCGAGGTCCGCAGCGCACCCAGTTGTTCGGCTCCGGTGACGAAGCCGGCGAGGCGTTCGGCCACTCCGGCGGGGAGGTCGGTGCCGTCGGCGACGGTGTGCCGGTCGCCCAGGCGCAGTGCGGCGACGGCACGGTCGCTGCGCTGCGACAGCCTCCGCAGCGCGCTCTCCCGCTCCGTGGAGGGCCGGGTGGCGTACCGTACGGCGGCCACGCGCTCGGCCTGGAGTGCGGTGACGGCGTCGGCCACCGGGGCGCGTACAGAGGCGTCGACGCGTTGCGACTGCCGGAAGCGGGCGACGTCCTGGGCGGTGGTGACGGTGGCGTACGCCCACAGGGCGAGCAGGGAGACGACGGGCACCATCAGCAGGCAGACGATCTTGGCCCGGACGGTGCGGGGGCGTATGTGCCGGCGTCCCGCGCGCGTGGGCGGTCCGGTCGTCGGGGCACCACCGGACTCGTCGGGGTCGAGGCGCTCGTCGGCCGGGGGTCCGGCGTGGGCGCGGCGGCCGCGTAGCGCGGGCTGGGGCGGCACCTCGGCGCCGGCTGTCGGGGTCCTGCGGACGGTACGCATGGCCTCCTCGTTCGGAGTGGTTCGGGTCGGTCCTCGACTGCCGTCGGGCGCGGCTAGTGGGTGGCTGCGTTCTCGACCGGCCTCTGGGCCGACGCGGATGCCTCGCGTTCCCCGGCGGTCGGCGACAGCGCGACGAACGCCGAGGTGAGGAAGAGGTAGGACCCGAGGCCGACGGCGAGGGGGAAGATGAACTGCATCGCCGTGGCCCCGGGCAGGACTTCACCGGACGGAGTGACCTCCACGCGCACCGCCCACATCGCGGTGTAATGCATGCTGCTCACCGCTCCGCCCATGACCAGGGAGGCGACGGTGACCGCGAGCGGCGACTTGATGTGGAGTGCCGCCCACAGGGCCGCGGTCGCCGCGACCACCGCGATCACGACGGAGAGCGCGACGAGCGCCGGGTCGTAGGTCACGTCGCCGTGCATGCGTACGGCCGCCATGCCCAGGTAGTGCATGCTCGCGACGCCCAGGCCGGTGGTGAGCCCGCCCAGGAAGAGCGCCCGGGCGCGGTCCCGGCTGTAGCCGACGGCGAAGACGCCGGCGCAGACCACGATCATGGCGACGAGGAGGCTCAGGATCGTCAGTGGCACGTTGTAGCGGATCTCGGTGCCGCTGACGCCGAAGCCGAGCATCGCCACGAAGTGCATGGTCCAGATGCCGGTGCCGATCGCCGACGCCGCGGTGACGAGCCAGTTGCGGCGGGACCTGCCGGTGGTACCGAGCGCGCGCACTGTGCAGCGCAGTCCGAGTGCGGCGCCGATGGAGGCCATGACGTACGACAGCACGGGGGTCAGCCAGCCGAAGGTGGCGTGGTCCAGGTGTCCCATGGCTCCGGGACGCTAGTGGGGGCACGGGAGCACACAGGGGGCGCATTTCGAAAGGTGGTAAAATATGGCGCATATATGCGCTGGAACGATCGCCTCCCGTCCGAACGTGCGCGTCACTCCTCAGTCGTGCCGGTGAGGGATCATGCGGAGCATGAGCGACGACCACACACACGTCCAGGAATTCTTCGCCGCCCGGGCCGCCGACTGGGACGCCCGGTTCCCGGACGACGGGCCCGCCTACGCCGCCGCGGTCGCCGAGCTCGGCCTGCGCGAGGGTGACCGCGTGCTCGACGCGGGGTGCGGCACGGGACGGGCCCTGACGCCGTTGCGTGCCGCCGTGGGGCCCTCCGGAGTGGTGCTCGGGGCCGATCTGACACCCGCCATGCTGGAGGCCGCCGTTCGGGCCGGGCGGGATCGCGACGGGCAGTTGCTGCTCGCCGACGTGGCCGGGCTCCCGTTGCGCACGGAGTCGTTGGACGCGGTGTTCGCCGCAGGACTCATCGCGCATCTGCCGAGCCCCGCCGAGAATCTGCGGGAATTGGCGCGGGTGGTCCGGCCGGGCGGCACGCTGGCGCTCTTCCATCCCATCGGCCGGGCGGCGCTCGCGGCGCGCCAGGGGCGGCAGATCACCCCGGAGGACCTGCGCGCGGAGAAGAACCTCGGTCCGCTGCTGGCCGGTTCGGGCTGGCGCATGACGTCGTACGTCGACGAGGAGACCCGTTTCCTCGCACTCGCCGCACGCGTCGGCTGAGCGCCGGGGCCACCCCGGGAGGGCCGCGCCGCGCAGATCCTGAACCCGTCGTTCCAGCGCTTCACCACGCCGCCCCTCTTCTGCGGCCGCAGCTCCGTCTCTACGTTGAGTAGGAACAGGCGAACGAGCTGTGATACCGACTCGGGGGGTAGGTAGACCATATGTTCGACAGTCTTCGTAAGTCCTTCGGCAGATTCCTCGACTCGTCGCGCGCGGAGACGACCGCGCGGGAGGCGAAGCGCACACACAACCTGTTCGAGGCGGCCGCCGCCTACATCTCGGCGTGCGCCGAGGACGACCAGGAACAGATCGACGAGGCCGTGACGTGGGTGTCGCCCGAGGCCCTGTCGTTCGGGGTGAGCGAGCTGGCGTGCCGGGCGGTCATCGCGCTCGCGCGGGAGCGGGACGAGTCGCCGCAGACGGTGGCACGGTCACTTCTGGGGCTGCCCGCCGCCTGAACGAGTGAGGGTCATCGGCCGATTCGCCCTGTCCACCCGAGACCTGCAGCTCCGCACGGGGTTCACGCTCGTGACAAGGGCCCGCCGGGCGCATTAGGGTGCGCCGACGGACGAGCGAGAGCGATGGGAGGCCGGCATGGCCGGGACGGACGACACCGTCATCGCCGGGGACGACGACGCGCTGTATGTGCTGACGGCGGTACTGCTCACGCCCGCGAACTTCCCCAGTGTGCTGGGCGACGACTATCCAGAAGCCTGCGCGGCCCTCGATCTCGCACCGCTCGCCGACGGGTACGGAATCGTCCTGGGCCAGGACGGCGACGGCGCCCGGTGGACGGTGGCGGTCGACGACGTGTCACTGGTCGCCGTGGCCATCGCGTCGTGGGACTGCGGCATGGAGTACGACCTGTCGCCCGACGAGGACTCGGTCGTGGCCGCGCTGCCCGGCTGGCCGCTCGCGGTCGCCGTGGCCGCCCCGGGGGTGCCCGCTCCGCACGACCCCGACCCGGAGGTCTCGGACCGGCCGCCGTTGAGTCCGCCGGACACGGGCACCTGGGGTCCCGCCCAGCGGCGTCTGGGCGCCGACGAGATCGCGCTGCAGTGGTCCATGTGGCGGGAGCAGATCGCCGACGACGCGTTCGCCGGGCAGGACGGCACGAGCCAGGCGGCAACCAGTGCCGCGACGGGGGCCGGGAACACGACCGACGCAGGGAAGGACGACGGCACCCCTCGTACGGGCATCCGTCGCGTGCTCGCGGAGGCACGCGCGTATGTGGAGTCACCGCCGCCGCTCGGGCGCGTCCGCTCCTCGTTCGCGCCGGGCGATGCGCGGACGCTCCGTGCCGACGGTCCCGGCTGGTCGATGGTGGCCAGGACCGACGACATCGCGTTCGTCCTGCTCGACGAAGAGCCGGGCGAAGTGCTGCCGGTGGGCCGGGGCCCGGAACTGCCCGGTCTTCTGGAGTCCCTCGACAAGATCGCGGTACGCCCCAACTGAGTCCATGTGCCTCACCGGCCCGCACGGGCGGGCCGGTGGCACCTCAGCGGCCGAGCTCCTTGCGGCCCACCCGGCGCAGCCTGCGCCGCTGTGAGGGGTCCAGCGCGAGGTACGCGGCCGTGGGGATCCCCAGGACTATCAGGAGATTGGCCCAGAAGGGGAAGGGCAACAGGATCAGCAGGACGATCCCGATTGCCGCACCCCCCGCGACGATCTTCGTACTCTTCGACATCTCCGTCGCCTCCTTCGCGGCCACTGCCGCTCTCTGTCCTGAGAACGGGATCGAGCTCTCCGCAGTTCCGGACCACGACCCTGACGCATCCCTGAGTCGAACCCCCGTACAACCCTGAGATGCCCCTGCCACCGAGCGGGAGAAGTGACCCACATCACTCCCTAGCATGCCTTCCGGACGTTTGAAGTGATGTATAATCGGCGATTCTTGCTCAGTAGTCAAATTTGAGGAGTCCAGCATCCCTGTGCCGACGAACCCCGTGGCAACCCCCTTCGACGTCTCCGGGCTGACTGGCTGCCGTGCCGTTTTCGTGGCTGCGGACCCTGCCCGTACCGGCCGCGTCGCCTTCTGGCGACCGGACGGCCCGACACCGCCTCTGGTCGCGCACGGCTCCACCGCGGAGCTGACGGTCGTGCTGCCCGGCGACGAGGGCGTCGAGCCGGTGTCGGTGCCCGCAGTGTCGCTCCCGGTGCGCGCAGCGCTTCCGGTGCTCACGCGCGCGCGTGCCGCCGCGGGCGCCCACCGGTCGACGGCCTTCTGGGGCACGGCCGCCGTGCTGGCGCTGCAACTCGCCGCGCGGGGACTGCTGTTGCCCGGCGTCACCGCGAGCGGCCGTGACGCCTGGAGGACGGGCCCGCTGCGTGCGGAGGACCTGGACCGGGTTCGCGAACTGGCGGCCGCGATGCCACCCGAGGCGCACGCGGTGCCCGTGGACCACCGCATGCCGTTGCGGCTGCCCGATCCCGAGCGGCTGCTGCGCGACTTCCTCGACGCGGTCGTGGACTCGCTGCCCCGCTCCCCCGCCGCGAGCGTCGCTGTGGGCGGACCGGCCTTCGCCGCCCGGGAACCGCAGTACGTGCCCGAGCAGCGCGTCTGGGCCGCCGATGTCGCCGCAGGGCACGACGCCGGGGTCCGTGTCTCGCTGCGCGTCGAGATCCCCGGCCTCGCCTCGGCACAGGCCGACCAGTCGGCCGGGACGAGGCTGTCGTTCCGTGCCGTCCCGCAGGTGCACAGCGTGAGCGACCCGGCGCTCGTCGCGGACGCCTCCGCCGTGTGGGCCGGCGCCGAGGCGTTCGGCCCGCGCGCCCGCATGGACGCCCTGCTCGCGCTGCGCCGCGCGGCCCGCGCCTGGGCCCCGCTCACCCCGCTGCTCTCGGCCGCGGTGCCGGACTCCGTGGAGCTCGCCGACGAGGAGGTCACCGAGCTGCTCGGCGAGGGCGCCCGGCTGCTGGCGGCAGCCGGCGTCGACGTGCACTGGCCCAAGGAGCTGGCGCGCGAGTTGACCGCCCGCGCGGTCATCGGCCCGCCGGACGACGAGCAGGGACCTGACAAAGCCGCGTCGGACACCCCGTCGTTCCTGTCCGCCGACGCGCTGCTCGCCTTCGACTGGTGGTTCGCGCTCGGCGACCAGCGGCTCACCCGGCAGGAGCTGGACCGGCTCGCGGAGGCGAACCGCCCGATGGTGCGGTTGCGCGACCAGTGGGTCCTGGTGGACCCGGAGGCGATCCGCCACGCCCGTGCGCAGCAGGACCGCAAGGTCTCACCCGTCGACGCCCTCAGTGCCGCTCTGACGGGTTCCACGGAGGTCGACGGCCGGATGGTCGACGTACGGCCGACGGGGTGGCTGGCGACGCTGCGGGAGCGTCTGTCGGACCCCGAGGGGCAGGAGCCGGTGGGGCAGCCGTCCGGGCTCGCCGCGACACTGCGGGACTACCAGCTGCGGGGCCTCAACTGGTTGGCCCGGATGACCTCCCTGGGACTGGGCGGCTGTCTGGCCGACGACATGGGTCTCGGCAAGACGATCACCCTGATCGCCCTGCATCTGCACCGGCAGTCCGACGCCTCGTCGGCGGGCCCCACCCTCGTGGTCTGTCCGGCCTCGCTGATGGGCAACTGGCAGCGGGAGATCGAGAAGTTCGCGCCCGGTGTGCCGGTGCGCCGCTTCCACGGGTCCCGGCGCAGCCTGGACGGGCTCGCCGACGCGGAGTTCGTCCTCACCACGTACGGCACGATGCGGCTCGACGCGCCGCGGCTCGGTGACGTGCCGTGGGGCATGGTCGTGGCGGACGAGGCACAGCACGTGAAGAACCCGTACTCCGACACGGCGAAGGAGCTGCGCACGATCGGGGCACGCGCGCGTGTGGCGCTCACCGGCACTCCGGTGGAGAACAACCTGTCCGAGCTGTGGGCGATCCTCGACTGGACCACTCCGGGCCTCCTCGGCAGGCTCGGCACCTTCCGCACCCGGTACGCCCAGGCCGTCGAGGGCAGCCGGGATCCCGCCGCGGCGGAGCGGCTCTCCCGTCTCGTGCGGCCGTTCCTGCTGCGCCGCCGCAAGTCGGACCCGGGCATCGCGCCGGAACTCCCGCCGAAGACCGAGACCGACCGCGCCGTGTCGCTCACCAGGGAACAGGTGGGCCTGTACGAGGCGTTGGTCCGCGAGACCATGGCGGAGATCGCCGCCGCCGACGGCATGGAGCGGCGCGGACTGATCGTGAAGCTGCTGACCGGGCTCAAGCAGATCTGCAACCACCCCGCGCAGTTCCTCAAGGAGGAGCGGCCCCGGATTCCTGGCAGATCGGGGAAATTGGAGCTGCTGGACGAACTGCTGGACACCATCCTCTCCGAGGGGGCGAGCGTTCTGGTGTTCACGCAGTACGTGCAGATGGCACGTCTTCTGGAACGCCATCTCGCGGCGCGCGGGGTGCCGACGCGGTTCCTGCACGGCGGAACGCCGGTCCCCGCGCGCGAGGCGATGGTCGAGCGCTTCCAGGAGGGCGAAGTGCCCGTCTTCCTGCTGTCGTTGAAGGCCGCCGGCACGGGTCTGAACCTGACGCGTGCCGAGCATGTGGTGCATTACGACCGCTGGTGGAACCCGGCCGTCGAGGCGCAGGCCACGGACCGGGCGTACCGCATCGGTCAGACGCGGCCGGTGCAGGTGCACCGGCTGATCACGGAGGGAACGATCGAGGACCGCATCGCGGACATGCTGTTGCGCAAGCGGGAGCTGGCCGACGCGGTGCTCGGTGTCGGTGACGCGGCGCTCACCGAGTTGTCCGACGCCGACCTGGCCGATCTGGTGGAGCTTCGAGGGGGCGCGCGATGACAGAACACACCGGGCAGGACGAAGAGCGCACGTTCGAGGCGCTGGCCCCCGTGCGCGGGCGGGGTTTCGCTCAGACGTGGTGGGGCCGGGCCTGGCTGAAGGCCCTGGAGGACGCGGCGCTGGACGGGGAGCAGGTGAAGGCGGGGCGCAGGCTCGCGCGCGCGGGAGCCGTGGGCGCGGTGTCGGTGCGCCCCGGGCGGGTCACGACCGTCGTCCAGGACCGTGACGGCACCGGCCATCGCGCCGACGTCCTGCTCCAGGAGCTGTCCGAGGATCACTGGGGCCGTTTCCTGGGCATGGCGGTCGAGCGGGCCGGACACATCGCCGCGCTGCTCGACCGTGAGATGCCACCGCATCTGGTCGAGGACGCCGCGGCGGCGGGAGTCGACCTGCTGCCGGGGCTCGGTGATCTGGAGGCGGAGTGCGACTGCGGCGCCTGGGACCACTGCGGGCACACCGCGGCCCTCTGCTACCAGGTGGCGCGGCTGCTGGACCAGGACCCGTTCGTCCTGCTGCTGATGCGGGGCCGCGCCGAGCGCCCGCTCCTGGACGAACTCCAGGTCCGCAGCATCGCCCCCGCGACGGACGAGCAGGAGGCTCCGGAAGGCCTCCAGGACGGCCTGGACGCCGCCGAGGCGTACGCGGCCGGGGACATCCTTCCGCCACTCCCCGAGCCGCCCCCGCTGCCCGTGGAGCCCGGTCTGCCGCCTTCCCTGGACACCGAGGTCCCGCCCGCGCCCGGCGTGGACCCGGCAGCGCCCGGCGTGGACCCGGCAGCGCTCGAGTTCCTGGCGGCGCGGACGGCTCTGGAGGCGCACCGGATGCTGGCCGAGGCTCTCCGGCCCGGGCACGAGCGGCAGCCCGTGGACAACGAGTTGACGCTCCATCAGGACGCGGTGCGCCTTGCCGCCGGTGATCCGGAGTCGAGCATCGTGGCACGGCTCGCCCAGGGGTCCGCGCATGACCGGGAAGGGCTGGCGCTCGCCGTCCGTGCCTGGCGGTACGGCGGGGTGGCCGCTCTCGCCGTACTCGACGAGGAATGGCACGTACAGGCGGAATCACTGGCACGCGCGCGTGCCGCTCTGGAGACGGCCTGGGACGAGGATCAGCGGCCTCCGCTGCGCTCCGCGCACAACAGGTGGACCGTGATCGGCGGCTCGGCCCAGCTGCGCCTCGGACGGGACGGCCGGTGGTGGCCCTACCGCAAGGAGAGGGGCCGCTGGGCACCCGCGGGCCCGGCCGCCCATGATCCGGCGACGGCACTGGCTTCGGCCAGCGCAGAGGCCGACACCTGAGGCTCGTCCTGGGCGAGCCCCTGATGCCGCACGCGCGCGGGGGCGACATGCGGTCCCGCGCGCGTGGGGACCTCCTCACGCCGGCGGCTTGGTGAGCTTGCGCTCGCCGTCCACGTCGGCGGAGAGACCGCAGGCCACGTTGTCGATGCCGATGTCGTAGCCCGAGGAGGCGGGACACCGCACGAGGGTGCCGCGTACGGTGTCGGCGGGTTGCTCGGCCGCCTTGCGCTCCAGGGTCTCCTCGCAGAGGGCCGATGCCGCTTCCTTCGGGGCGGCATCACCGGCGAAGCTGCCCCGCAGTTCGGCCACCTCGACCACTTCGGCGTCGTGGGGTTCGCCGCACGAGCGTGGGGTCGCCCGGCCGGGGCGGCCGGCGTCGGTGTAGAAGCAGTCGTCCGTCTGAAGCATCTCGTACGGCACCTCGTCGCCGACCGGGGCCGGGAAGAGCGAGTCGAGGTCGCTGGGAAACCCGCTGGGCAGTTCGCCGGGGAGGTCCGAGGGGAGCGACGGAAGGTCGCTGGGCAGCCGGGACGGGAGGCTCAGCGACGGGGTGGGCGTAGGGCTCTTGCTGCGGCCGGTCTCACCCGGCGGTTTCTCGTCCGGCGCCCCCTCGCCCCCGGTGGCCACCAGCACCACGGCGGCGACGGCGCCCAGGGCGATGATCACGGCCAGCACGATGAGCATGAGGGTGCGGCGCCCGCCGGGTGGGCCACCGCTCTGTGGAGGCGGACCGAAGCCTCCGGGCGGCGGTGTGTGTCCCCCGGTTGGGTCGTCCGATGGCGGGCCGTAGCCCCCTGGCGGCGGCCCGAACCCTCCGCCGTTCGGCGGCGGCCCGAACCCTCCGCCGTTCGACGGCGGCGGGGTGCCATCCGGCGGCCGAGGAGGCTGGGACGGTAACGGCGGCATGCCCATACCGACCAGAGTCACCGCGAACCGGTCAAGGCGCGAGCCCTGCGCGGGAGTTGATACGGACTCATGCCATGGATCGCATGATTCCGGAGAATTCCGCGCAGGGATCGGCCAAGAGAGGCGCAGGAGCCGGCCGCGACAGGCGGAGGCCCCTGCCGCTTCAGCGGAAAAGGGCCTCCCACGCGCGCGTGATCAGCCGCGCGCGCCCAGCAGGTGGTCCATCGCCAGCTGGTCGAGCTGCTCGAAGGCCATGCCACGAGCGGCGGCGGCCTCCGCGTCGAACTCCTCGAAGGCCGTACGGTCCGCGAGCAGGGCCTGCAGGCCGTCGGCGGCCGTGGGCTGGGCCAGCTGGTCCAGCCGTGCGGCGCGCAGGGCCTCCTGGACCGCCGGGTCCGCGCGGAAGGCGGTCGCGCGCTCCTTGAGGATGAGGTAGTTGCGCATGCAGCCCGCGGCCGACGCCCATACACCGTCGAAGTCCTCGGTGCGCGGGGGCTTGAAGTCGAAGTGCTTCGGGCCCGCGTAACCGGCGCTCTCCAGGAGGTCGACCAGCCAGAAGGCCGAGCGCAGGTCGCCCGCGCCGAAGCGGAGGTCCTGGTCGTACTTGATGCCGGACTGGCCGTTGAGGTCGATGTGGAAGAGCTTGCCCGCCCAGAGGGCCTGGGCGATGCCGTGCGGGAAGTTCAGCCCGGCCATCTGCTCGTGGCCGACCTCGGGGTTCACGCCGTACAGCTCCGGGCGCTCCAGGCGCTCGATGAAGGCCAGGGCGTGGCCGACCGTGGGGAGCAGGATGTCGCCGCGCGGCTCGTTCGGCTTGGGCTCGATCGCGAACTTCAGGTCGTAGCCCTGGGAGGTCACGTACTCGCCGAGGAGGTCGAAGGCCTCCTTCATCCGGTCGAGCGCGTCCCGGACGTCCTTGGCGGCGCCGGACTCGGCGCCTTCACGGCCGCCCCAGGCGACGTAGATCTTGGCGCCCAGCTCGACCGCCAGGTCGATGTTGCGGATCGTCTTCCGCAGCGCGTACCGGCGCACGTCGCGGTCGTTGGCGGTGAACGCGCCGTCCTTGAAGACGGGGTGCGTGAAGAGGTTGGTGGTGGCCATCGGCACGGTCATGCCGGTCGTGTCGAGGGCCGCGCGGAAGCGCTTGATGTGCTCCTCGCGCTCACTGTCCGAGGACCCGAAGGGGATCAGGTCGTCGTCGTGGAAGGTCACCCCGTAGGCGCCGAGTTCCGCCAGACGCTGCACCGACTCGACCGGGTCGAGGGCGCGCCGGGTGGCGTCGCCGAACGGGTCCCTTCCCTGCCAGCCGACGGTCCACAGGCCGAAGGTGAACCTGTCGTCGGGGGTGGGCTGGTAGTTCATGCCGCGGCTCCTTGCGCTCCGACTATTTCGTCATGGCGATTTACAAATTAGTATGCGGACGCGTCTCTGGGAAGACAAGATGTCGCCGACGGAGGCGTCAGCCGCGTCCGCGGCAGTCACGAGCCGCGTGAGAGGGAGAGCCCGATGTCAGCAGCCGAGGGTCCGCTCGTCGTCGGTGTGGACTCGTCCACACAGTCCACCAAGGCCCTGGTCGTCGACGCGTCGACCGGACGGGTGGTGGCGAGCGGGCAGGCGCCGCACACCGTGTCCGCCGGGGCGGGCCGGGAGAGCGATCCGCGCCGGTGGTGGGACGCGCTGTGCGATGCGCTGCACCAGTGCGGGGAGGCGGCGCGCGAGGCCTCGGCGGTGTCGATCGGCGGCCAGCAGCACGGCCTCGTCACCCTCGACGCCGGGGGCGAGCCGGTCCGCCCGGCCCTGCTGTGGAACGACGTGCGCTCGGCACCGCAGGCCGCCCGCCTGGTGGAGGAGCTGGGCGGCGCGAAGGCCTGGGCGGAGCGCACCGGGAGCGTGCCCGGCGCGTCCTTCACCGTCACGAAGTGGGCTTGGCTGGCTGAGAACGAGCCCGAGGCGGTCCGCGCGACCGCGGCCGTACGGCTGCCGCACGACTACCTCACCGAGCGCCTCACCGGCCAGGGCACGACCGACCGCGGTGACGCCTCCGGAACGGGGTGGTGGGCGTCCGCGACCGAGGCGTACGACGCGGAGGTCCTCGCACATGTGGGGCTGGACCAGGCGCTGCTGCCCCGTGTGGTCCGGCCGGGTGAGGTGGCCGGAACCGTACGGGACGCCCATGACCTGCCGTTCTCCAAGGGCACCCTGGTCGCCGCCGGTACGGGTGACAACGCGGCCGCCGCACTGGGGCTCGGGCTGCGCCCGGGCACCCCGGTGCTGAGCCTCGGCACCTCGGGCACGGTGTACGCCGTTTCCCGGCGCCGCCCAGCGGACCCGACCGGCACGGTGGCGGGCTTCGCCGACGCGCACGGGGACTGGCTGCCGCTGGCCTGCACCCTGAACTGCACCCAGGCCGTCGACCGTGTCGCCACCTTGCTGGGGCTGGACCGTGAGGCCGTGGAGCCCGGCACGAGCGTCACTCTGCTCCCCTACCTGGACGGCGAGCGCACCCCGGCCCTGCCGCACGCCTCGGGCCTGCTGCACGGGCTCCGCCACGACACGACCGGCGGGCAGCTGCTCCAGGCCGCGTACGACGGTGCCGTCCACTCACTGCTCGGCGCCCTCGACCTGGTGCTCGACGCCGACGCGGACACCTCCGCACCGCTGCTGCTCATCGGCGGCGGCGCACGGGGCACGGCCTGGCAGCAGACCGTACGCCGGCTGTCGGGGCGTGCCGTGCAGGTCCCCGAGGCCAGGGAACTGGTCGCGCTGGGCGCCGCCGCACAGGCCGCCGGACTGCTCACCGGCGAGGACCCGGCCGCGGTCGCCCGCCGCTGGGACACCACCCGCGGGCCGGTACTGGAGGCCGTGGAGCGGGACGAGGAGACGCTCGCCAGGATCGCCGGAGTGCTCTCCGACGCGGCACCGCTGCTGGCGCGCGAACCGGGCGGCGGCTGACGGGGCAAGGGGGCGCCTGAAGTGGGAAAATCCGATTCCGGCATGATCTACAGAACACCCACCAGGGCACGCCGACAGGAGCCGAGGGAGGCATGAGCGCACCGCTGCACGAGGCCCACCCGAGCGGCTCCGGCCGTCGCCTCCCCGACAACCAGCAGGGCATGCGCCGCCGCAACCTCTCCCGGGTCATGCACACCGTCAATGCCGAGGGGCCGCTGTCCCGGGCCGCCGTCGCCCAGCGCATCGGCCTGACCAGGGCCGCGGTGTCGACATTGGTGGACGAACTGATCCGCTCGGGGCTCCTGGAGGAGCTGGGCCCCGAGCGGCCCGGCCGGGTCGGACGGCCCGGATCGGCGCTCGCCCTGAGCGGACGGGGTCCCGCCGGGATCGGCGCGGAGATCGGGGTCGACCATCTCGCTGTCTGCGCCGTGGACCTGCGCGGTGCGGTGCGGGCGCGGGCGGTGCGGCACGGCACCAACCGCGGCCGACCGCCGGAGCCGGTCATCGACGAGCTGACCAAGCTCGTCCGACGGGTCGTCGCCGAGGCGGAAGGCGAGGGCCTGTGGCCCGCGGGTCTCGCGGTCGCCGTGCCCGGGCTGGTGGCCGGCGACGCCCGGACCGTGGTCCGCGCCCCCAACCTCGACTGGCACGACACGGACCTCGGCATGCTCCTGCCCGGCGATCTGCCGGTGATCGTGGACAACGAGGCCAACTTCGGCGGCCTCGCCGAACTCTGGCTCGGCGCCGGCACACCGTCCGACTTCCTGCATGTGTCCGCGGAGATCGGCATCGGTGGGGCGGTCGTCGTGGGCGGCCGACTGCTCCGGGGAACGCGCGGTTTCGCGGGCGAGTTGGGGCATGTGCCCGTACACCCCGAGGGTCCCGACTGCGCGTGCGGTGGACGCGGCTGTCTGGAGCAGTACGCCGGTGAGGAGGCCGTGTTGCAAGCGGCCGGGCTGGAACCGGGAGAGCACCGTGTCGAGTTCCTCGCCGAGCGGGCCGCCGCCGGTGACGAGGACGTGCACCGGGCCCTGCGCGGCGCCGGCACCGCGCTCGGCATCGCGCTGACCGGCGCGGTCAATCTGCTGGACCCGGAGAGCGTGGTGCTGGGCGGCGCCCTGGCCGCCCTCGCCCCCTGGCTGCTCCCGTCGCTGGAAAGCGAGTTGGCACGGCGGACGGCCGGGCCAGCGTGCGCGGTGACCGTGTCCCGGCTGGGCTCCGAGGGGCCGCTGCTCGGTGCGGCGCATTCGGTGGTGCGGGGTGTGCTGGACGATCCGGCGACGGTCGGGGTCCGGCCGTAGCGCAGCCGACGCACCTCGCAACTCACAGGCCTACGCGGCAATTCCCCCTGCCGGGTGACGAAGTTATCCACAACTCGCCGCTTTTCCACCGATCTCCACGCGCTCCGACGGCCCGATCGGCAATCGCCGTACCGTGATTCACGTGAGGCGCAGCCATTCGACCTGCGGATGCGTCTTCGAGCACGACATCCGAAAACTCCTCCTCTTCGGCAGAACGGAGCCCCCATGGAGCGAGCCAAACCGTTGCCGAGCCGGCGGCGGCTGTTGCAGGGCACCGCCCTCGCCACGATCCCCTACGCGTTGCTCCCGAACCCCCGGGCCGGCGCCCAGTCGCCGGACGTGGACCACGCGCACGCCCGCTGGGAGCCGGCGAACCCGGCCAACTACACCGCGGCCGACCGCCCGACCGGCCAGCCCGTCGACCTGGTGATCATCCACGTGACGCAGACGACGTACAAGAACACCCTGCCCGTCTTCTGGAACCCGGCGAAGCAGGTCTCCGCGCACTATGTCGTCCGGTCGGCCGACGGGCGGGTCACCCAGTGCGTCCGTGAGCGCGACATCGCCTGGCACGCGGGCAACTGGGACTACAACGAGCGGAGCATAGGCATCGAGCACGAGGGCTGGGTGGACCGGCCCGAGTACTTCACCGGTGCGATGTACGAGCAGTCGGCGGCGCTCACCGCCGAGATCTGCGACAAGTACGGCATACCGAAGGACCGCGCCCACATCATCGGCCACCACGAGGTGCCGGGCACGGACCACACCGATCCGGGGCCGCACTGGGACTGGGCTCGCTACATACGTCTGGTCAATGCCGGCTGAGTCCGTCCGAGCCGACGCGGTCTGAGGCCGTCCGAGCCAAGGGTGTCCGAGCCTGAGGGTCCGAGCCACGGCCGTCCGAGCCAGGGAAGGGGGTCGCGTGGCTTGTCGGGGTGTGTGTCCGGCGGTGACGATGGTCCCTGGTGTGCACGCCTTTCCGGGAGGCCGAGTTGACCGATCCTTGGGTGGCTCTGGAGCCGGGAGCCGACCCCGTCGAACGAGTGCGGGTGCTGCGCCGCGCCCATGAGGTGTTCACACAGGGAGGCGCGGTGGCGCGACCGGTGCGTTCCGTGGTGGCGGACTCGTGGCGGCGTTCGGCCAGGGCCGGTGTCGGGCCGGAGGGCACCGCGTGTGTGGAGCTGACGGACGGCGACCTCGGTTCCTACCGCGCGGAGCATCCGCTGGCCCGGGTGATGCCGTTGTTCCGCGAATTGCTGGGTACGTTCGCGGCGGACGGCGAGCATCTGCTGGCCGTGTGCGACGCGCAGGGCAGGCTGCTGTGGGTGGAAGGGGATCCGGCGACCAGACGGCGGGCGGACCTGATGAACTTCGTGCCGGGGGCGCGCTGGGCGGAGTCCGCGGTGGGTACGAACGCACCGGGCACGGCGGTCGCCGTGGACCGGCCCGTGCAGGTGTTCGCGGCCGAGCACTTCATACGGCGGGTGCAGCCGTGGACGTGTGCGGCGGCACCGGTGCACGATCCGCGCACCGGGCGGGTGATCGGCGCGGTCGACATCACCGGCGGCGACGGCCTCGCTCATCCGCACAGCCTCGGCTTCGTGCAGGCGGTGGCCCGGGCCGCCGAGTCCCAGCTCGCGCTGCTCGCCCCGCCCGGGGCCTCGGCCGACGCGCTCGAACTGGCCGCGCTGGGCCGTGACGAGGCCCAACTCCTCGTCGGCGGACGGAAGATCAGGCTCAGCCGTCGGCACAGCGAGATCCTGGTGCTGCTCGCCCGGCACCCGGAGGGCCTGTCCGGCGACGAGTTGCTCTGCGCCCTGTACGAGGACGAGTCGGTGACGCCGGTGACACTGCGGGCCGAACTGGCCCGACTGCGTCGGCTGCTCGGGCCGGCGTGGCTGGGGTCGCGTCCGTACCGGCTCACGGTTCCGGTCGAGTCCGATGTGTCGGTCGTGGAACGGAGGCTGGAGACGGGCGCGGTGACGGCGGCCGTGTCGGCGTACGGGGGCCCGCTGCTGCCCGGTTCGCAGGCGCCGGCCGTCGTGCGACTGCGGCACAGGCTCGCCGACGGGCTGCGCACGGCTCTGATAGCCCGCCGCGACCCCGACCTCCTGGCGGACTGGGCGCACGCCCCCTGGGGCGAGGAGGATCTGGCGGTGTGGCGGGCGCTCGCGACCGTACGCCCCACGGCGGCCGTACGGGCACGGCTGCGCGAACTGGAGTCGGAACTGGCGGCACCGCCGGGGTGGGGGCGCCTTCGGAGTCCCTGAGGGCCGGCCCGGGGGCCGGCGGGACTCCCGGTGCAGCGACGCACAGTCATTCGGCGGAGGCGGGGGGCGGGGCCGGGGGGGGCGGGGCGGGGCGGGGCGGGGCGGGGCGGCGCAACGTCGTTGCAACATTCGGGTTTCTAGCCTCCTCGCGAGAGCTGCCCAATGGCGGGTGGCGCTTCTCGGGAGGCAGGTATTCATGACCCGTTTCGCAGCGCCCGGTACGGACGGCGCGGTCGTCTCCTATGAGGCGCGTTACGACCACTTCATCGGGGGTGAGTACGTGCCGCCGGCGCGCGGGCAGTACTTCGAGAACCCGAGTCCGGTGAACGGGCTGCCGTTCACGGAGATCGCGCGGGGTACGAGCGAGGACGTGGAGCGCGCGTTGGACGCGGCGCACGCGGCCGCGCCCGGCTGGGGGCGTATGTCCGTGACCGAACGTTCGGACATTCTTCGGAAGATCGCCGACCGGATGGAGGCGAATCTGGAGAAGCTGGCGGTCGCGGAGAGCTGGGAGAACGGCAAGCCGGTGCGCGAGACACTGGCCGCCGACATCCCGCTCGCCATCGACCACTTCCGGTACTTCGCGGGGGCGATCCGCGCGCAGGAGGGTTCGCTGGCGGAGCTCGACGACGACACGGTGGCGTACCACTTCCATGAGCCGCTGGGTGTGGTCGCCCAGATCATCCCGTGGAACTTCCCGATCCTCATGGCGACCTGGAAGCTGGCGCCCGCGCTGGCGGCGGGCAACGCCGTCGTGCTGAAGCCGGCCGAGCAGACCCCGGCGTCCATCCATGTCTGGCTGAGGCTGGTGGCGGATCTGCTGCCGCCGGGTGTGGTGAACATCGTCAACGGGTTCGGGGTGGAGGCGGGCAAGCCGCTGGCGTCGAGTCCGCGTGTGGCGAAGGTGGCGTTCACGGGTGAGACGACGACCGGGCGCCTGATCATGCAGTACGCCTCGGAGAACATCACGCCGGTGACCCTCGAACTCGGCGGCAAGTCGCCGAACATCTTCTTCGACGACGTGTGGTCGGCGAACGACGACTTCCGTGACAAGGCCCTCGAAGGTTTCACGATGTTCGCGCTCAACCAGGGCGAGGTGTGCACCTGCCCGTCGCGGGCGCTGGTGCAGCGCGGCAACTACGCCGAGTTCATGGAGGCGGCCGTCGCCCGCACCGCACAGATCAAGACCGGGCACCCGCTGGACACCGACACCATGATCGGCGCCCAGGCCTCCAACGACCAGTTGGAGAAGATTCTCTCCTACCTGGACATCGGCCGGCAGGAAGGCGCCAAGATCCTCATCGGGGGTGAACGCATCGAGCACGACGGCGAGTTGAAGGGCGGTTACTACGTCCAGCCGACGATCTTCGAGGGCGACAACCGTATGCGGATCTTCCAGGAGGAGATCTTCGGGCCGGTGGTCTCCGTCACGTCGTTCAACGACTTCGACGACGCCATCAAGATCGCGAACGACACGTTGTACGGCTTGGGGGCGGGCGTCTGGACGCGGGACGCCAACACGGCCTACCGCGCGGGCCGTTCCATCCAGGCGGGCCGCGTCTGGACGAACTGCTACCACGCCTACCCTGCCCACGCGGCGTTCGGCGGCTACAAAGGCTCGGGCATCGGCCGCGAGACCCACAAGATGATGCTGGACCACTACCAACAGACGAAGAACCTCCTGGTGTCGTACTCGCCGAAGAAGCTGGGCTTCTTCTAGGCACAAAAAAGGGCGCCTGACCTGGTCAAATGTCCGCCAGGCGCCCTCCATGGCGGGCACCTGTGCCGTGATTCGAAATATGGCTCTGCTCCCGATATCCCCCACACCGCGACCCCGCGTCTGACCAGCCGTTCCGGGACATTTCCGGGCCAGAACCCGGCTGACGCGCCTTCAACGGCCGTCGGGGCGGCGGCATCGCCCAGGAATCCCAGGCTCAGACCCTGGTCGCCACCAACCGCGTGCTGCACGGCCCCGAGCACCCCAGCCGGCTCGTCCTGCCGGTCATTCGGCGGTGAGAGTACGCGGGAGGTCGGTATCGACGACTTGGCTGCTGCGGTGCGTCGGTACCGCTGGGCTCCGGCTGGTCGGCCGGGGCGCGCATCCGGCGGCATCGGAAGGCGAGGTTGATCTGGGCGACCAACGGCGCGGGTGCGGCGCCGGACGCCCGAGTCGCCGGCCTTGTGTGCGGCTTGGTCGCAGGGGCAGACAGCATCGGCGACCTCGACGTCCCGCCGCACGGTGCGAGAGCGCTGCTGCGTCGACGTAACACTCCCGGCCGACCCGATGTCGCGGGCCGGGCCAGGGGTGTTCAGCAGGCGGCGGTGACGGGGTCGGTGCTCAGCGGGGCGGCGGTCTTCGCGGTGATCTCGTCGAGGGTGACGCCGGGCGCGGTCTCCACCAGGGCGAGGCCGTACGGCGTGACGTCGAGGACACCGAGGTCGGTGATGATCCGGTGGACGCAGTGCTCGCCGGTGAGCGGGAGGGTGCACTCGGTCAGGATCTTCGGGGTGCCGTCCTTGGCGGTGTGCTCCATGAGCACGATGACCCGGCGGGCGCCGTGGACCAGGTCCATCGCGCCGCCCATGCCCTTCACCATCTTGCCGGGGATCATCCAGTTGGCGAGGTCACCGTGCTCGGAGACCTGCATGGCGCCGAGGACGGCGGTGTCGATGTGGCCGCCGCGGATCATGCCGAAGGAGAGGGCGGAGTCGAAGAAGGAGGCGCCGGGCAGGACGGTGACGGTCTCCTTGCCCGCGTTGATCAGGTCGGGGTCGACCTCGTCCTCCGTCGGGTAGGGGCCGGTGCCGAGGATGCCGTTCTCGGAGTGGAGGACGACGTGGACGCCGGGCGGGAGGTGGCCGGGGATGAGGGTGGGCAGGCCGATGCCGAGGTTGACGTAGGAGCCGTCGGTGAGTTCGGCGGCGGCGCGGGCGGCCATCTGGTCGCGGGTCCAGCTCATGCTCGTACAGTCCCTCGTGTCGGAGACGCGGAAATCAAAAGGTGTTCAATCTGCTTGTCGGCGGCCTGAATCGCCGTCAGCTCCACCACCCGCTGTACAAAGACACCCGGCAGGTGCACCTCGTCCGGCGCCAACTCGCCTGGCTCCACCAGCTCTTCGACCTCGGCCACGGTGACACGTCCGGCCATCGCCGCCAGCGGGTTGAAGTTGGCGGCGGCCCGGCGGAAGACGAGGTTGCCGTGCCGGTCGCCCCGCCAGGCGCGTACGAGGGCGAAGTCGGTGGTGATGCCGTGCTCCAGGATGTGCGGACGCCCGTGGAAGTCGCGGGTCTCCTTGGGCGGGGAGGCGAGCGCGACGGAACCGTCCGGCGCGTACCGCCACGGCAGTCCGCCCTTGGCCACCTGCGTGCCCACGCCCGCCGGGGTGTAGAAGGCGGGGATGCCGGCGCCGCCCGCGCGCAGACGTTCGGCGAGGGTGCCCTGCGGGACCAGCTCCACCTCCAGTTCCCCGGACAGGTACTGGCGGGCGAACTCCTTGTTCTCGCCCACGTAGGAGCCCGTCACCCGGGCGATGCGCCCGGCGGCCAGCAGTACGCCCAGACCGCGGCCGTCGACGCCGCAGTTGTTCGACACGACCTCCAGGCCCGTCGCCCCGTGCTCGTACAGGGCGCGGATGAGGACCTCGGGGACGCCGCTGAGGCCGAAGCCGCCGACGGCGAGCGTCGCCCCGTCGGGGATGTCGGCGACCGCCTCGGCGGCGCTGGAACTCACTTTGTCCATAGGGGAGTTGCCTTTCATGCAGCGGCGCCGGGGAGTACGGACGACCAGCCGCCGTCGACGACGAGGTTGGCGCCGGTGATGTAGGAGGCCTCGTCGGAGGCGAGGAAGACGGCCGTGTTGACCACCTCGTCGGGGACGCCGACGCGGCCGAGGGGGATGTGCCGGGCGATGGTCCGCATGGGGTGGTCGTCCGCGAGCAGGTCGCCCCGCGAGCCCTCGGTGTCGATCATCCCGGGGCTGATGCAGTTGGCCCGCACACCGTGCGGGGCGCCTTCGGCGGCGAGCTGGCGGGTCAGGGCGATCACGGCGCCCTTGGAGGCCGAGTGGGCGGTGCGCCGATTGGTGAGTGAGCCGGTCAGGCCGGCTGTCGAGCCGACGGTGAGGATGCTGCCCCGGCTCGCGACCAGGTGCGGCCAGGCGGCACGCGCGGCCAGCCACACCGAGTCCAGCTCGGCGCGCAGCGTGAAGGTGAAGTCCTCGTACGGCTGGGTGTCGACGGCTCCGAAGCGGACGGCGCCGGCGTTGGCGTAGAGGATGTCGATTCCGCCGAGGGCGTCCACGGCCTCCTCGACCCAGGCGCGGACGGAGTCCTCGTCCGTGACGTCCAGCGGGCCGGGCGTCAGTGCTGTGCCGCCCGCCTCCCCCACGAGCCGCTGGGTCTCCAGCGCCGCCTCGTGCAGCAGATCACCGCCGACGACGAGCGCGCCCTCGGCCGCGAAGCGCAGCGCCGCCGCCCGGCCCTGGCCGCGGGCGGTGCCCGAGATCAGGGCCACCTTGCCGTCGAGCCGTTTCATGACGCCTCCTCGCGCAGCGCGTCAGAGATGGATTTGGCGCCCCCGTGCGCGGTGAACCCGCCGTCCACGGGGATCTCCGCGCCGGTGATGAAGGACGCGTCGTCGGACAGCAGGAAGACGACCAGGGGAGCGACCTCGTCGACCGTGCCGGTGCGGCCGAGAGGTGTCTCGCGGAGGTTCGCCTCGCGGAAGGCGGGCGCGGCGGAGGCGGTCATCTCGGTCTCGATGAAACCGGGGTGGATCATGTTCACCCGGATGCCGCGCGGGCCGAGGTCCGTGGCCGCGCTCTTGGAGAGGCCGCGCAACGCCCATTTGCTGGCGGTGTAGGCGACCGGGTAGTGGCCGGTGAGCGCGGCGGACGAGCCGACGTTGACGATGGAGCCTCCGGGCGGCATCAGCGGGGTCAGGTGCTGGATGCCCAGCAGCGGGCCGGTGACGTTGACCGCGTGGACGCGGGCGAAGTCCTCGGGGTCCACGTCGCCGAGGCGGGCCCGCCAGGTGATGCCGGCGTTGTTGACCAGGCCGTGGATCTGGCCGTACGACTCCCGCAGTTCGGTGGCCAGTTGGGCCCATTCGGCCTCGCTGGTGACGTCGAGGCGGCGACAGTCGCCCTCCGGCTTCACGTCGGTGGCGACGACGCGGGCGCCTTCTCGGCTGAGCGCCTCGGCCTCCGCGGCGCCCTGGCCTCGGGCGGCGCCGGTGACGACCACGATCTTGCCCCTGAGTCTCCCCGGCGTGCTCACGGCCGCTCCCGGGTGCGTCGTCGGGCAGACGGCAGCGGCACCGGAGCTGCGCCCGCGACCACGGTGTTGGAGACGGAGCCGATGCCCTCGACGGTCAGCGTCACCGTGTCACCGAGCTGCAGCGGGGGCGGGTTCCGTTCACCGCGTACGCCCCACAGTTCCGCCAGGCAGCCGCCGTTGCCGCAGGTTCCCGAGCCGAGCACGTCACCGGGGCGGACCACCGTCCCGCGCGAGGCGTAGGCGACCATCTCCTCGAAGGTCCAGCTCATGTTGGACAGCAGGTCCCTGCCGACCAACTCGCCGTTGACCTCGGCGGTGAGCGCCAGGCGGAGGAAACCGTCCGTGTCGCGGTAGGGCTCCAGTTCGTCTGCGGTGACGAGGTACGGGCCGAGGGTGGCGGCCGTGTCCTTGCCCTTGCAGGGCCCGAGGCGGACCTGCATCTCACGGGACTGGAGGTCGCGCGCGGACCAGTCGTTGAAGATCGTGTAGCCGATGATGTGGTCGCGGGCCCCTTCGGGGGTGAGGTCACGTCCCTCACGGCCGATGACGGCGGCGACCTCCAGTTCGAAGTCGAGGACTTGCGATCCGGGGGGAACGGGCACGTCGTCGTGGGCGCCGACGACCGCGTACGGGTTGGTGAAGTAGAAGGTCGGGGCGTCGTACCAGGCCTCGGGCACCCCGCCGACGCCGTCCACGGACCGCCGTACGCCCTCGACGTGCTCCTCGAAGGTGACGAAGTCGCGGACGGTGGGCGGCTCCAGCGGCGGCAGCAGGCGCACCTGTGACACATGGAGCCCCGCCGGGGCGTCGAGGGCGGCGGCGCCCGCTTCGAGCAGTCCGGCGAGACCGTCGCAGGAACGGATCAGCTCGATGAGCGAACGTGCGCCCGGGACGGGGACCGGGTGAAGAGTGCCGTCCTCCTCGACGACGGCGATCCCTCGCTGTTGCTGGTGTTCATAGGCGGCGAAACGCATGGGTACGGGCTCCAGGCTCCGGTTTTCTCCGGATGTGAGGGGCCCGGGGACGCGGGGTGGGGAGTCAGGGCATTGACAGGGCCACCGCGCCCCCGGAACTTGTGGGGGGTCAGACCGGCGGGGCGACGAAGACGCCGCGGTCGACGTCGTTGAAGGACTCCTTGGCGACCAGTTCGTTCATCGCGTTCGCCGTGCCCCACTGATCGGAGACATCGGGCTGCGAGAAGTCGTAGACGTGCGGGTGCCAGCTGTCCTCGTCGAGGACCTCCAGCTCCGTCGTGTACTCGACCGTGTTGCCCTGCGGGTCCAGGAAGTACGTGAACGTGTTGTCGCCCGCCAGGTGCCGTCCCGGGCCCCAGAGCTTCTTGAACCCGGCCCTGATCACACGGCCGGAGCCGCGCATGTACTCGTCGATGCCGCGCATCTCGAAGGAGATGTGGTGCAGGGCCGTGTGCGGGCCCTGGGCGATGGCCATGGAGTGGTGCTGGTTGCTGATCCGCATGAAGTGCATCGCCTCACCCATCCTGGGATGCGTGAGGGTGTCGGAGAGGCGGAAGCCGAGGTGCCGCTCGTACCACTCCCGGGTGCGGTTCAGGTCCGGGGAGTTGAGGACGACGTGCGACAGCTTGACCGGGATCGCCTCCTTCTCCTCGATCCTGCGGTGCTGCCGGACCTCGACGTCGGCCGAGACCTCGATGGTGCGCCCGTCGACGTCGAAGAAGCGGAAGCCGTAACCGCCGCCGGGGGTGTCCTGCTTCCCCGGCTGGGCAATCAACTGCACGCCATCAGAGAGGAGTCGCTCGGCGAGTGTGTCGACGTCGGCTGTCGAAGCGGCACCGTAGGAGACGAGGTCGAGGCGCTTCTCCTCCGCCTTGCGCAGTCGTACGACGTACTGCTCGGGGCTGCCCTCGGCGGCCAGGAAGGAGATGCCGGAGTCCTCGGCGACCTTGGTGAGGCCCCAGACGCCGGCGTAGAAGTCGAGTTGCTTGTCGTAGTCGGGCACGGCGAGGTCGACGTGCCGGAGGTGGGTGAGCAGGCGTGCGCTCATGACGGGGTTCCTCCTGTGTGGGGGTCAGGTGAGACGCAGCAGGGCGACCGCGTTGCCGCCGCGTACGGCGTGGAAGTCGGCGTCGGGCAGCCGGGCCGCGCGCAGGGCGCCGACCGGGTCGTCGGTGCCCATGTCGAAGGGGAAGTCGGAGCCGAGCAGCACTCGGTCCGCGCCTGCGGCTCGGATCAACTCCCGTAGTACGTACGGGTCGTGGACGAGGGAGTCGAAGTACAGGCGTTTGAGGTAGCTGCTGGGCAGGTGGGCGCAGCCGGCGCCCGCGTCGGAGCGGGTGGTCCAGGCGTGGTCGGAGCGGCCGATGTGGGTGGGCAGGTAGCCGCCCCCGTGCGCGGCGATCAGCCTCAGCTCCGGGTGGCGGTCCAGCACCCCGGAGAAGATGAGGTGCGAGAGCGCGACGGCGTTCTCGGTGGGCTGGCCCACGGTGTTGGACAGGTACCACCGGTCCAGCCGCTCGTCGAGCGTGCAGCCGAAGGGGTGCAGGAAGAGGAGTGCACCCGTCTCCTCGGCCCGCGCCCACAACGGTTCGTACGCCGGGTCCGACAGCTCCCTTCCCGGCGCGTGGGAGGAGAGTTCCACGCCCAGCAGGCCCTGCTCCAGGGCGTGGTCGAGGGCGCGCACCGCCTGCGTCGGGTGCTGAAGGGGGACCAGCCCGAGGCCCTTCAGGCGGTTCGGTGCCTGGGCGCAGTGCGCGGCCGTCGCCTCGTTGGCCAGGCGGTACACCTTCTCGGCCGTCTCCTCGTCCGCCCAGTGGTGGTAGTGCGAGGGGGACGGGCTGACCAGCTGGACGTCCACGCCTTGTGCGTCCATCGCGGCCAGCCGTACGGAGACGTCGGTCAGCTTCGGTATGCGCTCGCGCACCATGGGACCGTTGACGGTCATGGCGGCGGTGCCGTTGCGGCGGGTGTCCAGCGCTCTGGCCTCGGCCAGGCCCGGGTGGTCTGCCACCAGGGCGTCGACGTCGGACAGCAGGACGTGCGCGTGCACGTCGATCGTCGGCGCCGTCACGGCAGTTCCTTGAGCAGGGTCATCGTGCGGCGGAACAGGCCGGGCAAGTCGGCGTCGCGCACGCCGTCGAGTTGCCACTGTCCGACCTGCACGGACGCCTCGACGACGGTCCGCACCCGCTTGACGCGGCGCTCGTAGTAGGCCTGGAGCAGTTCGTCGTCCCACGAGCGACCGCTGGTGAGCAGTTCGGTCAGGACAAGGGCGTCCTCCAGGCCCATGGCCGCGCCCTGGGCCATGGTGGGCGGACAGCAGTGGGCGGCGTCGCCGACCAGGACCACCCGGCCGCGGTGCCAGGAACCCTCGACCAACATCCGGTCGAAGCACGTGTAGTTGACCTTCGCCGGGTCGGTGATGTGCTTGGTGATCTCGGGCCAGACACCGCCGTACTGCTCGGCGAGGCGGCGCATCTCGTCCGCGTACGACTCCGTGGGGATCGAGGCTCTCTCGCGGTTCGCCTCGACGACGTAGGCGTAGAGGGTGTTCTCGCTGGTGGGAGTGTAGCCCGCGATGTAGGCCGGGCCGCCGTAGGCGAGGTCCGAGCGCGTGACGCCCTCGGGGCGAGGGGCGGGGACGCGCCAGATCGCCATGCCGGTGGGCTCGGGTCTTTCGCTGATGCCGATCGCCGCGCGGGTCGCGGAGTTGAGGCCGTCGGCGCCGATCACCAGGTCGTAGCGGCCGTCGGTACCGTCGCCGAACCGGACGGAGACCCCCTCCGCGTCCTGTTGGAGGGTCTCGGCCGTGGTGCCCAGACGCACGGTGGCGCCGGACGCGCGGACCGCCTCGATGAGGATCCGCTGCAGCTGGGGACGCTGCATGCCGAACGTGGCGGGCAGGTCGTCGCCGCCGGTCTTCATGTCCTCGTTCACGTGCAGCACGGTGCCGTCGGGGGCGGTCACGCCCAGCGAGCCGAAGGCGAACCCGGAGGCTTCGACCTGGTCCCAGACGCCGAGTTCACGCAGGACGCGCAGGGCGTTGCCCTGGAGGGTGATGCCGGAGCCGGTGGTGGCGTTCCAGTCGGGCTTGGCCTCGATCAGGTCCACGGCGAGGCCGGCGCGGCGCAGCAGGATGGTCGCGGCGCTGCCGGAGGCGCCGCCGCCGACGACGAGGACGGTACGGGGGGTGGTGTCGGGCATGAGAGCTCCCTTGTTCTCTGCTGCGCAGAGCTGGTTGTTCCTCTGCGGTGCAGAGCTACTTGACGGCGACCGGGTTGACCGGGGAGCCGACGGCGCCGGTGACGGGCAGGGGCGCGGCGGTGAGCCAGAACTCGTACACGCCGTCCGCCGCGCAGTCGGCGGCGAGCGCGTCCGGGTCCCACATCTCGCCGATCAGCAGCCCGATGTGGGGGATGGCGACCTGGTGCAGCGGCTGGAAGGCGTGCTCGAACTCGTTCGGCCGTACCTCGAAGCCCCAGGTGTCGGTGGCGATCGCGGCGATCTCGGTGCGGTGCAGCCAGCCCGCCGTGGTGAACGACAACCCGGGCGAGTCGCCGCCCGCGTAGTCGCCCCAGCCCTCGCGCCGGGCGCGGGCCAGCCGACCGGTACGCACCACGACGATGTCACCTCGGCCGACCGTCACCCCGTGGGCCTCGGCGGTGGCCGTCAGATGCTCCTCGGTGACGGCGAACCCGTCGGGCAACTCGCCCTCGTCGCCGATGACTTGACCCACGTCGAGGAGTACGCCACGCCCGGCCACGTACGGCGCCATGTGCTCGATGCCGGTGACCAGGTCTCCCTCGGAGGTGACGACCTTCTCGGCCCGCCGCCCGTTCCAGGCGTTGCCGTGGTCGAAGATGTGGCCGAGCCCGTCCCACTGGGTGGAGCACTGCAACGGCATCGCGATCACGTCGTCGGCACCGCCGAAGCCGTGCGGGAAGCCCTGATTGCCGAGGGCCGCGTCCGTGCCCGTGTCGAGCATGGTGTGCACCGGATTCGTCCGGCGGCGCCATCCCTTCTGCGGGCCCTTCATGTCGAACCGCTGGGAGAGGGAGAAACTGGCGCCCCGCCGGACGAGCGCGGCGCCCTCGCGCCGCTTGGCCTCGTCGATGAAGTTGAGCGTGCCGAGCACGTCGTCGTCGCCCCAACGCCCCCAGTTGGAGGCGGACTTGGCGGATGCGGCGATGGCGCCTTCGGGGTTGCCGCGGTCGGGGGTCATCGGGGGACCTCCGCGACACAGCGGGTGCGCTGGGCACCGAGACCGGTGATCGAGCCGTCCATCACGTCGCCGCCCTGCAGCAGCCGACCCCAGTGCATGCCGTTGCCGGCCGGTGAACCGGTCAACACCAGGTCGCCGGGCAGCAGTTGAGCCGTCTGCGAGGCGTACGAAACGATCCGTGCCACGCCGAAGATCATGTCCTTGGTGGACTCGTCCTGCATGGCCTCGCCGTTCAGTTTCAGCGTGACCCGCAGGTCGCCCGGGTCGGCTATCGACTCCGCCGGCACGATCCACGGGCCGAGCGGGGTGAAGCCGGGCGCGTTCTTGCTGCGCAGCCAGTCGGTGCCGATGGCCTTCATGTCCCGGCGGAAGACGGTGGCGCGGTCGGTGAGGTCGTTGGCGATCGTGTACCCGGCGACGCACTCCAAGGCCTCCTCGACGGACACCTGATAGGCGGGCCGGGAGATCACCGCCGCCAACTCCAGCTCCCAGTCCGGCTGTTCGGCCCAGGAAGGCAAGGTGACATCGTCGTACGGGCCCGTGATCGCGCCCGGCAGACCGATGAACACGTACGGCAGGTCCTCGGCCGCCCGGCGGTCCATCACCGCGGCGATCTCCGCCCGCGCCTCCTCGACCGTGCGAGGGTCGTCGGGCGAGCGGTGGGCGACCTCCAGGTCGATCACGTGCTGCCGGTAGTTGGCGCCGGACTGGAAGACCTGGCGCGGCTCGACGGGCGCGTGCACCCGCAGGGCGTCCAGCGGCTGCCAGGCGACGGACGCGTCGGCCGCCAGGGCGCGCAACCGTGGCAACTCCTCCACCCAGCGTTCCAGGAGACCCCGGACCGTCAGAGCGGGAGCGTCGAGGGCTCTCCGCAGGTCGAGCGCCCGGCCGTCCGGTGTGACGAGCGCGGGGAAGGGAGCCCCGTCGGGGGCGGAGAGGGTACCTACAGCGAAGGGTCCGGCGAAGGGGGCGGACGTCGGGGCGGGTTTCACGAACGTGTCCTCCTCGTTGCGATGGGACTAATCTGGGCCCCCATCCAGTAATTGGGAAATCGATTCACTGGATCCGATCATCGACCCCGTCTATGCTGCACGCCGTCCCCTGACACCACTGGAGCGCGCCATGAACCTGGCCAGCCTCGACCTGAACCTCGTCGTCGCCCTGCGCGCCCTGCTGGAGGAACGCAACGTCACCCGCGCGGGCAAGCGGATCGGCCTCAGCCAGCCCGCGATGAGTGCCGCCCTGGCCCGGCTGCGCCGCCACTTCGAGGACGATCTGCTCGCCCGTGTAGGCGGCCACTACGAGCTCACCGCTCTCGGCCAGGTCCTCTTGGACCGCACCTCGACCGCCTGTGACCTGCTGGAACGGCTTTTCACCAGCCAGGCCGACTTCGACCCCGCCCGCGAGGAACACGAGTTCACCCTGGTGGCCTCCGACTACGCGGTCGCTGTCTTCGGGGCCGAACTCGCGCGCGCCGTTCATCACAGGGCGCCCCGCATCCGGCTGCGCTTCACCCAGGCGCCGCCCGGCATCGTCGAGAAGGTCGGCACACTCCTGAGCACGACCGACGGCCTGCTCATGCCACACGGCATCATCAGCGACTTCCCCGCCACCGAGCTCCACGACGACCAGTGGGTCTTCCTCGTCGCCGAGGACAACCACGAGGTCGGGGACCACCTCACACGGAAGGATCTGGCACGTCTGCCCTGGGTGACGTACCAACGCACCTACGACGCCCCTGCCGTCCGGCAGCTCGGCATGCTCGGCATCGAGCCCAGGGTCGAGGTGTCCATCGACACCTTCCAGGCCCTGCCGTTCATGGTGGCGGGCACCCGCCGCATCGCCCTCGTCCAGAGGCTTCTCGCGGAGCGCCTGCGGGGCGTCGCCCCTGTGCGGATCATGGAACCGCCCTACGAGGCCGTTCCCCTCCGGCAGGCACTGTGGTGGCACCCGGTCCACAGCCGCGACGCCGCGCACATCTGGCTGCGCGAGACGGCCGCGCAGGTCGGGGCCTCTCTCCCCGGGCACACCGCACCACCGTCGAACCATCCACATGGTGGATGAACACGATCCGTAAATTCGATCGCGCAGGGGGGAGGCGCCGAAGGCGGCCTGCCTCATAGTCGTGCCAGTTCGTGACGCCCGCTCCCCCGGGCCCGCCCGCCGGCGCCCCCGCCGAGGCCCCGTCGACGGCTTCCAGGGTGCTGTCCTTTCTGATCGCAGTACCCAGCGGATCGCCTGGTCAGCGGCGCCTGAGCGAGCGGCTGAGCGGGGTGGGCCCCGTAGGCACCACGGATGCAGTCCTGTGCGCCGGGTATCCCTGCCGGCAGGGCTGTGGTGACGCCCGATGCACACCCGTGAGGTGACCCACATCCGGCGCGCGAGACCGTCGCCCGCGCGAGCGCGGAGCGGGCCGTGTCCCCGCCCGGCCGTACCGCCACCGCAGCGGAAGTGAAGAAGGCCTGGGTTCGACGGGGCCGGGACCATCGACCCGACCAGCATCCAAGACACGAATGCTCCCCATCTTCGATCTCGATCGGGCGGGGGCTAGGCAGGACCTGAGCAGTACCCCATAGTCGTCTCAACCCGGCACCGGAGCCGCACCACCCACCGCTGCCGGGTCGGCGCAGGCGCCCGGCGAGCCGGCCCTGTGCGACACCACGGCAGTCATCGGCGCCACATGCTCCGACCCTGCTTCGCGCTCCGGGCGGCCCCACGCACGTGGCCGCGCCCCCTTACCGTTCCCGCTACGCCAGGTGGAGTTCCCGCATGCCTGCACCCGTGCCCCCGCTCTCGTCCCCGACGCCGACAGCTGCCGAGGGCGCCCCGCCCGAGGAGAACGTGTCCGGCCCCGGACACCGACTGCGCCTCACCTTGCTGATGGCCGGCAGCTGTCTGCCCGTCCTGGGCGCCGTGCTCATCGCTCCCGTCCTGCCGCAGATGCACGACCACTTCGCGAACGTGCCGGGCGTCGACGCGCTGGTCCCGATGGCCCTGACCATCCCGGCTCTCTCCCTGGCGCTGCTGGCCCCCTTCGCCGGCGTCATCGTCGACAAGCTCGGGCGCAAGCGCCTGCTCGTCATCGCCACCGTGCTCTACGCGATCCTCGGCACCGCCCCGCTGTGGCTGGACTCCCTCGGCGCGATCGTCGCCAGCCGCGCCCTCGTCGGCGTTGTCGAAGCCGCCATCATGACCTGCTGCACCACGCTGATCTGCGACTACTACTCCGGCAAGCAGCGCGACCGTTATCTCGCCCTGCAGACGATGTGCGCCGCGATCTCCGCGACGGCCTTCCTCCTCCTGGGCGGCGCCGCCGGATCAGCCGGCTGGCGCACACCGTTCTGGGCCTACGCCGTGGCCCTGCTCCTCGCCCCCGTCATGGCCGCCTTCCTGCCCAAGCCCCGCCCGGCCGACCCCACGGACGCGCCCTCCCCCACCACTTCGGAGACGGTCAAGCGGCGCTTCCCCTGGCGCTCACTGGCCGGGATGTGCGCGCTGACCGTCTTCGGCGCCGTCCTCTTCTACACCGTGCAGGTCGAGCTGTCCTTCCTCCTGGACGACATGGGTGTGACCGACCCGGGCATGATCGGACTGGCCACCGCCATCTGCAACGCCGCAGTGGTGATCGGCGCCGTCGTCTTCACCAAGTCCGGCCGCGCACCGCAGTCCTGGATGCCTACCGTCTTCGGCCTGTGCGCCCTCGGTCTCGCGGTGATCTGGCTCGCCCCCAACCCCGTCGTGCTGACCATCGGCGGCGTGATCAACCTGTTCGGCGGCGGCATCATGCTGCCGAGCCTGCTGACCCTCGCCATGTCCAAGCTGGAGTACGCCGACCGCGGTCGCGGCACCGGCCTGTGGACCGGCGCCTTCTTCATGGGCCAGTTCATCTGCCCGCTCGTGGTCCTCGCACTCACCTCCGCCGTCGGCGGTCTGGCGAACGCCATGGGTTTCCTCGCGGTCGTCGCTGCGGCCGGCGCCGCCGGACTCGCTCTCTCCGCCCGTCGGCGCCGGACGCCGGCCGCTCCGGAACGGATCGAGCAGCCGGCGGGCTGACCCGCCACGCCCACGGTCCATCAGAAAAGTCACCCACCATCGAGATCGGCATCGCGGACCTCCCCCCGCGGCGCCGATCGCCTCTGTCCCCCTTCCGGCGAAACACGTCGAACGCGATCACCGCCCTCCGTCGTAAGCCGGGCATGGCTCACCGAGCGCGGACTGCACGACGTACCCGCGTCGGACGGGGATTCCGCCCCCGAACCACAGGACCGCGCAGCTGCTTCAGCGACCCCAGCGTGCCCCCCTGCCACCAGAAGGCTTCGACCAGGGGGACCGCGTCGAAGGGACACTCCACGATGTCCCCCCCTCTCGCCTCTCGGCGACAGGCAATGCGCGCCTGGACCCACGGCATCCCGTACTCGAAGTCGGCATCTCCGCTTCCATACGACTCATCACAGGACCCCCGAAAGGGCCGGGTTGCGCGACCACCTGAGCATCCAGGGGGCTGGATGAACGCGGTCGAGGACTCCGATCACGCGGGGGGGGAGGCAGTCGGCAGAGCCTGGCCCATAGTCGTGCACGTTCCTGACGCCCGCTCTTCCGGGCGCATTCACTTCGTGTGCACCGACGCACCGCGTGGTAAGGCCCGCCGCCGATGCGGCCGTTCAGGACTGCGCCGGCCGGAACTGCACGAGGTAACGCTCGACACCGTGTCCGGTGTCCTCGCCCTCCGACAGGGCCGCAGCGGCGGCCCGGCCCGCGCAGCTGACACGCGCCCGCCAGGATCCGCCGGAGTCAGCCGGCGTGATGAGGGCGTCGGTGCGGCCTGTGTGCATGGACCACACGGCGACCTGACCGCTGGTGGATGTGAAGTCGGCTTCGGCCTGCTCGTCCCAGCCGGCCGGATCCTGCTGAGGCGGGGGGCCGTCCCACACTTCGACGCTGACTGCGGCAGTGTGCGTGTGGCCGCCGCTGGTGATGTCAAGCCGCCCGGGATGGGTGCTGAGGAAGACGTCGACGTCGAAGTCGTCCGGGAAGGGAACGGGCAGGTCGGCGTCATCGCTTTCCTGGAGCCCGAAGGCGTGGTGCCCCGGTCGCTCTGAAGACCACGGCTCGGTCTTTGGTTTCGCTGCTGTCTGTTCCAGTGTTCCAGCGGACATGCGCGGTTCAGGGCTGCGGGCATCCCGCTGTCCCGCTACTCCCTGGACTCATGGCGCGGGCGATCGCGCCCGGCGGCGATGTCCGACAGCCCACGCCCGGTCGCGGCGTGGCGTGGCGTCATGCGAAGGCGTCGCGCAGGGCGGGCAGCAGCGTCTTCTCCGACCAGTCCAGGTACGAGGGCTGCGACTCGCCGCCGATCTGCACCAGGGCGATCTCGGTGAACCCGGCCTCGGCGTAGGGGCGTACGGCCTCGACGAAGGCCTCTGGATCGTCGCCGCACGGGATGGACGCGGCGACGTCGTCGGGTGTGACGAACCGCGTGGCCGAGTCGAACGAATCCGGGTGCGGGAGCTCGGAGTTGACCTTCCAGCCGCCGCCGAACCAGCGGAACTGGTCGTGAGCGCGCCGGACGGCCGTGTCGCGGTCGGGGTCGTAGCAGACCGGCAGCTGCCCCACGCGCGGCTTGCCCGCGCCGCCGTGCCGGTCGAAGGCCTGGAGCAGCCCCGGCTCGGGCTCCGTGGCGATGACCAGGTCGGCGAGGCTGCCCGCGAGGGCGCAGGAGTGCTCGCCGGAGACGGCGATACCGAGGGGCGGCGGCTCGTCCGGCAGATCCCACAGCCGGGCGGACTCCACGTCGTAGTGCGCCCCGTGATGGTTCACATGGCCGCCGTCGAAGAGCGCTCGGATGATCTCCACCGCTTCCTGGAGCATCTCGTGCCGTACGTTCACGGACGGCCAGCCGCCGCCCACCACGTGTTCGTTGAGGTTCTCACCCGAGCCGAGTCCCAGCCGGAACCGCCCCTCCGACAGCAGTTGCATCGTCGCCGCCTTCTGCGCCACCACTGCAGGGTGATACCGGAACGTCGGGCAGGTCACGTACGTCATCAGCGGAATGCGGGAGGTCGCCTGTGCGGCCGCGCCCAGCACGCTCCACGCGTACGGCGAGTGGCCCTGCGAGCGCAGCCACGGGAAGTAGTGGTCGGAGGTCACCGAGAAGTCGAACCCCGCGTCCTCGGCCCGAACCAGGTGGTCGACGAGCTCACGGGGGCCGGCCTGCTCGGTCATCATCGTGTATCCGATGTGCACCATGAGCACCGAGTCCCCGGCCGGGGAGAGTCGAAAACACCTCATCGAGGTCTCCCCACGTGCGACGAGGATCCGAGGGACAGGGTCGAGCGGGCGGTACCCGCCGAGGAGGAACCCGCCGCCGCACGCCCCGCCGGCGGGACCCCGAGTGTTTTTCGCCGGGCCGCGGCGGCGATACTGGCATACGCACGTGCCCCTGCTGCCCGATGGACTCATGCCGACCTCCCCCTCAGCCCGTCCCACGATTCCCCCCACGGTGTGGCCGGCTCGCGGCCGCCACGTCGGACCCGACGCGGAAGGCGTACTCCGTCGCACCCTGCGACAGCTCAAGGACAGTCAGGTCATCGACGACTTCCTGGAGGTGCCCGACGCCGGGAGCGACTCCCCGGAGCGGGTCTTCGAGGCCCGTTGGCGGGTTCCCGACGAGGTGACCGTGCGCGCCCGGCTGAGCCTCGCGCCCGACCTGGGCGGCGGGCCGGAGTGGACCCTGCTCGCGGAGGCGGAACAGCCGTGGGAACCGACATGGCCGTCCCCCGTCACCCGGTTCTGGCCGGAGTACGGCGACTGGGACCACGACGCCGCCACAGGCCTGTCGCTGAGCAGGATCACGACCCTGCCCGAGGACGACAAGGACGTACGGCGTCTGCTCAGGGACTCCGGGCACGGCGGATGGTGCGTCCGCGTCGTCGTCCACGAGGCCATGACCACGGACGAGCGCGGTCGGCTGCCCCTCGCGCGATGGCTGCCGCCGAGCCTGCGCCACCGTGTCGTGGAACACCGGGCCGCGCCGCATCAGCTGCGGGTCGTGAACTGGGCACTGCGGGAGTTCGGCGTGGAGGTGCCACGCGGCGGTGCGGTGGTGCTGCCCGGCACCCCGGCCCCGTCCGGCTACGACGCAGAGGACTTCGCCGTACGCACGGTGTTCCTGGACGGTTCTGAGCCGGCCGACCTCGTCGCGGCGGTGACGCGGTTCGCCGCGCTGCCGCAGCCGCTGCCGGACGGTGCCGACGAGGCCCTCACCGCGCTGCGGGAGGACTGGCACCTCCTCACTCTTGTGGAGGAACTCGCCCGGGAACGGCAACGGGTGGCGATGTACACCGAGGCGCTGGAGGCCATGACGAAGTCCCGGGACCTGTACCGGGAGGCGACCGAGCGCGCACACGAGGCGCTCGCCGCCTACCGTGAGTCCGCGGAGGCCGCTCCCGCCGGACAGCAGCCGTCCGGGGCGCGGACGACGTCTCCGTTCCAGCAGCTGACGCGCACGCTGGAGCGTCTGAAGGACAGCGCCAAGGCCCTGCGTCCCGCCGCCACCGCCGAGGGCAAGGAGGACACGGACGCCCAGTCGCCCGACTCGGAGCGCTAGCGTGTCGGCGCCAGAGGGCGGCGGGACGCCGATGTCACCGGCCCTGACTTCCTCGACGCGGCGACGTAGCGCTCCGACTGGGGGATCCACTGGATCTCGGCGCCCAGGACCAGCCACGGGTGGAGTGCTGATCCAGCCCGGGCGAGAACTTCCTCCTGAAGCTGTGCAACCGTGTAGGCATCCAGCTCGCCGTGCCGGCCGGTACGGTATGCCGCTCGACCGAGAGAGACATGATGCCCCCGACGATCCGCAGGGCCGTGATCCCCGCCGCCGGACTCGGCTCCCGTCTGCTGCCCCTGACGAAGGCGACGCCGAAGGAGATGCTCCCGGTCGGCGACAAGCCGGTCATCGAGCACACCGTGCGCGAGCTGGTCGACTCCGGCATCACCGACATCACCATCGTCGTCTCCGGCGGCAAGAGCCTCATCCAGGACCACTTCCGCCCCAACCCCGCGCTCGTCGAACAACTCCGTGAGGACGGCAAGACGGCCTACGCCGACGCGGTCGAGGAGGTCGCGGAGCTGGCCCGTCGGGGCCACATCACCTACCTCGACCAGTACGGCCCGTACGGCAACGGCACCCCGGTGCTGAACGCCGCCCGTTCCTTCGGCGACGAGCCGGTGCTGGTGCTGTGGCCCGACGACGTCTTCGTGGCCGAGGTCCCCCGCGCCCAGCAGCTGATCCGCGCGTACGAGCAGACCGGCTGCCCGGTGCTGGCCCTGCTGCCGATGGATCCCACCGAGTCCCAGCGCTATGGCGTGCCCATCGTCAAAGAGGACCTCGGAGACGGCCAACTCCGCATCACCGGCCTGGTCGAGAAGCCCGAGCCCACCGCCGCCCCGTCGTCGTACGCTGCCATCGGCGGCTACGTCGTCACCCCTGGCATCATCGACGAACTGCGCGAGCAGACCCGCCGCTGGTACGAGCACAGGACCGGCGAGGTCTACCTGACCGACGCCATCAACGCCTACGCCGCCACCCGGGCGGTGTACGGGCAGGTCATCAAGGGCCGCTGGTACGACACCGGCAATCCGGCCGACTACCTGGTCGCCCAGATGGCGTTCGCCCTCGCCCACCCGGAGTACGGCCCCGTCCTGCGCGGCCTGGTCACCGGACTCGACTCCGACCATGCCGCCGCCCTCCGGACCCCACACCCGGACACGGTCGCGGACTAGGGCGTGTGTGATGTCGTGATCAATCGGCCGCTTGCAGGAGATCTCCGAGCCGAATGTGAGACAGGGCCAAATGAACGTCTTGGAGTCCCCGGTGTACCCGCGTGCTCCAGTCGACGTTCCCATAGAGCCCCTGATGGGCTGCCCGCTTCAGGCCGGGCGTTCGGTGGTGAGGGTGATGCGGCCGTCTGTCCAGGCGGGTAGGCGCCGGGCGAGTTTCTTCAGTGACGGGCCCCGTACATGGTGCAGATGTACCACGAGACTCGTGCCGAACAGCGCCTGGAAGTGGGTTCCGAGGCCCCGTCCAGTGCCGGTGAACATTTCGTCGGCCGGGACGTCGCGCTGTGGTGGTTCGTTGATCCGGTACACGCACAGGGCCTGTCGGTCCGGGACCGGTCCGGGGAGAACGGCGACTGCTCGGACCGCCGGCCAGCCCAGTTTGATCACGGGGACGTATCCAAATGCCTGGTGGTACGCGACTCCTTCGGGATGAAAACGGACAGCCGGGTCGTCGGGGCGGGCCTGTGAGGGCCCGCCCGTGTACGCGCGGATCGTGGTCAGTAGCGTGCTTCCGGGCCGGTAGAAGAGTGACTGCCGGTAGAGCTCTCGGTAGTGCGATGACTCGTGACCCACCTCGCGGCTCCTTCACAGACTCGTTCGTAGGGCTGATAGTCGCATCAGCTGCTCGCTGGGGGTGCGTGCTGGAACGGGCCGCTTGTGATCCCGCTCCAGCGGCAGGCGTCCACACTGTTCGTCGGTGAGTTGCCCACGTGTCATGGCCATCTTCCTACCGGAACCGCCTTCCTGGTGGACCCGGTTCGGCAAGGTTGATCACGACACCACACAAGCCCTAGGCCGACGTCGCCTCGCCTTCGAGCCGCACGGTGCGGATCGCCTTGTGGGAGGAGATGCCGAGCTTCGAGAACACCTTGCGAGAGCGGCCGCCGGCTCGAACGCGTCGGCGTGGACCTTCGTCCGTGCGGCTTCCACCGCCCGCCGCGCGCGTCGGGTGGAAGCATCGGTCGCGTCCGCCGGCGCCTTGTGGACCTCTCGACTCTCGTTCGGGGTCCGATCCAAGGACGTCCTCGGCACGCGATGCGGCATCCCTCGGATCGGCCGAGAAGGGCCGCCCGGAGTCTTCCCGGGCAGCCCCTCAGGCACATACGGACTCAAGGGGTCAGGCCCGCCTGATCGCCTCGGCCCTGCCTTGCCACTCTTCCAGTACGGCCACGCTCCGGAACATGGTCTGGAGAGACTTACCGATCCGCCGGGCCGGTCCACGCAGATGCCGGCTGGAAGCGCCGAACATGTTGATCAGCGTCATCACCTCCTGGAAGCCGATCGTCGCGGTCTGCATCTCCGGGGACGCCGTCGCCACCTGGTCGAGAACCTCCGCGGCGCCGTCCGGCCACTCGCTGCGCGGCGTGTCGGCCGCCCACTCCAGGAACGCGCCGAACGCCCCGACACCGGCCTCCATGCGCTCCGCGAAGCGTTCGGCCGCCGCTTCAAGGTCGTCGGCCGGCCCGTCGATGGCTTTGGCCAGACGGTTGACCACCGCCAGCTTCGAGCTCATCGAAGCCCCGGGATGACTGACACGGACCATGTCCTCCGCGATCAGCTCCATCATCGCCCCGAGATCCGTCAGGGCGGACTCCACATCAGCCATGTCACCCGCCATGGCCTCCAGTTGTGCCTCCGCCTCGACGGCCAGGTCGAACAGGCCCGGCTCGTCGTCGTGGCCGGGAGCTGGTTCCACACGGGCCTGCGCCATCGGCTGGGAAGGCGCGACTGCCGCAGCCGCCCCGCGGAGGGCGTCGATGAGCAGCGTCGTGAGTTGCTGCCGGGCCATGAGCGCGCCGTCCGGGTGGGACGCAAGCTCGACGGAAGGAGTCCTCACCGCCCTGGAAGGAGTGCCGGATCCCTCGGTGACATGGACGGTGCACCGGCCGAGTGCGTGTCGCATGCCCAGCCCGAAGGACAGTTCCTCGTCGGATCCACTGAGGTCCGCGACGACGACGTCCACTTCGGTGAGCAGGCGCAGCAACTGGTCCGCGGGCAGGCCGGCGTCCGTGAGCGCGTCCGCCCGGAGGAGGGTGAGACCGAGCTGTTCACAAGTGGGGCGCACGACGTCCTCGTAGAAGACCGTGGACCGCTGTCGCATGTCCGGGACGGATCGGCCGGACGGGCCGGCGGGGGCGGTCGTCGCCCCGATGGCGAGGCAGGTGGGCATGGCAGGCTCCTTCACGGAAGTTCACGGAAGTTCACGGGTATCGGGTATGCCTTGTCGGGGGCAGGGGGCCGACAGATCGGAAGAGGAGGTCAGTCGAAGAGGGTGAGCGCGACTCCGTCGGCGATCTCGTCGGCGAAGACGGGGCGCTCCTCGATGCCCAGGGCGCGGAGCAGGTCCACGGTGAGCACCCGGTGGCGCCGGCCGACCCGGACCGTGTCGCAGGGGAAGGCACCACGGGCGACGAGCCGGTAGGCAGTGCCCAGGCACATGCCGAACGCCCTGGCCGCCGTCCTCAGATCGACGCTGACCGGCAGGTTGAAGATCTCGCGGAAGGTGAGAGGTGTCTCCACGCGGTCGTTCACGCCTTCCTCCCGCCCCGCCGCAGGGAGATCGTCGCGACCTGCCTGCCCCGGCCCGAGTAGGAGGTGCAGGCAGAGGAGTCGGCCAGGCCCCATGCCTGGGCGAGTGCGCCGATCCGTACACCTTCCACACGGTGGGCGGGGACGGTGATGCGCCGGCCGGCCGAGAGCCCGGGCCGGCCCGCGGGCGGGTCGTAATCCACCTGCCAGGGGCCTTCCATGTCCGTGCCGAGTGGAATGCCTCCAGTACCTTCCACGTGGTCCACAGCCACCTCCGGGCGGGCTCGACGCCACACGGTCCATGCGCGCGAGCAGGCCGAGCGCAGCACCCGTTCGCCGGGGTCGGGGGTATGTGCCCCGACCTCCCTCAGGGCTTCGAGGTAGCACGTGACGAGTTCGGCCTCGACGTCTTCTCGTTCCGCGCGGAAGTACCAGGTGATCCGGAACGCGGTGCGGCGGAGTCCGGGCAGCCCGAGCCACACCACTGCCGACTGCCAGTCAGCACGGTCGGCATGGTCGGCATGGTCGGCGTCGACGCGTACGCGCTCCGCGATCTGGAGCCACAGGGCGGTACGCACAGCGGGTTCCGCGGAGCGGTCGTACAGCGTCTGCCGGACCTGCTCCAGGGCGATGGGCACACTTGCTCCGTCCGACTCTGTGAAGAGCCGCAGGGCGGGCGTCGGATTCCGGCCCGCCCACTGACGTTCGACAGTGGTGAAGAGGCCGGTGTGAGGGGGAAGTGACATCGGTTCCTCCTGGTCAGTCCGTGGGGGTGGCCGGGGCCTTGCTGCGCCATGCGGTCAGCAGACGCGCCGCCAGTTCTTTGCCGGGCATGGCATCCGGGCCGCGTTCGACGGCCAGGAGCCATCGGAGGAATCCGGGCTGCCGGGCTGCCACCAGGCCCATGAGCAGCTCCTCCAGGGCCTGATCGGGCCGTGACGCACCCTCGGCTTCGCGGCACCAGGCCAGCAGGACATCACGCATGGACGGGTAGGTGGTCGACTCGTCGAGGGCGTGGCCGGTCAGTTGGACCATGCCGGAGGCCGTCCCGGCGTCGTTGAGGATCTGGCCGCGGCACCACGCGAGGTCCTTCCCCGCCATGGCGGGGAAGGTGAGGGCCGTCAACCGGGCCGGGACGCCGTCGGACCCGGCCCAGTCCCGCAACCGGCCCAGGACGGTTCCCCTGGTCCGGGTGTCGCCCGCCGCGAAGCGCTGCACCAGCGCCTCGGCGACGGCGGCGGCGACGGCCACGTCGTCCGCGTCCCTGCTCAGCGTCTCCATGAGCCGGTGCAGCAGCCGGAGGGCCTGCCCGTCCGTGAACCGGCCGCGATCCGAGCGGCAGGCGTACGCGACCGCTGTCCGCAGGGCCGCCTCGGGTGCGGCGCTCCATTGTTCGAGCAGGTCGTCCGCCTTCGCCGCCGCCGGCAGGTCGTGGACGGCCGTGCCCAGGCACCTGGCGGCCACATCGACGGCCGAAGGCCACGGGGCCAGCGCCAGGGGGCGCAGGAACTCCAGGGTCCGGCCGCCGGTCGCCACAGCCATGGCGGCGACTGCCTGCCCAGCCCGTCCGATCTGGTCCGGTTCGTCTCCGGTGCCCGCGAGCCACGGGTGCAGCACGGGCAGCAGGTCCGTGTGATCTCGGCACAGGACCTCCCACACGACATCGCCCACGGCCGGCCAGAAGAACGACACCGTGTCCGTGGCGTCCGTCCCCGGCTGTCGCGTGCGGTGCGCCCCCAGGGCACGCAGGATCTCGGACATCGGCCGTCGGCCGATCGTCGTGGCCTGCCGACGGAGCGGGCTCCGCGTGGCAGGCTCCTGCTCCGGTCCGGCTCCCGCCAGCGCCAGCAGGTCCGCCGCCCGCTCCATGACGACGCCGTGGTCGAGGCCTCCGTAGACGCTGAGGGAGAGCAGGTGGGCGAGGAGTACGGGGTCTTCCCGTGCCCGGCCCACCAGTTCCGGGGCCTCCGCCCGGGCCAGGGCGCGCAGCACCTCGGCGCAGGAGGCGCCGCCGGTACCCAGTCGGGCCACGGCTTCCGCTGCCTGTGCCGCAGGGCGGGGTGGCAGCTCCACGGGCAGCAACTCGTCGAAAAGTCCCGGTCCCAGGGACCTCAGCAGGCATGAGCGCCTGTCCTCGTCGAGGCAGAGGTCCGCGAGATGGGCTGCGAAGACCTTCCGCGGATCCGGCGGCAGATGGCGCAGGACCGGCGTGCCCAGGTGGTCCTCCAGGGCGGTGGCCAGACCGGGGGCGTCCGCCAGCACGATGAGGAGACGCGCACCGGCCTCCGCCAGTGGCGCTTCCAGCCTGGAGAGGTCCCAGGGGCGGAGCGCGAAGGGGTCCGGGGGTTCCATCACCAGGTAGCCGTGGATTCCTCTCGGTCGCGGCGCCCACCGGGTGAGATCGACCGCCCCGTCCACCTGGACGAGCGCCGGCTCGTCCCTGCCGTGGGCCAGCAGATTGAGGGCATGCGTCTCGCGGCCGGTCCCGGGTGCTCCGAGGAGCACGGAGACACCGGAGTCGAGCACCGCGAGGACGTCCTCGAAGCCGGGCGGCGGTACGAAACGCCGCCTTGCCGCCTTGAGGTCCTTGGCCCGTACGGGGCCCTGTCGCATCGGTCCCGCAGGGGTGGCACCGTCCGCCGAGGCGGAAACGACCTGCCGCTGATCCCCCGTCACCAGCCCGGTGTTGACGGTACCGTTCGGCGCGACGACCACCATGTCCCGTCCGGCGGCCAGGGCCGCGACGAGGGAGTCGAGCTCGTCGGCCCGGAGACCGTCAGATGTCACCGTCGGCTCCGCTGCGGGGGTCGCCGGAGAGCTCGATGGTGGTGACATGCTGACCGCCATGGACGGTGCCGGTGTTGATGATCCCCCGCTCGGCGTTCAGCACCGTGGTGGCAGCGGCTTCCGCCTCCTCGCGGCGGTCGCCCTCCGTCAGAGGTGCCGGCCGCTGAGGGTGAAACGGGACCACGTTGTCGTCCTGGGGGATTTCCTCTGTGCGCATGTCGGTCCTCCGAGTGATCAGGACGCGCGAGGTTTTCTCGTGCGTCAATTTCTGACGCCCTGAGATTCCCGCAGCCGGGCATTTCCGTCTGCGGTCAAAATGCATACGGGGAGTGGCTGTGGTCACATTCTCGGGCCCTACGGAGGCGCGGTGCGGAATAGGGCGCGGAGCACGGCACACAAAGGGAAGGGCACGCTGCCGAAGGCAGCGTGCCCGTTTATCCATTCGAATGTCGAATGCGTCTTCTTCGTTCAGACGGCCACACCGGGAACCTGGCGTCCCAGCGCCGAGATGCGGTCACGCAGAAGGTAGGAGATCTCTTTCCTTTCCTGTTCGGACAGCGTGCCGAGCAAAGAGGCCAATTCCTCCTGCCAGTCGGAGCGCGGCGGGCTGAGCAGGTCCTGGTGGTCGACCGACCAGTCGAGCACCTGCCTCACCTGATCGGGGTGCCTGAGCAGCCAGAGCGCCGCCAGGGAGACCGGCCCGGAGTGGAGCGCCTGGCGGCAGAACTCGTACTCGCCGCGCCGGCTGGCCGTCCAGGAGTAGGAGACTGCCTCGTCGTCCGTCCGGCCGAGGAGGAGTTCCTCACCGGTCTCCCGAAGCCGTACGTCGAACACCCGGTAGCTCAGGCCCGTTTCCTCCACGCGCTGCGGCACACCGAGGTGCTGCATGATCTCCGGTGCCCCGAGCCCGTTGCCTGCCGTCGTCTGGGTGTCGGACAGCCAACGCAGGGCCCGTGTGAGGTGGGTGCGGATCACATGCCAGCCGTGGAGGGTCTTCGTGCGCACGACGCGCACCGGATCGTGCACCCACCACGACACCCACAGGTCCACCGACTCCGTGCCGTACACCGTGGGCAGGCCGACGGCCCGAGTGTCCACGTGCTCGGTCACGTCCACGCGGAAGACGTCGGTGTAGCTGCCGCCCAGAGCGGGCACCGCGGCCTCGTCGGGCGCCGGCATGTGTGCGCCGGAGTCGTCGGGGTCTCCACGACGGCCGAGCACGTAATGGTCACCGGCGGCATCCCTGAGTACGAGCGACCAGTCCGTCGCGGCGGACCAGCGGTGACTGAGGATCTCCCGCCAGGGCGGTCTGGCCGTCCGGTGGTAGAGACGCTCGGCCGACTCGTCACTCATGCCGCCTCCCCTTGTTCGCCGCTCCGCCATCTGCCGAGCGCGGTCCGTGCGATGTCTCGCCCCGCCCAGCCGACTGTGTCTCCTTGGTCCATCTCTACGAAGAGCCGGAACTCTCCGTACTGCATGGAGCTAGCCAAAGCGGTGAACAGCTTCTCCACCGCGCGGAACAACGACGCGTCCCACCGTCCCCAGTCGGCCCACCGCAGCAAGGCGTCGCGGGTCGCGTCGAACGAGCTGTCCGTGTTCAGCGCCCGGCCGATCACTTCCGCGATCAGCCGCCCTTCGGCGCTCCCGTCGGCAAGGTGTTGCTGGAACCACTGCGGGGAATGCATCAACTCGCCGAACAGTGACAGAAGTTGTTCCGTCTCGGCCTGCTCCTCGCCCAGCCATTGCAGAAGACGGCCGAACACGTTCTCCTCGTTGCCCGCCTGGAACAGGCGCTGGACCGCCACCCGCACCGCCAGACGGACCCGAGCCTGCGCCTCGTCCTCCCGGTCACGGGTCCGCAGGCCACGCAGGAGGGCGCCGAGCAACCGCAGGGCGGCATCGGGACGCGACAGCCCGAACTCCGCACCACACGCGTAGGCCACCGTGGTCCTCAACTGCGGGCTGACCGCCGTACTCCAGCGCTGAAGGCGATAGCGGACCTCCGCGACCAGTACGGGGTCCTCGGCCGCGATGCCGAGGGCATGCGCCGCGATGAGACGGCTGGTGGTGCGCTCGGACTCGGCGAGGGTCTGGACATGGCGCAACGCCCGGCGTCCGCCGCCCCAGCTCGCCGCCATCCCCATGACCCGGCCCACCGGCAGGGTCAGTTCACTGTCGCGATGCACCTCGCTCAGCCATCTGACGAGCAGGTCCGACAACTGCCCGTACTCACGCCATACATGCCTGAGCACGGCCTCCGCCTGGCGGTGCCTGACGAAGAGGACCGGTTCCACGCTGTGCGCGTAGTCACCTCCCGTGCGGATCTCACGGGTCTGCCAGGTGGCGCGGACCACATGCAGCAACTCCGTCAGAGAACGCCGGAAGACGAAGTCCGGGTTGGGCCGCTCGGCGGTCTCGGCGCCTTGGGAGTCGGTCGGCGGCAGCATGGCCGTCAGACGCCCCTCGGAGAGCTCCAGCAGCCGGTCGGCCTCCTCCCTGACGATCCGGTGGTCAAGTCCTTCGTATACACAGACGGCCAGCAACAAGGAGAGGGCGTCCGGGTCGTCGCGCAACTCGCCGATGAGTTCCGGTACGTCCTTCTCGACCCGGTGGCTCAGCCGAGCCCCCAGGTCGCCGAGAGCCTTCGCGTCGCCATCGGCCGAGACGATGGCCGTGACCAGCTCGACCACCTCGGCCGGCACCAGCTCGGGGACCAGGAGTTCCCCCAGCTCATCGCGGTCCAGTGCGGCCAACAGGCGCTCCCGCTCGCGCTGGTCCGGCACCACGGCCTTGAAGCGGCTGCCGAACACCGATGAGGCCGACGGCGGTTGGCAGGTGAGGGGACTGACGTGGAGGTCCTGTTCGAGGCGGCGCAGCAGGGCCGTGTCGTCGGGAAGGACGATCACCATGCGCGCCCCGGCGTCCTTCAGCAGGGAACGCACATGCCCGAGCACACCGGGCCCGAACGGCCGGGACGGGAACAGTCCGTCCACGAGGTAGCCGCGCGCCGAGGTGTCGGTGGGCCTCCAACGGTCCAGTTCGGTGACGCTGTCCAGGGCCCGCAGCGGGGCTCCGTCCTCGCAGGACGTGCGCAGCAGGTTAAGCGCCGCGGTGCGGCGGCCGGATCCCGGACGCCCGGCCAGGAAGAGCAGTCCCCCGTCCAGCTCCGTCAAGGCGGTCTCGAACCATTCGGGTTCCGCGAACCCGAATGCGGCGGCCCGCACCTCCGCTTCGGGGATCGGCCCCTCGCGCACCCTGGCCGCCCGGGCCGTCCGCCGGTCGTCCGCCTGTTGGGTGTGCACACGTTGACCGCCCTGGACGGAGCCCGCGTTGACGTTTCCGTACGGGGCGTACACGAACGGCCCCCGAACACCGGTGGCTCCGCCGATGGCCTCGAACAACTCGGAGACGTCGTGCTCTGGTTCCGCGCGCGGCGACTCGCCCTCGGGCGGGACATCGGGTGCCGGCCGCGGGGGGCTGGGCAGTTCGCGGGGTGCCGCCACTCCGTCCGGCGTCACGGTCGCCCCTGGTACTTGTCGCCACGGACCTGGTCGCCCTGGAAACCGCGGACGCGGTGGGCCTTGCTTCCTTCGACATGGTCACCGGCGACGTTGTGGTTCGCCACGCTCTGCCCGCCGTGCACCGTGCCCGTGTTGATGTTGCCGTGGGGGGCGCTGTTCCTCACTCGAGGGCTCTGCGTCCCGGCGTTCTCCGGCACACTGGCGTCCTCCCGCACCGGGCTCTCGGCGGCCGGGGCGGCCAGGGCCTCCTCATACAGAGGCCCGGACGGCTGAGGTACGTAGATCCACGCCTGCTGGGCGAAAGGCTTGCCCTCGACCGTCGCGGCCACCTCCACGAAGTGGTCGGGGTGTCGCCCGGTGTACCCACTGGCGACGGCGTCCTCGTAGCAGCGCTGGGAGAGGATGGCCGCGAGATGCGTGATGTTCTCCTTGTGCGAGGCGAGTACGGCCTTGACGGGGCGGGAGTCGAGGAGCCGGTGCGTGTCGTTGCGCGCCGTCCCGTTCCCGCTGAACTCGTCGCCGGTGTCCGGCAGCGGGCCGATGTGCAGGCTGGCCCGGAGCCTGATGGGTACGGCTCCGTAGGACAGCACGTTGTAGTCGGTGAGGACGTCCTGCAAGGTGAGCAGCAGGGGGTGGACCACGAAGGGCATCAGGGCGGGATCGAATCCGAAGACGTAGCCGTCTCCGGTGGAGGCGGGGAACTTGCGGTCGTTCCAGAGCTCTTCGAGTCCCGCCCTGTTCATGGCGGTCCTGAGGAGGTCGGGTACGGCACGGCTGATGGCCTCGTGCTCGATGGCCGGATGTCCCGTGAACCCCTTGGCGTCCACGGCCAGGATCCCCCGATAGGCGGGCAGCGCACGGCTGCGGGTGAAAGGCCCTGCGCCGCCCTGGGCTGATTCGCTGAAGAATTCGCGCATGTGTCACTCCTCCGTGAAGTCCCGTCCGGTCGTCAGATGCGGACGGCGGCACGGGCGTTCGGGGTGCCGTGCCACTCGAAGCTTCACAGCGGGTTCGCGGACGCTCCGCTCCGCGAACGCGGACAACATGTGACGTGGGACACGCCCTTGTCAGTCGCCGGAGGACAGACCGAGGGTTCTTCGGAGGGCTTCCACGCTGGTCACCTGGATACGGTTCCTCGCGAACTCCACCCGGCCCGGACCGAGCTGTGTCAGAGCCTTGCTGACGGTGTCGCGACTCACGCCGATGTGCTGGGCCAGATCTTCCCTGGTGAGGGAGAACGAGCGCTCACCGCCGGAGACCTCGACCAGGCGGAGCAACGCCATGGCCAGACGTTCATGCACGGCGCCGTCGAAGACTTCGGTCTGCTCGCGCAGTCGGCTGGACGCCAGCACGGCGAGTGGGTCGGCCAGCTGGTGATCGCGTACGAAGCGGCGGAAGTCTTCCGCGGGGACTACAGATGCTTTGCATGTGCTTATCGTCCGTACATCGGCGAGCCGCTCTCCACCGTGCTGGAGCGCCATCTCCCCCAAGATCTCCCCCGGCCCGCGGAAGGCGAGGAGTCGCTGCCGCCCGTCGCGGTCCGTGCGGACCACTTTCACCATCCCGCTAATCAGGGCGAGCACATGGGTGCCCTGTGTTCCCTGCCTCAACAGGGTTGTCGACGACGGGTAGGGCCTGGACGGGTAGCGGGTCAGTCCCGCCCACGCCTCGTCCGACACCAGATCCCGGAGTGGCCGCACCGAGAAAGCACGATCTTCGCTCATGCGATCACGCTAGAAGGGCGAGCTACCGAGCGACTACGGAACGCAACATTCCGCAGTCGTGGCGATCCAATTGGGCCGGAACTGTTCCATCAGGCGGAATCTCTAGGCCCACCTCGAACGGTGTTCGTCGCGGAGCCGTCGGGCGGCCTGGCCCATGAGAGCGTCGGCGCCGGGCTGTCGGCCGGCGGCCACGCGTGACTCGGTCAGGACGGCTGTCGCGCAGATCTGGCCGTCGGCGTGTTCGACGACGCCGACCTCGTGGCGCAGGTTGAGCAGCATGCCGGTCTTGGACGACCAGGTGGAGGCGTCGGAGTCGAAGTCCGGGGCGAGGCGGTTGCGTACGAGGTTGTCGGCCATGAAGCCGCGCCCGCGTGCCGCGACGTCGGAGTGGATCGCCGGGGGCTCGGCGGCTTCGGTTGCGGACTCGGCGCCCTCGGCGTCGGGCCTGGTTCGATACAGAGGACCTGGAGAAGGCCGACGAAGGCCCGTGCCGTCCCGGTGTTGGCGCGTGAGATGTCGAGTTGCGGCACCCGGTGGCCGGCCCAGGTCAGGAACTCGGTCATCATGCGGCCATCAAGTCCCTGGCCCTGGGCGTCGTTCAGCAGACAGCCGACTCGCGGCAGCGTCGGCTACGCCCAGCGGCCGGGCGGCGCCCGTGCATCAGGTACCGGAAGCGGATGGTCCGGCACGTGCGTGGGTCATGGTGCCGATCCGGGACGGTCTCATGACGTCGTACGGGATTCACTCTTTCGGTCCTCACCGCCGTTGCGGTCCGGGCGGCCGGTCGGGGGCTCGGAGAGTGTTCGGTGCCAGTCGGCCGACGGAGTGTCGCGGGACGCCCGGAGCGGCGGATCAAGGGGGCCTCGGTGCTGAAGCCACAGTTCTGTCGGGTCCCGCAGGGTGTTCACGCCTATCGTGGAACGGCACAGAGACGCTCGGCGCCGAGGCAGGCTGGACATGAAGGAACCGCATATCGACTATGCGGAGGTCTTCCGGGCTCTGCCCGGCATGGTGGCGTTGCTCACCCCCGATCTGGTGTACGCCGACGCCAACGACGACTTCCTGCGCCTGGCCGGGCGCACCCGCGAGCAGTTGCTGGGCCGCTACATCTTCGACGTCTTCCCCGAGAACCCGAACGAACCGGCCGCGGCGGGCATGCGGGAGACCGAGGCGTCGATGCTCCGTACGGTGGCCACCGGCGAGCGCGACACGATGGCGCTGCTCCGCTACGACATCGAGGATCCGGAGCGGCCCGGCCACTGGCAGGAGCACTACTGGAGCCCGGTCAACGCTCCCGTCCTCGGCCCCGACGGGAAGGTGGCCCTGATCGTGCACCGGGTGGAGGAGGTCACCGAACTCATCCGCGCCCGCGGCGGCCCGGGCGGCGGTGACGACCGGGCCCGGGTGCTGGAGGCCGAGCTGTACACCCGTGCCCGCGAACTGCAGGAGGTCAACGAACGGCTGCGGACGGCGCACGCCCACGAACGGGAGGTGGCCCTGGCGCTGCAGGCGGCGATGCTGCCCTCGCCCTGCCCGACCGGTCCGCACAATGCGGCCGTGCGCTATCGGCCGGCCATCGGCGCGCTGCACGTGTGCGGCGACTGGTACGACCTGGTCGCACTGCCCGGCGAGGGCCTCGCGGTGGCTGTCGGCGACGTCGTCGGCCACGGTCTGGCGGCCGCCTGCGCCATGGGGCAGCTGCGCAGTGCCCTGAGCGGGGCGACTCGCGTCGCCCATGGCCCGGCCCAGGCGCTGGAGGCCCTCGACCTGTACGCCCGCTCCGTCGAGGGCGCCGAGGCGACCACCGTCGTGACGACCTTCATCGACTGGGACAGCCACACCATCACCTACAGTTGCGCGGGCCACCCGCCGCCCGCACTCGTGCACCCCGACGGCACCGTCACCTTCCTCGACGGCGCCACCGACCCTCCGCTCGCCGCCCGGCCCACCCACGTCTCCCGCCCCCAGGCCCGCATCCCGTTCGTCGACGACGCCGCGCTGGTCCTGTACACCGACGGGTTGATCGAGCGCCGTACCGAGGGCATCGACACCGGTCTGGCCCGTCTCGCCCACTCCCTCGCCCGCCATCGGAAGCACGACCCCGAGACCCTGGCCGACGCGCTCCTGGCCGATCTCCTTCCGCCCTCCGGCAACACCGACGACACCGCGCTGATCGTCCTGCGCCTCTGACCGGCCCGCCCCGGCAGCCCTGTCACTTGCCCCAGATCTTCCGGTACCCGTCCCGGTAGCCCGACGGGTCCCAGCTCGTGGCGTCGTCGCTGTTGCCGGCCGTACTGATGTGGACGGGGGCCACGTAACCGCTGGCGGGGCGGTCGGAGAAGGCCCGGTTGAACTCGTCGACGATCTGCCAGCCCTGCTGGGTGAGCGGTTCGGGGACGGTGGCCGACTGGTACTGCTCGCTGTTGATGCGCTGGAAGGCGGAGGGGTCGCCGTCCCCGGCGCCGATGTTGAAGGGCGGACCCGAGCCGTCCTTGCCGGCCGCGCGGAAGGCCGCGGCGGCGTCGGCGAAGTACAGGTCGTTGATGGCGACCGAGTGGGTCCACCGGTCCTGGAAGCGGGAGAGCAGTGCGGAGACCTCGCGGGGCGTGCGGCTGCTCGCATCGGGGATCGGGATGTTCTCGTACGACAGGAGTCGCACGCCCGAGCAGGTGGCGAGTTCATTTCTGATCAGGTCGGACTTGTTCTTGGCGAAGGGGATCGAGGCGTCCGTGAAGATCACGACTCCGGCGTCGCCGTTGGAGGTCGAGATGATCCATTGCGCGCTGATCCTGGCGACGTCCTCGACCTGGGTGGTGACGTTGGTGAAGAGTTCGGGTTGCCTGCTGGGGCCGGGCGCGGCGACCGCGTGCCAGCCGATGAGCGCGATGCCCGCCTCGTTGGCCCGTGTGACCTGCTGCGAGGTCGCGTTGGGGTCGAAGCCCCCGATGACGATGCCCGAGGGCCTGAGGGCCACGGCCTCGCTCATCGCCGCCTGGATGCCGGCGGGGGTGCCGCCGCCGTCGATCACCCGGACATTCCAGCCGATGACCCGCGCGGCTTCCCGGACTCCTTCGGCGGCGCCCGCGACTCCGGGATTGGTCATGGTCTGGGCGACGTAGACGATGGTCCTGTCGGTCACCGCCGTGGGACCGGTGGTCGGGCCGTTCCAGGGAATGTCGGTCCCCTCCGCCCGGCCGACGGCGGCCTCGGCCTTGGCTTGGGCCTCGGGGCAGCCGCTCGGGCTCGACGCGGAGTCTTCCGGGCTCTTCGATGATCCGCGTTCGCAGCCGGCGAGCAGGACGGTGGCGGTCAGCAGAGCGGTTGCCGCGTACCGGGCCTTGCGCGCGCCGGGGTCGGCCTTGCGGTGGTGGTGCACGAAAGACTCCTCGCGGAGGGACGAGCGGGAGAGCGGGACGACGGTGCGGGCGGGTTGGATCATGGAGTGCGGCCTGTCGTGCCACCGCCCGGCGGCCGCTCCGGTGTCGCGGCGGGCGCGTCGCGGGCGGCGAAGACGCCGGTGCGCACCCGGCGGCGGGCGGCGTATCCGGCCAGGCCGACGGCGAGGAGCAGGGTGCCGCCGTGGAAGAGCGGGACCGTCCAGAAGTCGGCGCCCATCTGGGAGATGCCGGTGAGGCCGACGGCGAGGACGGCGACGGCGACGAGGGTACCCATGGCGTTGGGACGGCCTGGTTTGATCGCGGTGGAGCCGAGCAGGGCCCCGACGAAGGCAGGAAGCAGGTAGTCGAGTCCGACGCTCGGGTTGCCGAGCTGCTGCTGGGCCGCGAGCAGTACTCCGGCGCAGCCGACGATCAGGCCCGACGCGGCGAAGGCGCAGACGGTGTACTTGCGGACCGGGATGCCGACGAGGTCGGCGGCGCGCGGGTTCGAGCCGACGACGTACAGGTACCGGCCGATCGGCAGCCGCTCCAGCATCAGCCAGAGGGCGACGGCGAGTGCCAGCACGTAGAACGCGGGAACGGGGAGGCCGAGGAACGTGGAGGTGTAGAGGTCGGTGAAGGCGGCCGGGAGGCCCCCCGGGCCGGGGACGATCCGGCCGCCGTCGGTGATCCAGCCGGTCACGGCGTACATCATGCTGCCGGTCCCGAGCGTGGCGATGAAGGAGTCGATGCGGCCGAACACGACGATGACACCGTTGAGGACGCCCACGATCGTCCCTCCGACGATCACGGCGAGGCAGGCGAGCGGCCAGGGCCAGCCGGCGTCGACGACGAGGTACAGCACCATGACGTGCGCCAGGCCGAGGCCGTAGCCGATGGAGAGGTCGAAGGCGCCCGTCACGATGGGGACCATGGCGGCGAGCGCTAGGACGGCCGGGATCGACTGGGTGGAGAGGATCGAGTCGACGGTGTCCGGGGTGGGGAAGGTGCGCGGCAGGGCGAGGGAGAAGACCAGAACGAGCAGGGCGGTGAGGGCCAGCAGGCCGTAGGCGCCGATGAGGTGCCCACCCGGGCCGCCACGCGGGCCGAGCCGGCGCGGCGGGCCCGGTCGACGCGAGCGCGGGGAGGGCGGGGCGGTCACGGATGCGTCGCGGTGCCGGAGGGGGGCAGGGCCGAAGCCGCCCGGGTCAGTCCCGCGACCGTGAGGGCCGGACCGCTCAGCTCGGCGGTCACGGATCCGCGGACGAAGACCAGGGCGCGCCCGCAGACTCCCGCGACCTCCTCGAAGTCGGTGGAGATGAGAAGGACCGCGAGGCCTCCGGCCAACGCCTCGTCGAGCAGGCGGTGGATGGCCGCCTTGGCGCCGACGTCGACGCTCGCCGTCGGTTCCTCCAGGATCAGCAGGCGCAGTCCGGTCCGCAGCCAGCGGCCGATCACGACCTTCTGCTGGTTTCCGCCGGACAGGGTGGCGATGGCGGCCTCGCTGTCGCGGGGCCGCACCGAGAACCGTTCGATCAGGGCGGTGGCCTCGGCGCGTTCACGGCGGGGTCCGATCCAGCGCGGTGGCGTCCCCTGCCCGGCACCGGGGTTGGCCAGCAGGTTCTCCCGTACGGTCAGCTCGGCGAGGCAGCCCTCCCGCTGCCGGTCGCCGGGCACGAAGGCGACACCGCGTCCGACGGCGTCGGTGACCGTACGGGGGTGGTAGGGGCGGCCGTGGAGCAGCACCCGTCCCCCGAGGAGCGGTCGGGACCCCGCGAGGGCCCGACCCAGGTCCCTGTGTCCGGCGCCCGAGAGGCCGACCAGGCCGAGGGCTTCCCCGGCTCTCAGCTCCAGGTCGACCGGTCCCGCGCCGGAGGTCCGTACGCCGTCAAGGGTCAGGACCGCCGGGCCGTCGGCCGGGGCCGTAGCGGGGCGGTGGTCGGCCGGTTCATCGCCGGTGATGTCGCGGACCAGGCGGACGGGGCTGTGGCCCGCCGTCGAGCCGTGGCTGACGAGGCGGCCGTCGCGCAGGACGGCGAAGGTGTCGGCGACCTCGTACACCTCGTCCAGGCGGTGGCTGACGTAGAGGATGCCGTGGCCCCGGTCGCGCAGGGCGTGCAGGACGCGGAACAGGCGGGCGCAGTCGGCGGCGGGGAGCCGGGCGGTCGGTTCGTCGAGGACGATGAGCTTCGCCCGTGCCGCCAGGGCCCGGGCGATGGCGACCAGGGACCGCTCGGCGGGGGCGAGATGGGCGATCGGCGCGTCGGGATCGAGCTGACCGCCGACGATCTCCAGTGCCTCGGTGCAGCGCTCCCGGGTCCGCCGCCAGGAGATCAGTCCGGCGCGACGCGCGTACCCGGCGCTCAGGGCGATGTTCTCGGCGGCCGACATCCACTCCACGAGACCGAGGTCCTGATGGATGAAGGACATGCGGTGGGAGGCGGCGTGACTCCCGAGTGCGTGTCCGTCCACCGTGATCCGGCCCGAGTCGGCGTGGTGGACGCCGGCGAGGATCTTGATGAGTGTGGACTTGCCTGCTCCGTTGGGGCCGAGGAGCGCGAGAACGCTGCCGGCGTGGACGTCGAGGTCGACCCCGGCGAGTGCGAGGGTCCCGCCGAACCGTTTGGCGAGGCCGCGGATGCGGACCAGCGGTTCCGCCCCGCTGGGCGGGGCCGGCTGCGCAGAGGTGTCGTGAGCGTCGTGCACGGACAGCTCCGGGGGTCGGCCTGGCGAGTTCTTCCCGACTTGCGTCAGCGGTACGTCAGCGATACTAGCCGCACATATCACCGCATTTACGGTATTTACCCGCCCACCGTGACCCCAACGGAGCCACGCCCCCAGGGGATCAGCGGGCCGCCCGGGTGTCGATCACGTCAGCCGCCGTCGAGTCCGCACTCGGCCCAGATGACCTTGCCCTCCGGGATGTAGCGCGTGCCCCAGCTCTGGGAGAGCTGCGCGACGAGGAACAGGCCGCGGCCGCCCTCGTCGGTGGTGGCCGCCCGGCGCAGATGCGGGGCGGTGTTGCTGGTGTCGGAGACCTCGCAGATCAGGGAGCGGTCGTGGAGCAGCCGTACCCGGATGGGCCCGGTGCCGTGGCGGATGGCGTTGGTGACCAGTTCGCTGAGCACCAGTTCCGCGGCGAAGGCGGCCTCGTCGAGCCCCCAGTCGGCCAGTTGCCGCAGGGCGGAGGCGCGGACCTCACTGACGACGGCCGGGTCGGCGGGCAGCTCCCAGGTGGCGATCCGCAGCGGGTCGAAGGCGTGGGTGCGGGCGACGAGCAGGGCGATGTCGTCGCCGGGGTGGGCGGGCGCCACGGTGTCCAGGACCACCCGGCAGGTCTCCTCCGGGGTGCGCTCGGGATGGGCCAGGGCCGCGCGCAACTGGTCGAGGACCACGTCGACGTCGCGGTCGCGGTCCTCGATGAGCCCGTCGGTGTAGAGGACCACCTGGCTGCCCTCGGGGAGGTGGAACTCCGCTGATTCGAAGGGCAGCCCCCCGAGGCCGAGCGGAGGCCCGGCGGGCAGGTCGGGGAACGACACGGTGCCGTCGGGGTCGACCAGGGCGGGCGGAGGGTGGCCCGCGCGGGCCATGGTGCACTGCTGCGAGGTCGGGTCGTAGACGGCGTAGAGACAGGTCGCGCCGATGATGCCGCCGCCGTCGGAGACGGGATCCTCCCGGTCCAGTCGGCTCACGAGGTTGTCGAGGTGGGTGAGGACCTCGTCCGGCGGGAAGTCGAGTTCGGCGAAGCTGCGTGCGGCCGTGCGGACGCGGCCCATGGTCGCGGCGGAGAGCAGGCCGTGGCCGACCACATCGCCGACGAAGAGGCCGATACGGGTTCCGGAGAGCGGGATGACGTCGTACCAGTCACCGCCGACGTCGGATTCGGCGGGCAGATAGCGATGGGCGACCTCGACGGAGTCCTGATCGGGCAGGCCCTGCGGGAGCAGGCTGCGCTGCAGGGCCAGGACCATGGTGCGTTCGCGCGTGTAGCGCCGGGCGTTGTCGATGGACAGGGCGGCACGGTTGGCGAGTTCCTGGGCCAGTGAGCGGTCGTCGTCCCCGAAGGGGGCGGGGTCCTGTGCGCGGTAGAAGGCGGCGACACCCAGGACGACACCACGGGCGACCAAGGGCACCGCGATGAGGGAGTGGACGTGGCTCAGCAGCCGTTCCGTGTACTCGGGGTCCTGCGCGAGCCAGCCCGCGGCCGTCTTCAGATCCGGTTCCAGCACCGCCTCCCCGCTGGTCAGACAGCGCAGCTGGGGCACGGTGGGGCCGTAGTCGACCTGCTTGCCGACCGGACTGAAGGGGAGGTCGTCGCGGATGCCGTGGACCACCGTGCGGCGCAGGTCGCTGCGGGGGTCGGCGGCCTCCTCGCCGCGCAGTACGGGCTCGGCCAGGTCGATGGTGACGAAGTCGGCGAGGCGCGGGACCGCCGTCTCGGCGAGTTCCCGCGCGGTGCGGCGCACGTCCAGGGTGGTTCCGATAAGGGCGCTGGCCTCGGACAACAGCTCCAGACGGCGGCGCGCGGCCAGGGCGTAGACACCGACGTGGGGCTCCCCCACCATCACGAGACCTCTCTGGGGGTTCGGGGAGCCGGGGCGGCCGGCCGGCATGCCGCCGGCAGTGGTCGTGACACCGTCGGCGGTGAGGCCACCGGTCGTCACGCCGTCATCGGTGAGGCGGTCGGTCGTGACGCCTTCGCCGGTGAGGCCGCCGGTTGTCACGCCTTCGCCGGTGAGGCGGTCGGTCGAGACGCCGTCGACGCCCACGGTGATCCTGCCGGGTGCGGCGTCGCGGAGGTGGCCGGATGCCGGTACGGCGGAGAGCCGACCGGGCGCCACGACGCGGGGGACGCCCGCCAAGCGCCGGACGACCGGGGTGTCGACGGACTCGACGGGTTCCGCGGGCGGTTCGACAGGTTCTACAGGCTCGACGGAGAAGGTCAGCGCCTCCTCGACCCGGTGCGGGACGGTGAGGGACTCGCGCGCCGAACGGCCGGGAAGGACGGCCTCGACGGCGATGCCCTCGACCCCGGAGGCGCTGGTCATCGGACGGCTCACGAGCGTGATCCGTCGGCCGTCCGCCAGAGGCACCTCGACGGCGGCCCGCTGCGCGCGGGAGATCAGCTCGGCGGCCTTCTCCAGGAGGGTCGCCCGGTCGCCGGGGCGCAGCCCGAGGGCCAGTTCGTCCACCCCGACGCTGTGGTGGGGGACCGCGTCGGCCTCGGCCCCCGCGTCCAGGTACGCCCGCAGCAGGGAGCGCTCACGTACGGAGCTCTGCCCGAGCAGCCGCCGCTCGATGGCCGCGGCCGCCTTGCGTATCACGGTGGACAGCGCCGGATCCTCGAAGGTGCGCGGATACCCGAAACACAGGACCCCTTCGATACGGCCGCTGAGCGGGTCGCGGACGGGAAGCGCGCGGCAGGCGCTGGCCTGGGAGCGTTCGGCGAAGTGCTCGGCGCCGTAGACCCTGATGAGCTGTCGTTCGGCCAGGGCCAGCCCGATGCCGTTGGTACCGGCGAAGCGCTCCGCGAACACGAACCCCGGGACCGTCTGGATCGCCGGGAGGCCCCTGGCCAGCGACGCCTGTCCGAAACGGCGCAGGAGAACCGTGCCGTTCGCGTCGGCGACGGAGATGTTGATCGCGCTGCCGGCGAATCTGGACTGCAGCCGGTCGAGCACCGGCACGGCCGCGCGGGTGATCCGGCCGTCCGGGTCGAAGTCGTCCCGGAAAGGGAGGTCGGACTGGTCCGGGGAGAGCCTCAGGGACCGGCAGCGCTGCCAGGAGTTCAGGATCGAGGGGCGCACTCCTGTCTCCAGCGGCTCACCCTGCAGAAACCGCTCACGGAAAAGGGTGGGGCCCGTGCCGTCTGTCGCACGTCCCGTTGGTACCGGCTCGACGTCGGACCGCACCACGCTGGCCTCACTAGCGCCCTGGACAATCCGCTTATCGGAAATATCTGGCATTGACGAGGATACGGGCATCAGCGACGTGAGTCACGGTTCGCACGTTTCCTCACCTGCGGTGACCGATCAGCACCGGCGTCACAGAACCGCGACCGGATTGACGGGCGAGCCCGTCCCGCCCGGAACGTTCAGCGGAGCCACGACCAGCAGGAACTCGTACCGTCCCGCCTCGGCGGTCGCGTCGGCCAGCGCCTCCAGGTCGAGGTTGTCGAGCAGCGGTACCCCCATCGCGGCCACGGCCAGGGCGTGGACCGGCGAGTGCACGCCCTCGACGGGCGAGGGCCGTACATCACTGTCCCCGTCTCCGCCGAGCAGCGCGATGCCGCGTTCGGCCAGCAGCGGTACGGCGTCGACGTGGAAGCCCGCGCTCGCCGCGTCGGGGTCCCAGGCGCCGAGCTCCTTGCGGCGGCGGACGTGTCCGGAGCGCAGCAGCACCGCGTCGCCCTCGCCGATCGTCACGCCGAGCGCCTTCTCCGCCGCGACGACATCGCGGGCGCGCACCGCCCGCCCCGGCTCCAGCCAGCGGACGCCGAGGACGGCGGGGAGGTCGAGCAGCACCCCCCTGGTGACGAGGGGCCCGAGCTCCGACACCGCGCCGAACCGGGCGCCCGCGGCGTCGACGGCCTCGCGCGCCGCCCGGCCGTCGTAGAGCCGCCCCCGGTAGGCGATGTGGCACAGGGCATCGAGATGCGTGATGCCCTTGCCGTGGTAGTCGGCGGCGATGAAGTCCTTGTGGGTCGTGGGTTCCGGGCTCTCCACATCCCCGAGATCGGTCATGTGATGCACGGCGGGCTTCCGGTTGTCCGGGCCGTGCCGGGTGTTCCAGGGCAGCGCCATCGGGACGACCACCCCGGACCGCACTCCGGCCACGGCCCGCCGCACATGGTCCGCGGTCACCCGGTTCCAGGCACCGCGATCGGCCCGGTCCCAGCGCCCCCACGTGCGCACCGCCTCGAAGAGCGTGTCGAACTCCGGACGGGAGACCGCGGGGCTGTTGCTACCGGCGGGTGGGGCGGGAGGCGGGGGATCGGCGGAATGCGAACTCATCCGTGTTCACCCTTCGGGGTCGACGCCGGACCAGAGGGATGACGCCCGAAAAGTACCTTAGGCGGAGCGTCGCCCCTGGCGCCCGGCGGCGACAGCGAGGCCGGCTCGGCGAAAGAGGGAGCGACCGGCTCGCCCGCGTCGAGCAACTGCCTTCCCAGCACGCGCTATTGAATGCTTGATTCAGCAGCCCTAGCCTCTTTTGATGGCTTCATTCACCTCTCTCCTCCCACGCCCCGAACGCCCCCACAGACCCCGCAGGCCCCGCAGAACCCGGCGCCTCCGCCGGGCCCTGCTCCTGGCCGTGAGCCTGACCCTCCCCTCCCTCCCGTCGGCCGCCGCCACACCGTCGGCACCGACGACTCCGGCGACCCCCCAGGTGTGGCCGACGCCCCAGCACATCGAGACCGGCGAGCGTCGACTCACCGTCCCCGACCGGGTCGTGGAGGTCGTCGGCCCGGACACCGACCCCGCCGCCCGTCGAGTCGTCGAGGCCGCGCTGCGGGACGCCGGGGTCGACCGGATCGTCACCGTCCCGGCCGGTGAACGCCCGCCCGCCGCCGGACTCACCGTGTTCGTCGGTGGCCCCGGCGAGAACCCGGCCACCGAGGGCGCGTTGAAGCGACTGGGCGTCAAGTCACCCGCCGGGCTGCCTCCGGAGGGATACGTCCTGGCCTCCGGCCGCCACTCCGGCCGTGCCCTGCTCGCCCTGTCCGGCGTCGACACCACCGGCACCTTCTACGCGGCCCAGACCCTCCGCCGGCTCCTCACCGGCGAGCGTCTCCCCGAGGTGACCGTCCGCGACTGGCCGACGGCCAAGCTGCGCGGGGTCGTCGAGGGCTTCTACGGCACCCCCTGGACCCATGCCGAGCGGCTGAGCCAGCTCGACTTCTACGGCCGCACCAAGCAGAACGTGTACGTCTACTCGCCGAAGGACGACCCCTATCTGCGGGAGCGGTGGCGCGACGAGTACCCGGCCGCCCAGCTGGACCAGGTGCGCGAGCTCGTCGACCGGGCCGCCGCCAACCACGTCCGCTTCACCTTCGCCCTCTCCCCCGGTCTGTCGGTCTGCTACTCCTCGGACAGCGACATCACCGCGCTGGTCCGCAAGTTCGTCTCGCTGTACGACATCGGCGTGCGCTCCTTCGCGATCCCGTTGGACGACATCAGTTACACGAAGTGGAACTGCCCGGCGGACGAGGAGAGGTTCGGCAGCGGGGGCGGGGCCGCCGGTGCCGCGCAGGCGCATCTGCTGAACCGGGTGTGGGAGGAGTTCTCCGCCGACCGCACGGGGCTCGACCCGCTGGAGATGGTCCCGACCGAGTACTCCGACCTCGCCGACACCCCGTACAAGAAGGCGTTGCGCGAGCAGTTGGACCCGGACGTGGTCGTCGAGTGGACCGGCGTCGGTGTGATCGCGCCGACGATCACCGCCGCGCAGGTGCGGCAGGCCCGCGAGGTCTACGGGCATCCGATCCTGGTCTGGGACAACTACCCGGTCAACGACTACGTCACCAGCCGTCTCCTGCTGGGCCCCTACACGGGCCGGGAGGCCGACGTGGCCCGAGAGGCCGTCGGCGTCACCGCCAACCCGATGGTCCAGGCCGAGGCGAGCAAGCTCGCGCTCTTCACGTCGGCGGCCTATCTGTGGAACCCGGACGCCTACGACCCCCGGTCCGCCTTCCTCGCCTCCGTCCGCGAACTGGCGGGTACGGCCAAGTCCGGGAAACCGCTGCGGATCTTCGCCGAGAGCAACTACTCCTCCCAGCTCGACGCCACCGAGTCCCCGACGCTGACCAGGCTCCTCGCCGCCTTCCGCAAGGCGTACGAGGAGGACAGCGGCCTCGACCGGGCGGCGGCCGCGCTGCGGTCGTACTTCACCGACATGGCCGCCACGCCCGCCCAGCTGCGGGCCCATCTCGCCAACCCCGGTTTCCTGAAGGAGACTTCGGCCTGGCTCGACAAGCTCGGCCGCTACGGCACGGCAGGCGGGACAGCCGTCGATCTGCTGCTCGCCAACAAGCGGGGCGACACCGAGGCGGTCTCGGCGTACTGGACCGAGTTGAGGAGCGAGCGCAAGGCACTCGACGCCATACCCGAACAGGTCTCGCCCGGGGTGATGGACCAGTTCCTCTACACGACGATGCTGGAGAACGCCCCCGACCCCGGCGTCGACGCCTCCTTCGCCCCCGGCTCGCTCAGCCTGAAGCCGGGCGCCTCCGGGACGGTGACCCTCTCCTTGTCCGACGCGCGGTCCACGTCCGCCAGGACCGTCACCTGGAAGCTCGCCGTACCGGACGGCGTCACCGCCTCGCCGGCCGAGGGCACCGTCACCGTCCCGGCCGGTGCAAGCGCGTCGGCCACCGTCACGCTGACGGCGGCCGACGAGGGCGTCCACTCCGTCGTGGTGTCCGGCACCGGCATCCTCGACCGGGCGATCCCGGTCCAGGTCACCGACGGGGACGGCTCGTCGAGAGCCCTGACCGCCAACTTCAGCGGTGCGTCGGTCAGTTCGGTCGATCTGTCCTCCGGGAAGAGCACGGACATCAGTGTGGGCGACAACCCCGGCGAAGTGGTCGTGAGCGCCGACGGCCGTACCGCCTATGCCGCGAACCAGGGCTCCGACACGGTCAGCGTCATCGACGTGGCGCGCGGTGTGGTCACCGCGACGGTCGACGTCGGCCGCGTTCCCGCCGGGCTCGCGCTCACGCCGGACGGCGGCACGCTGTGGGTCGCCAACTACACGGACGGCACGGTCCAGCCGGTGGACACGGGCACTTTGCGAGCGGGCGCGACCGTCACGGTCGGGGCGGGGCCGGAGAACATGGCGATCACTCCGGACGGCCGGACGTTGTACGTGGCGAACATCCACGACAACACCGTCACCCCGGTCGACCTCGGCACCCGGAAGGCGGGGGCGGAGATCCCCGTCGGCCCCCGCCCGTTCAACGTCGTCGCCGCGCCGGACGGGAAGCGGGTCTATGTGTCCAACTCCGGTGGATCGACGGTGACTCCGATCGACACGGCGACGAACGACACCGAGCCGACGCTCCTGGTCTCCGGCCAGGCGTACGGCCTCGGTCTGTCACCGGACGGGCGGACGCTGTGGGTGAGCCCCAGTACCGGGGACCACGTCACGCCCGTCGACACGGTGACCGGCGCCCCCGGCACGGGGGTCTCCGTCGGCAGATCCGCCTTCGATGTCGGCCTGGACTGGAGCGGCGGCACGGCCTACGTCACCACGGCCGACGGCAACAAGCTGGTGCCGGTCGACACCGCGTCCGGCACCGCCGGAGCCCCGCTGAAGACCGGCGCCTATCCGCTGGCCGTCGCGCTGACCCCCGTGCCCGTGGGGTGATCAGCTGGCGGTACGCCGGATCCGTCCGGCGTACCGCTTCTCCAGCTCCAGATTGCCCTCGAAGCCGCCGGGCACATTGGCGGAGACATAGACCGGGGGGCGGTCGCCGGAGGCGAGGAGCTGGGCGGCCGCCTCGGCGACCGTCATCTGGACGAGCATGACGCCGGTCAGGGTGGAGAGGGCGCAGACGGCGCCGCCGCCCGGCAGCTCCAGCAGCGCGTCACCGCGCGGGGCGGCGTTGTCGAGGACGACGTCGGCGAGGTCGACGAGCTTCTTGCCGCTGGGGTGGGTGGCGGGCACGGACCCGGTGTGGGCGAGGGAGGTGATGGCGAGGAGACGGTGGCCGCGCTCCTTGGCGTGCAGCGCCATCTCGACGATGACGTGGTTGACGCCGGAGTTGGAGATGACGACGAAGAGGTCCTGGGGGCGGGGGTCGGCCAGCTCGTAGAGGCGCAGCGCTATGCCGGGCTCACGTTCCAGCAGCGGGTCGTCGAGGCCGCTGGGGTGATCGCCGCCGTAGAGGACGAGGTCGGCCATCTGGAGGCGGTTGGTGGGGACGAAGCCGCCCGCGCGGCCGGCGAGTTCGAGGACGAGGGCCTGGGAGTGGCCGGTGCCGAAGGCCTGGACGACGCCGTCATCGCGGACGCAGCCGGCGATCAGGGCGGCGGCGGCGCTCACGTCGGCGCGCGCGGACTCGGTGAGGCGGGTCAGGACGGCCAGGCCCTCGCGCGCGAAGCGGTCGGCGTTCACGGGCTCGGTCCCGGACTCGTTGGTGGACTCGACGGACACCTGAGACTCCCCACTGGTGGATTGAACCACCCCGTACACACCTATCAGTGAATCACTGAATCACAGCCCCGGCGTCGAGGGCAATGGCGCAGTTCACCCCCGAGTGCGGACGCAAAGCCCGGTCCTGGTATTCAGCCATTGCGCCAACGGGTGGCTGATACCTTCTCTGCATGCCCTCGACCGATGTCACCACCCTGATCCGCACCGAGTTGCCCCGGCTGGCCGGCTCCCTGCGGAAGGTCGGCGAGCTGATCCTGGAGGATCCGGCCGCCGTCACCCACTGCTCGGCCGCGGAGCTGGGCCGCCGCACCGGAACCTCCCAGGCCACGGTCACCCGGTTCTGCCGGGCCATCGGCCTCGACTCCTATCAGCATCTGCTGATCGAGCTGGCGCAGGAGCGGGGCCGCGGCGAGTCCTCCGAGTGGGGCAGCGCCGAGATCGGACCGGACATCTCCCCCGACGACAGCCTGGAGCGGGTCGTCCAGGTCGTCGGCACCGCCGATCTGCGGGCCGTCCAGCAGACCATCGACCGGATCGACCTGGACTCCGTCGAGCGCGCGGCCCAGGCCGTGGCCCGTGCCCGGCGCGTCGACGTGTACGGCGTCGGTGGCAGCGGCGCGGTCGCCCAGGAGACGGAGACCCGACTGTTCCGCATCGGCTGCGCGGTGCGCGGGTGGACCGAGGTGCACGCGGCGACCACCTCCGCCGCCCTTCTGACCCCGGCGGACGTGGCGATCGGCATCTCCCACTCCGGCGCCACCCGGGAGACGATCGAGCCGTTCGAGCTGGCCAAGGAGCGCGGCGCCACCACCATCGCCCTCACCGCCGACCCGCGTTCGCCGCTGGCCCGCGCCGCCGACGTACGGCTGATCTCCTCCTCCTCGGAGACCAGCTTCCGCACCGGCAGCATCGGCGCCCGCCACTCGGTGCTGATGCTCATCGACTGCCTCTACGTCCGCGTCGGCCAGCTCTCGTACCAGCGGGCGAGCGCCTCCCTGGCGCTGACCGACCACATCGCGGGGGCACACGCCGTGAAGTCCCGGCGGGCCCGCTGAACGAGCGACGTCCCGGACGGTCCGCGGGCTCGGCGAGATTGCATGGATGAATCAACCAATGTTCCGATGGATGGTTGATTGAACCACCCCCCGCTGCCAGGATGGGGCTCCGCCGAGCACTCGTAGGAGCCCCATGCGCGTCATCTCTGTCGAGTCGACCGAGCTTTTCGTCGGCACGGAGGACCAGCCGCATCAGGTGGTCGCCGTCGATGTCGAGCACCATCCGGGCCGGCCGGTCCGGCTGAGCGTGGAGGGCCCGGGCGTGCGCGGCGTCGGGGAGACCGTCGCCGGCGTCGGCGAGGACGGGACCGTACGCGCCGAGATACCCGTGACCACCGACGGCCTCGCTCCCGGCGACCGCCGCGAGATCACCGTGACCGCCGCCGACGGAGACCAAGTGGCCCGGCACAGCGCCGAGTTCACGGTGGCGGAGCCCGGCTGGACCATGTTCATGGTCAGCCATTTCCACTACGACCCCGTCTGGTGGAACACGCAGGCCGCCTACACCGAGACCTGGGACGTCGCCGACGACCCGGCTGTCACGGGCCTGCCCGCCCGGACCTTCGACTCGCGCGGCCAGAGCGGGATGAGCCTGGTGCGGGCCCACTGCGATCTGGCCCGGCGGGACCCGGCGTACACCTTCGTGCTCGCCGAGGTCGACTACCTCAAGCCCTACTGGGACGCCTTCCCGGAGGAGCGGGCGTTCCTGCGGCAGCTGATCCGCACCGGCCGGGTCGAGATCATGGGCGGCACCTACAACGAGCCCAACACCAACCTCACCGGCGCCGAGGCGACCGTACGCAACGCGCTGTACGGCGACGGCTTCCAGCGCGGGATCATCGGGGCCGCGCCGGAGACGGCCTGGCAGCTGGACGCGTTCGGGCACGACCCGCAGTTCCCGGGGCTGATGGCGGACGCGGGGGTCACGTCGAGTTCGTGGGCGCGCGGGCCGTTCCACCAGTGGGGGCCGACCCTGTCGGTGTTCGGCGAGGAGCCGCGCGACCCCCAACGGATGCAGTTCCCGGCGGAGTTCAGCTGGATCGCCCCCTCGGGGCGCGGGTTGCTGACCGCGTACATGGTCAACCACTACGGTGCCGGCTGGGCCATCGACAACGCGCCCACCCTCCCCGAGGCGGAGGCGGCCGCGCTCAAGCTCTTCCGGGGACTGAAGAAGGTCGCGCTCACCCGGAACGTCCTGCTGCCGGTCGGCGGTGACTACGCCCCGCCGTGCCGCTGGGTGATGGGCATCCATCGCGACTGGAACACCCGCTATGTCTGGCCCCGGTTCATCAGCGGCATGCCCCGGGACTTCTTCGCCGCCGTACGGGCCGAGCTGGAACGGGAGGGGCGCACGGCGTCCCCGCAGACCCGGGACATGAACCCGGTCTACACCGGCAAGGACGTCTCCTACATCGACACCAAGCAGGCCCAGCGGTACGGCGAGGCGCTGCTCGCCGACGCCGAGGCCTGGGCGACCCTCGCCTCCCTCACCACCGGACACGCCTACCCGGACGCGGCCCTCGACAAGGCCTGGCGCCAGCTGATCTACGGGGCCCACCACGACGCCATCACCGGCTCGGAGTCGGACCAGGTGTACATCGACCTGCTCACCGGCTGGCGGGAGCTGCACGACCTGGCGGAGGAGGTGCACGCCGACGCGACCCAGGCGCTCGCCGACCGTGTCGTGCCCCTGCCGGGTGACGGCGCCGACCTGGTCGTCTTCAACTCCTCGACGTGGCAGCGGAAGGACGTACTGAGCGTCGCCGACCCCGGCCGGGTCCCGCTGGACCACACCGGGCTGCCGCTGCCGGCCGTGAGCGAGGACGGCGAACTGAAGGTCGTCGTGCCGCAGGTGCCGGGCATGGGCCTCAAGGCGCTCTCCCTGGCCGAGGGTTCGGTGGCCGGCTGGACGGCCGGTGAGGGAACGACGATCCGCAACGAGTTCTACGAGGTGACCGTCGACCCCGCGCGAGGAGGCGGCGTCAGCAGTCTGCGCGCGCTCGCCGAAGCCGAGGGCGGCAGGGAGCTGCTGCGCGCCGGGGATGTCGGCAACGAGCTGGTGGTGCAGGAGGAGTACCCGAGGCACCCGCGCTTCGGCGAGGGCCCCTGGCACCTCACCCCGACCGGCACCACCGCCGCCCGCAGCCGGGACGTCACAGCTGACATCGATGTCGAACACTCGTCGGCCGGTTCCCGCCTCACCGTCCGCGCCGACCTGGGCCTTTTCCGGTACACGCAGCGGCTCACGCTCTGGGCGGGCGTCGACCGGCTGGACGTGACGACGACCGTCGACGGCTACGACGGCGCCGACCGGCTGATCCGGGTGCGCTGGCCCTCGGACGTGCGCGGCGGGCTGCCGGTGCACGAGGTCGCGGACGCGGTGATCGGGCGTGGCTTCGGGTTCGTCGACGTGGACAGCGAGCGGTTCCCGTGGACGCTGGACAACCCGGCCAACACCTGGTTCGGGCTGGGCTCCACGGCCCGTGTCGCCGTCCACGACGACACCGGCGCGCTGCTCGGCCACCGGTCCATCGGCGTCGCCGAGCTGATCTTCAGCGACTGGGACACCGCCGGTGAACTGGGCACCCCGCTCGCCGCGGCCCTGGTCCGCACGGGGGTCACGGCCACCTCGACGATCGCGGGCGGCCCCCGCTACGGCGATCTGGAGGTCGACTCCAACCTGCCCGACATCCGGATCGCCGTCGGCGGCCCGGAGCGCAACTCCCTGGTCGCCGAGGCCCTCGGCTGGGATCCGGCGGCCGCCCGCGAACTGCGCCGCCGACTGGCCGAGGACGGCCTGGCCGCGGTGTGGGTGGCCCCGCGTGCCTCGCTGCGCGAGGAGTGGGTGCCCGGCGCCGACCTGCGCGACCTGGAGCGGCTGCCGCTGCTCGTGGTCGCGGGCGCCCGCCCCGAGGACGACGCGAAGGCCGTCGACGCGCTGATCGCCGACCTGGACGACGCGACCGTACGGGCCACCGCGGCCGGTGGCGGCGAGGCACTGCCGCCGGGCGACGCCTGGGACGGCCGGGGCTTCGCGATCCTCAACCGGGGCACCCCGGGCTGCGTCGTCACCTCCTCCGGCGACCTCTGTATGTCGTTGATGCGCTCCTGCACCGGCTGGCCCTCCGGCATCTGGGTCGACCCGCCCCGCCGCACCGCCCCCGACGGCTCCGGCTTCCAGTTGCAGCGCTGGTCCCACACCTTCGAGTACGCCGTCGTCGCGGGCGAGGGCGACTGGCGCGACCTGAGCTGGCCGCGCGCGGGCCACGCGTTCAACCATCCGCTGACGGCGCGGTTGCGGAAGCCCGATCACCCGCTCACGGCACGGCTGCGGGAGCCCGCCGGGACCCCGGCCGGCCTGCCGAGGACCGCGGCCCTGCTGTCGCTGGAGCCCGAGGGCCGGGTGCTGTTGGACGCGCTGAAGCCGGCCGGGTCGCCGCTGGCCCGTGGTGGTACGGCACCGGCGGACCCCGCGCGCGGGGTCGTCGTACGGGCGCACGAGGTGGACGGACGGCCGGTGCGGGCGCGGCTGACGGGCCCCTCGGCGTGGGTGGAGGGCAGCCGGGCGGACGTCCTGGAACGGCCCGGCGAGCCGCTGGCCCCCGGCGCGGACGGCGCCTTGGAGCTGGACCTGACGGGTTTCGAGGTGGCCACCGTGCTGGCCTCGCCGCTGGACGGCAAGCAGGCCAAGGGCCCCGGTGTCGCCGCGCACGAGCCCGCACAGCCCGTGCACACCCGGTACTGGCTGCACAACTCCGGCCCCGCGCCCCGGGGGAACATGCCCGTGGCCGTGTACCTCTCGCCGACCGCGCTCACCGTCGACGGCCCGGTCACCGCGGCGGTCCGTATCTCCTCCGAGCTGACCGACGCGCCGGTGTCGGGCACGGTCGCCCTGGCGGTGCCGCCCGGTTGGACCGCCGAGCCCGCCGACCTGCCGTACGCGCTCGGCCCCGGCGGCTTCTCGCTCACCGAGGTCACCGTGACTCCGGCGCCGGACCCGGTGCCCGGCCGGTACTGGCTGGCCGCACGGCTGACGCACGGCGGGCAGACGTACGAGGACGTGGTGGCTCTGGACGTGCCCGGGGAGGGCGCGGCGGGCGGGCCCGACGGGCGGACCGGGCCGAGTCTCGTGATGGAGCTGGGTGTCGACCGGGTCGAGGTGCGCCGGGGTGAGCGGGTGCGGGTGCGGGTGAGCCTGCGGAACACGACCCGGGGGCCGGTGGGCGGGGCGCTGTGGGCGCTGTCGTCCTGGGGGACGTGGGCGGGCGTCGGGCCGGGTCTCCAGGGGTTCGCCCTGGCCGCCGGGGAGAGCGCGGAATGCCTGGTCGAGGTGGACGGCTCGGCGGTGCCGCCGGGGTCGTACTGGCTGATGGCGAAGGCCGGCTGGCACGGCTGCGTGGCCTATTCGGAGGCGGTCGTCCTGGAGGTGACGCCATGAGCGAGCGCACAGCACACGGCAGCCGCACGGAACCGGGCAGCCACGCCCCGCCGCACGGCCACTCGGCTCCGGGGGGCCACGCGGCGCTCGTGGGCGGTGAGGCCGTCCGCCGGGACCGGGTCGACGCCGTGCTGGACGCCGTGCCCGCTCGGGACCGGGAGGCGCGGCCGGAGGGGCAGACGCGGGCGGAGCGGCAGCGGAGGCGGTGGGCGACGCAGGTCGTGGTCGCGGACGAACTGGCCCGGCGGGCCTGCGCCGCGCGTGGGCTCGCGCCGCCGCCCGAGGTGTCCCCGGCCCGTGGACTCGCCGTGTCCGGGACCGAGGTCGCCGACCTCGGCAGCATCATCGCGGTGGCGCTCGCCCACTCCCCCGCCGCGCGCACCCTGCTGGCGGCGCTGGAGGCCGAGCAGAGGGTGCCGGAGAAGGCCGTACGGGGCTACTACGACCGCAATCCGGACCGTTTCCTCACCGCGGAGGCGCTGCGGCGCGGCGTCGATCCGTACGGCGGCGCGGGGCCCGGGGACTTCCTGCCGTACGACGACGTCCACGACGACCTGGTGCGGGAGCTGCGGCGGGCGATGGGCCGGCAGGCCTTCTTCGACTGGCTGGACCGGGCCCGTGCCGACGTGGAGTACGCGCCGGGGCACGAGCACCCGGGCGATCCGTCGCACCCCGACCACGAGCACCGGCACTGAACGCGCCGGTGCCCTGGGTGTGAGCGCCGACGCCGAACTCGCCGGAAACGTCTCGGAACCGAAAAGCAACACGGCAGGCCATTGACCTCCGATGAATTCTGGTCCACCTTTTCATCAATCGGAGTCCAAGTTGGTGATTTGAACCAGCAGCTTGTCCAGCGGCCTGGTCCAGCAGCTGACTGATCGCAGGAGGCAACATGCGCGCGAGAAGACTGACCGGATGTGTGGCGGGCGTCATCGCCCTCACTCTGACCGCCGCCGGATGCGGCCTGTCGGGCGGCGGATCCGACAGCGGGGAGGCCATGGCCGGCGGCTGCGAGGTCGACCAGGACAACGTCGGATCCGGGAAGCTCACCGGGGACGTCAAGGGCACGATCACCTTCCAGACGACCAACCTGAAGAAGGACTTCGGCGACTACTTCAACCCCGTGATCAAGGCCTTCGAGAAGGCCCACCCGGACACCACCGTGAAGTGGGTCGACGACCCGGGCGACGCCACGTTCACCCAGCGCCTGGTCGCCGACGCGCAGGGCTGCACGCTGCCGGACGTGGTCAACATCAACGTCAACACGGCGATCGCGCTCACCAAGAACGGTTACCTGCTCGACCTGGACAAGAAGGCGCCGGACGCGGGCGAGCCGTTCGTGCCCAACCTGTGGAAGTCGAGCAGGTACGCGGACGCCTCCGGCGCCAAGGTGCACAGTGTGCTGCCCTGGTACTCCGGCGGCATCGTGCAGACCTTCAACACCGATCTGATGAAGAAGGCGGGCCTGGATCCGGCCAAACCTCCGACGACCGTGCTCGGTCTGTTCGAGGACGCCCAGAAGGTGGCGGAGGCCTCGGACGGCGAGTACTACGCGTTCCTCGCCAATCCGCAGCTGCGTATCCCGGCCGACTGGCAGCAGATGGACATCGAGGTCCTGTCCTCCGACGGCAAGAAGTTCACCTTCGCCGACGACCCGAAGACCGCACAGTGGGTCGAGGCCATGACGAAGCTCTACAAGAGCGGCGGCATGCCGAGGGACTCGCTCTCCTCCACCCAGGACCCGGCCAACGTCTACGGCCAGGGCAAGCTGGTCTACGGCCCGACGAACCCCAACTTCCTGCGGTTCATCCAGCAGAACAACCCGAGCGTCTACAAGCAGACGGGTGTCGCCCGCTTCATGCTGGACGACCTGGGCCACACCGTCGGCGCCCCGCAGTACATAGGTGTCGCGTCCACCAGCAAGAACGCGGCGACCGCGCTGTCCTTCGCGCAGTTCCTGACCAACGCGGAGAACCAGTTGGAGTGGGCGAAGGACCCGAACGTGGTCATCTTCCCCTCCACCACGGCCTCCCTGGACGACCCGTTCTTCCAGTCGGTCGAGGGCGACGACCCGTTCGCCGAGGCCCGCAAGACGGTCGCGAGTGACCGCAAGACCGCGACGGCCGACGAGATCGCCCTGACACCCGGTGAGTTGAACGCCATCACGGCCCAGATCCAGCTGGCGATGCAGGGCAAGAAGAGCGCCCAGGACGCCCTCGACGAGGCCCAGAAGAAGGCCAACGAGCTGATCGAGCAGGGCAGCTGAGCATGACCACCCTCTCTCCCCCCACCAAGGGATCGGGGGTCGCGGTCTCCTCCCACGACCCCCGGCCCGGGGAACCGAGCGGCCGGCGCCGCCTGTTGCGGGCCGTCAGGCCCGGCCCCACCACCGATGCGGGCGGCGCCGCGCTGTACCGTCGCTGGTGGTTGCCATGGCTGTGGATGGCCCCGGCGATCATCGGCGTCACCGCCTTCGGCGTGTACCCGTTCCTCAACACGCTCCTGTTGTCCTTCACCGACGCCAAGCCGCTCGGCGGCGCCGCCTCGTTCGTGGGCCTGGACAACTACACGCGGATGCTGGGGGACTCCGACTTCTGGCTCGCCACCCGCAACAGTGTGCTGTACGCGGTGATCGTCGTCCCGTTGATGGTGCTGCTGCCGCTGATGCTGGCCGTGCTGGTGGAGAAGAACCTGCCGGGCATCGGCTTCTTCCGCTCCGCCTTCTACACCCCCGTCCTCGCCTCCAGCGTGGTCGTCGGTCTGAGCTGGCAGTGGCTGCTCAGCGACCAGGGGCTGGTCAACACCTGGCTGCAGAAGGCCCATTTGATCAGGTCGGCGATCCCGTTCCTGTCGGACTCCTGGCTGATCCTGCTGTGCGCGATGGGGCTCACCCTGTGGAAGGGCCTCGGCTGGTACATGATCTTCTACCTGGCCGCGCTGGGGAATGTGCCGAAGGAGCTGCACGAGGCAGCCGCGGTCGACGGTGCGGGTCCGGTCCGCCGCTTCTGGCACGTCACCATGCCCGGCGTCCGCACCTCGATGATGCTGGTCGGCACCCTGACCGGCATCGGCTCGCTGCGCGTGTTCACCGAGATCTACATGCTCGGCGGCTCCACCGGCGGCCCCGGCGGCGCCGACCGCACCCTCCCCTTCTACATCCGGGACATCGCCCTCGACCCGCTCACCGGCAACGCCGGCTACGGCTCGGCGGTCAGCGTCGCCCTCTTCGTACTCACCCTGGGCCTCACGCTGCTCGCACAGCGCCTGACGAAGGAGGACGAGTCATGACCACCGCCGTGAAGGAGCAGCGGACGGCGTCGGCCGTGACCCCGGTGGAGCGGCGGCGGCGCCTGATGCCGCGCTGGCGGGACTACGGCCGGCCGCGCGAACTCGTCGTCCGCTACCTGTTGTTGCTGTTCGTCCTCGGCATCACCGTCGGCCCGCTGTTCTGGCAGTTGCTGTCGTCGCTGAAGGGCGTCGGCGAGGACGTGTTCGGCGCGAACGCCTCCCTCTTCCCGAGCGACCCGACCCTGCGCGCCTACCGCGAGGTGTTCGCCCAGGTCCCGGTCTGGACGTACATCCGCAACAGCATGGTCGTCGTCGCGCTGTCGGTCACGAGCCAGCTGGTCTTCTCCACACTCGCCGGCTACATGCTCTCCAAGCCGAGCTGGAAGGGCCGCAAGCTGGTCTGGGTGCTGCTGATGGCGTCCATGATGTTCCCCTTCGAGTCGATCATGGTCTCGCTGTTCCTCAGCATCCGCGACCTCGGCCTCATCGACCACGTGGCGGGTGTCTGGCTGCCCGGCTTCGTAGCCGCCATCAACGTCCTCATCATGCGGGCCGCGTTCCTCGCCGTACCGCGTGAGATCGAGGACGCGGCGATGCTGGACGGGGCGGGCGAGTGGAAGCGGTTCCGGTATCTGTATCTCCCCTCCGCGTGGGGAGCCATCCTCGTCGTCACCATCAACACCTTCATCAGCGCCTGGGACGACTTCCTCTGGCCTCTGATCGTGCTGCGCACCGAGGACCACTTCACGCTGACACTGGGCCTCGCCCGACTGCAGTCGTCGTCCTTCGGCTACGACCAGCGGATGGTGATGGCGGGTTCGGTGATCTCCGTGATCCCGGTGCTGGTGCTGTTCGTGATCACTCAGCGGTGGTTCTACAAGGGGGTGTCCTCCGGGGCCGTCAAGCTCTGAGGCAGCTCTCTCAGGTCCAGGACCAGGGGTACGACGGCGAGCGCCCCCCGCGCCGACTCGGCGACGCGGATCTCGACGGCACCGGCTACGGGGGACACGTCGAAGGACAGGGAGACCGTACGGCGCTCACCCGGCGCGAGGCCGACACCCTCGAACGCGCACAGTTCGAGGGTGCGCGGCCATACGGGAGTGATCAGCCGTCGAAGGTACACCTGCACGACCGTACGCGCGTGCCGTTTCCCCGTGTTGGTGACGTCGACCTCGACGGTGGACCCCGCGAGGCGTGGTGTTCCGTACGCGAAACTCGTGTACGACAGCCCGTGCCCGAAGGAGTGGAGCGGCTCGGCGCTCTCGTCCACGTAGGCGCCGTACTCGGTGTCCTTGTGGTTGTAGTAGACCGGAAGCTGGGCTGCCGAGCGCGGCACCGAGACGGGCAGTCGGCCCATGGGCTCCGCGAGTCCCAGCAGTACCTCGGCGATCGCGGCGCCGCCCCACGGGCCCGGGTACCAGGCGGTGAGCAGCGCGCCCGCCGTGTCGGGTACTACGTGCGGGCGGCCCTGGATCAGGACGACCGCCGTCGGCGTCCCCGTGGCGACGACCGCGTCCAGGAGCGCGTGCTGGGCCTCCCCGAGCCGCAGCCCGGCGAGGTCGACGCCCTCGCCGCAGGTCATCTCGGACACGACGGTCCGCGCGGCGCCGTTGGCGTCGAACTCCGTGTCGGGCGTACGGGCACTGCTGCCGCCCAGCACGAGCACGGCCAGGTCGGCCGCGGCGGCCTCGGCGATCGCGGCCGGGATGCCGGTGCGGTCGGCGCCGGTGAGGGCGGCGCCCTTGGCGTGGCGGATGTCCGTACCGGGTGGGGCGAGGCGGCGCAGCGCGTCGAGGACGCTCACGCCGGTGCCGGGGCGCTGCGGGGCGGTGTAGTCGCCGAGCTGGTGGGCGGTGGTGGCCGCGTGCGGGCCGAGCACGGCGATTCGGCGTACCGAGGACCCGATCGGGAGGACGCCGACCGGGTTGTGGAGGAGGGTGACACAGGCGCGGGCGAGGTCGGTGCTCAGTGCGCGCCCGGTGTGCTCGGGGATCGGCGCGCGGCGCGTGTAGGGGTCCTCGAACAGGCCGAGGCGGAACTTCAGGCGCAGGACGCGGGCGACGGCGGCGTCCAGGGCGGCCTCGCTCACCAGGCCCCGCTCGACTGCTTCCGCCAGGTGTGTGAAGCCCTCGTCCCAGAGGCTGAGGTCGACTCCGGCGTCGAGGGCGAGGGCGCCCGCGGAGACCTTGTCGCCGGTGATGCGGGCCAGCCGGTCCACGGCGAGTCCGTCGGCCATGACCAGGCCCTGGAAGCCCCAGCGGTCTCGGAGCAGTCCGGTGAGGAGGGCGCGGTTGCCGGAGCAGGGCATGCCGTCGACCTCGTTGTAGGCGGCCATGACGGCGGCGGCGCCCGCGCGGACTCCGGCCCGGGCGGCCGGGAGGTGGATCTCGTGCAGTTCGCGAAGGCCGAGTTCGGACTCGGCGGAGTTGCGGCCGCCGACCGTGGCGCCCTGGCCGGCGAAGTGCTTGAGGACGACGGGGGCGCGGTCGGCGGCGAAGAGTTCTCCGGTGCCCTGCATGCCGCGGACGAGCGCCTCCGTCAGGCGGGCCGCGAGGTACGGGTCCTCGCCGAAGCACTCCTCGGTACGGCCCCAGCGCGGGTCCCGGGCGATGTCCAGCGCGGAGACGAGGGCCATGTGGCCGCCGCGGGCGCGGAGTTCGGCGGCGGCGTGGGCGGCGGCCCGCTCGTACAGGGCGGGGTCCCAGGTGGCGCCGACGGCCAGGTTGACGGGGAGGACCGTGCCGTCGAGGGCCATGTGGCCGTGCGGCACCTCCTCGACGAACAGGGCCGGGATGCGGAGGCGGCCGTGCTCCAGGACGTGGCGCTGGACCAGGTCGGCGAGGTCGGCGCTGTCCTCGGCGCCGGGTCCGTGGCCGTGGTCGACGCCGGACCAGGCGTCGGCGCGCATCAGGCCGTAGAGGGCGCCGAGGCCCGCGAAGCGCTCGGTCTCGGCGTACAGGGCGTCGGTGAGCTCGAAGTCCCCGTCCGGGGTGCGGCGGTAGGCGTCCCAGCCGTACATCCGCTGGTTGAGCTGGCCGGCCTTCTCGCGAAGGGTCATGCGGGAGAGGAGGTCGGCGACGCGGGTGTCGAGGGGGGCGGCCGGGTCGAGATAGGGCGGCTGCGCGGGTATGGCGGCCGGGGCGACCGTCTGGTCCTGCGAGGTCATGGGGTCGTCCTTGTCGGTGAGCCCTGCGGTCGTACGGTCCGTGCGGTCGTCCTGCGTGCGGGTCGGGTCAGCTGCCGGTGTCGTGGGCGAGGCGGGCCAGCGTCACCGCGCCCGGGGAGCCGTCCGCGACCGGGGTGATGGTGAGGGCCAGGTGGGCGAGGCGTTCGGCCAGGGGGTTCAGCAGGGGGCCGTGGGAGGCGAGGAGGCCGCCGGTGAGGACGAGGGGTTCGCCCGGGCGGGGGTCGAGTGCCGTCACGGTCTCGGCGAGGCGGCGGGTGGCCTCGTGCAGGATCCGCACGGCCACGGCGTCCTTCTCCTCGGCGGCGCGGACGACCAGCGGGGCGTGGTCGGCGAGCCGGACCGGCGGCCGGTCCATGACGGCGGGCAGCAGGTGCTCGCGGTAGGCGGCGCGCCGGGGTGCGGTCCAGCGGACGGTGTCCGTGGTGCCGTAGTCCTCCGGGGGCAGGACCTCCGTCGGCAGGCCGAGTGCCCGGCCGACCGCGGGGGCGAGGGCGGTGGGCACGCTCCGGCCGTCGGCCGCCCGGAGGACCGCCCGGACGGCCGCGCGGCCGATCCAGAAGCCGCCGCCGTCGTCGCCGAGGAGCCAGCCGTCGCCACCGGCGGTGGCGACGGGCGCCCGTCCGACGATCCGAGCCGAGACCGCGCCGGTGCCGGCCACCAGGAGCAGGCCGTCGGCGGGGTGGCCGGGGGCGGCGGCGAACGCGGTCTCGATGTCGCTGTGCACGCCGACCACGGCGGCGGTGACACCCAGCCGGGCGAGCGCGGCGGACAGGGCGGCCCGGGCTCGCACCCGGCCGGGCTCGTCGGCGGCCTGCCCCTGGTGGCCGGCCCCGGCGAAGCCGCCCGCCACCGCGACCACCCGTCCGCGCAGCGGTTCCGGCACGGCTCGCGCGATGGCCTCGGCGAGGTGGTCGGCGAGCACCGGCTCGGGCACGGTCAGCGAGTTGCCCGGCCCGGCCGAGCCCTCGCCCCGGGTGCGGCCGTCGCCCAGGTCGGCCAGGACAGCGCGGGTCCGGGTGCCGCCGGCATCGAGGCCCACCACGAAAGCTCCGGAATCCCCGGAAGCCTGGTTCAAATCATTATTCATTGCCGTCCATGGTGGTTGATACATTCGCCGGAGACAAGGTCCGTCGAGGAGGACGTCATCAGCTCAGCAATACCTTTCCTGGCAACACCTTTCCCTCCATAGCCCTTGACGCCAGGAAGCAAGAGGCGGAGAGTCGTATATATACGCCGTAAACATACGGTGTCGCTCGGTTGTAACGCACTACAGGAGCGACGCGCCATGACGCGTAAGGAATCGACTTCGGCGGATCTTCCCGGGGTGGAGCGTCGGCCTGCGCGGCTCTCGGGCCACGCCGCCGATCTGGGCCGGTGAGATGCGGTGAACACGGACCGACGCCACGCGCACGAAGAAGCCAGGCCCCTGAGCGCACCGTCCACGGTCCTCGTCACCGGCGGAGCCGGCTTCATCGGCAGTCACGCCTGCGCCGAACTCCTCGACCACGGCTACGAGCTGATCGTGGTGGACAACTACTCCAACAGCACACCGCAGGTCCTCACCCGCGTGGAACGAATCGCCGGCCGTTTCGTCGGTGCCATCTATGAGCTGGACATCCGTGATCGACACGCCCTCTCGGCCGTCTTCGACCGCCACTCAGTGGACGCCGTCGTGCACTTTGCCGCGCACAAGGCAGTGGGCGAGTCGACACGGATGCCCGTCGAGTACTACGACACCAACGTCGGCGGCACGACATCTCTGCTCCGGGCCATGCACGAGCACGGCGTGCACCAGCTCGTGTTCTCCTCCTCCTGCTCGATCTACGGCGACGCCGGATCCGGACCGCTGGACGAGGCCACCCCGGCCCGGCCCACCAATCCGTACTCGGCGTCCAAGTGGACCTGCGAACAGATCCTCGCCGACGTCTGCCGCCGGTGCCCCGAGTACACCGTGCTGTGTCTGCGGTACTTCAACCCGGCCGGCGCCCACCCCAGCGGGCTGCTCGGCGAGGACCCCCACCGCAGGCCCGAGAACCTGATGCCGTACGTGGCCCAGGTGGCCATCGGCCGACGGGAGCGGGTCCGCGTGTTCGGCGCCGACTACCCCACGCCCGACGGGACCGCGATCCGCGACTACCTCCACGTCGTGGACACCGTCGAGGCCCACCGCGTCGCGCTCGACCATCTCGCCGACGGACCAGGCATGCATGTGTACAACCTGGGCGTCGGCATGGGCAGCTCGGTCCTCGACGTCGTCGCCGCGTTCTCCGAGGCGTGCGGCAGGCCCATTCCGTACGAGATCACGGCCCGCCGCCCCGGCGACGTGGCCGAACTCGTCGCCGACGCGACCGCCGTGACGCGCGCCTGGGGCTGGCGCCCCAGGCGGGACCTCGCCGACATGTGCCGCGACGCCTGGCGGTTCCAGCAGCTCAACCCCCACGGCTACGCGGGCTCTGCCCGGCGGCCGAACCCGAAGCGGTAGGACAGCCCCTCGGCCTCCGCTCCGCCGGCCGGGGTCGTCGCCACGTCGGTGACGAGATGCAGCCCGGCGCCCGTCTGCCTACGATCTAGAAAGGCACAGGTTGCCGCGTGTTCGCGGCCCGGTGTCCTTTCAACGCAGGGAGGCGCTTGGCGTTGCTGCTGGCCCACCGGCTGATGGCCGTGTACATCGCGTTGGTCGGTATCGCCACCAGCCTGTACATGACCACCCCCGCAACACGGACCCCGCTCTGGGGCGTGATCGGGCTGGCTGGTGCCGCCGCCATCGTCACCGGAGCACACATCCACCGGCCCGCACACCGTTGGCCCTGGTGGGTGCTGGCCGCCGGGCTGTTGGCTTTATCAGCGGGTGATACCTACTACAACGCGTGGGAGGAGTATTTCCGCGCGCCCCATCCGTTCCCCTCTCCGGCGGACACGATCCATCTCGCCGTGTACCCACTCCTGGCGGCGGGGCTGTTCGGCCTCGTCCGGTACCGCTGGGTGGACCGCGACCTGCCCAGCCTGCTGGACGCGCTGATCATCACCGCCGGACTCGCCCTGCCGGTCTGGGTCTATCTGGTGCAGCCGCCCGATCGGCTGGAGGGCCTGAGCTGGCAGCAGCGCGCGATCAGCATCGCCTACCCGCTCGGCGACGTACTGGTGCTGGCGATGCTGGCCCGGCTGCTCGCCCCCACCCCGCTCTCCGGCGGCAACCGCGCCGTACAGCTCCTCGTCCTCGGCACGGTCACGCTGCTCGGTTTCGACATCGCCTACGGGGTCCTCCAGCTCAACGGGGCGTGGCGGGCCGGCACACTGCTGGACTCCGGCTGGATCCTCTTCTATACGGCGTGGGGGCTGGCAGCGCTGCACCCCTCCATGGCGGCGCTGACCGCGTCCGTGTCCCAGCCGCATTCGCTGCGCCCCCCGTGGCCCCGGCTCGTGCTGCTCGCCGCGGCCACACTGATCGCGCCCGGGATCCTGCTCTACGAGGGGGAGGTGGGCACCGTTTCCGACACGACGGTGTTCGCCGCCTTCTCCAGTGCCCTGTTCCTGTTGGTGATCTTCCGTCTCGCGGGCATGGTCGTGGCCCACCGCAAGGCCGTGGCGCGTGAACTGGCGCTGCGCGCGGCGACCGCTTCACTGGTGGCGGCGGAAAGACCGCAGGAGATCGCCCGGTCCTGCGACACGGCGGTCACCGCACTGTTCGGGCCGAAAGTCCGGCACGGGTCCATGCTGCTGTCCGCCAAGCATGCCCAGGACCTGTACGCGCTCCAGGCCCGGTCCTCCGACAGACCCGGCGACGGGCCCGTCACGGGCACCGGTGCGACCCCCGAGAACGGGCCGGACGGCTTCGCCCTCCCCCACACGCTCATGATCCCCGTCGCCGCGCTCGGGCCGCGCATCGCCACCGAACTCGGAGATCTGCCGACCGCCCTGCTGTGCCCCATGATCCAACCCGACCGGCCGGCCGGCTGCGAGCTTCCGGGCGTGCTGCTGGTGGCGGGGCCCGAGCGGCAGCTCAGCGAGATGCGCGGCTCGTTGGAGATCCTGGCCTCGCACGCTGGGCTGGCGACGGAACGCATCGGGCTCCGGCAGGAGATCACTCGGAAGGAGAGCGAGGCGTACTTTCGCACACTGGTGCGCAACGCCTCGGACGTCATCCTCATCGTCGACGACGACACCACCGTTCGGTACGCCAGTCCCTCCGCGGAAGCCGTGTTCGGCAGCGACCGGCTGATCGGTACGGAGCTGCGGGAACTGGTGGATCCCCGGGATCGCCACCGGGCGAACCGGATGCTGACGGCCATGCGGGACAACGGGCGGCAGGAGGCCCATGACCACTGGTGGGTGCTGCGTGACCGCGGTCGCATCGAAGTGGAGGTGCGGTGCCGCGACCTGCGGCACGACAAGACCGTCAACGGACTCGTCGTCACCCTGCGGGACGTGACCGAACAGCGTCAGCTGGAGCACGAACTCACACAGCGGGCCTTTCACGACCCACTGACCGGCCTGCCCAACCGGACGCTGTTGCTGGAGCGGACCGCGCGCGCGATGCTGCGCGGCCGCCGGGAGTCGACTCTCACCTGCCTGCTCTTCATCGACCTGGACGACTTCAAGCTCGTCAACGACACGCTGGGCCACTCGGTCGGCGACCGGCTCCTCGGCGCCGTGGGAGAGCGCCTGTCGGAGACGCTGCGCCGCACCGACACCGCGGCGCGACTGGGGGGTGACGAGTTCGCGGTGCTGATGGAGGACGCGAAGCAGCCTCTCGATGCCGAGCTGCTGGCCGCGCAGGTGATCCAGACCCTCAACCGGCCCTTTCAGCTGTCCGACGATTCGGTGAGCGTCTCCGCCAGCGTGGGCGTGGCCACGGCGATGGACAGCTCGGACGCCGAGGAGCTGCTGGCCCACGCCGATCTGGCGCTGTACGCGGCCAAGGCCGCCGGCAAGCGCCAGTGGCGCCGTTTCCAGTCCCAGTTGCGTGTCCGCATGCTGGAACGGCACGACCTGCAGGCGCACCTGGACCGCGCGATCGCCAGGGAGGAGTTCGCCCTGCGGTACCAGCCGGTCGTGGACATCACCGTGGGCGAGGTCGTCGGCTTCGAGGCACTGGCCCGCTGGGAGCACACCCGACGCGGTCTGCTCCCACCGCAGCAGTTCATCTCCCTTGCCGAGGAGACCGGACACATCACGCTGCTGGGCGCCTGGGTCCTGCAGAACGCCACGTCCGACATCGCCCGCCTGCAGCACCAGACCCAGCGGTCGGCGCCGCCGTACCTCAGCGTCAACGTGTCCGCCCGCCAGTTCCGGGACGCGGGCTTCCTGGACGAGGTGGGCAAGGCGCTCGACACACCGGGCCTGGTCCCGGGCTCACTGCAGCTGGAGCTCACCGAGTCGGTGCTCATGCAACGGGACGACCAGATCGACGCGCTCGTACGGGCGCTGAAAGACCTCGGCGTACGCATCGCCGTCGACGCCTTCGGCACCGGATTCTCCTCGCTGCGCTATCTCCGGGAATTCCCCCTCGACGTGCTCAAGATCGACAAGACGTTCATCGACGACATCACGCGGGACCCCCAACAGGTCGCGCTCGTCGAGGGGATCGTCCACATCGCCGACATGCTCGGCCTTCAGGTGATCGCCGAGGGAATCGAGGAGCCGGCCCAGCGCGAGCTGCTGGCCGGTATCGGCTGCCGGTTCGGGCAGGGATATCTGTTCGCACGGCCGATGACGGTGGAGCAGAGCGAGGTCGTCCTGCGGCAGCTCAATGAAGACCCACCCTCGCCGCGGGACGGCGGCGCGGCGGCCCGGGGGCCCCACGGCATGCGGCCGAGTACGGCACCGGACGGAACCCGGGCCGTCAGAGGCGAGCCGGACGCGGACGACGGCACGGCCGCAGACGACGGGACGGCCGCGGACGAGGAGCGCACGGCCAAGCCGGGAACCACCGCCGCCGAACCCCCGCGAACACGGCGTGATCCACGCTGGGGCGACCTCGAACACCTGCGGCAGACGAGCCCCATGAGCGACGCGGTCCTGGACGAAGTGCTCGGCCGGCACATCCGCAGCGGAGATCACTGGCTGATCGACTTCGCCTCCTGCAGCTACCTCGGCTTCGACTGGGGCCCCGAGATCATCGGCGCGATCGAGCCCGCCGTCCGGCGCTGGGGAACGCACCCCGGCCGGTCCCGGCTGCTCGGCAGCCCACGGCTCTACCCCGAGATCGAGGAGAGGCTCACCGGGCTGCTCGGGGCGCCGGACACGCTGCTCCTGCCCACGTCCACCCTGATCCACGCCTCGGTGATCCCCGTCCTCACCGGCCAGGGGTACGTTTTCGTCGAGGCCACGGCGCACCGGACGGTGTATGACGGATGTGTGTCGGCCCAGGGCCAGGGTGCGACGCTGCAGCGGTTCCACGCCGACCGGCCGGACCAGCTCGACGAGCTGCTGCGGGCCGTACCGGCCGGCAGGTCCCGGCTCGTCTGCCTGGACGGCGTCGACCGCATGACCGGGAACATGCCCGACCTGCCTGAACTGGCCGGCGTCTGCCGGGACCGGGGCGCGACGCTGTACATCGACGACACGCACGGCTTCGGCGTCATCGGGGAGCGGAAGGCGGACGAGCTGTGCCCCTACGGCTCCCGCGGCAACGGCGTGGTCCGGCACCTGGGCGAGACCTACGACGGCATCGTGCTCGTCGGCGGCTTCTCCAACGCGTACTCCTCGATGCTGGCCTTCATCGCACTGCCCACTTGGCTCAAGAACCATCTGAAGACCGCCGCGGCTCCCTATCTGTACTCCGGCCCCTCCGCGACCGCCTCCCTCGCCACGACGCTCGCCGGTCTGGAGGTCAACGACCGCCGTGGGGACGCGATCCGCGCCGATCTGCACCGCAAGACCGTACGGGTGCTCGATCACGTCCTCGGCCTCGGCCTGGACACGCCGAGTGTCCATCGGCTGCCGATCGTCGAGATCCCCCTCGTCGACGCGTCGGACCTGGGAGCGGTCGCCGGATTCCTGTGGGACCACGGCATCTATGTGACGCTGGCGGCCTACCCTCTCGTCCCCCACGACCGTGTCGGCTTCCGCATCCAGATCACGGCGCTCCACTCCGACGAGGACATCGACCGGCTCAACGAGACGTTGACCGCGCTCTCGGAACGCTTCGCCCTGCGGCACAGGAGCTGAGCCCACGGCGACCCGGGGATGGTGGCGATGACAGGGCGAAGGCCGTCTCCACCAGAGCGATGTGGCTGAACGCCTGCGGCGCGTTGCCCAGTTGACGGCCCGCGTCCGGATCCCACTGCTCCGAGAGCAGACCGACGTCGTTGCGGATGGCGAGAACCCTCTCGAAGGCCTCCCGGGCCTGTTCCGCATGGCCGGTCGCGGCGAGGGCGTCGGCGTACCACAGGGAGCACGCCACGAACGTGCCCTCGGTACCGTGCATGCCGTCCACGCCGTGCACGCCCTGGCTGTCGTGCACGCCCTGGCTGTGGTGCGCCCCTTGGCCGTTGGGCGCCCCTTGGCCGTTGGGCGCGTACCGTCGCACGAACCCGCCGTGATCCAGCTCCCCCATCGCGCGGACGGTACCGCGCACCCTCTCGTCCCACGCCGGCAGGAAGCCGAGCCGGGGAATCAGCAGAGCCGAGGCGTCGAGGGCCGACGAGCCGTAGGACTGCACGAAGGACCCCTGCTCCACGTCCCACCCCTCCCGGCACACCTGCCGGTGCACCTCGTCCCGCATGGCCCGCCACTCGCCCGAGGACCCGTTCCTGCCGAGCAGCTCCCCCATCCGCAGGGCGCGGTCGGCGGCCACCCACGCCATGACCTTGGAATGCACGAACTGGCGCTGCGGCCCGCGGACCTGCCACAACCCCTGATCCGGCTCACGCCAGTGCCGGTGGAGGTGGCCCATCAACGCCTCCACCAGACTCCACACGTGCGCCGGCATGGGGATGCCCGCCCGCAGCGACAGATGGAGCGTGTCCAGAACCTCGCCGTACACGTCCAGCTGGAACTGGCTCACCGCGGAGTTGCCGAACCGGACCGGCCGCGACCCCTCGTAACCGGTCAGCCACGGTGCCTCGCTCTCCGGCAGAAGCCGCTGGCCCCCGACGCCGTACACGGTCTGCAGGTCGGCGGGGTCTCCCGCGATGGCCCGCACCAGCCAGTCCAGCCATGCCACCGCCTCGTCCCGGTAGCCGCTGCGCAGCAGGCAGGACAGGGTGAGGGTGGAATCGCGCAGCCAGCAGAACCGGTGGTCCCAGTTGCGTTCGCCGCCGATGCAGCCGGGAAGCGAGGTCGTCGGCGCCGCGACGATGCCGCCCGTGGGCGCGTAGGTCAGCGCCTTCAGCGTGATCAGCGAGCGCACCACGGCATCCCGCCACGGCCCCTCATAGCGGCATCGGCCGGCCCAGCGCCGCCAGAAGTCGCCGGTCTCCTTCAGCAGCGTCTCCGTCGGGACGCCCAGCGGTGCGGGCAGCTCCGGCAGATGCGACGGCGACCACACCAGTGTCAGAACCAGCCGTCGGCCGGCCGGGACGGTGAAGTCGAGAACCGTCGGGTCACGGACCGCGGAGTCCTCCCCGTCGTGAGCGTCGAGTGTTCGCGTTCGCGCCGGACCGTCGGCGTTCAGCCAGACGGCGTCCGGCCCGGCGACGGCGACAGTGCAGCGGTCGGTGACGCGGATCCACGGCACGACGCGGCCCTGGTGGAAACGCAGCCGCAGTTCACTGCGTACGGTCACGGAACCCGAGAGACCTTCGACCACGCGGACGATGCACGGCAACTGGGCGCGGGGCGGCATGAAATCCGTGACCCGTACCGACCCGGTGCCGGTGTCCCAGCGCGATTCCAGTACCAGCGTGTCCGGGCGGTAGGCCCGGCGCGTACAGGGTCCGCGGGCGACGGGAGAGACACGCCAGAATCCGTTGTCCTCCGTGCCCAGCAGGGCGGCCAGACAGGCCGGCGAGTCGAATCGGGGCAGACAGAGCCAGTCGATGGACCCGTCACTGCCGACCATGGCGGCGGTTTCGAGATCACTGATGAGGGCGTAATCCTCGATAGGTGTATTCATGATCGGAATTACGCCGTCGTACGCTTTGCCGCTCTTCCAGGATACGGCGATCCTCGGGGGAGGGCGCCCTACGGCTCGACGACGACAGCCACCGCTGTGTCTTCCTCTCCGCGGGCCTAGGTCACGCCCTCGTGGCGCTCACCGCCGAGAGCACCGTCGTCTACCTCTGCTCCGAGAGGTACGCGCCGCGGCGCGAGCACGGCATCCATCCGCTGGACGCGTCGCTCGGCATCGACTGGCCCGTCGACCCGCCCCCGCTGCTCTCCGACAAGGACGCCGCCGCCCCCACGCTCGTCGAGGCCGCGCGCGCTGGGCTGCTGCCCGCCTACGCGGCGTACCGTCCCCACTGCCCGTGTTCGGCGGCAGATGATCCGTGCCCTTTTGGGGACGAAGTCCGGATCCTCCGAACGCGTCAGGACCGGGTACGGCGCCGGCGCACGCCTTCGGCAAGCAGGATGCGCCGGACCTGTGAGCGGCCCACCTCGATCCCCTCGGCCCGCGCTGCGGCGGCGAGGGCATCCAAGGTCCACTCGGGTGGCCCTGATTCGTCGAAGGCCCACAGCTCCCCGGCAGGCTCCCACCGCAGCCGCCCCGGCGGCATGTGCCTCCGCGTGCGGCCTGACCCGGGAGATGATCCTTGAGCGTTCCTCCTCTGCGATCCGCCGCTCGCGGCCCTGCCCTCCCAGGTCATCCAGTCCTTGCACGCCCGAACGGTTGAAGCGGTGCAGCCGGCAGCGGACCGTCTTCTGGCTGCAGTTCAGCTCCTCAGCTGTCGCCGGCAGTGCTAAGGGGACAGTCTTCAGCCACCGAAGCGGCGCTTGTACTGCGCCTTGCCGTTCGGGAATTCGTCAAGCGTCCCGCTGCCCCAGTCGAGGTTGAAGTAGGCCTGATACTTCGAGTCCTGGACCAGCTCGGCCATCCGGTCGATGAAGTAAGGCGAGTCGCCTCCCCCCGCGTAAATGTCACCCTTCCGGTACAGGCCCCATTCCGGATACGACTTCGGCTTGTTGTGCGCGGCGGCAAATGTCTTGAACGCATTCACACCCATGGCGGTGGTGAGAGTGTGGTTCCATCGCTGGGCAGGCGTAGCGCCCGGGTGCTGCCACCACACGTCGTAGATGTTCAAACCCACTATGTCGACGTAGCTGTCGCCGGGGTACAGCGTCTCGAATGACGTGACCTTGCCCGAAGTGCCGACAGCCATGTTGTAGTCGAACTGGAAAGCCGCCCCGGCACGAGCACGCATCAGGGTGACCACCCGCCGGAACATCGCCCGATAAGCTGCCGGGTCGTCAGTCCCCTGCCATGCTCCGATGGTCTTGTTGTTCCCCTCGTACCCGAGGCGAATGACGGAGCTACCCAAGCCGTTCCTGATCATCAGGTCGGCGAGGTCTCGGAACTGACTGTCGTACTTGCCACCGAGCCCCGCCGTGAAGTTCCCGCCCTTGGGTAGCAGCGGCAACCCGAGCACGAACTTTCGGTCGGTCCTGGCCTTCTTCCAGTCGCCCCAGTACTTGGTCGCGTACTGATTCCACAGGGTGTTCTCGGACGGGTCCAGGTAGTCGGTCGCGTCCACCTGCGCCCGGCCGAGCCACGTCTGGAAGTTGTTCACCTCAGCGGTTTTCCCCGGGCCGACGTATACACCCAGGCGGGAGGAGGTGATGGCACCCTCTGACGGCATGGTCATGGACGTGAGGATAACTGCCGCCATGGCCAGTATCGTCGCCAGCTTTCGTTTCATTCTCATCCTTCTTGACCGGCCGACGCAGGGCCAGGAATTCGACACCGAGGTTGCACCTGAGCCCCCGGCTCCGTGGCCACGTCATTCTCAGAAGGTCCGGTTACGGAGGCAACGAGAGATCGCTACTACGCGAATTCGTAGAAAAGAGGGGCCTTGCTAGGGCCTCGCCGGCGTGCTGTCCCGGCACCGGCAGGCCCCCCTTGCATCTGTGGCCCCGTCAGAAAGCCTGTGTCGTCGGAGAGGAAAGCGAAAATTCCCGGCAGCCCGGGCATCATTTTCGCGGCATGAGCGATAGGCCCGTTATGAGCAGATTGCTCCGATACGCCAGGAGGAAGTCACTGCTACCCGGCATCGTTGGAGCCCGGCGCGTCATGACGCATCTCACATCATTGGCGGGCATGGGACCGCTGAGCCCTTCCGACCCCCGCACTGGCTGGACTTTTGGCCTGACGAACGGATGAAGGCCCTGGTAGACGGGTTTTTCAACCAAGAGAACCGTCTCCACCAAAGGCTTCGCATGTTTGTGTACCTGTCCGTCGTCGACGTGTCCCGCTCTGCACTGTGAGTGAACTGATGTGCGACACACGGCAGTTGTCGCCGTCGACACAGGAGGTCCGTCAACTGCGGGCGGTGGCCGCGTCGGTGCGGCAGGCCGGACTCGCGGGGATGTCGCGGCGGTGTTCCATGCCTCGCTCAAGGCGGTGGACAACTGGTGGGCCAAGTCGCCGGCGGGCGGGCGCGAAGCGCTCGTAGCTCGGCCGCGTGGACGCCGGATCGGCGACATCAGGTCCGCACCCTGCGCGTCGTCCGCCGCCAAGTCACCGACCAGGCGGCAATTCCCCTCTCCCGGCCGCCCCGGGCACTCGTCACGGCCCTGCATGAGATCCGCGAACGGCTCTTGTCACCCCGGCGGTTGCGCTCCAGCCCCCGCGTCATCAACCGCAAGATGTCCAACTGGAAGCTCAAACACACCGAGCACCACAATCCGCCCGCACCCACCCCGGCCCGCGCTCTCCGTCCGGCCGGCACTCATTCCGCGAATCGCTCGCGGGCCCTGGCGGGTCAGGGACTGCCGGAGACGTTCCGGGCGGGCACGGGGCCGGTGCCGGCCTGGTGGGTGGTGGAGTGCGGTGAGCGGGCTGGGGCCGTGTAGGCGAGGTGCACGAGCCGGGACTGTGCCTGACGCATGTGCATGAGGGACTCGAGGATGTACCCGACGAGCAGGACGAGCACCGCGATAGTCATGATCGCGGCGGCGAGGATCGCCGTGGGGATGCGCGGCACGGTTCCCGTGCGGATGTAGTCGGCGATGACGGGGATGCCGAGGATGACCGAGACGATGGCGAGCAGTCCCGCGATCGTGGTGTGGACGAGCGAGGGCCGTTCGCGCCGCGCGAGATCGAGGATGACCCGCAGGATGCGCCAGCCGTCCCGGAAGGTGCGCAGTTTGCTCTCGCTCCCGGCGGGCCTGACCCGGTAGTCCACCGTCACCTCCGCCGTGGGGAGCCGGAGGTGGAGTGCGTGGATGGTCATCTCGGTCTCGGTCTCGAACTGGCGGGCCAGTGCCGGGAAGGATTTGACAAAACGCCGTGAGAAGACGCGGTAGCCGCTCAGCATGTCGGTCACGTCGTTGCCGAACAGGTACTGCACCGCACCCGTGAGCAGCTTGTTGCCGGTCGCGTGCCCCGCCCGGTAGGCGGCACTGACCGTTTCGCGGCGGGCGCCGACCACCTGGTCGTACGGCCCCTCGAAGAGCAGGTCCACCAGGTCGCGCGCCCGGGACGCGTCGTAGGTGTCGTCACCGTCGATGATGAGCAGGGCGTCGGCGTCGACATCGGCGAAGGCACGCCGGATGACATTGCCCTTTCCCTTGCGCGATTCTTCCCGGACGATCGCGCCCGCCTCGCGGGCGACCTCCACCGTGCGGTCGGTCGAGGCGTTGTCGTACACGTAGATGTCTGCTTCCGGGAGTGCCACTCTCAGGTCGCGCACCACCCTGCCGACGGCCGCCTCCTCGTTGTGACACGGCACGACACACGCGATCGTCGGTCGCACGGCCCCTCCTTACCTGAACCGGCGGCGAATTATGATAGGAAATGATGCGGTATAGGCGAGTCCGGGCGGTAAAGGCGCGCCGTGTCGTTACTCTCACCGTGTGCTGGTCCTCGTATCTGTGACGCGGCGTGTGCGTGACGCCGTCAGGGGCGTCTGGCGCGAGGCCGCCAAGTTCGGGGTTGTCGGGGCGCTGGCCTTCGTGGTGGACAACGGCGGCTACAACCTGCTGGTGTTCGGTCTCCCCGGCGGCGCGGAGGGTGGGGTGATGAGGGCCGCCCCCGTCCAGGCGTCCGTCATCGCGACGGGCGCCGCGGCGCTCTTCAGCTGGGTGGGAAACCGCTACTGGACCTACCGCCACCGGCATCGCGAGAAGGTGGCTCAGGAACTGACCCTGTTCCTCTTCGCGAACGTCGCCGGTATCGCCATCACGGCGGGTACCGTCTTCCTGTCACGGCACCTGATCGGACTCGACTCGGCCCTCAGCGACAATGTCGCTCGCATCTTCGGCTGGGCCGTCGCCACACTGTTCCGCTTCTTCACTTACCGGCGCTACGTCTTTGTCGCGCCCTGAATGGAGATTCGACTCCGGCGGGCGATGCGCGTCGGCTTTTTGTCCACGCTGTTAACATCCCGGCGTATGAGGCATTTTCGGTGGATACAGGACGAATCGGCCTGGATCTGGGAACTGGCCATCATCGCCGGGGCCTGCTGCCTGGCCACCACCGTCGTCTTCTCACCCGGGTACATGAGTGCCGACTCGATTTCCCAGCTCAAGCAGGCCATGGGGGATGAACCGCTGAATGACTGGCATCCGCCCGTCATGAGCTTGGTGTGGCGCGCTCTCATCGTTGTGACCGGAACGCCCGCGACGATGGCCGCCCTCCAATCCGCGATTCTCTGGGCGGCGCTCTGGACGATCGCCTGGTGCGTCTGGGAGTTGACCGCAAGCCGCGCAGGGTCCCTCGCCGTTCTGGGCCTGGGACTGACCCCCCACGTCCTGACGTTCGTCGGAGTGGTGTGGAAGGACGTCCACATGGCGTTCGCCCTCCTCGCCACCACCGCGGTCGCTTTGGTCGGCCGACGCCCGGGAACCGGTCGGCCGACCCTGCGGTGGGCTCTCCTGGGGCTCGGGGCCCTCTTCCTCGTCTACGCCGTCCTGGTCCGAAAGAACGCGATCTTCGCCACGGTCCCGATCTTCGTGATGCTCGTCCTCGCGCTGTGGCGCAAGCCCGGCCGCCGGATCTGGCTGATCTCCACGGCCGCCCTCGCCGTCGGCCTCATCGTGCCCGGCATCGTCATTTCCGCCATCGCGCGGCCGGTACAGACCAGCCAGGGATCGCAGATCATGCTGGACGATCTCCTCCACGTCCTGAGTGCGGACGAACTGCGGTCGGCTGCCGTGTCGCCCGACCTTCGCGACCGCCTCGCGACCGCGGCGCGGGAGTGCCACCGCGTCAAGTCCTTGTCGAACTCCTACTTCACCTGCTGGGAACGTGACACGAGCGACCTGTCTGTTCACTCGGACCAGCTCACGTCCCTGTGGACCAGTGAGATGGCCAGTCATCTTCCCGGCTACCTCCAGTACCGTCTGCAAGTGTTCTCGGAGTTGCTCTTCAAGGGCAGCCACGAGTACGAGAGCGGGATCATCGCCAACACCCTGGGGCTCAAGCCCTCACACCCCCGGCTGGAGGCCACCCTCGGCACGTACGTCAAGGGTGCGGTCCAGGATCTGCCGTTCCTCTTCCGAGGGTGGTTCTGGCTCACCGTCGGGCTGGCGCTTTCGGTCCGACCGGGCAGGGGGAGCTTCTCCATGCCGGTCCGGGCGCTGGGCGTGAGTGCGGCGGTATACGTAGTCGGTTACCTGCCGATCATGCCGGCGACGGATTTCCGTTACCTCTACTGGCCGGCCATCGCCGGCACGCTCGGTCTCCTGCTCGCCCGGCTGGGCCGCGGCTTCACCAACCGAGAACGGCAGCGGCGTAGGAGGGGAAGACATAGATCGCGAAAGCCAGGGGCAGCAACGGCGCCAGAGCGAGAAGCAGCGGAGTTCGGGCCGTGATCATGGCGGACCGCAGACGGGTCCCCCCCGCTTTGGCGGCCTCCAGGACGTGCAGCACGGACACGGCGATGCCGACCACCGCGTACGCGCAGGCACCCAGGATGCAGAGGAAGACGTAGCCCACCGCAGGGCCGGTCATCTCACCGACGACGGCAGCTCCCGCAAGGATCGTCACGATCACTCCGTACGGAAGGACCAGCCGCTTCGGCAGCACCTCCGCCCCGCTGCGATCCTTGGGCGTGACTTTGAAGTAGATCGGCTGGCGGAAGATCTCCTGCACGATGGCCCCGAGCACGCCCCAGGCCACCCACGGCCACCGGGCAAGGGTAAAGAGCCACAGTTCCCAGCTGATGACCGGTGCCGTGCGCGGACGCAGCAGACCACGGCGGCGCAACATGAGCAGGAGCATGAGCAAGCAGACGCCCATGAGGAGGAAGTGGCCCAGGAATGCGAGGTAGTTGACACTGACCCATACGTTGCCGGTCACCGAGGCCGCCGCGGGCAGTGTCAGCCCGGCTATCGCCGCAAGTGCCAGCAGCGGGTAGTACATCAGCACGATCGCGAATCGGATGCGCAGCCGCATACGAAGCCGATGCATGTGACGGGGAATCATTCCGAACATCATGGCGACGAGGCTGCGTGACCACTGGTATTCCTGGGTCACCATGTCCGCGAAAGTCATCGGACCCAGACCGTGAGCCTCCGCGTCGATCGCGAAGGCGCCCTGCCAGCCTGCGGAGTTGAACAGGAAGGAGGTGGTGAAGTCCTCCGCCAGATCGGGTCCCAGGCCTCCGATGTCACGCAGCGCACGTGTGCGCACGCCGTAGTGCGACCCAATGCATACGGGGGCGAGCCGGTCCGCGTGTCCGAGTTGGAAGGGGCCGTGGAAGGGTGCTTCCCGGTGCAGCCGACCGCGAGCCGCCCATGATGTCGGTGCGTTGGCGTCACAGATACTCGGAGCCGCCACATAGCCGATGGCCTCGTCCGAGAAGGGGCGGATCACCTCCGTCAAATAGGTGGGGGACGGCTGATGGTCGCAGTCGAGTTGGACGACGACGTCATAGAGCCGGTAACCCCAATGGTCATAGAAATAGGCAAGGTTGCCTTCCTTGCATTTGGTGCGGCGCGGCCAACTGCTCCGGTTGTACTCCGGGACACCACGCCTGGTCGATATACGGATGGAGTGGTCGGCACACCACTGGTACATCTCCGGGGACGGATCTTCGTCACACAGCCAGACATCGTATGGGTAGGGGAATTCTTGCGCTTGCATCGCATTGAGGGTCTGCTGTGCCATGGCCCAGGGCTCGGAAGGAGCGCGCGTCACCGCGATGGCCAGCCGGACTCTCGGTATGTTCAGCGACTGTTTCACGCGGGGCATACGCGCCACCACGAGAAGGAAATAGCAGGCTTGGATGGACAGATAGAAGATCAGAAGACTCGTGATGACCATCCCGCCCCAGGACACCAGATGTCCCGGTTCCACCCACCACGTCCAGAACCAGGTGAAGGCGGCTGCCCACACGACCGTGATGCCGACCATGGTCACTCTGTCGCGACGGGAAAGAGTGGGAACGTAAGTCTCTCGGTCCGCATGGAGGGATCGCGGCGAGTGGGCGAAGAGGGGTCCATGTGGGGTGATGCGGTCGACATTGCCGTCCGAGAGATCACGGAGCTGGGACTCGAGCTCCAGCCGTTCCCGTTCATCGAGATTTCGTCGCGAGAGGCGGTTCCGGCTCCGGGGTGGTGTTTCCGACTGTAGGTACTTCATCAGGCACATCCCAGTTTCGGTCTCGGGACTTCCCGACCCTTGAGGTCAGCAGCCGCTATGCCGTACGTTTACGTCCGATATTTACACCGTACGCTTCTCGCCGCCGCAGACAAGACGGGCGGGCGGATCTGAATGAGATCGCCCGCTCAGAGGCATGATCACTGCGATGGTCCGGGCTCGGGCTCACCGGCGGCCGGCGAATCCTGGCCGTTCGGAAGGAAGTCGTCGAGCAGAGCGTCCAGACCTGCGGCGCGTCCCTCGGGGCCCTCGCGCTCGGCGAGGTCGGCGGCGGCCGCGCGGAGTCGGGGGAGCCCCTGCGGCGGGATCAGTCCGAGTCGGAACGCCGGATCGGACTCTTCGGGAGCGTCCACCATGGCCCGGAGCTCGACGAAGACATAGCCGAGCAGCCACGCCGTGTACGCCCGGTGGGTTCTTGCCACGGCGGCGGCATCGAGCCCCGCCTGTTGCAGCAGGGCCAGGACACGTTCGCGGTCACGCGGTACGGCCGTGGGACGGCGTGCGAGCGGAACGGCCGGCATGCGGGTCGCCGGCAGCGGCACGGCGTGGGGGTGGCGCAGGGCGACCGAGTAGGTCCGCGTGCGATGCGGTGGAGTTCCGCCCGCCATGCGGGATGCGGCCGTGAAGCGTTCGCGGTCGGTGGTCCCTCTTCGCAGGACTCGGCGGCCAGCCGAGGCCCTCGCGATCGACCACTGCCAGAGCGGTGGCAAGGACGCGCTCCCGGCTCAGCCGCCCGTAGCGGCCTCGACCACGGCGCGTCGGCCCGCGCCTAGCCCGGTCCCTTGGTCCCGAGTCGCCTCCTGAGGCGGGATGAGCCCCTCGACCTGGCCTCTTGACCATATGCGGACATCGGGAGAGAGTGTACGTATACGCCGTAAATATACGGAGTCGCAGGATTTCGCCGACGAGCGCGGCGGAGTCGGTCGTCGCCGTCGTCTCCCAGTTCGACTTTTCGAAGGAGAGGCCGTGCCAGCACCGTCAACCATCCTGATCACCGGTGGAGCGGGCTTCATCGGCAGCCACACCTGTGTCGAACTGCTCGATCACGGCTACGCGCTGGTGGTGGTCGACGACTACTCCAACAGCTCGCCCCAGGTCTTCTCCCGCGTACAGAAGGTCGCCGACCGTTGTCTGAGCGCCGTCTACCGCCTGGATCTGCGCAACAGGCGTGCGCTCTCCGACGTGTTGGGCCACCATTCCGTGGACGCGGTGGTGCACTTCGCCGGGAAGAAGGCCGTCGGCGAGTCGATGCGGATGCCGACCGAGTACTACGACACCAACATCGGCGGTACGACCTCCCTGCTGCACGCGATGGACGAACACGGTGTCCACCAGCTGGTGTTCTCCTCGTCCTGCTCCCTCTACGGCGAGACCGGCAAGGTGCCGCTGAGCGAGCACGATCCGGCCCGGCCCACGAACCCCTACGCGGCGTCGAAGTGGGCATGCGAGCAGATACTCGCCGACGTGTGCCGGCTCCGTCCGGAGTTCAGCGTGCTGTCCCTGCGCTATTTCAACCCCGTGGGCGCACACCCCAGCGGCCTGCTCGGTGAGTCTCCGCGTCGCGGTGACGTCAACCTGATGCCTCGCGTGGCCCAGGTCGCCGACGGCGAGCGGAAGAGCGTAACGGTGTACGGCGGCGACTACGCCACCCGGGACGGCACCGGGGTCCGTGACTACATCCATGTCATGGACGTCGCCGAGGCGCACCGGGTGGCGCTGGAGCATCTCGACGACGCACCCGGGATGCGGGTGTTCAACCTCGGTGTCGGATCGGGCACTTCGGTCCTGGAACTGCTGGCCGCCTTCGGCGAGACCTGCGGCAGGGAGATCCCGTACACCGTCGAGGGCCGCCGCCCGGGCGACGTGAGCGAACTCGTCGCCGATCCCCGTGTGGTCGCACACGAATGGGGCTGGCGCCCGACCCGTGATCTCACCGCGATGTGCCGGGACGCGTGGCGCTTCCGGCAGCTCAACCCCCTCGGCTACGTGGACTGACCCGTCCGCGCCTCATCAAGGAGAACGACATGAGGATGACAGTCATCGGCACCGGATACGTCGGGGTGGTCCATGCCGCGTGCATGGCGGACATCGGCCACGAGGTCCTCGGCGTCGACATCGACGAAGAGCGGATCGCGGCCCTGACCGAGGGGAAGGCCCCGATCTACGAGCCTGACCTGAATGAACTCCTCGCCCGTACGGTCGAGTCGGGACGGCTGCGTTTCACCACCTCCGTCACCAAGGCCGCCCGGTTCGCGCGCCTGCACTTCGTGTGCGTGGGAACCCCGCAGATGCCCGGCGGTGAAGCGGCCGACGTTCGCCATGTCGACGCCGTCGTCGACGGCATAGCACCGCATTTGCGGCCCGGCAGCCTGATCGTCGGCAAGTCCACGGTGCCTGTCGGCACGACGGCCCGTCTGGGCTCACGCCTGCGGGCTGTCGCACCGCACAGTGAGATCGCCTGGAACCCGGAGTTCCTGCGCGAGGGGTTCGCCGTGGCCGACACCAGGCGTCCCGAACGGATCGTCGTGGGCGTCGAGTCACGGCGCGCCGAAGCGACCCTGCGCGAGATCTACGAGCCCATGCTGATCAGCGGTGTCCCCTTCTTCAGCACGGACCCCGCCACCGCCGAACTCGTCAAGGTGGCGTCGAACGCCTTCCTCGCCACCAAGATTTCGTTCATCAACGCCATGGCCGAGGTGTGCGACGCGGCGGGCGCCGACGTGGTGACGCTGGCGGCGGCCGTCGGCGAGGACTCGCGCATCGGACACCGGTTCCTGCAACCCGGCCTGGGCTTCGGCGGCAGTTGCTTCCCCAAGGACATCCGTGCTTTCGCGGCGCGCGCCGAGGAACTGGGCGCCGGCGCGGCGATCGCCTTCCTCCACCAGGTCGACGAGATCAACACCCGGCAGCGACGCCGCACGGTCGACCTGGCACGGAAGCTGGTGGGCGGCTCCTTCACCGGTCGGCGCATCGCGGTGCTGGGCGCGGCCTTCAAACCCGAAAGCGACGACGTGCGGGACTCGCCCGCCCTGGACGTCGCGGCGGCGATTCGGCGCGAGGGCGCCGAGGTCCGGGTGCACGACCCGGAAGCCGTCGACAACGCCCGGCGAAGGTTCCCCGAATTGCAGTACACCCTCGACGCGCCCAAGGCGTGTGAGGACGCGGATCTCGTCCTGCACCTGACGGCATGGCCCGAGTACCGGGAGATCTCGCCGGCCGAGCTCGGCCCCATGGTGCGTGACCGGAAGATCCTCGACGCGCGGGACACCCTGGACGCCGCCCCCTGGCAGTCGGCGGGCTGGACCGTGAGCGCACTCGGTCGTCCCCCGATGACCGGCTCGTGCGCCGCCTGAACACGAAAATTCTGGAGGAATCATGCATGTCGTGGTCACTGGCGGGGGCGGCTTTCTCGGATCGCACCTGTGCGACGCCCTGCTGAGGAGAGACGACCGCGTCCTGTGCGTGGACGACTTCTCGACCGGTAACCCGGAGAACACGGCGCATCTGGCCGGACACCCCGGTTTCACGTTCATCCGTGCCGACGTCACCGACGCATTCGACGTTCCCGGACCGGTGGACGCCGTGGCGCACCTCGCCAGCCCCGCCTCGCCCCCCGACTACCACCGCCGCCCCCTGGAGACTCTGGCGGTGGGCAGCAGAGGCACGGAGAACGCCCTGCGGCTGGCGGAACGTCACCGGGCACGTTTCGTCCTCGCCTCGACCAGCGAGGTGTACGGCGACCCGGTGGTCCACCCCCAGCGGGAGGACTACTGGGGGAATGTCAATCCGGTGGGGCCGCGCAGCGTGTACGACGAGGCCAAACGGTTCGCCGAAGCGCTGTCCACGGCGTACCGGCGCAGCCTGGCCGTGAACGTCGGCATAGCGCGCATCTTCAATACGTACGGACCGAGAATGCGCCCCCACGACGGCCGGGTGGTGTCCACCTTCATCCGGCAGGCACTGGACGGCGAGCCTCTCACCATCTACGGGGACGGAAGCCAGACGCGGAGTTTCTGCTACGTGGACGACCTGGTCCGGGGCATTGTCTCCATGATCGACTCGGATCTCCCCGGGCCCGTCAACCTGGGCAATCCCAGCGAGCGGACGGTGCGGGCACTAGCGGAACTGGTGCGGGAGGCGACCGGGTCGGCGTCGGGCCTCGATTTCCGTCCGCTGCCCGTGGACGACCCTGCCCGGCGGCGTCCGGTGATCACGCGGGCGCAGCATCAACTCGGCTGGTTCCCCCTGGTGACGATCGAGGAGGGGCTGCGGCACACCGTGGAATGGTTCAGGTCCAGGCACGACCGCACCCCGGCAGAGCGAACGGCCCCGGAACCCGTGAGGCGCTGATCCCGATGCGAAACCATTCCGCACGGCGCCTGGGGCGCTGTGGCCTGGGCGTCCTCGTGGCCGTACCGGCAGCGCTCACGGGCGTTCTCGTCGCCGGCTGCGCCGCCGGGATTCCGCATTACACACCGGGCCAGAGCTACTACCTGAGTCCGGATGGTGACGACGACAACGACGGCCGGTCCCCGGGCCAGGCGTGGCGGTCGCTCGAGCGAGCCGATGAAAGAGCCTTCGCGCCCGGCGACCGGCTGCTGCTTCGGGGTGGAGCACGTTTCCCGGGCTCACTCAAACTGAGCGAGGGCGAGGCGGGCCGCGAGGACACCCCCGTGGTCGTGGGCAGTTACGGCGGCGGGAGGGCCACGATCGTGGCGGACGACGCCCCCGGCATCACCGTCCACAACACCGCGGGGGTGGAAATACGAGGGGTGGCGATCGCCGGCAGGAACGGCGCCTATAACGATCAGGGTGGTATTCACGCTTACAGCGACAGGGCCGACGCCAAGAAGTTGCGGTACCTGTCGGTCGACGGCGTGGAGATTTCCGGTTTCCGCACCGGAATTCAGATCGGCAGTGCCAGTCGGTCGACCGGTTTCCGTGAGGTGCGGATAACCGACTCCGTACTGCGGAACAACAAGGACAACGGGCTTCTGACGTACGGCCCGATGACCTATGAAGAGGTTCCCACCGGATATTCTCACGAGGATGTGGTGGTGTCAGGAGTCGAGGCGCGCCACAATGCGGGTGACCCCCGTGCCGACAATCGGCACACCGGGAATGGCATTGTCTTCGGCAGTGTCCGGGGCGGGCGGGTACAGGGGTCGACCGCTCATGACAACGGAACCCGAGCCTCGGCACGAGCCCCGGAGGGACCGATCGGCATCTGGGCCTACGACTCGACCGACCTGGTCATGGAGCACAACAGCAGTTACCGCAATCACACCGGGTCACACGTCGACGGAGCGGGATTCGGGCTCGACTCGAACGTCTCCTATTCGACCGCCCAGTACAACCTGGCATTCGGTAACGACGGTCCCGGATTTCACGCTTACACCGGCAAGACGAACGACGCCCACACCGGCAATGTGTTCCGTTTCAACATCAGCAGCAATGACGGACGTAAATGGCCGGACAGAGGCGGAATCCATGTGCACGGAAAGCTGATGTACGGGCTTCAGGTGTACAACAACACCGTGGTGATGACGGACACGGTACGGCCCGGGTCCGTGGTGCGAGTGGACGCCGAAAGCCGGCATATCACTTTCCGTAACAACATCCTGGTGACGGACGGCCCACAGCTCGTCCGGGCGGACAAGGCATTCTCGACCGACCAAGCCCTGTGGCAGGGCAACGACTACTACACCACCGCCGACCGCTGGACCGTGCAATGGGGCGGCAAGACCTACTCCGGTCTCGCGCAGTGGCGGTCCGCCACCGGTCAGGAGATGACGAACGGCCGGAAGACAGGCTTCGAGGCCGACCCCTGCTTCCGGGGAGGGGCGACACCGGTCGTCAAGAAAGCCAGCGACGCCGCACTGCTGGTGCCCGTCTGCGACACCTTGGCGGACAAGGGCCTCGACCTGGGCTCGCTGGTCGGGACCGATATGGGCAGTCGGGACTACTTCGGCAAGGAGCTGGGGCGGACCCTGCCGGTCGGAGCCGTTCTGTCCGAGACGGACGGGCCGAGCCCGGCCGACGGGCGGGCCTCATAACCGTTCTGCCAGGGCGGTGCGGTGACGTCCGGGGGCGGCTCCCGACAGGCACCCGTCCCCGAGACGCGATTTACGTCGTATACGTACACATTCCCGCAGAGGCGCATAGAGTCAACACCGGACAGAACGCGGGCCGACCAGCCGGAGGCGAAACATGGCCAGGGAGCAGTCGAAGGCGCAGGAGAAGGACGGGGACCCCGGAGCCCACCCAGCGAGGCGCGCCAGCGACCGTGGCCACTACGGGCGACTGAGCCGGGAGCGCGTGCTGGCCAGCGCCCTGAAGCTGGTGGACGACGAAGGCCTCTCGGCGCTGAGCATGCGCCGACTGGGTGCCGAGCTCGGCGTGGAGGCGATGGCGCTCTACCGGTACGCGGCGAGCAAGGACGCGCTCCTGGACGGCTTGGTCGAAGCCCTGTACCTCGAACTGGAGGAACGTCTGACCGCCGGTCCCGGTCCCGGTCCGGAACCCGGCACGGCGGCCGCCGGGGCCCAGGGTCAGGAACAGGCCGAGGCTGAGGCTGAGGCTGAGGCTGAGGCTGAGCCCCAGGCGCACGCTCCCGCATGGCGTGCCGAACTCCACCGGATCGCGCGGGCGACGTACGAGGTCTGTCTGGCCCACCCCCAGGTGATGCCGCTGCTCTCCACTCGCATGCTGGCGGTTCCGCTGGCCCGGCGGCCGCCGGCTGTCCTGAGGCATCACGAGCGGGTGCTCGCCCTGCTCCAGGGCGCCGGGCTCGACAAGGCCCGTTCCTCCGCCGTCTTCCGCGCCTTCACCGGCTGGGTCCTCGGCTATGTGTCCGTGGAGCTGCAGGCCATGGTGGACAACCCCGAGGAACGGGATCCCGCGTTCCGTCTCGGACTGCACCGCATGCCGCCCCGGGAACTGCCCAGGCTCCGAGAAACCGCCGCCACCCTCGCCGAGCAGGGCGGACCGGGGGACCTGGCCGCCGGTCTCGACGCGCTGCTCGACCGTTTCGTCCGTGCGGAGGAGGAGCGGGAACCCCGCCAGGTCCGGACCCCGCCCAGCGGGACCTGACAAGCCGCCCGCCAGAAGAGTCCAGGGCTGGATCGAACCCGCGCGTCCCTGCCTCCAGAAGGGCGGGGCGCCGGGAGAACAGCAGCCCGCCGACACGGCCGACGCTCAGGCCGCAGAGCCACTCACCCCTCCACGGCACTCGTACCGGGCACCATGACGGTATGGCGGGACAGCCACCCGCGCTTCCCCGCGACCTGGTACGCCAGCCAGGCGCCAGCGGCTCAGCGCGCGTCCGCGCGGGTCAGCCGTGGCAGGGCGAGGGAGACCGTCGAGGCGGCGAGGAGGGCCGCCGCGCACGCCACCCAGTAGCCCGCTGGGGCCCCCGCCGCGTCGATCAGCCACCCGGACGCGGCGTAGCCCAGCGCCACCCCGACGGAGAGGCCTGAGACGACCCAGGTGATGCTCTCCGTGAGCTGGGCGGCCGGCGCCAGGTGGGCCACCAGCCCCATCGTGGTGATCAGGGTCGGCGCGACGGACATGCCCGCCACAAAGAGCACCACCGCCAGCACCGCGAGACCCGGCGCGAACAACAGCGGTGCCATCGTCACGGCCATCACCCAGACGCTGACCAGCAGCCGCCGCGTGATCGCCCCCCGCGGGCTCATCGCGCCGAAGACCGCGCCCGCCAGTCCCGAGCCGAGCGCGTACACGCCCAGCAGCGGGCCGGAGAGCGCCTTGTGGTCGTGCGCGCCGGCGTACGCCACCGTCGCGACCTCCACCGAACCGTAGGACGCGCCCACCGACGTCAGCGTCAGCACCAACAGGCCGAGTCCCGGGATGCGCAGCGCGGAGCCCCCGGCGCGTTGCGGCGCGGGGCGCACCGGCGGTTCCGTACGCCGCTGGGCGGCGAACAGCAGGACGCCGACGGCGAGCAGGACCGCGGCCGTCAGCGGTCCGGCCTCCGCGAAGACGCTGGTCGACAGCGTGATCGCCAGGGCCGGGCCGACGACGTAGACCACCTCGTCGAGCACCGACTCCAGCGCGTACGCGGTGTGCAGCAGCCGTGGTGACCTCCGATGGAGTTCCGCCCAGCGGGACCTGACGAGCGCGCCCATGCTGGGCATGCAGCCCGCCACCGCCGCCGCGACGTACAGCGTCCAGTCCGGGGCGCCGTACCGGGCGCACAGCAGCAGCGCACAGATGGCGGCGACCGTCACGGCTGTCGCCGGGAGAACGACCCGGCGCTGGCCATGACGGTCGACCAGTCGGGAGATCTGCGGTCCGACCGCCGCGCCGGCGAACGCCTGCGTGGCGGAGACCGAGCCGGCGAGCCGGTACTCGCCGCCGAGCTGCGACACCATGGTGACGATGCCGACGCCGATCATCGACTGCGGAAGGCGCGCGATGAAGCCCGCGGTGGAGAAGAGCAGACTGCCCGCGGGAGAGAAGATCCGGCGGTAATCGGAGAGCATGGGACTCCACGCTCCGTCAGGAGCCGATCGTCGCTGGGCGGGTCCGGGCAGGTTTCCGCGTCCTCCAATTCCACGTCCTCCATTTTCCCGCACGGCGCGGTGTACCGCGACGCGACGCGTCATCTCCCCGGATCGCTCCGGACGCGTTATCTCCCCCTGCACGTGCGGGAAATGGCGAGCCGAGTTAGCTTGAGGGAAGACACGTCGATGTCTCGGCGAGAAGAAGCCCACCTTCCGGCGACCTTGTACAACGGCGACCGTATATCGACCGCGTATGGCCGGCGATCGTGTTCACAGGTCTCCGGGGCCCGGTCCCGGTCCCGGAAAATTCCCCGGTCCTGGAGAATTCCCCTTCGCCAATCCGGTCCTGCGTCCCACGGGGCGTCCTACGGGCCTTCTCCGCCGTCGCCCGGTGCCGTTCGCCCAGCTCGATCCGTCCTGCAAGTGGCCCTCCCAGGAGGTTAGTTGGGATGAACGCGCGACTGCGAGGCCAGGCCGCGACGGCCGCTGTCAGCTCATGCATCGTCGTACTGACCGTGTTCTACTACATATTCCCGGAACAGCGGCTGATCTTCGTCGCCATTGGAGCGACCGGCGTCGTCGGTATTGTCCTGGGTATCCGTCTCAACCGCCCCGCGCATCGACTCCCCTGGCTGTTGCTCGCCGCGGGAAACTTCGCCTTCGCCGCGGGCCAGGCCGCCCAGATCATCCTCATCCAGTTGCCCGACGAGGAAGTCCCGTTCCCATCGATCGCCGACGGCTTCTATCTCGCGGCATATCCGCTCTACGCGGCCGGGCTGCTGGGATTCGTGCACTGGCGCACGAGCTGGCGCGACCGCGCGAGCCTCGTCGACGCACTGACGCTGACAGTCGGTCTGGCGCTGCTGTCGTGGCTCTTCCTCATCGATCCGTACGCCCGCGCCGAGGGTCTCACCTGGGTGCAGAAGGCGTTCTCCATCGCCTATCCGCTCGGCGACATCCTCGTACTGGCGATGCTGCTGCGCCTGCTCGCCGGCCGTGGCGGCAAGAGCCGCTCGCTCATGCTGCTCACCGTGGGCACCATCGGTCTGCTCGCCGCCGACGTGGCGTACGGCCTGATTCAACTGAACGGGACCTGGCGCACGGGTACCGCCGTCGATCTCGGCTGGGCCGTCCTGTACGGCGCCTGGGCAGCCGCCGCGCTCGATCCGAGCATGCGGTCGCTGACCCAACCGGTGGTATGGCGCGCCGAGACCGGCACCGGCCGACTGAGCCTGCTCACCCTGGCGTCGCTGATCGCGCCTGCCATCCTGCTGACGGAGGCGGTGCGCGGTGTGCGTTCCGACGTCGGCGTCATCGGGGTGTTCTCCGCGGTGCTCTTCCTCCTGGTGCTCTACCGCCTGGCGGGTGTGGTGGCGACCCACCAGCGGGCGGTCGGCCGGGAGAAGATACTGCGCAACGCGGTGTCGTCGCTGGGCGGAGCGGGCGATCCGCGGGATGTGGCCGCCGCCGTCCACTCCGCTGTGAAGAGACTGATGTCGTACAGCCCGCCGCGTTCCGCGCTGCTCACCGTGCCGGACAACTCGCTCTGGCTGAACGGGGCGAACGGCGACGTACGCGGGCCCCTGTCCGCGCCGGTGACCGCGGCCGTACGGGAACTGATCGCGTCCGGCGAGAACCGCCTGGTGACCCTCGACGGTGTGGGGCCCGATCTCGCCGCCCACCTCACGGGCGAGGACGAGGGGCCGACCCTCGCGGGACATGCGCTGGTCTGCCCGCTCAGTTCGCAGGATCACCCCTCCGGCGATCCGCTGATCGGGGCACTGATCGTGGCCGGGGACGAGCGGGACCTGCTCGTGCTCCGCGAAACGCTGGCGACTCTCGCCGCTCAGACCGCACTTGCCCTGGCGCGGGTCGCCCTCGCCCAGGAGGTCAACCGGCGCAACAGCGAGATGTACTTCCGCACACTGGTGCAGAACGCCTCCGACGTCATCCTCATCCTCGACGGCGACCGGGTCCGTTACGCCAGCCCCTCCGCCGACCAGGTGCTCGGATATTCCCACCTGGAGGGCACCCACCTCGTCGATCTGGTGCCGCCGCAGGACAGCCGCGCGGTGGTCGAGACGCTCGGCCGGATACGGAGCCATGAGTACCAGATCAGGCGCGAGCACTGGCGCATGGTCCGCGCCGACCGGGCGACCATCGAGGTCGAGGTGAGGTGGAGCGACCTGCGCGAGGAGGCCACCGTCGGCGGGGTGGTGCTCACCCTGCGGGACGTGACCGAACAGCGCAAGCTCGAACGCGAACTCACCCACCAGGCGTTCCACGACCCACTCACCGGCCTGGCCAACCGCCTGCTCTTCCAGGAGCGGGTCAACCACGCCCTGGTGCAGGCTCAGCGCGACGGCACGGTCGTCGGCGTGCTCTTCGTCGACGTGGACGACTTCAAGGTCGTCAACGACATACACGGCCACAGTGTGGGCGACGAACTCCTGGTCGCGCTGTCACTCCGGCTGCAGACCACCGTCCGTGCCTCCGACACCGCCGCGCGCATCGGCGGCGACGAGTTCGCCCTGCTGGTGGAGGGCTCCGCCACACCGACGGGCGTGGAGCGGTTCACCGAACACGTGATGACCGCGTTCGCCGATCCGTTCCGGCTCAGTGTGGGGCCGTTGAGCACGTACGCCAGCATCGGCGTCGCGACGACGGAGGACAGCATCGACTCGGTCGAACTGCTGACTCACGCCGATCTCGCGCTGTACGCGGCGAAGACGGCGGGCAAGCGCCAGTGGCGCCGCTACCACCCGGAACTGCAGAGCGGCATGGCCGAGCGCGCCAAGTTGCAGGAGGGTCTGGACAGTTCGTCGATCGATACGTCCTTCATGGTGCTCTACCAGCCCATCGTGGAGTTGGCCAGCGGGCGGATCGCCGGCTTCGAGGCGCTCGTTCGCTGGCCCCACTCCACGCGGGGCATGGTGCTGCCCGAGCAGTTCATCACGCTGGCCGAGGAGAGCGGGCAGATCGTTCCGCTCGGCGCCTGGGTGCTTGACCAGGCCGCGTCCGAGGCGGTCCGGTTGGAGGACTGCGTGCTGCGCGGCGGGCGGTCCGACCGCAACACGCCCTACGTCAGCGTGAACGTGTCACCGCGTCAGTTCCGGGACGAGGAGTTCCACAACGTGATCCGGCGCGCTCTGGATCTCTCCGGCATCGAACCGTCGTCTCTCGTATTGGAACTGACCGAGAGTGTGCTGATGTACAACGACGAACGTATCCTGGCCGAGATGAGTTCGCTCACCGACCTCGGTATCCGTATCGCGATCGACGACTTCGGAACGGGTTACTCGTCGCTGAGCTATCTGCGCGAGTTCCCGATCTCGATACTCAAGATCGACAAGTCGTTCGTCGACGACCTCGGGCGCTCGCCCGAACAGTACGCCCTGGTCGAGGGCATCACGCATCTCGCGGACACCCTCGGTCTCACGGTGATCGCCGAAGGGGTGGAGGACGTGAGGCAGCAGGAATCGCTGATCTCCATGGGCTGCCGGTTCGGCCAGGGATACCTCTTCGCCGAGCCGGTCGGCGCCGAGGAGGCGGAGCACCTCGTTCTCGCGCCACCGCTCGGCCGCCTGGCCGGTTTGCGCGGGACACCCGCGAAGGGGAAGCCGTGAGGGCGGCGGCCCTCTCCCGCGAGGGGCACAGGTCGTGCTCCGCGGAACTCCGCGCGAGGCGGGAGACCCAAGGTGACGAAACGTGATCACCCGCCGACGGGGTCGGCTGCGCTGTGCGTCGTGCTGCGCAACGACGAGGAGCAGTACGCGATCTGGCCCGCCGGTCGCCGGATTCCGGCCGGGTGGCGTCGGATCGGCGGACCGGAGTCCGCCGGGTGGTGCGCGGACCTGGTCGACCGCCTGTGGACCGACATGCGGCCCGCGAGCGCCCGCGCCGAGCGGCGGCCCCAGGAATCCTGGCCGGGCACCGTGCCCGAGCTGGTCCGGAAGCGGGCGCGGCGTGAACCGTCCGCTCTCGCGGTGCTCTCGGACGAAGGCCGGCTCAGCTACGCCGAGCTGACCGGCCGCGCCGACCGGCTTGCCCACCGGCTGCGGCGGTCGGGCGTCGACGCGGAGTCCGTCGTCACCGTGTGCCTCGACCGCGTGCCCGAGCTGATCGTCGCGCTGCTGGCGGTGCTGAGCTCCGGCGGCGCGTTCCTGCCCCTCGACCCGGCGACTCCGCGGCAGCGGATCACCGGACTGGTCGAGCAGACCGGTTCACGCCTCATCGTCTCCAGCCGCGAGCACGCCCCGATGTTCGCCGAGTGCGAGGCGCGGATCGTCCACCCCGGGGAACAGACCGCGCAGACGCCGCCGCGGGGACCGCGGCCGGCCCAGGGCCCCCTGCCGGGCGACCTCGCCTATGTGATCTACACCTCCGGATCCACCGGGCCTCCCAAGGGAGTGATGATCACCCACCGGTCACTGGCCCACTCCCTCACCGCGGTGGCCCGGGCATACGACCTGACGCCCGGCGACCGGGTGCTGCACGCCGCGGCGCTCGGCTTCGACACCTCGCTGGAGCAGATCTTCGCCCCGCTGATCAGCGGCGCGACACTCGTCCTCGCGGGAACGCGTGCCTGGGCGCCCACCGAGCTGCTGCACCGCCTCCCGGAGCACGGGATCACCGTCGCCGACCTGACCCCCGCCTACTGGCATCGGATCGTCTCCGTCCCGGACCGCGACGACAGCCTCGCGTCGTTGAGGCTCGTCATCGTCGGCGGCGAGATCGTCACCACGAAGGACTGCCGCGCCGTTCTGCACCGGATCCCCGACGCGCGGCTCGTCAACGCCTACGGGCTCACCGAGACCACCATCACCTCCACGGTCTGCGACCTGAACGAGGAGGTACTCGCCGCACCGGACACCGCCGTCGCCCCGGTCGGCAGGCCTCTGGAGGGGAATCACGTCCATGTGCTCGACGCCGAGCTGCGCCCGGTGCCACCGGGCGAACGCGGTGAGATCTACATCGGCGGCCCGGGGCTGGCGCGCGGTATCTGGCGGCAACCCGCCCTGACCGCACGGCAGTTCCTGCCCGACCCGCACGGCTCGGCGCCCGGGGACCGGATGTATCGCACCGGGGATCTGGGCCGCCGCCGCTCCGACGGCAACCTGGAGGTCCTGGGCCGGGTCGACGACCAGATGAAGATCCGCGGGTTCCGGGTCGACCCGGCCGAGGTCGAGGCCGCGCTCGTCTCCCACCCGGAGATCGGCCAGGCGATGGTGGTGGCCCGGACGCGCGGCAGCGGCGACCGGGACCTCGTCGCGTACGTCACGCCGACCTCGCCGCCGGCCGGCGGCGACGCGGTGCTGCGCGCACGGCTGCGGTCGGCACTCGCCGAGGTCCTGCCGGGCCACATGATCCCGGCCGCCTTCCACGCGGTGGAGCAGCTGCCCGTCACGCCCGGCGGAAAGATCGACCGCAAGGCCCTGCCGGAATCCGTGACCGCGGCGCCGACGACCGGCACCGACGACCGTCCGGTGCCGCAGGGGATGGCCCAGTTGTGGGGACAGATCCTGGATGTGGACTACGTCCGTCCGCACGACGACTTCTTCGAGCTGGGCGGCAACTCGCTGCTGGCCATGGAGATGCTCGCCCGGACCCGCGTCGTATTCGGCATCGGCATCACACAGATCCGCGACCTGACCCGTTCACTGCTGCGGTATCCGACACTCGCCGCGTTCGCCGAGTCCGTGCGCCAGGCACGTGCCGGCACACTGGCCCACCCGGACGGCGGGAGCGTCGACTTCGCCGCCGAGACCGATCGGCGCGTTCCGGCAGTGGGCCGTGCCGCGCCGGCTCCGGACCCCCGTCGCCCCGGCGACGTCCTTCTCACCGGGGCGACGGGGTTCTGCGGCGCGTACATGATCGACGAGCTGCTGCGCAGGACGACGGGACGGATCCTCTGCCTGGTCAGGGCCTCCGACGACCAGCACGGCATGGAGCGGATCCGCGCGAGCCACCAGCGGTACGTCCTCAGCGATCTGTCCAGCGAACGTGTCCAGCCGGTCGTCGGCGACCTGGGAAAGCCCGGACTGGGACTGTCCCCGAGCCGGTTCGAGGAGCTGGGATCGACCATCGACGCCGTCTACCACTTCGGCGGCCATGTCAACTTCATCTATCCGTACCACGAGTTGCGCGCGGCCAACGTCGACGGAACATACGAGATCATCCGCCTCGCCGCCGGCCGGGCCGTCCCCGTCCACTTCACCTCCAGCATGGCGGTGCTCGCCGGATTCGGGCCGGCCGGGGTGCGCGAGGTGACGGAGAGCACGCCGCTGCGCTTCCCCGAGTATCTGTCCGTGGGATACGTGGAGACCAAATGGGTCGGCGAAGCGCTGCTGAGGAAGGCGTCCGACGCGGGCCTGCCGGTCGCCCTCTACCGCCTGATGGACGTCACGGGCAGCAGCGGAACCGGCGTGCTGAACACCAGCAGCGAGATGGCCGCCCTCATCGACTTCATCGCGCGGACCGGGCTGTGCCCGGACGTCCGGCTGCCGCTGGACTTCCTGCCGGCCGACCAGCTCGCCCGCGCCATCGGGCACATCTCCACCCGCCATCCCGCTCGCGGCGAGGTCTACCACCTCACCAATCCCCGTCCCACGCTGCTGAATTCGCTCGCCGAGCGCCTGCGCCGACGGGGTTATCCGGTCCGGGAGATCCCTTACGCCGAGTGGATCGCCGATCTGGTGAAGTACGCGGCCGGGCACCCGACCGACCCGATCACCCCGTTCGTCCCGCTCTTCGTCGACCGGTGCGCGCGCGCCGACATCTCCGTGAGCGAGATGTACTTCCAGGGCGTTTTCACGGAGTTCACCCGCGACAACGCGCAGCGGGCGCTGTCGGACGCCGGGATCGACATTCCGCCGGTGGACGCGGAGATGATGGACCGCTACATCGACTTCCTCCAGCAGGACGGCGTCGTCCGGCCGGGGAAGGACCAGGGAAAGGGAGCGGCACAGTGGTGAGCCGGTGCCCTTGCTGGGAGGCGCTGGACCTGCTGGAAGCGGCGCCCGACGGTCCGGTGGCCTTCGGCGCCGACCTCAGTCCCGACAGCCTCCTGGCGGCGTACCGCGCCGGGGTCTATCCGTTCCCGGCCTCCGACGAGTACACCCGCGCCCTCAATGACGTGGTCTTCGCCGATCAGGTGGAGGAGGGCCGCATCCCGCTCGTGGGCGAGGAATCGGCCGATCCCTACGCCGTCTCCTGGTGGTCGCCCGATCCCAGGCCGGTGCTGCCCGTCTCGGCCCCGCACCTCAGTCGGAGTCTCGCCCGGCGGCTGCGCAACCGGCTGCCGTGGTCGACCAGCCTGGACCGGCGGTTCGAGGGGGTCGTCCGCGAATGCCGCGCCGGCCGCGTCCCCCTGTGGCTCACCGACGAGCTGATCGCAAGCCTGGTCCGCCTGCACGATCTGGGTCACGCGCACAGCGTCGAGGTGTGGGAGGACGGCGATCTGATCGGCGGCGTCTTCGGCCTCCGGATCGGATCCGTCTTCAGCATGGACTCGATGTTCTTCCGCCGCCCCGGTGCCTCGAAGGTCGCGGTGACCGACCTCGCGGCGCGCTTCGCACAGGCCGGCGGCGAGCTGCTCGACGCGCAGCGGGACAGCCCGCACGTCCGCGACCTGGGCGGCGTTCTCGTACCGCGAGAGCAGTACCTGCGACACCTCCACCGCACCGCGCACGACAGCCTCCCGATGCCCACCGCGACCTTGCCCGCCCACCGCCTCGCCCGGCCGACGGAATCGGGCCGGTGAGCTGGTTCGCTCAGCCGAGTGAAGGAGTCCGTGACAAGGACACCCGACCGGGCTTGCGTGGCTGAACCACCGAGGAAACACTGAGATGGTTGTTTGAACCATCCTCCCGATGCCAGGATGGGGCTCCCCCGAGCAGAAGGTGGACTCCGGCATGAACTCCCTGCGCTTCGGCGTCAACTACACCCCACGCCGGGGCTGGTTCCACGCCTGGCACGACTTCGATCCCGGGCTCGCGCGCGAGGACCTGGAGCAGATCGCCGGCCTGGGCCTGGACCACGTCCGGGTCTTCCATCTGTGGCCCCTGCTCCAGCCCAATCGCACCCTGGTCCGGGCGTCGGCCGTGGACCAGCTCGTCCAGCTGGTGGACCTGGCGGCCGAGTGCGGTCTGGACGTCCTCGTGGACGGCGTCCAGGGCCATCTGTCGAGCTTCGACTTCTACCCGGAGTGGACGCGCAGCTGGCACCACCGCAACGTCTTCACCGACCCCGAGGCGATCGAGGCCCAGGCGCTGCTGCTGCGCACACTGGGCCGCGCCCTGTCCGGTCACCCCCACCTCATCGGCCTCCAGCTCGGCAACGAGCTGAACAACCTGGTCGAGCACAACCCGGTGTCCGTGGCCGAGGTCGACCACTACCTGGACACCCTGCTGGCCGCCGCGCGGGACGGGCTCGGCGAGGGCGGCCATCTGGTCACGCACTCGGCGTACGACGCCGCGTGGTACGGCGACGACCACCCCTTCACCCCCGAGGCGTCGGCCCGCAAGGGCGATCTGACCACCGTCCACCCCTGGGTCTTCTCCGCCGACTGCGCCCGCCGCTACGGCCCGCGCTCACCGCAGGTGCACCACCTCGCGGAGTACGGCACGGAACTGGCCGTCGCCTACGCCGCCGACCCGGCCCGCCCGGTCTGGGTCCAGGAGACCGGGGCGCCCGAGCCGCACATCCCGGCGGCCGACGCCCCCGACTTCGCCCGCGCGACCCTTCTCAACGCGGCCGACTGCGCCCACCTGTGGGGCGTCACCTGGTGGTGCTCCCACGACGTCGACCGCTCCCTGGCCGACTTCCCGGAGCTGGAGTACACGCTCGGCCTCTTCGACTCCACGGGCCGCCCCAAGCCGATCGCGGACGCCCTGTCCACGACGGTGGCCGAGATCCGTAAGTCCACCGCCTCGCCGGCTCCCCGTACGGCGGCCCTGGTCCTGGACTGCACCCCGTCCACGCGCTCGGTCTCCGGCCCGGGCGGCGCGTTCTTCGACGCCTGGATGCGCCTGCGGCAGGAGGGCACCCACCCGGCGGTGGTCCTGGCGGAGCGCGCGGAGGACAAGGAGTACCTCGCGGCGCGGGGGATCACGGAGTTGATCGCCGGGAAGTGAGGCGGGCGGGGGACTAGGCACCGGCCGGCGGGGGCTGGGCACCGGCCTCCGCCCCCGCCAGGATGTCCGCACCCGTCAGGTTGTCCGCCCCGGTCAGGAGATCCGCCCCGCCAAGACCTCGGCCACCGCCCGCAGATTCACCCGCCCCCTCCCCTGCGCGGCCACCGCACCACCCGCCTCCGGCAGCCCCGTCGAGACCACCAGCGCGTCCGGCCGTGCCGCCAGCAGCGCGTCCCGCAGGCGCCCCTGCCAGGGGTGCAGCTCCGCATCGCACACGGCGACGACCAGCGGCCGCCTCCCGGCGGTGCGCAGCGCCTCCCCCACGACGGCCTCGGTGTCGTCCGGCTCTCCGGCGACCGCCGTCCCCGTGGCCGTCGGGTCGAGGGCGCGGATCTCGGTGAGGAGGTCCTCGCCGCCCCAGTTGAGGGCGGGGTGCGGGGGCGGGAAGCAGTCGACGACATGGGCGCCCGGCACCGGTTCCGGCAACGGCCCCCCGCTCCGTACGGCCCGCCGTGCCGCCGTCAGCCCGGCGTCCGTGTCCCACGCGGCCACGTCACCCGGACGGCACGGCACCGCGTACCGCACCGCGAGCCGCCGTACCCGCTCCGCGGCCTCGGTCACGCGCTCCTCGGCCAGTTCACCGGTTCGCAGGGCGTCGAGCACGGCGTCCCGGCAGGCGAGGGTGACCTCCGGATCCGGTACGGCGACGATGACCTGGTCCGCCCCGGCGGCGAGCGCGAGCCGGGCGCCGGCCGCCTCGCCGTAGCGGTCGGCGATGGCCTTCATCTCCAGCGCGTCGCTGACCAGGACACCGTCGAAGCCGAGTTCGCCGCGCAGCAGGTGGGAGAGGATGCGCGGGCTGAGGGTGGCGGGCCGGTCGGGGTCGAGGGCCGGGAACACGACATGGGCGCTCATCAGCATGGGCACACCCGCGTCGACGGCGGCCCTGAAGGGCGCGAGGTCGAGCCGGCCGTACGGCCGCGGGTCGACCGCAAGCTCATGGTGGCTGTCGGTGACGGTCCCGCCATGGCCGGGGAAGTGCTTGGCGCAGGAGGCCACTCCGCGCGCCTCGGTGGCCTCGATCCAGGCGCGCAGATGCCGGGAGACCAGCTCGGCGTCGCCGCCGAAGGCACGGGTGCGCACGATCGGGTTCTCGGGCCGACTCTGGACGTCGGCGACGGGGGCGTAGGAGGCGGTGATGCCGAGGGAGAGCAGGTGTCCGGCCAGGGCGTCGGCGCAGGCGGCGGTGAGCAGGGGGTCGTCGGCGACACCGAGTGCCCACGAGCCGGGCACCTCGGGGGCGCCCGCGGCGACCAGGTGGCCGATGCCGCCGCCCTCGTTGTCGATGGCGACCAGCAGGTCCGGGCGCAACGTCCGCAGTGTGCCGGTGAGTTCCCGGACCTGGTCGGCGTCGCGGATGTTGCGGGTGAACAGGATGACCCCGCCCAGTCCGCGGTCGATGAGCCGTTTCAGGGTGTCGGGGACGGTCGTCGTACCGTCGAAGCCCGTGACGAGGCAGCGGTGGGCTGCCTCGTCGAGGGCCGCGGGGAGGACCGGGCCGACCGGCCCGGCGGCGGAGTGTGTCACCCCCGAAATCCTCTGGCTCGCCAAGCCGAAAGTCAACAGCTCGGTGGATGAATGATTCACCAAGGCTTCGGACACTCGGACGTCGAGCGGCTCGCGGCAGCGGACGTACTCGCTCCGGCGACGGAGCACTGTCGCGTCCTGCTCGTCGACCGGGGCGTTCGCGCCGCAGACGGCCGTCCGCGCGGTGTCGTGCCGCGCCCGACGGGCGGAAGGCAGAGGAGTTCAGCCATGCCCGAGGTCTCCCGTACGCACCTGTGCCCTGTCAATCGCCTTTCGGATGCTTCGGCTGCGCCGCGGCGGGGTGACGGAACGGCGTCGAGGCGGCCGTCGGCCGTGCGCGCACCCAGCCGAGGAGCATCACCGAGCACACGGCCGCGAAGGCGCACCAGGTCGAGACGAACTCCAGCCGCCACAGGGTCCAGCAGGTCAGGGCGCCGACGGCGGTGAGGATCCCGAGCAGTTCGAGCCGCCGGTCGGCGGAGAGGAGCAGGGAGCCGACGGTGGCGAGGAGGTAGCCGGCGACAAGGAGGACCGGGTGGGAGAGATCGATCGTGTAGCCGACGGTGCGGCCGCGGATCTCGGCCGTCACCGGGCCGGTCGCAAGGCCGTGGGCGAGCGGCGCGGCCGTCGCGACTCCGACGGCGAGCAGGACGACGAGCCGGGTCCGGGCGTGCGGCTGGGCGGCGCACAGCACTCCCGCGGGCACCCACACGGCCAACACCGGCAGCGCGATGACAGCCCAGGCGACGGTGGCCGGCCCGCTGCCTCCGCCCGAGGACCAGACCACCGACTCCACGATCTGGTGGGCCCCGAGCAGCAACGGCAACGCGGCGAGCGGCAGGTCCCGCCGGCCGCGCACCAACGCCACACAGACCACCCCGACGGCCCCGACACCGGCACCCGCCACGAGATCGGCCGTCGCACTCCAGCACATCACGCCACCATGGGGTCGACCGTCGTATGCGCGAGCCACGCTACGTCGCTCCCGGCCGACGGCCGGGGCGACACGGGGGCTGCGACGGCGTGGCAGCGATCTCCCTGTGAGGTCTTCTTGATGTGTTTCCGCGCATTGAATGATGGGTTCGAGGTCATCAGACTGGCAGCGACACAAGGGCTGCGAAAGGAGCCGCGATGTCCTCCATCGCTGCGGCGTCACGGACCTGGCTGACCGAGGCGGACTGCGATCTCGACGCGTTCCGCGCGCTCGTGGAGCGGAACACCGACCCGGCCGACCATCCCTCGGCCGAGCGGGTCGAGCAGAACGTTCCGCTCTACGACAGCGACCGGCTCCGGGCCCTGACGGCGACCCCCGAGGGCCGTCGGAACGTACAGACCGAGCTGGTCCGTGCCCTGCTGGACGGCCCCGGCATCGTGGTGTTCAAGGGCGCGTTCACCGACCCGGCCGTCGTGGACCGGGCGTCTGCCGCCTTCCGGGAGCTGATCGAGGAGGAGCGCGCCTCCGGCACGGCCCGGGGCGACCACTTCGCGAAGCCCGGCGCCAACGACCGTGTCTGGAACGCCCTGGACAAGATGGCCGTACGGGCGCCGGAGGTGTTCGCCGACTACTACGCCAACGACATCCTGGCGTTGATCGCCGAGGCCTGGCTCGGCCCCGCGTACCAGGTCACCTCACAGGTCAACGTGGTCAACCCCGGCGGCGCCGCGCAGAGCCCGCACCGCGACTACCACCTCGGCTTCCTCTCCCAGCGGCAGGCCGCCGCCTATCCCGCGCACGTCCACCGGCTCTCCCCCGTCCTGACCCTCCAGGGCGCGGTCGCCCACTGCCACATGCCCGTCGAGTCCGGCCCGACGCTCTACCTGCCCCATTCGCAGAAGTACGAGACCGGCTACCTCGCCTGGCGACTCCCGGAGTTCGTCGAGTACTTCGACGCCCACCACGTCCAACTCCCCCTCGACAAGGGCGACGCGGCCTTCTTCAACCCCGCGCTCTTCCACGCCGCCGGACACAACCGCTCGTCGGACATCCGGCGCATGGCGAACCTGCTGCAGATCTCCTCCGCCTTCGGCCGCGCCATGGAGACCGTGGACCGCGAAGCGATGGTCAACGCGCTCTTCCCGGTCCTGCTGCACCGCAAGTCCGCAGGCGCGCCCGAGGACTGGCTGCGCCGCGTCGTCGCCGCCACCGCCGAGGGCTACCCCTTCCCCACCGACCTCGACCTCGACCCACCCGTCGACGGCCTAGCCCCGCCCTCCCAGGCGGATCTGCTCTGGCGGGCCGTCACCGAGGCATGGGACGCGGAACTGCTGCGCGGTGAGCTGAAGGCCGCCGCGAAGCGCCGAGGGCACTGAGGGGCCGGGGCACTCGGGCCGGGCACAACCTGCGTGATCCTGCCGGGAGATGAGCGCGAAAGTCCCCTGTTATGGTGCGCCGATGTCATCGATCAAGCAGTTCCAAGTCACCTTTGACTGCGCGGAACCCGAGCGCGTCGCTCGCTTTTGGTGCGAGGTGTTGGGGTACGTCGTATCGCCGCCACCGGCGGGGTTCGCCACCTGGGACGATTTCGACCGCTCCCGGCCTCCTGAGGATCAGGGTTCGTGGTTCGCCTGCAGTGATCCCTCAGGTGTGGGCCCGCGACTGTTCTTTCAGCGTGTTCCCGAAGACAAGGTCGTCAAGAACCGGGTGCATCTTTGCGTGCGGGTCGGCACCGGGCTCGTGGGTGAAGAGCGCCTGGCCACGCTCGAAGCCGAATGCGCACGGCTGATCCCGCTCGGCGCCGTACGCGTGCGACTTCTGTATGACGGCAACGATTCGTGCATCGTGATGCAGGACATCGAGGGCAACGAGTTCTGTCTCGACTGAGCGTCCTCCGAGACGGAACCCGCATGCGAACCAGGCCTGTGAGACCCGGTTCGCCCCGGCGCACCAGCCTGGTCCTCGCTACACCGCGCAGGCCCGGATGAACGCGTCCGCCAGTTCGGCGGGCCGGGTGAAACAGCCCTCGTGGCTGCCGGGGGTCTCTATGACGAGGGGGTTCTTGAGCCGCTGGGGGAAGCGTTCGGCCCAGGCCCACTCGCCGGGGAGGGAGAAGTCCTCCGTGGACAGGATGTAGGCGGTCGGGATGTCGAGCGTGGCGAAGGCGGTCGTGTCGGGCTTCTCGGTGAAGGTGCCGAGGGGTTGGGGGACGAGGAGGGAGTGGATCAGGCGCTGGGTCTCCTCGCCGGCGTCCTGCATGAAGGCCTGCTGCCAGACCTCCAGGGGCATGGTCACCGTGTCGTTGCCGGAGGCGGCGGCCAGGGCGTGGAACATCTCGCCGTAGTGCGGCGGGCACGCCTCGATCAGCGACTCGCCGTCGTTCGGCACGAAGGCGCTCCAGAAGACGAGGCGCCGGACGCGTGCGGCGAGTCTCGGCGCCGCGCCGGTGAGGACGTAGCCGCCCCAGCTGTGGCCGACCAGGGTGATGTCGCTCAGGTCGGCGCCCTCGACGTACTCCACGAGGCTGTTCACGCAGTCGGTGAGCGTCACCCCGCGCGGGTCGTCGTCGGTGCCCAGTCCGGCCAGGGTCGGGGTGTGCACCTCGTGGCCGGCGGCCCGCAGTTCGTTCGCGACCGGGCGCCAGGCCCAGCCGCCGTGCCACGCACCGGTCACCAGGACGAAGGTCTCACTCATGTCGATCTCCTTTGATCGTGACGTACGGCTCCTCGATGGCGAGGACGCTCACGGCTTGTCCTCGACGACGGTGTTCACGCACTCCCCGACGCCCTCGACCACGGTCCGGACGACCTGACCGGGCTTCAGGAACACCTTCGGGTCGCGGGCCGCGCCGACCCCGCCGGGGGTGCCGGTGAGGACGAGGTCGCCCGGCTCCAGCGTCGTGAACGTGCTGAGGTACGCGGCGATGTCGGCCGGGTCGAACAGCAGGTCGGAGGTGCGGGAGCGCTGCATCACCTGGCCGTCCACCTCGCAGCGGATCTCCAGGTCGGCCGCGTCACCGACCTCGTCGCCGGTCACCAGCCAGGGCCCGGCCGGTGTGCTGGCCTCCCAGGCCTTGCCCTGCAACCACTCCGGGGTACGCCACTGCCAGTCGCGCATCGAGATGTCGTTGGCGACCGTGTAGCCGGCGATCGAGGCCGCCGCCTGCTCCTTGGTCGCCCGGCGCAACGGCGCGCCGACGACGAAGCCGAGTTCGGCCTCCCAGTCCAGCTGTTCCGTCTCTCCCGGGTGGACGATGTCGTCGCGGGCGCCGAGCAGACAGTTGGCGAACTTGGCGAAGAGGGAGGGATGCGAGGGGAGTTCGCGGCCCATCTCCAGGATGTGCGTGCGGTAGTTGAGGCCGACGCAGAAGATCTTCGCGGGGGTCGTGACGACCGGGGCGAGGTCGAGGGCGGCCACCTCGTGCGTCGGGCCGTCGGCGGCGGCCGCGTACGTACGCCAGTCGGGGCGGCGCAGCAGGGCGCCGACGTCGGGAGCGCCGGTCTCCACGGCCCGGTCGCCGTCGAGACGGACGGCCGCCGTGCTGCCGTCGGCGGTACGGATGGTGGCAAGCTTCATGAGGTCGTGCTCCAGGTCTTCTCGGCCGTCGCCGGCTCTTCGTCGGTTGCCGGATCGCCGGTCATGGGATCGGTGCTCACCGGTTCAGTGGCCTTCGGGGGTTTCCTCGCCGAGGCGGCGTGCGATGTCGGCGCGCAGGGCCTTCTTGTCGATCTTTCCGACCTTGGTGGCGGCGAGTTCGGGGACGGTCACCAACCGGTCCGGGAACTTGAAGCGGGCGATGCCCGAGCGCTCCATGACGTGGCGGACGTCGTCGAGGGTGACCGTGTGACCCGGTTCCGGTACGACGTAGAGGCAGACCCGCTCGCCGAGGTCGGCGTCGGGCATGGCGACGGCGGCGGCGCGGGCGACGCCAGGCGTCTGGTACGCGAAGTTCTCGATCTCCTCGGCGGAGATGTTCTCGCCGCCCCGGATGATCATGTCCTTGTCGCGGCCCTCGACGACGAGGTTGCCGTCCTGCCGCAGCCGCACGATGTCTCCGGTGCGGTACCAGCCGTCCTCGGTGAACGCGCGGGCGTTCTGCTCCTCGGCCCGGTAGTAGCCGCGCGGGGTGTACGGGCCGCGCGTGAGCAGCACGCCCGGCGTCCCCTCGGGGACCGGGTTCCCCAGTTCGTCGACGACGAGGAGTTCGTCGTCGTCGCACATGGGGCGCCCCTGCGTCGTACAGAGGACGTCCTCGGGGTCGTCCAGGCGGGTGTAGTTGAGCAGTCCCTCGGCCATGCCGAACACCTGCTGGAGCGTGCAGCCCAGTTCGGGGCGTACGCGGCGGGCGACGTGGTCGGCGAGGCGGGAGCCGCCGACCTGGAGCAGCCGCAGCGACCTGAGGTCGGCGCCGGGGTGCTCCACGCGGTGGTCCAGCCAGCGTTGGGCGATGGCGGGGACGACGGCGGTCGCGGTGACGCCCTCGCTCTCGATCAGCGCGAAGGCCTTCTCGGGGCTGGGCGAACCGAGCACGACCCGGCCGCCGTTCAGCAGCGTGCCGAGCAGGCCCGGGCAGGCGAGGGGGAAGTTGTGGCCGAGGGGCAGGGCGGCGAAGTAGACCGTGTCGGGGCCGAGTTCGCAGACCTCGGCGCTGCGGCGGGCGTTGTAGAGGTAGTCGTCGTGCGTGCGGGCGATGAGCTTGGGCAGGCCGGTGGTGCCGCCGGAGAGCAGGAAGACGGCGATCGCGCGGCTGTCGGGCCGGTACGCGTCGACGGCCTCACGCCGGCCCCCGCTCTCGCCCCCGTCCTCGGGCGCGGCGCACAACTCCCGCAGATCCACGGCACCGTCGCCCACCTTGTCGCCGAGGACCAGTACGTGGCGCAGAGTCGACGACCTCTCGGCGATCTCGAACGCCATCGCCTGGTGGTCGTGGTCCTTCAGGAAGTCCGGCACGGCGAGCGCCACGGCCTCGCCCTGTTCGACGAGATGACCGATCTCGTGTCGGCGGTGGCCGGGCAGCGCCATGACCGGGATGACACCGAGGCGCAGACACGCGTAGGTGAGGATCACGAACTCGACGGTGTTGGGCAGCTGCACCACGAGCCGGTCGTCCGGGCCCAGGCCCAGTGCGGCCAGACGCAGGGCGGTGGCGTCCGCCCGGTCGGCGAGCCGGCGGTACGTCAGCCGTCGGTCGCCGTCGACGACCGCGACGGCGTCGGGGCTCGCGTCGGCGGCGGTGTGCAGCCGGTCGCCGAGGGCGATGCCCTCCCAGTAGCCCTTTTCCGTGTAGCGCCGCGCGTACTCGGCGGGCCAGGGCACAGCGCCGTTGCTGCTCGGCCTAGGCATGGTCTCTCTCCTCAGAGGTGTCATCGGCCGCGCGCACGATCACGGCGTCCAGAGCGATCAGTCCGTCGGCGGTCAGCCGCAGCGGGTTGATCTCGATCTCGGCGGTCTCCGGGCTCGCGGCCAGGGCGGCGGCGAGTGCGGAGACGACCCGTCCGAACTCGGTCCGGTCGAGCACCGGCCCACCGCGCCACCCGTCCAGCAGGGCCCGCGCGGCCAGGTCGTCGGGCATGGCGGCGGCCTCGGCCTCGGACAGCGGGGCGAGCCGGATCGCCACGTCGGCGAGCGCCTCGGCGGCCGTACCGCCCAGCCCGGCCAGCACGACCGGCCCGAACACCGGGTCCCGGCGCACGCCGAGCACCAGGTCGACACCGGCCGGCGCCATCGCCTCCACCAGATAGCGGCGGCCGGCACCGATGGCGTCCAACGCCGTGTCCAGTTCGGCGGCCGTACGCACTCCCAGGTGCACCCCGCCGACCTCCGTCTTGTGCAGGATCGCGGCGTCGAGCACCTTCACGGCGACCGGGCCGCCCAGCAGCCGCAGGGCGTCATGGGCGTCCGCACGGGAGCCGCAGGCGGCGCGGGCGGGGGTACGGATACCGAGTTCCGCGAGGAACGACTTGGCGGCGTCCTCGTCAAGGGGGCCGGACGGTACGGATGCGGCCGCGGGCACCGGCGCGGGTCCGCCGGCGGTGGCGACCGACTCCGGCGATACTCCGTCGGACGCGAAAGCCGAACCGTCCGGCAGTCCCTCGGCCGCGAAAGCCGACCCCGGCGAAAGCCCCTCGGCCACGGAAACCGACCCCGGCGAAGCTCCCTCGGCGACGAGAGCCGAAGCCCCGCCGGCCACGGACCCCGCCTCCCGCGACGCTCCGTCCGCCGTCTCCCGCAGCGCCCGTTGTCGCGCGTCCGTCACCAACGCCCGTACGGCGTTGGCGGCGGACGCCGGTCCCGTGAGGGCCGGGACGCCGGTCTTGTGGAGCCGGGCCCGTTGCTCGGCGACGTCTTCGGGGAGGCCGCCGACGACCACCACGGCCGGGGAGTCGGCACCGAGGCCGGCGTCCTGCGCGGCGGAGGCGAGGTCGACGCTGTCGGGCTCGGTCAGGGCGTAGACGGCGAGCAGGTCCACCGCCGGGTCGGCGGCCGTGGTGGCGAGCACGCGGCCGAAGGTCTCGGCGGGCCGGCCGGTGTCGACCGGGTTGCGCTGGTAGGTGAGCGGGGGCAGCAGCTCGCCCAGCGTGCGCCGGGTGTCGGCGGCCAGCTCCGGCATACGGATGCCGTCGGTGCCCGCCCGGTCCGCCAGCAGCAGTCCCGGCCCGGCCTGGGCGGTGACGATGCCGAGCCCCGGGTCCGGTTGGGGGCGCAGCCGAATGCGGGAGAGCGCGGTGAGCGCGTCCACCAACTCCCGTTCGTCGTCCACGACCACCGCCCCGGCCTGCCGCAGCGCGGCCCGCGTCGTACGCCAGGAGGTGGCGAGCGCGCCGGTGTGCGAGCGGGCGAAGTCCCCGACATCGCTGCGGCCGACGACGAGCGCCACGACGGGTTTGACGGCGGCCACCCCGCGCACGGCCGCCACGAGCCGGGGCCCGTCCGGAACCGTCTCCAGATGGAGGGCTACGGCCGTCGTACGCCCGTCTTCCACGAGGTGCTCCAAGACGTCCGCGGCGGTGACGTCGAGGCCCGCGCCGATGCCGACGCCGAGGCTGATGCCGTTCCCGGCGGCGGCCAGGTCGAAGGAGAGCGCGTGGTTGACGCCGCCGCTGGCCGCGACGACGGCGATGTCACCGGCCGGAAGCTGTCCTGCGGCGGGTACGAAGCTGGCGGTCAGGCCCCGGTGGGGCGCGAAGAAGCCGGAGGTGTTGGGGCCGAGCAGCCGGACCCCGGTCTCCCGGGCGACCCGGCGCAGGGCGTCCGCGTACTGCTCGCCCTCCGGGCCCGCCTCGCCGAACCCGCCGGCGCAGACCAGCGCGGCGCGGCACCCGGCGGCGGCCGCCTCGGCCACGGCGTCCGCGCAGCCGGACGCGGGGACGCACAGGACGGCGAGGTCGAGCCGTCCGTCGGTGTGGGCGGCGGCTTCGGCGACCGAGGCGTACACGCCCTCGTCGGGGTCGGGGCGGCGTGCGTTGACCAGGGCACGGGCACCGGGGAAGGCAGCCAGGGAGCGGGCCATGGCGGCGCCGAGCTTGCCGGACTGCCGTGAGGCGCCGATGACCACGACGCCCTCGGGTGCGAAGAGCGGTGTCAGGCTCGTGCTCATGGTCAGGCCCGCCCTTCCGCCGTGGAAGCGACCAGGTCGGCACGGCCGGACAGCAGCAGCGTCTCGGCCCGGTCGTCGTCCATCGTGTCCTCCACGATCAGTGCGGGAACGCCGTACACCAGCCGGGCCTGTTCGGCGAGCAGCGAGCGGGTGAGCGGGGTGCCGTTCTGCACGGCGACCAGGTCCGGGGGCGTGTCGCCGCTCAGTGCGGCGGCCAACTGCGCGTACAGCGCGGGGAGTCCGGACTCCCCGGCGGGCGCGGTGAGCCACAGGCAGCGGGAGCCCTCGCCGCGCAGCGCCGCGAGATCGGTCGCGGTCAGCCGCCGTCCGTCGAACCCCATGAACGGCGTGTCGAGCGGGGCGTACCCCTCGTGCGCGATCCGCCAGTCCCGTACGACGCGGTCGACGAACTCGGGGTCGCGGCGGGCGATCCGGTCCTTGCCGATGGAGCGGGAGATGAAGTGGAAGGCGAACTGGGTGGGCCGGAAGGCGTCGTGGTAGCGCCCGAAGTGCTCCCACCAGGACAGGCTGGGCCGGGCGGCACCCTGGATCTTCTCGACGGAGGGGCGCCGGGCGGCCTCGTACGCCTCCAGGGCGCTCGGCAGGTCGTCGCGGTGGGCCTGGAGGCTCGCGGCGAGGGCGACGGCGTCCTCCATGGCCATCTTGGTGCCGGAGCCGACGGAGAAGTGGGCGGTGTGGGCGGCGTCGCCGAGGAGGACGACGTTGCCGCTGTGCCAGCGGCGGGCGCGGCGGGTGCGGAAGTTGCCCCAACGGGAGTTGTTGACCAGCAGTTCATGGCCGTCGATCTGCTCGGCGAAGAGCTTTTCGAGGTAGTGCCTGGTCTTCTCGTCGCTGGGACCGGGCGGCTGCGCGGTGTCGAACTCGTCGAGGCCCGCGCGCCGCCAGGACTCCTCGTCGGTTTCCACGATGAAGGTGCTGACGCTGTCGCTGATCGGGTAGCCGTGCACGGCGAACGTGCCGTGCGGGCCGTGTTCGTGGACGAAGGTCAGTCCGTCGAAGAGGTAGTCGGTGCCGAACCAGATGAACTTGGCGGTCGCGACCTCCACCTCGGGCACGAGCACGTCGGCGAGCCGGTCGCGGAACCGGGAGTTCGCCCCGTCGGCGGCCACGATCAGGTCGTAGTCGGCGAGTTCCGCCGGATCGGCGGGGACCTCGTGACTGAAGCGGAGGTCGACGCCGACCTCGACGGCCCGCTCGTGGAGCAGCTGCAGCAGGGTCTTGCGGGTGATGGCTGCCATGCCGTTGCCGCCGCAGCGGATCCGCTCACCCTTCAGCCGCACCTCGATGTCGTCCCAGTGCCGACCGTCCTCGGCGAGCGCGGTGCGCAGCACCGGATCGGCCTCGTGGATGGCGGCCAGGGTCGCGTCGGAGAACACCACCCCGAAGCCGAAGGTGTCCTCCGAGCCGTTCCGTTCGAAGACCGTCACCTCGACCGACGGATCGGCCTGCTTGACGAGCGCCGCGAAGAACAGCCCACCAGGGCCGCCCCCCACGCAAGCGATCCGAGAAACCATGGCTCCGACCTCCACATCGAGTACAGGCCCCAGACTCAGGCCCACGAGCATCCTGTGTCAACAGTTACACGGGCGTCAATAATTTGTATCGCTTTCTCGTGCTCATCGATGCGGTGACAACCCTTGCTGCACACGGGATTCATCGGTCGAGACGCTCATCTTCACGACGGCCGTCCGTGTGACATAGTCGGTTCCGTGAAGCCTCGATCGATCGTCTTCGACCTGTTCGGCGACTACGTCCGCTACCGCGGCGGCGACGCCAGGATGCGCACCCTCAGCACGCTGATGGGCTGCTTCGGCGTCGGTGAGAGCACCGTGCGGGTGGTCCTCGCGCGGCTGCGCAAGGAGGGCTGGTTCGATGTCCGGCGCGAGGGCCGGGAGACCGTCTACACGCTCAACAGGCGCAGTCTCCAGCTCCTCGACGAGGGCCGCTCCCGCATCTTCGACCGGGCGCCGTCCGACTGGGACCGGCACTGGTACATGGTCATCTACTCGGTCCCGGAGACCGAGCGCGGCGTGCGCGACCGTATCCGCAAGGAGCTGGCCTGGCTGGGCTTCGGCCCGCTGGCCCCGTCCACGTACGTCTCCCCGCACGACCGGCTCCAGCAGGTGCGGGAGAAGTTCGCGGACGAACCGGCCATCCGGCTGGACACCCTGCGCTGCCAGTCCGGCGGGCTGCCCGTCGACCGCGAGATGGCTGCCCGCAGCTGGGACCTGGCCGCGCTGAACGAGGACTACCGGGAGCTGCTGCGCACCTACCGCGGCCGGATGCCGTCGTACCGGGCCGGGCACCTCAGCCCCGAGGAGGCGCTGGTGGAACGCATGCGGCTGACGTACGACTACCGCAAGTTCCCCTTCCGCGACCCGGATCTGCCGACCGAACTGCTCCCGGCGGGCTGGGTGGGCCACGAGGCGCACGAGATGTTCCTGGAGGCCCATGACGTCCTGGGCCCGTCGGCCGAGTCGTACTACGACGAGGTGGCGGGCATCCGCCGCACCCCACAGGCGTAGCGGTACGGCGTTACGACAGGTGCCCCAGCTCGTGCGAGGCCGCCGCCACCGTCTCGTGCAGTTCGCGGGTCGCCTCGGCGAGCTGGTCGGGTGTGCCGGCGCTCTCCGGGAGGACGACGGAGATGGCGAGCGGCAGCGGGTCGCCGGCCGCGAAGACGGGGGCGGCGACGGAGATGATGCCCGGGATGACACCGCCGTGGGTCTCGGCGTGCCCTTGTTCGAGGACGAGGGCACGGGTGTCGGCCAGGCGTTCGGCCGTCCACTCGGCCTCCTTGCCGCGCAGTTCGCCGGTCAGCACCTCGTCGGTGAGGCTCTCGGGCAGATGGGCGAGGAAGACGCGGCCGACCGATGAGGTGAGCAGCGGGAGTGTGGCGCCGACGCGGACGGTCAGGGGCAGGGGGCGGGTGCCGTACGCCCAGCTCACGACGATCGGCCCGCGGTCGCCCCAGACGGCGAGGTTCACCGAGTGGCCCGTGCGGTCGCGCAGCCGCATGGCGTGGCCGCTCGCCACCGCGACCTCGTTGGTGCGGCGCAGCGCCTCGGCGCCCATGCGGCGCATGGTGGCGCCGAAGTCGTAGAGGCCGGACGCGGGATCCTGCGAGGTCAGCCCTATGCGGCCGAGGCTGACGAGGTAGCGGTGCACCTTGCTGGGCTGCATGTCGCTGGCCTGCGCGATCGCGGACAGGCTCAGCGCGCCGCCGCCGCTCTCCAGCGCGAGCAGGACCCGCATCGCGGTCTCGACGGACTGGATGCCCTGCCGCTCCCCGTTGTGCTCCTTGGGGTCAGTGGTGGTCACGGCGCAGCTCTCTCCCCTGCCGGTGGACGAACGCGTGGCGCTCCGCTGGACGTGCCGCGATGTTCCGTGGGTTCCTGTGCGGCGCCGCCGTGGCTGGTCGCGCGGTTCCCCGCGCCCCTTCGGGGCGTTGACGAACCGTCGGCCGACGAGCCTACCCGCGTCTTCTCAACCGATCTTACATTCACTATTGCGGAATGCGTTACGTTCTGGTGAACTGCGATCCGGTGGCACTCACCGCCACCCGGCTGCTCCCCCGCCGCACCGGCGTCCCCCTCGCAGCCGACGAGCCGCTTGTCCGACGCGCATCCACCGCCGTCTCCCGCCCGCTCCGGCCCTTCACGCCGGCCGGGCCCCCTCCCGGAACCGCACACGGGACCTCGCTCCCCCACGAGGCCTCGTCGGCGTCCGTGATCCCCCGAGGAGAACTCCGCAATGAAGCTGATCGGCCTCGAAGAACACTTCGTGACCCCCGACCTGGTGGGCCACGGCGCGTCCACCGCCTCCATCGCCCAGCCCCACGCCTGGGCGGAGGCCTCCCGCCGGCTCCTCGACCTCACCGAGGAACGTCTCGACGGCATGGACGCGGCGGGCCTGGACATGCAGGTGCTCTCGCTCAACTCCCCCGGTCTCCAGGCGGAGAAGGACCCGGCCGCCGCCGTACGGCAGGCGATCACGGTCAACGACTTCCTGACCGGTGTCATCGCCGGGCACCCCGACCGCTTCTCCGGCTTCGCCGCCCTGCCGCTGCAGGACCCGAAGGCCGCCGCCGACGAACTGGAGCGGGCGGTCACCCAGCTCGGGCTGCGCGGAGCCCTCGTCAACGCGCACACCCACGGCAGGTACCTCGACGACCCCGCCCTGCGCGTGGTCTGGGAGCGCGCCGAACACCTCGACGTGCCGCTCTATCTGCACCCGGCCAACGGCGTCGACACCGCGCACGTGCTGTCCGGCCACCCCGAGCTCGTCGGCCCGATGTGGAGCTGGGGCATCGACACGGCCACCCACGCCCTGCGGCTGATCTTCGGCGGTGTCTTCGACGACTTCCCGAAGGCCAAGCTGCTGCTCGGCCACATGGGAGAGGGGCTGCCGTTCGTGCTGTGGCGCATGGACTCCCGCTGGGAGTTCCACGCCCACCACGGCATCGAGCTGAAGCGCGGCCGCCCCTCGGAGTACATCCGCAACAACCTCTACATCACGACCAGCGGCGTCTGCTCCTCCGCCCCGCTCCTGACCGCGCTGCTCTCGATGGGCGCCGACCACATCCTCTTCGGCACCGACTACCCCTTCGAGGACATGGAGACGGCCACGAATTTCCTGCGGAACGCGCCGATCAGCGACGCCGACCGACTCAAGATCGGCCACCAGAACGCCGAGAAGCTCCTCGGCCTCTCCACCGACCCCGCGCCCGCACCCGCGTACGCCGGTGTCTGAGCGGAAGGCCACGCACATGCACGACAAGGCCACGCACATCTACGACGTCGCCGTCATCGGGTACGGGCCCGTCGGCATGGTCACGGCGGCACTGCTGGGGCAGGCCGGCCATGACGTGATCGTGCTGGAGCGCTACCCCACCCTCTACAACCTGCCGCGCGCCGCCATCTTCGACGACGAGACGATGCGGACCTTCGACCGCCTCGGCCTCTCCGGGGCCCTGCTGCCCACGCTGCACGTCCAGCGGAACTACGAGTGGCGCAACGGCTCGGGCGAACTCCTCATCGAGCACGACTTCGCCGCCGTCGGCGGCCAGGGCTGGGCGGAGTGGTACATGATGTACCAGCCGTACCTGGAGGACGCCCTCGACCACCTGGTCCGAGGTCTCGGCAACGTCGAGATCCGGATGGACTCCCGGGTCACCGACCTGCACGACGCGCCGCACGGCGTGGATGTCCAGGTCGAGGGAGCCGACACCGTCGTCCCGGCCCGGTATGTGGTCGCCTGCGACGGAGGCAACAGCTTCACCCGCGACCGGCTCGCCGTCGGGCAGGACGACTACGGGTTCTCCGAGCCGTGGATGGTCTGCGACTTCCGGCTGAAGGAGGACGGCGGCGCGGACATCCCCAAGGCCCGCCAGGTGTGCGACCCGAGGCAGCCGATCTCGATCATCTCGCTGGGCCCCGAGCACCACCGGTTCAGCTTCATGCTCGACTCGGCGGAGTCCTTCCCCGTGGAACGGGAGCCCGACCGGGTGTGGGCGCGGGTCGCCGACTACGTCGACCGGAGCCAGGCCGACCTCATCCGCGTCGCCACCTACACCTTCCGCTCGCTCGTCGCGGAGCACTGGCGCCGTGGCCGGATCCTGCTGGCCGGCGACGCGGCCCACCAGATGCCGCCGTTCCTCGGACAGGGCATGTGCTCGGGCATCCGGGACGCCCAGAACATCGCGTTCAAGCTCGACGCCGTACTGCGCGGCGCCGACGACGCGCTCCTCGACACGTACCAGAGCGAACGCGAACCGCATGTGCGGGCCATCATCGCCAAGGGCATCGAGCTGGGCCGGGTGCAGACCGTGCGCGACCCGACGGCGGCCGCCGAGCGTGACGCCCGCCTGATCGCGCAGCGCGAGGCGAACGGGCGCCCCGAGAAGATGCGCTTCCCGGGCCTCGGTCCGGGTCTGCACGACGCGTCCCCGCAGGCCGGGCATCTGATGCCGCAGGGCCGGGTCGAGTCGCACGGCGCCGAGGGGCTCTTCGACGCCGTACTCGGCCGTGGTTTCGTCCTCCTCGTCGACGGCCGCGAAGGCGCCTCGCTCGACACCTCCGCCGCCGAACTCGCCGCCCGCCTCGGCGTCGGCGTCCACCATCTCACCGACCGCCGCCTCACCACCGAAGGGTTCACCGACGTCGGCGGCGTCTACGGACGCTGGTTCGACGCGACCGGCACCACTGCCGTCCTGTGGCGGCCCGACTTCTACATCCTCGGCACCGTGGCCTCGCTCACAGATGTCCCGGCGCTCCTGAAGACCCTTGCCACCGCAGTCGAGCCGATGCAGGCTCCTGCCATCGTCGGAGAAAGGATCCGGCCATGACCGCTCCGTCCGTCATACGCCCGACCGTCCGCAGAGTCCCCGCGACCACGTTCATGCTGATCGCCGCCTGGGTCGTCGCATCCCTGGAAGGTTACGACCTCGCCGTGTACGGCGTCACCGTGCCCGCGCTCCTGGGCGACCCCTCGCTCGGCATCGACAAGGCGGAGGCCGGCACGATCGGCTCGCTCGTCGGCATCGGCATGCTCATCGGCGCCGGCCTCGCCGGAGCCCTCGTCCACCGCACCGGGCCACGCCGGCTCCTGCTCGTCGGAACCACCGTCTTCACGATCGGCATGGCGGTCTGCACGGTCGCGAGCGGCGTCCCGTCCTTCGGCGCCGGCCGCCTGATCGTCGGCCTCGGTCTGGGTGTCGTCCTGCCGACGATCAACGCCTTCGTCGCCGACCTCAGCGAACCCGGCCACCGCAGCCGCAACGTGGCCCTGATCATGAGCGGTTACGCGGCCGGAGCCCTGCTCTCCCCGCTGCTGGGCACGGCCATGCTCCCCGACGTGTCGTACCGCTGGATGTACGTGATCGGTGTCGTCCCGGTGTTCCTGGCCGTGCCGCTGGTGCTCAGGCTCCCCGAGAGCCCCTTCCACCTGCGCCGTACGGGCCGCGCGGACGAGGCACGAGAGGTGGAGGAGCGACTCGGCCTCACCCCGTCGGAAGCCGCGCCGACGACGGACCCGGGCCGCTGGCTCGGCATCGGCTCACTGCTGACCGGCGGGCTCGCGGTGTCGACCGTGCTCTTCTGGGCCATGTCCTTCTGCGGACTCCTGCTGGTCTTCGGCATCAGCACCTGGCTGCCCAGCATCATGCAGGCCGCGGGCTTCTCGCTCGGCTCGGCGCTGATGCAGACGGCGGCGATGTGGCTGGGCGTCGGGGTCGGGGCCATCATCGGTGGCCGGATCGCGGACAAGCTCGGCCCCAAGCGGGTCGTGGTCGCCGCGTTCCTGGTCGGCACCCTGAGCCTGATCGCGATGAGCACCCGCCCGCCGACGGCCGTGATGTTCGTGCTCATGTTCATCAGCGGGTTCGGGTTCATCGGTTCGCAGATCCTCGGCAACGCGTTCATCGTGACCAGGTATCCGGACGCCGTACGCGGCAACGGCCTCGCCTGGGCCCTGTCCATCGGCCGGTTCGGCGCGATCGCCGGCCCGTCGCTGGGCGCGTTCGTCCTCAGCTCGGGCGCCGACATCGAGTGGGCCTTCTACGCCTTCGCCGTCCCCGCGCTCGTCGGAGCGATCGCGGCCGGCGCCGTGCCCCGGGTCCGGGCCGCGGTGGCTCCGTGAGCCTCGTCCACTCGACGGTGGTCCACGAGTCCTGGGGTCAGCGGGTCGTCTTCGGCTCCGGCACCGCACGGGACGACGTGGCGGCCGAGGTCACCGGGCTCGGCGCGAGCCGGGTCCTGGTGATCGCGGCCGACGCGGAACGCGCCCTGGCCGAGGACATCTGCAAGGACCTCCCCGTCGTCGGGATCTTCGGCGGGGTCCGGCCCCACGTTCCGGCCGAGGTCGCCGAGGCCGTACGCGCCGCCGCCCGCGAACACCGGGCCGACCTGCTGCTGAGCGTCGGCGGCGGCTCGACCACCGGCACCGCGAAGGCGGCGGCGCTCACCACCGGCCTGCCGATCCTCGCCGTCCCCACCACCTACGCCGGCTCCGAGGCCACCCCCGTCTGGGGCCTCACCGAGGACGGCCACAAGCGCACCGGCGTCGACCCGAAGGTGCTCCCCCGGGTCGTCGTCTACGACGCCACGCTGATGCTGTCCCTGCCGACCCGGCTGTCGGTGACCTCGGGACTCAACGCCCTCGCCCACTGCGTCGACGCGTGGTGGGCACCACGGCACAGCCCGATCAGCTCCGCCCTGGCCGTCGAGGGCGTCCGGTCGCTGGCGTCCGCGCTGCCGCGCATCGTCGCCGACGGGCAGGACGTCGCCGCCCGCCGCGACATCCTCTTCGGCACCTACCTCGGGGCGGTCGCCTTCGCCGGGGCCGGTTCCGGACTGCACCACAAGGTGTGCCACGTCCTCGGCGGCGCGTACGACCTCGAACACGCCGCCCTGCACTCCGTGGTCCTCCCCCACGTGGTCGGCCTCAACCTGCCCTCCGCCCCGGACGCGGCCCAGCGCCTGGGAGCGGCGCTCGACTCGCCCGCCGATCCCTTCGGCGCCCTGCTCGACCTCCGTGCGAGGCTCGAACCGCCTTGCTCGCTCGCCGAGTTGGGGCTTGCCGAGGAGGAACTCGACCGGGCCACCGACCTGGTCATGGCCCAGGTCCCGGACTCCAACCCGCGCCAGGTGACCCGCGACGAGATGCGCGCCCTGCTGGGGCGCGCATGGCGCGGGGACATTCCGGTGCAGGTGCCGGTGCCTGTGCCTGTGCCTGTGCCTGTGCCGGTGCCGGTGCCTGTGCCTGTGCCGGTGCCGGTGCCTGTGTCTGTGCCTGTGTCTCCGGCCGGCCTTCCCATGGCCGGGCCGGCCCCCGCGCGAAAGAACACGAAAGAGCCGACCGATGACTGAACAGGAGCTGACCGACAAGGTCGTCGCGAGCTTCGACGGCGCGCGGGACGACCGGTTCCGCGAGGTGATGCGGGCCCTCGTCCGGCACGCGCACGCCTTCGTACGCGAGACGCGGCTCACCGAGGACGAATGGTCCGCCGCGATCGCGTTCCTGACGGCGGCCGGTCACCTCACGACCGACACCCGTCAGGAGTTCGTCCTGCTCTCGGACGTCCTCGGCGTCTCGATGCTGACCGTCGCGGTGAACGAACCGGGCGACGGCGAGGCGACCGAGTCCACGGTCCTCGGCCCGTTCTTCGTCCAGGACTCGCCGGGCATCGAGCTCGGCGGGGACATCGCGGGCGGTGCGAGCGGCGAGCCCTCGTGGGTCGAGGGCCGGGTCACCGGCCCCGACGGCGCCCCGGTCGCCGGGGCCCGGGTGGAGGTGTGGGAGGCCGACGACGACGGGATGTACGACGTCCAGTACGACGCCGGCGAACTCGCCGGGCGCGCCCACCTGTTCACCGACACCGACGGCCGCTACCGGTTCTGGGGGCTCACCCCGACGCCGTACCCGATCCCGGACGACGGCCCCGTCGGCCGCCTCCTCGGCCATGCCGGCCGCTCCCCGCTGCGCGCACCCCACCTGCACTTCAAGGTGACGGCACCCGGCTACCGCCCGCTCATCACGCATATCTTCGTCGCGGGCGACCCGGGCCTGGACACCGACTCGGTCTTCGGTGTGAAGGACTCGCTCGTCCGCCCCTTCGACCGACATCCGGCCGGCGCACCGACACCGGACGGCCGTTCCGTGGCAGGGAGTTGGACCTCGGCGAGCTTCGACATCGTGCTGCGGAAGGAGTAGGACCTGATCGGCTCCTCACCGTCCGCTGGGACTCAGGCCCCGCTGGTCCCCGGCCGGCGTGCCGCGTCCGCCGCGCGCCCGGTCGATCACCGCCCAGGCGGCTGCGGCGTCCTGCACCCCCAGGCCGACACTGCCGTAGAACACGATGTCGTCGGGGCCGGTGCGGGCGGCCGCCCGGCCCACGACGACATCGCCGAGGGCGATGAGGTCCTGCCGTACGAGGTCTCCGGACCGTAGCGCGGTCACCACCGGGCCACAGTGTCCCGCCGCGGTCCCGGGATCGTCGACGACGACGGCGCGCGCCCGGCGCAGCACCTCGGGGTCGGTCTCGCAGCGGGTGGGTTCGACGGATCCGACGCTCACGACGGTGCAGCCCTTCGGCAGCCAGGACCCGAGGACGACGGGCTGTTCGCTGAGGGTGCAGGCGGCGACGATGTCCGCTCCCGCCACGGCCTCCTCGGCGGTGGCCGTGGCCTCCACGGCAAGCCCCAGTTCGGCGGCGAGTTCGGCCGCGGCGGCCTGGCGGTTCCGCGGTGTGGGGCTCCAGATCCGTACCGAACTCAACGGGCGTACCCGGGCGATGGCGCGTACGTGGGCACGGGCCTGAACGCCCGAGCCGATGACCGCGAGGCGGGTGGCGTCCGGGCGCGCGAGGACGTCGACGGCGAGGGCGCTGCCGGCGGCCGTGCGCAGCGTCGTGACGGTCGTCCCGTCCAGCACGGCGACCGGTCGGCCGGTCTCCGGGTCGAGGGCGGTGATCAAGGCGTGAACGTTGGGCAGTCCGCGTGCGGTGTTCCCCTGGTTGACGCTGCCGAACTTGCTGACCGCGCCCGTGTCGGGAGACAGGCGGGCTGCGTAGCAGAAGACGATGGAGCCGTCGAAGCGGCTGGAGTAGAGGATCTTCTCCGGCAGCTCGGCGGTCCCGTCCCCCAGGGCGGCGAACGCCGCGCGCTGGGACTCGATCGCCGTGCCGGGATCGAAGAGGGACTCCACCCGGCGGCGGGACAGGAACAGGATCTCTTCCGGCTCTTCCGTCATGTGCTCTCGCTTCCTCGTCACGGGGATCGGTGCTGCCTCGGCCGCCGCGGCGGAGGCCGCGCCGAGCGCCACTCCCCCGGCGACGAGCAGGCTCCCCAGCAGTTGTCCCGGTCCGAAGCTTCCGGTACCCGCCAGTGGTGCCGTCAGCGCGGCCGACACCGGGATCAGCCCGGACAACAGTGCCATGCCCACCGCTCCGATCCGGTGGATCGCCCCGAACCACAGCACGATTCCCAGGACCGTCACCGCGAGGATCTGCCAGGCCAGCGCCGCCGCCTCCACGCCGTCCGGCATACGTACCCACGCCGGGCCGTCCACGGCGAGCCCCAGCACCGCCGCCTCCACCGCGGCGATCGCGCAGGCGCAGGTGGTCAACAGCAGCGGCCCGAGGACCCGCAGCACCGGTACGACGAAGAGGGCCATGACCACTTCGCCGCCCATCGCGGCCAGTGACCAGAGCAGTCCGGCCCCGTCGGTCCGCCCGAATCCCTGGACCACGGCCGCCCCGGCCGCCACCACCAGCGCCCCGCAGGCCACCCGTCCCGAGGGGCGCCTCGACTCCAGCAGCGGCGCCAGTATCGCCACCACGACGGGGGTGCACCCCACCACGACGCCCGGAACCGCGGGCTCGGCGGTGCGCTCGGCGGAGAGCACCGCCACGTTGAAGCCGACGAGGCCGGCCGCCGTGACCAGGGTGAGCCGCACCCACAGCCGTGGGGTGAGCCGGCGGACCGGTGCCCATCCACGCCGGGAACAGAGGACGGCCAGCAGCAGGAAGCCGAGGGCGTAGCGCACCGACTGTCCGCCGAGGAACGGGTAGTGCGCCATCATGCTGCTCGCCACGAAGGACACACCGACCAGGACGGCGGAGACGGTACCCATCAGGACACCGAGGCGCTGCGCTCGTGTCATGGGCGGTATCGCGTTCACCTGGTCCGCGCGCCGGGCTCAGCCGCCGAGGTAGGCCTTGACGATCTCCTCGTCCTCGGCCAGCTCGGCTGCGGGGCCGTGGAGTTTCAGCGAGCCGGACTCCAGGACGTAGGCGCGGTCGGCGACTTCGAGTGCGGCCAGGGCGTTCTGCTCCACCAGGAGCACCGTGGTGCCCTGCTCGCGGATCCGGGCGATCGTTTCGAAGATGACGTCGACGAGTACCGGGGCCAGGCCCATGGAGGGTTCGTCGAGCAGGAGCAGTCGTGGTTTGGCCATCATCGCCCGGCCGACGGCGAGCATCTGCTGTTCGCCTCCGGACATGGTGCCGGCTTTCTGGTGGAGGCGTTCGCGGAGCCGGGGGAAGAGTTCGAGGATCATCTCCCGGTCCGCGGCGATCCCTTCTTTGTCCTTGCGCAGGAACGCGCCCATGTCGAGGTTCTCGTCGACGGTCATCCGGGGGAAGATCCGCCGGCCCTCGGGTGAGTGGGCGATGCCGCGTCGGACGACCTCGTGGTCCGGTGTGCCGTTGAGCTGCCGGCCCTGGAAGGTCATGGTGCCGCCCCGCACCGGCAGCAGGCCGGAGATGGCGCGCAGGGTGGTGGATTTGCCCGCGCCGTTGGAGCCGATCAGGGTGACGATCTCGCCGGGGTAGACGGTCAGGGAGAGACCCTTCACCGCGGCGATGTTGCCGTAGTAGACGTGGATCTCGTCGAGTTCGAGCATCGGTTCGCGCGTCTCGGTCACACCGCTGGCGCCGCTCATGTGGTCTTGTCCCTTCCGGACTTGCCGAGGTATGCCTCGATGACCCGGGTGTCGTTCCTGATGTCGTCGGGGCCGCCCTCGGCGATCTTCTGTCCTCTGTCGAGCACGGTGATCCGGTCGGAGACCTGCATGACGACGCTCATGTCGTGCTCGATGAGCAGGACGGAGAGGTCCTTCTCGTCCCGCACCCGGTGGACGAACTCGGTGAACCGGCCGGACTCCTGCGGGTTCATGCCGGCGGTCGGTTCGTCGAGGAGCAGGATGCTCGGGTCGAGCGCGAGTGCCCGTGCGACCTCAAGACGGCGCTGGTCGCCGTAGGAGAGGTTGCGCGCGTACTCGCCCGCGACTTTGGCGATGCCGACGAACTCCATGAGTTCCCGGGCGACTTGCTGCGCTTGGCGTTCCTCGCGGCGCTGGCGGGGGGTGCGCACGATGGTGTGGAAGGGGCCCGACTTCAGCTTGGAGTGCATGGCGACCTTGATGTTCTCCTCGGCCGTCATCAGCCCGAAGAGCCGGATGTTCTGGAAGGTGCGGGCCATGCCGAGGGCGGCGATCCGGTGCGGGACGAGGTTGGTGATGTCCTTCTCGCCCAGGATCACGCGTCCGCTGGTCGCCCGGTACAGGCCGGTGAGCACGTTGAAGAACGTCGTCTTGCCCGCGCCGTTGGGGCCGATCAGGCTGACGACCGACTGCTGGGGGATGGTGAAGGACACGTCGTTGACGGCGACCAGGCCGCCGAACTTCACGGTGATGCGGTCGGCGTGCAGTTTCGGCGTGGTCCCGGCGTCCAGCGGTGCCGTCTCAGGGATCGTCGTCATACCTTCTCCCCCATTCCCGTTCCCGTCTCGTCGGTGACGGTCGGTTCGTCGGCGGCTGTGGTCTTGAGCAAGGGTTCCTCGTCCAGTTCGGGAGCGGGCGCTTCCATGTCGGCGCCGAGGGACTCCATGTCGGTGCGGCTGGGTTCGTGCAGGACCAGCCGGGTCCGTGACTCGGGCAGGATCCCCTCGCGCCGGAACAGCATCATCAGCACGAGGATGCCGCCGAACAGCAGGTAGTTGTAGGAGGGGAAGTTGATGTTCGTCCCGAACTGCTCGTTGAAGGACGTCCCGAACTGCGGCAGGCCGGTGGAGTTGACCCAGGCGAGAACGAGCGCGCCGAGCATGACGCCCCACACGTTGCCCATCCCGCCGAGGACGACCATCGCCAGCAGGGTGATGGAGATGGAGAAGTTGAACCGGTCCGGCAGGACGCCTCCGACGTGCGTGGCGAAGGCGACGCCGGCGAGGCCTCCGGCGACCGCGCCGACGGCGTAGGCGGAGAGCTTGGTGCGCATCAGCGGGACGCCCATCATGCTCGCGGCGAGTTCGTCCTCGCGGATGGCCAGCCAGGCCCGGCCCAGCCGGCCCTCGCGCAGGCGCAGCGAGATGAAGACGACGACGACCACGATCAGCACGAAGACGACGTACTTGTACACCAGGTCGAACGGCCCAAGTGTGAAGGAACCGATGGCGATCGGGTCGACCGGGGTGATGCCCTTGGTGCCGTTGGTCAGGTTGAAGCCGAAGACGTTGTCGCCGTTGGTGAAGACCTGCGGGATGATCTCGCCGAAGCCGAGGGTCACCAGGGCGAGGTAGTCGCTCTTCAGGCGCAGCGTGGGCGCGCCGATGATCACGCCCCACACCGCGCAGAAGCCGGCTCCGATGAGGAGTACCAGCCAGAAGCTGATGTGGATGCCGGGTGCGGTGCCCAGTGCCCCGCCGAAGAGGTGGATGTCGACCTGGTAGAAGAAGCCGGACATCAGCCAGCCCGCGGTGTAGCCGCCGAGTGCCCAGAAGGCGACGAAGCCCAGGTCCAGCAGGCCGGCGTAGCCGACGACGATGTTCAGGCCGAGGGCGCAGATCACCCAGACGAGTGCCTCGTTGACGGAGGTGAGCGGCAGCCACTCGCGGAAGAAGGTCTGCCCGCCGGGGCCGAGGTTGGGGATCACGTAGTAGTAGGCGAGGAACACCAGGACCGCTGCCGCGGTGTACCCGAGCGGCCAGCGCATGCGGTGCGGTATCGCCAGGCCCGGCATCCGCCGCGCCTTGGCAGGAACGTCGACAGCCATGGCTACACCTTCTCCGTGGTCGGTCGGCCGAGCAGGCCTTCGGGCTTGAAGACCATCAGCAGGATGAGGATGGCGAAGACGACGCTCTGGGACCATTTCTGGCCGAAGCCGTAGGGCAGGCCGTCGTTGAAGCCCTGGATGAGGCCGATGAGGATGCCGCCGAGCACGGCGCCGCTGATGTTGCCGATGCCGCCGAGCACGGCGGAGACGAAGGCGATGAGGCCCAGCTGGTAGCCGAGGTTGTATGCCGTGGTGCCCACGACCTGCTGGTACATGACGCCCGCGGTGCCGGCCAGCGCCCCGCCGATCAGGAAGGTGAAGGAGATGGTCCGGTTCACGTTGACGCCCATCAGCCGGGCGGCGTCCTGGTCCTGGGCGACGGCCCGCATCGCCTTGCCCTGCCGGGTGCTGGTGATCACCCAGCGCAGCAGCAGGAGGACCGGCACGGTCACGCCGATGACCGCCAGCAGGCTGTAGTCGACCTGGAAGTCGCCGATCCCGAAGGAGCCTTCGGGAAGGACGCTCGGCCACTGCTTGGGCGTAGAGCCGTTCCACTTCAGACCGATGAACTGCAGGACGAAACTCATGCCGACCGCGGTGATCAGCGGAGCGAGCTTCGGGGCCCGGCGCAGGCGGCGGTAGGCCACGAATTCGAGCGTCACATTGATGCCGCCGCAGAAGAGCATGGTGCCCACGATGGTGACGAGCAGGAGCACGATGCCGAGGAAATCGGAGTGTTCCTGGCCCATGACGGTCGTCAGCAGGAAGCCGCTGAACAGGGCGCCGAGCATGAACAGGTCACCATGGGCGAAGTTGATCAGCTCGATGATGCCGTAGACAAGGGTGTAGCCGAGCGCGATGAGCGCGTACAGCATGCCGAGGTTGAGCCCGACCATGCCCGCGGAGAAGAACTGGGACGGGGAGTTGATCAGGTTGGCGGAGAGCCAGACGACGAGGCCCAGGAGAATGACATAGGTGGCGTAGCGCTGGATGACCGCTTTGCGGTCGATCGCGGCCGGCACCGCGACGCTGGTGGCAGTTGCTGCCATGAAGATCCTCGCGAGGGTCGGGAAACGGTGCGGAAGAAACGGACCGAAGCCAGGTCCGGGGCGGGCGCCACCTGTGTGGGGTGGCGCCCGCCCCGGACCTCAACTCAGCTGACGGGCCAGGGCTTCAGGAACTTCTCTTCCTTGTCCGTGACCTGGAGCACCGAGATGTCGAGGACGCTCACGTCGCCGGTCTTGGGGTCGATGTCCAGTTTCTTGCCCACGACCGACTTGTCGGCCGGGATGCTGATCCCGCTGCCCGAGAAGACCTGCTCCGTGATGGACTTCCGGGTGCCGTCGGACTTCTCGATCGCCTGAAGGATCACCTGCAACGCCTCCACCCCGTAGAGGGCGTAGCTGGTGGCCGGGTCCTCGCCGTACTTCTTCTTGTAGGCGTCGAGCAGGTCCGCGCCCGGGCCGCCCTCCTCACGGAGCGTCGTGGCGGTCAGGCCGGCGAAGGTGAGATAGGCGCCCTGGGCCTGTGCCAGTCCGTCGAATTCGGGATAACCGCTGAAGCCGTCGGGCGCGAGGAGCTTCACCTTGGAATTGTCGCCGAGGACCTTCACCTTGTCCTTGACGAGCTGGCCGCCGTTGTTGTCGAAGATGCCGGCGAGGTAGACGCACTCCGGCTTCGAGGCCTTGATACTGGTGAACAGCGCGGTGTAGTTGGGCTGTTTGGCATCCCACGCCTGATTGCCGAGCACCTTGATGCCCTGCTTCTTCGCCTCGTCCTCGAAGGCCTTGCCGACGCCCTGGCCGTAGGTCTGGTTGTCATTGAGGACGTAGCAGTTCTTGACGCCGAGGTCCTTGGCCGCGAACTGGGCCCCCGCCGCGCCCTGGTAGTCGTCGGTCGCGATGACGCGGGCATAACTGCGTGAGCCGGACGGGAAATACTTCTCCGGCTCTCCCGGCTCCCAGGCCTTTGTCAGACCGGGGTTGGTGTTCGCGTGCGACACCATCAGCATGGGGCCGGACGGGTCCTGGTTCAGAACCGGGGCGATGATCTGCGCGCAGCCGGAGTTGTAGGTGCCCATGACCGCGACCTCTTCGGTGTTGCCCACGTGGTCCTGCGCGTTCTTGGCGCAGGTCGCGTCGTCCCAGGCACCCTTGGCGGCCGTCGAGTCGTCGTAGACCTTGAGCTTCACCTTGTACTTGCCGGCCTTGCTGCCTGTCTGGTCCAGGTAGAGCTGCATCGCGTTGACCGTCGCCTCGGACGCGTCCTTCGAGGCCCCCTGAAGCGGCAGGTCCACGCCGATGACAAGCGTGCCGCCGCCGGACGAGCTGTCGGGCGCGCCGCCCGAGGCATTGCCTCCACAGGCACTCAAGGCGAGTCCGGTGACAGCGACCGTCGCGAAAATCTTGGCTGATCTGGACATCCGACTCCTCATTGCTGCAGGTATGGGGAAATTTGAAGCGCTTGTGTTACGCGAGAACACACTTTTATGTCTCGATTACGTTTCGAATTGAATTGTTATCCGCGCCGAGGATGCCAAGAGGGCATGCCAAATCAAGGCCCCGGCGGGGGGATTTCGCCGCGTTCGAGGAGTCGACTCACAGGAGTGACTTCGCCGTATGCAACTGTCGCCGCATGTGACTTTCAGCGCGGTGAAGACACTTTTGGTGACCCGAGTAACCGGTAATTGCGAGCTGTCGGCCAATGTCGCCGCGCCTGGCCGACAGTGGGGGCAAATGGGACTTCGACGCCAATACCGGCGCACCTCTCCTCGGCCCTCGCCGTTCGACCGCCCATCCATGCCTCGATTAAGGGGAACCTGCATCTATCGGTGAACCCTCGTTCACCCCGACCTGCCCAAAGCCGAACCGATGGCCGCGGGGACCCCCTCCTGACGAGACGGCCACCGCGCCCCGGCGCCTCCTCCCGCACCGCCTTCACCGAAACGCCGCGCCGGCGCTGCGTTTCGGCCACTCGGCCGACCGCGTCACGCACGCACCGCGCTGCCGGCCGGATCTGCGAGGCCAGGCGATTTACAGAACGGCAACGGAAGGGACATCCTGGGCGTGTTTCCTGTCGTGAGACTCGTTGTCACGACAGTGAACGCACTCACCCCGGGGAGAGCCCGTGTCCGTTCCGCCGAAGTCCACTCCGCCCGTCCCGGGCACCCAGTCACTCGCCTCGCTCGCCAAGGCGGACGGCGTCCGGTTCCTCCTCGCCACCTTCACCACGCTGACCGGCAAGCCCTGCGCCAAGCTCGTGCCCGTCGAGGCGGCGGACGCGCTGGAGGGCGACGGCGTCGGCTTCGCGGGATACGCCGCCGGAGCCATGGGGCAACTGCCGCGCGACCCGGATGTGATCGCGATCCCGGACGTCTCCTCGTACGTCCCGCTCACCTTCGTCCGCCCCGGCCTGGGCATGGTGCACTGCGACCCGTACGTCGAGGGCAGCCCGTACGCCTTCGCGCCCCGGGTGATCCTGCGGACGCTCGCCGAGAAGGCGGCGGCCGAGGGTACGCGGATGGTCAGCGGGGCGGAGGTGGAGTACTTCCTGGTGCAGCGCGGGGCGGACGGCGTGCTCACGACGGCGGACCGGCTCGACGACGCGGCCCAGCCCTGTTACGACGCCCGGGGACTGACCCGGATGTACGACCACCTCACCGCCGTCTCCGACGCGATGGTGCAACTGGGCTGGGGGCCGTACGCGAGCGACCACGAGGACGGCAACGGGCAGTTCGAGCAGAACTTCCACCACGCGGACGCGCTGACCACCGCCGACCGGGTGGTCACCCTGCGGTACATCGTGCAGGTCCTCGCCGAACAGCGCGGCATGACGGCCACGTTCATGCCGAAGCCGTTCACCGACCGCACCGGCAGCGGGCTGCACATGCACCTGTCGCTGTGGGACGGCGAGCGTGCGCTGTTCCCCGCGGGCGCGGACGCCAGGGACCAGTACGGCATGGGGTTCGGCCCCGAGGCGTACCACTTCACCGCCGGTCTGCTGGAGCACGCGCCCGCCCTGCACGCGCTCATCGCGCCCACCGTCAACTCGTACAAGCGCACCGGCGCGACCACGACCACCTCGGGTGCCACCTGGGCGCCGCGGATGGCGAGTTGGGGCGGCAACGACCGTACGCACTTCCTCCGGGTGCCGGACGCCCACCGGGTCGAACTGCGTGGCGGCGACGGCTCGGCGAACTCCTACCTCGCGGCGGCCGGCGCACTGGGCGCGGGCCTCGACGGGGTGCGCCGCAGGCTCGACCCCGGCCGGCCGGGCGCCGCCGAGGACGGCCCCCGGCTGCCGCGCACGCTGCTCGACGCGGTGCACGCGCTGGAGTGCGACGACGTGGTCCGCGGGGTGCTCGACGCGGTGGACGCCAAGGCCGGAGTCAGCGACTACTACGCCGAGTTGAAGCGCGAGGAGTTCTACAGCTGGCACAACACGGTGTCCCCCTGGGAGATCGACCGCTATCTCACCGCCGTCTGACCACCCCCGTCGTCCCAGGCCCTTTGGAGGTCATGCCCATGTGCGGCATCGCAGGACTCCAGGTGCGCGACCCCTCGCTGGAGCCCCGGCTCGGCGAACTGCTCACCGGGATGCTTCACCAGGCCGCCGAGCGCGGTCCCGACTCGGCCGGCGTCGCCCTGTACGGCGACGCGCGCCTCACCCCGCCCGGCCACTCGGCGGTCAGCCTGCTGGCGCCGGGCGACGCGTCCGCCGCCGAGATCGCCGCGCTGGTCGGCGGGGACACGGCCGCCGTGACCGTCAGCCAGTCGGTCGTCGTCCACTCGCCGAGTCTGCCGGTCGCCGACCTGGAAAGGGCGCTGCGCGGGGCCTTCCCGACGGCCGTGGTCACCGGACGCGGCACCGACCTGGCCGTCCTCAAGGGCGTCGGCCACCCGGACGTGCTCGCCGAGGAGTTCGGCCTGCGTGCGGCGACCGGTCGGCAGGGCATCGCCCACACCCGTATGGCCACGGAGTCGGCGGTCACCCCGGAGGGCGCCCACCCGTTCTCCGTCGACGAGAACGTCTGCCTCGTGCACAACGGCTCGTTCGCCAACCACGCCACCGTCCGGCGCGAACTGCGCGCCGAGGGCATCGCGTTCGACAGCGAGAACGACTCCGAGGTCGGTGCCCGTTTCGTGGCCGCCCAGCTCGCCGCCGGGCACGACCTGGAGAAGGCGCTGCGGCTGCTCTGCGAGCGGTTCGACGGCTTCTACACACTGCTGGTGACGACGGGTGACACGTTCGCCGTCGTCCGGGACGCGATCGCCTGCAAGCCGGCCGTCGTCGCCGAGACCGACGCGTGGGTGGCGATGGCCTCCGAATACCGCTACTTCGCCCATCTGCCGGGCATCGAGTCCGCCCGCATCTTCGAACCCGAGCCGGAGGAGGTCTACACATGGCAGCGCTGACGACGACGGTGGTCGACCTGTCGCAGGAGTCCGCCCGGGACCTCAACTCGGCACTGCACAAGGCGAGTCCGGGGACGTCGTGGCACGTCACCCATCCCGGCGGCGCCCACAACCTCGCCGTCGGCCTCACCACCGGGCTGGACGTCGTCATCGACGGCCCGGCGGGCTACTACTGCGCCGGCATGAACCAGCGCGCCACGGTCACCGTCCACGGCAACGCCGGTACGGGCGTCGCCGAGAACATGATGTCCGGCACGGTGCGGGTGCGCGGCAGCGCCTCCCAGTCCGCCGGCGCCACCGCCCACGGCGGTCTGCTGGTCATCGACGGCGACGCCTCCGCCCGCTGCGGGATCTCGATGAAGGGCGTGGACATCGTCGTCGGCGGCGACGTGGGCCATATGAGCGCCTTCATGGGCCAGGCCGGACGCCTGGTGGTGTGCGGTGACGCCGGGGACGCCCTCGGCGACTCGCTCTACGAGGCCCGCGTCTACGTCCGGGGCAAGGTCAAGTCCCTGGGCGCGGACTGCGTGGAGAAGGAGATGCGGGCCGAACACGTCGCGGAACTCGCCGGGTTGCTGAAGTCGGCCGACCGGGACGACGACCCGTCCGCGTTCCGCCGCTACGGCTCGGCCCGCGAGCTCTACCACTTCAGGGTCGACAACTCGTCCTCCTACTAAGGGAATTCGCCATGGCACCCGCATCCCACGGCCTCCGCGAGTCGGCCACCTTCGACCGCGCCACCATCCACGCCATCCAGCGTGCCGCCGAGACCGGTATCTACGACATCCGCGGCTGGGGCGCCAAGCGCCGCGTCCCGCACTTCGACGATCTGCTGTTCCTCGGCGCGTCCATGTCCCGCTACCCGCTGGAGGGTTACCGCGAGCGCTGCGACACGGATGTCGTCCTGGGCACCCGCAACGCCACGTACCCGCTGCGTCTGAAGACGCCGGTCACCATCGCGGGCATGAGCTTCGGCGCGCTGTCCGCGCAGGCGAAGGAGGCCCTCGGCCGGGGCGCGTCCGAGGCCGGCACGTCCACCACCACCGGCGACGGCGGGATGACCCCCGAGGAGCGCGGCCAGTCCAAGCACCTCGTCTACCAGTACCTGCCGTCCCGCTACGGCATGAACCCCGACGACCTGCGCAAGGCCGACGCCATCGAGGTCGTCCTCGGTCAGGGCGCCAAGCCGGGCGGCGGCGGCATGCTGCTCGGCCAGAAGATCACCGAGCGGGTCGCCGCCATGCGGACCCTGCCGCTCGGCATCGACCAGCGCAGCGCCTGCCGCCACCCCGACTGGACCGGTCCCGACGACCTGGAGATCAAGATCCGGGAGCTCAGGGAGATCACGGACTGGGAGAAGCCGGTCTACGTCAAGATCGGCGCGACCCGTACGTACTACGACGTGAAACTCGCCGTCCAGGCGGGCGCGGACGTCGTCGTCCTCGACGGCATGCAGGGCGGTACCGCCGCCACCCAGGACGTGTTCATCGAGCACGTCGGCATCCCGACCCTCGCCGCGCTCCCCCAGGCCGTCCAGGCGCTCCAGGAGTTGGGCGTCCACCGGCAGGTCCAGCTCGTCGTCTCCGGCGGCATCCGCGGCGGCGCCGACCTCGCCAAGGCCATGGCGCTGGGCGCGGACGCGGTGGCCATCGGCACGGCCGCGCTGATCGCGCTGGGCGACAACCACCCGAAGTACGACGCCGAGTACCGCGAGCTGGGCTCGGCCGCCGGGTACTACGACGACTACCAGGACGGCCGCGACCCGGCGGGCATCTCCACCCAGGACCCTGTCCTGTCCGCCCGCCTCGATCCGGTCGAGGGCGGCCGACGGCTCGCCAACTTCATCCGCGTGATGACCATGGAGGCGCAGACCATCGCCCGCGCCTGCGGCAAGGCCCACCTGCGGCACCTGGAGCCCGAGGATCTGGTCGCCCTCACCATCGAGGCGGCCGCCATGGCCCGGGTTCCGCTCGCGGGCACGAACTGGATCCCGGGGGCCGGGCTGTGAGCCCCGGACCGCCTGAGTTCGACGTCGCGGTCGTCGGCGCGGGACTGATGGGGGCGGCCACCGCGTGGGCCGCCACCCGGCGCGGGCTGTCCGTGGCCGTCCTTGAGCAGTTCGACGCCGGGCACGACCGGGGCAGCTCCCACGGCAGCGCCCGTATCGTCCGCCGCGCCTATCCGGACCCGCTGTACATCGGGATGACCGGGCGCGCGATGGAGCTGTGGAACGAGCTGGAGACCGACGCCGGCACACAGGTGCTGCGCGTTGTCGGCGGCCTCGACCACGGCCGGCTGCGCGAACCCGAGCGCCTCGCGTCCGGCCTCGCCGCGGCCGCTGTCCCGCATGAACTGCTGCCGCCCGAGGAGGCGGCACGGCGCTGGCCGGGGCTGCGCTTCGACGGCCCGGTCCTCTTCCACCCGGAGGCGGGCACCGTCGACGCGGCCGGGGCCGTGGCCGCCTTCCTGGAGCGGGCCGGGGCACGCGGGGCGGACATCCGGCACGGCACCGCCGTACGCCGCGTCACCCCGCTCGGGGAGGCAGCCGTACGGCTGGAGACGGCGGAGGGAGCGACCCTCACCGCGCGCCGTGCCGTCGTCGCCGCCGGGGCCTGGACGTCCGACCTGTCGGCCGGCCTCGTACCGTTGCCCGAACTGACCGTCACCCAGCAGCAGGTCTTCCACTTCCCGCGCCGCGACCCGGCGGCCGAGCCCTGGCCGATCGTCGTGCACAAGGACGCCCTCAGCACCTACAGCCTCCCGGGCGGACGGGACGGCGGCCCCTTCGACGGCCGCAAGATCGCCGAACACGACGCGGGCGGGCCCACGACCGCCGACACCCGCGACGGGAAGGTGGACCCGGCCGCCCGCGACCGCATCACCGCGTACGTACGACAGTGGCTGCCCGGTCTGGTGCCGGAGCCCTTCAACGAGGCCACCTGCCTCTACACCTCCACCGCGAACGACGACTTCGTGCTCGACCGGTCCGGTCCCCTGGTCGTGTGCTCGCCGTGCTCCGGGCACGGCGCCAAGTTCGCGCCGCTCATCGGGGAGCTGGCCACCGAGCTGGCGCTGGGCGGGGCGGCGCCGGAGCCGCGCTTCACACTGGCCGCCCACGCCGCCCGGCGATGATCCGCGTGGACCCTGTTTCATCGTGGGAAACACCGTCGCGGCACAATGGCCTCCATGACGTCTGACCCGGACACACCCGTGTTCCCCGACCGTGCCGCCGACCTGCCGGACCGCGAGGTCGATCCCGGCGAGGCCGCGCGGAAGCTGGAGCTGGAGGTCGTCATCGGGCGTCAGGTGCGGGAGTACCGTACGGCGGCGGGCCTGTCGGTGGCCGAGACGGCGGCCCGGGTAGGGATCTCCAAGGCGATGCTCTCCAAGATCGAGAACGCGCAGACCTCATGCAGCCTCACCACGCTCGGCCGGCTCGCCACCGGTCTCGGGGTGCCGGTCACCGCGCTGTTCCGCGGGGTCGACGCCGACCGCGAAGCCGTCTTCGTCCCGGCCGGGCAGGGCGCCCGCATCGTCCGCCGCGGCAGCCGGGTCGGCCATCTCTACGAACTCCTCGGCGGCCTGCGCGGCCCGCACAAGCGTATGGAGGCCGTCCTCGTCACGCTCACCGAGCAGAGCGAGGTCTTCCCCCTCTTCCAGCACCCGGGCACCGAGCTGCTCTACATGCTGGAGGGCGAGATGATCTACGGTCACGGCGAGGCGAGTTACACCATGCGCCCCGGGGACGCCCTCCAGCTCGACGGCGAGGGCGCGCACGGGCCGCAGGAGTTGGTGGAACTCCCCATCCGCTTCCTGTCCGTCACGTCCTACGGCGATCACGTCCCGGGCTGAGACGCGGATGTCGTCGCGAGGGGTTGACGGAGTCGCGTGGGGCGGCCACCTTCGATAGCGCATGACGATGGGAGCGCTCCCATACCGCGCGTGTCGAAGGGATGGCCACATGCCTACGCCCCACCGCTCAGCCCGTACCTCCCGGATATCCAGAAGAACCCTGGTCACGGCGACCGCCGCGGGCCTCGTCACCGCCGTCGCCTCCCCCTCGCGGGCGGCCGGCGGCACCCGGGCCCGGTTCCACACGGTGGGCCGGGTCAAGAAGGGCGACGACGGGACGGTTCGGTACAGCTGGCCCGGCGTCTACTTCGAGGGGCGGTTCAGGGGAACGGGTGTCGGTGTCGTCCTCGACGACTCCGACAACGACTACGACGTCCAGGTCGACGGAACGACCGTGGCCACCCTCGTGACGCCGGGCCGGACCGTCTCCTGGATCGACGGCCTCGCCGACGGCGGACACGGCGTGCGGGTCGTGAAGCGGACGGAGAGCCCCTGGGCGGCGGGCCGGTTCGGCGGGTTCGTCGCGGCTGCCGGTGGCGCGATCCTCACCGGACCCCGGGCACGGAGCAGACAGATCGAGTTCATCGGTGACTCGTACACCGCCGGATACGGCAATGTCTCCGACACCCAGGACTGTTCCGGCAACGGCGGGGTCAACCGGAACAGCAATGCCGATCTCGCGTTCGGCGCGCTCACGGCCCGAAAGCTCGACGCCGACTACCAGATCAATGCCTTTTCCGGCCGTGGAATGGTCCGCAATTACAACGGCGGCGATCCGGGAACCGACTTTCGCACGTACTACGACCGCGCCCTGCTGAACGTCGAGGGTGACGTCTGGCGGAAGCCGGAAAGCTGGCGTCCGCAGGTCGTCGTGGTCGGGCTCGGCATCAACGACTTCTCGACGCCCCTCAATCCCGGCGAGCGCTGGACGACGGTGGACGACTTGGTCGCCGCCTACGAAAGCGCCTATCACGGGTTCCTCGACAAGTTGCGCGCCCGGTACGGGCCCAAGGCGTTCGTCGTGGTCGCCGCCGCCCGTCTCTGGAACACCACCGCGTTCGCGGAGGCCACCCTGCGGATCGTCGAGGAGCGCGGCCGCCGGGGCGACGGCCGGGTCAGCCACTGGTACTACGACGATCCCGGCCTGGATCACCTGGGCTGCGACTGGCATCCGTCGCTCAACGACCACCGGATCATCTCCGGGCTGCTGGACGACCATCTCGCGGGGCTGCCGCTGCGGTGGTAGCGGGGCTCTCGCGGTGTGCCGCGGGGGTTCAGGCCGTCAGGGACTGCCCGGGCTCCAGCGTGGCGAGGAGGCCGGCGTGGTGCAGTGCCGCGACGGGGGCGAGGAGGTCGGGGTGGCGGAGCAGTGCGGCCGCCCGCCGGTCGAGGTCGTCCGGGGTGAGGAGGCGGCGGAAGGCGACCGGTGAGCCGGCCGTGTGCGAGGTGTCGGTGAGGGCGGCCACCGCCGTGCTGGCCAGCGCGGGGTCGGCGAGCAGACAGGCCGCCCAGCTGGCCACGACCTCGTCGACCCAGGTCCGCCAGGCGTACTCGTCCGGTGTCGGGTCCTCGTCGGCGCCGGTGAGCCAGTCGAGCCGGGCGGATCCGCCGGATCCCGCCACGCCGACGAGCGCCGCGTCGATGGGCGTCGGATAGCGGAGCCAGGCCGCCACGGTGACGGCCTGCCGGGCCTGCGCCTCGGCGAGCGCCCCGTCCAGCGCGCCGCCGCCCGCCGGATAGGCGCGCGTCAGCCATTGGGTGGTCGCCGCTATGAGCGGGGCGAGATCTGCGAGCACTGGGCCTTCCATGGGTACTGGGGAGCGCGTCACAAAACGTAGCCGGGTGCCGTCGGCCCGGAAATGGCGCAGGACACGGAATGGACGTGTCCTGGGCCACACCTGTCTGCCGTACTGACTCACCGGGACGTCGGTACGACGGATTCGGGCCCGCGAGGGTTTCCGGTGACCCGCAGCGCGAGGAAGGGCTCCCCTGATCCAAAAGATGTACCTCCCCAGGCTGATATGGCGCCGGGAAATCCCTCGGGGGCGCGATGTGCCCCGCCGGTTGTTCCGGAAAAGTGATGCCATGGGTGAAACCAGAAAGCTGACGAAGCGTCACGGGAGATTTTTTACGGGCCGGTTGGCGGCTGTCGCGGGCGTCCTCTGCCTCGCCTCGGCCACCGCCGCCCTGCTGCCCGCGCCCTCCTCCGCGGCGACGGGAACGAGTGGCGAGGCGGCGGGCGGGGCGCTGGACGAGGGCGGCTACACGGCCCGGATCAGCCGGACCGAGTACGGCATCCCGCACATCCTGGCCCGGGACTTCGACGGGCTCGGATACGGCTACGGCTACGCGTTCGCGCAGGACAACGTCTGCGAACTCGCCGACCAGGTCGTGACGTTACGAGGGGAGCGGTCCCGGTTCTTCGGGCCCGACGGGGAGGCCGGCGCAGGCTCCAACCTGGCGAGCGACACGTATTACAAGGGGCAGTCGCGCGCGGGCACGGTCCAGCGGCTGCTCGACCGGAAGGCGCCGGTGGGGCCGACGGCGGAACTGCGTCGGATGGTCGAGGGCTATGCCGCCGGCCACAACCGCTATCTGCGGGACACGGGCGCCGACGGGCTGCCGGACACACGCTGCAAGGGCAAGCCGTGGGTGCGTCCGATCACCGCACTCGACGTGTGGAACGTCGTGTACGACGTCAACGGGGCGACCGGGGCGGTACCGCTCGCACCCGACATCGGCGACGCGAAGCCTCCGGCGGCGGGCAGCAAGGGCACGGGAGTCTCCGACAGCTCCGCCGGAACGCGCACAGCTGCCTCCGAGGCCTCCGGCACCCAGTCCGATGCCCCCTTCGCCTCAGGCCTGCCGGGCCTCGGTGCCGACTTCGGCAGCAACGGGTGGGCGCTCGGCCGGGAAGCGACCCGTACCGGCAACGCGATGGTCCTCGCGAACCCGCATCTGCCCTGGACCACCGGCGGATTCCGCTTCTACCAGGTCCAGTTGACGATCCCCGGCACCCTGGACGTGTCCGGCGCCGGCATCTACGGCACCCCCCTGGTCCTGATCGGCCACAACCGGCACCTCGCCTGGACGCACACCGCGAGCGACGCGCAGCACTCCTCCGTCTACGCGCTGAAGCTGGTGCCCGGCGACCCGACCAGCTATGTGGTCGACGGCAGGACGGAGCGGATGAAGCGCCGCACGGTCCCGGTGACCGTCCGCGACGACGACGGCGGGGTCAAGACCGTCGAACGGACCCTGTACACCTCGCGCTTCGGCGCCGTGCTCGCCTCCGGCTGGACCACGGAGACCGCGTACACCGTCCGCGACGCCAACGCCGACAACCTGCGCTCCATGAACACCTGGCTGGCCATGGGCAAGGCCCGGAACCTCGGCGAGCTGCGGGCCGCCCAGGAGACCTACCAGGGCATCCCCTGGACGTACACCCTCGCGGCCGACACCGGTGGCGGCACGTACTTCACGGACTCCTCGGTCGTCGCGCACCTCACCGACGAACAGCTGAAGCGCTGTGCCGTCGGCGAGGACGGGGAGGGTCCCGCCGCCCTGGACGGTTCGACGTCGGCCTGTGCCTGGGGCAGCGACCCCGACGCGATCGTGCCGGGCGTCCACGGCCCGTCCCACCAGCCGAGGCTGAGCCGTGCCGACTACGTCGCCAACTCCAACAACGGGCCCCGGTACACCAACCCCGAGGAGCCCCTCACCGGCTTCCCGGCGTCGTACGACAGCGACGATCGGCTCGGCCAGCGTGCCCAGCTCGGGCTGCGGATGATCGCGGACCGCGCGGACGGCACGGACGGACTCGGCGCCCCGGGCTTCACCCTGAGCAGCCTGCGCGCCTCGATGCTGGGCAACCGCGTCCTGTCGGCCGAGACGGGCCGCGACGACGTGGTGGCCATGTGCCGCGCCAACCCGCGACTGAAGACCACGGACGGCAAGGAGGTCGACGTCCGGCAGGCCTGCGCGACCCTCGCCGACTGGGACACCCGCGCCGACACCGGCAGCCGGGGTGCCGCGCTCTGGATCACCTTCTTCGACCGCCTCCTCGACGCCGGCCCGCCCGACACCTGGCGCCGCGTCACCTACGACCCGGCACAGCCGCTCACCACACCGCGTGGCATCAAGGGGAACGACATACGGGTCCAGCGTGCTCTGGCCGACGCCGTCCAGGACTTCGCCGCCCGTGATCTGCCGGTCGACGTCGAGCTCGGTGCCGTACAGAAGTGGGCCGGTGTCCCGCTGTCCGGCTGCACCGGCGACAAGGGCTGTTTCAACGTCCTCGACGCGGGCCCCGATTCGGGCACGGGCACCCCGCCCGTCGGCGCCTTCGGCACCAGCTTCCTGATGGCCGTCGAACTGACGCCCGACGGCCCCCGCACCCACACCCTTCTCACCTACGGCCAGTCGTCCGACCCGGCTTCCCCCCACTACACCGACCAGACCCGCCTCTACTCCCGCAAGCAGTGGGTCCAGGAGCGCTTCACCCCGGCTGAGATCGCGCGCGACCCGGCCCTGAAGGTGACGACGTTGCACCGCTGAGAGATCCGACCCGAGGGGCCGGTCCGGGCGGTGACGTCCGCGGGGAGCTTCGCCCGCGGTGTCGGCGCCCGGCCCGGCCCGTTCCCCGAGGTCGCCTCAGTGGACGGTGCGCGCGATGGCGGCCACGGCTTCGACGGCGCGGTCGAGTTCGGGTTCGGTGTTGTAGTAGTGCGGGGAGAGCCGGACGAGGGGGTGGACGCCTCGGTGTTCGGTGTCGAACTGGGTCTGTTCGGGGAGGGTGGTGGAGACGTTGATCCGCTGCCGGGCGAGGGCGGCGGCGACCTCGGATGCGGGCAGGCCGTCGACCTTGGCAGTGACGATGGCGCAGCGGTGCTCGCCGAGGTCGTGGGTGGTGACTCCGGGGAGGGCGTCGAGCCGGTCACGGAGGTACGCGCCCAGTGCGACGGCTCGTTCGCCGATGCGGTCCGGACCCAGGTCGAGGGCCTGGCGTACGGCCGCGTCCAGGCCGAGGACGTTGGCGTAGCTCACTTCCCAGGTCTCGAAGCGCCGGGCGCCGGCCTGCCAGGTGAAGCCGCGTCCGCCGTCCCAGGTGGCCGCCCGGACCTCGGTGACGTACGGGTCCAGGTACTCCAGCGCTTCGGAGCGCACCCAGAGGAAGCCCGTGCCGCGCGGGCCGCGCAGGAATTTGCGGCCGGTGGCGGTGAGCATGTCGCAGCCGATGGCGGCGACGTCGACGGGGAACTGGCCCACGGACTGGGTGGCGTCCAGGAGGAAGGGGACACGGGCGGCCCGCGTGATCCGGCCGATCTCGGCGGCCGGGTTGATCAGACCGCCGCTGGTGGGGATGTGGCTGATTCCGACCAGCCGGGTGCGCTCGTCGATCAGGCCGGCGAGGGCGGCGGTGTCGAGCTGTCCGGACGCGTCGTCGGGGACGACCACGATCTCCGCGCCGGTGCGCCGGGCGACCTGGAGGTAGGCGAGGACGTTGCTGCCGTACTCGGCCCGGCCGGTGAGGATGCGGTCGCCCGGTTTGAACGTCAGGGCGTAGAAGGCGGCGTTCCAGGCGTGGGTGGAGTTGTCGAACAGGGCGATCTCGTCGGGCCGTCCGCCCACCAGCCGGGCCAGGTTCGCGTAGGTGGCGTCGATCCGGTCCCGCTCCTGGTCCGCCGCCTCGTAGCCGCCGATGGCCGCCTCCAGTTCCAGGTGGGAGGTGATGGCGTCCAGGGTGCGCCGGGAGAGCAGAGCCGCGCCGGCGTTGTTGAGGTGCAGTCGGTTGGCGGTGCCGGGGGTGTCCCGGCGCAGTGCGTCGATGTCCATGCCCACACTCTTCCCACGTGCCAGTGCTTGGTGAACTGGGCGCGGCAGTTGACGCCAGGTCGTGCCGGTGCGGGCCTCCCGGGCGGCGACGGGGTGGTCGAATGAGGCGCGATCACAGGCATATGTCCGGAACGCCCCCGTCCCGCCCGAGCCCTTGTCACCCACGGACTAACACCGGCCCCGCGGGACTCATCTCCCGCAAACGGAACGGCGATTGACCCGGTCCACCCCTCCGGCGCTGCCATATTCGGAAGCCACTTCGGAGGTGGCTGTGACACTAGAGGTGACGACATCCCGGGCGAGGCAGGTGGCGGAGCGGGCGGCCGGCCGTGTGCCCGACCCGATCGCTGAACGGACTGTTGACCGGACCGCCGACCGCATCGCCGAACTGGAGAACCGCCGGTCGCGGGCGATCGCACCGGGTGGGCCGAGGAGACGTGGGGAGTACGGCGCCCGCGAGCGGATCGATCTGCTGCTGGACGCGGGCTCGTTCACCGAGACGGGCCTGTTCGTGCGTGCCCGCCCCACCGGGGACGGCGCCGGGCGCCCGTACGGCGATGGGGTGGTCACCGGGCACGGCACGATCGACGGCCGTCCCGTCTGTGTCTTCGCCCAGGACGCCATGGTCTTCGGCGGCAGCATGGGCGAGGCCTTCGGGGAGAAGACCATCGCACTGATGGACCTCGCGCTGAAGACGGGCTGTCCGGTCATCGGGCTCAACGACGGCGGCGGCGCCCGTATCCAGGAGGGCGTCACCTCGCTCGCCCTCTACGCCGAGCTGGTGCGCCGCAACGTGCAGGCGTCCGGTGTGATCCCGCAGATCTCGGTCGTCCTCGGGCCGTGCGCCGGCGGGGCCGCGTACTCGCCCGCCATCACCGACTTCACCGTGATGGTGGACGGTGCCTCGCACATGTTCGTCACCGGGCCCGACGTCATCGAGACGGTCACCGGCGAGCGCACCAGCGCCGAGGAGCTGGGCGGCGCCCGCACCAGCAACACCGTCAACGGCAACGCCCACTTCCTCGCCGCCGACGAGGTGGACGCCCTCGACACCGTGCGCGACCTGCTGTCGTACCTGCCCGCCAACAACCTGGAACGGCCCCCGCAGTACGCACCGGGGGCCGCGCCCGCCGGGCTGTGTCTCGACGCGGTGGTGCCGGACCGGCTCGGGCAGGCCTACGACATGCGGGACATCCTGCGCGCGGTCGTCGACGACGGCGAACTCCTGGAGGTGCAGGAGCTGTTCGCGCCGAACATCATCTGCGCGTTCGCACTCGTCGAGGGCGCCTGCGTCGGTGTCGTCGCCAACCAGCCGCTGCACGCCGCCGGGGTCCTCGACATCGACGCCTCGGAGAAGGCCGCACGCTTCGTACGGTTCTGCGACGCGTTCGGCATCCCGCTGCTGACCTTCGCCGACGTGCCGGGCTATCTCTCGGGCGTGCGCCAGGAGCAGGCCGGCATCATCCGGCGCGGCGCCAAACTCCTGTACGCGTACGCCGAGGCGACCGTCCCGAAGGTCACGGTGGTGGTGCGCAAGGCGTACGGCGGCGGGTACGCGGTGATGGGCTCCAAGCATCTGGGCGCCGACGTCAACCTCGCCTGGCCCACCGCCCGGATCGCCGTCATGGGCGCCGAGGGCGCGGTGGGCGTCCTGCACCGCCGTGAACTCGCCGCCGCGGCCGACCCCGAGGCACTGCGCGCCCGCCTCGTCACCGCGTACGAGAGCACGTACGGCACCCCGTACCTCGCCGCCGAGCGCGGCTACGTCGACGCCGTCATCGCCCCGCGCGACACCCGCGCCCACATCTGCCGTGCCCTGCGCGCCCTGCGCGGCAAGCGCGCCCCGATGCCGGAGCGCCGCCACGGCAACATCCCGCTCTGACCGGTCCCCGACCGCTGCGACCGGATCCACTTCCCTGCTGGCTACGGCCGTTGACGAAGGAGCCGTCCGGGTCCGGCCGGCCCGGGACCGGTCTTCGGGCCCACCTCCGCCCGCCGACCTCGCCAACCGCTCTGACCTCTCTTACCTTCCAACCGCTCTGACCTTCCAACCGCTCTGACCGCAAGCCGTCCCCGCGACGTGAGGAGCCCATGCCCGATGGACAGCCGCCGCCCCCCGCTCGCGCCCGTGTTCCGGAGTCTGCCGGAGTATGTGCGGCACTGGGCCGAGACCACCCCCGACCGCAGGGCGTTCACCTTCGTCGACCATCCCGCACCGCACTCACGCGGCGTCCACCGCACGCTGACCTGGCGCCGACTGGACCTCCGCATGCGGGCCGTGGCCGCCCGGCTCGCCGCGGAGACGGAGCCCGGGTCGCGGGTCGCGGTGCTGTGTCCGCAGGGGACGGATTACGTCACCGCCTTCCTCGGGGCACTCGCCTCCGGCCTGGTCGCCGTACCGCTGTATCCGCCCGGTCTGCCCGGACAGGGCGACCGGCTCTCGGCGGTCCTGGCCGACGCGCGCCCGGCGGTCGTCGTCACGACGGGTCACGCGCTCACCGGAGTAAGAGAGTTGTGCGAGGGCCGGGCGGTGAAGGTCATCGCCGGGGACCAGGTGCCCGACGCCGCCGCCGACGACTGGCGGCCGCCCGTGCCCGACGGCAGCGCGGTCGCGTATCTCCAGTACACCTCCGGCTCGACCCGCACCCCGGCGGGCGTGGAGATCACCCACGCCAACGTCGTCGCCAACGCCCGCCAGGCGCTGTCCGCCTACGGTGCCGACGCCCATCCGGTGACCTGTGTGGGCTGGCTGCCGCTCTACCACGACATGGGGCTCGTGCTGAGTGTCGCGGCACCGGTGGTGCGGGGGCTGCTGTCGGTGCTCATGGATCCGGTGGCGTTCCTGCACGAACCGGTGCGCTGGCTGCGGCTGCTGGCCGCGCACCCGCGCGTACTGAGCGCGGCGCCCAACTTCGCCTACGACTACTGCGCGTCGACGGTCACCGAGGCGCAGAAGGCCGGGTTGCGGCTGGACGGCGTCTTCGCGCTGATCAACGGCAGCGAGCCGGTCCGCCCCGGTACGGCCGACCGTTTCCACGCCGCGTTCGCCGCGCAGGGCCTCGTGCCGGACACGCACTGCCCGTCGTACGGGCTGGCCGAGGCGACCGTCTTCGTCAGCGCCGCCCGGCCCGGGGAGCCGTTGCGCCGATTCGCCCTCGACCGTGACGCCCTGGCCACCGGGAAGGCCCTGCCCGCGCGGCCCGACGACCCGCGGGCCGTGCTGCTGGCCGGCTGCGGTGCTCCGGCGGGCCAGCGGGTGCGGATCGCCGACCCGGTGTCACGGGTGGCACTGGCGGAGGGGGAGGTCGGCGAGATCTGGGTGCAGGGCCCCAACGTGGGGCGGGGTTACCGGAACCAGGACCGCCAGACCCGGCGCGTCTTCGGCGCCGGGTTCGCCGATGCCACGGCCGGTCCGGGCGCGTGGCTGCGGACCGGCGACCTGGGGACGGTCCTGGACGAGCAGTTGATCGTCACCGGGCGGCTGAAGGACCTCATCGTCGTCGACGGACGCAACCACTACCCGCAGGACGTCGAGGCCACCGCCCAGGACGCGCATCCGGCCGTACGACGGGACCGGCTCGCCGCGTTCGGCGTACCCGGCGGCTCCGGGGAGCGGGTGATCGTCGTCGCGGAGCACGTACGGGCCGTGCCGCTCGCCGACCTCGACGTGCCGGCCCTGGTACGGGCCGTACGCGCGGCCGTCTCGGCCCGGCACGGGCTGCGGCTCTCCGATGTCGTCCTCGTCCCGCCGGGCACTGTGCCCCGTACGTCCAGCGGGAAGGTGTCGCGGGCGCTGACCCGTGAGCGGTATCTGGCGGGTGCCTATGCGGTGGGGGTCGTGGGATGAGGATCGTGGGCGAGGGCGAGGGCCACCTGCATCGCCCGGTCACCGAAGGCGAGCCGGGAAAGACGTGCGGCGCTGTCGACGCGGGCGAAGAGCACGCGTTGCGGCGGCTGATCGCCGAGCAGGTGGCCGCCTGGAGCGGTATGGCTGTCGAGGACGTGCCGATGGACCGGCCGCTCGCGGATCTCGGGATGTCCTCGCGGGACGCGGTCGTGCTGGCGGGGGAGTTGTCGCGGGCGACGGGCCGTGAGCTGCCCGCGACGTTGCTGTGGGAGGCGTCCACGGGGGATGCGCTGGTGGCGCGCCTGTGCGGTGCGGTGGCGGACATCTCCCCAGTGGCGGCCCCGCCCCCCAGGGCGCCCGCGACGCCCGGTGAGCCGGTCGCGGTCGTCGGGATCGGCTGTCGTCTGCCGGGGGGGGTGCACGGCCCGGCGGAGTACTGGCGGTCGCTGCGTGAGGGCGTCGACGCGATCCGGCGGGTCCCGGAGGACCGGTGGCGGGACTTCACGCCGTACCCGCCCGCCGACGCGCTCCCGTACGGCGGCTACCTGGACGACATCGCCGGATTCGACGCGGACTTCTTCCGCATCACGCCGCGCGAGGCCTCGGTGATGGACCCGCAGCAGCGGATTCTCCTGGAGGTCGTCCAGGAGACCCTCGACCACGCCGCCGTCCCGGCCGCGTCCCTCGCCGGTACCGCCACCGGTGTCTTCGTCGGGGTCTCGGCGCCCGAGTACGGCCAGCTCACGGGCGCCGACCCGGCGGCCGTCGATCCCTGGGCGCCGGCGGGCGGGGCGCTGAGCGTGGCGGCGGGCCGACTGGCGTACGTCCTGGACACGCGGGGGCCGAGCATGGCCGTCGACACCGCGTGCTCGTCGTCGTTGGTCGCCGTGCACCACGCGTGCGTCAGCCTGCGCACGGGCGAGAGCGACCTGGCGATCGCCGCCGGGGTCAATCTGCTGCTCTCCCCCACGGTCACCGTCGCGTTCCGGCGGGCGGGCGCGCTCGCGCCGGACGGGCGGTGCAAGCCGTTCTCGGCGGCGGCCGACGGCATCGGCCGCGGCGAAGGTTGTGCGGCCGTGCTCCTTAAGCGGCTGTCCGACGCCGAGCGGGACGGCGACCGTGTCCTCGCCGTCATCCGCGCCACCGCCGTCAACTCCGACGGCCGCTCCAACGGTCTCCTGGCCCCCAACCCGGCCGCGCAGCGAGCCCTTCTGACAACCGCCTACGCACGAGCCGGCCTCTCCCCCGCACACCTCGACCACGTCGAGGCGCACGGCACCGGCACCCCACTCGGCGACCCCATCGAGGCGGGCGCGCTCGGCGCCGTGCTCGGCGCGGGCCGCGACCCCGACCAGCCGCTGCTCCTCGGCTCCGTCAAGGGCAACCTCGGCCATCTGGAGTCCGCCGCGGGTATCGCCGGCCTGGTCAAGACGGTGCTCGCACTCCACCACGACCTGATCCCGCCCTCGCTGCACTGCACCGAAGGCAGCGCCCTGGACGACGGCGTACGGCTGCGGGTCGTGACGGAGGCGGAGCCATGGCCCCGGTACGGCGGTACGGCCACCGCCGGGGTCTCCGGATTCGGGTTCGGCGGCACCAACGCCCACGCGGTACTGGAGGAATGGCGGCCCGGCGCCCTGCTGCCGCCCCCGGCGGAGGAACCCTCCGCCCGCCTCCACCTCCTCTCCGACGTCGACACCGCCCGCGTCCGCGACACCGCCGCCCGGCTGGCCGACTGGCTCGGCACGCCCGAGGGAAGGGCCACGCATCCGGCCGACGTGGTCCGCACACTGGCGGGGCGCGCGGGGCGCGGGCCGGTACGCGCGGCGGTCGTCGCCGGTGACCGTCCCGGACTCGTCGACGCGCTGGGCGCGTTGGCGGACGGGCGCCCGCATACGCGGGTCGTGATGGGCGACCGGGATCTCGTCGGGCGCGGCCCCGTGTGGGTCTTCTCCGGGTACGGCAGCCAGTGGGCCGGCATGGGGCGGCGGCTGTTGGCCGAGGAACCCGCCTTCGCCGCGGCCGTGGAGAAGCTGGACGCGCGGCTGGCGCCCGAGTGCGGTCTGTCCCTGTACGACCACCTGGCCTCCGGCGGTGACCTCGATCGCCTGGAAGTCGCTCAACCGGTCCTCTTCGGACTGCAGTTGGCGCTCGCCGAGCTGTGGCGCGCGCACGGCGTCGAGCCCGTCGCCGTCATCGGCCACTCCCTGGGCGAGGTGGCCGCCGCGGTGTGCGCGGGCGCGCTGGAGGTTTCGGACGCGGCCCGTGTGGTCGCCGTACGGGCCCGGCTGCTCAGCGGGCTGCGCGGCGGGGCGATGGCGGTGGTCGATCTCGACGACGGCGAACTCGACGCCCTGGAGCGGGACTTCCCCGGCGTGCACGTCGCCGTGCACTCCTCCCCCGGCCAGAAGGTGGTCACCGGGGAGGAGGCCGCGGTGGCCCGGCTGGTGCGTCGGCTGGAGGGGGAGGGACGGGCCGCGCGTGCGATGCGGGTGGCCGGGGCGGGTCACTCCCCTCAAGTGGAGCCGCTGCTCGCGGAGTTGGCCGACTCTCTGTCGGACGTCCGGGGCGGACGCCCCCGGATCCCCGTCTACTCCACCGTGCTGGACGACCCACGCGGAGACTGCGTGTTCAACGCCGCGCACTGGGTCGCGAACCTGCGGCGACCGGTACGCCTCGACCGGGCCGTCGCCGCGGCCGCCGCCGACGGCCACACCGCGTTCGTCGAACTCTCCCCCCACCCGGTCCTCGGCCGAGCCATCACGGACACCGCCCCCGGCGTGCTCGCCCTCGGCACCCTCCACCGCGACGCCGACACCTCCGCCGACTTCCTCACGCGACTCGGCACGCTCCACACCGCCGGGTTGCGCCTGCCCCGGCCACCGGGCCGTGTCGTCGACCTGCCCGCGCCGCGCTGGCGGCATGTGCGGCATTGGTGGACGGATGGGCGGGCGGGGGGCGCGGCGACGGGTTCGCCGACAGCGCGGGCGGAGGGGGGCCGCACGTCGGAAGGAGGCCACGTCACGGGAGGGGGCGAGGTCATGGAACGGGGCCAGGTCGTGGAAGGGAGCCCGGCCATGGAAGGGGGCCGCGACCCGGGCGGGGTCCACGTGACGACGGGAGGCCCCGTGGTGGCGGGAGGGCAGCTGCCCGAGGACGCCTCGGTCTCCGCCCGCCTCTGTCACCACATCGCCGCCGTCACCGGGCATCAACCGGCCCACATCACCCCGGCCACCGCCTTCGCCGAGCTGGGCCTCGACTCCCTGATGGCCGTCCGTATCCGCGCCGCTCTGGAACGCGAGTTCGGCATCGAACTGCCCCTACGCGATCTGCTGGGCGCCGCCACGGTCGAGGACACGGCGGCCCGCATCCAGCAGGCGGCGCCGGGGAAGGCGACGGCGGCCGAAGGCATCCGGCTCGCGCTGCCCGCAACGGCGCCCGACGAGAAATCCCCGCTCCAGCCCCTGCACATCTCCGGCCCGCATCCCGCACTCCGCCTCCTCCACCCCACCGGCTCCCACCCCCCGCTCTTCCTCGTCCACGCCGCCGGCGGTACGACCGACGTCTACCGGCCCCTCGTCGAACGCCTCGGCGGGCAGCGGCCGGTGTACGGGCTGGAGCGGCTCGAAGAGGCCCGTACGATCGCCGAGAAGGCGCGCCGTTACGCCGAGACGGTCGCCGCCGTGCACCCCGACGGGCCCTGTCTGCTGGGCGGTTGGTCGTTCGGTGGGTTCGTCGCGCAGGAGGTCGCGCGGCAGCTCACGGCGGCCGGGCGGGACGTGGAGCTGGTGGTGCTCATCGACTCCGTACGGCCGCTCCCCCGGACGGAAGGCACACCGGCCGACCGGATCCGCGCCCACTTCACCGGCTTCGCCCGGCATGTCGCCGACACGTACGGGGTCGAACTGGCGCTGCGGTACGACGAGTTGGCCGCGACGGAGGACGACGGCGAACGCGTCGACACCGTGCTGCGGGCCCTGCGCGAGACGGCCGACGTTCCCCGGGCCGCCCTCGATCACCAGCGGTCCTCCTATCTGGACCTGCGGATCGGCGAGGCCCACCGGCCGGGCCGCCACGACGGGCGAGTGGTCCTCTACCGGGCCACCGAGCCCGCCCCGCACACCGTGCGCGACCCCGCGTACGAGCGGGACGACGAGGCGCTCGGCTGGGACGAGGTGTGCCCGGACCTTTCTGTCGTCCGGGTCGCGGGACACCATCTGTCGCTGCTCGACCCGCCGCACGTCGACGAGATCGCCGCCCATCTGCGGTGGGAGCTCGCCAAGGACAACCGCTGAACCCGATCCGAGGAGAGCCGCCATGTCCGACCGCACCACCGGAATGTCCCGCCGCGCCGCTGGGGTGTCCCCTGACGCCACCGGAACGTCCCGCCGCGCCGTCACCAGGGCGGCGGCCGCCACCGGCCTGGCCGCCCTCTTCGGCGCCACGGCCACCGGCACCGCCGGCGCGACCATCCGCCGGGCCCCCACCGCCCGGACCACCACCAGCCAGACCACCTCGGCCGCAGCCACGGCCACAGGCACAGGCACAGGCACAGCCGCGGAAACCGTCACCCGCCTCGGTCCCCGCACCCTCGACGTCTCCCTCCCCTCCGCCGCCCTGGGCCGCAACGCCCCGGTACGGCTGGTCCTCCCCTCCTCCTTCGACACACAGCCCGGCCGGACGTACCCCGTGCTGTACCTCCTCCACGGCGCCCACGACGACTACACGTCCTGGACCCGGGAGACGGACATCGTGGCGTTCACGCAGGGCCGGGAACTGATCGTGGCGATGCCGGACGCGGGGCCGACCGGGATACCCACGGCCTGGCGGGACGGCCCGGACTACGAGACGTTCCAGCTCGTCGAGGTCCCGGCGCTGCTCGCCCGTGGCTACCGGGCGTCCGGCGTCCGCGTCGTCGCCGGGGTCTCCACCGGTGGCTACGGGGCGATGGCGCACGCGGCCCGCCATCCGGGGGCGTTCGCGGCGGCGGCCTCGTACAGCGGCATCCTCGACACCACGGCACCCGGTGTGCCGAGTCTGATGGACGCCATCGTGGCCCGCGAGAACCTGGCGCCCCTGTCCCTGTGGGGCAACCCGATCCTGAACCTGCTCACCTGGCGGGACTTCAACCCGCGTTCCCGCGCGGCGGGGCTGCGCGGCACCGCCCTGTACGTGTCCAGCGGCAGCGGGGTGGTGGGCGGGAGCGGCGACTGGCTGCCGGAGGCGCTGGAGAGCGCGCTGTGGCCGTCGGCGCACGCGTTCACGAACACGCTGGCGCTGCTGCGTGTCCCGGTGACGACCCACTTCTACGCGGGAGGAGGGCACAGCTGGGCCTACTGGAAGCGGGAGTTCGGCGCGTCGTGGCCGATGCTCGCCGGTGCGCTGGGGGTGCCGGCGTGAGGCCGGTGCCGTCGGGGCACGGAACGGAGCGCAGGGGACGTCCGTCCAACCCAGGACTCGCCCCTCGCCCCACGGGCACCAGCCCGCGGGTGAGCCGCTTCCGGGTGAAAGGAGGGTCCGCCGTGGCTGCCCCCACCCCGCCGCACGGCGTACCGGACGGCCCCGGCGCCGCCCCCGTGCCCCCCGAATTGGCCAAGCTGCTGCGCGATCAGCTGGAGGCCGTCGCCGACGAGGTGGAGGAGGAGGTGCGCAGACAGGTCCCGGAGTACGCCCGCCCGGCCGACGGGGCCTATCGCGCGCACCTCAGATCAGGGGTCGTCCAGGCGCTGACCCTCTTCGTCGACCACATCGCCGATCCGCGCGGCCAGGGCGCCGCGATCACCGCCACGTACTACGAACTCGGGCGCGGCGAGGCACTGGAGGGCCGCGCTCTGGACGCGTTGCAGTCGGCGTTACGGGTCGGGGGTCTGCACGCCTGGCGGCTGATGGGCCGTACGGCGGAGGAACTGGGCCTGGACTCCTCGGTGGTGGCCACGCTGGGCGAGCTCGCGTTCCAGACGGTGCACGAGGTCGCCGAGGCGGCCGCCGCCGGATACGCGGAGGCGCGGCTGCGCAGCACGGACGAGCTGGAGCGGCGGCGCGGACGGCTGCTCGATCTGCTGCTGGGCGAGGGGCCGGTGGCCCCGGAGGCGGTGCAGGACCTGGCGCACGGCGCCCGGTGGTCGGTACCGAGGCAGGTCGCGGTGGTCGCGCTGGCGACGACCCCGGACCGGCGGGAGGCGGACCGGCCGTTGGCGGCGGCCGGGGCGCTGGTGGACATGGAGTCACGGCCGCCACGGATGCTGGTGCCCGACCCGGACGGTTCCGGCCGTTTCGGCGGCCGGGCGTTCACCCTCGCGCTGCGCGGCCGGCCCGCCGCGGTCGGGCCGACGGTCCCGCTCACCGAGGCCGCCCGTTCGCTGCACTGGGCCACCCGCGCGCTCGGTCTCATGGGGCGCGGCATCCTGCCCCGACAGGGCGTGGTGCGCTGCGCCGACCATCTGTCGACCCTGCTGCTGTACAGCGACGAACCGATGCTCGCCCAGCTCCAGCTACGGGTGCTGGCCCCACTGGACACGGTCGCGGAGGGACCGCGCGGCCGGCTCGCCGAGACGCTGCTGGCGTGGCTGCTCAGCGGCAGCAACGTGCCCGACGTCGCCGCCCGCCTCCACATCCACCCGCAGACGGTCCGCTACCGCCTGCGCCAGCTGGAGAAGCTCTTCGGCGACGCCCTGCACGAACCCGGCACCCGCCTGGACCTGATCCTCGCCCTGCGCGCGGAGGCACTGCGGAACGACGACACGTTCACCGCATAAGGAACCCGACTCACCTCCGCACAAAAAGAAAAGTAATTCCTGAATTCTCGTCCATAACACTCGGTCCGACAACGCGAATACCTTCGGGACGTCCTTTCCACAGGCGCTCCACGCGCCCCACCCTCAAAGGATCCCCATGCGTATCCGCTTGTGCCTCGCCGCGCTCTCACTGGCCGGCGGGGCCGGACTGGCCACCGTCTCGGCACCCACGGCCACCGCCGCGGCCTGCACGGACATCGACGTCGTCGCGGCTCGCGGCACCTTCGAGCCGGGCACGCTCGGCTTCATCGTCGGCGACCCCGTGTATTCGGCGCTGCAGAAGAAAATCACGGGAAAATCCCTTTCCAGCTACAAGGTGAACTATCCCGCGGACCTTTCTCTCACCTCGGCCGCGCAGGGCAACAGGGACCTGGTGAACCACGTCACGAGCCAGGCCGCTTCCTGCCCGAACCAGCGTTTCATCCTTGTCGGCTATTCGCAGGGCGCGAACGTCGTCGACAACTCGATCGGCATCAGCAGCGCCGGCGCGGTGGTCGGCAGCCCCATCGTGGCCACCATTCCCGCCGCGCTCGAACCCAAGGTCGCCGCGGTGCTGCTGTTCGGCAACCCGATCCGGGCCATCGGCAAGAGCGTCACCGGCACCTACCAGAGCCGCACCATCGACTTCTGCGCGGCCGGTGACCCGGTCTGCGAGAGCGGTGGGGGCGACACGGGCGCGCATCTGAGCTACCGGGCGAACGCGGACGCGGCGGCGGCCTTCGCCGCGGGCAAGGTCTGAGCCCCCGCGAAGCCCCGCACAGAAATGCGAAGGGCCCGGGAGGAGAAATCCTCCCGGGCCCTTCTTCCATGGGGAAAGTGGCCAGTCAGGCCCAGGTGCGGGTGAGGAAGTCGGCAATCAGCGGGGCGATTTCGGGCAAGTGGTCCTCCAGGGCGAAGTGACCGGTGTCGAACAGGTGAAGTTCGGCGTCCGGCAGGTCGGAAAGGTAGGCAAGCGCGCCGGGTTCGGGGAAGAACGGGTCGCGGCTGCCCCAGGTGATCAGAGTCGGCGGCCTGTGCTTGCGCAGCCACGCCTGCCAGTCGGGGTAGGCGGCGATGTTGCTCTTGTAGTCGTAGGCAAGCGCGCGCTGCGCGTGCTTGCGGCCGGGCTGGTCGAGAAAGTGCTGGTCGAGCAGCCAGCCCTCGGGGGCGATCAGTTCGGGGTCGGCGGTGCCGCCTTCGTACTGGGCGCGGGTGGCGTCCAGGGTGAACAGGTCGAGGACGGCCCGGTCGGCGCCGGGGGTGTCGGGGGTGAGGGCGGTGAACTCGCGGGCCGCCTCCGACAGCCCCTCGGCGTATGCGTTGCCGTTCTGCACGATCAGGCCCGCGACACGATCCGGGCGGCGGAGTGCCAGGCGGAAGCCGACGGGGGCGCCGAAGTCGAAGAGGTACATCGCGAAGCGGGTCAGGGCCAGGCGTTCGGTGAAGCGCTCGACGACATCTGCGAGCCGCTCGAAGGAGTAGGTGAACCCGTCCGGGGTGCGGGTGTGTCCGAAGCCCGGGTAGTCGGGGGCGATGAGCCGGTAGTGGCGGCCGAGGGTGTCGATGAGGCGACGGAACTGGTGCGAGGCGGAGGGAAAGCCGTGCAGGAGCAGCACCACCGGGGCGTCGGGACGCTCGGGTAGGGACTCCCGGTAGAAGACCTCCACCTGATCGACCTCTACGAACCGGTGGACGGTCCGGGCCGGAACAGCGATGCGGGGCGGTGTCGCGGACGTCATATCACATGCCTCCTTAGCGTAAAGATGCATTAGTCCTAACCTCGCTGCGACTAACTCGTCAAGTGCGCGATGTAGCATTAGGGCATGGCTGACAGTGCACCGCTGACCGGCGAGGTCCTGGCCTTGGACTTGGTCAACACCCGCCCAGTGGGGGCCCACGGGCGCGTGGATCTGCTCGCCACCCCGCGGCAGTTGTCCGACTGGCTGACCCTGGAGGGGGACCGCCTCCAGGGAGAGGTCCGGGACACCGCACCGACCCGGGCCGACCTCGCCCCCGTCCACGCCGTCCGAGCTCATACCGAAGCCGCCGTCCGGGCATTGTTGGACCAGACCGAACCCCCCGGGTCTGCCCTGGGCGGACTCACCGAGGCCCAGCGTGCGGCACCATCTGTCCGGGAACTCGGCTGGGACGGCACCGCGGTCACCGCCGTCTCCCGCCGCACCGGCCCCCTCGGCACCCGCCTCGCCGCACTGCTGGCCGAGGCCGCTGCCGAGATGCTCAGCGCCCCCGCGATCGGCAGGCTCAAGGAGTGCGAGGCCGACGACTGCGTCATGGTGTTCCTGTCGTCACACCCCCGCCGTCGCTGGTGCTCCCCCACCCGCTGCGGCAACCGGACCCGCGTCGCCCGCTATTACCGGCGCCACAACCCGGCCGACGCGTCCCGTACCTGACGGAGACAGCGCCCACTCCCGCGGACCGGCTCGCTCAAGGCCGAGACCTCACAGGCCAAGCTCAGAGGCCAACTCGGACGCTCAGTTTCACCTCCAGCAAGATCACGATCTGCAGCTGGAGTAGCGGGCAGAAGGGGACCAAGGGAGCGCCGGGGGGTTATCGCTCGCGGCGTGAGTCGCATGCGAAGTCCAGGCGACTGCGGGTGCTTCAGGACCGGCTGGCTGCCGCGCGGGCCGGCCGCGCGGCCGGCATCGTGCACGTCGTACGCGGTGGCAAACAGCTGGCCCGCACCCGCCACCACCTGGACGAGGCCGGGCTCACGCAGGCCGAGTGGCGCCAGGGCTGGGAAGCCCGGCGCTGGTTCTGCCAGGCGAACGGTGAGTCCGGCAAGCGGCACGGCAACGAGACCATCCGCGTCAGCCCCGACGGCGAGGTCAGCATCAAACTCCCCGCACCGCTCACACATCTGGCCAACGCCCCGCACGGCCGCTACGTCCTCGCGTGCCGGGTCACGTTCACGCACCGGGGCACCGACTGGGCGGACCGCGTCGCGGCCAACCGGGCGATCGCCTACCGCATCCACTACGACACCGCCCGGAACCGCTGGTATCTGACTGCGTCCTGGCAGATCACATCCACCCCGTCCATCCCGATCGAGGCGGCGCTCGCCCACGGCGTGATCGGCGCCGACATGAACGCCGACCACCTGGCCGCCTCGCGCCTCGACCTCCACGGCAACCCCACCGGCAGCCCACGCCGCTTCTCCTACGACCTGACCGGCACCGCCCAGCACCGCGATGCCCAGGTCCGCCAGGCCCTCACCCGCCTCCTGCACTGGGCACACACCTGCGGCGTCAAGGCGATCGCCGTGGAGGACCTGGACTTCGGCGCGGAGAAGACCCGGGAGAAACACGGCCGCCGCAAACGCTTCCGGCAACTGATCTCCGGCATGCCCACCGGGAAGCTCCGCACCCGCTTGTCTTCGATGGCCGACCAGACGGGCATCGCGGTCATCGCCGTCGACCCGGCCTACACCAGCCGCTGGGGCGCCCAGCACTGGCAGAAACCCCTCACCAGCACAATCCGTAAGACGACTCGCCACGATGTTGCTGCCGTGGCGATCGGAAGGCGCGCCCAGGGACACCCGATCCGGCGACGGACGACACCGCCCCCTGCTCACCGGAGTGATGAGCAGGGGCATCGGACCGTCCAGGCCGGTCGGCGTGTTCCTGGGCGTGAGGGAACCCGCCCCCGCATTCCCGGACCACGGACACGATCCGTGCCGCCCGGACGCGGAGTGAACACGGGCAACCAGAACGCCCAACACCGTCCAGGGCGTTCGGCTGAGCCACTTGACGATCTATAGGAGCTTCTCCCGCTCAGTCTCTAGGAACGGTTACTCGGGAGCCCGCGCGAACTCCGTCAGGCTCGTGGAGACGGGCTCGGGACGGCCGTTGTTCTGCGTGGGCGCGGCGGTCAGCACATCCAGATGCTGGTAGCCGTCGGCGACCACGGGGTCCAGGTCGGCCGGGACGCGGCCCGCCAGCAGTCCGTCGCCCGCGAGCACGGTGAGCGTCGGGTTGGCGGTGAGCCCGTCGGGGTGGACGACGAGGCGCTTCACCTGGGGCGCGGTGGCCAGTTGGAGATCGGTGACCAGCTTGGTCGGGAAGTACTGCTCAGTGAAGTCCAGCGGCTGCTCGGCCATGCTGCGGGCCAGCTCCTGGATGTCGGTGACCTCCTTGCCCGCGTCGGTGAACGGTGTCCCGTCGGCCGACCGGTACCCGGGGTCGTCGGGATCGCCGACACGGTCGTAGTTCCGCCAGGTGTAGAGCGGCCCGCCCGGCCGGTCGGGGATGGCCTTGTACTCGTTGCCGAACAGCGCCGGTTGCTCGTCGCTCCCGTTGGCGACGGGGAAGTTCTTGTCGGCGATCGGCCCGCCGTCGAAGAAGCCCACGCTGCTCTGCAGGAACGCCAGCGGTACGGAGTGGTCGTCCATCAGCGCGCCGAGGATCGCCTCGTTGGTGAGCCGGAAGTCCCTCACCGCGGGTGAGCCGGTGAGGAAGGTGGCGGTGTCCTCGGAGAACAGGAAGCGGTTGGTGACCTCGATGTTGGTGTTACGGGGCAGATAGTCCGGCAGGTCGGCCTCGCCGCCGGGGTCTTGCAGGACGCCCAGGCCGGCGATGGCCAGCAGCGTCATCATCTCGGGGTTGAGGAGCACCGGCGCGGACAGCGTGCGCGGGAGCACGCCGCTGTCGAGCCCGGCCTGGACGGCGCCGTGACCGAGGCCGATGTCGGGCAGGTTGGTGTCGTCCGGGATGCTGCCGCTGAGATCGGCGAGCGAGGTGGAGACGGTGGTGTCGAGGGCGAAGTAGCCGGCGCACTGGTTGTGTCCGGCGTCCGCCGTGGTGGCCCGGTCACCGTCGAAGTCGGCGGTCGCGAAGTAGCCGGTGATCACACCGCCCAGCGAGTGCCCGCCGCACAGCACCTTCCGCTTGCGCAGCTGCTGGTCGGGCAACTCGGCGGTGAGCAGGTCGTACTGGTCGCGGACGGTCCGCTCGATGCCGAGCTTCGCCATCCAGCCCAGCTCGCCGTTGCCGACGAACCCGTCGAAGGTACGGCCCTCGACCTGCTTGTCCCGGTAGTAGTAGTCGACGGCCGTGTGCTGGTCGCCGGAGGCCACTCCGGTGCGGTCCTCCAGACAGTTGGAGCGCCGGTCCAGGGCCCAGAACTCGATGTGCTGCCCCTGTTCGGCGGCGCGTGCCACGGTGTTGCGGGCGACGCTGTCGAAGGCTCCGGCGCCTTCGAGGATCCCCGGCTGGGCGACGAGGATCCGGTCGGCGTCGGCCGAGTCCGCCGGCCCGTCGGCGGCCCGGTAGCGCAGGTACGACAGCCAGTCGCACGCCGCCGGCCGCGCCCCGAAGGACGCCGGCAGCGGCGCCCTCACCCGCACCATCGTCTCGGTCACACCGCCGACCGGGCTCGTCGACGCCACGGCCGTCTCGGTCCGCGCGTCCTCGCCCCGGGCGTCCGGGGCGGCCCCGGTGAGCGCCCCGACGGTCAGCAGCACCGCCGGCGCGGCACTGCGCCAGGTTCTTCTTCCGCTGCGACTCGTGTCCATGCTGGGACGGTAGGACCGGCACGACGGCCCCACCGCCCCATGCTCACAACAACGCAGCTCCTGTCGGCACCTTTGTCATGAGCCACCAACTCCCCCCAGGCCGACCCGCGTTAAAGCCCGTCACTCACCATCGCGGCGACGATCCGGACGTGCCGGTCGGCCGCGGTACCCGAGAACTCGTTGTCATAGTTCAGCCCGTACGGCCAGAAGTGGCCGCCGCCGGTGGAGATCTTCGCGCTCGATCCGTCGTACTGCCGGACGAGCGCCGTGGCCTGCGCACCGGTCCATGTGCCCGAGCCGCCCAGCCTCGACCAGCCCGAGCTGGTGCCCACCCCGATGGTGTGCGCGATCTCGTGCAGCGCGGTCCGCTCGGTCATATAGCTGCGGTTGCCGAAGCGGATGGTCCCGTTGATGTTCCCGTCGGCGGTGGGGACGCCGGGCTCGTAGCGCACGGTGATGGTCTTCCCCAGGTCGCTGAGGTTGTTGTAGCGGGCGACCGCCGCGTTCATGGCCGCCGTGATGAGGGTGTACGCCGTCTGCTGGTCCTGCGTCGGGTTGCTCGCCCGTACGAGGGTCCAGGTGATGGTGGCCGCCGCGGCCCGCTCCGCGGGCACCGGTGCGGCCTGCGGGGCCGCCTGCGCGACACCGGGTCCTGCCAGTAGAACGGCCGCCAACGCGGCGACGACCGCCTTCTTGCGCAGTGAACTCATGTGGGGGGTCTCCTGTGTGTGCGTGGGGGGAGATGTTCAGGCACCGAGTGTGCGTGGGGGGGATGTTCAGGCACCGATCTTTCCGATGCCTGCCCCGGCCCGTACGAGGGCCGGGACGTCGGTGGCGGGGTCCAGCGTGTACGCGTAGTACGTGCGGGGCTCGGTGACCGTACCGTTGGTCTCGCAGGTGCCGGACCCGGTGAAGTGGTTGTTCCGCTGGATCAGCCGGCCCGGCCCTGAGGCGTCGTAACCGCTCGCGGAATAGCAGGGGTTGGGGACTCCCTCGAAGTGGTTGCCCTCGACCACGACGCCGGCGTTCATGGTCGAGGCGACGCCGTAGAGGGCGTTCCCCTTGTAGTAGTTGTTGTAGACGTGCACCGGCTCGCCGAACCGGACCCGGGGCTGCCGCTGCCGTGAGCCGTCGAAGAAGTTGTGGTGGATCGAGACCTTCAACTTCCCGGCGTCCTGGCTGCCGTTGCCGTCGGAGTGGCCGAGCAGCATGCTCTTGTCGGTCTTGTTGAACCAGTTCCAGGACACGGTGACGTACTCGGCACCCCGGACGACGTCGACCGCCCCGTCGAGCGGTGCCACGAACTCGTTGTGGTCGATCCAGATGTGGTGGGACTCCTGGCCGACGTTGACGGCGTCGTCCTCGGCGCCTGTGAACTTGATGTTCCGCACGATGACGTTGTACGAGCGGTAGAAGTCCAGGCCGCCGCCGTTGATGACGGCCGAGGAACCGACCCCGATGATGGTCTTGTTCGGGCGGACGCCCTGCTTGCTGGTGATGTCGATGGTGCCCTGGACGCGGATGACCAGCGGGCCCACGGTGTCGATGTACTCCAGGAACTGCTCGGTGGTGGTGGCGGTCACGGTCGCGCCGCCGACCCCGCCGGTGGTGCCGTTCTGCCCGAGCGCGTTGACGGCGGCGAAGCCGGTGGGGGATGTCTCCGCCGACGGCGCCGCCTCTGCCGCCGTCTCCGCCTCGACGGGCGCGGTCGCGGCGAGCAGCAGGGCGAGCGTGAGAGCGGGAACCGTGCGTAACGACGACCTCATGTGGTTCCTCCCGGGATGAGTGGGCGGATCTTGTCGGGCCGTGCGAGAGCGGGAGCGCAGAGTCTAGAAAGCGCTTTCAATTTCCTGAATGCTAAGCACGTGTTTTGGGCATGTCAACGAAGTCGTGCCCGCCTCCATGTTGTGGAAGGGAGTGTCGTGTCCCCACGACATCGCATCGTCCGGGCCGTGGCGCCCATGGTTCCCCTGGTGCTCGGCGCGAGTCTGACCACCGCGCCGCCGGCGACGGCGGACGTGTCGGCCTCGGCGGCGCAGAGCGCGGTGACCGTACGGATCGACCCGTCGTACCGGCAGCAGGAGTTCGAAGGGTGGGGCACGAGCCTTGTCTGGTTCGCCAACGCCACGGGCAACTACCCGGAGCCCATCCGAAGACAGCTCGTCGACATGCTGTTCGGCGAGGACGGGCTCGGTCTCAACATCGCGCGCTACAACATCGGCGGCGGCAACGCCCCGGACGTCCGCAAGGACTACATGAAGGCCGGCGCGACGATGGAGGGCTTCTGGAAGGCCCCCGAGGGAACCACCCGGCAGGACATGGAGTGGTGGGACCCGAACAACCCGGACCACTGGAACTGGGACGCCGACGCGGGCCAGCGCTGGTGGGTGGACCAGGTCAAGGACAAGATCACCAAGTGGGAGGCGTTCAGCAACTCGCCACCCTGGTTCCAGACCGTCAGCGGCTATGTCTCCGGCGGCTTCGACGCGAACACGGACCAGATCCGCGCGGACCGCGTCGACGAGTTCGCCACCTATCTGGTGCGGGTCACCGAGGAGATGGAGAAGTCGCACGGCATCGACTTCGACACCATCGCCCCGCTCAACGAGCCCAACACCAACTACTGGGGCACGCAGATCGGCGCGAACGGCCAACCCACCGGCGGCCGCCAGGAGGGCGCACACGCCGGACCGGCGCTCCAGCAGAAGGTGCTCCTCGCGCTCGACAAGGCGCTCGAAGGGGCGGCGACCGACGCCGAGATCTCTGCGATGGACGAGACCAACCCCACGATCTTCACCCAGAACTGGAACGCGTACGACACCTCCGCGCGGGCGGCGGTCCCCCAGCTCAACGTGCACACCTACGGCACGGGCATGCGCACCAGCGCGCGTGACATCGCCAAGGGCGCGGACAAGAAGCTCTGGATGAGCGAGGTCGAGGGCACCTGGGGCACCGGCACCGACTTCACCGGCATGGAACCGGGCCTCGGGATCGCCACCCGCATGGTCGACGACATGCGTGAACTGGAGCCCTCCGCCTGGGTGTTCTGGCAGCCGATCGAGGACTCGATCCCCCAGGCGGCGGCGGGCAAGAACTGGGGCAGCATCCACGTCCCGTTCAACTGCACGGCCGAGGACACCCTGGAGACCTGCCCGATCCGCGCCAACTCCAAGTTCCACACCATCCGGAACTTCACCCACCACATCCGCCCCGGCGACCACTTCGTGAAGGTCGACGACCCGTCCAGCGTCGCCGCGGTCAAGAAGTCCGGCCGCGCCGCCACCGTCGTCCACGTGAACAGCGGCACGACCGCGCGCTCCGTCACCCTCGACCTCTCGCGCTTCGCCAAGGTCTCGCCTCGCGCCACCGTCACCCCCGTCGTGACGAGCGCCGACGGCGCCCTCGTCGAGGGCACCCCGGTCCGGGTGACCGACCGTTCGGCCACGCTCGACGTCCCCGCCAAGTCCGTCACCACGTTCCTGGTCGAGGGCGTCAGCGGTGTGGCGAAGGACGCCGCCCTCGTCCGGTCCGGACACGTCTACCGGCTCCAAGGCGCGCAGAGCGGCAAGTCGCTGACCCCGTCGGAGGACGGCACCGGCGTCGTCATCCGCACGACCGGCGCGAGCAGCGCCCAGCAGCTCTGGTCCCTGGAGAAGCTGACGCCCGGCACCGACAACCGCGAGCGCTACGCCCTCACCAACGCCGGGACCGGCAAGCGGCTCGCCGTGCGCGACAACCAGGCCGTCCTCGACGACCCGGCCGACGGCGAGGTCCCCGCAGCCGCCCAGTGGATCATGTCGACCACGGGCGACGGCAGTTGGACGTTCGTGAACGCCGCCACCGGCCGACTCGTCGACGTCACCGGGCAGTCGTCGGCGGACGGCGCCAAGGTCTCGACCTACACCCCGACCTCGGCGGCCAACCAGCGCTGGTCCGTGACCGACGAGACCGTGCTGCGCACCGAGCGGGCCGAGGCGTTCACCGTCCCCGGTCTGCGGCCGAAGCTGCCGGAGACGGTGACGCCGGTGTTCCGGGACGGCGCCCGGGGCGCCCTGCCCGTGGTGTGGGATCTGCCGTCGGACCGGAAGTGGAGCAGGCCCGGCACCGTACGCGTCACGGGCGAGGCGACCGACGCCCTCGGACGCGGGATCCCCGCGAAGGCCGTCGTCACCGTCGACACGATCGCCTCGACACAGCCCGGCCGCGCCAAGACCTACGCGGGCGGTGAGCCGGAACTGCCGGCGACGGTCGTCGGCATCGGCAGTCACGGCGGCCGGACCGACCTCCCGGTGACCTGGGACGCGGTACCCGAAGGGGCGTTCGACAAGACCGGCGTCGTCACCCTCTCCGGCACGGCGGAGGTCGTCGACGGCAGCACGGCCGATGCGACGGTACGGGTCCAGGTCACCGAGCCGACGGCCGCCAACATCGCGCCCGACGCGAACGTCTCCGTCGCCGCCACCTTCACCGAGAGCGGCTACTCCGCCGAGCGCCTGCGCAACGGCAACACCGCCGAGAAGGCCTGGTCCAACTGGAAGTCGGGCACCAAGAACCCGTCCGACACCCTCACCTTCACCCTGCCGAAGGCCCGCGACCTCACCCGGATCGTCGCCCACTTCCACCGGGACGGCACCGGCATCTCCTTCCCCGAGAGCCTGAAGGTGCAGGTCCAGGTGGGCAAGGACGGTCCGTGGACCGACGCGGGCGACTCCGTCCCGGTCGGCACCGAGGGCACACCGGTGATCGACGTCCCGCTCGCCACCGGCCCGGCGACCGGCGTACGCGTGGTCATGACCGCACGGCCGGGCGGCTACGTCACCATGAGCGAGATCGAGGTGTACGCCAAGACCCCTGGCGCCTCCTCGGACGCCGCCGCCACCTCCATCGAGGTCGCCGGAAAGCCGATCGCGTCCTTCGACCCCGACACCACCACCTACCGGGTCGTCACGGACCACCCGAGCCGGGCGGCGGTCACGGCGACGGCCCGCGACCCGTACGCGACCGTCACCGTGGACCGGAGCGAGGGGACCTCGGCCCTCGTCACAGTGACCAGTGAGGACGGTGCACAGACCCGGAAGTACCGGATCACTCTCGTACGGCGCTGACGTGACCGGCGGGGGCCACGAGCAGGCCCCCGCCGGCCGCATCGGCAGGTCGGTCAACTGCTCGCGCAGGTCGCCCCGTTGAGCGTGAACGTGGTCGGCGCGGTGTTCGTCGTTCCCTTGCTGCCGATGAACCCGACCGTCACGGAGCCCGCGGCGGGGATGGCGGAGGTGTAGGAAGCGGGAGTCACGCTCACCGAACCACCGCTCTGGGTGGGAGTCCCGCCCCACATGTTGGTGATCGTCTGGCCGTTGGCGAACGTGAAGGCGAGAGTCCAGCCGCTGATGGCGGTGGTGCCGGTGTTACGGATGACGATCTCGCCTTGGAAGCCGCCCTGCCACTCGTTGGTGGCGCGGTAGGCGACGGAGCAGTTCCCGCCGGGTGTGCTGCCGCCTTCCTCGGTGGTGACGTTCACGCCGGCCGAGCGGGCCGACCTGTTGCCGGCCGCGTCACGGGCGTAGACGGCGAAGGTGTACGCCGTGTCGGCGGTGAGGCCGGTCAGGGTGACGGAGGTGGTGGTGGAGGCCGCCAGCTTGGTCTCGGTGGAACCGCTCACCCGGACGATGTCGTAGCCGGTGACACCGACGTTGTCGGTGGCGGCGGTCCAGGAGAGCGTGGCGGACGTGGCCGTGACGGCGGAGGCGGTCGGGGTGCCGGGGGTGGTCGGGGCCTGGGTGTCGCCCGGGTTGCCGCCGCCGAAGATCGTGGCTTCCTCGGCGGTCTGCGCGATGCCGTTGGCTCCGTTGAAGATGCGCCGGCCCCAGGCGCTGAGCTGCGTGGGGTCGAAGCCGATCGACAGATCGAGGATCGGGTCGGTGTTGCCGCTCCAGGACCACGCCAGATAGCCGAGATCCAGTTGCTCGGCGGTGGCCATCATGGCGTCCTCGTCCGGGTCGCCCCACTGGTCGGCGGGTCCGCCGAACTCGCCGATGAGAATGGGCAGTCCGGCGTCGACGAAGGCGTTGAGATAGTCGGTGATCTCCGCGGCCGTGTCGAACACGCTGTACATGTGGATCGAGAAGATCAGGTTGCCGGTGGTGTCGGCGTCGTACACGGACTGGGCGTTGGCGCGCATGACGCCCTGCCAGTCCTGGCCCCAGTTGGGCGCGTCCACCATGATCGTGTGCTCGAAGCCCGCGGCCCGCAGCTTCTGCACGGCGGCGATGGTGGGGGCCGTCCAGCCTTCGGGGTTGGTGTTGCCCCAGGGCTCGTTGCCGATGTTGATGACGACGTAGTTCTCCTCGCCGGCGAGCACGTCCTTGAGGCCGATCCAGTAGTCGGCCGCGTGGTCGAGCGTCCCGGCCGCGGCCTCCTCGCCGTATCCGGTGGTGTCGTGCACCTCCAGGACGCAGATGAGCCGGTTGGCCTTGCACTGGGCGACGACGTTCGCCACGTCGGCCGGGCTGTTCTCGGCCCAGCGGTGCCCGTCGGAGAGGACGACGCGGACGGTGTTGGCGCCCAGCGCCTTGATGTCGGCCAGCGACTGCGTCTCGCCCGGGTACCAGGTGTGGGCGTGGTTGACGCCGCGCATCACGAAGTCGTTGCCGTTGCCCTCCAGCAGCCGGCCGTCGCTGATGTGCAGGCCGGTGGCGAGGGCGTCGGACGCCGACTGGGCCTGGGCGGCGGCCGGGGCGAGGACGCCGAGCAGCGTGAGCCCCATCAGGCTCGCGAGTCCGGCCAGGAGGGCACGTAAGGGGTTCCTTCGCTGTGTGCTTCTTGTCGTTCTCACTGCGGCTCCAGGTGGGGGTGAGCGCCGTCGATCTCAGGCGTCGAGAAGGTGGGGGTGGCTGGGCTATGGGAGCGCTCCCATAAACCCATTTAGTCGCGTACACGTCAACCCTTTGCACGCACTCGGACGCACTCGGCACCACGGATCCGCTCGTGTCCGGTCGTGCCCCGGCCGTGTCCGGTCGTGTCCCGGCCGTGTCCGCTGGTGCCGAAGGACCCTCAGCGGCGCCTGAGGTTGGCCCGAACCGCCGCCGCGACGACCGCGTCCCGCTCGGCACCGGTGAACAACCCCTCGGTCACCCACCCGTCGGCGAGGGCACGCACCGCCCGCACGAAAGCCTCGGACGTCGGGAAGGGCGCTTGCCCCCAGAGCACGTCGAGGAAGGTCAGACGGTCACCCCGGGCCCGGTTCGGTACCCCCGAGTCGGCCGTGCCGAACACGACGACGGGCTCGGAGCGCCTGAAGTAGGCGTGATAGCGGACGTCGTTCCCGACGAAGAACGGCGCGAGCGTCAGGCCGTGCGTGGTGAAGTGCAGCGGCCTGCCCTCGGGCCGGACCGCGTGTGCGAGATCGCCGCGCAGGGTGAAGTCCTTGTAGAAGGAGAAGCTCCGGAATCCCGCTTCCGGGCTCTGCGCGACCAGCAGCAGCGGACCGAAGAACACCGACTGGATCGCCGGGTCGTCCAGGGCCCTTTCGACGCGCAGCCGGTACGGCGCGGAGATCCCGACCCGGTCGCCGGGCCGCCAGTTCCGGCTCAGGGTGAGATAGGAACCGGGCTCGGCCTCGACCCGTTGCCGCACCCCGTTGACCGTGACGGTGAAGCCGCCCGTGGCCCAGGACGGAACCCGCAGCTTCAGATCGAGGGTGCCCCCGCCCTGCCGGAAGGTCAGGGTGCGGACCCCCTCAGCCGGATAGGCGCTCGTCTGCTCGATGAGGAGCCCCCTCTCCGGCCACCGCAGGGTCGAGGCCAGGTAGAGGTTCACGTACAGCGCGTTGCCGTCGGCGGAGCGGAAGTACACCGAGTCCTGGTACTTGGTGTGGTTCTCCATGCCGGTGCCACCGCAGCAGGTGCCGGTGTTGCCGTACTCGCGTACGACCCCCGGCCCCATTCCGACGAAGTAGGTGACCTCCGGGCTGCTCGTGGCGGCCGTGTCCCGGCGGGAGGCGAGTATGTGGTTGGTCAGGCCCCGCTCGTAGTAGTCCATCCGGGTCGCGTCCGGTTCCCGGAAAAACAGCTGCCTGCTCAGCTTCAGCATGTTGTACGTCGCACAGGTCTCGGCGTTCTTGTCGTCCAGCGTGGCCGCGACGGCACCCCGGGCCTTGAACATCTCGCCCTGTCCGGTGCCGCCCAGGCTGTATGTCCGGGGTCCCGCGACCATGCCCCAGAAGTTACGGGCCGCCTCGGCGTACCGCTCCTCCCCCGTCTCGTCGAACAGCCGCAGATAGCCGGTGAACTGCGGGATGTGCTGGTTGGCGTGCCGGCCGTCGAGGACGTCCCGGTCCTCGGCGCAGGCGTCCAGCAGCGCGGTGTTGTCGAAGCAGCGGGCGGCGGCGAGGTGTTCCACCTTGCCGGTGAGGGCGTACAGGTCGGCCATCACCTCGTTCATGCCGCCGTACTCACCGGCGATGTAGATCGACCACATGCGCTCCAACTGGGCCTTGGGCAGCCCGCCGAGCCTGCTGTGCACCCAGTCGCCCAGCTTCGAGGCGATGGTCAGGGCCTGGGCGTTCCCGGCCAGGGTGTGCGCGTCGAGCAGACCCCGCATGATCTTGTGGCAGGTGTAGTACGGCGCCCAGATGGTCGGGTACGTCGTGTAGCTCTCCAGCAGGATGAACTGCGTCTCCGGGTACGCCGCCAGATACCCGGGGTGGCTGGGTCTCGGCGAACCGTGCTCGGCCAGGGCCGCCTGGCACTCCCCGAGCGCGCCGACCAGCTGATCCAGCTTGGCCTTGAGCGCGGCCTCCCGGGTGTCCGCGTACGCCTGGGCGATGAGCGTGAGGAAGTGGCCGCCGTAGTGGCCGCGCAGATTGCCGTCGGCGGTCTCCCAGCCGCCTGGCGGCCTGGCACCACGGGTGTCGAGACCGGCGTTGGCACGGAAGACGGCCAGGATGCGGTCGGCCGGGTAGGACCTGGCGTAGTTGAGCATCAGGTCCCGCTTGGTCCGGAACACGCCGTCGCCGAGCGTGACGTGGTCCAGGGGGAAGGGGCGTACCGGCCAACTGGAGGGGATGGGCGGCGCCGCCGTGGTGGCCCCGGCGGGCGCCCCGGACGGGGCCTGGGGAGCTGCCGCGTATGCGAGCGGAGTGGCCTGTACGAGTGGGGTGGCGGCCGCTGCTCCGGCCGCGAGGCTCAACAGCCGTCGGCGAGTGGGTGGTTGGGACATGCTCTAGGACTCCTGTCGTCGATCGGCGGTTGATCTGGAGGGAGCGTTCACGGTGACGGTTGCGGTGGCCCGGTAGGTGGTGCCCGCCGCGGTCCCCCTCACCTCGAAGGTGCCGGGCTCGGCGTACCGCTCCGGCTCGACCGGGTCCCAAGTGACGGCGATCCGGCTGTCCTTGGAGCCGTCGTTGAAGGTGGCGACCACGGTGGCCGGGAGCGCGGGTGCCCTGCCGGCCCGGGTGCTGACGCGTTCCTCGGCGATGCTGGTGATCTCGACCGCGTCGGTCTGCCGCACCCACACGGTCGCGGTGACGGGCCGCGCGGCCCGGTCGGCGATCCCGGTGATCCGCACGCTGGTGCCGCCCTCGGCGACCTGGTCCTCGGTGAGGGCGGGCCAGGCGACGGGCGAGCGTGCGGTGGAGCCGTCCGCGTACACCAGCGTCACCTCACCGGGCAGTTCCGGGATCGTGCCGCGCGGCGTGGGGACGTGGACCTCGCGCACGGACTCCGGCGTCTCGGCATACACCTTCCACTCCTGCACGCCGACGGCCAGGTTCGGGTGCCCGGTGAGCCGGGCGCGCAGGGCGGTCGTCGTGACGGGGGTGAAGGTTGTCTTGTTGTAACCGTCCTCGGCGGTGCCGTAGCCGCTGGGCGAGGTGACCTCGCGCCAGGTGTCGCCGTCCCGGTACTCGATGACCCAGGACGCCGGGACTCCGACCCCGTCGGCCGCGCCGGGCTGCGCGTCGCGGAAGAAGTACAGGTCGGAGCCGTCCACACGGGCCGGTTCGTCCCAGGTGTACTGGACCCACTGGGTGCCCTTCTGCGGCCAGCTGCCCCAGCGCGGGGCGTCGGAGGACGAGGCCGGCTCCCGGCCGTCGTTGATCGCGGCCACCGACTCCCAGCCCGAGGTGTGGGAGGCGGTCGGTGTCGCGAAGGTCGCCACGTTCACCTGCCCGTCGGACAGCCCCTCCGCCTTGACCACGACCTTCTTCGACGACTCCGACGAGCCGTCGGTCGCGGTGAGTTCGAGGGTATAGGTGCCGTCCTCGGTGAAGCGCGCGACGGTGGTGGAAGAACTCGGATCGTCGAAGATGACGGTTCCGCCGTCCGGGCCGTCCGTCGCCTTCCACAGGGCGGAGAGCTTCCGCTCCGGGAGCCCGTCGTCCTCGACGACGCCCGTCAGCCGGACCTGCCCGGGACGGCTGTACGTGGTGTCCCGCCACGCCTCGACGTAAGGGGCCCGATTACGGGCGGCCGGGGGCCGGACCCCGGTGGCGTACGCCTGGATCTCCTTCAGACCGCTGGTGTGACCGTCCCGGTGCCGCATCAGCACCCGCACCTTCCGGGTCGTCACCTTCTGGAAGCGCACCTGGTTGAGGTTCGCCCTCGGGTTGACGGGTGACTTGGCGGGTCGGGTCACGTCCTTCCACTGCCCGCCTCCACCCCCGTCCTGGTACTGCACGGTGTAGAGGGCGGGTTCGGCGTATCCGCCCGGCCGTTTGTCGCTGTAGAAGTGGAGCCGGACGTCGTCGACCGCGCGGGGCCGCCCGAAGTCGATCTCGTACCAGTCCTCGGCGTTGCCCGAGCCGCGCGCACCCCAGTGGGGCTCATTGACGGTGAAGCCGTCGACGGCGCCGACCACGCCCCGCCCCTGGGCCTCGTGGGAGGCACGGGCCGTGGCACCGGCGGCGAGGTTCTCCTTCGCCGTACCCGTCAGGTCCCGCCCGGCCTTGGCGAACAGGTCGGTGACACGGTCCTTGCGGCCGAACTCGACATCCTGGGGTGCCGCGACCACCGTACGCAGTCCGGTGGTCCGGGCCTTGGCTGCTCCACCGTCGGGAAAGGTCACCTCGCGCGTGGCGGGATCGTAGACGAGGTGGGTCAAGCGGTCGGCGGTGAAGGCCAACTTCCCGTCCAGGTAGACCGAATAGCCCTCGGGGACCTGTCGTCCGTACGGCCGCTCGCCGTCACCCGGCTCGTCCCACAGCACCGCCACGTCGGTGCCCCGGTAGTTGATGTCCGTGACGGCGAAGTGGGGCCAGTCCACGTCGATCGGTGACAGCTCGATCCTGCGGTCGTCGCGCGGCCGGAAGCCCATCGCGTCCTCGATGACGGTCCAGTTGGTGGTGCCGAGGATGGTGTGGTGGATCCAGGAGCGGTAGCCGATCTTCTGTGGGTCGGCGCTGCCGTCGGCCCAGAACTCGTTCTGGTCGGGCCATCGGTTGTCGCCGTCGACGTAGTGGGCCCAGGCGTTCCAGGAGAGCAGCTTCTTGTACCAGGTGCGGTCGATGTACTGGTTCGGATAGTTCCGCAGCACCGATGAGAGGAAGCGGAAGGTGACGGTGGAGTTGATGACGGAGAAGTTGTTGCTCCCCGGGTGGCCCTGCTCCGCCGCCTCCGCCTTGTCGGCCTGGTTCGCCGTGAAGAACGGGAAGACGGGGTACTGCTTCGCGTCCGCCCACAGGCGCAGGGCTTCGAGGTACTGGGGGTCCTCGTCCGGCGTGGGCATCAGGCCCACGCTGTACGGGTAGTAGTTGTTGATCTCCTTCCAGGGCACCAGGCTGTCGTCGGCCACATGCCGGTGCTTGAGCAGCTTGTCCTGGGGGTCCCAGAGGTGTTCGAGGACCGCTTCCCGCACCCGTTTCGCGATGCCGCGCATCTCCCCGGCCTTCGCGTCCTCGCCGAGCAGGTCGTACGCGCGGGCCGCCGCCGTCGCGTTGCTGTACACGTACGCCGACTCGGCCCGGTCCAGGTTCCCCGGCTTCCAGTCGAACGACACCGCGTCGGCGTCGTTGCCGGTCATGGCGCCCCAGTCGTACTCGATCAGCCCGTTGCCGTCGTGGTCGTAGGCCGCCAGCTGCCCCCGGACATCGCTCCGCGCGTACCGGGCGAGGTTGCGCGGGATGCCGTCGGGTCCGCCGTGCACCTGGTAGGAGCGCCAGGCGGCCTCGGAGATGTACTGGGTGTAGCTGTTGGACCAGTTCTCCGGGTCGCCCGGGTTGTCGGTGTACTTGCCGTTCTTGGAGACCTCCCCGGCCGACACCCACGGACCGTACGAATAGCTCGGGTCGCGCAGGTACTTGAGATCGTCGACGAACATGCCGACCGTGAGGGCGATGGCGTTGTTGTAGCCGAGCACGCCCTCCATGGAGGTGGGGAACTGGTAGTCGTTCCCCGGGATGTCGGCGTCGAGGTAGTTGTAACGCAGCAGCCACCACCGGTAGTAGAGCGTCTTCTCGATGTTGTCGTCCGGGATGTCCATGAACGGCAGGTTCTCCGCCCACCAGCGGTTGTAGGCCTGCACCTGGTGGCGGAAGGCGGTGGCCGGGGCTGCCTTGCGCACGGCGTCGTACGCCGACCGGGAGTCGGTGATCTCCTCGGTGACGAAACCGAGTTGGACCTTGGTGGTGCGGGTGAGGCCCGCCGGCACGACGAGGTCGCGCGTCAGAGCCTCGCCCTCAGGGGCGAAGCCGTCACCGCTGAGCCGCGGGAAGACCGTGGTGAGATCGTTCTTCGCGGCCACCGCACCGGTGAGTTCGCGGCCTTCCGGAGTGCCGGTGTACGGGGACGAGGCACGCAGGGTGATCTCGCGGCTCGCGGAACCGGTGTTGGTGAGGGCCAGGTTCGTGACGGCGACGTTTTCGTCGGTGATGAACTTGGTCTGCGTGACCGTGAGCCCGGTCGCCTCGTGCGTGAACTCGCTGCGCCAGTAACTGGGCGTCTGGATACGGACGTTGAGGTTCTCGCGGAGCGTGAGCCTCTCGCCGTCCACGGCCAGGTCGACCGTGTACGCGGACCGGTTGTCGATGCTCTCCCAGTACGCGACCTTGCCGGCGAAGCCGAGCCGCGCCGGGTCGTGCTCCTTCATGAACACCGCCCGGCCCCGGGTGAACAGCCAGTCCCCCGACGGGTCGTCGCCCTTGCGGGCCAGCATCCGGTCCATCCAGAAGTCGGTGCCGTTCCCGGCTCTCCGGTCGGCGTCGTACTGGGCGCGCATCGTGCGGCGGACCGTGAAGCCGGCGGGTAACTCCGGTACCGGCTCCGCCGATCCGGAGTAGACCGGGTAGCCGATCGCCGAGTTGTCCGCCTCTGCCGGAGCGGTGGCGGCGAGCGGGGCGAGCAGCCCGACGGCCAGCGCTCCGGCCAGGGTTCCGCGCAGGTGCCGTCTTCGTGATCCGCGCACGACTACCTCCCTGTGCCGATGCCGGTGTCGGTGTCGGTGCCGGTGCCGGTGTCAGGCTCTTCGGGTCTGTTCTCTTCCGCCGTCGGCAGCCACACCCGCATCGTCGAGGGGCCACGGTTCGCCCAGGAGTGGTAGGGCACGAGGACGATTCCGGTGGGGTCGGCGGGCCGTGGAGCCGGGTGGCCGAGCGCCTCGTACGGCCATGCCGCGTCGCCGTCTCCGGTGGGTACGGCGACCTCCCCGGCGACGACCACGGTGCCGGCCGAGGCGTCCGTGGCGCCGGGTCCGTCCTCAGGGTCGACGGACGTGTCCACCCGGATCGCGTCGACCTCGTGGCCGTCCGGGAGGTCGACGGACTCCGCGCAGTACACGAGCGGGCCGCGCTGGACGGCGACCGTGCCGCGTACGGCGTCGATGCGGGGTTCCGCGCGGATCCAGCGCGGGGCGACGGGCAGTTCGAGCCGTATCTCGTCACCGGGCCGGAAGACCCGGGTGACCGTCGCCGTGCCGGGGGCGACCGGACGGTGTACGCCGTCGGGGTCGACCAGTGACGCCATGGCGCCCGCCGCCCACTGGGGCACCCGCAGCGACAGGGTCCAGGGGCCGGCCGGGGAGCGGCCGATCCGCACGGTCACGCTCCCGCCGGACGGATAGTCGGTACGGACCCGCAGGGCGACACCTCGGCCGCCGGTGAGGGAGGTGGCGATGTCGGCGTCGGCGTACTGGTGCAGTTGGACACCCTCGTCGTCCGCCGTCGCCAGGTAGGCGGGCAGTTGTGCCAGGGTCCGTGCCACGTTGGTCGGGCAGCACGACACCGCGAACCAGGGGGCGCGCAGGCCCGAGTCGGCGCGCGGGCTGTCGACGTCGGCCGGCGGTACGACGCCCCGGTGCCGCCGGTGCAGGGTGTTGGCGTAGAAGAAGGACCGGCCGTCCTCGGACGGGGAGGTCGCGACCACGTTGAACAGGGTCCGTTCGACGAGGTCGGCGAAGCGGGGCTCGCCGGTGGCGAGCAGCAGCCGCCAGCCGAGCATCACGGAGGCGACCCCGGCGCAGGTCTCCGAGTAGGCGCGGTCCGGGGGCAGGACGAAGTCGGCGCCGAAGGACTCGTCACGGTGGTGTGAGCCCATGCCGCCGGTGAGGTAGGTACGGCGGGCGGTTGTGGCCTCCCACTGCCGTACGACGGCGGCGAGCAGGTCGTCGTCGCCGGTCTCCACGGCCACGTCGACGGCACCGGCGGCGAGATAGAGGGCGCGGACGGCGTGGCCGCGCAGCACGGTGGCCCGGCGGACCGGGAGGTCGTCCTGGAAGTAGGCGCGGCCGAACTCGCCCTCGGCGAGGGTGCCGTGGCCGCGTCGGTCGACGAAGAGCGCCGCCTGGTCGAGGTAGCGCCGGCGGCCGGTGAGCCGGGCGAGTTCCACGAGGGCCGACTCGATCTGCGGGTGGCCGCAGACGGCCTCGATGCCGCCCGGGCCGAAGGTGGCGCAGACGTGGTCTGCGGCCCGCTGGGCGATCTTCGCGAGTTCGCCCTCGCCCCGGGCGCGGGCCTGGGCCACGCCGGCCTGGACGAGGTGCCCCTGGCAGTACAGCTCGTGGCCCTCTTCCAGGTCGCTGTAGCGGGCGGGCTGTCCGGGGCGGCCGAAGGCGGTGCTCAGGTAGCCGTCCGGTTCCTGGGCGGGGGCGACGAGTTCGGTGAGGGCGCTGATCTCCGCGTCCAGCGGGGCGCCGCCGCCGTTCGCCGCCTCCCAGGCCATGGCTTCGAGCAGCTTGTACACCTCGGAGTCGGCGAACTCCCGGCCGCGCCGGTCCCGGTGGATCCTGCCCTCGACGGCGGCCCGGAAGTTGCCGGTCCAGCCGACGCGGTCCATCCAGTCGCGGCAGTGGTCGAGCGTGGCGGTGGTGTTGGTGTGCCGTCGCCGGGCCCAGAAACCCCCGGTGATCCTCACCTCGTCGAGGCCGAGCGGACGCAGCCGGCCACGGGTCGGCGCCACGGGCAGGACGGATGACGTCACCGCGTTCTCCCTCACCTGTTCATGCCTTCGGTTCGTCCCTTCGGTCGGTGGTCGGTGGAGGTCGTCGTTCGCCCAGGGGCCGCTCTGCCTCAGCCCTTGAGCGCGCCGGACATGAAGCCCCGGATGTAGTGCCGCTGCAGCAGCAGGAAGAGGAGCAGGCAGGGCACGGCGAGGACGACCACGCCCGCCTCGGTCGCGCCGTAGTCCACGGCGCCCATGCTCTGTTGCCGCAGATTCGCCACGGCCAGCGGCAGGGGCGCCTTCTCACTGTCGGAGATCAGGATCAGGGGTGCGATGAAGTCGTTCCAGGCCGCGAGGAACGCGAAGAGTCCCACCGTGATCAGTCCCGGCCGTACCGCCGGAAGGAGCACCCGGCGCAGCGCGCCCGCCGTGCCGCAGCCGTCCACGAGCGCCGACTCCTCCAGCTCGCGCGGCACCGCCTCGAAGGAGATCCGCATCATGAAGGTGGCGAACGGCAGTTGGAACATGGCCAGGACGAGACTCAGCCCGACCAGCGAGTTCTGCAGCTGCAGTCTGCCGAGCAGCACGTAGAGGGGGATGAGGAGGGTGGCGTACGGGACCATGAGGATGGCCAGGGTCAGCAGGAACAGCAGGTTCTTGCCGGGGAAGTCGAAGCGGGCGAAGGCGTAGCCACCCAGCAGGGACACCCCGAGGGTCAGGGCGACCGTCAGCGCCGACACGACCGTGCTGTTGAGGAGATACCGCCACAGGCCCGCGTCGTAGTCGAGCAGCGTGCGGTAGTTGCCGAGGCCGTACCCCGACTCCTGTGCGGTGCCGGGCTGTCCGCTGACCGAGGCCCAGGCGTTCCACAGCAGCGGGAACAGGAAGATGACGGCCAGCCCTCCGGCGACGACATAGTGGGGTGTCCGGCCCAGGGCGCGGGTGAGCACCGTGGTGTCCCTTCTCATCGGATGAGTGCGGTGGCGGATGTCATGACTCGTCGGCGCGGCGCAGGCCGCGGAACTGGAGGGCGTTGAGGAGGAGCAGCACGGCCAGCACGGTGATCGACAGGGCCGCCGCGGTTCCGAGGTTCAGCCGCTGGAAGGCCTCGCGGTAGATCAACTGGACGACGGTGACGGTGCTGTTGTCGGGGCCGCCCTTGGTGAGGATGAAGAACTGGTCGAAGGCGAGCAGCGATCCGGTCACGCACAGGAGCAGCGTCAGGGCGAGGGACGGGCGCAGCAGGGGCAGCGTGATGGAGCGGAAGATCTGGCCCCGGCTCGCCCCGTCCATGCGCGCCGCCTCGTACACCTCGTGCGGGATGCGTTGCAGGCCCACGAGGAGGATCAGCATGTAGAAGCCGGCGAACTTCCAGACGATGAGGAACACCGTCGACAGCAGCGCGGCGGTCGGTGAGCCGAGGAAGGACACCGGGTCGTCGACCAGGCCGAGCCCTTCCAGGATGTCGCTGAGCGGGCCGGTGGTCGGGCTGTACAGCCCCCAGAAGAGCAGGGACGCCGAGGCCAGTCCGAGGGCGCCGGGCAGGAAGTAGACCGTACGGAAGAACCCGGCGCCGGGCCGGGACTCCTGGACGAGCAGGGCGAGAAGGAGCGCCAGGCCGAGGAGTACGACGGTGACGACGCCGGTGTAGAGGAGAGTGAAGCGGACGGCGGGCCAGAACAGCGGGGCGTCGGCGATGTCCCTGTAGTTCTCGGGGGCGTTGACGCCCCGGTCCCCGGCGAGCAGTGGCCAGTCGCTGAGGGACATCTGCCCGACGAGCAGGAGCGGCAGCACGAAGAAGACCCCGACGAACACGGCCGTGGGTGCCGCGTAGGCGAGCCCCTTGGCCTTGCGGGATCCCCACCACGGCGCCGACGCCCGCGGCGGACGGCCCCGGTGTTCCGTCCGGGGCCGGTGCGCGGTCGGCGCGGACTCGGCCACCTTCACCTGCATGCCTCTCCTCCGATGACGGGTCACAGGGGGGTGTGGGAGGGGTGGTGCCGCGTACCTCATCCGGTCAGGGCGCCGGTCCGCGTACCTCACCCGGTCAGGGCGCCGGTCCGGGTGCCGTACCTCAGTCGGCCAGCGACGCGCTGACCGCCTCGTTGGCCTTGTCCACGGACGTCCCGTCACCGAAGACGGCGTCGCGCATCAGCGTCAGCCAGGGCCCGTTGGGGTCGTTGAAGGTCTGGCCGAACTTCAGCGCGTACGGGGTGTGGCCGTCGGCGACGAGTTCGTTGATGGTGACGAGCCGGGGGTCGGCGTCGGAGTACTTGTTGGACGCCAGATCGGTGCGGGCCACGACGTCCTTGTGCGCGGCGACCACATCGACCTGTGCCTCGTCTCCGAGGGACCAGGCGAGGAAGTTCCAGGCCTGGTCGGCCGATTCACTGGTCGCGGCGATGCCGATCGCGTCACCGCCGACGAAGGTGGACTTCCCGCCGTCGGGTCCGGGAATGGGCGCGACACCGAGGTCCAGGTCCTTGGGCATCAGCCCCAGGGTGGTCGACGGCATGGGCATCACCCCGACCTTCCCCTTCGGGAAGATCCCGGTCCAGGTCGTGCCCGTCTCGTCCTTCGCGCCGGGCGCCACGATGTCGTCGCCCACCCAGCCTCGGTAGGTGTCGTAGACCTTCTTGGCGGTGGCGGAGGCGAGTCGCGCCTCGGTGCCGTTTTCGTTCAGCACCTCCTCGCCCGCGGCCCAGATCGACGGCCACCAGGTGAAGACGCCGCAGCCACCGCAGTTGCCGCCGAAGAAGGTGCCGTTGACGTCTCCGCCGAGCGCGTCCACGGCCCGCGCCTGCTCGTCCCACTCGCCCAAGGTCGTGGGCGGCTTCTCGGGGTCGAGCTTCGCGTTCCGGTAGAGCTCCTTGTTGTAGAAGAGCACCGACAGATCGAGGGTGTGCGGCACCACGTACTTCTTGTCCTCGTACGTACCGGCCTTGATGTGCGACTGGGCCAGGTTCTCGGCGAAGGGCAGGGCGTCGACGCGTTCGGTGAGGTCGGCGAAGAGGCCGCTGGAGGTGTAGTTCGGCACGAAGACCACGTCGGAGGCGAACAGGTCGGGCAGATCCCGGGACCCGGCGGCGGCACCGACCTTGGCCTGGTAGTCGTCGGTCGGCACGACGGTCAGCTCGACCTTGTTCTTGTGGCTCGCGTTGTACGCCTTGACCAGGGCCTCGCTCTGCGGCCGGGTCGCCGCGCGCGTCCACATCGTCAGCGTGGTGCCGTCGTCGACGCCGTGCGCGTTCGCCGCTCCACCTCCTCCGCCGCCGTCCGAACCGCCGTCCCCCGACCCGCAGGCCGTGAGCAGGCTCGCGGCGGCGAGCAGTGCGACGACCCCGGTGACGAGGCGGCGCGCGCGGCCACGCGGTCCGACCGTGCTCCCCATGTTCGATCCCCCTTGTGTCGCGGCGAGCCGTGCGGGGCCCGCCGGGCGGGACGGTGGATGTGGCGGCACTGAGTGGTGGCACTGAACCGAGTGGCGGAAACGAAAGAAACCGAAAAGGCTTTCTGAGACGCTAAGGCGCGCCCGAATACCCGTCAATCCCCTTGCACGGAGCGGTTGTCGCCGACTCGCAGAAACCCGTGGCAGCATCTTGACCGAAACGTTTCGCGTAAGGTTCCGCGTGGGGCGTGCCATCCTCGGCGAGGTCGGCACGCGTGGCGAGACAGGAGATCATCCATGACACAGGCGACCGGACCCTCTCGTTCGCAGCCCGCCACGCTCGGCGACGTCGCCCGGCTGGCGGGCGTGTCGATCGCCACGGCGTCCAAGGCCCTCAACGGCCGCAGCCAGGTCCGCGCGGAGACCAGACAACGGGTCGTCGAGGCCGCCGAACGGCTGTCGTTCCGCCCCAACCAGGTGGCCCGCGGCCTGCTCGCCGGCCGGACCGGCACCGTCGGTCTGATCACCAGCGATCTGGAAGGCAGATTCGGCATACCGATCCTCATGGGTGCCGAAGACGCTTTCGGCGCGGGCGAGGTCGCGGTGTTCCTCTGCGACGCCCGGGGCGACGCGATCCGCGAACAGCACCATCTCCGCGCCCTGTTGGGCCGCCGGGTCGACGGCCTCATCGTGGTCGGCAGCCGCACCGACCCCCGCCCCTCCCTGGGCCGCGAACTACCCGTCCCGGTCGTCTACGCCTACGCGCCCTCCGACGACCCGGAGGACTACTCCGTCGTCCCCGACAACATCGGCGCCGGCCGCATGGCTGTGGACCATCTCCTCGCCTGCGGCCGCACCCGGATCGCCCACATCACCGGCGACCCCGGCTACCTCGCGGCACAGGACCGGGCCGAGGGGGTGCGGGCCGCACTCGCCGACGCCGGCCTCGCCCTGATCGGCGAACCACGGTTCGGCGCCTGGTCGGAGGGCTGGGGACGGGCCGCCACCGCCATGTTCCTCGGCCACCACCCCGACATCGACGCCGTCCTCTGCGGCAGCGACCAGATCGCCCGCGGCGTCATGGACGTCCTGCGCGAACGCGGACACCGCGTCCCGGAGGACATCGCGGTCATGGGCTTCGACAACTGGCAGATCATGACCGCCGGTTCCCGACCACCCCTCACCAGCGTCGACATGAACCTCGAACAGGTCGGACGCGTCGCCGCCCACGCCCTGTTCACCGCGATCTCCGGGACACCGCGCACCGGGGTCGAGACCCTTCCCTGCAAGGTGGTCATCAGGGGATCGACAGCGCCGCTGTCCTGACAGGGCCGTGGCCGACGCCCGACATCACCGCCGTCCTGACAGCGGCGTGGCGACGCCCGACGGCACCGCCCTCCTGACAGCGGCGTGGCGACGCCCGACGGAACCGCCGTCCTGACGGGCCCGGGGCCGACACCTGAGGGCCATCGACCCGACCGCGCCGACCGACATCGGCAACAGCACTGTCCTCGTCCCCGCGCCCGATCCGGCCGCGACGGTACGACCGCCGGGGGGACTCCCCGCTACGGCGGCCGAAGGACAGCCCCTCAGCAGGACTCGTCCAGATAGCCGCGCGCCAATTCACCGGCGCGCGTGAACCAGTCGACGAGCAGGGCGAGTTCGACTGCCGAGTACCGGGCGAAGAGTTCGGCGAGGCGGGCGTAGAACGGGCCGTAGACGGCCACCACCCGCTCGGCGGCGTCCGGGACCGCGACCACGCGGACGCGGCGCCGGTCGGCGGGGTCCGGCTGCCGGGTCACGAACCCGCCGCGCTCCAGGCGGTTGAGGATGCCGGTCACGGCCCCCGTGGTGACATGCGCGCGCCCGGCCAGATCACCGGCGGTGACCGGGATGTCCCCGGCTTCCATGACGTACGCGAAGCAGACGAGGTCCGTGACGCTCAGCCCGAGATTCCGGGCGAACTCCTGCTGCCCGACGATCATCGTCGCGATCAGGCCATCCATGGCACTGATCGCGTCGGGGACGGTGGGGCTGCGCTCGGCCTCCATTGAGAATGCCTCCGGGGCAGGCTAAATTCCTTACTCGCTAAGACATCATAGTCCGGCGCCGTGGGCGTGGCTGCGGCGTGCCGTGGCACAGCACGGCGCGCGAGGGGAGCAGGCACATGAGTCTTTACGACGAGGGTCACACCGTCGCCGGCTGGACCGGCACCGCCATCGGCGCGGTCGGGTCCACGGCACTCGGCCTGGGCGTCTGCGGCTGGACACCGGGGTTCGGGCTGGGCATCGCCGTCTCGGCCCTCGCGCTTCTGGTCACCTGGGGCCTCCACCTCGCCGGCTGGGGCAAGCCGCCGGGCCCTCGGCCCCGGGACCAGTGGAGTCTCCGGGTCCTCGACCGCTCCGCACGCGGCGGCCACCCGGACTGCCTCGGCTGCCGCCTGGCCGGCCGCGGCCGCACCCCGACCCCGCTCCCGGCCGTACCGGGGCCCGCCGTACCGGGGCCCGCCGTACCGGAGCCCGCCACCAGTCCCGAAAGTGCCAGCGCCACCGGCACCGCCACCGCCACCGCCACCGCCACCGCCACGGTCTCGGCGGGCGACCCGTCGACCTGATCCGGCGCGACGGCGGCGCAGCCGCAACGCGGGTGGCACACGACAGTAAACGCTTACCCCCACCGGGCCTCCTGGTCGCCGAACTGCGGCGCTGCATTCCCCTCCCATGCAGTAACGTCGAACCGTGACGGTCAATGAGAACGGTCGCCGGAGCAGCCCCGCACCCCGTGGGGCCAGGCGTCGACGGAGCAACCTCGCGGGCGGCGAGCGGCCCAGTACGATTCGGGATGTCGCCGCCCAGGCCGGGGTGTCCGTAGCAACCGTTTCCCGCACACTGGCCGGCAACTACCCCGTCTCCGCCGAGACCAGGGCCAGGGTCCTGGCGGCCGTCGACTCACTGCACTACGTGGTGAACGTGCACGCCAAAGCGCTCTCCGGCCGGGTCGCGGGCCCCATCGCCCTGGTCATCAGGGACATCACCGGCCCCTCGCTCGCCCATGTCGCGGCGGGCGTCGAGCAGGAGGCGGCCGACCGGGGGCGGCTGAGCCTCGTCTGCGCCACCCATGACGACTCCGCCCGCGAGGACGACCTGGTGCAACTGATGCGCGAGCAGCACGCGGGCGCGGTGGTCCTCGTCGGCGGGGCGGTGCAGGACGAGGCGTACCAGCGGCGCATGGCCGACTACGCCACGGCGCTCGACGCGGCGGGCTCCCGCCTGGTGCTGGTGGGCCGTCCGCCGCTCGCCGGCGATCTGCCGGTCACCGTGGTGCAGTACGACAACCGGGGTGGCGCCTTCCAGGCCACCGACCATCTGCTCACGGCCGGACACCGGCGCGTCCTCTTCCTGGGGGGTGCCCCCGGACTCAGCACGAGCGAACAGCGCCGGGACGGCTTCCTGCACGCCCTGCGGGCGCACGGCGTGGCGCACGTGGAGGAGCTCGACATCCCCGGCGCGTACACCCGCCTCTCGGGCTATCAGCGCACCAGGGAGGCGCTGGCGGCCGGTCTGGAGTTCACGGCGGTCTTCGCGGGCACCGACGTGGTGGCCACCGGGGCGCTGGCCGCACTGCGCGAGGCCGGTCTCGACGTGCCGGGCGACATCTCCCTCGTCGGGTTCGACGACGTGCCGTTCGCCGCCGACCTCTCCCCCGCGCTGACCACGGTGCGGGTGCCGTACGAGGATCTGGGGCGTACGGCCGTCCGGTTGGCGCTGGAGCGCGAGGAGCGCCTGGGGGGCGACGACCACGTGGTGCTGAGCACGCAACTGGTGATCCGCCAGTCGGTACGCGCGCTTCTGTGAAGGTACACACCAGTTGGTGAAGGCGGAGCCCGAAACAACTCCCCCGCTTTTACGGTGCTTTGACGTGACGTCACCCCGTCCTCCGGTCGTGGGCGCCATCAGGTCAACCGTCCCGGACTATTGACTCGGGTCACCCCAGTGGCGATTCTCGTCACATCGCTTGTGCCAGCCATGACAATCGGGCTATGGCGTCGTGGGTGTTCAACGCGTCCCGGAACGGTCTGGCCGATCGACCGCGCACCCCCCGACCGAGGACGTGAGTGATGACCAGGACTCCACGCGCCCACCGCAGCCGCAGGCCCCTCATGGTGCTGGCGCTGTTCCTCACCGCGATGGGCATGCTGCTCAGCCCGTCGTCCAGTTCGGCCGCCACCGGCGACTGGTGGCTGCCCACCTCCCGGCCGTCGCCCGACTCCCAGATCAACGTCACGGGCGAGCCGTTCAAGGGCACCGACTCGGCGGGCGACGTGCGCGGGTTCGTCGACGCGCACAACCACCTGTTCTCCAACGAGGCGTTCGGCGGCCGGCTCATCTGCGGCAAGGTGTTCTCGACGTCGGGCATCGCCGACGCGCTGAAGGACTGCCCCGAGCACTACCCCGACGGCAGCCTCGCGCTCTTCGACTACATCACCCACGGCGGCGACGGCAAGCACGACCCGGTCGGCTACCCGACGTTCAAGGACTGGCCGGCGTACGACTCGATGACCCACCAGGCCAACTACTACGCCTGGATCGAGCGCGCCTGGCGCGGCGGCCAGCGTGTGCTGGTCAACGACCTGGTCACCAACGGCATGATCTGCTCGGTCTACCCGTTCAAGGACCGCAGCTGCGACGAGATGACCTCGATCCGGCTCCAGGCGAAGCTGACGTACGCCCTGCAGGACTACATCGACGCGCAGTACGGCGGCACCGGCAAGGGCTGGTTCCGGATCGTCACCGACAGCGCGCAGGCCCGCGACGTCATCGCACAGGGCAAGCTCGCCGTCGTCCTGGGCGTGGAGACCTCCGAGCCGTTCGGCTGCAAGCAGATCCTCGACGTCGCGCAGTGCAGCAAGGCGGACATCGACAAGGGTCTCGACGAGCTGTACGACCTGGGTGTGCGCAGCATGTTCCTGTGCCACAAGTTCGACAACGCGCTGTGCGGTGTCCGCTTCGACGAGCACGGTCTCGGTACGGCCATCAACGTCGGCCAGTTCCTGTCGACCGGCACCTTCTGGCAGACCGAGAAGTGCACCGGCCCACAGAAGGACAACCCGATCGGTGAGGCGTCGACGGAGGCCGAGGAGGACCTGCCGGAGGGCACCGAGGTGCCGGACTACGACGCGGACGCGCAGTGCAACGTGCGCGGGCTGACCGATCTCGGCGAGTACGCCGTGCACGGCATGATGAAGCGCAAGATGATGCTCGAGATCGACCACATGAGCGTCAAGGCCACCGGCGCCGTCCTCGACATCTTCGAGGCCGAGTCCTACCCGGGCGTGCTGTCCTCGCACAGCTGGATGGACCTGAACTGGACCGAGCGGGTCTACTCCCTCGGCGGTTTCGTCGCCCAGTACATGCACGGCTCCAAGGAGTTCAGCGAGGAGGCCAGGCGCACGGACGCGCTGCGGACGAAGTACGACGTGGGCTACGGCTTCGGCACCGACTTCAACGGCATCGGCGACCACCCCGCCCCGCGCGGCGCGGACACCTCGAACCCCGTGACGTACCCCTTCAAGAGCGCCGACGGCGGCTCCACCATCGACAAGCAGACCACCGGCTCGCGGACCTGGAACTACAACACCGACGGCGCCGCCCATGTCGGCATGGTCCCGGACTGGATCGAGGACATCCGGCTCGTCGGCGGCCAGGGCGTCGTGGACGACCTCTTCCGGGGCGCCGAGTCCTACCTCGGCACCTGGGGCTCCTCCGAGAACCACCAGGCGGGCGTGAACCTCGCCAAGGGCGCGGCGGCGACGGCCAGTTCGTCCGAGTCGAACCCCGTCACCAGCTACCAGCCCGGCCGGGCGGTGGACGGCGACAGCGGCACCCGGTGGGCGAGCGACTGGAGCGACAGCCAGTGGCTGAAGCTGGACCTCGGCTCCTCCCGCACGATCAAGAAGGTCACCCTGGACTGGGAGCGCGCCTACGGCAGGGCGTACCAGGTCGATGTCTCCACCGACGGATCGACCTGGAAGACCGTGTGGTCCACGACCGCGGGTGACGGCGGACTGGACACGGCCAAGTTCTCCGGTGTCACGGCCAGATATGTTCGGATACTGGGGACGGACCGCGGCACGGACTGGGGTTACTCCCTCTACGAGGTCGGCGTCTACAGCAGCTGACCGCACACAACGGGGGAAAGGGATCCACATGGCACGCTTGCCGTCGGCCGAGAGGCGCAGACAGCTCACCGAAGCGGCGATCCGCGCGATGACCCGGGACGGCGTCCCCAGGACGACGACCCGGTCCATCTCGGCCGAGGCAGGCGTGTCACTGAGCGTCTTCCACTACTGCTTCCACTCGAAGCAGGAGCTGCTCGAGTCCGTCATCACCACCATCACCGGGCACTACGTGACGCTGGTACGGGAGGCGATCCGGCCCCGGGAGACACTCAGGGAGACCGTCCGGGCCGGTTTCCAGGCGTACTGGGACCATGTGTCCGCCCACCCGGGCGAGCACATGCTCACCTATGAACTGACCCAGTACGCCCTCAGAGAGCCCGGGTTCGAGCATCTGGCGCGTCGGCAGTACGAGATGTACTGCGACACTTACGCCGACCTGATCGAGCAACTGCGGCAGTCCATGCGGTTCGAACTGACCGTGCCCGTCCCCGTCCTGGCCCGCTACCTGGCCGCCATGACAGACGGCCTCACCCTGAACTTCCTGGTCCTGGGCGACGACGCGACCTGGACGGACATCCTCGACACGATCACCGACCACGTGGCCGGCCTCGTACGGGAGGAAGTCACCACGCCCAACCCCTAGGCGGATCGCCCCATTTGAATAAAATGGGGCGATACACGTGAACCTGCCGCTCGGTTCGCGAAGCGCCAAGGGGGAGCGCATGTTCAGTTCCTACCGGCCGAAGGCGACGACCAGTCCGGCCGCCCGGCAGCAGAGCCCCGTCGCCGATCCCGCCGTGACTCAGCAGGGCGAGGGGCGAACCGCCGGCCGGCCCGGGATGCCTTGGAGCAGCGAGGTGCGGCATGACTCGCGGACTGCGACCACGCCTCCACCACCGCGGCACACACCCCAAGGGAACAGCGCATCCTCTCCTCGATCGCAGGGCTGGGTCACGCCGCCTCCCTTGGACGACGTACTGCCCGGGTATCGGCCTCGACCGCACTCCGACAGCTCTCCGCAGGGAACCTCCGCGACAGCGGCGCCGTCCCGCCCCCGCACCTCGCCCGTTCCACCGGAGGTCCACAATCACTTCGTCGTCTTCAAGAAGGCCGTGACGGGAAGCCAGGTCGCCGTCAACAACGGCAGCGTCCACCAGCAACAGATCGTCCATCAGATCGTCACGCGGCAGATCTCCATGGCCGAGGTACAGGCCATGGCTGACGCCCTCCGCGTCGTCGAGATGAGTCCACGGACGCTGGATGCCGTGCGGCAGGCCGCGCAAGCCCTCGAGGCGGAGCTCGCCCGGCCCGTACCCGACGTCGTTCGGCTGACACGAGCCCTCACGCACTTCGTCGCCGTGACCCTGGTGAGCACCCTGGACACGGGCGTCGGCAACGGCACACCGCAGGCCGCCGCACTGACCGACATCCTGCGTCCGCTCCTGCCCACGATCCCCGGCTCGCCTTCGGAGGAGGGCGGTCTCCGTGGCTGACGTCGGGGGCGGGCCGGTGTTCCACGGGCCGGTGCACAACAGCCAGATCGCCTGGGGCAATCAGGAGGTCGCGCAGCACCAGCACCTCGGCGCGGGACAGGCCCTCGGTGACCTCCAGGCCACCGTGCGGGCCCTGCTGGACAGACTCGACGAACTCGGCCTGTCCCTCACAGACACGGCGGCCCTACGCGCGGACGCCGACGCGCTCATGGACGAGGCATCGAGCGACGCTCCCGACCCGGGGCGCCTGCACCGGCTGTACGAACGGATCAGGACGGTGCTCGGCGTGCTCGCCACGGGGGCGGTCACCGGCGCCGGGGCCGGCGCGGCGCAGCTCGCGCAGACCATGCTGACCGACGTTCAGCGGGCTCTTCCGTAACGGCACACGGGAGACGGCACACTGCTGCACGGCTGCCGATGGCCCTGAGGCGCCGTGGCCGCCGCGAGGCGCCCGTGGCCGCCCCTCAGTGGGCCGAGGCCGCGATCAGCTGGTCCAGCAGGGCGATCAGGACGTCACGGCAGGAGGTGCGTTCGCGGGCGTCGAAGAGCAGGACGGGGGTGTTCTCCGGCAGGGCCAGGGACTCGCGGATCACATCCGGTTCGTACGGGTGTTCCCCGTGGAAGCCGTTGACGCCGATGACGAACGGGATCTTGCGGCGTTCGAAGAAGTCGATGGCGGCGAAACTGGACTCGGGCCGGCGCACGTCGACGAGGACGACGGCGCCGAGGGCGCCGATCGCGAGGTCGTTCCACATGAACCAGAACCGCTGCTGCCCGGGCGTGCCGAACAGATACAGCACGAGGTCCTGGCCGATGCTGATCCGGCCGAAGTCGAGGGCCACCGTGGTGGCGTGCTTCTCCGGGATGCCGTCCAGGTCGTCGACGCCGAGCCCGGCGGTGGTGAGGGGTTCCTCGGTGCGCAGCGGGACGATCTCGCTGACCGACCCGACCATGGTCGTCTTGCCGACACCGAATCCGCCGGCGATGAGGATCTTCACCGTGTCGGGAGCCGAAATGCCCTGTGGGGTGGGGTCAGAGCCGGCCAAGGCCGTCCCTCACTTTCTTCAGCAGGTCCAGGTCGGGGGCGCGGGAGATCAGCCGTGGCTGGCGGACGCTGATCCGGCCCGCCTCCAGAAGGTCGCAGAGCATGATGGCGACCACGCTCACCGGGAGGTCGAGCTTGCTGGCCAGCTCCGCGACCACGATCGGCTTCGCGCACAGTTTGAGGATCCGCGCGTGCTCCGGCTGCGGGCGGGTGCCCCCGGCCGGCTGTGGATCCACCGCCGCCACCATGGTGATCAGGGTGAAGTCGCCACGGGCGGGCCGGGTCCGGCCGCCCGTCAGGGTGAACGGGCGAACCAGCCGGCCCGCCGCGTCGCCTCCGTTCACCTCACTCGCCGCTGTCGGCCGCGACGACACCGGCGCGTGGTGCCGCGCTGAGGTGCTCGCCGATCTTCTTCACCAGCATGTTCATCTGGTACGCCACCACGCCGACGTCCGCGCCCTGCCGGGTGAGCACGGCGAGGTTGGCGCCGGGTCCGGCGTTGGTGAGGATCAGGAAGGCGTTGCCCATCTCGATGAGCAGCTGGCGGACGGGGCCGCCGCGGAAGTCCATGCTGACGCCCTTGCTGAGGCTCATCAGGCCCGACGCGGTCGCCGCGAGCCGCTCGGCGTCGTCGCGCAGGAACGCGGTGGACTTGCTGACGACCAGTCCGTCCTCGGAGAGCACGACGGCGTGGTCGACCTCGGCGACCCGGTCCACCAGTCCGGTGAGCAGCTGGTCGAGCTGGCTGTGCGTGGCGGGGATGGGGCGTGTCATCTGTGTGTCCTTCAATGAGCGGTCTGCGTGGGGAGTCGGTGGGACGTCAGGTGCCGGAGGCGGGGACTCGGTCTCCTGGGTCTTCGGATGTGGATTCCTCCCCTGATGCGTACTCGGGTTCCGCGTCGTCGTCACGCGCCTGGAGCGTTCCGCGCTGGAATCCGGCGAGCGAGGACGCCGCGCGCTCGGCCGTGAAGTCGTCGGCGTCGCCGTCGGGGCAGGGTCCCGCCTCCTCCTTCAGCTCTGCGGCCAGACTGGTCTGCGGAATCCGGCGGGGCAACGGCATCAGGCCACCCTTCTTGGCGGCCAGGGGCTTTCCGGCCGCGGTCGGCCGTGTCCCGTTCCCGCCCTTGGCGGCGTCGGCGGTCCGCCCGCTCGCGACGGGCCGCTCCTCCGGCGTGCGGCCCGTGTCCTGCCGTACGGGCTCCGCCTCGGGCTCGGCCGTGGCGGCGGCGACCCGTGCGGCCACGAGCGAGGTCCGTACGGGCGGTTCGGTCGCTTCGGTGCCGTCCTCGGCGGGGGCGGGGGCCTCGCGTACGACGATCTCGTGCGGGATCAGCACGATCGCGGTGGTGCCGCCGTACGGCGAGGCGCGCAGGGTGACGGCGATGCCGTGCCGGGTGGCGAGGCGGGCGACGACGAACATGCCGAGCCGGAGGTCGTCGGCGAGCGCCACCACGTCGAACTGCGGGGGCACCGCCAGCTGGGAGTTGAACGCGGCATAGTCCTCCTCCGACATACCGAGCCCGCGGTCCTCGACCTCGATGGCGAGGCCCTTGGCGACGATCGTGGCCCGGACGCTCACCGGGCTCGGCGCCGGCGAGTAGGAGGTCGCGTTGTCGATGAGCTCGGCGAGGAGGTGGATCACGTCGGCCACGGCCGGCGGGGCGATCCACACGTCGTCGTCGGCGTGCACCTCGACCCGCTGGTACTCGGCGACCTCGCCGACGGCGCTGCGCAGGATGTCGATCAGCGCGACCGGTTCGGTCCAGCTGCGGCCGGGCCGCTCGCCGCTGATGATGACCAGGTTCTCCTCGTAGCGACGCAGCTGGCTGGCGGTGGAGTCCAGCTCGTACAGGCCCTTGAGGATCTCCGGGTCCTGGTGCTGGCGCTCCAGCTTGTCGAGCTTGGCGAGCTGGAGGTTGACCAGGTTCTGGCTCTGCCGGGCGATGCCGAGGATGACCCGCTGGAAGCCGCGCCGGGTGTCGGCGAGCTCGACGGCGGTGTGCACGGCGGTGCGCTGGGCGGCGTTGAACGCCTTGGCGACCTGGCCGAGTTCGTCGGTGCCGTAGTCCAGCGGGGCCGCCGCGGCGTCCACGTCGACCTTCTCGCCCCGGTCGAGGCGGGCCACGACGTCGGGCAGCCGCTCCTCGGCGAGGCTCAAGGTGGCCGTCCTGAGGCCGGTGAGCCGACGGGACAGGGAGCGGGTGATGCGCCAGGACATCACGACGCAGACCAGGAGCGCGGCGAGGCCGCCGGCGCTCAGTGAGCCAGCCTTGATCAGCAGCCCGTGCGCCTCCTCACCACTGCGCTCCAGCAGGCCCCGGGTCTGCTCCCGGATCAGTTGCTCGTACTGGACCGACAGCTTCGCCATCGCGGCGTCCCAGCGCGCCTGGACGTCCGGCAGTTCGGTCTTCCGGGAGTTCCCGGTGCCCGTGGTGTGGGCCGAGAGGATCTGGTCCTCCGCGGCCTGCAGCGCCTGCCAGTCCTTGCCCTGGACGATCCGCTCGACATGGGTCTTCACCTCGCCCTCCAGCGAGGGGACGAGCTGGTTGTCGACGAGCCAGCGCCGGGCGTTGACCACCTGGGCGAAGCGGTCCCGGGTCGCCTCGTCGAGCTGTCCCTCGGGCCAGTTGAGGGTGAGGATCGCGTCCTCCTGGGAGACCAGTTCGGCGGCCTGTTCGAGGGTGACGAGCGGGCCGGCCTGCGAGGTGAGGTCGCCGTCGTCGACCTGGGAGAGCGCCTGGAAGGCGTGGATCTGGCCGTCGATGATCTCCGTGTACTGGTCCAGGGCCTGCTCGGGGGTGATGTCGGTGGGGTTGTCCACCTGGTCCCGGTAGTACTCCAGACTGCCGGAGCCGGCCATCACCGAGTACAGCCGCTCACCGATGCGGTCGGGGGCGTCCCCGATGGCGCCCGCACGTGCGGCGAGCTTCGCGACCGACGCGTCGGTCTGCTTGCGCTGCTCCTCCAGGGCCGCCATGTTGCTGCCGGGGGCCGCCATGTAGGCGGCCGACAGGGCACGCTCACGCTGCAGGGCGAGGGTCGCCTCGGTTCCCATGGCGCCGGTGGACTTGCTCAGGCCGGTCTGCGCCCGCAGCCGCAGCCCCTCCGAGAACATCTGGGCCGTCGTCACGGCCCAGGTGGCGGCGAGCGTGACGCTGGGGATCAGAGCCAGGAGGATCAGCGAGAGACGTATGGAGCCGAGACGGCGCCGGGCGCCGGTCCGTGGGGGCATCGTCGTCCTTGAGCGGTTGGCGGGGAGCGGAAGGGATCGGGGAGCGGGACGACAGGGGTCCGAAGGTGGTGGGTGGACACCTGTCGGTACGGCGCGCAGGGGATGCGCAGGATGTTATCCGTACAAGTGAGCGCACGTCGCAGGGGTGGCCGGAAGTTTGGCGTCGCCGTTACACGACCGTTCCGGATACTTGGGTTCCGTGGTGCGGTCATGCCCGAACGGAAGGTTCCGTTTGTCTGTTCGCGGCGACCCGGAGGCCGGGGGTCACAGAGGGCCGGGCGGGAGGCCGTCGGCATCGGTCAACGGGTCCCGTTCGCGGCGAACTTCTCGATTCCGGCGATGTTCTTCTTGGTCACGAACGCCGGGCCGGTGAGCACGGGCTCCACCCCGCCGCCGCTGATGTTGCCGTTGGTCTTGTAGAGCCAGAGCCCGTCGACCGCGAGATAGCCCTGGAGGTACGGCTGCTGGTCCACCGCGAACTGGATGTCGCCGCTCTTCACCGCCTTGACCAGGTCCTTGTTGAGGTCGAAGGTGGCGACCCCGGCCCCACTGCCCGCGTCGTCGACGGCGTCCACGGCGGCGAGCGCGAACTGCGCCCCGAGCGTGACGACCTCGTCGACGGTCGGGTCCTGGCGGAGCTTGGCGGCGATCGCGTTGGTCACCGCGTCCATGTCGGTGCCGTCCACATAGAGGTTCTCGGTCTGGCCGCCGAAGGTCTTCCGCACGCCGGCACAGCGGGCCTCGACGGCGATGTTGCCGCGCTCGTGGATGACGCACACGGCGTGCTCGGCGTCGCGGGCGTCCAGTTCGTTGCCGAGCGCCTGGCCGGCGACGCTCTCGTCCTGGCCGAAGAAGCCCAGCAGGCCCTGCGCCTGCCAGGCGTCGATGCCGGAGTTGAGGGCCACCACGGGTATGCCCGCGGCGCGGGCCTCCGCGACCACGCCCCGCATCGCCTGCGGCTTGGCCAGGGTCACCGCGATGCCGTCGACCTTGTCGGCGATCGCTTTCCGCACCAACTGGGCCTGCCCGGCGGCGTCGGGGTCGCTGGCGTACGTCAGCGCGATGCCGTCCTTGGCCGCCGCGACCTCCGCGCCCCTGCGGACCAGGTCCCAGAAGGCGTCCCCCTCGGCGCTGTGCGTGATCAGCGCGACCTTCGTCCCGCCCGAGGCGCCCGACGTGCCCGTGTCCGAATCGGAGTCCGTTCCGCCGAACACCGAGCAGCCGGCGACGGTCAGGAAGACGGCGGCGGTGAGCGCCGTGGCACGACCGGCCGTGAAGATCCTGTGGGATGCGGGGGGTCGGTTCATGGGGTTGCGGCACCTCGCTGTGCGACCGGGGCGGGACGTCTGGGGAGGGCGAAGTCGCCATCATCACCGCGATGACGTGCGGCGACTGGCCGACTTTCGCTGGGCGGAGCCAATCGCGTGTGACGCCTGGTAGTCAAGTGAACAACAAAATCGATGTGCTGCCGTGACAGCCCCGCGCTGACCTGCGCACACGTGTCAACGGTCACCACGGGTCCCGATCGAGCGAAATGGACCGTTCCACTCCGTGCGCGAGAGGCGATTCTCGGCCATTCGCGCTCCCGGTGTGAAGTTCCGTGCCCCTGGCCGGAATTGGTACCGGAAGGGCGGCAACCTCCGCGCCTCCGGCGGCGACTGCCCGGCTGACCGACCATCCCCCGCACGGAACGGAAGCGACACGTGAGCGAGAACAGCGGCAAGGCCCGCCACCGCAGAAGGAAGACCGCACTCGTGGCCGGAGTCCCCCTGACCCTGGCGGCGGCCGGAACCATGGCGTACGGCACGGTCTTCGGCGTCTTCGGCGAGGACGCCCAGTCCCGGGCGGCGGCGGCCGCCCCGGCCTGGGCCGCCGAGTCCGCCGACGGCTTCGCCTCGGTCAACGCCCTGGGCCAGAACGGCACCTACGGCGGCCGGGACGGCAGGACGGTCACCGTGAAGACCCTCGCCGACCTGGAGAAGTACGCGACCGCCGCCGAGCCGTACGTCATCGTCGTGGCCGCGACGATCACCATGAACCCGGTGGGCAAGGAGATCAAGGTCGCCTCGGACAAGACGATCGTCGGCTCCGGGACCTCCGGGCACATCGTGGGCGGCGGCTTCTTCCTCGGCTCGGGCGTCCACAACGTGATCATCCGGAACCTGACGATCCGTGACTCCTACCAGGGGACGTGGAACGACAAGGACCACGACTTCGACGCGATCCAGATGGACGGCGCCCACCACGTCTGGATCGACCACAACGACCTGCGGCACATGGCGGACGGCCTCATCGACAGCCGCAAGGACACCACCTACGTCACGGTGTCCTGGAACAAGCTGAGCCAGAACAACAAGACCTTCGGCATCGGCTGGACCACGAACACCACCGCCGATCTGACGATCCACCACAACTGGTTCCGCGAGACCGAGCAGCGCAACCCGTCCACCGACAACGTCGCCCACGCGCATCTGTACAACAACTTCCTGGAGGACGTGTCCGGCACGGACATCACCTCGTCGTACGGCAACTACGCGCGCGGCACCACGAAGATGGTCCTGGAGAACAGCTACTTCCAGGGCATGAGGAACCCGGTCACCAAGGACTCCACGGCCGCCCTCGTCCAGCGCGGCAACGTCTTCTCCGGCACCTCCGGCCGCAACGAGAGCGGCGGCACGGCCTTCGACCCGAAGGCGTACTACAGCTACACCCTCGACAAGACGGCCGACGTGCCCGCCCTCCTCAAGTCCGGCACGGGGCCGAGGAGTTCGATCGGCACGACGGCCCCGACCACCGCCGCCGCGGCCACCACGCTCACCGTCGCCAAGGACGGCAGCGGCCAGTACACCAGCGTGCAGAAGGCCGTCGACGCCGTGCCCGCGAACAACACGGCGCGGGTGGTGATCTCGGTCGCGCCGGGGACGTACCGGGAGGTCGTCAAGGTCCCGTCCAACAAGCCGCACGTCACCATCCAGGGCTCGGGCGGCAGCCGCAAGGACACGACCATCGTGTACGGCAACGCGGCCGGGATGCAGAAGCCGGACGGCTCCGGCACCTACGGCACCCCGGGCAGCGCGACCGTGTCCGTCCAGTCCGACGACTCCCAGGTCCGCAACCTGACCGTCACCAACGACTTCGACGAGGCGGCGAACCAGTCCCTCTCCGGCCACCAGGCCGTCGCGCTGCTGACGCAGGCCGACCGGATCGTCCTCGACGGGATCATCGTCAACGGCGACCAGGACACCCTGGAGCTGGAGACCGCCGCCAAGGACAAGCTCGGCCGGGTCTACGTCACCAACTCCTACGTCACGGGCAACGTCGACTTCATCTTCGGCCGGGCCACGGTCGTCGTCGACAAGTCGGTCATCACGCTGAAGAAGCGCTGGAACGGCACCTCCGCCGGATACATCACCGCGCCCAGCACGCCCGGGAACCGCAAGGGCATCCTGATCAACCGCTCCACCGTCAACGGTGACGTGTCCGCCGCGAGCTTCTTCCTCGGCCGCAACTGGCACCCGGGCGGCGACACGACCGTCGACCCGCAGACCACCGTCCGCAACAGCACGCTCAGCGCCGCGATCAAGTCCACGCCCTGGTCCGACATGGGCGGTTTCTCCTGGAAGGACGACCGCTTCGCCGAGTACAAGAACACCGGCGCCGGATCGGGCAGCGCGAGCAGCAACCGTCCGCAGCTGACGGACGCGCAGGCCGCGGACCAGGAGGTCGCGGACTGGCTGGGCGGCTGGACGCCCGGCGCCTGACGCTCCGCGCCACCACGGGAACGCCACGAGAGACGCACCGCCCCGGATTTTCTGTTATCTCCCCGGGGCCGGTGCGTCTCCTGTTCGTAGCCGCCCGCTCGGGCCGACGCGGGCACGAGCTGCGACCCGTACCCGAGACCCGAGGACCCCCACGTGACAGCACAGATCAGCCGCCGGAGCACGCTGAAGATCGCCGGTATCGCCGCGGGCGCGGCGGGCCTGGGAATCGGCACGGGCATGGCGGCGACGCCCGCCTCGGCGGCGGGCGGCGCCTACGCGCACCCCGGTCTGCTCCACACCAAGGCGGACCTGGCCCGTATGGCGGCCAAGGTGAAGGCAGGCGCCGCGCCCTACACGGCGGGCTTCGCGAAGCTGACCGCCAACCGGCACGCGCAGAGCGGCTGGCAGGCCAACCCGCAGGCGACCGTGACCCGGGGTGGCACCGGCCAGAACTACGTGATCCTCTACAACGACGTCCACGCCGCCTACCAGAACGGCCTCCGTCACCACGTCACCGGCGAGTCCGCGTACGCCGACACGGCCGTCGCGATCCTCAACGCCTGGTCGGCGAAGCTGACTTCGCTGGCGGGCAACGCCGACCGCTTCCTGGCCGCGGGGCTGTACGGCTACCAGATCGCCAACGCCGCCGAGCTCGTCCGCGACCACCCGGACTTCGAGCTCGACCGCTTCCAGGAGATGCTGAGCGGCGTCTTCGCCCCGGTCAGTGACGACTTCCTGGTCAAGCACAACGGCGCCGTCATCACGAACTACTGGCCCAACTGGGACCTCGCCAACATGGCGTGCGTCCTGGCCACCGGCATCCTCTGCGACGACAAGGCCCAAGTCGCCCGTGCCGTGGACTACTTCAAGAACGGCGAAGGCCTCGGCGCGGTCAAGAAGGCCATCCCGGTCGTGCACGACGACGGCCTCGCCGAGTGGCTGGAGGCCGGCCGCGACCAGGGCCACGCCCTGCTGGGCGTCGGCCTGATGGGCACCTTCTGCGAGATGGCCTGGAACCAGGGCATCGACCTGTACGGCTACGACGACAACCGTTTCCTCAAGGGCGCCCAGTACGTGGCCAAGTGGGCCATGGGCGGCCAGGTCGCCTACACCGAGAACACCCGCGCGAAGGGCGCGATCAACGGCTGGTCCGGCCGGGAGACCGCGTCCCAGGCGGCCGGTGTCGACCCGAACATGACGCGCCCCATCTGGGCCATGATCGCCAACCACTACACCAAGCGCCGGGGCCTCGACGCCTCCTACGTCACCCGTATCGCGGCCAAGTCGGCCCCCGAGGGCGGTGGCGGCGACTACGGCCCCAACAGCGGCGGCTACGACCAACTGGGCTTCGGCACCCTGGCGTTCACCCGCGACAAGGCCACGCCCGCCGAGGCGAGCGCAGCACCGTCGGGATCCACCTCCGCGTCCGACTCGGGGTCCGCCACCTCGAAGAAGGGCACCTCGTCCGCCTCCCCGTCCGCCTCCGCGAGCGCCCAGGGCGGCCGGGGCGAGGACCTGGCCGCGACCGGCACCTCCGACTTCCCGGCCTGGACCGCCGCGGGCGGAGTCGCGGCCCTCACGGGCGGCCTGCTCCTGCTGCGCCGCCGCAACCGCGCGGGCGGCCGGCCGGAGAGCTGACCGGGCACGCAACGTCCTCGCAACCTGACGAGGCGTTCACTGCGGGCCATGGATGTGGTCCCGCGTGTAGAGCTGACGCCCGCGGCCGCCGATCTCGTACGGCGGCTGCGGGCGGCCCACGGCCCGTTGATGTTCCACCAGTCGGGCGGCTGCTGCGACGGCAGCGCGCCCATGTGCTTCCCGGACGGCGAGTTCCGTACGGGAGACTCGGACGTCCTCCTCGCGGAGCTGGACGTGGACGGGATCGACGAATCCGTCGGGTTCTGGATGTCCCGCAACCAGTACGAGGTGTGGAGCCACACCCGGCTGATCGTCGACGTCGTACCCGGCCGGGGCAGCGGTTTCTCCCTGGAGGCACCCGAAGGGGTGCGCTTTCTCATCCGTTCCCGCGTCGTCGAGGCCGAGCCGCCGCCCGGCCGGTAGTCGTCTGGTGCACTTCCCCTGAGTCCTGGGACAGTTGACGAGACATCAGGGGGCATCGTGGCGCGTCGTGGTGGACGGTTCAGAACGGTACTGACGGTTCTCGCGGCGTGGAGTGTGCTGGCCGGCGCGACCCTCGTGGGGGCGGCACCGGCCAGTGGCGCGCCCGGGGCCGTCGTCGTCGCGCCGGGCATCGAGTACACCGAGTTCGACATCCAGGCCGCCAAGGGCGTGGCACACGCCCATGTGCTGAGCGTCGATCTGCGCAGTCGCCAGGTCGGTGTCGGACTGCTGTACCCGGGGAAGGTGGCGGCGCGGGCGACCGTGTCCCGGCTGGCCACCGCGGCGGGCGCCGTGGCCGGGGTCAACGGCGACTTCTTCAACATCACCGAGACCCAGCATCCCGGTGTCGCGGCCACGGGAGCGTCGGTCGGCCCGGCGATCGCCCGCGGGCACGCGCTCAAGGCCGCCGTCCCGAACGGTCAGCGCTTCGGCCCCGCGCTGCCGCCCGGCACGAGCACCAAGGACGTACTCGGCGTCACGGCCGACGGCACGGCCCGCCTCGACAGCATCGCCCTCGACGGTTCCGTCACCACCGCCGAGGGCGATCTCCCGCTCGGCGGCCTCAACCAGTACGCCCTGCCGGTCGGTTCCGTCGGGGCGTTCACCGCGGACTGGGGCGAGACCTCCCGGTTGCGGGCCGTCTGCGGCACGGACACCGACCGGGCGGCACCGTGCAGCACCGACACCCACGAGGTAGTGGTCTCGGGAGGCCGTGCGGTCCACTCGGCCGGCACCCCCGGCAGCGGTGTCATCGAGCCCGGCACCACCGTCCTCGTCGGCCGCGAGGCGGGCGCCCGGCGGCTGCGCGAACTCTCCCCGGGCGACCCGGTCGCGGTGCGGCACCGCCTGGTCGCGTCGTCGACCAGGACCCCGTACACCTTCGCGCTCGGCGGCTACCCGGTCCTCCGGGGCGGCCTGCCGCTCCCCGGCCTCGACCACACGACCTCGGCGGTACGCACGGCCGCCGGCATCGCCGACGGCGGTCACCGTCTCCTGTTGCTCGCCCTGGACGGCGCCGCCGCCTACCGCACCGGGCTCACCATCGCGGAAGTCGCCGACACCATGCGGCGGCTGGGTTCCGTCGACGCCTTCAGCCTGGACGGCGGCGGATCGAGCACGCTGGTCGCTCGCGCCCCGGGCGCGAGCGCCGTCACCGTACGGAACCATCCGAGCGACGGCACCGAGCGCGCCGTACCGAACGGCATCGGCGTGTTCGCGAAGCCATGGCGGTGAACGGGTTCATGGCTTCAGGGTGCTGACGATGTCCGCCGTCGCCGTGAGGCCGTTGTGGATGGTCGGCGCCAGGCTCGTGCTCGCCATGTAGAAGCCGAGCAGAACGCAGACGGCGGCGTGCGAGACCTTCAGCGCGCCGTTACGCATGAAGATCACCGTCAGGATCACGAGCAACAGCACCACAGAGATGGAAATGGCCATCGTCAACCTCCTCCGCCACGCCCACTTCGCGGCATTCGGCCGTAAGTGTGGCGTAGCGGAGGGTTCGTCCGTGCGGATGACGTGTCCGCCGAACGTGTGGTGTCCCACGTGTCCGCGTCGAACGTGTCGCGTCGAACGTGTCGTGGCTACGCGGGCCGGTGAGCGTCCAGGAACGCTTCGAGGCCCGCCAGGTCGTCCGTGTTGAGGTGGTCCACGTCCGCGGCGAGCAGCTCGCCCCACAGCGCGTCCCGGGCCGGGCCCGCCAGGTCGGGCGTCGCCCAGAACCGCACCGTCTGCCCGCGCCCGTGGGCCGTCGAGACGATCTGGCGCAGCTTGGCGCGCTCGGCGTCCGGGAACGGGCCGACACCCCGCCAGGTGAAGTTGAGCGTCCAGTTGTCGGAGATCAACGGGATGAAGGAGGCGCGCGCGGGCGTCGCGCTGACGAGGTCGGCGAGCCGGCCGTCGTAGAAGGCGCGCCGCACGGTCTGTGCCTCCATGGGCACCCGGGCGGCCCGGTCCCCGGAGATCACGGCCGTGACCGCGCCCGGGTGGACCCGGCCGTGCGCGTACGTCGTGAACAGGTGCCGGTAGCGCCGCAGATGGCGGTCGAGTTCGAGATACGTCGACGAGCCCTCGGTCTTGATGTCGATGAGCAGTTGCAGCGGCCCACGGTGGCCCCGGTAGACCGAGCCGTGGTGGGCGCGGACGCGGGCGGCGAGCGGGTCCAGGTAGAGGGATTCGAGGGTGCGGGTGGGGTCGAGGTCGGTGGCGTCGTGGGCGACGAGCAGTTGGTCGCCGACGAGGAAGATGTCGGCCTCGACGCTGCCGAAGCGGTGGTCGAGGGCGTCGAGGAGGGGGCGCGGGTGCTCGTAGTCGTTGTGCGCGTGGGCGCGCCACAACGGGCGCGGGCGGTGCTTCTGTTCGCCGGCCAGCGCGCTCGTGCCGGGCAGGGCGACCGCGCCCGCGAGGGCGGCGCCGAGGGTGGTGAGGGCTCTGCGACGGGTGGTGAGGGCCATGCTCTGCCTCCCGGGTGGGGCCGGTTGCGGACTGAAGCGAGTATGCGAGCCGGAAGGGGCGGATGAGCAGTGCTGTGCGGGGAGTTGGCCGGACCGCCGTCGTTCGTTCACCTGCGTCGCGGTGCGCACATGCGGAAGCCCGCCCCAGGTGGGGCGGGCTTTCCCTGTTCTTCTCCGGTTGTACGTCAGGGGGACGGGAGGTCGACCAGTTCGGCCAGGGCCGCCCGGTGGGCGCCCGCCGTGCCGTACGCGATCGAGTCGGCCTTGGCCCGCTTCAGATACAGGTGGACCGGGTGCTCCCAGGTCATGCCGATCCCGCCGTGCAGTTGCAGCGCCTCCTCGGCCGCGTGCACGGCCACGGGCGCCGCGAAGGCCTGCGCGACGGCGACCGCCACATCGGCGTCGTCGCTGCCGGTGGCGAGCGCGTCCGCCGCGTTCCGGGCGGCCGCCCGCAGGTTGACGACCTCCAGCCACAGCTGCGCCAGGCGGTGCTTGAGCGCCTGGAAGCCACCGACGGGCCGGTTGAACTGCTTGCGCTCCTTGAGGTAGCGGACCGTCTCGGTCAACGTCCATTCCGCGAGGCCGAGTTGCTCGGAGGCCAGGAGTGCGGCTCCGGCCCGCAGGGCGCGGCGCACGGCGGGCTCGGCGTCCCCGAGGAGACGGCCCGGCGCCCCGTCGAGCACCACCTTCGCCAGCGGCCGGGTCAGGTCCAGGGACACCTGCGGGGTGACGGTCGCGGCCGAGGCGTCGACCGCGTACAGACCACCGTCGTCGGCGGGCACCAGCAGCACATCGGCGACGGCCGCGTCCGCGATGCCGGTCAACTCCCCGTGCAGTGCGCCGCCTTCGTGCCGTACGACCTTGTAGGCGCTCCCGGCGGGAAGGTTCAGGGCGACGGCCAGGGTGCCGATCTTCCGGCCGGAGGCCAGGTCGCCGAGCAGGTCGCCGGCCTCGCCGGCCAGCAGGGCCTCGGTGGCGACGACCGCGCTCGTGAGGAACGGCACCGGCGCGACCGCACGCCCCAACTCCTCAAGGACCACGGCGACTTCGCGGTGCGTGGCACCCTGACCGCCCTGCTCCTCGGGGACGAGCAGCCCGGCGAGGCCCATGCCGTCGGCGAGCAGCTTCCACAGTTCGCGATCGTGCGGGGCGTCCGACTCGACGCGCGCGATCACGCCCGCCGCGTCGCAGTGGTCGGCGAGCAGGTCGCGGACGGCGGCGCGGAGGGCCTCTTCCTCCTCCGAGTACAGAAGGTCGGGCTGTGCGCTCATCGGGCCAGGTCCTTCCAGGCGACGTCCTTGTCGGTGCGCGGCTCGCTGGGCAGGCCCAGGACGCGCTCGGCGACGATGTTCAGCAGGACCTCGGTGGTCCCGCCCTCGATGCTGTTGCCCTTGGAGCGGAGGTAGCGGTAGCCGGCGTCGCGGCCGACGAAGTCGACCAGTTCCGGGCGCCGCATGGTCCAGTCGTCATACAACAGGCCTTCCTCGCCGCGGAGTTCGACCTCCAGGCCGCTGATCTCCTGGTTGAGGCGGGCGAAGGCGAGCTTCATGCCGGCGCCCTCGGGGCCGGGCTGCCCGGCGACGAGCTGCTGGCGCAGCCGCTCGGCCGTGAGCCGGGCGGCCTCGGCCTCGACCCAGAGCTGCAGGAGCCGCTGGTGGAGGTCGTGGGTGCGCAGTTCGGGGCGTTCGCGCCAGGTCTTGGAGACCGGGCCGATCATGCCGCCCTCGCGGGGCAGCCGCATCCCGCCGATGGCGACGCGTTCGTTGTTCAGGGTGGTCTGCGCGACCTTCCAGCCGTCGCCGATCTCACCGAGGCGACGCGAGTCCGGGATGCGGACGTCGGTGATGAACACCTCGTTGAACTCGGCCTCGCCGGTGACCTGGCGGAGCGGCCGGACCTCGACGCCCGGGTCGGTCATGTCGCAGATGAAGTACGTGATGCCCCGGTGCTTGGGCGCGTCCGGATCGGTGCGGGCGATGAGGATGGCCCAGCGGGCGATGTGCGCGCTGGACGTCCACACCTTCTGCCCGTTGACCACCCACTCTCCCCCACTCTCCCGGACGGCCCGCGTGCCGAGCGCGGCCAGGTCGGAGCCGGCACCGGGCTCGCTGAAGAGCTGGCACCAGACCTCCTCGCCCGTCCAGAGCGGCCGCAGGTAGCGCCGCTTCTGCTCCTCCGTGCCGTAGGCGAGGATGGTCGGCGCGGCCATGCCGAGGCCGATGCCGATGCGCCGCGGGTCGTTGTCGGGGGCGCCTTCCGCCTCCAGGTCCGCGTCCACCACGGCCTGGAGGGAGCGCGGGGCACCGAGGCCGCCGAGCCCTTCGGGGTAGTGCACCCAGGCGAGCCCCGCGTCGAAGCGAGCGCGGAGGAAGTCCACGCGGTCGGTGGTGGCGGGAGGAAACGCGGCCAGCAACTCGGCTGTGCGGCGCCTGAGTTCGGCTGCGTCGGTCATGCGGCGGCTCCGTTCTCCAGCGAAGGCATCACGACGACCCGGCCCGTGGTGACGCCGTCCGCGACGCGCTGCACGGCGGCCGCGGCCCCGTCGAGCGGCGCGCGCTCGCTCACCAGCGGCCTGACGACGCCACGGGCCGCCAGTTCGGTGAGCTGCTCGTGGCAGTGCTGGACCAGCTTCGGGTTCTTGGTGTTGTACAGGCCCCAGTGCAGGCCGAGGATCGCGTAGTTCTTGACGAGGGCGTGGTTGAGGCCGGGGCTGGGAATCGTCCCGCTGGCGAAGCCGACGACCACGATGCGCCCTTCGAAGGCGACGACCTTGGTCGACTGCGTGTAGGCCTCGCCGCCCACGGGGTCGTAGATCACGTCCGCGCCCCGGCCTCCGGTGGCCTCCTTCACGGCGGCGACGACGTCCTCGCTCCGCCGGTCGACCACCACGTCGCAGCCCAGCTCCCGGGCCACGGCGGCCTTGTCGGCGCCGCCGACGACGCCGATGACCGTCGCGCCGGCCGCCTTGCCGAGCTGCACGGCCGCGCTGCCGACCCCTCCCGCGGCAGCGTGGACGAGCAGGGTCTCCCCGGCTTCGAGACGGGCCCGGCGGTGGAGGCCGAACCAGCCCGTCTGGTAGCCGATGTGCAGGGCGGCGGCCTCGGCGTCGTCCAACGCCTCGGGCGCGGACAGCAGAGCGGCGGCGTCGGCGACCGCGTACTCGGCGAGACCGCCGTACGGCAGCGCGGGGTTGGCGATGACCCGGCGGCCGTCCTCGGTCTCGCCGCAGATCTCCACGCCCGGGGTGAACGGGAGCGGCGGCCTGACCTGGTAGTGCCCCCGGCACATCAGCGCGTCCGGGAAGTTGATGTTCGCGGCGCGCACCTTCAGCAGGACCTGGCCGTCACCGGGAGTGGGCCGCTCCACGTCCTGGAGCCGCATCACCTCGCTCGGCTCGCCGTTCTCGTGCACTTGCCATGCCTGCATGCGGTGCCTCCACGGGACTTCTTCGTCGGACCGGGGTCGACTGTTCGAGTGCATACTAAGCGGTCGCTTGCCCTCCGGGGAACAGCCGGGGACCAGTAGCGTGCGTCACGAACGCGTGGGCTTGGCCCTTACGTGGATCCGCTCCCCCTGCGGCCCGAACAGACTGAGGAACTCCACCGGCCCCTCCCCCGTCGAACCGAACCAGTGCGGGACCCGGGTGTCGAACTCGGCGGCCTCCCCGGCGACCATCACCACGTCATGCTCGCCGAGCACGACCCGCAGTTTCCCGGACATCACATACAGCCACTCGTAGCCCTCGTGGGTGCGCGGCTCCGGCTCCTGCTGCGACTGGGGCACGAGGACCTTGAAGGCCTGGAGACCGCCCGGCTGCCGGGTGAGCGGCCAGTACGTGCGCCCATGCCGCACGATCGCCTTCGACCGGACCCTCGGATCACCGACCGGAGGCTCCCCGATCAGCTCGTCCAGGGGCACCTGATGCGCCCGCGCGATCGGCAGCAACAACTCCAGGCTGGGCTTGCGCAGCCCCGACTCCAGCCGCGACAGCGTGCTCACCGAGATACCGGTCGCCTCCGACAGCCCGGCGAGCGTCGCCCCCCGCTCCTTCCGGATCCGCCGCAGCCGCGGCCCGACCCCGGCGAGAACCTCATCGGTCCCCTCGCTCATCCCGTTCTCCTCACTCATGCCGCTATTGCAGTTTCGGCAAAGAGGTTTGTCAATGCCGCAGCGCTCGGGCGACTCTCCTCGTGGAGGTGGTCACCATGACCAAGCAGTACGAAGTGATCGTCATCGGCGGCGGCGCGGCCGGACTCTCCGCCGCCCTGGTCCTCGGCCGGGCCCGGCGCCACACGCTGGTCGTCGACGCGGGCGAGCCCCGCAACACACCCGCCGCACACATGCAGGGCTATCTGTCACGGGACGGGATGCCGCCGGCGGAGTTCCTGGCCGTGGGCCGGGAGGAGATCGCCCGGTACGGCGTCGAGCTGGTCCGGGGCCGGGCGGTGGACATCACCCGAAAGGAGGACGGGCAGAGCTTCACCGTGACGCTCGCGGACGGCCGAGCCGTGCGCGCCCGGCGCCTGGTCGTCGCCACCGGCCTGAAGGACGAACTCCCCACCGTCCCCGGCGTCGCCGAGCGCTTCGGACAGGACGTCCTCCACTGCCCGTACTGCCACGGCTGGGAGGTCCGCGACGAGCCCTTCGGCGTCCTGGCCACGACCGCGATGAGCGTGCACCAGGCCCTGATGGTCTCCCAGTGGTCCAAGGACGTGACCCTGTTCCTGCACACCGTCACCGAGGCCGAACTGTCCGACGACGACCTGCGCCGACTCGCCGCGGCCGGTGTCTCCGTGGTCCCCGGTGAGGTCGCGGGCCTCGTCGTGGAGGACGACCGCCTCACCGGCGTCCGACTCGCGGACGGCACGACGCACGCCCGGTCCGTGCTGTTCACGGCACCCCGCCCGATCCCGCAGACGGGTCTGCTGGACGGACTGGGCGCCGAGCTGAACGAGACCCCGTTCGGCTCGTACCCCGTGGTCGACCCGACCGGCCTGACCACCGTCCCCGGCGTCTGGGCGGCCGGCAACGCGATGGGCTTCTCCGAACAGGTGATCAACGCGGCGTCCTCCGGCTACCGCGCGGGCGCCACGATCAACGGGGAGCTCCTGATGACCGACCTGGACGCGAAGGCGTAGGGGATCGGCACGAAGGGCCATCGTCCGAAGGGGCGCGGGGCTGTGTTGAATGTGCGGCTACCGCCGCGCGGGCGCGACAAGCCACGACGCACCCGCACTCGCCGAACCACACGCACCCCCACCCCATAGGCGCCCGGCCAAACTCCGTAGGACCATGGCTGCATGCTGTTCGCCCGGCTCGCCCGCGTGTCACAGGAGGTCGCCGCCACCTCGGCGCGGTCCCGGAAGACGGCTCTGCTCGCCGACCTGTTCCGGGACGCCGAGGCGGCGGACGTGCCGATCGTCATCCCGTATCTGGCGGGGCGGCTGCCGCAGGGCCGCCTGGGCATCGGCTGGAAGGTCCTGAACCAGCAGATCCCGCCCGCCACCCACCCCACCCTCACCGTCCACGAGGTGGACGCCCGGCTGACGGAGATCGGCGGGGTCACCGGTGCCGGTTCGCAGGCCGAACGCAGGCGCCTGGTGGGCGAGTTGCTGGCGGCGGCCACCGAGGACGAACAGCGGTACCTCTTCGGGCTGCTCACCGGCGAGGTCCGGCAGGGCGCGCTGGACGCGGTGGCCGTGGAGGGGCTGGCCGGGGCCACCGGGGCGCCCGCCGCCGACGTACGCCGGGCCGTGATGCTCGCCGGATCGCTCCAGACCGTGGCGCGGGCCCTGCTGGCGGAGGGCCCGTCGGCCCTCGAAGGGTTCCGGCTCACCGTCGGGCAGCCCGTCCTGCCGATGCTGGCGCACAGCGCGTCCTCCGTCACGGAGGCCGTGGCGAAGCTGGGTGCGTGCGCGGTGGAGGAGAAGCTGGACGGCATCCGCGTCCAGGTCCACCGCGACGGCGACGAGGTACGGCTGTACACCCGCACCCTGGACGACATCACCGACCGGCTTCCCGAACTCACCTCCGCAGCCCTGGAGTTGAGGGGCGAGCGGTTCATCCTCGACGGGGAGGTGATCGCGTTCGACGAGGACGGGCGGCCGCGTTCCTTCCAGGAGACCGCCGGGCGGGTCGGCTCTCGGGTGGACGTGGCGACGGCGGCCGGGCAGGTGCCCGTCTCCCCGGTCTTCTTCGACGCGCTCTCCGTCGACGGCCACGACCTCCTCGACCTGCCCTTCACCGACCGTCACACCGAACTGGCCCGTCTGGTCCCCGAACCGATGCGGGTCAGGCGCACCCTCGTGGCCGGTCCCGACGACCTCCCCGAGGCCGAGAGGTTCCTCGTGGACACGCTCGCCCGCGGCCACGAGGGCGTCGTGCTGAAAGCCCTCGACGCCCCCTACAGCGCGGGCCGGCGCGGTGCCTCCTGGCTGAAGGTCAAGCCCGTGCACACCCTCGACCTGGTGGTCCTGGCCGCCGAGTGGGGCCACGGCCGCCGCACCGGCAAGCTCTCCAACCTCCACCTCGGCGCCCGCACCGCCGACGGCTCCTTCGCCATGCTCGGCAAGACCTTCAAGGGCATGACCGACGCGCTGCTGACCTGGCAGACCGAACGGCTGAGGGAGCTGGCCGTGGAGGACCACGGCTGGGGCGTGACCGTACGCCCCGAACTCGTCGTCGAGATCGCCTACGACGGCCTGCAACGCTCCACCCGCTACCCGGCCGGCGTCACCCTCCGCTTCGCCCGCGTGGTCCGCTATCGCGAGGACAAGACCCCGGCGGAGGCCGATACGGTCGAGACCCTGCTCGCCGCGCACCCGGAGGTGACCCGTTGACGACGCCCAGGCGCAGTGCCGGTCTGCTGCTGTACCGCCGCTCCGAGCACGGAGTCGAGGTGCTGCTCGGCCATATGGGCGGTCCGTTCTTCGCGCAGAAGGACGCGGGTGCCTGGAGCGTGCCGAAGGGCGAGTACGAGCCGGACGAGCCCGCCTGGGAGGCGGCGCGGCGGGAGTTCCAGGAGGAGCTGGGGCTGCCGCCGCCCGACGGGGAGGCCGTACCGCTGGGCGAGGTGCGGCAGTCGAACGGCAAGCTCGTCACGGCCTGGGCGATCGAGGCGGATCTCGACCCGGTGACCGTGGTGCCGGGCACCTTCCGGATGGAGTGGCCGCCGAGATCGGGGCGGATCCAGGAGTTCCCGGAGCTGGACCGTGTGGAGTGGCTGGACCTGGAGCGGGCCCGGGCGGTGATCGTGAAGGCGCAGGCCGCGTTTCTCGACCGGCTCATGGAGCACTCGGGCTGAACCCGCGTTGCGGTGTCCACCATGGCGCGGGAAGGTCGAAGTGCAGCCCGTCCTGGAGGAGGCCAGCCATGCCCATCGCCACGGTGAACCCGGCGAACGGCGAGACGCTCAAGACGTACGACGCCCTGGGCGAGGAGGAGATCGAGCGCCGCCTCGCGACCGCCGACAGCACGTTCCGCACGTACCGGACCACGTCCTTCGAGGAACGCGCCCGTCTGATGCACCGGGCCGCCGAACTCCTCGACGAGGACGCGGACGACGTCGCCCGGGTGATGACCACCGAGATGGGCAAGCCGGTCAAGCAGGCCCGCGCCGAGGCCGCCAAATGCGCGAAGGCGATGCGCTGGTACGCCCAGCACGCCGAGGTGCTGCTCACCGACGTCGAGCCCTCCGACGCGGACGTGAAGGACTCGGGCGCCTCCCGCGCCCTGGTCCGCTACCGGCCGCTCGGCCCGGTGCTCGCCGTGATGCCGTGGAACTTCCCGCTCTGGCAGGTGATCCGCTTCGCCGCGCCCGCCCTGATGGCGGGCAACGTCGGCCTGCTCAAGCACGCCTCCAACGTCCCCCAGACCGCCCTCTACCTGGAGGACCTCTTCCACCGGGCGGGCTTCCCCGAGGGCTGCTTCCAGACCCTGCTCATCGGCTCCGGCGCGGTCGAGGACATCCTGCGCGACCCCCGCGTGAAGGCCGCCACCCTCACCGGCAGCGAGCCCGCCGGGCGGGCGGTCGCCTCGGTCGCCGGGGACGAGGTCAAGAAGACGGTCCTGGAACTGGGCGGCAGCGACCCGTACCTCGTCCTCCCCTCCGCCGACCTCGACCGGGCGGCGAAGGTCGCCGTGACGGCCCGGGTGCAGAACAACGGGCAGTCGTGCATCGCCGCCAAGCGGTTCATCGTGCACGCCGACGTGTACGACGCCTTCGCCGAACGCTTCGTCGAGGGCATGAAGGCGCTGAAGGTCGGCGATCCGCTGGACGAAGACACCGACGTCGGTCCGCTCTCCAGCGAGCAGGGCCGCGAGGACCTGGAGGGACTGGTCGACGAGGCCGTGGAGAGCGGCGCCACGGTCCTCTGCGGCGCCGAGCGCCCCGACGGGCCCGGCTGGTACTACCCGCCGACCGTCCTCGCCGACATCGCCCCCGAGATGCGCATCCACCACGAGGAGGCCTTCGGTCCGGTCGCCACGCTGTACCGGGTCGCCGGCCTCGACGAAGCGATCGCGATCGCCAACGACACGCCCTTCGGGCTCAGCTCGAACGTGTGGACGCGGGACGCCGCCGAGGTCGACCGCTTCGTCCGCGACCTCGACGCCGGCGCGATCTACGTCAACGGGATGACCGCCTCCCACCCGGCGTTCCCGTTCGGCGGGGTCAAGCGGTCCGGATACGGACGTGAGCTGTCCGGACACGGAATCCGCGAGTTCTGCAACATCACCACCGTATGGCACGGGGCGTGAGCGTTCCGCGGCTACCATCCCCGTTGTGAACCGCGAAGTGACTCTGCCTCTGATCGTCGACGACCGCGGGACCTTGCAGGTGTCCGCGGCCGATGTGAGCAAACTGCTGCGGACGGTGGGCGGACGCTGGCTGCACCTGGTGGAGGCGGGCGAGGACGGGCTGGACGAGGACACGGTCGCCGCCCTCACGATCGAGCTCGCGAAGCTGGCCGACCGGATCGACGTCGCCTGCATCGCGCACAGCAGCGGCACGGCCTCCGGCTAGGGCTGCCGCTCCGCGGACGCGCGTCCCCATCCCGCCCGAACCGCGCCTACCGAATCGGCATCCCCGACAAGGTCCGGGCGATCACGAGCCGCTGCACCTCGCTCGTCCCCTCGAAGATCGTGTAGATCGCCGCGTCGCGGTGCATCCGCTCCACCGGGTACTCGCGGGTGTAGCCGTTGCCGCCCAGTATCTGAATGGCCTGCGCCGTGACCTTCTTCGCGGTCTCGCTCGCGAAGAGCTTCGACTGGGACCCCTCGGCCGCGGTGAACGGCTTCCCGTTGACCGCCATCCAGGAGGCCCGCCACACCAGCAGCCGCGCCGCGTCGACGGACGTCCGCATGTCCGCGAGCTGGAAGGCGACGCCCTGGTTGTCGATGATGGGCCGCCCGAACTGCTCCCGGGTCTTGGCGTAGTCGAGGGCCACCTCGTACGCGGCCCGCGCGGTACCCACCGCCATGGCGCCCACGGCCGGGCGGGACGCCTCGAACGTGGCCATCGCCGCGTTCTTCACCCGCTCCCCACCGGCCTTGGCCCGCTCACGGGCCCGCGCCAGGCGCTCGTCGAGCTTCTCCTTGCCGCCGAGGAGGCAGGAGCCGGGGACGCGCACGTCCTCCAGGACGACCTCGGCGGTGTGGGAGGCGCGGATGCCGTGCTTCTTGAACTTCTGGCCCTGGGACAGGCCGGGCGTGTTCGGCGGGACGATGAAGGACGCGTGCCCCTTGGAGCCCAGCTCGGGGTCGACCACGGCGACGACGACGTGGACGTTGGCGATACCGCCGTTGGTCGCCCAGGTCTTCGTGCCGTTGAGGACCCACTCGTCCTTGGCCTCGTCGTACACGGCACGGGTGCGCATGGAGGCCACGTCGGATCCGGCGTCGGGCTCGGAGGAGCAGAACGCGGCGACCTTGACATCGCCCGCGTCTCCGTACATCTGGGGGATCCAGGTGCCGATCTGCTCCTCGGTGCCGTTGGCGAGGACGCCCACGGCGGCCAGGCCGGTGCCGACTATGGAGAGGGCGATGCCCGCGTCGCCCCAGAACAGCTCCTCCATGGCCATGGGGATGCCGAGGCCGGTGGGGTCGAAGTACTGCTGGGCGTAGAAGTCGAGGGAGTAGATGCCGACCTTGGCCGCCTCCTGGATCACCGGCCAGGGGGTCTCCTCGCGCTCGTCCCACTCGGCCGCCGCGGGGCGGATCACATCGGCGGCGAATCCGTGGAGCCAGTCGCGGACCTCTCGCTGTTCCTCGTTGAGTTCCATGGTGAACTCGGCCATGACGCGCCTCCAGCACTGCACTAAGATGTTACCTGCGGTAACATGAGTCTGTTACTGGTCGGTAGGAAAAGTCAACTCCCGAGCCGGGCTCGGCAGCCCGTTCGATCGGGTCGCGCCAATCAGTGTTAGTTTGCGCAGGCGTCACCGAAATCAGTACCTGGGGGAGAGACTCATGGACACCACGCGGCGAACCGACCAGGAACGGTCCGCCGACCGCCGTCGGCGCGAGCTGTTGGAAGCCGCGGACAGAGTCGTGCTCCGCGACGGCCCCGGAGCGTCGATGAACGCGATCGCCGCCGAGGCCGGCATCACCAAGCCGATTCTCTACCGCCACTTCGGCGACAAGGGCGGACTCTACGCCGCTCTCGCCCAGCGGCACACCGACGCCCTCCTCGACTCCCTGCGCGCCGCGCTGGACGCCCCGGCGGAGCGCCGCGAACGTGTCGAGGCGACCCTCGACACCTATCTGACGGCCATCGAGGCCCGCCCCCAGGTGTACCGCTTCCTCATGCATCCCGCCGAGGGCGGCCACCCCGGCGACCAGGGCTTCGACGTCGGCAAGCACTCCGCGCCCCTGCTCCGCCGCATGGGCGAGGAACTCGGCAAGGTCATAGAGGACCGCGTCGACCTCGGCCCCGACAGCCGCCAGCTCGCCCGCGTGTGGGGCCACGGCATCGTAGGCATGATGCACGCGGCGGGCGACTGGTGGCTGGGCGAACGCCCCTGCACCAGGGCGGAGTTGGTACGAAGTCTGGCGGATCTGCTGTGGGGGCGCCTGGCGGCGGCCGGGGACAAGGTCGGTGGCCCGAGTTTCTGACGGTTCCTCACCGGCACGCCTGGGCATCGCGCCCCTTCAGGGGCGCGGGCCGTGTAGCCGCCAACGCCTCAGTTGCTCCACGGCGCCCGCGCGGCCTTCCGCAACACCCGCCGCCGACGCCACCCACTCAGCCGGTCCGTATACACCCGGCCCTCGAGGTGATCACACTCATGCTGAAGGCACCGCGCGAAGAACCCGCTTCCCCACACCCGCACCCGGTCGCCGTCCACCGTGAACCCCTCCACCACGGCTTCGTCGTACCGCTCGGTCCCCGCCTCCAGCCCCGGCAGCGACAGACACCCTTCGGGCCCCCTTAGCACGATCCCCTCCGCCGAGACGAGCCGCGGGTTCACCACATGGCCGACATGACGCTCATCCTCGTCGTCCGGGCAGTCGTATACGAAGACCCGCACCCCCCGGCCCACCTGGTTCGCGGCGAGCCCCACCCCCCGCGCGTGGTACATCGTTGCGAACATATCCTCCACAAGGCGCACCAGTTCGGGCCCGAAGTCCGTCACCTCTTCACAGGGGGCGTGCAATACGGGGTCCCCGAGCAGTGTCATGGGAAGAACGCGCCCTCGGGCGCCCGGAATCGAGCCTTGTCGCATGGCCGCAAGAGTACGTTCCACCCGATTTAGCCGGTCCAGCCGGTGCAACGACCCCGTCGAGATTCGGGCGCATGAGTGGATCTCGATAGGCTTCGGTCCACACGTTGCCGGGACTGGGCGCGGCGCTGTACGCAAGGAGGATCGAGAACTGATGGCAGGCAACTCGGACCCGCTTACGCCGCGGGCCAAGCTGGCCGTGACGGCGGGCAAGGCGGTCGCGGCGGCATCGCGTGCCGCGGGACGCGGTAGCGGATCTGTGATCGGCGGCCGGGTGGCACTGAAACTCGACCCCGACCTCCTCGCCCGGCTCGCGCAGAGCCTGGACGTGATCCTGGTCTCGGCCACCAACGGCAAGACCACCACGACCCGGCTGATCGCGGAGGCGCTGCGCGCCGCGGGCCCGGTCGTCTCGAACGCGCTCGGGGCCAACATGCCCGCGGGCATCACCTCGGCGCTCGCCGGGAACTCGGACGCCAAGTTCGCGGTCATCGAGGTCGACGAGAAGTACCTCGCCGGTGTCGCGCGGGACACCGACCCCAAGTGCATCGCGCTGCTCAACCTCTCCCGCGACCAGCTCGACCGCGCCGCCGAGACCCGCATGATGGCGGAGGCCTGGCGGGAGGGCCTGGCCGGCACCAAGTCCGTCGTCGTGGCCAACTGCGACGACCCGCTGATCGTGTGGGCCGCGTCGTCCTCCCCGAACGTGATCTGGGTCGCCGTCGGCCAGATGTGGAAGGACGACGCCTGGTCCTGCCCGTCCTGCGGCGGTGTGATGCAGCGGCCCGGCGACGACTGGTTCTGCGGTGAGTGCGGTTTCCGCCGCCCCACGCCGAGCTGGGCGCTCTCCGGCGACCACGTCCTCGACCCGCACGGCTCGGCCTGGCCGATCCACCTCCAGCTGCCGGGCCGCGCCAACAAGGCGAACGCCGCCTCGTCGGCCGCCACCGCCGCCGTCTTCGGCGTGCCGCCGCAGGTCGCCCTGGAACGCATGTACCAGGTGCAGGCGGTGGCCGGACGGTACGACGTGGTGCAGTTCATGCAGCGCGATCTGCGGCTGCTGCTCGCCAAGAACCCGGCGGGCTGGCTGGAGACGTTCTCGCTGATCGACCCGCCGCCGTCGCCGGTGATCCTCTCGGTGAACGCGCGCGGCGCCGACGGCACCGACACGTCCTGGCTGTGGGACGTCGACTACACACGGCTGACCGGCCACCCGATCTTCGTGCTCGGCGACCGCAAGCTCGACCTGGCGGTGCGGCTGGAGGTCGCGGGCCAGCACTTCCAGGTCTGCGACACCCTCGACCAGGCGGTGCAGATGTGCCCGCCGGGCCGGATCGAGGTCATCGCCAACTACACCGCGTTCCAGGACCTGCGCCGCCGCGTGGGCAACTGAGCACCCGACCACGACCGACTCTGAGGGGCACCGACTTCATGAGCGACAACAGCCTGCGGATCGTCTGGGTCTACCCGGACCTGCTCAGCACCTACGGCGACCAGGGCAACGTCCTCGTCGTGGAGCGCCGGGCGCGGCAGCGCGGCCTGGACGTGGCGCGGCTGGACGTGCGCAGCGACCAGCCGATCCCGACCTCCGGCGACATCTACCTGATCGGCGGCGGCGAGGACCGTCCGCAGCGGCTCGCCGCCGAGCGGCTGCGCCGCGACGCGCACCTGTACCGGGCGGTGGAGAACGGCGCGATCGTCTTCGCGGTGTGCGCCGGCTACCAGATCCTCGGCCACGAGTTCGTCAACGACCTCGGACAGCGCGAGCCGGGCCTCGGCCTGCTCGACGTGACCACGACCCGCGGCGAGGGCGAGCGGTGCGTCGGCGACGTCCTCGGGGACATCGACCCGCGCCTCGGCCTGCCCCCGCTGACCGGCTTCGAGAACCACCAGGGCATCACCCACCTCGGCCCCACCGCCCGCGCGTTCGCGAACGTGCGGCTCGGCAAGGGCAACGGCACGGGCGACGGCACGGAGGGCGCGTACAACGACACCGTGTTCGGCACGTACATGCACGGGCCGGTGCTCGCGCGGAACCCGCAGATCGCCGACCTGCTGCTGAAGCTGGCGCTCGATGTGAACGCGCTGCCGCCGACCGACGACCGCTGGTTCGAGGCGCTCCGCAACGAGCGGATCTCGGCGGCGACACAGCCCGCGTAACGCGGTCCGTGCGGCGGGCCGAGGAGCCTGAGAAACGGTTCCTCAGTGCCCGTACGAAAGCCCGTATGACAGCACCTCCGCTCACGTGTGAAAGCCCGTCTGACCAGGCCTCCGCTCACCTGTGCGGGGCCGTCCAGCAGGCGGACGCCCGCTACGGCCCCGCCCCCTGCCGCCGGTAGGGTGGCGGGGATTCCAGCCGGACAACGCGGTCCGGTCCCCGGCCCACGTCGAGAAGGTATTCGGGCTATGCGCATTGGTGTCCTCACGTCCGGCGGCGACTGCCCCGGGCTGAACGCCGTCATCCGGTCCGTGGTGCACCGTGCCGTCGTCGACCACGGCGACGAGGTCATCGGCTTCCGGGACGGCTGGAAAGGTCTTCTGGACTGCGACTACCTCAAGCTCGACCTCGACGCGGTGGCCGGCATCCTGGCCCGCGGCGGCACGATCCTCGGTTCCTCCCGGGTCCAGCCCTCGCATCTGCGGGACGGTGTGACGCGGGCGAAGGGCCATGTCGAGGAGCTCGGCCTCGACGCGATCATCCCCATCGGCGGTGAGGGCACGCTCAAGGCGGCCCGGCTGATGTCGGACAGCGGCCTGCCGATCGTGGGTGTGCCGAAGACCATCGACAACGACATCGCGGTGACGGACGTCACGTTCGGCTTCGACACGGCCGTGGGGGTCGCCACCGAGGCCCTGGACCGGCTGAAGACGACCGCCGAGTCCCACCAGCGCGTCCTGGTCGTGGAGGTCATGGGCCGCCACACCGGGTGGATCGCGCTCCACTCCGGCATGGCGGCCGGCGCGCACGCCATCGTCGTACCGGAACGGCCCTTCGACATCGAGGAGTTGGCCACGAAGGTGGCCGAGCGGTTCTCGGCGGGCAAGCGGTTCGCGATCGTCGTGGCGGCGGAGGGGGCCAAGCCGAGGGCCGGGTCGATGGAGTTCGACGAGGGCGGCAAGGACATCTACGGGCACGAGCGGTTCGCCGGGATCGCCCGGCAACTGTCCGTCGAGCTGGAGACGCGGCTCGGGAAAGAGGCTCGGCCGGTGATCCTGGGGCATGTGCAGCGGGGTGGTACACCGACCGCGTACGACCGGGTGCTGGCGACTCGGTTCGGGTGGCATGCGGTGGAAGCGGTGCACCGGGGGGAGTTCGGGAAGATGACCGCGCTTCGGGGGACGGACATCGAGATGGTGCCGCTGGCCGAGGCGGTCGAGACGCTGAAGACGGTGCCGGAGGAGCGGTACGCCGAAGCGGAGTGCGTGCTGTAACTGCTAGGCGGGTGCGGGTGGTCTGTGGCTGGTCGCGCCCACGCGGCGGAGCCGCATATCGAACACAGCCCCGCGCCTCTGAGGTTGGCTCCCGTGCCCCCGGTCGTGATCGTGACCGGGGGCGGTTCTAGTCTGGGGGCGGACAGACAGCACAACCCCCCACGAAGCAGGAGCCGGCGGATGGACCACAGCGGGCACGGTATGGGGCTTTCGCCCTTCACCCTCGGACGGGGGCTCGCATGGTCGGCTGACCCGTTCTTCCTGGTGGCCTGTCTGGTGGCGCTGGCGCTGTACGCGTGGGGGTTCGTGCGGCTCGTGCGGCGGGGGGACAAGTGGCCGGTGGGGCGTACGGTCGCGTTCGTTCTCGGTGTGCTGCTGGTGATGCTGGTGACGTGTACCGGCCTGAACGACTACGGCATGGTCATGTTCAGCGTGCACATGGTGCAGCACATGGTGATCAGCATGCTGGCGCCGATCCTGCTGTTGCTGGGCGCGCCGATCACGTTGGCGCTGCGGGCGTTGCCGGTGGCGGGCAAGGGGCGGAAGGGGCCGCGTGAGCTGCTGCTGATGTTCCTGCACAGCTGGTACATGAAGATCGTCACGCACCCGGCGTTCACGATCCCGATGTTCATCGCGAGCCTGTACGCGCTGTACTTCACCCCGATGTTCGACTTCCTGATGGGGTCGAAGCCGGGGCACATCGTGATGATGACGCACTTCCTCGCGGTGGGTCTGTTCTTCTTCTGGCCGATCATGGGCGTGGACCCGGGGCCGCACCGGCCGGGTTATCTGATGCGGATGCTGGAGCTGTTCGCGGGCATGCCGTTCCACGCGTTCTTCGGCATCGCGCTGATGATGGCGTCCACGCCGATGGTGAAGACGTACGAGAACCCGCCCGCCTCCCTCGGTATCGACGCGCTCGCCGACCAGAACGCGGCCGGCGGCATCGCCTGGGCGTTCAGCGAGATCCCCTCGGTGCTGGTGCTGCTCGCGCTGCTCTTCCAGTGGTACGGCTCCGAGCAGCGGCAGGCCAAGCGGGAGGACCGCGCGGCCGACCGGAACGGCGACAAGGAACTCGAGGCGTACAACGCCTATCTGGCCTCACTCAACGCACGTAGTCGCTGAGCCACATTTCTTCGCCGTGCCCCAATTCTTTTCTTTGGCCACATGACCGAACTCCTCTTTTTTTCCTTGACTCGAAGGCTTTGCCCTTCAGTAGCATGATGCGTGAGCCCCGCTTCCGCTCTGCGGGGTGACGGGGGAAACCGCCGGGGGGAGCGGTCATGACAATTCACGCATGCTTGCGAACGTGTTTGCGAAAGGCGGGGAAATCGGCGGCCCGGAGGATCGCGGTCCTGCTGGTGGGCGTGGCGATCCTCAGTGGCTGCGGCGACTCGGCCCCGTCGATACTCGCCGTGAAGGCGGTCGCCGCGGGGGTGCCGTCCCTCGCACCCTTTTTCGACGAGGGCGAACAGCTGGGCCGGGACGAGCCCGACCTCAGGTCCCTGGAGCCGCACAGCGGTCTGCAGCAGGGCAACACGCCCGGCCTGTACGGGGGAACGCAGAAGCCGAAGGTCTGCGACGTCCGCAAGCTGGAGGATTTCCTCACCGCTCCCGAGAACAAGAATAAGGCTCAGGAATGGGCTCGGATCGTCGGCATCAATGTCGACGGCATCGGGGATTATCTCGACGAACTCACACCCGTTCTCCTGCGCCACGACACCCTCGTGAAGAACCACGACTACAAGAAGGGCAAGGCCGTCCCCTTCGACGCGCTGCTGGAAGCCGGTATCGCGGTATTGGTCGACGAGCAGGGCCTGCCCGCCGTGAAGTGCAGTTGCGGAAATCCGCTGCGCGCCTTCGACGATGACCCCGACGACATCAAGGTGGAGTTCGCCGGGGACAACGTGCGGTGGGACGGCTACGACGAGTCCGCGATGGTCGTCGTCAAGCCCGCGCCCGGGCAGCTGAAGGAGATCAAGCTCGTCGACGTCGAGGACCCGGACCAGGGCATCAGCCGGGAGGTCGGCACCACAGGCGAGTCCGACAAGACGTTCGACACGCGTGCGCGGCAGGCCGTGCCGTCGGTGCGGGGGATGACCTTCGGCGAGGCCGGCGCGGCCATGGCGGACAAGGGCCTGGCGGTGACGGTCGCCGGGGACGGGATGCCGCCGGGGGACGCGCCGGTGACCGGGTCGAGCCCCGGGCCGGGCGCCCAGCTGGAGTTCGGTGCCGCGGTGGCGCTGCACGTGGACTGGCCGGGCGCGTCGTCCGAGGAGAGCACGGACGATCCGGGGGCCGACTCCGAACCCGGCTCCGGGTCCGGCTCCGGCTCTGATTCCGGCTCCCCGGGGACGGGTCCGAGCTCGACCGGGCCCTCGGACACGGACGGCTCGTCGTCGGGTGGGTCGCCGTCGGGGAGCGAGTCGACGCCGACGGACCAGAACACGACGCCCTCCGGCGGAGGATCCGAACCGACGGACGGCGGATCGTCGCCGACGGACGAGACCACTCCCCCGCCCACGGGCGGCACGTCGCTGACACCGTCGCCGTCCAGGACCTCCGAGAAGCCGTCATCGGACCCCACCCCCACGCCCACCTCCACCCCCACCGTTCCTTCGACACCGCCCAGCCCCACCAGGTCGAGTACACCGCCGCCGACTCCCGACCCCGATCCGACCCCGCCGGCGGACAGCGGCCCGCCCACCGACACCCCGACGTCGAGCGCCCCCGAGCCACCCAGCGATCCGCCGTCCGACAACCCCGGGGGTCCGGGGGATCCGAGCGATTCGGGTGATCCGGGAGACCCGGGCGATCCCGTCGAGGAACCGGCCCAGTCCGTGTGGATCTGAACCCTGGGAGTGACCGATGCAGTCAGGAGCACCGCATTCGGGGGTCGGCCGGGTCATCGCCGACCGCTACCTCCTGCTGAACCGGCTGGGCAGCGGGGGCATGGGCCATGTCTGGCTGGCGCACGACCGCCAGCTGGACTGCGAGGTGGCGCTCAAGGAGATCGTGTTCCGCAATCCGGGCGAGGCCGAGCGGGAGCGCACGGCCCGGGTGGCCCGCGCCCGCGCCGAGGCCCGGCACGCCGCCGGGCTGCGCCACCACCCGAACGTCGTCACCGTGCACGACGTCCTGGAGCACGACGAACTGCCGTGGATCGTCATGGAGTACGTGCCGGGCGCCCTCGACCTGAAGGCGCTCGTCACCCAGCGCGGCCCCCTCGCGCCCGCCGAGTGCGCCCGGATCGGACTCGCCGTGCTGGACGCGCTGACCGCCGGGCACGAGCGCGGCATCATGCACCGGGACGTCAAGCCGGCCAACATCCTGCTCGCCCCGGACCGCACCGGATCGCCGTACGCGCGCGTCCTCCTCACCGACTACGGCATCTCCGTCCAGCCCGACACCCAGGAGACCCGGTACACACGTACGCACGTCCTGGTCGGGACCGCCGGATATCTGGCGCCCGAGCGGGCCCAGGGCGGGCCGCCGACCGCCTCCACCGACCTGTTCTCGCTGGGCTGCACGCTGTACTACGCCGTCGAGGGGTACGGGCCCTTCGACCGCGACTCGGAGATCGCGGCGCTGACGGCGGTCGTGCTGGAGGAACCTCGCCCCGTGCTGCGGGCGGGCGCGCTGGAGCCGGTGCTGGCCGCCATGCTCGCCAAGGACCCCGTGCACCGGATCACCGCCGTCGAGACCGAGGCCGCGCTCTCCGCGATCGTCACACCCCAGGCCCACCCCCGTACCGAGCCCGACCTGGGCTCGCAACCGCAATGGGCGAGCGAGCCGACGCACACGGCGGAGCCCGAGATCATCGCTTCGCGGGTACCGCACGAGACACCGTGGTACGCGCCGTCGGCCCGGCACGGCGGTCAGGACGCCTGGTCCCCGGCCGAGCACCGGACGTCCGGCGCGGAGGGCTTCGGTCCTCCCCCGCGCACCACCGGCACCCGATCCGGTGGGCGCCGCCGTCGGCACCGCAGCCGGGCCCTCCTCGCGGGCATGGCCACCACCCTCGGCCTGGCCCTCGTGGTCGGCGGCACCTGGTACGCCATGGGGAACATGAAGGACCTGCCGGGCGGGCTGGACGGCAGCGGTGACACCGGGGGTCAGGCGCTGCCGTACGGGAAGGCCGTGGGGCTGGCGGAGCCACTGCGGGACGGCGACTGCGTGGACGCCACCTGGAAGGACACGCCGTTCGCCGACACGCCTCGGCTCAGGGTCCTGCCGCGCTGTGAGAGCACCGGCACGGACGGTCAGGTCATGGCGTTCTACGAGGCGTCGTCGGCCGAGGACGCCCGCGCGAGCGGAGTCACGCGGTGCGAGCAGCTCACCCAGGAGGCCCGCGAGAAGCTCGTGGACATCCGCACCTATGCGGTCGTGCCGTCCACCGACGGCTTCGACGCCGCCGGACACCGCGTCGCCTGTCTCCTGATGGGCGAACGCAGGCCGGTGTACGGGCCGATAGGTCACCATCGCAAGCTGGGCACGGTGTTCAACGACACGGCCACCCTGCAGAAGCAGGACTGTCTCGACACCATCAACGAGAACAAGGCCAAGCTCGTCTCGTGCCAGGAGCGACACCGGCAGAAGGTGCTCGGATTCCTGGAGATGAGCCCGCAGACCACCTATGCGAAGGCATACGGGACCGCCTCCGAGGCCTGTGCGAAGGAAGTGCGGCCACAGGACTACGGGTATGAGCCGAGCCGTGTCCTGTCCGGCTCCTGGATCAGCGAGGACGGCTGGAAAAAAGGCGCACGTTACGTCGTCTGCACTGTCATTTCCGCCAGTGGGGGCACCATGGAGGGAGAAGAAGCCTGAGAAAGGGTGTTGCGATGCCCGGTTCGACGAAGGCCATGGGGGTGCTCACCCTCGGTGGGCTGGTCGTGGTGACGGCCTACTCGGTGGCGCTCGGTAGCAACGGCTGGCTGTGGTTCGGATGGGTCGTCCTGGGTCTGCTGACGCTGGGGATGGTGGCGTCGCGCACCTGAGGCTCACGCGCGGTGTCCCTCAGTCCCGGGGAATTCCCCCGTCCGGATGTACGCCCGGCTGGTACTTGGGCAGCCGGGCGGTGATCTTCATGCCCGCGCCGACCGCGGTCTCGATGACGAGGCCGTGGTCGTCGCCGTACACCTGGCGGAGCCGCTCGTCGACGTTGCTGAGGCCTATGCCTCCCGAGGGGCTGCTCTCGCCGGCGAGGATGCGGCGGAGCACCACGGGGTCCATGCCGACGCCGTCGTCCTCGATGACGACGAGTGCCTCGGCGCCCGCGTCCTGGGCGGTGATGCTGATGTGGCTCTTGCCTGCGGCATTCACAGTCCTGCCTTCGAGTCCGTGTTTCACCGCGTTCTCCACCAGGGGCTGGAGGCAGAGGAAGGGCAGGGTGACCGGCAGGACCTCGGGGGCTATCTGGAGCGTGACCGAGAGGCGGTCGCCGAAACGGGCCCGGACCAGCGCAAGGTAGTGGTCTATCGCGTGGAGTTCGTCGGCGAGCGTGGTGAAGTCGCCGTGCCTGCGGAACGAGTAGCGGGTGAAGTCGGCGAATTCCAGGAGGAGTTCGCGGGCACGCTCGGGGTCGGTGCGGACGAACGAGGCGATCACCGCGAGCGAGTTGAAGATGAAGTGCGGGGAGATCTGGGCGCGCAGGGCCTTGATCTCGGCCTCGATCAGCCGGGTGCGGGACTGGTCCAGGTCGGCCAGTTCGAGCTGTACGGAGACCCAGCGGGCGACCTCCCCCGCGGCTCGTACGAGGACGGCGGACTCATGCGGCGCGCAGGCGACGAGCGCCCCGTGGACGCGGTCGTCGACGGTGAGGGGGGCGACGACAGCCCAGCGCACCGGGCAGTCGAGGATGTCGCAGGTCAGCCGGAAGGCCTCGCCCCGGCCGGTTTCCAGGGGGCCCGCCAGCCGTCCCATGATCTCGGCGCGGTGGTGCTCCGCCACGCCCTCCCAGGCGAGGACCGACTCGTGGTCGGTGAGGCAGAGCGCGTCCGTGCCGAGCAGGGTGCGCAGCCGTTTGGCGGATCTGCGGGCCGTCTCCTCGGTGAGGCCGGCACGCAGCGGGGGCGCGGCGAGCGTGGCGGTGTGCAGGGTCTGGAAGGTGGCGTGCTCGACGGGCGTGCCGAGCCCGCCGAGGCTGCTGCGGGGCCGTGCGGTACGGCGGCCGAGCCAGAACCCGGCCGCGAGCAGCGGGAGCACGGCCACGAAGAACCCCGCCAGGAACCCACTCACTTCACCGCTCATCGCTCACCTCCTGCATGTGGTACACCGCTCACCGCGCTCGGGTTCCCTCCCGCCGATCCGCACCGCCGTCCCCGTGCGATCGATCTCACCGCCGCCACAGTTCGACCTCCTTGGTCGCCGCGCGCGTCCGGCCGCCGACCAGTTCCTCGGGGAGGTGGAAGCGCGCCAGGATCGCCGGTGTCTCCGCCGGGACCTTTCCGGGGGTGGCCAGGGACACCAGGACCATCGTGAGGAAGCCGAGCGGTACGGACCAGAGGGCGGGCCAGGCCAGCAGGGCGTGCAGGGTGCCGGTGCCGGGGTATCCGGCCATGGTCGCGGCGACCGCGAGGAGGGCCGCGCCGCCGCCGACGAGCATGCCGGCGGCGGCGCCCGGCGGGGTGAGGCGCCGCCACCAGATGCCGAGGACGAGCAGCGGGCAGAAGGACGAGGCGGACACGGCGAAGGCGAGCCCGACCGCGTCGGCGACCGGCAGCCCGCCGACCAGGCCGCTCGCCACGAGCGGTACGGCCATGGCGAGGACCGTGCCGAGGCGGAAGTGCTGGACGCCGCGTGCGGGCAGGACGTCCTGGGTGAGCACACCCGCGACCGCCATGGTCAGCCCCGAGGCGGTGGACAGGAACGCGGCGAACGCGCCGCCCGCGACCAGCGCGCCGAGCAGGTCGCCGCCGAGGCCGCCGATCATGCGGTCCGGGAGGAGCAGTACGGCCGCGTCGGCGTCGCTGGTGAGGGTGAGGTCGGGGGCGTAGAGCCTGCCGAGTGCCCCGTAGAGCGGTGGCAGGAGGTAGAAGGCGCCGATCAGGCCGAGGACGACGACCGTGGTGCGGCGGGCGGCGACACCGTGCGGGCTGGTGTAGAAGCGGACGACGACATGGGGCAGGCCCATGGTGCCGAGGAAGGTGGCGAGGATCAGCCCGTAGGTGGCGTACAGGGGGCGTTCCTCACGGCCCGCGGCGAGCGAGGTGGACATGCCGCCGTTGCTGCCGCGGTCGGCGACGGGGACGGTGTCGCCCTTGGTGAAGGTCAGGCGGGTGCCCTGGTCGATGCGGTGGGTGCCGGTGGGCAGGTCGAGACGCCTGTCGTCGTAGCGGCGGCCGTCGATCGTGCCGGAGGCGGTGACGGTCAGCGGGCTCGCGAGCTTCAGGTCGAGGGTCTCGTCGATGCGGACGACGCGCTGTTCGCGGAAGGTCGCGGGCTCGTCGAAGGCGTGGCGCGGGGCGCCGTCGCCCTGCCAGGCGAGGACGAGGAAGAGCGCGGGGACCAGCAGGGCGGTGAGCTTGAGCCAGTACTGGAAGGCCTGGACGAAAGTGATGCTGCGCATACCGCCGGCGGCGACCGTGGCGGAGACGACGACGGCGACGATGACGCCGCCGAGCCACTCGGGCGCGTCGGTGAGCACGTTCAGCGTCAGCCCGGCGCCCTGGAGCTGGGGCAGCAGGTAGAGCCAGCCGACGCCGACCACGAAGGCCCCGGCGAGCCGCCGCACGGTCTTGGAGGCGAGCCGGGCCTCGGCGAAGTCCGGCAGCGTGTAGGCGCCGGAGCGGCGCAGCGGGGCGGCGACGAACAGGAGGAGGACGAGGTAGCCGGCGGTGTAGCCGACCGGGTACCAGAGCATGTCGGGGCCCTGGACGAGGACGAGGCCCGCGATGCCGAGGAAGGAGGCGGCGGAGAGGTACTCGCCGCTGATCGCGGCCGCGTTGAGGCGGGGGCCGACGGTCCGGGAGGCGACGTAGAAGTCGGAGGTGGTCCGGGAGATGCGCAGGCCGAAGGCGCCGACGAAGACGGTCGCCACGACGACGAGGGCGACCGCGGGGACGGCGTAGTTCTCGTTCATGTCTTGCTTCCGGTCGTCTCGTCCACGGGGTGTCTCAGCGGTCCTCGACGAGCCGTACGAGGTCCTGCTCGTTGCGTTCGGCGCGGTGTACGTGCCAGCGGGCGAGGAGGACCAGCGGCGGGTAGACGCCGAAGCCGAGGAGGGCCCATTCCAGGCCGGCGCCGTCCGGCATCGCGGCGAAGACCAGGGGCAGCGGGGCGACCAGCAGCACGAGGACCGCGAACACGGCGAGAGCGGCGCGGAGTTGGCTGCGCATGAGGGAGCGGACGTAGGTGTGGCCGAGGGTGGTCTGTTCGTCGATCTCGGTGCGGGGGCGGTGGTAGCCGGTGCTGCGCCGGGTGCGCCGGGGCACACCGGTGACGACGACGCGCCGTTCGGTCGGGTCCTGGGGCATGCCGTGTCCTCAGCTCGTGGTCCGGCGCATCAGCAGATCGCGCAGTTCGCGGGCGTGGCGGCGGCTGACCTGGAGTTCCACCGAGCCGACGAGGACGCTCACGGTGCCCGCGTCGAGGCGGAGCTCGCCGACGTGGCGCAGGGCGACGAGATGGCGGCGGTGGATGCGGACGAAACCGCGTGCGCGCCAGCGCTCCTCGAGGGTGGAGAGGGGGATGCGGACGAGGTGGCTGCCCTGGGGGGTGTGCAGTCGGGCGTAGTCGCCCTGGGCCTCGACGTGGGTGATGTCGTCGACGGCGACGAAGCGGGTGACCCCGCCGAGTTCGACGGGTATCTGGTCGGGGTCGGGTTCGTGGACCGGTATCGGCGGGGCCGTGTCCCGGAGCTGGGCGGCCCGGCGTATCGCCTCGGCGAGGCGTTCCCGGCGGACGGGCTTGAGGACGTAGTCGACGGCCTTGAGATCGAAGGCCTGGACGGCGAAGCCCTCGTGCGCGGTGACGAAGACGACGAGCGGGGGCCGCGCGAAGCCGGTGAGGAGACGGGCGAGGTCGAGGCCGTCGAGGCCGGCCATGTGGATGTCGAGGAAGACGACGTCGATCGCCTCGGGTCCGTCGGGACCGGATTCGATGGCGCGGTTGATCCGGCGCAGTGCCTCGGTGGCGTCGCTCGCGCCCTCGGCACTGCCGACCCGCGGATCCGCGTTCAGCAGGTACAGCAGCTCCTCGAGGGAGGGTTTCTCGTCATCGACGGCGAGGGCGCGCAGCATGAATGTGGAGTGTAGGAGTAATTCGTACGGCTGCACATGTACGCGCGCCGGACGCCTTCGCGAGGGGCGCCGCGGGCACCCCTCGCTGGATACAGTGCCCGCATGAACAGCAAGTCCGCGGCGTTCGACGAGCTCGATCGGAAGATCATCACGGCGTTGATGGCGAACGCCAGGACCAGCTTCGCCGAGATCGGCTCGGCCGTCGGTCTTTCGGCCACCGCGGTGAAGCGGCGGGTGGACCGGCTGCGTGAGACGGGGGTGATCACCGGGTTCACGGCCACGGTGCAGCCGGCGGCGCTCGGCTGGCGCACGGAGGCGTACGTGGAGGTGTACTGCGAGGGCGCGGCGCCGCCCCGGCGGCTGGCGGAGGTCGTGCGCAACCATCCGGAGATCACCGCGGCGATGACGGTGACCGGCGGTGCGGACGCGCTGCTGCATGTGCGGGCCGTCGATGTGGAGCACTTCGAGGAGGTGCTGGAGCGGATCCGCGCGGAGCCGTTCATCCGGAAGACGATCAGTTACATGGTGCTCTCGCACCTGCTGCCGGAGGCTCCGGAGGCGGGCGCGACACAGGACGCAGCGAACGTGCGCTGAGCCTGCCGAACACGCAGCATTACTGCGCCGACACGCAACGTTCGCTCCTTGTCGTGCGCCGGTCCCGATTCCTACCGTGGTGTCATCCCAGCCGACACCGCAGGAAGCGGAGAGACCCTCTGTGCCCGACAGCCGTGTGCCGCGCCTTCGGCGCTTTCTCGTCTGCGAACCCAGACATTTCGCCGTGCAGTACTCGATCAATCCCTGGATGCATCCGGACACCCCCGTGGACGTCGACCTCGCCCAGGATCAGTGGCGGGAGCTGATCCGCGCCTACCGGGCGCATGGCCACACCGTGCACACCGTGGAGCCGGTGGCGGCGCTGCCCGACATGGTGTTCGCGGCCAACTGTGCCCTCGTCCTCGGCGGCCGGGTCCTCGGCTCGCTGTTCCACGCGCCCGAGCGGCGCCCCGAGTCCACCGCGTACGACGCCTGGTTCAAGAACGCCGGGTACGACGTGTTCCGGTCCGAGTCGGTGTGCGAGGGAGAAGGCGACCTGGTGCCGACCGGCCGCTATCTGCTCGCCGGGACCGGCTTCCGCACCACCCGTGAGGCCCATCGCCAGGCGCAGGAGTTCTTCGGCGTCCCGGTGATCAGCCTCCAGCTGGTGGATCCGCGCTTCTACCATCTGGACACCGCGTTGTTCGTCCTCGACGAGGGGACGGGTGGTCGCGCGGGCAACATCGCGTACTACCCGGAGGCGTTCTCGCCCGGCAGCCGCGCGGTCCTCGCCCGCCTCTATCCCGACGCGGTGATCGCCACCCGTGACGACGCCATGGCGTTCGGCCTGAACTCGGTGTCCGACGGCCGCCATGTCTTCATCTCGCCCCGCGCCAAGGAACTCGCCGACCAGCTGGCCCGGCAGGGCTACGTTCCCGTCCCCGTCGACCTGTCGGAGTTCCAGAAGGCGGGCGGTGGCATCAAGTGCGTCACTCAGGAGATCCGCCCGTGACTGAAGGAGACCCGCCGCCCGGCTCGGGCGATCCGCTCCGTGACCCTGGAGGTCCGCTCATGACCGCTCCCGTCCGTACGCGTTCCTCGGCCGACCTCATCCGCGCCGAGGAGCCCGTCCTCGCGCACAACTACCACCCGCTGCCCGTGGTCGTCGCCCGGGCCGAGGGCGCCTGGGTCGAGGACATCGAGGGCCGCCGCTATCTGGACATGCTGGCCGGCTACTCCGCCCTCAACTTCGGCCACCGCCACCCGGTGCTGATCGAGGCCGCGCACCGCCAGCTCGACACGCTCACCCTCACGTCGCGGGCCTTCCACAACGACCGGCTCGCCGAGTTCGCCGAGTCCCTGGCCGAGCTGACCGGCCTGGACATGGTGCTGCCGATGAACACGGGCGCGGAGGCCGTGGAGAGCGCGATCAAGGTGGCCCGCAAATGGGCGTACGAGGTGAAGGGCGTCCCCGCCGACCGGGCGACGATCGTGGTCGCCGCCGACAACTTCCACGGCCGTACGACGACGATCGTCAGCTTCTCCACGGACCCGGTGGCCCGTGACGGCTTCGGCCCCTTCACGCCGGGCTTCCGGGTGGTCCCGTACAACGACCTCGCCGCGCTGGAGGCGGCGATCGACGAGACGACGGCCGCGGTGCTGATCGAGCCCATCCAGGGCGAGGCGGGCGTGCTGATCCCGGACGACGGCTATCTGCGCGGGGTCCGCGAGCTGACCCGCCGCACGGGTTGCCTGTTCATCGCGGACGAGATCCAGTCGGGCCTCGGCCGCACCGGCCGGACGCTCGCCGTGGAGCACGAGGATGTCCTGCCCGACGCCGTGCTGCTCGGCAAGGCGCTCGGCGGCGGCATCGTGCCGGTGTCGGCGGTGGTGGCCCGCCGGGAGGTGCTGTCCGTCCTCCGGCCCGGTGAGCACGGGTCGACCTTCGGCGGCAACCCCCTCGCCGCGGCGATCGGTTCGGCGGTGGTCGAGCTGCTGCGGACCGGCGAGTTCCAGCTCAGGGCCGCCGAACTGGGCGGGCTGCTGCGGGACGGGCTGACGGCGCTGGTCGGCAAGGGGGTGGTCGGGTTCCGGGCACGCGGGCTGTGGGCGGGCGTCGACATCGACCCCGCGCTCGGCACGGGCCGCGAGATCAGCCACCGCCTCATGGACCGGGGCATCCTGGTCAAGGACACCCACGGCTCGACCATCCGGCTGGCCCCGCCACTGACCATCACGGGCCCGGAACTCCGCTCCGCGCTGGGGACGTTGGAGGAGGTCCTGAGGGAGGGTTCCTGACATCCGGAGTCCGACACCCGCGCCACTTGAGGGGCGCGGGAACCGCGCGGGCGAGCTCGCTCAGGAACGCAGCCGGTCGAAGCGGAACGGCGTGAGGACGCCGGGCCGCCGGCCGGTGAGGATGTACTCGGCGAGCCAGTGCCCGGTCACCGGCCCCAGCGTGACCCCGAGCATCCCGTGCCCGGTCGCCGCGTACGCGTTGTCGTGGCCGGGGACGCGGTCGATGACCGGGAGTCCGTCCGGGAGGAACGGCCGCCCACCCACCCACGGATCACGGATGAGGCCCACCAGGTCGTCCGGATCGTCGAACCAGCGGCCCAGATAGTGCCGGCTCGCGAGGGCGACCGCGACGACCCGGCGCCAGTCGAGACGGTTGTTGTTGCCGCTCAGCTCCATCGTGCCGCCGATCCGCGTGGTCGCCCCGATCGGGGAGGCGACGGCCCGGCGCTCGCCGAAGTACAGCGTGTGGCGCGGCGCCGGGTCCAGGTCCACGGAGAAGCTGTAGCCTTTGCCCGCCTGCAGGGGCAGTGAACTCCCCAGGGCGCGCAGCAGACCGGGGGAACGCATCCCGGCCGCCACGACGACGGCCGAGCAGGGGATCTCGCCCTGGGCGGTGCGCAGCGCGGTGACGCGTCCACCGGTGGACCGGAATCCGGTGGCCTCCGCGTTCTCGTGGACCTTCACACCGGCGGCGGCGAGTGCCTCCCCGAGGGCGCGGGCGAAGGCCTCCGGATCGACCACCCCCTCCCCCTCGACGAGGTACGCCGCGCGCACCCCGGTCGACAGCGCGTCGTCCAGCAGACGGGCGTCGGCGCCCGTGGTGACGTCGTCGGGCAGCGGGTAGCGGCCGTCCGCCATCTCCCGCTGGATCGCGAGGTGATGGCGGGCCTCGGCCGGCGACAGGAAGGCGTGCACCATGCCGGGCCGGGTGAGCGTCGTGTCGACGCCCGCCTCACGCAGGCCGTCGAACAGGTCGAAGGTGGTGCGGTTCAGCTCGGCGACCGCCGCGTAGCCGTGCCGGAACGCGGCCGGTGTACTGCTGCGCCAGAACCGCCACAGCCACCGTACGAACGCCGGGTCCGGCAAGGGCCGTAGATACAGGGGCGAGTCCGGGCGGCCGAGGGAGCGCAGGGCGTAGCGCAGCACCCCCGGCGCCGGCACGGGTGTCGAGTGGCTGAGGCAGACCCAGCCCGCGTTGCCCCGGGACACCCCGGAGCCCAGACCGCGCCGCTCGACGACCTCCACCGGCACACCGGCGGCGGCCAGGTAGTACGCCGTGCACAGCCCCACGACGCCACCGCCGACGACCACGACCGGGGCGTCACCGACCGGGCCTGCCGCACCGGGCGCACGGGTCATGACGCGGTCCCGTAGGAGGAGAGGAACTCCCGGGTGCGGGCCCGGGCCGGGTGGTCGAGGACCTCCTCGGGCCTGCCCTCCTCCACGACGCGGCCGCCGTCGACGAAGACGACGTGGTCGGAGACCTCGCGGGCGAAGGGCAGTTCGTGGGTGACCAGCAGCATGGTCATGCCGTCGGCGGCGAGTTCCCGCATCACGCTCAGTACCTCGCGAGTCGCTTCCGGGTCCAGGGAGGACGTGGGTTCGTCGAAGAGGAGCACTTCGGGGGTGAGGGCGAGGGCGCGCGCGATGGCGACGCGTTGCTGTTCGCCGCCGGAGAGCTGGTCGGGCAGGGCGAGGGCGCGGTGGGCGACGTTGACCCGGCGCAGCAGTGCGACGGCCCGGTCCAGCGCCTCGTGTTCGGGGACGCCCGCCTTGCGCTGGGCGAGGACGACGTTCTCTACGGCCGTGAGGTGCGGGAAGAGGTGGAACCGCTGGAAGACCATGCCTACGGTGCGGCGGAGCCGGGCCAGGTCGCGGCAGACCGTGCGGCCGCCCTGGTGCACGACCTCGCCGGCGACCGCGACCGTGCCCCGGTCCGGGCGTTCCAGCAGGTTGACGCAGCGCATCAACGTCGTCTTCCCGCCGCCGCTCTGCCCGATGACGCTCACTATGCGGCCCCGGGGGACCTCCAGGTGGACGTCGTCGAGTACCAGGCGGCCGTCGAAGGACTTGCTCAGACCTTCGACGCGTACGACCGCCTCCGGGCCCGGCGGAGGAATGGCGGCGCCGGTCTTCGCCGAAGTGACCGAGTCGGTCATGCCGTCGCCTCCTTCACGCCGGTGTCCACACCGGTGTTCGTGATCACGTCGCCGCCGAGCAGGACGCGGGCCGCGCGCAGCCGCCGCCGTCGCCACGGGGACAGGGGGACGCCCGCCCGTACCTTCCGCTCCAGGAGCAGGAGGAGTTGGGAGAGGGGGTAGCAGAGGGCGAAGTAGACGGCCGAGATGACCAGGTAGACCTCGAGGGCGCGGAAGGTGGCCGAGGTGATGAGCCGGCCCTCGGACATCAGCTCGGCGGCGGAGACGGTGACGAGCAGCGAGGTGGACTTCAGCAGGTCGACCAGCATGGTGTTGGTGCCGGGCAGCGCCTGCCGGACGGCCTGGGGCAGGATGATGTGGCCGAAGATGCCCACCCTGCCCAGCCCCAGCGCCTCCCCGGCTTCTGTCTGCCCGGCGTGCACTCCGCTGATCGCGGACCGGAAGATCTCGGACAGATAGGCGGCGTAGAAGACGACGAGGCTGAGGCAGCCGGCCGTGAACACATCCAGCCGTAGCCCGGCGGAGGCGAGGCCGAAGTAGGCCAGGAAGATGATGGCGAGCAGCGGGACGTTCTTGAAGACCTCGGTGTAGACGGCGGCGACGGCACGGGCCGGCCATGCCCTGCTCAGCCGGAGCAGGGCCACCGTCAGGCCGAGCAGCACGGCGCCGGCGAAGCTCACCGCCGTGTAGGAGAGTGTGCGCCCGAGCGCGTCGAGCAGGTCGGGCCGGTAGTCGGACCAGGGGACTTCGAAGAAGCCGGAGAGATCGGACATGTCATCCCCTCACTGGGCGATGGACGGCGGCGTCCAGTCCTGGGGCCGGTCCACGCCCCGGCGGGCGGTGGCGACATCGGCGGCGGGCTTCAGGAACTGCTCGGGGTCTCCGCCCCACTTCTCGACGAGCTTCTTCAGTTGGCCGTCGCCGTACATGGCGTCGATCTCCGCGGAGATCGCCTTCTCCAGCGCGGTGGCCTTCTTGGGCAGGTAGAAGCCTGTCTGGTAGGGCTGGAAGTACTGGTAGTCGGGCTCCGCCTTCACCTGTGCGGCGGTCGGCGGCGTCATGTACTGGGTGTCGATCTTCAGGTCCGGCCGTTCCTTCTGTGCCGCGATGATGAGCAGCGGGTCGAGGAACCCGACGTCGATACGGCCCGCGCCGAGGTCGTCGAAGACCCCGTTGGCGTCCGGATAGGCGTGCAGCTTCGCACCGGGGACGGCCTGGATCGACTTGACCCAGACATAGCCCTCGACCGTGCCGAGTTCCAGGCCCTTCAGATCGTCGACGGTCTTGTACGTCTTGCCGGACCGCACGGCCATCGCCGGGGGCGAGTAGTAGGGCGGGTCGGTGAACAGACCCTGCTTCTGCCGGTCCGCCGACCAGGCGACCCCGCCGATCGTGATGTCGACGCGGCGGGACTGCACCCCGGCGAGCATGCCCGCGAAGTCCGTGACCTGGGGTTCGACCGTGAGGCCGAGTTTCTCGGCGACGTGGTTGAGGATGTCGCCGTCCAGCCCGACGATCTTGTCGCCCTGGACGCTGGTGTAGGGCGCGTACGGCTGGACGGCCACCTTGAGCACGCCGGGAGTGAGTGTGCCCAGCGCGGCGGTCTTGGCGGAGACGTTCTTCGGGTCGTCGTCGCCGTCCGCGCCACAGGCGGCGACGGTCGACAGCAGGAGGGTCGCGGACAGGGCGGCAACAAGCGAACGCACACGGATCATCGGCGTGGCCTTCCGTATCGGCCTGCAGGAACCCGCCGTTCACCGCGGTGTGCCCCCGGCGGGATGTGATGGGGCCAAAGGCTATGAGCGGGGCGGTCAGGGGTCACTGTTCGCTTCGTACGGACTTGTGGGCGGAATCACCCGCCCCGCTGTACGGTGCGTCCAGCTCCGCTCCATCCCCCGACGGGAGGAACGCCCGTGCTGAGCCCGTCGCTCGCGCAGGAGATCGCCGGCGACACGTCCGCGGTCATCGGTTTCAACGTGCTGATCACCGATGCGGAGGGCATGGTCATCGGCAGCGGCGACAGCAGCCGGGTCGGCACCTTCCACGAGGCCTCCGTCGAGGTGATCCGCACCCAGGAACCGGCCACGCACAGCGCCTCGCAGGCGCTGCGGCTACGGGGTGTACGCCCCGGCGTCACCCTGCCGCTGGTCACGGACGGGCAGGCGGTGGGCACGGTCGGGATCACCGGAACCCCCGGCCGGGTGCGGCGTTTCGGCCTGCTGGTGAAGCGTCAGACGGAGATCCTGCTGAGGGAATCGGTGATGCTGCGGTCCCGTCTGCTCGCCGAGCGGGCGGCCGAGAAACTGCTCGCCGACATCGCCTCGTACGACCCTCAGGTGGTCGAGGGCGACTTCCTGCTCTTCCGGGCCGCCGAGCTGGGCTTCGACCTGCGGCTGCCCCGGGTCGCGGTGGCGTTCGAGGTGACCGTGGCCGAACCGGGCAGCCGTCGGCCCGGCGCACCGGCCCGGGACATGGCACTGGTCCGCTCGGAACTGCTGCGCACGGTCCGCGAGGTCTTCGCCGACCCCCAGGACATCGTCGCCACCGCGGCTCCCGGCTGGATCGGCGTGCTGCACCGGCTCCGGACCGACCGGCCGGCGGCGTCCCTGGTCGCCGACTGCCGCCGGGTCGCCGATGTCATCGCCGCGCAGAGCCCCCTCACCGCGCGCGCCGGGATCGGCGAACCGGCCGACTCCCTCGGCGCCCTCCACGACTCCTATCAGGACGCCTGCGACGCGCTCCATCTGACGGCCCGGCGGACGAACGGCTCCCCCGCCCACCCGACGCCCCGTGGGGCGAGCGGCGCCCCGGTCCACCTGATCTCCGATCTGCGGATCCACCAGGTCCTGGCGGCGGTGGGCCAGCCCGCCCGGAGCCGGCTGCTCGCGGTGACCGCCGCCGACCTGCGCGCCCAGCCGGACTGGCCGGTGCTCCGCGACACGATCACCGCGTGGTGCGAGGGCGGCTTCAATCTCGTGCGGGCGGCCGAGGCGCTGCACGTCCACCGCAACACCGTGGTCTACCGCATGCAGAAGATCGAGCAGCTCACCGGCCGCCCACTGCGTGACCATCGCACGACCATGGCTCTGTATCTCGCCTGCCTGTCCGACCAGTTGGGCGGGGCCGCCGAGACGCCCGGGACCTGACGGTGCGGGCGCGGCCCCGGCGGACCGCATGAATGTCTTCGCGAAGGGCCATGGCTCTCAGGAATCCCGCGCATGCGGATTCTCGTGGGCTTCGGCGAGGAGGAGGTAGCTGCTGGCGGTCCAGGTGTAGGCGCGGTCGCGCAGACCCGTTCCGGTCAGGGCGTCGAAGTTCTCGGCGAAGCCGTGGGTCTCGCACAGGGCACGGAAGCGGGCGCTGATCTCGTCGGCCAGTCGGTGGTGGCCGCCACGGCGCAGGCCGTCCTCGACGAGGACCGTGGCGGGGGCCCAGATCGGGCCACGCCAGTAGCCGTCGGAGAGGTAGTGCGGTGAGGTCGGCAGTTCGGTGGCCAGGCCGTACGGGGTCAGGTGGGCCTCGATGCGTCCGGCCAGCACGCCGCTGACCTCGTCCGGCAGATGCTCGCCCAGCACGATGGGCATCAGGTCGAGCAGGCCGGCGCTGTGCCAGGTGTCGCCGCTCGCGACCCCCCGGGCGACGAACCGGTCACCGGTCCACAGTTCGTCCAGCATCGCCGCCTGGGTCGCCTCGGCGGCCAGCGTCCACCGGCGGCCCTCCTCCGGCTTGCCCAAGTACGTTGCCAGCTCGGCGAGTTCACGCAGCTGGAGGACGAGGAAGGCGGCCAGGTCCGCGGTGACGACCACGCGTTCGGGGTCGAAGGTGGTGGCGTTGTCCCAGCCGCTGTCGTTGCCGTGCTGGTAGTGGGGCAGGGCTGCGCCGGGGGCGCGCCGTGCGGTGAGCCAGAAGTCCGTCCAACGTGCCAGCCTGTCGTACGTCTCGGCCAGTGCCGCCCGGTCCGGGGGCGTGGTCAGCCGACGGCGCAGGCGGGCGAAGGCCCAGCCGTGGATGGGGGGTTTGACGAAGTTGTGGAGGACTTCGGAGTGGGTGACCGAGTCGGGCAGCGCCCCGGCCTCGTCCTGGTGGTCGAAGGGCAGGTGGAACTGGTCCCGGGCCAGGTCGGGCAACCCGGGGGCCAGGGCGAGCGCGTTGAAGCAGTGGTCCCAGCTCCAGACCTTGTCCATCCAGTGCTTGGACATCAGTACGGCGGGCCGGGTGACCAGCCCCGCCGGGCGTACGGTCGCGGACCACACGACGTAGGCGGCGAGTTCGGCGGCCGGGGTGGCGGACGAGCGCCACGGGGCCACGGTGTCGACGAAGTCCGCGTAGGAGTGGCGCGCGGCCTCCACGATCTTGTCGAAGGCCGCCGTCGGCGCGTACGGCGGGCGGGCCGTGTCGAGTTCCTCGACCGCGATCTCCCAGGGACCGTCCGTGTCGGCGGCGACGGCGAGACCACGGTCGGCACCGCCCAGGGCCTGACTGCCGAACGTGTCGGCCGCCCTGCCGGAGAGCACGGTGACGCGGTAGCGGCGTCCGGTCTCGTACGACGTGAACACGTACGCGTCGGAGGCCGCGTCGTGGAAGAAGTACGTGCCGCCGAACGGGGTCAGCGTCCGGGCCGCCGCCGCGACGCGCAGCGAGAGGCCCGCACCGCGCAGGCGGACGGTGTCCGGCGACTCGTAGGTGAGATCGACGCGGCCGGCCCCGCTGGTCCAGCTCAGCAGCCCAGGTCTCGCCTCCACGCGGGTCTCGGCCCGTTCGCCCGTCGCGGCGTCGAGCGGCACGAGACGCAGGACGGCGTGCATGCCGTTCTGGTGCGAGACCAGGTGGAGGTCCTCGGCACGGGTCTTCTCGGCCACCACGGGGGAGATGTCGAACCAGGATCCGTACGTGCTGAACGGGATGTCGTGGACGGAGAAGGCCGGGCCGGATCGGGCGGCGGTCATGAGGGGTTACTCGTTTCTCGGTCAGGGGTCGCCGACCGTCCGGCGGACGGTCGGTGGGGCCGTGGCGAGCGGGGAGGTGGTCAGTCCTTGACCGCGCCCGCGGTCACGCCGGCGGCGACGTAGCGCTGGGCGAGGACGAGGATCACCGCGGCCGGCAGCGAGGCCACGACGGCGGTGGCCATGATGGCGTTCCACTCCTGGTTGTTGTTGCCTATGTAGTGGTAGATGCCGAGGGTGATCGGCTCGTGGGCGCCGCCGTTGACGAGGGTGCCGGCGAAGACGAAGTCGGACCAGGACCACAGGAACGCGAACAGCGACACCGTGACGACGGCGTTGCGGCTCATCGGCAGGACGACCGACCAGAAGGTGCGCAGCGGCCCGGCTCCGTCCGTCTTCGCGGCCTGGAGCAGTTCGCCGGGGATGCCGGACATGAACGCGGTGAAGATGAGTACGGCGAAGGGGACGGCCAGGGTCGAGTCGGCGACGATGAGGCCGGGGACCGACTGGAGCAGACCGAGGCTGAGGTAGATGGCGTAGAAGCCCATCGCCATGATGATGCCGGGGATCATCTGGGCGGCCAGCAGGACGAAGCCGAGGATGCCACCGCCGCGCGGGCGCAGTTTGGCCAGCGCGTATCCGGCGGGTGCGGACAGGGCCACGGTCAGGACGACGGTGCCCAGGCCGATGACGAGGCTGGTGCCGAGGTAGGGCAACTGCTCGTCCAGCACCTTGCGGTAGCCGTCCAGTGTGCCGTGGGCGGGGAACAGGTCGGGCGGGCTCTTGCGCATGTCCTGGTCGCGGGTGAAGGACACGTTGAGCATCCAGTAGACCGGGAACAGCATGATGCCGGTCAGCAGGAGGCCGATGGCCGTCTTCCCCCATGCGCGCTTGCCGAGGGCGGTTCCTCCCCGCGTGCGCTTGCCGACGGTCGTCTCCCGCCACGGGTGCTTGCCGCTTCGGCTCATGACAGCGCCTGCTTTCTCTGGACGCGGACGTAGATCAGGCCGAAGACCAGGGCTGCGACGACGAGCAGGTTGCCGACGGCCGCGCCCGGGCCGAAGGCGGGCACCAGGTTGCCGAAACCGAGCTGGTAGGACCAGGTGGCGAAGGTCGTGGACGACTCCGCCGGACCGCCCTTGGTCATGATCCAGATGATGTCGAAGACCTTGAGCGTGTAGACCAGCCCGAGGAGCACCGTGATGGCGGACACCGGACGCAGCAGCGGGAAGGTGATGCTCCAGAACCGCCGCCAGGCACCCGCCCCGTCGAGGGCGGCGGCCTCGTACAGGCCCGCCGGGATGGACTGCAGGCCGCTGTGGAGCACGACCAGGTTGAACGGCACGCCGATCCAGATGTTGGCGATGATCACCGAGGTCAGCGACCAGGACGGCGAGGTCAGCCAGTTCACCGGGTCGATGCCCACGATGCCCAACAGAGCGTTGACGAGGCCGGATTCGCTGTTGAGCATCCACGACCAGGTGGAGGCCGACACGATCAGCGGCAGCAGCCAGGGCACCAGGAACAAGGCCCGCAGGGTGGCGGAGAGCCGGAAGTGCTGGTTGAAGAAGACCGCGAGGGCCAGGCCGATGGCGTACTGGAAGAAGAGGCAGACGACGGTGAAGACGACCGTGTGGAGCAGCGCCGGGGCGAAGGTCGGGGCGTCGAGGACGGCCCGGTAGTTCTCCAGGCCCGTGAACGGCGCGTCGCCCTGGACGAAGGAGCGGACGGTGTAGTCGCGCAGGCTCAGGTCGAGGTTGCGGTAGAGCGGATAGGCGTAGAAGACGACGAGGTAGAGCGTCACCGGAGCGAGGAACGCCCAGGCTGCCCACTGCTGGGAGCCGGGACGGCGCCGTGCCCGGGGCGGTGCCGCGGGGGCCGTACCGCTGTGCCCGGACACGGGCCGGCGGTGCGGCACTTGTGTCGTGTGACTCATCAAGTGCCCCTTGTCCGGCGTCACTTGACGGCGGACTGCGCGGCGCTCAGCGCGTCCTTCGGGGACTGCGAGCCGCTGAGGGCGGACTGGACGGCCTTCCACATCTGCTCGGAGATCTTCGGGTACTTGGTGCCCAGGTCGTCGCTGGTGCGCCCCTTGGCCGCCTGCACCGCCTCGACCCACGGCTTCAGCCCGGCGTTCGCCGCCACCTGCTTGCCCTGGACCTCGCTGGTGGGGGCCACGTAGGACAGCGTGGTGTCGGTGTCGTACAGGTTCTCGGTGCTGGTCAGACAGGTCGCCAGCTTCTGCGAGGTGGTGTAGCGGCCGGTGTCGCCCTGGACGGGGATGGTGACGAACTCGCCGCCGGTCGGGGCGGCGGCATTGCCTCCGGAAGCGCCGGGGACCGGGATGACGCCGTACTCGAAGCCCGCCTTCTCGGCGCCCGCGAGCTGCCAGGTGCCGTTCTCGGCGAAGGCGTAGTCGCCGGTCGCGAACTCCTGCCAGCTGGTCGTCTGGGTGTTGTTGATGACCGAGTTGGGCGCGTAGCCCTTCTCCACCCAGTCGCTCCACAGGGTCAGCGCCGAGACGGCCTCGGCGGAGTCGAGGTCGGTCAGCTGTGCGCCCGAGCCCCAGAACCAGGGCAGGAACTGGAAGCTGCCCTCCTCCGTTCCGATCGCCGAGAAGGTGATGCCCTTCTTGCCCGCCTTCTCGACCTTCTCCAGCGCCGCCGTCAGCGACGTCCAGTCCTTGACCGAGGCGATGTCCACGCCGGCTTCCTTCAGCACCTTCTTGTTGTAGTAGAGGGCGAGGGTGTTGGCGCCGATCGGCGTGCCGTACGTCTTCCCGCCCGACTGGCCGGCCGCGAGCAGATTGGGATCCACCTTCGAGGTGTCCAGCTTGTTGTCGTCGGTCGAGGTGAGGACGCCCGCCTCGGCCAGGGTCGACACGACGGGGTTGTCGACGATGAGGACGTCCGCGGAGTTGTCCTGCTGCGCCGCCAGCAGTGCCTTGTTCGACAGGTCGCTGGTGTCGAAGGCGGTCCGCTTGATCTTCACCCCGGCCTCGGTGCCGCAGTCGTCCAGCAGCTTCGCCCAGGCCGAGCCCTTGTCGAACTGCGGGTACGGGTCCCAGATGGCGTACGTGCCGCTGTCCGCCGCCTTTGTCCCGGTGCCGCCCGAACCGGAGCCGCAGGCGGTGGTACCGGTGGCGACGGCCAGGACGGTCAGGGCTGCGGCGGTCAGACGACGCTGTCTGCAGGAGCTGTTCATCGTGGGTTCCTTTGTTTCTGGCATGCGGGTGCCCAGGCGATTTCCGGCATGCGGGTGCCGAGGCGTTCGGGCATGCGGGTGCCGAGGAGGAGGGATTGCTGCGGGCGGGCGAGCGAGCGCGCCGAACGCACTGATGTGCGTTTCGGGTGTCGGCGGGATGCAGAAGGAAGGTGGAGAAGAGGGGAAGCGAGGAAACGAGGAAGGGGAACGGGGTTTCCCGTGGGGTGGGTCAGGGCGTCATATCGGATCCGGCGTCCGCACCGGGCGTGGCTCCCGCGGGCCCGGTGCTGGCCCGGAGCGAGATCGGCGGTGCGAGCAGGTGGTGCCGGGGCGGCGTGCCGGGTTGGTCGAGCCGCTCCACCAGCAGGTCGACGGCCAGACGGCCCAACTCGGCCGCCGGTACGTCCGCCGCGGTGAGCTGCGGGGTCACCGTCTCCGCCCAGCGGCCGGCCACGACTCCGGTGACGGAGAAGTCGCGCGGCACATGGCGGCCGGCCTGGGCCAGGCCCCGGTAGAGGCCGCCCAGTGCGGCCTCGTTCAGCGTGACCAGGGCGGTGGTGGCCGGATCGTCGTGCAGGATCCGTTCCACACAGGTCTGGCCCGAGGCCGCGTCGTCCCCGCAGCAGTACGTCCGGACCGTCAGCCCGCGCTCGGCCGCGGCCTTCGTGAAGCCGTCCAGGCCGCGGTGTGCGGACTCGTACCCGGCCCGCAGCAGCTGCTCGGGACGGTTGACGAAGGCGACCCGGCGGTGGCCGAGATCCGCCAGATGGTGGACGCACGCCTCGACCAGCGCGGTGTGGTCGAGGCCCACCCACCAGCCGCCCTCGGGACGAGCGGTACGGCCGATGGCGACGGAGGGGAAGCCCAGCTCGGTGAGATGGTCGACCCGGTCGTCCTCCAGCCTGATCTCCATCAGGATCGCGCCGTCGACCCGCCGCTCCCCCAGCAACCGCTGGAAGGAACGGTCGCTGTCCATGCCGCTGGGGGACAGCAGTACGTCGTAGTCGTAGGCCGCGGCGGCCTCCACCACACTGCCGATGAAGTCCAGCTGCATGCCCGTGTAGTGGTTCCCGGCCGGCGGGAAGACCAGGCCGAGCGTGCTGGTCCGACCGTTGGCCAGGGCGCGGGCACTGGCACTGGGCCGGTAGCCCAGTTCGTCGACGACCTGCTGGATCCGCCGGCGTGTGTCCTCCGAGACCGGGCGCTTGCCGCTCAACGCGTAGGACACGGTGCTCCGCGAGACACCGGCCCGCTTGGCGATCTCACCGATGTTCACGGGAACTCCTTGCTCGAACCGGTTCGCTGCCCCGGGAGGAAACATAGCGCCGGCCGCGTGAAGCGGGTAACGATGACGAGGCGACCTCCGGCTGTCGAACCGGTTCGCATGAAGCGAAGGTAAGAACAGCCCGAGGGCCTGTCAACACCTCGGGCCATTTTGCCGCAGTCCGGACCACCTGCCGGTGGTTCGTCGCGTCGAAGGCATTGCTGGGCGGGTTGCCCGGTGCTAGCTTCGCCGAACCGGTTCGATGAAGTGATCCTTCCGGCAGCGTGGGCCACCTCGGCCCAGCCCGCGCCGCCCGAGGCGGAGACCCCCCACCACCCGCAAGGTTCGCCGGGCCGCCGGCCGCGCGAAAATCGAACCGGTTCGATGCCCATCTGGGCCGACCGGAACCCGCTACTCAAGGATTGAGGACGCAATCCATGCCATCCGCTGACAGATCCGCCCGGCGCCGCGCTCCGGCCGCCGTGGCACTGACTCTCGGCGCGGGCCTGCTGGCCTCACCCGCCGTACCCGCGCAGGCGGCCGAGGCCCCCCAGCCCGCCGCTCGCTACACTTTCGACCAGGACGACCTCGCCTCCGGCAGGATCACCGACAGTTCCGGCAACGGTCTGACGGCGACCCTGGTGAACGGCTCCACCGCGCGGTCCGTCGCGGGCGCGGACGGCGGCCAGGCACTGGCCCTGCCCGGCGGAGCACCCACCTCCGACGGCGCATACGTCCGGCTGCCCCGTGAACTGCTCGGCGACGCGAGCGACTTGACGGTCTCCGCCCGGGTGAAGTGGAGCGGCGACACGTCGTCCTGGCAGCGGATCTTCGATCTGGGCACCAACACCACGAGGTACCTGTTCACCACCCCGTACAGCGGGAACGGGGTGCTGCGAACCGCCGTCACCACCGGCGGAGGCGGCGCGGAGGGGCAGGTCAACGGGTACGCGATGCTGCCCGCCGACGCGTGGAAGACCGTCACCGTCACCCTCGACACCTCCGCCGGCCGCGTCACCACCTACCTCGACGGGGTGGCGGTCTCCTCCGCCGAAACCGACGTCGAGGCGAAGGACCTGCTGGACGGTTCGGCCACGGCCGCCGGATACATCGGCAAGTCCTTCTGGCCGGATCCGCTGCTCAAGGGCGCGATCGACGATTTCACCGTGTGGCACTCGGCGCTCAGCCCCGAGCAGGTGGCCGGTACGGTCGGGGACGTGCCGACCGTCCAGGAGCTTTCGAAGACGTCCTTCGAGGTCCGTACGACGACCGGGACCGCCCCGTCCCTCCCCGCCGCCGTCCGCTCCTCCTTCTCCGACGGCTACGACCGCGACACCCCCATCACCTGGGACGCCGTACCGTCCGAGAAGTACGACCGGCCGGGGACGTTCACGGTGGCGGGAACCGCGGCCGGGCGGGCCGTGAAGGCGACCGTCACCGTGGTCCGCGAGGGGCAGCTCACCGTCGGCCTCGGCTCGGACACCGGCGCCTTCCACGGCGGCGCCTCCGGCACGCTCTACGGCGTGTACGGACCGGACGTCCCCACCAACAACCTGATGGAGGGCATGGGCCTGCGCACGGTCTCCACGAAGGCACAGGACGGCCCGCAGCACCCCGGTGCCGACGCGCTGGAGGTGGTGAAGCCGCTGGCCGACTCCACCGACGGTGATGTGTACATCTACATGACCGACATCCACCGCGGCTTCCCGTACCAGTGGCCGGGCGACACCCCCGAGGAGAAGATCGAGCTCTACAAGGAGAAGATCACCGATCAGGTCGACCAGGTCCTGAAACTACCGAAGCAGTACCAGGACAACATCGTCTTCGTGCCGTTCAACGAGCCCGAGGGCAACATGTTCGGAACCGGTGAGTGGAGCTACAACAAGATCAGCTGGCTCAACGACCCGGACGACTTCTTCGCCGCCTGGGACGACGCCTACAAGCTCATCAAGGGCAAGATGCCCGACGCCCGCATCGCCGGCCCCAACACCAGCGTCCTGTACGACCAGGTGAAGGGCTTCCTCACTCACTCCCTGGCCGCCGGCACCCTCCCGGAGGTGATCACCTGGCACGAACTGAGCCACCCGGAGGCGGTACGCGAGAGCGTCGCCAAGTACCGGGCCTGGGAGAAGGAACTGTTCGAGGGCACCGACAAGGCGGGCACCCGACTCCCGATCAACATCAACGAGTACGCCTTCAACTACCACACCTCCGTCCCCGGCCAGATGATCCAGTGGGTGTCCGCGATCGAGGAGTCCAAGGTGGACGCCGACATCGCGTACTGGAACATCGACGGCAACCTCTCCGACTCCGCGGTGCAGGCCAACCGCGGCAACGGCCAGTGGTGGCTGCTGAACGCGTACGCCTCGATGAGTGGGCACACCGTGCGGGTGACCCCGCCGTTCCCCGGCGAGAACTACACCATGCAGGGCGTCGCCACGCTCGACGAGAGGAAGCGGCAGGCACGGCTCATCTTCGGCGGGTCCACCGGCAAGGGCCACATCACCTTCGCGGACGTCCCCGAGAAGCTCTTCGGCCGGCGCGTGCACGCCTGGGTGCGGGAGATCGAGTGGAGCGGACAGCTGGGCAACTCCTCCGGCCCGAAGCTGCTCACCGAGACGGACCTGAAGGTCGGTGACGACGGCACGGTCGTCGTCGGCTTCGGTGAGAGCGGCCTGCCGGCGCTGAACGAGTCGTCGGCGTACGAGATCGTCCTCAGCCCGGCCGGAAGGGCGAAGGGCACACAGGCCCCGCCCGCGTCCTGGCAGGCGTCGTACGAGGCGGAGGACGCCGCCCACACAGGGTCCGGCTACTCGAAGAACGGCCCGGAGGGCTCGCCGCGCGACGTGTCGAAGTTCTACACCTCCGGCGCCTACGACGTGGGCGGCCTGCGCACCGGCTCGGACGTCACGCTCGACTTCACCGTGGACGTGCCCGAGGACGGCACCTACGACCTGAGCGTCTTCGCCAACTCCCTCAACACCTTCGACAAGGTGAAGGAGCAGGGCCCCACCAACGTGTTCCTGCGCGTGGACGGCGAGGCGGACAGCGAACAGGAACTGCGCCTGCCGCTCGGCTACAAGTGGGTGGTGTGGGACCACACCGACACGAAGGTCCACCTCACCAAGGGCAAGCACACCCTGACGCTCGCCGCGCAGAGCCTCGACGGCGAGCGCGCCACGCAGGGTGACGCCATCGTCGACCGCCTCACCCTCTCCCTCCCCGAGGCTTCGGCCGACACGCAGGTCCACGAGGGCGAGTTGGCGTGGCTGGGCGGCGGGGCACGGCCCGTCTACGACCTGTCGAAGCAGGCCGGAACCCCGGCGACCGGCTCGGGTGCGGCCCGGCTCGCGAAGGGCGAGACCGCCACGTTCTGGGTCTACTCGCCCGCCGACCGCGAGGCCACCCTCAAGGTCGACACCCTCGGCGGCTCACGAGCCCGGCTCTCCGTCAACGGCCACGACGTCCTGCGCCTGGCCAAGGGCCGGACCGGCGTCGCGGTCTCCCTCTCCGGCGGCCTCAACAAGGTGACGTTGACCGGGGGTTCGTCCACCACCCTCGTCGACCGCCTCACGGTCACACCGACGGAGGGCGCCCTCCCGGCACGTACATACGAGGCAGGGGACGCGAAGCTCGCGGGCTCGGCCGCGCTGACCCCGCTCTCCCTGGCCACCGACGGCACGGCGATCACCGGCATCGGCGGCGACCCGGGCAACGGCAACACGGCGACGTTCACCGTCGCCGCGGACCGGGCGGGCCTGTACGCACTGCGCGTCCGCTATTCCAACCCCGAGCAGTCCGAGGCCACCCACTACAACCCGGACCCGCTCGCCCGCCACGCCGACATCACCGTCAACGGCGGCGAGACTCGGCGGGTCGGCTTCCCGCACAGCTTCCACCAGAACAACTTCTGGGAGCTGACCGTCCCGGTCCAGCTCAAGAAGGGGCGGAACACCCTCACGTTCCGCTCCGAGGAACTGCCGAACTTCGACGGCACCACCTACGCCTCGGACACCTTCCCCGGGGTGCTGCTCCGCTCCCGGTACGCGCCACTGATCGACCGGATCACCGTCGCGCCGTACGCGCGGGAGGTGCGATGAGGTGAACGGTGAAGCGCCCGGTCCGTCACGGTCGACGGGCCGGGCGCTTCGCCGTTCCCGGCAGGCAGGGGCTCACCCGTGCGGCCAGGCCGGGGGACACTGTTCCGGCCACTCCGCCCGGCCGGGCGTGCGGTGGCTCCGGGATGCACGGAGAACCGACGGAGACCCGATGGAACGACGCCAGCTGGAATATTTCATCGCCGTCGTCGAGCACGGGGGATTCACCGCCGCGGCCATCGCGCTCCATGTCGCCCAGCCCTCGCTGTCGCATGCGATCCGGTCCCTGGAGCGTGAATTCGGCGGAGCGCTGTTTCACCGTCTGCCGCACGGCGTCTCCCTCACCGCGGCGGGTGAGGCGCTGGTCCGGCCGGCCCAGCAGGTCCTGCGGGACCTGTCCACGGCCAGTTCCCTGGTCCGGGAGGTCCTCGGGCTCAACGGCGGCCGACTCGACATCGTTTCGCAGACGACCCTTTCGGTCGACCCCCTGGCCGGCCTGCTGGGGCACTTCCATCGCGCGCATCCGAAGGTCTCCGTGCGTGTGGTCGACCCGGAGCGCGGACCCGCCGTGGCGCTGATGGTCGCGGCGGGGCAGTGCGAACTCGGTCTGGTGGACGCCTCGGTGACCACGGCGGACCTCCATGGGATCGACCTGCCGGAGCAGGAGATGCATATCGTGCTGCCCGCCGACCATCCGCATCCGGCGGGCGACACCATCACCTCGCGCGAACTGGCCGCACTGGACCTGATCGTGACACCGCCGGGCACCGAGACCCGGGCCGCGGTGGACGACGTGTGCACCGCGCTGGGCGTCGCCCCGCGCATCGCGGTGGAGACCGCGCACCGCGCGATGATCGTGCCGCTGGTGCTCTCCGGCGTCGGCGCCGCCCTGCTGCCCGCCTCCATGGCCCGGGACGCCGCGCTGCGCGGGGCCCGGATGCTGTCCCATCGGCCGCGGCTGCTGCGCCACGGCCGGCTGGTCTGGCGGTCGGGCCCGCTGTCCCCCGCCGCCCAGGCATTCGTGGAACTGGCGTCCGTCCAGTAGGTATAGAAGTTTTCTATTGCCTTCATTCAAAACCGGTTCGTGGGAATTCAAGGCGTCTTGTTGACCGGCCTGAGCAGCGGCTGACACTTTTACCGCATCGCAGGCCCGTGGATTCCGGAGCAGCGAATCGGAGAAATGAATGAGTGAGTTCGACGCCGGACGGCACGTACTTCCGCGGCCCGACACCCACCGGCCCCTGACGACCGCGATGGACGTCCACGACCAGCCGACCGCCTTCTCCCCCATCGGCCCGGTCCCTCCGCCCGAGGGCGCGCCGAACGTGGTGATCGTGCTCGTCGACGACCTGGGCTTCGGCACCTCCAGCGCGTTCGGCGGACCGTGCGAGATGCCGGCCGCGGAACGACTCGCGGACGACGGACTGCGTTACACCCGCTTTCATGTGACGGCCCTGTGCTCGCCGACCCGGCAGGCCCTGCTGACCGGACGCAACCACCACTCGGTCGGCATGGGCGGCACCACCGAGATGACCACCGCCGCCCCCGGGTACAACGGGTTCCGGCCGCGCAGCGCGTCGACCCTGTCCCAGATTCTGCAGGGCAACGGCTACAGCACGGCCGCCTTCGGCAAGTGGCACCAGACCCCGCCGCGGGAGATCAGCGCAATCGGGCCGTTCGACCGCTGGCCGACCGGGGAGGGCTTCGACACCTTCTACGGGTTCATGGGTGCCGAGATGAACCACTGGTATCCGCTGCTGTACCAGGGCACCACCCCGGTCGAGCCGGAGCGCCGGCCCGAGGACGGCTACCACCTGTCCGAGGACCTCGTCGACCACGCCATCGACTGGGTGCGCACCCAGCGCACGCTGACTCCGGGCCGGCCGTTCTTCACCTATCTCGCGCTGGGTGCCGCGCACGCGCCGCTGCACGTCGGCCGTGAGTGGCAGGAGAAGTACCGGGGACGGTTCGACCACGGCTGGGACCGCCAGCGCGAACTGACGCTTGAGCGGCAGAAGGAACTCGGCGTCGTACCCGAGGACACGGAACTCGCGCCCTGGGCCGAGGGCGTCCCGCACTGGGACGAACTGACCGACAACCGGCGCCGGTTGGCGGCCAGGTTCATGGAGACGTTCGCCGGGTTCACCGAACACGCCGACGCGCAGGTCGGCAGGTTCGTCGACGCGCTGGAGGAACTCGGCGTACTGGACGACACGATCGTGCTCTACATCCTGGGTGACAACGGCGCCTCGGGCGAGGGCGGCATCGAGGGGACGATCGTCGAGCACCGGCTGGGGCACGGCATCGTCGACGACCCGGACGAGATGATCGACCACCTCGACGAGATCGGCGGCCCGCTCAGCTACCCGATCGCCCCGGCGGGATGGGCGCTGGCGCTGAACACGCCCTACCAGTGGACCAAGCAGGTGGCCTCGCACTTCGGCGGCACCCGGGACGGCATGATCCTGCACTGGCCCCGGGGGGTTCCCGAGCGCGGCGGGCTGCGTCACCAGTTCTCGCATGTGATCGACGTACTGCCGACGATCCTGGACTGCGTGGGAGTCCCGGCGCCGTTCAGCGTGGACGGGGTGCCGCAGCAGCCCATCGAGGGGGCGAGCATGCGGCGGACGCTCGCCGACCCCCGGGCGCCCGAGCACCGCCGTACCCAGTACTTCGAGATGTGCGGCAACCGGGGCATCTACCACGACGGCTGGATGGCGGTCACCCGGCACGGCATCCCCTGGGAGATGGTGCCGGACAAGCACCGGAGGTTCACCGACGACGTCTGGGAACTCTACGACCTCGGCCACGACTGGAGTCAGGCTCACGACCTCGCCGCCGAGCACCCCGAGAGACTGCGCCAGTTGCAGGACCTGTTCCTGATCGAGGCGGCGAAGTACCAGGTGTTCCCCCTGGACGACCGGGTCACCGAGCGGGAGAACCCGGCCGTGGCCGGACGTATCGATCTCATGGGTGACCGGACATCCATCACCTACCGCGCGGGTATGCGGCGGTTCACCGAGGAGACCACGCTCAACGTCAAGAACCGCTCGCACAGCGTCACGGCGGACGTCGACCTGCCGGAGACTGCGGCCGAGGGCGTGATCATCGCGCAGGGCGGACGGTTCGGCGGCTGGAGCCTGTACGTCACCGAGGGCAGGCCGGCGTACGCGTACAACTACTTCGGCATGAACCTCTACACCGTGCGCGGTGGCAAGTCCCTGACACCGGGGCGGCACGAGATCCGGCTCGAGTTCGACTACGACGGCGGGGGACTCGGCAAGGGCGGGACCGCCGTGCTCCTGGTGGACGGGGAGAAGCACGCGACCGGAAGGGTCGAGCGGACCATCCCGTACTACTTCTCCTTCGACGAGACGCTCGACGTCGGGGTGGACCTGAGTACGCCGGTGACCGACGACTATCCCGTCCTCGACAACGAGTTCACCGGGACCCTTCACACGGTGCGCATCGACCTGGACGACCGGAGCACCGAATCGTCCGAGTTCGACGGCGGACTGCACCGGCGCGTCATGGGTGCCCAGTGAACTGCTGCACGCCGTCCGGCGGCCGGGCCACGGACCGGGCACCGGGACTCCGGCGGTCCACCGTCCGCCCGGCGGCCACCGAGGGCATGGTGGCCGTCCCCGCCGGCGGGTTCCTCATGGGCAGCGACGACGCGTTCGCCTGTGCGGCCGACGGGGAAGGCCCGGTGCGCACGGTGTACGTCGACGCGTTCTGGATCGACGCCCGCACGGTGTCCAACGCACAGTTCGGGCGGTTCACCGCCGACACCGGGTACCGCACCTCCGCGGAGCGGATCGGCTGGTCGTTCGTCTTCGCCGGGTTGCTCCCGGACGACTTCCCGCCCACCCGGGGCGTGGTGGGCGCACCCTGGTGGCGTCAGGTGGAGGGCGCCGACTGGCGCCGTCCCGACGGACCGCACTCCACCTGGGAGGACCGGGCGGATCACCCGGTCGTCCATGTCGACTGGGACGACGCCCGCGCCTACTGCGCCTGGGCCGGCAAACGCCTGCCCACCGAGGCGGAATGGGAACGCGCCGCCCGAGGGGGGCTGCACGCGAAGGTGTTCCCCTGGGGCGACGAGTTCGAGCCGGGAGGCCGACCCCGGATGAACGTGTGGCAGGGCGACTTCCCGAACCGGCACCCGACGGCCGACGGCTGGTACGGCACCTGTCCGGTCGACGCCTTCGAGCCCAACGGCTTCGGTCTGTACAACGCCACCGGCAACGTCTGGGAGTGGTGCGGGACTCGCTTCTCCCCCGCCCGCGACGCACAGCGGCGCGTCACCAAGGGCGGCTCCTACCTGTGTCACGCGTCCTACTGCCGCCGCTACCGGGTCGCCGCGCGGCAGGGCCTCCACCCGGACTCGGCAACCGGCAACGTGGGGTTCCGGTGCGCCCTGGACATGACCTGAACCCTTTCGACTCCCTCACTCGGACAACGGCGCGAGACGCCCGGCGCACAAGGAGCAGGACCATGGCGAAGCGAACAACACAGTGGCGTCCCGGGGCGGCCGTGATGGCCGTACTCGGTCTCGCTCTGACCGCCTGCGGTGGGGCGAAGGTCGGCGACGACTCCGCCGCGCCGGACGGCGGTTCGGGCAAGTGCGGCACCTTCAACCTCGCCGTCAACCCGTGGGTGGGCTACGAGGCGGACGCGGCGGTCGTCGGCTACGTGGCGGAGCACGAACTCGGCTGCGAGGTGGTCGAGAAGGACCTCAAGGCGGAGATCGGCTGGCAGGGGTTCGAGACGGGCGAGGTCGACGCCATCCTGGAGAACTGGGGCCACGACGACCTGAAGAAGAAGTACATCACCGAGCAGAAGACCGCCGTCGACCTCGGGTCGACCGGCAACAAGGGAATCATCGGCTGGTACATCCCGCCGTGGATCGCGAAGAAGTACCCGGACATCACCGACTGGAAGAACCTCAACAAGTACGCCTCGAACTTCAAGACCTCCGAGTCGGGCGGCAAGGGCCAGCTCCTCGACGGCGACCCGTCGTACCAGACCAACGACGAGGCGCTGGTGCAGAACCTGAAGCTGGACTTCAAGGTGGTGTACGCGGGCAGCGAGACCGCGCTGATCCAGGCTTTCCGAGAGGCCGAGAAGAACAAGGAGTGGGTGATCGGCTACTTCTACGAGCCGCAGTGGTTCTTCTCTGAGGTGCCGCTGGTCCACGTCGAGCTGCCCGCGCACACGAAGGGCTGCGACGCGGAGCCGGCGAAGGTCGCCTGCGACTATCCGGTGTTCGACCTCGACAAGATCGTCAGCACCCGGTTCGCGAAGTCCGGCAGCCCGGCCTACGACCTGGTGAAGAACTTCACGTGGACCAACGACGACCAGAACACCGTCGCCAAGTACATCGCGCTCGACAAGATGACACCGGAGGCGGCGGCGAAGAAGTGGGTCACCGCGAACCCCGAGAAGGTCAAGGCCTGGCTCGGGTAGGACCCGCGGGCACGCTCGGGTAGGACCCGCGGGCACGCTCGGGTAGGACCCGCGAGCGCGGAGCGCAGCGGCTGCTGGGGAGCGCGAGAAGCACTGGTTCTCGCGCTCCCCAGCAGCCGTTTCCGGCCGGACCACGAGCTCGTCGACCGCAGCCGTCCGGCGGGAGGCCCGGTGCGCGGCGAAGAACTCAGGGGTCACCCGGCGCAGGGTGGCCCCTTCCGCGTGGCGCGGCGAGGAGGTGACCGCCGGAGTGCCGGTGGCACAGCCCTTCGGAGGCCCATCCGCAGTCGGGCGCCTCACGTCACTCCCGGCCCGGGTGAGGGACCCGTTGTGCGCCACTTCCCTTGACAACCCCGGAGCCGAGCGGAAACCATGTTGCACATGTAGAAGTGAGTTGCGTTATACGAGACGATCCGAAGGCTCCCCGTGATGGCGGTACGCCGGACCGAAGACGGCGAACGTCCTGCCGTACGTCACCGTCGGGGAGCAGGTGAGGACCGCCACGGGCGCCCCGCTTCCGCGCCACATCCACTCTTGCGCGCGCTCGCGCGCCTCCGGTCCGACCAGTACCAGCTGGACCAGCCGACACTCTTCAACCGGCTCCGCCGCACCCTGCGCCCCGACAGAAGGAAGAGGCAGATGTCCGTTCTGAACACGCCCCTGCACGAGCTGGACCCGGATGTCGCCGCCGCCGTCGACGCCGAGCTGGACCGCCAGCAGTCCACCCTGGAAATGATCGCCTCGGAGAACTTCGCTCCGCTCGCCGTCATGGAGGCCCAGGGCTCGGTACTGACCAACAAATACGCCGAGGGCTACCCCGGCCGCCGCTACTACGGCGGCTGCGAACACGTCGACGTCGCCGAACAGATCGCCATCGACCGCCTCAAGGACCTCTTCGGCGCCGAATACGCCAACGTCCAGCCCCACTCCGGCGCCTCCGCCAACCAGGCCGCGCTCTTCGCACTGGCCCAGCCCGGCGACACCATCCTCGGCCTGGACCTCGCCCACGGCGGCCACCTCACCCACGGCATGCGCCTGAACTTCTCCGGCAAGCAGTTCAACGTCATCGCCTACCACGTCGACACCACCACCGGACTCGTCGACATGGCCGAACTGGAACGCCTCGCCAAGGAACACCGCCCCAAGGTGATCATCGCCGGCTGGTCGGCATACCCGCGCCAGCTCGACTTCGCCGCCTTCCGCCGCATCGCCGACGAGACCGGCGCGTATCTCTGGGTCGACATGGCCCACTTCGCCGGCCTGGTCGCCGCCGGACTGCACCCCAACCCCGTCGAGCACGCCGACGTCGTCACCTCCACCACCCACAAGACGCTCGGCGGTCCCCGCGGCGGCATCATCCTCGCCAGGAAAGCCTTCGCCAAGAAGCTCAACTCCTCCGTCTTCCCCGGCTTCCAGGGCGGCCCCCTGGAACACGTCATCGCGGCCAAGGCCGTGTCCTTCAAGGTGGCCGCGAGCGAGGAGTTCAAGGAACGCCAGCACCGCACCGTCGAGGGCGCGAAGATCCTCGCCGAACGCCTGACCGCCGCCGACGCCCGCGCGGCCGGCGTCGACGTCCTGTCCGGCGGCACCGACGTGCACCTGATCCTCGTCGACCTGCGCGAGTCCGAACTGGACGGGCAGCAGGCCGAGGACCGCCTCCACGAGGTCGGCATCACCGTCAACCGCAACGCCGTCCCCAACGACCCCCGCCCCCCGATGGTCACCTCCGGCCTGCGCATCGGCACCCCCGCCCTCGCCACCCGCGGCTTCACCGCCGAGGACTTCACCGAGGTCGCCGACGTCATCGCCGAGGCACTGAAGCCGTCGTACGACGCGGAGGCGCTGAAGACCCGGGTCAAGGCCCTCGCGGACAAGCACCCGCTGTACCCGGGGCTGGGCAAGTAGCCCCTGGGCCCTCGGCCGGGGTCACGACCCGCACCCCGGCCCGGGACCGCCCGTACCCGTAACCCCGGCTTCACGGGCATGTGGTCCCGCTTTTCGGGGGCACCGCGCACACTGGCAGTGAGCGCGGTGCCCCATCCCCCGCACAACCTCCCCCGTTCTGAGGAGTCACCGTGGCCATCTCGGTCTTCGACCTGTTCTCGATCGGCATCGGCCCGTCCAGCTCCCACACCGTCGGCCCGATGCGCGCCGCCCGGATGTTCGCCCGCCGGCTGCGGAACGAGGAACTGCTCACCGGCGTGGCCTCGGTACGCGTCGAGCTGTACGGCTCCCTGGGAGCGACCGGCCACGGCCACGGCACCCCCAAGGCCGTACTCCTGGGCCTGGAGGGCGCCTCACCGCGCACGGTGGACGTCGAGTCCGCCGACGGCCGGGTGGAGTCGATCAAGGAGTCGGGCCGTATCCGTCTCCTCGACGACCACGAGATCCCCTTCGACTTCGACCAGGACCTGGTCCTGCACCGTCGCGAGACGCTGCCGTACCACGCCAACGGCATGACGATCTGGGCGTACGACGCCGAGGGCGCGGAGCTGTTGTCGAAGACGTACTACTCCGTCGGCGGCGGCTTCGTCGTCGATGAGGACGCGGTCGGCGCGGACCGCATCAAACTCGACGACACGGCCCTCAAGTACTCCTTCCGCACGGGCGACGAGCTGCTGCGCCTGACCAAGGAGACGGGCCTGTCGATCTCCGCGCTGATGCTGGAGAACGAGCGGGCCTGGCGCACAGAGGACGAGATCCGTTCCGGGCTCCTCGACATCTGGCGCGTCATGCAGGCCTGCGTCTCGCGCGGCATGTCCCGCGAGGGCATCCTGCCCGGCGGCCTGCGCGTGCGCCGCCGCGCGGCCATGTCGGCCCGCCAACTCCGCGCCGAGGGCGACCCGCTGGCCCGCGCCATGGAATGGATCACGCTCTACGCCATGGCGGTCAACGAGGAGAACGCCGCCGGCGGCCGCGTGGTGACAGCCCCGACGAACGGCGCGGCCGGCATCATCCCCGCGGTCCTGCACTACTACATCAACTTCGTCCCCGGCGCGGACGAGGACGGCGTCGTCCGCTTCCTGCTGGCCGCCGGCGCCATCGGCATGCTCTTCAAGGAGAACGCCTCCATCTCCGGCGCCGAGGTCGGCTGCCAGGGCGAGGTCGGCTCCGCCTGCTCCATGGCCGCGGGAGCACTGGCGGAGGTCCTGGGCGGCAGCCCCGAACAGGTCGAGAACGCCGCCGAGATCGGCATGGAACACAACCTCGGCCTCACCTGCGACCCCGTCGGCGGCCTCGTCCAGATCCCCTGCATCGAACGCAACGGCATGGCCGCCGTCAAAGCCGTCACCGCCGCCCGCATGGCGATGCGCGGCGACGGCACCCACAAGGTGTCCCTCGACAAGGTCATCAAGACGATGAAGGAAACCGGCGCGGACATGTCCGTCAAGTACAAGGAGACAGCCCGCGGCGGGCTCGCGGTGAACATCATCGAGTGCTGAGGGGATGAGGAGCCCGTCCGTACCGCATGTGACGTTTGAGCATGCAGGTGCGCTGGGTATTGCGGGCAGCCTGTGTGACGGCTGTGCCCAAGTCACGGGAATGTACCGGGGGATGAAGGATGGCTCTGCGCGCAGCACGGCATCGGCGTTCGGTGAAGCGGCGTGTCCTTGCCGGGGTTTCCGTCGCCGCGGCGGCCGGGATCGCCGTCACCGCGACGATGGCCATGAACGCCGAGGCGGCGTGGACGTCGACGTGGAACGTGTCGGCCTCCGGCTGGACCCCTGACGATTCCCCCACGGTGTCGGTCGACCGGCAGGGCGACGCCCTGCTGGCCTGGAACGCCTGCGACCTGTCGACGCCGGGCTGCTACTACCGGATCCAGGCCAGAGTGAAGACCGCGAGCGGCACGGTGACAGCGATCCGCACCCTGTCGCCCGACGGTGCCGCGCCGTCCTGGCCGGAGGCCGCCTCCGACGACACCGGCGACTCGGCGGTGGTCTGGCAGCAGGACAGCCAGGTCGTGGGCCGCCGGGTCTCGGCCTCCGGCAGCCTCGTCGGACCCCTGCAGAAGCTGTCCACGTCGGCGCCCGCGACCACCCCGGTGGTCGCCGTGACACCGGGCGGCAGCGCGATGGCGGCGTGGACGGAGATCCGCGACGGGAGCTGGTACGCGGTCGCCCGCCGCCTCAGGCTCGACGGGACGGTCGGCGCGGCCATCACCCTCGGCTCGGGCTCGGCCGAGAAACCGGCCATCGGCGTCGACCGAAGCGGCCAGTTCGTCGTCGCCTGGGCGCGGGCCTCGGACGTCGTGGCCAAGCGGATCACGTCGACATCCGTTTCCTCGACGAAGGTGCTCACCTCGCCCATCGCGTCGTACGGCGGTTTCGGCATGGTGCGGGTCGGCGTGGACCGGGACGGCGACGCGGTCGTCACCTACCACTCCGGCGGCGGCTCCGTCTCGCAGGTCTGGGCCTCTCGCTGGAGCCGCACGGGCACCCTGGCGGCTCCCCTGCGCATCTCGGCCTCCACGGACAACGTGGGCTTCCACCACGCCCTCGCGACCGACCTCGACGGCGACTCGATGATCGTGTGGACCCGCTACAACAGCAGCGGCAAACTCGAGCTGCTCGGCCGCCGCCTGTCCGCGGCCGGTGCCCGGGGCGCCGTCACCGGCCTGGGTCTCGGCGACCGCCCCGACCTGGCCCTCGACGACGACGGCGACGGCATGCTGGTCTTCCACACGGTCGTCCCCAAGTCGACGCCCCCGTACAGCTACACCAAGACCAGCGCCCGCCTGATCAGCCGTTCCGGCACCTTCGGCACCACGAAGACACTCACGTCGGACGGCCGGGTACCCCAGGTCGACACCCGCCCGACCTCCCGGTTCACGGTGATCTGGCAGCAGGAGAGCTTCCCGTACACGATCAAGTCGGTCACCGGTCCCTGACCGGTTTCAAGTGCCCCGCTGCTCCCGCTCGGCGGGTTCGCCACTCTTCCCTCTGTCAAGGAGATACATGCGCAAGAGCGCTGCCTTTGCTCTGCTCGGTGCCGTCGCCGCGCTGGCCGGCTTCGTCGTCCCTGGTGCCTACGCGGGCGAGACCCAGACCGACGTCCACATCAGCAACGTCTCCTTCGACGGGGGCAAGAACATCGTGGTCGGTCTCTACGCCAAGACGATCACGGTTTCAGGGACCTTCACCCACCCGTCGGGCATCCAGGACGCGGACTTCGTCCTGTGGCGTGGACCGGATGGTGCGAACCCCTACGAGGCATACGACGACCGCATCGTGTCGAACCAGTACTACTCCCATGCGGACTGCGTCGCCTCGAGTGCCACCACCTCCATCTGCTCGCAGACGATCTCCCTCGAACCGGACTGGAGGTACGGCGGCACCGCGCTCACCAACGCCCACGCCGGCACCTGGAAGGTCAGTGTCCAGGGGGTGGCCAATGACGACAGCTGGACCCAGTCGGCGAGCTACACCACGACCCGTCTGCAGCGGCAGTCCAAGCTCACCGTGAACGCGGGCCCGGAGCCGATCGCCAAGGGCAAGCCCCTCGCCGTCACCGGCAGGCTCACCCGGGCCGACTGGGACAACCTCGATTACCGGGGTTACACCAACCAGCCGGTCAAGCTCCAGTTCCGCAAGGCCGGCACCACGACCTACGCGACCGTCAAGACCGTGTACACCTCCAGCACCGGCAACCTGACGACCACGGTCGCCGCGTCCGAAGACGGCTACTGGCGCTGGAACTTCGCAGGCACCTCCACCACCCCGGCCGTCAAGGCGACCGGCGACTTCGTGGACGTGCAGTAACCGTACGTCGCTCTCGACGGCCCACGTTCGCACGGCGATCACATTCCCGTCGCCGAGCCCCCGGTCAGCGACAAGCGGGGCCGCGCCGATGCGGCGCGGCCCCGCTTTGCCGGTGGCCCGCTCAGGACCCGCTGTCAGCGGCCCTGTTCCGGACCGCGCCCGCTGCTCACAGTCCTCCCGTGTATTCGAAGATGTAGAGCCCGTGGTCGCGGTCCGAGGCGGCGACGTACTCCTTGCCACCCGACTCGAAGACCTGGGCACCCCAGAAGTTGTTGCCGCTCTCGTCGATGTAGTGGCCCACTTCGACGATCTCGTCGTCGACGATCTTCGCGACGCGCAGACCGGCCGCGTAGTACGAGAAGTAGAGCAGATCGGCCCGCTTCTCGGAGACGGCCACCTCATGGATGGAGAGGTCGCCGGATCCCGTCGCGTGGGCGGTGTCGTGCGCCTCGGGGACGGCGTAGGTGTCGAGCTCCGTGAGCTTGCCGCTCTCGTTGCGGTAGAGGTGAGCGTAGCCCCAGCCGTCGAAGTACGACGAGAAGGTCAGCCGGTCGCCCTTGGTGCCGAGCGTGACCGGCAGCTGCGCGGGGCCCGTTCCGGCCACGCAGGCCGCGTCGTCGTACGGCTGCCCGAAGATGGCGAAGCCCTGGCCGCGCGGTGCGACGCCGAAGGTCGGGATGTCGCCCTCGACGCTCATGCCGAGCGTCTGGTCGCAGGCGTCCGTGCCGGTGCGGTTGAAGACGACTACGGCGTCGTAGCCGCCCGCCGCGATGATGTTCGTGACCTTCTCGGTGAAGGTGCACACGCCGCGCTCGACGACGGCGACGTCCACGGCGTTCGGGTCACCGGCGGGGACCGCCGGGTCGCCGGCGCAGGCCTGGCCCACGAAGACGGAGTCGCCGGTGATGGTCTGCCCCTCTTCCAGGCGCGTGGTGTTGCTGCCCTGGCTCGCGGCGATCTCGGTGCCGTCGGTGAGGTTGCGGGCGGTGAGCGCGTACGGTCCGAAGTCCTCGTCGGCACCGATGACGTACTTGTTGTCGAGGGTGAACTCGGCCTGGTGGGCGTTTCCTTCGGGCGCTACCTCGAATCCGCTCTCCAGCGCCTCGGGGTCGAGCGTCGCGAAGTCGGTGTCGCCGAGGTAGGTGGCTTTGGCCGGGTCGGTCACGTCGAGAGTGACGTAGCCGCCGTCCCAGTAGGAGGCGAGCATGATCTGCCGGCCGCCGATCTCCTTGACGACCATGTCGTGCAGGAAGATCTCGCTGAGGTTGGACGGCGCGTCCTGGACGATCTGCGGGAAGGTCTCGTCGAGGTCGTACTCGGCGATGACCTTGGCCTTCTTGGGGTTGGTGATGTCGACGATGTCGACGTCCGGACCCTCTTCGTTGTCGACGATGACGGCGTACGCCTTGGCACCCGCGTCCCAGGCGAACACGCTGTGGATGTCGTTGGCGCCCTTCTTGCCCTGGCCCATGACCGTGTGGTCGCCGACGCCTTCGGCGAGCGGGGTCGGATGGGCCGGGTCGCTGACGTCGTAGAGGTTCATGCCGCCGAAGCCGGCGGTCTCCTTGCACTTCTCGTTGTTGCTGACCAGCACATCCCCGTTGAAGTACGGGGTGTCGATGTGCAGGGTCTGGATGCCCTCGCCCGGTGCGCTGCCCTCCTTCGCCTGGATGAAGGCGACCTCCTTGGGCGCGGCGGGCTTGCGGATGTCCACGACGTGCACGCCGTTGTACTTGCAGGTCGCGCCGCCCCAGGCGGCGAGGTAGGCGTGTCCCTTGAAGACGCCGACGTCGGCGATCTTCTCGGGCTCGACGTTCTTCAGGCCGAGTTTGCTGACGAGCCGGACGTTCTCGCTTCCGGCGGGGAGATGGCCCTCGTCACCACCGTGCTGGTGGCTGTGGTGATCGTGTGTGGCCCCGGCGTTGTCGATACCGCCGTCGTCGGCGGAGACACCGTCATGTGCTCGGGCGACACCGGCGAAGGTGCCGGCGACGAGGCCCATCGCGGCGAGACAACTCGCGGCGCGTACGCGGGCTCTCGCTCTGCCCATGGCTCTTCCCATGGCTCTCCTTGGTCTGAGAGTGAAGAAGGCGCGGGGGGCGGCGAGGGGAACCTACTCTGTGCCCGGCCTGTGAGGAAAGGGTCACGGAGCCGCGTTAACGTGATCGTATTCACCGTCGGCTTCCGACGGAGTGTCAGCGGTGGCTGCGGTCACGGAAGTTCTGTGCCGCGGAGGCGGACCGTGCGCTGGATCGACTACGACCGCCGGCGCGCGGCGCGCCGCCCTGAGCGGGACCAGGCGGCGCCCGTGTGCGTCGGCGTCGGCGGATTACTTGTCGGTGCCCACGGATTACTTGGTGTCGACGTAGTCGCCGGCGGCCTTGGGGAGGCCGTCGTGGTGGTGCCCGCGAAGGCGTAGCGCCAGTAGCCGTCGGCGGAAGCGGTGACCGTGGTCCTCAAAGTGCCGGTGCTGCTTGTCGTGACGGACTTGACCGTGGTGTAGGTGCTGGTGCCGGCCTTGCGGAACTGCGGTTTCACCGACTGGTTGGCGTACCCGTGGTACGCGTTGTCGTCCCAGTTGGCCCGGCTGAGCTTGCCCGTCACGGTCAGCGTCGTGCCCGCGCTCACCGGTTCGGGCGAGGCGTTGGTCGTGAGCTTGGCGTACACACAGGGCAGACCCACCGGCCTGGTCCATGGCGATGGGATGAACAGATCTGCGGAGTGTAGAAGCATGCGCGCAAGCCGACTGCGGCAGGGCGGCGATGGTGCATTGCCGGCTCGCGAGTGCCGCCGGGCGTCGGCCCTTGGCGGGCGTCGCGTCGCATCCATCGCGGTACGGCGCCGAGCGGGGAGGGCGGCAACGCGTACGCCACCGAGGCCATGGTGGCTCTTGAGGCTGCGCGCAGGACTGGACCAATACCGCGCCAACGGTCATGATGACGCTGTCATGACAAGGTTGTCTCCTGGGCGGTGACCGTGCGCGCATCCTTCGTCAGGGCCACTCTGGCCGCCGTATTCCTCCTGGTGTCGCTGACGCCCGTCCCCGCGGCCGCACAGGATCCCGCTCCCGAGACCGCCACCCCATCAGAAACGGCCGAGTCCGCCGCGGCCGCGGCGGACTGGACGGCACCGCTCAGCACGCGGGGTCGCTGGATCGTCGACGCGGACGGCGACCGCTTCAAGCTGCGGTCCGGCAACTGGCATGGGGCCAGCGGCACCTGGAACGGTTCGGGAAGCACGGACGCGGACGCCAACCACCACGCGGGCGAGAACTCCGGCCGGATACCCCTCGGCCTGGACCGCGCCCCCATGGCCGAGATCATCGCCGGTTTCCGGGAGATCGGGATCAACAGCATCCGGCTGCCCTTCTCCAACGAGATGATCCACGACAGCGTCCCCGTCGCGGACGACGCCGTGGCCGCCAACCCCTTCCTGCGCGGCAGGACTCCTCTCCAGGTGTACGACGTCGTCGTTCGCGAACTCACCGCCGCCGGTCTCGCCGTGATCCTCAACAACCACACCAACACCACCCGCTGGTGCTGCGGAGTCGACGGCAACGAACGCTGGAACACGAGCCGGTCCACCGGCACCTGGGAGAACGACTGGCTCTTCATGGCCCGCCGCTACAAGGACAACAAGCGGGTCGTCGGCGCGGACCTCTACAACGAGGTGCGCCGTGACATCTGGGACGACCCCAACTGGGGCCTCGGTGACGACCACGACTGGTTCACCGCCTCACAGCGCGTGGGCGACCGCATCCTGACGGAGGCCAACCGCGATCTGCTGATCATCGTCGAGGGCATCAACTGGACCGGCATCCCCGTCGACGGCCTGGCGCACGAACGTCCCACCCTGGAACCCGTACGCCGCCTCTCGCACACACTCGTCGACTCGGGCAAGCTCGTGTACTCCGCCCACTTCTACGACTACACCGGCCCCCACCACAGCGGCGCCACCGGAACGGGCGAGACCACCGACCCCCGCTACCGCGACCTGACCCCCACCGAACTGATCGACGTACTGAACCGCCAGGCGTTCTTCGTCACCGCCGAAAAGGACCAGCACTTCACCGCCCCCGTCTGGATCAGCGAGTTCGGTATCGGGGGCCGCGCGGAGACCGGCGCCCGGCAGCGCGCCTGGTTCGAGAACTTCGTCGACCACCTGATCCGCACCGACGCCGACTTCGCCTACTGGCCGCTCGTCGGCTGGCACGAGAACCGCACCGGCAACGGCTGGGCCCTGCTGCACTGGGACGCGGCGGGCAACCGCATGGGCCTGTACGACGGTGACGACTGGCGGGCAACCGCCTGGACCCGGCTCATCGGGGCCCAGGGCCGCACCGGCCGTATCGACCCGGTGACCGACTGGTCGATGCTCAGCCCTGATCACGGCGACTTCGTCGCATCGCGGCGGATGCGCGCCCTGCCCGACTGGGACTCCGGAGCCCGCAAGGCCGTCTGCCCCGACGGCCGGCGCCTCCTCGGCCTCAGCCACACCGGCAACCGGGGCCTGTGCTCGGACGTGTCCGCCGGCCCCGTGTGGGACCCGGCCGCCGGACACAAGGTGATCGTCGACGAGCGGTACGTCACGCCGGGCCGGGACTGGGCGACCGGATACACCAAACTCCAGTGCCCCGACGGCCACTTCATGACCGGCTACAGCGTCCGTGGCGCCGCCGTCTCCGCCGCCCTGTGCGCAGCCGCCCCGCCCGGCTCGATCGCCGGCACGAGCGGCCGCACCGTCTGGTTCGACCGTGGCGACAACAGGGGCCCGGCCCCCAGGGGCGGCGACTTCGCGCAGGGCCACTACAAAGGCCAGTGCGCGGACGACGAGTACGCGGCCGGGATCGCCTACACGGCCCGGGTGGGCTCCTCGCGCACCCCCGACGCGCTCTACTGCCGACAGCTGAGCTGATCCTCCCGCGCGGCGCGGGTCGCACGGTCACAAGTACGCCATCGACAAGGTGGCGCGATCGACAAGGTGGCGCGTCAGACCTTGAGCTCCGGATACGCCTCCCGGATACTTCCGGCCACGGCGTACTGTCGAGCCGCACAGGCCCCGCAGCGCCGAACGACCCGTGCTGCCCAGCGTCTACAGCGACGTCCGGTGCTCGGAGCGGGGAACCGCGGACGCCGCACCGCAACCGCGGTGGCCGAAAACGTGTCTCTCTCTGCGCGCGGCCCGGACGCACGGGAGACGGGTGAGGCTCCGGTGCACGGCAGCCTTGGGGGATGGAATGAACACATGGGAAGTGCCCGGATACACCGAGTCACTGGAGCTCGGGTCCGGGGGAAGCGGGCGGGTCGTACTGGCCGTGCACGAGGAGACCGGAGTTCCGGTCGCGGTGAAGTACCTCAGCGAGTCACTGCGCACCCGGCCGGGCTTCGTGCACGAGTTCCGCGCGGAGGCGCGGCTGCTCGGTGGACTGCGGAGTGCGTACGTCACCGGCTTGTACGAGTACGTGGAGAGCACGCAGGGCGCCGCCATCGTGATGGAACTGGTCGACGGTGTCTCGTTGCGGACGCTGCTGACCAGAGAGGGCCCGCTCGACCCCGAGGCCGCGCTCGTCATCCTCAAGGGATCGCTGCTCGGTCTCGCCGACGCGCACCGCGTCGGTGTCGTCCACCGCGACTACAAGCCGGAGAACGTCCTGGTCATGCCGGACGGAGCGTCCAAGCTCGTCGACTTCGGGATCGCGGTGGACGCGGGCACCAGCGCCGGTGTGGCGGGAACCCCGTCCTACATGGCCCCGGAGCAGTGGACCGGCGCGCCTGCCTCTCCCGCCGCCGACGTGTACGCGGCCACGGCCACGTTCTTCGAGTGCCTGACGGCCCACAAGCCGTACGCGGGTGACAATCTCGCCGAACTCGCCCTGCAGCACATCGACGCGCCCGTCCCCGTGGACGAGGTCCCCGAGCCGATACGGGACCTGGTGCGGCGCGGTCTGGCCAAGGACCCGGAGGAACGGCCCGCACGGGCCGAGGCGTTCGTCACCGAACTGGAGGCGGTCGCCGGCGGCGCCTACGGGCCCGACTGGGAGGAACGCGGTCGCGGCCGGCTCGTCGCACTGGTGGCACTGCTGCCGCTGCTGCTGCCCTCGGCCCGTACCGCGCCCCGGACCACGGACACCGCACGCACGGTTCTGAGCCAGGAGTCGGGTCAGTCGGGTCAGTCGGGTCAGTCGGGTCACGGCTGGGCACGGTCGTGGCTGCCCGGCCGGTCCGGGATGCTCGTGTCAGGTGCCGCCGTACTCCTGGGTGTTCTCCTGACCTACGGAATCCAGCACACACCGGGAGCTGCTCCGCAACAGGCGGCTCAGGCCCTGGCCACCACCAGCGCCCAATCCGGTGCGGAGTCGACGGAGCCCACCGCTCCGACCGGGTCGGCCTCCCCGTCCCCGACGCCCACCGCGTCAGCCGACGTGTCGGCGTCACCCGGCCTGTCGCCCTCGGCGCCGGCGACCACCGGTACGGGGGAACCCACGGCCTCCGACACCTCGGGCGGAGCGCCGGACACGACGCCGCCCGGCGGCGCGGAGAGCACGCCGCCGGCGCCGACGACCACTTCCCCCGCCCCGCCTGCCGCTCCGGCCGTGAAGGACGTCGCGGTATCGGCCTTCCGGCAGACGGGTCCCACGACCGCCACGGCGACCATCGACGTCATCACGGACGGCACCGGGCCGGTCTCCATCACCGTCTCGTGGTTCAGGGGCGACACCGCGGGACAGCTCGGCGCCGCGGACGGTGCGCCCCAGACCTTCGAGCGCAGTGGCGCGGGGCAGTACACGATCACCGTCGACCACTCCTTCCCACGCGGCGGCTGCTTCTGGGCGGTTCAGGCCACGACCAGCCCGGCCTCCGCCGACGGCGGCGCCTCGCAGCAACTTCTGACCAGGCAGTGTGAGATCCGATGACCGCTCAGCACGACCGAACTCCCGCGCCCGCCGAAGACCACGAGCCGACCCAGGTGCTGGTACCCACCGACGAGCGCACCTCCACCCTCCATCTCGGCCCCGTCGGGGGTCGCCCCGCGAGCGGCGAACCAGCCTCCGCCGACGCCGAGTACAGCGCCACCGTGCTGGCCAGCCACTGGATCCAGAGACCCCAGTCGGGCGACACTCTCGTCGAACATCAGCCCTCCACGGAGAATGGGCCGACGCCGCCGGATCGCGTCGAAGGCACCCTGCTGCGCTTCGGCCCGGGCGTGACCGCCGACGTCGCGCACCGCACCCACCGGACGCTGCCCGCCGTACCGCCACCTCCCCCGCCCCCGCGCAGACGGCTGCGCGGACAGGCTCTGCCCGCGCTGGTGGTGCTCTGCGTCCTCGCGTTCCTCGCCTGGCAGCGCCTCGGTCCGTCCGTCGCGGTGAGCACGGTGGCGGTCACGGCCAGGCCGACGGTTCTGGGGTGCGACGGCACCGCGGACATCGTCGGCCTCGTCAGGACGAACGGCCGTCCGGGCACACTCTCCTACCGCTGGAGCCGAAGCGACGGCACCACCTCGGGCGTCCTGCGTGAAGTGGTGGTCCGGGGCCAGAGACAGGCGCGTCTTCACCTGCTGTGGACTTTCCAGGGCGAGGGCCACCACTCGGCACAGGCCGAACTGCGCATCCTCTCCCCGACCCACCACGTGGTCACCGCTCACTTCACGTACGACTGCCCCTGACGGGCCCAGTCCGGCACGATCGGCGAGCACTTCGCACAGGAACCGCCACTGCTGCGGCTTTTCACATGTATTCCGCCGCCGCGTCCAGCAGCCAGTCCGCCAGATAGCCGGCGAAGGAGGAGCGGACCAGTACCCAGAATCCGGCCCCGGGTTCGTCCCGGGCGACCAGGACGATCTGGGTGCGGCCGAGGGTGGTCTGGGCGCAGCGTCCGGCGCCGAAGGCGCGCGGGTGCAGGTCCAGGGCACAGCCGTGGGCCAGGAGGTCGCGGGCGCGGGGGCCCGCCACGAGGAGCGTGGTGCGCTGGGCGGAGACGTCGGTGACGGAGACGGGCTCGTCTGCTGCGGCCGTCCGGATCCGGCTCTCCAGGTCCCGTTCCCCGCCGGGCGGGCCCACCAGCAGCCACTCGTCGGGGCCGAGCCACAACGCGGCCAACTCCCCGGCGCGTACGACGGTGTTGGGTTCGAGGGGCAGTTGGAGGTCCAGCGCGAGGCCGATGGCGTCGGCCGCCGCTCCCTTGGCGTCGAGGCGCACGTCGAGCTGGGTCAGGAAGGGGAGTTCGGCCAGCCGGACCGCGCCCTGGGAGGTGCGGGTGGCGGTGGCCAGGCGGTCGGCGGCGTGGGCCAGGGGGCTGCGGGGCGGGGCGGTGAGTGCGGTGTCAGCCATCGCGACGGGCTCCCTCGGGGTCGTAGAGGACGGGGCTTGCGACGGTCACCGGGACCAGCCGGTCGCCCACGGGGGCGTACAGCCGCTCACCGACGCGGTCCCGGCCGCCCTTGATCAGGGCGAGCGCGAAGGTCCGGCCGAGGGCGGCGCTGCGGTAGCTGGAGGTGACGTGGCCGAGCATCGGGACGGGCGGGGCGGGCAGCACGCTGTCGGCGACGAGGTGGGTGCCTTCGGGGAGGAAGGTGGCCGGGTCCTCCGGGAGCAGGCCGACCAGGTGCTTGCGGTCGGCGCGGAGGGTGTCGGCGCGGGCGTAGGAGCGCTTGCCGATGAAGTCGGGCTTCTTCTTCGAGACCACCCAGTTCATGCCGAGGTCCTGGGGGGTGACGGTGCCGTCGGTGTCCTGGCCGATGATGGGGTAGCCCTTCTCGGCGCGCAGGACGTGCATGGTCTCGGTGCCGTAGGGGGTGATGCCGTACGGGGCTCCGGCCTCGTACAGCGCCTGCCAGAGGGTGAGGGCGTCCCACGGTGACACGTTGATCTCGTAGGCCAGTTCGCCGGAGAAGCTGATCCGGCAGACCCGGGCCTCGATGCCCGCGACGGTTGTCCCGCGCCATGCCATGAACGGGAAGTCGTCGTTGGAGACGGCCAGTTCGGGCGCCAGTGTGCCCAGGACGTCGCGGGAGCGGGGGCCGACGAGTGCGACGGTGGCCCACTGTTCGGTCACGGATGTGCAGTGGACCTTCAGCTCGGGCCACTCGGTCTGCAGCCACTCCTCCATCCAGTCCAGTACGGCGGCCGCGTTGCCCGTCGTGGTGGTGACCAGGAAGCGGTCCTGGGCGAGGCGGATGACCGTACCGTCGTCGAAGAGCATGCCGTCCAGGCGGCACATCACGCCGTAGCGGATCATGCCGACCTTCAGGGTGCTCATCATGTTGGTGTAGAGCCGGTCGAGGAAGACGGCGGCGTCCGGGCCCTGGACGTCGATCTTGCCGAGGGTGGAGGCGTCCATGAAGGCGACGCCTTCGCGGGCGGCGGCGCACTCGCGCAGCACCGCGGCCTCCATGTCCTCGCCGTCCTGCGGGTAGTACCAAGGGCGCTTCCACTGACCGACGTTCTCGAAGAGGGCGCCGTGCTCGACATGCCAGGGGTGCAGGGCCGTCGTGCGGATCGGGTCGTGCAGCGCGCCGCGGTCGCGGCCGGCGAGCGTGGCGAAGGAGACGGGGGTGTAGGGGGGACGGAAGGTGGTCGTGCCGAGCGCGGAGATGTCGACGCCGAGCAGTTCGGCGACGACGCCGCTGGCCAGGACCCCGGACGTCTTGCCCTGGTCGTTGGCGGTGCCGGCCGTGGTGTAGCGCTTGGTGTGCTCGACCGAGCGCATACCGGCGCCGGTCGCGCGGGTCAGGTCGTCGACGGTGACATCGCGTTGGAGGTCGACGAAGCGGGGTGCGCCGGAGGCACCGGGGACGACGTACACATGCATGGGCGGGGTCTGCGGCGGGGCGGCCGCGTGCGGGAGGCGGGGCGTCTGCGGGGTGTAGCCCTCGGCCTCGATCGCGCGGGCGCCGGCGGCCGCGCCCTGTGCGAGCACCCCGGCGAGGTCGAGCACGCCGCTCGCGCTGCCCGCGACCTCGACCGCCTGACGGCAGGTGTCGGGGACGAAGGAGCCCAGTGCCTCGTCGTGACGCAGCTTGCCGCCCGCCTGGCTGAACAGGTGCGCCACGGGGTTCCAGCCGCCGGAGACCAGCAGGAGATCGGCGGCGAACTCCCGCTGTCCCGCGGACTCTCCGTACGGGGCGACGGTCACGGCGGTGAGACGTGCGTCGCCCTGAGTGCCGGTGACGGCGTGCCCGGTCAGCACCTCGATGCCGGCCTGCCGCGCGTGCCGCGCCCACTCCCCCGGTTCGGGGCGGGTGTCGACGATCGCCGCGATGTCCACGCCCGCCGCGGCGAGGTCCAGAGCTGACGCGTAGGCACTGTCGTTGGTGGTGAAGACGACCGCGTGGCGGCCGGGCAGGACGCCGTGGCGGTTGGCGTAGGTGCGGGCCGAGGCGGCCAGCATCACGCCGGGGCGGTCGTTGTCCGCGAAGGCGAGTGAACGCTCGTGGGCGCCGGTGGCGAGGACGACGCGGCTCGCGCGGATGCGCCAGACGCGTTCGCGGGAGACGTTCTCGGGGGCGTCCGCGCCCAGGTGGTTGGTGCGGCGCTCGACGGCGAGGAGGTGGTTGTCGTCGTAGTAGCCGAAGACGGTGGTGCGGCGCAGTACGCGGACCTCGGGGGCGGTGTCGAGTTGTCCGGCGATCTCTTCGGCCCAGTCGAGGTGTTCGCCCGTGCCCAGGAGGCTGCCGCCCGGCTCCGGTTGGTCGTCGGCGAGGATCACGCGGGCGCCGCTCCTCGCTGCCGCCGCCGCGGCCGCGAGGCCGGCCGGGCCCGCGCCGACGATCAGCAGGTCGCAGTGGGCGTGCACGGCGTCGTAGCGGGCCGGGTCGGGCTCGGTGGCGAGGCGGCCCTGGCCGGGGAGGCTGCTCGCCACGAGGCCGTCGTACAGCTCGACGGTCGTGGCCGGCAGCATCGGCTCCGGGAAGGGGGCCTCGATCTGGATCACGGCGTTGGGTTCCTCGACGCCGGCCGAGAAGATGCCTCGGGGGCGGCCGAGTCTGATGCTGGTGCCGGTCCCGATGACGCCGTTGGCGAGGAGGGCGGAGGCGAGGGTGTCGCCGCGGTAGCCCTGGTATTCGGTGCCGTCGAAGGTGAAGGTGAGGGGGGCTTCGCGGTCGATTCGGCCGCGGGTGGCGTGGCGGAACGGCTGCCCCGCGGCGGAGCCGCTGATGGATGCGGCGCCCCCGCCGCCCTTACCCGTCCCGTCCTGGGGGCTGCCGCCCCCGGACCCCGGCTTCGGCCCCGAATGGGCCTCGTGCTCAAACGCCGGACGGGCTGGTTGTGCCGGACGTGGCTGAGAGGTGACCGGACGTGACTCCACTGTCGCCGGGCGTTCCTCACCCGTCCTGTACACCGCCAGGATCTCGTTCGTCGCCGTGTCCCGCACCGCGTTGAACCACTTGCGGCAGCCCGCGGCGTGGCTCCAGCGCTCGGCGAACGGGCCCTTCGGGTTGTCGCGGAAGAACAGGTAGCGGGCCCACTCCTCGTCGGTGAGGGCCGCCGGGTTCTCCGGGTACGGCACGTGGGCCTGGCCGCCGTAGTGGAACTCGGCCTCGTCGCGGAGCCCGCACCACGGGCAGGTGATGAGCAGCATGGTTGGGCTCCCTAGTGGGCCACCGCGGCCGCGCCGTGCTCGTCGACGAGCGCGCCGGTGGTGAAACGGTCGAGCGAGAAGGGGGCGTTGAGGGGGTGGGGGGTGTCGTGGGCGATGGTGTGGGCGTAGACCCAGCCGACGCCCGGGGTGGCCTTGAAACCGCCCGTTCCCCAGCCGCAGTTGAGGTAGAGGTTGTCGACCGGGCTGAGGCCGATGATCGGGGAGGCGTCGGGGCTGACGTCGACGATGCCGCCCCAGGTGCGCAGCACGTGGGCGCGAGCGAAGACCGGGAAGAGCTCCAGGGCCGCGGACATCTGCTCTTCGATGATGTGGAACGCGCCGCGCTGCGTGTAGGAGTTGTACGAGTCGATGCCCGCGCCCATGACCAGCTCGCCCTTGTGGGCCTGGCTGACGTACACGTGGACCGCGTTGGACATGACGACCGTCGGGTGCACCGGCTCCAGCAGCTCCGACACGAGTGCCTGCAACGGGTGGCTCTGCAAAGGGAGTTCGATGCCGGCCATCGCGGCGAGGACCGAGGTGTGGCCTGCCGAGCAGAGCGCCACCTTGCCCGCCGCGATGGGGCCCAGGGTCGTCTGGACGCCGACCACCCGGCCGCCGACCACGTCCAGGCCGGTGACCTCACAGTTCTGGATGATGTCGATGCCCGCGGCGTCCGCCGAACGGGCCAGGCCCCATGCCACGTGGTCGTGCTTGGCGATGCCTGCCCGTGGCTGGTAGGTGCCGCCCAGGACCGGATAGCGCACGTCCGGGGAGATGTTGACGATCGGGCAGACTTCCTTGACTCCGTCCGCGTCGAGCCACTCCGCGTCGACGCCGTTGAGCCGGTTCGCCTCGACGCGGCGCACGCTGTCGCGGACGTCCTGGAGGCTGTGGGCGAGGTTCAGCACGCCGCGCTGGGAGAAGAGGATCGGGTAGTCGAGCTCCTCGGCCAGCCCCTCCCACAGTTTGAGCGCGTGCTCGTAGATGCCGGCGCTCTCGTCCCACAGGTAGTTGGAGCGGATGATGGTGGTGTTGCGGGCCATGTTGCCGCCCGCCAGCCAACCCTTCTCCAGCACGGCGACGTTGGTGATGCCGTGGTTCTTCGCCAGGTAGTGGGCGGTGGCGAGGCCGTGTCCGCCGCCGCCCACGACGATCACGTCGTACGAGCGCTTCGGCTCCGGCGTGCGCCACAGCCAGTCGGGGTGTTCGGGCAGCTCGGCGCCGGGAGTACGGGGGCTCATCGGACGTCTCCGTCTTGTGAGAGGTGCGGACAGAGCGGGTGGGTGGGGGCCGGCGCGTTCATACGGCGTTCGCGTTCCTCTCGGCGGCCTCGACGACGTTGGCGAGGAGCATCGCCCGCGTCATGGGCCCCACTCCCCCGGGCATCGGGGCGAGCCATCCGGCGACCTGGGCGGCGTCCGGGTGCACATCGCCGGCCAGGCCCTCGTCGGTGCGGGTGATACCGACGTCCAGGACGGCCGCGCCGGGGCGCAGCATGTCCTTGGTGATCAGCCCGGGTGAGCCGGCCGCCGCGACGACGATGTCGGCCTCGCGTACATGCCAGGCCAGGCCCTTGGTTCCGGTGTGGCAGAGGGTGACGGTGGCGTTCTCGGACCTGCGGGTGAGGAGCAGGCCGAGGGGCCGTCCCACGGTGATGCCGCGTCCGATCACGCAGACCCGCGCCCCGGCGAGCGGCACCTCGTACCGGCGGAGCAGTTCGACGATGCCACGCGGGGTGCAGGGCAGCGGTGCCGCTTCGCCGAGGACGAGCCGGCCGAGGCTGACCGGGTGCAGTCCGTCGGCGTCCTTGGCCGGGTCCATGCGTTCCAGGACGGCGCCCGCGTCCAGGTGGCGCGGGAGCGGCAGCTGGACGATGTAGCCGGTGCAGGCCGGGTCGGCGTTGAGTTCGTCGATGACGTCCTCGACCTGCCGCTGCGTCGCGTCGGCGGGCAGTTCGTGACGGATCGAGGCGATGCCCACCTGAGCGCAGTCCCGGTGCTTGCCGCCGACGTAGGCACGGCTGCCGGGGTCGTCACCGACCAGGACCGTGCCCAGGCCGGGCGGGCGGCCGCCGTTCGCGGTCAGTTTGGCCACGCGCTCGGCGAGTTCGCGGCGGATGTCGGCGGCGGTCGCCTTGCCGTCGAGCAGTTGTGCGTTCACCGACGGTACTCCTTCCAACAGGCCTGAGGCGGAGCGCCCTCCACGGGCGCGGGGAACTGCGCGACCAGCCACAACCGACCCGCAGCCGCCCAACAACCCGTCCCGGCACCCCCTTCGAACCACTCACCCACGGAGGCGGGACATGGTCGGGTCGAACAACGGCTCCTCGGCCACGACCGCCTCGACGCGCTGGTCGAAATAGCCGATGTGCACGGTGGTCCCAGGCGCCGTGAGCTCCGTCGGCAGCCAGGCGTACGCGATCCCCTTGCCGATCGTGTAGCCGTACGCGGCGCTCGTGACGTAGCCGACCGCCCGGTCACCGTCGTACACCGGCTCCTTGCCCATGACGACCGAGTGCGGGTCGTCGATGGTGAGGCAGGTGAGCTTGCGTCGTACGTCGCCCTTGCGGCGCTCCAGGGCCGCCTTGCCGATGAAGTCGCCCTTGTCGAGCTTGACGGCGAAGCCGACGCCCGCCTCGTACGGGTCGTGCTCGTAGGTCATGTCGGTGCCGAAGGAGCGGTAGCCCTTCTCCAGGCGGAGGCTGTTGAAGGCGCCCCGGCCGGCGATGACGCCGCCGAGCGGCCGGGCGGCGGCCCAGAGGGTGTCCCACAGCTTCTGTCCCAGGTCGGCCGTGGTGTACAGCTCCCAGCCGAGCTCGCCGACGTACGACAGTCGCATGGCCGTCACCGGGACGGAGCCGATGTGGGCGCGCTTGGCGCGGAAGTACTTCAGGCCGTCGTTCGAGAAGTCCTCGTCCGTCAGGGGCTGCAGGACCTTACGGGCGAGCGGGCCCCAGAGGCCGATGCAGCACGTGCCGGGCGTGATGTCGCGGACCTGTACCGCGCCGTCGGCGGGGAGGTGGCGGGTGAACCAGTCGAGGTCGAGGTTGCCGTTGGCTCCGACCTGGAAGACGTCGCGGGCGAGGCGGGCGACGGTGATGTCGCTGCGGATGCCGCCGTCGTGATCCAGCAGCAGCGTGTACGTCACCGAGCCGACGGACTTGGCGACCTTGCTCGTGGTCAGGCGCTCCAGGAAGTCGGCGGCGCCGGGACCGGTGACCTCCAGGCGCTTGAGGGCCGTCATGTCGTACATCGCGACGGTCTCACGGGTGGCCTGGGCCTCGGCGCCGACGACGGGCGACCAGTACCGCGCGGCCCAGTCGTTCGGGGTCGGGATGGAGCGGCCCTCCACGAGGGAGGCGTTCGCCTCGTACCACTGCGGGCGCTCCCAGCCGTTCGCCTCCAGGAAGACGGCGCCGTGCTCCTGCTGGCGGGCGTGGAAGGGGCTGGTGCGGATCGGGCGCGGCTTCCCCGAGGGCTGGAGGGGGTGGAGGATGTCGTAGACCTCGACGAAGTTCTGGCAGTCGCGGGCCAGGACGTACTCCGGGGACAGCTGGTGCGGCTCGAAGCGGTTGACGTCGCACTCGTGCAGGTCGAAGGAGGAGCAGTAGCCGTCGACCAGCCATTCGGCGACGGCCCGGCCGACACCCGCCGAGTGCGTGACCCACACCGCCTCCGCGACCCAGAAGCCCTTGACGTCCGGGGATTCGCCGAGGAGCGGGTAGCCGTCGGTGGTGAAGGAGAACAGGCCGTTGATGCCCTCCTCGACCTTGGCCTCCGCCGTCGCCGGCAGCAGCGACTGGGTCTCGGTCCAGGCGTCGGCGAAGTCCTCCTCGGTGAACTTCATGACCGACGGCATGTCGTCGGCCTCGTCCACGGAGAGGATGTCGTCGGCGGTGATGGGCATCGGGCGGTGGCCGTAGTAGCCGATGCCGATGCCGTCGAAGCGGTCGCGGTAGTAGAGGTCGGCGTCCTGGTGGCGCAGGATCGGACGCACCGCCTCCTCGGTCTGGCCGGCCAGTGCCGGTACCGGGCCCGTCCAGGCGAGCTGGTGGGCGAGCGGGGTGAGCGGGAGGTTCATGCCCACCATGCGGGCGATCTTCGGGCCCCAGATGCCGGCGCAGCACACGACGATGTCGGCGGGGATCTCGCCCTGGTCGGTGAGGACTCCGGTCACCTCGCCGTCGGTCTGCGTCACGTCGAGGACTTCGTGGCGGGCGAGGAACCGCACGCCGCGCTCGGTGGCCCGGCGGATCTGCGCCTCGACGGCGAGGACGGCCTTGGCGAGGCCGTCCGTCGGGACCAGGAGGCCGCCGAGGACCCTGTCGCGGTTCACCAGCGGGTGCTGCTCGACGCACTCGTCGGCACTCAGCAGCCGGGCCTCGATGCCCCAGGCGGTGATCCAGCCGTGACGGCGGCGCAGTTCGGTCAGGCGCTCGGGGGTGGTCGCCACTTCGAGGCCGCCGACCTGGAGGAAGCAGGGCTTGCCGTCGACGTCGAGGGAGCAGAACTTCTCGACGGTGTAGCGCGCCAGCTCGGTCATGGTCTTGGACGGGTTCGTCTGGAAGACCAGGCCCGGGGCGTGTGACGAGGAGCCCCCGGTGGCGGGGAGGGGGCCTTGGTCGACCACGGTCACTTCAGTCCAGCCGCGCGCGGAGATCTCGTCCGCGAGTGCCGCGCCAACGACGCCCGCTCCGATGATGACCACTCGGGGTCCCGCCATCGCCGCACCTCCGATTGAAAGCCAGTCCAGCCGGTTCAGTTGCTGTCTGCGCAACATGGTTCAGGTTGCGCAACTCAATGTGCCTGTCCCGGGGAGGCAGTGTCAAGGGGTCCGTGACGCGAGGAAAACGGGCCCCGGACACGGCGATGCCCGGTGGGCGGCGCACACCTGTGCACGCCGCCCACCGGGCATGTTCGACCGCTTTCCGGTTCCGGGTTACTTGATCCAGGCCTCGACCTTGTCGCGGTTGGCGTCGACCCACTTCTTGGCCGCCGCCTCGGGCGTCATCTTGTCCACGGCGATGTACTTGGCCACGGTGTTCTGGTCGTCGTTGGTCCAGTTGAAGTTCTTCACCAGGTCATAGGCCGGGCTGCCCGACTTGGCGAACTTCGTGCTGACGATCTTGTCGAGGACGTAGACGGGGTAGTCGCAGGCGACCTTCTCCTCGTCGGCGTCGCAGCCCGTCTCGTACTTCGGCAGTTCGACCTTGACCAGGGGCACCTCGGCCATGAACCACTGCGGCTCGTAGAAGTAGCCGATCACCCATTCCTTGTTCTTCTCCGCATTGCGGAAGGCCTGGATGAGGGCGGTCTCACTGCCCGCGTACACCACGTTGAAGTCCAGCTTCAGGTTCTTCACCAGGGCCGCGTCGTTGGTGACGAACGACGGGTCACCGTCGAGGAGTTGGCCCTTGCCGCCCGACTCCGAGGTCTTGAACTTGTCGGCGTACTTGTTGAGGTTCTCCCAGTTGGTGATGTCCGGGTGCTCCTTCGCCAGCCACGGCGGCACGTACCAGCCGATCAGACCTTCGTTGCCGGTCGCACCGGCCTCGACGGCGGTCTTCTGGTCGGTGATGTACTTCTTCTTCAGGTCGTCGTGACCCCAGTTCTCGATGACGGTGTCGACCTCACCCGTCCCGAAGCCCTGCCAGGCGATCTCTTCCTTCAGGTCCTTCTTGGTGACCTTGCAGCCGAGGTCGTTCTCCGCGACGTGCGCGACGACCGCCGCGTTCGCCTCATAGCCCACCCAAGGGTTGACGGCGAGATTGAAGGTTCCGCACTTGCCGGAGCTGCCCGAGCTGTCCGCGCCCGAGGAGTCGTCACCGACCTTCGCACCGCCGCAGGCGGTGAGGGCGAGACCGAGAACGGCCAGTCCGGCCACGCCGGCTCTCCACTGTCGTACTTGTGTTGCCATGGTCAGTGCTCCTTATTACGCGCTTACGCGTCGCGCCGCTGCCTGAGTGATCCGGTCGAACATGACTCCGAGAAGGACGATGGCGAGCCCCGCCGCAAGCCCCTTCCCGTACAGCTGCCCCTGGGAGAATCCGGCCACGACGTCGTAGCCGAGGGCGCCCGCTCCTACCAGGCCGCCCACAACAACCATCGACAGCACGTAGATCAGGCCCTGGTTGGTGGCGAGCGTCAGGGCACTGCGTGACATCGGCAGTTGAACCTTGGTGATGATCTGCAGGGTGTTGCACCCGGCGGACGTGGCCGCTTCGACGGTGGTCCCGGGCACGGCTCGCACCCCGTCCGCGATGATTTTGATGGCGATCGGCGCCGCGTAGACGATCGCGGCGACGATGGCCGTGAAGCGAGTCGGGCCGAACAGCGCCAGGAACGGCACGAGATAGACGAACGGCGGCATGACCTGCGCCGCGTCCAGAGTGGGCCGCAGCACCCGGTCCACAAGCGGGCTGCGCCCCATCCACACCCCGACGGTCACGCCGAGCACCATCACCAGCACCGTCGCGACGAGGGTCGACGCCAGCGTCGTCATGCTGTCCGACCACACGCCCGTGCCTACCAGCAGGCCCACGCAGACGGCCGCGGTGACGCCGGCCCGCCAGCCGCCGAGCACCACGCCGAGCGCGATCACCACCACGCCGACGAGCCACCAGGGGGAGTCGGTGAGCAACGACTGGAACGGGTTGAGCAGGCCGTAGGTGACGCCGTCGCGGAAGGCGTTGGTGATGCCCGAGAGGCTGTCCTGCACCCAGGTGGTCGCGGTGGTCGTCCCGCTCGCGATGGAGCTGCCGATGCCGCCCTCGCCGGGGAACTCCGCCGCCCACATGTAGGTGTGCGACATGTAGACGAGGACAGCCGTGACCACGCCGCCCGCGGCCAGCAGCGGCCGCCGCCAGGTGACGAACCGGCCGCTTGAGCGCCGGGCCGTCTCCTGGCGTGCGCTGGCCGCGGTGGTGACCCGGTCGAGGACGATCGCCATGACGACGATGGCGAGGCCCGCGTTGAAAGCCGTACCCACGTCGAGCGACTGCAGTGCCTGCAGAACGGTATGGCCGAGGCCGGGCGCGTCGATCAGGGCCGCGATGGTCACCATGGCCAGGGCGGCCATGATCGACTGGTTGACGCCCATCACCACGGTCCGCTTGGACATCGGCAGCAGGACCTTCAGCAGCGCCTGCCACCGTGTCGCACCGAGCGAGTCGGCCGCCTCGACCGTGGTCTCCGGTACGGACCGAATGGCGTGGGCGGTGATACGGATCGCGGGCGGAGCCGCGTAGATCACGGTGGCGATCGTGGCGGAGGCGCCGCCGATCTGGAAGAAGAGGGTCAACGGGGCCAGGTAGACGAAGGTGGGCATCGTCTGCATGAAGTCCAGGAAGGGCGTCACGATCCGGTTGAACCGGTCGGACAGTCCCGCCCACACACCCAACGGGATCGCGAACAGCAGCGCCACGAAGACCGCGGAGACGGTGAGCGCCAGGGTGTCCATGCTCTCCTGCCACAGGCCCTGCAGCCCGAAGAAGGTGAAGCCGGCCACGGCCAGGAGGGCGACCCGCCAGTTGCCCACGGCCCAGGAGACGTAGCCCGCGATGCCGACGACACCGAGCCACCCGATCTGCGGGACGGGCCGGCCGACGGAGGGCTGTGAGATCAGTTCCTGGACGAAGGTCACCAGGGTGTCGATGACCAGACGGATCTCGTTGAAGAAGTACAGGAAGAGCGGGTTGGAGTTGCGGTTGGCGCCGATGGCGTCGTTGAGGTCGTTGATCCACCGGTGCAGATCCGTGAGGTCGGCGGCGGCCAGGGTGAGGGTCTGTTTTCCGCGCAGCACGGCGAAGAGCACCAGCCAGGCGATCAGGATCACCGCGACGACCGTGCCGCGCCCGACTCTGCGGGTGCGGGCGGCGGCCGCGGCGGCCGGGGCCGCGGCGTCCGTCTTCTGCGGGCGTTCCGGCTTCTGCGGTTGTTCCGGTTTCTCCACGGCGACCGTCATCACATGCCGCCTTCCTGCCCGGCGACCACCGCGAGGATCTCCTCGTCGCCGACGATGCCGAGCAGCTCACCGTTCTCGACGACCTTGACCGGCTTGTCGGCCGCCAGGACCGCCCGGGTGGCCTCCTTCACCACGACGTCCGGTCCCAGCTCGGGGCCGTCCAGGGCGTCGCCGTCCTCGACCGGGCGCATGATCCATCGCAGGGTGAGCACGTCGCCGCGCGGGACGTCCTTGACGAACTCGCGTACGTAGTCGTCGGCCGGGGCCCCCACCAGCTCGTCGCCGGTGCCGCACTGGACCATCTTGCCGTCGCGCATGATGAGGATGCGGTCACCGAGCTTGAGGGCCTCGGAGAGGTCGTGGGTGATGAACACCATCGTCTTGCCGACCTCGTGGTGCAGCCGGATGACCTCGTTCTGCATGTCACGGCGGATGAGCGGGTCGAGTGCCGAGAAGGGTTCGTCGAAGAAGAGGACGTCCGGGTCGCCGGCCAGCGCCCGGGCGAGGCCGACGCGCTGCTGCATACCGCCGGAGAGCTGGTCGGGGTAGGAGTTCTCGTAGCCGGAGAGACCGACCAGTTCGACGACCTCCAGAGCCCGCCTGGTGCGCTCCGCCCTGCTCATGCCGCGGATCTCCAGACCGAAGGCCACGTTGTCGACGACGCGACGGTGGGGCAGCAGCCCGAAGTGCTGGAAGACCATGGAGAACTTACGGCGTCTGAGGTCGCGCAGGCGTTTGGCGTCGGCGTCGCGGATGTCCTCGCCCTCGAAGACGATCTCCCCGGCGGTGGGTTCGATCAGCCGGGTCAGACATCGCACCAGCGTGGACTTGCCGGAGCCGGACAGACCCATGACGACGAAGACCTCGCCCTTGCGGACGTCGAAGTTCACATCGCGTACGGCGGCGGTGCAGCCCGTACGGTCCATGAGCTCACGGCGGGTGAGGCCGCACAGTTCCTCGGACTCCGGCACCCGGTCGGCCTTCGGCCCGAACACCTTCCACAGCCGGCGCACGGATATGACCGGAGTACCGTCCGAGTCCTCGGGGGTGCTGCGCCGCTGCGGCGCCTCGGTCTGTGTTGGGGTCACGATCGACCTCTTCTCGGCATTCAGCCGCGGAACCAGTGTTGCGGCCGGGGTTGGATGTTCTGCCAGATGTGCTTGGGCTCTCGGTACTCGTTCAGGCCGGTCGGTCCCAGCTCCCGGCCCACGCCCGAGTGCCCGAAGCCACCCCATTCCGCTTGCGGCACATAGGGGTGGTAGTCGTTGATCCACACCGTGCCGTGGCGCAGCCGCCGGGCGACCCGCTGGGCCTTGCCCGCGTCCTGCGTCCAGACGGCTCCGGCGAGTCCGTACTCGGTGTCGTTGGCGATACGTACGGCGTCGTCCTCGTCGGTGAAGCGCTCCACGGTGAGCACGGGCCCGAAGGACTCCTCGTGCACCACGCGCATGTCCTGCCGGCACTCGTCGAGAACGGTCGGCGGGTAGTAGTAGCCGTCTCCGAGGGCCGGGTCGTCGGGACGTTCGCCGCCGCAGCGCAGGACGGCACCCTCGGCGAGCCCGGCCGCGACGTAGGCCTCGACCTTATCCCGGTGCTGGGCGGAGACCAGCGCCCCGGTCTCGGCCTCGGGGTCGAAGGGGCCGCCGAGGCGAATCTGCCGGGCGCGGCGTACGACCTCGTCGACGAAGCGGTCGTGGAGCGAGTCCTCGACGATCAGCCGGGCGCCGGCCGAGCAGACCTGGCCCGAGTGCAGGAAGACGGCCGTGAGAGCGAAGTCCACGGCCGTCTCGAAGTCGGCGTCGGCGAAGACCACGTTCGGGTTCTTGCCGCCCAGCTCCAGCGCCACCTTCTTCACTGTCGCCGCGGCGGTGGCCATGATCCGCTTGCCGGTCTCCAGTCCCCCGGTGAAGGAGACCATGTCGACACGTGGGTCCTCGGAGAGCGGGGCGCCCACCTCGGGCCCGGTGCCCAGGACGAGGTTGGCGGCGCCGGCCGGCAGCCCGGCCTCCTGAAGCGCCTTCATCAGCAGGATCGAGGAGGAGGGGGTCAGTTCACTGGGCTTGAGGACGATCGTGTTGCCGGCGAGCAGGGCCGGGGCGACCTTCCAACTGGCCTGCAGCAGTGGGTAGTTCCAGGGAGTGATGAGCCCGCACACGCCGATGGGCTCGTAGACCACACGACTGACGGCGTCGTCGCGTCCGGTGTCGATCACCCGGCCGGCGTCGGTGCCGCCGAGGCCGCCGTAGTAGCGGAAGCAGGAGACGACATCGGCGATGTCGTACTCGCTCTCCACCAGCCGCTTGCCGCTGTCCAGCGACTCGGCGCGGGCGAATTCCTTGGCGTCGCGCTCGATGAGGTCCGCGGTGCGCAGCAGCAGGGCGCCACGCTCCCGCTCGGGAGTGTCCGGCCAGAGTCCCCCGTCGAAGGCATCGCGGGCCGCGGCGATCGCCGCCTCGGCGTCGGGACGCGTCCCCTCCGAGACGGTCGCGGTGAGCGAGCCGTCAGCGGGACAGCGGATCTCCCGGCGCCCTCCGGCGACCGGATCCCGCCATTCCCCAGCCACATACAGATCTGCCACGCGCCAAGCCCTTCAGGGGATATTCGTTGCGCATCGTGCATTCAATTGCTTGTGGTGGAACACCCTTACGAACACATAGACCTACGTCAAGGGGTTCGCGGATGACGATTTCGCCATGAGAGCACTTGCCCGGCCACTCTTGACCGCAGGCGCCACCGAGCCGACCATGTTGCGTATCGCTCACCATGTTGTGCAATACGCACCGACGGAGGCCGTCATGTCCCCTCGACCGCAACCTGGCCGTGAGTACATCCTCACCCTCTCCTGTCCCGACAGCGCCGGACTGGTCCACGCAGTGAGCGGCTTCCTCGTCAGGAACTCGGGCAACATCCTGGAGAGCCAGCAATTCGATGATCGACTCCAGGACCGATTCTTCATGAGGGTCCATTTCGACGTCTCCGATCCGGACGCGAACATGAAAACTCTGCGTTACCGGTTCGGTCCCGTGGCCGAGGCGTACCGCATCTCCTGGACCCTGACCGAGGCGTCGACCCCGACCCGGACACTCATCATGGTGTCCAGGTTCGGCCACTGCCTGAACGACCTGCTCTTCCGCTGCCGCACCGGCGCCCTCAACATCGAGATCCCCGCGATCGTCTCCAACCACCAGGACTTCGAGGGACTGGCGCAGACGTACGGCATCCCCTTCCACCACATCCCGGTCACCAGGGACACCAAGGCCGAGGCCGAGGCGCGCCTGCTGGAGCTGGTCCGCGAACTGGACATCGACCTCGTGGTGCTGGCCCGCTACATGCAGATCCTCTCCGACGACCTGTGCAAGCAGCTCGAAGGCCGCGCCATCAACATCCACCACTCCTTCCTCCCCAGCTTCAAGGGCGCGAAGCCGTACGACCAGGCCTACGACCGGGGCGTGAAGCTCGTCGGCGCCACCGCCCACTACGTCACCCCGGACCTGGACGAGGGACAGATCATCGAGCAGGACGTGGTCCGGGTCGACCACTCCCTCGACCCCGGCGACCTGGTCACGGTCGGCCGGGACGTCGAGGCACAGGTCCTCGCCCACGCGGTGAAGTGGCACAGCGAGAGCCGCGTCATGGTGGCCGGCAACCGCACGGTGGTCTTCCGCTGAGCGATGCGGCACGACTGGGGGCGGGGCTGGAACTCCAGCCCCGCCCCGCGTTGTATACGCGTTCCGGCGCCGGGGTCCAGAACGTGGACTCAGCCCCCGAGCCGCTCAAGCAGGGCGCGGCGCCACCGCTCGGTCTCGGCGATCTGGTTGAACGTGAACAGGTGCAGACCCGCCACACCCGCCGAAGGCACGTCGAGCGTCTCCTCGGTACGCGTCAGCAGCCTCTCCGGCGCATATCCCCCAGGCGTCGCGAACCGCAGGAACCACGAGGCGTGCTTCGTCAGGAAGCGCGTCGACTCGCCCACGCCGATCTTCGTCGCCATCGACAGCAACTTCGCCCGCTGCACGGGCCCCGCGACGCCCAGATGAACAGGCAGGCGGACATCCCGACGCCGTATCCGGGCGATCCAGTCCCCCAGCACGCGCGGGTCGAAGCAGAGGTTGCTCACGATGTACGTGGCGTGCTCGCGCTTGTCCCACATCGCCTGGACGGTGACATCGTCGTGGATGAGCGGATGACTCTCGGGGTAACCGGTGACACCGACGTGGGCGAAGGGCCCGCCCAGCTCACTCAGCCTGCGGAGCACCGGCAGCGCCCCGTCGTAGGCTCCGGCCGGCGGGTCGGCGTCGCCCGCCGGGACGAAGACGTCGTCCACGCCCGCCTCACGGAGCCTGTCGACGACCTCCTTCAGGTGCGCGTCGTCCCGCAGCAGCCGCGCGGGCACATGCGGGACCACGGCGTAGCCGTGCCCCGCCAGTCGGCCGGCGAGGTCGAGGGTCGGTTCCAGGCCCTTGACCGGCGACGCCGTCACGGTGACCACGACGTCGCGCGGAACATGGGCGAGGACCTTGTCCTCGGTCGCCTTCGCGGGCAGCACCTCGTAGCGGACGCTGCGCAGCAGCGCCCGGATCCCCGCGGCACCCAACGTCTACCCCGCCTGCTTCTGGGCGTCGCGGTGGCGGTAGTACGCGGCCGTCGACGGCGCCGACGGCTCCTTGCCGAGGATCAGATCGGCGGCCTTCTCCGCGATCATCATCACCGGTGCGTAGATGTTGCCGTTGGTGACGTACGGCATCACCGACGCGTCCACGACGCGCAGGCCCTCCACGCCGTGCACCCGCATGCTGGCGGGGTCGACGACGGACATCTCGTCGGTGCCCATCTTGCAGGTACAGGACGGGTGCAGGGCGGTCTCGCCCTCCTTCGCGACCCAGGCGAGGATCTCCTCGTCCGTCTCCACGGACGGCCCGGGCGAGACCTCCCCGTCGTTGTAGGGGGCGAGCGCGGGCTGGCTGAGGAGCTTGCGGGCCACGCGGATCGCCTCGACCCATTCGCGGCGGTCCTGCTCGGTGGAGAGGTAGTTGAACCGCAGTGCGGGGTGTTCGCGCGGGTCCTTGCTCTTGATCTTCACCGAGCCGATGGCGTCGGAGTACATGGGGCCCACGTGCACCTGGTAGCCGTGGCCTCCGGAGGGCGAGGAGCCGTCGTAGCGGACGGCGATCGGCAGGAAGTGGAACATCAGGTTGGGGTACTCGACGTCCTCGTTGCTGCGGGCGAAGCCACCTGCCTCGAAGTGGTTGGTGGCGGCCGGGCCCTTGCGGAAGAGCCACTGCAGTCCGATGAAGGGGGCGCGCCACTTCGCCATGTAGGGCTGCATGGAGACCGGCTGCTTGCAGGCGTACTGGACGTAGACCTCCAGGTGGTCCTGCATGTTCTCGCCGACGCCGGGGAGGTCGTGGACGACGTCGATGCCGAGGGCGCTCAGCTCCTCGGCGTTGCCGACGCCGGAGAGCTGCAGCAGCTGCGGGGAGTTGATCGCGCCGCCGCAGAGAATGACTTCCTTGGCGCTGACCTGCTGGAGAGCGCCGCGCCCACGCCGGTACTCGACACCGACGGCCCGCTTGCCCTCGAAGAGCACGCGGGTGACGAGGGCGCGGGTCCTGACCGTGAGGTTGGGCCGTTTCATGACGGGCTTGAGGTACGCCTTCGAGGCCGAGAGCCGGCGTCCGCGGTGGACGTTCCGGTCGAACTTGGCGAAACCTTCCTGCCGGTAGCCGTTGACGTCGTCCGTGGGAGCGTAGCCCGCCTCCTCGGTGGCCTTGAGGAAGGCGCCGAAGAGCGGGTTGGTCGCGGGACCGCGTTCGAGGACGAGGGGGCCGTCATGGCCTCGGAACTCGTCGTCCGGATCGGCCGCGAGACAGTTCTCCATGCGCCGGAAGTACGGCAGGCAGTGCGCGTAGTCCCAGTTCTCCATCCCGGCGTCGGCCGCCCAGCGTTCGTAGTCCAGGGGGTTGCCGCGCTGGAAGATCATGCCGTTGATGCTGCTGGAGCCGCCCAGCACCTTGCCGCGCGCGTGATAGACGCGCCGGCCGCCCATGTGGGGCTCGGGCTCGGACTCGTACTTCCAGTCGTAGAACCGGCTGCCGATCGGATAGGTCAGCGCCGCGGGCATGTGGATGAAGACATCCCAGGGGTAGTCGGACCGGCCGGCCTCCAGCACCAGCACCTGGTTCGCCGGGTCCGCGGAGAGTCTGTTCGCCAATGCACAGCCGGCTGATCCGCCGCCGACGATGACGAAGTCGTATTGCAAGGGAGCCATGGTGCCTCGTCTCGCTCGCGCCGTAGATACGCGAGCATGCTAGTACCGGAGCGCTATACGCACCAGGTTGCGAGCAACGCAACTTACGAGGTCCTCGTTTCGACGCCGTTACTTGCAATGGTGTTGTTTACTGCGCGTATAGTTTCACTGTGAGCAACTACAGCACTGACACAGAAACCTCGAACTCGCAGGCCGGCGGAGTGCAGTCGGTGGACCGCGCCATCAGCGTCCTGGAGATTTTGGCCCAACGGGGCGAGGCGGGCGTCAGCGAGGTGGCCGCCGAAATCGATGTTCACAAATCCACCGCGTTCCGCCTTCTCGGCGCCCTCGAGACGCGCGGCCTGGTGGAACAGGCGGGCGAGCGCGGCAAGTACCGCCTCGGCTTCGGCATCGTACGCCTGGCCGGTGCGGTGACGGGACGCATCGACATCACGCAGCAGGGCCGTCCGGTCTGCGAGAGCCTGGCCGAGGAGCTCGGCGAGACCGTCAACATCGCCGTGTTGCAGGAGCACTACGCGGTCAACCTCTACCAGGTGCGCGGCCCCGGGGCCGTGACCGCACAGAACTGGGTCGGCCAGCTGACCCCGCTGCACGCGACCTCCAGCGGCAAGATCCTGCTGGCCCATCTGCCCGCCAAGGAACGCGCCGCGTTGGTCGCCGAGGCCGGTCTGAAGAAGGTCACCCCGCACACCATCACCGCGAAGTCGAAGCTCGAGAAGAACCTCGCCGAGGCCCGGGAAGCCGGCTACGCCTGGGCCCGCGAGGAGCTGGAACTCGGTCTCCACGCCATGGCCGCTCCGATCCGCGACCGCGACGGCGTGGTCGTCGCGGCGCTGAGCGCCTCCGGCCCCTCGTACCGGCTCACCGAGGAGCGCCTGCACGAGCTCGCTCCGCTGCTGCGCAAGGGCGCGGACGAGATCAGCCACCGCATGGGTTATCTGGGCTGACCGGCCCGTCCGGCCGCTACTGCGGCTGCCGCATACCCAGGCGCTCGTTCACCCAGTCGTGGAAGGCACCGATGTGGTGCTCACTGGGCACCAGCACGCCGCCCTTGGCGTACAGCCGGGAACTCATTCCGGGCTGTGTGCGCTCGCATGCCTCGAAGTCCTGCCGGTTGACCCGGTCGAAGAGCTCCACGGACCGGCTGACGTCCTTGCCGCTGTCGACGACATGCGGAAGGTAGAGCCAGTCGCACTCGACGATCGTGCGGTCGACGGCCACCGGGATCATCCGGTGGAAGATCACGTGGTCGGGGACGAGGTTGACGAAGACCTGCGGCCGCACGGTGATCGCGTAGTAGCGACGGTCCTGTTCCTCGGAGACTCCCGGGATACGGTCGAGGCCCTCGGAGCCGTCGACGGTGAAGCCCTGGACCTCCGCACCGAACTCGGCACCGTGCCCGACGTAGTACTGGGCGGCGTAGCCGTCGGCGAACTCGGGGAGCACCTCGGTGAGTTCGGGGTGGATCGTGGCGCAGTGGTAGCACTCCATGAAGTTCTCGATGATGAGCTTCCAGTTCGCCTTGACGTCGTAGACGATCCGCTTGCCGACCGAGAGGTCCTCGATGCCGTAGCGCTCGATCGACTCGACGTCGCCGAGGCGGCCGACGACATCGGCGATGACGTCCTCCTCGAAGGAGGGCGGGTTCTCCGCCAGGCACACCCAGACATAGCCGAGCCATTCCCGGGTGGCCACGCTCACCAGGCCGTACTCGGTGCGGCCGACGTCGGGCATCTTGGTGAGGTTGGGCGCCGCGACGAGTTTGCCCGTCAGGTCGTACGTCCACGCGTGGTACGGACACTGGAAGGCCCGCTTGACCTCGCCGCTCTCCTCCGTGCAGAGCTTGGCTCCACGGTGCCGGCAGACGTTGAAGTAGGAGCGGACCGAGTTGTCCCGGGCGCGGGTGACGAGGATGCTCTCGCGGCCCACGTCGACGGTGCGGAAGGCACCGGGCTTCGCCAGGTCCGACGAGCGTGCGACGCAGAACCACATCGTCTCGAAGATGCGCTCCTGTTCCAGGGCGAAGATCGCGGGATCGGTGTAGGAGGAGCCGGGGAGGGTGGCGATCAGGCTGTCCGGCAGGCTGGTCGAGGTCACGGTGCACTCCTCGGGGGAACGTCGTGGATCGGGCAGTCACGCGCCGGGAAGAGCGACTCCGGACGGTGTTGTGTGTGATGCAACGCTGCGCACTATATGAAACCGCAGCATGAGAGGGAGCAAGCGCGGTGTCAAGCTGTCGCGGCGGCGAGCTGCTTGCGCCAACGGGTGAACAGCCGGGGCTGGTTCATCCCGAGCACGGCGACCGGACGACCGGCACGCCGGTAGACCGCCAGGACGTTGCGGTCGTCGGGCGCGCCTTCCTCGACCGTCACGCTGTCGGCACCGGCCGCGTGACCGGCGAACTGGATCTTCACGCCGTACTGGTCCGACCAGAAGTACGGCGGCCGGGGTACACCCGGTTCCACCGCACCCCCCGCCAGCAGTGTGGCGACGGCCGCGGCCGGGCGCTCCTGCGCGCCGGTCCAGTGCTCGACGCGGCGATGGTGGCCCGCGCGGGGGTCGTACCAGGAGGCGCAGTCACCGACCGCGACCACGCCGGCCAGGCTGGTGCGGCCGTCCGCACCGCACTTCACACCGTCGTCGAGCGCGACGCCGGATCCTTCCAGCCACTCCACGCACGGGCGCGCGCCCACACCCACGACGACGATGTCGGCGGGGATGCTGCGGCCGTCCTCGAGCAGCACGGCATCGACCTTGCGCTCCCCGCTCAGCCCCTTGACGCCCACCCCGCACAACAGCCGTACGCCGTGGTCCGTGTGGAGAGCGGAGACGATGCTCCCCATGGCCTGGCCGAGCGGGCCGGCGAGCGGCGTCGGTGCCGCTTCGACGACCGTCACGTCCAGCCCGAGGGCATGTGCGGTGGAGGCGACCTCGGCGCCGATGAATCCGCCGCCGATCACGACCAGCCGGCCGCCCCGGGCCAGTTCGTCCCGCAGGGTGCGGGCGTCGTCCAGGGTGCGCAGGACGTGGACTCCGGCCAGGCCGTCGGAACCGGGCAGCTGTCGTGCGGCCGCGCCGGTCGCGATGACGAAGCCGTCGGCACGGATCTCCCTGCCGTCGGCGAGCCGGACCGCACGCTCCGTGCGGTCCAGGCCGGTGGCGCGGATCCCGAGCAGCCACTCCGCCCGCAGATCCTCGCCGTCCGTCTCGAGTACGAGGTCGGCTTCGCCGAGGTCACCGGCCAGGAACTCCTTGGACAGCGGGGGCCTGTCGTACGGACGGTGCGGCTCGTCGCCGATGACGACCAGCCGCCCGTCGTAGCCCTGTTTCCGCAACGAGCGCGCCGCCGACAGGCCTGCCAGCGAGGCGCCCACCACGGCCACGGTCCTCACGCGGGACCTCCGGCGAGCCGAGCCGCGACGCACGGCGGCAGGTTGGGGGCGTCCGTGGACACCCGGACGTAGATCATGCCGTCCTCGACGAGGACCTCATGGGTCCGGACCGGCAGCTTGGCCGGCGGGGCGTCGACGGAGCCGGTCCTCAGGTCGAACTTCGAAGCATGCAGCGGGCATTCCACCTCGCAGCCCTCCAGCCAGCCGTCGGCGAGCGAGGCGTCCTGGTGGGTGCAGGTGTCGTCGATGGCGAACACCTCGCCGTCATCGGTATGGAACACCGAGACCGGAGGATCGACGTCGAGCCGGAAGGCCTCGCCTCGCGGGAGATCCGCGAGACGGCACGCGGGAATCATCATGACACCTCGGGTGCGTATAGCGAAACGGATTGCGGTAAGCGCAACATCAGTCTGAGGTCGGCCCCAACCCTTGTCAAGGCATCCAAGAGGCGGTTTCACTCACCCAAAAGTGTTGCTACTCACGCAACCATGAGCGCATTACACAACTGAGTCGGGATGGATCGCGGCCCTGGAATCGGCCGTTCCACCTGTTGGGGACGGCGTTGGGCCCTCGCGCGCCTCGCACCGAGACACACGAAGACAGCCCGCCTCTCCGGCCTGCGATGACCGCAGGCCGGAGAGGCGGGCGCGTACTGCCTCGGGGGCCGGCGCGGGCCGTCAGTGACCGCGGTCGATCCACTCCTGAAGGTGCGGAGCCTCGGCGGCGACCGTGGTCGTCTCCCCGTGTCCGGTGTGTACGACGGTATCGCCCGGCAGGGTGAGCAGCCGGTCCCGGATCGAATCGACGATCGTGCCGAAGTCGCTGTACGACCTTCCGGTCGCGCCCGGCCCGCCCGCGAAGAGCGTGTCACCGCTGAAGAGCGCGGTCAGGCCCGGCGCGTACAGACAGACCGCCCCGGGAGCATGGCCGGGAGTGTGCAGCACGGTCAGGTCGACACCCGCCACGGTGAGGACCTGGCCGTCGGCGAGTTCGCCGTCGGGGGTCCGGTCGGGGTGGGTCTGCTTCCACAGCGGCAGATCGTCGGCGTGGAGCAGGATCGGGGCCCCCGTGCGCGCGGCGAGTTCGGGCGCGGCGTCGATGTGGTCGTTGTGGGCGTGCGTGCACACGATGGCGCGCAGGGTGCGGTCGCCCAGGGCTTCGGCGATCGCCTCGGCATCATGCGCGGCGTCGATGACGACGGCCTCGCTGTCGTCGCCGACGATCCACACGTTGTTGTCGACGTCCCAGGTGCCGCCGTCCAGTGAGAACGTCCCCGAGGTGACCAGGTGCTCGATGCGGGCGCCGGCCATCACAGGACCACCACCGAGCGCAGCACGTCGCCTCGGTGCATCCGCTCGAAGGCCTTCTCGACGTCGTCGAGCTGGATGGTCTCCGTGACGAAGGCGTCGAGGTCCAGCCGGCCCTGGAGGTACAGGTCGATGAGCATCGGGAAGTCGCGGGAGGGCAGGCAGTCGCCGTACCAGGAGGACTTCAGCGCGCCACCGCGGCCGAAGACGTCCAGCAGGGGCAGCTCCAGCTTCATCTCCGGGGTCGGCACGCCGACGAGGACGACCGTGCCGGCGAGATCACGGGCGTAGAAGGCCTGCTTGTACGTCTCCGGGCGGCCCACCGCCTCGATGACGACGTCGGCGCCGTGGCCGCCGGTCAGCTCGCGGATCGCCTCGACCGGGTCGGTGTTCCTGGAGTTGACCGTGTGGGTCGCGCCCAGCCTCTTGGCGGTGTCCAGCTTGGCGTCGTCGATGTCCACCGCGATGATCTTCGCCGCGCCCGCCAGGTTCGACCCGACGACCGCCGCGGCCCCGACGCCGCCGCAGCCGATGACCGCCACGCTGTCACCACGTCCGACGTTGCCGGTGTTGATGGCCGCACCGATGCCCGCCATCACCCCACAGCCCAGCAGACCGGCGGCCGCCGCGGAGGCAGCCCGGTCGACCTTCGTGCACTGCCCCGCCGCCACCAGCGTCTTCTCCGCGAAGGCCCCGATGCCCAGCGCCGGCGACAGCTCGGTGCCGTCGAGCAGGGTCATCTTCCGCTTCGCGTTGTGGGTGCTGAAGCAGTACCACGGGCGTCCGCGCAGACAGGCCCGGCACTGCCCGCAGACCGCACGCCAGTTGAGGATGACGAAGTCACCGGGGGCGACATCGGTGACCCCCTCCCCCACCGACTCCACGACGCCCGCGGCCTCGTGGCCCAGCAGGAAGGGGAACTCGTCGTTGATGCCACCCTCCCGGTAGTGCAGATCGGTGTGACAGACCCCGCAGGCCTCGATCTTCACCAGCGCCTCACCCGGGCCGGGGTCGGGCACGATGATCGTTTCCAGGCTGACAGGGGCGCCCTTGCCCCGCGCGACGACAGCACGGACCTGGTGGGTCATGGCCACTCCTCGACTGATGTGAGAACCGAGTCTGATGTTGCTCATTGCGGCACACATCTCATGTACCGCAACACAGCATCATGGAGCGCCGACCGGGGGTCAAGGATTCGACGCGCGACCAGGGCATCCGATACCCGTGGCCCCGAGGGCGCGGCCGTCGCCGAACGGACTTCGCCGTCCGTCGGGTCGCGGGCGTACCCACGCGGTTCGGCCGGAAGACCGCTCGAAGTAACGCCGGCAGGTCGGGGCGCTCCCGCTGACACAGCGCATCGGGCTACGATCAATCGTCGACACGCAGGACGAGGCTCACCAGCGCTCATGCGCCTGACGCAACGCCGGCAAAGTCAGCAAGGAGTCCGCATGAGTCCGATCAGACCTGCCCGCATACTGCCACGCCCTCACCACGACTGAGTGCGCGCATGTGTGCTGTGACCTGGCGGAACACGTCCATAGAGCCGATCCGGTAGCGCGAGGGAGACGCCGTGTTCTATTACCTGCTCAAATACGTGCTTCTGGGTCCACTGCTGAGACTGGTCTTCCGGCCTCGCATCGAGGGCCTCGAACACGTACCGTCGTCGGGCGCGGCCATCGTCGCGGGCAATCACCTGTCCTTCTCGGACCACTTCCTGATGCCCGCGATCCTCAAGCGCCGCATCACCTTCCTGGCGAAGGCCGAGTACTTCACCGGCCCCGGCCTCAAGGGCCGGCTGACGGCGTTCTTCTTCCGCAGCGCCGGCCAGATCCCGGTCGACCGCTCCGGCAAGGAGGCAGGTCAGGCCGCCATCCGCGAGGGGCTCGGCGTGCTGAGCAAGGACGAGCTCCTCGGCATCTACCCGGAGGGCACCCGCTCGCACGACGGCCGCCTGTACAAGGGCAAGGTCGGCGTGGCGGTCATGGCGCTCAGGGCCCGCGTGCCCGTCATCCCCTGCGCGATGATCGGCACCTTCGAGGCGCAGCCCCCGGGCAAGGTCATCCCGAACATCCACCCCGTCGTCATCCGCTTCGGCAAGCCCCTCGACTTCTCCCGCTACGAGGGCATGGAAGGCGAGAAGGCCGTCCTGCGCGCCATCACCGACGAGATCATGTACGCGATCCTCTCGCTCTCCGACCAGGAGTACGTCGACCAGTACGCGGCCGTCGTGAAGGCGGAGGAGGCCGCGGCGGCGAAGGAGCGCAAGTTCCCGCGGCTGCCGCTGAGTTGAGTATTCTGCCCGCAGCAGACCAGCCGCCCGGGCCGGGCCCCGGCATCGTACGGTCGGGTCATGACACAACGTGCTGTGGTGATCGGAGCGACGGGACAGATCGGCCGGGTGGCCGTGGGCGCGCTGGCGCGGGACGGCTGGGCGGTGACAGCCGTCTCGCGGGGCGGCGACCGGGACGACGACTGGCCGGAGGACGTACGGGCCGTACCGGCCGACCGCGGTGACGACGCGGCACTGGCGGCAGCGGTGGGAGACGGCTGCGACGCGCTCGTGGACATGGTCGCGTACGGCCCCGAGCACGCCCGGCAGTTGCTCGCGCTGGCCGACCGGATCGGCTCGGCGGTCGTCGTCTCCAGCATCTCGGTGTACGAGGACGACAACGGCCGCACCTTCGACACCCAGGCGGAGCCGGACGGCTTCCCCGAATACCCCGTGCCCCTCCCCGAGAGCCAGCGCACGATCCGGCCCGCCGACACCTCGTACAGCACCCGCAAGGCGGGCCTGGAGCAGGAACTCCTCGCCGCCGCCGACCGGTTGCCCACGACCCTGCTGCGGGCGGGCGCCATCCACGGTCCGCACTGCCGTACGCCGCGCGAGCTGTACTTCGTGAAGCGCAACCTGGACGGCCGGCCCCGCCGGGTCCTCGCGTACGGCGGTGCGAGCCGCTTCCATCCGGCGAGCGTCCACAACATCGCCGAGCTGATCCGCCTGGCCGCCGCGCGGCCGGGAGCCCGGGCGCTGAACGCCGTCGACCCGGACGCGCCGACGGTGGCGGAGATCGCCGCCGCGATCGACACGGTGATGGGCGTCGAGCCGGAGAACGTGCTGGTGGACGGCCCCGCCCCGGCACCCACCGTGGGCGACACCCCGTGGTCCGTGCCGGTGCCCGTGGTGTGCGACATGTCGGCGGCGGAGCGGGAGCTGGGCTACCGCCCGGTGGTGCGGTACGCGGAGTCACTGCCGGAGACGGTCGCGTGGATCGAGGCCCGGCTGGCAGGCGAACGGGACTGGCGGGAGGCGTATCCCAAGATGTTCGCGACGTACGGGGAGCTCTTCGACTACGCGGCGGAGGACACGTGGCTGGCGGGGCGGCAGGCGTGAGTTCCCTGAGTGCGTGACCGTATGAGGAAGGGGGCGACCGGGATTCCGGTCGCCCCCTTCCTTCTCTCACGGACCTACGGCTTCGGCATGGCGTGCGGAGCGCACTTCACGTCCGCCTTGCCCACCTTGCCGGTGAGCAGGTAGCTGTCCACGCGGTCGTTGACGCACGGGTTGACCAGACCGGTGACCCCGTGGGAGCCGGCCTTCTTCTCCGTGATCAGGCGGGAGCCCTTGAACCGCTTGTGGAGCTCGACGGCACCCTCGTACGGGGTGGCCGCGTCCCGCTCGGACTGGACGATCAGGACGGGCGGCAGGCCCTTCTTGGTCTTCACGTCCACCGGGGTGTACTGCTTGGACTGCCAGGTGGCGCACGGCAGGTTCATCCAGGCGTTGGCCCAGGTCATGAACGGGTGGTTCCGGTGCAGCTCGGTGTTGTCGCGGTCCCAGCGCTTCCAGCTGGTGGGCCACTTGGCGTCGGTGCACTCGACGGCGGTGTAGACGGCGTTGCCGTTCTCCGCGGCGGCGTTGCCCGCGGTGTCGGTGAGGTCCGGGGCGGCGGCGTCGACCAGCGCCTGGGTGTCACCGGCGGCGTACTTGCTCCACACCTGGGCCGTGGGCGCCCACGCGGAGTCGTAGTACGGGGCGCTCTGGAAGAAGGAGACCAGCTCGGCCGGGCCGACGAGCCCGCCGATCGGGTCCTTCTTCGCGGTGGCCCGCAGCTCCAGCCACTTCGCCTGCACCTTCGCCTGGGTGTCGCCGAGGTGGTACGTCGCGTCGTTCTGCGCGACCCACTTCGTCCAGTCCTTCCAGCGGCCCTCGAAGGCGACGTCCTGGTCCAGGTTGGCCTGGTACCAGATCTTCTCGCGGGAGGGGTTCACCACGCTGTCGACGACCATGCGGCGCACGTGGGTCGGGAAGAGGGTGCCGTAGACGGCGCCGATGTACGTGCCGTAGGAGACGCCCAGGAAGTTGAGCTTCTTCTCCCCCAGGGCGGCCCGGATGACATCCAGGTCACGCGCGGTGTTCGGCGTCGTCATGTGCGGCAGCATCGCGCCGCTGCGCTGCTTGCAGCCCTCCGCGTACTCGGCCGCGAGCCCCCGCTGCTTCAGCTTGTCGGCCTCGGAGTCCGGAACCGGGTCCAGCTTGGGCGCCTTCACGAACTCCTGCGGGTCGGCGCAGGAGATGGGCGCCGAGTGACCCACACCGCGCGGGTCGAAGCCCACGAAGTCGTAGGCCTTGGACGTGTTGACCCACAGCGGTGCCTTGGTCGTGACCCGGCGCGGGAAGCGCAGACCCGAGGCGCCCGGACCGCCCGGATTGTAGATGAGCGCGCCCTGGCGCTCCTTCTTCGTACCGGTGTTGCCGATACGGTCCACGGCGAGCTTGATCTGCTTGCCGTTCGGCTTGGCGTAGTCCAGCGGCACGGTGACCCAGCCGCACTGGATCGGCTTCTCCAGACCCCAGCTCTCGGGGCAGTCCTGCCACTTGACGCCCTTCTTCGCCGCCTTCGCGGCGGCGACGGCGACACCCTTGGCCTCGCGGTCCACGGCACTCGCGGTGCCCGCGGCGTTGGCTGCGGGAGCGGCGACGGCACCGGCTATCAGGGTCGCCGTGACGAGCAGTCCGGCGGAGCCGAACGCTGCCGCCCTTCTCGTCGGCCTCAAACCTCTCAAGAGGACACTCCCCGTACTTCGATTCGAATCGTCGAATGGTCACGGGGATCCTCGTGCCTGTGAGGTGTCCGAGAACAGAGGGTCGGCGGGTTCTTTACTAATCCGATAACCGGTACGACAAGTCCCGTTCAGCGGATGCGAGGTGAGCCGTCATCAGCCATCAAGCTCGGCAAGGGCCTCGTCGAGCACGCGCCGCAGCCGCAACGCGTCGGGGGCGAGCGCGCTGACGAGTACGGCGGGTCCGGCGAGCGGAGTGAGCGCGGCCGACTCCCCCAACACCCGTGGCCCGGGCGGCTGTTCGGCGAACTCCGGCCGTACGACGACGAGTTGCCCCAGCGCTCGATACCCGCCCAGCACGGCGGGACCGTCCCAGCCACCGGGCGCCCCCGGCCCGCACGCCACCTCCTGGTCGAGCAACGGCCGCCCGCCCGACCACACACTGAGCCGGCTGCTGAGCCGCCCGGGCTCCTCCCCGGTCCGCCCGAGCACCTGCTCCTCCCGGAACACCAGCCGCGCGTCGGCGGCGAGTTCCACGCGCGTCGACACCCGCAGATCGCTCCCCCGCGCGGAGATCAACTGCTCGGGCAGCCAACGCAGTTCGCCTCCGGCGGCGACATCGATCCGTACGTCGTAGCGGGCCTCGCCCTTGGCCTGCCCCGGCAGCGCGATCGTCGCGGCGGCCGACCCGACGCGCAGCCGCGCCCCCTCACCGACCTCCGCCTCCACCGCGAACCGGTCCCCGCCGAGCGGCCCGCTCATCGCCCCGACAAGCATGACCCGCGCCTCGTCACCACTCCCCCGGGTACGGCGCAGCGCCAGCGGTCCGTCGCTCTCCAGCACGGGCAGGGCGGTGCCGCGCCGCCCGTCGGCGCGTGCCGCGATCCGTGCGGTGGCCTTGACCCCGGCGGTCGCCGTCCCTCCGGCGGTCGTCGTCTCTTCGGTCACCGTCACGTCTCCGGCCGTCGTCATGCCGTCCACGCGGCGAGCTTCTCCCTCACCCAGGCGGCGACGTCCGCGACTCCGGCCTCGCTCCTGAGCGACTGGAACACCACCGGCAGCTCCGCCCGCTGCGCCTTCGCGTCCACGGCCATCCGGGCGAGGTCGGACCCGACGTACGGCGCGAGGTCCGTCTTGTTGACGACGAGCAGGTCGGCGGTGGTGACACCGGGCCCGCCCTTCCTCGGAATGTCGTCCCCGCCGGCCACATCGATGACGAAGATCTGCGCGTCGACGAGTCCCTTGGAGAAGGTGGCGGTCAGATTGTCACCGCCGGACTCGACAAGAATGAGATCGAGCGGCCCGACCTCGTCCTCCAGGTCCTCCACCGCTTCGAGATTCGCGGAGATGTCGTCCCGAATCGCCGTATGCGGGCACGCCCCCGTCTCCACGGCCGTGATCCGCTCGGGCGGCAGCACGGCCTCGCGAAGCAGGAACTCGGCGTCCTCGCGCGTATAGATGTCGTTCGTCACGACAGCGAGGGACAACTCCTCCCGCAGGGCCTGACAGAGCGCGGCCACGGTAGCCGTCTTACCGGACCCGACGGGCCCGCCGAGCCCGATACGCAGGGCACGACGGGTGCCGTCAGCCCGGTGCGCGTCGGCGCTCGTGGCGGAGGGGCCGTCGTGGGAGTGAGAGTGATCGAGATGCATGGGAAGCGGCTCCTTTGCTCGGCTGTGGATCGCGGAAGAACTCGGGGTTCGGTGGGTTCGGTTGTCGGGCGAGTGCGGGTCAGTGGGGGCTGATCGCGCAGTTCCCCGCGCCCTCAAAGACGACGGCCCTGCGGGCCGAAAAGCACGGGGCGCAGCCCCTGCTTTTCAGGGGCGCGGGGAACTGCGCGATCAGCCACGACGCACCCGCACCCGCACCCGAACAGAACCCCCGAGCTGTCAGGCACCCCAGGGGTCGAAGGGGCACACCCCTGGGGGATGGGACGGGTAGGGGCGGCGGGGGCGAAGAACTCAGGACGCGAACAACCGCACAGGCCACCCCGCATGCACCTCCGCATTGATCTCCAGCAACGGCGCGGAAGCCGCAGGCAACCCCTCCACGCCACCGGCCACCACCCCCCGAGCCGCATCGACCGCCGCCCCCACCACCACATCCATCTCGGGCGCCAGACGCGCCAACACCCCTGTCGCATCGAAGGGATCAAGGCTCAGCAACCGCACTGTCGCACTCGCCGCCCCGCTCACACTCTCGTACGCGGAGCAGTACGCGGCGTCATCCGGCCCCAGCCCGGCGGCCCTGGCGGCCACCCCCAGCACGACCGGCTGATGCGCCCCCTTGGGGAACTCCCGCGCCAGCGCGTCCAGTTCCGCCGACGGCCACGTCGCCCGCGCCGCCCGCATCAACTGCCGCCCCAGCTTCCGGGAAGCGACCCGAAGCGCGACGGACGGCGTCCGCGCGTCGGCGGCGGCGTCCAGCGACAGCGGATCCACCCCGAGCGCGGCCGCGGCGGCCAGCGCCGACGACACCAGCCCCGCCGTGTGCAACCGCCCCCGGCAGAACGCCTCCAGCCCGTCCGCTCCGGTGATCAGCCCGGCCTTGACGGCCGCCTCGGCCCCGCCGGAGTGCGCGTGCCCCCCGGCGGGAAAGCGGCCGTCGGCCAGAACGAGAAGCGCTGCCCTAGACATCACGAACCTCAGACATCACGGACCTCGGACATCAGGGGTCGGACTTCCGACCTCGGCACGGACATCAGAAGAGGAAGTAGCGCTGGGCCATGGGCAGTTCGGCGGCCGGCGTGGCCTCCACCAGCTCCCCGTCGATGTGCACGGCGAAGCTGTCGGGGTCGACGCGCACCTCGGGCCGCGCGTCGTTCTCCCGCATGTCGGCCTTGGTGACCCCACGCGTCGACTCGATCGCGACGAACCGCTTCCCCAGCGAGAGCCGCTCCGGCAGCCCGTCCTCGATGGCGAGGGGCGCCACGAAGTTGAACGAGTTCGAGGCGGGCGCCCGCCCGATGGCCCCGTACATGGGGCGCGGGAGGATGGGCTGCGGGGTGGGGATGGAGGCGTTCGCGTCGCCCATCTGCGCGTACGCGATCTGCCCGCCCTTGACCACGAGATGCGGCTTGACCCCGAAGAACGCGGGTTCCCACAGCACGAGGTCGGCGAGCTTGCCCGTCTCGACGGACCCGATCTCGCGGGCGAGCCCCTGCGCGAGGGCGGGATTGATCGTGTACTTGGCGACATATCGACGTACACGGTGGTTGTCCGCACGGCCGTCACCCGGCAGCGCGCCCCGTCGCCGCTTCATCACGTGCGCGGTCTGCCAGGTCCGCAGGATGACCTCGCCGACCCGGCCCATGGCCTGTGCGTCGGAGGAGATGATCGAGATCGCACCCAGGTCGTGCAGGATGTCCTCGGCCCCGATGGTCGACGGCCGGATGCGCGACTCGGCGAACGCCAGGTCCTCCGGCACCGCCGCGTTCAGGTGGTGGCAGACCATCAGCATGTCGAGGTGTTCCTCGGCGGTGTTGACGGTGTAGGGCCTGGTCGGGTTGGTGGAGCTGGGCAGTACGTGGGGCTCGGAGACCACGGTCATGATGTCGGGCGCGTGCCCGCCGCCCGCACCCTCGGTGTGGTACGCGTGGATGCCGCGTCCGGCGATCGCGGCGAGGGTGTCACCGACGAACCCGGCCTCGTTCAGCGTGTCCGTGTGGATGGCGACCTGGATGCCGGTGCGGTCGGCGACGGTCAGTGACGCGTCGATGACGGCCGGGGTCGAACCCCAGTCCTCGTGGAGCTTCAGACCGAGTGCTCCGCCGCGGATCTGGGACAGCATCGCCTCGTGGGAGACGGTGTTGCCCTTGCCGAGGAAGCCGATGTTGAGCGGGTACTGCTCCATCGCCTCCAGCATCCGGGCGAGGTGCCACGGGCCGGGCGTCACCGTCGTGGCCTTCGAGCCCTCGGCCGGGCCCGTACCGCCGCCGACCAGCGTCGTCACTCCGGACGACAGCGCCTCGTCGGCGATCTGCGGGCAGATGAAGTGGACGTGGGCGTCGACGGCGCCGGCCGTGACGATCCGCCCGTTGCCCGCGATGATCTCCGTTTCGGGGCCGATGACCAGATCGGGGTGGATCCCGTCCATGGTGTCGGGGTTGCCGGCCTTGCCGATCCCGGTGATCCGGCCGTCGCGGATGCCGATGTCGGCCTTGACGATGCCCCAGTGGTCGATGATCACCGCGCCGGTGATCACCGTGTCGGGGGTGCCTTCTGCGCGCGTAGCGCGCGCCTGGCCCATGGATTCGCGGATGACCTTGCCACCGCCGAACACGGCCTCGTCACCGGCGAGCCCGGGTCCGCCGGAACGGTCCTCCTCGATCTCGACGAGCAGGTCGGTGTCGGCGAGCCGGATGCGGTCACCGGTGGTGGGGCCGAACAGGTCGGCGTACGCGGCACGCGAGATCTCAGGCATCGAGGGCACCTCCGGTCTCCCCGCGCAGTCCGGGCACGACACGGGCGCCGGTGAGCGGAACGAGTTCTACGTCGACGGGGATCCCGGGCTCGAAACGCACGGCGGTGCCGGCGGCGACGTTCAGCCGCTTGCCGCGCGCTGCGGCGCGGTCGAACTCCAGGCCGGGGTTGACCTCGGCGAAGTGGTAGTGGGAGCCGACCTGGACCGGCCGGTCGGCGGCGTTGAGGACGGTGAGCCGGGTGATCTCACGGCCCTGGTTGTACACGATCGAGCCCTCGGCGAAGAGGATCTCTCCGGGAATCATCGGGGCCCCTCAGACGATCGGGTCGTGGACGGTGACGAGCTTGGTGCCGTCCGGGAAGGTCGCCTCGACCTGGACGTCGTGGATCATCTCGGGGATGCCCTCCATGACGTCGTCCCTGGTGAGCAGCTTCCGCCCGGACGCCATGAGTTCGGCCACCGTACGGCCGTCCCGCGCGCCTTCGAGGATGTGCGCGGTGATCAGCGCGACGGCCTCCGGGTGGTTCAGCTTCAGCCCGCGGGCCCGGCGCTTCTCCGCCACGTCGGCCGCCACGTGGATCAGCAGCCTCTCCTGCTCGTGCGGGGTCAGTTGCACGGCGTCCACCTCACATCCTCGCTCCGGACCGTGCGGGGTCCGGTTGCCGCAGCCACCCGGCAAAATCGCTGGTGGCGTGGGCGCAGGCTAATTGGGTGGCGTTTCAGCGACGTTAACCGGACCGTGATCGGACGCGTGTCGCCCCCGTCCGCCCGGCTCGCCCGCCCGCTTCCGGGCGTCCGGGTCCTCCATGCCCATGAGCGCCTTCACACAGGGTTCGACCACCCGGACCGGCCGTGCGCCCCGCCGCAGCGGACGAGGGCGCCACTCCCTTACGAAGCCCCCGGCCCCCGATGCTCCGCAGCGATGCCGAACCGCTGTTGCTCCCGCGGTGCCGACGCCGCCTCGCGGACCCGGGAGACCGCGCTGATCACCGGCTCCTCGGCGGGTTCCTGGAGCGCTTCGAGCTGCTCCAGGTCGGCGGCGGAGACCAGGGCGACGAGGGGCTTTCCGTGCCGCGTCACGACGACGCGCTCGCCGCCGTAGACCACGCGGTTGATCAGTTCGGCGAGCTCAGCCCTGGCTTGCGTCACCGGAATCTCGTAGGCCATGGAGTCCAGCTTAGACCGGGCGCCGCACACCGCCCTGAGCGGAAGATCCCATTCTGCCCCATGGCGATCAATTCGTTCATACGATCGACTCGCCTCCCGCGCGGGAGGCGTCCATGACAACCGAACAGAGGGGGAGGCATGTCCCACTTTTCCAGGCGTTCACTGCTCGGGTACTCGGGATCGGCCGCGGCGGGAGCGGTCCTCGCGTCGGGCGGGACGGCGCAGGCGGCCACGACGGTGGGCGCGAGCGCCGAGAGCGAGGCGGCGGCGGTCGACTTCCCGGGGGGCACCGAGTTCAGCGGAATGGTCCGTATGCCGGACACCGAGTCGACGGAACTCACGTTCAGCTTCACCGTCAGCGCCGCGGAAGCCCCGGCGGCCCAGCGGATCACCGCGCTCGAGGTCGCGAACGCCCTGAACGAACTCGCTGCCACCCGCGGCTGGCCGCCGATCACCTTCTACGGGACGCCCGCCCCCGCACCGCTCAACTGATCACCTGATCAGCCGACCGACCGACCCGACACAGATCCCCGTTGAGCCGCCTTGCTCCGCGGGGATTTTCGCTGTCAGCCGATCCCCCTCCTTCAGACTTCGTACGTCCTGTACATTTTTTACAGATGTCGATCAGAGGAGGCGTGCCTCATGCCCGCGAACCGACCGTCAAGCCGCTACGTGCTGCCCGAGTTCACCGAGCGCACCAGTTCGGGCACCCGAACGATGGATCCCTACTCGAAGTTGCTGGAAGAGCGGATCGTGTTCCTCGGGACGCAGATCGACGACACGTCGGCGAACGACGTGATGGCGCAGTTCATGCACCTCGAGTACCAGTCGCCGGACCGGGACATCTCGCTGTACATCAACTCACCCGGCGGCTCGTTCAGCGCGATGACGGCGATCTACGACACGATCCGGTTCGTCACCTGCGATGTGGAGACCGTCTGCCTGGGGCAGGCGGGGTCGTCCGCCGCGGTGCTGCTGGCGGCGGGCACACCGGGCAAGCGGTCCGTACTGCCGGGCGCGCGGGTGCTGATCCACCAGCCGGCGCTGGCGGACCGGATCCAGGGGCAGGCGAGCGATCTGGCCATCCAGGCCGAGGAGTTGACGCGCAACCGCCGCAAGCTGGAGGAGCTGCTCGTACGGCACACGGGGCAGAGCCCGGAGCGGATCGGCGCCGACATCGAGCGGGACAAGTTCCTCGACGCCGAGGCGGCGGTGGCATACGGACTGGCCGACCGGGTCGTCCCGAGCCGCAAGACCTCGCGCACGCTGCCCGGCGCGGGGTGAGCCGTCGATGCTCCCGCCCGAACTGCCGCCGCTGCCCGCGCTCACCCGCGCCGAGGCGGAGCTGATCGACCGTTATCTGGACGTGGTCGACCTGCTCGGCCGGATCAATCCCGCCCGTCCGGGCGACACATACCGCGGGTTGCGGGCGGCGCAGGCGCTCGTCGCCAAGGCGACCGCCCTGCGCGACGCGCTCGAACTGATGCACAGGCGCGGCGAGAACGAGGTGCACGCCCCGACGCTCGCACGCGCCCTGCGGGTTCTCGACGGCGAGCGGCGGGCGGCCCGGGTCACGCTGCCGCCGGAGCCGGAGGACTCGCCGGCCTGAACCGATCCCGGGCCGCTCCCCGTACTACTGACGGGGCGTCCGGCCCGGGCTCGCACCCTCCGGACGGCCTACCGCGATCGACCCATCGGCCCATCCGTCCAAAGGACCTGTGAAGTTGCGCAACATGACTACCACATTGCCGGAATGTGCTGTTCCGGTGCTGGTGCGGGCCTCCTCGACCACATGGACATCGCGGCCGAAATCGGCCTGTCCACCCGAACGGGCGAGTGGTGAGTAAGACCACAAATCCACGGTTCCGTTGGGATTTTCGGACGTCCGTGCGTCAAGATCCCTTCCTGACGACAAGCCCCCGCCGCAGCGGCGGGGCGATCCGGGTGGACGCCGAGTCCTGCCGCCGCCCGGATGACCGGTCGACAGAAGTGCATCGGCAGGAGTGGAGGACCCAGGCACGACGGGTCGCCGGAACGGTCAAGCCATGACCGCGCCGAGCAGCCCTTGGGGTGAAGCCGCAGACGCGGCCGGGCAACTTCGCCAGCCCGAATCCGACAGGTCATCCTTCACAGGCGGCTGACGAAGGGTTGCGCATGACTGCGCTGAATCGTGTCCCGTCGCTGTTGACCCGGGCCGGCACGGCCTCGGCTCTGACCATCGCCGCCGTCGGCGGCAGCATCGTGGTCCCGGGCGTCGCCTCCGACGCCGAGGCCGTCACAGTGGCGTCGAAGGCACTCAAGGTCGCGGCTTCCAAGAAGGGCTCCCCTTACAAGTACGGCGCCACGGGCCCCAGCAGGTTCGACTGCTCAGGCCTGACGCTCTACTCGTTCAAGAAGGCGGGCAAGAAGCTGCCCCGTACTGCTCAGCAGCAGTACAACAAGACGAAGCACATCTCCGCGAGCAGCCGCACGCTCGGAGACCTCGTCTTCTTCCACTCGGGGTCGAACGTCTACCACGTCGGTATCTACGCGGGGAAGGGAAAGATCTGGCACTCGCCGAAGACGGGTGACGTCGTCCGGCTGCAGAAGATCTGGACGAAGAGCGTCTGGTACGGCCGGGTCCGCTGACCCACCGTCGGGGGGCGGCGGAGGACTCCGCCGCCCCCCGACGGGCGTGCCCCGGGCAGAACTGGTTACCCGTTCGTCCATGGCCGACGAACGCACCCGCCCCGCACGCGACGAGACGCCTCAGGAACGCGCCGATCGCAACTTCGCCGAGCTGCTGCAGGAATTGCGGGTCACCCAGACCGGGGTGCAGATCCTGTTCGCGTTCCTGTTGACGCTGGCCTTCACACCGCGCTTCCCGGACCTGGACTCCGTACAGCGCGCCACCTACGTCACCACGCTGCTCCTCGCGGTCCTCGCGGCGGCGCTCTTCACCGCCCCGGCCGCACTGCACCGCTCGCTCTTCCAGCAGAACGCCAAGCCCACCATCGTCCAGGTCTCGTCCCGGCTGGCCACCGCGGGCCTGATCGTGCTGATGCCGGCCTTCACCGGATCCGTACTGCTCGTCGTGGACGTGACGCTCGGCCGGACGGCCGGGATCATCGCCGGAGCCGGCACGCTCCTCGGATGTCTGCTCCTGTGGCACGTGCTCCCGAAGCTGGTGGGACGCTCCGGCGGCACGACGGCGCCGACGCCGCGTCAGGAGGAGACGACCCCCGTACGGCAGGGCGAGGACTCCGTCAGGGCTCCTGCTGACCGGCTGCCCTGACCGGCTGCACGGGGACCGTCCACGGCAGTTCGATCGCCACCGTCTTGCCGCCCTCCCGTGTGGGTCTGACGCTCAGCCTGCCGCCGCACTCGGCGGTCAGCCAGCGGATGATGACCATGCCCCGGCCGTTGTCCTGCTGGACGGCGGCGGGCAGGCGTTTCGGAAAGCGGGGATGGCTGTCGGTGACGCCGATGCGCAGCTGCTCGTCCCGGTCGAGGGCGATGTCCACGGTGAACGTGGGTGACTGACCCCGCGTGTGCTGGACGGCGTTGGTGGCGAGTTCGGACACGATCAGGCGCACGGTGTCCGCGATGTCCGTGTCGCTCGGCAGGCCCCATTCGGCCAGCACGGTGGCGACGTATTTTCGGGCCGCGGACACCGAGGCTGGATCGCTCGGCAGAGTGACGGATGCTTCCTGGTGATCTGCCATGGCGAGGCGTCCCTTTCCCACGGGACCGGTGTCCGACAGGGAGCGGATGGTTCGACTACGGTCCCGGACTGGTGCTTCGCGCCAGACTGCCACTACCTGGGCCGTCACGGGTGGCGATCCACCAAGATGTGCATATATCTGTCGCTCGAAGCGGTGAACTCTCCGACGGCCGACCGTATTTGCGGGGCGTCCGGGTCCATCCTCTGTCGTCACCCCGACTTCGCGCGCCGGGCGGAAGGAGAAACCCATGCAATACGGTCCGGCGGTGCGCCGCCGCAAGCTCGGTGCCGAGTTGCGCGTCCTGCGCACCCGTTCCGGTCTCACGAGTATCGAGGCGGCCCATCTCGTGGGCTGGCACCAGTCCAAGGTGAGCCGGATCGAGACGGGTGCCAGCGGGGTGAAGCCCACGGACGTACGCAAGCTGCTGGACGCGTACGGGGTCGACGACACCGAATTACGGGAACTGCTCATGGCGCTGGCGGGCTCCGAGGACGGCGGCGGGCGGCACAACTGGTGGCACGCGTACCGGGGTGTACTGCCTCCGACGTACCGGGACTTCATCAGCCTGGAGTCGCAGGCCAGCGGGATGCGGACGCTGGAGACCTCGGTGGTGCCTGGGCTGTTGCAGATCCCCGAGTACGCCCGGGCGGTGACCCTGGCCGCGGTGGAGGGGCTGGAAGACGACAAACTCGACGCGCTCGTGGAAGTGCGGCTCGCGCGGCAGGAAGTTCTGCGCGGGAATCCGCCGATGAAGCTGAGCGCCGTGCTCGACGAGGGCGTTTTGCGGCGGGAGGTGGGCAACCCCGAGATCATGACCCGGCAGCTGGGCCGTCTGGTCGAGGCGGCGGGCCTTCCTCAAGTGCGACTGCAGGTGCTGCCGTTCACTGCCGGGGCGCATATCGGCATCACCGGGCCTTTCGTAATTTTCTCATTTCGGAGCACCTCGGATCTGGATGTGGTTGTTCTCGACCACTTGACGAGTAGCCTCTACCTCGAGCGGAAAGAAGACCTCAAGGCGTATGTCGAGGCCTTCAAAGCCCTTCAGATCCACGCCCTTTCGCCCGAGGACTCGTTGGATTACATCGCCGGGCTCGCCGCCGGCGCGTAAGGAGGCACCATGTCCGCACTGCCTCGGAACGTACCCACCAGTACCGAACTGCACGGGGTGCGATGGCTGCGCAGCAGCCGCAGTACCGGAATGAACAACTGCGTGGAAACGGCCCGTCCCGGGTCCGGCCGCTGGGCCGGACTTGTGGCCGTCCGCGACTCGAAGAACACGGCGGGGCCCGCCCTGTTGTTCGACCCCGAGGCCTGGGAGGGATTCATCACCACGCTTCGGTGACCACCACCGGCAGCACGCGTACTTCCGCTTACGGCGACGCTCGGCCGGGACGCCGACTCACGGTCGCGTATTGCCGATGATCCCCACGGCTCGGTCGATCTGCGCCTCCGTGAGATCCGCGCGGGCGGTCAGCCGCAGCCTCGAAACGCCGTCCGGCACGGACGGTGGGCGGAAACAGCCGACGGCGAGACCCGCCGCCCGGCAGTCCGCCGCCCACCGCACCGCCTGATCCGGGGACGGCGCGCGCACGGACACCACGGCGGCGTCGGGCCGCACCGCTTCATGGCCCGACGCCGTCAGCCGTGTGTGCAGCTCCCGCGCCACCTCGCGGGCCCGTGCGGCACGCTCCGGCTCACGGCGCAGCAGCCGGAGCGCGGCGAGCGCCGCCCCGGTGGCGGCCGGGGCGAGGCCCGTGTCGAAGATGAACGTACGGGCCGCGTTGACCAGGTGGTCGATGACATGCGCCGGGCCGAGGACGGCACCGCCCTGGCTGCCCAGCGACTTCGACAGCGTGACCGTCACGACGACGTCGGGGTCGCCCGCGAGCCCCGCCGCGTGCGGCGCGCCCCGGCCGCCGTCGCCCAGGACACCGAGTCCGTGGGCGTCGTCGACGACGAGCCCGGCGCCGTACTCACGGCAGGCGGCGGCCAGTCCGGCCAGCGGGGCGGCGTCGCCGTCCACGGAGAAGACCGTGTCGGAGACGGCGATGGCGGGCCCCTGGCCCGTGCTCAGCGCCTTGCGGACGGCGTCGGGGGCGGCGTGGGCCACGACCTGGGTGGTGCCGCGGGCCAGCCGGCAGCCGTCGATGAGGGAGGCGTGGTTGCCCGCGTCGGAGACGACCAGGGAGCCGTGCGGCGCGAGCGCGGTGACGGCGGCGAGGTTGGCGGCGTAGCCGGAGGAGAAGACGAGGGCGGCCTCGAAGCCGCAGAAGGCGGCCAGCTCCCGCTCCAACTCGCCGTGGAGTTCGGTGGTGCCCGTGACGAGCCGGGAGCCGGTGGCGCCGCCGCCCCACCGGCGCGCGGCCTCGGCGGCCCCCTCGGTGATCTCGGGGTGCCGGGCCAGACCGAGGTAGTCGTTGCTCGCGAGGTCGAGGAGCGGCGAGTCGGCGGGACGGGGGCGCAGCGTCCGTACGAGCCCGGCCCGGCGGCGCGCCGACGCCTGCTCGTCGATCCAGCCGAACGCCATGGGTCCTCCGGGGTGATGTGGGCAGCCCTGGGCGCCGGGGCTGTGGTGGACAGCGCGGCGGGGGCTTTTGTAGGCAGTGCACAGACACTAGTGGCACGACCGGCCGCCCACGATGTGGCGATACCCACACGTCGATCCCACTCTGTTGTCCGAACTCTCCTTGGCCGGGAGCGGTCCCGTAGGACAGGATCGGCTCTCATGGACCTGCTGAACACGCTGGTGGACAAGGGGCTCCGGCGCGAGCCGCTGAGCCGTGCCGAGGCGCTCGCCGTCCTCGGCACCTCCGACGACGAGCTGTTGGACGTGGTGGCCGCGGCCGGAAAGGTGCGTCGGCACTGGTTCGGGCGCCGGGTGAAACTGAACTATCTGGTCAACCTCAAGTCCGGACTGTGCCCGGAGGACTGTTCCTACTGTTCCCAGCGGCTCGGCTCCACCGCCGGCATCCTCAAGTACACCTGGCTGAAGCCCGACGAGGCCTCCAAGGCCGCTGCGGCCGGGCTCGCCGGGGGAGCCAAGCGGGTCTGTCTGGTGGCCTCCGGGCGCGGTCCGACCGACCGGGACGTGGACCGGGTCTCGGACACCATCAAGGCGATCAAGAATCAGAACGAGGACGTGGAGGTGTGCGCCTGCCTCGGTCTGCTCTCCGACGGCCAGGCCGAACGCCTGCGCGAGGCGGGCGCGGACGCGTACAACCACAACCTCAACACGTCCGAGGCGACGTACGGCGAGATCACGACGACGCACACGTACGCCGACCGCGTCGACACGGTCCAGAAGGCGCACGCGGCGGGTCTGTCGGCCTGCTCGGGCCTGATCGCGGGCATGGGCGAGACGGACGAAGACCTCGTGGACGTGGTCTTCTCCCTGCGCGAACTGGATCCGGACTCGGTGCCGGTGAACTTCCTGATTCCCATCGAGGGCACCCCGCTGGGCAAGGAGTGGAACCTCACTCCCCAGCGGTGTCTGCGGATCCTGGCGATGGTCCGCTTCGTCTGCCCTGACGTGGAGGTCCGGATCGCGGGCGGCCGCGAGGTCCACCTCCGCACGATGCAGCCGCTGGCTCTGCACCTGGCCAACTCGATCTTCCTCGGCGACTATCTGACCACCGAGGGCCAGGGCGGCAAGGCCGACCTGGAGATGATCGCGGACGCCGGGTTCGAGGTCGAGGGCACCGGTCAGGTGACGCTGCCGGAGCACCGGGGCGGCGGCTGCGGGGCTCAGGAGAGTGCCGGGTGCGGATCGCACGAGACCGCGGGCGCGGGCTGCGGGTCGCACGCGGGTGGCGGTGTCTGCGGTTCGGCCGCCGAGGCGCCGGTCGGCGAGGCCCGTACCGATCTCGTGGCCGTACGCCGCCGGGGCGTCGGAACGGACCTCGCCCCCAATGCCTGACCTGCCCCACCCGACCGTGCCCGAGCTGCTGGAGCTCGACCGGCGGCACGTGTGGCATCCGTACGGGCCCATGCCGGGCCGGCAGGAACCGCTCGTCGTGGAGTCGGCGAGCGGCGTGCGGCTGAGGCTCGCCGACGGCTCGGGCGAGCTGGTCGACGGCATGTCGTCCTGGTGGTCGGCCATCCACGGCTACAACCACCCGGTGCTCAACGAGGCCGCGCGCGAGCAGCTGGGGCGGATGAGCCATGTCATGTTCGGCGGGCTCACGCACGAGCCCGCCGTACGGCTGGCGAAGCATCTTGTCGACATGTCGCCCGAGGGTCTGGAGCATGTCTTCCTCGCCGACTCCGGCTCGGTCTCCGTCGAGGTCGCGGTCAAGATGTGCCTGCAGTACTGGCGCTCGCTCGGCCGGCCCGGCAAGCGGCGTCTGCTGACCTGGCGCGGCGGCTACCACGGCGACACCTGGCAGCCGATGTCGGTGTGCGACCCGGAGGGCGGGATGCACGAGCTGTGGCAGGGCGTCCTGCCCCGGCAGGTGTTCGTGGACGCGCCGCCGACGGAGTACGACGAGTCGTACGCGGAGGAGTTGCGTTCGGCGATCGAGCGGCACGCCGAGGAACTGGCCGCCGTGATCGTGGAGCCCGTGGTGCAGGGCGCGGGCGGGATGCGGTTCCACTCCCCCGCGTATCTGCGGGTGCTGCGCGAGGTGTGCGACGCGCATGACGTGCTCCTGGTGTTCGACGAGATCGCGACCGGTTTCGGACGCACGGGCGCGCTGTTCGCCGCGGACCACGCGGCGGTGACCCCGGACGTGATGTGCGTGGGCAAGGCGCTGACGGGCGGTTACCTGACTTTGGCGGCGGCCCTGTGCACGGCCCGGGTGGCCGACGGGATCTCGCGGGGCGAGGTGCCGGTGCTGGCCCACGGGCCCACGTTCATGGGCAACCCGCTGGCGGCGGCCGTCGCCTGCGCCTCGATCGAACTGCTGCTCGGCCAGGACTGGCTGTCGGAGGTCAAGCGGATCGAGACGGGGCTGCGGGAGGGGCTGGCTCCGGCTCGGGAGGTGCCGGGGGTGAAGGACGTGCGCGTCCTCGGCGCGATCGGGGTCGTACAGCTCGACCACGCGGTGGACATGAGGGCGGCCACCGCGGCCGCGGTGCGCGAGGGCGTGTGGCTGCGGCCGTTCCGCGATCTCGTCTACACGATGCCGCCGTACGTCACGGGCGACGAGGACGTGGCACGGATCGCGCGCGCGGTGTGCGCGGCGGCGATGGCGGGATGACGGAAGAGGATGACATGACGGTTCTGGTGATCACGGGGACGGGCACGGAGGTCGGCAAGACGGTCACCACGGCGGCCGTCGCCGCGGTGGCCGTGGCGTCCGGCCGGTCCGTGGCCGTCCTCAAGCCCGCGCAGACCGGGGTACGGCCGGACGAGCGCGGCGACGCGGACGAGGTGGTCCGGCTCGCGGGCGCGGTCACGGCCCGCGAACTCGCCCGCTACCCCGAGCCGTTGGCTCCCGCGACCGCCGCCCGCCGCTCCGGCCTGCCTGCCGTGCACCCCGAGGACGTGGCCGAGGCGGCGGCCAAGCTCGACGTCGAACACGACCTGGTGCTGGTCGAGGGCGCGGGTGGCCTCCTCGTACGGTTCGACGAGGCGGGCGGCACCCTGGCGGACACGGCACGGTTGCTCGGCGCGCCGGTGCTGCTGGTCGCCTCGGCCGGCCTCGGCACCCTCAACACAACCGAACTGACGTCCCGTGAACTCGCCGTGCGGGAGGTGGAGTTGGCGGGTGTCGTGATCGGCAGCTGGCCCGGGGTCCCGGATCTGGCTTCCCGCTGCAACCTGGCGGACCTGCCGGTGGTGGCCGACGCGCCACTGCTGGGGGCGGTGCCTGCGGGGGCGGGGGCGTTGGAGCCGGCCGACTTCCGTGCGAAGGCCTCTGGTTGGCTGGCGCCGGGGCTGGGTGGGGTGTGGGACGCCGTTTCCTTCGGCATGGCGGAAGACGCGCCGTAGGGGTCCTGCTATTGGCCGACCGCGGGTTCGTTGTGGCTGATCGCGCAGTTCCCCGCGCCCCTGAAGGGGCGCGCACCCGGCCTCATGTTTCGCTCTCCCCCAGCAACCGCACCAACTCGATCCTCGACCTGATCCCCAACCGCGAGAACACCCCCCGCAGATGGTGGTCGATGGTGCGGGGACTGAGCAGCAGCCGCGCGGCGATCTCCCGGTTCGTGGCGCCGTCCGCGGCCATGCGGGCGATCATCAGTTGCTGGGCGGTGAGGCGGGTGGCGATGTCCTCGGCGGCGGGTGCGGCGGAGGCGCGCTCGCCCAGGGCCCGGAGTTCGGCACGGGTCTGGGCCGCGCAGTGCGGGGAGCCGAAGTGGTCGAAGGCCTCCAGAGCGCTGTGGAGGCGGTCACGGGCCTCGGTGCGGTTGCGGAGCCGCCGCAACGCACTCCCGAACAACAGTTCCGTACGGGCGCGTTCGAAGTCGCGGGTGCCGGACGCGTGCAGGTCGAGGGCCGTGCGGTAGTGCTCTACGGCCTCCTCCCCGGTCGCGAGCAGCGCACGGCAGCGGGCGCTGAGGGCGAGGTCGTCGGCGCTGCGGACGGTACGGGCCCAGCGGTCGTAGTCGGCGTGCGCGGCGCGGGCCACGCGGGTGTCGCCGGTGCGGACGGCGGCCTCGACGTAGTGCGGGGTGGCGATGTGCCGGATGGCCCGGTGCCCGTGCCCCGGGCCGAATCCGGCGAGGGCGCGGAGGCGGGCCGCCGAGGCGGCGTACCGGCCGGTGCTCAGGTCCAGGAAGGCGAGGGCGAACATCGCGAGCGCGGCGGGCAGTCCGAGGCCGCGCTCCAGGGCGTACACGCGGGCGGTCTCGGCGCGCTCCCGGCAGACCTTCTCGTCCCCGGTGACGGCCGCGAACATCGCGAGGGCGGCCTGGAGATGGCAGGCCCCGTTGTCCTGCCCTGTGGCGTACGCCTGGCGCAGGGCGTCCAGGGCGGCGGCCTCGGCGGCTTTGGGGCGCCCGGTCCAGAACTCGGCGTACGCCCGGAACTCCATGGCCTGCGGCACGGTCACCGTCTCGCCCCGGGCCCGGGCGGCGGCGGCCGCGCGGGAGGTGGCGGTGAAGGCGCGGGTGTGGTCGCCGAGGAGCAGGGCGGCGATCCCGGAGTGGATCAGCAGGGTGGGGTCGCCGCCGGGACCGCAGCGTCCGGCGGCGGCTTCGAGCACGTCGCGGGCGTCGTCGTACCGTCCCTCGAACGCGGCGACCAGTGCGCCGAGAGTGCTCGGCGGCAGGATGCCCAGCGCGTCGGCGACGGCCGCGGCCTCCCGGCAGCGGCGCAGGTCCCCGGTGTAGATGGCCGCCTCGGTGGCTCGGGCCAGCAAATGGGCGGCGGTGTCCGGGTTCTGGTCGCCGACGTGCCGGACCGTGGCGGTGAGCAGGGCGTCGAAGGCCTCGCCGGCGTTGCCGGCGCGGAGTGCGAGGAGTCCGCCGAGGGCGTCGTCGTCGGTGGCGGCGACGAGGCGGCGGGCCCGGTCGCCGTCGCCCGACTGCCAGGCCTCGGCGGCGGCGTGGGCGAGCAGGGGCATGCGTTCGGCCGGTTCGGGGGTGAGCGTGGCGGCGCGTTCGGCGAGGGCGGAGGCCAGGGCGGGGTCGCCGATGGCACGTGCCACCCGTGCCGCCAAGCGGAGTTCGGCGGCGAGGCGGCGGCTGGGGCCGAGGGCGGCGGCGGCCCGGTGCCAGGACCGGCCGGGTCTCTCGCCCTCGCCGCTCAGGACGCCGGCGAGGAGCCGGTGGGCCTCGCGCCGGTCGGCCGTGGACGCGGACTCGTAGACGGCGATCCGGGTCCAGGCGTCCCGGAAGACGATGCCCTGGGCCGTGGCGTGCGCGAGGCCCGCCGCCTCCGCCGTGTCGAGGGGACGGGTGTCGAGCCGGGCCGCCGTGACGGCCCGCGCGTAGGCGCGCGTCGGGACCGGGTACTGGTCGGCGGCGGCGAGGAGCAGCAGGAAGCGGGTGTCGTCGGGCAGGGCCCGTACGTCCCGCCGGTGGGCCCGCAGCAGTGCGGGGGCCAGCGCCAGGGGTTCGGCGGGAAGCGGGTCCAGGCCCGTGGCCTGGCGTTCCGTCAGGGCGGCGGCGAGTACCGCGGCGGCCCGCGGATCGCCGTGGGCGGCGTGCAGCAGGCGTACGCGCACGCCTTCGGACAGCGTGGGCGCGGCTGCCGACGCTGTGCTCGGGCTCGACCACATGTTCATGGGGGGCGGTGGCGAGCGATGCGGAAGGTGTGGGGGGTTCACCGGAGTCACCACACTCATCACGTTACTTGCGAGTTAACCGGCCAGTAAAGACCGGCGATTTCGCCGATGCGGCGCGCGTAGACCCCCCTGACACTCCAGACGAACCCCACCCGTTTCAGGAGGCACCATGCAGCGCCGCATGCGCCGTGTCGCCACGGCTCTCTCGACCGTGGCCACGACGCTCCTTCTGTCGCTCTCCTTCTCCGCGTCCCCCGCTCAGGCCGCGACCCACAACCCGGTCGTCTTCGTACACGGACTGAGCAGTTCGTCCAGCAGCTGGGACGAATGGGTCTCCTACTTCCAGGAGGACGGCTACTCCTCCTCCGAGCTGCACGCCTGGTCGTACGACTGGGCCAAGTCGAACGTGACGACGGCCCAGCAGCTCCAGACCAAGATCCAGAGCGTGCTCGCCGCGACCGGCGCCTCCAAGGTCGACCTGGTGGTCCACTCGATGGGCGCGCTCAACTCCCGCTACTACCTCAAGAACCTCGGCGGGACGACGTACGTGGACGACTTCGTCTCGACGGCCGGCGTCAACCACGGGACGACCGTGGCCGGATGGTGCCGCTGGCTCTACACGTCCTGCTCGGAGATGTACACCGGCAGCTCGTTCCTGACCTCGCTCAACTCCGGGGACGAGACCCCGGGCAGCGTCTCGTACGCCAGCTACTGGTCGAACTGCGACGACGCGCTCACCCCGGACACCACCGCGATCCTCAGCGGCGCCACGAACGTCGAGGTCGGCTGTGTCTCGCACACCGACATGAACAACGACCACGGCGTATACGAACAGGTCCGGGCCTTCATCGCCTGACGCGACCCGCCACCGCACGGACCCGTCGCACAGCCGTTCCCCTCGGCGGTGCGACGGGTGAGCCGTCGCTTCCCGGGGGACAATCGCGGTATCTGCCGTCCTCCTCGGGAGGTCCGTCATGGTCCGTGCCACCAAGGACGCCGTGCACCACCCCGTCTTCGCCCGGTTCTACGCCAGACTGAGCGTGTCGACGGAGCCGAAGGTGGCTCCCGTCCGTGACGAGCTGCTCGCCGGGCTCTCGGGGCGGGTGATCGAGATCGGTGCCGGCAACGGCTTGAACTTCGCGCACTTCCCGAGCACGGTCTCGGAGGTGGTGGCGATCGAACCGGAACGCTCCCTACGGCAGTTGGCCTTCGAGTCCGCCCTGCGCGCCGAGGTGCCCGTGGACGTGGTGCCGGGCGCGGCGGAGGCACTGCCGGTCAAGAGCGAGGCGTTCGACGCGGCCGTCCTCTCGCTGGTCCTGTGCAGTGTGCGGGATGTGCGGCGCTCGCTGAGCGAGGTGCGGCGGGTGCTGCGCCCCGGCGGTGAGCTGCGGTTCTTCGAGCACGGCCGGGGCGGCGGACGGGCGATGCGGACGGCCCAGCGGGCGCTGGACCACACGGTGTGGCCACTGCTGTTCGGCGGCTGCCATGTGAGCCGCGACCCGGTCGGCGCGATCCGGGCCGCCGGGTTCGAGGTCGGGACGGTCCGGGAGATCGTGGTACCCGAGAAGGGGCCGCGGGTGCCCTCCTCCTACTGTGTGGTGGGCCGGGCCCGGCGGCCCGAACTCGGTGACGTGGAGGGCTAGTTCACAGGCTCCACTTGCGCAGTTCCTGCGTGATGTCGTACACGGTGGCCGCACCGCTCTTGACCAGTCTGGCCAGTTCGCGCACCTGCTCGGCGGAGGTGACGACCTTGACGCCGCTGGCCACGAGGTAGCCGTAGGCGACCGCGGAGGCGAACAGCGCGTTGGAGCGCTCAAGGGCCGGGACGTGCATGAGGAGTTGGAGGAGAGCGGCGGCCCGGGCGTGCGGGGTGTCGTAGACGGGGACGTCGAAAATCTCGGCCTCGTGCCGGGCGACGGCCGCGACGAGGGCGCCCCAGTCGGTGACCTGGGGATCTCCGGGCGTCTTCCGTTCGGCGACCATCAGGAGCCAGGCGAGGTCGATTCTGAGCTGACTCAAGGGATCAGTGACGTCCCTCGCGCCGGCCTTCGAACTCGGCGCCGAACTCCTCGGCGAAGACCGCCTCGTACTGCTTCATGAAGTCGGCGGCGGACTCGACGAAGGTGTGGCCCGCTTCGCCGGCGTCCTGCCTGACCAACTCTTCTATGTACCGGTTCACACTCATCCCGCGCTCCAAAGCTCGCTCCCGGGCGGCGCGGGCCGTGTCCTCGTCCACCCGGACGTTCAGCTGGGTCTTGGCCATGACTCGACGCTAGCGCCGGAGCGCTAGCGGGGCAAGGGCGCCTTCGCTCCGTACCACCCTCGAGGGCGCAATATGAGTGCCCCTTACATCGACACCGGAAGCCCGACCTGCGATGGAGACGCCCTCGGACTTCGGGGGGATTCCTCGTGTGCCCTGGATCACACTAGGCTCGTCCGGGAACGCCCGGAATTCGAACTGGTTCGAGCCTGGAGGCCGTTTTGTCCACTGTTGCCGCTGAGCACGCCCTCGGCCGCGCGGAAGCCGACGGCATCGCCGCCCGCGCCCGGGCCCTGACGAAGGCGTACGGCTCGGGCGAGACGACGGTGCTCGCCCTCGACTCGGTCGACGTGGACATCGCGCGCGGCCGCTTCACCGCCGTGATGGGCCCCTCGGGCTCGGGAAAGTCCACGTTGATGCACTGTCTGGCGGGGCTCGACACCGTGTCGGCCGGGCAGGTGTGGCTCGGGGACACCGAGATCACCGGGCTCAGGGAGCGCGACCTGACGCGGCTGCGCCGGGACCGGATCGGGTTCATGTTCCAGTCCTTCAACCTGATCCCCACGCTGAACGCGGCCGAGAACATCACCCTGCCCATGGACATCGCGGGCAAGAAGCCCGACGAGAAGTGGCTGGACCAGGTCATCGACAGCCTCGGGCTGCGCGACCGCCTCAAGCACCGGCCCTCGCAGCTCTCCGGCGGCCAGCAGCAGCGCGTCGCCTGCGCCCGCGCGCTCGCCTCCCGGCCCGAGCTGATCTTCGCGGACGAGCCGACCGGCAACCTCGACTCCCGGGCCGGGCTCGAAGTACTGGGCTTCCTGCGCGAGGCGGTCGACCAGCTGGGCCAGACCGTCGTCATGGTCACCCACGACCCGGGCGCCGCCGCCCACTCCGACCTGGTGCTCTTCCTCGCCGACGGGCGGATCGTCGACCGGATGGAGCGCCCGACGGCCGAGGCCGTCCTGGAACGGATGAAGCGATTCGACTCGATCCGGGCGACCTTCGACCCGGAGGGCGCCCCCACGACCGGCCCGACCGACCTCGACAAGGACTGAGACCGTGCTCAAGGCGACCCTTCGGAGTTTCCTCGCACACAAGGGGCGGCTGCTGCTCTCGGCGCTGGCGGTCGTCCTGTCCGTGGCGTTCGTCGCGGGCAGCCTGATCTTCTCGGACACGGTCACCCGCACCTTCGACCGGCTCTTCGCCTCCACCTCGGCCGATGTGACCGTGGGCCCGAAGGACGACGACCTGGGGGGCCAGATGCCGACCGGGGCCGTGGAGACCGTGCCCGCGTCGCTGGCACAGCGGGTCGCGGGGATCGACGGCGTCGCGGACACCCATGTCGACGCGGCCGTGGAGAACATCACGGTCGTCGACAGCGAGAACGAGTCGGTGGGGCCGACGACGGGCGCCCCCACCATCGCCACCAACTGGTACCTCACCGACCGCAGCCCCGTAAAACTGACCGGCGGTCACGCGCCGGAGGGCCCCGACCAGGCGCTGCTCGACGCGGACACCGCGAAGAACAAGGACGTGGAGATCGGCGACACCCTGACGGTGCTCGCCCGGCCGGGCTCCTTCCAGGTGAAGATCGTCGGCATCGCCACCTTCACCACCACCAACCCCGGCGCCGCGCTGGTCTTCCTCGACACCCCGACCGCACAGACCAGGCTGTTGGGCGACCCCGACGCGGCGACGAGCATCTCGGTGACCGCGGCGCCGGGCGTGAGCGACACCCAACTGGAGCAGCGGATCGCCGACGAACTCGGCCCGGGCGCGTACGACTACCAGACCGCCGACGAGCAGGCCGAGTCGGCCGCGGCCTCGCTCGGCGGATTCCTCGACGTCATCAAGTACGTGATGCTCGGCTTCGCCGGCATCGCGACGCTCGTCGGGGTCTTCCTCATCGTCAACACCTTCTCGATGCTCATCGCCCAACGCACCCGCGAACTGGGTCTGCTGCGCGCGCTCGGCGCCGACCGGCGGCAGGTGCGCCGGTCGGTCCTCATCGAGGCGGCACTGCTCGGCCTGGTCGGGTCGACGCTCGGTCTCGCCCTGGGCATCGGGCTGGCCTTCGGGCTGATCGAGCTCATGGGCCTGCTCGGCATGAACCTGAAGGCCACCGAGATGGTGATCGGCGTGGGGACGCCGATCGCGGCGTACGTCGTCGGCCTCGGCGTCACCTTCGTGGCGGCGTACCTCCCGGCGCGGCGGGCGGCGACCGTGTCGCCGATGGCGGCGCTCTCGGACGCCGAGATCGCCGGGGTGGGGCGGCCGCTGCGGGTGCGCGCGGTGGTCGGCGGGGTCATCGGGGCGGCCGGTGCCGCCGCGCTCGTGGGGTGCGCGATGTCGTCGGACACGGGCTCGGCGGCCTCCCTGCTGGGTCTCGGCGTGGTCCTCACGCTCGTCGCGACCGTCATCGCGGGTCCGCTCCTCGTACGGCCGGTGATCCGGGTTCTCGGCGGCGCGTTCCCCGCGCTGTTCGGCTCCGTCGGCCGGATGAGCCAGCGCAACGCCCTGCGCAACCCGCGCCGGACCGGGGCCACCGCCGCCGCGCTGATGGTGGGGATCGCCCTGGTCGCCGGGATGTCCGTGGCCAGCGCGTCGATGACCAAGTCGTTCGACGACGAGATCGACAAGACGCTCGGCGCCGACTTCGTCATCCAGAACCAGAACTTCATGCCGTTCCCGCAGGAGATCACCGACAAGGTCCGCGCCACGGACGGCGCCGGCCTCGTCGTACGGCAGCGGTTCACCCCGGTCGCCGTACAGCTGCCGGACGGGAAACGGGTCGAGACGACCGCCGCGGCCTACGACTCCCGGCTCGACGAGGTCGCGAACGTCACCTACGCCCGGGGTGACAGCACCGCCGCGCTCGCGGACGGCGGTATCGCCATGGACGTGGACTTCGCGCGGGACCACGACGTGACGATCGGCAGCACGGTCCCGGTGCGGTTCCCGGCCGGGAAGGACACCGAGCTGAAGGTGACCGCGCTCACCGACCAGGACACCGCCGACGGCTTCGGGATGCAGGGCGGGCTGTACTTCGGGATGGACACCATCGAGCGGTACGTGCCCGAGGGCCAGGACTCGGCGCTGTACGTGAACGCCGGCTCCGGCGTCGGCGCCGACGAGCTGCGCGCGAACCTGGAACGGACGCTGGACAGGTATCCGCAGGTGCAGGTCCGTGACCAGGCCGACTACAAGGAACTGATCCGCGGCCAGATCGCCGTACTCCTCTATCTGGTCTACGCGTTGCTCGGCCTCGCGATCGTCATCGCGGTGCTCGGGGTGGTCAACACCCTCGCCCTGTCGGTGGTGGAGCGCACCCGGGAGATCGGGCTGCTGCGGGCGATCGGGCTGGCCCGGCGGCAGCTGCGGCGGATGATCCGGCTGGAGTCGGTGGTGATCGCCGTGTTCGGGGCGGTCCTCGGCCTCGTGCTGGGGCTGGTCTGGGGTGTGTGCGTGCAGCAGGTGCTGGCCCTGTCGGGCATGAAGGCGCTGGCGATCCCGTGGGGCACGGTCGTCGCCGTGGTGATCGGCTCGGCGGTGGTGGGCGTCGTGGCGGCCCTGCTGCCCGCGCTGCGCGCGTCGCGCATGAACGTGCTGGCGGCCATCGCGCACGAGTGAGCGGGTGAGTGTGCGGGCGGTGAGCGAGTGAGCGCGCGGCGGCGGCACAGGGCGTGTGAATGTGCTGGCGGCACTCGCACACCAGTGATGTACTCGCCGGTATGCCAGGCTCAAGTCCCTTTGAGGTGAGGAGAGTTCATGCCGCGCCCGTTCCGCTTCGGAGTCAATCTGCTCAGTCCCACGTCGGCCGCCGAGTGGCGCTCGAAGTGCCGCCGTGCCGAACAACTCGGTTACGACGTGATCCTGGTCCCGGACCATCTGGGCATGCCGGCCCCGTTTCCGTCCCTGGTCGCCGCGGCGGAGGCGACCGAACGCCCACGGCTCGGCACGTTCGTCCTCAACGCGGGCTTCTGGAACCCGACGCTCCTGGCACGCGACGTGGCCACCACGGACGCGCTGACCGGCGGGCGGCTGGAGCTGGGGCTCGGCACCGGGTACGTCCAGGCCGAGCACGAGAAGGCCGGTCTGCCCTGGGGTTCGCCGCGCGAACGGGTCGACCATCTGCAGCGCACCATGGAGGAGTTGGAGCGACTCCTGGGCTCCGAGGAGCACGAGCCGCGCCCCACGCAGGGGCCCCGGGTGCCGCTGCTCATCGGCGCCAACGGCGACCGGATGCTGCGGATCACCGCCGAGCACGCGGACATCGCCGCGTTCACGGGCGCGCGGACGGTGGAGGGCGGCAAGCTGGAACCGCTCACCGCCGAGGAACTCGACGAACGGGTGGGCCGGTACAAGGAGTTCGCCGCCGGGCGGAAGGAACCCGCCGAGCTCAACCTGCTGATCCAGATCGTCGAGATCACCGGGGACCGAAGCGCCGCCGTGCAGCCGTGGCTCAGCCATCTCCCGAACCTGAGCGAGGAGCAGGTCCTCCAGTTGCCGCTGGTCCTCGTGGGAACGCTGGAGGAGATCGTCGACCAGGTGCTGGCGCACCGGGAACGGTACGGATTCTCGTATCTGACCGTCCTGGAGCCGAACATGGAGGTGTTCGCCAAGGTCGTCGAGGCGCTGCGCGGCAGGTGAGGTGAGCACGTTGTCCGGATCCTGGAATTCCGGGTCGCCGTCCGAGCCCCGTGATGGGCTCGGCCCATGACCGAACTGCGCATACGGGCCGCGACGCCCGACGACCTCGACGCCGTACTCGCCTTCTGGAAGGTGGCCGCCGAGGGCACGAGCATCAGTGACGACCGCGACGGCGTCGAGCGGCTGGTGGCCCGTGACCCCGAGGCGCTGATCCTCGCCGAGCTCGGCGGTGAACCGGTGGGCACGGTGATCGCCGGCTTCGACGGCTGGCGGTGCCATCTGTACCGGCTCGCGGTGCACCCGGAGCGGCGGCGGCAGGGCATCGGCTCGGCGCTGCTGACCGCCGCCGAGGAGCGGTTCGTACGGCTCGGGGGGCGGCGCGGCGACGCGATGGTGCTCGTACGCAACGAGACGGCCCAACATGCGTGGCGTGCGGCCGGGTACGCGCCCGAGGAGAAGTGGCGGCGGTGGGTGAAGCCGCTCGGAGACTGAGGGAGCCGGGGCGCCCGGGGACGGCGACAGGGCACTTTGCCGATCCTTTACCATGGGTGGACCAGTCAACCTCTACGGAAAGGTTGTGAGCGTCCGCCCATGGGCGAGCCTCCCAGTACCCGCCCCGGTACAGGTCGTACCCGAGCCGGTGCCCGACATCGCGCGATCCTCCCGCCGCTGCCCGATCATGGGACGGAGGTGACCCGATGACCGAAGTGCTCCTCCTCCTGGTGGCGGTGCTGCTCTCGCTGATCTGTGGTGCCTTCGTCGCCGCCGAGTTCTCGCTGACCACGGTCGACCGCGGCCAGCTGGAACGGGCCGTGGAGCGCGGTGAGAGGGGTGCCGCCGGCGCCCTCAGGGCCGTACGGAATCTGACGTTCCAGCTCTCCGGTGCCCAGCTCGGCATCACCGTCACCAATCTGGTGGTCGGCATGCTCGCGGAGCCGTCGATCGCCAAGCTGATCGCGGGCCCGCTGGAGGCGGTCGGCGTGCCGCGTTCCGCGTCGAGTTCGGTGGCGCTGGTGATCGGTACGGCCCTGTCGACCGTGGTGCTGATGGTCGTGGGCGAACTGGTGCCCAAGAACTGGGCGATCTCCGCGCCGTTGCCCGTGGCGAAGAAGGTGGCGAACCCGCAGCGCTGGTTCAGCGCCGCGTTCCGCCCTTTCATCACGCATCTGAACAACACCGCCAACCGTCTCGTGCGTCTCTTCGGCGTCGAGCCCGCCGAGGAGCTGGCCTCCGCACGCGGCCCCCAGGAGCTGGCGGCCCTCGCCCGGCACTCCGCCAAGGCGGGCGCGCTGGAGGCGGACACCGCCGAGCTGTTCGTGCGGACGCTGAACCTGGCCGATCTGACCGCGGAGAACGTGATGACCCCGCGCGTCCAGGTCATCGCCCTCGACGCCCTGGCGACCTGCGAGGACGTGGCGAACGCGACGCGGGCCACCGGCCTGTCCCGCTTCCCCGTCTACCGCGGCAGCCTCGACTCGGTCGTCGGCACCGTGCACATCAAGGACGTCCTCGCCGTGCCCGCCGCGCGCCGACTGCGCACCTCCGTGGCGGAGCTGCTGCGCGAGCCGCTGCTCGTCCCCGAGTCACTGACCGTCGACCGGGTCCTGGACCGGCTCTCGGGCAAGCGCACGATGGCCGTCGTCATCGACGAGTACGGCGGGACCGCCGGTGTGGTGACCCTGGAGGACATCGTCGAGGAGGTCGTCGGCGAGGTGCGGGACGAGCACGACCCGCACGAGACGCCCGACCTGGCCCCCGTCGGCACCGACGAGAACGGCCGCGAGCTGTACTCGGCGGACGGCTCGGCCCGCACCGACCAGCTCGCCCGGGTCGGCCTGCGCGCGCCGGAGGGACCGTACGAGACGCTCGCGGGTCTCGTCGCCACCGAGCTGGGCCGCATTCCCACCGTCGGCGACACCGTCGAGGTCGTCGGCTGGCGGCTCGACGTGGTGGACGCCGCCGGGCGCCGGGCCGCGCGGGTGCTGCTGCACGCGCCGGCCGACGCCGCCGACGCGCACGAGGAGGAGAAGCGATGACCGCCGTCCAGCTGCTGATCGGTTTCGCGACGCTGGTCGTCAACGCCTTCTTCGTGGGCGCCGAGTTCGCCCTGATCTCCGTACGCCGCAGCCAGATCGAGCAGCACCTCGAACAGAGCGGCAACGCCCAGGGCGACCGGCGGGCGCGCAGCGTGCTGTGGGGTCTGGAGCATGTGTCGGCGCTGATGGCGGCCGCGCAGCTCGGCATCACCCTGTGCACCCTGGTCCTCGGTGTGGTCGCGGAGCCCGCGATCGAACATCTGTTGGAGCCGCTGTTCCACGCGATCGGTGTGCCGGAGGGCGCGGGCCACGCGGTGTCCTTCGTGATCGCCCTGGCGCTCGCCACTTATCTGCACATGCTGCTCGGCGAGATGGTGCCGAAGAACATCGCGCTCGCCGAGCCGGTGCGCAGCGCCCTGCTGCTCGGCCCGCCTCTGGTGGCCCTGTCCCGCGCGCTGCGGCCGGTGATCTTCACGGTCAACGCCTTCGCGAACGCGCTGCTGAAGCTCATGCGGATCGAGACGAAGAACGAGGTCACGGCCACCTTCTCGGACACCGAACTCGCCCGTCTCGTCCGGGACTCCAGCGAGGCCGGGCTCATCGACGACCGCGCCCAGGAGCGGCTGCGCGACGCGCTGGAGTTGGGCCGCCGGCCCGTGCGCGACGTCGTGCTCCCGCTGGAGCGCGTCGTCTACGCGGGCATGGGCGTCACCCCGGAGGAGCTGGAGCGGCTGTCGGCCGAGTCCGGGTTCTCCCGCTTCCCCGTGGTCGACGAGGGGCGCCGGATCGTGGGCTACCTCCATGTGAAGGACGCGCTCGACGCGGCCCCGCGTGACATGCCGTTCTCCGTCCGGGACATGCGGTCCATCGCCCGGGTCCGGGAGACGACACCGCTGGACGACGTGCTCACCGCGATGCGCCGCAGCCGGACGCACCTGGCGGCCGTCCTCGGCGCGGACGGACGGCTCGCCGGCATCGTGACCATGGAGGACGTGCTGCGGGAGCTGTTCGGACAGCCCGCCGTCTGACGTCCGGAAGCTGAGGGAGCCGACCGACCGCCGGGTATGTGCACGGGATACCATCTCTGTCGCCATGCAGACGCATCCCCCTTACTCCAGCCTTGTCGCCGTCGGCGACTCCTTCACCGAAGGCATGTCCGACCTCCTCCCCGACGGTTCGTACCGGGGCTGGGCGGATCTCCTCGCGGGCCGGATGGCCGCGCGGACGCCCGGCTTCCGGTACGCCAATCTCGCGGTGCGCGGGAAGCTGATCGGGCAGATCGTCGCCGAGCAGGTCGATGTGGCCGCCTCGATGGAGGCGGACGTGATCACCATGGTCGGCGGCCTGAACGACACGCTCCGGCCCAAGTGCGACATGGGGCGGGTCCGCGGACTCCTGGAGGAGGCCGTGGAACGCCTCGCTCCCGCCTGCAAGCAGCTCGTCCTGATGCGCAGCCCGGGCCGCCAGGGCCCCGTTCTGGAGCGGTTCCGGCCGCGCATGGAGGAGCTGTTCGGCTGCATCGACGAACTGGCCGCACGGCACGGCGCCCTGGTCGTCGACCTGTACGGGGCGCCTTCGCTGGGCGATCCCCGCATGTGGGACGTGGACCGGCTGCACCTGACCGCCGAGGGCCACCGCCGGGTCGCCGAGGCCGTCTGGCAGGCGCTCGGCCACGAGGCCGAGGACGCCGAGTGGCGTACACCGATGCCCGTGACACCGCCGCCCGGATGGACCGCACGTCAGGTGGCCCACGCCCGGTTCGCCAGGCAGTACCTGCTGCCGTGGATCGGCCGCCGTCTCACCGGCCGCTCCTCCGGCGACGGCCGAACAGGCGCCCAGTTCAGCGCTGAGCTGGGCAAAGCCTTCTGGGTCACCCCTGTGGACCACACAAACCCCGGCCCTGTGACGGACTGGCGACGAGTGAGGCCCTGACCCGGCAAGGATCATCTGTTCAACAGCGGCGGGCGTCGAGCGCTTCGTCGTTGTTCCAGAGGACGGGCATGGCTCCCACGAGGTCGACCGTATTGCCGCAGACGTTGATCGGCACCTTGACGGGAACCTGGAGCACGTTCTCACTGAGAACTCCGGGAGACCGATCGCGGCGCCGTCAGCATGGGCATCGGGACACCGCGTTCCGCCTGCAGTTCGGCCCATGTCGCCCGGGCCCGTGCATGCATGATGGCGGGATGAACCATAGCGACCGGCGCTTCCACGTCATCGTGCTGTCGAACTTCGCGAAGGGCTTCGACAAGTACGCGAACGCTTACGGTAAGGCGGGGATTCCAGAAAGTACCTATCCCGACCGGTTCCACCTGCTGACCCGCGCGGAGTTGGGAATCGGCATCGGCAAGGCGCGACGCCTGCTGGACCGTCTGGCCATACCGGGCGACCGGCTGCTGGTGCTGGAAACCATGGTGGACCCCGACAAGCTGGTGCCCAACGTGTCGACCGGCCTCGGCATGGAACTCCACGAGGCTCGCATCCGGTTGTCGGCAGTCCACGAGCTCGACCAAGCGGGCGACGAGTTCACTCTGCGCCCGACAACCGTCGAGGACGCGATGGCGTCCTCCCTGCACCTGCACGGTTCGGCACTGCGTCGCTACGCCGACACGCGACCGCGCTCGGTGTCGCTTCTGCCGGTCGCCTCCGCCTGCCAAGCCCGGTGTTCGTTCTGCTTCTCCGCGGCTTCGATCTCCAGCGACCAGGCACCGGCACGGGTCCCGTGGGACGCGGTCGCCCACTGGCTGGAGCGCGCCCGTGCGGCAGGTGCCGAGCGTGCGGTGATCACCGGCGGCGGCGAGCCCACGCTCATACCGTTCGAACAGCAGCTGCGACTGGTGTCCGCCTGCTCGGCGGCCTTCCCGAAGGTCGTCCTGATCACCAACGCGCACACCCTGGCGAAAGGCCGGCACACTGATCGGGCCGACCGCCTCGCAGCCCTGAGCGGCGCGGGCCTGAGCGTGCTGGCGGTCTCCCGGCACCATCAGGACGACGCCGTCAACGAGCGGCTGATGATGCTGCGCACGCCGGTGAACTCCGTCATCGACACCTGGCGCGTGGAACGTGACCGCTGGCCGGGGCTGCGGATGAGGTTGATCTGTGTACTCCAGCACGGCGGTGTCGCCGACGCTGCCGAGGTCGCCGACTACCTTTCGTGGGCCGCAGCTCTCGGTGTCGAGGAAATCTGCTTCAAAGAGCTCTACGTATCCACCAGCACTGAGTCGCTCTACTTCGACCGCGCCGCCAACGTCTGGAGCCGAGAGCACCAGGTTTCGCTGTCCATCGTCACCGGGTTCGCCGAGCAGCACGGTTTCGAACTGGCGAGCCGCCTGCCCTGGGGCGCGCCGGTCTACCACGGCAGCTGGGACGGACGACCGATGCGGATCGCCGCCTACACCGAGCCCAGCCTGCTCTGGGAACGCACCAGCGGGATCGCACGCAGCTGGAACGTCATGGCCGACGGACGCTGCTACGCCTCACTGGAAGACCGGGCCAGCGAGATCGTGCCGGAAGGCGCAACGGCATGAGGTTCGAGGAGTTCCACGAATACCGGCAGCGGCAACTCAGTGCCTCCTCGTCGCTTCTGGACGCCGCCGAGACCAATGTGTACCGGGCGCTTGCTCCGGTGCGGCCGGAACCGCCGACCGACATGGCTACGGTGCACCGGTGCGATCTCGCCCGAGCCTGGCTGCACCGCTTCGAGCTGCCGGAAGAGTGGTCCGGCCACGCCATGGTCTGTCGAGGGGTCCGGCACGGGCTCGGTGTGGTGTTCCACCGGCTGCGCGCCGTGGACGCGCGGTTGTGGCTGCCCAGCGACGTGTACCCGGTCTACTTCGAGCTGGCCCGCGCCGCGGGCGTCGAGCCCCTGTCCTACCCGACGCTACCGGCGCCGGCCCTGCCGAGGTCGCCGGCGGACCACCGGCCCGAATACCTGCTGCTCGCCAACCCCAGCAAGCCGCTCGGCCGCTACCTGTCCGATGCCGAGTGCACCGCGGTGATTTCGTGGTTGCGGGAATCACCACGCCGCCGCCTGCTGATCGACAGCGTCTACGACCTGGGAGCCCCGTTCGCTGCCGGCACACGGCGATTGCTGGACACCGGTTGTGCGGTCCTGCTGCATTCGGTCACCAAGGGATGGCTGTGGCCACGCACGTTCGGCGTGGTCCTGCTGGGCCCGGCGCACGCCGAATGGGCCGAAGCGTTCCGGGCGGATCCGCCGACGCCGGCCCAGCTGAGGCTCGCCGACCGTCTGCTGACCGAGCACAGCGACGTGCCCCGGCAGGTAGTCGACGAACTGGCCGCACGGGCCGAGCGGTTGTTCGAACGGTTGCCGGACGACGTGCTCGGGGCGATTCCCACAGCGAGCCGGACGTGTCCCGGCAACTATTTCTTCCCGGTCGAAATCCCGGCGGAGACGCTCCACCGTGAGTGCGGCGTGCTCGCCATGCCGGTCGGCGTGTTCGGGGAGAGCGGTTGGTCCGGCTCCATCCTGACCAGCCTTGCTGACGCTTTCGGCCCGACGCCGACGGTGGCGCGATGAAGCCACTGGAGGACCTGGCCGTATACGACGATGCGGACTTCTACGATCACGAGTTCGCCGCGCGCACCCACGACATCCCGTTCTTCCTCGGCCAAGCGGTCCGGGCGGGCGGTCCGGTCCTGGAGGTGGCCTGCGGAACCGGGCGCATCACCCTGCCGATCGCGCGGGCGGGTGTCGAGGTCACGGGGCTCGACATCATGCCCTCGATGCTTGCGCGTGCCCGTCAGCGGGCCGAGGACGAGCGACTGCCGGTCGAGTGGCTGGAACAGGACTGCCGAGACATCCGCTCGGACAGGCGCTTCGCCCTGGTGTTCTCGGCGACCAACGCGATGCAGCACCTGCACGACCTGGATTCCGTGGTCGCGTTCCTCGCCTCGGCGCGAAACGTGCTGCGACCAGGCGGGACCCTGATCCTGGACGTGTTCAACCCCGACATGGCCAAGCTGTGCCGGCTCCCCGAGTCGCCCTACCACCACAAGTCGGTCGCGGACCGGGACGGGGCGAGGCTCGACGTGCGAGCGACGACCAGCTACGACGCCGCCGCCCAAGTGCTGCGCTTCACGCTGGACTACCTACGCGACGGCGTGTGCGTACGCACCAAGAAAGTCAGCATGCGCTGCTTCTTTCCCGAGGAACTCCTGGCGCTCTGCCGACTGGCCGGTCTCGACGTCGCGCAGCGCTACGGGGACTACGATCAATCCCCGTTCACGAGCACCTCGCCGAAGCAGCTCCTGTTCTGCCACTCCCGAACCGCCAACGGCCGGATCGGCCATCCGCCGTCGGTACCGGTCAAGCATCCGAGCTGAGCCGGCACCGCATTCCGGGCAACCATGCCTGTTCGGAGGCCGCACGAGCGGTGATCCTCGCTGTCGCCCCCGCGTTCCGGACGCGTTGACCCCATGGGTCCACCGTCCGGCGACGGCCTGCCGGCCAAACGGCCCGAGTTGCCGCCGTACGACGGGCCCGTAGCGTAGGGGTCCGGATACGGCGGTCACCGGAGGGAGCCAGGCGTGCCTGATGTGGTCACCACCGTCATCAACCTCAAGGGCCGCATCCGCGACTTCGGCCCCCGTCTGGAATACGCCCCCAGCGACCTGGTGTACATCGGCCGCCGCTGGACCATGGGCCACTGGGACCTGCCCCAGCACCCGCTGTACAACCCGTTCCAGTACGACACCCCGAAGAAGAAGCGCGACGGTACACGGGCCGAGGTGATGGCGAAGTACCGGGAGTACCTGATGGCCGACCCCGAGCTGCTGGCCCTGGTGCCGGAGCTGCGCGGCAAGACGCTGGCCTGCTGGTGCGCGCCGGAGCTGTGCCACGGGGACATCCTGGCGGAGATCGCCGACGGGCGGTGAGCGCGTAGTCGCAGGTACCGGCGGTGGCTGCCGTCGTCTCGTGGCCGCCGTGACCGGGCTTCGTAGGTTCCTCCGAAGAGCCCCGCTGCGCTCACCTGCACGAATCGCCAGTAGAATCCATCCACGTGACTTCTGCGCCAGCCAAACCCCGCATCCCGAACGTCCTCGCCGGACGCTACGCCTCCACCGCGCTCGCCACGCTCTGGTCGCCCGAGCAGAAGGTGAGGCTGGAGCGGCAGCTCTGGCTGGCCGTGCTGCGGGCCCAGAAGGACCTCGGCATCGAGGTACCGGACGAGGCGCTCGCCGACTACGAGCGGGTCCTCGACACCGTCGACCTGGCCTCCATCGCCGAGCGCGAGAAGGTCACGCGGCACGACGTGAAGGCGCGGATCGAGGAGTTCAACGACCTCGCCGGGCACGAGCACGTGCACAAGGGCATGACGTCCCGCGACCTCACCGAGAACGTGGAGCAGCTGCAGATCCGGCTGTCGCTGGAGCTGGTCCGCGACCGTACGGTGGCCGTGCTGGCGCGTCTCGGGAAGCTGGCCGGGGAGTACGGCGAGCTGGTCATGGCCGGCCGCTCGCACAACGTGGCCGCGCAGGCCACCACCCTCGGCAAGCGGTTCGCGACCGCCGCCGACGAGCTGCTCGTGGCGTACGGCCGGGTCGAGGAGCTGCTCGGCCGCTACCCGCTGCGCGGCATCAAGGGCCCGGTGGGCACGGCCCAGGACATGCTGGACCTGCTGGGCGGCGACGCCGCCAAGCTGGCGGAGCTGGAGGACCGGATCGCCGGGCACCTCGGCTTCGCGCAGGCGTTCACCTCGGTCGGCCAGGTCTACCCGCGCTCACTGGACTACGACGTGGTGACCGCGCTGGTGCAGCTGGCGGCGGCGCCGTCCTCGCTGGCGAAGACGATCCGGCTGATGGCCGGGCACGAGCTGGTGACCGAGGGCTTCAAGCCGGGTCAGGTCGGCTCGTCCGCGATGCCGCACAAGATGAACACCCGCTCCTGCGAGCGCGTCAACGGCCTCATGGTCATCCTGCGCGGCTACGCCTCGATGACCGGCGAGCTGGCGGGCGACCAGTGGAACGAGGGCGACGTGTCCTGCTCGGTGGTGCGCCGGGTCGCGCTGCCGGACGCGTTCTTCGCGCTGGACGGCCTGCTGGAGACGTTCCTGACCGTCCTCGACGAGTTCGGCGCGTTCCCGGCCGTCGTCGCCCGCGAGCTGGACCGCTATCTGCCGTTCCTCGCCACGACCAAGGTGCTGATGGGCGCGGTGCGCGCGGGCGTCGGCCGTGAGGTCGCGCACGAGGCCATCAAGGAGAACGCCGTCGCCTCCGCCCTCGCGATGCGCGAGCAGGGCGCCGAGCGCAACGAGCTCCTCGACAAGCTCGCCGCCGACGACCGCATCCCCCTGGACCGCGCCCAGCTCGACGCGCTCATGGCCGACAAGCTGTCCTTCACGGGCGCCGCGGCCGACCAGGTCGCCGTCGTCGTCGGCCGGATCGAGGAGATCGTGAAGCAGCGCCCGGAGGCCGCCGGTTACACGCCGGGAGCGATCCTCTGACCCGCTTCACCCGGGCCGAACTGGAGGCCGCCCGCGACCGGCTGGTGCCGGATGTCAGCGCGGACGGCCTCCGGGTCCTTTTCTGCGGCATCAACCCGGGGCTGATGACGGCGGCGACCGGCCACCACTTCGCCCGCCCCGGCAACCGCTTCTGGCCTGTTCTGCATCTGTCCGGCTTCACACCCCGGCTGCTCAGGCCCGCCGAGCAGGACGAGTTGCCGTCGTACGGGCTCGGCATCACGAACGTCGTCGCGCGGGCGACGGCACGCGCCGACGAGCTGACGGCGGAGGAGTACGTCGAGGGCGGGCGTCTGCTGACCGCCAAGGTGGAGCGGCTGCGGCCGCGCTGGCTCGCGGTGGTCGGCGTGACCGCGTACCGGGCCGCCTTCGGCGACCGGAAGGCCGCTGTGGGTCCGCAGGAGCGGACGATCGGGGCCTCGCGTGTGTGGGTGCTGCCCAATCCGAGTGGGCTGAACGCGCACTGGACGGCGGCGACGATGGCGGAGGAGTTCGGCCGGCTGCGGGTGGCGGCGGAGGGCTGACCGGCGGGGTTCTTCGCCGCGGCTCAGCGCGTCACGGTGGGTCGATCTCCGTGATCAACGCGAGGAGTTGGAACGGCAGTTCCTTGTCCCACTGGGATACGCCGAGGGCGACCCAGCGGCCGTCGGCCTGCCAGAGGTGCACGTCCGGGACGTGGGAGCTGAGCACCGCCCAGGGCTCCGGTATGTCCTCGCCGTCCATGGACCGGTCGAGGACGCTCCACAGGCTGAACACGTCCGGGGCGCCCCAGCGCTCGGTGAGCAGCTGCGACAGGGCGTCCCGGTCCGCCTCGTACTGCTCCTCGGTCTCCTCCCGGCGCGTGCCGTCGTCCTCCCAGAAGTCGGCGCTGGTCTGTAACTCGGCGACGTGATAGCCGGGTCCGGCCGTGCCGGCGCCGGAGCGGCCGGGCTCCGCCGGGAAGTCCGCGGAGCACAGCCGGTCGATGACGGCGAGGTGCTGCGTGATGCTCATGCGGTCAAGTAAAGCGCGCACCACTGACAACCGTCGTGGCGTCAGGCGTCCCTGCGCCGTACGCTCCAGGCGCCCGCCGCCAGCGCGGCCGCCGCCCACAGTGCCGTCACCGCCAGGCCGCTCCACGGGCCGAGCGCGCCGTCGGACGTCTCGTGGAGGATCACCTGGCCCGCCTTGTCGGGCAGGAAGTCCGCGATGCCGCCGGAGACTCCCCCGACGACGAAGGAGACGATGAGCAGGAACGGGATGAGGATGCTCAGGGTGGCCACGCCGCTGCGCAGGAGCGCGGTCAGGCCGGCCGCGAGGAGGGCCATCAGGGCGAGGTAGACGCCGCAGCCGACGGCGCCGCGCAGGCCCTCGGCGGCCGACAGTCCGCTCGCCCTGTCGCCGAGGACGGCCTTGCCGACGGCGAGGCTCACGAACCCGGTGAGCAGGCCGACGGCCAGGGCCGGTACGCCGATCGCGACCGCCTTGGCCGTGAACCACCGGCCCCGGTGGGGTACGGCGGCCAGGGAGAGTCCGAGGGCGCCGCCCTGGAACTCGTACGAGACGGCCGTCGCCCCGAAGGCGACCGCCGCGGCCTGGCCGAAGTTGACGCCGAAGAACGCGGCGAACAGCGGGTCGAAATCGGTGCCGTCGGAGTCGAGTCCGGCGAGCGCGGAGAAGGCCGCGGTGGCGAGGACGACCGCGAGGAGGGCCCACAGCATCGACCGCAGGGTACGGATCTTGATCCACTCGGAGTGGAGGACGGGTGCGAACGCCATGGTCAGGCCTCCTGGGGCTGGACGGGGGCGGCGGTGGAGGCGGCGGTGAACTCGGCCTCCGTGGCCGTCAGATCGAGGTAGGCCTGCTCCAAGGTGCCCTCCTCGGCGGCGAGTTCGAGGATCGTCAGGCCGGCGCCGGACGCGAGGCGGCCGATGTCGTCCACGCGCGCGTCGTGGACCGTCCGGCCTCCGTGCTCGCCCTCCGTGGTCCGGTAGCCGTGCCGTGTCAGGAGGTCGGTGAGGGCGTCGGTGTCCGTGCTCCGTACCCGTACGCGGGGCTGCACGCGCGCGTGGATGAACTCCCGCATGGGGGTGTCGGCGAGAAGGCGGCCGCGGCCGAGGACGATCAGGTGGTCGGCGAAGGAGGCGGTCTCGTTCATGAGGTGGCTGGAGACCAGGACGGTCCGGCCCTCGCGCGCCAGGCGGCGCAACAACTCCCGGATCCAGATGATCCCTTCGGGATCGAGGCCGTTGGACGGTTCGTCGAGCAGGACGACGGGCGGGTCCCCGAGCAGGGCCGCCGCGATGCCGAGGCGCTGTCGCATCCCCAGGGAGTACGTCTTCACCCGGCGCCGCGCGACCTTCGCGAGGCCCGTCTGCTCCAGCACCTCGTCCACGCGGGCGGGCGCGATGCGGTTGCTCGCCGCTAGCGCGCGCAGATGGTCGCGGGCGGTGCGTGATCCGTGCGCGGCCCGCGCGTCGAGCAGGGCGCCCACATGGCGCAGCGGCTCGTCGAGGCCGGCGTAGGCGCGGCCGCCGACGGTGGCGGTGCCGGCGGTCGGCCGGTCCAGGCCCAGGACGAGCCGCATGGTGGTGGACTTCCCGGCGCCGTTGGGGCCGAGGAAGCCGGTGACACGGCCGGGTTCCACGCGGAAGGTGAGGTGGTCCACGGCGCGGACGGTGCCGTACTCCTTGGTGAGGTCCTGTACGTCGATGCTGGTCATGGACCCAGCCTGGCCGTCCGCGGGGTGCCGGTACCTCCCCCGCGGGTGGGGAGCGTCTCCCCCGCCCGGGGGAGACCCGTTGTCAGTGGTGGCTGGCACGATGACCGAATGGCCCGCTTCCTGCGCCCGTTGCTCCGGGGGACGACATACACGCGCCTGCTGCATCTGTGGGTGCCGATGCTGATCGTCAGCGTGTGGATGTACATCATGCCCACGCGCCCGTGGGTGCCCGCGCTGTTCCTGATTCCACTCGGGTTGATCCCCGCCGTGCGGCTGGGCGAGGGCGTGCAGGCGCGGTTGCTGCTGACGCCGGGTGAGGAGGGGGATTCGGGGATCTCCGTGGCGCCGTCCGCCAGTTGGCGGGACCGGTTCCGCACGGTGGTGTGGCTGGAAGTGCGGATGGCGCTCGGGGCGCTGGCCTCGGGGGGCACCGTCTGGCTGCCCATCCTCACCTACGACCTGGTCTCGGTCGCGTTCGGGCATGTGCCGACGGACAACGTTGTGCTGAGGGGTGTGGAGGCGCACTGGGCGTACGGCCTGCTGGCGCCCCTCACGCTCGCCCTGGCGTTCGCCGTCGTGGTCGGCCTCGGCGCGCTGGTCACCGCCGCCGCCCGTCGGCTGCTGGGGCCTTCGGCCGCCGAGCGGCTGGCCACGCTGGAGGAGCGGACCGAGCAACTGCTGGAACGCAACCGGATCGCCCGGGAGTTGCACGACTCCATAGGGCATGCGCTGACGGTGGCGGTAGTGCAGGCGGGCGCGGCGCGGGCGGCCGGTGATCCGGCGTTCACCGACCGGGCGCTGACCGCCATCGAGGACACCGGCCGGGCCGCGCTGGAGGACCTGGAGCGGGTGCTGGGCGTGCTGCGCGAGGCCGGCCGGCCCGTGCACGAGCGACCCACGCTGACCGAGGCCGACCGGCTGCTGGAGTCCGCGCGCACCTCCGGCGCGAAGGTGGACGCCGAGATGTCGGGGCCACTGGAGAAGGTGCCCGGTCCGGTGTCCCGCGAGGGCTACCGCATCCTCCAGGAGTCGCTGACCAATGTGCTCCGGCACGCGGGCGACGTCCCGGTCCGGGTGCGGATCGCGGTCGCGGACGGCGGCCTGGATCTGGAGGTCCGCAATCCGCTGACGGCGGAGATACCGGGGCCCGGCCGGGGCAGCGGACTGCGGGGCATACGCGAGCGGGCGGCGCTGCTCGGCGGCCGGGCGTGGACCGGACCCGACCGGGGCGACTGGCAGGTCCGTGTCGAACTGCCGCTGAGCTGAATCACCCGTTCGGCGCCCAGAAGCTGATCTACGCTGGCGGGATGCCGCCGATCACCGTTCTGCTCGTCGACGACGAACCCCTCGTACGCGCCGGTCTGCGGGCCGTTCTGGAGGCGCAGCCGGACATCGAGGTCGTCGGGGAGGCGGCGGACGGTGCCGCGGTGATCCCGCTGGTGCGGCAGCTGCGGCCGAGCGTCGTCGCCATGGATGTGCGCATGCCACTGCTGGACGGCATCGAGGCCACACGGGCGGTGCTGCGGACCGTGCCGGAGCCGCCGAAAATCCTCGTGGTGACGACCTTCGAGAACGACGAGTACGTGTACGAGGCGCTGCGCGCGGGCGCGGACGGCTTCCTGCTGAAGCGGGCCCGGCCGGCCGAGATCGTGCACGCGGTACGGCTGGTCGCCGAGGGCGAGTCGCTGCTGTTCCCGTCCTCGGTACGGCAGTTGGCCGCCGAGTACGGCGACGGGGCGGGCAACCGGGCGGCACGGGCGGTCATGGAGCGGGCCGCGCTGACCGAGCGTGAGGCGGAGGTGCTGCGGCTGATGGCCCGGGGGCTGTCGAACGCGGAGATCGCAGCCCGGCTGGTCGTCGGCACCGAGACGGTGAAGTCGCACGTCAGCGCCGTACTCGCGAAGCTCGGTGCGCGGGATCGTACGCAGGCGGTGATCGCGGCGTACGAGTCGGGTTTCGTGGCACCCGGCTGAGCCCGGCCGGGAGGGGGCTGTCGGCAGGTCGGGCGCGACAGGCACTCGCCGGGGTCGATCGCGGCGAGTACGATCCGGCAAACACGGGCGCGAGCTGGGAGGACGGACGTTGGGGCGGCTGACCGGCGGGGATCCTTCTCTGCTCCGAAGAATCAACTCGGCCGTGGTGCTGCACGCGCTGCGCGCCACGGACCACGCGACGCTCACCGAGATCACCCGGGTCACCGGGCTGTCCCGGCCGACGGTCGAAGGCGTCGTCGAAGGGCTTGTGCAAGCCGGGCTGGTGGTCGAGCAGGCCGCCGACGAGGGGGCCGCCCGACGGCAGGGGCGGCCGGCCCGGCACTACCGGTTCCGGGCCGAGGCCGGTCATCTGCTGGGCCTGGACGTGGGCTCGCACCGGGTGACCGCGCTGCTCGCGGACCTGGACGGGCGGGTGCTGGGCTCGCTGTCCAAGGACGTCTCCGAGTCGGCGTCGGCGGAGGACCGGCTGGAGCGGCTGCGGACGACCGTCGCGGAGCTGCTCCGCAGGTCCGGCGTCTCGCGGGGTTCGCTGCGCGCGGTCGGCGTGGGCAGCCCGGGCATCATCGAGGCCGACGGCGCCGTACGCCTGTGCGCGGCTCTGCCGGAGTGGACGGGCCTGAACCTGGGTGAGCGGCTGAGCCGCTCCTTCAAGTGCTCCGTCCTGGTCGAGAACGACGCCAACGCGGCCGCGGTCGCCGAACACTGGAAGGGCGCGGCCACCGAGTCCGACGACGTGGTGTTCGTGCTGGCGGGGCTGAGCCCGGGCGCCGGTTCGCTGATCGGCGGGCGGCTGCACCGCGGCTACGGCGGCGCGGCCGGGGAGATCGGCGCGCTGCATCTGCTGGGCCGGGAGGCCACGCCGGAGGCGCTGCTGTCGACCACGGGCGAGCCCTTGCATCCGCTGGACGAGCCGGCGGTCGCCGAGGTCTTCAAGCACGCGCGCGAGGGCGACGGGCGGGCCCGCGAGGCCGTGGACCGCTTCATACAGCGACTCGTCCACGACGTGGCGGCCCTCGTCCTCGCCCTCGACCCCGAACTGGTGGTCGTCGGCGGCTGGGCGACCGGCATCGACGACGTACTCGGCCCTCTCCGCCACGAGCTGGCCCGCTACTGTCTGCGCCCGCCCCGGGTCGTCCTCTCCCGACTGGGCGAGACGGCCGTCGCGATGGGCGCGCTCCGCCTTGCCCTGGACCATGTCGAGGAACAACTGTTCGCGGTGGAGGGCACGGTGACTGCGCGGCGCTGAGGCCTCGCACCCGTGCCGGGCGGCGGCTGCGCTCTCGCGAGCGGGCGCCGCACCTGTGCACCCGTAACCCCTGAGAGGGGAACGCCCTCCGAAAAACGCCGCGCCCCGGAAGTCCGGGGAGCGGCGGGTGCGGCTTGAGGGGCTGCCCGCGTGGTCAGGACGCGTGGCGCTCCGGGCCGTGGTGGATCTCTAGGCCGCCCGAGACGCCGAAGGTCAGGCGGCACGTGTCAGCACGGTACGTGGCCAGGGAGACGGCCGCCGTACGTCCCTCCGCGAAGAAGCGGGTGGTGACGACGAGGACGGGCGCGCCGGGCAGCCGGTCGAGTTCCTTGGCGTCGTCCGCGCGGGCCGAGCCCAGTTCCACCGAGCGGTCCTGCCCCTCCAGCTCCAGGCGCTGCAGCTCACGCAGCACGGCACGCGCGCGTGCCGCACCGGAGGGCGCGTCTATGGCGGAGAGGGCGGGCACCGAGTCCGCCGGGACGTAGATCAGCTCCGCGGCGACGGGCTGGCCGTGGGACATACGGGAGCGGCGCACCACGAACACCTGCTCGCCGTGGCGGGTCTCCAGCATGCCGGCGACCGAGGCGGGTGGCACCGCCTCCGCGCAGTCCACCGACTGCCAGGCGTCGCCGATCGTGCCCGGCCACGCCTGCTGCTCGCCGCCCACGGCGACCCCCATGCGGGGCGGTGCCACGGTGGTGCCGACGCCGCGCCGGCGCTGCAGCCTGCCCTCCAGTTCGAGCTGCTCCAGTGCCTGGCGGAGCGTGGCCCGGGCGACGCCGAAGCGGGCCGCGAGGTCGCGTTCGTTGGGCAGGATCTCCCCTACCGAGAACTCGGAGTCCAATGCCTCACTGAGCACAGTCTTCAGATGCCAGTACTTCGGTTCCGGCACCGATTCCAGCTGCTGGGTCCCCACCCTGTCCTCCGCTGCTTCGCCGTGGCCCGGCGGCGTTTTTAGCGCCTTGTTTATTAAAGGTTGTTGCACTTTCTTGCGACCATAGGCCTGCCCCCACCCTTGGTCAAGACCAATCCTCGAACGCTCAGCTATCCGACAGCCCGCGCGCGGCACAGCGTTCATCGAGGCTTCACGGTCGCGAAGAGAACCGGGAGGGACGGACTACAGCTCCGCCGACAGGGAGAGCAGCTTCTCCGGATTGCGCACGATGTAGACGCACTGGATCCGGCCGTCGGCGACATCGAGCTGGAACACGCTGTCGACCTTGCCGCCGGACAGGAGGACCACCGCGAAGCCGCCGTTGATCTCCATGAAGCGGAACGACGCGTCCACGAGGCCCTTCCCGGCTGTGCCGTGCAGGAACCGTCCCACCTTGTCGGCGGTTTCGAGGACACGCACCGGGGCCTTGCTCAGACCGCCGCCGTCGCCCACCAGACGGACGTCGGGGGCCAGCAGCGACATGAGACCGTCGAGGTCTCCGCCGGCCGCGGCGGCGAGGAACCGCTCGGTCAGCTCGCGGCGTTCGGCCGGGTCGACCTCGTAGCGCGGGCGCCGTTCGTCGACGTGCCGACGGGCCCGCCCGGCGAGCTGGCGGACGGCGGGCTCGGTCCGGTCGATCATGGCCGCGATCTCGGCGTACGGGTAGCCGAAGGCCTCCCTGAGCACGAACACCGCGCGTTCCAGGGGCGAGAGGGACTCCATGACGACGAGGACGGCGAGCGAGACGGTGTCGGTGAGGACGGCCCGTTCGGCGGTGTCCGGGACGGTGGCCCCGTAGTCGGTGACGTACGGCTCGGGCAGCCACGGGCCGGGGTACGCCTCGTTGCGGGACTGCACCTGGCGCAGCCGGTCGATGGCGAGGCGGGTGGTGACGCGGACCAGATAGCCGCGCGGTTCGCGCACGTCGGACCGGTCGGCGCCGGACCAGCGCAGCCAGGCCTCTTGGACCACGTCCTCGGCGTCGGCGACCCGGCCGAGCATGCGGTAGGCGACTCCCATGAGGACGGGGCGGTGCTCTTCGAAGACGTCGGTCGCTATGTCGGTGGTCACCGTTCCATCCCATCGCGGGGAGCGCGGCTCTGTCCAGGCGATTGCGACCACGCGTGGGGGCTTGTTACTGCCGAGGACTACCCGTCGGTAGCGGTTGCTGACAAGCTGTCTACGAACCCGTACGTCAGCGCGCCAGCCGCACAGACGAGGAGCTGCACCATGTCCGCCGCCACGGTCTCCTTCCAGGTCCCCTCCCCGCTCGGCCCGCGGCCCGTGACGGTCTCCTTCGCGCGCGAGGGCGCCGGCGAGCCGCTGCTCCTGCTGCACGGCATCGGCCACCACCGGCAGGCCTGGGACCCGGTGGTCCACATCCTGGCGGCCGAGCGCGAGGTCATCACCGTGGACCTCCCCGGCTTCGGCCAGTCGCCCGCGCTGCCGGACGGCCTCACCTACGACCTGCCCACCACGAGCGCGGTGTTCGGCGCCTTCTGCGAGGCGCTCGAACTCGACCGTCCCCATGTGGCGGGCAACTCCCTGGGCGGTCTGCTCGCGCTGGAACTGGGCCGTGAGAAGCTCGTACGGTCCGTCACGGCCCTGTCGCCCGCCGGGTTCTGGAGCGAGGCGGAGCGGCGTTACGCCTTCGGCGTCCTGCTCACCATGCGGCACATCTCGCGATGGCTGCCGCTGCCGCTGGTCGAGCGGCTGTCCCGGTCCGCGGCCGGCCGTACCGCCCTGACGAGCACCATCTACGCCCGCCCGGCCCGCCGTTCACCCGAGGCTGTGGTCGCCGAGACGCTCGCGCTGGCGGGGGCGACCGGGTTCGACGACACCCTCCGGGCCGGCGGCAGTGTCCTGTTCACCGACGACATCCCGGGGCTGCCTATCACCGTGGCCTGGGGTACGCGGGACTGGCTGCTCGTGCGCCGCCAGGGCGTCCGGGCCAAGCGGGTCATCCCCGGGGCCCGGCTGGTCCGGCTGCCCGGCTGCGGCCACTGCCCCATGAACGACGACCCCGCCCTGGTCGCCCGCGTCATCCTCGACGGCAGCCGCTGACCTGCGGCGGATCAACGCCCCGAGCCCAGGGCGACTCCAGCGCCCACCAGCGCGCTGCCGACGGCCTGCGCGGCGCCGTGGGAACCCGTGCCGACGAGGGGCGCGTGCAGACGGCGGCCATCGGGAGGAGACCGGAGAGGAGGGTGGCGCGCTCGGCGCCGACGCTGCCTGCCCATGGACCGGCACTTCCCGGGGGCGCTGCGCCGCGCGCCTGTTCCCCTGCTCCCCCGCCCAGTTGTTCACTTGTCGTTTCCGTGTGCGCTGCGGCGCACCAGTAGTTGTGGCAGTGCACATTGGCCGAATCCGTCGCTGGAGGCGCATTCATGTCACACCGTCCGCCGAGTTCCCTGCCCGGTCGCCGCAGCGTGCTGCGCGGCTCGCTCGCCGCGTCGGCGGCGCTGGCCCTGCCCGGTTCCGTCGCGCTCGGGTCGGCTCCGGCACTGGCCCTGTCGGGACGGCCGAAGGCCGGCTGGGGTGTCCAGACCGGGGACGTGAGCGCGCACTCCGGGCTGGTGTGGGTGCGTTCGGACCGTCCGGCGCGGATGATCGTCGAGACATCCGCCACCGAGTCGTTCCGCAACCCGCGCAGATGGCACGGCCCGCTGCTCGGCGCCGGCACGGACTTCACCGGTACGACGCGGCTGCGCGGCCTCCCGGCGGGCGAGCAGATCCACTACCGGGTGCTGCTCGCCGACCCGGACGACCCGCGCCGCACCGGTGAGCCGGTCACCGGCACGTTCCGTACGACGTCACTGAAGCGGCGCTCCGGGGCGCGCTTCGTGTGGTCGGGCGACCTGGCCGGGCAGGGCTGGGGCATCAACCCCGACCGCGGCGGCTATCGCATCTTCGACGCGATGGGCGCGCTGGACCCGGACTTCTTCCTGTTCAGCGGCGACACGATCTACGCCGACGGCCCGATCGCGGCGACGGCGGCGCTTCCCGGCGGCGGCACCTGGCGGAACATCACCACCGAGGAGAAGTCCAAGGTCGCGGAGACGCTCGCCGAGTTCCGGGGCAACTTCCGCTACAACCTGCTGGACGAGAACCTGAAGCGGTTCAACGCGCAGGTGCCGTCGATCGTGCAGTGGGACGACCACGAGGTCACCAACAACTGGTACCCGGGCGAGATCCTCACCGACACCCGGTACACCGAGAAGAACGTGGACGTGCTGGCGGCACGGGCCCGGCGGGCCTTCAGCGAGTACTTCCCGATCTCCACGCTGCGGCCGGACGCCCGGGAGGGCCGGGTGCACCGCGTCATGCGCCACGGTCCCCTGCTGGACGTGTTCGTCCTGGACATGCGGACCTACCGCAACGCCAACTCGCCCGACACGCAGACCACCGACCCGGTGGGCATCCTCGGCGCCGAGCAGTTGGAGTGGCTCAAGCGTGAGCTGTCGCGGTCGCGGGCGGTGTGGAAGGTGATCGCGTCCGACATGCCGCTCGGCCTGGTCGTGCCCGACACCGGGGACGGCAAGAAGAACATCGAGGCCGTGGCGCAGGGCGACCCGGGCGCGCCGCTCGGGCGGGAGCTGCAGATCGCGGAGCTGCTGCGGTTCGTCAAGCACCGGAGGATCACGGGCACGGTGTGGCTGACGGCCGACGTGCACTACACCTCGGCGCAGCACTACCAGCCGTCGCGGGCCGCCTTCACCGACTTCGAGCCGTTCTGGGAGTTCGTCTCCGGCCCGCTCAACGCCGGTGCCTTCCCGGCGAACGCGCTGGACAACACCTTCGGTCCCGAGCGGGTCTTCGTGAAGGCGCCGACCACCGCGAACGTGTCGCCGGCGGGCGGCTACCAGTTCTTCGGCGAGGTCGACATCGACGGCCACAGCGGGGAGTTGACGGTACGACTGCGGGAGCAGGACGGGACCGTCCTGTACACGAAGGTGCTCCAGCCGGGTCTCGTCGGCCAGTGACCGGCACGCCGTAATCCGCCCTGCCGCCGGGTTTTCGCAGGTCACGGTCGATTGTCAGTGGTCGCTCCTACGGTTTTCCCATGACGCGATCTCTGCAGGCCGTGGCCTACACCCGACCCTCCGTGCGGGAGTCCGTGGTGGGCGGACAGCGGCTGGGACTCGAGACGTCGCGGGGTGCGACCCCGACGGGGGCCGCCTCCTCCGGCCTCCCGGCCGACCGGATACGGGCGGCGCTGACCAGGCTGGGCGCCTCGGGACGCGTCGGCTACGACACGGCGGAGGCCGCGTACTTCCACCGCGAGCTCCCTACGACGCCGACCGCGTCGAGCGCCGCAATCCGCGCTTGCGCTCGGCGCGCGCTCCGGTGGCCGCGGGGGCGGTCTCCCTGGACGGCGTCCTCGGCACGGTGACCGCCGAGGACGTCCATGCCCACCGCGTACGGGACGACGCGGGCACCCTTAGCTGCTCCTGCCTCTGGTGGGCGACTCCGGGGCTCACGGGGAGCTGCCGTATCTCGCGCAGGCGGCGGGAGAGCCGGCGCCGCGGGAGGAGGCAGCCGTCTGACCTCCGCGGTCACCGATGGCGTCGATCCCGACAGCTCCGGTCATACAAAAAGCAATAAAAGGGGCGGAGTGATGCATTTACCGGTCAGTCACAAAGCGTTCGTGATCACGCAACACCGTTCGTCCACAGTGGCTACATGACTCCAGACATGTCTGATGTGACGCGGGCGCGGAGCGGCCGCCCGGTACACCACGCGCTGCTGTCCACCAAGGCCGGGTTCCGCAGTTGGTGGGCACGGCGCCACGGTCACGCACCGCCGACGGGTGATACCGGCGCCCGGCCCCCGCTCACCGAAGGGCAGCAGGCCGGGCCGTCCGAGACGGGCAGGGACGCGCTCAGCGGGGCGACCACGCTGTGGCGGATGCGGACGACGGTGAAGGACGAGCCGGGCTCACTGGCCGCGCTGTGCACGGCGCTGGCCGGCCTCAAGGTCGACATCCTGAGCCTGCAGACGCACCCGCTGACCGAGGGCACGGTGGACGAGTTCCTGCTCCGGGCGCCCGAGGAACTGCCGGCCGCCGAGATCGGCGGGGCGGTGTCGGACTCGGGCGGCAGCGCCACCTGGATCGAGCGCGGTGACGCCCACGACCTGGTGGACGCGCCGACCCGGATCCTCGGTCTGGCCACGCGTACGGCACTGGACGCGGCCGAACTGCCGCTCGCCCTACGGCAGTTGCTGGGCCGCTGCACCATCCGCTCGCTGCCCGCCACCGCTCCCGGCTCCGGCCGGGCCCAGGAGAGCGCCCCGGTCGAGGGGGCCCTGGAGGACACGGTGATGCGGCTGCGGGCGCCGGAGGGTGGGGTGATCACGGTGGAGCGGCCGTACCTGCCGTTCACGCCGACGGAGTTCGCGCGGGCGCGGGCCCTGGTGGAGCTGGACGCACGGCTGGGTCCGCGGATTCCGCGCAGCCACGACGTGCTGACGCTGCCGGAGGGCAACGACATCACGGTGCGCCGCGCCGACGCCGGGGACCTGCGGGCGGCGAAGGACATGCACGAGCGGTGCTCCGCGCGCACGCTGAGCATGCGGTACCACGGCCCGGTCGGCGACGCCGACCGGTATCTCAGGCATCTGCTCAGCCCCCGCTTCGGCAGGACCCTCGCCGCGCAGACCGCCTCCGGCCGCCTCGTCGGCCTCGGCCATCTCCTGTGGGACGGCGACGAGACGGAGATCGCGCTGCTCGTCGAGGACGAGTGGCAGCGACGCGGTATCGGCGGTGAGCTGCTCCGCCGACTGGTGGACATGGCGGCCGAGACGGGCTGCGAGAACGTGTACGTGGTGACGCAGTCGTCCAACACGGGGATGGTCGCGGCGATGCGGGGCCTTGAGCTGCCACTCGACTATCAGATCGAGGAGGGGACGCTGGTGATCACCGCGCGCCTGGATGAGGTGGCGGTCGCTTCGCGTGCTTCGCGGCTTCGTGAACGGCCGGTCGGAATGGCCGAGTAGCACGGCGGGCGGCCTGTGGGCCGTCGTCAGGTGCGGGTTGGGGGCTCGGGCAGTTCCCCGCGCCCCTGGTGGGGGCGCGGTCGCGGGGCCCTGTCATCAGCGCCCCGCAAGCCCGGGGTCTCGGATCGGCCTCGGCGACTCAGACCGGCCCCGCCGACAGCGCGGGCCGGTCACGAGTGGCGTCCGCTGCCGGCGCCCCGTCGGCACCCTTCCCCAACGCCCCGTCCAGGTCCGCCCACAGATCCTCCACGTCCTCCAGCCCCACCGACACCCGCAGCAGCCGGTCGCTCACCCCGGCCCTCCGCCTGTCCGTCTCCTCCACGATGCGATGGCTGATGGAGGCCGGGTGCTGGATCAGGGTGTCCACGCTGCCGAGGCTCACCGCCGGGGTGATCAGGCGGACCCCGGCGATGACCTCGTGGGGGTCCCCCCGCACCTCGAAGGCGATCATGGCGCCGCCGACGCGGGGATAGTGGACGCGTGCCACGCGTGGGTCGGCGGCGAGACGGTGGACGAGTTCCGCGGCGGTCGCGGAGGCCGCGCGGACGCGGACGGGGAGGGTCGACAGGCCGCGCAGCAGGAGGTAGCCGGCGAGAGGGTGGAGGACGCCGCCGGTGGCGAAGCGGACCTGGCGCAGTCGCCCGGCGAACTCCTCGTCGCAGGCCACGACACCGGCCATGACGTCCCCGTGGCCGCCGAGGTACTTGGTGGCGCTGTGCAGGACGAGCCGGGCGCCTTGTTCGACCGGGCGTTGCAGGACCGGTGTGGCGAAGGTGTTGTCCGCGAGGAGCGGGACCGAGCCGCAGGCATGGGCGAGGGCCCGCAGATCGAGTTCGGCGAGGGTCGGGTTGGCCGGGGACTCGACCAGCACGAGACCGGTGTCGGGGCGCAGCGCGTCCGCGACACCGGCCGGATCGACCCAGGTGACCTCGGAGCCGAGCAGCCCGGCGGTGAGGAGATGGTCACTGCAGCCGTACAGAGGCCGTACGGCGACGACGTGGCGCAGCCCCATCGAGGCGCGGACGAGCAGCACCGCGCTCAGCGCGGCCATGCCGCTGGCGAAGGCGACCGCGCTCTCGGTGCCTTCGAGGCGGGCGAGGGCGGTCTCGAAGCGGGCGACGGTCGGGTTGCCGAGCCGCCCGTAGATCGGCGGGCCCTCCGGCTCGGCGCCGTCCGTGGCGAAGGCGTCGATGCGGGCGGCCTCGCCCCGGCTGTCGAACGACGGGTAGGTGGTCGACAGGTCGATCGGCGGAACGTGCAGGCCCTGGCGCGCGAGGTCGTCGCGGCCGGCGTGCACGGCCTCGGTGGCCAGTGCTCTCGGCGTGGTGCGTGCGTGGTCGTACGCGTGCGTGCTCGCTGAGTTCATGGGCGCCAGAGTGAACATGGACCGGGTCGCAGGGGCCGAACACCGTGTTACGTTCGAACAATGGCCGAATCCGTCGTACTCGATCCGGTGGATCTCCATCTGCTGCGGCTGCTGCAGAACGACGCCCGGACGACATACCGGGATCTCGCCGCTCAGGTCGGGGTCGCACCGTCGACGTGTCTGGACCGGGTGACGCGGCTGCGGCGCGCGGGCGTGATCCTCGGCCATCAGCTGCGGCTCGATCCGGCCAAGCTGGGGCGTGGCCTGGAAGCGCTGCTGTCGGTGCAGGTGAGACCCCATCGGAGGGAGTTGGTGGGGCCGTTCGTGGAACGGATCCGGGCGCTGTCGGAGTCGCGGACCGTGTACCACCTGACCGGGCCGGACGACTATCTGGTGCATGTCGCGGTCGCGGACATGGCGGATCTGCAGCGGCTGGTTCTCGACGAGTTCACGTCGCGGCGCGAGGTGGCGCGGGTGGAGACCCGGTTGATCTTCCAGCAGTGGGACTGCGGACCGCTGCTGCCGCCGGACGCCGACCGGCCGACCCTCTGACCCGTGGGCGTGGATCACGCCCTGAGCGGAATCCGGCCGCCGTAAGGCCCGAGCGCCCGTTAAGCAGCTGACGCCACCCCCGCCGCCGTACCAGGATTGCCCGCATGTCTGACACCAAGAGCCCCCTGCCCCGCGAGGTCGCCGACGCGTACGTCGACGACCTCATCGCCCTCGACCCCGTGACCGGTACGTACCTGGGTGTGAAGGAGAGTTCCCGCAGGTTGCCGGACACCTCGCCGGCGGGCCAGGAGGACCGTGCGGAGCTGATCCGGACGACGCTCGCGCGGCTCGACGCGGCGGAGCGGCAGCCGGGCGCGGACAGTGACATCGAGCGCCGGTGCGCGCGCCTGCTGCGCGAGCGGCTGACGGCGGAACTGGCCGTGCACGAGGCCGACGAGGGCCTGCGCGCGGTCGGCAACATGGTCACGCCGCCGCACGAGGTGCGCGAGGTCTTCACCATCACCCCGGCGGAGACCGAGGAGGACTGGGCGGCGATCGCAGAGCGGCTGCGTGCGGTGCCGGCGGCGTACGCCGGTTACCGCGAGTCCCTCGCGCTCGGCCTGGAGCGCAAGCTGCACGCGGGCCCGCGTCCGACCGAGACCTTCATCGGCCAGCTCACCGAGTGGGCGGACACGGACGGTTCGGGGCGCGGCTGGTTCGAGGACTTCGCTTCGGCGGGCCCCGAGTCGCTGCGCGCCGAGCTGGACGAGGCCGCCCGCGGGGCGACCCGGGCCGTGGTGGAGCTGCGCGACTGGATGCGCGACGTGTACGCCCCGGCGGTCGAGGACGCGCCGAACACGGTCGGCCGGGAGCGCTACGCCAAGCTGGTCCGCTACTTCACAGGTGCCGACCTGGACCTCGACGAGGCGTACGCGTACGGCTGGGCCGAGTTCCACCGGCTGCTCGGCGAGATGAAGCAGGAGGCCGCGAAGATCCTGCCCGGCGCCGAGACGCCCTGGGTGGTGCTCGCGCATCTGGACGAGCACGGCCGGCACATCGAGGGCGTGGACGAGGTCCGCGAGTGGCTGCAGTCGCTGATGGACGAGGCGATCGAGGCGCTGGACGGCACGCACTTCGACCTCGCCGAGCCGGTCCGCAAGGTCGAGTCGTGCATCGCCCCGCCGGGCGGCGCGGCGGCCCCGTACTACTCGGCCCCGACCGAGGACTTCTCCCGCCCGGGCCGCACCTGGCTGCCGACGATGGGGGCGACCCGCTTCCCGGTGTACGACCTGGTCTCCACCTGGTACCACGAGGGCGTCCCCGGCCACCACCTCCAGCTCGCGCAGTGGGTGTACGTCAAGGACGACCTGTCCCGCTACCAGGCCACCATCGGCGGGGTCAGCGCCAACGCCGAGGGCTGGGCCCTGTACGCGGAGCGGCTCATGGACGAGCTGGGCTTCCTCAAGGACGCGGAGGAGCGGCTCGGCTACCTGGACGCGCAGATGATGCGCGCGGCCCGGGTCATCGTCGACATCGGCATGCATCTGGAGCTGGAGATCCCGGCGGACTCGCCCTTCCACCCGGGCGAGCGCTGGACGGTGGATCTGGCCCAGGAGTTCTTCGGCACCCACAGCAGCCGCCCGGCGGACTTCGTCGAGAGCGAGCTGACGCGCTATCTGACGATGCCGGGCCAGGCCATCGGCTACAAGCTGGGCGAACGCGCCTGGCTCCTCGGCCGCGAGAACGCGCGGCGGCGCCACGGCGACGCCTTCGACGCCAAGGCCTGGCACATGGCCGCGCTGTCCCAGGGGTCCCTGGGCCTGGACGACCTGGTGGACGAGCTGTCCCAGCTGTGACGCGGGCCGGCCGGGCCCACCGCCACGAGCGGCCGGGCCCGGCCGCCGCGCCGGTTCAGTTCTTCCGAGGTCTCACCTGTACCAGGCCGAGCCAGGTCTCCGGCCCTGTCGAGACATACGCGGCGCGGACCCCGTAGTCGCCGGGGTCCAGCTCCACCCGCACGTGGTCCGTCTGCCGCAAGGCGTCCCCGGGCCGGGCGGCGTCGCAGAGGACGACCGGACCCGGCACCCGCCACTCCATCTCGGGCTCCCAGACGGCCGCGTCGAGCGCCGCCGGTAGGTCCGCGAGGAGTGCGGCCTCGGAGTCGGCCGCGTACCGGCGTACGAAGGTGCCGTGCTCGGCGAGGTACGCGGTGGAGGCGGGTTCGTGGCCGAGGACCAGGGCGCGGGTGTCGCCGACCGGCAGCAGGCCGACGTGGCCGTCGATGTCGCAGGCCCGGTCGTAGTCGGACGACGTCTCGTCGCCGTCGGCGCCCGCCCAGAACGGCAGGACCGCTTCCGGTATCGCCATGAGCGGTCCGCCGCTCGACGCCACCCACCGCACCACATCGGGAACCACCGCATCCGCGTATCGAGCCATGCCCAGAAGCTACACGGCGGCCACCTGGTTGAACTCCCCACCCTCGGCCACTTCTTGAAGGGCTGTCAGCAGCCGCAGTCCTCGGCTTCCACCGGCGCGGTGAGAGGGTCGGCCTCGCGCCTCGCCTCGCCCTCCCGGGTCTCGTAGGGGAAGCCCTCCCGTGCCCAGTACTCGAAGCCGCCGAGCATCTCCTTGACCCGGAAGCCGAGTTCGGCGAGGGCGAGGGCGGCGCGGGTCGCGCCGTTGCAGCCGGGGCCCCAGCAGTAGGTGACGACCGGCACGGACTTGTCGAGGAGTCGCTCGGCCTGCTCGGGGATGAGCGCGGTGGGCAGGTGGACCGCGCCCGGGATGTGGCCCTGGTCCCAGGACTCGGTGGAGCGGGAGTCGAGGACGGCGAAACCGGGGTCGCCGTCGGCGGCGAGGGCGGCGGCCACGTCCGACACATCGGCGTGGAAGGCCAGGCCGGCCCGGAAGTACGCCGCGGCCTCGGCGGGGGCCGCGGGGGCGACGCGCAGGACGGGGTTGACGGCGGACGTGGTGATGACGCTCATGAGCTGGCCTTTCCCTCGCGGAACGCGGAACTCGGCTTCCTGTTTCCCTGACCGGAAATCTACGGCCGGTGATCCCCTTCCTGAAGGAGCGTTCCACGGTCCAGGCCTTGATCAGCCGGGGATTCCCCTGCTATCCATCGGACATGACCGCGAATTCCCCGTACGTGCCCGACGCCACCGACTGGCGCATCCTGGAGGTCCTCCAGCGCGAGGGCCGGGCCAGCTTCGCCGAGCTGGCGCGTGCCGTGTCGATGTCGGCGAGCGCCGTGACCGAGCGGGTGCGGCGGCTGGAGGAGGCGGGCGTCATCCAGGGGTACGCGGCCGTCGTGGATCCGGAGCGGCTGGGACTGCCGATCCTGGCGTTCGTGCGGCTGAGGTACCCGACCGGCAACTACAAGCCGTTCCACGACCTCGTCGCCGTCACCCCCGAGATCCTGGAGGCGCACCACGTCACCGGCGACGACTGCTTCGTGATCAAGGTCACCGCCCGATCGATGCGCCATCTGGAGGAGGTGTCGGGCAAGATCGGCGCGCTGGGGTCGGTGACGACGAGTGTCGTCTACTCCTCACCGCTCCCCCGGCGGCCACTGGGTCACTGACCGCGCTGTCGCACCACCGACCCCGTCCGCTCCTTCACGACCTCCAGCTGTGCGTGGATGCGCCGCCGCAGGTCGGCGACATGGCTGACGATGCCGACGCTGCGGTCGCGTTCGCGGAGCGAGTCGAGGACGTCGAGGACCTCGTCGAGGGTCTGGTCGTCGAGGCTGCCGAACCCCTCGTCGATGAAGAGGGTGTCGAGGCGTACGCCGCCCGCCTCGTCGGTGACGACGTCGGCGAGGCCGAGGGCGAGTGCGAGGGAGGCGAAGAACGTCTCGCCGCCGGAGAGGGTGGCCGTGTCCCGCTCCCGGCCGGTCCAGGCGTCGACGACGTGCAGTCCGAGGCCGCTCCGGGCGCCGCGACCTGCCCGGTCGTCGGAGTGGACGAGGGTGTAGCGGCCGGAGGACATGCGCTGGAGCCGTACGGTCGCGGCGGCGGCCACCTGTTCCAGGCGGGCGGCGAGGACGTAGGCCTCCAGGCGCATCCTGCGCTCGTTGTCGGCGGAGGTGCCGGCGGCGAGTCCGGCCATGCGGGCGACGCGGTCGTACTCCTCGCGCAGCGGTGCCAGGCGGCGTACGGAGGCGGTGGCCCGCGCGGACAGCCGGTCCAGTTCGGCGCGGCGGCGCTCGGCGGCGTCCCACGCGGAGACGGTGCCCTGGAGCCGTCGGGCGGCGGCTTCGGCGTCCCGCTCGGCGGTCGCGAGGTCGGCGGGCGGCCGCTGGGCGGCGGCCGCCGTGTCGGCCTCCGCGAGCACGGCCCGCACGGCCGCTTCCTCCGCCTGCCAGGCGTCGAGGCGGTGTTGGAGGTCGCGGTGGGCGGCGTCGTCCAGGACGGCGGCGGCAGCGGCCTGCGGGGTGTCGAACCCGGCGCGGAAGGCGGCGTCGGCGAGGCGCGCGTCGGCGTCCTTGAGGCGCTGCGCGGAGTCGTCGGCGGCCCGCGCCGCCTCGGCGGCCTCGGTGAGGAGCCCGGCCCGACGCTCCAACTGCGCGGCCCGCGCGGCCACGCTCTCGGCGTCGTCCCTGGCCTGTACCAACTCCTCCTCCAGGACGGCACGTTCCCGCTCCAGCGCGTCCCGCCGGGTGTTGCGGGACGCGGCCCTGACGGCCGCCTCCTGCTGTGCGGCGGTCCGCCGGTCGCGCTCCCGTTCGGCGTGCAGGAGGGCTTCCTGCGCGGGATGCAGCCCGGACGCTCCCCGGCGGGCCCGCGCGTACTGCTCCTCCAGCTCCTCCACCAGCGCGGCAAGTCGATCGGTCGGCGTATCACCCGCCTCGGCGCTCGCGGCGGCCAACGCCCGCTGGACGAGCCCGAGCCGCCGCTCGGCCTCGGCGCGCTCCTCGTCCGCGCGCTGGAACGCGGCGAGCGCCCGCTCCTCCTTCTCACGGTCCACGTGCCCGTCGACCTTCTGCGCGGGCTCGGGGTGTTCCGTGCCACCGCAGACGGCGCACGGCTGCCCCTCGATCAGCCCGGCGGCGAGCTCCGCCGCGATGCCCAGCAGGCGCTGTTCCTTGAGGTCGAGCCAGTGGGCGCGCGCCTCGACGGCGCGCTCGGCCAGCCGGAGCACGCGTGCCTGGGCCTCGTCCGTGTCCCGGCCGAGCTGATCGCGCTGACGGGCGGCCGCGAGCCGTTTCCCGGCGGGTTCGCGCTGCACGGCGAGCTGTTCGGCGCGGGTGGCGGCCTCCTGGGCGGACTCGATACGGGCCTGGAGCTCCGCCCGGGTCGTCTCCCACTCGGCCAGCCAGCCCTCGGCGTCCTGGAGGACGTCCTCGTCGGCCCGCTCCTCGCCGTCCAACTCCGTACGCTCGGCGACCAGTTCGGCGAGCCGCTGCTCGGCGCGCCGGGCCGACTCCAGCCCGCCCAGCTCCTCGGCGGCCTTGCGGGCGGCAGCCGCGAGCCCGGCGGCACCGGCGTCGGCGTAGCTCTGCGGCAGTTCGGCACGCGCGCGTGTCTCGTCCGTGCTCGCGCGCCGGTGCTCGGCCTCGGCCGCGTCCCGCAGCTCCAGCGCCGGCGCCACAGCCTCCGCCTTGCGGGCCCGCTCCATCCGCGCCCGGTCGTCCCGGTGGGCGTCGGCCCTCTCCTCCAGTCGGGCGGCCCGCTCCCGCGCCTCCGTGAACCGTCGCTGCAGCCGCGCCACTTCGCGTACGTCGTCCAGATCGCGCTCGGCGGCGGCCCGCGCCGACTCGGCCGCCGCGCGGGCGCAGTGGGCGAGGGTGAGCCGCTCGCGGGCGGTACTGCGGACGACGGCGGCCCAGCCCAGCACGGCCTCGGCGAGACCGGGGTCGCCCGGCGCCGGCTCGGGCGGTTCCAGGGCGTCGTCCCCCGCGGCCTGCTGCATACGGTGGGCGTCGGCGAGCAGTTCCGTGTCGCCCTCGCGCACCTGGGCCTCGGTCGCCCGGCGCCGGTCGGCGAGGCGCTTCTCGACCGCGGCGAAACGGTGGGTGTCGAAGAGACGGCCGAGCAGCCGGCCCCGGGCCTCGGCGTCGGCGCGCAGGAAGCGGGCGAAGTCGCCCTGCGGCAACAGCACGACCTGGCAGAACTGCTCCCGGCTCATCCCCAGGGCCTGGGTGATCTCCTCCCCGATCTCCTGGTGAGAGCGGCTGAGGTCCTTCCAGGAGCCCGCGACCGCGTCGTACTCGCGCAGCCAGCTCTGCGCCTTGTCGAGCGTGGTGCCCGCGCCACGCTTCTTGGGCCGCTCCCACGGCGGCTGCCGGGTGATCTCCAACCGGCGTCCGGCGACGGTCAGTTCGAGGCGGACCTCGGTGCGCGTCGAGGGTGCCGCGTGGTCGCTGCGCAGGGTCATGCCCTGGCCGCTCTGCCGGGCGCCCGGCACCGAGCCGTACAGCGCGTAGCAGACGGCGTCCAGGACCGAGGTCTTGCCGGCGCCGGTCGGGCCGTGCAGCAGGAAGAGGCCGGCCGCCGAGAGGTCGTCGAAGTCGACGGACTGGGCGCCGCCGAAGGGGCCGAAGGCGGTGATGTCGAGCCGGTGGAGTCTCATCGGACACCTGCCGTGTCGGCTCGGCGGGGCAGCCCGAGGCGTCGGTCCGCGGTGGCCGGTCGGCCCGTCGTCATCGGTCGTCCTCCCCTGTCCGGCCGGTGCGGGTCGCTCATCGGGCGACCTCCCGGACCGTCTCGTCGGCCCGTACGGCGTCGAACGCGTCCCTGAGCACGGTCCGTTCGTACTCGTCGGGGCCGGTGCCGCGGACATGGGCCACGAAGTCCTCGGCGATCTCCTGGTCGTCGCGGTCGGCGACGCGCCGGGCGTAGGAGACGTCCGGGTGCCCGGGGGCGCGCTCGGGGTCGAAGACGAGGCTGAGTGTGTGCGGGAAGCGTTCGCAGAGCCGGGCCATGGGCTCCGCGGGGCGTACCGGGTCGGTGAGGGTGGCCTCGACCCACGCCTCCTCGTGCCGCGCCAGCTCCGGGTCGGCGAGCAGGTCGTCCAGCCGCCCCCGGACGCGGGCGAGCGGGCGCGGCACGGGGCAGTCGATCCGCTCGGCGTCGACCGAGCCGTCGGCGCCGAGGTCCACCAGCCACATGCTCTTGCGGTGGTCGGTCTCCGAGAAGGAGTACGGCAGCGGGGAGCCGGAGTAGCGCACGCGCTCGGTGAGGGTCTGGCTGCCGTGGAGATGGCCCAATGCCACGTAGTCGACGCCGTCGAAGACACCGGCGGGTACGGAGGAGACCCCGCCGACGGAGATGTCCCGCTCGCTGTCGCTGGGCGCGCCGCCGGTGACGAAGGCATGGGCGAGGACGACGGAACGAGTGCCCTCCGCGCGCATGGCCAGGTCCGCCCGAACCCGGTCCATGGCGGCGGCGAGCACCGCCTCGTGGCCCGCCTTCTCCACGCCGAACTCGTCCTTCACCAGGGCGGGTTCGAGATACGGCAGCCCGTAGAAGGCGACATCGCCGTGGGTGTCCGGCAGGACCACCGGGGTCCCGGCGGCCGCCGCGGACGTCCGCAGATGGATGCCCGCCCGGCCGATGAGGCCCGCGCCGACGCCCAGCCGCCGCGCCGAGTCGTGGTTCCCGGAGATCATCACCGTGGGCACGGCCAGCTCCGCCAGGCGGTGCAGGGCGTCGTCGAAGAGCTCGACCGCGGCCAGCGGCGGCACCGCCCGGTCGTACACGTCCCCCGAGACGACCACCGCGTCCACCTCGCGCTCCCGCACGGTGGTGACGAGATGACCGATGAACTCGGCCTGCGCACCGAGCATGTTCACCCGGTGGAACGCCCGACCGAGATGCCAGTCGGAAGTGTGCAGAAGCCTCATGATCCCCGAACCTAACAGGCGGGTCGGACATCACGGGCGGCTACCGGCGAACCGACCCGCGTACGCCGCCCACCACCGCACTCCGCGCGCGCGTGCCCCTCGAACTCGGCGAGATCCCCGCTCACGCGTCCCCGTACGCCTCTCCCCCGAGTTCGAACCCGGCCGTGCCCGCGGTGTTGTCGGCGAGCCAGGCGCGGAAGGCGTCCACGTCGGCGTCGGGCAGGCCGATCTCGATGGTGACAGCCTCCTCGTAGCGCACGTCACGGACCTCGCGCCCGGTGGCCCGCAGGTCGTTCTGCACCTTGCCGGCGCGCTGGTGGTCGACGGTCACCGTGGCCAGCCGGAAGCGCCGGCGTCTGATGCTGCCGACCGTGTCCAGCGCCTCGCCCACGGCGCCGCCGTATGCCCTGATGAGGCCGCCCGCGCCCAGCTTGACCCCGCCGTAGTACCGGGTGACCACGGCGACGACGTACCGCATGTCCCGTCGCAGCAGCATCTGCAGCATGGGGACGCCGGCGGTGCCGCCGGGCTCCCCGTCATCGCTCGCCTTCTGAATCGCCGCGTCGGCCCCGATGACGTACGCGTAGCAGTTGTGCGTGGCGTCGGCGTGCTCCTTGCGGACGGCCGCGACGAACTCCTGGGCCTCCTGCTCGGTGGCGGCCGGGGCGAGCGCGCACAGGAACCGGGAGCGGTTGACCTCGGTCTCGTGCACGCCGGCGCGGGCGACGGTGCGGTACTCGTCCTGCATCCGGCCACCCTATGCGCAGGCCGGCACCCGTCCGCGCCGGGCATCCTCGGGCGCCGGGTCAGGCCTTCTTCTGCCCCCTGGCCACGATCATGTCCGTCAGGAGTGCCGTGCCCGGGGCGAGCGAGGCCCAGGTCTCGCCGCGCCAGGAGAGGAACGCGATCGCCGAGGTGGGGAACTTGGTCCGTACGGCGTCCAGCGCGTCGTCGAGGGCGTCTCCGGCCAGGTCGAGCACCAGCTCCTCCAGGCCGGGGTTGTGGCCGACGAGCAGCAGGGTCCCCACCCGGTCGGGGACCTCGCGCACCACGTCGAGCAGCTCCGGCACGTCGGCCGCGTACACCCGCCGGTCGTGCCGTACGGGCGGCGGTGTCCCCCATTGGGCGGAGGCCAGTTCCCAGGTCTGGCGGGCCCGTACAGCCGTGGAGCACACGGCCAGGTCGGGCAGGCAGTCCGCCTCGGCGAGGGCACGCCCGGCGGCGGGGGCGTCGCGGCGGCCGCGCGGCGCCAGGGGACGCTCGTGGTCGGGTACGCCCACCGGCCAGGCGGACTTGGCGTGCCGCAGGACGACGAGTCTGCGCAGAGGGCCCGCTCCGGGACGCGTGATCATGCCGATGCTCCGATCTCGCGGGTGAGCTCCAGGCCGAGGAGCCGGTCCGCGTAGGCGTACGTCTCGAACCGCGCGCCGTCCGGCATGTCCCGCGCCCCCTCCACGTCCCGCAGCACGTCGAGGACCGCGAGCACGTCGAGATCGTCCTCCCACGCGGCGCGCAGGGCCTGCCGTACGGGCTCGGGAACCGGCCTCGACGGCCGCGTCGCCCAGGCCGCCACCGCCTTGCGCCAGTGGTCGAGCGCGTCGGCGGCCTTGGCCAGGGCGGTGGCGTCGAGGGCCACGGGGGTCCGCCGGGGCTGGGCGAGCAGGGCGAGCCGCAGGGCTGTGCCGGAGGCGGCCTCCTCCTCGGGTCCGGTCACCGGAGCGACCTCGACCCTGACATCGGCCTTGGCTGCGACCCCCGCGCGGAGGCGGTCGTCGTCGCCGGCCTCCTCGCGGAGGCGGGCGGGGTCGCCGGTGCCCTCGCCCACCGGCTCTCCCGAACCCACGACATGCAGCACCAGGCGCCCGCTTCCCGTGGCGGCGGCCTCGGTCGCCCGGATGCCGAGTTCGTCGGCGCGCTCGCGCAGTGCGGCGGGCGGATCGGCGACCAGGAGGACGGGGCTGCCGCCCAGTTCCAGGGCGCGCGCGAGCACGTCGGCGACCAGCAGGACGCGCAGGGCCGAGGTGTCGTCCCTCGGCACCTGGGCGTGGACACGGGTGAGCGCCCTGCGGATCTCGGCGGGCTCGCCGGTCCGGGCGTCGGTGATACGCAGCACGGGGTGAGCGTAGGCGCGGGGACGGCCGAGCGCAGTGCGGAGGACGGCATTCCGGACACCGAGCCGTCCCGGCCGCCCGCGGACCCGGCCGTCCTGACCGCTCACGGACCCGGCCGTCCTGACGCCGGCGGACCCGGCGCCATGTCAACCGCCCGCGGTCGGCCGCCGCGGCCGCCCACGCAGGTGGCCGCCCACGCAAGTGGCCGCCTACACAGGCGACGGCCCGCACACCGGATCGCGGGACCCGGGAATCGCCGGACACCTATCGCTGTTGCCGCTGGCAGCCCCCGTTACCGGGCACCCTTGCACGGACAGAGGAGACCGCACATGTACGGCGACCCCGCCACGATCCGCAAGATCCTTTCGGAACTCGGCGACACCTGGGCCGTCGTGGGCCTCTCCAGCAACCGCAACCGCGCGGCGTACGGCGTCGCGGAGGTCCTCCAGCGCTACGGCAAGCGCGTGGTCCCGGTGCATCCCAAGGCCGAGACGGTGCACGGCGAGCAGGGCTACGCCTCCCTGTCGGACATCCCCTTCCCCGTGGACGTCGTGGACGTCTTCGTCAACAGCGACCTCGCGGGCCCCGTCGCCGACGAGGCCGCACGCATCGGCGCCCGGGCGGTCTGGTTCCAGTTGGGCGTGATCGACGAGGAGGCGTACCACCGGACCCGCGCGGCCGGGCTGGACATGATCATGGACCGCTGCCCGGCGATCGAGATTCCGCGGCTGGGCTGAGGACCGGACCTCCCCGATCACGTACGTGCATCGCTTCCGCGCGGACTACGACCTCGCGTGGTGGGTCCCGGCAGTCACCCGGAGCATCGCCGCCACCGCACTGCCCGCCTCGCGCGCCGCCCGGAGCTCCCCTCGGCGGACGGCGTCCCGACACCTCAACGCTCAACCAATACTTTCTGAAACGACACGTTATTGTAGAAAGAGAGCGGCCGGCCTCCGCACGGCGGCGTGAGACACGGGTGGGCCGGCAGCAAGGGAAGCGAAGAGCCGATGGTGGAGGGAGCGTCGCCCGGAGCGGGTCGAAAGCCGCGGGGCGGTCGGGCCGCGGTGGCCGGTGCGCGTCCGGTCGTCAGCCGACGGCGCGAGGTCGGTGACGTGAGCGCGCGGTCGCTGCTGATGACCATGCTCGGCGAGTACGTCCTGCCGCAGGGCCGCCCGGTGTGGACCTCGGCGCTGGTCGACGCGTTGGCGATGTTCGGCGTCGAGGAGAAGTCGGCCCGTCAGTCGCTCGCCCGGACCGCCGCCGAGGGCTGGCTGGCCTCCGAGCGGGTGGGCCGCCGGGTGCGCTGGGCGCTCACCCCGCCGGGGCGGCGGCTGCTGACCGAGGGCGCCCGGCGCATCTACGACTTCGGCAGCGGCGAGCAGCCCTGGAGCGGCACCTGGCTGGTGGTCCTCGTCTCGGTCCCGGAGGCCAAGCGGGACCTGCGCCACCGGGTACGCACCCGGCTGAGCTGGGCCGGCTTCGGCTCCCCCGAGCCCGGCGTGTGGATCACCCCCCGCGTCGACCGCGAGTCGGAGGCCCGGGACGTCCTGGCGGAACTCGGCCTCTCCGACGACGCGATGTCCTTCACCGCCTCCTACGGCACGGTCGGCAGCGAGGCCGCCATGGTGGCCCGCGCCTGGGACCTCACCGAGGTCGAGGACCGCTACGAGGCCTTCATCGACGAGTTCACCGGCCTGCGCCCCGCCGACGGCGACGCCGTCCTGCACGCCCAGACCATGCTCGTGCACGAGTGGCGCCGCTTCCCCTTCCTCGACCCCCGGCTGCCGCCGCAGCTGCTCCCCGCCGGCTGGAGCGGCGCCAAGGCCGCCGACCTCTTCCACGGCAGGCACGCCGAGTGGACACCGGCGGCGCTGCGGCGGTGGGACGAGCTGACGGCTGGGCACTACGCGGGATGAGTGGCGCGTGGGACCACCGCCGCGCCGCCGCCGGGCGGGCGAGTGCCGCCGGGTCGGGTAGGGGGCGTCGCCCAAGCGGGCGCCGTTGTCGAGCGGTTGCCGCCAGGCGTGGGCCCGGACGTGGTCGGGGAGCCCGGTGCCGTCCTCGCCCGTCAGTACGGGTGCTCGACCTTCGCCAGTCGCCCGTAGGTCAGGTGATCCGTCCTGTTGAACACCGCGGCCACCCGGATCGCCTCACACCAGTCGGACGTACTCGTAGTCGAACGGTTTGCCGTTGATCCCGTTGACCGGCGGCGCGACCCAGTTCGCGATCTTCCCGCGCTCGTACACCGGATGCATGAGGGACCGTATGAACGCCAGGTCCTCGGCGGTGGGCAGCCAGTGCCGGCGGCTCGCCTCCCAGGTGTGCTCGTCGACGATCGTGCCGTCGGGGGCGATGTGGTGGCCGGCGGCAAGGCCGACGTTCCGGTTGAAGCCGGGGTGGGGCAGCCGCAGCCGGAAGTCGAGGCCGTGGTCCGCGAGGATGCGGTTCCAGCGCTTGAGGCCGGTCTCGCAGTCGGCGATGTACTCGTCGCGCAGGTCCAGGTTGAGGGCGAGCAGGGCCGGCACCTCGTCCTGGGACCAGGTGCCGTCGGTGACCGGCTGGTCGAGGAAGGCGCTGTCGTCGGTGAGCCGGTGGTCGTCCCTGCGGCGCTCTTCCTGCCAGCGGCCCTTGAGTCCGGCGGTGTAGTAGTTCGCGGCGTTGGTGGAGGTCTCGCTGCCGAAGAGGTCCAGGGAGACCGTGTAGTGGAAGTTGATGTACTTCTGGATGAGGGCGAGCGGGATGCCGCCGCAGGCCGCGATGTCCAGGGTGTCGTGTTCACGGACCAGTTCGGCGCTGCGGGTCACCACGCGGTCGACGCCGGTGGTGCCGACCATCATGTGATGGGCCTCCTCCTTCAGCATGAAGGTGCAGGTCCGTGACAGCGGGTCGAAGGCGCTCTCCTTCAGCGAGCCGAGCTGGTACTTGCCGTCCCGGTCGGTGAAGTACGTGAACATGTAGAAGGCCAGCCAGTCGGTGGTCTCCTCGTTGAACGCGCCCAGGATGCGCGGCGCGTCGGGGCTGCCGGAGTTGCGGCAGAGCAGCGCCTCGGCCTCCTCGCGGCCCTCCCGGCCGAAGTAGGCGTGCAGCAGGTACACCATCGCCCACAGATGCCGCCCCTCCTCCACGTTGACCTGGAAGAGGTTGCGCAGGTCGTACAGGCTCGGCGCGGTCAGACCGAGGAGCCGCTGCTGCTCGACCGAGGCGGGCTCGGTGTCGCCCTGGACGACGATGAGGCGTTGCAGTTCGGCGCGGTACTCGCCGGGCACCTGCTGCCAGACCGGCTGCCCCTGGTGCTCGCCGAAGGCGATACGGCGGTCGGGGGTGGGCTCGGCGAGGAAGATGCCCCAGCGGTAGTCGGGCAGGGCGACGTGGTCGAAGTGGGCCCAGCCGTCGCGCCCGACGGACACGGCCGTGCGCAGGTAGACGCCCTGGTTCTCCAGCTCGGGGCCCATCTCTCCCCACCAGTTGAGGAACTTGGGCTGCCAGCCCTCCAGCGCCCGCCGCAGTCGGCGGTCGTCGGCGAGGGCGACGTTGTTGGGGATCCTGGAGTCGTAGTCGATCCTCGTGGGCATCGGCTCACACTCGCTTCCGGTCGTAGACCGCCTTCTGACCGGTGCCGTAGCGGCGCAGCGCCCCTTCGGGGCCGGCGGCGTCGGTGCGTACGAAGATCCAGTTCTGCCAGGCGCTGAGGCGGCCGAAGATCTTGGTCTCGATGGTCTCCGGGCCGACGAACCGGTGGTTGGCCTCCATGCCGGTCAGCGCGTCCGGGCTCAGCGCCGCCCGGCCCTCCAGGACGATGCGGATCTCGTCCTCCCAGTCGATGTCGTCGGGCGCGTCGGTGACGAGCCCGAGTTCCCTGGCCCGGCCCGGGCCCAGGGGCTGCCCGGTCTCGCGGCGCAGCCAGTCGAGGTGGTCGTGCCGCCGGTAGAAGCGGGACTGGAGGCGGGAGAGGCCGTTGCCCATGGGGAAGGCGCCGAAGTTCGCCTCGGTCAGCGTCAGGGCTGCCCGGTCGGTACTGTCCGGGTCCTCGATCGGCGGGCCGTCCAGCATGTACTGGAGGTCGCAGGCCAGCGCCAGTTCCAGGAGCAGCCCGGCGAAACAGCTCCCCGGTTCGACGAGCGCGACCAGGCTGCGGCTGGTGACGTCGAGCCGCTTCAGGGTGCGCTTGTAGTAGTGCGCGATCTCGTTGCCGAACCAGTCGCCGTCGGCCGCCGCCCCCAACACGGCCCGCTCATGGGCCAGGACGAGCGCCGGGTCCCCCTCGGTGCGCAGCACCCAGGTGCCCAGCTCGGTCTCGTTCGCCCGCAACCGCAGGATCAGATCGTCGAGTTCACGGGTCAGGGCCAGCAACCACCCGTCGGCACCCTCGGTATGCAGCGCGGCGGCATCGGCCGGGGCGTCCCCGGCCGGCCCCCGTACGGTGATCCGGACCAGCCCGAGCGGCCGGTCGCACTCGGCGCGTACGTATCGGTAGGTGACGCTTTCCTCGGTGATCTCCCGTTCCAGTGGCGTCAGTTCGATGCCGTCCGCGTCGACCGGACGGGAGCTGCGCCCGGCGGCTTCGAGGGCGCGCTGTTCGACGACCGTACGGAAGTCGCGGCGCGGGACGACCTCGTCCACGAGCCCCCAGTCCACCGCCGTCTTGCCGCGTACGCCGTCGCTGCGGGTGGCGAACAGGTCGGCGAGGTCCTTGCGGACAAGCCGCTTGTCGGTGATCCGGGTGAGGCCGCCGGTGCCGGGCAGCACACCGAGGAGGGAGACTTCGGGCAGGGCCACGGCCGAGGAGTTGTCGTCGATGAGGAGGATCCGGTCGCAGGCCAGGGCGAGTTCGTAACCACCGCCCGCGCAGGAACCGTTGACGGCCGCGATGAACGTCAGCCCCGAGTGCTCGGAGGCGTCCTCCATGGTGTTGCGGGTCTCGTTGGTGAACTTGCAGAAGTTCACCTTCCAGGTGTGCGAGGAGGCCGCCAGCATCCGGATGTTGGCGCCGGCGCAGAAGACCCGGTCCTTGGCGCCGGTCACCACCACCGACCGCACCTCGGGGTGCTCGAACCGCAGCCGCTGCACCGCGTCGTACAGCTCGATGTCCACACCCAGGTCGTACGAGTTGAGCTTCAGCTCGTAGCCCGGGACGAGGCCGCCCTGTTCGTCGACGTCCAACTCCAGCCAGGCGACGGGCCCGTCGGTGCGCAGCTTCCAGTGCCGGTAGGTGTCCGGGCTCCGGTCGAAGGTCACGACCACCATGACGAGCGCCTCCTCGCGCCGACTGGTACCGATCGACCAACCAATACTCCACAGGTATTCGGCAGCACGTCAAGGTTCTGTAGAGCTTCGCCTCGGTGGGGTCAGCCCACACCGAGCAGGCCGTGGGCCCGCTCCCGGTCACCGCGGAACTCGGCGGTGGAACTCCGGTGCACGATGCGGCCCTTCCGCATCACCGCCACCTCGTCGGCGAGACGGAAGGCGAGGTGCAGGTCCTGTTCGACCAGGACGGCGGCGATGCCTTCGCCGCGCAGGCCCTCCAGCACTTCGGCGATCAGGTCGACGACGGTGGGCGCGAGGCCGTCCGAGGGCTCGTCGAGGAGCAGCAGTCGTGGGTTGCGGAGCAGCGCGCGGCCGATGGCGAGCATCTGCTGCTCGCCGCCGGAGAGCTGGTCGCCGCGGTGGGTGCGTCGTTCGGCGAGGCGGGGCATCAGCTCGTAGACGCGCTCCGGGGTCCACGCGCCGGGGGACGAGCCGGTCCGGCGGGCCCTACCGGTCCTGCGGCTCCCGGGAGTGGCTATCCGCAGGTTCTCCTCGACGGTGAGCGGCGCGAACACGCGTCGGCCCTGCGGCACGATCGCCACTCCGCTGCGGGCGACGGTGTGGGCCGCGGCGCCGGCGAGTTCGCGGCCGTCCACGCGGATGCTGCCGGAGGAGGGCCTGAGCATGCCCATCACCGCGTGGACGAAGGTGCTCTTGCCCACGCCGTTGCGGCCGAGGAGTGCGACGACGGCGCCGGCGGGGAGGTGGAAGTCGACGCCGTCGAGAACGGTGGTGCCGGCGTATCCGGCGCGCAGATCGCGCACGCTGAGTACGTCGGGCACAACAGGCACAACAGGCATATCAGGCGTATCGGGTGAACCGGCGATGTCGGCGGTCCCGGTCATCGCGCCCCTCCGCCCTCAGCGACCTCTGTGACCTCTGTGACCTCAGTGCGGTCGAAGACATCAGCCACCTCAGCCACCGCGGTAACCCCAGCCACATCGGTCACCTCAGTCAAGTCGGTCACCTCAGTCAAGTCGGTCACCTCAGTCAAGTCGGCCACATCGGTCACGTCGGTGAAGAGGTCCTCGGTCCTGGCCGCGCCCAGATACGCCCGCCGGACGGCCTCGTCGGCCCGGATCGTCGCCGGTGGTCCCGAGGCGAGGACCCTGCCCAGGTGCAGGACGGTGACCCGGTCGGCGAGGCGGAACACCACGTCCAGGTCGTGCTCGACGATGAGGACGGTGAGGTCGTCGGGGAGACGTTCCAGCAGGGCCACGAAGCGTTCGGTCTCGGCGGCGGACATCCCCGCGGTGGGCTCGTCGAACATCACCAGGGCGGGTTGGGTCGCGAGGACCATCGCGACTTCGAGCTGCCGCCGCTCGCCGTGCGAGAGGGATCCGGCCCGGTCCCGGGCCCGTCCGGACAGCCCGACCGAGTCCAGGTGCCGGCGTGTCTCGGCGTCGGTGTGCCGGAAGCGGTGTGCCGCCCGGTCGAGGCGGTGGGCCACGCGGTGGACGCGCTGGACGGCGAGGGCGACGTTGTCCCGCACCGAGCAGTCGAGGAAGAGGCTGGAGTGCTGGTACGTGCGGACCATGCCGCGCCGGGCCCGGTCCGCCTCCCTCAGCGAGGTGACGTCCCGCCCGGCCAGCAGCACGCTCCCGCCCGACGCGCGGAGCGTCCCGGCCACCGTCGCGAACAGCGTGGATTTCCCGGCGCCGTTGGGTCCGATCAGTGCGTGGCGTTCGCCCCGGGGGATCGCCAGGTCCACGTGGTCGACGGCGGTGAGCGAGCCGTAGGAGCGGGTCAGGCCGCGCAGTTCCAGCAGAGGGGTCACGAGGAGTTCTCCTTACGGCGGCGGACGGGCGCCCGGTGCGTGGTGTCGCCGCGGCGCCGACGGAGTGACGCGGTGACGCCGGCCAGGCCGCGCGGCAGCAGGAGGACGACGGCGATGAACACCGCGCCGAGCACCAGCGGGCCGTGACCGCCGATCGACGCCGAGAGGTTGTCGCGGACGAGCAGGACGAGGGCCGCGCCCAGGCAGGGGCCCCAGAGGCTGCCCGGCCCGCCGATGACCACGCTGAGCAGCGCGAGCGCCGCCACCTCGAACCCCATGTCCCCGGGCGAGACGAACCGGGCCTGCTGTGCCCACAGGGCACCGCCGACCCCGGCGACGGCCCCCGCCAGACAGAAGACGCCGTACCGGGCGAGAGCCGGGCGGTAGCCGAGCGCCCGCATGCGGGCCTCGTTGTCGCGGATGCCCCGCAGCGTGCGGCCGTACGGCGAACGGACGACCAGCGCGACCGCCGCGAACACGGCGACGGCCACGGCGAGGACCCACCAGTGGACGAACCCGGCGGCGATCAGTGACGGACCGCCGAACAGGCTGATCGGGGGCATCCCGGCCAGGCCGTTGCTGCCGCCGACCGCCGACCAGGTGTCGGCCACCTGGTGCACCGACTCGCCGATCGCCAGCGTGAGCATGAGGAACACGATGCCCCTGGCCCGTACGGCGACCCAGCCGGTCACCGCGGCCGCCACCAGCCCCATGACCAGGGCGGCCGCCACCTGCGCCGTCGCGTCCGCCGTGAGGTGCACCCCGACCAGCACGGCCGTGTAGGCGCCGACACCGAAGTACGCCGCCTGTCCCAGCGAGGGCAGTCCCGTGATCCCGGTCAGCAGATCGACACCGAGAACCAACACGGCGAAGGCCAGCATCCGGGTCATGGCCGACACGGGGTAGGGGTTGAGCACCAGCGGGGCCGCAGCGAGCAGCGCGACCACCACGACCGCGAGGACGGCCCGCCGGCGCCCCTGGCCTCGCTCGTCGTCCCCGGCACCGCCGCCCGGCGGTGCCGCGGGGCCGGGCGCTCCGGCAGGAACGTCCATGCCGGCGCCCCCGGCCTCCGTGGCCCTGATGGCCGTCATCCGCCTACCGCCTCGGTCTCCGCGGTCTTCACTCCCACACCGCCTTCACTCCCACACCGCCCGGATCGCCGTCGCCGTCATCCGTGCACCGCCGTCCGTGCCGGCAGCAGTCCCGTCGGCCGCAGCAGCAGAACCACAGCCATGGCGGCGAAGACGAGAAAGGACGCGTACTCGGGCAGCAGAGCGGTTCCCAGGGCTTGCACCTGCCCGATCAGTACGGCGCCGAGGAGTGCGCCCCGCACGGAGCCGAGGCCGCCGATCACCACCACGACCAGGGCGAGCAGCAGCACCTTCTCGTCCAGGCCGGGCTGGGCGCCGAGGATCGGCGCGGCCAGTACGCCGCCCACGGCAGCCAGCCCCGCGCCGGCCGCGAAGACGCCGACCAGCACCCGGCCGGTGTTGACGCCGAGCGCCGCCACCATGGCTCGGTCGGCGACGGTGGCGCGGATGACCGAACCCAGCGGGCTGCGCTCCACCAGGACGTACACGGCCACCGCGAGGACGACGCCGAAGCCGATCACGAGCAGGCGGTAGACCGGGTAGGTCTCGCCGAGCACGGTGACACCGCCGTCGACCGGTGCGGGGGCGGTGACGGAGTGCACGTCGGTGCCGAAAGCCAGGGCCAGGACTTCGGCGACCACCAGGCCGACACCGAGGGTGAGGAGGGCCTGGTCGAGGTGGTACGCGGTGACCCGCGTCAGGGCGGCCAGCAGTCCGCCGAGGAGGGCACCGGCCACGGCGGCGGCCAGTACGGCGAGGACGAAGGCCGCCACTCCCCCGGTGTCGGACACGAGCGCGACCGCGACGTAGGCGCCGACCAGATAGACCGCGCCGTGGGCGAGGTTCAGCACGTCCATCATGCCGAACACCAGCGACAGGCCCAGGGCGATGGCGAAGAGCAGGGAGCCCATCGCCAGCCCGTTGAGGATGCTCACCAGATGGGTGGCCATGCCGGTCCCGCTCAGTCCAGCTCGCCGACGACGGCGTTGACAGCCGTCCCACCGCTCGTACGGACCTCGCGCAGGTAGTACGACTGCTCCGCGTTGTGGTCGGCGTCGAACTTCCACCGGCCCCGCGGGCTGTCGAGGGCACCGACCCCGGCCAGCGCCTTCACCAGGGCGTCACCGCTGACGTCGTCCGCCCCGGCCAGCGCCTTGTCGAGAACGGCGGCGGTGTCGTAGCCCTGGACGGCGTAGACAGTGGGCGGCTTCTTCTCCGCTTTCTCGTACGCGGCCACGAACTCCTTGTTGCGCGGGCTGTCCAGCTCGGTCGAGTAGTGCAGCGACGTCTTCACCCCGTCCGCCGCGCTGCCCTGGGCGGCGAGCGCCCCGCCCTCGGTGAGGAAGCCGGTGCCGTACAGCGGCGTCTTTCCGGCGAGCCCGAACTGCTTGTACTGCTTGACGAAGCTCACCGCCTCGGCGCCCGCGTAGAACGCGAAGACGGCGTCCGCGCCGGACTCGCGGATCGCCGACAGGTAGGGCTGGAAGTCCTGTGTCTTGCCGAAGGGTGTGTACTCCTCGCCCGCGACCTTGCCGCCCGCCTCCTCGAAGGTCTTGCGGAAGCCCGCGAGCATCTCCTTGCCGGCGGCGTAGTCGGCCGCGATCAGGTAGACGCCGCCCTCGACCTCCTCGGCGACCGTCGGCCCGAGTGCCCCGGACACCTGCCCGTTGCTGAAACTCGTCCGCCACACGTACTCCGACTTGCGGGCACCGGTGATGTCGTCGGCCCCCGCGTTGGCCACCAGCAACAGCTTCCCGGACTCGTCGAAGAAGTCCCGCAGCCCCAGCGCGGTGGCCGAGTTGACCACCCCCGCCACCGCCGAGACCCGGTCCTTCGTGACGAGCTTCTGCGCCGCGGGCACCCCCGTCTGCGGCCCCTCCCCCTCATCCGCCGTCACCACGTCCACCTGACGCCCGCCGAGCTTCCCCCCGTGCTCGTCGAGATACAGCTCGAATCCGGCCTTGATGTCCTCACCGATCGGCGCGTAGACCCCCGACAGCGGCACCAATAACCCGACCTTGACGTCGTCGGCCCGCCCCCCTTCGTCCCCACTCCCCCCGGAGTCGTCGAGGCTCGACCCGCACCCCGCCAGCACCAGGCCCCCCAGGGCCAGTCCTGCGAGCGTTCTGGTCAGAGAAATGACAGAAACAGCACCCATGACAGCTCCTGGTGTGGGCCGGGGGCGAGAAGGATGCCAGAATCTACATATCTCCGCCGCAACGTCAATAGTCTGTAAAGAATGGCCTGGGTGCATGGATCCCACGGTCCGGCACCTCAGTCATGCGCGACGACCGCCACAGGAACACCCGCGTGATGCAGCACCGCATGCGCGACCGGACCGATGTGCGCCCCCAGCGGCGAGCGGCGGACCCGCCGCCCGACGACGACCAGGGAGGCGTCCCGGGACGCCTCCAGCAGGTGGTCCGCCGCCTTGCCCCGGCGGGACTCCTCCACCACCTCGACGGACGGATACTCCTGCCGCCAGGGCCGCAGCACGTCGGTCAGCGCGACGGCGTCCAGGCGCCCCAGGTCGGCGACGAGATCGGCCTCCGGACCGGGGCGCTCCCGGAGGCCGGAGTGGGGCGGTGGGCTCCAGTCGTGGAGGATCCGCACGGCGCTCTCCCGCAGCGCGGCGGCCTCGAACGCGAACCGGATCAGCGTGGGGTCCGGGTGCCCGGTGTCCAGGCCGAGCACGACGGGCCGGAACGACGTCGCGGCGGACGGAGTGCCGGTCCGGTCCGGCGCTTGATCGTCCGCGGCCTGCTCCCCGGCCCGGACGAGGACGACCGGCCGCCCGGTGTGCGCGACGACGTGCAGTCCGACGGAACCGAGCAGAAAGCCGGCGATCCCGCTCAGCCCCCGGGAGCCCAGGACCAGCAGCTCAGCCTCCTCGGCCGTCTTCACCAGTTCCTCCCTCGCCAGGCCCGTCAGCTGCTCGACGGCCACGTCGACGCCGGGGTGGCGCGCCCGGACCCCGTCCGCCACCTCACCGAGGATCTTCCCGGCGCCCGTCTCACCGGGCGCGATCCGGCCCTGTCCGTGCTGTTCGTGCTGTCCGTCCGGCCTCGTCCCGGTACCCAGCATCGGCGGCCGCCCCATCACCTCGGGAACCGTCTCCCAGACGTTGACCAGCCGCAGCGGCAGTGCGCGGAGCCGTGCCTCCCGGGCCGCCCACTCGGCGGCGGCCAGGCTCTCGCGCGAACCGTCGATGCCCACGGTGACGGTGCGGGACATGGGCGCACCTCCTGAGGTCGAGGTCTGCTTCCAGCATGCCGCACGGCAGCGGATCCGCGGGGGCGAGAATCGGACCATGCTGAGCATCGGATCGGTGGTGATGGGCGCGTCCGACGTACGGCGGGCCGCCGCGTTCTGGACGGCGGCCCTCGGGTACGTCCCGCGCGAGGAACCGGAGGACGACTGGGTCGTGCTGGTGCACCCGGAGGGGACCGGCGCCCAGATCTCACTCGGCCTCAGCGAGACCCCGCTGCAGGAGTACCCGAGGGTGCACCTGGACCTCTACGCGGGGAACGCCGAGGACCAGGTGGCGGAGGTCGAACGGCTGCTGGGCCTGGGAGCGCGCCGCGTCGACTGGGACCTGTACCCCGAGGACGCCGACTTCGTCGTACTCGCCGACACGGAGGGCAACCGCTTCTGTGTCATCGACACCGGGCGGGAGTGACCTCGGCGCCCCTGGGAGCCGCTCCCCTGGGAGGCGCCCATGGGAGCGGCTTCGGCACCCAGCCCGCGCACCGCCCCTCACACCGGCAGCAACCGCGTCACCAACTCCCCCAGCCGCCGCGCGTTCCGGCAGGCGTGCATGTCGACGATCTCGGCGTAGACATGGGCGGCGGAGTCGCCCGTCGACCACTGGCCCGGCGCCTCGGGGTTCAGCCAGTGGACGCGGCGGGCGCGGGCCGCGACGCGCCGCAGGGCCGCCGCGTTGGGGTCGAAGCCGTTGGTACGGGCGTCACCGAGGACGATCACCGATGTACGCGGACCCACCGCGTCGAGGTGACGTTCGGCGAACTCGCCGAGCGCGGCCCCGTAGTCGCTGCTGCCGTGCCACCCGGAGATCGCGGCCTCGGTGGCGATCCGGCGGCCGAGTTCGGCGGGGTCGGCCTCCCCGGTGGTGACGAGGTGGGTGACCTCGTCGACGCGGTTGACGAAGGCGTAGACCCGCACCTTGCTGAACTGGTCCCGCATCGCCTGCACCAGCAGCATCGTGAAGTTCGCGAACCCGGCGACCGACCCGGACACATCGCAGAGCAGCACGATCTCCGGACGCGCGGGCCGGTGCCGCCGATAGGCCGGGCGCAGGGGCACACCCCCGGTGGACAGCGAACGCCGCAGCGTGCGCCGGATGTCGATCCGACCGCGCGCGGCCCTGCGCCGCCGGGCGGCCAGCCGGGTCGCGAGCTTGCGGGCCAACGGCTGGACCGTACGGCGAAGTTCGGCCAGTTGCTCGCGGCTCGCGATGAGGAAGTCGACCTGGTCGGCGCTCGGCGCGATACCCCGCTCGGCGATCATCTCCGCTCCCCGCCGCTCGGCGACCCGCCGCCGCGCCTCGGTGCGCACCCGGTTCCGGAAGTCCTCGATACGGCGCCGGATCTCATCGGCGTCCAGCCGGTCGGTGAACCCACCCGAACCGAAACCGGAGCCAGGACCGGATCCCGTGCCCGCCCCCGCTCCCCTTCCCGAGTCGAGTGAGAGACCGCCACCGAATCCCATGCGGAACCCACCACCGGACCCGGCGCCCGAGAAACCTGCCTCCCCATCCCGCCGCGCCGCCAGGATCCGTGCCAACAGGGTCTGCGGCCGGAGGCGGTCCAGCGTCTGGTGGGCGGACCAGCCGTCCGAGCCCGGGGAGCCGTAGCGGCCGAGCAGGTCCACGGCCTCGCCGGCGAGTCGGGTGAGCGCGGCCGCGTCATTCGTGGCCAGCGCCTCGGCGAGCCGGTCACGCAACTCGTCCCGGTCCCCGGCCGACGCGTCCCGCGCCCCCGTCAACTCCCCCACGCCGAGCGGGAAGTACAGCTCGAAGGCAGCGTCGAACACGGCACGCTGCCGGTCGGCGCGCAGCAGCGCCGCCGCCAGTCCTTCCCTGATCCGCTCTCGGTCGGCGAGGCCCAGCACCTCCAGCACGGCCGCGGCGTCCACGGTCTCGCCGGGCCCGATCGGTATCCCGTGGCCGCGCAACGCCCGTACGAACGCGGTCAGCCGCTCGGCCAGCGGCGAGCCCGGAGGCGTCCTCGCATCAGGGGCCCCGGCGGTCATACCAACGTCAGCTTCCGCGCGGCCTTCTCGATGTCGTCCTGGTGCTTGAGGATCACGCCCAGGCTGTCCCGTACGACGGTCTCGTCCAGGGTGTCGGCGCCGAGGGCCAGCAGGGTGCGGGCCCAGTCGATGGTCTCGGCCACGGAGGGAGCCTTGCGCAGCTCCATCTCACGCAGCGCGCCCACCACGCGGACCAGGGAGTCGGCGAGTGCGCCGTCCAGGCCGGGGACCCTCAGTCGTACGATCCGCTGCTCCAACGCGGCGTCGGGGAAGCCGAGATGGAGGAAGAGACAGCGGCGGCGGAGCGCCTCGGAGAGTTCCCGGGTGGCGTTCGAGGTGAGGACGGTGAAGGGGCGTTGCGTCGCGGTGATCGTGCCCAACTCCGGGACCGTGACCTGGAAGTCGCTCAGCACCTCCAGCAGCAGCCCCTCCACCTCCACGTCCGCCTTGTCGGTCTCGTCGATGAGGAGCACGGTCGGCTCGTCGCCCCGGATCGCGGTCAGCAGGGGCCGGGTGAGCAGGAACTCGTCGCTGAAGATGTCGGTGCGGGTCTCGTCCCAGGCCTCGTCGCGCCCGGCGGTGATGCGCAGCAGCTGCTTGGCGTGGTTCCACTCGTACAGGGCGCGGGACTCGTCGATGCCCTCGTAGCACTGGAGCCGGACCAGACGTGCGCCGCCGACCCGGGCGACGGCCTTGGCCAGCTCGGTCTTGCCGACGCCCGCCGGGCCCTCCACCAGCAGGGGCTTGCCGAGCCGGTCGGCCAGGAAGACGGTGGTGGCGACGGCGGTCGAGGCCAGGTAGCCCGCTTCGGCGAGCCGAGCCGAGACGTCGTCCACGGAGGAGAAGAAGCAGGTGCCTGTCGTTTCCGGCCGCCCGTTCGCGCCGCTCTCGTCGGTCATGTGACCCCTCCCCCTCACACGGCGCGCGAGGCCGCTCCCCGACACCTGCCTACAAGTTACCAAGCGGTCGCTTTGACTGTCCCGGGTGGCCGTCCCTGGTCCTACGCCGCCACGACCAGCCGCTCCACCAGGTCCCCCCACCCCCGCTCCAGCCGGTCGAGGGACATCTCCCGCCGCTCGACCAGATGGTCGACGAGATTGATGTCCAGATAGCCCAGCAGGGTCTGCGCCAGCAGCTCGATGTCGCCCGTCGCCCTGGCGTGGCGGAGCAGCATGCACAGGTGGCCGAGGCGGAGCCGGCTGGCCGGGCTGGTGTGGCGGCGGGAGACGTCCGCGCGGGCGGCGAGGTAGAGATCGCGGTGGGCGTACTCGTGCCGGATGACCGCCGCACCGAAGGCTCGGAGCCGGTCGACGGGCGATGCGTCGGGGCCGAGGGGCGGCGGGCCGGTCAGGAACGCGGCCTGGAGCTCCCGCTCATGGTGGTCGAGGAGCGCGAGCATGAGCCCGAACCGGTCGCCGAACCGCCGGAAGACGGTGCCCTTGCCCACCTCGGCGGCGGTCGCCACGGCCTCCATGGTCAGGTTGGCGGCCCCGCACTCCGCCGCGAGGCGGGCGGCGACCTCCAGCAGCCGAGTGCGGTTGCGGGCCGCGTCCGCCCGCAGTCGGGGCTGGTCAGAGGTGGCGGGAGCGAGGTTCAGCAGTCCGTCGAGGGGGTCGGGTTCCTGAGGCGCCGGGAAGGGCGGCAGCGACTCTTTCATGAAATGAGAGTAACGCTCACCACAGACAAGTGGACCTCGGTCCGGATAGGTGCTACAAATTTCAACGGACCCCGGTCCGTTTAGCTTTTCCCCAGGTGCTCATTTTGCTAGGAGTCAGCTCATGTCCGTACGCATCCTCGCGCTCGTCGGCAGCCTTCGCGCCGGTTCGCACAACCGCCAGCTCGCCGAGGCCGCTGTGAAGCACGCCCCCGAGGGCGTCGAGATCGAGCTGTACGAGGGTCTGGCCGAGGTCCCGTTCTACAACGAGGACCTCGACAACGAGGCCGCCCTCCCGGCCACCGCCGCGCGCCTGCGTGAGGCCGCCGGCAGCGCCGACGGCTTCCTGCTCTTCTCCCCCGAGTACAACGGCACCATCCCGGCCGTCCTGAAGAACGCCATCGACTGGCTGTCCCGTCCGTACGGCGCCGGCGCGTTCACCGGCAAGCCGGTCGCCGTGGTCGGCACCGCGTTCGGTCAGTTCGGCGGCGTGTGGGCGCAGGACGAGACCCGCAAGGCCGCCGGCATCGCCGGCGCCACGGTCCTGGAGGACGCCAAGCTCTCCATCCCCGGCTCCGTCGTCCGCTTCGCCGAGACCCACCCGGCCGACGACGCCGAGGTCGTCGCCGGTCTCACCGAGGTCCTGGGGCAGCTCACCACCCACGCCGGTTCCGCCGCCGCCTGAGCCGGCTCTCCGCCGCACCCCGCCGGGTTCCGGGCCATGCGCCCGGGGGCCCGGCGCCGGCGTTCCGGCACCGGGGCCCCGCCGGTCAGGCGACCCCCAGCCCCTCCAGCACCACCGCGTTCGGCAGCTCCGCGAACGCCTTGCCCGGCACCAACAGCTTGCCGCGCCGCCGGCCGCTGCCGACCAGGACGTACGGCAGGTCGACGACGGCCGAGTCCACCAGAATCGGCCACGCCGTGGGCAGCCCGACGGGTGTGATGCCGCCGTACTCCATCCCGGTCTCCCCGACGGCGGTGTCCATCGACGCGAACGAGGCCTTGCGGGCACCGAGTTGGCGGCGGACCACGCCGTTCACGTCGACGCGGGTGGTGGACAGCACGACACACGCGGCGAGGCTCGACTCGCCACCCCGCTTGCCCGCGACCACCACGCAGTTCGCGGACTGTTCGAGCAGTTCCTGCCCGTAGTGCTGGACGAACACCGCGGTGTCGGCCCACTCCGGGTCAGTCTCGACGTACAGGATCCGGTCGGCGGACACGCTGCCGCGCCAGTCGCGTACGGCGTCGGCGACCGGGCCGACGAGGTCGTCGAGGCAGTCGGGGGCAGGGATGGCGTGGGGAAAGTCTCCGATGGGTGCGCGCATGGGCCGCACGGTAACAAAGCCCGCAGGCACCCGCGTTGACACTCTCAGTGCGGCACGGGGGGCACCGACACCGTCAGCACCATCTCCGTCGGAACGTCGCCCTGATTGGCGTACTCGTGCGCCGCGTTGGCCTCGAAGGTGACGCTCGCGCCGGCCGGGACGCGGTACTCCGCGCCCTCTACGGTGAGCGCCAGCTCGCCCGCCGTGACATGGGCGATCTCGACCGTGCCCACGGGGTGCGGGTCCGACCGGCTGCTCTCGCCCGGCATCAGCCGCCAGTCCCACATCTCCAGCGGGCCGGGCGCCTCCGTACCGGCGAGGAGCCTGCTGTAGCTGCCCGCGTCGGTGTGCCACAGCCGGACCACCTGATCGGCCGGGACGACCCGGACCTTGGGGCCCTGCTCGTAGTCGAGCAGCGTGGTGACGCTGACACCGAGGGCGTCACCGATCTTGACGACCGTGCCGAGGCTGGGATTGGTGCGGGCCTGCTCGATCTGGATGAGCATGCCGCGGCTGACTCCGGCACGGGCGGCGAGGGCGTCCAGGGTGAAGCCGCGCTCGGTGCGCCAGCGCCTGACGTTGCGCGCCAGGGACTGGGTCAGCAGGTCGAGATCCGACACATTCCGTCCAATATTCTAAACGACAGGGTTCAACTCAATGAACTACGGTGTGGTGCACTCTTCGTTCACCAAACTGTACTGCGAGACGGCCCGGTGATCATCGCCACCGCCTCGGCACGCTCGGCGCATTCGGCACTCCCGCGCCCAAGGCGTACAGCTCCACGCCCCTGAAGTGGCGTGGGCGCGACCAGCCACACCCGACCCGCGGCCGCCGACCGACCAGAGCCCCCGAGCTCTCAGGCGCCCAACTCCCCCATCCCCTCCGAGTCCAACTCGGCCAAGGCCGACAACTGCTGCGGCGTGACCCCGGAGGGAATCGGCACAGGCGCAGGCGTCCGAAGCGGCGGCTGCCACCCCTCGACCGGATCCCACCGCCGCACGACCCGCGCGGGTGCCCCGGCCACCACCGAGTGATCCGGAACCACCCCCCGGACGACCGCCCCCGCAGCGACCACCACATTCCGCCCGATCCGCGCGCCCGGCAGGATCACCGCCCCCGTACCGATCCAGCACCCCGGCCCGATCGACACCGGGTCCATCCGCGGCCACTGCTTCCCGATCGGCTCGTGCGGATCGTCGTACGAATGGTTCGTGGACGTCACATACACATACGGCCCGAAGTAACAGTCGCTGCCGATGGTGACGGTGGTGTCGGCGATGACATGGCTGCCCCGGCCGAGGACGACCCCGTCGCCGATGCGCAGGATCGGTTCCGCGCCGAGGTCGAGGTCGGGCATCAGCCCGGCGGTCAGCGTGACCTGTTCACCGATGATGCAGTGGGCGCCCAGATGGATCCACGGCTCACCGAAGACCGTGCCGAGCGGGAAGGCCAATCTGGTACCCGTTCCCATCGCGCCGAAGCGGAAGCGGCCGGGCCGCTCGGCCGTCACCGACCCCGTGCGCTGCAGCCACGCCCAGCCCGCATGGACGGCGCGCTGCGTGAGGCGGCCCCGCCAGGACGAGAACGTGTTCTTGCTCTTCGACACCCGCTCACCGTACTCACCGGGCGACACACGGATGACGCCGCAGGGCTGTGATCTTCACCCCACGCGGCGCCCTCCCCATGGCTTACGGTGCGGGTGAGGACTGATCCTTATCCATCACCTGGAGGCGGCGATGAACCGGCAGCGGGCCCTGATCACGACATTCGACGGCAAGAAGCCGGACGTGGAGGAGGCCGCCTTCGTCTCCCCCACGTCGGTGGTGATCGGCGACGTGACGCTGCGACCGGGCGCGAGCGTCTGGTACGGGGCGGTCCTGCGGGCCGAGTTCGAACCGATCGTCATCGGTGCGGACGCCAACGTCCAGGACAACTGCACGTTGCACGTCGACCCCGGGTTCCCGGTCTCGATCGGCGAGCGCGTCTCGATCGGGCACAACGCCGTGGTGCACGGGGCGACGATCGAGGACGACTGTCTGATCGGGATGGGCGCGACCGTGTTGAACGGCGCGGTGATCGGGGCGGGGTCTCTTGTGGCCGCGCAGGCGTTGGTGCCGCAGGGGACGCGGGTGCCGCCGGGGTCACTGGTCGCGGGGGTGCCGGCGAAGGTGAAGCGGCCGCTCACCGAGGCGGAGCGTGAGTTGGTGACGCTGAACGGGACGCATTACACGGAGCTGGCGAAGGCGCACCGGAAAGCGCAGGAGGAGTACGGCGCGTAGGCCGGCTGAGGGTCGTACGTGGCCGGCCGCGCCCACGCGGCGGAGCCGCACATCGGATACAGCCCCGCGCCCCTTACGAGTCGCCGGCGGTCACCAGATCCCCTTCCGCCTCCTCCGCCTTCTCCGCCGCCTTCTTCGCCTTGCGCTTGATCACCAGCATCGAGGTGACGCCGATCAGGACCGCCAGGACCAGGCCCACCCAGGAGAAGCGCTTGAGCCAGGCCTCGGCCACCACGCCGACGTAGTAGATGACGGCGGTGGTGCCGCCGGCCCAGAGGATGCCGCCGAGGACGTTGGCGACGAGGAAGCGCCAGTAGGGCATCTGGAGGACGCCGGCGAGGGGGCCGGCGAAGATCCGGAGGAGGGCGATGAAGCGGCCGAAGAAGACGGCCCACATGCCCCAGCGGTCGAAGGAGCGCTCGGCGACGGCGATGTTGCTCTCGCTGAAGTGTTTGGGGAACCTTCGGGTGAGCTTGGCCAGCAGTGGGCGTCCGCCCCTGCGGCCGATGGCGTAGCCGATGGAGTCGCCGATGATCGCGCCGGCGGTGGCGCAGGCGCCGAGGACGAACGGGTCGATCTCACCGTGCTGGGAGGCGAGCAGCGCGGAGGAGACCAGGATGATCTCGCCCGGCAGCGGGATACCCAGGCTCTCCAGGCCGATGACCAGCCCCACCAGCAGGTAGATGCTGAGCGGGGGCACTGTTTCGAGCCACTCCTGGACGTGCAAAGCCGGTTCCTCCCGTGTAGCGGATCTAGGGCCCCCGGCGTGCGCTCACGACGGAGCGCACGCCGGGGCAGCCTACCCGCTTGGTCTGACGTCGACGGAGTGCTACAGGTTGTCCCACAGATCACACCGATGCTCACCGTGCACGGTCGTGCTCAGTACGTTGCCGCCCTCTGCGGCGGTCCGGAAAGTGAGGATCTTCTCTCCCCCGGCCGGTATCGCGGGCCGGCCAGCGGCCCGTGGCACCCCGTCGCGGATGAAGGAACCCCAGTACTCGGTCATCCGGCGGGACAGCGCGCGCTGCTCGGCGTTCAGCGGGGTCTCCAGGCCGAAGTGCCGGAAGAGGTACTGCACCTCGTTGACATGGGTCGCGCCGAAGTCGAAGTCGGTGTCCAGGTTGCGGAGCGAGGCGAAGGGCGGCGAGGTGCGGTCGGCGAACTCGTACGCGTACACCGGTCCACGCCCGGCGAGAGTCCGGTTCAGGCGCAGCGCGGGGCAGGCGAAGCGCTGGTCGCCCTGGGCGGTGGCGTAGGCGAGGGTCGGCGAGGCGTACGCGGACAGCGGGTAGCGGTCGAGGGCGCGGTCGCCGTAGTCGGTCCGCATGACGTCCGGGTACTGCTCGGCCGTGAGCGGGACCCCGGCCCCGTCGAAGCGGGCGAAGGCGAACAGGCGGCCCTCGTCCTGGTTGGCGCCGTTGAGGACGGGCACCCCGGCCGCCGCGCCCTCGGCGTACGCCTCCGACGGCTGTACGGGAAGGAAGTCGCCGCCGACGACGGGGCCCCAGTTCAGTCCGGCCTGGGCGGCGAGGATCTCCTCGGCCGGCTTGCCGCGCAGGCATGCCACGTCCGCGCAGTCCAGCTTGGCGAGGAACGTCTTGCCCTGGGCCACCGCGGCCTCATGGGTACGGCCCGCGCAGTCGCTGTAGGCCCCGCTCTGCACGATCCCGGCGTGGAAGAGGCCCTTCGCGGTCGGCGAGGCCATCTGGGTGCAGACCGAGCGGCCGCCCGCGGACTCGCCCGCGATGGTGACGCGGCCCGGATCGCCGCCGAAGCGGCCGATGTTGGCCCGTATCCAGCGGAGGGCGGCCTGCTGGTCGAGCATCCCGAAGTTGCCGGAGACACCGTCGCGCGTCTCGGCGTCGAGGTCGGCCGTGGCGAGGAAACCCATCGCGCCGAGGCGGTAGTTGACGGTCACGACGACGGTGCCGGTACGGCGGGCGAAGGCGTCCGGCACGACGTCCTCGCCGGCGCCCGCGGTGAGCCCGCCGCCGTGCAACCAGACCATGACCGGCCGGCGTGCGGTGCCCTGCGGGGCGTAGACGTTGAGGTCCAGGCAGTCCTCGGTGTGGCTCGGCTGCTCGTAACCGGGGTCCCAACTGGCCGTCTGTACACATCTGTCGCCGAACTCACCTGCCTCACGAACCCCTTGCCAGGGCCGGACGGGCCGGGGTTCGGTCCAGCGGAGGTCTCCGACGGGCGGCTGGGCGTAGGGGATGCCGAGGAACTGCCGTCCCTCGGCGGTGGTTTCGCCGCGGACCCAGCCGGCGTCGGTACGGACGAGGGTCGGCTGGGGGCCGGCGGCCTGCGCGGGTGCGGGGGCCAGCAGGGCGGCGGCGAGGGCGACCACCGCTAAGCCCAGGCGCCTTGGACGGATGGCGCCGCAACGCCGGGACACGGTTTCTGACATGAGCCGTCACTCCTTCGTGCAGGCCGTCGTGGGGAACCACGGGTGCGCGTGTCGGCGGGGAAACTAGGGCCAGGGGTGACTCGTGTCAATGGAGTGAACAGGAAACCCCCGCCGCCCTGTTGGGGAACAGCAGGGCGACGAGGACTGGGGGCGCTCGGGGAAGGCTGGGAAGGGCTGGGAACACCCGGGCCGGCCGGGGTGCCAGGGATCCGGCCGGAGGACGTCGGGCCAGGCCGGGGAGCGCTGGGTGAGACCGGGGAACGCTCGGGTGAGACCGGGGGCGCCAGGAATCAGGCCGGTGGACGCTTGGGGTCAGGCTTTCGGGCGCCCGGGGCAAGGCCCGAGGGCGCCCAAGGTCAGGCGTTGGGGCGCAAGGTCCAGACGACGGTCATCTCGCCGGTCACAGCGCCGTCGGCACGTTGGATGGCGATGGCGACGGGGAACTCGGGGCGCTGTCCGGCGTCGAGTTCGGCGACGACCTCGACGGCGGGGCGGCCGAGCGTGGCGGTGGCCGTGACGGGACCCATCGCGAGCTTCCTGTACGCGATCTCCGCGCTGACCGCGAGCGGCACGGCGCGGGAGAGCTGGTCCCCGAACGCGGCGAGCACGATCGCCCCGCTCGCCGACTCACCCAGCGTGAACATCGCTCCGGCGTGCGGCCCGCCGACATGGTTGTGGAACTCGCCCTGGTCCGGCAGCGCCACCACGGCCTTCTCCGGCGTGGCCTCCAAGAACTCCAGGTTCAGGGTCCTGGCCATCGGCACCGTGGCGGCGAGCATCTCGCCGATCGACATCTGGTCTGCGCTCATGACCGGGATGTTACCCACGAGTAGCCAGTCCTGACCAGGCGCGCCAGGTGATCGTCGTATCGTGTTCGCCCATGTGGCCAGGAGAGCAGCAGCCCAACCCCTACCAGCAGCCCCCACCGCCCCACCAGCACCAGGCGAACCCCTACCAGCGGCCCAGCGCGCCGCACCAGCAGCAGGTGCCCTGGAGCACGTCGACGGCCGGAACCGGCGGGCCCACGCCACAGCCGGGCGGCGGAGGCGGAGGCGGCAGTAGGCGTACGACGCTGGTCGCGGTCGTCGCGGCGACGGCCGTGGTGGTCGCGACCGGGGTGGCCGGCTTCCTGCTGCTGGGCGGAGGCGATGGCGGCTCGCAGGCCACGCCGACCGAGTCGGCCTCTCCCCGGGCGAGTGAGACCAACCCCCGGTCCGGGGACGGCACGGAGCCGACGATCGCGGGCTGGAAGACCGTGGTGAACCCCGACATCGGCGTCGCCTTCGACGTCCCGGCCGAGTGGGCGCTCAAGGAACCCGGGTGGGTCTCGTACGTCGCCGAGGACGACGACACCGAGGAGAACGTCCTCATCGGCATGCGGGCTCCCGCCTTCCTCAAGGAGGAGTGGTGCAGCGCCGACGACGACCAGAACGGACACCTGGACCACTGGTGGCTGGCCGCCGCCGGCTCCAGGGGCGACCGGAACGCCAGAAGCACCGAGGAGATCGCCCGCGCGGACTCCAGGACCTGGGTCTACGGCGCCTACACCCAGCCCGACAAGTCACTGGTCGAGTCGGCGAAGGTCGAGTCGTACACGACGAACTCCGGGATCGCCGGCAGCCTGGGGACCGCCCGGTCGGCCGGAGTGGAGAAGACGGGGAAGTGCCGGACGGACGGCAAGTCGACGACGTTCGCGTTCAAGAACGCCGAGGGCGACTTCGTGGCCTGGTCGTTCGTCGGTCCGACCGGGGTGTCCGAGGAGGTCCCGGACGCGACGGTGCGGAAGATCCTGGGGACCGTACGCCTCTACGAGGATCCGACCTCGTCCTGACCTCCGGGACGGCGCGTCAAAAGTCGTCGGTCGCGGGCGTTTTGGAGCCGTTCGTCCCAAGTGCAAAGCCCCTTCGTGGACTCCCGTGGCACCCCGCCCCCCGTCGCCTCTATGGTTACGAGCCATGTGGCCAGGACAGCAGCAGCCGCCCGGGGGCGAGCACCAACCGCAGCAGCCGAACCCGTACCAGCAGCCGGGGTACGACCAGTCGGGGCAGTCGGGATACCAACAGCCGGGGTACCAGCAACCCAACCCTTACCAGCAGCCCGGATATCAGTCGACGGGCCAGCAGTCCCAGTACGGGCAGCAACCGCAGTGGGGCGGGCAGGCCCCCGCGGGCCCGCCGGTGCCGCCGGGCGGAGGCGGCGGCAACCGGACGACACTGATCGCGATCATCGCGGCCACGGCCGTCGTCGTGGCGGCCGGTGTGACGGGCTTCCTGGTCCTCGGCGACGACGGGGACAAGGGCAAGTCGGAGACCCAGTCCGCGCCGTCGGTCTCGCCGTCGCCGACCGTGTCCGAGAGCACCGCGGACAACCCGCGCGGCGAGGACGCCGGGGCGAAGCCGACCATCGAGGGCTGGAAGGTCGTCGTCAACCCCAAGTGGGGTACGGCCTTCGACGTGCCCGCCGAGTGGGCCGTCCAGTCGCCCGACACCTTCATCGGCTTCGAGGACGACGAGAAGGGCGACGGGTCGGTCCTCATCGGCATGTCGGCACCCGCCATCCTCAAGGAGAACTGGTGCACCTCCGACGACGACAAGGACGGCAACGAGGAGTCGACCTCCCTTGCCGCCGTGGGCACCAAGGGCCAGCAGGGCGCCAAGGACTTGGACGGCATCGCCCGCAACGACTCGGCATGGTGGGTCTTCGGCGGTTACACCGACCAGAAGGACGCCTCCAAGAAGAAGATGACCATCGGCAAGTCCAAGCCGTACACCACGACCTCGGGCGTCGAGGGCAGCGTCGCGACCACGTCCTCCACCGGCGTCGCCAAGAAGGGCAAGTGCGACAGGGACGGCAAGGCGACCACGTTCGCCTTCAAGAACTCGGCCGGTGACTTCGTCTCCTGGACGTTCCACGGCGCCAAGGACGTGAAGGACGAGGTTCCGGACGCGACGGTGCAGAAGATCCTCAGCACGGTACGGCTGTACGGCGACCCGACGGGCGGCTGAGCCGACACCGGGTGGCGCGGCGGCTCGGCGGGGGCGACGTCTGTCGCCCCGAGCCCGGTGTTCGGAAGCCGTTTCCCACTGGCCCGATCTGGTCGTATGCCCTGAGGAAACGGTTTGGCAGGAGCGGCCGGGGCGGCGATAGTCGGCGGGTGACGACTCCCGCCGCCTTCCGTCGCCGCCCCGCCTGGGCCGGCCGCAACTACACCCTGCTGACGGCGGCCGCGGTCGTCACCAACCTGGGCAGCCACGGCGCCCTGATCGCGGCCGCGTTCGCGGTCCTGGAGGCGGGCGGCGACGGCGGGGACGTCGGTCTGGTCGCGGCGGCGCGGACTCTGCCGCTGGTGCTGTTCCTGCTGATCGGCGGCGCGGTCGCGGACCGGCTGCCCCGGCACCACGTGATGGTCGCGGCGAACACTCTCAACTGCCTCTCCCAGGCCGCCTTCGCGGTGCTCGTGCTCACCGGCGACGCGCATCTGTGGCAGATGATGCTGCTCTCCGCGCTCGGCGGCACCGGGCAGGCGTTCTTCAACCCGGCGGCCGAGGGCATGCTGCTCTCCTCCGTCACCGCCGAGCAGGCGGGCCGCGCCTTCGCGCTGTTCCGCTTCGCGTCGCAGGGCGCGACCATGAGCGGCGCGGCCCTCGGCGGCGCCATGGTCGCGGTGATCGGACCCGGCTGGGTGCTCGCGGTGGACGCCGTCGCGTTCGCGGTCGCCGGCGCCCTGCGCGCCTTCCTCGATGTGAGCCACATACCGGAGCGCGAACCGGGCGGCGGCATGCTCGCCGATCTCCGGGACGGCTGGCGGGAGTTCACCGGCCGCACCTGGCTGTGGGCGATCGTCGTGCAGTTCTCCCTCGTCAACGCGGTCATCGTCGCCGCCGACGCGGTCTACGGCCCCCAGGTCGCCCGCGAGAGCCTCGGCGGAGCCGGTCCCTGGGGCCTGGCGCTCGGCCTGTACGGGGCCGGCAACGCCGTCGGAGCGCTGCTCATGACCCGCTGGAAACCGCGCCGCCTCCTCCTCGTGGGCGTCCTCTGCGTCTTCCCGTTCGCCCTGCCGTCCGCCGCGCTCGCCGTGCCGGTGCCGATCGCCGCGCTGTGCCTCGCGATGTTCGTCGGCGGTCTGTCGATCGAGGTGTTCGGTGTCTCCTGGATGACCGCGCTGCACCAGGAGATCCCCGAGGAGAAACTGTCCCGCGTCGCGGCGTACGACTGGTTCGGCTCGGTGGCGATGGTGCCGCTGGCCACCGCGCTGGCGGGCCCGGCCGAGGGCGCCTTCGGGCGTACGGCGGCCCTGTGGGGCTGCGCGGCGCTGTGCGTGGCGGCCACGGCGGCGGTCCTGTGCGTACGGGACGTACGGAACCTGACCCGGCACGTCACGCCGGTGGTCCTGGCCAAGCCCGATGCCGAGCCCGGCTCAGCCGATACCGAAGGCTCCGTCGGGCGGCTCGGGTGACGGCACGGCGTCCTCCTCGCTCACGGGGACGGCGCCGCCGATGAAGTCGCGCAGCGCCGGGCCGTGTTCGACCCGCGCCGGGAAGGCGTCGGCGGCGGTCCGCCGGGCCAGGACGGCGACGTCGAGCGGCTGATGGGCGGCGACCAACACGGCGTTTCCGAACCGTCGGCCGCGCAGCACCCCCGGCTCGGCGATCAGCAGCAGCTCCTCGAACACCGTGGCCAAGGTGGCCAGTTGGGACCGGAGGAACGCGAACGGCGCGGCATCGGCCAGGTTCGCGAGATACGCCCCGTCCGGGCGCAGCACCCGCTCGACGGCCCGCGCGTACGCCACGGTCGTCAGATGCGCCGGCACCCGCGAGCCGCCGAACACATCCCCGACGACCACGTCGGCGGAGTCCGCGGGGGCCGCTTCGAGCCATTCCCGAGCGTCCGCCCCGTGCAGCGCGATCCCCGCGTCGCCGGGCAGCGGCAGATGCTCGGCGACCATGTCCAGCAGCCCCCGGTCGTACTCGACGACGTCCTGCCGGGACCCCGGCCGCATGGCGGCCACATACCGGGGCAGAGTGAGCGCGCCCCCGCCGAGATGCAGCACGTCGAGCGCCCGCCCGGCCTCCGCCACCGTGTCCAGTACATGCCCGAGCCGCCGCGCGTACTCGAACTCCAGATGCGTGGGCGCGTCCAGATCGACGTACGACTGCGGCGCCCCGTCGACGGTCAGCAGCCAGGCCCGGTCCCGGTCGACGTCGGGCATGAGCTTGGCGGTGCCGTGATCGATGGCACGGGAGACGGGTATGGCTTCGTTCACGGCACCCATTGTGCCGGGCTCGCCCTTGGTCGGAGGGCCACCGCGGCGCCCCTGAGAGGGGCGCGGGGAACTGCGCGACCAGCCAAGAACCGGCCCGCAGCCCCTACACACCTCGACCCGCCTACTGAACGGCCGTCACGGTCCCCGCCCCCACGGTCCGACCGCCCTCACGAATCGCGAACCCGAGCCCCGGCTCCAACGGAACCTCACGGCCCAACTCCACACTCATCGTGACCCGGTCCCCCGGCCGCGCGACGGCGAGCTCCCCGAGGTCGACGTCCCCGACCACATCCGCCGTACGGATGTAGAACTGCGGCCGGTACCCGGTCGACACCGGAGTCGTACGCCCGCCCTCGCGCGCCGACAGCACATACACCTGCGCGGTGAAGTGCCGCCTCGGCACGACACTGCCGGGCGCCGCGACGACATGCCCGCGCCGGACGGAGTCCCTGGGCACCCCGCGCAGCAGCAGCGCCACGTTGTCCCCCGCCTGCGCCTCGCCCATGGGCTTGCCGAAGGTCTCCAGACCGGTGACGACGGTCTCCACCTCGGCACCGAGCACTTCGACCCGGTCGCCCACATGGATCGTGCCCCGCTCCACGGCCCCCGTGACGACGGTCCCCCGCCCGGTGATCGTGAGGACGCTCTCCACGGAGAGCAGGAACGGCGCGTCCAGATACCGCTCGGGCATCGGGACGTACGTGTCCACCGCGTCCAGCAGCGCGTCGATCGACGCCGTCCACCGCGGGTCCCCTTCGAGCGCCTTGAGGCCGGAGACCCGTACGACGGGTACGGAGTCGCCGCCGTAGCCGTGCGCGGTGAGCAGCTCACGGACCTCCAGCTCGACGAGGTCGATCAACACGGTGTCCTCGCCGTCGTCGACGGCGTCGGCCTTGTTCAGCGCGACGACCACATGGTTCACGCCCACCTGCCGGGCGAGCAGTACGTGCTCGGCGGTCTGCGGCATGATCCCGTCGAGCGCGGAGACGACGAGGATCGCCCCGTCGAGCTGCGCCGCCCCGGTGACCATGTTCTTGACGTAGTCGGCGTGGCCGGGCATGTCGACGTGCGCGTAGTGCCGGGTGTCGGTCTCGTACTCGACGTGCGCGATGTTGATGGTGATGCCGCGCGCGGCCTCCTCCGGCGCGCGGTCGATGCGGTCGAACGGCACGAACGTGCCCGCCCCGCGCTCGGCGAGGACCTTGGTGATGGCGGCGGTCAGGGTGGTCTTGCCGTGGTCGACATGGCCCATGGTGCCGATGTTGAGATGCGGTTTCGTGCGGACGTAGGCCGTCTTGGACATGGCGGTACCTCGAAGTCTCTTCAGCGGTACTGAGTGAGGCCCCGGCGCGACTACGGGCGCGGCCGGGACGGGGACCCCGAGGTCCTGCCGACCCTCCCCCTACGGGGTCCGCCGGAATGTCCGGGAAGGGTCAGCTTCGGGCGCCGTCTGCGGCGGCCACGACGATCAGAAGGGCAGCCTTCGGGGCATCCGCGACAGTCGCGGATGCGGCGAGAACGAAGGTGTGCCGGAACATGACGTCGATCATCGTCGACGTCTCGGCCCGCGTCGAATGGTTTTCGGTACGGACGAGGTCGGAGGTGAAGCCGAAGAGAGATGCTTCACAGGACGACGCACGGAATGAACGGTGCCGCGGCCGTGTCCGTGTTCCGGAAGGCGCAGGCAGCACCGTGCGCGATGCTCCTCGGGGCGACCGGCACATGGTGCTCGCGAGCCCGTTGTTCCGCTTGTTGTGACCCCCGTGAGACGTTCTGTACGGCATACCCATACATGGGTCGGTTACCGTCGTCGAATGCTCGATGCCACCACCCGCTCTGGGGGCACCGCCACGGTCCTTCCCCGGGCCACCACCACGGAGCTCGCCGTCGCCGCACCCGTACCAGCTGTGCCGCTGGGGCGTGCCGCCCGCTGGGGCAGAGCGCTGCTCTCGCCGTGGGCTCGGTTCTCGCTGCTCGTGGCGCTGCTCGTGGGCGCCTTGGTGACGGTGCTGCTGTTCGAGCCGCAGCGGCTGCTGGCGGACGGCTGGCCGCCCCAACTGGGCGGCGCCGCGGCGGCCGTGGTGTTCGCGGTGGCGTACGGGCTGTGCACGGTCGCCTTCGTGCCCCGGCCGATCCTCAACCTCGCGGCGGGCGCCCTCTTCGGCTCCCAGCTGGGCCTGGCCTCGGCGCTCGCGGGCACGGTCCTCGGGGCCGGCATCGCCTTCGGCCTGGGCCGGATCCTCGGGCAGGACGCCCTGCGCCCCCTCCTCCGCCACCGCTGGCTGAAGTCCGCGGACGGCCAGCTCAGCCGCCACGGCTTCCGCTCGATGCTGGCGGCCCGGTTGTTCCCCGGAGTGCCGTTCTGGGCGGCGAACTACTGCGCGTCCGTCTCCCGCATGGGCTATCTCCCCTTCCTCCTCGCCACCGCACTCGGCTCGATCCCGAACACCGCCGCATACGCGGTAGCCGGCGCCCGCGCCTCGACCCCGACCTCCCCGGCCTTCCTGATCGCCATGGCATGCATCGCGATCCCGGCCCTGGTCGGCGCGGCGCTGGCCTGGCGCAAACGCCACCACTTGCGAGCGCGCTGACCGGGCGGCGGCCGTCTACTCGGCTGCGGGCAGCCGTGCCGCTGAGGGCGATGGTGTCCCATGGACCTGGGCGAGGGCGCCGTTCGGCTTGCCGGTCCTGATGACGCTCATGGCATGGGGCGACCGCCATCTCCGGAAGGACGACGACCGCCGGATGGTGATCGAGCACATCTGCGGCCACGAACTGGTCCCGACGGTCACCTGCACGGCCTGCGGCGGCGAGGTGCGCCACGAGGACCTCATGGCGCACCCGCGGTCCCCCGGCTGGTCGGTGACGGGCCCGACGGGCGCGTAACCGCCGCTACCCGGTCCCCTTGTAGACGTTCAGCCGCCCGCACATCCCGAACTTGCCGTACGCGGCGGGCTGTTCGGCCCGGACGACGGCGTCGGAGAGGTGGGACGGGTCCCCCTGCTCCAGCCGGTCCAGCTGCTCCCCCGTGGCGGCGGCAGCGGCCCGCGCGCCCCACTCCCAGCGTGCGCGCCACTCCGCGAGCCGGGGCCGCACGAGTGCGGCGGCGGCCCGGTGGAAAGCCGCGAGCGGCTCGGGGCCGGACGCGTCGCGCAGCGCCCGGTAGCCCTCCAGGGCGAGGTCCCGCCGGGCCAGGGCCACGCGCTCCTGCTCCGCCTCCGGCGCGTCCACCGGGATGCGGGTGGCGGCGGCGTACGTCTCCGGGTCGGTCAGGTACTCCGGGGGCAGCGTGAGGACGGCGTCGCCCGCCTCCGGGAGCCCGTTGTTCTGCATGAGGACGGTGATGCGCAGGTCGTCCTCGTTGACCAGCCGGTGGATGGTGCCGGGCGTGAACCAGGCGACCGTCCCGGGCGCCAGCGGGGTGACCTCGTACCCGGAGGTCGTCAGCGTCTGCACCGCGCCGCGCCCGCCGGTGACGACGTACGCCTCCGAACAGGTCAGATGCATATGGGGAGTTCCGCCGCAGACCCCGTCCGCGGCGGGCCAGTCGTAGACGGACAGGTGTGAGACGGCGACGCCGCCCGGCAGCCCCTCGTACGCGCTCACCACGGGTGCGCCTCCAGGTACTTGGCGATCTCCTCGCGCTCCCAGGCGCCGTTCGCCACGACGACCCGGTAGCGGCGGGTGAGCGTGTCGCCGGGTGCCAGCTCCAACTCCTGGAAGAAGGCCCAGGAGGGGGCGACGGCGGCGAACGGCTCGTTGCGGACGAACCAGTGGGCGGGGTGGGCGCCCTGAGCTCCCGTGTGGTCGTTCTCGGGCGCGTGTGCGAAGAGGAGCGTGGCGTGTCCGTCGGTGCCGTCGTGCTCGCCCGAGTAGGCCAGCCAGGGCGCCTGCTCGCCCATCAGCTCGGGTCCCTCGGAGTCGGGCCCGATGATCCGCCCGTCCCGGAAGGCGCGCGGCCCGCGCCAGAACAGGCCCGTGTAGCCGGCCATCTCCCGTCCGGCGGTGGTGGGACTGCCGAACAGCAGCGGTTCGTCCCGGCGGTTGGTGATGGCGCTCGTCCAGGTCAGCGCCCAGGAGCCGGACTCCGTGTCGGTGTCGATGTCATGGACCTCGATGCGGCGCTCCTCGTCGGCCCACAGCTCCCCGGTGTACGGGTGCCAGGTCAGCCGCTCGGCGATCACGACCCGCTCGCCGTCCGACTCGACGACGTCGAAGCCGGCGTGCGCCATGGAGCCGACCCGCTCCGGGATCGGCAGGTAGCCCTCGCCGTGCACATACGAGTTGCCGCCCCACAGGTTCTGGCCCGACAGGTGCGAGGCCGTCAGCTGCAGGCCCTTGTGCCAGCGGTGGTCGTTGGGCCGGAAGTCGGTGACGACGTCCCCGGCCAGCGTCCGGATCGGGTGCAGATAGGGCTTCGGGGCCTCCCAGGCCGCCTCCGGCCGGTAGACGTAGCTCAGCAGCTCGACACCGGTGGTGGGTTCGGTGACCGTGATCCGGTCGCCGTGGGCGTGGACGACGCGCAGCCCGTCGTGGAAGGTCATGCGGTGATCTCCTCGGTCGCGTCGGCGGACACCTGAGCGGGTTCGGGCGCCCAGCCGGGGGCGCCTCCGTGCATGGCCGTGTAGTACGGGTCCCCAGGGCCGATCTCCCCACGCCGTACGGTCGTGTCCGTGAACGCCGACTTGTACAGGGCGGCGATCAGCTCAAGGCTCGTCCGCCCGTCGGCGCCGCTGCTGCGCGGCCGCTCGCCCGCGCGCATGCTCGCCACGAGCTCACGCAGCTGGGCCAGGTGCGAGCTGGGCACGTCCTCGCCGAAGTCCCGCCAGGCCGCCGCGTCCGCGTCCGGGGTGCCCGGGGCGGGGGTGAGGGACCAGTTGGCGTTGGAGTGGCCGTACAGATGGGTCAGTTCGACGGTGGCGCGCTCGCAGTCGATGCGGATGCGGCTGACCTCGTCGGGGCTGAGGACGCTGTTGACGACGGTGGCCAGGGCGCCGCTCTCGAAGCGCACGAGGGCGGTCGAGACGTCCTCGGTCTCCACGTCGTGGACCAGCCGCCCGGCCATCGCCCGGACCTCGCTCCACGGGCCGAGCAGATCGAGCAGCAGGTCCATCTGGTGGATGCCGTGGCCCATGGCGGGCCCGCCGCCCTCGGTCTGCCAGCGGCCGCGCCAGGGCACGGCGTAGTAGGCGGTGTCGCGGTACCAGGTGGTCTGGCAGTGCGCCACGAGCGGGCGCCCGAGGCTCTGCTCGGCGATCAGCTTCCGTACATGCCGCGAACCCGAGCCGAAGCGGTGCTGGAAGACGATCGAGGCGTACGGCCCCCCGGTCTCCCTGCCCTCCTCCGCCTCGACGGCGTCGTAGTCGGCGAGCGTGGGCACCGGGGGCTTCTCGCACCACACCCAGGCACCGGCCCGCAGCGCGGCGACACTCTGGTCGCGGTGCAGGGTCGGCGGGGTGCAGACGCTGACCAGATCGGGCCGCTGCTCCGCCAGCATCCGGTCCAGATCGGTGTAGCCGTGCGGGATGCCGTGCTCGGCGCAGAACTTCGCCACCGCGTCGGCATCGATGTCGACCGCGGCGACGATCTCGGTCTCGCCCTCCTCGGCGAGCCGCGCGAGCGCGGGCAGATGCGAGCCGCCGCCGATGGCGCCGATACCGATGATCGCGGCGCGGACGCGGCGGCCGGCCAGGGGGGCCGGGGGACGGCTCGGTCGGTGGTCCGGAGTCGGGCTCGGGTCGTTGCTGGGTGTGGGCATGGACGTGATCAGCACTCCATCGAACGTGACGTCGGACGTTGGCCAACGCCTGGTGGCGGGGGCTCCGGCGGAACGGCGACCCTCACAACGGCAAGCGCTTTCCCTCGTCAGCAACGTATGTGCGGACATAGTGACCGGTCAACACCACGGATCCGGCCGTTCCACGCCTCGCGACGCCCGGCCCGGCCGCCCCCGCACCTCCCCTCCTCCGCCCCCGCCCGGCCCTGCGAAACCCCTGTGACAGCCCTGTCCCCAGGGGGCGCTAGGCTGCCTCCAGCACTGTGATCACCCGCCCCGCGGCGCGGCACGTCTTCCGTCGGCCCTCCACGATCAGCGCTTGGACCACGTAACTTCATGTCTTGGTTTGAATCCCTCATCCTCGGACTCGTCCAGGGGCTGACCGAATTCCTCCCCATCTCCTCCAGCGCGCATCTGCGCCTGACGGCGGCCTTCTCCGGCTGGGAGGACCCGGGCGCGGCCTTCACCGCGATCACGCAGATCGGCACCGAGGCCGCCGTGCTGATCTACTTCCGCAAGGACATCGCCAACATCATCTCGGCGTGGTCGCGCTCCCTGTTCAACAAGGAGATGCGCGGCGACCACGACGCCCAGATGGGCTGGCTGGTGATCGTCGGTTCCATCCCGATCGGTGTCCTCGGCGTAACCCTCAAGGACCAGATCGAGGGCCCGTTCCGCGACCTGCGCATCACCGCGACCACGCTGATCGTCATGGGTATCGTCCTGGGCATCGCGGACCGCCTGGCCGCCCGCGACGAGACCGGCGGGAAGCACCGCGCCATCAAGGAGCGCAAGAGCCTCGAACAGCTCAGCATCAAGGACGGCCTCATCTTCGGCCTCTGCCAGGCCATGGCCCTCATCCCCGGTGTCTCCCGCTCCGGCGCCACCATCAGCGGCGGCCTCCTCATGGGCTACAAGCGCGAGGCCGCGGCCCGCTACTCCTTCCTCCTCGCCATCCCGGCCGTGATCGCCTCGGGCGGCTACGAACTCAAGGACGCGATGGAGGGCGGCCATGTCTCCTGGGGCCCGACGATCTTCGCCACGGTCATCGCCTTCTTCGTCGGCTATGCAGTCATCGCATGGTTCATGAAATTCATTTCAACCAAGAGCTTCATGCCCTTCGTCTATTACCGCATCGCCCTCGGCATCCTCCTCGTCATCCTGGTGTCGATGGGCGTACTGAGCCCGCACGCGGGCGAGTCGGCGGGCTGAGCGGGCCTCGGCCGGAACGGCCCCTTCCTCCCCAACTCCCTTCCGTGACCAACCACATACGGCATCCGTAGCCGACCAGTAGCGCGCTGTCAGTCCGGGCGCCTACTCTTGTCCGCATGTCCCCCGATGCCATCACCCGTGGTTCCGTGCGGTCTGCCGCCGACTTGAACAACCAGATCCGAGCGCTGTGGCGGCGTGCGGGCGGGTCGCTCTCGGCGCAGGAGCGGGCGGAGTACGAGCTGTTGGTCGTGGAGTGGGCCGCGGCGATGCGCGGAGACGTCGTCGAGGCCGCGTGAGCCCAGCGGGGCGGAGCGCCGACGAACGGGACCGCACCCCCGGCGGACTGGTCATCTTCCTGAACGGCACGTCCAGTTCGGGCAAGTCGAGCATCGCGGTGGAGTTGCTGCGGGTCCTCGACGAGCCGTACTTCCACATTCCGGTCGACGCGTTCCACGCCATGCGCACACGCCAGGAGATGCCGGCCGAACGGCTCGCCACCGTGCTGCACAACACCTGGCGGGGCTATCACCGCGCGATCGCCGGCATGGCCGCCGCGGGCAACAACGTCGTCATGGACCACGTCCTGAGCCAGGAATGGCGACTGCGGGACTGTCTCGACCTCTTCGTGCCGGACGACGTCGTGTTCGTCGGCGTGCGCTGCTCCCGCGCCGAGCTCGAACGACGCGAGCGGGAGCGGGGCGACCGGCCGCCGGGGCTGGCCGCGCGACAGTTGGAGCAGGTGCACGCACACGGGCTCTACGACATCGAGTGCGACACAAGCCGGGCGGACCCGCTCCGGTGCGCCTCGCGTATCAAGGAGTTCCTGACCGACCGGCCCACACCGACCGCCTTCCAGCGACTGCTCGACAAGCGGCGCGGCTGACGTTCACCGACCGCCGGACACCCGCAGCACCGCCCCCGTGGTGTACGAGGCCTCCGGAGACATGAGCCAGGCGATGGCCGACGCGATCTCGTCGGCGCGGCCGGGGCGGCGGAGGGGGACGGAGGCGGCGATGCGCTCGGGGCGTTCCGGGTCGCCCATCCGCGCGTGGATCTCGGTGTCGATCACCCCGGGGGCTACCGCGTTGACACGGATGCCGTCCGGACCGAGTTCCTTGGCGAGCCCCGTCGTGAGCGCGTCGACCGCGGCCTTGGTCGCCGCGTAGTGGACGTACTCGCCGGGACTGCCCAGCGTGGCCGCCGCCGAGGACACGTTCACGATGACCCCGCTTCCCCAGGCCGCCATCACCGTGGCCGCCCGGCGCGAACACAGCAGCACACCGAGGAGGTTGACCTCCACCACCCGGCGCAGGACCTCCGTGTCGGTGTCGGCCAGTCTCCCGAACGGGCCTGTCACCCCGGCGTTGTTGACCAGCCCCGTCACCGGCCCGAGCCGCTCCGCCGCCGTCTCGAACAGCCGGTCCACATCGGCCTCCACCGAGGTGTCCGCCTTGACCGTGACACAGCGCGCCCCGTTCGCCCGCACCCCCGTCGCGATCCACTCGGCGGCCGCCCCGTCGTTCACATACCCGACGACCACGTCGTGCCCGTCCGCCGCGAGCCGCAGGCAGGTCGCGGCACCGATCCCCCGGCTGCCGCCCGTGACCACCGTGACCGGACGTGACATCCCAACCTCCCTGACTACGGCCGTATCGCGAGCGGCGTACGGCGACCGACGAGCTCGGCGATCGATCATCCTACGATCACAGCGGGCCGCCATCTTGTCGTTCGAGGGCAACCATTCCGGACCCGGCGACAACTGAGGAGTGGGAAGCTCCTTTCACCCGAGCCCCACACGAACCACACATGCACCCACGCACGCGCTCGCCCGAACCACGCAAGGACGCAAAGGACTTCACCGTGGCACCCCGTTCCCACCGCTCCTCCCGTCACCCCAAGCGGCGCACCATCCTCGTCTCCGTCGCCGCCGTGGCGGCCGTCGGGCTCGCCGCGTCCCTCGTCATGGCGTTCAGCCCCGACCGCGAGACCGGCACCGCGGCTGCCGGGAAGGCCGGCGCCACCCCCGCCGCGGCCACCACCCCGTCGGCCGAGCCGTCCAGGACACCGGAGCGCAAACCCTCCACGAAGCCACCGAAGTCCCCGAGCGCGTCGGCCACCAAGACCACCCCGGCGCCGGCCGCGACCACCGGGTCGGCGCGACCGACACCCGAGACCACCCGGCAGGCGGGATCCGCCTCGGCGTCGCTGGCGGGCCGGATCCGCCCCGGGGTCGACTACGAAGGAGTCGCCACCTTCTACGACGCCGGAAACGGCGACGGCGCCTGCTCGTTCGGCCCGACCGGCGACGTCATGACCGCGGCGATGAACACGACCGACTACGAGGTCTCCCAGGCCTGCGGAGCGTATGTGCGTGTCCGTGCGGGCGGCGCCTCCGTCACGGTCCGGATCACCAACGAGTGCCCGTCACCCTGCAGGCCCGGGCAACTCGACCTCAGCGCCCAGGCCTTCGCCAAGCTCGCCGCTCCTTCGCGCGGTCAGATACCGATCACCTGGAGCCTGCTGAGCCCCGGCACGTCCGACCCCCTCTCGATCCGGTACAAGACCGGCTCCAGCCAGTACTGGTGCGGCATCCAGGTGATCGGCCACCGCAATCCGGTCGCCCGGCTGGAGGTCCGCGAGGGCGGCAGCTGGACCCGGTTGCCCCGTACCGAATACAACTACTTCCTCTCCGAGCAGGGCGGCGGGTGCGGTGGCGCGCTGAGGATCACCGACATCTACGGAGAGCAGCTGACCGTCGACGGGATCACGGTGCGGCCGGACGCCGTACAGCCGACCAAGGTGCAGTTCGCCGCGCGCTGACCGTGCCACCCGCTGTCCCCACCGGACGCGGCTCGCGACGCCGATCGGCCGGATAGAGCAAGCGCGCGAGCGCGTGACCGTGGTCCCGGCCAATGCTGAGGGTGACCTGCCCCGCCGACTTCCCGGGACCCTCATGCCGCCCACGCCCTCTTCCCGCCCGCACACGCGTACCCGTACCCGTCCTCGCTCCCGCCTCCGTCTGTCCCTCGTCGCCCTGCTCGGCGCCTCCTGCCTCGGCGGCCTGCTCACCGCTCCGGCGGCGGGTGCCGCTTCCGACGGCGGGAGCGAGGGGGCCCTGCGACGGCAGCTCGAAGAGCTGGTCAGCACCCCCGGAGGGCCGCCGGGTGTGATCGTCGTACTGCAACGGGGGGACACGCAGCATGTCGTACGGGCTGGTGTCGCCGATCTGGAGAGCGGTCGGCCGATCGAGACCACCGACCACATGCGGATCGCCAGTACGGCGAAGGCGTTCACCGGTGCCGTGGCGCTGCGTCTGGTGCAGCGGGGTGCGCTCGACCTCGACAGCACCATCGGCCGCACGCTGCCCCAGCTGCCGCGCGCATGGCGGTCGGTCACCCTCCGGCAGTTGCTGAACCACACCAGCGGGCTGCCCGACTACTCCGAGGACCCGGAGTTCCTGGAACTGCTGCTCGCGGATCCGCGCCGCACGTTCGACCCGCGCCGGCTGCTGGACTTCGTGGCGGACGAGCCGCTCCGCTTCCGTCCGGGCTCCCAGTACCAGTACTCCAACTCCGACAACATCGCCGTCGCGCTGATGGCGGAGGCGGCGACCCACAGGCCGTACGAGGAGTTGCTGAGCCGGATCGTCTACCAGCCGCTCGGTCTGCACGACACCAGCCTCCCCCTGGGCTACGAGATGCCGGAGCCGTACATGCACGGGTACGCCGTCGAGCCGCCCGAGCCGCCGGAGGACGTCAGCGAAGTGCTCAGCGCGTCCGGTGTGTGGGCCTCGGGCGGGATCGTCTCCACTCCGCATGACATGACGCGGTTCATTCGCGCCTACGCCGCCGGAAAGCTGACGTCGGAGGAGGTTCTGCGCGAGCAGCGCCGCTGGATCGAGGGGGCGTCCGAACCGGCCGGCCCCGGCCGCAACACGGCGGGACTCGGCATCTTCCACTACAGCACCCGCTGCGGGGTGGTGTTGGGGCACACCGGGAACTTCCCCGGCTACACGCAGCTGATCGCCGCGACACCCGACGGCCGGAAGTCCCTCACCTTCTCGCTCACCACCCAGGTGAACAGGACGAACAATCCGGAGCTCGTGGAGAAGCTCCGCGCGATCGAGGAGAACGCGGTCTGCACGCTGCTCCGCCGAGACAGAGGCTGACCGGGTGGCTGCGCCTGACCGCGTCCGAGGTCAGGTGTCAGCGGCGCAGATGGGCCAGCAGTTCGTCCGCGACGGGATACGGCCGCTCCTCGGGCAGCAGCCCGGCCGCCGCGTCCAGGTCACCCGCCCGTACGAGGCGGTGGACCTCCGTGGCGAGCGGCGTCACGTCCTCGATGCCGACGATCCACTCGTCCGCGTACCGAGCGGCCGCCTCACCCGCCAGGCCCAACTGCAACGAGCGGTACGGCAGCGGGTTCAGCCGCAGGTCGCGCTCGGGGTCCCACTGCACCCGAGCGGGCGATCGCCGCAGCTCCCGCTGCCAGGCGGTCTGGCTCTCGTGCAACTCCGGTACGTAGTGCGAGAGGCAGGAGTTGCGCAGGGCCCACTCGAAGCCGTCGCGGCCGATCTCGACGGCCAGCACCGTCTCCTGGCCCTCCTTCAGGCCCCAGCCGCAGCGGTACATCATCCACAGGAAGGACGGCTTGATCCAGGTCATCCGGTCCCGCTTCCACGCGGCCGGGAACCTCCCGCCGCGCGCGGCCGGGCCGCCGATCTCCGGGCGGTACGCCTGGTAGACGGTCACCGTGTCGGCGGTATGGCGGGCACGGACACGGAACTTGGGTTCCGTCACTGGTTGACGTTCACTTTCAGTCACGAAGACCAGGTTCGATCACCGCCGCACTCCGAGGCCACCGAATATCGACGGCCGTCACGCCCACGACCGGGCGGCCGGTCCCGGTGATCCCTGAAATATCCCCCATCTGCCTGCACGCCCCTTGGCGTGGCGCGTCCTCTGCCCCAACACTGAGCCGATGACGCAGCGCGTAGAGCTCGCGACCGTGATGGACCGACTCGCCGTCGACGGCCTGATCACCGAGTACGCGGTGGCGGTGGACGACGGCGACTGGACGGCTTACCGGGAACTGTTCGCACCGGACGGCCGCGCGGACTACCGCTCGGCAGGGGGCATCGAGGGGGACGCCGTGCAGGTCGCCGGGTGGCTGGCGCGGAGCATGGAGCTCTTCCCGATGCGGCAGCATCTGATCGTCAACCGGCGGGTGCGGTTCGGCTACCTCGAGCAGGACACCGGTGACACCGCCCAGGTCCAGGCGGACTACATCAACCCGATGCGCTTCGCCGGACACGACGGCGGATCCACCGCCCCCGACCTCGTCTGCGGCGGCCGCTACGCCTTCGCCCTGATCCGCACACCCGACGGCTGGCGCCTCCGCGAGGTCGTCGTCCAGGAAAAATGGCGCCGCGCCCCGGAGGGTCTCACCCCCGACCAGCATCCCTCCCCGGCCTGAGCACGCCGCCCGGCCCGACCACCGCTCCCGGCCCGACCGCCGCTTCCCGGGCCGGAGCGCCGCTTGCCGAGCCTGAGCGCCCCGGCCCCACCGCCCTCCCCGCCGGGCTGCCGACCACCGGCCCGCGCACCACCCCGCGCCTGTGACACCCCCTGTCGGAGATCGCTTACGGCGCGCACACTGGAAACACGCACAGCCGGGGAGGGAGGCGCTGAATGAGGACGTCGGACTGGCTCGCCTCCCCATGGCGGCGGCGGGTGGCCGTCGTCATGGCCGGCGGTCTGCCTGTGCTCGCGTTCCCGGCGCCGGGCCTGTGGTGGTTCGCGTACGGGGCGCTGGTGCCCTGGATACTGCTGATCCGCAGGGCTCCGACCGGCCGCCGGGCGGCGTACGACGGCTGGCTCGGCGGTTTCGGCTTCATGCTGGCCATGCACCACTGGCTGCTGCCGAACCTGCATGTGTTCACCTTCGTCATCGCCGGCCTGCTGGGCGCGCTGTGGGCGCCCTGGGCCTGGCTGGTGCGCCGGTTCCTGGCCGGCACGCCCTCGTCCGGGCGGATCGCCGCCGCCCTGCTGGTCGTGCCGTCGGGCTGGCTGGCCATCGAACTCGTGCGCTCCTGGCAGGGGCTCGGCGGCCCATGGGGGCTGCTGGGGTCCAGCCAGTGGCAGGTGGAGCCCGCGCTGCGGCTGGCCTCGGTCGGCGGTGTCTGGCTGATCGGCTTCCTGGTGGTGGCCGTCAATGTGGCGGTCACCGTGCTGGTCTCGGTACGCCGGTCCCGGGCGCCGGCGCTCGCCGGTGTCGTCGCGGCGGCCATCGCGACCTCGGCGGTGTGGCTGTGGTCGCCGCGACCCGACGTCCGGGGCGAGGTGCGGATCGCCGTCGTACAGCCCGGTGTGACCGACGGTCCCGACAACCGGTTCGCCCGCGAGGAGGCGCTCACCCGCCGGCTCGCGGGGCAGGACCTGGACCTGATCGTCTGGGGCGAGAGCAGCGTCGGCTACGACCTGGCCGACCGGACCGACCTCGCCGACCGTATCGCCGCGCTGGCCCGCGAGACGGACACGAACATCCTGGTGAACGTCGACGCCCGCCGCTCCGACCGTCCCGGCATCTACAAGAGTTCCGTGCTCGTCGGCCCCGACGGCCCGACCGGTGACCGCTACGACAAGATGCGTCTGGTCCCCTTCGGCGAGTACATCCCCGCGCGTTCGCTGCTCGGCTGGGCCACCTCGGTCGGTGAGGCGGCCGGCGAGGACCGCAGGCAGGGCACCGCGCAGGTCGTGTTCGACTCCGGGAAGGGACTGCGGATCGGCCCGATGGTCTGCTTCGAGTCCGCGTTCCCGGACATGAGCCGTCATCTCGTCGAGGACGGTGCCGAGTTGCTGCTCGCGCAGTCGGCGACCTCGACGTTCCAACAGAGCTGGGCGCCCGAGCAGCACGCCTCGCTGGCCGCGCTGCGGGCCGCCGAGACCGGCCGCCCGATGGCCCACGCGACGCTCACCGGCGTCTCGGCGGTGTACGGCCCGGACGGCGAGCGCGTCGGCTCCCGGCTCAGCACGGACGAGAGCACGACGGCGGTGTACGAGGTGCCGCTGGCGGGCGGTACGACGCCGTACGTCCGCTTCGGCGACTGGCCGGTGCACGCGGCGCTGCTGGTGCTGGTCGTATGCGGTGCCTTCGAGGGCGTACGGGCCGTGCGGCTCAGGCGGCGGACCGGTCCTCCACCGCCCGCACCACCCGCTCGCACAGCTCATGGGTCGCCAGCGCGTCCCGCGCGCTGAGCACCTTGCCCGCGCGCACGGCGTCGAGGAAGACGAGCACCGCCTGCTCGATGCCGCGCTGCCGGGCCACCGGCACCCAGTCGCCGCGCCGCCTTATGGACGGCTGCCCCTTGTGGTCGACGACCTCGGCGAGGTTCACGACCTGCCGCTTGGTGTCCTGCCCGGAGACCTCCAGGATCTCCTCCGCCGAGCCGCTGAGCCGGTTCATGACGCCGAGCGCGGTGAAGCCGGCCCCGGAGAGCTGCAGCACGACGTGGTGCAGCAGCCCGTCCTCGGTCCGGGCGCGCACGGTCATGTCCTCGATCTCCCCCGGCACCAGGAACCGCAGGGTGTCCACGACATGGATGAAGTCGTCGAGGATCATCGTGCGCGGCAGTTCGGGCAGGCCGATGCGGTTCTTCTGCATGAGGATCAGCTCGCGCGGATGGTCGGCGCACTGCGCGTATCCGGGCGCGTACCGCCGGTTGAAGCCCACGGCGAGGCCGACGTTCCGCTCCTCCGCGAGCCGTACGAGCCGTTCGGAGTCCGCGAGTTGGTACGCGAGCGGCTTGTCGACGTACGTCGGCACGTCCGCCTCCAGCAGCCGCTGGACGATCTCGGGGTGGGCCCCGGTGGGCGCGTGCACGAAGGCCGCGTCGAGGTCCTGCGCGAGCAGCGCGTCGAGGTCGGTGTGCCGCTGTCCCGGGGGGAGGTGGAGGCTGTCGGCGACGCGGGTGAGGGTGGCGGGAGTCCGCGTCTGCAGATGGAGTTCGAGCCCCGCTCGGGTGCCGAGCACCGGCAGATACGCCTTCCGCGCGATGTCGCCGAGTCCGATGCAGCCGACCTTCACAGGGGTCTCCCGTCCACGGTGCCGTCGAAATGCCTCGTCGGCAGCATACGGGGGCTGCGAGGATGGCCGGCATGACTACCCGGCGCACCGAACCCTCCGTCACGGCCGATGAACGGACCATGCTCGAAGGCTGGCTCGACTATCACCGCGAGACCCTCGCGATCAAGTGCGAGGGCCTGGACGACGCCCGGTTGCGGACCGCGTCGGTGCCGCCCTCGGAGCTGTCCCTGCTGGGGCTCGTACGGCACATGGCGGAGGTCGAGCGCATCTGGTTCCGCAAGGTGCTGGTGGACGACGACCAGGGGCCGATCTACTTCAGCGAGGAGGACCCGGACGGCGAGTTCCACCTCACCGAGGAGGACACCTGGGAGGAGGCGTACGCCACCTGGCAGGCGGAGATCGCTCTCGCCCGGCGCAACGCGGAGGGCTTCGCCCTGGACGACATCAGCAAGGCCGTGCACCGGCGCTCGGGCGAGGCGCCGAGCCTGCGGTGGATCTACACGCACATGATCGAGGAGTACGCGCGGCACAACGGGCACGCGGACCTCATCCGGGAGCGGATCGACGGGGCCACCGGGTACTGAACGCAGACGGGCGCCCGGTCTGCGGCCCGCATGCCGAGGGTCTTGCGAACGCCCGGTCCACGGCACGCCTGCCGAGGCCCTCCGACGAGACGCGCGGCGTCGCAGGCGGGCCCGGGCGTCACCCATGTGGGGCATCCTCCGCCTCCTCCCTCCCCAAAGCCGCCCGGACACAGCAGAGTTGCGCGCGTGCATCGACCGACCACCACCGCAACGCTCCTGGTCACCGTGGCCGTCACGGCCCTCACCGGCTGCGTGACCGCGCAACACCCGCCCCCGTCCCCGGCGTCACACGCCCCGTCCCGGCCGTCCGAGCCCCGCCCGGACGGCACCACCGAGACACAGGTCGTGCAGGCCCCGGCGCGGGAGGCCCTGGAGCTGATCTCCCCGCCACGGGAACCCACCCCCAGCGCGTCCACGACACCGAAGCCCGCCGCGTCGACTCCCGCCACCACACCAACGGCCACCCCGACCCCGCCTCCGCCTCCGCCCCCGGACGAGCGGCCGGATCCCCCCGAACGGCACGGCCCGTCACCCAGGTTCCACCCCCACGTCGAGATTCCGCCCTTCCCCGACGCCCTCCCGACGGAACCGCCGAAGAACTCCGCCGTGTGCGCGCTCGGCCACACGTACGGCGGCTGGGGCAAGGACACCCCACAGGCGGTCATCTGCGAGGAGGTATACGGCCGTTGAGCAAAGCCGGCGCCCCGAAACGGGTGCTCGCCCCGTCACCAACGTCACAGGGCGGTACACCTAGGGCCGCTGTCTCGGCGGCCCCGGCGTCTGTCCTCCGGCGGGGCCCGCCTCGTCGAGCTGGGTCTCCAGGCGGGTGAGAGCGGCCCGGATGCCGTCGCCGTAGCCGTCGTCCCCCAGCGTGCCGATCACACCCCGGGCCAGGCGCAGATGGCTGCGGGCCGCGTCATGGCGGCCGAGCTTGACGTAGTCGGCGGCGAGGTTCAGATGCAGCGAGGGGTAGAAGGCCCGTACCGCGAGCCCCTCGTGATGCTCCGCCACCCGGCCGTCGGACAACTCGTCGGCCGCCGACAACGCTCTGAGGTCCCAGGCCAGTTCATCGGCCGGCTCCTCCTGGGTGTCGGCCATGTAGTGCGCCAGTGTGCAGCGGTGGAGCGGGTCGCCGTCCTCGCCGATCTCCGTCCACAGCTTCGCGAGACGGTCCCGGGCCTCCTCGCGGTCGCCCCCGTGGTGCAGCATGACCGCCTGCCCGATCCGGGTCATCATGGCGTCCGGCGCCACCTGCTCCTGTCGCTCCACCACCGCGTCCTCCACACTCGTCGCCCCCGGACTTGCCTGTCCCTGCCGACGCTAACGGCAGGCACTGACAATCCCGGTCAGGCGGCTCCGTACGGCCACGGGGGCGCCCCGGCGGCCGTACGACGGGCGGACGAGCAGGTGCGGTGGACGGGCGGCAGGTCAGCCGAGGTTCGGGATCGTCCAGTCGATCGCCTCGTGGCCCTGCTGGGCGACGGCCTCGTTGATCTGCGTGAACGGCTGGGAGCCGAAGAACTTCTTGGCGGACAGCGGCGAGGGGTGCGCGCCCTTGACCACCGCGTGGCGCTCCTCGTCGATCAGCGGGAGCTTCTTCTGCGCGTAGTTGCCCCACAGCACGAAGACCGCCGGGTCGGGACGGTCGGCGACCGCGCGGATCACGGCGTCGGTGAACTTCTCCCAGCCCTTGCCCTTGTGCGAGTTGGCCTCACCGGAGCGGACCGTGAGGACCGCGTTGAGCAGCAGCACGCCCTGCTCGGCCCACGGCATCAGATAGCCGTTGTCCGGGATCGGGGTGCCCAGCTCGGCCTGCATCTCCTTGTAGATGTTGCGCAGGGACGGCGGGGTCTTCACACCGGGCCGCACGGAGAAGCACAGACCGTGACCCTGGCCCTCGCCGTGGTACGGGTCCTGGCCGAGGATCAGGACCTTCACGCTCTCGTACGGCGTGGCGTCGAGGGCGGCGAAGACCTGCTCGCGCGGAGGATGGACGGGACCCTTGGCACGCTCCTCCTCGACGAACTCGGTGAGTTCCTTGAAGTAGGGCTGCTGAAGCTCGTCCCCCAGGACCCCGCGCCAGGACTCGGGCAGCATGGCGATGTCGGTCACGTCAACTTCCTCCGGTGTGCGCTCACTTCACGGCCGCGGACAACGCGGCCATGGACGGCCGCGCGAGGCGCGGCCGTCGTCAGAGCACAGAACCTACAGGCGCCCACTGACAGCGGGGCCCGGCACCGGCAATTACCAGCTGGTCTTCCAGGACAGCTGCCACATGAGCATCATCGTCGCGGGGTCGATGACGTTCTCCAGACCGGCGATCTCCACGTTCGCGGCCGTGTACGCCTTGCCCTGCCACAGCGGGATCAGCCGCGCGTCGTCCACGAGGATCTGCTGGGCCTCCTCGAACTCCTCGGACACGGCCCCGCGGTCGCTCTCCGCACGCGACGCCGGCAGCAGCTCGTCGGTGATCTCGGGGGCGTCGTACGGGGTGCCGAGCGCGTTCTGCTTGCCCACGAAGGGGGCGATGAAGTTGTCGGCGTCGTTGAAGTCGGGGTTCCAGCCACGCCCGAAGACGGGGTACTCGCCCTTCCGGTAGCCCTCCGAGTAGGTCTTCCAGGGGCGGCTCTCCAGCGTGACCTTGAAGAGACCGGACGCCTCCAGCTGCCGCTTCAGCTCCTCGAAGGCCGGCTTGGTCTGGGAGCCGTAACGGTCCGTGGTGTACCAGAGCGTGAGAGGAACCGTTTCGGTGATGCCCGCCTCGGTGAGGATGGCTTTCGCCTTGGTCGCGCTGGGGTTGCCGAAGTCGTCGAAGAAGCCCGTCGTGTGGCCCACCAGACCCCTGGGGATCATGGAGTACAGCGGCTCGACGGTGTCCTTGTAGATGTTGTGGGCGAGCGCCGGGCGGTCGAGGACCTGGGCGACCGCCTTGCGAACCGCGGGGTTCTTGGTCCAGGTGTTCTTGGCGGGGTTGAACACCAGGTAGCTGATCTCGGTGGTGGGGCTCTCCACGATCTGGAGCCCCGCCTCGTCGTGGTTGGCCTGGATGTCCACGATGTCCGAGGCGCCGAGGCCCCGGTAGATGACCGAGATCTCCTTGTCCTTCAGGGCCTTGACCAGCTCGTCCGACTGCTGGAAGTACCGGATGGTCACCGCGGAGTTCTTGAGCTCCGCCAGGCCCTTGTAGTTCTCGTTGCGGACCAGCTCGGCCTTTTCGCCGTCTTCGTAGGAGGAGAGCGTGTAGGGACCCGAGCCGGCGATGTCCCCGTCCTCGCGGAGCTTGTCCGCGGGGTACTCCTCGGGGTCGACGATCGACATGGCGGGCGTGGTGAGCACCAGGGGGAAGGTCGCGTCGGGCTGGCTGAGGTGGAAGACGACCTCGCGGTCGCCCTTCGTCTGCACCCGGGAGAGGGTGCTCAGCAGGCCCGCGGGGCCACCGTTGACGTTGATCTTCTTGATCCGGTCGAACGAGTGCTTGACAGCTTTGGCGTCCAGCGCGTGCCCGTCGGAGAACTTCAGACCCTCGCGCAGCGTGCACGTGTACACGGTGCTGGAGGTGTCCGTGAACTCGCAGCTCTCGGCGGCGTCGGGTTCGGGTTCGGTCCCCCCGGGCGAGTAGCCCAGAAGGGGCTGGTAGACGTTACGCATCAGCTCCCAGGAGCTGTCCCAGGCCGCAGCCGGGTCCAGGGTGCTCGGCGCGCTGGTCGTCCCCACGATGATCGGGTCCGCGTCTTCGGAGGCATCCGAGGAGAACACACCACACCCGGTCACCATGGATATGGACGCGATCACCGCGAGTGGCGGCAAAAATCGGTTCCGGTTGAACACGTGCATGCTCCTCGAAATGCCGTACACAAGTGGCCGAACGATACCGCAGGCCCCCCGAGCCGTTCCCGCCCGGCTGGCACAGCTCTTGATCGGTCCGCTTGTGACGGTTTTGTCGAGTCCTCGTGAGGGGTGCGGGCGGGCGCCGGAGATGTTCGGTGATTTCGCGCACCGGCGCCCACCGCACTCTGTCAGCCGACCCCGGCGTTGAGGAAGATACCGCCGTCGACGACGAGCGTCTGGCCGGTGATCCAGTCGGACTGCTCGGAGGTGAGGAACGCGGCGGCGCCGCCGATGTCGGAGGGCACGCCGAGCCGGCCGAGCGGGTAGGACGCCGCCGCCTCCGCCTCCCGGCCCTCGTACAGGGCCTGGGCGAACTTGGTCTTCACCACGGCGGGCGCGATCGCGTTGGCCCGCACCTTCGGCGCGTACTCGTGCGCCAGCTGCAGGGTCAGGTTGATCATGGCGGCCTTGCTGATGCCGTACGCGCCGATGAAGGGCGAGGCGGAGACACCGGCGACGGAGGCGATGTTGACGATCGCGCCGCCGTTGTCCTTCTGCCAGGCGTGCCAGGTCTTCTGGGCGAAGCCGAGGGCCGAGACGACGTTGGTCTCGAACACCTTGCGGGCCACGTTCAGGTCGAGGTCGGCGATCGGGCCGAACACCGGATTCGTACCGGCGTTGTTGACCAGGAAGTCGACGCGGCCGAAGGCCTCCATCGTGCGCTCGACGGCGAGCGCCTGGTGGGCCTCGTCGTGGGCCTTGCCCGCGACGCCGATGACGCGGTCGGCGCCGAGCTGCTCGACGGCCTCCTTGAGGGCGTCCTCGTTGCGGCCCGTGATGCACACCCGGTCGCCGCGCGCGACGAGGGCCTCGGCGATGCCGTAGCCGATGCCGCGGCTGGCGCCCGTGATGAGGGCGACCTTGCCCGAAAGCTCGGGGAGTTCCACCGAAGTCATGTTCCTGATCCCTTAGTTGAGCGGTCCGCCGGCGACGTACAGCACCTGGCCGGAGACGAATCCGGCGTCCTCGCCCGTGAAGTAGGCGATGGCGCCGGCGATGTCCTCCGGCCGGCCCACGCGCTGCACGGGGATCTGGGTCGCGGCCGCTGCCTGGAACTCCTCGAAGCCCATGCCGACCCGGGCTGCGGTGGCGGCGGTCATGTCGGTGACGATGAAGCCGGGCGCGACGGCGTTGGCGGTGACGCCGAACTTGCCGAGCTCGATGGCGAGGGTCTTGGTGAAGCCCTGCAGACCGGCCTTGGCGGCGGAGTAGTTGGCCTGGCCGCGGTTGCCGAGCGCCGAGGACGAGGACAGGTTGACGATCCGGCCGAACTTGGCCTCGACCATGTACTTCTGGACGGCCTTGGCCATCATGAAGGCGCCGCGCAGGTGCACGTTCATGACCGTGTCCCAGTCGGACGCGCTCATCTTGAACAGCAGGTTGTCGCGGAGCACGCCCGCGTTGTTCACCAGGATGGTCGGGGCGCCCAGCTCCTCGGCGATCCGGGTGACGGCGGCTTCGACCTGGGCCTCGTCGGAGACGTCGCAGCCGACCGCGAGCGCCTTGCCGCCGGCGGCGGTGATCTTCTCCACGGTGTCCTTGCACGCGGCCTCGTCGAGGTCGATCACCGCGACGGCCCGCCCCTCGGCGGCCAGTCGTACGGCGGTCGCGGCGCCGATGCCGCGCGCGCCACCCGTGACCACGGCGACACGCTGCTCAGTGGTGGACATTGCTGGTTCTCCTCGCCCTTGGGATGCGGCTCCTGCGGCGCCCTCCATGGGGTGAGCGACCGCTTAGTACCTTCAGCACACGTGACGCTAGAAGTCCTGGCACCCGGTGTCAACGTTCCACCAGGTGTGATCCCTTACGTCGGCCTCTCACCGGGGTCCGCCGCGCACCAGTCCGTCATTTCACCAGCAGGTCGAGCAGCCGCTCGGCCTCCGCCGCCGGATCCGCCGTGAGCCCAGTGTGCACGGGTCCGGCCTGGACGACGGTGGAGCGCGGCGCGACGAGCCACCGGAAGCGCCGCCCGGCGTCGTCGCGGGCGGCCTGCCCGGCCGCCTCTCCCCCGGCGCACACGCCCTCCACGGCGCGCAGCGCGGCGCGTACGCCCACCACGTCCGCCCCGGGGTCCAGGGCGAGCAGCTTGGCCTCGTCGAGGTGCGTGCGGGCCGCCACGAGGGCCCGGGAGCGGCTGTACACGAGGACGCCCGCGTTGAAGCACTCGCCGCGCTCCATCCGGGGCACGATCCGCAGCAGCGCGTACTCGTAGACGTCCTGCCCGGTCGCCCCGGTCCCCAGGAATCGGTCGCTCACTTGATCCCCTCGATGCGTTCGTGAATGCCGGCGGCCCGTGCGAGCAGCGGCTCCGCGTACGCCCGCCGCAGCGCGTCCGGCGACGCGAAGCCCGGCTCGTCCGCCAGCCAGACGTCCGGGATCTCGGCGGTCACCTCGGCGAGCAGCTCCTCGGTGACCAGGGGCACGAGGTCGGCGGCGGCCGCGGCGACATCGGGGCCGAAGCGCGCGAGGGCGTGATCGGCGGCGTCGTACGGCTTGGCGGCGGAGGTGCGGGCGCCGGGCCAGTGGTGGTGCCAGATCATGGTGGCGCCGTGGTCGATGAGCCACAGCTCGCCGTGCCACATCAGCAGGTTCGGGTTGCGCCAGGAGCGGTCGACGTTGTTGACCAGCGCGTCGAACCAGACGATCCGCCCGGCCTCTTCGGGATCCACCTCGAAGGCGAGCGGGTCGAAGCCGATCGCGCGCGTCAGGAAGTCCATGCCGAGGTTGGTGCCGCCGCTGGACTTGATCAGCTGCTGCACCTGCTCGTCGGGTTCACCGAGGCCCAGCACGGGGTCGAGGTCGACGGTCACGAGGTTCGGGACACGCAGTCCGAGCCGCCGGGCCAGCTCGCCGCAGACGACCTCCGCGACCAGCGTCTTGCGGCCCTGACCCGCGCCGGTGAACTTCAGGACGTACATCCCTCGGTCGTCGGCCTCGACGAGTCCGGGCAACGAGCCGCCCTCGCGCAACGGCGCGATGTACCGGGTCGCGCTGACTTCCTTGAGCATCGCCTCAGGTTACCGGCGTGCCGGGAGCCCCCGGAGGCGACCCGTCCGGCGGCACCGCCGACCGACAGCTTCACGACAGCTCCACTTGACGCGGTTGTGATCTCGGGCAGGTCAAGATGTGGATCCTGTCTGAACGTTCAAGCACCGTGTCGCCGTATCCAGGGGCGAAAGTGCAAAGCCATCTCGGAAGGAACCGTCACCATGATCAGCGAAACGAACAAACCCGCTTCGATCCCGGGCCGGCGCACCGTCATGGCGGCGGCCGGTGTCGCGGGCCTCGCCGTCGCGCTGACCGCGTGCGGGTCGGAGGACGACGCGTCGAGTTCGTCCACGCCCGACTCCCAGGCCGGCGGCAGCGCGAGCAGCGAGGCGACCAGCGGCGGTGACAGCGCCGGCGGCGCCGAGATCGCCAAGACCTCGGACATCCCCGAGGGCGGCGGCAAGATCTTCGAGAGCGAGGGCGTCGTCGTCACCCAGCCCGAGGCGGGCACCTACAAGGCGTTCTCCTCCACGTGCACCCACCGGGGGTGCGCGGTGAAGTCGATCTCCGACGGCGTGATCAACTGCCCCTGTCACAACAGCAACTTCTCGATCGCCGACGGCAGCGTGCAGAGCGGCCCCGCGACCAAGGCCCTGCCCGCCAAGAAAGTCAGCGTCTCCGGTGAGTCGATCACGCTGGCCTGATCTCGGCCAGAAGCTCATATCCGCCGCTCGGGCCGTCTGAAACAGGCCAGCACCTCGTCCGTGGTCGCGACCGTGGCGACCAACGCGAGGGTGTGGCGGATCATCGCGGGGGTGTAGTCGGCAGGCACCCCCGCGATGGCGTCCCCGGGCACGACGACCGTGTAGCCGAGGTTCACCGCGTCGAACACCGCGTTCGGCACGGCCACGTTGGCCGAGACACCGGTGACGATCAGTGTGCGGCACCCCAGGTTGCGCAGCAACGCGTCCACATCGGTGCCCGCCAGCGGGGACAGCCCGTGCAGCCGCCGTACGATCAGGTCCTCCTCGGCGACCTCGATGGGCGGCGCGACGCGTACGGCCGTGCTCCCCGTCAACTGCCGTACGGGCAGCCGTTCGGCCGCGCGGAACAGGCGAGCGTTGTGGTTGGCGCCCCGCCCGTCGGGCCGCCGCTCGGCGATGGCGTGCAGGACCTGCACCCCGCTCTCGTGGGCCGCGGCGACCAGCCGGGCCACACGCGCGAGCGCCCCCGACTCCCGGGCCTGCCGGGCGAGTTCGGGCAGCGCGCCGTCCGGTCCGACGACACCGAGCTGGCACTCGACGGTGAGCAGGACGGTGGTGGCGGGATCGAGGAGCCCGCTCAGCTCCCGGTGCCTCTTCGACTCACTCCCGTACGACGGCATGGCATCCCCTGGTCGTCGGCGATCGGGCGGGCGAGCGTAACGCCCCTTGCGCATGGGCGGAAGACGACCCATGCTCTTCTGACGCCACGTCAGCGGAGGGGATTCCATGACCGTCACTCAGCGCCGGGGCCGGAGGATCATGATGGAGCCCGCCGAACTCGACGCCTTCCTGAGCGCTCAGCGGACCTGCCGGGTCGCGACGGTCTCCTCCGACGGGGCCCCGCACGTCAGCCCGCTCTGGTTCGTCTGGGACGGCACCTCGCTCTGGCTGTACTCGATCACCCGTAGCAGACGCTGGTCCACGCTGCGCCGCGATCCACGCGTCGCCGTCGTGGTCGACGCGGGCGAGGAGTACGGCGAACTGCGCGGCGTCGAACTGTCCGGCACCGTCGAATTCGTCGGCGAGGCACCGCGTACGGGCGAGCCGAACCCCGAACTCGCCGAGGTGGAGCGGTTGTTCGCCCGTAAGAACTTCGGGATCGACGAGATACCGCACGACGGCAGACACGCCTGGCTGCGACTGACACCGGACGCGGTCGCGTCCTGGGACTTCCGCAAGCTGGGGTCGCTGTGACCGGCGGGTCCATGACTGTCGGCCTCGTGCTCGGCGGATCCACGCACCCGGCATCGCAGTGACCGCCGGGGACTACGGTCGGCGTCGCCCCTCTGCTCAGCCCGGCGCCCCGCACGCGGCCCCGGCCACCCTGAGCGACTCCACCGCCGCCCTGATCGACGGCCTCCGGTCGGCGTCCGCACGCCACACCGCGTAGACACTGCGGTGGACCCGGTGCCGCACCGGCACCGTCCGCACACCGGCGGGCATCGGGTCGCGGCCGAGCCGGGGCGCGATGCAGACGCCCAACCCGGAGGCCACCAGCGCGAGTTGGGTGTGATGTTCGCCGGCCCGGTGGGCGATGTGGGGCTCGATGCCGTTGGCGCGCAGCGTATAGAGCAGCCATTCGTGGCAGAACTCGCCCTCGGGCCAGGCCACCCACGGCTCCTCGGCCAGCTCCCGCAGGTCGATCTCGTCCCGGCCGGCGAGCGGGTGGTCCTCGGGCAGCGCCACCTCCACCGGGTCGTCGAGGATCGCCGCCCGGGCGAGCCCCTCGGGCACGGGCAGCGGCTTGTTGTACCAGTCGAGGACGACGGCCAGGTCGACGTCGCCCCGGATCACCGCGTTGATCGCGAGTTCCGGTTCGAGCTCCCGCGAGCGCACGCGCAGCGCCGGGTGGTCGTCCCGCAGCGCGCGGAAGACGGCGGGAAACAGTCCCCGGACGGCGGTCGGGAAGGCGGCCAGCCGCAGCTCGCCGACGACCTGCCCCCGCTGTGCCTCCAGGTCCGACTGCGCCAGCTCGACCTGGGACAGGATCCGCGCGGCATGGTCGGCGAGCAGCCGCCCCGCGTCGGTGAGGCGTACGCCCCGCCCGTTCTTGGCGAGGAGCCGCTGCCCCACCTCCCGCTCCAGCTTGGCCATCTGCTGCGAGACGGCCGAGGTCGTCACATGCAGCCCGTCGGCCGCCCCGCTGACCGAACCGTGCCGGGCGAGGGCGTCGAGGGTGCGCAGGCGCTCCAGGTTCAACATATAAGTAATGCTACGAGATTCAGCTCACTAATTCTCGCTTGTGCTACGAGATCGTTCCGCGCCATGGTGGCGGACATGACCACCGCCACGACCGCCCGAGCCTCCGTCCGTGTCCCCGACCGCCCTCGCTCCACCGTCGACTGGCGGTTGCGCTTCGCCTTCCTCTCCCTCGTCTGGGGCTTCAGCTTCCTTCTGATCAAGGTGGGCACGGCGGCCTACGCCCCCTTCCAGGTCACCTTCGGGCGGCTGCTGTTCGGCGCGCTGGTCCTCGCGGCGGCGATGGCGGTGAAGCGGGAGCGGCTGCCGCGCGGCGCCCGCACCTGGGCGCACCTCACGGTGGCGGCCTTTCTCCTCAACGCGCTGCCGTTCTCGCTCTTCGCCTACGCGGAGCTGACAATCCCCTCGACGCTGGCGGGCATCTGCAACGCGACCTCACCCCTGTGGGGCATGGCCCTCTCCCTGGTCGCCCTCTCCGAGGACCGCCCGACCCGGGTGCGGGTCGCCGGTCTCGGTCTCGGCTTCCTCGGTGTGCTCACCGTGCTCGGAGCCTGGCAGGGCTTCAACGGCCTGGACGCCGGCGGCACCGCGATGGCCCTGCTGGCCTCCCTCAGCTACCCGATCGGCTGGATCTACGTCCGCCGCACCCTGGCCGGCACCACCGACTCGCACCTCTCCCTCACCGGCGCCCAACTCCTGCTGGCCACCGCCCAACTGGCCTTGGTCACCCCGCTGTTCACGACCCTGCCGAGCAGCTTCCCCGTCCTGCCGCTTCTCGCGGTCGTCGCCCTGGGCGCCCTCGGCACGGGTGTCGCCATGCTCGTCCAGTACGGCCTCGTCTCCGAGGTCGGCCCCACGACCGCCCAGATGGTCACCTACTTCATCCCGGTCATCGCCACGGCCGCCGGCGTCGCGCTCCTCGGCGAGTCCCTGGCCTGGTCGACCCCGGTCGGCGCGGCGATCGTCCTGGCGGGCGCGGCACTGACGCAGGCCAGGCCGCGTAAATGACCTCGCGTCCCTCCGCCGTAGGTGACCTCTGCCGTCACGCATAACCCCTGCTCGGCCTCGGCCCGATCGCCGAGACCACCGCGTCCGCCACCCTCCCGATCTCCTCCTCGGTGAGGGTGGAGACGGTGATCCGGATCCCCTGCGGGGCGCTCATCCGGAAGCGGGCGCCGGGGGCGACGGCCCAGCCGGCGTGCAGCAGCCGGGCGACCGCGCCGGTCTCGTCCGGCACCCGGATCCACACGTTCATCCCGCTGACCCCGTGCGCCTCGACCCCGCGCCGCGCGAGGGCGCCGATCAGCGCCTCCCGCCGCCGCCCGTACGCCGCCGCCACGGCCGAGGCGTCCACCGAGCCACCGGCCCACAGCCGTACGACGGCCCGCTGCACCAGCCGGCTCACCCAGCCCGGGCCCAGCCGCTGCCGTCCCCGCACCCGATCGACGGTGGCGGCATCCCCGGTGAGCACCGCGAGCCGCAGATCGGGGCCGTACGCCTTGGCGACCGAGCGCACGAAGGCCCAGCTGTGGGTGACGCCGGCCAGCGGATGGAGGGGTTGGTCGACGATCCGGTAGCCGTGATCGTCCTCGATGAGCAAGGTCTCCGGATGCCCCCTGAGCACGGATCGCAGGGCACGCGCGCGTGCGGCGCCGACGGCCGCGCCGGTCGGGTTCTGCGCCCGGTCGGTGATGATCAGGGCCCGCGCCCCGCCCTCCAGCGCCGTTCGTACGTCGTCCGTGAGCGGCCCGTCGTCGTCGACGCCGACCGGGACGATCCGCAGGCCGAGCGCCGGCACGAGGTCGAGCACGCTCCCCCACCCGGGGTCCTCGACAGCCACGGCGTCCCCGGGCTTGAGATGGGCGGCAAGGACCCGCTCGATGGCGTCGAGCGACCCGGAGGTCACGGTGACCGGCCCGTCCGGCACCCCGTCGGCGTCCAGGTCGGCCCGCGCGATCCGCACCAACTCGGGCTCCACGGGGCTCGATCCATACAGCACCGGCTCGCGGTCGCTCTGCTCGGCGGCCGCCGCGAACACCTCCGCGAGGCGCGGCAGCAGCGTCGTGTCGGGATTGCCGTCGGCGAGGTCACGCACCCCCTCCGGCACGTCCACCCGGATGTACTCGCGCCCCGTCGTGGCCGGCCGGGGCCGCACACGACTCCCCCGCCGTCCGGCGGTCTCGATGACCCCGCGCTCGCGCAGCGTGCGATAGGCGGCCGCGACGGTATTCGGATTCACCCCGAGCCGCTCGGCCAACTCCCGCATGGGCGGCAGCAGTTGACCGGGTTCCAGCTGTCCCGCCCCCACCGCCTGCTCGACACTCGCCGCGATCTCCGCTGCGCGCCGCCCCGTGATCATGTATTCTCCTAGCACAAAGAAGATTATGCACTAGTACAATGGAGGACGCAATGCCGGGGCCTCAGCAGCCGACGACACCGCAGCCCGACGCCTACACCGCCACCGACCGCACCGTCCCGACCCGGGCCGCGCAGAAGGCCTCGTACGACAAGGAGTTGGTGCATTCGATACTCGACGAGGGATACGTCTGCCACCTCGGCTTCGTCCGCGACGGCGCCCCGGTGGTACTGCCCACGCTGTACGGGCGGGTCGGCGAGACGCTCTACGTGCACGGCTCGACGGGCTCGCGCCCGCTGCGGATGACGGGCCAGGCCGACCCGGGGCTCCCCGTCTGCCTGACGGTCACGCACGTGGACGCACTGATCCTGGCCCGCTCCGGCTTCCACCACTCGATCAACTACCGCTCGGTGGTGGTGCACGGCACGGCGCATCAGGTCACCGACCCCGAGGAGCGGCGCATCGCGCTGGACGCCCTCGTGGACCACGTCGTCCCGGGCCGCTCGCGGGACTCCCGCCCCGCCAACCCCAAGGAGTTCGCCGCCACCGCCGTGATCCGCCTCGACCTGAACGAGGTCTCGGCCAAGACCCGCACCGGCGGCGTCAACGACGAGCCCGAGGACCTCACCCTCCGCCACTGGGCCGGCGTCGTCCCCCTCCGCAAGGGCTACGAGACCCCGATCCCGGACCCGGACCTGGCCCCCGGCACCGAACTCCCCGACTACCTGAGGGCGCTGCAGCGCTGACCCACCTCTGGGAGGCCACGCGCGACGACCGGCGGCCAGGGGGGAAGTCCAAGTACGCGCCCCCGCCCCGGAGGAGGTCCAGAACCGCGTTGCGGCCCGGACGGCGAATCAGCGCGCAGGCGGAGCCTGCCGCGGGCGCGCGGCAGCTGCTCGGTCTGCCCTAGGCTGAAAGCCCGAGGCGGCCCCCGCGACACGGCAGCGAGCCCACGCCGACTCAGCCGACGGGGCATATGGCCACCGGTCAAGTGAGGCCCCACCTCACGGGCGAGGCATCTGCCCGCCGCCCCGCTGGACGCGACTTTCAAGGGGTGCGGGAATCTGCGCGAGCAGCCCCACGCAACCCGCGGTCCGCAGACCGCAGATCCCCAACGGCGTCATCGACCAGGCCCCACCGACAGCTCGGGTTCAACCCTCTCCCCACCGGCCGCCACCGTCCGCGGCGCCCCCTTCGACGGCGTGGACCGCTGCGCGACAAACGCTCCGGCCAACACCACCGCCCCACCCACAATCTGCGGCGCCGACAGATGCTCCCCCAGCAACACCCACGCGAGCACGGTCGCGACAACCGCCTCAAGACACCCCACCACCCCCGCCACCTGCGGAGACAACCGCCGCACAGCCACCACGCCGGTCATGTACGCCACCACCGTGGCGATCAGCACCACCCACCCGAGCAGCAACCACGCGGCAACCGGCGTCCCACCCATCCGCACCGTCCCCCCGAGCACGGCCCAGTCCATCCCCCAGGGCCGGGCCACCACCGTGAGCACCACCGCACCCACGAGCAGCCCGTAGGCGATGACCCCGAGCGGATCCGGCGCCTCCGCCCCCGCGTCACTCCCCTGGTCGGACAGCACGAAGTACCCGGCCTGACAGCAGGCCGCCCCGAGCGCGAACAGCAGCCCCAGCGGATCGAAGCTCAGCCCCGACCAGATCTCGACGACACAGGCGAGGCCGCCGACCGCGAGGACGACCCCGACCGCCGCGGCCCGTGTCACCGGCCGCCGCTGCACGAACCGCACCCAGCCGAGAACGATCGCCGGCCCGAGGTACTCCACGAGGAGGGCGACGCCGACAGGGATGCGGGAGATCGAGGCGAAGTAGAAGGCCTGCACACCGGCCACGGCCAACAGCCCGAAGCCGACGAGCAGCGCGGGCCGCCGGCGCACCAGGTCCCGGTGGCGCACGGCCAACGGCAGCATCACCAGCGCGGCGCCCACGATCCGCAGCCACACCACGTGCAGCGGGTCGAGCCCCGCCTCGATGAGCGGCTTGGCCGCGGTACCCGATCCACCGAAGGCGACCGCGGACCCGAGCGCGAGCACCAGCCCGACACTCCGCCCGCGTTGCCCCTGACTCCCCTGAGACGTAAACACCGGCACATGATGACAGCCAACGACAGGAGCGTCACCTTCGATGACACCTGTCTCACCGACTGGACCGCAGGTGGGCGCGGATCAGCGGCCCCCGTCCCCATCCACCACGTACCCCTCGCCCGTCCTCGCGATCCGCCGCGCCACGACTCCCGCCTCGACACCCACGTTGCCCAGCACCTCCACGGCCCGCGACCCGGCAGCCCCGACCAGCACCGCGAGCAGGTCGATGCCGTGGGCCAGCCACTCGCCCCGCCGCACGGCGCGGTCGTACGCCTGGGTCATCGCCCGGGCCGCCACCGGCGACCACCCGGGCGTGCCCGGCACGCCCGGTACGGCACCGGCGTCCTCGATCCCGATCTGCCAGCGCAGCCCGTAGCCGATGCTCCGCTGCACCAGATAGCCGAGCAGCCGGGCGACCTGCGGGCCGTCGAAGACGGCGCGGACCTCGGGGTCGGACTCCAGGAGCGTGTGCAGCAGATGGGCCGTGTCGATCTGCCGGTCCCCGTCGCGGAGCGCCCGTCTGCGCGCACCGGCGACCACCGAGGCCAGCTCATCGGTGAGCCTGCCCTCGATCTCCACATGGTTCGGACCATGGTCTACGGCTGACTGCCGGGGAATACGGGGTCGCACGTCCTCCACCTCATCAGTCCCACCGGCCCGGGTCATCCACGAAAGGAAGCATCTTCGCGTCCGACGCAGGTTGCGTAAGGACGACCCTCGTCTCCTCCCTGCGGATGAGATCCAGCCGTCCCGCCCCAGGCCGTACGTGTACCGGGTGTACGCCCCCGACCTCTTCGACGCGGCACTGATCCGGCAGGTGAACCAGGCGCTCGGCCGACACCCATTTCTGACAGTTCATCAGTATTGAATGTTCCGGGCCCCGGGGCTACGTTCCGCGACACCACCGTCCGAGACGAAGGGGTTGTCGCATGGCCGATGTCAGCGCCGAGGCACGCATCGAGGCACCCGCCGAGCAGGTCTGGGCCCGGCTCGTCGACTGGTCCGCGTACGGCGAGTGGAACACCACCCACACCGGCTTCCCGAAGGGCGGCCCGGAGACCCTCGAAGTGGGCGGCACCTTCCAGGAGAACCTGAAGCTCATGGGCTTCCCGGCGGAGGTCGAGTGGACCATCGCCGAACTGGAGCCCGCCCGCACTCTGGCCATTCAGGGCAAGGGCCCGATGGCCGTGGACCTCGCCACCCGCTACACCCTCACCCCCGACGGCGACGCCACCACGGTCCGCATCGACGGCCGGTTCACCGGCGCGGCCGTCTCCCTGATGGCGGGCAGGCTCAAGGACTCCGCCACGGCGGCGCTGGGCGAGTCGCTGCGCAAGCTGGGCGGCCTGGTGACGTAACCCCGCGCCCCTACCGCACCACGCACACGACCGGCATACATGAGAGCGCCCCGCGGAAACCTCCGCGGGGCGCTCTCACATGTGACCCACCATTGACCGTCAGTCCTCGTCGGCGAGGATCAGATACAGCTTCTTGCGGGCCTCGTTGATCACCGCCAGCGCCTTGTCGCGCTGGTCCTTGTCGCCGGTCTTCCAGACCTGGCCGAACGCCTCCATCAGACCGAAGCCGGCCTGCCGGATCTCGCTCAGCGCCTCCCAGTCGACCCCGCGCGAGGCCTCCTCCCAGGGGGCCTCGGGTCCGTCTTCGGCCGCGGTGCGGCCTGCCTCGGTGAGCGCGAACAGCTTCTTGCCGCCCTCGGTCTCACTGGCGATCAGCCCCTCGTCCTCCAGCAGCTGGAGGGTGGGGTACACCGAGCCGGGGCTGGGCTTCCACGCCCCGCCGCTGCGCTCGGCGATCTCCTGGATCATCTCGTAGCCGTGCATGGGCCTGTCCTTGAGGAGAGCCAGGATCGACGCGCGTACGTCACCACGCCGCGCCCTCCCCCTGGGTCCGCCGCGCCCACCCCAGGGGCCCCCACCGAAGGGTCCGAACGGCCCGGGACCACCATGGCCCGGCCCGAAGGACCCGAAGGCGGCGCGCAGCGCCTCGCCGTCACCTCGGCCGCGGGGGTGCTCCCCACCACGGCGTCCATGTCCACGCTCGAATCCGAAGTCCTGTCCACGGGAACGCATCGCAATCACTCCATTCCATCGTTGATCTGTCGCGATGCCTCAACGATATATCGGAACCTGTCGCCTGACAACCCTCTGAAAGGAGAGCGGTCGGACGGCTGGCGTCCGCCACCGCGATCGACCACGTCATCAACGCACCGCCAACAAGCCGGCGCAGCCGGGGCGGGGGGCCAGAGATCCCCCCGGCACAGTCGCCGTCGTCATGCCCTCTAAGGTGCGGGAATGATCTCCAACAGCTACCTCTCCGAACTGTTCTCGCTGGAGGGGCGAGTCGCCGTGGTGACCGGCGGCAGCTCCGGCATCGGCAAGGCCGTCACCGGGGCTCTCGCACGGGCGGGGGCGAGCGTGGTGATCGTCGCGCGCAAGGAGGCGGAGCTGACGGCCACCGTCGACGAACTGGCGGCGGACGGCTGCCGGGCAGCCTGGGTGAGCGGCGACCTGAGCACCCGAGTCGGCGTACGCGCGGCGGCGGAGCAGGCGGCCCAGGCGTTCGGCGAGCCCGACATCCTCGTCAACAGCGCCGGGATCAACCTGCGTCCGCCGATGAACGAACTGGGCGAGGACGTGTGGGACGCCACGATGGCCGTGAACCTGGAGGCGCCCTTCCTGCTGGGCCAGCGCTTCGGGCCCGGCATGGCCGAGCGGGGCTTCGGACGGATCATCCACATCACGTCCCAGCAGGCACACCGGGCGTTCGTCCGCAGCGGCGCGTACGGGGTCTCCAAGGGGGCGCTGGAGTCACTGGCCCGCTCACAGGCCGAGGAGTGGTCACCGCACGGCGTCACCTGCAACACCCTGGTCCCGGGCTTCGTCCCGACCCCGCTCAACACACGGTTGTCGTCCGACCCGGAGAAGGTGGCCGCGCTCGCCGCCCGCACCCTGGCCGGACGCAACGGCCTGGCCGACGACTTCGCCGGAGCCGCAGTGTTCCTGGCCGGCCGCTCCTCCGGCTACATCACCGGTCAGGCGATCTTCGTCGACGGCGGCTTCTCCGTCCACTAGCCCGACCCCGCCCGAGAACCACACCGTCCGAAGCCCTCACCGCCGGAAACCCGACGCGGTACGAGACCCGACGCGGTACGAGACCCGACGCGGTACGAGACCCGACACCGCACGGGACCCGACACCGCACGAAAGCGGCATGCGGACGCCCAACCCCGTCGAGCCGGACGCGCCTGGCCCCCGAAACCCGGTCCACCACCCCAAAATTGGCCTTGGCCTGCGGCTTCGCCGACCCCCTAGCGTCGTGACCATGCGCATCCGTATCGTCGACGCCTTCACCGACCGCCCCTTCTCCGGCAACCCGGCCGGAGTCCTCCTCCTCGAGGCCTTCCCGGACGACGCCTGGCTGCAGAACGTGGCCCAGGAGGTCAACCACGCCGAGACCGCGTTCGCCCATCCCCTCCCCGAGGGCGGCGAGGCCGACTGGGCACTGCGCTGGTTCACGCCGGTCGCCGAGGTCGCGATGTGCGGCCACGCCACGCTGGCCACCGCACACGTGCTGACCAGCACCGGCGACCACGAGGGCGCGGTGCGGTTCGCCACGCGCAGCGGTGCCCTCATCGCCACGCCCCGGCCGGACGGCTCCCTCACCCTCGACTTCCCGACCGCGCCCCTCACCCCGGTCCCGGTCCCGGACGGCGTCGCCGAGGCCCTGGGCGCCGAGCCGCTCAGCGCCTTCGACACCGGCCCCCACGTGGGTGACCTGCTGGTCGAGCTCGCCGACGAGAAGACGGTCCTGGGCCTCGCCCCGGACCTGCGGGCCCTCGGCCGCTACTCCGAGCGCGGCCTCATCGCCACCGCCCGCGCCGCGGACCCCGCCGCCGGCCACGACTACGTCTCGCGCTGCTTCTACCCGAACGTCGGCATCGACGAAGACCCGGTCACAGGCAGCGCCCACACCGCCCTCGCCCCCTTCTGGTCCGAACGCCTGGGCAGCCCGGACCTCACCGGCCTCCAGGCCTCCCGGCGCTCGGGCCTCGTCCGCACCGAACTCCGTGGCGACCGCACCCTGCTCACCGGCCGGGCGGTCACGGTCATCGACGGAGAACTCCTCGCCTGACCGTATGGCAGGGGACGTACGGCTGATTCTCACGGCATGGACAGGGGGACGTAAGGCTGATTCTCACGGCGTGGGCAGCCAGCCCACCTTCCCCGCCAGCAGCGCGTACCCCACGAACGCCCCGATGTCGAGCAGCGAGTGGGCCACCACGAGCGGGCCCACTCGCCCCCACCGCCGGTACAGATAGACGAACACGACGCCCATCACCATGTTGCCGATGAAACCGCCGATGCCCTGGTAGAGGTGGTACGAGCCGCGCAGCACCGAGCTGGCGGCGAGCGCGCTCCCCGGTGACCAGCCCAGTTGCTGGAGCCGGCGCAACAGATACGCGACCACGATGACCTCTTCGAGGACCGCGTTCTGGATCGCGGAGAGGATCAGCACGGGGTACTTCCACCACACCTCGGGCAGCGCCTCCGGCACCACCGTGAGGTTGAAGCCGAGGCCGCGGGCCGCCAGGTAGAAGGCGATGCCGGTGCTGCCGATCACCGCGGCGATCGCCGCGCCCCGGCCGAGGTCGGGCCATGGCTTCGTACGGTCGAACCCGAGCGTGCGCAGCCCCGCGCCCTCACGCAGCAGGAAGTGCGCGACCAGCGCGACGGGCACCAGGGCGGTCGTGATCCCGAAGAGCTGCCACGCGAGGTCGAGCCAGGGCCGGCCCGGCGCGGCCGAGGCGTTCATGGTGGCCGCCTGGTCCTTCAGCCCGCCCGGCTTGGTGACCGATCCGACGAAGCTGATCAGCGCGGACACCCCACTCGCGCCGAGCGAGAGCCCGAGCACGAGCAGTGTCTCGTCCCTCAGAATCCGCCGGCTCGGCCGCTCCCGCGGCACCGCATCCCCCACCGACTCCGCCTGCCCCTGCACCCACGCCTCCAGTTGTCCGACCCCGCCGAGGGTCCATCATCACCCGCGACGGTCCGGAACATTCCGGCGGCGTACCTCCAGAGCCCCTCAGCCCAGCGGCACCGGCTCCGGCAGTCCGACCGGCCAGCTGTGGACCGGCTCCCCGGAGTGCATCAACTCGCAGTACCGCCGCGTCGTGGCGGCGAGCGCCCCCTTCCGGTCGATGCCCTTGGCCAGAGCCTGGTGGAACGTTTCCACCTGCCACGACGCCCCGTTGACCCGGCGCCGGCAGCGCTCCTCGATCACCCCGAGGTAGAAGTCCCGGTCGACCGGCTCGACGCCCCACGCGTCCAGCCCCGCCTCCGCGAGCGGCAACAGCTCGTCCCGTACGAGGTTCACCGCGTCCACCGGTCCCATCCCGCCGTACCGCCCACGTGGCCACTGCAACCGCGCGTCGATGCCGTGCCGGCACGCCTCGTCGAAGTTGGCGGCGGCGGCCTCGAACGGCAGCCGCGTCCACACGGGCCGCGATTCCTCGGCGAGGGCGCGTACGACCCCGTAGTAGAAGGCCGCGTTGGCGATCACGTCCGTGATGGTCGGCCCGGCGGGCAGGACCCGGTTCTCGACGCGCAGATGCGGGACCCCGTCGGCGATGCCGTAGACGGGCCGATTCCAGCGGTAGATCGTGCCGTTGTGCAGGGTGAGTTCGGCGAGTGAGGGAATGCCGCCCGCGTCGAGGACGCCGATCGGGTCCTCGTCGTCGCACATGGGCAGCAGCGCCGGGAAGAAGCGCAGGTTCTCCTCGAAGAGGTCGTACGCCGAGGAGATCCACCGCTCCCCGAACCAGGTGCGCGGCCGCACCCCCTGGGCCTGGAGCTCGGGCGGCCGGGTGTCCGTGGACTGCTGGAACAGGGGCGGCCGCGACTCGCGCCACAGCTCGTGCCCGAACAGGAACGGCGAGTTGGCGCCGATGGCGACCTGCGCCGCGGCCACCGCCTGGGCCGCGTTCCACACATCGGCGAACCGGCCCGGTGTGACCTGGAGGTGCAACTGCACGGAGGTGCAGGCGGCTTCGGGCGCGATCGACTTGGAGGTGCAGACGAGCCGCTCCACCCCGTCGATGTCGAGGGTGAAGTCCTCGCCGCGGGCGGCCACGATCTGATCGTTCAGGAGGGTGTAGCGGTCGCCCGCGGAGAGGTTCGAGGAGACCAGGTCATCACGACCGAGCGTGGGCAGAATGCCGATCATCACGATTCCCGAGCCCACCTCGACCGCTTTCCGGTCGGCATACGCGAGGGAGGTACGCAGCTCCTCGGAAAGCTGGTCGAATACCCGACCGCCCAACCGATGTGGAGCTATGTTGACTTCCAGATTGAACATGGCGAGTTCTGTTTGGAAATCTCGGCTCGCAATCCGCTCAAGTACTTGCGCATTCATCATTCTCGGCAGACCGTCGCCATCGACGAGGTTCAACTCGATCTCCACACCCATCAGGTTCTTGGGGCGGTCGAACCTCTTCTCCTCCAGCAGCCGCGCCAGCCCCGCCAGGCACTGCCGCAGCTTGTCGCGGTACTGCTGGCGATCGGAGAGGCCGAACGGCCCCGCCACGACCTTCTCTCCCATCTAGGTGTCCCTCCTTGGATGGGCAGGCCGACGACCGGCCGCTGCTGTCCCGGGTCCACGGATGATGATGCCCCGGCAGAGCCTTCGATAACGTCCCGCGCCCGACCTGCGCCCGCTAGGCTCAGTCGAGTCACCTCCGACCTTATTCACTCGGCGTGCTTCTGGCACATTCAGCGGGCATGAATGAGCATGCGCTTTCTGTCCGTTCCGCTTTCGTGAAAAGCGCCGACGAGAACCGGCCGTCCGCTACGCTGCGGTAATCCGAGGTCACCGACGCACCCCCACGGAAAAACGGGGTGATGCCCATGTTCCGGCGACCGGATACCGCCTTGCTCTTCATATCCGGAGCGGCTAGACGAAACCTCGTGTGAACACGGGTCGTATAAACTCCGCAAACGAGGCTGAGAGTCGGCACTCGCGGTCCTCGGTCCTGCCGTCAGGCCACGCACGGCGGACCCCACCCACGCGTCGGACCCCGGGCACCCGTCTCTCCGATTCCCGAGAGCTGACAGCGCCGTCCGCCCCCGCCCTCGCGCCACCGTGCCTGTCGAATTGAGAGGCGACCCATCATGCCGCTGCATGTCCCCCTGGCTCCCGCGCCCGCCCTGCGCACCGTCCTCACGGCACTCGGTTCTCCCACCGCCGTCCACGAGGCGCGAACCCCCTCCCTGAAGAACGCCCAGGGCCCCGTCACACCCGAACTCCCGCTACCCGTCCATGTACTCGACCGGATCAGCCCCGAGGGCTCGGGCACCACCCGGCTCACCGGATGGCGGTTCCTGATCCGCTGCGGCGACCGCGCCGTGGCCGCCGCCGAGACCCGGCTGACCCCCGACGGATGGGCGTTCTCGCACTTCTTCGAGGGCCCGTACATCACCTCCACCGAGCGCGCCCTGCGCCAGGCGGAGGCCATGCAGCAGCCGTACCAGCCACGCCTGTTGTCGGTGCCCGAGCTGTACATGCTCACGCTCTGGCTGCACGCCGACCCCACCGCCGACGGCGCCACCGGCCACCCGGCACCGACCGACCTGCTGGTCCCGCTGGCACCCGCGCCGCCCGGCATCGCGGCCCACCGCCCGCACCGGGTCGCCGATCTCCTCCCGGTACTGACCACCCGGCTGACGCCCGCCCCACTCCTGGGATCGCCCGCCTGAGCCCAGAGCCGCCTCACCATTCGTACCGCTCGCGCCCCGCCGCCGATATCCCGGTGGCGGGGCACTTGTTTCCCACTACCGGGAATTTCCGCTCTTCCGTGCGCCAATACGCTCGTACGAGCTATTCGCACACCCTCTCGCCACCGGACTAGCCCCAAACGACCACTGCGAACCACCCGAAGGGACAGTGCAGTTGGGATGAACCGTCCGCGCGGGCGATGCGTCATCAACCTGTGAGAAGCGGTGCTGCGAAATCCCTGCGGATTGACGCCCGTGGGGCAACACTGGGACCGGACCGATTTATCAACGGGGGGCGGCCATGAACGAGGCTTCAAGCCGCGGGACAGACAAAACAGCCATCTCAGACCACACGACAAACCGAAAGATCCCAACAACCATGTGCCAGCACCAGCCACTGTGCCCGACTGCCGAATCCGCCGACCGGGAAGGCGCCCGGCTCGTGGCGCACCACCCGGAGCAGGGATGGAGCCTGCTCTGCAACGGCGTTCTGCTCTTCGAGGACACCGGTGAGCTCCTGCCGGACGGCCAGATCATCGCCCCGCACCGCCCGATGGGCACGGTGATGACAGCCGCCTGAACCGCACGGACGTGCACACAGGGCGAGCGTCCCCGCACAGGGCGTCCGCCCCGGACAGACGAGGGGCCGGCCGGAGAAGCACTCTCCGAACCGGCCCCGACGCGTGTCCGCGGGTGACTACTCCTCGTAGGCGTCCAGCGGCGGGCAGGAACAGACCAGGTTCCGGTCACCGAAGGCCTGGTCGATGCGGCGCACCGGCGGCCAGTACTTGTCGGCGGGCGAGACCCCGGCCGGGAAGACGGCGTCCTCGCGCGTGTACGCGTGATCCCACTCCCCGCCGAGCGCGGCCGCGGTGTGCGGCGCGTTCCGCAGCGGGTTGTCGTCCGCGGGCCACTCGCCGGAACCGACCTTCTCGATCTCCGCGCGGATCGCGATCATCGCCTCGCAGAACCGGTCCAGCTCGGCCAGGTCCTCGGACTCGGTCGGCTCGATCATCAGTGTCCCGGCCACCGGGAACGACATCGTCGGCGCGTGGAATCCGTAGTCGATCAGCCGCTTGGCGATGTCGTCGACGCTCACCCCGGTCGCCTTGGCCAGCGGCCGCAGGTCGATGATGCACTCGTGCGCGACGAGCCCGCCCGGGCCGGTGTACAGCACGGGGTAGTGCGGCTCCAGCCGCTTGGCGATGTAGTTGGCACTGAGCACCGCCACCTGGGTGGCCCGCTTGAGCCCCTCACCGCCCATGAGCCGGACGTACGCCCACGAGATCGGCAGAATGCCCGCCGAGCCCCACGGCGCCGCCGAGATCGGCCCCACACCCGTCTCCGGGCCGGCCGCGGGCTGCAGCGGGTGGTTCGGCAGATACGGTGCCAGATGCTCACGCACCGCCACCGGACCGACGCCCGGCCCGCCCCCGCCGTGCGGGATGCAGAACGTCTTGTGCAGGTTCAGATGCGAGACGTCACCGCCGAAGTGCCCGGGCTTGGCAAGACCCACCAGCGCGTTGAGATTGGCACCGTCGACGTACACCTGACCGCCCGAGTCGTGCACCTGCGCGCAGATGTCGGCCACGTGCTCCTCGAACACACCGTGCGTCGACGGGTACGTGATCATCAGCACGGACAGCTCGTCGCGGTACTGCTCGATCTTCGCCCGCAGATCCTCGACATCGATCTCGCCGTCCTCGGCGGTCTTCACGACGACGACCTTCATGCCCGCCATGACGGCGCTCGCGGCGTTGGTGCCGTGCGCGGAGGACGGAATGAGGCACACGGTCCGCTGCTCGTCACCGTTGGCGCGGTGGTACGCGCGTACGGCCAGCAGCCCGGCCAGCTCACCCTGCGAGCCCGCGTTCGGCTGCAACGACACCTTGTCGTAGCCGGTGGCCTCCGCCAGCCGCTCCTCCAGCTCGCGGATGAGCGTGAGGTACCCCTGCGCCTGCCCGGCGGGCGCGAACGGGTGCAACTGCCCGAACTCCGGCCACGTCACCGGCTCCATCTCGGTGGTCGCGTTGAGCTTCATCGTGCAGGAGCCCAGCGGGATCATGCCCCGGTCCAACGCGTAGTCGCGGTCGGCGAGCCGGCGCAGGTAGCGCAGCATCGCGGTCTCGGAGCGGTACTCGTGGAACACCGGGTGCGTGAGGTACTCGTCGGAGCGCAGCAGCGCCTCGGGCAGCATGTCCGCAGCGGCGGCGTCGAGGGCCTCGACATCCCCCTCCACGCCGAACGCGGTCCATACGGCGCCGAGCTGCGCCCGCGTCGTGGTCTCGTCGCAGGAGATCGACACCAGGTCGGCGTCCACCGGGTGCAGGTTCACGCCATGTTCCCGCGCGGCGGCCACGACCTCGCCGGCCCGCCCCGGCACCCGCACGGTGAGCGTGTCGAAGTACGCCCCGTGGACGACCTCGACCCCACCGGCCGCAAGCCCGGCGGCGAGCACGGTGGCGTAGCGATGCGTACGCCGGGCGATGGTCCGCAGCCCCTCCGGTCCGTGGTAGACGGCGTACATACCGGCCATCACGGCGAGCAGCACCTGAGCCGTACAGATGTTGCTGGTCGCCTTCTCTCGGCGGATGTGCTGCTCCCGCGTCTGCAGGGCGAGCCGGTACGCCTTGTGCCCGTCCGCGTCCACGGAGACCCCCACGAGCCGCCCGGGCAGGCTGCGCGCGAACTTCTCCCGCACGGCCATGTAGCCCGCGTGCGGCCCGCCGAAGCCCATCGGCACGCCGAACCGCTGCGTCGTCCCCACCGCGATGTCGGCGCCCAGTTCCCCGGGCGAGGCCAGCAGCGTGAGAGCCAGCAGATCGGCGGCGACGGTGACGAGCGCGCCCAGTTCGTGCGCCTGCTCGATGACCGGCTTGAGATCGCGCACGACACCGGAGGCGCCCGGGTACTGGAGCAGCACGCCGTTGATCTCACGCTCGGCGAGGTCGGCCGGGATCCCGGCGCTGAGGTCGGCGACGACGACCTCGGCCCCGGTCGGCTCGGCACGGGTCTCGATCACGGCGATCGTCTGCGGCAGCGTGTCCGCGTCGACGAGGAAGAGCCCCTTCTTGTTCTTCCCCATGCGCCGGGACAGCGCCATGGCCTCGGCGGCGGCGGTTCCCTCGTCGAGCAGCGAGGCCCCGGAGGTGGGCAGCCCGGTGAGATCGGCGACCATGGTCTGGAAATTGAGCAGCGCCTCGAGCCGCCCCTGGGAGATCTCTGGCTGATAGGGCGTGTAAGCGGTGTACCAGGCCGGGTTCTCCATCACATTCCGCAGAATCACCGGCGGTGTGAACGTCCCGTAGTACCCGAGCCCGATCATCGAACCGAGCACCTGGTTGCGGTCCGCGAGGGAACGCAGCTCGGCGAGGACCTCGGCCTCGGTACGTGCGCCCGGCAGGTCCAGCGCCTCGGCGTTCTTGATCACATCTGGAACCGCGGCGGCGGTCAGCTCGTCGAGCGAGCCGTATCCGACGTGCGCGAGCATCTTGGCCCGGGCCTCGACGTCCGGTCCGATATGGCGCCGCTCGAAGGGGATTCCCTGTTCGAGCTCCGAGAGCGGAATGCGGTGGGCGGTCATTGCGGAGGCCTCCTGGTCTGACACGACCTTCGAGGGGCACCACGGCACGGGTGCCCGGACGGCCTCCCCCTCTGTCATCTCAACCTGAGAGCTTCACCGGTCCAGGTACGAACCGGTTTTCACCGTCGGTGAGAGCGGAAGCCGTGACACCCGCCCTGCTTTCCAGAGTGACCTCGTCCGTGCGGTACGTGGGCCTGAGAGATTCCGGGGAGGATTTGCTCCTTCGGCGCCTCCGAATGGTGTCCGGAGGACTCTCCCGCACGGGGTCAGCAGCCGTTGCCAGCGTATCAGCGCGGTCGACGCACGAGTCTTCGAGTGGCCGCCTTCCCCAAAGTGCCTTTTCGTAGAGGTGAGGGATGATTTGCGACTCCTCTGCGACCACATGGAGGGCCCGTGCAGAGCGACATCGATCCGCGCAATCTGATCGGCCGCAAGGCGTTCGACCGCAAGGGCACCAAGATCGGCACCGTCGACGAGGTCTACCTCGACGACGCGACCGGCATCCCCGAGTGGGCCGCGATACGCATGGGCCTCTTCGGCCGCGACGCCTTCATCCCCCTGGAGCCCAGCGAACTCGTCGAAGGCACCCTCCGCGTCCCCTTCGACCGAGCCCTCATCAAAGACGCCCCCGACTTCGGCGTAGGCCGCCACCTCTCCCCCGAACAAGAACTCCAGCTCTACCACCACTACGGCCTGGACATAGCCCCTCCCCCACCCATGGACCACAGCTTCGGCAACGTGACAGGCCAGGACGATCCCTGACAGAGACGCCCGTCACTCCCCTCGCACTCCCTCACCCCCCGCACGCCCTCCCCTGCTGCTCCCCGTCACCACGCGCCTTCTGACGCTGCCCCCTCCTTGTCCCGCACATTTCCACGCGCTCTCCCGTACCGACCCCCTTGATCCGCCGCAGCGGCGCTCCACACCACAACGGCAGAGCCCGGCGTACCCAGCGACCTCAGCCCCGCACCCCACCCGGCGCCAACGGCAACGGCTCCGCCGGCTCCAGCCCGGGATCGTCCGTCCTGAAGGTCCGCACCCGCCCGGGCCCCACGTCACCCGGCAGCTCGAACCGCACGGTCACCCGCCCCAGTCCACTGCCCTGCACCCACCCGTGCCCGTACTCGGCATGTCGCACGTCATGCCCGGCCCTCCACTGCCGCTCACCACCCGCGCTCGCCTCCACCACAGGGACCTGCGCACCCGCCGTCTCCTCCTCCCCAAGATCCGGCTCCCCCGCAGCCTGCGCGAACAGATCCTCCTGCGTGTAGTCGGCGAGCCCACTCACCCCGACCCCGAGCAACCGCACCCCACCCGTCGTGTCCACGGCCTCCAGCAACCGCCCCGCGGCCTCCCGCACCACCCCGGCGTCGTCCGTAGGCCCCCGCAACGTCTCGGACCGGGTCAACGTCGAAAAGTCGTACCGCCGCACCTTCAACACGATCGTCCGCCCCGACAGCCCGGCCCCCCGCAACCTCCGCACACACCGATCCGCAAGCCGCTGCACCTCCATCCGAACCCGCACCCGGTCATGGATGTCCACGTCGTACGTGTCCTCCACCGACACCGACTTCGTGTCCCGCTCGGCCACCACAGCCCGGTCGTCGCGCGCCAGCGCCATCGCGTACAGCCCGTGCCCATGGGCCTTCCCCAGCAGCCGTACGACCTCGTCCTCCCCCGCCTCCACGATCTCCTCGACCGTGGTGATCCCGGCCCGCCGCAGGTGATCGCCGGTCGCCGGCCCCACCCCCGGCAGGATCCGCACGGACATCGGCCCCAACAACGCCCGCTCGGTCCCGGGCTCGATCAACACCAGCCCGTCCGGCTTGGCCTGCTCGGAGGCGATCTTCGCGACCATCTTGGAGGCCGCGAGCCCCACGGATCCCGTCAGCCCGGTCACGGCCCGTATGTCCCCACGCAGCCGCATCCCCGCCAGCCGCGCCGACTCCTCGTCCCAGGCCGTTCCTCCGGCCTCCAGGTCCACGAACGCCTCGTCCAGGCTCAGCGGCTCCACCAGGGGCGACAGCTCACGCAGCAGCCCCATGACCTGATCACTGATCGCCCGGTAGAACGTGAAGCGCGGCGTGAGATACGCGGCGTTCGGCGCGAGTCGGCGCGCCTGCGCCATCGGCATCGCCGAGTGCACCCCGAAAACCCGCGCCTCGTACGAGGCGGTCGCGACCACCCCACGCGGCCCGAGCCCGCCCACGACAACGGCTTTCCCCCGCAGACTCGGCTTGGACGCCTGCTCCGCCGAGGCGTAGAAGGCATCCATGTCGAGATGCAGGATCGTGGGCGCGGTTCTCACATCTCCGATGCTGCCCTACGCCACTGACAATGCCCTGGCCGACCGCCTCGACAGGCACGGCATGCTGCACGATCCACTCCGCAAGCCAGGGCGCACCCAGAACCGGCGCAAACGAACAGCGGCGCCGGCCCTCAGACCGCCCGGTTCCGCCGCCGCGCCAGTTCGTCCGCCGGATTGTGGCCCACGAGCGTCTCCCCCGTGTCGACCCGCTCTCCGTGCAGCTGCGAGAGAGCGCTTTCCACATCACGCCAGACCACCCCTACGGCGATCCCGAAAATCCCCTGGCCGCCTTGGAGCAGAGCGTGGACCTCGTCGGGCGAGGTGCACTCGTAGACCGTCGCCCCGTCACTCATCAGCGTCATCCGCTCCAGATCACTGAAGCCCCGCTCCCGGAGGTGCTGGACGGCGGTGCGGATGTTCTGGAGCGACACTCCCGTGTCGAGGAACCGTTTCACGATCTTCAGGACGACGACGTCCCGGAAGCTGTAGAGCCGCTGCGTCCCCGAGCCATGGGCGGGCCGCACGCTCGGCTCCACGAGACCGGTGCGGGCCCAGTAGTCGAGCTGCCGATAGGTGATGCCGGCAGCCGCACACGCGGTGGGGCCTCGGTAACCGACGCTGTCGTGCGGCTCGGACGCCGCCTCCGCGCTGTCCTGCACAGCCGTGGGCCGCTGCGGGACGTGACCGGCCGCGCTGCCGTGAAGCGGGTACGGGCCGTTCTCCCCCAGCCTGCGTCCGGGGACACCCCCAGCCGTACCGTCGCCGCTGCTTCTCACGCCGACCTCCGTCCTTGACCTGCCTTCTCGACGGTAGGCAGCCACCAGGAGTGCGTCAACGACCGCCGCACTCGCCACGCCGAGTGATAATCACCCTGAGAGTGGTTTCGCGTGCCCTTCCCCGGGGAAAGGCTAGCCGAATGCTCTACGGCGGACCCGCCTGACACCGCAGTGGCCCATGGCATGTGCGTGGCCCCCGGACAGGCCGACTCCTGACCGGCTGCGCCAAGCCCCGGTTCCACTCGGCCTTCGCTCTGTTCGAACGCCGGCACCCCTCGGAGTTCTTTCATCCGCGGTCACGGCGGTCAGCCACGGCGACACAGACTGGCGGTCCACGATCTCAGCCCCGAGATCGCACTCCGACCACCCGGTACCGACGTCCTCAAACCCCACCGGTCCCACGACGCCCGCCCCGGCCTCACTGGCTGTTGGTTCCGAAATCCTCGGGCGAGATCTGGTCGAGGAACTCGCGGAACTTCTCGACCTCGTCCTCCTGCTCGTCCGGGATCGCGATACCCGCGTCGTCGAGCACCCCGTCACTACCGAAGATCGGCGTCCCGGTACGCAGAGCCAGCGCTATGGCGTCGGACGGCCGAGCACTCACCTCGACTCCACTGGCGAACACCAGCTCCGCGTAGAAAACGCCCTCACGCAGGTCGGTGATGCGCACTTCCGTGAGCTCCTGGCCGACGGCTTCCAGCACGTCCTTGAACAGGTCGTGGGTCAGCGGTCGTGCCGGGGCCATGCCCTGCTGGGCGAAAGCAATCGCCGTCGCCTCCCCCGGCCCGATCCAGATGGGGAGGTAACGGTCGCCTCCCACTTCGCGCAGGAGCACGATCGGTTGGTTGGAGGGCATTTCGACCCGGACACCTACGACATCGAGCTCGTTCACACAGCAACCCTAGGCCGTGCTCGGGATGTTTGGGTAGTCGAGCACAGATCGGCCGACCGATCCGCCACAGGCGAACACCCCGCCTCAGCGCAGACGTACACCCAGCGCGCTCTGCACGAGCGCGGCGTGCAGCTTGACCGTGAGCCCCGCCAGCTCCCTCGTACGCTCCTCCGCATGCGCCCTGGTCTGCGGATTGCGGTGGCGGCGCAGGGGCGCCACCACCTGATCCACGAGCCCCGCCTCGCGGTCGGCGGCGGCCCGCATCACCCTCAGATGCCGGGGCTCGATACCGAACCGCCCCAGTTCCACCACAAGCGTGGCGACCGTGAGGGCCTCGACGTCGTACGACCCGTCCGGCAGCGGGGCCACGAGCCCGTACGACTCCCACTCGGCCAGCTGCTCCTCGTCGATCCCGGCACCGGCGACCAGCTCGCTGCGCCCGATCCGGGCGGCGGTGGGCTCTTCAGGCGTCCCGAAGAGCTCGCTCAGCCGCTCTCCGTCACCGATGTCACGCTGGCGCCCCACCGACGGCAGACGTACTTCCTCGCCGCGCTCCAAGGCCTCCAGGTACTCGCGAATCACCTTGAGCGGCAGATAGTGGTCCCGCTGCATCCTCAGGACGTGTCCGAGACGCTCGACGTCATCGGAGCTGAACTTGCGGTACCCCGAGGGGGTTCGCTGCGGCTCGATGAGTCCCTCCGACTCCAAGAAACGGATCTTGGAGATGGTTACCTCGGGGAATTCCTCACGCAGCGCGTTCAGCACCGTGCCGATGCTCATCAGGCCACTGTCCGCGGCGGTGGTGCCGTGGTCGGCACCACCGCTCGTTGTTCGAAGCATGGACCTTCCCTGGGGGTCCCCCCGGACGCAGTCCGGGGGAGGGTCAGTAGCCCCGCTGGCTCGCGTAGAAGACCAGCCGGTACTTGCCGATCTGCACCTCGTCACCGTTGTGCAGCGCGACCTGGTCGATCCGCTCACGGTTGACGTACGTGCCGTTCAGGCTGCCGACGTCGGCGACCGTGAACGAGCCGTCCTGACCGCGGCGGAACTCCACGTGGCGGCGCGACACCGTCACATCGTCCAGGAAGATGTCGCTCTGCGGGTGGCGGCCGGCCGTGGTCAGATCGCCGTCCAGCAAGAAGCGGCTACCCGCGTTCGGGCCACGGCGCACGACCAGGAGCGCCGAGCCGAGCGGCAGCGCGTCGACCGCGGCCTGGGCCTCGGGGGAGAGCGCCGGCAGCTGGGTCTGGCCGGTGACCTCGGAGTCGTAGGCCTCCAGGCCGGAGATGGAGATCGTGGAGGTTGTCTCGGACGGACGCTCGGGGGCCGCGCCGGCTCGCAGCGGAGCACCGCAGTTCGAGCAGAAGCGGCTGTTCTCCGCGTTGCGGTTACCGCACCTCGTACACACCAGGGCCGACATCGACGGATCCTCCTGCCGCGGCTGCCCCGCCGGGGCATTGGACGCATACGGGTCGGAGGCAAACTCTCCACCCGTGCTTGAGGCTGACGGTTCCCCGAAACCTATGCGGCCAGGCTGGGCAGGGTCAACAGACGGCGCGCCCTGACCTCCGGAAATGTCACCTCCCGGACCAGCGACCTGGTCCCGGAACAGCGGGCGCTCACCGCCCTGCCCCTCCGCTTCCGAAGGCTGCGCGCGATGGCGGGAGGTCGCGTTGTCGCTACCCTCTCGCGCGCTCTTGCCGAACAACTTCGCAAACAACTTCACGGGCGATTCCCCTTGACCGAAACAGACCCGCCCGTGGGGCAGGACGAACCCTGACTGAACACACCGGCCGACCCGGACAACCTCACAACGTCCGTATCCACCAGACAGTTTCCACCACGCACCACCCATTCGGTGCGCCGACCCCCCGCAACCTCATGCCCTCGCCTGACGGCGCCCATGCACCTGCGGTTCACTGGGAGGACGACCGAGCGTAGTCAGGCCGCTTCGCCGCCCGCAAGGCGTCCACGACGATCTTGTCCGCCCGCTGCACGGTCACGGTGGCCTGCTCCTTCTCCAGTGTCTGCACCACGCCTCCGGGGATGTTCAGTGCGGGCTCGAGGTCCTGCGGGTTGCCGATGACCTTGAAACGAAAGGGCTGGGTGATCTTGTTCCCGTCGACGCTGACTCCGTCGCCGGAATCGGTCAGGAAGGTGCTGGCGACGACCCGCACGCCGTTCACCTGGATCGCCTCCGCGCCGGCCGCGCGCAGCTCCTGGATCGCGTCGAGCAGCATGTCCGCCTGGACCGACCCCTTCGTGTCGTTGATCGTCAGTGTGATGCCGGGTCCCTGCGCAGCCACGGTGCCCGCCAGAATGCCGAGTTGCCGCTCCTTCTCGACAGTCTGCTTGAGTGCCTCCTCGGCTTGGTCCGAGCTGTTCTCCAGCTCGGTGCGCTGATCCTCGAGACCCCGCTTCTCCTCCTCCAGACGCTGAGTACGGTCATCCAGTTCATCGAGGATGCGTACGAGATCTTCCTGACGCGCCCCGCGCAACGCGCTGTCGTCGTTGTTGGAGGCCACCTGGATGGCCAGACCGAACCCGAGGCCGAACAGCAGGAGGGCCACGATGAGTTGGGCACGTGTGAAGCGCGGCGGCCACAGGCCCTGCGCCAGCCGCTGCCGCCCGGTCAGCTTGTTCTGCTCCTCCGGCATGGCCTCCCGCGGCTCCTCGGCGGCCGCGGAGGGCACCTCCTGGGGGAGTTCCCGACGCAGTCGGGTCGTCGGTGTGTCATCTCGCCCCCCGCCCGGATTCGGCCTCGGCGTCTCGTCCCGCTCGCTCATCGGCCTCACGCCCGGAACACGTGGCGACGGATCGCCGCGGCGTTGGAGAAGATTCGGATACCGAGGACGACCACGACGCCCGTGGACAGCTGAGCGCCGACACCCAACTTGTCACCGAGGAAGACGATCAGAGCGGCCACGACCACATTCGACAGGAACGACACCACGAAGACCTTGTCGTCGAAGATGCCGTCCAGCATCGCGCGCAGACCACCGAAGACGGCGTCCAGTGCCGCCACCACGGCGATGGGGAGATACGGCTCGACCATCGCCGGTACCTCGGGCCGGACCAACAGTCCGGCCACGACTCCGAGGACGAGGCCCAGTACGGCGATCACGATGTGCCCTTCTCTGTGCTCGGTTCTGCTGTTCGTACGATCACGCTCGGCGCGGCCGGCACCGTGATGTCGCCCTCGACGGAGATACTCGTCCGGATGCCGAAGTTCTCCTGGAGGGCGTGCAGATACAGCCCGTCGGGGCTGTTCTGGAACCTGGTGCTCAGCCGCTGTCCGTCCCCCACCGCGAGGACCGTGTAGGGCGGCGCCAGCGGCTTGTTGTCGACCAGTATCGCGTCGCCCGCGGCCCTGATCGCCGACAGCGCGGTGAGCCGCTGCCCGTTGATCGAGATGGCCTCGGCGCCCGACGCCCACAGTCCGTTGACGACCCGCTGCATGTCCCGGTCGCGCACCCGCCCGGTGTCCGAGAACCCGGAGGTCTCGCGTGGATCGCCCTCACCGCCCTGGCCGGCGCCCTTGGAGTCGTTGACGACGAGCCTCACCCCGGGACCGTGCACCTCGACGGCGCCCGACAGGATGCCCACCAGGTCGTCCGCGTCGCTACGGCCGTCCTCCTTGAGCGCTTTCCGCTGCCGTGCGCTCACGTCGTCACGGAGCTTGTCGACGGAGTCCTCCAGCTCGTCCGCGGCCGCGGTCTCCTGCTGGATGCGGTCGATGAGCTCCTCCCGCTCCTTGGCGACCACGGGAGCGCTTATGCGCGCCTGCGCCCCACCCACCGTCACCACCAGGGCGGCGAGCACGAGGCCGAGGGCCAGTCCCAGCTTGGCCCGCACCGTCTTCGGCATGCCCTCGGTGCCCGCGGCCTTCTTGCGGGCGGCTGCCTCGGCGTATCCGTCGTCGAGGCTGTGGTCCATGACGTTGGTGAGCAGCGACATGGAGGCGTCCGGACGCGACGGGCGCGTGGGTGTGCTCCGAACGGGGGGCTGCTGCGGCATGCCGCACATCGTCGCACGTCGCGGCCGCTACCTCCGAATGGCCCCACCGGCGTGCCGGACAGGCCCCTTTGGGGGCACTTGTCCGGCACGCACGCTTGCGGGGCGGTCAGCGGCCGGCGCTGTCCACGACCGCCGACCACTCGTCCAGCAGGGCCTGAGCGGAGGCGTCGTCGGGCCCCTCCGCCCACAGATGCGTGACGGCCTCGGCCGGGTCCGGCAGGACCATCACCCACCGCCCGTCCGTCTCCACGACCCGCACACCGTCCGTCGTGTCGACAAACCGATCCCCGGCCGCCTCCACGACCCGGCGCATCACCAGTCCCTTGACCGCCCACGGAGTGGCGAGATCCCGCTTCAGGACATGCGCCCGCGGAATCCGCGCGTCGATCTGGCTGAGCGTGAGCTGCGTCCGCGCCACCAGCCCGATGAGCCGTACGAAGGCCGCCGCTCCGTCGAAGACGCTGCTGAACTCCGGCACGATGAACCCACCGCGCCCGTCACCGCCGAAGATGGTCCCCTCGTCCCCGCCGACCCGCGTGAGGTCGTCCGGCGAGGTAGTCGTCCACTCGACCTGCGTGCCGTGGTACGCCGCGACCTGCTCGGCGATCCTCGTGGTGGTCACCGGCAGCGCCACCCGACCACTCCGCCGCTCTGCGGCCACCAGGTCAAGCATGACCAGCAGGGCCCGGTCGTCCTCGACGATCCGTCCCTTCTCGTCGACGAGCGACAACCGTTCACCGACAGGGTCGAAGCGCACACCGAACGCGGCCCGCGAGGACGCCACGATCTCGCCCAGCCGCACCAGCCCCGACCGCCGCATGTCGCCCGTCTCGGTCGGCCTCGACTCGTCGAGACCCGGGTTGATCGTCAACGAGTCGACGCCCAGCTTGCCGAGCAGACTCGGCAGCACCAGGCCGGCGCTGCCGTTGGACGCGTCCACGACGACCTTGAGCCCCGACTCGGCGATCCCGGTCGTGTCGACGTTCCGCAGCAACGACCCGGTGTACGAGTCGAAGACACTGGCCGGAAAGTGCAGGTCACCGATCTCACCCGGGAACGCGCGCCGGTATTCCTGCCGCGCGAAAACCCGGTCCAGCTTCCGCTGACTGCCCTGCGACAGGTCGGCCCCCTGCCCGTCGAAGAACATGATGTCGACCGAGTCCGGAACCCCGGGCGTCGTCCGAATCATGATCCCGCCGGCACTGCCCCGCGCGGTCTGCTGCCGAGCCACCGGCAGCGGTACGTTCTCCAAGTCCCGTACATCGATGGCGCTGGCCTGGAGCGCCGAGATGACCGCGCGCTTCAGCGCACGGGCGCCTCGGGAGTGGTCGCGGGCGGTGGTGACCGTGGAACCCTTCTTGAGCGTGGTGGCGTACGCCCCGGCGAGTCTCACGGCCAGCTCCGGGGTGATCTCCACGTTCAGGATCCCGGACACACCACGGGCGCCGAACAGATGCGCCTGACCCCGGGACTCCCAGATCACCGAGGTGTTGACGAAAGCACCGGCCTCGATCGTCTTGAAGGGATAGACGCGTACGTTCCCCTGGATGATCGATTCTTCGCCGACAAGGCACTCGTCGCCGATCACCGCGCCGTCCTCGATCCGTGCTGCCCGCATGATGTCGGTGTTCTTGCCGACCACGCACCCGCGCAGATTGCTGTGCTGCCCGATGTAGACGTTGTCGTGGACCACGGCCTTGTGCAGAAAGGCCCCGCTCTTCACGACGACATTCGAGCCCACGACGGTGTGCTCACGGATTTCGACGCCGGCCTCGACCTTGGCGTAGTCCCCGATGTAGAGCGGCCCGCGCAGCACGGCGTCGGGGTGCACCTCGGCACCTTCGGCGATCCACACACCCGGCGAGAGCTCGAACCCGTCGAGCTCGACGTCGACCTTGCCCTCCAGGACATCGGCCTGAGCCTTCACATAGCTCTCGTGCGTACCGACGTCCTCCCAGTAGCCCTCGGCGACATAGCCGTAGACCGGCTTGCCCTCCTTCATCAGCTGCGGGAAGACATCGCCGGACCAGTCGACGGGAACATCAGCCTCGACGTAGTCGAAGACTTCGGGTTCCATCACATAGATGCCCGTGTTCACGGTGTCTGAGAAGACCTGTCCCCAGGTCGGCTTCTCCAGGAACCGCTCGACCTTGCCTTCCTCGTCCACGATCGTGATACCGAATTCCAGCGGATTCGGCACTCGAGTCAGACAGACGGTGACGAGCGCGCCCTTTTCCTTGTGGAAATTGATGAGCTCGGTGAGGTCGAAGTCGGTGAGGGCATCGCCGGAGATGACGAGGAACGCATCATCCTTCAGCGCTTCCTCGGCGTTCTTGACGCTCCCGGCGGTACCGAGTGGCTTCTCCTCGTTGGCATAGGTGAGCTCCATGCCGAGCTCCTCGCCGTCACCGAAGTAGTTCTTGACGAGTGACGCCAGGAACTGGACGGTAACGACGGTCTCGTTGAGCCCATGCCTTTTGAGCAGCCTCAGTACGTGCTCCATGATCGGGCGGTTCGCCACGGGCAGGAGCGGCTTGGGCATGCTCGAGGTCATGGGGCGAAGGCGTGTGCCTTCGCCTCCGGCCATCACGACGGCCTTCATGTCGGAAGCGTCCTCCTTGAAGAGACGACGGTTTAGCCGACTTCACCCGTCCGGATTGTCCCGCACATTTCTGACGCGGGCCATCGAGCCACTACGGCCTCTCTTCAGGCGGGCTCAATCGGCCATGGCGTCCGCACTGACAAGTCGGCGGACCTGAACCACGTACAGGATCCCTGCCCACCAGTACAGCGTTGTACCCCATCCGGCGAACGCCCATCCGAAAATAGCAGCGAGTGACGAGATCCATCCACTTCCGTCACTGAGTAGAAGCAACGGGAAGGCGTACATCAAGTTGAAGGTAGCCGCCTTCCCAAGGAAGTTCACCTGCGGTGGCGGATAGCCGTGCCGCCTGAGGATGCCCACCATCACCAGCAGAACCAACTCCCGCAAGAGCAGTACAGCAGTCAACCAATATGGCAGGATCTCGCGCCAGGTGAGGCCCACCAAAGTCGACAGAATGTACAGTCTGTCGGCCGCGGGGTCGAGGAGCCGGCCAAGGCTGCTGACCTGGTTCCAGCGTCGCGCCAGCTTGCCGTCCAGATAGTCACTGACGCCGCTGAGAGCGAGCACGAGCAGAGCCCAGCCATCGGCCTTGGGGCCGCCGAACTCGGGCCAGAGAATCAACCACAGGAAGACGGGCACGCCAACGAGCCGCGCCATGCTGAGAATGTTCGGGATGGTGAGGACCCGGTCCGTCTGGACCCGGGTCTCTTGGACCTCCACCCGGGAGCCTCCTGTGGGAAATGAGCCAACGATGCCCCCTGACCCTACCTCAACGCAAAAAAGCTCTGGCTCTCGGGCATCGTACCCAAGAGCCAGAGCTCTAGAAGGAGTTCGGCGGCGTCCTACTCTCCCACAGGGTCCCCCCTGCAGTACCATCGGCGCTGTAAGGCTTAGCTTCCGGGTTCGGAATGTAACCGGGCGTTTCCCTCACGCTATGACCACCGAAACACTATGAAACAATCAACCGCACCACGCTCCGTGGAGACGTGGGGTTGTTCGTGGTTTCAGAACCAACACAGTGGACGCGAGCAACTGAGGACAAGCCCTCGGCCTATTAGTACCAGTCAACTCCACCCCTTACAGGGCTTCCATATCTGGCCTATCAACCCAGTCGTCTACTGGGAGCCTTAACCCATCAAGTGGGTGGGAATACTCATCTCGAAGCAGGCTTCCCGCTTAGATGCTTTCAGCGGTTATCCCTCCCGAACGTAGCCAACCAGCCATGCCCTTGGCAGGACAACTGGCACACCAGAGGTTCGTCCGTCCCGGTCCTCTCGTACTAGGGACAGCCCTTCTCAATATTCCTGCGCGCGCAGCGGATAGGGACCGAACTGTCTCACGACGTTCTAAACCCAGCTCGCGTACCGCTTTAATGGGCGAACAGCCCAACCCTTGGGACCGACTCCAGCCCCAGGATGCGACGAGCCGACATCGAGGTGCCAAACCATCCCGTCGATATGGACTCTTGGGGAAGATCAGCCTGTTATCCCCGGGGTACCTTTTATCCGTTGAGCGACGGCGCTTCCACAAGCCACCGCCGGATCACTAGTCCCGACTTTCGTCCCTGCTCGACCCGTCGGTCTCACAGTCAAGCTCCCTTGTGCACTTACACTCACCACCTGATTGCCAACCAGGCTGAGGGAACCTTTGGGCGCCTCCGTTACTCTTTAGGAGGCAACCGCCCCAGTTAAACTACCCATCAGACACTGTCCCTGATCCGGATCACGGACCCAGGTTAGACATCCAGCACGACCAGACTGGTATTTCAACGACGACTCCACCTGAACTGGCGTCCAAGCTTCACAGTCTCCCAGCTATCCTACACAAGCCGAACCGAACACCAATATCAAACTGTAGTAAAGGTCCCGGGGTCTTTCCGTCCTGCTGCGCGAAACGAGCATCTTTACTCGTAGTGCAATTTCACCGGGCCTATGGTTGAGACAGTCGAGAAGTCGTTACGCCATTCGTGCAGGTCGGAACTTACCCGACAAGGAATTTCGCTACCTTAGGATGGTTATAGTTACCACCGCCGTTTACTGGCGCTTAAGTTCTCAGCTTCGCCACCCCGAAGAGTGACTAACCGGTCCCCTTAACGTTCCAGCACCGGGCAGGCGTCAGTCCGTATACATCGCCTTACGGCTTCGCACGGACCTGTGTTTTTAGTAAACAGTCGCTTCTCGCTGGTCTCTGCGGCCACCCCCAGCTCAGGAAGCAAGTTCCCTCACCAGTGATGGCCCCCCTTCTCCCGAAGTTACGGGGGCATTTTGCCGAGTTCCTTAACCATAGTTCACCCGAACGCCTCGGTATTCTCTACCTGACCACCTGAGTCGGTTTAGGGTACGGGCCGCCATAAAACTCGCTAGAGGCTTTTCTCGACAGCATAGGATCATCCACTTCACCACAATCGGCTCGGCATCAGGTCTCAGACACATGGCATGCGGATTTACCTACACACCGTCCTACACCCTTACCCCGGGACAACCACCGCCCGGGATGGACTACCTTCCTGCGTCACCCCATCACTCACCTACTGCAAGTCTGGTTCGTCGGCTCCACCACTTTCCTTTCCCCGAAGGGTCCGGAACGGCTTCACGGACTTAGCATCGCCTGGTTCAATGTTTGACGCTTCACAGCGGGTACCGGAATATCAACCGGTTATCCATCGACTACGCCTGTCGGCCTCGCCTTAGGTCCCGACTTACCCTGGGCAGATCAGCTTGACCCAGGAACCCTTGGTCAATCGGCGCACACGTTTCTCACGTGTGTATCGCTACTCATGCCTGCATTCTCACTCGTCAACCGTCCACAACTCGCTTCCGCGGCTGCTTCACCCGGCAGACGACGCTCCCCTACCCATCCCAGCGGGCGTTGGCCCTACATGCTGGAATGACACGACTTCGGCGGTACGCTTGAGCCCCGCTACATTGTCGGCGCGGAATCACTAGACCAGTGAGCTATTACGCACTCTTTCAAGGGTGGCTGCTTCTAAGCCAACCTCCTGGTTGTCTGTGCGACTCCACATCCTTTCCCACTTAGCGTACGCTTAGGGGCCTTAGTCGATGCTCTGGGCTGTTTCCCTCTCGACCATGGAGCTTATCCCCCACAGTCTCACTGCCGCGCTCTCACTTACCGGCATTCGGAGTTTGGCTAAGGTCAGTAACCCGGTAGGGCCCATCGCCTATCCAGTGCTCTACCTCCGGCAAGAAACACACGACGCTGCACCTAAATGCATTTCGGGGAGAACCAGCTATCACGGAGTTTGATTGGCCTTTCACCCCTAACCACAGGTCATCCCCCAGGTTTTCAACCCTGGTGGGTTCGGTCCTCCACGAAGTCTTACCTCCGCTTCAACCTGCCCATGGCTAGATCACTCCGCTTCGGGTCTTGAGCATGCTACTCAAACGCCCTGTTCGGACTCGCTTTCGCTACGGCTACCCCACCCGGGTTAACCTCGCAACACACCGCAAACTCGCAGGCTCATTCTTCAAAAGGCACGCAGTCACGACGCACCGAGTAAACTCGATGCGCGACGCTCCCACGGCTTGTAGGCACACGGTTTCAGGTACTATTTCACTCCGCTCCCGCGGTACTTTTCACCATTCCCTCACGGTACTATCCGCTATCGGTCACCAGGGAATATTTAGGCTTAGCGGGTGGTCCCGCCAGATTCACACGGGATTTCTCGGGCCCCGTGCTACTTGGGTGTCTCTCAAACGAGCCGTACAGATTTCAGCTACGGGGGTCTTACCCTCTACGCCGGACCTTTCGCATGTCCTTCGCCTACCTGTACGGTTTCTGACTCGCCTCACAGCCGGCAGACTGTGAAAGAGAGATCCCACAACCCCGTATACGCAACCCCTGCCGGGTCTCACACGCATACGGTTTGGCCTCATCCGGTTTCGCTCGCCACTACTCCCGGAATCACGGTTGTTTTCTCTTCCTGCGGGTACTGAGATGTTTCACTTCCCCGCGTTCCCTCCACTTGCCCTATGTGTTCAGGCAAGGGTGACAGCCCATGACGACTGCCGGGTTTCCCCATTCGGACACCCCCGGATCAAAGCCTGGTTGACGACTCCCCGGGGCCTATCGTGGCCTCCCACGTCCTTCATCGGTTCCTGGTGCCAAGGCATCCACCGTGCGCCCTTAAAAACTTGGCCACAGATGCTCGCGTCCACTGTGCAGTTCTCAAACAACGACCAACCACCCATCACCCCGAACCAACCGGTTCGAGTGCACTGGGGCCGGCAACTGAGGGGTTCATTCCCTCAGACACCCAACAGCGTGCCCGACCAGCTCCCACCCGAAGATCATGCTTTCCACACTCTCACGAGCAGTACTCACAGCCCCCGACCCGGAAACCAGCCGAATAATCAACGTTCCACCCATGAGCTAACCAGCATCAGACGTTCGCTGATGACCTGGCCTCTGACCTCACCCCGAAAGGATCGGTAGAAGTGCTCCTTAGAAAGGAGGTGATCCAGCCGCACCTTCCGGTACGGCTACCTTGTTACGACTTCGTCCCAATCGCCAGTCCCACCTTCGACAGCTCCCTCCCTTACGGGTTGGGCCACCGGCTTCGGGTGTTACCGACTTTCGTGACGTGACGGGCGGTGTGTACAAGGCCCGGGAACGTATTCACCGCAGCACTGCTGATCTGCGATTACTAGCAACTCCGACTTCATGGGGTCGAGTTGCAGACCCCAATCCGAACTGAGACAGGCTTTTTGAGATTCGCTCCGCCTCACGGCTTCGCAGCTCATTGTACCTGCCATTGTAGCACGTGTGCAGCCCAAGACATAAGGGGCATGATGACTTGACGTCGTCCCCACCTTCCTCCGAGTTGACCCCGGCAGTCTCCTGTGAGTCCCCATCACCCCGAAGGGCATGCTGGCAACACAGAACAAGGGTTGCGCTCGTTGCGGGACTTAACCCAACATCTCACGACACGAGCTGACGACAGCCATGCACCACCTGTACACCGACCACAAGGGGGCGACCATCTCTGGCCGTTTCCGGTGTATGTCAAGCCTTGGTAAGGTTCTTCGCGTTGCGTCGAATTAAGCCACATGCTCCGCTGCTTGTGCGGGCCCCCGTCAATTCCTTTGAGTTTTAGCCTTGCGGCCGTACTCCCCAGGCGGGGAACTTAATGCGTTAGCTGCGGCACCGACGACGTGGAATGTCGCCAACACCTAGTTCCCACCGTTTACGGCGTGGACTACCAGGGTATCTAATCCTGTTCGCTCCCCACGCTTTCGCTCCTCAGCGTCAGTAATGGCCCAGAGATCCGCCTTCGCCACCGGTGTTCCTCCTGATATCTGCGCATTTCACCGCTACACCAGGAATTCCGATCTCCCCTACCACACTCTAGTCTGCCCGTATCGAATGCAGACCCGGGGTTAAGCCCCGGGCTTTCACATCCGACGCGACAGACCGCCTACGAGCTCTTTACGCCCAATAATTCCGGACAACGCTCGCGCCCTACGTATTACCGCGGCTGCTGGCACGTAGTTAGCCGGCGCTTCTTCTGCAGGTACCGTCACTTTCGCTTCTTCCCTGCTGAAAGAGGTTTACAACCCGAAGGCCGTCATCCCTCACGCGGCGTCGCTGCATCAGGCTTTCGCCCATTGTGCAATATTCCCCACTGCTGCCTCCCGTAGGAGTCTGGGCCGTGTCTCAGTCCCAGTGTGGCCGGTCGCCCTCTCAGGCCGGCTACCCGTCGTCGCCTTGGTGAGCCATTACCTCACCAACAAGCTGATAGGCCGCGGGCTCATCCTTCACCGCCGGAGCTTTCCACACTCATCGGATGCCCGAAAGTGTTGTATCCGGTATTAGACCCCGTTTCCAGGGCTTGTCCCAGAGTGAAGGGCAGATTGCCCACGTGTTACTCACCCGTTCGCCACTAATCCCCACCGAAGTGGTTCATCGTTCGACTTGCATGTGTTAAGCACGCCGCCAGCGTTCGTCCTGAGCCAGGATCAAACTCTCCGTGAATGTTTACCCGTAATCGGGTGCACACATCACGAGAGCGGAACAGCCAGGCGGAATAAGCCCGGCCGTTCACAGCGTCCTCGCTGTGTTTATTTCAAAGGAACCTCGCCCCAACCGAATGGCCGGGAACGGGGTATCAACATATCTGGCGTTGATTTTTGGCACGCTGTTGAGTTCTCAAGGAACGGACGCTTCCTTTGTACTCACCCAAGTTATCCTCAGGCTTTCCTCCGGGCGCTTCCCTTCGGTCTTGCGTTTCCGACTCTATCAGTGTTTTTCCGACTCTCTGACCACGCTTCCGTAGGCATACCGAAGCGGACCCCGAGATAGGATCTGACAAGTTGGGTGCTGCTGGGGCAGGACACTTAGTTGCGCCGCTCGGCCTCGAGCAGGGTTACGACTGTACAGCGGGCTCCGGAGCGCGTGCAAATCGATTACGGGCTGCTCCACGGCCGCCAACCCGTACGTCTCATGCGGAACCGGCAGTTCATATGACATACGCTGCTCCCCAGTGCGCCGCCTGGGACATGCAGGGGCGGCCATATGAATCTCCACCTCTGGGAGGGTTCCCATGACCACCGTGACGTCCCCTCTAGCAGGACGTGCCATCGGACTGGCCGCAGTACCGGACCCCGTCTTCTCGGGCGCCATGGTTGGTCCCGGCACAGCGATCGACCCCGTGCGCGAGGCAGGAGACGCTGTCGCCCCGGTGGACGGAGTCATCGTTTCGCTGCACCCGCACGCGTTCGTCGTGGTCGACGGTGAGGGACACGGTGTGCTGACGCACCTGGGTATCGACACCGTGCAGCTGAACGGTGAGGGCTTCGAGCTGCTCGTCAACAAAGGCGACACCGTGCAGCGCGGCCAGGCCGTGGTGCGCTGGAACCCCGCCGCCGTAGAGGCCGCGGGCAAGTCCCCGGTCTGCCCCGTCGTGGCCCTGGAGGCCACGGCCGACTCCCTCTCCGAGCTCCGCGAGGACGGCGAAGTGAAGGCCGGTGACACCCTCTTCGGCTGGCAGTGACGTCAGAGCCGTACCGGCAAGTTCCACAACCACTGCGGCGGGGCCCGCCGCACTATCGGAGACAGGTGAGATGGAGACAACGCTGCGAGGCGTCGGTGTGAGCCACGGTGTGGCGATCGGCGAGGTTCGGCACATGGGAACGGCGGTGTTGGAGCCGCCTGCCAAGCAGATACCGGCGGAGGACGCGGAGCGCGAACAGGGGCGCGCCCGTAAGGCCGTGGACGCCGTCGCCGCCGATCTGATCGCGCGTGGCAATCTGGCCGGGGGCGAGGCTCAGGCCGTGCTGGAGGCCCAGGCCCTGATGGCCCAGGACCCCGAGCTGATGGCAGATGTGGAGCGACGTATCGCCGTGGGGAGCACGGCGGAGCGTGCGGTCTACGACGCGTTCGCCGCGTACCGCGCTCTGCTCGCGGGGGCCGGAGAGTACCTCGCGGGCCGCGTGGCCGACCTCGACGATGTGCGGAATCGTATCGTCGCCCGGCTGCTCGGGGTTCCGATGCCAGGTGTGCCGGACAGCGACGAGCCGTATGTCCTCATCGCTCGTGACCTGGCGCCCGCGGACACGGCGTTGCTGGACCCGACGCTCGTCCTCGGATTCGTCACCGAGGAAGGCGGGCCGACCAGTCACAGCGCGATTCTGGCGCGGGCGCTCGGGGTGCCGGCCGTGGTGGCGCTGCCGGGGGCCGGGGAGATTGCCGAGGGCACGGTGATCGCCGTGGACGGCAGCACCGGTGAGATCTTCGTGCACCCGAGTGCGGAGAAGAAGGCCGAGCTGGAAGCCGCGGCGGCGGCGCGGAAGGCCGCGCTGGCCGCTTCGAGCGGGCCGGGGGCGACCTCCGACGGACACAAGGTTCCGCTGCTGGCCAACGTGGGCGGTCCCGCTGACGTGCCGGCCGCCCTGGACGCCGGGGCCGAGGGGGTCGGGCTGTTCCGTACCGAGTTCCTCTTCCTGGACGACAGCAAGACGGCGCCGTCGGAGGAGAAGCAGATCGAGGCGTACCGGCAGGTGCTGGAGGCCTTCCCCGAGGGGCGAGTGGTCGTACGGGTGCTGGACGCCGGCGCGGACAAGCCGCTGGACTTCCTGACCCCGGCCGATGAGCCGAACCCCGCGCTCGGTGTGCGAGGGCTGCGGACGCTGCTCGACCACCCCGAGGTGCTGCGGACGCAGCTGACGGCGCTCGCGAAGGCCGCCGAGGGCCTGCCGGTCTACCTCGAGGTCATGGCGCCGATGGTCGCGGACCGCACGGACGCAAAAGCGTTCGCGGACGCGTGTCGCGAGGCGGGGCTGCAGGCCAAGTTCGGCGCCATGGTGGAGATCCCGTCGGCGGCGCTGCGGGCGCGGTCGATCCTGCAGGAGGTCGAGTTCCTGTCGCTGGGAACCAACGATCTCGCGCAGTACACGTTCGCGGCCGACCGGCAGGTGGGTGCGGTGTCCCGGCTGCAGGACCCGTGGCAGCCCGCGCTGCTCGACCTGGTCGCGCTGTCCGCCGAGGCGGCGAAGGCGGAGGGCAAGAGCTGTGGTGTGTGCGGTGAGGCGGCTTCGGATCCGCTGCTCGCGTGTGTGCTGACCGGTCTGGGGGTCACCTCCCTTTCCATGGGGGCAGCATCGATTCCGTATGTGCGGGGGACGCTGGCGAAGTACACGCTGGCGCAGTGCGAGCGTGCCGCGGCTGCCGCGCGTGCGTCGGACACGGCCGAAGAGGCTCGCAGCGCGGCGCAGGCGGTGCTGTCGGGCGAGTAGCGTCGCGGTGATCGGTTGTCGGCGAGGGGCGCTCCACCTGTGGGTGGGGCGCCCCTCGCCCGCTCAGTGGGTGTGTCCGTCCGTGACCGTGCCTCCCTGGCCGAGGTCGTCCCCGAGGGCGGGTGGGGTGCAGTAGTCGACACCGGACTCCGGGGAGATGAGGTCTCCGGATTCCATGTCGGTGCAGTAGGCGTCGAAGACCTCTCCTGCGGTGAGGGGTTCGACGCCTTCGCCGCGGAGGCGCCAGCCGTAGACGCGGTCGGTCGCGTCCGGGGCGGTGGTACGGATGACGAGTCCACCGGGGCTGCGGGTGGCGATGCCGACGGCCAGGACCGTCGCGAACTCCAGGGCTTCGGACTCGTCCAGTTCGGTGGCTCCCTCGGCGTTCTGGTCGGCGTGGAGGACGGCGGTGAGTGCTTGAGGCTTGGCCGAGACGCTGCACACGAGGTGGCGCTCGCCCGGGCCCGCGGTGTCGAGGATGCGGGTGAGTAGTTGCATGGCACGGGCGAAGGCCGCCCGTCCGATGTCCTCGCCGCAGGAGGCGCAGTCGCCGATCTGGGCGAGGAGTGTGGTGGCGTACTCCCAGGTCGCCAGGCGGACTGCCTCGTCGACCAGTTCGGGGACGAGTTCGGCGAGGGGTTGTCCTTCGTAGGGGATGCTGGCGCCCGTGGTGGCGAGTTCGGCGGTGAAGCGGGTGCGGCTGGACGGGGTGTCGGGTTCGAGGCCGGTGTCGGCGCAGAACTCTGCGTACTCCTCAGGGTCGAAGAGGGCGACCGTGGTGTGGTTGCCCTGCGCGGCCAGTGTCCTGAGCAGGGCTTCCACTTGTTGGAGGTAGGTCGTGTGGTCGTCGAAGGCGAAGCTGCCGTAGCGACGCATCGCGGTGAAGTCGTGCTCGTCGGCCAACAGGCCGATCGTGCCCGCGATTTCGCGGCGCAGGACCCGTCGCATGCTCTGGTGGCTGGTGTGTGCCATGTCTTCCCCCTGTGTGAGCAGTCGATCAATGCTCACTCACAGTAACCGGCGGCACTGACAACGCTGGTAGGCCGAGGGGGATCAGGCTCGCTCGCGGGCCAGGTCCTCGTAGAAGCGCAGGAGGTCGAGGTTGTCGATGGAGCCGGGGTTGACCGCCTTTTCCAGGGGGGTGCCCTGGAGGAGTCGCTTGACGGGGACCTCGATGCGTTTGCCGGTGAGGGTGTGCGGGACTCCGGGGACCTCGATCACCTCGTCGGGGACATGGCGCGGTGAGAGCTGTTCGCGGATGGTCTGCTTGATGCGGTTCAGGAGGGCCTCGTCGAGGGTTGATCCCGGGGCGAGTTGGACGAAGAGGGGCATCCAGTAGCCGCCATCGGGCTGTTCGATGCCGATGACGAGGGACTCCTTGATCTCGGGGAGGCGTTCGACAGCTTCGTAGATGTCGGCCGAACCCATGCGGACGCCCTGGCGGTTGAGCGTGGAGTCGGAGCGGCCGTGGATCACCACGGAGCCTCGGGAGGTGAGGGTGATCCAGTCGCCGTGGCGCCAGACGCCGGGGTAGGTGTCGAAGTAACTGTCGTGGTAGCGGGTGCCGTCGGGGTCGTTCCAGAAGTGGATCGGCATGGACGGCATGGGGTTGGTGACGACGAGCTCGCCGACCTCGTCGATGAGGGGTTTGCCGCTGGGGTCCCAGGACTGGAGGTCGGTGCCGAGGCTGGGTGCCTGGAGTTCGCCGATGTGGACCGGGAGCGTGGGGACGGCTCCCGCGAAGCAGGAGCACACGTCGGTGCCGCCGCTGACGGAGGCGATCCAGAGGTTCTCGCGGACCTCGTCGTGGAGCCAGCGGAAGCCGTCGGGCGGGAGCGGGGAGCCCGTCGTGCCGACGCACTGGACGCGGGAGAGGTCGTAGTCACGGCCGGGGTGGATGTCGGCTTTGCGGCAGGCCATGACGTACGCGGCGGAGGTGCCGAAGAAGGTGGCGCCGGTGCGCTCGGCGACGCGCCACTGGGCGCCGGTGTCGGGGTAGCCGGGGCTGCCGTCGTACAGGACGACCGTGGTGCCGGTGAGGAGGCCGGAGACGAGGAAGTTCCACATCATCCAGCCGGTGGAGGTGTACCAGAGGAAGCGGTCCTCGGGGCCGAGATCGCAGTGCAGGCCGAGTTGTTTGAGGTGTTCGACCAGGATGCCGCCCTGGGACTGGACGATGGCCTTGGGGAGGCCGGTCGTGCCGGAGGAGTAGAGCACCCACAGGGGGTGGTCGAACGGGACCTGTTCGAAGGTCGGCGCCACGTCCGCGGAGGTCAGGGCGGACCATTCCAGGGCGCCGTCGGGGGCCTCGGTGCCGAGGAGAGGGATGTGGACGATGGCGCGCAACGTGGGCAGTTCGCGGCGGAGTTCGGCGACGATGTCGCGGCGGTCGTGTTCCTTGCCCCCGTAGCGGTAGCCGTCGACGGTGAACAGGACGACGGGTTCGACCTGTTGGAAACGGTCGAGGACGCTGCGGGCGCCGAAGTCCGGGGCGCAGGACGTCCAGACACCGCCCACGGAGGCCGTGGCGAGGAGGGCGACGACGGCCTGGGGGACGTTCGGGAGGTAGCCGCTGACGCGGTCTCCTGGGCGTACGCCGAGGGCGCGTAGTTCGGCGGCGAGGGAGCCGACCTGGCGGCGCAACTCGGACCAGGTCACCGGGCGCGGTTCGTGGGTTTCGTCGACGTGGAGCAGGGCCGGTTCGTCGGCGCGGGTGTCGGCCGCGCGGAGGGCGTGCTCGGCGTAGTTGAGGGTCGCTCCGGGGAACCATTCGGCGCCGGGCATGGTGCGATCGCCGAGCACGCGCGCGTAGGGGGTGGAGAACCGCACGTCGAACCACTCCGTGACAGCCTTCCAGAACGTCTGGAGTTGGTCGACGGACCAGCGGTGCAGGGCCGGGTATCCGCCCACGGCCGGGGCTCCGTGGTGCGCGGCCGCCCAGGACTGGAATCTGGTGATCTGGGCCCGGGCGATGCGTTCCGCGTCGGGCTGCCAGAGCGGTGAGGGGTTCGCTGAGGTCATGGGGCGGCTCCCGGACTGTGCGCGTCGTGTGCGTCGGCGCGCACGGGCAGGGGTGTGCGCGTGACGCGGCTGACACGGACGATGCCATGTGATCGACTTCCGCACCAGGGTGCGGCTCAGATGGTCGGCGACGTGAATATGTGCTGCCACTAGGGGTGAACGGAAGTTGAACGGCTCACAGGAATGGGCCGGTCAATGGCAGGGTGAGCAGCATGGACGGTCGTGACCTGGTGCGTTCGGTGAAGGCGATCGGCTCGGCGGGGGCGGCTCAGGGGCTGCGCACCGTACGGGCCGCATGGCGCAGGAGGCGTGCCGACGCCGTCGGGATGCCGGCGCGGGGCGCCGAGCGGGCCCGGGTGCCCGGGCCGGTGCGGAACGTGGAGCCGGGCCCCGGCGGCGGGATCGTCCGGTTCAGCCGGTCCGAGCTGCGGGTCACCGTCGATGTGAACGGAGCTGTCTTCTGGGGCTGGGACGGGGCTGGGCCGGAGCCGTCGTACGCGCTCGCGGGCCGGTGCCCGGAGCCGGATCCCCGGGCCGTTCTGGAGCCGGACAAGGACGGCGGCTGGCGGGTCGTGGCCGAGCGGGTGACGGTCGTCGTGTCCCGGCACGGCGCCGTGGAGGTGCGTACGCCCGGTGGAGTGACCCTGCGCCGTGATCTGCCGCCCAGGTGGTGGGAGCCGGTCGGTGGCGGCGAGGCGCGGTGGGTGCAGCGCTCCGAGGTGACGTCCGACGCCCGGTTCTTCGGTCTGGGCGGGCGGGCGGCCGGGCCCCGGCTGCGTGGGGGAACGTATCGGCTGTGGAACACGGACCCCGGTCACGCGTTCGCGCCCGGCGACGATCCGCTGTACATCACGATGCCGGTGCAGATGGTGGTGGCCGACGCGGCGACGCATCTGGTGTTCCACGACACCACGTGGGACGGCAGGGTGACGCTGCGAGAGGGCGAGGAAGGGGCGGGGTCGGGGCACGACCGGCCCGGGACGTCGGAACTGCGGATGGAGGGCGGTCCGCTGCGCTGTTGGGTGATAGTGGGCACCCCCGCGCGCGTGCTGCACGCCTGGGCGGCGCTGACGGGGGCTCCGGCGCTGCCGCCCGCGTGGGCGTTGGGGCACCATCACGCGCGGTGGGGCTTCGGGAGCGAGCGGGAGGTGCGGCGGATCGTCGCGGGCTACCGGGAGCACGGTCTGCCGCTCGACGCGGTCCACCTGGACATCGACCACTACGACGCCCATCAGGTGTTCACGGTCGACACGGAGAGCTTCCCGAAGCTGTCGGATCTCGCCGACGAGCTGCGCCGCGACGGGATCCGGCTGGTGTCGATCGTCGACGCGGCGGTCAAGGCGGAGCCGGGCACCGCGGTGTACGACGGAGGGACGGCCGAGGACGCGTTCGTGCGGGACGCCGCCGGGCAGGTCGTGGAGGGCCTCGTGTGGCCCGGGGAGTCGGTCTTTCCGGACTTCACGCGTGCGCGTACGCGCGCGTGGTGGGGCGGTCTCTACGAGGAGCGGGTGGCGCAGGGCTTCTCCGGGTTCTGGCACGACATGAACGAGCCGACGTCGTTCACGGCGTTCGGGGAGAACACGCTGCCCCGGTCGGCCCGGCACGATCTGGAGGGCCGGGGTGGTGACCATCGCGAGGCGCACAACGTGTACGCGCTGTGCATGGCTCGGGCCGGGTACGAGGGGCTGCGCGAACTGGTGCCCCAGGAGCGGCCCTTCGTCTTCTCGCGCTCCGGATGGGCCGGGATGCAGCGCTACGGAGGGACGTGGTCCGGGGACGTGGCGACGGGCTGGCCGGGGCTGCGGGCGTCGCTGTCGCTGGTGCTGGGTCTCGGGCTGTGCGGGGTGCCGTACTCGGGGCCGGACGTGGGCGGGTTCGACGGGAGTCCGTCGCCGGAGCTGTATCTGCGGTGGTTCCAGCTCGGCGCGTATCTGCCGCTGTTCCGTACGCACGCGAGTCTGCGGGCGGGGCGCCGGGAGCCGTGGGAGTTCGGGGGTGAGATCGTCGAGCACGCGCGCGTGGCGCTCCTCGAGCGGCGGCGGTTGTTGCCGTACTTCGTGACGCTGGCGCATCTGGCTCGTCGTACGGGAGCGCCCTATGCGCGCCCGCTGTGGTGGGGCGCGCCCGAGGACCGGACGCTGCGTGACTGCGAGGACGCGTTCCTGCTGGGTGACTGTCTGCTGGTGGCGCCGGTGCTGGACCCGGGCGCCGACCGGCGTGCGGTGCAGCTGCCGCGGGGGCGCTGGTACGACACGGTGACCGGGCAGGTGTACGAGGGGCCGGGGCAGGTGCTGCTGGATGCGCCCCTGTCGCGTATCCCGGTACTCGCGCGCGCGGGTGCCGTGTTGCCTGTCCGGGGCGCCGACGGCGGCCTGGAGCTGGAGGTGTGGGCACCCGCGCGCGAGGCGACGGGGGGCGGGCTCGTGGTGCCGGACGCGGGCGACGGCTGGGACGAGCCGGAGGTCGAGCGGTACACGGCGCGTTGGGAGGGGCGGCGTGTGGTCGTGGAGCGGGACGGGGACGAGGGGCCGGTCGAGCCTTCGTATCCGGTGCGGGTACGCGGGCTCGACCGGGAGTGAGCCTGGTTCCGGCTCGGGCGTGATGTCGGCTCAGATGTAGCGGCCGTCGAAGAACGCCTGTACGGCCAGGGTGTGTAGGGGGAAGGCGAGTTCGGTGGGTCTGCGCAGCAGGTGCCAGCCCTCCGTCTCGTCCGTGGCGACGGACGCCGGCAGGGTGGCTGCCGGGCGCTCCGGGAGCAGCCCGAACAGCAGCAGGTGACCGTCGGGTGAGCTCATGGCGTCGGCGAGGCGCACGTCGCGGTCGGCCACGCAGATGCCCGTCTCCTCCTTGAGCTCACGGACGACGGCATGCCGCCAGTCCTCCCGGTGGTCGATGAATCCGCCGGGCAGGGCGGTGCCCCCGCGCGCGGGGGCGATGGTCCGTGTGATCACGACGAGGGCCGTGCCCTTGGTGTCGTACACGGGCTGGAGGGCCACCGCGACGGGGAGCGGATTTCGGTAGGCCACGGCGTGGCAGGCCCCGCAGGTGCGGGGCCAGCCGGAAACGCCCTCTCCGTAGGGCGCTCCGCAACTCGAACAATGCGAGTTCGGTGCGGAGTTGGCGGGTGGTGGGGGTTGATTTGCGGACACGCGGCGGACTGTATCCGATCATCTGCTCGTCGTCTTACCGGGGCGGTTCAACGCGCCATACCGCCGCGCGGCCGGTACGGGTGAGGGGCGGCCGGAACCACCCCCGTGGGCCCCGGCCGCCCCTCCCGATACTCCGACGCCGGACGGGGCCTCTTGGTTCTCCCGGGACCTGCCCAATTCGAGGGGCCCGTGCCAGACTCCTGACGGGCCATCAGATTCGTTTCTCGGGGAGGCGCTTTGTCGCGAAGTCGCACACCTGTGGTCGCCGGCTGGTTCACCGGGGAGGGCGACGGATTCCGTCTGCTCGGCACGCGCTGTTCGGAGTGCGCCTCGGTGTTCTTCCCACGTGAGGACGCCTTCTGCCGCAACCCGGGCTGTCCGGGCGGTGACCTGCGCGAGGTGCCGCTGTCGCGGCGGGGCCGTGTGTGGTCGTACACGGACGGCCGGTACCGGCCTCCGTCACCCTACGTGTCCGATCCGGAACTTCCGTGGGAGCCGTACGCGTTGATCGCTGTGGAACTGGCCGCGGAGCGCCTTGTGGTGCTGGGACAGGCGGTTCCCGGGGTCACCGTCGCCGATCTGGCGGTGGGCATGGAGGTGGAGGTCGTCCCCGGTGTGCTGAACGAGGACGCGGAGACGACCTGGACGACGTGGCGCTGGCGGCCGACGGGGGCGACGGCATGACGGGCGAGGTGGCGGTGCTCGGCGCGGGCATGCACCCGTGGGGCAAGTGGGGAAGGGCTTTCGTCGAGTACGGGACGATGGCCGCGCGTGCGGCTCTGGCCGACGCGCGGGTCGACTGGCAGGAGGTCGGCTCGATCGTCGGCGCGGACACGGTGCGTGGCGGATATCCGGGGTACGTGGCGGGGGCGACCTTCGCGAAGGCCCTGGGCTGGCAGGGGGCCCGGGTCACGAGCGTGTACGCGGCCTGCGCGTCCGGGGCGCAGGCGGTGGGGACCGCGCGGGCCCAGATCCTCGCCGGCCTCACGGACGTGGTGCTCGTCGTGGGTGCGGACTCGGCTCCGAAGGGGTTCTTCCGGCCCGCCGGCGGGGACCGGGCGGACGATCCGGACTGGCTGCGGTTCCGGGTCCTCGGGGCGACCAATCCGACGTACTTCGGGCTGTACGCGCGGCGGCGGATGGCGGTGCACGGGGACACTTCGGAGGACTTCGCTCGGGTCAAGGTGAAGAACTCGGCGCTGGGGGCGCTCAACCCGTACGCGCGCTACCGCAAGCGGGTCACGGCCGAGGAGGTGGCGGCCTCCCCCGTCGTCGCCGATCCGCTGCGGCTGCTGGACATCTGCGCGACCTCGGACGGGGGCGCGGCGCTGTTGCTGTCCAGCGTGGAGTTCGCGCGGCGGCACGGCGTGGCCGAGCCGGTGCGGATACGGGCGGTGTCCACGGTGACGCCCCGCTACCCGAACGCGGTGCTGGATCTGCCGGACATCGCGACGGACTCGGCGGTCGCGGTGGCGCAGCCGGACGAGACGTTCCGGGCGTCGATCGCGCGGGCGGCGTACGAGGAGGCGGGCATCGGGCCCGAGGACCTCTCGCTCGCCGAGGTCTACGACCTGTCCACGGCGCTGGAGTTGCAGTGGTACGAGGACCTGGGGCTGTGCGGCGAGGGCGAGGCGGCGAAGCTGCTGCGGGACGGCGTGACGACGCTGGGCGGGCGAATACCCGTGAACGCCAGCGGAGGGCTGGCCTCCTTCGGCGAGGCGGTTCCGGCGCAGGCGATCGCCCAGGTGTGCGAGCTGGTGTGGCAGTTGCGGGGCGAGGCGACCGACCGGCAGGTCGAGGGGGCGCGGGTGGGAATCAGCGCCAATCAGGGCCTGTTCGGGCATGGGTCGGCGGTGATCGCGGTGCGGTGACCTCGGGCAGAGGTGCGCACGCTCTGTGGCGGCCCGGGAATCCTGCGTGAACAGCTCATGAATCGCGGCTGGGTGTGCGCAGGCGGCGCCATCATGCTCCCGTGCACTCCTGGTCGGACACGCTCCGCTTCGCCTTCCAGCCGATCGTCAACCTGACGACCGGAGGGATCTCGGCGCTGGAGATACTGGCGCGTCCGGAGACCGGTGACGTCCTGGCTCAGGCCCGCCGGGACCCGGAACTCGACGGCAGGCTGGCCGCGTCGGCGATCCGGGCGGCGGCGCGCAGGGAGACACTGCTGCCGCTGCACGTGAACGTCTTCGCCGCGACACCGGCCGATCTGGGCGGGCTGGGCGCGCTGCGTGAGGCCGTACGGGAGGCGGGACGGCTGCCGTGGGAGGTGACCGTCGACATCGCGCCGCCGTACACGCACGTCCCGCGGCCGGCGCTGCTGGAGGCGGTCTCCGTGCTCCGGAGCGAGGGCTTCAGGATCTGCGCGGACGGGGTCGGTGACGGTGACGTACCTCTGCGGCTGCTGGTGGATCTCGGGCCGGATCTGGTGAAGCTGGACGCGTCGCTGCTCGCGCGGCCGGCGGCGGTACGGGCGATGCGGACGCTGTGTGACCAGTTGGGCGCGCTGTTGTCGGTGGAGGGGGTCGAGACGGAGGCGCAGTGTGCGGCCGCGGTGGCGGCGGGCGCGCAGTTGGCGCAGGGCGAGTTGTTCGCGCCGCCCGCGCGGCTGCCCGCGGCGGACGTGTATGTTCCGCCTCTCTCCCCCGGGGTTTCGGCTCCCGTCTCTGGGCCGTCGGTGCGTCAGTTCCTGCGGCCTGCCGCGCTGCTGCCCGTGACGGCTTCGGCGGGCGAGGTGCGGGCGTTGCTCACCGGGTCGCCCGAGGTGTCCGGGGTCCTGCTCGTGGACGGCTCCGGGAGGCCGGTGCGGTCGGTGCACCGGTCGCGGTTCCTGCTGTCGCTGTCGGGGCGTTACGGGCACGCGCTGTACGCCGACCGGCCGGCCGCCAGGCTCGGTGATCCGCCGCGTACGGTCGGGGTCGACGCCACGGCATGGGAGGCGCTCGACGTGGTCGCGGTCGGGGACCGGGACCGTACGTCCGACGACGTCGCGGTGGTCGACCGGTACGGGCGGTGCGTGGGGGTCGTACGGCTGGCGGACCTTCTGCGCGCCCTCGCGGAGAGCCGGGTCGAGGAGGCGGCGGGGCTCAATCCGCTGACGCGGCTGCCCGGTTCGGACGCGATCACCGACGAGGTGGACCGGTGGATCGCGGACGGCCGGGAGTTCGCGCTGAGTTGGCTGGACGTCGACCACTTCAAACAGGTCAACGACGGGGCGGGTTTCGCGGCCGGGGACGAGCTGATCCGGTCGGTGGGGTGGGCGCTGCGGCACGCCGCGTCCGGTACGACCCGGGTGGGGCACATCGGCGGTGACGACTTCCTGTTCCTCGCCGAACCGCACGGGCTCGATCCGTTGGTCCGGGCGATGCTCGACACGCCCCGGTCCGCGGGCGGACGCCCCGTGACGCTGTCGCTGGCCACAGTCGTCTGCGCACCCGGCAGCGTCACCGGCCACCGGGAGGCCGCCGCGTTCCTGGCGCCGCTGAAGAAGGCGGCCAAGGCGCTGGACGGGGCCAGTTGGGTGCTGGGGCGGGCCGGGCTGCCGGGGCACGAGATCCGGCGGGGAGCGGAGGCTGTGGCGGCGAGGCAGGGGCAGGGAGGCCCGGCCCGGGCCGAATAGCGATGCCGACTGCGGTCCCCCTCTGGGACCGCAGCCCCGTTACGCACACGCTCCCGACTTGGCGCCCCCACCGGCCCACGTCCGGCCCACGTCCGGCCCTCGTCCGGCCCCGCGCGGCCGGGTGCGCCCCGTAGCCGCCCCCAACCGTTGCTGTCCGTGTTCTTGACGCCCCCTGGGTGCCGGTGAACACTGCCGGTGTCAGTCGGCATCGCCGCATTCGGGCGTCTTTGTGTACTGCGCCGCTCGGGCTCCCCGCCTGCGTAACGGGCCATCCCCCACGGGCGATTCGGCTGCGACGGCACGCTCGTCACGGACGCCGGGCGGGGCGCGGGACCCTCCCTGCCTTCGACTGAAGTAGCCATGGGAACGCACCCTGCACGGAAGGTCCGGGGCCTATCACTCCGGACCGGGCCAAGGAGCCGCCATGAGCAACGGAGACATATTCGTCGGTGAAGTCATCGGTACGGCGATCCTGATTCTCTTCGGCGCCGGCGTGTGCGCCGCCGTCACCCTCAGGTTCTCGAAGGCGAGGGCATCGGGCTGGATCGTCATCGCGTTCGGCTGGGGTTTCGCCGTGCTGGCGGGCGCCTACACCGCCGCGCCGCTGTCGGGCGGGCACCTCAACCCGGCGGTCACGATCGGGATCGCTGTCGACACGGAGACATGGGACAAGGTCTGGGTGTATCTGCTGGGCCAGATGATCGGGGCGATGCTCGGCGCGGTCCTCGCCTACCTCGTCTATCTCGCGCAGTTCCAGGCGAACGTCCGCAAGGAGGGCACCACGGAGGGCACGGCGCACGAGCCGACGCCGACCCTCGGGATCTTCTCCACCATTCCGGAGATCCGGAACCCGGTCGCCAACCTGATCACGGAGATCATCGCGACGATCGCCCTGGTCCTGCCGATCCTCGCCTTCGGGCGGAACACGGGCATCGGCATCGGTCAGATCCCCGGCGAAGAGGCCGGGATCTACGGCTCCGGCATCTCGGTCCTGCTGGTGGCGTTCCTGGTCGTCGGTATCGGTCTCTCCCTCGGCGGGCCCACCGGCTACGCGATCAACCCGGCTCGTGACCTCGGCCCGCGCATCGTGCACACCTTCCTGCCGATCCCGAACAAGGGCACCTCCGACTGGGGTTACGCCTGGATCCCGGTCGTCGGCCCGCTGGTCGGTGGAGTCCTCGCGGGCCTCATCTACAACGCAGCCTTCTGACGCAACCGACGTAAGACGTGAGGGGATGTCATGCCGGACAACGCCCAGAAGTACGTCGCCGCCATCGATCAAGGCACCACTTCGAGCCGCTGCATCATCTTCGACAGGGACGGCGCCATCGTCGCCGTGGACCAGCGGGAGCACCGCCAGATCTTCCCCAAGCCGGGCTGGGTGGAGCACGACGCCACCGAGATCTGGTCGAAGGTGCAGGCGGTGGTCGCCGGGGCGATCGCCAAGGCGGGCCTGCGCGCGGAGCAAATCAGCGCGCTCGGCATCACCAACCAGCGCGAGACGACGGTCCTGTGGGACCGCGCCACAGGTAAGCCCGTGCACAACGCGATCGTCTGGCAGGACACCCGTACCTCGGCGCTCTGCAACGAACTGGGCGGCACGGACGGGCAGGATCGTTTCCGTGAGCAGACGGGCCTGCCGCTGGCCAGCTACTTCTCCGGCCCGAAGGCGACCTGGCTGCTCGACAACGTGCCGGGACTCAGGGCCCGCGCAGAGCGCGGCGACATCGCCTTCGGCACGATCGACTCCTGGCTGATCTGGAACCTGACCGGCGGCACGGACGGCGGACAGCACGTCACCGACGTCACCAACGCCGGCCGCACCATGCTGATGAACCTGGAGACCCTCCAGTGGGACACCTCGATCCTCTCCGCGATGGACGTCCCCGAGGCGGTCCTTCCGGAGATCAGGTCCTCCGCCGAGGTGTACGGCACCGCCGTGGGCCAACTCGCGGGTGTCCCCGTCGCGTCGGCGCTCGGCGACCAGCAGGCGGCGGTGTTCGGGCAGGCCTGTTACGACGTGGGCACCGCGAAGAACACATACGGCACCGGCAGCTTCCTGCTGCTCAACACCGGGAATCGGCCCGTGCCGTCGAAGAGCGGGCTGCTCACGACCATGGGATACAAGATCGGCGGTGAGGCGCCGGTGTACTGCCTGGAGGGATCGATCGCGATCACGGGCGCCCTGGTGCAGTGGTTCCGCGACCAGCTCGGCATCATTCGTACCGCCGACGAGATCGAGCCCCTGGCGGCGAGCGTCGACGACAACGGCGGGGCGTACATCGTGCCCGCGTTCTCGGGCCTGTTCGCCCCCTACTGGCGCTCCGACGCGCGCGGTGTCGTCACCGGGCTGACGCGGTACGTCACGAAGGCGCATCTCGCGCGCGCGGTGCTGGAGGCGACGAGCTGGCAGACGCGTGAGGTCGTGGACGCCATGTTCCAGGACTCCGGCGTGCGCATCACGACCCTGAAGGTCGACGGCGGAATGACCAAGAACAACCTGCTGATGCAGCACCAGGCGGACGTCCTGGACGTGCCGGTGATCCGGCCGAAGGTCTCGGAGACGACCTGCCTGGGCGCCGCGTACGCGGCCGGGCTCGCGACCGGGGTGTGGAACGACCTCGACGAGCTGAAGTCGCACTGGCAGAAGGACGTCGAGTGGACGCCGGCCATGGAGGCTTCCGTCCGTGACCGCGAGTTCCACAACTGGCGCAAGGCGGTGGAGAAGAGCTTCGGCTGGCACGAGGACGACGTGAACTGAGAACGGGGCTCACGCGCGCGTGCGCGTCGTTTGCGTGGAACGGGGCCCACGCGCGCGTGTCACGAAGCCACGGCCCGTACCCCTGTCGGCGGGGGTACGGGCCGTGCTTCAGGTCGTGACGGTCTGGCGGTGCTCCGCGGCGTACGCCATCGCGTGCCGGACGACGGCGACCAGTACGTCCTTGACCGAGTCCCGCTGGCGCGCGTCGCACAGCACGACCGGCACGTCGGGGTCGAGGTCGAGGGCCCGGCGGACGGTCTCGGCCGGGTAACGCGCGGCCTCGTCGAAGCAGTTGACGCCGATCACGAAGGGGATGGAGCGCCGCTCGAAGTAGTCGACGGCGGCGAAGCAGTCCTCCAGGCGACGTGTGTCGGCGAGCACCACCGCACCCAGGGCACCGGAGGCGAGTTCGTCCCAGAGGAACCAGAAGCGGTCCTGGCCGGGGGTCCCGAACAGGTACAGCACGAGGTCCTCGCGGAGGGTGATGCGCCCGAAGTCCATGGCGACGGTGGTGGTCGTCTTGCTCTCCACACCGCTGATGTCGTCCACCGGGCGGCCCGCCTCGGTGAGCACCTCCTCGGTGCGCAGCGGCTTGATCTCGCTGACCGCGCCGACGCAGGTCGTCTTGCCCACGCCGAAGCCGCCGGCCACGAGGATCTTGAGCGTGACGGGCTCGACCGGAGGTTTGCCGCGCTCAGAGCGCCCGAGGATCATCGGTCTCTTCTCCTGCTGGATGGTTGTCGCGCGGCGGTGGGCCATAGCCTCCGCCGCCCGGGGTTTCGATGACTAGTACGTCGCCGGGGCCGACGTCTGCCGAATCACTTCCGCCGAGTTCCACGACGCCGCCGTCCGCCCGTTCCACCCGGTTGGTGCCGAGGGCGCCGGGGGCGCCGCCGGCCATCCCGTAGGGCGCGATCCTACGGTGCTGCGACAGCGTGGACACGGTCATTGGCTCGTGAAACCGGATACGGCGTACGGCTCCGTCGCCTCCACGCCACCGGCCCGCGCCGCCGCTGCCCCGCCGGACGGCGAACTCGTCGAGGTGGACGGGCAGACGCCACTCCAGGACCTCGGGGTCGGTGAGCCGCGAGTTGGTCATATGGGTCTGCACGACGGGGGCACCCGGGAAGCCGTCGCCCGCGCCGGAGCCGGAGGCCACGGTCTCGTAGTACTGATGGCGTTCATTGCCGAAGGTGACGTTGTTCATGGTGCCGGAGCCCTCGGCCTGGACGCGCAGGGCCGCGTAGAGGGCGCCGGTGATGGCCTGTGAGGTCTCGACGTTGCCCGCGACGACGGCGGCCGGGGGCTCGGGGGCGAGCATGGAGCCGGGCGGGACGACGATGTCCAGGGGGCGCAGGCAGCCGTCGTTGAGCGGGATGTCGTCGGCGACCAGGGTGCGGAAGACGTACAGGACGGCTGCGTTGACCACCGCGAAGGGGGCGTTGAAGTTGCTGGAGAGCTGCGCGGACGTACCCGTGAAGTCGACGGTTGCGCGGCGGTTCTCACGGTCCACGCGCACGCGTACGCGGATGACGGCGCCGGCGTCGGTCTCGTAGGCGTACTCGCCGTCGTCCAGGGCGTCGATGACACGGCGGACGGCCTCCTCGGCGTTGTCCTGGACGTGCCGCATGTAGGCCTGGACGACGTCGAGTCCGAAGTCACCGATCATACGGGCGACTTCGTCGACGCCCTTCTGGTTGGCGGCGATCTGGGCACGCAGGTCGGCGAGGTTGGTCCTCGGGTTGCGGGAGGGGTAGGGGGCCTCGGTGAGCAGGCGGAGGGTCTCCTGCTCGCGGAAGCGGCCGTTCTCGGCGAGGAGCCAGTTGTCGAAGAGGATGCCCTCCTCGTCGATGGTGCGGCTGTTCGCCGGCATGGAGCCGGGCTGGATGCCGCCGATCTCCGCGTGGTGGCCGCGCGAGGCGACGTAGAACAGGATCCGGTCACCCTCCGTGTCGAAGACCGGGGTGATCACGGTGACGTCGGGCAGGTGGGTGCCGCCGTGGTACGGGTCGTTGACCGCGTAGGTGTCGCCCGGGCGCATCGTCGTGCCGCGGCGGCGGATGACCTCCTTGACGCTGGTACCCATGGAGCCCAGGTGCACGGGGATGTGGGGCGCGTTGGCGACCAGGTTGCCGTCGGGGTCGAAGAGGGCACAGGAGAAGTCGAGGCGTTCTTTGATGTTGACCGACTGGGCGGTGGATTCCAGCCTTGCGCCCATCTGCTCGGCGATCGACATGAAGAGGTTGTTGAAGACCTCCAGCAGAACCGGATCACTATCCGTGCCCAGATCGGAACTCTCCGTGATCGCCGCGCGTTCCATGACCAGATGCCCGTCGTCGGTCGTCGCGGCCTGCCAGCCCTCGTCGACGACGGTCGTCGCACTGGTCTCGGTGATGATCGCCGGGCCGGTGACGGTTTCGCCGGGGGGCAGTTCCTCACGGCGGTGCAGGGGCACGTCGCGCCAGGTACCGCCCGTGTGGAGGCTGACCGTCTCCGGGGTGGCGGTGCGGCCTTCGTACGGGGCGAGGGCGGAGAGATCGGGGGGTGCGGTGAGGCCGGTGGCTTCCACGGAGAGGGCTTCGACGACGATCGGTCGGTCGAGCGTGAAGGAGTACGTGGCGCGATGACGTTCTTCGAAGGCGCGCCGCATGGTGTCGGGCTCGGTCAGCTCGACGGTCAGGACGGTGTCCGTGCCGTCGTAGCGGAGCTGGGCGCGGCGCGTGACGCGGATCCGGTCCTCGGGGACGTCCTCGGCGAGGAGTTCGGCGCGGGCGGCGCTCTCCAGGTCGTCGGCGGTCTTCCGTACGCCGGGCATCGCGGTCGGCTCCAGCGGGGCTTCCACGGACTGTTCCCGCATGGCGGTGGTGTCGGCGAGGCCGATGCCGAGGGCGGAGAGCACACCGGCCATGGGCGGCACGAGGACGGTGCGGATGCCGAGCGAGTCGGCGACCACGCACGCGTGCTGGCCGCCGGCGCCGCCGAAGGTGGTGAGCGCGTAGCGGGTGACGTCGTGGCCCTTCTGGACGGAGATCCGCTTGACGGCGTTGGCGATGTTGGTGACGGCGATCTGCAGGTAGCCCTCGGCGACCTGCTCGGGGGTGCGGTCGTCGCCGGTGCGGTCGCGGATCTCGCGGGCGAGGGCGGCGAAGCGGTCCCGGACCAGTGCGTCGTCGAGCGGCTGGTCGCCGTCGGGCCCGAACACGCCGGGGAAGTGGGCGGGTTGAATGCGGCCGAGCATGACGTTGGCGTCGGTGACGGTGAGCGGGCCGCCGCCCCGGTAGCAGGCGGGGCCCGGGGTCGCGCCCGCCGAGTCCGGCCCTACGCGGTAGCGGGAGCCGTCGAAGTGCAGGACCGAGCCGCCGCCCGCGGCCACGGTGTGGATGTCCAACATGGGGGCGCGCAACCGGACTCCGGCGAGCTGGGTGGTGAAGACCCGTTCGTACTCGCCGGCGAAGTGCGAGACGTCGGTGGAGGTGCCGCCCATGTCGAAGCCGATGACCCGGTCGAAGCCGGCGAGCTGCGACATGCGGGCCATGCCCACGATGCCGCCCGCCGGCCCGGACAGGATCGCGTCCTTGCCGCGGAACTGCCCGGCTTCGGCGAGCCCTCCGTTGGACTGCATGAACATCAGTCGCACGCCCCGCAGTTCGTCGGCGACGTGCCGGACGTAGCGACGCAGGACGGGCGACAGGTAGGCGTCGACGACGGCCGTGTCTCCGCGCGGGACGAGCTTCATCAGGGGGCTGACCTCGCTGGAGAGCGAGATCTGCGGGAAGCCGACGCGGGCGGCCAGCTCGCCGACGGCCTGCTCGTGAGCGGGGTGGAGGTGGCTGTGCATGCAGACGACGGCCACAGCGCGGATCCCGTCGTCGTACGCCTCCTGGAGGGGCCCCGCAAGGGCGTCCAGGTCGGGGGCGCGCAGGACCGTGCCGTCGGCGGCGATGCGCTCGTCGACCTCGACGACCCGCTCGTACAGCAGCTCGGGGAGTTCGATCGCGCGGGCGAAGATGTGGGGCCGGTTCTGGTAGGCGATGCGCAGGGCGTCGCGGAAGCCCCGGGTGGTGACGAGGAGGGTGCGCTCGCCCTTGCGCTCCAGGAGGGCGTTGGTGGCGACCGTGGTGCCCATGCGGACGGCCTCGATGGGGGCGTCGGAGCCGTCGAGGAGCTCTCTGACGCCCGCGACGGCCGCGTCCGTGTACCGCGCGGGGTTGTCGGAGAGGAGCTTGTGCGTGCGCAGGCGGCCGTCCGGTCGCCGCGCGACGATGTCGGTGAAGGTGCCGCCTCGGTCGACCCAGAACTGCCAGCCTGTCACGTATCCACTCCGCTTCCGCGCTGCTCAGAGCGCCCGGAGGCCGTTGATCACGTCGCGCAGAATACTCTCGTCCACCAGCTCGGCGGGCGGAACGGGACGTGTCACGTGGACGAGTTCCTCGTCCACGAGGTCCCCGACGAGGACGCGGACCACTCCGACGGGCAGATCCAGGTCGGCGGCCAGTTCGGCCACCGACTGCGGGGTGTCACGGCAGAGCTCGACGATACGGACGTGCTCAGGGGAGAGGGAGTGGTCCTCCCCCGGGTCGTCGACGTGCGGTTCCGTGACGACCACGGCGATCAGGTCGAGGCGGTGCTGGATCGCGTGGTTGGTCCGGCCGCGTGTCATCGCGTACGGACGCACCACTGGTCCGGCCTCGTCGTCGAACCAGTGGCTTCTTCCCTGACCGTCTCGGCTCATGCCATCCCACTACCCGCCCTGGGACACATCGGTGCGCGGGGCGGAACCGAGATGTACGCCGACCCGCTTGACCAGCAGGGTCATCTCGTAGGCGACCTGGCCGATGTCCGCGTCGGCCTCCGCGAGGACGGCGAGGCAGCTGCCGTCGCCGGCGGCCGTGACGAAGAGGAAGGCCTCATCGAGTTCGACGACGGTCTGCCGGACGCTGCCCGCCTCGAAGTGGCGGCCGACGCCCTTGGCGAGGCTGTGGAATCCGGAGGAGACGGCGGCCAGGTGCTCGCTGTCCTCTCTGGTGAGGTCCGCGGAGACGCCCGTGGGCAGTCCGTCGCTGGAGAGCACGAGCGCCTTGCGGATGCTGGCGACACGCTCCACCAGGTCGTCCAGGAGCCAGTTCAGCTCCCCGGACGTTCCGGTCGCGTTGGGCCCTTCGGCCTTCGGTGCGGTCATCGACCGTCCCCCTCAATCGTTCCTCGTGGTGCTGAGACGTCGTGGGCGTCGTCGCCCTCGACGTTCTCCTCGCGGCCGCGCTGCCAACCCCGTTGGAGCGAGGCCATACGGCTGCGTACCTCGTCGGCGTCGCGTTCGGTCGGATCCGGGCGCCGCTCGGGGCGGGTCCTCTCGCGTTCGGCACGCCGTTCGGGGCCGTCCTTCAACTGCGGTGCCAGGTTGGCCTGTCGGACGCGACGGGGCAGCGGGCTCGGTACTGATTCTGCCTGGTCGGTCGTCGTGTCCGTGCGCGGGGTGGGCTCGCCCACCCCGTACTGCGAGGTTGTCGGGTCCGCGCCGCCGGACTGGTTCGTGCGACGGCGTTGGGGCAGGGCGGGACCTTCGTGGCCGCCCGCGGGCAGGGCTCCGGCGCGGTGCGCCCCGGGGAGCGGGCCGGGTTCGTTGCGGTCGGTTCCAGGGTGGGCCGACGGTTCGGCGCGGTCGCCGCGGAGGGCGGTGAGCGGCCGTGTGTCGGCGAGCCCCTCCGTCCCTCCCGCACGGCCCTGCTGGGACTCGTCGTCGGAGTGCCTCGGCCGGGGCCCGGTCACCGAACGGCCGTGCGAGCTGACGAGATGCGGGGTCCGGCGCTGCGGCAGCGGTACGGGCCCTACCGTCGGGTCGGGATCGGTGAGGGGGGCCTGCTGCCCTTCGCCGTCGCGTGCCGGGTGCTGCTCGTCGGCGACGCCGGTGAGGGAGCGGCGCGGCCGGAACAGTCCACCCCGCTCGCCGTCCTCGTCGTCGAGGGCGCCCGGGAAGCCGGCCAGGGGCTCCAGCTCGACCGGTGCCTCCAGTTCCACCGGGCCGTCCAGGATGGCGGCGGAGAGTCCCGGAAGCCGCACGGGCACCTGGGAGAGAGCCGCGTTGCGCTCCTCTTCCAGCTCGGCCTCCCGGGTGGGGTGGGCACGGTCGAGGCGGAAGCCGATGCCGTTGGTGTCGGGGACGTCGTCGGTGAGCAGGGCGTCCGGGATGAAGACCACGGCCGTGGTGCCGCCGTACGGGGACGGCTGGAGGGAGACGCGCACCTTCTGGCGCTGGGCGAGCCTGCTGACCACGAAGAGACCGAGGCGGTCGGTGTCGGAGAGCTCGAAGTCGGGGGTCTCGGCGAGCTTGAGGTTGGCGTCGAGGAGCGCCTCGGCCGACATACCGAGGCCGCGGTCGTGGATCTCCAGGGTGAAGCCGTTGGCGACACGCTCGCCGAGCACCTGCACAGCCGTGTGCGGGGGCGAGAACACCGTGGCGTTCTCCAGGAGTTCGGCCACGAGGTGGGTGAGGTCGGCGACCGCGGGTCCGGTCACGGCGACCCGCGGCAGCCGGCGGACCTCGATGCGCTCGTAGTCCTCGACCTCGGCGACGGCCGCGCGGACGACGTCCATCAGCTGAATGGGCTTGCGCCACTGCCGGGACGGGGCGGCGCCGGAGAGGATGACCAGGCCCTCGGCGTGCCGACGCATACGGGTCGTCAGGTGGTCCAGGCGGAACAGGTCGGCGAGTTCGTCGGTGTCCTCGGTCCGGCGTTCCATGGTGTCGAGGAGGGTGAGCTGCTTGTGGAGCAGGACCTGGCTGCGGCGGGCGAGGTTGACGAAGACCTCGGAGATGCCACTGCGGAGTTCGGACTGCTTGACCGCGGCCTCTACGGCGGCCCGCTGCAGGGTGTTGAGGGCCCGACTGACCTCGCCGATCTCGTTCTTGTCGTACTCCAGGCGCGGCACTTCGGTCTCCACGTCGACCTGCTCGCCCGCGGCGAGCCGGCGCATCACGCTGGGCAGCCGCACTCCTGCGGTCTCATGGGCTTCCTGGCGGAGCTTGCGCAGGTCGCGGATGAGGACCCGGCCGATGCGGACGGACATGAAGAGTGAGAAGAGCACGGCGAAGAGGCCGAGGACGCCGGCGACGGCGGCCTTGAGGATGACGTCGGTGGCCAGGGGCCGGACGCGGTCCTGATAGCGGTCGCCGGCCTCGACGCTGAGGTCGCGGAGGTCGGAGAGCACGGGCTCGACGGCGGTGTCCCAGCTCTTGGCGGTGACGCCGCTGGGCTCACCGGGGTCGGAGGCGATGACGGCCTGTTCGACCGAGCGCAGGGGCGCGGTGTTCGCGTTCCTCCAGTAGCGCTGGAAGCGGTCACGCTCGGAGGAGGGCAGTTGCGGCAGGCTGATGTCGTACATCAGGGTGCGCTGAGCCACGAGGTCGGAGAAGTCGCGGATCTCGTCCTGGGTGATCCGGTCCGCCACGAGTACGGAGCTGAGCAGGGCGTCCTCGCGGGAGAGGAGTTCGCGGGCGCGGCCGACGTTGACCAGTGCTCGGCCCTGCTTGTCCATCTCCACGCTGTCCAGGGCGGGGAGGTTGGACAGGAGGGTGAAGCAGGGGTCGACGAGGTTGTTGTAGTGGCCGAGGGCCTCGGGGACGGTGACGGTGCCGTTCTCGACGGTCGTACGCAGGGAGGGCAGGCCGTCGAGGGCGTCGAGGATGGCCGTGAGCCGCAGCGAGGTGGCCTCGCCCATCTCGTCCCTCAGCTCGGAGTCCCGGGCGTGTGCGCGGAATTCGTCGACGGCCTCATCGGTGGCGGACCGGCTGCGTTCGAGGGCCGTGAGCGCCTCGGAGGCCCTCGGGTCGGCAAGGTAGACGAGGGTCTGGCGGCGTTCCTGCTGAAGCACCCGGATGGTGTCCTCGGTGGGAAAGCCGACCTCCTCGACGATGTCCGCCACCCTGAAGAGATCGCTCGCCTCACGGCCCGTCAGTACCGTGGCGAACGTCCAGACACCGGTCAGAGCCACCAGGGGCACGAGCAGCAGCGCCACGATCTTCCGGCGGATCGATTTCCCGCGAAAGCGCATGGCCTCCCCCAGCTCGTCCCCCGCCCGGCCCGGGGGCACACATGTGCGTCAACAAACGGCGTGAGCCTACTACCGACGCACGGGTATCTCGAAGAGCCGGCCGGACGCGCACGGCATCCGAGGCGAACCAGACATGGGGAGTTGTCCGTTCATTGCGGGAGATTGCCTCCTCCTGCCTGGCAGTTGAACCAATGACATCCCGTCGGGGAAGTCCGCCGGTTGGCCGGATTTCTTCGTTCGGCGGGAATCTTCGGCGTACGTCGATCGTCTTTCTGTACGGGAATGGGGGGCGGAATGGACCACAGGTTCCGCATGCCGCTCTCCGGCGGCGTAATTCGGAGGAAGTCGGGCACCAGTGGGGGACCGGGTCTCAGGATCCGGCGCCAGTTGGGCCACCGGCGGTGGGGAGTGACGAGTTGATGGGCACGGCGGAGCGGCGTGTAGCGCCCGGGGACGGTGCGGCGACGCCAGAGGTGGCGGCGCGGGGTGCACAGGCACCGGGGCGCGGCCTCCTGACGGGGGAGGGTGTCGCGGTGGAAGAACGGAAGCTCTCCGCCCGTGGCGACGAAGAGCGGGTGTATTACCGGCCGTTGTGGATCGAGGAGCCGGCCCGCAAGCGGCGGCTGCCCGATCCGGTGCGGACGGCGGCGGTGCGCGCGGTCCTCATCATCGCGGTGACACTGATTCAGGCGATGGTGGCGTTCCTGTGCACTCTGGCCGGTTCCTGGCTGGCGTTCCCCATGGTGCTGAGCAGCGTGGCGAGCACGGTCGCGGCGACCTGGGGCGCGCTGGACGTCTGGGTGACCCGGCAGGTGTGGAATCAGCGCAACGGCGTGGTCTCGACCCCCAGCAGCACGGCGCGCTCGCTGCGACGCGAGCGGCGGCGGGTCCGTCGCGAGGCACGGGCGGCGGAGCGCACGCAGGAGCGCATACGCCGGCGGGGCGGCGCCGGGCAGTTGTCGCACCCGTAGAACGGCCGGGGCGGGCCCTGGTGACCCACGGCCCGCCCCTCCGGACGGCTCGTCAACTCTCCGCCGGTTCCACCTCGCTCGCGGCGCACGTCAATTCGCGTCTGGTCCGCATGAACGGGCGGGGACGGCTCATGGAGAGGACCGCGGTCGTACGGCCGCCGGTTCGTAGACGGCGAGGAAGCCGGCCCGCTGCCGGGGCGCCGTCGTCGATCGCGCCCTCGGTGAGGTGACCGGGACGGTGCCGCCGTCGTGGTGCCGTCCTCGTCCCCGTTCCTCAGTGAGCGGTGCGCATCGTGAAGTCGCAGGTCGCGGGTCTGGCGTGAATGACGAGTGGGGTACTGGCGCCGGTCGGCGACCGATGACCTTGGTGTAGATCATTGGGTGGGTCCGGTTCCGGTGGGATGCCTGGTTCGGCTGTGCCCGCGACTTGCCCCCGCCTACGATCCGTCGGCAGGTCGGCACGCCACGAGATCGCGGGAGGACCCGGGATGCAGGAGCGGCAGTGGATCACCGCCCGTCGGAGCGACCTGGACGCCCTCGCCGAGGAGTTGACCAAGTAGCTTCAGGAGGTCCAGGTAGAGCGAGACGGACTGGCGATCGCGGAGCGGGTGTTGAACCGCCTGGCCGAGCAGGTCCAGGCCGACGCCGAGGCGGTCGCTCCGGTACCGGTGAAGGTGGCCGGGCGGGCAGTCCTGCTCATCCCGCACCGCAGCGACGCGGCCGACGAGCGCGCTGCCCGGCGACTACCGCAAGATCCTGGCGATCATGCGGGAGGCCGACGGCCCGGCGCAGGTCAGGGCGGTCGGCGAGCGGCTGGGGCTGAACGCCTCGGTGCGCGGCAAGCTGGAGCCGCTGCGGGCGAAGATGACCAAGCTCGCCGATCGCTGCTGGCTACACAAACGCCCCGACGGGAAGTTCACCGCACGCTCGTAGCCACGCCGCCGACGGGTGCCCTATGGACCGTAACCGGCGGGTCCCCGGCGGCAGTTGAGTTTGGCGTGAAGAAAAACAACCCTCTCGCCGGGGGCCCTGACGGCCTTGTCTACACCGCACGCCTGCCGCTGTCGAGGCGACCCTGAACTGGCTCGCCGGCCTGGTACGCGGCCACCTGAAGAAGATCGGCTCACGGTGGCGGGCCCTGCCCGCGGGGAAGATCGCCGCCATCGTGCTCGCGGTGCTGCGCTGTGACCAGCGGCCGGGGCGACCTGGCCGGCGGCAACGGGATACACCGCACCACCGTGACCCGGTGGGTCAGGGAGGTCGTCGCTCTGCCGGCCGCCCGCGCCCCGCGCCTGGACCGCGCCCTGAAGAAGATCACCCGAACGGGTGGCGGGGTGGTCCTGCTGGACGGCTCGTTGATCCGCACCCGGCGGCGCACGGGGACACAGAACCGGAAGAACCACTCCGGCAAGCACAAACACCATGGCCTGCTCGTGATCGCGCTCACCGACACAAGGGCCAACTGCTCTGGGTCTCGGCGGCCCGGCCCGGACGCACCTCGGAGATCACCGCCTGCCGTCACGACCGGCTCACCGCCAGCTGCGGGCGGCCGGCCTCGGAGCCATTGCCGACCTGGGATTCGTCGGGCTCGACGACAGCGGCCCCGACGCCGATCCGGCGGTGATCACCGGCTACAAGGCCGCCCGGAACCGGGCCACTGACGCGAGGGCAGAAGCTGTCCAACAAGGCCCTTGCCGCAGTACGGGCGCCGGTCGAGCACGGATTCGCCCACCTGGAGAACTGGCGCGTACTCCGCAAGGTACGCATCGACCAAGTGGGCGACCGCCCTGGTGAGGGCTCTGCTGGTTCTGACGAACCGCGAAGTCTCCGGTGACCGACGATCTTCGCCGAAGCGTGACGGGCGCCGATAGTGCCGGGCCGCCGCCCGCCGCCCGCCGCCCGCCGCCCGCCGCCCGCCGCCGAGGGGGCGATTCCCGGACGCCATCCTGTACGTGAACCGAACCGGGATCCCCTGGCGTCACCTCTCGCTCGACCACCCGCAACGGCTCGCGGCCTGTTAAGTTATAGGTCGACCACTAACTTAGGAGGGAAGATGACAGTCAAGGAAGACGACGCCGCCCGCCGCGCCGCTGCCCAGCACGCCCTGACCGAGCATCTGCGCCTTACCGCCGCAGGACGCGTCGAGGAATGGGTGGAGCTGTTCGCCCCGGACGCGGTGCTCGAGTTCCCGTACGCGCCGGCCGGCGTGCCCCAGCGAGTGACGGGGCGAGACGCACTGGTCGAGCACATGAGCAACTTTCCCGAGACCTTTGACGTCGAGTTCGTCGACCTGGTGTTCCACGAGACGGTCGATCCGAGTCTGGTGATCGCTGAATTCCGCTCGAAGGGAACGGCGGTGCCGACCGGCAAGCCGTACGAGCAGACGTGCATCTCCGTCGTCCGGACCGACGACGACGCGCGCATCACCCACTACCTGGACTACTGGAACCCGCTGGTGGCGATCGAGGCGCTCACGCCCAACGACGTGCCGTCCGACTCTGACCTCAGCGTGACTTTTGGAGGCTGAGGGGAGCCATGTTTGACTGACGCCCATGCCTGCCGCCGGTACCAGCACGAAGAGCGACGAACGACGTCGGACCATCATGGCCGCCGCGGTCGACTGCTTCGCGCAAAAGGGTTTCTACGGTACGACGACGCACGAGATCGCCGAGTGGGTCGGCATCTCTCAGCCGTATCTCTACCGCCTGTACCCGAACAAGGAAGCACTGTTCGCGGCGGCGGTCGACCACGTGTCCGCCGTCATGAACGAAACCTTGGTCGCGCACTCACCGGCCTCGGGTGGGTCAGGGCCGACGCCCGAGGCGGCGTTGGATGCCGCACGCGGCGCCTACGCCGCGCTCGTCGCGGACCGGAACATCCTGCGTTTCCTCATGCACGCGAACTGTGCCGTCGGCGAGCCGCTGGTGGCACAGGCCGTGCGTCGGTGCTACGCCAAGCAGGTTGACACCGTTCGGCAGCTGCTGGGCGACGACGAGGCCGTGCGGCGCTGGTTCGGCGCCGGAATGCTCGACAACGTGGTCGCCGTGCTGGGCCTAGCCGACACCGACGAGCCGTGGGCACACGTCCTCACCGCTCGATGACCCGCCACCGGCAGTTCGGCGACGACGGCCCCGAGCCTTCCTCGTAGCCCAGCTCGGCCAGCCGGTTCAGGACCCGCTCGGCGATCACGAGCTCCTCCCGCTCGGCCTGGACCTCCTGCAGCTGCTTGGCCAACTCCGCAGCGAGCGTGTCCAGTTCACTCCGGCGAGCCGTGATCCGCCCCAGTTCCCGCGTCCCCACGCCCTCCCCCGCCCTCCCGGCGGTTCCTGCCCGGTGACGGAGCGTAGAAGCGGCACCGCGGCAAGCGCAGCAGAACCTGAGGACGCCCCCGAACGACATGTCAGACGATCTTCACCGTGGACACTGGCCGACGACCAGCGCGAGGAGCTCTCCCGGCCCTCACACCAGACCCGTGACCAGCAACTTCACGATGCACACCACTCAGTGGGGCTGCGCCGCCAACTGGGACGACTGTCGCGTCCTGCTGCCCGCGCTGCGCGCGACGGAGATCGAGGAAGGCTTCAACAGCGTCTCCTCCTGCGCGGCGGACGGCATGCCGGCCGAGGGCCTCCAGTTCCCCGAAAGCTCTCCGAACGGGACGCCGGTCGGCCCGCTACCGGTCCCCCGTCGCGGCGGCCGAGGCGTAGCGGCGCGCGAGAACGTCGTCCTCTACGACATGCCCCCTGCGCCTGCTGAAGAGCACCGGCTCCGGTGACCTGGATCGGACCAGGTGATCCTGCACCGCCTGTTCCCCCTCGCCGAGGATCGCGCGATCGTGGGATGCCGACTGGCCGTACCCGCCAGAGGGCGTCGCGCGTGTACGGGAAGGGTGGTGTGTCGGCACACCGAGCACCACATCGGGATCTTCCACGAGTGGCCGCTCCGGAAACCGAGGACCGCGCCCTCGGATGTCCAGGCTTCTGACCAGGCGTGTTGACCGTCACATTTGGCGTCGCTTTTGGCATAGAACGCGGTCGTCCGGTTAGGTGCCCAGCCGCGAGAGCGCCTGCCGTACGGCGCCGGCCAGGAGGAACGAGAGACATGCCCGAACTTTTCATCGGCGGAGTGTGGCGGGCCGCGCTCGACGAGCGGACCCGTGAGATCCGCTGTCCCGCCGACGGCAGCCTGGTCGCGGTCGTCGACGAGGGCGGCGGCAAGGACACCGTGGAGGCGATCGCGGCCGCACGTCGCGCCTTCGACGAGGGCCCCTGGCCCGCCACCTCGCCCGCGGACCGCGGTGACCTGCTGCTTCGGGTCGCCGACCTCCTCGTACGCGACAAGGACGCGCTCGCGCGCGCCGAGTCCCTCGACACCGGCAAGCGGCTGGTGGAGAGCGAGTACGACATCGACGACATCGCGAACTGCTTCCGCTACTTCGGGCGTGCCGCCACCGCCGAGACGGGCCGGGTCGTCGACACCGGCCAGGCGGGCGTCGACAGCCGGGTCGTGTACGAGCCGGTCGGGGTGTGCGCGCTGATCACCCCCTGGAACTACCCCCTACTTCAGACGGCCTGGAAGGTCGCCCCGGCGCTCGCGGCGGGCAACACCTTCGTGCTGAAGCCGAGCGAGCTGACCCCGCACACCGCGATCCACCTCATGCGCCTCCTGGAGGAGGCCGGGCTGCCGCCGGGTGCGGCCAACCTGGTCCTCGGAGCCGGCCCCGAGGCGGGCGCCCCGCTCTCCGATCACCCGGACGTGGACCTGGTCTCCTTCACCGGTGGTCTCCAGACCGGTCGGCGGCTGATGGCCAACGCCGCGGCCAGCGTGAAGAAGGTCGCCCTGGAGCTCGGCGGCAAGAACCCGAACATCGTCTTCGCCGACGCCGACTTCGACACGGCCGTCGACATGGCGCTGACCGCGGTGTTCCTGCACTCGGGGCAGGTGTGCTCGGCGGGCGCCCGCCTGCTGGTGGAGGACTCGCTGCACGACCGGTTCGTCGACGAGGTCGTCCGCCGGGCGCAGGAGATCCGGCTCGGCGGCCCGTTCGACGAGCGCGCGCAGACCGGGCCGCTGATCTCGGCGGCACACCGGTCGAAGGTCGAGGAGTACGTCGCCAAGGGCATCGCCGAGGGCGCGGTACTGCGCTGCGGCGGCGACCGGCCGAGCGGCGACGCGTACGACAAGGGTTTCTACTATCTGCCGACCGTCCTGGACGAGTGCACGAGCACGATGTCCGTGGTCCAGGACGAGTCGTTCGGGCCGGTGCTGACGGTGGAACGGTTCAGCACCGAGGACGAGGCCGTACGGCTGGCCAACGACACCATCTACGGTCTGGCCGGCGCCGTGTGGACGACGGACGAGGCCAGGGCCCAGCGGGTCGCGGCCCGGCTGCGGATCGGCACGGTGTGGATCAACGACTACCACCCGTACGTGCCGCAGGCCGAGTGGGGTGGTTTCAAGCAGTCCGGCTTCGGCCGCGAACTCGGGCCCTCGGGTCTCGCCGAGTACCGCGAGGCGAAGCACATCTGGCGGAACACGGACCCTTCACCTCAGGGTTGGTTCGACTGACTCCCTTGCGACAAGGGGTAGTTGAGGCGTAGCTGTATCTCTTCTTCCCCCAACCACCTTCCCCCGCACTGTTCTCGGCACCCACAAGAGCCGCTCCCTCCCCCCTCCCCAAGGCCCTCCAGGAGTCCGCTCATGGCGACAATCGAGCAACCCACCGGACCAAAGAACACGTCCGACGACGCCGAACTCACCGAGTTCGGCTACAAGCCCGAACTCAAGCGCACTCTCGGCAACTTCCACACCTTCGCCGCCGGGATCAGCTACATCTCGATCCTGACCGGCACCTTCCAGCTGTTCTACTTCGGCTACGGCAGCGGCGGCCCCGCCTACTGGTGGTCGTGGCCCATGGTGTTCATCGGCCAGTTCATGGTCGCGCTCTGCTTCGCGGAGCTGGCTGCCCGCTATCCGGTCGCGGGCTCCGTCTACAACTGGTCGAAGAAGATAGGCAACCCGCACCTGGGCTGGCTCGCCGGCTGGATGATGCTGATCGCCTCGATCGTGTCGATCGCGGCGGTCGCGCTCGCCTACCAGCTGACGCTGCCGCAGATCTCCGACGTGTTCCAGATCGTCGGGGACGGCACGGGTACGTATGACGTGGCGACCAACGCGGTCATCCTGGCAGCGGTGTTGATCCTGTTCACCACCCTGGTGAACGCCTTCGGCGTCAAGCTGATGGCCCGGATCAACACGGCGGGCGTGTTCATCGAGCTGATCGCCACCGTCGTACTGATCGTGCTGTTCGCCGTACACATCACACGTGGCCCGCAGGTGGTCCTGGAGACGAACGGCACCGGAGAGGGGTACGGCAACGGATACCTGGGCGCGTTCCTCGTGGCCTCGCTGGCGTCCGCGTACGTCATGTACGGCTTCGACACGGCCGCCTCGCTCGGTGAGGAGTCGCTGGACCCGACCCGGAACGCGCCGCGCGCGATCATCCGGGCGATCGTCGCCTCCTTCGTCCTCGGCGGTCTGATCCTGCTGCTGGCGCTGATGAGTGTCTCCAGTCTGAAGGGCGAGCAGCTGTCCACCGACGGGCTGCAGTACGTCGTGCTCAACGTGCTCGGCCCGACGGCCGGCAAGGCGATGCTGTGGTGCGTCCTGATCGCGGTCACCGTCTGTGCCCTGGCCGTCCACACCGCCGCCGTCCGGCTGGCGTTCGCGATGGCCCGGGACAACAACCTGCCGGCGTCCTCGAAACTGGCCAAGTGCCACCCGCGTTTCCAGACGCCGGTACTCCCGACCGTGATCATCGGGGTCCTGGCGCTGGCGATCCTCGTGGTCAACATCCGCCAGCCGCAGATCTTCACCGTGGTGACCAGCATCGGCATCATCATGATCTACATGGCCTATCTGGGCGTCACCGTGCCGATGCTGGTGGCGCGGCTGCGCGGCAAGTGGCAGCCCGCCGGGGACGGCCGGTTCTCGCTGGGCCGCTGGGGCCTCCTCGTGAACATCCTCGCCGTGCTGTGGGGCGGGGGCATGACCCTCAACCTGATCTGGCCGCGGGCCGCGGTCTACAACGCGGCCGCACCGTTCCACTGGTATCTGCAGTGGGGCGCGGTCCTCTTCGTCGGGATCATCGCCGGCGGCGGCTTCGCCTACTACTGGTTCATCCAGCGGCACAAGACGGGCGTGCTCGCCGAGCACCGCGTGGCCGTCGAGACCGGGACCACGCCGCCCGCACCGCCCGCCGCGCCCGTCGCCTCCCCGGCGGCCGACTGAGAGCCGACTCCCGAGAATCCGACGCAGCACAGCAAGACAGCAACACAGGAGGCCAACTCCCCATGAAGGCAGATGAGTTCGACTACGTCGTGGTCGGCGGCGGCACCGCGGGAAACGTGGTAGCGGCCCGGCTCTCCGAGGATCCGTCGGTCACGGTGTGCGTACTGGAGGCGGGACCCAGTGACGTCGGCGACGACGACGTCATGAAACTGGAACGCTGGATGGGCCTGCTGGAGTCCGGCTACGACTGGGACTACCCGGTCGAGCCGCAGGTCAGCGGCAACAGCTTCATGCGCCATGCGAGAGCGAAGGTCCTCGGCGGCTGTTCCTCCCACAACTCCTGTATCGCCTTCTGGGCACCGGCGGAGGACCTCGACGACTGGGCGGCCGCGGGCTGTACGGGCTGGTCCGCGGCCGAGCTCTTCCCGCTCTACCAGCGCCTCGAGAACAACGACGCGCCCGGCGACCACCACGGCCGCACCGGGCCGGTGAAGCTCCGCACCATCAAGAGCGAGGACCCGTGCGGCAACGCCCTGTTGGAGGCATGCGTCCAGGCGGGTATCCCGACGACGCCCTTCAATACGGGCACGACGGTGGTCCGGGGCGCCAACTGGTTCCAGATCAACTCCGACGAGAACAACATCCGGCAGTCCTCGTCGGTGGCGTATCTGCACCCGATCATGGGCAAGCGCCCGAACCTGGAGGTACGCACCAGGGTACGCGCCAAGAAACTGGTGCTCGAAGGGCGGCGCTGCGTCGGAGCCGAGTATCTGGACCCGGACCTCATCCACACCCGGACGGTACGCGCCCGGCGTGAGGTCATCGTCTCCTGCGGCTCCATCGACACCCCGAAGATCCTCATGCTCTCGGGCATCGGCCCCGCCGAACACCTGCGCGAGGTGGGTGTGGACGTGGTCGTCGACGCGGCGGGCGTCGGCGAGAACCTCCAGGACCACCCCGAGGGCGTCATCATGTGGGAGGCCGCCCGGCCGATGCCCACCACGTCCAACCAGTGGTGGGAAGCGGGCATCTTCTACGACACCGAACCGGGCCTGGACCGGCCGGACCTGATGTTCCACTACGGTTCCGTGCCTTTCGACATGAACACCGCCCGGCACGGCTACCCCACGTCCGAGAACGCGTTCTGTCTGACGCCGAACGTGACGCGGGCCAGGTCCCGGGGCACCGTGCGACTGCGCACCCGGGACTACCGGGACAAGCCGAAGGTCGACCCGCGGTACTTCACGCACGAGCACGATGTCCGCGTGATGACGTACGGTCTCCGTCTCGCCCGGCGGATCGCGGCGCAGCCGGCGCTGAGCGGCTGGGCCGGGGCCGAGCTGGCGCCAGGTCCGGACGTCCGGACCGACGACGAGCTGCTCGACTACATCCACAAGACCCACAACACCGTCTACCACCCGTCCTGCACCGTGAAGATGGGCGCGGACGACGACACCTCGGCCCCGCTGGACGCGCGGCTGCGGGTCAAGGGGGTCGAGGGGCTGCGGGTGGCGGACGGGTCGGTGATGCCGGATCTGGTGACGGTGAATCCGTGCATCACGACGATGATGATCGGCGAGAAGTGTGCGGATCTTTTGAGGGCCGACGCGTAGTAGCTGCGCCGGCAGGGCAGTGGGGAGCTGCGGGTCCGTTGTGGCGGATCGCGCAGTTCCCCGCGCCCCTCAGGGGGCGGTTGCGGCTGGTCTCTTGTACATGCGGGTCGCGGTGATTTCGGTGTGTGCGGCCTCCCCGGCTGCTGTCTCACGGGGCAGTCCCGGGCGGAGGTGTTCCTCCACGCTGATGTACTTCAGGCCCGCTCGTAGGTCGGCGTCGTTGCGGAGACGGATGACCAGGGGGAACTCGGCCAGGGCGGTCGTGTCGAACAAGCCCGTGGTGTAGAGGAGTTGGACGCCCAGGGCGTCCGAGACCGCCCGCTGGAGTTCCAGCAGGTACGTCGCGTTGGCACGGCCGATGGGGTTGTCGAGGAACAGTGTGCCGGCGTGGCGGTGCTTGTCCCGCCCTCGGTCGTTGCTGCGGAGGGCGGCCATCGTGCAGTACAGGGCGATGGCGGCGGTGAGCAGCTGGCCGCCGGAGAAGACGTCGCCCATCTGTCCGACGGGGACGCGCTCGGCCCTCAGCACCGCGTCCGGCTTGAGGATCTCCACGGCGACACCCTTGGGCTGAAGCGCGGCGCTGACGCCCCGGAGCAGCAGGGACATGCCGTCGCGGCGCATGTCGGAGTTCTTCTTCACGGCGGCCCGGGTCGCCTCGTCGACGACCTCGCCCAACCGCTCGGCGAGGGTGGCCTGGTCGGGCTCCTCGAAGCGGATGCGCAGGAACTCCTGGCCGGACCACTCCCCCAGTCCCTCGGGGAGCCTGGACAGCCGCTGGGCGGACCGGAGGGTCGCGAGGGCCGACTCCACGAGGCCCCGCAGCCGGTCGACGATCGAGTCCCGGTTGCGTTCCAGCTGCGCCAACTCGTCCGTGAGGACCCGGAGTCGGGGTGCGAAGGCGTCGGCCCACTTCTGGGCGTGCTCGGGGAGCGAGGAGGCGGGCAGCTCGCGGATCTGCTGGCGGGCGGGGGTGCGGACCTGCTCGTAGCGGGTGGAGTTGGCGTGGCGTACGAGAATGTCGCTCGCCTCTCGTACGGCGCCTTCGGCGGCGGAGAGGTCGGCGGCGCAGCCGCGCAGCGAACGGCGGGCCTCGGAGGCGGCCTTGCGGGCCTCCTCGAGGCTGCCGGGGTAGGGCTCGGGCTCCTCCTGGTCGTCGTCCGTGGAGTGGTCGCGAAGGAGGTCGCGGAGCAGGGCGGCGATCTCGTCGAAGCCGCCGGCGGCGTCCTCGGCGGCGCGGTGGGACTCCAGCAGCTCGGCGTGGGCCTCGCGGGCCTGGGTCAACGCCTCGGCGCGGGTGGCGAGTTCGGCGGTGGCGGTGCGCAGCAGCGCCTGGGCATGGTCGGCATCGCGCGGGATCAGCTCCTCGGGCAGCTCGGTGTGCGCCTCGCCGTCCTCGGGCGCGTACCGCTCGGCCTCACCGCGCAGCCGCCCGAGCTGCTCGCTCGCGGTGGACACACGGGTTTCGAGGAGCTGGACGAGTTCCTCGGCGCGCGCGACCGCGGCCTGCCGGGACGGCCCGTCGGAGCCATCGGGCGACTGGAGCAACTGCTCGGCACGGTTGCGGACTTTGTTGGTCAGCCGGTCCAGCTCGGCGATCGCGGCGCTCTCGTCGCTCTCGGCCCGCGCCTGCTCGGCACGCAGGTCGGCGCCGACGCCGACCTTCTCGTACACCTGAGAGGCGGCCCGGTAGGCCTCGCGGAGGGCGGCGAGGGGCTGCTTCGGTGCGTCGGAGTCGGCCTCCGGTACGTCGTCGGGGGCGCCCGCGATCTCCGCGCGCTCGGCGCGCAGCGCACGCGCCGTGCGGCGGGCGTCGTCGGCGCCGCGCTGGGTGGCACGCCGGTCCTCGTCGGCGGCGCGGGCCCGCTCCAGGCAGGACTGGGCACGGGCCTCGGACTCCATGGCCTCGTCGGCGAGTTCGCGGAGCTTGACCTGCCAGCCGGCGCGCTCGCGCAGCCGGTAGGCGAGCCCGGCGAGGGCGTCGGCGGCGCGGCGGGCCTTCTGCGCGGCCTCCTGCCGCTCGTCCCGCACCTGGGCCGCCTCGGCCGCCGCCTCCTCGGCCTCGGCCCGCACGGTCCGCGCCTCCGCCAGCTCCGCCTCCGACTCCTCGGCGAACGCCCGCGTCTCCCGCGCGGCCGCGGCCAGCTCGGTGAGCCGTCCGGCCGGGCAGCCCGTGCGCCAGGAGGCGAGCCGCGCGGCGAGTTCCCGGTCCTTGCCGAGCCGGGCCGCCAGTTCCCGGATCTCCTCGTCCCGCTCGGCCGCCCGCGCGCGCAGCGCCTGCCGCTCCTCGTCTGCGGCGTGCTCGTCGTGCATGGCCGGGTTCGGCGGTACGAGGAATACGTCAAGAGAGGGGCCGTCGCCCGAGTCCACGGGCGGCGTCGGTGCCAGCAGGGCCGCTGCCGTGCCGACGGCCACGGCGGACCTGGGCAGCAGTGCCGCGTCGCTCAGCGCCTCGCGGGCCCGGGCGTGCGAGGCGGGGTCGGTGATGATCACGCCGTCGACCAGTTCGGGCCGGGCGGCCAGCACGCGCGCGTGGTCGACCGGGTCCACGGCCTGGGCGAGGTAGCGCCAGCCGGGGATGGCCGGGATGCCGTTCTCGCCGAGGAACTCGACCGTCGCCAGGACGTCCGGGCCCGGCGGCAGCAGCCCGCCGTCGCCGAGGGCGCCGAGGATGCGGGAGTCGTCGGCCGCGGCGGTGCGCAGCTCGAAGAGGTGGCGCTCGGCGGACGACACGTTCTCGTCGAGCAGTTCACGCAGTTCGTCGGCGAAGCGGTCCAGTTCCTCGGGGGTGAGGGGGCCTTCGGCGGAGGTGCGCGTGGCGTCGGCGGCACCGGACGCCGTACGGAACTCTTCGGCCACTCCGCCCCCGGGCCGCCCGCCCCCTGTGGTCTCGGCGCTGCGGGGCGCAGGCACCCCGGCCCGCCCCTTGCCGGAGGCACCCGGCAGGCTCAGCAGTTCCGCCAGCCGCTCCTCCCCGGCCAGGGCCTCCGCCGTACCCCGCTCGCCGTCGTAGGCGCGCTCGGCGGCGACGGCCGCGTCGGCCGCGCGGGCGGCGGTCAGCTCCGCGCGGGACTCGGCGGAGGCCGCCTCCCGGGCGTGCTCGGAGGCACGGCGCGAGGCCTCGCGTGCGGTGTCCCAGGCGGCGACGGCCGTCTTCTCGGCGTCGCTGGCGGCGAGGGCGGCCCGGGCCGGATCGGCGTCGGGCGCGCTGTCGTCGAGCCAGCCCGCGCGGACCGCCTCGGCGGTCTCCTGTTCGACCTCGCTGAGCCGCTGCTTCAGGTGCCCGACTTCGCTGCGGGCGCGCTGCGCCTCGGTGGCCGCGACGGTCGAGTCCCGGTAGGCCGCCTCACCGACCTCCTGCAGGGCGGCCGACCGCTCCTCGCCCTCGTTCGCCAGCTCCTCGGCGCTCTCGGCGGCGGCGGCCAGGGCGCGTACGAGGTCGACCGCGGCCTTGGCGCGGGCGGCGAGCGCCGGGGCCGCGTCCCGTTCGGCCTCCTGGATCGCTGCGGCCACGCGGGCGACCCGGTCGGCGGCGGCCCGGTTCCTGAGCACGGCCTCGGCGGCCTGCCAGGCGGAGTGCAGTGTGCGCGCGTCGGCCAGCTCCCGCTTCTGCGCGGCGGCCGACTTCTCGGCGGCGGCCAGCGCCAACGAGGCGTGCCGGTAGGCGAGCTCGGCCGCGATCAGCGCGCCGCGGTCACGGGCGGCCTCGGAATGCGTGACGGCCTGAGCGGCTGCGGTCACACGCTGGGCGAGATCACCGCCCCGCAGCCGCTCCCGCGTGGCCCGCGCCGACAGCCGCCGGGCCAGCGTGCGGGTGCGCCGCTCGGCGCCCGCGTGGATGTCCCTGGCCCGCGCCCGCCCCTCGGCGGCCTCCACGATCCGCCCGAGCAGATCCACGGACCCGGCCGTGAAGTCCCTCTCGGCGATCAGCTCGGCCCGCCGCCCGAGCTTGTTGCCGAAGCCCCCTACCAGGTCGGCGAGCCCGTCGGTGTCACGCGTGTCAGTAACAGCCCGCAGCAGCAGATCCGTGAAGTCGGAGTCCTTCTTCACCGCGAACAGCCCGGCGGCCTCACCCTCGTCCGCGTTCATCTCCCGCTGGTAGCGGAAGAGTTCGGGGTCGAGACCGAGGTCCGTCAGATGCTCGTTCCAGCGGTCGTGGATCTCCTCCCAGTGCACTTCGAGGTGCGGATACGCCTTGCCCGCCTCGGTGATGGCGTCCCGGAAGCCCTTCATGGTCCGCCGCCGCCCCTGCGCCCCCGACGCGCCCTCGACGGGCGGCCGTACGGCGGTGGCCTCGGCGACGGGCAGGTTGTCCAGGCTCAGCCCGGGCCCGGGCCGGAACGAGTACCAGGCCTCGGCGAACTTCCGCGGATCGTTGGAGACCTGCCGTCCCCGCCACTCGCTCACCTTGCCGACCACGACACACTCACCGGTCAGCGTGTGCTGCCACTCCAGCGCGACATGCCCGCAGTCGTCGGCCAGCAGGAACTTCCGCAGCACACCCGAGCTGGCACCGCCCAGGGTGTTCCGGTGGCCCGGCAGCATCACCGAGAAGATCAGCTTGAGCAGGACCGACTTGCCACCGCCGTTCTCCAGGAAGAGCACGCCCGCAGGCGCCGGCCGACGCGGCGGCCCGGTCGGCTCCTCCTCGAAGAACTCCGCCTGCTGCGGCGCGGGGTCGGGCACATACTCGCCCACACCCCTCAGGTCCAGCACGGTGTCGGCGTAACGCGCACCGGCCGGCCCGATGGAGTAGAGGCGGACCCGGGACAGCTCGTACATGGCGGCGGACTTTCGCGGTCGTATCGGTGGTGCGGTCGGTGGTTCGTGAGGTCGAGTGTCGGAAATTGACAGAAATGGACACGAATGGAAAGAAATGGACAGGAATCAAGAGTGGAACGGCAGCCCGGCGTCGGCCACCAGCTCCAGATCGTCGGTCTCCTCGGCGGGCAGCAGCGTGGCCGTGCCATCGGTGACCGGCACGATGCCCAGCTCCAGCAGTTCGGCCATCGCGGCGCTGCCCGCCATGTCCCGCACCTGGAGCTGGTATCGCGCGGTCGTGCGATACGTACCGCCGTTGTCGTCGCCCGTGCGCTGCAGGAACCCCGAGTCGGTCAGGAAGCCCACCGCCTTGCCGATGATGCCGGTGGTCGACCCGGCCAGTCGGCGCGCGTCCTTGGTGGCCCCGGTGGAACTGCGTCTCGCCCAGATCCGCCAGGCCGACTCCAGACCCGGCGCGTCGCTCGCCGGGTCGGTGTTCTCCCCCTGCTCCTCGGCACGCTCCTCCAGCCGCCGGCAGGCCTGCCGTACGAAGGCGTCGACCCCGTTGACCGACACCCGCCCGATGTACCCGTCGTCCGCGAGGTCCTCCGGTCGCGGAAACGCCATCGCGGCGACCGCGAGATGCGCCAGCCCGTGCAGGAACCGGTCCACCGAGTCCGCCGACGTCCGCCGCGCGTAGTCCCCCATCCGCACCGCGAACACCGAGTCCTCGGACGCCGTCACCGCCATCCCCGCCCGCGGCGACACCTCCAGCACGACCAGCCCGAGCCCGGTGGCCACAGCATCGGCCAGCCGCGCGAACGCCGGATTCTCCCGATACCGCCGCAGCAACTCCCCGTACTCCTGATCCCGGGCGGGCTGAAGCTTGGGCTGAAGACCGAAGGCAACGAGCCGGGCCGCGTCGGCGGCGTCGGCGGGAGTGAGGGCGGCAGTGACCGGAGCGGCAGCGACTTCCGGCTCACTCCACTCGACATGCTCACTCACGGCAAAAACTCCTCGCTCTGAAAAACGGGGGGACGGGCAGCTCCGCCAGGGGCGCGGGGCTGTGACATGTGCGGCTCCGCCGCGTGGGCGCGACCAGCCACAAACACTCCGCAGCCGAACGAGAACCCGCAGCTCAACGGCGCTGTCACGCCGCCTCCCTGTCCGCCGCCATCCCGGCCGCGTCCAACAAGGCCATCCCCACTATCAGATCCGCCCCACCGAACTCGGGATCGTCCAACTCCGTCCCGTCGTCCACGGCGAACAGCAGCTTCTCCTCCCCCTGCCGATAAGCCGTACCGACCGGCGGACTCGCCGCGTGCACGGCCAACAGGGCAACCAGATAGGGCAGTTCGGGATCCTGAAGCCGCGCCTCCGCCAACAGCCCCGACAACCGCCGCGGCGCATCCGCCGGCAGATCCAACAGCTCCTTGGCCGCGGTCAACTGTTCCTCACTGAAGCGGCTGTCGTCAGGCGTGGCGATCAGATCCGGCTCCGGCATCTCCGCCCCGAGGTGCTCCCGCTCCACCGGCGGCGTGAACAGGAGATCGACAAGATCCCCCACCCGCACGGACCCAGGTGTACGCAACCCCGTACCGCGAGCGAAGAACGCGTCGGTCACGGTCCGCGCCTGCTCCACGGGCAGCGGCAGCAGGGGCGCGATCAGATGCCCGTACAGGTCTATCCCCGACGTCGTCATGGGCGTGGCGAAGGCCTGCCGGTCCTGCTCCGCGCGGAACAGCGGTCCGGCCTCCAGCAGCCGGGACTGGAGCTGCGTGTGGCGCCGGATGCAGTCCTTGACGATGTCGACGAGCTCGGCGGCGCGCCGCTTGTGCTCGGGGTCCTCGGACTCGTCGCGGGCCTTGCGGATGTTGGTGAGGATCGCGTTCTCGTGGCGGTAACGGTCGGCGACGTGGTCGAGCGCCTCGGCGATCATGTCGGGCACGGTCTGGAGCCAGTCGACCGCGCGGACGTTGCGCCGGGTGGCATCCAGCGCCTTCCTGAGCGTCTCCGAGTACTGCACGGTCCGGTAGCGCGCCTGCTCCGCGGCGAGCTGGGCGTCGGCGAGCCGGCCCCGGCTGATCAGCACCTCCAGCTTGACCTCGGCGGCTATCTGGGCGCTGGTGACATCGGTGTCGAGGGCGCCCACGAGGACGTTGACGGCCTCGTCGGTCGTGCGGAGGTAGACGCCGCCCCCGTAGCCGGGGACCTCCTCGATCAGCTTGAAGTCGTAGTCGCGGCGCACATATGTGCCGTCGGGCGCGAACGTTCCGTATACGGCGCGGAAGCCGCGGTCGACGCTGCCGACGTTGATCAGGTTCTCCAGGACCCAGCGGGCCACCCGCTCGTGCTCCTCGACGGGGCGCCGCGGGGCCTGAGCGGCGATGCGGGGGATGAGGCGGGCGACTATCTGGTCGTGGTCCGCGCCCGTGTCGAAGTCCATGTTCAGTGTGACCAGGTCGATGGCGGCGAGGGCTACCTCGGCCATGCCGTACACCGAGTACTCACCGGCGAGGTTCGCCTTGCGCGCGTCGAGGTCGTGCAGCGGCGCGGTGCAGGCGAGCGCGCGCAGCCGCCGCGCCAGTCCCTCGTCGGCGGCCGGGCCCAGCGCGGGGCGCGGCCCCGCGCTGAGCTGGGGCGGAACACTGTCCGTCGATGCGGGTGAAGTCACGGTGCACAGACTAGGTCCTGGGTCTGACAACGACCCAAATCGTTCCGCCGGGCGAGGCCGGGACCGGCGCCTCAGGAGACGTCGGCAACCCGTCGCCCGTACACCTCGACCAGCCCCTTCAGCGAGTCGTCGAGATACTCCGCCAGCATCCGCTCGGCCTCGTCCCGCTCTCCCCGCTGCAGTGTCCCCAGGATCAGCAGGTTTCGGGCCAGATACGGCTCGTACAGTTTGCGCGGATTGTCCACCACGTGGAACGCGAGTCGGAGTTCGGCGAAGACGCTGCGCATCAGCTCGTCGGTGCGGGCGCTGCCGGCGAGGGCGACCAGTTCGCGGTGGAAGTGGATGTTCGCGGTGGACACACCTTTCCAGTCACCTTCGCGCGCCTCCCGCTGCCCCTCCGCGACGGCTTCGGCGAGCCCGTCGAGTCCGTACGGCGGGGCCCCGAGGCCGCGTACGACGGCGCACTCGACGAGGCGGCGGGTGCGGTAGATGTCCTCGACGTCCTCGACGGTCAGCACCCGTACGAAGACGCCGCGGTTGAGCTCGTGAACGAGGAGCCGTTCGTGGGTGAGCAGGCGGAACGCCTCGCGGAGGGTGTTGCGGGAGACACCGAGGGCGCCGCCGATGCTGTCCTCGGACAGCCGTGTCCCGGGCGGGAAGAAGCCCTCGGCGATCCGGCTTCGGAGGATGTCCGAAACCCGCTCGGCGGTGCTGGTGCGCCCGAGGAGGGCGCGGTCGTCGGCAAGTCCGGTCAGTTCGGCGGCCATGCCCGGAATTCAACCGCAGACACAAGAACGAAACAACACGGGTATTGAAGGATCGTTCAACGATCCTCTACCTTGCTGGGCAGGCGCCCCCCGCTCGGCTCCCGGCGCCGACCGCTCCCGCACGGCACGGCAACACGGCATGGCTCAGTCCCTACGCACTCTCCTCCCTCACTGCGAGGTGCCCATGAGCACGACCCCTCCCGCCCGGTCCCTGACCTCCGCCACCAAACCCGGCCCCGGCGAACCGGCCTCCGACGACGGCGCGTTCGGCTGGCTGCGCGCCCTCGGCCCGCGCGGCCGCCGCGCCTTCGGCGGCGCGTTCGGCGGCTATGCGCTCGACTCGTACGACTACTTCACGCTGCCGCTGAGCATGGTCGCGCTCACGGCGTACTTCGGCCTGGACAACGGCCAGTCCGGGCTGTTCACCACGGTCACGCTGGTCGTCTCGGCGATCGGCGGCGCCATCGCGGGCGTCCTCGCGGACCGGATCGGGCGGGTGAAGGCGCTGATGATCACCGTGATCACGTACGCGGTCTTCACCGTGGCCTGCGGCTTCGCCCCCAACTACGAGACCCTGCTGGTCTTCCGGGCCCTTCAGGGGCTGGGCTTCGGCGGTGAGTGGGCGGTCGGCGCGATCCTGGTCGCCGAGTACGCGAGCGCCAAGCACCGGGGGCGTACGCTCGGCGCGATCCAGAGCTCCTGGGCCGTGGGCTGGGGACTGGCCGTGATCGTCTACACGATGGTCTTCTCCTTCTTCGACGACGATCTCGCCTGGCGCGTGATGTTCTGGACCGGCGCGCTGCCCGCACTGCTCGTCATCTGGGTGCGCCGCTCGGTCGAGGACGCCCCGGAGGCTGCGGCCGCGCGGGAGAAGAGCACCGAGAAGGGCTCGTTCGCCGCGATCTTCCGGCCGGGCACGGCCACCGCTCCCGGTCTGCTGCGCACCACGGTCTTCGCGGTGCTGCTCTCCACCGGTGTCCAGGGCGGCTACTACACGCTGGCGACCTGGGTGCCCACCTACCTGAAGACGGAGCGGGGTCTGTCGGTCGTCGGCACCGGCGGCTACCTCACCTTCCTGATCTCCGGCGCCTTCCTCGGCTACCTCACCGGCGGCTATCTCACCGACCGGCTGGGCCGTCGGCGGAACATCTGGCTCTTCGCGGTGCTCTCGGCGCTGTGCATCCTGGCGTACGCGAACATCCCGAGCGGCGCCAACACCCTTCTCCTGGTGCTCGGTTTCCCGCTCGGTTTCTGTATGTCGGCGATCTTCAGCGGCTTCGGTTCGTTCCTCAGCGAGCTGTACCCGTCGGCCGTCCGGGGCACCGGGCAGGGCTTCACGTACAACACCGGGCGGGCGGTGGGCGCCCTCTTCCCCACCACGGTCGGCTTCCTGGCCGACAGCTGGGGCGTGGGCGGCGCGCTGGTCTTCGGCGCGATCGGCTACGGGCTGGCGGCGGTGGCGCTGCTCGGCCTTCCGGAGACGCGCGGAAAGGAACTCGTGTGAACCACGTGGCCACTCAGGACCGTCCCCCGATCCCCACCGCGCAGGACCGTCCCTTGACCTTCGTCGACCCGCACGCGCACGCGTGGACCCCCGAAAAGGCGCGCGCCCGGTTCCGCTCGGGCGTATCGGGCCCGACCGCCGGGGTCGCCGCCGGGCACACCCAGGCGAACCTGATCTCGGTGCCCGCCGACTGGGCGTACGACATGCTGCTGTTCTGCCAGCGCAACCCCAAGCCGTGTCCCGTCCTGGACGTCACGGACGCCGGTGCGTGGACGACTCCGCTCGCGGAGGGCGCGGACCTGCGCACCGATCTGCCGCGCTACCGGGTGTGGGAACACGGCGAGTTGGTGGCCGAGCCGACGGACGTGGTGGACGTCTGGCGGGACGATCTGGTGTCGTTCCTGATCGGGTGCAGCTTCACCTTCGAGTGGGCGCTCACCGAGGCGGGCGTGCCGATGCGCCACATCGAGCAGGGCCGCAATGTCTCCATGTACGTCACCGGCCGTCAGTGCCGGCCCGCCGGGCGGGTGCGCGGCCCGATGGTGGTCTCGATGCGCCCGGTGCCGCCCGAGCATCTGGCCGCCGCGATCCGGGAGAGCAGTCTGCTCCCGGCCGTGCACGGCGGCCCGGTGCACTGCGGCGAGGCGGCGGGCCTCGGCATCGCGGACCTGTCCCGTCCGGACTTCGGCGACCCGGTGGACGCCGAGCCGGACGACATCCCGGTGTTCTGGGCCTGCGGGGTGACACCCCAGGCCGCGGTGATGGCCTCGCGCCCGCCGTTCGCGATCACCCACGCACCGGGCCAGATGTTCCTGACCGACGCCCGCGACGAGCAGTACCGCGTGCTCTGAGGGCTCTGAGGGCTCTGACGGGCGAATCCGCCAGGAACCGACCATCGAAGGACCGGCGCAACGACCGGTGGAACGACCAGCAGAATGGGACCCATGATCTCCATCGATCTCAACGCCGACCTCGGCGAGGGCTTCGGCCGCTGGACGCTGACCGACGACGAGCGGCTGCTGTCCGTCGTCACCAGCGCCAACGTGGCCTGCGGCTTCCACGCCGGGGACGCGGCCACCATGCGGCGGGTGTGCGAGCTGGCGGCCGAGCGCGGGGTACGGATCGGGGCCCAGGTCTCGTACCGCGACCTGGCGGGCTTCGGGCGGCGCGCGATGGACGTGCCGCCCGCCGAACTGGCGGCCGAGGTGGCGTACCAGATCGGTGCCCTGGAGGTCTTCGCGCGCGCGGCGGGCACAGGTGTGTCGTACGTGAAGCCGCACGGCGCGCTCTACAACCGCGTCGTGCACGACGAGGAGCAGGCGGCGGCGGTGGTCGACGGGGTGCTCCTCGCCGACGCCACGCTGCCCGTCCTCGGCCTGCCCGGCTCGCGCTTCCTCAAGGTGGCCGAGGCGGCCGGGCTGCCGGCCGTCACCGAGGCGTTCGCGGACCGCGCGTACACCGACCAGGGCACTCTGGTGCCGCGCGGTCAGGACGGTGCCGTGATCACGGACGCCGACGCCGTGGTCGAGCGGTCGGTGAGCCTCGCCGGCGAAGGCACCGTCACGTCCCGCTCCGGGGAGCGCATCCCCGTCCGCGCCCGCTCCCTCTGCCTGCACGGCGACACGCCGGGCGCGGTGGAGCTGGCCCGGCGGGTCCGGGCCGCGCTGGCGGCCTCGGGCGTGCGGGTGGAGGCGTTCGTATGAGGGCACTGCCGGTCGGGGACCGCGCGCTGCTGATCGAGGTGGGCACGGGCGAGGAGGCCGAGGCCCTGCACGCCGAGCTGCTGCGCCGCCGCGCGACGGGGGACCTGTCGGCGGCCGAGATCGTCCCCGCCGCCCGTACCGTCCTCCTGGACGGCCTCGACGACCCGTCACGCCTCGCCGAGCGCCTCGCCACCTGGGAGGTGCCGCCCGTCCCCACGCGCGCGGAGGACGTCGTCGAGATCCCGGTGCGGTACGACGGCCCCGACCTCTCGGACGTCGCCGCCCACTGGGGCGTGGACGCGGCCGAGGTGTCCCGTATCCACGCGGCGGCCGAGTTCCGCGTGGCCTTCTGCGGCTTCGCGCCCGGCTTCGGCTATCTCACCGGGCTGCCCCGCGAGGTCCCGCGCCGGGCGACCCCGCGTACGGCCGTCCCGGCGGGTTCGGTCGCCCTGGCCGGCCCGTACACGGGCGTGTACCCGCGCTCCTCCCCCGGCGGCTGGCAGCTGATCGGTACGACGGACACCGTTCTGTGGGACCACGCGCGCGTGCCGGCCGCTCTGCTGGCGCCGGGCACCCGGGTCCGCTTCACGCCCATGGCGGCCCGGTGACCGACCGCGCCCTCGCCGTCGTCCGCGCCGGCGCCCTGACCACCGTCCAGGACCTGGGCCGCCCCGGGCACGCGCACCTGGGCGTGCCCCGGTCGGGCGCCCTCGATCCGCCGGCCGCCGCCCTGGCCAATCGTCTGGTGGGCAACCCCCCGGACGCTGCCGTCCTGGAGACCACCCTCAACGGCTGCTCCGTCCGCCCCCGTTCGACGGTCACCGTGGCCGTCGTAGGCGCCCCCGGCCCCGTCACCGTGGACGGCCGCCCGGCGGCCTGGGGAGCGCCCGTACGGCTCCCCGGAGGGGCGGTGCTGGACATCGGGGCCGCGCGTTCCGGCGTCCGCAGCTATCTGGCCGTCTCGGGCGGTGTGGCCGTGGATCCGGTGCTCGGCAGCCGCTCCACCGACCTGCTGTCGGGCCTCGGCCCGCCGCCGCTGACGGACGGCACGGTGCTCCCGCTCGGCCGCCCGGCACACCTCCACGCGCGCGTGGACGTCGTCCCGCACCCGGCGCCGCCCTCGGAACTCGTCCTGCGTGTCACCCTCGGCCCCCGTGACGACTGGTTCACGGACACGGCACTGCGCACCCTCACCAGGCACCCCTACGCCGTCTCCTCCGCGAGCAACCGCATCGGGCTGCGCACGGAAGGGCCCGCCCTGGAACGTGCCCGGGCGGGTGAACTCCCCAGCGAGGGGATGGTGCTGGGCGCCGTCCAGGTGCCGCCGGACGGCTGCCCGGTCGTCTTCCTCGCCGACCATCCGACCACCGGGGGCTACCCGGTGATCGCGGTGGTCCACCCGTCGGACCTGCCTGACGCGGCCCAGGCCACGCCGGGAACACCGGTGCGGTTCGTCGCCGTACGGCACCGCCACTGACCAGCGGCACCGAACCGCCGCCCGCCACTCATCGGGGGCCGCCTCACGCCACCTCCGGCTGCTGGTCCTGTACGGCCAGCGCCGCCAGGGCCGATGCCACCGCGTGGGAGGCCGACAGGTCCAACCGGGCGCTGGTGCCGCGGGCCTTGTGGCGTACCTCGGCGGCGGCGAGAGTGAGGAGCTGCGGAAGCAGGTCGGTACAGCGCCGGGCCACCCAGCCCGTCCCCGCGGTGGCCAGCCACCACAGGCTGGCACTGCGTGTGGGCACCGGGAACTCGGGCTCGGGAGAAGGCGCGGGCCCGGTCGCGATCCCCGCCTCCGTGAGCAGCGCGTGGCAGCGGACGGCGAGCTGGCGATGCCCCCGCTCGCCCGGGTGCAGCCGGTCCGCGCTCCACATCGCGCGGTCCGTCAGCCAGGCGCCCTCCGAAGCGTGCAGATGGACCGCCCCATGACGCTCGGACAGGGCGTGCACAACGGTGTTGACGGCCCGCTGGCGCCGGGCGAGCGGCCTGGCGAGCGCCCCGGGCAGGCCGAGCATCGCCCCGGGGTCGGGCAGACACGCGGTGAGCAGCACCACGCCCCGCTCCCGGAAGGCCCCGTAGACCTCGTCGAGGCGGGCGGCGACGGCGTGGATGTCGAAGGTGCAGCGCAGGGTGTCGTTGACGCCGATGACGACGGAGGCGAGGTCCGGGTGGAGCGCGAGCGCGGCGGACAGCTGCCGGTCCAGGACGTCGCGCGTCTGGGATCCGCTGACGGCGAGGTTGGTGAACTCCACGGCGGGTCCGAGCCCCTCGGCGAGCAGCGCGGCCCAGCCCCGCCGGCCATCCCCGACGGGGTCGCCCACGCCCTCGGTGAGGGAGTCGCCGAGGGCCACGAACCGCGGGGATCTCATCCGACGCCCTCCCGCACCGGGCGCCCGACGGCCGCGTCGTGCGCGGCGAGGAACGCGTCCACCGCGGTCTGCCAGCCGAAGCACTCGGCACGCGCGCGTGCCGCCTCCCGGCGCTCGCCCTCGGGCCGGTCCAGCAGCAGGTCGACGGCGTCCGCGAAGGACTCCCCGTTGTCCGCCGCCGTCGCCCCGGCCGACCCGATCACCTCCGGCAGCGCCGACGAGGAGCTGGCCACCACGGGCGTACCGCAGGCCATGGCCTCCAGCGCGGCCAGCCCAAACGTTTCAGCGGGCCCGGGGGCCAAGGCCACATCGGCGGAGGCCTGCAGAGCGCCCAGCATGTCGCGGTCGCCCACATGCCCCAGGAAGGTCACCGGCAGTCCCTTCGCCCGCTGTTCGAGCCTGCCGCGCAGCGGTCCGTCCCCGGCGACGACCAGCACGGCCCGCCGCCCTCGCCGCAGCAGCGCCTCCAGGGCGTCGAGGGCCGTCCCGGGCCGCTTCTCGACCGACAGCCGGGAGCACATCACCAGCAGAACGTCGTCCACGCGCGCGTGCCGCTCGCGCAGCCCCGGGTCCCGCAGCGCGGGGTGCCGTCCCACGAGGTCGACGCCCAGCGGTGCCCGTACGACGTTCCGGGCTCCGATCCGCACGAACTCCCGTTCCGCGAACTCGGTCGTGCAGACCACCCGCGAGTAGGTGTGGGCCGTACGGACGTTGAGGGCGTCGGACGCCCGGCGGGCCATGCCCTCGGAGAGGCCCCAGGTCCGCAGCACCCCGTCGGCGGTCTCGTGCGAGACCATCACCGCGCGCACCCTGGCCCGCCGGGCCCACGCCCCGGTCCAGCGCAGCGTGGTCCGGTCGGAGACCTCCAGGCGGTCGGGCGCCAGCGACTCCAGCAGGTTGGCCACGCGCCGCTTGTCGATGAGGACGCGGTAGCCGCCGGTGCCCGGCAGCAGCGGCCCGGGCAGGGTGATGACCCGCCCCTGCTCGGTCTCCCGGTCGGCGTACCGCTCACCGGGCACCACGAGCACGGCCTCGTGTCCGGCCGCCTCGAACCCCTTGCCCAGCTCCCGCAACGCGGTCCGCAGCCCGCCCGAGGAGGGTGCGACGAAGTTGGCGAGCCGTACGATCCGCAGCCTCTGGGAAGCAGCCTCGCTCATGCCGCCACCACCGTCCGCGCCGCCAGCACATCGGCGTAGTGCCCGATGAGCTGATCCCCGACGGCCGCCCAGGTGCGCCCCTCGACCATGGCCCGTCCGGCGGCCCCGTACGCGGTCCGCAGCCCCGGATCGCCGGCGAGCGACCACACGGCGTCGCGTACGGCGGCCGCGTCGCGCGGCGGAACGAGCAGTCCCGTGCGCCCGTGGGCGACGAGGTCCAGCGGGCCGCCGGCGGCGGGTGCCACCACGGGCACCCCGCTCGCCATGGCCTCCTGCACGGTCTGGCAGAAGGTCTCGAAGGGGCCGGTGTGGGCGAAGACGTCGAACGAGGCGAAGATCCGGGCGAGTTCGTCGCCGGTGCGGCGGCCCAGGAAGACGGCCCCGGGCAGGACCTCGCGCAGCCCGGGCTCGCTGGGTCCGTCACCCACGACGACGACGCGTACGCCGTCCAGGCCGCACACCCCGGCCAGCAGCTCGATCTGCTTCTCGGGGGCGAGGCGGCCGACATAGCCGACGATCAGCTCGCCGTTGGGCGCCAGTTCGCGGCGCAGCGCCTCGTCGCGCAGCTCGGGGCGGAACCGGACGGTGTCGACGCCGCGCGGCCACAGGCTGACCCGGGGCACGCCGTGTGCCTCCAGGTCGCTCAGGGCCGCGCTGGACGGGGCGAGGGTGCGGTCGGCGGCGGCGTGCACGGAGCGGATACGCCGCCAGGCCGCCGCTTCGCCGGCGTGCACGTAGGTGCGGGCGTATCCGGCGAGGTCGGTCTGGTAGATGGCAACGGCGGGGACACCGAGGCGGGCGGCGGCCGCCATGCCCCGCACGCCGAGGACGAAGGGGCTGGCCAGGTGGACGATGTCGGCCCGGTGCTCGACGATCGCCGCGGCGACCCGGCGGCTGGGCAGGGCGACCCGGACCTGGGGATAGCCCGGGAGCGGAAGGGACGGGACACGGACGACGGGGCACGGCGCCTGGAGGTCGGCTCCGGCCCCGGTTCCCTGGGCGGTGGCCGGGGCCACGACGAGCGGGGCGTGCCCCCGCGCGACAAGGTGGCGCGCGGTCTGCAGGGCGCAGTGGGCCACGCCGTTCACATCGGGGGGAAAGGACTCGGTCACTATGACGACACGCATACCGGTGTTGTCGTCGTGCTGAACGTGGCCGCGTCAACGTGGATCTTTCCGGGCGGGGAACGTCCCATGAGCGTTGCGCTGCGCACATGTCCAGGTCAGGCCGCGTCCATGCCCTCCTGACCTCCGAGTCACCCGATGTTCACACTGCGGGCATGTCAGGACCGATTCGGCTGCGTACGGCTGTCTGGACCTCGGCCTCCTCGGCCGGGTCGGCGGCCAGTCGGCGAAGTTGGTCGACGACTCGCGCATCCCCCGTCTCGGCGTACCGGGCGGCGATCTCGCGGGTGGTCTCCTCACAGTCCCAGAGGCACTCGACGGCGAAGCCGGCCGGGAAGGAGGGGTCGGTGGCGGCGAGCGCGCGGGCGGCGCGGCCGCGTAGGTGGGAGGAGGCGGTCTCGCGGTAGATGTGGCGCAGGACGGGCGCGGCGCAGGCGATGCCCAGGCGGCCGGCGCCGTCGACGAGCGTCCACAGGGTCGGCGCGTCGGGCCCTTCCCCGCGTACGGCCTCCCGCAGCGCGCCCAGCACCAGGTCGCTGTCCTTGGCCGCGCCGAGACAGGCGAGCATGCGTCCGGCGGCGGCGCCCAGCGGGTCGGGCCGGTGCACCCAGCCGCGTGCCCGGTCGACGGCTGCCATGCTGCGCATCCGTTCGAAGGCGGCGACGGCGGCCTCCACGACCATCGTCGTCCCGTCGGTCACGGCGCCCTCGATCAGGTCGAGGGCGTCGGGATCGTTGCCGTCGGCGAGGTAGCGAAGGGCGGTGCAGCGGGCGCCGTCGTCACCGAATCGGGCGGCCTGAAGGATCTCGGGCCGGTCCTCGGGACCGGCGACGGCCGTGAGACACCGGGCGGCCGGCACATGGAGGACGGCTCCGCGTTCGATGCCCTGCTGGGCCCACTCGAACACGGCCTTGACGCTCCACCCCGGCCGGGGCCCACTTGGTCGCATCTGCCGCTGCCAGCGGTCGAAACAGCCGGTCTCCTGGGCGGCACGCACGCGTGTGGCGATCGCCTCCCGGGGATCGTCGGCCCACAATCGCCAGGGCCGCGGTTCGAAGGCGTCGCGGACGGCGGCGGCCAGTTCGGCCTCGCCCTCCGGGTCGGTGGTGAAGCGGGCCAGGACGGGTTCGGCGAGGGCGCGCAGCCCTTCGTCGTCGTCCCTGAGGGCCAGCTCGTCGAGGGCCCAGGCCCAGCTGGTGCCCACGGCGGCGTACCTGCGGAGCAGTTCGAGCGCGTCCCGCCTGCCGTAGGAGGCGAGGTGCCCGAGGACCGCGAGGGCCAGCCCGGTGCGTGACTCGTCGGTGTCCAGCACGTCCTCGGCGTCGAAGAGGTGCCGCTCGATCTCGTCGAGTTCGCCGCCCAGGTCGAGATGGAGACGGGCGTAGTACAGGGAGCGGTTCTCCACCTGCCAGTCGTGGCGGGGGTCGCTCAGCACACAGTGGTTCAGTGCCGCGAGCGCCTCGGCCCGCGGGGCGGTGAGCGCGTGCAGGGTGCCGTCGCCGCGGCCCCGCTGCAGCAGGCCGAGCAGCGTACCGCTGGGCGCTATGACCGGTTCGAACATGGGAAACAGCCTCACATCAAGCGTCGACGCAACCGGGGATCGTGCATTACCTGGCCGCGTGACAACACGTCGGGGCGCCCGCCGTCTCTTGCTTGCTGTAGACCATCTTCCTCTGCCTCTCGTCGGTGGCCCATGTGGACCGCATCACGGCCCACGCGGTGCGGCAACACCTGCCCAGCCATCATGTCCGTGAATCACGACGTCATGATGACCCGGCGGTTCTTCCTGCCGCGACCGAAATATCCGGCGGCCCCGTACCGCCTCCCCCGTCTTTCGTGTTTTACCTGGTCAGAACATGTTGATCAGTGTGCTGCGAACAGTTCGAGCAGTTCGGTCCTGCCGAACATCCGGGCGGTGTCGACCGCGTTCGGAGTGCCCGTGAGCGGATCGGCCCCGGCGTCCAGAAGGACCCGGATGACGCTCTCCTCGCCCTTGAAAACCGCCCCGGCGAGGGGAGTCTGGCCTCGGTCGTTGACGCGGTCGGCCTCACCGCCCCGGGCCAGGAGGGCCCGTACCGTGTCGGCGTGGCCGTGGTACGCGGCGAGCATCACGAGCGAGTCACCGCGGTCATTGGTGAGGTCGGCCGGAACACCCGCGTCGACGTACGCCACGAGCGCCTCGGTCTCGCCCCGCCGGGCCAGATCGAAGATCTTGGTCGCCAGCTCCACGACCTCCTGGTCGGGGGCTTCGCTCATCGCCGGGACCACCTCTCACATACGCGCTTGAAGCTATGAGCAGTCGTGCATCAGGAGCGTACGACGGCGAACGCTGCCGCCGTACGGGTGAATCGCCAGGGTACTGGCTCCTCGCGCCCATGCGCGGACAGAGCCGAGGCAAAGATCACATCGAGTCCGGCCGAGCGCAACAGCCCAGCCCGGACGGCCCAACGCCGATTCGGCCACCCAGATGAAATCAGATGAATTTCACCCAGTTGCACCTTTTATCGTATGGATACATGCTGTGACCTTGGAAGTACTCATGGTGACTGTCCCCATCAACCAGGAGAGCCCAAATGATCCTCAACATCTCAGGCGTCGTCCTGCTCGGCGTCATCGTCTTCCTGTTCTTCCGCAAGGACGGCCTCAAGGCGTCGCACGCCATCGTGGTCACCCTCTTCGGCTTCTACCTCGCCAGTACGGGCATCGCCCCGAGCATCACGGCGGGCGGCGAGAGCCTCGCGAGCCTCCTCGGTGGGATCAAGTTCTGATCCCGTCCCCATCCGCACGCACCCCCAGGAGACAGCCGTGGCCCGGGCCCCCCTCCCCCGCATTCTGAGCAGCGGCAGCGCACACCTCGCCAGGAGCCGGGAGCTGGCCCGGACAGCGGCCGACGGCGCCACCGACGTCCTCCAGCCGCTGATCACGATCACACGTGGACTGCGCCGGCTGGCGGCGGCCGGGCGGCGCAGATGGGCCGAGACCCCGAAGGACCGGCGCGGGTCACTGCTCTTCCTGGCGGCCTCGGTCGTCCTGGTCGTGACCCTGGTGCCGTACGGCCCGCTGCTCGCCGCCATCGCCCTGATGGCGGCGGCAGCCTGGGCGGGCCGCGACGGCGCCACCGAGAAGTCCACCGGCCCGGACGACTCCCAGACCCAGCGCCTGCGCTCCCTCTACGAGGCACTGGTCCCGTACTTCTCGGCCGCCGAGGACCCCGAGCCCCTGTATGCCTACGGCGGCGCCTGGGACAAGGCCTTCCCGACATACGCGTTCGACGGCACCGGCCGCGTCAGCCATCTGCTGATCCGCTACCCGGCGTACTTCACGGACGGCGAGGCCGAGGCCCGCGCGCGCATCGAGCAGCTGCTGCACACCAAGGCGGGTCGCGGCCGCGAGTACCGCTTCGGCTGGGACGAGGAGGGCAACGAACTCACGGTCACCGTCCTCGCGCCGCTCGCCACCGACATCGCCGCCCAGCGGTTCGTGACGGCGCCGGGCGAGACGGTCCTCGGCTTCACCGACGCGACCGACGTCCAGCGCACCCTCCCCGTCTCTTCCGGAGAGGAACAGCGCGACGTACCGCCGGTCGTCTGGCGCACCGGCGTCCGCTCCACCGAACCGCACCTGCTGGCCGTGGGTGAACCGGGCAGCGGCACGACCACCCTCCTCCGCTCGATCGCCCTCCAGGCCCTCCAGCACGGCGACATCGTCATCGTCGAGGGCGGCGGCAGCGGCGAGTACGCGTGCCTGACCGGCCGCGACGGGGTCCTGGCCGTGGAATGCGGCCTCTCCGGGGCGCTGGCGAGCCTGGAGTGGGCGTCCCAGGAGACGGAACGCCGGCTGATCGCCACCAACCGCGCCCGCCAGGCGGGCCACCCCGCACCGGACGACGTCGGCCGCCCCCTCTGGCTCCTCCTCGACCGCCCGAGCGCGCTCACCCATCTGGCCACGGCCGACGGCCAACGCGATCCGCAGTCCCTCCTCCAGGTCCCCCTCCGCCACGGCCGCGCGGCCAACGTCACCGTGGTGGTCACCGAACAGTTCGACCACCTCGACACCCTCACGGACGCGGTACGCCAGCACACCCGCGCCCGCGTGGTCCTGGGCCCGGCCTCGGCCGACCAAGTGGAATCGGTCCTGGGCGCCCCACCCCCCACCACCCCCACCCCGGACGTCCCCCCAGGCCGCGGCTACGCCCGCCTGGGCCCCACACCCACCCTCCGCCTCCAGGTCCCGGCCACCCCCGACCCCTGCGACGAAAACACCCCCGAGCCCCACCGCCAGGCAGTCCTGTCCCTCCTCCCGCCCCACACGACCCCGGCGGACTCCATCACGACGAAGGCAGTGGTGGCCGACAGCTGAGGCGCCGGCCGGAAGGCATCACAGCCGCACACAGCGAGCCATCACAGCCGACGTATCCGCAGGCAGCCGCGCCGCGGGACCGGCACCCGCCCGGCCGCCCCGGCTACGGCAGTCATGCCGCCGGAGCAGTGACCGCCCAGCGGTCCCCACTGCGGGCCATCACACCGAAACGAGACGGCTGCTCCCCGCCGTAGTCAGCCGCTGGCATGCGCGCCGCCGAGACGGCTGCTTCCCGTCAGCGTTCACGCCACAAACGTCCGCGGCCCCTCGCCTCCACCCGACGCCCCGTCCCGCACCAACCGCGCCGCCGCGGCCAACCGCACAGCCGCCTCATCAGCGACCGCGCCGCCCACCGTGAACGGCAGCCGGACATATCCCTCGAAGGCCCCATCGACACCGAACCGAGGCCCGGACGGCACCCGAACCCCCACCCGCTCCCCCATCTCCGCGAGCCGCGACCCCGACAGACCCCCCGTACGCACCCACAGGGTCAACCCGCCCCGAGGCTCCGAGAACTCCCAGTCGGGCAGCTCCCGACGCACCGCGGCGACAAGCGCGTCCCGGTTCCCCCGTGCCTGCTCCCGCCGAATCCCCACGGCCTGCGCCCAACCCCCCGTACTCATCAGCCAGTTCACGGCCAACTGCTCCAACACGGGCGTCCCCAGATCCGCGTACGCCCGCGCCGCGACGAGACTCCGGATCACATCGGGCGCGGCCCGCACCCAGCCGATCCGCATGCCCGCCCAGAACGCCTTGCTGGCCGACCCGACCGTGATGACCGTGGACCCCGCCGGGTCGAAGGCACACACAGGCCGCGGCATCGCCACCTCGTCATCGAGATGCAGCTCGCTCATGGTCTCGTCGGCGACGAGCACCGTCCCGGCGCCCCGGGCCGCGTCGACGAGCCCCCGCCGCCGGTCGTCGTCGGCGAGCGCGCCGGTCGGGTTGTGGAAGTCGGCGACGACATACGCGAGCCGCGGCGCGGCGTCGCGCAGGACCTGCCGCCACCGGTCCATGTCCCACCCGGCGAGCCCGTCGGCCATGGCGACCGACACCAGCCGGGCCCCCGCCTCCCTCATCAACTGCAGGATGTTGGCGTACGACGGCGACTCCACCGCGATCCGCTCACCGCGCCCCGCGAAGAGATGACAGATGGCATCCATGGCGCCCATGGCTCCTGTGGTCACCATGATCTGCTCGGGCATGGTCGGGATCCCGCGCGCCGTGTAGCGGTCGGCGAGCATGGACCGGAGGGCGGGCAGCCCGGCCGGATAGTCGCCGTGCGTATGGGCGTACGGCGGCAGCTCCTCCAGCGCGCCCTGCACGGCCCGGGTGAGCCAGGGCTCGGGTGCGGGCAGCGCCGCGCACCCGAGGTCGATCATCGAGCCGAGCGCCTCGGGCGGCAGCGGCTCGAGCCCACGCGCGGGCAACGGCTTTCCGGCCGGTACGGCGGTCCAACTGCCCGCTCCCCGCCGGGACTCCAGGAACCCCTCCGTACGCAACGCCTCGTAGGCCGCCGCGACCGTCGTACGGCTGACGGAGAGGGCCAGCGCCAGCTCGCGCTCCGCGGGCAGCCGGGCGGCCACGGGCACCCTGCCCTCCAGCACCAGCAAACGGATCCCGTCGGCGAGCGCGCGGTAGGCGGGCGGGCGGCGCGTGCCGGGACCGGCGGGGCGCTCCTGCTGCGAGGTGAGCAGCCGCGCGAGCTGTGCCGCACCGACCGCCGAAGTCCACTGCGCCATGATTCCCAGTCCACCTTCCCCGAATTGGCCATGGATGACATCTCCACCCAAGCCACAGAGTGTCATGCGTCAGTCCACCGGCACCACCAGGGGGAGAGTCTTGCCCGCACAGCACGAGCCGCAACAGGTCCCGCAGCACCCCCCACAGCGCCGTCTTGGCCGACGGTTGACCCAGCTCTACACCGGCCTCGCGCTGTACGGCGCCAGCTCGGCGCTCCTCGTGGAGGCGGGGCTCGGCCTGGAGCCCTGGGGCGTGCTGCACCAGGGCCTGGCGGAGCTGACCGGCCTGACCATCGGCGTGGTGTCGATCGTCGTGGGCGCGGTGGTGCTGCTCCTGTGGATCCCGCTCCGCCAGCGCCCGGGCCTCGGCACGGTCTCCAACGTCTTCGTGATCGGCATCGCGATGGACGCCACCCTGGCGTCGGTGCCCGAGGCACACACCATGGCCGTACGGATTCCCCTCCTGATCGCCGGCATCGTGCTCAACGGTGTGGCGACCGGCCTCTACATCGCGGCCCGGTTCGGCCCGGGCCCGCGCGACGGCCTGATGACAGGACTGCACCGGCGTACCGGCCACTCGGTCCGGCTGATGCGGACGGCCGTGGAGGTGGCGGTGCTGGCGACCGGTTTCGCCCTCGGCGGCACGGTCGGCGTGGGCACGCTCCTCTACGCCCTGTCCATCGGCCCGCTCGCCCAGCTCTTCCTGCGCGTGTTCGCCGTCCCCTCGGAATCCGGTAGCACGGTCGTTGCCACCGGTCCATCGAAGCGGGCCATACTGCCCGGGTGACCGCCCTCATACGCCACCCCTACCTCGACCATCCGGGCCCGATCGCCTTCGCCCACCGGGGCGGGGCGGCGGACGGCCTGGAGAACACCATGGCCCAGTTCCGGCGGGCGGTGGAGTCGGGCTACCGCTACATCGAGACCGATGTGCACGCGACGCTCGACGGCAAGCTGGTCGCCTTCCACGACGCGACCCTGGACCGGATGACCGACGGTGCGGGCCGGATAGCGGATCTGCCGTGGAAGGACATACGGCACGCGCGCGTGGCGGGTGTCGAACCGGTCCCCCTCTTCGAGGAACTCCTCGAAACCTTCCCCGACGTCCGCTGGAACGTCGACATCAAGGCGGAGCCCGCACTCCACCCTCTCCTCAACCTGATCGCCCGCACCGCCTCCTGGGACCGCGTCTGCGTCGGCTCCTTCTCCGAGCCCCGGGTCGCCCGCGCCCAGCGCCTCGCCGGCCCCCGCCTGGCCACCTCGTACGGCACGAGCGGCGTCCTGGGGCTGCGGCTGCGCTCCTGGGGCGTCCCCGCCACGGTGCGCCGCTCGGCGGTCGCCGCGCAGGTCCCGGAGTCGCAGTCCGGGGTGCCGGTGGTCGACCACCGGTTCGTGCGCGCCGCTCACGCGCGCGGGCTGCACGTCCATGTGTGGACCGTGAACGAACCGCAACGTATGCACCGGCTCCTGGATCTGGGCGTCGATGGCATCATGACCGATCACATCGACACGCTGCGCAAGGTACTTGAGGACCGGGGGACCTGGATCTGACGTCCTCGCGCGGCCCGTTCACGGGGAAGCGAGGGGCACGGGTGGGCACCGACACCGTGCGGACGGACGAGGCCGACGAGGCCGCGGGCAGACGGCGCGAACAGCGCGGCTGGTATTTCTACGACTGGGCCTGCTCCGTCTACTCGACAAGCGTCCTGACCGTGTTCCTCGGCCCCTATCTGACCGAGGTCGCCAAGTCCGCCGCCGACGCGGACGGTTACGTGCACCCGCTGGGCATACCGGTCCGCGCGGGCTCCTTCTTCGCGTACTCGGTGTCCCTGTCGGTGATCCTCGCCGTCGTGATCATGCCCCTGGTGGGCGCGGCGGCCGACCGCACGGGCCGCAAGAAGCCCCTTCTCGGCGCGGCCGCCTATGTCGGGGCCGCCGCGACCGCGGGCATGTTCTTCCTCGACGGCGACCGTTACGTCCTCGGCGGCGTCCTGCTGATCGTCGCCAACGCGGCGCAGTCCGTCGCGATGATGCTCTACAACTCCTACCTGCCCCAGATCGCACCCCCCGAGGAACGCGACGCGGTCTCGTCCCGGGGCTGGGCCTTCGGCTACGCGGCGGGCTCGCTGGTCCTGGTCGCGAACCTGATCCTGTTCACCGCCCACGACTCCTTCGGCGTCTCCGAGGGCATGGCCGTCCGCATCTGCCTGGCCTCAGCCGGCCTGTGGTGGGGCGCCTTCACCCTCATCCCCCTGCGCCGCCTGCGCGACCGCCGCAGCCCGGCAGGAGAGCCCGAAGAGTCCCAGGAGACCACGGCCCCCGGCCTGCGTCAGCTCGCGGCGACCGTCCGCGACATGCGCCGCCACCCACTCACCCTCGGCTTCCTCCTCGCCTATCTGATCTACAACGACGGCATCCAGACCGTGATCTCCCAGGCCTCGGTGTACGGCTCCGAGGAACTCGACCTGGAGCAGTCGACGCTCATCGTGGCGGTACTGCTCGTGCAGATCCTGGCGGTGGGCGGCGCCCTCGGCATGGGCCGCCTGTCCCGCCGCTACGGCGCCAAGCGCACGATCCTCGGCTCCCTGGTCGCCTGGACGCTGATCCTCGCCGCCGGCTACTTCCTCCCGGCCGGAGCACCCGTCTGGTTCTTCGTACTCGCCTCCGGAATCGGCCTGGTCCTCGGTGGCAGCCAGGCGCTCTCCCGCTCCCTCTTCTCCCACCTGGTACCGCCCGGCAAGGAGGCCGAGTACTTCTCCGCGTACGAGATGAGCGACCGCGGCATGAGCTGGCTGGGGCCCCTGCTGTTCGGTGTGACGTACCAGCTGACCGGAAGTTATCGGGACGCGATCATCTCCCTGGTCGTCTTCTTCGTCCTGGGATTCGCCCTGCTCGCGAGGGTGCCGGTGCGCCGGGCGATCAGCGACGCGGGCAATCCCGTACCCGACAGGATTTAGCACCCGGAGCGAAAGAGCTGTAGTGTACGCGTTTGGCCTGCCAGGCGTACCGTTACTGCGCGTCAAAGATGCCGAAACGCTGGGTGACATCTGCTGTCAGATGTGACAAACCGGGCGCCGGTGGGTACTGAATTGGTTAATAAGGCTGCGGCTACGACGGCGACGCATGACCCGGAACGGGACACGGAACGGGAATCTTTACCGCCGACCGGACGTTGACCGGATGACGACGACAGCGACACCTGTCCTGTGGGCGACAAGCCCGGGAGGCACGATTCATGAGTGAGCGAGCTCTTCGCGGCACGCGCCTCGTGGTGACCAGCTACGAGACGGACCGCGGCATCGACTTGGCTCCGCGCCAGGCCGTGGAGTACGCATGCGAGAAGGGGCACCGCTTCGAGATGCCCTTCTCGGTCGAGGCGGAGATCCCGCCGGAGTGGGAGTGCAAGGTCTGCGGGGCCCAGGCACTCCTGGTGGACGGCGACGGCCCTGAGGAAAAGAAGGCCAAGCCCGCGCGTACACATTGGGACATGCTGATGGAGCGGCGCACCCGTGAGGAACTCGAAGAGGTCCTCGAAGAGCGCCTCGCGGTCCTCCGCTCCGGTGCGATGAACATCGCGGTACATCCGCGAGACAGCCGCAAGTCCGCGTAGCCCCTCCGGGGGCTGGGCGGAAAACACAGCACAAATCAAAGACCGCGGGCGCCGTACGTTCATGTACGGCGCCCGCGGTCTTTGCGTGCGACCGCTCGCTGGGGCTAGGAGAGGGATGAGGGACGGGGTGCCTGTCGTGAGTGGGCGGGTGCCAACGAGCCCCCACCCCCGAGCTGGAAGGCGTGCGCGGTCGAAGGGGCGGCAGCCCCTGGGGCGGGAATCGGTAGGGGCGGCGGGGGCGAGAGAACGCCTCAGCGGTTCAGCGGCGGACGCGGACCCTCCGACGGAGCGTCACCGGAACCGGACCCCGCATCATCACGGATCACCTCGCCCTGCACGACCTTGCCGTCGGGCCGGTGAATACGCGCCTGCTGAAAGGCATCGCCGAAGGCCCCGCCACCCGCCTCACGAATCTTCCGCTCGAAGGTCCGCTCGGCATACCGCCCCAGCGCCCTCTGAACCGGCGGAATCAAGAGCACCAGCCCCACCACATCAGAGACCAGCCCAGGCAGCATCAGCAGCAGACCACCCAGCATCAGGAAGCCATTGCCCTCACTCTTGCCGGCACCGGCACCGGCACCGGCCGTACCACCCTGCTGCTGTTGCAGCGTCTCGCTCAGCGCCCGGAACGCCCGGCGCCCGGCCCGCTTGACCACGGCGGAGCCGAGGAGGAATCCGGCGACGAGGACGAGGAAGACGGTCAGACCGCCGGCCGCGCTCGCGACCACCGTGAGCAGCCAGATCTCCAGCACGAGCCACGCGGCGACACCCAACGGCAGGAACGTGCGCAGCCGGGAGCGCCGGGGCCGTGCGGGGTACGTCGGGGTGGGAGCGCCAGTCGTCATGCCCCCAGTGTGCCTGGCCCCGGCTCAGTACGGGATAAGGGGATGATCAGCCCCGCTTGTCCTGCCCTGACGTCCTGCTGTCCTGCCCGGACCCCTTGGCGTCCCGCCCCAGGACCTTGCCGACCCGCTCCCCCACACCCCACGCCGTGACCCGCCACAGCGCCTCGACGAGGATGTCGCGGCTCATCTTGGAGTCGCCCAGTTCGCGCTCGACGAAGGTGATGGGCACCTCGACGACGTGATAGCCCGCCTTGATCGCGCGGCGGGCGAGGTCGACCTGGAAGCAGTAGCCCTGGGAGGCGACCTCGTCGAGGCCGAGGCCTTCGAGGGTCTCGCGGCGGAAGGCACGGTAGCCGCCGGTGACGTCACGGACCGGGACGTCGAGCAGGACACGGGAGTAGAGGCTGCCGCCGCGGGAGATGTACTCGCGGGACTTGGGCCAGTTCACCACGCGCCCGCCCGGCACCCAGCGGGAACCGAGGACCAGGTCGGCGCCCTTGAGCGCGGTCAGCAGCCGGGGCAGCTCCTCGGGCTGGTGGGAGCCGTCGGCGTCCATCTCGATCAGTACGCCGTAGCCGTTCTCCATGCCCCAGCGGAAGCCGGCGAGGTAGGCGGCGCCGAGCCCTTCCTTGCCCTTGCGGTGCAGCACCTGGACATGGTCGTCCCCTACGGCCAGTTCGTCGGCGAGCTTGCCGGTGCCGTCGGGGCTGTTGTCGTCGGCGACCAGAACGTGCGCGTCGGGAACAGCCTTCCGCACCCGGCCGACGATCGCCTTGATGTTCTCCGCCTCGTTGTAGGTCGGGATGATCACCAAGGCCGTGCCGAGCGGGCCGAACCGCCTCTCCTGGCCTTCCGCCGCGAGGGCCCCGTCACCGTCGTTCACTGCTGCCCCTTCATGTCCGTACGCAGGGGACCACCATAGTGGCCACGGCCTGCGATGGAGTGTCGGCTCGTGTCCGGAGGAGGGCTGATTCGACAGGGGGTGTGCGGCAGCTCGCCCTGAGTGGCCTGTGCGCCGCCACCGAACGAATCCCGTACCAATACGGAAAGGACACCAGATGTCGTCCGCTGTCGTCCGCCTGCGGATAGGGGCCCGACGCCCTTCGGGCCGACCTGGGTCCCGCTGGCTGCGGGTCGACCGAAAGCCGTTGTCTACTGAGCGTCCGGGCCCCACCCGGGTCACACCTACCCGACCGAGCCGGAACGTTCCCTCGCCGGAGCGCGAGCCCTGGACCTGGCTCCCAGTGGCGGTGCGCCGGTGCGGCACACCACCCCTGACCCAGAGGCGTTCGACGACCGCGCGGAAGTTCCCCGGTCGGACGTCCGGTGGTGGACCCGGCAGAACCTACCCGTCACCTGCGGCCAACTGTCAACCACCGCTTGACCTGCGGATTTTCCCTCACACGCCTGGTCGGCGGGGAGGACCCGCAGGTCGCACGGCGCACCGGCGGGCCATGATCGGATCCGCGCGGCCCCAGGAGATCACTCGCCCGGCCGTACGAAGACCGTCCGTCCGCCGACCACGGTCCGCAGGCAGACGGGCAGGTCGGTGCCGGGGCTCAGATCGGGCAGGCCTGGGGTGCCGGAACGGGGGTCGGTGGACCAGCGGGCGACACGGTCGTCGGGGGCCTGGACGACGAGTTCGCCGGTGCGCCACACCGCGTAGTCCGCCGGCGCGCCCGGTACGAGGACGCCCGCGTCGTCCCGTCCGACCGCCCGCCAGCCGCCCCGCGTGTGCGCCGTGAACGCGGCGCGCACGGACACCCGGTGTTCCGGCGTGCGATGGAAGGCCGCCGCGCGGACGGTGCCCCACGGATCGAGAGGAGTGACCGGGCTGTCGGAGCCGAAGGCCAGCGGTACGCCGGCGCGCAGCAGGGCCGCGAACGGGTTGAGGGTACGGGCACGGTCGACGCCCAGCCGCTGCGCGTACATGCCCTCCTCGCCGCCCCACAGCGCGTCGAAGGCGGGCTGGACGGAGGCGGTGAGGCCGAGTTCGGCGAAGGCGGCGACGGTCTCGGGGGTGAGCATCTCGGCATGCTCGACGCGGTGCCGGGCGGCCCGCACACGGGCCAGGCCGACCTTCTCGGCGGCCGCGCGCACCCCCTCGACCACCGACGTCACCGCGGCGTCCCCGATGGCGTGGAAGCCCGCCTGGAGGCCCGCCTCGGTACAGGCGACCACATGGGCGGCGACCGCATCCGCGTCCAGGTACGCCGTACCGGTGTGCCCTGCGTCGGCGTACGGCTCGTGCAGACACGCCGTGTGCGACCCGAGGGCACCGTCGACGAAGAGGTCGCCCGCGGCGCCGACGGCCCCGAGGTCGCGCGCCTTCCGCACATCCCGCTCCGCCCAGTACCCGACGACGCGCGGGCCTGGCTCCTCGGCGGCGAGCCGGAGCAGTTCGGTGAAGTCGTCCTCGGAGGAGATGTCCGGGCCCGCGCACTCGTGGACCGAGCCGATCCCGAGCGAGGCGGCGTGGGTGAGGGCGGCCCGTTGGGCCTCGGTGCGCTGGGCGGGGGTGATGGCGCCGAGCGCGGTGGCGCGTACGGCGTGGTGGGCGTCGCGGGTGAGGGGGCCGTCCTCGAAGGCTTCGGCGCCCGGGACCAGGTCGAGCAGGGCGGTGGTGACGACCGCCGAGTGGACGTCGATCCGGCTGAGGTACAGCGGGCGGCCGCCGGTGGCCTCGTCGAGTTCGGCGCGGGTCGGCGGGCGGCCGCCGGGCCAGCGGGCGGCGTCCCAGCCGTGGCCGAGGAGGACGCGGTCGGCCGGGCGGGCCGCCGCGAATTCCCGTACGAGGACGAGGGCGGCGTCCAGGGTGGGGGCCGCGGAGAGGTCGAGGCCGGTGAGCGCGAGGCCGGTGGCGGTGGTGTGTACATGGGCGTCGGTGAACGCCGGGGTGACCAGGGCTCCTTCGAGGTCGATCACCTCGTCGACGCCGGCCGCGAAGGCGTCGGCGGCGCCCTCGGAGCCGACCCAGGCGATCTGGCCGTGTTCCACGACCATCGCGGTGGCGAACGGGTCGGCGGGGCTGTGGACTTCTCCACCGCGCAGCAACACGGTGTTCGACGAGGCGGTGCGATCACTCATGGGGACAGTTTCGCGTGTGCCGGGCGCTGCGCCGCACCTGGGCCACGTTTGACCGGCACCCGGCGCTGTCGGCTGTGCCCACCGGCCTCCCCCGCGGTTGGCGGCAACGGTCCCAGCACCACGGGCACCCGCACCGGCGGTACCGGCACCGTCAGATCCTCGGCGGCCTCGCCTCGTACGGCGTGGACAGCACCACCGTCGTCCGCGTCGACACCCCTGCCAGGGACCGCAACCGTGCCAGCAGTTCCTCCAGCTCGTGGGGGGTCGCCACGCGGACCTTGAGGATGTAGTTCTCGTCGCCGGCGACGCTGTGGCAGGCCTCGATCTCCGGAACGCCGGCGAGGCGTTCGGCGATGTCGTCGGGTGCGCTGGGGTCGAAGGGTTTGACCGAGATGAAGGCGGTCATCGGCAGCCCGACGGCCTCGGGGTCGACGACCGCGGCATAGCCCCGGATGACGCCACGCTGCTCAAGTCGGCGCACGCGCTGATGCACCGCCGACGTGGACAGGCCCGTGGCCTTGCCCAGGTCGGTGTAGCTCATCCGCCCGTCCGCGACGAGCAGCTGCACGATCTGTCGGTCCAGCTCCTCCATGGCGCAAGAACCTACAGTGCGGTTGATCTCCTCCGGTACCTGAGCGGCGCAGGTCATGCCCGGTTCGTGATGTGGCTGAGAGCCACCTGTGCGCCATATGGGTGACAGCGCCACCACGCCGGGCATCTGCGGGCGGCATGTGACGAAGACCACAGCGCCCGAACAGGCTGCGTGATGATCTCGTGATTACCGCCGAGACGGGGCGGGAAGTGCTTGCTGTGGTCGAGGCCGCAGCGCCTACACGGCCCAGCCCGAGGGGGAGAATCCATGCAGAGTCTTAAGCGCCCTGGTCGTACCGCACCCAAGCGTCTCCAGGCGGTCATCGAGCCCGAGCCGGAGGGCGTCGAACCGGACGACGAGTTCGACGCGTACGACACCTTCGAGATGTACCGGGTGATCTGCCCGGACTGCGCTCAGCCCATCGCCCTGCTGTCCGACGAGGACACGCTGCCGGAGCACGCGCTGGTCGTGTCGCCGTGGAACCCGTTCGGGCTCACGGTCTGCGCCGGTACGGGCCGTTCGGCCGACGACGCCCGGCCCGCGGACGAGTCCGTCGAGCCGCAGGAGCAGGACACCGCCCTTCTGCTGACGCTCCCGCAGGGCCTCGACTGGCGGACACAGCCCTTCTCACACGTCGGCGGCCCGGGCTCGCGCCCGCTGCGCGTGCCGATGATGAGGCGTCAGGCCGCCTGATTCCAGGGCCTGTTCGGCCCGTCGCGTCCGTGCTCTCCCGCTGAGCCGACGCGGCCGTACCGGAGGATCCGTTCCCAGCAGTCGCCCCCGCACCATGGCGTCACACACGCTGCCATGGTGCAGGTTCAGCACGTCCGGCGGCCGGGGCTCGTCATGCCCCGTTCGGTCCTGGCGCGAACTCAGGCGCGATTCCCGGAAGCGGTGACCGGCTCGCCCTCACACGCGTTGGCCCGGTATGACTCCTACATTTTCGGTGGACGGGCGTCGGCGTCACGTGTTCGTGCCGGCTTCGGCAGAATCGCTTCCGCAGAAGTCGGCCCAGCCGCAGGACCCGCCGATCTACCGGGCCCTGATGCGGACTTGGGCCGACCGGGGCCGCACCTTGCCGGGGCGTCACGATCCGGAGTGGGCCCGACTGGCGACGCCGCCGAGCGGCATCAACCAGTTCGGCACCACCCTGGAGCCCTTCACCGTGCCCGGCTCCTCCCGTGGCTCCTTCAGCGTGACTCGGGCCCCGCGAGGTGACGGGCGATGACCATGCGCTGGATCTGATTGGTGCCCTCGACGATCTGGAGCACCTTGGCCTCGCGCATGTACCGCTCGGTGGGGAAGTCCGCCGTGTAGCCGTACCCGCCGAGGATCTGGACGGCGTCCGTGGTGACCTTCATCGCGGTGTCGGTGCACAGCAGCTTCGCCATGGCCGCCTGCTTGGAGAAGGGCCTGCCCGCGTCGCGCAGCCGTGCGGCGGAGAGGTAGAGCGCCCGGCCCGCCTCTGTCTGGGTCGCCATGTCCGCGAGCATGAAGCGCAGTCCCTGGAAGTCGGAGATCGGCCGCCCGAACTGCTGCCGCCCGGTGGCGTAGGCGACCGCCTCGTCCAGGGCCGCCTGGGCCACGCCGACCGCGCAGGCCGCGATGCCCAGCCGCCCGGAGTCGAGCGCGGACAGGGCGATCGCGAAGCCCTGGCCCTCCTCACCCAAGCGCCTGCTGTCGGAGACGCGTACCCCGTCGAAGTGGAGCTGCGCGGTGGGCGAGCCCTTCATGCCCATCTTCTTCTCGGGCGCCGCGGCACTCAGCCCCTCGGCGTCGCCGGGCACCAGGAAGGCCGTGATGCCCCGGGAGCCCTCGCCGCCCGTGCGAGCCATGACCGTGTAGAAGTCGGCGATGCCGCCATGGGTGATCCAGGCCTTGGTACCGGTGATCACCCACTCGTCGCCGTCCCGGACGGCCTTCGTGCGCAGGGACGCGGCGTCCGAGCCGGACGACGGCTCGGAGAGGCAGTACGCGCCGAGCAGGCCGCCACCGAGCATCGACGGCAGGTGCTCGACCTGCTGCTCCTTGGTGCCGTAATTGGCGAGGGCGTGGCAGGCGAGAGTGTGGACGCTCACGCCGAGGCCGACGGTGAGGCGGGCCGCGGCGAGCTCCTCCAGGGCCTGGAGGTAGACCTCGTACGGCTGGTCACCGCCGCCGTGTTCCGAGTCGTACGGCAGGCCGAGGAGTCCCGACTCCGAGAGCAGGCCGAAGAGTTCGCGCGGGAAGCGACCGGCTTCCTCCTCCTCGGCCGCGTGCGGGGCGATCTCCCGCTGCGCGATCTCGCGGACGAGCGAGATCAGATCCCGGGCCTCTTCCGTGGGCAGTTGACGGTCCACCGGCTGCGGGGCGCGGTCGGGCATGGCAACGCTCTCCTCCCTGTCGGGCACTGCGGCGGACACGCACCGGGGATGAAGTGGTGCCGCCGGGTCTCACGTGCCACAGCCGATGGTCCTCCTCCGGATCACGGAAGCCGCTGATCAGCGGCGGTGGCGCTTGGAGTATGCCCGATCCGGAGCAGCGAGTCACCAGTTAACGACCGTTCATTAGGACACATTCGGCAGCCCGCCACGCCCTCGCCGCAATTGGTCCGAACCATTGACCCCAGTGGTCTAGTCCTCTACGGTCTGCCCCAGCAACGCGTCACCGCGTTCAGGCCAATCGGCACAGCAGGTCCAGGCAGCACCTTCCCCTCCTTGCTCCCCTCCTCCGGAGTCACGATGCTCAGACCGCACAGCCCCCGCGTCCCCGTCAGGCCCCTTGTCGCCGCCACATGTTGCGCCGTCCTTGGCGCCGGGCTCCTCGCCGGCGCGGGCACCGCGACCGCCACTCCCGCGAAGCCCGGCTCCATGCCCCACGCGGCCGGCGCGACCGACGCCGCCGACTCGAAGGTTGTCGGCTACTTCATCGACTGGGGCATCTACGGCCGCCAGTACTACGTCAAGAACATCGAGACGTCCGGCTCGGCGAAGAAGCTCACGCACATCAACTACGCCTTCGGCAACGTCGTCGACGGCAAGTGCACGATGGGCGACGCCTGGGCGGACACCGACAAGCCGTTCACCGCCGAGGAGTCCGTGGACGGCGTCGCCGACACCGCCGACCAGCCGCTGAGCGGCAACTTCAACCAGCTGCGCAAGCTCAAGAAGCTGCACCCGAACCTCAAGATCGTCTGGTCGTTCGGCGGCTGGACCTGGTCCGGCGGCTTCGGCGAGGCCGCGAAGGACCCGGGGGCCTTCGCGAAGTCCTGCTACGACCTCGTCGAGAACTCCAAGTGGGCGGACGTCTTCGACGGCATCGACATCGACTGGGAGTACCCCAACGCCTGTGGCCTCACCTGCGACACCAGCGGTAGGGACGCCTTCGAGGACCTGATGGCGGCGCTGCGCGGCCGGTTCGGCAAGAACCAGCTGGTCACCGCGGCCATCACAGCCGACGCGTCGAGCGGCGGCAAGATCGACGCGGCGAACTACGCGGGCGCGGCACGGTTCGTCGACTGGTACAACCCGATGACGTACGACTACTTCGGCGCCTGGGACGCGACCACGGCCCCGCACTCGCCGCTGACCCCGTACCCCGGCATCGCCAACCCGGCGTTCAACGCCTCCGCCACCATCACGAAGCTGAAGAGCCTCGGCATCCCGTCCTCGAAGCTGCTGCTCGGCATCGGCTTCTACGGGCGTGGCTGGACCGGCGTCACCCAGTCGGCGCCCGGCGGCACGGCGACCGGCCCGGCAGCGGGGACGTACGAGGCGGGCTACGAGGACTACAAGGTGCTCAAGACGACCTGCCCGGCCAACGGGACGGTCGGCGGCACCGCGTACGCCAAGTGCGGTGACGACTGGTGGAGTTACGACACTCCGCAGACCATCGCGGGGAAGATGGCCTACAAGGAGGCGCAGGGCCTCGGGGGCACCTTCTTCTGGGAGCTGAGCGGCGACACGGCGAACGGTGAGCTGATCAAGGCGATCAACTAGCCGCCACAACGGGGGACTTGGGGTGGGGGTCGGTCGGCGGATCCCCACCCCGAGCGCGTTGCCCGGATGTCGCCGGCCGTGGAACTCAGGTGTCCCGGCGGGCGGGCTCCGGCGCGAGATACGCCGGCGCGAGCTCCTCGATGGCGCGCAGCGAGCCGCCCAGCATCTTGACGAGCAGGTCGCGCATGGTGTCGCGGGGCAGTTCCGGGCGGTCGATCCAGTCGAGGGTGGCACCCTCGACCGCGCACACCCAGCCGAACAGGCCCATACGGGCCACCGGTTCGATGTCGCTCCTGCCGTACGCGCCCTCGGCGATGGTGGCGACGATCGTCTCGCGGACGCCGTCCCGGATGGCGTGCACCTGGGTGTCGAAGCCGACGCCGCCGCTGACGATCGTGCGGTAGGCGGCCTGGTTGTCCTCCGCGTAGCGCAGATAGCCGTCAATGGTGCGGTGCACCCGCTCCACGGGCGGCAGTTGGAGGCCGCTCGCGGCGAACGTGACCAGATCGGCCACCGAGTCCTCGACGATCGCGAGGTAGTAGCCGCGCTTGGACTTGAAGTAGTAGTAGATCAGTCCCTTGGCCACATGCGCCTGCCGCGCGATGTCGTCCATCGACAACGTGTCGTACGACGTGTCGGCGAACAACTTCCGCCCGATGGAGATGAGTTCGGCGCGGCGAGCTAACGAGCGGTCGGTGCCGCGGGCCCGCGGCGGTTCGACACCGCGCTGTTGACTACCATTCAATTTCGGTCCTGGTCTCCGACTGCCAGCGGGACAACCGCAGTATGGCAGACCCTCACCACCAGCTTGTTCGACTCTGATCGACAGAATCGAGCCGGGGAATCAGGTCACAGCAGACCCAGCTGGGTCACCAGCATCGCGACCACCACGACCAGGGTCCAGCCCATCACATGCTCGACGATCTTCGGGCCGTCGTCCTCGGGACCGCCCGTACGGGTACGGACGCGGGTGGCGGAGGCGGAGGTCGCGGTCATGGCAGCTCGCTGGTGTGGTCGGCGCGCGGTGGGTTCCCCCACCTTTCCGTCCACCTTGCCATCGCATGGGCGGTTCGCCGCCGAGAGCTTGGTCACACGACGGCGCGGCCCCCGGAAGACCGGGGGCCGCACGGCGTCAGTGCACTCCCACCGCCGCGAGCGCCGCGCGCTGGCGGGCCGTGGGCCGTGCCGGGAAGTACAGGTAGCAGACGCCGCCGGTGCCGGAGACGACCTTGCCGGCGGCGTTGTACCGCTTGGTCCGCAGCCAGATGTTCTCCCACTCGCGCCGCCGGTAGATCCGGCGCACCGCCTCGTTGGTCGGCGAGTTCGGGTCGTTGGCGATGACGTCACCCTCGGCGGTGAAGCCGATCACCGTCATCAGATGCCCGGCCGTGCCATAGCCGGCCCCCGTCAGCTCCTCGGCGAGGAACGACTGGGAGGTGATCGCCGGGATGCCCGCCGCGATCAGCGTCTCGAGATCGCTGAGCGAGCCGAGCCTGGTCACCACGCCCTGGAGGTCCTTGTACGTGGCGGCGTACGCGGCGTTGAAGGGCCAGTTGCCGCAGCCCTCGTACTGGTAGTCGAAGGTGAACCGCGCCGCGTGGCACACCTGCGGGTCCGCGTACTCCGGATTGACCCAGGCCAGGTCCGCGGCACTGGGCTTCCGGCCCCAGAACTCTATGATCATCTGCGAGGAGGTCGGGCTGCACCAGGCCTCGCCGCCGTTGTCGTACTCGGGGTACTGGCCCTTGTGGGTCTCCTGCGAGTAGCGGGGGACGTTCAGCTCCCGCGCGAGCCCGGGGGTGGAGGCCGGGACCGTGAAGCGGTCGGGGACGTCGGAGCCCATCGCGCCCAGCCGCCACACCATGGGGGTGAGCCGGGTGCCGGGCGCGCGGTACAGGGTCAGACGCAGCCGGTACGAGGCGAGGCGCAGCCCTGTGGCGGGGTCGTCGATCGCGAAGGTGTCGGTCCAGATGCTGCTCTTGCCGTCTTTCTGACCGTCGACGGAGGTCCGTCTGATGTCCTGGTCGCCGGCCGCCCACCGGCCCAGGACGTACCAGGGCGTGTCCGTGCCGTCGGAGTACGTGCCCTTCAGCTCGGTCTGGACCCAGGTGCCGTCGGGGGTGTGCGCGTTCCAGGACGCGATCACCTCGGTGGCGGGCACGGTGAGCCGGTGGACCGGGGAGGTCCAGGTCGCGTACTCCCAGGCGGCCGTCCGCCCGGTGTGCGGGTCGGTGTAGTCGGTGGTGCCGACCGGCGCGTCGATCACCAGGCCCGGCCGCTTCCCCGCCTTGGCCCGGGTGCCCTTCGCACGGCCGGCGCGCCAGTCGCTGTACGAGGTCCAGGCGTGGTGGTCCACAAGGCGTTCTGGTGCTTGCGCGGTGCGGGCGGGGGCCTCGCCCCGGCCGCTTGTCGTGTCGGCGGCCGCCGGGCCCGCCGATCCGCCGGCCGCCGCTGCGGCGGTGGCGACGGCTGCGGCCAGGACGGTCCTGCGGGACGGCTCGGAAAGGCTCGTCATCTGCGGGTGACCCCCAGTTGTCCGGAAGGAACGGTTCAGACGCACGGCTGTTCGCCAACTATGGACGCCGGGGAACGGCTTCTGCCAGCACCTCGTGCCTCGCCACGCCCGCCAATATTGGTCGATACCACTGGCGCACTCCGGGGGCGCCCGTCCCGGTGTTCAATCCAGGTATGCACGCCTCTCCCACCCCCGCGGACCCCGCCGTCGACGACCTCGCAGCCCGGCTGCGGCTGCTGCCGCCCTCCTGCGGGCCGGTCCGGCTGATCGGGGTCGACGGGCACGCGGGCTCCGGGAAGAGCACCTTCGCCGGACGACTGGCCGACGCGCTCGGCGGTGCCCCGGTGCTGCACCTCGACGACATCGCCACCCACGAGGAGCTCTTCGCGTGGACGACACGGCTGTGGGACCAGGTGATCGAGCCGCTGCGGCGCGGGGAGAGCGCGCGTTATGCCCCGTACGACTGGAGTGAACGCGGTTTCGGCCCCGCGCGCGTCCTGCCGCCCGCGCCCGTGATCGTTGTGGAGGGGGTGGGCGCGGGCCGGCGCGCGCTGCGTCCGCATCTGGCACGGCTGATGTGGATGGAGTTGCCCGACGAGGAGGCCTGGGCGCGGGGGCAGGCGCGGGACGGGGCGGAACAGAGTGATTTCTGGGTCGGCTGGGTCAAGGCGGAACGGCGGCACTTCGCCGAGGATCCTTCTCGGCCGTTCGCAGATCTTCTGATTCGGCCGGGACACATGGGGTACGAGGTGCTCAGGGGGCCTGTGACGACTCCCTGATGGGCGCCGCACCTCACTCAGGGTGACGGACCATCCGCAATGTGCTGAACTTGTGAAGAGCCCCGTCCGAGAACTTCCTTGCGTGCCTCAACTCGGCTTGACCGAGGGGCCGGACAGGACTTACGTTCTCAATGTGCGGCCATTCGATGCCGCCCCAGAGACGCGAAGCCCCCGGTTGTTCCCCCGTGATCGGGGGCTTCGTTCTGCCTTCTTCCGGTTTTCCGGAACTACTGAGGCACGATTCCTTCACCCTCGGTCACCGTCCGCGATGTGCCCCGTCTGCTCCCACCTCGTAAGACGAGGGCTGCGGCACCCTTCGAAGGGCGACCGACCCGCAGGTACGATGCCCAAGGTGCGACCTTCGGACGGCTGCAGCAACGCACCGACGCAACTCCCGTCCGCGGCACAGCGGTTCGACGAAGGCTGCCGACGGGCACCGGCCCGTTCGGTTTCCAACGGGGGCACGGTTTGTGGGGGACGTGATGGACTTCGGCTCGCGGGGCCCCGAGGCTCCGGCCGACCTCGCCTGGCTGCGAGGCGTGGACGCCTACACGATGGGCGCCTATCCGCAGGCGGAGGAGGAGTTCCGCACCGCGGTGCGGATGGATCCCGGGATGGCCGACGGCTGGCTCGGCCTGCACGCGCTGCGGGTGGACACGACGACCGCGCTGCTACGGATGTTCCGCCACCGGGAGCGCTTCGGGGAACAGCGCTCCCGGCACCGGCGCACCCTCAACTCCTGGTACTGGCTGGGCTGGTGGGTGCAGCCGGTGCTGGAGAGCCCGCGTGATCTGCTCCTCGCGCACGCCTCGCACTGGCTGGACGGGCGCCATGTGCCCGAGCTGGACCGGGCGCTCGCGGGGCTGCCACCGGTCGACGCGGACCACCAGGTGCGCTTCCTGCACGCCTGCCGCGCCTACCTCGTCAAGGACTGGGAGCAGCTGGTCCGGCACACCGATCCGCTGCTCGACGATCCACTGCTGGGGATCGAGGCGGGCCTGTTCGGCGGGATGGCCCGGGTCCGGCTGGAGACGTACGGGCAGGCCGAGCCGCTGCTCTCCGCCGCGCTGATGCGGTGTCGCAGCGAGCAGCCGCAGCGCAAGGAGCTGCGGTACTGGCTGGCGCGCGCCCACGAGGGCACGGGGCGCAGCGCCGCCGCGCTACCGCTCTACCGGGCCGTGCACCGGGTCGACCCCGCCTTCATGGACACGTCCGCACGGCTCGCGGCGATCGCCGAGGGGGACGGGTACGACGACGACGCGAGCGACTTCGCGGCGATAGCGCTGGCCGGGATCGGGCAGGACGTGCTCGACGGGGACGGGCTGGAGCCGTTCTTCGACGCCGAGGGCCGGGATGTGAAGGTCTCGGATCCCGGTCTGCCGCCGCCGGGCGGGCTGCCGCCCGAGGCCGGTGACACCTTCGTACGGGAGAAGTCCGTGGTGCCGGCGGCGCCGCTGTCGCTGCCGGCCGGGCCGACGGATCCGGAGCTGCTGGAGGAGGCGCTCGCGGAGCTGGAGCGGATGGTCGGGCTGGAGCCGGTGAAGCGTCAGGTCAAAGCGTTGTCCGCGCAGCTGAACATGGCGCGGTTGCGGACGGGGCAGGGGTTGCCTGTACAACCGCCCAAGCGGCACTTCGTCTTCTCCGGGCCGTCCGGGACCGGGAAGACGACCGTGGCGCGAATACTGGGCCGTGTCTTCTACGCGCTCGGGCTGCTGGGCGGGGACCACCTGGTGGAGGCGCAGCGAGCGGATCTCGTGGGCGAGTACCTCGGCCAGACCGCCGTGAAGGCCAACGAGCTGATCGACTCGGCGATCGGTGGCGTGCTGTTCGTGGACGAGGCGTACTCCCTGTCCAACTCCGGCTACGGCAAGGGCGACGCCTACGGTGACGAGGCGCTGCAGGTTCTGCTGAAGCGGGCCGAGGACAACCGGGATCATCTGGTCGTGATCCTCGCGGGTTACCCGGAGGGCATGGACCGGCTGCTGACCGCGAACCCCGGTCTGTCCTCCCGCTTCACGACCCGCGTCGACTTCCCCTCCTACCGGCCCCTGGAGCTGACCTCCATCGGCGAGGTGCTCGCCGCCGAGAACGGTGACGTCTGGGACGAGGAGGCCCTCGACGAGCTGCGCTCCATCTCCGGGCACGTCGTCGACCAGGGGTGGATCGACGAGCTCGGCAACGGGCGGTTCCTGCGGACGCTGTACGAGAAGAGCTGCGCGTACCGGGATCTGCGGCTGTCGGGGTATCCGTCGATTCCTACGCGGGATGATCTGTCGACGCTGCGACTGCCGGACCTGATGCAGGCGTACGGGGAGGTCCTGTCCGGGCGGGGGCCGCAGGATCCTTCGGCGATGTAGTTCGGGTGGATGGGGTTCCTGGGCGACTGCGGGCTGTGTGTGGCTTGTCGCGTGGTTCCCCGCGCCTCTGAAGGGGCGCGGGGAACCACGCGGGCGGAATCAGCTTGCCAGGGCCTCCTCCGGGGTTTCGCTGCTCCTCGGCTCCGTCACCCGAACCGGTGGAGCCTCCCGATGGGCCGGGTCGCGGACCTCGCCCACCAGCAGCTCCAGGACATCCTCCAGGGCGACCAGGCCAAGCACCTTGCCGGAGGCGTCCGCCACCTGGGCCAGGTGCGTGGCCGCGCGCCGCATCACCGTCAGCGCGTCGTCGAGGGGGAGTTCGGAGCGGAGGGTGGTCATGGGGCGCCAGATCTGCTGGGGGACGGCGCGGTCGGAGTCCTCCAGGTCGAGGACGTCCTTGACGTGGAGGTAGCGGCCCATGAAGGCGCCGTTCTCCGCGACCACCGGGAAGCGGGAGTAACCCGTGCGGGCGGTCAACGCCACCACCTGGGCCGCAGTCACCGACGGCCCCACCGTCACCAGGGAGTCGTGCTGCAGCAGGACGTCCGTGACCGGGCGGGAGCCCAGCTCCAGCGCGTCCTCCAGGCGTTCCTGCTCCTCGGGGTCGAGCAGCCCGGCCTGGCCGGAGTCCTCGACCAGCCGAACCAGTTGGACGCTGGTGAAGACGGCCTCGACCTCGTCCTTGGGCTCGACGTGGAAGAGCCTCAGGACGACGCGGGCGCACGCCCCCAGGCCCACGGTGACCGGCTTGCAGAGCCGGGCGAAGGCCACCAGCGCCGGGCTCAGCCACAGCGCCGTCTTCTCCGGTGCGGCCATCGCCAGGTTCTTCGGCAGCATCTCGCCGACGACGAGGTGCAGGAAGACCACCGCGGCCAGCGCGATCACATACCCGAGGGGGTGGATCACGCCGTGCGGCAGATGGATCGCCTCGAACACCGGCTCCAGCAGCTTCGCCACCGTCGGCTCGGCCACCGCGCCGAGCGTCAGCGAGCAGACGGTGATGCCGAACTGGGCCGCCGCCATCATCTGCGGCAGGTTCTCCAGACCGTAGAGGACCTGCCGGGCCCGCGCCGTCCCCAGCGGTTCGATCTGGCTGCGGCGGACGGAGACCAGGGCGAACTCGGCGCCGACGAAGAAGCCGTTGGCGAGTACGAGGAGCAGGGCGAACAGGAGTTGGAGCACGCTCATCGGGCTGCCTCCACCACGGTGAGCGTGTCCATGGCGGGAGCGGTCCGTACGAGCCGTACGCGCTCTGCCCGGTAGTGCCCGACCTGGCGCACGGCCAGCCGCCAGCCCGGCAGCTCCGCGCGGTCGCCGGGGGCGGGGATACGGCCGAGCAGGTCGGCGACGAGGCCGGCGACCGTCTCGTACGGGCCCTCCGGGACGTCGAGGCCTATGCGCTGGAGCACGTCGACACGGCAGCTGCCGTCGACGTCCCAGGCGGGGCGGCCGTCCTCGGGCGGGGCGGCGGCGAGTTCGGGCCTTTCGTGCCCGTCGTGCTCGTCGCGCACCTCTCCGACCAGTTCTTCGACGATGTCTTCGAGGGTGACGACTCCTGCCGTACCGCCGTACTCGTCGACGACGACGGCGATGGGCTGCTCGCTGCGCAGCCGGGCCAGGAGTGGCTGCACGGGCAGCGTCTCCGGGACGAGCAGCGGGGGCTTGGCGATGCGGCCGACCGGGGTGTGCAGCCGGTCGTGGACCGGGATCGCGAGCGCGTCCTTGAGGTGGACCATGCCGACGATCTCGTCGATCCGCTCCCGGTAGACGGGGAAGCGGGAGAGACCGGTGGCTCGGGTCAGGTTGACCACGTCCTCGGCGGTGGCCGACGACTGCAGGGCGCTGACCTTGACACGCGGCGTCATCACGTTCTCCGCCGTCAGCTCGCCCAGGGAGAGGGTCCGGACGAAGAGGTCGGCCGTGTCCTGTTCCAGGGCGCCGGCCTGGGCCGAGTGTCGGGCGAGGGAGACCAGTTCGCCGGGGGTGCGGGCGGAGGCCAGCTCATCGGTGGGCTCGACGCCGAAGGCGCGGACCAGTCGGTTGGCGACCGCGTTGAGGCCGGCGATGACCGGGCGGAAGAGACGGGAGAAGACGTGCTGGGGGCCCGCGACGAAGCGGGCGACCTGCATCGGCTTCGACACCGCCCAGTTCTTGGGCACCAGTTCGCCGATCACCATCTGCACGGCGGAGGCCAGCAGCATGCCGACGACCACGGAGACTCCGGAGACGGCGCCTTCGGGTATCCCGATGGCGGTGAAGGGGCCGTGGAGTATCTCCGCGAGCGCCGGTTCGGCGAGCATGCCGACGACGAGGGAGGTGATGGTGATGCCGAGCTGGGTGCCGGAGAGCTGGAACGACAGCTCCTTGAGCGCGTCCACCACCTTGTGGGCCCGGCGGTCGCCCTCGGCCGCGGCCTTCTCGGCCTCGGGCCGCTCGACCGTCACGAGGCCGAACTCGGCCGCCACGAAGAAGCCGTTGGCGAGGATCAGCAGGAACGCGGCTCCGAGGAGCAGCAGAGGGATGGTCATGCCGCCGCCTCGATATGCCGGGAGGGGGCGGCGCAGGTACTACAGGACGATCCGTCCATCGCTGGAAGGAGTCACTCCTCGAATAGCAGGGAGCCTCCGCCTTCCGGAACGGAACAGCGGAGGCGGAGGCGCAACGAAAACGCCTCCGCCAACAGATTAATCAAGACATGGGCCGGTACGGCAGGGGCGGCGGCCCTGAGTCGGCGCAGATCTTGCTCGGGGTCGCCCCCTGAGCGGAAACGGATCAGCCCTGACGCTGCTCGGGCTCGGTGACCGACCGGGCCTCCACCAGCGCCCACAGGGTCCGGGCGTCCTCGATGGCACGCTGCTTGGCGATGCCCGGCTGGATGCCGAGCGCGGGCAGGCTGGTGCCGTCGGTGAGGTCGAGGAAGACCCAGGGGTCACCGACCCGCAGGTTCACCTGGACGATCTCCGCCCAGCCGAGATGCCGCTTCCCGGCGATGTTGACGACGGTCACACCGGACTCGTCGGCGACCACCTTGGGCCGGGACAGCGTGCACAGCACCCCGGCGAGCATGGCCGCCGTGAAGACGAAGCTGAGCCGCTCCCCCGGACCGAGCGTCGGCAGCAGCAGCGCGACCACCGTGATGACCACGAAGATCGCGCCCGCTGCGCTCAGCAGCACGGCCCGGGTGCGTCCCGGCCGAAAAGTGACGGGCAGGGCGGGGAGGGCGGACTGGTCCGGCATGGCGTACGACTCCCGGGCCGTCAGAGGCGGCAGGCGTGGATGGCCGTGGTCAGGATGGCCCGGGCACCGATGTCGTACAGGTCGTCCATGATCCGCTGGGCCTCCTTGGCCGGGACCATGGCGCGCACGGCGACCCAGCCCTCGTTGTGCAGCGGCGAGACGGTCGGGGACTCCAGGCCCGGTGTGAGCGCGACGGCCTTCTCCAACTGCTCGACGCGGCAGTCGTAGTCCATCATCACGTACGTCCGGGCGACGAGGACGCCCTGGAGGCGGCGCAGGAACTGCTGCACCTTGGGCTCGTTCTCCGCGGAGGTGTCGGCGCCTACGCGGCGGATGACGATGGCCTCGGACTTCATGATCGGGTCGCCGAAGACCTCCAGGCCCGCGTTGCGCAGCGAGGTGCCGGTCTCGACGACGTCGGCGATGACCTCGGCGACGCCCAGTTCGATGGCGGTCTCGACGGCGCCGTCGAGGTGGACGACGGAGGCGTCGACGCCGCTGTCGGCGAGGTACTTGGCGACGATGCCCTCGTACGAGGTGGCGACCGTCATGCCCGTCAGGTCCGCGACGTCGCCCGCCGTGCCGGGCTTGGTGGCGAAGCGGAAGGTGGAGCGGGCGAAGCCGAGCGGCAGGATCTCCTCGGCGTTGGCGCCGGAGTCGATGAGCAGGTCGCGGCCGGTGATGCCGATGTCGAGGCGGCCGGAGGAGACGTAGATCGCGATGTCGCGGGGGCGGAGGTAGAAGAACTCGACCTCGTTCTCCGGGTCGACGATCCGCAGCTCCTTGGACTCCCGGCGCTGCTGGTAGCCGGCCTCATGGAGCATCTCCCCCGCAGGGCCGGACAGGGAACCCTTGTTGGGGACGGCGATGCGCAGCATGAGGCGAGCTTCCTTCGTTCGTACGGATTGTGTGCGGTGTTATGGCGTAGCGGCTCAGAGGTGGGCGTACACGTCGTCCAGGGAGATGCCGCGGGCGACCATCATCACCTGGACGTGGTACAGCAGCTGCGAGATCTCCTCGGCGGCCGCTTCCTTGCCCTCGTACTCGGCGGCCATCCAGACCTCGGCGGCCTCTTCGACGACCTTCTTGCCGATGGCATGGACGCCCTTCTCGACCAGTTCAGCGGTGCGGGAAGTGGCGGGGTCGCCGTTGGCGGCCTTGTGCTGGAGCTCGGTGAAGAGCTCCTCGAACGTCTTCTTGGACATGGTGATGCTCAGCCTACGCGCAACCGCCGATGTCTCAGCGCCAGGGTTCGGATACTGAGCGGAGGGTGGCAGCGGTCGCCACGGCCGCCGTCACCGCCTCGTGCCCCTTGTCCTCGTTCGAGCCCTCGATGCCCGCGCGGTCCAGGGCCTGTTCCTCCGTGTCGCAGGTCAGCACGCCGAAGCCGATGGGGACACCGGTGTCGACGGAGACCTGGGTGAGGCCCTGGGTGACGCCCTGGCACACGTACTCGAAGTGGGGGGTTCCGCCGCGGATGACGACGCCGAGGGCGACGATCGCGTCGTAGCCGCGGCCCGCGAGGACCTTGGCGACGACGGGGAGCTCCCAGCTGCCGGGGACCCGCAGGAGGGTCGGCTCGTCGATGCCCAGGTCGCGCAGGGCGCGCAGGGCGCCGTCGACGAGGCCGTCCATCACCTTCTCGTGCCACTGGGCCGCGATGACCGCGACGCGCAGGTCGCCGCAGTTCCGTACGGACAGTTCGGGTGCACCCTTGCCGCTCACGTTGCTCCTTGGTTCCTGAAACTCTTACTCGCTGGTTTTGCCGCTGGTGTTACTGGTTGCCGCAGGTGGACGCGGTGGTCGTGTCCAGCCAGGGCAGGTCGTGGCCCATCCGGTCCCGCTTGGTGCGCAGATAGCGGAGGTTGTGCTCGCCCGCGCGGACGGGCATCGGCTCGCGGTCGTTGACGACAAGGCCATGGCGGACGAGGGCGTCGGTCTTCTCGGGGTTGTTGGTCATCAGACGCAGGCTGCGGACGCCCAGGTCCTGGAGGATCTGTGCGCCGGCGCCGTAGTCCCGGGCGTCGGCGGGCAGGCCCAGCTCCAGGTTGGCGTCGAGGGTGTCTCGGCCGAGCTCCTGGAGTTCGTACGCGCGCAGCTTGGACAGCAGTCCGATGCCGCGGCCCTCGTGGCCGCGCAGGTAGACGACGACACCCCGGCCCTCGGTGGCGATGCGTTCGAGGGAGGTCTGGAGCTGGGGGCCGCAGTCGCAGCGCAGGGAGTGGAAGATGTCGCCGGTGAGGCATTCGGAGTGGACGCGGACGAGGACGTCCTCGCCGTCGCCGATCTCACCGTGGACGAGGGCGACATGCTCGACGCCGTCGACGGTGGAGCGGTAGCCGTACGCCGTGAAGTCGCCGAAGGCGGTGGGGAGTTGGGTCTTCGCCTCGCGCTTGACGGTGGGCTCGGAGGAGCGGCGGTAGGCGATCAGGTCCTCGATGGAGATGATCGTCAGGCCGTGCTTGCGGGCGAACGGGATCAGTTCGGGAAGCCGCAGCATGCGGCCGTCCTCGCCGGCGATCTCCACGATGGCACCGGCCGGGCGCAGGCCCGCGAGGCGGGCGAGGTCGACGGCGGCCTCGGTGTGGCCGTCGCGCACGAGCACCCCGCCGGACCGGGCGCGCAGCGGGAAGATGTGGCCGGGGCGGACGAAGTCGCCCGGCTCGGCCGTGCCGCTCGCCAGGAGCTGGAGGGTGGTGGCGCGGTCGGAGGCGGAGATGCCGGTGGTGACGCCGTGCTGGGGAGCGGCGTCGACGGTGACGGTGAAGGCGGTGCGCATGGACTCGGTGTTCTGCTGGACCATCTGCGGCAGTTCGAGCCGGTCCAGTTCGTCGCCCTCCATGGGGGCGCAGATCATGCCCCGGCACTCGCTCATCATGAAGGCGACGATCTCGGGGGTGGCCTTCTCGGCGGCGATGACGAGGTCGCCCTCGTTCTCGCGGTCCTCGTCGTCGACGACCACGACCGGGCGGCCCGCCGCGATGTCGGCAATGGCCTGCTCGATGGGGTCGAGCCCGAAGTTCTCGATGTCGTCGGTGCTGTACAGGATCGGCGCCGTAGTCATGCGGGGGCTCCTTCCAGGGCGGGCTTGCGGGAGCGCAGCCACCAGTCGCGCATGCCCCACAGAACGAGCACGCCGTAGATGATGTAGACGAAACCGGAGAAGGCGTAGCCGTTGGCGAAGTTGAGCGGTACGCCCACGAGGTCGACCAGCAGCCAGGCGAACCAGAACTCGACCATGCCGCGCGCCTGGGCGTACATGGCGACGATGGTGCCGGTGAAGATGTACGCGTCCGGCCAGGGGTCCCAGGACAGGGTCGGGAAGGCGGTGAAGAGCGCGCCGACCGCGAGGGTGCCGAGGACGGCGCCGCCGATGAGGAAGCCGCGCTCGCGCCAGGTGGCGAAGCGCGGGGCGATGGCCCCGTCCGCCGTCCGTCCCTTCGTGCGGTTCCACTGCCACCAGCCGTACGCGGCGACGGCCATGACGACGACCTGCTTGCCGGCGCTGCCGGTCAGGTGACCCACGAAGGCGCCGAAGAGGATGAGGCCGGAGAGGAACTGCACGGGCCAGTTCCACAGGGAGCGGATCGCGCCGAGGGCGAGGGCGATCAGGCCGAGGATGTTGCCGATCATGTCCGACCAGAGGATCTGCTGGCCGAAGGCGGTGAAGGCGACGGAGTTCAGCGAATTCACTTCGCCGCCTCCTGAGTGCCTGCCCCTTGGGTGTGCGCTCCCTGAGTGCCTGCCCCCTGGGTGTGCGCTCCCTGCGTGCCCAGCAGCCGCTCGACGTACTTGGCGATGACGTCGACCTCGAGGTTGACCGGGTCGCCGGGCTGCTTGCGGCCGAGCGTGGTCAGGTCGAGGGTGGTCGGGATGAGGCTGACGGTGAAGTGGTCGGGGCCGGCGTCGACGACGGTGAGGCTGATGCCGTCGACGGTGATGGAGCCCTTCTCGACGACGTACCGGGTGAGGTCGGCGGGGAGCGAGATCTTGACGATCTCCCAGTTCTCGGACGGCTTGCGCTCGATGACCTGGCCCGTGCCGTCGACGTGGCCCTGCACGATGTGCCCGCCGAGGCGTTCGCCGACGGCCATGGGGCGTTCGAGGTTGACGCGGGAGCCGACGCTCAGGGCGCCGAGGCTGGAGCGTTCGAGGGTCTCCGCCATGACGTCGGCGGTGAACCAGTCGTCCTCGTGCTCCACGACCGTGAGACAGACGCCGTTGACGGCGATGGAGTCGCCGTGGCGCGCGCCCTGCGTGACGACGGGGCCACGCAATTGGAAGCGGGAGGAGTCGCCGAGGTTCTCGACGGCGGTGACTTCACCCAGCTCTTCGACGATTCCGGTGAACACTTCCCGGGTCCTCCTGCCTCGTAAGGGCACGGACTCCGGGGCTGTCGAAGACGACAGACATGAGCGGACAGCGACATGGGGAGCGACGCCGCGTAAGGCCCACCCCTGTCGGGATAGGCCAAAAACAGACGGCGGCGCGCACGCATGCCCGCCCGCCGCGCACTGCCTCCCATCCGGACTTTAACCGTCGGTCCAGGAATTTCACCTGGTCAACCGGCCGCTGGAAGCGACCGGGTCGCGGACTGTAACCGCCGGTTCGGACTTTCACCGACCCCGGAGTGCGCTGCTTCTGGTACATGGCCAGTGTGCCACGCCCGATCGGCACCCATGCGGGTGAGGGCTGTGGGGTGGCTCACAGGCCGTGTCACTGGACTTCCGCAGCGGATACCGACGGGTTTCGGCTATCACTGACCATGGGTCAACTTCCGTGACACCGGCCCCACTCGAAGCGGCCCTGACCCCTTGACCGGCTTGGTCTAGTCCTTTTAAAGTCCGGCGGCGCGGTACCCGCCTCGAACGGCCCGGCGGCGGTGACGACGGCCCTTGCCCCGCCGCCGGGTCCCATCCTCCCTCCGGAGGAGCGCGGGTGTGCGCTCCAGCCGACCTCCGACGGTTTCCGGGGCGGTGTGGTGACGGACATGCGGGTCGTGGTGAACCCGGACAGGCTGGAGTTCGCGGGACGGCAGTCGGCCGGAGGATGACCGCGCCGAATTTCATCGGCGCGGTTGTCACATTCCACGGGGGCTGCCCTGTCGTAGTTGCCGTAGGGCGTCTCCAGCCGGGAGCGTCCGGCGTACGAAGGGGATGGAAACAGCATGACCACGATCCTGGTGACCGGCGGCACCGGCGTCCTCGGCCGGCCCGTCACCGAGCGGCTGCGGGCGGCCGGGCACGAGGTGCGGGTGCTGAGCCGGCACGCGCAGCCGTACGCCGTCGATCTCGTCGCGGGTGGCAGCGGGCTGGACACGGCTGTGGCGGGGGTGGACACGATCGTGCACTGCATGACCTCGCCGCGCGGGGGCGACGAGAAGGCGACGGCGAACCTGATCGCGGCCGCGCGCCGGGCCGGGGTACGGCACCTGGTCTACATCTCGATCGTCGGCGTGGACCGGGTGCCGTTCCCCTACTACCGGTCCAAGCTGGCCGTCGAGCGGCTGGTCGAGGAGTCGGGACTGGGCTGGACGACCCTCCGCGCGACCCAGTTCCACGACCTCCTCGTGATGCTCTTCCAGGTCCTCGCCAAGCCGCCGGTCATGCTGCTGCCCGCCGGGGTGAGCGACCAGCCCGTCGCCGTCGCCGAGGTCGCCGACCGCCTGGCCGAACTGGCCGTCGGCGCCCCCGCCGGACGCGTGGACGACATGGGCGGCCCCGAGATCCTGACCTTTCCCGAACTGGCCCACGCCTACCTGGCGGCCACCGGCCGTCGGCGCCGCCTGCTGAACGTGCCCCTGTTCGGCAAGGCGTACCGGGGCTTTCGGGCCGGTGGCCACCTCACGCCGGAGCGAGCCGTGGGCAAGGGAACGTTCGCGGAGCACCTGGTGGAGCGGTTCGGGAGCCCGAAGATGCGGTGAGGGGTGGGGGATGGGATGCGCGCTCGTGGTCAGGCGTCAACGGCGGGGCGGGGCGATCCTGTGGGTGACCGTGTCGGTGACGGGGCGGGCCCAAACGGGTCACCAAAGCGCCAGAGGCTTACGGGTCACCGAGGCGACGGGGCCTTATGGGTCACCGAGGCGGCGGTGGCCTTGTGCGTCACGGGGGCGCCGAGGACCTTGCGGTCACCGAGGCCGAGGACCTTACGGGTCACCGAGGCGCCGGTGCGAACAGCTCGTCCTGAGCCGCTTCCCGGGCCATGAGCAGCGCGCCCCGCAGAACGGCTGCTCCGCCGAGGCCGCTGGGCCGGACCTCGGTCGGCAGCGGCGACATGGCCGTCAGCCGGGCCTCCACACGGGCGGCGAGCACGTCCCCACCTGCCTGCCCGACCTCGCCGCCGAGCACCACACAACCGGGGTCGAGGACAGCGACGACGGAGGCGGCGCCGATGGCCAGGCGGTCGGCCAGGGCGTCGAGGAAGCGGGCGTCGGGGCCGGCCGAGGGGGCGGGTGCCGCCGAGCGGCGGGTTTCGTGCGGCGAAGGGTGTGTTCCGTCCTCCGGTGGGCTCCCTGCCTCTGTCGAGGAGTCCTGCCTCTTCGCCGAAAGGCACCCGGCACCCGCCGAGGGTTCCGCCGTCCCCACTGCGCGGTACGCGGTGTCGGCCGAGAAGCTCAGGCCCTCCGCGAGGGAGCTCGTGGCTCCCGCAGATCGGCTCGTGACCCCCGCCGACACCCCCGCCGGGTCCCCGGATCGGCTCGTGGCCCCCGCCACCTCCGCTGATGGGCTCCCGGTCCCCGCCGAGCGACCCGCCACGTCCGCCGATCTGTCCCCGCCCGCCGCCATGTCGCCCGTCGCGCTGGGCGAGCCGCCCGTCGCGCCCGCCGCAGGACCCGGTCTGTCCGCCGAGGCAGCCGCCCCGCCCCCCGAAAGCCCCGCCACAGCCGCCCGCACCAACGCGGCCGCATACGGCTCGTGCCCCTCCCCGGCGGCCACCACCCCGTGCTCGGCGGCCAGTGCCGCCACCGCCGCGGCGCCGCCCAGGGAGTGGAAGCCGCCCTCGCAGTCGGTGGCCGAGGGGATCGTGGTGGTGCCCGGGACGGGGAGGAAGCCGATCTCGCCCGTGCCGCCGGAGGCACCCCGGCGGAGGTGACCGTCGAGGACGACGGCGGCGCCGGTGCCGAGGCCGAGCCAGAGGAGGACGAAGGTGTCGCGGTCGCGGGCGACGCCGTCGCGCTGTTCGGCGAGGGCGGCGAGGTTCGTCTCGTTCTCGACGAGGACGCGGGCCGGGAGGCGTTCGCCGAGGGCGGCGACCAGGCGACGGTGCCACTCGGGGAGGCCGGTGGAGTTCCGGAGCTCGCCCGTGGCCGGGTCGATCAGCCCGGGGGCGCCGATCACCACCGTGTGCAGCCGGTCGGCGCCCGCTTCCTTCGCGGCGCGCTCCACCAGGGTGACCGCCTGCTCCACCGCGGGTCCCGTGCCGGTGTCGTCCGCGATCGGGACGGACGCCCGCGCCAGCTCCGTGCCGACCAGATCGGTGACGACCACCGTGACGCCCTCGGTGCGCACATCGAGGGCGGCGAGGTGCGCCCGGTCGGCGATGATGCCGTAGAGGCGGGCGTTGGGCCCACGCCGCTGCTTCCCCGACTCCCCCACGACCTCGATCAGCCCGGCGGCCGCCAGGCGCTCCACGAGGTCGGCGACCGTGGGCCGGGACAGGCCGGTGAGCTGCTTCAACTGCCCTGCCGTCAGCGGCCCTTCCTGCTGCAGCAGCCGCAGGGCGAGCCGGTCGTTGATGGCCCGGGCGGTGCTGGGTGATGCGGGCATGCCGGGATCCTCCCAGATCGGCGGCGCCGTACGGCCGGTGGGCCTCGGGCGATACTCCCTATCTATCAGGAAGGGTTCCTGATAGTTTACGCGGCGCGAGCGGAGGCCGGGTGCCACCGACAGGGCGGGTCCAGGGGTTCCGGAGAACCAGGGAGGGCGGACAATGAGCGCGGTGGTCTACGAGCAGCGCGAGGTGAGGCGGGCGCGGTACGCCGTGGCGGCCGTGTTCGCCGTGCACGGTGCCGTCACCGGCTCGTTCGCGACCCGCGTCCCGTGGATCCAGGACCATGCCGGGGTGAGCGCGGGCCAACTGGGTCTCGCGCTCGCCTTCCCGGCGATCGGCGCGTCCGTGGCGATGCCGCTCGCGGGCCGGATCAGCCACCACTTCGGGGCCCGTACGGCGCTGCGCGGGCTGATCTCGCTGTGGACGATCGCGCTGGTTCTGCCGGCCCTCGCCCCGAACCTGTGGACGCTGTGCCTCGCGCTGTTCGTGTACGGCGCGACGGCGGGCATGGCGGACGTGGCGATGAACGCGCTCGGCGTCGAGGTCGAGAACCGTCTCGGAAAGTCGATCATGTCGGGTCTGCACGGCATGTGGAGCGCGGGCGCCCTCGTCGGCTCGGCGGCCGGCACACTCGCCGCCCACCTGGGCTCGGACGCCCGGCTGCACCACGTCCTGGCGGCGGCCACGCTGACCGTCCTCGGTCTGGTCGCCTGCCAGTGGGTGCTGGACCTCAGGCCCACCGAGGACGAGGAGCCGCCGCCCCGGTTCGCGCTGCCGCCGAAGTCGGCGCTGCTGATCGGCGCGGTGGGGTTCTGCGCGGTCTTCGCGGAGGGTGCGGCCCTGGACTGGTCGGCGGTCTATCTGCGGGACCAGTTGGCGGCCTCGGCCGGGCTCGCGGCGGCGTGCACCACCGGTTTCATGCTGACCATGGCGCTGGCCCGGATCGCGGGCGACGCGGTGGTCAACCGTTTCGGCGCGGTCCGCACCGTACGGGCGGGCGGTGTCCTCGCCGCGCTCGGCGGTCTGCTGATCGTCGTCGCGAACCATCCGGCGGTCGCGATGTCCGGCTTCGCGCTGATGGGCCTGGGCATCGCCGTCGTCGTACCGCTCTGCTTCGCCGCCGCCGGCCGCAGCGGACCGAACCCCAGCCAGGCCATCGCGGGCGTCGCGACCATCACGTACACCTCCGGGCTGGTCGCGCCGAGCGCGATCGGCGGTCTGGCGCAGCTGACCAGCCTGGTCGTGTCGTTCGGCCTGGTGACCGTGCTGGCGTGCGGGCTCGTCGGCTTCGCGGGCGTGCTGCGCACCGGGGAGCGGGACAGCCTTCGGGTCAATCGGCCGGACGCGGTGGTCCCCGACCCGAAGGCCTGAAGCGGTCCCGGGCGAACGCTCAGTGGGTCCCGTACGCAGGGCCGGCCGGCCCCGACCACGGACGTCCGCCGCCGGGGCCTCTCACCCCCGTGCCAGCTCGTACGCGTACCCCGGTGAGAACGCCCCCGCCCTCCCCCGGCACCCGTCGGACTCACCCGGCAGCTTCACCCACAGGTAGGCGTCGACGCGGGGCTCTCCCGTGTCGAGGGTCGGTGACCGGCCGAGGCTGCGGCCGGCGGGGTCGCACCATTCGCCGTCGGCCGGGGCGCCGTTGCCGTTGCGGCTGGTGTCGATGACGGCGCCGAGGCCCGCGGGGCCGCCGAGGGCGTCGAGTACCTGGCGGGTGTAGGCGGCCTCGGAGTCGGTGGGGTTGAAGTTCGACACGTTGCTGAAGACGCCGTCGGAGGCGTCGAGCGAGGCGGCGCCCGCCTGGCGGAGGAGTGCGGCCTGTTTGTCCGGCGCGTTCCATTCCGAGTGCCCGGCGTCGTAGTAGACGCGGGCGTTGGGGTTGGCCGCCTTCATGACGCGGCCGGCGCGGGCGAGCGAGGCGAAGCGGTCGGCGCGGGCGCCGGCGGAGAGGCAGTCGGACTGGGCGATCGCGTCCGGCTCCAGGATCACGATGACGTCGTCCGAGCCGAGCCCGGCGGCAAACGCGTCGATCCACGCGTCGTACGCCTCCAGGCTCGACGCCCCGCCCTGCGAGGCCCCGCCGCAGTCGCGGTCCGGGATCGCGTACGCCACGAGGACCGGCACCCGCCCCTGCGCGGCGCCTCCGGAGGCGACCGCCGCGACCTGGGAGGTGGCGATGGCCGGGGTCGGGTCGGTGAACCAGACGGCGGCCGGCCGGTCGGCGATGCCGGCCTCGATGACGGCGCCGCGCGGGTCGTCCGGGTTGTCGCGGACCCAGTCGAGGACCTGGGAGTCGGGGTGGCGGTAGAGCTCGCCGGAGTCGGTCACGGGTTCCGTCCGCTGTTCGGTCTTCTCCGCCGAGGGCCGCACCCTGGCCTCCTTGGAGGCGTCGGGCGACTTCGACGGCGCCGAGGGGGGTGAGGTCCGCGACGGGGAGGGCGAGCCCGGAGTCGGATCGTTCGGCTCGGCCGGTTCGGACGGACCGGACGGGAGGCCCGGCGAGGGGCTCATCAGCGGTAGGGCCTCGTCGGCGCCTCTGTCGCCGTTCAACGCGGTCACCGTGCCGGTGACGGTGCCGACGACTACCACGACCGCCGCGGCGGCCACCATGGCGCTGCGCCTCGCCGCCCGCCTGCGCTCGGCTCGGCGTGCGGCCAGACGCTGGGCGCGTAAGCCTGACACGTAGTGCTCCCCCCTGCTCCCCGGACCGAAGCCTCCCCGGCTTCCCGGTACTTTCCGTCGCGCCCGCGTTACCCCGTTCCGGGGACGCGCCGGGCACGGCGGCACCGGTGACAGCGTAGGCCTGGGACCCTGCCCCCTATGGCGCAGTTGGAACATTTCACCAATTCCATGGACTCAGTGGACACAGTCGTCTCCCGTATGCGCGCCCTCGATTCGGTCCTGCCCGAGAGGGACGGGGTCGCGGTCTTCAACCGCGTCTACCTCGCCGTCACGGAGGCCATCGACCGGCGGCTGGACGCCGGCCGCTTCCCGGACGCCGAGGCCGCGATCACCCTGGACGTGCTCTTCGCCGAGCGGTATCTGCGGGTCGCCGAGGGAGGGTGGACGCCCGCGTGCTGGCGGCCGTTGCTGCAGTTCCGGCGCCATCCCGGCGTACGACCGCTGCAGTTCGCCCTCTCCGGCATCAATGCGCACATCGGGCACGATCTCGCACTCGCCGTCGTGGACACCTGTCGTACGCTCGGCTGCGAACCCGTCGATCTGGAGGACGAGTTCGAGCAGGTGGGCGATGTCCTCGTGTCGCTGGAGGAGCGCATCCGCGAGGAGCTGATGCCGGGTCCCGATCTCCTCCAGATCGCCGATCCGCTCACCCATCTGCTCGGCGCGTGGAGCCTGGAACGGGCCCGTGAGGCCACCTGGTCGGCCGCCCGCGCGCTCTGGGCGCTACGCGAACTCCCCGATCTCGCCGAGGAGCTCGGCCGCCGTCTGGACGCGGCGGTGGGCCTGGCGGGCCGCATGCTGCTGACACCGCTGCCGCACTGAACCGCACGCCGCTGACGCCACTTCCGTACCGAAGCGAACCCACCCGCGCCGGGCGCACTCCCTTGTGAACGTAATACGTTCGACTTGAGAAGATCCCTCGCAGAGGAGCACACGGCATGGCGTTACGGCTCGGGCTCGCCCTTCCCCAGATGCGGCAGTACGACATCGGAAAGGACGTGCCTGACGTGGCGCGTACGGCCGAGGGCATCGGCTACGACAGTCTGTGGGTCTTCGAACGGGCCCTGTTCCCGGAGCCACCGTCGCAGGGCCTGTACGGCCTGGAGGGCCTGCCCTGGCCGGACCACTACCGGCATGTGGCCGAGCCCCTGGTCACCCTCACGCTGGCCGCGGCGGCCACCGAGCGGGTCCGGCTGGGCACGAGCCTGATCGCACCGCTGCACGTGCCGTTCCAACTCGCCAAGTCGCTCGCCTCGCTGGACGCGGCGAGCGGCGGCCGGGTGGTCGCGGGGCTCGGCACGGGCTGGTCCCTCGACGAGTACGCCGCGGCGGCGGTCCGGCCCTTCGAGGAGCGCGGCCAGGTGCTGGAGGAGCTGATCGGGGTGTGCCGGGCGGTCTGGGGCCCGGACCCGGTGTCGTACGACGGACGGCTCACCAAGATCGCCTCCGCCGTGGTCGGCCCCAAGCCGCGCCGGCCGATCCCCATACTGCTCTCCGGGAGCACCGCGAGAGCCCGGCGCAGACTCGTCGACCACGCCGACGGCTGGCTGCCGGTCGGCCTGGGCGTCGAGGAACTGGCCACCCAGTGGCGCCAGTTACGGAATCTGGCCACCGAGCGCCGCCGCATCAGGCCGCTCCGGTCGGTGCTGCGGATCAACGTGCAGTACCAGCGCAAGGCCTACGAGGGTGCCGACCGCCATCCCTTCCAGGGCAACGCCGACCAGCTCGCCGAGGACCTCGCCGCCCACGCCGCGATCGGCCTCGACGAGATCTTCCTCGACCTCCAGTACGCCCTGCGGGACGCCGAGGAGCTCAAGGACGTGGCCGCCGAGGTGTACGCGTCGGCGCGGGCGGCCGGGGTCTAGGGCGGTCGATCAGGCCCTAGTCCTCCGGGAGTTCCACCGGCGCGATCTCGTCGTAGACGTCCCCCGGCCCGGGGTTGGTCGCGTCGGTCGCCCCGCCGAAGTGGTGCATGACGCCCCAGACCGCGTTGAGAGCGGTCTGGATCGCGCCCTCGGCCCAGCCGGCCGTCCAGGAGATGTCGTCGCCGGCGAGGAAGATGCCCCGCTTGTCCTCGGGCAGCCGGTCCTGCATGAAGTGCGTGAAAAGGCGCCGCTGGTAGCGGTAGTGGCCCGGCAGGTTGGCCTTGAAGGCGCCCATGAAAAAGGGCTCGCTCTCCCAGGAGACGGTCACCGGGTTGCCGATGATGTGGCTCCGGATGTCGACCTTCGGATAGATCTCGCCGAGCGACTTCAGCATGACCTCCATCCGCTCGCTCGCGGACAGCGGCAGCCACTTCAGGCTGTCGTCGCACCACGTGTAGGAGAGGCAGATGACGGCGGGCTTGTCCGGACCGTCGTCGAGGAGGTAGGTACCGCGCGTCATACGGTCGGTGAGCGTCATCGACATGACGTCACGGCCGGTCGGGTTTCCCCTCTCGTCGACGGCCTTGTCCAGCCAGAAGGGCCGGTCGACGGGGACGAACAGCTTGCTGGACTCCATGTAGTGGGTCCGCTCGATCGCCGTCCAGTGGTCGATCGGGAAGAGCGAGTCGTCGCAGGCGATCTTCGACAGCAGCATCCAGGACTGGGCGGTGAAGATCGCCGCCTGGTACGTACGGATGTCCCCGTTCGCGTCCGTCACGGTGATCCGGTTGCCGGCGGTCCGGTGCAGCCGGGTCACGGCGGGCCGCGGCTCGCCATCGGCATGCAGGGACTTCAGCGACGTCCCGTGCGGCCAGTGCACGATCTTCTCCGGCTCGCGCTCCCAGAGCCGCAGCGGAAGCTGCTGGCTGCCGCCGACGATGCCGCGGTGGTGGTCGTCGGCCTCGGTGTAGACGACCCGCAGGATCTCCAGGATGGAGTTCGGGAAGTCGGTGTCCCAGCCGCCCGTGCCGAAGCCGACCTGGCCGAAGATCTCGCGGTGCCGGAAGGACTTGAAGGCCTCTGAGTCGCAGAGGAAGCCGTAGAAGGTCTGGTTGTCGAGCCGCTCGACGAGCTTCGCCCAGATCTCCCGGATGCGCGGCACGTCCCGCTCGCGCAGCGCCCGGTTCATGTCGGAGAAGTCGGCGCCCTCTTCGAGGCAGGCGTTCCAGGCCGCGGCGACGTCCCGGTACACCTGCGGCAGGTCGTCGATCGTCTCGGCGTAGTGCGACTCACCCTTGAGGTCGACGACGGTCGAAGGCGTCGCGTCGGCAAGGGGATTGGGGAAGGGCCGGGTCTCGAGCCCCGCCAGGTCGATGTAGTGCTGGAGCGCCGTGGAGGACGGCGGGAAGCGCATCGCGCCCATCTCGGCGGTGAGCGACGGATCGCACCCCTCGAACCCCACCGTCCGCAGCCGCCCGCCGATCCGGTCGGCCTCGTACACGACGGGCTTCAGTCCCATCTTCATCAGCTCGTACGCCGCCACGATGCCGGACAGCCCACCGCCGATGACCGCCACCTCGGTGCCGTGCTCGGTCGCCGGAATCTGGCCCAGACCGGCCGGGTGGGCGAGGAAGTCGTCGTACGCGTACGGGAAGTCCGGCCCGAACATGGTGATCGGCGGCTGCTGCTCGTCTGCGTGCTCGATGGCGTTGGGCACGGTGGACGTCATGGGGTACGGACTCCTTGCGACAAGAAAGGCAGAGGGTGGTGGATCTCAGACGAGGGACCCGTAGAGGCCGGGACGGCGGTCGTTCAGATACGGGTTCGCCTCGCGGGAAGCCGCGAGGAGAGCGGGGTCGACATCGGCCAGGACGAGTTCCTCGTGGCGCCCGGCTCGGGTGCGCGCGACCCCGTCGGGCCCGACCAGCGTGGACAGCCCGACGAACTCGAACTCCCCTTCCCGGCCGACCCGGTTGACGTACGCGACATACATCTGGTTCTCGAAGGCCCGCACCGGGATCATCGACTCGGCGACGAACTGGAACGGGTGCATCTGGGCCGTCGGCACCACGAGCAGATCGGTCCCGGCGAGGGCGTGCGCGCGGACGTTCTCCGGGAACTCCACGTCGTAGCAGATCATGATCCCGATCCGGAGCCCGCCCAGTTCGGCCTGTACGACGGGCTGCTCGCCCGGCGTGAAGTGGTCCCGCTCGAAGCAGCCGAAGAGATGGGTCTTGCGGTAGTCGGCGAGCCGGATGCCGTCGGCGGAGATGAGCTGGGCGGAGTTGAAGACCGTCTCACCGGCACGTTCCGGATACCCGTACGCGATCGCGATCCCGTGCCGTCCCGCGATGTCGGCGACCGCGTCGGCCGAGTCACCGTCGGCGGCCTCGGCGAGCCGACCGATGTCATCGCCGATCGCGTACCCGGTCAAGAACATCTCCGGCGCCACCAACAGCCCCGCCCCACCCGCGGCCGCCCGCCCCGCGGCCTCGTCGAGCACCTTCAGGTTCCCGACGACCGAGCCGGGACGACCGGAGCTCTGGAGCAGGGCGGTACGCATGCGTGTTCCTCACCGGGACAAAGGGGGGTTTGGGGGCCAGTTAGACGGTACGGTCGGCCGCCCGCACCGGACAAGCGGCAGCCATTGCGCGCCGATGAGGGATTCGTTGCGTGCGGGGTGGGGTGGACGACGATTCATTGCGCACTTCTTGCGAAGGGCCCATTCAAGGGGCGTGGGGCCGTGGTTGGATACGCGGCTCCGCCGCGCGGGCGCGACCAGCCGCGAACAAGCCCCCAGCCGGCCGCCGACCCCACGCCCCGCCCGCTAGGCGCCCTTCCGCCCCCTCCGCGTCAACACCAGAGCCGTCACCAGGTACGGCACCGCGAACAAGGCGAACGCGACCCCGTGCGCGTAAGACGCACCGATCAGGGCGTACGCGCCGAAGACAGCGACCGTCGCCATCTCGGTCCCCATGCTCGCGACGGACGTCAGAGTCGCCCGGCGAGCCGCTTCGATCCGGTCCTGCAGCCGTGCGTCGGCGAGCACGTTGACCAGTTGGAAGCCTCCGAAGGCGACGGCCACCAGCCCGATGCCGACCGGTGTGCCCATCAACGTACCCACGGCCAGCGCGAACGCCGAGCCCGCCAGCACCACCCCGAGCCCGGCCGTGCTCAACCGCTCCCCCACCCCGGTCAACAGGCTGCCGATCGCCGGCCCCACCCAGATCACCAGCAGCAGATACGGAACCGTCTGCTCGGCCACCCCGGTGTCCCGGACCAGCAACGGGGTGTACTCATCGAGCGCACCCCAAATCGCACCGACGGCCGGAACGAGCAGCAGCGCCCCGCGTACGGAACGATCCCGACGGGCCTCGACGAGCCCGGCCCGCAGGGTGGTGAGGGTGGACACCCGATGCTTCTCGTGAGCCACCGCTTCCCGGTGCTCGGGGAACCGCGTCGCCGCCACCGAGGTCAGCAAGCAGACCAGCACACTCGCCGCACCCACGGCCGGATAGCCGCCGAAGTCGAGAACCGGCCCGGCCAGCCCCATCGCCGCCATCACGGCGACCATCCCGAACGCCTGGGCCCGGCCGATGACACGCGCGTACCTGTCGGCAGCGCCCAGCCGGTCGAGTTCGTCGTACACCAACGCTTCCAGCGCACCGGAGCCGAGCGCACCGCGCACGCCCCAGAGGACGAAGCCGAGGGCGAAGGCCCAGAACGACGGGACGATCACCCACAGCGCGAAGCCGGCGGCGGTGAGCAGCGGGCCCAGCCACAGCAGCAGCCGTCGGGAGACGGCATCGGCCCAGGCGCCGGACGGCACCTCCAGCACGATCCCGGTGATCGACCACAGGGCGAACAGTGAGGAGATCTGCCAGATCGACAGCCCGGAGTCGCTGAACAGCAGCGCGTACACCGGGTAGAGCAGCACGAAGTCGTCGAGGAACGCGTATCCGTACAGCGTGGCCGTCAGCCGCCGGACACCGCTGGTCCGGGCACTGGGCACACGTGCAGGTGAGAGAGTCATGAGGCCTTCCCGAAGGAGCGATTCGGACGTCGGGGATACGGCGTCCGAGGCGGCCCTCGGGAGGCACGGCTGGTGGATCAATGTCGCCAGGTCATGGCACCGATGCTAGTCGGGTCGGACCCTCCGGCGCAGTGGGATTCCGGGGTCACTCGTGCTGGGCGGCCGTGACCGGCGCGAACGTGGTGATCACCGCCGCGTGGTCCGACGGCCAGTCGTTGTCCTCGACGTCCGGCCAGGTGCGGGGTGTGCCGCTGACATGGGTCCGGGAGTCGAGCACCGCGAGGCCCCGGTGCAGGACGAAGTCGATCCGGTCCTGCGGCTCCGACCGACCGCTGCCGTCCTCGTGTTCGGCATGGATCGGCGACCAGGTGTGGCCCGGCTCCCGTACGGGGTCGGGGTGGGCCTCGCGGTAGGAGTCGCGCAGGCCGGCCGTCTCGGCGGCCCTGGTGACCGGCCAGTCGACGTCCGGCCGGTCGAGGTGGGACGGGCTGTTGAAGTCGCCGACCAGGACGACCGGCACGGTGCCGTCGATCCGGCTGAGGCAGTCCCGCAGCCGGCCGAGCCGCACCTCCTCGTGGGCGATCAGCTCGGCGGCCTCCAGCCCGTCGAAGGCGGCCTCGTAGGGCCCGTACGGCTCGCAGTCCAGATGGACCGTCCAGATGTCCACCTCGCTTCCGGAGCCGGTCCTGATCCGGACGCCCGCCGCCCCGTAGAAGCCGACGTCGGGGTCGCCGAAGCGGGCCGTGATCGGGTGGCGGCTGATGATGCCGAGGTTGTCGCCGGCCCGGTGGTGGTGCCAGCCGAGGGCGTCGGCGAGTTCCTGCGCGGCGGTGCCGTACGTCTCCTGGAGGCCGACCACGTCGACGTCCGTCTCGGTGATGACCTTGAGCTGCTTGGCCCGGTGGTCACGGACCATGGTGCCGCCGTGCCAGAGATTCCAGGTCATCACGCGCAGGGCGGGTCCGTCGGGGGCGACGAGCCGGCGCAGGCTCGCCGGGGTCACCGACTCCAGGCTCTCCCGTACGGTCCGCCCCGGGGCCTCGTCGATCGGCGCGAGTGAGGGCACGGCGAGGACCACGCAGCCCGCCGCCTCGGCCGAGGCGACACCGTTCTCGGTGTCCTCGACGGCCACACAGGCGGCGGGGTCGACGCCGAGGGCGTGGCAGGCGGCGAGGTACGGGTCGGGGGCCGGCTTGGTGTGCTCGGTGTCGTCCGCCGTGACGGAGACGGCGAACAGGTCGCGGCCGAGGGCGTCGAGGACGGTGTCGGCGACGGCTCGCGGGGACGCGGTGACCAGGGCGGTGGGGACGCCCTCGCGGGCCAGGGCCCTCAGCAGCTCCAGGGCGCCCGGGCGGGGCACGGTCCCGGTGCGGACCCGGTCGGCGAACTCCCGGTGCAGGTCGGCGGCCACCCCGTCGCGCGGTGCGCCCGTGATCCCGGCGAGCCAGGCGGCGGTGTACTCGACCGGACGGCCCAGTACGTCCGGCTGGTCGGCCTCGGTCAGCGTGCGCCCGAGGTCGGCGGCCACCTCTTCCACCGCGTCCCACCAGAGCCGCTCGGTGTCGACGAGCGTGCCGTCCATGTCGAACAGGGCGGCCTGGAGCGGCAGTCGAGACAAGGGTTCCTCTTTCTGTGGGGGTGTCCGGGTGCCGCCCGGCCGTGGGGCCGGGCGGGGGTGTTCAGCGGGTGGCGCGCGCGGCGACCAGTACCGGCCGCTCGGGGAGGCTCACGGTCACGGCCGCTCCGGCGCCGAGGGTCGCCGCCTCGTGCGTGGGCAGGTCGGCCTTGACCTCGGTGCCGTCGGCGAGCCGAACGGTGAGGCGGGTGGCGGCACCGAGGAACGCGGTGGCGACCACCCGGGCGTCGCCGGTGTCGTCCGCCCGTACCCCGACCGCCTCCGGCCGTACGAGTACATCCACTTCGGCGGCGGTCGGCACCGCGCCGTCCACGGGCAGCCGCCGGCCCAGCACCTCGACCGTCGTACCGTCCAGCCGGCCCGGGATCCGGCTCATCGTGCCGACGAACTCGGCGACGAAGGCGGTGGCCGGACGGCCGTACAACTCGACCGGGGCCGCGCACTGTTCGAGCCGCCCGGCGTGCATCACGGCGACCCGGTCGGCCATGGACAGCGCCTCCTCCTGGTCGTGGGTCACGAACAGGGTGGTGATGCCCAGCTCCTGCTGGAGTCGGCGGATCTCCTCGCGGAGGGTCAGCCGCACCTTGGCGTCAAGGGCGGAGAGCGGTTCGTCGAGCAGCAGCACCCGGGGCCGCAGGGCGAGCGCCCGGGCGAGGGCGACCCGCTGCTGCTGGCCGCCGGAGAGCTGATGGGGGTATTGGGCACCCTTGTCGGCAAGGCCCACGAGGTCGAGCAACTCGGCTGCCCTAGAGCGCCGTTCGGCCGTGCGCACCTTGCGCATGCGCAGCCCGAAGGCCACGTTGTCGAGGGCGCTGAGGTGCGGGAAGAGGCTGTACGACTGGAAGACCATGCCGGCGTCGCGCCGGTGGGCCGGGACGCGGGTGACGTCCTCCCCGTCGACCAGCACCTCGCCGGAGTCGGGGTGTTCGAAGCCGGCGAGCATCCGCAGCGCGGTGGTCTTGCCGCAGCCGGACGGGCCGAGCAGTGCGAGCAGCTCACCGGGCCGGACGGTCAGGTCGAGCCCGTCGAGGGCGACGGTGGTCCCGAACTCCCGGCGCAGGCCCCGGAATTCCACGGTGGCGGCGGTGTCGGTCGTTGTTTTCTCAAGCACGGTCATGGTTCATCCCCGGGAGGCGGAAGCGGTTGGGGTACGTCCGCCGAACGAGGCGAGCGCGAGGAGCATGGCCCAGGTGACGAGCAGGCTGAGGACCGAGACGGCGACGGAGAGCTGGGCCTGCGAGCCGCTGACGTTGACGATCCACACGGCGAACGGCCTGAAGCCCAGCAGCTGAGCGACGGTGAACTCGCCGAGCACGAGCGCCAGGGTGAGGAACGCCGAGTTGAGCAGCGCCCCGCGCAGATTGGGCAGCACGGCCCGCACCAGCGCCTGCGGCCAGCTCGCCCCGCAGCTGCGGGCGGCCTCGACGAGGGTGGGCACGTCCATGGCGCGCAGCCCCGCGTCCAGCGCCCGGTACACGAAGGGCAGCGCCATCACGACGTAGGCGAGGACCAGCACCACGGGGAAGTCGGGGTTCTGGATCGCGACGAAGGTCTGGAACAGCGGGGTCCGGGAGAGGTGTTCGGGCCCCCACTTGAGCACGGTCCCGAGCCCGGCGACGAACGCGATCGGCGGCACCACCAGCGGCAGGGAGCACACCACCTCCACGACGGGCCGCAGCCTGGGCGCGCCGAGCCGCAGCGCGACCATGGCGGGCACCATCAGCAGCAGTACGACGGCGATCGTCACGGCGGCCAGCTCCAGCGAGAGCAGCAGGCTGGTCACGAAGCCGTCGGTGCCGAGGATCCGGCCGTACGCGTCGAAGGTGATCCCCTCTCCCGGCACATCGACCGTGAAGATCACGGAGGCGGCGAGCGGGACGAGGAAGTACAGCCCGGCGCAGGCGAGGACGAGCGGGCGCCACAGGGCAGGGCGCCGCAGTGCCGGGCGCCCGGGGTTCAGGCCAGCCATCGCGCGCTCCGTCGTTGCAGGGGCAGGTACACCGCCATGACCAGCCCGGCGATCAGGACCATGTCGAGGCTGAGGGCGAGCGCCACGTTCTCCTGGCCGACCAGGACGTTGCCGGAGATGGCGTCGGCGATCTGCAGGGTGACCAGCGGGATCGAGCTGCCCACCATGGCCGCGGCGGTGGCGTACGCGGCGAAGGCGCTGCCGAAGAGCAGGACGAGCCCGCCGAGCAGTGAGGGCGCGAGGACGGGGAGTGCCACGTGCAGCCAGTACTGGAGGCCGGTGGCGCCGTTGTTCTGCGCGGCCTCCCGCCACTGGACGCGCAGTCCGTCGAGGGCGGGGGTGATGGTGAGGACCATGAGCGGGATCAGGAAGTACAGGTAGACGATGACCAGTCCCCAGAAGTTGTAGAGGTCCCAGCCCTTGTCCGTCAGACCCAGCTGCCTGGTCAGCACACCGGCGTTGCCGAGGGTGGCGACGAACGCGAAGGCGAGCGGGACACCGCCGAAGTTGGCGAGCACCCCGGAGGCCGTGAGCACGGCCTCGCGCAGCGCCGGGAAGCGGGAGGTCACCACGGCCTGGGCGAGCGGCAGTCCCAGTACGGCCGCGAGCCCGGCCGAGACTGCGGACAGCTTCACGCTGCCGAGCATGGCCGTGAGGTAGGCCCCTTGCACGGAGGCCGTCATGTTCGCCGTGGTGTACGAAGTGGCGCCGGTGGCCTGGTCCTTGACCGTGAACGCGCCGTTCAGCATGGCGACTGCGGGCAGCCCGAAGGCGACCGCGACGAAGGCCAGCAGCGGGAGCACGGCGAGCCATCCGCCGGGGCGGGGCCGCCGCTTCACGGAAGCGGCGGCCACCAGTGCCGTGTCGGCCTCGGTGACGACGGCGGTCACCCGGAGACCGCCTTGGCCCAGCCCTGTCCGAGCACGTCCTTGGCCTTGGTCTGCTGGTCCTCGGTCGGGAACTCGGGCGTGCCGGACACCTCGGGCAGCTTGGCCGCGGCGGTCTCGTCCAGCGTGCCCGCCTTCTCCATGGCGGTCATCAGGGCCGGGCGGGCGTATCCGGCGAGCCACAGGTTCTGGCCCTCGGCGCTGTAGAGGTACTCCTGCCAGAGCCGGGCGGCGGCCGGGTGGGGTGCGTCCTTGTTGATGGCCTGGGAGTAGTACTGGGAGAACCTGCCGTCCTCAGGGACGACGACCTTCCAGTCGACGCCCTTGGACTTGAACTCGTCGGCGTACCCGGCGTTCAGGTAGTCCCAGTCGATGCTGATGGGCGTCTCGCCCTTCTCGACGGTGGCCGGCGTCGACTCGACGGGCGTGTAGTTGCCGTTCTTCTTCAGCTTGGCGAAGAAGTCGAGTCCGGGCTGGATGTCGTCGAACGAGCCGCCGCTCGCCAGGGAGGCCGCCCACACCCCGCCGAAGGCGGAACCGGATTTGGTGGGGTTGCCGTTGAGCGCGACCTGCCCCTTGTACTGCGGCTTCAGCAGGTCGGCGAAGGTCTCCGGACATTCCTTCACGCGCTTCGCGTCGCACCCGATGGATATGTAGCCGCCGTAGTCGTTGTACCACTGGCCCTTCGGGTCCTTCTGGCCCTCGGGGATGTCGGCGAACGCGGCCACCTTGTACGGGGCGAGGAGCCCCTGCTGGGCGGCGCTCAGAGCGAAGGAGCTGCCGAGGTCGAGCACGTCGGGCGCCCGGTCCTGTCCCTTGCGCGAGGTGACGGCGTTGATCTCGTCCTGGCTGGCCCCGTCCGGGTTCTCGACCTCGATCTTGATGCCGTACTTCTTCTCGAACCCGTCGATCAGCGCGCCGTAGTTGGCCCAGTCGCGGGGCAGGGCGATCGCGTTGAGCGTGCCCTCCTTCTTGGCCGCAGCGACCAGCGCGTCCAGGCCGCCGAAGTCCTTCGCCGAGGTCGCGGTGGCCGCGTTCTTGCCGTCGGTGGTGGTCGTGGTCTCGGGGGCCGCGCCACAGGCGCTGAGGGTGAGTACGGCGGCGGCGAGGGCGCCGCCGATGGCGGCGGTTCTCGGCGGGAAGAGGGTCACGGGCTCTCCAGGGGTACGCGCAGGGACGATCTGGGTGGAGCACTTGTCTGAACAAGTTGGCCTCATTAGGTCCGCGCTTCATATCACGCACGTAAACTCCGGCGAAATACTCGTGCACGTTTTCCCGCACAAACCCTGGTCGGCCAACTGGTTCGGCAGTTTCCTCGCCACCTCACTAGGCTGGCCACGCTGTGCACAGCGGGCTACCGGACGAGCGGAGGGGGATCATGGCGGCGCGACACGAGGAGATCGCCGAGGCACTGCGGCGGGCGATCGACCGTGAGGACTACACGGTGGGGAGTCTGCTGCCCCCCGAGACGGAACTCGCGGCCCGCTACGGCGTCTCGCGCGGCACCGTCCGTCAGGCGGTGGCGACCCTGACCGCCGAGGGACTCATCGGATCACGCCAGGGCGCCCGCCGGGTGGTCCTGGCCGGCCGCCGCAGCCAGAGCTTCGCCGAGTTGCGCAGCTTCGCCCAGTGGGCGCGCGCGATGGGCCGCGAGGCGACGGGCCGGGTGGTGGCCCAGGAGTACCGGACCGCCACCGCCGAGGACCGCGTGCGCCTCCAGCTCACCCCGGGCGCCCGCGTCCTGCACGTCCTGCGCCTGCGCGGTCTCGACGGCCTGCCCGTCCTGCTGGAGCGCACGGTCTACGCCGACTGGATCTCCCCAGCCGTCGAGCCCATCGAGGCGGACTGTCCCTCGGTCACCCAGCGCCTGTTCGACGACACGGGCCTGGTCTTCGCCTACGGCGAGCACATCATCGACGCCGTGGCCGCCGGCGCCCAGGACGCCGAGTTCCTGGCCGTGCGCCGCACGAGCCCCCTCCTGCGCGTCCGGCGCGTCACCACCACCCGTGAGGGCCGCCCGGTGGAATGGTCCGACGACCGCTACCGCCCGGACGCGGTGAGCTTCAGCGTGCACAACTCGATAGGGAACAACGCGCTGGCGAGGAAGACCGCGGCTCCCTGAGGGGCACGCCCCCTCAGGCGGGCGCCCCGGAGGAGAACCGCCGCACCAAAGGCGACAGCACGAGCACGGACTTCGTCCGCTCGACGAACGGCTCCCCGGCGATCCGCTCCAGCACCCGCTCGAAGTGCCGCATGTCCGAGGCGAAAACCTGCACTACGGCATCGGCTTCCCCGGTGACGGTGGAGGCCGCGACGACCTCCTGGTACCGCTCCAGCCCCCGCTGGATCGTCTCCGGCGACGTGTTCCGCCGGCAGTAGATCTCGACGAACCCCTCGGTCTCCCACCCGAGCGCGGCGGGATCCACCCGAACGGTGAATCCGGTGATCGCCCCGGTGGCCCGCAGCCGGTCCACCCGCCGTTTGACCGCGGGCGCGGAGAGCCCGACGAGTTGGCCGATGTCGGAGTAGGAACGGCGGGCGTCCTCGGCGAGGGCGTGCACGATGCGTTCGTCGAGATCGTTCAGCACTGCGGGTGGATCACTTCTCTGGAGTCGACGGAGCTGATGGAGACGATGGGGACGATGGAGTCGAAGGGGTCGCGAGACGGGAGCGGCGATAGCCGTAACTGAAGTAGAACACGAGTCCGACAGCCATCCAGACGCCGAAGACGACCCAGGTGACGGTGTCGAGGCTGCCCATCATCCAGAGGCAGAACGCGAACCCCAGCGCGGGCAGCACCGGCGACAGCGGCACCCGGAAGGTCCGCGGCATGTCCGGCCGAGTCCGCCGCAGCACCACGACGGCCACGTTGACCAGCGCGAACGCGAACAGCGTGCCGATGCTCGTCGCGTCGGCGAGCTGCCCCAGCGGAATGGCCGCGGCGAGCACACCGCAGAACAGCGAAACGATCAAGGTGTTGACGCGAGGCGTCCCGGTCCTCGGGTGCACGCGCGAGAACGCCCTGGGCACGAGCCCGTCCCTGGACATGGCGAACAGAATGCGGGTCTGCCCGTACAGCACGGTCAGCACCACACTCGCGATGGCGATGACGGCGCCGGCCGCCAGCAGCGTCCCCCAGAACGCGTCCCCCGTGACGTCCTTCATGATCCCGGCGAGCGCGGCCTCGGACTCGCCGAACCGCTCCCAGGGCCGCGCCCCGATCGCCACGGCGGCGACCAGCACGTACAGCGCGGTCACGATGACCAGGGACAGCATGATCGCTCGCGGCAGATCGCGCTGCGCGTTCTTCGCCTCCTCACCGGCGGTCGAGGCCGCGTCGAACCCGATGTACGAGAAGAAGAGCGTCGCCCCGGCCGCGCTGACACCTGCCATGCCGAGCGGCATGAAGTTCTCGTAGTTGCCGGACCGGAAGCCCTGGAGACCGATGAGGCAGAAGAGCAGCAGAGCGGCGATCTTCACCACGACCATGATCGTGTTGGCCCGGGCGGACTCCCTCGCCCCACCCAGCAGGAACGCCATCGCGAGCAGCACGACGATCAGCGCGGGCAGGTTGAAGATCCCGCCGTCGCCGGGCGGCGCGGACAGCGCGGCCGGAATGGTCACGCCGATGGTCCCGTCCAGCAGCTCGTTGAGGTACTCGCCCCAGCCGACGGCGACGGCCGACACCGACACCCCGTACTCCAGGACCAGACACCAGCCGCAGACCCACGCGACCAGCTCGCCCATCGTTGCGTACGCGTACGAGTACGAGGACCCGGAGACCGGGATGGTGCCAGCCAGCTCCGCGTACGACAGGGCCGAGAACAGCGCGGTGAGACCGGCGATCACGAAGGAGAGGGTGACGGCGGGCCCGGCCTTGGGGACGGCCTCGCCGAGGACGACGAAGATGCCGGTGCCGAGCGTGGCACCGATGCTGATCATCGTCAGCTGCCACAGTCCGAGGGACCGCCGCAGCGACCCGCCCTCACCCTGGCCACCCTCCATGACCAGGCGTTCCACGGGCTTGCGGCGCATCAGCCGCGCCCCGACGCCTCCAGGCGGCGGGGCGGACTGATGGTCGTTCTGCGGGGGTGCGCCTTGGTCGAGCACGCGTGGCTCCTTCATCGCTGCCGGTCAGTGCGGGAGAGGACCGACAGCGCCGAACAGCAGGGGGCCACCGAGCAGGAGGTCCCCGCCACGCCACGTACAGCGCATGACCCTATGAGCCAGAGCTTTGCCAGCGTAATAAGGCAACCTTGCGCACTCCCGCAAGATCGTTGCGTACATCGAACGAGGGCGAAGCTTCGTTGCACGGCCCGGTTCAGACTCTTGGCGCGCCTTCTGGAACTGGGGGATCCGCGGTACGCCCAGGGGCGCGGGGAACTGCGCGCGAAACCACGACGGACCTGCATCCGCCAGACCACAGTCGCCCCCGAGCTCGAAGGCGCCCTCAGCTCCAGCTGGCGTGCAACGGCTTGCCCTCCGCATACCCGGCCGCACTCTGAATCCCCACCACGGCCCGCTCCGCGAACTCCTCCAGAGACCCGGCCCCCGCATACGTGCAGGACGACCGCACCCCCGCGATGACAGAGTCGATCAGATCCTCGACCCCGGGCCGCGCCGGATCCAGGAACATCCGCGAAGTCGAGATGCCCTCCTCGAACAGCGCCTTGCGCGCCCGGTCGTAGGCCGACTCCTCGCTCGTACGGTTACGAACCGCCCGTGCCGAGGCCATCCCGAACGACTCCTTGTACAGCCGCCCGTCGGCGTCCTGCTGAAGGTCGCCCGGCGACTCGTACGTCCCCGCGAACCACGACCCGATCATCACGTTCGACGCGCCCGCGGCCAGCGCCATGGCGACATCACGGGGGTGCCGCACGCCACCGTCGGCCCACACATGCTTCCCGTACTTCTTCGCCTCGGCGGCGCACTCCAGAACGGCCGAGAACTGCGGCCGCCCGACCCCGGTCATCATGCGGGTCGTACACATGGCACCCGGCCCGACACCGACCTTGACGATGTCCGCGCCCGCCTCGATCAGGTCCCGGACCCCCTCCGCGGCGACGATGTTGCCCGCGACGATCGGCACCCGGGGGTCGAGGTCCCGCACCAGCTTGATCGCGTTGATCATCGACTCCTGGTGGCCGTGCGCGGTGTCGATGACGAGCGTGTCGACGCCCGCGTCGAGCAGTTCCTGTGCCTTGGCCTCGAAGTCGCCGTTGATGCCGACGGCGGCGGCGACGCGCAGCTTGCCGTGGGCGTCGACGGCCGGGGTGTAGAGCGTGGCGCGCAGGGCGCCCTTGCGGGTGAGGATGCCGGCGAGTCGGCCGTCCTTGTCGACGGCGGGCGCGTACCGGCGGTTGGCCGCGTCGAGCCGGTTGAAGGCCTCGCGCGGGTCGATGTCGGCGTCCAGGAGCAACAGGTCCCGGGACATGACGACTTCGAGCTGAGTGAAGCGGTCGACGCCGGTCAGGTCCGCGTCGGTGACGACACCGACGGGCCGGAGCCCCTCGTCGACGACGACGCCCGCGTTGTGCGCCCGCTTCGGCAGCAGGGCCAGCGCGTCGGCGACCGTCTGGTGCGGGTTCAGCACGATCGGGGTGTCGAGGACGAGATGGCGGCTCTTCACCCAGGAGATGACGTCGGTGACGACCTCGTTCGGGATGTCCTGCGGAATGACCACCAGACCACCGCGGCGGGCGACCGTCTCGGCCATGCGGCGGCCGGCGATGGCGGTCATGTTGGCCACGACGAGCGGGATGGTGGTGCCCGTGCCGTCCGGGGACGCCAGGTCCACTCCCTGCCGCGATCCGACGGCGCTACGGCTCGGGACCATGAAGACGTCGTCGTACGTCAGGTCGTACGCGGGCTGGATGTCATTGAGGAAACGCACGTGCCGCACATCCCAGTCGATCAGAGGTGACCCCCTGACAGGACCGCCAGGGGGAAGAGCACGTACTTCATTGTCCCATGTCGGCGGGTGTGAGCGGCCCCGACAGATCGTCCAGAGGGGCCGTGGGCGGCCTAGGAGGATCCTCCGAGAGCCAGTACGATCCGGAGCTCGGTGGGGGTGCCGTTCCAGTGGTCGACGGCGTCGGCGAACACCTCCCGCGCGATGCTCCAGTCGTTCGGCTCCGCCCCCGCGTACTCCTGCCAGCCGGTGACCACGACCAGGCGTCCCCGTACGGGCGGCGCCCACGACAGGTCGGTGAGGCAGTCGGCGAGGGCGTCCCAGTTGCGGCCGAAGTACTCGGGCAGGTCGAAGGCGCGGGCACAGCGGTCCATGAAGGCGGGCTTGTCCGTGACGCCGCCCAGCTCCAGCTCGATGTGCGCCCAGCCGCCGGCGCCCAGCACTTCGGCGAGTGTGCCGTCGCTCATCTCAACACCGTCCTGTACGACTCGTACTGATCACTGGCCCGCCGGGCCGGCACCGCGCCCCGAAGAGGCGCGGCTCTGTGCCGCGTGTGCGGCTCCGCCGCGTGGGCGCGATCAGCACCCACGCACCCGCAGCCGCCCACACGCCCCGACCCGGCAGACGCATCCCACCGGCCACACACGGAGCGCCCTGTCAGGGCCCGTCCGGGTCCGCCCGGTTGAGCGCCGGCCGCGGCGTCTGACCGGCCATCAGCAGGTAGTCCGCCGCCGATGTGTCGGTGACGAGGCTGGTCACCAGCCCCGACCGCAGGACGGCGTCGATCGCGCCCGCCTTGCGCTGTCCGCCCGCGATCGCCACGACCTCGGGGATCCGGCGGAGCTGGTCGGCCTTGACCGTGATGCACCGCTCGCCGAGGTCGCGCCCGACGCGGCGGCCGTCGGCGTCGAAGAGGTGCGCGGACATCTCGGCCGCGACACCGAGGGAGGCGTAGTGGCTCCGCTCCTCGTCGCTGAGCATGTCGTGCACCGTGGAGATACCCGCCTCCCACGAGCCGATGGAGACACAGGCGACCGTGACCTTGTCGAAGTGCTCGAAGGCCCGGGCGATCCCGGTCTGGTTGCGCAGCGCGGCTGCCGTGGCCGCGTCCGGCAGCAGCATCGGCGCGTAGATGGGGTGGGCGTCGCCGCCCGACACCTGCGCGGCCCGCCGTACCGCCTCGACGGAGCCGCGCTCGGCGGTCCCGGCGTCGTACACGCCCGTCAGCTGCACCACCGTGCAGGGCGGCAGCCGGTCCAGGGCGGCCGCCATGTGGATCGTGGAGCGTCCCCAGGCGAGGCCGAGGACATCGCCCTCGTTGACCAGTTCGCCGAGCAGGTCCGCGGCCACCTCGCCGAGGTTCTCCGGGTCGGGCGACTCCTCGGCGTCGGCCGGCGACTCGACGACCACGGCGTGCCTGAGGCCATAGCGGGCGCGCAGCGCGTCGGAGCGCTCGGCGTCCAGCTCTGCGGGGACGCGGATCTCGATGCGTACGAGATCCCGTTCGAGGGCGGTCTCCAGAACCCGGGCCACCTTGAAGCGGCTCACGCCGAACTCCTCGGCGATCTGGATCTTGGATTTGCCCTCGAGGTAGAAGCGGCGGGCCATTGCCGCCGCCTGAACCAGCTCAGCGGGTCCCATCCGCATGGCTGACCGGCCCGCCGACATACCCGACACGGTCATCTCCTCACTGCTCTTCACACATGGATACGCCGTTCATCCTTGCAGATCCGGCGTTTTCGATCAGCCCGAAGGAACGTCGTTCACGTTCCCTTGGCCCTGTGGTCGCACGACGTGCCACGCTCGCCTCAGCGTTCGCACGGCCGTACGCCCGTGACTCAGTGGCCGCAGGCCCAGCCGGCGGTCGCCGTCGTGGCCTCCGCCTGGGCCCGTAGCGCGCGCACCGCCGCGGCCGGGTCCTGAGCCCCGTACACCGCGGAACCGGCGACGAAGACGTCGGCGCCCGCCTCGGCGCAGCGCTCGATGGTGGACTCGGCGACACCGCCGTCGACCTGGAGCCACAGGTCGAGGCCGTGCTTGCTGATCAACTCGCGGGTCCGGCGGATCTTCGGGAGCATGATGTCGAGAAAGGCCTGGCCTCCGAAACCCGGCTCGACCGTCATGATCAGCACCATGTCGAGCTCGGGCAGCAGGTCCTCGAACGGCTCGATCGGCGTCGCGGGCTTGAGCGCCATGGAGGCCCTGGCACCCTTGGCCCGGATCTCGCGGGCGAGCCGCACCGGTGCGGCGGCCGCCTCGACGTGGAAGGTGACGGAACCGGCACCCGCTTCCACGTACTGGGGCGCCCACCGATCAGGGGCCTCGATCATCAGATGGCAGTCCAGCGGCGTCTCCGTCGCACGGGCCAGGGACTCTACGACCGGCACACCGAGCGTGAGGTTCGGGACGAAATGGTTGTCCATCACGTCTACATGGAGCCAGTCGGCCCCTTCGACCGCCTTCGCCTCGTCGGCGAGACGGGCGAAGTCGGCGGACAGGATGCTTGGGTTGATCTGCGCGGCCATGGACCAAGCCTCCCATGTCCACGACCGGTTGTTCGCCTCGGTCCGCACCTGGTCCCCGCAGCCGATGCCGCCGGGCGCCGCCCCATGCCGTGCCGGGCGGCCCACCGGCCCGGAGTAAGGCCTGCGGACCGGCTCCACCTACGACCGCGGGGGTGGCCATGACGGAGACCGAGCACGGGACCAGGCCGCCGGCCGGCCGGGGCATCGGGCACCTGGTGTGCGGGCGCCGCGCCAAGTGGGTCGTCCTGATCCTGTGGCTGGTGGTGCTGTTCCTGACCGCCCCGTTCGCGTCGAAGCTCACCGACGCCCAGGACAACGACGCGGCCTCCTGGCTGCCGGGCTCGGCCGAGTCCACCCAGGTCCTGGAGATGTCCGAGGGCTTCCGGCCCGAGCAGATCCCCGCGGTGGTCGTCTACGCCCGCGAGAGCGGCCTCACGGCCGAGGACCGGTCGAAGATCGAGGCGGACGTACGCGAACTCAAGGAGCTGACCGACCACGGGATCATCGGCTCCCAGACCCGCGGCCCCGTCTACGACCGTGAGACCGAACCGAGGGCCGCCCAGCTCTACGTGCCGATCACGATGGACGAGAAGGGCTGGGAGCGGATCGCGCCCGCGGTCGACTCGATCCGGGGGTACGTCGGGGAGAGCGGTGCGGAGGGCGGTGGGCTCGCCGTGCACATCACTGGTCCGGGCGGTACGTCCGCCGACTTCTCCGAGGCCTTCGAGGGCATCGACTCCACGCTGCTGGTATCGGCGCTGGCCGTCGTCATCGTGATGCTCCTGCTCACCTACCGCAGTCCGACCCTGCTCCTGGTCCCACTGCTCGCGGTCGTCGCCGCCCTGTTCACGGCCCAGTCCCTGATCTATCTGCTGGCGGAACACGCAGGCTTGACCGTGAACGGTCAGAGCGCGGGCATCCTCACCGTCCTCGTCTTCGGCGCGGGCACCGACTACGCCCTGCTGCTCGTGGCCCGCTACCGCGAGGAGCTGCGCCGCCACGAGGACCGCCACGAGGCGATGGCCCTGGCCCTGCACCGCGCGGGTCCGGCGGTCCTGGCGTCCGGCGCGACGGTCGTCCTGAGCATGCTGGTGCTGCTGGCCGCCGAGATGAACTCGACGCGGGGCCTGGGGCCGGTGGCGGCCATCGGCGTCGCGGTCGCCCTGCTCGCGATGATGACGCTCTTCCCCGCTCTGCTGGTGATCTTCGGCCGCTGGATCTTCTGGCCGGTGATCCCCCACCTCGGCTCCCCAGACCCGACCGCACGCGGCGTGTGGGCCCGTATGGGCCACCGTTTCGCCCGCCGACCCCGGATGGTCTGGGTCGCCACGGCGGCCGCCCTCGCTCTGTGCTCGCTGGGCCTGGTCCAGCTGCGCGCGGAGGGCATCAGCAACGCGGACGCCTTCACCGGCAAACCGGACTCGATCGTCGGCCAGGAGGTCTCCGCACGCTACTTCCCGGCGGGCAGCGGCGACCCCCTCGTGATCATCAGCAACCAGGCGCAGGCCCAGGAGGTGGGTCGCGTGGTCGCCGACACGGAAGGCGTCGTACCGGACTCGCTCGGCCTGCCGCCCGGCACGAAACCCGCCCACGAAGGCCAGGTCCTCTTCGAGGCCACCATGACCGACCCCGCCGACAGCGAGGCGGCGAAGCAGACCGTGGAACGGGTCCGGGACGCCGTCCACGACGTGCCGGACGCCGACGCCCAGGTGGGCGGCGGTACGGCCGCCCTGCTGGACATGGACGAGGCGACGACCCACGACAACATCCTGATCATCCCGCTGGTGCTGGTCGTGGTCCTGCTGATCCTCTGTGCCCTGCTCCGCGCGCTGATCGCACCGCTCCTGCTGATCGGGACGGTGATCCTGTCCTTCGCCGCCGCGCTGGGCATCAGCGCGCTCGCCTTCAGACACCTCTTCGACTACGCGGGCGAGTCGACCGACTTCCCGCTGTTCGTCTTCGTCTTCCTGGTCGCCCTGGGCATCGACTACAACATCTTCCTGACCACCCGCATCCGCGAGGAGGCCGCCCACCAGGGCACCCGCAAGGGCGTGGTGACGGGCCTCGCGGCGACCGGCGCGGTGATCACCTCGGCCGGCCTGGTCCTCGCCGGCACCTTCGCCGCCCTCGGCACCCTCCCCATGGTCGCCTTCGCCGAGATCGGCTTCGCGGTGGCCCTGGGCGTCCTCCTGGACACCTTCATCGTGCGGTCCGTGCTGGTCACGGCCCTGTTCCTGGATGTCGGACCGAAGGTGTGGTGGCCCCACCGGCTGGCCCACGAGGACGGCGGCGCGACGGGCAAGGAACCGGCGCAGAGCGCTGCGGGACCAGGCGGATGAGAGCTGCTACGGGACCCGGCGGATAAGAGCTGCTGCGGGACCGGGCGGACTAGGAACGCCGGGCCGGGCGCATGGGGGATGTCCCGCGGCCCGGCGGACGAGGATCGCCGACGCGGTCCGGCGAATGAGGGCTGCTGCCGGCGCGAACCAGCCCCCAGGAGCCGTCTACGCGGTCCGGCGGATCAGCGCCAGATACATGGCGTCGGTTCCGTGCAGATGCGGCCACAGCTGCACGTCGGGGCCCTCGCCCAGCGCCGGTACGCCCCCCAGGAGGGGCCGCGCGTCGATGAGGTCGGCCGCGCCGCCGTACTGCTTGAGCACGTCGTCGACGACCGCGCGGGTCTCGGCGAGGTGCGGCGAGCAGGTCGCGTAGCCGACGACACCGCCGACCCGTACGGATTCCAGCGCGGTCCGCAGCAGCGCCCGCTGGAGCGGGGCGAACCCCTCCAGATCCTCGGGCCGCCGCCGCCAACGGGCCTCGGGCCGCCGCCGCAGGGCGCCGAGTCCCGTACAGGGCACATCCATCAGCACCCGGTCGAACGCCCCCGGCCGCCAGGGCGGACGGGTGCCGTCCGCCGCGATGACCTGATACGGACCGGGGTTGCCGTGCAACGCCTTCGCGACGAGCCCCGCCCGGTGCGGCTGCTTCTCGGAGGCGAGCAGCACGGCCCCGCGCTCGGCGGCGAGGGCGGCGAGCAGCGCGGCCTTGCCGCCGGGCCCGGCACACCCGTCCAGCCATGCCTTGTCCGGTCCGTCAAGCGGCGCGTTCGCCAAGGCGAGCGCCACGAGCTGGCTGCCCTCGTCCTGCACACCCGCCCGGCCTTCCCGTACGGCGTCGACGGCACCCGGCTCCCCGCCCTCGGAGAGCCGCACGGCGTACGGCGACCAGCGCCCCGCCACCGCGGCCTCCTCGCGGAGCAGTTCCTCGGTGGTGGCCCGCCCGGGCCGGGCGACGAGAGTGACCTCGGGCCGCTCGTTGTCGGCCTCCAGCAGATCCTCGATCCCGGCGCGCCCACCGCCGAGGGAGTCCCAGAGCGCGGACACCACCCAACGGGGATGCGAGTGCACGACGGCGAGGTGATCCTCCGGATCGTCGTCGTAGGGCGGCGCGACCCGCTCCAGCCATCCGTCGAGGTCATGCTGTGCGACCTTGCGCAGCACGGCGTTCACGAACTTGGCCCGCCCGTCCCCGAGCACGACCCTCGCGAGTTCGACGGAGGCGGACACGGCGGCGTGCGTGGGGATCCGCGTCCCGAGCAACTGATGCGCACCGAGGCTGAGCACGTCCAGCACCGGCGGGTCGACCTCACGCAACGGCCGGTCGACACACTGCGCGATGACGGCGTCGTACGTCCCCTGCCACCGCAGCGTCCCGTACACCAGCTCGGTCGCCAGCGCCGCGTCCCGCCCGTCGAACTTGTCGGGCCCCTCCTTCTCCCGCGCCCTGCGCAGCAGCGGCGGCAGAACGAGGTTCGCGTACGCGTCCCGCTCGTCCACGGCCCGCAACGCCTCGAAGGCGAGCATACGGACGGGGTCCTTCTGGGGACGACGGTACGGCTTGCCCGGCTTACGCGGACGACGGGACTGCTCACTCACGAAAAAGGTGCTCCGGATACGGGATGAGATGCTGTGCCCAGCGTACGCCGCGGGGCGAAACGCCGGGAGTCGGCCGCCTGAGCCTGGAAAACCGTGCAGTCGGGCCGACCGCCGGCCTCAGTCTCCGACGGACTCGCCAGAGGCGATCCGCACCCCGCGCGCCCAGTCGGCGGCCCGCATCGGCTTCTTGCCCTGCGCCTGCACCCAGAGCAGTTCCACGGCGTACGACCCGGTCCCGACGTACACGTTGTTCTTGCCGACGTCGAGCGCGCCCGGGGCGAGATCTGTGCGCTCCGGCACCGGCACGACCTGGATGAGCTTCAGCCGCTCACCACGGAACGTGGTCCAGGCCCCCGGTGCGGGCGTGCACCCACGCACGACCCGGTCGACGCGCAGCGCGGGCGCGGCCCAGTCGATCTGCGCGTCCTCCACGGTGATCTTCGGCGCGAGGGTGATCCCCTCGGGGGGCTGCGGCACGGCCTTCAGCGTCCCGTCCTCGATCCCGTCCATCGTGGCGGCGAGCAGCCCGGCCCCCGCGAAGGCGAGCCGGGTCAGCAGATCACCACTCGTGTCCGTCGGCCGGATCTCCTCGGTGACCGTCCCGTACACGGGACCGGAGTCGAGCCCCTCCTCGATGAGGAACGTGGACGCCCCGGTGATCTCGTCCCCCGCCATGATCGAGTGCTGCACGGGCGCGGCACCCCGCCAGGCGGGCAGGAGGGAGAAGTGCAGGTTGACCCACCCCTGGGCGGGCACGTCGAGAGCGACGCGCGGCAACAGGGCCCCGTACGCGACGACAGGACAGCAGTCGGGCGCGATCTCCCGGAGCCGCGCGAGGAACTCCTCGTCCCGGGGCCGGTTCGGCTTCAGCACCTCGATGCCCGCCTCCGCCGCCCGCTGCGCCACGGGGCTCGCGACCAGCCGCCGCCCCCGCCCCGCCGGCGCGTCCGGCCGCGTGACGACAGCGGCCACCTCATGCCTCCCCGACGCGATCAACGCGTCCAACGCGGGAACAGCGACCTCTGGGGTACCAGCGAAGACAAGCTTCATGGATGACTGACGGCCTCTCGGACGGAAGTTCATACGCCCGCACGTGAGAGAGCGGGACAACGCACCAGTCTATGTTCCCCACCCCGGCCCACCGCTCGCCGCCCGAAACGCCTGCAGTCCGCAGCCGCCAACGGCGGTCGACCCCCACGGAAGACCCGTACTTGTCCGCCGACTCGCACAGGCGGTGTGCGGGGTGGGAGACCCCCGTCAAACCCCAGCGGCAGAGGGGGCGCACCCCCGCCCGCACGCCCCGCGCATATGCCGCCACGCCCCCACACCGTGACCAGCGGAGCGAATTCGCGTTGGTCAAGAAAGAGTTGACCACTACGGGCCGCAATCGCGGCACCTCCCCTTTTCAACGCCGGTTCGAGAGGCTTGTTCATGGCCGACCACGCAACCCACGACGCCCAGGCTCGGGCCAGCCTGCACTTGCTGGTGCGGGACATCGAGCGGGTCCGCCGGCAGGTGGACGCACTGCGCACCCTCACCGCCCAGTTGGGCAACGTCTACCGCCCGCGCCGCTCCGGCCCCTCCACGGGCTTCGTCGTCTACGGACGCGCCCCCGCCCCGACCGTCCGCCTCGCCCAGGAGCTGCGGGACAGCGTCGAGACCCTGGTCACGGCCGCCGTGGACTTCGACCGCTCACTCGGTTTCTCGTGGGACGCGGTGGGCTCGGCCCTCGGGGTCACCAAACAGGCCGTACACCGCCGTTACGGCGCCCGCCGCGCCGCCGCCCAGGCCGCGGCGGAGGCGGAACGCACGGGAGACCCCCAGGGCGCCCGCACCGTCAACGTCGGCTCCGGCATCCCCACGGTCCCCGCGGCCCGCTCGGTGCCGGCCCAGATGCCCGCGCAAATGCCGACCCAACCGACAGCGGGCAGCCCCACCCTCCGCGACGAGGTGAGGCCCACGGCCTTCCCCGGCCCGCGCAACGGCTGACCGACCCTCTGCCTGCCTCCCGGTGTTCGACCGGGAGGCAGTCGCGTACCTCCCGACCCCTACGCCGCACCCTCGCCGACCGCTCACCCGATGTCCGACGGATCCACCCGAATCCGCACCCGAGCCCCTTCACTTCCCCCCCGCGCCATTCGCGCCGCCTGCGCACTCTTCAACGCACCGGCCAACGCCGCCCCGCTTCCCGGCGGCACCCGAATCAACGCCCGCTCCCACTGCTCCCCGACCGGCGGCGCCCCCGGCCGCCGTCCCTTCCCCGCCTCGGCGGCAGCCCCAGAACCCGGCGGCGGCACGGGCACGGGGCCCAACACCTCGGCGTCCGAAGGAAGTTCGAGCGCACCCAGAAACTCGACCACGGCCTGGGCCGTCCCGGACACGGCGGCCATCCGCGACACCGGCGGAAACCCCAGCTCGGCCCGCTCGGCGAGTTCCCGCACGGCATGCCCCACCGGATCCCACCGCACGAGCGCCTGCACGGGCCGCAGGGTCGGCTCGGCAACGACGACGACCGTCCCACCGGCCCCCTGGCTCCGTACGAGCGCGGCGGCACCGATCCACCGCCGCAGCGCGTCCTCCCCTGCCCGTAGATCGGGTCGTCCGAGCATGGCCCACCCGTCGAGCAGCAGGGCGGCGGCGTATCCGCCCTCGGCGACCGGTTCGGCCCCCGGCGTACTCACAACCAGCGCGGGCGTCCCCGGCACGGTGTCCAGCACCTGCTCCCGCCCGGAGGTCCGCACGGGTACGGCGGGAAAGGCCCGCCCCAGTTCCTCGGCCGTCCGCCGCGCTCCCACGACCTGCGCCCGCAGTCGGTGGCCGCCGCACTCGGGGCACTGCCAGCCGGCCTCCTCGCGCCCGCACCACCCGCACACCAGGGCCCCGGCGCCGTCCCGCGCCTCCAACGGCCCCGCACAGTGCCGACACCGCGCGGGCTCCCGGCATCGCGCACAGGCCATCCGCGGCACATACCCCCGCCGAGGCACCTGCACAAGCACGGGCCCGTCCCGCAACCCGTCCCTCGCGACCTGCCAGGCGAGACTCGGCAGCCGGGCCGCACGAGCCGCCTCGTCCCGCGCCAACTCCCCGTCCCCCACGGTCCGCACCAACGGCGCGGCGGCCCGTACCTGCTCTCTCCCGGCGACGATCGGCGCGGCCCACCCACTCTCGACGAGCTGGGCGGCCTCGACCGTACAACCCCAACTCCCCAGCAGGAACGCACACTTGTCCCGGGAGGCCCGTAGCTCCAGCACCTCCCGCACATGCGGGAAAGGAGCATTGTCATCACTGTGACTGGCATCGCCGTCGTCCCAGATGACGACCAACCCAAGATCCCGCACCGGCGCGAACATGGCCGCCCGAGTCCCTACGACAGCCCGCACGGCCCCCCGCCGCACGGCCAGCCACTCCCGGTACCGCCGCTCCTGCCCCGCGTCGGCGGTCAGCAACGCATGCCGCCCCTCCCCCAGGAGCCCCCTGAGCGCCTCGTCGACCCGAGCGGCGGGCCGCCCGGCCGGTACCACGACGAGCGCCCCCCGCCCCGACGCCAGCGTCGCCTGCACGGCCCGCCCGATCTCCTCGGCCCAGTCCGGCCCCGGCAACGCGGTCCACACGGCCCGAGGCGCACCCCCACCGGCCAAGGCCCCCAGAAAGTCCTCGCCCCGGCCGTACCGCCGCCAGGACCCGGCCTCTGGCGCGACCGGAGGAGGAGGCGGCCCACCCATCTCCACGGCCTCCGCCCGAGCGTGCCGAGGCGGAACGGCCAACTGCAGCACATCCGCGAGACTCCCCGCATACCGATCCGCCACGGCCCGCGCCAGCCCCAGCAACTCGGGCCCCAGCACGGGCTCCGGGGAAACGACCTGCGCGAGCGCGGCCAAGGGCCCGGAGTAGTCCGATGCGGCGACGCGCTCGACGAGAAACCCGTCGATCAGCGAGCCCCCCTCGCGCCGCCCTTCCCTGACATTCCGCCCCCCGGCCCCGAACCGCACCCGAACCCGAACCCCAGGCTGGGCGACGGCGTCCAATTCCTCCGGCACGGCATAGTCGAAGTACCGATCAAGATGCAGCACGCCCTTGTCGACCAGCACCCGAGCGACCGGCAATTCCTCCGCCAGCGCCGCCCCGCGCCAGGTCCGCGGCTTCGCCCGCGGCACCTTGGCCTTCCGCACCGCTTCCCGAACAAGCGCGAGCTGCTCGGGCCCCGCGTCCCCCGCCGCGCCGCCGCCCCGCTTCCCATCCTCGCTGCTCACACTCGCATTCTTACCAAACCCCACTGACATCCGACGCCGCCCGAATCCCCACCGCCCGTTCATCGCCTTCACACCGGAAGGCGATGAACGCGGCGAGGCCCGGCGCCCCCAAGGGGCACCGGGCCTCGTGATGAACCGAAGAGCCGCAGGCCTTACAGCCCCGTCGCCTTGCGCAGGGCCTCGACGCGGTCCGTGCGCTCCCAGGTGAACTCCGGGAGTTCGCGGCCGAAGTGGCCGTAGGCGGCGGTCTGGCCGTAGATCGGGCGGAGGAGGTCGAGGTCGCGGATGATGGCGGCCGGGCGGAGGTCGAAGACCTCGTCGATGGCCTTCTCGATCTTCTCGGTGTCGACCTTGGCGGTGCCGAAGGTCTCGACGAAGAGGCCGACGGGCTCGGCCTTGCCGATGGCGTAGGCGACCTGGACCTCGCAGCGGGAGGCGAGGCCCGCCGCGACGACGTTCTTGGCGACCCAGCGCATCGCGTACGCCGCCGAACGGTCCACCTTGGACGGGTCCTTGCCGGAGAAGGCGCCACCGCCGTGGCGGGCCATGCCGCCGTAGGTGTCGATGATGATCTTGCGGCCGGTGAGGCCGGCGTCGCCCATCGGGCCGCCGATCTCGAAGCGGCCCGTCGGGTTGACCAGCAGGCGGTAGCCCTCGGTGTCCAGCTTGATGCCGTCGTCCAGGAGGGCCTTCAGCTCCGGCTCCACCACGAACTCACGGATGTCGGGGGCCAGGAGGGACTCCAGGTCGATGTCGCTGGCGTGCTGCGAGGAGACGACCACCGTGTCCAGACGGACCGCCTTGTCACCGTCGTACTCGATGGTGACCTGCGTCTTTCCGTCCGGACGCAGGTAGGGGATCGTGCCGTTCTTGCGGACCTCGGACAGGCGCTTCGACAGGCGGTGCGCCAGGAAGATCGGGAGCGGCATCAGCGTCGGCGTCTCGTCCGTCGCGTAGCCGAACATCAGACCCTGATCGCCCGCACCCTGGCGGTCCAGCTCGTCCTCGTCACCCTCGACCCGGGACTCGTAGGCCGTGTCGACACCCTGCGCGATGTCCGGGGACTGCGAGCCGATCGACACCGACACACCGCAGGAGGCGCCGTCGAAGCCCTTCTTCGACGAGTCGTAGCCGATGTCCAGGATGGTGTCGCGGACCAGCTGGGCGATCGGCGCATACGCCTTGGTCGTGACCTCGCCGGCCACGTGCACCAGGCCGGTCGTGATGAGCGTCTCCACTGCGACACGGGACTGGGGGTCCTCGCGCAGGAGCGCATCGAGAATGGCATCGCTGATCTGGTCAGCGATCTTGTCGGGGTGACCCTCGGTCACTGACTCCGAGGTGAACAGACGACGGGACACAACGCTCCCTGGGGTTGCAGCGGCTGCTGGCTGATCATGGACGGACGTGCTCGGGGGCTGCGCCCGGCGTCGTCCGAGAACAGTTTATCGGTCGGGCTCGGCCACCGGCCCACCTGTCTCGCCTCTCGGGAGCTCTGTGACCTGCGGCACGTGCATTCTGCCCAATGGCCGTCGGTGTCCGCCAGGGTCGCCACGCCTCAATGTGCGAGGTTCGAGTGGGCCGTGGCGCGAATGGAACAGTCAGTCCAGGCGGCTCGCAACCAAGTCCCACACCATTTCGGCCAAGGCTTCCTTCGGGCCGTACGGCACCGGCGTCTCACTTCCGTCGGCTCCCAGCACAACGGCCTCGTTCTCCTCGGAGCCGAAGGTCTTGCGCTCCCCCACCTCGTTCACCACCAGCAGATCGCACCCCTTGCGTGCCAGTTTGGCGCGGCCGTTGGCGAGGACGTCGTCGGTCTCGGCGGCGAAGCCGACGACCACCTGACCCGGGCGCGAACGGTCCGCCGAGATCTCCGCGAGGATGTCCGGATTACGAACCAGGACTATGGGCTCGGGCTCCCGGCCTTCCTTCTTCTTGATCTTGCCGGCGGCGTATGTCTCGGGGCGGAAGTCAGCCACCGCCGCCGCCATCACCACGACGTCCGCGTCCGGCGCCGCCTTGAGCACCGCCTCGCGCAGCTGGACCGCCGTGCCGACCCGAACGAGATCCACACCCGCGGGGTCCGGCAGCCCGGTGTTCGCCTCGATCAGCGTGACCCGGGCGCCCCGCGCGGCGGCCGTACGCGCCAGGGCATAGCCCTGCTTGCCGGAAGAGCGGTTGCCGAGGAAGCGGACCGGGTCGAGGGGCTCTCGGGTGCCGCCGGCGGTCACAACGACGTGCCGGCCGACGAGGTCCGGCTCGGTGACGCCCCGGGCCAGCACTCGGCGGCAGACCTCGAAGATCTCCGCGGGGTCCGGCAGCCGGCCCCTGCCGGTGTCGACGCCGGTCAGTCGGCCCACGGCGGGGTCGATGACGAGGGCGCCGCGGCGGCGGAGCGTGGCCACGTTCTCCTGGGTGGCCGGGTGCTCCCACATCTCGGTATGCATGGCGGGGGCGAAGACAACCGGGCAGCGGGCGGTCAGGAGGGTGTTCGTGAGGAGGTCGTCGGCGAGGCCGTGGGCGGCCTTGGCCAGCATGTCGGCGGTCGCCGGGGCCACGATCACCAGGTCGGCCTCCTGGCCGATGCGGACGTGCGGCACCTCGTGGACGCTGTCCCACACCTCGGTGGAGACGGGGTTGCCGGAGAGCGCGGACCAGGTGGCGGCGCCGACGAAGTGCAGCGCGGAGTCGGTCGGTACGACCCGTACGTCATGACCGGACTCGGTCAGCCGGCGCAGCAGCTCGCACGCCTTGTAGGCGGCGATACCACCGCTGACCCCCAGAACGACCTTCGGCTTGCCCACCGGGCCTCCCCGCACTAGAACCCGAACCTGACAGACGTACACCGCGGCTCGTCGGCGTACGCGTCCATCACACACCACAGGCCCGGCAGTCGCGCTGCCGGGCCTGTGGAAAAACCAACCGCAAGCTGAAAATACTACCGACGCTTACGCGGGACCCTCGATGGCCTCGGACGTCAGCAGACCCGCGTTGATCTCGCGCAGGGCGATCGAGAGCGGCTTCTCGTGGACGTGGGTGTCGACGAGGGGACCGACGTACTCGAGGAGGCCCTCGCCGAGCTGCGAGTAGTACGCGTTGATCTGGCGGGCACGCTTGGCCGCGTAGATCACGAGGCTGTACTTCGAGTCGGTGGCCTCGAGGAGCTCGTCGATCGGCGGGTTGATGATGCCCTCGGGCGCGGAGATGGAAGAGGACACGCTCTACCTTCCGATGGATGGGAAAAGATCGGTCGTGATCACAGAAACCGGACAGAACCTGTGATCACACAACATCCATCAAGGCTAGCAGCTCGCGGGCCACGTCCTCGACGGAGGTGTTGACCAAGGTCACGTCGAACTCCGGCTCGGCCGCCAGCTCGATCTTGGCCGCCTCCAGGCGGCGCTCGATCACCTCGGGCGGTTCGGTACCCCGCCCGGTGAGCCGGCGCACCAGCTCCTCCCAGGAGGGAGGAGCCAGGAACACCAGCTGGGCCTCGGGCATGGTCTCGCGGACCTGCCGTGCGCCCTGGAGGTCGATCTCCAGCAGGACGGGCTCGCCCCGCTCCAGGCGTTCGAGCACGGCGGCCCGGGGAGTGCCGTAGCGGTTGCCGGCGAACTCGGCCCACTCCAACAGCTCGCCGTTGGCGATCAGCTTGTCCATCTCCTCGTCGGTGACGAAGAAGTAGTGGACTCCGTGCTGCTCGCCAGGGCGCGGCTTGCGGGTCGTCGCCGACACCGAGAGCCAGACCTCGGGGTGCGCCTTGCGCATATGGGCGACGACCGTGCTCTTACCGACCCCGGAGGGGCCGGAGAGCACGGTCAGCCGCGGACGTACGTCCGGGGGCTCGGGGGTCGTCCCCCGGAATGTTGCAGCCATGCAGCGATTATTCCAGCAATCCCGGAGTGCCCGGGACTCCCTTCCCGGAGTACCCGGGATCAGGAACCGGTGCTGCCGAACTCACGCTCCAGGGAAGCGATCTGGTTGGAACCGAGGCCGCGTACACGACGGCTCTCGGAGATGCCGAGTCGCTCCATGATCTGCTTGGCGCGGACCTTGCCCACGCCCGGCAGGGACTCAAGCAGGGCGGAGACCTTCATCTTGCCGATGACGTCGTTCTCCTGGCCCTGCTTGATGACCTCATGCAGGGAGGCGCCGGAGTGCTTGAGTCGATTCTTGACCTCGGCCCGCTCCCGGCGAGCCGCGGCGGCCTTTTCGAGCGCGGCTGCGCGCTGTTCAGGGGTAAGGGGCGGAAGAGCCACGCCTACGTCACCTCGGATGTCGAACTGTCGGATACGGACCGGTGAGGAACCTAGTCGCCCCACACCTGAGGAGCTACGAGCAACACGCTTGCCCGTTCTCCCCCACTGCCTTGAGGGGCGTGGGAGGTGCCCCCACTCGTCGGAGACTAGCGGCCAACTCCGCCAGAGTCAGCGAGAACAGCGGAAAAGTCCTGGTCAGCCTCCATGGAGTCGGACATATGCCGCATACTGCCCCGGATTTGAGAATGTATTCAGACTCAAGCAGTCCGGTAAGCGCCGCCGGACCACTCATCGGAGGTCTCACCCGGCGACCATCGCGACCCGGATCCCGTCCGCGAAACGATCCGAGGCGTCACGCAGCGCGACGACATCAGGACCGTGACGTAGAACACCCCGGCTGACATTCGGGACCACATTGCGCACGGCAGCCCCGAAGACCGCCGGGAGATCGGCCGGAGTGGCTCCCTGTGCGCCGATCCCGGGCGCGAGGAGAGGTCCGTTGATGTTCAGGTCGTACGACGAGAGGTCGCCCAGCGTGGCGCCGACGACGGCCCCGAAGGAGCCCATGGGCTCCTCCCCCGCGTTCTCGGCCGCCAGGTGTGCCAGCATCGTCGCTCCGACGTTCCGCCCGTCGCCGCGCACGGCGTGCTGCACCTCGCCGCCCTCCGGATTGGAGGTGAGCGCCAGCACGAACAGTCCGGCTCCGCTCTCGCGCGCCAGCTCCACGGCGGGCTTCAGCGAGCCGTAACCCAGGTACGGCGACACGGTCAGCGCGTCCGAGAACAGGGGCGCGTCCTTGTGCAGGAAGGTCTCGGCGTACGCCGCCATGGTGGAGCCGATGTCGCCGCGCTTGGCGTCCATGACGACCAGCGCGCCGGCCGCCCGCGCCTCCTGGACGGACTTCTCCAGTACGGCGATGCCGCGCGACCCGAAACGCTCGAAGAAGGCGCTCTGCGGCTTGAGGACGGCCACGCGGTCCGCCAGCGCCTCGACGACCGTGCGGCTGAAGCGCTCCAGGCCCGCGATGTCGTCGTTCAGGCCCCAGTCGGTGAGCAGGGAGGCGTGCGGGTCCATGCCGACGCACAGCGGTCCGCGCTCGTCCATGGCGCGGCGCAGCCGCGCACCGAAAGGCTCAGTCATACCGTCTTCCTCACGTCGCTGCCGACCGCGTCGGCGAGGGTGGCGTACGGGCTCGTGCGGAGGCGTACGGCGAGGCCCTTGTGAATGGCACGCGCCCAGAAGGGGCCCTCATAGACGAAGGCGCTGTAGCCCTGGACCAGCGTGGCGCCGGCCAGGATGCGCTGCCAGGCGTCCTCGGCGTTCTCGATGCCGCCGACGCCCACCAGGGTGATCCGGTCGCCCACGCGCGCGTAGAGGCGGCGCAGGACCGCGAGGGAGCGGGCCTTGACGGGGGCGCCGGAGAGGCCGCCCGTCTCCTTCACGAGGGAGGGTTCGGATGTCAAGCCGAGTCCCTCGCGCGCGATGGTGGTGTTCGTGGCGATGATCCCGTCCAGGCCCAGCTCCACGGCGAGGTCGGCGACGGCGTCGATGTCCGCGTCGGCGAGGTCCGGCGCGATCTTCACCAGCAGCGGCACCCGGCGCGTGCGCACCGTGCGGTCGGCGGCCTCGCGGACGGCGGTCAGCAGGGGGCGCAGCGCCTCCGTGGCCTGGAGGTTGCGCAGGCCCGGCGTGTTGGGCGAGGAGACGTTCACGACCAGGTAGTCGGCGTACGGCGCGAGGCGCTCCGTGGACTTCACGTAGTCCCCGGCGGCCTCGTCCTCCGGGACGACCTTGGTCTTGCCGATGTTGACGCCCACGACGGTCTTGAAGACGGGCGTACGGGAGGCCAGACGGGCGGCCACGGCGAGCGAGCCCTCGTTGTTGAAGCCCATGCGGTTGATCAACGCCCGGTCGGCGACCAGGCGGAACAGCCGCTTCTTGGGGTTTCCGGGCTGGGCCTCACCCGTCACCGTGCCGATCTCGACGTGGTCGAATCCCAGCATCGACATCCCGTCGATGGCGACGGCGTTCTTGTCGAAGCCGGCGGCCAGCCCGAAGGGGCCGTGCATGCGCAGCCCGAACGCCTCCGTGCGCAGTTCCTCGTAGCGGGGGGCCAGCGCGGCCGCGACGAAGGTGCGCAGCACGGGGATGCGGACGGCGAGGCGGATCCAGCGGAAGGCCAGGTAGTGGGCCTCCTCAGGGTCCATCCGTGTGAAAACCAGACGGAAGAAAAGCTTGTACATCAGTCAGTGTCCTCTTGAAGCCTCATGAGCCTCATGAAGAGGGGGACACCGTTTCCGGTGTCCCCCTCAGGGCTGCTAGTCGCGGGCCGCGGTCAGGTGTTCGGCGTGTTCCTGGAGTGAGCGCACACCCACGTCGCCGTGGTTGAGCGCGTCGATGCCCTGGACGGCCGCGGCGAGCGCCTGGACCGTCGTCAGGCACGGCACGGACCGGGCCACGGCCGCCGTACGGATGTCGTAGCCGTCGAGGCGGCCGCCGGTGCCGTACGGCGTGTTGACGATGAGGTCGACCTCGCCGTCGTGGATGAGCTGGACGATGGTCTTCTCGCCGTTCGGGCCGGTGCCCTCGGACTGCTTGCGGACGACGGTGGCGTTGATGCCGTTGCGCTTGAGTACCTCGGCCGTGCCGGACGTGGCGAGCAGTTCGAAGCCGTGGGCGACCAGCTCACGCGCCGGGAAGATCATCGAGCGCTTGTCGCGGTTGGCGACCGAGATGAACGCGCGGCCCTTGGTGGGCAGCGGCCCGTAAGCGCCGGCCTGCGACTTGGCGTACGCCGTGCCGAAGACCGAGTCGATGCCCATGACCTCTCCGGTGGAGCGCATCTCCGGGCCGAGGATCGTGTCGACACCGCGTCCGTGGATGTCGCGGAAGCGCGACCACGGCATGACGGCCTCCTTGACGGAGATCGGTGCGTCGAGCGGCAGCTCACCACCGTCACCGTTGGCCGGAAGCAGCCCCTCCACCCGCAGCTCGGCGATGGTCGCGCCGAGCGAGATCCGGGCGGCGGCCTTGGCCAGCGGCACCGCGGTCGCCTTCGAGGTGAAGGGGACGGTGCGGGAGGCGCGCGGGTTGGCTTCGAGGACGTAGAGGATGTCGCCGGCCATCGCGAACTGGATGTTGATCAGACCACGCACCCCGACGCCCTTGGCGATGGCCTCCGTGGAGGCTCGCAGGCGCTTGATGTCGAAGCCGCCGAGGGTGATCGGGGGCAGGGCGCACGCCGAGTCCCCGGAGTGGATGCCGGCCTCCTCGATGTGCTCCATCACGCCACCGAGGTACAGCTCGTGGCCGTCGTACAGCGCGTCGACATCGATCTCGATCGCGTCGTCGAGGAAGCGGTCGACGAGGACCGGCCGGGAGGGGCTGATCTCGGTCGACTCCGCGATGTACGACTCGAGGCGGGCCTCGTCGTACACGATCTCCATGCCACGCCCGCCGAGCACGTACGACGGGCGGACGAGGACCGGGTAGCCGATCTCGTCGGCGATGGCCTTGGCGCCCACGAAGGTGGTCGCGGTGCCGTGCTTCGGCGCCGGGAGACCGGCCTCGGCGAGGACCTGGCCGAAGGCGCCACGGTCCTCGGCGGCGTGGATGGCCTCCGGAGAGGTGCCCACGATCGGTACGCCGTTGTCCTTGAGCGCCTGCGCCAGGCCCAGCGGGGTCTGGCCGCCGAGTTGGACGACGACGCCCGCGATCGGGCCGGCCAGCGACTCGGCGTGGACGATCTCCAACACGTCTTCGAGCGTCAGCGGCTCGAAGTACAGGCGGTCGGAGGTGTCGTAGTCCGTGGAGACGGTCTCCGGGTTGCAGTTGACCATCACGGTCTCGTAGCCCGCGTCGCTGAGCGCGAAGGAGGCGTGCACGCAGGAGTAGTCGAACTCGATGCCCTGGCCGATGCGGTTGGGGCCGGAGCCCAGGATGATCACGGCCGGCTTCTCACGCGAAGCGACCTCCGTCTCCTCGTCGTAGGAGGAGTAGAAGTACGGCGTCTTCGCCGCGAACTCGGCGGCGCACGTGTCGACCGTCTTGTACACCGGGCGCACGCCCAGCGCGTGCCTGACCTCGCGGACAACGTCCTCGCGCAGCCCGCGGATCTCACCGATCTGCTGGTCGGAGAAGCCGTGCCGCTTGGCCTCGGCGAGCAGGTCGACGTTCAGGCGCTCGGCGGCGGCCAGCTCGTCCGCGATCTCCTTGATCAGGAAGAGCTGGTCGACGAACCACGGGTCGATCTTCGTGGCCTCGAAGACCTCCTCGGGCGTGGCGCCCGCGCGGATGGCCTGCATGACGGTGTTGATCCGGCCGTCGGTCGGCCGGACGGCCTCGCGCAGCAGCTCCGCCTTGTCGCCGGGGTCGCCGACGAACGTGAACTGGCTGCCCTTCTTCTCCAGCGACCGCAATGCCTTCTGCAGCGCCTCGGTGAAGTTGCGGCCGATCGCCATGGCCTCGCCGACCGACTTCATGGTCGTGGTCAGGGACGAGTCGGCGGACGGGAACTTCTCGAAGGCGAAACGCGGAGCCTTCACGACCACGTAGTCGAGTGTCGGCTCGAAGGAGGCCGGGGTCTGCTCGGTGATGTCGTTCGGGATCTCGTCGAGCGTGTAGCCGACGGCCAGCTTGGCGGCGATCTTGGCGATCGGGAAACCGGTCGCCTTGGAGGCGAGCGCCGACGACCGCGATACACGCGGGTTCATCTCGATGACGATGACACGGCCGTCAACGGGGTTCACAGCGAACTGGATGTTGCAGCCGCCCGTGTCGACGCCGACCTCGCGGATGACGGCGATGCCGATGTCCCGCAGGATCTGGTACTCGCGGTCGGTGAGCGTCATCGCGGGCGCGACCGTGATCGAGTCACCGGTGTGCACACCCATGGGGTCGAAGTTCTCGATGGAGCAGACGACCACGACGTTGTCGTGCTTGTCGCGCATCAGCTCCAGCTCGTACTCCTTCCAGCCGAGGATGGACTCCTCCAGGAGCACCTCGGTGGTGGGAGACAGGGTCAGGCCCTGGCCGGCGATGCGGCGCAGCTCCTCCTCGTCGTGCGCGAAGCCGGAGCCGGCGCCGCCCATGGTGAAGGAGGGGCGGACGACGACCGGGTAACCGCCGAGCGTCTCGACACCCTTCAGCACGTCGTCCATGGAGTGACAGATCACCGACTGTGCACTCTCGCCGTACCCGATCTTGCTGTGAACCGCGTCAACAACCACCTTGAACTGATCGCGGTCCTCACCCTTGTGAATCGCCTCCACATTGGCGCCGATGAGCTCGACGCCGTACTTGGCCAGGACGCCGTTCTCGTGAAGCGAGATCGCGGTGTTGAGCGCCGTCTGGCCGCCCAGTGTGGGCAGCAGCGCGTCCGGGCGCTCCTTGGCGATGATCTTCTCGACGAACTCCGGGGTGATCGGCTCGATGTACGTGGCGTCGGCGATCTCCGGGTCGGTCATGATCGTCGCCGGGTTGGAGTTGACGAGGATGACTCGCAGGCCCTCGGCGCGCAGGATGCGGCACGCCTGGGTGCCGGAGTAGTCGAACTCGGCGGCCTGGCCGATGACGATCGGGCCGGAGCCGATGACCAGGACGGACTGGATATCGGTGCGCTTAGGCACGCTGGCCCTCCATCAGGGATACGAAGCGGTCGAACAGGTAGGCGGCGTCGTGCGGGCCCGCTGCCGCTTCGGGGTGGTACTGGACGCTGAAGGCGGGCCGGTCGAGGAGCTGGAGCCCCTCCACCACGTTGTCGTTGAGGCACACGTGGGAGACCTCGGCGCGGCCGTAGGGGGTCTCGGAGACCTTGTCGAGCGGGGCGTCGACGGCGAACCCGTGGTTGTGCGCGGTGACCTCGACCTTGCCGGTCGTACGGTCCTGCACCGGCTGGTTGATGCCGCGGTGGCCGTACTTCAGCTTGTAGGTGCCGAAGCCGAGCGCACGCCCCAGGATCTGGTTGCCGAAGCAGATGCCGAACAGCGGGGTGCCACGCTCCAGCACCGCCTGCATCACGGCGACGGGGTGATCGGCGGTGGCCGGGTCGCCCGGGCCGTTGGAGAAGAACACCCCGTCGGGATTCACGGCGAACACGTCCTCGACCGTCGCCGTCGCGGGCAGCACATGCACCTCGATGCCGCGCTCGGCCATGCGGTGCGGGGTCATGCCCTTGATGCCGAGGTCGACGGCGGCGACGGTGAACCTCTTCGTGCCGATCGCCGGGACGACGTACGTCTCCTTGGTGGCGACCTCCGCGGAGAGGTTCGCGCCCTTCATCTCAGGGGCCTGGCGGACCTCGGTGAGCATCGTGCCCTCGTCGGGCAGCGCGTTCCCGGAGAAGATGCCGACGCGCATGGCGCCGCGCTCGCGCAGATGGCGGGTGAGGGCCCGGGTGTCGATGCCGCTGATGCCGACGACGCCCTGCCGGTCCAGCTCCTCGTCGAGCGAACGGCGGGAGCGCCAGTTGGAGGGCACGCGCGCGGGGTCGCGTACGACGTATCCGGAGACCCAGATCTTCTTGGACTCGGGGTCCTCGTCGTTGACGCCGGTGTTGCCGACGTGCGGGGCGGTCATGACGACGACCTGGCGGTGGTACGACGGGTCGGTGAGGGTCTCCTGGTAGCCGGTCATCCCGGTGGAGAACACGGCCTCGCCGAAGGTCACCCCCACGGCCCCGTAGGCACGGCCGCGGAAGACCCGGCCGTCCTCCAGGACGAGTACGGCGGGAACCCTGGTGGCTCCCCGGGTGGAGGTCGTCATCGTGCGCCTTCCGTTTCCGTCTTGTTGATCATCTGGTTCAGGGTGTCGACCCACTCGTTGTGCTCGGCCGCGCGGTCGGAGCGGAACCCGGAGTCGAGCAGCTTGCCGCCGTGCTCCCAGGTGACGACCAGCAGCCCGCCCTCGGTGAGGACCTTCCCGGCGATGCCCTTGTCGAGCCGGGCCTCGCGCAGAGCCTCGACCGGGACGAAGAAGTCCGTCGCCCCCGGGCGTACGACATCCAGGCCCGCGTCCGTCAACGTCAGCTCGACCCGGCTGCGGGTGCCCAGGCCGTGCGCCACGATGCGGTCGAGCCACTGCCCGGCGGTGGTCGAGCCGTGGTAGCGGCCGCTCATGCCCAGTTTGGCCTCACCGGGCTCGTCCGGCGCGGTGAAGAGGGCGGGCAGGTCGCTCTGGAGCGTGCCGCGCCATTTCCAGCCCTCGCGCATCAGCCAGTAGACGAGGGCGACGAAGAGGGCGAGTCCGACGACCCAGCCGATGCGCGCGGCCCAGTCGGTGACCTCGGCCGATTCCTTCTCTGCGGCCAGCAGAATTACAGGTGTCACGTGAGCTTCCCGTCGACGAGCGTGGCCTTGCCCCGCAGCCACGTGTGCGTGACACGGCCCGGCAGCTCGCGGCCCTCGTAGGGGGTGTTGCGGCTGCGCGAGGCGAAGCCCGCGGGATCCACCGACCCACGGTAGGCCGTGTCGACGAGCGTGAGGTTGGCGGGCTCACCTGCCGAGACGGGACGTCCATGACCGGCCGCCTGCCCGATCCTGGCCGGCGTGAAGGACATGCGGTCCGCGACACCCGCCCAGTCGAGCAGGCCGGTGGCGACCATCGTCTCCTGGACCACCGACAAGGCGGTCTCCAGGCCGACCATGCCCATGGCGGCCGCGCCCCACTCGCAGTCCTTGTCCTCGTGCGGGTGCGGGGCGTGGTCGGTGGCGACGATGTCGATCGTGCCGTCCGCGAGCGCCTCACGCAGGGCCAGCACGTCGCGCTCGGTGCGCAGCGGCGGATTCACCTTGTAGACCGGGTTGTACGTCCGCACCAGCTCGTCGGTGAGGAGGAGGTGGTGCGGAGTGACCTCGGCGGTGACGTCGATGCCGCGCGACTTGGCCCAGCGCACGATCTCCACCGAGCCCGCGGTCGAGAGGTGGCAGATGTGGACGCGGGAACCCACGTGCTCGGCGAGCAGGACGTCCCGGGCGATGATCGATTCCTCGGCCACCGCCGGCCAGCCGCCGAGGCCCAGCTCGGCGGAGACGACGCCCTCGTTCATCTGGGCGCCCTCGGTCAGCCGCGGCTCCTGCGCGTGCTGGGCGACGACCCCGCCGAAGGCCTTCACGTACTCCAGGGCCCGGCGCATCATCACCGCGTCGTCGACGCACTTGCCGTCGTCCGAGAAGACGGTGACCCCGGCGGCCGACTCGTGCATCGCGCCCAGCTCGGCGAGCTTCTTGCCCTCCAGACCGACGGTGACGGCCCCGATGGGCTGGACGTCGCAGTACCCGTGCTCCTGGCCGAGCCGGTAGACCTGCTCGACCACACCGGCGGTGTCGGCGACGGGGAAGGTGTTGGCCATGGCGAAGACGGCCGTGTAGCCGCCGGAGGCCGCCGCACGCGTGCCGGTCAGCACGGTCTCGGAATCCTCACGCCCGGGCTCCCGCAGATGGGTGTGCAGGTCGACCAGGCCCGGCAGGAGCACCTTGCCGCCGGCCTCGACGACCTCGGCGCCCTCGTCGGACAGACCGACGCCCACCTCGGCGATGGTCCCGCCGTCGATCAGGACGTCCTGCGGCTCGCCGCCCAGCACCTTCGCCCCACGGATAAGGATCTTGCTCATCGTTCTTACTTCTCCTCGGTGGTACGGGTGTGGGTGACGGCGGGCTCGTTGCCGCCCAAAAGCAGGTACAGCACGGCCATCCGGATGGAGACTCCGTTGGCGACCTGCTCGACGACGGTGCAGCGGTCGGAGTCGGCGACCTCGGCGGTGATCTCCATGCCGCGGACCATCGGGCCGGGGTGCATCACGATGGCGTGCTCGGGCATCCGCGCCATGCGGTCGCCGTCGAGGCCGTAGCGCCGTGAGTACTCGCGCTCGGTCGGGAAGAACGCGGCGTTCATCCGCTCGCGCTGCACGCGCAGCATCATCACCGCGTCGGACTTGGCGAGCGTGCTGTCGAGGTCGTACGAGACCTCGCAGGGCCAGGAGCCGACGCCGACCGGGACCAGGGTGGGCGGGGCGACAAGGGTGACCTCGGCGCCGAGGGTGTGCAGCAGGTCGACGTTGGAGCGGGCGACCCGGCTGTGCAGGACGTCGCCGACGATCGTGATGCGCTTGCCGGACAGGTCCTGGCCGAGCCCGGCGTCCCGGCCGACGAGGCGGCGGCGCATGGTGAAGGCGTCGAGCAGGGCCTGGGTGGGGTGCTGGTGGGTGCCGTCACCGGCGTTGATCACGGCGGCGTCGATCCAGCCGGAGGTCGCCAGGCGGTACGGGGCCCCGGAGGCACCGTGCCGGATGACGACCGCGTCGACGCCCATGGCTTCGAGGGTCTGGGCGGTGTCCTTGAGGGACTCGCCCTTCGACACCGACGACCCCTTGGCGGAGAAGTTGATGACGTCCGCGGAGAGGCGCTTCTCGGCGGCCTCGAAGGAGATCCGGGTGCGGGTGGAGTCCTCGAAGAAGAGGTTGACGATCGTGCGGCCGCGCAGGGTCGGCAGTTTCTTGATCGGCCGGTCGGCGACCCGGGCCATCTCCTCGGCGGTGTCGAGGATCAGGACGGCGTCGTCGCGGGTGAGGTCGGCGGCCGAGATGAGATGACGCTGCATCTTTCAGGCTCCGTAAGGCTGTTCAGTATGGGGAGGCGAGGTCCCGACCGGCCGGGCACAGCCGGGCAGGCGGGCACGCGGAGGCGCGATCCCGGGGCGCACGGCACCGCCGTACGCCTGCGATCGCTACTGCTGCGCGCCCCGGGCGGCCTGCTTCGCGCCGAGCAGCACGGTGTCCCGACCGTCCTCCTCGGCGAGCTGGACCTTGACCGTCTCCCGCAGCGACGTGGGGAGGTTCTTGCCGACGTAGTCGGCGCGGATGGGCAGTTCGCGGTGGCCGCGGTCGACGAGGACCGCGAGCTGGACGGCGCGCGGGCGGCCGATGTCGTTCAGCGCGTCGAGCGCGGCGCGGATCGTCCGGCCGGAGAAGAGCACGTCGTCGACGAGGACGACCAGGCGGCCGTCGATGCCGTCACCGGGGATCTCCGTGCGGGCCAGCGCACGCGGCGGGTGCATGCGCAGGTCGTCGCGGTACATGGTGATGTCCAGCGAGCCGACCGGGATCTTGCGGTCGGTGATCTCCGCCAGCTTGGCGGCGAGCCGCTGGGCGAGAAAGACGCCCCGGGTCGGGATGCCGAGGAGCACCACGTCGTCGGCGCCCTTGGCGCGTTCGACGATCTCGTGGGCGATGCGGGTCAGCACACGCGCGATGTCGGGGCCTTCGAGCACGGGCCTGGCATCGGACGACTGCGGATCCTGTTGCGGATTTTCTTGCGTGTCCATACGAAACGGACCCCCTTCTCCGCCTCACGGGACGGACCTTAAAGGACGTCGGATTTGCGCCATCCACGTTAGCAGGCCCCGACAACGCCCCTGATCACCCCCCTGGCGCAACCGATCACGGTTACCACGGAAGAGTCGGTCCGGACCATTCGGCTTGACGGGGCAGAGTCACGCTGCGTAACCTCACAGTGAGTCACCAGCCTTCGTCCGGGGAGCTATATGTCCAGCGAATACGCCAAACAGCTCGGGGCCAAGCTCCGGGCCATCCGCACCCAGCAGGGCCTTTCCCTCCACGGTGTCGAGGAGAAGTCCCAGGGACGCTGGAAGGCGGTCGTGGTCGGTTCGTACGAGCGCGGCGACCGCGCCGTCACCGTGCAGCGCCTCGCGGAGCTGGCGGATTTCTACGGGGTTCCGGTGCAGGAGCTGCTTCCCGGTACGACCCCTGGTGGCGCCGCCGAGCCGCCGCCGAAGCTGGTCCTCGACCTTGAGCGCCTGGCCCATGTGCCGGCCGAGAAGGCGGGCCCGCTGCAGCGCTACGCGGCGACGATCCAGTCCCAGCGCGGTGACTACAACGGCAAGGTGCTCTCGATCCGCCAGGACGACCTGCGCACACTCGCCGTCATCTACGACCAGTCCCCCTCGGTCCTCACCGAGCAGCTGATCAGCTGGGGCGTCCTCGACGCCGACGCCCGCCGCGCGGTCTCCCACGAGGAGGGCTGACAGCCCCGCCGGGGCGCAGCAGAAACGTGCCGCCGGGGTGACCTGAACCAATCGGTTCGGGCCACCCCGGCGGTTTTTGTCGTGCGCCTTACTTCCCCTCGGCTTCCCTGCGAAGCGAAGGCTTCAAGTCCTTCAGACGACCCAGCAGCCCGTTCACGAACGACGGCGAGTCGTCCGTGGAGAACTCCTTCGCCAGCTGAACCATCTCGTCCAGCACCACCGCGTCGGGAGTCTCATCGACCCAGATCAGCTCGTACGCCCCGAGGCGCAGGATGTTGCGGTCCACGACCGGCATCCGGTCGAGGGTCCAGCCCACCGAGTACTGCGCGATCAGTTCGTCGATCCGCTTGATGTGCTCCGCGTAGCCCTCGACCAGCAGCATGGTGTATTCACTGACCGGCGGCTGCCGGGTGTCGGATCGGGAGTGCCGGATCCAGTCGGCAAGCACGGTCAGAACGTCGACCCCGCGCTGGTCGCCCTCGAAGAGGATCTGGAAGGCACGCTTGCGGGCCGTATTACGGGCAGCCACGGTTAGCTGTTCACCCGGCCGAGGTAGTCGCTCGTGCGGGTGTCGACCTTGATCTTCTCGCCGGTGGTGATGAAGAGCGGCACCTGGATCTGGTGGCCGGTCTCCAGCGTGGCGGGCTTGGTGCCACCGGTGGAGCGGTCGCCCTGGACGCCCGGCTCGGTCTCCTGGATCACGAGCTCGACGGCGGCCGGCAACTCGACGAAGAGCACTTCGCCCTCGTGCTGCGCGACGGTGGCCGTGAAGCCCTCGATCAGGAAGTTGGCGGCGTCGCCGACGGCCTTGCGGTCGACCATGAGCTGGTCGTAGGTCTCCATGTCCATGAAGACGAAGTACTCGCCGTCCATGTAGGAGAACTGCATGTCTCGCTTGTCGACAGTGGCCGTCTCGACCTTGACGCCGGCGTTGAACGTCTTGTCGACGACCTTGCCGGAGAGCACGTTCTTGAGCTTGGTGCGCACGAAGGCCGGGCCCTTGCCGGGCTTGACGTGCTGGAACTCGACGACGGACCAGAGCTGGCCGCCTTCGAGCTTGAGCACCAGGCCGTTCTTGAGGTCGTTCGTGGAAGCCACGGTTGCGGAATCTCCTGGACTGACGTGGACGACCCCGGGGCACGCACCTGCCTAGAGGGCGAGCAGCTCCTTGGTCGTGATGGTGAGTAGCTCGGGTCCGCCGTCCGCCTCGGGGCGTACGACGAGCGTGTCATCGATCCGGACGCCGCCCCGGCCGGGGAGGTGGACCCCCGGTTCGACGGTGACCGGCACGCAAGCGTCCAGTTTACCCATGGCCGCGGGGGCCAACTGCGGGTCCTCGTCGATTTCGAGTCCGACACCGTGCCCCATCAGCATCGGAAGGCCGTCACCGTACCCCCCGGAGTCCAGTACCTGGCGGGCCGCGCGGTCCACGGCGCGGTAGGCCGCACCGGGTACCAGCGCCTCCCGTCCGGCCCGCTGGGCTGCGAAGACCAGGTCGTAGAGCTCGATCTGCCAGTCGGCGGGCGAGGTGCCGATGACGAACGTACGGCCGATCTCACAGCGGTAGCCGCGGTAGGTCGCACCGAGGCACACGGAGAGGAAATCGCCCTCCTCGACCCGGCGGTCGGTGGGGAGGTGGCCGGGGCGGCCGGAGTTCGGGCCGGTCCCGACGGAGGTGGTGAAGGCCGGGCCGTCGGCGCCGTGGTCGACGAGGCGGCGCTCCAGTTCCAGGGCGAGATGGCGCTCGGTGCGGCCGACGAGGATCGATTCGAGCAGTTCGCCGAGCGCCTGGTCGGTGATCTCCGCGCCGATCCGCAGACAGGAGATCTCCTCCTCGTCCTTGATCACTCTCAGCTGCTCGACGGCGCCGCCGAGGTCGGCGAGGCGCAGCCGGGGCGCGACCGAGCGGATCGCGCGGTGCCGGGCCACGGTGAGGTGATGCTCCTCCACGGCGAGGGACTCGGCGCCCATGGCCGCGGCCATGTCGGCGGCGGCGACCCCGGGGTCGCCGCCGGGCCTCGGCAGCACCTGGACGCGTAGCGATTCGTCGGGGCGGCCCTCGCCTGCTTCGCCGCTCGGGGGCGCGCCACAGACGAGTACGTCCTCGGTCTTCCCGAGCAGCAGAGCGGCACCATGGGGGGCCGCCCCCGCGAGATACCGGACGTTGGCGGGGCGGGTCACGAGTGCGGCGGCGCTGCCGCTCGTGTTGCAGCACTTCCTCAGCCGCTCGCGGCGGGCCGCGTACACCTCTGACATGGTTTGAGCGTATGAGCTGCGCAGGTCGGTCGCCGGTCGAACGGGGCCGAGCGGGGGCGCGCCGAACGGGGGACAGCGGTGCGACGAGAGGTCCTGCGCCCGCTGCGAGCCGACGGAGGTTGTTCGCGCAGTTCCCCGCGCCCCCTCTCGGGTCGGCTCAGTGTGCGGTGTTCACCACTTGGGCGGACTCGCGACCGACCTTGCCAGAACCTCGTCCAGGACGCGTGCCGTGCTCGGTACGTCCAGCTGGGAGTTGTCGATGATGGGGAGGCCGGAGCCGTACCAGCCCGCCATGCGGCCGTGGATGCGGGCGACCTCTTCGTCGGTGAGGCGGCGGTTGCCCGAGCGCTCGGCGTTGCGCTCGAGGACGATCTCCAGGCCCGGCAGGAGGACGACGGGGAGCAGGCCGGGGCCGACGTGCCGCTTCCAGCCGCCGAGGCCGACAACCGGGCGGTCGGGGAAGACCGCGTCGTCGAGGATGCAGGAGATGCCGTTGGCCAGGAAGTTGCGGGCCGCGAAGCCGCAGGTGCGGCGGGCGAGACGATACTGCGCCTCGGAGTTGTCGTTCCAGCCGGACTGAGGGTCCGCGAAGCCGGAGCGCACCCATTCGCGTACGTCGTCCAGGCTGATGTGCGCGGTGGGCACCCGGCGGTGGTCCGCCCAGTACTTGGCGACGCTGGTCTTGCCGGCCCCGGCGGGCCCGATGAGCAGGACCGCGAGCGTGGTGGTCGTGACGTCGGGCGCGCCCGTGGCGGGCGGCGGCATGGTGACGGGGCCGCCCGGCGGCAGTTGCACGTGTCCGGTCGTGTCCCTGGGGACTCCCGTCTGGTGCGCGGCCGAGGTGTGCGAATGCCCGGGGCCTCCGGCGAAGCCCGGGGCGGGCGGGGACACCGAGCCGGGGGACGCGGGCGGAGGGACGGACCCGGGGGGCGCGGCCGGTGTCGGCGGGGCCATGGGCGCGGGCGGGGTCGTCGGCACGGGGCCCGGGTGCGTGCCGGGTGGGGCCGGGTGGCTCGCGCCCGGATGTCCCGGAGGGGTCGCGCCCGGCGGTCCCGGGTGAGGAGGGGCCGGGTGTCCCTGGTGGTTCGCGGTCGGCGACCACGGGGTCGCCGGGTCCTGCCCCTGCCGATGGGGCGGCGGCAGCGGAGCTCCCACTGCGTGCTGCATCCGGTGCCACTCCGTCTCGTACAGTCACATCGACACTGGCAGGCGGGGCCTTTCGACCCCGCCCTTACCGAACGGTACCGTCCCCGGCCACCGTTTGGTGAACGGCCGGGGGCAGCCCGAAGTGCCCAAGTGGCCATGACCACAAGGCGAATCGGACAGGAGCTGCCCGAGCGGGCGTTATTGGCCCACTTCGCCGTAGGCGGCGAGGAGTACGGCGGGGTCGGGTCCTTCCAGGACGGTGGGCTTGGCCAGGCCGTCCAGGACGATGAAGCGCAGCAGATCGCCCCGGGACTTCTTGTCGACCCTCATCGTCTCCAGCAGCTTGGGCCACTGGTCGTAGCGGTAGTGCAACGGCAGCCCGACCGCTTCGAGGACCGTGCGGTGACGGTCGGCGGTCGCGTCGTCCAACCGGCCCGCCAGACGGCCCAGTTCGGCGGCGAAATGCATCCCCACGGACACCGCCGCACCGTGGCGCCACTTGTAGCGTTCGTTCTTCTCGATCGCGTGGGCCAGGGTGTGACCGTAGTTCAGGATCTCCCGGCGCCCGGACTCCTTCAGATCCCCGGAGACCACCTCGGCCTTGACCCGGATCGACCGCTCGATCAGCTCCGAGGTGTGCGCCCCGGCAGGCGTGCGGGCGGCCTGCGGATCGGCCTCGATCAGGTCCAGGATCACCGGATCCGCGATGAACCCGGCCTTGATGATCTCCGCGAGCCCGGAGACGTAGTCGTTGACCGGCAGCGAGTCCAGCGCGGCCAGGTCGCACAGCACCCCGGCCGGCGGATGGAAGGACCCCACCAGGTTCTTGCCCTCGGCGGTGTTGATGCCGGTCTTGCCGCCGACGGCCGCGTCGACCATGGCGAGGACGGTGGTGGGGATGGCGATCCAGCGCACCCCGCGCAGCCAGGTCGCCGCCACGAACCCGGCCAGGTCCGTGGTGGCGCCGCCACCGACGCCGACGACGACGTCGGTACGGGTGAACCCGGACTGGCCCAGCGCCTTCCAGCAGTAGGCGGCGACCTCGGCGGTCTTGGCCTCCTCCGCGTTCGGCACCTGGATGGCGACGGCCTCGAAGCCCTGCTCGGCCAGTTCGGCGCGCAGGGCCTCGCCCGTGTCGTCCAGCGCCTCAGGATGGATCACGGCGACCCGCCGCACCCGGTTGCCGATCAACCCGCCCAGCTCACCGAGCAGTTGACGCCCGACCAGAACCTCGTACGGCTCGGTACCCGCCGTACCGCCGACCTGGATACGGGTCACTGTCTCGCTCATACTTCCTTCAACTCCAGTGCGTCCAGGGCCGCTTGGGTGACTTCCTCCGGCGTACGCCCGTCGGTGGGCACAACAGCCGTGGCCACCTCCTCATACAGGTTCCGCCGGGCCTCCATCAGCTCCCGCCACTGCTTGCGGGGGTTGACGGCCAGCAGCGGGCGGGCGGCGTTCAGGCCGGTGCGCTTGACCGCCTCCTCCACGTCCATCGAGAGGTAGACGACCCGCTGCCCGGCGAGCAGCCCGCGCGTCTCGGCGTCGAGGATCGCGCCCCCGCCGAGGGCGAGGACGCCGTCGTGGCCGGCCAGCGCCGCGTGCACGGCCCGCTTCTCGATGGCGCGGAACGCGGACTCGCCCTCGTCGACGAAGATCTCCGCGATCGCGCGGCCCTGCTCGGCCACGATGTCGTCGTCGGTGTCCCGGTAGGCGACGCCCAGCCGCTCGGCGAGCAGCTGCCCGACGGTGGACTTGCCGACGCCCATGGGTCCGACGAGAACGACCAGAGGCACCGGGTTCACCGGATCGCGAGGTGGTCGAGGTAGGAACGGACGTTGCGGGCCGTCTCGGTGACGCTGTCGCCGCCGAACTTCTCCGCCACCGCGTCCGCCAGCACCAGGGCCACCATCGCCTCGGCGACGATGCCCGCCGCCGGCACCGCGGAGACATCGGAGCGCTGGTGGTGGGCCTGCGTCGCCTCGCCGGTGGTCACGTCGATGGTCTGCAGCGCCCGCGGCACGGTCGCGATCGGCTTCATCGCCGCCCGCACCCGCAGCAGCTCGCCCGTCGTCAGACCGCCCTCGGTGCCACCGGAGCGGCCGGAGACCCGCCGGATGCCTTCGGGGGTGTTCACGATCTCGTCGTGCGCCTTGGAGCCGGGCACCCGCGCCAGCTCGAAGCCGTCACCGACCTCGACGCCCTTGATGGCCTGGATGCCCATCAGTGCGCCGGCGAGGCGGGCGTCCAGCTTGCGGTCCCAGTGCACGTGCGAGCCGAGGCCCACGGGCACGCCGTACGCCAGGATCTCGACGACTCCGCCGAGCGTGTCGCCGTCCTTGTGGGCCTGGTCGATCTCGGCGACCATCGCCTTCGACGCGTCGGCGTCCAGGCAGCGCACGGGGTCGGCGTCCAGCTTCTCGACGTCGGCCGGCGTCGGGTACACGCCCTGCGGGGCCTTCGCGGTCGCCAGCTCCACCACGTGCGAGACGATCTCGATCCCGGCCGTCTCCTTCAGATACGACCGGGCGACGGCACCGAGGGCGACACGGGCGGCGGTCTCCCGGGCGGAGGCGCGCTCCAGGACCGGCCGGGCCTCGTCGAAGCCGTACTTCTGCATCCCCGCCAGGTCGGCGTGACCGGGACGGGGACGGGTCAGCGGCGCATTGCGGGCCAGGCCGGCGAGGATCTCCGGGTCGACCGGGTCGGCCGCCATGACCTGCTCCCACTTCGGCCACTCGGTGTTCCCGACCATGATCGCCACCGGCGAGCCCATCGTCAGCCCGTGCCGCACCCCACCGAGGAACGTGACCTCGTCACGCTCGAACTTCATCCGCGCACCGCGTCCATAGCCCAGGCGCCGACGGGCCAGGTGGTCCGCCACCATCTCCGTGGTGATCGGCACGCCGGCGGGAAGTCCCTCCAGCGTCGCGACAAGTGCGGGACCGTGGGACTCCCCCGCGGTCAGCCAGCGCAACCTGCTCAACGGTGCTCCTCAGTGCTCGCGCCCGGTACTGCGTACTGCCTGCGTGTACGCGCGTCCTCGCGTACGGCGACGGCTACCGGGTGCGCGGCCCCGGCCCGCCACCTCCGATCCTCCCACGTCCGGGGCCGGGCCCCGGTCACAGGTCCAGCAGACGGACGGCCTGGCGCGGAGCAACCACCCGTCCAGCAAACTACCGCTGCACACGGATCATCGGGCCTGCCATCAGACAGACTGGCCCGTGCACCGAGAGTGCTCAAGTGCTGGGCCGACAAGGGCGTGACAAGAGCGCTGGCCGCCCGCTGCATCCCCTTTCCGGAGGCCGTCGTCCCAAGCGGTGGAAGCGTCGGCGTAACAGTGCCCGCGCCAAGATCCGCTGCCTCGGAGAACGGGTCATGGCCACTGTCGAGGGCTGTCAACTCCCACAGAATCACCGCTGCAATACCAACCACCTCAGCGATCTGGTAAATGACCTTCTCGCCCTTTACCGCGCATCAACACGACGCTAACTAACCTAAGCAGTGTCCCGTAAATGATCTCTGACGTGTTGTACAGGCGAGCGATTCGAGCATTGCGTGGTGGACGCCGTCGCCCTTGAAGCGGCAGTCGCGTAGGATCTTCCAGGGCTTCATGCGAGAGAAGGAATGGCGCACATCCGTGATGGGCGGCTCTGAGGTGAGCGACGATTCCTAAAGCAGCGCCGCCACCCGCGCTCGATGCGACATGCACGCGAGCTTTCCCCATGCCATGGACGAACGGATCGATGACCCCACATCCTCGCTGTTCAATGAAGGGCTGCCGACTCTCCTGATCAGTTACGGGAGAGTCCTCAGAGAAAAATAAACCTTTAGGTTAACAAGTGGGAGTGTCGACGCACCGATACGCCGACACTCCCTCAAGGCTACGCCCTACCGTACCGGGGATATCCGCAGGACGGGTTTATCTCCTCACTCTTCTCTGTCAGGCACACTTGAATCTTCACTCTCTCACCCTCGGGGATCTTGAAGTAGAAGTAGCAGCCAGTTGCGCCTGCGTTGCACACCTTCCGGCGAGGATTTACGCCATCCCATTGCACGTAGACCTGAACGCCGTGACTGTCCCGCGCATTATCATTGACTTGAACCCGCTCTCCGGCGGCTACACCTTGAAATACGTGGTCAGTGTAGTCGAATATCGCTTCCCCGGAGCACACTCCATAGTTATTGATGTCCCTGTTACAAGCTACCGCATTCTCGCCAGCATAGGCTGACCCTGGGGCAGTGAAAATAAGAGTTGCTGATGCGGTGACCGCAAGAAAGATTTTTTTGAATCCGTGATTAACTCGCATGCGCTCCGACTCCTCAAGGTGACCATTCCGCAGTGTCGCGGGCTTCGAATTGCGAGCGATCAACCCTCCCCCATAGGGCATGCCCCTGTCAAACTTTGGAAGGGATTCACCTGGCCGGCTTGCCGTTTAGTGCAATTTGTTCCACGTGGAGTCAGGTGGGCGACGGCCATCATGGCCAGAATGATGTGCCGGTAATAGGCCAGCTACTGAAGGGCCTGGTGGTGGTCCACCAAGCCCACTTCGCTCTCGGTGGCCTTGAGTACTCTTCGCTGGGACGAGCGCCCAGGCGCATCAGCGTAGACCGCGGGTGTTGTCGCCAGCGGATCGGATCTCCCAGGTGTGTTCCGGCAGGATCGCCGAGATGGTGCGGGCGTTCTGTCTGCGCAGTCCGGAATGGTGATTGGAGGCGAACGCCAGCACGTAGCTCAGGCGCTGCCCAGCCAGCCATCCGCGCACGACCGGGTCCTGGCCGTAGACCTCGTCGCCAGTACCCCAGCGAAAACAGCACCTTCGCGACAACCGCCTGCTCCAGCATCGGCTGGTGCGGAGAATGATTTCTTCGCGGATCCTCGCGTCCGCCCGGCAAGCCGAATTTTCGGTCCGGGTGGTGGACAGGCACAACTCCCGTTCGATCAACGCCCAACCCTCCGCGGAGGCGTAGGTAAAAGACACCCCGAGCTGGCAATTGTTGATGTTCCCGGAGGTGCTGGTGTACTACCGCTGCACGTCGACCGAGTGGGGGCCCTTCTTGATGAAGCCGGTCTCATCCACGGCCAACACCATCCTCGACACCCAGATGTTCCAGCACGAAGCGCGAACCTCGTCACGGACCACACCGGCGGGGCAGTCGGTCTGGGTTCAGCGGCCGTTGCATGCCGTCCGGGCACAGCTCACCAGCCTGCTGGGCCAGCGTCCAATCTAGCGGCTGGTCAGCACCCGCTCTCCAGCCTTTCTCATCGCCTCAACCGGCACGGACTTGAATCCCGTCATTTGTTCCACCTGCAACACCGCTTGGTGTACCAGCAGATCGAGCCCGCTTACCACCGCACCACCGTACGCGGACCACCGCGCGGCTAGTTCGGTGGGCCACGGGTCGTACAGCACGTCGAACAGCGTCGTCGGCCGCTCCGGCACCGCACCGGACAGCACATCCGTCGCCCCGGCCGGCGTCGTCGCGATGACCAGCGGAGCGCTCAGCCCCCGCTCGGCGTCCGCCCAGTCCTCCGTACGCACCTCGACATCCAGCCGCTCGCCCCACTGCCGCATCTCGGCGGCCCGAGCCTCGCTCCGTACGTACGCCACGACCTCGCCGGTGCAGATCCGGGCGAGCGCGGCCAGCGCGGACGACGCGGTGGCGCCGGCGCCGAGGATCGCGGCGGACTCCACCTGCTCGATCCCCCGCTCCCGCAGGGCGGCGACCATCCCGGGGATATCGGTGTTGTCGCCGACCCGCCGCCCGTCCTCCGTGAACACCAGCGTGTTGACCGCCTCGACGGAGGTCGCCACCTCGCTGATCTCGTCCAGCAGCGGGATGACCGCCCGCTTGAGCGGCATGGTCAGCGACAGTCCGGCCCACTCCGGTCCGAGCTTCTCGACGAACCCGGGCAGCGCCTCCTCATCGATCTCGAAACGGTCGTACGACCAGTCGGCGAGCCCGAGTGCAGCGTACGCGGCCCGATGCAGCACAGGGGATAGCGAGTGGGCGATCGGCGAGCCGAGCACGGCGGCCCGGTGCTTGGTGGCGGTGCGGCTCATTTATCCGTTCTGCGCTTCCTGGTACTTCTTGCGGTTCCGGTTGTGCTCTTCGTTGGTCACGGCGAAAAGCGTCTCGTCCTTATTGATGGACACGAAGTAGTACCAGTCGCCCTTGGTCGGTTTGAGGGCTCCCTCGATCGCCTCGTCACCGGGATTACCGATCGGCCCGGGCGGCAGCCCCTTGATCTTGTACGTGTTGTAGGGGTCGTCGATCTGCCGCAGCGAATCGACCGAACCGGTCGCCAGCTTGGACTCGCCGCGCAAGTAATTCACCGTCGAGTCGAAGTCGAGCAGACCAGCCGTTTCCAGATTGTTGGGCTCAAGCCTGTTGTAGACGACCCGCGCGATCTTCTTGTAGTCCTTCTTATTGTTTCCTTCGGCCTGTACGAGGCTCGCCACCGTGAGCACCTGTAGCGGATTCTCAAGCTTCAGGTCATCAGCCTTGTCCTCCAGGTCGAATTCCTCGTACTTCGCCTTGGCGAGATCGACCATTTCCTTCAGGACAGCCTCGGGCTTCATACCCTTGGCGACCGGATAGGTGGACGGGTAGAGGAATCCTTCCAGCGGATCCTTGATGTCGTCGTTGTCGTTCGCCCAGTCGGGAAGACCGAGGGTCTCCCACTTCTTCTCGGCGACCTCCTCGGTCGTGCCCTTGTCGAGGCCCAACTCCTTGTCGATCAAGGAGTAGACATCGCTATTTCGCAGACCTTCCCTGACAGTGAAGTTGTTCTGACTCTTCGGATCGAGCATCAGGGCGAGAGCGCTTTCAGCGGACATCTCTTTCTTGAGCAGATAGACACCCGCTTGAACTGATGATTCAGGATTCTGCGCCTGGGCAGCCGTGAAGGCGTCCACGCTCTTGACGACCCCGGCCGCTTTCAGTTTCTGCCCGATCACAGAACCGAAGTCACCCTTCTTGATGGTGATCGTCACGGTTTCGTTCGTACCGTCCCCCGAATAATCGGGAGCCTCACCGAAACGACTCTGGTAGAACTGGTAACCGTAATAGCTGACGCCGGCGAAACCGCCGCCGAACACTATGACGACCACCAGGCAGGCGCAACCGCTGCGGCGCTTCTTGCCGCTCTTGCCCGGCTTTCCGGACTTGCCGCCACGGCCTTTCCGGTCGCCTCGGCCCCCGCGTTCCTCGGCCTCGTCGTCATCGCCGCCGCCCGCGAAGAACGCGTGCTCGCCCTGGTCCGGCCCGGGGTCCCAGTCGGTCCGCTCCCCGGTCGGCTGCGGCTCGGGATCGGGTGCGGGTTCCGCACGGCGGCGCGACGGCGGCTCCGGCGGCGGATAGGCGTCGGGCGTGCCGTAGAAGTCGGGCTGCCCACCGCCGTACGCCATGGGCTGGCCCCCGTAGGGGTCGCCCGGGTCGGCCGCGTAAGCGCCGTGCGCGTGCTGGTGCGTTCCGTTGTTCCAGCCGCCGTTGACCTGGTCGTACTGCTGCTGGTCATGACCGGTGTACTGCTGTTGGTGCTGGTTCTGGCCGGGGTACTGCTGCTGCCCGGGGTCCCCGTACTCCTGCTGGTACTGCTGCTGGGCGTAGGCGTCCTGGTGGCCGTTGCCCCAGCCGCCGTTGCCGTTGTTGTCGTACTGCTGCTGGAACTGCTGCTCCGGGTAGTGCTGCTGCGGCTGGCCGCCGTAGGGGGACTGCTGACCCGCCTGGGCCTGCTGTCCGCCCCATCCGTCGTCCCCGTACAACGGGTCATCCGGATGCCACGGTTCGGAGCCTGGGCCCCGGCCATACTCAGTCATCGATCCCCTAGAGCCGCGAGGCGGCGATCACGCGGGGCCGGTGGCTCGGCTTTCGTCCCCGCCTCTTTTTGTGCGGTGGCTGTTCGAAGGCCCCCGCATCGCGCGGAACGTTACCGTATCGCGATCAGATGACCACTTCGACGCCCTCGCCCGGAGCTTTACCTGACGTCCGTTCGGATTCCAGGGCCTGTTGCAGGATGATTACGGCTGCTACCTGGTCAATGACCGACCTGCCCTTTTTGGATTTCACACCCGAGGCACGCAGTCCTTGACCGGCCGTCACTGTGGTCATCCTCTCGTCGAGGAGTCTGACCGGAACGGGCGCGATCATGCGGGCCAGTTGCTGGGCGAAGCCCCGGACCTTGACCGCCGCCGGGCCCTCGCCCCCCTTGAGGGAGCGAGGGAGGCCGACGACGACCTCGATCGGTTCGTACTCCTCGACGAGTTGCCCCAAGCGGCGTTGCGCGGCCGGAACATCGCGTCCGGGGACCGTTTCGACCGGGGTGGCGAGGATTCCGTCGGGGTCGCAGGAGGCGACCCCGATACGGGCGTCCCCGACGTCGATCGCGAGCCGACGGCCGCGGCGCATGACCGGGCCGTCGTCTTCGCTCGTGTGACCTGTGGTGCTCACTTGGCCGTCTCGGTGACCAGACGCTCGACCGCGTCGACGGCCTCACCGATGGCGGCCGGGTTCTGGCCACCGCCCTGGGCGACGTCCGGCTTGCCGCCACCGCCGCCGCCGAGGGTCTTGGCGGCCGTACGGACCAGATCGCCGGCCTTGAGGCCGCGTTCGCGGGCGGCCTCGTTGGTGGCGATGACCGTCAGCGGCTTGCCGTTCACCGTGGTGAACAGAGCGACCACGACGGCCCGTCCGCCCTGGGTGCGTCCACGCACGTCGAGCACCAGTTTGCGGAGGTCGTCGGCGGTCGTGCCGTCCGGGACCTGACCGGTCACCAGAGCAACACCGCGAACGTCCTTGGCGGACTCGGCGAGACCGGCGGCGGCCTGCAGCACCTTCTCGGCGCGGAACTTCTCGATCTCCTTCTCGGCGTCCTTCAGCTTGCCGAGCATGGCGGAGACCTTCTCCGGGAGCTCCTCCGGGCGGCCCTTGATCAGCTCCTGCAGCTGGGCGACGACCGTGTGCTCACGGGCGAGGAAGTTGTAGGCGTCGACGCCGACAAGGGCCTCGATGCGGCGCACACCGGAGCCGATGGACGACTCGCCGAGCAGCTTCACCAGGCCCAGCTGGGCGGTGTTGTGGACGTGTGTGCCGCCGCACAGCTCCTTGGAGAAGTCGCCGATGGTGACGACGCGGACGCGCTCGCCGTACTTCTCGCCGAACTCGGCGATGGCGCCCTGCTTCTTGGCCTCGTCGAGGCTCAGGATCTCGGCGTGCACGTCCAGGTCGCGGGCGAGCACCTCGTTGATCTTCTGCTCGACGTCGGTCATCACGGCCGTCGGAACGGCGGAGGGGGAGCCGAAGTCGAAGCGGAAGCGGCCGGGCTGGTTCTCGGAACCGGCCTGGGCGGCCGTCGGGCCGAGGGCGTCCCGCAGGGCCTGGTGGGTGAGGTGCGTGGCCGAGTGGGCGCGGGCGATGGCCGTGCGGCGACGGCCGTCGATGGAGGCCTGGGCCTTGGCGCCGACGGTCACTTCGCCGACCTGGACGACGCCCTTGTGGACGTACACGCCCGGGACCGGCTTCTGACAGTCGCGGATCTCGATGACGGCACCGGAGTCGACCTTGATCCGGCCGGTGTCACCGATCTGACCGCCGCCCTCCGCGTAGAACGGGGTGCGGTCGAGGACGATCTCGACCTCGTCGCCCTCGGTGGCGGCGGGCGAGGACAGACCGTCGACGAGGATGCCGACGACCGTCGACTCACCCTCGGTGTCCGAGTAGCCGATGAACTCGGTCTCACCGGCGGCGTCGGCGATCTCGCGGTAGGCCCCGAGGTCGGCGTGGCCGGTCTTCTTGGACCGGGCGTCGGCCTTGGCCTTGTCCCGCTGCTCCTTCATCAGGCGGCGGAAGCCGTCCTCGTCCACGGAGAGGCCCTGCTCGGCGGCCATCTCCAGGGTGAGGTCGATCGGGAAGCCCCAGGTGTCGTGGAGCAGAAACGCCTTGTCGCCGGGCAGCTGCTTGCCACCGGCGGTCTTGGTGTCGGTGATGGCCGTGTCGAGGATGTTCGTGCCGGCCCTCAGCGTCTTGAGGAAGGCGTTCTCCTCGGCGACGGCGACCTTCTCGATGCGCTCGCGGTCGGTGATGAGCTCGGGGTACTGCTGGCCCATCATGCCGATGACGACGTCGATGAGGTCCTTGACGACCGGGCCGGTGGCACCGAGCAGCCGCATGTTCCGGATGGCGCGGCGCATGATGCGGCGCAGGACGTAGCCACGGCCCTCGTTGCCGGGGGTGACGCCGTCGCCGATGAGCATCACGGCGGTGCGGATGTGGTCGGTGACCACGCGCAGGGACACATCCGACTCGTGGGCGTCGCCGTACGAGACGCCGGTCAGCTCGGTGGCCTTGTTGATGACGGCCATGGAGGTGTCGATCTCGTACATGTTCTGCACGCCCTGCAGAATCATGGCGAGGCGCTCCATGCCGAGGCCCGTGTCGATGTTCTTGCTGGGCAGCTCGCCGAGGATCTCGAAGTCCTCCTTCGAGGTGCCCTCGCCGCGCTCGTACTGCATGAAGACCAGGTTCCAGATCTCCACGTACCGCTCGTCGTTGACGGCCGGGCCGCCCTCGACGCCGAACTCCGGACCACGGTCGTAGTTGATCTCGGAACAGGGGCCGCACGGGCCGGGAACGCCCATGGACCAGTAGTTGTCCTTCATGCCGAGGCGCTGGATGCGCTCCTTGGGCACGCCGATCTGCTCGTGCCAGATGCGCTCGGCCTCGTCGTCGTCCTTGTAGACGGTGATCCAGAGCTTCTCCGGCTCCAGGCCGTAACCACCCTTGTCCTGGGAGCTGGTGAGCAGCTCCCAGGCGTGCTTGATGGCGCCTTCCTTGAAGTAGTCGCCGAAGGAGAAGTTGCCGCACATCTGGAAGAACGTGCCGTGCCGGGTGGTCTTGCCGACCTCTTCGATGTCCGGCGTACGGACGCACTTCTGCACGCTGGTGGCGCGGGCGAAGGAGGGCTTGACCTCACCGAGGAAGTACGGCTTGAAGGGGACCATACCCGCGTTGACCAGGAGCAGAGTCGGGTCGTCCGCGATGAGCGACGCCGAAGGGACGACGGTGTGACCGCGCTCCTCGAAGAAGCTCAACCAGCGGCGGCGGATTTCAGCCGACTCCATCAGTGGTCCTCATTCCGGTTGTACGGGTACGACGAGCTCTCGACGTACCTCGGATTCCTGCTGTACTTCGGGGTGTTGGTGTTCTCGATGGCGACGACGCGCCTCGGGGCCGGAAGCTCCGGATACCGGTCGGGGTTGGCCTCGATGCCGAGGGCCTCGCCCAGTTCGGCCTCCCGCTGGGCCATGTTGTCGCGGACGTCGAGCGCGAACCCGACTGCCCGGTCCTTGAGCTTGTGGCCCGCCTCGATCGCCTTGTTCGCCGCCTGGGTGGCGAGGTGCTCGGGAGTGAGCTGCTTGAGCTTGCGGTTGACCTTGGTGGTGGCCCACACTCCGGCGGCGACACCTGTGGTGAACCAGAACGTACGGCGGAACATCGCTCGGTCAGTCCTTCTTTCCACGGGTGTTGCGCTTGCTCCGGCGCGTGCCCGGAACGGTGCGTCCCACGATCACGGTACGACGCTGCTCCTTGGCGGGCTCGCCCTCCGTGCGGCCGCCCATGGCCCGGCGTACGCCGTAGCCGAAGGCGGCGACCTTGACGAGGGGGCCGCCGAAGGTGGACGCGACGGTCGTGGAGAGCGCCGAGGCGTTCGACGTGACCTCCTGGACGTCGGACGCGATGGCGTCGACCCGTTCGATCTGCGTCTGCGCGGAGCGGACTGCGGTGGACGCGTCGGCGAGGAGGGGGACGGCCTGGTCGGTCACATCCGCGACGAGCTTGGTGGTCGCCTTGAGCGTCTGGGCCAGCCTCGCCAGCGCGACGGCGAGGAAGGAGACCAGGATCGCCCAGAAGACGGCCACCAGGATCCCGGCCACCTCTCCACCGGACACTGTGTGCACCCGCTCCCTGGAACATGCCTGAACGTCGAAAATTCGTGTCCCGAGCCTATCGCGCCGGGGCGATCGCTCAGTACCGCATTAACGCGTACCGCAGTAAGGCGAGAGCCCGCCGCCCCGCCCGCCTCGGAGGGCGGGGAGACGACGGGCTGACGCGCGGTGGGTGACTACGTCCGTCGAAGACGGATCAGCGGGCGTAGTACTCGACGACGAGCTGCTCGTCGCAGATGACCGGGACTTCCTTGCGGTTGGGCTCGCGGTCCAGGCGGAACGCCAGGGCCTTGAGGTTCACCTGCAGGTAGCGCGGGGTCTCACCGTCCGCGGCGAAGCCACCCTCACGGGCGACCTCGAACAGCGGCTTCTGGCGGCTGCGCTCACGGACCATGACGACGTCGTCCGGCTTGACGCGGAAGGACGGCTTGTCGACCTTGTGGCCGTTGACCTCGATGTGGCCGTGGACGACCATCTGGCGGGCCTGGTAGATCGTGCGGGCGATGCCCGAACGCAGGACCAGCGCGTCGAGACGACGCTCGAGCTCGATGATCAGGGCCTCACCGGTCTTGCCCTGGACCTTGGAGGCACGCTCGTAGGCGCGGACGAGCTGGCGCTCGGACACGTCGTACTGCGCGCGCAGACGCTGCTTCTCGAGCAGACGGACCTTGTAGTCCGAGTTCTGCTTGCGGCCGCGGCCGTGCTCACCCGGCGGGTAGGGGCGGGCCTCGAAGTACTTGACGGCCTTCGGGGTCAGCGCGATGCCGAGGGCACGCGACTTCTTGACCTTGGGGCGGGACTGGTTCGCCACTTCTTTTCCTTTTCTTATCGGCTGCCTCAGGGTTACGGGAGGTCGCATCCGCAGCCGGGGATTCCCGTCTCGTCCACGAGGGACTTGTCGGGCAGCCGTTCCCCTGGTCTGGGCACATACGTGCAGCACACGAACGGCCCACCGACCGGTCCCGGAATCCGAGTGGTGGTGGGCGGCCCGCGACACCTACGACGGTGCGCGACGCTCCTGGATCAAAAGATCCGGCTGGATGTCCCGCCTGAGGCGCCGACCGGAGCCGGACACGGGACGCAGCACTGTGGACGAGTCTACAGGGGGATCAGGACTGCTTCCGACCGAGGCGCTTCCTGGTCCACTCCACCGCGTCGGCGTACCGGGCCTCCGTTCCGTGCCTGGTCGGTGTGTAGTACTTCCGCTCCTTGATCGCGTCCGGTGCGTACTGCTGGGCGGCGATCCCCTCGGGCAGGTCGTGCGGGTACACATACCCCTGGGCGTGCCCCAGCTTGGCCGCGCCCTTGTAGTGCCCGTCCCGCAGATGCGGGGGCACGGGACCGGCCAGGCCCTTGCGTACGTCCTCCATGGCGGCGCCGATGGCCATCGTCGCGGCGTTCGACTTCGGGGCCAGAGCCAGGGCGATGGTGGCGTGGCTGAGGGTGAGCGCCGCCTCGGGGAAGCCGATCATGGCGACGGCCTGGGCGGCCGCGACGGCTATCGGCAGCGCGTTCGGGTCGGCCAGGCCGATGTCCTCGCTGGCGGAGATCATCAGGCGGCGGGCGATGAACCGGGGGTCCTCGCCTGCCTCGATCATCCGGGCCAGGTAGTGCAGCGCGGCGTCGACGTCGGAGCCGCGGATGGACTTGATGAGGGCGCTGGCCACGTCGTAGTGCTGGTCGCCGTCGCGGTCGTACTTCACGGCGGCGCGGTCGACGGTCTCCTCCAGGGTTTGGAGCCCGATCTCCTGCTCCCCCTTGTCGAGGGCGGCGCCGGCCGCGGCCTCCAGGGCGGTCAGGGCGCGGCGGGCGTCGCCGCCGGCGATCCGCAGGAGGTGGGCTTCGGTGTCGTCGGGGAGGGTGACGGCGCCCTTGAGGCCGCGCTCGTCGGTCAGCGCGCGCTTGAGGAGGCCGCGCAGGTCGTCGTCGGTGAGCGGTTCGAGGGTGAGGAGCAGGGAGCGGGAGAGCAGGGGGGAGATCACCGAGAAGTACGGGTTCTCCGTCGTCGCCGCGATCAGCGTGACCCAGCGGTTCTCGACGGCCGGGAGCAGGGAGTCCTGCTGGGCCTTGCTGAAGCGGTGGATCTCGTCGAGGAAGAGGACGGTCTCCTTGCCGAAGCCGCCGGTGGCGCGGCGGGCGCCCTCGATGACCGCGCGGACCTCCTTGACGCCGGCGGTGATCGCGGAGAGCTCCACGAAGCGCTTGTTGGTTGCCTTGGAGACGACGTACGCCAGGGTCGTCTTGCCCGTACCGGGCGGGCCCCAGAGGATCACCGAGGAGGGGCCGGCCGGGCCGCCGCCGGACTCGCCGACCAGTCTGCGCAGGGGTGAGCCGGGCTTCAGCAGATGCTGCTGGCCCACGACCTCGTCGAGGGTGCGCGGACGCATCCGTACGGCCAGGGGGCTGGCGGCAGGGTCCTTCTCCTGGCGTTCTTCTGCGGCGGCGGTGAACAGATCGGGCTCCACACCGAAAACCCTATGTCACCGCACTGACAATCCGGTCGGGGCCGTCAGCCCGCCCTCGGACCGTCAGCTGGTCCAGAAGTCCCACCAGCGGGTCAGGATCAGCATGCCGATGACGCCGATGTGCATCACGGGCAGCACCCAGGTGAACTCGCCGAAGAAACCCTTCAGCCAGCCGGGCGCGGGCAGGAAGCCGTTGCGGATGTTGAAGGACGTGACGTACCAGAACATCAGGATCGTGGCGACCCAGGCCAGGCAGCACCACAGGCAGAGCGAGTTGATGTTGTACAGCGACTGGTACTGCAGCCAGGTCACGAAGCCGACGCCGAAGAGGGTGCCCGCGTTGAAGGTCAGCCAGTACCAGCGCGGGAAGGACGCCCGGCCGAGCAGGCTCATGCCGACGCAGATGACGATGCCGTACGCGGCGAGGCCGAGCATCGGGTTGGGGAACCCGAAGGCGGAGGCCTGGTCGCTCTTCATGATGTTGCCGCAGGAGACCACCGGGTTGAGGCTGCACCCGGGGGTGAAGTTGGGGTCTTCGAGCAGTTTGAACTTGTCGAGCGTGATGACCCAGGAGGCGAGCAGGCCTGCCGCGCCGGTGATCAGCAGCAGGATCGCGAAGGCACGACTGCCGCCCACCGTGCGTGGAGCCGCGGTGGGCTCCCGCTCCGTGGAGGAGACGTTCTTGACTGTCGTCTTGCTCATCACGTCGTTTCCATGGTTTCGAAGGGGCCTCTGGGGCACGGTCATTGTGCCGTACACACTCGCGCGTGCACCGTTCGCTGGACATAAAAGTCGCCCCTACCGCCCGTAAGGGGCAGTAGGGGCGACAACGGCTTGACTCAGCCCAGCCGGGCCTCCAGCTCGGCGACGATCTCGTTCACGCCGATGGCGGCCTGCTCGCCCGACTCCATGTCCTTGAGCTGGACGACGCCCTCGGCGAGGTCGCGCTCCCCGGCCACGATCGCGTACCGCGCCCCGCTCCGGTTGGCGTTCTTCATCGCGCCTTTCAGGCCCTTCCCGCCGTACGAGAAGTCGGCCGCGATGCCCACCTTGCGCAACTCTGTGACCTTGGCGAAGAGCAGGCGGCGGGCCTCCTCGCCGAGTGGGACGGCGAACACGCTGGTGGCGGCGGGGAGTTCGAGCTCGATGCCCTCCGCCTCCAGGGCCAGCACCGTACGGTCGACACCAAGGGCCCAGCCGACCGAAGGCAGCGCCGGGCCGCCGATCATCTCGGACAGGCCGTCGTAGCGGCCGCCGCCGCCCACCGCGGACTGGGAGCCGAGTCCGTCGTGGACGAACTCGAAGGTCGTACGGGTGTAGTAGTCCAGGCCGCGTACCAGTTTCGGGTCGTCCTCGAAGGAGACGCCCGCAGCCGTGATCAGCTCGCGCACCTCCTCGTGGTACGCCTTGCACGCGTCGCACAGGTAGTCGCGCAGGAGTGGGGCGTCCCCGAGCTGCTTCTGGACCGACTCGCGCTTGTCGTCGAGGACCCGCAGCGGGTTGATCTCCGCGCGGCGGAGCGTGTCCTCGTCCAGGTCCAGGCCGCGCAGGAACTCCTGCAGGGCGGCCCGGTAGACGGGACGGCACTCCTTGTCGCCCAGGCTGTTCAGCAGTATGCGGAAGTTCCGCAGCCCCAGCGAGCGGTACGCCTGGTCCGCCAGGATGATCAACTCGGCGTCCAGGGCCGGGTCTTCGGCGCCGATCGCTTCGGCGCCCACCTGGGAGAAGTGCCTGTAGCGGCCCTTCTGGGGGCGCTCGTAGCGGTAGTACGAGCCGGAGTACCAGAGCTTGACCGGGAGGTTGCCCGCCTTGTGCAGGTTGGCTTCGAGGGCCGCGCGCAGCACGGAGGCGGTGCCTTCGGGACGCAGGGCGAGCTTGGTGCCGCCCTTGGTCTCGAAGGCGTACATCTCCTTGGTCACGATGTCGGTGGACTCACCGACACCGCGCGCGAACAGCTCGACGTTCTCGAAGCCGGGTGTCTCGATGTAGCCGTAGCCGGAGTTGCGCAGCGGCGCGGCGATGGCCTCGCGGACGGCCAGGAACTTGGCGCTGTCGGGGGGCAGCAGGTCGTACGTGCCCTTGGGGGCCTGAAAGGTGCTCACGGAAGGTCTCTCGTCACATTCCTCGTCGGGGAGCCTCGGGGGCGCCGCGATCCTGGTGGCCTTCGGCCGCCACTTGCCGCAGATACGGGTTGGCGGCGCGCTCCTGGCCGATGGTCGTCTGGGGGCCGTGGCCGGACAGCACCACGGTCGAGTCGTCGAGCGGCAGGCACACGCGGGCCAGCGAGTCGAGCATCTCGGCCATGTCACCGCCGGGCAGGTCGGTGCGTCCGATGGAGCCGGCGAAGAGCAGATCCCCGGAGAAGAACACGGAGGGGATCTCCGTGTTCTCGGGCATCCGGAAGGTCACCGACCCCTTGGTATGGCCGGGCGCGTGCGCGACGGACAGCTCCAGACCGGCCAGCTTCAGCTCGGCGCCGTCGGTCAGCTCCTTGACGTCGTCCGGCTCCCCCACGGTCAGCTCGCCCATGAGCGGCATGCCGATGGAACGGCCGAGCGCCTTCTCGGGGTCGCTCATCATGTACCGGTCCTGGGGGTGGATCCACGCCGGTACGTCGTGCGCGCCGCACACCGGGACGACCGAGGCCACGTGGTCGATGTGACCGTGGGTGAGGACGACGGCGACGGGCTTGAGCCGATGCTTCTTCAGCGTCTCCTCGACTCCCTGGGTGGCCTGGTGGCCCGGGTCGATGATCACGCACTCCTCACCGGCGGCGGGGGCGACCAGATAACAGTTGGTCCCCCAGGCCCCGGCGGGGAACCCGGCAATGAGCACGATCGTCCTTCTTGTGGCGTACGAGGGTGGGTTGCTGTGGATCAGAGCCTACCGGCGCTGCCGATTCCTCAGCGAACCCATATACGGTACGGGTCACACGTAAACAGTCGACTCAACGGACGCGCGACGCACCCGTCGACGTACGAGACGCATGAGGAGAGAACCCCGTGGTCAGCCAGGAGCAGCGGCGGCGTCAGCTCGCCCGGGAGAAGTTCTTGCGGCAGCAGCAGCGGCGTACGTCCGCGCGGCGCCAGGCACGAGTCCGCAACGCCGTGATCGCTTCGGTGCTCGGCGTGATCCTGGTGGGCAGTGTGGCGCTCTACACGACCGACGTCCTCAAGGGCGACGACAAGAAGGACAACGCGAGCGCGGAGGTGACCCCGAGCGCCTCGCCCAGCAAGGCGCCGGACCCGTGCGAGAAGGCGGCCGAGGGCAAGGTCAAGGAGCTCACCTTCAAGAAGGAGCCCGCGATCACCGTCGACAAGGCCGCGAAGTACACGATGGATCTGCAGACGACCTGCGGTTCCATCCCCATAACGATGGACGCGGCGAAGGCCCCGCACACCGTCAACTCGTTCAACTTCCTGGTGAACAAGGGCTACTTGGACCACACCAAGTGCCACCGGCTCACCACGCAGGGCATCTACGTGCTGCAGTGCGGTGACCCGCAGGGCACCGGCATGGGCGGTCCGGGCTACACGATCCCGGACGAGAACCTGAAGGACTCGCGTCTCAAGGGCGATGTGTACCCGGCGGGGACGGTCGCGATGGCGAACCAGTTCAACGCGCAGACGGGCGAGGGCAAGAACAGCGGCGGCAGCCAGTTCTTCCTCGTCTTCCAGGACAGCCCGCTTCCGGCCAACTACACGCCGTTCGGCACGATCTCCGAGGCGGGGATGAAGGTCCTCACGAAGATCGCCAAGGCCGGTGAGAACACGGGAATGGGTGATGGGACGCCCAACGCGACCGTCGTGATCAACAAGGCGACTGTCAAGAAGTCCTGACCACCGGCAGTGAAATTTCGGTCGCGCGGGATGCGGACAGGCAACCCGCCGGTCGCCTATGTTGGCCGTGACGAAACTGTGGACGATGCCCGGGGGAGCTGAGGCCCCCCGCAGGCATCATGTGGAGGAGGCGCTGTGAGCAGCGACCCGTGGGGCCGCGTCGACGAGACGGGGACCGTGTACGTGCGTACGGCCGACGGCGAGCAGGTCGTCGGTTCCTGGCAGGCCGGCTCCCCTGAGGAGGCGCTGGCCTACTTCGAGCGCAAGTACGAAGGCCTGGTTGTCGAAATCGGCCTCCTCGAGAAGCGCGTGAAGACCACCGACCTGTCGGCGAAGGACGCGCAGGCCGCGATCGGCCACATTCGGGAGCAGGTGGACGCGCACCACGCGGTCGGTGACCTGGACGCGCTGAAGGTGCGGCTGGACAAGCTCGTCGAGACCGTCGAGGCACGCCGCGAGGAGCGCAAGCAGCAGCGGGCGAAGCAGTCCGACGAGGCTCGGCACGCCAAGGAGGCCCTGGTCACCGAGGCGGAGGAGCTGGCCCAGTCCGATCAGTGGCGGGCCGCCGGTGAGCGGCTGCGCGCGCTGGTGGACACCTGGAAGGGTCTGCCGCGGCTGGACCGCAAGTCCGACGACGAGCTCTGGCACCGCTTCTCGCACGCCCGCTCGGCGTTCTCCAAGCGTCGCAAGGCCCACTTCGCGCAGCTCGACTCGCAGCGTGAGGACGCCCGCAAGACCAAGGAGAAGCTGGTCGCGGAGGCCGAGGCGCTGTCGAACTCGACCGACTGGGGTCCCACGGCGGCGCGCTACCGCGAGCTGATGGCCGACTGGAAGGCCGCGGGCCGCGCCCAGCGCGAGCATGAGGACGACCTGTGGAACCGCTTCCGCGGCGCCCAGGACGTCTTCTTCGCCGCCCGCAGCTCCGTGTTCGCCGAGCGCGACGCGGAGCAGGCCGAGAACCTCAAGCTCAAGGAGGAGCTGGCCGGGGAGGCGGAGAAGATCCTGCCGGTCACGGACCTGAAGACGGCCCGTGCCGCCTTCCGCTCGGTCAACGAGCGCTGGGAGGCCATCGGCCATGTGCCGCGCGACGCCCGCCCGAAGGTAGAGGGCCGGATGCACGCGGTCGAGCGGGCCATCCAGGAGGCCGAGGAAGCGGAGTGGCGCCGCACCAACCCGGAGGCCCGCGCCCGCGCGGCCGGCCTCACGGGCCAGCTCCAGGCCGCCGTCGACAAGCTGACGAGCCAGATCGAGGCCGCTCGTACCCAGGGCAACAACGCCAGGGCCGACAAGCTCCAGAAGGAACTGGACGGCCGCCAGGCCCTGCTGGACCAGGCGCTGAAGGGTCTGCAGGAGTTCGGCGGCTGACGCCTGCGGCTCAGCAGTGAGGGGCTCCCGTACGGTTCGTACGGGAGCCCCTCACTCGTTCAGATGCTCTTCCGCCTGCCTGTCCCCGGCCCGCTAGGGCCTGCGCGCCGACGTCACCCGGTACACGTCGTAGACGCCCTCCACGCCCCGTACGGCCTTCAGGACGTGGCCGAGGTGCTTCGGGTCGCCCATCTCGAAGGTGAAGCGGGAGGTGGCGACGCGGTCGCGGGAGGTCTGGACGGCCGCCGACAGGATGTTGACGTGCTGGTCGGACAGGACGCGGGTGACGTCCGACAGCAGGCGGGAGCGGTCCAGGGCCTCGACCTGTATCGCGACGAGGAAGACCGAGGACTGGGTGGGCGCCCACTCGACCTCGAGGATGCGCTCGGGTTCACGAGACAGCGACTCGATGTTGACGCAGTCGTTGCGGTGAACCGATACGCCACTGCCTCGGGTGACGAAGCCGATGATGGGGTCGCCGGGGACGGGCGTACAGCAGCGGGCGAGCTTGACCCAGACGTCGTCGACGCCCTTGACCACCACACCGGGGTCGTTGCTGCCGCGCCGCTTGCGGCCACGGCCTCGGCTGGGCGGTACGGACTCGTCGATCTCCTCGGTGGCCGCCTCCTCGCCGCCGAGGGCCTGGACGAGCTTCTGCACCACGCTCTGCGCGGAGACATGGCCTTCGCCTATGGCCGCGTACAGCGCGGAGATGTCCGGGTAGCGCATCTCGTGGGCGAGCGTGACCAGGGAGTCGCCGGTGAGGATGCGCTGGATCGGCAGGTTCTGCTTGCGCATGGCGCGGACGATGGCGTCCTTGCCCTGCTCGATGGCCTCGTCGCGGCGCTCCTTGGAGAACCATGCGCGGATCTTGTTGCGGGCCCGGGGGGACTTCACGAAGCCGAGCCAGTCGCGGGACGGGCCCGCGCCGGCCGCCTTGGAGGTGAAGACCTCCACCAGGTCGCCGTTGTCGAGGGTGGATTCGAGGGGTACCAGTCGGCCGTTGACCCGGGCGCCTATGGTGCGGTGGCCGACCTCGGTGTGGACCGCGTACGCGAAGTCGACGGGGGTCGCACTGGCCGGCAGCGCTATCACGTCGCCCTTCGGCGTGAAGACGAAGACCTCGTTGCGCGACAGGTCGAAGCGCAGCGACTCCAGGAACTCGCTGGGGTCCTCGGTCTCCTTCTGCCAGTCGAGGAGCTGCCGCAGCCACGCCATGTCGTTGAGGTGGTCGTCCTTGCCGGTGCTCCTGGGCGCGTCCGAACGCACCTTGGAGGCGCCGGCGACGGCCTCCTGCTTGTACTTCCAGTGCGCGGCGATGCCGTACTCGGCGCGGCGGTGCATGTCGAACGTACGGATCTGGAGTTCGACCGGCTTGCCGTTGGGCCCGATGACCGTCGTGTGCAGCGACTGGTACATGTTGAACTTGGGCATCGCGATGTAGTCCTTGAACCGCCCCGGAACCGGGTTCCAGCGGGCGTGGACGGTACCCAGGGCCGCGTAGCAGTCGCGGACGGTGTCCACCAGGACGCGGATGCCGACCAGGTCGTAGATCTCCGCGAAGTCACGGCCGCGGACGATCATCTTCTGGTAGACGCTGTAGTAGTGCTTGGGGCGGCCGGTGACGGTCGCCTTGATGCGGGCGGCGCGCAGGTCGGCCTGGACCTCGTCGGTCACTATGGCCAGGTACTCGTCACGCTTCGGTGCCCGCTCGGCCACCAGCCGTACGATCTCGTCGTACATCTTGGGATAGAGGATCGCGAAGGCGAGGTCCTCCAGCTCCCACTTGATGGTGTTCATACCCAGGCGGTGGGCGAGCGGCGCGTAGATCTCCAGGGTCTCGCGCGCCTTCTTCTCCTGCTTCTCACGCTTGAGGTAGCGCATGGTGCGCATGTTGTGCAGGCGGTCGGCGAGCTTGATGACCAGGACGCGCGGGTCCTTGGCCATGGCGACGACCATCTTGCGCACGGTCTCGGCCTGGGCTGCCTCGCCGAACTTGACCTTGTCCAGCTTGGTGACGCCGTCCACGAGGAGGGCGACGGAGTCGCCGAAGTCGCGGCGGAGCTGGTCGAGGCCGTACTCGGTGTCCTCGACCGTGTCGTGCAGCAGGCCCGCCATCAGAGTCGCCGGATCCATGCCCAGCTCGGCGAGGATGGTGGTGACGGCGAGCGGGTGCGTGATGTACGGGTCGCCGCTCTTGCGCTTCTGGCCGCGGTGCCAGCGCTCGGCGACCTGGTAGGCCTTCTCGATCTGGCGGAGCGTCGCCGTCTCGATCTTCGGGTCGTTGCTGCGCACGATCCGCAGCAGCGGTTCCAGGACCGGGTTGTACGGGTTGGAGCGCTGCACGCCGAGGCGGGCGAGCCGGGCGCGTACGCGGTTGGAGGAGCCGGAGCGGGCGGGCTGGCCCGTGGCGGCGGGGCGGGCCGGGGGCGCCGGGGTGGGCTCGGGCGCGGGGCGTTCGGCGGGGGCGGGCTTGGGGCGCGACGGCCCGGCGGCCTTGTCGGCGGGCGCGGACTGGGCGTGCTCGACCGAACCCTGCGCGGACGGGGCGGGGTTCGCCTTCGTCGGGTTCTGCGCGGGCTTGGCCGCGGGGCCCGAGGCGGACTCGGGCTTGGCGGCGGTCAGGTGCTGGGCCTCGTCTGCCAAGAGGGCTCCTCGTGCGCGATCCGGGTCCCCCGGTCAGGCTCCGGAAACCCCATGGTAGCGATCCCGCGCCCCAGGATCGCCTTCAGGCCACTGTGAGGGCCGTCTACCGGTGAAACACGAGAGGCGGGCACCGGATTCCTCGGGGCCCGCCTCGGGGGGTGCGCGGGGTACGTGCGGTGGTCGGTCACCGCACGTCAGAGGTGTCGGCGCACAGGACTGTCAGCGCCACTTGAGCATCGCGAAGCCCTTGATCTGGATCTCCTTCGTGGCCGCCACATTGCCCCAGGGGAGGTTCTTGAAGGAGCCGGACTTGCCGCAGAGGGGCTTGGTCCACTTCGTCTTGTAGCCCTTCGGGCCGCCCTTCACGAAGTACTTGGCCTTGACGCAGGGGCTGCCCTTCTCGGCCTTCCACTCGTAGCCGACCTTCAGGCCGGGGCTGCCCAGGATGCTGCAGCCCTTGGCCTTGCTCCACTTGCCCGGGACGCCGACGGCGTTCCACCAGCTGTTGCAGCCGGCCCTGGCCGACCGTTCCTCGGCCGCCGCGGTGGTCTTGGCGGAGCCCTGGGTCGCGTTCGCGGGGGCGGCGACGGCGGTCAGCGCCGCGACCGATACGACGGCGACCGCTCCGGTCGTGAGCTTGTACGTGATCGACACCCATTCCTCCCGTTTCATGATGTTTCGGGTGGTCGAGGTCGATCTTGGCAGCAGGGACCAAGCGGGACCATCGCTTCGGGCGGTCCGGGCGTGGTGGCTCCGAAGGAGCGCTCGACGGTTCCGTACGCCGGGAACAGCGCGACGGGCGCCCCGGGACGAATCCCGGGGCGCCCGTCGTGTGATCGTCCGCCGTGTGTCAGACGGTGATCAGGGCCTCCAGCGGTGCCCCGGCCAACGCGGAGTCCAGTCGCTGCCGGCCCGCCAGGAAGGACAGCTCCATCAGGACCGCGACGCCCGCCACCTGGGCGCCCGCGCGGCGGATGAGCTGGATGGAGGCCTCGGCGGTACCGCCGGTGGCGAGGACGTCGTCGATAACCATGACACGGTCGCCCGCGACCAGGTCCTCGGCGTGCACCTCGATCTCGGCGGAGCCGTACTCCAGGTCGTACGCCTGGCTGAGCGTGGCTCCGGGGAGCTTGCCCGCCTTGCGTACGGGGATGAAGCCGACGCCCGCCCGGACGGCGGCCGGGGCGCCCAGGATGAAGCCCCGGGCCTCCAGGCCGACGATCTTCGTGGCGCCGTGCCGCACGGTCAGCTCCGCCAGCGCGTCTGTCAGCGCGGTGAACGCCGCCGGGTCGGCCAGCAGCGGGGTGATGTCCTTGAACATCACGCCCGGTTCCGGGTAGTCCGCGACGTCGCGGATGCGGCTGAGCAGCAGCGTCGTGACTTCTGCGAGCTCGGTCATCGCCGCTTCCCACCCCGGCCGCGGCTGCGGCTGCCGGCCTGGGCGCGCGGACCGACCACCGCGGGGGTGGCGTCCGCCGGCTCGTCGTCGTACGGACCGTCGGCGGCCGGCTCCACGTCGTGGTCGGCCTGGGCACGCTTGGCGAGCACCCGCTTCCTGACGGCCTTCATCTGCGGCTCGCGCTCCTTGAGGTCGGCGACGAGCGGCGTGGCGATGAAGATCGACGAGTACGCACCGGCCGCGAGACCGACGAACAGCGACAGCGAGATGTCGTTGAGCATGCCCGCGCCGAGGACACCGCCACCGATGAACAGCAGGCCGGCCACCGGCAGCAGCGCGACCACCGTCGTGTTGATCGACCGCACCAGGGTGCTGTTGATCGAGCGGTTGGCGATCTCGGCGTACGTCCAGCGGTTCTGCTTGGTGATGTCCTTCGTCTGCTCCTTGAGGCTGTCGAAGACGACGACCGTGTCGTAGAGCGAATAACCGAGGATGGTCAGCAGACCGATCACCGTGCCCGGCGTCACTTCGAAGCCGACGAGGGCGTAGATGCCGATCGTGATGGTGATGTCATGGATCAGGGCGACGAACGCGGCGATGGCCATGCGCAACTCGAACGCGATCGCCAGGTAGATCACCACGAGCACCAGGAAGACCGCGAGGCCCTGCCAGGCCTTGGTGGCGATCTGCTCACCCCAACTGGGGCCGACCAGGTCGGCGTTGATCGTGTCCGCGTCGACCTTGAGGTCCTTGGCGAGGTCCTGCTTGATCTGGTCGGACTTGGCCGTGTCCACACCGGAGATCTGGATGCGCAGGGTGTCGTTGCCGAGCTTCTGGACGATCGCGTCGTGGCCGGAGGCCTCCTCCGCGTACGTCTCGGCCTGGGTGACCGAGACGCTCGTGCGCTCCGTGGTGAAGACGGCGCCGCCCTGGAACTCGATACCCATGGTCAGGCCGCGCACCGCCAGGCCGACGATGGCCGTGATGGTGATCAGGATCGAGACGCCGTACCAGATCTTGCGGTTGCCGACGAAGTCGTAACCGACCTCGCCGCGGTGGAGTCGGGCTCCGAGGTCACCGAGCTTCGACATCTCAGGCCTCCTTCGGGTCGGCGGGGACGACGGGACGGCGGGTGCGGCGCAGCGGCGGCCGGGCACCCAGTCGCTTCGGGTCGAGACCGGACCAGGTGTGACCGCCCCCGAAGAACTTCGTGCGGGCCAGCAGCGTCAGCAGCGGCTTCGTGAAGAAGAAGACGACCACGACGTCGAGCACGGTCGTCAGACCGAGCGTGAACGCGAAGCCCTGGACCTTGCCGACGGTGACGATGAAGAGCACCGCGGCGGAGAGGAACGACACGAAGTCGGAGACCAGGATGGTGCGTCGGGCACGCGGCCAGGCCCGCTCGACGGCGGGGCGCAGCGTACGGCCTTCGCGGATCTCGTCCCGGACGCGTTCGAAGTACACGATGAACGAGTCCGCTGTGATACCGATCGCGACGATCGCACCGCAGACCGCCGGGAGGTTCAGCGCGAAGTTGATGGTCGGACCGAGCAGCGCCATGATCACGTAGGTCAGTGCCGCCGAGACCAGCAGCGAGGCGATGGCGATCAGCGACAGGCCGCGGTAGTAGACGATCAGGTAGATCATGACCAGGGCCAGACCGATCGCACCGGCGATCAGACCGGCCTCCAGCTGGTCGCCGCCGAGCGCGGGGCTGACGGTGGTGACGCTGGACTCCTTGAAGGTCAGCGGGAGCGCGCCGTACGACAGCATGTTGGCGAGGTTCTGGGCCTCCTCCTGCGTGAAGCTGCCGGAGATCTCGGCCTTGCCGCCGGTGACCGCCGCGCGGACGTAGGGGTGGGAGACGACCTCGTCGTCGAGGACGATCGCGAACTCGTTCTGCGGGGAGGTCTGGCTCGCCAGCTGGCCGGTGATGTCGGCGAACTTCTTCTCTCCCTTGGAGTCGAAGTCCATGACGACCTGCCAGCCGGTGCCGTTCTGCGTGTCGAGCAGCGCCTGGGCCTTCTCGACCTCGGTGCCGTCGACCCCGACCGGGCCGAGCACGAACTTGCTCCAGCTGCCGTTGTCCTGACCGCAGGCCACGACGACGTCGGTGGTCTTGCCCTTGCCGGCCTCGGCGCGCTGCTTCGGATCGTTGCAGTCGAGGGCGGCGAACTTGGCCTGGAGGGCCTGGGTCTCCGCGTCGACGCTCGGGCTCGCCGACGGCGAGGCGCTGTCGGAGGCCTTGGCGGACTCGGAGCCGCTGCCCGACGGCGTGGGGTCGGCCTTCAGCGCGTCGGTCACCGCACGGCCCTGGGACGTGGCGGAGGTCGACGGGCTGGCGGAGTCACCGGCCTCGGGCGAGGTCGCCTCGTCCTTGCCGTCGGAGCTCGACGGGCTCGGTGAGGCGCTGCCACTGGGGCTGGTGCTCGGCGAGCCGCTCGGAGTCTCCGGCGTGACGGAGCCGACCTGGCTCTGCAGGACCGGGCGGAAGTACAGCTTCGCGGTGGTGCCGACCTGTTCCCGGGCCTCTTCGGAATCCGTGCCCTTGGGAATGTTGACAATGATGTTCTCATTGCCCTGGGTCTGGACCTCCGCCTCGGACACGCCCAGACCATTGACACGGCGGTTCATGATCTCGACCGCGGTGTCCATGTTGGTCTTGTTGATCGCGTTGGGCTGGCCGGGCTCGTTGATCGCCGTCAGTGTGATGCTCGTACCACCGGCGAGGTCGATGCCGAGACGCGGAGTGGTGTGTCCGGAGGCAAACATTCCCCCGGTGAGCGCCACAAGGGCGATCAGGATGAGGGCCAGCGCGCGACCAGGCTTGCTCTGGGTGCTCGCGCTCCGGCCCTTCTTCGGTGCTGCCACCTTCTCGTACTCCCTCTCGGGCCGCCGTGCGCGGGGTCAGCGCGGGGACGGCCATGACTGGTGTCGGGAAGCCCGGCGAAAACGGCACGTGCCCGGGGCGCGGGCGGTTCTCGCTCGCACTCCCGGGACGTGACTACTTCGCGTCGGACTCGCCGGTCTTCTTCGGCTCTGCTTCGTCGGCCTTCGCCTCGTCGGTCTCGTCGGTCGCGTCGTCGGACGCGTCCTTCTTGCCGAGGTCGATGGGCTTGTCGTCGGAAGCGGCGGAAGCGTCGTCGGAGGGCTCGTCGGTCTCGGTGAGGGAGGAGGCGTCGTCCGGGACGACGTCGGACTTCAGGTCATGCTCGATGCCGTGGACGATGCGGTTGTACTCCTCGTCGCTGAGGACGGCACCGATGGAGTTCTTGGCGAACAGCAGCTCGACGCCCGGCCCGGCGTCGAGGAGGACCGTGTCCTCGCTGACCTCCTTGACGGTCGCGTACATGCCCCCGATCGTGCGGACGCCGGAACCGGGCTGCATCTGGTTCCGCATGTCGACGGCCTGCTGTTGCTTCTTCTTGGCCGATCGGGTCATCAGGATCATGGCCCCGATGAGCACGATGAACGGGAGGAGGGTCACGAGACTCACGGGTCGGAACTTCCTTCACACGACCGCGATGGCGAGCGGCCTGATGGTTGGGGGTATGTGTGTCGCCGACAAGGGCGGCATCGGCGGAGTCTAAGCGAGTCCACCGTGATGGAACAACGCACAGCATGTCACCGGGGTTCCATGCCGGGCGAGTACCGCGCTGTCACGAGACGGTCACGCCCCGAACAGGTCCTGTTGTCCGTTTCCGCCGGTCGTGCCGCGTGGCGGGGTCAGACCGAGATGGGCCCAGGCGGCGGGCGTCGCCACCCGGCCGCGGGGGGTTCGGGCGAGCAGGCCCTCACGGACGAGGAAGGGTTCGGCGACCTCCTCGACCGTCTCGCGCTCCTCTCCCACGGCGACGGCGAGCGTGGAGAGACCGACCGGTCCGCCGCCGAAGAGCTTGAGCAGGGCTTCGAGGACACCCCGGTCGAGGCGGTCGAGGCCGCGGGCGTCCACTTCGTAGACGGCGAGGGCGGCCGCGGCGATGTCGCGCGTGATGATGCCGTCCGCCTTGACCTGCGCATAGTCCCGTACGCGGCGCAGCAGACGGTTGGCGATACGGGGCGTGCCGCGCGAGCGGCCCGCGATCTCGGCGGCGCCGACCGCGTTGATCTCCACGTCGAGCAGGTGCGCCGAGCGGTGGATGACGCGCTCCAACTCGGCGGGCTCGTAGAACTCCATGTGCGCGGTGAAACCGAAGCGGTCGCGCAGCGGCGGCGGCAGCAGTCCCGCGCGCGTGGTGGCGCCGACCAGGGTGAAGGGCGGCAGTTCCAGGGGGATCGCCGTGGCGCCGGGGCCCTTGCCGACGATGACGTCGACCCGGAAGTCCTCCATCGCCATGTACAGCATCTCCTCGGCGGGCCGCGACATGCGGTGGATCTCGTCGAGGAAGAGGACCTCGCCCTCCTGGAGGGAGGAGAGGATCGCGGCGAGGTCTCCGGCGTGCTGGATGGCGGGGCCGGAGGTGATGCGGATGGGGGCGCCCATCTCGGCCGCGATGATCATCGAGAGGGTGGTCTTGCCGAGGCCCGGGGCACCGGAGAGCAGGACGTGGTCGGCGGTGGCTCCACGCGCGCGTGCCGCCCGCAGCACCAGGTCGAGCTGCTCGCGGACCTTCTCCTGGCCGATGAACTCGTCCAGATCCTTGGGGCGCAGGGCGGCCTCGACGGCCTGGTCCTCACCGTCGGCGACAGAGCCCACCAGCCGCTCGGGGGCGGTGTCGTCGGTCGTGTCGTCCCAGTTCATTGCGTGTGCCTCGCGGGTCGCGGTCGGATGGGGTGGACGAGTTGGAGGGGCCCTACAGGTCGTACGAGTCGTACGACGGCCTCAACATGACGTTCAGCGAGTTCTGTTGAGGGTCTGGAGGGCGGACTTCAGCAACTGGCCCACCTGGGGCGTGCCTTCGGCGGCCTCGGCCTGGGGAGCGACGGCCGACACGGCCTCGTCGGCCTCGCGGGTGGCGTACCCGAGGCCGATCAGGGCGGCGTGCAGCTGGTCGCGCCAGCCCTGGGTGACCGGGGCGCCGATCGCGGGGGCGCCGATCGGCTCGCCCAGGCGGTCCTTCAACTCCAACAGCAGCTTCTGGGCACCCCTCTTGCCGATGCCGGGCACGGCGATCAGCGCCTTCTCGTCACCGGTGGCCACCGCTCGGCGCAGGGCGTCGGGGGTGTGCACGGCGAGCATCGCCTGGGCCAGGCGCGGGCCGACGCCGCTCGCGGTCTGGAGCAGCTCGAAGACCTGGCGCTCGTCGTCGTTCACGAAGCCGTAGAGGGTCAGCGAGTCCTCCCGTACGACGAGGGAGGTGGCGAGCTTGGCCGGCTGACCGAGCCTCAGCGTGGACAGCGTGTTCGGCGTGCACTGCACGGCCATGCCGACCCCGCCCACCTCGACCACCGCTGTGTTGGGAGCGAGTGCGGCGACCGTGCCGCTGACGAAGGCGATCATGCCGTACGGCCTTTCAGTGCGTTCGATGCGTTCGATGCTTTGGTCGCGTGCAGGGCGACGGCCTGCTGGAGGCGGTTCTGGGCGGGGGCGCGCCAGATGTGGCAGATGGCGAGGGCGAGGGCGTCGGCGGCGTCCGCCGGTTTCGGCGGCGCGTCGAGCCGGAGCAGGCGGGTGACCATGGCGCCGACCTGGGCCTTGTCGGCGCGGCCGCTGCCGGTGACGGCGGCCTTGACCTCGCTGGGGGTGTGCAGGGCGACGGGGATGCCGCGGCGGGCGGCGCAGAGCATGGCGACGGCGCTGGCCTGGGCGGTGCCCATGACCGTCCGTACGTTGTACTGGCTGAACACCCGCTCCACGGCGACGAATTCAGGTCGGTGCTCGTCAATCCACTGCTCGATGCCCCGCTCGATCTCGACGAGGCGCTGCCCCAGCTCGGCGTGCGCGGGCGTACGGACGACACCGACGCCGAGCATCGCAAGCGGCCGTCCGGCGACGCCTTCGACCACACCGACACCGCATCGGGTGAGTCCCGGGTCCACCCCCAGTACGCGCACGCCCGCCCCTCCCATCGATCACCTGTTTGTGCAGGCTATCGGGTGCCACTGACAACGGCCGACAACGCGACGGGCCGACGGGGTGCGTCCCGTCGGCCCGTCGAAGCCCAGTGGCCGTGGAGCCCGTTCGGCTCGGCTCGCGGAGAGCTACGCGTCGACCTTGGCCATGACGTCGTCGCTCACGTCGAAGTTGGCGAAGACGTTCTGGACGTCGTCGCTGTCCTCGAGGGCGTCGATCAGCTTGAAGATCTTCTTGGCGCCCTCCTCGTCCAGCTCGATCTGCATGGTCGGGACGAAGTTGGCCTCGGCGGAGTCGTAGTCGATGCCGGCCTCCTGGAGGGAGGTGCGGACCGCGACCAGGTCGGTGGCCTCGCTGAGCACCTCGAAGGCCTCGCCCAGGTCGTTGACCTCCTCGGCACCCGCGTCGAGCACGACCTCCAGGACGTCGTCCTCGGACAGCTCGCCCTTGGGGACGATCACGACGCCCTTGCGGTTGAAGAGGTACGAGACGGAACCCGGGTCGGCCATCGAGCCGCCGTTGCGGGTCATGGCGACGCGGACGTCGGAGGCGGCGCGGTTGCGGTTGTCGGTGAGGCACTCGATGAGCACCGCGACACCGTTCGGACCGTAGCCCTCGTACATGATCGTCTCGTAGTCGGCGCCACCGGCTTCGAGACCGCCACCACGCTTGATCGCGGAGTCGATGTTCTTGTTCGGAACCGACGACTTCTTCGCCTTCTGCACGGCGTCGTACAGCGTCGGATTGCCTTCGAGGTCCACACCGCCCATCCGCGCAGCGACCTCGATGTTCTTGATCAGCTTCGCGAAGAGCTTGCCGCGCTTGGCGTCGATCACGGCCTTCTTGTGCTTCGTCGTGGCCCATTTAGAGTGGCCGGACATCTGCCTGTCTCCTTCGCGTAACCCATCTCTGCAACGAACGCCAGAGATCCTACAAGGCCTCCGCCGCCCGGCTCGCGCGCACCATCTCGACGAACAGGGCGTGCAGCCGGTGGTCGCCGGTCAGCTCCGGGTGGAACGACGTGGCGAGGGCGTTGCCCTGGCGTACGGCGACGATGTGGCCCTCGTGTTCGGCCAGCACCTCTGTCTGCGCGCCCACGGACTCGACCCAGGGGGCGCGGATGAAGACGCCCTCCACAGGATCGCCCTCGACGCCCTGCACGTCGACCGCCGCTTCGAAGGACTCGTTCTGGCGGCCGAAGGCGTTGCGGCGCACGATCATGTCGATGCCGCCGATGGTCTCCTGGCCCGAGCGCGGGTCGAGGATCTTGTCGGCGAGCATGATCAGGCCGGCGCAGGTGCCGTAGACGGGCATGCCGTCGCGCACGCGCGCGCGTAGGGGCTCCATGACGCCGAAGAGGACGGCCAGCTTGGAGATGGTGGTGGACTCACCGCCGGGGATGACGAGGCCGTCCACCTCGGCGATTTCCTCGGGGCGCCGCACCGGCCTGGCCACGGCGTCGGCCGCGGCCAGGGCGATGAGGTGCTCCCGTACGTCACCCTGGAGGGCCAGGACGCCTATGACGGGGGTGTTGCCCATGGGTGCTTACCAGCCCCGGTTCGCGTAGCGCTCGGCCTCGGGAAGGGTGTCGCAGTTGATGCCGACCATGGCCTCGCCCAGGTTGCGGGAGGCGTCCGCGATGATCTTCGGGTCGTCGTAGAAGGTGGTGGCCTTCACGATGGCTGCGGCGCGCTTGGCCGGGTCGCCGGACTTGAAGATGCCCGAGCCGACGAAGACGCCCTCGGCGCCGAGCTGGCGCATCAGCGCGGCGTCGGCCGGGGTGGCCACGCCGCCTGCGGAGAAGAGGACCACCGGGAGCTTGCCCAGCTCGGAGACCTCCTTGACCAGCTCGTACGGGGCGCGCAGCTCCTTGGCGGCGGCGTAGAGCTCGTTGTTGTCGAAGCCGCGCAGCTTGGCGATCTCGTTCTTGATCTGACGCAGGTGGCGGACCGCCTCGACGACGTTGCCGGTGCCGGCCTCGCCCTTGGAGCGGATCATGGCGGCGCCCTCGGCTATGCGGCGCAGGGCCTCGCCGAGGTTGGTGGCGCCGCAGACGAAGGGGGTCGTGAAGGCCCACTTGTCGGAGTGGTTGACCTCGTCGGCCGGGGTGAGGACCTCGGACTCGTCGATGTAGTCGACGCCGAGGGACTGCAGGACCTGGGCCTCGACGAAGTGGCCGATGCGGGACTTGGCCATGACCGGGATCGAGACGGCCTCGATGATGCCCTCGATCATGTCGGGGTCGGACATACGGGCCACGCCGCCGTCCTTGCGGATGTCGGCCGGGACCCGCTCAAGGGCCATGACCGCGACCGCGCCCGCGTCCTCGGCGATCTTCGCCTGCTCCGGGGTGACGACGTCCATGATCACACCGCCCTTGAGCTGCTCGGCCATGCCGCGCTTCACGCGGGCGGTGCCGGTCTCGGGGGTCGGGGTGGTGGAGTTGGAGAGCGTGCTGGACACGGGTTTGACCTCGCTCGGGGAAGCTCGGGGAAGAGGGGTTCTGCAATCACTGAGGAAACGTGAGGGGAGCAGGCCACTGCAAGGGCCAATGGGGACCCGGTGGATCGTTTTTCGCCCCCGCCGCCCCTCCCCGTCCCATCCCAGGGGCGCTGCCCCTTCGACCCCGAAAGATGTCTTTGGGTGGTGGGTTGTTCGGCTGCGGGTCGGGTGGGGGCGAGAAAACCCCCAGGGTCATGTGCCCGCCCGGTCCGCCAGGGCGGTCGGGGGTTCGTCATCCATCTCGAAGGCCATCGGGAAGGGCGCGTGGCCGGCGAGGCGGAACCAGCGGACCTTGCGATGGCGGCGGAGGGCGCGGGCGGCACGTACCGCGTCGTTGTGGAAGCGGCGGGCCATGGGCACCCGGCGCACGGCCTGCGCCAGCTCGTTAGCGGCGTCCTCACCACCCGGCGCCTCCCGCACCGCCTCCACCTGCTGCGTCTCCCCGAACACGGCCCGCAACGCCTGGCTCAGATCGCTCTCGGCGACCTCGCGCTGCTCCTCCTCGGCCTGCCGGGCCGCGTGCGCCGCCTCGTAGAGGACGATCGAGGCGGCCGGGTCCAGCACCCCGGAGGTGGCCAGCTCCTGGGCGACCGAGGCACGGCGCAGCAACTGCGCGTCGAGCGCGGCGCGGGCGGCGTCGATGCGCGCGTGCAGTCGGTCGAGGCGTCCCGCGGTCCAGCTCAGGTAGAGACCGATCGCGAAGAGGACGACCGCGATCCAGATCAGTGTCGAAGTCACGGGCCGCAAGGCTACCCGTGCCCGACACGGCCTCCCGACGTACCCGAAACGACCACCGCCGACTCCACCGCGCCGCACCGGCGACCTCCGGCGAGGAAACACCGGCGGTTCATCAGCCCAACGCCACAGGGCCGTCGGCCCAAGGCAACGGCCCGTCAGGCCCGAGCGACAGTCCCGGTAGCCCAAAGCCGGTGGCCCGTCAGGCCCGAGCGACAGACCCACCAGCCGAGAACCGACAACCCATCAAGCCCGAGCGACAGACCCACCAACCCACAGCCATGGCCGTCAGCCCCCAGCACCTGGCTTGTCAGGCCGAGCCGCCTACCCACCGATCCCAGGCCACAGCCCGCCCATCCGCAACCGCGTCCCCACCCTTCCCGGGCCACGGCCCCACTCATTCCGAACCGCCACCCCACCGCTCCCAAGCCGCGGCCCCACCGATCCCGAGCCGCCCCACTGATGAATCGCACACCGCCCCGTCAATCCCGGGCCAACCCCAACCGCGCCCGCAGCCCGACCCGTTCGTCCGCCGCCACTGATGCAGCGCCTTCCGTGACCGTCTCGTAGACGCCGAGGATGTCGGCGCCGACCGTCGACCAGTCGAAGCGGCGGACGTGGGCGCTGCCGCGGTCGCGGAGTTCGGCGCGGCGGGCGGGATCGCCGAGAAGGCGTACGGCGGCTGTCGCGAGGGCGTCGGCGTCCTCGTTGGCGAACAGTTCGCCGGCACCGCCCTGGTCGAGGACCTGGGCGAAGGCGTCGAGGTCGGAGGCGAGGACGGGGGCGCCGGCGGACATGGCCTCGACGAGGATGATGCCGAAGCTCTCGCCGCCGGTGTTGGGGGCGACGTAGACGTCGACGCTGCGCAGGAAGCGGGCTTTGTCCTCGTCGCTGACCATGCCGAGGAACTCCACACGGGAGCGCAGCTCCTTCGGCAGGGTCTCGACGGCCTCCTCCTCGTCCCCGCGCCCGGCGACCAGCAGTCGCGTCCGGGGGCGCTCGGCGAGGATCTTCGGGAGGGCCCTCATCAGCACCGGCAGGCCCTTGCGGGGTTCGTCGATGCGGCCGATGAACCCGAGGGTGTCGCCCTGCCAGTCGGGGTTGGGCTTGGCGCGGGCGAAGAAGTCGACGTCGACGCCGTTCGGGATGACGACCGCGTCGCCGCCCAGGTGTTCGACGAGGGTACGGCGGGCGTACTCGCTCACCGCGATACGGGCGCTGAGCTTCTCCAGCGCGGGCTGGAGGATCGGGTACGCGGCGATCATCGCCCGGGAGCGCGGGTTGGACGTGTGGAAGGTGGCGACGATCGGGCCCTGCGCCGCCCAGCAGGCCAGCAGGCCGAGCGACGGGGAGGCCGGCTCGTGGATGTGGATCACGTCGAACGTGCCGTCGTGGAGCCAGCGCCGTACCCGGGCCGCCGACAGGAAGCCGAAGTTCAGGCGGGCCACCGAGCCGTTGTAGGGCACGGGGACCGCGCGGCCCGCGGAGACGACGTACGGCGGCAGGGGTGTGTCGTCGTCCGCGGGGGCGAGAACCGACACCTCGTGGCCGAGGCGGATGAGGTGGTCGGCCAGGTCACGGATGTGGAACTGGACTCCCCCGGGCACGTCCCAGGAGTACGGGCAGACGATCCCGATTTTCACGGGCGTCCCTTCTCGGTGTCCTGCTCGGGACTTCGGAGATCGTTTCGGAGGGCGTCGGGACTCTTCGCGGGGTCGAGGTCCGCGAGCCACAAGCGCTGGAGCATGTGCCAGTCCTCCGGGTGTTCGGCGATGCCGGTGGCGAAGGCGTCTGCCAGCGCCTGTGTCATGACCGACGTCTTCTCGGCGCGGGTACCTGTCCCGGGTACCTCGATGGGGGGATGCACACGTCCCCGCATGACGGGCGACTCGTCGAACCAGAGCGTCGCCGGCAGCAGCAGCGCGCCAGTGTGCTGGGCGAGGAGGGCCGGTCCGGCGGGCATGCGGGTCTTCTCGCCGAAGAACTCGACCTCGACGCCGGACGCGGACAGGTCGCGGTCGGCGACCAGGCAGATCAGGCCGCCGTCGCGCAGCCGCCGGGCGAGGGTGCCGAAGGCGGAGCCGCCGTTGTGCGGCAGGACCTCCATACCGAGGCCTTCGCGGTAGGCGACGAAGCGGTCGTAGAGCGTCTCGGGCTTGAGGCGTTCGGCGACCGTCGTGAACGGGATCTTCAGCTCGGTGGTGACCCAGGCGCCGGCGAGGTCCCAGTTGGCCAGGTGCGGCAGCGCGAGTACGACACCCCGGCCGGCGGCGAGGCCGTCGGTGAGGTGGTGCAGGTCCTCGATTTCGACGCCGCTCCTGATGCGCTCCTCGCTCCAGGCGGGGAGGCGGAAGGACTCGATCCAGTAGCGCAGGTAGGAGCGCATGCCCGCGCGGGACAGCTGCGCGAGGTGCTGCGGACTCGCACCGGGCACCACGCGCGCGTAGTTGGCCTCCAGCCGGCGTACGAGGGTGCCGCGCCGCTTCCAGGTGGCGTCGGCGATCGTCCGGCCGAGGCGGACGGCGACGGGTTCCGGGAGCTTCTTGACGGTGCTCCAGCCGAGGCCGTACAGCCCGTCGGTCAGACGCTCCTGCAGAGCGCTCACGGCGTCGCCTCGCTGTTCCGGGTGGCGTCCGGCGTCTCCTGGGCGGCCTCGGTGGCCGCCTCCGCCTCGGCGGACTCCCGGCGGACGGTGACGACGCGCTGGATCAGCGTGACGAGGCTGCCGACGGCGACGATCCACAGGGCGATGGGCAGCAGGACGTCGATGCCGGGCACGCCGAACGCGTGCAGGCCCGAGAGACCGGCCGCGACCAGCGAGATCACCAGACGTTCGGCGCGCTCCACCAGACCGTTGACCGCCACCGGCAGTCCGATCGACTCGCCGCGGGCCTTGGTGTACGACACCACCTGGCCGCTCGCCAGACAGAAGATCGAGACGGCGCACAGGGCGATGTCGTCGCCGTTGCCCGCGTACCAGAGGGCGAAGCCGCCGAAGATCGCGCCGTCGGCGACGCGGTCGAGCGTGGAGTCGAGGAAGGCGCCCCAGCGGCTGGAACGGCCCATCTGGCGGGCCATGTTGCCGTCGACGAGGTCGGAGAACACGAACAGCGTGATGACGACCGTGCCCCAGAAGAACTCGCCCCGGGGGTAGAAGACCAGCGCGCCCGCGATCACTCCGGCGGTGCCGAGGAGCGTGACCGTGTCGGGGCTGACGCCCCTGCGGATCAGAAACGCGGCGAACGGTGTGAGGACACGCGTGAAGAATGCACGCGCGTACTTGTTCAGCATGGCCTTCCCGAGGGTCGGTGTCGCCGCGTGGCCCCTGCTGGCCACCGGCTGGCCCATCGTAGCCACGCGCGCGCGTGTGCGACCGTCGGGCACCAGCGCACCGTGTCCCGTCCTGATGGCGTCCGGATCACAGCAGGATCGCGACAGGGTGCGGCAGGGGCGGGAGGAGCGATCGCGTCCCTCGTATGGACGCACCGTGACGGGAGTGGAAAGCTCGAAGAACCGCGGGCGTCACCGGAGCCGCCACCGCACGCGGATCCGCATGTCCGCGCCCACAGTGACCTCACCGTGCACGGGAGGCAGGATCATGGGCGACAAGGCGAACGCACACCCCGGAGCCGCCGGCAGGGCTACGGCGGCCGACCACCCCGCGTCCGTACGGAATGTGGTGCTGGTCGGCCACTCCGGTTCGGGCAAGACGACTCTGGTGGAGGCTCTCGCGCTGACCGCGGGAGCGGTGAACCGGGCGGGCCGCGTGGAGGACGGCGGCACCGTCTCCGACTACGACGAGATCGAACACCGGCAGCAACGCTCGGTGCAGCTCTCCCTCGTCCCCGTCGAATGGGGCGGGTACAAGATCAATCTGCTGGACACCCCCGGATACGCCGACTTCGTCGGGGAACTCAGGGCCGGTCTGCGAGCGGCGGACGCGGCCCTTTTCGTCGTCTCGGCGTCCGACGGCGTCGACGGCTCGACCCGCATGGTGTGGGAGGAGTGCGCGGCGGTCGGCATGCCGCGGGCGATCGTGATCACGCACCTGGAGGCCGCGCGGGCGGACTTCGACGAGATGACCAGGGTCTGCGCGGAGAGGTTCGGCGGGGACGACCCCGACGCCGTGCTCCCGCTCTACGTGCCGCTGCACGGCCTGCAGGGTCCGGACGGACACGCGCCCGTGACCGGTCTGACCGGACTGCTGTCGCAGAAGCTGTTCGACTACTCCTCCGGGGAGCGCAAGGAGTCCGAGCCGGGCCCCGAGCAGCTGCCAGCGATCGAGGAGGCCCGCAACCGGCTCATCGAGGGGATCATCGCCGAGAGCGAGGACGAGACCCTCATGGACCGCTATCTCGGCGGTGAGCCCATCGACGTCAAGACCCTGATCGACGACCTGGAGCGGGCCGTCGCCCGCGGGGTCTTCCACCCCGTGCTGGCCGCCGCCCCCGCGGCCGACGGCGCCCGACAGGGCCTCGGCACGGTCGAGCTGCTCGAACTGATCACCGGCGGCTTCCCCACCCCCCTGGAACGCGACACGCCCTCGGTCACCACACCCGACGGCCGGCCGCGCGACATCAAGGCGGCCTGCGACCCGGACGGACCGCTGGTCGCCGAGGTCGTGAAGACGGCCAGCGACCCCTACGTGGGACGCATCTCGCTGGTACGGGTCTTCTCCGGGACCCTGCATCCCGACGAGACGGTGCATGTCTCCGGGCACGGGCTCACCGACCGGGGACACGAGGACCACGACGTCGACGAGCGGATCGGCGCCCTGTCCACGCCCTTCGGGAAGCAGCAGCGCACGCTCACGCACTGCATCGCGGGCGACCTGGCGTGTGTGGCGAAGCTGAACCGCGCGGAGACCGGGGACACGCTTTCGGCCAAGGACGACCCGCTGCTCATGGAGCCGTGGGAGATGCCCGACCCGCTGCTGCCGCTCGCCATCCAGGCGCACAGCAAGGCCGACGAGGACAAGCTCTCCCAGGGCCTGGCCCGGCTGGTCGCCGAGGACCCGACCATGCGGCTCGAACAGAACCAGGACACCCACCAGGTGGTCCTCTGGTGCCTGGGCGAGGCGCACGCCGACGTGGCGCTGGAGCGGCTGCGCAGCCGGTACGGCGTCCAGGTCGACGTCGTACCGCACAAGGTCTCCCTGCGGGAGACGTTCGCCGACAGGTCGGCCGGGCGCGGCCGGCATGTGAAGCAGTCCGGCGGTCACGGGCAGTACGCGATCTGCGAGATCGAGGTGGAGCCGCTGCCCGGCGGCTCGGGCATCGAGTTCGTGGACAAGGTCGTCGGCGGTGCCGTGCCCCGGCAGTTCATCCCGTCCGTCGAGAAGGGTGTGCGGGCGCAGGCCGCCAAGGGCGTCGCGGCCGGCTATCCGCTCATCGACGTACGGATCACCCTGCGGGACGGCAAGGCGCACTCGGTGGACTCCTCGGACGCCGCGTTCCAGACGGCGGGCGCGCTGGCGCTGCGCGAGGCAGCGGCCGACGCGAAGATCCACCTCCTGGAGCCGGTGGCCGAGGTGTCGGTCCTGGTCGGCGACTCGTACGTGGGCCCCGTGATGAGCGACCTGTCCGGGCGGCGCGGCCGGGTCGTCGGCACCGAGCAGGCGGGCGGCGGACGCACCCTCGTCCGGGCCGAGGTACCGGAGATCGAGATCGACCGGTACGCCGTCGATCTGCGCTCCCTGTCCCACGGCACCGCGCGCTTCGGCCGCCGGTACACACGGCACGAGCCGATGCCCTCCCATGTCGCCGAGAAGGTCCGCGAACAGACGAAGGAGAGCTGACGGTTCGGGATCGACGGAAGGCCCCGGCGACCTGTCGGCGGGCGGCTCCGGCCGTCCGCCGACAGGTGTGGCGGGCGGACGACGCCGGTTCACGGCCGACGGGTTCCGTGAATGTCCGTTCTTCGCACCGCGCGATGTCCGTGGCTGCGGATACGCTGATCACCTGATCGACAAGTGTGGCTTGATCAGGCCCAGATCGGGTTATGACCTGATCAACAGGTGTGCGGAGCACGGAAGTCGGGAAAGCCGCAGAAGCGAGTATGCGGCGATGGGGGCGGCGGTGGCGGACGAATTCGATTTCACTCCCGGGGCACAGGTGCCACTGATGGGCACCGCGGGCCAGACCGCGGCGACGTACGCCCTGGCGTCCGCGGCCTACCGGGACAACGAGATCGCGGAGATCCTCAAGGCCAACAACGATTGGCACAAGTCCACGGTCAAGCCGGGCCGCAAGTGGGCGACCATCTTCCGGCCGAACCTCGGGGAGGCGTTCTCCCTGGCGGTGCGGGACCGGATGGTCGGCGCGGGCCGCAAGCCGCTCATCCAGTCCTTCGGCATGGAGCCGCAGGTCGTCGTCGAGCACTGCCTCGCGGCGAACAACATCCGCAGGGAGCGCGACAACTGGCTCTCGGCGGTGATGGTCCTGTGCGGGCTGCTCTTCCTGCCCGGGCTGCTCCTGTGGCTGCTGGTCTTCCAGATCCGCACGACGGTCGCCAAGCGTGACGACAAGCGGGCCGGCGCCCTCGGCACCACGCTGCTGGTCGCCGTCGGGGCTCTCGCCGTGATCTTCCTGCTCAGGATGCCGTTCGACGGTTTCTGGGCCTGGTACGCGCGCGCGTGCGTCGTGCTGCCCGTGGTCGGCTGGTTCTGGGCCAAGCAGATCTGCGAGCGCACCGCCCAGGACCTGCGGGACCGCTGGGCCAGTCTGCTGGCCGGCGGAGGCGTCGGCGCCAAGATCCCCGAAGCCGTGCCCGGCAGCCCCGGTGAGACCAAGGCCGAGCAGCTGCGCAAGGAGCTCGCCCGGCTCAGCGCCGAGCAGCGCTCCAACCTCGTCTTCTACGCCGGCCCCAAGGGCATCCTCGGCATGGGCACCCGCTGGGGCAGCTGGCAGCTCGCCGAGGACCTGGTGCCCGCCGACTCCGGCAAGGAGATCCACCCGTTCCGCAGCTGGGACGTCATACGCGCCATCCACGACCAGCTGCGCATGCTGGAGCGCACCCCGCTCAACACCGGTGGTTTCACGGCGCCTTCCATCAAGCACTGGGTCGTCAGCCCCATCGGCGAGGGCGCCGGAGCCGTGGCCCGGCCCGACAGCACCGACGTGGACGCGTACCAGTACAAGAACCACGCCATACAGGAGATCTGCAACAAGCAGCACTTCGGCAGCGGCAACCGGCACTACCTGGGCGTCCAGTGGACGCTCTGGGACGGCCAGTTGATCATCACCATGCTGGTCACCGTCACCGTCCTGCACCAGACGCTCCGCATCGAGGTGACCGGGCACGCCCTCGGTCCCGTGCACGGACTGTTCACGACCGGGCCTGCGGCCAAGGAGAAAGAAGTCCAGAAGTCGCTGAGGTTCTGGGAGACCCGCAAGGTGAAGCTCCCGCTCGTCGACGCCGACGAGGTCGTACGGCTCACCGCGCGCGCCCCGCTGACCTGGTACCCGCCGCTGCTCAACTGGCTCGGCGGTTCCATGGGCCTGCCGGAGCCGTTCGGCCTGCGGCACGCCTGGGCCGACCAGCCGTGGCGGCACCGCTTCATGGCGGACGACGCCCTGCGTGCCGCCACGCCCGTGCTCCGTGTGGTCCACAACGCCGCCATCAAGGTTTTGCAGGAGAACGGCGTGGACACCGAGAAGTTCGGTTCGCGGGCCGGGTTCCTCAGCGGAGCGGTGCAGGATCCTACGCCGCGAAAGGCCGACCTCTACGACGCGTGAGCGCTGCGCTCGCCTTGGCCGGGGGGGTGCGTGGGGGTTGGGGGCCGTTTTCGGGTGCGGGTGAGTGGGGGCTGGTCGCGCAGTTCCCCGCGCCCCTGAAAAGCAGGGGCCGTGTCCTTCAGGGGCGCGGGGAACTGCGCGAGAAGCCCCACTCACCCGCACCCGAAAACACGCCCCGTCCCCGTTCAGCCGGCCGGCCACGCCTCCGCGAGCATCTTCCTTGTGTCGGCCAGGAGTTGGGGCAAAATCCTCGTGTGCCCGACCACCGGCATGAAGTTGGTGTCGCCGCCCCAGCGGGGGACGATGTGCTGGTGGAGGTGCGCGGCGATGCCGGCGCCCGCGACCGTGCCCTGGTTCATGCCGATGTTGAAGCCGTGGGCGCCTGAGGCGGTCCGGAGGGCGGTCATGGACTGCTTGGTCAGCTCGGCCAGCTCGACGGTCTCCGGCCCGGTGAGATCGGTGTAGTCGGCGACGTGCCGGTAGGGCACGACCATGAGGTGGCCGCCGTTGTACGGGTAGAGGTTGAGCACCGCGTACACGTGCTCACCGCGCCTGATGACCAGGCCGTCCTCGTCCGATTTGGCCGGAATCGAGCAGAACGGGCAGCCGTCGTCGGCCCCGGGGCCGGTCGGCTTGTTCTCGCCCTGGATGTACGCCATCCGGTGGGGCGTCCACAGGCGCTGGAACGCGTCCTGCGTTCCCACTCCGATCTGCTGCTCCGGCTCACTCGTCATGCAGTGCAGCATATGACTTCGCGCGTTCGCGGCGTGTCGAGGCCCCCGGGGAGCAAACCCGGGGGCCTCCGATCATCTGCGCACGCCGGTCACGTACGCCGTACGCCTCAGATCTGGACGCGGTCCTCGACGACCTTCGCGATCTTCGCGATGGCCTCCTCGACGGGGATGCCGTTCTCCTGGGATCCGTCGCGGTAGCGGAAGGAGACCGCGCCGGCCGCCATGTCCTCGTCGCCCGCGATGACCATGAAGGGCACCTTGGCCTTCTGGGCGTTGCGGATCTTCTTCTGCATACGGTCGGAGGAGGCGTCGACGTCGACGCGCAGGCCCGCGGCCTTGGCCTTCTTGGCGAACTCCGCCAGGTACGGCACATGCGCGTCGCCGATCGGGATGCCGAGCGCCTGCACGGGCGCCAACCAGGCCGGGAACGCGCCCGCGTAGTGCTCCAGGAGCACCGCGAAGAACCGCTCGATCGAGCCGAACAGCGCGCGGTGGATCATGACCGGCTGCTGCTTGGAACCGTCCGCCGCGGTGTACTCCAGCTGGAACCGCTTGGGCTGCTGGAAGTCGACCTGGATGGTGGACATCTGCCAGGAGCGGCCGATCGCGTCCTTGGCCTGGACGGAGATCTTCGGGCCGTAGTAGGCGGCGCCGCCCGGGTCGGGCACGAGGGGCAGGCCCTGCTTCTCGGCGGCCTGGCGGAGCGCCTCGGTGGCCTCCTCCCATTCGGCGTCCTCACCGATGAACTTCGGGGAGTCGTCGCGGGTGGACAGCTCCAGCTCGAAGTCGGTCAGGCCGTAGTCGCGCAGCAGGTCCAGGACGAAGGTGAGCAGCGAGTCCAGCTCGCCCGCCATCTGCTCCTTGGTGCAGTAGATGTGCGAGTCGTCCTGGGTGAAGCCGCGGGCGCGGGTCAGACCGTGCACGACGCCGGACTTCTCGTAGCGGTACACCGTGCCGAACTCGAAGAGCCGCAGGGGCAGTTCGCGGTACGAGCGGCCGCGCGCCTTGAAGATCAGGTTGTGCATGGGGCAGTTCATCGCCTTGAGGCGGTAGTTCTGCCCGTCGAACTCCAGGGGCGGGAACATCGCCTCCCCGTAGTTCGGCAGGTGCCCCGAGGTCACAAAGAGGTTTTCCTTCGCGATGTGCGGGGTGTTCACGAACTCGTAGTTCGCGTCCTCGTGCTTGAGGCGCGAGTAGGTCTCCATCTCCCGGCGGACGATGCCGCCCTTGGGGTGGAAGACCGCGAGGCCGGAGCCCAGCTCCTCCGGGATGGAGAACAGGTCCAGCTCGGCGCCGAGCTTGCGGTGGTCGCGCTTCTCGGCCTCGACGAGGAAGTCGAGGTACGCCTTCAGCTCGTCCCTCGACGGCCAGGCGGTGCCGTAGATGCGCTGGAGCTGCGGGTTCTTCTCGCTGCCGCGCCAGTAGGCGGCGGCCGAGCGCATCAGCTTGAACGCCGGGATGTTCCGGGTGGTGGGCAGGTGAGGACCGCGGCAGAGGTCCTTCCAGCACAGCTCGCCGGTCTTGGCGTCGAGGTTGTCGTAGATGGTCAGCTCGCCGGCACCGACCTCGGCGTCCGCGCCCTCGGCCGCGTTCGCCGCGTTGCCCTTGAGGCCGATCAGCTCCAGCTTGTAGGGCTCGTCAGCCAGCTCGACGCGCGCGTCCTCGTCGTTGGTGATCCGACGGGAGAAGCGCTGACCCCGCTTCTGGATCTCCTGCATCTTCTTCTCGATGCGCTTGATGTCCTCGGGGGTGAACGGCTCGGCCACGTCGAAGTCGTAGTAGAAGCCGTCCTTGACCGGCGGGCCGATGCCCAGCTTGGCCTCCGGGAACAGCTCCTGCACGGCCTGGGCCATGACGTGCGCGGTGGAGTGGCGCAGGATGTTGAGGCCGTCCTCGGAGGAGATCTCCACGCCCTCGACGGTCTCGCCGTCCCGCACCTCGTACGCGAGGTCCTTGAGCTCGCCGGCCACGCGCGCGGCGACGACGGTGCGCTCGCCGGCGAACAGGTCGGCGGCCGTAGTGCCCGTCGTCACCACGCGCTCTTCCCGCTCGGAATCGCGTTGGATGATCACACGGACGTCGGACACCGGTTTCTCCTACCTGAAGGGGCGGCCCGGTCATCTGCTGCGGGCCTGGGCCATTGGGAAGGATCGTACCGAGCCCGGGGTCCCGCTCGCGAAACAGATACCTCAGTCCCCTCCGCGGGCCTCCTCGAAGAAGGCCGTAATCTCTGCGGTCTCGTGGAGGGATTTCATCAACCGGTCCCGCTCGGCCTCGTCGACCTGCACGGGGGCGACACCGCCGGCGTTCGTGAGCCGCCGGAATCCGCCCCGGCTCTCCAGACGTCCGTGGACACGGACCGGCAGTCCGACGAGATGCGCCTGTCCCGCGATCCGGTACGACTCCTCGTCCAGGGTCATGCGGACGTGCGGGACCTCGGCCCCGGCGATGACCCGCAGCCGTACCGTGCCCTCGCCGCGCGCGGCCGACCGGCGCATCCGCACCACGGCCCCGGTGATCCGCACCGGCATGGAGGGCTCCTCGCGCAGATAGCGGGCCCCGGCCTCGCGCAGCACGGGCAGGTCGCCCGGTGAGAACTCGACGGGCTCGGCCGGTGTCGCGCCGCCCTCGGGGACGCCGACGGCGGGCGCCCACTCGACGGCGATCCGGGCGCCCTCGGTGCCCCGCACGAGGGCGACGAGGGCCTCGGTCAGCTCGTGGCTCACCCCGGCCTCGACGGCGCCGTCGAAGGCGTCCATGCCGCCGGTGGCCCGCTGGTAGTCGATGGCCTCGCGGGCGGCGTACAGGGCCTGGTGGAGGCGCAGGGCGAGGCGGCGGCCGCCGGCCACGGGCACGAAGGCGGTGAGGCGGCGGCCGCCGGGGGCGGCGCCGACGAGGACGCCGTCGAGGGAGGCCGCGGCGGGCCGGCGGTGCCGGGCGCCGTAGTAACCGGCACGGGCGCGGGTGGCGAGTGCCGCCGCGAGGAGCATCTGGCGGGCGGCCGAGCGCAGTTGGTCCTCGACGACCCAGGAGGCGGTGCCCACGGGGCCGGTCGGCACGTCCCGCCACCAGCGGATCTCGTCGCTGGGCACGGCGAGTCCGACCAGCACGTCACGCGCGGCCGGCGAGCCGCTCCGGGACAGGGCGGTGAGGGCCTCGCCGAGCAGGTCGTCGCTGTCGGGGAAGGCCCGGTTCTCCGGCACGAGCAGGCTCATGCCCCGGCCGGCCGGTCCGGGTGGGGTCCAGCGGCCGTACCGTCCGGTGGCGCCGCCGCGCCGCTGCCAGCCGTGCCGGCGCAGGAGGGCGCCGAGGACGGCTGGGTCGACCTGGGCGGGGTCGGGCGGCCGGGTCCAGGCGGGCTCGACGGGGCGGGGCCGCACGGGGCGTACGGGCTCGTCGAGGGGACGGCGCACGGACACGCCCTCTTCGGCGGGACGACTCCCCGGCCCGTCCTCGCCGTAGGTGGGTCGGCCGGACGCGTCCTCGCTGTAAGGACGTCGGCCGTCGTCACGGGGCCGTCGGCCGGACGCGTCGTCGTCGATGGGGCCGTGGGTCACGGTCTGCCTCCCGTTCCGACCCGCGTCATGATCTCGCAGAGCGCTCGGTCGTCGAAGATGCGCGAGGTCGGTATGCGCACGGTGGTGCGGCGCCGACCGGTGATCGGGTGTCCGGCGAGGTTGATCCAGTAGCAGCAGTGCCGCAGGTCGAGCCGGTCGTGGCCGGCCCGCAGCCATTGCTCCTGCGACCTGGGGACGATCATCACGACCAGGATCTTGTGCACCGAGACGGGGGTGCGGGCGAGCTTCGCCAGGTGCTCGTTGTCGAGGGTGAAGGAGAAGAACCGGCCCGGAGGGCTCGGCGCGAGCTGGTAGGTGGCCTTGAGCTGCACCTTGATGGTGACCTCGTCGTCGACCGTGTGGCCGGGCGAGCCGTGGCTGACGTGCCAGTCGATGCCGTTGTCCGGAAAGGGCTGGGAGAGGGAGCAGCCGGCCGCGGCGGCCACCGCGTGCAAGTAGCCCACCTGCAAGGTCTCCATGCAGGCGGTGGTGGCGAGGGAGCCGCGATGCGATGCCGCGTGCTCGGGCAGCAGCCCGCCCCGCTCGGGCTGCGCTATGGCCATGACCAACAGCCTTCCCCTACAGGTGTTTCGCCGTGCCGAGCCCCTGAACTGCACAGACCCGTACTTCTGTTGTCTCCGTCCGGCGTACGGCGCAAACAGCCCGGGTATCACCAAACAGGCAGAAGACGGGACGTCAGCTGCCGTGGGTGAACGAGGAGTTGTGTACGTATGACGTGTTGGTACGAGGGGCCCTTGGCGGCGTTCGACACGGAGACCACGGGTGTGGACGTCGAGACCGACCGGATCGTGTCGGCCGCCGTCGTCGTCCAGGACGCACCCGGCACCCGCCCCCGGGTGACCCGGTGGCTGGTGAACCCGGGCGTGCCGGTGCCCGCCGCGGCGACGGCGGTGCACGGGCTGACGCAGGAGCATCTGCAGCGCGACGGCCGCTGGCCGGCGCCGGTGATGGAGGAGATAGCCAGGGCGCTGGCCGAGCAGGCGGCGCGCGGCCGTCCGCTGGTGATCATGAACGCGCCGTTCGATCTGACCATGCTGGACCGGGAGTTGCGGCGACACCGCGCGTCGTCGCTGGACCACTGGTTCGAGACGACGCCGTTGCGGGTCCTCGATCCGCGGGTCCTGGACAAGCATCTGGACCGCTACCGCAAGGGCCGTCGCACGCTCACCGACCTGTGCGCGCACTACGAGGTCGTCCTGGACGGCGCGCACGACGCGGCGGCCGACGCGCAGGCCGCGATGGATGTCGTCCGCGCCTTGGGGCGCCGTTTCGCGGCCCGTCTCGAACGTCTCTCCCCCGCCGAACTGCACACCCTCCAGGCGGTGTGGCACGCGGCGCAGGCGCGCGGGCTGCAGGCCTGGTTCGCGCGCAGCGGCACGGAGGAGGCGGTGGACCCTGCGTGGCCCCTGCGTCCGGATCTGCCGGCCGCGGCATGAAAAAAGCCGGTCCGCATCTGCGGACCGGCCTTACCCGGTGGGCGATACTGGGTTCGAACCAGTGACCTCTTCGGTGTGAACGAAGCGCTCTCCCACTGAGCTAATCGCCCGGGAACGCAGTGAACAATACAGGTCCCGACGGCTCTGGTTCAAACCGCTTGTCCACGGGCCGCGAGGTACGCGAGGAGTCCCCGCCTGCCCGCCCGCATCATCAGCGCGTGGTTGGCGCGGAACACGGGCCGCCCCGGTACGGCGAGCCGGCGCAGCAGGGGCTTGGTGACGTCGACTTCCTGGTCGTAGCGGGCGAGGGTGCCGGTGCCGTCGGCGGCGAGTGTCCAGCGGGCCCAGCCGTCCAGGTCCCCTGCCATCTCGATCTCCAGGAACCCGGCGGCCCGGTCGCGCCGTACCTCGCGAGCGGTGAAGGCGAGGTCGTACGGCAGGGCCGAACGGATCCGGATGGTGCCGGTGGTGTCGTCGATCCGGATCACATCGCGCACCTGCGGCCACCAGTGCGGGTAGTCCTCGGCCCGCTGGAGCACGTCGTAGACGGCGGTCGGCGGCGCGGGCAGGTTCCAGAGGCTGCGGAAGCGGTAGTGACACCAGTCCATGGTCGGATTCTGCCCGCACAGGGCGCATCCGTGAGGGATCTGAGTACGTCCTGAGTACCCGCACTCATGTCGTACGAGGTGACGCGGACCACACTCCGGGACATGATGCATTTCCCGTCCCCGGCCGAGGAGTTGCGGGTCCTCGACTCCGAGCTGCGGCAACTCGACGCCCGCCGCGCCTTCCTGCTGGCACGCCGCGCCTGGCTGGTCAGCGCCCTGTACGCGCCGACCCTCAGGCCCACCGCTCCGCCCGTGCGGCGCCCCGAGGCGACGGCACCCAGCGTGCAGAACGTGCTGCTGATCCTCGGCGGCGCCCTGCTGACGGTCGCGGCGGTCGCGTTCACGCTGGTCAGCTGGGGACACATGGGGATCGCCGGCCGCGCCCTGGTCCTGGGCGCGGTGACCCTGGCCGCCCTTGGCATCCCCGTACCGCTCCTCCGCCGCGGCCTGCGCTCGACCGCCGAGGCGGTGGCCGGCCTCGGCCTCGCCCTGACCGTCCTCGACGCGTACGCCCTGCACGAGGTCGCGTTCACCGGGGCGGACGGCACGGGGTACGCGGCGGCCGCGTCGGCGGTGCTGGCGGGGGCGTGGGCGGCATACGGGCTGGGTCTCGGCGCGCTGGCGCCCTCGGCGGCCGGGGGCACGAACGGCCATCCGGCCGGGGGCTCGCAGGTCCACCCGACCGCAGGGGGCGCTGAGGGGCGCTCGGCCACCGGCGCCCCTCAGTACCGCCCCCTCGTCACGCGCGCCCCTCTCCGTCTGCCGCTCCCCCTGGCCCTGGTGGTCGCTCAACTCCCCCTCCTCCTCTGGTCGTTCGCGATGAACGCGAGCGTGGAGACGGTCACGGCCGTGCTGCTGGTGACAGCGGCGGCCGACACCGCGGTCGCGCTCCGGGTGTCCCTCGAACCGGTACGGATCGTCGCCACGGTCGGCGCGTTCGTCTGGGGTGCCTGGGGCGTACTGGCGGCCGGGTGGCTCTCGTGGGCCGCCGCGGGCCCGAGCGCCGCCGCCCGTGCGGCGGCGCTCCTCGCCCTCGCCTCGGCGATCGCCCTGACGGCCGCCTGGCTCGCCCCGAAGCCGGCCCTGGCCCTCGGCACCGCGCTCACCGGCGGGCTCCTCGCGGTGGCGGGCCTCGGCGGCATCGCCCGCGCGGTCCTGCCCGACGAGTGGACGGTCCCGGCCCATCTCCTCTGCGGGGTAGCGCTGTTGGCGACCGTGCGCACACGCGTCCCCGAGCCCGTACGCCGAGGCCTCGCCCAAGCTTCGGCCGTCGTTCAGGCCCTCGCCCTGGCCACCACGCTGCCTGTGCTGTTCATCGTCCTGCTGGGCCCGGCCGGCTGGGTCGAGCGGATCTGGTCCGGCGCGCCCGCGGACACCCGCGCGGCGGTGACGCTCGACACGCCGTGGCCCCCGAACACGGCGACGGTGCCCCTCGTGCTCGCCGTCGTCGCCGGGGTACTGGCGTCGACCGGGCGCACCGCCTCCTGGCGCACCCCGGCCCTGGTGGGCGCCTTCGTCCTCGCCTGGGCGACAGCCCTGGTGTTCCCCGCGATCATCGAACTGCCGTACCCGGCCGGGCTGATGGTGCAGGGCCTCGTGGTCGTGGCCACGCTGGGCGTCGCGGGATCCGTAGGGTCGACAGCGCCCCAACGCCTCCAGGCGCCGCTGCCCCTCGCCGGTGCCCTGCTGGCCCTCATCACCTCCCTGAGCCTGGCACTCCTCGCCCTCGCCACCGAACCGGCGACCCTCACCGTGCTCGCCGTCTCGACCGCCCTGTTCGCGCTCGCGGCATGGCGCACGGACCTGGCCCCCCTCGCCGCGCCCGCCGCCCTCGCGTACGCCACCGCCCTGACCTGCGCGATCGGCGCGTCCGCCGGCTGGGAGCCGCAGCACACGGCCCTGCTCGTCCTCACCGTCCCGGCCACCGCGGCCCTGCTCGCGGCACGTCTCGGCGACTCCCCCATGACCATCCCGGTCGAGGCGACCGGCGCTGCGGCCGGCCTCCTGGCCATCGCCCTCTCCGCCACGCACCCGCCCCTGCTGGCCCTGACCCTCGCGCTCTGCGGAGTCATCGCCGCGGGCACGGCCGTACGACCGGACCGGCGGTACGTCGGCTACGCGGCCGCAGCGCTCTTCGTACTGGCCTCCTGGGTGCGGCTGGCGGTCTGGGAGGTCGGCTCTCCGGAGGCGTACACCCTGCCGGTGACCGTCCCGGCCCTGATCGTCGGCCACCTACGCCGACGCCGTGACCTGACAGCCTCGTCCTGGACGGCGTACGGCCCGGGCCTGGCGGTCACCCTCGGCCCGAGCCTCGTCGCGGCCTGGGGCGACGAACACTGGCTCCGCCCCTTGCTCCTGGGCATCGCCGCCCTGCTCATCACCCTCACGGGCGCCCGCCACCGCCTTCAGGCCCCGCTCCTGCTCGGCGGCGCCACCCTCACCCTGGTCGCCCTGCACGAGCTGGCGCCGTACATCTCCCAGGTCGTGGACGCCCTGCCCCGTTGGGTACCTCCCGCGCTCGCCGGTCTGGCACTGCTCGCGGCGGGCGCCACGTACGAGCAGCGACTGCGCGACGCACGGCGAGTGCGGGAGGCGTTCGGAAAACTGACGTGACACTCCTGACGTACCCGGGGGGGCGCCCCTTCAGGGGCGCGGGGCCGTGTCGATATGCGGCTCCGCCGCGTGGGCGCGACCAGCCACAACGAGCCCGCGGTTCCCCACCGACGCCAAGGCACCCCCAAGCCCCCCGGCGGAGCGTCACGGCATCTTGTCGCCCACCAGCGCCAGGTTCTGAATGGCCGCCAACCCGTACAGCGCCGTCGCGTTGGTCGACACCCACGCCGCCTCGCTGCCCGGCACCAGCGCCGTCGGCCCCTCGATCTTCTTCGTGGACCAGTCGGTCGACTCCTTGTAGTCCCAGGTGTCGGCGCTGTTGTAGAACTGCCGCCACGCCCGGGCCGCCAGCTTGTCGTCGCCCAGCTGGACCGCCGCGTACGCGTCCTGCCGCGAGTGGCCCTGGAAGAGCAGCAGGGTCCCGAAGTGGGAACCGTAGCGGGCGGTCTGCTCAGCCCTGGTCGCGTTGAAGTACCGGCAGTAGTCGAGCCAGGCCTCCTTGAACTTCGGCATGTCGATCTGGTCGAGGAGTTCGGCGTTCAGCTCGACCAGGCCGAACATCGCCGACAGGTGCGAGACGCCGACCCTGGGCTCGGTGGCGACGGCGAACTTGCCGGTGTCCAGGTCGTAGAGCGCGTTGCCCTGGACGAAGCCGTTGGGCTGGGCCGCGATCGTCTCCATCGTCGACAGGACGCGCGCCTTGGCCTTCTCCCACTTCGGCCCGCGCCGCTCCCACTCGGTCAGCCAGGCGGACACCAGCCCGGACCAGTCGGTACCGAACCCGATCGACAGCGCGTTCCGGTCGGGCGTGTACGGCTCGGTGCGGATCTTGCGGATCGGGTCGAGGACGAGGAACGTCTCGTCGGAGTCGACATTGGCGTGCATGAGGTCGCCGACGCGCTCGTCGGCGGTGAGGAAGTAGTAGTAGCGGCGGTAGGTGGTGTTGGCGATCCGCTGCTGCTTGGCGCTGTCGGCGTAGTGCTGCACGCCGTGCCGGGTGCCGAGGCCCGCCCATTTGCCGAGGTGGTAGACGTCGACCTCGCCGGTGTGCCGGGTCATGGCCTCGGCGAAGCGGAAGATGTCCGCGCGGCCCGAGCGCATGTACGCGAACCAGAGCCACAGGTCGGGCGAGAGCTCGGAGTTGTCCCAGGCGTAGCCGCCGACGTCGTAGCACCACTGGTGGCGGCTGGGGTCGTAGCTGTGCATGATGTCGCCGTAGTCCCAGAAGCCGTACCACCGGCGCATCTCCACCTGGTCCTTGTAGTAGGTGAAGAGGAAGTCGAGGTGGTCCTCGATCTTCGCCTTGGCGGCGGTGGAACGGTCGGGCTCGGAGAACAGCTTGCCGAAGACGCCCGCCTTGATGAGCTGCTTGGGCGGGGCGGCGAGCTGCGGGGGCGTGCGGACGGCCTCGACCTGCTCGGCCATGTCCTCGGCGCTCGGGGTGGACTCGTGGGCCCAGAAGAGGAGTTCGCTGGTCCGGGCGATGCCGTAGGGCGTGCCGAACTCGGGCTCGTAGTCCTCGTAGGTGATGTTGAGGCCTTCGAGCTGCTCGGGGTAGGTGTCCTGGCCCATCCCGTCGTGGTAGAAGCGCAGGTCCATGGGCTGCGCCTCGGGCGACCAGAGCCAGAGGGTGACCTCGGCGGTGTCGGTGTGGGCGTTACGGATGTCGAGCTGGGCGGGGAACTTCTCCCAGAAGTCCCGCAGGCCGAAGGCGAACCCGCCGGACGCGCCACCGACGTACCCGAAGCCGCTCGCCCGTCGGCCGCCACCGGCCGGGATCCAGCCGTGGCCCTTCTTGGTCCGCTTGCGGACACCGAAGCCGTCGGCGGAGAGCTGCGAGAGCGTGTAGTCGCCCCACTCGGGGATGTACTGGAGGCGGGTGGTGACCCGCTGGTCCCAGGTGGACGGGTCGGGCAGTTTCTTGCCCTCGAACTGGGCCGTACGGACGGCCGCGCCCGGGTCGCGCCGCAGCCCGGTGATGCCCTTGACCGCCTCACGCAACAGACCCGTGCCCTCCCCGCCGATGCGGATGTGGCGGTCGTACGCGGCGTCGCGCATCGGGACCTTGAAGCGGACGCCGATGCCGCGGATGAAGTCGCCGCTGGCCTTTCCGGGCTCCTGGGTGCCGTCGAAAGTGATGGTGTGCACCATGCGGAACGATTCGGCGCCCGCGTAGAAGTAGAGGCGGATCGAGAAGGGCAGCCAGCTGCGGTCGCCCTTGCGGTGCTTGCCGTCGATGCGGACGACCGCGCGGACCGGCCCGTCCTGCTCGACCTCGACCTCACCGATGACGCTCTCGAAGCGCTCGTACTTCTCCGTGCCCTGGTCGCCGTCCTCGATCTCGGGCTGACGCAGCAGCACCAGACGGCCGGTGTTGGCGATCTCGGTGGAACCGCGGAGCACGGACTTCACGAGGGTGGAGCCGGACTTGCCGATCTTCGCGGTGATGACACCGGTCGACACGTCGATGGTGCCGCCGCTCTTGTCGACGGTGACCTTCTTCTCCGGCGCGGCGGGGGTGCCGGCGGCGAGGGTCAGCTTGCCGGAACCGGCGCCCGCGCCCACCGCGTGCGCGGTCCACTTCACCGACCCGTCCGGCCAGTAACCGATCGGCCAGGACTGCACGGCCACAGCCTTGCCGTCCGCATCGGTCAGGGAAAACGACTGTTCCTTCTCGTACGCGCCCTTCGGCCACGGCACGCCCACGGTCGAACCGGGAGCGGCGCCGAGTCCGCCGTCCTCCAGCCAGTCCAGGACCACGGGTTCCGCGTCCGCGGCCTCGGCTCTGGGCGCGGCCTGCGCGTTCGAACTCCCTAGCGCCCAGCTGAACTGCGCGGCTGCTCCGGCGACGGCGGCCGCCTTGAGAAGGGACCTGCGGTCGATGGGGGACATGGCCTTTCCTTTCCGTACGGGAAGTCTTGGGTGCGGGTGGTCAGGGGCATGACAGAGAGAGGTACGGCACCTCCGGGGTGCCGACCTGGTGCGCGGTACCGCCCGCTTCGGTCAGCGGCGGCGCCGGTACCGCTCCTCCACGGCGACGGCGGCCGCCGCGACGGCCCCGAGGACCGGGATCGCCAGCGGGGCGACGAACCAGGCGGAGCAGGCCACCACGGCCAGTCCGCCGACGAGCAGAAAGGATCCGGCGGGGTCGAGCACGGTCCGCCGCCCGGCTGCGCCCAGCAGGGCACGCCAGGTGGCGCCGGGCCGCCAGTCCGCCGCCGCCCGCAGTGCGGCGACGGCGGCGCCGATCAGCGCGAGGACCCCGACGACGCCGACCAGCGGCCCGCCGGGGATCCCGGCGCGGACGGCCTGGACGTCCACCCACACCGCCGCGAGCACCGCCCATCCGGCGAGCCCGACGAGCCAGCCGCCGCGCACCGCCGTCCGGAAGTCGGCCACGAACTCCCGCCAGCCGCCGCTCTCATGGGCCGTACGGCGTCTCAGGTGCCGGGAGCCGGCGGCGAACGCGGCGGGGTACGTCACCAGCGGCAACGAGGCCAGCGCGATCCACACCCCGGTGAGCAGGCACTCGGCGAACAGCGCGAACCGCTCGGCGAGCAGGGACTCCTCACGTGGTGCGGCGGCCTTCGCACGGACGGGGGCCTGGGCCATCGGTCGGCTCACCTCAGCCCTTCAGGCCGGATGTGGCCATACCGTCGATCAGATAGCGCTGGAAGGCGAGGAAGAAGGCGAGCACCGGCAGCAGCGCCACCAGCGACATCGCGATCATGCCGCCGTAGTTGGCCACGGCGTCCTGGTCCACGAACATCTTCAGACCGAGCGAGACCGTGTACTTGTCGGGCGTATTCACATAGATCAGCGGGCCCATGAAGTCGTTCCAGGCGTTGATGAAGGTGAAGATCGCGCTGGTGATGAGCGCGGGCCTGCACAGCGGCAGCACGATCGACCAGTAGATCCGGAAGTGGCCGCAGCCGTCGAGCCGGGCCGCCTCGTCGAGTTCCTTGGGCAGGTTCCGCATGAACTGCACCATCAGGAAGACGAAGAACGCCTCCGTGGCCAGGTATTTCGGGAGCAGGAGTGGGGTGTAGGTGTCGATCGCGTCCATGTTGCGGAACAGCACGTACTGCGGGATCAGCAACACGTGGTAGGGCAACAGGAGGGTGCCGATCATCAGCGTGAAGAGCAGATTGCGGCCCGCGAACTTGATCTTCGAGAAGGCGTACGCGGTCAGCGAGCAGGACACCAGGATCCCGACCACCGAACCCACGGCGAGGGTGAGTGAGTTGAAGAAGAACGTGGAGATCGGGATGTCGGCGATGCCGTCGGTGAGCCGTGTGTAGTTGGAGATGATCGGATCGCTCGGGAACAGGTCCAGGCTGCCGACGATGTCATCGCTGTTCTTGAACGAACCCCCCACGACCCAGATCACCGGATAGAGGATCACCGCGAGGATCAGCAGGGATCCGATGTGCCAGGCCAGGGAGCCGGGCAGCTTGCGCCGGAGGGCGCCCCCCTTCGCGGACGGGGCCGGAGCTGGGGTGATCTCGGTGGCCTGTGCGCTCATCAGGCACCCTCCTCGTAGTGCACCCAGCGCTTCTGGGACCAGAACAGCACCGCCGTCACCAGGGCGACCGCGACCAGCAGCACCCAGGCCATGGCGGAGGCCAGGCCCATGCGGCTGTTCTCGAAGCCCTGGACGTACAGATAACAGGTATAGACCATCGAGCCGTCGGCCGGACCGCAGGCGCTGCCTCCGGCACCGCCGCCGACGATGTACGCCGAGCTGAAGATCTGGAAGGAGTGGATCGTCTCCAGCAGGACGTTGAAGAACAGGACCGGGGAGATCATCGGCAGGGTGATGTTCCAGAACCGCCGGAACGTACCCGCCCCGTCGACCTCGGCCGCCTCGTACAGCTCGCGCGGGACCTGCTTGAGACCGGCGAGGAAGATCACCATCGGGGCACCGAACTGCCAGACGGTGAGCGCCACCAGGCTGTAGATGATCAGGTCCGGGTCACCGGTCCAGCCGCCGACGTCGATCCCGAAAAGCTTCTGCGTACGGTCGACGATGGCGTCGTCCGAGAAGATCGCCTTCCACACGATCGCGATGGAGACGCTCGCCCCGATCAGCGACGGGGCGTAGAAGGCGGCACGGTAGAAGGCCTGTCCGCGCCGCTTCTGGGCCAGCAGTAGCGCCACACCGAGGGCGGCGATCAATTTGATCGGCGTACCGACTACGACGTACCAGAGGGTCACCCGCACCGAGTTCTGCCAGCGCGGATCGGCGAACATCTCGGAGAAGTTGTCGAGGCCGATCCACTTGGGGGCGTCGAACAGGTTGTAGTCGGTGAAGGCGAAATAGAGCGAGGCGACCATCGGGCCCGCTGTCAGCAGCAGGAACCCAGCGATCCACGGGGACATGAAGAGATAGCCGGCCAGGGTCTCCCGGCGGCCCCGCCGCTTGAGTGCGGCGGGGCGCGGAGACTTGGCCGGACGGTGCCGCGGCTCGGAGTCCTTGGTCAGGTCCTCCATCGCAGGGGCGTGTGTCACGGCGGTTCCCATCAGCTGCCGAGAGCCGTCTTCGACTCGTTGAAGAACTGCTTGACGGCGTCGTCCACCGACCGCTTGCCCAAAGCGAGTTCCTCGGCGATGCGCATGAACCCGGCCTCGCAGATGTCCGCCCCGTTCGGATGCGGGGTGATGGGCTCCAGGACACCGGTGTCGACGAGGGACTGCTCGTACTCGGCGATGGCCTTGTTCACCGGGTCGGTCGGCTTGTACGCGTCGTACTGGGCCTGTGTCGCGGGAACACCGCGGTCGTAGCCCATGATCTTGGCGACCTCGGGCTCGTGCACCATGAAGTTGATGAACTGCGCGACTTCCTTGGGGTGCTGGGTGCGCTTGGACGCGCTGAGCATGAGGGAGCCGAGGTACTGGCCGGTCTTCTTGCCGTCGGTGGTCGGGATGGGTGCCAGACCGTACTCGCTCTTGCCCTCGGAGGTGTAGCGGACGGTGAAGTTGTCCCAGGTGAACTCACCGGCGGCGAGTTCCGCCGCGACCGCCGACTTGGGCTTGGTCTGCGCGACCTTCTTGGGATCGGCGTAGATGCCCTCCTGGATGCCCTTCTCGGCTTTCGTCCACCAGGCCTTCAGGTCCGCCTCGGTGAAGCCGAGCCCGTCCTCGGTGAAGAACGCCTTGCCGTTCTGGCGCAGGTAGAGGTCGTAGAGGTACATGACGCCGTACATGCCGCTGTCGCCGGCGCGCCCCGCCTTGTCGCGGATCTTCTTCATCGCCGCGTCGAAGTCGTCCCAGGTCCAGCCCCGCTCCGGCTTCACACCGGACTTGGTGTAGACGGGCTTGTCGATCACCAGCGCCATCGAGTTGGAACCGACCGGAATCCCGAGCAGCTTTCCGTCGACCTCGCCGAACTTCTCCAGGCCCGCCCGGAAGCCGTCCAGGGAGAGGTTGCCCGCCTCGACCTGTGCGTTGAGATCGAGCAACACATTCTTCGCATCATATTTCCGCAGGAAACCAACGGCATTCTGGAAGACATCCGGCGGATTTCCGCCGGAGGCCTGGGTGTTGAACTTCTTCCAGAAATCGGGATACACCTGGAAGTCCGTCTTCACCTTGATCTTCGGGTACTTCTTCTCGAAAAGCGCGATGGTCTTCTTGATGCGCTCCGCCCGGTCCTCGGCACCCCACCAGGCGTAACGGATCGTCACCGTCCCGTCCCCCGCACCACTGTCACCGCCACAGGCCGTGGCCGTCGCCCCCAGCCCCACGACGGCCAGTGAGGCTCCGGCCGCCTTGAGGACCGTCCGCCTCTCAACGTTCCTGTTTTGCTGCATGGTTGAGCCTCCCCGCGACGCTGCGTCCCGCGCCATGAATCGTTTCAAGTAAGCGCTTGCTGGCACAAGGTACGGAGCCCCTCAGGAGACGTCAATGATTCGGACAGGAATTGATGGAAAGCGGAGTCGTCGCCGCACCGGACGACGAAGCGCGGTAGGTGACGCCTGGTCAACTGAAAGACCAGGTAGGCGAGTTGCGGTCGACGGGTCGAACGCGATGTGGGTCGTCGAGCGGCGAACAGGCAAGGCTGAAAGGAGTCAGCGGGACGGCGCGAGGGCACACGCCGAACCACCCCCGGAACACGGCGACTTGACCGGGCGTGAGCCCCGGGCACGAGGGGGCGAAGGCATCGGATTCAGCCATTCACGAGGGAGGTCGGAGAAACCGCGTCGACCGCGCGCCGCTCGCCGCTCGAACTCACCGGCCGGCACCCCTGCGCGCCCCATGGTCCGGGTGGGCCTCGAAAGCCCTCACACCACCACAACGCAAACGACCCGGTCCACGTTTCCGTGGACCGGGTCGCAATCGACTGGTGGGCGATACTGGGTTCGAACCAGTGACCTCTTCGGTGTGAACGAAGCGCTCTCCCACTGAGCTAATCGCCCGGGCGCAGGAAGAACATTACCCCATGTCAGGGGGTTCCTCCGACCACGTTCGGAATCCCCGGCACCGTCCCGGCCGGGTTCACTGGTCCTTGATGTTCCAGGGCATCTCGAAGCCGAACTTCCAGACGTAGATGCCGACGAGGACGGTCACGATCACCAGGCCGATCGACGTCAGGATGATGTTGCGGCGCCGGACCTTCGGATCGAGGGCGCGCTGGGTGGCCTCGGTGACCTTCCGCTTGGTCCAGCGGAGCACCAGCTGGGCCCAGACGAATTCGGTCGCCCAGATCGCCATGCCGCCGAAGATCACGACCCAGCCGGGGCCGGGCAGCGGCAGCATGATCACGCCCGCGACGACCACCGCGAGCCCGACGACGAAGATGACCACCTGCCAGCTCAGATGCAGCATCCGCCGGGCTTTGACGAACTCCGGCGCACGAGATCCGAGCGGCGCTTCGTTCTTGGCCACATCGGCCTCACTGTTCGCTACGTCAGTCTCACTCTTCGTTCCGTCGGCCGCCACGGCGACCTCCCCCGTTCCGTCACTCACCGTGCCCATACCGCCAAACCCTACCGGAGAGAAACCGGTCACCGGAATGGTCGTACCCACAGAAGACGGTCTCGGCCGGATGAGCTACCAAAAGCGACGCAAAACTCCCAGAGGGGTTTACAACGGCACCGTAGGTGGCATGTCGATTTCGCCGACGTGCGAATCCCCGAGCGCACACTGAGCGAAAGGCCATGGCGCTTATGAACACCACGGTCAGCTGCGAGCTGCACCTGCGCCTCGTTGTGTCGAGCGAGTCCTCACTGCCTGTTCCCGCGGGACTGCGGTATGACACGGCCGATCCCTACGCCGTGCACGCCACCTTCCACACCGGAGCCGAGGAAACGGTCGAGTGGGTGTTCGCCCGCGACCTCCTCGCCGAGGGCCTGCACCGGCCCACCGGCACCGGCGACGTCCGTGTCTGGCCGTCCCGCAGCCACGGTCAGGGCGTCGTGTGCATCGCCCTGAGCTCCCCCGAGGGCGAGGCCCTCCTCGAAGCCCCGGCGCGGGCCCTGGAGTCCTTCCTGAAGCGCACAGACGCCGCCGTGCCGCCCGGCACGGAGCACCGGCACTTCGACCTCGATCAGGAGCTCTCGCACATCCTGGCGGAAAGCTAGGGACGACCAGGCCCCACACAGCCGCCCGGCGCCGTCCACTCGGGGAGACGGCTCGGGCCAAGACAACCGAATACGGCTCAGGCCGACCCATCGACGCCGTCGTCGCGGACCTCCGCGCGGCGGCGTCGCCGTGCCGTGGGCCGACCGGAACGGGCCTGGGGCACCAATCGGGCCCCCGGCCCGTTCCGCTCATATCAGGGTGCTCCGGACCGGTCCACGCCGGTCCACCGCCTCGCCGAGCCACTACCATCGGCCAGCATTGGCGGGCGCCCGCCCGACCCTCGCAGGCCAGGGAGCGAAACGTGCTGATCACCCACGACACCCGGTGTGCCCTCGACACCGTGGTGGATCTGGTGAACACCGCGCCGGAGAACGACACGGCGACGGACGGGCTCACGGATGTCCCGTCGCTCGCCGACTTCGTACGAAACCACGAGGTCAGCGACGTCGGCGTGCTGTCAGAGTTCGATCTCTCGGCCGTGCGCAAGATCCGCGGCCGGTTCACCGAGGTCTTCGCGGCGCCCGACCCGGGCGCGGCTGCCTCGGTCATCAACGATCTGATCGCCGCGGCGGGCACCACCCCCCGGCTCACCAACCACGACGGCTACGACTGGCATGTGCACTACTTCGCGCCCGGCGCCTCCCTCGCCGACCATCTCGCGGCCGACTGCGGCATGGCCCTCGCCTTCTTCGTCGTCGCCGGGGAGCAGGAGCGGCTGCGCCGCTGTGAGGCGCCCGACTGCCGGCGTGCCTTCGTCGACCTCTCCCGCAACCGCTCGCGCCGCTACTGCGACAGCCGCACCTGCGGAAACCGCCTGCACGTGGCCGCCTACCGGGCGCGCCGCAAGGAGGCGGCGGGCTGAGGGGACGGCGGGCCGACGACGAGGGCGGGGTCGGGGACTGACGGAGCCCTCGACGGGTGACGTCAGGGGCTCCGTTTACAGCTCAGAGCATCAGCAGGTCGTGCAGTGACGCCATGAGCAGCAGGCAGCCGATCACCGCAAGGAAGATCATCAGCGGTGGCTGGGAGAGCGCGAAGAGACAACCTCGCCGCTCCTGTGGTGGGGCGGTCGTGTCGCTCTGTGTTGTGTCCAGCATCTCGCCGCGATGATGACGCAGCGAAGACCCTCCGCGCGATCAACCCACCCGGAATGACGGAGAGTTCGCCAATATCCACAACGTCCGGAGCGAACGTGATCACTTCGGCGCCGCCGCCCGACCTTCTGTGTCGTTTCAGTCCGCGGGGCACTTCAGGCGGTCGAATGCCGTGCTGCTCCCTCGGATCAGATGCCGTGCTTCTTCAGGATCGCCTCGATGTCGCTGAAGTCGTCCGCGCCGGACGCCCCGGAGCCGGTCTTCCGGGGTGCGGCCGCCGGGCGGGCCGCCGGCTGTGAACTCCGGCCCAGCGAGGGCGCCGAGGCCGCCGGGGCTATCGCCTCGGTGCCGGACGCCTTGGCCGCCTTGCGATCCTTGCCGGTGACGCCACGGCGCCGCTCCACGGCACGGGTGGTCATGAAGAGGAACCAGGCTGCGCCGAGCACCCCGAAGCCGGCCCACGCGGTCGGGCTGAACGCGGTGTCGGCCACCCACTCGACGACCCCCGTCATCACCAGGCCGAGGGGCACGAGTGAATAGGCGGCGATACGAGTCGCCCTGAGGAAACGCTTCCGGTACGCCGTGATCGCGGCGAGGCCCAGGCCTGCCGCGGAAACGGCGGCACAGACTGTCTCGGCAATCATCCGGTCCTCCAGGCGGTGCTCGGGCGGGCGGGCTCTGTCCGTCCCTTCCATCCTGCACCGCCACGCGTCCGATATGCCATGGTCCAGGGAGACCTCAGGGACATCTCCGGGTCGTCTCGGGGTCGGCCCCACTTCCGGGAAGCTGGGAGACTGATCCCCATGAGCGACTCCTCACCCGTGCCGTCCGCCGTCGTCCTGGACGTCTGGTGCGAACTCCAGTGTCCCGACTGCCGCAGCGCCCTCGACGACATCCGCGCGCTGCGGGCCCGCTACGGCGACCGGCTCGACGTACGGCTGCGGCACTTCCCGCTGGAGAAGCACAAGCACGCCTTCGCCGCCGCGCAGGCCGCCGAGGAGGCGGCTGAGCAGGGGGAGGCGTGGCCGTACGTCGAGGCCGTGCTCGGCCGGGTCGAGGAGTTGGACCGCGCCGGAGAGCCGTTCCTGGTCGAGGTTGCCGGTGACCTCGGTCTGGACGCCGAGGAGTTCGACACCGCGCTGATCGACGGCCGGCACATCCTGATCGTCGACGCCGACCAGGCCGAGGGCAAGGCGATCGGCGTGACCGGCACCCCCACCTACGTCATCGGCGGCGAGCGCCTCGACGGCGGCAAGAGCCAGGTGGGGCTTCGCCAGCGGATCGAGGAGATCGCCGACCGACTGCTGGCCGAAGGCGCCTGACCGCCGACACACCTCGCGGCAGCCGTCGGAGGAGTGGCATGGACAGCCGTCAGAGGAGTGGCTTGTACAGGTGGTAGGCGGTCGTCTCGTAGCCGAGCGACTCGTAGAGGCATTCGGCCCGGAAGTTTCCCGCGAAGACGTTGAGGGCGATGACGGTCTTCCCGGCAGCCACCGCCTGGGCCTCGGCCAGCAGCATGAGCGCACGGCCGTGTCCCCTGCCCCGGTGTGCGGCGTCCGCCTCCACGTCGTACACGAAGGCGGTGTCGCCGGTCAGCCACAACCACAGGGTGCCGACTCTCGTGCCCTCGTGTTCCAGCACGCTGCACAGGTTGTTCTCGGAGGCCACTCCCTGCGGCAGGCACCGCACGTAGTCGTCGGCGGCCCTCGCGTACGCCTCCGCGTCGGGTACGCCGCGGGTGATCAAGTCCTGTGCGTAGCCCCCCAGCCCGGCCTCCTTCCACGGCCCGTACTCGGCCTCGGTCATGGGCCGGCCCCGGCTGCCCGCGGGCAGTTCGGGCGGGGTGCCGTCGAGGGCCTTGCGCATGCCCCGGTTGCGCAGGACGTAGCCGAGCGCCTGGGTCAGCCGCAGGGCGGGCTCGGCGTCGGCCGGGACGGTCGTCTCGATCCGCCGACAGCCCCAGCCGCGGGCCACCTCCTCGGCGGCGAGTGCGGCCACCGTGGCCCGGCCGCGCCGCCGGTCCGGTTCGTCGATCCGCAGATCCAGGATCCGGGCGGCCGAGGACCCGGGGTCGGGGCGCGTCCCGAGGTGTATCTCGCCGACGGAACGGCTGTTCACGCACACCTGATAGCGGCGCGAACGGGACCCGTCGGCAGCGTGCTGAAGCGGCTCGATGGGCCGCAGGGTGGTGGTCATCAGGGGTGTTCTACCCGCTCCTGGCCGCCGGGTCAGCCCCATATCGCGGGCTTTTACGGATCAAGGTCGTCGCCGGACCGCTCGTCGAAGACCCGCATCGCCTTGGCCGTCACCGGGCCCGGAGCGGCGGGCAGTTCGCGGGCGTCGACGCGGTGCACGGCCTGCACGTCGCGCAGGCTCGACGTCAGGAAGATCTCGTCGGCGCGCTCCAGTACGTCCAGCGGCAGGTCGGTCTCGCGGGCGCCGGTCCACTCGACGACGAGGGCGCGGGTGATGCCCGCGAGGCAGCCGGAGGCGACCGGCGGCGTGTGGATCTCGCCGTCGAGGACGACGAAGACGTTGGAGCCCGTGCCCTCGCAGAGCCGTCCCACCGTGTTGGCGAACAGTGCCTCGGTGGCGCCTTGTTCGTGGGCGCGGGAGAGGGCGACGACGTTCTCGGCGTACGAAGTGGTCTTCAGGCCGGTGAGGGCGCCGCGCTCGTTGCGGGTCCACGGGACGGTGATCGCGGCGGTGGAGTCGGCGCGCCGGGTGGTGTCGCCGAGGGCGACGACGAGGGTCGGGCCGTGGTCGCCGCGGTCGGAGCCGAGCGGGGAGACACCGCCGGTGTAGGTGATGCGCAGCCGGCCGAGCGCGACGGGGTTGGCCTCCAGGACGGCGGAGCAGGCGCGGCGCACCTCGTCGAGATCGGGCTCGGGCAGACCGAGTCCGCGCGCAGAGAGGGCCAGCCGGTCGAGGTGGCGGGTCAGCGCGAACGGCCGCCCGTCGACCGTCTTCGCGGTCTCGAAGACGCCGTCGCCCACGGTCAGCCCGTGGTCGAGGACGGAGACACGGGCGGAGTCGATGTCCTGCAGTCCGCCGTCGAGCCAGATCTTCACGTAAGGGTCCTCCCACTCGCCTCGTACGTCCCCGACGCTACCGCGAGCAGCCTGGCGGCCTTCAGCTCGGTCTCCCGCCACTCCGCCTCGGGGTCCGACCCCCAGGTGATGCCCGCGCCCGTGCCGAAGCGAAGCGCGCCCGCCGCCCTGTCGATCCAGAAGGTACGGATACCGACGGCCAGCTCCGCGGTGCCCCGGTCGGCGTCGACCCAGCCGATCCCCCCGCAGTACGGGCCGCGCGGGGAGGTCTCCAGGGCGTCGATGATCCGCAGGGCGCTCGACTTGGGCGCGCCCGTGACGGAGCCGGGCGGGAAGGCGGCGGCGAGCAGCTCCGGCCAGCCGGCGTCCGGGCGCAGTTCGCCGCGTACGAGGGAGACGAGGTGGACCAGCCCGGGGTGCTTCTCGACGACGCACAGGTCGGGCACGGTCACGGAGCCGGTGGCGCAGACCTGCCCGATGTCGTTGCGGACCAGATCGACGATCATCACGTTCTCGGCGTAGTCCTTCTCCAGGAGATCCGCCTCGGTACGTCCGGTGCCCTTGATCGGGCCCGACTCGACGACCCGGCCGTCGCGGCGCAGGAAGAGCTCGGGCGACGCGGTGGCGATCTCGACCCCGTGCGCCGGGAGGCGAATCGTTCCTGCGAACGGCGCCGGGTTGCCGCGAGCCAGCAGTGCGGACAGAGCGTCCACATCGGCGTCCGGCGCGACGGGCGCCGACAGCACTCGGCAGAGGTTCGCCTGGTACACCTCGCCGGCGGCGATGTGCTCGCGTATCCGGCGGACGCCGACCGTGTACGCGGCGCGGTCGAGGGACGACGTCCAGTCACCGACACCCGGCCCGTGCCACTCCCCCGGCACCGGAGGGGGCGCGGGCTCGCGACGTACGTCACTGAAGCGCGCGCACACCAGACCGCCCTCGTAGTCCGCGCACACGGCCCAGAAGCCGGACGAGTCAAGAGCGGCGGCATCGCTGGTCACATCGGTGAGACCGGTGGCCACGAGGTCGCCGAAGCGGGCGAGCGGAGGGAGGTCGAGCACGCAGTCGAGTCTAGGACGGGTGCCTCGCGGGCGGGCCCGGCCGGGTCCTGGACCGGACGTACCGCAGCACGCTGCACAAACGCGTTTTTGTACTGGCCCCGGAATCCGCTAGAGTTCAACTCGTCGCCGGGACGCGGAAGCGGACCGGGAAGGACACGCGGACGTAGCTCAGTTGGTAGAGCGCAACCTTGCCAAGGTTGAGGTCGCCAGTTCGAACCTGGTCGTCCGCTCGCAGGAAAGTGGGGGATCTTCCCGAACCCCACACTCCTGGTGGAGTGGCCGAGAGGCGAGGCAACGGCCTGCAAAGCCGTCTACACGGGTTCAAATCCCGTCTCCACCTCCAAGGACGATTAGCTCAGCGGGAGAGCGCTTCCCTGACACGGAAGAGGTCACTGGTTCAATCCCAGTATCGTCCACTGAGGCCTCAGGGCTTCTGGAGCCGCGAGGCTTCGACCCGCGCGATTAGCTCAGCGGGAGAGCGCTTCCCTGACACGGAAGAGGTCACTGGTTCAATCCCAGTATCGCGCACGCAAGATCCACAGCCCTTGGCTGTGATCCCGAGGACGATTAGCTCAGCGGGAGAGCGCTTCCCTGACACGGAAGAGGTCACTGGTTCAATCCCAGTATCGTCCACACACCGAGCCCCCGTCCGCCTCTCGCGGCCGGGGGCTTCGTCGTCCTTCGGATCAGCTGGAGAACAGCATGTGGCCGAAGCCGCGGTCGCGGTGGCCGTGGCTGCCGTGATGCCCTCCGTGGTGACCGCCGTGCGGGGCGCCCCAGGCCGGAGCGTTGTGACCGCCGCCCGCCGGGTACTGCGGGGCAGCCGGCGGAGGGGGAACGGCCGGGCCGCCGCCCCACTGGGACTCCAGGCGGGTCAGTGACTCCAGCTCGCCGTAGTCGAGGAAGATCCCACGGCAGCCGCTGCACTGCTCGATCTGGACGCCACTGCGGTTGTAGGTGTGCATCTGCGCATGGCACTTCGGACACTGCATGTGCATGGTTCGGCTCAACTCCTCGCCGTTCGGTGCTGCTTCGCGTTACGCCAGGACAGACACTGTCCGGCCGCCCTCGGTTGCACCCTACTTCGGGGAAGCGGTCACCAACTCGGGCGGGATGCCTCCCATTCGGTCACATGCGTCGACAACGGACTGCTGCGCGTCGTCGAGGGGACGGCCGGCCGCCGTGGATTTCGCGATCGCCAGGGCCGCGGTCTGCACGGTGAGTGCGCGGGCCGGTACGTCCAGTACGGGCCAGGGGTCGCCGTGAGCGGGGACGGCTGGGCCGCCCGCCTGTCGGTACGCGGTGAGGAAGCGGGTCCACTCGTCGGGGAGCAGGAGGCCGCAGGCGTACCAGGCGGCGGGGCGGGCGAGGTCCCAGGCGGGCACGCCCACGCCCAGATCGTCGACGTCTATGAGTCGCCAGGGGCCGGTCGTCGCCGGGTGGCGGACGAGTTGGCCGAGATGCAGGTCGCCGTGACAGAGGCTGGTCGTGTCGGGCATGGGGGCCTCGGCTCGGGCCCAGGTGGGAAGGGTGCGCCAGGCGCGGAGAACCGGGGCGGTGGCGGGGTGGTGGGGCGCCATGGTCCGGAGGCGGGTGATGGCTTGGGCCGCCTTCGCCGGGCCGCGCATGGCGGGCAGGCCCGGGGGTGCCGGGCACTGGTGGAGGTGGGCGAGGAGGGTGGCCGCCGCCTCCCACGGGGCGTGCTCCGGGGTTTCGGGGTCGACCGGGGTGCCGTACGGCCAGAACGTGATGAGGCGGCCGTGGAGGGAGGCCGGGGTGGGGTGGAGGGGGGCGAGGAGGATGTCGGGGTTGGCGGTCGCCACGGTCAGGCGGAGGGTCAGGTGGGTGGGGTCCGTGTCGGGGGCGTGAGCCTTGGCGACGGTGTTCGCGTGGCGGACGACTGTGCCGTCGGCGCGTTCCGCGAGGACGGTGTCGGGGTGGGAGCAGGGGGTGGATTCGGGGTGGGCCGTGCTTCGTACCTTGGCCTTGAGGGCGGGGAGTACGTCGGCGGCGGTGCTCATGGGTCCCCCTGCGGAAGTCGTACGGCGCTGCACGTGAGCCTATGCGGGAAGGCGCCGTTGGCTGGGGTCGGCCGGGGGGAGGTTCCGCAGCTCGGCGGTCACGAGGTGCCGCTGCGCCCACCCGTGCCGCCCCAGCGGCACGACTGCCCGCAGCTGGGACGGGCGGGGGGCACGGCGGCGCGCTCCCGCAGGCTGGCAGGTGAGGTTTGTGGTGGTGGGCTGCCGCAGATGGTTGTGGGCGTAGCGACAGCACCCGCGCTTCGGTCTCGGTCCGCAAAAAAACAACGCCCGCGCAGCTCCCCAGCTGCGCGGGCGTTTGTTGCCGTCCGCCGCACCCCCGTCCCCACGGGGTTTCATGGGTGGATGTCCCCGCCCGGACCGCTCTTCCGGGCCTGGGGTCGCCGCTCAGCGCCCCAGCATCACACCCACGGACGACGCTTGTGTGACCACTGCTTCCCAACCGCCGAAGGCGTATACGAGCAGGGCCGCCAGGGGAAGGACCATCGCGGTCGCCACCAAGGGGTGGCGACGACCCGGACGGCGGTCGGCGGTGAGCGCCGTGCGCTCCCGTGTGCGGATCTCGGTCCGCGGTGCCGTGTAGGCCATGGTCCCTCCTCTGACTGTTCTCGTCGGTCTTGCTTGTTGTTGGCAGCGGCGGGTGTCTGACCTCGGGGGACGAGTGCTGCACCCGCCGCTTGACCTCAAATCTAGGCGCGCGGCGGGTAGGGGTCGTCATGCCCTCGTACCGATTGCCGGGCCTCCCGGAGGATGAGCGATGACCTGCGACGTACTCCCCAGGGTGGAGATGAGGTCCTAGGTCTCCGGGTCTTCCCGGAGGGGTCGCCCGTTCCGCCCCTTCTGTTACCCGTTCCGCTCCGAGCCGTCCTCACGAGGCACCGGCTGTTCGACCAGCGCGAGGACCCGGTTCGCCATGAACCTGGCCGTACGCACCACGGAGCCGTTGCGGGTGACTTCGCTCACTTCCACGACACCTCGCCTTACCGCCGTCTCCACCCGGCGGCCGGCCCTGCTCGCGATCACCTCGTAGGTGCGCGTCGTGTCCCCGGCATCCACGACTATCTCCACACGGTCACCCTTCACGGGTTCAATCCCCCTTCTGTGGTGGGTGGTTGGGATCACAGGCAGCCCAACACCGGCCCGAACTCCTGTTCCCTGACCACCCTTCAAGTTTCCCACCCGGCACTGACAATCGATCGGGTCGTGAGGGCGCGGCCTCTGCGCACGCCCGGCCGTGGAAACGTAAGCTGTGGCTCGTCAGACGGAACGGGCAGCGGGGATGAACATGGCGATGATGCGCCTGAGGCGCGAGGACCCGCGCGTCGTCGGCTCGTTCAGGATCCACAGACGGCTCGGCGCGGGCGGAATGGGCGTCGTCTATCTGGGCTCCGACCGGCGTGGACAGCGGGTCGCGCTGAAGGTGATCAGGCCGGATCTGGCGGAGGATCAGGAGTTCAGATCGCGGTTCGCGCGCGAGGTGTCGGCCGCGCGGCGGATCCGGGGCGGGTGTACGGCCCGGCTGGTCGCCGCCGATCTGGAGGCGGACCGGCCGTGGTTCGCCACCCAGTACGTCCCGGGGCCCTCACTGCACGACAAGGTCGCCGACGAGGGGCCCATGTCGGCCGCCGATGTGGCCGCCGTCGGTGCCGCCCTCTCCGAGGGGCTGGTGGCCGTGCACGAGGCCGGTGTCGTACACCGTGATCTGAAGCCGTCCAACATCCTGCTGTCCCCGAAGGGGCCGCGGATCATCGACTTCGGTATCGCGTGGGCGACCGGGGCCTCGACCCTGACCCATGTCGGTACGGCCGTGGGGTCGCCCGGTTTCCTCGCGCCCGAACAGGTGCGCGGGGCTGCGGTCACACCGGCCACGGACGTCTTCTCCCTCGGAGCCACGCTCGCCTACGCGGCGACCTCCGACTCGCCCTTCGGACACGGCAGTTCGGAGGTCATGCTCTACCGGGTGGTGCACGAGGAGGCCCAACTGCGCGGCGTGCCCGACGCACTCGCTCCCCTCGTCCGCGCCTGTCTGGCGAAGGACCCGGAGGAGCGGCCCAGCACGCTGCAACTGTCGCTGCGGCTCAAGGAGATCGCCGCGCGTGAGGCGCAGGGAATGGTCGATGTCCGGCCGCCCGCACCGCGTACCGATCCGGACAGGCCCTCGGGGCGGCTCGCGGAGCAGTACGTCGAGCAGCGCACGTTGCGGCAGCCGCCGGAGACGCGTAAGTCCCAGCCGGGGGCACCGGGTACACCGCCGCCCCGGGCCGGGGGTGCCTCCCGGACGGGCGGCGGTTCGCGGACCGGGGGTGGCTCCCGGCCCGGGGCGCGGCCTGGGCCGTCCCGCAACACCACCGGCTCCGGGAGGCGGCCCGCGCCGCGCAGTGGTGCCGGGCGGTCGGGGCCCCGGACCAATGGGACGGGGCGACGGCCCGCCAATCCGCGGCTGCTGCGTCAGCGGCTCGTCGTCTTCGTCGTGGTGACGTTGCTGGCGGCGCTCGGTATCGCTACGGCGCAAGGGTGTCAGGGACCGTCGCGTGGGCTCGACGGTGACGGTGGGCGGAACGGCGGCGTGCGTCAGGAGCGGTCGTTGCCGGAGTTGGGCAGCGACTGACGGTCGGTCCGGGTGCGGCGGGCGAAGACAGAGCTCGGGCCTGCGGGTTGTTCGTGTGCTGCGGGTTGTTCGGGGCTGATCGCGCGGTTCCCCGCGTCCCTGTCGGGGCGGGGGTAGTGCGGCCCCTAGTTCTGCGGCCTTCCCGTCGCCACCGCGTAGAAGGCGACTGCCGCCGCCGCGCCCACGTTGAGTGAGTCGACGCCGTGGGCCATGGGGATGCGGACCCATTCGTCGGCCGACATGAGGGCCTTGGTGGAGAGGCCGTCACCCTCGGCGCCGAGCATGAGGGCCACGCGGTCCATCCGGTGCGGAGCGGCCTCGTCGAGGGTCCTCGCCTTCTCGTCCGGGGTGAGGGCGAGCAGGGTGAAACCGGCGTCGCGGACCGCGTCGAGGCCCTTGGGCCAGGTGTCCAGGCGGGCGTACGGCACGGAGAAGACCGCGCCCATGGAGACCTTGACGCTACGGCGGTAGAGCGGGTCGGCGCAGTCCGGGGAGAGAAGGACCGCGTCCATGCCGAGAGCGGCGGCAGAGCGGAAGATCGCGCCGATGTTGGTGTGGTCGTTGACCGACTCCATGATCACGACCCGGCGGGCGGCGCCCAGGAGCTGGTCCGCCGTCGACAGGGGCTTGCGCTGCATGGAGGCGAGGGCGCCCCGGTGCACGTGATAGCCGGTGACCTGTTCGGCGAGTTCCGGGCTGACCGCGTAGACGGGGGCCGGGAGTTCGTCGATGACGTCGCGCATGACGTCGACCCACTTGGCGGAGAGCAGCATCGAGCGCATCTCGTAGCCGGCTTCCTTGGCCCGTCTGATGACCTTCTCGCCCTCGGCGATGAACAGGCCCTCGGCGGGTTCGCGCTTGCGGCGCAGCTCCACGTCGGTCAGGCCGGTGTAGTCGCGCAGGCGCGGGTCGTCGGGGTCCTCAATGGTGATGAGATCGGCCACAGGGTGATACTGCCTTGTCCTGGGTGTGGTGCCAACGGCTTGGGACGGGTCGAGTTACCGGTGGTTACGGTTCCGTTGCCCTACGGTCCGGGGTCGCCGCCCGGTGTCACGCGTTCGTCCCGGGCCCCACCTTCACGACCTCGCCGATCACGATGACCGCCGGCGGCTTGACCTCTTGCGTACGCACGGTCTCGGCGACGGTGGCGAGGGTCGCGTCGACCCGGCGCTGTGCGGCCGTCGTGCCTTCCTGGACCAGGGCGACCGGGGTGTCCGGGGACTTGCCGTTCGCCACCAGGGTCTCGGCGATCCGGCCGATCTTGTCGACGCCCATGAGGATCACGAGGGTGCCGGTCAGCCGGGCGAGGGCCGGCCAGTCGACCAGGGAACGCTCGTCGTCGGGGGCCACATGGCCGCTGACCACGGTGAACTCGTGGGCGACGCCCCGGTGGGTGACCGGGATGCCGGCCGCGCTCGGGACGGAGATCGAGCTGGAGATGCCGGGGACGACCGTGCAGGGGATGCCGGCCTCGGCGAGCGCGTGCAGTTCCTCCATGCCCCGGCCGAAGACGTACGGGTCACCGCCCTTGAGGCGTACGACCGACTTGCCCTGCTTCGCGTGCTCGATCAGCGCGTTGTTGATCGCTTCCTGTGCCATGAAACGGCCGTACGGGATCTTCGCCGCGTCGATCACCTCGACATGCGGCGGCAGTTCGGCGAGCAGGTCGCGTGGGCCGAGGCGGTCGGCGATGACGACGTCCGCCTCGGCGAGGAGACGGCGGCCGCGCACGGTGATCAGGTCCGGGTCACCGGGGCCGCCGCCGACGAGGGCGACACCGGGGGTGCGGGTGCGGTGGTGGGGGGCGACAAGGGTGCCGTCGCGCAGGCCCTCGACGACCGCGTCACGGATGGCGGCGGTGTGGCGGGGGTCGCGGCCCTCTGCGCGGGTGGTCAGGACGGCGACCGTGACACCCTCGCTGTGGCCCGTCGCCGGAGTCCAGGCGGTGGCTTCCTCGGCGTTGTCGGAGCGGACGCACCAGACGCGGTTCCGCTCCGCTTCGGCGGACGCACGTGTGTTCGCTTCCGGGTCGCCGGTGGCGATCAGGGCGTACCAGGCGTCGGCGAGGTCGCCCTCCGCGTAGGGGCGCTTCTCCCAGGTCAGCTCGCCCGCATCCGCCATCGCCTCGACAGAGGGGGTGGCTTCCGGGGAGACGAGGAGGATGTCGGCGCCGGCCGCGATGAGGGCGGGGAGGCGGCGCTGGGCGACCTGGCCGCCGCCGATGACGACCACTCGGCGGCCGGTGAGGCGGAGGCCTACGGGGTAGGCGGGGTGTTCGGCCATGAGGGTGCGGCTCCTCGGGCTGGCGGCGTGCGAGGCGGGCCACTGCGGCTTTGGAGTGGGCCCTGACGTGGGATTTTAGAGCGCAGGTGAGGGGCCGGCGGGGTCGGGGGTGGGATGGGGTGCGGCGGGTGGGGTTTCTCTCCCCGTACCCGCCCCTTCCCGAAACCGGGGGCTCCGGGCGTGTGGCCCCGGTGGGCGGTTGTGCCCAGCCGTTCCACCTTGCGGAACGACTGCCCACAACCTCAGCCGGGTCAGAGAAGCACCCGGCACCCACTCCCTTATTTCTCGGTTACCCCCGCCGAGTCGAAGGTCGCCACCTCGTGCATCGCCCGGGCCGCGCTCTGGACGACCGGAAGGGCCAGGAGGGCGCCCGTGCCCTCGCCGAGGCGGAGATCGAGGTCGACGAGGGGGCGGAGGCCCAGCTTCTGGAGGGCGGCGACGTGGCCGGGTTCGGCGCTGCGGTGGCCGGCGATGCAGGCGGCGAGGACCTCGGGGGCGATGGCGCGGGCCACCAGGGCGGCGGCGCCGGCGCTGACGCCGTCGAGGATGACCGGCGTACGGAGGGAGGCGCCGCCCAGGAGAAGACCGACGATGGCGGCGTGTTCGAAGCCGCCGATCGCCGCCAGGACACCGATGGGGTCGGCGGGGTCCGGCTGGTGGAGCTCGATGGCGCGGCGGACGACCTCGGTCTTTCGGGCGAGGGTCTCGTCGTTGATGCCGGTGCCCCGGCCGGTGACCTCGGAGGGGTCCGCGTCGGTGAAGACGGAGATCAACGCGGCGGAGGCCGTGGTGTTGGCGATGCCCATCTCGCCCGTGAGGAGTGCCTTGTTGCCGGCGGCCACCAGATCGCGGGCGGTCTCGATGCCCACCTCGATGGCCTGCTTGGCCTCCTCGCGGGTCATCGCGGGCCCGGTGGTCATGTCGGACGTACCGGCGCGGACCTTGCGCGGCAGCAGACCCGGGGTGGCCGGGAGGTCGCTCGCCACGCCCACGTCCACGACACAGACCTCGGCGCCCACCTGGGTGGCGAAGGCGTTGCAGACCGCTCCCCCGCCGAGGAAGTTGGCGACCATCTGGGCCGTCACCTCCTGCGGCCAGGGGGTGACGCCCTGGGCGTGGACGCCGTGGTCGCCCGCGAAGATCGCGACGGCCGCGGGCTCCGGGATCGGCGGCGGGCACTGGCGGGACAGGCCGGACAGCTGGGCGGAGATGATCTCCAGCATGCCGAGGGCGCCGGCGGGCTTCGTCATCCGCTTCTGGCGCTCCCAGGCCTCGCCGAGCGCCTTGGCGTCCAACGGGCGGATGCCGGCGACGGTCTCGGCGAGCAGGTCGTGCGGCTCGGCGCCGGGCAGGGCGCGGCGGCCGTACGTCTCCTCGTGGACGACCCAGGACAGCGGGCGGCGCTTGGCCCAGCCCGCCTGCATCAGCTCGGGCTCCTCCGGGAACTCGTCGACGTACCCGACGCACAGGTACGCCACGACCTCCAGGTGCTCGGGCAGGCCGAGGGCGCGGACCATCTCGCGCTCGTCGAAGAAGCTGACCCAGCCGACGCCGAGGCCCTCGGCGCGGGCCGCGAGCCACAGGTTCTCGACCGCGAGCGCGGAGGAGTAGGGGGCCATCTGCGGCTGGGTGTGGCGGCCGAGGGTGTGGCGGCCGCCACGGGTCGGGTCGGCGGTGACGACGATGTTCACCGGGGTGTCGAGGATGGCCTCGATCTTCAGTTCCTTGAACTGCTTCGCGCGGCCCTTCGGCAGCGACTTGGCGTACGCCTCGCGCTGGCGCTGGGCGAGTTCGTGCATCGTGCGGCGCGTCTCGGCCGAGCGGATGACGACGAAGTCCCAGGGCTGCGAGTGGCCGACGGAAGGCGCCGTGTGGGCGGCCTCCAGGACCCGGAGCAGCACGTCGTGCGGGATGGGGTCGCTGCGGAAGCCGTTGCGGATGTCGCGGCGTTCGCGCATCACCTTGAGGACGGCCTCGCGCTCGGCGTCCTCGTAGGCGGGCGCGGCCGGGCCCGTGGGCTGCCGTACTTCTTCCCGTACGTCTTCGGGTGCTTCGTCCACCGGGGCCGTGTTCTCCTCGGCTGCTGCCACTGCTTCCACCGCCGCTGCTTCGCTGTCTTCCTGGTCGGCGGCCCTGGTGTCAAGGTCCTCCGCGTTCTGGACGACCTGGGGATCCGCGTCGGCCGCCGCAGCGAGCGGCTGCGGTACGACGATCGTCGCGGCCTCGGCGTCCCGGGGGGCGGGGACGGTGGCCACGGGCTCCACCGCCGTCTCCGGGGCTTCCTCGGCCGCCTCCGTCTGTCCCTCGGCCGCCGGGAACTGGGCGGCGACGGGCGTCACCTGGTCGTCCGCGGGCAGCGGCGGGACCACCACCCCACGGGGCGGAGTCGGGGCCAGGTGCGGGGTGGTCGGCACCGAACCCTCGACGGGCACGAACTGGCCCAGCGGCTGGTCGGCCTCGGGCCGGGGCTCCTGGGGTGCGTCCGCGAGCGGGGCGTCGGGGGCGGGCTCGGCCGGGGTCTGGACGACGGCTCCCTGGAGGGCGTCGATCTGGGAGGGCACAGGCGCCGGGGGCTCGGCGACCGGGTGCTCGGTGGCTGAAGGGTCCATGGCGGCCGGGTCCATGGCGGGGTCGGCCGCGGGTTCGGCCGCGGGTACGTCGAGCTCAGCCGGAGCCTCGCCGGTCGGCTGCTCTGCGGGGGCGGGCTCGTGGGCGTCCGGGGCCTGGTCGTCCTGGTCCACTGCGCTCACGTCCGTGACCTCGGCCCCGGCGACGACCGCGGACTCGGCTACCGGCGGCTGTTCGGCCTCCGGCTGCGGGGCAGAGTCGGCGACCTGCGCCACCTGGTCCGCCGCCGCGACATCTGCGGCGGGTGCGACCGGCTCGGCGGCCTGCGGCCTCTGGACGGCGGGCTGCGGTTCCGGCAGCGCGGCCTCCAGCGGCTGCGTCTCTTCGTCGAGGGCCTCCGGCTGGGGTTGCGCGGCCTCCACCGGCTGGGCCTCCACTGCCCCGGCCTCTGCCGGCTGCGGCTCCTCGGCGACCAGGGCTTCCGCCGTCGGCTGCTGCTGGTCCTGCGCGGCCGCGGGGTGCTGCGCGGCGTCCGGTACTACGTGCTCGGCCCGCTCGTCGGGGACGGCACTCGCGCTCTCCTGGTCCGGGGCCGCGATCGCGGTCTCCGGATCCGGCACGCCGGCGACGGCCTGTTGATCGGCTACGGCGGTCGGCGTCGGCTGCTCGGAGGCGGCCACGGCCTGCTCGGCGTCGTCCGCCATGGTCGGCGGCACGGCGGCGTCGGCCGGTGAGAGCACAGCGGCGGCGTCCTGCGGTGGCTCGGCAACCTGGGGCAGTGCGGACGCGTCGACGGGCTCGGCGCCCTCCTCGGGCTCCTGCGGAACCTGGGGGACGTCCTGGGCCTCGGCGGCGGCCTGGGCCTGGACCGGGTCGGGGTCCTGGGCGGCCGGGGGGAACGGCGTGGCATCCGGAACCTGCGCGGCCGTTGCGGCGGGCGCGACCTCCTCAGGGGTCGGCGCCTCGGGAGCCCGCGTCTCGGGGGCCGGCGTCTCGGACACTGCCTCCACGTGCTCGGGGGCCTGCGGCACCTCGGCCTGCGGGGCCTCCGCGGCAGGCGGGACCTCGGCCGCTTCGGGCGCCGGCGGCATCACGGCCGCCTCCGGGGCCTGAGGCTGGACGGCGGCCAGGCCTTCAGCCGCTTCCGGGGCCTGGGGCTGGACGGCGGCCGGGGCTTCGGCGGCCTCGGGGACCTGCAACTGAGCGGCGGCGACCGCAGCTTCGGCGGTCTCCAGAGGCTGGGGCTCAGCGGCCTCCGGGGCTTCGACGGCCTCAGGGACCTGCAACTGAGCGGCGGCAACCGCAGCTTCGGCGGTCTCCAGAGGCTGGGGCTCAGCGGCCTCCGGGACTTCGGCGATCTCCGGGGCCTGCGGCTGGGCGGCAACGGGCGTCCCGACGGCCTCCGGAGCCCGGAACTGGGCCATCGCGGCTTCCTGGGCCAGGGCGTAGGCGGCGTCCTGGGCCTGGTGGAGGGCCTCGGGGTCCTGGGCCTCCTGAAGCTCCTGGGGTGCGTCCGCGACGACCTGCGAGGCCTCCGCGACGGCCACGGAGATCTGCTCCTCCTGCGGAACGACCGTTTCTGCAGCCGCACCCCCGGTGGCCACTCCCGGCGCGGCGGCGGCCGGTGCGGGGGCGCCGACCCACTGCGACGTGGTCTGCGGGGGCACGTCGAGGTACTCGGGGCCGGTGGTGGCCGGGCCGGGCTGGCGTGCGGCGCTGGGCGGGACCGGGGCGTCCGCCGGGCCTCGGTCGGCAAGGGAGCGGACCGGACTGGCGGAGGCGTCGGGGGTGAGCGGGCCGAGGTGCAGCGGGCGGCGGGCCACCGGCGGCTGCGGGACGGGCGTCGCGACGGGAGTACGCACGGCGCCGAGGTCGATCGAACCGCTGTCCCGGCCGGACATCTCGTGTGGGCCCGGCTCGTGCACGCTCTCGTGGACGACCTGGACGACGGGTTCGGGGGCGGGCGGCGGCATTTCGTTGCCCCACGCGCCCTGGGCGCCCGGCAGCAGGAGGTCTTCGTCCTCGGCGGCGGTCTCGGAGAGGTAGGTGTACGCACCCGGCGCAGGGACGCCCGGCTGCTCCACCATGCCTGCGCTCTCCGGCAGTCCCTCGCCCGGGACCTGGCCGGTGTCGGTCATGCGTACCCCTCGCCCATCGGTTAGTGCTTCCATGCCAGCTGGCCCGGGAACGGCGCACCGACCGCCCCACTGTGAAGAACGAGCGTGCGTGCCAAGCGGCACGTGACGACCCGCCTGCAAGTCGACAAAGCCATTGAATGGCCATTGTCCCGGTCATCCCGCCGTCGCGACAGCTTGATCCGCGACGGTCCACTGTGGACTGCGCCACGTTGCGCGTCCTCCCCGTTCTGCCGTACCACACACGCCCTCAAAACGGGCGCGCTTTTAGGACATTGACCGACGAAGTGCCGGATGTCTAGGTGCGGTACGACGGTCGGCCAGCCTACCGCGCCGGTACGACAACCGGATCACAGGGAACGGTCGGGCAGCGTCCCACTGAGCAGGAACGCAACGCTCCGTTCCCGCTCCGTCCAGGCCCTTGTGTCGAGTTCGACCGACTGCACGAAGTCGCACTGGACTTCGTATCCGTGCTCGGTCAGATCCCGTCCGACGCGCTCGGCGGCGGGGCGGGTCAGGGCGTGGGTGACGATGCGCTGCGGGCGGCGGTCGGCGACGGCGGAGACCACCGCCGCTCCCCCGCCGCCGACGCGTACGACGTCCGGTTCGGGGAGGTTCTCCAGGATGTGCGGGGCGGTGCCGTGGACGACCTGGAGCTGTACGCCGAAGCGGCGGGCGGCGAGCGTCGTACGGCCGCAGGCCTCGGGGTCGCGGTCGACGGCGATGACGGCGGCGCCGCAGCGGGCGGCCTCGGTGGCGAAGGCGCCGCTGCCGGAGCCGATGTCCCACACGAGGTCGCCCACGCGCGGTCCCAGGTGGGCCAGTTGGGAGGAGCGCAGCAGTTCGGCCTCGCCCTCGCCCATCGCGCCGCCGTAGACACCGGAGGGCAGGGCCCAGCCGCGCGGGCCGGCGCCGGGGTCGCGGCCGGCGAGCCAGCCGCCGCCCTCTCCCCCGGTGGCGGGGCCGATGACGATGACGAGGTTGGGGTCGCGCCAGGTGTGGTCGACGGCCTTGTCGGAGGTGACGACGGTGACACGTTCGCGTTCGGTGCCGAGTTCCTCGCAGATGACGAAGGTGCGGTGAACTCCGTCGAGGAGCAGGCCGAGCTCGGCGGGGCCGGCGCCGGGTGAGGTGAGGACGGCGACCTTGGTGTGGGCGCGGCACACGTTCACCGCGCGGCGCAGCGTACGGCGGTGGGCGACGACCACTTGGGCGTCGTCCCAGGGCATGCCCGCGCGGGCGAAGGCGGCGGCCACGGAGGAGACGCCGGGGACGACCTCGACCTCCAGGCCGAACTCGGGGGCCCGCAGGGTGCGGACGACTCCGAAGAAGCCCGGGTCGCCGTCGGCGAGGACCACGGCGGTGCCGCGGTGGGCGGCGATACGGCGGGCGGCGAGGGCGACACTGCCGAGCCGGATGCGTTCGGCGGTCGGGGGCACCTCGGGCAGGGCCAGGTGGTGGGCGGCGCCGGCCACCAGGGTGGCGGCGGCGAGGGCGGAGCGCGCCGCGGCGGTCAGGGGAGAGCCGTCCCAGCCGATCACCGTGACCCGGTCGGCCATCGTCGTCAGTCTCCAGAGGGTCTTCGCAGGTCGTCGGGAATGCCCGCACAGGGTCCCGTGAGGGTACCTGGTGACGCGGAGGGACCCGGCGGCCGGGCGGCGGCCGTGCGCGTGCCCGTGGGTTGTTCAGTTCCAGTCCGCGTAGGAGCCGAAACCACCGCTGCCGGCCAGTTCCTCGCTGACGCCCTCGATGTCCTCGGGGAGGAGGCTCCAGATGATGAAGTCCGTGCGGATCTCGGTCCAGCCGTCCTCGGCGGTGCGGGTGCGCGCTATGCAGGCGTTGCGCAGCACGCCCTCGCTGATGCAGCCGATCTTCTGCGCGACCTGCTGGGAGGCGGTGTTGTCGGCGGCGGTGCGCAGTTCGATGCGCTCGAACTTCTGCTCGCGGAACAGCCATTGGGCGGTCGCGAGGGCGGCTTCGGAGGCGTAACCCTCGCCGCGCGCCCAGGGGGCGACGACGTACGACAGCTCCGTGGACCGGACGTGCCAGTCCGTCTTGGTCAACTGGATGACGCCGACCAGGCGCTGGGTGAGGAACTCGGTGACGGCGAGGTCGAGGCCGCGTCCGGAGACGCGTTCGGCGGGCGCGTACTCGGTGATCCAATTACGGGCGCCGCGTTCGGTGAAGGGCTGCGGGACATCGGTCCAGGCCATCACCTGCTCGTCGTTCATCATCTCGGTGAGCGCCTGGATGTCGTCCTCGTCGAACGGGCGCAGAACCAACCGCTCCGTGCTGATGGAGATGTCGGGAAAGGTGCTCATCATGCGCCGCTCCGTAACCTTCGAAAACTTTGAGGGCCTGCTGAACTGCCCAGCATGCAGCATGAAAGCACTGAATCGCACCACAGGGCCCACACCGAGTGAGGGAGCGGACCCCATGCGTGGCGATACGCCGTATACGTGCCGTCGGCCGATCAGAAGGAGGGGATCACCGAACCGTCGTACTTGTCCTCGATGAACTTCTTGACCTCGGCGGAGGTGAGGAGCTCGGCGAGCTTCTCGACGCGCGGGTCGTCCTCGTCGCCCTCCTTGACGGCGAGGAAGTTGCCGTACGGGTTGTTTTTCGCGGACTCCAGGACGAGGGCGTCCTCGGCGGGCGAGAGGTCCGCCTCGATGGCGTAGTTGCCGTTGACGACCGCGGCGTCGACGTCGTCCAGGGAGCGCGGGGTCTGGGCCGCCTCCAACTCCTTGAACTTGAGGTTCTTCGGGTTGTTCGTGATGTCGGCGGGGGTCGCCTCGTTGCCCACGCCGTCCTTCAGGGTGATGATCCCGCCCGCTTCGAGGAGCTTGAGGGCACGCGCCTCGTTCACGCTGTCGTTCGGGACGGCGATGGTGGCACCGCTCTTCAGGGCGTCCGCGCTCTTGACCTTCTTCGAGTAGAGGCCGAGCGGCTCCAGGTGGACCGTGACGACGGGCACGATGTGGGTGCCCCGCTTCTTGTTGAAGTCGTCCAGGTACGGCTGGTTCTGGAAGTAGTTGGCGCCCACGGACCCGTCCTCCGTCGCCGTGTTCGGCGTGACGTAGTCGGTGAACTCCCTGACCTCCAGGTCGAGGCCCGCGTCCTTCGCCAGGTTGTCCTTGACGAAGGTGAGGATCTCGGCGTGCGGGGTCGGGCTGGCGGCGACGACCAGCGGGCCGCTCGTGTCGGAGGCGGAGTCGCCTCCCGCGCCGCAGGCGGTGAGCCCGAGGGTGAGGGCTCCGGCGGCGAGCACGGCGGTGGTCAGCTTGGTGGTGTTACGCACGAAAAGTGCCTTTCCTTTTGGGTGGAGCGATCCCGTCTTGGGTGGGACGGGAAATCTGCGGGGTGCCTGACGTACGGGCTAGGCCTTGGTGACCTCGGCCGCGGTGGGCTTGGTCTTCAGCAGCCGGAGCCTCGGCGCGGATCCGGAGTGGCCGCCGCGCCGGTGGAGGGCGCGGGCCGCGTAGTCGCCGGCGAACTGGATGACGGAGATGACGACCGCGAGGACGGCCACGGTGATCCACATCAGTTCGGTCTCGAAGCGCTGGTAGCCGTAGCGGATGGCGATGTCGCCGAGGCCGCCCGCGCCGACGGTGCCGGCCATGGCCGAGTAGCCGATGAGGGCGACGACGGTCGTGGTGGCGGAGGAGATCAGCGAGGGCAGGGACTCCGGGACGAGGACCTTGCGGACGACGGTCCAGGTGTTGCCGCCCATGGCCTGCACGGCCTCGACGAGCCCGTGGTCCACCTCGCGGACGGCCGTCTCGACGAGGCGCGCGAAGAACGGGATGGCGCCGATGGCGAGCGGCACGATGGCGGCCTCGCGGCCGATGGTCGAGCCGGTGACCCAGCGGGTGAAGCCCATCAGCGCGACCATCAGGATGATGAAGGGCATCGAGCGGGCGATGTTCACGATCTGCCCGATGACCTTGTTGGCGAGGACGCTCCGCAGCAGGCCGCCCCGGTCCGTGAGGACGAGCAGGACACCGAGCGGGAGACCGCCGACGACCGCGATGAGGGTGGACCAGCCGACCATGTAGAACGTGTCCCAACACGCCTGCTCCAACAGGGGCTGCCACGACGAGAAATCAGCCCAGGTCACTTGGCACCTTCCTTCACCGGTGCGGACGTCCGGCCTTCGGGACCGACCACGTCGATCCGCAGGCCCTGCTCGCGCAGGAAGCCGATGGGGACCACGTTCTCCTCGTAGCGGCCGGGCAGTTCGATACGCATCCGGCCGATCTGGAGGCCGCCGACGGTGTCGATGGCCGCGCCGAGGATCGAGATGTCGATGTTGTACGTGCGGGACAGCTGCGAGATGACCGGCTGGGTCGCCGCCTCGCCCTGGAAGGTGACGTCGAGGACCGTGCGGTCGTCGCCGGACGCCTCGCCGCCCACCGGGAAGAGGGCGGCGGCCAGTTCGGAGCCGGGGGTGGCGAGCAGTTCGCTGACCGTGCCGGACTCGACGACGCGGCCCTTCTCCATGAGGGCGGCCGAGTCGCAGATCGTCTTGACGACGTCCATCTCGTGCGTGATGAGCAGGACGGTCAGGCCCAGTTGCCGGTTCAGGTCGCGCAGCAACTGGAGGATCGAGCGGGTGGTCTCCGGGTCGAGGGCGCTGGTGGCCTCGTCGGAGAGGAGCACCTTCGGGTCTCCGGCCAGTGCGCGGGCGATGCCGACACGCTGCTTCTGGCCGCCGGAGAGCTGGGCCGGGTAGGCCTTCGCCTTGTCGGTGAGACCGACGAGGTCCAGCAGTTCCAGGGCCTTGCGGGAACGTTCCCCGCCCGACCTGCCGAGGATTTCGAGCGGCAGCTCGACGTTGTCCTGGACCGTACGGGAGGACAGCAGGTTGAAGTGCTGGAAGACCATGCCGATGTGACTGCGCGCCCGGCGCAGCTCCCGCCCGGCGCGGGGGCCTCGGCCGGCCAGGGCGGTCAGGTCCCGGCCCGCCACGGTCACGGTTCCGGAGGTGGGGCGTTCGAGGAGGTTGACGCAGCGGATCAGCGAGGACTTGCCGGCGCCGGACTGGCCGATCACGCCGTACACCTCGCCCTCGCGTACGTGCAGATCGACGCCGTCGAGCGCGGTTACCTCGCGGCCACGACCGCGGTCAGCCCGATAGATCTTCGTCAGGCCCGATGTGGTGATCACTGGATTTCCGTCACTGTCGAGTGCGCGGGCGTGGGTGTGCCCGGGCACGGGTGCAAGCGGTCAGGGACGCGACACGGTTCTCGCGGTGGCGATGGAACCGGGGGAGAACATGTGCGCGGGAGGCTCGGTCCGTCACGCGGAAGGGCGTACGGGGCCTTCTAGAAGGCGCACATTCGACACATACAACGAGCACCGGGCGTCATGGTCGCCTCGGTCGCAAGGGTGCGAAAGCTCGTCGTGGTCATGAGATCAGTAAAACAGATGCAGGACGCAGGTGAGCGAGTGCTGTCCGTATTACGGACGGCCTTGAGGGACATATACCCAGGTGCGGCGCGGTGTCGTCCACTCTGTGGGCACCCGCCGTTGTGGCCAAGGCCACGATGCGCGGCATCCGGGTCTCGAGGCCCGGGGCCGGGCGCGGCGGGGCTTTTGGGCCGTAATAGGGTCGCGGCATGCTTGTTGCCCTGACGGTGACGACCGCCGTCGCCGCGCTTCTGCTCGCCGCCTGGTGCGGCTGGGCCGCGTACCGCGATCAGCCGACCAAGGACTGGCACTTCATCGGCATGGCCGTGGTGTCGGTGCTGGCCCTCGTCCAACTGGTCGTCGGGATCGTGCAGTTGGCGCGCGGGCAGAAGCCGGAGCAGGGGAGCACGATCTTCGTCTCCTACCTCCTCGGAGCGTTCGCCTGCGTCCCGGTGACCGGGTTCATGTCACTGGCGGAGCGCACACGCTGGGGCAGCGTGACCGTCGCGGCCGGCGGTGTGGTGCTCGCCGTGCTGCAGGTGCGGCTCTATGACATCTGGGGAGGCTGACGTGACCGCCACGGACCGCGAGCCGCGGGAGGACAAGCGGGCGCGGCTCATCAGTGGGCCGGGAATGTTGCTGGTGTGGCTGTACGGCGTGATGGTCGTCGGGGCCGTGTCGCGGTCCATCGTGCAGATCTCGACCGAGTTCGAGCACGCGCCGCTCGCCTATTCGCTGTCGGCGGTAGCGGGTGTGGTGTACGGGTTCATCACGTACTCGTTGGTGCGCGGCGGGGAGTTCGCCCGGAAGGCCGCGCGACTTTGCTGCGCGGCTGAACTGGTGGGCGTACTGGTCGTCGGGACCTGGACGTTGATCGAGCCGTCCGCTTTTCCGGACGCGACCGTCTGGTCCGACTACGGGATGGGATACCTGTTCATTCCGGTGCTGCTGCCGATCACCGCGATGTACTGGCTGAGGAAAGGCGCGCGACAGGAGGAGGCCGCCTGAGTCGCTCAGGCGGCCGCGGGTTCGTTTCGTGGCTTGTCGCGCGGTTCCTCGCGCCCTGTCGGGCGCGGCCCCTGTCATGCCGTAGCCGCGTACGCCCCCGCCGGCTTCTCCAGCACCACCATCGGTACCCCGTCCTGACCCTGGCTGGTGCCCACGGTCTCGTAACCGACCCGGCGGTACAGCCGAAGGTTGCCCTCGCTGCGGTGGCCCGCGCTGAGGCGGAACTTGGTGGCGCCGTGTTCCTCGGCGAGGGCCGACTCGGCGGCGCGGAGCAGCCTCGCGCCGATGCCGTGGCCCTGGAGGCGGGGGTGGACGCAGAGCTTGCCGATGGAGGCGGTGCCGTCGGCGTCGAGGGCACCACGCACCGAGCCGACCACTTCGTCTCCCAGCCGGGCCACGAACACGCAGTCCGAGACGACCTCCGCACGGACGGAGTCGAGGCTCTGGACGAGCGGATCGATGCGGTAGTTGCCGTACAGTGCCGCCTCGCTCTGGAAGCACAGGTACTGCAGCCTGAAGATCTGCTCGGCGTCCTGCCCGGTCGCCACCGAGATGGTCACGCTCATGCCCATGTGTGCACGCCTCCCGCTCACCTGCTCACCTGTTGTCCCTCACTCCTATCCCCGCGGTTCGCGTGCCGCAACCTCCGCGGCCAGCAATCGCCGAAGACATCCCAGGCATCTGGAACGTTCCGGACCGAGGCTGCCCTGTGAGATACCCAACTCGCCCGCGATCTCGCGATAGGTGAGGTCCTTCGGGGACAACAGGGCCGCGAGCAGCCGGGGGCAGCGGCCGGGGAGCCGGCGTACGGCCGCGTGGAGCGCTCGGCGGCGAGCGGCGGTGAGCGCCTGCTGCTCGGGTCCGGCGGCGTGCTCGTCGGCGGGCTCGGCGACGTACGGTCGTTCGAGCCGGGCCGTGCGGCGGCTGAGGCGGGCCTCGAAGCGGACGGCGCTGCGCAGCCAGCTCTCGGGGTCGGCGGGCGGGCCGTCGGCGTCGAGCCGCTCCAGCAGGCGCAGCCAGACCGCCTGCTCCAGGTCCCCCGCCTCCGCGCCGGCCGCGTCCGCCTCGGCCGATGCCTCCGCGACCAGCAGGGGCCGGAGGGTGGCGAGCATGTTGTATGTCATATGCCCCGGGACGCCGCCGCCCCGGCAGGGGTTGCCGGGGCGAACGGGAGTCACCCCAATCGGGGCACGGTGCTCGGGCGTTGACGTGCCGGGCCGTGCGCTCGGTGGCCCACGGTCCGGCCGACGGTCGGCGCAGGTCAGTCGTTGACGAAGTCCGCGTGGGCGAGCAGGCCCGTGTCGGGGTTGTCGGTGAAGATGCCGTCGATGCCGGTCTCGAAGTACACCTTGAACGCGCCGAAGGCGTCGCCGTAGGCGTTGGCGTCCGTGCCCCGGCGGAAGCCGGCGGGCAGGAAGGTGTTCTCGTTGCGCATCGTGTAGGGGTGCAGGATCAGGCCCTTGGCGTGCGCGTCGGCGACGAGGGTGGTCGGCGTGGTGAGGTTGCCGCCGGAGTCGCGCGGGATGATCAGGTCGAGCGTGGGGCCGATGCCATTGGCGTACGAGGCGATCCAGGCGAGCCCTTCCGGCTTGACCAGGTCGGCGACCTTGCGCGGGTCGCCCGCCTCGACGAAGTCCCAGGGCCGGGTGGCGGCGCCGGAGAGCAGGACGACGAGGGGGCTGTCGACCAGGCGGTTCAGGCGCTGGATGCTGCTCGGCTCGAAGGACTGCAGGAAGACGGGCGAGTTCTTCCTGTGGCGGTTGTACTTGCGCAGCAGCTTGGCGAGCGGCTCCTCCAGGCCGAGGCCGAGCTTGCGGAAGTAGGTGGGGTGCTTGGTCTCGACGTGCAGCCAGATCCGCTCGCCCCGCTTCCTGCCCTCCTTGTCGGCCCAGCGCAGCACCTCCTCGAAGGAGGGGATCTCCCAGCGGCCGTCGTAGAGGGTGTTCTCCTGCCGGTTGCCCGGGATGCGCTCCTTGGCGCGCAGGGACTTCAGCTCGGCGAGGGTGAAGTCCTCGGTGAACCAGCCGGTGTAGGAGACGCCGTCGACGACCTTCGTGGTCTTGCGGCCCGCGAACTCGGGGTGCGCCGCGACGTCGGTCGTGCCGGTGATGTCGTTCTCGTGACGGCATACGAGATGGCCGTCCTTGGTGGGCACGAGGTCCTGCTCGATGACGTGCGCGCCCATGTCGAGGGCGAGCTGGTACGAGCCGAGCGTGTGCTCCGGGCGGTAGCCGCTGGCACCGCGGTGCGCGATGACCGTCGGCACCGGCAGACTCCGGTACCCGTCACCCGGCTTCCCGCTCGTCCTCGCCTCCTCGGCTCTCGCCGTGGCCGGCAGGCCGAGGACCGCTCCGCCCGCCCCGAGCACCGCGGCCCCGAGCAGCGCCCGCCGCCCCGTTCCCCGCCCCTGCTCGTACGAGTCCTGCGACTGCCACGACTCCTGCGTCCCCATGTCGGCTCCTCCCACCGCGATGCCCTGCACCTGTCAAAGCGGGACGATCGTAGGTGCCGCGAGGTGACCATTGGGAGACCCGAGACCGAACACGCGGAAGACGCCTTATGTCGCACTGGAGGCAGAAGTTGACGGAGTATCGGTTCGAGGACGCGATGTCGGTCACATGTTGCGAGCCCGTGACAGGCCGCCATCGGGGCGTCACCGCAGGTAAACGTGCGTCAACAGTTGGTATCCACTCGGTGAACCCGATGTGCGCCGCCCTGTGAGCCGGGAGTATCGTCCTCACCTGCACATACTTGTACCGGAACGCTTGACATGGGAGGGCCCGTTGTCCCGCTTCGCGCTCATCAAGGCAGTGCTCGGACCGATCATGCGCCTGATGTTCCGCCCACGGGTGGAGGGTGCGGAGCACATCCCGGGGGACGGTCCGGTGATCCTCGCCGGCAACCACCTGACCTTCATCGACTCGATGATTCTGCCGCTGGTCTGCGACCGGCAGGTCTTCTTCATCGGCAAGGACGAGTACGTCACGGGCAAGGGCGTCAAGGGCCGCCTGATGGCCTGGTTCTTCACCGGCGTCGGCATGATCCCCGTCGACCGCGACGGGGGGCGCGGCGGGGTCGCCGCGCTGATGACCGGACGGCGGATCCTGGACGAGGGCAAGCTGTTCGGCATCTATCCCGAGGGCACGCGGTCGCCCGACGGACGGCTGTACCGGGGGCGTACGGGGATCGCCCGACTGACGTTGATGACCGGGGCGCCGGTCGTTCCGTTCGCGATGATCGGGACGGACAAGATCCAGCCCGGGGGTGCGGGGCTGCCCCGGCCGCACCGGGTGACCGTGCGGTTCGGTGAGGCGATGGAGTTCTCCCGGTACGAGGGGATGGATCGGGACCGGTATGTGCTGCGGGCGGTGACCGATTCCGTGATGGCCGAGGTGATGCGGCTTTCGGGGCAGGAGTACGTGGACATGTATGCGTCCAAGGCCAAGGAAGCGGCTTAGTTCCGCTGGGAGTGCCGGGGACTTCGGTGGTTCGCCGGCTGCGGGTCCGTGGGGGCTTGTCGCGCCCATGCGGCGGAGCCGCACATCGATACAGCCCCGCGCCCCTAGACCTTGCTGTCCAAGCGTTGGCCGCGAAGCAGGAACCAGGCCGCCACTGACGTCGCGATGAGCACTGCCGCGCCCGCGCCTGCCGCAAGGGCAAGGCCGTCGACGAATGCCTGCCGGGCCGACGACAGCATCTCCTGTGCCGCGTCCGCCGGCATTCCCGCCGCCACCTCCACCGCGCCGCCCAATGACTCGTGCGCCCCGGCCGGGGTGCCCGCGGGAGCCGTGAAGTCGCGGTACACGCCGGTCACGATCGAGCCCAGGACCGCGATGCCCAGGGCGGCGCCCAACTCGTACGCCGTCTCGGACACCGCCGAAGCCGAACCCGCCTGCTCCTTCGGGACGCTGGAGAGGATGACGTCGGCGGTGACGGTGAAGGAGAAGCCCGCGCCGACGCCGACGATCAGCAGGGCGGCGCCGATCAGGGGGTAGCCGGTGGACCGGTCGACCAGGGTGAGCATGCCCAGGGCCAGGCCGATGGCCGCGAGGCCGCCCGCTACCACGGAACGGACGGAGAAGCGGCGGGCGGCGGCTCCCGCGACCAGGCCGGCCACCACCGCGCCGACGGCCGCCGGGAGTTCCGCGAGGCCCGCCTCCAGCGGACCCCTGCCCTGGACGAGTTGCAGGAACTGGGAGAGGAAGAAGACCAGGCCGGACAGGCCGAGAATGGTCAGCAGGTCGGCGAGGACGGCTCCGGAGAAGCCTCGGTTGCGGAACAGGCGCATGTCCAGCAGGGGGTGCGGCAGGGTGAGCTGGCGGCGCACGAAGGCGAACAGGGCGGCGGCGCCGACCAGGCCCGCGGCGAGCGCGTTGCCGTCGAGGCCATGGGTGGCGGTCTCCTTCACCGCGTACACCACACCGATCATGCCCACGAGCGACAGGCCGACGCTGGGCAGGTCCCACGGGCCGGGGCTCGGGTGGCGGGACTCGGGCAGCAGCTTGATGCCGACGAGGACGAGGATGACCATCACCGGCAGGTTGATCAGGAAGACCGAGCCCCACCAGAAGTGTTCGAGCAGGAAGCCGCCGACGACCGGGCCGACCGCCGTACCCGCGGAGGCGGTGGCGCCCCAGATGCCGATGGCGAGGCTGCGTTCGCGCGGGTCGTGGAAGAGGTTGCGGATCAGGGCGAGGGTGGCGGGCATCAGGGTCGCGCCCGCGACGCCGAGCAGCGCCCGCGCGACGATCAACAACTCGGGTGTCGTCGCGTACGCGTTGAGTACGGATATCACGCCGAACGCCGTGGCCCCGGTCAGCAGCAGCTTCTTGCGGCCGATACGGTCGCCGAGGCTGCCGGCCGAGACGAGCAGGCCCGCGATGACGAACGAGTAGACGTCGCCGATCCAGAGGAGCTGGGTGCCCGAGGGCTTCAGGTCCTCGCTGATGTAGGGGGTCGCGAGGCCGAGGACGGTCGCGTCGACGGCCACCAGCAGCACGGCGAGCACGAGGACGGAGAGCGCGAGCCAGCGGCCCGGCCTGTTCTCCGTCTCCGCCGCACGGGCCGGCTGCAGGGTGCTGGTCATGATTCCTCTCTCGGTTGTTCGGGATGACGCAGGGCGCCGCCGAGCAGCAGCTCGACGATCATGAAGTGGAAGTCCTTGGGGGCCACGCGGCCTTCCGAGACCGCCCAGGCACCGGAGGCCAGCAGGCCGTACAGCGCCTCGGTGAGCCAGGCCGGGGTGAGGTCGATACGGAACTCGCCTGCCGCCTGGCCCCGCCTGAAGAGGGCCGCGATGCGGTCGTCGATCCGGGACCAGCCCTCGTTCTGCTCCCCCTCGAACAGCTGGTTCTCGGAGTAGAGGAAGGCGAGGAGGCCCGCGGCCGGTTCGACCTCCCGCACGAGCCGTCGTACGGCCTCGCGCGCCGGGCCCTCCGCCAGGCGGGCCGCGTCCAGCGCGGCCTCGCACTCCGCGATGCCGAGCGCCTCCAGCGCCCGTACGAGCGCGTCCCGCCCGGCGAACTGGCGGTGCAGCGTCGCCCGACTGATCCCGGCGGCCTTGGCGACCTCGTCCATGGTCGCGGTGGACTTGCGGGTCAGCAGGGCGGCTGCGCTGCGCAGCACATGTTCACGGTCGACAGCCATGAGACAACCATAGCCCAAGTGAGACATGCTTGTCTCATCAGGGGCATAGGCGTCTCACGGCAAGTCGCTCACCAGATTTTTCAGTGCCAGGGCAGCCGGCCGCGCTTCTCCCAGTACGTCTGCGGGTCCTCGACGAGACTCGCGAGGCGGGTCAGCTGCTCGTCGTCGAGGTCGACGACTGCCGCGTGCAGGTTGGAGGCGAGCTGAAGGGTGGTGGCGGCGCCGGAGAGGACGACACCGGCCCAGGGCTGCCGCAGGACCAGCGCCAGGGCGACCGCGTCGCAGCCGTGGCCCGCCTCCTCGGCCACCGACTTCAGCGCGTCCGGGGCGTACGGGTCTGCCAGACGGCCGTTGGCCATGGCCTCCTTGACGATGACGGTGAGCCCGGCGTCGTGCGCCTCCGCGAGGGCGGGGGCGGCGGAGGTCTCCAGGGCGTTGTACGTCGACTGGACGGTACGGAAGAGGGGCTCGCCGTCGACGGTCACGGCGAGGGCGGTGCGGATCGTCTCCGCCTGGGCCGGGCCGCTCGTGGAGAAGCCGATGGTGACGCCCTGGGCGGCGGCCTCCGCCAGCTTGGCGTGGAGTTCCTTGTCGGTGAGGGCCGGGCTGTCCGGGGTCACCGAGTGGATCTGGTAGAGGTCGAGGCGGTCGCCGAGCAGTTCCGCCGTTTCGGCGCGCTGACGTTCGAACGTCTGGACGCTGTGGTCCTTGACCTCGTGGTTCTCGGCGTCGGTGGTCCAGTCGGCGGTGTAGGTGTAGCCCCACTTGCTGCCGACGACGATGTCGTCGATGTCCTGGCGGGTGCTCAGCCAGGCCGCCAGGAACTCCTCCGAGAGGCCGTACGAGCGGGCCGCGTCGAAATAGCGGATGCCCTGGGCGTAGGCGGCGTCGAGGAGCTCGTGGGTGCGGGTGCGGAGGGCGTCGACGGTGCGGATCTCTCCGAGGTCGTGGTCCCGGTTGAGGTTGATGTAGCCGGGGCGGCCGACGGCGGCGAGGCCGAGTCCGATGTGGCAGGTGGGGGTTGTCGCTGTGGCCAGTCGGGCGAAGGGCATCGCGGGCTCCGTTCGGTCGGCTCCGGTACGGCTTCCGACCAACGTAACCCGTGATGACCTTCGTCGTGCGGCGTGGGTCGTGCCGGTGCGGTTCTCGCCCCCGCCGCCCCTGCCCGTCCCCTCCTGCGGGGCTGCGCGCCCCTGCAACCCCCGCGACAGGGCCCGGCGGGACGAGGATGTCGGGCGGGTGCGGGTTGGCTGTGGTCGCTCGCGCCGTTCCCCGCGCCCCTACCCACCCGCTGTCGCCGCACACCCCCGAATCCCGAGCTGGAAAGCGGGCAGAGCCGAAGGGGCGGCAGCCGCTGTCACTTCCCCTTGGCCGTCGCCCACTCGTGCTGGGCCGCCACGTCCACCTTGATCTCCGCCAGCTGGATCGCCACCGCGCTCGGGGCGGTGCCGCCTCGGCCGTTGCGGGAGGCCAGGGCGCCGGGGACGTTCAGGACCGTGCGGACCTCGGGGGTCAGGTGGGCGGAGATCTTGGCGAACTGGTCGTCCGTCAGGTCGCTCAGCTCCTTGTTCTCGGCCTCGGCGGCCTTGACGCACTCTCCGGCGACCTCGTGGGCGACACGGAAGGGGACGCCCTGCTTGACGAGCCACTCGGCGATGTCGGTGGCGAGGGAGAAGCCGGCGGGGGCCAGTTCCTCCATGCGCTCGCGGTGGACGGTGAGGGTGGCCATCATGCCGGTGAAGGCGGGGAGGAGGACCTCCAGTTGGTCGATGGAGTCGAAGACCGGCTCCTTGTCCTCCTGGAGGTCGCGGTTGTAGGCGAGGGGCAGGGCCTTGAGGGTCGCCATGAGGCCGGTCAGGTTGCCGATGAGGCGGCCGCTCTTGCCTCGCGCCAGCTCCGCGATGTCCGGGTTCTTCTTCTGCGGCATGATCGACGAGCCCGTCGAGAACGCGTCGTGGAGGGTCACGAAGGAGAACTCCTTCGTGTTCCAGATGATGACCTCCTCGGCGATCCGGGAGAGGTTCACGCCGATCATCGCGGTGATGAAGGCGAACTCGGCGACGAAGTCGCGGGACGCCGTGCCGTCGATGGAGTTCGCGGAGCTGCCGTGCTCGAAGCCGAGGTCCTTGGCCACCGCCTCCGGGTCCAGGCCGAGGCTGCTGCCCGCGAGGGCACCCGAGCCGTACGGGGAGACCGCCGTGCGCTCGTCCCACTGACGCAGGCGCTCCGCGTCCCGGGACAGGGACTGCACGTGCGCGAGGACGTGGTGGGCGAACAGGACCGGCTGGGCGTGCTGGAGGTGGGTGCGGCCGGGCATGGCCACGTCCGGGTGGGCCTCCGCGAGGCCGATCAGCGCGTCCTGGAGGTCGGCGATCAGGCCGCCGATCGTCCGGGCGTGGTCGCGCAGGTACATGCGGAAGAGGGTCGCGACCTGGTCGTTCCGGGACCGGCCGGCGCGCAGCTTGCCGCCCAGGTCGGGGCCGAGGCGCTCCAGCAGGCCACGCTCCAGGGCGGTGTGCACGTCCTCGTCGGCGATGGTGCCGATGAATTCGCCCGACGCCACGTCCACTTCGAGACGGTCCAGGCCCGCGATCATGCGGGTCAGTTCGTCCTCGGTGAGCAGGCCCGCCTTGTGCAGCACGCGCGCGTGGGCGCGGGAGCCCGCGATGTCGTACGGCGCCAGCCGCCAGTCGAAGTGGACGGACGCGGACAGCTTCGCCAGGGCCTCGGCGGGACCGTCGGCGAAACGGCCGCCCCAGAGCCGTACGTCACCGCTGTTGCTGCTCACTTGCGTTGCTCCTAGAGAAGGGTGTGGATGTGACCGCAGACCTTATCGGCGCCAGGACAAGTCCATGTCAGGCTCGGCCCTGCAATTGACGCCGTGCCGCGATCTTCGACGACATGCTGTAGATGTCGATGAAGCCCTTGGCCGCGGCCTGGTCGAAGGTGTCGCCCGTGTCGTACGTCGCCAGGTTGAAGTCGTACAGCGAGGACTGCGAGCGCCGGCCCGTGACCACCGCGCGGCCGCCGTGCAGCGTCATGCGGATGTCGCCGGAGACGTGCTCGTTGGCCTCGTCGACGAAGCCCTCGAGGGCGCGCTTGAGCGGGGAGAACCACTGGCCGTCGTAGACGAGTTCGCCCCAGCGCTGCTCGACCTGCCGCTTGTAGCGGGCGAGTTCGCGCTCGACGGTGACGTTCTCCAGCTCCTGGTGGGCCGTGATGAGGGCGATCGCGCCCGGGGCCTCGTACACCTCGCGGGACTTGATGCCGACGAGGCGGTCCTCGACCATGTCGATCCGGCCGATGCCCTGGGCGCCGGCGCGCTCGTTCAGCTCCTGGATCGCCTGGAGGACCGTGACGGGCTTGCCGTCGATCGCGACGGGGACGCCCTGCTCGAACGTGACGACGACCTCGTCGGGGTCCCGCTGGGCCGCCGGGTCCTGGGTGTACTCGTAGATGTCCGCGATCGGGCCGTTCCAGATGTCCTCCAGGAAGCCCGTCTCGACGGCGCGTCCGAAGACGTTCTGGTCGATGGAGTACGGGGACTTCTTGGTGGTGGCGATCGGGAGGTGCTTGGCCTCGCAGAACGCGATGGCCTTGTCGCGGGTCATCGCGTAGTCGCGGACCGGGGCGATGCACTTCAGGTCGGGGGCGAGGGCGACGATGCCGGCCTCGAAACGGACCTGGTCGTTGCCCTTGCCGGTGCAGCCGTGGGCGACGGTCGTGGCGCCGTGCTTCCGGGCGGCGGCGACGAGGTGCTTGACGATCGTCGGGCGGGAGAGCGCGGAGACCAGCGGATAGCGATCCATGTAGAGGGCGTTGGCCTTGATCGCCGGGAGGCAGTACTCGTCGGCGAACTCGTCCCGCGCGTCAGCCACTTCGGCCTCGACCGCGCCGCACGCGAGGGCACGCTTGCGGATGGCGTCCAGGTCCTCACCGCCCTGGCCGACGTCCACCGCGACCGCGATGACCTCGGCACCCGTCTCCTCGGCGATCCAGCCGATGGCGACGGAGGTGTCAAGACCGCCCGAGTAGGCGAGTACGACGCGCTCGGTCACGGGGCTCTCCTCACACTGCGCTCACTGACATGCATGAGTATGCAGGATCATGCATGAATAGTCAATCTGGAAGAAGTTCTGGAGATCCCGGCAGAGGTTTGAACAAACGAAACCGCTTTCCCGTAACTCTCCCCGAACGCAGGCGCCGCGTTTGTAAACAACGACCACACCCGACCCGAGTGAGGCATCCGCATGTCCAGGGCTCTTCCGAAGTACAACAAGCGTCGCGTAGGAATCATCGGCGGCGCCGCCGCGGTCGTGCTCTCCGGAGCGGTCATCGCGGGTTCCGCCCTCGCCGGGGAAGGCGCCAACAACAACGGCCAGGACGCCGCGGCGAACGCCTCGCCCGGCACCATCTCCTGCCCGGCGGTCGAGGGCAGCCTGCCGGCGATCCCCGCCTCCGCCCAGGCCGAGGTCACCCGCAACCTGGAGCTGCTCGACACCCAGATCCAGGAAGCCAACCAGCGCCTGATCGACACCGTCGGGCAGGGCGGCGCCAACTTCGTCCAGAACGCCATCCTCGGCCCGCTCGAAGACAAGCGCATCGCGACGCTGAACCGCATCGAGACCGCGATCGGCCGCGCCGCCGCCAAGCCCGAGGGCCTCGAAGCCCTCGCGACCTGCGAGCTCAACGCGGGCGGCGCGGCGGGCGCGGGCGAAGAGGCGGAGGCCGGCGGTGACGACGCGGCCACCGCGGCGCCCAGCGAGCCGGCGGCCGGTGAGGAAGCCGGCGCGGGCGCGGGCGAGGACGCGGGCAACGCGGGTGCCGCCGGCACCATCACCTGCCCCGAGGTCGAGAGCAGCCTCCCGGCGATCCCGGCGTCCGCGCAGGCCGAGGTCACCCGCAACCTGGCCCAGCTCGACACGCAGATCCAGGAGGCCAACCAGCGCCTGATCGACACCGTCGGCCAGGGCGGCCCCAACTTCGTCCAGAACGCCATCCTCGGCCCGCTGGAGGACAAGCGTGTCGCCGCGCTGAACCGCATCGAGACGGCGATCGGCCGCGCCGCCGCCAAGCCGGAGGGCCTGGAGGCGCTCGCCCCCTGCCAGCTCAACCAGTAGTCCACAGGTCACGTTGACCCACACGTTCGGCGAGTGACCTCCTGACGCTCCCTGCGGGCGCCGGGGGCCGTGGCCGCCCCGCGCGCCGGCCGGGGCGGCCACGGAAGACCAACCCGGTTCCGGGTGGATCCCAGCGAGGGGTCCACCCGGAATTCGCGTCTCCGAGCACAATTCCTTAGACAGGCGAAGCGTTTCCGACGATAATCGTTAGACATGGGAAAGACTTACGAGCGCATCGACGGCCGCCTGCGTACGTTCATCGAGGCCCAGCCCCTCTTCTTCACCTCGACCGCGCCCCTGTCGGCCGACGGCACGGTCAACCTCTCCCCCAAGGGCCTCAAGGGTTCCTTCGTGATCCTCGACGAACGGACCGTCGCCTACCTGGACTTCGCCGGGTCCACCGCGGAGACCATCGCGCATCTGCGCGAGAACGGCCGGATCACCCTCATGTGGTGCGCCTTCCAGGGCCCGCCCAACATCGTGCGGGTCCACGGCAAGGGCGAGGCCGTCTTCCGTGACGACCCGCTCTTCCCGGAACTCCTCGCCCGCTTCCCCGACATCGACCCGGCCTCGCACGGCCTGCGCGCGATCATCGTGGTCCGGGCCGAACGCATCCGCGACAGCTGCGGCTACTCCGTGCCGTTCATGGCGTACGAGGAGGACCGCGACCTGCACGGCCGGCGCTTCGCGCGCGAGGACGACGACTCGCTCAGCGCGTACTTCAGCTCCAAGGAGCACATCGCGACCAGCCTGGACGGACTCCCCGGGCTGCCGTTGCCGCTGCCGCCCTCCAACGTCTGAGTCGAGGGCGAAAAAGCCGCACATCGCGCCCGGGGCGAGCGGCGGGCGTACGGCCGTCATCCGGTACCGCCCGTTCCGCAAGGCAGTTGGGCACAGGGTTGAACACACGGCACTCCCTGCACGTACGTGTGGGCCAAGGGTCCAGCCCACCACGGAGGAACCGTGTCCACGATCGCCGGAGGTCGCGCCGCGCGCCGCCAGACGATGCGCCGCATCCGACCTCGTCGTTCCCCCGCCGTCCCGTTGCTGCTCGCCTTCTGGGGTGGAGCGGCCGCGGTGGTGTGGCTGTGGTGGGACAACACGCCGTCCATCGCGGACCAGGGCAGCAAGATGGTGAACGCCGGCCGGATCACGGGCCTGCTCGGCGGCTACCTGATGGCCCTGGTCGTGCTCCAGATGGCCCGCGTGCCCGCGCTGGAACGCCGGGTCGGTTCCGACCGGGTGGCGCGCTGGCACGCGATGACCGGCCGCTACACGCTCTGCCTGGTCGTCGCGCACGTCGTCCTCACGATGTACGGGTACGCCCTGCAGGCCGGTCTCACCCACACCGCGATCCTCCAGCAGACGATCGACTCGATCAACCAGCTGCCGGACATGGGCAAGGCTGCCATCGGCACCGGTCTGCTGGTGCTGATCGGGCTCATCTCGATCGGCCCGGTGCGCAAGCGGATCCCGTACGACCTCTGGTACCACACGCACCTGCTGACGTACGCGGCGACGTTCCTGACGTTCTGGCACCAGATCTCCACCGGCAACGAGTTCGCCGTCACCCCCGCCGCGAAGACCGGCTGGTACGCGCTGTACGGGTCGGTGACCGCGCTGGTGGTCTGGTACCGGATCTTCACCCCGATCCGGCTGAACGTGAAGCACCGGCTGCGGGTCGAGGCGGTCATCGAGGAGTCGCCCGGCATCGTCTCGGTGCTGATGAGCGGGCGCAAGCTGCACCGGATGGGCGCCGAGGCCGGGCAGTTCTTCCGCTGGCGGTTCCTCGCGCCGGGCATGCGGTTCAGCTCGCACCCGTACTCGCTGTCGGCGGCGCCCCGCCCCAACATGCTGCGCATCACGGTCAAGGCGATCGGCGACCACAGCTCGGCCCTGCGTGACCTTCAGCCCGGCACCCGGGTGTGGGCCGAGGGCCCGTACGGGGCACTGACGGCCGGCAAGCGCAGCCGGGGCAAGGTGCTGCTGGTGGCCGGCGGTGTGGGCATCACGCCGATGCGGGCCCTGTTCGAGACGCTGCCCGGTGCGGCCGGTGACCTGACCCTCCTCTACCGGGCCAACAGCACCCAGGACCTGGCCCTCTGGGACGAGCTGGCGCAGATCGCGGAGGAGCGCGGGGCACGGCTGATGTACGCGGTGAACAGCCCGGAGGGCGAACGCCCGGACATCTCACCGGACTCCCTGCGTCGCAAGATCCCGGACATCGAGCGCCACGACGTCTTCCTGTGCGGCCCGCCCGGATTCGCCCAGGGCGTGTACGCGGCGCTGCGCGGCGCGGGCGTCCCGACCCGCCGTATCCACCACGAGTCGTTCGAGATGTGAGCGGACGCGCCCTCTCCCCACCGGTCCCACCGGACCTCTCCCCTGCCCAGGGGACTCCCCCACGGGGTTGTCCCTCACGAGACTTCACATTCAGGAGCTGAAGGAGCGATGAAGAAGAGCCACCCCATACGGCGGACCCTGCTCGCCACCGCCGCCACCGTGTCCGGCATCGTGCTGCTGCTGTCACTGAAGCCCGCCTCGGACCCGGCCGGATCGGTACAGGCCGGAGCGGCGGGGGGTGCTCCTTCGGCACAGGGCGGTCAGGGGGCGGCGGCCGGCGCGCAGACCCTCACGGGTAGCGCCGTGCAGACCGACTACGGTCCCGTCCAGGTCCGGATCACGGTCAACGGCGGCAAGATCACCAACGCCGAGGCCGTGCAGCAGCCCAGCGGCGGCCGCTCCACCCAGATCAGCGGCGACGCCATACCCAAGCTCAACCAGGCAGCCGTGGCCGCCGGTACCGCCGAGATCGACGCGGTCTCCGGCGCCACCTACACCAGCGCCGGCTACAAGGAATCCCTCCAGTCCGCCCTGGACCAGGCCGGCAGCGCGCAGGACTCGGGCGCGCAGGTGCTCACGGGCACCACCGTCCAGACCGACTACGGTCCCGTCCAGGTGCGGATCACCGTCAGCGGCGGCAAGATCACCAACGCCGAGGCCGTGCAGGCGCCGAGCGGCGGCCGCAGCACGCAGATCACCAGCGACTCGGTGCCGAAGCTCAACCAGGCGGCCGTGGCCGCGGGCAGCGCCGAGATCGACGCGGTCTCGGGCGCCACCTACACCAGCGCCGGCTACAAGGAATCCCTCCAGTCCGCCCTGGACCAGGCCGGCAGCGCACAGGACTCGGGCGGCAAGGCCGAGGCGGGCGGCGAGGCGGAGGCGGGCGGCGACTCACAGGACGCCGGCGACGCCGAGGGCTCCGGGGCCGGGCAGGCGACGGGCACCCAGGTGCTCACGGGCTCGGCCGTGCAGACCGACTACGGTCCCGTCCAGGTCCGGATCACCGTCAACGGCGGCAAGATCACCAACGCCGAGGCGCTGCAGCAGCCGAGCGGTGGCCGCTCCACCCAGATCAGCGGCACCGCCATCCCCCAGCTCAACCAGAACGCCGTCTCGGCAGGGAGTGCTGACATCGATGCTGTCTCAGGCGCCACGTACACCAGCGGCGGTTACAAGGAGTCCCTCCAGTCCGCGCTGGACCAGGCCGGCTGATCCGGTGGCAGAACCCGCCGGGGCCGCCGCGCCCGCGCAACTGCGGCACGTCGAGGAGGTCATGGGCACCGTCTTCTCGTTCGACATCCGGGGAGGCGAGCCCACGGCGGTCAAGGCCGCGCTCGAAGAGGCGGTGGCCGGGCTCCACGCCGTGGACGAGGTGTTCAGCACCTACCGCGAGCAGAGCCAGATCTCCCGGCTGGCCCGGGCCGAGCTGACGATCGAGGAGTGCGGCCCCGAGGTCGCCGAGGTGCTCGAACTCTGCGCCGAGGCCGAGCGGTTGAGCGACGGGTGGTTCAGCGCCACCTATGAGGGCCGCTTCGACCCGACCGGTCTGGTGAAGGGCTGGGCCACCGAACGGGCCGCTCTGCGCCTGGTCGAGGCCGGGGCGGTCGGGGTGAGCGTGAACGGGGGCGGCGATGTCCAGCTGTGCGGTGTCCCCGGCTCGGACCGGCCGTGGCGCGTCGGCGTGGCCGATCCCCTCCGCCCCGGCGGTCTCGCCGCCGTCGTCACCGCGGCCGGCACCGACCGCCTCGCGGTCGCCACGTCCGGGACGGCCGAGCGCGGCGCCCACATCGTCGACCCTCGCACGGGTAAGTCCGCCGTGACGGATTTGGTGGCGGTCACCGTCGTCGCCCCTCGCCTGACCTGGGCGGACTGCTGGGCGACAGCGGCTTTCGCGATGGGTTCGCGGGAGGGCCTGGCGTGGCTGGAGTCCCTGGAGGACACGGAGGCGTTGCTGATCACGGCGGGCGACGAGGTGCGCTGCACCGGAGGCCTGGCCGCGCGGCTGGGCTGAGCGGGGGCTGGGCGCTTACCGGCGCTTACCGGGTGCCGCTGCGCCCCCCGCCCCCCATCGGCCCAGCGGCACGACTCCCGCAGCCGAGTAGATGAAAGGGCGAACCCCCTTTTTCAGGGGCGCGGGGAACTGCGCGACCAGCCACAGCCGACCCGCAGCCGGCGCCCCCGCTGAGCACCCGCTTCAGTGCCCGTGCCCGTTGCCGTTCCCGTTCTGAGCCAGCCTCAACAGGTGATCGGCCAACGCCTGCCCACCCACGGGATCCCGGCTGATCAACAGCAGCGTGTCGTCGCCCGCGATGGTCCCCAGAATGTCGTGCAGCTCCGCCTGATCGATGGCCGAGGCCAGGAACTGGGCCGCCCCCGGCGGCGTACGCAGGACGACCAGGTTCGCGGAAGCCTCCGCGGAGATCAGCAGCTCCGCGGAGAGCCGCCGCATCCGCTCCTCCTTCGCCGACTCCCCCAGCGGAGCCCGGGGGGTCCGAAAACCCCCCTCACTCGGCACCGCGTAGATCAGGTCGCCGTCGGTGTTGCGGATCTTCACCGCGTTGAGCTCGTCCAGGTCCCGGCTGAGCGTCGCCTGCGTGACGCTCAGCCCGTCGTCGGACAGCAGCTTCGCCAACTGGCTCTGCGACCGCACAGGTTGCCGGTTGAGGATGTCCACGATCCGCCGGTGGCGTGCGGTGCGGGTCTGCGGCACGGCAGGCCCCGCCTGGTCGTGCTCCTGCGCCTGGCTCATCGTCGTCTCATTCCCCGGCTCGTCCGTCCCCACTGGCTTCGTGCGCCGCCCGCGCCGCGTCGAGAACGCCGGGCAGCGCCTGGAGGAGGGCGTCCACCTCTGCGTCACCGATGTTGAGCGCGGGCATCAGCCGTACGACATCGGGGGCGGGCGCGTTCACCAGGAAACCGGCGTCCTGAGCGGCCTGTTGCGCCAGGGGCGCGAGCGGCTCGGTGAGCACGATACCCAGCAGGAGGCCCGCGCCACGGACATAGTCGATCATCGGGTCGCCGAGGGACTCGATTCCGTCCCGCAGCTTCTCGCTCTGCCGCTTGACGTTCTCCAGCAGGCCCTCGGCCTGGATGGTCTCCAGGACGGCGAGTCCTGCCGCACAGGCGATCGGGTTGCCGCCGAACGTGGTTCCGTGGTGGCCCGGCTGAAGCAGCTCCGCGGCCCGCCCGAAGGCGACGGTCGCGCCGAGCGGCAGTCCGCCGCCGAGTCCCTTGGCGAGGGTGACGACGTCCGGCAGGACGCCCTCGTGCGCCTGGTACTCGAACCAGTGCCCGGTCCGGCCGACACCGGTCTGCACCTCGTCGAGGACCAGCAGCGAGCCGGTGGCGGCGGTGATGGCGCGGGCGGCCTTCAGATAGCCGACGGGCGGGACGACGACGCCCTTCTCGCCCTGGATGGGCTCGATGATGACGAGGGCCGTCTCCTCGGTGACCGCGGCGGCCAGGGCCTGCGCGTCGCCGTACGGGACGTGCGTGACGTCGCCGGGCAGCGGGTGGAATCCGGTCTGCTTGCCGGGCTGGCCGGTGAGGGCGAGGGCGCCCATGGTCCGGCCGTGGAAGCCGCCCTCGGTGGCGACCATGTGGGTCCGCCCGGTCAGCCGGCCGATCTTGAACGCGCCCTCGTTGGCCTCGGCGCCCGAGTTGCAGAAGTAGACCTTGCCGTCCCGGCCGAAGTGCTCCAGCAGCCGCTCGGCGAGCGCGATGGGCGGCTCGGCGATGAACAGGTTGGAGACGTGGCCGAGGGAGGCGATCTGCTTGCTGACGGCCTCGACGATCGCCGGGTGGGCGTGGCCGAGCGCGTTGACCGCGATGCCACCGACGAAGTCGACGTACTCCTTGCCGTCGCCGTCCCAGACCTTGGCGCCCGCACCGCGGACGAGCGGCAGCTTCGGGGTGCCGTAGTTGTTCATGAGCGAGCCCTGCCACCGCTGGGTCAGCTCCGCGTTCTTCGCGGTCTCGGTCATCCGGCATCCCCCTCTTGCTCGGCGTCCGGCACGACCATCGTGCCGATGCCCTCGTCGGTGAAGATCTCCAGCAGGATCGAGTGCTGGACCCGGCCGTCGATGACGCGGGCGGTCTGGACGCCGTTGCGCACGGCGTGCAGGCAGCCCTGCATCTTCGGCACCATGCCGGAGGACAAATCCGGCAGCAGCTTCTCCAGTTGGGAAGCGGTGAGGCGGCTGATCACCTCGTCGGAGTGGGGCCAGTCCTCGTAGAGTCCCTCGACGTCCGTGAGGACCATGAGGGTTTCGGCGTCCAGAGCAGCAGCGAGTGCCGCAGCCGCCGTATCAGCATTGACGTTGTAGACATGTCCGTCGTCCTGGCTACGGGCGATCGACGAGACGACCGGGATCCGGCCGTCGGCGAGCAGTGCCTTGATCGCGCCCGTGTCGATCGCGGTGATCTCGCCCACCCGCCCGATGTCGACCAGTTCGCCGTCGATCTCGGGCTGGTGCTTGGTGGCGGTGATGGTGTGCGCGTCCTCGCCGGTCAGTCCGACGGCGAGCGGCCCGTGCTGGTTGAGCAGCCCGACCAGCTCGCGCTGCACCTGTCCGGCGAGCACCATGCGTACGACGTCCATGGCGTCCTCGGTGGTGACGCGCAGGCCGGCCTTGAACTCGCTGACGATGCCGTGCCTGTCGAGGGCGGCGCTGATCTGCGGGCCGCCGCCGTGCACGACGACCACGTTGAGACCGGCCTGCCGCAGGAAGACGACGTCCTGGGCGAAGGCGGCCTTCAGGTCCTCGTCGATCATGGCGTTGCCGCCGAACTTGATGACGACCGTCTTGCCGTGGTGGCGGGTCAGCCAGGGGAGCGCTTCGATGAGGATCCTGGCTTTGGGGAGGGCGGTGTGCTTCCGCGTGGTGCTCATGAGGAGTACGCGCTGTTCTCGTGGACGTAGTCGGCGGTGAGGTCGTTGGTCCAGATGGTGGCCGTCTCGGACCCGGCGGCGAGGTCGGCGACGATGTGCACCTCGCGGTAGCGCATGTCGACGTTGTCGCGGTCCTCGCCGACGCCGCCGTTCTTGCAGACCCAGACGCCGTTGATGGCGACGTTGAGCCGGTCCGCCTCGAAGGCGGCCTGCGTGGTGCCGATGGCGGACAACACCCGACCCCAGTTGGGGTCTTCACCGTGGACGGCGCACTTGAGGAGGTTGTTGCGGGCGATGGAGCGGCCCACCTCGACGGCGTCGTCCTCGGTCGCGGCGTTGATCACCTCGACCTTGATGTCCTTGCCTGCGCCCTCGGCGTCCCGGATGAGCTGCTGCCCGAGGTCGTCGCACACCTTGCGGACGGCCTCGGCGAACTCCGCGTACTCCGGGGTGACTTGGGATGCCCCGGAGGCGAGCAGCAGCACGGTGTCGTTGGTGGACATGCAGCCGTCGGAGTCGACCCGGTCGAAGGTGACCCTGGTGGCCGCCCGGAGGGCCTTGTCCAGCGTCTCGCTGTCGAGGTCGGCGTCGGTGGTGAGCACGACGAGCATGGTGGCGAGGCCGGGGGCGAGCATGCCCGCGCCCTTGGCCATGCCGCCGACGGTCCAGCCGTCGCCCTGGGCCACGGACGTCTTGTGCACGGTGTCGGTGGTCTTGATGGCGATGGCGGCCTTCTCACCGCCGTGCTCGGAGAGCTGCGCGGCGGCGGTCTCGACACCGGGGAGCAGTTTGTCCATCGGCAGCAGTACGCCGATGAGGCCGGTGGAGGCGACGGCGACCTCGCCCGCGTGGTGGCCTTCGAGGACCTCCGCGACCTTCTCGGCGGTCGCGTGCGTGTCCTGGAAGCCCTTCGGGCCCGTACAGGCGTTGGCGCCACCGGAGTTGAGGATGACGGCGGAGACCTGGCCGCCCTTCAGCACCTGCTCGGACCAGAGGACCGGCGCGGCCTTCACACGGTTGGAGGTGAAGACGCCCGCGGCGGCGAGGCGGGGCCCGTTGTTGACCACGAGGGCCAGGTCCGGGTTGCCGTTCTCCTTGATCCCGGCGGCGATGCCCGCCGCCGTGAATCCCTTGGCTGCCGTGACACTCACTGCATCTCCTCGTTCGCCCCGCCGCGGAAGCGGCTGATGTCGCTGTCGCCCGTGCAGCGCAGCGGTGCGGCCATCGTCGTCTGCGGCCCGGTGGCTGCAGGTGCGTCGCTCACGGTGCGACTCCGATCGTGGAAAGCCCGGTGTTCTCGTGGAACCCGAGGGCGATGTTCATGCTCTGGACAGCGCCACCGGCCGTGCCCTTGGTGAGGTTGTCGATGGCGCTGATCGCGATGATGCGGCCCGCTGCCTCGTCGTACGCGACCTGCACCTGAACGGCGTTGGAACCGTAGACGGACGCCGTCGCCGGCCACTGCCCCTCGGGGAGCAGGTGGACGAACGGCTCGTCGGCGAGGGCCTTCTCGTACGCGGCGCGGACGGAGTCGGCGGTGACGCCGGGCTTCGCCTTCGCGCTGCACGTGGCGAGGATGCCGCGGGGCATCGGCGCGAGGGTCGGCGTGAAGGAGACGGAGACCGGCTCGCCGGCGACGCCGCCGAGGTTCTGCATCATCTCGGGCGTGTGCCGGTGGCCGCCGCCGACGCCGTACGGGGTCATCGACCCCATGACCTCGCTGCCCAGCAGGTTCGCCTTGGGCGCCTTGCCCGCGCCGGAGGTGCCGGAGGCGGCGACGATCACGGCCTCGCTCTCGGCGAGGCCCGCCGCGTACGCCGGGAACAGGGCAAGCGTCACGGCCGTGGGGTAACAACCGGGTACCGCGATGCGCTTGGACCCCTCCAGCGCGGCGCGGGCACCCGGCAGTTCGGGGAGGCCGTAGGGCCAGGTCCCGGCGTGGGACGAGCCGTAGAACCGCTCCCAGTCCGCCGGGTCCTTGAGCCGGAAGTCGGCACCCATGTCGACCACGAGCACATCCGGCCCGAGCTGCTCGGCCACGGCGGCGGACTGCCCGTGCGGCAGCGCGAGGAACACCACCTCGTGTCCGGCGAGGACCTCGGCGGTCGTCTCCTGGAGCACCCGGTCGGCCAGCGGCAGCAGGTGTGGCTGCAGTCCGCCCAGACGCTGGCCCGCGTTGGAGTTGCCGGTCAGTGCACCGATCTCGACCTGGGGGTGCGCGAGCAGCAGGCGCAGCACTTCGCCGCCCGCATAACCACTCGCTCCCGCCACCGCCACGCGTACCGCCATGGAACCCTCCTCTTGGATGGCATGACTATACGTTTCGCTGCACGTTTATGCAATCCATGAATGGTTCCTGCGGTTTCCGCCCCTACGCCGAGATCATCGGGGAGGTCGCCGGATCCAGGCCGCCCGCCGCGATGTCGGCGAGGTGGGTGTCGATCTCGGCCTGTGTCGCGTGGTCCTCGCCGACCGGCTGGGGGCGGACCTGTCGCACCGTGGCCGTCTCCAGCGCCGCGCAGGCCGGGCCCGTGACGGGAAAGTATGCGTCCGCCTGGACGTCGGTCAGGCCTGCCTCGCACAGCGCGGGAGGCGGTGGCCGTACGACAGCTCCGCGCCGCACTCGGCGAGGAGCTCCCGGAAGCCGTGGCGGAGCCTGTTGGCCAGACGCTGCCGGGGTCCGGAATCATCGGGGCAGATCGGCGGCTGGAGCGCCGGATCGGCGTCCTCCGGCAGAAGCCCCCCGGGACGCAGAGAACCCGCCATCACGCGCGGGGCCCGCTCACGGTCGGCGACGTGGACGGATGTGGCGGAAGGTGGCGGCGTCGAAGAAGGCGGCCGGCGCGTGGAAGCGCTCGCCCGCCTCGGACTGCTGGTTGTTCAGGAGGTAGCCCTCTTCGGGGCCGTCGCCGGCGCGCTGGGTCATGCCCCGGTCATGCCTCGGTGAGGCGTACCGGCGGGAAACGGGGCCGAGAGCCCGCGGCAGGGCCGCCCGGCTGACTACGGCGGTGAGGGGCCGGCTGGAGCGCTCGGTCACACCGGCGGGTGGCGGAGCACCGGCGACGGCGGCCGGGCCAGCAGCTCCCTCATCGCGGTGAGCGGGAGCGACGGGTTGGCGGCCGCGGCTTCCGCCACCTGCTCGTCGGTGTCGGTGAGCAGGTCGACGACGACCTGCGGCGGGAGAGCAGGGTGGCCGGCGGCGAAGGGCCGCGCCCGGTCGTCCGCCAGGCAGGCGAGCAGCGCCGGGGCCGACGCGTGGGGGTGCCGGGCGACCTCTCGGAGTGCCTTCCGCACCGGTGGCCGCTGCCGGATCACATGCTCCAGGAACGCCGGAGTCGCGTCGGGGTTGGCCGCCGCCCCGGCGATGACCCGGACGCCGTGCCGGTCGACCATCGCGTGCAACTGTGCTGCGGAGAGGCCGGGATGCGCAGCGACGGACTTGACCACTTTCGCGTCGGGATCGACGGCCAGCGCGTCACGGATCCCGGCCGGCAGATCACGTCGTTGGGCGAGGAGCATGCGTACGGCCGCCTGCGGTGACCGCACCAGTTCCTCGACCTCGGCGGCCGTGGCGGAGGCGATCCGTGGCAGCAGGGTGGTGCCGATCCTGGTGGTGGCCGCCAGGTCCGTGAGCACGTCGAGCGGCACCCGCGGGTTGTGCGCGAGTCCGCGCCGTACGTCGGGGTCGGCGTCGCCGGCCAGCGCGCGGATCAGGCTGTCGTCGATCGCGGGGTTCTCGGCGAGGTCGGCGCGCAGGCCGGGTGCGGGGTCCTCGGAAAGCCGTGCGCACGCCTCCGGGGGCAGATCGGGGCGGGCGGCGAGCGCCCAGCGCAGCAGCATCGAGGGGTGGTCGGCGAAGCCGGCGACGGCTGCGGCCGGTGTGGCCGGATTCTCCAGCGCCGCCCACAGCATGGCGTGCACGGTGGACTCGTGGGAGCCGTCGCAGGAGGCGCCCGGCAGTAGATCGCAGTCGGGCCGCGCGCAGTGCGGGCTGTGCGTGAAGGGCGTCTCCTCACGGTCGCAGACCAGGCAGCGCCGCGCGGACGGCAGGCCCTCGCCGGTGACGAGCGCCGCCAGCACGTCGGACGGTGTCGCCTCGTTGGTCGCCACCGCACGGCGGACCTCGGCATGTGGATGCCCCGCGAGCCGGGCGGCCACGTCCGGTGCGGCCCACAACGCGAGTTCCGCGACGACCCGTACGTCCGCGTCCTGGGCCAGCGCCTCCGCCACGTCGGGCGGAAGGCCGGGGCAGGCGGCCAGCTTCTCCCGGTGCTCGACCAGCGGGTCCGCCGCGAGGAGACGAGCCCACTCCGGGCTGCCGGCACCCTCGTCGAGCAGCGCGAGGGCGACGTCCGGCTGTGCCACCGGATCGACGTCGGCGGCGGTCAACCGGCCCTCGTACGCCAGCCGCACACCGCTCTCCTCGACACGCGAGGCCAGCGCGACCGCCTGCGCCCGGCTGAGGTCCGCACGACCGGCGAGGTCATGGGCGACATCGGCGTCCGCGACCGCGATCAGCCGGTCGACCAGCTCGGACGGCAGCGCCGGATTGGCGGCGAGCCCGCACAGGAGATGGTTCACGGAGAGCATCCTGCCCGGGCCCCGGCCGAACGGCTCATGGTTTTTCGCCGGGCGAGAGGCCGGGCGACAGGTCGAGGGGCGGGTCACACTTCCCGCTGTACACGCTCGCGTGGGCGTTCTCGGGGCCGGGAACGCGCCGGGGGTGTACAGGTGGCTGAGGTGCGCCGCGAAGCCACGCTGGTCCCGGCGCCTGAGGCGGTCGTCGGGACGGGCGTCGCGGTGCGGGCAGTCGGCTGCGAGTGGTGCGGCGCCGACGGTGCGGAGCAGGGCGCGGACCTCGCGGCCGACGCCGTGCGGCGGATCGCGGACTCGGCGACCCAGAGCACGCGAGGAGCAGCAGGACGAGCCGCTCGTGTACGGGTGTGCCTCGTGTGCGCGGTCCCGCTCGCCGAACGCCGACGCGGCGGCGAGCAGCGCCTCGACCGCCGCCCGCTGGGCCTCGGAGCTGGGCCGCCCGGCGAGATGGCGCACCATTTCGGTGAGCCCGGCCACTCACACATCATCCGGGAGTTCGGTTCGGCGGTGTGCGAGTCGGGGCTCTCGGGTTCGGGGCCTCGGGATGCCGATCATGCCCTGCAGCGACGCGTGAGACGCGTGATCGGCATCGCCGGTTGCCGCCGGGCGCTCAGCGCGCCCCGGCGAACCGGTTCAGGAGCGCCGGCCGTCCGACTGGGCCGCCCGCTCCGCGTTGCGCTTCTTGATACGGGCGCCTTCCTTGCGGACCTCCGCCTGGGTGGCGCGCTCCTTCCGCAGCCACTCGGGGCTCTCCTGCTTCAGGGCCTCGATCTGCTCGGTGGTGAGGGCCTCGGTGACTCCCCCGCGCGCGAGCCCGGCGATGGAGATGCCCAGCTTCTCGGCGACCACCGGACGGGGGTGCGGGCCGTTGTTGCGCAGTTCCGCCAGCCAGGCCGGGGGGTTCGTCTGGAGCGCGGTCAGCTCGGCGCGCGTGACGACGCCCTCCCGGAACTCGGCGGGAGTGGCTTCGAGGTACACACCCAGCTTCTTCGCCGCGGTGGCGGGCTTCATGGTCTGGGTGGTCTGGTGCGACGTCATGGGGTCAAGGGTAACGAGCGTGCGCGCCACCGCCGACCACGACCGATCACCGGCACCAGGTCACGGCCGATCCGCGAGGCCCACGCCCGTGGCGGGGACGGGTGACCGCGACCGTTAGCCTGGTCATGTGACAGGCTCGGAAGCATCCCCTTCGTTCCGGCTCGCGTACGTCCCGGGAGTGACGCCCACGAAGTGGGTGCGGATCTGGAACGAGCGGTTGCCCGACGTCCCCCTGACCCTTCTCCAGGTGTCCGCCGCCGAGGCGTTCGGCGTGCTGCGGGACGGCGGTGCCGACGCCGGTTTCGTACGGCTGCCGGTGGACCGGACCGACCTCAGCGCGATCCCCCTCTACACCGAGACCACGGTGGTCGTGGTCCCCAAGGACCATGTCGTCGCGGCGGTCGACGAGGTGACCACCGAGGACCTGGCGGACGAGGTCGTGCTGCATCCCCTCGACGACACCCTCGACTGGGAGCGCCCGCCGGGAGAACCGGCGTTCGAGCGCCCCGCCACCACGGCGGACGCCGTCGAGCTGGTGGCGGCCGGGATCGGACTGCTCGTCGTCCCCCAGTCGCTCGCCCGCCTGCACCACCGCAAGGACCTCACCTACCGGCCGGTCACGGACGCCCCCGAGTCACGGGTCGCCCTGTCGTGGCCGCAGGACGCGACCACCGACCTGGTCGAGGACTTCATCGGAATCGTCCGGGGCCGGACGGTCAACAGCTCACGCGGCCGCACCAAGGCCCCGGAGGAGAAGCAGCCGCCGAAGGCCAAGCGACCGGACGCGGGCGGCACCCGCCGCCAGCCCGCGGCGGGCAGGTCGGGCGGCCGCAACCCCCGCAGCGGCTCCGGCGGCGCCAGGAACGCAAAGAGCGGCGGCAAGGCCGGAAAGCCCCGCCGCCGCTCCTGAGGCGCGGCCGCTGGATGGGCCCGCGGGCCCATCCAGCGGCGCGGGGAATGCGCGACCAGCCCCACTCACCCGCACCTGGCACACAAAGACCGGGCCGGTCCCACCATCACCTCTTCTTGATCCGCAAGAACGTCACGGAGTTCGCCGGAAACGTGTAGCCGAACTCCTCAGCCACCCCGCTGAACGTGGACTTCACCGGCGCGACCGGCGTGGCCGTCTCCGTGTTCACCGCGTCCGGTGCCGCCGTGAGCGTGGTCACGCGGGCCTTCGAGCGGACCTTGGCCCCGCCGAGGTCGATGGCGGTACGCGCGGCCACGGGCTGCGCGTTGACGACCTTGACGATCAGGTCACCGGTCTTCGCGTCACGCGTCACCACCTGCCGGAACGGCTCCGCCGGCTTGTCGTCGGTGAAGCTGCCCCACTCCTGGCCGTCGAGCAGCAGGGTCACCTGCCGGCCCCGCACCTTGACCTCGACGTCGTACGTACGGCCCGTCTCGATCGTCCCCGGCTTCGAGATCAGCGTGGACTTGCCGCCGTCCACGGCCTGCTCGACCGCGCTGGTGGTGTTGTTCCAGCCGCCGAGGTTCCACCAGTAGAAGTTGCCGGTGTCCTTGACGCCGAAGGCGACGAGGAAGCCCTCCTTGCCGGCCTTCTTGGTGGCCTTCACCTTCACGTCGTAGTCGTGCCAGGAGGTGTCACCGGCCGAGACCATGGTGTTCTCGGCGGCCACATCGGTCTGCACGTACTGCCCGTCCTGGATGCTCCAGCTGCCCTTGCCGTGGTGGGTCCACTTCGAGGCGTCACCGCTGAAGTCGTCGCTGAGCAGGCTCGTGCCGTCCGCGGCCGTCACCCGCACATCGTCGTACGCCGCTGTCGTGGCCCAGGTGGAGAGGCCCACGGCTCCGGAGATCGGGCCGGTGAGCGCAGGTGTGCCGGTGGCCGTCGACGGCACCACACGGTCGCCGACGTTGTTCATGAAGAGCTTCTGCGTCTCGTAGTTGGCGGAGTTCCACGACGCGTGGTTGTTGAACCAGATCATGTCGGGGCTCCACTGCACATAGTCCTCGTTGGCGAGGAGCGGTGCGTAGGAGGCGAGCTTCACGATGTCGGCGTTGCGCTCCAGGCCGGTCATGAACGCGGCTTCGGAGAGGGCGTTCTTGAAGGCGTTGCCCTGGGAGGCGTACTCGCCGAGGAAGACCTTCGGGCCGCCGCGGTCGTAGGAGTCGTAGCGGTCGTTGTTCTGGAGGAACCACTGGGGGCTGTTGTAGTAGTGCTCGTCGACCATGTCGACGTTCGCCTCGCGGTTCAGCTTCCAGGCGGTGTCGAAGGTGGTGCCCGTGTCGTCGGGGCCGGAGTTCGAGATCACCGTGATGTCGGGGTACTTCGCCTCGATGGCGGCCCGGAACTTCTGGAAGCGGGCGAAGAACTCGCCTGGCAGGTTCTCCTCGTTGCCGACGCCGAGGTGGGTGAGGTGGAAGGGCTTCGGGTGGCCCATCTGCGCCCGCTTCTTGCCCCACTCGCTGGTCACGGGCCCGTTGGCGAACTCGATGAGGTCGAGCGTGTCCTGGATGTGCCGCTGGAGCAGGGCCTCGTCGTCGGTGGCCTTGTTCTGGCCGCAGCCGGTGACGAGGGCGGGCACCACGGGCAGCGGCATCGCGCCGACGTCCTCGGAGAACTGGAAGTACTCGTAGTAGCCGAGACCGTAGGACTGGTTGTAACCCCAGAAGTTGGCGTTCGTGGCGCGCTGCTCCACGGGTCCGACGGTGTCCTTCCACTGGTACGAGCGCTTGCGCTCCCAGTTCGAGGCCTCGCTGTAGTCCTGCATGGAGCCGGTGTTGACCAGGCAGCCGCCGGGGAAGCGGACGAAGCCCGGCTTCAGTGCGGCGATCTTCTCGGCGAGGTCCTCGCGCAGACCGTTCTTGTGACCCTTGTAGGTGTCGCGCGGGAAGAGGGACACCTCGTCGAGGGCGGTGGCGCCGGAGGAGGCGACCGCGAGACGGCCGTCGCTGCTGGTGCGGTTCGCGGTGAAGGTGGCCCGGTACTTGGCCCAGCCGCCCTTGACGGCGACCTGGCGGGCCTCGGCGAGCGTGCCGTCGGCGTCCTGGAGGGTGACGGTCAGCGTCGTACGGCTCTCGGTGCGCGCCCACACCGAGAAGTCGTACTTCTTGCCCTCCTCGACGCGGACACCGGTGTTGTAGCCGGCGTTCGTGACGGCCGAACCAGCCGCGAGGGAGAGGTAGTTGCGGTTGCGCTCGTTGAGTCGGCCGTCGTCGTTCACGACCTGCGCGGTGCCGTCGACGGTCCAGGAGGTGAGGGGGGTGTAGGCGCGGTTGTCTGCGGTCGAGTACTCGAAGGACCGGTTCTGCACGAGTTCGGCGTAGAGGCCGCCGTCCGCGGCCCGGTTGATGTCCTCGAAGAAGACGCCGTACATCGTGTCGTCGATCTTCGCGCCCTTGGCGGCCGGGTCGACGGTGATCGCGTAGTCGGTGACGTCCTCGGCGTGCGCGGGCGCCGGGACCGAGGCTGCCGCCACCAGGAAGGCGGTGGCGGTGAGGCCGAGTCTCCAACGGGTGCGGGTGCTGCGTGACATGGATACTCCGCGGCTCGGGGTGGGGGTCATGGAGTTGTTCGAAATATCAGACAATGATCAGCACATCGAACGGCAAGATAGGTAGGAGGTTCGGAGGCGTCAATGGGTCGCGCAGCATCGGATGTGACGGAAGGGAGGCCCGGCATGGGCGAGTTCCGGCCGGTGCCCGATGTGCTGGCCCACCTCTTCGGGGGTTGGCGGGTCCTGCGGTCCGTGCGGGATCTCGCGAGCGGGGCGGAAGGGGAGTTCACGGGGACGACCGTTTTCGGCCCGCTGGACGACGGCGGTCTCCTCCACCTGGAGGTCGGAACTTTCGTCTGGCTGGGCGTCCCGCGCCCCGCCGAACGCACCCTGCGCTTCCTTCCGGGCCCCACACCCGGCACGGCGGACGTCCGCTTCGCCGACGGCCGCCCCTTCCACGACCTGGACCTGACCACCGGCCACTGGCGCACGGACCACTCCTGTGTCGCCGACCTCTACCGGGGCGAGTTCGAGGTCCACGACGAGGACCGCTGGCGTACGACCTGGCGGGTCGGCGGCCCCGCGAAGAACCAGCTCCTGGTCACCGACTACACGCGCGAGCGCACGCGACAGAACCGGCCCTCGCCTACCGGTCGGCGCCCAGCCGCAGGTTCCAGCGGCCCGGACGGCCCGCGACCGTGACCGTCGACAGGGGGCGGATGTCCATGTTCCAGTACGACGACGGCGGGGCCTTCAGCGCGTAGACCAGGGCGGCGCGCAGCACGGAGGGCTCGGCGACGGCGACGATACGGCCGCCGTCGCCCGCCGGGCGGGTGTCGAGCCAGCCGCCTATGCGGGAGATGAAGGCGTTCAGCGACTCGCCGCCGTGCGGGACGGAACGCGGGTCGGCGAGCCAGGCGTCCACCGCCGAGGGCTCCCGGGCCATGGCCTCGCCGAGCGTGAAGCCGCGCCAGCGGCCCATGTCGCAGTCCCGCAGCGCGGGCTGGGCCAGCGGCGCGTAGCCGAGGGCGTCACCGGTGGCCCGGCTGCGGGGCGTCGGCGAGCAGTAGCGCAGCTCGGCCGCCGCCAGCGGCACCAGCTCGTGGGCGGAGCGCTGCACTTCCGCCCAGCCGGCCTGGTCCAGCGGCCGGTCGTCCTCGAAACGCTCCGCGAGCAGCGAGGAGCAGCGCGCGGCGGCGACGAACGTGACCCGAAGATGCATGCGGTGATGGTGGAACGAGAGACTCCGCAGGTCAAGAGGCGTTGCTCAGGAGTTACGCGGGGCCCCTCGGCCCACAGCCGGGACGCTCGCCACCGCGGCCGGGCCCTCCCCCGAGCCGTCGCCCGTCGCCGCACCCGGAACCTCACTGGTACACGAGCGCCATCCACTGGTCCGGCTTGGCGAGCGGCTCGAACCCGAGCTTCGCGTAGACGCCGTGCGCGTCGTGGGTGGCGAGCAGGATGCGGCGCAGTCCGTACGGCCGCAGGTGCTCGCGCACGGCCGCGACCAGGGCGGTGCCCAGGCCCTTCCCGCGCGCCGACGGGTCGACGTACACATCGCAGAGCCACGCGAACGTGGTGCGGTCGGTCACCACCCGCGCGTACGCGACCTGCTCCCCCGAACCCGCCTCGTACACCCCGAAGTTGAGCGAGCCGCGGATCGCGCTCTCCTGCTTCTCGCGGGGGCGGCCGATGGCCCAGTACGCGTCGGTGGACAACCAGTGGTGGACGCGTCCGACGTCGACGCGGTCGGGGTCGTCGGACAGCTCGTAGCCCTCGGGGAGGATCGACTCATCGCTCATGGCGGGACGGTCGCAGGTCAGAGGCCCGCTGTCGAACCGTTTACGGCCGCTCTCAGCCTCCGCACCCCCTCCGTGATCTCCCCCGCCCCGGCGACTCCCGCGAAGCTCAACCGCAGGTGTCCGGCCGGGGGTTCGGCGCTGAAGTAGGGGCGGCCCGGCGTGACCGCGACACCCGCGCGGAGGGCGGCGGCGACCAGCGCGGGCTCTCCCCCAGGGCCGAAAACCTGGGAGGTGCCCCGAGTGCCGTCCGGGAGGCGCAGCCACAGGTGGTAGCCGCCGGAGGGGATGTGAGGCAGGGCGAGTTCGGGGAGGTGCATGCGCAGCTCGGAGGTCAGCGCGTCCCGACGGTGCTTCAACTCCCTGGACACGGACCGCAGATGGCGGGGCCAGGCGGGTGAGCCGACCAGTTCGAGGGCGGCTTCCTGGAGGGGCCGCGGCACGAAGAAGGTGTCGACGACCTGGATGGCGCGCAGCCGTTCCAGGACCGGCCCCCGGGCGGCCAGGGCACCGACCCGGAAGCTGGGCGAGGTCGCCTTGGTCAGCGAGCAGACGTGCACGACCACGCCGTCCGGGTCGTCGGCCGCCAGCGGTCGCGGCAGCGGTCCGGCGTCCTCGTGCACGAGTCGGCGTACGAAGTCGTCCTCGATCACGAAGGCCCCCGCCTCGCGGGCGATCCGCAGCACCTCGCCGCGGCGGTCGGCGGACAGCGAGGCGCCGGTGGGGTTCTGGAAGAGCGGCTGGCAGACGAAGACACGGGCGCCGGACGCCTTGAACGCGTCGGCGAGCAGGGCGGGCCTGACCCCGTCCGCGTCCACCGGCACCGGAACGGGCCGCAGCCCGGCCGCCCGCGCGATGGCCAGCATGCCCGGATAGGTGGGCGATTCGACCAGCACGGGTGCCCCGGGCGGCGCGAGGGCGCGCAGGGCGGTGGTCAGAGCGGACTGCCCGCCCGCCGCGACGATCACCTCGGCCGCGGTGATCGCCCCGCCGATGCTCCGCGCGAACCACTCGCGCAGCTCCGGGACGCCCTCGACCGGCGGCCGCGCCCACACCCCGGGACGCCGCCCCGCCCGGGACAGCGCGGCACCCATCGCCTGCTCCGGCTGCAGCGACGGATGCAGATAGCCGCCGTTGAACTCGATCACGCCGGGCGGCGGAGTGGCGAGCGAGACCAGCACCCCCGAGGCGTCCACCGTGCGCGGAGACGGCTCGGTACTGCCGTCGGCGCTGAGCGCGACCTCCTGCCAGGACGTGTCCCCCACGGGCGCCGCCCCGCTCTCGCGCGGGCTCGCACGGAAGGCCCCCGCGCCGGGCCGGGTCACCACGAGCCCCTCGGCGGCCAGCTGCGCCAGGGCCCGCGAGACGGTCACCGGGCTCACCCGGAAGCGTTCGACGAGCGTCCGACTCGACGGCAGCTTTCCACCGGGTGAGTAGCGGTCCAGCTCTTTTCGCAGTTGTTCCGCCAGTTCTGCCCCACTGCTACGCTCTTGCATGAGAGCAAAGAGTAGCGCTATCGCCCGGAGTTCAGTAACGGTGGACGGTGGCCCGGAAGGCGCCGGGCCACGACCGGCCACCGTCGGAACCCGCGACTCCGTCGAGGCCGGCCCGGCCGCACCCGAAGCCCGCCGCCCCCGAACCGGCGGTACCCTCCAGGCCGCCCTCGGCGTCACCGCCTTCTCGCTCACCTTCCCGGCCACCGCCTGGGGCCTGGAGGGCTTCGGCCCCTGGTCCCTCGTCGCCGTGCGCAGTGCCCTCGCCGCCGTCATCGCGGGCGGCTGCCTGCTGGCCCTGAGGGTGCCGCTGCCGGGCCGCCGGCACCGGGCGGGGCTCGCGGTCGTGGCCGCGGGTGTCGTGCTGGGCTTCCCGATGCTGACCACCCTCGCGCTGCAGACCTCGACGACCTCTCACGCCGCCGTCGTGGTCGGTCTGCTCCCGCTGACGACCGCCCTGTTCTCGGCAGTGCGCACGGGCATCCGCCCCTCGCGCGCCTTCTGGATCGCCGCCCTCGCCGGAGCCGCCGCGGTCCTCGTGTTCACCGTGACGCAGAGCGGCGGCGCCCTCACGACCGCCGATCTCCACCTGTTCGGAGCCCTGCTGGTGTGCGCGGCCGGCTACACCGAGGGCGGCCGGCTGGCCCGGGTGATGCCCGGCTGGCAGGTCATCGGCTGGGCCCTGGTCCTGTGCCTGCCGCTGAGCGTGCCGGGCACCCTGCTGGCCCTGTCCTACGAGCCGGTCCAGCTGACCGCGCACAGCATCACCGGGCTGCTGTGGGTGGCCGCCGGATCCCAGTTCCTGGGGCTGGTCGTCTGGTACCGGGGCATGGCCGCGATCGGCATACCGAAGGCCAGCCAGTTGCAGTTGGCGCAGCCGCTGCTCACACTGGTGTGGTCGGTGCTGCTCCTCGGCGAGCAGCTCAACCCGGCCGCGCCCCTGACGGCCGCCGCCGTACTGGTCTGCATCGCGGTCACTCAGCGCTCATCCGCCTGAGACCCCGTACGCACACCGGTTCCCACCGACGCCGCCCGCAATAGACTGCGGTCACGGACCGCCGCTCCCGTGCAGAACGAGGAGGCCCCCGATGCAGGCAGATGTAGGCGACACCCTGCTGGTGCACGGCAGGACCGTCGGGCACCACGACCGGACCGCGGAGGTCCTGGAGGTGCTCGGCCAGAACGGGAATCCGCCCTACCGGGTCAGGTTCAACGACGACGGCCACGAGGCGCTGATGTCCCCGGGCCCGGACACGGTCGTCCGCCACCCCGGAGATCCCAGGTAGCCCTACCGCGTCCGTTCCCCGGTCCCGTCAGCGCGGTGGTTCCGCCGGCCGCTGGTAGTGGTCGGCGACCACGCGTGCCATCGCACCGATCGTGTCGAGCCCGACCTCCTTGCCCGAGAAGAACACATGCCCGCGCGCCTCCGGGACGTCGCGGGCCAGGGTGAGGTGCGCCGACAGCTCTGCGGGGTCCTGCCAGGCCGCGGGCTGCGCCGGGTCGCCCGCCTTGTACAGGGCCTCCCCGATGTACAGCCGTGTCCCGGTGTCGCGGGCGGTCTCCGCCCACCAGGGCAGCAGCTTGGCGTAGTCGGCGACGGCGAAGCCGATGTTCCAGTACAGCTGCGGGACGATGTAGTCGATCCAGTTCTCCCGGACCCATTTCCGCGTGTCCGCGTGCAGATCGTCGTACGTCTGCACACCGGCCCGGGTGTCCGAGCCCCGCTCGTCGGTGACGGCGTTCCGCCACACCCCGAAGGGGCTGATCCCGAACTGCGTGCCGGGGCGGATGGTCTTGATCTGCGCCGCCGTCTCCCGCACCAGCTTGTCGATGTTGTCGCGCCGCCAGGCCGCCCGGTTCGGGAAGCTCCCGCCGTAGCGGTCGTACGCCGCGTCGTCGTCGAAGACCTGGCCCGCGACCGGATACGGGTAGAAGTAGTCGTCGAAGTGCACGGCGTCGACCGGGTACTTCCGCAGGGCGTCGAGCATGGCCTTCTGGACGAAGGCGCGGACTGCGGGGATGCCGGGGTTGTAGTAGAGCTTGCCGCCGTAGGGGACGACCCAGTCGGGGTTCTTCCGGGCCGGGTGCGAGGCGACGAGCCGGCTCGGGTCGGTGTGGTTGGCCACCCGGTACGGGTTGAACCACGCGTGCAGTTCGAGCCCCCGGGCATGGGCCTCCTCGACCGCCGTGCCCAGCGGGTCCCAGCCGGGATCCTTGCCCTGGGTCCCGGTGAGGTACTGCGACCAGGGCTCGTAGGGGGAGGGCCAGAGCGCGTCGGCGGTGGGGCGGACCTGGAAGATCACCGCGTTGAGGCGGCGCTCCACGGCGGTGTCGAGATGGGCGAGGAGCTCGGTGCGCTGCTCGCCGGCGGTCAGGCCGGGCTTGGACGGCCAGTCCCGGTTGACGACGGTGGCCAGCCACATGCCGCGCAGCTCGCCCTCGGCCGCCCTGCGGCGGGGGCTCGGCTCCCCGCCGGCGATGGCGGTGCCCGCCGCCGCACCGCCCGCCGCCACCAGCGTCACCGCCGCGGTCGCCCAGAACGCCCGTCGTGACATCCGTGGCTTGCGATGCATCCCTTACCTCCGCGTACCGCTTCCCGCGTGTCCGCACCGTCGCGGACCGTCCGCGGCCAGCCTTCCATGTGACACCCGGGATACTGATCAGTAGCCGTCGCGGGTAACGTGCAGGTTTGGCACAGGCCCGCACCACGGGCAGCTGCCTGGTACGTAGACCAGCGAAAGGGACGATGTGACGGACTTCCCAACGGGAGATCTAGCGCGAGTCGGAGTGGTGGGCTGCGGCCAGATGGGAGCGGGCATCGCCGAGGTGTGCGCCCGCGCCGGTCTGGACGTGAAGGTCGCCGAGACCACCGGCGAGGCCCTGGAGATCGGCCGTACCCGGCTGTTCAACTCGCTGTCCAAGGCGGCCGAGCGCGGCAAGATCAGCGACGAGGAGCGGGACGCCACCCAGGCGCGCCTCAGCTTCACCACCGACCTCGGCGAGTTCGCCGACCGTGACCTCGTCATCGAGGCGGTCGTGGAGAGCGAGCAGGTGAAGACCGAGATCTTCCAGGTGCTCGACCAGGTGGTGACCCGCCCGGACGCGATCCTCGCCTCCAACACCTCCTCCATCCCGCTGGTGAAGCTCGCGGTCGCCACCTCGCGGCCCGACCATGTCATCGGCATCCACTTCTTCAACCCGGCTCCGGTGCAGAAGCTCGTCGAGCTGATCCCGGCGCTCACCACCTCCGAGGGCACCCTCAGCCGGGCGCAGCTGTTCGCCGAGAAGGTGCTCGGCAAGCACGCCGTGCGCGCCCAGGACCGCTCGGGCTTCGTCGTCAACGCGCTGCTCGTGCCGTACCTGCTCTCCGCGATCCGGATGTTCGAGTCGGGCATCGCCAGCCGCGAGGACATCGACAACGGCATGGAGATGGGCTGCGCCCACCCGATGGGCCCGCTGAGGCTCTCCGACCTGATCGGCCTGGACACCATCGTCTCCATCGCGAACTCGATGTACGAGGAGTACAAGGAGCCGCTGTACGCCGCTCCCCCGCTGCTCCAGCGCATGGTCGACGCGGGCCGGCTCGGCCGGAAGACCGGGTCGGGTTTCTACTCGTACGCCTGATTACGGACGGTCAACCGCCTTTCCCGAACGGGCCCGGCACCGGAAACGGTGCCGGGCCCGTCGTATTCACACACCGTGTGCGCGGCGGACACGCATATGCCGTTCGCACACGCTCCCCACGCGCCCACCAGGCGAGTTGACTTGCCGTGCGCATACAAGGGACGGGACGACTACAGAAAGGAGCGGACTCGTGGCCATCGACCCCGAGCATCCCGTGCTCCACGGCGAACTCGCAGAGTTACGCCGCCGCCTGGATGTGGCGCACGCGCGCGTCGAAGGCGGGCACACCCTGCTGAGCCACCGCGCCGAACAGACCGCCAAGGAACTGGACGATCTGAGCGCACGGATCGTCGCCCTGGAGCACGCCCGCTGGCCGCTGCCCGCGGTCGCGGTCCTGACAGCACTGGGCGCCCTGGTGGTGGCCGTCTGGCAGGCACTGGGCCGCTAGCTCTCCGGGCGGGACGCGACGGGGGGTTCAGGGCTTGGCGTCCTGCCCGAGCCGCAGGTGGTGCAGCAGGAGCAGTGCGGCTGCCATGTTGGCGGCCGGGACCTCGCCGCGGGCGACCATGTCGGGAACGAGCTTGAGGGGAACCCATTCCCGACGGTCCGACTCGAAGTCGTCCACGGGGTGACCGACATACGCGCCCTCGTCGGCCCAGTAGATGTGGTGCCGGGCGTCGGTGAGCCCGTTGGAGGGCTCGACGCTCATCAGGTGGTGCAGGGGTCCCGGCCGCCATCCGGTCTCCTCCTCCAGTTCACGGGCGGCCGCCTCGGCGATGGCTTCGCCGTCCTCGACGACGCCCGCCGCGAGCTCCCAGCCCCAGCTGTCGGTGATGAAGCGGTGCCGCCACAGAAGCAGCACCTCGTTGGCCTCGTTGATCACGGTGGCCACGGCGACGGGCCGCATCCGTATGAGGAAGTGATCGAGGTGCCGCCCGTCCGGCAACGCGACATCTGCGAGATTGACGCTGAACCAGCGGTTCGAGTACACGGTTTGTTCGCTCTGTTTCGTCCACTGCACGGTTCTGCCACCTTCCGCCGAGTAAGTGGCAATATCGCAGCAGTAGCTTGGTGACAGCAGGCGCACAGCCGGTGCACGGCCGCGCCCCGGGGACGGCGTCAGAGCGGTACGCGCAGTGCCCCGTCGATGAGTTCGGCGGCTTCGGCGGTCCCCGCGCAGCCGCTGCGCGCGAGGTGTTCGCGTACCGCCCGCAGTCTGTCGCGCAGGCGCATGGACTCCATCCCCCGCGCCCGCTCGGCCATTTCCACGGCGGTGGCCACCGCCTTGTCCGCGTTGCCCTGCCGCAGTTCGATCTGGCTGAGCATCGCGAGCCGGTGCACACGTCCCCGGTCGTGCGCCGGGCTGTCGACGGCTGCCGCGGCGTGCTCCGCCGCGGCCGTCAGGTCGCCGAGGCTGAGCAGCGCCTCCGCCACCTGTACGTTGACCAGACCGGGCTGGACATAGCCGGTCTCGTCCGGTTCGTGGCCGCGCCGGATACGCTCGGCGGCCTGCTCGGCCCGCCGGATACAGGACAGCGCGCTCGTGCCGTCGCCCAGGTGCGCGTACGCCTTGGCCTGCATCGCGTAGAGGTCGGAGGCGAGCGCCGGGGTGATCTGCTTGCCGGCGGTCCGCAGCGCCGCCTCCGCGAAGGCGACGGCCTGCCGGTACTCCCGCATGAACAGCGCCTGGTTGACAAGGAGCGCGATGACGTACGCCCCCAACCCCCGGTCCCCGCTGGCCTTCGCCAGCCGCAGCGCCTGGTGGAAGTACCGCTGCGCCAGCCCATGGGCGTCGGAGTCGTAGGCACAGATCCCGGCGATCGCCACCAGTCCCCCGGTGGCGCGGTGCAGTTGGCGGCCGGTGGCGTCGGTGTAGCTGCCGCGCAGCAGGGGCGCGGCCTCCGCGTTGAGGAACCCGACGATCCGGCTCCGCGTCGCGACACCGCCCGCCTTGCGGTACATCTGCTCGTAGTGGGTGCGGGCCGCGCGCAGCATGTCGATGTCGGCCATGCTGACGCGATGCCGCCCGCCGCGCGAGACGTCCACGTCCTCCGGCGGGTTCTCCCACTCCCACACGGGCATCACGGCCGGCGTCCCGGTGACGGCGGGGGCACCGAGGACATGCGGCCGCTGCTGTTCGTCGGAGCGCCACAGGGCGGTGGCGCGCTCCACGAAACCGGAGAGCCCGGCGCCGTGCTGGGAGGTCGCCTCGCCCGGCACACCGAGCCCGATGTCGTCGAGGGTGACCGTCCGGTGCAGCCGTCCGGCGAGCACCTCACAGATCAGGTCGGGCACCTGGCCGCGCGGCCGCTGCCCCTTCAACCACCGTGCCACGGCGGTGTGTTCGTATCTCAGCGCCAGCCCACGGGCCCGCCCCGCCTGGTTGACGTGCGCGGCGAGACCGGCGTGGGAGATACCGGCCTCGTCGAGGATCGCGTCGAGCAGGGTGTTGGGCTGCATGGAGGCCCTCCGGTGGCTCGGTGCCGGCGGTGGCAGCGTAGCGCCTCCCCTGTCACACGGGGTGTGAAGCGAATGCCCGAACTCGTGCTGTACGCGCACTGTCGCGGAGAGTTGCGGACCGGTTGACTGAAATGCCTCGAAAGAGACCGGCCGGGCCGCCGGCTCCCCCTCGTACAGTGCGGTGGCCCTGGCCGGGCGGAACCGGGGCGACCAAGTGCCGGGGGCTGTCCGCGTCAGGTGCGGAGGCTTGCGCCCGCAAGGGGCGTGGGGAACCGCGCGACCAGCCACGAACCACTCGCGGCCGGCATCCCTGCGCGGTCCCCCACGATGTGCGCCCACCCTAACTACGCAGCACGGCCCCCGTGCGCTCGCCCGCGAGCGCAACCGCCGCGTCCCGAGCCGCCGAAGCCTCGTCGACGGTCAACGTACGATCCCCGGCCCTGAAGCGGAGCGCATACGCCAGCGACTTCCGCCCGTCACCCAGCTGCTCCGCGTTCTCGTAGACGTCGAACAGCCGGATACCCTCGAGCAGTTCACCCGCGCCCTCACGCAGCGCGGCCTCCACCTCGGCGTGCGGCACGAACGTGTCGACCACGAGCGCGACATCCTGCGTGGCGACGGGGAACGAGGAGATGCTCGGCGCCAGCGGGATGCTGTCCCCCACCTGCTCCAGGGCGTCCAGGTCGATCTCCATCGCGGCGGTACGGGCCGGCAGCCCGAGCGCCTTGACCACGCGCGGGTGCAGCTCACCGGCGTGACCCACGACCCGCTCGGTGTCACCGTCGACGACCACGAACTCGGCGCACCGCCCCGGGTGCCACGGGCCGTACTGCCCCTGTCGGACGATCAGCTCCGCACCGGCCTCGCGCGCGACCGCGCGCCCCGCCTCGATCGTGTCGGCCCAGTCGGCGGCGCGACCCTTGCCCCACCAGCCGGCCTGCTCGCGGGCCCCGGCGAGGACGACGGCGACGTGGCGCGGCTGCTCGGGCAGCGCGGCGTTCAGCGTCGCGATCTCCTCGTCGGTGGGCCGGCGGTCGACCGGCAGCGCGACGGCGACGCGCTGCCCCTCACGCGGGAGGAACACCAGGCCGGTCTCGAACAGGGCCAGATCGTGCGAGCCACGGCCGTCGTTGCGCCGCAGGGCGCCCAACAGGCCCGGCAGCAGCGACGTGCGGAGCGCGGGCTCCTCGTCGTTCAGCGGGTTGGTGAGCTTGACGACGCGGCGGGCCGGGTCGTCGGCGTCCAGGCCGAGCTGGTCGAAGACCTGCTCACCGATGAACGGGTAGTTGGGCGCCTCGACGTACCCGGCGCCGGCCAGGACCCGGCCGACCCTGCGGTGCAGCCGCTGCCGCAGGGTGAGCCCGCGGCCCGCCGGGGGCCTGGGCAGCGTGGAGGGCAGGTTCTCGTAGCCCTCAAGACGGATGACCTCCTCCGCCAGATCATTCGGATCGGTGAGGTCGGGCCGCCAGGACGGCACGGTGACGATCAGCTCGTCCTGCCCGTAGACGTCGCAACCGACCTCCTGGAGACGGCGTACGACGGTCTCACGGCCGTAGGTGACGCCCGCGACCTTGTCCGGGTGGTCCGCCGGGATCGTGATCGTGCGGGGCGCGGACGGGGCGATCACCTCGGTGACGCCCGCGTCGGCCGTGCCGCCCGCGAGGAGCACGAGCAGGTCGACCGTGCGCTGGGCGGCGGCGGCCGCGGCCAGCGGGTCGACGCCGCGCTCGAAGCGGCGGGACGCCTCCGACGACAGCTTGTGCCGGCGGGCCGTGCGCGCGATGGCGACCTGGTCGAAGTGGGCGGCCTCGATGACGATGTCGCTGGAGGCGTTCTCCACATCGTCGTGATCGGCGATCTCCGTGTTGGCGCCGCCCATGACACCGGCGAGGCCGATGGGGCCGCGGTCGTCGGTGATCACCAGGTCCTCGGCGTGCAGGGTGCGCGTGGCACCGTCGAGGGTGACGATCTTCTCGCCCTCCTCGGCCCGGCGCACACCGATCGTGCCCTGGACGAGGGAGCGGTCGTAGGCGTGCAGCGGCTGGCCCAGTTCCATCATCACGTAGTTGGTGATGTCGACGGCGAGGGAGATCGGGCGCATACCGACCTTCTGCAGCCGGCGCTTGAGCCAGATCGGGGAGCGCGTCTCCGGGTCGAGACCGGTGACGGTGCGGGCGGTGAAGCGGTCGCAGCCGATGGGGTCGGAGACCTGGACGGGGTGGCCGAACGCGTTCGGGCCAGGTACGTCGAGGAGCGCCGGGTCGCGCAGCGGCAGGCCGTAGGCGATGGCGGTCTCGCGGGCGACGCCACGGATCGACAGGCAGTAGCCGCGGTCGGGCGTGACGGCGATGTCGAGGACCTCGTCGACCAGCTCGAGCAGCTCGATCGCGTCCTTGCCGACCTCGGTCTCCGGCGGCAGCACGATGATGCCCTTGGTGCCGTCGTCGCCCATGCCCAGCTCGTCGCTGGAGCAGATCATGCCGTGCGAGGTGCGGCCGTAGGTCTTGCGGGCGGAGATCGCGAAGCCGCCCGGCAGTTCGGCGCCGGGCAGGACGACCACGACCTTGTCGCCGACCGCGAAGTTGCGGGCGCCGCAGACGATCTCCTGGGGCTCGCCCGTGCCGTTGGCGGTGCCGACGTCGACGGTGCAGAAGCGGATCGGCTTCTTGAACTCCGTCAGCTCCTCGATGGTCAGCACCTGGCCGACGACGAGGGGGCCCTTGAGGCCGTCGCCGAGCTGCTCGACCGTCTCGACCTCGAGGCCGGCCGAAATGAGCTTGGCCTGGACGTCACGGCCGGTCTCGGTGGCCGGCAGGTCGACGTACTCCCGCAGCCAAGAAAGCGGGACCCGCATCAGATCTCCATCCCGAACGGCCGGGTGAACCGGACGTCACCCTCGACCATGTCTCGCATGTCTTCGACGTTGTGGCGGAACATCAGCATCCGCTCGATGCCGAACCCGAAGGCGAATCCGCTGTACTTCTCGGGGTCGACGCCGCAGGCGGTGAGCACGCGCGGGTTGACCATGCCGCAGCCGCCCAGCTCGATCCAGCCCTCGCTGGAGCAGGTGCGGCAGGGCCGGTCGGGGTTGCCGACGGAGGTGCCCTTGCAGACGTAGCAGAGCATGTCCATCTCGGCGGACGGCTCGGTGAAGGGGAAGAAGTTCGGCCGGAGCCGGGTCTTCATGCCCTCGCCGAACAGCGACTGGACCATGTGGTCGAGGGTGCCCTTGAGGTCGGCCATGGTCAGGCCCTCGTCGACGGCCAGCAGCTCGACCTGGTGGAAGACCGGCGTGTGGGTGGCGTCCAGCTCGTCGGTGCGGTACACGCGGCCGGGACAGATCACGTAGACCGGCAGCTCGCGGTCGAGCAGGGAGCGGATCTGCACGGGCGAGGTGTGGGTGCGCAGCACGACACCGGACTCGGTGCCGCCGTCCGGACCCTGCACGAAGAAGGTGTCGGCCTCGCCGCGGGCCGGGTGGTCCGGGCCGATGTTCAGGGCGTCGAAGTTGAACCACTCGGCTTCGACCTGCGGGCCTTCGGCGACCTCGTAGCCCATGGCCACGAAGATGTCCTCGATGCGCTCCGACAGCGTGGTGAGCGGGTGGCGGGCGCCGGCCGGTACGCGGTCGTAGGGCAGCGTGACGTCCACGGCCTCCTCGACCAGCACCCGGGCGTCGCGCTCGGCCTCCAGCTCGGTCTGGCGGGCGGCGAGGCCCTTGTTCACCGCACCGCGGGCCTGGCCGACGAGCTTGCCGGCGGCGGCCTTGGCGTGCGGGGGCAGGGCGCCGATCTCGCGGTTGGCGAGGGCCAGCGGCGAGTTGCCCCCGGTGTGGGCGACCTTGGCCTCCTGGAGCGCGTCGAGGGAGTCCGCGGCGGCGAAGGCGGCGAGCGCCTCGTCCCGCATGCGCTCGATCTCTTCCGGTTTCAAGGCCTCGACCTCTACAGGGTCGTACGACTTATTCGGTGCCGACATCTCTTCCCGTGCTTCCGATTGGCTGGCTGAAGGTCCCCGTACCGACTCGTGGACAGATCGTCACGGTTTTTGGGACACAAAGGTGCCAAAGGCCGAGTCTAACGGGGTGGAGGTGTACGAACGCGCCCGTGGTGCTTCAGGCCAGATAGGCCGGGGCCGCCACGGGCAACGTAAATCGGAACTCGGCGCCGCCGCCGGCGGCGCGTCCGACCGTGATGGTGCCGCCGTGGGCTTCGACGATGCCCTTGACGATGTACAGCCCGAGGCCCGTGCCGCCGCGCTTGCTGCCCCGCCAGAAGCGGGTGAAGACGCGGTTCATGGACTCCTCCGGGATGCCGGCGCCCTCGTCGCTCACGGTGACCGACGTGCCGGTGTCCTCTCCCTCCCGGGGAGACGCGGCAGGCGTGACGTCAATCGTGACGGTTCCCTCGCCGTGCCGCACCGCATTTTCGAGGAGGTTGCTCAGCACCTGGTCGATCTTGTCCGGGTCGGCCCACAGATCGGGCAGTGGCTGCTCGATCCGCACCAGGAACCGGTCGGCGGGCTGTCCCGCGGCGACGTACGCCTGGATGTGCCGTCCGACGGCCGCGCCTATGTCGACGGGCTGCCGCCGCACTTCGAGCCGCCCGGAGTCGATCCTCGAAATGTCGAGCAGCTCGGCGATGAGACGTGTGACCCGATTGGCATCGGCGTCCACGGTCTCCAGCATCAGCTTCTTCTGGTCGTCGGTGAACCGCTCCCATTTGGCGAGCAGCGTCGCGGTGAACCCCTTGACCGACGTCAGCGGCGAGCGCAGTTCGTGGGCCACCGTGGCGATCAGTTCGGCGTGGCTGCGCTCGGTGCGGCGCCGGGCCTCGGTGTCGCGGAGGGAGACGACGACCCGGCGGACGGGTCCGGTGGGCTCCGTACGGATGTAGCGGGCCGATACGAGGATCTCGCGCGCCCCGGGGAGGAGCAGGTTCCGCTCGGGCTGTCCGACCCGGATCGCGAGCCCCCCGTACGGGTCGGTCAGCTGCCACCAGCGGCGGCCTTCCAGGTCTTCTAACGGGAGGGCCCATTCGAGCGGGCGGCCGAGGGCTTCGGCGGCGGGAGTGGCGGTGATGCGGGCGGCGGCGGCGTTGAAGCAGATCACGCGGCCGTTCTCGTCGGCCACGACCAGTCCGTCGGGCAGGTCGTCGGGGTCGATGCCGAGCTCGGCGAGATCACCGTGCCGGGCCGCGGATGTGGCGCGCACGTCCCGTGCCCCCAGTGTGCTGCTCGTGCCGACCCTCATCCCCGTACCCCACCTCTCGCGTTGTGCAGTGGGCCCCCGAGCCCGTCACCCTACTAGCTGGGAGTGACGGTGCGGCACCCTCCGAAGGCGCGCTGTGCACGGGCGGACGCGTAGAGACATACGGCGGCGGCGGTCGCCAGGTTCAGGCTCTCCGCCTTTCCGTGGATGGGCACGCGGACGACGGCGTCGGCCAGCCCTCGCGTCTCCTCGGGGAGCCCCCACGCCTCGTTCCCGAACACCCAGGCCGTGGGCCCTCCCATGGTCCCCTGGTCCAGCTCGGCGTCGAGATCGTTCTCGCCCGCCCCGTCGGCGGCGAGAATCCGCACCCCGGCGCTCCTGAGCCCGGCCACGGCTGCCTCGACCGGCACCCCCACGGCGACCGGCAGATGGAACAACGAGCCGACGGACGCCCGCACGGCCTTGGGGTTGTAGAGGTCCACGGACGCGTCGGTGAGCACGACCGCCTCCGCGCCGGCCGCGTCGGCACACCGCAGTACGGTGCCGGCGTTCCCGGGGTCACGGACGTGCGCGAGCACGGCGACGAGCTTGGGCCTGGCGGCGAGGATCTCCTCGAACGGTGTATCGAGGAACCGGCAGATCCCGACCACCCCCTGCGGCGTGACGGTCGTGGAGATGTCGGAGATGACCGCCTCGTCCGCGAGATGCACCCGCGCCCCGGCCGCGTGGGCCTCCCCCACGATGTCGGCGTACCGCTCCGCGGCCTCGACCGTCGCGAACAGCTCGACAAGGGTCGGCACACCGTCCACCTGATGCCCAGCCGCCTCCCGCACGGCCTGCGGCCCCTCCGCCAGAAACAGACGGTCCTTCCCCCGGAAGTTCCGCTTCGCGAGCCGCCGCGCGGCGGAGACACGGGCGGAGCGAGGGGAGATCAACTCGGGGGCGGGGGGCATGGGTCACCTTCGGGTTCGGGTGAGTGGGGTGGATGGGGCGCCTGAGAACTCGGGGGTTCGGTTCATTGGCGAGTGCGGGTCCGTCGTGGCTGCTCGCGCCCCTGAGAGACACGGCCCCTGCTCTTCAGGGGCGCGGGGAACAGCGCGAGAAGCCCCACCCAGCCGCAGCCGAAGAGCCGCCCAGAAAACGCCCGGACCCGCAGGCGGCGATCAGCCTGCGGGTCCGGTTCACATCACACGCGGCTCAAGCCAGCGCAGCGTTCACGCTGCCTTGGGCGCGTTCACATCCGCCGGCAGCGCCTTCTGGGCGACCTCGACCAGCGCGGCGAAGGCCGTGGCGTCGTTGACGGCCAGCTCGGCGAGGATCTTGCGGTCGACCTCGACGTTCGCGGCCTTCAGACCCTGGATGAAGCGGTTGTAGGTGATGCCGTTGGCGCGGGCAGCGGCGTTGATGCGCTGGATCCACAGCTGACGGAAGTCGCCCTTGCGCTTCTTGCGGTCGTTGTAGTTGTAGACCAGCGAGTGGGTGACCTGCTCCTTGGCCTTGCGGTACAGGCGCGAACGCTGACCGCGGTAGCCGGAGGCCTGCTCGAGGATCGCCCGGCGCTTCTTGTGGGCGTTGACTGCCCGCTTGACGCGTGCCACTTGTTAACTCCTTGTAGCGGGGCCGTGGGTGTCGTCACACGGCCCGGAATCGATTGGGTCCCGGTCCAGACGTACGGCGCGAAGTGATCGACGGACGATCGGGCGCCGCTCCGTCACTTGCCGAGAAGCTTCTTGATCTTCGCGGCGTCGCCCGGGGCCATCTCGGCGTTGCCGGTGAGGCGACGCGTCACGCGGGACGACTTGTGCTCGAGCAGGTGGCGCTTGCCGGCGCGCTCACGGAGCACCTTGCCGGAGCCGGTGATCTTGAAGCGCTTGCTGGCACCGCTGTGCGACTTGTTCTTCGGCATAGCGCCGTTCTCTCCTCGTCAGTGGCGCTCCGGTGCCCGGTCGCTAAACCGGGCACGACGGAACGTCATTTCTATCGGTTGACACCCTGGACTCGGCGTCCAGGGCTTCCCCCGGACTCGCGTCCCGGGGATTTACGCCTCGGCAGGCTCCTCGGCCGGCGCCTCGACCTCGACCTCGTCGGAGTCGTCAGCGTCGGAGTCGGCGGCGTTCTGCGACTTGCCAGGGTTGGCCTTCGCTTCCGCCTTCCGGGCTTCCTGCGCCTGACGGGCCTCGGCCATCGCCTCGGTCTTCTTCTTGTGCGGACCGAGAACCATGATCATGTTTCGGCCGTCCTGCTTCGGGTTCGACTCGATGAACCCGAGGTCCTCGACGTCCGAAGCGAGACGCTGCAGCAGTCGGTAGCCCAGTTCGGGCCGGGACTGCTCGCGACCACGGAACATGATCGTGATCTTGACCTTGTCGCCCTGCTTGAGGAACCGGACGACGTGACCCTTCTTGGTGTCATAGTCGTGCGGGTCGATCTTCGGCCGGAGCTTCATCTCCTTGATGACCGTGTGCGCCTGGTTCTTGCGCGCCTCACGGGCCTTCATGGCCGACTCGTACTTGAACTTCCCGTAGTCCATGAGCTTGCAGACCGGCGGACGCGCGTTCGCGGCCACCTCGACCAGGTCGAGGTCGTACTCCTGCGCAAGCTCCAGGGCCTTGGCAAGCGGAACAATCCCGACCTGCTCGCCGCTGGGACCGACAAGTCGCACCTCGGGAACGCGAATCCGGTCGTTGATGCGGGGCTCGGCGCTGATGGATCCTCCTCGGTAGCACCACACGACGGTCTGGCGGACCGCCGCGTTATGTCTGGTTGACATGGGGACCAACCGTCGGGAGCCATGAAAAATGCCCCGGACGGGACACAGGCGGGGCTCCATGTACTGCCGGAGCACCGCCGCGGGTGTGCCGCGGGGCGCAATCTCGGACGACTCCACCGTCCGTACGGAACGGTGGGGGCCGTCTGACCGGGTGACCTGCCGTCCCGGAGAACAGTCAGGTGGGAGTTCGGAGCCTCCACTTGCGGGCCGGACACACAGGTGTCCAGCCGGTCGTAGGAACAACCATACCGGGTTGAAACCTGAGGTGCCAATCGGGGCGCAGCGGCCTCCCGCAGGTCGGGGCGTACGCGCCGGGGCCTATCGTGTGGGGCATGAGTGAGACCCCTCCTGAGAACCCCGACTTCGACTCGATGACCCGCGACATCGCCGAGGTCCCCGCGGTCGAGGTGATCGTGACGGTCGCCGTCAATCTGATGAGCGCCGCCGCGGTGAAGCTCGGTCTGACGGAGGAGGGCGACAAGTACAAGGACCTGGACGAGGCCCGCAAGCTGGTGCACGCCCTCGCGGGTCTGCTGGACGCGTCCGCGACCGAGATCAGCTCCTTCCACGCGGCCCCGCTGCGCGACGGTCTGAAGTCGCTGCAGCTGGCATTCCGTGAGGCGTCACTCGTGCCCGACGAGCCGGGCCAGGGTCCGGGCGAGAAGTACACGGGCCCGATCTACGGCTGAGCCTTCGGTCCCGCTCTCACGGGCGTACGTACAAGGGCTCGCCCGGTGGCGTCGCCCCGGCCGGCAGCAGTGCCAGGTCGAGGCCGCGTACCAGGCGGGCCCGCAGTGTTTCGTCGGCGGCGAGCCGCCCGGCGAGGGACTGCGCGGTCTCGGCCGGGCCGGCGGACGGGTCGAGGACGAGGGCCAGGATGCCGTCGGCGCGGCCGGGGCCGAGGTGGGCGCGGAGCACGGCCGGCTCGGCGGCGACGGCGGCGCGTACGGCGTCGAGGACGACGGGGTCGGCGAGCGGGTCGGTGGTGGTGCGTCCCTCGGCGAGCGCGAGCAGCGAGCGGCCGGTCAGCTCGTAGGGGACGGGCCCGGCGAGGTCGAGCACGATCGTGTCGGCCTTCTCGTGCGCGGCGGCCTGCAGGGCCTGGTGCAGGGGTACGGCGACGGGGCGGGCGGCGGGGTCCCAGCGGGCGAGGGAGTCGGTGGAGGTGAAGGCGGGCAGGGCCGTGCGGCCGTCGGCCTTCAGGGTGGGGACGGCCATGTCGCTGGTCTTCTCGCGGCGCAAGCCGTTCTCATCCACCTCGACCTCGCCGAGCACGGCCACGACGGGGACGAGCAGGCGGGCGCCCTTGAGCGCTGCCAGGACGGGGCCCACGGCGGTCCGGTCCTCGGCCCAGGCGGCGAGCGCCGCGCTCAGCCGGGGATCGGCGGAGCCGTCGTCGTCGGAGAAGCCGGGGTCGGGAATGTTCTTGTTCGCCACGGTCGTCGACCCTATCGGGGGAAGTTTCCTGGGCTTTCGGCAGGCCGGAAACGTGACCGTCACACCACTCACGGTTTTCTCAGCTTTCCCTGACAAGCATCTAACATTCGCCTAACCAGGCGCACAGCGCGGCGCAGAACCATCGCGGCATGCCCTCACCCAGAGCCCGTCGCCGCGCCCACCCGTCCGTGCGCCGTCCGCTCTTCCATGTCGCGCTGGCGGCCCTCGTCCTCGTGGGCGGCACGTCCACCGGGACGGTGTACATGAGGGCCCAGGCGCATGACGGCGGGAGTGCCGCCGTATCGTCGTCGGCGTCATCGTCTGTACCGCCCCCGGCCTCCGCTTCCACCGCGCCGGGCGCGGACGTGGTCACTGAGGGGGATTCGGTGGAACCTGTGGCGGCGCCCGAGGTGGACCACGACGAGCTGCTCTCGGCGGCCCTGGCGGACGTGACCGCCGGGGCCGCCGCGGACGGGGCGACGGTTTCCGTGGCCGTGATGGACGTGGTGTCCGGCGATTCGGCCGTGTACGGGGACGCCCGGTTCGACACCGCGAGCATCGTGAAGACGAACATCCTGGCGGCGCTGCTGCTCCAGGCGCAGGAGGCGGACCGGCCGCTCACCGCAGAGGAGAGGACGTACGCCTCCGCGATGATCCGGAGCAGCGACAACGCCTCAGCGACGGCCCTGTGGAAGGCCATCGGGCAGGCGGACGGCCTGGACGCCGCGAACGTGCGGTTCGGGCTGACGGGGACCGAGGGCGGCGACGGCCTGTACTGGGGCCTGACGCAGACCACGGCTGCCGATCAACTCGCCCTGCTCCAGCAGGTGTTCGGGGACGACGACACGTCCGAGCTGAGTGCGGCCTCACGGGCGTACGTCCAGGAGCTGATGGGGCGGATCGCGGTGGACCAGGACTGGGGTGTCTCGGCGGCCGCCTCCGGCTCCTCGGCATCGGCGTTCGCCCTGAAGAACGGGTGGTTGCCGCGTACGGCCACCGGGCTGTGGGACATCAACAGTGTCGGCCGGGTCACGGTGGACGGGCAGGAGTACCTGGTCGCGGTGGTGTCGAACGGCAACACGACGAAGGCGCGGGGGATTTCGCTGGTCGAGGCGGCGGCTCGGGCGGCCGTCTCCCTCTTCGCGGACACGGAGGATTCGGCGGACGCCACGGCCACGACGAACGCGGCCACCAACTCGTAGACGCCAGAGCGCTGCCTCCGTCTCGGAGACACCGGAGTTCTGCCACCGACCCGCAGGCACCCGAGTTCTGCCACCGACCCGCACGCACCGGAATTCTGCCACCGGCCCGCAGGCGTCAGATGACGTACTCGTCGGGGCGGCCGCGACCGCGTCCGCGCCAGATCACCACCGCGGTGACCAGCAGGACGACGCCGAGGCCGCCCGCGACGGGGGCGGTCCAGCCGGCGGTCGGGTCTTCCTGCTCCACCGGGTCCGGTCCGGAGCCGAAGTACTTCCGGCCGTACGACGCCGACTTGAGGTCGTCGGGGACGAGCTTGCCGCCCGCCTCGATGGCGGCCGCCGGGTCGACGAAGCCGAAGCCGCGGGAGTCGTCGCGGCCGCCGACGGGGGTGTCGCGGGCGGTGTCCTCCAGCAGGCGTTTGACCTGGGCGGGGGTCAGGCCGGGGTGGGCCGCCCTGATGAGGGCGGCGGCGCCGGAGACGAAGGCCGCGGCGGCGCTGGTGCCCCAGCCCTCGTAGTACTTGCGGTCCGGGTCGGCGATGACGACATCCATACCGGGGGCGCTGATGGTGGCGTACCAGCGGCGGGTGGAGAACGGGGCGCGGCTGCCGTCCTCGTCGACGGCGGTCACCGCGATCACGCCCGGGTAGGCCGCCGGGTACGAGATGTGGTCGCCCTTCTCGCCGCCGTTGCCGGCCGACGCGACGACGATCGAGCCCTTCCTCAGGGCGTACTGGACGGCGGCGTCCTCGGAGGGTTCCGGGTGGGCGGACTTGGAGTCGTCGCCGAGGGAGAGGTTGATGACATCGACGCCCTGGTCGGCGGCCCAGCGGATGCCTTCGGCGAGGGCGTTGCCCCGGGTGCTGCGGGCCTTGGAGCGGGCTGAGTCGCCGTCTTCGAGGATGACGCGGACCGGGAGGATCTTCGCCTCGGGGGCGACGCCGAGGACGCCGTCGGCGTCGTTCACCCCGTGTCCGTGTCCGGCGATGATCCCCGCCATGGCGGTGCCGTGCCGGGCCCAGGAGCGGTCGCCGCGCGACGCCCCGAAGCCGACCATGTCCTTCGTCGGCAGGACGTTGCCGGCCAGGTCCGGGTGCTCGTCGTCGACACCCGTGTCGAGGACGGCGACGGTGATGCCCGCGCCCTTGGTGGTGCGCCACGCCTCCTGCGTGCGCATCGCGTCCAGCGCCCACTGCTGGTCGCGGATGCCGTCGGCGTGCGCGGCGGTGGACGGCAGGAGGGCCAGGGAGGCGGCGAGGGGGACGCTGAGGAGGCCGAGGCGGGGGGCGCGGCGGTCGCGCCGGCTGCGTCGGCCGCCGCTCCGGTCGGCTTTCGCGGCTCTTCCGGCGGCTGTGGCTGTCTCGGCCTTTCCTGTGGTCTTGGGTTTGTCGGCTCTCATGAAGGCTGCTCCGTGGCGGACGCGGCGGTCTTGCGCAGGCCGCGTTCGACGCGGTCGGCGAGGCCCTGGGCCTCGTGGCCGAGCCCGGACTGGGCGGGAGCCGTGGTGGCGCCGGATTTCATCGCGTCCGCGGCGGGCTGCGGTTCGGTGACGGTGCGGCCGTCGGCGAAGCCCGAGACGGCGTAGACGACGACGGGGGCCTCGGTGAGGACGGAGATCGTCCAGGAGGCCCGCTGGTTGTCGCCGAAGCCGGCGGCGACGGTGTCCTCGGCGGCGTACGGGCGGGGCATCAGATCGGTACGGCGGTCGAGGCCGTCCTTCTCGAAGCGGGCCTTGAGGGCGGTCATCGCGGTGGCGTCGGCCTTGGTGAACAGCAGGCCGACGGTGGTGACGTTGCTGCGGGTCGCGTCGGTGTAGGTGGCGCGCAGCAGCCGCAGACAGCCGACGGGGGCGAGGGCCTTGCGCAGCAGTGGGTCGAAGGCGTCCACGCAGTCGCTGTCGGGCGCGACCGCGATCCGGGTCCAGGTGCGGTCGGTGCCGCCGGGTCCGGCGCCCTCGCCCTGGAGGGTGGGCGGGAACAGTTCGTCCACGGGTACGCCGTGCCACAGTTGCCCGGCCGCCGCGAAGGTGTCGCGGGAGCCGTCCGCCCCGGAGTCCCCGGTGAGCCAACTCCCCGCCGCCGCGCCGCCGATGAGCCCGACGCCCAGCACCACGCAGGCGGCCACGGCCGCCGCGCGCGTCTTGGAGGGACGCGGCCTGCGCCGACCGTCGTACGACTCGGGCGGCGTCCACGGCGACGTGTCCGGCTGCGCGAACGTCACGAAGGGCCGCCCGGCCGACGCCTCGAACGCGGCGTCGAGCGCTTCGGCGGACCGCCGGGAGGGCCCCGTCGGGGGCTGCCAGCCGCCGGGCCGCTCGGGCGTGAGGGGACGCGGCCGGGGGGTCGACGCCGGGCCGGCCTCTTCGGGCAGGGGACTACGAAGGGGCGCTGCCGGAGACGGTACGACACCGCCGGAAGCCGGCACGCCGGTACGCGGCGCGGACGCCGGGGGCTGCCCGGCCGAGCGGGGCGATGGGTTGCCGGGGGCGGAGCTGGAGGGACGAGGAGACCCGCCGTTGGAGGTGGGGCCGGAGGGACGAGGAATCGCGCCACCGGAAGGTCGCGAGGACGCGCCGCCGGGAGCAGGGCCGGTGGAACCGAGCGACGCCCCGTCGGCCGTAGGGCCGGAGGAGCGGGACGACCGGTCACCGGAGGTGGGGCCCGTGGAACGAGGAGACCTGCCGCCGGCGGAAGGGCCGGAGGTACGGGGCGACCGGCTGCCGGGGATCGGGGCCGAGTCGTCCGTCCGGCCGCCCGAGGTCTGTGCGGCACCCGTACGTCGTCCGGTATGGCGCGCCGACGGCGGGGCGTCGGGGAAGCGTGCCGAGGCCGGGGGCGGGGGTGGGGCCTCGTCCGGGAGACGAGAGGCCGACGGGGGGTCCGGGAAGCGTGTCGAGGCTGCCGGGGGGGCGTCCGGGAAACGGGCGGAGGCCGCCGGGGGCGGTGAGGTGGCGGTGGTGCCGCCGTTCTGGCCGGCGCTACGGCGGAAGTCGGAGAAACGCGGGTGTTCAGCCCGGTGCGGGGTGGTGCCACCGTCCACGACGGAACCGCGCGAGGGGCTCTGCCCGACGGGCTGGCCGCCGCCGCGTGCGGGACTGTGCCCTGTCGCCGGGCCGGAGCCGCGACCGGCACCCTCCCCGGCCGACTGGCCGGAACCACGCGCAGGGCTGTGACCAGCGCCCTGATGGGAACCATGGGCGGAACTCTGCCCGGCTGCCTGTCGGGAGCCGTGCGAGGGGCCGCTCTGGCCGGCGGCAGGGCCGGAGCCGTGCGTACGGGAGTGCGTGGGCCCGCCCCGGCTGCCGGAACTCTGCCTGTGCTCCGGCGTGTTCGTCACGTCGGGGCCGTAAGGGCGCCGTTGCGCGTCGACCGCATCCGGGTCTCGTACGTCCCGGGATCCGTCCGGCGCCGATGAGGGCGCCGAGGACGGACGGGGCGGTGTGCTGGGCCGCATGGGCACACCCGCCACCGGCGGCCGTTGCGGACGCCGTGGCACGGTGGGCCCACCCCCGGTCGAGGGCGCGCGATCCGGACGGAGCGGCGGAGCGGCGGAGCCCCCCACCGGGCCGGAGCCAAGCGGAGGAAACGGTCCCGGCGTGCCTGCGTCCGACCGATCCGACGCGGACCCACGCGACGGCGGCTGCGGCTGCGACGTGTCGCCCGACGCCGGGGCGGCCGGTGTCGTCGGCGACGGTTCGTGGCCCGGCGGTATCGGCGGGCGGGGCGGGGCCGGTGGGCGTGGGGGAATGGAGGCGCGGCGCGCTTCAGTGCTCATGCACCCCCCGTTTCCTCGTCCCGGGCCGACCCGGAAGTCGTCCGGGCGTCCGACCGCCCGTGGGGAGCGGCCGTCACGCAAACCGTGGGAGTCGCCCCGCCGTCGGTCCGTCAACACCACGGGCAAGCCATACCCGTGGCAGCGGATCGGCATCCCCGTCGAGGTCGTCCCTGCGTGCGCGTCACTCTACGGGTTGGCCCCGGCCGAACGGGAACCAGACGGCGGGACCGTGGCTTCTGCCCGGAACGTCCCCCTACCCTGCGGTAATCATGTCTGGCAGGCTTCGTTCATGACTGCGCGCGCCGCCGCCCGGGCCCGCTACGACCGGGCCACCGCTCATCTCGACGCACCTCTCGCGATCGTCGACCTCGACGCCTTCGACGCGAACGCCGACGATCTCGTCCGCAGGGCCGGCGGCAAGCCGATCCGCGTCGCGAGCAAGTCCGTACGGTGCCGAGCACTCCTCGAACGGGTCCTGGCCCGTGAGGGCTTCCAGGGCATCATGTCGTTCACCCTCGCCGAGTCCCTGTGGCTGGCCCGTTCCGGGTTCGAGGACGTCCTCCTCGCCTACCCGTCGGCCGACCACGAGGCCTTCGCCGAACTGGCGGGCGACCCCAAGCTCGCCGCCGCCGTGACCGTCATGGTCGACGACCCCGCCCAGCTCCGGCTGATCGACGACTCCCGGCGGGGCGGCACCGAAGTCGTGCGCGTCTGCCTGGAGTTGGACACCTCGCTGAAGCTGCTCGGGGGGCGCGTGCGGATCGGGGCCCTTCGCTCCCCGCTGCACTCCCCCACGCAGGTCGCCGAGATGGCCCGCGCCGTCGCCGAGCGCCCTGGGTTCAAACTGGTCGGAATCATGGCGTACGAGGGTCATATCGCCGGTGTGGGTGACTCGGTGGCCGGGCGGCCGTTGCGGTCGCGTGCCGTGCGGCTGATGCAGGCCACCGCGAAGAAGGAACTGGCCGCGCGGCGGGCCGAGGTCGTGCGCGCCATACGGCGGGTGGCGCCGGACCTGGAGTTCGTCAACGGCGGCGGCACGGGCAGCGTGCAGCACACGGCGGCGGAGGACGCGGTCACCGAGATCGGCGCGGGGTCGGGCCTGTACGTGCCTCGGCTGTTCGACAACTACACCTCGTTCAGCGGGCGTCCGGCCGCGCTCTTCGCCATGCCCGTCGTACGACGGCCGGGTGTCGGGGTCGTCACCGTCCTGGGCGGCGGCTATCCGGCCTCCGGCGCGCCCGGCCCCGACCGGCTGCCGGTGCCGTATCTGCCGGAAGGGCTGAAGTACGACCCGCAGGAGGGCCCGGGCGAGGTGCAGACCCCGCTGCTCGGCGCGCCCGCGGACGACCTGCTGCTCGGCGACAAGGTGTGGTTCCGGCACGCCAAGGCCGGCGAGTTGTGCGAGCGGTTCGACGTGCTGCACCTGGTGGAGGGCGACGAGGTGACGGCGACGGTGCCGACGTACCGCGGCGAGGGTCACACGTTCCTGTAGCCCTGGAGTCCGGGAGTCCGCTCGTGGGCGCCCGGGCTCACGACGGGCCGAGGCTGCTGCCCACTCCCCCGCCCGTGTCGGCGTCGTCCACCGGTCGGATGCCCTTGACGATCCTGTCGATGTCGTCGACCGGCGGGCCGTCGTCGCCCGCGTCGAGGGCGAACCGGACGAGGACCGGGGCCTCGGAGCCGATGCTGGACGGGAAGACGAGGGACTGGACGTAACCGCCGGGTCCGGCCCCGGTCGTCACCCGCCAGCGCACGAAGTACCCGGCGCGGCCCGCGACGGCGACCGAGCCGGAGCCGACGACCTCGTGGCCGGTGATGCCGTTGTACGGGCGCCGGTCCAGTTCGTCGCGGTCGTACGCGTCGTTCGCGGCGTCCTCGATGTCGTTCTCGGCGAGGGCCTTCGGGGACGTCTCGCTGCTGCCGGTCACGGTCCGCGAGATGACCGTGCCCCTGCGGCACAGCCCGTTGTCGCCGGGGCAGTCGTAGATGCCGCCGTCCGTGACCAGGACGGCGTCGTCCTCGGCGGATCCGTCGCCGTCGACCCAGCCGTCGAGGATCGGGAAGGTGATGCCGTTGAGGCCGTCCACGACGACCGCCGGGTCGCCGGTGGGAGACGCGGTGGCGGGCTTCGTGGGGGTCGGGCTGTCGCTGCCCTCCGCGTCCGGGGTCGGGGAGGCCGTGGTGGTCCGCGTCTTCCCGCCCCCGTCGCCGTCCTTGCCGAGCACGAGGACGCCGCCCGTGACCGCCCCGGCGACCACGACGGCACCGGCCACGGCGAGCGCGACGACCTTGGTGCGCCCGGGGCCCTTGCCCACGGGCGGCTGCGGCTGCGGCTGCACCACCGGCGGGACAGGCTGCTCCGGCTGACGTCGGTGGTCGGTCCACGCGGTCCCGTCCCACCAGCGTTCGGTGAGCGGGAAGGACGGGTCGCGGTACCAGCCGGGCGGTGGCGAACTGCTCATCCCGGCACTCTAATCACACCGGCTGTGTCGGTGCTCCGGTTGCCCTAGAGCGGAGTGACGTACGCGCCCGAAATGCCGCCGTCGACCAGGAAGTCGGTGGCGTTCACGAAGGACGAGTCGTCGCTGGCGAGGAACGCGACGGCGGCCGCGATCTCGTTGGCCTCCGCGAACCGTCCGACCGGGATGTGCACGAGCCGGCGCGCGGCCCGCTCCGGGTCCTTCGCGAACAGTTCCTGGAGGAGCGGGGTGTTGACCGGCCCCGGGCAGAGGGCGTTGACGCGGATGCCCTCCCGCGCGAACTGCACGCCCAGCTCCCGCGACATGGCCAGCACACCGCCCTTGGAGGCCGTGTACGAGATCTGGGAGGTCGCCGCGCCCATCCGGGCCACGAAGGACGCGGTGTTGATGATCGAGCCCTTGCCCTGGCGGCGCATGTAGGGGATGGCGGCCTTGCAGCACAGGTACACGGAGGTGAGGTTGACCTCCTGGACCCGCTTCCAGGCCTCCAGGCCGGTCTCCAGGATGGAGTCGTCGTCGGGCGGCGAGATGCCCGCGTTGTTGAAGGCGATGTCGACGCTGCCGTAGGTGTCGTACGCGGTCTTGAAGAGCGCCTCGACCTGCTCGGCGTCGGTCACGTCGACCTTCACGAAGATCCCGCCGATCTCCTCGGCGGCCGCCTTGCCGCGCGCCTCGTCGACGTCGCCGCAGACGACGTGCGCGCCCTCGGAGGCGAGCCGGCGCGCGGTGGCGAGGCCGATGCCGCTGCCGGCACCGGTGATGACGGCGGTACGGCCGACGAGTCGGCGGCAGGCGGGGGTCTGGGGGGAACCCCCAGAGGATGGAGCAGTCTCCTGGGGCTGAGTCACTGTGCGGGGCCTTCCGTGCTGATGAAGACGTTCTTGGTTTCGGTGAAGGCGGTCAGGGCGTCCGGGCCGAGTTCGCGGCCGATGCCGGACTGCTTGAAGCCGCCGAAGGGGGTCCAGTAGCGGACGCTGGAGTGGGAGTTGACGGACAGGGCGCCCGCGCGGACGGCCTGGGAGACACGCAGCGCGCGGCCGACGTCGCGGGTCCAGATGGAGCCGGAGAGGCCGTACGGGGTGTCGTTGGCGAGCCGGATCGCGTCGGCCTCGTCCTCGAAGGGGATGACCACGGCGACGGGGCCGAAGACCTCCTCGGCGGCCACGCGCGCGTGGGGCTCCACGCCGGTGAGAACGGTCGGCGGGAACCAGAAGCCGGGGCCCTCGGGGGCCTTGCCGCGGATGCCGGGCGCGTCCGGGTCGACGTAGGAACGGACGCGGTCCAGCTGGGCCTTGGAGATCAGCGGGCCCATCTGGGTGGCCTCGTCGGCCGGGTCGCCGACGCGGACCGACTCGATGCCGGGGGCGAGGAGGTCGAGGAAGCGGTCGTAGGCGGAGCGCTGCACGAGGATGCGGGTGCGGGCGCAGCAGTCCTGGCCGGAGTTGTCGAGGAATGCCATGGGAGCGGCCGCGGCGGCGGCCTCGATGTCGGAGTCGGCGAAGACGATGTTGGGGCTCTTGCCGCCGAGTTCGAGGGTGACGCGCTTGAGCAGCGCCGAGCCCTTTGCCAACACCTGTTTGCCCACGGTCGTCGACCCGGTGAAGACGATCTTCGCGACGCCGGGGTGCTCGACGAGGGCGTTGCCCGCGACGGGGCCGTGGCCGGGGAGCACCTGGAACAGGCCCTCGGGCAGGCCCGCCTCGCGGGAGAGTTCGACCAGGCGGAGGGCGGTGAGCGGGGTGGTCTCGGCGGGCTTGAGGATCACCGCGTTGCCGGCCGCGAGCGCGGGGGCGACGCCCCAGGCCGCGATGGGCATCGGGAAGTTCCAGGGCGCGATCACGCCCACGACGCCGAGGGGTTCGAGGAACGTGACGTCGAGGCCGCCGGCCACCGGGATCTGCCGTCCGGTGAGCCGTTCGACGCCCCCCGCCGCGTAGTCGAGCAGGTCCCGGACGTTGCCGGCCTCCCAGCGGGCGTTGCCGATGGTGTGCCCGGCCTCGCGGACCTCGAGGAGGGCCAGCTCCTCGAGGTGGTCGTCCACGGTCGCGGCGAAGCGGCGCAGCAGCCGGGCGCGGTCGGCGGGGGACATGGCGTGGGCCCACAGCCGCTGGACCTTCGTCGCCAGGGCGACGGCCGTGTCGACGTCCGCCGCGGTGGCGGCCGGGACGGTGGCGACGACCTCCTCGGTGGCGGGGTTGAGTACCTGGAGCTGCTGCTCGTTCTGCTGGGACTGTCCGGACAAGAATGGGCCTCTCACAGCGGGTGAATCACGGATGTGCTCGGTGAGTCACAGACGTTCGAAGGAGCGGCGCAGCTCCCAGTCGGTCACGACGGCGTCGAAGGCGGCCAGCTCGACGCGGGCCATGTTGAGGTAGTGCGCGACCACCTCGTCACCGAAGGCGGCCCTGGCGATCGGGCTGTTCTCCCACAGCTCGGCTGCCTCGCGCAGGGTGGTCGGCACATGGGCGTACCCGGCGGCGTACGCGTTGCCCTCGCACACCTCCGGCAGCTCCAGCTTCTGCTCGATGCCGTACAGCCCGGCCGCGATCAGCCCGGCGACGGCGAGGTGCGGGTTGACGTCACCGCCGGGGAGCCGGTTCTCGAAGCGCATGGAGCGGCCGTGGCCGACGACCCGCAGCGCGCAGGTCCGGTTGTCGTAGCCCCAGGCGACGGCGGTCGGGGCGAAGGAGCCCGGCTGGAACCGCTTGTACGAGTTGATGTTGGGCGCGTAGAGCAGCGCGAAGTCGCGGAGTGCGGCGAGCTGTCCGGCGAGGAAGTGCCGCATGACCGGCGACATGTCGTGGCCGTCGGCCATGACGTTGACGCCGTCGGCGTCCGCGAGGGACAGGTGGATGTGGCAGGAGTTGCCCTCGCGCTCGTTGTACTTCGCCATGAAGGTGAGCGACATGCCCTCCTGGGCGGCGATCTCCTTGGCGCCGGTCTTGTAGACGGCGTGCTGGTCGCAGGTGACCAGGGCCTCGTCGTACTTGAAGGCGATCTCGTGCTGCCCGGGGTTGCACTCACCCTTGGCGGACTCGACGGTCAGCCCGGCGCCCGCCATCTCGTTGCGGATCCGGCGCAGCAGGGGCTCGATGCGGCCCGTGCCGAGGACGGAGTAGTCGATGTTGTACTGGTTCGCCGGGGTCAGCCCCTTGTAGCCGGCGTCCCAGGCCTGCTCGTAGGTGTCCTTGAAGACGATGAACTCCAGCTCGGTGCCGACGTTGGCCGTGTAGCCCAGTTCGGCGAGGCGCTCCAGCTGGCGACGCAGGATCTGGCGGGGCGCGGCGACGACCGGGGAGCCGTCGCTCCAGGCCAGGTCGGCGATCAGCATGGCCGTGCCCTCGTTCCAGGGCACCCGGCGCAGAGTGGACAGGTCGGGATGCATGGCGAAGTCGCCGTAGCCCCGGTCCCAGGAGGACATCTCGTAGCCGTCGACGGTGTTCATCTCGGTGTCGACGGCGAGCAGGTAGTTGCAGCCCTCGGTGCCGTGGGCGAGCACCTCGTCGAGGAAGAAGCGCGCGGCGAACCGCTTGCCCTGGAGCCGCCCTTGCATGTCGGGGAAGGCCAGGACGACAGTGTCGATCTCACCGCCCGCGACGAGGGCGTGCAGTTCCTCGACGGCGAGCGGGGGTGTGCGGTCTGCCACGGGGGAGGCCTCCTTGGGCTTTCTTCGGCGCTCGCGCACTTCTGCTCGTACTGCTTTCGTACCGCGCGCTTCATCGGCCGGACCGGAAGTCATAAGGTATTGCCGAGAACCATTGCTTGGGAAGGGGGCACGGCCATATGTCGGTGGATCCTGATGGCGGTCCGGAGGACCGGCTGACCCCGGTGCTGCGGCCGGTGCGGGCGGGCAACGGCTTCGAGGAGGCACTGGAGCAGATCCTGCAGGTCGTACGGCTCGGTCTGGTGCCCGGTGGCGAACGGCTGCCGGCGGAGCGCGAGCTGGCCGAGCGGCTCGGGATCAGCCGGGTGACGCTGCGCGAGGTGCTGAAGGTCCTCCAGGACCAGGGGCTGGTGGAGGCGCGGCGCGGGCGGTACGGCGGCACGTTCGTGCTGCCGCGCGCCGACGCCGGCGGCGAGGACGAGCTGCGCCGCCGTATCGCCGAGGTCGACATCGAGGACGTGCTCCGCTTCCGGGAGGTGCTGGAGGTGGGGGCTGCCGGGCTGTGCGCGGCGCACGGGCTGACCGACGAGCAGGCCGACCGCCTCCGCGAGGCGCTGGCCCGCACCCACGAGGCGCCCCTCGCCGAATACCGCCGCCGCGACACGCTCCTCCATCTCACCCTCTCGGAAGTGTGCGGCTCTCCCTCCCTCACCGCCCAGTACGCGGCCGTACGCGCCTCCGTCAACGACCTCCTCGACTGCATTCCGCTTCTGGTGCGCAACCTGGAGCACTCCCAGCGGCAGCACGTCGCCCTGGTCGAGGCCGTCCTCGACGGCGACGCGGACGGGGCGCGCGAGATCATGCGGGAGCACTGCGCGGGGACGGCGGCGCTGTTGCGGGGGTTCCTGACGTGAGGGTTCCCGCCGGCGGGCGGGCGCACCGGGGGCGCCTTGCCCTCAGCCGCTCATAAAGGTATGAACGTTTTCCATTGGGCGACGGTCCCGTCGAGCACGAGGGAGAAGCGCGTGGCCAGGCCGCTGATCGGTGTGAGTACGTATCTGGAGTCCGGTGCGCGCTGGGGTGTGTGGGAGCTGGAGGCGGCCCTGCTGCCGGTCGGCTATCCCCGGCTCGTCCAGGCGGCGGGAGGGCTCGCCGCCATGCTGCCGCCGGACGACCCGTCGTACGCGGCGGAGGTCGTCGCCCGGCTCGACGGGCTGGTGATCGCGGGCGGGCCGGACGTCGACCCGTCCCACTACGGCGCCGAGCGCGAGCCGCGCACGGGCCCGGCGGCGCCTGCGCGTGACGCCTGGGAGCTGGCCCTGATCCACGCGGCCCTCCACTCGGGCACCCCGCTGCTCGGCATCTGCCGGGGCATGCAGCTGCTGAACGTCGCCCTCGGCGGCACGCTGATCCAGCATCTCGACGACCATGTCATCGAGGTGGGCGTCTTCGGCCGCCACCCGGTGAAGCCCGTCCCGGGCACGCGCTACGCCGAGATCGCCCCCGAGGAGGCCGACGTCCCGACCTACCACCACCAGGCGGTGGACCGCCTCGGCGAGGGACTGCTGGCATCGGCGTACGCGGCGGACGGCACGGTGGAGGCCGTCGAACTGCCCTCCCCTGCCTGGGTGTTGGGCGTCCAGTGGCATCCCGAGATGGGCGAGGACGTACGGGTGATGCGCGCCCTCACGGAAGCGGCGTCCTGAGCGGATCCCCTCACGAGAACCGGGCCGCGCCCCTTACCCGAGCCGCGTCCGGGGGTTGTCGGGCGGGTGCGGGTCGTGTGTGGTTGCTCGCGCAGTTCCCCGCGCCCTTTGACAGCATGGGTGGCGCCCGGGGTCTCTCAGGGGCGCGGGGAACTGCGCGACAAGCCCCCACTGACCCGCAGCCGAACAACAAGGGTAGGGGCGGCGGGGGCGAAAACCCCCTCAAGCGCCGGCCGCGGCCCCTCGCGTCAGCCCCAGCAGATCCCGCGCCGGCCCCGCCGGCCGATGTCCCGTCGGCCATACCGCCCGCAGGGCCCGGCGCAGGTGTACGCCGTCCACGGGGATGCGGACCAGACGACGCGCGGAGAGTTCCTCGCCGAGGGCCAGCTCACTCAGCACCGCGGGCCCGGCGCCGCTCAGGGCGGAGGACTTGACCGCCGTGGTGGAGGAGAGCTCGATGAGGGGACGGGCCAGGCTGCCGAGGGCCGCTTCCAGGACCTGTCGGGTGCCGGATCCCTTCTCGCGGAGGATCAGCGGCGTGGAGGCCAGTTCCGCCGCCTCCAGGGGCTTGCGGCGGCGGGCCCAGGGATGGCTCGGGGCGGTCACGACGATCAGGTGGTCGTGGGCTATCACCACCGCGTCCAGCCCGGCCGGGACGGTCGGCCCCTCGACGAAGCCCAGGTCGGCCTCGTCCGCGAGCAGCCGTTCCGCGACGACCGTCGAGTTGCCCGCGAGGAGCGACACCGCCGTGTCCGGGCGCTCGGCTCGCAGCGCGATCAGCCAGCCGGGCAGCAGATACTCCGCGATGGTCATGCTCGCCGCGACCCGGAGCCGGGAGTCGCGCCGGTCCCGCAGCGCCTGCGCGCCCACGTCGAACGCCTCGGCCGCCTCGACGATCCGCCGGGCCCAGTCCGTCACGAGCGCCCCGGCGTCCGTGAGCCGGGACCCGCGCGGCGACCGGTCGACCAGAGCCACGCCCAGCTGCCGTTCCATGGAGCGGATCCGGCTGCTCGCGGCCGGCTGCGTGATTCCCAGCTCTCGCGCCGCCCGCCCGAGCGAGCCCAGCCGCGCGACGGCCAGCAGCAGTTCGAGCGCACCGAGATCCGGCACCCGGTGCCCCAGCCCGCCCCGCTCCTCGCGCTCGCTCATAACCCCAGCTTATGTCCCCATACAAGCGGACTCCCTGGTGGGGCCCGCGCGCCGACGGGACGCTCGGAACATGGCCACCGCAGTCCGTCCAGAGCATCCGGCTCGCCCAGCCCGCCCGGTCCACGCAGTGCGTCCGGTCCGTCCGGGCCGCTCCTCGGCGACGCTCCCCAGCCCCAGCCCCAGCCCCCACCCCCGCCTCCCCGCCCTCCGCCACCTCGGCCCCAACTGGTACGCCCCGATCATGGGCACCGCCATCGTGGCCACCGCCGGCGCCGGACTCCCCCTCGACCTGCCGGGCCTGCGGACGGTCTGCACGGTGGTCTGGGCGCTCGCGCTCCTCGCCCTGGTCACTCTTCTCGGCGCCCGCGCCCTGCACTGGGTCCACCACCGCGACCAGGCCCGTGCCCATCTCCTCGACCCGGCCGTGGCCCCCTTCTACGGCTGCCTCTCCATGGCCCTGCTGGCCGTGGGCGGCGGTGCCCTCGTCGTCGGCCGGGACTGGATCGGGGCGCGGGCGGCCGTCGCGCTGGACGTGGTGCTGTTCGGCGCCGGGACGGCCGTGGGCCTGGTCGCCGCCGTCGTCGTGCCGTACCTGATGGTCGTCCGCCACCGGATCGAGCCGGCCCAGGTCACCCCCGTACTGCTGCTCCCCCTCGTCGCGCCCATGGTCTCCGCCGCGCTCGGTCCCCTGCTCGTCCCGCATCTGCCGCCCGGGCAGGCCCGGCAGACGCTGCTGTTCGGCTGTCTCGCGCTGTTCGGGCTGAGTCTGCTGGCCACGCTGCTCGTGCTGCCGCTGGTGTTCGGCCGGCTGGTCACGGCGGGGCCGTTGCCGCTCGCGCTCACGCCGAGCCTGTTCCTCGTCCTGGGCCCGCTCGGGCAGTCGACCACCGCCGCCGGCAACCTCGCCGACGCGGCCCCCGACGCCGTACCGACCCCGTACGCGCACGGTCTCGCCGCGTTCGCCGTCCTCTACGGCGTGCCGGTCATGGGCTTCGCGCTGCTCTGGCTCGCTCTCGCCGGGGCGATGGTCGTGCGGGCCCGGCGGCGGGGCATGGGGTTCTCGATGGGGTGGTGGGCGTTCACCTTCCCGGTGGGCACCTGTGTGACCGGCGTGGAGGGGCAGGCCCGGCACACGGGGCTCATCGCCTTCGACGTCCTCGCCGTCGCGCTCTACGCGCTGCTGCTGGCGGCCTGGGCGACGGCCGCCGCACACACCATGCGCGGACTGGTCAGCGGACAGCTGCTCGCAGCGCCGCGCCCAGCACCTGAGGGGCCTCGGCCAACGACGGGCCGTACCAGGTGAGATGACGGCCGCTCAGCAAGGCGCTCGGCAGTCCGGGGAACGCCTCGGGGCCGTCGTCGGCGGTGAAGCGGTACGGCTCGTCGGGCAGGACCACGACGTCGGGCGCGGCGGCCCGCAGCTCCTCGACGGGGACCCGCGGATAGCGCTCCGCGTGCCCGGCGTACAGGTTGTCCACGCCGAGCCGGGCGAGCACGTCGCCGGCGAAGGTGTCCCGGCCGAGGACCATCCAGGGCCGCCGCCAGATGGGCACCACGGCGGTCGTACTACGGCCGGGGGTCAGCGGGCCGACCGCCGGATCCGGCAGCCGGGACCACACCGACTCCGCCTCGTCCAGCCAGCGCGGCCGGGACCGGGCTCCGCAGGCCCGCAGCACGCGGTCCAGTTCGGTGAAGGCGTCCGGCACGTCCCGTACCTCGGTGACGAGGACCTCGACGCCGGCCTCCCGCAGGGCGGTCAGGTCGGGCTCGCGGTTCTCCTCCTCGTTGGCGATCACGAGGTCGGGGGCGAGGCGCGCGATCACATCGGTCTTGGGATTCTTGGTGCCTCCGACCCGTACGACATCGAGATCACCCGGGTGGTCGCACCAGTCGGTGGCGCCGACCAGCAGGCCGGGCAGCGAGACGGCGACGGCCTCCGTCAGTGACGGGACCAGGGAGACGACACGGGGGACGGAGCTCATGGCAACCTCACGCGCCCTGGCGGTGGCGGTCCTCCAGGGCCTCGATGTGGTCGGCGACGGCCACCACGACGACCCGGGTGTCGGGCTCGGTGGCCCGCCACCGGTGCCGTACGCCACCGGACATGTACAGCGTGTCGCCGCGGCCGAGGCGGTGTGCGCGGCCCTCGGCCTCGACCTCGACGGCGCCGTCCACGACGTACATCAGCTCGTCGTTGCGGTGCTGGACCTCGCGGCCCTCGTCGTGGTCGCCGGTGAACTCCATGGCGTGCAACTGGTGGTGACCGCGCACCAGGGAGCGCGAGCAGGAATCGGGGGGCGTGAAACCGTCATCGGCGGCGCGCACGACATCGACGCTGCACGCCGGGTCGGCCGCGGCGAGCAGTTCGACGGCGGTGGTGCCGAGGGCGTCGGCGATGCGTTCCAGGGATGGCTTGCTGGGACGTGCCCGCTCGTTCTCCACCTGGCTGAGGAAGGGAACCGACAGGCCGCTGCGCTCGGCCACGGCGGCGAGGGTGAGCTCCTGTGCCCGGCGCCGCCGCCGGACGGCCGCGCCCACCCGAAGGGGCTGTTCTTTGTGGTCGCCCATCGCTCCGGCTCCCTCCTTCGCTCGTCGGTCGGCTCGCAGACGCCCGCTGGGTCGGCTTGCGAACGCTTACTGGTCCGGATACGGATGCCCACCCGTCCGGCACTCATCGCGCGCACTTCTCCTGATGAGTTCTCTGCACCCTACGCATGTTCGGCAAACCGTTTCATGCGCCCGTCACATCCCTGTAAACCGGGACGGGGTCCATGCTCACAGTTCTCGCCAGTAGAGCAGCTGTCCCGCCTCCTTTTTCGCCGCTCCCTCACGCGGCACGAAGAGGCTGACCAGGAGGGCGGGACGCCCGTCGGGACTGTTGACGAGGGCGGCCGACGGGTTGGCGAGGGAGGTGCTGCCGCCGTGGGTGCGCGGGGTGACACGGTCGGCACGTCCTGTCACCGGATCGTAGGCGTACGTCCGCCAGCTGCCGAAGTCGTCCCGCAGGCGTTGGCCCTCCACCAGCACCAGGGGTTCGCCGCCCAGTTCGAGACGGGTGCGGTCGCCGATGTTCCCGGCCGTCCCCCAGGCCGCCACGGCCCGGTCCAGCCGGTCATCGGCCTCGACGCGCCAGGTCGTGAAGTCCCTGAGCGTCGCCCGCAGTTGGCGGTCGGTGCCGCAGGACTCCTGGTAGTGCCCGGTGAGTTCGACCGTGTCGCCGTGCACGGCGGTCACGTCCGGCGTGCCCTCGGCGCAGGGCGACAGGGTGCGCGGGGCGTCGTACGCGCGGTCCGCCTCGCCTGTCAGAAGGGCGTCGAGATCGGGGTAGCCGCGGACCGCGATGTGGTTGTCCGGATCTTTCTCGTACGCCAGTACGTAACCGCCTCGCCCGTTCGGCGCGAGCGACGGCTGGCTGGTGCCCGCGCCGAAGTCGTGGCGGCGGGTCCAGGTGCGCAGGTCCGTGGAGGTGGCGACCGCCGTGTGGAAGCGGCCGTCGGCGAGCGTCGAGTGGTAGACCGCGAGGTACGTGCTGCCGTAAGGGACCTGGAGGATCTCGGCGGTGTCCATCGTCCGCCCACCGTCGTCCCGTACGTCGTACACGAACCCGTCCGCCTCCCGCACATCCCCGGCCAGCTCGACGAACCGCTCCGCCGCCACCGACACGGGCTCCGCGTTCGCCACCGGCAGCCGCGCCGCCAACGGCGCGCCGAGCACCAGCGCGACCACGACGGCGAAGAGCGCGGGACGGCGGCGTACGGGCATGCGGGTCTCACAGGAACGGGCGGAAGCGGAGAGTCGAGACTACGGACGCCCGCGGAGTCCCGGAACGCGACGAGGGGTGGGGTTCACCACACCCGGTCGGCTGTGGATATTCACCGCAGGCCGGACGTATTCACGGAACGCGGGCGCGCATGCCACGCACGGTTGGGTCGGGACCCGTGTGTCGGCGCCGTGCGGCATGATGCGGGGCGTGACCCGACGCCTGATGCTCCTCGACACCGCCTCCCTGTACTTCCGCGCCTACTTCGGGGTGCCGGACTCCGTGAAGGCCCCGGACGGCACCCCGGTGAACGCCGTGCGCGGGCTGCTCGAGTTCATCGACCGCCTGGTCAGGGACCACCGGCCGACGGACCTGGTGGCGTGCATGGACGCGGACTGGCGGCCGCAGTGGCGGGTCGACCTGATCCCCTCCTACAAGGCGCACCGCGTCGCCGAGGAGCACGAGGTCGGACCGGACGAGGAGGAGGTGCCGGACACCCTGTCGCCGCAGGTGCCGGTCATCGAGGAGGTGCTGGACGCGCTCGGTATCGCGCGCGTGGGCGTCGCCGGGTACGAGGCGGACGACGTGATCGGCACCTTCACGGCCCGTGCGAAGGACCCGGTCGACATCGTCACCGGCGACCGCGACCTGTACCAGCTGGTCGACGACGGGCGCGGGGTGCGTGTGCTGTACCCGCTGAAGGGCGTGGGCTCGCTGCAGCTGACCGACGAGGCCTGGCTGCGCGCGAAGTACGGGGTGGACGGCCGCGGGTACGCGGATCTGGCCCTGCTGCGCGGCGACCCGAGCGACGGTCTGCCGGGTGTGCCCGGCATCGGCGAGAAGACGGCCGCGAAGCTGCTCGACCAGTTCGGCGACCTGGCCGGGATCATGGCCGCGGTCGACGACCCCGCGGCGAAGCTCACGCCGTCGCAGCGCAAGAGACTGGACGAGGCGCGCCCTTATGTCGCGGTCGCGCCCACGGTCGTACAGGTGGCGGCCGACGTACCGTTGCCGGAGGTCGACACGGCGCTGCCGCACGCACCGCGGGATCCGGCGGCCCTGGAGGCGCTCGCGGCGCGCTGGGGACTCGGGGGATCACTGCAGCGGCTGCTCACGACGCTGCAGGCGTGAGATGGACGTCCCGCGGACGGGGCGTACGCCGGAGGATGGGGAGACACTTCGGCAGTGAGGGCTCTGAGGCGCGATTCACACCGCGAAGTCCGCGTACATCCCTCAAGCATGAGGTGTTCAACGGGGGGAGATGCTAACTTAGGTAAGCCTTAGTAGGTACTTGGGAGGCCGTCATGGCAGAGCGTCCGGTACGCAGGACCCCGAAGCCCCACTCCGGGCGAGTCGTCCGCACAGAGCGGCTCACCCCGCACATGCAGCGCGTCGTACTCGGGGGCGACGGCCTCGCGGAGTTCTCCCCGCGCGGCAGCACCGACCATTATGTGAAGTTCCTGTTCGGCCCCGAGGGTGTGACCTATCCGGAGCCCTTCGACCTTGAGCGGATCCGTGCGGAGTTCCCCCGGGACCAGTGGCCGGTGACCCGGACGTACACCGTGCGGGCCTGGGATCCCGAACTGCGCGAGCTCACCATCGACTTCGTGCTCCACGGCGACGAGGGCCTCGCCGGTCCCTGGGCCACCCGTGTCCAGCCGGGCGAGCTGGTCCGTTTCCTCGGCCCGGGCGGCGCCTACGCGCCCAACCCGGAGGCCGACTGGCATCTGCTCGTCGGCGACGAGAGTGCGCTGCCCGCGATCGGCGCCTCCCTGGAGGCTCTTCACGACGGTGCCCGGGTCCACGCGATCGTCGAGGTCGCCGGTCCCGAGGAGGAGCAGAAGATCAACTCCGATGTGGACGTGGTCTGGCTGCACCGCGGCGACCGTCCCGTCGGCGCCGCCCTCGTCGACGCCGTACGCGCGCTGGAGTTCCCCGAGGGCCGGCTGCACGCCTTCGTCCACGGCGAGGCGGGCTTCGTGAAGGAGCTGCGCCGCCTGCTGCGCGTCGAACTGGCCATCCCGCGCGAGGACTTGTCGATCTCCGGCTACTGGCGCCTCGGCCATGACGAGGACGGCTGGCAGGCGGCGAAGAAGGAGTGGAACGCGCGCGTCGAGGCGGAGCAGGAGGGCGTGTCCACGACGGCGTGACCGCGTGCGGTACGGGCGATCCGGCCTGCGTGTGTGACGTGGGACGACTCCGCCGATCCGACCTGCCTGCGTGACGTCGGACGACTCCGCCGATCCCGGCCCACCTGCGTGACGTCGGACGACGCCTGCGATCCCGACCCGCGTGGCCTCCGGCTGCCGGGCCCCGTCCTCCACCTCCACAGGACAAAGCCCGGCTCACCCGTTTCAATGAACACATGGGTGTTCGGCTGAGTGAACACACGGGTGTCCGGCACGCGAGGACACACCGCCGAAGCAGGACCCGGGGCGCGCTGGCCCTGGCCTCGCTCCTCGTCCTCGGCGGTACCCCGTACGGCATCGGCACCGCCTCGGCGGCTCCCCCGCCGCAGCCGCCGCCCCAGCTCACCCAGGAGGACGTCGACCGGGCGGTCGACGCCCTGGACGGCATCGTCGAGCGCGGCATGGACCGGACCGGGGTGCCGGGCGTCGCGGTGGCCGTCGTGTACAAGGACCGGGTCGTCCATCTGGACGGCTACGGCAAGCGGCATGTCGGCCAGGACACCGAGGTCGGCCCGGACACGGTGTTCCAGCTGGCCTCCCTGTCGAAGCCGCTGGCCTCGACCGTGGTCGCCGGAGCCGTCGGCGACAAGACCGTCGACTGGGACGACCCGGTGTCCGAGCACCTCCCGGACTTCGTCCTGAAGGACCCCTGGGTGACCGACCACGTCACCATCGCGGACCTCTTCGCCCACCGCAGCGGCCTCCCCGACCACGCCGGCGACCTCCTGGAGGACCTCGGCTACAACCGGGACTACATCCTCGAACACCTCCGCCTGGAGCCCCTGACGCCGTTCCGCGCGAGCTACGCGTACACCAACTTCGGTGTCACGGCGGCGGGCGAGGCCGTCGCCGACGCCGCCGGGACGAGCTGGGAGAAACTCGCCGAGGACACGCTCTACAAACCGGCCGGCATGGACACCACCAGCTCCCGCTTCAACGACTACGAGGCCGCGACCAACAAGGCCTTCGCCCATGTCCGTGAGGGCGGCGACACCGGCGTCTGGGAGGCGAGGCACGTCCGGGACGCCGACGCCCAGTCACCGGCCGGCGGTGCGAGCTCCACGGTCCGCGACCTCTCCCTCTGGCTGCGGCTCCAGCTCGCGAACGGCGAGCTGGACGGCGACCGCGTCATCGCCGCCGCCCCCCTCGAACGCACCCACGTCCCCGAGATCGTCTCCCATCCGCCGCCCGCCCCGGCGGGCCGCGCCGGCTTCTACGGCCTCGGCTGGAACGTCGCCTACGACGACCTCGGCCGCCTCCGCCTCAGCCACTCCGGCGCCTTCGCCCTCGGCGCCAACACCAACGTCACGATGCTGCCCGGCGAACAGCTCGGCATCGCCGTCCTCACCAACGGCGAACCCGTCGGCCTCGCCGACGCCGTCTCGCTGGACTTCCTCGACACGGCCCAGCACGGCAAGCCGACCGAGGACTGGCTGAACCTGGCGGCCCAGCTCTACGAGCAGGAAGCCCAGAAGTCCCGCTCCCCCACCGACTACTCCAAGCCCCCGGACGACGCCTCCGACGCCCGCGCCGACGCCACCTACACGGGCACCTACGCCAACTCCTACTACGGCCCCCTCACCGTCACGGAATCCAAGGGCGACCTGACCATGCGCCTCGGCCCCAAACCCATGACCTTCCGCCTGACCCACTACGCCGGCGACACCTACTTCTTCGAAACGGTGGGCGAGAACGCCAGCGGCCCCTCCGGCGTCACCTTCAAGGGCGACGAGAACGGCAAGGCGACCGAGGTGACGATCGAGGCGTTCGACGAGACCGGCCTGGGGACGTTCAGGCGCTCGTGAGTACGTCCACCAACCGGGCCAGCGCGTCCGCGAGTTGCCTCAGCCCCGGCCCCGCCGGCCCACCCGGCTCCGCCATGTAGACGTCCCGCCGGATCTCGACCATCAGGGCGGTCACCCGGGGGTCGTGCCCGTAGTACTTCAGCGGGACGTACGTGCCCCCGAACGGGCTGTTGACGCCGGTGCCGCCGAACCCGGTGAACGCGGCCTCGGCGGCGGCCAGCAGGTCGGGCGGGGTGTGGAAGGGGTCGCTGCCCAGGCAGACGGGCGGGCGGGGGCCGTCGCCGTGGAGTTCGTAGGGCAGGGGCTCGGACGGGTAGGAGTGGACGTCGATGACCACGGCCCGACCGACGGCATCGAGCCGATCGGTCACGGCGGCGGTCATGGCGGTGGTGTACGGGTGGAAGTAGCCGTCGATGAGCGGCTGTCCGTCGGCCGGGAGGCCGTCGAGCGCCAGACCGTCGAGCGCCAGACCGTCGCGGCCGGACGGACGGAGCACCTCCCGGTGCGTGGTCCTCGTGTAGACCGCGCCCATCCCCACGGCCAGCATCTCCTCCCGCTCGTCCGGGAACCGCTCCGGGTCGATCACGAGACGGGACAGCTGGTTGACGAACCGCCAAGGGCGCATGGCCGACCGGTCGGCGGCCGCCTCGGCGATCCGGTCCGTGTGCGCGTCGGTGATGTGGTCCAACTCCCCTTCCAGCGCGGCGTCGTCGAGGACGATCCCATGCCGTACGGCCGCCGGGATCGCCCGTGAACTGTGCGGTACGTGCAGGAGCACGGGTGATTCCGGCGCGCCCGGAAGGACCCGGTAGGAGGGCGGCGCGTCGTTCATCCGAGGATCCTCGCTGTGGGGTGTGGGGTGTGGGCGTGCGACTGTCGGGCTGCGGGCCTGCGGGTTGTCCCGGGGCCGCTCAGCATAGGGTCGGCGGCGCGCCGGGCCGTGTCCGGCGCCGCTCGGACGCCACCTCGGCCCAGCCCTTGCCCCAACTACCCACCCCTGAAAAAGTCGTGAGGATTTGGGCCCGCCCCGGACACGATCGCGTGACACGAGCGACACAGGACTCCCCTAATTTCTGTCGCTCGACAGGAATTCGCGCCGCTCGGGCGCGAAGGCTCGCGCCGCTTGTTGCGAAAGCAGGTTGCCGCCATGACGAGCACCGCCCCCGATGTCCGACCGGAACCACCCCACTCCCCCGACGACCGTTCCCTGACCGAGTTCGGCTACCGCCAGGAGCTGCACCGCAGCCTGAACAGGTACGCCTCGTTCGCCGCCGGTTTCTCCTTCATCTCGGTCCTCACGACCGTCTTCCAGTTCTTCGCCTTCGGGTACGCGTTCGGCGGCCCGGTCTTCTTCTGGACCTGGCCGGCGGTGCTGATCGGCCAGTTGCTGGTGGCCGCGTGCTTCGCGGAGCTGGCGGCGCGCTATCCGATATCGGGCGCGATCTACCAGTGGTCCTCGCGGCTGGCCAACCGGACCTTCGGCTGGTTCGCCGGCTGGATCATGGTGATCGGGCAGATCGTGGTGGTCGCGGCCGCCGCGCTCGCACTGCAGATGGTGATGCCCGCGATCTGGTCGGGCTTCCAGCTCGTCGGCGGCGACCCGACGCCCACCTCGGCGACGGGCGCGGCGAACGCGGCCGTCCTGGGTGTGATCCTGCTGGCCCTCACCACGGTCGTGAACGCCCTCGACAACCGGGTGTTGTCGGTGGTCAACCGGGTCGGTGTGACCGCCGAGATCATCGGCGCGATCCTGATCGTCGTGTTGCTCCTCACCCACTCCGAGCGCTCCCCCGGCATCACCTTCCACACCGCCGAGGGCAGCACCGACCTCCTCGGTGCCCTGCTCGTGGGCTCGTTCATGGCGGCGTACGTGATGATCGGCTTCGACAGCGCGGGCGAGATGAGCGAGGAGACCCACCACCCCCGCCGCACCGCGCCCCGAACCATCCTCACGGCACTCGGCGCGGCCGGTCTGCTGGGCGGTCTCCTCGTCCTCGCCGGTCTGCTCGCCGCGCCCAGCCTCACCGACGGCCGACTGGGCGTGGAGGGCCTGAGCTACGTCCTCACCAGCAGCCTCGGCGACGGCCTGGGCCGCTTCCTGCTCGCCGACGTGGTGGTGGCGATCACCGTGGCCACGCTCGCGATCCAGACGTCGGCCTGCCGCATGCTCTTCTCGATGGCCCGCGACGGCCAACTCCCCTTCGCCGGGCGGCTCGCCAAGGTCAACGCGCGCACCGGCATGCCCACCGCCCCCGCCGTGGTCGTCGGCCTGCTCGCCGCCGCCCTCCTGCTCCTCAACTTCGCCTCACCGGAGGCGTTCCTGGCCATCGGCACCACCTGCATCGTGATGCTCTACCTCGCGTACGCGATGGTCACCGGCCCGCTTCTCGTACGGCGTCTGAAGGGCACCTTCCGCCCCGACGGCACCGACGAGACCGGCAAGCCCCTCTTCTCCCTCGGCCGCTGGGGCATCCCCGTCAACGCCCTCGCCCTCGTCTACGGCCTCTTCATGACCGTCAACCTGGCCTGGCCCCGCGCGGAGGTGTACGACCCGGCGGGCGGGCACTGGTGGTTCCAGTGGTTCACGGTGTTGTTCCTGCTGGTCACGGTGGGCCTCGGAGTGCTGTACCGATGGTGGACCGCACGTCGCGTACGGTCCACCACGCAGCCTCTCCCAGATCCGACTCAATAGTCTGATATCGGTGATCGATCCAACGTCAATCGGGCGCTGCCTGCAGACAGTCCGCGCGGGCCCGGACCCCCTGCGGGGTCAGGGTCATACGCGGTTCGATATGCGGCGGTTGATGGTCGACACGCGAGAACCGCCATTGGGCCACAATCGTGGACAGGGCGAGTGTCGCCAGGGTCATCGCGTAGTTGTCGCCTATGCATTTGCGCGCCCCTCCGCCGAACGGAATGAAAGCGCCGCGCACGTGTTGCCGCTCCGGGAGCCACCGGTCCGGATCGAAGGAACCGGGGCGCGGATTGAATCGTGCGTCGTGGTGGATGAGGTACGGGCTGTAGACGAGGGTGGTTTCGGGAGGGATCACGACATCCGCCAGCCGGGCTTCGGTGGTGGTCGTTCGAGTCAGGATCCACCCGGGAGGGTAGAGGCGTAATGTCTCGGTGATGACCCGGCGTGCCAGGTCGAGCCGGGGCAGATCGTCCCACGTGGCGGTTCGGGTGCCGAGAACCTCGGCCGTCTCGGTGCGCAATCGCTCTTGGACATCGGGGTACTGGCACAAAAGATGCACAGCCCAGGTAAGTGCCCCTGCGGTGGATTCGATACCGGCTACGAGCAGGGTCATGATCTGCGCGTGGATCTCGGCGTCGTCGAGGACTCCTCCCTCGTCGTCATGCGTCTCGAGGAGCCTCGACAGCACATCGCCGTGGGGCTCATCGTCTTGCCGGTACAAGCTGATGGTCTTGCTGACCGCGGCCCATGCCCGGTTGCGAGCCCGCTCGTAGCGCCGATTCGGGGGGAGGGGCAGACGGCTGAGCAGAGGCGGGAGGACAGCCTGCTGGTAGATGCCGCGGAAGATGTCCGGCAGACATTCCGTGACGGTGTCGATGGCGGGTCCCGCGAATTCCGCCCTGAACAGGGTTCGAGCAATGGTGCTGCTCGCGAAGTCGTACATCTGCGCGGCTACGTCGACGGTCCGCCCGTCGCTCCAGCTGGTTGCGAGGTTGTCTATCTGCTGCGTCATGATGGCGGCGTATTCACGCATGCATGTGCGGGAGAAGGCCGGCTGCAAGGTGCGTCGCTGTCGCCGGTGGGCGCTGTGGGGGCATGAGGCAAGGCCGTTCCCCAGCGCATTCCCGACCCGCTCGATGAGCGGTCCGCCCTTGTCGTATATGCGGTCGTGGAGGAGGACTTGCTGTACCAGTTCAGGCCGGCAGACCACGACGGCCGTCTGCGGACCCAGCCGTATCCGTACCAGATCTCCGTAGGAGGGGAGGGTTTTCAGGAAGCGCAGCGGGTCACGGAGCAGGGGTAACAGATGCCCGACGATCGGCAGTGCCCCCGGAGCCTGTGCAATGCCTTCATGGTCCGTCGCCATGGCGTGTTGGCCCTTCTTGTCGATCCAGGATGGTGGCGAGCTACTGCTCCAAGCCGCTCTTGGTTCGCATCGATGGGGCGGGATCCTCGTGCAGGCCGGCGTTGAGGAATCCGGGGGTTGTTCCTTGCCGGTCACCCGCAACTGTGTCGCAGTGCACGAGCCTGGCTCGGGATCATCGCCTGCAGGTGAGCGTGCTGTTGATCCGACTCGTCCGCAATGGTGGGGATGGTGTAACGGGTGGTGTTTCCGTACCAGTGCAGGCATCCATTCGTCCACTGCCGCATTCCGGCAGTGACCTTCAGGATCTCTTCACGGGCGCGGGGCGGCACACCACGGCGCTCCAGGAAGGGCAAGAGCTGCTGTTCGGCGGCCAGGAAGTCCGCCACTCGCCCCCGAACCTTGGCGACGGCCGAGTCGATGGCTTCCCGCAGCGAGATTCCGCCGGCATGCTGCATGACGATGACGACGTTGTGGAAGTCTCCACGCCTGTCATCCAGGTGAATCGAATGCAAGTCGTTCTGCCAGGCGACCACATCGCTCGCAGCGTCGATGATCTCCCTGAACAAGCCGGTCTCATAGATGCTTTCAGGCACTTCCGTGCCCTGGCTGAGCTCAACCAGATCGAAGCCGAACTCCATGCCGACCGACAATCGCCTCGTCCGGGTGAAACTGTCGACCCCGGGAGGAATTCCGCGGAAACGGTTCTCGGATTCCTCGGTGAATCCCTGGAAGAACAGGTCAAGATGCCGTTTAAGCCGTCCGTGGAGCGTCGGCGAGAGCCTTTCTCCGGTACGGATGGACAGATCCGTGAGCGCCTTGGTGAAGGGAGTCCGCTCCCGTTCGGGGGCCGGATCCTTTCCCGTGCCGATGATGTCCATCAGGCGCCGGTGGACCGGAGCCCAGGCTTCTGGATCGTCATAGACCTCCAACGTGTGCAGGTCGTCCAGGATGAAGGTGAAGAAAAGCCATTCCGCACAGAGGCAGAGATCACGGAACGAGGCTTCGGGATAGGTCCAGGCCACAAAGTGCCCGTAGCCTGCTTCCAGCCGCTCCCGGCCGCCCGGTGTCTCGGTCAGCCCGAGACTCTCGCCGAGTGAGCGGACGTACTCCTCGATCCTCTGAATGTACGGGCTTACGAACGGGGGGGTTGGCTCCGCATACGTCGGGATCATGGCGAGCACTAAGTCCTCCATGTCTGTGGCGCCGGAGTTCGCTGAGGCGGGTGAGGCGTGCGGGAGTCGCCTGCTCTCGCAGCGAGAAGTCGAGAAGTTGGCCGACGATCGGTGCTTCACGGTGCCGTACGGGGACATCTCCCACTGCGCTGTCGGCGTGCCCGGTCACGGGCGTGCTCCGAGAGGGCCGAGGCAGCCGCGGTCGCGGTGGGCGACGGCGCGACGGGTGGCGGCACGGGCTCCCCCTTCCACGGTGGCGCAAGCAGGATGTGCCGCCCTTCGGCGGTGCACCCTCTCATCACACCGCAGTTGGGTCCGCACCGGAAGTGGCCGACATTGATCCAGGTGTGAACGCTGTTGCACGTTCGGCTCGACGGACGCCGGATCACGGCGCGCACGCCCCCTCTGCGGTCGGGGGCTCGAGCGGCGCCCACTCGACCTGCCGGGTGGTTCTGTGGCGGAGCGCGCGCAGCAGAATTCCAGTGCCTGACCTGGGGAAACGCCGATCGATGAGAGTGTGGCGAGCAGAGCGCCGTCACCGGCGGGTTTCTGCCGGCCCGCTCTCGAAGGAGTGCCCTCGACAGCGCGGTCGTCCCGGGACGGGGATGTCTCTCCTCCGGGCCCGCAAGTACAGCCGACAACTGGCCGAACATGTCGGCCCCATCACGCCGGACTGCCTGCGGCACCCGCTCTCGCGTTGAGCCGGAGACCGGAACAGCTCGACACACACGCGCACGTGACGTCAGCCGCCCTGCACGCGCGCGTGCAGGTGCATGTCGTGCCAGCCGTCGGGGTGGAGGAGGGCACGGCGCTTGATGCCCTCCAGAGCGAAGCCGGTCTTCGTGGCCACCCGGCAGGATGCCTCGTTGCGGACGGCGTGGAGGAGTTCGAGGCGATGGAAGCCGATCTCGTCGAAGGACCAGCGAGTCAGGATCGCCGTCGCGCGCGAGGCGACGCCCTGGCCACGGGCCCACGGCGCGGTCCAGTAGGCAAGTTCTGCGCAGCCGTCGGCGAGCACGATGCTCCGCAGCGCGGCGCGCCCCAGCAGCCGGTCGGTGTCCGCGTCGGTGACGGCCCACTGTGCGTTGCCCTCGCCCGGCCAGGCCTTGAGCCACTCGTCGATCCAACCGCGCGCCTCGCTCTCCGACCCGGACCGTCGGATGTGCCACTGGTGCAGGAGTGGGTCCTGGAAGGCCTTGTGGACCTCGGGCGCGTCCTCGGTCCGCCAGGGCCGCAGGACCAGGCCGTCGCCGGTGCGGAGGGTGGGCTGTGGCCGCCGGGCCAGGGTGCCGGCGGCCAGGACTGCGCTGGTGAGGAAAGGCATGCTGCGCATCCTGCCAACGGGCGCGGGCGGGAGCATCGAGTTTCGTAGGCTTGATCGTGATGAGACGCAGAAGGCCGATTCCTCCCTCACCCCTGCCGCAGCGCGAAGGGGTCGATCCGGTGCGCGTGAAGCTGCCGCAGGGGACGGCGTGGGCGACCGTGCGTGATCATCTGGTGGAGCGGCTCGCGGCCGGGGCGGGGGTGATCGACGGGATGCTGGACGCGGGGCTGATCGTGGACACCGCGGGGCGTGCCGTGCCGCGTGACATGGCGTTTGTGCCGGGCATGACCGTGTGGTTCCACCGGGAGCTGCCGTACGAGGTGCCGGTGCCGTTCCCGCTGGACGTCGTGTACCGCGACGAGCACATCGTCGTCGTCGACAAACCGCATTTCCTGGCCACGACACCGCGCGGCAGCCATGTCGCGGAGACCGCGCTCGCGCGGCTGCGCCGGGAGCTGGGCCTGCCCACGCTGGGCGCGGCCCACCGCCTGGACCGGCTCACCGCCGGGCTGGTGCTGTTCACTGTGCGCCCCGATGAGCGCGGCGCGTACCAGTCGCTGTTCCGCGACCGGCTCGTCACCAAGGAGTACGAGGCCGTCGCCCCGTACGATCCGGCGCTCGCCCTGCCGCGTACCGTGCGCAGCCGGATCGTGAAGGAGCGCGGGGTCATGGCGGCGCGCGAGGTCGAGGGCGAGCCCAATGCCGTCAGCGACGTGGAGTTGCTGGAGCGGCGGGACGACGGCCCCGCTCGCTATCGGCTGCGACCGCGCACCGGGCAGACGCACCAACTGCGGGTGCATATGTGTGCGTTGGGCGTGCCGATCCTCGGTGATCCCCTGTATCCGGAAGTGAAAGGCCCCGTGGCGGACGGTGACTTCCGGCAGCCGCTCCAACTGCTGGCGCGGGTGCTGGAGTTCACCGATCCGGTCACGGGGCGCGAGCACCGGTTCGTCAGCCCGCGGGTGCTGCGGGCCTGGTCGTCGTACGAGGAGTGGGCCGGATAGCCCTGGTGCCCGGTCGGCTCAGTCGCCGCGCCACCAGCGCTGGAGGCGCCGGAACAGGCCCGGTCGGGGGGCCGGTTCCGGCGTCGGAGCGGTGGCCGGAGCGGCGGGCTCCGGAGTCGCCGTCCGCGGCTGTGGCCTGCCGGCCTGCATGTTGCCGCGACGCTGTGACGGCACCGGGTGCGCTGGCCCCGTCATGACCTCCTCCTGGGCCTTGGGCGTGAACCTCACCGGCAGTTCCACCAGGTGCCGGTTGGAGATGGACGCTCGCCAGCTCAGCTCGTCCTCGTCGCAGTCGAGTTGGATGTCCGGCAGGCGGGCCAGCAGCGCTTCGACGCTGACATCGGCGATGGCTCGGCCGATGTCCTGGCCCGGGCACTGGTGGGGACCGCCACCGAAGGCCAGGTGGGAGCGGTTGCCCTGCATGTTGGCCCTGAGGTCGGGACGGACGCGCGGGTCGACGTTGCCCGGCTCGATGCCCAGGATCAGGCCGTCGCCCTTGCGGATGCGCTGGCCGCCCAGCTCGGTCTCCTGCTTGGCGAAGTAGCCCAGGACGGTGCTGAACGGCGGCTCGTCCCACAGGGACTGCTCCACCGCCTGGGGCACCGTCATCTGGCCGCCGTTGAGCTGGGCGCGGAACCCCGGGTCGGTGAGCACCACCCGCAGTACGTTGGCGAGGAGGTTGGCGGTGCTCTCGTACGCGACGATCAGGACGAGGCGCAGGTGCTGGCCGACCTCCTCGTCGTTGAGCCGCGCCGGGTGGTTGATCAGCTGGCTGGTGAAGTCCTCCTGGGGTTCGGCCCGGCGGCGGACGGTGAGCCGCATCAGCACGTCCATGATGTACGCGTTGCTGGCGATGGCGGTCTCGGTGCCCTTGAGCATGTCGCGAGCGGCATGCACGATCCGGTCGTTGTACTCCTCGGGCATACCGAGGATCTCGCACATCACCGCCATCGGCAGGTGCTCGCAGAACTGGCTGACCAGGTCGGCCCTGCCCTCCTCGGAGAACTTGTTGACGAGGTGCTGGGCCGCGCGGTTGATGTAGCGGCGGATGGCCCGGTAGTCGATGGTCGACATGGCGCCGGTGACCGCTCCGCGCAGCCGCAGGTGCTCGTCGCCCTCGGTATGGGAGCAGATGGGCTGCCAGGCGATCATCGGCATGAGCGGGTGATCGGGCTTGATCGTGCCGTCCTGTACGGCGGTCCACAACCGGGGGTCACGGGAGTACTGCGAGGGGGCGCTCACCATGTGCATGTTCTCACCGTGGCCGAGCACCACCCAGACCGGCACGTCCTGTTGGAGCAGCGCGGGGGCCACCGGCCCGTGCTCCGCGCGCAGTTTCTCGTACAGGGTTCCCAGGTCCTCCGCCTCGGGGCCGTACAGCCGGCGCAGCCCGCCGGGGCCAAGGCCGAGGCCGTGCGCGGGGCAGCCGGGGGGCGGCCCGGCCGACGGGTCGTCCGTACCGGTCAGGGAGTGGGATTCAGGCGTCACGACGATCGCTCCGAACTGAAGTGGATCAGCTGTCTGTGGTGTTCCGGGGCACTACTGAGAGACCGGGAGGGGACTCCGTGCGGGACGACACGGCTCCCGGTCACGGGACAGGTACGGCGTGCGGTTCAGGAAGGTGACGGCTCAGGGAAGGCGTGGGCCTCGTACGAGGCTCATGCCGACGCCTTCGTCGTCAGCGAGTGCAGGAAGTGGATCAGAGTCATCAGGACGTCCCGGCTGGAGGCCCGGCGCCGTGCGTCGCAGCGCACGATGGGGATCTCCTCGACGAGGTCGAGTGCCTGGCGCAGTTCGTCCAGCGCGTAGCGGGGCGCGTCCGGGAAGTCGTTGACCGCCACGACGAAGGGCACGCCGCGTTCCTCCAGGCGGCCCATGACGTCGAAGCTGACCTCCAGCCGACGGGTGTCGACCAGGACGACCGCGCCGAGGGCACCTTCGAACAGGCCGTTCCAGAGGAACCAGAAGCGCTCCTGTCCGGGGGTGCCGAACAGATAGAGCACCAGCTCGTCCGTGATGCTGATGCGGCCGAAGTCCATGGCCACGGTGGTGGCCGTCTTGGTCTTGGAACCGAAGTTGTCGTCGACCCCGATGCCGGCCTGCGTCATGGTCTCCTCGGTCGTCAGCGGCCTGATCTCGCTGACGGACCCCACCATGGTCGTCTTGCCGACCCCGAAACCGCCCACGATCACGATCTTCGCCGCGGCCTGCGCGGTGTGCGGCAGGTGGTCCTCGGTCCGTGGACCCGTGATGGTGTCAGAGCTTTTGAAGTCCATGCATCACCGCTTCGAGGAGGGAACGGTCCGCCCGCGCCTGCCGGACGACCGGTGCGCGCGCCTGTACCAGTTCGGCCGTCAGCAGCTCGGTGAGCAGGACGGTCACCACGCTGATCGGCAGGTTGAGATAGGCCGAGATCTCGGCCACGGACAGGGGTGCCTGACAGAGCCGGAGGAGCGCCGACTGCTCCGGTGCGGCGGACGGCGGCGGATCGGCACACGCCACGATTAACGTGACGAGGTCGATCGGGGCTCGCTCGCCGTCCTCGCCGGTGAGGATGTAGAGCCGCTCGGGGGGCCGCTCCCCCGTTCCGCCCGTGGGGACGTCCAGGGGCGGCGGCGGTGGAGGCGGCTCGTGTTTGGGCTGGCGCCGCTGGCGCCGCGGAGGCGTCATACGGTCTGCCCGTTCCGCCGCGGCGGACTGGTGAGGTGGGAGCCGATCCGGTCGACGAGGTCACGCATGCGGTTGCTCATCAGCCCGGGCTCGGCGATCTCGTTGGCGAGCACCGCGAGATAGGCGTTGGAGCCGGCGGCCATCAGATAGAAGTAGCCGCCGTTGATCTGGATGATGACCATCCGCATGTGGCCGTCGCTCTGCGGGATCTCACTGGCCACGGCGCCGGCCAGGCTCTGCAGTCCCGCGCAGGCCGCGGCGACCCGGTCGGCGGCGTCGGGGTCGCCGCCGTGGCGGGCGATCCGCAGGCCGTCGGCGGAGAGCACGACGATCTGCTGGATGCCGGGCACGCCGTCGGCCAGATCCTTCAGCAGCCAGTCGAAATTGGCTCGTTGCTGGATCACTTGAGGTCCCCCTCGTCGTCGGTCTCCGTGCGGGCCGACTCGTTGTTCGCGGTGAGAGCGGTGATGCCGGTGGACTCGTCCGGGTCGTCCGGGTTCTGGGTGCGGGCGGCCGGGTCCGGGTCACCCTTCAGCCCGGCCATGAACGCCTCGACCCACAGGCCGGGCGGCGGCAGTTCCTTCTCCGGCTCGGGCTCGGGCTGCCACACGGGTGAGGCGGCGATCGCGGCCTCGGCGGCGGCCTCGGCGGCGGCGGCCTCGGCGTAGCGCTGGCTGAGCGGGATCGTCATCCGGCTGCGACGCTGTGGCAGACCGTTGGCCGTCCACTCGGTGACGACGGGAACGTCGTCCTCCAGGTCCCGTCCCATGTCCTCCGCGGAGCTCGGGATCCGCGGTCCGGTGGTCGGGCGGCGACGCTTGGGCTTGCGGTCGGGGCCTTCGACACCGCCGGTGTCCATGGTCGGTACGGCGGCGGCGCCGATGCCGTGGGCGAGGCCGGGGGCGGGCTCCTCGGTGAGCATGTCGCGGGGGACGACGACGACGGCGCGGACACCGCCGTACGCGGACGGCCGCAGTGAGATCTGCATGTTGTACATCGTCGACAGCCGGCCCACGACGGCGAGGCCGAGGCGCGGACTGTCCCTCATGTCCTGGATATCCACGCCCTGCTGGGCCTTGGCCAGCATGTCCTCGATCTTGGCGCGGTTCTCCTCACCGAGGCTGATGCCACCGTCCTCGATCTCGATGGCGATGCCGGTCTGCACCTCCACGGCGGTGACGTGCACCTTGGTGTGCGGCGGCGAGTAGCGGGTGGCGTTGTCCAGGAGCTCCGCGCAGGCGTGGATGACCGGTTCGACGGAGACGCCGTTGACGTTGACCTTGGCGATCGAGTCGAGCTCGATGCGGCGGTACTCCAGGATGCGGGACATGGCGCCGCGCAGCACGCTGTACAGCGGGACGGGCCGGGGCCAGACACGGCCGGGGCGGCTGCCGCCGAGGACGGCGATGGAGTCGGCCAGGCGGCCGATCAGCGCGGTGCCGTGGTCGATGCGCAGCAGGTCGTCGAAGACCTCGGGGTTGCGCCCGTGGTCCTCCTCCATCTCGCGGAGTTCCTTGTTCTGCTGGTGGACGATCGCCTGGACGCGACGGGCGATGTTGACGAAGGACCGCTGCGAGGAGTCGCGCAGCGCTTCCTCGCGGTCGACGATGGTGAGCACCGTTTGCAGCAAGTCACGCTGGGATTTGGGGAGTTGGCGCCACTCCGTGTCGCCGTCGACGATGTGACGAACCACCTCTGGGGGGGATTCTCCGCCGCGCAGCCGGTACAGCGCGGCGGGCAGGATCTCCTTGCCCAGCCGGGTGAATTCCTGGTCGTGGGCGGCGATCCGCTGTTCGAGAAGGGCGGTCTGCCGCCCCTGTTCCGCGCGTAGCGCACGGACCGTACGACGGCTGCCGCGCACCGCGACGACGGCGACCACGAGCAGCAGGAGCGTCGCGACGGCTCCGCACAAGCCGACGGCGAGCCGGGCCGGCCCCGTCACCAGGGAGACGGTGGTCCCGGTCGCCGCGGCCATCAGTATCGCCGGTAGCGGCAGCACGCGCGCGTAGGGAAGTTCACGGCCACCGGGAGGCTTTTGAACACTCACCATGTATGCCCTCTAAAGACAGTTCGGCTGAAGGTCGGGGGACTTGCGGGGAGTTGCTGGGGGTTGCTGGGGTTCATCCACGATTCAAACTGGATCTTCGGTATTTTTTGGAACAAGCGCACGAATACACCTCAACTCGGTGCGCTGCGGGCGAGCTTAGTCCGACCGGATCATCGCTGCGTCATATTCAGCAACCGTCTGAAATCACCCTCGCGACCGGAGTACGCTCTGGTCATTTACACACTGGGGCATCATTCGCACACACCGTGTGACCGTGCACGGGCGTACGAAAAGAGCCTCTTGACAGGGTGAACAGACGCCGGAGGCGAACTGCCGAGGGCGCCCGACTCAGACGCCGGCGATGCGCAGCGCGGCGTCCGCCGTCGCCTCGGCGAAGGCGGAGACAGAGCGGTCGGGGTCGGAGCGATGGACGAGGATGACGCCCTCGATCAGCCCGAAGACCAGGTCGGTCCGCAGATCCAGCTCACTCTTGGCGAGCGCCCCGCCGGCGGCCGTCGCCGCGATCAACTGCCGGTAGGCGTCCTTGAGTTCGGCCCGTACGGCATGGAAGCCGGCGAAGCGTTCGGCGCGGATCTCCGGGAGGAGGTAGAGGCCGCCGAGGTTGTGCGGGCCGCCGCACAGGAGGGCGACATCGGCGCGGCACAACTCCCACAGTCGCCGCTCGGCACGGACGGCGCCCTGGGCGAGGAGTTCCCGGGCGTACGTGAGCGACGGCGTGACCGTGGACTCCAGGAGCTCGGCGAGCAGCTCCTCCTTGCCGGAGACGTGGTGGTACATGCTCGCCTGCCGCAGGCCGGCGCGCTCGGCGACGGCCCGGGTGGTGGTGGCCGCGTAGCCCCGGGTCGTGAACAACTCCGCGGCGGCGGCGAGCAGTTCGTCGCGGGGTGACAGGCCGCTCTCCGGCCGCCGTTCGGCCCGGGGTCTGCCGACCCGCCGCCCACCCGTGCCAGCCACGCTTCCCATGCGTTCGATCCTCGCACACGGCACCCACGCGCCTTTGTGACCGATCGCTCGATTCCCCGGCCCCCTGGCGAGGCACGACCATCGTGAGGGGTCGGTAACTGCCGTGCAACGCACGGGACATGGCAGCGACCCGCCCCGGACCTAATTTCTGTCGGACGACAGAAATACGCGCCGCACCCGGAGGTCCCACGATGGCGACATCGACGACGTACGGAGCACGTGATCACGCCCGCGCACAGGAGGGCGCCCAGGCCGAGACGATGCCCGTGGTGCCGGCGAGCGCCTGGCCGGCACCACCCCGCGAGGCGGAGCGGCTGGTGTGGGCGGAGACCGTGGCGGGCGGGAACTACACCCACCGGGTACTGGCCCGGGGCACGGAGTTCCGGCTGACCGACCTGCGCGGCGACGCGTGCGCGCATCTGCTGCTGCACCACGCCGACCGCCCCTGGGAGCGGCTGAACGTCGCTGACACGGTCAAGGTCCAGTGGAACGCCTACCTCGGCGAGGGCGTGCTGCTCCTGTCCGACCAGGGCCGCGTCCTCGCCTCGGTCGTCGCGGACACCTCGGACCGGCACGACGCGCTGTGCGGCACCTCCACGCTTCTACGCAACACCGAGCGGTACGGGGACGGCACCCCGCAGTCGCCCTCCCCCGCCGGCCGTGAGCTGTTCAAGCTGGCCGCCGCCAAGAACGGCCTCGAACCCCGGGACCTCCCGCCCTCGCTGTCGTTCTTCCAGGGCGTGCGGGTACGCGAGGACGGCACCCTCGACTTCACCGGCTCCGCCGGCCCCGGCGCCAGTGTGACCCTGCGCGCCGAGCAGGACGTGACCGTACTGATCGCCAATGTGCCGCACCCGGCCGACCCGCGCCCGGAGTACGTCAGCACCCCGCTGGAGGTGCTCGCCTGGCGCGCCGAGCCGACCCGACCGGGTGACCCGCTGTGGGACGCCACGCCCGAGGGCCGCCGTGCCTTCCTGAACACCGCCGAGTTCCTCGCCGCGAGGGGGATCGCATGAAGACCGTCGTTCCGGCCCGCGCGGCCTGGTCGTCCGTGCTACGCACCGGCGAGACCCTCACCCTCACCGATCTGCACGGCAACCAGGCCGTCGACTTCCTCGTCTACGACGCCCACGACACGTCCGTCCGCTACAGCGCGCCCGACACGATCCACGCGCAGGGCGGCATCTTCCTGACGACCGGCAGTGTGCTGATGTCCAACGAGCACACCCCGCTGATGACCGTGGTCGCCGACGACGTCGGCCGGCACGACACGGTCGGCGGCGCCTGCTCCAAGGAGTCGAACACCCTGCGGTACGGGCACCACACCTGGTCGCAGCACGCCTGCGTGGACAACTTCCTCGCGGAGGGCGCCAAGCACGGCCTCGGCAAGCGCGACCTCGTGTCGAACATCAACTGGTACATGAACGTGCCGGTCGAGAAGGACGGCACCCTCGGCATCGTCGACGGCATTTCCGCACCCGGCCTCGCCCTGTCCCTGCGCGCCGAGTGCGATGTGCTCGTGCTGGTCTCCAACTGCCCCCAGATCAACAACCCTTGCAACGGCTTCGACCCGACGGCGGTGGAGATGACCATCGGTGCGCCCGCCGAGGGCCGAGGAGACCGGGAATGACCTTCGACACGCTGCTGGTGGCGAACCGGGGCGAGATCGCCGTCCGGATCATCCGCACCGCCCGCGAACTGGGCCTGCGTACGGTCGCCGTGTACTCCGACGCCGACCGCGCGGCCGCCCATGTCCGGCTCGCCGACGAGGCGGTGCGGCTCGGCCCGGCGCCCGCCAAGGAGTCGTACCTCGACGCGGACCTGGTCCTGAAGGCCGCCAAGGACACGGGCGCGGGCGCCATCCACCCCGGCTACGGCTTCCTCTCCGAGGACGCGGCCTTCGCCCGCCGCTGCGCGGACGCGGACATCGTGTTCGTCGGGCCGACCCCCGACCAGCTGGAACTGTTCGGCGCGAAGCACACCGCACGCGCGGCCGCCGAGGCCGCGGGCGTCCCGCTCCTCCCCGGTACCGACCTGCTGCCTTCCCTCGCCGAAGCCCTCGACCACGCCTCGGCCATCGGCTATCCGGTGATGCTCAAGGCCACCGGCGGTGGTGGTGGTATCGGTATGTCGGCATGTCGTTCCGCCGATGAACTGGCCGAGGCCTGGGAGCGGGTGCAGCGCGTCGCCGCCGCCTCCTTCTCATCCGCCGGTGTCTATCTCGAAGGCCTAGTCGAGCGGGCCCGCCATGTCGAGGTGCAGGTCTTCGGCGACGGCGACGGCCTCGTCGTCACCTTCGGCGACCGCGACTGCACCCTCCAGCGCCGCAACCAGAAGGTCGTCGAGGAGGCCCCGGCCCCCGGCCTCCCCGACCACGTCCGCGCGCAACTGGCCGCCTCCGCCCGCGACCTGTGCGCGAGCGTCGAGTACCGCTCCGCCGGAACCGTCGAGTTCGTCTACGACGCCGCACGCGAGGAGGCGTACTTCCTGGAGGTCAACACCCGCCTCCAGGTGGAGCATCCGGTCACCGAAGAGATCTACGGCGTCGACCTCGTCGCCTGGATGCTGCGCCTGGCGCGCGGCGACTCCGCCGTCGTCCAGGCTCCGGCGCAACCGCGCGGCCACGCCGTCGAGGCCCGCGTCTACGCCGAGGACCCCTCGCGTGAACACCGGCCGAGCGCGGGACTGTTGACGCGGGTCGAGTTCCCCCCGGGCGTCCGCGTGGACGGCTGGGTGGAGACGGGCACCGAGGTCACCCCGTCGTACGACCCGCTGCTCGCCAAGGTCGTCGCGTACGGCTCCGACCGCGCCGAGGCCCTGCGCCGCCTCGGCGAGGCACTGGGCCGGACTCGCGTCGACGGCATCGAGACCAACCTGGGCCAGCTCCGCGCGGCCCTCGACGACCGGGACTTCCGGCAGGCCACCCACACCACGGCCACCCTCTCGACCGTGACCGACCCGACCCCCCGTATCGAGGTCGTCTCCGGCGGCACCCTCACCACCGTCCAGGACTGGCCCGGCCGTACCGGATACTGGCAGGTCGGGGTTCCGCCCTGCGGCCCCATGGACGACCTGTCCTTCCGCCTCGGCAACCGGGCGCTCGGCAACCCCGAGGGCGCCCCCGGCCTCGAATGCACCCTCCAGGGGCCGTCCCTCCGCTTCACCCACACCACCACGGTCTGTGTGACGGGCGCCCCCGCCCCGGTGACCGTGGACGGCTCACCGGTCCCGCCGTGGGAGCCGGTGACGGTGCCCGCCGGAGCCGTACTGGCCGTCGGCGCACCCACGGAACACGGGCTCCGCACGTATGTGCTCTTCGCGGGCGGCGGCCTGGACGTCCCGTCGTTCCTGGGCAGCGCGGCCACCTTCACGCTGGGCCGCTTCGGCGGCCACGGCGGCCGGGCACTGCGCACGGGCGACGTACTGCACGGCGGAGCGGTCACGGAAGGCCGTCCCGTCCCGCCGGAGGCACGTCCCCCATTCGGCTCCTCCTGGCAGGTGGCCGCCCTCGAAGGCCCGCACGCGGCACCGGAATTCTTCACCGAGGAGGACATCCACGAGTTCTACGCGGCCGACTGGAAGGTCCACTTCAACTCGGCCCGCACCGGCGTACGGCTGGTCGGCCCGAAGCCCCGCTGGGCCCGCACCGACGGCGGCGAGGCGGGCCTGCACCCCTCCAACATCCACGACACCCCGTACTCGGTCGGCGCCGTCGACTACACCGGCGACATGCCGGTCCTCCTCGGCCCCGACGGCCCCTCCCTCGGTGGCTTCGTCTGCCCGGCCACGGTCGTCTCCACCGAGCGCTGGAAGCTCGGCCAGCTGCGCCCGGGAGACACGGTCCGCTTCCTTCCGGTGGCGGACGACGCCTCGCCCCGCCCCGCCATCGTCGACGGCGGTGTCCTGGGCCGCGACGGCGATGTGACCTACCGCCGCAGCGGCGACGACAACCTCCTGATCGAGTTCGGCCCCATGCACCTCGACCTGGCGCTGCGCATGCGGGTGCACGCCCTGATGGAAGCGGTCGCACAGGCCGCCCTCGACGGCGTCACCGACCTCACCCCCGGCATCCGCTCCCTCCAGATCCAGACGGACCCGGCGGTGCTGCCGCAGCCCGAACTCCTCACGGCGGTGAGGGAGATCGTCGCGACCATCCCCCCGGCGGACGAACTGGTCGTCCCCTCCCGCACGATCCACCTCCCCCTCTCCTGGGACGACCCCGCGACCCGCGAGGCCATCGCCCGCTACATGGCGGGCGTCCGCGACGACGCCCCCTGGTGCCCCTGGAACATCGAGTTCATCCGCCGCGTCAACGGCCTGGCCTCGGTGGCCGAGGTGTACGACACGGTCTTCGCCGCGGAGTACCTGGTCCTGGGCCTCGGCGACGTCTATCTGGGTGCCCCGGTCGCGACCCCGCTGGACCCCCGCCACCGCCTGGTCACGACGAAGTACAACCCGGCACGAACGTGGACGGCGGAGAACTCGGTCGGCATCGGCGGCGCGTACCTCTGCGTCTACGGCATGGAGGGCCCCGGCGGCTACCAGTTCGTCGGCCGCACCACCCAGGTCTGGTCCCCCTGGCAGCAACGCGGCGCCTTCGAACCCGGCTCCCCCTGGCTCCTGCGCTTCTTCGACCGCATCAAGTGGTACCCGGTCGACGCCGACGAGCTGCTGTCCCTCCGGTCGGACATCGTCTCGGGCCGCTTCGTACCGCGCGTGGAGCAGGGCACCTTCTCCCTGGCCGCGTACGAGGCGTTCCTGGCAGAACACGCCGGCCCCATAGCCGAGTTCAGGTCCAGGCAACAGACCGCCTTCGCGGCGGAGAGGGCGGCCTGGGAGGCGGCCGGCGAGTTCACGCGAACGGACACCGCGGCCATCCCACCGCCCCCTCCGTCGGAGGTGCGCATCCCGGAGGGCGGCCACCTGATCGAGGCCGAGTTCGCGGCGTCCGTCTGGCAACTGAACGTACAACCGGGCGACCGGGTGACCACCGGCCAGCCCTTGCTGAGTCTGGAGGCGATGAAGATGGAGTCCCGCGTCCACGCGCCGATGGACGGTGTGGTCGAGCAGATCCTGACCCGGCCGGGTGCTCAGGTGGAGGCGGGCACCGCCTTGGTCGTTCTGGCGCCGACGGGCACAGGGGACGACTGAGACCCCAGCCTCATAACCCCCTGGTGGTGTGTGGGCAGTCGTTCCGCAGGGCGGAACGACTGCCCACACACCACCCACCGGCCCACAGCCGACGGAACCACCCCAGCCCAGGAGCACAGATGTCGCAGCCCCAGACCCTCACCCGAGTACGAATGGCCTACGCCCGCATCGCCACGGTGGACCGCCCCGAGATCTGGATCGACCTGCGCCCCCGGGCGGAGGTCGAGGCCGAGGCCCGCTCCATCGACGAACGTCTCACGGCAGGCGACCACCTCCCCCTGGCCGGCCGCCTCTTCGCCGCCAAGGGCAACATCGACGTCCACGGCCTGCCCACCACCGCGGGCTGCCCGGCCTACGCCTACACCCCCGAGGCCGACGCCCCGGTCGTCGCCCGCCTCCGCGAGGCCGGCGCCATCGTCCTCGGCACCACCAACCTCGACCAGTTCGCCACGGGGCTGGTCGGCACCCGTTCCCCCCACGGCGCCGTCCGCAACGCCCACGACCCGTCCAGGATCAGCGGCGGCTCCAGCTCCGGCTCGGCCGTGGCGGTGGCGCTCGGCATCGTCGACTTCGCCCTGGGTACCGACACGGCCGGCTCCGGCAGGGTCCCCGCCGCCTTCAACGGCATCGTCGGCCTGAAGCCCACCCGAGGCCTGGTCCCGACCACCGGCGTGGTCCCGGCCTGTGCCTCGATCGACTGTGTGACGGTGTTCGCCCGCACCCTCCCGGAGGCCGAACAGGCCCTCGCCCCCATGGTCTCCCCACCCGACCGCACCCTCCCCGCCCTCCCCCAGCGCACCCCGGGCCCCTGGCGTGTCGTGGTCCCCCCACGCGAGCAGCTGGGTGAGCTGGACGCGGGCTGGGCGGAGGCGTACGAGGCGGCGGTGGCCCGCATGACCGCCGCGGGCGCGGACGTACGCCCCCTCGACCTCACCCCCTTCACCGAGGCCGCCGCGATGCTCTACCAGGGCGCGTTCGTAGCCGAGCGCTACACGGCCGTAGGAAGCTTTATCGACAAAGCAATCGCAGATGGCGTCGACTCCCTCGACCCCACCGTCGCAGGCATCATCACCCGCGCCCGCGACATCCCGGCCCACCGGCTCTTCGCCGACCAGGACCGCCTGACGGCCCTGCGCACCCGGGCGCTCGCCGAACTGGCCGACGCGGACGCCCTGTTGCTGCCGACCACACCGGGCCACCCCACGCTCGCCGAGGTCGCCGCCGACCCGCTGGGCGCGAACGCCCGCCTGGGCCGCTTCACCAACTCCACGAACCTCTTCGACCTGGCGGCGGTCGCCGTCCCTTCGGGCGAGGTGAACGGACTCCCCTTCGGCGTCATGCTGATCGGCCCGGCGTTCACGGACGACCGGCTGGCCCGCATCGCCACGCTTCTCCAGCCAGAAGCCCGTCTGGCGGTTGTGGGCGCCCATCTCTCGGGCCAGCCCCTGAACCCGCAACTCCTGTCCCTGGGCGCCCATCTGGAGCAGACCACCACCACGGCCCCCGTCTACCGCCTGCACGCCCTCCGGACGACCCCGTCCAAGCCGGGCCTGGTCCACGTGGGAGAAGGCGGCGCATCCATCGAGGCCGAGATCTGGCGCCTCCCGGCGGAGGGCCTGGGCCGCCTCCTCACCACTCTTCCCCGCCCCATGACCCTGGGCACCGTCGAACTGGCCGACGGCACCCAGGCCCCTGGTTTCCTCTGCGAGCCGGCAGCGCTGGAAGACGCCCCGGACATCACGGCGTACGGCGGCTGGAGGCCCTACCTGACCCGCTGACCAACCTCCAGCGCCTCTCAACCAAGGGGCGCAAGGTCTTCAGGGGCGCGGGGAACCGCGCGACAAGCCACACACAACCCGCACCCGCCAACAGCCCCGCCCACTCCCCACATCAGGCGCCACCATCCACCGGCCGCTACCCGACGGAGGAGTACGCCACAACCCCCCTCAACAACCCCTCAACAGCCTTACGCGCACTCTTCCCCACGGTCGAGCCATGCGGGGCGGCGGCCGAGATCTGCCCCAGCACGTCAATCACCTGCTTGCACCACCGCACGAAGTCCCCCGCCGGCATCTCCGCCTCGCGCAGCACCTCGTCCAGCCCCGACCCCGACGCCCACATATAGGCGGCCCAGGCGAAGCCGAGGTCGGGCTCCCGCTGCCCCACCCCTTCGCTCTGCGTGATCCGGAACTCCTCCTCCAGCGCGTCCAGCCGCCCCCAGATCCGCACCATCTCCCCCAGCGCGGCCTTGGCATTGCCGGAGGGCAGCTTCGGCGCCATCGCGTCGTCCCCGACCCGGGCCTCGTACACCAGCGCGGAGACACACCCGGCGAGCTCCGCGGGCCCCAGCCCCTCCCAGACGCCCGCCCGCAGGCACTCACTCGCCAGCAGATCCAGCTCGCCGTAGAGCCGCGCAAGCCGCTTCCCGTGCTCGGTGACCTCGTCACCCCGCAGGTAATCCAGCTCGGTCAGCAAGGCGACGATGCGGTCGAAGGTCCGCGCGATCGTGTTCGTCCGCCCCTCGATACGCCGCTCCAACTGCGCGGTGTCCCGCTTGAGCCGGTAGTACCGCTCGGCCCAACGCGCGTGATCCTCACGGTCGTTGCACCCATGACACGGATGCGCCCGCAACTCGGCACGCAGCCGGGCGATCTCACGGTCGTCCGCGGCCGCGGCCCGCCGCTTGCCGTGCCGGTCGGGCACGAGATGCCCGGCCTTGGTGCGGAGCGCGGACGCCAGGTCCCGCCGTGACTGCGGCGAACGCGGATTGAAGGACTTCGGGATCCGCATCCGCTCCAGCGCCTCCACCGGCACCGGGAAGTCCATGGAGGCCAGCCTCTTGACCTGCCGCTCGGCGGTCAGCACCAGCGGACGCGGCCCGTCGTGCTGCTCGAACCCGCGGTGTCCGTTGGACCGCCCGGCGGGCAGCCCGGGGTCCAGCACCAGCGCCAGCCCCGCGTACTTGCCCGTGGGGACATGGATGACATCGCCGGGCTTCAGCTTCTCCAGCGCGACGGCCGCCTCGGCCCGCCGCTGGGCCGCGCCCTGCTTCGCCAGCTCGGTCTCGCGGTCCTTCAGCTCCCGCCGCAGACGCGCGTACTCCTCGAAGTCCCCGAGGTGGCAGGTCATGGACTCCTTGTAGCCCTCCAGGCCCTCCTCGTTGCGCTGCACCTGCCGGGAGATCCCGACGACCGACTTGTCGGCCTGGAACTGCGCGAAGGACGTCTCGAGGAGCTCGCGCGAGCGGTGCCGGCCGAACTGCTCGACCAGGTTGACCGCCATGTTGTACGACGGCTTGAAGCTGGAGCGCAGCGGATAGGTACGGGTGCCCGCGAGCCCGGCCAGGTGGTCGGGGTTCATGCCGCGCTGCCAGAGCACGACCGCGTGGCCCTCGACGTCGATGCCGCGCCGGCCCGCGCGCCCCGTCAGCTGGGTGTACTCGCCGGGGGTGATGTCGGCGTGCTGCTCGCCGTTCCACTTGACGAGCTTCTCCAACACCACCGAGCGGGCGGGCATGTTGATGCCGAGCGCGAGGGTCTCGGTGGCGAACACGGCCTTGACCAGGCCACGTACGAAGAGCTCCTCGACGACCTCCTTGAACGTCGGCAGCATGCCCGCGTGGTGGGCCGCGATGCCGCGCTCCAGGCCCTCCAGCCACTCGTAGTAGCCGAGGACATGGAGGTCCTCGTGCGGGATCGACGCCGTGCGCTCCTCGACCAGGGCCCGCACTCTGAGCCGGGCGTCGTCGTCGTTCAGCCGGAGCCCCGCGTACAGGCACTGCTGGACGGCGGCCTCGCAGGCGGCGCGGCTGAAGATGAAGGTGATGGCGGGCAACAGGCCTTCGGAGTCGAGCCGTTCGATGACTTCGGGGCGGCTCGGGATCCAGATCCGGGAGCGCTGTCGGCGCTCGCGCTCACGGTCGGCCTCGCGCATGGCGCGGCCACGTCTGCGGTCCTGGAAGGAGGGTCGGCTGGCCTCCATGCGCGCCATGCGCGTGAGGTCGGGGTTGACGGCCTTCTTGCTGCCCTCGCCCTCCTCGAAGAGGTCGTACGTCCGCCGTCCGACGAGCACGTGCTGGAACAGCGGCACGGGCCGGTGCTCGGAGACGATCACCTGGGTGTCGCCGCGCACGGTGTCCAGCCAGTCGCCGAACTCCTCCGCGTTCGACACGGTGGCCGACAGCGAGACGAGGGTGACCGACTCGGGGAGGTGGATGATCACCTCTTCCCAGACGGCGCCGCGGAAGCGGTCGGAGAGGTAGTGCACCTCGTCCATGACCACATGGCCGAGGCCCAGGAGCGTCTGGGAGCCCGCGTACAGCATGTTCCGCAGCACCTCGGTGGTCATCACGACCACGGGGGCGTCGGAGTTGACGCTGTTGTCGCCGGTGAGCAGGCCGACCTTGTCGGCGCCGTAGCGGCGGCACAGGTCGGCGTACTTCTGGTTCGACAGCGCCTTGATGGGTGTGGTGTAGAAGCACTTCTTGCCCTGTTGGAGGGCGAGGTGGACGGCGAACTCGCCGACGATCGTCTTGCCCGAGCCGGTGGGGGCGGCCACCAGGACGCCCTTGCCCGCCTCCAGCGCCTGGCAGGCCTCGATCTGGAAGGGGTCGAGACCGAAGTCGTACATCTCGCGGAAGGAAGCGAGCGCGGTGGCCTGCTCGGCAGCGCGCTTGCGGGCTGCCGCGTACCGCTCGGCCGGTGAGAGGTCCTCTGTCATCGTGCTTTCGAGACTACCGGCCCCCACTGACAACAGGACGATCATTATCCGGATCGGTGCCTGGGCAGCACAGGATCACCGCAGTTCAGGGCCTCACCCCCGGATCCGGTGGTGGTCGGGCGCACACGGCGGCACACAAGGCACGGGGCGCGGTTTCGCGCCAGGACGCGCGAACGGCCGGGTGCGCCGTGTGGGCGCCCCGGCCGTGTGGCGGCCTGCGAGGTGTCTTCCTCGGGTCAGGTGGCGTCGTCGTAGCCGTTGATCCGGTCGCGTTCGATCTCCGGCGCCGACGCCGGCGCGGGCAGTGCCCGGCTCGCCGAGACGGCCTCGACCTCGCCGACCTCCTCGGGGGAGAGGTCCAGCTCGGAGGCCTCGTCGTCGCCCGGCTTCATGGCCTCGACGCGGGCCCGGCGCCTGTCGTTGATCAGCGCGACGGCACACGCGCAGAAGTACAGGACCCAGATCGGGCCCGCCAGCGCCATCATGGAGATGGGGTCGGTGCTGGGAGTGGCGATCGCCGCGAACAGCGTGATGCCCAGGATCATCCCCCGCCACCAGCCGGCCATCTTCTTGCCGGAGAGGACGCCTCCGAAGTTCAGCATCACGAGCAACAGGGGCAGCTCGAAGGAGAGGCCGAAGACGACGATCATCCGCATGATCAGGTTCAGCAGATCATCGAGGGGAAGCTGGTTGTCGCTTCCGATGATCGAGAACTGCAGCATGACCGACGCCATCTTGGGCAACGACCAGTAGGCGAAGTACGAGCCCATGAGGAACAGAGGGAAGCCCGCCGCCACGAAGCCGAGGCTGTACTTCTTCTCGCTCCGGTGCAGACCGGGCGCGACGAACGCCCAGAGCTGGTACAGCCAGACCGGGGCGGCGAGCACCACGCCCGATGACAGCGCAACCGTGAGGGCCAGTGTGAACGGGCTCAGCAGGCCGTTCTGCACGATGCGCGCGCAACTGGTCTGACTACTGTCCTTCGCCAGTTCGGCGAAGCTGTATTGGCATCCCACCGCTTCGAGAATGGGATCCGTGAAGAACTGGATGATGTCCTTGTAGAACATGATCGCGATGACCGTCGTGACGACGATCGCCAGCAGGCTCTTGACAAGGCGGTTTCGCAGCTCGCGCAGGTGCTCCGCGAGGGGCATCCGCCCCTCCGGATCCTTGTCCTTCTCCGTTTTGCGGGCAGACTTGAGCAACCCACGTCCTCATCTCGTGCGGCAGGCCGGAAGTCTTGTCCGGCCTTGCGTCAGCGCTTGGTCGTGTCCGTCGGCTCGGCGACCGGGCGGGAGCTGGTCACATCGCCGGGAGCGGCCTGGATGGTGCGCTGTGCCGCGGCCTCGCTGTTCTGGTGCGGAGGCGCGGCCGCCGCGGTGGTGTCGTCCTGACCGTCGGACTTCATGGCCTTGGCCTCGCTCTTGAGGATGCGGGCGGACTTGCCCAGCGAGCGCGCCATGTCCGGAAGCTTCTTCGCACCGAACAGCAGGATGATGACGACGAGGATCAGAATGATCTCGGTGGGGCCGAGGTTACCCATATGCTGTCTTCCTTCTTCACCGAGGCGGCGGGTGGGAGCCGTCCGACCGGTCGGACAAGCGTCCGAACGATCGCGTTGGCAGCGATCGTAACGCTCAGGGGTGAATGTCAGGCAATCCCTGTGCGTACTCCCGATGCGCGACCCGGGCCTCGTTCTCCGCGCCGCGACAGGCAGCGTACCTGCCGAAGGTGAGAAGGTGACAGGGCGAAGTGGCGCAAAACGCACACGACAGCCAACTCACAGGGGCCTCCGCCGCAACTCACAGAGTGTCCACGGAACGGGCCGCGCTCACCGTCGCCCGCTCCAGGTCCTCCGCCGCCCGGTTGATCCGCCGCGCCGACTCCGTGACCTGCGCGCCCAGCCGCTGAGCCTCCAGAAAGACCCGCACGGCGAGCACCCCGAGCACGACGAGCCCCATGAAACCCATAGCTACCGCGAACATCGCCCAGAACATGGCGACGACCCTAGGGCCTGCTCGGCGGATCAGGCCAGCGACGCGGGGTCTGGCACGCACTCCCCCACGTCGACACCCTCCTCCGCCTCGCAGCTCACGCTCCCCACGAACGACCTCGCGGGGGGGGGAGCATCTCATCGCCCCCGCTCACCGGCAGGGATGAGGCGCCGTTGCCCGGCCTGATCCGCCCAGCGGGCCCCTAGCGCGCCGAATGCAGCCGCAGGGTCCGCACCCCGCCCCCGGTCAGCAGCTCGATGATCCTTTCACCGGCCGGCTTACGGACGGCGATGCCGCACTCCGGGCAGGTGAAGGAGTAGAAGGTGGTCTTGTTGGTGGCGCCGATGGCCAGGCGCAGCGCGCTCGCGCCCAGCTCGAAATTGGCCCGGCAGTCGGGGCAGCCGGCTCGGAACACCACGTCGACCGCCCTCTTCATGCCCGCGAAGGCGACCGCCACGGTCATCTCCTGGATCTCCTGCACACCGGACTTCACGCCGGCCCTCACACCCGACACAACCGACCCGCCGCTCACAGCCCTCGCATCTCCTTTTCCGGTCGTACGCCGTCGTCACGGTCTCGTCGTCACGGTCTCGTCGTAGGCCGCCAGTGCCTCGCGGGCCGCCCGACGGGCGCTGTCGGCCAGGTCCTGCGGGGAGACGATCCGTCCGTCGCGCCCGAGCCGCAGCGCGAGCCGCCGCAGCGAGGCGGGGTCGGGGGTGCGCAGGCTGATGCGCAGCCCGCCGTCAGGCAGCTCCTCGGCGCTGTCGTGCGGGTAGTACTCGGCGACCCAGCGCCCGCCGGGGCCGACCTCGACGACGACCTCGGGGTCCTCGGCGGCGGGCTGCACCAACGCCTCCGACAGGTCCCTCAGCTCGATCTCGGGCGGCGCGGACGGCTCGTCGAGGATCTTGATCTCGGCGACCCGGTCCAGCCGGAAGGTCCGGCGGGCCTCGGAGCGGCGGCACCAGGCCTCGACATAGGTGTGACCGACGCTGACCAGGCGGATCGGGTCGATCTCGCGTTCGGTGACCTCGTCGCGGGCGGGCGAGTAGTAGCGGATCCACAGCCGCCGCCGCTCCGAGATGGCCCGGTCGACGTCGGCGAAGACCCCGCCCTCGGCCTCGAAGGTGACCGACAGGCGTGAACTGGCGCCCGCCGCCTCCCCGGCCGCGGTCTCGACCTTGGCGGTGGCCCGCAGCAGGGCCTGCCGGTCGCTCTCGCGCAGGCCGGGCAGCGTGGCGACCGCGCGGGCGGCCACCAGCAGGGCGGTGGCCTCGTCGGCGGCCAGCCGCAGCGGCTCGGCGGCCTCCGCGCCCAGGGCGGCCGGGTTGTGCCACCAGATGCGCTCACCGTCGGTGTCGATGTCGAGCAGATCACCGCCGCGGAAGCTGGTCCCGCACATGGGCAGCACATCGAGATCCGAGACCAGTTCGTCCTCGGTGATGCCGAAGGCGCGGGCGACGTCCTCGATCCGGGCGCCGGGCCGCTCCCGCAGATACGTCACCAGGGAGAGCATCCGCCGGGTCTGGTCGATGGCGTTCCCCGGCCGCGCCGGTTTTCCCACCACGTTCTTACGTCCCCTCAACCCTTGGCCACGGCACGCAGCCGGTCCACCACGTCTGCCCGCAGCTCCGCCGGCTCCAGGACCACCACGTCGGGCCCGAACTCGACCAGCCAGGCGTCCAGACCGTGCCCGTACGGAATCTCCAACTCGTCCCAGCCGTCGCCGAGTTCCCGTACGGCGGAGGCCTTCGCGCGCAGCGGGTAGCCGGCGCCCGTGCGCAGCCGGATCAGCGCGGAGCGGTCGGCGGTCTCCCCCGCCCAGCTCGCGACCGTCTCCCGGACCGTGACAACGTCCGGGACCTCGACGGTGAAGGCGCCGCCCCGGCTGCGGACCTTGCCGGTGATCCGGGAGAGCCGGAAGACGCGCTCGGCGCCCCGGTCGCGGTCCCAGCCGGCGAGATACCAGTGGCCGCGCCAGCACTCCAGGGCCCACGGCTCCACATGCCGAGGCTCGGGGCGGGCGGCGGTGGCCTTGCGGTACTCGAACACGACCGGGCGGCGGTCGCGGCAGGCCAGCATCAGCGGCTCGAACGCGGCCTCGTGCACCGGGATACGCGGCTCCAGGGCCCCATGGGCCTCGTACGGGTCGACGTCCTCGGGCAGCCCGGCCGCGCGCAGCTTCTGCAGGGCGCCGCTCGCGGCACCGGCGAGGCGGGCCTGCTGCCAGACCTTCGCGGCGAGCCCGAGGGCCGCGGCCTCCTCGGCGTCGAGGGTGATGGGCGGGAGGCTGTTGCTGTCGCGGCGGGCCAGATAGCCGACCTCGCCGTCGAGGTTCTCCACCGTCTCGATGACCAGGCCGAGTTCGCGCAGATCGTCCTTGTCGCGCTCGAACATGCGGTTGAAGGAGTCGTCGGAACCAGCCGCACCCTTTTCCGGCCTGACGGCTTCGACATACGCCTCGATGGAATCCCGCAGCTCGCGCTTGCTGAGCGGCCGACGCGTCCCCAGCAGACACAGCGCCAGGTTCATCAGCCGCTCGGCCTTGGCAATGGCCATCGACGCCCTTCCTATGGGTGCTTCTGCGGCATGACCGTACCGCTACGAAGCGTCGCGGCAAAAGCCGAGGGCCCATGCCCGGACAGGCATGGACCCCAGGTGATCGGGTCCGGTCGGATCCCGGCCCCACACGGAACGACGATCAAGCGGACCGATCGACCGGGCGGCCATCCGGTACGACGACCAGACGGTCGACCGGTACGACGACCAGACCTCACCTCGGTCGATCAGTCCTTGACCAGTCGCTCAGACTTTGCCCGGTCGATCAGACCTTGACCAGGTCGCAGACGAAGATCAGCGTCTCGCCGGGGCCGATACGGCCACCGGCACCGCGGTCGCCGTACGCGAGGTGCGCCGGGATGATCAGCTGACGGCGGCCGCCGACCTTCATGCCCTGCACGCCCTGGTCCCAGCCGGCGATGACCTGGCCGACGCCGAGCCGGAACTCCAGCGGCGTGCCGCGGTTCCAGGACGCGTCGAACTCCTCGCCGGTGGAGAAGGCCACGCCCACGTAGTGCACCAGGACGGTGTCGCCCGCCTTGGCCTCCGCGCCGTCGCCCACCCAGATGTCCTTGATCTCAAGGTCCTTCGGGGGCTCGCCACCGGGGAAGTCGATCTCGGGCTTTTCGATGCTCACTGCACTGGCTCCTATGTCGTACGAACGTCATGCGCGATGACTGATGGGCAACCTGCCCAGTCTTACACCACGGCCAGAATGTCGACGGCGAAGACCAGAGTGGAGTTCTTCGGGATGCCCTGCTGCTCCTTGTCACCGAAGGCCTGGTCGGGCGGCACGACGAGAAGCACCCGGCTGCCGGCCTTCTTGCCCACGAGACCGTCCTTCAGGCCCTTGAGCGTCAACTGGTCCAGCGGGAACGTCACGGTCTTGCCCGTGTCGTAGGTGCTGTCGAACTTCTTGCCGCCTTCCCAGAGCAGGGCGACATAGTTCACGACCACACTGTCCGTGCCCTTCACGACCGCGCCGTCGCTCTCCAGGACGTAGTTCGAGACGAGCTTCGTCGGCGGGTCACTGTCCTTCGGCATCGTCACCGTGGGCGCCTTGCCGTCGGTGTTCGTGCCGACCTTCGGCAGGTCGATGTTGTCCTGGGCGACCTCCGTACCCTTCGCCGAGGCGGGGATCGACGTGCCCTTCACGATGTCCACGACGAAGACGAGCGTGGCGTTCGCCTTGATGTCGCCCTGCCCCTGCGCCCCGTACCCCAGATCCGGGGGGATCACCAGCTCCACCCGGCTGCCGACCTTCTGGCCCTCCAGGCCCTGCTCCCAGCCCTGGATGACACCACCCGCCCCCAGGGTGACCGGGAACGTCTGCTTCTTGTCGAAGCTGTTGTCGAAGGGCTTCGACTCGTCGTACTCCTGGCCGAGGTAGTTCACCTCGGCGACGTCACCCTTCTTCAGCTTCGCGCCGTCGCCCTCGCTGATGACCTCGGCCTTCAACTCTTTCGGCGGGTCACCCTCCCCCTTCGCGAGGGTCGGCTTCTTCCCGAACTCGGCGCCCTCGGTGATCGCGGGCACTCCGTTCTTCGTGGAGGTGGAGTCGGAGCCCTTGTCGTCGTCGCTGCCGCAGGCCGCTGCGGAGAGCAGCAGCAGCGGCACGACGAGAAGGCCGGCAATTCGGCGCACGTGTTCCTCAGATCTCAGACGGCACTCTGGTCGCCCGCCACTCTAGGGCGTGCGACGGGCCCCGTACGAGAACGTACGGGGCCCACGGCCGGTTTCCTCAACCGGAGGTCACATTCCCGCGATCAGCTTCTCCACCCGGTCGTCGACGGAACGGAACGGGTCCTTGCACAACACGGTGCGTTGCGCCTGGTCGTTGAGCTTGAGATGCACCCAGTCGACCGTGAAATCACGACGCTGTTCCTGGGCGCGCCGGATGAAGTCCCCGCGCAGCCGGGCCCGAGTGGTCTGCGGCGGAACCGACTTGCCCTCGAAGATCTTCAAGTCATTGCAGATACGGGTGGCTTGGCCTTTCCTCTCCAGGAGGTAGTACAGGCCACGACGGCGGTGGATGTCGTGATACGCGAGGTCTATCTGCGCGACCCGCGGATGCGACATGGTCATGTTGTGCTTGGCGCGGTACCGCTCGATGAGCTTGTACTTCATCACCCAGTCGATTTCGGTGCCGATCCGGTCGAGGTCCTCGGCCTCGATCGCGTCCAGCGTGCGGCCCCACAGCTCCAGGACCTGCTCGACGGTGCCCGTACGGATGCCGCGGCGCTCGACGAAGTCCACGGCCTTCTCGTAGTACTCGCGCTGCACCTCCAGCGCGGAGGCCTCACGGCCGCTGGCCAGCCGCACCTTGCGACGGCCGGTGATGTCATGGCTGACCTCGCGGATCGCCCGGATCGGGTTCTCCAGGGTGAGGTCGCGCATGACCGTGCCCGCCTCGATCATGCGCAGCACGAGGTCGGTGGCACCGACCTTGAGCAGCATGGTCGTCTCGGACATGTTCGAGTCGCCCACGATGACGTGGAGACGGCGGTACCGCTCGGCGTCCGCGTGCGGCTCGTCGCGGGTGTTGATGATCGGCCGGGAGCGGGTGGTCGCCGAGCTGACGCCCTCCCAGATGTGCTCCGCGCGCTGGCTCACGCAGTACACCGCACCACGCGGGGTCTGCAATACCTTGCCCGCGCCGCACAGCAGCTGCCGGGTGACGAGGAACGGAATCAGGATGTCCGCGAGACGGGAGAACTCCCCGTGCCGGGCCACCAGATAGTTCTCATGGCAACCGTATGAGTTGCCCGCCGAGTCCGTGTTGTTCTTGAAGAGGTAGACGTCGCCCGCGATTCCCTCCTCGTGCAGGCGGCGTTCGGCGTCGACCAGCAGTCCTTCGAGAATGCGCTCGCCGGCCTTGTCGTGAGTGACCAGTTCGGTCACGTTGTCACATTCGGGTGTCGCGTATTCCGGATGTGAGCCCACGTCGAGATAGAGGCGGGCCCCGTTCCGCAGAAACACATTGCTGCTGCGGCCCCATGACACGACACGGCGGAAGAGGTACCGCGCCACCTCGTCAGGAGACAGACGGCGCTGTCCCCTGAACGTGCACGTGACGCCGTACTCGTTCTCCAGCCCGAAAATGCGGCGGTCCATGACTGAACATTACGCCCGATCCACCGAGCTGAAACGGGGTTCGACAGCACGGTTTGGATCATTTTCCGATGAGACCGCGACCACCGCACCCTCGGAAGGAACAGCGAGAACCCGCCCGGTGGCCAGCAGAACCAGCAACGACACGGCCCCCGCGGCACCCGGCACGACGAAACCCGACAGCGTCCCGCCCCACTCGACGACGGGTCCCGCGACCCCCGTGCCCACCGACTGGCCGACGGTGAACGTCGTCACGATCCACGAGAACGCCTCGGTGACCGTGCCGCGCGGCGCGTGCCTGTCGACGAGGACGAACGCACAGGCGATGGCGGGCGCCAGGAACACACCCGCGAGCGTCGTGAGCCCCGTCATGCCGACCGGACCGGGCATCAGCGTCAGCGGCACGTAACAGACCGCCAGAAGCGCCACCAGCACCTGGAGACGACGCTCCGGAGCCCCGCTCCACTGCCGCGCGCCGTACGCCGTACCACCCACGAGCGCACCCAGCCCGACGCCCGCCATCAGCCAGCCGTACACGGCGTCCCCGCCGTTGCCGTCCGCGTACGAGGCGGCCGCGACGGTGATCGAGCCGAGCGCGATACCGACGAAGAGGAACGCGCCGAGAAGCGCCAGCAACCCGGGCGAGCGCAGCGCGCCCAGCCAGTGGGCCTCGCGCGGAGCGGAGCGCCAGGCCCGCGACGGCGGCGAGACGACCACCCAGAGAGCGCCGAGCACCCCGATGACACTGAGCACCACGAGCGCGGCCGACGCCGACCACAGCGCCACGCACAGGGTCACCATCAGCGGCCCGACGGTGAACATGACCTCCTGGGCCACGGCGTCCATCGCATACGCCGTGTGCACCTGCTCCTCCTTGCGCAGGACGGAGGACCACAGGGCCCGCAGCCCGCCCTCCAGAGGAGGCGTGAACAGCCCGGCGACCGCCATGGCGAGATACGCCACCGGCAGCGGGTCCAGCCCGAAGAGGGCGAAGACGGTCATGGCGAGGGCGGAGACGACAGCCGCCGGCAGCTGCACGCGCGGCTGTCCGTGGAGGTCCACGAGCCGCCCGAGCAGCGGCTGTCCGACCGCGTTGGCGACGCCGTACACGGCCGCCAGCGCGCCCGCGAGACTGTAGGTGCCGCCCTGCGCGCGGACGAAGAGCACGATCGTGATCGTGGCGGTGATGTTCGGCAGCCGGCCCACCAGCGTTCCGGCGAGCAGCCGCGCGGCGTGCCGTGTCCTGAGGATCTCGAGATATCCGGCGGCCATGTCCTGCCTCTCGATGGGCTCTCGACGAGTGAGGTGTTACGTATAACGTCCGCCGTCATACGTACCATGTGCCCTGTCCGCGAGTCCAGACGAGGGAGCAGGCCGACGGTGGCACGAGGTAGTACGCGGCCCACGAGCCGTGACGTCGCCCAGGCCGCCGGGGTCTCCCAGGCCGCGGTCTCCCTGGTCCTCGGCGACAAATGGCGCGGCCGTGTCTCGGAGACCACGGCGGAACGCGTACGGGAGGCCGCGCGGGAACTGGGCTACCGGCCCAACCTCGCCGCCCGCAACCTCCGCCTCGGCCGCACCCGGACCGTGCTCCTCGTGGTGCCGGCCCTGACGACCGAGTTCTTCGCGGGCGTGTACACGGGCGCGGCCCGGGTCGCCGCCCAGCACGGCTTCGGCGTCGTCCTCTATCCGTCCCCGGAGGGCGTCGGCCCGGCCCGCGACCCCTTCGCCTCCGCCCAGGCCGCACTGGACGGCGTGATCGCCTCGTCGATGGCCGCGGACGCGCTCACCGCGATCCGGGGCGACCAACTGCCGCTGGTGATGCTGGACAGCGATCCGCAGGGCAGCCTGGGGGCCGCCACCGTCAACCTCGACATCCGGGACGGCGTACGACAGGTCGCCGACCATCTGCTCGGACTGGGGCACCGCGACTTTCTGCATCTGGCCGCGGACGTGCCGTCCTGGACCTTCGACGTGCGTGCGCGGGAGCTGGCGGCGCGAGTGGGTTCGATGCCGGGCACCTCCCTGCGCACGGCCGCCGCACCCATCTCCATCGACGGGGCGCTGGCCGCGGCGGAGGCCGCGCTGACCGAGGCCGGGGCCCGTCCGACCGCGCTGGTCTGCGACGACGACAAGCTGGCGGCCGGCGCGTACAAGGCCGTACGACGGTTGGGGCTGCGGGTTCCGGAGGACGTCTCGGTGACAGGGCTGGACGACCTGGCCCTCGCCACGGCGCTCGATCCCGAGCTGACGACCGTGCGGCTGGACGCGGAGCTGTTCGGGGAGCGGGGGATGGAGGCCCTGCTGGCGGTTCTGGAGGGACGCACGCCGACGGAGGGGGATATTCCCGTGGAGCTGGTGGTTCGGGGGTCCACGGCACCCCCAGGGGCCCCCGGAGGGCTCCGCCCGGGCGCCGTTGAGCGCCGCTGAGCACCATCCGCACGTCGTATGTCGTTGATCGCGCGTTCCCCGCACCCCCTCGGCTTCGGGACGCGGCCGACGCCGACCCCCTCCCCCGATACCGCTCTATGCCGTGCGCCCCGGCCTGGGTCGGCCGGGGCGCACTACGGGCGGGGTTCGAGGCGGGGGGTCTACTCCTCCTCGGCGCTTTCGGCTTCCGTGCTGGCGCCGTCGATCTCCAGCAAGCGGCCGAGTTGGCGGCCGACGATGCGCTTGAACTTGCGCTGTTGCGGGCGGGTGCGGTCGAGGACAGCGACCTCCAGGCGCTCGGCGGGGATCTCCCGCTGGGTGCCGTTGGTGTCGCGGGACAGGGCCTGGACGGCGAGCTTGAGTGCCTCCGCCAGGGACATGCCGTCCTGGTGGCGCTGGTCCAGGTAGCTGCTGATCTGCTCGGCGTTGCCGCCGACCGCCACCGAGCCGTGCTCGTCCACGATCGAACCGTCATGCGGCAACCGATAGATCTGGTCACCCTCGGGGGTCTCCCCCACCTCGGCGACGACCAGCTCCACCTCGTACGGCTTCTCGGCCGCCGAGGAGAAGATCGTGCCCAGGGTCTGGGCGTAGACGTTGGCGAGACCGCGGGCGGTCACATCGTCGCGGTCGTAGGTGTAACCACGGAGATCGGCGTAGCGCACGCCGCCGATCCGCAGGTTCTCGTACTCGTTGTACTTGCCGGCGGCAGCGAAGCCGATCCGGTCGTAGATCTCGCTGAACTTGTGCAGCGCGCGGGACGGGTTCTCGCCGACGAACACGATGCCGTCGGCATACTGCAGCACGACCAGGCTGCGGCCACGGGCGATGCCCTTGCGGGCGTACTCCGCCCGGTCGGCCATGGCCTGCTGGGGTGAGACATAGAACGGCGTCGACACCGGTTATCCGTCCCTTTCTGTCGAAGTCACTGGATCACCTTGATAAGAGGGCCGTCGACCGGACCGGCTAGAGCAGCGCGGCGCGCGGGCCGTCGGGCTGCTCCAGGCGCCGCTCCAGGATCGAGCGGGCGATCTCGGAGGACTCCTCGTCGGTGAGCCGGCGGAAGCCGTCCTCGGTGATCACGGTGACGATGGGGTAGATCCGGCGGGCGACATCGGGACCACCGGTGGCCGAGTCGTCGTCTGCCGCGTCGTAGAGGGCCTGGATCACGAGGGTCGTGGCCTCGTCCTCGGTGAGGTCGGCACGGAAGAGCTTCTTCATGGCGCCGCGCGCGAAGATCGAGCCGGAGCCGGTGGCCGCGAAGCCGCTCTCCTCGGAACGGCCGCCCGTCACGTCGTAGGAGAAGATGCGGCCCTTCCCCCGGTCGACGTCGAAACCGGCGAAGAGCGGGACGACGGCCAGACCCTGCATGGCCATGCCCAGGTTGGAACGGATCATGGTCGACAGACGGTTGGCCTTGCCCTCCAGGGAGAGCTGGGCGCCTTCCACCTTCTCGAAGTGCTCCAGCTCCAGCTGGAACAGCTTCACCATCTCCACGGCCAGACCGGCCGTGCCGGCGATACCCACCGCCGAGTACTCGTCCGCCGGGAACACCTTCTCGATGTCCCGCTGCGCGATCATGTTGCCCATCGTGGCCCGGCGGTCACCGGCCAGCACCACACCGCCGGGGAACGTCGCCGCCACGATCGTCGTGCCGTGCGGGGCCTCGATCACGCCCTGGGTCGGCGGCAGCTGCCGCTTGCCAGGGAGCATCTCCGGCTGGTGGTCCGACAGGAAGTCCATGAAGGACGACGACCCAGGCGTCAGGAAGGCAGCTGGTAGACGCCCGGTGCTACGAGTGTTGGCTTCCACGCGTTTCCTTCCACGTATGTCGCAGCCCGCCTTATGACGTCGGGCCGATCCTTGAACTGCCCCAGCGCCGCGTTGCAGCTGAAGCACAGTACGCCTCGGACCCTACCCGTGTTGTGGCAGTGATCCACATGCTCGGCGGGGGCAGCGAGGCAGATACAACAGATGCCCTGCTGCTCGGCAATTAGCTCGTCCAACTCCGCTGGCGTTAGACCGTACTTGCGCATGAGATGACCTGCCCGGTTGTCGATCGCACGACAAGCTCGGCAGCGCGACGCCAGACCATCGGGAGACGAGCCTTTTCGATGCCATTCGGAGTGGGGCTTGATCTCCCCACAGCCCTGACAGAGCTTGCTGCCTTCCGGGACCGCACCAGGTAGTGGAACTACTCTTCCCATAGCCTGCTGACGCTTCCGGTCCGACTCATGCGCACAATCAAGGCAGCGGCGCTGCAATCCGTCGAGGTTCGACCGCTTCTGAGCGAACGCCGCACGCGGCTTGGTCTTGCCACACCGCGCGCAGCGCTTCACCCCATGCTCATCCGCCACCAACCCACCCCGTCTACCTTCAATTCGAAGGCGAAAGCAGCCTACTGGCCACCCTTCTGAACGAATGACCTCACGAAATCCTCGGCATTCTCTTCGAGCACATCATCGATTTCGTCGAGAACCGAGTCCACGTCGTCGCTCAGCTTCTCCTGCCGCTCCTTGAGGTCCTCCGAAGCCTGCGCCTCGGGTGCTTCCTCGACCTCTTCGGTGGAACGCGTGGCCTTCTGCTGGCCGCCGCCGGTGTCCTTGGTCGCCATAACCCTCACCCCGCTCAGTTCGCCCGACATGGTCGGCAGGTCGGCTTTCCTGCCGATCGGTGATGATCAGACCCTACAAGCCGGATCTGACATTGGCCCCGTCGTTTCCACAACGTCCGGGGACCACCTCGATGATTCCCGGACGCCGCTGTTTCCACCCTGCCCAGCTGATCAGGGGTGAACCCTGGATCAGCCGCCGGACAGGACCCTGACCAGGTCTTCTGCCGTGCGGCAGCGGTCCAGGAGCTCCTTGACGTGATTTCGCGTTCCGCGAAGCGGTTCGAGGGTTGGGACGCGCTGGAGCGAATCCCGGCCCGGGAGATCGAAGATCACCGAGTCCCAGGAGGCCGCCGCGACGTCGTCGGCGTACTGCTCCAGACAGCGGCCGCGGAAGTACGCGCGGGTGTCCTCCGGCGGCTTCGTACGGGCCCGTTCGACGTCCGCCTCGTCCAGGAGCCGCTTCATCTTGCCGCGGGCCGCGAGACGGTTGTAGAGGCCCTTCTCGGCGCGTACGTCGGCGTACTGGAGGTCGACGAGGTGCAGCCTGGCGGCATCCCAGTCGAGGTCGTCGCGGCGCCGGTAGCCCTCCATCAGCTCCCGCTTGGCGACCCAGTCCAGTTCTCCGGACAGGCTCATCGGGTCGTTCTCCAGCCGGTTGAGGGTGTCCTCCCACCTGCTCAGGACGTCCTTGGTCTGGTCGTCGGCGTCGGCCCCGAAGCGCTCCTCCACGTACTTGCGCGACAGCTCGTAGTACTCCATCTGGAGTTGTACGGCGGTCAGGGTGCGGCCGCTGCGGAGGGTGACGAGGCGTTGCAGGGACGGGTCATGGGAGACCTGGTGGAGGGTGCGGACCGGCTGGTCGACGGCGAGGTCGACCGCGATGAAGCCGTCCTCGATCATGGACAGCACCAGGGCCGTCGTGCCCAGCTTGAGGTAGGTGGAGATCTCCGACAGGTTCGCGTCGCCGATGATCACGTGGAGTCGGCGGTACTTCTCCGCGTCCGCGTGCGGCTCGTCCCTGGTGTTGATGATCGGGCGCTTCAGCGTCGTCTCCAGGCCGACCTCGACCTCGAAGTAGTCGGCGCGCTGGCTGAGCTGGAAGCCGTGTTCGTGGCCGTCCTGGCCGATGCCGACGCGGCCCGCTCCGGCGAAGACCTGGCGGGAGACGAAGAACGGCGTGAGGTGGCGCACGATGTCCGAGAAGGGGGTCTCCCGCTTCATCAGGTAGTTCTCGTGCGTGCCGTAGGAGGCGCCCTTGTTGTCGGTGTTGTTCTTGTAGAGGTGGATCGGCTGGGCGCCGGGGAGCTGGGCGGCGCGTTCGGCGGCCTCGGCCATGATGCGTTCGCCGGCCTTGTCCCAGAGGACGGCGTCCATCGGGTTCGTGACCTCGGGGGCGCTGTATTCGGGGTGTGCGTGGTCGACGTAGAGCCGCGCGCCGTTGGTGAGGATGACATTGGCGAGGCCGATGTCCTCGTCGGTGAGCTGGCTGGAGTCGGCGGCCTCGCGGGCGAGGTCGAAGCCTCGCGCGTCCCGCAGCGGGTTCTCCTCCTCGAAGTCCCAGCGGGCCCGGCGGGCCCGGTGCATCGCCGCGGCGTAGGCGTTGACGATCTGGGACGAGGTGAGCATGGCATTGGCATTGGGGTGGCCGGGGACGGAGATCCCGTACTCCGTCTCGATGCCCATTACTCGCCGTACGGTCATGCGGCCCTCCTTGCCCGGCGGCGCCCTCGGTCGGGGACGCTGCTCAAGTACCGCTGGCGCTCCGGTGCGTGTGCGGTGCCCGTCCCCGCACTGCGCGACTCGGCGGTACGAAAGAGCCTAGAACGGCTCTGCGCTGGTGGGGAGATCATTTGCGTCATTGCCTTGCTCCGGCCTTTACCTGAAAAACAGTCGACTGCGGGTACCCACTGAGGGCACCCGCAGCCGCCCTGTCTTTTACAGGTACTGCCCGGTGTTCGCCACCGTGTCGATGGAGCGTCCGGTGTCGGCACCCTGCTTTCCGGTGATCAGCGTACGGATGTAGACGATCCGTTCGCCCTTCTTTCCGGAGATTCGGGCCCAGTCGTCCGGGTTGGTGGTGTTGGGCAGGTCCTCATTCTCCTTGAACTCGTCCACGCAGGCCTGGAGCAGGTGGGAGACGCGGAGGCCCTTCTGGTTCTTGTCGAGGAAGTCCTTGATCGCCATTTTCTTGGCACGCCCGACGATGTTCTCGATCATGGCGCCGGAGTTGAAGTCCTTGAAGTAGAGGACTTCCTTGTCTCCGTTGGCGTAGGTGACTTCCAGGAAGCGGTTTTCCTCGGTTTCGGCGTACATGTGTTCCACTGCCGTCTGGATCATGCTCTGGACGGTGGTGGCCTTGGAGCCGCCGTGTTCGCCGAGGTCGTCCGTGTGCAGCGGGAGGCGCTCGGTGAGGTACTTCTGGAAGATGTCCTTGGCCGCTTCGGCGTCCGGACGCTCGATCTTGATCTTCACGTCGAGGCGGCCGGGGCGCAGGATCGCGGGGTCGATCATGTCCTCGCGGTTGGAGGCGCCGATGACCACGACGTTCTGCAGGCCTTCCACACCGTCGATCTCGGCGAGCAGCTGCGGGACGATGGTGTTCTCCACGTCCGAGCTGACGCCGGAGCCGCGGGTGCGGAAGAGGGATTCCATCTCGTCGAAGAAGACGATGACGGGGGTGCCCTCGCTGGCCTTCTCCCTGGCGCGCTGGAAGACGAGGCGGATCTGCCGCTCGGTCTCACCGACGTACTTGTTGAGGAGCTCGGGGCCCTTGATGTTGAGGAAGAAGCTCTTGCCCTGGGCCTGGCCGGTCACTTCGGCGACCTTCTTGGCCAGCGAGTTGGCCACGGCCTTGGCGATGAGCGTCTTGCCGCATCCGGGGGGTCCGTAGAGGAGGACGCCCTTGGGTGGGCGCAGTTCGTGCTCCTTGAACAGGTCCGGGTAGAGGTAGGGGAGCTCGACCGCGTCGCGGATCATCTCGATCTGGTTGCCGAGGCCACCGATCTGCTCGTAGCCGATGTCCGGGACCTCTTCGAGGACGAGTTCCTCGACCTCGCTCTTGGGGACGACCTCGTAGACGTAGCCGGAGCGGGGTTCGAGCAGGAGGGCGTCGCCGGGGCGGATGGTGACGTCCAGCAGCGGCTCGGCGAGCCGTACCACCCGTTCCTCGTCGGTGTGCCCGAGTACCAGGGCTCGCTCGCCGTCCTCGAGGATCTCCTTGAGGGTGACGATGTCCCCGACGCGCTCGTACTCCATGGCCTCGACCACGTTGAGCGCTTCGTTGAGCATTACTTCCTGGCCGCGCCGGAGCTCTTCCAGGTCGACGCTCGGGCTGACGTTCACCCGGAGCTTTCGGCCCCCGGTGAAGATGTCGGCCGTGCCGTCCTCGTTCGCCGTGAGGAAGACACCGAAGCCGGCCGGCGGCTGCGCGAGCCGGTCGACTTCTTCCTTGAGGGCCACGATCTGGTCGCGGGCCTCACGGAGCGTGTTGGCGAGCCGCTCGTTCTGTGCGGACACGCCGGCCAGATTGGTCTGCAGCTCGACGATCCGCTCTTCGAGAATCCTCGTGTGTCGCGGAGAGTCGGCGAGCTTGCGTCGCAGGACGGCGATCTCCTGCTCAAGGTAGGCAATCTGCCCGGCCGGGTCGTCGGACCCTCGTCCCGGGCGGATGCCGCGGTTCATGTCGTCGTCGTGGGCTGCCACGGTCCTCACCTCCTCCAAGGGGAGCTGGACGCTTCCAGACCCTACCTGGGTGGGTGTCGATTGAAACCCCTAGATCACAAAGACTGTCGGGGTGTGTCCGATCTTCACCCTTGCGCTCTCCCTCACGCCAGGGGAATACCCACCGAACATGCTTGGGAAGCCGCCCCAGGTAGGGTCGAAGTGTTCAACACCCGTCAGAGCCTGCATCGTTCCCGACCGGCTCGACGAATGAAACGGCAGGAGAGATGACCGTGCAGCAGGAGGCCGGAGCCAAGGGCGAGGCGCTCGAGGTCTGGATCGACCAGGACCTGTGCACCGGCGACGGCATCTGCGTCCAGTACGCGCCCGAGGTGTTCGAGCTGGACATCGACGGACTGGCCTATGTGAAGAGTCCGGGCGACGAGTTGTTGCAGGCCCCGGGGGCCACAACGCCCGTTCCGCTGCCGCTTCTCACGGATGTGGTGGACTCCGCGAAGGAGTGTCCGGGCGAGTGCATCCACGTACGTCGGGTTTCGGACAGGGTCGAGGTCTTCGGGCCTGACGCGGAGTGACCCGGCGGACACTCCGCGTCGCCCCGTGTCTGCTTTCTCACACCGGGTTTGCCGGGTGATCACTTCCCGTTCGTCTTCCGGCGGGCGGTGTCAGACGCTTTGTGTTCCGGCGGGCGTCGAGCGCACGAACGCCCCGTTCTTCCATTGCCACTTGACGGGGTCCGTCACGTCCGGGCAGCAGTTGGGCACGTCGGCCGACGAGTAGCCGTGCAAGGTCGCGGTGACGACGGCGTCACGGAGGGCGAAGTCGGTGACGGTCTTGCGGTCCTTGGGGTTCACGAGGGTGGCGACGACCCGGGGCTGCGCGGCGTCGGTGGAGCGGGTGAGGACGTACACGCCGTCGGGCGGGGTGCCCATGCTGGCGTCGCAGTGCACGACGGCCACGGTCTCCGGGCGGCCGTCTCCGTCGAGGTCTCCGGAGCGCTTCTGCTTCACGACGATCCCGACGGGTCCGCAGTCGAGGGGGAGGTCCACCTCGGTGGGGTCGGGGGCCGCCACGACGGCCGGGGCCGGCTGGGCCTGCGGGCCGGGCTGGGCCGCTCTCGCCGCGTCGGGCTGGAGGGCGGACGACAGGGCCATGACTCCGGCGAGTGCGGTGGCCGTGGCGAGCCAGTGGATGGGCCGGGTGTGCGCGTGGGCCAGTTCCGGGACGGCGGATTGCTGCACTAGGAGCGTCTCCTGAGGGTGCTGTGCCGGTGGGGATGACCCGCATGGTGCCACACGTCACAGTGGCCGTGGAACGGCGGGGTACGTGGTTCCCGCAGCTTTCTGGTGGCGCGTCAACGGGAGAACGACGTGGCCGAGTTCCCGGGTGCTGCTGGGAACTCGGCCAGGTCGAGGGCGCGTTGTATGCGGCGGGCGGCCGCCTACGGTGACGGGTGGGCGGCGCGGGGCCGCTCACCGGGTGGGTCGGGGTTCAGCGGCCGCTGCCGCCGTCGGCGTTGGGGCCGGCGTAGTCCTCACCGTATGCGCCCTTGGCGGGGCGGCGGCGGCGCATGGGCGGCTCGACGCCGTCGGCGAGGCGACGGGCGGTGAGCAGGAAGCCGGTGTGGCCGATCATCCGGTGGTCCGGGCGGACGGCGAGGCCCTCGATGTGCCAGTTGCGGATCATCGACTCCCAGGCGGTCGGCTCGTTGAAGCAGCCGATCTCGCGGATGGACTCGACGGTCCGGGCGAGCTGGGTGGTGGTCGCGACGTAGCAGCAGAGGATGCCGCCGGGGACGAGGGACTTGGAGACGGCCTCCAGGCACTCCCAGGGGGCGAGCATGTCGAGGATGACGCGGTCCACGTCGGTGTCGCTCAGGTTGTCCTGGAGGTCGCCGACGGTGAGCTGCCAGGCGGGGTGCGGGCCGCCGAAGTAGCGCTCCACGTTCGCCTGGGCGATCTCGGCGAAGTCCGCGCGGCGCTCGTAGCTGTGCAGCATGCCCTGGTCGCCGATGGCGCGCAGCAGGAAGCTGCTGAGCGAGCCGGAGCCGACGCCGGCCTCGACGACGCGGGCGCCGGGGAAGATGTCGGCGAAGGCCAGGATCTGCCCCGCGTCCTTGGGGTAGACCACGGCGGCGCCGCGGGGCATGGACAGGACGTAGTCGGGGAGCAGGGGTCGCAGCGCCAGGTAGGCGACGTTCCCCGTGGTGCGGACAACACTGCCCTCGGGAGCGCCGATCAGCTCGTCGTGCGGGAAGGAACCCTTGTGGGTGTGGAAGTTCTTTCCCTCTTCGAGCGTGAACGTGTAGTGGCGTCCCTTGGGGTCGGTGAGCTGGACCTGGTCCCCGACCTTGAAGGGCCCGCGACGGCGGGCGGCACCGGTCGGTTCGGACATGTGAGTCAGCCTACCGGCGTTTCGGAGGGCTGCCGACCACGGTCTCGGCGCGCTGGGGTCCATGGGTCATCGCGGGTTCGTCGTGGCTGGTCGCGCCCACGTGGCGGAGCCGCATATCGGACAGGCCCGTGCCCCTTGAGGGGCGCTCAGCTGGGCCTTGCCATTGCCTTGACGAACGCTCGCTCCACGTCCGCCGCCGACAGGACGCCGTAGATCTCGCCCGACTCCTCCACCACCAGGTACTCGGTGGCCGGGGCCGCGCGGAGGGCTTCGAGGAGGGCTTCGCCTGCCAGTTCCGCGGAGACGCGCATGCCGTCGGTGAGGTCCTGGGCGAGGCCGCCGACGGCTACCCAGGGGCGGCGGTGTTCGGGGACGCCGACGATGGCGGCCTCGCGGACGAGGGAGAGGGGTTCGCCGTCGGGGTCGACGACGACGAGGGCGCGGGCGCCGGCTTCGTTGGCGCGGCGCAGGGCCTCGGAGAGGGGGGTGTCGGTCTCGACGGGGACCGCGCGACGGGTGAGGGCGCGGGCCTGGAGTTCGGGGAGGTGTTCGCGCAGGCGGGCCATGCGGAGGCTGTTGCCGGCGCCGGTCCAGATGATCGCGGCGAGGATCGCGGCGAGCAGGGCGTCCAGGACGGTGTCCATGCCGACGCTGTCCTCGGCGGCGGAGCCGAGCAGTCCGGACTGGGTGAGCAGCGGGAGTCCGATGAGGACGGCGACGGCGAGGGCGCGGCCGACCCAGGCGGCGGCGATCGTGCCGGTCATCGGCTTGCCGGTGATCTTCCAGACGACGGCGCGGAGCATGCGGCCGCCGTCGAGGGGCAGGCCGGGCAGCAGGTTGAACGCGGCGACGATCAGGTTGGAGATCATCAGGCCGGCGAGCAGTACGCCGGGGACGGTGCCCGGCTCGACGGCCAGCAGTGCGACGTAGAAGACGCCCGCGAGGATCAGGGAGAGCAGGGGGCCGACGAAGGCCAGGACGAACTCGCGGCCGGGGGTCTCGGACTCCTTCTCGATCTCCGAGACGCCGCCGAAGAACTGGAGCTGGATGCGGCGCACGGGCAGTTTGAAGCGCAGGGCGGCGACGGTGTGCGCGAGTTCGTGGACGAGTACGGAGGCGTAGAAGGCGACCGCGAAGAAGAGGGAGACCAGGTAGCGGGCGGCGCCGAGCTCGGGCAGGACGCGGTCGAGCTGACCGCCGAATACCCAGGTGATCAGGGCCGCGACGAGGAACCAGCTGGGCGCGACGTACACGGGTACGCCGAAGGGGCGGCCCATGAGGATGCCGCCGCCGGGCTCCTTGGGGCGCTCGGGGGGCTTGGGTGCGACCTCCGGGTGGACGTGGGGGCGCGGGGAGGTGGCCGTGCGCGCCTGCTCGTCCGCCGGCGCCTTGTCCGGGTTCGCCGGGGTCACCGGGGTCGTGGAGTCCGTGGGCGGCTTGTTCTCCGGGTCGGGCGACGGGTTGTGCACCGGGGCTTCCGACGAGTTGTCCGCCGAGGTCTTCGACGGCTCAGGCGCAGGGGTTTCCGACGGCTCCGGCGCAGGGGCTTCCGACGGCTTCACGGCGTCGGCGTCCGCGTCCGCGTCGGCGGAAGTCTTGCCGCCCGGTGCTACGGGGTCACCGGTGTCCTGGGGAGCGTCGGAGGCTCGGGGGGCCTCGGGGTGCGTCGAGGAGGCGCCGTCGGGCTCGCCTGCGTCGCGGCGGGACTCGGCCGGGGTGGGGGCGCCACTTTCCGCCGGGGTCCCGTTCACGTCGCCGTGCGCGCGCTCGGGCGCCTCGTCGCTGCCGGACCGCGGCTGCCCGCTCCCGCCGCTCGTCTCCACGATGTCCCCTCGTTCGAAGCGTCTTCCGCGCCCGGTGGCCGGGCGGAAGGGTCTGCGGTCGATGCTATGTGGTCGCCGGGGTCCGTTCCGCCCCGGCACCCCCTCTGTTTTCCCCCGCGTCGCGCGAGGCACACGGGTGTTGACGTGTGCTGCGGCGCCGGGCGGTCGGACGGGTCCGTGGCTGTCACTGTCAGTGGTGGGTCGTATGGTCTGTGGTCATGGAAACCAGCACCGACGGCACCGGCACCGTCCCCGTGGGCGGCGAGGGCGATCGTCCTGCCGTGCGGGCCGCCGCGCCGCCTGCCTCGCTGTCGCCCTCGCGCGCCAGTGACTTCATGCAGTGCCCCCTGCTGTACCGGTTCCGGGTGATCGACCGGCTGCCCGAGAAGCCGAGCGAGGCGGCGACGCGCGGCACGCTGGTGCACGCGGTGCTGGAGAGACTCTTCGACGTCCCGGCGGCCGAGCGGACGGCGCCGCGGGCCAGGTCGCTGGTGCCCGGGCAGTGGGACCGGCTGCGCGAGAGCAGGCCGGAGGTCGTGGAGCTGTTCGCGGACGACCCGGAGGGGGAGCGGCTGGCACGCTGGCTGGCCGAGGCCGAGCGGCTGGTGGAGCGCTGGTTCACGTTGGAGGACCCGACGCGTCTGGAGCCCGCCGAGCGGGAGTTGTTCGTGGAGGCGGAGCTGGACTCGGGGCTCAGGCTGCGCGGGATCATCGACCGGGTGGACGTGGCGCCCACGGGTGAGGTGCGGATCGTCGACTACAAGACGGGCAAGGCGCCGAGACCCGAGTACGCCGAGGGCGCGCTGTTCCAGATGAAGTTCTACGCCCTGGTGGTGTGGCGGCTGAAGCAGGTCGTGCCGCGCCGGCTCCAGCTCGTCTATCTCGGCAGTGGGGACGTGCTGACGTACGACCCGGTGGTGGCGGATCTGGAGCGGGTGGAGCGGAAGCTGCTCGCGCTGTGGGAAGCGATCCGGCTGGCCACGGAGAGCGGTGAGTGGCGGCCGCGGCCGACCAAGCTGTGCGGCTGGTGCGACCACCAGTCGGTATGTCCGGAATTCGGCGGCACTCCCCCGCCGTACCCCCTCCAGGTGAGGTCACCCGAGTCGGTGGTCGAAGGGCAGGGCAGAATGGGCCCGGACTAGCCGAAGGAGACTTTCGTGGCCATCCGCGTCCTACTGGTCGACGACCAGCCGCTGCTGCGTACCGGGTTCCGGATGATTCTGGAGGCGGAGCAGGATCTCGCGGTCGTCGGGGAGGCCGGGGACGGCCTTCAGGCGCTCGACCAGGTGCGGGCGTTGCAGCCCGATGTGGTTCTGATGGACATCCGTATGCCCCGGATGGACGGGGTGGAGGCGACCCGACAGATCACCGGGCCCGGGCGGGACGGTCCGGCGAAGGTGCTGGTGCTGACCACGTTCGATCTCGACGAGTACGTGGTGGAGGCGCTGCGGGCGGGTGCCAGCGGGTTTCTGCTCAAGGACGCGCCGGCCGATGAGCTGGTGCAGGCGATCCGGGTGGTGGCCAACGGGGAGGCGATGCTCGCGCCGAGCATCACGCGTCGGCTCCTCGACAAGTACGCGGAGCATCTGCCGTCGGGCGACGAGCCGGTGCCGAACACGTTGCACACGCTGACCGACCGTGAGGTCGAGGTGCTGAAGCTGGTGGCCCGGGGTCTGTCGAACGCGGAGATCGCCGCCGATCTGTTCGTCAGCGAGACCACGGTCAAGACGCATGTGGGTCATGTGCTGACCAAGTTGGGGCTGCGTGACCGGGTGCAGGCGGCGGTGTACGCGTACGAGAGCGGGTTGGTGCGCCCCGGCGCGCAATAGCCGAGCCGACGGCAGCGCCACGACAGCCGCCGTGACAACGCGCCGAGGGCGCCCTCTTCCTGCGAAGAGGGCGCCCTCGGTCGTACGGGGGCTGTCGGCGTCAGCCCGGGCCGGCGTCAGCCCTTGCTGATCTCCCAGAAGCGGAAGACGGTCGACGCGTCCAGGCAGTACTCCAGGCCGTACACGTTGTCGCGGACGACGGCGTACTGCTTGGCCTGCCAGATGGGGAGGAGGGGGACCTCGGCGGCGACGATGTTCTGCAGTTCGGCGTACTCCTTCTCCGTGGAGGAGCGCTCGCTCTGGGCGGCGGTCGCCGTGAGGAGTTCACCGGTGATGGTGTCGTTGGCGTAGTTGTTGCCCAGCACGTTGTCCTTGCCGAAGAAGGGACTGGTGAAGTTGTCGGGGTCCGGGTAGTCCGGGATCCAGCCCTTCACGTACACGCCGTACTTGCCGGCGGCGATGTCCTTCTCGTACTGGTCGAAGGCGACGGACTTCACCTTCGCGTCGAACAGCCCGCTGTCGTTGAGCTGCTTGGCGATGGCCTCCAACTCCTGGTCGGTGGAGGGGCCGTAGCGCGTCGGCGTGGACCAGAGGGTCAGTTCGACCTTGTCGGTGATGCCGTCGGCGCGCAGCGCGGCCTCGGCCTTGTCCTGGGAGGGGCGGGCGCCGTAGGTGTCGAAGAAGGCCGTGTTGTGGCCGGTGATGCCGGCCGGGATGATCGAGTACAGCGGTGTGGCGGTGCCCTGGTAGACCTCGTTGACGAGGGCGTCGCGGTCGAGGAGGTGGGCGATGGCCTGGCGGACGCCGAGCTTGCCGGTGACCGGGTCGTCCATGTTGAAGACGAGGTGCTGGACCTCGGCGCCGGTGCCGTCGACGATGTCGATGCCGTCGGCGGTGGAGGTGTCGGTCTCGATGTCGGAGATGTCGCCCGCGCCGAGGCCGCGGTAGGCGATGTCGAGGTCCCCCTCCAGCAGGGCCTTCTTCAGGGCTTCCTGGTCGCCGTGGAAGAACTTGAGGGTGACGCCCTCGTTCTCGACGTCGGCGGTGCCCTCGTAGTTCTCGTTGACGGAGAAGACGGCCTCGTCCTCGCCGAAGGACTCCAGCTTGTAGGGGCCGGAGCCGACCGCCTTGCCGTCCTCGCGGAGGCCGTCGGCGTCGTAGGAGCTCTCGTCGACGATCGAGCCGGCGCCGGAGGCTATCTTGCTGGGGAAGGTGGCGTCGGCGTACTTGAGGGCGAAGCGGACGGTCTTGTCGTCCGGTGTCTCGACCTTGTCGAGCATGGGGAACATGATCGCGGGACCGGCGTCGTCGTTGATCTTCAGCATGCGGTCGAAGGAGAACTTGACGTCCTTCGCGGTGAGCGCCTCACCGTTGCTGAACTTCAGGCCGTCCTTGAGGGTGCACTCGTAGACCGTGGTGCCGCTGCCCGTGAAGGAGCACTCCTCGGCGAGGTCCGGTTCGGGCTCGGTGGCACCGTTGGGGAAGCTCAGCAGGGACTGGAAGACGTTGTTGAAGAGGAGCCAGGATCCGGGGTCGTAGCCGGAGGCGGGGTCGGTGGCCGGGACGTCTTCGGACATCCCCATCACCACGTTGGAGCCGGAGTCCCCGGATCCCCCCGATTCGGAGCCGCAACCGGTCAGCAGGCCGGCGGCAAGCCCAGTCGCGATGGTCAGGACGGGCCACTGGGTGCGCATGTTCACGTATGAGTGCCTTGTGTCGTCGGGTGCATTGCGGGTGCGCTCCGGGGTCCCCCGAGGCCGGTCGGCCTCGCCCGGGGCGGGGGTGAGGTCCGGTCAGTTGGCCCGGCCGCGGCCCAGCTCCCAGAGCTGGAGCGTCGAGGCGGCGTTGAGGGCGTATTCGGCGCCGGTGATGTCGTCGCGGACGGCGACGTACTGGTTGCCCTGCCACAGCGGCAGGATCGGCACGTCGTCGGCGACGATGTCCTGGATGCCGGTGAGGCTCTCCGAGGCGGTGAGGCGGTCGGCCTCGCGGCGGGACTCCGGCAGCAGCTTGCCGCGGATCTCGCTGTTCGCGTACGGCGAGCCGAGGAAGTTGTCCTTGTCGAGGAAGGGCGCGAGGTAGTTGTCGGCGTCGGGGAAGTCCGGGAACCAGCCCATGCCGTAGACCGCGTACTCGCCCTCCTGCTCGGCGGGGCGGAACGTCGACCAGGGCGTGCCCTTGATGGTCACGTCGAACAGGCCGCTGTCGTCGAGCTGCTTCTTCAGCAGCTCGAACTCCTTCTTCGTGGCCGTGCCGTAGTGGTCGGTCGTGTAATGGAGGGTCAGCTTCACCGGGGCGGTGACGCCGGCCGTCTCCAGGGCCGACCTGGCCTTGGTGACGTCCGGGTCGCCGTACTTGTTGAAGAACGAGTTGGAGTGACCGGTGATGCCGGCCGGGACCAGCGAGAAGAGGGGTTCGGCCTGGGAGCCGTACACCTTGGAGACGAGTTCGCCGCGGTCGATGACCCAGGCCATGGCCCGGCGGACGGCCGTGCTCTTCACCGGGAAGGCGTCGGTGTTGAAGGCGAGGAAACGGATCTCCAGGCCGGCGGACTCGATCACGTCGATGTCGCTGTCGTCGGCCTCGGAGAGCTTGGCGATCTGATCCGGCGTCATCGACCGGGTCATCAGGTCGATGTCGCCGTCCTGGAGCGCGGCGCCCATGGCATCCGCGCTCGCGAAGGAGCGCAGCTCGACCTTGTCGTTCTTCGGGTCCAACTGGCCCTTGTAGTGGGGGTTCTTGGTGAAGACGGCCATGACCAGCTCGTCGTTCTCGACCTCGGCGTCCAGGGTGTACGGGCCGGAGCCGTCGACCTCGAAGCCGTCGCGCAGCTTGCCCTTGTCGTAGTCGGCCGGGTTGACGATGCCGGCGACCGGGGTGGACAGCTTGTACGGGAGGGTCGCGTCGGGGCTGTTGAGGTGGAAGATCACCTCGTTGTCGCCCTTGGTCTCGACGAGGTCGATGGTGGACAGCAGGGCGAAGACACCGCTGTCGGCCTTGAGGGAGCGGGCTCGGTCGATGGAGAACTTGACGTCCGCGGCGGTGACCGGGTCGCCGTCGGCGAACTTCAGGTCGTCGCGCAGTTTGCAGGCGTAGCGCTCGTTGCCGCTGTCGGTGAAGGCACAGCTGGAGGCGGCCTCGGGTTCCGGTTCGCCGTCGCCGCGGGGCTGGACCAGCAGGGTCTGGACGGTCTGGCGGAGGATGTTCCAGGTGCCGACGTCGTAGGCGTAGGCCGGGTCGATCGGGGCCGGGGCCTCCTTCGAGGCGGTGAACCGGTCGGTGATGCCGACGACGATCGCGTCACCGCTGCCGCCCGCGCTGTCGGTGGCAGCACAGGCGGCGAGTACCGGGGTGAGCAGACCGATCACGGCCGGCAGCACCAAGGTCTTGCGGTTCATGCTCGCGTTTCTCCAGAGCTGTGGTCCGAGACGGGTGCCGGCGGGGTGGTGCGAGCGCGTCACGGGAAGTACGGCGATGTTCTCGCGTCGAGATTAGCCCGCACCGTCAGAGGAGCCCGTACACACCGGAGTTGAGTGCCCATCACGCTGTGGAACCGGGCGCGGACACAAACGGTGTAGTACGCACGGAATGTTTGGGCGCAGCCGTCACCAATCGGGACACAAAGGCACGTCGGGCGCCCCTGGCAGCGGGGATCGAAAGCGCCCGAAGACCACCCCGGAACCCCTTTCGAGTGGCAAACGTCACAGCGGGAAAGGGGTTTCCGGGCGCGGGAATTCCGTCATTGCGATCCGGCTGAATTTCCCGGACCGCACCCTTTGGACGATCTTGGAATTTCTTGCACTTTCAATTGCTCGTGGTCGCCATCAAGCCGCGCAGAAATGGCAGGTCGACCTCTTCCAGCGAGGTCACGACGGTGCGCCGGGCTGCGGGGGCGATGGGTGCCACGGACGGGACGGCGACCACGTGGCAGCCGGCGGCCTCGGCGGCGGCCACGCCGGTCGCCGTGTCCTCGATGACCGCGCACCTGGCCGGGTCCGCGCCGAGGCCGGAGGCCGCCAGGAGGTACGGGTCGGGGAACGGCTTGGTCCGCTCCACCTCGTCGCCCGCGACGGTCAGCGCGAAGTGCTGGGGGCCGAGGGAGGTCAGGACGCGGTCGATGATGCGCCGGTGCGAGGCGGAGACCAGGGCCGTGGGGACACTGTGCGTGGCGAGCTCGGCGAGGAGTCTTGAGGCGCCGGGCATCAGCGGCAGCGCGTGCCCGATACGGGCCTCGAAGCCGTCGTTCAGCAGCACGGACAGTTCGGCGAGGGTGATGTCGGCGCCGGTGGCCTCGATGAGGAAGCCCGCGCTGCGGCTCATGGGGCCGCCGACCACGACATGGCGCCAGGTGTCGTCGAGGGTGTGACCGAGGCCGGCGAAGATCTCGACCTCCACGTCCCACCAGAAGCCCTCGGTGTCCACCAGGGTGCCGTCCATGTCGAGGAGCACGGCCTGCAGGGCGGAGCCTTCGGCCGTACGGGTTCCTAGCGCGGGGATCGTCGTGGTCATCCGGCGCACCTCCTTGTGGGACGAGCAGGCCGGTTCCCGGATGGGGAACCGGCCTGCGGTGGACCGACCAGTGTACGACGCCGCGCGGGGAAGTGCCTTTCGGTTGTGCCGCACCGCGCCCCGCAGGGGGCACGGGGCCGTATTCGACGTGCGGTTCCGCCGCGTGGGCGCGACCAGCCGCAACAAGCCCACGGGTACCGCCCGGCCTGCAAGAGGAGCGCTATCGCGCGTTGAAGTACTTCGCCTCGGGGTGGTGGATCACGATCGCGTCCGTGGACTGCTCGGGGTGGAGCTGGAACTCCTCGGAGAGCTGGACGCCGATCCGCTCGGGTTCCAGCAGCTCCGCGATCTTGGCGCGGTCCTCCAGGTTGGGGCAGGCGCCGTAGCCGAGGGAGAAGCGGGCGCCCCGGTACTTGAGGGCGAACATGTCCTCGATCACGGCCGGGTCCTCTCCGGCGAAGCCCAGCTCGGAACGGACGCGGGCGTGCCAGTACTCGGCGAGCGCCTCGGCCAACTGCACGGACAGGCCGTGGAGTTCGAGGTAGTCGCGGTAGGAGTTGGACTCGAAGAGCTTGGCGGTCTCCTCGCCGATGCGGGAGCCGACGGTGACGACCTGAAGGCCGACGACATCGGTCTCGCCGGACTCCTCCGGGCGGAAGAAGTCGGCCAGGCACAGCCGACGGCCGCGGCGCTGGCGCGGGAAGGAGAACCGGGTCCGCTCGTTGCCGTCGTCGTCGAGGATGATCAGGTCGTCGTCCTTGGACACGCACGGGAAGTAGCCGTAGACGACGGCCGCTTCGAGCAGGTTCTCGGTCTGGAGCTTGTCCAGCAGGCCGCGCAGCCGGGGCCGGCCCTCGGTCTCCACGAGCTCCTCGTACGTCGGGCCGTCGCCGGTGCGGGCCTGCTTGAGCCCCCACTGCCCCTTGAAGAGGGCGCCCTCGTCGAGCCAGGTCGCGTACTCCTTGAGCTGGATGCCCTTGATGACGCGGGTGCCCCGGAACGGCGGCGTGGGGACGGGGTTGTCGGTGGCGACGTCGGAACGGACGTGGCCCTCCTCGGGGCGCTCCTCGACCTCGGTGGTCGCGGCCGTCGCCCGTACCCGGCGCTGCTTCAGCTCGGGCAGCTTCGCGCCGGGCACGCCGCGCTTGACGCCGATGAGGGCGTCCATGAGGCGCAGGCCCTCGAAGGCGTCGCGGGCGTAGCGGACCTCGCCCTCGTAGATCTCGTGCAGGTCCTGCTCGACGTACGCCCTGGTGAGGGCGGCGCCGCCGAGGATCACCGGGTAGTCGGCGGCCAGCTTGCGCTGGTTGAGCTCCTCCAGGTTCTCCTTCATGATCACCGTGGACTTGACCAGCAGGCCCGACATGCCGATGACGTCGGCGCGGTGCTCGGCGGCGGCCTCCAGGATCGCGGAGACGGGCTGCTTGATGCCGAGGTTGACCACGGTGTAGCCGTTGTTGGACAGGATGATGTCCACGAGGTTCTTGCCGATGTCGTGCACGTCGCCGCGCACGGTGGCCAGCACGATGGTGCCCTTGCCCTCGTCGTCGGTCTTCTCCATGTGCGGTTCCAGATAGGCCACCGCGGTCTTCATGACCTCGGCGGACTGGAGCACGAACGGCAGCTGCATCTGGCCGGAGCCGAACAGCTCGCCGACGACCTTCATGCCGTCCAGGAGGGTCTCGTTGACGATGTCGAGGGCGGGGCGGTCCTGGAGGGCCGCGTCGAGGTCCGCTTCGAGGCCGTTCTTCTCGCCGTCGATGATGCGGCGCTTGAGGCGTTCCTCCAGCGGGAGGGCGGCCAGTTCCTCGGCTTTGCCGGCCTTGAGTGACTTGGCGGTGGCGCCCTCGAAGAGCTGCATCAGCTTCTGGAGGGGGTCGTAGCCCTCGGCGCGGCGGTCGTGGATGAGGTCGAGGGCGGTCTGGACCTCCTCCTCGCTGAAGCGGGCGATCGGCAGGATCTTCGACGCGTGCACGATCGCCGAGTCGAGGCCCGCCCTCACGCACTCGTCCAGGAAGACGGAGTTGAGGAGGATGCGGGCGGCCGGGTTGAGACCGAAGGAGATGTTCGACAGGCCGAGGGTGGTCTGGACGTCCGGGCGGCGGCGCTTCAGCTCACGGATCGCCTCGATCGTGGCGATGCCGTCCTTGCGGGACTCCTCCTGACCGGTGCAGATGGTGAAGGTCAGGGTGTCGATGAGGATGTCCGACTCGTGGATGCCCCAGTTGCCGGTCAGGTCGTCGATCAGCCGTTCGGCGATCTCGACCTTCTTCTCCGGAGTGCGGGCCTGGCCCTCCTCGTCGATGGTCAGCGCGATCAGCGCGGCGCCGTGCTCCCGCGCCAGCTCGGTGACCTTGGCGAAGCGGGACTCGGGGCCGTCGCCGTCCTCGTAGTTGACGGAGTTGATGACCGCGCGGCCGCCGAGCTTCTCCAACCCGGCCCGGATGACGGGCACTTCGGTGGAGTCGAGGACGATCGGGAGTGTGGAGGCGGTGGCGAAGCGGCCGGCGAGTTCGGCCATGTCGGCCACGCCGTCGCGGCCCACGTAGTCGACACAGAGGTCGAGCATGTGGGCGCCCTCGCGGATCTGGTCACGGGCCATCTCCACACAGTCGTCCCAGCGGCCCTCCAGCATGGCCTCGCGGAACTTCTTCGAGCCGTTGGCGTTCGTGCGCTCGCCGATGGCCATGTACGAGGTGTCCTGGCGGAACGGGACCGTCTGGTAGAGGGAGGCGGCGCCGGGCTCGGGGCGCGGGTCGCGCTCGGTGGGCGTGAGGTCCCGGACGCGCTCGACGACCTGGCGCAGGTGCTCGGGGGTGGTGCCGCAGCAGCCGCCGATGAGGGAGAGACCGTACTCGCGGACGAAGTTCTCCTGGGCGTCGGCGAGTTCCGGCTCGGTGAGCGGGTAGTGCGCGCCGTCCTTGGTGAGTACCGGCAGGCCCGCGTTGGGCATGCAGGACAGCTGGATGCGGGAGTGCCGGGCCAGGTAGCGCAGGTGCTCGCTCATCTCGGCGGGCCCGGTCGCGCAGTTCAGGCCGATCATGTCGATGCCGAGGGGCTCCAGCGCGGTCAGCGCGGCGCCGATCTCGGAGCCGAGCAGCATGGTGCCGGTCGTCTCCACGGTCACCGACACGATGAGCGGGACGTCGTATCCGGCCGTCCGCATGGCCCGGCGGGCGGCGAGGACGGAGGCCTTGGTCTGCAGCAGATCCTGGGTGGTCTCCACCAGCAGCGCGTCGGCGCCGCCCGCGAGGAGGCCCTCGGCGTTCTGCTGGTACGCGTCACGGATGGCGGTGAAGGTGGTGTGGCCGAGGGTGGGCAGCTTGGTGCCCGGGCCGATCGAGCCCAGTACCCAGCGCTGACGGCCGTCGCGGGCGGCGAACTCGTCGGCCGTCTCGCGGGCGATGCGGGCACCGGCCTCCGACAGCTCGGCGGTGCGCTCGGGAATGTCGTACTCGCCGAGGGCGGTGAGGTTCGCCCCGAAGGTGTTGGTCTCGACGCAGTCGACACCCGCGTCGAAGTACGCGGTGTGCACGGAGCGGACGATGTCCGGGCGGGTCACGTTCAGGACCTCGTTGCAGCCCTCCAGCTGTTGGAAGTCCTCCAGGGTCGGGTCCTGGGCCTGGAGCATCGTGCCCATCGCGCCGTCGGCCACCACCACCCGGGTGGCGAGGGCCTCGCGCAGTGCGTCGGCTCGGGCCCGGCCTGCGGCGGTGGACGAAGGGGACGGGTTCGGCAACGAGGCCATGGAGCTGCTCCCTGGAGTGCGACGGCTGTCGGCTTTGCGGCTTCTCGTGGAAGGCGCACGCGGCAAGGGTAGCCCGGAGCGCCTCGGATGGTCAGGGGCGTCCACGAGACGGACGGGCGTGGCGTACCCGGCCGGGTGCGGTTTACTCCGACGACGAACGAACGACGGACGAACGACGGACAGCGGACCGGCGCCGTGCGGACACCCCGCGATCACACGATCACCCAAGGGACTCCTGACGGACACGGGACGGGCACCGCACGGGCACGGGAAAGTCACCGCGCTGCGGGCGTGGCCGAAAAGCTGTTGGCGGCCATTGGCGAGAGGTCGGCAACGACCGGTAGTGTTCGGCATTGCCGAACGTTGGAAGTTCAGACGTACGGCACTCGAAGGGGACGGAGGCAGAACGGCGATGGCACGGAACATCCAGTCGCTCGAACGGGCGGCCGCGATGCTGCGGCTGCTCGCGGGCGGCGAGCGACGGCTCGGCCTGTCCGACATCGCCTCGTCGCTGGGCCTCGCCAAGGGCACCGCCCACGGCATACTGCGCACGCTCCAGCAGGAGGGCTTCGTCGAGCAGGACGACGCCTCCGGGCGCTACCAGCTGGGGGCCGAGCTGCTGCGGCTCGGCACCACCTATCTCGACGTCCACGAGCTGCGGGCGCGCGCCCTGGTGTGGACCGACGACCTGGCCCGTTCGAGCGGTGAGAGCGTCCATCTGGGGGTGCTGCACCAGCAGGGCGTGCTGATCGTGCATCACGTCTTCCGGCCCGACGACAGCCGGCAGGTCCTGGAGATCGGGGCCATGCAGCCCTTGCACTCGACGGCCCTGGGCAAGGTCCTCGCCGCGTACGACCCCGTGGCGCACAGCGAGGTCCTGGAGGGCGAGCGCAAGGCGTTCACCGACCGGACCGTCTGCGCGCCGGACGACTTCGAGGGCGTCCTGGACATCACCCGCGCGCGCGGGTACGCGGCCGACGTGGAGGAGACCTGGGAGGGCGTCGCGTCCATCGCCGCCCCCATCCACGACCGGCGGCGCATGCCCGTCGGCGCGGTCGGCATCACCGGCGCCGTGGAGCGCCTGTGCCGCGAGGGCGAACTGCGCCCCGAGCTGATCGCAGCCGTACGGGACTGCGCCCGCGCGGTGTCGCGGGACCTGGGAGCCGCGCGGTTCTGACCGCCGCGGAACCCCACCCGCCCCCCCGAAGGCCGGGACACCACGGAGTGTCCCGGCCTTCGCCGTGCGCACCCTGAGCAGTCACCTCAAGATCGATGAGCCGGTTCGATCAATAACGATCGCGTTTTCGACAACGGGACCCTTGACTAGCCACTCGCGCCGCAGCAAGACTCCCGTCCATCGGTCGGCATTGTCGAACACCTACCGGCAAATACGCGCTAGAGTGTGACGACGCCAAGGGCCGAACTCTTTCCCCTGGACGAAGGACAAAGGAGTCGCGGGTGTCCAGCTCCGACATCTTCATCGGCGAGACCATCGGTACCGCCATACTCATCCTGCTCGGTGGCGGCGTGTGCGCCGCCGTCACGCTGAAGGCCTCCAAGGCCCGTAACGCCGGTTGGCTCGCCATCGCCTTCGGGTGGGGTTTTGCCGTTCTGACGGCCGTCTACACCTCGGCGCCGCTCTCCGGCGCCCATCTGAACCCGGCCGTGACCCTCGCGCTCGCGCTGAAGGAGAACGGCATCGAGTGGAGCCAGGTGCCCGTCTACTGGGCGGGTCAGGTGCTCGGCGCGATGATCGGCGCCGCCCTGGTCTGGGTCGCCTACTACGGCCAGTTCCACGCACACCTCACCGACAAGGAGATCGTCGGCGGTCCGGGCGCGGAGACCACCAAGGCCAAGTCCGTCGAGGCCCGGGAGGCCGGCGCCGGCCCCGTGCTCGGCGTCTTCTCCACCGGCCCCGAGATCCGGAACGCGGTGCAGAACATCGCCACCGAGGTCATCGGCACCGTGGTCCTGGTCCTGGCGGTCCTCACCCAGGGCCTGAACGGCGAGGGCAAGGGTCTCGGCACCCTCGGCGCCCTGATCACCGCGCTCGTCGTGGTCTCCATCGGTCTGTCCCTCGGCGGCCCGACCGGTTACGCGATCAACCCGGCCCGTGACCTCGGTCCGCGTATCGTCCACGCCCTTCTGCCCCTGCCCAACAAGGGCGGCTCCGACTGGGGCTACGCCTGGATCCCGGTGGCCGGTCCCCTGATCGGCGCCGCCATCGCTGCAGGCATCTACAACGTCGCATTTGCTTAAGAGCACCGAGCCGCTGTCTTCCGGAACCCCGTGATTTCGCGAAACGCTCAGCACGCGCCGTACGTACAGCCCTTTGACCAGTGAACTTTCAGGAGCACACCGTGACCGACGCCCACACCGCCGGCCCCTTCATCGCAGCCATCGACCAGGGCACCACCTCCAGCCGCTGCATCGTCTTCGACCGCGACGGACGCATCGTCTCCGTCGACCAGAAGGAGCACGAGCAGATCTTCCCGAAGCCGGGCTGGGTCGAGCACAACGCCACCGAGATCTGGACGAACGTCCAGGAGGTCGTCGCCGGGGCCATCGAGAAGGCCGGTATCACCCGCGACGACATCAAGGCCATCGGCATCACCAACCAGCGCGAGACCACGCTGCTCTGGGACAAGAACACCGGCGAGCCCGTCCACAACGCCATCGTCTGGCAGGACACCCGCACCGACGCGCTCTGCAGGGAGCTCGGCCGCAACGTCGGGCAGGACCGCTTCCGCCGCGAGACCGGCCTGCCGCTGGCCTCGTACTTCGCCGGCCCGAAGGCCCGCTGGCTGCTGGACAACGTCGAGGGCCTGCGCGAGCGCGCCGAGGCCGGCGACATCCTCTTCGGCACCATGGACAGCTGGGTCATCTGGAACCTCACCGGCGGTGTCGACGGCGGCCACCACGTCACCGACGTCACCAACGCCTCCCGCACCCTCCTGATGAACCTGCACACCCTGGAGTGGGACGAGAAGATCGCCGAGTCCATCGGTGTCCCGCTGTCGATGCTCCCGGAGATCCGCTCCTCCGCGGAGGTGTACGGCGAGATCACCGGCGGCAAACTCGGTGACCTGCTCGGCGGCATCCCGGTCGCGTCCGCGCTCGGCGACCAGCAGGCGGCCCTGTTCGGCCAGACCTGTTTCGCCGAGGGCGAGGCCAAGTCCACGTACGGCACCGGCACGTTCATGCTGATGAACACCGGCGAGAAGATCATCAACTCGTACAGCGGTCTGCTGACCACGGTCGGCTACCGGATCGGCGACCAGAAGCCGGTGTACGCGCTGGAGGGCTCGATCGCCGTCACCGGTTCGCTGGTGCAGTGGATGCGCGACCAGATGGGGCTCATCTCCACCGCCGCCGAGATCGAGACGCTCGCGCTCTCGGTCGAGGACAACGGCGGGGCCTACTTCGTGCCGGCCTTCTCCGGTCTGTTCGCCCCGTACTGGCGCTCCGACGCCCGCGGTGTGATCGCCGGTCTCACCCGGTACGTCACCAAGGCGCACCTCGCGCGTGCCGTCCTGGAGGCCACCGCCTGGCAGACCCGTGAGATCACGGACGCCATGACCAAGGACTCGGGCGTCGAGCTCGCGGCCCTCAAGGTCGACGGCGGCATGACCTCCAACAACCTGCTGATGCAGACCCTCTCGGACTTCCTGGACGCCCCCGTGGTGCGCCCGATGGTCGCCGAGACCACCTGCCTCGGCGCCGCCTACGCCGCCGGCCTCGCCGTCGGCTTCTGGACCAACACCGACGACCTGCGCGCCAACTGGCGGCGGGCCGCCGAGTGGACCCCCCGCATGGACGCGGACATCCGCGACCGTGAGTACAAGAGCTGGCTCAAGGCCGTCGAGCGGACCATGGGCTGGCTCGAGGACGAGAACTGACGAGAGCTGAGACGAGCCGGCGAAGGCTCCGACCCACGCTCTGATGAGGAGTAAGAACCCGACATGACCAGTCAGTCCACCCTGCAGACCCTGCCTGCCCTGGGGACGCGCCCGGCGTCCGGCTCGAACCCGAGCCGGGCGGAGACCCGGGAGCAGCTCTCCAAGGCGTCGTACGACCTTCTCGTGATCGGCGGCGGCATCCTGGGCATCTCCACCGCCTGGCACGCCGCGCAGTCCGGGCTCAGGGTGGCGCTGGTCGACGCCGGCGACTTCGCCGGCGCCACCTCCTCCGCCTCCTCCAAGCTGCTCCACGGCGGTCTGCGCTATCTGCAGACCGGCGCGGTGAAGCTGGTGGCGGAGAACCACTTCGAGCGCCGTGCGGTCTCCCGCCAGGTGGCCCCCCACCTGGCGAATCCGCTCACGTTCTACCTCCCCGTGTACAAGGGCGGGCCGCACGGCGCGGCGAAGCTCGGGGCGGGCGTCTTCGCCTACTCCGCGCTCTCCGCCTTCGGTGACGGCGTCGGCCACCTGCTGTCCCCCGCCAAGGCCGCGCAGGACGTACCCGAGCTGCGCACCGACAACCTCAAGGCCGTGGCCGTGTACGGCGACGACCAGATGAACGACTCCCGGATGGCGCTGATGACGGTCCGCGCGGCCGTCGAGTCCGGTGCTGTCGTCCTCAACCACGCCGAGGTCACGGGGCTGCGCTTCACCAGGGGCCGGGTGACCGGTGCCGAGCTGCGCGACCGGCTCTCCGGCGACGAGTTCGGTGTCGGCGCCCGGCTGGTGCTCAACGCGACCGGCCCGTGGGTCGACCACCTGCGCACGATGGAGAACCCGAACGCTGCCCCGTCCATCCGCCTGTCCAAGGGCGCGCACCTGGTGCTGAAGCGGACGTCTCCGTGGAAGGCCGCGCTCGCCACCCCGATCGACAAGTACCGCATCACCTTCGCCCTCCCCTGGGAGGACATGCTGCTGCTCGGCACGACCGACGAGGTGTACGAGGGCGACCCGGCGGACGTCGCGGTCAACGACAAGGACATATCCCAGATCCTGGACGAGGCCGCGTTCTCGATCCGGGACCAGCAGCTCGACCGTGACCTGATCACGTACGCCTTCGCCGGTCTGCGGGTGCTGCCGGGCGGGCCCGGCGACACCGCGAAGGCCAAGCGCGAGACGGTCGTCACCGAGGGCCGCGGCGGCATGCTGTCCGTCGCGGGCGGCAAGTGGACGACCTTCCGGCACATCGGCCGCACGATCATGAAGAAGCTGGAGGCGCTGCCGGGGCAGCCGCTGGGCGAGGACTTCGAGCCGGTCTCCACCCTGCCGAAGAGGCTGCCGCTGCCGGGTGTCGCCAACCCGCGCGCGGTCGCCCACCGGCTCCTCGTCGACCGTCCGGCGCCCGGCCCCCGCATGGGTGCCGACACCGCGCGGCACCTGGCCACGCACTACGGTTCGCTGGCCTTCGACATCGCCCGCCTCGCGAACGAGAACCCCGAGCTGGGCGAGCGCGTCCACCCCGACGCCCCCGAGATCTGGGCGCAGGTCGTCTACGCCCGCGACACCGAGTGGGCCGAGACGGTCGACGACGTGCTGCGCCGCCGGACGACGCTCACGATACGAGGGCTCGCGACGGACGACGTCCGTGCGAAGGTGCAGGACCTGCTCGACAAGGAGTAACCGGGTCTCGGTGCCGACTCCTTTCCCTGACCGGGGCCGGCACCGCACAGAAGGGGCGGCTCCACACCGCGTTGGGCGGTGGAGCCGCCCTTTCTGCATACCGTCGGATCGTCTTCCCGCGCCGCGCCCCCTCTGGGATGATCAACGGTCATGAACGGGGCAAAAGAACTTCACCGGATGTTCGAGACATGGGCACGGGAGACTCCGCACCGGCCCGCGGTGGTCACCCGGCGGGCCCGGCTGACGTACGGGACGCTGGAGGTCCGGGCCAACCGGCTGGCCCGGCATCTGCTGCACAGGGGGCTCGGCCCCGGTGACACGGTGGCCGTGTGCCTCTCCCGGCTGCCGGACCTGCTGGTCGCCGTGGTCGGCGTACTCAAGGCCGGCGGGGCCTACGCCATGGTCGACCCTCAGCAGCCGACCGGGGAGATCGGGCGGTGGCTGGAGCTGGCGGGGGCGAGCACCGTCCTGACGTCCGAGCGGTTCAGGCCGGGCGTCGACGACGGCACCGGCCGTCGCATCGTCTGTCCCGACACCGACGCGGACCTCATCGACGCCCAGTCCCCCGAGCCTCCTGCCGCGCCCTGCGGGGCCACGGCCGCGGTGCTGTTCACCGCCGGTACGACGAGTCGGGCGCGGCCCGTCGACGCGGGACACCGGCGGCTGCTCGCCGCGTACGGGTCCTGGGCCGAGGTGTTCGGCCTGCGGCCCTCCGACGTCCATCTGGTGACCGCGCCGACCGACACCGCCGCCTTCACCTACGGCTGGATACGGGCGCTGTGCTCCGGGGGCACCCTGGTGCTGCCGGAGAACGAGATCGGGCCGACGCTGTGGGCGCAGCCCTTCGCCGAGGACGTCACGGTGCTCGACACCGACCCGCTCACGGCCCGTCTGCTGCTCGACAGGTCCGTGCCACCCGCGGGGCTGCGTCTGGTGGCGGTCGGCGGGGAGCGGCTCGCTCTCGACGAACAGGTGCGGCTCCAGGGGCGGCCGGCACCGGGGGCGCGGCTGCTCAATGTGTACGGCCCCGTGGAGGTCGCGGGCTGCGGCACCTGGTTCGAGGCGGACCAGCTTTCCGGCCCGGTGGCGGAAGCCGGACGGGTCAGTCTGCTCGGCCGCCCGTTTCCCGGCTGCCGGGCCGAGGTCCGCAAGGGCCAGATCTGGCTGACGCCCCCCGGCGACCCCGCTGACGGTGACGCCCTGCCCACCGGTGACGCGGGCACGATGCGCGAGGACGGGCTGCTGGAGTTCGGTGGTCGCCTGGCGCATCGGGTCACCGTCCGCGGCCGTACCGTCGATCCGCACCTGGCCGAGGCCGCGCTGGCCACCCACCCCGAGATCCGGGAGGCCGCGATCACCGTCGTGGACGATGACCGGCTGGTCGCCTACGTCGTACCCGGGACCCCCACCGCCGCTCCGGGCGCCGACACGGTACGCACCCATCTGACGGGGGTGGTGCCGGACCAGGAGATCCCGGTGACCGTGGTGACCATGGGCACCCTGCCCCGTAACCGGGCCGGGAGGGTCGACCGCCGTCTGCTGCCACTGCCTGCCCAGGGCCCGGCGGGCGGGGTGAGCGGCAAAGGGGGTGGAGCGCCGGGCCGCCCGGAGGGGGCCCTCTACGTGACGGGGTGCGCGATGCTGGTCGTGGCCCTGCCGTTGGCCGCGGTCCTCACCGATGTGTTCTGGCCGGGCTCCACCGACCTGACGTATGTGCCCACGCCGTGGTCATGGCTCTTCCGCGGTCTGTACGCCGCCGAGTTGCTGGCCTTCTGTGTGGGGCTCGCCTTCCTGTTCGCCGGGCATCCGCTGATGCGCCGACAGGGCCGCTCGGCCGGCCTGACGACGGCGGCCCATCTGGCCATCGTGTGGCTGCTGGTCTCCTGGTGGCCGCAGGACAACTTCTACCGGCTCGCCGCGAAGACCGACTGGGAACGGCAGGCGGCGCTGGTGTACGTCTTCAATGTGCCGTTGATGATCGCGGCGGTGGTGGTGGCGGTGTTCGTCACGCGGCGGCCCGACCCGGCCGCTGCGGAGTGAGCCCGGGCCCTGCGGCCGGTGCTTGTCAGACGTACCGGCCCTGGGGAGTGAACGTGAACATCTGCCCGGTGTCCTGGGCGGCGGCCCGTACCAACCCCTCGGCGGCGTCCAGGCGTTCGCGGGTGTGCGCGGCCAGGACGACGCCGAGACGGGGAGCCCGTTCGAAGGCGGCGGTCGGGATCGAGGGCAGCAGGACGGCGTCGATCCCGCCGCACCGCCTCGCCGTCTCCCGCAGAAAGGCGGACAGTTCGGGGCCGGGCAGCCGGGCGCCGAGCGGGACGTGGTCGACGGTGCGGACGAGGTGGTCGCCCCCTCGGGTCTCGTCGAGCCGTGCCTTGACCATGAAGGCGACGGAGGGGCCCGTCATCCGGAGGTTGATCTCGGTGGGTGCCGGGCGGCCGTCGGAGCCGGTCACGAAGTCGACGTCGTACCACCCTCGGTAACCGCTCTCGGCGATCCGCTCCCCCACGGCCCTGCCGAAGCGCGCCACGGTCTCGGTGAGCGGCGGCGCCACGACACCGGGGCCGACGGTGGCGCCCTGGTAGGCGGTGCCCTCGACGTCCATGACGGCGACACCCACCTCCTGCACCCGGCCTTCCGCGTCCACCAGTCCGTCGAAGGTCAGGTCCCTGGGCTCGGTCTCCCCGGAGACGAACTCCTCCAGAAGCAGGGGCCCATGAGGCAACGGCGACTTTCGGAACCCATGATTCCGAATCACCCAGGTACCGGATCCTCCGGCGCCGTGCTCGGTCTTCACGACGGTGGTCCGGCCCGCGCGACTCCGTGTCCTGAGCAGGCGCGCCGCCGCACGCCGGGTGGCCGCCTGCCACTGCTCCGGCACTCTGATCCCCGGGTGGGCGGGCGCGAGCCGGGTGAACAGCTCGTGCGCGGCCCGCTTGGACTCGTATCGCAGAGCGTCCGGGCCCGGTGACTCGCCGGCGAGCTCGGAGAAGGCGGAGGTGCGGCCCCACGGTACGAGGGGCAGACCGAGGGACTTCAGCCGCTCGGTGAGCGCCGGGCGGGACAGGACGGCCCGGCTGAGGCCCCCCACCTTCCCCTCCGCCAGGCCGTCGTACACCTCCACGGGCCCCCAGCCCAGGACATTGCCGACCAGGTCGATCCAGTCGGGCGGAACCGCCCGGGGCAGGATCAGCGCGGCCGGGTGCGGCGAGATGAAGGCGGCGAGGCAGGAGTAGTGCGCCGCCTCCGCGGAGGCGGGGCCGAACTGGGACTGGAACTCGGCGACATTGCCGACGTGGATCGCGCGACGGCCTCCCGTCCAGGCGTGCGTCCAGCCGTCGCGCGAGGTCACGAGAACCACTTCGAGGAGGGGCAGTTCGCGCCCCTCGATCGAGCCGGAGGGGACTCCTCCAACAGGTCGGGCACCCATCCGGCGGTAGAACGGCTCCGCGTTCGGGTCCGACTCGATGGTGATCCGGGTGAACCCGAGCCCGCGGGCCGCTGCCAGCACATGGAAGTACAGGGCACGGCCCACCCCGCGGCCGATGGCGCGGGGCTCGACGAAGCAGAGGCCCAGGCGGCCCTGGGGAGCCGTGCCCTCCAGGGAGGCGACACCGAGCAGCCCGAGGTCCTCGTCCTCGGCGACGACGATCCGCCGGCCTTCGATCTCGTGCGACCCGATGGTGAGTTCCTCCCGGCATGCCTCCAGGAACTCCGCGTCGTACCCCCAGTGCGCCTTCGAGCGCAGGACCAGCTCGGTCAACGCCGTCGCCTCTTCGGCGCACGCGGGTCGGATCCGCACTTCCATCCCGGACCCCCGTAGCTCCCTGACACCGGATCGTGTGATCAGACTAGGACTTCGGATCGGCGCCTTGAGGAGGCGGCCCGTCAGGTGCCTTCAGGGCTCCTTCAGGGCTCCTTCAGGGCTCCTTCAGGGCTCCTTCAGGGGAGTGCGAAACCACAACCGCCGCTCGGTCGCGCGCTGCCGCTGGGCATGCTGCTCGCCGCGCTGCTCTTCGGTCTCGCGGGTGGGCGCACCGCACCATCGGGGCATCGTATGGACACGGGCGGCCTTCCCACCCGGGCTCACCCCGTGACGGCGTCGCCGCGGGGCCTGGTCGCGGGCGGGGTCCTCGTCGTGGACGGCGCGAACGCCGATGAGCTGGTCGACGAGGCGCCCCCCTCTTTCGACAGGTGGCCGCAAGCGCACCGAGAGGTCGTCGCACCGGGCGTGGAGCCGGGGGGCCGGTTGTGGCACTGGAGGCGCTACGGCTGCCTGCCGAGGCGTACGGGTTCGAGGGGGATTGCCGCGTGAGCGAGCACGTCGATCCACTGGTCCACGGTGGTGACGTCCTGACCGTCGACGAGACCGGAACTCTCGTACGCAACGGGGCTGTCGCCGTCCGCGAAGGAGAGATCGTCGCCCTCGGGCAGACGGAGGAACTCGGTAGGGCGTGCGCGGCGGCGGAGACCGTCGACGCCGCGGGCTGTCTCGTGGTCCCCGGCCTCGTCAACGCCCACACCCACCTGGCGATGACCCTGCTGCGCGGCCGCGCGGACGACGTCACCCTCCAGGGGTTCCTGGAGCGGGTGCTGCGGTGGGAGACGGAACTGCTGTCGCCCAAGAACGTGGCGGCGGCGGTGCGGGGCGCGATCGCCGAGAGCCTGCGGGCCGGGGTGACGTCCGCGCTGGACATGTACTGGTTCCACGAGGCGGCCGAGCGGGTCGCGCGTGAGGCGGGCCGGCGGCTGCACACAGGCCCGAGCTTCATGGACGTACCGGACCCCGCCGACGGCCGGGCGTACGAGGAGCGCCTGGAGTGGGCCCGGCGGGACCTCGCCGACCGCTCCCGCCGGCCGGGCACGCGCCCGGTCCTCTTCGCACACTCCGCCTGCACGCTCAACCCGGATCAGGTGATCGAGATCGCCGCCCTGGCAAGGGAGTTCGGCGCGCTGCTCCACATCCACGCGGCGGAGAACGCCACCGAGGTCGCCACCGTCGAGGTCCGCTACGGCAAGCGCCCGGTGGAACTGCTGGACTCCCTCGGGATCCTCGGCCCCGATCTGCTGCTCGCCCACGCGGTCGACCTCACCGGCCCTGAGATCACGGCGCTGGCCCGCACCGGGACCTCGGTCGCGCACTGCCCGGTGTCGAACATGAAGCTGGGCTGCGGGATCGCCCCGGTGCCCCGGCTGCCGAGCGCGGGCGTCACGGTCGGGCTGGGCACGGACGGGGCGGTCAGCTCCAACAGTCTGGACGTGCTGGGTGCCGTACGGCAGGCCGCGATGGTGCACAAGGCGGCGGGCGATCCCACGGCGGTCGGCGCCGAGCAGGCGGTGAGCATGGCGACGATCGAGGGTGCCCGCGCGCTGGGTCTCGGCGACCACCTGGGCTCCCTGGAACCGGGCAAGCGGGCCGACCTGATCGTGCTCGACCTGGGCGGACCCCATCTGCGCCCACGCCACGACCCGTGGTCCACCCTCGCCTACGCGGCCCACTCGGCGGACGTACGCGACACGGTGGTCGAGGGGAGGGTGCTGATGCGCGATCGTGTGCTCACTACGCTCGACGAGGCCGCGGTCTTGGCCGACCTGGAGTCTTTGTCCTGATGGAGCCTCCATAATGGCCTGAGACATCGGATGTCTGAACGACAGGGAGGGCCCCGCATGGCAGTCACCGACGAGGCGATCGAGAAGATCAAGGACATGATCGTCTCCGGCGCGCTGCGCCCCGGCGACCGGCTCCCGAAGGAGAGCGAGCTGGCGGCCGATCTCGGGCTGTCCCGCAACTCCCTGCGCGAGGCGGTGCGCGCCCTGTCGTTGATCCGCATCCTGGACGTACGGCAGGGCGACGGCACCTATGTCACCAGCCTGGACCCCCAACTCCTCCTCGAGGCGATGAGTTTCGTCGTCGACTTCCACCGCGACGACACGGTCCTGGAGTTCCTCGCCGTGCGCCGCATACTGGAACCGGCGGCGACGGCGATGGCCGCCCTGCGCATCAGCGAGCAGCAACTGGACGCGCTGAGCGCCCAGCTGGACAAGCTGGGCACCGAGCCTTCGGTGGAGGAGCTGGTCGCCTGCGACCTGGAGTTCCACAAGGGCATCGTGCAGAGCTCCGGAAACTCCGTTCTGTGCTCCCTCCTTGACGGGTTGTCAGGCCCGACCACCCGGGCCCGCATCTGGCGCGGCCTGACGCAGGAGGACGCCGTCAGCCGCACCCTGCACGAGCACCGCGCCATCCTCGCCGCCCTCCGCGACCGCGACGCGGACGCCGCGCGCTCGTGGGCGACGGTGCACATCGCGAGCGTGGAGCAGTGGCTGCGGTCGACGCTGTGAGAAGTTGATCACTCGGAGCCCCGGGGCCGACGAGTGTTTCGTCCGTGCGATCGGGGCATTGATCCGTTCACTCCCCCGTGCAAGGGGGCTGCGGAGGCCCCCTCGGCACGCCGTAAGGTTGGGGCGTACGCGAGGGCACATCGGAAGGAGGCGCTGGGTGATCGAGCTGGAGGGGGTTCCCGAGCTGATCGACCCAGTCATGGTGGCCGCGTTCGAAGGCTGGAACGACGCCGGCGACGCCGCCTCCACCGCGGTCGCGCATCTGGACAGGGAGTGGAAGGGCGAGGTGTTCGCGGCGCTGGACGCCGAGGACTACTACGACTTCCAGGTGAACCGCCCCACGGTGTGGCTGGACGGCGGGGTGCGGAAGATCACCTGGCCGACGACAAGGTTGTCGGTGGTCAGGATCGGCGGCGACAAGCCCCGTGATCTCGTACTCGTCCGAGGTATCGAACCGTCGATGCGCTGGCGCTCGTTCTGCAACGAACTGCTGGGCTTCGCCCATGAGCTGGGCGTGGAGCTGGTGGTCATCATGGGTGCGCTGCTCGGTGACACCCCGCACACGCGTCCGGTGCCGGTCAGCGGTGTCACGTCCGACCCGGACCTGGCACAGCGGATGGACCTGGAGGAGACCAAGTACGAGGGCCCCACGGGCATCGTCGGCATCCTCCAGGAAGCCTGCACGCACGCGGGCGTCCCGGCGGTCTCGCTCTGGGCCGCGGTGCCGCACTACGTGTCGCAGCCGCCGAACCCGAAGGCGACCCTGGCCCTCCTGAACCGGCTGGAGGACCTGATCGACGTGCGCATCCCGCTGGGCGAGCTGCCCGAGGACGCGCGCGCCTGGCAGGTGGGCGTGGACCAGCTGGCCGCGGAGGACAGCGAGGTCGCCGAGTACGTGCAGACGCTGGAGGAGGCCCGGGACACCGCGGAGCTGCCCGAGGCGTCGGGCGAGGCGATCGCTCGCGAGTTCGAGCGATACCTCAGGCGGCGCGACGGTGGCCCCGGCTCCGCCGGTCCGGCAGGGGGGCATGCCACGGCCGAGGGGGGTGACCCGGGGTCCGGTGCGTGGAACCCGAAGGACAACCCCAGCGGTCGTACGCGGCCGCCGAAGCCGCCGAAGCCTGACGCCGAGGACGAGGATTCGTCGGACGACTGAGACCGGGATCCGGGTGGGGAGACGCTGCGCGGGATCTGCGGGGCCGTCGTGGCTGAGCGCGCCCACGCGGCGGAGCCGCATATCGACACAGCCCCGCGCCCCTTCAGGGCGCGGGGAGTGACCGGCGGTTACAAGACGCTCAGCGTTTCACCGACACGATCGCGTACGTCGTGTCCGGGGTCGGGGTCGTCGTGAAGCGGGCGTTGGGCAGGTAGAGGCGGTTCCGGTGAGCCGCGACCGTCGTCGGGACGTCGAAGTCGGCGTCCGTGAGGCGGCCCTCGAAGATGCCGCTGCGGCCGTCGGCGGCCAGCTTGAACACGTCGATCGCGTTCTGGCGGTTCTGGACGACGTAGAGGCGCCGGCCGAGGAGCAGCAGACCGTCGCCGTTGGTGAGGGGCGCCGCGTCGCCGAGGTCGACGAGCTTTGTGGCTCCGGTCCTGGGGTCGACCCGGTGGAGGCCGCCGGCGCCGGACTGGACGACCAGAAGGGCCTTGCCGTCGGGGGTGCGGGTGATGCCGTTGGCGTTGACGGCCTCGCCGGGGGCCTGGGTCCAGTCGCCGCTCAGCGTGACCGTGACGGCCTCGTCCGGGTCCGGCAGCCGGCCGTCGCGCCCGAGCGGCAGGGCGTACAGGGCGGGCTGGAACGAGTCGGTGAACCAGGCGGCGCTCGGGGTGAGGAAGACGTCGTTGGCGAAGGTCGGCGTCTTCGTGGTGAGCGTGTACGACGCGATGATCCCGCCGGTGCGCGCGTCCACCACGCGGGCGCCCTGACCGCGCGCGGCGACGAACAGCCGCCCCCGGTCGTCGAGTTTGAGCCCGACGGAGGGCGTACCGGGGCCGGCGGAGATGATGCCGCCCTGGCCGGTGCGCAGATCGGCCCGGTAGATCGACCCGTCGCCGAGGGAGCCCAAGTAGGCGTACGGACCGCCGCCGATGGTGATGCCCTCGGGACGGAAACCGTTGGGCAGCGGGATGACGTCGGGCCAGGTGTCCCCGGTCGCCGAGGCGGTCGCGGCCGAGGACCCGACGAGCAGCGCGCCCGCGGTGGCGGCCGAGGTCGTGAGCAGTCTTCGCCGACTGATGTGACGAACGGGGGAGGATTGCGGGGGTGCCACTGTTCGTCCCTTCCACGAAGGGACCGGCAGCTGGCCGGTCCGGCTTTCAACTGACGTCTGTCACCCCATCACATGCCGACCGGCCCCGCAGCCCCTCGACAAGCGACCGACAGCGCCTTGACAGCCCCGGAACAGCTTCTGACCGGATTGCGGCGTGCCCTCTGGTTCCGGACAGATCGCGCGGCCCGGGGACCCGGGGGACGGGGACACGACCGTCCACCCACTCCAGGGCCGGCCACTCCGGATCTTCCTGCGGAGCGTACGGATCCAGCGGATCTGACGGCGCATACCGGGCCGGTGCGCAGCGAAGGGGCGCCTCCTCCGGCCGGAGGGGCGCCCCACTGCTGCTGTCCTGCCGTCTGACACGTGTGACGTCGGCGACGCCTGTGCAGAGTCGTTACTTCATTTGTTTCACAGGGCCACGCCGAGGAGGGCGTCCACGGCACGTGTGACGACGCCGGGTGCGCCCTCGTCCGTACCGCCCTGCTCCTGCTGGAGCGCGGCCCAGCGGTCGACCGCGACGAGGGCGGTCGGCGCGTCCAGGTCGTTCGCGAGAGCCTCGCGGATCTCCTCGACGAGCGCCTCGGCGGACGGTCCGTCGGGCCGGGAGACGGCGGCGCGCCACCGGTCGAGCCGTGCGAGGGCGTCCTCCAGCACCTGGTCGGTCCACTCCCAGTCGGCCCGGTAGTGGTGCGCGAGGAGCGCGAGCCGTATCGCGGCCGGGTCGACCCCGGCGCGGCGCAGCGTGGAGACGAAGACCAGGTTGCCCTTGGACTTCGACATCTTCTCGCCGTGCAGCGCGACCATGCCGGCGTGGACGTACGCCTTGGCCATGGGGAACTCGCCGGTCAGCGCCTGCGCGTGCGAGGCGCCCATCTCGTGGTGCGGGAAGGCGAGGTCGGAGCCGCCGCCCTGTACGTCGAAGCCCATGCCCAGGTGGTCGAGGGCGATGGCGACGCACTCGATGTGCCATCCGGGACGGCCGCGCCCGAGGGAGCCGCCGTCCCAGCTGGGCTCGCCCTCCCGGGCGGCCATCCAGAGCATCGGGTCGAGCGGGTTCTTCTTGCCCACCCGGTCCGGGTCCCCGCCGCGCTCGGCGGACAGCAGTCGCATCGCGGCGGCGTCGAGGCCCGACACCTTGCCGAAGTCGGGGTCGGACTCGACGGAGAAGTAGATGTCCCCTTCGAGCTCGTACGCGGCACCGGAGTCCCTGAGCCGCTCGACGAGCGGGACGATCCCGGGGATGGCCTCCACCGCGCCGATGTAGTGGCGCGGCGGCAGCATCCGCAGGGCGGTCATGTCCTCACGGAAGAGGGCGGTCTCCTTCTCGGCGAGGGCCACCCAGTCGATGCCGTCGCGCTGTGCTCGCTCCAGCAGTGGGTCGTCGACGTCCGTCACGTTCTGGACGTAGTGAACCTGCCGCTTGGTGTCGAGCCACACGCGCTGTACGAGGTCGAACGCGTTGTAGGTCGCCGCGTGACCCAAGTGGGTCGCGTCGTACGGGGTGATACCGCAGACGTAGATACGGGCGACGGGACCGGGGTCGAGGGTGACGAGCCCATCGGTCGAGGTGTCGTGGATCCGAAGGTCGCGGCCCTTGCCAGGCAGGGCGGGGACCTCAGAAGCGGGCCAGGCATGCATGTCATGAGCCTAACCCGATCGCTGCGCGGCTAAGCCGGGCGCCTAGTGGCTCCGGGGTACGCCCTGTACTGCGGCTGCCGCTGGTACGTGGCTGATCGCGCAGTTCCCCGCGCCCCCTGACGGGGGCGCGGCGGTTGCGAGGTGCTCAGACCGGCGGCCACGGGATAGCCGGCCAGTCGCCGCTCGGCTCCGGATGCCGTCCCGTCCTCAGCAGCTCGGCAACCCGCTCCCGGGTGGCATCCAGCTCCACCGCGGTGATCAACGCCGACAGCTTCGCCGCCAACGCCCCGCCCTCATCGAGCACATCCCGCAGCCGCCCCAACACCTCGACGGCCTCACCCGTGAGCGGCTCCCCCGCCCACCCCCACAACAACGTCCGCAGCTTGTTCTCGACGTTGAAGGTCACTCCGTGGTCGATGCCGTACAACCGCCCCTCGGCGGCCGGCAGCAGATGTCCGCCCTTGCGATCGGCGTTGTTGACGACCGCGTCGAGCACGGCGAGCCGCCGCAGCCGCTCATCGTCGGCGTGCACGAGGAGCGCGGTCTTACCGTCCCCGACCTCCGCGAACCCGACGGCCTTCCAGCCCTCCCCGGCCTCCTCACCGTCCACGAGGGCCAGCAGCTCGGACCCGGGCACGCCCTCGATCCACAACTGGCACATGCCCTCCCCGTACGGCCCCTCCCGCAGCACGGTGGGCGGCACGAGCCCCCACCCGGTCGCCTCGGACACCTCGTAGGCGGCGACCTCCCGCTGCGCGAGCGTCCCGTCGGGGAAGTCCCACAGGGGCCGCTCCCCGGCGACGGGCTTGTAGACGCAGGCGGCCTCCCGTCCCTCGTACGAGACCGTGCAGTACAGCACCGCGTTGGACGCCTCCCGCACCCGCCCGCGCACGGTCAGCTCACCCTCGGCCAGCAGTTCGGCCGACGGCTCGATCGACGGCTGGGCGGGCGAAGGCGACTCGGCGGAGGAGGTCACGCCCCGCGCCGGTATCCGTTCTGGCGCGGACATACGTGTCCCTCCGGATCGAGCGGCAGGCTGCACAGCGGGCACGGCGGCCGCCCCGCGTTGACGACGTCGAGGGCGCGCTTGGCGAAGGCCCGGGCCTGCGCGCCGGTGAGGCGGACGCGGAGCATCGGCGGGCCGTTCTCCTCGTCCTGGAGCATCCGCTCCTCCGCCTCGGCCAGGTCCTCCTCGGAGTCGGCGTCCAGCTCGACCAGGGCCTGGGCCTCGACGATCATGCGCTCCTCGTCGCCGTCCCAGGCCAGCGCCATGGTGCCGACCCGGAACTCCTCCTCGACGGGGGTTTCCAGCGGCGCCGTGTCCGACACCTCGGTGGGCGCGACGGCCGGCACCGCGGCGCTGCCGCCGCTGCGCCGCACCACCTCGTCGAGCAGCTCGTCCATGCGCTCGGCGAGCGCGGCGACCTGGGTCTTCTCCAGGGCCACGCTGGTCACGCGCTGCCCGGAGGAAGCCTGCAGGAAGAAGGTCCGGCGCCCGGGCAGCCCGACCGTACCGGCCACGAAGCGGTCCGGGGGGTCGTAGAGGAACACCTGACGGGACACGTCCTGTCTCCATTGGAATCGACGTCGGGACCGGCCGCGTCGGCTGCTGACTGGTTCAGCGCCGCCGCGACCGCTTCACCCTACTGCGGTTGACGATCACGGTGCCCCCGCACCGCCCCCGACGGTCGCGTCACCACTCGGGGGCTCCTCGCGCGGCGCCAGGGACGAGAAATCCCCGGTGTCGCCGAGACGGACGAGAAACGGCCTGAGTCGTGTGTAACGGATCGCGGTGATGGAACACGGTTCGACAGAGATCCGCTGGAAGAGGTCCAGATGAAGTCCGAGTGCGTCCGCGACGAGCGACTTGATGATGTCGCCGTGCGAGCACATCAGATACACGGCGTCGGCCCCGTGCTCGCGCTCCACGCGCGCGTTCCACTCCCGCACCGCCTCAGCGGCCCGGTGCTGCATGGCCCGCATCGACTCGCCGCCGGGGAACTGGGCCGCCGTCGGATACGCCTGTACGACCTCCATCAGCGGCTCGTCCGTCAGCTCGGCGAGCTTGCGGCCGGACCAGTCGCCGTAGTGGCACTCGCCGATGCGTTCGTCGGTGTGCGGGCTGAGCTCGGGCCGGGCGTCCAGGAACGGGCGCATCGTTTCCTGGCAGCGCTGGAGCGGGCTGGTGACGACCTCGGCGATCGGCAGCCGGGCGAGGCGGCCGGGCAGCGCCGCGGCCTGCGCGACGCCTCGCTCGTCGAGCGCGACCCCGGGCGTCCACCCGGCGAGCACTCCATCGGTGTTGGCGGTGGAACGTCCGTGCCGGACAAGGATCAACGTGGGCATGCGGCCCAGCCTAGACGCCCGCCCGACAGCCTCTCCCGGCCCTGTGGACAAGCGGGACCCGCCCCGCGCCCGGCGGAGATCCGCGGAGGTAGGTCCCGGCCCGGCGGGGAAAGCACGCTCCCGGAGAAAGGAACTCCCCGTGATCGTCGACTGCGCCGTCTACCACGACGGCCACCGCACCGAGGGCCCCGACGACCTCTCGGATGCGCTGGCCGCCGCCCGCGCCTCGGGCGGCTTCGTGTGGATCGGCCTGCACGAGCCGACGGAGAAGGAGTTCGCCCTGGTCACCCAGGAGTTCGCGCTGCATCCGCTGGCCGTCGAGGACGCCCTGAAGGCCCACCAGCGGCCCAAGCTGGAGGTGTACGACGACTCGCTGTTCATGGTCCTCAAGCCGGTCGTGTACGAGCCGGCCGGCGACACGGTGACCACCGGCGAGGTGATGGTCTTCCTCGGCCACGCCTTCGTCGTGACCGTCCGCCACGGCGACGGCTCGCCCCTGGGCGTGGTACGCCGCCGTCTGGAACAGGAGCCCGAACTGCTCGGCAAGGGGCCCACATCCGTGCTGTACGCGATCACCGACGCCACCGTCGACCACTACCTGGAGGTGGCGACCGAGCTCCAGACCGACCTGGAGGAGCTGGAGGCGGAGGTCTTCTCCCCGGATGTCGGCGGCTCACGGAACACGGCGTCCCGGATCTACACCTTCAAACGCCAGGTCCTGGAGTTCCGCCGGGCCACCGGCCCTCTCGCCGCACCGCTCGTCCGGCTCTCGGGCACGGGCAACACCACCGCGGTGCCCTTCGTGGACGAGACGGCCCAGCCCTTCTTCCGTGACGTCAACGACCACCTCACCCGCGTCAACGAGTCCGTCGAGGGCCTGGACCGGCTGGTCTCCGACATCCTCTCCGCGCACCTGGCGCAGATGAGCGTCCGCCAGAACGACGACATGCGGAAGATCTCCGCCTGGGCCGCCATGGCCGCGATCCCCACCATGGCCGCCGGCGTCTACGGCATGAACTTCGCGCACATGCCCGAACTCCGCTGGGTGTGGTCGTACCCGGCGCTGATGACGCTGATGGCCGGGACGGAGATCCTGGTGTACCGGCTCTTCAAGCGCCGGGGCTGGCTGTAGCCCTCTTCCATGCCGCTTCACGCGTGCCGCACGCGCGCGTGGGCGCGTGACTTCGTGCAGGTGTGCTCCACGCGCGCGCACGGCTGGACCGGTTGTACGGGTGCCTCAGGCGAACTCGGGGGCCGCCGTCGCCGGTCCGCCCAGTGCGTCGCGGCGTTCCGGCATCTCCAGCGTGACCATGCGGCGCCAGCCGAGGGCCCGCTCGTACGCGTACATGGCGCGGATGCCCGCGGCGAGGACGGCCGCCTTGGCCTTCGGCCAGCCGAGGACGCGTCCCATGTGGTCCATCACGGCGAGGCTGACGTCCCGGTAGATACCGATCTCCGCGAGGGCGCACTCCCGCAGCGTCTGCTGGATGAGGCGGCCGTGTCCGGCGGCCGCGTAGCGCAGCAGCTCCTCGTGGGTGTAGGCGAGGTGGTTGTCCTCGTCGTCGGAGATCATCCGGACGGCCTTGCCGATCTCGGGATGGTCCGCGAAGTGCTTGCGGAGCATCACCATCTGGTCGGCGGCACGCTGTTCGGTGACCCGGCTGTGGGACAGGTAGACGATGATGTCCCGCACCGTGAGGGGCTGGTCGGCCTTCAGCTTCTCGTGCGCGAGGCCGATGCCGTGGCGCTCCAGGAGCATGGTGTAGTCGGTCTCGGGCGGGACCTCCACGGGCTGGAGTCCGCGTTTCTTCATGAGGGCGTTGAAGATCCGCCCGTGCTTGTCCTCGTCGGCGCCATGACGGGTGATCTTGGGTGCGAGTGCGCGCTCGCTCCGCGGGACGAGCGCGGCGATGCGCGCGTTCTCCCAGCCGCCTTGCGTCTCCCCGCTGGCGGCGATGGAGCAGAACAGTCGGAACGACTCGTCGTTGTCGACGATTTCCTGGAACAGACTCTTGGCCGAAAGCATCTGAGGCACCTCTCTGCAGGGTTCCCGCAGAAAACGAGTCAAATGGGGTACCAGGAGCCGGGCAACAGCTGTGTCGGACAAATCCGCCGAACGAAGGATGCCGGGGCGGCGTGGGGGCGTAACCGAGCGGGCCCTGCCGCGTTGTCCCCGGTGACGGCCGTGGCGGGGAGACCCCCGAGCCCCCACCACGGCCGTAGTGCTGATCCGTTCCGCCGTTCGGGTTACGCGAGCCCGGCGCGCTCCATGGCCTCCGAGCCGGCCCGGAGCGAGGCGATCCTCTCGTCCAGGGTGAAGCCCGCCGGGGCGAGGGTGAGGGTGGTGACCCCGGCCTCGGCGTAGGCCTTCATCCGGTCGGCGACGCGCTCCACGGAACCGAGCAGCGTCGTCTGGTCGATCAGCTCGTGCGGGATGGCGGCTGCGGCACCGGCCTTGTCACCGGCCAGGTACTTGTCCTGGATCTCGGCGGCCTCCTTCTCGTACCCCATGCGCTGGGCGAGCTGGTTGTAGAAGTTCTGCTTGCGGCTGCCCATGCCGCCGACGTACAGCGCGGTGTAGGGGCGGAAGGTGTCGGCGAGCGTCGTCACGTCCTTGTCGTCGCCGACGGCGATGGGCAGCGTCGGGCAGACGTCGAACCCGTCGAGGGTCTTGCCCGCCTTCTCCCGGCCCGCCCGCAGGTACTTGACGGCCGTGTCCTCCAGGTGCGCGGCCGACGGGAAGATCAGCAGCGCGCCGTCGGCGATCTCGCCGGTCTGCTCCAGGTTCTTCGGTCCGATCGCGGCGATGTACAGCGGGATGTGCTCGCGGGTGGGGTGCACGGTCAGCTTCAGCGGCTTGCCGGGGCCGCCGGGGAGCGGCAGCGTCCAGTGTTCGCCGTCGTGCGACAGACGCTCGCGGGTCATCGCCTTGCGGACGATCTCCACGTACTCGCGGGTGCGGGCCAGCGGCTTGTCGAACTTGACCCCGTACCAGCCCTCGGAGACCTGCGGCCCGGAGACACCGAGGCCCAGCCGGAAGCGCCCGCCGGAGAGCGAGTCCAGCGTCGCGGCGGTCATCGCGGTCATCGCGGGCTGACGGGCCGGAATCTGGAAGATGGCCGAGCCCACGTCGATACGGTCGGTCTTGGCGGCGACCCAGCTGAGCACCGTCGCCGCGTCCGAGCCGTAGGCCTCGGCGGCCCAGCACACGGCGTATCCCAGCCGGTCGGCCTCCTGGGCGACGGCCAGATTGTCGGCGTCCATTCCGGCGCCCCAGTAGCCGAGGTTGATCCCGAGCTTCATATAGACCAGCCTTCCCCTTACCGATCAGTAACGTCCTTGTGGCGCCGACCCTACCGGGGCGAGGGGGCCGTGGGGCGAGTGCGGGTGGCTTGGCTGGTCGCGCCCACGCGGCGGAGCCGCATAGCGATACAGCCCCGCGCCCCTCAGGATGGCCCTGCGGGGCGGTCTCGAAGGACCGCAGGCCTCTTCAAGGGGGCGGCGAACCGCGTGACCAGCCCCCACTCGGCGGCAGACGACGAACGCGCCCACGGGGAAATCGGTTGTCCACAGGTCCCCACGGGGCGAACTCCGGCCAGTAATGTCGGCGTTCATGGAGCAGAGGCATCTCGGCCGTACCGGCCTGCGTGTGTCCCGGATCGGGCTCGGCACCCTGACATGGGGCCGCGACACGGACGAGCATGACGCCGCGGACATGTTGAAGGTGTTCTGGGAGGCGGGCGGCACCCTCGTCGACACGGCGGACGTGTACGGGGACGGCGAGGCCGAATACCTGCTCGGACAGCTGATGGACGGGCTCGTGCCCCGCCGCGACCTGATCATCTCCACGAAGGCCGGCAGCGTCCCGGACCCCGACCGCCGTTTCGACGGCTCCCGGGGCCATCTGCTCACCGCCCTGGACGCCTCACTCTCCCGCCTCGGCACGGAGTACGTCGACCTCTGGCACATCCACGCCTTCGACCCCGAAACCCCGCTGGACGAAACGCTCCAGGCCCTGGACCTGGCCGTGAGCAGCGGCCGGGCCCGTTACGCGGGGGTCTCCAACTTCTGCGGCTGGCAGCTCGCGAAGGCGGCCACCTGGCAGCTCGCGGCCCCGGGGATACGCACCCGCCTGGCCAGTACGCAGATGGAGTACTCCCTGCTGCAACGCGGCATCGAGCGCGAGGTGCTGCCCGCCGCGCTGGACCTCGGCGTCGGTCTGCTCCCGTCCTCGCCGCTGGGCCGCGGGGTGCTGACCGCCAAGTACCGCCACATCACGCCCCCGGACTCGCGGGGCGGCTCGGAGCACATGGCACCGTTCGTCGCGCCGTACCTCGACGAGACGGCGACCAGCATCGTGGACGCCGTGCAGATCGCGGCGGACGGCCTCGCCGTGACCCCGCTCCAGGTGGCCCTCGCCTGGGTGCGCGACCGGCCCGGCGTGGCCGCGCCCATCATCGGCGCGCGCAACGCGCTGCAGCTCACGGGGGCACTGTCAGTGGAGACCCTTAGTCTTCCTGACGAGATCTGCCGGGCCCTCGACGACGTGTCGGCGCCCGTGCACCGCTATCCCGATCACGACTGGAGCACGCTGTGAGCACGGAGCCCGCGACCACGGGGACGGACGAGCCGGGGGGACGGGGCGACGGGGCCCCCACCGACGGGCCTCCCACGGCCGAGGGCACACCCGAGGACCGGGAGGCCACTTCCACGACAGCGTCTGAGGGCTCGCGGGAGAGCGCCGTCGACGCGGCCGAAAGCGAGTCCGCCGCCGCAGGGCCCGGGGACGGCGACGACAAGCCGGCGGACACCTCCGATCGCGCCGGTGATGAAACCGAGGCGAGCGGAGACAGCCCGGCGGCGGATGGTGACTCGGCGGCGGACGGCGACCCGACAGCAAGCACCGAAGCCGGCGGCGCCGAGGCCGCGACCGATGTGTCCGAGGCGCAGGCCGAGTTGGCGGCTCAGCGGTTGGAGCGGGAGCGGATCGAGCGACGCAAGGCGGAGAAGGCGCCGATCGCGAGCGGTACCAAGCTCAGCGGGACGGCCGCCGATCTGCTGGCCGCCGTGCGGGCCGTGGAGGGCGGGCAGAAGCCGCCTGCGACCGTTTTCGGCGAGCCGGAGCCCGCGCCGCGTCGGCCCGCGCCGGAGCCGGTGCGGCGACCGCAGCCCGTGGCGCCCACTGCCGGGGCGGTGGCTCCCTCGGGCGAGGCCGTCGAGGCGGTGCGCGTGGTGCTGACCGAGGGCGGCGCTCCCGAGGCGCTGGTGGCGCAGGTCGCCGGGGTGCTCGGTGAGGGTGCGGGCGCTCGGCTGCGCGAGGACCCCTGGCAGTTGCTGCGGGTTCCCGGGGTGCGGCCGGAGCAGGCCGACGGGTTCGCGCGGGCGCTGCTCGGCGCGGAGTGCGGCCCGGACGACGAGCGGCGGGGCCGTGCGGTCACGGTGTGGCTGCTGGAGCAGGCGGCCGTCGCCGGGCACACGGCGCTGGAGGCCCCGGCCCTCGCCGCCGCGCTCGCCCAGCGGTCGGTGTCCGACCCCGACGAGGCCGTCCAGAGCACCGTCGCCGAAGGCGAGGCCCTGGTCTTCCAGGACGCGCTCGACAACGCCCCGCCGACCACCGCGGCCACCAGTACGGAGGCCGAGGACGGCGAGGCTGGGGAGGAGCGTCCGGTACGGGTCCTCATCGGCCTGGAGCGTTACGCCCTCGCCGAGGAGAGCCTCGCCGACGGACTCGCCCGCGTCGTGAACTCCGTGCCCAAGGAGGACCCGACGGACTGGTCCTCGGCGGCCGCATCGGCACCGCGTTCCGCAGCGGAGCTGATCCGCGCCGTGGCCGGTCACGGGCTCGTGCTGCACACCGGCGGCGAGGCGGCCCGCGCGGAACCGGCGGCGCTGGTCACGGCCGCGCGTGCGCTCGGGCTACGGGCGTACGCGGCGACGCACAGCGCGGACGGGAGGCGGCGGTTCGCGTCCCAGCTGAGCGCCGCCGAGGGAAGCGACGCCGCCGTGACGACCCTCGCCGGGCTGTTGTCCGGCGCCGAGGGGCCCGGCCGGAATGTGGAAGGTGCGCTCGACCTCGATCTTCTCGTGGTCCTGGACGCGCCCCAGTTGGACGTCGAGACCGCCGCCCTGGTCGCCGAGTCGCTGCCCGACGGGGCCCGGCTGGTGCTCAGCGGCGATCCGGGGGTGCTGTGGTCCGCCGGGCCGGGGCGGGTCTTCGCGGATCTGCTGACCGTCCGCGCCTGCCCGCAGGTCGCCTCGCGGACACCCGATCCCGGGCCCATCGGCGAACTGGTCTCCGGGATCGGGATCGGTGAGCTCAACCAGGTCGACGCGCCCGGCAAGGAGGTCGTGATCGTGCCGGTGCGGGACGCCGGTGAGGCGGTGCACCGGACCGCTCAGCTGGTCGTGGACTCGGTGCCGAGGGCGTTCGGGATCTCCGCCGAGCAGGTGCAGGTGATCACCCCCGGTCATGGTGGCGCGGCCGGTACACGTGCGCTCAACACGGCGCTGAAGGAGCGGCTGAACCCCGGCCCGGGCCGCTTCGGCGGGTTCGACCCTGGCGACCGTGTGGCCTACTCCCCCGCCCCGGGTCGTACGACCCCCGGGCGCGTGGTGAAGGCCGACGCCGAGGGGTTGCACCTGGAGTGTGCGGGCGCGGCCGTCGTCGTACCGAAGGAGCGGGTCGAGCAGACCGTGCGGCACGGGTGGGCCCTGACCGCCCACCAGGCCGTGGGGCACCGGTGGCCGGCCGCGGTCGTGGTGCTGCCGGGTGACGCGGCGCAGGCGCTGACCCGGCCCTGGGTCTACACGGCCTTCGGTCGTGCCGAGCGGCACCTGTCCGTCGTGCACGGCGTGGAGCAGGCCTTGCCCCGCGCGGTCGCCGAAGTCCCGGCCAAGCCCCGCACCACACGTCTGCCGGCCCTTCTGAAGGCCCAGGTGCCGTCAGCCTGAGAGTGCGCACGGGTGAGGGCTGGGCGGGGGCGGGTTTCGCTCACCGGCGCTTACCGGGTGCCGCCGCGCCCACCCGTGCTGCCCCCAGCGGCACGACTGTCCGCAGCTCGACAGGCGGACCGCGCCGGCCGCTGCCGGGGGTGCGCGCCCCAGCGACGCGCCTGCCGCAGCCACGACGGGCGGATCAAACGCCTGCCGCTGCCGAGTGGGCGCCGCGCCGGACGGCACGACTGCCGCAGCTGGGTGGGGCGGCCGGCGTGATGGGGCCGCGCCGCTGGATCGGCCCGTAGGGCCGTTTCCGAGGCGTGGGGAACTGCGCGGGCAACCACGAACCACCTGCGGCCGCCGAACCAGCGGACGCCCCCGAGCTATGAGGCGCCCGGCCCCAGCCCCGCGCTAGCGCTCCGCGTCCAGCGGTTCCTCGTCCTCATCCTCGTCCTCGCCCTCGTCCTCGCCCTCATCTTCGTCCTCGTCCAGATCGGCTCCGAGCCTGAGGTCGTCGGCCAGGTCGTCGTCATCCGGCTCGTCGTCGAAGACCGCGCTGACGTCGAAGCGGCAGACGACCCTCTGCGGATCGACCTGCTCGAAGGGCGCCTCCAGCCACTCGCCGGGCTCGGCGGTGTCGTCCGCGGCGGTGACCCAGAGCGTGGAGTCGCCCTCTTCGAGGCCGAACTCCTTGTGCCGGGAGGCGATCTCGTCCGGCTCGAACTCCCCGAACAGCAGACCCAGCGCCCCATGCACCGTGTCGGCCGCTCCGCCGGAGGCGGCCGGCTCCTCCGCGGCCTCCACCCGCTGGGCCTGCGCCAGCAGCCGCTGCGGCTCGGCCACCGTGTAGTCCCGGCGGATCAGCACACTGAGCGCACTGGGTTCCTCGGGGCCGGTGTACGGCGGCATGTCCTCGGTACCGGGGATCTCGAAGGGAGTGACCTCGTCGTAGCGGTCGTAGAGCAGTTCGTCGTACTCCTCGGCGGCCGCGGCCAGCTCGTTGAACGCCTCGTAGACAGCCGGGTCGTCCTCACCCGACCGGCGTTCGACCGCGGCCAGGTGGCGGTCGAGCGCGGTCTTGACCGCCTCGGCGGCGGCGCGTACCTCGGCAGCGGTGGGCTGCGCAGCATCAGACATAGTGCAGACGCTATCCGTACCGGGCCCCGGCCCGCACAATAGATACCGATGCCGGAATACGAATTTGTCGACGTGTACGTACCGCGCGGGGTCTCCCGCAAGGACGCCACACGCCTGCTGACGGACCATGCCGAGTACGGACACTGGGAGTTGGACCGACTGAGCCTGCTGCGTGATGGCAGCCGCAGGGTGCGGTTGCGCCGACGGATCATCCGCCAGGTGCGAGCCACGTGGTGAGTGGGCAGATCGAAACGGAGCGGGCCCCGCTGGTGCGGGGCCCGCTCCGTCGGTGTGCGCCGGGCCCGGTTACAGAGCGGCGGCCCGTGCCTTGCGGTAGATCAGGGCGCCCCCGAGGAGCGTCCCGGCACCCACCGACAGTGCCAGGCCGAGGGGAACGTCCCCGCCGGTCTGGGCGAGCTGCGCGACGCCGTCGGGCTGGGTGACGGTCTGCGTACCCGGGGTGTTGGTGTCACCACCGGGGACCTCGCCACCGGGGTTGCCCGGCTTCCCGGGCTGACCCGGCTGTCCCGGCTTCCCGGGCTGCGGGGCCGTCTCCTCGGAGTCGCCCGGCGGGTTCTGGTGGCCGCCACCCGGGTTCTCGTGCGCCCCTCCGCCGCCCGAGTTCCCGCAGTCGTTGCCCGTGGCGTCGTTGCCAATCCCCACCACACCGATGGTGTTGCCGCACACATTGACCGGCACATCGACCGGAGCCTGCACGTGGTTGCCGGAAGCCACGCCCGGCGAGTTGCTCGCGTGACCGTCGGCCTGTGAGCCGCCGTGCGACGAGCCGGGACCACCATCGTGGTGACCGCCGCCCCCGCCGTTGGAGCAGTCGTTGCCCATGGCGCCGTTGCCGACACCAACCACGTTCACGGTGTTGCCGCACGCGTTGACCGGCACGTCCACCGGAGCCTGCACAGTGTTCCCGGAAGCCACACCCGGTGAATCACTGGCGTGACCCTGGGCCTGGGAGCCGCCGTGCGACGAACCGGAACCACCACCGTGGTGACCGCCGCCCCCGCCGTTGGAACACTTGTTGCCCGCCGCCGGGTTGAGCAGCCCGACCACGTTCACGGTGTTGCCGCAGACGTTGACCTCGGCCTCCACCGGCGCCTGCACGGTGTTGCCGGACAGCACGCCGGGCGAGTTGGTGGCGGAGCCCTGCGCGCCGGAGTCGGCGTGCGCGTAACCGCCCGCCGCGGCGAGGACGCCGGACGCGGCCGCCACCGTCATGAGGCGTTTGCGGGTGACCTGTCGCATTGCTGAATTACCTGCCTTAGCCCTATGTTCTGATCTTCTGTACCTTGTCGAGAGACCGATCCGGCCCCGGAGTGCATGGCGCGCACTCCGGGGCCGGCGGTTGTTTCAGACCCTCACCGGGTGAGGCACAACGTCACTTGTTGATGCAGGTGTTGCCGAAGGCAGGGTTCAGCAGCCCGATCACCGAGATCGTGTTGCCGCACACGTTGACGGGGACGTGAACCGGCACCTGGACGACGTTGCCGGACGCGACACCCGGGGAGTGGACGGCGGCACCCTGGGCGCCGGCGTCGGCGACAGCCAGGCCCGCACCCGCGAGAACCAGGCCACCGGTGGCAGCCGCAGTGGCGACGACCTTCTTGATCATTATTCCTCCTTGTTGGCAATGCGACCCCAGGTAGCGAGTCGCATCACCTGTAACGAGGACGGAGTAATCGAGCTACGAGCTTATGGTCCGATTCACCCGAGCCGGTCGATCTTCGTACGCGCGGCCGAATAAAGGAGTTTCGTTTCAGCACACAATTCCGGACAGAACAAGGGCGATTCAGGACCGGTCGGGATCCATCCTGGACCGTCGCGGAATGTCAGGACGCGTCGATGAAACGGTCGAGCACGCGCACACCGAACTTCAGACCCTCCACCGGCACCCTTTCGTCGACGCCGTGGAACATGCCCGCGAAGTCCAGCTCCGGCGGCAGCTTGAGCGGCGCGAAGCCGAAGCCGCGGATACCGAGGTCGTCGAAGGACTTGGCGTCCGTACCGCCGGAGAGCATGTACGGGACCGCCTTCGCGGCCGGGTCCTCGGCGAGCAGCGCGGACTGCATGGCGTCGACGAGCGCCCCGTCGAAGGAGGTCTCCAGCGCTTTGTCGGAGTGCACGTCCTCGCGGCGCACCTTCGGGCCGAGGATCGTGTCGAGGTCGGCGAGGAACTCCTCCTCGAACCCGGGCAGGAACCGCCCGTCGACATGCGCGGTGGCCTCGCCCGGGATGACGTTGACCTTGTAGCCGGCGCCGAGCTGGGTGGGGTTGGCGGTGTTGCTGAGGGTCGCGCCGATGAGCTTGGCGATGCCGCCGAGCCTGGCGAGGGTGCCCTCCATGTTCTCCGGGTCCAGCTCGGTGCCGAGCGCGTCGCCGAGTTCGTCGAGGAAGGCCCGGGTGGTCTTGGTGACCCGCACCGGGAAGGTGTGGCGGCCGAGCCGTGCGACGGCCTCCGACAGCTCGGTGATGGCGTTGTCCCGGTGGATCATCGACCCGTGCCCGGCCGTGCCGGCCACGGTGAGCTTCATCCAGTGCATGCCCTTCTCGGCCGTCTGGATCAGATAGAGCCGCCGCTGCTCGCTCACGGTGAACGAGAAGCCGCCGACCTCACTGATCGCCTCGGTGACACCCTCGAAGAGATCGGCGTGGTTCTTGACGAGGTGCTTCGCCCCGTACGTGCCACCGGCCTCCTCGTCCGCGAGGAAGGCGAGCACGATGTCGCGCGGGGGCTTGCGGCCGCTGCGCAGCCGGTCGCGTACGACCGCCAGCGTCATCGCGTCCATGTCCTTCATGTCGACCGCGCCGCGGCCCCACACACAGCCGTCCGCGACCTCGCCGGAGAACGGGTGGTGGGTCCAGTCCGCCGCGTTGGCCGGTACGACGTCGGTGTGGCCGTGGATGAGCAGCGCGGGCCGGGACCGGTCCTCGCCCTCGATACGGGCCACCGTGGAGGCGCGACCGGGGTGCGACTCGAAGATCTTCGGTTCGAGCCCCACCTCGGCGAGCTTCTCGGCGACGTACTCGGCGGCCTTGCGCTCGCCCGGGCCCGAGTGGTCGCCGAAGTTGCTGGTGTCGATCTGGATCAGCTCGCGGCAGAGGTCGACGACCTCGTCCTCGCCGGTCACGCGCCTGCCCGTGTCCGTCTCGCTCACGCTGGTTCCTCCCGCTGTCGCTGCTGGTGGTTCCCCCTCATCCTCCTCCTGCCCCACCGCTCGCCCCAAGACCGGGACCAGCCCGTCACAAGCCGTTCACGCCCGGCCGTGCCCGAGACGGGGTGTGATCGAGGGCCCCCGAAAGCCTGGTAATGTTTTCTCCGTCGCCGCGAGGGAAACCCCGCACGACAGACACCTTGTCCGGGTGGCGGAATGGCAGACGCGCTAGCTTGAGGTGCTAGTGCCCTTTATCGGGCGTGGGGGTTCAAGTCCCCCCTCGGACACACAGTGGCGAAGGCCGCGACCATCAGGTCGCGGCCTTCGGGCGTTTACACCGACGAAATGTGGGCGACGTCTCTCCGCGCCGGGAAAACCCCAGGTCACGGCCTACACCTGCGCCCCTCCGGGTCGCCCTGCGGCTGCCCCCGCTTGGCCGGGACGACAGGCCGTAGTCACCCGAGCACTAGAGTATTGGGCTTGTTCGGTACCGGTACGGAAATATCCCCAGGCAGACCTGCGGGCCCGCCGGCGCCCCCGGATGGTCCGGGTTCGAGAGGCGAGGATCCGATGGCCGCCGTATACGAGAGTCCTGACCTGACGCTGCTCGACGGAGAGTTGGCGGAGGGAGCCGGGGAGTTCGGCGGAGCGGCTCGTTTCTCGGCCGGTCCCGCGGCCTCCCCGCGCACGCTCGTCGATGTCTTCGAGGCGTCCGTACGGTCGTATCCGGACGAGCCCGCACTGGACGACGGGCAGCGGCGGCTGACCTATCGCGCGCTGGCCGTCGAGGTGGAGAACCTGCGGCGACGGCTGGGGGCGGCGGGGGTCGGCCTCGGGGACCGGGTCGGGGTGCGGGTGCCGTCGGGCACCAATGAGCTGTATGTCGGCATCCTCGCGGTGCTCGCCGCCGGGGCCGCCTATGTGCCCGTCGACGCCGAGGACCCCGACGAGCGGGCCGAGCTGGTGTTCGGCGAGGCGGAGGTGCGGGCGGTCATCGGGGCCGGGCACCACCTGACCGTCAACGGCGCGTCCGACTCCCCCGCCGCGCGGCCCGGGGTCGAGCACGACGCGTGGATCATCTTCACCTCCGGATCGACCGGGAAGCCCAAGGGCGTGGCCGTGAGCCACCGCAGCGCCGCCGCGTTCGTGGACGCCGAGGCGGAGCTGTTCCTCGCCGAGGAGCCCATCGCGCCCGGGGACCGCGTGATGGCCGGCCTTTCGGTGGCCTTCGACGCGTCCTGCGAGGAGATGTGGCTGGCCTGGCGGTACGGGGCCTGTCTGGTGCCGGTGCCGCGCTCGCAGGTCCGCAGCGGCGCCGATCTGGGGCACTGGCTGGTCGAGCAGGAGATCACCGTTGTGTCGACCGTGCCGACGCTGGCCGCGCTGTGGGAGCCCGAGGCGCTGGGCGACGTACGGCTGCTGATCTTCGGCGGGGAGGCCTGCCCGCCGGAGCTGGCGCAGCGGCTGGTGACGGAGGGGCGGGAGGTCTGGAACACGTACGGGCCGACCGAGGCCACCGTCGTCGCCTGCGCCTCCCTGATGTCCGGCGAGGAGCCGATCCGGATCGGGCTGCCGCTCGACGGGTGGGAGCTGGCCGTCGTCGACGAGGCCGGGGAGCCCGTGCCGATGGGGGGCAGCGGACAGCTCGTGATCGGCGGGGTAGGGCTCGCGCGGTATCTCGACGCCGACAAGGACGCGGAGAAGTACGCGCCGCTGGAGTCCCTTGGCTGGGAGCGGGCCTACCGCAGTGGTGACCTGGTGAAGGCCGAGCCGGAGGGGCTGGTCTTCCTCGGGCGGGCCGATGAGCAGGTCAAGCTCGGCGGGCGGCGGATCGAGCTGGGCGAGGTCGACGCCGCGTTGCAGGCGCTGCCCGGTGTCGCGGGCGCCGCGGCCGCCGTACGGACCGCGCGGAGCGGGAATCAGCTGCTCGTCGGGTATGTGGTCACCCAGGACGGGTGGGACCAGGCGGCGGCCGTCGAGAAGTTGCGGGCCGAGCTGCCGGCCGCGTTGGTGCCGCTGCTGGCGCCGGTGGCGGAGCTGCCGACCCGGACGTCCGGGAAGGTCGACCGGAACGCGCTGCCGTGGCCGCTGGCCGACGTGGAGACGGCCGGGCCGGCCGAGGACTTGTACGGGACAGAGGCGTGGCTCGCCGAGCAGTGGACGGAGGTGCTGGGCATCCCGGTCGGCGGTGCGGAGGACGACTTCTTCGCGATCGGCGGCGGCAGCCTGGCCGCCGCCCAGCTGACGACGCGGCTGCGGAGCCGGTATCCGAGCGTCGCCGTGCTGGACATCTACCAGCGGCCGACCTTGCGGAAGCTGGCCCGGTATCTGGAGGAGTCGGGCGAGGAGGGCGCTCACCGGCGGGCCGTGACCCCCGTGCCGGTGCGCGCGAGAGTCGTCCAGCTCATGCTCCTCGTCCCGCTGTTCACGCTGCTCGGCCTGCGCTGGATCGTTCCGCTGGCCGCGCTCGGGAATCTGCTCGGGCCGTACGCCTGGCTGCCGACCGCGCCCTGGTGGGCCGTGGCGGCCGGGGCGGTGCTGATCTTCACCCCGCCGGGGCGGCTCGCGATCGCGGCGGGCGGGGCGCGGCTGCTGCTGCGCGGCGTCGAGCCGGGGCGGTACGCGCGGGGCGGGAGCGTGCATCTGCGGCTGTGGGCGGCCGAGCGACTGGCCGAGTTCAGCGGGGCGACCTCGCTGACCGGGGTCTGGCTGGAGCGGTACGCGCGGGCGCTGGGTGCCAAGGTCGGGGCCGATGTCGATCTGCACGCGCTGCCGCCGGTGACCGGGATGCTCAAGCTCGGCCGGGGTGCCGCCGTGGAGTCCGAGGTGGACCTCTCCGGCTACTGGCTCGACGGGGACCGGCTGGAGATCGGGCCCGTCAAGGTGGGCGCCGGCGCGGTGGTCGGGACGCGGAGCATGCTGCTGCCGGGGGCCAGGGTCGGCAAGCGGGCCGAGGTGGCACCCGGGTCCGCCGTGGCCGGGCAGATTCCCACCGGGCAGCGGTGGGCCGGGGCGCCGGCGGTCAAGCTGGGCAAGGCGAAGCGGAACTGGCCCAAGGAGCGGCCGCGGCGGGGCCCGTTCTGGCGCGTGACGTACGGCGTGACCGGGGTGGGGCTGACCGCGCTGCCGCTGGTCTGCGGGGTCGCCGCGCTGGCCGTGCTGAGTCTGTTCGTGGACCCGGGCGCCGGGCTCGGCGCCGCGTTGCGGGGTGCGGCGCTCGGGCTGGTGCCCGCCACGCTCGCGTTCGGGGCGGCGTACGCGCTGCTGGTGCTCGTCACCGTACGGCTGCTGAGCCTCGGGCTGCGGGAGGGTACGCATCCCACGCACAGCCGCATCGGGTGGCAGGCCTGGACGGTCACCCAGCTGATGGACCGGTCGCGGGAGACGCTGTTCCCGCTGTACGCCGGGCTCGTCACACCGGTGTGGCTGCGGCTGCTCGGGATGCGGATCGGGCGGGGCGCCGAGGTGTCCACCGTGCTCGCGCTGCCGAGTCTGACCACGGTCGGCGACGGGGCGTTCCTCGCGGACGACACACTGACCGCGCCGTACGAGCTGGGCGGCGGCTGGCTGCGGATCGGACGGGCGGAGATCGGGCGGCGGGCGTTCCTCGGGAACTCCGGGATGACCGGGCCGGGGCGTTCCGTGCCGGACGGCGGCCTGGTGGGTGTGCTGTCGGCGACGCCGAAGAAGGCGAAGAAGGGCAGTTCGTATCTGGGGCTGCCGCCGGTGAGGCTGCCCAGGTCGGCGGCGCGTGGCGACCAGAGCCTGACGTACGAGCCGCCCGCGCGGCTGCTGTGGGCGCGCGCTCTGGTGGAGCTGTGCCGGATCGTGCCGGTGTTCTGCTCGGCGGGCCTCGCGCTGCTGACGGTGGCGGTGCTGAGCGTGCTGGACGGCTGGGCGTGGCTGCTGGGCGGGGTCGTGCTGCTGGGGGCGGGCCTGCTGGCCTGTCTGGTGTCCGTCGTCGCGAAGTGGCTGCTCGTGGGGCGGCACCGGAGCGGTGAGCATCCGCTGTGGAGCGGTTTCGTGTGGCGCAACGAGCTGGCGGACACCTTCGTGGAGGTGCTGGCCGTGCCGTGGCTGGCCGGTTCGGTGCCCGGTACGCCGGTGCTGAACGTGTGGCTGCGCGGGCTCGGTGCGAGAATCGGCAAGGGCGTGTGGGTGGAGAGCTACTGGCTGCCGGAGACCGACCTCGTCACGCTCGGCGACGGGGCGACGGTGAACCGGGGATGCGTGCTCCAGACCCACCTCTTCCACGACCGGATCTTGCGTACGGATACTGTTGAACTCCGTGAGGGCGCAACCCTGGGCCCGGGCGGAATCGTCCTGCCCGGCAGTGTGGTCGGGGCCCGCACCACGCTGGGTCCGGCGTCGCTGGTCATGGCCGCGGAGTCCGTTCCCGACGACACCCGGTGGCTTGGCAACCCGATCGAAGCATGGCGCCGCTGAATGCGGCTCGTGCGGCGTCGGGGGACGATGGTCGTCGTACGAGAGCGGAGCGGGGAGCAGAAGCGGCAGTGGCGGTTCAGCAGTCAGTGGGTCCGGACCCGTACTTCCCGGCGAACGGTGATTCCCGTTACCGGGTGCATCGGTACGAGCTGGCTGTGGACTATCGGCCGGGGCCCAACCGGTTGTCGGGCACCGCGCGGCTGAACGCCATCGCGGGCCGGGCGGCGCTGTCGGAATTCCAGCTGAACCTGGCCGATTTCAAGATCGGGCGGATCCGGGTCGACGGCCGGGCACCGCACTACACGCACCGGGGCGGCAGGCTGCGCGTCCGGCCAGCCAAGCCGATCCGGGCCGGGGCCGCGTTCACCGTCGAGGTCCACTGGTCGGGCAACCCCAAGCCGGTGAACAGCCCGTGGGGCGGGCTCGGTTGGGAGGAGCTGACCGACGGGGCGCTGGTGGCGAGCCAGCCGGTCGGGGCGCCGTCGTGGTATCCGTGCAACGACCGGCCCGCCGACAAGGCCTCGTACCAGATCTCGATCACGACGCCGTCCGCGTACCAGGTGGTGGCGGGCGGGCGTCTGCTCACCCGTACGACGAAGGCGTCCACGACGACCTGGGTGTACGAGCAGTCGGCGCCGACGTCCAGCTATCTGGTCGGCCTGTCGATCGGCAAGTACCAGACGGTGCTGTTGGGCGACCCGCGCCCCGGAGGCATACCGCAGCACGGGCACATCCCGGCCCATCTGCTCACCGAGTTCTCCCGGGACTTCGCTCGGCAGCCGGCCATGATGGAGCTGTTCGAGGAGCTCTTCGGGCCGTACCCGTTCGGGGAGTACGGGGTGGTGGTGACCGAGGAGGAGCTCGATGTCCCGGTCGAGGCACAGGGGTTGTCGCTGTTCGGCGCCAACCATGTGGACGGGGCGCGGGGTTCGGAGCGGCTGGTCGCGCACGAGCTGGCCCACCAGTGGTTCGGCAACAGTGTGTCCATCGCCGACTGGCGGCACATCTGGCTGAACGAGGGGTTCGCCAAGTACGCCGAGTGGCTGTGGTCGGAGCGCTCCGGTGACCGTACGGCGCATCAACTGGCCGCCGCCGCGCACCAGAAGCTGGCCGCGCTCCCCCAGGATCTGCGGCTGGCCGACCCGGGCCGCAAGCTGATGTTCGACGACCGCCTCTACGAGCGCGGTGGTCTCACCGTCCACGCCGTCCGTTGCGCCCTTGGCGACGACGCCTTCTTCCGTATGCTGCGCGGCTGGGCGACCGTCCACCGCGGCGGCGCCGTCACGACGGCGACCTTCGCCGCGCACGCCGCGCGGTACGCGGACGGACCGCTGGACGCCCTGTTCAGGGCGTGGCTGCGGGAGCCCGCGCTGCCACCGCTGCCCTCGCCGAAGGGCCCCGCGCTACCGGCCCGGCCGCCGTATCCGCCCACGAACGCGGGCTCCGCGTAGGCCGCGGGCGGGAAGCCGGCACGGGCTCGTGCGGGGCGGAGTCCGTGGGGCGGGCAGAATGACGGGCATGTCGTCGCGCCGCAGCAGTTCCAGGGCCAGGTCGAAAAGTCCCGCGAAAGCCTCTTCGCAGGCTCCTCGCACGTGCCCCTGCGGGCTTCCCGAGGTCTACGAGTCCTGTTGCGGCCGCTACCACACCGGCACCGGCACCGCCGCCGCACCCACCGCCGAGGCCCTGATGCGCTCCCGCTACAGCGCTTTCGTCGTACGCGACGAGGCGTACCTCCTACGCACCTGGCATCCCCGGACGCGCCCCGCCTCCGTCGACTTCGACACGACCATGCGCTGGACCGGCCTCGACATCCTCGACACCCACGACGGCTCGTCCTTCCACACCACCGGCACCGTCACCTTCCGCGCCTCGTTCCGGGGCGGCTCGATGCATGAGCGCAGCCGGTTCGAGCGGGTGGACGGGGCGTGGGTCTATGTGGACGGGGAGTTCCTGGCGTAGGTCAACCGGAGGCCAAGGAGTGGCCGTTGGGGGCCAGGATGTCGAGTTCCTGGAGGGCGCCCACGGTGATTTCCCTGGTGAGTTGTTCGGCTCGCAGGGCGTCGTGTTCGCGGATGGCTTCGGCCACCTGGACGTGGAGGGTGACGGCGGCGGGGTCGGGGTCGTCGAACATGACGGCGTGGTGGGTGCGGCCGGCCAGGACCTCCTCGACGACGTCGCCGAGGCGGGCGAACATCTCGTTGCCTGAGGCGTTGAGGATCAGGCGGTGGAAGGCGACGTCGTGGCGGAGGTAGCCCTCCAGTTTGTGGCCGCGTGAGTGGGCGACCATGCCGATCGCGCACTCGGTGAGTTCGGCGCACTGCTCGGCCGTGGCGTTGCGGGCGGCGAGGCCCGCCGCGATCGGTTCGACGGCCGAGCGCAGGACCGTGAGCGAGCGCAGCTGGCGGGGGCGGTCCGTGCCGGCCAGGCGCCAGCGGATCACCTGGGGGTCGTAGACGTTCCACTCGACGGACGGGCGGACGATCACGCCGACCCGGCGGCGGGACTCGACCAGGTGCATGGACTCCAGCACGCGGACCGCCTCGCGCATCACCGAGCGGGACACGTCGAAGGTCTGGGCGAGTTCGTCCGTGCGCAGCACGCTCCCCGGCGGGTACTCGCCCGCCGTGATCGCCGGACCGAGGGTTTCCAGTACTCGGCCGTGCAGCCCCCGGCCCGGTGTGGTCATGGGGTCAGGGTACGAGGAGGAGGCGACGGAGAAAAAGTCAGACTTATTTGGGTCGAGGGCTTGAATTCATCGTATCTAATGGGTTTCAGTGTCGTCGACGTCGGGTGACGTCTCAGATGTCGACAAAGACGGTGAGGTAGCGATGCGTACCCCTCATGTCGTCGTGGTGATGGGCGTGGCAGGCACCGGGAAGACCACGATCGGTCCCCTGCTCGCGGCCCGGCTCGGCGTTCCGTACGCCGAGGGCGACGACTTCCACCCCGAGGCCAACATCGCCAAGATGTCGGCCGGGACACCGCTGGACGACGCGGACCGGTGGCCGTGGCTGGACGCCATCGGCGCGTGGGCCGACGGCCGGGCCGGGCTCGGCGGGGTGGTGAGCTGTTCCGCGTTGAAGCGCGCGTACCGGGACCGGTTGCGGGCCGCCGCGCCGGGGCTGGTCTTCGTGCACCTCGCCGGCGACCGCGCGCTCATCGAGGACCGGATGTCCCATCGGCAGGGGCACTTCATGCCCACCGCGCTGCTCGACTCGCAGTTCGCCACGCTGCAGCCGCTGGAGGCGGACGAGGCGGGTGCCACGGTCGATGTCTCGGGCGAGCCCGAGGAGATCGCCGAGCGGGCGGTCGCCGCGCTGCGGGAGCTCGATCCGGCGTCGTCGTAGGACTCCGGCCGGGCGTCGTTCACGAGGGCCCGGCCGACTGCCGTCGTGAGCCCCTGGCTCCGTCGGCGTCTCTTCTCCAACCTCTCCCCCATACAAGGATTAACCGTGACCAGACTCAACGTCGAGCTGCTGGCAGCGGACCCCGTCGAGCCGATCACCTCGGCGGGACACGCTCAGCTGGGCATCGCCGTACTGGCGGGCATCGCCGTCATCGTCGTGCTCATCACCAGGTTCAAGGTGCACGCCTTCCTGGCGCTGACCATCGGCTCGCTCGCGCTCGGCGCGTTCGCCGGGGCGCCGCTGGACAAGGCGATCGCCAGCTTCACCACCGGGCTCGGGTCGACCGTGGCCGGTGTGGGCGTGCTCATCGCGCTGGGGGCGATCCTCGGCAAGCTGCTGGCGGACTCCGGCGGCGCCGACCAGATCGTCGACACGATCCTCGCGAGGGCCGGCGGGCGGGCGATGCCGTGGGCGATGGTGCTGATCGCCTCCGTGATCGGGCTGCCGCTGTTCTTCGAGGTCGGGATCGTGCTGCTCATCCCGGTGGTGCTGATGGTCGCCAAGCGCGGGAACTACTCGCTGATGCGTATCGGCATCCCGGCCCTCGCCGGTCTGTCCGTCATGCACGGGCTGATCCCGCCGCACCCCGGTCCGCTGGTCGCGATCGACGCGGTGCAGGCCAACCTCGGGGTCACGCTGGCGCTGGGACTGGTCGTCGCGATACCGACCGTGGTCATCGCCGGGCCGCTGTTCTCGAAGTACGCGGCCCGCTGGGTGGATGTGCCCGTCCCGGAACGCATGATTCCCGTACGCGCCTCGGAGGAGTTGGAGAAGCGGCCCGGCTTCGGCGCGACCATCGCGACCGTGCTGCTGCCGGTGGTGCTGATGCTGGCCAAGGCGCTGGTGGACATCGTCGTGGACGATCCCGAGAACATGGTCCAGCGGGTCTTCGACGTGGCCGGCTCGCCGCTGATCGCGCTGCTCGCGGCCGTGATCGTGGGCATGTTCACGTTGGGGCGGGCGGCCGGGTTCACCAAGGGGCGGCTGTCCTCGACGGTCGAGACGTCCCTCGCGCCGATCGCGGGGATCCTGCTGATCGTCGGTGCCGGCGGCGGGTTCAAGCAGACGCTCATCGACTCCGGTGTCGGGCAGATGATCCTGGACATCTCCGAGGACTGGTCGATCCCCGCGCTCGTCCTGGCCTGGCTGATCGCGGTGGCGATCCGGCTGGCGACGGGTTCGGCCACGGTCGCCACGATCTCCGCGGCGGGACTGGTGGCGCCCCTCGCGGCGGACATGTCGACGACCCACACGGCTCTGCTGGTGCTGGCCATCGGCGCGGGTTCGCTCTTCTTCAGCCACGTCAACGACGCCGGGTTCTGGATGGTGAAGGAGTACTTCGGGATGAGCGTCGGGCAGACCATCAAGACGTGGTCGGTGATGGAGACGATCATTTCGGTGGTCGCCGGGGCGATCGTGCTGCTGTTGTCCTTGGTGATCTAGCGCGCGGTCCGACGGATGTCGGCGGCACGAGCAGGGTCCCGGCCGGGCGAACACACGATCGCCGGGAATGGGTGGCTCTGGGGCATCGGGGATCCGAAGCGCGAAGAAGGCCTGTGCGTGGTGCTCACCGCCGAAGGCGTGGAGCACCACGGGCGGGGTGGGCCGCAACCGCTGCTCTTCGTCCCGTGGACCAGGTGATACGGCCGCCCGCGCTGCCCCGGGCGGGCCGTATCCACTCGGAAGCTACGGCCGCCAAAGGGAATGCTCCCGGTCCGCCCATTCCCGGCTCACCGAACCCGTCCGCAGCCCCCGCCGGGCCTCCGGATCGCCCAGGGCCATACCGATGTGACCCGCCAGGACGATGCCGATCGTCAACGCCAGCCAGTCGTGGACGAACGTCGCGCTGGTGCGCCACATCAGCGGGGTGAGGTGGGTGAACCACATCATCAGGCCCGTGGCGAGCATGACGAGGGTGGCGCCGGCGATCCAGGCGGCGTAGAGCTTCTGGCCGGCGTTGAACTTGGCGGCGGGGCGCGGGCCGGGGGCGCGGCGGCGGGCTGCGCGGAGCCAGAGGCGGTCGTGCGGGCCCCAGCGGTTCAGGCGGCCGACATCCGCGCGGAACGCGCGGGAGGCCAGACCCGCGAGGACCGGGAGGGGCAGGACCAGGCCCGTCCATATGTGGACCGTCACCACCAGGGCCCGGCGGCCGACCAGTTCGGCGAGGGCGGGGACGTACAGGCAGGCCGCCGTCGCCACGCAGATGCCCATCAGGGCGGCCGTCGTGCGGTGGATCCAGCGTTCGGCGGCGGTGAAACGCCGGACGCGGGCCTCCGAGCGAACGGGGGGCTCCTCAAGTCGTTGGTTCATCGTCCCGCCCGTTCGATCGGCCCACCCACGCGTCGATGTCGTAGCCCCGCTCCTCCCAGTAGCCGGGCTCGACCTCCTCCGTGACCTCGATGCCGGAGAGCCACTTGGCGGACTTGTAGAAGTACATGGGGGCGACGTAGAGGCGTACCGGGCCGCCGTGGTTGTGGCTGAGGTCCTTGTCCTGCATACGGAGGGCCACCAGGACGTCCGCGCGGCGGGCCTGCTCCAGGGTGAGGCTCTCCGTGTACGCCCCGTCGAAGCAGGTGAAGCGGACCGCGCCCGCCGAGGAGCGCACCCCGGCCGCGTCGAGGAGCGCGGACAGTCGTACGCCCTCGAACGGGGTGTCCGGGACGCGCCAGCCCGTGACGCACTGGACGTCCTTCACCATCCGGGTCTGCGGGAGGGCCCGCAGGTCGGCGAGGGTGTACGAGGCGGGCTTGTCGACCAGGCCGTCGACGGTGAGGCGGTAGTTCTTCGCGGTCTTGCGGGGGACGGACGACGTCACCGAGTAGTAGCGGAAGCCGCCGCCGTTGGGGAGCAGGCCGGTCAGGCCGGTGGGGTCCTTCTGGGCCGCCTCGCCGAGGAACGCCTCCATGCCTCGCTGGAGGACGGGCGCGGAGACCACGCCCAGGGCGCCGAGTCCGAGGGTGCCGAGGAGGATACGGCGGCCGATGGGCTTGCCCCGCCCCGGTTCATGGTCTTCGGAGTCTTCAGGTACTTCAGGGTTCACCCCTTGATTCGAACATCCGCCGCCCCGGTCCGGCCAGGGACAGCGGATATTCGTCAGAGTTCCGTCATCTGCGCCGGGCTCGCTCAGCCCGTCGCCTTCGCCGCCGCCCGGCCCGCCGTACGGCCGGAGAACAGGCAGCCGCCGAGGAACGTGCCCTCCAGGGAGCGGTAGCCGTGGACACCGCCGCCACCGAAGCCGGCTGCCTCGCCCGCCGCGTACACGCCCTCCAGCGGGTCGCCGCCCTCCGTGAGGACACGGGAGGAGAGGTCGGTCTCCAGGCCGCCGAGGGTCTTGCGGGTGAGGATGTTGAGGCGGACGGCGATCAGCGGACCCGCCTTGGGGTCGAGGATGCGGTGCGGGGTGGCGGTGCGGATGAGCTTGTCGCCGAGGTAGTTGCGGGCCCCCCGGATCGCCATGACCTGGAGGTCCTTGGTGAACGGGTTGGCGACCTCGCGGTCCCGGGAGACGATCTCGTGGCGCAGCTCGGCCTCGTCGATCAGCGGTTCCTTGGTGAGCGCGTTCATGCCGCGGACCAGCGAGCCGAGGTCCTTCTCCACGACGAAGTCGACACCGTGGTCCATGAAGGCCTTGACCGGGCCGGGGACGTCCGCGCGGGCCCGGATGAAGACGTCCTTGATGGACTTGCCGGTCAGGTCGGGGTTCTGCTCGGAGCCGGAGAGGGCGAACTCCTTGCCGATGATCTTCTGGTCGAGGACGAACCACGTGTAGTCGTAGCCGGTCTTCATGATGTGCTCGAGCGTGCCGAGGGTGTCGAAGCCCGGGAAGAGCGGCACCGGCAGTCGCTTGCCGCGCGCGTCCAGCCAGAGCGAGGACGGGCCGGGGAGGACGCGGATGCCGTGGTTCTCCCAGATGGGGTTCCAGTTCTGGATGCCCTCGGTGTAGTGCCACATGCGGTCGCGGTTGATCAGGTGCGCGCCCGTCTCCTCGGCGATGGCGAGCATCTTGCCGTCGACGTGCGCGGGAACGCCGGAGATCATCTTCTCCGGGGGGTTGCCGAGGCGCTCGGGCCAGTTGGCGCGGACGAGGTCGTGGTTGCCGCCGATGCCGCCGGAGGTGACGATCACGGCCTGGGCCTTCAGCTCGAAGGCGCCGGTGACATCGCGGTTGCTGGCCTGGCCGCGCTCGATGGTCGACGCCTCCAGAATCTCGCCGGTGACGGTGTCGACGGCGCCCGCGCTGCGCGAGAGGCCGGTCACCCGGTGGCGGAACTTCAGCTGGACCAGCCCCCGGGCCACGCCCTCCCGTACCCGCCGCTCGAAGGGCGCGACGAGACCCGGGCCGGTGCCCCAGGTGATGTGGAAGCGGGGGACGGAGTTGCCGTGGCCGTTGGCGTCGTAGCCGCCGCGCTCGGCCCAGCCGACCACCGGGAAGAACCGGACGCCCTGCTGGTACAGCCAGGACCGCTTCTCACCGGCCGCGAAGTCGACGTACGCCTCGGCCCACTTGCGCGGCCAGTGGTCCTCCTCGCGGTCGAAGGCGGCCGTGCCCATCCAGTCCTGGAGGGCGAGGGCATGGCTGTCCTTGATGCGCAGGCGGCGCTGTTCGGGCGAGTCGACGAAGAAGAGCCCGCCGAAGGACCAGTGCGCCTGGCCGCCGATCGACTGCTCCGGCTCCTGGTCGAGGAGGATCACCTTGCGGCCCGCGTCGACGAGCTCCGCGGTCGCCGCGAGCCCGGCGAGGCCCGCCCCGATCACGATCACATCTGCGTCGTACGACATGGAGGACGTCCTCTCGGGAACGGGTCAGGCAAGCGGGGGCAGGGCGAGGCAGGGCCGACACCGCCCAGCGCTTTGTTACTGGCCGGTCAGTGGCTTTGGACTCTGATCCTTCGGCAGAGGAGTGACCTAGTCAACTGCCCGGATGTGTCTCCTCTTACGGACAGCCTCCGGCGGCCGGGCCAGAGCCGTCGGAATACGTATCGGGTCACCCGTCGGGGCACAAATCGCCCTCCGGCCGGGATGCGGGTGGCGGAGCTGCAGCGAGGCTGGGGTCGGCTGTGGCCTCCAGTGGCTCGGGGGTGCGGATGCGTCGGCGGGTGCGGGTGGTTCGTGGCCGTGCGAGCAGGCACCACCCGCCCGCACCCGACACACATGCCGCACCCGCCCCTGCTTGGATGGGCGCATGAGCGCCGCCGACGAGATCCTCGACATCGTGGACGAGAACGACCAGGTCATCGGGCAGGCCCCGCGTGGGGAGGTGTACGCGCGTGGGATGCGTCATCGGGCCGTGTTCGTGCTGGCCCGGGACGCCGAGGGACGGGTCTTCGTGCATCGCCGCACGGCCACGAAGCTGGTCTTCCCGTCGCTGTACGACATGTTCGTGGGCGGGGTCGTGGGAACGGGCGAGTCCTACGACCACGCGGCGCTCCGCGAGGCCGGGGAGGAACTGGGCGTCTCCGGGCTGCCGCAACCCGAGCCGCTCTTCAAGTTCCTTTACGACGACGGGGTCGGGCGGACCTGGTGGTCGGCCGTGTACGAGGTCCGCTGCGAGCTTCCGGTGAACCCGCAGGTGGAGGAGGTCGCCTGGCACGGCTTCCTGGCGGAGGCCGAGCTGGAGCGGCGGCTGGGCGAGTGGGAGTGGGTGCCGGACGGGATGGCGGCGTACGAACGGCTGCGGGCCCGTCGCGGGGTGGGCTGACGGACGGAACACCTGACCTCCGAAGCCGACCGGTAGTGTCCTACACGTGATCGAATTTGTACGGAACGTCCGGCTCTGGTTCGCCCCCGGGGAGATCCGGGAGGAAGGCCGCACCCCGGACTACCGGTTCTCGCTGGCCAATGAGCGGACGTTCCTGGCCTGGCTGCGCACCTCGCTCGCGCTCATCGGCGGCGGTTTCGCGGTGGACCAGTTCCTGCCCGACCTGCGGTGGGGCTGGCGCGTCGGGCTCGCCCTCGCCCTGCTGGCCGCCGGGGTGCTGTGCGCGTTGCGGGCGGTCAACCACTGGGTGCGCTGCGAGCGGGCGATGCGGCGCGGGGAGGACCTGCCGGTGTCCCGGTTCCCGGCGCTGCTGAGCTTCGTGATCGCGGTGGTCGCCGTCGCCATGGTCGCCGTCGTCCTGCTGGGGTGGGAGGGATGAGCCCCGCGCCTCCGGCGCCTCCCGCTTCCCCTGGGCCCGACGGTCCTTCCGCGCCTCCCGACCGTGACCCCGGCCTCCAGCCCGAGCGCACCCGGCTCGCCTGGCGGCGTACGACCCTCACGGGCGTCGTGATCGCCGTACTCGCCGCGAAGTCCGCGCTGCACGGCGGGCCGTCGGCGGCCGGCGTGGTGGCCGCCGCCCTGTGCGCGGTGCTGTGGCTGGGCTTTCTGGCGCTCGCCCACCGCCGTATCCACGCCCTGTCGGCCTCCCGCCCGCCCGTCCTCGCACCCGGGATCGCCGCGACGGCCGTCCTGTGCACGGTCGCCCTCGCGGTGTGCGGGGCGGCGCTGGTGTTCTGACCGGTGGTCACACGGCGCACGACGGGCACGCCCACGAGCACGGCGAGGACTTCGGGGATCAGGCGGTCACGCGCGGGGACCACGTGGCCCAGGTGCAGGACGGCCACCGGCACACGGCGCGCGAAGGACACCGGGACGACCACGGACGGCCGACGGCGGGCATCAGTACGACCACCTGCGCCGTTCCGTACACCCCGGACTCCACCGGATCGTCGCCGACTGGCAGGCTCTGACCACCAGTTGGCGACGATCCGGGGGATGAAGGAGGTCACCATGACCGCAGGAGAGCCGTACACCGTCGAGCTCGCGAGCGACGTGTACGCGTATGTGCAGCCGGACGGCGGATGGTGTCTGAACAACTCCGGTTTCGTGAGTGACGGAACCACCACGTTGCTCGTGGACACGGCGGCGACCGAGCGCCGGACCCGTGCCCTGGGCGCCGCGCTCGACGCCACCGGCGTCCCGAAGCCCCGCTTCCTGGTCAACACCCACCACCACGGGGACCACACCTACGGCAACGGCTTCTTCACGCCGGCCGCCGCCCTCGTCTCGCACTCGGCCTGCCGCCGCGAGGCCCTCGCCAGTGGGCAGCACCTCCATCTGCTGTGGCCGCAGACCGACTTCGGGGACGTCGGTGTCCAGGGCGCGGACCTGACGTACGACGACCGCATGACCGTCCACGTCGGCGACATCGAGGCCCAGGTCATCCACCCCGGTATCTCGCACACGGTCGGCGACTCGGTGGTCTGGCTGCCGCACCGGCGGGTGCTGTTCGCGGGGGACCTCGTCTTCGAGGGCGGGACGCCGTTCTTCCTGATGGGCTCGCTGAGCGGTTCGCTGAGGGCGCTGGCGCTACTGCGCGAGCTGGGCGCCGAGACCGTCGTACCGGGGCACGGGCCGGTCACCGACCCGTCGGCGTTCGACAAGGCCGAGCGGTACACGCGGTTCGTGGCCGAGATCGCCGAGAAGTCGCACGCGTCCGGGCTCACGCCGCTGGAGGCCGCGCGAAGCACGGATCTCGGGGAGTACGCCGTCCTGCCGGAGAGCGAGCGGCTGGTGGCGAACCTGCGCCGGGCGTACGCCGAGCTCGACGGGACGCCGGAGGGCGAGGGTGTGGACCCGTTCGCCGGGTTCATGGACATGGCGACCATCAACGGCGGGGAGATGATGACCTGCCACGCGTGATGCCGTGAAGGGTTCGGCGAACCGGGAACCCGGTGGGCCCACGACTTCGCCGGGATCCGGCGGCACGGCCGGATCCCGTCGAGACCCCGATCACTTTCGTGTCGCCCACTGGACGACATACCGACCGGTCGGCATCATAGTCGGGTCCGGTTCACCCGCGCGTAGGAGCGATGATGCACCCAGACCCCCCGCCAGGTCTCGATCCCGACCGGCTCCGCGCCCTGCTCGACGCCGAGCGGCCCGGACTCGTGGGCGGTCCGCTCGCCGGCCGGCTGATCGAGGGCGGACGGTCGAACCTGACGTACGAGGTCACGGACGGCTCCGCGAAGTGGGTCGTTCGCCGGCCGCCGCTGGGCCATGTGCTGGCGACCGCGCACGACATGAAGCGCGAGCACCGGGTGATCAGCGCGCTGCACCCGACGGACGTACCGGTCCCGCGTCCCGTGCTGCTGTGCGAGGACGAGGACGTGCTCGGCGCGCCCTTCTACGTCATGGACTTCGTCGAGGGCACCCCGTACCGCACCGCCGAGCAGCTGGCCCCGCTGGGCCCGGAGCGGACCCGGGCCGCCGTGCTGGGCCTGGTCGACACCCTGGTCGAGTTGCACGCGGTGGACCCGGCCGAGGTGGGCCTCGCCGACTTCGGGCGCCCGGAGGGGTTCCTGGACCGGCAACTGCGGCGCTGGGGCAAGCAGTTGGACGCGTCCCGCAACCGCGAGCTGGCCGGCGTCGACGAGCTGCACGCGGCCCTCGGACGCCGACTGCCGCACTCCCCCGCCCCGGCCGTCGTGCACGGCGACTACCGGCTCGACAACGTGCTGCTGGGCGACGACGACCGGATCAAGGCCATCCTGGACTGGGAGATGTCCACGCTCGGCGATCCGCTCACCGACCTGGGCCTGCTGGTGATGTACAGCGTGCCGCTCGCCATGCCCGACTCGCCCGTCTCCACGACCGCGGCGGCCGCCGGGCACCCGGATCCGGCCGAGATCATCGAGCGGTACGCGGCCCGCTCGGGCCGCGACGTCTCCTCGGTGTCCTGGTACACGGCGTTCGCCTGGTTCAAGCTCGCCGTGATCCTGGAGGGCATCCACTACCGGTACACCCTCGGCCAGACGGTCGGCCGCGGCTTCGACCGCATCGGCGACCTGGTCCCCGTCTTCATCGAACACGGCCTGATGACTCTTCGCGCCGGCTCCCAGGAAGGCTGACCCAGCATGGACTTCGCATTCGACGCCCGTACGGAGGAGCTGCGCGCCAAGCTCCTCGCCTTCATGGACGAGTACGTCTACCCGGCCGAGGCCGTCGCCGAGGAACAGCGGGCGGAGCTGGCCTCGCCGTGGGACACGCCGGCCGTGGTGGAGGAGCTGAAGGCCGAGGCCCGCAGGCAGGGACTGTGGAACCTCTTCCTCCCGGACTCCGAGTACGGGGCCGGGCTCACCAACCTCCAGTACGCACCGCTCGCCGAGATCACCGGGCGCTCCCCGCAGCTGGCGCCGACCGCGCTGAACTGCGCGGCGCCGGACACGGGCAACATGGAGGTGCTGACCCAGTTCGGCGACGAGGCGCAGAAGAAGCAGTGGCTGGAGCCGCTGCTCGCCGGTGAGATCCGGTCGGCCTTCGCGATGACCGAGCCGGAGGTGGCCTCCTCGGACGCCACCAACATCACCACGCTGATCGAGCGCGCCTCCGACGGCACAGGCGACTACGTCGTCACCGGGCGGAAGTGGTACATCTCCGGGGCCATGAACCCCGACTGCCAGATCCTCATCGTGATGGGCAAGACGGACCCGAACGGGGCCGACGTCCGTCGTCAGCAGTCGATGGTGCTGGTCCCGCGTGACACTCCGGGGGTCACGGTGAAGCGGGCGATGCGGGTCTTCGGGTACGAGGACCACTACCACGGCGGCCATGCCGAGGTGATCTTCGAGGGTGCGCGTGTGCCGGCCGCCAACCTGATCGGCGAGGAGGGCGGCGGTTTCGCCATCGCCCAGGCCCGGCTCGGGCCCGGCCGTATCCACCACTGCATGCGGCTCATCGGGATGGCCGAGCGGGCGATCGAGCTGATGTGCCGGCGGGCGGTCGCGCGCGAGGCCTTCGGCAAGGCGCTCGCCCAGCAGGGGGTCGTGCACAACTGGATCGCCGATGCGCGGGTCGCGGTCGAGCAGTTGCGGCTGCTGGTGCTGAAGACGGCCTGGATGATGGACACGGTGGGCAACAAGGGCGCCCACACCGAGATCCAGGCGATCAAGATCGCTACGCCGCGGACCGTGGTGGACATCATCGACCGGGCGATTCAGCTGCACGGTGCGGGGGGTGTCAGTCAGGACTTCCCGCTGGCGGAGCTGTACGCGGGGGCGCGGACGCTGATGATCGCGGACGGGCCCGATGAGGTGCATCAGCGGTCGCTGGCCCGGCGGGAGCTGAAGCGGTACGTGTGACCGCCGGTGGGGGTACCGGGGGGTTGCCGGTTGACCGCGGGTGAGTGGGGGCTGGTCGCGCAGTTCCCCGCGCCCCTCAAAAAGCGGGGAACCGGGCGAGCCACGACGACCGATCCGCACCCGAATACGCGCCTACGGGCGCAGCGCCCGCAGCAGCAGGTCCGCCAAGTGGTCCGCGACCTCCTGCGGACTCATCGGGCCGTCCGGGCGGTACCACGTCGACAGATGGTGGACCGAGCCGAAGTGGTAGTCGACCACCAGGTCGGCCGGGGTCGCCTTGGAGAAGACGCCGGCCTCCTGGCCCTCTTCCACGAGCGCGCGGAAGCGCTCGTGGTAGAGGCGGCGTTCGGCACGGACCTGTTTGTTCTTCTCGGGGCTCAGGTGGTGCATGGAGCGGAAGAAGATCATCGCGTCGTCGAGATTGTCGATGGTGGTGACGACGACATCGGCGGCGGCCCCCCGCAGCCGCTCCTCGACCGGCGCGTCGGCCCCCGCGAACGCGTCCAGGCGCTCCTGCTGGATGCGCAGTACGCGCGCGTACACCTCGTGCAGCAGGTCGTCCTTGGAGCCGAAGTAGTGGTACAGCGCGCCCTTGGTGACGCCGGCCGCCTCGACGATCTCCTGCACGGAAGTGCGGTCGTACCCCTTCTCGGCGAAGAGCCGGGTGGCGGCGGCCAGCAGCCGCTGCGGGACAGGAGTACCGTCCCCGTCCGTCGTCCTGGGCACTGCCGCCACCTGCCTTCCGAGGTTCTGTTGTCGCCTACTGGTCGCCCGCCGACCCTCGGCCGGTTCCCGACCGGCCGGAATCGGGGGCTCCCGTCGGAGGATCATCGCACTTCCGGAGCCCCGTCCGCCGGGCAGGGCGGTCAGCCGGTCGTCTCCCACTTCTGCTGGATGTGGTTCATGTTCGTCAGCCAGCGGTCCGGGTCGGCGGCCCGCGCCTGGTAGAAACCGGCCACCTCGGGGTGCGGCAGGATCAGGAAACGGTCCTTCTCGATGCCCTCGAAGAGCGCGTCGGCCACGTCCTCCGGCTCGATCGCGGTCGGCGCCAGCACCAGGTCGCCCGCGCTGCCGGAGGCCGTCAGCATGTCGGTGCGCACGCCCTGCGGGCAGATCGCGTGGACCTTGATCCCCCGGTGCCGGTAGGTGAGGGACAGCCATTCGGCGAAGGCGTACGCCCCGTGCTTGGTGACGCTGTAGGGCGCCGCGCCGATCATCGTGAGCAGCCCCGCCGCCGAGACCGTGGACACGAAACGCCCGCTGCCCCGCTCCAGCCAGGCCGGCAGCAACTCCTGGGCCGCCCGCACGTGCGCCATCACGTTCACGTCCCAGGCGAGCGCCCAGACCTTCTCGTCGGCCGCTTCCGTACCGCCCGAGGCGAGACCGGCGTTCGCGCAGTACACGTCCACGGTGCCGCCGAGCGCGTCGCGCGCCGACGAGACGATCGCCGACGCGTCGCCGGGCACCGCGACCCCGCCGATCTCCTCGGCCACGGCCTTGGCCCGGTCACCATCCAGGTCGTTCACGACGACCCGGGCGCCCGCAGCCGCGAACCTCCGCGCCAGAGCGGCCCCGATACCGCCTCCCGCTCCTGTGACCACCACACCCGCACCCTGCACGGCTCCCACGTTCGGTCTCCTTCGACGCGACGTACCACGAACGGCTCCACTCGGACGGCCAGACTAACCGGTCGGTATGTCACTGAGAAAGGGTGCCAGCTGCTTTTAGGGGCGCGGGGAACCGCGCGACCAGCCACACACATCCCGCAGACCTACAAACCACCCGCGGAAGCGCTTAGCTTGCACCTACACCGCTTCCCGCGATGACGGAGGTCACCCCCATGCACCTCTCCCGCCGCTCCCTGCTCGCCGCCACCACCGCCGCCGCAGGCATAAGCGCACCTCCCCCAACCGAGGCGGTCCGCCCGGGGCAAGGGCTCCGCACCGGCTTCGAGCGCCTGGCCGCCCACGGCTACACAACCCTCCGCGGCCAGAAGACCGGCATCGTCACCAACCCCACCGGCATCACCAGAGACGCCCGCCACATCGTCGACGTGATGCACGCCGACGACCGCGTGGACCTCAGGGCCGTCTTCGGCCCTGAGCACGGCTTTCGGGGCACCGCCCAGGCCGGCGGCTCCGAGGGCCGCTACGACGACCCGGCGACCGGACTGCCGGTCCACGACACCTACCTGAAGAGCGGCCGGCCCCTCGCGGACATCTTCACCGCCTCCGGCGTGGACACGGTCGTCTTCGACATCCAGGACGTCGGCGCCCGCTTCTACACGTACATCTGGACGCTGTACGACTGCATGGAGGCGGCCCAGCTCGCGGGAAAGCGCTTCGTGGTGCTTGACCGGCCGAACCCGGTGACCGGCCGGAGCGCCCAAGGGCCCGTGCTGCACAAGGAGTTCGCGACGTTCGTCGGACGGCAGCCGATCTCGCAGGCGCACGGGATGACGGTGGCGGAGCTGGCGCGGCTGTTCAACGAGGAGTTCCTCACCACGCCCGTACCGCTGGAGACCGTGCTGATGTCGGGGTGGAGGCGGTCGCGGTTCTTCGACGACTCGGGGCTGCCCTGGGTGCCGCCGAGCCCGAACATGCCGACTCCGGACACGGCACTCGTGTACTCCGGCACGTGTCTCTTCGAGGGGACGAACCTGTCGGAGGGGCGCGGCACGACCCGGCCGTTCGAACTGCTCGGCGCGGAGGGCGTCGACCGGCGGTGGGCGGCCGCCGCGAACGGACTCGGTCTGCCCGGCGCGCACTTCAGGGAGGCGTACTTCGCGCCGACGTTCTCCAAGTTCCAGGGGAAGACCATCGGCGGCGTACAGATCCATGTCCATGACCGGGCCGCGTACGACCCCGTGCGCACCGGGATCGGCCTCCTCGTGACCGCCAAGAAGGTGTGGAGCGGCTTCGCCTGGCGCCCGGACAACTGGATCGACAAGCTGACCGGCTCGGCGCGGGTGCGGACGATGATCGACGCGGGGGCGGACACGGACGAGGTCGTGGCGGGCTGGCAGGAGGAGCTGGCGGCGTTCCGCGAGGTGCGCGAGGAGTACCTGCTCTACCGATGAGCGACAAACGCCGTACGTGACGTATGGCCATCTTTCGCCGTTGGCAGGACCATGCGCCTGAGCGCACCACCAACGGGGGCCGAAGGGGGCTCGTCATGGCGGATCCGGATATGAGCGTGACTCCCTACTGGGAACTGACCTTCGACGCGGACGGGGACGTGGACGCCGGCCAGCGGGACCGGCTGCTCGACGGGGTCGGGAAGCGCGGGGTCGTGGACCTGGTCGTCTTCGCGCACGGCTGGAACAACGACCGGTCCGGCGCGACCCGGCTCTACAGCCGCTTCTTCGCCCCGTTCCCCACGCTCGCACCGCACGCCGAGCTGGGCTACGTCGGCGTGCTGTGGCCGTCGATGCGGTTCTCGGACGAGCCGATCGGGGACTTCAAGCCGGTGGCCGTGGCGCCCAGCCGGCCCGCGCTCGACAAGAACACCCGGCACGCGCTGCTGGAGGTGTTCCCGGGGCGGGCCACGATCGTCGAGCAGCTCGCGCGGCTGCTGGACCAACGGCCCGACGAGGGCGCCTCGTTGGAGGAGTTCGGGCGGCTCGTCCGGCTGCTGGTGGAGGTGCCGCCACAGGGGCCGCAGGGCGCGTTCACGGCGGACACGATCGCGGAGGGGGTGCCGGAGGGCACGCCCGGGATGCTGTGCGGGGACGCGGTCACGGTGTGCGCGGACTTCGCGACGGCGCTGGCGGAGGTCGAAGGAGGCATGACCCCCGCCGGAGAACCGGCCACCGGAGAATCGTCCGCGAACCCCTCCGCCGTCATGTCCGGAGCCGCCGTCCGTCTGCCGCAGGCCTGGGACGGCGCCCATGAACTCCTGCGTCAGGCGACGTACTTCGCGATGAAGCGCCGCGCGGGCACCGTCGGCGAGCGCGGCCTCGGGCGGCTGCTGGGGCAGCTCGCGCGGACGGCGCCGAACGTGCGAGTGCACCTGGTCGGGCACAGCTTCGGCGCGCGTCTCGTGTCGTTCGCCCTGCGCGGGCTGCCGGAAGGCGTACACGGCGTGAAGTCGGTGACGCTCCTTCAGGCGGCCTTCTCGCATTACGCGTTCGCGGCGCGACTGCCCCACGACACACGCGCGAGCGGCGTGCTGAACGGTCAACAGAAGCGGATCGACGGCCCGTTGGTGTGCTGCCACTCCAGACACGACTCGGCGCTCGGCACGATCTACCCGCTGGCCTCCCGGATGGCGGGCGACGCGCGGACGGTGCTGGGCCTGAGCGTGAACAGCCTGCTGGGCGGGAAGTGGGGCGCCCTCGGCTACGGCGGGGTCCAGGCGGTGAAGGGCACCCGTTCGTTCAAGCTCGCGGACGCCCTCAAGGCCCAGCTGCCCACGTCCGGCTGTGTGAACATCGACGCGGCCGCCGTCGTGAAGACCGGCGGCCCGCCGTCCGGGGCGCACAGCGACATCTGTCACCGGGAGTTGGCACGGGTGGTGCTGGCGGCGGGCCGTATCACCTGAGCCGACCCGCCACCGCACTCGGGCGTGCCGGTGTTCACCTGTGCGAGGTGAACTCCACGACCTGCTGGTAGGTCGGCCGGTTCTGCCAGCTGATCTTGTTGTGCTTGATGCCTCCCAGGGCCCGCTGGACGATCGAGTCGGCGCACCACTGGTCGCCGGCCGAGCAGTGGTCGTCGCCGGGGTAGACCTGCGCGGCGGTCTTGCCGGCCGCCTCCTTGAGGGTGTTGATCAGGAGGGTGCGGCAGGCGCTGAGGCTGCCGCCGCCGCAGTACTGGTTCGCCAGCGGGCCCCGCACCGACTCACCCAGCACCGAGCGGATGTCCTTGTCGACATAGCTCCACCAGCCGTACTGGAAGGAGCTGCCGGCGTGGGAGCCGGTCGGGCCGTGCGCGGCCGACGGGGACTCGTCGATGGGCAGGTTGGCGGTGATGGCGGTGTACAGGTCGGTGCCGAGGCCGGGTTCGAACTGGGCCTTCACCAGCAGCGGCCACCAGGCGTCCAGGATGCGGATCGCCTCGGCGTTGGCGTAGGTCTTGGAGCCGGCGGAGGTCTCCGTGCGTTTCGAGCCGGATGTGACCCAGGTCTGCAGCTTGCTGACCGCCGCGGCGGCCGTGGAGTCGGTGACCGTGCTGCTGTTGATGACCTTCAGCAGGTCCGGGACGACGTCCTCGGCCCGCAGGTCGGCGAGGCCCGCCTCGGCCATGGCCTTCGTCAGCGAGGCCCTGGTGACCCCGCCCGCGGCGACCAGCCGCTTCACCCGGTCGTCGAGCAGGTTGCCGCGGTGGACCGAGCCGTTGCCCCAGGGGGCGGTGGTGTAGTCCTTGGCCTGCTTGTTGTTCCAGGAGATGTAGTAGTCCTGGTCGATGGAGTTGGGGTGGGCCGAAGGGGCGGTGTAGTCGGCGGTGTTGGTGGTCGGGTTCCAGTTGCGCCACTCGTACGCCGCCTGGGCCCAGGCCGGGAACTCGGGGTCGACGTTCGCGGCACGCACGGGGTTGTCGCCGCTGTTGTAGTACGCGGTGCGGGTGGAGTCGGCGTAGAACCAGTTGAAGGTGTAGTTGATGTTCTGGACGGCCTTCTGGAAGGTCTCCGGGCCCTTGACGTAGTCCGGGTCGTTCAGCATCTGGAAGCCGATGATCGACTCGGCCTCGTTCAGATACGAGGAGCGCAGGGTGGTGTAGGCGACCTTCTTGCCGTCGACCGTGGCGCGGTGTGTCACGGGGCCGTACTTGGTGCGCCAGACCTGCATGCGGTAGGAGCCGGCCGGGGTGGCGTCGGCGGTGCTGGGCTTCCAGGCGTTGGTCTGCTCGACCTTCTCCATGGGCGTGCAGGTGCCGCGGTAGAGGTAGTGGACGTCGTCCTGGCAGAGTTCGACGGCGTACGCGTCGATGATGTCCTGGCCGGAGGTGGTGGCGCTCCAGGCGTAGTCCTGACCCCGGCCGAGTTCGACGTACATGCTCAGGCCCGCGAAGGAGGCGCCGCGGGCGCTGATGCCCGGGCCCTGGATCTCCTGGAGCATGAGCAACTGGGGGGCGAAGTAGCCGGTCTGGGGCCCGAAGACGGCGATGGGACGGCCGCTCGCGGTGTGCTCGCCGCTGACGACGAGGGCGTTGGACATACCGCGCCGGGCCGAGCTGAGGGCGCTCTCGGTCGCCTCTGACGAGACGCTCGTGGAGGCGGCGGTGGCCGCGCTGCCCGTGCGGTCGTGGACCAGCGGCTCCTCGGCGACCGAGCCGTCGTCGGGCAGGGCCGTGCCCTGCGGGTTGTCGGGCTTGGTGGCATAGGGGAAGCTGCCGTCGCGGACGGTGAGGGCGGCCTCGGGGTCGTTGCGCTCGCGGAAGGACTCCCAGACCTCGGTGCCCTCGGTGACGCCGTACTTCTCCTGGGCGGCCAGCAGGGACAGGGCGTTGTTGACCTCGCCGCCGCCCCCGGAGCCGAAGAGGGCGCCGATGACGGAGGCCAGCGCGACCAGGTCGGTGGGCTTGAACTTCTCGATGGTGCCGGCGTTGGTGACGGAGTCCTTGTGGCCGGTCAGGACGTACTCGCCGGGGAAGTAACGGCCGCTGTCGGAGGCGTCGATGTAGGCGTTGATGCCGGCGACGTAGGCGTTGACGTCGGCGAGGGCCAGCTGCCCGCGCTCGCCGTTGGAGGCCACCGCCTTGTCGATCTGGGCCTGGAGATCGGCCTCGGTGTACGGGGCGTGGCGCCAGAATTCCTGTTCAAGGCCCTGGTTGGACGCGGCGCCGCCCGCGAACGGGGTCAGCTTGCCGCGGCCGACGTGCCGGAAGACGTCCATCAGCCACAGCCGGTCCTGGGCGGCCGCGTAGCCCGCGCCGAACTCGGTTCCGTAGCGGGTGGTGCCCGTGATGTGCGGCACACCGGTCTTCTTGTCGCGCACGATCGTGACGTCGGTACGGCCGGCCGGGTTCAGGGTGGAGGCGACCTGGCCGGCGGCGACGCCGAAGGAGGCGTCGTTGAAGAAGGTGTTGATCGTGGCGTTGGTGAGCCCCGAGTAGCCGGTGGCCAGGTTGTTGTAGGGCCCGAGCTGGTTGCTCGCGTTCTCCGGCATGGTGCCGAAGCCCTGGTTGAGGAGGATCTGGGCGAGGGTGGCGTTGCCGTTCTGGCCGGGCGGCAGGATGTCCGAGCACTGGCCGCCGCAGTAGTCGGTCACGGCCGCGGCCTCGACTGACTCGGTGTCAGCCGCCGCTGCCGGGGAAGCCGGGGAAAGGGGAGACAAAAGACCGGCAACGAGTGCGCATATCGAGGCGGCCTTGAGGAACTCCGGGAATCTACGGGGAGTTCTCAGTCTGTCCGGTGCGTTGCGTGAGGTGCGTGGGGTGCGCCATGACATGGCAGCTCCTCCCGACGGGGGTGGGCCGGATGTTACCGCCGGTATCCCCGGGATTGAAGATGAACATGCGTCACGTTTTCGGGATCACCGCGCCGCTCCCCGGGCGGCGCCGGACCGAAGACGGAGACCACCGCCACCGGACAGGTGACTCACAGCGTGAACAGGTACTCAGAAGTAGTCGTAAGCACACAAGAAGAAGCCAGGAACAGTCAGACGTAGGCAGGAATGGTCCGTGAACGGCTCAGCAGACGACTTATGGAGGTCATCGGAAATCGGATGGAGCCGAATCGCGTGTCGATACGTCTATTCGGCGACGTCCCGACGACGACGCCGAAGTGACCGAAGTACAGGTGCAGGTGTGACGGAGGTGCAGGGCGATGGCGGGTTTCCGGAGTCTGGCAAGACAGGTGCGAGATCCACGGTGCGACCTGGCACTGCGGCGTTATTCGCTGCGCAAGTGCCTTGAGAGGTTCGCCCCCTACGGGCATCGGGCGACCTGGGACCACTTGTGCTCCCGGGCCGGGTTCGGCCCCGAGGACCGCAACCCCGATCCAGCGCGGCTCGTGGCCGCACTGGACGAGTTGGAGGAGGCCCGCTCCGTCTGGCTCGACTACGAGGTGCAGTTCGCGCAGCGCCGCAAGAAGGAGAAGTACGACGGGCTGCGCAGGCCGGGCAGTGTCGACGACTGGCACCGGCTGACCTGGGGCGGGTTCGGAGTCGCCTGGTGCGACGATCCGAAGGTCCATCCCCATGAACCGATGGCGGATGTGCTGCGCCGGCTCATCGCCGCGCTGGAGCGCGAACCGGGCTCGACCTGCCCGGTGTGCGAGGGCGAGCGCCTCGTCTGGATGTACGACCTGGCCCATGAACCGTCCTCGGGCCCGGTCTGCACGGAGTGCGGAATCGTGGTGCCACGACCGGTGCTCACGCCCGAGGCCCTGGCGGAGTCCAGGCGCGGACGGCTGCTGATCTCGGCGTAGCGCGGCGGGGGTGCGCCGGGGATGCCGCACCCCCGTGTATGAGCGGCGCGCACGACCGGAATGACGGGTACGACCCCGACGTCCGCGTGGACGGCTAGGGCTTCTTGACGTCCGTGTGGATGGCGAGCTTGAACTCGGCGAGGGTGAGCGCCGTGGCCCGCTTGGTGTCCCCCAGCCCACGCGTGGATATCTTGAGGCCGAGCGGCATGTCCTTGTGCACGAACATCTGCCACATGTAGGTGCGGAACTGGCCGCCCCGGGTCAGCGCGCTGTCCGTGGTGCCCGTCGAGTCGTACTTCTTCTTCGTCAGGTTCAGGGGGTCCCGCACGAAGCGGGCCCGGTACTCCAGCGCCTTGGGGTCCGCCTCCCAGAACACCATCGCGGAGAGCACGCCCCAGCCGTCGTGGCTGGGCCAGATCAGTCCGGAGCGCGGATCGGGGAACTTCGACGCGGTGTCGCCGCCGTTCGCCGGGTCGTGCATCTTCCAGGGGTCGTACGACTCCTCGGTCGTGTCGTACGGGAAGCGCACCAGGTGGTAGCCGTCCGAGTCGTAGGTGATCCTCTGTACGCCCGAGTGCGCCTTCTCCCACTTCAACGAACATATGACGACGCTCATCGACGTCCCCTCCCCTTTGCCGGAGGGCGCGCGGTGATACCCCCTCCGTGTTCATGACACAGTCTCGGCGAAAGCGGTTGCACCGGGGATGGGGACGCGCCGGGGGCGGTGATTCACAGGTTCGGCCACAACCGGTCTCGCGGGGGCTCGTGAAGCCGTCGAAGGCGGTGTCGATGTCGGCGAGGGCCACCTCAAGAGCGGGTGACGACAAGGGAGTGCGTCCCGTCAGGACTCGTACCGGACGGTGTTCCGTCCGTCTGTCCGGCGACCGAAGATCGCGACCCTACCAGCCGCAAATATGCTCGCTCCACCCCATTCCCGTACGGACAGTGGAGGGCGATGGAACCGAACTGAGCACCCGAGGAGTGCCCGATGTCGACGCTGCGCGTCACCGCCGAAGTGCTGACGATCCACGAACACCCGAACGCCGACGCGCTCGAACTGGCCCAGGTGGGCCTCTACCGAGCCGTCGTCGCCAAGGGCGCCTACCGCACCGGTGACACCGCCGTCTACATCCCGGAGCAGTCCGTGCTCCCGACCGGGCTGATCGAGGAGCTGGGGCTGACCGGACGGCTGGCGGGCGGCAGGTCCGACCGGGTGAAGGCGGTACGGCTGCGGGGCGAGCTGTCGCAGGGCATCGTCTGCCGCCCGCGGGCGCTCGCGGACGTGGACCTGTCGGCCGCCGTCACCGACGGCACGGACTTCGCGGAGCGGCTCGGCATCGTCAAGTGGGTGCCGCCGATCCCTCCGACGATGAGCGGCGAGGTCGAGTCGGCGCCGAGCCTGCTGCCCTGGGTCGACATCGAGAACATTCAGCGCTATCCGGATATCTTCACCCCCGGCGAGCAGGTCGTCCTGACCGAGAAGCTGCACGGAACGGCGTGCCTGGTGACGTACTCCGCCGACGACGGCCGCGTCCAGGTGTCCTCGAAGGGCTTCGGCTCGAAGTCTCTCGCCCTCAAGGAGGACCCGCGCAACCTGTACTGGCGCGCCGTCCACGGCCACAAGGTGGCCGAGGCCGCGTCCCGGCTCGCCGAGCGGCTCGGGGCGCGCCGGGTCGGGATCTTCGGTGAGGTGTACGGCGCCGGGGTGCAGGACCTGACGTACGGCGCGGACGGGCGCCGCGACACGCTCGGGTACGCCGTGTTCGACGTCTCCGCGGAGATCGGCGGCCAGGTCCGCTGGCTGGACCCGGCGGAGCTGTCGGAACTGCTCGACGGCGAGCTGCCGTTGGTGCCGAGGCTGTACGAGGGCCCGTACGCCATCGACCGGGTTCTGGAGGTGGCCACCGGCCGGGAGACGCTGTCCGGGCGGGATCTGCATCTGCGCGAGGGGGTCGTGATCCGGCCGGCCGCCGAGCGGTACAGCCCGGTGACCGGCGGGCGGGCCATCGCGAAGGCGGTCAGCCCGGCGTATCTGACCCGTAAGGGCGGCACCGAGTACGAGTGAGGCCCCCCCCCCCCCCACGGGATCTCCGGGGGACTCGTGGGGCCCGGGTCCGGGAGCCGCTCAGCAGCGGCTCCCGGGCTCCTCCTGTTCCACCGTGCGCCGCGACGGCTCCCGTGGCTCCGGCTGTACGTCGGCCATCCGGCGCTCGACCATGAGGCGGGAGCCGCTCCGCCGTTCGCCGAAGACGTCGTCGGGGTTGGACAGCACACAGGTGGCCAGGGACAGACAGCCGCAGCCGATGCAGTCGGTGAGGTGGTCGCGCAGCCGGTTGAGCTGCTTGATCCGCTCGTCCAGCTCGGACCGCCAGGCCTCGGAGAGGTGGGCCCAGTCCTCGCGGGTGGGTGTGCGCTCCTCGGGCAGTTCGGCGAGCGCGTCGCGGATCGTGGCGAGCGGGATGCCGACGCGCTGCGCGGCCCGGACGAAGGCGACACGGCGCAGGGCGTCTCGGCTGTAGCGTCGCTGGTTGCCCGTGGTGCGGCGGCTGCTGATCAGCCCCTTGGACTCGTAGAAGTGCAGGGCGGAGACGGCGGCACCACTACGGGCGGACAGCTGGCCGACGGTCAACTCGTGGATCTTCTCAGGGATCTGGGGCACCCCTCCGAGCCTACCCACACCCGACAGGGTCGCGGTCCGTTGACAGGGGCTGCGCAGCCGACCATGCTAAGCAGTTGCTTAGACATGGTGAACCACCATGCTGGACATGGTTGACACGGATGCAGCGGGCATCCGGGATGCGGGAGGCCGGGACATGGCAGAGCCGAGGATCTTCACGTCCGCCGACGAGCTCAAGGCGGCGGTGGGCGAGCAACTGGGCCACAGCGACTGGCTGGAGGTCGACCAGAAGCGGATCGACCTCTTCGCCGAGGCGACCGGCGACCACCAGTGGATCCACGTCGACCCCGAGAAGGCCGCGGCCGGTCCCTTCGGCACGACCATCGCCCACGGCTATCTGACCCTGTCGCTGCTGCCCCTCCTGCTCCCCCAGGTACTCAAGGTCGACAACGTCAAGATGGGCGTCAACTACGGGACCAACAAGGTCCGCTTCCCCGCGCCGGTCCCGGTGGGCTCGCGCCTCCGCGCCACCGCCACGCTCCAGGAGGTCGCCGAGGCGGGTGGCGGGGTGCAGGTCACGGCCGCCGTGGTCGTGGAACGCGAGGGCGGCGAGAAGCCGGTCTGCGTGGCGGAGTCGGTGTCGCGGTACTACTTCTGAGCCCCGGCGAGGGGGCGACTCGCGGTGGGGCCGCTGTCGTCACCCTCGCCGGGACCATCCTGGCTCGGACCGCTCACGTCGGGGCGACCGCCCGGCCGGTCTGCGGTGAGATCATCCCGGCGCACAGGCCACGTCCGGACAGACCCTGCGCGATGCGCGGGATCGCCGCCAGCGTGTTCGCGGACCAGTCGTGCATGAGGATGACCTGGCCGTTGGTGAGCCGGGCGGCGGCCTGCACGATCGCGTCCGTACTGGCGCCGTTCCAGTCCTGCGAGTCGACGTTCCAGATGATCTCGGTCAGGCCGTACCTGGCCGCGACCAACTTCACCGTCGGGTTGGTCTCGCCGTACGGCGGCCGGAACAGCTTCGGTGTGCCGCCTCCCGCGTCGGCGATGGCCCGCTGGGTCCGGGCGATCTCCGAGTCGATCTGCGCCTGGTTCAGTCCGGTCAGGTGCGGGTGGGTGTAGCTGTGGTTGGCCACCCACATACCGGCGGCAACCTGGGCCCGGACCTGCGCGGGGTTGGCGGCGGCATGCTGGCCCTGGTTGAACATGGTGGCCCGCAGCCCGTGCCGCTGCAGTGCGTTGAGCAGGGCCGACGTGCTGCCGGACGGGCCGTCGTCGAACGTGAGTCCGACATAGCCATTGCAGGCGGCGGCCCGCGCCGGGGCCGCCGCGGCGCCCGTGAGCGCGAGAGGGACGACGCTCGCGACCGCCGTCGCGACGACGGCCAGCCGTCGCCCCAGCAGATGGAACGAGCGACTGGGTCCCCTGCTCACGAGGCCACCGTGATGCTGGAGTTGCCGCTGCTCTGGTATCCCTCGGTGGCCATGATCATGTAGTACCGGAAACTGCCGAGGGGCATTCCGGCGCGGCCCCAAGCGTCGAAGTGATTGCCGGTGGTGATGGCACCGCCCGTCCGCTTCGACTGCCGCACGCTCCAGTACTGGTCGAACGTACGGATGCCCTCGACGGACGGGGCGTTGTACCGCGTCGTCCTGTAGATGTCGTACGTGCCGCCGTCGCTGGTGACCGTGCCCTTGTACGCTCCCGTGGGCCGGTAGGTGCCCCAGTTGTCGACGATGTAGTACTCGACGAGCGGACTGGCCGTCCAGCCGTAGAGGGTCAGGTAGGCGTTGCCGGACGGATTGAACGAGCCCGAGTACCTCACGGTCCTGCGGGAGCCGTTGCTCCAGCCCTTGCCGGCGACGAAGTTCCCGGTGTTCCTCCAGGAGGTCCGGTAGGCGCCGCCGGCGGCCAGGGTCATGGAGACCGTGCCCTGGGAGTCGGTCCAGAACGAGTAGTAGAAGCCGTTGTTGTTGCCGGTCTGGTTGGTGGTGACGACCGTGTCCGCGTGGGCGGTGCCGGGCAGGGCCACCGCGGTCGCGGCGGCCAGCGCGGTCGTGCAGAGACCGCCCAGGAAGAGCCTGCGGCTCGGGGGCGGGGTGGATGTGGGTGCGGGTGCGGGTGCGTCGTTCATGCGCGTGCGCCCTCCTCGGGCCGTGGGGGTTCGCCCTTTCACCCAGGGAGTGTTGGCCTGCCCCTGTCAACTGTCAATAGTTTCGGCACCACGAACGAAACATTCGATCAGTCGGCGCGTGCGCGGAGAGGGAGTACCTGCTGGTCAGCGAGGCTTTCCGGGGACCCGCAACGGTGTGGGCAGGAGAGTCACCGCATCCTCACTCATGAGGGTCCCGAGATTCTTCGAATGTTTCGAAGAACGGCCCGATCGTCAAGGTCACTTCTTCGCGCCCACCATGCGCAGGACGAGGTCCGCGTAGAGGGAGCCGACCTCGTCGGGGGTGCGGGGGCCGTTCGCGTTGAACCAGCGGGCGACGTCGATACAGAGGGAGAGGACGGCGATGGTGGTGCCGCGGACGTCGAGGACGTCGAAGTCGCCGACGGCGACGCCGTCCTCGATGATGCCGCGGACGGCAGCGTCGTTCTCACGGCGGAGCGCGACGATCTCGGCGCGGGCGTCGGGGCCGAGGGCGTCGAGCTCGTACTGGACGACGCGGGCGACGGTGTGCTGCCCGGCGTGCCAGCGGACGAAGGACCGTACGGCCTCGGCGAGACGGTCGGCCGGACTGCCCTCGCCCTTGGCCGCCGTACGCAGGACATCGAGGGCCTTCTCGTGACCGATGCGGCTGATCCGGTGGAGCAGCTCTTCCTTGGTCTTGTAGTGGATGTACAGCGCGGCCGGGCTCATACCCGCGCGGCCCGCGATGTCGCGGGTCGTCGTCGCGTGGTAACCGCGCTCGGCGAAGGCCTCCACGGCGGCCACCAGCAGCCGCCGGGCCGCGTCCGGGTTGACCTCGGCCCACGGCTGTGGTTCGCCGCCGGCCGTCTCCTCCGCCGTACTCATCGCTCGTTCGCCCCTTCCGATGGCTCGACACCACCATACCGCCGAAAGGTGAGCGAGCGCTTAGAAGGCCCGCTCAGGGCGATGCCGTACCGGGCTGTGCCGTACAAGGCCGGGGCTTGTCAGAGCTTCTCGAAGGGGTCGTGGTCCGCGAGGAGCTTCTCCAGCCTGGCCTGGTCGACCCGGCTGACGATCTGGCCGGCCTCCTGCCGGTCGCGGATCACCTTGGCCAGGGTGAAGGACGAGGTCACCAGGTAGAGGACCGCGATGGCCAGGAAGGAGCGGACCCAGACATTGGCGTCCAGGTTGTAGATGCCGACGGTGGTGGCCCCCATGGCGACGATGAAGGAGGCGACGGCCTGGCCGTAGAAGGCCGCCGTGCTCTGCTGCTTGACCGGTGTCTCACTCATGGGGACATGGTTCGGCAGGTGTGGCTCGGGCCACATCCGTCGGGATACTCAGACGGCGGGCCCGCGTACTCAGAACGCCGAGTCAGAACGCCGACACTCCTGTCAGCGCCCGCCCGATGAGCAGTTTCTGTATCTGACTGGTGCCCTCGTAGAGGGTCATCACGCGGGCGTCGCGCAGGAGTTTGCCGGCCGGGTACTCGTCGATGTAGCCGTAGCCGCCGAAGACCTGGAGGGCGTTGTTCGCGGCGCGGACGGCGGCCTCGGAGGCGAAGAGCTTGGCCTTGCTGGCCTCGGTGGCGAAGGGTTGGCCCCGGTCGACGAGGTCGGCGACGCGCCAGGTGAGCAGCCGGGCCGCGTCGACGTCGACCGCGATGTCGCTGATGAGTTCCTGGACGAGCTGGTGGTGGGCGATGGTCCTGCCGAACTGCTCGCGTTCGCCGGCGTGTCGCACCGCCACGTCGAGTGCGGCCTGGGCGATGCCGACGCAACCGGCCGCGACCGACATCCGGCCCTTGGCGAGCGCGGACATGGCGACGGTGAAGCCCTTGCCCTCCGGGCCGAGCATCGCGGAGGCGGGGACGCGGACATCCTCCAGGACCAGTTCGGCGGTGGCCTGGCCGCGCAGGCCGAGCTTGCCGTGGAGGGGGCGGCGGGTCAGGCCGGGGGTGTCGGCGGGGACGAGGAAGGCGGAGATCCCCTTGTGGCCGGGGGCGTCGGTGGAGCGGGCGAAGAGGAGGACGACATCGGCCCAGGTGCCGTTCGTGATGAACATCTTGGTGCCGTTGATGACATAGTCTCCCCCGCTCTCGGCTCCGCTCGAGCGGGAGGTGCCCCCATCCTCCCGCACCGCACGGGTGGTGAGGTTGCCCGCGTCGGAACCGGTGCCGGGTTCGGTGAGGCCGAAGCAGCCGACGTACTCCCCCGCCGTGAGCCCCGGCAGCCAGCGGCGCCGCTGGTCCTCGTCGCCCCAGGCCGCGATCGTCTTCGCGACCAGGCCGAGGGAGACGGAGACGATGCCGCGCACGGAGGAGTCGCCGCGGCCGAGTTCCTCGGTGACCAGGCAGTACGCGAGGTGGTCACCGCCGGAGCCGCCGTACTCCTCGTCGATGGTGAGCCCCAGGAAGCCGACCCCGGCGAGCTTCTTCACGATGGACCGGTCGACGTTCTCGGCGCGGTCCCAGGGGATGACGTGCGGGGCGATCTCGCGCTCCACGAAGTCCCGGGCGAGCTGCCGTACGGCGGTCTGCTCCTCGCTCAGCTCAAGGTTCACGTCGGATCACCCCATCACGAGATCACGCTCGGGCCTGCTCACGCCCGCTAAATTATCACTGCTAGTTTAATTGTGCAGCCCTACTATGTGCGCCATGGCCCGACCGCGCAAGCCCTTGCTGAGCACCGCCCGCATCGTGGAGACGGCGCGGGCGCTGGTGGACGCGGAGGGGCTGGCGGCGGTCTCCACACGGCGGCTCGCCGCCGAGCTGGGCGTGAGCGGGCCCTCGCTCTACAACCACTTCCGGACCATGGACCAGATTCTGGAGGCCGTCGCCGACTCGGTGAGCGCGCAGGTCGACCTGTCGATGTTCGAGGACGGACGGGACTGGCGCACCGCGCTGCACGACTGGGCCGTCTCGTATCGGGCCGCCCTGCGTGACCATCCGAACATCGTGCCGATCCTCGCGCGTGGCCCCGGGCGGCGGCCGGCGGGGCTCCGGGTCGCCGACGTGGTGTTCGGCGCCATGGTCGAGGCAGGATGGCCCACCGCGCAGGCCACGTCCGTCGGGGCGTTGATGCGGTACTTCATCATGGGGTCCGCGATCGGGTCGTTCGCCGGGGGGTTCGTCGACGACGAGAGCGCGTACGACCCGGCCGACTATCCCCACCTCGGGCAGGCCCATCTGCTGGCCGAGCAGCAGGAGAAGGTGGACGAGCGGGCGTTCGAGGTCGGGTTGAGGGCGTTGCTGGACGGGTTGGAGCGGCAGTACGAGCGGGTGCGGCGGGACGGGGATTGTTAGGTGCGCGGTGGCCGGCGCTGGGCGGGGGGAGTCGCTTGCCGGCGCTGACAGGGTGCCGCCCGCACCTACCCGTGCCGCCCCAGCGACACGACTGCCCGCAGCCTCACGTCGGCCGGTGGCGGCTGTGCCTGGCGGGCGTGGCGGTGTCACGGTCCCGGGCGCGCACCCGGGAGACGGCCGACGCGGCGGCGAGCCCGGCCGGCGCCGCGCCCACGGATGTGGTTCCGGGGCACGGCGCGGACGGCAGACGCGGGACTGGCTTTCGACTCACGGACTAACCCTCGGTTCGTGAACTCGCCCTCCCCGCGAGAACCTTGATCGACACGAGGGCGATCACCGAGAGCCCGATGATGTACGCGGACACCGCCATGGACGTGCCCGTGGCCTCCAGGAGGAGGACCATCAGGAACGGGGCGAGGCCGCCGCCGAACACCGCGGCGATCTGGTAGCCGAGGGAGGCTCCCGTGTACCGCATCTCGGGGGTGAACAGCTCGGCGAACAGGGCGGCTTGAGGGCCGTACATGATGCTGAGGAAGCAGCTGGCGACGAACGTGCCGACGGCGAGCCACAGCAGGGAGCCGGTGTCGATGAGCAGGAACAGCGGGACGGCCCACAGGGCGATGCCGGCCGCGCCGAACGCGTAGATCCGGATACGGCCGACGCGGTCGGAGAGAGCCGCGGCGGCGGGGATCAGCACCAGCTGGGTGAGGCTGACGCAGAGGGAGACGGCGAGGACCGCGCTGCGTTTCATGTCGAGTTCGCGGGTGGTGTAGTCGAGGACGCCGGTGATGAGGATGTAGAAGGTCGCGGTGTTCACGGCGAAGGAGCCGCCGGCGAGGAAGACCGTGCCGAGGTGGCCGCGGAGGATCGTCCTGAGCGGGGAACCCTTCTCGCTCCTCTCCTTCTCCGTCAACGCCCGTTCCGCCGCCCGGAATTCGGGTGTCTCCTCGACATGGCGGTGGATGTACCAGGCGAGGACGAGGACGAACAGGCCGACCAGGAAGGGCACGCGCCAGCCCCACGCGGCGAACGCCGAGTCGCTGGTGGCGGCGCCCACGGCGAGGAACATCGTGTTGGCGCTGACCACGCCGATGGGGACGCCGAGTTGGACGAAGCTGCCGTACACCCCGCGCTTGCCCGCCGGGGCGTACTCGGTGGCCAGCAGCATCGCGCCGCCCCACTGGGCGCCGACGGCGACGCCCTGGGCGACACGGAGGAGGACGAGCAGGATCGGAGCGGCGATCCCGATCGTCTCGTACGTGGGGAGGAGACCGATGCCGGTGGTGGCCAGACCCATCAGGGTGAGGGCCAGGACGAGCATCGGCTTGCGGCCGCGTTTGTCGCCGAGGTGACCGGCGACGACTCCGCCGAGGGGGCGGGCGAGAAAGCCGACGGCGAAGGTGGCGAACGCGGCGAGGACTCCTGCGGAGGAGCTGCCGGCCGGGAAGTAGAGGTCGCCCAGGACCAGGGCCGCTGCTATGCCGAAGACGAAGTAGTCGTACCACTCCACGGCCGAGGCGAGCGCCGCGGCGGTGGCCACCTTGCGGTGGCTCTGGGGTCGGGGGGTGGTGGCGGGGGTGGGAAGGGAGGAGGAAGGAGCGGTGTCCATGCGTGCACACTCCGGTGGGTGCGGGGACGTTCCCGGGAACGTACTGACCGGACGGTATGTAGGTCAACGGTCGTGCACGGGTGGGTTCGCGTGACGGGTGAACCGTGCGGCTGCGGGTGGGTGGGGGCTGGTCGCGCGGTTCCCCGCGCCCCTGAAGGGACCGGGCGGAACCCCTGCTCCCAGGCGCTCCACGAACCACCCGCACCACGAATCAGAACGTCACCAGAGCCCGGCCGCCCTTGCCCGCCCGCATGTTGTCGAAGGCGGCCGGGATGCCGTCCAGGGAGATGCGGTCGGTCACCAGGGCGCTCAGGTCCAAGCGGCCGGCCCTGATGTGTTCGGCGAGGATCGGGAGGTCGCGGGTGGGGTCGGAGTTGCCGTAGACGCAGCCCGAGAGGGTACGGCCCCAGTGGAAGAGCTCCAGCGCGTTGAAGGTGACCTGCTGGTCCTTGCCGCCGATGCCGACGACGGTGGTGCGGCCGCCGCGCCGGGTGGAGTCCCAGGCCGCCCGGATGGTGACCGCACGGCCGACGCACTCCACGGCGACGTCCACGCCCTGCTTGCCGGTGAGCCCACGGACCTCGCGGGCGGTGTTCTCGGAGGCCACGACGTACTCCGTGGCCCCCGCCGCACGCGCCAGCTCCTCCTTGGCCGGGGAGACGTCCACGGCGACGATCCGGGACGCGCCCGCGATCCGCGCCGCCTGCAGCGCGGCCAGCCCGACCCCGCCCGCCCCGAACACGGCGACGGTCTCGCCCTCCCTGACCCGCGCGGAGTGGTGGACCGCGCCGTAGCCGGTGAGGACGGCGCAGCCGAGCAGGGCCGCGTCGGTGAGCGGGACGCCGTCCGGGGCGGGGAGCACACAGCCGGCGGCCACGACCGTCTCCTCCGCGAAGGCGGCCACGTTCAGACCGGGGTGAAGGTCGGCGCCGTCGGAGGCGCGCCGGGCGTACACGTTTCCGGCGCCGAGCAGCGCGTTCGCGCACAGCCACACCTCGCCGAGCGAGCAGGCGTGACAACTCCCGCAGGAGGGCGCCCAGTTGAGGACCACGCCGTCGCCGGGCGCGACATGGGTGACCCCTTCGCCGACCGCGAGGACCGTGCCCGCGCCCTCATGGCCGAGCACCGCGGGCACCGGCACCCGCATGGTCCCGTCGGACAGCGACAGGTCGGAGTGACAGACTCCGGCGGCGGCGAGCCGCACCCGGACCTGGCCGGGCCCGGGATCCGGCAGCTCGATCCCGGTGATCTCCAACGGAGCACCGACGGCGGGCAGTACGGCGGCTCGAACGGCCATGGGGGGACGACTCTCCTACGCTCGTGGGGACAAGGACTCGCTCGGCCCGGCGGTCAGGAACGGCTCACCCGGTACCGGCTCTCACCCGGTGCCTGTTCGGAACCGTCGCGCCGTCGGCCCGAACGCGGTCAGAACTGAAGGGACTTGGTCTGCAGGTACTCGGCCAGGCCGTGTGCGCCGAGTTCGCGGCCCACTCCCGACTGCTTGTAACCACCGAAGGGGGCCAGCGGGTTGAAGCGGCCGCCGTTGATGTCGACCTGGCCGGTGTCCATGCGGCGGGCGAAGGCCACGGCCTCGGTGTCGTCGCCGGCCCAGACCGCGCCGGCCAGGCCGTAGACCGTGCCGTTGGCGATCCGCAGGGCGTCGGCCTCGTCCTCGTAGCGGAGGATGGACAGGACCGGGCCGAAGATCTCCTCCTGGGCGATGGTCATCTCGGGGGTCACGTCGGCGAACACGGTGGGGCTGACGAAGTAGCCCCGCTCATGCGGGGATTCGGGGCCGCCGGCGATCAGACGGGCACCCTCGGCGACGCCCTGCTCGATGTAACCCCGCACGCGTGTCCGCTGCTTGGCGTTGACCAGCGGGCCGATGCGGTCGCCGTACTTCGCGGCGGCGGCCGCGGCCAGCTCGACGGCCTCGTCGTACTGGGAGGTGTGGACGAGCATGCGGGTCCAGGCGCTGCACGTCTGGCCGGAGTTGGACATGACGTTGGCGACGCCGACGCCCACCGCCTTGGTCAGGTCGGCGCTCGGGAGGATCACGTTGGCGGACTTGCCGCCGAGTTCCAGGGCCACCTTCTTGATGGCGGCCCCCGCGGTGGCGGCGATGCGCCGGCCCACCGCCGTGGAGCCGGTGAAGGAGACCAGGTCGACGCCGTCGTGCTCGGCGAGCGCCTGCCCGGCGACCGGGCCGAGGCCGGTGACCAGGTTGAAGACCCCGGCGGGTACGCCCGCCTCGTGCACCGCCTCCGCGAAGAGCTGGGCGGTCAGCGGGGTGTCCTCGGCGGGCTTCAGGACGACCGTGCAGCCCGCGGCGAGGGCCGGGGCGACCTTGGCGACGATCTGGTGGAGCGGGTAGTTCCAGGGGGTGATCGCGCCGACGACGCCGATGGGCTCGTGGTGGACGGTCGAGTTGCCGACCTTCTCCTCGAAGGCGTGCTTCGCGGCCAGTTCGGCGTACGAGCCGGCGACCGCGACCGGCAGGTCCGCGTGCACCCTCTGGGAGAACGGCAGCGGCGAGCCCAGCTCCGCCGTCACCGTCTCGGCGATCTCCTCCCGGCGCGCGGCGAGCGCGTCGCGGACCGCGCCGATGAGCGCGCCCCGCTCGGCGGGCGGGGTCGCGGCCCAGCCGGGGAGGGCGGCTCGGGCGGCCCGAACGGCGGCGTCGACGTCCTCGGCGGTGCCCGCCGGGACCCGGTCGATCACCTGCTCGTCGGCCGGGTTCACGACCTCGATCGTGTCGGTGCCGACGGCGGGCCGCCAGCTACCGCCGATGTACATACCGTCGTGTGCCTTCATCGTGCTGCCTCCCGGGCGGAGCCGTGTCGTCCGCACCAAAAACTAGCCCTGATAGTTTTCCGGCACCAGAGCCTCGGACAGTGAGGCAGGACTCGTCACCGCCGCCCGTCGACGGCAGCGCGGTGGCCCGGCCTCAGAAGTCCACCAGCGTCCGGTCGTCGACCCTCGCCACCGCCTCCTGCGCGAACGCCTTCTGGTAGTCGCTGCGGATCTCCTCGATCTTCCGGTCCTTCGCGCCGGCCTCCGTCACCGGATACAGCAGGATCAGCTCGTACGACCGCTCCCTCTCGATGGTCCCGCTCGCGTCCCGCCACTGCCCGCGCCCCTCCTGCACGGTCAGGCCGCCCGGAAACCCGGGTGTCACCTCCCGGTCGACGAAGTCCATGAACTGCCGGTCGGTGACGGCCGGACCGCCGTCGGGCCGCTCGGTGCCGAAGAAGAGCCGCGTCTCGACGTACGGCGTGCCGCGCGCCGGGGCGACGACGGAACCGGTGGCGGCGTCGTCGGTGAACGCGGCGTACGCGGTCGGGGCGCCGACGGCGAGCAGACAGGCGGCCACCGCGACGGCGGCCCGGGGGCGGGTGAGGTGCGAGGGCATGCCTCCACCTCTAACGGGATCACCGTCTCCGGATCCGTCGGCCGCGCCGGTACCGGGCCGGGCGTGCGTCCGTACGCCCCGGGTGCTCGCCGAGGCGCGGATCGCTCGCCCCGCGCGCCCGTTCACGTCGTGCGCGCGGGTCACCGGGTCGCGGTGAGGTGGGCGAAGACGACGACATTGCTCGCGTATCCCTTCCGCCGGTCGTACGTCCCGCCACAGGTGATCAGGCGCAGTTCGGGGCGGCCGCGGTGGCCGTACACCTCCTTGTTGGGGAAGCGGGCCTTCTCGTACGTCTTCACGGCGTCCACGGTGTAGACCGCGGTGCGGCCGTCGGCCCGCCGGACCTCCACGGTGCGGCCGGGCTTGATCATCTCCAGCGCGGCGAAGACGGCGGGACCCGTCCGGGTGTCCCGGTGGCCGACGACGACCGCGGTGCCGGGCCCGCCGGGTGCGGGCCCCTCCGCGTACCAGCCGACCAGCTTGGGCTTGTCGTCCGGAGGCGCGGGAAGCCGCCGGTCGCTGTCGAGCCGGAGCCTCATGACCGAGGCCTTGATGCCGAGGTAGCGGATGCTGAGGGTCTTGGCCCGGGAGGGCGGGAGGGTACGGGGCCGGGCGGGTCGCTCGGGCTTGGCCGGCCGGGTGGCGGCGGGCCTCACGGAAGGGGTGCGCCCGGCCGCCGACGGCGTGGTGGGGGCGGCGGATGTCGGCCTCGTGGGCCTGCCGGGCTCCGGTCCTGTGGGTTCGGCGGGCGTGGGCCGCGCGGGCTTTGCGGGCTCCCGGCTCACCCGCCCGGTCCGCTGAGGCCTCTCAGCCCGCTCGGTCCGCTGAGGCCTCTCAGCCCGCCCGGTCCCCTCGTCGGCCGTGGTCCTCGGAGAGGCGGCACGGGAGGGGGCGTCGGGCGGCGGGGGTGTGAAGTACAGGGGCGCCCGGGGGCGCGGTGCCCCCGCACCGCGCCCCTTGGTGTCGGCCCGGGCGGCGCCTGCCTCGGCGGGGTCGGTCCGCTCGCCGTCCTGCGCCCATTGGACGCCGCCCACCACCAGCGCGACGGTCACCACGGCCGTCCGCGTCAGGCGGTAGGCGCGCGTCCGGTACCAGGGCCTCGGCCGACGTCTACGCCGCGCCATCGGCGCGACGCCGGCGCAGCCGCAGGTAGGCCACTCCGCCGACCGCGGCGAAGCCCACGGTGGCCGCGCCGGCGACCGGCGCGAAGTCCTGGGTCATGGCGAGACCTCCGCCGCCGGCCGGGGGACCGCCATGGGGTCCGGCGGACGGGCAGTCGACCGTGAAGCTCCTGAGCCCTTCCTCGAGCGCCCCGCCGACGGTCCTCCAGGTCAGCGTGTACCGCCCTTCGGGGAGCCGCACGTCGTACTCGGCCGCCACGGGCTTGCTGTGCCCGGTGCCGTCGGCCGCGAGCGTGATCTCACCTGCGGCGATGGGGTCGGCGGCCGACGCGGGGGACTGGCTGTCGATCGTCCAGCTGATGCGCTGCGACGGCGTGGTGTCCTCGGGGAAGTTGAAGGCGGAGAGATAGAAGTCGCAGACCAGCGGCTGGTTGCGCTGGTTGTCGAACGGGAAGCCCACCTTGTGGATCACGACGTCGGGGTCGCCCGGGGCGGCGACGGCGGCCGGTGCCGTGATCAGGCTGGCTCCCGTGACGGTGAGTGCCGCGAGGACGGCTGCGGCACTCGCGCGCACTCCGGCGGGGCGCGGGCGGGACGAGGTGGACATGCAGAACCTCCGAGTCAGACGATTTTCACACAAATCGCTCTTTCGCCTGACTCTCTGTCACATCACACCGTGCACGGGGGGAGCCGCGCCCGACGGCCCATCAGATATCCCTCTTCCGGCCCAGGAGCTCACTCGACCGCGAGCCCTCCCCCGCCCCCGTTTTCTCCTTCGCCTTCGCCTTCCCCCGCCCCGGCTCCGCCGGTGAGCGCAGGGCGATGGCCGACGACACCAGCAGCAGCGCGCCGAGCGTCACGAACGGCGCCGCCACGCCCGCGACTCCGGCGATCAGACCCGCCGCGGCGGGTGCCCCGGCCTGCCCCAGCCGGTTTCCCGTCAGCCGCAGCGCGAGGGCGGTGGAGCGGGCGTCGTCCGGCGCGGCCTGCACCACGGTCGTCATGGACAGCGGCTGGCCGACCCCGAGGCAGAACCCGAGGGCGGCGAGGATCAGGGCCAACGCCCACACCGGAACCGGCAGCGCGATGCCGGCGCACAGCACCGCCCCCAGCACACAGGTGACGGTGAGCAGCGCGGTCCGGCCGAGCAGCCGCAGCATGGGCGTCATCACCAGGCGACACGCGATGGTCGCCGCCGCGCGCAAGCTCAGCAGGAGGCCGATCACCGGGGGCGCGATGCCCCGGTGCTCGCCGACCACCGGCAGATACGCGGTGAGGATGTCGGTGGCCGACAGCACGGCGAGGCTGATGAAGATGCCGCCCGGCACCCCCCGGGTGCGCAGGATGCGGTGCACGGGCACGCGCTTGCCCTGCGCCGTAGGGGACTTGGGCTCGAGGGGACGCTCTATCCGCCACAGCGAGGTGAAGGCGACCGCCGCCCCCGCGCCCGCCACCACCAGCGCCAGGGCACTCGTACGGGCCATGTCCGGGCCGCCGATCAAGGCGCCCGCGGCGATCGGGCCGACCAGTTGGCCGAGGGAGGCGCCGATGGTGAAGTGGCCGAAGTTGCGGTCGTGTTCGTGCGGTGCGGACTGCCGGGCGACCAGGGACTGGGCGCCGATGACGAAGAAGAGGTGGCCCAGTCCCATCACGCCGCTCCACACGGCCATCGCCACCAGCGAGTTGGCCAGGCCGCTCAGCACGCAGCCGCCTGATATGAGGACGACGCCCACGGGCAGCAGGGGCGCGCACCGGCCCTGGTCGGTCCTGCGGCCGAGCGGGACGGCGGCGAACAGCGGGAGCAGGGCGTAGACCCCCGCGATCACGCCGACCGCCCGCTCGTCGGCACCCAACGCGAGGGCCCGGTAGGACACGGCGGGCCGGGCCATCGACACCGCCCCCTGCGCGAAGCTGAAGGCGATGACGAGGCGGAGCAGCCAGCCGCGGTTCCTACCGGGCCTCACGATGCGGTTCCTCCTGAAGGAAGTTCACTCCGGTGCGAAGGGGTCGGTCGGAGTCGGATCGGTGTCGGGTTCCACGGATCAGATGATGCCGAACAGGATGCCCGCACCGAGGATGACCAGCGAAGTGGCGGCCGCCCACTTCACCACGAACTTCGTGTGGTCGCCGAACTCGACCTTCGCCATACCCACCAGCACGTACACGGCCGGCACCAGCGGGCTCGACATGTGCAGCGGCTGGCCGACGAGGGAGGCGCGGGCGATCTCCAGCGGCGAGACACCGTGGGCGGCGCCGGCCTCGGCGAGGACCGGCAGGACGCCGAAGTAGAAGCCGTCGTTGGACATGAAGTAGGTGAGCGGCAGGCTCAGGAAGCCGGTGACGAGGGCCATGTGCGGGCCCATACCGGACGGGATGCCGTCGACGATCCACTTGGCCATCGAGTCGACCATGCCGGTGCCCTGGAGAACGCCGGTGAAGACGGCGGCGGCGAAGACCATTCCGGAGACGTTGAGGACGTTGTCGGCGTGGGCGGCGAGCCGGGCCTTCTGGTCGGGGATGTGGGGGAAGTTGACGGTCAGCGCGAGCGCGGCACCGATGATGAACAGCACCGGGATCGGCAGCAACTCCATGATCATGGCGGTGAGCAGCGCGACCGTGAGCAGCGCGTTGAACCAGTACAGCTTGGGGCGCAGCGTCGGGCGGTTGGGGTCCAGGCCCTGGAGGCGGACGTCGTCCGCGTCGTCGTGCTCGGTGTCGTCGGCGTCGGTGCCGGAGCCCGCGCCGCCGGTGGTCTTCGTCGTACGGGTCTTGTCGTCACCGGAGCCGGAGGCGGCGGAGGACGAAGCGCCCGCGCCGACGAGCACGGTCTCCTCGGTCTCCGACTTCTCCCCGTCCTTGTCCTCGTCCTTGACGATCTTCTCCTGCTCCAGCACCTCGTCGAGGCTGAGCACACCGAGGCGCTTGCGCTCCCGCAGGCCGAGGCCGTAGGCGAGGATGAAGACGAAGAGCAGGCCGACGAGGAGCGCCGGGATCATGGGCACGAAGATGTCGCCGGCGTCGAGCTTGAGCGCGGTGGCGGCGCGGGCGGTCGGGCCGCCCCAGGGCAGCGTGTTCATCACGCCGTTGGCGGTGGCGGCGACACCGGTCATCACGACCAGGCTCATCTTCAGGCGCTTGTACAGCGGGTACATCGCCGAGACCGTGATCATGAAGGTGGTCGAGCCGTCGCCGTCCAGCGAGACGATCGCGGCGAGCAGGGCCGTGCCCACGACGATGCGCAGCGGGTCGGCCTTGCAGAACTTCAGGATGCCCCGGACGATCGGGTCGAAGAGGCCGACGTCGATCATGAGGCCGAAGTAGACGATGGCGAACATCAGCATCGCGGCGGTGGGCGCGAGGTTGCCCACCCCCTCGATGACGTAGTCGCCGAGATGGGCTCCCTTTCCGACGAACACGCAGAAAAGTGCCGGGATCAGCACGAGCGCCGCGATCGGCGACATCTTCTTCATCATGATCAGGACCAGGAAGGTCGCGATCATGGTGAAGCCGAGGATGGTCAACATGTGGATACCTAACGTTCGCCCTTGAACTCCCACCAGGGCACCGGCGGTGCGACGACGTTAGGGCGGCCCGACAAGTCTTAACAAGGAGTTGACATGCGAGCAATAAGCGCAGAACTCCAGGTCACAGCGTTGCGCCTGCTCGGGCGAGCTCTACGGGCACCCCATTCAGGACCGCGTTGCCCGACAGCGGGTCGAGCAGCGAGCCGTCGAGGAGCTGGTTGACGTTCACCCCGGGGTCGATCGCGGCATGGCTCATCCGGGTGCCCGGACGGTCGTGTCCCCAGCCGTGCGGAAGACTCACGACACCGCGTCGTACGACGTCGGTGACCTCGGCGGGAGCGGTGACCTCTCCCCCGGCGCCCTTGATCCGTACGGCGTCCCCGTCGGCGAGTCCGAGGCGTTCGGCGTCGTCGGGGTGGATGTGCAGGGTGCAGCGGTTGGTGCCGCCGGTGAGGGCGGGGATGTTGTGCAGCCAGCTGTTGTTGGACCGCAGATGCCGGCGTCCGATGAGGACGAGGCCGTCCGGGCGCTCCCGCAGGGCGGTGCGCAGCCTCGGCAGATCGTCGACGATCGGCTGCGGCAGCAGTTCGATCCTCCCGCTCACCGTCTTCAGCGGCTGCGGCAGGCGCGGCTCGAGCGGTCCGAGGTCGATGCCGTGCGGGTGGGCGAGCAGCTTCTCCAGGGTCAGCCCGTCCGGCCGGGCACCGAAGCCCTCGCCGTACGGGCCTAGGCGCAGCATCATGTCGAGGCGGCGCTCGGGGCCGGTGTCACCGGTGAGCCGGTCCGCGAGTTCGCGCGGGTCGCGGCCGTGGACGGGTGAGTGGGCCTCCTTCACGGCCTTGCCCAGGGTCTGGCCGATGACCAGGTCGTCCACGGCGGACGGGTCGGCGCCGTGCATGCCGGTGGCGGCGAGGGTCAGTCGCGCGAGGATCTCCGTCTCGGGCATGCGGCCGTCCTCCAGGGGAACGGCGGCGCGGTTGTAGCGGACCTGGTTGTGGACGGCGAACGCGTTGAACGCGAAGTCGAAGTGCGGGCTCTGCGAGGGCGGGGGCGGCGGCAGGACGACGTCGGCGTGGCGCGCGGTCTCGCCCAGGTACGGGTCGACGCTGACCATGAAGTCGAGGGAGTCGAGCGCCTTGTCGAGGCGGTCGCCGTCGGGTGCGGAGAGCACGGGGTTGGCGGCGACGGCGATCAGGGCGCGGATCGGGCCGCCCTCGGGGGTGGCTGTGTCGATCTCCTCGGCGAGCGAGGACAGCGGCAGTTCGCCCTTGGCCTCGGGGTGGCCGCTCACCCGGCTGTGCCAGCGGCCGAGGGCGAAGCCGCGGCCGGGTCCGGCGGGCCGGGGGGTCTTGTCGGTCGCCGCATGCGGGAAGAGGGCGCCGCCGGGCCGGTCGAGGTTGCCGGTGAGGATGTTGAGCACGTCGACCAGCCAGCTGGCGAGGGTGCCGTGCGGGACGGTGCAGCTGCCGATGCGGCCGTAGACGGCGGCGGTGGGCGCGGCGGCCAGTTCGCGGGCGAGCGCCCGGATGACGCCGGCGTCCACGTCACAGGCACCGGCGACGGCCTCGGGCGTGAACTCCCCTACGGTCGCGGCGAGTTCCTCGACTCCCTGCACATGCGGGGCGAGATCCCCGAGGTCGACCAGGTCCTCCTCGAAGAGGACGTGCGCCATCGCCGCGAGCAGCAGCGCGTCCGTGCCCGGGCGGATCGCCACGTGCCGGTCGGCGAGCTTGGCCGTGCGGGTCAGGCGCGGGTCGACGACGGTGAGGGTGCCGCCGCGCGCCTTGAGGGCCTTGAGCTTGCCGGGGAAGTCGGGGGCGGTGCACAGACTGCCGTTGGACTCCAGGGGGTTGGCGCCGAGGAGCAGCAGATGGTCGGTGCGGTCGAGGTCGGGTACGGGGATGGCGTGGGCGTCGCCGTAGAGCAGTCCGCTGGAGACGTGCTTGGGCATCTGGTCGACGGTGGAGGCGGTGAACAGGCTGCGGGTGCCGAGTCCGGCGAGGAGGACGGGCGGGTAGAGGGCGCCGGCCATGGTGTGGACGTTCGGGTTGCCGAGGACGACGCCGACGGCGTTCGGGCCGTGCGCCTCGACGACGGGCCGGAGGCCGGCGGCGACGGCGTCGAAGGCCTCCTCCCAGGTGGCCTCCCGCAGTTCCCCGTCCCTGCGGACCAGCGGGGTGCGCAGCCGGTCGGGGTCCCCGTCGGCCGCCCCGAAGGAGGCGCCCTTCGGGCAGATGAAGCCCTTGCTGAACACATCGTCCCGGTCCCCGCGGGCCTTGGTCACCCGGGTGCCCTCGATGGTGAGGGTGAGGCCGCAGGTCGCCTCGCAGAGGGGGCAGACGCGCAGGGCGGTGCGGGAGTCGGTGGTGGTGGACACGGGTCCTCCGAAGGGGCGACGACGGTGGCGCTCGGACTGGGCCGCGCACGAAGACACGCGACACCGAGGCCGAGCATACCGACCGGTATGCATCGCGGGGAGGCCCTGCCGCAGGTCTTGTCGGGAAATCGCGAGCCCGTCGCCGGGGCGGGCCCCGGTCGGCCTCGGCCGGGGGCGGGGCCGGACCGCCCACGCCCCGGTCCGGTCCGGTGTCAGTCCAGCACGCGCGCCAGATACGCCCGCAGCAGCTCCCGCATCTCCTGGATGATCCGCGCGTCGCCCTCCGGCGAGACCCGGAAGGCCAGGTGCACGAGGGTGTCGGCGGTCTCGACGGCGATGAGGAAGGTGCGCCGGAGGTCCTCGTCGGGGGTGCGGTCGATGTATGCGGAGAGCAGCTCGGACAGGCGGTCGGCGACACGGTGGTTGGGTTCCCGACGCAGGCCGCCGACGGGGATCTGGTTGCCGAAGTCGATGAGGGCGAAGCCGGGGGCGTTGCGCTTCATGTCGAGGTACTCGTCGAGGACGGCGTCCATGGCGGTGCGCCAGTCCCCGCCGCCCGTCGCCCGGAGGCGGCGGGTGACACCGTCGGTGAAACGGTCCAGGTTGCGTTCGGCGAGCGCGTCGGCCATCGCGCGCTTGTTGCCGAAGAAGCGGTAGACGGAGCCGATGGGCACACCCGCGCGCAGCGCCACGGCGCGGGTGCTCAGCGCGTCGTACCCCACCTCGTCGAGGAGGTCGGCGCAGGCGTCGAGGATCCTGGTCAGTCGTTCGGCACTGCGCCGCTGCACGGGGGCGCGGCGCAAGGAGGTCGCCGGGGACACGGGCTTCATGATGCCTTTCCGCCGAGGTCCGATCAGGGGGTGCTGTGCGGGACTCCCACACCACCCCCCGGCCTTCCGAATATCAGTACGGGCGGTACCGCCGCCCCCGCTCAGCAGTGGACGGGCGAACGGCGAACACCCGCACGTCCACGGCCTGCCGGGAGACTAGAGCACCGCACTGACAAGACGGATCCCCTCCGGATCCGGTTCTCCCCCTCCGCCGGAAACGCACCCGATCTGTCGATGTCCCGTCGACGTCGGCCGTCGACCTGTCCCCTTGCGCCCGCCCCGGCCGAATCCTACGGTGAAGCATAGGAATCAAGCGTGCGAGGGAGCAGGCATGAGCGCGGACGCGCGGAAGACGGCCGAGGGGCTGGCGTACCTGTCCGGTTTCGGCAACGAGCACGCCTCGGAGGCGGCCCCGGGCGCGCTGCCGCAGGGCCGCAACTCCCCGCAGCGCGCCCCGCTCGGCCTGTACGCGGAGCAGCTCAGCGGCACCGCGTTCACCGAACCGCGGGCCCACAACCGCCGCTCCTGGCTCTACCGGATCCGCCCGTCGGCCGCCCACCCCGCCTTCACGCGCGCGGACAACGGCACCCTGCGCACGGCCCCCTTCACCGAGACGGTCCCCGACCCCAACCGCCTCCGCTGGAACCCCCTCCCGGAGCCCCCGGCGGGCACGGACTTCGTCCGCGGCCTGTGGACCCTCGGCGGCAACGGCGACGCGGCCCAGCGCACGGGCATGGCCGTGCACCTGTATCACGCCAATGCGTCCATGGAACGCGTCTTCAGCGACGCGGACGGCGAACTCCTGATCGTCCCGGAGCACGGCGGCCTCCTCCTGCGCACGGAGTTCGGCCCGCTGCACGCGGAGCCCGGCGAGGTCGCCCTGATCCCCCGGGGCGTCCGCTTCCGCGTCGACCTCCTCGACGCCTCCGCCCGCGGCTACGTCTGCGAGAACTACGGCGCCCCCTTGCGCCTCCCCGACCTCGGCCCGATCGGCGCCAACGGCCTGGCGAACCCGCGTGACTTCCGGGCGCCGGTGGCGGCGTACGAGGACGTCGAGGGCCCGGTGGAGGTCGTGAACAAGTTCTGCGGAAATCTCTGGACGGCCACCTACGGCCATTCCCCCCTCGACGTGGTCGCCTGGCACGGCAACTACACGCCATACGTCTACGACCTGCGCCGTTTCAACGTCATCGGGACGATCTCGTACGACCACCCGGACCCGTCGATCTTCACGGTGCTGACGTCGCCGTCGGACACCCCGGGCCTGGCCGGGGTGGACTTCGTGGTCTTCGCGCCGCGCTGGCTGGTGGGCGAGGACACGTTCCGGCCGCCGTACTTCCACCGGAACGTGATGAGCGAGTACATGGGCCTGATCGAGGGCGCGTACGACGCGAAGACGGCCGGAGAAGGGGGTTTCGTGCCGGGCGGCGGCTCGCTGCACAACATGATGTCGGCACACGGCCCGGACCGGGAGACCTTCGACAGGGCGAGCGCGGCGGAGCTGAAGCCCCAGCGGATCGACGACGGGCTGGCCTTCATGTTCGAGACGCGCTGGCCGATCCTCACGACCGCACAGGCGGCAGGGGCGGAGCACCTGCAACAGGGGTACGACGAGGTGTGGTCAGGGCTCCAGCGCCACTTCGGCCCATTGCACTGAACGCGTTCCGCCGGGTACGGATACCGTCGTGACCTCATTCGCTCCCGATTCGATCGTCCTGAACCGCAAACTGCCGCTCTGGTATCAGGTCTCGCAGTCCCTGCGCGCCTCGATACTCGGACGGGCGCCCCAGGATCCGCTGCGGCTGCCCACCGAGGAACAGCTGGCCGGGCACTACGGGGTGAGTGTGCTGACCATGCGGCAGGCCTTGAAGGAGCTGGAGGAGGAGGGGCTGATCACCCGGCACCGCCGGCGCGGCACGTTCATCGAGCCGAGCGCCCAGCGGGGCTCGCCGGTGCGGCTGCTCGGCTCGGTGGACGCGATCGTGGCCCAGCAGTCGGGCATGACGACCGAGCTGCTGGACCAGGGCAGCACCACCCCGTCGGGTGAACTCGCGGAGTACTTCCCCGACTTGACCGAGGTGGCCACGTACCACCGGCTGCGCGGCGACGAGAGGACGGGCGAGCCCACCAACCACGCCCGCAACTACGTCCGCCCCGAGCTGGCCGAACGCATCGACTGCGGCGACCTGCTCCGCTGGCCGATGACCAAGGTCCTCCGCGACGTCGTGGGTGTGGCCATCGCCCGTATCACCGACACCGTCGAGGCCCGCATCGCCGACCCGGAGACGGCCCGCCTCCTCCAGGTCCCCCTGCTCAGCCCGATCCTCCACTACACGGGCGTCACCTACGACGAGTCCGGCCGCGTCCTGGACGTCGCGGTCATCCACTACCGCGGCGACCGCTTCTCCTTCACGGTGACCCTCGATGCCCACTGACAGCACCTCCCTGGGTCGTACGATGCCGAGCGTGACGCCCGACGACGCTCCGCTGCTCGCGGACCTCATGCCGTGGTCCGTCGCACCGCCACGGCTCGGCCGGGGGTGGCCGACGGCTCCCGACGCGGCATCCCTGAAAGCCCGCTGGGACGCCCTGGTGAAGGCCGGGGGACCGGACCGCGAAGCCCTGTTCGGCCCCACCCGCTCCCGCACGCTCACCTCGGCGGTGACCCAGTTGCCGGGCCAGTCCAGCGGCACCGGGCGACTGGCCCGCGAGTCGGGCCCCTGCCCCGAGCCCGTACCGGTGCTGGCCGCCCCCTTCGACGAGCAGTGGCTCATCCCCGACCACCGCCTGATCGACTCCGCCCGCCCCGAACTGTGGCGCGTGGCGGACGAGCGGCAGGTGTTCGCCGTCGAGCAGACGGTGGCCCCGGAGTCGTCGGGCCCCGTCCTCCTCGCCTCCCCCGTCCTGCCCCTGCTCCCGCCCCACGGCCCCCGCATCGTCAGGATCCGCCCGCTGTACCGACGGCCGGGCGGCCTGGAACCGAACCTGGCCCCGGGCCTGCCGGAGTACCTCGGCGACCGGCTCGGCACCGACCCCGTCGCCCCCCTCGACGTCCTCGCCTGGATCCTGGTGGCCGCGCGCCCCGGCCGCAGCGGCATCGAGGTCCCCCTGCCCACCGAGCCCGAAGTCTGGTCCCAGGGCGTCGAACTGGGCCGCCGCGTCCTCTGGCTCATGCGCCGCGACGGCGACCGCCCCAAACTCCCCGGCGGCCGCCGCCCCTACGTCCGCGCCCCGCTTCCTTCCCGCCCGGTGGAACTCCTCTACGACCGCGAGGAGGAAGCCCTCCTCATCGGCGAGGGCCGCGTCTCCCCCGTACCGTCCGAGGCCTGGGACTTCCACGTCGGCGGCGTCCGCGTCCTGGAGGAGTGGTTCACCCGCCGCACGGCACCGGCGGAGCCGGGCACCTTGGAGGCGATCCGCCCGACGACTTGGCCACAGCCCTGGACGTCGGAGCTTCTCGAGCTGATCACCGTGCTGGCGCTACTGGCGGAACTACGCCCGAGGCAGGCCGGATTGACGGTCGAGGACACGATCACGACGGCGGACCTGCACAAGGCGGGCGTGCTCCCGATCCCGGACGCGTCCCGCAAGCCGGCCTCGGTCCTGGACCACCACGAGGAGGGCCCGGAGGGCCAGTTCACGCTGCTGTGAGGAAGAGCGGACAGCACACCCTACGGCGCGAACGAATCCAGCACCCTCCCCAACATCCACTCGAACGCGGCCTCCAGATCAATCGGCCCCGCGTCCTCCATGAACGCCGCCGCCATCCGCGGATACGCGCCGGAAGCGATCTGACTCCCCAGGTACGCGATCCGCACCTCGTTCTCCCGCTCCTCCGACCACGGCAGCGACCGCGTCCGCTCGGCCGTCGCCAGCTCGTTCGACACGTACACCGTCACACAGCCGTTCAGCATCGCCAGGAGCTGGATCTTCGTCCCGTACGGCGCATCGATCGGATCCAAGCAGGTCAGACAGTGCTCCAGATACCGCAACGCGTTCGGGCTGAACCCGTAGACCGGTGACATCAGCTTCGGCAGCCACGGATGGCGACGCATCAGCTCACGCGTCTGATGGGCCACCCGCCGCATGTCGCCCCGCCAGTCCCCGCTCGGCTCCCACAGTTCGTGCTCCCCGCCGACCGCGTCGACCATCAGCTCGTACAGGTCCTCCTTGCGCGGCACGTAGTTGTACAGCGACATCGTGCCGCAGCCCAGCTCGGCCGCGACATGCCGCATGGACACCGCGTCGAGCCCGCCCTCGTCGGCGAGACGCACCGCCGCCGCCGCGATGTCCGCACGGCTGAACGCGGGCCTGGGACCTCGGCCGGTGCGCTCGGGGCGCGCCCAGATCACTTGGGGTACGGCCGGTCGGCCAGCCATCGATCATCACCTCGGCCACCATCCTAGTTACGTACAGCGTACGTAATGCGCTATGGTCGACCCATGACTACTACGTACGCTGTACTTAGTGAGGGTCTGGAGAAGCGTTTCGGGGACGTCCACGCCGTCCGCGGCCTCGATCTGGCCGTGGCGGAGGGCTCGGTGGTCGGGATGCTCGGCCCGAACGGGGCGGGCAAGACGACGGCGGTCCGCCTGCTGGCGACGCTGCTGCGGCCGGACGCGGGCTCGGCGCGGATCGCGGGGCACGACCTCGTGCGGGAGCCGGGGGCGGTCCGGCGGGCGATCGGGGTGACGGGGCAGTACGCGTCGGTGGACGGGGACCTCACCGGGCGGCAGAACCTGCGGCTGTTCGCGCGGCTGCACCGCGTCCGCGACACGGGGGCCCGCGCGACCGAACTCCTCGGCCGTTTCGGCCTGACCGAGGCCGCCGACCGGCCGGCCTCCACGTACTCGGGCGGCATGCGCCGCCGGCTCGACCTGGCGGCGAGCCTGATCCGGCATCCGGCGGTGCTCTTCCTCGACGAGCCGACCACCGGGCTCGACCCGGTCAGCCGCAACCAGATCTGGGACGCCGTGCGCACCCTGAAGGCGGAGGGGACGACCGTCCTGCTGACCACGCAGTACCTGGAGGAGGCCGATCAACTCGCCGACCAGATCGTGCTGATGGACCGGGGCCGGATCGCGCACAGCGGCTCGCCGCCGCAACTCAAGGCGCTCATCGGCTCGTACGCGGAGGTCGTCGTCGCCCACGCGGACGCGATGACCAAGGCGGCGGGCGTCCTCGACCAACTCACCGGCTCGGAGCCCTCGTTCGACCACGAGCGGCTCGCCGTGGGCGTGGTCACGCTCGACCCGACGCTCACGCTCCCCCGGCTGGTCCGGGAACTCGACGCGGCGGGCGTGCCGTTGATCGACGCGAGCCTGCGCCCGCCGACCCTCGACGACGTGTTCCTCCGCCTCACCGAGGGGACCGCCCCGGACCTCTTCGACCTCAAGGAGCGTGCGGCATGAGCGCGTTGGCGTACGACGGCACGGCGATGCTGGGCCGGCAGCTGCGGCGGGTCCGGAACAACCCGGGGCTGCTGATCCTCACCCAGACCATGCCCATCTCGATGCTGCTGTTCTTCGGGTACGTCTTCGGCAGCGCCCTCGCGGTGCCGGGCGAGGAGTACCGGCGGTTCCTGGTACCCGGTCTGCTGGTGGCGACGGCGGCGGGCGGGATCATGACCGGCATGTTCCAGGCCGCGCAGGACACGCACCGGGGCGTGATGGACCGCTTCCGCACACTGCCGATGAGCCGGGCCGCCGTACCGCTCGGGCAGGCGGCGGCGGACGTGGTCGTCACGGCCGCCGGGACCGTGCCGTTCCTGCTGGTGGGGCTCGCGGTGGGCTGGCGGATCGAGGGGAGCGCCCTCGCGGCGGTCGGCGCGTTCGGGCTGTTGCTGCTGTTCCGGTTCACCGCCGTGTGGATCGGCATCTTCCTGGGCCTGCTGACGCGGAACGAGGACGCGGCCGGGCAACTGGGCGGCGCGACCTTCCTGCTGCCGCTGCTGTCCAGCGCGTACATCCCGACCGAGGGGTTGCCGGGCTGGCTCCGCACGGTCGCCGAGTGGAACCCGATCAGCGCGGTGACCACGGCGCTTCGCGACCTCTTCGGGAACGCGCCCGTGCCCGACGGTGCCGCCTGGCCGGTGGCGCACCCGGTCGCCGGCTCGCTCGCCTGGTGCGCGGTGCTGCTCGTGGTGTTCGTGCCCCTCGCGGTCCGCACGTACGCGGCCGGACCCAAGTGACCTCCGGCCCGCCCGGGGGACGGGCCGGACCCCGGTGAGCCGGGGCGGGACGCCGGGCCACGTGACGCTCGGCACGCCCCGGTGACAACAGCGCCCTGCCGGGGACATGATCCACGGCATGTGCGCACTCCCCCGCCCCAGCGATCCCCTGCCGCTCGACGGCATCACCGTCGTCGCCGTCGAACAGGCCGTCGCGGCGCCCTTCGCGACCCGTCAGCTCGCCGACCTCGGCGCGCGGGTGATCAAGGTCGAGCGGGTGGACGGCGGTGACTTCGCCCGCGGCTACGACACGGCCGCCCGGGGCCTGGCCTCGCACTTCGTGTGGTGCAACCGGGGCAAGGAGTCCCTGGCGCTGGATCTGAAGGACCCGCGCGGCCTGGCCGTCGTACGGCGGCTGGTGGCGGACGCGGACGTGTTCGTGCAGAACCTCGCGCACGGCGCGGCGGCCCGGCTCGGCCTGGACGCGGCCACGCTGTGCGCGGCGCACCCCCGGCTGATCGCGGTGGACATCTCGGGTTACGGGGCGTCGGGGCCGTACGCGGACAAGCGGGCGTACGACATGCTCGTGCAGTGCGAGGCCGGCCTGGTGTCGGTGACGGGGACCGGGGAGCAGCCGGTGAAGGCGGGCATCCCGGCGGCGGACATCGCCGCCGGGATGTACGCGTTCTCGGGGGTGCTCGCGGCGCTCGTACGGCGGGGCACGACCGGGCGGGGCGGGCCGGTGGAGGTGTCGATGCTGGAGGCGCTGGCCGAGTGGATGGGGCATCCGCTGCACCACGCGATGCACGACGGGACGCCGCCGGCTCGGACGGGGCTGGCGCACGCGGTGATCGCGCCGTACGACGCCTATCCGACGGCGGACGGCGGGCGGGTGCTCCTGTCGGTGCAGAACGACCGGGAGTGGCGGCGGCTCGCCGGACAGGTGCTGGGGCGGCCGGAGTTGGCGGACGATCCGGCGTTCGCGACGAATCCGGCGCGGGTCGAGCACCGGGAGCGCACGGACGAGCTGGTCGCGCAGGCGCTGGGCACGCTGGACGCCGACGAGGCGGTGGCGCGGCTGGAGGCGGCGGGGATCGCCTGTGCGCGGTTGAGGGACGTCACGGAGGTGGCGGAGCATCCACAGTTGGCGGCCCGGGACCGGTGGCGGGAAGTGGGTTCACCGGTGGGGCCGCTCAGGGCGCTGCTGCCGCCGATCACGCTGCCGGGCGGGGACGAGGCGCGGATGGGCGCGGTGCCCGCGCTCGGGGAACACACCGGGTCGCTGCTGCGTGCCGTGGGGATGACGGACGACGAGATCGCAGCGCTGCGCCGGGACGGTGTGGTCGCCTGAGCGCGGGCCCTGTAGCGGGGAAAGCCCTTGGAGCTGTGGTGCTAACGGCTGCCGAACAGCGAACGGCGCAGCCTCTTCAGGGGTGCGAACAGCGAGACCCGTCCGAGGCGCGTGTCCTTGCGGCTGCGACGCTCCTGCGGAGTGCGTGACGTTATCTCACGCATCAGCGAGGTCGCCTCGGCCGCCTCACGCTGCGGCACGGCGGGGCCGCTCAGCACCGAGAGATGGCGGTCGAGGCGCGAACTGGTCGCGCTGCTCCCGCACGTGATCGCAGGGACTCGCGCCCTGCGCACTGTTATCTGTTCCATGTCACTCCCCACCCGTACGAGTCCACCCGGCCCGGGCAGCGTAACCATATCGCTCCGTCGGAGCACTCGGGAATCACCGGCCTGGTATTTACCTACCCAGTAACAGCGTTGTCGATTACTCTCCGAATCCGACTGATTCCAGGGCGAGTTGGACAACCGGCTGGCTGGTGGGCTGTGGTGATCCACCGTCGGGTTCGATGGTCACGGCGAGTGACGTCGCATCGGTGTCCATGCCGCTGGTGACCAAGGGCGTGTCGCCGTCGAAGAGTCCCAGAGAGCGCGGTTGCACGTTGGGGCGCATGAGCCAGAGCTGGTGCACCCGGTCCTTGGGGAGATCCTCGAATCCGCTGAGGGTCACGATCGCACTCCCCTCCTCGGCGGAAGCGATCACTCCGATTACCTGGCCCTCCGCGTCCCGGTCGCTGGTCGCGCGGGCGTCCGGCGCGGCGAGAACGTGGGCGATCTCACTCGCCTGTGCGCGCTCCGCGTCCAGTTGGTCCTGGGTGCGGTTCGCCTGGACGGCGAAGAGGGACGCCACGACGAGCGCGGCGGCGGCCGTCGCGGTGGCCAGCGGGGCGAGCAGAGAGCGCATCCGGGGCGCGCGGGCGCGCACCTTCGGCGGCGGCGCGGTGCCCCACACATGCGGCGGCAGATGCTGCTGGGGGCGCGCCTGGGCGGGAGCCGCCTGGGGTGTGTTGCGTACGGCGGCGAAGACCCGGTCGCGCATCGCGGCCGGTGCCGGAGCGGCCGTCGACCAGGCTAGGCGGACCGCGTCCTCCGACAGGGCGCGCACCTCGGCGGGACAGCGGTCACAGCGCTCCAGATGCTTCTCGAAGCGGCGCCGCTCGGCGGGCTCCAGTGCGTCGAGCGCGTAGGGGGCGGCGAGCGAGTGGAGGTCCTCGCGGCGGAACAGGCTCACGCGGCACCTCCCTCGGGCCGGCCGATCAGGGCGCTCATGCGACTCCTCCCAGGCATTCGCGCAGCCGAGTGAGTCCGTCGCGCATACGGGTCTTGACCGTGCCGAGCGGCAGGGAGAGCCGCTCGGCCACTTCACGGTAGGTGTAGCCGTCGTAGTAGGCGAGGGTGACGGACTCGCGCTGGAGGGTGGTGAGCTTCTCCAGGCAGTGGCGCACCCACTGGCGTTCGAGTCCGGCCTCGACCTCCTCGGCGACCTGGTCGAAGGCGGGGTGGTGGTTGCGGCGTCCCTCGCGCTGCTCGCGCTCGGTGGCGGCGCGGGCGCTGCGCACCCGGTCCACCGCGCGCCGGTGCGCGAGGGTGAGGATCCAGGACAGGGCGCTGCCGCGGGCGGGGTCGAACCGGCCCGCGGAGCGCCAGAGTTCGAGCAGCACTTCCTGAGCCACCTCCTCCGACTGGGCGGGGTCCCGCACGACCCGGCGGACCAGACCGAACACCGGGCCGGACACCAGTGCGTACAGCTCCTCGAACGCCCGTTGGTCACCTCCGGCCACACGGACCAGAAGTTTGTCCGCCTCCACTCGCTCCCCCTCGTCTCCGGCCGCACACGGCCATCCCCGCGCGTAAGGCATTCGCAACGAACCCACCTCCGGATGGGGTTACGGATCAGCCTGCCCGAAACGCGGGTCGTTCCTCGACGGATCCGAACGGATCGCGTCACAGACCGGATCACGGATCCGATGACGGTTCGGATCACCGATCAGATCAACGAATCCCGCTCTCCGCTGAAACAACCTTTCAAACGCGCCGTAAGAACGTTTGGGATTCGACCAATCCACCCTGCCGACCGCTCCGAATGGCGTTCGTCAGGCAAGTTGGGACAGAGGACGGACGGCATGACACCTACTTCCAGGAGCGGCTCGGGACGCAGGAGCGTCGCGTCCCTCATCTGTGCTTCGCTGGCCGCCGGAGGGCTCGCAGCCGCCGGCGTGACCGTGCTGGAGCCGGGGGCGGCCTCCGCCTCCAGCCACCGGGAGGCCCCGCTGATCTCGGGGGAGCCCCAGTTCGACAACACGGACGTGTACGCGTTCGTCAGTCCGGACAAGCCGGACACGACGACGATCATCGCGAACTGGATCCCCTTCGAGGAGCCGGCGGGCGGACCGAACTTCTTCCCGTTCTCCGAGGAGGCCCAGTACGACATCCGCGTCGACCAGGACGGCGACGCGCAGGAAGACCTCATCTTCCGGTACACGTTCAAGACGAAGACGAAGAACGACAAGACCTTCCTGTACAACACGGGCGTCGTGGAGAGCCTCGACGACCCGGACCTCAACATCACGCAGACGTACGACATCGAGCTCATCAAGCTGAAGAACCGCAGCGCGGTCTCCAAGACGAAGCTCGCGGACGACGTGTGGGTGGCGCCGTCGAACGTCGGCAAGGCGTCGATGCCCGACTTCAAGAAGCTGCGCGACGAGGCCGTCTACGAGACGGCGAGCGGGGTGACGACGTTCGCCGGCCAGGCCGACGACCCCTTCTTCCTGGATCTGCGCGTCTTCGACCTGCTGTACGGCGGTGACCTCTCCGAGGTCGGGCGGGACACGCTCAAGCAGTACAACGTCAACTCGATCGCCCTCCAGGTGCCGAGCGACGCGCTCGCCGAGTCCAAGGACCAGCCGATCGTCGGTATCTGGTCGACGACCCAGCGGGAGGGCGCCGACGGCGAGTACCGCCAGGTGTCGCGCCTGGGCATGCCGCTGGTCAACGAGGTCGTCAACCCCATCAAGGACAAGGACACGTTCAACGCGTCCTCGCCGGTGGACGACGCCCAGTTCCTGAACAACGTCACCGAGCCCGAGCTGCCCAAGCTCATCGAGGCGATCTACAAGATCCCGGCCCCCGCGGAGCCGCGCAACGACCTGGTCGATGTCTTCCTGAAGGGCGTCGAGGGCCTCAACCAGCCCCCGCACGTGACCCCGTCGGAGCAGCTGCGCCTCAACACCTCCATCGAGCCCACCAAGAAGCCGAAGCGGCTCGGCGTGCTCGACGGTGACAACCAGGGCTTCCCGAACGGGCGTCGGCTCACCGACGACGTGCTCGACATCGCGCTGCAGGTCGTCGAGGGTGAACTGCTCGGCGCCAAGAACGACTTGGGCGACGCGGTCGACAAGAACGACAAGAAGTTCGGCAAGCACTTCCCGTACGTGGGTCTGCCGACGGCCGGTTCGCGTGGCAAGACCGTCAAGGGCAACACCACGAACAACGTGCGCAGCGCTCTCGGCACCGGTGTCGAGGCCAGCACCGCCGACGACACCACGCTGATCGCGGCCTCGGCCGGCGCCGGCGCGGGCGGTGTCCTGCTCATCGGCGCGGGTCTGCTGTGGTGGCGCCGCCGGAACGACCGGGCCTACTACTAGGCCCACCCCGGCCGGGCCCCCTTCTCCGGGCCCGGCCCACCGACCGGCGCGGCCCGCTCGTACCCATCCCCCACGGCGCGGGCCGCGCCCCACGACCACCACCACCGCACTCGGCAAGGATGTTGAGGAGAGGGCATGTCCCCGCGTACGAACGAGAACGCGTCGCAGGACGGGCGTCCGCGTCCCGACGAGGGGGCTCCCGAGGACGACCGGCGCGACATCGCCGAGTCCGGCCCCGCGTCCGACGCCGAGCCCCGCCGGGAGCCCGCTCCCGGGCCCGACCGCCGGCCCGCTCCCGAACCGGCGCGGCACCGGCTGCTGCGGCTCACCGCGTGCGCGGCCGCGCTGGCCGTCGCGTTCACCGGCTTCGCGGTCGCGCTGGGCGCCCGGGACGACGACCGGACGGTGGCCATATCGACCTCGCCGGGGGTCTCGGCGGCCCAGCTCGCCGGCGGCGACCTCGACACGACGGTCACGGCGCTCCAGGCCCATCTCAAGGAACAGCCGAAGGACTTCGGCTCCTGGTCCACCCTCGGCCTCGCCTACGTCGAGCAGGCCCGCGTCAAGGGCGATCCCTCCCGCTACCCGCAGGCCGAGAAGGCCCTGGAACGCTCGCTGAAGCTGCGACCGGACAACGACCCGGCGCTCGCGGGCCTCGCCGCGCTCGCCGCCGCACGCCACGAGTTCGAGGACGCGCTGGGCTACGCGGACCGGGCGCTGAAGGAGAACCCGTACAGCGAACGGGCGTTGTGCAGCCGCATCGACGCCCTGGTCGAACTCGGCCGCTACGACGAGGCGTTGAAGGCGGTACAGCTCGCCGACACCCGCCGCCCCGGCATCCCCGTGTTCACGCGGTACGCCTACGTGTACGAGCTGCGCGGCGACGTGAAGACCGCCCGGCGGGTGCTGGAGAAGGCGCTCGACTCGGCGGTGACCCGGGGCGACATCGCCTACGTGGCCACCCAGCTCGGCCAACTCGCCTGGCGGCAGGGCGACTACAGGACTTCGCTCGACCACTACGCGCGCGCCCTCGGCGCCGACGACACCTACCTCCCCGCGCTGGAGGGCCGCGCCCGCGCCCAGGCCGCGAGCGGCGACAGCGCCGAGGCGATCCGCGGCCTGGAGCAGGTCGTGTCCGCCTACCCGCTGCCGGGACCGCTCGTGGTGCTCGGTGAGCTGTACGAGGCGAAGGGCGACGAGACCAAGGCGGGCGACCAGTACACGCTGGTGGACGCCTATACCGCCATCGCCCGGTCCAACGGCGTCAACGCCGACCTCGACACCGCGCTCGCCGCCGCCGACCACGGCGACACCAAGGCCGCGCTGCGGGCCGCCGAGGCCGAGTGGAAGCGCCGGGAGACGGTCCACACCGCGGACGCCCTCGCCTGGGCGCTGCACGTCAACGGCCGCGACGACGAGGCCCTGCCCTACGCCCGCCGCGCCACCGCCACCGGGTACGAGGACGCGACGTTCCTGTACCACCGCGGCATGGTCGAGTACGCGGCCGGCGACAAGAAGGAGGCCCGGACCTCGCTCAAGGCGGCGCTCGACCTCAACGCCGGTTTCTCACCGCTCGGCGCGGCTCAGGCCCGCAAGACCCTGAAGGCGCTGCAGGCTCTGGAGGCCGCCAAGTGACCTCTCCCCGGCGCGTGTTCGCCTCCGGCACGGCGGTCTTCCTGGCTGTCTGCGCGCTCGTCCTCGTCCCCGCCCAGGCCGCGAGCGCCCACCCGCTCGGCAACTTCACCGTCAACCGGTACGACGGCCTCGTCGCCGCCGCCGGACAGCTGAAGATCTTCCATGTCGAGGACCTGGCGGAGATCCCGGCGACCCAGGCGGCGCCCGCCATCGAGCGGCAAGGGGTGGGCGACTGGGCCCGGGAGCGGTGCGAGAAGGCCGCCGAGGGCAGTGAGGTCAGCGTCGACGGGAGCGGCGTCGAGGTGACGCTCGAGTCGAGCCGGGCCGAGGAGCGGCCGGGCCAGGCGGGGCTCAAGACGCTGCGCGTGGAGTGCCGGCTGACGGCTCCGCTGCCGGACCGGGCCGCCGACGTACGCTTCCACGCCGCCGTGGACTCCGGTCCCGGCTGGCGCGAGGTCACCGCCCGGGGCGACCGGATGACGCTGACCGGGTCGGACGTGCCCGAGGAGTCGGTGTCCAAGCAACTCACCAGCTACCCCGAGGAGTTGCTGCAGTCGCCGGAGGACACGGCGACGGCCTCCCTCCAGGTGAGGCCGGGCGGCGTCGCGCTGGCCGAGCAGCGGAGCGACGCGCCCGGCGCCTCGATCCTCCCGCGCGGCGCGGACCGCTGGACCCGGGCCCTCGACGACCTGGTCTCCAGCCAGGACCTCACCCTCGGCTTCGGCGCGCTGGCCTTCGGCATCGCCATGTTCCTCGGCGCCATGCACGCGCTCGGCCCGGGCCACGGCAAGACCCTGATGGCCGCGACGGCCGCCGCCCGCGACCGGGCCCGGATGCGCGACGTCCTCCCCATGGCCGCCTCCGTGACGGTCACCCACACCCTGGGCGTCGTCGCCCTCGGCCTCCTCGTCCTCGCCGGTTCGGCCGCCGCCCCGTCGGTGATCACCTGGCTGGGCATCGCGAGCGGCCTCTTCGTGATGACGGCGGGCGTGACGCTCGCCCGGCGCGCATGGCTGAACCGCAAGCTCGCGGTGACGCACGGACAGGGACAAGGGCAGGGCCACGGGGACGGGCACACGCACGACCACAGTCACGATCACGACGACGAGCACGGGCACGGGCACCACCACGGGCACGGGCACGGGCACAGCCACGATCACGGGCACTCCCACGACCATGAACACGGCCACAAGCACGGTCATGAAGATGGTCATGAGGACGGGCATGAAGACGGGCATGAGGACGGGCGCACCCACACGCACGACCACGCGCCCGAGCCCGGCCGGGAACTCGTACTCGCCCACGCCCAGGCACCCACGCACGCCCACGCGTCGGCCGTGGCCCACACCCACGAGCCCGCACCGGCCAAGGCCCACACCCACGACCACTCACACGCCACGGCCCACGACCACGACCACGGTCACAAACACGACGACGGTCACGGTCACAAACACGACGACGACCACAGCCACGACCACACCCCCGACCAGAAGCGCTCCCTCTTCGGCGGCGGTGTCACCCACACCCACGGCGGCTTCACACACACGCACCCCACCGCGCCCACCCTGCGCGGCACGATCCTGCTCGGTTTCGCGGGCGGGATGGTGCCGAGCCCGTCGGCCGTGGTCGTGCTGGTCGGCGCGGCGGCGCTGGGGAAGGCGTGGTTCGGGCTGCTGCTCGTGGTGGCGTACGGCATCGGGCTGGCGCTCACGCTGACGGCGGCCGGGTACGCCGTGGTGAAGGCGGGCGGCTGGGCGACGCGGGTGCTGGACAAGGGTGAGGGCCGGCTCGGCGGGCCGACGGCGGCGCTGGTGCGCCGGACCGTGCCGCTGGCGTCGGCGTTGCTGGTCGTCGCGCTGGGGGCCGGTTTGGTGCTCAGGGGGGTCGCGTCCGCGATCGGCTGAGCTACTTTTGGGGAGAAATCGTACGGAGTGAGATTTCACGCGGATGCGAGTGACGGGGGATGGCCGTGTCCGAACAACCGGGCAGTGAACGTCTGATCGCGGGCCGCTACCGGCTGCTGACCCCGCTGGGCGAGGGCGGCATGGGAACCGTGTGGCGGGCCCGCGACGAGGTGCTGCACCGTGAGGTCGCCGTCAAGGAGGTGCGGGCGCCGGGCGGTATCCCGGCACCCGACGTCGAGCGGATGTACGCCCGCCTGGAGCGGGAGGCGTGGGCGGCCGCGCGGGTCGACAGCCGCAATGTCGTCACGGTGTACGACGTGGCCATGGAGGACGGCCGCCCGTGGATCGTGATGGAGCTGGTGCGCGGGCTCTCGCTCGCCGACCTGCTGGACGCGGAGGGCCCGCTCTCCCCGCAGCGCGCCGCGCACATCGGCGCCGAGGTGCTGGCCGCGCTGCGCGCCGCGCACGAGGCGGGGGTGCTGCACCGGGACGTGAAACCGGCCAACGTGCTCATGTCCAACGACGGCCGGGTCGTCCTCACCGACTTCGGCATCGCCATGGTCGAGGGCAGTTCCGCGCTGACCATGACGGGCGAGGTCATCGGCTCCCCCGAGTTCCTCGCCCCGGAGCGCGCGCTCGGCCGTACGCCCGGCCCCGAGTCGGACCTGTGGTCGCTCGGTGTGCTGCTGTACGCGGCGGTCGAGGGCAACTCGCCCTTCCGGCAGAACACTCCGCTGAGCACCCTGCGCGCGGTCGTCGACGAGGAACTCCCGCCGCCGCACCGGGCCGGCCCGCTGACGCCCGTGATCGAGGGGCTGCTGCGCAAGGATCCGGCCGAGCGGATCTCCGCCGAGCAGGCGGAGCAGGACCTGAGGATCATCGGCGCGGGCGGCACCCCACGGTCCGACACGGTCGCGTCGGCCCCGTACAGCCCGACGGTGGCCACCTTCCCGAGTCCGGCCGCGAACACGGGCCCGGGTCCGGGCACGAACCAGTTCGGGCCACCCACCCCGCCGCATCCGGCCCCGGCCGCCGCGACCCACCCTTCCGCGCTGCCCGCCCGCGAGCCGGACCGCAACCGTCGCGCCCTCGTCTTCCTGATCGCCGGTATCGCCGCGGTCGCCTTCGCCATCGCCGGACTCACGTACGCGCTCATCAACGGCGACGGCGGGAACAACGGCAACCCCACCAACGGGGAGGGCACGGTGGGCGGCGCCGACGACCGGACGGGCGACGAGGGTACGGACGAGGAGCCGGGCGGCGGCGGTGACACGAGCGACGACGCCGACACCCCCGACGACGGCGGGACGACCAGCAAGCCGCCCGCGCAGTCCGTGAAGGTGACGGTGGAGGGCGCGAACACCGACTACTCCGGCGCCTGTCCGCCGCCGGACGCCGAGGTGCCCACCTTCACCGCGACGTTCACCGTGGGAAGCGTGCCCGTGGAGGTCGACTACCGCTGGGTGGCGAAGAACGGTGAGGTGGAGGACACCGGCTGGAAGACGCTGTCGTTCCCGTCCGGCGGCGAGAGGACCAAGCAGGACCAGGTCGTCGTGTCGACGTCCGGGAGCCACTCGGACGAGATCAGCGTCGAGGTCCGCGGCCCGGTGCACGCCGAGTCCAACTCCGTCGCCTTCTCGGTGACATGCGAGACGGAGGCCCCGACCACGGGCGGGACCTCCCCCTCCGACGACCCGGAGAACCCGGACGACTACAGCGACTACGAGGACGACGACGAGGCCCGCGCCTACGACCCCGCCCTCAGGTCACGGCCGTAGGAACAGCCCCTTTCAGGCCACGACCGTAGGAACGGCCCGTTTCAGGCCACGGCCGTAGGTACCGCCGGTTTCCGCCGCGGCCGTGGGAACCACCGCTTCAGGCCACGTTCCTGAACACCGGCAGATACCCGCCCGACTGTCCCGCGGCCTTCGGGTGGTACGACTCGCCCACGTTCAGCAGGTTGAGGCCGTGCAGCCACGCGCTGCCGGAGCACAGTTCGTGCCCGGTGAACGTGGAGCGGACGTCACCGAAGGTGAAGCCGTGGTCGGCGGCGCGCTTGGCGATCGCGGTGTTCAGGTAGTCCGCCGCGTTGTTGATGGCGGACCGCTTGGTCTGGGACAGCCCGGGGCAGGTGCCGCCCAGCTGGTAGAAGCGGGGGTAGCCGAGCACCACCACATGGGCGGCCGGTGCCTTCGCGCTGATCGCCGAGTAGACCTTGTCCAGCTGGCCGGGCAGCGTCGAGTCGACGTACGCCTTCGCCGTGTTGATGCGCGAGACACAGGCACTGTCGGACTGGAGGACGCAGGTGGTCATCACGTCGGCGAAGCCGGCGTCGTTGCCGCCCACGGTGATCGAGACGAGCCCGGTACCCGTGCCCAGCGGACCCAGTTGGCCGGCCAGAACATCACCCGTTCGGGCGCCCGAGCAGGCCGTGAAGTTGAAGGACGAGGGGGCGTTCGCGGCCGCCCAGAGGTGCGGGAAGGCCTTCGTGCTGCGCTTGCAGTCGCCGCTGGAGGAGATGTAGCTCCCCGCGCCGACACCCGAGGAGTAGGAGTCGCCGAGCGCCACATAGCCGGTGGCGGCGGCCTGTTGGGACGCCTGCGCCGTCGCGGCCCCGGTGAGGGTGGCGCCGACGGCGAGGAGGAGCGAGGTCATGTATGCCGTAAGTCGGGAACGTCTCATGGAACCTCCCTTTAGCAGGATCTCTGCCTCAACCGTCGTAGCAACTACGCGTGTTGATCGGAAGTGTTCATGTCAATACTTTCCTGTCCTCAACGGAACGTACCCACCGCGTTCAACCCTCGTTCGATTACATGTGTGTGACAGAAACATGACAAGGCCTCAACTCTCTTGAGCTGTACCCGTGGATCGATCAATCTGCTGGAAGCCGGGAGCGGAACGCGACGCTCCCGGTTGTGAGTGCGACCCCGCACGCACCCCCCACAGACGCGCGCCGCACCCTGGCACGCGCCGCCTATGAGGAGGAATCCCTCGTAATGGCACACCTGCGTAGCAAGAACATCCGCGTCGCCGCCGTCACCACCGTCGCGACGGCCGCCCTGCTCGGCGGCCTCACCGCGCTCCCCGCCCAGGCCGCCCCGGCCGAGGGCAAGGTGCTCGCGGCCGGCTCCCCCACCGCGATCAAGGACAGCTACATCGTCACGCTCAAGAAGAGCGCGGGCCTCAAGGCCGCGTCGAGCGCGGGCAAGGACCTGGTCGAGGAGTACGGCGGCACGGTGAAGCGGACCTTCAAGTCCGCGCTCAACGGCTACTCGGCCGAGCTCTCCGCGGCCGAGGCCAGGAGACTCGCCGCCGACCCGTCGGTCGCCTCCGTCGAGCAGAACCAGGTCTTCACCTCGACCGCCACGCAGACCAGTGCCCCGTGGGGTCTGGACCGCTCCGACCAGGCGTCGTTGCCGCTCTCCGGCACGTACACCTACCCGGACAGCGCGGGCAGCGGCGTGACCGCGTACGTCATCGACACCGGCGTCCGCATCACTCACTCCCAGATCAGCGGCCGGGCCACCAACGGCTACGACGCCGTCGACGGCGACAACGTCGCGCAGGACGGCAACGGTCACGGCACCCATGTCGCCACCACCATCGCCGGCTCGACGTACGGCATCGCCAAGCAGGCCAAGATCGTGGCGGTCCGGGTGCTCAACAACAGCGGCTCGGGCACCACGGCGGGCGTCGTCGCCGGCATCGACTGGGTGACCGCGAACCACAGCGGCCCCTCGGTCGCCAACATGTCGCTCGGCGGCGGCGCCTCCACCGCGCTCGACACGGCCGTGGCGAACTCCATAGCCAGCGGAGTGACCTACGCGGTCGCGGCGGGCAACAGCAGCGCCAACGCCTCCTCGTACTCCCCGGCCCGCGTCGCCTCGGCGATCACGGTCGGCGCCACCACCAGCACGGACGCCAAGGCGAGCTACTCCAACTTCGGCGCGACCCTGGACATCTTCGCCCCGGGTTCGTCGATCACGGCCGGCTGGTACACCAGCGACACCGCGACGAACACCATCTCGGGCACCTCGATGGCCACCCCGCACGTCGCGGGCGCGGCCGCGATCTACCTGGCCGGCCACACCTCGGCCACCCCGGCCCAGGTCGCCTCGGCCCTGACCGCCGGCGCCGTCACCGGCAAGGTCACCAGCGCGGGCACCGGTTCCCCGAACCGTCTGCTGCAGATCGTCCAGTAAGGACAGGGCAAGGGCAACTGCCCTGCTGTGAACGGAAGTTTCCCTGGAGGCGCGGCATGCCTCCAGGGAATCTCCGTACCCGGCCGCGGATCTCTTTGCCGGTGCATCACAAATGGGCGCACGGTCGCGCGTGGCGCGTCTCGACGTATTGACTCCCCCGCGCCCGCTGAGCGACATTGAAGCCCGGCATCCGGCGCTTCGGGGGGCAAAGTCGCCAATGCAGACCTTAGGTATCAAGCCATCTCTGTCAGGTGGTGGCGGACCACTGCTGGCGGGCGTGGCCGCGGCCGTCGCGGGGGTCGGCGCGCTGCTCGCGTTCACCGACGCGGACTCGGTGCTGCGCGGCCCGTTCACCCTGTTCTTCCTCCTCGTCGCGCCAGGAGCCGCCATCGGGGCCGTACTGCGCGGACTGGAGCCGTTCGGCCGGGTCGTGACGTCCCTCGCGGGCGCGATCGCGGTGAACATCCTCGTCGCGCAGGGCATGATCGCCACCCACTCGTGGTCGGTGACCGGTGGGATCGCGGCCGTGACCGTGATCAGCTCGCTCGTTCTCCTGCCGAGTCTGGTACGGCGCCTGCGCGGCCGTACGGAGAGAAGACGGACCTGAGACGTGGACATCAGTGTGTACCGCCCCGGCGAACTGACCGCCGCCGACCGGGCGGCCTGGACCGCCTTGCAGTCCAAGGCCCATCTCCACGGCGCGCCCGAACTGGCGAACCCGTTCCTGTCCCCGGAGTTCGCGCTCGCGGTGGGCCACTGCCGGCGCGGGGTGCGGATCGCGGTGGTGCGGGAGGACGGCGAACCGGCGGCCTTCTTCCCGTACCAGAGATCCGCCGCCGGGGTGGGCAGAGCCATCGGCCTCGGCCTCTCCGACTGCCAGGGCGTGGTCCACCGCCCCGGCTTCACCTGGGACGCCCAGGCGCTGCTGCGGGCCTGCGGGCTCGCGGTGTGGGAGTTCGACCATCTGGCGCAGGGCCAGACCCCGTTCGCCGCCCACATCACCGGCACCTTCCCGTCCCCGGTCATGGACCTGGAACAGGGCTACGAGGCCTATCTCGGCCACCTGCGCGCCGACTCACCGAAGTTCCTCCGCTCGACGCTCGCCAAGGAACGCAGGCTCGGCCGCACGGTGAGCGAGGTGCGCTATGTGCACGACGAGCGCGACCCGAAGGCCCTGCGCACGCTGATGGCCTGGAAGTCGGCGCAGTACCGCAGAACGGGTCGCAGCGACCGCTTCGCGCACCCGTGGATCACCCGGCTCGTGCACCGGCTCTTCCACACCCGCTCCGACTCCTTCGCCGGCCAGCTGTCGGTGCTGTACGCGGACGGCAAGCCGATCGCGGCTCATTTCGGGCTGCGCTCCGAGCGGGTGCTGACATGCTGGTTCCCGGCGTACGACCCGGCGTTCGCGAAGTTCTCGCCGGGCCTGCTCCTGCATCTGCACATGGCCGAGGAGGCCGCCGCCGACGGCATCGCCTACCTGGATCTGGGCCGGGGCCAGAAGCAGTACAAGGATTCCCTGAAGACACGGGAGATCTCCGTGTCGGAGGGATGGGTCACCCGACGCCATCCGGTGGCACTCGGACACCGGGCTCGACGAGCCCCCGTCCGGGCGCTGCGCAACACGGTGCTGGCACGGCCGGAACTGTTCGAACCGGCCGACAAACTGTTGAAACGGATGGGCAAAATCCGGTCGGGAGGTCAGGTAACGGACACAACAACAAAAACGTGAGGCCTCGTACTAGGCCTTGCCATAAGGGCTCAACCATCAATACCGTCGTACATCGTTGTAGATCCACCCGCATCGGTCCGTCGGCACATGCTCCTAGGGGAGGGCTCAGGGAGCTCGACGGTCCCGGCGCGGGGCGCGGTAGGGGGGTGCCGTGCTCGGTGACCGCACCGTTTGCCGAGTCGCGCCGCGCGACCGACTGCCGAGTCGCGACAGTCGGCCGGCTTTTGCCAGCTCACCCGGTATGCGCGAATGCGCACGAAAGATCGATACGGAGATCGAATTCCGCATGCCGTAAGTGAGAACCCCCCTTTCGAACCGGACAAAGAGCCGAACCACCCAGGGGCGGGTGGTTCACCGGACGAGAGGGACCAGACTCATGAGCTCAGTTCTGCGCCCGGCCATATCCGAACCCAGCAGGTACCGACCGATCTCCAACCACCTGGCCATCGCGCCGCCGGTGAGTGTGGTGATCCCCGCCATGAACGAGGCGGAGAACCTGCCCTACGTCTTCAAGACGCTGCCCGGCTGGATCCACGAGGTGGTCCTGGTCGACGGCAACTCCACCGACAACACCGTCGAGGTGGCCCGCGAGCTGTGGCCGGACGTCAAGGTCGTCCCGCAGCGCGGGAAGGGCAAGGGGGATGCCCTGATCACCGGCTTCGCCGCGTGCACCGGTGACATCATCGTGATGATCGACGCGGACGGCTCGGCCGACGGCCACGAGATCGTGTCGTACGTCTCCGCCCTCGTCTCGGGCGCGGACTTCGCCAAGGGTTCCCGCTTCGCCAACGGCGGCGGCACCGACGACATGACCCTGATCCGCAAGTTCGGCAACTGGGCCCTGTGCACCACCGTGAACCGCAAGTTCGGCGCCCGCTACACCGACCTGTGCTACGGCTACAACGCGTTCTGGCGGCACTGCCTGGACAAGATCGACCTCGACTGCACCGGCTTCGAGGTGGAGACCCTGATGAACATCCGGGTCGTCAAGGCGGGCCTGAAGGTGCAGGAGATCCCGAGCCACGAGTATCTGCGCATCCACGGCGCGAGCAATCTGCGGGCCGTGCGCGACGGGCTGCGCGTGCTGAAGGTGATCCTGAAGGAGCGCTCCAACCGGCGTGCGCTGCGCCGCCGTTCACACGCGACGATGATCACCGCCGGTCGGGGAGAGTCGTCTTGAACGAGCCGGCCGTCTCGGTCGTGATCTGTGTGTACACCGAGGACCGCTGGGAGGACATCCTCGCGGCGGTCGCCTCGGTGCGCGCACAGTCCCGGCCGGCCCTGGAGACGCTCCTGGTGGTGGACCACAACCAGGCCCTGCTGGAGCGTCTGACCAGTGCGTACAAGGAGATCGACGACGTCCGTGTGCTCACCAACGCGGGCCCCCGCGGGCTGTCCGCGGGCCGCAACACGGGCATTGCCGCCTCGTACGGGGAGATCATCGCGTTCCTCGACGACGACGCCGTCGCCGAGCGCGACTGGCTGGGCTACTTCGTCGAGGGGTACGCCGACCCCCGGGTCATGGCCGTCGGCGGCCGTACGGTGCCCATGTGGGCGTCCGGCCGCCGCCCGGCCTGGTTCCCGGAGGAGTTCGACTGGGTGGTGGGCTGCGCCTACAAGGGCCTGCCAGGCGGTGTCGCCGAGGTCCGCAACGTGCTCGGCGGCAACGCCTCGTTCCGCCGCGGCGCCTTCGACGCGGCCGGCGGCTTCGCCACGGGCATCGGCCGCGACGGGGACAAGCGCCCGCTGGGCTGTGAGGAGACGGAGCTGTGCATCCGTCTCTCCCGGGCCAGACCGGACGCGGTCCTGCTGCTCGACGACCGGGCGGTGATCCACCACCGGGTGCCCGGCGCGCGGGAGCGCTTCGGGTACTTCCGCACGCGTACCTACGCGGAGGGCCTGTCGAAGGCGCTGGTGGCGCGGAGCGTCGGCGCCGCCAAGGGGCTGGAGTCGGAGCGCCGGTACACCACCCGCGTACTGCCCGCCGGGGTGGCGCGCGGGCTGCGCGACGCGCTGCTCGGCCGCAAGGGAGGCGCGGGACGCGCGGGCGCGATCGTCGCGGGGGTGGCCGCGGCGGCCGGCGGGTACGTTGTCGGGAGCGTCCGGGCCCGCAGGGGCGACGTCACGTTCTCGGTCGGCGAACTCGCTCACAGCACCGTCGACACGGCCGGCAAGGGGGGCGAGGGGGGCTCGTCATGACGGAAACAGCCGTACCGATCCTGATGTACCACGCGGTCTCCACCGAGCCGAACGACGCCACCCGGGACCTGTCGGTGACCCCGGAGGCCTTCGCGGAGCAGATGGCGCTCATCGACGACCTGGGTTTCACCCCGGTCGACACGACCGCTCTGGCGGCGAGTTGGCGGTCGGGCCGCCCGCTCCCCGCCCGGCCCGTGCTGGTCACCTTCGACGACGGCTACGAGGGCGTGCACCGCCACGCCCTGCCCGTCCTCGTCAAGCACGGCTTCGCGGCCTCACTGTTCGTCTCCACGGCCTGGATCAAGGGCCCGTACGACAACGGCGGCGCCCTCGACACCATGCTCGACTGGGGCCAGGTGCGCGAACTCGCCGACAGCGGCGTGGAGATCGGCGGGCACAGCCACACGCATCCGCAGCTCGACATGCTGGACGACGACCGGCTCCGGTTCGAGCTGCGGCGCTGCTGGCAGATCGTCGCCGACGAACTGGGCACCCGGCCCGTCTCGTTCGCGTACCCGTACGGCTACTCCAACCGCCGGGTGCGCGTCGCGGTGCGCGAGACGGGGTTCGCCCAGTCGCTGGCGGTCGGCAACGCGCTCGCCCGGCGCCGGCAGGGCCCGTACGCGCTGCGGCGGGTCACCGTGCGCCGCTCCACGGGAGCCGCGGAGTTCGAGCGGCTGATCGAGGGCCGCGCGATCGCCCGCGACTTCGCCCGGGACCGTGCCCTCACCAAGGGGTACGCCATGGTCCGAAGAGCACGACAGGTCCGGAAGGCCATCCGTTCCCGTGTCTGACACGACGACCACCACGGCACAAGAGGCCGAGAGCACCACGACCGAGGACACCGAGCAGCGCTCCGGCTCCGGCCGCAGGCTGCGACTGCCCGGACTGGGCAAGGGGGCGGGGGGCAACCAGCTGTTCCGCAACGCCTACGCCCTGATGCTGAACACCGGCATCTCGGCCGTGCTGGGCCTCGGCTTCTGGCTGGCCGCCGCCCGCTACTACACCGAGGCCTCGGTCGGCCAGGGCTCCGCCGCGATCGCCGCGATGAAGCTCCTGGCGGGGCTCACCGCGCTGACGCTGATGGGCGCGCTGGCCCGGTTCATCCCTGTCGCGGGCCGCGCCACGGGCCGGCTGATCTTCCGTACGTACGCGGGCAGTTCGGTGATCGTGGCGCTCGCGGCGGGCGTGTTCCTGCTGACGCTGGGCCTGTGGGGGTCGTCGTACCGTTTCCTGCACGACCCGGTGAACGCCGTCTTCTTCGTGCTCGCGGTGGTCGCCTGGTCGGTGCTGACGCTCCAGGACGGGGTGCTCACCGGGCTGCGCAGCGCGATGTGGGTGCCGGTCGGCAACACCGTGTTCTCGGCGGTGAAGCTGGTGCTGCTGGTGGCGTTCGCCGCCGCGGTCCCGACCATGGGCGTCTTCGTGTCCTGGGTGGCGGCGATCGCGATGTCCGTGCTGCCGCTGGGCTGGCTGGTGTTCCGGCGGCTGATCCCGAAGCATGTGAACGCCACCGCGGACCACGCGCGTCCGCCCTCGCTGAAGGAGATCGGCCGCTTCCTCGCGGGCGACTACACCGGCTCGCTCTTCTCGCTGGCCGTGGTCTATCTGGTCCCGGTGATCGTCGCCGCCCAGGTCGGCGCCGCCGACAACGCGTACTTCTACATCACCACCACCATCGGCGGCACGGTCAACCTGCTCGCCATCAACATGGGCGCCTCGCTGACCGTGGAGGGCGCGCACGACCCGGCGCGACTGGCCGCCAACACCCGTGCCGCGCTGAAGCGGATGGCCCGGATCATGCTGCCGGTGTGCGCGGGGCTGTTCATCGGGGCGCCCTGGATCCTGGCCGTCTTCGGGCAGGGCTACGCGGACGCGGCGACCCCGCTGCTGCGCTGGTTCGCGGTCGGCGCGGCGCTGCGGGTCGTGATGGAGACGTATTTCGCGGTGCTGCGCGCCCAGAGCCGCACCGCCGGACTCGCCTGGCTTCAGGGGCTGCTGTGCGCCCTGGTCCTCGGCCTGACGCTGGCCCTGCTCCCCCGGATGGGCCTGGCCGGCGCGGGCGTCGCCGAGATCTCCAGCCTCGCGGTGATCGTGCTGATCGCCGCGCCCAGGCTGTACCGGATAGTGCGGAGCGCGCCGCCCGCCGAGGTGCCCGCGGACGCGGCACCGGACGGCGACCTCGCCGACCTGGGCCGGGTGGCCTCCGCCGCGAAGAAGCAGAGCGGCGCCTGGTCCCGGCGGCTCGACGCCGACACCCTCGCCCTCGGCGTCCACCTCGACTTCGACCACCTGGAACGCCGCCCGGACGTCCGCCCCGGCCCCGGCACCCCACCCACCGGAACCGCGTCCGTACGCAAGGACCACCGGCCGACCTGGGCCCAGGACCGGCCGCCCCGCCCGCTCGGGATGTCCCCCTCGCTGGGCCTGCCTGTCGAAGAACGAGAGCCCGGCTCGGAATCGTCCCTGGGCCCGGCTCAGGCCCCGGAGGTGGACGCCCCGTTCGAGGAGTCCGTACGGGAAGCGGCCTTCCTACGGGAAGCCGAGGAACGGGAGCAAGAAGCCGAGGAACCGGTCAAGCCCGTACAGGAGCCGATGAAAGCCCAGGTCCAAGAGGTGCCGTCCGCTCAGGAGGCACCGCGTGTGCCGCTCCGGGAACGGCTGCCGCACCCCACGATCACCGGTGTGGTCCTCGGCTTTCTGCTGCTCTCCGCACTCCTGCTCTACTGGGTGCCGGCGCTGGCGCTGGACGACGCCGACCTGGACGGGATGGGCGGGCTCGGCCTGATCTCCGTGCTGCCCACGCCGACGCTGGTCGGGGCGGCGCTGCTGGCCACGGTGTTCGCCTCGCTGCTCTGGCCGGCCCGCGAGCACCGAGGGATGCTGCTGATCACGCTGCTGGCCACCGTCTTGTCCCTGCACGCGCTGCCCGCCGTGATCGAGGCCGAGCCGCGGTTCGCGACGGCGTGGCAGCACCTGGGCTTCATCGACTACATCGACCGCACCGGCTCGGCCGTCCCCGACCTGGACGCCCGCTGGAGCTGGCCGGGATTCTTCGCGGCGGCCACGTTCGTCGCCGAGGCCTGCGGGGTCAGCGACTTCACCGAGATCATCCGCTGGTGGCCGACGGCCATCCAACTCCTCTATCTGCCCCCGCTGTTCCTCCTTACCCGCCATATGCGAGCGGGCTGGCGCGCCAAGTGGACGGGCGTCTGGATCTTCGTCCTGAGCGGCTGGGTGGGCCAGGACTACTTCTCCCCGCAGGGCTTCACCTACCTCCTCTACCTGGCCTTCGTCGCGATCCTCCTGGTCTGGTTCCGCGCCCCGCACATGCTGTGGGGCAAGGTGCGCCCCGGCGAGGCGGAGGTGGAACCGACCGACCGCCGCCGACGCGCGGTCCTCCTGATGGTCCTGATAGCGCTGTACGCGGCGACGGTCCCCGCCCATCAGCTCACCCCGTTCGTGATGCTGGGCGTCCTCGCGGTCCTCGTCCTGATCGGCCGCTCCGAACTGCGCGGCCTGCCGATCCTGTTCGGCGTCATGGTCGCCGTGTGGGTGGGCTTCCTCGCCGAGCCGTACTGGTCCGGCCACTTCGACGAACTCTTCGGCGGGGTCGGCGGCGTGGGCGGAAACGTCACCTCGTCCGTCTCCGGCCGCATCGGTGAAGGCAGTTCGACCCACAAACTCGTGCTGTACGCCCGTGTCGCCCTGGCCGGCACCGTCATGCTCCTGGCCTGCTACGGCTTCCTGCGCCGCCGCGAGAACAGGTACCGCGAACGCTCGCTGCTCGTCCTGACCTTCGTGCCGTTTCTGGGCTTCGGCATGCAGTCGTACGGCGGTGAGATGGCCCTGCGCGTCTTCATGTTCGCTCTGCCGGGCGCCGCCCTGCTCGCCGGCCTCGCCCTCTTCCCGCGCACCGGCGCCACCGCCGAGGAGCGTGACAAGGACCGGGTGAGCCTCGCTCCGCTGGCCGCCCTCATGGCCGGCCTCGTCCTCATCGGCGGCTTCCTGGTCGCCCGCTGGGGCAACGAGCCCTTCGAGCGCGTCCGCCCGGGCGAGGTCGCCGCCATGGAGTACGTCTACGCCCACGACGACCCGACCGTACGGCTCCTCTGGCTCAGCGACGACCCGGTGAACAGCGTGACGCCCGCGATGCCGTGGGGCGCCCGTGACATGGAGAAGGTCGAGTACGTGCCGACGCTCGCGCCGAGCGACCCGGTACTGGTGTCGGGCCTCGCCAAGGCACTGAAGACCGCCGGCGCCAACTCGTATCTGATCATCAATCGCAGCCAGGTCACCTCGCTCCAGATGGACGCCGGTTACTCCAGGAACTGGGAGTCCCGCCTGATCCAGAACCTCGACAGGCGTGACGACCTCAAGCAGGTCTTCGCCAACGCCGACGCCACGGTCTTCGCCCTCCGCGAGCAGACCGGAAAGGCCCCCGAGCCCGACCCCGGCCCGATCGGCCCCCAGGTCACCTGGACCCCGTGGTCGGTCGTCGGCGGCCTGGCCGCGATCGCCCTGATCGTTCTGCTGAGCGTCCGCGAGGTCGTACGAGTGGCGGTCCGCCCGAGCGTCCGGCAACTCCGCTGGCTCCAGAGCAGCTTCTGGTTCAGCCTGCCACTGCTGGCGCTCCTGCTGGCGTCACTCGTCCAGCGCTTCCTGACGATGGGCGCGCCGTAAGGGCGAAGCCCCAAAGGGGCGCGGGGAACTGCGCGACCAGCCACGGCGGTCCCGCGGTTCCCCACGAACCTCCCGCGGCAGTCACCTCTTGAGCCACTTCACCTCGTACGCACCCATATCGAACTTCTGACCATCGATGTCCGCACTGATCTTGCGATCGAGTGTGTTGACGACGAGCACAGCCTCGTCATCGGCGAGCACCCGAACGTTGGGCTTGTCATCGGCGGCGACGGGCACCGTCTCGTACTTCGTCCCCGGTGGGAACTCCTCGCTGAACCGGGACAGCAGCCCGTACATGGGCAACTCCTGCCCACCGTCGCTCTTGTCGGTCGGAGTCCACAGGCATCCGGGGCACTCCCCGCTCTCTTCCTCCGGATTCCAGTAGAACCCGGAGGTCGCCCCGCCCTTGGCCATCCCGATCAATCCGGAAGCCTGGACGGCGACGCGGCGGTTCTCGGACCAGCCATGGCGGTTGTCGTCACCGTCGGCGGGCTCCACGTAGTACTCGGCCCACCACAGCGGCAGACCGGCGGAGCGTTCACGCACCCACTCGCTCACGGCCGTGAACTTGTCGGTGGCCGCGAACTCGTCGGGAATCAGATCGTCGTCCTTGGAGTAACTGGACCCGTCCACCACCACGAAATCGGCGCCGACCTTGTTCTTGTTCCAGTAGTCGAAGGCGTCGAGGACCCGCTGGTCCATGGCACCCCAGGGGCCCTTCAACGATGTCGAGGCGTCCTGCTTCTGGCGCGGATCGAGGCTGTCCATGACCAGGTAGGGCCCGCCGACCATGATGTCCTTGTCGACCTTCTTCAGGGCCTTGTGGACGAGGTTGTACAGCTCGGTGTACCCCTCGTAGTCCCAGCGGGCCTCGCTGTTGTTCCAGAAGCCCTTGAACTCGTTCCAGACGATGAAGTGCCGTACGTCGGGGTAGCGCTTGGCGACGGTCGCGGCGAGGGCGGCGTAGTCCGCGAAATGCTCGGGCTCGGGCGCGGTCTCCAGCGCGGCCTGGCTCCAGTCGGTGCTGTCGGCGCCGGACTTGCCGCCCTTCATCCAGTCGGGCGCGCAGCACAGGGTGACGACGGGGGTCCCGCCGGTGGCGCGGACGAAGTCGATGCGCCGGTCCATCTCCTCGAAGTCGTAACGCCCCTTGACGGGTTCGGGGTTGCCGGCACCCCAGCCCATGATGTGCTGGATCTGCGGCAGGGGCCGCTCGCCGAGGCGTTTCTCGACGCGCTCGACGGCGGCCTCGCTGCCCTCGTCCGCGCTGAACTGGGTGTGGGTGAAGCCCCAGCCCACGTCGGGTCCGGTGGCCTCGGAGGGAGTGGCTGGTGTGCCGTGCACCTTGTCGCCGTCGGGCGAGGTGCCTGCGGTGCTGCCGCCGTTCCCGGGAAGCGTGTTGAGCAGGGTCACGATCAGGGCGAGAACGGCCGCCCCCACGCCGAGCAGCGCGGTGAGCCGCCACCGCCGGTCCCCCGAATTCCACCCATGACGTCCCATCATGGGCAACAGTAACCGTGCCGGGTGGTGGTAGGGGAGCTTCCGCCGGTGAACTCCTGGGCAATCGGACCAACCGTGTGGGCGGGGAGCGCGGGGTTCGGCGGACACGACCGGCGCACTACGGAAAGCGGATGCAAGGGGAGCCCTCGGTGACGGATCATGGCGGCATGTCTGCCAACCCACACGACGCACTGCCGATCCGGCTCAACGTCGACGACAGCGACTCCCCGTCCGATGTCGTCGACGCGCTGTTCCTCGGCCGTTTCGCGACGGGCGAGCAGCCGTACGCGCACGCGGCGAACATCGACCGGGTACGGTCCGGGGCCACCCTGCTGCCGCCGGGCGCCCGGGTGCTGCGCGCGGCGCGGGACGACGACCGCAGCGCGACCCTCGCCGAGGGCGACGGCTGGACCGTGCTGATCTCCCGCTGGAACCGCGGCGCCGACGTCACGGTCACCGCGACCACCGCCGAGCTGGCGGAGAAGGTGCTCGGCCAGGCCACCGACGGCGCGGCCGACGATCCCGAGCCGCAGCCGGAGAACGTGACGATGGGCTTCTGGTACGTCTCGCCGCGCCGGGGCCCGCACCGTACGACCCGGCAGATCTCGGCGGGCACGTGGGAAGAGGTACGGCCGAACTACACGGCCCCGGTGGCGGACGCGATGGACCGCCTGATGAAGACGACCCCCGAGAACATCGCGGGCCGTCTCCTGCTGCTGCACGGCCCGCCCGGCACGGGCAAGACCTCCGCGCTGCGCACGCTGGCCCGCTCCTGGCGGGACTGGTGCCAGGTGGACTGCGTCCTGGACCCCGAGCGGCTCTTCTCCGACGTCGGCTATCTGATGGACATCGCCATCGGCGAGGACGACTCGACCGGGAAGGGCCGCTGGCGTCTGCTCCTCCTGGAGGACTGCGACGAGCTGATCCGCGGCGAGGCCAAGCACACGGCCGGCCAGGCGCTCTCCCGCCTGCTGAACCTGACGGACGGCCTGCTCGGCCAGGGCCGCAACGTCCTGGTCGGTGTCACCACCAACGAGGACCTGGAGCGCCTCCACCCCGCCGTGGTCCGCCCCGGCCGCTGTCTCGCCCGAATCGAGGTGGGCGCCCTGACCCGCGCGGAGGCGGTGAGCTGGCTGGGCAGGGAGGAGGGTGTCGGTCGCGAGGGCGCGACCCTGGCCGAGCTGTACGCACTGCGTCGCGGCACGTCACCGACGTCCCTGCCGGAGCCGCGGGGCGGAGCGGACGCGGGCCTGTACCTGTAGTGCTTTGATGGCCGTATGACCCTGTTCGTCGGCACATCGGGGTGGCAGTACAAGGACTGGCGGGGCGCCCTCTACCCGGAGGGCTGCCCCACCCGGCTCTGGCTGGAGGAGTACGCGGCCCACTTCGCGACGGTCGAGATCAACAACGCGTTCTACCGCCTGCCGACGCGGGAGAACTTCGAGGCCTGGCGGGAGCGGGTGCCGGGGGACTTCGTGGTCGCGGTGAAGGCGAGCCGGTATCTGACCCACATCAAGCGGCTGCGGGACCCCGAGGAGCCGGTGCACCGCCTGATGAGCCACGCGGAGGGCCTGGGCGACCGCCTGGGCCCGATCCTGCTCCAGCTGCCGCCGACGCTGCGGGCCGACGCGGGGCTCCTGGACACCTGCCTCGGCCGCTTCCCCTCCCGTACCCGGATCGCGGTGGAGCCCCGCCACGACTCCTGGTGGACGCCCGAGGTCCGCGAGGTCCTGGAGTCCCACGGCGCGGCCCTGTGCTGGGCCGACGTCCAGTCCCGCCCCGCGACCCCGCTCTGGCGAACCACCGACTGGGCCTACCTCCGCTTCCACCAGGGCCGAGCCCACCCCTGGCCCCACTACGGCCCCCAAGCCCTGACCACCTGGTCCACCCGCCTCAGCGACACCTGGCCCGCCACCGCCGACATGTACGTCTACTTCAACAACGATCCCCACGCGGCGGCCGTGGAGGACGCGATGACCTTCGCACGGGCGGCGAGAAAGGCGGGCTTGAATCCGACACGAACTCCGGAACGGCTGGCGCGGGCGTAGCGGACTCCTGCCACGCGGACGTAGCGGACTCCTTCCAACGGCTCCCGCTCTCTGCCGCCGAACCCTTCTGCGCCGCGACGGCGCTGAGCTGCGACGGCGCTAAGGCGGGGCGGCGCTGAGCCGGGGCGGCGCGTTTCGGCGGTGGCTGGCTCGGCTCAGCCCTCGTCGGCACTCGCACTCTCTACTCCGCGTACGCCGCCCGCAGGGCATCGCGGGCCGCTGCCAACGCCTCCGCCTCGCTGAGCCCCAGCCGGCGCACCCTCTCGGCGTACGCCCCCGCGGCGACCGCGGCCTCGCGCTCCGCGGCCGAGCCGGCGGCAGCCACGAACGTTCCGTTGCGGCCCCGCGTCTCGATCACCCCGTCCGACTCCAGCGCGCGATACGCCTTGGCGACGGTGTTGGCGGCGAGCCCGAGCCGCTCGGCGAGTCCCCGTACGGTGGGCAGCCGGTACCCCACGGGGAGCGCCCCGGAGCGGGCCTGTTCGGAGATCTGGGCGCGCACCTGCTCGTAGGGCGCGGCCCCCTCCACGATGCGAATCTTCAAGGTCACGGGGCGATTGTCCCGCACCCACCGAAAAATCGGAGGCGACTCCCGGCGCCGCCCGCGTAGCGTGCGCTCGCATGACAGTGATCGTGCGCGACCTCCGCACCGCCGACCCGGCGGACGCCGAGGCCTTCGCCGACGTACGACGGCGGGCGCTGCCCTTCATGGTCAGCACCGCGGAGTCCCTGCTCCACGACGCCACGCACGCGCCGCCCGAGGCCCATCACCAGCGGCTGGTCGCCGAGGCGGACGGCGAGGTGATCGGCACCGCGCAGCTGGACATCGCCCACGACAGCCCCATACCCGGCCAGGGCAACGTCAACGTGTACGTCCACCCGGAGCACCTGCGCCGGGGCGCGGGCGCTCTGCTGGTGCGCACCGCCGAGGAGCGGTTGACGGCGGTGGGGGCGAAACGGCTGCTCTCATGGGTGCTGGACACCGCGGAGAACCGCGCGTTCGCCGAGCGGCGCGGCTACACGGCCAGCCGCTCCGCCCACTTCCTCCGCCTGGACCTGGCCCACGGCGCCCTCCCCCCGCTCGGGGCCCCGCCCGAGGGCGTCGAACTGCGCACGGCCGCCGACTTCGCCGACGACCCGCGCCAGCTGTTCGACCTGGACGCGGAGACGACGGCGGACGAGCCGGGCGACCTCGACGCGGAGCTGAACGACTACGAACTGTGGTTGGAGGAGACCTATCGCCACCCGCTCCTCGACCACGCGCTGAGCACGGTGGTCGTCGTGGACGGCACGCTCGCCGCGTTCACCGCCGTCCGCACGGACGGCCGGGACCGCTACTTCACCGGTATGACGGGCACCGCCCGCGCCTTCCGCGGCCGGGGCCTCGCCAAGCTGGCCAAGAACGACTCCCTGCACCGCGCCCGCGCCGCCGGCTACACGGAGGCGTTCACCGGCAACGACAGCGACAACGGGCCGATGCTCGCGGTCAACAAGTGGTTCGGCTACGAGGTGTGCGCGACGGAGGTGCGGTATGTCCGCGAACTCGGCTGAGGCCATGGAGGAGTTGGACGTCGTCCTGCTCAAGGCGGGCCGCACGAAGATCCGTTACCCCGCGCGGCTGTTGAGCGACGACGGCACCCGGATCGCGGTCCGCGCCTCCTGGGCGAGCGACGGCGTACGGGACTTCGGCTTCGTACGGTTCGGGCCCGGTGATGTCTTCACGGAGTACTACTGGCGCGACCGGTGGTACGCGGTGAAGGAGGTCCGGGACGCGCGGGGCGCGCTGAAGGGCTGGTACTGCGACATCACCCGCCCGGCCACGCTGTCCGGTGGGGAACTCGTCGTGGAGGACCTCGACCTCGACCTGTGGCGCTCCGCGGACGGCACGACCGTACTGCGGCTGGACGAGGACGAGTTCGAGGAGAGCGGGCTCGCGGAGAGCGACCCGGAGGCCGCGGCGGCCGCCGTCGCCGCCCTCGACGAACTCGAGGCGTTCGCCACCGTGGAAGGCGGCCTGGAGTCGCTGCTGGCGTAGACGGTGGTGATGTGGACGGTACTGCTGTGGACGGTGCTGCGGTGGACGGTCAGAGACGGGCCACCACCGCGTACCGCTCGTCCTCGACCTTCTTGCCCCACAGCGGCGAGTCGTCCCCCAGCCACACCACCTCCGCCTCGGACACGAGCGGCGCGACCAGCCCGTACAGCCGCTCGGCGGGTATGCCGACCGGGCTGACCGTGCCCCAGACCCCCTCGACCAGCACGAGGCGGCCCCCGGGCCGGAGCAGTCCGCACCAGCGGCTCAGGGCGCGCCCCGGGTCGGGCAGGGTCCACAGGACGTGGCGCACGAGCATCACGTCGAACCGCTCCTCCCCCACGGGTGGTGCCGCCGCGTCGCCGACGAGGAACACGGCGGGGTGCCCGGCGAGTTTGCCGCGGGCGAGGGCGACCATGGCCGGGGAGGCGTCGACCCCGGTCACCCGGTGCCCCTGCTCGGTCGCGAGGAGTGACAGGCTGCCGGTGCCGCACCCGAGGTCGAGTACGTCGGAGGCGCGGCCCGGCAGCCAGTCGCGCAACCGGGCCGCCCAGGCCTCCCGGACGACGGGATCCCGCAGGCCGTGATCGGGTTCCTCGTCGAAAGCGGCCGCCTCCGCGTCCCAGTCGGGGGTCGCCGCGGGGGCATCTGCCACCGGGTTCTTCCGTGTTTCACGGGCTCGGGAGGTTTCACCGTCGTCGATGTTGGTCATGCCGCCAGAGTGACACCTGCCACTGACAGTCCAGATGGTGACAGCCGCCACTGACAGAGCACGAACGATGAGGAACGCTCCCGGAAAGGGTCTACCTCCGTGAAATCGCGGAACCTGGTAGACGCAAGGAGGCAGCCATGCGCCGTACGACCGTGCAGAAGCCCCTGAGGAAGTCCACGTCCCGCCGTGTGCGGGACGAGGCCGACGAACGCCCCGTAGAGCGCCGGGAAGTGCGAAAGGACATCGCGCGCACCTGGTGGCCGGACGGCTGAGCACCCCCCGGCCCCAGGCCGCCCGACCACGGGAACCGACCGCCGGGTCACCCTGACGAGGACGTCAGGTGAGCCTCTTGCGGTAGTGGATCCGGTCGTAGGGCCCGTCCACGCGACGCTCCACGACCTCGTACCCGAACTTCGGGTAGATCCTCTGGTTCTCCCACATCAGGGCGTTCGTATAAAGCCTGACCTCGGGCAGACCGAGGGCACGCGCGCGCGTGTCCACGAATTCCAGCAGCCGCCGCCCGACGCCCCGCCCATGGGCGTCGGGGTGGACGGCGATGTTGTCGAGGAACAGGTGGTCCTCGTGCGCCTCGACGACCACGAGGCCGATCACCGGGTCCCCGGTCACGAAGACCCGCCCCGCGGCCACGTTCGCCGCGTGGTCCGCCTCCATGGGCTGCGGCACCACACCGATGCGCTCGATGTAGTGGTGGTACGCGGCGTCCGTCACGGCCTTCACGGCGGCCACGTCGGCGGGGTTCGCCACCCTGATGGTCTGCTCGCGCGGCGCCTCCGTCATGAGCGGGGCCGCGTGAGGGTGCGGTCCAGGAGGTCCAGCAAGGCCGTCCAGTGGCGTTCCGTCGCCTCGGCGTCGTAGGCGGCGGTGTCGGCCTGGGTGTAGCCGTGGGACGCGCCCGTGTAGCCCTCGGTGCGGTGGCGGACGCCCGCCTCGGTGAGGGTCTTGTCGAGCAGGTCGATCTGCTCCGGCGGCAGGGACGGATCCTGGTCGGCGTGGCCGAAGTACACCTCGCCGGTGATCCGGGGCACCGCCAGATGCGGGCTGTCCGGGGCGTCGGTCGCCAGGCCCCCGCCGTGGAACCCGGCCGCGGCGGCGACCCGCTCCGGGAAGGCGCCGGCGGTGTGCAGGGCCAGCCGGGCGCCCATGCAGTAGCCCGTGATCCCGACGGGCCCGGCGGCGGCCTGCGGGCTGTCGGCCAGCCACCCCAGATACGCCGCCGCGTCCCGCAGCGCGGGCTCCGGCGTCAGCGCCCGCATGACAGGCATGATCTGCCCCCACAGCTCCGGACGCGCGCCCGGGTCGATGAACTCGGGCAGGTCGAACACCGGGGTCCGTCCCGACCGGTAGAAGACATTGGGTACGAGGACCGTGTACCCGGCACCGGCCAGCCGGTCGGCCATCGCCCTCAGACGCGGTCGCAGCCCGAACGCGTCCATGTAGAACAGGACGGCCGGATGCGGGGCGTCGTCGTCGGGGTGGACCAGGTAGGCGTCGGCGATGCCGTCCTCGGTGGTGATGTCCACGGATGTTCCCCGCACAGCGGTCATGGGCGCTCCTCTGCTTCTCTCCAACCGATCCTCAACCGGTCATCAACTGACGTGAGAAGTCGGATTGTTCCGCGCCCAGGTAAGAACCGGATCACCGACCGTACGGGAACCCGCCTTCCTCAGCCCTCGGTTAGCCCCTCCTTAACGCCACCATAAGGATCTTCCGCGCCCGCCCTCAGCAGGCGATTTCGCGGTTCCTCGGGGCTAGCTTGCTGATCGCCCCCGGCGCCACGACCGGCGGGCCGGCACGGCGCTGACGGCTGCCGGGGCCTGTCGGGCGGCTCAGGCCGGACAGGCCCCGGCAGGCGAGCACATGCACGTGTCAGCCGACGGCCGAGAGACAGGTCGTCGGGGTGGCGTGGGCCGGGTCGAGGGCGTTGGCGACCTCGTGGAAGGCGATGCGGTCGAGGAGTCCGATCGCCGCGTGTTCGGAGAGATCGAGCGCGCAGAGGTCCTGGATGAGGATGTTGCGGACGTTCGGCCCGTTCAGGAACTGGGACCGGTACGGCGTGACCACCTCGTCGTACTTGGTGGCGAGGACCGTGTAGGTGACGCCCGGGACGGTGTCGCCGCCCGCGTTGAGCTTGGTCATGAAGGCGGATCCGGCCACCTGGTCGGCGAGGGCCGGGGTCGCGGTGGACAGCAGGTCACCGGCGCCGGGGAAGTACTCGAGGAGTTCGGTGAGGCCGCCCAGCGTGGTGCCGTGGTTGGAGGGCGCGATGCCGACGAGGGCGTTCACCTTCGCGGCTCCGCCGAGGAACTTGAGGTAGTAGCGGGGCATCATGCCGCCCTGCGAGTGACCGACGAGGTCGGCCTCGGCGGCGCCGGTCGCGGCGAGCACCTTGTCGACGAAGGCGTCGAGTTGCCCCGCCGACTTGTCGACCGGACCGAGCCCGTTGAAGAAGGCGACGCCGGGGAGTTGCCCGTAGTCGAGGGAGTAGACGCAGTAGCCGCGGTTCACCAGGTACGGCGCGAGGCCCAGCCAGTTGTCGACGGAGTTGGCGAGCGTTCCGTGGACGAGGACGACGGGGCGGGGGTGGGCGCTGGAGGGCTTGCAGGAGTAGTCGTTCCAGCCTCTCCCACTCGGAGCGGCGGCTTCGTCGGCCGCCTCGGCGGCGGTGGCGGGGACGACGGTGACTCCGGCGGCGAGGAGCAGGGCGGCCAGCGGTCTGAGCAGTCGTTTCCAGGGCAGCATCGGGTGATCTCCTTGCGGCTCAAGGGACGTGCGACGACGTTCGCCCTGTGATCCGGATCACGAGGATGCTGTTCTTCCTCGCCAAGTTACGGGCGAGTAGAAAAGGTGGGAAGTTGCGCGTCAGTAAAAACTTCAAGTGATGGCCGTGGACACTGACACGTGACGTCGAACCGTCACCAGGCGGGCCGAATGGGGCCGTAGGGAGCGATGCGCAGCAACTGGTCGCGCAACGCCCGCATTTCACCCTCCCCGCCGAGCAGCCGGGCCCATTCCTCGACCGCCTCGGCCGCCGCCTCCTCCGCCGCCCGGGTGCAGGCCCACCCCCGCTCGGTCAGCACGACCAGCCGGGCCCGAGCGTCCTCCGGATGCGGCCGGCGCTCGACATACCCCTTGCGCACGAGCTCGTCGACGAGCTGACTCGCGGCCTGCTTGGTCACCCCGAGATGAACGGCGAGATCGGTGACCGTCGCACCGTCCGGGGCGAGCCGGGTGAACGCGAACCCGTGCACGGGCCGCACCTCGAAGCCACGGGCGACGACACCCTCGTCGATACGCCGCGTCAGATCACCGGCGGCGGCGAGCAGGGCGAAGGTCAGGGTCAGGGCTTCGGAGTTCTGCACGCCTGCATTGAAACACCCTTGACGAATTGGTCAAGCAGCTTGACCATGTGGACATATGGTCAAGCTGCTTGACCATCCACTCTCCACCCATCCACTCCAGAAGCTCCAGGAGGCCACGTATGCCCGTCGTCCGCTCGTCCGAAGCCGTCGTCCACGAGATCCACGGCGCCCGCTTCGTCTCGTACGCCACTCCCCGCACCGGCAGCAAGGAGCTGGCCGCCTGGCGGGGCGAGGTCCCGCCGGGGACCAGGGCGCCCGCGCACACCGTCAGCAAGGAGGAGATCCTTCATCTGCTCAGCGGCGAGCTGCTGGTCACGCTCGACGGGCGTACCGACCGCGTCGCCGCAGGCGACACTCTGATCATCAATGCGGGCGCGACCCTCGCCGTCGAGAACCCGACGACGGAGACCGCCGTCACCTGGGTCACCACCTCCCTCGGCCTGGAGGCGGAGCTGGCCGACGGCACGCAGATCGTGCCCCCGTGGGCCAACTGACCTCCACACGAGGAGAGTTACGCGGCCAGCGTCCCCGGCATCACCGCATGCGGGCCGAACTTCGCGCGGGCCCGGTCGGCGACCTCCTCGATGCGGCGGGCCTTCTCGTCGGCGGGGTCGAAGGTGAGCTGGTGGGAGGCCTGTTCGGCGGGGGCGAGGTCCTCGGCGCGCAGGGCGATCGCGCGGACGCGGGCGCGCTGGAGTCCGAGGGAGTCGTACATGCCGTAGGCCACCGAGGTCAGCGCCGGCGAGTGGGCGGTCGGTTCCTTGAGGGTGCGGGTGCGGGTCGTCGAGATGGGGGTCCCCCCGCTCGAGCCTGTTCGAGAGTGGGGGAGGTCGGCGTAGCGGACGGTGAGGGTCAGGGTGCCGCAGACCTTCTCCAGGGCGCGCAGCCGGGAGCCCAGTTCCTCGGTGGCGGCGAGCAGGGCGCGGCGATGCCGGTCCGGGTTCAACTCGTCGTAGGGGAACGCCTGTTCGGTGGCGAGGGAGCGCGCGACGGCGTTCGGGACCACCCGGCCGCGGTCGACACCGTTCGCCTTCTCGTGCAGTTCCCGGCCGGTCCTCGCGCCGACCAGGCGCTGGAGCGTGGACAGGGGCGCGCCGGCGACCCCGCCGAGGGTGTCGAGGCCGTACTCGCAGAGCGTGCGGGCGGTCGCTGTGCCGACGCCGGGCAGCGCGCGGACGGGCAGTTCGGCGAGGAAGTCCACGACGAGGTCCTCGGGGACCGCGCACGGCGACCCGGGCGCCGCCGCCCCCAGCGCCAGCCGCGCCAGCAGCGGTCCGGGCCCGGCACCGATCACACAGTCGATGCCGTACAGCGCGAGGGCGCGGACCCGGATCAGCCGGGCCAGCTCCTCGGCGTCCCGGCCGAAGTACCGTTCGGCGCCCCGCAGATCGGCCAGTGCCCCGTCGGGCGGCAGCGCCTCCACGACCGGGGTGACGTCCTCGATCAGGCCCAACAGCCCGGGCAGGGCCGCCTCGCACCCCGGCGGCAGCTGGAAACGTACGCAGAGGATGGTCATCCCGCACTCCCTGGACTCTGGTGCCACAACTTCCGTATCTGAGAAGGACCTTGTGAGGGCTCTTCGCCCGCGGGCCGCAGATCGGCCCACGGATGCATCTCGTAGCCGGTGGGCATGCGGATACGGCGGTCGGTGCCACCGTTCGCCGGGGCACCCCCGGCGTCCACGGGCTCCGCCAGCCGTGGCGCCACCGCGTCGAGGCCGCCCTCGCGCCGCAGCTCCACCAGCTCGGCGAGGTTCCAGGCGGCCGCGCCCACCACGCTGAGGCTGCGCGGGCCGCGCCGCTGCACCACCCCGCGCACCAGCAGCAGCCAGGAGTGGAAGACGGTGTGGGCGCAGGCGTCGTGGGAGTCGTCGAAGAAGGCGAGGTCGACCAGGCCGGTGCCGTCGTCGAGGGTGGTGAAGATGACCCGCTTGCCGGAGCGGATCGGCGGGGTCTGGGTCGCCACCTTGGCGCCCGCGACCAGCACCGTCTCCCCGTGCCGCGCCTCGCGCAGCCGCCGCGCCGACACCGCGCCCAGCTCGTCGAGGAACTCGCGGTGGTCGTCCATCAGATTGCGCGAGACGTCCATCGAGAGCACACCCAGTTCGGCGCTGAGCCGTTCGGCGGAGGACAGGTCCGGCAGACCGGCCGACGCGGTCCTCCGCCCACCCGCCAAAGGCAGCTGGCCACCGCCCGCACCCCGGCTGCCCCGGTGCAGCTCCGTCAAGTGCAGTTGCAGATCACGCCGGTTGGCCCCGAAGGCATCCAACGCGCCGACCTGCGCCAGCCGCCCGGCGAGCGGTCGGCTCGGGCGCGCCCGCTCCCAGAAGTCCAGCAGCGAGGCGTACGGCTGCCCGTCCGCGATCCGCGCCGCCTCGGCCTCGCTGATGCCGTGCACATCGGAGAGAGCGAGCCGGACGCCCCACACCTTCACCTCTCCCGACCCCCTTGATTCAGACACCAGTTCGATACGGTGGGCGACCGCCGACCGGTTCACGTCCAACGGCAGGATCGGCACCCCCCGCCGCCGCGCGTCCGCCAGCAGCAGCCGCTTCGGGTACATCCCGGGATCGTGCGTGAGCAACCCGGCGTAGAACGCCGCCGGATGGTGTGCCTTCAGCCACGCCGACTGGTACGTCGGCACCGCGAAGGCCACCGCGTGCGCCTTGCAGAAGCCGTACGACCCGAAGGCCTCGACGATCTCCCAGGTCCGCGCGATCGTCTCGGCGTCGTACCCCTTCGCGGCCGCGTGCTGCGCGAACCAGACCCTGATCCGCCCCTGCGACTCGGGGTCGGAGAGTCCGCGCCGCACCCGGTCGGCCTCGTCCCGGCCGCAGCCGGTCATGAGATGCACGATGTCGATGATCTGCTCGTGGAAGACGACCACGCCGTACGTCTCCCGCAGCGGCTCCGCCAGATCGTCGTGCGGGTAGCGGACCGGCGCCCGCCCGTGCCGGGCCGCGATGAACGGCCGCACCATGTCGGCGGCGACCGGCCCCGGCCGGAACAGCGAGATGTCGACCACCAGGTCGTGGAAGGTGGCCGGCTGGAGCCGCCCCACCAGGTCCCGCTGGCCCGGCGACTCGATCTGGAAGCAGCCCAACGTCTCGGTGGAACGGATGAGTCGGTACGTCGCCGGGTCGCCCGCGCCCCGCTCGAAGTCGAGCGCGTCCAGGTCGACCCGCTCCCCCGTCGCCCGCGCCACCTCCGCCACCGCGTGCGCCATCGCCGACTGCATCCGCACGCCCAGCACATCGAGCTTGAGCAGCCCGAGGTCCTCGACGTCGTCCTTGTCGAACTGGGACATGGGGAACCCCTCGCCGCTGGTCGGCATCACCGGCGTACGGGCGAGGAGGGAGGCGTCGGAGAGGAGCACCCCGCACGGGTGCATGGCGACTCCGCGCGGGAGGGCGTCGAGGGATTCGACCAGCTCCCACAGACGGCCGTACTTCATCCCTTCCCGCTGAAGCTCCCTGGCCAGCTTCCTGAGTTCGGGCAGCTCTTCGAGCGCGGCCCGCGCGTCCCGCGCCCGGATGTGCGGGAAGGACTTGGCGATCCGGTCGATGTCGGCGGGGTCCAGGGAGAGGGCCGCGCCCACGTCGCGGACGGCGTGGCGGACGCGGTACGTCTCCGGCATCGCGACGGTCGCGACCCGCTCGGTGCCGAAGCGGTCGATGATCGCACGGTAGACCTCGAGCCGGCGTGCGGACTCCACGTCGATGTCGATGTCGGGCAGCACGACCCGCCGCTTGGAGAGGAACCGCTCCATCAGCAGGCCGTGTTCGACGGGGTCGGCGTGGGCGATACCGAGGAGGTGGTTGACGAGGGAGCCGGCGCCGGAGCCACGCGCGGCGACCCTGATCCCCATCTCCCGTACGTCGTCGACTACTTGAGCGACCGTCAGGAAGTAGGAGGCGAAGCCGTGGTAGGCGATGACGTCCAGCTCCTGGTGCATCCGGTCCCAGTACGCCCGCCGGGTGTCGTAGCCGTGCCGCACCATCCCCGCCGCCGCCCGTGAGGCCAGCGCCCGCTGGGCGGTGCGGCGGCCCGCGCCGACGAGGTGCGGCTCGGGGAAGTGGACGGTGCCGAGGCCGAGGTCGTCCTCCGGGTCGACCAGGCACTCGGCGGCCGTGGCCCGGGTCTGCTCCAGCAGGCGGTACGCGGTGTCGCGGCGGTAGCCGGCGGCCTCGACGACCCGCTCGGCCACAGCCAGCATGGCGTCCGCGCCCTTGAGCCAGGCCTCCCCGGAGTCCAGCTCGCCCCGGGGGTCGACGGGGACGAGCCGCCGGGCCGCGTCCAGGACATCGGCGACCGGGCCCATGCCGGGGTCGGCGTACCGGACGGCGTTGCTGAGCACCGGACGGATCCGCTGTTCGGCGGCGAAGCCGACGGTACGGGCGGCCAGCCGCAGCGAACCGGGGCCGGTGCCCTCGCGGCCGTGCCACACCGCTTCGAGGCGCAGGGCGTCGCCGTACACCTCCCGCCAGGGCACGAGGAGCTTCGCGGCGCGGTCGGGGCGCCCGGCCGCCAGCGCACGCCCCACGTCGGAGGCGGGGCCGAGGAGCACGGTCAGGCCCTCGGCGGCACACTCCGACCAGGGCAGCAGCGGCGGGCTCTCACTTCTGCCCCCGCCCTCACCCGCGCCCACATGCGCCGCCGAAACGATTCTGCACAGTTCGGCCCACCCCTGGGCGCCGTCCCGGGCGAGGAACGCCACCCGAGGAGTCGACTCATCGATGAAGGCACCGCCACGTACGGGGGTCCGGCGCCGCGCCTGCCGTCCGACCGCTTCCTCGGCGGCCGGCGCCACCGCCAGCTCCACCCCGAACAACGGGCGGATCCCCGCCTTCGCACAGGCCTTGGCGAAGCGGACGGAGCCCGCGAGGGTGTCCCGGTCGGTGAGCGCGAGGGCGTCCATGCCCCGTTCGGAGGCGCGCTCGGCCAGCCGCTCCGGGTGCGAGGCGCCGTAGCGCAGGGAGAACCCGGAGGCGGTGCGCAGATGCGCGAATCCCGACACACGCACCTCCCGCACTCGATCACTCGAACATCAGTTCACAACCTTCCCGCCTCCACCATAGACCACTTTTCGAACCTGTGTACGACAACCATTCGGCCCCATCCCACCTGCGCAAACACCACCCGCCCCGACCGCGAGGACATGACACAGACGGCCGGCGCCCCACCCCCAGATCCTTCCTCGAAGAGTTCAAAGGACGGGGTCACCCCTGGGGAGCAGCAGGGGCCGCCATCACCGTGGTGATGGCGGCCCTGAAGAAGAAACCGAGGCGCCGGCCTTCGAAGCGTGAGCCTCGACGTTCGAAGCGTGAGCCTCGGCCTTCCGAAGCGTGAGCCTCGGCCTTCCGGCACTTCGACCTTGCGGCCTCCGAGCTTCCGGCCCCTCGGCTCTTCCGCTTACTGGCTACTCGGCCTCAGCCGATCTGTGTACCGGTCGCCGACAGCGCCTCGGTGACGGGCTGGAAGAAGGTCTCGCCGCCCGAAGCGCAGTCGCCGCTGCCGCCGGAGGTGAGACCGATGGCCTTGTCGCCCGAGAAGAGCGAGCCGCCGCTGTCGCCGGGCTCGGCGCAGACGTCGGTCTGGATGAGTCCGTTCACGATGTCGCCGCTGCCGTAGTTCACGGTGGCGTCGAGGCCGGTGACCGTGCCGCTGTGGACCTGGGTGGTCGAGCCGCTGCGGGTGACCTTCATGCCGACGGTCGCCTCGGCGGCCCCGCTGATGGCCTGGGTGGAGCCGTCGTAGAGGTTGACCTCGCTGGGGTGGTCGACGTCCGCGGTGTACTTGACCAGACCGTAGTCGTCGTCCGGGAAGCTGGAGACCTCGTTCTCGCCGATGACCTGGCCGCCGGCCGACCACGTGGAGATGCCCTCGGTGCAGTGACCGGCCGTCAGGAAGAACGGCTCGCCGCCCTTGACCACGTTGAAGCCGAGGGAGCAGCGGCCGCTGCCGCCGGTGATGGCGTCGCCGCCCGCGACGAAGGGCTTGAACTCTCCCTTGGTGCGCTTGAGTTCGGCCTTGGCGCCGAGACCGTCCACGACCTTCGTCAGCTTGGCCAGCTCGGCCTCGGAGACGGTGCGGTCCGCGGTGACGACGACCTTGTTGGTGGTCGGGTCGGTGGCCCAGGAGGTGCCGGGGATGGTGGCGTCCTCCTTGAGGGTCGTCCGGGCGCCCTTCAGTTCGGCGAGGGAGTTCTCGACGATGCGGGCCTTGGCGCCGGCCGCCTCGACGGTCTCGGCGGCGGCCTCGTCGAGCACGTTCACGACGAGGAGCTTGCTCTTCGCGTCGTAGTACGTTCCCGCCGTGTCGGCCCCCAGGTCCGCGCCGAGGGTCTGGGCGAGCTTTCCGGCCGCCGCGATGGAGAGCGCTTTCGGCTCGGGGGTCGGCGCGGTTTCACTCGCGTTCGCAGTCTGGAAGGTCACTCCCGCGGCGACCAGTGCGGCGATGCCCGCACCCGTCACGACGGCACGGCGCCTGGGTATGCGTCGGTGCTTCAACTTACGTCCTCCTGTGGGGGGTTGGCCGGAGAGGGTTGTGGGGACCCCCTTCGACCGGAAGGCGTGCGGACAAAGAGGCGGCGGACAATAAAAAATGCCGCGTCCATGCCAACTGTGCGGCGCCAACTATTCCTAGGCGCACAGGGGGCACACAAGGTCGACTTCAGGCCGAGCACGCAACCCGGGCGCACGCCCCCTATGTGATTACCGTCCGGTAACGCCCCACCTCGCGGTCACGGGAATTCGCACTGCAAACACAGGAAGCAACGACCCCCTACACATCAGGTGAGGTCTAGTCCTGTCCGAAACTTGCCCCATCGGGGTCCGAATGCAAGCGGAGCTCATGGGAGGGGAGTTGCTCCTGCATCGGTTGCCGATCGACGGTGGACGGCTGTGCGGCATCCACGGGCGGCACCAGAGGGCGGCAGCTGCACCCTCTGCCCGACAACTTGCCCGACACTCAAACGAGGGCGAGCCCCCGCACATCAGTGCGGGGGCTCGCCTGCTGCTGGCCGCAGCCGGGATGGGCGTCGATGCCGGGGGGAAGGGCGCCGGCGCCCGGTCGGCCTAGAAGACGCTGACGCCGTACGCGCTCAGGGCCTCGGTGACCGGCTGGAAGAAGGTCGTGCCACCGGAGGTGCAGTTGCCGCTACCGCCGGAGGTGAGACCGTACGCCACACCGTTGCTGCCGTAGAGCGGGCCGCCGGAGTCGCCGGGCTCGGCGCAGACCGTGGTCTGGATCATGCCGTAGACGACGTCGCCGCCCCCGTAGTTCACGGTCGCGTTGAGGGCGGTCACGCGCCCGGTGCGGGTACCGGTGGTGGAGCCGGTACGGATGACGTTGGTGCCCACGCTCGGGGTGGCCGCGCTGGTGATGTCCACGCTGCCCGCGGTGCCGTCCTTGGCGATGGACGTGTTGCTGTAGCGCACGATGCCGTAGTCGTTGGTCGGGAAGCTCGACCCGGTGGTCGGGCCGAGGACCGTGGTACGGCCGGAGTTGGAGTACCAGGTGCCCGCGCCGTCGGTGCAGTGACCGGCGGTCAGGAAGTAGTAGGTGCTCCCACTGCGGACGTTGAAGCCGAGGGAGCAGCGCCAGCTACTCGCATAGATGGCGTCGCCACCCTTGATCAACTTGTTGAACTTGCCCGGGGTCCGCTTGATCGTCAGGGCGCCGGCGTTCTCGCCCGCCGCCTCCTTGATCTCCGCGAGCTCCGCCTTGGAGACGGTGCTGTCGATCGTGACGACGACCTTGTCCGTCGCCGGGTCGATCGCCCAGGCGGTGCCCGGGATGTCGGCCTTGAGCACCGAGGAGCTGGCGCTCTTCAGTTCGGAGGCGCTGAACGTCTGGGTGCCTGCCGCGTTGGCGCTGGGGACGGTGACGGCGGCCGCGGCCACGAGTCCGGTGGTCACGGCGATCAGCCGGGTCCGTCTCGCTGTGCCGCTGCGGGGGGTGGTGCGCTTGATCCTCACTGTTCGTTCCCTCCAAAGGGAAGTCGGGGGCCCGCGTGGGGTCGGGGCCCGTGAGGCGCAGATCAGGGACATCGGTCCGGATTCCGAACACGCCGTGCCCCTGACAAGGCGCTGGGGGGAAGTATTCGGCCGCACCGCCGACCCACGCAAGAGTGCCTTTCGGCCTCTCGGAATCCAACCGGCGCGCCCTCCACGACAGTTGATCTCACCAGGCCATATGTGCGGGTTCTGTGTGAATGCCGAGCGCCTCCCGGAGGAACCTGCCAACGGGTCATCGGAGCAGGCCACAAGAGCCGGGGAGCGCCGAGCACCATCATCGTCGGCCGCAACTGCGAACACCGCCCGAGGCAGCCGGTCGGAGTACCTCGGCCCACCACTCGGAGGTGTCCGGAAGTCATGTGTTGAGCTGTTCAGGTGTTCAGCCCCGCCACACGGTTTCAGGCAGTCCGAGGTGCGAGCGCGGCGTGCCGCCCCGGTACTCCATGCGGAAGACGCCCGCCCCCGGAGCAGCGCCACCACCCGTTCCCCGAACTCGTCGAGCGTCACGAAGTCCAACCCGCCCCGCTCGGCAAGCCTCCCCAACTCGACCGACGCCCCCGCGTCATACACCGCCCGCTGATCAATAGCCGCGGCCAGATGCAACCGCCCCCGACCGTACGACGACCCCATACCGACCACCCTCTCTGCTTGAACCGAGCCCCCAGGGACGCTTCTCCTCACACCGACGCGAGCCGCTCCCCGGTTCCCTGTCTCCACCACAACGGCGATCCACCACAACGGCGATCGGCCACAACGGCGATCGGCCACAACGGCGATCGGCCACAACGGCGGTGACCGGCGGCTGCCGACGGCCGCGCCCCCGTCGGCCACCCCTCACGCGGCGACGCCGCACCCCAGATCGCGCAGAAACGTGAGTACGGCCCGGGCGGTGGCGTCGTTCTGGCGGAAGGCCGGCCCACCCGTGCGCGGCCGGGTGAACGCGCCCGGTGTACGGCCGGCCGTGTACGGCCCGAGCGCGAAGCGCCGAGGGTGGGGGCGCCCGGACCGATCCAGCACGCGCCCGTCCGCGGCGTCGACCGCGACCAGCCCCTCCGCCGTCTCGACGACACCCCCGTCGTCGAACAGCTCGCGCAGCAACGCATCCCGGACCCGCGCGACCGTCGGCTCCGGCAACCGCGCCTCGACCAGCGCCCTCGCCTCGACCGATCCCCCGGGCACGGTGACACTGGACGCCCGGAACACCCCGCCCTCCGCGGCTACGGCCATGTCCGCGCCGACAAAGTTCAGGACGCCGGCCCGCGACAGCGCGAGCATCTGCCGCAGCCTGGGGCCGGGCGGCCCCGAGGCGAGACAGCTGAAGAATCCGTGCCACCAGGACCCGACGTCACCGAGCCGAATCAGCTGCCCGTAGACGGACAACAGCCCGAAGAAGACCGCCAAGTCACCGCTGTGGGCCGGGTCATGGCGGCGCGTCAGGTCAGCCTCGACATGGCCTCGCAGACCGACCTGGAACTCTTCGTACGACCCGTACCGCACCCCCTCCAACGGACGGTCCAGCGCGGCGAGGTCCAGCCGGTCGGCCGCGTCCGGCACCGCCGACGCCACCAGCACCGCCCGCTCCCCCGCGTCCGCCGAGGCCGCGTACTTCTCCTCGAAGGCCGCCCAGGCCATGGCGGTCCGCTCGGCGTGAGCCGTGAACAGCCGGTGGTAGTGCGCGAACCCCAACTCCTTCTCCACCAGCGGCCACACATCCCGCCGGAAGTCGAACCCTCCCGTCCGTGCCAGGAGTTCGTCGACCTCGGCCGGCCCGAAGAACCTCGGCAGCGGCGGCCGTTCACCCTCCAGGTCGTACCCGATCTTCGAGTGGTACGGCACCCCGCGCCGCGACCCGACATACAGCACGGGCTCCCGCCCGGACGGGTGATACGTCAACTCGCCGCCGTCCGGATCACCCTCGTACCGCCCACCGCGCCCCTCCGTCAGCAGCACCATGAGGTCGACGAAGGCGAGCCCGAAACCCCGGACGAGCACGGGTTCACCGGGCGCGAGCCGGGACAGGTCGCTGTCGGCGGTGAAGTCCGGCGGCAGATGAACGAGCCCGTGGGTACGGGCGTACTTCGCCAATCCCCTCTGGCCGTCGTCGAGTTCGGCGTCCAGATGGCCGAGCGCGAGCACGACCAGGTCCGCGAGGAGCGGACGCGGTCGCCCCTCCAGCCACACCTGTTGACGCCCCTCGCGCGGCCCGCTGACCCGCAGCGCGCGCCGCGGGTGATGGTGGACGGTGACCCCTTCGGGCAGCGCGGCCACAGCGCCCTCGTGCACCCAGCGCAGATACGCGCCCTGGATCCGCCGGTCCGGGAAGAACCGCCCGTCGAGCCCGGCCCACTCGTGCAGGGTGGGCCCCTCCCGTACGGGACCGTCCATGCGTACGGTCTCGTCGGTGAACATGGTGACGTCCTCGGCCTGCGAGTTCATCCACAGCAGCGGCGACTGGTCCGCCCGCCAGATACGCCCGGCACCCGGCGGATACGGATCGACAAGATGAATGTCGAAGCCCGCTCCCGCGAACCCGGGCCCGGCCCCGGCGTACAACTCACCTGCATTGGCGGCGATCCGCTCGATCAACCCGGTACCGCGCGGCCCGGCCCCCACGATCACCAATGACGGCCGCGTGGAAAGCGCGGACGGGCGAGAAGAAGAGGAAGAGAGGGAAGGGGAGGAAGAGGCAGACGGCATGCGAAAGGCTCCGTGATGTCCGAGTCGAACACGGGTGCCTTCACACGGAGCGCGTCCATGGGACGTGAACGTGGACGCGCACGACCGAGCCCCTCAGCAGCGGTCTGTGCCGAGAGTACGGGGGCCTTTCCCCTCGCTGTCAAGGGTGTCCGAACTGTGAGCGGTACGTCTCAAGTCGGTTGACGGGCAACCGGATGCCTGTTCCACTTGGGCTCATGCATTCGCAGCAGTGGCTGGTCACGCGCTCCCACATCGACTTCGGTCGAGTGTGGTCCTCATCCTGTTGAGCTGACCCGACCCCACTGCGCGCCGCGATTCCGCGGGGCGCCGTTCGCGTTCTCCCCCTTCGCCTTCACACGCGCCCCCTTCCCCTCGCGCTCTCCCCTCACGCTCAACACTCCTTGATGACGTCCGGCTGCCGTTTCAGCAGTCGCAGCCGCAGCACTCGCACGCGTCACAACAGTCGCAGTCCCGGCAGCAGCCCTCGCGCCTCTTCCGGGACCAGGGACCCTCGTACTCCTTGGCGCAGCACATCTGGCAGGTGCAGCACAGCAGCCAGAACATGCCACACCCCGCCCAGAACCCCCGCCGCCTCGGCGGCTGCGGCGACGGCACCCCACCGAAGCCACCACCCCCACCACCGTGCGCCCCACCACCGCCGAACGGATTCCCGCCACCTCCGGCATACGGGTTTCCACCACCGCCCGCGTACGGATTCCCGCCCCCCGCATGCGAACTGCCGTACGGATCGCCCGGCTGCGGCGCCCCACCCCGCTGGTGGGCCGAGCACACCGACATCACCCCGAACGCCCGGTCCACCGACCTGCGCAACTCGTGCACCAGCAGCAGATGGGCCAGCTTGCCGTCCACGAAGTCGGCCTCGCGCAGGGCGAGCCGGATGCCGTGCAGGGCGTCGTCGGCGAGCCGCCGGGCCTCTGCCAGGGAGGTCCCCGTGGCGGTCAGCGGGTTCCACGCGCCGGAGGCGGCGTCGTCGGCCTGGTCCTCCACCGCGTCCAACAGATGGGCGAGCCGGCCGAAGAGACGTCCGGCCTCGGCGAGCGGTTCGGCGTTGCCGGGGCGGCCGGCCAGCACCGCGGTGTGCGCGAAGGCCGCCGCGGTCGCCGTCTCGGTCGGCTCGGTGACCGTCAGCAGCGGGGTGCCCGGCCCGGCCAGCGCCTCGATGCCGAGCTGCCGGTCCACGGCGTCGACCAGCACCGCCGTGTCGAACCCGATGTCCGTTCCCGTACGAGCGCCCGCGCGCCCCCAGCTCGTCGCGACCCGGCGCGCGGCGAGCGCCACCGGCTTGCGGGCGAGCAGTCCGTCCCCGTCGGCCATGTGGTCGCGCACCTTGGCAGAGGCGAGCACCAGCGAGACGGCGGCGGCGAGCCGCGCACCCTCGCCCCGCGCGACGGAGGCGGTGCGCATTCCGCGCAGCGGGCAGGGCCCGGCGGTCCGTCGCCAGTCGGTGCTCAGCTCGGCCTGAGCTTCCGTCAACACCGAGACCAGCAGGCCGTCGTAGTTGGTGACGACCCGGGCGAACTGCCCGTGGTCCCCGCGCAGCGCGAGACAGAGCCCGCACAGATGTGCCATCCATTGCGTCCGCAGCCCTTCACCGAGCCGATGGCTGCAGGGCCTCACTATTCCGAACACGACACACCCCCGTGTCTCCGCGCACTCGCAGATGTCACCGCAGCGTAGCCACCGGAGCGTTCACCCAGACGCACCGACACTCACCCAAACGCCGCGAACAATATTATTTCACTCTCCGTCAGCAGGTGTGTACAGCGGAGCCCTTGGGGCACATGGACTCTCGACGAATTCGTTCTGCACCAGTACCGTCACGAAACCCCCGTGCGGCGCCTATCCACTTGGCGAGACATCCGCATCATGGACGACGATAGGGATGCGGAAAGCACGAAAGACCGCTGCGAGAGGAGGCGTCCATGGGATCGGTGCGCAAGGCGAGTGCCTGGCTTGGCCTCGTCGACGACAACGATGACGAGCGTTACTACGACGACGACTACGCCGATGAGCGGGAGTCCGGCTCCGGCGAGGCCTGGGTCACCGACCCCCGTGTCAAGGTCGCGTCCGAGTCCGCGCAGGAGCACGGCCGCCGGATCGGCACGGTCACGCCGGACAGCTTCCGTGACGCCCGGCACATCGGCGAGCTCTTCCGGGACGGTGTCCCGGTGATCATGAATCTCACGAACATGGAGGCCGCCGACGCCAAGCGCGTCGTCGACTTCGCGGCCGGCCTGATCTTCGGTCTGCGCGGTTCGATCGAGCGGGTCTCCAACCGCGTGTTCCTGCTGACCCCCGCCGACACGGAGATCGTCAGCGGCGAGGTCGCGAGCCGTCCGGTCGACGGCTTCTTCAACCAGAGCTGAGGCAGGGCCGCTCGCCGGCCCCGCCTTCCGGTGCGCGGGTCATGCGACGCGGCTCACCGGAAGGCGTCAAGTCCGGTGAGCGCCTTGCCCAGCACCAGTTGGTGCATTTCGACGGTGCCCTCGTAGGTGAGCACGGACTCCAGATTCGTCGCGTGCCGCATCACCGGGTACTCCAGGGAGATCCCGTTCGCGCCGAGAATCGTGCGGGCGGTACGGCAGATCTCGATCGCCTCTCGTACGTTGTTCAGCTTGCCGAAGCTGATCTGCTCGGGACGGAGTCGTCCCGCGTCCATCCGCCGCCCCAGATGGTGGGCGAGCAGAATCCCCTTGTGCAACTCCACCGCCATGTCGGCGAGTTTGGCCTGGGTGAGCTGGAATGCCCCGATCGGCTTCCCGAACTGCTCCCGTGTTTTGGCGTATTCGACGGCCGCCTCGAAACAGGCCCGTGCGGCTCCCATCGAGCCCCACACGATTCCGTAGCGGGCGTGCGAAAGACAACTCAGCGGTCCTTTCAGCCCCGTGACCTCCGGCAGCGCGGCATCGGCGGGCAACCGCACATCGTCCAGGACGAGTTCACTCGTGACCGACGCCCGCAGGGACCACTTGTGCTTGATCTCGGGCGCCGAGAATCCGGCGGTGTCCGTCGGCACGACGAACCCGCGCATACCGTCCTCGGTCTGCGCCCACACCACGGCGACCCCGGCGACGGACCCATTGGTGATCCACATCTTCCGCCCGTCGAGGACCCAGTCGCCGCCGTCCCGCTTGGCGTACGTACGCATCGACGCCGGGTCGGAGCCATGGTCGGGCTCGGTGAGCCCGAAGCACCCGATCACCTCACCGGAGGCCATCCGCGGCAGCCACGTCTGCTTCTGCGTCTCGCTCCCGAACCGATGAATGGCGTACATCGCGAGCGACCCCTGCACGGACACGAGCGACCGGATCCCCGAGTCCGCCGCCTCCAACTCCAGACAGGCGAGCCCGTACTGCACGGCACTGGCCCCCGCACACCCATACCCGTCGAGCGACATCCCCAGCGCCCCGATGGCCCCCAACTCCCGGGCCAGTTCCCGAATCCCGGGCAACTCGCCCCGTTCGTACCACTCGGCGACATACGGCAACACCCGATCCGCCGCCCAACTCCGCACGGTGTCCCGCACGGCGAGATCCTCGGGGTCGAGCAGGTCATCGAGCCCAAGCGGATCGGCGGGATCGAAGGGCGGCAACTTCGCGGGCACGGACATGGGGCGACCTCCGGCTCACTAAAACTAGCAACGCTAATCACGCTTGACGGCGACGGTATCGCCGTACCCGGCTGCGGGCAATCGTTCGGCGGGACCAGCGGAGGGCACCCAAACAGCTCAGCGCATCGATTCCGCACGTACAGGCGTCGTCGCCGTAGCCTCCCGCGGCCCGGGCACATCCGCGGATGCCCCGCACTCCATCCCCCGAGGCAGCCGCAAGGCCATCACCGCACCGAGGACGAGCAGAGCCGCACTCACCAGCAGTGTCACATGCAGCCCATGGACGAACGAGTCACGGGCGGCATGCCGCAAGGCCTCTCCCGAGGACCCGCCCAGCCGATCCGCGACCTCGTACGCCTCGCCGAGTGAATGCCCCGCGGCATCGGACGCCGGCGTGGGTACCCCTGGCACGGACGACAGCCCGGGCGCGTACGCCGCGTTCATCACACTGCCGAGAAGCGCGATCCCGATGCCGGCACCCAGCTGGTACGAGGTCTCGCCGATCGCCGCCGCCCCGCCCGCGGACGACGCGGGCGCCTCGCTCAGCATCGACTCGTACGCCCCGAAGAGCGTCGTCTCCAGCCCGAAGCCCAGCAGGATGAACCCGGCGAGCAACAGCCCCGCGTTGTCGTGGCGCCCCATCGCCGTCAGCAGGACGACCGAGAGGGCGGTGAGGCAGAAGCCGAGGGAGACCATGCGGCGCGGCCCGAAGCGGTGCAGCAGGTGGGAGCCGACGAGCCCGGCCGCCATCGCGGCGATGGTCAGCGGCAGCAGCCGTAGCCCCGTCTCCAGCGGGGACAGCCCGAGAACCAGTTGCAGATACTGCGCGGCGATCAGCTCGAGCCCCACCAGCGCGAGCATCGCGAGCACGATGCAGCCGACGGACGTGCTGAACGCGGGGCGCGCGAACATCCGCAGGTCGATCAGCGGATGCGACCGGCGCCGCTGCCGTCGTACGAACGCGATCAGCAGCCCGCCGCCGACGAGGAGCGCCGGCGCGGTGGCCGGGTCGAACGGCGTGTGTCCGCCGCCGAGCCGCTTCACTCCGAAGACCACGCAGAAGAGGCCGACGGCGGCCATCAGTGCGCCGACCACGTCCCAGGGACCGTCGCGGTCGCCCGTCGACTCGGGCAGCAGCAGCCGTCCGATCGGCAGGCTGACGAGCATCAGCGGGATGTTGACGAGGAAGACCGAGCCCCACCAGAAGTGCTCCAGCAGAAACCCGCCGAGGAGCGGTCCGACGGCCGCGCCCACCGCGGCGACGGCACTCCAGATGCCGATGGCGAGCGCCCGCTCGCGCCGGTCGGGGAAGACCTGGCGCAGGATCGACAGCGTCGCGGGCATGATCATCGCGCCACCGACGCCGAGCAGGGCGCGGGCCGCGATCAGGACCTGGGGATTCTCGGCGAGGGCCGCGAGCCCGGAGGCGACGCCGAAGAGGGCGTATCCGAGGAGGAGGATCCGCCTGCGGCCGACCCGGTCGCCGAGCGTGCCGAAGAGGATCAGCAGCGAGGCGCAGACCAGCGGATAGACGTCGACGATCCAGAGCAGCTCCATGGCTCCGGGCCTGATGTCCTCGGTGACGGCGGGCACCGCCACGTGCAGCACGGTGGCGTCCACGGCGACGAGCAGCAGGCTGACGCAGAGGACGATCAGGACGACCCAGCGGTTTGCACCGGCCCCGGCCTCCCGACGGCGTCGCGCAGCGGCCGTGGGCGTCCCGGACATGTACGTACCTCCCAGAATGCTCTCGCGTTCGGCGGAACCACGGGGCGGGGACTCCCCGGCAGCTACGGTCCAGGAGGAGCGGCGTCCCGGACCCGCGCAACGAAAGGCGAGCGAGCCGTCAGCGTACGCGAGTCCCGGCCGGTGGAGCGTGGCGGGTGTCTCATGGACCCTTCATGTGACGTGTGGCATACGCCACGCCCTGGGCCGTCCACCGGTCCTCCATGACTCCTTCATCACTCGTCCGTGGTTGGTCCGTCACCGTCCATCACGGACCACCACGTAAGGGAATCCCGGCCGGTTCCTGACTCCGCCGATAATCGAGCGCGTGACCGATCTTGCTACGCGCCCGGCGCCGCCCCTTCTACGGCGGGCCGCCCCCGCGCTCCTCGGGTACGCCGCCGTGCGCGCCCTGGGCCTCGTCGCCCTCGGCCTGTGGAGCGCGGCGCGCGACAAGAGCGCCCTGACGCTGCTGTCGGCCCGCTGGGACTCGCTCTGGTACACCCGCGTCGCCGAACTCGGCTACGGCTACGAGGTGCGCCTGCCGAACGGCGACGTCCACTCCAACCTGGCCTTCTTCCCGCTGCTGCCCTGGCTGGAGCGGGCGGTGTCGGCGGTGACCCCGCTGTCGTACGCCCACGCCGGCCTCGTCGTCGGCACGCTCGCCTCGCTCGCCGCGGCCTGGGGGATCTTCGCGGTCGCCGACCATGTGTACGGCCGCCGCGTCGGGGTGTGCGCGGTGCTGCTGTGGGCGGTGCTCCCGGTCGGGATCGTGCAGTCGATGGCGTACACGGAGTCGCTGTTCACCGCGCTGGCCGCCTGGTCGCTGTACACCGTCCTGACCGGCCGTTGGGTGACCGCCGGCATCCTGGCCGCCTTCGCCGGACTGACCCGCCCGGTGGGACTCGCGGTGGTCGCGGCGATCTGGGCGGCGGCGGTCGCGTCCTCCGTGCGGGAACGACGGCGCGCCCCCGCTTCCCCATCCAGGCGAAACCGGAGTGCGGAGGCATCGGGCGGCACTCCTCTCTGGCCGCGCACCCTCGGAGTGCTCCTCGCGCCCCTGGGCGCGGTCGGCTACGTCCTGTGGGTCGGCCATCGCACGGGCAAGGGACCGCTCGGCTATCTGGACGTCCAGGCGGGGTGGCGCAACGGCTTCGACGGGGGTTACGCCTTCGCCCGTTTCGTCGCCGACAAGTTCACGTCGTTCCCGTCGGCCCTGGCGGGTGCCGGGCTGATCATCGGAGTGGCGTTGACCATCTGGCTGTACGTGGTGTGCGTACGGCAGGGGCAGCCGCTCCCCCTGCTGGTCTACGCGGGTGTCGTCACCGCACTGGCGCTGTGCGCGTCGAGCTACTTCGGTTCGAAACCCCGGCTGCTGATGCCCGCCTTCCCGCTGCTGCTGCCCCTCGCGCGGGCCCTGGCCGGGGCCCGTACGCCCAGGTCAGCGGCGATCGTCGGCGGTGTCGCGGCGGTGTCGGCGGTCTACGGGGCGTTCTGGCTGAATGGCTCCGGTCCCCCCTGACCGGTCCGCGACGGACGGCGAGCGGACGGGTAATTCCACGCAAGCATTCGGTGAACGAATTCAAAAGGGCCGCAAAACCGTTGCTTCATATCGAGCCATGGAATTGAAGGCGAAGCGCCACATCGATTCGTCATTCAGCCGAATTAAACATCAATCTGAGAGCAATCCCACATCACGGCGTCATCACAAAGCCGGTGATTCACGCCGCGTCGGAGCTCACTCGCTGTAACGTCGATTGAGTGCGTACCGAACTAAAGCCGACCCGTCTGGACCGGGTCTTCTCCAGGCTGGACCGTGAGCCGGAACGGCCGACCCACATCGATGTACCGGTGATGACCCGGCACAGAGTGGTGCTGTTCGCCTCCACCCTGGCCTTCTACGTCGCCATCGTGTGGGCCGTCGTCATCACGTCGTGGCTGGTGCGGCTCGACTGGCAGATCATGTTCTTCCGGCCGTACCAGCAGTGGCAGCAGATCCACGCCTTCCTGGACTACTACGTCGTCCTGGGCCAGCGCGGCCCCACCGCCGTGATGGTCGCCGCCTGGCTGGGCTGGCGCTCCTGGCGGCAGCACACGCTGCGCCCGATGCTCGCGCTCGGTGTCTCGCTGCTGCTGCTGAACATCACGGTCGGCGCCGCCAAGATCGGCATGGGCCGGCTGGGCCCGCACTACGCCACCGAGATCGGCTCCAACGAGATGTGGCTGGGCGGCGACATATTTCCTTCGGGACACACCGCGAACGCCGTGGTGACCTGGGGAATCCTGGCCTATCTGGCGTCGACGCCAAGGGCCAGACGCTGGCTGTCCGCGCTGTCCGCCGTGATCTCGCTCGGCGTCGGTCTCACCACGGTCTACCTCGGTACGCACTGGTTGAGCGACGTCGTGCTGGGCTGGGCCGCCGGTCTGCTGATCATGCTGGCGCTGCCCTGGTTCGAGCCGCTGATCGCCCGTGCCGAGGCCTGGCTCTTCTCGCTGCGGGACACCCTGCGCGACCGCCGTACGGCGCCCGTCGCGGCGCCGGCGCCGGCCACCGTGGTGGGCACGGCCTCGCTGCGCAAGCCCGGCGAGGAGCCCGCGACCGTCCGCGACACCGGTATAGCGGCCCGCGCCGCCCATCCCCCGATCGTGCCGCTGCATCTGTCCCCCGGACCGCATCCGACCAGGTCGGAGCGGGCCCCGGTCACCCCGCTCGGCTCCCGCCGACCACCCCACGCGGACCGGGTCGCGCACAACGCGACCTCGGCCCGGCCGCTCGCGGGCGGCTGACACGAGACAGCGGGGCCGGTACGCACAACCCATGCCCCGCACGGCGAAGGCCCGGCTCTCCACGAGCCGGGCCTTCGCCCTTTCCCGGCGCCCGACGGCGCTCGGATTCAGCCCTTCCAGGCGCGCTTCACCCGGCCGTCCTCGACCTCGAGGTTCAGCCGGCCGAAGCGGTACTCCATGGTGATGATCGCGCCCGGCGGCAGCTTTCTGACGGTGGACCAGCCGCGCTCCCCGGCGCGGCGCTCGGCGCTCGACGCCTCCAGCCCGACGTAGTCGCCGGGGTCGTCCTGGGGCTCTTCGGGAGGGGTGGGAATGGGTGCCATGACCGCCACGTTAGGCGGCCGGAGGGCCTGTTGTCCTCCCGCAGTCACGCTTCTGTCACAGAACCACGACACCCGTTTCCGCCTCTGCGACATCAGCCGCCGGCGCAGTGGGCCGTCACACGTACGAGCGGTTCCGTACGCCTTCCGCGCGCTGTCGAACGTAATTCTGGGCCGGTTCGGCACCATCTCGAATAGCCCGAAGGAATGCACTCCCGGAGGCCGTGCGTCCGGTGCATGTCCGGCCTTTTCCCGCTGATTCCCGGACGGCTCCCGGAAGTCGGCACCACATGGGAAATACACGGTTCCCGCACACTTTCCCCGTACGCCCCCTGTCGGGGCGGCTGGGGCGCGAGCATCATGGCGTGCATCACGGGCCCAGGACGCGGCAGCGAAGGGGCGAGCGATGGGGACCGAGACCGTACAGGCGCCGGCACGACCCGTACGGACCAAGGAACCGGGGCGGGTGGTGGTCGACTGGCTGACCACCACGGACCACAAGAAGATCGGCCATCTCTACCTGGTCACGTCGTTCCTGTTCTTCCTCGCCGCCGGACTGATGGCGCTGGTGATGCGCGCCGAGCTGGCCCGCCCGGGCACCCAGATCGTGGACAACCAGCAGTTCAACCAGCTCTTCACGCTGCACGGCACGATCATGCTGCTGCTCTTCGCGACGCCGACCTTCGCCGGGTTCGCCAACGAGATCATGCCGTTGCAGATCGGCGCGCCCGATGTCGCCTTCCCCCGGCTGAACATGCTGTCGTACTGGCTGTTCCTGTTCGGGGGGCTGATCGTGCTGGGCTCGCTGCTGGTGCCGTCGGGGCCCGCGGCCTTCGGCTGGTTCGCCTACGCGCCGCTGAACAGTCTGGAGCGGTCGCCGGGTATCGGGGCCGATATGTGGATCATGGGGCTGGCGCTGGCCGGCTTCGGGACGATCCTCGGCGCGGTGAACTTCCTGACCACGATCATCGCGATGCGCGGCCCCGGCATGACGATGTTCCGGATGCCGATCTTCACCTGGAACACGCTGTTCACGTCGATCATGATCCTGATGGCGTTCCCGGTGCTGGCGGCCGCGCTGCTCTGTCTGGAGGCCGACCGGCGGTTCGGCAGCCACGTCTTCGACGCGGCCAACGGCGGCGCGCTGCTGTGGCAGCACCTGTTCTGGTTCTTCGGGCATCCCGAGGTGTACATCATCGCGCTGCCGTTCTTCGGGATCATCACGGAGATCATCCCGGTCTTCAGCCGCAAGCCGATCTTCGGCTATCTGACGCTGGTCGGGGCGACGATGGCGATCACCGGGCTGTCGATGGTCGTGTGGGCGCACCACATGTTCGCCACGGGCGCGGTGCTGCTGCCGTTCTTCTCGTTCATGAGCTTCCTGATCGCCGTGCCGACGGGGGTGAAGTTCTTCAACTGGACGGGGACGATGCTGAAGGGCTCGCTGTCGTTCGAGACCCCGATGCTGTGGGCGACCGGCTTCCTGGTGTCGTTCCTGCTCGGCGGTCTCACGGGGGTGATCCTGGCCTCGCCGCCGATGGACTTCCATGTCACCGACTCGTACTTCGTGGTCGCGCACTTCCACTACGTCGTCTTCGGCACGGTCGTCTTCGCCACCTTCGCGGGCTTCTTCTTCTGGTGGCCGAAGTTCACCGGGAAGATGCTCGACGAACGGCTCGGCAAGATCCAGTTCTGGACGCTCTTCGTCGGCTTCCACACCACGTTCCTGGTGCAGCACTGGCTGGGCGCGGAGGGCATGCCGCGGCGGTACTCGGACTATCTGGCCGCCGACGGCTTCACGGCCCTCAACACGGTCTCGACGATCGGCTCGTTCCTGCTGGGCCTCTCCACGCTGCCGTTCCTCTACAACGTCTGGAAGACCTCCCGGTACGGCGTCAAGGTCGACGTCGACGACCCGTGGGGCTACGGCCGGTCGCTGGAGTGGGCGACCTCGTGTCCGCCGCCGCGCCACAACTTCGTGACGCTGCCCCGGGTCCGCTCGGAGGCACCGGCGTTCGACCTGCACCATCCGAAGTTCGCGGCGATCACACCGCCCCAGACCCGGAAGGGCCAGGAGAGGACGCCGCACCCCCGGATCGGTCAAGAGCGGCCGACAGACGGTCCCGGAGAGACCTGATCGTCTCGGTGGGCCCCTCCGGTTCGACGGCCTCGAAGCCGGCGGCCGCGTGTGGAGACTCTTCTGGAGGCTGGGCAGCACCTCTTCGAGCTTGGCGGGGGCGCGTACGGAGGACTCGCCGATGCCCTCGACGCCCTGCCCGGCGGCCGTGCGCAGTCCGACGGCCACGGCCACCGAGACCTCCCCCACCGTCGTCGTCGAGGAGCGGCGGGGGCAGTTCGGCCCCGGCGCCGAGTCGGTGGCCGCCGCCCCTGCCGGGGCCGGCGTTGACCGGGTGGGCCGGCTCGCACAGCCGGTCCACGTCCCGGCGGACCGTGCGTGGGGTGACACCGAGCCGGTCGGCCGCTCGGGGCCGGACCGTGATGTCCTCAACCGCCCCGCTCGGTTCAGCTCACGGTCGGTTCAGCTCACGGCGGTGACCGTGACGGACAGGTCGTTGTCGGTCGTGTAGTGCGGCTCGGCCTCCACCGGGCCGTGCCCGGTCTCGACGCGGGCCTTGGGATAGACGAAGACGGGGTGCTTCTCGACGATGTCGTCGAGAAGCCGCGCGATCCGCACGCGCGGGCCGCTCTCCCCCTGCGGAAGCAGCCACAGGTCCCAGGTGCCCGGCCGCAGGTCGCCGTAGGCCACCGTGAAGCGGTGGCCGCCCCGGTCGTCCGGGGTGACGTCGGCCCGTACGGCGGGTGCGGACTCCTCCCGGTCGGTGAGCTCGGCGTAGGCGTCGGGCGTGGGCTCGGCGCCGTACGCCTTGACCGTCGCCTCCAGCTCGCCGTTGCCGATGTGGAGTTCGCCCGCCTCGGCGTGCGGGGAGCGCTCCCAGCTGCGGACGGTGAGGTTGCCGTGCTTGGTGCCGTACGGGATGCGGACGGCGATCCGGTCGGCGGTGACGGTGGGGGCGCGGTCGACGAGGGAGCGCAGGTCGTTGACGCCGGGGGAGAGTCGGCGCGGCTCGCCCTCGGCCACCTGGAGGTAGACGTCCCAGCGGCCCTCGGGGACGGCCACGCTGCTGGGCAGCGCGGCCCGCAGGCGGCCGTCGCCCGCCGGGGTGAGCGGCAGCCGTACCTGCTGGTCGCTGTCGCGGAGGAAGAGGAGCAGGTGGGCGGGGCCGGTCTCGCCGCGGTCGGCGACCTCGAAGGTCAGGCCGCCCGCGAAGTCGGCGACGCAGTCGGTGCGCGGGGTCGTGGCCCTGTCCTCCGGGTCGTCGCGGTGCGTGGGCTGCTGCGGAGCCAGCGTCATCATGCGGTGCGCCCCTTCTTGAAAGCGGAACGTCCGGCATCCCGCACGGCATACGCGCCGCCGAGCAGGGCGCCACGGGTGCGGTGCAGGGAGCCGCGCAACCGACCCACCGACGAGCCGCCGCCGCGGGCGACGAGGTCGCCGAAGAGCGTCTCGTAGCGTTCGGCGATGCGGGCCGGGTCGAAGCGCTCGGAGTCCTTGACCGCGGCATGCGCCATCTGCTGCCGCTTGTCGTCGTCGTTGATGAGTTCGAGGAGACCGTCGGCGATGGCCTTGACGTTGCCGACCTTGACCAGGCGGCCGTCGACGCCGTCGTCGATGATCTCGCCGGGACCGTGCGGGCAGTTGGTGGAGACCACCGGCAGGCCGCAGCGCATGGCCTCGACGATGGTCATGCCGAAGGACTCCAGACTGGAGGTGACCGCGGCGATGGACCCCTTGGCCCACTCGGGCTCGATGGGGTTGGCGGGGCCCATCAGGTACACGTGGTTGTACAGGCCCAACTTGTCGATGAGGGCGCGGAGTTTGTCCTTCTGCTTGCCGCCGCCGTAGATCCTCAGGCGCCAGTCGGGCCGCTCCTCGCGCACCTTGTCGAAGGCCTTGATGAGCAGGTCGTAGCGCTTGACGGGGGCGAGCCGGCCGGCGGCGACGACCCACTTGCCGGTGCCGTCGGCGGGGTCGATGCCCGGCGCGGGCACCGGGTTGGGCACGGCCTGCAGGCGGACGCCCGGCAGCCGCATCTTCGAGCCGTACGCGCGGGCGTCCGCCTCGGTGGTCGTGGTGAGCGCGTCGAGCCGTGGGTAGACCCCGCGCAGGGTGGCGCGCAGGGCCGAGGAGTGGCTGTCGAGCGTGAGGTGCTCCTGGCCGACGCGGATCGGGCCGCGGCGGGCCTGCCGGGCCATGTGCACGTTCAGCCCGGGCCGGGTGCCGACCAGGACGTCGGCGTCGACCGAGGCGAGGTGCTCGGCGATGCGCCGGTCGGTCAGGGCGCTGTACTGCCCGTAGCGGCCCTCGGCGCGCGGGAAGACCTTGGCGGGGCGTTCCAGGTCGGCGTGGCCCTTGTCGGCGCCGCCCTCCCGGATGTCGACGAGGCCACGCAGCCGGACCCTGGGGTCCACGTCGAAGACCGGCTCGTCGCGGTGGCGGAAGACGGAGACGATCTCCACGTCGTGCTGCTCGGCGAGGGTGTTCGCCAGGTTGTACGTCGTCCGGATCGTCCCCCCGATTCCGTACGCGTTATGTATCAGGAAAGAAATGTGCATGCGTCCCCCGAACCCCCTGTTTTCCCTGGTCATCCATCAATCACGGTTCTGGCCCACCGCCATACGGTTAGACCCGGCACCCCCGGGAATGGTTGGACGTCATCATCAACTTGTTCTGGAACGGTTGCGCGATCGATAGCCGGAAGAGGGAACCCGTTCGCTTCGATACGCATCAGGGCCGGTAGGGCAGTTGGGGTACGTCGAAGCAGTTGGCGTTCATGTCCCCCTGGCTCACCCACCCCTTCCCGTCCTGCCAACGGGCCACCGACACACAGGTCCTGCGTGTCTTCGGGGGCTCGGCGAGCCGCTCGAAGCGGACGGGGAGGAGCAGTCCGTCGGCGCTGTAGGGCTCGTCGCGGTTCATGAACCGGTCGACGCACGCGCGCGTGACGCCCTCCTGGCTCCCCGCGCAGGCTCTCGCCGCGTCTGTGAACCACATCGCGGCCGCCCAGCCCTCCAACTGCCACTGCGAGTGCGTCTTCAGACTCTTCGTCGCGTCCCGGAACTCCCGTACGGCCTCATCTCCGTCGTCCTCGTGGTTGCGGCTGGACCCGGTGGCCCACAGGGCGTTGCGGCAGCGTGGGGCGTCCTTGTAGTCCTCGGCGACCGTGGAGGTCCAGTTCTGCACATTGGTGACCTTGGCGGTGACCTCGGCGCCGACCTCGTCCATCGCCTGGCAGAGCCGGGCGTTGCCGTGGCTGTCGATGGCGTCGAAGACCAGGTCGGCGCCCTGCTCCTTGATGTCGGCGGCGGCCGCGCGGAAGTTGGGCAGCGCGAAGTCGACCTGCTCGGTGACGACTTCGTACCCCTCGGCCTTCAGCCCCTGGACGACCAGCCGCGCGTACGCGGCCGACGCGGACTGGTTGTACGAGACCACGGCGGCGGTGCGGGCGCCGTGCTCGCGCTTGAAGTAGCGGTAGACCTCGGTGCCGCCGTACTGCTTCCCGTCCCAGCCGGTCGTGCCGTTCCGGGGCGCGAGGCTGCCGTAGACGCTGTACAGGTGCGGATGGGTGTCGTACGCCGGGCCGATGGGCTGGCCGCCGATGTCGGGCACGCGCGCGTGGGCGACGCGGGAGGCACCCGCGTAGTCGAGGGCGGTGGTGGCGACGAGCGCCACCACGCCGTCCTCCTCGACGAGTTGGTGCACGCATTCGTTGTTGCCGACGCCGCTGCCCCCGTCGTCGCACTCCCGCACCTCGACCCGGCGGCCGTCGACGCCGCCGCGCGCGTTGAGGGCGGCGAAGTAGGCCTTCGCCCCGTCGCGCGGCCCGGTGAACGCGGCCCCGCCGACCGGGCTGGTGACGCTCGTGATGATGCCGACGCGCAGCGGCTCCCGGCTCCGCGGCGCGGACGTGGTGGCCCCGCGCTCGAAGTCGCTCTCCGGGAGCCGGCTGCCGCAGGCCGTGGCCAGGAGGAGCAGCAGGCCTGCGGCGGCGGTCTCAGCAGCCCGGGCCCGGCGTCGCATTGCCGCTCAGCGCGACCAGCCCGCACAGCGTCTTGACGGAGACCTTCCAGGTGCCGTCCTGCTCGACGGCCGTGCCCGCCGCGTCCGGCAGAGCGGTGGCGCCCTCCAGGAGCAGCGTGTACGTCACGTCGGCGTCGGTCGCCGAGGTGAACGCGACCTTCTTGACCTCGGCCTCGACCTGCCCGCCGCGCTCGTCGCCGCTGAACGCCGCGAGGACCGGGCCCATCTCCTCGCCGTTCTCCAGAACGGCCTGTTTCTCCTCGGTGGAGGTGGCCGGGTCGAAGAACTTCTTCCAGTTCTCCTTGATCTCCTTCTGGGCCGCCGCCGTGTCCGCGGGCCCGCTCGCGCTGGTGCTCTCCTCGGCCGGCTCGCCGGTCGTCCGTTCCACCGACGGGGTGGGCGGCGTCGTGTCGCCGCCACCGCCGCTGTCGTCGCTGCACGCCGCGAGGGCCGGGGCGAGGAGGAGGGCCAGGGCTGCCGCCAGGGCCGTACCCCGTCCCGCCGCCCGTGGGCCGCGGCCCCGCCGTCCGTTCGCCCGCCTGAGGTCGCTCCCGAGAACCATCTGGCTCACCACCGGGTGTCGGTCCGGGCGGTAGGCGCCCGGTTCTTTCAGGGTCAGCTTGCAGAAGGCATAGTGCAAGTCAATCGGCGGACTTGGAATACAGACGGACACACGACGTGTGGGAGCCCCGATGCGGACAGCCCGACTGCGGACCGTGCACCCCGTCCTCTGGGCCGGCTGGGCGGCGCTCGCCGGCGGCGCCGTGCTGTGCGTCGTCGGCTGGTACGGCATCTCCGGCGAGCGCTTCGTCGAACGGCAGCTCCCCTATCTGGCCTCCTGCACGGTCCCCGGCGCCGCGCTGATCATCGCGGGCACGGTCCTCCTGGCCCACGGCCGGAACGCCCTGGCCGCCACACGTGTCGAGGAGTTGTACCGCCTTCTGGTCGCCGCCGAGCCCGCCGACGCCGACGAGTCCGGTCGGACGGCGGTCGCGCCCCTCGCCACGAGCGGCAAGCTGCTGATGGTGCCCGGCGGCACCCTCTGGCACCGCGCGGACTGCCCGCTGGTGTCCGGCAAGGCGGAGGCGGTGCCGGTGGACTCCCGGGTGCTCGCGAGCGGCGAACTGCGGCCGTGCCCGATCTGCGAGGCGCCCTCGGGGAGCGGTTCGGCCGGGCCCGCGGAGGGCTGATGGCGTCGCTGACGTACGACCTCACGCTGGCCGGGCTCTCGGTGGGCAGCGCGGCGGCCCTCACCGGAATCGGCCTGATCGTGACGTACCGGGCCACCGGTGTGCTCAACTTCGCGCACGGGGCGATCGCGATGGTGTGCGCGTATCTGCTGCGCCAGTTCACCGTGGAGTGGGACTGGCCCCTCTGGCTCGGCGCATCGGTGACCCTGCTGGTGGTGGCCCCCGCCATCGGCCTGGCCCTGGAACGCTTCGTCTTCCGCCCGCTCGCCGTGCTCGGCGGCGACCCCGCGCAGACCCTCGTCGCCTCCATCGGCGTCTTCGTGCTGCTCGTCGGCGGGGCCGCGCTGCTGTGGGGGCAGGGGGCACGGGCCGACGCGCCGACGCTGGTGCCGGGCGACCCGTGGGGCCGGCTGGCGGTGGCCGTGGCGGTCGCGGCGGCCGTGGGCGCGGTGACGCGCTGGACGCGTTTCGGCCGGGAGCTCCGAGCCGTGGTGGACGACCGGTCCCTCGCCGTCGTCGGCGGCATCGACGCCGACCGGGTGGCCGCCGCGGGCTGGGCGTTCGGCTCCTTCACGGCGGGCCTGACGGGCGTCCTGCTGGCCCCCTACGTACGCCTCGACCCGTACGGCCTGCCGCTCCTGGTGATGGAGGTGGTCGCCGTGGCGGTCGCCGCCCGGATGCGCAGCCTGCCGGTGGCCGTGGTGGTGGCGCTGGGCATCGGGATCGCCCAGAGCCAGCTGACGCGGCTCCACCCCGCTGGCTGGGCGGAGCCGTTGCTCCGGGCCGTGGGCGCCAACCTCTTCGTCGTGGCGCTCCTGATCGCGGCCCTGGTCCTGCCCGGCGTCGGCACCCGTGACGCCCTGCCCCGCACGGCGACCGCGCGGGTGGAGACACCCGCCGGTACCTGGATCGTGGCGGTCCTGCTGTTCCTGATCCCGCTGGGCTTCGCGGGGCGGGACCTGCACACGTCCGTCCAGGTGCCCGCGCTGGGCGTGATCCTGCTCTCCCTGGTGGTGGTGACGGGACGGGGCGGCCAGATCTCCCTCGGCCAGGCGGCGTACGCGGGCCTGGGCGCGCTCTTCACAGCGCTGCTGTCGGCCGGCCGCTTCCCCTACCTCCCCGCGCTTCCCGGACTGACCGCCCTGCTGGTCGCCGTACTCCTGGTGGCCCCCCTCGGCCTGCTGACCGGCTGGCCCGCCATCAGCCGCCACGGCCTGGCCCTGGCCCTCGCCACGTTCGCGGTGGGGGTCGGAGTGAGCCGCTTCGTCTTCGCCCAGCCGTACGCGACGTCGGGCCTGACGCTCACCCGCCCCCCGGGCTTCGAGGGCGACCGCGCGTACTACGTGCTGGAGTTGGGGTTGCTGGCGCTGGCCCTGCTGGGCACCCACGCCCTGCGCCGAGGCCGCACCGGCCGGGCCCTCGCCGCCATGCGGGACCACGAGTCGGGCGCCTCGGCGGCGGGCGTACGCGTGCCGTCGTTGAAGCTCACGGCCTTCGTGGCGGGCGCCGCCCTCGCCGCCCTCGGTGGCGGCATGCTCGCCATGGGTGTCCGCGCCTTCGACCCCGCCGCCTACGACCCCGTCCGCGGCCTCCTCTGGTTCGCCGCGATCGTCGTCCTGGGCGCCGACAGCACACTCGGCGCCCTCGCGGCGGCCGCCCTGCTGGTGGGACTGGACGCGGGCACGAAGGGTGGCGTGGCGGCCGCGGTGATCGGCGTCCTGGCGGTACTGGTGGGCCGCTTCCCCGGCGGGCCTTACGAGGCGGTGCGCGCGGGGGTCGTACGCGTGCGGCCGGGTTCCGCGCGCGGGACCGAGCCGGCGCCGGGGCAGCGGGCCCGGCTGACGCCGGTGGGAGTACGCGTTCGCGAGCGGGTACGGGCGGGCGCGCGGGCCGGGATGGCTCGACAGGGTCCGCCTGCCCTGGCCGGGGCGACGACAACGGCGGAGGGCTCGGCAGCGGGCCGCCGCGTTACGAGGGCGGGGCATGCCGCCGACGAGGCCGCGGCGTCGACGGTCGCCGCGGCGGACGGCTGGGCACGGGCAGGGGGCGTCGAAGGGACGGGACAGGACATGGATGGCCGGTCCAGCGGCCGAGGATCCGCCGGAGACGGGTCCTCGAACAACGGCACGCATACCGACGAAGCCACGGACAACGGCCGAAGCCCCGGCGGCCCCGGTCGACGGCGGACACCGACCGGGGCCAGGCACTCGCCGCGGGGCGGGGCGACGCCGGACGAGGGAATGCCTGTCGAGGCAACGCCGGACGAGGGAATGCCGGACGAGGGAATGCCGGACGAGGGAAAACCGAGCGGGGCGAAGCCGGGCAAGGCGACGCCGGACGAAGCAACGCAAGACGAAGCAACGCCGGACAAGGCGAAACCGAGCGGGGCGAAGGCCATGGGGCGCGGTGGGGAGCAGTCCGGCACGCCGGATCAGGGGTCCGCCCGGAACCCCGACAGCCAAGCCGGGCATGACCCCCCGGTCAGCGCGAACCGCCCTCCTCGGCCGGCCTCCGGGCCCGCCGCGGCCGACGACGCCACGCACTCCCCACACGCCACCCCTCCTCCCGCCCCCTCCCTCCGAGCCCGCCATCTCCACGTCCGCTACGGCGAGTTCACCGCTCTCGACGGCGTGGACCTCGACGTCCTGCCCGGTCGCGTCAGCGCGGTCGTGGGCCCCAACGGGGCCGGCAAGAGCACCCTGTTCCACTGCCTCGCCGGAACGCTGCGGCCCGCACAGGGGAGGGTGAGCTTCGGCGAGCGGGACATCACGCGGCTGCCCGCGCACGCCCGCACCCGGCTGGGCATCGCCCGGACCTTTCAGCAGCTGGCCGTTTTCCCCTCATTGACCGTGGCCGAAAATGTTCGGGTGGGCGCTGAACAGGGGCGGATCGCCGATCCCGGAGCCGTGGAGCGGGCGTTGCGGCTGTTCGGGCTGGACGGGCCGGTGCGGATGTCACCGGCGGCCGGGCTGCCGACCGGGACGCTGCGGCGGGTCGAACTGGCGCGGGCCCTCGCCGGGAGCCCACGGGTGCTGCTGCTCGACGAACCCGCCGCCGGACTCGACACGGGTGAGGTGGCCGCCCTGACCCGCGTACTGCGCGCCCTCGCCGACGACGGCACGGCCCTGCTGGTCGTCGAGCACGACCTCGACCTCGTCGCGGACCTCGCGGACGTCGTGCACGTCATGGCGGCGGGCCGGATCGTCACGTCCGGCCCCGCCGACCAAGTCCTCGGTTCACCAGGCACCCTCGACCCCCTCGACCCGGCGGCCGGACGATGACCCTCATCTCCCTCCGCCACGCCCGCGTCCGCTACGGCCCCCTGGAGGCCCTGCACGGCCTCACCCTCGCCGCCCCGGGCCCCGGGCTGACCGTGCTGCTCGGCCGCAACGGCTCCGGCCGTACGACCGCGCTGCGGGCCCTCGCCGGCACGGTCCCGCTCTCCGGCGGTGCCGTGGTGTGGGACGGGGCCGACGTCACCCGGGTGCCCGCGTACGAGCGCGCCCGGCGGGGCCTCGTCCTCGTCCCGGAGCGGCGGGCCGTCTTCGACTCGCTCACCGTGCGCGAGAACCTCGAACTCGCCGCACCGGACGTCTCGTACGCCCTGGACGCCTATCCGCAGCTCGAACCGCTGCTCCCCCGCCGCGCCGGCACCCTCTCCGGCGGCGAGCAGCGCATGCTCGCCCTCTCCCGCGCCCTGTCGGTCCGCGCGCGTGTCGTCCTCGTCGACGAGCCCGCCCAGGGCATGTCACCGCCGGTCGCGGCGCGCACGTACGAACTGCTGAGCGGCCTCGACGCCTGTGTGGTGGTCGCCGAACAGCGCCTGCCGCCGGGTCTGCGCGGGGTCCCGACCGTCCTCGTGTACGAACTCCGGCGCGGGACACTGGCGTTCGGCGGCGAGGCGGCCGAACTCGGTTGATCCGGCCTGCCCCGCAAGCAGAACGCGGGTCCCACCCGGTCGATGTGCCGGGTGGGACTCCGGTGCCCGGTGCGAGCGGTCAGAGGTCGAGTCGCTGCCCGGGCACGATCAGATTGGGGTCACCGCCGATGACGGTCTTGTTGGCGGCGTAGACCTGCCGCCAGGTGGTCCCGTGACGGGTGGCGATACCGCTCAGCGTGTCGCCCTGACGGACGGTGTAGTCACCGCGGGACGAGCCGCGGTCCGGGTGGCTGGTGGAGCGCGACGGCGCGCTCGACGGAGCCGACTTGGTGGATTTGCCGGACCCGGTGGGATGGGTGGACTTGGTGGAGGCCGAGCCGGTGGAGGGCGCGGCGGGCGCGCTGCCGTACGCTCCGGCGCGCTCGGCGCAGGTGGGCCACGCTCCCCAGCCCTGGGCGCGCTGGACCTTCGTGGCGATCGCGATCTGCTGGGCCTTGGAGGCCTTGTCGGCGGTGGCCGCGTAGGCCGTGCCGCCGTAGGCCCGCCAGGTGGGAGCGGCGAACTGGAGGCCGCCGTAGTAGCCGTTGCCGGTGTTGATGTGCCAGTTGCCGCCGCTCTCGCACTTGGCGATGCGGTCCCACACTCCGCTGTCGGCCGCCGAGGCGGTGCCGGTGACGGCCAGGAGCCCGAGCGGGGCGAGAAGAGCCGCCCCGGCGAGGACCGCCGTCGTACGCGTCCTGCGAACGTCCTGCGTCCTGCTGACGTCCTGCTTACGGGCGCTCTGCGTGTCGCGAGTGTTCTCGCGTGCGTTGTCGGCACATGCGGACATGTAATTCCCTCTCGAAGGACTCGGGGTCCCCCAAGGCGGGGCGCGACGCGCGTCGCACAGGACGCGGTGCCGCGCTCAGCCCCGTCCGCCGGCGGTGACGCTGCGAGCCGGCTGTGCGGCCGGCGGACGTGCCCGAGCGGTGCTCGTTGCACACGGCCGGGAATGTAGGGAGGTTGACGGCCTGTCAGCAAGCAATCGCTTGTCGTGCGAGGCCAGTTCGCCGTTACCGCAAGTAGCGGTCAATTTCGGACACCCTTTTCATTCCCTGATTTCCGGATATGTCGACCAAGCACCCTGACGATCTGTGACCCACTTCACCGGACCAACTTCCTTGGTACCCAGAGAAGTTGGCGCGGAGTAGCCGATTCCGCCCGAGGGCTCACCCTGCGCGCCCGATGGTTCGATTCCGTTCGTCGTCGAGCGTGACTCCGGCCACAGATCGCCCGTTGTCTTCTTCATGAGCCGGAACCTCCGTGCTCATGGGCCGGGCGCCACCCGGCACCGACACGCACCGCATCCCGAGGAGCCACCCGTGCCGCGCATGCTCGAGGTCAGCGACGAGGTACGCGCCGAGATCGGCGACGAAGAAGCCGACCGGCTGCTCGCCGGAGAGAACGCCCCCGGCGGCTACGACTGCACGTCGTGCCGTACGCCCGGCGACTCCGAGCAGGAACGCACCAGCACCGTCCTCTTCGTCGGCGACGAGACGGCCGTTCTCGCCTTCGCCCACGCCACCTGTCTGCCCTCCCAGGTCGTCCAGGTCACCGAGGAGCAGTTGCAGGGCGCCGCCCGTTCCATCGCCGGGAACAGCCCGGCCCAGGCCGTGCCCGAGCAGGCCGTGCCCGAACAGGCGGTGCTCGGCGTCACCAGCGGACTGATCCTGCTCAGCGGCGAATTGCACCCGGCGCTGGTCGTGGAGCCGACCGCCCCCATCGCGCGCCCGGGCACGACCGGCGCGGGCGACGACTTCCTGCCGCTGCTCATCGAGCAGGGCTTCATGCCACTCCCCCAGATCGACTCCGTACCGCCCGTGCTGCACGGCTGGTCCGTCCTGCTCGCGATGGGCCAGCTGCACGCCATCCTGCAGCCGGGGACCACCGGTGGTTCGCCGGTCGCGTGGTGGCAGGCGCACCAGGCGCTCCAGGTCGCCGACGCGTGGCGGGCTGCCGCGAACAAGCATCAGCAGGTGCTGATGTTCGCGGCGCCTGTGGGGTCGATCGGGCGGCAGCCGCGGGAGGATCTGCTGCGGGACGCGCTCGACAAGGCGGCGGCCGACGGGAAGTTGGTGGCCGCCACGTTGCCGCTGGCCGGGACCTGATCGCCGCGCCTCGGGTGCTCTTCGGAATCTCGCCGTAGGGCATCCGCTGGTCGGCCGACTGCGGACCACGTGTGGCTGACCCGCAGTTCCCCACGCCCCTTGAAAGCAGGGCCTGACCGGAGGCTGAATGGTGGAGGCAGCGCATCTCTTGCGCGGCGGGGTCGTTGGCACAGACGTGCACGCATACGACGCTCCTCGCCGCCAGTCCTACCAGTCGATCCCGTCCATGCGGCCGACTCAGGATTCTTCGGGCGGGCCATCGGCCACGCCCATCTACGACACGCTCTACGCGGAGTGGGTCAGAACCTATCGTTCTCTGCCGGGTGACCGGCATGGGGAGGAGGATCTGGGATTCACGGGTTTCGGAAGCCTCACGCACGGATCGGGCGGACAGCGCGGTACGGGCTTGTACAACTCCGGCTCGTACGGCGCCCGGCACGCGGCGGGGCATCTCGCCACGCAGCGCGAGCGCGACCCCCAGCCCGGCCGCACCGCCACGACGACAGCCGCGTGGCAGCCGGTCGGGCGCATCCCCACCGGACACACGGGGATGCACCACATCCCGTCCCCGCTGCCACCGACCCCCCGCCGAGGTCTTTGAAGCGGCAACGCGAAGAGGCGGCCACCCGGATAGCCGGGTGGCCGCCTCTTCGTGTCGTACCGCCTCTTCCTGCTACTTCTTCTTGCCGCGCTTCTCGCGCACCCGCACCGAGATGTGGATCGGGGTGCCCTCGAAGCCGAACTCCTCGCGCAGACGGCGCTCGATGAAGCGGCGGTAGCCCGCCTCGATGAAGCCGGAGGCGAAGAGGACGAAGCGCGGGGGCTTGGTGCCGGCCTGGGTGCCGAAGAGGATGCGAGGCTGCTTGCCGCCACGGATCGGGTGGGGGTGGGCGGCGACCAGCTCGCCGAGGAAGGCGTTGAGGCGGCCCGTCGGGACTCGGGTCTCCCAGCCGGCGAGGGCCGTCTCGATCGCGGGGACCAGCTTCTCCATGTGCCGGCCGGTGCGCGCCGAGACATTGACCCGGGGCGCCCAGGCGACCTGGCCGAACTCGGTCTCGATCTCCCGCTCCAGGTAGTAGCGGCGCTCCTCGTCGAGGGTGTCCCACTTGTTGTACGCGATGACCAACGCGCGGCCCGCCTCGACGGCCATCGTCACGATGCGCTGGTCCTGGACCGAGATGGACTCGGAGGCGTCGATGAGGATGACGGCCACCTCCGCCTTCTCGACGGCTGCCGCGGTGCGCAGCGAGGCGTAGTAGTCGGCGCCCTGCTGGAGGTGGACGCGCTTGCGGATGCCCGCCGTGTCGACGAACTTCCAGGTGACGCCGCCGAGTTCGATGAGCTCGTCGACCGGGTCACGGGTGGTGCCCGCGACCTCGTTGACGACGACGCGCTCCTCGTTCGCCACCTTGTTGAGGAGCGAGGACTTGCCGACGTTCGGGCGGCCGATCAGGGCGATGCGGCGCGGGCCGCCGACCGCCGTGCCGAAGCTCTGCTCGGGCGCCTCCGGCAGGGCCTCCAGGACGGCGTCCAGCATGTCGCCGGTGCCTCGGCCGTGCAGCGCGGAGACGGGGTGCGGCTCGCCGAGGCCCAGGGACCACAGGTACGAGGCGTCGGCCTCGCCGCTCGGGCCGTCGACCTTGTTGGCGCACAGGACCACGGGCTTGCCGGCCTTGCGCAGCAGTCGTACGACGGCCTCGTCGGTGTCGGTGGCGCCGACCTTGGCGTCGACGACGAAGACGACCGCGTCGGCGGCCTCGATCGCGTACTCGGCCTGGGCCGCGACGGAGGCGTCGATGCCGAGGACGTCCTGCTCCCAGCCGCCGGTGTCGACGAGCTTGAAGCGGCGGCCCGCCCACTCGGCCTCGTAGGTGACGCGGTCGCGGGTGACGCCGGGCTTGTCCTCGACGACCGCCTCGCGGCGGCCGATGATGCGGTTCACGAGGGTCGACTTGCCGACGTTCGGGCGGCCGACGACGGCGAGGACGGGCAGCGGGCCGTGGCCCGCCTCGTCGAGCGCGCCCTCGACGTCCTCGATGTCGAAGCCCTCTTCCGCGGCGAGCTCCATGAACTCCGCGTACTCGGCGTCGCCAAGCTCTCCGTGCTCGTGCTCGGAGGGAAACTGGTCGTTCATGAAGTCCGTACCTCGTAGTTCATCGTGGTGATCGGTGGAGCACCCGGCTGTTCGGCCGACTGATCCACTACTCAAGTGTCGCCCAGGGCCTGTCCGACATTCCCGTCGTCGCCCGAAGGGCGGCCTCGCGGCGACGTGGGGCCCTCCCGCTCGAGCGAAGCCGAGAGGGGGGAGCGTGCTCTCGGCGTGCCGGGCGCGGACCCTCGTACTGGATCGTACTTGGGTCTGCGGCCGGCGCGGTGAGAGCACGTGCACAGCGCCGCGGGGCAGACGGGAATTGTCGGACAGGTCCTAGCGGCCGGTGAGCCGCCTGGCGTTTTCCAGGTGCGCGCCGAGCTGCTTCTGGATGCGCTCGGTCGCTTCGTCGAGTGCCTTGCGCGTCCGCCGTCCGCTGCCGTCGCCGGCCTCGAACGGGTCGCCGAAGACGACGTCGACGCGGCTGCGCAGCGGGGGCAGCCCTTTTATCAACCGTCCGCGCCGCTCCGTGCTTCCCAGTACGGCCACCGGGACGATCGGCGCTCCGCTGCGCACGGCGAAGTAGGAGAGCCCGGCCCGCAGCGAGGCGAAGTCGCCCTCGCCACGGGTGCCCTCCGGGAAGATGCCCAGCACACCTCCGCCCGCCAGGACGGCGAGCGCCTGGGTGATGGCGGTGCGGTCGGCGATCGAACGGTCCACCTTCACCTGGCCGACGGCGCGCATGAAGGAGTCGAGCGGACCGACGAACGCCTCCTTCTTGACCAGGAAGTGCGACGGCCGGGGGGCCACGCCGATGACCATCGGGCCGTCGATGATGTGGGAGTGGTTGACGGCGAGGATCACCGGGCCGGTCGCGGGGACCCGCCAGGCGCCCAGCACGCGCGGCTTCCACAGCCCGTACATCAGGCCGACGCCGATACGCCGGCCGACCTCGGCACCGCGTGCCGAAGGGACCTGCGCCGAAGGAGCCGCGGTCGCGGAAGTACCTCTCGAAGGAGCCTGGCTCACTTCCCCGCCCGCTTCTCCTCGACGAGGGTGACGACGCACTCGATGACCTGCTGGAGGGTGAGGTCCGAGGTGTCCACCTCGACCGCGTCGTCCGCCTTGGCGAGCGGCGAGGTCTTGCGGCTGGAGTCGGCCGCGTCCCGCTTGAGGAGGGCGTCGCGGGTCGCGTGGACGTCGGCGCCCTTCAGCTCACCGCTGCGGCGGGCGGCGCGGGCCTCCGGGGAGGCGGTGAGGAAGATCTTCAGGTCGGCGTCCGGCAGCACCGTCGTACCGATGTCGCGGCCCTCGACGACGATGCCGTTCTCCGCGTCGGAGGCGATGGAGCGCTGCAGCTCGGTGATCCGGGCGCGCACCTCCGGTACGGCGCTCACCGCGCTGACCTTGGAGGTGACCTCCTGGGTGCGGATCGGGCCGGCGACGTCCGTGCCGTCGACCGTGATCGTCGGTGCCGATGGGTCGGTGCCGGAGACGATGTCCGGCTTCCCGGCCACGGCGGCGATCGCCGAGGGGTCCTCTATGTCGATGCCGTTGTTGACCATCCACCAGGTGATCGCCCGGTACTGGGCGCCCGTGTCCAGGTAGCTCAGCCCGAGCTGCGCGGCCACGGCCTTCGAGGTGCTCGACTTGCCCGTGCCGGAGGGGCCGTCGATGGCAACGATCACTGTGGCGCGTTCCACTGGGGAGCACCTTTCCTGGTCCGAGGTGGTGGGGTGGGACGGGAAAGCGCCCCGGACAAGGGTACTGGTTGCTCGTAGCCCATCCGGCCGTACGTATCCGGCAAGCGGCCGCTGCTCGGCCCCGGCCGACCACATTCAGCTCGTCCGGCGTCCCCACACCCCCGGCACCGCGCACCCTGCCCTACTGCCGGATCGCCCAGCCCCGCTCCCGCAACGCCGCCGTCAACACCGGCGCCGCCTTCGGCTCCACCTGCACCAGACCGGCCTGCAGCCCGGTGGCACGCTCGATGCGGACGACCAATCCCCGACGCCACCCTCCCACCGCTCGGCGCCAAAGCGCCTCCCGGGCTTCGGGACGGCTGCGGCGGCCTCCGACCGCCGGCCCTCAGGCACCCTGCCCTACTGCCGGATCGCCCAGCCCCGCTCCCGCAACGCCGCCGTCAACACCGGCGCCGCCTTCGGCTCCACCATCAACTGCACCAGACCGGCCTGCTGCCCGGTGGCGTGCTCGATGCGGACGTCCTCGATGTTGACGCCGGCCATGCCCGCGTCGGCGAAGATGCGGGCCAGCTGGCCCGGCTGGTCGTCGATCAGGACGGCCACGATCTCGTAGACCCGCGGGGCGGACCCGTGCTTGCCGGGGACGCGGATCTGGCCGGCGTTGCCGCGGCGCAGGACGTCCTCGATGCCGGTGACGCCCTCGCGACGCTTGACCTCGTCGGAGGCCTGGAGGGCGCGCAGGGCCTGGACGGTCTCGTCGAGGTCGGCGGACACGTCGGCGAGCAGGTCGGCGACGGGACCGGGGTTGGCGGAGAGGATGTCGATCCACATGCGCGGGTCGGAGGCCGCGATCCGGGTCACGTCCCGGATGCCCTGCCCGCACAGCCGTACGGCCGATTCCTCCGCGTGCTCCAACCGGGCGGCGACCAGGCTGGAGACCAGGTGCGGCATGTGGGAGACCAGGGCGACGGCCCGGTCGTGGGCGTCCGCGTCCATGACCACCGGGACGGCCCGGCAGTGCGAGACCAGCTCCAGCGCGAGGTTCAGGACCTCGGTGTCGGTGTCCCGGGTCGGGGTCAGCACCCAGGGCCGCCCCTCGAAGAGCTCGCCGGTGGCGGCCAGCGGACCGGACTTCTCACGGCCGGACATGGGGTGCGTGCCGATGTAGGCGGAGAGGTCGAGACCCAGCTCCTCCAGCTCACGGCGTGGGCCACCCTTGACGGAGGCCACGTCCAGATAGCCGCGCGCGAGACCCCGGCGCATGGCGTCGGCGAGGGTCGCGGCCACATGCGCGGGCGGGGCCGCGACGATCGCGAGGTCGACCGGGCCCTCGGGCTCCTCGTCGATGCCCGCGCCGAGCGCGGCCGCCGTACGGGCCTGCTCGGGGTCGTAGTCGCTCAGATGGACGGTCACACCGCGCTGGGCGAGGGCGAGAGCGGCGGAGGTGCCGATCAGCCCGGTGCCGATGACGAGTGCGGTTCTCACTGGGCGATGTCCTTGCGGAGTGCGGCCGCGGCGCCCAGGTAGACGTGCGCGATCTCGGAGCGGGGCCGGTCGGACTCGATGTGCGCGAGGATCCGTACGACCCGGGGCATGGCGCCCTCGATGTCCAGCTCCTGTGCGCAGATCAGGGGCACGTCGACGATGCCGAGCTTGCGGGCCGCGGCGGCCGGGAAGTCGCTGTGCAGGTCGGGGGTGGCCGTGAACCAGATGCTGATCAGGTCGTCCGGGGTGAGCGCGTTGCGTTCCAGGACCGCGGTCAGCAGCTCGCCGACCTGCTCGTCCATGTGCCCCGCCTCGTCCCGCTCGAGTTGGACGGCGCCCCGGACCGCTCGTACCGCCACGGCTCTGCTCCTCGCTGATGTACGTACCGGCTCTCTGTACAACCAGCCTAGTCAGACCCGCCCCGAGCCGGTGCGCGGCGCCCGCCTGCCGAGACGCGCGGCCCGGGAGGCGTTCCCGGCGGCGGATCACCGCCGCAGACCCTGACAATGTCACGCGAACGTCACTGTCCTGCCACTTGGGGTGAAACGCCTCCGTGCGCCTCTGGACGCCGTCCCGTGGGTCCGCTTGCATGGGGGAGGCCGTCCGCGCCACGCCTCGGGGGAGGCTCGTATGAAGCGCTCCGGACCACTTCTCACACTTCTCGGCGGGCTCGTGCTGGCCCTGGTCATGCTGTCGCTCAACGCGACGACGGGGACCCGCGCCACCTCGTCGTCCACCAGGAACGACCCGCCGCCCGCCTCGGTGTCACCGAGCCCGTCGCCGACGAGGGCCTCGCCGTCGCCGAGCCCGACACCCACCCCGCCGGCCGACGCCGACTACGCGGGCCGTACCGACGACGACTCCGCCGCGATCGCCGTCTCGCTGCGCGACGGCAAGGCGGTCGCCTACTTCTGCGACGGCCGCGACAAGGAGTCGTGGCTCAAGGGGGACGTCGAGGACGACGGCGGCATGAAGCTCACGAGCAAGGACGGCGGCGAGCTGAACGGCACGCTGAAGGGCAGGAGCGTCCGCGGCACAGTCGACATCGGCGGTCAGGAGTACGCCTTCACCGCCGACAGGACGGTGAAGCCCTCGGGGCTGTACCGGGCGACGGCCAATGTGCGCGGCGCCGAGGTCGACGGCGGCTGGATCGTGCTGCCGGACGGCCGCCAGGTCGGCATCCTCAAGCGCGACGGCAAGCCCTCGGCGGCACCGGAGATCGACCCGGAGACCGGTGCGGTGACGGTCGACGGTCAGCGGCTCACGGCGCGCCCCGTCACCCCATGACACGCGCCGGCCGGCACCCGGACGCCTCTCCCGACCGGCACCCGGATGCCTTTCCCGACAGCCGCCCGGGCACCCTCCGCACAGCGCATGACGCCCCTCGGAAACCGCTCACGGCAGGGAGCAGCTCATGACCGTCGACCCGAACGCCGCCACCCAGGACTTCCCGTCCCCGCGGCCCGCCCACGCCCGCGGCCCCGGCGCGACCCGTTTCCTGATCCCGGCCCTGGTGGCCTGCGCGGTGGCGATCGGCCTCGGCGCCTATGGCAAGGTGCACGACCCGGCGGGCACCGCGTTCAACCTCGCGGGCTTCAGCAGCACGGGCGCGGTGAAGTCATGGCTGGCGACGGTGTCGTTCGGCTTCGCGCTCGTCCAGCTGACGTCGGCGCTGATGGTGTACGGCAAGCTGCCGGGCCCGAGTTGGTCGGGGGTGCTGCACCGGTGGTCTGGGCGGGTGGCGTTCCTGGTCGCGGTGCCGGTGGCGGTGCACTGTCTGTACGCGCTCGGCTTCCAGACGTACGAACCGCGCGTTTTGTGGCACTCTCTCCTGGGTTGTTTCTTCTTCGGTGTTTTCAGTGCAAAGATGCTGCTGCTCCGCTCGGAGCGACTCCCCGGCTGGCTCCTGCCGATCGTCGGCGGCCTCGTCTTCGCCGCTCTCACGGTCGTCTGGCTGACCTCCGCCCTCTGGTTCTTCCGCACGTTCGGAGTGACGACATGACGATGGGTTCGACGCGGCGCACGATTCTGGCGACCGGAGCGGCGGGCACGGCGGCGCTGCTCATGGCGTGCGGTCAGTACGGCGACGACAACGGCAGCGACACCGTGGAGGAGGCCTCGCCCGGGAACGCCGGCACGGGCGGCGGCGAGGAACTGGCGAGGACGGCGGACATCCCGGTGGGGGGCGGCAAGATCTTCAAGGACCGGAAGGTCGTCGTGACGCAGCCCGAGGAGGGCGACTTCAAGGCCTTCTCGGCGGTCTGCACGCACCAGAACTGCCTCGTCAGCAGCGTCTCGGACGAGACGATCAACTGCGCGTGCCACGGCAGCAAGTTCAAGATCGCGGACGGGGCGGTGGCGAAGGGCCCGGCCACGAAGCCGCTGCCCGCCGAGGAGATCACGGTCTCGGGAAATTCGATTCAGCTGGCCTGAGCCGGCACGTACGCTCCCGGGCATGCAGCTCCCGCACCCGCACGTCCTGGTCCGTGACCACACGATCTACGCCTGTGTGATGGGTTCGCGCGCCTTCGGTCTCGCGACGGACGACAGCGACACGGACCGACGGGGTGTCTTCCTGGCCCCCACCGCGCTGTTCTGGCGCTTCGAGAAGCCGCCGACGCATGTCGAGGGGCCGGCGGAGGAGCAGTTCGGCTGGGAGCTGGAGCGCTTCTGCAATCTGGCCCTGCGCGCCAACCCCAACATCCTGGAGTGCCTGCACTCCCCCTTGGTGGAGCACGTCGACGCCACGGGCCGTGAACTGCTCGCCCTGCGTGGCGCGTTCCTGTCCCGGCAGGCTCATGAGACGTTCGCCCGCTACGCCCTGGGCCAGCGCAAGAAGCTCGACGCGGACATCAGGCAGCACGGGGCTCCCCGCTGGAAGCACGCCATGCATCTGCTCCGTCTTCTGATGAGCTGCCGGGACCTGCTGCGCACGGGCACGCTCACCATCGACGTGGGCGACCAGCGCGAGCCCCTGCTGGCGGTGAAGCGCGGCGAGGTCCCGTGGGCCCGGGTCGAGTCCTGGATGACCCGCCTGGCCACGGAGGCCGAGGAGGCGGCGGAACGCAGCCCGCTGCCGCCGGAACCGGACCGGGCCCGGGTCGAGGACTTCGTCGTCCGGACCCGGCGCGCGTCAGCCCTTACGGCCGTCTCAGAGCTTCAGGCCGGCTCAGCGCTTCAGGCCGTCCAGGCGGACCCGGACGACGAAGTCGTGGAGGGCGTCGTACGCGGACGGATTCTCCGGCAGCACTGACAGCGCCTGCTCCTGGTCCAGGACCCCCTGCAGCCGCTCCACGTCCTCCGCCACGCGCTCCTGGTCGACGTCGGCCTTGCCGTGCTCCTGCGCGGCCTTCGCCGCGACGAGGTCCGGGAGATACGCGGGCGCCTCGTCGATCTCCGGCAGCAGGGTGGGCAGATGGGCCCGCACCTCGCCGCTGCGCATCAGATGGATACCGGTGAGCAGCACCCGGAACGTGTAGAGCAGCGGCTTGAGTTCACCGGTCTTCTCGAAGAGCCGCCACTGGGTGATGGCGAACCCGCGGTAGTGGTGGGCGTGGTGCCGGGTGAGGACCCCGGGCGCGAGCGCGATCAGTTCACGGTGCGCCTCGCCCGTGTGCACCACGAGCGGGGAGAGCAACTGCTCCAGCACATAGCCGTTGCGACGCAGCAACAGCCGTGCGAACTTGCGCAGATCGTGTGTGACGAGGTCCATCTCGACACCGTCCCGGTCCCACATCTTCGACCGGGTCTCCTCCGGCTCGCGCAGCCCGACCAGTTCGGCCGTCGGCAGCACATGGACGCCGCGCAGGTCGACGTCCGAGTCACGCGAGGGGAAGCCGTACAGATGCGCTCCGGAGACGGTGGCGAACAACAACGGGTCGGGCTGTTCCGCCACCACCGGAGCCAGGTCGATGTCGAGGACGTCGGTCATGCCCTCAAGCGTCCCAGAGGGCCCCCAGCGACACGAGGTCGCCCTGGTACTCGATCCGGTCGGCCCACTCGGCGGGCCAGGCGTCCGGCCCGTGGTAGGCGCCCGCGAAGGCGCCGGTGAGGCAGGCGATGGAGTCGGAGTCGCCCTTGGTGCAGGCGGCGCGGCGCAGCGCGGTGACGGGCTCGTCGACGAAAAGCAGGAAGCACAGCAGCCCGGTGGCGAGGGCCTCCTCGGCGATCCAGCCCTCCCCCGTGGCCAGGCAGGGGTCCGTCTCGGGCGACGGAAGCCGCAGGGCCTCCTGGACACGGTCCAGGGCCCGCAGGCACTCGTCCCAGCCGCGGGCGATGTAGTGCTCGGGCGAGGGGTCCTGGCTGTAGGTCCACAGGTCGCCGAGCCAGCGCGCGTGGTAGCGGGCACGGTTCTCGTACGCGTACGACCGCAGCCGGCCGACCAGGCCCATCGGTTCGACGCCCTGGGTGAGCAGCCGGACCGCGTGTGCGGTGAGGTCGGACGCGGCGAGGGCGGTGGGGTGGCCGTGGGTGAGGGCGGCCTGCAACTGGGCGGCGCCCGCGCGCTGTTCGTCGCTGAGCGGGCCTATCAGGCCGAGGGGCGCGACCCGCATGTTGGCGCCACAGCCCTTGGAGCCGATCTGGCTGGCGAACTGCCAGGGGTGGCGCTCGACCGCGAGGAGCTCGCAGGCGACCAGGCAGGTGTGGCCGGGGGCGCGGTTGTTCTCCGGGGAGAGGGACCACTCCACGAACTCCTTGCGGACGGCCCGCACCAGGGCTTCGGGGGCGAGCACCCCGCGGTCCATGGCCGCGCGCAGCCCGTGACCCAGCGCCAGCGTCATCTGGGTGTCGTCGGTGACGATCGCGGGCCTCGGCAGCTCCATCTTCCGCCAGGGGCCGCACTTGGCGAGGATCGACGGGACGTCGTTGAACTCCGTCGGGAAGCCGAGGGCGTCTCCGAGGGCGAGTCCGAGCAGGGATCCGGTGGCGGAGCGCTTCGTACGCAGCGTCATGGTCATCAGGGCCGTCCTTCCGTGGTGGGTCGCAGCAGGGGCGGGTGCAGGGCGGTGGCCCCACCCGCTCGGTACAGCGCGGCGGGCTTGCCGCGGCCGCCGGTCAGGCGGGCGGCGCCGGGCACCTGTTCGACGAAGCCCGGCGTGGCCAGCACCTTGCGCCGGAAGTTGGGCCGGTCGAGCGGGGTGCCCCACACGGTCTCGTAGACCTGCTGCAGCTCACCGAGGGTGAACTCGGGCGGGCAGAAGGAGGTGGCGAGACAGGTGTACTCGAGCTTGGCGCCGACGCGTTCGTGGGCGTCGGCGAGGATGCGGTCGTGGTCGAAGGCGAGCGGACCGATGGCGTTGAACCGCAGCCACTGGGCCTGGGCCGCGTCACCGCCGCCGTGCGGGACGGGCGGGTCCGGGAACAGCGCGGCGAACGCGACGGTGACGACCCGCATCCGCGGGTCCCTGCCCGGCTCGCTGTAGGTCCGCAGCTGCTCCAGGTGGAGCCCGGAGGCGTCCGTGACCCCGGTCTCCTCCGCGAGTTCGCGCCAGGCGGCCTCCTCCGCGGACTCGTCCGGCAGCACGAACCCGCCGGGCAGCGCCCAGCGGCCCGCGTACGGCTCCTGCCCGCGCTCGACGAGCAGCACCTGGAGGGTGCCCGCGCGGACGGTGAAGACGGCCAGGTCGACGGTGACGGCGAAGGGTTCGAAGGCGTACTTGTCGTAGCCCTCGGGTGAGGTCATGTCCACCACCCCCTTTATGGTCACCATGACTAATAGTCATAACGACTATAAAAGCGCGGGCGCCGGGGCACAACCCTTTTACGGGGAAAGGAAAGCCAAGAGCGGCGCCGGAAACGGCAAAGGGCCGCCCCCGAAGGCAAACCCGGGACCGGCCCACCGCTCGAACACGGCGGAGGCTCTAGAGGTCGACCTCCTGCATCAGCATCCCGACCTCGGTGTTCGACAGGCGGCGCAGCCAGCCCGACTTCTGGTCGCCGAGGGTGATCGGCCCGAAGGCGACGCGCACCAGCTTGTCGACCGGGAAGCCGGCCTCCGCCAGCATCCGGCGCACGATGTGCTTGCGCCCCTCGTGCAGGGTCACCTCGACGAGGTAGTTCTTGCCGGTCTGCTCGACGACCCGGAAGTGGTCCGCGCGCGCGTACCCGTCCTCCAGCTGGATGCCGTCCTTGAGCCGCTTGCCCAGGTCGCGCGGGATCGGGCCCACGATGTGCGCGAGGTACACCTTCTTCACGCCGTATTTGGGGTGGGTCAGCCGGTGCGCCAGCTCACCGTGGTTGGTGAGCAGGATGACGCCCTCGGTCTCGGTGTCGAGCCGTCCGACGTGGAAGAGCCGCGTCTCGCGGTTGGTCACATAGTCGCCGAGGCACTGCCGGCCCTCGTTGTCCTCCATCGTCGACACGACACCGGCCGGCTTGTTCAACGAGAAGAACTGGTACGACTGCGTCGCGACCGTCAGCCCGTCGACCTTGACCTCGTCCTTCTCCGGGTCGACGCGCTTGCCCTGCTCCAGGACGATCTCGCCGTTGACCTCGACGCGCGCCTGCTCGATCAGCTCCTCGCAGGCCCGCCGGGAACCGTAGCCCGCACGCGCGAGGATCTTCTGCAGCCGCTCGCCCTCCTGCTCGGCGCCCGGGAAGGTCTTGGGCAGCTTGACGTCCTTCTTGCCCGCGTACCGCTCCCGGTTGCGCTCCTCGGCCCGCGCGTCGTACTCACGCGACGTCGCCGGAGCCCAACGGCCGCGTCCACTACCCGGCTGCTGGGACTGCTTGGGGCCGCCCTTGGCGCCGCCGCGGGCCGCGTTGCCACGCCCGGACTTCGGCCCTTCGTGGGTGGCGCCGGGGCCCACGTCGTAGCGGCGCTCCTCGGGACGGGGCTTGCCCGCGCGCTTCGGCCTGTCGTCGCGCCCTGCCCCGCCCTTCGGCTGCGAGCCGCTTCCACCGGACCCGCGGGGTTTGCCGCCACCACCGCTTCCCCGGGGGTTGCCGCGCCCGTTGTTCCTGCCACTGCCGCTGCCACTGCTTCGCATCAAAGTTCCGTCGTCGTCGTGTCGTCTGCATCTGCATCCGGTGCATCCGGATCGAACGACGGGACCCCTTCCAGCGTCTCGGCCTCGATCGCCTCCGCCTCCGGGAGGAAGGGCGCGAGCTCCGGGAGCTCGTCCAGGCCGCGCAGGCCCATCCGCTCCAGAAAGTAGTTCGTCGTCCTGTACAGGATCGCACCTGTTTCGGGTTCCGCGCCCGCCTCCTCGACCAGACCCCGCTGGAGAAGGGTGCGCATGACCCCGTCGCAGTTGACTCCTCGTACGGCCGAGACCCTGCTGCGGCTCACCGGCTGCCGGTACGCGACCACGGCCAGTGTCTCCAGCGCGGCCTGCGTGAGCCGGGCCTGCTGCCCGTCGAGCACGAACCGCTCGACGGCGGCGGCGTACTCGGGCCGGGTGTAGAACCGCCACCCCCCGGCGATCAGCCGCAGCTCGAACCCGCGCCCCTGCACCGCGTACTCGTCGGCCAGTTCCCTGAGCGCCTTGGTGATCTGCCGCTTCGGCCGCTCCAGTATCTTCGACAGATGCTCCGCCGTCGCGGGCTCGTCCACGACCATGAGGACGGCCTCCAGGGCGGGCTTGAGGTCGAGGTCGGCGACGGTACGCGGACCCGCGGGCACCTCCGTTCTCTCCTCGCTCACGCCTTCTTCTCCTCCTTGGGAGGCTCTGGGGGCCGGTCGAACTCGTCCGTGACCACGGGCTCGGCGTCCGTGTCCCCACCGGTCCACCGCACGATCAGATCGCCCAGCGCGGTCTCCTGGTCCAGCGCCACGGCCTTCTCCCGGTACAGCTCCAGCAGCGCGAGGAAACGGGCGACGACGGTGAGGGTGTCGTCGGTGTCCTCGACCAGCACGCGGAACGACGCCTCGCCCAGCTCCCGCAGCCGCGCGACGACGATCCCGGCCTGCTCCTGCACACTCACCAGCGGCGCGTGGATGTGATCGACGTACACCTGCGGCTTGGGCTTCGGCTGCATGGCTTTGACGGCCAGCTTGGCGAATCCCTCCGCCCCGATGCTGATGACCACCTCGGGCAACAGCTCCGCGTGCTGCGGCTCCAGCCCGACGGTACGCGGATACCGTCGCGCCTCCTCGTCCAGCCGCCGGTTGAAGATCTCCGCGATCTGCTTGTACGCGCGGTACTGGAGCAGCCGGGCGAAGAGCAGGTCCCGCGCTTCGAGGAGCGCGAGGTCGGCTTCGTCCTCGACCTCGGCGGAGGGCAGCAGCCGCGCGGCTTTCAGATCCAGCAAGGTCGCCGCGACCACCAGGAACTCGGTCGTCTCATCCAGGTCCCAGTCCGGCCCCATCGCCCGGATGTGCGCCATGAACTCGTCGGTGACCTTGGAGAGCGCGACTTCGGTGACGTCCAGCTTGTGCTTGGAGATCAGCTGGAGAAGAAGATCGAAGGGGCCTTCGAAGTTGGAAAGCCGAACCTTGAAGACACCGTCGTCGGCCGACTCGGGCTCCTCGGAACCGCCGGACGCCTCTGGCGCGGCTTCGGCGGGCGCGGCCTCGGACCGTGGGCGCGCTTCGGCTTCGGCTTCGGCGGGGACGGCGGCAGAGGGCTCCTCGTCACCGCCGTCGGCGTTGTGGGCAGTCGTTCCGCGGGGCGGAACAGGCGGGCAGGACGCCCCACCGGCGTCAGCCGAAGAACGCTCCTCAGCTGCGGACTCACCCTCGACCGGCTCGACCGGCGGAGCCGAGGGCCCCCTCCCCAGCGCACGCCGACGACCGGCCGAACCGCCGGAGGCCGCCGCAGAGGAGTCATACGAGGTCATAGCCCCCGCAGGCTACCCCTACCGCCCACGAAGCCGTCGTACGAGGATGCTGGCGTCCCCCCGGGCCTCCAGATCCGCCAGCACCACGGCGACAGCCTCCCGCACGATCCGCCCGCGGTCGACGGCCAGCCCGTGCTCCCCGCGCAGCACCAGCCGGGCGTGCTCGAGATCCATGAGCTCCTCGGCGGAGACGTACACGGTGATCTTCTCGTCGTGCCGCTCCCGCCCGCTGGGCCGGCGCCCGGAGGCACGCCCCCGCTTGCGGGGCGCGCCGGCGGCAGAACCTTCCTGCGGCTTCGGCTGCCGCCCGGCGGCAGCCGACCGCTCGGCCCCCGCGGCGGCGGACCGGCTGCGCGGCTGATCGCCGTCGGACTCGGCGTCCGCGGCCACATGCTCGGACCCCTCGCCGTCACCGCCCTGTACGGGCACGGACGGCGGTGCGTCCTCCGCAGTGGCGGCCCCGTCGCTGTCCCCGGCGGGAGCGGGCACACGGGCTTCTCCGTTGGGCCCCCGCCGGGGAGTGGACGGCTGAAGCGCCATTCCCCCTGTCGTACGGAAGAGTTCGTCGGCCCCCGGCAGACTCACTCGGCGTGACACCGGGCGAGCACCTCCCTGGCGAGCTGGCGGTACGCGGCGGCGCCGACGGAGTTGGAGGCGTACGTGGTGATCGGCTCACCGGCGACCGTGGTCTCCGGGAAGCGGACCGTGCGCCCGATGACCGTGTGGTAGACGTGGTCGTCGAACGCTTCGACGACCCGCGCGAGAACCTCACGGCTGTGCACGGTGCGCGAGTCGTACATCGTGGCGAGGATGCCGTCGAGTTCCAGCTCGGGGTTGAGCCGCTCCTGGACCTTCTCGATGGTCTCCGTCAGCAGCGCGACACCGCGCAGCGCGAAGAACTCGCACTCCAGCGGCACGATCACCTTGTGCGCGGCCGTCAGAGCGTTCACGGTGAGCAGACCGAGCGAGGGCTGGCAGTCGATCACGATGTAGTCGTAGTCGGCCATCAGCGGCTTCAGGGCCCGCTGCAGCGTGGACTCGCGCGCGACCTCGGAGACCAGCTGGACCTCGGCCGCCGACAGGTCGATGTTGCTCGGCAGCAGATCCATGTTGGGGACCGCGGTCTTCAGCAGGACGTCGTCGGCCGACATGCCCCGCTCCATGAGCAGGTTGTAGACCGTGAGGTCGAGCTCCATCGGGTTCACACCGAGACCGACCGAGAGGGCGCCCTGCGGGTCGAAGTCGACGAGCAAGACCCGGCGGCCGTACTCCGCGAGCGCGGCACCCAGGTTGATGGTCGACGTCGTCTTGCCGACGCCGCCCTTCTGGTTGCACATCGCGATGATCTTCGCGGGGCCGTGGTCGGTCAGCGGGCCCGGGATCGGGAAGTACGGCAGCGGGCGACCGGTCGGACCGATGCGCTCGCGGCGCTGGCGGGCCGCGTCGGGCGCGAGCGTGGCCGCGTACTCGGGATCGGGCTCGTACTCGGCGTCGGGGTCGTAGAAGTGCCCGTCGGGCAGCTCGTCGTAGTCGGCGAAGTGGTTGTGGACCCCGCCACTTCCGTCGCCGGCCATGGCGTTCACGTGTTGGCCATCCATGCTCTGGGGTGCTGGCTGAGTTAGCCCGGCTGGTTGCTGACTCTGGTGGGCTGCGAAGGTGCGGACAGCGACGGAGCCGACAGCCGCGAACCCCGTGGGACCCGAGACCGGCGCAGGCATTCCTGGTTGACCACCCCCGGGAGTAAATGTCGACTCATTCACAAGTCGTCTTACCTCCTTGGTGACCAGGAAACTTCTAGATAGGTCAGCGTGGCACCATGCCGACGGTTGGCGACTCTATGGCGTGTCGGCGGTCCGCAGCAACACAATCCGCCGGACCCGGCCCGATGTGTCGGCAATGAAACATGCGGCTGTCAAGGGCGTAGGGCCGTCGCACAGCAGGTTTCACCGGTGCGCGAAACATCCGAACGGTTACGTTCGAGGCGAGTTGCGCGAGTGTCGCAAAGTGACCATACACACATCCGGCCGGACCTTGTCGGGCAAGATCCGGCCGGGAAGGTGCTGTTGACGACCTGTGTTGACGTATCGCCTTTTACCGAAAGGTGACTTAAAGCAGCCGGTCAGCGGCCGGTCGGCTGCCTTCTCGCCGGCGGGTCAGCCGAGCAGCGACGCCAACTCCGCGTGTTCCAGGCCGTGCGCCTCGGCGACCTCGCGGTAAACCACCTTGCCGTCATGGGTGTTGAGGCCCTTGGCCAGCGCCGGGTCGCGCCGCAGCGCCTCGACCCAGCCGTGGTCGGCGAGTTCGACGATGTACGGCAGCGTGGCGTTGGTCAGCGCGTAGGTCGAGGTGTTGGGCACCGCGCCGGGCATGTTGGCGACGCAGTAGAAGACCGAGTCGTGGACCGGGAAGGTCGGCTCGGCGTGGGTGGTCGGACGCGAGTCCTCGAAGCAGCCACCCTGGTCGATCGCGATGTCGACAAGGACACTTCCCGGCTTCATGCGCGACACGAGCTCGTTGGTGACCAGCTTCGGGGCCTTGGCGCCCGGGATGAGGACGGCGCCGATGACGAGGTCGGCCTCCAGGCACGCCTTCTCCAGCTCGAAGGCGTTGGAGACGACCGTCTGGATCTTCGTGCCGAAGATCTTGTCGGCTTCCTTGAGCTTGTTGATGTCCTTGTCGAGCAGGGTCACGTGGAAGCCCATGCCGATGGCGATCTGCGCGGCGTTCCAGCCCGACACACCGCCGCCGATGACGACGGCCCGGCCTGCCTGCACACCCGGCACACCGCCGGGCAGCACACCGCGGCCACCGTTGGCCCGCATCAGGTGGTACGCGCCGACCTGCGGGGCGAGCCGACCCGCGACCTCGGACATCGGGGCGAGCAGCGGCAGCGCGCGGCCGGGCAGTTCGACGGTCTCGTACGCGATCGCGGTCGTGCCCGACTCGACGAGGGCGTCGGTGCACTCCTTGGAGGCGGCCAGGTGCAGGTAGGTGAAGAGCGTCTGGTCCTTGCGGAGGCGGTGGTACTCCTCGGCGATGGGTTCCTTGACCTTGAGCAGCAGGTCGGCGGTGGCCCACACCTCGTCGGCCGTGGCCAGGATCTCGGCGCCGGCGGCGACGTACTCGACGTCCGGGATCGACGAGCCGACACCGGCGCCCTGCTCGATGACGACCTGGTGGCCGTGGCGCACCAGCTCGTGCACGCCGGCGGGGGTGATGGCCACCCGGAACTCGTTGTTCTTGACCTCGCGGGGGATGCCGACCTTCACGTCGATCACGGTCCTTGGCTCGGAGGGGTGTGGGGCTCACACGCAGGGGCGGAACCTGCCCGAACAATGCAGGACATACCCGTACGCACCGGAGCGCACCAGGAGACACCGCAGGAGAACCGGCGGCGTAGCCAGTCTAATGAAGGCATCCCCGCTGTCTAGCCTTTCAATGCATCAATCTTTCGCGGATGCACTACGGATTTCGCAGGCGTTAGCACCGTGTTCCGGCTCGATCTCGCTGGTTTCGCTGTCGGGGAGCTCGTCGCCCAGCAGTAGCTCGGCGGCCCTCCGGTGCAGCCGGGCCGCCGCCGGGTCGCCGAGCCGCTCCAGGGTGTCGGCGAGCCGGAGCTGGAGCGCGGCCTGCAACCGGGTGTCCTCTGCGCGCCGCGCCCACTCCACCGCCTCCTGACAGGTCCGCAGCGCCTCCTCCGGCCGCCCGGCGTACTCCTGGACGCGCGCCATCTCGCTCAACGCCCTTGCCTGGCCGCCCACATCACCGAGCCGGCGGTGGCCGGTGAGCGCCGAACTCCAGTTGCGCAGTGCCTCGCCGTAGCGGCCCGCGTAGGTGTGCGCGGTGGCGATCCGGCCGTACAGCCGGGCGGCGTCCGCGCGCTCGTCCCGGGCGAGCCGCTGGGCGAGTGCCCTGCCGTACCAGTCGGCGGCCCGTTCGTAGTCCTCCAACTCCTGGTGGGCGCCGCCTACGGATTCCATCGCGCGACCGGTCGCATAGGGGTCGTTCGCCCGCCGCCCGGCGTCGAGCGCGGCCCGGTAGCGGGCCAGCGCCGCCGTCGTACGGCCGGTCCGGGCATCCAGGTCGCCGAGGTTCAGCAGGGCCGCCGCCTGCTCACGGGGCAGGTCACGGCGCTCGGCGACGTCGAGGACGAGCCGGTGGATGCCGTACAGGTCGGGGGCCGCGGCCTGGGTGCCGAAGTGCGCCACCATGGCCCGGACCAGCTGGGACATCAGACGCCGGGCCAGGGTGTCCAGCTCGCCGTCGGCCACCGCGAGCCGGGCCGCGGCCAGCAGCGCGGGCCGGCGGACGCCCAGCCACTCCTCGGCGGCCCGGGGGCTCGGGAACCGCAGCGCCTTGGGCATCCCGAGGAGCTTCTCGCGGGCCAGCGGGCTGTCGGTCTCGGTGATGGCCCGGCAGGACTGCAGCAGCCGTACCGACCGCTCCAGCATCCGCGCGCGGGCCAGTTGCAGCTCGCCCGGCCGCTCCTGGCTCTCGGCGAGGGCCCACAGCAGCGGCTGGAGGCAGCCGGGGACCTCGTACTGCGGCATCGGCGAGTCGACCGGGTGCAGGAACCCGAGGGCCACGAAGTCGTCCAGCGTGGTGCGGGCCGCGCCGATCGCGCAGCCGGCGAGAGCGGAGGCGATGTGCGGGTCGACCAGGCCGGCCGGGGCGAGCGCCAGGAGGCGCAGTATCCGGGCGGCGGTGGTCGGCAGCGAGGCGTACGACAGCTTGAAGACCTTGGCGAGCGGCGGGCTGTCGTCGCCCTCGGCGCGCAGCTGTTTGGCCAGGTCGGAGACGGCGGCCGTGGGCCGGGCGGCCAGCCAGCCCCCGGCGAGCCGCAGCGCGGCGGGCTGGGCCCCGCACACCTCGGCGAGCCCCTCGGCGGAGCGCGGGTCCACGGTGATGCGCACCGAGCCGGTGAAGCGTTCCAGCAGTTCCACGGCGGACTTGGTGTCCAGTCCGCCCAGGGTGCACGGGCGGACGTCGGAGATGCCCGTCAGCGGCCCCTCGGAGACCGCCACGACCAGGGAGTCCGGTGTGTCCGGCAGCAGCGCGTCGACCTGCTCGGCGTCGGCCGCGTCGTCCAGCAGCAGGACCACCCGGCGATCCGCCAGCGCTTCGCGCAGGGCCTCGCTGAGGTCGTCCTCGTCGGCGCCGGCGGGGGTCGGCAGTCCGAGTTCCCCGAGCAGTTCCCGCGCCGCGCTCTCGACCGGGACACGGGTGCCGTCGGGTTCGGTGAGCCGGGTCCGCAGCACACCGTCGGGGTAACCGTCGGTAACCTGCCGGACGAGTTCCTCGGCGAGCGCGGTGCGGCCGAAGCCGGGACGGCCGGCGATGAGCAGCACGCGCGCGTGGGGCGCCTTCCGGCCCGCGAGGGTGTTGAGACCGGCCCGGCCGATGTCGGCCCGCAGTTCCTTCAACTCTCTTGCCCGGCCAAGGAACTGACTGTCCGTGGGGGCGGCCTCGACAGCCGGGGGCCGCCCTGTTCCGGACACCCGGGCATCCCCGATGTCCACCGCCTGATCCGCCACGGGCCACTCTCCCGTCCCACCGCACGAGCAAGCCCGCCGGGACTCCGGTTCGGGCGTTTCCCGAGCCTAGTTCACGCTCTGCGACGATCTGGGCGGAGCACGGCGGGCAGGTCGCTCGATCGGATCAAACGATCGTAGGACTGGCGGTGTGAGGTTGCTGTGAGGAGGGGGTCAGGACTCGAACGGCCGGGCGGGCCACGGCGCCTCAGCCGGACGCAGCGCGTCCACGCCCTCTCCACTCCTCGCCGCCACCAGCGAAAGCACCCCCACCACCAGGCAGTTGTTGTGCAGCTCCCCGGCGAGGACACCCCGCACCACCTCGTCCACGGGAACGCGGGCCAGCTCCATGTCGGCCTCCTCGTCCTCCACCTCGAAGCGCTGCCCCTCGGCCGCGGAGAGGTCGCGCGCGAGGAAGATCCGCACGGCCTCGTCGCAGCCGCCGGGCGTGGTGTAGACGTCGGTCAGCACCCGCCAGTCCTCCGCCTTGACGTGCGCCTCCTCGTACAGCTCGCGCTGGGCCGCGTGCAGGGGGTTCTCGCCCGGCACGTCGAGCAGCCCGGCCGGGATCTCCCACAGCTTCTCGCGGACGGGGTGGCGGTACTGCCGGAGGACCAGGACCCGGTCCTGCCCGTCGAGGGCGAGGACGGCGACGGAACCGGGGTGGACCTGGTAGTCGCGGCGGACGACCGAACCGTCGGGCATGACCACCTCGTCGGTGCGCACGGAGGTCTTGTTGCCGACGAACGGCGTCTCGCTCGCCCGGACCTCCCACTCCTCGGCGGTGTCCTTGATCGTCATGTCGACTCGTCCTCCCACACGTGCAACAAAGAAACCGGGGCACACATCCCGAAAGACATGCACCCCGGTCACCGTACAGCGCTTGTGCCGCTCGGATTTACTTACCGGTCTTGCGCTCCACCGCGGCCTTCACCAGCCCGGCGAAGAGCGGGTGCGGGCGGGTCGGGCGGGAGCGCAGCTCGGGGTGCGCCTGGGTCGCGACGAGGTACGGGTGGACCTCGCGGGGGTACTCGACGTACTCGACGAGCTTGCCGTCGGGAGAGGTTCCGGTGAACTGCAGACCGGCCTTCTTCTCCAGTTCCGCGCGGTAGGCGTTGTTCACCTCGTAGCGGTGACGGTGGCGCTCCTCGACGTACTCCTTGCCGTCGTACACCTCGCGCACGATCGAGCCCTCGGCGAGCTTCGCCGGGTACATGCCCAGCCGCATCGTGCCGCCCATGTCGCCCTCTCCGGCGACGATGTCGAGTTGCTCGGCCATGGTGGAGATGACCGGGTGGGCGGTGGCGGAGTCGAACTCGGTGGAGTTGGCGTCCGGGATGTCCGCCAGGTTGCGCGCGGCCTCGATCACGATGCACTGCAGGCCGAGGCAGAGGCCGAGCAGCGGGATCCCGTGCTCGCGGGCGTACTGGATGGCGCCGACCTTGCCGGAGACACCGCGGTCACCGAAGCCGCCGGGGATGCAGATGGCGTCGACGTCGGCGAGCTGGGCCGCGGCGCCGGCCGGGGTCTTGCAGTCGTCCGAGGTGACCCACTTGATCTTCACGCGGGCCTTGTTGGCGAAGCCACCCGCACGCAGCGCCTCGGTGACCGAGAGGTAGGCGTCGGGCAGGTCGATGTACTTGCCGACGAGCGCCAGGTTGATCTCGTGGAGCGGGTTGTGGACGCGGTCGAGCAGGTCGTCCCAGGTCGTCCAGTCCACGTCGCGGAACGGCAGGTCCAGCTTGCGGACGACATAGGCGTCCAGGCCCTCGCCGTGCACGGTCTTCGGGATGTCATAGATCGAGCGGGCATCCGGACAGGCGACGACGGCGGCCTCGTCGACGTCGCACATCAGGGAGATCTTGCGCTTGATCGCGGCGGGCACCTCACGGTCACAGCGCAGCACGATCGCATCTGGCTGAATACCGATGTTGCGCAGAGCCGCAACCGAGTGCTGCGTCGGCTTCGTCTTCAGCTCACCCGAGGGCCCGATGTACGGCAGGAGCGAGATGTGCACGACGAAGACGTTGTCCCGGCCGACCTCATGACGGACCTGGCGGACGGTCTCCAGGAACGGCAGCGACTCGATGTCGCCGACGGTGCCGCCGACCTCGGTGATGACGACGTCGACCTCGTCGGAGGCCATGCGCCGGATGCGGTGCTTGATCTCGTTGGTGATGTGCGGGATGACCTGCACGGTGTCGCCCAGGTACTCGCCGCGCCGCTCCTTGGCGATCACCGTGTTGTACACCTGGCCGGTGGTGACGTTGGCCGAGCCGTCCAGGTCGCGGTCGAGGAAGCGCTCGTAGTGGCCGATGTCCAGGTCGGTCTCGGCGCCGTCGTTGGTGACGAACACCTCACCGTGCTGGAAGGGGTTCATCGTGCCGGGGTCGACGTTCAGGTAGGGGTCGAGCTTCTGCATCACGACGCGCAGGCCCCGCGCCTTGAGCAGCATGCCGAGGCTGGAGGCGGTCAGACCCTTGCCGAGCGAGGAGGCGACACCCCCGGTGACGAAAATGTGCTTGGTCGTCGTGGCTGTGCTGTTTCGAAAAGCAGCGGGCGGCATGGCCAAGAGGGGGCTCCCGTGGTCGCGGTTCGGTGTGCGGGTCGGCCGCCGCCCGATCGGATTCGTCGGGGGTGCCTTCGCTGCGGTTCGGGGGTCCCTCTTGCGTCGGGGCGCCCACCGGTCCACGGGCTACCAGGGTATCAGCGACAGGACACGATCGCTTCCGGCCACGCTCCGCGCACGGGCCGACACGGACCTGTTACGACAGCCGGCGAATCTCGATCAGCTTTCACCCTTGGCTCACTCGTTCGGCTCACTCGCGTTGCCTGGAGCGGCACGCGGAGCCCTCCGGTGCGTCGTATCCTCTTCGGACACTCGCTGCCGAGCCCGGCCGGCGCGACGGCACCACCCCAGCCCGTCTCCGGCAATCACGAGAACTCGTCAGTTCGTTGAGCAACGACCGCCTCGAATGCGTTGAGGATCGTTGAGCGACATCGCATGACACCGTCCCTTGGATCAGTCTGGAATCATGGATTCTTTGTCGATCCCTTGGGTTCCTTGACCGCACACCGCACAGCGACCGCCCCTCGGGGGGCGACGTGGCCGTTCGACTGGAGTTGCACGTGGCCGGGCGCATCGAAGACTACGCACTCATCGGAGACATGCAGACCGCAGCCCTGGTCTGCCGGGACGGCACGGTCGACTGGCTGTGCCTGCCCCGCTTCGACTCCCACGCCGTCTTCGCCGGACTGCTCGGCACGGAGGAACACGGATTCTGGCGCCTGGGCCCCGCCCACGCGTCGGACGCGCAGCCGCCGACGGCCTCCCGCCGCCGGTACCGCGGCGACTCGCTGATCCTGGAATCCGAGTGGGACACCCCGCGTGGCACGGTCCGTGTGACCGATTTCATGCCACCCCGTGACGGCGCCCCGCAGCTGATCCGGATCGTCGAGGGCGTCAGCGGCCGGGTGCCGATGCGCTCGGCGCTGCGCATGCGCTTCTCGTACGGGCGGGTCGTGCCCTGGGTGCACAAGCACGAGGGCCGCACGGTGGCTGTCGCCGGGCCGGACTCGGTGTGGTTCGACACCGAGTGCGAGACGTACGGCAAGGCGCTGACCACGTACGCCGACTTCACGGTGACACCGGGTGACCGGATCGCGTTCACGGTCTCCTGGGAGCCCTCGCACAAGCAGCCCCCGCCGCTGCCGGAGCCCGAGCCGTCGCTCCAGGCCACCGAGGAGTTCTGGCACGACTGGGTGGAGCAGTGCACTTACCACGGCCCGTACCGCGAGGCGGTGATCCGCTCGCTGATCACCCTCAAGGCCCTGACGTACGCCCCGACCGGCGGCATCGTCGCGGCGCCGACCACCTCGCTCCCGGAGCACATCGGCGGTGTCCGCAACTGGGACTACCGCTACACCTGGCTGCGCGACGCGGCCATCACCCTCTCCTCGCTGCTGCGCACCGGCTACCGCGACGAGGCCCGCGCCTGGCGCGAGTGGCTGCTGCGGGCGGTCGCCGGCGACCCGGAGAACCTGCAGATCATGTACGGCATCGCCGGTGAGCGAGAGCTGGGCGAGGCCGAGCTGGAGTGGCTGCCCGGGTACGAGAACTCGGGCCCGGTCCGGGTCGGCAACGGCGCCGCGCACCAGCTCCAGCTGGACGTGTACGGCGAGGTCACCGAGGCCCTGCACCTGGCCCATATGACGGGCCTGGCCCGCAACGACTACGCCGCCCTCCTCCAGCTGAAGCTGATCCGCTACCTGGAGGACCACTGGGACGAGCCGGACGAGGGCATCTGGGAGGTACGCGGCCCGCGCCGCCACTTCGTGCACTCCAAGGTCATGGCCTGGGTCGCCGTGGACCGCACGATCAAGCTCATCGAGTCCGGCGACGCGGACGGCCCGCTGGAGAAGTGGCGCGAGCTGCGCGACGACATCCACCGGGACGTGTGTGAGAAGGGTTACGACAAGGAGCGCAACACCTTCACACAGTCGTACGGCTCGAAGGAGCTGGACGCCTCGCTGCTGCTGATCCCGCAGATGGGCTTCCTGCCGCCGGACGACAAGCGGGTCATCGGCACCATCGAGGCGATCCAGCGCGAGCTGTCGACCCCGGACGGCTTCATCCTGCGCTACCCGACCTCCGGCGAGGAGGAGGGCGTGGACGGGCTTCCGGGCGACGAGGGCGCGTTCCTCGCCTGCTCGTTCTGGATGGCCGACGACCTGGCGATGATCGGCCGGGTGGACGAGGCCCGCAAGCTCTTCGAGAAGCTGCTCTCCCTCCGCAACGACCTGGGTCTCCTCGCCGAGGAGTGGGACCCGGTGCTCAAGCGCCAGGTCGGCAACTTCCCGCAGGCGTTCAGCCACGTGCCCCTCATCGACACGGCCCTGCGGCTGACCGCCTCGGGGGCGTACGGCGGCTGACCGCACCGTCGGATCCGTCGCATACGGCGGCGGATCGCCCGGCCCCGGCGCCGGGTTCCCGTGCCACGCGCAGAACAGGACCGACCCGCCGCCCCCGCCTAGCCTGGAAGTAGTCCTGTCCCCTGGCTGAAAGGGGGGCGTCTTGCGATGGCTCCCTTCTCGAAGGCGCACGCTGCCCTCGCCTCACTCCGCGAGGATCTGGCCGGCGACGTGTACGCCCCGGCGGATCCGGGTTACGACGAGGCCCGGTCGGTCTTCAACTCCATGATCGACCGGCGTCCGGCCGTGATCGCGCAGTGCGTGAACGAGGCCGATGTCGTGCGTTCGGTGCGCTTCGCCCGTGATCTGGACCTGCGGATCGCCGTACGCGGCGGCGGCCACAGCGTGGCCGGAATGGCGCTGAACGACAACGGGCTCGTCATCGATCTGCGCCGGATGCACGCGGTCACGGTCCATCCCGGGTCCATGAGCGTCCGGGTCGAGGGCGGCGCCACCATGAGCCATCTCGACCGCGCCACCGAGCCCTACCGTCTCGCGACCACCGGCGGCCGAGCATCGACCACGGGAGTCGGCGGCTTCGTCCTCGGCGGCGGCAGCGGCTGGCTGGACCGCGCCTTCGGGCTCGCCGTCGACAACCTGCTCGGCGTCGAGCTGGTGACCGCCGACGGCCAGACGGTCCGGGCGAGCGGCGAGGAGAACCCGGACCTGTTCTGGGCGCTGCACGGCGGTGGCGGGAACTTCGGGGTCGCCACCGCGCTCACCCTCCGGCTGCACGAACTGCCCGCGTTCGCCATCGCCCTGCTGCTCTACCTCCCGGAACGCGGCCCCGAGGTGGTGCGTGTGTACCGCGAGGTCGTCGAGACCGGCCCGCCGGAGGTGAGCGGCGGTGTCATCTATCTCACCGCCCCGCCCGAGGAGTTCGTCCCCGGGCATCTGGTGGGCAGGCTCGCGTGCGGTGTCCTCCTGACGTACGCGGGCACCGAGGACGACATGCTCAAGACCGCCGAGCCGCTGCTGGCGCTGCCGCACGAGGCCGAGGTGGTCGGCGCGATGCCGTACGCGGACGCGCAGTGCATGATCGACGATCCGCCGGGCATGCGGAACTACTGGTCGGCGGAGTATCTGACCGGACTGCCGGACGAGTTGGTGGACGTCTTCGCCACCCGCGCCTGGACGATGCCCGTGCCGACCGGCACCCAGCACGTGCTCTTCCCGCTGGGCGGTGCGATCGCCGACGGCCCCGCCCACTATCCCGTGCCGTACCGGAACTCCCCCTGGGTCGTGCACCCCTTCGGCATCTGGGAGGACCCGGCGGACGACGCGCGGTGCGTCCGGTGGGTACGGGACGTCCGCGCCGACGTCCGGCCGTGGAGCACCGGGGCGGTCTACCTCAACTTCGTCGGCGACGAGGGCGCCGACCGGGTCGTGGCCGGCCTCGGCGTCGACAACTACCGGCGGCTGACCGCGGTGAAGACCGTGTACGACCCCGACAACGTCTTCCGCTTCAACCACAACATCCCGCCGGCGTGACGAGCGGGTACCGTCCGGTCCATGGACACCCGTGACACCCGCGCCCCCGGTGACGGCTCCGAGGCGCAGGGCGGCATCACCGTGCGGCGGGCGCTGGAGCTGCCCGGGCTGCGCGGCGGGCTGCCGGAGATCCTGGCCGGCGCCGACCGGCTGCACCGGACCGTGCGCTGGGTGCACGCGGGCGAGGTCCCGAACATCGCCTCGCTCCTCAAGGGCGGCGAACTGCTGCTGACCACCGGGTACGGGCTCGGCACCCGCCCCGCCGACCAGCGGGCGTTCGTCCGGACCCTGGCCGAGCGCGGCATCGCGGCCCTCGTCATCGAACTGGGCCCCCGCTTCGCCCGCCTCCCCGCCGCCCTCGTCGAGACCGCGCGCTCGGCCGGTCTCCCCCTCGTCCAACTGCACCGCGAGGTGGCGTTCGTGACGGTCACCGAGGAGATCCACACCGAGATCGTCAACGGCCACTACGCGCTCCTCCAGCAGGCCGAGGAGGTCCACCGCCGCTGCACCGAGGCCCTGCTCGGCGGGGGCGGAATCCCCCAGGTCCTCGGCATCCTGGCCGACTTCAGCGGCAACCCGGTCTTCCTGGAGACCGCCGACGGCCGGCTTCTGTACGCCGCCGGGACCGGTCCGGCGGGCACCGATCCGCTCCAGGTGTGGGAGGGGCTGCGTGCCCAGCACAAGGACGAGCCGCCGACCGGGACGGCCATCGTCGACGTACCGGGCGGCGGCCAGGGCGCGGGCTCGGTACGGGCCCGCCTGGTCCTCCTCCCCGTCGTCGCCCCGCCGGCCCCCGTGCACCGGATCGCCGCCGAGCGGGCGGCCGGGGTCCTCGCCGTCGTCCTGATGCAGGCCAGGCAGGAGGAGGAGTTGGCGGCACGCGGGCGCGGCGACTTCCTCAGCGACCTCGCCGAGGGCCGCGTCCGGGCGGCGGACGCCCCTGCACAGGCCCGCGTCCTGGGCTTCAAGCCGGGCGGCGGCCCCCTGCTGCCGGTGGTGATGCGGCTCGCCGACGACCTCTCCTTCGGCGGCGGCTGGGCCGTCCTGGCCCGCGCCGTGGCCGAGGAGTTGGCCTCGGTGGGCGTCCCCGTCCTGCTCGGCGTAAGACCGGTCGAGGGCCGCGTCCCGCTGCTGCTGGGCCTGCGCGCGGAGTCGGAGCGCCCGGCGATCGCGGACAAGGTCGCGGCGGCGCTGCGGGCCGGTGTGGAGCGTGCCGGGATGCAGCGGCCGGGCGGCCTGCCGCCCGTGGTGGTCGTCGGGGTGCCCGGCGGCTGGGCGGCCGCCTCGGCCGGCCTCAGACACGCGGCGGAGACGGCGACGGCCGCGCGGGGTCTGGCCGACCGCCCCTGGTACGACGCCCGGCGCCTCGACATCGACCTGCTGCTGTGGCGGCTGCGCGACCACCCCGACCTGGCCGCCTTCGTGGACCGCGCGATCGGCCCCCTCCGCGACCACGACGACCGCGCCAAGCCCCCGCTGCTGCCCACCCTGGAGACCTATCTGGCCCACGCCGGCCGCAAGGCGGAGACCGCCCGCGAACTGCACCTCAACCGCCAGACCCTCTACAACCGCCTCGCCCGCATCGGCGAACTCCTCGGCACCGACCTGGACGACCCGCAGGCGGTACTGGCCCTGAGCCTGGCACTGCGGGCCCGCAGACACGTCACCTGAAGCCTGGGGCATGTCGTTCGGATCACGCCGTGGCCGCGCGGCCGGCACACCCTCCCCCACGCCCGGCTCCGCTCGCGCGGGAGGTACCCCCGTCGGCCCGCTCACCGGCGGACATCAGGCGCCGTGGCCCGAAGTCGGCAGGATCCGAACGACAGGCCCCAGCCGGTCAGGTGAGCGGCCTCCACCGCGTCAACTCGTCGTAGACGCTGAGCACCTGCGCCACCGTCTCGTCCTCGGTCGGCCAGGTGCCGGCCTGCCGCGTGCCCCGCTCCGCCAGCGCCTCACGCAGGTCGGGGTCGTCGAGAAGGCGTACGACGGCTGTGGCAAGTGCGGCGGCATCGCCGTACGGAACGAGTTCGGCGCCGTCGCCGACCAGGTCGGGCACCGATCCGACGGCGGCCGCGACGAGCGGCACGCGCGCGTGGAGCGCTTCCTGAGCCAGGACCGAGCGGGCCTCGGGGCCACCGGGCAGCAGCGCGAGATCGGCGCCGGCGATCAGCTCGGAGATGTCGTCACGCCGCCCCACGAGCCGGACGGGCAGTTCCTCGTCCTCGATGCGCCGCTGAAGGACGCTCCGCAGCGGCCCCTCGCCCGCGATGACGAGCAGCGGCACGGGGTCGAGGCCGCGCCACTCCCTGGCCGCGTCCAGCAGCGTGTCGTATCCCCGGTGGCGGTCGAGCGTGCCGACGGCCATGAGCAACGGGCGGTCGGTGGCGCCGAGTTCGGCCCGGACCTTGGAGGAGGGCCGCTCCTCGTCGCGGTCGGCGTCGTTCCGGCGCGGCGCGGGCAGGGCGACGGCGGCGAGCCGGGCGTCGCGTGCGCCCCGGCTGCGGGCCCGGTCGACGAGGTCGGAGGTGGTGCCGAGGACCACGGCGGCGGCCTTGACGACCCGCCGCTCCAGCAGCCGCAGCAGATGCGCCCGCGCGCCCTCCGCGTACGAACGCGTGTGCCAGGTGACGACGAGCGGGGTGGTGCGCCGGCCGAGCGCGAGCGTGGCCCGGAAGCCGGCGTGCAGCCCGTGGGCGTGCACCAGGTCGGCGTCCGCGCAGGCGCTGCGCAGGCTGGCCACCGAGGCCGGGTCGCTGCTGCGGGGTACGTGGACGTGGTGGGCTCCGACGCCGGTGAAGTCGTACACACCGTCGGTCTCGGTGGGGGCGCACACGGTGACCCGTACGCCCCGGGCGACGAGACCCGAGGCCAGCGACCGCACATGCGCGCTGCTCACCGCGCTGCCGCCGCCGAGCACTTGCACGGTTCGCAGCGGCGACTGGCCGTGTGGTGAGTGGCTGCTCACGTGGCTCACGTGGCCGGGGCTCCTGGTTCGGGGTCGGACGGTCACGAAGAAACGTACAGAAGGATCCCGTGGTGGGGGTGGACCGTACGAGGCGCTTCCGTGTGGTCCACGCAGCACGTCCTGCTACGTCGTTCCTGTCCAAGGATGCCAGGCCGCAAGGGTGTTCCGGGACAGCCGTACGGGGCGGGTGCCGGAGTGCCGGGCAACCCCGGACCCAGGGTCACCCACACGAGTGAACTCCCGCACGAGGTTGCCCCTCGGGGCGACTCCCGCCCCACTCCTTCCCGCCGAGTTCACCGCCCCGTTCGCCCACGGTCGGCGAACGCGGCGGTCCCGGGCCCTCGCCCTACGCGTCCGCGCGGGCCGCCGCCAGCAGCTCCTCCGCGTGCGCCCGCGCCGTCTCCGAGTCCTCCTGGCCGGCGAGCATCCGCGACAGCTCGCGCACACGGTCCTCGCCCTCCAGGACCTTCACACCGGACCGGGTCACGGAACCGTCGTTGGTCTTCTCCACCAGCAACTGCCGGTCGGCGAAGGCGGCCACCTGCGGCAGATGTGTGACGACCACGACCTGGGCAGACTTGGCGAGCCGTGCGAGTCGCCGCCCGATCTCGACCGCGGCCTTGCCGCCGACACCGGCGTCGACCTCGTCGAAGAGATACGTCGGCACGGGATCCGTCCCGGCGAACACGACCTCGACGGCCAGCATCACCCGAGACAGCTCACCGCCGGACGCGCCCTTGGCGATGGGCCGGGGCGGCGCTCCCGGGTGCGGCGCGAGCAGCAGCTCGACCTCGTCGGCACCGGACGGCCCGTACGCGACCGTACGCCCGCCCACCTCGACGCCCTCGGGATCCTCACTCTGCCGGATCTCGAACGACACGCGCGCGTGCGGCATGGCGAGCGAGGCCAGCTCGGCCGTGACGGCCGCGGCGAACCGCTCGGCGGCCTCCGCCCGGGCGTCCGTCAAGGCCTGTGCGAGACCGCCCAGTTCGGCCCGCAACGCGTCCCGCTCGGCGGTCAGCTCGTCGATCCGCTCGTCGTCACCGTCGAGTTCGGTGAGCCGCTGGGCGCCCTCCTCGGCCCAGGACAGCACCGAGGCCGTGTCCTGACCGTACTTCCGGGTGAGCGCGTTCAGGGCGGCCCGCCGCTCCTCGACGGCCGCCAGCCGCCGCGGATCGGCGTCCAGGTCGTCGGCGTACCCCGCCAGCTCCCCCGCCACATCACCCAGCAGGATCCCGATCTCCCCGATCCGGTCGGCGAGCGCGGCCAGCGCCGGGTCGTGCGACCGCACGGCCTCCAGCGCCCGGTGGGCACCCGCGACGAGCGTCGTGGCGTCCACGCCCTCCGGATCCTCGGGATTGCCCGCGAGCGCGGCGTGCGCGGCCGTCGCGGCGGACGCCAGCGCCTCGGCGTGCCCGAGCCGCTCGGCCTCCTCGGCCAGCTCCACGTCCTCGCCGGCCCGCGGCTCGACGCCCGCGATCTCGTCGAGCCCGTACCGCAGCATGTCGGCTTCCTGGGCCCGCTCACGCGCGCGCGTGACGATCTCGTCGAGTTCGGTGGCCACGGCCCGCAGCCGCCGGTAGGCCTCGCCGTACTTGGTGAGCGGCACGGCGACCGCGTCGCCCGCGTACCGGTCGAGCGCCGCCCGCTGCCGGGACAGCTTCAGCAGCCCCTGCTGGTCGGTCTGGCCATGCACGGCCACCAGTTCGTCGGCCAGCTCCGCGAGCACTCCCACGGGCACGCTGCGCCCGCCCAGGTGCGCCCGTGACCGTCCCTCGGCGGAAACGGTACGGCTGATCAGCAGCGCCCCGTCGTCGAGTTCGGCGCCGGCCTCCTCGGCCCGCACGATCGCCGACGCTCCGTCGGGCACGGCGATCCGGCCCTCCACGACGGCGTTCTTCGCACCGATCCGCACGAGCGCCGGGTCCGCCCGCCCGCCGAGCAGCAGGCCGAGGCTGGTGACCACCATGGTCTTGCCCGCACCCGTCTCACCCGTCACGGCGGTGAAGCCGGGCGACAACTCGACGACCGCGTCGTCGATGACTCCGAGCGACCGTATCCGCATCTCCTCCAACACGCCCCCGACCATACGAGGTTTTCCCGGGCCCGTGCGACGCCGCCCCCGCTTAGAGAGCTGGGCGTTACTTTCCCGGGGCAATCCTCGTTCGCCTGACGGCTCCCCGTTGACGCGGGGGTGGCCCGGCGCTCGGCTCCACGCAAAGCGCCGGGCGCTTTCTAATGCCGAGCCCCCCGCCATCCGGAAACCGGCAACGCGAACTTCGCCACCAACCGGTCCGTAAAGGACGCATGGTGCAACCGAGCCAGCCGCACAGGCACAGCCCCCCGCCGTACCTCGACCCGCGCCCCCGGCGGCAACTCAACCGTCCGCCGCCCGTCACACCAAAGAACCCCAGGCGGAATATGCGGCAGCACCTCCACCGCCAGCACCGAATTCGGCGATGTCACCAACGGCTTGGCGAACAGCGCGTGCGCACTGATCGGCACCATCAGCAGCGCCTCGACCTCCGGCCACACCACGGGCCCGCCCGCGGAGAACGCGTACGCCGTGGACCCGGTCGGGGTCGACAGCACGATCCCGTCGCACCCGAACCCGGTGACGGGCCGACCGTCGATCTCAAGGACGACTTCCAGCAGCTTCTCCGCGCCCGCCTTCTGCACGGCCGCCTCGTTCAGCGCCCAGTCCGTGTGGACGATGTTCCCGTTCTGATGAACGACGACATCGACGGTCATACGCTCCTCGACCTCGTAGGACTTGGTCACCACGCGGTCGACGACCTTGTCGAGGTCGTCACGCTCGGCCTCCGCGAGGAAGCCGACGCTGCCGAGGTTGACGCCGAGCATCGGCACCCCGGACGCCCGGGCGAACTCGGCGCCACGCAGCAGCGTGCCGTCACCGCCGAGGACGATGAGCAGCTCGCACCCGTCGAGGCACTGCGGGGTGGCCTCCTTGACGAGCTCCACCTCCTCCGGCACCGGGATGTCCTCGGCCTCGTGCTCCAGGACCCGCACGCCGATGCCGTGGTGCAGCAGCCCCTTGACGACGAGCTCGGCGCTGCGGATCGCAGCCGGCCGCCCGGTGTGAGTGAGCAGGAAAACAGTTCGAACTCGGTCCTGAGTCAACGCGGCCCCTCCGCAACTGCTCGGTCGACGTCGGCCGGGTCCAGCGCGGGTGCCCCGGCACGCAGCCACAGAAAGTACTCGACATTGCCCGAGGGCCCGGGCAGCGGACTGGCCGTCACACCCTTCACCCCGAGCCCCAGCTCCCCGGCCCGCCGGGCCACCCCGCGCACCGCCTCGGCGCGCAGCTCCGGACTCCGTACCACTCCCCCACTGCCCAGCCGCTCCTTACCCACCTCGAACTGCGGCTTGACCATCATCACCAGATCGGCGTCAGGCTTCACACACCGCACCAGGGCGGGCAGTACCAGGCCGAGCGGGATGAAGGACAGATCCCCCACGACAAGATCCACAGGCTCCCCATCGATCGCTTCGAGCGTCAACTCGCGTACGTTCGTACGGTCCTTGACGGTGACGCGTTCATCACTCCGAAGAGTCCAGGCGAGTTGTCCGTATCCGACGTCCACGGCGACGACGTGCGCGGCCCCGGCCCGCAGCAGTACGTCGGTGAAACCGCCGGTGGAGGCGCCGGCGTCCAACGCCCGGCGGCCCTCGACGGCCAGCCCCTGTGGGACGAAGACCTCGAGGGCGCCCGCGAGCTTGTGGCCGCCTCTGGACACGTACTCCGGGTCGCCGTCGTCGCTCACGACGACGATCGCGGCCGCGGTCTCCACTTGCGTGGCGGACTTGGTCGCGACGGTCTTGCCGACGGTGACCCGCCCGGCGGCGATCAGCTGGCTCGCGTGCTCACGCGACCGCGCGAGCTTCCGCCGGACCAGTTCGGCGTCCAGACGGCGGCGTGCGACTCCTGCCACGGTGGGTTCAGCTCCTGCTCTCGTACGTCCGTGGGGGCACCGGAGGACCCGGGCGGGCGTCGAGCGCGGTGAGCGCGTCGCGCAGCCCCCGATGTACATCCTCGTACACCTCCACATGGCCGTCGGTGGCGAGGTGGTCGGCGTCGGCCAGCCGGTCGAGGGCGGCGTCGACGTCGAGATGGCCGGTGGCGGTGCGGGGCACGTTCAGCGGGGCCGGGGCGGCGGGGGCGTCCTCGGGTTCGACGACCGCGGGCTCCGGCTGCGGGCCGGGCTCGCCGACCACACCGGCCTCCATCCCCGGAACCACTGCTTCCGCCCCGGCCTCGACCTCGGGCAAAGAGTCGCTCATGCCCAGACGCTACCGCGAAGCTCTGGGGTACCGTCGATCGCGATGGCAACGATTGAGGAGTGCCGCGCCGCGCTCGAAAAGCTCTCGGACAACATGGCAGGCGCCGACGGACACGTGGGTGAGGCGACGGCTCTCGACCGCTCGGTGAGCTGCCATGTCAAGGATCTCGACGTCACCTTCGTGGGACGTATGCGCGACGGCCGGATCGAGGTGCACGACACCCTTGAGGGGCCGCCGCCGGAGAAGGCCCAGATCCGGCTCGCCATGACGGGCGACGACCTGGTGAACCTCGTCGACGGCGAACTGAACTTCGCCAAAGCCTGGGGTTCGGGCCGGGTCAAGCTGGAAGCGGGCTTCCGGGACCTGTTCCAGCTCAGGAAACTTCTGTAGCCGCCACCTTCTCGATGCCCGTCCGCTCGATGCCCGTCCGCGCCCTGCGCGCCGCCGGCACCACCAGCGGTGTCCCCGTCTCCGGGTCGTCGATGATCTGGCAGCGCAGTCCGAAGACCTCCTCGACGAGCTCGGCCGTGACGATCTCGGAGGGCGCGCCCTCGGCGATCACCGAGCCGCCGCGCAGGGCGATGAGGTGGGTGGCGTAGCGGGCGGCGTGGTTGAGGTCGTGCAGCACCGCGACCAACGTGCGGCCCTGCTCCTCGTGGAGTTCGGCGCACAGGTCGAGTACGTCGATCTGGTGCTGGATGTCGAGGAAGGTGGTCGGCTCGTCGAGCAGCAGCAGCGGGGTCTGCTGGGCGAGCGCCATGGCGATCCAGACGCGCTGACGCTGGCCGCCGGACAGCTCGTCGACGTAACGGTCGGCCAGCTCGGAGACCCCGGTCGACTCCATCGACTCCCGGACGATCCGCTCGTCCTCGGTCGACCACTGCCGCAGCAGCCCCTGGTGCGGGTAGCGGCCGCGGCCCACGAGGTCGCCGACGGTGATCCCGTCGGGCGCGATCGACGACTGCGGCAGCAGGCCCAGTGTCCGCGCGACCTTCTTGGCGGGCATCGACTGGATGACCTGCCCGTCGAGCAGCACCCGCCCCCGGGACGGCTTCAGCATCCGCGACAGGGCGCGCAGCAGCGTGGACTTGCCGCAGGCGTTGGGGCCGACGATCACGGTGAACGAGTTGTCGGGGATCTCCACCGACAGCTGCTCGGCGATGACCCGCTGGTCATAGGCGAGGGTGACGTTCTCGGCGGACAGGCGGTTCACAGTGCTCCTCTTGTTGTTCTCGTTCGCCGACGCGCTGGTGCCCGGCCCTTCCGGCTTCGGCCCGTTCGACCTGTGCCCGTTCGACCTGTGCCCGTTCGACCTCTGCACGTTCGGCTCGGGGCGGCTCATATCCGCCCGGCCTTCCGCTCGGTGACCAGCAGCCACAGCAGATAGACGCCGCCGAGTACGCCGGTGACGACGCCGACGGGCAGCTGGTCGGCCCCGAAGGCCCGCTGCGAGGCCCAGTCGGCGACGATCAGCAGGGTCGCGCCCATACACATGGAGGGCACCAGGTTCGGACCGGGCGAGCGGGTCAGCCGCTTGGCGAGCTGGGGCGCGGTGAGGGCGACGAAGCTGACCGGCCCGGCGGCCGCGGTGGCCCCGGCGGTGAGCAGCACGGCCGACACCATCAGCAGCAGCCGTACGCGCTCGACGCCGACCCCGAGGGCGTACGACACGTCGTCGCCCATCTCCATCATCCGCAGCCCGCGCGCGTTGCCGAGCACCAGCGGCACGAGGATCGCGCACATGATCAGCAGCGGCCAGACCTGGGACCGGTCACGGCCGTTGAGGGAGCCGGTCATCCACACGACGGCGCGGGCCGCGTCGACGAGGTCGGCCTTGGTGATCAGATAGCCGTTGACCGCCGTGACGATCGCAGAGACACCGATGCCGACCAGCACGAGCCGGTAGCCGTGCACGCCCCGCTTCCAGGCCAGCACATAGATCGCGAGGCCGGTGACCAGGCCCCCGACGAGTGCCCCGAGGGCGACCTGGTTCGCGCTCCCGGAGAACAGCACGATCATGACCAGTGCCCCGGCGGTGGCGCCCTGTGAGAGGCCGAGCACGTCCGGACTGCCCAGCGGATTGCGGGAGATGGACTGGAACAGCGCCCCGCCGAGGCCGAGCGAGGCCCCGACAAGGAGTCCGACCAGAACTCTTGGCAGCCGCAGCTCGTTGACGATGAACTCCTGGCCCGCGTCGCCGCTGCCGAGCAGCGTCTTGAGGACGTCGCCGGCCGGGATGGGGAAGTCCCCGGTCCCGATCAGTACGACACTCGCGGTCAGCGCCGCCAGCAGCAGCAGGACGACGACGGAGAACGCCCGCACGTCCAGGCGGACCGACAACCCGCCGGGGGTGCGGACCGCACGGTTGCGTGCGGCGGGCTTGCTCATGACGTGTGTCTCCCTCATGACCTGCGTCTTCACAGCTGCGCCGTCCTCCGCCGTCGTACGAGAAAGATGAAGACCGGCCCGCCGAGGATCGCGGTGACGATGCCGACCTGGAGCTCCGCGGGCCGCGCCACCATCCGGCCGATGACATCGGCGCCGAGCAGCAGCACGGGCGACAGGACGGTCGCGTACGGCAGGATCCAGCGCAGGTCGGGCCCGGTGAAGGACCGGACGACGTGCGGGACCATCAGCCCGACGAAGACGATCGGCCCGCAGGCGGCGGTCGCGGCACCGCACAGCACGGTGGCGGCGGCCATCGAGAGCGCCCGGGTGCGGGCGAGGTTGGCGCCGAGCGCGCGGGCGGTGTCGTCGCCCATGGCCACCGCGTTCAGCGGCCGGGCGAGCAGCAGCGCGACGACCGTGCCGACGGCGAGGAACGGCAGCACCTGCGTGATGGTCTCGTCGGTCGCCGAGGCCAGCGAACCGACCGTCCAGAACCGCATCTTGGAGAGCGCCGCATCGTCCATGATCATCACGGCCTGGAGATAGCCGTAGAGGGCGGCGCTGATCGCCGTACCCGCGAGCGCGAGCCGCACCGGCGTCGCACCCCGGCTACCGCCGAGGAACCAGACCAGCGCCCCGACCACGGCCGCGCCGGCGAACGCGAACCACACATACCCGGTCAGCGAGGTGACGCCGAAGAAGGTGATCGCGGTGACGACCGCGGCGGACGCGCCCGCGTTGATGCCGAGCAGCCCAGGGTCGGCCAGCGGGTTCCGGGTGAGCGCCTGGAGCACGGCACCGGCCAGCCCTAGCGCCGCTCCCGCGAGCAACCCGAGGAGGGTGCGCGAGATCCGCTCTCCGACGACGACGTCGCCGTACGTCCCCGTGTCCTCGAACAGGCCGTGCCAGACCTGCTCCAGTGACAGCTCTTTCGCACCGATCGCGATACTCGCGAGTGCCACCAGGGCGAGGAGCGCGAGGGACACGAGGAGCCCGACGGCTCGTATCGCCCGGCGGTTCGGAGGCGCGGGGGCGGTCTCCGCGCTCGGTTCAGGAGGACTGTCGACCAACACCTGGTTAGGTTAGCCTATCCTCTGCTTTTGGCTCGATCCCGTCCACGAACACCGCACGGGCGTACGGTAAAAGGCCATCTCATCCGGGCCGCAGGCACCGCATGGACCACCGGGCTCTCACGGACCTCAGTCACTCACAACCCCAGCCGTGCCAGCGCCTTCCCCCCGTCCAGCTCGCACGAGCCCTCCCCTGCCGCCGTCCAGGCCGCCGCGCACAGCGCCCGCAGCCCGTCCATCGCCTCACCCTCGCCGTCCAGTTCCAGCCTCCCCCACTCTCGGCTTCGCTCGAGCGGGGAGACCTCCGTGCTTCCGGCGGTCGCCGTCCAGCCGCCGCAGCGGAAGCCCGCGCCCGTCTCGACGACCTCGGGTTGCCCGGTGAGCATCCCGCGCAGATCGGCGTCGACGTACGTCGGCCGGTGCTGCGGCGGCGCGGCCAGGAGCTGCGCGCCGTCGGTCACCCCGGTCAGCACGAGCAGCGAGTCGACCGCCCCGTTGAACGCCCCCTCGATGTCCGTGTCCAGCCGGTCCCCGACCACCAACGGCCGCTCGGCACCCGTCCGCAGGATCGTCTCCCGGTGCATCGGCGGCAGCGGCTTGCCCGCCACCTGCGGCTCGGCCCCGGTCGCGATCCGGACGACCTGCACCGCCGCCCCGTTGCCGGGCGCGATCCCCCGCGCGCTCGGAATCGTCAGGTCGGTGTTGGACGCGAACCACGGCACCCCGCGCGCGATGGCATAGCTGGCCTCCGCGAACCGCCCCCAGGGCAACTCGGGACCGCCGTACCCCTGCACCACGGCCACCGGATCGTCGTCCGCGGACTCCACGGGCTCCAGCCCCCGCTCGCGCAGCGCCACCCGCAACCCCTCACCACCGATGACCAGCACCCGCGCACCGGCGGGCACCTGCTCGCTGATCAGCCGGGCCACGGCCTGCGCCGAGGTGATGACGTCACCGGCCTCGGTCGGTATCCCGAGCGCCGTGAGATGCGCGGCCACCGTGTCGGGCGTCCGCAGCGCGTTGTTCGTGACGTACGCGAGGTGCATACCGCCCGCGCGCGCCGTACCCAGGGACTTCACCGCGTACGGGATCGCGCTGCCGCCCGCGTACACCACCCCGTCCAGATCGAGCAGCGCCGTGTCGTACGCCTCGCTCAGGGCCTGCCCACTGCCGTCGGGCCGAGTCCTGACTGCCTGGCTCATTTGCACACCGCTCCTCGCTCGGTCGATCAACAATCGGCTGGATCACTCTCTCCGATCATCCCGCACAGCACTGACACACATACGATGCATCAATGAACTACGCAGGTCCCGCGGAGGAGATCCCGGCGCGCAGCGGCCTCGAACTGACCCCGTTCCGGGGCCTTCGCTACGACCCCGACCGGGTCGGCAGCCTGGCCGCCGTGACATCACCGCCGTACGACGTGGTCGTACGGCCGGACGGTCTTCTCCACCTCGAATCCGCCGACCCCTACAACATCGTCCGCCTGATACTCCCCCAGGCCGGGACCCCCGCCGCCCGCGACGACCAGGCGGCCGACACCCTGCGCCGCTGGCTCGCCGACGGCGTCCTGGCCCCCGACTCCGAGCCCGGCCTCTACGTCTACGAGCAGGCGGACGGCACCATCCTCCAGCGCGGCCTGATAGGCGCCCTGCGTCTGTCGGAGCCCTCCGCCGGCGTGGTCCTCCCCCATGAGGACGTCATCCCCCACGTCATCGCGGACCGCGCGGCCCTGATGCGCGCCACCTCCACCAACATGGAACCCCTGCTCCTCACCTACCGGGGCAACGGCGCCACGGCCGGCGCGACAGCCGTGGTCGAGCGCACCACTCGACGCGCCCCTCTCCTCGCCACGACCACGGAGGACGGCTTCAGCCACCGCCTCTGGGCGGTCACCGATCCCGCCGACCTCGCCGAGATCCAGTCGGACCTCGCACACCACCAGGCCCTGATAGCCGACGGCCACCACCGCTGGGCGACCTACCTCCGGCTACGTGCCGAGCACCCCTCTCCCAGCCCCTGGGACTACGGCCTGGTCCTCCTGGTGGACACCGCCCGCTACCCCCTCCGTGTCCGGGCGATCCACCGCCTCCTCCACCGACTGCCGGTCCCCGACGCACTGGCCGCCCTGGACGGCCTGTTCCGCGTACGGCACCTGGATGTCCCGCTCCCCGAGGCCCTGGAGGCCCTGGCTGACGCGGCCGCCACCGGCAACGCCTTCCTCCTCGCGGGCGACGGCGCCTTCCACCTCGTCGACCGCCCGGACCCGGACCTCCTCGCCCGTACGATCCCCGCCGACCGCCCGGCCGCCTGGCGCACGCTCGACGCGACGGTCCTGCACGCCACCCTCCTCGACCACGTCTGGCGGATCCCCGAGGACTCCCCGGCGCACGTCGCGTACATCCACGACACGGCCGCCACCGTCGAGAAGGCCCGGCGCGACGGTGGCACGGCCGTCCTGATGCACCCGGTCCGCGAGGAGCTCGTACGCGACCTCGCCCGCCAGGGCGTCACCATGCCCCGCAAGTCGACGTCCTTCGGCCCGAAACCGGCGTCGGGGCTGGTGCTGCGCACCCTGGAGCTCTGAGGACAACGGAGAGGACATAGGAAAGGGCGGGATCCCATGTAACGGGATCCCGCCCTTCACCGTCTTCTCTTCTGCCGAACGTCAGTCCTTGTCGTCCTCGACGTCCGCGACGCCCTCGACGTCCTTGTCTTCCTCGACGTCGGCGTCGGCGTTCACGTCGGCGTCACTGTCCTCGACGGCCGTGTGGTCCGCGAGGGACGACGCGCCCTGCGGCGCCTCGTCACCCTCGTGCTTGTTCTCGTCGTCCTCGTCCTCGACGAGGACGTCGACGAACTCGACACCGTCCATCTCCGCGAGCCGGTCCGACGCGTCCGTGCTGCTGTCCTTGTCGGCCTCGACGGCCTTGGCGAACCACTCCCGCGCCTCGCCCTCACGCCCGGCCGCGAGCAGCGCGTCGGCGTACGCGTACCGCAGTCGCGCGGTCCACGGCTGTACGGAGTTGGAGGCCAGCTCCGGGCTCTGCAGCGTCACGATGGCCGCGTCGAGCTGGTCCATGTCACGCCGCGCGCCGGCCGCCACGAGCCGCATCTCGACCTGACCGGCCTTGTCCAGCTTGTGCACCTCGGGTGCCCCGGCCATGTCCAGCGCCTTCTCGGGCCGCCCGAGACCACGCTCGCAGTCGGCCATGACGGGCCACAGGTCGACGTTGCCGGTCATCCGCCGGGCCGCTCGGAACTCCGCGAGCGCCTCGCTGAACTTCTGGTTCGCGTACGCGGCGAAGCCGGCCGCCTCACGCACGGCCGCGACGCGCGACGCCAGCCGCAGAGCCACCCGGGAGTAGCCATACGCGCCCTCGGGGTCCTCGTCGATGAGCCGCGCAACCATCACCAGGTTCTTGGCGACATCCTCGGCGAGCGTCTTCGGCAGGCTCTGCAGCTCCTGGCGTACGTCCTTGTCGATCTCCTCGCCCGTGACGTCCTCCGCGATCGGCAGCCGCTTGATGGGCTCCCGGTCCCGGTCCCGCTCGTCACGGAAGCGCCCACCACCGCGCCGGTCGTCGCCGCCCCGACGGTCGTCCCGCCCACGGAAGCCACCGGGCCGACCACCACGGTCATCCCGCCGCAAGCCCCCACGGTCGTCGTCACGCCGGAACGGCGGACGCCCACCACGGTCGTCATCCCGACGGTACGAGGGACGGTCGCCCTGACTGCGGTCGCCACGGTCGTCACGCCGGTCATCGCGTCGGAAGGCCGGCCGGTCCCCGCCACGGCTGTCGTCCCGCCGGAAGCCCCCACGGTCGTCATCACGCCGGAACGGCGGACGCCCCCCACGGTCGTCCCCACGCCGGTCATCGCGCCGGTCAGCGGGGGCGCGGTCGTCGCGACCCCGGAACCCACCGCGGTCCCCGCCACGGCTGTCGTCCCGCCGGAAACCCCCACGGTCGTCATCACGCCGGAACGGCGGACGCCCCCACGGTCGTCCCCACGCCGGTCATCGCGCCGGTCAGCGGGGGCGCGGTCGTCGCGACCCCGGAACCCACCGCGGTCCCCGCCACGGCTGTCGTCCCGCCGGAAACCCCCACGGTCGTCATCACGCCGGAACGGCGGACGCCCCCCACGGTCGTCCCCACGCCGGTCATCGCGCCGGTCAGCGGGGGCGCGGTCGTCGCGACCCCGGAACCCACCGCGGTCCCCGCCACGGCTGTCGTCCCGCCGGAAACCCCCACGGTCGTCATCACGCCGGAACGGCGGACGCCCCCCACGGTCGTCATCCCGACGGTACGAGGGACGGTCGCCCTGACTGCGGTCGCCACGGTCGTCACGCCGGTCATCGCGTCGGAAGGCCGGCCGGTCCCCGCCACGGCTGTCGTCCCGCCGGAAGCCCCCACGGTCCCCGCTGTCGCGGCGGAAGCCGCCTCGGTCCCCGGTGTCGCGCCGGTCGTCCTTGCGATCGTCCCTGCGGTCGTCGCGGCGGACCGCAGGACGTTCGTCGCGCCGGTCATCTCGGCGGAAGCCGGGGCGGTCCCCTTCACGCCGGACGCCACGGTCCCGGTCTCGATCGCGGTCGTCTCGACGCGGCCCGCTGGGACGATCGTCGCGTCGGAACGCGGGGCGAGGCCCACGGTCGCCCTCTCGCCGGTCGTCCCGTCCACGGAACCCGCCACCACCGCGCTGCTCACCACGGTTGTCGTCCCGCCGGAAGCCACCACGGTCATCACCACGACGGTCGTCGCTACGACGGTCGTTGTCGCGCCGGTCGTTCCGGTCATTGTCCCGACGCGGTCCCCCCCGGTAGCCGCCACGGTCACCACTGTCCCGTCGCCGCTGGTCGCGCTCCGGTCGATCGTCGGGAGAGTTGGTGGACATGGTGACTCCTGTCTTCGGTACCGCAAGTCATTCTCGCGCAGCCGGGTACCCGGCGCGCTCCGGGCTGTGCTTGTTTCAGGACAACAAAAAAGGACCCCTAGTCCCAGCTGAACGCTGGTGACCAGGGGTCCTTCAAAGATTGTTCGGCGGCGTCCTACTCTCCCACAGGGTCCCCCCTGCAGTACCATCGGCGCTGTAAGGCTTAGCTTCCGGGTTCGAAATGTAACCGGGCGTTTCCCTCACGCTATGACCACCGAAACCCTATTGGTTTCGAGCGAACAAGCACACTCTTCAGTTAAATGCTCAGCTCAAAAGCCGACAACTGTTCGTTGTCTCAGAACTGACACAGTGGACGCGAGCAACTGAGGACAAGCCCTCGGCCTATTAGTACCAGTCAACTCCACCCCTTACAGGGCTTCCATATCTGGCCTATCAACCCAGTCGTCTACTGGGAGCCTTAACCCATCAAGTGGGTGGGAATACTCATCTCGAAGCAGGCTTCCCGCTTAGATGCTTTCAGCGGTTATCCCTCCCGAACGTAGCCAACCAGCCATGCCCTTGGCAGGACAACTGGCACACCAGAGGTTCGTCCGTCCCGGTCCTCTCGTACTAGGGACAGCCCTTCTCAATATTCCTGCGCGCGCAGCGGATAGGGACCGAACTGTCTCACGACGTTCTAAACCCAGCTCGCGTACCGCTTTAATGGGCGAACAGCCCAACCCTTGGGACCGACTCCAGCCCCAGGATGCGACGAGCCGACATCGAGGTGCCAAACCATCCCGTCGATATGGACTCTTGGGGAAGATCAGCCTGTTATCCCCGGGGTACCTTTTATCCGTTGAGCGACGGCGCTTCCACAAGCCACCGCCGGATCACTAGTCCCGACTTTCGTCCCTGCTCGACCCGTCGGTCTCACAGTCAAGCTCCCTTGTGCACTTACACTCACCACCTGATTGCCAACCAGGCTGAGGGAACCTTTGGGCGCCTCCGTTACTCTTTAGGAGGCAACCGCCCCAGTTAAACTACCCATCAGACACTGTCCCTGATCCGGATCACGGACCCAGGTTAGACATCCAGCACGACCAGACTGGTATTTCAACGACGACTCCACCTGAACTGGCGTCCAAGCTTCACAGTCTCCCAGCTATCCTACACAAGCCGAACCGAACACCAATATCAAACTGTAGTAAAGGTCCCGGGGTCTTTCCGTCCTGCTGCGCGAAACGAGCATCTTTACTCGTAGTGCAATTTCACCGGGCCTATGGTTGAGACAGTCGAGAAGTCGTTACGCCATTCGTGCAGGTCGGAACTTACCCGACAAGGAATTTCGCTACCTTAGGATGGTTATAGTTACCACCGCCGTTTACTGGCGCTTAAGTTCTCAGCTTCGCCACCCCGAAGAGTGACTAACCGGTCCCCTTAACGTTCCAGCACCGGGCAGGCGTCAGTCCGTATACATCGCCTTACGGCTTCGCACGGACCTGTGTTTTTAGTAAACAGTCGCTTCTCGCTGGTCTCTGCGGCCACCCCCAGCTCAGGAAGCAAGTTCCCTCACCAGTGATGGCCCCCCTTCTCCCGAAGTTACGGGGGCATTTTGCCGAGTTCCTTAACCATAGTTCACCCGAACGCCTCGGTATTCTCTACCTGACCACCTGAGTCGGTTTAGGGTACGGGCCGCCATAAAACTCGCTAGAGGCTTTTCTCGACAGCATAGGATCATCCACTTCACCACAATCGGCTCGGCATCAGGTCTCAGACACATGGCATGCGGATTTACCTACACACCGTCCTACACCCTTACCCCGGGACAACCACCGCCCGGGATGGACTACCTTCCTGCGTCACCCCATCACTCACCTACTACCACCTTGGATCAGCGGCTCCACCACTTTCCTTTCCCCGAAGGGTCCGGAACGGCTTCACGGCCTTAGCATTAATGGGTTCGATGTTTGACGCTTCACAGCGGGTACCGGAATATCAACCGGTTATCCATCGACTACGCCTGTCGGCCTCGCCTTAGGTCCCGACTTACCCTGGGCAGATCAGCTTGACCCAGGAACCCTTGGTCAATCGGCGCACACGTTTCTCACGTGTGTATCGCTACTCATGCCTGCATTCTCACTCGTCAACCGTCCACAACTCGCTTCCGCGGCTGCTTCACCCGGCAGACGACGCTCCCCTACCCATCCCAGCGGGCGTTGGCCCTACATGCTGGAATGACACGACTTCGGCGGTACGCTTGAGCCCCGCTACATTGTCGGCGCGGAATCACTAGACCAGTGAGCTATTACGCACTCTTTCAAGGGTGGCTGCTTCTAAGCCAACCTCCTGGTTGTCTGTGCGACTCCACATCCTTTCCCACTTAGCGTACGCTTAGGGGCCTTAGTCGATGCTCTGGGCTGTTTCCCTCTCGACCATGGAGCTTATCCCCCACAGTCTCACTGCCGCGCTCTCACTTACCGGCATTCGGAGTTTGGCTAAGGTCAGTAACCCGGTAGGGCCCATCGCCTATCCAGTGCTCTACCTCCGGCAAGAAACACACGACGCTGCACCTAAATGCATTTCGGGGAGAACCAGCTATCACGGAGTTTGATTGGCCTTTCACCCCTAACCACAGGTCATCCCCCAGGTTTTCAACCCTGGTGGGTTCGGTCCTCCACGAAGTCTTACCTCCGCTTCAACCTGCCCATGGCTAGATCACTCCGCTTCGGGTCTTGAGCGTGCTACTCAAACGCCCTGTTCGGACTCGCTTTCGCTACGGCTACCCCACCCGGGTTAACCTCGCAACACACCGCAAACTCGCAGGCTCATTCTTCAAAAGGCACGCAGTCACGACGTTGAGTACAAGTACTCAACGCGACGCTCCCACGGCTTGTAGGCACACGGTTTCAGGTACTATTTCACTCCGCTCCCGCGGTACTTTTCACCATTCCCTCACGGTACTATCCGCTATCGGTCACCAGGGAATATTTAGGCTTAGCGGGTGGTCCCGCCAGATTCACACGGGATTTCTCGGGCCCCGTGCTACTTGGGTGTCTCTCAAACGAGCCGTACAGATTTCAGCTACGGGGGTCTTACCCTCTACGCCGGACCTTTCGCATGTCCTTCGCCTACCTGTACGGTTTCTGACTCGCCTCACAGCCGGCAGACTGTGAAAGAGAGATCCCACAACCCCGTATACGCAACCCCTGCCGGGTCTCACACGCATACGGTTTGGCCTCATCCGGTTTCGCTCGCCACTACTCCCGGAATCACGGTTGTTTTCTCTTCCTGCGGGTACTGAGATGTTTCACTTCCCCGCGTTCCCTCCACTTGCCCTATGTGTTCAGGCAAGGGTGACAGCCCATGACGACTGCCGGGTTTCCCCATTCGGACACCCCCGGATCAAAGCCTGGTTGACGACTCCCCGGGGCCTATCGTGGCCTCCCACGTCCTTCATCGGTTCCTGGTGCCAAGGCATCCACCGTGCGCCCTTAAAAACTTGGCCACAGATGCTCGCGTCCACTGTGCAGTTCTCAAACAACGACCAACCACCCATCACCCCGAACCAACCGGTTCGAGTGCACTGGGGCCGGCAACTGAGGGGTTCATTCCCTCAGACACCCAACAGCGTGCCCGACCAACTCCCACCCGAAGATCATGCTTTCCACACTCTCACGAGCAGTACTCACAGCCCCCGACCCGGAAACCAGCCGAATAATCAACGTTCCACCCATGAGCTAACCAGCATCAGACGTTCGCTGATGACCTGGCCTCTGACCTCACCCCGAAAGGATCGGTAGAAGTGCTCCTTAGAAAGGAGGTGATCCAGCCGCACCTTCCGGTACGGCTACCTTGTTACGACTTCGTCCCAATCGCCAGTCCCACCTTCGACAGCTCCCTCCCTTACGGGTTGGGCCACCGGCTTCGGGTGTTACCGACTTTCGTGACGTGACGGGCGGTGTGTACAAGGCCCGGGAACGTATTCACCGCAGCACTGCTGATCTGCGATTACTAGCAACTCCGACTTCATGGGGTCGAGTTGCAGACCCCAATCCGAACTGAGACAGGCTTTTTGAGATTCGCTCCGCCTCACGGCTTCGCAGCTCATTGTACCTGCCATTGTAGCACGTGTGCAGCCCAAGACATAAGGGGCATGATGACTTGACGTCGTCCCCACCTTCCTCCGAGTTGACCCCGGCAGTCTCCTGTGAGTCCCCATCACCCCGAAGGGCATGCTGGCAACACAGAACAAGGGTTGCGCTCGTTGCGGGACTTAACCCAACATCTCACGACACGAGCTGACGACAGCCATGCACCACCTGTACACCGACCACAAGGGGGCGACCATCTCTGGCCGTTTCCGGTGTATGTCAAGCCTTGGTAAGGTTCTTCGCGTTGCGTCGAATTAAGCCACATGCTCCGCTGCTTGTGCGGGCCCCCGTCAATTCCTTTGAGTTTTAGCCTTGCGGCCGTACTCCCCAGGCGGGGAACTTAATGCGTTAGCTGCGGCACCGACGACGTGGAATGTCGCCAACACCTAGTTCCCACCGTTTACGGCGTGGACTACCAGGGTATCTAATCCTGTTCGCTCCCCACGCTTTCGCTCCTCAGCGTCAGTAATGGCCCAGAGATCCGCCTTCGCCACCGGTGTTCCTCCTGATATCTGCGCATTTCACCGCTACACCAGGAATTCCGATCTCCCCTACCACACTCTAGTCTGCCCGTATCGAATGCAGACCCGGGGTTAAGCCCCGGGCTTTCACATCCGACGCGACAGACCGCCTACGAGCTCTTTACGCCCAATAATTCCGGACAACGCTCGCGCCCTACGTATTACCGCGGCTGCTGGCACGTAGTTAGCCGGCGCTTCTTCTGCAGGTACCGTCACTTTCGCTTCTTCCCTGCTGAAAGAGGTTTACAACCCGAAGGCCGTCATCCCTCACGCGGCGTCGCTGCATCAGGCTTTCGCCCATTGTGCAATATTCCCCACTGCTGCCTCCCGTAGGAGTCTGGGCCGTGTCTCAGTCCCAGTGTGGCCGGTCGCCCTCTCAGGCCGGCTACCCGTCGTCGCCTTGGTGAGCCATTACCTCACCAACAAGCTGATAGGCCGCGGGCTCATCCTTCACCGCCGGAGCTTTCCACACTCATCGGATGCCCGAGAGTGTTGTATCCGGTATTAGACCCCGTTTCCAGGGCTTGTCCCAGAGTGAAGGGCAGATTGCCCACGTGTTACTCACCCGTTCGCCACTAATCCCCACCGAAGTGGTTCATCGTTCGACTTGCATGTGTTAAGCACGCCGCCAGCGTTCGTCCTGAGCCAGGATCAAACTCTCCGTGAATGTTTACCCGTAATCGGGTGCACACATCACGAGAGCGGAACAGCCAGGCGGAATAAGCCCGGCCGTTCACAGCGTCCTCGCTGTGTTTATTTCAAAGGAACCTCGCCCCAACCGAATGGCCGGGAACGGGGTATCAACATATCTGGCGTTGATTTTTGGCACGCTGTTGAGTTCTCAAGGAACGGACGCTTCCTTTGTACTCACCCAAGTTATCCTCAGGCTTTCCTCCGGGCGCTTCCCTTCGGTCTTGCGTTTCCGACTCTATCAGACCGTTTTCCGATCCGATTCCCTGTCGGCGGGATTTGCCTTTCGGCTGTCTTTTGGCCTCGCGGTTTCCCTTGCGGCCTTTCGACATTCACTACGTTAGCCGATTCCCTCGGCAACTCATAATTGAGTGCTGCGGGCGGGAATTAGGGCATGCCTAATGCGCCCCCCGCCGAGGGGATGTTGTAGGTAGTGGATTGGCCGCTCTCGGCTGCTGGCTGATCGCCGTAACCGGTTCAAGCGGCTCGGGCTACATTACGGATCGCCCAGGAGCGAGTCAAGTTGAGCGCCTGCGGGGGACGTGCGCCCGATAAGGGCTGACAGTCGGGTCGTTGGCGATCCAGAAGCGCCAGGGGTGGGCGCCTCCGTCTCCGGAGACTCCGGTGCGAGGACCGCTGAGTACCTGGTCAGGGCTGACGGGGGTGCCGGTCAGGACCGTCAGAGGTGGGGTGTCGGGAGCGCAGGCGTCCGTGCCGTCGAGGGCTCGGTCCACGTCCAGGGCCGTGGCCAGGCGGGCGGGCCCTTTGGCCAGTTCCTTGTCATTTCGGGCTGAGATTCGACGTTTGCGGGCGAGGTCGGCGCCCTCCGTGATCTCGCCGGCGCGCAGCAGGACCGCGCCGGCCCTGCCCTCCGGACCGCACACCAGGTTCATGCAGTGCCACATGCCGTAGGTGAAGTAGACGTACACATGGCCAGGCGGACCGAACATCACGCCGTTGCGGGCGGTGCGGCCGCGATAGGCATGGGAGCCGGGGTCGTTCGCACCGTCGTAGGCCTCGACCTCTGTGAGGCGGAGTTCGATCGGACCGTCCGGGGTGGTGCGCACGAGGACGCGTCCCAGGAGGTCCGGCGCCACCTCCAGTACGGGGCGGTCGAAGAACTCGCGGGCGAGGGGCGTACGGTCGGGGCTCGCGATCATGGCGTACGAGCCTAGTCCAGACGCGTGCGGGCCGACGGGTGGCGGAGGGGCGTCCTCCTTGGAAGGGTTTGGAAGGGGCTGGACGCGGAACCGGTCGCCGTCGGTCTGCGTTTGTAGGGATCAAGGATCCACGCCACACAGAGCGATCCACACCACAGAGAACACTGAGGCACGCAGACACACAGGCGTTGCCTGACGGGAGGAACAGACATGGGGTTCAAGCGGCTGCTCGCGAGTCTGGGTGCCGGTGGCGCTTCGGTCGAGACGGTGCTGACCGAGGTCAATGTCGTGCCGGGTGGTGTCGTCCAGGGCGAGGTGCGTATCCAGGGCGGCTCCGTGGACCAGCAGATCGAGGCGCTGTCGGTCGGGCTGCAGGCCAAGGTCGAGGTCGAGGGCCAGGACGCGGAGTACAAGCAGGACGTCGAGTTCACCAAGCAGCGGCTCGGTGGTGTCTTCGAGCTGAAGGCCGAGGCGGTCCATGTCGTGCCGTTCGGGCTGGAGATCCCGTGGGAGACGCCGGTCACCACGATCCAGGGGCAGACGCTGCCGGGCATGAACATCGGTGTGACCACCGAGCTGGAGATCGCGCGTGCGGTCGACTCCGGTGACCTGGACCCGATCAATGTGCACCCGCTGCCGGCGCAGCAGGCCATCCTGGACGCCTTCGTGCAGTTGGGCTTCCGTTTCAAGAACGCGGACCTGGAGCGCGGGCACATCCGGGGCACGCGGCAGAAGCTGCCCTTCTACCAGGAGATCGAGTTCTTCCCGCCGCAGCAGTACCACGGGCTGAACCAGGTCGAGCTGAGCTTCGTCGCCGACGAGCGCGAGATGGACGTCGTGCTGGAGATGGACAAGAAGCCGGGTCTGTTCAGCGAGGGCAGCGACTCGTTCCGATCGTTCAAGGTGGGGCTGCACGACTACCAGGGCACGGACTGGGCCGCGTACCTGAACCAGTGGCTGTCGGAGGTCGGCAGCAAGCGCAGCTGGTTCTAGGCTCTGAACACACCGACCCCCAGATCCACCAGGAGGTACCGAGGTGACCGAGCCGAAGAGGCCGCCGCTCCCCCACGATTTCCACCCGGTCGTGCCGTCCTTCACGGTCGCGAGTGAGGACGTCGAGGCGGGTGCGACGCTCAAGGACGCTCAGGTCTACGCGGGCGGGAACACCTCGCCGCAGCTGCGCTGGGAGGGCTTCCCGCCGGAGACCAAGAGTTTCGCCGTGACGTGCTACGACCCGGACGCCCCCACGGGCAGCGGGTTCTGGCACTGGGTCGTGTTCGACCTCCCGGCGTCGGTGACGGAGTTGCCGACGGGTGCGGGCTCGGGGAAGTTCGAGGGACTGCCGGAAGGCGCCGTCCAGGTGCGCAACGACTACGGGACGAAGGACTTCGGCGGGGCAGCGCCGCCGCCCGGGGATCCGGCGCACCGGTATGTGTTCACGGTGTACGCCGTGGATCAGGAGAAGCTCGGTCCGGATTCGGACGCTTCGCCCGCGGTGGTTGGATTCAACCTTCGATTCCACACTCTGGCGCGCGCTCAACTCATCGGTGAGTACGCCGCCGTAGCGGAAAAGTGACGAAGCCGGACGTTCATTGAACGTTTGCCCGTCTCTGGTCTTGGAAGTGATCAGAGACGGGCATTTTTTATTGCGTTGTCCATCTCGGCGTGCCCGGCCAAAGTTGATCCAAGCCCGCCGAGGAGTGGGCTGGTGCACAGGAGGTGGGCTGGAATGCGGGACACGCTGGTACTGAACGCGAGCTTCGAGCCGCTGTCGACGGTGACGCTCAACAGAGCCGTCGTTCTCGTACTGCAGGACAAAGCCGTCGTCGAGCAGAACCACCCCGAACTGCGCATGCGCGGAGCCGCGGTCGATATACCGGCGCCCCGGGTGATCAGGCTCTGCAGGTATGTCAGGGTGCCGTTCCGAAGACAAGCACCGTGGTCGAGGCGGGGTGTCCTGGTAAGGGACAGGCACAGGTGCGCGTACTGCGGCAGGCGGGCGACGACCGTCGACCATGTGGTGCCGAGGTCGCGGGGCGGTGGCGACACCTGGCTGAACACGGTCGCGTCGTGCGCCGAGGACAATCACCGCAAGGCCGACCGGACTCCGGAGCAGGCGGGTATGCCGCTGCTGCGGCAGCCGTTCGAGCCGACGCCTGCCGACGCGATGCTGCTGGCGCTGGGGCGGGACGACTTCGACGCTCTGCCGGAGTGGCTGGCGCAGCCGGCCGCGTAAACCGTAGACACAGCCCGTACGACGATGGGGCCACCTCCCCGGCGGAGGTGGCCCCATCGTCGTACCGCTGTCCGGTCAGTCCGTGATGGACGGCTTCTCTCGGCGGTCCGTGCTGCCGGAGTTGCCTCCGCCGCCCGAACCACCACCCAGGTTGCCGAAGTTGCCCATGGCGCCGGAGAGGCCCTTGAGGGCGTCGCCGATTTCGCTGGGGACGATCCAGAGCTTGTTGGCGTCGCCCTCGGCGATCTTCGGGAGCATCTGGAGGTACTGGTAGGAAAGGAGCTTCTGGTCCGGGTCGCCGGCGTGGATGGCCTCGAAGACCGTACGGACGGCCTGGGCCTCGCCCTCGGCGCGCAGGGCGGCGGCCTTGGCCTCACCTTCGGCGCGGAGGATCTGGGACTGCTTCTCACCCTCGGCGGTGAGGATGGCCGCCTGGCGCGTACCTTCGGCGGTGAGGATCGCGGCGCGCTTGTCACGGTCGGCGCGCATCTGCTTCTCCATCGAGTCCTGGATGGAGGTCGGCGGCTCGATCGCCTTCAGCTCGACACGGTTGACGCGGATACCCCACTTGCCGGTGGCCTCGTCGAGGACGCCGCGCAGGGCCGCGTTGATCTCCTCGCGGGAGGTCAGGGTCCGCTCCAGGTCCATGCCACCGATGATGTTGCGGAGGGTGGTGACGGTGAGCTGCTCGATCGCCTGGATATAGCTGGCGACCTCGTAGGTGGCCGCGCGGGCGTCGGTGACCTGGTAGTAGATGACCGTGTCGATGTTCACGACCAGGTTGTCCTGGGTGATCACCGGCTGGGGCGGGAACGGCACGACCTGTTCACGGAGGTCGATGCGGTTGCGGATGGAGTCGATGAACGGGACGACGATGTTGAGGCCCGCGTTGAGTGTGCGCGTGTAGCGGCCGAACCGCTCGACGATGGCCGCGCTGGCCTGTGGAATCACCTGGATGGTCTTGATCAGGGCGATGAAGACCAACACCACCAGAATGATCAGGACGATGATGATCGGTTCCATCGTTCGCTCCCCGTGCCCTTCTCTGCCGTGGCGCTTCCTGAAGATCTTATGTCTGTCCGGACTATTGAAGATCTTGCTGGTCGAGTCTGGCAGAACAGCGCCTGCCAGGTGGGTCGTTCAGATCATTGCGTCATCGTCTCGTGACCACATCATGCGAGGTCACATGACGATCGCCGTGCCTCCCTCGATCTCCACGACGTCCACTTCCTGACCCACCTCGAAGGCCTGGCCGGTGTCGAGCGCGCGTGCGGACCAGACTTCGCCGCCCAGCTTGATACGGCCGCCCGCGCCGTCGACGCGTTCCAGGACGACGGCGTGTTTGCCCTTCAACGCGTCGACCCCCGTCGCGAGTTGGGGCCGTTGCGATCTGTGCCGGGCCGCGATGGGCCGTACGGCGGCGATGAGCGCGACGGAGACGATCGCGAAGACGACGACCTGGAGTACGACACCACCGCCCAGCCCCGCGGTCACGGCGCCGGCGACGGCGCCCAGGGCGAGCATGCCCAACTCGGGCATCGCGGTCACGACGAGGGCGACCCCGAGCCCGGCCGCGCCGATCAGCCACCACACCCATGCGTCGATGTTGTCCACATCCGCAATGGTAGAACCGCGATCGTCCCGCCGAACAGAGCGCACGGTCAGAGATCGTGCACAGAGGGCCGCCAAGTCGGGTGCGCCCGGGGCCGGTTGTGAGACCGGTGCGCCCGACCGGCGGAAGATCGGGAGAAGTCGGAGGTCAGGTGAGCGGCAGGCCCTGGGCGGTCCAGCGCTCGCCGTTCTGGGCGACGACGAGCGGGAGGCCGAAGCAGAGGGAGAGGTTGCGTGAGGTGAGCTCCAGCTCCAGGGGACCCGCGGCGAGGACCTTGCCCTGACGGATCATCAGGACGTGGGTGAAGCCCGGGGGGATCTCCTCGACGTGGTGCGTGACCATGATCATGGAGGGGGCGATCGGGTCGCGGGCGAGGCGGCCGAGACGGCGTACGAGGTCCTCGCGGCCGCCGAGGTCGAGGCCGGCGGCGGGCTCATCGAGGAGCAGCAGCTCGGGGTCGGCCATCAGGGCGCGGGCGATGAGGGTGCGCTTGCGCTCGCCCTCGGAGAGGGTGCCGAACTTGCGGTCGACGTACTCGGTCATGCCCAGGCGGTCGAGGAAGGCGCGGGCGCGAACTTCGTCGATCTCCTCGTAGTCCTCGTTCCAGGTGGCCGTCATGCCGTACGCGGCGGTCAGCACGGTCTGCAGGACGGTCTGGCGCCTGGGGAGCTTCTCCGCCATGGCGATGCCTGCCATGCCGATGCGGGGGCGCAGCTCGAAGACGTCGACCTTGCCGAGGGTGTCGCCGAGGATCGTGGCGGTGCCCGTGCTGGGGTAGAGGTAGCTGGACGCGATGTTCAGGAGGGTCGTCTTCCCGGCGCCGTTCGGGCCGAGGATGGCCCAGCGCTCGCCCTCCTTGACCGACCAGGAGACCTGGTCCACCAGAGCCCGGCCCTCGCGGACCACGGATACGTCCTCCAGCTCCAGAACATCGCTCATGAGCGCGCTGTCTCCCCTTGCAGTGTCGGCCTGTCTCGGCTGTCGCGTACGCCTGTGGTTGGAGCCACCGCCGGGTGGGCGCAGCCCTCAGGGAAATCTACGCCACCGGTCGGGCCGTCCATTCCATCGGTCGGTCCTTAGGGTGGGGGCATGCTCTCGGAACCACGCTCAGGGCGCCTCGCCTCATGGGGAAATGCCCTGCTTGCCGGACTTGTCTCGCCGGATGACGCGGTGCTCGCCATCGTCGGGGAGGACGCGGTGCACCGGGTGGAGGGGTCGCCCGGCGAATCGGGGCCCGTCGGGCTGACGCTCGCACTGGGGCGGCTGCGGGCGCTCGGGGTGACCGGGCTGCGGGTCGCGCTGCCCGCGCCGGGGCATCCGCTGGGGCTGAGCGGGCCGCCGGAGTTCAACAGGCGGGCGCTGGAGGCGGAGGAGGCGGTCGTCTGCCACGGGAGTGCCCTGGGGCTGGTGCCGGAGGTGTACTCGGTGGGGCCCGCCGGTGATGTGCATGTCGAGGTGGTGTGGCACTGCCTGGAGGTGCGGGAGGCTCCGCCGGCCGATGTGCCGTCGCTCGGGGAGGCCGAGCGGGAGCTGGCGGAGGCGTTGCGGGAGGCGACCGCGGTGTTGTCACGACTGGACGTCGCGGCGTCCGGGCCGGTGGCGGAGGCAGCGATCGATGCGTATCGGGCGCGGGCGGAGCGGGGGCGGGAGGTGCTGGCGCCCGGATATCCGCCGCGTGCGGTACGGGTGCTGGAGCTGGCGCAGCGGGTGGGGCTGCTGATCTCGGTGGCCCACGAGAACGGCCACGGCGGTGCCGTGAGTGCCTCCGAGATGGCCTCGCGGACGGCTGCGCTGCGGCCGGTGGAGCGGACGGCTCGGCGGGCTCAGGTGGCGGCGTACAACGCGTTCGTGGAGGAGCGGGAGCGGGGGTGAGGCTTGGCCGGGGTCGCGCTGAGCCCTTGGCGGTGTGTTGCCCGGCGGCCGCGGTCGAACTCGGAGCGCGGTTTCGCTCACCGGCGCTCGCCGGGTGCCGCTGCGCCCACCCGTGCCGCCCCTAGCGGCACGACTGCCCGCAGCTATGACAGGCAGGCTTGCTCCGTCCGGCCGCGGGTGGGCTCCGCTCCAGCGGCACCGGTGCCCCCAGCTGGGACGGGCAGACCTGCTTCGCCGCCGCCGGTGGGCTCCGCTCCGGCAGCAGCGGTGCTCGCAGCCGGGACGGGGGCAGTGCGCGGCTGGGGCAGCGGGGCTCGCCCCGTGAGGGGCGGGGGGAGCTGCGTGATCGGGGACCTGGACGTCGACGGGAGAACCTGACCGGCCTTCCAGGGCGTGCCTGGAAGGCCGGTGGTCACTGGTGGTCCGGGGTGGGAACGTCAGTGGTTGACACCCAGGTTGCCGAAGGCCGGGTTCAGGATGCCGACGACGTTCACGCTGTTGCCGACCGCGTTCACAGGGATGTTGACGGGGGCCTGGATGACGTTCCCCGAGACGACACCCGGCGAGCCGATGGCCTTGCCGTCGGCGTGCGCCCCGCCGTCGGTGGCGGAGGCCATACCGGCACCGGCGGCGACGAGGCCACCGGCCACCATGGTGACAGCGGCGGCCTTCTTCAGGTTCTTCACTTTGAGCCCTTCCTTGCGATCACTGCGGCGGTCGCACGCAGCACGCACTGAAGAACGGCCCGGCACCGCGGAGGATGCGCCATCCGGGTGATATACGCCCGACAGTATGAATCTCAGCCCGGCATGGGACCTTCCGAATTGACGGACAATCGATACATCATCCGGTCACACCATGACGTACCGCCCACAGTGCGGCCTGCGTGCGGTCCGCCAGGTCGAGCTTCATGAGGATGTTCGAGACGTGTGTCTTGACGCCGGCACCCGCATGGAGCGGGGCTGGAGTCGGATCACCCGATGCCGTGGCGCACAGCCCACAGCGCCGCCTGCGTCCTGTCCGAAAGGTCCAATTTCATGAGTATGTTGCTGACATGCGTCTTGACCGTCTTCTCGGAGAGGACGAGCGCACGGGCGATCTCCCGGTTGGAGCGGCCGTCGGCGATCAGGCCGAGCACTTCGCGCTCCCGCTCGGTGAGTGAACCCCCTCTTCCCTGCCCGGAGTTGGCCTCCTCCTGGGACAGGAGCACACCGGCGACCTCCGGCTGGAGAAGGATGTGTCCGGCGTGCACCGAGCGGATGGCCCCGGCGAGCGCGTCGGGGTCCACGTCCTTGTAGACGTACCCGGCGGCTCCGGCGCGCAGGGCCGGGACGACGGTGCGCTGCTCGGTGAAGCTGGTGACGATGAGCACGCGGGCGGGGTTGTCGAGTTCGCGGAGCTTGCGCAGCGCGTCGACGCCGTCCATGCCCGGCATCTTGACGTCCATGAGGACGACGTCGGGCCGGAGCTCCTCGGCGCGGGCGACTCCTTCGGCGCCGTCGGCGGCCTCTCCCACGACCTCGATGTCGTCCTGCACCTCCAGGAAGGTGCGCAGGCCGCGGCGGACCACCTGGTGGTCGTCGACGAGCAGCACCTTGATTGCGTCAGCCACCGGGGACCTCCATCTCGATCGTGGTGCCCTTTCCGGGCGCCGATTCCACGGTCAACCGGCCGCCGACCCCGCCGGCCCGGTCGCGCATGGAGACCAGGCCGAGGTGGCGGCCCGCGCGGCGTATGGCCTGGGGGTCGAAGCCGGCGCCGTCGTCCGCGACCCGCAGGACGGCTCCTCCGCCGTGCCGGTCGAGGGTGGCGTCGACGTGCTCGGCGCCCGAGTGCCGCAGGGCGTTGTGCAGGGCCTCCTGGGCGACGCGCAGCATGGCCTCCTCCTGGGCGGCGGGCAGCGCGCGTGCGCCGCGCCCGGAGAAGGTGACGCGGGCGCTGTGGGCGCGGTCCAGGACGTGTATCTGGGTGCGCAGGGTGGCGACCAGGCCGTCCTCGTCGAGCCCCGCGGGGCGCAGTTCGACCACGGCGGCGCGCAGCTCGTCCGCGGCCTCGGCGGCGAGGGCCGCCACCTGCTGGAGTTCGCCCTTGGCGCGCGAGGGGTCGCGGTCGACCAGGGCTGCGGCGGCCTGGGCGGTCAGGCGCAGGGAGAAGAGCTTCTGGCTGACGGCGTCGTGGAGCTCGTGGGCGAGCCGGGAGCGCTCCTCGGCGATGGTCAGCTCGCGGCTGCGTTCGTACAGGCGGGCGTTGGTCAGGGCGATCGCGGCGTGCTGGGCGAGGATCGACAGCAGGTCCTCGTCCTCCTCGGTGAAGCCGCAGCCGCCCTCGGGCTTGGGGCACCGCTTGTTGGCGAGGAAGAGGGCGCCGATGACCTCGTCGCCGTCCCGGATGGGCAGGCCCAGAAAGTCGACCAGGTCGGGGTGGGCGCTCGGCCAGCCCTCGAAGCGGGGGTCCTTGCGGACGTCGGCCAGACGCTCCGGGGTGGCCTCGTGGAGCATCGCGGCGAGGATGCCGTGCTGGCGCGGGAGGGGGCCGATGGCCTTCCACTGGGCGTCGCTGACGCCGTCGACGACGAACTGGGCGAAGCCGCCGTGGTCGTCGGGGACCCCGAGCGCGGCGTACTCCGCGTCGAGCAGCTCACGCGCGGAGGCGACGATCGTCTTGAGGACGTCGCGCACCTCCAGGTGCCTGCTCATGGCCAGCAGCGCGGAACTCACCGCGGCGAGGCCGGACCGTGGACCTTGACTCATGACCTCACCGTACCGGCGGGGTCCGACAACGCGGATCGGCCTGCCGGAGGCCCTGCCCGGGCCCTCGGACCTAGGCCCTCGGACTAGGTCCCCCGACCAGGTCCCAGGGTCCGGACCGGCGGCCTAGGGCAAAGGGCCCGGCGCTTTGCGGCCCGCGCACGAGGCGGTGGGGGCGGTCCCGTTCCTACGTTGAGGTCACCGCCGATCGGTTCGTGAGGCGGCCGAGGACGAGGGGACGGATGTCATGCCGGTAGCGATCATCACGGGGGCTTCGAAGGGGCTGGGCCGGGCACTCGGCGCGGCGCTGGCGGAGCGCGGGTGGGACCTGGTGCTCGACGCCAGGACCGCCGAGGTCCTGAAGGAGACGGCCAGGGAGCTGTCGGTGTACGGGACACGGGTGGAGGCCGTGCCGGGGGATGTCACGGACGCCGGGCACCGGGCCGAGCTGGTGGCGGCGGCGCATGGGCTGGGCGGGGTCGACCTGCTGGTGAACAACGCGAGCGCGCTGGGCTCCGAGCCCCTCGTCCGGCTGGAGGGGCTGGCCCTGGACGGGCTGCGGCGGGCCCTGGAGGTCAATGTGGTCGCGGCGCTGGGGCTGGTCCAGGAGGCGCTGCCGCTGTTGCGGGCCTCGGTGGCGGGCGCGGTGATCGACGTCAGCTCGGACGCGGCGGCCGAGGCGTACGAGACGTGGGGCGGGTACGGGGCCTCGAAGGCGGCGCTGGACCGGTTGTCGGCGGTGCTGGCCGAGGAGGAGCCGGGTCTTCGGGTGTGGGCCGTCGATCCCGGTGACATGGGCACGGACCTGTACGCGGCGGCTGTACCGGACGACGGCGATCCACGGCCTGCCCCGGCCGATGTCGTGCCCGCCTTCCTTCGGCTGCTCGACGAGCGGCCGGCCAGTGGCCGCTACGGGGCGCCGTCCCTGCTGGAGGGGCGATGACGACGGCGACGGTGCGTGTTCCCGAGGGGCTGCACGCGCGCGTGCCGGCCGAGCAGCGCGGGCCGGGTCTCGACCGGGACGCCGTACGGATGCTGGTCTCGCGCGGTACGGAGGTGTCGCACCACGCGTTCGTGGAACTGCCGGGTCTGCTGAAGGCGGGCGATCTGCTCGTCGTCAACACCTCGCCGACGCTGGCGGCGGCCGTGGACGGGGCGATCGGGCACGCGCGCGTGGTGGTGCATTTCTCCACGCGGGGCGATGACGGGCGGTGGGCCGTCGAACTGCGGGACCCGGACGGACGCGGCACCACGCGCGCGCGTGAATCAGGCAGGGGGCGAAGCGCTCCTTGTCAGGGTGGTGGCGGGAGACGGGCGGGAGGTCCCGCGGGGACGGAGGTGCGGCTCCCCGGCGGCGTACGGCTGGTCCTGGAGGAGCCGCTGAGCGAGCGGGGCGGGCGGCTGTGGTGGGCCAGGGCGGCGTCGGACCCCCTCGCTGAGCCCGGAGCACCGGCTCCCGGCACCCTTACCGGGCCCGGAGCACCGGCTCCCGTCACCCTCACCAGGCCCGGAGCACCCGCTCCCGACGTCCTCGCGGTGCTGCGGGAGCACGGGCGGCCCATTCGCTACTCCTATACGGAGCGGGATCAGCCGCTGTCCGTGTATCAGACGGTGTTCGCGTTGCCGTCGGACGACGGGGCGGGGAGTGCGGAGATGCCGAGTGCGGGGCGGCCGTTCACGGCGCGGCTGGTGGCGGAGCTGGTGAGCCGGGGTGTGCGGTTCGCGCCGGTCACGCTGCACACCGGGGTGGCGTCGGCGGAGGTGCACGAGCCGCCGTATCCGGAGCGGTTCGCGGTGCCGGAGGCGTCGGCGCGGCTGATCAACGCCACGAGGGCGGGTGACGGGCGGGTTGTCGCGGTGGGGACGACGGCGGTGCGGGCCGTGGAGTCGGCCACCGGGTCCGACGGCGTCGTACGGGCGCGGGCGGGCTGGACGGATCTGGTGGTGACCCCGGAGCGCGGGGTGCGGGTGGTCGACGGGCTGCTGACCGGGCTGCACGAGCCGGAGGCCTCGCATCTGCTGATGCTGGAGGCGATCGCGGGGCGGGCGGTGATCGACCGCGCGTACGAGGAGGCGGTCGGGGGGCGCTACCTGTGGCACGAGTTCGGGGATGTGCACCTCGTCCTGCCGCCGGAGGCGCCTCACGCAGAGCATTGCTGCAGCAACTAGCGGTGAGCCCTCGGTCCGCGCGATGTGAGGCCGCCCATAGGGCGCACATCACGTACGAAGTTCCTTAGGAGATAGATAAGGGCGGTATGAGCGGGAAGGACGTACTGGTCTGTCCCGTTTTGCCGTTTCCGCTCCAACTACCCGGCATCGTACGTCACACCTTTGCCACGCGATTTTGCGGCCGCTAAGAATGGCACCCGTCGCTCGACGCCGCGGTTTCCCCCGCGGCGTTTGTGCCGGAAGAGCTGTGTCCCCCACCCGGTAAGAGAGCGACCTCCGCGCTATTCGAAGAGGTCCATCACTCATGCCCAAGAACGCCAACGCCCTCGTCCGCCGTCTCGCCCTGACCAAGACCCACAAGCTGTCGTTCGCCGGAGTGGCCGCCGTCGGCGCCGCCTCCCTCGCGTTCTCGATGGTGCCGGCCGAGGCTCAGACCGCCACACAGACGGTGTCCGCGGCACCGGCGGCGTTCAGCCAGAACCCGGCCCAGACCGTCAAGGCGAGCGTCGTCGACCAGGCCGCCGACGCCGACAAGAAGGCCGCCGCGGCCGCGGCGAAGAAGAAGGCCGAGCAGGAGCGCGCGAAGAAGGAGGCCGCGAGCCGGTCCGCCAAGCGCGCCGCCCAGCTCAAGGCCGCCGCCGCGAAGACGTACCCGGACAACCTCGACGGCTGGATCCGCGAGGCGCTCGACATCATGAAGAAGCACAAGATCCCGGGCACCTACAAGGGCCTGCACAAGAACATCATCCGGGAGTCCTCGGGCAACCCGAACGCCATCAACAACTGGGACATCAACGCCCAGAACGGCGTCCCGTCGATCGGTCTCCTCCAGGTCATCAAGCCGACCTTCGACGCCTACCACGTCCCGGGCACGGCCTGGAGCCAGTACGACCCGGTCGCCAACCTGACGGCCGCCGCGAACTACGCCGCCGACCGCTACGGGTCGATCGACAACGTCAACAGCGCCTACTGAGGCCCGCGTGGACCTCTGAGACGTGACGAAGGGCGGCACCCGGTGCGGGTGCCGCCCTTCGTCACGTCAGTGCCCGCGGGCTACTTCCGCATGACCTCCGGCTCGTGGCGGCGCAGGAAGCGGGCCACGAGGACACCGCAGATCACGCCGAGCACGATGAGGGCGATCATGTCGAGGCTGTAGGCGCCGACCGCGTGGTCCCACAGCGGGTCCGTGTCGCCGGCCTCCTTGGGCGGGCTGATGTTGTTGAAGTCCAGCGTGGCGCCCGCGGCGGCGACCGCCCAGCGCGACGGCATCAGATACGAGAACTCGTTGACGCCGGGGCTGCCGTGCAGGGCGAAGAGGCAGCCGGTGAACACGACCTGGATGATCGCGAACATGACCAGCAGCGGCATCGTCTTCTCGGCGGTCTTCACCAGCGAGGAGATGACCAGGCCGAACATCATGGACGTGAAGCCGAGCCCCATGATCGGGACGGAGAGTTCGAGCATGACGGCGAACTTGCCCTCGCCGAAGATCAGCGCCTCGTCGGGAATCGTCCGACTGGAGAAGCCGATCGCGCCGACCATCGCGCCCTGGAACACGGTGACCGCGCCGAGGACGATCACCTTGGACATCAGGTACGCCGAACGCGACAGGCCGGTCGCCCGCTCCCGCTCGTAGATCACCCGTTCCTTGATCAGCTCGCGAACGGAGTTGGCGGCGCCCGCGAAGCACGCGCCGACCGCGAGGATCAGCAGCACCGTGGTGGCCGTGCCGTTCGGAATGGGCACGCCCGTCGCCGGATTCAACTTCCTGACCAGCAGGTCCTTGTCCGGGTCGATGAGCAGGCTCACCGCGCCGAGCACGGCCGGCAGGATCACCGTCAGCGCCAGGAAGCCCTTGTCGGACACGATCACGGAGACATAGCGCCGGACCAGTGTGCCGAGCTGCGAGAACCAGCTCTGCGGCTTCGGCGGGCGCATCGACTGCGGCGGCGGCATGTGCACCGACTGCGGGGCGACGGCGTCGATGTCCGCGGCGTACATCTGGTAGTGCTGCGAGCCCTTCCAGCGGCCCGCCCAGTCGTAGTCGCGGTAGTTCTCGAAGGCGGAGAACACGTCGGCCCAGGTCTCGTAGCCGAAGAAGTTCAGGGCCTCCTCGGGCGGACCGAAGTACGCCACCGAGCCGCCCGGGGCCATCACCAGGAGCTTGTCGCAGATCGCCAGCTCGGCCACCGAGTGGGTGACCACCAGGACCGTCCGGCCGTCGTCGGCGAGGCCGCGCAGCAACTGCATGACGTCGCGGTCCATGCCCGGGTCGAGGCCGGAGGTCGGCTCGTCCAGGAAGATCAGCGACGGCTTGGTCAGCAGCTCCAGGGCGACCGAGACGCGCTTGCGCTGGCCGCCGGAGAGGGAGGTGACCTTCTTGTCCTTGTGGATGTCGAGCTTGAGCTCGCGCAGCACCTCGTCGATGCGGGCGTCGCGCTCGGCGGCCGTGGTGTCGGCGGGGAAGCGCAGCTTGGCCGCGTACTTGAGGGCCTTCTTGACGGTCAGCTCCTTGTGCAGGATGTCGTCCTGCGGGACCAGACCGATGCGCTGGCGCAGTTCGGCGAACTGCTTGTACAGGTTCCGGTTGTCGTAGAGGACGTCGCCCTGGTTGGCGGGGCGGTAGCCCGTGAGCGCCTTGAGGAGCGTCGACTTGCCGGAGCCGGAGGGGCCGATGACCGCGATGAGCGACTTCTCCGGGACACCGAAGGAGACATCCTTCAGGATCTGCTTGCCGCCGTCGACGGTGACCGTCAAGTGGCGTGCGGAGAAGGAGACGTCACCGGTGTCGACGAACTCCTCGAGGCGGTCGCCGACGATGCGGAACGTCGAGTGGCCGACGCCGACGATGTCGTTCGGGCCGAGGAGTGCCGTGCCGCCCTTGGCGATCGGCATACCGTTGACGAACGTGCCGTTGTGCGAGCCGAGGTCGCGGATCTCGAAGCGGCCGTCGGGGGTGGCGTGGAACTCGGCGTGGTTGCGCGACACCTGGAGGTCGGAGACGACCAGTTCGTTCTCCAGCGCACGACCGATGCGCATGACGCGGCCGAGCGCCAACTGGTGGAACGTGGTCGGGCTGCGGTCGCCGTAGACCGGCGGCGCCCCCGCGCCACCACCGGGGCCCTGCTGCGGGAAGCCCTGCTGATGCGGGACCTGTGCCTGCTGCGGCTCCTGCCAGCCCGCCTGCGGCTGCTGCGGGGCCTGTTGGGCGACGTATCCGGCGCTCGCCCCCTGGGCGGCGTACGGCTGCTGCGGCTGTGCGGCCGCGGCGGCGCCGGACAGGCTGAGTCTCGGACCGTCGGTCGCGTTGCCGAGGTGCACGGCCGAGCCGGGACCGACCTCCAGTTGGTGGATCCGCTGGCCCTGCACGAAGGTGCCGTTGGTGCTGCCGTGGTCCTCGATCACCCAACCACGGCCGCTGAAGCTGATCGTGGCGTGACGCCAGGAGACCCTGGCGTCATCGAACACTATGTCCCCCTGCGGATCACGTCCGAGGGTATATGCCCTGGACGGATCGAGCGTCCAGGTTTGTCCGTTCAATTCCAGTACGAGTTCCGGCACTCCAGCCCCACTGAGTTGTCCCCCGAGTTACCCCCATCACAGGGAGTCTAGGGATGTCGAACATCGGGGGGAACTATTTCAGGCTCGGCCCCCTGACCGAAAGTCGGGCCTTGTGAAGAGTACGTACGGGGCCATCCGCCGGGCCCGTTGACGGGGTCGATACCGGGCCGGAGAGTGGTAATCCCCCGCGAGGGGGACATCAGCGGTGCAACGCCGCGATGCGGATCGGGGGGTCCGACCATGAGCAAGCAGACCGTTGGCCATGGCAGGAGCGTGCCGTGGGGGGACGTACTGTTCTCCGCGATCGCCGCCGTGAGCTGGGCGTTGATCGGAATGGCGGGTACGGCGGCGCTCGGTCTGCATCTGCTGGAGGCCGACTCGGCGGGCGAACTGGGGCCGATGACGGCGGCGGTTGTGGCGCTCGGGGCGGGTGGTTCGGTGACGCCGTCCGGCGATGTGTCCGTCTTTGGCCTGGAAGGAGCGCAGGCGACCACCGCCATCGAGATCACGCCACTGGGCGTCGGTCTGGTGGGCGCGCTCCTGCTGTCCTGGTTCTTCCTACGGTCCCTGCGCGGCACGCGAGTTGTGGTCGCGCCCGCCGAACTCCTCGCGCGGGCAGGCATGGTGCTCGGGCTCTTCATGGCCCTGATGGGCGGGCTGGCCTGGGCCGGGAACGCCGTCATCACCCTCGACGGCGGCCAACTGGGGATCGACGAACAACTGCCGGGCGGCGGCGACCTCGACAACGTGGAGATTCCCGGGCTCGGCGACATCGGGGACATCGGCGGCGGCCTGCTGCCGGACCGGCTCGGGGACCTGGCCGACGCGAACGCCGAGGTCGGCTTCACCGTCGACACCGTGCCCACCCTGCTCGGCGGCCTGCTCTGGTGTGCCGGAGTGCTGCTCATCGCCCTGCTGGCCTCACGCCGCACTCCCCTGCCGCCCGGCCTCGCCGCCGTGCACCGCGTCGTACGGCCTGCCGTGTCCGCTGTGGTCAGCGTGCTCCTGGTGGCCGTCCTGGCCGGCCTCGCGGCGGCGGTCTACGCGGCGGTCGGCGACCCCCACCCCAAGCGGATCGCCGGTGCCGCACTGCTGGGCGCACCCAACGGCGTCTGGCTGGGCGTCCCCGTCGGCCTCCTCGTCCCCTGGGACGGCAAGGCCACCGGCCAGTTGGCCGACCTGCTGCCCGACCCCCTCGACGAGTTGCTGCGCGTCAACGCCGACGAGCCCGTCACCCTCGGCCGCCTCGCCGAACTGGACGGCCGCGTCTGGTTGTTGGGCGTCGCGGCCGCGCTGATGATGTTGTACGCCGGGGTACTGACCGCCGTACGTACGCCTTTTGTACGGGAATCGGCTGTCGCGGCTGCCGGGGGTGAGGCCGGTGCGGATGTACGGGGCCGGGGTGCGCTCGGTTTCGCCGCGCGCTGCGCGCTTCGGCTCGCGCTCGCGACGGCGGTGGCACTGCCACTGCTCATCCGGCTGACGGAGGTGTCGGTGGACGCCTCGCTGGCCGTGTTCGGCATCGACGCGTTCGACGCGGGGATCGAGTTGCGCGGGCGGGCGGCGACGGCCTTGGTGCTGGGCGCACTGTGGGGTGCGGGGGCCGGGGCCGCCGGGGCGCTGCTGGCGTGCGCGACCGGGGCCGCCGGGCGGCGGGCCTCGCCGTTGGCTCGGGGGGACGCGGGGAACACCGGGACCGCGTCGACCACCGAGACGTACGGGACCCCTGCGACGGCCTCCTCGTCGGGACCGTACACGCCGGGCACGCCGTACCGGCCGCCGAACCCGGACACCAATCCGTATCTGCGGCTGCCGGACGAGCCGCGGAGGCCGCAGGAAGCGCCGGGGGCGCGGGAGGCCCGGGAGGACGGACGGGGGTCCGTGGGGCGAGGCCGGGACGGACGGGGGGCGGGAGGCGGCACCGGGGCCTCCGGAGGCCCGGGAACTCGGCCGCCGCCCGATGTGTACGGGGCACCCACCGTGGTGAGGCGGTTTCCGCCGCCGCCCCGGAGGCCGGGCTCGGGCGCCGGGTCCGGGTCGGGTACCTGGCCGACACCGCCGCCGCCACCGGAGGAGGGGCCGCCGCCACCGCCACCGCCGCCTCCGCCGCCGCGGGGGCCCCGGGGGCGTTGAGACACCCGAGGACCGGGGTGATCCGGTGGGGCCCTCCGGGGCGTCGTACACGATCCGGGTGCGCTTCCATCGCTGGTAACCCAGTGTTCTCCGTCCGCTGGGCGGACCCCAGGGGCAAAGGCACGGGGCGCCGGATACGGTTGGCACATCATGAGCGCTTCGCAGACCTCCGCTGACGTCCCCACTCTCCTCGTCAAGATCTTCGGCAAGGACCGGCCGGGCATCACCGCCGGGCTGTTCGACACCCTCGCCGCGTACTCCGTCGACGTGGTCGACATCGAGCAGGTCGTCACCCGTGGCCGGATCGTGCTGTGCGCGCTCGTGACCGAGCCGCCCGCCGGGCAGGAGGGCGACCTGCGGGCGACCGTCCACAGCTGGGCGGAGTCGATGAAGATGCAGGCGGAGATCATCTCCGGCCTGGGCGACAACCGGCCGCGCGGCCTCGGCCGCTCGCACGTCACCGTCCTCGGCCACCCGCTGACCGCCGAGTCCACCGCCCGCATCGCCGCCCGGATCACGGCGACCGGCGGCAACATCGACCGTATCTTCCGGCTCGCCAAGTACCCGGTGACCGCCGTGGAGTTCGCGGTGTCCGGTACGGAGCCGGAGAGGCTGCGGACCGCGCTGGTGACCGAGTCCGTCGCGCTGGGCGTGGATGTCGCCGTGGTCGCGGCGGGGCTGCACCGGCGGGCCCAGCGGCTGGTGGTCATGGATGTGGACTCCACGCTCATCCAGGACGAGGTGATCGAGCTCTTCGCCGCGCACGCCGGGTGCGAGACGGAGGTCGCCGAGGTGACGGCGGCCGCGATGCGCGGGGAGCTGGACTTCGAGCAGTCGCTGCACGCGCGCGTGGCGCTGCTGGAGGGGCTCGACGCCTCGGTGGTGGACAAGGTGCGCAGCGAGGTGCGGCTCACGCCGGGGGCACGCACACTGATCCGTACGCTGAAGCGGCTCGGCTTCCAAGTCGGTGTCGTCTCGGGCGGGTTCACCCAGGTCACGGACGACCTCAAGGATCGGCTGGGCCTCGACTTCGCGCAGGCCAACACGCTGGAGATCGTCGACGGGCAGCTCACCGGCAAGGTCATCGGCGAGATCGTCGACCGCGCGGGCAAGGCCCGGCTGCTGCGCCGGTTCGCCGCCGAGGCGGGGGTCCCGCTGGCCCAGACCGTGGCGATCGGCGACGGCGCCAACGACCTCGACATGCTCAACGCGGCCGGCCTGGGCGTCGCCTTCAACGCCAAGCCGGTCGTCCGCGAGGCCGCGCACACCGCGGTGAACTTCCCCTTCCTCGACACCGTCCTGTACCTCCTCGGGGTGACCCGGGAAGAGGTCGAGGCGGCGGACACGCACGACGAGTAGCGGGGCGTCCGGAGGAGGGGCAGGGCGTGCGGACGAGCGGCACGCCCTCGTGGGTGACAAGCGGCGCGGCCCGTCGTCCGTACGACGGGCGCGGCCTCTCGTACGTTCGACGAAGGCCCGGCACCGAGGTGTGCCGGGCCTTCGTCCTACCGGGTGTCGGTCGGGCCGTACGCCGGGTGCAGGCGGGGTCGCTCAGCTGGGGTTATTCCGTCGGCGCCCAGTAGTCGGCCAGCGTGGCCCCGCCCGGTTCCAGGCTCTTCCAGGAGCCGTCGACGGAGAGCACGGCGAAGGCGGCGGCGGGGAAGCCGAGGCGGCTCATGCGCTCGCGGGTGTCGCCCTCGGCCTGGCCGGCGAGGATGTCGGCGAGGCCCTGGATTCCGGGGTTGTGGCCGACCAGGAGGACGTTCTGCGCGTCGTCCGGGGTTTCGTTGAGCAGGGCGATCAGCTCGCCGGGCGAGGCCTCGTAGATCCGCTCCTCGTAGACCGTTTTCGGCCGCTCGGGCAGTTCATGGACGGCCAGCTTCCAGGTCTCGCGGGTTCTGACGGCCGTGGAGCAGAGGGCAAGGTCGAAGGGGATGCCTGAGTCGGCCAGCTTGCGCCCGGCGACGGCGGCGTCCATACGGCCCCGGTCGGCGAGCGGCCGCTCGTGGTCGGAAACCTGGGGCCAGTCGGCTTTCGCATGCCGGAAGAGGACAATCCTGCGGGGTTCTGCGACGCTCATGCGTCCCAGCTTCGCACGAAACAGGCCATGGGGCGCAGGGAGTTGAAGTGCCGATACCCGACACCGGTACATGTGCTCCGGAGGGCAGGCGGGCTCGTCACGGTGCGTGGTTCAGCAGTGCCTGGTGTATGCGCTCCAGGAGGTGGGCGATCGTGGGGTCGCCGCTCGCCGCCTGGGCCTCCGCGGGGTTGAGGATCAGCAGCAGGAGGGTGACGAAACCGAGGGCCGGCAGGGCCAGCGCCCACCAGGGGAGCCGGATGTCGACACCACTCATGGTCGCCGGGTGGGGCCGGGTGTGCGTACGGGCCGACATGCCGCCTCCGTGGTCTCCGAGTCCTCGTGGCTCCGGTCCTCCGTGGGCCCTCCCGGGTCCCCTGCGGCCACATCTCGAAGTTACGGAATCCGCACGGCCCAACCCATCCGGTGATCCACCCACTTCACCCTGAGACTCGCCCCCTAGGGGATGGTGGGGTTAACCCCACCGTCGGTGCCGGCCTCCGGTCCGGTCGGCCGCGCGGGCTCGCCCGGACGGAGCGTCACGGTGTCACGGCGAAGCGATCGCCGCGATGATCCCGATGACGACGAAGATGGCGAGGAACGAGCCGAAGACCAGGAGCATCTTCTTCTGGCCGTTCTGGGGGTTCGGGTCGAGCACTGGCATACGCCCAGTTTCGCACCCCTGACCCGGGGCGGAGACGTCGGGGTGCGCCTCAGCGCACGGCCTCGTCCTCCACCACCCGGTCGCGGCCCGCCAGGACGCCCGCCGCGATCTGCGGGAGCATCAGCGCGGCCATGAGGGCGAGGGGCAGGCCCCAGCCGCCGCTGTGCTGGTAGAGAACGCCGACGAGGAGCGGGCCGGGAATGGAGATCAGGTAGCCCGTGCTCTGGGCGAACGCGGACAGTTTGACCACGCCCGCGCCGGTGCGGGCCCGCATGCCGACCAGGGTGAGCGCCAGCGGGAAGGAGCAGTTGGCGATGCCGATCAGCAGCGCCCAGGCCCAGGCGCCGTCCGCCGGGGCGAGGTGGAGGCCGCCGTATCCCAGGAGGCCGCAGACGCCCAGGGCGGCCACGATCGGCCCCTGGTGGGGCAGTCGGGTGGCGAGCCGGGGGATCACGAAGGCCAGCGGTACGCCCATCACCATCGTGACGGCCAGCAGCAGACCCGCCGTGCCCGCCGGGACCCCCGCGTCACGGAAGATCTGCGGCATCCACCCCATCGTGATGTACGCGGCGGTCGCCTGGAGCCCGAAGAAGACGGCGAGCGCCCAGGCGGTACGGCTCCGGGTGATCCGCAGCGCGGGGCCCTCCGCGCGCGCGGGTGCCCGCCCTCCCCCACGTACGGAACCCCGCCGCTCGGTCGAGCGCGCGCCGCGATCCCGTACGAACAGCAGCCACGGGACCGCGGCCGCCACCGCGAGGAGCGCCCAGGCCGCGAGCCCGGTCCGCCAACTTCCGCCCAGCGCCTCGGTCATGGGCACGGTGACGGCCGCGGCGGACGAGGTGCCGAGGGCTAGGGCCATGGAGTACAGGCCCGTCATGGAGCCGACCCGGTCCGGGAACCAGCGCTTGACGATGACCGGCATCAGGATGTTGCTGACGGCGATGCCCATCAGGGCGAGGGCGCTCGCGGCGAGGAAGCCGGCCGTGCCGCCGGCGTACGGCCGGAGCAGCAGGCCGGTGGCGATCGCGGCCATGCCGGCGCAGACGACGGCGGCCGGGCCGAAGCGGCGGGCGAGCCGGGGCGCCGTGACGCCGAAGACGGCGAAGCAGAGCGGCGGGACGGAGGTGAGGAGCCCGGCGACGCTGCCGCTCATGCCGAGCCCGTCGCGCACCTCTTCGAGCAGGGCGCCGAGGCTGGTGATGGCGGGGCGGAGGTTGAGGGCCGTCAGGACGATGCCCAGGACCATCAGCCGCGTCGTCCACGCGCGCGTGGACGACGCCGGGGGCTCGGTCGTGGCTCGTTCGGGTGTGGACGTCGGCGTCAGGGTTTCCTCGCTCACCATGACACCCATCATAGAATCATAGGATGATTGGTTGTCCATGGCCCGGCCGCTCCCGGCCGGCCCGTCCGTGCGAAGGTGTGCCATGCCGCTGAGCCATCCCCGCCGATCGGCGTTGTCCGAGCAGGTCATCGCCGCGCTGCGGAACCAGATCACCTCGGGCGAGTGGCCGGTCGGCTCCCGCATCCCCACCGAGCCCGAGCTGGTCGAGCAGCTGGGCGTCGCCCGGAACACGGTCCGCGAGGCCGTCCGCGCGCTCGCACACAACGGTCTGCTCGACATCCGCCAGGGCTCCGGCACCTACGTCGTCGCGACCAGCGAGCTGGCGGGCGTGATGCACCGCCGCTTCGCCGACGCCGACCCCAACCACATCGCCGAGCTGCGCTCCGCCCTGGAGTCCAGCGCCGCGAAGCTGGCCGCCGAGCGGCGCACCGAGAAGGAGCTGAAGCAGCTGGACGCGCTCCTCCTGCGGCGCGAGGAGGCCTGGGCGTCAGGGGACGCGGAGGCCTTCGTGACCGCCGACGCGACCTTCCACATGGCGGTCGTGGCCGCCTCCCACAACGACGTCGTCACGACGGTCTACGCGGACCTGGGAGAGGTGCTGCGGGACTGGCTGCGCGATGACGTGGGCGAGGAGCTGACCCCGGAGACGTACATGGACCACGCCCGGCTGATGGACGCGATCCGCGCGGGCGACGCGGAGACCGCCGCGGCGGAGGCGGCCGGCTATCCCTTCCAGTGCCGTCCCGGGCGGGTCAGTCCGCCGCCCGCTGGTGGCTGAACCACACCGAGCGGACCTCCTTCCAGCAGCGCCCGGTGAGCCGTACGGTCCGCGCGGGCTCCGTCTCCACCGCGGCACTGTCGCTGTCGATGTCCCACCACCGCGCGCACTCGATGTGCAGCCGGACACGGTCGACGGCCACGTAGGGGTTGAAGCAGTGCGCGATCACCTGGGAGCCGATGACGGTGCTGCGGCAGGCCGCCCCGAAGGGATCGGGCTTGTCGGCCGGAGCCGACTCGGACGGGAGGGCGAGTACGAGAACCAGGGCGACGACCGCTGGGGCGAAGCTGCGGAACCGGCGCACAAGGGGGACCTCCTCGGCCGAGTGGCTGGGCGGTGTACGTCCAGCCTGCGCGGCACCGGCCCGGGTGGCCCGCCGGATGGGCCGAACGAGTGACGACAAACGACAACGAGTGACGACGACCGACAGCTGGGGCCCGCATCCGAGAGGGATGCGGGCCCCAGCTGTCGGTCAAGCCCAGCGGCAGCGCTCACGCGCCGATCGCGTGCAGCCCGCCGTCGACGTGGATGATCTCGCCCGTGGTCTTCGGGAACCAGTCACTGAGCAGCGCGACGACACCGCGGCCGGCCGGCTGGGGGTCCTTGAGGTCCCACTCCAGAGGTGAACGGTTGTCCCAGACGGAAGCCAGCTCGCTGAAGCCCGGAATGGACTTGGCGGCCATGGAGGCGAGGGGGCCGGCCGAGATGAGGTTGCAGCGGATGTTCTGCTTGCCCAGGTCACGGGCCATGTAGCGGCTGGTGGCCTCCAGGGCGGCCTTGGCCGGGCCCATCCAGTCGTACTGCGGCCAGGCGTACTGCGCGTCGAACGTGAGGCCGACGACCGAGCCGCCGTTCTGCATCAGCGGCAGACAGGCCATGGTGAGCGACTTCAGGGAGTACGCCGAGACGTGCATCGCGGTGGCGACGGACTCGAACGGCGTGTTGAGGAAGTTGCCGCCGAGGGCGTCCTGCGGGGCGAAGCCGATGGAGTGGACGACGCCGTCGAGGCCGCCGAGCTCCTCACCGACGATGTCGGCGAGCCGCCCGAGGTGCTCGTCGTTGGTGACGTCGAGCTCGATGACCTTGGTGGGCTTCGGGAGCTTCTTGGCGATGCGCTCGGTCAGCGTGGGCCGCGGGAACGCGGTCAGGATGATCTCGGCGCCCTGCTCCTGGGCCAGCTTGGCGGTGTGGAAGGCGATGGAGGACTCCATCAGCACACCGGTGATCAGGACGCGCTTGCCCTCGAGGATTCCGCTCATGGTTCAGTGACCCATTCCCAGTCCGCCGTCTACGGGGATGACGGCTCCAGTGATGTACGAGGCGTCGTCCGAGGCGAGGAACCGCACCGTCGCGGCGACCTCCTCGGGCTGCGCGTACCGGCCGAGCGGCACCTGCGACACGATGCCCGCGCGCTGCTCGTCGGTGAGCACCTTGGTCATGTCGGTGTCGACGAAGCCGGGTGCGACGACGTTGAAGGTGATGTTGCGCGAGCCGAGCTCACGGGCGAGGGAGCGCGCGAAGCCGACGAGGGCGGCCTTGGAGGCGGCGTAGTTGGCCTGCCCCGGGGAGCCGTAGAGGCCCACGACCGACGAGATGAGGACGACACGGCCCTTCTTGGCGCGCAGCATCGCTCGGTTGGCGCGCTTGACGACGCGGAAGGTGCCGGTGAGGTTGGTGTCGATGACCGAGGTGAAGTCCTCCTCGGTCATGCGCATCAGGAGCTGGTCCTTGGTGACGCCGGCGTTGGCGATCAGGACCTCGACCGGGCCGTGCTCGGCCTCGATCTCCTTGTAGGCCTGCTCCACCTGCTCGGGGTCGGTGATGTCGCACCGGACCGCGAGGAAGCCGGAGGGCGGCTCACCCGAGCGGTACGTGATCGCGACCTTGTCGCCGTTGTCGGCGAACGCGCGGGCGATGGCGAGGCCGATGCCCCGGTTGCCTCCGGTGACGAGAACCGAGCGGCTCAACGGATCACCCTTTCCTTAGCGGTCTGAAACACCTGCCCGCATGCCTGGACGGCAGGCGCCTTCCTCGAAAACCTATCGGTCCGGTCCGTCGTGTGGGCATTCGGGCAGTGACAGTGGCTCGCGCCGCCTGCTGTCGGATCCCTACAGTCGACGTCGTTCGTCACAGAGACTGCCGCCTCATCGCTGGTTCACGTCAGGGCCGGGTTTCCGCAGCACTTCTTGTACTTGCGCTCCGAACCGCACCAGCAAGGAGCGTTGCGGGGCGGGGGCCAGTCGGTCGCCTGCCCCGTCCGCGCGAGGTCTGCGGCGTATGCGGACCGCGTGCTCGGAGCGTCGGGGGCCCCGCCTTCCGTCTCCCCGTACGCCTCCAGGCCCCGCACCGTGGCCCGGCCCACGGCCAGGTGTGTGCCGCCCTGGTCCGACAGCTCCCGCAGGGTGCGCTCGACCTGCCGCAGATGCTCGGCGGGGTCGTTGCCGTAGGCGTCGGCGACGTTCGGCCAGCGTTCCAGCAGTCGAGCGAACTCCTCCGGCGGCCAGTACAGGACGCAGGTCTTCCGCAGGCCGCCGGGCACGGTGGAGGATTCCTTGTGCAGCGCGCCCGCGAGCGCCTCGATCTCCATTTCCAGGCATTCGGTATCGCCCTCCGCGATGCGCTTGGGCCGCAGCGGGTCGTGCATCTCGTCGAGCGGGCGGACACGACCCAGCAGGGGCACCGCGCGCCGTTCGTGCAGCGCGTCGGCCACCTCGTCCCAGTCGTCGTGCGGCTCTCCGAGCACGCGACGCACCCGGTGGCGGCCGATGACGAGCATCTCGATGTCGTACGAGCGGGAGTCCGCCTCGACCGTGTCCACCGTCACCGGGGTGCCGACACCCATCGTGTGCGTGACACCTGCCGTGAACCACTCGGCGGCCGTGGCGTTCTCGTCCCGTGCCTCGAAGGCCTCGGCGACGACGTTCCACGCGCCCGCGTGCCGGGGGTGCCGCCTGCGGAACGCCGCTGCCGCCGCGCGGGCCTCCTCGTCCCGCCCGGCGTCCCACAGCGCGCTGATCCGGAAGGCGTCGACGAGGTCCGGCTCCTCGACGGCTTCGTCGCCCTCCTGGCCGAGCAGCCGCTCGTAGAGGGCGACCGCCCGGGCGTGCTCCCCGGCTCCGCCCCACTCACCGGCGGCTTCCAGCAGGAGCTGTTCCCGGTCCTCCGGATACTGCTCCGCCAATCGCTCGCACTCCTCGGCCACCTGGGCGTCCATACGCGGGGGCGGGCTCGGGAGGCGGGCCGGGGTCCGCCTGCTCCCGTGCGTCTTCTTGTTCTTGCCGTTCTTGCCACCGGTGCGGTGCTTGCTGGACATGGATTCACCGTATGTGCCCGGGTTTGAAGGGGCAGGGCGATCGGTGAGCACCACCCCTGAGCTGAACTGGTTCAAAAGCAGTTACAGCGGCGGCGCACTCGACGGGTCTTCTCCGTCCACCATCGGACCTACTGACAGCCTGCCGGGCTTCTGCCGTTCGCGATGTCCGTGAGGGATATTCGCCGTGTGCGGGAGGCCTGGTACGTGCTTCACTTCGGACTTGCCATGCGATGCCATGAGCTTGAGCAGGACGAACCGAGCGGTCGAAGCGAAGGGAAGCCCACCCGTGGCCCATGAGGTCGATCAGTCATTTCTGGCCCTGCCCCTGCGGGCACTGGCCGACGCCGCGCTGGCCCGTGCCCGCGCCCTCGGCGCCGACCACGCGGACTTCCGGTTCGAGCGAGTGCGCAGCGCGTCCTGGCGGCTGCGGGACGCGAAGCCGGCCGGGTCGTCGGACACGACCGACCTCGGGTACGCGGTGCGGGTGGTGCACGGCGGGACGTGGGGGTTCGCGTCCGGTGTGGATCTGACGATGGACGCCGCCGCGAAGGTCGCCTCGCAGGCGGTGGCGATGGCGAAGCTGTCCGCGCAGGTCATCAAGGCCGCCGGGTCGGACGAGCGGGTGGAGCTGGCGGACGAGCCCGTGCACGCGGAGAAGACGTGGATCTCCTCGTACGAGATCGATCCCTTCACCATCCCCGACGAGGAGAAGTCCGCGCTGCTGGCGGACTGGAGCACGCGGCTGCTGGCGGCCGACGGGATCAACCATGTGGACGCCTCGCTGCTGACGGTGCACGAGAACAAGTTCTACGCGGACACCGCCGGGACCGTGACCACCCAGCAGCGCGTACGGCTGCATCCGTCGTTGACCGCCGTGTCGGTCGACGAGTCCAGCGGTGAGTTCGACTCGATGCGGACGCTGGCGCCGCCGGTCGGGCGGGGCTGGGAGTACCTCACGGGCACCGGCTGGGACTGGGACGACGAGCTGGCCCGGATCCCGGAGCTGCTCGCCGAGAAGATGCGGGCGCCGAGCGTCGAGGCGGGCATCTACGACCTGGTCGTCGACCCGTCCAACCTCTGGCTGACCATCCACGAGTCCATCGGCCACGCCACCGAGCTGGACCGCGCGCTCGGCTACGAGGCCGCCTACGCCGGCACCTCCTTCGCCACCTTCGACAAGCTCGGCAAGCTGCGCTACGGCTCCGAGCTGATGAACGTCACCGGTGACCGCACCGCCGAGCACGGCCTGGCGACCATCGGTTACGACGACGAGGGGGTGGAGTGCCAGAGCTGGGATCTCGTCAAGGACGGGACCCTCGTCGGCTACCAGTTCGACCGGCGCATCGCCGAGCTGACCGACCTCGGGCGCTCCAACGGCTGCGCGTACGCCGACTCCCCCGGGCATGTGCCCGTGCAGCGCATGGCCAACGTGTCGCTGAAGCCGGACCCGGCCGGGATGTCCACCGAGGATCTGATCGGCGGGGTCGACCGGGGGGTCTATGTGGTCGGGGACCGGTCGTGGTCCATCGACATGCAGCGGTACAACTTCCAGTTCACCGGGCAGCGGTTCTTCAAGATCGAGAACGGGCGGATCACCGGGCAGCTGCGGGACGTCGCGTACCAGGCGACGACGACCGACTTCTGGGGCTCCATGGCGGCCGTGGGCGGGCCGCAGACGTACGTCCTGGGCGGTGCCTTCAACTGTGGGAAGGCCCAGCCGGGCCAGGTCGCCGCGGTGTCGCACGGCTGCCCGTCGGCCCTCTTCAAGGGCGTCAACATTCTGAACACCACGCAGGAGGCCGGTCGATGAGCGGGCGGAACAACAAGGCGCACAAGCCGCACGAGATCGTCGAGCGCGCTCTTGAGCTGTCCCGGGCCGACGGCTGTGTGGTGATCGCCGACGAGTACTCGACGGCGAACCTGCGCTGGGCGGGCAACGCGCTGACCACGAACGGGGTCACCCGTGGCCGCTCGGTGACCGTCGTCGCCACCGTCGACGGCAAGGAGGGCACCGCCTCCGGGGTCGTGTCGCGGTCCGCCGTCACCGCCGAGGAGCTGGAGCCGCTGGTACGGGCCGCCGAGGCCGCCGCGCGCGGCGCCGGACCCGCCGAGGACGCCCAGCCGCTGGTCACGGGCGGGGAGCACTCGCCCGACTTCACGGACGCGCCCGCCGAGACCTCCTCCGCCGTGTTCGCCGACTTCGCGCCGGCGCTCGGCGAGTCGTTCGCACGCGCGCGTGCGGGCGGCCGCGAGCTGTACGGCTTCGCCAACCACGAGCTGGTCTCCAGCTATGTGGGCACCTCGACGGGGCTGAGGCTGCGGCACGACCAGCCGAACGGGACGCTGGAGCTGAACGCCAAGTCCCCGGACCGTACGCGCTCGGCCTGGGCGGGGCGCTCCACGCGGGACTTCAAGGATGTCGACCCGGGTGCGCTGGACGCGGAGCTGGCCGTACGGCTGGGCTGGGCCGAGCGGCGGGTGCCGCTGCCCGCCGGGCGGTACGAGACGCTGCTGCCGCCGACGGCCGTGGCGGACCTGCTGATCTACCAGATGTGGTCGGCGTCGGCGCGGGACGCGGCCGAGGGCCGGACGGTGTTCAGCAAGCCGGGCGGTGGTACGCGGATCGGTGACCGGCTGACCGAGCTGCCGCTGACCCTGCGCAGCGACCCGAACGAGCCGGGCCTGGAGTCCGCGCCCTTCGTGCTGGCCCACTCCTCCGGCGGCGACAGCTCGGTGTTCGACAACGGACTGCCGCTGAGGGCGACCGAGTGGATCCGCAGGGGCGAGATCACACATCTGCCGACCACCCGGCACAGCGCGGGTCTGACCGGGCTGCCGGTGGTGCCGACGATCGGCAACCTGATCCTGGACGGCGGTGCGGACCGCTCTCTGGCGGAGATGGTCGCGAACACCGAGCGCGGGCTGCTGCTGACCTGTCTGTGGTACATCCGCGAGGTCGACCCGGCGACGCTGCTGCTGACCGGGCTGACCCGGGACGGCGTCTACCTCGTGGAGAACGGCGAGGTCATGGGCGAGGTCAACAACTTCCGGTTCAACGAGTCGCCGGTGGACCTGCTGGGCCGGGCCACGGAGGCCGGGCGTACGGAGAAGACGCTGCCCCGCGAGTGGAGCGACTACTTCACCAGGACCGCGATGCCCGCGCTGCGGGTGCCCGATTTCAATATGAGTTCTGTCAGCCAGGGCGTATAACCTCGTAGGCGTCCGTGCCCGGCTGTCACCCGACTGCCGGACGGACGCCAGAGAAGACCATCGAGGAGACACGAGAACCGTGACGGACATCGTCGACGAGCTGAAGTGGCGAGGGCTGTTCGCCCTGTCCACCGACGAGGACGCTTTGCGCAAGGCGCTCGCGGACGGTCCCGTCACGTTCTATTGCGGTTTCGACCCGACCGCGCCGTCCCTGCACGTCGGACACCTGGTGCAGGTGCTCACCGTGCGTCGGCTCCAGCAGGCCGGACACCGGCCGCTGGCGCTGGTCGGCGGCGCGACGGGCCTGATCGGCGACCCGCGCCCGACGGCGGAGCGCACGCTGAACGACCCGGAGACGGTCGCCGGCTGGGTCGCCAGGCTGCGCGCCCAGATCGAGCCGTTCCTGTCCTTCGAGGGCCAGAACGCGGCCGTCATGGTCAACAACCTCGACTGGACCGAGGGCCTCTCCGCCATCGAGTTCCTGCGGGACATCGGCAAGCACTTCCGCGTCAACAAGATGCTGACGAAGGACTCCGTCGCCCGCCGGCTGGAGTCCGACCAGGGCATCAGCTACACCGAGTTCAGCTACCAGATCCTCCAGGGCATGGACTTCCTCCAGCTCTACCGGAGGTACGGCTGCACGCTCCAGCAGGGCGGCAGCGACCAGTGGGGCAACCTCACGGCCGGCCTGGACCTCATCCACCGGCTGGAGCCCGGGGTCGAGGCGCACGCGCTGGCCACGCCGCTGATGACCAAGGCGGACGGCACCAAGTTCGGCAAGACCGAGGGCGGCGCCGTCTGGCTCGACCCGGAGATGACGACGCCGTACGCGTTCTACCAGTTCTGGCTGAACGTGGACGACCGGGACATCACCCGGTACATGCGGATCCTGTCCTTCAAGTCCCGTACGGAGCTTGAGGCGTTGGAGCAGCAGACGGAGGAGCGGCCGCAGGCCCGTGCCGCGCAGCGCGCGCTGGCCGAGGAGCTGACGACGCTGGTGCACGGCGCGGACCAGACCGCTGCCGTGATCGCCGCGTCGAAGGCGCTCTTCGGTCAGGGCGAGCTGGTGGAGCTGGACGAGAGGACGCTGGCCGCGGCGCTTTCCGAGGTGCCGCACGCGAGGGTCGCCGAGCTGGCGCCGGTCGTGGATCTCTTCGCGGAGGTCGGGCTGGTACCGAGCAAGTCCGCGGGGCGGCGGACCGTGAAGGAGGGCGGGGCCTACGTGAACAACGTCAAGGTCACCGCGGAGGACGCGGTTCCGTCCCGGGAAGAGCTGATTCATGGGCGGTGGCTGGTGTTGCGGCGAGGGAAGAAGAACCTTGCCGCAGTCGAGGTGACCGGGGCCTAGGCGGCGTAGGGGCGTAGGGGCGTGGGTGACTGGCGGGTGCCGCTTCAGCGTGGCTTGTGCGCCCGCGCGGCGGAGCCGCATATGTCACAGCCCCGCGCCCCTTTCGCGCTCAGGCTCGTTCTTTTCTCTTGCCCAGTGTCGCCATGTAAGCCATGTCGCCGACGAAGACGATGACCACCGCGGCCGCCAGCTGGAGGGCGTGGCGTCCCCAGTCGATGCCCGAGGTCTCGTCGATGCCGAAGGCGCGGGCGAGGGCGTTGCCGACGATGGCCCCGATGATGCCGAAGATCGTCGTCAGCCAGAGCGGGCTGTGCTGCTTGCCCGGAATGATCGCCTTGGCCAGCAGGCCCAGCACGAATCCCACGATGATCGCCCACAACCAGCCCATGGCTGCCTCCTCGTACGGCTCTACGTGAGCATTACGCCCAGTGTCGGCCCGCATGCGGTACGCCGCATGTCGGGCGCGGCCGTATGCGCTGCGGCGCATTTCCTCCACTCCCGGTGGAAGGTGACCCGGTCTCGTAGGCGGCGCAGACGCGGCGTACCGTGGAGCGTGTCCGGCCCCCGTTCCCCGAACGGGTAACGGGCGGAGCACGGGCCGGGGAGCGTCCGATACAGGCGGGTGGTGGAACGCGATGCGGAAGCATGGCAACGTCGAGGTCTTCCGGATCACAGGCGCCCGGCAGGGTCTCGCCGACGACGTGCGCGGCCGGCAGCGGCGCTATGTCATCTCGATGTCCGTCCGCACCCTCTCGGTGATCGCCGCCGCGACCCTCTGGAATGTCGAACGGCACGTCGCGGTCGTCGCACTGGTGCTCGGAGCAGTGCTGCCGTACATCTCCGTGGTGATCGCCAACGCGGGTCGCGAGAACGCGCCCTCACTGCCGTCCACCTTCGTCACCTCCCCCATGCGTCCGATGATCGCTCCGAAGCCGGACACGGACGCCTCCCGCTCGGGCGAATTCGGGGCCGAGGAGCGCTTCGCGGAATCCTTCCCGGAAGACGTCGCGGCCGATCCCGCGCGGGGTCGGCGGAGCGAGCCGCGCGAGCGAGCCTGAGCACCGGGAATCCTGCCGAAGCGGAATTCAGCCACCCGCCAAGCTCAAGAAAAGCTCAGATCAATCATGGAGTTCCTGTGCCGGGCAGAGGGTTACCCGTGACATACTTCGTACGCGCTCCGCATCCCCCGTCGGAGCGACAGACCGACGCCGGGCAGCTCCCCCCGTGGCTGCTCGGCGTCGCCTTTTCTGCGGCTAGGGTCGACGCGTGAACATCCTCAACGTCTCCGGCCCCGATCCCGCCTCCCCCATCTGTTCGGCCAGGGGCTGCTCCGCCGACGCCGTCTGGGTGCTCGCCTGGAACAACCCGAAGCTGCACACGCCGGAGCGCCGCAAGACATGGCTCGCGTGCGAGGAGCACCGGGAACACCTCGCCGAGTTCTTGGGGGTGCGGGGGTTCCTGAAGGATGTCGTCGAGTGGGAGAAGTGGGACGCGCCTGAGGAGTGAGGGGTTCGGGCGGTCTTGCGGCTGCGGGTCCGTCGTGGTCGCTCGCGCCCGCGCGGCGGAGCCGCATGTCGAACAGCCCCGTGTCCCTTGAGGGGCGCCGCTCTCAACCTCCGATCGCGGACATCGGCCTGTCCGGCTGGACGAAGGAGGGGTCGTCCAGGCCCGCGCCCGCCTTCTTGCCCCACATCGCCAGGCGCCAGATGCGGGCGATCTCCTCGTCGGGGGCGCCCGAGCGCAGCGCGGCCCTGAGGTCCGTTTCCTCACGGGCGAAGAGGCAGGTGCGGACCTGGCCGTCGGCGGTAAGGCGGGTGCGGTCGCAGGCGGAGCAGAAGGGGCGGGTCACCGAGGCGATGACGCCGACGCGGTGCGGGCCGCCGTCGACGAGCCAGCGCTCGGCGGGGGCCGAGCCGCGTATCTCGGAGCCCTCGGGGGTGAGGTCGAAGCGAGTGCGGAGGGAGGTCAGGATGTCGCCCGCCGTCACCATGCCGTCGCGCTTCCAGCCGTGCTGGGCGTCCAGGGGCATCTGCTCGATGAAGCGCAGCTCGTAGTCGTGCTCGACGGCCCAGGCGAGGAGGTCCGGGGCCTCGTTCTCGTTCAGGCCCGGCATCAGCACCGAGTTGACCTTGACGGGGGTGAGCCCCGCCTCGCGGGCGGCGGCCAGGCCTTCGAGGACGTCCTTGTGGCGGTCCCGGCGGGTCAGGGTCTTGAAGACGTCCGGGCGGATGGTGTCCAGCGAGACGTTCACCCGGTCCAGGCCGGCCGCCTTCAGGGCCGTCGCCGTGCGCTTGAGACCGATGCCGTTGGTGGTGAGGGACATCTGGGGGCGGGGGGCGAGCGCCGCCACGCGCTCCACGATGCCGACCAGGCCGGGGCGGAGCAGGGGCTCACCGCCGGTGAAGCGGACCTCGGTGATGCCCAGGGTGCTGACGGCTATGTCGATGAGGCGGACGATCTCGTCGTCCGTGAGCAGGTCGGGCTTGGCGAGCCACTGCAGGCCCTCCTCGGGCATGCAGTAGGTGCAGCGCAGATTGCACCGGTCGGTCAGCGAGACCCTCAGGTCGGTGGCCACTCGGCCGTAGGTGTCGATGAGCACGTGGGCCCCCTCCCTCGCATGCGGAACACGGGCAAGTTCTCGGTTGTCGATCGCGGTCACAGATCTTCCGACACCTGCGAGCCTACGTGACCCCCCTGACAACAAGACAGGCCCGACCCCACAGGACGCGGCGCGGGGCCGCCGTAGATCTCTACGACGGCCCCGCGCGAAGCCGGAATCAGAGGGGCGCGTGGCTCAGTGGGCGCCGGTGCCCGTGAGGGACCGGACCTCCAGCTCGGCGTACTTGCCGGTGTCGGGCTCCTCCTTGGACAGGACGGTGCCCAGCCAGCCCATCAGGAAGCCGAACGGGATGGAGATGATGCCCGGGTTCTTCAGCGGGAACCAGGCGAAGTCGACGTCCGGGAACATCGCCTTCGGGTCGCCGGAGACGACGGGCGAGAACAGCACCAGGCCGACGGCGACGATCAGACCGCCGTAGATCGACCACAGCGCGCCCTGGGTGGTGAACTTCTTCCAGAAGAGGCTGTAGAGGATGGTCGGCAGGTTGGCGGAGGCCGCGACCGCGAAGGCGAGGGCGACCAGGCCGGCCACGTTCAGGTCGCGGGCGAGGCTGCCGAGCCCGATGGAGATGACGCCGATGAAGACGGTCGCCCAGCGGGCCGCGCGGACCTCCTCGGCGCCGGAGGCCTGCCCCTTGCGGATGACGTTGGCGTAGATGTCGTGCGCGAAGGAGGAGGACGAGGCCAGGGTGAGGCCCGCCACCACGGCGAGGATCGTCGCGAAGGCCACCGCCGAGATGGTGGCGAGCAGGATCGCGCCCCAGGCCGAGTCGACGCCGCCCAGGTGCAGGGCGAGCAGCGGGGCCGCCGTGTTGCCCGACGGGTTGGAGGCGATGATCTCGTCCTGGGAGATCAGCGCGGCGGCGCCGAAGCCGAGCGCGATGGTCATCAGGTAGAAGCCGCCGATGATGCCGATCGCCCAGTTCACGGATTTACGGGCGGCCTTGGCGTTGGGCACCGTGTAGAAGCGGATCAGGATGTGCGGCAGACCGGCGGTGCCGAGGACCAGGGCGATGCCGAGGGAGATGAAGTCCAGCTTGGAGGTGCCGGTCGCGCCGTACTGGAGACCGGGCTCCAGGAAGGCGGCGCCCTTGCCGCTGTTCTCGGCGGCGGTGCCGAGCAGATCGGAGATGTTGAAGTTGAACTTCAGCAGCACCAGGAACGTAATGAGGATCGTGCCGCTGATGAGGAGCACGGCCTTCACCATCTGGACCCAGGTGGTGCCCTTCATGCCGCCGATGGAGACGTAGACGATCATCAGAATGCCGACGAGGGCGACGATGAGGATCTTGCCCGCGTCGGAGGTGATGCCGAGGAGCAGCGAGACGAGAACGCCCGCGCCCGCCATCTGGGCCAGCAGATAGAAGATCGAGACGACGATCGTGGAGGTACCGGCCGCGGTGCGGACCGGGCGCTGGCGCATGCGGTACGCGAGCACGTCGCCCATGGTGTAGCGGCCGGAGTTGCGGAGCGGCTCGGCGACCAGGAGCAGGGCGACCAGCCAGGCGACCAGGAAGCCGATGGAGTACAGGAAGCCGTCGTAGCCGAAGAGGGCGATCGCGCCCGCGATGCCGAGGAACGACGCGGCGGACATGTAGTCGCCGGAGACCGCGAGACCGTTCTGGAAGGCGCTGAACTGCCGCCCGCCCGCGTAGAAGTCGGCGGCGTCCTTGGTCTGGCGGCCGGCCCAGACGGTGATGGCGAGCGTCGCCAGGACGAACAGCCCGAACAGGGTGATGATCAGCGGCCGGTGCTCGCTGGCCTCGTTCGCGGCGAGGAATGTCTGCTGTACGGGGCTCATGCGCCGCCCTCCATCCGGGACTTGATCGCCTCGGCCTTGGGGTCGAGCTTCTCGGCGGCGTGCTTCGAGTACCACCAGGCGATGAGGAATGTGGTGACGAACTGGGCGATGCCGAGAACGAAGGCGACGTTGATGTTGCCGAAGAGCTTGGTGCCCATGAAGTCGCCCGCGTAGTTGGAGAGCAGGACGTACAGCAGGTACCAGGCGATGAAGCCCACGGTCAGCGGGAAGGCGAACGAGCGGTAGGAGCGGCGCAGTTCACCGAACTCGGCGCTCTCCTGGACCGCGGCGAACTCCTCGGTGGAAGGGAGATGATGCTCTGCCTTCGAGGGGGGCGGTGCGTCGGTTGCCACGGAGTCTCCTCGCGTCTCCGCCGCGGTCGCGACGGTGGTTGGTGACGTTTTCGCCGTCGGATCGGGGGACGGGTTGGGTACGGACATGGGGTCGGCTCTGTTTCTCACGGTGACGGGTGCACGATCGTGCTCGGGCTCCCTGCACAACGTCACGGCGGCGCGCTAGGACCGGTTCAACCGTGCGCGTCTCTTTCGAAAACCGATTCGGAAAGGGGCCCGGAACAGCGCCGACTTCGAGGGTTACCCCTCTACTTCGGTCTCTCACCCGCGAAGTGATTGCTGGCCGGCGACGACCGGCGATAGCTTCGGGCTGCACCACCAACGTCATGTACCTGCCCGGGCACCCATGTGTCGCGGGCCGGTTTCTTTGAGGATGATGTGGAGAACCCATGGCTCATCTGCGCTCCAGACGACGGCTCGCACTCGCGGTGCCGGTCGTCCTGTCGCTGACCGCCTCGCTCGGTTTCCTGCCGGGTGTCGCCTCGGCGGCCCCCCTCGGGGAGTCCACCGCCGCGACCGCGGAGGGCCCGGACCTCTCGTACGTCGTGAACACGAAGACGGACAAGCACACGATCGCCTCGGTGCAGAGGGCGATAGCCGCGGCCGGCGGCAAGGTCGTGATCACGTACGCCAAGATCGGCGTGATCGTGGTCCACTCGACCAACCCGGAGTTCGGTGCGACGATCCGCGCCGCGCGCGGGGTACAGAGCGCCGGCGCCACCCGGACCTCGCCGCTGACCCCCGCCGGTACGACGGACCTGGGTGCCGTCGACTACCTGACGGACGCGGAGGCCGCGAAGGTGAAGGCCGCCTCGGCCGACATCCCCGACGCCGAGCCGCTCGAGGCCGACCAGTGGGACCTGCGGTCGATCGGCGCCGACAAGGCCGCGAAGATCAACCCGGGCAGCGAGAAGGTCACCGTCGCCGTGATCGACACCGGCGTCGACGACACCCACCCGGACCTCGCGCCGAACTTCTCCGCCTCCCAGTCGGCCAACTGCAACGGCGGTGTCGCGGACACCAGTGAGGGTTCCTGGCGGCCGTACACCCCGCAGGACTACCACGGCACCCACGTGGCCGGTGAGATAGCCGCGGCCCGCAACGGCGTCGGTGTCGCCGGTGTCGCGCCGGGTGTGAAGGTCTCCAGCATCAATGTGACCGACCGCAGCAGCGGCCTCTTCTACGCGGAGAGCGTCGTCTGCGCGTTCGTGTTCGCCGCCGACCGCGGCGTGGAGATCACGAACAACAGCTACTACGTGGACCCGTGGCTCTACAACTGCGTGGACGACCCGGACCAGAAGGCCATCGTCGACGCCGTCGACCGGGCCCAGAAGTACGCCACGAAGAAGGGCACCCTGCACCTGGCCTCGGCGGGCAACTCCAACCACGACCTCGCCTCGGACGCGATCCTGGACGCCTCCAGCCCCAACGACACCACCCCGGTCGAGCGCACCATCGACCCGAGTGAGTGCTTCGACGTGCCGACCCAGCTGCCGGGCATCGTCACGGTGAGCGCGACGGGCGTGAAGAACGAGAAGTCGTACTACTCCACGTACGGCGACGGCGTCATCGACATCGCTGCCCCGGGCGGCGACCGGCGCTACCAGCTCCCGGACACCCCGTCGAAGGACGGCCGCATCCTGTCCACCATGCCGAACGGCGCGTACGGCTTCCTGCAGGGCACGTCGATGGCGTCGCCGCACGCCGCCGGTGTCGCCGCGCTGCTGAAGTCCACGCACCCGTGGGCGAGCCCGCAGCAGTTGCAGTGGCTGCTGAAGGCCCAGGCGGACGAGCAGGCCTGCCCCGAGTCGTACGACCAGAACGGCGACGGCACCCAGGACGCGGTTTGCGAGGGCAGCCCGCGTGTGAACGGTTTCTACGGGTTCGGCATCGTCAACGCCCTGAAGGCCGTCAAGAAGTAAGTAACCCCCGTTGCCCGGGGAGCACCAAGACCTCGCGGGGACCGGGTTCCCGCACAGCTCGAACCGCTTCGTACTGCTTCACACCGCTCGTTTCACGGACGAACTGGAGACAGCATGACAGCGCCTCACCAGCGCTCGCGCCGTCTGGTGGCCATCCCGCTCGGGATGGTCATGGCGACCGCGCTCGCCGTCGTACCGAACGTCACCGCCTCGGCGGCGGAGACCGGGCGAGTGGCGGCCGACGCGACACCGCTCAGCTATGTGGTCAACGTGCACCCCGGGCACGGTCCGTCCGCCCGCGTCAAGAAGGCCATCGCTCAGGCCGGCGGCACGATCGTGACGTCGTACGACCGGATCGGCGTCATCGTCGTCCACTCCTCGGACGCCGGCTTCGCCGCCGCGATCCGGGGCGTGCGCGGTGTCCAGTCGGCCGGTGCCACGCGCACCGCGCCGCTGCCCGCGCAGTCGACCACCGACGTCGGCACCCCGAAGGTACTGACCGCCGAGGAGATGGCGGACGTCCAGGCGGCGGACGGGCAGGACCCGTTGGAGCCGTTGCAGTGGGATCTGCCGGCCATCAAGGCGGACAAGGCCCATGAGGTGTCGCTCGGCAGCCGGGACGTCACGGTCGCCGTCATCGACACGGGTGTCGACGACACCCACCCGGACATCGCGCCGAACTTCGACCGCGACGCCTCGGTCAACTGTGTGACGGGCAGGCCCGACACGACCGACGGCGCCTGGCGGCCGGGGCCCACGGAGAGCGCGCACGGCACGCACGTGGCCGGTGAGATCGCCGCCGCCAAGAACGGCGTCGGCGTCACCGGCGTGGCGCCCGGTGTGAAGGTGTCCGGCATCAAGGTGTCCACCACCGCCGGCTACTTCTACACGGAGGCGGTGGTCTGCGGCTTCATGTGGGCCGCCGAGCACGGCGTGGACGTCACCAACAACAGCTATTACACCGACCCCTGGTACTTCAACTGCGAGGACGACCCGGACCAGGAGGCGCTCGTCGAGGCCCTCGCCCGGGCGTCGAGGTACGCGGAGAAGAAGGGCGCGGTCAACGTCGCCGCGGCCGGCAACGAGAACTACGACCTCGCGGCCGACGAGATCACCGACCCGGTGTCCCCTAACGACTCGACACCGTCGGACCGGGTGATCGACCCGTCCGAGTGCCTCGACATCCCGACCCAGCTGCCGGGTGTCGTCACGGTCGCCTCGACCGGCGCGAAGGGCCTCAAGTCGTCCTTCTCCAACCACGGTCTGGGCGTCATCGACATCGCCGCGCCCGGCGGCGACTCGACCCGCTTCCAGACCCCGGCCCCGCCCGCCACCAGCGGCCTCATCCTGGGCCCCCTGCCCGGCGGCGCATGGGGCTACATGGCCGGTACGTCGATGGCGTCCCCGCACGTCGCCGGCGTCGCCGCCCTCATCAAGTCGACCCACCCGCACGCCCCGGCGGCCCTGGTGAAGGCGCTGCTGTACGCCGAGGCCGATGCCACGCCCTGCACCGACCCGTACGACATCGACGGGGACGGCAAGGTCGACGCGGTCTGCGAGGGGCCGAGGAACTACAACGGCTTCTACGGCTTCGGCACGGCGGACGCACTGGACGCGGTGACCAAGTAGGGGCTTTTCCCACGGAGTTCGGGCCGGGCGGTGGCGTACCGCCCGGCCCTTCCGTTGCATAGTGCGGGTCATGACAGACATGGACTGTGCGTGGGCGGCCCTGGGCGGCGACCCCGCCCTGCTGCCGCGGGTCTCGACCGTCGTAAGGGAGGGGGTGCCGGCCGCCCGGCTGCCGGTACGGGAGTTGGCGCGGGCCTGCGTCGGGGTGTGCGCGCTGGCGGCGGCCGAGTTGGGGGCGCGGCGGGCCGGGCTCGCGGAGGTGCCCCGGGTACGGGTGGACGACGGGGCGGTCGGCACCGCCTTCGTGAGTGAACGGCATCTGCTGGTCGACGGGCGGGCGCCGGTCACCTTCGCGCCGCTGTCGCGGTTCTGGCGGACGGCGGACGGGTGGGTGCGGACGCACGCGAACTATCCGCATCACCGGGGGCGGTTGCTGGCGGCGCTCGGGGTGGCGGAGGGTGTCTGCGACCCGGTCGCCGCCGTCGGGTCGGCGCTCGCCGAGCGGGCGTCGCTGGAGGTCGAGGAGGCGGTGTACGCGGCCGGGGGCCTGGCCGTGGCGCTGCGGACGCCCGAGGAGTGGGCCGCGCATGGGCAGGCGGCGGCGGTGCGCAGGCGGCCGCTGGTCGAGTGGAAGCGGTTGGACGGCGTCAGTGCTTCACACGCGCGTGTGCTCGGACCGTTGGCCGAGGGGCCTTTGTCGCCCGCCGCCGGTGTGCGGGTCCTGGACCTGACCCGGGTCATCGCGGGGCCGGTCGCCACCCGGACGCTCGCCCTGCTGGGCGCGGACGTGCTGCGTGTCGACCCGCCGGGGATGCCCGAGCTCCTCGACCAGCACACCGACACGGGTTTCGGGAAGCGGTCGGTGACGCTCGATCTGGCGGTGCGGGCGGACCGCCGGGTGTTCGAGGACCTGTTGGCGGAGGCGGACGTCGTCGTCACCGGGTACCGGCCAGGGGCGCTCGAACGGTTCGCGCTCACGCCCGACGCACTGGCCGTGCGACGGCCCGGCCTCGTGGTCGCCCAGCTCTCCGCCTGGGGCAGGACCGGGCCGTGGGCCGGGCGGCGGGGCTTCGACAGCCTGGTGCAGGTGGCCACCGGGATCGCCGCGGCCGAGGGGTCGATCCGGATGCCGGGTGCCCTGCCCGTGCAAGCCCTCGACCACGGCACGGGGTATCTGCTGGCCGCCGCGGTCCTGCGCGCGCTCACCGACCGGACCGAGGAAAGCGGCGCCCGACTCGTCCGGCTGTCGCTCGCGCGAACGGCGGCCTGGTTGACGGACGGAATCGAGCACGGTCCTGGCGGGCTCGAGGTCTGCGGCGGGCCGGAGGCATGGCTCGCCGAGCGGGACAGCCGGCTGGGACGGCTGAGGTACGCCCTGCCGCCGGTGTCCTTCGAGGGCGGGCCGGGTGACTGGTCGCGGCCGCCGGGGCCTTGGGGGGCGGACGAGGCGGTGTGGCGTTGACGCCGGGGTCGGTGCCGAGGAATCGATTCGCCCCGATTGATGCGCCGCACTCCTGAGACATACGCCATCCCGACTCGTACGTATGGGCGGAATGTCGAACTGCCAGTTGTTTTCCGGCACTTGCCCAGTTCTGGTGCGACTGGTGAACTTTTCGGGGTGAGCCTGACGAGACGGACGGCGGAGGCGACGGGGGCGGCGGACGAGCCCGAGCGACGACCCGGGCGACGACCTGGGCGGCCCGGCGGTGGGACCGGCCGGGCCGTCGTCATGCTCGTCCTGGTGGCTGTCGGTGGGCTGGTCCCGCTGTTCGGGCCACGTGTCGCGCTGGACGGTACGGGTGAGGCCGCGGCGCCCGGGGCGGGCGGGATCGCGTTGCTGCGGGCGGTGTTGCTGGCCGCGCTCTGCGTGCCGGCGGGTGAGCTGTTCGTGGTGTGGCTGGCGCGGCGGGTGCCGGGCGCGCCCAGGGAGGCGCCGCGCAGTTGGGCGCCGTGGGCCGCGGGGGCCGGTTTCGTGGCCGCGTTGGGGCTGGCCTCGGTCGTGGCCACGGGCAATCTGGTGCCGGACTCCCCCGCCGACATCGACGTGGGCGGCCTCTACGAGACCCGGGACGGCAGACTCGCCCTCCTGGAGATCAACGCGTTCGCGGCGGCCGGCCTGCTCGCGCTCTCCCGCCGACCGGCCGCGCAGGCGCTGCCCCTGGCCGCGATCGTCGTCGCGGAGGCGCTGCGCGCCCACCCCACCACGGAGTACAGCCCGCTCGTCGGCACCGGTCTGACCCTCGTGCACCTGACGTGCGCGGCGCTGTGGGCGGGCGGACTGCCGCACGTCCTGCGGACGCTGTGCACGCGCGCGTGGCGCTCGACGGAGGCGGGCGCCGCGTTGTTGGGCCGCTACGCGCGCGTGGCCGCCGTTCTGCTCGCCGCCGTCACCGCCACCGGTGTGTGGAGCACGCTGCGCCGGATGCCGCCGGGGACGGTCCTCGACCAGCTGACGGAGACGGCGTACGGCCGCGCCCTGCTCGCCAAGGTGCTCCTCGTGGTCGCCGTCGCCGCCCTCGCCCTCTGGGCCCGGCTACGGCTGCGCCGCGCGACCGACCCGCTCGACGCCTGCGCTCCCGCCCGCGCGGAGGTGGCGGTGCTGGGCGTGGTCGTCGCGGTGTCGGCGCTGCTGACGGCGCTGCCGGTGCCGATCCGCTGGTGAGCGGCCAGTGGTGGGCGACAAGTTGGTGAGCGGCACGTTGGTGAACGGCACATTGGTGAGCGGCTACGTCGCGCTGTTCGGCCTGGTCAGGCCGAGTTCGTGGACATCTCGCCGTACGCCGGAGTGGACGCGGATCGGGTGCCGAGGTTCCGCAGGACCCCCTGGACCAGCAGGTACTGGGCCGCCAGATAGGTGAGCATGATCCACAGGTCGGGCCGGGGCGGCTGCGGCCACTCGGCGACACCGGTCGCGATGAGCATGTCCGACACCACGAAGAGCGCGCCCCCGAGCCCCGCGACGAGCCCCGCCCGGGTGGCCGCCCATGCCATGGCGGTCAGCAGGGCGCTGTAGCCGGCGACGGGGAGCCGTAGATCCGCCGGAAGCCCCGGCCACAGGCTCACGACGGCGGCGACCAGGGCGAAGACGTACGCGAAGCCGTACACAACGCCGTACGGAAGCTGCCTGGTCTTCCTGGACTTCCCCACCTTCCCGAAGAGCACGAGGTAGCAGACGTGCCCCATCGCGAAGGAGCCCATCCCGGCGAGGAAGGCCGGCTCGGCGCCGGAGAGGAGGAGCACGTCTCCGCCCCAGCCGAACAGGAGGGCCGCGAGCAACAGTCGGGGCCCGCCACACGCATACGTGTATGCGGCGAGCAACGGCACCAGCAGGGGCTTGGCGACCACGTGCCCGGAGGTGAACCCGCCGGCCAGGGACCCGAGATCGACGGCGGCGGCGAGGCCGAAGGCGACGAGGAGGAGCGATCCCCTGCCCCGTCTCACGCGACGGTCTCCGTGACCGTGGCCGACTGCTCCTCGGTGGCGGCGAGCGGCTCCACCGGCCGCTCGGACCGCCGCCCCGGCCCCCAGCCGGGCCCCCGGAGGACCCACCCCGCCCGCTCGCCCCAACTCCCCGCCCTCTTCAGGTCCTTGGCGATGGCGACGTACTCATGGGTGGCGACCCGCAGAGGGTTGTACGTGTCGATGTTCTTCGTCAGCCCGTACACCGGCCGCTCGGTCTCCTCGACGAACGACCCGAAGAGCCGGTCCCAGACGATGAGGATGCCGCCGAAGTTGCGGTCGAGATAGCCGCCCTGGGAGGCGTGGTGCACCCGGTGGTGCGACGGCGTGTTGAACACGAACTCGAACGCCCTGGGCAGCTTCCCGATCCGCTCGGTGTGGATCCAGAACTGGTACACGAGGTTGGCGGAGGAGCAGAACGCGAGCGCGGCCGGGTGCACGCCGAGAGCGACGAGCGGAACGTAGAACGGCCAGACGGTCCAGGTGGTCCAGGGCTGCCGCAGGGCGGTCGTCAGGTTGAACTTCCGGCTGGAGTGGTGCACCACGTGGCAGGCCCACAGGATGCGGATCACATGGTGCCCGCGGTGCGACCAGTAGTAGAAGAAGTCCTGTGCGAGCAGCATCAGCGGGATCGTCCACCACAGGACGGGCACGCGCAGTGGCGTCAGCGCGTGGACCGCCGTGTAGATCGCGACGATCGGGATCTTCCAGAGGAGGTCGAAGACGAGACTCCCGAGCCCCATGCCGACGCTCGTCGCGGCGTCCTTCGCCTCGTACCCGGCGGCATCCTCGTCCGGATGGATCCGGACACTGATCACCTCGATCACGGTGAGCAGGACAAACGCGGGTATCGACCACAGCACGACATCGGGCAGGTTCGGCATGTGGGCACGGTAGAACCGCTGGTGGGCTGGGGCTAGACGTTGTTACTGACAAGTATTTCCGGTGGTACGCGCTTGCTTCTTGGCGTCCTTCGCCAATGGGCGCGCCGAAATAAATGAGTGGCGCCCGGGATCCGCGGCCTCCTACAGTCGTGATCGCGGGGGCGGCTCCGCAAGCGTGCTTCCTTCTCACTTTCTCTGACACCCACAGCGCGCTCACTCTCCGCTCCCACCCGAGAGACCTTCTGCTCTCCTTCCTTTCTTCCTTTCTTCCTGCCGGGGGGCTTCCGCTTGTCCGTACTGTCGTCCGTGCTGCTCCGCCGCCTTCGTACCGTCTACGTCGACCAGGCCGGGCCGCGCCCGGGCGACCCGTCGACGGCACCGGGGCTCGTCGCTCTCGAAGCAGAGCTGCTCGACCGGGGATTCGCACCGACGGCGGAGCTGCACGCGGCGCTCGCCTGGCTCGGGCCCGCCGGGCTCGGGGACGCGGGCCGGGAGCTGATCAGGCACATCGACGCGGCACTGGGCGCGGACCGCACACACATGCCCATGTTCCGCAGCTTCCCGGCCTCGGTGCCGGACGACACCTTCCAGTTGTACGTCGACCGGGTCTTCACCCTGCTGCTGCAGTGGCCGAACCAGCCGTGCGTGCTGTGCGGCACGGTCGGCAGCGTGCACCCCGTGTCGCCGTGCGCGCATCTGGTGTGCGGCGAGTGCTGGGACGGCGCGGACTACGCGGGCTGCCCGATCTGCCACCGCCGCATCGACGGCGCCGACGCCTTCCTGAAGCCTGAGCACTCACGCGGCTCCCGTGAACTCGCCGTCGGACCGCTGAAGTTGCTCGCGCTCGGCAAGGACGCGAAGGCGGACGCAGTCCGTGCCCTGCTGAGGCTGCTGGCCCGACGTACGCCGCTGCCGCCGCAGGACCGCGACGACGTGAAGATCCTGCTGGCGCACGCCCCGGCCGACCTCGGCTGGTTCCCGGAGGACATCCCGGTGCGCCAGACCAAGGCGCTGGTCCTCGGCATGCTGCTGCTCGACCGGCACACCCGCGCGGCAGCGACCGAGTTGCTCGCCACGCACCTGACCACCGCGACGGATGTGTTGCGGCTGCTGTGCGTATGGTCCGGCGGCGAGGCCGACCTGCTCGCCCCGCCACGCATGCGCTCCCTCCCGCGCGCGCTGCGCCGTCGGCTCCTCGGCGTGCTCGACAAACTGGCGATGCCGTCGCTGGTCGAGGACGTGCTGCGGCACCCGGTCGGCTGGAAACGCGCCGCCGAGATCCTGCACCCGTAAGAGAGTTACGCCCGCCACCCGAAGGCGGCGCTCGCCTTCGCCGTGCTGCGCGCCACGGACACCTCCGAGGGCGCCCTTGGTGCGGCGTTGCTGCGCACGGCCGCTGAGCACCCGGAAGCCGTGCGGGTCGACGGCGATCGCGTCAAGGCGGCCACCTGGGCTGCACGAGTCGAACAGGCGCTGCACGCGGCGGACACGCCGACCGCCCTCGGTCTGCTGGCCCAGCGGCCGGGCGAACTGCTGCGCAGGCTCGACCATCTGCTGCGGCTGCGCGAACTCGACGTGCTGCCAGCGGAGTTCGGGGACGTACTGCGTCGCGTGCTGCCCGAGGCGGGCCCCGGCCCGCTGTTGGCCGCGCTCGGCCGGCTGCGGATCCGTCATCTCCCCGGCGAGCGGCGGGTGTTCTTCCCGCGCGGCCAGGTGATCCACTCGTACACGATCGACGACACGCGCGCGCCGCTGTCGCCGAAGGTGACGGGTGAGGTGTGCGCGCTGCTGGAGGCCGAAGCGCTGCGCCGTCTCGCGGACGGGCCGCGCCTCGACCTGACCGTGCTCGACTCGGCGCTCACCGGTCTCGCGGTGCCTGCTGCCGAGAGCGCCGCCGTCAAGGCCCTCGTCGCGGTGCCGCGCGGGAGCACCCAGCCGCTACCCGAAGGGGAGGTCCTGCGGCTCTTCCTGCACTGGATGCAACCCGCCAAGAAAGAGGTCGACCTGGACCTTTCGGTGGCGCTGTACGACGCGGACTGGAACTTCGCGGGCCTGTGCGACTACACGAACCTCGTGCACGAGGGCCGCTCGGCCGTCCACTCCGGCGACCTGACCTCCGGGCCCGCGCCGGACGGGGCGACCGAGTACGTCGACCTGGACCTCGCCGCGCTCGCCGACCTCGGCGTGCGCTTCGCCCTGCCCGTCGTCTTCAGTTTCAACGACGTCCCGTTCGAGCTGCTCCTGGACGCCTTCGCCGGCTTCATGGCGCTGCCGTCCGCGGCCGAGGAGGACCGCGACGCGTCGTACGACCCGCGCACGGTCCGCCAGCGCTACGACCTGGTGGGCGACTCACGCATCCACGTCCCGATGCTGGTCGACCTGAGCCGCCGTACGTTCCTGTGGACCGACCTGCACCTGCCCGCCACCGAGGGCTACCACAGCCTGTACCGGCACGGCGCCGACCTGGGCCGCGTCGCCAAGGACCTGTATCTGTACTTCTCCTCCGGCCGTACGAGCCTGTGGGACCTGGCCGTGTGGCGCGGAACCGCCCGGGGCGACGAGATCACGGTGGTGCGGCGGGCCCCGCGTCCACGCGCCGCCGACGAGCTGTGGCACTACCGGCGGCACGACGGGGAGACGGACTCGGAGTTCGCGGCCCGGGTGCGCGGACTGGAGGCACCGCAGGAGCGGGAGCTCGCCGGTTCGGCGGCGGAGGCCGACGCGCTCGCGGGCGAAGTGGCCGCGAAGAAGCACGTGTTCCTCGCCCTGGTGCACGGCGGCGTGGCACCGGCGGGCGCGACCGGGGCGGCGTACCGGCTGCTGCCTGGCCCGGTCGACGGCTGCGGTCTGGAAGCGCTGGCCGCCGGGGACCTGGTGGCCGAGCTGGGGTGAGCACGGGGCGAAGTGCCCTGTGCTGGGGTGGCGTTGTGCACCGCACCGCACGCACACGCACGTGGCCCTCCGTTTCCCGGCCGGGCGCGCGCAGGAGTGTCAGTCCCGGCCCGTATCCTCATTGACCATGCTCGAAGACCACACGACCGCAGCGTCGCAAGCGCCTTGGCCAGCCGCGTATCCCCAGGGGTACGCGGTCGTGGACGTGGAGACGACCGGGCTGGCCCGGGACGACCGGATAATTTCGGCGGCTGTGTACAGACTGGACGCGCGGGGTGAGGTCGAGGACCACTGGTACACGCTGGTGAATCCGGAGCGGGATCCGGGGCCGGTGTGGATCCACGGGCTGACGAGTGACGTGCTCGAAGGGGCGCCGCTCTTCCCGGAGATCGCGGAGGAGTTCTCCTCGCGGCTCGCGGACCGCGTGCTCGTCGCGCACAACGCGGTGTTCGACTGGTCGATGATCGCCCGGGAGTACGCGCGCGCGGAGACCGAGGCGCCCGTACGGCAGCGGCTGTGCACGATCGCGCTGTCGAAGGAGCTGGGGCTGCCGCTGCCGAACCACAAGCTGGAGTCGCTGGCGGCGCACTTCGGGGTCGTACAGCAGCAGGCGCACCACGCGCTGGACGACGCGCGGGTGCTGGCGGAGGCGTTCCGGCCGAGTCTGCGGGTCGCTGCCGCGAGCGGCGTCCGGCTGCCCCTGCACGAGTGCCGGCCGCTGACCGAGTGGAGGGACGGCGCCGCCGCACCCCGGATCGGGCAGCAGGCGGGCAGCGGCGGCGGCTACGGCAGTTATCGGCCCACCAGTTGGCGGCCCTCCCGGAAGCGGCCCGCATGCCCCTATCCCAACCCCGGGCGTTATGAAGACGGCAGACCGCTCAAGCAGGGCATGCGTGTGGCCTTCTCCGGGGACACCTCGATCGAACGCGACCTGCTGGAGGACCGCGCGATCGAGGCGGGGCTGCATGTCGCGACCAGCCTGTCCCGGGTGACCAGTCTGCTCGTCACCAACGACCCGGATTCCCGGACGTCGAAGGTCGTCAAAGCCCTGCAGTACGGAACGCCGGTCGTCGACGAGGCCGCGTTCGGGCAGTTGCTCCGCGATGTCGAGCCCGCAGACGAGTGACCCGTCCGCAAGGCCCGTACGGGTGGCAGTACGGGTGGTGCCCCGTCCGGGCGGCGGTACGGGTGGCCCGTACGGACGGGTGATTGCCGCGCGACTCGCCCGCCGCCCACTCGCCCGCGCGGCGGTGACGGCTCACCCTGTGGCGCATGGCGAGATGCGAAGTTTGCGGAAATGACTATGGAATGACCTTCGAGGTCCATGCCCAGGGCGCGGTGCACGTCTTCGACTGCTTCTCCTGCGCGATCCACCGCATGGCCCCCATCTGCGAGCACTGCCGGGTGCAGATCATCGGTCAGGGCGTCGAGGTCGAGGGCCACTGGTACTGCGGCGCCCACTGCGCGCGGGCCGAGGGGAAGGCGGGGATCATCGACAAGGTGTGACCCCGTCCCCACGACGGCCCCCACGAGGTCCGGGCGCACACCCGCCCGAAAGCGCCCCACGACCGAGTTGTACGGTCGTGGGGTGTACCGCTTTCTGTTGTCCCGGCAGTGGGTGATCCTCACGCTGCTCGCGCTCATCCTGATCCCGACGATGGTCAGGCTGGGCATCTGGCAGATGCATCGCTATGAGGAGCGCACCGCTCGGAACCAGCTCGTCGCCGACGCGCTGGCCGCGAAGCCGGTGCCTGTGGAGCGGCTGACCTCCCCCGGGCACACCGTCACCAGCGCCGAGCGCTATCACACGGTGACCGCGAAGGGCCGCTTCGACACCGACGACGAGGTCGTCGTCCGCCGCCGCACCAACGCCGACGACGAGGTCGGCTTCCACGTCCTGACCCCGTTCACGCTCGACGACGGCAAGGTCCTGCTGGTCAACCGCGGCTGGATCCCCGCGGACGGCCCCAGCCAGACCGCGTTCCCCAGGATTCCCGCGCCGCCGCGCGGCGAGGTCACCGTCAGCGGGCGGCTGATGCCCGACGAGACGACCGAGGCGAGCGGCATCAAGGATCTCAAGGGCCTGCCGGACCGGCAGATCATGCTGATCAACAGCGAGCGGGAGGCGGAGCGCCTCGGCGTCCAGGTGCTCGGTGGCTACCTCGCGCTGACCGAGCCCGAGCCGAAGGGCGACACCCCGGAACCGCTCGGCAGCCCCGGCGACGAGAACGCGGCGCTGAACTACGCCTACGCCCTTCAGTGGTGGCTCTTCGCCGCGGCCGTCCCCATCGGCCATGTCATCCTCGTCCGCCGCGAGCGCCGCGACCGCGAGGAAGCCGCGGCCGCCACCGCGGAGGAGGAGAAGGAAGCGGCGCCCGCTCCGGCGTAGTCGGCCCCGGGCCGTGGCCGACTTCGGGTAGCTGCTTCACGTCCGGCCCCGGCCTGTCGACCTCTCCCGCCAGTACGCGAACGTTCGTTCCGGCTCGGGCAGCAGGTCCCACGGGTGGCGTGTCATGTGGCGGCCGAGGCGGTGGAAGACAGGGACGGCCTCGGCCGGGCGGTGGGCGCGGGTCAGGGCGAAGGCGAGGACGTTGAGGTCGGTGACGGCTTCGGCGTGGGGCACGGCGCCCGCGTCGAACCAGCCCTTGAGGGCCAGGTCGATCTCGTGGACGGCTCGGGGCTCGTTCCAGTTGCCGCCGCCCGAGCCGAGGGCCTCGAAGGGTGTCGCCGCCCGGCGGTGGGCCATGAGTTCGACGCGGGCCGCCACGGGGAGCAGGGCGAGCGGTGAGCCGTGGGGTGCGCGGGCGGCGGCCTGCCAGGCGAAGTCCATCATGTCGGGGACCGTGCCGTGTCCGCGTGGCGACAGATAGCGCAGCAGCCGGTGATACGACGTCCGGAGCCAGGGCGCCCGGTTGACGGCCTCCGTCCACACGGGGACGGCGTCCTTGACCGGTACGGCACAGGAGTACATCAGGGACAGCAGGGCCAGCCAGGGCGTGGGGTCCTCGGGGCAGGTCTCGGCGGCGCGGAGACAGGACTGTTCGGCGCTGCGGACCGCGGTGTGCTCGGCGGCCGGGGCCCGCTCCGCCTCGACGAAGGCCCGCAGCGCGAGGGCGTCGCCGTCTCCCGGGCGGTCGGCGATCCAGCGCTGCGAGATCGCGAGGGGCAGGCGCTGCGCCAGTACGGCGATGCGGTGCGCCCTGCGGTCCCAGTCGCGGCCCGTGGTTCGCAGGAGGTCAGCCACCGGTTCCCATGGGGGGCGGGTGCGGCCCGCGCCCAGGCCGTGGAGCTGCTGGGCGGGGCGGAGTTCGGTCAGGGTCCTGTGCAGGGGGTCGTCGTCGAGTTCGGGGCGGATCAGCAGGGAGGGTCGGCGTCTCAGCATCTCTGGATCCGGTCGGTCGGGGTGGCCTGCGGGCGCCGTGGGGTTGCCAGGCGCCCGCCGGTTGGGGTTGGGCGGGGGCGGGCTTCGCTCACCGGCGCTTGCCGGTGCCGCTGCGCCCACCCGTGCCGCCCCAGCGGCACGACTGCCCGCAGCTATGACGGCCGGGGGTGGGCAGCAGCGGCCCTGTGTATGTCCTCGCACCGCGGCCTCAGCAGCAGCGGCCCTCCGGGTGCTCCTCCCTGCGCAACGTGCGCAGCACGTCGTACTCCCGTCTGGTCGGTACCGGCGCCTGGGGGTGCCTGCTTCGGTGCCGTTCGCAGTAGCGGTCGTACTCCGCCTCGCCGGTCAACTCCCGTAGGTACCAGCGCACCGTCCGCACCCAGTGCCGGGCCGCGCGGGCGGTCACCGCCGGGCCCCCACCAGCTCCTCGTCGGCCCGCTCCGCCTCGTCGATGCGGGACTCGACGTACGGCGCCTCGGTCGTCGGCAGCGGGACCGGGGAGCGTACGGCGCGGACGCAGACCACGGTGCAGTTGATCAGGACCGTGAGGACCAGGAGGAGGAAGACGGCCATGATCACGCCGTCGACCGTGTTGTTCAGGACGATGGTGTGCATGTCGTCCATGTTCGTGGCCCCGGGCAGGAGTTCGCCCTTGTCGATGGCCGCCGCGTACTTGTCCCGCAGGGCGAAGAAGCCGATCGCCGGGTTGTCCGAGAAGATCTTCTGCCAGCCGGCGGTGAAGGTGACGGCCACGTCCCAGGCCAGCGGGATACCGGTGACCCAGGCCCAGCGCAGCTTGCCGGACTTGATCAGCACGGTGGTGGTGACGGCGAGGGCGACCGCGGCGAGCAGCTGGTTGGCGATGCCGAACAGCGGGAACAGCTGCTTGATGCCGCCCAGGGGGTCGGTGACACCGGCGTAGAGGAAGTAGCCCCAGGCGCCGACGACCACCGCGCTGGTGATCCAGATGCCCGGCTTCCAGGTGACACGGCCGATCGGCTTCCAGACGTTGCCGAGCATGTCCTGGAGCATGAAGCGACCGACGCGGGTGCCGGCGTCCACCGTGGTGAGGATGAACAGCGCCTCGAACATGATGGCGAAGTGGTACCAGAAGGCCTTCATCCCGGCGCCGCCGAAGACTCCGGCGAAGATCTCCGACATGCCCACGGCCAGGGTGGGTGCGCCGCCGGTGCGGCCGACCAGGGTCTCCTCCTCGACGGCCTTGGCCGCCGCGGTGAGCTGTTCCGGGGTGATGGTGAAGCCGAGGTTCTTCACCGCTTCGGCGGCGGTGTCGACGGTCGGGCCGAGCAGGGCGGCCGGGGAGTTCATGGCGTAGAAGAGGCCCGGTTCGAGGACGCAGGCGGCGATCAGGGCCATGACGGCGACGAAGGACTCCGTGAGCATGGAGCCGTAGCCGATCAGCCGGACCTGGGACTCCTTCCGGATCAGCTTCGGCGTGGTGCCGGAGGAGACCAGGGCGTGGAAGCCGGACAGGGCGCCGCAGGCGATGGTGATGAAGAGGAAGGGGAAGAGGGAGCCGGCGAAGACCGGTCCGGCGCCCGTGGAGGCGAACTCGGTGACCGGCTCGGCCCGGAGGTTCGGGGCGGCGATCACGACGCCGACGGCCATCAGGGCGATGGTGCCGACCTTCATGAAGGTGGAGAGGTAGTCACGCGGGGCCAGGAGCATCCACACGGGGAGCACGGAGGCGACGAAGCCGTAGCCGACCAGGCAGAAGACGAGGGTCTCGGGGCTCCAGACGAAGTGCTCGGCGAGCGAGGAGTCCTGGATCCAGCCGCCGCCGAGGATGGCGAGCAGCAGCAGCGCCACCCCGATGAAGCTGGTCTCCACGACCCGGCCGGGTCGCAGGTAGCGCAGGTAGAAGCCCATGAAGAGGGCGATCGGGATGGTCATGGTGACCGAGAAGGTGCCCCAGGCGGACTCGGCGAGCGCGTTGACGACGACCATCGCCAGCACCGCGAGCAGGATGATCATGATGGCGAAGACGCCGATGAGCGCGGCGGCACCGCCCACCTTGCCGATCTCGTCACGGGCCATCTGGCCGAGGCTCTTGCCGTCCCGGCGCATGGACAGGAACAGGACGATCATGTCCTGCACCGCTCCGGCGAAGATCACGCCCGCGATGATCCAGACGGTGCCCGGCAGGTATCCCATCTGGGCGGCGAGTACCGGGCCGACCAGTGGGCCCGCGCCGGCGATGGCCGCGAAGTGGTGGCCGAACAGCACCCGCTTGTCGGTGGGGTGGTAGTCGACGCCGTCCTCAAGGCGTTCGGCCGGGGTGGCCCGGGTGTCGTCGACCTGGAGGATCCGGCGGGCGATGAAGCGCGAGTAGAAACGGTAGGCGATCGCGTACGAGCCGAGGGCCGCCACGACCAGCCAGACAGCCGAGATCTCCTCACCCCGGGACAGGGCGAGCACGGCCCAGCCGATCGCGCCGACGAGAGCGACGGCTATCCAGAGCGCGATCGATTTCGGTGACATACGGGACTTGTCCGGCGCCTTGCGACCGGATTCGGGCATGGCTGATGTGGGCATGGCGACTCCTGACCTCAACGGGTGTGCGGCAGAAAAAAGGTGTGCAGCAGAAGGGGGGTGCGGTTCAGCGATGTCGGTCCGTCAGCGCGTACGCGGCAAGCAGGCAGAGGCCGCAACCCGGCACCCAGGCGAGCTGGTACCAGTAGAAGAACGGCGTGCCCGCGAGCCGTGGCTCGGCACCGGCGTACCAGGGGACCCACAGCAGGCCCGCGGCGGGCGCGAGGAGCAGTACGGCGATCGCGACGCGCCGTAGCCGGTGATGACCGTTCCGTGCCATGACCTGCGCTCCTCTCCCGCTTCCTGTGGGTCTGTGCAAGAGTTGCCCACTCGCCGGATGTGGTTGACAGCGAATTTCCAGAAGATTTCCCGCCGGTTCTCTGTCCTCCGAATCGGCCATCCGCGCAACCAACAGGCGAGGGCCCAGGTACACCCGAGGGCCCAGGCACACCAAGGACGGTGACCCATGGCGGACGCAGCCATGACCGCGACGTTTCTCGCCGTGATCGGCGGAGCGTCGCTGCTCGCCGTCACCGCGCGCCGGCTGCGCCCCAGCGACCGGCTGCCGTCCCTGGAGGGCTGGGCGCTGGCCGACCGGAGCCTCGGCCCGGTGTGGACCTGGCTGCTGCTCGGCGGCACGATCTTCACCGCGTACACCTTCACCGCCGTACCCGGACTGGCGTACGGCAACGGGGCTCCCGCCTTCTTCGCGGTGCCGTACACGGTGATCGTCTGCCCGCTCGCCTTCGTGCTGCTGACCCGGCTGTGGGAGGTGGCCCGGCGCCATGGATATGTGACGGCCGGGGACTTCGTGCGCGGCCGGTACGGTTCGGCGCCGCTCGCCCTGGTGGTGGCGCTGACCGGGATCCTCGCGACGATGCCGTATCTGGCGTTGCAGCTGCTCGGTATCAGAGCGGTGCTGACGGCCGGGGGCGTGTACCCGAAGGGCGCGGCCGGTGATCTGGTGATGGTGGGGCTGTTCGCGGGGCTCGCCGTGGCGACGTACCGGCACGGGCTGCGGGCGCCCGCGGTGATCTCGGCGCTGAAGGCGGTGGCCGTCTTCGTGTCGCTGACCGCCGTGTGCTGGCTGGTGCTCAGGCGGTTCGGCGGCCCGGGCGCGGTCTTCGAAGGAGCGGCCCAACGGCTCAGCGGAACCGGTGTCGGGCAGTCCGCCCTGCTGCTGGCCCCCGAGCAGCAGCCCGCCTACGCCACCCTCGCGCTCGGCTCGGCGCTGGCCCTGCTGATGTACCCGCATGTGCTGACCGCCGGGTTCGCCGCCGACGGGCCGCGTACGGTCCGCAAGGTCGCCGTGGCGCTGCCCGCCTGGACCGGACTCCTGGCGCTCTTCGGCTTCCTCGGTGTCGCGGCGCTCGCGTCCGGGGTGCGGGCGCCCGAGGGCGGTGCCGAGGCGGCCGTACCGATGCTGGTGGACCGGCTGATGCCGGGGCCGCTGGCCGGACTGGTGTTCGGCGCGATCACCGTGGGCGCGCTGGTCCCGGCGGCGGTGATGTCGATCGCGGCCGCCACCGGCTTCGTCCGCAATGTGTACGTCGAGTACTTCCAGCCGACGGCCACGCCCAAGCGGCAGGTGCGCATCGCCAAGGTGGTGTCGCTGACCGCGAAGGTGGGGGCGGTGGCCTTCGTGTTCGGGCTGCGCGACCAGGACGCCATCAATCTCCAGCTGCTCGGCGGGGTGTGGATCCTGCAGATCTTCCCGGCGGTGGCGGTCGGCCTGTTCACCGGGCGGCTGCATCCGCGGGCGCTGCTCGCCGGGTGGGGCGTGGGCATGGTCACCGGCACCTTCCTGGTGGTGCGCGAGGGGTTCTCGTCCGTCGTGCTCCTGGGCGGCGGCTCGCTGGAGATCTACGCCGGTCTGCTCGCCCTCCTCCTCAATCTGACCGTCGCCGTGCTCGGCACCACGGTCCTCGAACGGCTCGGCGTCCCGCGCGGCGCCGACGCGACCGACCTACCGTCCCGCCTGACCGTCAGGCGGCGCCCCGAGACGGGAGCGAGCAACCCGTGAGACGAAGACAGCACATACGTGTGCCCGTCCAGCGGACGGCTTCGGCGCCGACAGCCGCCGAGCCGCTGGGCCAGGTGCCGGCTCCCGCCACCCAGCCGCTGGGCCAGGTGCCGGCTCCCGCCGCCGAGCCGCTGGTTCCGAACCCCGCGCTGCCGCCGGGGGCCCTCAGCGATCCCGCCGACCTGGAGCGCGAGGCCGGTGTCGCCCGGCTGTTCGAGCTGCACTACTCCTCGATGCTGCGGCTCGCGGTGCTGCTGGGCGCCGACGATCCCGAGAACGTGGTGGCCGAGGCGTACTACCAGATCTACCGCAAGTGGCGGCGCCTGAGGGACGCCGAGGCGGCGGAGGCTTATCTGCGCTCCACGGTCTGCAACCTCACCCGGATGCGGATACGGCACCTCCAGGTCGCCCGCAAGCATGTGGAGACCCCGGCGGCGGAGGAGCCGGTCGCCTCCGCCGAGAGCACCGCCCTGCTCCACGACGACCAGCGGGTGCTGATCGTCGCACTCCAGCAGTTGCCCGCCCGGCAGCGGGAGGCGCTGGTGCTGCGCCACTGGCTCGGGCTGAAGGAGAGCGAGATCGCGGCCGCGATGGGCATCTCCTGCGGCTCGGTCAAGACCCACACCGCACGCGGCCTCGCCGCCCTGACCCAGGCGATGGAGGCCCGGCGATGAACGACACCACCGGCAACGACACCGGCCGGGACCGCACCGAGCGGGAGCTGGCCGAGGCGCTCGCCGCGCTGGCCGGCGGCGTCCACGCCGCCCCCGACGCCTACCGCACGGCCCGCGGCGACTGGCTCCGCCGCGAACGCCGCCGCCGCCTCGTCCTCGCCGTACTCGTCCTGCTCGTCTTCGCCCTCGCCACCCTGCTCGGCCTCTGGGTCCTCAACCAGGCCCCGTCCGGCCACGGCGTGATCTTCTCGGGGGTGGGCGGGACGACGGCGGGCACGGGGCCGGGCTGACAGAGGGGGGCCTCATCGCGCATCGCCGGACGAACCCCTCGTGCGCATGGGCTTCCCGCCGCCGGACGATCTCCGTGTCGTCGGCACGGTCGACGCGATCCGCGAGGAGCTGAGCCACGAGGGGTTCGTCGCCGCTGCAGCGCCGACCCCCTCACGGCCGCGACCGCCTCCGTCGACGGGCTGCCGGGCGGCGAGGGCACGCTCGGTGACTTCCCGCAGGCGTTCAGCCATGTCGGTCTCGTGGGCACCGCCCTCGCTCTCTTCGACGGCGAGGAGGCAGGATAGGGGCCATGGATCTTGGGCTGAAGGACCGTGTCTACATCGTCACCGGAGCGACCCGCGGACTGGGCAACGCGGTCGCGCGGGAACTCGTCGCCGATGGCGCGAAAGTGGTCGTCACGGGCCGCGAGGAGGAGAGCGTGGGCGCGGCGGCGGCCGCTCTCGGGGCGCACGCGGTGGGGGTCGCCGCGGACAACGCCGACCCGGAGGCCGCCGGGCGGCTGATCGCCGCCGCCCGTGAGCACTTCGGGAGGTTCGACGGCATCCTCATCAGCGTGGGCGGGCCGGCGCCGGGGTTCGTCGCGGACACCACGGACGAGCAGTGGACCACCGCGTTCGAGTCGGTGTTCCTGGGGGCGGTCCGCTTGGCGCGGGCCTCCGCCGAAGTGCTCGGTGAGGGCGGTGTCATCGGGTTCGTGCTGTCCGGGTCCGTGCATGAGCCGATTCCGGGGCTGACCATCTCCAACGGGCTGCGGCCCGGGCTGGCCGGGTTCGCCAAGTCGCTGTCCGACGAGTTGGGGCCGCGGGGGATTCGGGTCGTGGGTCTTCTTCCGGCTCGTATCGATACGGATCGGGTGCGTGAGCTGGACGGGATGTCGGCCGATCCGGAGGCGACCCGGGCAGCGCACGAGTCGCGGATTCCGCTGCGGCGGTATGGGCGGCCGGAGGAGTTCGGGCGTACGGGGGCGTTCCTGTTGTCTCCGGCCGCGTCGTATCTGACGGGGATCATGCTGCCTGTGGACGGTGGGATGAGGCACGGGTTCTGACGGTCGTTCGCCGGGTGCGTGTGTGGGGGCTGGTCGTGCCCACGCGGCGGAGCCGCATATCGACACAGCCCCGCCCCCCTGAGGGGCGCGCTCAACTCACCCTTTCCGCACGGTGTTTGGCCCCTTGCAGTCTTACCTCCGCCGGAAGTGCCGCCAGGCCCGCCGAGTTCTGGGCGTGGGTGAGGGCCTCCGTGGTCAGGGTGTGGAGGGCGTCGCCCGGATTCACGTGGGGCTGGAGGCGGAGGCGGACTCGGGCCTCGGGGGTGTTGCGACGGCCGGTCAGGCGGGCGTGGGCGCGTTGGACGCCGTCCGACTGGGTGGCCTCGGTGGTCAGTACGCCCTCCAGCGCGCGCCCTCGCAGCAGTGCGCCCTCGCCGTCGCCGGTGTCGACGAGCACCTCGGCGAGCCGGTGGCGGCGCAGGACGGCGGTCAGCCACCACAGGGCGAGCAGGACGAGGAGGGCGAGTACGGCGATGACGGTGGGCCACCACCAGCCGTCGTCGCGCCACCGGGTCCGCTCGGCGTCGCTGAGCAACACATCGTTCTGGCCGTCGTGCGGCCACCAGGAGGGCGGGTCGACGCCCAGCCCGACGGCGAGGACGGCGCCGCCGGCCACGACCAGGACGAGCCCGACGATCCCGAGCAGCACACGGTTGACGATCTTCAGCATCGCGTCTCACCCCTTCCGGCCGGGCCGGCGTACGTGCACCGCCAGGGCGGGCGGCCGGGACAGGCCCAGCCCCCGGATGCCGTCGGCGAGCGTGAGGTCCAGGTCGGCCCGTACGTCGTCGAGTTCCCGGAAGTGGGACACCGCGCGGACGTCGACCCTCTTCCGTCCCACCCGGACCCGTACCGACCGCACGCCGGACACCTCCATGGCCCGGTCGCGCAGGGCCAGCGCGGCGGCGCCCCGGTGCAGGCCGGCCCGTACGTGCGGATGGACACGCCGCATCGGCAGGACGTCGCGCAGTCCGGGGGTCGCGGCGAGCACGAGCAGCCACAGGCCGAGGAGTACGGCGATTCCGGCGCCGGTGAGCACCCAGGCGTCGTCGAGGGGCCGCTCGGCGAGTTCCCTGGCCAGCGAACGGCGCCACTCCATGCCGGGCCGGTCGGCGCGGACGGCGGCGACGTCGTACAGGAAGAGGCCCGCGCCCGCGAGAAGCAGCACCGCGAGGATGCCCGCGGGCACTCTGCGGGCGGACCAGAAGCGCTTCTCCTTGCCGTCCGCACCGTCGAGGACGGGCAACGGGTCGTAGGCGGCGGCGGACGCCGACTGATCGGGTTGGTCCGGCTGGTCCGCCTCGCGGTCGGTCGCCGTCCCACCGGCCGTCTCGTCGGCCTTCTCGATGACGGGTAGTCGTTGAGTGGTGCCTTCGCGCTGGGGTTCGCTCATCGCGTCCTCCCCTGTGCCGCGTCGTGTGCGTGCGCCAGATGCAGCCGTTCCACTTGGACGGCCACCTCCGATACATGCATTCCCGCCAACGTCCCTACCCGCTGAGCGACATGACGACGCACCGCAGCGCACTGGCCACCGATGTCCGAGGGGTAGGGAAGTTCGAGACTGACGCGGATGCGCGCGGTCTCGGTGGGGGTTCCCTCGCTCGAACGAGGCCGAGCGTGGGGGCGGACGACGACGGTGGCGTGCGGGGGCGCGGCGTCCGGCGTCGGTGATTCCAGTGCTTCGCGCGCCGCCTGCGAGGCGATCTTCGCGACCACCCGGTCGGCGATCCTGGTCGCCCCGCGCTCACCGGGCGCGACGGCCTTCGTCCGGGTGGGACGGCCGCTGTCCACGGGGTTCATCGGCGCCGGTCGTCACGCGGGCGGAAGAAGTCGCCCAGGTCCAGGTCCCCCTCCAGGAACCGGCCGACGACGAAGCCGACGGCGCCCAGCGCGGCGACCAGCAGAAAGGCTCCGAAACCGCCGAAATACCCGGCGAAGCCCAGCGCCAATCCGGCGATCATGCCGACCACGGCCAAGCTCATGCTGTGCTCCTAGGGGTTCGGACACTCCTGTCGTATGTCATCGGGGCCGGGACTCCGCTCATTGCAGCCGGGACTCCGGCTCCTCGTCCTCCTCGTCCGGCAGCTTCACATCGCTCACCGCGATGTTGACCTCGACGACCTCCAGGCCGGTCATCCGCTCGACGGCCGCGACGACGTTCTCGCGCACATCCCGGGCCACGTCGCCGATGGACACCCCGTAATCGACGACGATCTCCAGATCGAGCGCGGTCTGCACCTCGCCGACCTCGACCTTCACACCCCGGGTCACCGCCCTGGACCCGCCGGGGACCCGGTCCCGCATGGCCCCGAAGGTCCGTGACAGCCCGCTGCCCATGGCATGCACGCCCACCACTTCCCGCGCGGCGAGCCCTGCGATCTTCTCCACGACGCCGTCGGCGATGGTCGTACGCCCCCGGGTCGCCGGATCACCGCCGCCACGCCGGGTGACCTTGCGCCCGACCTGCGTCGGCTCCTTGGTGGTGTCGGGCCCCTCCGTCCGGTTCCGCTCCGTCATGTCAGTCATGCCGTACGTCCCTTCCGGTCGTGCCCCCTCAAACCCACAGTAGGCGCGGTTGCGGCGCCGCGCGCCGGGAGATGCGGCAGGCTGGAGCAATGACGGCGGACGGTTTGACGAAGGCGGTACGACGGCAGCTCGGGCTCGGCCGCATACTCCCCCTGGGCGGCGCGCACGACGGCGCGTGGATCACGGAGAGCGCGGCCGAAGCGGTACTGCGCCGCAATGCCGCCTCCCTGCGCGGGGTCGCGCTCGGCCCCGTCCGCATCTCACTCGCCGCCCCGGAGACCTCGCCCGATTCCTACGAGGACGAGACGGCCGTACCCCCTCCCCCGAGCGCCCTCCCGTCCGGTCCGCTCCGCATCACCGCCGACTTCGCGGCCTCGGCGGCTCCGACCGCCGAGCCCTTCCCCGCGACGGCGACCCGCCTCCGCTCGGCCCTGTCCACCACAGCCACGGAACGCCTCGGGCTGACGGTGACAGAGGTGGACCTCCGGGTGACGGCCCTACTGGAGGACGAGGTGAAACCCGCGCACCCGGCCCCTGAACCCCCGCCCACCGCGCCGCCCCCACCCACCGGCGACGACGAGGATTCCCGCGCAGCCGCCGCAGCCCTCTCGGTCCCCGGCGTCACCCACCTGACCGGCACCCTCGGCGGCCTGGGCCGGCCCATCCACATCGCCGCGGGCCCCGCCCTCCCCCGCCGCCACGTCCGAGTGGAACTGGCGGTCACGGAGGAAAGACGAGCCCTGGACGTGGCCCGCGAGGTCCGCACGGCGGTGAGCGACTCCCTACCGGACCACCCGTCGGTGGCGGTACTCATCACCGCGGTGACGGCCGGCCCTGCCGTCGTCTGACCGCTGTCCACCCCTGGGGCGAACGTTCCGCAGGGCGATGGGGCCCCGCTCGATCGAAGCCGAGCGGAGGGGGGGAGGGCGGGCACAGCCCTCAGCGCCGGGCGCCCCGCGACCCGGCCCCGGCCCCGGCCCCGGCCCCGGCTGAGCCGACTACTCCCCGATCCCGGCCAGATCCCGCAGCCGCCGAGCCTGCGCCGCCCTCTCCGCCGCCCTCTGCTCCTCGTACGACCGGCCCTGCGCGCCGCGCAGCAACCCCTTCGTCTCGATCACCGCATCGCGCGGCGCGGCCACCAACGCGGCCGCCAAATCCCGCACCGCGTCGTCGAGTTGATCCGCCGGCACGGCAAGGTTCGCAAGGCCGACCCGCTGGGCCTCGTCCGCCTGGACGAAGCGTCCGGTGAGGCAGATCTCCAGCGCGCGCCCGTACCCGACGAGGCTCACCAGCGGATGCGTCCCGGTGAGGTCGGGAACGAGCCCGAGGCTGGTTTCGAGCATGGCGAACTGCACGTCGTCGGCGACGACGCGCAGATCACAGGCGAGGGCAAGCTGGAAGCCCGCACCGACGGCGTGCCCTTGCACGGCGGCGATGGACACGATGTCGCTGCGCCGCCACCAGGTGAACGCCTCCTGGTACTCGGCGATGGTCGAGTCGAGCTCGGCGTCGTCACGGCGCGCGAGATCGATCAACGACGGCTCCCCTTCGATGCCTTCGGGCGTGAACATCTGCCGGTTGAGTCCGGCGGAGAACGACTTGCCCTCGGCACGCAGCACGACCACACGGACGGAGCCCGGCACCAACCGCCCGGCCTCGGTGAGTGCCCGCCACAGAGCGGGGCTCTGCGCGTTGCGCTTGGCCGGATTGGCGAGCGTCACCGTGGCGATCGCGTCGTCGACGGTGAGCCGTACGCCGTCCTTGTCGAGCAGCGGTTCGAGCGAAGCCATGGGGCGCCTCCGATGAGTGCGGTCAGCAGAGCGAGGGAACATCGCTAAGTGACTGCACAGTAACCACCCGGTCGATCAGCCGACCGACCGGGTGGCCACCATCGAAGCCGATGGGCCGCCCGGGGTCAGGCCGAAGCGGCCTTCTTGCCCCGCGTCGCCCCGCCACGCCCTCGGAGCGTGACGCCCGACTCGCTGAGCATCCGGTGTACGAAGCCATACGAGCGGCCGGTTTCCTCGGCCAGCGCCCGAATGCTCGCACCGGAGTCGTACTTCTTCTTCAGGTCTGCCGCGAGCTTGTCGCGCGCGGCGCCGGTAACCCGGCTGCCCTTCTTCAGAGTCTCGGCCACCCGGTCCTCCTCATGGGAAGTGCGCTCTGGTTCTCCTCATGATCACCCCTCCGGGGCGTGATGGCCACCCATTCGGCAAGGTCCGTGGGACAAGGTTTTGACGACAGGAGCGCGTCCCCACGAGTGGAATCTGTGATTCCGCCCAGCGACGTCCGTACGACCGAACGGGTTGTTCTGTGAAGTGCCAGGTCAGAGACGCACGACGGCCGAGCCCTTCGCGCAGAAGGGCTCGGCCGTGAAATCGATGTACGACACACCTCGGTACGAGGAGATCTCACACAGATGATGGATCACGGATGGGCCGAATGATCCATAGGCAGTTGATCAACCCATTTGATCAGGCGAGCGCGACGAGGTCCGCGTAGTCCGCGCCCCACAGGTCCTCGACACCGTCCGGCAGCAGGATGATCCGCTCCGGCTGGAGCGCCTCGACCGCGCCCTCGTCGTGGGTGACGAGGACGACCGCGCCCTTGTAGGTGCGCAGCGCGCCGAGGATCTCCTCGCGGCTGGCGGGGTCGAGGTTGTTCGTCGGCTCGTCGAGCAGGAGGACGTTCGCGGACGACACCACGAGGGTCGCGAGCGCGAGACGGGTCTTCTCACCGCCGGAGAGGACGCCGGCCGGCTTGTCGACGTCGTCGCCGGAGAACAGGAAGGAACCGAGCGTCTTGCGGATCTCGACCAGGTCCAGGTCGGGGGAGGCGGAGCGCATGTTCTCCAGGACCGTGCGCTCCGGGTCGAGGGTCTCGTGCTCCTGCGCGTAGTAGCCGAGCTTGAGGCCGTGGCCCTCGATCACCTCGCCGGTGTCGGGCTTCTCGACGCCGCCGAGGAGGCGGAGGAGGGTGGTCTTGCCCGCGCCGTTGAGGCCGAGGATGACGACCCGGGAGCCCTTGTCGATGGCCAGGTCGACGTCGGTGAAGATCTCCAGCGAGCCGTACGACTTCGACAGGCCCTCGGCGGTGAGCGGGGTCTTGCCGCAGGGCGCGGGCTCGGGGAAGCGGAGCTTGGCGACCTTGTCGGAGACCCGTACCGCGTCGAGGCCGGCGAGCAGCCGGTCGGCGCGCTTCGCCATGTTCTGCGCGGCGACGGTCTTGGTGGCCTTGGCGCGCATCTTGTCGGCCTGCGAGTGCAGCGCGGCGGCCTTCTTCTCGGCGTTCTGCCGCTCGCGCTTGCGGCGCTTCTCGTCGGCCTCGCGCTGCTGCTGGTAGAGCTTCCAGCCCATGTTGTAGACGTCGATCTGGGCGCGGTTGGCGTCCAGGTAGAACACCTTGTTGACGACCGTATCGACCAGGTCGACGTCGTGGGAGATGACGATGAAGCCGCCGCGGTAGGTCTTGAGGTAGTCGCGCAGCCAGACGATCGAGTCGGCGTCGAGGTGGTTCGTCGGCTCGTCGAGGAGCAGCGTGTCCGCGTCGGAGAAGAGGATGCGGGCCAGCTCGATACGGCGGCGCTGACCGCCGGAGAGGGTGTGCAGCGGCTGGCCGAGCACCCGGTCGGGCAGGTTGAGCGCGGCGGCGATGGTGGCGGCCTCGGCCTCGGCGGAGTACCCGCCCTTGGTGAGGAACTCCGTCTCCTGGCGCTCGTACTGCTTCAGCGCCTTCTCGCGGGTGCCGCCCTGGCCGTTGGCGATGCGCTGCTCGTTCTCACGCATCTTGCGGATCAGTACGTCGAGGCCACGCGCGGAGAGGATGCGGTCGCGGGCGAGGATGTCGAGGTCGCCGGTGCGGGGGTCCTGCGGGAGATAGCCGACCTCACCGGAGCGGGTGATGGTGCCGCCGGCCGGGATGCCCTCGCCGGCCAGGCACTTGGTGAGGGTGGTCTTGCCGGCGCCGTTACGGCCGACCAGGCCGATGCGGTCGCCCTTGGCGACACGGAAGGTGGCGGACTCGATGAGGACGCGGGCACCGGCGCGCAGCTCGATACCGGAGGCGGAGATCACGGACATACTCCAGGGCGGAAGGGGTGGCGGGTGGGCGGCTGAGGACGTTCCCGCCGTCTAATGCGCGAGGAGAATGGCCATGGGCCGATTCTAACTGGGGGCGGCAAGCGGTTTTCCGCCCGTATGACAAGGGATCACGTGGTCTCGGTCACCGGCGCGGCCGGACATCGGTCACCGCGGGCTACGGGAGGTCGTTGCCGAGCGGTCTGCGGTCCGGCGTGATCCGCCCGAGATCGTCGACGGCGACCAGCTGGGACGTCCAGGGCGCGTCCGGGTCCGGGTCCGAAGTCCCGTCGGTGGTGCAGGGCTGGGCGACGAGCAGCGCCGGGCCGCGCCGCACCGCCCGACCGGGCTCGAACGCGCAGCCCTCGCGGGCGGGCAGCACCCAGCGGAGGTCGCCGTCCGCGAGGCGGTACGCGGTGACACGGCCGGGGGTGACCACGGCGAGCATGCGGGGGCCGAGGAGCCTCAGGGCCCTGCCCCGGGCCCCGGCCCGGGGTCGGTCGGCCGCGCCCGGTACGGCCCGGTGCCAGCGGACCCCCTCGCTTCCCGTGTCGGTCACCAGCCCGTCGTCCCACAGCGCGATGACGTGCCCGCGCACCGGGAGCACTTCGAGGGGGCGGCGGCCCGGACGGGCATGGGTCCAGTGGAGGCGGCCGCTCTCCGGGGCGTACGCCGTCACTACGGCCCTCGTCGTACGCGGTCGGGGTCCGCCGGCGTACTCCACGCGTGCGTGGAGGGTGAACCGGTCGCCGTAGGGGGCGGGCCGGGCCTGGTGCGCGGCCAGGAGGACGGGGGCCGCGAGGAGGAGGGCGAGGGGAGCCACCAGCAGACGACTGCGCATGGGGCGCACAGCGTAGGCGGCGCGGGTCCGTCGGCAGCGGTGGCGCTGCGGGACCGGTGGCGGCGCGTCCCCCGATCGGCCGCCCGGGCAACGTCCGGTCAACCGCCCGTCCGACCTCTCGCTCGCTCGGCAGGGTGTTGTCAGTGCCGGGTGCAAAACTGTGCAGCAGATCGTATTCCGGACGACGGAGAGGTCGTGATCGGTATGGCAGGCAGGAGCGACGGGCGTCCGAGCGTCTATCCGACGCTGCTGTACGCGGACGCCAAGGCCGCCATCAGGCAGCTCACGGAGGCGCTGGGCTTCACCGAGCTGTCGGTGTACGAGGGCGAGGACGGGGTGGTGCAGCACGCCGAGCTGACGCAGGGGAACGGCGCGGTGATGGTGGGCTCCAAGGGCAGCGGCAGCGTCTTCGACGGCGCGATGAAGGGCGCGGGGCCCGCCGGGGTGTACATCGTGGTGGACGACGTGGACGCCCACCACCGGCGGGCCGTGGAGCACGGTGTGGAGATCCTGATGCCCCCGACGGACCAGGAGTACGGATCGCGCGACTACATGGCCCGGGACGCCGAGGGCAATGTGTGGAGCTTCGGCACCTACGCCCCCGAGACAGGCGGCTGACGTCCACGCGACCGGGCCGCTCGGCCCGGCGCCGGCCGGCTCGGTCTCCCCGGTCAGCTGCCTCCGGTGTGCACCTGGAAGGCGGCTCGGCGGACCGCCTTGGCGAGGGCCGGGTCGGGGTGGGCGGCGGCGAGGGCGACCAGGACCTGGACGGTGCGGGGGTGACCGACCGCGCGGACCTCGGCGAGCAGCGCGGGGACCGTGGCCTGCACCGCGGACTCCAGATGCCGTACGAGCAGCGGGGCCTCGCCGTGGTCGGCGACGGCCGCGGCGGTGTCCACCCAGAGCCAGGTGGCCTCTTCGCGGGTGAGCACCTCGTGGGCGTCCTCGGGGTCGGCGCCGTCGTGTTCGGCGAGCCACAGCAGGGCGTAGGGGCGCAGCGGGGTCTCGTCGGCGACGGTGCGTACGTCCGGCTCGGCGGGGGCGCCGACGACGCGCAGCGCCTCGAAGGCGAGGCCGCGGATGAGGGCGTCCTCGCCTCGGGCGGCGTCGATGAGTTCGGTGACGGCGCCGCCGACGGGGCGGGCGGCGAGCCAGGCGCGGTACTCGGCGCGGGCCGCGTTGGGGCGGAGCTGGGCGCAGCCGCGGAGCATGTCCTCGGCGGAGACCTCGATGTTCCCGGCGGGGCTCTGCGCGGCGACGCAGATCTGCTCCAGCTTGACCCAGACCGCCCAGCTTCCGAGCGGGGTGAGGGTGGCCTGGCCGTCGCCGTAGGTGAGGGCGCCGACGGAGGCGAGGGCGCGCAGGGACCAGTCGAGCAGCGGGGCGAGAGGGGTGTCCTCGGGGCTGGGTTCCGCGGTCGCCTCGGCATCGGGGGGTGCGGCGCGCAGCGCCTCGTCGGAAGGGTGGTGGGCGACGGATGGGACGTAGGGGACCTCGCAGCGCTCGGTGCGCAGTTCGGTGACCCGCTGGTCGAGGAGGTCGAGGAGTTGTTCCACGGGGACGGGTCCGGCGGAGAGCTGGAGGAAGGAGAGCACCTGCGGCATGGCCGAGACGACTTCGGCGACGGCGGCGGGCTCTCGGTCCGCGGGCTCGGGGTGGGCGATGGACCAGGCGTCGAAGAAGGCGACCCAGCCGCGCAGTACGGCACTGTCGTCGCGGTTCCAGGCGCGCAGCCGCCAGCCGGGGCGCGCGCTGTCGCCGTGCACCTCGACGAGGCCGGCCAGACGTGCCGTGTCCCAGTCGTGGTGCACCTGATCCGGGGTCAGCCCCAGGTCGGCGGCGGCCCGTTGGGCGCTCGCGGCGGAGAGGGTGCCCTTGCCGTCGGAGCTCGCGCCCTCGCGGCCGGGGCGCAGGGCGGCATCGGCCCAGTGGGCGACGCGGGCCGCGTCCGCCAGGACGGCGCGGGCCATGCGGGCGAGTTCCGCGGGCGGCGGGGTGCCCTCCGGGGGCCGGGGAGCCGGTCGGCGGCGCTGGGTCACTGCTGCTCGGGGAGCGGCGGCCAGGGTTCGCGGGCTGACGAGTCGGAGCCTGGAGTCGCGCGGATTACGGGACGTCACGGGGGCAGTCTTCCGGTTGACGGTCCGAAAACCCAAACGGAATGTCACAGCGGGCGACAGGGATGGCCAACGCACGGGTTCCCCAGGGGGTCGACACCGAGGAGGATCGCCCTGGTTCGACGCTAAACGGAATGTGGCGTACCTCTCTGTGGCGGCGGGTTTCGGCGCCCCTGGGCCGGCGTCGGCCGCCGGCCGCCGGTCGGCCCGGCCGCTACATCAGCGGTGTGAGGAAGCGGCGGAGGGCCTCTTCGTAGGCCTTGGGGTCGGCGTTCCACATGGCGCCGTGCGGGGCGTCGCGGACCGTGCGGAGGGTGACCCGGCCGGGGTGGCGGGCGGCGAGGCGGCGGGAGGGGTCCCAGGGGGCGACGACGTCGTCGGGGCCGTGGAAGAGCAGGGTCGGGGTCCTGAGCTCCGGCGGGACGGCGGTCTGGTCGACGGGGGCGGCGGGCAGTCCCGTACGGCCCTGGGCGGCGCGGACCGCGAGGGGCAGCAGGACGCCGGGGGTGCGGCGGGCGGCGGCGAGGGCGCGCAGGGTGGCCGTCCAGTCGAGGACCGGTGAGTCCAGGACGAGTCCGGCGACGCGGTCGCGCAGCGGGGAGTACGTGGCGGCGCGCAGGGCCATGGTGGCGCCGGTGGACCAGCCGTACAGGACGACCTGCTCGGCGCCGAACCGCACGGCGTACCGGATGGCCGCGTCCACGTCGCGCCACTCGGTCTCGCCGAGGTGGTTCAGGCCGTCCGGCGAGCGGGGTGCGCCCGGGTCGCCGCGGTAGGCGAGGGCGAGGACCGGGAAGCGGTGGTGGTGCAGGAACTCCATGACGTTCAAGGCGTGTTCACGGGTGGCGCCCAGGCCGTGCACGGCGATCACCCAGGTGTCCCGGGCCGCGGGCACGGCCCATGCGGGCAGGGTGCCGAGTTCGCCGGGGACGTCGACGTCGTCGTGGTCGAGACCGAGCGCGGTGCGCGGGTCGCCGATGTGGGTGTTCGGGGTGAGCCACACCCTGTCGCCGGGCTCCAGGGTGCCGTGGGTGACGCGCTCCAGGCGGCGTACGACCGTGTCCGCGGCGTGCGGGGCACCGTCCAGGACGCCGCCGACGACCGCGTGGGAGCCGTGACCGGTGAGGCCGTAGGTGCCGGGGCGTTGTGAGGCGAAGGCCCGGGTCAGGGCGATACGGCCCGCGGCGGTGGAGTGCACGGTCAGCCGGGGTTCCGTGGGCAGAGGTCCGCCCGGCGGCGCCTTCAGCGCGACGTCACTCGCCAGCCGGCCCACGGCGACACTGGCCGCGCCGGCCGCGAACACGACCCCGAGGGCCGAGGCTGCCGCCTTGACTGCACGCACGGCTCCAGTGTCCTGGCGAACCCCGCCATGGGCCAGTGGGCATGGGATTCCGGGTGACCGGGGTGACGAGCGCACAGCCCTGGTGCGCAAAGGAGCGCGGATGAGAGGGACACCGCCGGGCCGTGCCGACTCGGCTGGGTGTCGACGAGCCCGCCTACCCCGGCTGCCCGTACCCCCGCAGCCGCTCCCCCACCTCCGCCACCTGCGCGTGGGTGAGCAGGTTCGGGCTGAGGCCCGGTACCGAGGACGCCGTCAGCCAGAGGTGGGACATCCATTCGAGTTGGGCCGTGCGGTCGTAGGCCTCGGAGAGGGTGTTTCCGTATGTGACCGTGCCGTGGTTCTGGAGGAGACAAGCGGTGCGCTCCGTCAAGGCGCGGAGCATGTTCTCGGCCAACTCCGGGGTGCCGTAGGCCGCATAGGGGGCGACGCGGACGGGTCCGCCGAGGGCGGCTGACATGTAGTGGATCAGCGGCAGTTCGCTCACGAGGGTGGAGACGGCCGTCGCGTGGACGGCGTGCGTGTGGACGACGGCGCGGGCGTCGGTCGTGGTGTGGATCGCCAGGTGCATGGGGAGTTCGCTCGTCGGGCGGAGCGTGCCGAGGACCTGCCGGCCGGACAGGTCGACGCCCGTCACGTCGTCCGGAGTCAGACGGTCGTACGGCACGCCCGTCGGCGTGACCAGGACGGTGCCCCTGACGCGTACGGAGACGTTGCCGGAGGTGCCGACGACCAGACCGTCGGTCACCGTCCGGCGGGCGGTCGCGACGAGTTCGTCCCACGCGCGCGCCACGTCGTCCGGCACACGCCGTCGCCGTACGTTTCGTGAATCCTGCGGATCCTCACCCGTGTCCCGCCCGTCCCGGGCGTCGCGCCGCTGTTCAGCCATGCCGTGATCCTGCCAGGCGGACGGCGATGAACGGGCCTGGGCGTGGGCACTGTAGGGCCGAAGACGGGCCTGCGGAAGAGCCCATATGCGCATACATCACCCGGTGTTGGCGATTGGCCGGTGATCGACGGCGTTTCGGGGATCTTCCAGTAGCCTCCGGTTGTTTTGTCGCACACGTCGCCATTCCGGGGGGAAACATGGCCCGTGATCTCAAGCAGTCCCGTCGTCGCAACCGCGCATTCGCGGCCTCCGTCGCGGCGCTCGCCCTGGGGGGGACCGCTCTCGTCGAGATCCCTGTCTCGGCCGCCGCCAGGCCCAAGGGGCACGACGTCTCCTCGCACCAGAAGAAGGTCAACTGGTCGAGCGCGAAGTCGAAGGGCGCCAGGTTCGTCTACGTCAAGGCGACCGAGTCCACGACCTACCGCAACCCGTACTTCGGCCAGCAGTACAACGGCTCGCGGAACGCGGGCCTGGTCCGCGGCGCGTACCACTTCGCGGTGCCGGACAAGTCGTCCGGCAAGGCCCAGGCCCGCTACTTCGTGAACAACGGCGGCGGCTGGCGCGCGGACGGCTGGACGCTGCCGCCGGCGCTCGACATCGAGTACAACCCGTACGACAAGAAGAGGAAGTGCTACGGCCTGAGCGACGGCAGGATGGTCGGCTGGATCAAGTCGTTCAGTGACGAGGTCAAGCGCCTCACCGGCCGTCGTCCGGTGATCTACACGACCACCCACTGGTGGAAGACCTGCACCGGCAACAGCACGGCCTTCGGCGGGAACCACGCGCTGTGGCTGGCCCGGTACAACTCCGCGGGGGCGGGAGAGCTGCCCGCGGGGTGGAAGTTCTGGACGATCTGGCAGCACGACAACGGCAGCGGGAGCCTGCCGGGTGACCAGAATCTCTTCAACGGGTCAACGAGCCGGCTGAAGAAGTTCGCCAAGGGGTAGCGGACCTCGACATTCCGTCTCAGTTCGAACACGGGGCTGCCGCTCCGCCGGGCTCGACGCGCCCGTCGGCATAGAAGCGGAACGGCGACACCTCATTCACTACACCCGCACGCCTGTCTGAGTTCATCTTCCGTTCATCCAGGTTGCCTACGGTCCACATGCCACTGACGTCCGAAAGAAGCCTGGGTAAATGGAAAACTTCTCGCTGATCCTCGCGATCGTGGTGATCACCGCGCTCGCGTTCGATTTTACGAACGGTTTCCACGACACCGCCAACGCGATGGCCACCACCATCTCGACCGGCGCCATGAAGCCCAAGGTCGCGGTGGCCATGTCCGCCGTGCTCAACCTTGTCGGCGCGTTCCTTTCCATCGAGGTCGCCAACACCATCTCCAAGGGACTCGTCGACGAGTCCGGCATACAGCCAGAGGTCATATTCGCGGCGCTCGTGGGCGCCATCCTCTGGAACCTGCTGACCTGGCTCGTCGGACTCCCCTCCAGTTCCTCGCACGCCCTGATGGGCGGTCTCGTCGGCGCCACGATCGCCTCGGCCGGCCTGGGCGGGGTGCACGGCGACGTGCTCGTCACCAAGGTGCTGATCCCCGCCGTCGCGGCCCCGCTGGTCGCCGGCATCGCGGCGATGTTCGCCACCCGGCTGACGTACAGGCTCGGGAAGCACACGAGCGAGAAGGCCTCCGGCAAGGGCTACCGCGCCGGTCAGATCGCCTCCGCGGGCCTGGTCTCGCTGGCCCACGGCACGAACGACGCCCAGAAGACGATGGGCATCATCACCCTGGCCCTGGTCGCCGGTGGCGCTCTCGCGCCCGACTCCGACCCGCCGGTCTGGGTCATCGTCTCCGCCGGTATGGCCATCGCGCTCGGCACCTACCTGGGCGGCTGGCGCATCATCCGCACAATGGGCAAGGGCCTGACCGACCTCCAGCCGCAGCAGGGCTTCGCCGCCCAGACCAGCGCGGCCACGGTCATCCTCGCCTCCTCGCACCTCGGCTTCTCCCTCTCCACCACGCACTCGGTCTCCGGCGCCGTGATGGGCGCGGGCCTCGGCCGCAAGGGCGGTGTGGTCCGCTGGTCCACCGCCACCCGGATGTTCGTCGCCTGGGGTCTGACCCTGCCGGCCGCCGCGCTGGTCGCCGCGCTCGCCGAGTGGGTCACGTCCTTCGGCACCTGGGGCACGGCCGTCGTCGCGGTCTTCCTCATCGCCTCCAGCGCCGCGATCTGGGTGGTCTCACGCCGCGAGGTGGTCGACCACACCAATGTGAACGACGCCGAGGAGACGCCCGGCGTGGTGACCACGGCGATCGCAGCCGTGACGCCGCCGCCGGCCGGCACGGTGACCGAGGAGCTCACGGCGACCATCCCGGCCCCCGCGGCCGCGACCGCCGCCGAGACCACGGCCTCGACGAACCCGCCCACGCCGACGCCCGCCGTCTGAGCCCCGCGACTCCCTGAGGAAGATCACCACCATGCACATCGACTGGGCAGCCCTCGGCTCCGTCTTCGGAGTCAGCCTCGTGGTCACCGTGGCCCTCGTCGGCCTCTTCACCCTGGGCATCGTCGGCCTCTCCAAGCGGGAGGAGGCGTCAACCCGGGGCGACTCGGTGGCGCCGGCGACCGCCGGGGCGTACGCGTGCTTCGCGCTGTGCGCGGCGGCCGTGGCGTACGGAATTTCCCTGATCATGACCTGAGACCGGAAATCCCACGGCCCCCTCGGGTCGGCACCGGCAACTTCAGAATCAACCCCCGTAAGCGCTTTGTGACGCTTTCGGGGGTTTTCTCTGCACGGGGGGCCTCATGGCGGCCTTCGGGATACGAGCGTGGTGGCGGGAGTTGCGGGATCCGGGTGGCGACCGAGATGCCGAACAGCAGGACGCTGCCGCATGCCGTGTCGAGCAGCTTCGGCCCCGGCATTCCGCTCGGAGGCGCCTCACCGCTCGCCTCGGCGGTGATCGGCGCGGTGGGCGCGGCCCTCGTCACCGCTCTGGGCGCATGGCTGGGCAGGGCGTCGCGTCACCGTTCCACCGGTCCTCGGGACACCGCCGTCAGCGGTGGTGCGGCCGCTGGGGCCGAGCCTCCCCCAACGCCCGGTTCAGGACCCGGAGCCGCTCCGTGACCGGGGTCAGCCCCCACCACAGGCCGGCCCCGGCGGCGCCGAGTACGGTCACCACCAGCCAGACGAGACCACGCACCTCACCACTCGGCACGAGAAGCGCGGCCAAGGCGCCCGCCCCGACGGACAGCACTCCCATCACTGAGCAGAAGAGCGCCAGTGGGGCGGCCGCTGTCACCCGGTCTCGCCACTCACCCGGCTTCCCCGTGCGCGCCGAGGCGGTCTCCCTCGCTCGGTCTCCCATGTGTGCACCTCCCGTCTCCCGAGCGGATGTTCACGATCCGCCCGCTCCCGGGTCCACAAGCCCCGCCAGAAAACCACACCACGCCGCGTAGCGAAAGACGAGCAGCGCGTCACTCTTCGAGTTCGCGTCACGGGCCATGACACGCCTCTCCTCGGCAGCCACCTCCACGCAACACATCACCCGATACCGCGCGTCGGCGCTCAGCCTTCGTACTGCCGTTCCCTCAAGTGTTCCCAGCCTGGGGGTCGGGGAAGAGCGCGGAAAGAGCCGATTCGGGCGTCTGACGGGATTTCAGCGGTGTGGGGCTCAGCACACCGCTCCACCGCAGGTCAACAGCAAGTTGACGGGTCTTCCAAGGGCGTGGTGGACTGCCGGGGCCATGTACGACGGCAGGAGAGGAAGCCGGTGCGAGTCCGGCGCGGTCCCGCCACTGTCACCGGGGAAGAACCTTCCCCGGGAGCCAGGAACTCTCGCCGTCGGTCTCGTCGAACCAGGGCGTGGACACCCTGAGTGAGGACATATCGCCATGCGCGGCTGCCACTTGAGTTTCAGCACCTGGTCCCTGCCCGACCTCGCGATCGGCTGAACCCGTGCGTGCCGATCGCGTCTTCGCGTACGGCGCCGCCGCCGGGCTCCTCGGTGATCTGCTGTTCGGTGATCCGCGCCGGGGGCATCCGGTCGCCGCGTTCGGGCGGGCGGCGGGTGCCGTGGAGCGGGTGCTGTGGCGGGACCACCGGGGGTGGGGCGCGCTGCACACCGCCGTGTGCGCCGGTGGCGCCGTGGCGCTCGGTGCCGTCGCCGCGTCCGCCGTACGGCCGTCGCGTGCCGCCTCCGTGGCGTTGACCGGTGCCGCCACCTGGGCCGTCGTCGGGGGGACTTCGCTCGGGCGGGAGGCCCGGGCCGTGGGGCGGTTCCTCGACGCCGGGGACATCGAGGGTGCGCGGGCCCGGTTGCCTCATCTGTGCGGGCGGGATCCTCAGGCGCTCGACTCGGACGGGATCGCGCGGGCTGTCGTGGAGTCCGTCGCCGAGAACACGTCGGACGCGGTGGTGGGGGCGCTCGTGTGGGGCGCCGTCGGTGGGGTGCCGGGGCTTCTGGGGTTCCGGGCCGTCAACACGCTGGATGCCATGGTCGGGCACAGGTCGTCGCGTCATCGTCGGTACGGGTGGGCTTCGGCTCGGCTGGACGATGTGGCGGGGTGGCCCGGGGCCCGGCTCACCGCGGTGCTGGCCGCGGCCGCGGGTGGAGATGCGCGGGGGGCCGTTCGGGCCTGGCGGAAGGATGCGGGGAAGCATCCGAGTCCCAATGCGGGGCCCGTGGAGGCGTCGTTCGCGGGGGCGCTCGGAGTGCGGTTGGGGGGCACGTTGTCGTATGGGGGGCGGGTCGAGCATCGGCCTGTGCTGAATGGGGAGGGGCGGGCTGTACAAGTCGCGGACATCGAGCGGGCTGTTCGGTTGTCGCGGCGGGTGAGCTGGCTGGCGCTGGGGGTCAGTGCGGGTGCGTCGCTGCTGCGGGAGCGGGTTGTGGGGCGCCCCGCCCAGCAGCGGGAAAAGGGGAACTCATGAGCGGCAGTCGTGCCCGGGGCGGCGGACTGCTCGTCGCCGGGACCACCTCCGACGCCGGTAAGAGCGTCGTCACCGCCGGGATCTGCCGGTGGCTGGTGCGTCAGGGGGTCAAGGTCGCGCCGTTCAAGGCGCAGAACATGTCGCTCAACTCCTTCGTGACGAAGGAGGGCGCCGAGATCGGGCGGGCGCAGGCGATGCAGGCGCAGGCCTGTCGCATCGAGCCTGCCGCGGTCATGAATCCCGTGCTGTTGAAGCCGGGCGGTGAGCAGAGCAGTCAGGTGGTGCTGCTGGGGAAGCCCGTGGGTGAGCTGAGCGCGCGGGGCTATCACGGCGGGCGGCAGCAGCGGCTGCTCGGGACCGTGTTGGACTGTCTCGCCGAGTTGCGGGGCACGTATGACGCGGTGATCTGTGAGGGGGCCGGCAGTCCTGCCGAGATCAATCTCCGGCGGACCGACATCGTCAATATGGGGATCGCCAGGAATGCCGGGCTTCCCGTGCTCGTCGTCGGCGACATCGATCGCGGCGGGATGTTCGCGTCGTTCTTCGGGACCGTCGCGCTGCTGTCCGCCGAGGACCAGGCGCTCGTCGCCGGGTTCCTCGTCAACAAGTTCCGGGGGGACGTCTCCCTGCTGGAGCCGGGGCTCGACATGCTGCACGGGCTCACCGGGCGGCGGACCTATGGTGTGCTGCCCTTCCGGCACGGCCTCGGGATCGATGAGGAGGACGGGCTCAGGGTCTCGCTGCGGGGGACGGTCCGGGAGTCGAATGTCGCGCCGCCCGTCGGGGAGGACGTGCTGCGGGTCGCCGTGTGCGCGATTCCGCTGATGTCCAACTTCACCGATGTGGACGCGCTCGCCGCCGAACCCGGTGTCGTCGTCAGGTTCGTGGACCGGGCCGAGGAGCTGGCCGACGCCGATCTCGTCGTCGTGCCGGGCACCAGGGGGACGGTCCGGGCGCTGGAGTGGCTGCGGGAGCGGGGCCTCGCCGACGCCCTCCTGCGCAGGGCCGCGGAGGGGCGGCCGACCCTCGGCATCTGCGGTGGGTTCCAGGTTCTCGGCGAGCACATCGAGGACGAGGTCGAGAGCCGCCGAGGCCATGTCGAAGGGCTCGGACTCCTTCCCGTCCGCGTGCGGTTCGCGCGGGAGAAGACGCTGACACGGCCCGTCGGGGAGGCCCTCGGGGAGCGGGTCGACGGCTACGAGATCCATCACGGGGTCGCCGAAGTCGTCGGCGGTGACCCCTTCTTGGACGGGTGCCGGGTCGAGCAGACCTGGGGCACGCACTGGCACGGGTCGCTGGAGTCGGACGGGTTCCGGCGGGCGTTTCTGCGCGAGGTGGCGGCCGCCGCGGGGCGCCGTTTCGTGCCGGCCGCCGACACGTCGTTCGCCGCACTGCGCGAGGAACAGCTGGACCGGCTCGGCGATCTGATCGAGGAACACGCGGACACGGACGCGCTCTGGCGGCTCATCGAGTCGGGCGCGCCCACAGGACTGCCTTTCATTCCACCGGGAGCGCCCGCATGAGCACAGTGTTGTTGTTGTCGACCGCCGACACGGACCTGTTGGCGGCCAGGGCCGCGGCCGGCGCCTCGTACCGGATCGGCAATCCGACCCGCATCGATGTGGCGGAGGAGCTGCCCGGTCTCGTCGAGTGCGCGGACATCGCGGTCGTACGGCTGCTGGGCGGCAAGCGGGCCTGGGAGGACGGGCTCGCCATGCTCAAGGCCTCCGGCATCGCGACCGTCCTGCTCGGTGGCGAGGCCGTGCCCGACGCCGAGTTGATGGCCGAGTCGTCCGTGCCCGCCGGAGTCGTGGCGGAGGCGCTGCGGTATCTCGTCGAGGGCGGCCCCGCCAACCTCACCGAGCTGGCGCGGTTCCTGTCCGACACCGTGCTGCTGACGGGTGAGGGGTTCGTCGAGCCGCGGAAGATGCCGGAGTACGGCGTCCACGGCGAGCGTCCGGTCGTCGAGGGCCGCCCGACCGTCGGCCTGCTCTTCTACCGTGCCCATGAACTGAGCGGCAACACCGCCTTCGTGGACACCCTGTGCGACGCGATCGAGGCGCGGGGCGCCAACGCCCTTCCGGTGTACTGCGGTTCGCTGCGCGGAGCCGACGCCGGACTGTACGAGATCCTGGCGAAGGCGGACACGCTGGTCGCCACCGTGCTCGCCGCCGGTGGCACGCACGCCTCGCAGGCATCGGCCGGCGGCGACGAGGAGGCGTGGGACATCGGGGCGCTCGCCGACCTCGACGTGCCCGTACTGCAGGGACTCTGCCTCACGTCGTCGAGGCAGGCCTGGGACGCGTCCGACGCGGCTCTCTCCCCCATGGACGCGGCGATGCAGGTCGCGATCCCGGAGTTCGACGGGCGGCTGATCACCGTGCCGTTCTCCTTCAAGGAGCAGGGGCCGGACGACGTCCCGGTCTACGTCGCCGACCCCGAGCGGGCCGCCCGGGTCGCCGGAATCGCCGTACGGCACGCGCGGCTCAGGCACAAGCCGAACGCGGAGAAGAGGCTCGCGCTCGTCTTCACCGCGTATCCGACCAAGCACTCGCGGGTCGGCAACGCGGTGGGGCTGGACACGCCCGCCTCGGCGGTGCGAGTGCTGGACGCGCTCAAGGAGGCCGGATACGGCGTCACCGCATACCCTTCCGGCGGCGACGAGTTGATCCACCGGCTCATCAACGCCGGTGGTCACGACGTCGAGTGGCTGACGGAGGAGCAGCTGGCCGCCGCGCCCGCGCGGGTGCCGCTCGCCGACTATCGGGCGTGGTTCGACAAGCTCGACCCGGAACTCAGGCAGGCCATGCTGGACGCGTGGGGCGAGCCGCCGGGCTCGCTGTACGTCGACGGGGACGACATCGTGCTCGCGTCCCTGCAGTTCGGGAACGTCGTCGTGATGATCCAGCCGCCGCGCGGCTTCGGGGAGAACCCGATCGCGATCTACCACGACCCGGACATGCCGCCGTCGCACCACTACATGGCGACGTACCGGTGGCTCGAAAACTCGTTCGGCGCGGACGCCATCGTGCACATGGGCAAGCACGGGACCATGGAGTGGCTGCCGGGCAAGGGGCTGGGGCTCAGCGGCGGCTGCGCCCCGGACGCCGTCCTCGGTGAACTCCCCCTCGTCTACCCCTTCATCGTCAACGACCCCGGTGAGGGCACCCAGGCCAAGCGGCGCGGGCACGCCACCGTCGTCGACCATCTCGTACCGCCGATGGCGCGCGCGGACACGTACGGCGATCTGGCGAAGCTGGAGCAGCTGCTCGACGAGTACGCGCTGGTCTCCGATCTGGACCCGGGGAAGGCGCCGGCCGTGCGGGCGCAGATCTGGACGCTGGTCAAGGCGGCCGAGCTGCACCACGACCTGCATGTCGACGAGCAGCCGGACGACGAGGCGTTCGACGAGTTCGTCATGCACATCGACGGCTATCTGTGCGAGATCAAGGACGTGCAGATCCGCGACGGGCTGCACATCCTCGGTGGCGGGCCGGTCGGCGAGCCGCGCGTCAACCTCGTGCTGGCCGTGCTGCGCGCCTCGCAGGTGTGGGGCGGGAAGGCGAACGCGCTGCCGGGGCTCCGGGCCTGCTTCGCCGACCGTTTCGGGTTCGTGGAGAAGGAGCTGCTGGCCGAGCCGGGGCTGCCGGTGAAGGTGCCGGTGGAGCTGACGGAGCTCGTCGAGGGGCCGTCGCGTACGGCCGCCGACGCGATCGATCTGCTGGAGCAGCTGTGCCGGCGGGTCGCCGAGGGCATGGAGGCTCGGGAGTGGGACGTGGCGGCCGTGCCGGCGCTCGTGCGTGAGGTGATCGGCGCCGAACTGCCGGACGCCGTAGCGGTGCTGGAGTTCGCGTGCGAGGAGGTCGTGCCCCGCCTGGAGAGGACCACGGACGAGATCGGCCACATCCTCAAGGCGCTCGACGGCGGTTATGTCCCGGCGGGTCCGTCCGGTTCGCCGACGCGCGGGCTGGTCAACGTGCTCCCGACCGGCCGCAACTTCTACTCCGTCGACCCCAAGGCCATTCCGTCCCGGCTGAGTTGGGAGGTCGGGCAGTCGCTCGCCGACTCGCTCGTGCAGCGGTATCTGACCGACACCGGGGCGTATCCGAAGTCCGTCGGGCTGACGGTGTGGGGTACGTCCGCGATGCGCACGCAGGGCGACGACATCGCGGAGATCCTGGCGCTGCTGGGGTGCCGTCCGGTGTGGGACGACGCGTCGCGCCGGGTGACCGGGTTCGAGGTGGTGCCGCTCGCGGAGCTGGGGCGGCCGCGCATCGACGTCACCGTGCGGATCTCCGGGTTCTTCCGGGACGCCTTCCCGCACGTGGTCGCGCTGATCGACGACGCGGTACGGGCCGTGGCGGAGCTGGACGAGCCCGCCGACTCCAACTACGTACGGGCGCACGTGGACGAGGACACCGCCGAGCACGGCGACCGGCGACGGGCGACGGCCCGTGTCTTCGGCTCGAAGCCGGGGGCGTACGGGGCGGGGTTGCTGCCGCTGATCGACGCGCGCAACTGGCGGTCGGACGCGGATCTGGCCGAGGTGTACGCCGTCTGGGGCGGCTATGCGTACGGGCGCGGGCTCGACGGGCGGGTGGCGCGCGGGGACATGGAGACGGCGTTCAAGCGGATCGCCGTCGCCGCGAAGAACGTGGACACGCGTGAGCACGACCTCGTCGACGCGGACGACTACTTCCAGTACCACGGCGGCATGGTCGCCATGGTGCGGCATCTGACGGGGGCGAGCCCCGAGGCGTACGTCGGTGACAGTGCCGTTCCGGACCAGGTGAAGACGCGGACCCTCGGCGAGGAGACCCACCGCGTCTTCCGCGCCCGCGTCGTCAACCCGCGCTGGATGGCGGCCATGCGGCGCCACGGCTACAAGGGCGCCTTCGAGATGGCGGCGACCGTCGACTACCTCTTCGGGTACGACGCGACGGCCGGGGTCGTGGACGACTGGATGTACGAGAAGCTCAGCGCGGAGTACGTCTTCGACGCGGAGAACCGGGACTTCATGAAGAAGTCCAACCCGTGGGCGCTCAGGGGCATCACCGAGCGTCTGCTGGAGGCCGCCGACCGCGGTCTGTGGGCCGAGCCGGACGCCGACACGATCGAGCGGCTGCGGGCCACGTATCTGGAGCTTGAGGGCGATCTGGAAGGCGACGAAAAGTGAGTGTTCCGTTTCCGTTCACGGCGGTCGTGGGCCAGGACGACCTGCGGCTCGCGCTGTTGCTGAACGCGGTGTCGCCGGCCGTCGGCGGTGTGCTGGTGCGTGGTGAGAAGGGGACCGCGAAGAGCACCGCCGTGCGGGCGCTCTCCGCGTTGTTGCCGGAGGTGGAGGTCGTCGCGGGGTGCCGTTTCTCGTGCGACCCCTCGAAGCCGGACCCCGCGTGCCCGGACGGGCCGCACGAGCCGGCGTTCGAGACGCGGCCGTCGCGCATGGTCGAGCTGCCGGTGGGCGCCTCGGAGGACCGGCTCGTGGGCGCGCTCGACATCGAGCGGGCGCTCTCCGAGGGCGTGAAGGCGTTCGAGCCGGGGCTGCTCGCGGACGCGCACCGCGGGATCCTCTACGTCGACGAGGTGAACCTGCTCCACGACCACCTCGTCGACCTGCTGCTCGACGCGGCCGCGATGGGCGCCTCGTACGTCGAGCGTGAGGGCGTCTCCGTACGGCATGCCTCGCGGTTCCTGCTCGTCGGGACGATGAACCCCGAAGAGGGCGAGCTGCGGCCGCAGTTGCTCGACCGGTTCGGGCTGACCGTCGAGGTCGCGGCCTCGCGGGAGCCGGACCAGCGGGTGGAGGTCGTACGGCGGCGGCTCGCCCACGACGACGACCCGGCCGGTTTCGCGGCCCGTTGGGCCGACGAGGAGGCCGCCGTACGTCAACGCATCGTCGCCGCACGGGAGTTGTTGCCGTCGGTGGTCCTCGGCGACGCGGCGCTGCGGCAGATCGCGGCGACGTGCGCCGCCTTCGAGGTGGACGGCATGCGGGCCGACATCGTGATGGCCCGGACGGCCACCGCGCTGGCCGCGTGGGCCGGGCGGACCGAGGTGCTGGCGGAGGATGTGCGCCGGGCGGCGCTGCTCGCGCTGCCGCACCGGCGGCGGCGGAACCCGTTCGACGCGCCGGGGCTCGACGAGGACAAGCTCGACGAGACGCTGGAGGAGTTCGGCGGGTCGTCGCAGGACGAGGATCCGGATCCCGGCCCGGACGGGCCCGGTGGGGGCGGGCAGCCGCCGTCCTCGGAGCCCGACGGGCCGCAGGGCGGTGACACCGGTGCGCAGCCCGAGGCCGGGGAGGGCGGGGAGCCGCAGCCCTCCGGGGCCGGTGCGGGCGAGCGGTCCGCCGTAGGGGCCGCCGAGCCCTTTCGTACGAAGGTGCTGAGTGTGCCGGGGCTCGGTGAGGGCGCCGCCGGGCGGCGTTCGCGGGCGCGGACCGAGCACGGGCGCACGACCGGGGCGCGCCGGCCGCGTGGCACGCTGACCAAGCTGCATCTGGCGGCGACCGTGCAGGCCGCCGCGCCGCATCAGCGGGCACGGGGGCGGTCCGGGCCGGGGCTGGTCGTCCGCCGTGACGATCTGCGGCAGGCGACCCGGGAGGGGCGGGAGGGGAACCTCGTGCTGTTCGTGGTCGACGCCTCCGGATCGATGGCGGCGCGGCAGCGGATGAGTGCCGTCAAGGGCGCTGTTCTCTCGCTGCTGTTGGACGCCTACCAGCGGCGGGACAAGGTGGGGCTGGTGACCTTCCGGGGCGCGGCCGCCGAGGTGGCGTTGCCGCCGACCTCGTCCGTGGACGCGGCGGCGGTCCGGCTGGAGTCGCTGCCCACGGGCGGACGGACGCCGCTGGCCGCCGGGTTGTTGCGCGCCCATGAGGTGCTGCGGGTGGAGCGGCTGCGGGATCCCGCGCGGCGGGCGCTCGTCGTGGTCGTGACCGACGGGCGGGCCACGGGTGGCCCCGAGCCGGTCGCGCTCGCCGGGCGGGCGGCGCGGCTGTTCGCCGCCGAGGGCATCGCCTCCGTGGTCGTCGACTGCGAGTCGGGGCCCGTGCGGCTGGGCCTCGCCGGGCAGCTCGCGGGTGAACTGGGCGGTACGGCGGTGACGTTGGACGAGCTTCGGGCGGACTCCATCGCCGGGCTGGTACGGGATGTACAGGGAACTTCGCACAGGACTTCTGGGAGGGCGGCGTAATGCCTCAGGGACAGCCGAGTGTCGTACCGAACGACGGACTGACGACGCGTCAGCGCCGGAATCGTCCGCTGGTCTTCGTGCACACGGGCATCGGGAAGGGCAAGTCGACCGCCGCGTTCGGGCTCGCCCTGCGCGCCTGGAACCAGGGGTGGCCGATCGGGGTGTTCCAGTTCGTCAAGTCGGCGAAGTGGAAGGTCGGCGAGGAGAACGCGCTGCGGGTGCTGGGCGCCAGCGGTGAGGGCGGGTCCGTCGACTGGCACAAGATGGGCGAGGGCTGGTCGTGGGTGCAGCGCGACGGTCAGATGGACAACGAGGAGAAGGCCCGGGAGGGCTGGGAGCAGGTCAAGCGGGACCTGGCGGCGGAGACGTACAAGCTGTATGTCCTCGACGAGTTCGCGTACCCGATGCACTGGGGGTGGGTGGACACGGACGAGGTCGTGGACGTGCTGCGGAACCGGCCGGGGACCCAGCATGTCGTCATCACCGGGCGGAACGCGCCCGAGAAGCTCGTGGACTTCGCTGACCTCGTGACCGACATGTCCAAGGTCAAGCACCCCATGGACGCGGGCCAGAAGGGCCAGCGAGGCATCGAGTGGTGACGCCGTGACCTCCTCCCCCTCCCTCGTCCCGCCCTCCGTCCCCCGGCTGGTCGTCGCCGCGCCCTCCTCGGGCAGCGGCAAGACCACCGTGGCCACGGGGCTGATGGCCGCGCTCACCGCGCGGGGGCTCGTCGTGTCCCCGCACAAGGTGGGGCCGGACTACATCGATCCCGGGTACCACGCGCTCGCGAGCGGGCGGGCGGGGCGGAACCTCGACGCGTATCTGTGCGGGCCGGAGCTGGTCGCGCCGCTGTTCGCGCACGGGGCACGCGGGTGCGACATCGCCGTCGTCGAGGGTGTGATGGGGATGTACGACGGGGCCGCGGGGGAAGGGGAGTTGGCGTCCACCGCGCATGTGGCGAAGCTGCTGCGGGCGCCGGTGGTGCTCGTCGTGGACGCGTCGTCGCAGTCGCGGTCCGTGGCGGCGCTGGTGCACGGGTTCGTCTCCTGGGATCCGGAGGTGCGGGTCGGGGGCGTCATCCTCAACAAGGTCGCGTCGGACCGCCACGAGGAGTTGCTGCGGGACGCGTTGGACTCGGCCGGGGTGCCGGTCCTCGGGGTGCTGCGGCGGGCTCCTCAGGTGGACACGCCGTCCAGGCATCTGGGGCTGGTGCCGGTCGCCGAGCGGCATGCGGCGGCGGTGGAGGCGGTCGCCGCGATGGCCGAGCAGGTGCGGGCGGGGTGCGACCTGGAGGGGCTGGTCGCGCTGGCGCGGAGTGCGGGGGCGTTGTCGGGTGCGGCTTGGGACGCGGCTGAGGCGGTGGCTTCTTCGCCCCCGTCGCCCCTTCCCGTCCCGGCCCTGGGGGCCGCGCCCCCGGACCCCCGCCATCGGCTCGAACGGCCTCGTCCTCCATCGCAGGGCACCGCTCCTCGTCGAACGCTGGGCGAGCCGCCGGTGATCGCCGTTGCCGGGGGGACCGCGTTCACCTTCTCCTACGCGGAACAGATCGAGCTGTTGGCCGCCGCCGGTGCCGAGGTCGTCTCCTTCGATCCGCTTCGGGACGAGCAACTGCCCGAGGGGACGAGCGGGTTGGTCATCGGGGGCGGGTTTCCGGAGGTGTACGCCGCCGAGCTGTCCGCCAATGAGCCGTTGCGCAAGGCCGTCGCCGAGCTGGCCCTGGCCGGGGCTCCTGTCGCCGCCGAGTGTGCGGGGCTGCTGTATCTCTGTCGGGAGCTGGACGGGCAGCCCATGTGCGGGGTGCTCGACGCCACGGCTCGGATGGATGCGCGGCTCACCCTCGGGTATCGGGACGCGGTGGCCATCGGCGACAGTGTGCTGGCGGTGGCGGGGACGCGGATGCGGGGGCACGAGTTCCACCGGACGGTCGTCGAGCCGGGGGCCGGGCCGGCTCCCGCCTGGGGGGTACGGACCCCTCGGCGGCGGGTCGAAGGTTTCGTACAGCGCGGTGTGCACGCGAGTTATCTGCACACGCACTGGGCGTCCGAGCCCGGTGTCGCCCGTCGGTTCGTGGAGAGGTGCCGGACGTCATGAGCAGCAGGCTGATCGGAGTCGGGGTCGGGCCCGGTGACCCGGAGCTGGTGACCGTCAAGGGCGTCAACGCGCTGCGGGCCGCCGATGTCGTCGTCGTGCCGGTGATGGACACCGGGGAGCAGGGGCGTGCCGAGGCGACCGTGCTGCACTACGTGGGCGAGGAGAAGGTCGTCCGGGTCGTGTTCGCCCTGAATGAGCGGACCGACCGGGCGCGGCGCGAGGCCGCCTGGGACGCCGCCGGGGAGCGGGTCGCCCGGCTGCTCGGGGAGCACACGAGCGTCGCGTTCGCCACCATCGGCGACCCCAACGTGTACTCCACCTTCACCTATCTCGCCCAGACCATCGGGGAGCTGGTGCCGGGGACCGTCGTCGAGACCGTGCCCGGTATCACCGCGATGCAGGACCTCGCCGCGCGCTCCGGTGCCGTGCTGGCCGAGGGCACCGAACCGCTCACGCTCGTGCCCGTCACCGCCGGGGCGGCCGTGCTGAAGGACGCCCTGAACGGGCCGGGGACCGTGGTGGCGTACAAGTTCGGGCGGCAGGCGCAGGCCGTCGTCGAGGCGTTGCGGGAGACCGGACGGATCGAGGACGCCGTGTGGGGGTCCGCGCTGGGGCTGGCCGAGGAGTCCATCCGGGCCGCCGACGAGCTGGACGGCCGGCCCCTCCCCTACCTCTCCACCCTCATCGCGCCCGCCCGGCGCGACGGCGGACGCGGCGGGAAGCTGTGACCGGATTCCCGAACGTCGCTCACTCCGCCACGCGTATCAGGCCGTCGGCCAGGCCCGGCACGAGGTGCGGGCGTCCACGCGGCGGAACCGCATATGTCACAGCCCCGCGCCCCTTCGGGGCGCGGACCGAAGGGGCACGGCCCCGTTGCCCTTTGAGAGAGGAACGATGAACCCCATGGCCGATGAGCCCACCGGCAAGGTGATCTTCGTCGGGGCCGGGCCCGGTGCCGCTGATCTGTTGACGTTCCGTGCCGCGCGGGCGATCGCGGAGGCGGATGTCGTGATCTGGGCGGCGAGTCTGGTGCAGGCGGAGGTCCTGGACCATGCCCGGGAGGGCGCGGAGATCCTCGACTCGGCGGCCATGTCCCTGGAGGATGTCGTCGCCGTGTACGAGCGGGCGGCCGAGGAAGGGCTGAAGGTCGCCCGTATCCACTCCGGCGATCCGGCGCTGTGGGGCGGTACGCAGGAGCAGCTGGACCGGTGTCGTGCCGTCGGGATCGCGACCGAGGTGATTCCCGGGGTGTCCTCCTTCTCCGCCGTCGCCGCGCTCGCGCAGCGCGAGTTGACGATTCCGGAGGTCGCGCAGTCCGTGATCCTCACCCGGCTCGGCGGCGGCAAGACGCCGATGCCGCCCGGCGAGGAGGTCCGGGAGTTCGCGCGGCACGGCACGACCATGGCGGTCTTCCTGTCCGCCGCGCGCAGCGGACAGTTGGTGCGGGAGCTGCTGGAGGGCGGCTATCCGACGTCGACGCCCGTGGTCGTCGCCTACCAGGCGACCTGGCCGGAGGAACTGGTCGTGACGTGCACGATCGGCACGCTGGAGGAGACCGTCAAGGAGCACAAGCTCTGGAAGCACACCCTCTTCCTGGTCGGCCCGGCCCTCGACGCCCAGGGCACCCGCTCGCACCTCTACCACCCGGGCCACTTCCACGGGTACCGCAAGGCCGACCCGGCAGCCCGCAAGGCCCTGCGCGCGGCGACCCGCGAGGCGCGTCGCGCGACGGCTCCGGAGGCGACGCCCGAGACACGGAACGAAGGAGTCACTCAGTGATCGGCCTCATTTCCGCCACCGCGGCGGGGGCGGCCGCGCGGGACCGGCTGGCCGCCGCGTGGCCGGACCGGGTACGCGTGTACGACGGCCCCGTCGGCGACTCCGTACGAGCCGCGTTCGCCGAGTGCGGGCAGCTCGTGTGCTTCCTCGCCACGGGGGCCGTGGTGCGGCTGGTCGCGCCGCTCCTGGGGGACAAGGAGTCCGACCCGGGTGTGGTGTGCGTCGACGAGGGCGGGCGGTTCGCCGTCTCGCTGGTCGGCGGCCATGGAGGCGGGGCCAATGAACTCGCCCTTGAGGTGGGCGAGTTGTTGGGGGCGCAGCCTGTGGTGACGACCGCCACGGATGCGGTGGGGGTGCCTGGGCTGGACACGCTCGGGCTGCCTGTCGAGGGGGATGTCGCCGGGGTTTCCCGCGCCGTGCTCGACGGGGAGACCGTTGAGCTGCACTTGGAGGTCGGCTGGCCTCTGCCCGCGTTGCCGTCGAATGTGAGGCGCCCGGCGGTGGACGCCGCGCCCACCCGGCGCGGCGGACCGGCGATTCACGTGACCGACCGCCTGCTCGGCACAGACCGTCAGCTCGGCACAGACCGTCAGCTCGGCACCGACCGACTGCGAGAGGCCGTCCGCCAGACCGAGGCCGACCGTCTACCCGAGGCCGACCGTCAGCTCGGCACCGACCGACTGCGAGAGGCCGTCCGCCAGACCGAGGCCGACCGTCTGCGCGACACCGACCGCCAGCCCGAGACCGACCGTCTGCCCGAGACCGACCGTCTGCCCGAGACCGACCGTCTGCCCGAGACCGACCGTCTGCCCGAGGCCGGTGAAGCCCGGGTCGTCCTCCGTCCCCCGTCCCTCGTCGTGGGCGTCGGTGCCTCCAGGGGAGCACCGGCCGACGAGATCCTCGACCTCGTCCGCCGCACCCTCCACGACGCCGGTCTCTCCCCCCAGTCCCTCGGCGAGCTCGCCACCGTCGACGCCAAGGCCGACGAACCCGGTGTCGTCGAGGCGGCCGGACGGCTGGGTGTGCCCCTGGTGACCTACTCGGCCGAGGAGTTGGCGGCGGTCGAGGTACCCAACCCCTCCGACGCTCCCCTCGCCGCCGTGGGCACCCCCTCAGTCGCCGAGGCCGCCGCGCTCGTACGCGGGGGTGAACTGCTCGTGCCCAAGCGGAAGTCGGAGCGGGCGGACGGGCGGCCGGCGATGGCGACGTGTGCGGTCGTACGGCGGGCGGCGCGGGGGCGGCTCGCGGTGGTCGGGCTGGGGCCCGGCGCCCGTGATCTGCTGACGCCCCGGGCCAAGGCCGAACTCCGGCGCGCCTCCGTACTCGTGGGGCTCGACCAGTACGTGGACCAGATCCGCGATCTGCTGCGGCCCGGCACACTGATCCTGGAGTCCGGGCTGGGCGCGGAGGAGGAGCGGGCGCGGACGGCGGTCGCGGAGGCCCGGAAGGGGCAGGCCGTCGCGCTGATCGGGAGCGGGGACGCGGGGGTGTACGCCATGGCGTCGCCCGCGCTCGCCGAGGCCTCCGACGACATCGACGTGATCGGCGTACCCGGTGTCACGGCCGCGCTCGCCGCCGCCGCGATCCTCGGCGCGCCGCTCGGGCACGACCATGTCGCGATCAGCCTGTCCGATCTGCACACGCCGTGGGAGGTCATCGAGCGGCGGGTGCGGGCGGCGGCCGAGGCCGACATCGTGGTGACGTTCTACAATCCGCGCAGCCGGGGCCGGGACTGGCAGTTGCCGAAGGCGCTCTCGATCCTGGCCGAGCACCGGGAGCCGACGACGCCCGTCGGTGTCGTACGCAACGCCTCGCGGCCGGACGGGTCGAGTCGGCTGACGACCCTGGCCTCGCTCGATCCGGCGACGGTCGACATGATGACCGTCGTGACCGTGGGCAACACGGCGACCCGGGAGATCGCGGGACGCATGGTGACGCCGCGCGGCTACCGCTGGCAGGAGAACCCGGAGGGCGCCCGGTGAACCGTACGGACCGCCCGATCGTCGTCGGCGACGTGTCCGGGGCGGGCGGGCCGGCGGTGGCCGCCGCCGCGCTTCCCGACGTTCTGCCGCACCCCTTTGTTCCATACTCCGAGGAGAAATCGTGACCACCCCGCCGCCCGCCCTGCTCATCGCCGGTCATGGCACCCGGGACGATGCCGGGGCCGAGGCGTTCCGCGACTTCGTCCGGGAGCTGGGGCGCCGCCACCCCGAGCTGCCCGTCGCGGGCGGTTTCATCGAGCTGTCGCCGCCGCCGCTGGGCGAGGCCGTGACCGAGCTGGTGGAGCGGGGGGTGCGGCGGTTCGCCGCCGTCCCGCTGATGTTGGTGTCCGCCGGGCACGCCAAGGGGGACATCCCGGCGGCGCTGGCCCGCGAGAAGGAGCGGCACCCGGGACTCTCGTACACCTACGGCCGTCCGCTGGGTCCGCACCCGGCGCTGCTGCGTGTGCTGGAGCGGCGGCTGGACGAGGCGCTCGGCGGGGACGGCCGTACGCCGGGCGACCGGGCCGATGTGACCGTGCTGCTCGTCGGGCGCGGGTCCACCGACCCCGACGCCAACGCCGAGGTGCACAAGGCGGCCCGGCTGCTGTGGGAGGGGCGCGGGTACGCGGGTGTGGAGACGGCGTTCGTGTCGCTGGCGGCACCGGACGTGCCGAGCGGCCTCGACCGGTGTGTGAAGCTGGGCGCCGGGCGGATCGTCGTGCTGCCGTACTTCCTGTTCACCGGCATCCTGCCGGACCGGGTGCGGGACCAGACCGAGGGCTGGGCTGCCGCGCATCCGGAGATCGAGGTACGGTCGGCCGATGTCATCGGACCGGAACCCGAGTTGCTCGAACTGGTCATGGAGCGGTACCGGGAGGCGCTGGCGGGCGATCTGCGCATGAACTGCGACTCCTGCGTCTACCGCGTCGCCCTGCCCGGCTTCGAGGACAAGGTGGGGCTGCCACAGCAGCCGCACTTCCACCCGGACGACGACGGGCACCACGGCCACCACCATCACCACGGGGGACACACGCACTCCCATGCACACTGAACCGGACACCGCGAGCGGCCACGACCTGCGGCATCACGGCGATGCAGAGGTCCGGGACGACGGGGCGAGACTCACCGATCTCGCCGTGAACGTCCGGGCCGACACACCGCCCGCCTGGCTGCGGGAGCGGATCGCCGACTCGCTGACCGGGCTGGCCGCCTACCCGGACGGACGCGTCGCCCGGGCGGCGGTAGCGGCCCGGCACGGGCTGCCGACGGACCGGGTGCTGCTCACAGCGGGCGCCGCCGAGGCCTTCGTGCTGCTCGCTCGCGCCCTGAAGGTCCGTCAAGCAGTGGTCGTGCATCCACAGTTCACGGAACCGGAGGCCGCGCTGCGGGACGCCGGGCACTCCGTGGACCGGGTGCTGCTGCGGGAGTCGGACGGCTTCCGCCTGGATCCGGCGGCCGTGCCGGAGGACGCGGACCTGGTCGTCATCGGCAACCCGACCAACCCGACGTCGGTACTGCACCCGGCGGCGTCCATCGCCCGACTGGCCAGGCCGGGGCGGACGTTGGTGGTCGACGAGGCGTTCATGGACGCGGTGCCGGGTGAGCGCGAGGCACTGGCCGGCCGGACGGACGTGCCCGGCCTCGTCGTGCTGCGCAGCCTCACCAAGACGTGGGGGCTGGCCGGCCTGCGGATCGGCTACGTTCTCGCCGCGCCGGAGACGGCAGCCGAGTTGGAGCGCGCCCAGCCCCTGTGGCCGGTGTCCACGCCCGCCCTCGCGGCGGCCGAAGCGTGTATGTCGGACCGGGCCCTGGCGGAGGCGTCCGCCGCGGCGGGCCGGATCGCCGCCGACCGTGCCCATCTGGTCGCCGGGCTCAAGGAGTTCGGCCCCGACGGCCTGGTGGTGGCCGAGCCCGCCGAGGGCCCGTTCGTCCTGGTCCGCCTGCCCCGCGCGGCGGCCGTACGACGCCATCTGCGCAACCTCGGCTTCGCCGTCCGCCGCGGTGACACCTTCCCGGGGCTGGACGAGGAGTGGCTGCGCCTGGCGGTCCGCGACCGGACGACGGTCAACACCTTCCTCCAGGCACTGGACCGCGCGATGACGCTGGCGGACCGCTGAGCGGCGGGAGCTACTCCTCAGGGCGCGTCAGGGAGCTTGTGGCATAAGGCAGTTCGTCCCGGCGCACCTGTTCCCGGGTGCCGTCCGGGAAGCGGATGTCCACCTGCCCGTCGGAGTCGAGGGTCGCGCTCGCCCCGGTGTGCGGGGTGTGCGGGTCGCCGCTGAGCATGACGAGCGTGACCAGGACCGGCCCGCTCCCGCCGGGCCCTTCCAGTACGGGCGTCGCCGAGTGGTGCCCGTACGCGTTCGTGCCGACGGCTCGCGCCACGGTTCCGGGCCCGTCGCCCCAGCCGTACAGGCCCACGATCGCGCTCGTCAGACCGTCCGCGCGGCGGGCCAGCGCCCAGCCCGGTCCCGACGCCCGCACCGGCGGCGCGGCATCGTCGGCCACGGCCCAGCCCCCCTCCCGTACGGCCGTGTCGGGCGAGGCGTCGACGCGGTGCACCCGGATCTCCCACGGGCCGTGCACCACGCTGGTCGTCTCGATGCCGCCGCCGTAGTGGGACGCGGCGCGGCGGCCCTCGACGCCCAGCGGATGGATGCGGCCGCGCGGGGAGGGCGTGCCGTCGGGTGCGAGCAGGGCGAGGTGGTTGTCGGGGCCCGGGGTCTCCGGTGCGGTGGCGCTGGAGTACGCGAGCCGGGCGTAGTGCGGGCTGTCGTCGGCCGTGGCGGGCGGCGGCGGTAACCGGTCGCTGCCGTGGTTGACGAGTCGTACGAGCCCGTCGGCGGCGGTGGAGTGCAGCAGCCAGCCGGGAGCGGGCAGGGCCAGCGTGGTGTCGGCCGTGTCGACGGGCGCCGGCTCCTCCGGCGCGGTCCACACGGGGTGGCTCTCGGGGAGGAGCAGGCCGAGGAAGGCCTTGCTCGCCCAGTACGGGGAGGCGGGGCCCGAGTAGCGCTGGGTGACGGGGAGGAAGGGCCGGTACCAGCCCAGCGTGAGCAGGCCCCGCTCGTCGGGCACGCCGCGCTCCGCGAAGTGTCTCAGGGCACCGGAGGCGAGCCGGCGGGTACGGCCGGGCGGCAGGGGCGTGGCGTCGGCGAGGGCACCCGCCCACAGCGGGGCGGTGGTCGCGAAACGGTAGGTGAGCGAACGGCCTTGGTGCAGCGGTGCCCCGTCGGCGCCGAAGAAGTGCTGGTGGACGGCGAGGAACTCGCGCAGCCGCCCACGATGCCGGGCCACCAGCCCCGCATCCGCCCGTGGGCCCGCGATCCGCGCCCACAGCACCGGATACAGGTGCAGCGCCCACCCGTTGTAGTAGTCGAACTTCCGCCCGTCGCCGTCGGTGTACCAGCCGCCGCCCCGGTACCAGTCCTCCAGCCGGGCGAGCCCCGCGTCGATCTCGGCCCGGCTGTGCGGGGCGCCGACCGAGGCGAGGAACTCCTCGGTGATCACCTGGAAGAGCCGCCAGTTGGAGTCGTTGACGTCCGCCCCGACGAACCCGCCCAGCCACTCGACGATCCGCCCGCGTACGCCGTCGTCGAGCCGGTCCCACAGCCACGGCCGGGACTCGTGCAGCGCGATCGCGATCGACGCGGCCTCCACCATGGGCTGCGCGCGGTCGGTGATGGCCGGCCATCGCTCGTCGCCGCCGCGCGGATCCGTCCCGGCGGCGAGCCCGGCCGCGTAGCGCTCGATCAGGTCCGGGCCGACCCGCCCGTCCGAGCCCGCGATCCGGAAGGCGGCGAGCAGGAAGGAGCGGGCGAACCCCTCCAGCCCGTCGGACAAGGGGCCGGAGTGACTGGCCCGCCCCGGCAGCCGGTACTGGGCCAGCCGCGGTGACGCGTACGGCACCAGCCCGTCGAGCAGCCGGTCGGCGACGGCCTCCCAGTGGGCGCGGGTCCAGCCGGTGAGGGGCGAGAGGGAGTGGTCGGCCGGGGGCAGGGAGGAGAGGTTCGGCAGATGGGTCGGATCGTCGGGGAGCGATACATACGGCGCGGTCATACGGGGGGTGGATCCTCCGGTGAGTCGTGGTCGAGGGCAGGGGCGACGCGCCCCGACAGGGGCGCTGGGCTGTGACATATGCGGCTCCGCCGCGTGGGCGCGACCGCTGCTCCGCCGCGTGGGCGCGACCGGCCGCAGACGACCCGCACTGTCACGACGGCCCTCTCGGAGGAGCGACACTGCGGCGCACGACTATGTGCGTGCCCAGCAAGTGGTGGCTCCCCGCGGCGTGCTCGGGGTCGCGCAGAGCGATCCGCACGGCCGCCCGCCCCAACTCCTCCGCGGGCGTCCGTACCGTGGTGAGCGGCGGATCGAAGTCCTCGGCCAGCGGAATGTCGTTGTACCCGACCACCGAGATGTCATCGGGAACGCTCAGCCCCGTCTCGGCGATCGCGCGGAGCGCCCCCGCGGCGACCATGTCGTCCCCCGCGAACACGGCCGTGAACTCCCGTGTCTCCTTGAGCAGTTCCGTCATCGCACGCAGCCCGGCGGGGCGACCGAGCCCGCAGTCGACGACGTGCGCGGCCTCGGGCGGCAGCCCGTGCTCCGCCAGCGCGGCCCGGTACCCCGCGACGCGGGCGTCGAGCGCGGTGTTCCCGGGCAGCCCGCCGAGGAAGACGATCCGGCGGTGCCCGGCCGACAGCAGATGCCCGGTGATCGCCCGTGCCCCCGCCTCGTTGTCGAACTCGACGACCAGCGCGGGGATCCCGGGATCCGGGGCCGGCCGCCCGCACAGCACCAGCCGGGCCCCGGAGGAGTCCAGGGCCTGCGCGTACTGAGCCACGCGTGAGCGGTACGCGTCGTCCTCGACGACCCCGCCGACGAGGATCACCAGGCGCGCCCCCTCCTCCCGCATGAGCCGTACGAAGTCCATCTCCCGCTGCGGGTCACCACCCGTGGCGCCGACCACACAGAGCCAGCCCCGGTCGGCGGCCTCCGCCTCCACGCCCTCGGCGACCTGGGCGTAGAAGGGGCTGGTGACCTGGCGGACGACGACGGCGGCCATCTTGCGGCCGCCGCCGACCAGGGCGCGGGCGTGCGCGTTGGCGACGTAGTCGAGTTCGCGGGCGGCGCGCAGGACGCGGGCCCGGGTGGCGGCGGGCACCGGATGGTTGCCGCTGAGCGCGCGGGACGCGGTGGCCATCGACACCCCCGCCCGCTCGGCGACCTCCCGGATCGTGACCCGCCCTTTGGCCGCCGGGCCCTTGGAGCCCGGCTCCTCGGACGCCATCCCCTTGGATCCCGAGGGCGTGGATTCCGTCCCCTTGGATCCCGAGGGCTTCGATCCCGTCCCCTTGGGCCCCGTCGCCTTGGATACCGAGTCCTTTGGCCCCATCCCCTTGGATCCCGTCGCCTTGGATCCCGTCGCCTTGGGCGCCATGTCGCTCCCCATCCCCCGCGTCTCCCGTCGCCGTTTCCGCCGACCGCTGTTCACGTATTGGCCGCGTAGTCCTTCGCGAACTCCTCGGCCATTCTGTCGCCGCCGCGCTCGCGCCACTTCTTCACGGTCGCGTCCCACTCGGAGAGCGGGAGGCGCCCGGCGACGATGCCGGTGACCGTGTCGTCGACGAGGGCCTTGAGGGTGGTGCCCTGGGAGTTCTTGGTGGCGGACTGGAGCCCGAAGGAGGCGTTGCGGATGGCGTGCGGCACGACCTTCCGCTGCCAGGTGTGCAGGGCCCGTACGGCGTCCGGCATGCCCGGCACGAACAGCACCTGCGGGCCCTCGGCGAGGTACTTCAGCGGCAGGTTGGTGTTGTTCTCGACCTCGCCGAGCTTGGTGACCTGCGGGGAGCCGTCCGCGCCACGGGTGAAGTGGGTGCCCTCGACGCCGTAGTGGACGAGTTCCCACTCCGCGCTGCCGAAGGGGGCGGCGAGGTAGTCGAGGATGCGCAGCAGCAGTTCGATCCGTTCCTTCTTCGCCTTCTTCAGCACGGTGTAGCCGAAGGAGCGGCGGGCGGCCACGATGCCGCCGGGCTCGCCGCCGACGCTGTACGGGAGGGCCGCCGCCGGGGTCAGCTTGCCTTTGCTCTCCCGGTACTTGGGGAGGTACGCGCCGAAGCCGTCCTGCATGGAGCCGACCGTGCCGTTGTAGTAGAGGGTGGTCAGGTCGATCTGGGAGACGGACGTGGCGTCGGGGTGGTACGAGCCGTCCTTGCGCAGCCGCGTCTGGAAGGCGATGGCCGCCTTGTAGCGCTCGTCGGCCAGCCCGGACTCGAAGGTGCCTGCCTTGGTGACGGCCCACTCCAGGGGCGCGTTGTGCGCGGCCGCGTGGACGGCGTTGCCGAAGAGGGAGCCGGCGGCGGCACCGAGGGCGTAGGTGCGGCCCGAGGTGGCCCGCTTGGCGACGGCGGCGAAGTCGTCGGCGGTCCAGCCCTCCTTCATGCCCGCGTCGGTGAACATGCCCTCGTTGAGCCAGAGCGTGGAGCCCGGCAGCGGGCGCTCCAGCGGGACGCCGTAGATGAGGCCGCCGATACGGCCCATGTCGCGCCAGGCGTGGGTGGGGATGTTCGCGAGGTTCGGATAGTCGGCGATCGCGTCCCCGGACAGGAAGTGGGTGAGGTCCTCGGCCCGGCGCCGTACGAACTCGCCCTCGCGGGGCAGGACGAAGCCGGAGAAGATGTTCATGATGTCCGGCAGGGTGTCGGCGTCGCCCGCCATCACCGTCGCCATCTTCTTCTGGTAGTCGGCCTGGGAGATGATCGTGTACTCGATCTTGACCCCGAGGGCCTTCTCGACCGCCGCCCAGAACCGGTTGGCCGAGGCGGGCTTGGGCGGCGTACCGAACGACACCGACATGACCTTGACCGTGGAGCCGTCACCCGGTGTGCGGGAGACCGACTTGGCCAGGTCGGCCGGGTAGGCGGTGTAGCCCGCCTGGACGCCGGCCTCGGTGGGCGCGAGGTCCGGCTTCGGGCCGCTCGCGGCGGCGTACGTCGGCCAGGGCGCGAGCTTCTTGCCCGCGCTGGAGACGTCGCTGTCGCCCGAGCCGGTGGAGCAGGCGGTCAGCAGGGAGGGCGCGGCGGCTGCGGCGCCGCCGACGGCCATGGAGCGGAGCAGGGTACGGCGGGACATGCGGGGCATGGGTGAATCACCTCGTGTCGGCTTGTGTCAGCTCTTGATGGCGCCGGTGAGCACGCCCTTGGTGAAGTACTTCTGCAGGAACGGGTAGACGAGCAGGATCGGAACGGTGGCGATCACCAGGACCGCCATCTGCACGGTCTGCGGCGCGGTGACGGTCGCCTCGCCGGTCGTCGCGTCGGTGAGCCCGGAACCGGCCACCACATAGGTGCGGAGGACCTGCTGGAGGGGCCAGTGGTCGCTCTCCAGGTACAGCGAGGCGTAGAACCAGGAGTTCCAGTACCCCACCGCGTAGAAGAGTCCGACGACGGCGAGCGCGGCCTTGGACAGCGGCAGTACGACCGAGAAGAGCACCCGCCAGTCCCCCGCCCCGTCGAGCCGCGCCGCCTCGTACAGCTCCTCGGGGATGCCCTGGAAGAAACCGCGCAGGACGACGAGGTTGAAGACGTTCACGAGGACGGGCAGGACCAGCGAGGCGTAACTGTCCAGCAGGCCGAGCTCCTTGACCAGCAGGAAGCTCGGGATCATGCCGGGCGGGAAGAGGAAGGTGAACAGGATGAGCAGCAGCACCGGCTTGCCGCCGAAGACGCCGGGGCGGGAGAGCGCGTAGGCGAGGGTCACCGTGCAGGCGAGGCTGAGCAGGGTGCCGACGAGGGTGACTCCGGCGCTGACGCCGAGGGCGTGGGTGACGATGCCGCCCTCGAGGATGTCGCGGTACGCGTCCAGGCTCGGCTCGGTCGGCCACAGCACCCAGCCGCCGTTGGCCACGACCTCGTCCGTCGAGGCCAGGGACGTGGACACGATCACCAGGAACGGCACGCACACCAGCAGCACGACGGCCACGAGGGCGACGGCCTTGGCCGCCTGGGTGAGGGGCTTCGGCTTCTCCAGCCAGCCGGGGCGGACGTGCCGGGTCTCCCGGACGGGTCGAGCGGGCCGGACCGGCCCGGGGTGGGCGCTCACTTGTAGACCCCCTGTTCGCCGAGGCGGTGGGCGACCTTGTTGGCGGCGTAGACGAGAAGCGCGCCGATGACGCCCTTGAACAGGCCCGCGGCTGCGGCGAATCCGTAGTCGCCGCCGACGATGCCCTGGTAGTAGACGAAGGTGTCGATGATCTCGGCGGCCTCCGGGCCGACCGCGTCGCGCTGGAGCAGCATCTGCTCGAAGCCGACGGAGAGGATGTCGCCGAGCCGCATGATGAGCAGCAGCACGATCACCGGGCGGATGCCGGGCAGGGTGACATGCCAGAAGCGGCGCCAGGGGCCGGCCCCGTCGATCGCGGCGGCCTCGTACTGCTGCTCGTCGACCTGGGCGAGGGCGGCGAGGAAGATGATCGTGCCCCAGCCGGCGTCCTTCCAGATGACCTGGGCGACGGTGAGCGGCCGGAAGGCGTCGGGGTTGCCGATGATGTCGACGGTGCTCAACCCCATGCCGTCCAGCGAGGAGTTGAGCAGTCCGGTGTCGCCGAGCAGCTGCTGGAACAGGGCGACGACGATCACCCATGAGATGAAGTGCGGCAGATACGCCACCGACTGCACGAAGCGGCGGACGCTGCTCCTGGTGAGGCTGTGCAGCAGCAGGGCGAGCGCGAGCGGCACCGGGAAGTAGAAGACGATCTGGAGGACGGCGATCCAGACGGTGTTGAGGACGGCCGCCCAGAACGCCCCGTCCTCGAACATCCGCCGGAAGTTGCCGGTGCCGACCCAGGGGCTGGCCCAGATGCCGTCGAACGGCACGTACTCCTTGAACGCGATGAGGTTGCCGGCCAGCGCGCCGTAGTGGAACAGCAGGAAGTAGGCCAGGCCGGGGAGCATGAGCAGCAGGAGTGCCAGGGAACTCCGGTTTCGCGTCCGGCTCTGAAAACCTTTTCGTCGGGGTGGCGCGCCGTCCGCTCGACGATGTGCCGGTTCAACTCCCTCGGTACCTGCGCGTTCCCGTAGCACCACGCCCACGGGTCCCCCTCACATCTCGTAGTCGGAGTGAGGGGAAGTTAAAACGTTTTCATCGTTCGGTCAACAGTCCTGACACACAAGGGGTGTTGGCGCCGGGACCCGTTCCGGCCGTCCCGCCCCTGCGGCTTCACACCGCCTCACGTATCCGTACAGGACTTCTCCGCATCGTTCGCAGTCCGAAACTCGCCCTTCCATTTGACATGTTCATTGACACGCCTTCGGGGGGCGTTGGTACACAGATGGGCCCGGCGATTCCTGTGCGATCCCTGTGCCCACGGGGGAACAAGGAGCCCTTCATGGCAGCCTTAGACCACACCCGCGTCCGTATCCGCCTCCGCCGCGTCCGTCTCCGCCGTTTCCGCCTCCGTGCCGCCATGGTCGGCGCCGTGGCGACGGCCCTGATCATCGGCACCGCGCCCGCCACCCCCGCCAGGACCAGCGAGGCGAGACCCGCGGCCGCGGTGGAACCCGACACCAGCGATCCCCGCGAGGGCTGGAGACCCGCCAGCGAACTCGCCCGGGACAAGGACGAACCGGGTTTCCTGGAGCGCCTCTTCGGCGACGACGAGAACGACGACGAGGCCGATCGGGGCGACGAGTACAAGCCGCCCCGCATCGGCCTCGACCGCTCCCGGGGCTCCGCCTCCCTCACCCACCGGGGCATCACGGGCGACGCCGACGGCGTCCGTATCGCGGCCCCCCGCACCACGCACACCACCGGCGCCGACCTCACCTGGAGCGCGTACCGGGGCAAGGGCCTGCGGGAGTACGAGGTCCACCGCTCCACGAAGAAGGACTTCACCCCCACCGACGAGACCCTTGTCGCCCCCGTCGACCGCCGCACCCGCGCCTTCGCCGACCGCACCGCGCCCCCGGCGCCCGACGGCACCGGCGAGGCCCGCACCCACCACTACCGGATCGTCGTCCGCACCCAGCAGGGCAAGCTGCTGGCCGGCCCGGTGCGCACGGTCGAACTGCCCGCCGTCGGCAAGGTGATCGAGGGCGAGAAGCTGCTCGCCGCCCCCGAGGGCGAGACCTACTTCCTGCCGTACACGCCCGCGCGGATGATCCCCGGCGAGAAGGCCACCGTCGAGGCGACGCTCACCAACACCACCGACTCCGTGTGGAAGAAGGGCGAGCGCGTCCTGTCCTACCGCTGGACGCTGGACGGCAAGGACGTCACCAACCTCCTCAACAAGGACGCGACCGGGCTGCCGAAGGACGTGGCGCCCGGCGAAACCGTCACGTTCGACGCGGAGTTGAAGGCGCCGGTCCTGGTCGACCCGCTCGACAAGCGGCTGACCTTCGGCCTGGAGTGGGACCTGCGGGAGAAGGCCACCGGCGACTGGCTGTCCGAGACGGACGGGGTGCCGCCGTCGAAGCACGAGGTCACCGCCGAGTACCCGACCTCCGACCAGCTCGGTCTTGAGGACTTCCACTCGTACGCCGGGAAGAACACCGGTGCGGGTTCGGCGCTGATGAGCAATCTTCACGCCGGCAACGCCGTGTGGTCGTACAACTCCTTCTCGAACCCGTCGCTGGGCTTCTCGACCTTCCTGCGGCTGGCCTACAACTCGCAGGACGCGTCCAGCACTCCGGCCGGTCTCGGCTGGTCGCTGCAGGCCTCCTCGCCGGTCCGGCTCGGCACGCCGCTGGACTTCCATCCGTCCGCGCTGCTGCCCAAGCAGATCACGCTGACCGACGGCGACGGCACCAGCCATGTCTTCGGCAAGAACAAGAAGGGCGAGTGGGACTCCCCCGCCGGGGTCCACTTCCGCGTCAGGCAACTGGAGAAGGACTGTCTGCTCCATCCCCACCAGCGGGAGGCCTGGGAGTTCCTGCGTCCGGACCGCACGCGGTTCCTCTTCGACTGCCAGGGCTATCCGAGCGCCCAGGTGGCCAAGAACGGCAACCGGATGGAGTTCACGTACGAGGAGCGGCTGCTCGGGCACCCGTCGAAGCTGCTGAAGTACGTCACCGACGCCGAGGGCCGGCGCACGCTCACCGTCGACTACTGGGAGAAGGGCGAGGCGTACTCGTACGTCGACAAGGACGGCGAGGTCCGTGAGGGCAAGCATCTCCTCAACCCGTTCATCATCGACAAGGTCCGCTCCGTCACCGATGTCTCGGGGCGGCGGATCGACTTCACGTTCACCGAGAAGGGCCTGCTGGCCCGGCTGACGGACGGTGCGAACGCCGCCGAGAAGCTCCGCAAGGTCTTCAAGTTCGACTACGGCAAGGAGTTCGACCACCCCGGCCTGAAGCTCGTCAAGGTCACCGACCCGCGCGGACACGCCTCCGAGGTGGACTACGTCGGCCCGCACGACGACAAGGACCAGCTGCACTATCTGGGCTACACCAAGACCGTCACGGACCGGGTCGGCGGCCTGACCAAGTACCGCTACGAGGACCCCGACGGCCATGACGGCAAGGGGACCCGGACCGTCGTCACCGATGCCGAGGGCAACCCCTCCACGCAGCAGATGGACGGCTACGGCCGCCCGGTGAAACTCACCGACGCCAAGAAGCGGACCACGAGACTGGGTTGGGACGCGGACAACAACGTCACGCGTCTGGAGGAGAACAACGGCGCCGCCCGCACCTGGAAGTACGACCCCAGGACGGGCTACCCACTGGAGTCGAGGGACGCCGAGAGCGTCAAGAACGACCGGCCCGCCGCCACACTCACCTACGCGACCGGCGAGAACGGCTACATCGCCGACCTGGTGCGCCGCGTCTCCCCGGAAGGCCGCACCTGGCAGTTCGGCTACGACGCGCGCGGCAACATGATCTCGGTCACCGACCCCAAGGGCGTGCAGAGCGAGCCCGAGGGCGACCACACCTCCGTCAACGCCTATGACGCGCGGGGCCGGCTCACCTCCGCCACCGACGCGGGCGAGCACACCACGAAGTTCGAGGACTACGACCCCTCCGGCTATCCGCGGGTGATCGTCGACGCACTCGGCAACCGTACGGTGACGACGTACGACGTGCGCGGCAACGTCACCGAGGTCCAGGAGGCCGACGGGGCGACGACCACGCAGACGTACGACGTGTTCGCGCGTCCGCTGGAGAACCGCAGGCCGAAGGACCAGAAGGCCGGCGAGTTCATCGTCACGCCCGCGCCCGAGTACGACACCAACGACAACACCCTCGTCTTCACCGCCCCCAACGAGGTGTCGAGCACCAGCGAGTTCGACGCCGCGGACCAGCTGCTGAAGTCCGTCCAGCCGGGCGACGAGGAGGGCTCCCCGGAGCGGGTCTCGACCTTCACCTACGACAAGGTCGGCAACCAGCTCACCTCGACGGAGCCGAAGGGCAACCTGACCGAGACGCCCGGGGACTTCACCTCGACGACCAGGTACGACGAGGTCTACCAGCCGATCGAGGCGGTCAACGCCGCGGGCAACCGGGCGAGCGCCGTCTACAACGACGTCGGCGACCTGGTGAAGGTCGTCGACGCCCGCAAGAACCAGACCGAGGACCCCGACGACTACACCAGCAGGTTCCGCTACGACCTCGACCACCGGCTCCTTGAGACCGCCGACGCGGCCGGCAAGTCGACGACCAGCACCTACGACTGGGACGGTCTGACCGTCGCCACCACGGACGCCGACGGCAACCGCACGGAGCTGGTCCTGGACCCCCGCGGCGCCCTGGTCGAGGCACAGGTCCCCCACGACGACGGCGTCATCCGCAAGACGCGCTTCGAGTACGACGAGGTCGGCAACCAGACCCGCGTCATCACCCCACGGGGCATGGAGACCGGCGACGACGACAAGGACTTCGCCGCCGAGACCGTCTACGACGAGCTGAACCGCGTCAAGGAGACCCTGAGCCCCTACGACCCGGACGACGACCGCTACAACACGCCGGACCGGACGACGTACGAGTACGACGCGCTGAGCCGGGTGAAGAAGGTCAGCGCCCCGCCGTCCGAGGGCCAGAGCGTCCGCAACGAGACGGAGTACACCTACTTCGACACCGGCTGGATCAAGACGTCCACGGACGCCTTCGACATCAAGAACACCTACAAGTACAACGACCTGGGCCAGCAGATCCAGAACACCCTGACCAGCGCGGGCGGTTCGGTCTCCCGCACCCTCGACTCCGCCTTCTACCCGAGCGGCGCGCTGAAGTCCCGCTCGGACGACGGAGTCCCGGTGGGCCTCCAGGTCGCCCTGGTCGACAACAGCGACGTCAACAACACGGCGCAGCAGGGCACGTGGGCGGCGGTCGCCCCCGAGGGCTCGTACGGCTACGACGCGCAGACCCACGCGGCCGGTTCGGGCGAGGACCGCTTCGTCTGGCAGCTGACCATCCCCCAGTCCGGGGACTACACGGTCTACGTCCAGTACCCGAAGGTCGACGGGGCGGCGAAGGACGCCAGCTACGAGATCAAGCACAAGGACGGCACGGAGACCAAGACCCTCGACCAGACCGAACTCCCCGGTGAATGGCGGTCGTTGGGCAAGTACGCCTTCACCGAGGACACCGGCCAGGCCATCACCCTCACCGACAAGGCGACCGGCACGGTGGTCGCGGACGCGGTCCGGCTGGTCCGCGACTACGAGGGCGACACCGACAACGAGAAGAAGGACTTCTCCTACCGCTACGACGCCAACGGCAACCAGATCGAGATCGTCGACAACAGCCCCGGGGTCGAGACCGACCGCTACACCCTGGCCTACGACGAACTCAACCAGCTCAGCGAGGTGAAGGAGCACGACGGGGACAGCGTCCGCAACACGACGGCCCTGACGTACGACGCCAACGGCAACACGCTGACGACGACCCACGACCTGACCTGGAGCAAGCTGGACTACGACCCGCTGGACCGGGTCGAGCGCATCACCAACGCCGCCTCACCGACAGCCGGTGACCAGCAGATCACCTCACTGAAGTACACCGCCCGAGGTGAACTGGCCGAACAGACCAAGCCGAACGGCAACGTCCTGACCGTCGACTACTACCTCGACGGCGCGGCGAAGAAGACCACGGAGCGACAGTCCGACGACACGCTCGTCGCCGAACACGCCCTGAAGTACAACGCCAACGGCCACAAGGTCGAGGACGTCCTGAAGCTGATGGACGCGGACGACCACGGCTCCACGATCGACAACACGTACGCGTACACCTACGACCCGCAGGACCGCATCGCGAAGGTCGCGAAGACCGGCGACGACGAGAAGACGGAGGAGTACCGGCACGACTCCGCCGGCAACGTGGTCTGGCAGACGGTGGACGACACGACCACCACCCACCGCTACGACCGCAACCGCCTCCTGACATCGACGGCGGACGGCGCCTCGTCCACGTACAACTACGACCCGCTGGGCCGCCTCGACACGGTCTCCTTCGGCGGCGAGACGATCCAGAAGTACCGCTACGACGGCTTCGACCGTCCGGAGTCCATCAGGGCGGGCACCGGGGACGCGGCCCGGACGACCCGTATGACGTACGACGCCTTCGACCGCACAGTGAAGGAGACGGTCGGCGGGGACGACGCGAAGACGACGCTCTTCACGTACCTGGGCATCACCTCGAACTCCCTGAAGGAGGAGGTGACCGACGAGGGCGTCACGTCGTTCCAGTACGCCTCGTGGGGCCAGAAGCTCACTCAGATCAAGGACGAGGAGGACAAGGACCCGGAGACGACCCAGTACCTCTACCACCCGCACGGCGACGTGGAGGCACTGACGGACTCCGACGGCAACACGAAGACGACGTACGGCTACACGGCGTACGGCAAGAACGACACGGCCCAGTTCACGGGCGCGGACAAGCCGGGGGCGGGCGGCGAGGCCGCGGAGCCCTACAACTCGTACCGCTTCAACGCGAAGCGCTACGACACGACATCCGGCACGTACGACATGGGCTTCCGCACCTACGACCCGGGCCTGAACCGCTTCCTGACCCGGGACATGTACGGCGGCGCCCTGGCCGACATGGGCCTGACCACCGACCCCTTCACCGGCAACCGCTACGCCTTCGCAGGCGGCAACCCGATCTCCTTCATCGAGATCGACGGCCACCTGTTCGGCCTGTCGTGGTCGGACATCGGCCACGCCGCACTGGACGTGGTGGGCCTCATCCCGGTCGTGGGCGAGGTCGCGGACCTCGCCAACTGCGGCTGGTACGCGGCCGAGGGCGAGTACGTCGACGCCGCCCTGTCCTGCGCCTCGGCGATCCCGTTCGCGGGGTACGGGGCGACGGCGGCGAAGGCGGCGCGGTACGGCGACAAGGCGTTGGACGCGATCGACACGGCGGGGGACGCGAAGCGGGCGACGAACGCGGCGACGGACACGGGCCGAGCAGCGGACACCGGCACACCCCCGGCAGGCGCCACTCCTGATGCCCCCACGACGCCCAAGGACCCAGCTCCCGCAGACGCGGCACCGGCGGCCCCCGCCAACCCGGCGCCCGCCCCGGCTCCGGCCCCGGCCCCGCCGAAGGTCCCGGAGGCGCCGCCGGCCAGCGGCGCGGCCTGCAAAGTGGGGAACAGCTTCGTCCCGGGTACGCAGGTCCTGATGGCCGACGGCACGACGAAGGCCATCGAGGACATCGGAATCGGCGACAAGGTCGCCGCGTCCGACGTGGAGACGGACGACGCCCAGACCCGCACCGTCACCCGCACGATCGAGGGCGACGGCACCAAGCACCTGGTCACGATCACGGTCGACACCGACGGCCGGGCGGGCGGCAAGACCTCCACGCTCACGGCCACCGACGGCCACCCGTTCTGGATACCCGACCTTGCGCGCTGGGTGGACGCCGAGGATCTGAAGCCCGACCAGTGGCTGAGCACAGGCAGCGGTACGTGGATCCGGATCACGGCTGTCACAGAACGGACGGCTCGGGCGACGGTCCACAACCTGACCGTCGAGGGCCTGCACACGTACTACGTGCTCGCGGGCGAGACGCCCGTACTCGTTCACAACAGCGGGTGCCGGACATTCGGATCCCAGTCGCCCAGTGGACGACTGGACGTCCCCGAAACGCAGGGTGTCTACATCATCAAGATGAACGACGGAATGGTGTACGTGGGATCTGCCACCAAGACGAACACCATTCACCGCAGGATCCATCGGGCGTTCAGTGACGACAAGCACGCGGTGAAGAGCGCCGGGTACAAGTCTTCCGATGTTCGAGAGCTCGACTGGATCGAGATCCCGAACGCCACCGAGAGGCTGATTTACCAGCACGAGCAAGGCCTGATCGACTACTACGGCGGTATCGGCGGGGGAACACTCCTGAACCGCATAAACGCCCCCGGCCCGTAGCCCTACCCGTAGAGCGCCATCCGTGAGTGATCAGGGGTTTCCTCACGGATGGCGCTCACAGTAGGATTTCGCCATGCCTGTAAAGCCTTCTCAGTATTGGCGAACCGAAACAGAGAAGGAGACTCACGCGGTCTCTGCCGGCACGATGGATCCCGAAAGCGCGTCCTTCCTGGGCGTCTACTCCGAATCCTTCCTGAATGCCGTCGACGCCGCCCTGACGAATTTCGAATCCGATGTGCGAGAACTGGCGCCGACTTCGGATGCACAAGTCCTCGCCGCAGTCGAGCGAGTTGTCCTGGCCTTGAACAGAGTGAATCAGGAGGAGACGGGCGGCAGCATCGACACCGACGAGCGGGAGCAGATCTGCCTGTTCATCGACGAAGCTCTGACGGAGCACGGGATCGATGTCGGCGAGCTGGCGGCCCGGCAACAGGTGAGTCGCTACGCGATCACCGACAGATGGCGTGAGTGGTGAAGCGAAAGCCGCCCTCGCCTCACCCCACGACCCGCCCGTTCAGCACCACCCTCGACGGAGCCCCCAGCACGCCTACGTCCGTGCGGGGGTCCCGTTCGTACACCACCAGGTCCGCGGCCGCGCCCTCGTCCAGGCCGGGGCGGCCGAGCCACTTCCGGGCGCCCCAGGTGGTCGCCGACAGGGCCTCCACGGGCGGGATGCCGGCGGTGACCAGTTCCGCGACCTCGGCGGCGACCAGGCCGTGGGCCAGGGAGCCGCCGGCGTCGGTGCCGACGTAGACGGGGATTCCGGCGTCGTAGGCGTTGCGGACGGTGTCGTAGCGGCCTTCGTGGAGGCGGCGCATGTGCGCGGACCAGCGGGGGAACTTGGCCTCGCCGCCGGCCGCCATGGACGGGAAGGTGGCGATGTTGACGAGCGTGGGGACGATGGCGACGCCCCGCGAGGCGAACAGCGGGATGAGGTCCTCCGTCAGGCCCGTCGCGTGCTCGACGCAGTCGATACCCGCCTCGACGAGGTCACGGAGGGACGACTCGGCGAAGCAGTGGGCCGTCACGCGGGCGCCCAGGAGGTGCGCCTCCGTGATCGCCGCTTCCACAGCCTCCCGGGGCCAGCAGGCAGTCAGGTCGCCGACGCCGCGGTCGATCCAGTCCCCCACCAGCTTCACCCAGCCGTCACCGCGGCGGGCCTCCTGGGCGACGTACGCGACCAACTCCTCCGGCTCGATCTCATGGGCGAAGTTCCGGATGTAGCGGCGGGTGCGGGCGATGTGCCGGCCGGCGCGGATGATCTTCGGGAGGTCGTCGCGGTCGTCGATCCAGCGGGTGTCGGAGGGGGAGCCCGCGTCGCGGATCAGGAGCGTGCCCGCGTCGCGGTCCGTCAGCGCCTGCTTCTCCGCCTCGTCGGCGTCGACCGGGCCGTGCGCGCCCAGGCCGACGTGGCAGTGGGCGTCGACGAGGCCGGGCAGGGCCCAGCCCTCCACCGTGCGGACGTCGCGGGCGGTGGAGGGGCGGTCGTAGGAGATACGGCCGTCCACGACCCACAGCTCGTCCCGGACGTCCTCGGGTCCGACCAGGACCCGGCCCTTCACGTGCAGCACCGGCTCATCGCTCATGTACCGCACCCTAGCCACCCGGCTGGTCGGCCTTACCCACCTGGTCCGACGTCTCCTCCTCCACCTCCGCCATCGCCGGGTCGAGGAGGCGGGAGAGGAAGTGGCGGGTGCGGTCGTGCCGGGGGCTGCCGATGACCTGGGCAGGAGGGCCGTCCTCGACGATCACGCCGCCGTCCATGAAGACGACGCGGTCGGCGACCTCGCGGGCGAAGGTCATCTCGTGGGTCACCACCATCATGGTCATGCCTTCGTTCGCCAGCATGCGCATGACCGCGAGGACGTCGCCCACCAGTTCCGGGTCCAGGGCCGACGTCGGCTCGTCGAAGAGCATGACCTCGGGCCCCATCGACAGCGAGCGGGCGATCGCCACGCGCTGCTGCTGGCCGCCGGAGAGGGAGGCGGGGTAGGCGTCCGCCTTCTCCGACAGGCCCACGCGTTCCAGGTTCTCGGCGGCGACCTCGGCCGCCCGCGCCTTGTTCCGCCGCAGGACCCGGCGCTGCGGCAGTGTGAGGTTCTCGGTCACCGTGAGGTGCGGGAAGAGGTTGAACTGCTGGAAGACCATGCCGATCCGGCGGCGTACGGCGTCGATGTCGACGTCGGGGTCCGTCAGCTCGGTGCCGCCCACGAAGACCTGGCCCTTCGTCGGCTCCTCCAGGAGGTTCACACAGCGCAGGAGGGTCGACTTGCCGGAGCCCGACGGGCCGATGACGCACACCACCTCGCCCTGCCGGATCTCCAGGTCGATGCCCTTCAGCACCTCGTTGTCGCCGAACGACTTGTACAGTCCGCGTACGTCGATCTCGGTGCGCGCCGAAGGAAGCTTCTCGCTCATTTCACGGCCTCCTGGGCCTTCGCCTCCATGCGCCGCACGACGAAGCCGAGCGGGATGGTCACCAGCAGATAGCACAGGCCGGCGACCAGGATCGGCGTGGAGTTGAAGGTGGTGCTGGCCAGGTCGCGGCCGTACTTGGACAGTTCGCGCTCCTCCAGCGTGACGCCGAGGAACAGGACGAGTGAGGAGTCCTTGAAGAGCAGGACCAGCTCGTTGGTGAGCGGCGGGAGGATGATCCGGAACGCCTGCGGGATGACGATCGAGATCATCGCGCGCGCGGGTGAGAAGCCCAGGGAACGGGCCGCTTCCATCTGCCCCTTGGGGACGGCCTGGATGCCCGCGCGGATCGTCTCCGCCATGTACGCCGCCGCCACCAGGCCCAGCGCGAGGGCCACCTTGCCGTACGTACCGCCGGGGATCTCCGTGCCGGGGAAGGCGAGCGGCACGGCGACACCGACGAAGATGAAGATCAGCAGGGCGGGCAGGCCCCGGAAGATCTCGATGTACACACCGGCGAACCAGCGGTACGGACCCACCGACGACAGCCGCATCAGCGCGATGACCATGCCGAGGACGAGTCCGAACGCGAAGCCGGACAGCGTGTACAGCACGGTGTTCTTCAGCGCCAGCGTGATGACGTCGGGGAACATCCGCTCGGCGATGTCCCACTGGGCGAACTGGTTCTGGAGCCGGTCCCAGTCGGCGGACACGGCGAAGGCGATGACGGCGGCGACGAACACCGCGTACTGCGCGCCCCGGGAGAGGGCGCGCTTCTGGGTCCGGCTCAGGCCCTTCCTCTTCGGCTGGAGCGGTGTGTCCGTGTCGGTCACGCTCATGACGCGGACGGGGAGGCGGTGGCGGCGCTCTCGTCGTACGGGCCGATCCACTGCTCGTACAGCTTCTTGTACGTGCCGTCGGACTTGGCGTCGGCGAGCGCCTTGTTGACGGCGGCGAGGAGCTTGGTGTTGCCCTTCTTGACCGTGAAGCCGTACTCCTCACCGGTGTTGACCTGCTCGGCGACCTCGAAGGCGTCGGCGAGCACCGCGTCCTTCAGCCAGCCCTGGACGACCGGGTAGTCGATGACGACGGCGTCGACCTGGCCGGCGCGCAGGCCGTTGAGCACGGCGTCGGAGGACTCGAAGGAGACCGGGTCGAGGCCCTGGCTCTTGGCGTAGTCCTCGCCGGTGGTCTGCGCCTGGGTGCCGACCTTGAAGTCCCCGTCGCCCTTGAGGTCCGCGAAGGAGCCGATGTCGGCCTTCTTGGCGGCGAGGACGGCCTGGGTGGCCTCGAAGTACGGGTCGGAGAAGTCGACGTTCTTCTTGCGCTCGTCGGTGATCGTCATACCTGCCGCGGCGAGGTCGCACTCGCCGGAGTTCAGGAAGGCACCCGTCTTGAAGTTCTCGAACGGCGTGTCCAGGATCTCCTGCTTCACGCCCAGGTCCTGGGCGACGAGGTCGATCAGCGACACGTCGAGGCCCTGCACCTTGCCGTCGATCTCCGACTGGAAAGGCGGGTACGGGAGGTGGGTGCAGGTCGTGAGCTGGCCGGCCTTCACCAGCTCCACCCCGCCGGCCGCGGTCTTGGTGCCTCCGCTGGCGCCGTCGCCGTCCGAGGAACAGCCGGCCACGAGCAGCAGCCCGGCCGTCGCGGTGGTGGCGGCCAGGATGCGGGTCCGGCGTCCGGGGACCGAGTTCACGGGGAGACCTCCTGTGGGGGAACTACAGAGAACACAGACATCCGATTATAAGGAGATGCTTGACTGTCTCAAACCATTCCGATGGTCACTGGGCCGCTTGGCCTCAGAAGTCATCGGTGGGGGCGGGCGGGGAGTGCGAGGGTCGTCGGCCGAGCGGGGTGCCCGGGTGTGCCGATCGGGCGCGACTCACGTCGATCCGCCTCGGCCTACCCTCGACACCATCTACCCCGTGAGCGAGGAGAGCACCCCGTGACGCACCCGTTTCTGGATCTGGCCCCGTTGAGCGCGGCGCACTTCGCGTCGATCGAGGACCGGGTGGGCCGGCTGCTCTCCACGGAGCAGGACGTCGTGATCACGCAGGGTGAGGCGCTGCTCCCTCTGGAGGGGGCGATACGCGGGGCCGCCGGGCCCGGTACGACCGCGCTGAACGTGATCACCGGCCCGTACGGGCAGACCTTCGGGAACTGGCTGCGGGACTGCGGCGCGACCGTGATCGACCTGGCCGTCCCCTTCCACACGGCGGTCACGGCAGCGCAGATCCGGGACACCTTCGCCGAGCACCCGGCGATCGACTTCGTGTCGCTGGTCCACGCGGAGGCGGCGACCGGCAACACCAACCCCGTGGCGGAGATCGGCGAGGTCGTCCGCGAGCACGGGGCGCTCTTCTACCTGGACGCGGTCGCCTCCGTCGGCGCCGAGCCGGTGCTGCCCGACGCGTGGGGTGTCGACCTGTGCGTCATCGGGGCACAGAAGGCGATGGGCGGGCCGGCCGGGGTGTCGGCGATCTCCGTGAGCGAGCGGGCGTGGGCGCGGATGGCGGCCAACCCGCGGGCGCCCCGGCGGTCGTACCTCTCGCTCCTTGACTGGAAGGAGCGCTGGATCGACGGCGGCCGCCGCGCCCTTCTCCACGCGCCCGCCCAGTTGGAGATGCTCGCGCTGGAGGCCTGCCTGGAGCGCATCGAGGCGGAGGGTCTGGAGGCGGTCATGTCCCGCCACGCGCGGGTCGCCGCGGCGACCCGCGCGGGCGTGCTCGCCCTGGGCGGGGGCCTGGAGCCGTACGTCCACGAGGCGGCCGACGCGGCGCCGGTCGCCACGACCCTGCGGGTGCCCGCCGGGGTCGACGCGTCGGAGCTGGTCGCCAAGGCGCTCGCCGCGGACCCCGCCCTGCCGCTGGCCGCGGGCGGCGGCGCCCTCGCCGCGGAGATGGTCCGCGTGAACCACTACGGTCCCGACGCGACCCCGGGGGTCGTGCACTCCAGCCTCGCGGGACTGGGGGCGGCGCTGGCGGAGTTCGGAGTGGGGGTCGACCTGGAGGGGGCCCGCCGGGCGGCGGCGGAGGCCTGGGCGTAGCAGCGGCGCGTCACCGAGGGAATTGCGGGCCGCTTTTCCGGCGGAAGAAATTCAGTGGAATTCCGAGGGCAGGAGCCCGTATTCTTCTGCCCGCTCTCCCCTCCCTTAAACGCAAAGATTTCGCGAACGCCGCGGGGCTGAATTCGAGCAGATCTCGTGAGGGTTACGTACGTGTGACCGACTCCACATCGCGCCCCTTTTGTTCGGTAATTTACGGGCAAATAGCAACAGAACGGCCACGTCGCCATGGGCCACTCACGCCCGCGTGATAACACGTGGACGGCGCAGACGTAACCCCGTTCGGCGATGCAATTCGAAATTCCCCTCGGTAAATTCAAGCCCCATGACTGCCACACCAGCAGAACCACTGACGGAAATCGTGGAAGGGATTCGGATCGATCGCCCGGACGTGGCGGACGGCGCGGCGCTGTGGCGTATCGCCGGGGACTCCGGAGCCCTGGACCTGAACTCCTCGTACAGCTATCTGCTGTGGTGCCGGGACTTCGCGGACACCTCGGCGGTGGCGCGGAACGAGACCGGGATGCCGGTCGGGTTCGTGACCGGGTACGTGCGGCCGGAGCGGCCGGACACCCTGCTCGTGTGGCAGGTGGCCGTCGACGAGGCACACCGGGGGCTCGGGCTCGCGGCCGCGCTGCTGGACGGGCTCACCGCGCGGGTCGCGCGACGGCATCCCCTGACCACCGTCGAGACCACCATCACGCCGGGCAACGTCGCGTCCGAGCGCCTGTTCGCCGCGTACGCCGAACGTCATGGCGCGAGCGTCGAACGCACGGTCCTGTTCGAGGCGGGTGACTTCCCGGACGGCCCGCACCAGCCCGAGGTGCTGCACCGCATCGGCCCGCTGTCCCCCTGAGCCCCCCTCGCCCCACACACTCCCCCTCCCCTCCCTCCCCCCACGTATCGAGGAGCGATTCGACGTGACCATCACCCAGCCCGATCTGAGCGTCTTCGAGACCCTGGAGTCCGAGGTGCGCAGCTACTGCCGCGGCTGGCCCACCGTCTTCGACCGCGCGCAGGGCAGCCGGATGTTCGACGAGGACGGCCACACGTACCTGGACTTCTTCGCGGGCGCCGGTTCACTCAACTACGGCCACAACAACCCCGTGCTCAAACGCGCTCTGATCGACTATCTGGAGCGGGACGGCGTCACCCACGGGCTCGACATGTCGACAACGGCGAAGCGGGCGTTCCTGGAGTCCTTCCAGAACCTGGTGCTGCGCCCGCGCGACCTTCCGTACAAGGTCATGTTCCCGGGGCCGACCGGCACCAACGCGGTGGAGTCGGCGCTGAAACTGGCCAGGAAGGTGAAGGGGCGCGAGGCCATCGTGTCGTTCACCAACGCCTTCCACGGCATGTCGCTCGGCTCGCTCGCCGTCACCGGCAACGCCTTCAAGCGGGCCGGCGCCGGGATCCCGCTGGTGCACGGCACGCCCATGCCGTTCGACAACTACTTCGACGGCACGGTCGAGGACTTCCTGTGGTTCGAGCGGCTCCTGGAGGACCAGGGCTCCGGGCTGAACAAGCCCGCCGCGGTGATCGTGGAGACCGTGCAGGGCGAGGGCGGCATCAACGTCGCCCGCCCGGAGTGGCTGCGCGCGCTCGCCGAGCTGTGCGAGCGGCAGGACATGCTGCTCATCGTCGACGACATCCAGATGGGCTGCGGCCGGACCGGTGCCTTCTTCTCGTTCGAGGAGGCGGGCATCACGCCCGACATCGTCACCGTCTCCAAGTCCATCAGCGGCTACGGCCTGCCGATGTCGCTGTGCCTGTTCAGGCCGGAGCTGGACATCTGGGAGCCGGGCGAGCACAACGGCACGTTCCGCGGCAACAACCCGGCGTTCGTGACGGCCACGGCCGCCCTGGAGACGTACTGGGCGGACGGCTCCGTCATGGAGAAGCAGACCCGCAAGCGCGGTGAGCAGGTCGAGCAGGCGCTGATCTCGATCACCGAGGAGAACCTCGCCGAGGTGAAGGAGTACCGCGGGCGCGGCCTGGTGTGGGGCATCGAGTTCCACGAGAAGGCGCGCGCGGGGCGGGTGGCCCAGCGGGCCTTCGAACTCGGGCTGCTGATCGAGACGTCCGGCCCGGAGAGCGAGGTCGTCAAGCTGCTGCCCGCCCTCACCATCACCCCGGAGGAGCTGGACGAGGGTCTGCGCGTCCTCGCCCGGGCCGTGCGGGAGACCGTCTGAGGCTCCCGCAGATCACCTGAAACACCTATCGAGGAGGCATCGCAACACCGTGATCGTCCGTTCGTTCAAGGACATCGAAGGCACCGACCGGCACGTCAAGGCCGCGTCCGGCACCTGGGAGAGCAAACGCATCGTCCTCGCCAGGGAGCGGGTCGGCTTCTCCCTCCACGAGACGGTCCTGTACGCCGGCACGGAGACGTCGATGTGGTACGCGAACCACGTCGAGGCCGTCGTGTGCGTCGAGGGCGAGGCCGAGCTCACCGACCAGGAGACCGGGCGGAGTTACACGATCACGCCCGGAACCATGTACCTCCTCGACGGGCACGAGCGGCACACGCTGCGCGTCAAGGAGGACTTCCGCTGCCTCTGCGTCTTCAACCCGCCCGTCACCGGGCGGGAGGACCACGACGAGAACGGCGTCTATCCCCTGCTCACCGAGCCCGAGGAGGTGTGACATCACCATGACCACGACCACCACCATGAACGCTGCCACCACCGTTCCCGACCTCTACCCGAGCCGCGCGGCCACCGAGGTGTCGGTCCCGCGCCAGGACCCGGTCGTCTGGGGCTCCCCCGGCACGCCCGGCCCGGTCTCCCTCGCCGATCTCCAGGCGTACGAGCGTGACGGCTTCCTCGCCGTCGAGGAGCTCATCGCCCCGGACGAGGTCGCCGTCTACCGGGCGGAGCTGGAGCGGCTCGTCGCCGATCCGGCGATCCGCGCCGACGAGCGCTCGATCGTCGAGCCGAAGTCGCAGGAGATCCGGTCGGTCTTCGAGGTGCACCGGATCAGCGAGCTGTTCGCTCGGCTGGTGCGCGACGAGCGGGTCGTCGGGCGGGCCCGGCAGATCCTCGGCTCGGACGTCTACGTCCACCAGTCGCGGATCAATGTGAAGCCCGGTTTCGGCGCGTCCGGCTTCTACTGGCACTCCGACTTCGAGACCTGGCACGCCGAGGACGGGCTGCCGAACATGCGGACGGTGTCCGTCTCGATCGCCCTGACCGAGAACTACGACACCAACGGCGGCCTCATGATCATGCCGGGGTCGCACCGGACGTTCCTCGGCTGTGCGGGAGCCACCCCGAAGGACAACTACAAGCAGTCGCTGCAGATGCAGGACGCCGGCACCCCGTCCGACGAGGCGCTGACGGCCATGGCCTCCGAGTACGGCATCAAGCTGTTCACGGGCAAGGCGGGTTCGGCGACCTGGTTCGACTGCAACTGCATGCACGGCTCCGGCGACAACATCACGCCGTTCCCGCGCAGCAACGTCTTCATCGTCTTCAACAGCGTGGAGAACGCCGCGGTCGAGCCGTTCGCGGCGCCGGTACGGCGGCCGGAGTTCATCGGCGCGCGGGACTTCACGCCGGTGAAGTGACCGGACAGCCACAGAGTGGGCCCGGCACCTCGACGAGGGCCGGGCCCACTCACGTCACGTCCCTCACAGCCATGCCAGCGTCGCCGCCGTCTCCAGTACGTTCCGTGCCGCCCCCTCGTCTCCCGCGACCCTCCTCGGTACCTCCTGCGGGGCATGGCGGCCGCCCACAAGCAAGCAGAAGTCGACGGGGTCCAAGGCCAGTTCAGCGGTGACGGGCTCGGCGTCCGAGCCGAGAACCCAGCTGGTGTCGCTGGTGGGGCCGGTGATCTCGAACAGGACGGGGGGTGCGTCGCGCAGGGCCAGGCCGAGGATGCGGACCGCGAGGCGGACCAGCCGCTCCAGATGCTCGGCGGGCGGTGGCGGTACGGGGAGGCCGAGCGCGCGGCCGATGTCGTCCGTGTGGATCCAGGCCTCGAAGGCGCGGACCACGAAGTGGTCGGCGACCGGCAGTCGAAGGCCCATCACCGTGACGGCGCGGGCGGCGAGTTCGGGGTCGCGGGCCTCGGGCGTGGCCAGCAGCGCGGCGGCCTGCGCGGCCCAGGTGGCGACCGTCTCCCCGGGTGTGCGCCCGTGCTCGTGGGCGATGACGTCGGCGGTGCGCCGGGCCCAGGCGTCCCCGGCGGGGATCCCCTCCGGGAGGTGCGAGGCGGGCAGGCGCGCGTCGACACCGAGGGGTACGGCGAGGTGCTCGTCGGCGGCGACGAGGTGCGCGACGGTGGCGTGCGCGTCCCAGTCGTGGACGACCGGCGTGCCCCAGCGGCCGTCCAGCTCCGGGACCAGCGCCTGGAGTCCGGCCACGGCGGCGGCGTAGGGCGCGGCGTGCGGGGCGACCCCGGGGACGCGGGGGCGGCGGGAACGGAGGGCCGTCGCGAGGACACCGTCCACGCTCCCGTTCACGGAGCCACCCGGTACGGCGGCACCCGGCCCCGGCGTGCCGTCCAGCAGTCGCACGGTGTCCCGGAGCCGCTCGGCCTCCGCCGCGCAGGTCTCGCACCCGGCCAGATGCAGGGGGACCGTCCGGTCGTCGCCGGGTGGGAGGGCGCCGACCGCCCAGGCGGCCAGCAGCTCCCGTACGCCGTCGTGGTCGTTGGTCATCGCGCGCCGCCCTTTCGCCCTGCCTCGTCCACGATACGCAGGACCCGCGCGGTCCGGGCGGTCCCGTACGCCCCCATCACGCGCCCCTCACCGTCGCGGGGTCCGGTGGGTCCGCGAGGGACTCCGCCAGTTTGCGCAGGGCCGTGCGGAGCCGGGTCTTCGCGGTGCCCTCGGGTATGCCGAGTTCGACGGCGGCCTGGCGGTAGGTGCGGCCCGCGAAGTAGGCGAGGTGGACCACCTCCCGCTGGGGGCGCGGGAGTTCGGCGAGGGCGGTGTGCAGCAGGAGGGAGCGCTCACGGTCGACGACCGCCTCGTCCGGGCCGGGTCCGGAGTCGGGGATGGCGTGCAGCGCCGAGTCGTCCGCGCGGGCGTCCTTGCGGTGCCGGGCCTCGCTGCGCACCCAGTCCACGGCCCGCCGGTGGGCGACCATGGACAGCCAGGTGCGCAGCGAGCCCCGGCGCGCGTCGTAGCCGTACGGTCTGCTCCACAGCTGGGCGAAGACCTCCTGCGCCACGTCCTCGGCGGCCGCCGGGCTGCGGGTGACGCGGACGGCCACCCGCCGGACGAGTCCCCCGTACGCCGCGTACACCTCACGCAGCGCGGACTCGTCCCCGTACACCAGCCGCCGATGCAACTCCACATCGATGGACGGCTGTTCGAGCGTCGGCTCCACCGGCACCACCACCTCGTGAAGCCTTCCTAGCGTCCTCGCGCGGTCCGCGCCAGTGGGTCTCGGGAGTCAGCCGGACAGGACGTCCAGGAGCCGGTCGACATCCGTGGGCGTGTTGTACAGGTGGAAGGCGGCCCGCAGATGACCCGCGCGGTCGGAGACCTCGACGCCCGCCCGGCTCAACTCCGCCTGACGATGGCCGAGTCCGGGCACCGACACGATCGCCGAGCCGGGCGCCGGCACCGGCTCGTGGCCCAGTCCGGCGAGGCCCGCGCGGAAGCGGTCGGCCAGCGCGAGATCGTGATCCCGTACGTTCGCCACGCCCAGTTCCTCGATCAGCGCGAGGGAGCGGCGGGCACCCGCGTACGAGAACAGGCTGGGGCTCTCGTCGAACCGGCGGGCGGAGCGGGCGAGTTCCTCGACCGGGCCGTAGCAGCTGTCCCACGGCACCTCCCCCGCGACCCAGCCGGCGAAGAGGGGGGTGAGTCCGCCGAGGTCCTCCGGGACGACGAGGAAGGTCACCCCGCGCGGGCAGACGAGCCACTTGAAGGCGACGGAGACGACATAGTCGTACGCGTCGGCCTCGATCGGCAGCCAGCCGACGGACTGCGACGCGTCGACGTACGTGCGTGCCCCGCGCGCCCGCGCGGCCTCGCGGATCGCGCCCAGCTCGGCGACCCGGCCGTCGGCGGACTGCGCGGCGCTGACCGCCACGAGCGCCGTGCCGGGCCGCACCGACTCGGCGACCCGCTCCAGCGGCACCTGGCGCACCTTGAGGTCGCCGCGTACGTGGAAGGGGCTCACGAGGGACGCGAAGTCGCTCTCGGCGGTCAGCACTTCCGCGCCCTCGGGCAGCGAGGCGGCGATCAGCCCGCTGTAGACGGCGACCGAGGCGCCGGCCGCGACCCGGCGGTCCGGCACCCCGACGATCCGGCCGAAGGCCGCCCGCGCGGCCTCCACATCGGCGAACATGTCCTGCGGCCGCCCGGCCGCCACCGACTCCACGCCGGCCTTCATCGCGTCGACCGCGCGGGCGGGCAGCAGCCCGGTGCTCGCGGTGTTCAGATAGGTGTTCTTCGGGGCGAACTCGGTCCGGACGAGGCTCTCGAAGGTCTCCATGACCCCACTCTGGGGCCGCACGGGTCCCTCGTCCATTGAGATGTTCCGCGCGCTTTCCCCAAGCATTGCTTATAGATAGCGGCTGACCTGGACCGCAGGTCTTTCAGGGGCGCGGGGCTGTATCGATATGCGGCTGCGCCGCGTGGCGCGAGCAACCACGGAGCACGGGCAGAACCGCGAACAACCGCACCACTGCCCTACTGAGGCACGGCACACCCATCCGGCCCACAGGCCTCCGCACCGTCCGCCGCCACCAGCTTCAACGGCGGCCGCTCCCCCCACGCCTGCGCCAGAGCCCGCTCGAAGACCTCCGCGGGCTGCGCCCCGGAGACCCCGTACTTCCGGTCCAGCACGAAGAAGGGCACCCCGTTCGCCCCCAGCTCCGCGGCCTCCCGCTCGTCGGCGCGGACGGCGTCGGCGTACGCGGACGGGTCGGCGAGGACCTTGCGCACGGCGTCCCCGTCGAGTCCCGCCTCGACGGCCAGTTCGACCAGATACGCGTCGGCGTCGGCGTACACGGACCGCTCCTCGGCGAAGTTCGCCCGGTAGAAGGCCTGCAGCAGCTCGCTCTGCCGGCCCTGCTCCTTGGCGAAGTGCAGCAGGCGGTGCATGTCGAAGGTGCTGCCGTGGTCGCGGCCTTCGGCCCGGTAGGCGAGTCCCTCGGCGGCGGCCTGCTCGCGGAGGTTGTGCTCGCCGGCCTGGGCCTGCGCCTCACTCATCCCGTACTTCTTGCTCAGCATGGTGAGAACCGGCTGGATGTCGTCCTTGGTGCGGCCCGGGTCGAGTTCGAAGGAGCGGTGCACCACCTCGACGCCGTCGCGGTGCGGGAAGGCCTCGAGCGCCTTCTCGAAGCGGGCCTTGCCCACGTAGCACCAGGGGCAGGCGATGTCGCTCCAGATCTCGACGCGCATGGTGTCAGCTCTCTCCAGGTCGTACGGGTACGGAGACGCCCTCCGCCTCTACGGTTGGTGAACGTTCAAGCAGCTTGCCCCATTCCCGGCCACGCCCACTTTCCGGTCACGCTCATTCCCCGGTCACGGTGTAGGTGAGCAGACGGTGGTGGTCGCCCGGGGCGGGCGGGTGCTGCGGGTCGGGGGTCCAGCCCAGGCCTTCGTAGAAGGCGCGGGCCCGGTGGTTGTCCATGTGCACGGAGAGGCCGGCCGTGCGTTTGCCGTCGGCCCGCCACTCCTCCACGCAGGCCGCGTGCAGGGCGCGGCCCGTGCCCCGGCGCCACTGCTCGGGGTCGACGTGGAACTGGGCGAGGTACACGGTGTCGGGGGGCGCGCCGTCCGCCGTACGGAAGGAGGCGATGGCGGTGATCCGGCCCTGCTCCACCGCGCACAGCACATGCCCGTCCGGCCGTTCGATGGCCCACCGCCACGAGGCGAGCCAGTCCGTGCCGTCGTCGGGAAGGCCGTCCGGGTAGTACGTCGCGCGGGCACGGGCATGCAGTGCGGTGATGCCCGGGGCCTCGGCGGGGAGCGCGGTCCTGATCACGCGCGCTCCGGTCACTCGGTTCACACGATCCTTGATCATGCAGCTGAGGACGTGGTGGGTGGGTGGTGTGGTTCCGGGGAGATTTGTCGCCCCGCCGCCCCTACCCGTCCCGTCCCGTCCCGTCCCCCCAAGGGCTGCGCCCCTTCGATCCCCAGCCGCGGGTTCGTCGTGGTTGCTCGCGCAGTTCCCCGCGCCCCTGAAGGGGCGCGGTGTTTCAGCTGCCGTTCCTCAGGTCCTCGGGCCAGTTCGGGCGGAACTCGATCTCGTCGTACGTGACCACGCAGCCCTCGCCCATCGGGGACTGGGTCATGAAGCCGACCAGGGCGGCGCCGCTCTCCTTCTCGCCTGCGAGGGTGAAGAGGCGGACGAAGGTCCACTGCTTGCCGTCGCGGGAGGCGTGGAAGGCGAAGGCCCGGCCGGTCCGGCTGACCCGCAGCCAGACCGAACTGCCCTCGACGGTGAAGGAGTTGGCGTCGTCCGAGTGCCCCCGGGTGACCACCGTGCACACCGTCGGCACGTCCGGGGAGTACTCCAGGCAGAGCTTCGCCCAGGCCCGCTCCCCCACATGTGCATACAGAACGCCCGCGTCGAACCCGGCGGCGAAGCCGACGGTGACACGGGCGATCAGCTGGAAGTCCCCCTCCGGCGCGCCCAGCAGCCTGGGCGCGTCCGAAGCGGGATCCAGCCCCTCGTCGGTGGGCGGCACGAACCGGTCCTGCCGCGCACCGGCCCACCCGGTGAGCACCCCGTCCTCATAGGACCAGTGCCCATCGGGACCGTACGTACGGAGCAGGAACGGGAGTTCGGGAATTTCGACGTCCATTGGGGGATTCTTACAGCCCCCGGCCCGCGGCAGCGGGCTTTTGAGGGGCGCGGGGAACTGCGCCATCAGCCACGGACGACCCGCGACCCGCAGCCAACCGCACCCCTTATGGCGCTACCGCTCCAGAACGCCGTTGAACCGACGCGGAAGCCCCAGCGGATTGCCGTCCTTCAGCTCCGCCGGAAGCAGCGCCTCGGGCGCCCCCTGGTAGGCCACCGGCCGCAGCCACCGCTCGATCGCCGTACCGCCCACCGACGTGGAGGTGGAGGTCGTGGCCGGGTAGGGCCCACCGTGGTGCTGGGCCTGAGCCACAGCCACACCCGTCGGCCACCCGTTGACCAGCACGCGCCCGGCCAGCGGCGTCAGCTCCGCGAGGATCTCCGGACCACGCCCCTCCCCGGCGGCCTCCGCACCGGACACGTGCACCGTGGCGGTGAGGTTGCCCGGCAGACGGGACAGCACCGACTTGGCCTCGTCCTCGTCCTCGTAGCGCGCCACGACCGTGAGCGGTCCGAAGCACTCCTCCAGGAGCAGGTCGTGCTCGCCCTCGGCCGCCAGCTTGGCGGCGGGGACGGTCAGGAATCCGGGGCTGACGGTGTGCTCGCCGCCCGCGCCGGCGGTCACCGGCGACTCCACGTCGGGCAGCTCGGCGCGCTCGGCGACACCGGCGAGGAAGTTGTCGCGCATCCGGTGGTCCAGCAGGACCCCGGCGTCGACGTCGCTGACCGCGTCGGTGAGCGACTTGAGCAGTCGGTCACCGGCGTCGCCGGCGGGCGCCAGCACCAGGCCCGGCTTCACACAGAACTGGCCGACGCCGAGGGTCATCGACCCGGCGAGGCCCGCGCCGATCGTCTCGGCACGCTCGGCGGCCGCGGCCTCGGTGATGAGGACGGGGTTCAGCGAGCCCAGCTCGCCGTGGAACGGGATCGGCACGGGCCGGGCGGCCGCCGCGTCGAAGAGGGCGCGGCCGCCGCGTACCGAACCGGTGAAGCCGGCGGCGGTGACGAGCGGGTGCTTGACCAGTTCGACGCCCGCCTCGAAGCCGTGGACGAGGCCGAGGACGCCCTCGGGGATGCCGTGCTCGGCGGCGGCCCGGCGCAGCACGATCGCGACCAGCTCGGACAGGGCCGGGTGATCGGGGTGGGCCTTGACGACGACCGGGCACCCGGCGGCCAGCGCGCTCGCCGTGTCGCCGCCGGGGACGGAGAAGGCGAACGGGAAGTTGGAGGCCGAGTAGACGGCGACGACGCCCAGCGGGACCTTGTAGCGGCGCAGGTCCGGGATCGGCGGGGTCGCGGTGTCGTCGGGGTGGTTGATCACCACATCGAGGAACGCGCCCTCGTCCACGATGTCGGCGAAGGCCCGCAGCTGGTAGCAGGTGCGGGCGAGCTCACCGGTGAGCCGGACCGGGCCGAGCGCGGTCTCGGCGTCGGCGACCTCGACGAGCTGGTCCTTGGCCGCCTGAAGCTGGTCGGCGGCCGTGCGCAGGAAGGCCGAGCGGACGGTACGGTCGGCCAGGGAAGCCCGGGCGGCGTGCGCCGCGCGGACGGCGGCGTCCACCTCCTGGGCTGTGGCCTCCACCGCAACCTGCTCGCGCTGCTTCCCGGTTCGGGGGTCGACACTCCAGACTGGTGCTGCTGCCACCGCGGTCCCTCCACGTATTTCTGGTGTCATTCACCAGGGGTATATCTGGGTCATTCACCAGGGTCGTTCGATATGCTGAACGCTGTCTCTGATGATGAATATGCTGTCTGAGACTATTTCCCGTCGAACGATAGGGGTCAAGGGCGATGTCGGCAGTCGAGACGGGCGGCGGAGCACAGGTCAAGTCGGCGGTAAGGACCGTTGAGCTGCTCGAATACTTCGCCGGACGCCCCGGTATGCACTCCCTGGCAGCGGTCCAGGAGGCCGTCGGTTACCCCAAGTCGAGCCTGTACATGCTACTCCGCACCCTTGTGGAGCTGGGCTGGGTCGAGACGGACGCGACGGGCACGCGGTACGGCATCGGCGTACGGGCCCTGCTCGTCGGTACGTCGTACATCGACGGCGACGAGGTGGTGGCGCTGGCCCGGCCGACGCTGGACCGGCTGTCGGACGACACGACGGAGACGATCCACCTGGCCCGCCTCGACGGCACGAACGTCGTCTATCTGGCCACCCGCCAGTCGCAGCACTATCTGCGCCCCTTCACCCGCGTCGGCCGTCGGCTGCCCGCCCACTCCACCTCGCTCGGCAAGGCGCTGCTGGCCACCTACACCGACGAGCAGGTGCGCAAGCTGCTCCCGGAGACCCTTCCGGCGCTGACGGAGAACACGATCACGGACCGCGAGCAGCTCATCGAGGAGCTGCGCCAGATCCGTGAGCAGGGCTTCTCCGTCGACCGCGAGGAGAACACGCTCGGGCTGCGCTGCTTCGGCGTGGCGATCCCGTACCGCACGCCGGCCCGCGACGCCATCAGCTGCTCGGTCCCGGTGGCCCGGCTGACGCCCGCCCACGAGCAGCTGGTCAAGGACGCCCTCTTCGACGCGCGCGACCGGCTGACGCTGGCGACCCGGAGGCTCTGAACGGGCTCGGTGGCCACCCCGATCCCGTCGCGGTGGCAACCCCCGTTTCATGAGGACCTCATGAGAGAACCGCGCGAAGGGAACGATTGATCGCCTCCCAAGCGTCTGTCCCGGTGGGATGAACAAGACGATCAGGCGCAGCGCCGTCTTCACACTGCTGCTCGTGCTCGCCCTGCTGGTGAGGGCGACATGGGTGCAGTTCTACGAGAGCACGGCGCTCGCGGACGACCAGCAGAACCGGCGCAACGCGATCAGGACGTACGCGGACCCGCTCGGGAACATCATCGTGGCCGGCGACTCGATCACCGGCTCGGCGCGGACCGAGGGCAGCGACCTCGCGTACAAGCGCACGTACACGGACGGCGAGCTGTACGCGGCGGTGACGGGCTACGCCTCGCAGGCCTACGCGCCCACGCAGTTGGAGGGCATCTACCAGGACCTCCTCAACGGCACGGACCTCCGGCTGAAGACCGTGATGGACACGGTCACCGACAAGCGGGCCGACCCGGGCAATGTGATCACCACGATCGACCCGGCCGTGCAGAAGGCGGCGTACGACGCGCTCGGCGACAAGAAGGGCGCGGCCGTCGCGATCGACCCGACGACCGGGAAGATCCTCGCGGTGGTGTCGACCCCGTCGTACGACCCGTCGTCGCTCACCGATGCCAACACCGCCGGTACGGCCTGGAAGAAGCTCAACGCCGACGGGGACAAGCCGCTGACCAACCGGGCGCTGCGCCAGCCGCTGCCGCCGGGGTCGACGTTCAAGCTGGTCGTGGCGGCGGCCGCGCTGGAGGACGGGCTGTACTCGTCGGTGGACGACAGGACCGACAGCCCGGACCCGTACACCCTGCCGGGCACGGTCACGGAGCTGTCGAACGAGAACGCGAGCGCGCCCTGCGAGAACGCCACGATCCGTACGGCGCTGCGGTACTCGTGCAACAACGTCTTCGCGAAGATGGCCGTCGCCCTCGGCCAGGACAAGGTCAAGGCGATGGCCGAGAAGTTCGGCTTCAACGACGCGTCGCAGGACGTGCCGGTGCGGGCGTACGAGAGCGTCTACCCGTCGGACATGGACGAGTCGTCGACCGCCCTGACCGGCATCGGCCAGTACGACGTCACGGCGACGCCGCTCCAGATGGCCATGGTGTCGGCGGCCATAGCCAACGGCGGCAAGCTGGTCTCGCCGCACATGGTCGCGCAGATCACCAACGCCGGTGGTGACGTCCTGGAGGACTACGACGCCGAGGCGGACACCGAGGAGATCGTCAGCTCCGACACCGCCGAGCAGTTGCAGTCGGCGATGCAGACGGTCGTCGAGGACGGCACGGGTACGAACGCGCGGATCAGCGGGGCCACCGTGGGCGGCAAGACCGGTACGGCCCAGCACGGCGAGAAGAACAGCAAGACGCCGTACGCCTGGTTCACGTCGTACGGAAAGGCCGACGGCAAGGAGGTCGCCGTCGCGGTCGTCGTCGAGCAGTCGAACGCGGCCCGCTCCGAGGTCAGCGGCAACGGACTGGCGGCGCCGGTGGCCAAGGCGGTGATGGAGGCGGCGCTGAAGGGCTGAAGCACCGCTGAACACGGACCATCCGAATAAGAAGGGCCGCCCTCTCTCCCCCCGGAGGGCGGCCCTTCGCCGTCAGCACATGGACGGGGTCACTTCACCCCGAACAGCTGCTGGATCGGGTTGATCGCGAAGTACACCAGGAACAGGGCCGCGGTGCCCCACAGCAGCCAGTGGATCTCCTTCGCCTTGCCGAGGACCGTCTTGATGAGGACGAAGGCGAGGAAGCCGGCGCCGATGCCGTTGGTGATGGAGTAGGTGAACGGCATCACGGCGATGGTGAGGAACGCGGGGATGGCGATCTCGTACTTGTCCCAGTCGATGTTCTTGACCTGGGTCATCATCAGGAAGCCGACGGCGACGAGCGCGGGGGCGGCGGCCTGCATGGGGACGATGGTCAGCAGCGGGGTCAGGAAGAGCGCCACCGCGAAGAGGCCACCGGTGATCAGGTTGGAGAAGCCGGTGCGGGCGCCCTCGCCGACGCCGGCCGCGGACTCGATGTAGGAGGTCGCGGAGGACGAGGAGGCGGCACCGCCCGCGACGGCCGCGGCGCCGTCGATGAGGAGGACGCGGCCGACGTTCGGGACCTTGCCCTCCTCGTCGAGCAGGCCCGCCTCGGCGGTGATGCCGACGACCGTGCCCATGGTGTCGAAGAAGTCCGAGAGCAGCAGCGTGAAGATCAGCAGGACGACCGTGATGACGGTGGTCTCGCCGAACGAGCCGAACAGGCTGAAGTCGCCGATCAGTCCGAACTCGGGGGCGGCGACGATGTCGTCGGGAACCTTCGGGGTGGTCAGGCCCCAGCTCTTGATGTCGGCCACCGAGTTGATCACGATCGCAACGACCGTCATCGCCAGGATGCTGATGAGGATCGCGCCCTTCACCTTGCGGGCGAGCAGGCCGATGGTCAGCAGGACACCGAGGCAGAAGACCAGGATGGGCCAGCCGGACAGCGCGCCGGTGGCGCCGAGCTGCACCGGCACGGTGGTGTTCGCGATGTCCGGTATGCGGCTGACGAACCCGGCGTCGACGAAGCCGATGAAGGCGATGAACAGGCCGATGCCGACGCTGATCGCCTGCTTGAGCGCCTGCGGGATGGCGTGCATGACGGCCTCGCGCAGGCCCGTGACCACCAGTACGCAGATCAGCAGGCCTTCGAGGACCACCAGGCCCATCGCGTCGGACCAGCTCATCAGCGGGGCTATCTGGAAGGCGACGACCGCGTTGAGCCCGAGGCCGGCGGCGAGCGCGAGCGGCAGGTTGCCGCCGACGCCCATGATGATCGTCATCAGGGCGGCCACGAGGGCGGTGGCGGTGACGAGTTCGGCGCCGTCGAGGGTGTGGCCGTACTTGTCCTTCGCGCTGCCGAGGATGATGGGATTCAGGACAAGGATGTACGCCATCGTGAAGAACGTGGCGAAGCCGCCGCGTACCTCCCGGGCGAAGGTGGATCCCCGAGCGGTGATCTTGAAGAAGCGATCGACGCTGTTCGCCCCGGGTGGCGCGGCTCCGGGACGGTCGGCCACCTTCTGTGCGTCGGACATGAACGGTGCTCCTAGTGACATGCGTGTACTACGCGCGGATGCTGGCTGGATTGTTCCCCCGTTGAACCCGATTCAGGTTTTCTCCGTGTTACGGAACCGGAGTTCTCCCTGCAAGACGGCGTTCGAAGCCGCGTACGAACACCTTTCACGATCACTGCTACTCTTCCGGATCTCGTCGGGGGTCGACCCCGGATGATCACATGTCATTTACATGACACGCACAGGCAGCCGGCTCGGCTGCCTGTGGGCCGCAGCGAGAAGAGAGGTCCCCGTGGGCACTGTCGTCGACGACGCAGCCTCCGTGGAGTTCCACGCTTTCTTCGAACGGCATTATGCCGAACTGTCCCGCCTGGCCCACCTGTTGACGGGTGAGGCCGACGCCGCCGACGACCTGGCCGCGGACGCGTTGCTCGCGATGTGGCACCGCTGGGACCGGGTCCGCGCGGCGGACCATCCGGTGGCGTACGCCCGCGGTGTCGTCGCCAATCTGGCCCGCACCCGGATCCGCAGCGCGGTCCGCGAGCGCCGTAGGATCACGCTGTTCTGGTCGCAGCGCGAGGAGAAGACCGAGAATCCCGATGTGGCCGGCGTGGTCGACGTCCAGTCGGCCCTGCGCAGGCTGCCGTTCCGCAAGCGGGCCTGTGTGGTCCTGCGGCACGCTTTCGACCTCTCGGAGAAGGACACGGCGCTCGCCCTTGGGGTCTCGGTCGGTACGGTGAAGAGCCAGACGTCCAAGGGGATGGCCGAGTTGCAGAAGCTGCTCGGCACCGAGGAGGCACCGCGGCGTATGCATGCCGGCATCACGGGCGCGGGCGTCACGGGCGCGAGTGTGCCCGGCGCGGCCGCCCCGGGCAGCGGAGGAAGGGACCGATGAGGGACGTGCACGAGGAGCTGCGCGCCCGGCTGCGCGAGTCGGCCGAGGCGCACGAGCCCGACCGCGCCCGCATCCTGGCCCGGATCGAGCGCGGCATGGCCGCCCCCGGGGGGCGCCGCGTCCGCGAGGCGACGCGTCCGCCGCTGTGGGGCTGGGTGCGGGTGGTCACCGCCACCGCCGGTGTCGCGGGTGTGCTCGCGGTCGGCGGTTACGCGGTCGCCTCCGCGGTGAAGGGCGAGGAGAAGCCGCCGGCCGACCAGACCGTCGCGGTCTCCCCGACGCCGGCCGACTCCCCGGCCGCGACGAGCCGGGCGCCGGTCCCCCCCGACCCTCCGAGTCCGAGCACCGGCGGCAAGGCGGAGACCAAACCCGGCTCGCCCCCGTCGAACTCCCCGTCGGCCGAGGTCACGACCGCGCCGGAGCTGCCCACCTCGGGGAACGAGGAGGACGGTCCGCTCTGGTCGGACGGTTCGGTCGACCCGCACAGCAACGACTTCTGGGCGCAGAGCAATGTGACCCTGAAGACGAGTGAGCAACTCACCGAGCTCACCGTCCAGTTGCGGATCGCCCAGACCGGCGGGGTGACCTCGGCCGGCGCCTGGCGCTCACTGCCGGAGCAGGACTTCGACCTCGGGATCGAGGAGGACGACGGCTTCCTGGTCTACACCTGGGTGCTCAAGGACGGCCGTACGGTCCCGAAGGGCGAGTTCGTCTTCGCCGGGCAGTACAACCACGAGCGCGGCGGCCGCGACGCGGGCGACGACCGCTACGCGATGGCGGCGCAGGCCTCCGGCGAAGACCTCGCGGTGGCGGGCGACTTCGAGGGTCAGGACGACGACGACTCCACAGACGAAGGCGATTCGTAAAGAAATCTCGATCAGGCGGCAACCCTTTCCTCACCGGTGGCGACCAAGAGGCGCAAGAGTCACCACCACCAAGGAATCGGGTTCATGACCGCACCTGCAGAACAGCGCGTCGGGCACCGCCGTCGGGTCACCCGCCGGCGGGCCGTGATCGGTTCGGTGGCCGCCCTCGCCCTCACCGGCGGAGCCGTCGTCACGACGTCGCTGCTGTCCACCGCCGGCGCCGCCGCGACCTGGCCGACGGCCAAGGGCAGCAAGGCCGTCTCCTCGACGATCAAGGTGTCGGGCACGTACGACGGCAAGCTGAAGAAGTTCTTCGGAAAGGGCGCGCTCGGCGGCGGCGGCCAGGACGAGGGCCAGGACCCGATCTTCGAGCTGGCGGACGGCGCGGTCCTGAAGAACGTGATCATCGGCGTCCCGGGGGCGGACGGAGTGCACTGCAAGGGCAGCTGCACCCTCAAGAACGTGTGGTGGCTGGACGTCGGCGAGGACGCCGCCAGCTTCAAGGGCAAGTCGTCCAAGGCCGTGTACAAGGTCATCGGTGGCGGCGCGAAGAACGGCTCCGACAAGGTGCTGCAGTTCAACGGTGCCGGAAAGCTGGTCGTCACCGGCTTCCGCGTGCAGAACTCCGGCAAGCTGGTGCGCTCCTGCGGCAACTGCAAGAAGCAGTACAAGCGCACGATCGTGCTGAGCGACATCGACGTCGTGGCACCCCTGAAGGCGATCGTCGGCGTCAACGCCAACTACGGCGACACCGCCACGCTCTCGAAGATCCGCATCCACGGTGACCCCAAGAAGAAGGTCAAGACCTGCGTGCGCTTCAAGGGCAACAGCTCGGGCAAGGAGCCGACCCAGATCGGCGTGGGAGCGGACGGAACCACCTGCAAGTTCCCGTCATCTGCCATCACGTACAAGTAAGCCAAGATCCGACAATCCCGGAGAACGACCCTTGAGCACCCACAAGAGACACCTCACGCGCCGGCGCGTGCTCGGGGCCACCGCGCTCGGCGTCGCCGCCACCGGCGCGGCCGTCGCGGGCGGCACCGGCCTTCTCTCCGCGGCGTCCGCCGCCGGATTCGGACACTCCGACGACGGCAGGAACTTCGTCGTCGACACCGGGGCGAACCTGGTCTTCAAGGTCTCCAAGACCACCGGCGACCTGACCTCCCTCGTCCACAAGGGCAAGGAGTACGAGGGCTACGGCGGCAAGCACTCGCACGTCGAGTCCGGTCTCGGCGCCTCGACCGTCACCATCCGGCAGTCCGGGTCGACGATCCTGATCAAGGCCGTGCACGGCGCGATCACCCAGTGGTACGCGGCCCGCAGTGGCCAGAACAACATCTACCTGTGGACGAACAAGGCGGACGCGTCCTTCACGGCGACCCGTTTCCTCGTCCGCCTGAAGCCGGGGATGTTCCCCAACGAGGGCCCGGACTCCTGGATCGAGGCCTCCGACAAGGTCATCGAGGCCGGTGACGTCTGGCGGCGCTCGGACGGCACGACCCACTCCAAGCACTACTCGGGCAAGCGGGTCGTCGACTACGACCACATCGGCTTCACCACCGGTTCGGTCGGCCTGTGGATCGTCCGCTCCAACCACGAGAAGGCCTCCGGCGGCCCGTTCTACCGCTCGCTGCTGCGTCACTCCAACGACCTGGGTGCCGGGCTCTACGAGATCCTGCACTACAACCAGGCCCAGACCGACGCGCAGCGTTTCGGCCTCCAGGGCCCCTACGTCCTGGCCTTCACGAACGGCGGAGCTCCCTCGTCCTCGCTGGCGCACGACAAGCTGGACACCTCCTGGGTGGACGGCCTCGGCATCACCGGCTGGGTCGGCAAGGCCGGGCGCGGCAAGGTGGCCGGCGTGGGCCTCAAGGGCATGGACGCCAGGTACGCCTACACCGTCGGCTTCGCCAACGCGGACGCCCAGTACTGGGCGAAGGCGGCCGCCGGCACCGGCGCCTTCTCCTGCAAGGGGATGCTGCCGGGCACGTACACGCTGACCGTCTACAAGGGCGAGCTGGCCGTGCACACCCGGGAGGTGAAGGTGACGGCGGGCGGCTCGACCGCGCTGAACAGCATCACCGTCACCGGCGACCCCTCCGCCGCGAAGACCGTCTGGCGGCTCGGCGACTGGGACGGCACACCCGGCGAGTTCAAGAACGCCGAGCTCATGACGTACGCCCACCCCTCCGACGGGCGCGCGGCGAAGTGGACGGGCAACGTCACGCTCGGCAGCGGGGACCCGGCCGCGTCCTTCCCCGCGTACATGTGGCAGGGCGTCAACGACGGCGTCCTCGTGTACTTCAAGCTCACCGCCGCCCAGGCCGCCGCCGCGCACACCCTGCGCATCGGTGTGACCGACGCCTTCTCCAACGGGCGTCCGCGCGTGACCGTCAACGAGTGGGTGTCGGCCATCCCGGCCGCGCCCAGGCAGCCCTCGACGCGTTCCCTGACGACGGGTTCGTACCGGGGGAACAACCACACGTTCACTTACAACGTGCCGGCCAGTGCGTGGAAGACGAACACCAGTGAGTACAACGTCCTGAAGCTCAACATCGTCAGCGGTTCGAGCGGCACGGCGTTCCTGAGCCCGGGCACCTCGTTCGACTGCATCGATCTGCTCGCCTGAGCACTGTGGTCCGATCACCGCGACAGACGCTCGGCCGGGGTTTCCCGGCCGAGCGTTGTGTTTGGCCGCCACGGCCTCAACTCGCCTACTTGCCCCAGATCTTGCGGTACGCCTCCCGGTAGCCCTCGGAGTCCCAGAACTGCGCGCCACCGCTGTTGGCCGCCGTCGTGATGTGTACGGGGGCGACGTATCCGCTGGCCTTACCGCCGGCGAAGGCGCGGTTGAACTCGTCGATGATCTGCCAGCCCTGTTCGGACAGCGGCTCGGGCACGGTGGCGGCCTGGAACTCCTTGCCGTTGACACGCTCGAAGGCCGAGGGATCGCCGTCGCCCGCGCCGATGTTGTACGGAGCGCCGGCGCCCTGTCTGCCGCCGGCGCGCAGGGCGGGGGCGGCGTGGCCGAAGTACAGGTCGTTGATGGCGGCGGAGTGGGTCCACTTGTCACCGAAGCGGGACTGCAGGGAGGAGACCGCTTCGAGGGTGCGGCTGTTGGCCTCGGGGATGGGGATGTCCTCCTGGCTCAGCAGCTCGACGTCGGAGCAGGTGGCGAGTTCCTTCCTGATCAGATCGGACTTGCGCTTCGCGAAGGGTATTGAGGCGTCGGTGAACAGGACGACGCCTGCCCGGCCGTTGGACTCGGCGATGATCCAGTCGGCGCTGATCGTCGCGACATCACTGACGTCGGTGGTGATGTTGCTGAAGAGGTTCGGGGCCTTGCTGGGGCCGGGGGTGGCGATCGCATGCCAGCCGACCAGGGGGATTCCCTCGGCGTTCGCCCGTGCGACCTGATCGGCGGCCGAGGCGGGATCGAAGCCGCCGATGACGATGCCGGAGGGCTTGAGGGCCAGTGCCTTGTCGAAGGCGGCCCGGATACCGGCGGGGGTGCCCTGGCCGTTGATGGCGCGGACGTTCCACCCCATGACGTCGGCGGCTTCCTGGACGCCCCTGGCGACACCGGCGACACCGGGGTTGGTCATGGTCTGGGCGATGTAGACGACGCTCTTGCCGGCAACGGCTTTGGGCCCGGTGGTGGGGCCGGACCAGGGAGCGTTGACGTCTTCGGCCTTCTTGACGGCGCGCTTGGCCTTCGCGAGGACATCGGGGCAGCCGGGCCTGGCGGAGCCGGTCGGGGACACGGCGTCGGACGCGGACGTGGCCGAACCGCTCTCGCAGCCGGTGGCGGCGGTGGCGACCGCGACCAGGAACGCGGCGGCTGTCACTGCCGCTTTGCGGGTGGAAGGCACAGGGGCTCCTCACAGAGCGAGAGAAGTACGGGCTGGGCGGGGGGAGTCGGTGACGGCAGGCGACGGCTCCGGCGCCGTGGAATCTAGCAGGACCCCGAGCCCCGTCCTCCGTCATCAACTTTTGACGTCATATCACCTGACAAATGCCTGTACGCTCGCTATGTTCACACGGCCGGTTCCGGACACGTGGCGTGATGCCTTCGCTCGTATCAGCGAGGAATGCGGGAAAAACGTCACACTCCGCCTACCGGTCGTCGGCGGTCCGGCAGCGAACGGCACCTCGGTCACCGCTCAGCAACACATCGAAGGAGGCGCGGGTGTCCGCGAACGCAGTGGACCCGCCGTCCGTACTCGCCCCACCCGGGCGGGCGGATGCGACGCCGGGGGTCCGCCGGAGGGCGGCGGCTCTCCTCGACAGGTGGCCGTTCCGGCGCAAGCTCAACGTCCTGGTGATCGCGCCCGTCGCGGTCGTCGGCGTACTGCTGGGCATCGGCGTCTACGGCGAGGTGCAGCAGGCACGGGAGGCCGGCCGGATCGCGGAGCTGGTGCGCGACAGCGGACAGGTCACCAAGCTGATCAACGAGGTGCAGGCCGAACACCGGCAGGCACTCCTGCTGGCCCTGCGGTACGAGTCGGCCGCCCCCGGAGACCCCCTGCCGTCGACCGCCGAGTACCGCCGCGCGCAGCGGGACACCGACGCCCAGGTCACCGCCGTACGTTCCGCGTTCGGGTCGGGCCTGCCGGACAAGGAGGTGCAGGCGCTCGACTACCTGCGCGACCTCGGCATCCTGCGCGAGAAGCTCGAACGGAGCTACGTCCCGGCCGCCAACATCGACCCGGCGTACGCCTCCGCGGTCGACTACCTGATCGACGGCATCGGGCTCGACGGCATCCGGCTCGACAGCGTCTCCGACACCTCGGAAGTCTCCGTCATCACCCTGCTCGACACGGTCCTGCGCGCGGACGCCGCCCACGCGGCCTTCGAGAGCGCCGTGTTCTCGGCGCAGACCCGTGACGCCAACGCCCTCACCGAGTTCACGCGCGCGGTGGAGGCCCACAAGCTCTACACCCAGCAGACGGACCGGTTCGGCCGGATCGCCACCGCTGATCAGGTCGTGAGCCTTGACGGCATCAGGCGGGCTTCCGAGCAGAACGGCATCGAGGCCCAGTTCGCGGAGCTGCGGATCGATCCGAGTTCCCTGCAGAGCCAGACGCCGCAGCAGCTGCGCAGGTCGATGACCGCCGGGGGCAAGCAGGCCGAGACCCGTCTCGACGTCACCCGGTCGCTGATCGGGCAGATCGCCGACCGGGCCGACCGGCTCTCCGCAGACGCCCTGAACAGGGCGCTGGTCATGCTCGGTCTGGCCGTCCTCGGCTTCGCCGTCTGGCTGGTCTTCTGCGTCCTGGTCCGGCGCTCGGTCGTACGTCCCCTGGCGGCCCTGACCGGCGCCGCCCAGCAGGTGGTCGACGTGGCCGGCGAGGAACTCGCCCGGGTCGGGGACGACGAGTCCGTCGACAGCACCCCCCTGCGGCCCCGGGCGATACCCGTCCCGGTGCGCGACGAGATCGGCGAGCTGGCCGAGGCGTTCAACCAGGTGCAGGTCACGGCGGCCGCGCTGCTGGAGCGGCAGGTGCTGAGCCGCCGCAACGTCGCCGAGATGTTCGGCAACGTCGGCCGCCGGGTCAGCAACCTGACGACCCGCCAGCTGGCGTTGATCGACGCCGTCGAGCACGAGGAGACCGATCCGGAGATCCTCGACCGGATGTACCGCATCGACCACATCGCCGTACGTCTGCAGCGCAACGCCGACAGCCTGATGCTGCTCGCCGGCATCCGGGAGACCGAGGTCGAGGCCAGGCCGGCCGGCCTGGCCAACCTCATCCGGGCCGCCCTCGGCCAGATCGAGGGATATCAGCGGGTCTCCCTGCGGTCCGAGACCGAGGCCACCGTCACGCCCGACATGGTCGCCGATCTGACGCTGATGCTCGCCGAACTGATGGAGAACGCGGTCGCGTTCTCCCCCTCCCACGCGCCCGTCGAGGTGGTCGTCCGGCCCGGTACCGACGTCACCGAGGACGGCGGCGCGCTGATCGAGGTCATCGATCACGGCCTCGGCATGAGCGCGGAACGCCTCGTCGAGGAGAACGCCCGGCTGATCCGCCGGGAACGGCTCGACCTCGTACCGACCAAGATGCTCGGCCTCTTCGTGGTCGGCAGTCTCGCCCGGCGCTGGGGCGCGCGGGTCACCCTGAGCCGTACCTCCGGCGGCGGTGTCACCAGCACCGTCTGGGTCCCCTCCGCCCTCCTGCTGACCATGAGCGAGGAGGTCGCCACGGCACCCTCGGCCACGGTCCCGGCCGGAACCGTCGCGGCGTTCCCGACGCGGCCCGAGCAGCCGATCACCCCGGCGCCCGTCGTCACCCTCGCCCCCGAACGGCGGCCCGTCGCCCCGGCACCCGAGGGCGGTCTCCCCCGACGCGACCCGGCCGGCGCCGACGCGAAGCCCTCCGGCACTCCCGCCGAACCGCCCGCGGGTGACCCTCCCCGGTCGCTGCGCAGGCGCGTACGGGGCGCGACCCTCGCCATGACCACCCCGGCGGGCCCGGCGACCCCGGCCGTGCGGCCGGCCGCCGACGCCGACGCCGTCCGCCTGGAGCTCGACGAGTTCGAGGCCGCCGTACTCAGGGCGGAGCAGGACAGTGCCTCGCCCCGGACGGAACCAGCACCACCGCAGGACCAGCAATCTCGGGAGGGGAAGTGACCACAGTGACGAGTGAGAGCGGAGCGGAGCCCATCGATCTGCGAGCCGCCGCGGCGGACTTCACCTGGCTGCTCGACCGCTTCGCCACGGAGACCGCCGGTGTCGTCGACGCCATCGCGGTGTCGTCCGACGGCCTGCTGATAGCGGTCTCCCGGCTGCGTGACCAGTCCGACTCCGAGCGGCTCGCCGCGATCGTGTCCGGCATGACGAGTCTGGCCGCGGGCGCCTCGGGCAACTACGGCCTGGGTGGCCTCAACAAGGTCATCATCGACCTGGAGGGCGGCCATGTCCTGGTGTCGGCCATCGGCTGCGGCGCCGTCCTCGGCGTGGTGGCCTCCAAGGAGGCGAAGCTCGGCAACATCGCCTACGAGATGACCCTCTTCGCCAACCGGGCCGGGGCCGCGCTCACTCCCCAGCTGGTGATGGAGCTGAAGAACAGCGTCGGCGCCGGGCCGGCCGGCTGACCGTTCCTCGACCAAGTGCGAGAACAGGCACGTCAGGAAGGATCGTGATGGGCGTCGGTGGAGCAGCACCACACGAGGCAGCGGGGGACGCGTTCGATTCGCGGGAGCCGGTCGGCCGCGCCCCGGCGATCCGGCCGTTCCTGCTGACCGCCGGCCGGGTGTCCGGGGGCGGGACCGCGCCGCCGATCCCGGTCGAGACCCAGATCGTGGCGACCCGGGCCGGGCTGTCCGCGCTCGGCTCGCTCACGTTCGAACACCGCGACATCATCGCGGCCTGCCGGCGGCCCCAGTCGGTGGCGGAACTGGCCGCCCGGCTGCGCCTGCACCTCAACGTGGTCCGCGTGCTGGCCGAGGACCTGCGCGCCGCCGGGCACCTGGCGGTCTACCGGCCGAACGCCGGGACGGCCCAGGACATCTCCGTACTGCGAAGGGTGATCGATGGTCTCCGTGCCGTCTCCGACTCAACCGGCACACTCCGTGACAGCGACTGAACAGCCGCCGCTGCCGGTCAAACTGGTCATCGCCGGCGGCTTCGGTGTCGGCAAGACCACGGCCGTGGGCTCGATCTCCGAGATACGACCGCTCACCACCGAGGCCGCCATCACCGAGGTCGCGGCGGGCGTGGACGATCTCACGCACACCCCCGGCAAGACCACCACCACGGTCGCCATGGACTTCGGCTGCATCACCATCGACCCGACGCTGAAGCTGTATCTGTTCGGTACGCCGGGCCAGGAGCGGTTCGGTTTCATGTGGGACGACCTGGTCGAAGGGGCTCTCGGTGGTCTGGTGATCGTGGACACGCGCCGTATGGACGACTGTTACGCGGCGGTGGACTACTTCGAGCACAAGAGCCTCCCCTTCGCGGTCGCCGTCAACGCCTTCGACGGCGAGGTCCAGCACGATCTGGACGAGGTGCGCTGGGCCCTCGACATCTCCGAGCACATACCGCTGGTCGTCTTCGACGCGCGCCGGACGGGCTCGGTCCGTGACGCCCTGCTCGTCGTACTGGAACTCGCCCTGGCCCGCGCGGAAGCGACCTCAGCTCCCTGACGGGGGTGCCCTTTTGAGCGCCGCGGGGGTGCGCGCCCTTCAGTTCATCGTCGAGCCGACAGCCGTGGAACCCGTGGTCAAGAAGGTGATCGCCGGCAGTGAGCCGTCCGGCCTACGCGGACCGTACACACCACTGGCGTCCGTCGACTTGAAAGCGGGCGTGGCCACCGCGCTGTCCCAGTTGTTCGCCGCCGACACCGTGGCGGAGCCCAGCTTGGCCTTCCCCGAGCCGTTGCCGACCGCCAGGTTCCGGGCCAGGCGGGCCTTGCCGGTCGCGAAATAGAACCCGTTCGCCTTGTTGGCGTACGTGGTGTTGCGGTTGAGCGATATCGCCCCGGTGTTGGAGTTCTCGGTGAACCCGTGCAACGTGTTGTCCCAGGCCGCGTTGTTGTTGACGAAGTGGGCGACGGACACTCCGCCGCCGCCCAGCTTGAACCCGTTGCCGTTGCCCTCGAACGCGGAGTCGTTCCAGCGGTTCTTGCCGTTGCCGAAGGCCCAGGAGTGTTCGATGGTGACGGGCGAGGAGAACTGCCAGAGGTCGAGCCCGTCGTCCGCGTTGTTGTGGAGGCGCGCGCCGGTGATCTTGTTGCCGGTGCCGGAGCCGAACTTCACGGCGATGCCGTCGGCGTTCTGGCCGTGGTTCGCGGCGTCGTAGTTGCCGTGACTGTCCAGGTTCTGCACGAGGTTGCCGGTCGTTCCGTCGCCGCGCAGCGTGAAGCCGGAGTCACCGTTGTCGGCGGTGACGAGGTTCTTGAAGACGCCGCCGACCGACGACGTGGCGACGAAGCCCTGGGCCGGGGAGTTCTGGAAGGTGAGACCCGAGACGGTCCAGTAGTCGCCGTAGATCCCGGCGAGCCAGGAGCCGGCGGCGAGCCTGGAGCCGTCGATCCTGACCTTCTCGCTGCCGTGGGCGGTGAGCGTGATCCGGGCCGTGGCGGTGCCGTTCGCCGTGGACTTCAGAGTCCGAGTCGGCCGGTAGGTGCCACCGCGCACCTGGATGGTCGTACCGGCGGTGGCGCTCGCGACGGCCGATTCCAGCTGGGCGGTGCTGGAGACGGTGACCGTGGTGGCGGCGGCCTGGGCGCCGTTGTTCGAGAGGCCTAGATGGACGCCGCCCGCCCCCGCGGCGACGGCCACCGCGGCGGCGATCGACAGGGTGCGGGTTCTGCGATGGCGTCCGCTGGTGCTCTGACGCACGGGTGTTCCTTTCTCAGAGGGGCGAGGAACGAAGCGGGCCGGAGGGGCCGCCCCGGCCCGCTTCTGATCACTGGTCGCCACCCGGCGGGAAAGGGTTGCCGTGTCCATGCGAAATCGTTCGAAAGTTTCGGCCGGAGTCTTCACACGCACGCCGATTGACGTGCTCAACCCCACTGACAACACTCCGAGGACAGCCCGCCCAACAGAATCCACCAGACTCCCACAGGATGTGTCATGAGCCGCACCGCCCGCACGATCCTGCTCCCCCTCCTGGCCCTCCTCCTCGGCCTGCTCGCCGCACCTCCGAGCCCGGCGCAGTCCGAGGCCACGTCCGCCAAGAAGGCCAAGAAGTACGCCGGTTATCTCTTCGCCTACTTCACCGGCGAGGGCACCGCCGACGGCGAGCAGATCCGCTACGCGCTCAGCGAGGGCAACGACGCCCTGCACTGGCGGGAGTTGAACGCGGGCGCGCCCGTCCTCACCTCCACCATCGGTGAGAAGGGCCTGCGCGACCCGTTCGTGATCCGCTCCCCCAAGGGCGACAAGTTCTACATGATCGCGACCGACCTGCGCATGTACCAGAACAGCAGCGGCAGTTGGGACTACGTCCAGCGCCACGGCAGCAAGTCCATCATGGTGTGGGAGTCCACCGACCTGGTCCACTGGACCGACCAGCGCCTGGTGAAGGTGTCCCCGGACAGCGCGGGCAACACCTGGGCGCCGGAGGCGTACTGGGACAGCAGGCTCGGCAAGTACGTCGTCTTCTGGGCGTCGAAGCTCTACGCGGACGACGACCCGGAGCACACCGGCTCGACGTACAACAAGATGATGTACGCGACGACGAAGGACTTCCGTACGTTCAGCGCGCCGAAGGTGTGGAACGACCCCGGTTACTCGGTGATCGACTCGACGGTGGTCGAGCACAAGGGCACGTACTACCGCTACACGAAGGACGAGCGGGACCCGACGTCCTCCAGCCCCTGCGCGAAGTTCATCACCGGCGAGAAGGCGACGACGCTCACGGACACGTCGTACGACTTCGTCTCGGACTGCATCGGCAGCGGATCGGTCGATCGCGGCGAGGGGCCGACGGTCTTCAAGTCCAACACCGAGGAGAAGTGGTACTTGTTCATCGACGAGTACGGCGGCCGCGGCTATGTGCCGTTCGAGACGACCGACTTGGCGTCGGGCCGATGGACCCTGTCGACGGACTACGACCTGCCCGCCAGCCCGAGGCACGGCACGGTCATGCCGGTGACGAAGAAGGAGTACGAGCGGCTGCTGGCCGTGTTCGGCTGAGCCCTCCACGCGGCGCACCCGGGCGGTCGGGGCCGTACGGACCGAGGTCCGATACGGCCCCGACCGCCCCGCCGCTCCCGGTCCGCCGGCCGGCGCACGCTGGCCCCTTCCGGTCCGCGTCGAACAAGCACTCTGGCTTAGCCCCAGGTCAGTTCGGGTATTTCCTCACCACCTTGTCCGAAAGACGGTGTTATTCACCGCTCTCAGGCGATCTCCGGGCACAAGCAGCGTGTGATCAGCACGAGTTGTGCCGAGCGGATCAGGAAGTGACGGATGACATGCCCATAAGCCCCGACCAGGGATCCACCGGCGGTGGCACCCCGGTGACCTTCACCGGTACCGGCCTCGGTGGCGCGACAGAGGTCCGCTTCGGGACCGAGCCCGCGACCATCACCGCCAACACGCCCACCTCGGTCGCAGTCGTCTCCCCTTCGGGAGCGGGTGTGGTCGCGGCCACGGTCACCACACCGGGGGGCACCAGCAATCCGGTGCCCTACTACTACGTCCCCCCGCCCGTGGTCCTCGACGTGTCACCGGCGTCCGGACCCACCGCGGGCGGGAGCACGGTCACCATCACCGGGCGCGGTCTCGCCGCCACCGCATCCGTACAGTTCGGCGGATCCACGGTCACCCCCACGGTGGTGTCCGACAGCGAACTCACCGTCGTCACCCCGGCCGGCCCGGCCGGCACCGTGTCCCTGGTCGTCTCGGGCCGCGGCGGGACGGCCACGGCGACCTTCACGTTCGTGGGTCCCCCGGACCTCACCGGCTTCAGCCCGGCTTCGGGCTCGACGACGGGCGGCACCCTCGTCGACCTGACGGGCACCGCGCTGTCGACGGCGACGGGCGTGACCTTCGGAGGTGACCCGGCCACGTCGTTCGCCGTCCTGTCCGACACCCGGATCGCGGCCGTCACCCCCGCCCACGCCCTGGGTCCGGTCGCCGTCGCGGTGACCACCACGGGCGGCAGCGACACGGCGCCCGGCACGTTCCTCTATGTCCTGTGACCTGGCGCACAGGCGCAGGCCCGGTGGGGACGACTCTGGAGCCGTCCCCACCGGGTGAAGTGAAAGACCCGGGGTCCCGAGGGTCAGTCCATCGTCGCGCCGATGGTGGTGCTGCCCGTGGTCAGGAACGTGGTCACGGGCAGTGCGCCATTGGACTGGCGGGCGTTGTACGTGGTCGAGGCGTTCGTGGACCGGAACGCGGGCGTCGCGATGCCCGAGTCCCAGTTGTTGCCGGCCGAGACGACCGACGAGCCCTTGTTCACCGAGCCGGAGCCGTTGCTCACGGCCAGGTTCTTGCCGAGGCGGGCCGCGCCGGTGGCGAAGTAGTACCCCCACTTGGCGTTGGCGTAGGCGGTGGTGCGGTTGATGACGATGGCGCCCTTGTTGCTGTTCTCGGTGAAGCCGTTACCGGCGTTGTCCCAGGCGGCCGAGTTGTTGATGACGTGGGCGACCACCTCGCCGTCGCCGCCCAGCTTGTAGCCGTTGCCGTCGCCCGCGAAGGCGGAGTCGGACCAGCGGTTCTTGCCGTTGCCCATCGCCCAGGTGTGCTCCACGGTGACGGGCGACGAGAAGGACCAGAAGTCCAGACCGTCGTCCGAGTTGTTGTAGAGGCGGGCACCGGTGATGAGGTTGCCGGAGCCGGAGCCGTACTTCACGGCGATGCCGTCGGCGTTCTCCCCGTGGTTGGCCGGGTCGTAGTGGCCGTAGGAGTCGATGTTCCGGACGGTGTTGTTGGTGGTGCTGTCGCCGGTGAGCGTGAAGCCGGAGTCGCCGCCGTTGATGGTCTTGATGTTGTCCCAGACCGTGGAGGCGCAGGACTGGCAGACGACCGCGCTGTCCGGGGAGTTCTGGAAGGTGATCCCGGAGACGGTCCAGTAGTCGGCGGTCAGCTTGAAGATCCAGTCGCCGTCGGGGAGGTTCGAGCCGTCGATCTTCACGGTCTCGGAGCCGTACGGCTGGAGGAGGATCCGGCTGGAGGAGGTGCCGTTGGCGGTGGACTGGATGGTGGCCGTCGGGTAGTACGTGCCGCCGCGCACCTGGATGGTCGTGCCGGCGGTGGCGTTCCTGATGGCGTTGGACAGGTCGGTGGAGTTGCTGACGACCACGGTGGCCGCCTGGGCGGGGGTCGCCATGATGCCGAGGCCGGCGGCGGTCGCGGCAGCGGTGGCGAGAGCGGTCAGGGAGATCCTCGTACGACGCATCACGTGCGGGTCCTTTCGGTCGTGACGCAGAGGTGGGGACGGAGGAAACGCGGGTGCTACAGGACGGCGTCCAGCCATGTGAAGGCGTCGTCCTGCATGGGTGCGGTGAACACATGGCCGAGGTCCGGCCGGACGCGGATGTCCAACCGCTCCCCGGCGTGGCGTGAGCGCCAGACGGCGCGCAGCTTCTCGTGCGCGACCCGGACGCCCTCGCTGGTGAAGAGGGGGTCCTGGCCGCCGTGGAGGAAGAGCATCGGCTTGGGGGCGCCGATGCTCGCCACGTCGGGGAAGTCGAGGTGCCGGGCGAGCCCCGGGTGGAGCATGTAGTAGGAGGACTGGCCGCGCAGGATGTTGTTGCCGGGCACCATGACCTCCTTGAGCCCGGTCATCCAGCACACGCTCGCGGCGGCCGCGATGTCGTCGCTGAGCGCGGCCGTCTGCCAGGCACGGAGCGCGCCCATCGAGAAACCGAGGGCCGCGACCCGGCGCCGGTCCACCCGGTCGAGGCCGGCCAGGAAGGCCGCCGCGCGCACGTCCTCCCTGGCCATGAGCCCGGCGAGCGACGAGCCCAGGTTGTAGAAGTTGCTGGCGAGGGCCTGCTGCTGCTCGTAGGTGGTCGGCCCCCGGTCGCCCCAGCCGAGCGCGTCCACGGCGAGGACGACATAGCCGCGCCGAGCCAGTTCGTCGCCGACGAACCGTCCGCTGAAGTACCGGTCCGCCCAGGCCTGCGCGGAGGTCAGCCGGGTGTCGTCGTACCAGGGCCGGACCAGTTTCTCCTTGCCTATGTCGAATCTGGCGCCGTGGTCGTGCAGGAGGAGGACGGCCGGGAACGGTCCGGTGCCGTGCGGGGTGAGCAGGGCGCCCCGCACCCGGCCGTACCGGGTGAGGGAGAAGGTGACCGACTCCCGGGTGTAGCCGTCGCCTTCGGCTCGTTGCTCGCCGAACTCGGGTGCGTACGGGGTGTCGTCCCGGGCGACGAGCAGATGCTCCTCGACCGTGGCCCGGGCCACCCGCCGCCAGGTGCGGAAGTCCCGGATCGGGGAGGTGCCCCAGGCGAGCGGGAAGCGGAGCTCGTCCTTGAGGAGGAGGTGGAAGTCGGGGAGGGCACCTTCCAGGGCGGCGGCCTCAAGGGCCCCCGAGGGCTCCGCCCCGGCCGCCGCCGCTGCTGCTGCCGCGGCCGCTCCTGTTCCCGCTTCCGCTTCCGCTCCCGTTCCCGTTCCCGTGAACAGCGCCGCCGCCCCCGCGCCCACGACGAAGGCGCGGCGCCCCACGGGACCATGCGCGGCCGCCGGATCATGGGCGGCCATAGGGCCTCCAGTCCCCCAGATACGTCCGCCGCGTGTGCTCCCCGGCCTCGGCGTCCGTGAGCTGGGGCCGGTTCTCCGGCACCGAAATCACCGCCCCCGGACCGGAGTTGGCGTACTCGCGGAAGCGCATGGTCTGCCAGGGGTAGGCCTCGCGCATGTTGGTGTACGGGGCGACCGCGTCGATCCCGGGGCCGATCCAGGTGTCCCGCACGACCAGCGAGGGCCAGGCGGTCGTCTCGTACGACGGCACCCAGGGCCGGGCGATCTTGTACGCGGCGTCCTCGGCGCCGGAGGTGATCCGGCCGTGCAGGGCCAGGAAGCCGTAGGGGTTGGCCCGGGCGGTGGCGGGGGCGAAGACCATGCCCTTGGGGATGAAGGACACGTCCCGCTGGAGGGTGTGGAAGTGACAGGAGTCGAAGACGGCCCGGGCCCGCCCGAACACGAAGTCGACGTCACCTTCGATGTAGCAGCGCCGGTAGTACTGCCGGTCGAAGGCGTCGAGCGCGGTGGTGTCCGCGAACAGGGTGTCCTGGTGGGCGAGGAACCGGACGTTCTCGAAGTGCGACCGGTCCCCGGTGACGTACGCGGCGACGGCCTGTGTCCCCGTGAAGTCGGGGTGGTCGGCCCGCAGCCAGTCGTTGGCGAGGGTCAGGTCGCGTACGGTCAGGCCGGGCGCCGCCGAGGTGAAGGTGGCGGAGCCGGCGGTGCCGTAGGTGCCGCCCTCGGGCCTGGGGGTGCCGTTGGCGCGGTTGAAGACGATGACGGCGGCGCGGGGGTCGCGGGACGCACCGCGCAGGGTCAACTCCCCCTTGCCTTCGGGGATGTTGACGACTTCGCGGTAGGTCCCCGGGTGGACGACGATCGTCCACCCCGAGCCGTCCACCGCATCGACGGCCGCCTGGACGGACCCGCCGGGCCGTACGTGCAGGACCCGGCGGTTGTGGGCGAAGGCGGGGGCCGCGCCGACGGCCACCAGGCCGCCGGCGATTCCGGTGAGCAGTGTGCGCCGGCGCATCTCAGCACTTCTCCCACGGGGTCCAGTCACCGAGGTACGCCTCACGGGTGGCCGACTCGGCCTGCCCGTCCGTGAGTTGGGGCCGGTTCTCCGGGACGGAGACGGCGGCGCCCGGTCCGGTGTTCCGGTACTCGGCGAACCGCTGGTCCTGCCAGGGGAAGCCCGACGACATGTTGGTGTACGGGGCGACCGCGTCGATCCCGGCACCGAGACGGGTCTCGCGCACGGTGAGCATGGGCCGGGCGGTGGTGTCCGAGCTGGGGACCCAGGGGCGGGCCAGCTTGTAGTAGGCGTCCGGGGCCTCGCTGGTGATCCGGCCGCGGAGCACCAGATAGCCGCGCGGGTTGGCGCCCGCGGTGGAGGGCGCGAAGACGAACCCGTACGGCGCGGACGCCAGGTCGGTCCTGGTCAGGGTGTGGAAGTGACAGCGCTCGTACACGGCCGTGGCCCGCCCGAAGACGAAGTCCACGTCACCCTCGACATAGCAGTCGCGGAAGTACTGCCGGGCGAAGGTGCCGAGCGCCATCGAGTCGGCGTACAGCGTGTCCTGATGCCCCAGGAACCGGCACCGCACGAACGCCGACCGGTCGCCCTGCACCTTGATGGCGACCGCCTGCGTACCGCTGATCCCGGGATGGTCGGCGCGCAGCCAGTCGTTGGCGAAGGTGATGTCCCGCGCGGTGAACCCGTCGCCCTGCACGAGGGTGGTCGCCGACCCGGTGGTGCCGTAGGTGCCACCGCCGGGCTTCGGGGTACCGGCCGCGTTGTCGTACACGACCACGACATCACGGGCGTTCCCCGAGGCGCCGATCCAGGTCATCTCCGTACGGGCGACACCGACGGCGACCGTCTCCCGGTACACGCCAGGCGCGATGACCAGCGTGTATCCGCTCCCGCTCGCGGCGGTCACGGCGGCCTGGACGGTGGTGAAGTCGCCGGAGCCGCCGGCGTCCACGTACAGGGTCTGCTCGCCGAGCCGGGCGGACGGCGATCCGTACCGTCCGAAGACCGACCGGCCATGGGCGGCATGGGCGTACGGCGCGGCCCCGAGAGCGAGCGCGGCCCCGACACTCGCGACGACGAACGACCGTCTGCCCAGGCCTGTTTGACGTTCCGTCATCAGCAGACCTTCCCGGCACCCGCGCGGCCCGCGACGATGCCCGGCACGGCACGCGGTGAGTCGACCTTGGTCCGCAGGGTCGGCGTCCACCCGGCGCCGGACTGGAGGGTCTCCGTGGGGATCTCGGCGTTGTGGACGGCGATGAGGTCCGTCAGCCTGCCGTTGACGTAGTTGTTCTCGGCGGTGAGCGGCGACTCGTTCCACTTCTTCAGGACCTTGCCGACACTGGCGCCGGCCGGGAGCGAGATCGCGTTGTCGCTGGCGTGCAGCTGCGAGGAGATGCCGACACCGAAGATGTAGTAGTCGTCCTTCTGCTCCTCGTTCACCACGTAGTGGTTGTTGTAGACGTCCACCTGACCGAACCGCACGCGCGGGGAGCGCTGGAGGATCCCGTCGAAGCGGTTGTGGTGCATGGTGACCTTGAGCTTGCCGGCGTCGGTGGTGGCGAGGCCGTCGCCATTGCCGATCAGCATGTTCTTGTCGTGGTTCTCGTAGCGGTTCCAGGACACGGTCACGTAGTTGGAGCCGCGCACGATGTCCGTCAGGCCGTCGTGCTGCTGGAAGACCTTGCCGAAGTAGACCGGCCGCTCGCTGTCGGGGTAGCGCCCGTCGGTGAACGTGTTGTGGTCGAGCCACACGTGGTCCGTGCCGTAGACGACCACGGTGTCGTACTCGGAGTTCCAGTTTCCGGTGTTGTTGTCGTCGGTCGGGTCCCACTTGGGGAAGCAGTCGAGCGGGGCCTCGATGGTGAGGTTGCGCATGATGACGTTCGAGACGCCCTTGATCTGGATGCTGCCGCCGAGGATGCCGGAGTTCTTGCCGACGCCGACGATGGTGGTGTTGCTCGGAATGTTGGCCTTGATCTCCGAGTCCTGCTTGGCGGCGGACGCGACCCGCGCGTCCTCCTGCGGACCGCTGGCGACCTCGTCGTTGCCCCAGACGGCCGGGTCGTAGTCCTTGAGGTACTGCTGGAGGTCGTAGCCGCCGGTGACGAAGGCCTCGCAGCCCTGGGAGACGGCGTCGATCATGCCCTTGACCTTGATGATCTTGGGCGCGTTGCCGCCGTCCTTGAGCGCGGCCTTGAACTCCGCCCAGGTGGTGACGGTGTAGGTGTGCTCGGCATCGGCCGCCGAGCCACCGGTGGTACCGCCCTCCGCCGAGCCCCAGCCGTCACCGGCGCCGAGAACCTGCCGAGCGAGGTCACGCTCGGCGGCAGAGGCCACTCCGGTGCCGGTGATCCCGAGCACGAGAGCGGTGCAGCCGACAACAGCAGTGGTGGCATGGGCATGCCAGATACGAGGACGCATGGATGCGGTTCCTTTCAAAGCAAGGGGGAGATTGTTCAGGGGCGCGGGGCGTTGTCGACATGCGGCTCCGCCGCGTGGGCGCGACGGGCTACTACGCCTCGGGCCAGGTGATCCAGGAGTCGGGGATCTCTTCGTCCAGACGACGGACATCCCGCGGCGAAAGCACGCGCCTGAGCAACAACTCACCCACGACGAGCCGTGCCACGGCGATCGCCCCCGGCGGATTGAAGTGCGTGTTGTCCTGCTCGGTCTCGGTCCAGTTGAAGTACTTCTTGGTCTCCTCGACCCCGAGCTTCTGCCAGAGGGCGATCGACAGGGCCTGGACGTCGAGAAGAGCGACGTGCTCCTTCTCGGCGAGCGCTCGCATGGACGCCGGGTAGTCACCGTGAGTCGGCTGCGCCACCCCGTCCGCGGCGAACTTCCTGCGCTCGACGGACGTCGCGAGAACCGGCCGGGCCCCATGGGCCCGAGCGCCGTCGATGTACTGGCGCAGACAGTCCTGGTAGGTCGTCCACGGCTCGGTGTACCGCGTCGGGTCGGCGACCTTGGAGTCGTTGTGCCCGAACTGGATGACGAGGAAGTCCCCGGGCCGAATGGCTTCGAGAATGACGTCGAGGCGCCCCTCGTCGATGAAGCTCTTCGAACTGCGGCCGTTCACGGCGTGGTTGGAGACCTTCAGCCCCGACCGGAGGAAGAACGGAAGCGCCATGCCCCACCCCGTCTCGGGAGCGGCGGCGGCGTACTTCTGCGCGGCGGTGGAATCACCGGCGATATGGATCGTGCGCTCCCGACGGGCGCTGCCGGGCGAAACCGCGGCGGACGCGGGCCCCGTGGCGGCGACGGCGAGCGGAACAGCGGCGAGCGCCGCGCTGGTGACCTGTCTACGGGTGAGTGACACGTGCGGGTGCCTTTCTCAACAGGCTGAGAGGAAAAGAGGGAGGTGGTGTGGTGCCTTTCAAGTGGGGGGTGGCACCCCCGCGCCCCTGCGTTTCGCTGGTGAGGGGCGCGGGGCCGTGACATGTGCGGCTCCGCCGCGTGGGCGTGTCCAGCCGAAGCCGGACCCGCGGCGTCAAACGGGCCGTACGGGAACTAGCCCTTCTGCTCGTTCCACTCGGCCTGGGCCTTGTTCAGCTGATCGGCCAGCGAGTCCAGGAATTCCTTCGCACTCGTCTGCCCGTCCATCACCTTCTGGAAGGCCGGCTCGTTGTCGGTCTTCGAGATCGTGTTCCAGTCCGGCAGGTAGTACGGCAACTGCACGATCGTCGTCGACCCGTCGGTCAACGCGGCGGCGGCCAGCTTCGTCGGCTCGGCCTCGGAGATCCAGCTGTCCTTCGCGGCGTCGTTGTTCGCCGGCACCTGCCCCGCCGACTTGTTGAACTTGGAGTTCTCCTCGTGCGAGACGGCGAACTCGATGAACTTCCAGGCCGCTTCCTTGTTCTTCGAGCTCTTGAACAGCCCGAGCCCGTCGACGGGGTTGGAGACCTGGACCCGCTTGCCGCCGGGCCCCGTCGGCTGCGGAATGCCGCGGAACTTGTCGACGCCGAACGCCTTCACGTGGTCCTGGTACGACCCCAGGTTGTGGTTGAGCATGCCGATGGTGCCGGAGTCCCACTGGGCGACCATCTTGGTGAAGTCGTTGTTGAGGTCGGCGGCGGGGGTGACCTTCTTGTAGAGGCCGACGTACTTCTCCAGGGCCTCCACGTTCTTCGGGTCGTTGACGGTGGTCTTCTCACCGCCGGCGTCCCAGAACGAGGTGATGCCCGACTGTCCGTACATCGCGTCCAGCGCCTGGGCGATGGAGCCGGCACCACCGCGGATGGTGTAGCCGAACTTGTTCTTGTCCTTGTCGGTGAGCTTCTCGGCGGCCGTGTAGAACTTGTCCCAGTCGGTCGGCTCCTCCAGGCCCGCCGCCTTGAACAGGTCGGTGCGGTAGTAGAGGACGCCGTTGTTGGCGGAGGTGGGGATCGAGTAGAGGGCGTCGCCGCCGCCGGCGGACTTCAGCGACTCGACCATCGCCTCGTTGAGCTTGCCGTTGAGAGAGGACCCCGAGAGCCGGTCGTCCAGCGGCTCCAGCGTGTTCTGCGCGGCGAACCCGGCGGCCATGGCCGCGCCGACACCGCCGACGTCCGGGAGGCCGCCGCCCTGGATGGCGGTGTCGACCTTGGACTGGTACTCGGTGGAGGCGATCCCGACGTACTCGACGTCGATGTCCGGGTTGGCCTTCTCGAAGTCGGCGATGATCTCCTTCCAGATGTCGGTGCGGACACCGCCGTTGTTGTCCCAGAAGAGGACCTTGCCCTTGCCGCTGCCCTCGGAGCCCTTGTCGCCGCCCGCGCCACTGCCGTCGTCACCGCAGGCGGTGGCGGTCAGCGCGAGTACGGATCCCAGGGCGATGGCCGCGGCGGCGCGCCTGCTTCTGCGATTGCTGATCTTCATTGAACGGCTCTCTTCTGCTGGATACGAGGGTTATGAAGTTGTGGGGGGGAGCTGTTCTGTCGCGGGCCGGACTCAGCGGCCGTTGCCGGCGGGTGCGCGATGCGGCGCCCAACCGTCCGTCCCCGCGAGGTACTTGGCGACCGTGTACGCCGAAGCGTCCGCGTCCGCCAACTGCGGCCGGTCGGCCGTGACACCGGCCCCCGGCCCGTACGTCCGGTACTCCGTGAACCGGGCGTCCTTCCACGAGAAGCCGCTCATGTCCGTCCACGGCGACGACTTGACCGCGGCGGGCAGCTCGGTGTCCCGGAACAGCACCTGGGCGATGGCGTTCGGCTCGCCGCCCGGGTGCCAGGGCCGTCCCAGGTGGTAGGTCCCGGGCGGCGCGTCACTGACGACCTTCGACTTGGTGATCAGGAAGCCGTACGGATTGTCCTTCCAGGTCGAAGCGGCCGTGATGTAGCCGTTGTTGGTGTCCGAGCCCCGGCTGAGCGCCTTGATCAGGGAGCGCTCGATGACCGTGGTGGCGCGGCCGTAGATGAAGTCGACATCGCCCTCGATGTACGAGTCGCGGATGTAGACCCGGCTGACGACGTCGAGCTTGGGGCTGTCGGTCATCAACGTGTCCTGGTTGCCCAGGAAGGCCGTGTTCTCGAAGACGATCCGGTCGCCGGTCGTCTTCACCGCCAGCGCCTGCTCGCCGTTCAGCTCGTGCGCGGCTTCGTCGAAGTCGTTGCTGAAGGTGAGATTGCGGGCGGTCACGTCACCGGCGAGGATCCGCACGGTGGCGCTGCCGTTGGAGCCGCCGTACGCGGCGGGCGTGTCGTAGACGATGACGGTGTCCGAGCGATCTTGTCCAGTCCCCTGCAGCACCAAGTTCGGCTTGGTCGCGGGGATGAGGACCTTCGCGCGGTAGGTGCCGGGGGCGATGCGGATGGTGACCGTGCCGTCGTTGCCGGCGGGCACGGCGTCGACGGCGGCCTGCACGGTCGGGTAGTCACCGGGGACGTTCAGCACCGTGTTCGTGCCGATCCGCCGCTGCGGCCCGGAGAAGCGCGTGACCAGCGCGGGTACGGCGGCCGCCGGGTCGAGGCGGTAGTCGTAGAAGTCCTTCGGGTCGAAGGCCGTGCCCCACTCGTCCCGCCGTCCGCCGACGTTCTTCAGGATCGACCCGCGCTGCACCAACTCGGCGGTGGCGTCGGCCTGGTAGGGATGCTGGACCCCGTCGTAGTAGCTGTTCTCGATGACCATCCTGGTCTTGCCGCGCGACCAGTTTCCGTATGTCCACACGGGGTCGCCGTCGGCCACCTGTGCCGACAGGTAGTTGTTGTAGAGGTGCGCGTAGGCGCAGTTGTCGGCGGACGGGTTGCGCTGTTTGGTGCCGGTGAACCAGTTGTGGTCGATGGTGATCTCGGTCTGGACGTTGGTCGTCCAGCCGATGCCCAGGGCCTTGTTGTGGTTCTTGAACTGGTTGTGGGAGACGGTGATGTACCGGCTGTCCTTGCGGATGTCGAGCAGCCCGTCGCCCATGTGCTCGAAGCGGTTGTGGTCGATCCAGACGTGGTCGACGGTGTCCATCTGGATCGCGTCGAAGTCGGTCGTCTTGCCGTCCCAGTCGCCCTCGACGTAGGAGTCCCGGATCGTCAGATTGCGGATGATGACGTTGCTGGTACCGGGGTTGAGATGCAGCTCGCCGTGGACGATCTCACCGGTGTCGCCGACGCCGACGATGGTCTTGTTCGAGGTCACGACGATGTCCGAGCCGAAGGGCGCCACGTCGATCGCCCCGGCGACCCGGATGACGTACGGCTCCTCGGCGGACGCGTACCTGGCGAGCGAGGCCTGGTCGGTGACCGTGACCACCTTCCCGCCCGCGCCACCGGTGGTGCCCCCGTCGAGGGAGGCGAAGCCATGGGGTGTGTCGCTCCAGCCACCGGGCGATCCCACGGTCCTCACCGCACCGGCGGTCTCCGGTGCCGCGTCGGCCGGAGCGATGGCTCCGAGCCCCAGCGAGGCCACCAGGGCGGCGACCGTGGCCAGGGCGAGGCCCGGTCTGGACCCCGGCTGTTCCGGCAAGCGCTTGCTACGGAGGTGCGTCATTGCGGCTCCCAACAGGCGTACGGGTGACGTGTGTCGAGCTATGAGCGGGTGATCCGGAAGTGCGTGAACGTGGCCGCCCCGGCGTGTCCCCCGCCGGTGGGCGCGACCGCGAAGAGGCCGAGCAGGGCGCCGACCCAGCGCCAGGGGGTGGCGGCGAAGACCGGCCCGGACGGGATCCAGCCCTCTCCCGTGTCGTAGGAGAAGTGGCAGCGGGCCCCGGCCCCGGTCTCGATGCGCAGCCGGGCCCGTCCCTCGGGTGCCGGGCGGGGGTGGTCGGCGTCCCTCTCGCGCTCGGCGACCGTCTCGGCGAACCGGTGGACGAGGTGCACGTCCCCGTCGGCGCCCCGCTGGAGCCCGATCCAGCGATACGCGTCGCCGAGCACGGCGAGCCCGGCCCGCGCTCCCGGCTCCTCGCTGTCGAGCCGTAACCCGACCTCGATGACGGCCGGGATCCCCGGCAGCCGCTGTGTGAGCACGTTCGCCAGTTTGCGCAGGTCGTGCGCGTGCGTGGAGCGCACGCACGTCAGCCGCAGCCCGTCGCCGGAGTGCTGGGTGGCCCAGCCGTCCTGCGGGTTCGCGGTCCATTGCCACTGGCGTCCGAAGCGGCCGCCGGGGAAGTCGTCGTCGGTGGCGGGCGCGGCCGGCGGCTGCGGCGGCAGCTCCGGCTTGCGGTGTACGGCGACGGGGGCGCCCTCGTCACCCAGCACGGGCCAGCCTTCCGCGCCCCAGCGCATCGGCTGGAGATGGACGACCCTGCCGTACGCGCCACGCTGCTGGAAGTGCAGGAACCAGTCCTCGCCGGCCGCCGTGCGCACCCAGCCGCCCTGGTGCGGCCCGTTGACGTCGGTGTCCTTCTGCTCCAGGGCGATCCGCTCCTCGTACGGGCCGAAGAACGCGCGGGAGCGGAAGACGCCCTGCCAGCCGGTCTCCACTCCCCCGGCGGGGGCGAAGATCCAGTACCAGCCGTCGTGGCGGTAGAGCTTGGGCCCTTCCAGGGTGAACCAGCCGGGGAGCCGGTCCCCGTCGACGATGACCTTGCCCTCGTCGAGCAGTCCGGTGCCGTCGGGCCGCATACGGTGCCCGGTGAGCCGGTTCTTGATCCCGGAGCGGGACTTGGCCCAGCCGTGCACGAGGTACGCCTCGCCGCTCTCCTCGTCCCACAGCGGGCAGGGGTCGATGAGTCCCTTGCCCTCCTTGACCAGGTGCGGTCGGGTCCAAGGGCCCCTGATTCCGGGGGCGTTGACCTGGTAGATGCCGTGGTCGGGGTCGCCCCAGAAGATCCAGAACCGGTCGTCGAAGTGCCGCAGCGAAGGAGCCCACACGCCGCAGTCGTGGCGCGGGACCTTGAACTCGGCCGCCGGTTCGAGGAGTTGGAGCGCGTGGCCGACGAGCGTCCAGTTGACCAGGTCCCGGGAGTGGAGCAGGGGAAGGCCCGGGGCCCGGCCGAAGCTGGAGGCCGTCATATAGAAGTCGTCGGCCACGCGCAGGACATCGGGGTCGGACCAGTCGGCGTCGAGGATCGGGTTGCGGTAGGTGCCGTCACCCTGGTCGGCGGAGAAGGCGGGCGCGGCGGCGGTGCCGGCGAAGACACTGTCGGAGGGAGCGGCGGCGGACGCGCCGGATATCGCGGTCACGGGCTCACCGCCTTGCGGACGAGGGCCGCCGCCTCGCCCCGGTCGAGGGTGCCGTCGGCGACGACGGTGACGACCCGGCGTACGACCGTCTCCCCCGGCTCGATCGGGACGCGCTCGGTGTGGGCGAGGGAGGAGCCGACGCCCGGGTACTCGTCGGCGCGGACGAACCACGGGTCGCGGCGGGTGGTGTCGGTGGCCCCCGCGAAGACGAGCGTCCAGTCGCTGCCCGCCAGGCCGAGCCAGCCGGCGCGCCTGCCGTGAACCGCTGCCTCGCCCTCCGCCTCGGCGGTGAAGACGCGGGGCGCCGTGGCCTCCTTGCGGGCCCGCCAGAAGAAGCCGCCGTACGCGGCGCCGGGGCGGCCGTTGGTGGCGGGGCTGCCGATCGACACCGGCTGACCGGTGGTGTTGGTGAGCGAGAAGGTGAAGTCCAACGCCCAGGCGGTGTCGGTGAGTTCGGTGGCCGCGACCGTACGGCGTTCGCGCAGCAGCTCGGTGCCGGACGCCACCCAGCGCAGTTCCTCGACGAAGCCGTCGGGGTCGCGCAGCTGGAAGGCGATGTGGCGCTGGGAGCCGTGGTTGTCGAGCTCGGTCGGGCCCTGGTCGCGGACGTAGGTCCGTCCGCCCCAGAAGTTGTGCCCCTCGACGTCGGGAACGGCGACACCGACGCCGAGGTGGTGGAGGTGGTCGGCGGGGCTCAGCTCGGTGACCGCCGTACCGGACAGGGTGGTGACGGGATGCAGACAGGGGCGCGGGGAGAGCCGGCCCGGCAGTTCGGGCCGGGTGAGGTAACGGCCCACCGGACGGCCCGCCACCCGCAGGATCAGGGATTCGTCGGTCGTCATCATGTGCTCACCTCTTTCGCCGGCGCTTCGGGGAGCGCCCAGGAAGCGCCGAGTTCGGAGTAGAGGGCGAGGGTGTCGGCGGCGGCCGCGACGAGGCCGTCGATGCCGTCGACGACCCGGCGGTCCTCGTCGGGCAGCTTGTGCCAGGCGTCGGCCGGGAGCGCGATCGGGTCGGGGGCGACGCGGATCGCCTCGACGACCTTCATGAACGCGCCGGTCGTGTCCGGCGGGACCAGCAGGTCGGTGCCGTCGGTCAGGTGGTCGACGAGGTTCTCCAGCAGGTCCGTGCGGCCGTACTCGATCTCCTCCGGGCCGTGTCCGGCCCGCTGGACGAGCACGCGGTCCTGCTTGTACCAGAAGGTGATCCGGCCGCTGGTGCCGTGCACGACGTTGTACGGGTCGTCCGGTTCCTCGGCGCACAGCGTGGCGGCGACGGTGATCCGGCCGCCGTCGGCGGTGGTGACCCGCACGCACGAGGTGTCGTCGGACTCGATGTCGTTGGCGCGCAGCAGCTCGGTCTCGATGGCGGTGACGTCCTCGGCACGCTGGGCGCCGCCGAGCGCGAGCCCGGTGGCGACGGCGTGCGCGAGGGGGTTGGTGAGCGCCCCGTCGATCACGTCGACGCCGTTCAGGCGCCGCTTCCCGGCCCAGGGCGCCCGCCGGTAGTACGCCTCGGCGCGGGCCCAGGCACCGGCGCCGCCGATACCGACGACCTCGCCGATCATGCCGTCCGCGACCATCCTCCGGATCGCGGGCACGGCGTGCGAGCCCAGCGACTGGAAGCCGATCTGGCAGACCACACCGGCCGCCGCCACCCCGTCCGCCATCCGGCGGAACTCGGCGTACGACGGGGCCGGCGGCTTCTCCAGCAGGACGTGGACGCCCCGCTCGGCCGCCGTCAGGGCCAGGTCGGTGTGGGTGGGAATGGGCGTGCAGATCACGGCGATGGCGGCGCCCGTCGAGTCGAGGAGCGCGCCGAAGTCGGCGGACTGCTCGGGCGTGCCGAGACCGTCCGGCATCTCGTCCGCGCCCAGCGGGGTCAGTTCGCAGATCCCGGCGAGCCGGACGATCCCCTTGTCCGCCAGGTGGCGGATGTTCTCCAGGTGCCAGCGGCCGTGACCGCGGGCGCCCGCGAGGACGAGCGGAAGCGGGGTCTCGTGGACGGTGCTCTTCGGGTTCATCGGATCCTCCCCGCGCCCGCGCCGCGTGCCACCTCTCGGTCGGCCTTCCCGGCGCTGTCGATCTTCTGGTGCAGGGTGGGCGTCCAGCCCACGTCGGCCGTGAGATCACGCTCGCTGCCGGAGTTGTAGGCGTTGTGGATGGCCAGGAGATCCACCGGATAGCCGTTGAAGAGGGTGCCCGTCTGGTGCAGGGCGGTGCCGTTCCAGCTCTTCACCAGGTCGGCGACCTCGACATGGCCCGGCGTGGTGAACGCGTTGTTCTCGGCGTACACGGCGGACTCGGTGGAGACGCCGAGCGAGTAGCGGTAGCCGTGGGCGTCGGCCGGGACGACGTATCGGTTGTTGTAGAGGTGCACCTGCCCGAAGCGGACGCGCGGCGCGCGCTGCACGACGTTCTCGAACTGGTTGTGGTGCAGGGTCACCCGGAGCCTGCCCCGGTCACCGGTGGCCGTGTCCCCGTTGCCGATGAGGATGCCCTTGTCGTGGTCGACGAAGCGGCTCCACGAGACGGTGACCAGGTCGGAGGCGTTGGTGATGTCGAGCAGGCCGTCGTGGCGGAGGTAGTTGCGGCCGAAGTGGGTCGGCTCGTCCTCGTCGGGGTGCCCCTTGTCGGAGACGGTGACGTGGTCGATCCAGACGTGGCTGGAGCCGCGCACCCAGATGTTGTCGTACGCCGTCTTCCAGTCGCCGAGGCCCCCGGTGTTGGGCTGCCAGACGGGGAAACAGTCGTAGGCGTCGCGGAGTTCGAGGTTGCGGATGATCACATTGTCCGCACCCTTGAGCTGGAGGCTGGCCCCCTTGAGGACCGCTGTGTTCTTGGGGTCACCGAGTCCGACGATGGTGGTGTTGGAGCCGACGGCCAGTTCGATCCGCTCGGCCTGCCTGGCCGCCGACGCCTGCCGGGCCTCCTCCTGGGGGCCGCCGGGCCTGGCGGAGCCCCAGGTGCGCGGGTCGTACGCGGCCAGGTACTTCTCCAGGTCGTAGCCGTCGGTCGCGTAGTCGGCGCAGTCGAGCTTCTCGCCGTCGTCGCCGGTGTTGGCGTCGATGGTCCCCGCGATCCGGATGATCTTCGGGATGGCGCTGCCGCCGTCGAGCGCGCGGACCAGTTCGCTCCGGGTGCGTACGGTGAAGACCTGGGCGTCGTCGGCGGTGGAACCCCCCGTGGTACCACCGTCGGCCGCCGCCCAGCCGTCGTCCGCCGCGAGCGTGTCCCGGCTGATGTCCCGGGACTCGGCCCCGGCCGGGGTGGTGAGCGCGAGGCCCGCCACCCCTGCGAGGGCGACCAGTTGAACACCTCTCCTCCACGGGGTCATGGGGCTCATCCCTTCACCGCCCCGGCGCTGAAGCCCGTGATGAGCCACTTCTGGATGAAGGCGAAGACGATGACCACCGGTACGGCGGCGATGATGCCGCCGGCCGCCAGCGCGCCCAGGTCGACGCTGTCCGCGCTGAGCAGGGTGTTGAGGCCGACCGGGATGGTCTGCTTCTCCTGGTTGCTGAGGAACATCAGGGCGAACAGGAAGTGGTTCCAGGAGTGCACGAAGGCGAAGGAACCGACCGCGATCAGGCCCGGCCGCAGCAGCGGCAGCACGACCACCCGGAACGCGGTGAAGCGGTTGCAGCCGTCCACCCAGGCCGCTTCCTCCAGCGAGTACGGCACGTTCTTGATGAAGTTGCTGATCAGGATGATCGACAGCGGTAGCTGGAAGACCGTCTCGGCGAGGATGACGCTGCCGAGCGAGTTGATCATCTGCAGCTCGGCGAAGATCTGGAACAGCGGGACGAGAAGCAGTGCGCCCGGTACGAACTGGGAGCACAGCAGCGCCAGCATGAACGCGTTCTTGATCTTGAAGTCGAAGCGCGCGAGGGCGTAGCCGCCGGCCAGGGCGACGAGCGTGGTCATCAGCAGGGTGGCGACACCGACCAGGACGCTGTTCTGGAAGTAGGTGCCGAAGCTCCGCTCGTTCCACACCTTCTCGAAGTGCTCGAACGTGATCGGCCACGGCACGAGCGAGGTCGAGCCGGGCTTGCGCAGCGCGAAGAGCAGGATCCAGTAGAAGGGGACGAGGGTGAAGACGAGGTAGATCGAGAGCGGCAGATAGATCTGCCAGCGCGGCACCTCGTCCCAGGCGCGGCGGACCTTGCCCGGTCGCTGCGGGGGCTCCTCGGCCGCGGGCGCGGTCCGCATCGGAGCGACCTTCTCGGCGTCCTTGGTGATCACTTGGACTCGCCTCCGAACTTGCTCAGCCGCAGATAGACCATCGAGCAGAAGAGCAGGATCACGAACGCGACCGTGGTCAGGGCGGACGCGTAGCCGAAGTTGTGGGCGTCGACGGAGGTGTTGGCGATGTAGAGCGGGAGGGTTGTCGTCTCTCCCGCCGGTCCGCCACCCGTCAGGGTGTAGAGCAGGTCGACGTTGTTGAACTCCCACACCGCGCGCAGCAGCGTGGAGAGGATGATCGCGTCCTTCAGGTGCGGCAGTGTGATGTGCACGAACTGCCGGACGCGGCTGGCGCCGTCGACCTCGGCGGCCTCGTACAGGTCCTTCGAGATGGACTGGAGGTCGGCGAGGATGAGGATCGCGAAGAAGGGGACACCGCGCCACAGGTCGGCGACGACCGCCGCCGAGAAGACGGTGGAGGTGTCGGAGAGCCAGCTGGTGCCGTACTCACCGACGCCCATGTCCGCGAGGTAACGGGTGATGCCCGTCTGGGAGTTGTAGAGGAGCACCCAGATCGCGGAGGTCAGCACACCGGAGACGGCCCAGGGCGAGAAGACCAGCGCGCGGCCGAGCGCTCGCCCGACGAACGTCTGGTTGACGATGAGCGCGAGAGCGAGCCCGAACAGCAGCTGGAGCGAGACCTCGACGACCACCCACTTCGCGCTGAAGACCAGGGTGTCCCAGAACAGCGGGTCCTCGGTGAAGGCGTGGACGAAGTTGTCGAAGCCGGCGAAGCCGTTCCGCCAGGGCTTGGTGGGGTTGTAGTTCTGCAGGCTGTAGTAGAAGACGCTGATGACCGGGTAGGCGATGAAGCCCAGCATGAGCAGGGCGGCCGGGGCGATCAGCAGGTAGGGCAGCCTGCGCGGGGTCGCGGAGGCACGGCGCCGCCGGGGTGGCGCGGGCGGTTTCGCCACGGCTGCGGCTTGGGCCATGACTGGGGCTCCGTTTCTGGTACGTCGTCGTGCAGGAAGCGCTTTCTCGCTGTGCAGGGGTGTGCTGGATTGCGCGATACGGGGTACCTCGTGCGGTCGTGTGGCGTGTGCGAGTGCGTTCTGGCTGGTCGCGCGGTTCCCCGCGCCCCTTTTGGGGCCCGGGATCGGGTCGTTCAGCCCGCGTACGGGTCCGGTACCTTGCCGGGTCTGGCCAGGAACTCGAAGTCGCAGCCGGTGTCCGCCTGGGTGATCTGGTCGTTGTAGAGCGCGCCGTAGCCGCGCTCGTACCGGGTGGGCGGCGGTGTCCACTCCGCCCGGCGGCGCTCCAACTCCTCGTCGTCCACGTTGAGTCGGAGGAGGCGTTGGTCGACGTCGAGGGTGATCGAATCGCCGGTGCGTACGAGGGCGAGGGGGCCACCGACGTACGACTCGGGCGCGACGTGCAGGGCGCAGGCGCCGTAACTCGTCCCGCTCATCCGGGCGTCGGAGATCCGCACCATGTCCCGTACGCCCTGCTTCAGCAGGTGGTCGGGGATGGGCAGCATCCCGTACTCGGGCATGCCCGGGCCGCCCTTGGGTCCGGCGTTGCGCAGCACGAGCACGCTGTCGGCGGTGATGTCGAGGGACGGGTCGTTGATGGTCCGCTGCATGGTCCGGTAGTCGTCGAAGACGACCGCGGGCCCGGTGTGCTTCAGCAGGTGCGGCTCGGCCGAGATGTGCTTGATGACCGCGCCGTCCGGGCAGAGGTTGCCGCGCAGGACGGCGACTCCGCCCTCGGTGGCGACCGGGTTGTCGCGGGTCCGGATCACGTCGTCGTTGTGGACGAGCGCGCCGTCGAGCTGCTCGCGCATCGTGTCGTGCGAGACGGTCGGCCGGTCCAGGTGGAGCAGGTCGGTGATCCGGGACAGGAACCCCGGGAGGCCGCCCGCGAAGTGGAAGTCCTCCATCAGGTATGTCCGGCCGCCGGGCCGGACGTTGGCCAGCACCGGGACCGTACGGGCGATGCGGTCGAAGTCGTCGAGGGTGAGCTTGACGCCCGCCCGGCCGGCCATGGCGATGAGGTGGATGACCGCGTTGGTGGAGCCGCCGAGTCCGAGGACGGTGGTGACGGCGTCCTCGAAGGCCTCGGCGGTCAGGATGTCGCTCAACTTCCGGTCCTTGTGGACCAGTTCGACGATCCTGAGCCCGGCGGCGGCGGCCATGCGGTCGTGCCCGGAGTCGACGGCCGGGATGCTGGACGCGCCCGGGACCGTGACTCCCAGCGCCTCGGCGGCGGCGGTGAGCGTGGACGCCGTACCCATCGTCATGCAGTGACCGGGCGAACGGGCGAGGCCGGACTCCAGCTCGGTCATCTCGCAGTCGCCGATGAGCCCGGCGCGCTTGTCGTCCCAGTACTTCCACATGTCGGTGCCGGAGCCGAGGACCTCGTTGCGCCAGTGGCCCGGCAGCATCGGCCCGGCGGGCACGAACACGGCCGGCAGGTCGACGCTGGCCGCCCCCATGAGAAGCGCGGGCGTGGACTTGTCGCAGCCGCCCATCAGCACGGCCCCGTCGACCGGGTACGAGCGCAGCAGCTCCTCGGTCTCCATCGCGAGCATGTTGCGGTAGAGCATCGGGGTCGGCTTCTGGAAGGTCTCGCTGAGCGTCGACACCGGGAACTCCAGCGGGAAACCGCCGGCCTGCCACACGCCCCGCTTGACCGCCTGCGCGCGATCACGGAGGTGCACATGACAGGGGTTGATGTCCGACCAGGTGTTGAGGATCGCGATGACCGGCTTGCCGAGGTGCTCCTCGGGGAGATAGCCGAGCTGCCGGGTGCGGGCGCGGTGGCTGAAGGAGCGAAGGCCGTCGGTGCCGTACCACTGGTGGCTTCTGAGTTCTTCCGGCTTCTTCACATCGACCACCCGGCGGCTATGGCGGCGACCTCGGCGCGCTCGTCCTCGGGCAGCTGCTTGCTGGGGGCCCGGACGTCGCGGCGGCAGAGGCCGAGGGAGGCGAGGGCCTCCTTGACGACGGTCACGTTGTTGGCGGAGCCGTTGGCGGCGCGCAGCTCCTCGAAGCGGCGGATCTGCTCCCAGACCTTCATGGCGGCCGGGAAGTCACCCGACCGAAGCGCTTCGATCATGTTCAGCGAAACGGCGGGGGCGACGTTCACCAGCCCCGAGGTGAAGCCGGTGGCGCCGGCCGAGAAGTAGGAGGGCGCGTACGGTTCGGCGAGCCCGGCCACCCACACGAAGCGTTCGAGCCCGGCGTCGCGGGCGAAGGCGGCGAAGCGCGCGGCGTCCGGGACGGCGTATTTGACCCCGATCACGTTCGGGCAGGTGTCGGCGAGTTCGGCGAGGCGGGCGCCGGTGAGCTGCGCGTTGCGGATGTAGGGCACGACCCCCAGCTCGGGCACGGCCTCGGCGATCGCCCGGTGGTAGTCGACCCAGCCGCCCTGTGAGACGTACGGGTGGACGGGCTGATGGACCATCACCATCTGGGCCCCGACCTCGCGGGCGTGCCGGGCGGAGGCGATCGCGGTCGGCACGTCGTGCCCGACGCCGACCAGGAGCACGGCCCGGTCGCCGACCTCGTCCATGGTCGACTCCGTGACCAGCCGGCGCTCTTCGGGGGTGAGGGCGTAGAACTCGCCGGTGTTGCCGTTCGGGGTGAGGGTGGTGATCCCGCCGTCGAGCAGCCGACGCAGCAGGGCCCGGTGGGCGCCCTGGTCGACGGTGCCGTCCTCGGCGAACGGAGTCACCGGGATGGCCACCACGTCGGCCAGAGCCGTCCGTTGGGTCTCGAACGTCACGCTGCTCATTGATGACCTTCCTCTTCGAGGACTGCGGAGGCTGTTGGGCTTCGCGGCTTACTGGGCCTCGTGGACTCTGGGGCTTGCTGGGCCGTGCGGGTCGTCGGGGCTCGCGGGCGCCCTAGGTCTGGCGGGTGTTCCCGGCTTCGTCCGCCTCGTGGGCCTCGGGGAAGGCCCGTTCGACGAAGGAGGCGATGTGCGCGTGCAGGGCGGCGGCCGCGCCGTCGGCGTCTCCGTCGAGGGCGAGCCGCAGGATCTCCCGGTGCTCGGCGGCCTCCCGTTCCCAGGAGGGGTCGGCGGCCCAGGCGACGGCCGAGACGAGCGCCGCCTGGTCGCGCACCTCGTCGAGCATCCGGCCGAGCAGCGGATTGCCGCACGGCACATACAGCGCGCGGTGGAACTCCCGGTTGGCCAGCGACCGTTCGGCGGTGTCCGTGGCCTCGTCGGCCCTGGTCAGCGCGGAGCTCGCCGCGTTCCACGAGGTACCGCGGCGCACGGAGCGCCGCAGGGCCTCCGGCTCCAGGAGCAGCCGTACGTCGTAGACCTCGCGCGCCATGTCCGCGTCCACCATGCGTACCGTGACGCCCTTGTACTGGTTCATCACGACGAGACCGGTCCCGGCCAGCGTCTTGAGCGCCTCGCGCACGGGCGTCTTGGAGACCCCGAACTGCGCGGCCAGCTCGGTCTCGACCAGGGCCTGACCCGGCGTCAACTGCCCGGTGAGGATGCGGTGTTTGATCCCCTCCAGCACGAACTGCGTGCGGGACGGGATCGGCGTGGGCACAGAGGTCATGCGCGCCTCTCGGATCTCACGTATGGGATCTCCCATATCGCGTCTCATATATGACGTACGAAGTACGACGCGTTGAAGGTAGGAGGGGCCCCGTGTTTCGTCAATGCTTCTGACAAAAGAATGTGTGGTTGCCGTCACACGATCTTGGTGTCGCCCTCACGCGCGCTCTCGGTGGGACCCCCGAAGACCACGGCGGCCCGCCCGGTCGCCCCCTCCGGCGTCAGCGTGGGACCCACATGTGTGATGAGCAGCCGGCTCGCGCCCTTGGCGTACGTCCCGGCCTCCTCCGGCGTGAGATGCACCCGGGGTTCGCCTTCGCGATGCGTGTCGACGTCCGCCTCGCACAGGAACAGGTCGGCGCTGCCGGCGAGCAGGGACAGCGCCTCGCACGGACCGCTGTCCCCGGAGTAGGCGAACACCCGCCCCTGGCACTCGGCGCGCAGCCCGTACGCCTCCACGTCGTGGACGACGGCGCGGGCGGTGAGGGTGAGGTTCCAGTGCCGGACCGTATGGCCGTCGTACAGGGGCCGGAAGTCGAACACCCCGTCCAGGAACGTGGTGTCCGGCCGCCCGAAGAAGCCCGCCAGGCGCTGTGCGCAGGCGCCCGGCGCGTAGACGGGCAGCGGCGCGGGCAGGGTGAGGCCGCCGTACGCGAACCCGTACATCGCGGCCACCAGATCGGCGCTGTGGTCCGCGTGCAGATGGGAGATCCAGATCGCCGTGAGCCGGGTGGGATCCGTGTGCCGCTGCAACTCGGCGAAGGTCCCGAACCCCGCGTCCACCCATACCTCGGCGCCCCCGCCGCGCAGCAGATAACCGGAGGTGGGCCGGCCCGGACCGGGATGCGGTGAGGCGGTGCCGAGGACGGTGAGGCTCAGGGGCATGCTCGGGAGCGTACGGACGCGGGCGGGGGCGCGCGCCGCGTTTGAGCGTTCTGTCTCGTGGACGCTCCTCCGGCTTGCAGAACCTAGGGCTTTTGGGTCCCTAGGGCTTCCAGAACGGATCACGTCCGCTCAAACCGATCACCCGGTCCAGCAGCGGCGCGTCGTCCGGCACCGGCACCACGGGGTCGAAGATCTCGCCGCGCCCGGGGTCGTCGACCGCCGCGGCGAGGAAGGAGTGCGTCGCCGCGAGAGCCGCCGGATCGGGTTCGTACGCCTGTCCGGTGGCCCGGGCGAGGTCCCAGCCGTGCACGACCAGCTCGTCCACCGCCACGGCACCGGCGACGGCCCCCGGCAGCGACACCCCGCCCGCCCGGGTCTCACCCGTCCAGGCGGCGGGGTCGCGCCAGGCCTCGGCGAGCTCGTCGAGCACCTGAGGCAGCTCCTCGCGCCAGCCCGGCCCGATGTCCGGCACCGCCGCCTGCGGATCGGTGTCCGTCGTGGGACCCAGGTCCTTCCGGCCCGCGTCACGGAAGGCGATGGCGAGACCGAGCAGATGCCCGAGGAGGTTGTGCACGGCGTACTCCGGGCACGCAGTGGAGTCGGAGAGCTGGTCGTCGCGCACGGCCTGGGTGAGGCGGGCGACGACACGGGCCTGGGGGGCGAGGTCGAGGGGGGTCGAGTCGGTCGAGCCGTGGTCGGTCATGCGGTGCTCCCTGGAGGCGTGCCGGAGTTGTGTGTCTCCCTTGTCCGGTAGACCTTCGGCGCCCCGAGAACTCATCGCTCGCCACGCACCCACTCCTCCCGGCGACGATTCCTAGGGCATCCGCCCGATCCGTACGGCGGGGCCTTAGCGCCACGATCACCAGCCATGACATCCACGCCATGGACGACGACGCGCGTCCTCCGGGACCGCGACGCGGGGCCGTACCTGGCCGCAGTGGTGGTCTCGGGCCTCGGTTCGTCGGCGATGTGGCTGGTCGCGGGCGTCTGGGTCAAGGACCTCACCGGCTCGGACGCGCTGGCGGCGCTGTGCACGTTCGCCCTGTGGGCCCCGGTCCTGGCCGGCCCCCTCCTGGGCACCCTCGCGGACCGCCCCGCCCGCCGCGCCCTCCTCATCGCCACCCACCTGGGCCTGGCCGCCCTCCTCCTCACCCTCTTCGCCGTCGACACCCCCGGCGACCTGTGGCTCCTCTACACGGTCCTCCTCGTCTACGGAGCGGCAGGCGTCGTCGCCGACGCGGCCGAGTCGGCCCTCGTCGCCACAGCGGTCGACCCGTCCCTCCTCGGCGACTTCAACGGCCTGCGCATGACGGCCAACGAGAGCATGAAGCTGCTGGCCCCGCTGGCCGGGGCGGGGCTGTACGCGGTGTACGGCGGGGCGGCGGTGGCACTGCTGGACGCGGTGACGTTCGTCGCGGCGGCGGGGATATACGGGTTGGTGCGGGTGCGGGTGCGGGCAGGGAAGACGCAACCCCACTCCCTTGAACGGTCCACCCCGGGCCCACGCGCCCGCACCGCCGAAGGCGCCCGCCGCCTGCTCGCCGACAACCGCCTACGCCCCCTCGTCCTGGCCGGCGCCACGACCATGCTGCTCTCCGGGATCAACGGCGCCCTGATCTACGCGGTGGTCGAGTCCCTGGGCCGCTCCCCCGCCCACACAGGGCTCCTCTACGTCGCCCAGGGCATCGGCTCGATCACCATCGGCCTGGCCACGGGCCCACTCCTGCGCCGCCTCGGCGAACTCCCCTTCGCCGCGTACGGCATCGCCCTGACGGGATCGGCGGTGGCCCTCCGCGCGATCCCGAACGACACCCTCACCCTGGCCTGCAGCGCGGCGATCGGCCTCGGCCTCCCCTGCGTCCTGACCGCCACGCTCACCACGGTCCAGCGCGAAACCCCGCCCGAGCGGCTGGGCCGCACCACCGCCACGGCCCACACCCTGCTGTTCGCCCCGACCGCCGTCGGGATGGCGATCGGCGCGGGACTGGTGGAACTGATCAACCTCCAGGTGCTGTTGGTGGCGGTGGCGGCGGGATTCGTTCTGGCGGCGGCCCGACTGCTGCGCCATCGCTGCCGGTGAACCCTTCGAGCAACTCATGGTTGCGCGTTCCGGAGCGAGGCCCTAGAGTCACATGCAACCAAAGGTTGCGAAAGGACGGGAGCGCGAGATGGAGTACGGCAGCATCGAGCGGGAGCTCTACATCGAAGCCACGCCCGAGGTGGTCTACGAGGTCGTCAGCAGGCCAGAACACCTCCGGGAGTGGTGGCCGGACGAAGCAGAGCTCAAGCCGGCGCCCGGCGCCACCGGGGTCATCTGGTTCGGCGACAGGGCCACACCGGACGCGAAGGCCGTGCCGCTCACGGTGATCGAGGCCGACCCGCCCCGGCGGTTCTCCTTCCGGTGGGTGTACGACGAGGCTGAGGCCGCGGAGTCGGCCAACTCGCTCCTGGTGACCTTCGAACTGGTCCCGTCGGGCGGGGGCACGCTGCTGCGCTTCAGCGAGGCGGGGTTCCGGGAGAAGGGCTGGGAGGCGGCCGTGCTCGAGGAGCAGTACCGCGAGCACGTCACCGGCTGGGACCACTTCCTGCCCCGCCTCGTCACGTACGTCGCCCGGCTGGTGTCGACGCCATGAGCGTCACCATCGACGACGAACTCTGGTCGGCGGTGGGGGACCCTACCCGGCGGCGGATGCTCGACCTGCTGCTGGCCGACAGCGGCGGGACGGCGACCACGCTCAGTGAGCAGCTACCGGTCACGCGGCAGGCGGTCGCCAAACACCTCGGCGTACTCCACCGGGTCGGACTGGTCCACGTCACACCGTCCGGACGTGAGCGCCTCTACGAGGTGGACGAGGCCCAACTCGCCCGCGCGGTCGCGCAACTGTCGTCGGTCGGGGCCCGCTGGGACGCCCGGCTGCATCGCATCAAGCGGATCGCCGAGGCGATCCAGCGCAGCCAAGAGGGATGACTCCTCACGACCGAACGCCGCCACATCCGATGCGGCGCTGATGAACCGCGCCCGAATGCGGGCGCCGACACGAGAAGAGGTATCGAGATGGTGGACATCCTGCACAGGATCGGAATCACGTCGTCTCCCGAGGCCGTCCACGCCGCCCTGACCACGGTCGACGGGCTGGCGAGCTGGTGGACGCAGGACACGGACGGCGACGGCGACGTCGGGGGAGTCCTCCGGTTCCGCTTCGAGGCCGGCGGTTTCGACATGAAGGTCCTGGAGGCTGAGCCCGCCGGGCGCGTGGTCTGGGAGGTCGTCGACGGCCCCGAGGAGTGGATCGGCACGCAGATCCGCTTCGAGCTCAAGCAGGAGGACGGCTTCACGATCGTGTTGTTCCGGCACGAAGGCTGGAAGGAGCCGGTGGAGTTCATGTACCACTGCAGCACCAAATGGGCGACGTTCCTGATGAGTCTCAAGAAGCTGGTCGAAACCGGCAAGGGAGAGCCCGCGCCGCACGACGTCAAGATCAGCAACTGGCACTAGCCCCCGCCAGGGCATCGGGCATCGGGCATTCAAGAGGCCTCGAACCCGGCCTGTACACCCGCCGCCCCCTCTCGTCTCGCCTCTCGGCGCGGGGAACCGCGCCGAGACGGGAACGAGGAGGGGCGGCGGGGGCGAAACACGCAGGTCAACCCACCGCCGTCAACGCCTCCCGCACAGCCACAAGATCCTGGTCGGACGCCAGCCCCGCGTGGTAAAGCCGCAGCTCCGTCGCCCCCAGCTCCGCCGCCCGCCCCGCGTCCTCGGCCAGCGTGACCGGACTGCCGCCCATCCCGGACACGATGCCGAAGTTGGCGGCCAGCACGGCGCCCTCCGACCCGGCCTCCGCGAAGGCCGGAAGCAGACCCGGTCCGCCCGCGCACGGCACGACGACACCGTCCGCCACGCCCAGGATGTGCGCGGGGTCGACCCCGGGGTTCGCCCCGCAGTGGTACGTCACCGGATCCGCGTGCAGCAGTACCTGGAACCCCTCGGGTGCGGCGGCCCGTACCGCCGTGACAGCCGCTTCCTGCAGCGAGCGCGCGATCGCGTCGCGCCACACCCGTGTACCCGCCGCCCGCTCCGCGCCGAGAAGTTTCTCCACGGCCGGCCAGCCCTCGTCGACGCCCTCGCCCCGCCACAACGGCTCCAGCGCCTCACGGACGGCCGCCGCCAGCGCGTCGGGGTCCTGCCCGGCCCCGGCGTAGCCGTCGCGGCAGGTCCCGCAGAAGCACAGCGACATCAGGTACTGCCCTGCGTCCCCGAGCCCGACCCCGCCCGTCTTGTCGTGGGCGTGGAGGTGGGAGATGCCGTACCAGCCGAGTGATTCCAGTTCCGTGCCGCGCGCGCCCGGCCGGACCGCCGCCTCCACCGCCAGATCGACGAGGTACTCACGCGTCGCCTCCTGCGCGACACACGGTGCCCACGGATAGCGGTCCCCGTACGCGTTGACCACGGAGGTCGAGGGATGCTCGGCGCCCATGCGCGAGTTGTGGGCGAGAACCACCCAGGTGTGCACCTCCAGACCGGCCGCCGCCAGAGCCTCGGCCGCCTCCCCGAACGCGTCGCCGGGCGCCCACTCCCCGGCCGCGTACGGCCGCAGCGTACGGCCCTCCCAACGCGCCCCCGGCGGATACAGCACGGCCGCGTGCTCGGCGGTGACGATGCGCTGCCGGGGGTGGCGGGGGGTGAGCGCGCGCGTGGAGTGGTACGCGGAGGCGAGCGTCACCTGCCGCACGCCCAGCCCCGCGATGCGCTCCGCGGCGGCCGGATCCCCGTTGACGTCCCAGGGGTAGACGAACGTCGACGCCTTCACTTGCCCTCCTCGTACTCCTCGTGCCTCGCGGACTCCGTGTGCTGTCAGGACTCCGCGAGCAGCGCGTAGCCGCGCTCGATCAACTGGCCCAGCTGCTTGACGTGTTCCGCCGCCGGCTCGTGCAGCGGCGGCCGGACCTCTCCCACGTCCAGCCCCCGTAGCCGTACCCCGGCCTTGACCAGCGACACGGCGTAGCCGCGTCCCTGGGCGCGGAGTTCGACGAAGGGGCGGTAGAACCCGTCGAGCAGCCGTTCCACGATCGCATCGTCTCCCGCGCCGATCGCCCGGTGAAACGCCAGGGCGATCTCCGGTACGAAGCAGAAGACGGCCGAGGAGTACAGGGGGACCCCGACGGCGCGGTAGGCGGGCTGGGTCAGTTCGGCGGTCGGCAGGCCGTTGAAGTAGAGGAAGTCGCCGGACCCCGGTACCTCGGCGCGCACCGCGCTCACGATCCGCTGCATCAGGTCGAGGTCGCCGACGCCGTCCTTGAGGCCGACAATCCCTTCCGTGCGGGCCAGTTCGACCACCGTCTCCGGCGTGAAGACGGCGTTGTCGCGCTGGTAGACGACGACGGGGAGGGAGGTGGCCGCGGCGAGTTGCCGGTAGTGCCGCAGGAGTCCTTCCTGGGCGGCCACGACGAGGTACGGCGGCATGGCGAGCAGCCCGTCGGCGCCGGCCTCCTCGGCGAGGCGCGCGTAGCGCACCGCGAGGGCGGTGCCGTAGCCCGCGCCGGCCACGACGGGCACCCGGCCGGCCGTCTCCACGACGGCCGCCCGTACGCATTCCTGGAACTCCTCGGGCGTGAGCGCGTGGAACTCGCCGGTGCCGCAGCAGGCGAAGACGGCGGCGGCCCCTGCCTCGACCCCCTGGCGGACGTGCGCGCGATAGGCGTCGAGGTCGATCGTGCCGTCCGGCCCGTACGCCGTGACGGGGAAGAACAGCGGTCCGCTGGGGACCCTGAGCCGGGCGGCGAGAGGGGCTGACGTCACGGGCTCTCCCATGTCCATGTCGCTGATCAGTGTTTACATTTCTGAACAGAAGCACGCTAAGGCGCCCCCTTGGGGCCGGTCAAGCCGGGTAACCCCCACCGCACCAGCGATTTCCCGCCGCCGCGTCACACTTGACGCACGGGACCCCCACTCCCTAGCGTGTCCACGAATGTGAATGCCGGACGCCCACGTGCACAGATGGCGATGCAAGGAGATCCGCGGATGCCCGCTCCCCGCACCGTTCTGCTCACCGGCGCCGCCGGTGGACTCGGTACCCTGATGCGGGAGCTGCTCCCGGCCCACGGCTACGCACTGCGTCTCCTGGACATGCTGCCCATCGAGGGCGAGCCGGACGCGATCACCGCCGACCTCGCCGACAAGGCGGCCCTGCGCGAGGCCGTGCGGGGCGTCGACGCGATCATCCACCTCGCGGGCATCTCCCTGGAAGCCTCCTTCGAGAAGATCCTGAAGGCGAACATCGAGGGGACGTACCACCTGTACGAGGCCGCCCACGAGGAGGGCGTGCGCCGTATCGTCTTCGCCTCCTCCAACCACGCGGTGGGCTACACACCCCGCCCGCAGGGGGAAGCACCCCTCGATCCGGGCGCGCTGATCCCGGTCGACACCCCGCACCGCCCGGACACCTTCTACGGCCTGTCCAAGTCCTTCGGCGAGGACCTGGCCCAGTTCTACTGGGACAAGCACGGCCTGGAGACGGTCTCCGTCCGCATCGGCTCCTGCTTCCCCGAGCCCACCAGCGTCCGCATGCTCTCGCTCTGGATGAGCCCGGCCGACGGCGCCCGCCTCTTCGACGCGGCCCTGACCGCCGAGCACGTCGGCCACACCGTCGTCTACGGTTCCTCCGCCAACACCCGCCTGTGGTGGGACCTCTCCACCGCCCGCGCGCTGGGCTACGAGCCGCAGGACGACTCCGAACCGTACGCCGAAAAGCTGATCGCCGAGCAGGGCGAGCTGGACCCCGGGAACGAGGCGCACGCCAATCTGGGCGGCCATTTCGTGAGCGACCCGCCGATCTGGCCGTACTGACGGGGGCACGGGTTCGTACGTCGTACGGGAAACGAGGGCCGTACGTCGTACGGAAGGAGCGGGCGGGCACCGAACGGGCCCGCCCGCTCCCGTATCCGGGCCCGCCCGCTGCCCGATCCCACGTCCGTCCCGGGTCCGCGACGGGCCGCGACGGGACACAGCCGTGCGAAACGGTCCGGGGCGGGCCTCATCAGTCGCGCAACAGGCCTGGTCGGCGCCGCGCACCCGCTGTAGAACTTGCGTCGAGGCCCCCACCGGGCCCGAACGGGCAGCACTACGGCGAGGGAGAGCGGGTGTCGGCCATGAGCGCGGAAGAGAGGCAACGCGAGATCGTCCGGGCCGCCCGCCGCACGGGTGCGGTCGACGTGGCCGAGCTGGCCGTCGAACTGGGCGTGGCGAAGGAGACCGTACGGCGTGATCTGCGCGCCCTGGAGGACCACGGGCTGGTCCGCCGTACGCACGGCGGGGCGTATCCCGTGGAGAGCGCCGGGTTCGAGACGACGCTCGCGTTCCGCGCGACCAGCCATGTGCCCGAGAAGCGCCGTATCGCGGCCGCGGCGGCCGAACTGCTCGGAGACGCGGAGACGGTCTTCGTCGACGAGGGCTTCACCCCGCAGCTCATCGCCGAGGCCCTCCCCCGGGACCGGCCGCTGACCGTGGTCACCGCCTCCCTCGCCACCGCGGGCGCGCTCGCCGAGGCCGGCACCACCACCGTGCTGCTGCTCGGCGGCCGGGTGCGCCCCGGCACCCTCGCGACCGTCGACCACTGGACGACGAAGATGCTGGCCGGTTTCGTCATCGACCTGGCGTACATCGGCGCCAACGGCATCACCCGCGACCACGGCCTCACCACCCCCGACCCGGCCGTCAGCGAGGTCAAGGCCCAGGCGATCCGCGCCTCCCGGCGCACGGTTTTCGCGGGCGTCCACACCAAGTTCGGCGCGGTCAGCTTCTGCCGGTTCGCCGAGGTGAGCGACCTGGACGCGATCGTCACGAGCACACTGCTGCCGACAGCGGAGGCCCACCGGTACGCGCTGCTGGGCCCCCAGGTCACCCGAGTCTGAAAGCCACCGATCCGCTCTGCCAAGGGTCGTACGGCGGGTGCGGGTGGGATGTGGTTGCTCGCGCAGTTCCCCGCGCCCCTGAAGACCACGGCCCTGCGGGCCGAAAAGCACGGGCGCAGCCCCTGCTTTTCAGGGGCGCGGGGCTGTATCGATATGCGGCTCCGCCCCGCGGGCGCGACCAGCCCCCACCCACCCGCACCCCCGAACGGCCCCCCGACCCACTCGGTAAGGGAACGGTAAAGCGGCCTGAATCGTTCACCCGGCATGACCGCTATGACCCCCGGCTCGAACATCCCGCTGCCCGCCCCCCGCGTCGCGGTGGACGTCGCCGCCCCGGTGCGGCTCGACGTATCGGGCCTGCTGCTCACCGCAGACGGCAAGGTGCGCTCGGACGACGACTTCATCTTCTACAACCAGCCGACCGGCCCGGGCGTGACGTACCGCTCCGGCGGCGGTACGACCCCCGACTCGATCACGGTGGACACGACGGCCGTCCCCCCCGGCATCGAGAAGATCGTCGTCACGGCGAGCCCGGACGCGGCGGGCCAGACATTCCAGGGCGTCGAACCGACGGCGACGATCCGCAACGCGGCGGACGGCTCGGTGATCGCCACGTTCACCCCGCCGCAGTTGAGCACGGAGACGGCCGTGGTGATCGTGGAGATCTATCTGCGCAACGGCGCGTGGAAGGCCCGCGCGGTCGGCCAGGGGTATGCGAACGGCCTCGCGGGCATCGCGACGGACTTCGGCGTCACGGTGGAGGAACCCGCCCCGGCCCCGGCACAGACCACTCCCGTCGCCCCGCCCGTCCCCACCATGCAGCCCCCTGTGGCCCCGCCGGCCCCGCCCCTGGACCCGCGTGTCACGGCGCCCCCGGCCCCCGCCGCCCCTCCGGCCGCACCCGCGGCCCCCGCACCCGGCGCCGGGAAGATCAACCTGGACAAGGGCCGCGTCAGCCTCCAGAAGAACCAGACGGTCTCCCTGGTCAAGGGCGGCCGCCCGCTGCTCTCCCAGGTCAAGATGGGCCTCGGCTGGGAGCCGGCGTACCGGGGCAAGGACATCGACCTGGACGCGTCGGTCATCGCGTACGGCCCGCAGCGCAACCACATCGACAGCTGCTACTTCGGCAAGCTCTCCATCGTCAACGGCGCCATCAAGCACTCCGGTGACAACCTCACCGGCGAGGGCGGCGGGGACGACGAGGTGATCGTGGTCGATCTCGGGCGCCTCCCCCAGGAGGTCACCGGCCTGGTCTTCACGGTCAACTCCTTCTCCGGCCAGAAGTTCACCGAGGTCGCCAAGGCCTACTGCCGCCTCCTCGACGCCGCCACCGGCGAAGAACTGGTCCGCTTCGACCTCACCAGCGCCGAGGCCCAGACCGGCGTCATGATGGCCAAGCTGATCAAGCAGTTCTCCGGCGAGTGGGAGATGACCGCGATGGGCGACTTCGTGAAGTCCCGCACGGTCAGGGGAATGGTGAAGCCGGCGGCCCAGTCACTCTGAGGCACACATACGCAACGCCGGGCGCCCCCGAGGAGGGGCGCCCGGCGCGTGCCCGACCGACCGGGAGGACAACAGGACGCAGACGCGCCGCGCCTCCCGTTCATCGGCATCGGGCGAGTCCGCTGCCGGAGCCGGTGGCGAGCCGGGTCAGCCCCGGAGCAGCGCCTCCGACCTCACTCGATCACCCCGCTGTACGCGTTCAGCGCGGGCTGCCCGCCGAGGTGGGCGTACAGCACGGTGGACTCCGTCCCGATCTCACCGCGCTCGATCAGGTCGATCATCCCGGCCATCGACTTCCCCTCGTACACGGGGTCGGTGATCATGCCCTCGGTGCGCGCGGCGAGCTGCATCGCCACGAGGGTGGCGTCGTCCGGGACGCCGTAGATCCCCCCGTGGTAGCGCTCGTCCAGCTCGACATCGGCCACCGTCAACTCACCCTTGACACCGATGAGTTGCCCGGTGTTCTGCGCGATACGGGCGATCTGCTCACGCGTGGCGGTCGGCTTCGCCGAGGCGTCGATGCCGAGCACCCGGCGCGGCCGTCCGCCCGCCTCCTCCAGCGCGGCGAACCCGGCGACCATGCCCGCCTGGGTCGATCCGGTCACCGAGCACACGATCACCGTGTCGAAGAAGACGCCCAACTCCCGCTCCTGGTCGGCGACTTCGTACGCCCAGCCGGCGAAGCCGAGGCCGCCGAGGGGGTGGTCGGAGGCGCCGGCCGGGATGGCGTACGGCTTGCCGCCGTTCTCCTCGACCTCCCTGAGCGCCAGTTCCCAGCTCTCCTTGAAGCCGATGCCGAAGCCGGCCCGGACAAGCCGTACGTCGGCGCCGGCCAGGCGGCTGATCAGGATGTTGCCGACCTTGTCGTAGACGGCGTCGGGCCAGTCGACCCAGCTCTCCTGGACAAGAACGCACTTGAGCCCGGCGCGGGCGGCGACGGCGGCGACCTGGCGGGTGTGGTTGGACTGCACGCCACCGATGGAGACGAGGGTGTCGCAGCCCTGGGCGAGCGCGTCCGCGACGAGGTACTCCAGCTTGCGGGTCTTGTTGCCGCCGTACGCGATACCGGAGTTGCAGTCCTCGCGCTTGGCCCAGACCGAGGCGCCGCCGAGGTGGGCGGTGAGGCGCTCCAGCGGGTGGACCGGTGAGGGACCGAAGAGGAGCGGGTAGCGCTCGAAGGAAGAAAGGGACACGTCGGGTCCTCCCGGGGTGGAGTGGGTCAGTGGTCCGCTTCGAGGACGGCCTCGTCCACGGCCTCGGCGCCGGGTTCCTCGACGGCCTCGTCGGCGGATTCGTCGGCGCGCTCGTCGACGAGCGCGGCCAGGCCGCGCCAGATCTCCGCCGTGACCCGGACCGCCTCGTCCGTGTCACCGGCCGCGCAGGCCTCGATCAGCTGCTCGTGCAGTCCGGCCGAGCGGCAGTTGCCGCCCTCACCGAAGCGACGTCGCTCCAGCCGGCGGATGAGCGGGGTGTAGCGGGCGATGGTGGCGGCGGCCGCGCGGTTGCCGCTCACCCGGACCAGGACGTCGTGCAGTTCGTCGTCGGCGACCAGGGCGGCGTCGACGTCGCCCGCGTGGACGGCCGCCGCGAACCGCTCGTTGGCCGAGCGCATCGTCTCGACGTCCGCCGCGAACAGCCGGGGTACGGCGACCCGGGTGGCCAGCTCGTGCATGGCGCCGACCACGGCCGCCGCGTCCCGCACATCGGCGGCGACGACGGCCGTGACCCGCGTGTAGCTCTGCGGTTTGCTCTCCAGGAGCCCCTCGTCCACCAGCCGCGAGAACGCCTCCCGCACCGGCGCCCGCGACAGCCCCAGCAGCTCGGCGAACTCGGCGTCGCGCACCACCGCACCGGGCTCGATCTCCCCGGCCACGATGGCGTCCCGGATGGCTTGGTAGGCGCGGTCCCTGAGCAGGGTGCGGCTCACCGGTCGTATGGCCTCCATGGACTGACATGTTAGATGTCAGCAGAGCCCCCGAACAAGAGTGTGGCCCGTACCCCCACTGGGATACGGGCCACACTCACCGCCGGACGACAGTCGCCGGCGTTCTTCAACCGAGTTCTTCAACCGACCCACGGCCAGTCGGCGTCCCGCGCCGCCTCGAGCAGCGGGACCATCCGGAAAGCCGCGTCCGAAAGGCCGCCGAAGGTGTGGCGGTTCGCCTTTCCGGAAGGGCCGTGGCCCGCCCGGTACCCGGCGAGGTTCCAGGTGTAGACCGGTACGTCGACCGGGACCCGCGCGGTCGGGTCGCCGTAGTGGCTGTACGTCGCCTGCTCGTCCGTGACGATCAGCACCCGGTCGTGCGTCCGGTAGTGCCGGCGGACGGCCTCGGTCGTGTCGGTGCCGCCCAGGTCGCCGAACCGGCCGATGACCTTCAGCACCGACTCGCCCTTGCGGAACTCCACCGGCTTGCTCGTGCTCCCGAACTCGACGAGATCCGCGTCCGCCGCCCGCAGCGCGAGCGCCGTGCCGAAGATCGCCGCCGCGTCGGCGTACGTGAGCGACGAGCGGTCGGTCAGCCGCGAGTAGAACATCGAGCCCGAGCGGTCGACCAGGACCAGGGTCCGGCCGGGCAGCGCGGGCACGTTGGCCAGCGAGTGGCCGAGCGCCTGCTCCAACGGGTACGCCCAGCGCAGCGAGGGCGCGTGCCGGTACGCCGAGAGGTAGCGGAACGGGAACTGCCGCGACCGTGCCACCTCCGCCGGGTCGCTGATCCGGGCAGCCACCTGGGCCGCGACCTCGTCCGAGACGCCCGCCTCGTCGAAGTTCCGCAGGTTCCTCGTCAGGGCCATGGCACCCATGGACGGGATGACGGCCTCCCAGGCCGCCTTGTCCATCGGCCCCTGCAGCCAGCCCGCCAGCGCCTCCCAGGTGATGCCCGCGTCGGCGAGCCGCCGCGCGCCGCCCGCGCCGGTGACGACCCGGCGCCGCTTCGCCGGCCGCAGCGCCATCAGGTCACGATGGGCCGCGAGCACGGGCAGCGACCTGGGCACCACCGCCGTGTCCGGGTTGTGGCGCCGGTCGAGGGCGTACTGGAACAGGTCCCCCTGCCACGGCTTGTCCGGGTCCGGCGCCGCGTGCACCAGGTTCAGGATGTCGCCGAAGCGGTAGCCCTTGGACGCCGTGTCGTACTTCAGCAGCGACTTGGCGCTGTAGAGCCGTCGTACGGCGTCGGCGACGCCCCGCTTCACCGGCTTGGGGATGTTGCGGCCGTACCGCGAGGTCCAGTAGGCGAGCAGCTCGCCGGGCTCGTCCGGGCGCCGCAGCACCGAGTCGATGACCTGACGGTTGGTGGGTCCGTCGGTGGCCCCCGCGTCGAGCCGTGCCTTCACGTACTCGGCGGCGCCCACGATCGAGGCCGTACGGAGGTTGCCCTCGCCGCGCAGCCAGCCGAGCAGGCCGGCCGTCCACGCCGGGTCGGTGACGGCGAGCCGGCGTACGAGCGCGGCGAACCGGTCGTCCCGGCCCTCGCCGCTCTCGTAGAAGGTCTTCTGCGCGACGAAGTTGGCGATCGACAGCAGGAACAGTTCCGAGCGCTCGTCCCGCTCACGGCCTCGGCCGCCCTCGTACGTACGGAGCACGCGCCCCGTCGAGGTGACCCGCGAGGTGGGCTGCGCCTTGGTGGCCTTCGTGTTGAATCGCGCCATGATGAATTCCCCCGAATTCGCCAGCACTTCGTGCGTGGAATGGTTGTTTCGGAGGGAGGCGCAGCAAAAGGAGGGTGCCCGAGGTCGAAATCGGCGAAGGTTGCTTATAACTGGCGCGTCTTCCGTTCCGCCACACCGACCAGAAGTCGATGACGGGATTCGAACCCGCACGAGGAGTCATCCCCACCAGTTCCCGAAGTATCCGCTGCCTGCGCACCGGGCACCCACCATCTGCTGCACCTCCCCGAGATCAGACATCGCACCGGGAGGTGCATGAAGTTTTGGGTGTCCAGAGATCGAAGCCGGCGGAACCGACGTAGGTGCTCTAACCCCTGAGCTACACCGGCGCGTTGTACCGGTGGCGGGACTCGAACCCGCGGCCGCCCCATTATGAGTGGAAGTAGGTCCTGCCTTCGCACCTGGACAAGAAAGACTCTAGGAGGCGAACCGCGGGTCGAGCGAACGAATTAAATCGAGGGGTACGGCTTCGAGGTTCAGCCGCGCTTCTGCCGCTTCCACGGACCCGTGATGGCGAGCAGGATGCCCGGCTTCTGGATGTTGGCGTACAGGGTCTTGCCGTCGGGCGAGAAGGTGACGCCGCAGAACTCGGCGTAGTCGGGCTCCTCTTCGGTGCCGACGTTGAGGTCGTTGCGGGCGATGGGGTACGTACGGCCGCTGTCGGTCGCGCCGAAGAGGTGCGAGACGCCTTCGCCGTCCTCGGCGAGGATGATGCCGCCGTACGGGGAGACGGTGATGTTGTCGGGGCCGTCGAAGGCGCCGTCGACGGACGGGTCGGGGTTGACGCCGAGCAGGACCTTCAGCGTCAGGGTGCGGCGCTTGGGGTCGTAGAACCAGACCTGGCCGTCGTGCGCGGCGCCGGGGCTCTCCGCACGGGCGTACGAGGAGACGATGTACGCGCCGCCGTCGCCCCACCACATGCCCTCCAGCTTGCGGGCGCGGGTGATCTCGCCGGTGCCGAACTGCTTGCGGACGGCGACGGTCTTCGCGTCGCGGTCGGGGACGTCGACCCAGTCGACGCCGTAGACCGTGCCGATCTTCGTGGCGCGGGAGAGGTCGTCGACGAACTTGCCGCCGGAGTCGAAGCACTTGGGCGCCTGGAGGACACCCGCGTCGTCGGCGAGCTCACGGAACTTGCGGGGGCCGTACTCGAAGCCCTTCGGCGGGGTCCAGCGGAAGAAGAGGCCGTTGGGGTTCGAGGCGTCCTCGGTGAGGTAGGCGTGGCCGCGCCTGGGGTCGATGACGACGGCCTCGTGGTCGTAGCGGCCGAAGAACTTCAGCGGCTTGGGGTCACGGTTGGCGCGACGGTCGATGGGGTCGACCTCGAAGACGTAGCCGTGGTCCTTGGTCATGCCGTTGACGCCGGCCTTGTCGGAGTTCTCCTCACAGGTCAGCCAGGTGCCCCACGGGGTGCTGCCGCCCGCGCAGTTGGTGGAGGTGCCGGCGATGCCGACCCACTCGGCGACCTGGCCGTCGCGGCGGACCTCGACGACCGTGCAGCCGCCGGACGCGGCCGGGTCGTAGACGAGGCCCTCGGCGAGCGGCACCGGGTACTGCCAGTTGGCCCGGGGGCCCTTCAGCTCGTGGTTGTTGACGAGGAGGGTGGCGCCGCGCGGGCCGGCGAAGGTGGCCGTACCGTCGTGGTTGGAGGGCGTGTACTCGCCCGACTCCAGCTTGGTCCTGCCGCTGTACGTGATGACGCGGTACTTGAACCCGGCGGGCAGCGCCAGGATGCCGTCGGGGTCGGGAACGAGCGGCCCGTATCCGACTCCACTGTGGCGGTCCGCCCCGCCCTCGGTGGTGCTGTCGGTCGTGCCGTCGTTGTCGGTCTCCGTGTCCGTCGACGCGAGGGCGTTCGGCGCGGTGGCGAGTGCGCCTACGCTGCCGGCCAGAGCGACACCGGCCCCGGTGGCCGCGGATCGTCTGGCGAAGTCCCTGCGGGTGAGCGACATGCTGTCTCCTGCGTGCGGTGGATGACCGTGGGGGGGCGGACCCGTGTTACGCGCCCGAACTGTCCCGTCCACGGCTGAACACGGGTTGAACGGGGGGCGAAGCGCGCCCCTACGCTTCGATGAACCCGTCATGGGGCTGTGCCCCTTCGACCCCTTGGCGCATGAGAACTCGGGTGGATCAGGTTGTGGAGCGGGTGCGGGTGAGTGGGGGCTGGTCGCGCAGTTCCCCGCGCCCCTGAAAAGCAGGGGCTGCGCCCCGTGCTTTTCGGCCCGCAGGGCCGTGTCTTTCAGGGGCGCGGGGAACTGTGCGAGCAACCACAACCCACCCGCACCCGCCACAACCGCAGCACAACCCGAGCTACTGGGCGCCCTACGTCACTCAGCCCGTTGCGATCGCGCCTTGAACGCCGCCTTACGAGCCTCCTTGGCCACCCTCTTGTCGGGATGGATCCGCCCCATCGCCTCCAACACATCGGCCGTGGCCGGATGGTCCACCCGCCAGGCGGCCGCGAAGAACCCGCCGTGCTGCGCCGCCAGCCCCTCCACCAGCGCCCGCAGCTCCGCGGAGTTCCCTTCGGCCGCCAGCTGCGCGGCGACCGTGTCGATGGTCAGCCAGAAGACCATGGCCTCCGACGGCGCGGGCACGTCCGAGGCACCCCGCTCGGCCAGCCAGACGCGCGCGAGCCCGCCCAGCTCGGGATCGTCGAGAACCTCGCGCAGCGCGGGCTCGGCCACGGGCCCGACCAGGGACAGCGCCTGCTGGCAGCGCAGCCGCCGCAGTGGCGCGCCCGGGTCGGAGCCGCGCGCGGCCGCGAGCAGCTCGCGGGCCGCGTCCAGCGACTCCCGGCGGGCAAGCCACTGTTCGGTCTCGGCGTGGGCCGCCGCCGGCGGGAACCCGGCGGTGCCGTCCAGCAGCGTGTCCGCGCCCTTGTCGGCGAGGGCCCCGACCACGGGCGCGGAAATGCCCGCCTCCTGGAGCCGCGCCCGCATCCCGTACAGCCCGAGCGGGGTGAGCCGCACCATGCCGTACCGGGTGACATCGGTGTCGTCGACGCCCCGAGCCCCCGGCCCCTCGGCGGCCGCGGCTTCCTCCGCGTCCGTCATCAGCGCCTCGTCCACGGGCTGGTACTCCACCAGCCCGACCGGCTCCAGCGCCCGGAACTGGTCGTCGAGCCGCATCATCGCGTCCGACACCTGTTCCAGCACGTCGTTGGTGGGCTCCCCCATGTCGTCGGGGATGATCATCGACGCGGCGAGCGCGGGCAACGGCACCGGCCCGTCGGCGGGGCCGCCCTCGCCGACGGTGAGGAGGTACAGGTTGCCGAGCACCCCGTCGAGGAACTCCGCCTCGGCGTCGGGGTCCCAGCCCAGCTCGGAGAAGTCGATCTCGCCACCGGGGTCCATGGCGCCGACGAGGCCGTCGAGGTCGGGCACGCTCGCGTCGGCGAGCGCGCTTTCCAGGGCCGTGAGCCAGATGCCGAGCACGTCCTGCGGGCCGCCGGAGGTGAGGAGCGCGAGGTCCTCGCCCGTGACGACCGTCCCCTCCTCCCCCTCATCCGGGTTCACGATCTCGACGAGCCCGGTGTCCACGGCCACCCGCCAGGCCTCGCCGGCCGAGGCCGCCGCGTCGTCGCCGTCGACCCCCTCCCCGGTGAGCCCGAGCGCCTCGGCGGCCGCGGGCAGCTGCTCGTCGACGAGATCGCCACCGGCGCCCACACGCGTGTCGGGCCCGGCCCAGCGGGCGAGCCGCGCGGCGCGCGAGAGCAGCGGTGTGGCGAGCGCTTCCCGCGCCAGCTCCGCTTCGGGGAGAAGCCGCACCGGCGGCAGTGGCGAGCTGTCTGACATCGGCGGAGTTCTCCTCGGAAACGAGCGGTGACGAGCATGACGAGCGTGACGAGCACTTCAGGGTGGCGCTCCGGTACAGGTGGCACCCGTGCGCGATTCGCCTACGCGTACGTGCACAGGTACGAGCGGAACACGGCATCCGATCACGGCGGAACGCGGGGTCCGATCACACGCGGCACCCGTACAAGTACGCAGCCGCTCAGCCTAGACGGATTTCCACCCATGCCGCCCGGTTCATGTACCTGCCAGGAGTGGGACATGGCTGAAACCTTGACAACTACCCTGACCAGGCAGGAGATTGACGCGCGTAGAAACTCACGGGTAGCTCTGGAGTGATTCCGGGGCCGCCCACAGACGCGACCACCGCCGTTCGTCGAAGATCGTCGGAGTTCTACGCGCGTCGCACCGCCCCACCGGTCGCAGGCCACCCCCCGTCCACCCTCGTCCCGGCGCCCACGTACGTCCCCGGAGGGATCCCCTTGCCCAGCAAGAGAACCGCGCGCATCGGCGCGCTGACCGTCGCCACCATCTGCTCCACGGTGTCCGCCGTGGTCCTGACCTCGCCCGCCGAGGCGGACTCCCTACGCATCCACGACATCCAGGGCACGACCCGGACGTCCCCCCTCGCCGGTCAGCAGGTGACCGGAGTCGAGGGCGTCGTCACGGGCGTACGCACCTACGGTTCGCGCGGCTTCTGGATCCAGGACCCCCAGGCGGACGCCGACCCGGCCACGAGCGAGGGCGTTTTCGTCTTCACCAGCTCCCGGCCGACGGTCTCGGTGGGCGACGCGGTGACGGTCTCGGGCACGGTCTCCGAGTTCGTGCCGGGCGGCACTTCGTCCGGAAACCAGTCCGTGACACAGATCACCCGCCCGACGATCACGGTGGTCTCCACGGGCAACGCCGTCCCGGCCGCGAAGGTCATCGACGCCGAGTCGGTGCCGGGCAGGTACGCCCCGGCAGGCGACACCGCCGACGGCGGCTCGATCGACGGCCTCACGCTCGCGCCGGCCACGTACGCCCTGGACTTCTACGAGTCCGTGGAGGGCATGAACGTCCAGGTCGCCGACACCCGTGTGGTGGGCGCCACCGACCCGTTCACCGAGCTGTGGGTGACGGTGAAGCCCCGGGAGAACGCCAACCGCCGCGGCGGCACGGTGTACGGCTCCTACACCTCGCAGAACACCGGCCGGCTGCAGATCCAGTCGCTGGGCGCGGTCGCCGACTTCCCGAAGGCGAACGTCGGTGACGTGCTGAAGGGCACCACGACCGGCCCGCTGGACTACAACCAGTTCGGCGGCTACACGCTCGTCGCCAACAAGATCGCCACCCTGCAGCAGGGCGGCCTGGAGCGCGAGACGACCCGCAAGCAGGCGCGCGGCGAACTCGCGGTGGCGACGTACAACGTCGAGAACCTGGACCCGTCGGACGCCTCCTTCGCGGACCACGCGGCCGCGATCGTGCACAACCTCCAGTCGCCGGACATCGTGACGCTGGAGGAGATCCAGGACAACAACGGCGCCACCAACGACGGTACGGTCGCCGCCGACCAGACGGTGAAGAAGCTGGTCGACGCGATCGCGGCGGCGGGCGGCCCGGCGTACGACTGGCGGTCCATCGACCCGGTGAACCTCGCGGACGGCGGCGAGCCCGGCGGCAACATCCGTCAGGTCTTCCTCTTCAACCCGGAGCGGGTCTCCTTCACGGACCGCGCGGGCGGTGACGCCGCGACCGCCGTCGGCGTGACGAAGTCCTACGGCAAGGCGCGACTGACGGTGTCCCCCGGCCGTATCGACCCGGCGAACGCCGCCTGGACGAACAGCCGCAAGCCGCTCGTCGGCGAGTTCTCCTTCCGCGGCAAGCCCGTCTTCGTGATCGCGAACCACTTCGCCTCCAAGGGCGGCGACCAGTCGCTGCACTCGGAGTTCCAGCCGCCGAAGCGAAGCTCGGAGACCCAGCGCCACCTGCAGGCGACCGCCGTGAACACCTTCGTCAAGGAGATCCTGGCAAAGGACAAGAACGCGGACGTGATCACCCTCGGCGACATCAACGACTTCGAGTTCTCCGACACCGCCGAGCTGCTGGAGGACGACGGCGCCCTGTGGTCGGCGTTCAAGTCGCTGCCGAAGAGCGAGCGTTACTCGTACGTCTTCCAGGGCAACGCCCAGGTCCTCGACCAGATCCTGATCAGCCCCTCGATCCGGCGCTCCTGCGAGTTCACGTACGACAGCGTGCACATCAACGCGGAGTTCAACGACCAGATCAGCGACCACGACCCGCAGGTGCTGCGGTTCCGGCCGTAGCACCCGCCCGAAGGTCTCAGGGCCGGCTGAACACCCCGTTCAGCCAGCCCTGCCAGGCCGTCTCGTCCGCCTCGGCGTCGGCGCCCGGCGCGAAGTCGTGGACGCTCATACCGACGCGGTGGCCCCAGTGGTTGCGGCCGAAGAAGCGGATGAGGGCGTCGTCGGTGCGCAGGCCGATGAAGTACGGGTCGCGGTAGTCGACCACGGCATCGAGGAGCTGCCCCTCGGGGCCCTCGGCCTGGACGCGTGCCCCTTCGGCGGTGTCGTCCGCGAGGCCGAGCGCCCGCCCGACCGTGGTGAGCGCGTCGGCGCCCCCGGACGTCTCGGGCCCGTCGAAGGTGGCGAACGCGGTGATCGTCCGGCCCTCGAAGCGGGTCAGGTACTGGCGCAGGGTGTGCAGATAGAAGTCGGTGTGCTTGGCGGCGCCGTCGTACTGGTTGTCCCAGTCGTCGACGAAGACGCCGCTGTGCACGTACCGCACCCAGGCGCGCCGGCCGTCGTCGCGCGGTTCGATCGTGTAGTCGAGCTGGTTGACGGTCTGCTCGGAGATCCCCTCGACGTCCTCGACCCGGTTGGTGTACCGGTGCGGCGGATCCCATGCGGTGACCTCTGAGCCGAACGGACCCTTGCCGCCGACATGCGGCTCGGGCGCCTCCATCGGCCACAGCCAGCCGCCGGTACCGCTGGTGACGGCCTCCCACACCTGCTCGGGCGTGGCGTCGACCTCGAACTCGCGGGCGATCTCGAATTCCTTGGACATGACGTGCTCCTCAACGGGTCTTACTGGTCGGGCAGTTCGGTGGCCTGCGGCTTGACCGTGGGGTGTACGGCGACGACGATCCGGTGCCCGCGGCCGCCCTCGGCGTCGGGGGCGTCGTACTTGCGGATGAGCGCGCTCACCCCGGCGGTCAGCTCCTGGACGAAGGCGGCCCGGTCGGCGGCCGAGGCGAAGGTGACCTCGCCGTCGAGCGCGAAGGTCGCGAGCCGTTTGCGGGCCTTGGCCGCCCCCGTGATCAGCGACCCGACGTCCCGGACCAGCCGAGCGCCGAGCGCGAGCAGCCAGCGCGCGGAGAGCTGGTCCCGGAACCGGTCCGGGTCCGGCTGTACGGCGGCGAGTGCGAGCGGCGAGATCACATACGACGCGGCGGTCGCCCGCATCAGCCGCTCGGTGACATTGCCCTTGCGGCGCTCCCCCGCCAGCTCGACCAGGCCGTGCTTCTCCAGCGCCTTCAGGTGGTAGTTCACCTTCTGGCGCGGCAGTCCGACCTTCCCGGCCAGCATGGCCGCCGACGCGGGCCCGGCCGCCAGCTCGGCGAGCAGCCGGGCCCGTATGGGGTCCAGCGAGACCGCCGCTGCCTCGGGGTCCTCGATCACGGTGACGTCCAACATGGCTCCACCGTCTCACCGAAAACTTTTTTTGTCCAGGCGGTTGGATTTTTCGGTGAGGGACCGAGGAGGGGCGGCCGGTATCAGTCGGGGACGAGGCCGAGGGCGTACTCGTAGCGGTGGACCGTGCTGCTCTTCAGTCCCGGCCAGGTCTGTACACGCTGCCAGAGCGGCGAGGGCGAACCGACCCCGTCGCCGGGTGCGGCGAGCGCGTCGATGTGGGCCTGGGCCGTCTCCCACTCGGCGTAGTTGAGGACGCGGGTGCCGTCGGTGCTGAGGTGGAAGTGGGCGGAGATACCGCCGGGGTGCGCGTTCGGCTCGGCGGCGAGCGCCTCCTCGACGGCGTCCACCCAGGCACGCTGCCGCGCCGGGTCGGGCCCGTCGAACTCGACGTCGACGATCACGACGCATCCCGGCACCCGTGCCGCACGGTCGTCCCCCGTGAGGCCGCGGTAGTGCCGGTAACGCCCGAGCCCCACCCGCTCGATCCCGGGTACGGCGGTGTCGATGGCGTCGTTGCGCTCCTGCCGACGCGTCTTGACGAAGGCTTCGAATGCCTGCTCGTCGGCCCACTGCGAGTAATGCAGCAGGCCCGAACCGTCCTCCGCCGTATAGACGAAATACCCCAACAGCCCGTCGGCGGGCCACGGCCGCCGCTCCCAGGTGTCGGCGATGGCCTCGACGGTCTGCCGCTGCCGTTGGGGCGTGCCCACCCGCCAGGTGCTGAAGAAGGGTGCCCCGACGTCGGGGCGGTCGAGGACGGGATGGACATCGGTACGGCGAGTCATGTCGCTCTCCATTGATCGGCGTCGATCGTTCCGTGCATTCACCACCCTTCAACCTCAACCAAGATTCAGGTCAAGTCGGCGGTTCGGGGCCCGGATTCGGGAGACCCGCCCGGTCATGGACGAGAAGCGGCGCGAGGCCGAGCGGGTGGGGAAGGGACCGGAATCCGAGGCGGAGACCGAGGAACGGACCGGCGCGGAGACCGAGGAACGGACCGGCGCGGGCGGTCCCGCCGGACTGCCGAAACCTTCGTGGTGGGCGGTGGTGCGGCGCACGGTCAAGGAGGTCCGGGACGACGAACTGTCCGACCGGGCAGCCGCGTTGACGTACTACGGCGTGCTGTCGCTGTTCCCGGCGTTGCTGGTGCTGGTGTCGCTGCTCGGGGTCGCCGGGCAGCGCACGACCGACAAACTCCTGGCCAACATCGGCGACTTGGCGCCCGGTCCCGCGCGGGACATCCTGCGGGACGCGGTCGTCCAGCTGGGCGAGAGCGGCGGCACGGGCGGAGTGCTGGCGATCGTCGGCCTCCTGGCGGCCGTGTGGTCGGCGTCGGGCTACGTGGCCGCGTTCATCCGTACCTCCAACGCGGTGTACGACCTGCCGGAGGGCCGCCCGGTGTGGAAGCTGACGCCCCTGCGTATCGCGCTGACCCTCGTGCTGATGCTGATGCTGGCGGCGAGCGCGATGATCGTGGTGTTCACCGGTCCGCTGGCCGAGCGCGCGGGCACGACGGTCGGGCTCGGCGACGCGGCCATCGCGATATGGGACGTCGCCAAGTGGCCGGTCCTGCTGGTGCTGGTGACCTTGATGATCGCGCTGCTCTACTGGGCGGCGCCCAACGTCCGTGGCCGGGGCTTCCGTTGGGTCAGCCCCGGCGGCGTCCTCGCCACGCTCATCTGGCTCGCCGCCTCCGCCGGCTTCGCCGTCTACGCCGCCAACTTCGGCTCCTACAACAAGACCTACGGCACCCTCGCAGGCGCCGTGATCTTCCTCGTCTGGCTCTGGCTCACCAACCTGGCGATCCTCCTGGGCCTCGAATTCGACGCGGAACTCTCCCGCGAACGCGCGATCACCGCGGGCCGCCCCGCCACCGAGGAGCCCTACGTGGAACCCCGGGACACCCGCACATGGCCCCCGCGCCTGCGGGCCCTACGAGCGGCCCGCTCCCGCGCCGCAGCCAAACCGGACGCGATGAGCACGGGGCGAGCGAGGGTGTGAGCCGGGGTCGGGGCCACGGCTCCGCCGCCGTACCAAAATGGGCAGCCCGCCTCTCGTCAGCCTGCCGGGCCCGGGTGCCCTGGGTGGCAAGATGCCCGTCTACAAGGGCCGGCCCGACCTCGCCATGACTGGAATTGCGGATCAGGTCTTAGTGGTAGTGCCGCCAGACCAGTACCCCCGCTGCGGCCACGGCGACCCCCGCGCCGCCCACGACCACCGCTTCCCGGGGCACGCGGTCCCACGCGGAGTGGACCCTGGCCTTCACATCGGCCTTGGCGGCGAGTTCCTCGACGGTGTCGCCGAGCTGCGCCCGGGTCACCTCGATCTGCCGCCGGAGTTCGTCGGGGCCCTTGGCTCCCACCGGACCGTTGTGCCCGCTGGAGGCACCGGACGTGCCGGACCTGCCGGATGTGTGCGTCATCGCCGAGCCCTTCCCTTGATCTCGTCCATGTCCGCCTTGACGCTGTCGAGCGCCAGCTCCGGCCTGGGCGGAGTGGCCCGCCGGATTTGCGCGCGGCCGATCACGGCCAGCACGGCGGCGATCACGAACAGCGCGCCCATGACGATGAGCGCGGCGGCCCACACGTCCAGTACGAGCGACAGCGCCGCGACCCCGGCTCCGGCGAGGGTCATGAACCCCACGTAGGCGACGGCGCCGGCCGCGCCGAGGAGCCCGCCGCCGCGCCCCGCGCGCCGCCCCTTCTGGGCCAGCTCCTCCTTGGCGAGGGCGACCTCCTGTCGTACGAGCAGGGAGAGCTGTTCGGTGGCCTGCCCGACCAGCTCGCCCACGGAGTGGTGGTCGTGTTCGCTCGGCCCCGGACGTGCGGCTCGCACGGAGCGCACGAGTCGCGAAGGCCTGGTCTCGGTGGTACCGGTCACGGTGTCCCGCCTCCTCACATATCGGGACGTACCGGGTACCCCCCCGACCTCGGCTATCCCTGCGGCGGCGCCCCGAACCCCCGCTCCCCGAGCCTGGCCGGCCGGCTCTGGAACCAGTCGAGCCGCGCCTGCGGCGACGCCGCCCCGGCGACCAGCTCGGGTACCCCGGGATCCCCGGGCGATTCGGCCCCCGCAGCCCCCGGACCGCCCCGGCTCCCGGGGCCGACTCCATCACTTCCTCGGCGAGCGGCCGCTCACCCTCCGACGACTCGCACGACTCGTACGACTGGGGCCGCTGCTCCGCGCCCCCGACGGCCGCCTTCCCCATCCTCGTAGCAAAGCTCCCCGATACCTCGTAGAAGAATTAAGTGGAGCTTCACAATGATCACGCCGAGACTACCCCAATGACCCTCACCCACCGCCCCGCCCCCTTCGGCCGCGCCCTCTGCGCGATGGTCACGCCCTTCACCGCGTCCGGCGCCCTCGACCTCGACGGGGCCCAGCGGCTCGCCGACCGGCTGGTGGCTCAGGGGTGTGACGGGCTGGTGCTGTCCGGTACGACGGGCGAGTCGCCGACGACGACGGACGCGGAGAAGGCGGAGCTGATCCGCGCCGTGCGCGCGGCGGTCGGCGACCGGGCCACGATCGTGGCGGGGGTGGGCACCGCCGACACCCGGCACACCGTGGAGCTGGCGCTGGCGGCCGAGAAGGCGGGCGCGGACGGGCTGTTGGCGGTGACGCCGTACTACAGCAGGCCCCCGCAGGACGCGGTCGAGGCCCACTTCCGCGAGCTGGCCGACGCCTCGGGACTGCCCGTCGCCCTGTACGACATCCCCGGCCGGACCGGCACCCGGATCGAACCGGAGACCATGATCCGGCTCGCGGGCCACCCCCGGATCGTGGCGGTGAAGGACTGCGCGTACGACCTCCTCGGCACCCAGAAGGTGCTGGCGGAGACGGGGTTGGCGTACTACACGGGCTGCGACGAGTACGTCCTGGCCCTGTACGCGATCGGCGGCTCGGGCTACATCGGCACGGTCGCGAACGTGGCGCCCCGTCAGTTCCGGTCGGTGCTCGACGCGTTCGACGCGGGCGACACCGGCGAGGCGGCCCGTCTGCAGCGACGGACCATCCCGCTCACCGAGTTGATGATGTCCTCCGGTCTGCCCGGCACCGTCACGGCGAAGGCGCTCCTGGGGCGGCTGGGCCTGCCCGGCGGGCCGGTGCGCGCACCGCTGCGGCCCGCCGGCCGGGAAATGGCCGACGGGCTGCTGGCGGCGTACGAGCGGCTCGTGGCCGCCTGAGGCGAGCGATCAGCGGGTGGCGAAGACCGCGTTCCAGCGACCGCCCGCGCCGTCGTTGCCCTTGCGGGCGCCGCTGAGCGGGAGCGTCTTGTCACTGCCGATGGTGACGAGCACCAGGGCGTTGTGGAACTCGTTGTCGCCGGCGGTGATGTCCCAGGCGATGAGCCGGTTGTTGTCGACCCAGGCGAGCAGTTGCTGTCCGCGGATCTTGTGGAGCCGCTTGCCGCTGTACGGGTCGAGGATCTCGGAGGCGGTGGTCTTGGCGCCGCCCGCGAAGCCGCCGGCCGCGAGCTTGCCGTCCGGGGAGAGCCGCGCCTCCACCGACCAGGTCAGATGCTTCTCGTTGGCCGGCTTGTCGACCTTGTCGCCCTTGAGGTCGTAGAACTGGTCGTGCGGTTCCGAGGTCAGCCCGGAGTAGACCAGCTTCCCGTCGCCGCTGAAGGCGAAGTCCTGACGGGAGTTGAGGATTCCCATCTCATTGTCCTCGTCGGGGAGGACCTCGCTCCAGTCGGTCTTCCCGGAGTCGACGTCGACGACGTAGAAGCCGGTCCGGTACGACTTGGACCAGTCCGGCTCCCAGTCGTTCTTCTTGCCGTCGCCGTCGGAGTCGTAGTCCGCCCTGTGCAGCAGATCAGGGTTCTCGCTGTAGGTGGTGGCGACGAGCTTGGTGCCGTCGGGCGAGAACTCGACATTCGCGACGCCCCGGTCGACCGGGATCCAGCGCTCGACCTCGCCGGTGAGCAGGTCGAGGAGCCCGATCCGCGCGGCCGGCAGATCCTTCTCCAAGACGGCGGCGGTCCGCATGCCGGGGGCGACGGCGACGATGGACCAGCGGATGTCGCTGACGTACTTGCCGGTCTTCTGGTCGAGGATCCGGTAGGCGCGTTCCCTGACCGCTGTGTCCTTCTTCGAGGTCAGGACGGTGTCCGAGGTGTACCACGCGGCCAGTGCCACGTCTCCGGCGGCGATCAGGTCGCGCGGCGGCGACTGGTCGGGGTGGGCGATGATGTCGCTCTCGTTCTTCTCCGTGGCGAGCCGCACCTCGTTCCTGCCGGAGTCCAGCAGCGGCACGGCCACCGCGACGGCGACCACGGCGGCGGTGGCCGCGGCGACGGTCGCGAACCCACGGGTCCGGCGGCGGCGCCGGACGGTCAGCACCCGGTCGGCGAAGCCCGGCTGCAGGGGCGGCTGTTCGGCGGCCTGCTCCCGCAGGGAGTCCCGCACCAGTTCGTCGACGTTCACGGACGCACCTCCACGGGCGAGAAGTCACGGGACGGCTGCTGCTCGGCCTCGGCGGGACCGAGGGCGGCCAGCTCGGGCGCGAGCGAACGCAGCCGGGCGAGCGAGCGGTGGGTCGTGGACCGGACCGTCCCGACGGAGCAGCCGAGGATGCGGGCCACATCGGCCTCGGGCAGATCCTCGAAGTAGCGGAGTACGAGCACGGACCGCTGCCGGGCGGTCAGCCGGGCCAGCGCCCCGCGCATCACCAGCCGCAGCTCCACCCCGGCCGCGCCGTCCACGGCGGCGCCGCTCTCCGGCGGCTCGGCGACGGTCAGCTCCCGGCGTCGCCATTTCAGCCGCCATCGGCTGACCTGCTGCCGGTAGAGGATCTGCCGTACGTACGCCTCCGGCTCGTCGATCCGCTGCCAGCGCCCGGCGGCCTTGATCAGCGCGTTCTGCAGCAGGTCCTCGGCGGCGTGCCGGTCCCCGCCGCTCAGCAGGACGGCCGTCTTCAGCAGCGCCGACGACCGCCCGGCCACGAACTCCCGGAAACTCTCCTGCCCCGCGGCATCCATCGTCACCTTCTCTTCCCCGGCGGGCCCCGTGTCCCGCCCCTGTGCCCCTTGTGACGCGCCGACCCGCCCGCCGCTATGCCTGGACGACGAAAAAGCGCCGGGAGACAGGTCCGGGGCCCGTACGCGTGCACGCGTACGGGCCCCGGACCATGCGGGTCGGCCATGCGGGTCGGCCGTGCGGATCAGCCCCAGCGGTACCCGTCGCCGAACAGCAGGGTGTGTTCCAGCACGTCCTCCATCGGGTCGTCGACCTGCCCGACGTTGATGAGCCCGATCCGGGGGCCGTTGTGCGAGGACTTGTTGGTCTCGTCGGCGTGCGCGGCCCCGGTCGGCAGCCAGCACACCACCGCCGTGGCCAGCACCCCCGTGACCACTCGCGCCGCGGTCCTCGCCCGGTCGTTCCTCATCCCTCAGACCCTCATTTCGTCGGTTCGGCCACTGATCGGACACTGCGTCCACCAGTTCATCTGCCTGGACCGCGCGAAGGTCACGCCGGGCAACCCGTACGGGGTCAGTTGTGGCTGTGCAGGATCTCGTTCAGGCCGCCCCAGACCGCGTTGTTCGGACGGGCCTCGACCGTGCCGGTGACCGAGTTGCGGCGGAAGAGGATGTTCGAGGCGCCGGAGAGCTCGCGGGCCTTGACGACCTGGCCGTCGGGCATCGTGACGCGGGTGCCGGCGGTGACGTAGAGGCCGGCCTCGACGACGCACTCGTCGCCGAGGGCGATGCCGACGCCCGCCTCGGCGCCGATCAGACAGCGCTCGCCGATGGCGATGATGACGTTGCCGCCGCCGGACAGCGTGCCCATGGTGGAGGCGCCGCCGCCGATGTCCGAGCCGTCGCCGACCACGACGCCGGCGGAGATACGGCCCTCGACCATCGACGTGCCGAGGGTGCCCGCGTTGAAGTTGACGAAGCCCTCGTGCATGACCGTGGTGCCCTCGGCGAGGTGGGCGCCGAGGCGGACGCGGTCGGCGTCGGCGATCCGGACGCCCTTGGGGGCCACGTAGTCCGTCATGCGCGGGAACTTGTCGACCGACGTGACCTGGAGGTGCAGGCCCTCGGCGCGCGCGTTGAGGCGCACCTTCTCCAGCTCGTCGACGGCGACGGGGCCGAGCGAGGTCCAGGCGACGTTGGCGAGGAGGCCGAAGATGCCGTCCAGGCTCTGGCCGTGCGGCTTGACCAGGCGGTGGGAGAGCAGGTGGAGGCGCAGGTAGGCGTCGTGCGTGTCGATCGGCTTCTCGTCGAGCGAGGAGATGACCGTACGGACCGCGACCACTTCGACGCCCCGACGGGTGTCCTGACCGATCGCCGCCGTCGCGGCGCCACCCAGCTGCTGCGCGGCCTGCTCGGCGCTCAGCCGCTCGGTGCCGGAGGGGCCCGGCTCGGCGGAGAGCTCGGGCGCGGGGAACCAGGTGTCGAGAACAGTGCCGTCGGCGGCGATCGTGGCGAGGCCGGCGGCCACGGCGCCGGTGGTGCGAGGAGCAGTCGTGTCGGTCATGAGGGCAACCTAACTGTCCCGGGGCTGTGCGGGCCAACCGGCGGCGGGGGCGTCTCAGGAGCCGGGCACTTTGCGGACATACGGTGCCGAGCGCACCGGCCACCCCGTGGAGCGGGCCGCTCGTCCGCCGAGGGGTGCCGACCGCGTCCAGCGGGCTTGTCCACGACCGCGACGGTGGCGACGGCCTCGCCCGTGACCCTCTTCCCGTCCACTGGGGGACTGGGCGACCCTCTCGGCGCCGCCTCCGCGCGTGCCGGTGGCGGCGGTCCGCTCACCGGGTCCTCCCCCCGCTCGTCACAACCGCTTCAGCCCAGGCTCACGGCGCGGATCACCCGGGATCACGGCTCAGGGAATCACCCGCGCCAGCACCTCCCGGGCGTACTCCTCGTCGTACGGCGCCCCCGTCAGCAGTACCTGTAGGCAGATGCCGTCGACCAGCGCGACCAGCGCCCGCGCGGTCACCGGGTCGGTGCGGCGGGCGAGGATCTCGGCGAAGCCCCGCCCCCACTCGTCGGCGACGGGCCGCAGGGTGGGCCGGCGCAGGGCGGCGAGGTAGAGCTCGTACTCCACCTCCACGCCCGTACGGTCCCCGGCGAGCCATTCGCTGCCCAGCGCGGCGAGTTCGGCGGCGAGGTCCGTGTCGGGGTCCCCCAGGGCGGCGCGCGCGGCGACCGTCTTCGCGAAGCCCTCGTTGGCCTGCCGCAGGGCGGCGACCATCAGCTCGTCGAGGGTCTTGAAGTGGTACGTCGTCGAGCCGAGCGGTACGTCCGCCTCGGCGGCCACGGTCCGGTGGCTCAGCCCGGCGATGCCCTTCGCCGCGACGACCCGGATCGCCGCGTCGATGATCCGCTGCCGTCGCTCGGGGTCGTGACGCCTGGCCATCAGTGGGCGCCTCCCAGGTTCAGCACCACCACTCCGGCGATGATCAGCACGATCCCGGCGGCCTTGGCGAAGCTCAGCCCCTCCCCGAAGAGCACCAGCCCGAGCGCGGCGACCGTCGCGGTGCCGACCCCGGACCAGATCGCGTACGCCGTGCCGATCGACATCGACTTGAGCGCCTGGGCGAGCAGCACGAAGGAGATGAGGTAACCCACCCCGGTGACCAGCGACGGCCACACCTTGCTGAAGCCCTCGCTGTACTTCATGGCGGTGGTGGCGGCCACTTCGGCGGCTATGGCGCCGGCGAGCAACAGATATCCCATGTGTACGATCGTACACATGATGCGTACGGCCGTACACATTATCCGTACTGGCCGGTACTTATGGGTTGAATTGAGCATCGCCGACCGCCAAGAGGCCGTTCTTTCGGGGCCGTTCCGTTATGGAAGCGCTCACTGAAAGGCTCCCCGGACACCACTTGGTCCACTACTGTTTCAACGGTCAAGCTCCCGGATGGGATGACCTGACGGTCTCTCATACCGGTCGCGTCTGGCTCCTCCCTGTCGAACCATTGCGATTCGCGTCCGCCTTTGGCGACGCCGAAGGAACCGCGCATGCCGCCAAAAAAGCCCGGACCTGATCCGGACCAGACCCCGCCCAACCTTCCCGTGCTCAGATCCGCGAAGGTGTGGGAGACGGGTGTCGCCCCGAACGACACCCGAATACCGGGCACGCGCCGCCTGTGGCTGGCCGGCGCCCTCGCCCTCGCCGTCGTCTCCTCCTGCGTGACCGCGATCACCTTGCAGAGCATGGGACCTGACGAGACGTCACAGAACGAGGGCCGCACCACCACGGCCGCCGACGACGGAGTCCTCCCCTCTCTCCCCCTTCCGTCCGCGTCGCCCTCCGCGACCTCGGCGCCGGACGGCAAGAGCGGCCTGACGAAGCCGCAGGAGTCCAAGGGCGGCTCGAAGAACGACGACGAGGACAAGGGGTCCGGGGACTCCGATTCGTCCGAGAGCCAGCAGGGCGGCGCCAAGCCGACTTCCGAGCCGTCGAAGTCGACGACGCCCACCAAGAAGCCGCCGTCCACCACCACCAAGTCCGTACAGTCCGCCAACTACCCGGACCGCTACTGGCACCTGCGCGGCGGTGTGATCCGGCTGGACCAGGTGAGCTCCCGCAGCGGAAGCGAGACCAGGGAGGACTCCTCCTTCAAGGTCGTCTCCGGCCTCGCCAAGTCCTCCTGCTACTCGTTCCGGATGTCGGACGGCCGCTACGTCCGGCACCAGAACTTCCGGCTCCGCGTCAGCGGCAACGACGGCTCGGAGCTCTTCCGGCAGGACGCCACCTTCTGCCCCGTGCAGTCCCCGTACTCGGACGCCGTGATGCTCCAGGCGGTGAACTATCCCGACCGCTTTGTGCGCCACGAGAATTTCGAGCTGGTTCTGGACCCGTACGGCTACAACACGACCGGCCGCCAGGACTTCTTCTTCCGCTTCGTGAAGGGTCTCGGCTGAGCGGCGTGACACCCGCACACAAGTGTGGCCCCCGGCGATTCGCCGGGGGCCACACCCATGTCCATGGATCTCAGACGTTGAACCCGAGCGCCCTGAGCTGCTCACGGCCGTCGTCCGTGATCTTGTCGGGGCCCCACGGGGGCATCCAGACCCAGTTGATGCGGAGTTCGTTGACGAGGCCGTCGGTGGCGGACTTGGCCTGGTCCTCGATGACGTCCGTCAGCGGGCAGGCCGCCGAGGTCAGGGTCATGTCGATCGTCGCGATGTTCGCGTCGTCGATGTGAATGCCGTAGATGAGGCCGAGGTTGACGACGTCGATGCCCAGCTCCGGGTCGACGACGTCGTACAGGGCCTCGCGGACCTCCTCCTCGGAGGCCGGCTTCATCTCCACGGTGTCGCTCATGCCGTCTTCCTTTCGGCTTCGGCGCCCAGCGCCTGGGCCGTCGCGTCCTTCCACGCCATCCAGCTCAGGAGGGCGCACTTGACCCGGGCCGGGTACTTGGAGACACCGGCGAACGCGACCGCGTCCTCCAGCACCTCCTCCATCGCGTCGTCCGGCTCGATCCGGCCCTTGGACTGCATCAGCTCCAGGAAGGTCTCCTGGATCTTCTGCGCCGCGGCCAGGTCCTTGCCGACGAGTAGATCGTTCAGAACGGAGGCCGAGGCCTGGCTGATCGAGCAGCCCTGACCCTCGTACGAGACGTCCTGGATGGTCGTGCCGTCGTACTTCACTCGCAGCGTGATCTCGTCGCCGCACGTCGGGTTCACGTGGTGCACCTCGGCGTCGCCATCCCGCAAGCCCCGCCCGTGCGGGTGCTTGTAGTGGTCCAGGATGACTTCCTGGTACATCGAGTCCAGCTTCATGCGATCGCTCGTCCCATCAGCCGAAGAAGTTCCGTACGTGCTCCAGGCCGTCGACCAGCGCGTCGATCTCGGCCGGCGTGGAGTACAGATAGAACGACGCTCGGGTGGTCGCGGGAATTCCGTAGCGCAGGCAGACGGGGCGGGCGCAGTGGTGGCCCACCCGGACCGCGATGCCCTGCTCGTCGAGGACCTGGCCCACGTCGTGCGGGTGGATGTCGCCGAGTGTGAAGGAGATCGCCGCGCCCCGCTCCTCGGCCGTGGCGGGACCGATGATCCGCAGGCCGGGGACCTCGCCGAGCTTCTTCACCGCGTACTCGGTGATCGCGTGCTCGTGGGCGAGGATCTTGTCCATGCCGATCGAGGTCAGGTAGTCGATCGCCGCGCCGAGACCGACCGCCTGGGCGATCGGGGGCGTGCCCGCCTCGAACTTGTGCGGGGCGGGAGCGTATGTCGACGAGTGCATCGACACCGTCTCGATCATCTCGCCGCCGCCCAGGAACGGGGGCAGGTCCTCCAGGAGCTCCTGGCGGCCCCAGAGGACGCCGATGCCGGTCGGACCGCACATCTTGTGGCCGGTGAAGGCCACGAAGTCGGCCTGGAGGGCCTGGACGTCCAGCGGCATGTGCGGCGCGGCCTGCGAGGCGTCGATGCAGACCAGGGCGCCGACCTCCTGCGCCCGGCGCACTATCGCCTCGACGGGGTTGATCGTGCCCAGGATGTTGGACACCAGCACGAAGGAGACGATCTTCGTCTTCTCCGTGATGACCTCGTTGATGTTGGAGAGGTCGAGCCGGCCGTCGTCGGTGAGGCCGAACCACTTCAGCTTCGCGCCGGTGCGCTGCGAGAGCAGCTGCCACGGCACGATGTTGGAGTGGTGCTCCATCTCCGTGATGACGATCTCGGTCTCGGAGTCCACCCGGTAGGGCTCGTCGGCCCAGCCGAGCATGTTCGCCACGAGGTTCAGCGACTCGGAGGCGTTCTTGGTGAAGATCACCTCGTCGCGGCTGGGCGCGTTGATGAACGCGGCCACCTTGTCGCGCGCGCCCTCGTACAGCGCCGTGGCCTCCTCGGCGAGCACATGCACACCGCGGTGGACGTTGGCGTTGTAGCGCTCGTAGTACTCGCTCAGGGCGTCCAGCACCTGGCGCGGCTTCTGCGAGGTCGCCGCGTTGTCCAGGTACACGAGCTTCCGGCCGTCGTGGACCTGACGGTCCAGGATGGGGAAGTCCTTACGGATCGCCTCGGTGTCGAGGAGGCCCGGCAGCTGTGTCACGCGGATACGCCACCCTTCGTGTCGACTTCGTCGAGCTTCGCGTATGCCTCGTAGCCCTCGTTCTCCAGCTTGTCGGCGAGTTCGGCGCCGCCGGACTCGACGATCCGGCCCGCGGAGAAGACGTGGACGAAGTCGGGCTTGATGTAGCGCAGGATGCGCGTGTAGTGCGTGATCAGCAGGGTGCCGACCTCGCCGGTCTCGCGGACGCGGTTGACGCCCTCGGACACGACCCGGAGCGCGTCGACGTCCAGACCGGAGTCCGTCTCGTCGAGGATCGCGACCTTCGGCTTGAGCAGTTCGAGCTGGAGGATCTCGTGGCGCTTCTTCTCACCGCCGGAGAAGCCCTCGTTGACGTTGCGCTCGGCGAAGGCGGGGTCCATGTTGAGGCGCTGCATGGCCTCCTTGACCTCCTTCACCCAGGTGCGCAGCTTGGGGGCCTCGCCGCGGATGGCGGTGGCGGAGGTGCGCAGGAAGTTGGAGACCGAGACGCCGGGGACCTCGACCGGGTACTGCATCGCCAGGAACAGGCCCGCGCGGGCGCGCTCGTCGACGGACATCTCCAGGACGTCCTCGCCGTCGAGCAGCACGGTGCCGCCGGTGATCGTGTACTTCGGGTGACCCGCGAGCGAGTAGGCGAGGGTCGACTTGCCGGAGCCGTTGGGGCCCATGATGGCGTGCGTCTCGCCCTGCTTCACGGTGAGGTCGACGCCCTTGAGGATCTCCTTCGTGGCGTTGTCGGCCTCGACGGTGACGTGCAGGTCTCGGATTTCAAGCGTTGCCATGGGTGCCTCAGGACTCCTGGGTGAGGGAGACGAGCACGTCGTCCCCTTCGATCTTTACGGGGTATACGGGGACGGGGCGCGTCGCGGGAAGACCGGACGGCTTGCCGGTGCGGAGGTCGAACGCGGAGCCGTGCAGCCAGCACTCGATCTGGCAGTCCTCCACCTCGCCCTCGGAGAGCGAGACGTTCGCGTGCGAGCAGATGTCGTGGATGGCGAACACCTCCCCCTCGGTCTGCACGACCGAGACCGGCGTGCCGTCGAGTTCCACCCGCTTCGGGGTGTCCTCCTCCAGCTCGCTCAGCCCACAGGCGCGTACGAAAGCCATCAGACTGTGGCCTCCAGCTCCTCGTCGATCTTCACGAGAAGGCGTTCCTGGATGTCGTCCACGCCGATCTGCTGGACCAGCTCGGCGAAGAAGCCGCGGACCACCAGGCGACGGGCCTCGTCGGCGGGGATGCCGCGGGCCATCAGGTAGAAGAGCTGCTCGTCGTCGAAGCGGCCGGTCGCGGAGGCGTGGCCGGCGCCGACGATCTCGCCGGTCTCGATCTCCAGGTTCGGCACCGAGTCGACCCGGGCGCCGTCCGTCAGGACCAGGTTCCGGTTCATCTCGTACGTGTCCGTGCCCTCGGCCTTGGCCTCGATGAGCACGTCGCCGATCCACACCGCGTGGGCGCCGTCGCCCTGGAGCGCGCCCTTGTAGGCGACGTTGGACTTGCAGTGCGGGGTGTTGTGGTCGACGAGGAGGCGGTGCTCCTGGTGCTGACCGGCGTCCGTGAAGTACAGACCGAAGAGCTCGGCCTCGCCGCCCGTGCCGGCGTAGGAGACGCGCGGGTGCAGGCGTACGAGGTCGCCGCCGAAGGTGACCACGAACGACTTGAAGGTGGCGTCCCGGCCGATCAGCGCGTTGTGCTGGCCCACGTGCACGGCCTTGTCGTCCCAGTCCTGGACGGAGACGACGGTCAGCTTGGCGCCGTCGCCCAGGATGTAGTCGACGTTGGCGGCGAGCACGGCGTCACCGGTGTGGTCGATGACGACGACGGCCTCGGCGAAGGCTCCGAGTTCCACGACCTGGTGGGCGAAGGCGGTGCCGCCCTCGCCGTGCACGGCGATGCGGATCGGCTCGGTGAGCACCGTCTCCTTGGGGACGGTGATCACTCCGGCCTTCTCGAACGCCGAGTAGGCCTGGGCGGCGATGCGGTCCACCGGGGTGCCCGCCTTGCCGAGGCGGGCGTCGTCACGGCCGACGGTCTCGACGACGACGCCCTCGGGGGCGTCGATGTCGACCTTCAGGCCGTCGCCGGTGGCGACCGCGGTGCCGTCGTGCAGTCCGCGCAGCCGCTCCAGCGGGGTGAACCGCCACTCCTCCTCACGGCCGTGCGGGACCGGGAAGTCCCGCACGTCGAAGGACGGGGGCGCGCTCATGCGCGTGGCGACGGTCGACTCTGCGGCCACCGCGATCTGGCCGGCGGTGGTGGAGCCCACCGGGATGTTCTGAGCGTCAGCCATGGCTGTCGGTCTGCTCTCTTTCCTACGTCAGAATTCGCTAGCTGGTTTCAGGACTGCGGGTCTTAACCGACCGCGCCTTCCATCTGCAGCTCGATCAGCCGGTTGAGCTCAAGGGCGTACTCCATGGGCAGCTCCTTCGCGATGGGCTCGACGAAGCCGCGCACGATCATCGCCATCGCCTCGAACTCGCTCAGGCCGCGGCTCATCAGGTAGAAGAGCTGGTCCTCGGAGACCTTGGAGACGGTCGCCTCGTGGCCCATGGACACGTCGTCCTCGCGGACGTCCACGTAGGGGTACGTGTCGGAGCGGGAGATGGTGTCGACGAGCAGCGCGTCGCACAGCACGTTCGACTTGGAGCCGTGGGCGCCCTCGCCGATCTCCACCAGACCACGGTAGGACGTACGACCGCCACCGCGCGCCACCGACTTGGAGACGATGTTGGAGGAGGTGTTCGGCGCCATGTGGACCATCTTGGAGCCGGCGTCCTGGTGCTGCCCCTCGCCCGCGAAGGCGATGGAGAGGGTCTCGCCCTTGGCGTGCTCGCCCATCAGGTAGACGGCCGGGTACTTCATGGTGACCTTGGAGCCGATGTTGCCGTCGATCCACTCCATGGTCGCGCCCTCGTACGCCACGGCGCGCTTGGTGACCAGGTTGTAGACGTTGTTCGACCAGTTCTGGATGGTCGTGTAGCGGCAGCGGGCGCCCTTCTTCACGATGATCTCGACCACCGCGGAGTGCAGGGAGTCCGACTTGTAGATCGGCGCCGTACAACCCTCGACGTAGTGGACGTAGGCGTCCTCGTCGACGATGATCAGCGTCCGCTCGAACTGGCCCATGTTCTCCGTGTTGATACGGAAGTAGGCCTGGAGCGGGATCTCCACGTGCACGCCCTTCGGCACGTAGATGAAGGAGCCGCCGGACCACACCGCGGTGTTCAGCGACGCGAACTTGTTGTCGCCGACCGGGATGACCGTGCCGAAGTACTCCTTGAAGAGCTCCGGGTGCTCCTTCAGGGCCGTGTCGGTGTCCAGGAAGATGACGCCCTGCTCCTCCAGGTCCTCGCGGATCTGGTGGTAGACGACCTCGGACTCGTACTGGGCCGCGACACCGGCGACGAGGCGCTGCTTCTCCGCCTCGGGGATGCCGAGCTTGTCGTACGTGTTCTTGATGTCCTCGGGCAGGTCCTCCCAGGACTCCGCCTGCTTCTCCGTGGAGCGCACGAAGTACTTGATGTTGTCGAAGTCGATGCCCGACAGGTCCGAGCCCCAGTTCGGCATGGGCTTCTTCTCGAACAGGCGCAGGCCCTTGAGACGGAGCTTGGTCATCCACTCCGGCTCGTTCTTCTTCGCGGAGATGTCGCGGACGACGTCCTCGTTGATACCGCGCTTGGCAGAGGCACCGGCCACGTCGGAGTCGGCCCAGCCGTATTCGTAGTTGCCCAGACCCTCGAGCTCGGGGTGGGCAGTCTCCTCGATGGGGAGCGTCATGCGGGGTTCCTCCCGGCGGTACTTGCAGATGCGGTGTCGGTGGCTGTCTTGGAAATTCTGGGGATGAACGTCGTGCAGACGCCGTCGCCGTGGGCGATGGTGGCCAGCCGCTGGACGTGCGTACCGAGCAGTTCGGCGAAGAGCTCGGTCTCGGCCTCGCAGAGCTGCGGGAACTGCTCGGCCACATGGGCTACCGGGCAGTGGTGCTGGCAGAGCTGCTCACCCTGGTGAGGGTGGGGGGCACTGCGTGCCGTAGCAGCGTACCCGTCGGCACTCAAGGCCTTGGCCAGGGCTTCGGTCTTCTGTTCGGGGTCCGCGGCCTCGACGGCCTTGCGGTAGGCGCCGCCCTGGGCGGCGACCCGGGCCCGGGCGAAGGCGGCGACGGCCTGCTCCCCGCCCTCCTGGTCCGCGATCCAGCGGAGCGCGTCCGCGGCGAGCTTGTCGTACGACTGGTCGAAGGCGTCGCGTCCGCAGTCCGTCAGGGCGAACACCTTGGCCGGGCGCCCGCGCGTGCGCGCGCCGTAGACACGCTGCTCACGGGGTTCCACGACGTCGTCGGCGACCAGTGCGTCGAGGTGCCGGCGGACGGCCGCCTGGGTGAGCCCGAGGCGTCCGGCGAGGTCGGCCACGGTGGACGGGCCGTGATCCAGGATGGACCGCGCGACCCGGTTGCGTGTAGAGCGCTCACCGGTCGCGAGTTCCTCCTGCGGAGCCTCGCCAACGTTTTTCACAACGCCATTGTTGCGTAATTCCTCAGGGCTGGGCAAGCCGCGTCCGGACAGGCGGACGGTGCCGTGCATCACTTAGGCATACCTAACATGACCTGCGGAAACGATCATTGATCGATCAAACAGGTGGCGCCGCGAAGGCCGCTCCGGAAGACTGCCACACCATGTCGACAACCCCTCCCACCGGCCCTCTTGTCACCCGCGAGGGCTTGGCCGCAGACCTGCGCGCCGCCGGTGTCAACCCCGGCGAGACCCTGCTTGTGCACTCCTCGCTCAGCGCGCTCGGCTGGGTCTGCGGAGGCTCCGTCACGGTCGTCCGGGCCCTGCTCGACACCCTCGGTCCGGACGGCACCCTGGTCGTCCCCAGCCAGACCGGCCAGCTCTCGGACCCGGCGCTGTGGGCGTACCCGCCGGTGCCGCAGGAGTGGTGGGAGCTGATCCGGTCCACCATGCCCGCCTACGACCCGCGCACCACACCCACGCGCGGGATCGGCGTGATCCCCGAGACGGTACGGACCTGGCCGGGCGCCCTGCGCAGCGCGCACCCCCAGACGTCCTTCGCGGCGATCGGCCCGGGCGCGGCGGCGATCCTCGCGGACCACGCCCCCGACTGCCGCCTCGGCGAGCGCAGCCCCCTGGCCCGGCTGGAGAAGGCGGGTGCCCGCGTGCTCCTGCTCGGCGCGGGCTACGAATCCTGCACCAGCTTCCACCTCGCCGAATACCGGATTCCCGCGCCCCTGGTCCAGGTCGGCCGTCCGGGCCCGGACGGCTGGGAGGTGGTGACGGAGGTGTCGATCGACTCGGACCGCTTCGACGAGCTGGGGTGGGACTTCGAGCGCGACCACGAGGTCGTACGGGGAAAGGCGGGCGCGGCGGACATACGTCTGTTCCCGGTGGCCGACGCGGTGGCGTACGCCGAGCGCTGGCTCCCGATGCACCGCCCCCGTGAGGAGGGGACATCCGGCCCCGGCCACCTCGGCACCCGGCCGCGTACCTAGACTCGGGCCCATGCGAAGTGACCCCGTGGTCCAGGTCCGGTCCCTGGTGAAGCGGTACGGCGACAAGACCGCGGTGGACGGCCTCGACCTGGTGGCCGGAGTGGGCGTCACCGCCGTGCTCGGCCCCAACGGCGCGGGCAAGACGACCACGATCGAGACCTGCGAGGGCTATCGGAAGCCGGACTCCGGCTCGGTCTCCGTCCTCGGCCTCGACCCGGTCCGCGAGGCGGCGGCCCTGCGCCCCCGGCTCGGCGTGATGCTCCAGTCCGGCGGCGTCTACTCCGGCGCCCGCGCCGACGAGATGCTGCGGCACGTGGCCAAGCTGCACGCCCACCCCCTCGACGTGGACGCCCTCATCGAGCGCCTGGGCCTCGGCAGCTGCGGCCGGACGACCTACCGGCGGCTCTCCGGCGGCCAGCAGCAGCGCCTCGCCCTCGCCATGGCCGTCGTGGGCCGCCCCGAGCTGGTCTTCCTGGACGAGCCGACCGCCGGCCTCGACCCGCAGGCCCGCCGGGCGACCTGGGAGCTCGTCCGGGATCTGCGCACGGACGGCGTCTCGGTCATCCTCACCACGCACTACATGGACGAGGCCGAGCAGCTCGCCGACGACGTCGCGATCATCGACGCCGGCCGGGTCATCGCCCAGGGCACGCCCGAGCAGTTGTGCCGGGGCGGCGCCGAGAACACCCTCCGCTTCACCGGCCGCCCCGCCCTCGACGTCGGCTCCCTGCTGAAGGCCCTCCCGGCGGACTCCACCGCCGTCGAACTGACGCCCGGTGTCTACCGGGTGACCGGCAAGATCAACCCGCAGCTCCTCGCGACGGTCACCTCCTGGTGCGCCCAGCACGGGGTGATGCCGGACCGGATCTCGGTGGAACGGCACACCCTCGAAGACGTCTTTCTGGAGCTGACCGGCAAGGAGCTGCGTTCATGATCCGGGCCAACCCATGGATCGGCTGGGGGTCCGGGGGTTATCCCCCGGAAAGGCACAGCCTGGAGCTGACCGGCAAGGAGCTGCGCTCGTGACCACCGGCACCTACACGCCGAAGCCGGGCGCCGCCCCCCTCCCCCGCATGATCGCGGCGCAGGCGGTCCTGGAGACGAAGATGCTGCTGCGCAACGGCGAGCAGCTGCTCCTGACGGTTGTCATCCCGACCCTGCTGCTGGTGCTGTTCGGTTCGGTCGACATCGTCGACACGGGCGAGGGGAAGGCGGTCGACTTCCTGGCCCCCGGCATCCTCGCGCTCGCCGTGATGTCGACGGCGTTCACCGGGCAGGCGATCGCCACGGGCTTCGAGCGCCGCTACGGCGTTCTGAAGCGGCTGGCGGTCTCGCCGCTTCCCCGCTGGGGCCTGATGACCGCGAAGACCCTGTCCGTGCTGGTCACGGAGATCCTCCAGGTCGTCCTCCTCACGGTGATCGCCTTCGCGATGGGGTGGTCGCCGCACGGCAACCCCTTCGCCGTACTGCTCCTGCTGGTCCTCGGTACGGCCGCCTTCTCCGGCCTCGGTCTGCTGATGGCGGGCACGCTGAAGGCGGAGGCGACGCTGGCGGCGGCGAACCTGGTGTTCCTGCTGCTGCTCGTGGGCGGTGGCGTGGTGGTCCCGCTGGACAAGTTCCCGGACGCGGCGCAGAGCGTGCTCGGACTGCTGCCGATCGCCGCCCTGTCGGACGGTCTGCGGGATGTCCTCCAGCACGGGGCCGGGATGCCGTGGGGCGACCTCGGGATCCTCGCCGTGTGGGCGGTGCTCGGGCTGGGCGCGGCGGCACGCTTCTTCCGCTGGGAGTAGGCGCAGGTCACGGCGGCGGTCACGGAGGGGGCCCACCCCTCGTGAATACGTGCACAAGCGTCGGCCTACGATGGTGCGCGTGCCGAAAGTGACCCGCGACGACCTCGTCTCCGCTGCGCGCAACCCGCTCGCCTTCATCGCCGAACGCTGGACCCCGGACCCCAGAACGGTCCGGCGTGCGGCCCTCGCCGCTCTCGTCATGGCGGTGGTCATCGTGGTGACCGGCGGTGCCGTACGGCTCACCGGGTCGGGCCTCGGCTGCCCGACCTGGCCCAAGTGCACCGCCGACTCGCTCACCGCGACCCGTGCGATGGGCGTGCACGGCTACATCGAGTTCGGCAACCGCATGCTGACGTACGTGCTCTGTGCGGCGGTCGGCTGGGCGATCATCGCGGCGCGGGCGCAGAAGCCGATGCGACGCGGCCTCACCCGGCTGGGCTGGGCGCAGTTCTGGGTCGTCATGAGCAACGCGGTGCTCGGCGGCATCGTGGTCCTGGTCGGCCTGAACCCGTACACGGTCGCGGCCCACTTCCTGGCCACCACCGCGCTCATCACGGTCGCCGTCGTCATGTGGCATCGCGTGCCGGAGAGCGACGAGGCACCCCGGCCGCTGGTCGGCAAGGCGGTGCGGCAGCTGGTGTGGGCCATGATCGCCGTCTGCGCCCTGCTGATCCTGGTCGGCACGGTCGTCACCGGCGCGGGGCCGCACGCCGGTGACTCCAGCGATGTACCGCGCATGCCGGTCGACTGGGAGGCCGTCAGCAAGCTGCACGCCGTCCTGGCCTGGATCGTGGTCACGCTCACCTTCGCCCTGTGGTTCGTCCTGAAAGCGGTCGACGCCCCACGCGGACCGCTGGACCGCACCCGCGAGCTGTTCCTGGTTCTCCTCGCCCAGGGCGCGATCGGCTACGTCCAGTACTTCACCGACCTCCCCGAGATCCTGGTCGGCGCCCACATGCTGGGCTCCTGCCTGGTGTGGATCGCGACCCTCCGGGTGCTGCTGGCCCTGCGGGAACGACCGGCGGCCGAGGTCGACGTGCCCGCTCCGGCAGCCGCGGAGACGCCGGTCGCCGCGCGCGGCTGAGTCAGCCGTACGTCCGTACGAGGTCGTCGATCGCCGGGCCGAGGAACAACCGGGTCAGCTCGCCCCGGCACAGCACCTCTTCGGCCCGCTCCCCGTACCGGCGCCGCCTGATGTCGTCGACCACCTCGGCGGGCGCGCCCAGGGTGGGCAGCAGGTCCAGGGCCTCGCGCTTGGAGATCAGGCGGCCGTCGCGCAAGGCGGCGGTGGCGCGGGCGTAGGTGAGCAGACCGAGGTCGACCCAGACGTCCTGGTCCCAGAGGTGGGCCTTGTCGACCAGCAGACGCCGGTACTCCTGCTGATCGCGGACGATGAACGCGTCCAGCTCGATGTCCGACACCGGCGGCAGCAGCGCCCGGGGCGATTCGCCGTGCAGGACCAGCCCGAAGGTGTGCAGCTCGCGCCGGGTGACCGGGGTGACCGTCCGCCGGAACAGCTGTTCGTGCGCCCAGGTGAGGTGCTTGCGCTGGGCGTCGTCCGCGGTGCCGGGTGTCAGATAGGTGCAGTGCAGCAGGGCGGCCAGCGGTTCGTGGCGCAGACGGGCGTGCAGCCGTGCCACCCGCCAGACCGTCCTCGCCGTGACCGGTCCGGTCAGCACGGCGATCAGGTCCAGGTCGCTGCGGCCCTGCTGGTAGTCGCCCCCGCCGAGGGAGCCGTGGGCCCAGACGGCGAGCGGGGCCAGGCCGTCCTGGAGTTCATCGAGGAAGCGGTCGAGCAGGGCGGCGGTCTCGGGGCTGGTGTCGGCCAGGGCCGCGGTCCCGGTGGTGCTGCCGAATAAGGGAGTGGGCTCGGCGATGGTCCCGTCGCTGCGTGTCATACGCCCAGTCTGTACAGCTCGCCCCGACCCCGTACACCCGACGGCTCACTCCAACCCGTACACCCGGTGCGCGTTCCCCGCCGCGATCAGCCCCGCCACGCGCTGCGCGTCCGCCGGCGACCACGCGCCCTCCGCCACCCAGGTCCCCAGCACCCGTGCCAGCGCCTCCCGGAACAGCCGGGCCCCGACCACGTGCAGTTCGGGCAGGCCGTGGGCGCCGCTGGAGAAGAGGAGCTTGCCGAAGGGGGCGAGTTCCAGGACCTCGGCGAGTACGGCGGCGGCCCGGGCGCCGGTGCGGACGAGTTCGGCGCCCAGGTCGGCGTAGACGTGCGGGAAGACGCCGGCGAGATGGGCCGCGTGGCGGTGGTAGGGGTAGCCGTGCAGCAGGACCAGGTCGGTGCCGAGGCCCGCCGTGGCGCGGGCGAAGTCGGTGAGCAGGACGGGGTCCGTACGGTCGATGCGCAGGCCCGGTTCGCCGAGGCCGGCGTGGAGTTGGAGGGGGCGGCCGGAGGCGACGGCGATCCACAGCAGATGGCGGAGGAGGACCGGGTCGGTGAGCTCCCCGCCGACCGGCCGGTGCGTGAGCCAGCGCCCCACCGCGCCCCGCACCTCACCCGGCCCGGGGGGTTCGGGCGCCAGTGCCAGGCCGTGCCGTACGCCCGCCACCGACGCGAAGGCGACGGCGTGCGCGGCCGCCGCGTGCACCGACTCGGCGAGATTGGCCAGGAACGACTCGACGGTGCCGGAGGTGTCGGCGACCTGTTCGGCGAGGAGTTCGAGGCGGACGATCTCGTGTGCGTCCGCGTCTGCGGTGGAGGCCATCTCGCCCGGTCCGGTGAGGTCGCCCGGCAGCCCGGTGTCGACGAGGTAGGTGGTGATGCCGCTGCCCCGCAGCAGTCTGCGACCCGCCTCCACCACGCCCAGTTCACGGCGTCGGGCGAGGTAGCGGGCCGGTGGGCAGTGGGGTTCCAGGCCCAGCAGGGGCGGGCACCAGCGGCGTACCGCGAAGCCCGTCTGGGTGTCGAAGAAGGTGGTGCCGGGCGCCGGCGGTCCCTCACTGCGGGCGAGGTGGGCCTCGAAGGTGCCGAGGCCCAGCTCCGTTCTCAGTACGCCGTGGCAGTACTGGTCCACGAGGGACGGCGCTTCGATCATCCGGACTCCCCGAGGCTGGACCTGTGTGCTCCCACAGGTCCTAACGGGTGAGCCCGGCTCAGGTGTTGCTGTTGCTCGGTCCGCCGACCTGGATTCCGGCCATCCGCGTCCACTCGTAGGGGCCGGTCCTCACCTTGGCGGCGAACTCCCCGTCGAAGTCCTCGTGCGCCGTGACCCCGGCCTTCTTCACGGCTTCCTCGGCGATCGCGTACGACGGTGCCACCAGGTCGCCCCAGCCGCCGTCCTCGCCGACGAGCACGATCCTCGCTCCACGCTGGCCCATGTAGGCGACCTGGGCCTCGGCACCGCCGTGGGCCTTGGAGAAGGCGCCGATCTGCTTGGCCAGCCGGGTCGCTCGGCGCTCGGCCTTGGCGGCCTGCTTGGCGTCCTTGGCTTCGTCAACCTGCTTGGTGTCTGCCATGGTCAGGATGCTACCGAGGGGTAGGGCAGCGGGCGACGGCAGGGCTACGTGGCCTTGAACACGAAACCCGCGCCCCTGTTCTTTCAGGGGCGCGGGACTGTTTCGATGTGCGGCTCCGCGTGGGCGCGACAAGCCACGAACCGCCCGCGGGCAAGAACTCAGCGGAGGAAGGGGTCCACCGCGACCGCCACGAACACCAGCGACACATACGTGATCGACCAGTGGAACAGGCGCATTTCCTTGAGCTTGGCGCCCACGGCGCCGCCCTTCGCCCTGTTGTTCAGCGCGTGCGCCTCCCAGAGCCACCAGCCGCCCGTCACCAGGGCCACCGATGTGTAGAACCAGCCCGTGTAGCCGAGCGGGGTCAGCATCAAGGACACCGCGACCATCACCCAGCTGTAGATGACGATCTGCCGCGCGACCACCTTGTTGGAGGCGACCACCGGGAGCATCGGGACGCCGACGCGGGCGTAGTCGTCCTTCACCTTCATGGAGAGGGGCCAGTAGTGCGGCGGGGTCCAGAAGAAGATGACGAGGAAGAGGATGACGGCGGCCCAGGACATCGAGTTCGTGACGGCGGACCAGCCGATGAGGACGGGCATGCAGCCGGCGATGCCGCCCCAGACGATGTTCTGCGACGTACGTCGTTTGAGGATCATCGTGTAGACGACGACGTAGAAGAGGAGCGCCCCGAGCGACAGCCAGGCGGACAGCCAGTTGACGAGGACGCCGAACCAGAGGGTGGAGACGACGGCGAGGGTGATGCCGAAGACGAGACCCTCACGCGGGGTGACCATGCCGGTGACCAGCGGGCGCTGCGAGGTGCGCTCCATGAGCGCGTCGATGTCGCGGTCGATGTACATGTTGAGCGCGTTGGCGCCGCCCGCGGAGAGGTAACCGCCGATGCACGTGGCGAGCACCAACCAGAGGTCGGGGACGCCCTGCTCGGCCAGGAACATCACCGGAACCGTGGTGATCAGCAGCAGTTCGATGATCCGCGGCTTCGTGAGCGCCACGAACGCCTTGACTCTGGCCCCGATCGGCCGCTGACCCCGGTTGCTGCTCGTGCTGCTCGCGCCCAGCACTCCCGGTGAACGGGATTCGACGGCCGTCACGCACACCCCTGACAGAGACTCCTCAGCAAGCCTCCGGTTGTGAACTCCCCGTAACGGCTCGCGCGTACCACGCCACTGTAGACGTTGCCCAGAGCCAGCCTTTCAAGGGGGTCGGCTCGTGTTGGGAGGCACCCCGCGGCGAGCCGAACACACTTCGGTTGAGCAGTCGGATGAGCGGCTCCGTATTCAGATGTCGAACAGCGGAACCCCCTGGTCTCAGTATGCGGAACCACCGGTCGGGAGGCGGACCGGACATAGTCCCGGCAGTCTGGAATGACTCGAAAAAATGCGCGTTCCTACGGGGGTAGGCTCGACAACGGCCGGTGCCGTGAAGGACACCGGCACCAGACATCTGGAGAGGAGCCCTGACCCAGGGTGAGCACCAAGCCGACCACTACAGATCTCGCGTGGACCGAACTGGACCAGCGGGCCGTCGACACCGCCCGAGTCCTGGCCGCCGACGCCGTACAGAAGGTCGGCAACGGCCATCCGGGTACGGCGATGAGCCTCGCGCCCGCCGCGTACACCCTCTTCCAGAAGGTGATGCGCCACGACCCCGCCGACCCCGACTGGGTGGGCCGTGACCGGTTCGTCCTGTCCGCGGGCCACTCCTCCTTGACCCTCTACATCCAGCTGTACCTGGGCGGCTTCGGCCTGGAGCTGGCGGACCTGGAGTCCTTCCGCACCTGGGGTTCGAAGACCCCGGGCCACCCGGAGTACGGGCACACCAAGGGCGTCGAGACGACGACCGGGCCGCTGGGCCAGGGTGTCGCCAACGCCGTGGGCATGGCGATGGCCGCCCGCTACGAGCGTGGTCTGTTCGACCCGGAGGCCGCCGAGGGCGAGTCGCCGTTCGACCACCACATCTTCGTGATCGCCGGTGACGGCTGCCTCCAGGAGGGCATCTCCGCGGAGGCGTCCTCGCTGGCCGGTCACCAGAAGCTCGGCAACCTCGTGATGCTGTGGGACGACAACCACATCTCGATCGAGGGCGACACCGAAACGGCCGTCTCCGAGGACACCGCCAAGCGGTACGAGGCGTACGGCTGGCACGTGCAGCGCGTCGAGCCCAAGGAGAACGGCGACCTCGACCCGGCCGCGCTGTACGCGGCGATCCAGAAGGCGAAGGCGGTCACCGACAAGCCGTCGTTCATCGCGATGCGCTCGATCATCGCCTGGCCGGCCCCGAACGCCCAGAACACCGAGGCCGCGCACGGCTCGGCGCTCGGCGCGGACGAGGTCTCGGCCACCAAGCGCGTCCTCGGCTTCGACCCGGAGAAGGACTTCGAGGTCTCCGGCGAGGTCATCGAGCACACGCGCGCCCTGGGCGAGCGTGGCCGTGAGGCCCGGGCCGCCTGGGAGAAGCAGCTCCAGGAGTGGCGGAACAACAACGCGGGGCGCGCCGCCGAGTTCGACCGGATCAGCGCGGGCGAACTGCCCGAGGGCTGGGAGTCGCACCTGCCGGAGTTCGAGACGGGCAAGGGTGTCGCCACCCGTGCCGCGTCCGGCAAGGTGCTGCAGGCGCTCGGCGCGGTGATCCCCGAGCTGTGGGGCGGCTCCGCCGACCTGGCGGGTTCGAACAACACGACGATCGACAAGACGTCGTCCTTCCTTCCCGCGGACAACCCGCTGCCGGAGGCGAATCCGTACGGCCGCACGATCCACTTCGGTATCCGTGAGCACGCCATGGCCGCGGAGATGAACGGCATCGCGCTGCACGGCAACACCCGTATCTTCGGCGGCACGTTCCTCGTGTTCTCCGACTACATGCGCAACGCGGTCCGCCTGTCGGCGCTGATGCACCTGCCGGTGACGTACGTGTGGACGCACGACTCCATCGGTCTCGGCGAGGACGGCCCGACCCACCAGCCGGTCGAGCACCTGGCCGCGCTGCGCGCGATCCCGGGCCTGAACGTGGTCCGCCCGGCCGACGCCAACGAGACGGCGATCGCCTGGCGCGAGATCCTCAAGCGCTACACCAAGGAGTTCGGCAAGGGCGCCCCGCACGGCCTCGCGCTGACCCGCCAGGGCGTGCCGACGTACGAGGCCAACGAGGATGCCGCCAGGGGTGGTTATGTCCTCTTCGACGCCGATGGCGGCGAGGCGCAGGTCATCCTGATCGCCACCGGCTCCGAGGTGCACGTGGCCGTGGAGGCGCGTGAGCGGCTTCAGGCGCAGGGCGTGCCCACCCGGGTCGTGTCCATGCCGTCCGTGGAGTGGTTCGAGGAGCAGGACCAGGGGTACCGGGACAGCGTTCTGCCGCCGTCCGTCAAGGCGCGTGTCGCGGTCGAGGCCGGTATCGGTCTGACCTGGCACCGGTACGTCGGTGACGCCGGTCGCATCGTTTCGCTGGAGCACTTCGGCGCTTCGGCCGACGGCAAGGTCCTTTTCCGCGAGTTCGGCTTCACTGCCGAGAACGTGGCCGCGGTCGCGCAGGAATCCCTCGCGGCCGCTCAGCGCTGACGCTCTATACACGACACGTAGGAGATGTAATTCCATGACAGACGCACTCAAGCGCCTCTCCGAGGAGGGCGTCGCGATCTGGCTGGACGACCTGTCGCGCAAGCGCATCACGTCCGGCAACCTCGCCGAGCTGATCGACCAGCAGCACGTCGTGGGCGTCACCACCAACCCGTCGATCTTCCAGAAGGCGATCAGCAGCGGTGACGGCTACGAGCAGCAGCTCGCGGACCTCGCCGCCCGCAAGGTCACCGTGGAAGAGGCCATCCGCATGATCACGACGGCGGACGTCCGCGACGCCGCCGACATCCTGCGTCCGGTCTTCGACGCGACCGGCGGTCAGGACGGCCGGGTCTCCATCGAAGTCGACCCGCGCCTCGCCCACAACACCGGGGCGACCGTCGCCGAGGCCAAGCAGCTGGCCTGGCTCGTCGACCGCCCGAACACCCTGATCAAGATCCCGGCGACGAAGGCGGGCCTGCCCGCGATCACCGAGACCATCGGCCTCGGTATCAGCGTCAACGTCACGCTGATCTTCTCCCTGGAGCGCTACCGCGCGGTCATGGACGCCTACCTCGCCGGCCTGGAGAAGGCCAAGGAGCGCGGCCTGGACCTCTCCAAGATCCACTCTGTGGCGTCCTTCTTCGTGTCCCGCGTGGACACCGAGATCGACAAGCGCATCGACGCGCTCGGCACCGACGAGGCCAAGGCCGCGCGCGGCAAGGCCGGTGTCGCCAACGCGCGCCTGGCCTACCAGGCGTACGAAGAGGTCTTCGACGGCAAGCGCTGGAGCGACCTGGAGAGCGCGGGCGCCAACAAGCAGCGTCCGCTGTGGGCCTCGACCGGCGTGAAGGACCCGGCGTACAAGAGCACGCTGTACGTCGACGAGCTGGTCGCGCCGAACACGGTGAACACCATGCCGGAGGCCACGCTGGAGGCGACCGCGGAGAGCGGCGAGATCCGCGGCGACGCGATCTCGGGGACGTACGCGCAGGCGCGTGCCGAGCTGGACGCGGTCGAGAAGCTCGGCATCTCGTACGACGAGGTCGTGCAGCTGCTGGAGGACGAGGGCGTCGAGAAGTTCGAGGCGTCCTGGAACGACCTGCTCAAGTCGACCGAGGCGGAGCTCGAGCGCCTCGCACCCTCGGAGGGCTGAACACCTTGTCGAGCAGCAATCCGCTGCGTGACGCCGCGGACCGACGGCTCCCGCGTATCGCGGGGCCGTCGGGCCTGGTCATCTTCGGCGTCACAGGCGATTTGTCACGTAAAAAGCTGATGCCTGCCGTGTACGACCTCGCCAACCGCGGACTGCTGCCGCCGGGCTTCTCGCTCGTCGGCTTCGCCCGTCGTGAGTGGGCCAACGAGGACTTCGCACAGGAGGTCCACGACGCGGTCAAGGAGCACGCCCGTACGCCCTTCCGCGAGGAGGTCTGGCAGCAACTCATCCAGGGCATGCGCTTCGTCCAGGGCACCTTCGACGACGACGAGTCCTTCGAGCGGCTGCGCGACACCATCCAGGAGCTGGACAAGGCGCAGGGCACGGGCGGCAACTTCGCCTTCTACCTCTCCGTGCCGCCGTCCGCCTTCCCGGTCGTCATCCAGCAGCTGAAGAAGCACGGCCTGGCCGACCAGTCGAGCGGTTCCTGGCGGCGCGCGGTCATCGAGAAGCCGTTCGGCCACAACCTGGAGTCGGCCGAGGAGCTCAACACGACCGTGGAAGAGGTCTTCGCCCCGGACCAGGTCTTCCGCATCGACCACTACCTCGGCAAGGAGACCGTCCAGAACATCCTGGCGCTCCGCTTCGCCAACACGATGTTCGAGCCGATCTGGAACCGGTCCTTCGTCGACCACATACAGATCACGATGGCCGAGGACATCGGCATCGGCGGCCGCGCGGGCTACTACGACGGCATCGGCGCGGCCCGTGACGTCATCCAGAACCACCTTCTCCAACTGATGGCGCTGACCGCCATGGAGGAGCCCGCCTCCTTCGACGCGGACGCGCTCGCCGCAGAGAAGACCAAGGTGCTCGGCGCGGTGAAGCTGCCGAAGGACCTCGGCCGGGACACCGTGTTCGCGCAGTACGCGGCCGGCTGGCAGGGCGGCGAGAAGGTCATCGGCTACCTCGAAGAGGACGGCATCGACCGCAAGTCGAAGACCGACACCTACGCGGCGATCAAGGTCGAGGTCGACAACCGCCGTTGGGCGGGAGTCCCCTTCTATCTGCGGACGGGCAAGCGTCTCGGCCGCCGCGTCACGGAGATCGCGGTCGTCTTCCAGCGCGCCCCGCACTCCCCCTTCGACTCCACCGCCACCGAGGAGCTGGGCCAGAACGCGATCGTCATCCGCGTCCAGCCGGACGAGGGTGTGACGGTCCGCTTCGGTTCGAAGGTCCCCGGCACCTCGATGGAGATCCGGGACGTGTCCATGGACTTCGCGTACGGCGAGTCCTTCACGGAGTCCAGCCCCGAGGCGTACGAACGCCTCATCCTGGACGTCCTGCTCGGCGACTCGAACCTCTTCCCGCGCACCGAGGAGGTCGAGCTGTCCTGGAAGATCCTCGACCCGATCGAGGAGTACTGGGACAAGCACGGCAGGCCCGCGCAGTACCAGGCGGGTACCTGGGGCCCCGTCGAGGCGGACCAGATGCTCGAACGAGACGGACGGAGCTGGCGCCGGCCATGAAGACAGACCTCACGGACACCACGGCCAGCAAGATCAACAAGGCGCTGGTGAAGGCCCGTCGGGCGATAGGCACCCCGGCCGTCGGCATGGTGCTCACGCTGGTCATCGTGACGGACGAGGAGAACGCGTACGACGCGCTCAAGTCGGCCAACGACGCGTCCCGCGAGCACCCCTCGCGCACGATCGTGGTCATCAAGCGCGTCTCCCGTTCCCCCCGCGACCGTACGAAGTCCCGCCTCGACGCCGAGGTACGGGTGGGCGCGGACGCGGGCACCGGCGAGACGGTCGTACTGCGGCTGTACGGCGAGGTCGCGGACCACGCCCAGTCGGTGGTGCTTCCGCTGCTGCTTCCGGACGCGCCGGTGGTCGTCTGGTGGCCGGTCAACGCGCCGCTCGACCCGGCACGCGACCCGCTGGGCGCGCTCGCCCAGCGCCGGGTCACCGACAGCTACGCCGCCGAGAAGCCCATCGACGAGCTGCGTACCCGCGCCGACAACTACGAGCCCGGCGACACGGATCTGGCCTGGACCCGGATCACCCCCTGGCGCTCCATGCTGGCCGCCGCCCTCGACCAGGTGGACTGCGAGGTCATCTCCGCGGAGGTGCAGGGCGAGCAGTACAACCCGAGCGTGGAGCTGCTGGCGATGTGGCTGGCGGACCGGCTGCACGTCCATGTACGGCGTGGGGTGTCGGCCGGGCCCGGCCTCAACGAGGTGCGGATGCTGACGAGTACCGGTCCCATCCGGCTGTACCGGCCCAACGGGGGTCTCGCCCTGCTCACGCTGGAGGACCAGCCGGACCGGGCGGTCGCGTTGAAGCGCCGCGAGACGTCCGAGCTGCTGGCGGAGGAGCTGCGCAGGCTGGACCCGGACGACACGTATGCGTCGGCGCTGCGGTTCGGGGTGGATCGGCTGGGGGGTGCGTCGGGGAGTGCGTTGACGGCTGCCACGACGGCGACGCCCCCGGCTGGGACCGGGTCTGGGGCGACCGGCACGACGGCTGGGTCTGATACGGCCGGTGCTCGTGGTCCGGGAGCCGCTTCGGCTTCCGGCTTCGGCTCCGGCCTCGGTTCGGCCGTCGCGCCGAGTGCCGCTCCGGCTCGGGCGTCCGCGCCGGCGCTGCCGCCCGCGGCTCCGACGGGGTCGACGGGGTCGGCTGGTTCGGACGGCTCTACGGGTTCGGTCGGCGACGATGACTCCGATCGGCCCACTCCGGCGCAGATGCCGCCGGTGAAGAAGGCGGCCACGCCATGATCACTCCCCAGTTGGTCGTGCACCACGACAAGGAGCTGATGGCTCAGGCCGCGGCTGCCCGGCTGATCACCAAGATCGTGGACGCGCAGGCCTCGCGCGGCTACGCCTCGGTGGTCCTCACGGGCGGCCGCAACGGCAACGGTCTGCTCGCCGCGCTGGCGGCGGCGCCCGCTCGGGACGCGATCGACTGGGGTCGGCTGGACCTGTGGTGGGGCGACGAGCGGTTCCTGCCCGAGGGCGACCCGGAGCGCAATGTCACCCAGGCCCGGGAGGCGTTGCTGGACTCGGTGCCGGTGGATCCGAAGCGGGTGCACGCCATGCCCGCGTCGGACGGGCCGTGGGGTACCGATGTCGACGCGGCGGCCTCGGCTTACGCGGAGGAGCTGGCGCGGGCGGCGGTGCCCGAGAACCACGGCTCTGTGCCGACGTTCGACGTGCTGATGCTGGGGGTCGGACCGGACACCCATGTGGCCTCGCTCTTCCCCGAGTTGCCGGCCGTGAGGGAGACCGAGCGGATGGTGGTGGGGGTGCATGGTGCGCCGAAGCCGCCGCCGACGCGGGTCACGCTGACGCTGCCGGCGATTCGGGCGGCGCGGGAGGTGTGGCTGCTCGCGGCCGGTGAGGACAAGGCGCGGGCCGCGGCCATCGCGCTGTCCGGGGCCGGCGAGATCCAGGCCCCGGCGGCGGGGGCGCGGGGCAGGTCCCGGACGTTGTGGCTGCTGGACGCGGCGGCGGCTTCGCAGCTGCCGCGCTCGCTGTATCCGCCGGCGTCGCCCTGAGGCAGTGGTTCGCCCCCGCTGGGGGCTGCCGCCCTCAGACCCCGCTGATCTTTCGGGGGACTTGCGGGTAGGTGCGTTGGCTGCGGGTGGGCGGGGGCTGGTCGCGCAGTTCCCCGCGCCCCTTGAACGGCCCTGCGGGCCGATAAAAAGCCGGGGCGCAGCCCCATGCTTTTCAGGGGCGCGGGGAACTGCGCGAGCAACCACCCACCGCCCGCCCACGAACCCCGCACCCCGAGTTCTTCTGCGCGGCGGGGGCGAAGGGGCCGCGGGGGCGAAACTCAGGCCGCGAACTCCTCCTCACGTGTCTCCGGCAACGCCAGCAGACACAACAGACTGACCAGGCACAACCCGCCCGTGTAGAAGCCGAGCACCAGCGGCGACGACCACTGGCTGTTCAGCCACGTCGCGACGAGCGGAGCGAAGCCGCCGCCCAGCGTGTTGGCCAGGATGAACGCCGCCGACGCCCCGGTGTAGCGCAACCTCGCCGGGAACAGCTCCGCGAGGAACGCCGCCACCGGCGAGAACATCAGGGCGAGCAGCATGAGCCCGACGGTGTACGCACCGGTGATGACGAGCGCGTTGCCCGAGCTGAGAGACGCGTACATGGGGACGGCCCACACGACACAGCCGACCGCGCCCGCCAGCATCACCGGCCGCCGCCCGACCCGGTCCGCGAGCCGAGCGACGGGCAGAGTGACGGCGATCCCGGCGGCCGCCCCCACACTCGCGGCGGTGAGCATCGTGTTCTGCGGAATACCGAGTGCCTTCGGCCCGTAGGACAGGCTGTACACGATGGTCAGGTAGTAGACGGCCGAACCACCGATCGCCGCCCCGGTGCCGAGCAGCAGCCGACCGGGATACCGGGTGATGAGCACCCCGAGCGGAAAGCGGGACCCCGAGGCCGACGACGAGGCCTGCTCCGTCGTCGTACGGCGGGCCTCCGCGCTGAACACCGGTGACTCCGAGACTGTCGTCCGCACCCACAGCCCCACCACGACAAGCACGGCGCTGAGCAGGAACGGAAGGCGCCACGCCCACTCGGTGAAGCCGTCGCGGCCCACGATGTTGAGGGTGGGGAGGATGACGGCGCTGGAGAGCAGGAAGCCGAGGGAGGGGCCGACGTTCGGGACGGCGGCGTAGAACGCCCGGCGCCCGGGCGGGGCGTGTTCGGCGGCCAGCAGTACCGCGCCGCCCCACTCGCCGCCCATGCTGACGCCCTGCAGCAGACGGAGGGTCACCAGGAGTACGGGGGCGAGGAGTCCGGCGGTCTCGTACGTCGGCAGCAGGCCGACGCCGACCGTCGCGACGCCCATCAGCAGGAGGGACGCGACCAGGGCGTGCCGGCGGCCCAGCCGGTCGCCGATCGTGCCGAAGAGCACGACGCCGAGCGGGCGGGACAGGAAGGCCGCGGCGAAGGTGAGGAACGCGGCGAGGGAGGAAACCGTGGCGTTGCCGGAGGGGAAGAAGGCGGGGCCGAGGACGAGCGCGGAGGCCGTGCCGTACACGGCGAAGTCGTAGTACTCGATCGTGGTGCCGATGAGGCTCGCGGCGGCGACCTTCGGCGCCTTGCTCGACTCGGCCGGCGACGACGGTAAGGCGGCCGGTCTGGGGCCGACGGCCTCGGCGGCGGTCTTGGACGGGGATTCGGGCATGGGGGGGCTCACTTCCGGTATGCCCGGGACACGAATGGTCCGGGCCCAGAGGGGGACGGCCACGCATGAAACACGAACCGGAGTGTGCCTGTCACCCTAGGCCGGGAAATTCGATTTCCACAAGGAAGGGCCCGGGAGAAGACCGCCGGAAGACCCCGTCGAATGTTTTCGCCGGAAGAAAGGAGTCGATTACGCAGGACAACGACATTTAAAACATGTGATGCCGCTATGCGTGGGGACAGATCGCCAAAATATGCGACGAACACCATCCTTCGGCGCCGTCAACCCGGGATTCCTGTCAAGTGGCTGTCAATATTCATGCCTATGTCCGCATAAAAATTTGCCGACGATCACGCCTTGCCAACACCCGATCACCCACGAAATGCTGACGTCCGGCAGAACTTGAAAGTTCTACGACCATCGTTTTTCGGACATGGAGACCACAACGGGGTTGCCGCGGTTCGACTTTCTGAAATGCGACCTCAGAGCCGGGAAGGCGCTTTAGCCATGCTGAAAAGTGGCAAGCCATTACGATTGAGAAGACTTTCGCTGGCCGGTGACGACCGGCACTTGCTCATACCGCTCGACCACAGCGTTTCGGACGGCCCGGTCACCCCTCCCGGGCAATGGGAAGAGCTGTTGAAGGCGTTGGTGGCCGGCGGGGCCGACGGGATCATCGTCCACAAGGGACGTGCCCGCACACTCGCCCCGGACGTCCTCAAGACCTGCGCGCTGGTGGTGCACCTGAGCGCCAGTACGGCCTGTTCCGCCGATGTCGACGCCAAGGTGCTGGTCGGCGATGTCGAGGAGGCGGTGGCACTCGGCGCGGACGCGGTGAGCGTCCATGTGAACATCGGCTCGGACACCGAGGGGCGGCAGCTCGCCGACCTGGGGGCGGTGGCCCGTTCGTGCGACATCTGGGGCATGCCGCTGATCGCGATGGTCTATCCGCGTGGTCCCCGGATCGAGAACCCGCACGATCCCGCCCTCCTCTCGCACATCGTGAACGTCGCCGCGGATCTGGGCGCCGACATGGTGAAGACCTCCGTCGCCCTGCCGCTCGACCGGATGGCCGAGGTGGTGGCCCACAGCCCCATCCCCGTCCTCGCGGCCGGCGGACCACCGGACGGCTCCGACCTCATCGAGTACGGCACCGCCGTGATGGCCGCCGGCTGCCGGGGACTGGCCGTCGGCCGCCGGATCTTCTCGGCCCCCTCCCCCGCCGCCCTGGTGTCCCGGCTGGCCGCGGTGGTGCACGGCGCCGACGGAATCACTAGTGACATGAGCATGACTACCCCTACTCATTACTCGACGATCGTGGCAGGTGTCGCATGAGGTTCGCGTGGATCGATCTCCGTGAAGTCCCCCGTCCGCAGCTCCAGGCGGTGGTGGACGCGGCCGTCCACGCCCGGATGGCCGGGGTGGTCTCCGCCGACGCCGAGTTGCTGGGGACGCTGCCGCCGACCGTGACCCGGGTGCTGGTTCCCGGCGGACCGGCGGCGGCTCCCGCGAAGAAGGCGGGCGAGAAGGCCGACGGCAAGGGGGACAAGGAAGCCGCCCGAGCCGAAGCCAGGGCCGCGGCCGACGCCAGGGCCTCCACCGGTTCCGGAATCGACCTCCTGCTGCGGAAGTTCACCACCCAGGACGAGCTGGACGCCCTGGCCGCGGAGAACCGGGCCACCGCCGGCCCGCCCGCCACGGGTACGCCGGTCACCGGTACGCCCGTCGCCGGCTTTGTCGACGTACGGGACGACCGCACCCTTCAGCTGTCGTGCGTGGGCGCGATGGCGCTGCCGTACACGGTGATCCACTTCGCGGATCCGACGAAGATCCCGTTGGAGATCGTGCTCGCGGCGGCCGAGTCGGCCGAGGGCAAGCTGGTGACGGTCGTCGGGGACCTGGAGGAGGCGGCCATCGTCTTCGACGTCCTCGAACGCGGTTCGGACGGCATCCTGTTCACGCCCCGCGGCGCCGACGACGTGTTCGCGCTGGCCCGGCTGCTGGAGGCGACGACCCCGCAGCTGGAGCTGTCCACGCTGACCGTCGAGAGCATCCGGCACGTCGGGCTCGGCGACCGGGTCTGTGTGGACACCTGCTCGCACTTCGAGGAGGACGAGGGCATCCTCGTCGGCTCGTACTCGTCCGGGTTCGTGCTCTGCTGCAGCGAGACCCACCCGCTGCCGTACATGCCGACCCGGCCGTTCCGGGTCAACGCCGGCGCCCTGCACTCGTACACGCTGGGCCCCGAGAACCGGACCAACTACCTCAGCGAGGTGGGCTCCGGCAGCGCCCTGCTGGCGGTCGGCGCCGACGGCCGCACCCGGCGGGTGGTGGTCGGGAGGGCCAAGCTGGAGTCACGGCCGCTCCTGGAGATCCGTACGCACGCGGAGGACGGGCGGCTGGTCAGCCTCACCGTGCAGGACGACTGGCATGTGCGGGTGCTGGGCCCGGGCGGCAAGGTCCTCAACGTCACCGAGCTGCAGACCGGTGACGAGTTGCTCGGCTATCTGGCCCAGGACAAGCGCCATGTGGGCCTGCCCATCGGCGAGTTCTGCAAGGAGGTCTGAGGCCTCATGGGCGAACTCGTGGCGGCCGCGGCCGGCCGGGACGGGATGGGTGTCCTGGTCCAGCGGCTGTTCGACGCGCGGGGCGACGGTCTGCCGTATCTGACGCACCAACAGGGGACCGTCACCAGGGGTGAGTTACGGGAGCGGGTGGCCAAGCAGGCCGCCGTGTTCGCCGGTTACGACATCGGGCCCGGCTCCACCGTGGGGCTGCAGACGCCGCCCAGCTTCACCCAGGTCGAGGTGCTGCTCGCACTGTGGCGGCTGGGCGCTCAGGTGATGCTCTTCGACTTCCGGCTGAAGCCCGCCGAGGTGGACGCGCTCTGCGCCACCTGCCGACCGCAGTTCATGGTCCGGGCGGGCTCCAACGTCCGGGCGGCGTTCGGCTTCCGGCCCGAGTACGAGGTCGCCACCGAGTGCCGCAGGGCCGGGCGGCCGGCCGCCGGCGGGCATCGGCTGGTGCAGTTCAGCTCGGGCTCCACCGGGCGGCCGAAGGTGATCGGCAGGACCGCCGCGTCGATCGCCGCCGAGATCGAGTCGTTCGCCGCGGTCCCCGGCATGCCGGCCGAGGGCGACCGGCTGCTGCTGCTCAGCTCCACCGCGCACAGCTTCGGACTGCTCGGCGGGCTGCTGCACTCGCTGGCGGCCGGCGTCTCCGTCGTCTTCGCGCCCCGGGTCTCGGCCCGCGACATCCTGCGGACCTCGGCCGAGCACCGGATCACCACCCTGTTCGGGGTGCCGATGCACTACGAGCTGCTCGCCGCCGCCCTCGATCCCCCCGAGCTGCCCGAGCTGCGGACCGCGGTCTCCGGCGGCGAGCTGATGCCTCCCGAGGTCGCCGTGCGGTTCGCCGAACGGTACGGCGTAGGGGTCGGCGAGGCGTACGGCACCACCGAGACCGGCATCGTCGCCATCGATGTCGGCGGCGCGCTCCGGCCCTCGGTCGGACGGCCCGCGCCGGGTGTCGTGGTCCGGGAACACAAGGGCGAACTGGACGTCGCGCTCACCGAGTCGCCGTATCTCTTCGACTCCGGCGGCACCCAGTACACGGACGGCTGGCTGCACACCCGCGACCGGGCCCGCGTGGCAGCCGACGGCACGGTCACCGTGGGCGGCCGCGCCGACTCCCTCGTCGTCATCGGCGGCCTCAAGGTCGACCTCACCGAGGTCGAGCACGTACTGCGCGCGCACCCGGCCGTCGAACAGGCGGTCCTGGTCCACGAGGACGTCACCGAGGCGTACGTGGCGGTCGCCGCCGGGGCCGAGAACCCGTCGGCGGAGGAGCTGCTGCGCTGGTGCCGGGAGCGGCTGGCCGACTACAAGCTGCCCCGCGTGATCCGGGTGCTGGAGTCCCTGCCCCGCACCTCCAACGGGAAGCTGGTCCGCCAGGCGGCGACGCTCCAGGCGGCGGCGAGCGGCGCGTAGCCGCTCGACGAGCACCTCCCGTACGACTTTTCGCATGGCCCTCGCACGACATTCCACATGGAGATGGCGATCATGAGCACGTCCACCCTGGACAACGAGATCCGTGAGTTCGTCCTGACCACGGTCATCGACGAGATGAACATCCTGCTGAGCCGCGACGGCATCACGGACGAGAGCCCGGTGACCGTCGGCGGGCTGGAGCTGGACTCCCTGAGCCTGATCGAGCTCACGCTGCGGCTGGAGTCACGGTTCGGCGTGGAGATCCCCGACACCGACATCGAGCCCCTGGCCTCCCTGACCCTCGGCGGGCTGGTCGCCGAGGTCGTCGGGCGCGGGGCGAAGGCATGAGCGCGGAAGCCTCCGCGCCGCCCGTCATCACCGTCGACACCGTCCGGGAACTGCTGTCCGACCGCAAGATCTTCCCCGGTGTCCCCGACGACCTCGGTGACGACGCCGAACTGGTCCTGGACTCGCTCGGGCTGGTGTGGCTGCTGCATGTGGTGGAGGAGCGGTACGGCCTGGTCGTGGAGCCCGGCGACGAGGACATCGCGGGCCTGACCTCGCTCCGGCGGCTCACCGAGTTCCTGAGCGCGGCCGGGGCGGCTGGGGCGGACGGGGGTGGCCACGTTGACCGGTGACGTGACGGTGACCGGGTTCGGCGTACGCACCGCGTTCGGCACGGGCGCGGACGCCCTCCGGCGCGGGGTATTCGCCGGCATCCCCTCCTTCGCCCCCACCACCAGGTTCGACACCGGCCCGTACCGTACGCCGATGGCCGGCGCCGCCCCCGACGGCCCCGACGCGGTCGAGGGCTGGGCCCTGCGCCACGCCCTCGCCCGGTGCGGCACGGAGGCGCTCGCCATGGCGGACCTGCCGCAGGGGACGGACGCGGCGGTGCTGCTGGGCATCGCGGGTGACTGCACGAGCATCACGCGGTACTGGCGGGAGGCCGCGGGGAGGCCGGGGGCCGAAGGGAGCGGTGGCGGCGCCGCGGACCACGGCTCGGCCGCTTCGCGGCGCACGGTGACGAACGGACAGCGGGAGTCGGCGCCGCAAGGGCCCACACGGGACGTCTCCCGGGGCGGGCCGGGCGGAGTGGTCGGACGACGCACCGAAGTCGGGGGGCTCACCGAACCCGGCCTGGTCCACGCGCCCCGGAGCGACGCGGCGGTCGCGGCGGCGCGGCTCGCCCAAGCCGGAGGGCTCGCCGGACCCGGCCAGGGGCACGCGCTCGGCATCGACCCGGCCCTCGCGGCGGCGGCGCGGCTCGCCGATGCCGTGCCCGCCCACCTCGCCGAGTCGCTGGCCGGGGGCCTCGGGCTGACCGGGCCCCGGCTGACCTTCACCAACGCCTGTGTCGCCTCCGCCGCCGCGATCATCCATGCCTGTCGGCTGATCTCCTCCGGACGGATCGACGCGGCCGTCTGCGCCGGCGGCTATCTCGTGGAGGAGGAGACGTTCGGGAAGTTCGACTCGGGACGGGCGCTGTCCCGGGACGGCATGGTGCGGCCGTTCAGCGCGGACCGCACGGGGCTGCTGCTCGGCGACGGGGTCGCGGCCGTCGTACTGGAGTCGGCCGAGCACGCCCGGCGGCGCGGGGCCCGGCCGCTGGCGAGCGTGGTCGGCTGGGGTGCGGCCACCGACGCCCACCACATCGCCCAGCCGCACCCGGAGGGCGTCGGCCTGGCCCGCGCGGCACGGCAGGCGCTGCGGCTGGCCGGGGACCCGGACGGGTCGAGCCTCGGCTATGTCAACGCCCACGGCACCGGCACCAAGTACAACGACGGTGCCGAGACCCGAGGGCTGCGCGCCGCCTTCCCGGAGCGGGCCGAGTCGATACCGGTCAGCTCCACCAAGAGCACCACCGGCCATCTCCTGGAAGCGGCCGGCGTCGTGGAGTTCGTGATCACGCTGCTGGCCCTCACAGACGGCGTACTGCCGCCGACCGCCGGTCTCACCCAGGCGGACCCGGAGTGCGACCTGGACTACGTACCGAACGAGCCCCGCCGGGCCGACCTCCGCCGGGCTCTCACCGTCAACGCCGCCTTCGGGGGCGCCAACACCGCACTCGTCCTGGAGCGGCCGTGACGACAACGGAGAACACAAGGACGACGGAGAACCCGGGCAAGCCCCTGTCGGCCGGGAAGGCACCCCTCCGTTCGCCCCTCGGCGTCCTCACCACCGCCACCGCGACCCACGGCACCGGGCGCGACGGCGACATCCCGCTGCCCCGGCTGCCCGGGTTCGTGGAATCGGCGTTCAGCCCGCTGGCGTACGAGGTGGCCGCGCGATGCCTGACCGAGCGGCCCGATGGGGGCAGCCCCCGCTCGAGCGAAGCCGGGAGTGGGGGAGGCTCCCGCACGGCCGTCGCGCTGGCGAGCCTGATGGGGGACACCACCACCGCGGACCTGGCGAGCCGGCGGGTGGTCTCCGGGCGGGTCCACAACCCGCTGCTGTTCATGCAGGCCACCGCCAACTCCGTACTGGGCCACATCAGCCGGGAGTTCGGGATCACCGGCCAGATGTTCAGCCTGTCCACCCTCGACGACCCGGTGACCGAACTGCTGGCCATGGCGGACCTGCTCCTGGAGGACCCGGAGCTCGACCAGGTCCTGGTGATGGGCGTGGAACTGGGCGGCGGCGAACGGCTGGCCGCCGTCTACCGGGAACTCTCCGCCGACAGCGACCGCCCGGTCCCGGACCTCCCCGAATCCGCCGCGCTGGCGGTGGCGGTGATGCTCGGCCGCCCCGGCGCCGACACACCGGTGACCATCCGGTCGACCCGGACGTACGACGGCGAAGACCCGGCTCCCGCCACGCACCCCGGCAGCGTCCAGGGCCTGTCCGACCTGGCCGCCGCGCACCGGCGACTGCTGCGGGAGGGGGGCACCCACGTCCTGGTCACCGAGGAGCGGGCGCCCGCGTTCCTCCTCACCGCCGATTCACCGGCATCCCGGCCGACACTCCCCCCTGCGCTCCCGCACGCGCTCCCCGATGGAAACGAGACGGAGACCCATGCTCATCAGTAGGCAGGAGCGGGCGCGGATCTGCTCCGACACCGAACTCGGCGCCGGCAACATCCTGCGGCGCCTGCGGGCGTACGAACGCCCGCTCGAGGAGCCGGTGTTGCGGACCGACGGCACCTGGCGGGCACCGGACGGCAGCCGGCCCGAGGTGCTGACGCTCGGGCAGTTGTACGAGGTGGTCGAGACGTACGCGGGCTGGTACGCGGCCCAGGGCGTGCGGCCCCGCGACCCGGTGGCCATCCACTCCTACTCGGCGGCCGAGTTCGCGGTGAACTTCCTGGCGCTGACGTCACTCGGCGCCGTCCCGTCGTTCGTCAACGGCAATCTGTCCCCGGAGATCGCCCGGAAGTACGTCCGCCGGCAGGGCGCGGTGGGCGCCTTCACGGACGAGGCGCACCGCGAGGTGCTGACGGGAGACGAGATCGGGCTCGGCTTCTGCGTCACCGCCGCCGGGATCCGGCCGGAGCACCGCGCGTCGCTTCCGCCGTCGTACCCGTACCGGCACGACCCGACCGACCCCGTGCTCATCTCCCACTCGTCCGGCACCACCGGCCTGCCCAAGGGTGTGCCACACACCCACCGGACGCTGATGTACGCCCAGTTGCACCGGCTGCGCTTCTCCACCGGGGCCGACATGGAGCGCACGCTGGTGGGGCTGCCGGGCGCGCACAACGCGATGGTGGCGACGCTGCTGTACTGCCTGCTGCTGCGCACGGACATCAAGCTGCTGTCCAGCCAGCGCGGTACGGATGTGCTGGACGCGGTCGAGGAGTTCCGGCCGACGACCGTGCTGGCGTTCGCCGGGACCTTCGGCGAGATGGCGGCGGAGGATCTGACGGCACGTGATCTGTCCAGCGTGCAGGTGTGGTTCAACACCGGGGACGCGGCGCACGAGGCGCACATCCGGGCGCTCGTCCAGCACGGGAGCCGTCTTGAGATCCGGCGGGACCTGAGCCGCGTCCGCGTCGACGGCTCGGTGTTCGTGGACGGGCTCGGTTCGTCGGAGGCCGGCTACTCCGTCTTCCACAACCGGCATACCAAGGACACCTCGGCCTACTCCCGCTGCGTCGGCAAGCCCATCAGCTTCGCCGAGGCCGCGGTGCTGGCCGAGGACGGCACCCCGCTGCCGCCCGGACAGATCGGCCGCCTGGGCCTCAAGTCGCCCACGCTCACGCCGGGGTACTGGAACGACTCGCTGACCTGGAACCGGATGCGGCTCGGCGGCTACTGGCTCACCGGCGACCTCGCCCACCAGGACGAGGACGGCAACTTCTACCACCTCGACCGGGCCCCGGACGCCGTCCGTACCCGCGCCGGCATCGTCTTCAGCACGCGCACCGAGGAACTGCTCCTGGCCGGGCTGCCCGGACTCGCCGACTGCACGGTGGTCGGGGTCGCCCCCGACGGCGTACGCGCGGACTGGGACGGCGACGGCGAGGCCGAGGCGTACGCGCTGCTCCAGGTCGCGGACGAGAGCGGGACCGAGGACAGCGGTGACGGCGACGAGGTGTGGACCGCGCGGGTCAACGCCGTGCTGACGGCCGCGGGGGTCCCGCCGGTGACCCGGGCCCTGCGGATGAAGCCCGACGACGTGGCCAAGGGAGCCACCGGCAAGGTTCTCAAACGAGTGATGCGCGACCGGTTCGCCGCCCACATGGCCGACGCGGTCGCCGCCAAGGAGCAGCACGCATGAGCACGAACACCGACGCCGACGGCGTCAATCACCGCGCCCGGGCGAGTGAGGCGTACCGGCTGTGGTGGCAGCACGACGCCAACTGGTACCAGGGGGTGGCCGCGCGGTTCGGGCAGGAGACCGCGAACGAGATCAACGCGGAGGCGCTGGGCAAGGTCGCCCTGCACGTCGGGCAGCGGGTCGCCCGGCTGTACGGCCCGCTCCCGGACACCGGCGACAGCCGCAAGGACCTGGAAGAACTGCGCCGCCGCTACGACGACTGCGGCGACCGGATGTTCCCGCCGGAACTGCGCAACGCCTCCACCGAGGTCGAGGACGACGACCTGATCGTGCTCACCCTGAAGCGGAACTTCGCGATCACCATGGTCCGGATGGCCGGTTCGCTGGAGGGCTACCGCTGCCCGTGCACCGCCATCCACGCCGGCTGGTCCGAGGGTCTCGGAGTGGCCCTCACGGAGAACAGGGCCGAGAGCTGTCTGCGGGACGGCGACAAGGCGTGCCGTCTGCTCATGCGGGTCGCCCCGTCCGTCGCGCCCGGTTCGGAGGGCTGAGGCATGCGCGTACTTGTCGCCGGGGCCACCGGAGTGGTCGGACATCCGCTGGTGGGCGCGCTGCGGGCGCGGGGCCACCAGGTCAGCGCGCTGGTCCGGCAGGGGTCCCGGGGCCGGGCTCCCGAGGCGGACGAGGTCGTGGTCGCCGACGCCCTCGACCGCGAGGCCGTGCTGTCGGCGGTGTCGGCCGCCCGGCCCGAGGTGGTCGTCCACCAGATGTCGGCGCTGCGGCTGCTGCGCGACGACCCGCCAAACGCCTTCGCCCTCACCGCGCGGCTGCGCACCGAGGGCACCGCCCACCTGATCGATGCGGCCCGCGCGGCCGGTGCGCGCCGGCTGGTCGCCCAGTCCATCGCCTTCGCCGCCGCCCCGGCCGGCGACCCGGTCCTCGACGAGGACGCGCCCCTGTACGTGGACGCCCCCGACCCCGGCTGGGCCTCGACCGTACGGGCCGTCGCCGAGCTGGAACGGCAGGTGACGAGCAGCGGCCTGGAGGGCGTGGTGCTGCGCTACGGCACCCTGTACGGCCCCCGCACCGCGTACGCCCCTACCGGCGGAACCGCCCAGTCCGTACGGGCCGGACGGCTTCCCCTGCCCGGCGGCGGATCCGGGATCATGTCGTTCCTGCACGTCGAGGACGCCGTGGGAGCGGCCGTGACGGCCGTCGAGTCCGATGCCACCGGCGTGTTCCATGTGACGGACGACGACCCGGCCCCGGCCGCGCAGTGGCTGCCGCATCTCGCCCGGACACTCACCGGCCCCTCCCCGCGTACGGTTCCGGCGGCCCTCGCGCCCCGGCTCCTCGGCTGGTTCATGGCCCATCAGCTCACGTCCGCGCACGGAGCGGCCAACGACCGGGCCCGTACGGCACTGGGCTGGAAGCCGACGAGACCGAGCTGGCGCGACGGGCTGGGCCAGGAATGACCGGCCCGGACGATGCCCTCGCCGTCTGTGTGATCGGCGCCGGTCCGCGCGGTCTCTCGGTGCTGGAGCGGATCTGCGCCAACGCCGACGGGGCCGTCCGGCCGGTCGAGGTCCACTTGGTCGATCCGTATCCGCCCGGCGCGGGCGCGGTCTGGCGTACCGACCAGCCGGGCGAGCTGCTGATGAACACGGTCGCCTCCCAGGTGACCCTGTTCACCGACGACAGCGTGGCCTGCGCGGGGCCGTCGGTGCCGGGGCCCAGCCTGTACGAGTGGGCGTGCGCGATCCGCGACGGAGCCATCGACCACGACCTGCCGGCGCGCGCCCTCGCCGAGGCGCGGCTGCTCGGCCCCGACACCTATCCGACCCGCGCGTTCCACGGCCACTACCTGGAGTGGGTCTTCCGGCACCTTTTACACACGGCCCCGCCTCACGTGACGGTCCGCACCCATCCGACGACGGCGATCGCGCTGCGCGACGACATCAGGGACGACATCGGGGAGGACGCGCGGCACGACGACATCACGGACGGGCGGTGCGACGGTGCCTCCGGCGGTCGGCGGGAGCACGTCGGCGGCGGGCGGCGGGGCCGCGCCCCGGGCGGGCCGCAGACGGTGACCCTGGAGAACGGCGACCGGCTGGCCGGGATGGACGCGGTGGTGCTGGCCCTCGGCCACGGCGCCCTGGCCCCGTCCCCGGAGGAACGCGCGCTGCGCTCCTTCGCCGACCGCCACGGCCTCACCTACATAGCCCCCGCCAACCCGGCCGACGTCGACCTGAGCGGAATCGCGCCGGGCACCCCGGTCGCCCTGCGCGGACTGGGCCTGAACTTCTTCGACTGCCTGGCCCTCCTCACCGAGGGCCGCGGCGGCACTTTCAAGGAGGGCCAGTCCGGCCTGGTCTACCTCCCGAGCGGCAACGAGCCCGTGCTGTACGCCGGTTCACGGCGCGGCGTCCCGTACCACGCCCGGGGCGAGAACGAGAAGGGCGCGCTCGGCCGCCACGAGCCCCGCTTCCTGACCCCGGACGTCATCGCCGGACTGCGGCGCCGCGCGGCCGCCGGGCGCCCCATCGGCTTCCGCCAGGACCTCTGGCCGATCGTCGACCGCGAGGTGCGGACCGTCTACCACGAGGCATGGATCCGCGCCGCCCAAGGCCCGGGGGCCGCCGAGACGTTCGTACGGTCATGTCTGGCGGGTCGAGGTGGTGAGGAGGAGACGGCCCTGCTCGACCGCTACGCCGTCCCGCCGGGCGCGCGATGGGACTGGGCACGGATCGAACACCCTTACGGCGAGCGGACGTTCACCGACCGTGCCGACTTCCGGTACTGGCTGCTGGAGTATCTGCGGCGGGATGTCGCCGAGGCCCGGCTCGGCAATGTGAACGGTCCGCTGAAGGCCGCGCTGGACGCGCTGCGGGACCTGCGCAACGAGATCCGGCTCGTCGTCGACCACGGCGGTGTCACCGGCGAGTCGTACCGCGCCGAACTCGACGGCTGGTACACCCCGTTGAACGCCTTCACCTCGATCGGCCCGCCCGCCTTCCGTGTCGAGCAACTGATCGCGCTGATCGAGGCGGACGTACTGCGGGTGATCGGTCCGGGGATGCGGGTGCGCGCCCGGGCACCCGGCCACGGCGGTGGCGTCGGCGAAGGCGGTTTCCTCGTGGACGCGGAGCTGGTGGACGAGCCCCCGGTCCGGGTCGAGGCCCTGGTCGAGGCACGGCTGCCCGCCGTCGATCCGCGGCAGAGCGCCGATCCGCTGCTGCGGGGGCTGCTCGCGGCCGGCGCGTGCGCACCGTACCGGCTGGACGGTTACGAGCCGGGCGGTCTCGCGGTGACCGACGGCCCGCCCCGGCTGGTGGACACGGCGGGCCGGCCCCACCCCCGCCGGTTCGCCTTCGGGGTGCCGGTGGAGGGTGTGCGCTGGGTGACGGCGGTCGGCATCAGACCCGGCGTCGGCTCGGTGACGCTGGAGGACTCGGACGCGATCGCGCGGGCGGTGCTGGGACTGGGGCCGGTCGGGGCCGAGGGGCCGGGGACCGGAACGCCTGGAGCCGAGGCAGCGGGGGCCGAGGCTACGGCGGCCGAGGCGCCGGAGGCCGAGTCCCTGGAACCGAGAGCGCCGCAGGCCATCGCCCCGGGGGCCGGAACGTCGGCGGCCGAAACCCCGGAGGCCGCCGTCGCTTCGGCGGTACGTCAGACATCAGGCACAGGGAGTCGAGGAAAGTGAACGCGATGTCCGTGGGCACCGACGCGGGCCTGCTCGCCCCCACGTGGGCCGGCACACCCGTGGCGGCCGAGGTGACCGACGAGGCCTGGCTGCAGGCCATGCTGGACGTCGAGGTGGCGCTGGCCCGCGCCCAGCACGCGGTCGGGCTGACCCCGGCCGCCGCGGTGGAGGCGATCGCGTCGGCGGCCCGTGCGGAACGGTTCGACCTGGTCGCGCTGGCCCACGCGGCCCGGGCCGCCGCCAATCCGGTGGTCGCGCTGGTGACCGCCTTCACCGAGGCCGTCGCCGCGAAGGACCCGTCCGCCGCGGAGTATGTGCACCGGGGGTCCACCAGCCAGGACATCCTCGACTCGGCGGCCATGCGCATTGCCCGCCGGGTGCTCGACCTGATCGCGGCGGATCTGTCGCGCGTGGGTGCGGCTCTTTCCTCTCTGGCCGGCGCCCACCGCCGCACCGTCATGGCGGGCCGCACACTGGCCCAGCACGCCGTCCCCACGACCTTCGGCCTGAAGGCCGCGGGGTGGCTGCAGCTGGTCGTCGACGCACAGGCCCGGGTACGGGCGGTCGCATGCGCGCTTCCGGCCCAACTGGGGGGCGCGGCAGGGACGTTGGCCGCGTATCGGGAGTACGCGATGGTGGACCGCGGGGGCCGGGAGGAGGGAATCGAGGAGGGCATCCGCGGCAGCTTCGACGAGGGTGGGGTGGAGTTGCTCAGGCCCTTCTCCGAAGCCGTGGGCCTCGCCGAACCCACGCTCCCCTGGCACACCGTCCGCACCCCCGTCGCCGAACTCGGCGCCGTGCTCCAGCTCGTCACCGGGGCGCTCGGGAAGTTCGCGCTCGACGTGCAGACACTGTCCCGTACGGAGATCGGTGAGCTGTCGGAGCCGGCGGCCGCCGGGCGCGGTGCCTCCTCGGCCATGCCGCAGAAGCGGAACCCCGCGCTGGCCACGCTGATCGTGTCGGCCGCGCGGCAGGTCCCCGCGCATGCCCTCGTCCTGGCCCAGTGTCTGCTCGCCGAGGACGAACGGCCCGCCGGGGCGTGGCACGCCGAGTGGCAGCCGCTGCGGGAGGCGTTGCGGCTGGCGGGCGGGGCCTCGCACACCGCCGTCGAACTCGCGGAGGGCCTGAACGTCCACCCGGACCGCATGCGGGCCAACCTCGAACTGACCGGCGGCGCCCTCGTCACCGAACGTCTGGCCGTGGCCCTGGCCCCGGTGCTCGGCAAGGTCCGTGCGAAGAAACTCCTGACCTCCGCCTCGGCCGAGGCCGCCGACACCGGCCGCCCGCTCCATGACGTACTGGCCGCCGCCCCCGAGTTGTCCGCCCGGTTCACCCCCGCCCAGCTGGCGGAGCTGCTCGACCCGGCCCACTACACGGGCGCTGCCGAGGCACTGATCGGCCGGGCTCTGCGGAGACATGAAGACGCGCGCAGCCACGACAAGAACCACGGAGGCATCCTGTGAGCATCGTGAGCCGGACGACCGGGAAACCGGCCGCCGCACCCACCCGCTCCTGGCCCGTCCTCCTGGTCGTGGTCTGCGCGCAGATGCTGATCTGGCTGGACACCTCGATCCTCAACGTCGCCGTCACCACTCTCGCCGACCCGGTGGACGGGCTGGGCGCGACCCCCGGCGAACTGGAGTGGGTGGCGAGCGCCTACACCCTGGTCGTCGCCGGGACCCTCTTCGCGGGCGGCGCGCTGGCCGACCGTTTCGGGCCCCGGAACACGCTCCTCGCCGGTCTCGCGCTCATCGGCGTGGCCTCCGCCGCGGGCGCGTTCGTGGACAGCCCGGCATGGCTGATCGTGGCGCGGGCCTTCATGGGCGCGGGCAGCGGCCTGCTGATGCCCGCGACGCTGACGGTCATCGTGCAGAGCACCCCGGAGGAGAAACGCACCCGGGCGATCGCGATCTGGAGTTCGTCGAGCGGTCTCGGCGTGGCCATCGGCCCGGTCGCGGGCGGGGCGCTGCTCAGCCACTTCTGGTGGGGCTCGGTGTTCCTGGTCAACGTGCCGATCGTCGCCCTGTGTCTGCTGGCGGTCGTGGCCGTGGTCCCGAATCTGGGCGGTTCCCACCGCCGGGTCCTCGATCTGCCGGGTCTCGCCCTGTCGGTGCTCGGCCTCGGCGGCGTGGTCTACGGCATCATCGAACTCGGCAACGGCCGGACCTGGTACGGCCCGCACGTGCTCCTGCCCCTGCTGCTGGGCGGTGTCCTGCTGGCCCTCTTCGTCGCCGGCCAGCGCAGGTCACCGGCGCCCAGTCTGGATCTGCGGCTCTTCCGGCAGCCCGGCTTCACGGCCGGCAGCGTGGTGCTGCTGATCGCCTTCATGGCGCTGGCCGGTCACCTGTTCTACGCGGCCTTCTACCTCCAGGGCCCCCGCGGCCTCTCCCCCGCCGACGCCGGGACCGTCATGATCGCCGCCGCGGTCGGCATCGTCCTGGGCAGTCAGGCCTCCCCGGCGCTGAGCCGCCGACTGTCGGCCCGCTGGACGGTCGCGTCCGGCGTCCTGGCCACCGCCGCCACCTACGTCGCCTACGCCTGGCTCGACGGGGGGACCCCCCTCTGGGTCGTCGCCGCGCTCCTGTGGATCCAGGGATTCGGCATGGGCCTGGTCGGCACTCCGGTCACGGCGGTGATGATGCGCGGCGTGCCCCCGCAGCTCGCGGGCGCCGGCTCCGCGGTCAACAGCGTCACCCGGCAGGTCGGCGGCACCCTCGGCGTGGCGATGGCAGGCTCGATCCTCTCCGGCGTCTACCGCGACCGGATGGCCGACGCCGACCTCCCCGGCACCACGCAGGGCCTGTCACCGGCCGCCGAGGAACAGGCCCGCACCTCCGCCGAAGCCGCCCGCTCCCTCGCCGATTCCCTGAACCTGCCCGAACTGGCGACCACGGCCGACCGCGCCTTCCTCGACGCGATGTACGCCGCCACGCTCGCCATCGCCGCCCTCGCCTTCATCGGCTGCGCCGTGGCCGTCGTGGGCCTGCGCAGCCGTGCGGCGACACCACCCCAGGGCGCACCGGGCCGAGAGGCACGGGACGAACCGATGCCCGAGGGAAGAGACGAACCGGTGGAGACCGCCGGCAAGGAAAGGGACCCACGATGACACAGGCGACGACGGCGACGACGAGGACGGCGACGACCCGCTCGGTCTTCGTCACCGGCGGAAACAGGGGCATCGGACTGGCCATAGCCCGCCGCTTCGTGACCGCCGGGGACCGGGTCACGGTGACCTACCGCGGTGCGGAGCCCCCCGCCTCCGAGGGATTCCTCGCCGTACGGTGCGATGTGACGGACAGTCAACAGGTCGACCAGGCCTTCAAGGAGGCCGAGGCGGCCCACGGACCGGTCACCGTCCTGGTGGCCAACGCGGGCGCCGCCCACGACCGGCTGCTGGTGCGGATGACCGAGGCGGACTTCACCTCCGTCATCGACACCAACCTCACCGGGGCCTTCCGTGTCGCCCAGCGGGCGGTGCGCGGCATGCTCCGCGCGGGCCACGGCCGTATCGTCCTGCTCTCCTCCACGGCCGCCCTGCACGGCGCCCCCGGCCAGACCAACTACGCGGCGGCGAAGGCGGGCCTGATCGGCTTCGCCCGCTCCCTGACCCAGGAACTCGGCCCCCGCGACATCACCTGCAACGTGGTCGCCCCCGGCCTCACCGAGACCGACATGAGCCGCGCCCTCACCCCGGAACAGCGCCGCGAACTGCTGCGGACCACCCCCGCCGGGCGCCTCGGCACCCCCGAGGAGGTCGCCGACGCGGTGGCCTTCCTGGCCGGCGCCGGCTATGTACGCGGGGCCGTGATCCCGGTCGACGGGGGCGCCGGGCTGGGGCATTGAGCTCCGGCGAGACCCTGGGTGCCACGACCACGGAGACCCGACGGGCCCCGGGCATCCCGGCCACCGAGACCGGGTGGGGAGGCGGACGTCGCGCGGCCGCCCGCCTCCCCACCCCGTACGGCTACCGCCCGCGCAACGCCCGGTACTTGGCGACCAGCGCCCGCGTGGACTCGTCGAGCCCCGGCACCTCGGCACCCTCCGTCAGCGCCGGCTCGACCCGCTTCGCGAGGACCTTGCCCAGCTCGACGCCCCACTGGTCGAAGGAGTCGATGTTCCAGACGGCACCCTGGACGAACACCTTGTGCTCGTAGAGGGCGATCAGCTGCCCCAGCACCGACGGGGTCAGCTCCTTCGCCAGGATCGTCGTCGTCGGGTGGTTCCCCTGGAACGTCTTGTGCGGCACCAGCTCCTCCGGCACCCCCTCGGCCCGCACCTCGTCCGGCGTCTTGCCGAAGGCCAGCGCCTGGGTCTGGGCGAAGAAGTTGGCCATCAGCAGATCGTGCTGGGGAACCAGCCCGGGCAGCAGATCGGCGACCGGCTCGGCGAAGCCGATGAAGTCCGCCGGGATCAGCTTCGTGCCCTGGTGGATCAACTGGTAGTACGCGTGCTGCCCGTTCGTCCCCGGCGTGCCCCACACCACCGGCCCGGTCTGCCACTCCACCGGCACCCCGTCCCGGCCCACGTACTTGCCGTTGGACTCCATGTCCAGCTGCTGCAAGTAGGCCGTGAACTTGGACAGGTAGTGGCTGTACGGCAGCACCGCGTGCGACTGCGCGTCATGGAAGTTGCCGTACCAGATGCCCAACAGGCCCAGCAGCAGCGGCACATTGGACTCGGCGGGCGCCGTACGGAAGTGCTCGTCGACGATCCTGAACCCGTCGAGCATCTCCCGGAAACGGTCCGGCCCGATCGCGAGCATCAGCGACAGACCGATCGCCGAGTCGTACGAGTACCGTCCGCCGACCCAGTCCCAGAACTCGAACATGTTGGCCGTGTCGATGCCGAAGTCCGACACCTTCTCGGAGTTCGTCGACAGCGCCACGAAGTGCTTGGCGACCGCCTCCACGCCCGCCTTCAGCTCGGTCAGCAGCCAGTCGCGCGCGGAGGTCGCGTTGGTGATCGTCTCGATCGTGGTGAACGTCTTCGAGGCGATGATGAAGAGCGTCTCCGCCGCGTCCAGATCCCGGACCGCCTCGTGCAGGTCGGCCCCGTCCACGTTCGACACGAAACGGACGGTGAGATCGCGGTCGGTGTAGGAGCGCAGCACCTCGTACGCCATCGCCGGGCCCAGGTCGGAGCCGCCGATGCCGATGTTGACGATGTTCTTGATGCGCCGGCCGGTGTGGCCGGTCCACTCGCCGGAGCGGATCCGCTCGGCGAAACCGCTCATCTTGTCGAGAACGGCATGCACGTCCGGCACCACGTTCTCGCCGTCGACCTCGATCACCGCGTCACGCGGGGCGCGCAGCGCGGTGTGCAGGACGGCGCGGTCCTCGGTGGTGTTGATCTTCTCGCCGCGGAACATGGCGTCCCGCAGCCCGAACACGTCGGTCGCGGCGGCCAGCTCCCGCAGCAGCCGCAGCGTCTCGTCGGTGACCAGATGCTTGGAGTAGTCGACGTGCAGATCGCCGACCTCCAGCGTGTACCCGGCACCGCGCCCCGGTTCGGCCGCGAACAGCTCACGCAGCTGCACCTCCCCCAGCTGCTCCCGGTGCGCGGCCAGCGCGGTCCACTCCGGCGTCTGGTTGAGCCTGGTACGGCTTTCTGCGTTCATCTCGGACTTCAGCCTTCTTTCCTACCTGGTCCTGCCTGCGTAGCTTGACCCGCTGCCGGTCCCAACCTAATTGATCACAACGGAACACGAACTGTCGTCGTGTCGTCGTCCGGCTCAACAACAGATACGTCCGGCTTGAGCGCCGGTATCAGCGCGGCGACGGGCAGGAAGGCGGAGCTGACGCGGCCCAGCATGTCGGCGGGGGCACGCTCCCGCATCAGGGGTCAGTGGGTCCGCCGCGAAGGGGACGGCGGCTGCGGCGGCCGGCAGGGCCGTGGCCGTGTTGTCGAAGAGCGTCTGGAGTGTGGTGAGCGCGAAGGCCGACGCTGTCAGCATGGCGATGGAGGCGTGGTCGAGGGCCACGGCCACCGCGAAGCCCACCCCCGGCAGACCGCGCACCACGTCCACGGTCCACATGGCCCGCCGCTGGTCCACCCGGTCGGCGACGGCCCCGCGCGCGGCTGCCGCCGATGTACCCGAAAAACCTCCGGCCAGGCACCCCTCGGTGCCCGGCCGGTCTCAACTCCTAGATCTCGCCCCGCAGTTTGGCGAGCGCCTCGGCGAGGATCGCCTCGCCGTCCGCGTCGCTGCGCCGCTCCCGCACATAGGCGAGGTGCGTCTTGTAGGGCTCGGTGCGCGGTGGGTCCGGTGGATTGTCCCGGTCCTGTCCGGCCGGGAAGCCGCAGCGCGGGCAGTCCCAGGTGTCGGGGACCTGTGCGTCGCTGGCGAAGCTCGGCTGGGTCTCGTGTCCGTTGGAGCACCAGAAGGAGATGCGCAGCCGGGGTGCGGACTCGCCGCGCTCGGCTTCGCCCATCGGCCCCGCCCCGACCCGGCTTCCTCGGATCGCGTTGCCACTTGCCACGGTCGTAACTCCCTGCGTGATGGTGCGGCGAAGCGAGTCGGCGTTTCGCTTCGCTGCGAGCGCCTCAGTCTACGTAAGGCCCAACGCGCGTCCAGTGATTGGAGTTACCTCCTACCCCCAGACGCAAGCCCCATGATAGGCCGCGCTCGAAGTCGCGTACCCAGCATGGGGCTTTACGTGCGGATTGGTGCGTCCGTGACGCGTTGTTTCGCCGGCGTCGTGTACTGACGGTCAGTTGTTGACCTTCATCAGGATGCCAAGTACGACAATGCACGCGAACCACAGCAGACCGACCACGACGGTGATCCGGTCGAGGTTGCGCTCGGCGACCGAGGAGCCGCCGACGGAGGACTGCATGCCGCCACCGAACATGTCGGAGAGGCCGCCGCCCTTGCCCTTGTGCATCAGCACCAGCAGCATCATCAGCAGGCTGAAGACGATCAGGGCGATCGAGAACCCCATAACCACGGCTGGACCAACTTCCTCGGATTCTGATGGACGACGGGGACCGGCCGCCACGGCCGGTCCCCGCCAAGAGTACGACGTTACGCCGCTAGGGCCTACTCACTGGTCGCGGAAGCGCACGATCTTGACGAACTCGTCGGCGTCCAGGGAGGCGCCGCCGACGAGGGCGCCGTCGATGTCGGCCTGGGCCATGATCTCGGCGACGTTGCCGGCCTTGACGGAGCCGCCGTACTGGATGCGGATCTGGTCGGCCGTCTCCTGGGAGTACAGCTCGGCGAGCTTGCCGCGGATGGCCGCGCAGACCTCCTGGGCGTCCTCGGCGCCGCAGACCTTGCCGGTGCCGATGGCCCAGACGGGCTCGTAGGCGATGACAACGGTCTCGGCGTGCTCGGCGGGGACGTCCTTGAGGCCGCCCTCGACCTGGGCGAGGGTGTGGGCGACGTGGTTGCCCGCCTCGCGGACCTCCAGCTCCTCGCCGACGCACAGGATCGGGGTGAGGCCGTGCTTGTAGGCGGCCTTGACCTTGGCGTTGACGATCTCGTCGGTCTCGTCGTGGTACTGGCGGCGCTCGGAGTGGCCGATCGCCACGAACGTGCACTTGAGCTTGGCCAGCATCGGGCCGGAGATCTCGCCGGTGTAGGCGCCGGAGTCGTGGGCCGAGACGTCCTGGGCGCCGTACTTGATCTTGAGCTTGTCGCCGTCGACCAGGGTCTGGACCGAGCGCAGGTCCGTGAAGGGCGGCAGGACCGCGACCTCACAGGCCTCGTAGTCCTTGTCGGCGAGGGCGAAGGCGAGCTTCTGGACGTGGGCGATGGCCTCGAGGTGGTTGAGGTTCATCTTCCAGTTGCCGGCCATCAGGGGCATACGGCCCTTGTCGGAAACGGTCATTGAGGGTCAGTCCTCCAGTGCGGCGAGGCCGGGGAGCGTCTTGCCCTCGAGGTATTCGAGGGAGGCGCCGCCACCGGTCGAGATATGGCCGAATGCGTTCTCGTCGAAGCCCAGGATGCGCACGGCCGCGGCGGAGTCGCCGCCGCCGACGACCGTGAAGGCCTCCGAGTCGAGGAGTGCCTGGGCGACCGCCTTGGTGCCCTCGGCGAAATCGGGGTGCTCGAAGACGCCCATGGGGCCGTTCCAGAAGACGGTGGCGGCATCGGCGATCTTCGAGGCGTACAGCTTGCGGGAGTCCGGGCCGATGTCGAGACCCATCTGGTCGGCCGGCATGGCGTCCGCGGCGACCGCGGTGGGGTCGGCCGGAGCCTTGCTCTTCAGGTCCGGGAAGGCGGGCGCGACGACGGCGTCGACGGGCAGGACCAGCTCGACACCGGTCCTCTCCGCGCGCTCCACGTACTCGGTGACCGCCGAGAGCTGGTCCTCCTGGAGCAGGGAGCCGCCGATCTCGTAGCCCTTGGCCTTGAGGAACGTGTACGCCATGCCGCCGCCGATGAGGATGCGGTCGGCCTTGCCGAGCAGCTGGTCGATGACGGCGAGCTTGTCGGAGACCTTGGCGCCGCCGAGCGCGACCACGTAGGGGCGCTGGACGTCCACCGTGAGCTTCTTCAGGACGCCGACCTCGGTGGCGATGAGGTGGCCGGCGTAGTGCGGCAGACGGGCCGGAAGGTCGAAGACCGAGGCGTGCTTGCGGTGCACCGCGCCGAAGCCGTCGCCCACGTAGACATCGGCGAGGGCGGCGAGCTGGTCGGCGAAGGCGCCGCGCTCGGCGTCGTCCTTGGACGTCTCGCCGGTGTTGAAGCGGAGGTTCTCTACGACCGCGACCTGGCCGTCGGTGAGGCCCGCGACCGTGGCCGTGGCGGACTCGCCGACCGTGTCCGTCGCGAACGCCACGCCGGTGCCGAGGAGTTCACCGAGGCGGGCGGCGGCCGGCGCGAGGGAGAAGGCCGGGTCCGGGGCGCCCTTGGGGCGGCCCAGGTGGGAGGCGACGACGACGCGCGCGCCCGCCTCGGCCAGCGCCTTCACGGTGGGCAGCACGGCGCGGATGCGGCCGTCGTCGGTGATGGTGGTGCCGTCCAGCGGCACGTTGAGGTCGGCGCGGACGAAGACCCGCCGGCCGGCGACTCCATCGGCGAGGAGTTCGTCGATCGTCTTCATTGAGAGGGCTCCCGAAGAGGACTTGTGGTGCTCATGATCGTAAGAGGACCGCTTTTGTACGTGAGTCAGGGCCCGGGCGGCGCGTCCCTGCGCCGCCCGAGCCCTGCTTTCACATCGAGGTGCCTGCTCTGTCGATCAGAGCTGGTTGCCGACGAAGACCGTCAGGTCGACGAGGCGGTTGGAGTAGCCCCACTCGTTGTCGTACCAGCCGAGGATCTTCACCGAGTTCCCCTCCTGGACCATGGTCAGGGAGGAGTCGAAGGTGCAGGAGGCCGGGTCGCTGACGATGTCCGAGGAGACGATCGGGTCCTCGGTGTAGGCCAGGTAGCCCTTCAGGTCGCCGTCCTCGGAGGCCTTCTTGAACGCGGCGTTGACCTCGTCCTTGGTGACCTCGCGCTGCAGCGTCACGACCAGGTCGGTGGCCGAGCCGGTCGGGACCGGGACGCGCATCGCGATGCCGTCGAGCTTGCCCTTGAGCTGCGGGAGGACCAGGGCGGTGGCCTTCGCGGCACCGGTGGTGGTCGGGATGATGTTCTCGGCGGCGGCGCGGGCGCGACGCAGGTCCGAGTGCGGGAAGTCCAGGATGCGCTGGTCGTTGGTGTACGCGTGGACCGTCGTCATCAGACCCTTGACGATGCCGAAGTTCTCGTCGAGGACCTTGGCCATCGGCGCCACACAGTTGGTGGTGCAGGAGGCGTTGGAGATGACGTGGTGGTTCGCCGGGTCGTACTTGTCCTGGTTGACACCCATCACGATGGTGATGTCCTCGTCCTTGGCCGGAGCCGAGATGAGGACCTTCTTGGCGCCGCCCGTGATGTGCTTCTCGGCGTCGGCCTTCTTCGTGAAGATGCCGGTCGACTCGATCACGATGTCGACGCCCAGCTCGCCCCACGGGATGTCGGCGGGGTTGCGCTCGGAGAGGACCTTGATGGTGTGGCCGTCCACGGTGATCGTGTCGGCGGTGTGCGACACCTCGGCCTTGAGGCGGCCCAGGATGGTGTCGTACTTCAGGAGGTGTGCGGTGGTCGCGGTGTCACCAAGGTCGTTGACAGCCACGATCTCGATGTCTGCACCCTGCTCCAGCAGCGCGCGGAAGTAGTTACGACCGATGCGGCCAAAGCCGTTGATGCCTACGCGGATCGTCACGAACCGATCTCCTCGTTGGTACGCCGGCTCAGTGCCGGCGAGCTGTATGGGATGTCCCCGACCGCCTACGACCCTACCTCCCCGGGACCCGTCCGGTGACATCGAGATGCCCTATACATGCCGGTGCGGTCCGTACTCGCCAGTAGGAGCACGGACCGCCCTGGTTTTGCAAGGTGATTACCTTTTGAGCGGCCATCCGATCATCTGATTCAAGACGTCCGGAGGGCCGCTCACCAGCCTCTTGTCAGCCGGTCGGCGCAGTCGGCGCTCAGTTCTTCAGAGCCGCCAGCGCCTTGCCGAGCAGTGCCTTGCGGTCGGCCGCCGCGGTGACCTGTTCCAGGCCGAAGCCCAGCAGCACGGTGTCGTCCGTGGTGACCGCTCCGTAGGTCTTGAACAGTTCACCGGACAGGCCCCAGTCCTTCACGACCGCCGGGCTGCCCGCGGGCGGTCCGGGGACGTTCCAGGCACCGAGCGACGTCTCGAAGCTGTCGGTCGCGCCGGGCGTGCCGCCGACGACGACGCCGGCGTTGTCGGCGAGGACGCCGCGACCGCCGGAGCCGGGGTCGGTGATGTAGCTGAGCGAGACCTCCACCGTCTTCCCGGCGTACGCGGACAGGTCGAACTCGACCTGCTGCCAGCCGTCGGAGGCCCCGGTGAAGCTGTTCCAGGAGCCGCTGGTGCCGGTGGGCGCGCAGCCCCCGGAGCCCAGGGTCAGATACCGCTTCAGGGCCGGGTGGCCCTGGATGAAGTATCCGGCCTCGCACTCGACGGGCACGGTCGTGGAGGTGGCGCCGCCGGCCTCCGGCAGCGTCGTCCAGTCGTCCGCCCCGGCCGTGTGTGCCTCAAGGACCGCGTGGTCATACCCCTCCTCCGTGTTCCACAGCAGCTGGGTGCGCAGCGTCGGCTTGTCGGCCGCGCTCACCGAGGTGAGGTCGATGGTGCGGGTGAGACGGTTCCAGGCGTAGTCGCTGTGTGTGGCGGCCGCCATGGACGCGCCCTCGTAGGGGCCGTACGGGTTGACGGTGCCGGGGTACTGGCCCGCGCCGGCGCTCGCGAACTGCGGGAACGTCTCCACGGGCAGGGCGTCCGAGGTGGTGCCGAACGATCCGGCGGTGTTCAGCGGGTTGCCGGGCGCGTCGCCGAGCGTTCCCGTGAAGCCGTCGAGCTTGGCGAGGCCCGCGAAGGCGGTGGCGTTCGGCAGGGAGGTACGGCTGTAGGCGCCCAGGTAGTACTGGCTGAAGTCGTTCGACAGGGTGCCGCTGCCGAGGTCGACGGCGCCGCCGGCGCTCTCGCCCGCCTCGATCAGCTTGCCGCCCTCGTTGAGGTAGGCGCGCAGTTCGAGCTGGGTGGCCACGCCCGGCCGGACGGCGCCCGTGTAGTGCACGACCTGCTTGAAGTGCTTCAGGACGCCCAGCGCGTCGGGTGCGCCCTGGGTCGCGACGTCCCAGACGAGCGCCTTCTTGCCGTTGGCCTTCAGCGCGTCCACATAGGTCTGCGCCTGGGTCGCGGTCGCGCCCTCCTCGGCGACGACGAGCGTGTCGGCCTTGGGGCGCTTGGCGATCGTGTACGTGAAGCGCTCACTGGTGGTCGGCTTGCCGCTCTTCGTCTCGCCGGTGAACCAGACCTCGACCTTGTCGCCCGGTTCGCCGTCCTGCACCTTGGCCCGGTACTCGTCGAAGTAAAGGTTGTCCTCACCGCCGAACGTCTCGCCGCCCTTCCAGGGCTTGAGCGTCTGGTCGTACGTACGGCCGCGGCTGTTGATCCGGTACTTCAGCTCCTTGTCGCGTACGGACTTGCGGGCGACGACGGAGATCTCCTGGTCGGCGCCGCGGGAGTACGACGTGGTGAAGCCGGCCGGGGTGAAGTCGGGGGCGTCGAGGCCGACCGAGGACTTCGGCTGGTCGGGCTTGGCCGCGGACTCGGCGACGGACAGCGCGAACGGGATGTTCTTCTCGAACTCCTGCTTGATCAGCTTCTCGTCGTCCGGGAACGTGAAGACCGAGGCGCAGTCCTCGGGCTTCCAGGCGTCGTCCGGGTCGATGTTCGACACGGTCTGGCAGGTCGACATCTCGGGGGTGAACATCGCCGTGCCGTTGACGTTGGCCGCGTGGCCGTCCGCCTCACCGTTGGTCGTGTAGAGCTCGGAGGACAGCTGGGGGTGGTAGCCGGGGATCGCGGGGTTCTCCGGGGTACCGGCCAGCGCCTCGTAGAGCACGTCGTCCGGGGTGGGGCTGGCCACCTGCCAGCCGACCCCGTAGAGGATGAGCTCGGCGGCCGAGTGGTAGTTGATGCCGTACTCGAAGCCGATGCGCTTCTCGAAGGCGTCCAGGGCCTGCGTCTCGGGCTCCGAGTTCGGGCCGGCGCCGCGATAGGTCTCGCTGGTGGGGAACGGGGACGAACCCTCGTTGTCGTAGCCCCATTTGTAGGCGAAGTTGCGGTTGAGGTCGACGCCGTCGCCGACCGTGATGGCGTTGTCGCCGTTGATGTCCCGCACGTTCTTGCGCCACTGGCGGCCCGCGGCGTCGCGGTGCGTGAAGTCGTAGCCGTCCGGGTTGGCGGAGATCACGAACCACAGCTCGGTGGTGTCCACGATCTTCTTGATCCGCTTGTCCGTCTTGTAGTTGTCCAGGTAGTGGTGCATCAGCCGCCGGGTCATCTCCGGCGTGATCCACTCACGCGCGTGCTGGTTGGACAGGTACAGCACGGACGGCTTGGCGCCGTCCTTGGTCTTCTTCGCGTTCTTGGTGAGCTTGAGCGCGAGGATGTCCTGTCCCTGGAGGGACTTGCCGATGGAGACCACCTTGGTCAGGGACGGGTTCTCCTGGCCGGTCCGGAGGATCTCCTCCTTGATGTTGCCCGCGCCGCTGTACGGGCGGTACACCCCGTCGCCGGCGGCGGCCACACGCGCCTCCGCCTTGTTGGTGAGCTTGTGCTCCTTGAGAGGAACGCCCTGCTCCTCCAGGGCGTCCGCCTGCTTGTCGGTGAGGTAGACCTCGACCGAGGCGGTGCCCTTCTCCGGCGCCTGCTCACTGAGTTCGTGGCCGTCCTGGCCGGCCGCGAGCAGCAGGGGTATCTGCTGCTTCGTCACCTCGGCGCGGAAGACCTTGACTTCCTCCGCCTCGGAACCCTCGTTCTCGGCCGCCTGGGCGAACGGCGTCAGTCCCGCGCCTCCGCCCAGCAGGAGCGCGCCCGCGGCGAGGATCGATCTCGCTCTTCGTCTCATGAGCCCCCCTTGCAGTGGTTCGCCACAGCGGCGAACAGACGCCAGGCTCATGTCAGACATGGATCACGTCAAGGGGGCCTCACAGGCCATACACGGAATTAACGCAGATATACGAAGGCCGGTGCCGACAGCCCCCCAAGTGGGCGTCGGCACCGGCGAGTTGACCTGGTGTCCTGTCACCCCACCAGGTTCTCGGCCATCTCCTCGGTGAGGCTGGCCTCGGTGCTCGGGATGCCCAGGTCCGAGGCGCGCTTGTCGGCCATGGCCAGCAGCCGGCGGATCCTGCCCGCGACGGCGTCCTTGGTGAGCGGCGGGTCGGCGAGCGCGCCCAGCTCCTCCAGGGAGGCCTGCTTGTGCTCCATGCGCAGCCGCCCGGCGGCCGCGAGGTGCTCGGGCACGTCGTCGCCGAGGATCTCCAGGGCGCGGCCCACGCGGGCGCCGGCGGCGACGGCGGCACGGGCCGAGCGGCGCAGGTTGGCGTCATCGAAGTTGGCGAGCCGGTTCGCCGTGGCCCGGACCTCGCGGCGCATCCGCCGCTCCTCCCACGCCAGCACGGACTCATGGGCGCCGAGCCGGGTCAGGAGCGCGCCGATCGCGTCCCCGTCCCGTACGACGACCCGGTCCACGCCCCGTACCTCGCGGGCCTTCGCCGCGATCGACAGCCGACGGGCCGCGCCGACCAGCGCGAGAGCCGCCTCCGGGCCGGGGCAGGTCACCTCCAGGGAGGACGAGCGGCCGGGCTCGGTGAGCGAGCCGTGTGCCAGGAACGCGCCACGCCAGGCCGCCTCGGCGTCGCAGGTGGCCCCGGAGACGACCTGCGGGGGCAGCCCCCGGATGGGGCGGCCGCGGCCGTCCACCAGACCCGTCTGCCGGGCCAGCTGGTCGCCGCCCGCGACCACCCGTACGACATAGCGCGAGCCGCGGCGCAGTCCGCCGGGTGCCATCACGATCAGTTCGGAGCTGTGGCCGAAGATCTCCAGGATGTCCCGCTTGAGGCGGCGGGCCGCCATCGCGGTGTCCAGCTCCGCCTCGATCACGATGCGGCCGCTCACCAGGTGCAGCCCGCCCGCGAACCGCAGGATCGCCGAGACCTCCGCCTTTCTGCAGCAGGTCCGGGTGACGGGTAGCCGGGAGATCTCGTCCTTCACCGCTGCCGTCATCGCCATGGGCCGATCCTTCCATGCATCCGAAAAATACGGTCGTACGCGGCGGCCAACAGCTCCGGGTCGTGCCGCGGAGATCCATCGGTCCGGGCCACCGGCGCCAGCTCGACCGCGGCACCGAACCGTTGGGCGGCGTCGGTCAGGGAATCGCGGTCGGGCACGGCGGCCTCGTCGGCCAGCACCACGTCCAGGGCGAGTTTAGGGGCGTGTCGTGCCAAAACCTCCAAATGACGCTGCGGGGAGAAGCCATCGGTTTCTCCCGGCTGCGGGGCGAGGTTCAACGACAGCACCAGCCGGGCCTTGGTCTCGGTGAGGGCGTCGAGCAGCTCGGGCACGAGAAGGTGCGGGATCACAGAGGAGAACCAGGAGCCGGGGCCGAGCACCACCCAGTCGGCGTCGCGGACCGCCGTCACGGCCTCGGGCACGGCGGGCGGGCCGTGCGGCACGACGTGCACGGACTGCACCTCACCGGGGGTGAGCGCGACGGTCGCCTGCCCTCTTACGGTGTCGATGTCGTCCGGGCGCGCCGGATCGTGCCCCTTGACCAGGGCCTGGAGCTCCAGGGGTACGGCCGACATGGGCAGCACCCGGCCCTGGGCGCCGAGGAGCCTGCCGACCAGGTCGAGGGCCTGGACGTGGTCGCCGAGCTGCTCCCACAGGGCGACGATCAGCAGATTGCCGACCGCGTGCTCGTGCAGATCGCCCTTGGACTGGAAGCGGTGCTGGATGACACGGGCCCAGGTCTGGCCCCAGTCGTCGTCACCGCACAGCGCGGCGAGCGCCTTGCGCAGATCGCCGGGCGGCAGCACGCCCAGCTCGTCGCGCAGGCGCCCGCTGGAGCCGCCGTCGTCGGCCACGGTGACGACGGCGGTGAGGTCGCCGGTGATCCGGCGCAGCGCGGCGAGCGAGGCGGACAGGCCCATGCCGCCGCCGAGCGCGACGACCTTGGGCTGGGCGCCCCGGCGGCGCGGTTTGGCCCCGCGTGCCTCGACGGGCCTGCCTTCGCGACCCTCCGGGGTGACCCGGCGCAGCCTGCTCAGCCGCGTCGCGGTACGTCCGGTCACTCGCGCCCCATGTCCCGGTGCACGACCACGGTCTCGACGCCCTGGGAGGCGAGGCGGGCGGCGAGCTTCTCGGAGGTGGCGACCGAGCGGTGCTTGCCGCCGGTGCAGCCGACCGCGACGGTCACGTACCGCTTGCCCTCGCGGCGGTAGCCGGCGGCGATCATCTGGAGCAGTTCGGTGTAGCGGTCGAGGAACTCCTTGGCTCCGGGCTGGTTGAAGACGTACGCGGAGACCTCCTCGTTGAGGCCGGTGTACGGGCGCAGCTCCGGGACCCAGTGCGGGTTGGGCAGGAAGCGCATGTCCACGACCAGGTCGGCGTCGACGGGGAGGCCGTACTTGAAGCCGAAGGACATGACGGTGGCCCGCAGCTCGGGCTCCTCCTCGCCGGCGAACTGGGCGTCCATCTTGGCGCGCAGCTCGTGCACGTTCAGGCTGGAGGTGTCGATCACCAGGTCGGCGTCGCCGCGCAGCTCACGCAGCAGCTCCCGCTCGGCGGCGATGCCGTCGGTGATGCGGCCGTCGCCCTGGAGGGGGTGCGGGCGGCGCACCGACTCGAAGCGGCGGACCAGGGCGTCGTCGGAGGACTCCAGGAAGACGATCCGGCGGGTGACGTTCTTCGTCTCCAGGTCGGAGAGGGAGTCGCGCAGGTTGTCGAAGAAGCGCCGACCTCGGACGTCGACGACCACCGCGATCCGGGCCACGTTCCCCTGGGAGCGGGCGCCGAGCTCCACCATGGTGGGGATCAGCGCGGGTGGCAGGTTGTCGACGACGAACCAGCCGAGGTCCTCCAGACACTTGGCGGCCGTGGACCGTCCGGCGCCGGACATGCCGGAGATGATGACCAGCTCGGGGATGGCCGCCTCGGGGACCCCGGCTGTTTCGATGCCCGTACTCACGTGTGCTCCGTCTTCCTGTGGCGCTGGGTGCTGCGAGGCGTGGTCGCCCGCCGCGCTGTGGGCTTCCCCGCGCTCCGCTGTGTGCTCTTGGTGCTCTGGACGCTCTGGGCGCCCGGGGAGTTCTGGGCGCTCGTCGTGCTCGGTCATGTCTCCTGCCCTCGCCGCCGGTCCGGGGAGCCCGCGGCCACGGGCTCCTCAGAGGGGTCCGCCGTCGTACCGGGTTCCTCTTCTTCCATGATCTCTCCAGTGGCCGTGTTCACGGCGGGTGCGGCCGGAGCCGCCAGGGCGAGGGCCGCGGCGATCGTCTCGGCCGTCTTGCGGCCTATGCCGGGGACCTCGCAGATCTGGTCGATCGTCGCGGAACGCAGCTTCTTCAGCGAGCCGAAGTGCTTCAGCAGGGCCTGCTTGCGGGCCTCCCCGAGGCCGGGCACATCGTCCAAGGGGCTCGCCCGGAAGCGCTTGGCCCGTCTCGTCCGCTGGTAGGTGATGGCGAAGCGGTGGGCCTCGTCGCGGACGCGCTGGAGCAGATACAGGCCCTCGCTGGTGCGGGGCAGGACCACGGGGTCGTCCTCGCCGGGCACCCAGACCTCCTCCAGGCGCTTGGCGAGGCCACACACGGCGATGTCGTCGATGCCCAGCTCGTCGAGGGCCCGCCGGGCGGCGGCCACCTGCGGCTGCCCGCCGTCGACGACGACGAGCTGCGGCGGGTAGGCGAAACGCTTGGGACGGCCGTCGTCGTCCTTGAGACCGCCTGCGGGTCCGCCGAGGCCGTCGCCGGAGTCGCCGGGCTCGGTGGAGCCGGTGGCGTCGTCCACCCACTCGCCGGTCTTCTCCTTCTCGGCGAGGTACCGCTTGAAGCGCCGGGTGATGACCTCGTGCATGGAGCGGACGTCGTCCTGCCCCTCGAAGCCCTTGATCTGGAAGCGGCGGTACTCGCTCTTGCGGGCCAGCCCGTCCTCGAAGACGACCATGGAGGCCACGACGTCGTCGCCCTGGAGGTGGGAGATGTCGTAGCACTCGATCCGCAGCGGGGCGCTGTCCAGGTCGAGGGCCTCGGAGATCTCCTCCAGGGCGCGGGAGCGGGTGGTGAGGTCGGAGGCGCGCTTCGTCTTGTGCAGGACGAGCGACTGCTGGGCGTTGCGCGCGACCGTCTCCATGAGCGCCTTCTTGTCGCCGCGCTGCGGTATGCGCAGGGAGACATTGGCCCCGCGCCGCCCGGTGAGCCACTCCTGGACGGGCCCGACGGGGTCGGGCAGCGCCGGGACGAGGACCTCCTTGGGCACGGAGTCGCCGGTCTCCTCGCCGTAGAGCTGCTGGAGCGCGTGTTCGACGAGGTCACCGCTGGTGACGGCCTCGACCTTGTCGGTGACCCAGCCGCGCTGGCCACGCACCCGCCCGCCGCGGACGTGGAAGATCTGGACGGCCGCCTCCAGCTCGTCCTCGGCGAGGGCGATCAGGTCGGCGTCGGTCGCGTCGGCGAGCACGACCGCGTTCTTCTCCATGGCCTTCTTCAGGGCCTCGATGTCGTCGCGCAGCCGGGCGGCCCGCTCGTACTCCATCTCGTCGGCCGCGTCCATCATCTGCTTCTCGAGACGGCGGATGTACGTGCCCGTCCGTCCGGTCATGAAGTCGCTGAACTCGTCGGCCAGTTCGCGATGGTCCTCGGCGGAGATCCGCTCGACGCAGGGGGCCGAGCACTTGCCGATGTAGCCGAGGAGGCAGGGGCGGCCGGTGCGGGCCGCGTTCTTGAAGACCCCGGCCGAGCAGGTGCGGACGGGGAAGACGCGCAGCAGGAGGTCGACGGTGTCGCGGATCGCCCACGCGTGCGCGTACGGCCCGAAATACCGGACGCCCTTCTTCTTGTGACCGCGCATCACCTGCACGCGCGGGTACTGCTCGTTCATGGTGACGGCGAGGTACGGGTAGCTCTTGTCGTCGCGGTACTTGACGTTGAACCGGGGGTCGTACTCCTTGATCCAGGAGTACTCCAGCTGCAGCGCCTCGACCTCCGTGGACACCACGGTCCACTCCACGGAGGCGGCCGTGGTGACCATCGAGCGGGTGCGCGGGTGGAGGCCGGCCAGGTCCTGGAAGTAGTTCGCCAGGCGCTGACGCAGGCTCTTCGCCTTCCCGACGTAGATCACCCGGCGGTGCTCGTCACGGAACTTGTACACCCCGGGAGAGTCCGGGATCTGCCCCGGACTGGGGCGGTAGCTGGAGGGGTCGGCCATGTTCCACACCCTACTGGCGGAGAGTGACAACACGGGGGCCCTGTGGACAGAGCCGAGGGGCAGCACCCCGCAGGGGCGCGGGGCTGCATCGATATGCGGCTCCGCCGCGTGGGCGCGACAAGCCCTCCACAACCCGCGGTCGCCGAACAACCGCACCCACCGAGCTCTGGTGCCGCGGCTCTAGCGCGTCTCCAAGAAGGTCAGCACAGCCAAGACCCGCCGATGGTCGTCCGGCTCCTCCGGCAACCGCAGTTTCCCCAGGATGCTCCGCACATGCTTCTCCACGGTCCCCTCGGTGACCCACAGCCGTCTGCCGATCCCCGCGTTGGACCGCCCCTCGGCCATCAGGCCGAGGACTTCGCGCTCCCGATTGCTGAGCATGGACAGCGGATCGTCACGGCGCTGCGCGGCGACCAGCTCCTGCACCAGCGACGGATCGACCACGGAACCGCCCCGGCGGATGCGATCAAGGGTCTCCAGGAACTCGTCGACGACAGTGATCCGGCTCTTGAGCAGATAACCGATGCTGCGCCCGCCGGCCAGCAACTCCAACGCGTCCTCGACCTCGACGAACGCCGACAGGACCAGGATCCCGACCGACGGATACCGCTCCCGGATGACGCCGGCCGCCTTCAGCCCCTCCGTGGACTGCGTCGGCGGCATCCGGATGTCGATGATCGCGATGTCCGGAAGCTCCGTCTCGACGAGCTCCATGAGCCCGCCGGCGTCCCCGGCCTGGCCCACCACGTCGTAACCGACGCGCTCGCAGAGGCTCGCCAGCCCCTCCCGCAGCAGCACGTCGTCGTCCGCGAGCACCACTCGTCCGCGCACCGGATGCTGATCGGCCTCCATGGTCTCGGCCTCCCCCTTGCCCGACCTATCCCGTTTATCCCGTTTATCCCAACAGCCTGCCTGAACATGGGTCTTACGGCTAGCCGGAAGCCTAGTTGGGGGCGGGCCATGACGACACCGGAACGTTTGCGCGCCATGCTCGAAACAGTGCAGTCACGGGGTGACCGGCCGTCTCGGACGAGAGGCGGCGGATCGTCCGCCTGCCCCAGAGCCGGACGGCCGTCTCCGCCGTCCGAACCGACCGCCCGGAACGTACGCCCGTACCGAGTCCCGGACTCCCCCCTTGAACGGGCCTCACCCGCGTACGATCCGGGCGGTCAGCCAAGCGGCAGGACGTCCACGTCCGCCGCGGGCGGTGTCACCGGCAGCCGCACACTCAGCGTCGTACCGCCGCCCGGCGGGCTGGCCACGGTCAGCCGGCCGCCGATCGCCTCCACCCGGTCGATGAGCCCGATGAGCCCCGACCCCTTGTCCGGTTCCGCTCCCCCGACGCCGTCGTCGCGGATGACCAGCTCCAGCACGCCCGAGCGTTCCTCGGCCGCCACGGTCACCACGCTCGCGCGCGCGTGTTTGACGGCGTTGGTGAGGCACTCGGAGGTGACGTAGTACGCGGCCACCTCGACCTGTTCTGGGAAGCGGGCGCCGGCGAGGGCGAGGTCGAGTTCCACGGGGATCGCGGAACGGCGGGCCAGGGCGCGCAGGGCGGGGCCCAGGCCGCCCCTGGAGAGGACGGACGGGTGGATGCCCCGGGCCACCTGAAGCAGGTCCTGGAAGGCGTCGTCGAGACCCTTGCCCAGGTGGTCCAGCTGCTGGGCGAGTTCCGAGGAGCGGTCCGTCACCAGGGTCTCCGTCATCCGCAGCTCCAGCTGGAGGGAGACCAGGCGTTGCTGGACGCCGTCGTGCAGATCGCGTTCGATACGGCGCCGGGAGGCGTCCCCGGCGGCCACCACGCGCGCGCGTGAGGCGGTCAGCTGGTCGCGGCTGTCGGCGTTGGCGATCGCGGTGGCGATCAGTTCGGTGAAGTCGGCGAGCCGGGACTCGGTGCCGTCGGGCAGCGGGTCGAGGAGCGAGGCCGCCATCACGACCCCCCACAGCCGGCCGTCGACGACGATGGGGGCGCCCACGGAGGTGCCCGACCGGGCCGCGGCCCCGGTCCGTGCCACCTCCTCGATCGCCTTCCGCCCCGCCTCACGGCGTGTCATGCGGGCGGCCTCGGCGGTCGCGTCGACCCGCGCGTGCGCGATCCCGAGGACCGTGGCGCCGCCGTCGGGCTCGTACCGCAGTACGGCCGAGGACGTGCCCAGCAGGGACCCCACTTCCTCCGCCACCTTCGTGAACACCTCGGACGGCGGCACCCCGCGCGCGACCGCGGTGGCGACCCGGCGCAGCGCCGCCTGTTCGAGCGAGGCCCGGCGGCTCTCCGTGACATCGCGGGCGGCGGCGTAGATGAGCCCTTCCTCGGGGACGGGCCGGGCGCTCCACTGCAGCCAGCACTCGGTGCCGTCGGCGCGGACGTACCGGTTCTCGAACTCGGCGACCTCGGCGCCGCTCGCCAGCAGCGCGACGGCCTCCCGGGTGCTCTCCCGGTCCTCCTCGTGGACGAACTCCACGAACGGCCGGGAGGTCAGCGTCTCGATCGGGTAGCCGAGGGTGCGTTCGAAGGCCGGGTTGACCCGCAGGAAGTAGCCGTCGACGCTGCTGATGCACAGCAGGTCCAGGGAGAGGTTGAAGATGCCCTCCAGCTCCTGCTCGGCCCTTCTGCGCCGGCCGTGGGCGGCGGCGAAGGAGGCCATCGTGCCGTTCATGCCGCCCAGCAGCTGGGCCCAGGTGCCGTCGAAGGAGTCGACGTCGGCCCGGTGTTCGAGCCGGCCCGCGTCGATCGCCGTGTTCATGGCCCGGATCTCGTCGGCCAGCCGCTCGCTGGTCACCCGCAGCTCGCGGAACGTGTCGGCGACGTCCCCGAGTTCGTCGCGTCCCGCGTAGCGGATGTCGTACGAGAGGTCGCCGTCGGACAGGGCGCGGGCGCCCTCGGAGACCTGCCCGAGGGGGCGGGTGATCGAGCGGCGCAGGGCCAGCGCGAGGAGGGTGACGAGGCCCAGGACGCCGAGGGAGACGGCCAGTTCGGTGAAGGCCTGGGCCCGGGTGGTGCGCAGGTCGCGCTCGGCGGTCACGGCCAGCTCCCGGGCGGCCCGGTCCTGGATACCGCGCAGCGCGTCGACGTACTTCTCGGAGTCGGACAGCCAACTGTCGTACGAGGGCCAGTCGGCGGGCCGGGGGGCGGTGTCGGCGAGCATGTCGCGGGCCTTGCGGACCTCGCGTCCGGGGGCCTGGAAGATCGTGGTGTGCAGTTCGGCCTTCAGCTCGTCCGAGGTGGTCTGCCGGAACGCCCTCAGCTGGGCCTTCTCCAGTTCGGTCCAGCGGCCCGCGACCGCGGTCGCGCGCCCCTCGGCGGGCGCGTGGAACAGGATGGCGAGTTCCGCCCGCTCGCTCTCGGCGGCGGCGATGGCCCGCAGCATCGCGATGTGGGCGTCGGCCGCGCGGCCCGCGGCCCTGGTGGGGCGCCCGGATTCGAGGGCGGCGACGACGTCGAGGAGGGTGTTCTCTATGACCTCGTACCGCTGGGCCACGACCTGCGCGTCCAGCGAGCCGGTGCCCGTCTGGACCCGGAGTGCGTGCAGTTGCCGGCGTACGGCGTCGAGGACCCCGGCGACGTCGGACTCCGGCCGGCCGACGGCTTCGTCGAAGGCCCGCCGCAGCGCGTCGTCGGCGGTCCGCTGGGCTTCCGACCGGCCACGCAGGGTGTCCGGTCCGGCGCTGAGCCGGGCCTCGACCGCGGCGATCCGCTCGCGTGCGACGGCTCCTGCGACCTCGCCGGTCGCGAACGACACCTTGATCGCGGCGTCGAAGTCGCGCAGGGTCCGCGCCTCCTCCCACTGGGTCACGGTGGCGAAGGCCGTGAAGGCCAGCAGGACGGTGACCGGCAGCAGGACGAGCAGCATCAGCTTGGGGCCGACGCGCAGCCGGGCCAGGAACGGGACGGTGCCCACGGTCGCGGCGCGACGGCGGACTCGCGCCGCGGTGGGGCGGGAGGCGGGGACACGTCCGCGGGACGGTGGGCGGAGCACGGCCGGGCCTCACGGTCCGGTCGGCGGGTAGTGGCTGTGGTCCGCCAGGTCCTTGTCGACGGCACGCACCGCCTCGTCCAGGGTGGGCTGCACGGCCGCTCCCCGCATGATCTTCGCGAACGCCCGGGCGAAGGCCTCGGTGATCGCCGGGTAGGCGGGGGTCTGCGGCCGGGGGCGGGCGGCCCCGTCGCGCAGTTGTTCTATGTAGAGCCGCCCGGGGCCGGCCTCGGCGAACGCCTCGGTGCGTTCTACGGCGGTGCCGGTGGCGGGTATCCCGCCGTTGACGTCGGTCATGCGCAGGATCTCGTCGGGGCGCAGCAGGAAGGCCAGGAAGCGCCAGACGGCGTCGCCGTCGGCCGTGCCCGCGGGGATGCCCCACTGCCAGGAGCCCATCCCGGTGGCGGTGCCGGTGCCGAAGTCGGGCAGCGGCACGATCGCGACGTCGCCCGGGTGGGCCTCGGCGTAGCGTTGGTACCACCAGTGGCCGTTCCAGGACACGGGGCTCCTGCCCTTCTGGAAGGCCCCGGAGTCCTCGTTCGCGTCCACGTATCCCGCCTTCGCCCAGCCCTGCAGCGTCGTCAGCGCCTCGACCGACTTCGGCCCGTTGAGTACTCCGTCGGCCGTTCGATAGGTGGAGCGTTCGATCAGGTCGCCGCCCGCCGACCACACGGCAGGCGCGAACGCGTACGTTCCCCATTCGGTGTCGGCCCACCGCAGCTGGAGGTCCAGCGGCCTCTCGTAGCCCAGGGTGCGCAGCTTCTTCAGGATGCCGGTGAACTCGTCGGCGGTCCAGGCGTCGCCGATGCCCTTCGGGATGCGCACGCCCGCCTTCTTGAGCACCGACGGCCGTACGTACAGGCCGAGTCCGGAGTCGAATGTGCCGAGGCCCCACAGCCTGCCCCGGTAGGTGCCCTGTTCGAGGACGGAGGGGAGCAGGTCCGCGCGCAGGGCCTCGGGTACGCAGGAGTCGATCGGCCGGAGGTCGCCCGCCCAGGCGTGGTTGAACAGTTTCGGGGCGTCGAAGTCGAGCAGGTCGGGCAGTTCGCCGTCGGCTGCCGCCGTGCGGACCAGGTCGTCGTAGTCGCCCTCCGGGAGGCGGACGAGACGGACCTTCACATCGTTCTGGGAGGTGTTGAACGCCTGCACCTGGGCGCGCACGGCCTCCAGTTCGCCGTGCGCGGCCGGCGCGTGGAACCACATGGTGATCTGCGCGGGGGCGTCGATCCGCCCGTCGCAGGTCGCGTCGGACCTCCGCCGGGTGCCCTCGCCGCCGTCCCCGCCCGCGTCGCAGCCCGCAAGGAGCAGGGCCATACACAGCAGAAGCGCCGACAGGGCACGGCCGGGTGTCCTCGAAGTGCCGGGCTGGCCGGTCGGAGTGCTTGGCCGGGGTCCCGCGGCGTGGGTCATGGTCCGCTCTTCGGATAACCGTCGTGGGCGGCGAGATCCTGGTCGATGGCCTCGACCGCCTCGTCCAGCGTCTTCTTCGCGGGCGCTCCCGCGAACACGATGTCGGCGACCGCGTGCGAGAAGGCGACGGTGACCGCCGGATATGCCGGTGTCTGCGGCCTGGGCCGGGCGACCCCGCTGCGCAGCTGATCGATGAACAGCCGCTCCGCGCCGTCCTCGTCGTACAGCGGCGAGAGGCTCACCGCTCGCTCCGTCGCCGGAATGGCGCCGTTGGCCTCGCTCATCCTGACCACCTGCTCCGGCTGCAACAGGTACTCCAGGAAACGCCACACCGCGTCGCCGTCGGCGCCCCCGGAGGGAATGCCCCACTGCCAGGAACCCATGCCGGTGACGGTCCCCGTGCCGAAGTCGGGCAGCGGCACGATGGCCACGTCCCCGGGGTGCGCCTCGCTGAACTCGCCGTACCTCCAGTGCCCCATCCAGGAGATGGGGCTGCGGCCCTTCACGAACGCGCTCTTGTCGTCTCCCTTGTCGACATATCCCTCCTCGACCCAGTTCTGCATGGTGGTGAGCGCCCCGACGGACTCCGGGCCGTTGAGGAACCCGTCGGCCGTGCGGAACTCCTCGGGGTCGATGAGGTCGCCGCCGGCCGACCACACGGCCGGCGCGAAGGCGTACGTGTTCCACTCGTCGGCGAGCTTGGAGTCGGCGAAGTTCAGGTCCAGCGGCGCCTGGTAGCCCGCCGCGCGCAGCTTGCGCAGGATCTTCGTCAGCTCGTCGGCGGTCCAGGCGTCGTCGACGCCCTTCGGCACGCGCACCCCCGCCTCCTTGAGCACCGACGGCCGTACGTACAGGCCGAGTCCGGAATCGAACGTGCCCACACCCCACAGCCGCCCGTCGTACGTGCCCTGCCGGCGGATGGAGGGGAGCAGATCGCCCCGGGTCTTCGCGGGCACGCAGGAGTCGATCGGCTTGAGGGTGCCGGACCAGGCGTAGCTGTAGAGGTTCGGGCCGTCGAAGTCGAGGAGGTCCGGCAGGTCGCCGCTGGCCGCCGCGGACAGGACGAGTTCGGTGTACGGGCGCTGCTCGGGCAGGGTGACCAGTTCGACCCGCACCTGCCGCTGGGCCCTGTTGAACTCCTTGACCTGGCTGCTCAGCGTGGTCTGCTCACCGCTCTGCCCCGCGTGGAACCACATCGTGATGTGGGCCGTGCCCTCGATCTTCCCGTCGCAGGTCGTGTCGCCCGTCGCCTTGTCCCCCCGGCCCGCCCGGCTGTCTTTGCCGCCCGCGCTGCATCCGGACAACAGCAGCGCGGCGACCGCCACGCCCGACAGCAGGGCACGGCGGACACGGCTTCTTCCGAGGTCCCGGCGCGGCTTTCTCATCGCACACCCCCACTCGACCGGACGACACGGCCCCCAGGGCAGCGACATGCTACTCCACGTGTTGTGTTCGATTCCCTGGGTGAGAGTGAACCCGTTGATTCGGCAAAGGACTTCAGCACATTCCCGCTCACCGGAATCCGGCTACGCCGACACTTACCCGCTAGCCGGAATGTGTGCCCATGACCATCTTGGGAGGCTGTGACCATGTCCATGCGCTGTCTCATCGTCGATGACAGTGCCCAGTTCCTGGAGACTGCCCGCACACTGCTGGAGCGCGACGGGATCCACGTCGTCGGCGTGGCCTCCACGGGCACGGAGGCGCTGGCACGGGCCGTGGAACTGGCCCCCGATCTCGTCCTGTTGGACATCGACCTCAACGGCGAGAGCGGAGTGGAACTCGCGCCGAGGCTCGCGCGCACCGCCTCGTCCGTCATCATCCTCACCTCCACGCACCCCCTGGACGACGTCCAGGAACTCGTCGCCGCCAGTCCCGCCCGGGGTTTTCTTCACAAGTCGAAGCTCTCGGGACAGGCGCTGCGGGACCTGCTGGAGCCGGATCACGGGTCCCCGGGGCATTGAGGATCTTGGCGGTGGTGTCCGGCCATGTCACGCACCAGGTGTTGTCGGGACTTGGTCAACACGCTTCAATGCGGGGGAACTCGGGACGAGGAACGCCGTCGTACGGATGTGAAGGCGGACGGCCGCCTCCGAGCGTCCTCCGGGCGCCCCATCGGCCTGCGCGGTCCGACCAGCCGTCGCGTACTCCTCTACAGAAAGGCCCCTGCATGCGGCACGCCACAGAGCACGCGGACGTCGCGGATGTCGCGGACGTTTCGGCGGTCACGGCGGTCACGGACGTCGCCACGGCGGAGTTGGAGTCGGTCCTGCGGGGAGGCCCCTTCCATGTCGCGCTGCGCGCCGCGATCGCCGCCCGCGGGCTGCCACTGCAGCGCGTGCAGCACCATCTGTCGCGCTACGGGGTCAAGGTCGGTGTCACCAGCCTCAGTTACTGGCAGCAGGGCGCCCGGCGTCCGCAGCGCCCCGAGTCGCTGCGGGCCGTGCGGGCCCTGGAGGAGATCCTCCAGCTCCCGGACGAGTCGCTGATCCGGCTGCTCGCCCAGGCCGACGAGCACTCCGTCCCGGAACGCCCCGCCGGCCGCTCGTACCGGTCCGTCGTGGAGGCCTCCGGCGTCCTCGAACGGCTCCTCAGCGAGTTGGAGGTGCCGCTCGACAGCGGAGTGCACACCGTCGGCCATCACGAGCGGGTGCGCGTCGGCGCCTGCCGGGAATTGCTGGGCCGCGAGTCCCAGCACATCGTGCGCGCCCACAAGGACGGCGTGGACCGCTATGTGGCCGTCCACCACGGCGACCCGGGTTGCGCACCGGAGCGGATGGGCGTCCGCGCGCTGGAGAACTGCCGCAGGGGGCGGGTGCGTTGGGACCGCGACACCGGTGTCCTCGTCGCCGAGCTCCTCTTCGGCACTCGGCTCCACAGTGGCGACACGTTCCTCTTCCGCTACGGCTTCGACGACGGCACGGCCGGTGCCTGCACCGAGTACGTCCGCGGCTTCCGCTCTGCGGGCGGCCAGTACGCCCTCCAGGTGCGCTTCGACGAACGGGCCCTGCCGATACGCTGCCACCGCTTCAGCCAGCACTCGGCGGCCGCCCCCCGCAGCGACAGGCAGTCCCTCCCGCTGAGCGGCCTGCACCGCTCGGTCCACCTCGTCGAGCCACGGGTGCGGACGGGGATCGTCGGGATCGGGTGGGACTGGGAGTGAACGGCCGGGGACAGGACAGCGGCTGAGGGGCATGCGGCAGGAACAACGCCGCCGCGGCGGGCCCGCGAAAGGTGAGCAGGCGGGGAGGGCGGGTCGCCATCGAGGTGGCAGCCCGTCGCGGTACGCGAGCGTTTGGGATACCTTCCGGCCGAGAGCCCCCGAGAAAGGACCTGTCTCGTGATCGTCGTCGCCGGTGAAGCCCTGATCGACCTGGTCCCCCGGGGCGCGGGCGCGCTCGTGGATCTGCGGCCGGCGCGCGGGGGCGGCCCCTACAACACGGCCGTGGCGCTCGGCCGCCTCGGCTCCCCCACCGCCTTCTGCTCCCGGGTGTCGTACGACGCCTACGGCGAGGCCCTCCTGGACGGCCTGCGTGACGCGGGCGTGGATGTGGCCTCCGTACAGCGCGGCCCCGAGCCGACGACTCTCGCCGTGGCCTCGATCGGCGAGGGCGGCTCGGCCCGGTACTCCTTCTACGTCGAGGGGAGCGCCGACCGCCTGTTCGAGGCACCCGAGCGGCTCCCCGAGGGCACCCGGGCCGTGTCCTTCGGCACCTGCTCACTCGTCCTGGAACCGGGCGCGAGCTCCTACGAGGAGCTGATGCACACCACCGCCGCCCAGGGCGTGTTCACCGCTCTCGACCCGAACATCCGGCCGGGCCTGATCCCCGACGCGGACGCCTACCGGGCCCGCTTCAAGAGCTGGCTGCCCTCGGTGTCGCTGCTCAAGCTCTCCGAGGAGGACGCGGAGTGGCTGGGCGGCACCCCACGCCTGTGGCTGGACTCCGGCCCCTCGGCCGTCGTGATCACCCATGGCGGCGACGGCCTGACCGTCTTCACCCGCACCGGTGCGGAGCATTCCGTACCGGGTGAGAAGGTCGACGTCGTCGACACCATCGGCGCCGGCGACACGGTCAACGCGGCCCTCCTCCACGGCTTGTCGACCTGGGACGCCCTCTCCGGCACAGCCCTCGCGGCCCTCGGCGCCGACGACTGGACCCGGCTGCTGCGCTTCGCCGCCCGCGCGGCGGCGATCACCTGCTCCCGAGCGGGCGCGGAACCGCCGTACGTGGCAGAGGTGGGCGAGGTCTAGGCCGCCGCACACGGGCGTCCCGGCCAGGCCGGTCGGCGGCGGCCTCGGCCCGCGCGCCAAGCGGCGCGCCCTGGGTGAGTCCCCGAGTCAGCCGCTGACCGCGCGGAGGGCGCCCGGCTTGCGGCCGTTGAGGTGGTCGAGTGCGATGGCCGTGGCCTCGTCGGCCGGGAGGTGGACCATGAGGCGCTGGCCGTCGTCCGGCAGGGCGAGCGTCTCGTACGACAGGCGCAGCCGGCCCGCTTCCGGGTGCTCGACGAGATCCGTGCCGTTGCGCAGCGGCATGGCCGGTACGGCCTTCAGCCGCAGGGTGAACCGGGCTCCCGCGGTGACCGTCAACTCGTCGGCCAGGGCGACGACATGCGGGTCGTGCAGGGGGGCCTCGTGGCGCAGATGGGCGACCTGCTCGTCGGCGAGCCGCTCCCACCCGGGGTACACCGCGCGGGCCCGTGCGTCGGTGAACAGATACCGCATGACGTTGGGCGGGTCGCCGTCGAGCAGACCGAGCGGGCGGGCGAACCGCTCGTAGCCCGAGGTGTACGCCACGATGTCGCCGAGCCAGTTGAGCAGCACGGCCGGGGTGGGCTCCAGGCGGTCGAGAAGGGCCCGCACGGTGGGGCGTACGGTGCGGACCGGCGGGTTGGCCGCCGAGCAGAGCGCCTTGTCGTCGCCGCTCTCCTTGGCCAGTCGGCGCAGCAGGATCCGGTCCGGCACGCGCAGGCGCAGAGCGTCTGCGAGGGCGCCGAGCACCTGGGGCGAGGGGTTGCGGTCGCGGCCCTGTTCCAGCCGGGTGAGGTACTCGACGCTGATCCCGGCGAGGGTGGCCAGTTCGGCCCGGCGCAGGCCGGGTGCGCGGCGGCGGGGACCGGTGGGCAGCCCCACCTCGGCGGGGGTGATGGCCTCGCGGCGGCCACGTAGGAAGGCGGCCAACTCGTTGTCGCTCACCCGTCGAACGTACAGGGTGTGCCGCCGCTGAGGGTGGCCCTCGTACTACCACCATCATCCCGGCCTCCCTGCCAGGCGCGGAACGCCGGATGGTGGAGGCATGACTCAGGACAACGCCTCGCACACGCCGACCACCACCGCTCTGCCCCTGTCCCCCGGCGAGTGGGAACTCGACCCGCTGCACTCGGCCGTCAACTTCACGATCCGGCACCTCGGGATCGCCAAGGTACGGGGCCGGTTCGAGCGGTTCACGGCCGAGTTGCACGCCGGTGTGACGGTCGACGACGTGCGGGTGAGCGCGGAGATCGCGCTGGCCTCCCTCAACACCGGCAACGCCGATCGTGACGCGCACACGCGCTCGGCGGATCTGCTCGATGTCGAGAAACGCCCGACGATGGCGTTCCGCTCGACGCGGGTGCGCGGGGCGGGCGAGGAGTGGTCGATGGAAGGGGACTTGACCATCGGGGACGTGACCCGCCCGGTGACGCTCGCCGTCGAGTTCGGCGGGGTGGTGGACTCCCCCGGGGACGATCGGAGGCACGCCGGGTTCGAGGCGACGGGCGAGATCCGGCGCAGCGACTACGGGCTGGACTTCGGGGCCGGTTTTCTCGGTGATGTTGTCAAGGTGCAACTGGACATGCAGTTCGTCGAACCCGTCGGCCAGGAGGGCTGATCGTGCAGGGCCAGGGCGGCTGATGATGGAACGTGCGGCGGCCCGCGGGGAGTTCCCGCGGGCCGCCGTATTTTTCTGGACTTGCCACGACCTGTTGCTCTGACGCCTCAGAACTTGCCGATCCCGTGTCGGATCATCCTGATCGGCTCTCAGGCCCTGCCGGCCGACTCTCAGGCTTTGCGCGCCCGCGTGGTCTTCTTCGCGGGTGCCGCCTCCTTCGTGGCGGCGGCCGCCTTCTTGGCCGCCGTGGTCCTGGCCGCCGTGGTCTTGGCCGCCGTGGTCTTGGCCGCCGTGGTCGTCCGGGCCGTCGCCGTCTTCTTCGCCGTCGACTTGGCGGCGACCGTCTTCCTGGCCGCCGTCCCGCGCGGGGCCTTCACCGAGGCGGCGTCGCTGATCCGGTCGGCGCCGAGGATCTCGCGCAGGAACTTGCCCGTGTGGCTGGCCGGAACCCCGGCGACCTCCTCGGGCGTGCCCTCCGCGATGACGAGGCCGCCGCCGGCGCCGCCCTCGGGGCCCATGTCGACGACCCAGTCGGCGGTCTTGATGACGTCGAGGTTGTGCTCGATGACGATGACCGTGTTGCCCTTGTCGACCAGGCCGGACAGCACGGTGAGCAGCTTGCTGATGTCCTCGAAGTGCAGACCGGTGGTCGGCTCGTCCAGGACGTACACCGTGCGTCCCGTGGAGCGGCGCTGCAGCTCGCTGGCGAGCTTGACGCGCTGTGCCTCACCGCCGGAGAGGGTGGTCGCGGACTGGCCGAGCCGGACGTAGCCGAGGCCGACGTCCTTCAGCGTGTTGAGGTGGCGGGCGATCGCGGGCACGGCCTCGAAGAAGGCCGTGGCCTCCTCGATCGGCATGTTCAGCACATCGGCGATGGACTTGCCCTTGTAGTGGACGTCCAGCGTTTCCCGGTTGTACCGGGCACCGTGGCAGACCTCGCACGGGACGTAGACGTCCGGCAGGAAGTTCATCTCGATCTTGATGGTGCCGTCGCCCGCGCAGTTCTCGCAGCGGCCGCCCTTGACGTTGAAGGAGAAGCGGCCGGGCAGATAGCCGCGGACCTTCGCCTCGGTGGTCTCGGCGAACAGCTTGCGGACGTGGTCGAAGACGCCGGTGTACGTCGCCGGGTTGGAACGAGGGGTGCGGCCGATGGGCGACTGGTCGACGTGCACGACCTTGTCGACGAGGTCGTCGCCGTCCACGCGCGTGTGCCGCCCCGGTACGTTCCTCGCACCGTTCAGCTCGCGGGCCAGGTGCGTGTACAGGATGTCGTTGACCAGCGTGGACTTGCCGGAGCCGGAGACTCCGGTGACGGCCGTGAAGACGCCCAGCGGGAAGGACACGTCGATGTCCTGGAGGTTGTTCTCCCGGGCGCCGTGCACCGTCAGCTGCCGGGTCGGGTCGAGCGGGCGGCGGATGTCGGGCAGCGGGATGGCCTTCTTGCCGGACAGGTACTGCCCGGTCTGCGACTCCGCGTTGTCGAGCAGCTCCTTCAGGGAACCGCTGTGCACGACCTTGCCGCCGTGCTCGCCGGCACCGGGGCCGATGTCGACGATCCAGTCGGCCATCTTGATGGTGTCCTCGTCGTGCTCGACGACGATGAGCGTGTTGCCCATGTCGCGCAGCCGGACCAGGGTCTCGATGAGCCGGTGGTTGTCGCGCTGGTGCAGACCGATGGAGGGCTCGTCGAGGACGTACAGGACGCCGACGAGGCCGGAGCCGATCTGGGTGGCCAGGCGGATGCGCTGGGCCTCGCCGCCGGAGAGCGTGCCGGCCGCGCGGTTCAGCGAGAGGTAGTCCAGGCCCACGTCGACGAGGAACCGCAGCCGTTCGTTGACCTCCTTCAGCACCCGCTCGGCGATCTTCTTGTCGCGGGCGTTGAGCTTCAGCTCGCCCAGGAAGTCCGCGCAGTCACTGATGGACATGGCGGAGACCTCGGCGATCGACTTCTCCATGATCGTGACCGCGAGGACGATCGGCTTCAGGCGGGTGCCCTCACAGGTGGGGCAGGGCACCTCGCGCATATAGCCCTCGAAGCGCTCACGGCTGGCGTCGCTCTCGGCCTCGCTGTGCCGCCGCTTCACGAAGGGGACGGCGCCCTCGAAGGCCGTGGTGTAGACGCGCTCGCGCCCGTACCGGTTGCGGTAGCGGACCTCGATCTGCGTCTTGTGGCCGTACAGCAGGGCCTTCCTCGCGCGCTGCGGGAGACCGGCGAAGGGGATGTCGGTCCGGAATCCCAACGCGTCGGCGAGGGCTCCGATGAGGCGGCCGAAGTAGTCCTTGGTGTGTCCGTGCGACCAGGGGTGGATGGCACCCTCGTCGAGCGACTTGTCCTCGTCCGGGATGATCAGCTCGGGGTCGACCTCCATGCGCGTACCGATGCCGCTGCAGTCGGGGCAGGCGCCGAAGGGCGAGTTGAAGGAGAAGGAGCGGGGCTCCAGCTCCTCGAAGGACAGGTCGTCATAGGGGCAGTACAGGTGCTCCGAGAACATGCGCTCGCGCTCGGGGTCGTCCTCGGGGAGGTCGACGAAGTCGAGCACGACCATGCCGCCGGAGAGACCGAGCGCGGTCTCCACGGAGTCGGTGAGGCGGCGCTTGGCGGTGTCCTTCACCGTGAGGCGGTCGACGACCACCTCGATGGTGTGCTTCTCCTGCTTCTTCAGGGTGGGCGGGTTGGAGAGCTGGACGGTCTCGCCGTCCACCCGCGCACGGCTGTAACCCTTGGTCTGGAGGTCCGCGAAGAGGTCGACGAACTCGCCCTTGCGCTCACGCACCAGCGGCGAAAGGACCTGGAAGCGGCTCCCCTCCGGCAGCTCCAGGACACGGTCGACGATGGCCTGCGGCGACTGGCGTGTGATCGGGCGGCTGCACTGGGGGCAGTGCGGCTTGCCGATGCGCGCGAAGAGCAGCCGCAGGTAGTCGTAGACCTCGGTGATGGTGCCGACCGTCGAGCGCGGGTTGCGCGAGGTCGACTTCTGGTCGATGGAGACCGCCGGGGACAGACCCTCGATGAAGTCGACGTCCGGCTTGTCCATCTGCCCGAGGAACTGGCGGGCGTAGGACGAGAGCGACTCGACGTACCGGCGCTGCCCCTCGGCGAAGATCGTGTCGAAGGCCAGCGAGGACTTGCCCGACCCCGACAGGCCCGTGAAGACGATGAGCGAGTCGCGTGGCAGGTCGAGCGAGACGTTCTTCAGGTTGTGCTCGCGCGCGCCACGGACGATGAGACGGTCGGCCACGCCGGTCCGCACCTTTCTTGAGTGAGGTGACAGGGGCCGGAGCCCCCGTCTTCCACAGACTAGGGGGAGCCACTGACAGCGCCGGTCCTGTTTCCCCGTTCCACAACAATCCCGGGCTCTCCAGCATGCCCGACGCCGCACCCGACCATATAGCACGTGCATTCGATTTGCGGGCGCGGCCGGACACCTTCACCCGAAGGTGTGGGCGGGGCTAGGGTCGGCGTCATGATGGATCACGCACGTGACCTGGCCTCTGTACGTGAAGCGACGGACCGGCTCCTCAGCGCAGCCGCCGCACTGGACAACGCCGCTGTGACCGAGCCGTCACGGCTGCCGGGCTGGACCCGCGGTCACATCCTCGCCCATCTCGCCCGCAACGCGGACGCCCTCGTGAACGTCCTCGAAGGGCGCTCCATGTACGTCTCCGAGGGCGCCCGGGACGCTGACATCGAGCGGGACGCGCCCCGGCCCCTGGAGGCGCAGCTCGCCGACGTACGGGAGAGCGCGAACCGTTTCCAGGACGCCGCCTCGGCCTCCGCGGACTGGTCCCGCACCGTCGAGCTGCGCAACGGCGTCACCGACTCCGCGTCCCGGGTGCCCTTCCGGCGCTGGATCGAGGTGGAGATCCATCACGTGGACCTGGGGATCGGGTACGAGCTGGAGGATCTGCCGCAGGAATTCACGCAGCGCGAGATCAACTTCCTGGCCGACCGGTTCCGCGGCCACCCCGGGGTTCCGGCACTGATGATCAAGCAGGACGACGGGCGCCTGATCCCCACCGGCGACGTCGGGTCCGTCGCCCCGGCACAGCTCGAAAGCGGCCATCGGCTCACGGTCGGCGGCAGCCGGGCCGACCTCCTCGGCTGGCTCGCCGGACGCCGCGACGGGGCAGCCCTGCACGTCGAGGGCGGCCTCCTTCCGGCGCTTCCCCCGCTGTAGCGGCCGCGCGTCCCCCCGCGCCCTAGACTGACGACCATGACGTACAGCGGAGCGGTGAAGGTCGGCGGCCCTGCGGATGTGCACGAGCTTCCGGATCTGATGATCTCCAAGGTCGCGGTCGGCCCGATGGACAACAACGCGTATCTGCTGCGCTGCCGGGCCACCGACGAGCAGCTGCTGATCGACGCCGCCAACGACGCCGGCACGCTGCTCACCCTGATCGGCGACGACGGGATCGCGTCCGTCGTCACCACGCATCAGCACGGCGACCACTGGCAGGCCCTCGCCGAGGTCGTGGCGGCCACCGGCGCCCGTACATACGCGGGCCGGGACGACGCCGAGGGCATCCCCGTGGCGACCGATGTGTCCGTCGACGACGGGGACACGATCCGGGTGGGGCGCGTGGAACTGACCGCGCGCCATCTGGTGGGCCACACGCCGGGTTCGATCGCCCTGGTCTACGACGACCCGCACGGGCATCCACATGTGTTCACCGGCGACTGCCTCTTCCCGGGCGGTCCCGGGCGGACAACACGTCCCGAGGACTTCGAGTCGTTGATGTCGGGCCTGGAGGCGAAGGTCTTCGTACTCCCGGACGAGACCTGGATCTACCCCGGCCACGGCAACGACACTACGCTCGGGACTGAGCGGCCTCACCTCGGCCAGTGGCGCGAGCGGGGCTGGTAGATCGGCGGCATCGGCGGGTCAACGTTACCGGTGGGACCTCTTGAGGGTGTGGCGGGCCCTCGGGCAGCTGTAACCAGTACTAATCGGGGTCGTGGCCCAGGCCGATCAGAAGTCATTCCACATGCTGATACTGGACGACGAAGGGCCCGCTGGCCACGGTGGCCAGCGGGCCCTTCGCTGCTCAGGAGGGCGGTACCGACGTCAGTTGATATCCAGGAGGACAGCGGTCACGAACGCGTCCGCCTGGTCTTCCGACCACTTCCCGTACGGCACGCTGGACTGCGTCAAGGAGTGCCGTAAGCAGAGCGCCGAGTCTTTCAGCGGCACGGGCAGCTTGTCGCCCTCGTCGGCCGCGTCCTGGAGAGCGTGCCGGGCAACGCGTACGGCCATCGCCGGGTCCACGGAGTGCACCCACTTCAGCGCCTTGATCACGTCCACGTAGAGGTCGGTGAAGCGCAGATCGTCCGTGCCGAACTGCTGGCCGTAGTGGCGCAGGTTGAACGCTAGGGCGTGGCCGATGGCGCCGGTAACGCCCGCAGGTAAGTTGCTCACGAAGACTCCTCAGTACTCGATCGGGTGGGGTCGGTTGTGGGGGACGAGGAACATTGGAACGAAAACTGGCGCTTGTGCGCTCCGTGGCGGACTGCCACGGGTAATGGCCCGTTATCTGAGGTGCCGCGCATGCTGAGCCGCGACTACGACCGGCCGAGGGTGCTGCGAAACGGCCCCGTTATCTACGCAAGGCCACTGCCGCCGGTCTTCGTCCCGTTGTCCCCAACTCCCAAGTTCGTCCGCGCACTGGGGGTCGGCCGCCATCGGGTGCCCAGTCCTAGGCGCCGCGGATCAAAGGCGGTGCTGGAACCACAGGACGGGACGAGCGTGCGCCGCGTCCGGGTCGCCAGGACTTCCCGGCGGCTCGGCTTCTCGTCGTCGCGGTCGTGCGTGGGATGATGCATGGAGATTCCCCTTCGGAATCGTCAGAGGAGTCTCACCCGCCTGGTTGCCGCCAGGACTGCCGGGTGGGGCTCCTCGCCTGTTTGTGCTTGCCACTTTAGGGGGCTTCCGGACGCTCCGGATGCTCAGTCGATCTTGGGAGAGCGGCTCCACCGCCCTTACGCAGAGCGCGAGTTGGGAACCGTGTCACGAATGACCCGGAGACCAAGATGGTGGTACGTAGTCAGAGTTGGCGGCATGCAATTGAATTGGGAATTGCCTTCGAATTCCAGAGAATTGAGTGCCGGACGGCTCTGCGGCAGCCCCTGGCTGTTTACTGAAACTTTGCCTTTGCCTCCGGGGTGCGCTCGTTGCGGCGGCCGCCAGGCCGGGGTCTGGTCCAGGTTCCCGGCCGTGACGGAGACGGCGAGGGAGTGCACCAGCTCCAGCAGGGCCGCGCTCTTCCACGCGGTGCAGTCTGTCGAGGTCGTCACCGGACGCCTCCTGCCGGTGCGCCGGCCGTCTCGTCGTCGCCCAGCTCGCACAGGGCCAGGACGGCGGCGTGCCGGTCGTCGTCCAGCCCAAGCGGCAGGGGTCGCCCGCCCGCGACGTCGCGGCGGTGGAGGTCGTGCTGCATGTCCGTCCACTCGCGCAGGAGCTCGCGGGCCTCCTCGGGGTCGACGTCCAGCGCGTCCGCGACCTCGCGCCACGTCGCGCCCGGTTCCATCGCCTCGCGGACGCGGACGCCCCGACCGCGCTCGATGTCCCGGCAGATGGACTCGCGCAGAGCGATGACTGCGAGAGCGTCGCCCACATCGCCGCGCTGGACGTCGTACGGGAAGTCGGCGGGGAGGGCGAGGTTCATCAGCCGGTCGTTGTGCTCGGTGTGCTTCTCGATCTGCCAGGCGAGGGGCGTAGCGGCGGGGACGTCGCCGGGGCGGCGGACCTCCAAGCCCTTCCCCCGGGCGCGCGAACCTATCTAGTCAGGTCGATAGGCTCGGCGAAGCTACCCGCCAGCAACATGCGAGAGGGTCCGCAGCCGCGCGTACCCTCTCGGCACCGTCCGGCCCCCTATATGACCTCGGAGTCCTAGCCCAGACACCAGCCGCAAAGTAGATCGCGGGCAACCGGACTACTCGACGACCGGTCTGAAGGGGTCCGGTTGCTCCTGCTGCGGAACGGGGGGTGGAGTGGGTTGGTGACCGTCCAGCGCCTCGATCCGTTGCCCGGGCCGAGCCTGCGTGGCAATGCGCTGCCGTTCTCCTTCGGAAGCGACGAACAGCACCAGCGGGGCGAGACGATTTCGGAGCGCGGGGATGCGGCTCGCTACCGGGCAGATCACCGCGTACGGCTCCCCTCGGATGTACACCGGAAGTCCCATGGCGAATTCAGGCGTCCCCGCCTTCGCGACCTTGGGATAGGCGCCGGCTTCTTGGTAGACGAACTCCACAACTGGCCTCTGCAGTGCGGCCTGACGCTGCCGCAGGGCATGAATAGCGGCCTGATGCCACTCTGCCTCCCACCGTCCCTGTTCCCGGTGGTCCCGTTCCTCCCGGTAGGCCGCCTCCGCTCGGACATACTGTGGGGCTGTCCAGACCGTGAACAACGGTTCCAGCGGGTAACGAGTGCGCTGCACGATCCGGCGGTGAGGAACGGCGCGATCTGCGAACACCCACCCTAGGAACTCCGCCAGCGGCACCTGCGGTCCTGCCTCCCAAAAGCCCTCCGCGAACCGCGCCAAGCCCTCCGCTACGACTAGGCTGCCGTCCTCGTCGGTCACCAGGCGCACTGAGGGGACCAGCCCCAGCCACGGCGGCCGCAGCCGGTCGCTGAACCACACCGACGGAACGTCGTTCACACGCATCCGCTCCGCGCGGGCCGCGATGGCGTCCGGCGTGATGGGCGACAACTGTGCTTCCAGAGCTACCCGCCAGGCTCCGCCCGGGTCGCTGGCCATGACGTCCGCCCGCCATACGCCATCGGGACCGCGCACCTCCATCTCGCAATGCGCGCCCGCGGCTCGGGCCGCTGCCGCAAGCTCCAGCTTGAGTAGGTGATGAGCCATTGACTCTCCGGCGGCCGCACACTCCGGAGCGCCCGGGGCATGGGCGAAGAATCGCAGCCCGGTCGGCGAGACCTTCGCCCGGACCCGGTGCTGGCATTCGGCACATATCAAAGGCGCGGACGGCCTCACCCGCCAGACGTCCGCCCCCGCTCGCCCACAGCCGAGATCCGGCAGATGAGCGAAGACCGTCCCCCACTGCTCGTGTACGGCACGGAACGCCATGGGGTTCCCCCTCCTGCTCGGGTCTGCAACGGGAACGTGCCCCACGGCACCGGCAGTTCCTCACGTCCGCCACTGTCATGCGGATGCTGCGCGAACATGAAGACCGGACCGCCAGGGCGGCGAGCGCGTTATCACCCCGCCGCTTTGCGGCTGGTGTCTGGGCTAGGTGTGGTGTCTCGGGACCTTGGTTACAGGAAGTCCTCGAAGGTGAGCTGCTGCGGGATGTCCGCGAGTGGTTCGGGCGGCTGGTCAAAGACGATCCGGTAGTCGCTCCCGGCGGTCCGGCTGATGGGCGGTCGGCCGCCGAGCGCGGCGTGCGGCCGCTCGTGGTTGTAGTAGTTCACGAACTCCGTAAGCGCGACGCGGCGTTCACGCTCGGCTGTGTAGTCGCGGACGTACGCCCACTCGCGGGAGAGCGTCCCGTTATACCTCTCCACCTTCCCATTCGTGCGCGGCGTGTACGGCCTGGTCCGCTTGTGCTTCGTACCGGTCGCGGCGAGCGCGTCAGCCCAGGTCGTAGACCGGTAGCACGCGCCGTTGTCGGTGAGGCAGCGGCGGATCGGTGTGATGCCGTGGGCGGCGAAGAAGGCAACGGCCCGGTGCCAGAAGGCGACCGCGGTGATGGCCTTCTCATCGTCCAGGGCCTCGGTGTAGGCGAGCCGGGAGTGGTCGTCGAGCGCCGATGCAGGTACGTGTATCCGACCTTGCCGGTGCCGGGACCGGTGCGTTTGGAGGCGCGGGCGGACTCGGTGCCGACGCCGTGCATCCGCCAGCCGCCGCCGGTCGGGATACGTCCGAGCTTCTTGACGTCGACATGGACCAGGTCGCCGACCCGGTCGTGCTCGTAGCGGATGACCTCGCGCAGCTGCTCGCCGGTCGGTGGATCGAGGTCCCGGAGCCGGTTGAGTCCTCGCCTCACCAGGATGCGGTGGACGGTCGCCGGCGCGAGTGTGACGCCGTGCAGCCGCTGTAGGTCGGCGGTGAGCCGGGCTAGCCCGTGCTTGGTCTGCCGCCGCAGCGCCTCCACCAGGTCGGTGATGTCCTCGGGGGTGCGGGCGGGGCTGGTAGCGGGGCGGGAGGAGTGGTCGTGCAGTCCGTTCTCGCCGTGCGCCCGCCAGCGGGCTTACCACTTGGCCAGGCAGCGGCGGGAGATCCCGGCTTCCGCAGCCACGTGCGCGATCGGACGTCCGGCGTCGATCCGCAGACACAAGCGCAGACGTCCCTCGGGGGTCAGCGGTGCGTTCCGGTGCCCCCTGCTGGTGGCGCTCCTGGATTCGGCGGCCGCGTTCACCGGGAGTCCTGGGATCTCAGGGCTCCCGCGTGAGCGGCTGTGCGTGGCGTCAGTGTGCGAACTTTTCGATAGCCGCCGGGGTGACAGGGGTGAAGAAGTTGACGAGGTTACCGTCGGGGTCACGGAACAGCAGCGACCGGTTGCCCCAGGGCATCGTGGTGGGTTCGGTGACGAAGCCGGTGACGAAGCCGGTCAGGTTCTGGTGAACGCGGTCCACGTCGTCGACGAGGAACTCGGTGATCACGCTGTGGTTGTCCGCCGGGCGGGCAGAGCCCGGAGCGAACAGCGGGACGGTGCGGGTGCCGGCGATCGCGAGGGTGGCGCCCGCGGTGTTGAGTTCGGCGAAGTCCTCGGTGGCCCACGTCGCCCGCACTCCTGTGGCTCGCTCGTAGAAATCGACGAGACGCGCTACGTCGCTGGTGATGATGCGGATCGAGACGAAGTCCATGGGGGTCTCCTTGGCTGGGCTGGAGGCGTGCACTGCGCAGGCTAGGAGAAATAGTGGACAGAATCGGTCCTGTATTCGCGTTAGGTTGTGCACATGCCCCGACCCACTGGCCGCGTGCTGACACTCCTGGAGCTGCTGCAGTCGGGCGGCACCCGGACGATGGCCGAACTCGCCGACCGGCTCGGCGTCGAAGGGCGCACCGTGCGGCGGTATGTGAACCAGCTGATCGACCTCGACGTGCCCGTGGAATCGGTGCGCGGCCGCTACGGCGGGTACCGGCTCGCCCCCGCGTACCGCTTGCCTCCGCTCATGCTCAGCGACGACGAGGCGCTGGCCGTGCTGCTCGGCCTGGTCGCCGGCCGCCGGGCAGGGCTGACGACGACGCAGCACACGGCAAACGAGACGGCATCGGCGAAGATCCGCAGGGTGCTGCCCAAGCACATCGCCCGCCGGCTCGACACACTCCTGGAATCCCTCGCCTTCACGGAACAGCCCGGAGAGTTCGACACCCCGAACGCCGGGGTCCTGCTCACCATCGCCGATGCGGTGCGCCACCGCCGACCGGTCTCGATCCGCTACACCGACCGCGACGGACGGCGCAGCGAACGCACGCTGCACGCGTACGGGATCGTCGCCCATGCGGGCCGGTGGTACGTCACGGGCAAGGACGCCCAGATCGGCGAGGACCGAACCTTCCGGCTCGATCGCATCGCAGACGCGCGGACCCTGCCCGGCTCATTCGAAGCGCCGGCGGGTCCCGGTCCGGCACAGCGCGTGTTGTCAGCGTTCGCCACGGCCGAGTACCGGCATGAGGTGACCTTGCGGATCCACGGGACAGTTGAGCAGATCCGCGCCCACCTTCCCGCCAGCGTCGCGAGCCTGGAGGAGCACGAGCTCGCGGCAGGCCAGGACCGGGCAACCGAGCGCTGGCTGCGCGTCGAGCTGCGGGCGGAGCGGCTCGACTGGTTGCCTCCGGTACTCGCCTCACTCGACCGGCCGTTCGTCATCGAGCGCCCCGATGAACTGCGCGACCTCGTCATCGAGCTCGCCGACCGCCTTGCGTCCTACGCCCGCCAAGCCTGACAGCGAGGAACCAATGTCATGAGATGGCACACCTAGGGCTTCCCGGGCGGTGTGGGCAACACCCGTAAGGACCCGAAGGCGTTCGCCAGTCTGATCCACGACGTGGAGACGAAGATCTTCGACGTGCTGCCCGACGAGACCTGGGTCTACCCGGGCCACGGCAAGGACACGACGCTCGGCGCGGAGCGCCCGCACCTGCCGGAGTGGCGCGCCCGGGGCTGGTGAACTCCCCAGTGCCGCAAGGCAGTTGATGAGGCATCCGACAGGGCTCGCGGGCACACCCCGCACGCACCCCGTGTGAATCGAACACACGCGCCGGTGCCACGCGCGCGCTCCCGGCGCACGCCGTGGCGTAGTCCACTGGTGGCAGGTCCGCACAGGATGACGGCTCCTGTACGGACGGGCCGCCGGCCTCCCAATCCCCGCCCTCGGCCGGCGGCCCCGCCGAGCGTTCACAGGAATGAAACGTTCGTTCCCACTATGCGGACAATTGCCCGTGTGACCTCGACAAACAGAACGCCGCGCTGCCAATCTCACGCCATGCGTCCTGTCCTGCGAGCCCCGCGTTCCCCGCGCCGTGCCGCTTCCGCCGCCATAGCCGCCCTGCTCACCGCTGTCGCGGTGGGCTGCGCCCCGCAGCCGGAGGAGGACACCTCCGGCTCGGCCTCCGCCTCGGCGTCCGGGGCGTCCTGCGCCAAGGGCGAGTTGAGCACGGAGGCCACCGGCAAGCTGACGATCGCCACGGACTCCCCCGCGTACGAGCCCTGGTTCAAGAACGACGACCCGAAGAACGGTGAGGGCTTCGAGTCGGCGGTCGCGTACGCCGTGGCCAAGGAACTGGGCTACGACAAGGCCGACGTCGTCTGGCAGAGCGTGCCCTTCAACAAGGCCTTCGCGCCGGGTGAGAAGACCTTCGACTTCGACATCAACCAGGTGTCGATCAGCGACGAGCGCAAGAAGGCCGTGGACTTCTCGTCCGGCTACTACGACGTGCGCCAGGCCGTCATCGCCCTGAAGGACTCCGAGGCCGCGAAGGCAGCGAGCATCGCGGACCTCAAGAAGCTGCACCTCGGCGCCCAGGTCGGCACCACCAGCCTGAACCACCTCAACGACGTGGTGAAGCCGACCCAGGAGCCCGCCGCCTACTCGAAGAACGACCAGGCCAAGTCCGCGCTGAAGAACGGCCAGATCGACGCGATCGTGGTCGACCTGCCGACCGCGTTCTACATCACGGCGGCCGAGGTGACGGACGCGACGATCGTCGGCCAGTTCGAGAACCAGGGCGGCACGCCCGAGCAGTTCGGACTCGTCCTCGACAAGGGCAGCGCCCTCACGTCCTGTGTCACGGCCGCCGTGGACGCCCTGCGCGAGGACGGCACACTGGCGAAGACCGAGCAGGAGTGGCTCTCCGACGCCGTCGACGCCCCGGTGCTCAAGTGACGGTCGTGAAGGAGGAGTCCGGACAGGGGGACGCGGACGACAACGGCGACATGCCTGGCGAGGACGACGGCTACGTCCCCTCGCAACGGCGGCTCGACCGGGAGCACTACAAGCGCACCCGGGCCCGCCGCGCCACGGGTATCGCCGCCCTGTCGACCCTGGTCACGGGCGTCGTCCTCTATCTCGTCGTCGTCAACGCGCCCGGCTGGCCGCGCACCAAGGAGACGTTCTTCAGCGCGGAGTACGCGCGCGAGGCGTTCCCCAAGGTCCTCGAAGGGCTCTGGCTCAACGTGCGGCTGCTGCTGATCTGCGGTGTCGCCGTGCTCGTCCTCGGCATGCTCATCGCCGTCGCGCGGACCCTGCGCGGCCCGGTGTTCTTCCCGCTGCGGGCACTGGCCGCCGCGTACACCGACTTCTTCCGCGGACTGCCACTGATCATCAACCTGATGATCGTGGTCCTGGGCGTCCCGGCGCTCAGACTCCAAGGCGTGACCGTCGACCCGGTGCTGCTCGGCGGCACCGCGCTGACGCTCACGTACTCGGCATACGTCGCCGAGGTGTTCCGCGCCGGCATCGAGTCCGTGCACCCCTCGCAGCGCGCGGCGGCACGCTCGCTCGGCCTCACCAACCGGCAGGCGCTGCGGCACGTCGTACTCCCCCAGGCGGTACGCCGTCAGGTGCCGCCCCTCCTCAACGACCTGGTGTCGCTGCAGAAGGACACCGGTCTGGTCTCCATCGGCGGCGCGATCGACGCCGTACGCGCCGCGGACATCATCGTGGGCCGCAGCCTCAACTACACGCCGTACATCGTCGCGGGACTGGTCTTCGTCGCCCTGACCATCCCGATGACCCGCTTCACCGACTGGGTCACGGCCCGGATGGACCGGCAGCGGGCACAAGGAGGCACGACATGAGCGACACCCGAGAGACCGTGAGCGCTCCTGAGGGCTCCCCCGTGCTGCGGATGGAGTCCGTCCGCAAGACCTTCGGCGGCTCGGTCGTGCTGCGGGACGTCGATCTGGAGGTCGCCCCGCACACCGTGACCGCGCTGATCGGCGCCTCCGGGTCCGGCAAGTCGACGCTGCTGCGCTGTGCCAACCTCCTGGAGGACATCGACGACGGAGCGATCTGGCTGGACGGCGAGGAGATCACCGACCCTCGCGTCGACCAGGACGCGGTGCGCCGCCGTATCGGCGTGGTCTTCCAGGCGTACAACCTGTTCCCGCACATGACGGTCCTGGACAACATCACTCTCGCCCCGCGCCGGGTGCACGGCGTCGCCCGCGCGGAGGCCGAGGAACGGGCCCATGAACTCCTGGACCGCCTCGGACTGAACGGGAAAGCGGGCGCGTACCCCGACCGGCTCAGCGGCGGTCAGCAGCAGCGCGTGGCGATCGTGCGCGCCCTGGCCGTCCGGCCCCGGCTGCTGCTGCTCGACGAGATCACCGCGGCCCTCGACCCGGAACTGGTCGGCGAGGTCCTCAATGTCGTCCGTGATCTGAAAGCGGACGGCATGACGATGGTGCTGGCCACCCACGAGATGGGCTTCGCCCGGGACGTCGCCGACCAGGTTTGTTTCCTGGACGGAGGCGTCGTGCTGGAGCGTGGCACCGCGGAGCAGGTCTTCGGCGACCCCCAGCAGGAACGCACGCGGCAGTTCCTGCGACGGATCGTGGAGGCGGGCCGCCTGTAAGGGCCGTGCTCCTGGAGATCGGGCATTACGCCCCGGGATGCCACCCGTACGCCCCCGGTCGCGTGGAGACCGGGAGGCACGCGTCGCCCCTTGCGGCGGAGGAGCTATGCCTCGGCCGTCCCCGCCCCGGCCAGCGCGGCGACCCGCTCCACGCCGAACACATAGCCCTGCACCCCGCAACCGGCGATGACCCCGTCGGCGCGCAGGGAGACGTAGGAGTGGTGCCGAAACGTCTCGCGCTGGTGGATGTTGGAGATGTGGACCTCCAGCACGGGCAGCCCGTCGCAGGTGTTGAGGGCGTCCAGGATGGCGACGGAGGTGTGCGAGTAGGCGCCGGGGTTGATGACGATCCCGCTGTGGTTCAGCCGTGCCTCGTGGATCCAGTCGACCAGTTCGCCCTCGTGGTTGGACTGCCGGAAGTCCACCGTGCCGCCGTGCGCGGCCGCCGCCTTGGCGCACATCGCCTCGACGTCGGCGAGCGTGTCGGAGCCGTAGATCTCGGGCTGCCGCTGCCCCAGGAGGTTCAGGTTGGGGCCGTTGAGGATCATGATCGGGGCGTTGGCCAGGGTGCGGGGCACGGTTCCTCCGGTCCGTTCGGGTGGGCGGCCCGTCGGGACCGCTGCTCGGACCCGGTTTATCACGGTGCGACCGCTGGACAGGAGCCCGTACCCTCCCCGCATGACGACGCCCTCGTACCCTCCCAAGCCCTCCCCCGGCGACCGCGTCGCCGTCATCTCGCCCGGCGCCGGTCTGCCCGAACTCTTCCCGCGCCCCTACGAACTGGGCCTGGAACGGCTGCGCGAGGAGTACGACCTCGTACCGGTCGAGTACCCGACGACCCGGAAGATGGGCACGACGCCGCAGGAACGGGCGGACGACATCCACGCGGCCTTCGCCGACCCGGACATCAAGGCGGTCTTCACGTCGATCGGCGGCGACGACCAGATCACCGTGCTGCCACTGCTCGACCGGGAGTTGCTGCGGGCCGACCCCAAACCGTTCTTCGGCATGAGCGACAACACCAACTTGCTGGCATTCCTGTACAACACCGGCGTCGTCGGCTACCACGGCGGCACCGTGATGACGTCGCTGGGCAGGTCCGGCGCCATGAACCCGCTGACCGCCGACTCCCTGCGCGCGGCCCTGTTCACGTCGGGTCCGTACGAACTGCGGTCCGCCGAGCGCTTCAACGACGTCGACCGCGACTGGGCCGACCCGGCGACCTTCGACGCGGAGCCGGAGACCAGGCCCGGCACCGGATGGACCTGGGTGAACCCCGACCGCGTGGTGGAGGGCCGCAGTTGGGGCGGCTGTCTGGAGATCCTGGGCTGGCTGCTGATGGCCGACCGCGAAGTGCCGCGCGACCTGTCCGTCTTCGACGGCGGCGTGCTCTTCCTGGAGACCTCGGAGGAACTGCCGAGCGGCGAGGAGGTCTTCCGCACCCTGCGGAACATGGGCGAGCGCGGCCTGCTCCGGCGCTTCTCCGCGCTCCTGATGGGCCGTCCCAAGGCCTGGTCCTTCGAGCGGCCCAACACCCCGGAGGAGGCGGCTCGTTACACGACGGGACAGCGGGAGGCCGTGCTGCGCGCGATGCGGACGTACGCCCCCGACACCACGATCGTCTTCGATGTGGATCTCGGACACACCGACCCGCAACTCGTCATCCCCTACGGGGGCGTGGTCCGGGTCGACGGGCCCGCCCGGCGCATCACAGTGACCTACTGACACCCGTGGACGCCTCCTGAGACCCATCCACCTCGAACGGGCCTCCGCACGCCCCCCGTAACCGCCTGTCACCGTGGGTAGTTGACGCGGCATGCACCCTGCACGCACCGTGAAACCGCCCTCCATGCTGCGACTCGCGGCCGCCTCGCTCGCCGGGACGGCCATCGAGTTCTACGACTTCTTCGTCTACGGAACAGCGGCGGCCCTCGTCCTGGGACCGCTGTTCTTCCCGACGTTCTCGCCCCTGGCCGGGTCCCTCGCGGCCTTCGCGACCTTCGGGGTCGGGTTCGTGGCACGGCCGCTCGGCTCGGTGCTGTTCGGGCACATCGGGGACCGGCACGGGCGGCGGCCGGTCCTCGTCGCCTCGCTGCTGCTGACCGGGGGCGCGACCGTCGCCGTCGGCTGCGTCCCCACGTTCGACTCGATCGGCGTGACCGCCCCCTTCCTCCTCCTCGTACTGCGCTTCCTTCAGGGGCTCGGGCTCGGCGGAGAGTGGGGCGGGGCGGTGCTGCTGACGGCGGAACACGCGCCGGCCGAGCGGCGCGCGCTGTGGTCGAGCTTCCCGCAGGTCGGCCCCGCCGTGGGGTTTCTGCTGGCCAACGGGGTGATGCTGGCGCTGTCGGCTAGCCTGACGGAGGCCCAGTTCGCCGCCTGGGGGTGGCGGGTGCCGTTCTGGGCGGCGGGCCTGCTGGCCGTCGCGGGCCTGTGGCTGCGCTCGTCGCTCACCGAGAGCCCGCAGTTCCTCGAGATCGACGACCACGCGCGCGTGCCGCTCGCCGAGGTGGCGCGCGACCACTGGCGGCTCGTCCTGCTGACCGCCGGGGCGCTCGCGATCGGGTACGCGGTGTTCTACTCGGTGACGACCTGGTCCCTCGCGTACGGGACCGAACGGCTCGGGGTGAGCCGTACCGTCATGCTGACCTGCATCATGGGCACCGTGGTGGTGAAGGGCGCCCTGACGCCGCTGGCGGCGGTGCTCGGTGACCGGTACGGGCGGCGCCCGATGTGCCTCGTGGGCTGTTCCGCCACCGTGCTGTGGATGTTTCCCATGGTCGCGCTGCTGTCGACCGGTGAACCGCTGCTGATCTTCTTCGGCTTCCTGGTGGCGATGCTCGCGTTCGTCACGATGTTCGCCGTCATCGCCGCGTATCTGCCGGAGCTGTACGAGCCCCGGGTGCGATGCACGGGGGCGGCGGTGGGCTACAACCTGGGCGGGGTGGTCGGCGGCGCCCTGACACCGATCGTGGCCACCGCCGTGGCCCAGGGCGGACGGGTGCCCTGGGGCGTGGGCGCCTACCTGACCGGGATCGCCCTGCTGAGCCTGGCCTGCTTCGCGCTGCTGCCGGAGACCCGGCCGGTGCCCCTTGCGACGACGGCGGAGGCGGAGGCCACGGCGGGGTGAGCACCGCTGTCCGGTCCGCCCTCGGCCCCGCCGCCGCTACGGGTTCACCGCCAGCTCCAGGTACGCCGCGAACAGCACCAGATGGACGCCGCCCTGGAGCGGTGTCGCGCGCCCCGGGACCACGGTCAGCGAGGCCACCACGACGGTCAGGGCGAGCAGCACCATGTGGGTGGCGCCGAGGCCGAGGACGAGCGGTCCGGAGAGCCAGACGGAGGCCAGGGCGACAGCCGGAATGGTCAGGCCGATGCTGGCCATCGCGGAGCCGAGGGCGAGGTTGAGGCTGGTCTGGACACGGTCTCGGCGGGCCGCGCGCAGGGCGGCGATGGTCTCGGGCAGCAGCACGAGCAGCGCGATGATCACACCGACGACGGCGGGCGGCAGTCCGGCCGCCTCGACGCCGGACTCGATGGTGGGCGAGACGCCCTTGGCGAGGCCGACCACGCCGACGAGCGCCAGACCGAGCAGTCCGAGGCTGATCCGGGCGGTGCGGGCCGTCGGCGCCGTGGCGTGATCGGCCTCGGTGATCACCTCGCCGTGGCGGGTGATCGGCAGGAAGTAGTCCCGGTGGCGCACGGTCTGGGTCGCCACGAACAGGCCGTACAGCATCAGTGAGGCGAGTGCCGCGAAGGTGAGCTGGGCCGTGGAGAACTCCGGGCCCGGCTTGCTGGTGGTGAAGGTGGGGAGCACCAGGCTGAGCGTGGCCAGCGTCGCGACCGTGGCGAGTGCGGCGCCGGTGCCCTCCGGGTTGAAGACCGCGAGCCCGTGGCGCAGTGAGGCGACGAGCAGACACACGCCGACGATTCCGTTGCAGGTGATCATCACCGCGGCGAAGACGGTGTCGCGGGCGAGGGTCGAGCTCTTGTCGCCGTCGGCCATCAGCGTGACGATCAGTGCGACCTCGATGATCGTGACGGCGACGGCGAGGACGAGGGAGCCGAAGGGTTCGCCGACCCGGTGTGCGACGACCTCGGCGTGGTGGACGGCGGCAAGTACGGCTCCCGCGAGCACCAGCGTCACCAGGGCCACGCCCACCGCGGGCAGATCACGTCCCCAGGTGAGAGCGAGCAGGACCACCGCGGCCACCGGGACGACAGCAGTCCAACGCGCCGTGAGCGATCGGAGCCGAGCGAGCATGCGGTGATCCTTCCGGACGTGAAAGGGCCCCGCACTCCGGTGGACGCCGTGGATCTGCGTCTTTCGTCGTGCGGGGCCCCATCAGTGATTGCTGTGCGGTGTCGGCCTCCGTCAGGCCTCGATGCTGTCCTTCTCGGCGCCTTCGGCCTTCTTCTGCTCGGCCCCGGCCTGCGCCTGCTTCTTGGACGCGATCAGGCTGGTGATCGTGGTGACGACCAGGACCGCACAGATCACACCGAGCGAGACCGGGATGGAGATCTCCGGTACGTGGACGCCGGACTCGTGCAGGGCGTGCAGCACCAGCTTCACACCGATGAAGCCGAGGATGACCGACAGACCGTAGGACAGGTGGACCAGCTTCCTCAGCAGGCCGCCGATGAGGAAGTACAGCTGTCGCAGGCCCATGAGCGCGAACGCGTTGGCCGTGAACACGATGTACGGGTCCTGGGTCAGGCCGAAGATCGCCGGGATCGAGTCGAGCGCGAAGAGGACGTCCGTGGTGCCGATGGCGAGCATCACGACCAGCATCGGCGTCATGACGCGCTTGCCGTTCTGCTCGATCCACAGCTTGGTGCCGTGGTAGCGGTCGGCGACACCGAAGCGCTTCTCGGCGGCCTTGAGGAGCTTGTTCTCCTCCCAGTCCTCCTCCGACTCGTCGGCCCTGGCCTCCTGGATCAACTTCCAGGCGGTGTAGATGAGGAACGCGCCGAAGATGTAGAAGACCCAGGCGAAGCTGGCGAGGATCGCCGCACCCGCGGCGATGAATATCGCGCGGAGCACCAGGGCTATCAGCACACCGACCAGCAGCACCCGCTGCTGGTACTGCGAGGGCACCGAGAACTTCGCCATGATCAGGACGAAGACGAAGAGGTTGTCGACGCTCAGGGACTTCTCGGTGATGAAGCCCGCGAAGAACTCTCCGGCCGGCTGGCCGCCGGCGAAGACGAGCAGACCGAGTCCGAAGAGTGCGGCCAGGACGATCCAGACGACCGTCCAGATTCCGGCTTCCTTGATGGACACGTCATGGGGCTTGCGGCCGATGAAGAAGTCGACCGCGATGAGGGCGGCAAGGCCCAGGACAGTCAGGACCCATAGGGTCGTGGAAACATCCACTGCGCCTCCGGCAGTACGTAACGGCAAATTTTCAGCGTCGTCGCTACCGGAGGTCTCTTCCACCCGGTCCTCCAGGGCGTTCCACAACGCCTGGTGCCGCCGGGCCGACGCCCCGGGATCTGGATTGATCCGTATTGACGGGGACGCCGCAGCATGTAGGGAGTACTCCCCTCCGCACGAAGAGAGTACCCAATCACCAAGAATAGGTAAAGGGCGAGGCAAAGAAAGCATCAAAAGTGCTGGTCAGGCGGCTTTGCCAGGGCTTGGTACGGGGTGGGTCCTCACCGGTTCCAGGAGCGGCGGGCTTCCGCGACCCGGGCGAGCACGTCGTGCATGACCCGGCTGCCGGGCGGGAGGCTCGACGGTTCGTACGTCCACGCGTGCCCGACCCAGGGGTCGGCGAGATGGTCGTCGGGGGTGGGTGTGAGTCGCATCAGCGAACGCCACAGAGGGTCGAGCAACGGCCCGTAGGCGGCGGCGTCGTGCCGGTCGGCGACCATCATCAGATGGACGCCGACGGCCGGGCCCTCGTCCGCGAGGTAGCGGAGTTGAGTCACGGCTCGGTCGTCGAAGCCGTGCGGGAAGTCGTTGACGATCAGTAGTTGCTCGGCCGTGTCGAGGCCGGGGGGCAGTGCGTCGGGCGCGCCGCCGCGCACCGCCATCTGTACGAGGTCGACCCGCTGGGTGAGCCGCCCCAGGATGTCCGCGACGCCGACGGCTCCGGCGGCGGGCGGTCCGGCGAGCACACCCGCCCCCACCAGCGGCGCGAGCGCGGACGAGCCGGCCCCGGCCGGGTCGACGACGTGCACCGCGAACTCGCCCGGCGGGTAGACCGCGAGCAGGCGGGCGGCGAGCGCCACCGCCGTGTCCAGCGCGAGGCGACGCAGTTCGTCGGAGTCGGCGAGCGGATCGCGGGAGCCGGAGCGGCCGCTGTCGATCCACAGGCCGCGCTCCAGCGGCAGCCGGACCAGCAGCGGGATGCGCACGTCCTCGCTCTCCGGCAGATGGAGGTCGCCCAGGCGCAGGGCCATCGGTATCTCCATCGGCACCCGGTAGCCGTGCCAGACCGGGTTGTCCCAGCTCGCGTACGCCGGGGGCAGCGCGGGCTCGACGACGTCGCTCTCGGCCCGGAGCTGGGCGAGGTCGCGGTCGAGGGCGGCCCTGGCCTGGTCGACGAGCTGGGCGTGCTTGGCGCGGGCGGCCTCGCGCGCGGCGTCGCCCTGGCCGCTGACGCGGCTGCGCGGGTCGGACAGGACCTTGTCCAGCTCCTGCTCCATGCGCGACTCGGCGAAATCGACGGCGCTGCGGTACGCGGCGGTGGTGCGGGCGAGGTCCTCGAACATGCCCCACACCTGGTTGTAGAGCCGCTCCTCCATGGACCAGCCGGTCGCGTCACCGGCGACGGGCTGCGCGGGCTGCCCCGGCTGGGCCCGGGGCGCGGTCGGCGGAGGCGGTGGCGGCGCGGTGGTCTGCCGGCCGGGGTGGCTGTAGTTGACGGGGCCACCGGCCGTGGGGGCGGCGGACTGGGGGCCGGTGGACGGGTCGGCCGGGGCCGGGCCGTCATGCCGCGCCGACGCGTGGTCGGGCGGTGTGGCGTCGTGGGGAGAGCCGTACGGGGATGTGGGCTGGTGTCCCTGCTGCGGCGAGGTGTTCCCGGAGAGGTCCTGGGGTGTCGTGCCGCCGTGGGTCTGGTCGGGGCCCTGCGCGGGTGCGGGCGTCTGGCGGGGGCGGTCCGTGTCCGGCAGGCGGGGCGGGGGTGCGGCCACCGAGCGGGCCAGGCCCTGGGCCACGGCCTCGTGGATGCCGTCGGCGAGTTGCCGCGCCTGAGGCAGGCCTTGGTCGGTGAACAGCTCCGCGAGGCCGCCCGCGTATCCCTGGCCGACCGCGCGGACCTTCCAGGCGCCCTGCCTGCGGTACAGCTCCAGGGCGATGACGGCGGACTCCGCCTCCAGATCGGTGAGGGTGTAGCTGGCGACCTCGGTGCCGTCGAGGCCGGTGACCGCGACGAACGGGGCGGCGACGGCGCCGAACCGCGCAGGGCCGCCGCTCCCGGACGGCAGGGCGAGCAGGACGGTCACCCGGTGCACGGACGGTGCCAGGGCGTCGAGGTCCACGGCGAGGCGGTGGTCGGCCGCCGCCTGCTTGGAGACCTCGATGCCCGGCAGAGTGGGCGCGCCCGGGTGGGCGACCCACTCCACGCCGTGCACCCGGCCGTGCTCGTCGCCGAGGGTGGCCCCGGCCACGATCGGCGTGCCGGCCGAGACGCGGATCTCCAGTCGGACCTCGGGCAGTGGATGGTTCTGCCCCCGGACCAGCTCGGCCGTCATCGACTTCGTCCCCCTGTGTCGCGTGCTGCGTGGTGCGTCGTACTGGCTACAGGACCGGCAGGATCGACGGCATCAGGTCCTGGAAGGTGCGGCCGTTGGCGGGCGTGCCGATGGCGGTCATCTGCCAGCCCGCGCCCGCTCGGTGCACCTTGGCCATGATCTGGGCCGTGTACTGGCCGCCGCCCGCGAGGGTGTAGCGCGCGAGCTCCTGGCCGTTGGTCTCGTCGACCAGACGGCAGAACGCGTTCTGCACTTCCTGGAAGGTCTGGCCCGTGAAGGAGTTCACGGTGAAGACGATCTGGTCGATGTGGACCGGCAGCCGGGCCAGGTCGACGAGGATCGCCTCGTCGTCGCCGCCCTGGCCGACACCGCCGACGAGGTTGTCGCCGGTGTGGCGGACGGAGCCGTCGTCGCTCACCAGGTGGCGGAAGAAGACGACGTCGACGGGCTGCTTGTCCGCGAACAGCACGGCGGAGGCGTCGAGGTCGATCTCGCGGGTGCGGGATCCGAACAGGCCACGGCGGGGGGCAGCCTGCCATCCGAGACCCATGCGCACCGCGGTCAGACTGCCTCCGTCGTTCTTCTGCAGACTGATGGCCTGACCCTTGGTCATGTTGACGGTCACGCGCTGTTCCCCTCTCGAACTGTCCCCTGTTTGCCGCGGAGTCCGCGGATGTGCAGCACCTTACGCAGCGGCACTGACATTGCCGCAGCCTGTGTCGCACTTTGTGTCGGTCTTGCAACACAGCGCGCCCGCGCCGGGGCACGACCCTTCCCCGGCGCCCGGCGGGGCCGTCAGGCCAGGCCCGCCTCCTTCATCTGCCGCAGTTCCTTCTTCATCTCGGAGACCTCGTCGCGCAGCCGGGCCGCGATCTCGAACTGCAGATCGGCGGCGGCCGCGCGCATCCGCTCCGTCATCTCCTCGATCTGCTGGGTGAGGTCGGCCGCGGGGCGGTCGGTCGGAATGGTGTCCTTGGCCTTGCCCCTGGCGGCCTTGGCCGCCTTGCCGCCGAGGGAGGGCACGGGGGCCTTGGCACCCTTGCCGTCCTTCCCCTTGCGGAAGCCTGTGCCGAGCAACTGCTCGGTGTCGACGTCCTCGCGGGCGATCTGCGCCACGATGTCGTTGATCTTCTTGCGGAGCGGCTGCGGGTCGACGCCGTTCGCCTTGTTGTACGCGACCTGCCTCTCCCGGCGCCGGTTGGTCTCGTCGATGGCCTTCGCCATCGCCGGGGTGATCTTGTCGGCGTACATGTGGACCTGACCCGAGACGTTGCGCGCCGCGCGGCCGATGGTCTGGATCAGCGAGGTCCCGGAGCGCAGGAAGCCCTCCTTGTCGGCATCCAGGATCGCCACCAGAGAGACCTCGGGGAGGTCGAGGCCCTCCCTGAGGAGGTTGATGCCGACCAGGACGTCGTACTCACCGGCCCGCAGCTCGCGCAGCAGTTCGACACGGCGCAGGGTGTCGACGTCGCTGTGGAGGTAGCGGACCTGGATGCCGAGTTCGAGGAAGTAGTCGGTGAGGTCCTCGGCCATCTTCTTGGTGAGGGTGGTGACGAGGACGCGCTCGTCCTTCTCGGTGCGCTTGCGGATCTCGTGCACCAGGTCGTCGATCTGGCCCTCGGTCGGCTTGACGACGACCTCGGGGTCGACCAGGCCGGTGGGGCGGATGATCTGCTCGACATGGCCGTCGGAGCGGGAGAGCTCGTACTGCCCGGGGGTCGCCGAGAGGTAGACCGTCTGCCCGACGCGCTCCTGGAACTCCTCCCACTTCAAGGGGCGGTTGTCCAGGGCGGAGGGCAGCCGGAAGCCGTGGTCGACGAGAGTGCGCTTGCGGGAGGCGTCGCCCTCGTACATCGCGCCGATCTGGGGCACGGTGACGTGGGACTCGTCGATGACGAGGAGGAAGTCGTCCGGGAAGTAGTCCAGCAGCGTGTTCGGCGGAGAGCCGGGCCGGCGGCCGTCGAAGTGCATCGAGTAGTTCTCCACGCCGGAGCAGGAGCCGATCTGGCGGAGCATCTCCAGGTCGTATGTCGTGCGCATGCGCAGCCGCTGGGCTTCCAGGAGCTTGCCCTGCTTCTCCAACTCGGCTAGGCGCTCCCCCAGTTCCTTCTCGATGTCGTTGGCGGCGCGCTCCAGGCGCTCGGGGCCGGCGACGTAGTGGGAGGCGGGGAAGACGTACAGCTGCTCGTCGTCGGTGATGATCTCGCCGGTGAGCGGGTGGAGGGTGGAGAGGGCCTCGATCTCGTCGCCGAACATCTCGATGCGGACGGCGAGCTCCTCATAGACCGGGAAGATCTCGATGGTGTCGCCGCGGACGCGGAAGGTGCCGCGGGCGAACGCAAGGTCGTTGCGCGTGTACTGGATGTCCACGAAACGGCGCAGCAGCTCGTCCCGGTCGAACTCGTCGCCGACTCTGAGGGGGACCATCCGGTCCACGTACTCCTGCGGCGTACCGAGGCCGTAGATGCAGGAGACCGAGGCGACCACGATGACGTCGCGGCGGGTGAGCAGCGAGTTGGTCGCGGAGTGGCGCAGGCGTTCGACCTCCTCGTTGATCGAGGAGTCCTTCTCGATGTAGGTGTCCGACTGCGGGACGTAGGCCTCTGGCTGGTAGTAGTCGTAGTACGAGACGAAGTACTCGACCGCGTTGTTCGGCAGCAGCTCGCGGAACTCGTTGGCCAGTTGGGCGGCCAACGTCTTGTTCGGCGCCATCACCAGGGTGGGGCGCTGGAGCTTCTCGATCATCCACGCGGTGGTGGCGGACTTGCCGGTGCCGGTCGCGCCGAGCAGGACGACGTCCTTCTCACCTGCTCCGATGCGCTGGGCGAGCTCGGCGATTGCCGTGGGCTGGTCACCGCTCGGCTGGTAGGGGCTGACGACCTCGAAGGGCGCCACCGTGCGTTCGATCTGGGAAACGGGCCGCATGGAATCAACCGTACGACCCCGCACTGACAACGGGCTCCGATCAGCGGTTCTGCGGGGTGCGGTAACTCCGCTCGCGGTGCTCCGCGCCGGTGTGTGACTCCTGGCGTCGGCAGGTGTGCGCGGTGGCCTGGGCCGGGATGCCGGGCCGCCGCTCGACCGGGTTCCCGTGGAACCTGCCCATGATCATGAACGGGTCGAACATCACGACGACGCCCGCGAGGAGCAGGAAGACCAGCGGGCCGATCATCAGCGGGGCGAGCAGAGCGGCGGACGAGGAGCCACCGTCCGGGGTTGGGGCGGCGGCGCTGTGCAGATGGACGCTCAGGGCGGCCATGCCCGTGTAGTGCATGCCACTGACCGCGACCCCCATGACGAGGCTGGCGCCCACACTCCACAGGAAGCCGCGGACCTGTCCGGCGGCCCAAAGGGCGGCGATCGCGGCCACCACGGCGATGACGACCGAGGCGGCCACGGTGAAGGTGTTGTATCCGAGCGTGCCGTTGAGGCGCATTCCGGCCATGCCGAGGTAGTGCATGGAGGCGATGCCGAGGCCGGTGATGGTGCCGCCGGTGAAGAGCGCGGCCCCGGTCGCTCCCTTGGAGGCGACCATGAAGATCCCGATGCCGACCATGACGACGGCGACGGCGAGACTCGCGAACGTGGTCAGCGGGTCGTACTCGACCGGGCTCTGCAGGACGTTGAAGCCCATCATCGCAACGAAGTGCATGGTCCAGATGCCGGAGCCGATGGCCGCCGAGCCCAGCGCGAGCCAGCCGATCCGCCAGCGGCCGTCGACGAGCGTCGATCTGGTGGTGCAGCGCAGGCCGAGCGCACCACCGAGGCAGGCCATGAGATAGGCCACCACCGGTGTGACGAGTCCGTAGCTGAAGCCGTCGACCGTGCCCTGCATTCGCGGCTGCCTTTCCCGCCCTGTCGCGTCCCTGGATTCCTTGCGATGCCCCCACCCAGGACCGCCACAACGGTCAGGGTTGTCGCAGAGAGTATGACCCCCACCGGAATGGTCGAACGATTTTCCGGCAAAGAAACACGCCCTTGCCCCACTTGTGCGGTGCCCGTGAGCGGACTTGGACAACTCCATTCAATTCATGGCCATCCTGCACCCTCCTCCCGTTGACCCTCTGCTGTCACCCTTGAGCTGACCGTGATCGATCGATGCGAGGAGTACGCATGCACGTGCGCGCAGTTGCCGCCGCGACCACCGCGTTCATGGGGGCCACCGTCCTCCTGCTCCCCACTTCCACCGCTCATGCGGCCGCCGACACCGAGGATCCGCTGGTCGTCGCGCATCGCGGAGCTTCCGCCTACGCGCCCGAGAACACCCTGGCCGCCGTCGACAAGGCCGACAGGATGGGCTTCACCTGGGTCGAGAACGACGTCCAGCGCACCAAGGACGGCAGGCTCGTCGTCCTTCACGACGCGACACTCGCGCGGACGACCAATGCCGAAGAACTCTATCCGGACCGAGCTCCCTGGAACGTGGGGGACTTCACCGCCGCGGAGATCGCCCGCCTGGACGCGGGCAGTTGGTTCAGCAGCACCTACGCGGGCGCGCGCGTGCCGACGCTGGAGCAGTACATGAGGCGTGTGTCACGCAACCATCAGAAGCTCGTCCTGGAGATCAAGAACCCGCAGCTCTACCCGGGCATCGAACAGCAGACCCTGAAGGTGCTCAGCAACGAGGGCTGGCTCGGCCCGGCGCGCCTGCGGAAGCTGGTGATCCAGAGCTTCAGCGCCGACACCGTACGGCGGGTCCACGAGCTGCGCCCGGCCGTGAAGACCGGTTTCCTCGGCACCCCGGACATCGCCGACCTGCCCGAGTACGCGACCTTCACCGACCAGATCAACTCCTCGTACACCACCATCTCCGGGTCCTACGTCTCCATGATCCACGCACTGGAGGGGCCGCACGGGAAGCCGTTGGAAATCCTCACCTGGACCGTGAACGACGCGGACAACGCCCGCCGGGTGGCCGACTACGGCGTGGACGGCATCATCACCAACAAGCCGGACGTGGTCAGAGAGGCCACGCGGAGCTGACGACAGTTCCTGGGTCCGTGGCGTGCGTTCCGGTATGGAACGCACGCCACCGGCGTTGTCAGTGGCGGGACGTACGGTGGTCGCATGAACAGCCATGCGCAGGACGAGCAGCAAGTCGTGTGGGCCGTCGTCGGCACGGACATCGGCCCGCTGCTGCTGGCCGCGACGGACGACGGCCTGGTGAACGTCGTGTTCCACGCGACGGACGCGGTGCGCGACGAGACACTCGACCGGCTCGCCTCCCGCCTCGGCACGGTCCCCGTCGAGGCCCCCGGCGCTCCTCAGCTGGCCGAGGCGATACGTCAGGTCGAGGCGTACTTCGCGGGCGAGCGGCACGCCTTCGAGCTGCCGCTGGACTGGTCGCTGATCTCCGGGTTCAACCGCCAGGTGTTGCGCGAGCTGGCCTCCGGCGTCGCGTACGGCTCGGTCGTGGGGTACGGCGACCTGGCCCGGCGTGTGGGGCAACCGGGCGCTGCCCAGGCGGTCGGCGTGGCGATGGGATCGAATCCGCTGCCGGTGGTGGTGCCGTGCCATCGGGTGGTCGAGAGCGACGGCGGCATCGGGGGGTTCGGCGGCGGGCTGGAGACCAAGCGGAGGCTGCTGGCGCTTGAAGGAGTGCTTCCGGAGCCCTTGTTCTGAGATGTCCCTGTTCCGGCCTTCTGAGGCGTCCCTGCTCTGAGGCATCCATGGGTGGCCTTTGGGCGCCCATGGGTGACCTTTACAGATGAGGTGCGGAAGGCGAGCGCCGCGCCACGAATCGGTCATCGGTCGTCGTTCCGGTACACGGAGGCTGGCCGGAAACCGCCCGCGGTAGCAGACTCCGTCCGTCCATATGTCTCCGCGCTACTCGTAATGCCGCGCCTCGAACACATTGCCGTCCGGGTCCCGGAAGTAGAAGCTGCGCCGGGCCATTCCGCGTGCCCCGAAGGAGTCGTACGAGAAGTCCGAGACGGGGACCGCCCGTTCCTCCAGACGGGTGCGCAGTTCGTCGAAGGCGTCGCCGGGCATGGCGAGGCAGACGTGGTTGACGGGGTGCCCGGCACTGTCGGCGGCGCCGGGCACCATCTTCATGGTCTCGGCCACGGTGAGCGGCATGAGGTCGAGGATGGTCTCGTCGTTGAGGCGCACGGAAGGGAAAGGGGCCTGCCCTGCGGCGTATTCGGTGACCCTCACGGGTTCCAGGCCGACGGCCTTCTCGTAGAAGCCGGCCGCGGCGATCGGCTCCTGTACCCAGAGGACCACATGGTCGAGACGTGTGGCGTTGTCCGTCATGCACCTCAGGCTGGTGGCCTGCACCACAACGCGCAAGGGTTTGGCCGGGCGCGCCGTCCGCCAGGGATGAGGGAAGAACGACAGACAGGAGGCAAGCGCGTGCTGGTGGTGTCCGAAGAGGTGCGGGAAGCGGTTGACGCGCGTCAACCCGTGGTGGCGCTGGAATCCACGATCATCGCGCACGGGCTGCCCCGCCCGCGCAATCTGCAGGTGGCTGTGGAGCTGGAGGATGTCGTACGGCAGGAGGGCGCCGTACCGGCGACGATCGCCGTGCTCGACGGGCGGCCCCACATCGGCCTCGACAAGGGGCAGTTGGAGCGGGTCGCGAACGAGGACGGCATCCGCAAACTCGGGCACCGGGACCTGCCGCTCGCGGTGGCCTCGGGGGTGAGCGGCGCGACCACCGTGTCGGCCACCGCCCAGCTGGCCGCCCTGGCGGGCGTACGGGTGTTCGCGACGGGCGGGCTCGGAGGGGTGCACCGGGAGTGGACGGTGACCCAGGACGAGTCCGCCGACCTGGGGCTGTTGGCCCGCACCCGGATCACCGTGGTGTGCGCGGGCGTGAAATCGATCCTGGACGTGCCGGCGACCTTGCAACGGCTGGAGACGCTGGGTGTCGCGGTCGCCGGGTACGGCACGGAGCGCTTCCCCGGCTTCTATCTGTCGGACTCGGGTCACCCGGTGGAGTGGACGCTCCGGTCGCCGGGCGAGGTCGCCGACGTGATGCGGGCGCAGGACGCGCTCGACGGCCCCGAATCGGCGCTGATCGTCGCCAACCCGGTGCCTGAGGAGGAGCAGCTCGACCCCGAACTGCACGCACGTGTGCTCGCCGAGGCGCTGCGGGCGTGCGAGGCGGAAGGCGTCACGGGACAGGCGGTCACACCGTTCCTGCTGAGCTACCTGGTACGGCACACCGACGGCGCCTCCCTGAGCGCCAACCTGGCGGCGGTACGGGGCAACGTACGTCTCGCGTCGCGGATCGCGGCGGCCTGGGCCGGGGCGTGAGGTGGCGCGGCGGGGCGTGAACCGGCAGGGCGGTGAAGTGGGCGGATCCGGCGGTGGGGTGGGCGGGGCACTGCTCGTCGTGGGTGACGTCGTCACGGATGTCGTCGCCCGGCACCGCGGGCCGCTCGCGCCAGGCACCGACACGGCCTCCGCGATCCGGACGCTGCCGGGCGGGGCGGGCGCCAACGTGGCCTGCTGGGCGGCCCATTGGGGCTGCACGGATGTGCGGCTGCTCGGGCGTGTGGGCACGGACGGGGCCGTGTGGCACGAGCGGGAGCTGCGGGCTTCAGGGGTACGGCCCCACCTGGTCGTCGATCCGGAAGCGGCGACGGGGACGGTGATCTGCCTCGTGGACACGGGCGACGCGGCCGAACGCACTTTCCTCACGGACAGCGGTGCCTCGCTGCGGCTGGACCCGGACGACTGGTCGCCGTCCCTGCTCGACGGGGTCGCGCGACTGCATCTGTCGGGCTATCTGTTCTTCTCTGAGCCGAGTCGCGCGCTGGTCTCCGTGGCTCTGGAGTCGGCACGCGCGCGTGGGGTGCCGGTGAGCGTGGATCCCGCGTCGGCGGGGTTCCTCACGAAGCTGGGGGTGGACCGTTTCCTCGCGCTCGCCGAGGGGGTCGACGTGCTGCTGCCCAGCCGCGACGAGGCGTATCTGCTGACGGGGCTGCCCGATCCGGCCGACGCGGCGGCCAAGTTGAGCCGCCTCGTTCCCCTGGTCGTGGCCAAGCAGGGGGCCGACGGTACGCTGATCGCTCGCGGGGGCAGCGTCGAGTCCCGGATTCCGGCGGCCGCCGCCGTGCCCTGCGACACCACCGGCGCGGGTGACGCCTTCACGGGGGCGTTCCTGGCCATGCTGCTCGCGGGCGCGGAGGCCGAGGAAGCGGCGACCGAGGGGTGCAGGGCGGGGGCGCTGGCGGTGGAGCAGGTGGGCGGGAGGCCGCCGACGGCCGACTGAGACCCGCGACATCAAGCGGCCGACCGAGACCTGCGGCGTCCATCCGTCGACCGAGACCTGCGGCGTCCATCGGCCGACCGAGGCCCGCAGCGTCAATGGTGCGGCGGCCCCGTGGGGTCAACTGTGTGGCGGGGCGCCCCGCCACGGGGCATGGCATGCCACTACGCCTTCCGTCCCCACGCCGAGATGAGCGGCGGGGCGGCGATGTCCATCGTGCCGGCGACCACGTTGGCCAGATGCCGGTCGATCTCCTCGCCCGTGGCGAGGTTCGCCGCGACGAGCGCTTCGCGGACCCGATGGATGGTCGCCGACTCCAGGCCGGCGCAGTTCGGGGAGGCGACGGGGAAGTACGCGTCGGCCTCGACACCGCACAGGCCCGCCGCGCGCAGCAGACGCGGGAGTCGGCGGCCGTACGCCGGGTCGACTCCGCGTTCGGCGAGCAGGGCGCGGACGGCCTGGCGGAGCCGGTTGGCCAGTTGGTGCTCGGGGCCGGATTCCTCGAGGCAGGCCAGGGGTTGGAGGGCGGGGTCGGCGTCCTCGATCAGGAGTCGTCCGCCGGGGCGCAGTGCCTTGATCATCGACAGCAACGCCCGCTCGCGGTCCGGCGCGTGGACCAGGGCGAGCCGGGCGTGGACGAGGTCGAAGCCCTCCCCCGGCGGTTGGTCGACGCCCACCTGGTGAACCAGGGCCTCGACCGGGGGTCGGGTGACCGAGGGGACGGCCCATGAGATGTCGGTGTCGGTCGCCATGACCTTGCCGGTCGGTCCGACCTTCTTGGCCAGCCAGGAGACCACGGAGGTCCCGCCGGCGCCGACCTCCCAGCAGCGCCAGCCGGACCCGAGGCCGAAGCCCTCCATGTGCCGGAACGTCGTGCGGTCGAAGAGCGTGGCGAAGGCGTCGGAGCGCTGCCCCTTCTCTGTCTGCTGGTGGTCGAGGAGATATCCGTCGGTTCGCATCATGCCGCGATCATCCCATTTGACCGACTTATCGCTAATAACGACGCTCCCACAGTCCTTCATGTCCGCCCCGGCGGCGGCCGACAGGGCCGAACCGGAACGACTGGAGCAGCTGGAACACCTGAAGCGCTTGGAACATGTGGAACGCCTGGAACATGTGGAACGCCTGGAAGTGAAGCGGAAGGTTCCGTTCCCACAGCCTTACCCGGCACTCATTCGGTCCTGGCAAACTGGCGCGACAAGGCACGAAGTGCGGTGCGAGGAGATCCACGCAAGGAGAACCAGATGTCCATGGCAGGGAATCTGCGAAAGGTCACCGGCCTCGACAAGGTCGGCGGCCTCCGCAAGATGGCACGGCTGGCCCGGCGTCACCCCCGCGTCGACCTCAGTCATCCGGCCCGCTCCCCGCTGGGCACCTCGGTGGTGAACTGCGTGACCTACCACAAGGGCATCCGCTCCCCCGGCGGCCGCGATGTCATCGAGGCCGTCAAACAGGTCCGCAGGCACGACCACGGCTTCGTCTGGCTCGGGCTGCACGAGCCGACACAAAGGGAGTTCGCCGGCATCGCCGAGCTCTTCGACCTGCACCCACTGGCGGTCGAGGACGCCGTCGAGGCCCATCAGCGCCCGAAGCTGGAGCGGTACGGTGACACCCTGTTCGCGGTGTTCAAGACGGTCTGCTACGTCGAGCACACCGAACTGACCGCGACCAGCGAGGTGGTGCACACCGGCGAGATCATGGTCTTCGTCGGCTCCGACTTCGTGATCACGGTACGGCACGGGCGGCACGGCTCGCTCGGCCCGCTGCGCGAGGAACTGGAGACGAATCCGGAGCAGCTGGCCAAGGGACCGGCCGCGGTGCTGCACGCGATCGCGGACCACGTGGTGGACGACTATCTGAACGTCACGGACTCCGTACAGACGGACATCGACCAGGTCGAGAGCGATGTGTTCGCCGCGAACGGCTCGCGCGTCGACCCCGGCCGCATCTACCAGCTCAAGCGCGAACTGCTCGAACTGAAGCGGGCGGTGGCCCCGCTCGCCCGCCCTCTCCAGGAACTCACCTCCCGGCCGATCCGGGTGGTCGAGCCAGAGATACAGGCCTACTTCCGGGACGTCTCCGACCACTTGCTGCGGGCCATCGAACAGATCGCCGCGTTCGACGAACTGCTGAACTCGATCCTGCAGGCGCATCTCGCGCAGGTCAGCGTCGCGCAGAACGAGGACATGCGAAAGATCACGGCGTGGGCGGCGCTCATCGCCGTGCCGACCATGGTGTGCGGGGTCTATGGCATGAACTTCGAGCACATGCCCGAGCTGCACTGGAAGTTCGGCTACCCGCTGGTCCTCGGAGTCATAGCCACCGCCTGCGTCACCCTCTACCGGGGCTTCAAGCGCAACGGCTGGCTGTGACTCCAGGACCGGCGGCAGCGGGAGCGGGGAACTCGGGTCAGTGCGTCGCGCCCTTCGCGTAGACGCTCTCGGCCCAGGAGGCGATCTGGTCGTCCGACAGATGGTGGGCCAGGTCGGCCTCGCTGATCATGCCGACGAGGCGCTTGTTCTCGATCACCGGGAGCCGGCGGATCTGGTGCCCCTTCATCTCCTCGAGCACCTCCCTGATGTCGGCGTTCGCGTCGATCCAGCGCGGTGTGCCCTTGGCCAGCTCGCCCGCCGTGACCGTCGACGGGTCATGACCGAGGGCGACACAGCCGACGACGATGTCGCGGTCCGTCACGATGCCGCAGAGCCGTTCGTTCTCGTCGCTGATGGGGAGCGCTCCGACGTTCAGCTGGCGCATCAGCTGGGCGGCGCGGTCCAGGGTCTCGTGGGCGGGGATCCACTGTGCACCGCGGTGCATGATGTCTCCGGCGGTGGTCATGTAGTACCTCCCGATGCCGGACGGCCGGCGCGGCGCAGGACGCACCGCTAGTCCCGGCGCCTACATTCTTGCCGCGCCCGGGGTGAAGCGCACTCGGGGAGGGACACGGCCACGCCTGACACGGGCGGGGATCAGGCGGCGAAGTGGATGATCCTCTCCGGGACGGCCCGGATGATCACCCGGACCTCGTCCCCTGTAAAGGCCTTTCGAGGGTTTCGAGGGGTGATCCCCTCGCCCATCAGCCGTTCCAGGCCGGGTGTCGTGGGTCGTCGGCGCGTACCAGGACGTCAGCGGTGGTGGCCGGGGCGGTTTCGGTCTCGTAGCGCTCGAATGCGGGAAGGGTCCAGTGGTCGCGCTCGGGGGTACGGCGGCGCAGGGCGCCCGGGGAGAGGAGGACGTGGACGGTCAGATCGAAGGGGAACCAGTGCTTCAGGAGGAGGGGGCCGTGCGTCAACAGGATGGCGCCGGGCGGGAGTTGGATGTAGGGGCTGCGGGTCGCGCGGTCCGTGGTGGGGTCCCAGAGGTCGGGCAGGACCCGGCCCGTGCCCCCGGGATCGAGCGGGCCGAAGACCTCACGCCACAGGGCGGCGGTGTCGAACCAACCGTCGTAGTACGCCTCCACGTCCTCGTGGCCGTACTCGAACCGGAGCGACGCCGGCCGGAGGAAGCCCTCGGTGCCCACCACGAGCGAAGAACGGCCGCGTATGCGCAGCGCCTCCGACACGAGGGCGGCGAGATCGCCCGGACGGGCGGACGGGGCGCCGTCGAACGCGATGCGTGGCCAGGGGGAGCCGTCGTCCGGTTTCAGGTCGAGGAGGCGGTCGGCGAGGAGGTCGCCGAGCCGTTCCCAGGTGATCGCTTCGAATCGCACACGCCCATGATGCCGCGCGCGGCGAACCGTGCCCGAGCCGGTCGGGAGGCCGGTCCTCCGGCCGCGTGACCATGCGGCCACCAGGGGGAATGAACCGCGTATGGCAGCGCTCGCTACTCCCCCGCCCCCTACCGGACTTGTCGTCGTGCAGGCACTCAGGAAGAAGCACTGCGCCGAGTGCCGGAGCGGGCCGGTCGCGCTGCTCGTGCTGGAGGAGGGAGCGCCGCGGTGCCTCGACTGCGCGGACCTCGGGCACCTGGTGTTCCTGCCCCGAGGCGACACCGCGCTCACACGGAGAGCCAGGGAGGAGAGTTCGCTGTCGGCCGTGGTCGTACGGTTCAACCGGCGCCGCAGCCGGTACGAGCGGCAGGGCGTCCTGGTCGAGGAGACGGCGCTCGCCCGGGCCGAGGAGCGATGCCTGGCGGACGCGGAGGCACGGCGCCGCCGCCGGGTGCGGGACGCCCGACGGCGGGCGGCGGAGGACGTGCGCTTCACGGACGCGTTCGCCACGGAGATACGGCGGCTGTTCCCCGCCTGCCCGGCCGAGCGGGCCCGGGAGATCGCCGCCCACGCCTCGGTGCGTGGCAGCGGCCGGGTCGGCCGGAGCGCGGCGGGTCGCGCCCTGTCGGGGGTGGCGGTGAACTCGGCGGTCATCGCGTCCATACGGCACGTGGACACGCCGTACGACCAGCTGCTCATGACCGGCGTGCCACGGCATGAGGCGCGGCGACGGATCGCGGGGGTGGTGGAGAGGAGGCTGCGGGAGTGGCGGGGGGGGGGGGGGAGGGGGGGGGGGGGGGCGGGGCGGGGGGGGGGAGGGGAGGGGGCGGGGAGGCCCCCCGGCGGGGAGGGAGAGGCCACGGGGCAGCAGTGGGCGGCCCCCTGGACGCTCGCGTACGGAATCGCGCATCTCGGCCATGGTGACTGTGGTCGTGCGAATGTTCACTTGTAGTGACGGTGAGTGGCGGGCAGGATCTTTGGGTTCGGGGGATCGAGGTGGGAGCGGACATGATCGATGGGCCGTACTTCGTACTGACGGTGCTGGGGTTGCTCGGGACGGGGATCGTGGCGGGCGTGTTCTGCGGGTTCTCGACGTTCGTGATGAAGGGGCTGGCGTCGTTGCCGCCGGCGCAGGGCGTGGCGGCGATGCAGGCGATCAATGTCAGTGCTCTGACTCCGGCGTTCATGCTGGTGTTCGCAGGTACGGCGGTGTTGTGCGCCGTGCTGGCCGTCGTGACGTTCGTGCTGTGGCCGGACGAGGGCAGGATGGAGTTGCTGCTGGGCAGCGCGCTGTATCTGTTCGGCTGCTTCGGAGTCACGATGATGGCGAACGTGCCGCGCAACGAGACGCTCGCCAAGCTGGACGCGGGGACGCCGGAGGCCGCCGCGTACTGGCGCGAGTACGTGGGCGAGTGGACGACGTGGAACCACGTCCGGATGGTCGCCTCGGCCGCCGCGGCCCTGTCGTATCTGCTGGCGCTGGCCTGAGGCGGGCGCGGCGGGCGCGTCGTATCGTGGCGGGGAGAGAGTGCCGCCCGAAGGCGTACAGCCCTGCGCCATGTGCCTTGCCTTGTGCTTGGGTCCTGTGCTTGTGCTTGGGTCCTGTGCTTGTGCTTGGGTCCTGTGCTTGTGCTTGGGTCCTGTGCTTGTCCTTGTGCCTTGTGCTTTGCGCCGTATGTCGATCCGAGTCCGCCGGTGTACGGCCGTGCCCGTACGCGTACGCAATACGTGAGGGAGACGGCCATGGCCGATCCCAAGGGTTTTCTGACCACGCCACGCGAGGAGTGGCCCCGTCGACCCGTCGAGGAGCGGGTGCGGGACTGGGACGAGGTGTACGTTCCCGGGGCGCTCCTGCCGATCATCAGTAGGCAGGCCGACCGCTGCATGGACTGCGGGATCCCGTTCTGCCACGAAGCCTGTCCGCTGGGGAACCTGATCCCCGAGTGGAACGACCTCGTGTCGCGGGAGGACTGGCGGGCGGCGAGCGACCGGCTGCACGCCACGAACAACTTCCCCGAGTTCACCGGGCGGTTGTGTCCCGCGCCCTGTGAGGCGGGGTGTGTGCTGGCGATCAACCAGCCGGCGGTGACCATCAAGAACGTCGAGGTGGCCATCGCCGACCGGGCCTGGGCGGACGGTCTCACACCGCCGCGCCCGCCCGACCGGCTGTCCGGGAAGACGGTCGCCGTCATCGGCTCCGGGCCCACCGGGCTGGCGGCGGCGCAGCAGTTGACGCGGGCCGGGCACACGGTCGCGGTGTATGAACGGGCCGACCGGATCGGGGGGTTGCTGCGGTACGGGATCCCCGCGTTCAAGATGGAGAAGCGGCATCTGGACCGGCGGCTGGAGCAGATGCGGGCGGAGGGTACGAAGTTCCGTACGTCGACCGCCATAGGGAAGGACATCGGAGCGGCCGAGCTGCGGGCCCGGTACGACGCCGTGGTCATCGCGACCGGCGCCACGGCCTGGCGGGAACTGGACGTGCCTGGGCGGGAGCTGGGCGGTATTCACCAGGCGATGGAGTATCTGCCGCTGGCGGACCGGGTGTGCGAGGGGGATCTGGAGGTGTCGCCGTTGTCGGCGGCCGGGAAGCATGTCGTGATCGTCGGGGGCGGTGACACGGGGGCGGACTGTCTGGGGACGGCGGTGCGGGAAGGGGCCGCGTCCGTGACCCAGTTGGACATCTATCCGCTGCCGGAGGCGGAGCGGGACGAGGACGTCGATCCGTGGCCGACGTATCCGAAGGTCTACCGGCTCTCGGCGGCGCATGAGGAGGCGCGCGACCTTCGGACGGCACCGGCGGCGAGCGCCGACGCGCGGCTGTTCGCGGCGTCCACGCTCCGCTTCACCGGGGACGAGGCGGGGCACGTACGGGCGTTGCACCTGGTCGAGGTGGACGAGCGGCGGCAGCCGCGGCCCGGCACCGGGCGGACACTTCCCGCCGATCTCGTGCTGCTCGCCCTCGGGTTCTCCGGGCCGGACCGCCACGACGGGCTCGTCGATCAGCTCGGGCTGGCCCTCGATCCGCGCGGGACGATCACGCGGGGGCCGGACTTCGCGACCAACGTGCCCGGTGTGTACGCCGCCGGGGACGCCGCCCGTGGGCAGTCCCTCATCGTCTGGGCGATCGCCGAGGGGCGGGCGGTGGCCGCCGCGGTCGACCACCGGCTGACCGGGACGGAGCGGCTGCCGGCGCCGATCGGGCCGTACGACCGGCCGATGACGGCGTAGCCGCTGCCCGCGGGACAGACCGCCGCCGTCGGGTCACGGCTGGTTCGGCACCGCCGGTCACCGTGGGGGTGATCGTCGTCGCGGCGGGATGTAGTCACGGGGGTCGGCCGGCCCGATGATCCAGCCGTCGTCAGTGCCGGCGCCCGCCGGTGGCTGGCCGCCGGTGGCTGGGCACGCCGGTCTAGCGGTCGTCCGTGCCTGCCTGTTTGCCTGTGGACAGGGCGATGCGGTTCCACGTGTTGATGGTGAGGATCAGGGCGAGGACGTGGGCCAGTTCGGTGTCGTCGAAGTGGGTGGAGGCTTCGGCGTAGACGGCGTCGGGAACGCCGCCGTCGGCGACGAGGGTGACCGCTTCGGTGAGGGCGAGGGCGGCCTGTTCGCGGGCGGTGAAGAAGTGCCGGGCCTCGCGCCAGACCGGGATCATGTGGAGCCGGTCCTCGCTCTCGCCGGCCTTGCGGGCGTCGTTGGTGTGCATGTGGAGGCAGTAGGCGCAGTGGTTGAGGTGGGAGGCGCGGATCTGGATCAGTTCGACCATCGTCGGGTCGAGGCCCTCGCGGGCCGCCGCGTCGAAGCCGATGAGGGCGCGGAAGACGTTCCGGGCGGACTTCGCGAAGTCGAGGCGAGGGGCTGCGGCTGCGGCTACCGGAGGCGTCGCCGCCGCGTCGCTGGTCGTCGGCGTGCCTGTCGTCGCGTTCGCTGTCGTGTTCGTCGTCATGACCATGAATCTATGAGGCGGAAAGACCTGCCGTAGGGTGCATTTTCATGGTGGATTCATGGGTCAATTCGGCGGAGCGGATCGGGGCCGATCTGCATCTCGAACTGTCCGGTGGGAGTGGGCGGCGCGCGGCGCTGATCCGGGCGCTGCGGGACGCGGTGCGTGGTGGTCGGCTCGCTCCTGGGACCCGGTTGCCCCCGTACCGCTCGCTCGCCGCGGATCTGGGCATCGCGCGCAACACGGTCGCCGACGCGTACGCGGAGCTGGTCGCCGAAGGCTGGCTGACGGCCCGGCAGGGTTCGGGGACGCGAGTCGCCATGGGGCTACCTCCCACGCCCTTCAGGCAGTGGGGGAGGGCCGAACCGCTGGGTGCTCCCGCGCGCGTCCCCCGAAGCGCGCCTCCGCGCGCGCGTGGGCCACGGCACGATCTGCGGCAGGGCACGCCGGACGTGTCGGCGTTCCCGCGTGCGGCCTGGGCGGCGTCGTACCGCAGGGCGCTGACGCAGGCGCCCAACGAGGCGTTCGGACCGGGTGATCCGGCGGGCCGGGTCGAGCTGCGGGAGGCGCTCACCGAGTATCTGGCACGCGCGCGTGGCGTGCGGACCGAGCCGTCGCGGATCGTGATCTGTTCCGGCTTCGGGCACGCGCTGCGGCTGCTGTTCCACGGCCGGGTGCTGCGGGGGCCGCTGGCCGTGGAGTCGTACGGTCTTGGCTTCCACCGTGAGCTGCTGGCGGCGGCCTCCGTACGGACTGTTCCGCTGCCGCTCGACGAGGACGGTGCCCGGGTGGACGGGTTGGACGGGGAGCGGGCCGTGCTGCTCACGCCCGCGCACCAGTTCCCCACCGGAGGGCCACTGCATCCCGTCCGGCGTGCCGCCGTCGTGGACTGGGCACGCGCGCGTGGCGGGGTGATTCTGGAGGACGACTACGACGGGGCGTTCCGCTACGACCGCAAGCCCGTCGGGGCCGTGCAGGGCCTGGATCCCGAGCGGGTCGTGCACATCGGCTCGGTCAGCAAGAGCCTTTCGCCGGCGCTGCGGCTGGGGTGGATGGTCCTGCCTGAGCGGTACGTCGACGCCGTACTGGACGCGAAGGGCGAGCGGGAGGCGTGGGCGAGCGTGCCGGAGCAGCTGGCGCTCGCGGACTTCGTCGTCTCCGGGGCGTACGACCGTCATGTGCGGCGTATGCGGCAGCGGTACCGGGCGCGGCGCGACCGGCTGGTCGCGGCCCTCGCCGCGCACGCGCCGCACATCGAGGCCACCGGGATCGCGGCCGGGCTGCACGCCGTGCTGCGGCTGCCGCCCGGGACCGAGCGGTCCGCGGTGAAGGCGGCGGCCTGGCGGGGCGTCGCGCTCGACGGGCTGGCCGCGTTCCGGCACCCCGAGGCGGCGGGTGATGCCCCGGACGGGCTCGTCGTGGGGTACGCGACGCCTGCGGAGCACGCGTACGGGGCGGCTCTGGAGGCGCTGTGCGGGGTGCTGCCGCCCAGGTGAGCGGCCGTGAGACGCGACGGGTCTGCCCGTGACCGGTGACCCTGGCGGCCGACCGCACGACGCCAGGCGACCGTGGCGGCCGACCGTACGACAACGGGCGCCCCAGGCGGCCGTCGGATGGCCGGGAGGTGTCTCCGGGTCGACAGGAAATCGACGGCGGTGGGATCCTTGGTGCCAGGAGGTGTGTCATCGCTGCTGCCATGGGTCCAGACATTCGGCGGTGATCTGCCCCATCCTTCGTTCCGTCGTCAGGCGTAGGGCCCTCCTCCCTCGCGTCCCCCCTGTTGACGGCCGGTCCTGGAGGGTGCTCGATGACGACGCTCGACGAACGTCACGGAGAACACCGGGAAGGTGCGCACGACGAGGTGCCGTCCCGGGGTGGGGGCACACTCGGTTCTCACATCGTCCTCCTGAGTGAGCCGACGGCCTCACTCCCCCTGCTCGCCGGTTCCAAGGCGGCCCATCTCGCGCGCGCCGCTCGCGCGGGGCTTCCGGTGCTGCCCGGCTTCGTGATCCCGCACGGCCCACGGGACCCGCACAGCGAGGAGCGCGCGGCCGAGACCTCCGCCCTGCCGCGCGCCTGGGACGAACTGTCCCAGCATGGTGCGCGTCCTCTCGTCGTACGGTCTTCCTCGCCTCAGGAGGACACTCGCGAGTCCTCTCTGGCGGGGCAGTTCGACTCGGTGCTCGATGTACGGGGGTGGGAGGAGTTCTGTGCGGCGGTGCGCACTGTGCTCGGCTCGGCTCGGCGTCCCGACGGTGGCAGCGCGCCCATGGCGGTGCTCGTCCAGCCGATGCTCCGGGCCCGGGTCGGAGGTGTGCTGTTCGGTGCGGACCCTGTGGCCGGGCGAACCGATCGGATGCTGGTCAGCGCGGTGCGGGGCGGGCCCGACACGCTGGTCAGCGGTGAACAGCCGGGGACGAGTTACTGGTTGAGCCGGTGGGGGCGGCTGCTGCGGACGGAGTCGACGGAGCTGAGCGAGCCGGGGAAGCCAGGGGAATCGGGGGAGCTGAAGGAGTCGGCGCAGCCGACGGAACAGGCAGTGTCGAGGGAGCCTACGCAGGCGACGGAACCGGCGGCGCCGAGAAGGGCGGCGGACCCGAGGGAGTCGGCGCAGACGAGCGAGTCGGCGGCGCCGAGGGATACGGCGGGCCTGAACGAGTGGGCGGGCCAGACGGAGTCGACCGGTGCACGGCAGACGATCGGCGCACGGCAGTCGACCGGCACACGGCAGACGATCGGCGCACGGCAGTCGACCGCCTCCGACCACCCGTTGCTCGTCGCCTCCGACCACCCGCTACTCACCGCCTCGGAACTGCGTCGTCTCGCCCGTCTCGCGCGCCGGGCCGCCCGGGTCTTCGGCGGGCCGCAGGACATCGAGTTCGGCTTCGACGAGGACGGGCGGCTGTGGCTGTTCCAGAGCCGTCCGATCACGGCGATGGGGGCGCGGCCGCCGCGTGGTGCCCGGCTGCTCGGTCCCGGGCCGGTGGCGGAGACCCTGCCGGGGCAGTTGGAGCCGTTGGAGGAGGACCTGTGGGTGGCGCCGATGGCCCGTGGGCTCGCCTGCGCGCTCGACATCGGAGGCATCGCGCCACGCCGGCATCTGCGGACGGCACCGGTCGTCACGACGGTCGGCGGGCGGGCCGCGGCGGATCTGCGGCTGCTGGGCGCCGTCCCGCCGAGGCACCCCCGGCTCGCGTGGCTCAACCCGGCGCCGGGTGCCCGGCGGCTCGGGGCGGCGTGGCGGGTGGGGCGGCTGACCGCGGCGTTGCCGGGGCTGGCGACGGACCTGGTGGCCGATGTGGACCGGCGGCTCACCGAGACCCCGCAGCCCGGGGAGCTGCCGACCGCCGAGTTGATCTCGACGCTCCGCTGGACGCGCGCCACCCTGGTCTCGCTGCACGCCCAGGAGGCCCTCGCGGGCGCCCTGCTCCCGGAGCCCCATGTCACGGCCGCGGGCATGGCCCTCGCCACTCTCGCGGAGACGCGGCACCGGGACCTGCCGGACCAGCAGGTGGTGGCCGCGGAACCCGTGGTCCTCGCGCTGACCGCCCCCAGCGTGTGGGGCGTTCTGCGGCTGCACCGCCCCGAGGCCACGGCCCGGAACGGCTCGACGGTCACCACCGACGCCCCCACCACCCCGGCCGCGGCTTCCGTATTCGCCACCCCCACAGCGGTTTCCACGTCCGCCGCCTCCTCCTCCCCCTCCGTCCCCCACACGATCACAGCCACCCTCCCCGCCTCCCCTCACACCGCCTCCCACCGCACCGCTGCCGCTTTCGCTACCCATCACGCCGCCTCCACCTCCCACCGCACCGCCTCCGTCTCCGTCTCCGCACTCCCGCCCCGTGAGGCCCTGCGGCTGCGTATCCGATGGGTGCAGGAGTTGCAGGTCAGGATGGTGCGGGAGGCGGTTCGCCGACTGCTCGTGCGGGGTGTGCTGGGCGATGCCCGGCGGGCGGGGCTGTTGCGGTGGAAGGAGTTCGTCACGGTGCTGGAGGCCGGGGGGCTGCCGCGTGACTTCGAGGAGCGGCTGACCCGGGCCGCGTCCGCGCCGCTCCCCGACATGTTCCGGCTCGCGGAGGATGGTGTGGTCGTCGCGGAGCGCACCGCCCGGCGTTCCGGTGACGGGGGCCGGGGCGTGTCGGGCGGGCGGGCCATCGGCACGGCGTGGGACGGCGACGGGACCAGGCCGCCGGACGCCGTGCTGGTGGTCCGTAGCCTCGATCCGGCGCTCGCTCCGCTGTTGCCCCGGCTCTCGGGGCTGGTCGCGCAGACGGGCAGCCCGTTGTCCCATCTCGCCGTCGTGGCCCGGGAGTTCGGGGTACCCGCGGTGGTCGGCGTCGACGACGCGGTGGGCCGCTTCCCGCCGGGGACCCGGCTGACGGTCGACGGCATCTCCGGCGACGTACGGGAGGAGGGTTCGTGATGAGGCGCCTCGCCTACCTCTTCGGGGGCGCGGCGGCGGCCGGCGCGGGCGTCTACTTCGTCGTCTACCTCTACCGGTGGCAGTGGCAGCGGGCCATCCTCAGCGGGGTCCTGCTCCTGATCGTCGGGGTGCTGCTGCTCGGGATCGTGCTGCTGGGGCGTCTCGCGCGGATCGAGGAACGGATCCGGGAGAGCGACCGGCGGCAGCAGGACGCGCTCGCCCGGCTGCGGCAGACGCACACGCGCGAGCGGGACGGCCGGTTCCGCTGGCTGGAGGACCCGGCGAGCCGTACGTATGTGTTCGTGCCGGTGCTGATGGTCACCGGTGTGGTGCTGTCCGCGATCGCCTGGCTGGTGCAGCGGATCGCGTCGGTCACGGCCCGGCCCACGGCCGAGCGGCGCTGGGCGGGGCAGCTGTCCGTGCTGACCGCGCCCGATCCGGCCCCGGACACCGATCTGGAGGACGCGCGTCCGCTGGGCGGCGGCAGGCGGGGGCGGGCGGCCCGGCTGATCACCGTGGGTGTGGGCGCCGTTCTGCTGGTCCCGCTGGTCGTCGGGCTCGCCGACCTCACCCAGACCAGGAGGGAGGAGCGGAACGGGGCCGAGGCGACCTCCGTGCTGGTCCGGGTGGACATGCGTGGCGTGCCCGTGACCGCCGAGCGGCAGTCCATGGCCGCGTCCCAGGCCTGGGAGCGTTGCCGGAACTCCACGTCGGTGCCCCTGCGGCGGACCACGCTCGGCGAACTCGGCGATGGTCTGTTCGCCGGGGTCGTGCGGCCCGCCCTCACCGACCACGACCGCCTGCGGCTGCGGGGCTGTCTGGAGGACGCGGACGTGGACCGTGCCTACCTGACGGTGGTGGGCATCGGCGACGCGGACAAGGAGTGAGCCCCCCCCCCGGAAGCCCCACGGCCCTCTGGAATCGCGGAGCGCCGAGAGCCGGGGCACTGAGAGCCGGTGCACCGCGAGCCCGGTGCACCGAGCGCCGGAATCCCCGAACCCCAAAGATCGACAGAGCACACAAGATCGATATCGATACATATCCACTCGAAAGCCGTGAGGTAGGACACAAGCAGACAAAACCCTTACTGTGTGCGGGCTACGATGCGGAGTAGACCCCCCGTCCCCAACCCTCGGGTCATCCATGTCTGTCACCCTCACGCCCGCCCCCCTCCGCCCAGATCCGCTCCCCACCGCTCCCCCCCGACCCCGCTCACTCCGCCAGAAGGTGGTGCGTGTGTTCGTCGGAGTGCTCCTCGGCTGTCTCGCCCTGTGGGCCACGGGTTCGCTCGGCATCCTGGCGGTGTCGTACGTGGCGCGTGAGGCGATCTCGGCGCCCGAGGGAACCCGCTCGGTGCGGGGCATCCACCACTTCCAGCCCGTCGGCACGGACGGCAAGCTGTGGCGCGGTGCCGCACCCTCCCCCGCCGGCTACGAGGCGCTCGACGACCTGGGCTTCACCACGGTCGTCGACCTGCGCGCCGAGGACCTGAGCGCCGCGCAGCTCGCCCTGCCGCGCGAGGCGGGCCTCGACGTCGTACGGGTGCCGATGCGCGACGGGCAGACCCCGACGCCTGAGCAGGTGCAGCGTCTGCTGGACACCGTCTCGGAAAGCTCGGGGCCGGTGTTCGTGCACTGCGGTGCAGGCGTCGGCCGTACGGGGACGATGGCCGCGGCCTACCTCGTACAGACCGGGCAGGAGGAGGCGTCCGGAGCGGTCTGGCGCAACCTGTCGGTCGGCCCGCCGTCGCTCGAGCAGATCTACTACGGGCTGATGCTGGAGCGGGAGCGGGAGACCGCGCAGCCGCCGCTCCCGGTGGTCGCGATGAGCCGCTTCGTCGACGCCCCGCGCCGCATCTGGTCGTACGTGTAGGCGCCGGCGCCCACCACGGCGCACGAGCCCCGACGAACACCACGGCGCATGAAGACGAACACCACGACCACATGAAGACGCGGCGCGGGCCTGGAGGCCCGCGCCGCGTCTTCATGTGGTCGTCGGCGAAGCCCTTACGGCTTGCGCGCCACCGCCCCGTACCCCGGGATGACCCCGTCGTCCTGACCGGCGACGGGCTCGCCGAGCTCGGGGTGCCAGTGGTGGGGCACCTCGACGCCCGGGTCGACCAGTTCGAGGCCGTCGAAGAAGCGGGTGAACTCCTCGCGGGAGCGCAGGGCCAGCGTGACGCCCGCGGCCTTGAGCTTCTCCGTCGCCGCCTTCGACTCCTCCGGGGTGAAGTCGGCGGTGGCGTGGGTGACGACCAGATGGCTGCCGGAGGGCAGCTCGGACATCAGCCGCTCGACCAGGGCGTGCGCGCCGTCCTCGTCGGAGACGAAGTGCAGCAGCGCGATCAGGGAGAGCGCCACGGGCCGGCCGAAGTCCAGCACCTGCTTGGCGCCCTCGATGACGGCGCCCGGGTCGCGCACGTCGGCCTGCAGGTACTCGGTCCGCCCCTCGGGCGTGCCGCGCAGCAGGGCCGTCGCGTGAGCCAGCACGATGGGGTCGTTGTCGCAGTAGACGACGCTCGCGTCGGGGGCGACCCGCTGGGCGATCTGGTGCAGGTTCGGCTCGGTCGGGATACCGGTGCCGATGTCGAGGAACTGCCGTACGCCGTGCTCCGCCAGCCAGCGCGTGGAGCGGTGCATGAAGGCACGGTTGACCCGTGCCATCACCGGCACCCGGGGGTCGAGGGCGAGCATCTGCTTGCCCATCGCCTCGTCGACGGGGTAGTTGTCCTTGCCGCCGAGGTACCAGTCGTACATCCGCGCGGGATGGGGTCTGCTCGTGTCGATCTCGACGGGGGAACGCCCGCTCATGACGAACTCCATAAGGTTCTGCCGCAGTGAATGATCAACTCAATGCCAAGATTAGGGAGATGACTGAACAACAGGGAGGGCGCAACAAGCCTCAGGACAGCAGGAAGTCGGCCACCCCCGCCTTCGCGCCCAGGATGAACGCGTTCATCTCGTCGGGTGTGTAGATCAGCGCCGGTCCGTCGGGGTCGGTGGACTGCCGTACGGCGATCCGGCCGTCGGCGAGCTTCATGGCCTCCAGGCAGTTGCCGCCGTTGCCGCCGCTCCAGGGCTTGTGCCAGCCCTCGCTGCCCAGCTCCCGGGCGGGCATGCCGTTGTAGACGCGTATGTGCGACTGCGTGTGCGTGCGCGACTGCGTCTTGATGAATTCCATTCGGTGTCTTCAGAGCTCCTTGCGGAGATCCCGGAGGATCTCCTTCGTGCGTTGTGCCGTGGCGGCCTGCGCCGCCATGCGGTCCATGACCTCCAGGTGGGTCGCCACCTCGGAGCGGTCGTCCAGGTAGACGGCGCCGGTCAGGTACTCGCTGTAGACCATGTCCGGAAGTTCGGGCATGGCGAAACGGAACAGGACGAACGGCCCGTACGTGCCGGGATGCGGTCCTGTGTCGAACGTGGCGACCTGCAGCGTCACATGGGACAGCTCCATGGCCTCCAGCAGTCGGTCGAGCTGGGCGCGCATGACCGCCGGTCCGCCGACGGAGCGGCGCAGGGCGGTCTCGTCCATCACGAACCACAGCCGGGGCGCGTCCTTACGGGTGAGCAGTTCCTGTCGTTGCATGCGCAGGGCGACGTGGCGCTCGATGTCGTCGGGTTTGGTCTGGCCGATGGCGCCCGAGGTCATGACGGCGCGGGCGTAGTCCTCGGTCTGCAGGAGTCCGGGGACGAAGTGGGGGTCGTAGCCGCGGATCAGGGCGGCCGCGCCCTCCAGGCTGACGTACATGGAGAACCAGCCCGGCAGGATGTCGTGGTAGCGCTGCCACCAGCCGGGTTTGTTGGCCTCCTCGGCAAGCCGGACGAAGGTCTCGGCCTCCTCGTCGCCGACCCCGTACGCCTTCAGCAGGAGCTGAAGGTAAGGGATCTTGAGGGCGACCTCGGCGGTCTCCATACGGCGGACCGTGGCGGCGGTGACATGCAGGATGCGCCCGGCGTCCTCGCGTCTGATGCCCGCGCCCTCGCGCAGGTCCAGCAGACGTCGGCCCAGCACGACCTGGCCGACCGTCGGCGCGGACCGCGGCTCGCTCATCTCGCCCCTCTCTCATCCGACCCTGAACCGTCCCGACAGGCCTGCGGCGCCGTTCGGAAGCCTCGCCTGCCGCGCGGGTCCGTGTACACAAACGGACACTGTGCGTACATACGAACGTTGTGCGAGGGATTTCCAACTAGCGCCGCTACACGTGCTGTTGCGTGCAGTGTGCCACGACCGTTCAGAGAGTCACACGGCACTCTGCAATTTTCAGAGTGACACTTGCCAAGTGTTCACGGCGAGGCGATAGTGGCAAGCGTGATTCCGCCCCCTGCGCCGTTAGGAACAGACGCCGCCGGAGACCGTGTCGGTCCCGGTCCGGCCGCCGGGGCGCGCCCCGAGACAGTCGCCGAGCGCCGGTTTCGATTCGAGCTGGCCGCTCACCCGGGTGCCGTGGCCCAGGCCCGGCGCGTGACCCGTAACCAGCTCACCGGCTGGGCCCTCTGCGAGGACACCTGCGACACGGCCGCCCTGGTCGTGTCCGAGCTGGTGACCAACGCGATCGTGCACACCGCGAGCACCCAGATCGTCTGCGAGCTGCATGACGGCGACGATCTGGTGCGCATAGCCGTACGGGACGAGGGCTGCGCTCCGGGTGAGCCGCACCCCTCGCCGCAGCGGCCCGAGGAGGAACACGGGCGGGGGCTGCTCCTCATAGAGTCCCTCTGCCGCTCCTGGGGGGCGCAGCCGGTCGGCCTGGGACTCCTGGTGTGGGCGGACGTACCTCGCGCGCTGGTCACGGGCGCCGTGCGCGCCGATGCGAGCGCGGGCACGGACACCGCTGTCCGGTCCGACCTGGGCTGGGGTGCGAAGAAGCCGCCGCCCGAGGACCGGGGCGGCGAGGCGGAGGCGTTCCGCCGGGCGGGCGCCGAGGGCCGTGAGGGCGCTGAGGGCCGTACGGCGGCCGAGCGTCATTTCGGTGCCGAGTGTCGTGGGGAAGTCGAAGTCCGGCCGAAAGTCCCGCGTCGGACGGGGGCCGAATGGGTGTGAGCGCGTCGATCGGTCCCGCTCGGCCCCCCGGTGGGGGCAGAGTGGCCCGCGTGGTGAGCCTCGACACCCTGACGCGCCTGCGCCGCGCCCAGCGTCCCGCAGCGGCGCCCCGCCCGATTCCCCTGCCCGAAGGCATGACCGCGCCCATGGGATGCGACGCGGTTGCCGTCCCGGCCCGCTTCGGACCGCAGGTCCTGCCCCGGCTGCCCCGTGTGGGCTGTGTCTACGCCGACCGGGCGCACTGGTGGTGGATCGTGCCGGCCGACTCCGACTACGCACTGGAGTGGCCCGCGCCGGTGCGCTACACCACCGGGGCGTTGGTCTCGGACGGTTCGGCCGCTCCCGGGCTCATCCTCAGGCCGGACGGCACGATTCCCTATACGCCGCCGATACCGCTGTACCTGGCGTTGTGCCGGGTGTCGGGGACCACGCCGACCTGGTCTCGGCTGACTGCGTGAGGCGCCTCCGGTCGGGGCGTCTTCGGGTGCGGGTGGGTGGGGGCCGGTCGCGCCCACGCGGCGGAGCCGCACATGGGTACAGTCCCGCGCCCTGAAGAGGGCCGCGGCTCCTCGGCGCGGTCCCTGCGGCGCACTTCCGCCTGCCTCGGAGCGCCTCGCGTGCTCCGGGTGGGCCGTGGTGTCACCACCGTGCGCCCTGGCCGGGAGCGGAGGGTACCGGGATAGTGGCCGTCGGCGACGACTCGGGGGAGGCCGCAGGTGGCGAAGGCGCGTGACAGAGACAAGCCGGAGACCTCGGAGTCGGAGCTGCTGCTGTTCGGGGGCCCGCTGCGGTACGACATGGGCTGGTCGCAGCATGCCAACGCGTTTCTGGAGCTGAACTTCCGTGCGATGGTGCGGCGGCTGCCGTCGCTGCTGGCGTCCAGTTTCCGGCTGGCCTGGCAGGCGGACCGGTGGGCCGCCCGGACCGTGCTGGCCGCCGAGACGGGCCGCGGCCTCGCCCAGGCGGTGAACCTGCTCGCGGTGAACACCATCCTGGCCCGGCTGATGTCGGACGGCACGGTCGAGGAGCGGTTACGGGAAGCCGTCCCCGCGCTCGTCACCATCGCCGCCGTGATGCTGGTGGCGACACTGCTGCGGGCCGCGTCGACGTACGCCACGGGCCGCCTCGAGCCCAAGGTGGAGCGGGTCGCCACCGAGCTGTATCTGGAGCGGGCGGCGGCCGTGGAGCTGTCCGCGATCGAGGACGACGGCTTCCACAAGCTGCTGGACACCGCGAAGTACGGCGCCCAGTCGGCCCGCCGCATGATCAGCTACTCGGCGCGCGTGGTGAACGCGCTGATCTCGCTGATCGCGGCGGCCGGTGTGCTGACCGTGCTGCACCCCGCCCTGCTCCCGCTGCTCGTCACGATGACGCTGCCGAGCGCCTGGAGCGCCCTGACGATCGCCCGCCGCCGCTACGAGTCCTTCCACGCCTGGGTGCAGCACGCGCGCGCGGGATATCTGCTCAGCTCCCTGCTGATCGAGCCGGAGGCGGCCCCGGAGATCAGGGTGCACGACGTCGGCCCGTTCCTGCTGCGTCACTTCCGCTCCATGTCGGAGACGGCGGAGGCCGAGCAGGCGCGCCTGGCCCGGCTGGCGGCCCGTACGGGCCTGTACGCGGCCGTCTGGACCGGGCTGGCGACCGTGGCGACGTACGCGACGCTGGGCGGTCTGCTGCTCGCCGACGCCATGGCGCTGTCCGTGGCGGGTACGGCGGTCATCGCGATCCGTACCGGCTCCGCCAGCCTCGACACGCTGGTCCTGGAGGTGAACTCGCTCCACGAGGAGGCCCTCTTCGTGGGCGACATGCAGCGGCTGTACGTAGAAGCCGCCAAGCGCGCGATCCCGGAGGGCGGCGACCCGCTGCCGGAGGACCCGCGCGAGATCCGCGTGGAGAACGTGACCTTCACCTACCCGGGGAAGGCCACCCGGCCCGCGCTGAGCGATGTCACCCTGACCGTGCCGCTGGGCAAGATCGTGGCACTCGTCGGCGAGAACGGATCGGGCAAAACGACCCTGGTCAAGCTGCTCGCCGGGCTGTACACGCCCGACCAGGGCAAGATCATGTGGGACGGTGTGGACGCGGCGACCGCCGACCGGCGGCAGCTCGCCGAGCGCATCGCGATGGTCGCTCAGGACTTCAAGCGGTGGCCCTTCACGGCCCGCGTCAACATGGCGATCGGCCGCCCCTCGGCGCCGCTGACCGACGAGCGCCTCGCCGCGTCCGTCGCGGAGGCCGGGGCGCAGGACGTCGTGGAGGATCTGCCGCGCGGCCTCGACACGCTTCTGGCCAGGGGTTTCAGCGGCGGGCACGAGCTGTCGGGCGGGCAGTGGCAGCGGCTGGGGATCGCGCGGGCCGCGTACCGGCGTGGGCGCATCCTGATCGTGGACGAGCCGACGGCGGCCCTCGACGCCCGCGCCGAGCTGGAGGTCTTCGAGAAGATCCGCGCCCTGGCGGGTACCGGTCAGACGGTCGTCCTGATCACCCACCGGCTGGCGTCCGTCCGCCACGCCGATCTGGTGCACGTCCTCGACCAGGGCCGTCTCGTGGAGTCCGGCACGCCGGACGAACTGCTGGCCACGGGCGGGGTGTACGCGGAGCTGTACTCGCTGCAGGCGGAGCAGTTCGCGGCGAAGGTGCCCACCGGTCCGGCCTCCGCGGCGAAGGTGCCCGCCCCGAAGGCGGGCTGATCTCAGGCCGCGGCGCCCGCCGCGGTGTCGGCGCCGCGCACGATGACCAGGAACATGTCCGTCGCGATGTCCATCACGACCTCGGCCTGCTGGCCCTCGAGGCGCGCCGCGTGCGCGAACTCCTCCGCCGGCCACGAGCCGCGCGGCCCACCGGCGGGAAAGCGCCCCAGCACCATTCGCCCGTTCACCCTGCACCTCCATGTCGCGCCGTACTCGTAGCCCGTAGCTCCGTAGCTTGTAGATTTAAACGCCAATCATGGGGTGAACGGCTCACCAAATGACGTTACTGAGACGTAGTTGACACTTGGTCAACGACGGATCGTGAGGTACCTCTCAGGAACCACACATTCCGATGACCCTGTGTGTCAATCCTCGCACTTTTTGTCACTCTTCGTGCTCGTCGCGGTGCTCCCTGGAAGAGGTCCAGGAGGGTCGCTCTGCCGTCGCCGCCCTCCGTTCGCCGCGGTGCCGTTCTCGCTCACTCAGGCGGCTTGTCGTACTCCTGGATGCGGCCGCCGTGGCTGCGGTCGGTGAGGGCAGCCAGACGGTCCTCCAGCTCCCGTACGGTCGCCGGCACGTCGATGGTGAGCAGTTCGCGGTCGCGCATGAGGACGCGGCCGTCGACGATCGTGGTGCGGACGTCGGCGGAGCGGGCGCTGTGGACGAGGGTGGCGGCGAGGTCGTGCACCGGCTGGGTGTGCGGGCCGCTGAGGTCCACGAGGACGATGTCGGCGCGCAGGCCGGGGGCGAGGCTGCCGACCCGCTCCCCCAGTCCGACGGCCCGGGCGCTCTGCAGTGTGGCGTGGTGCAGGGCCTGGCGGGAGGTCAGCCAGCGCGGGTCGCCCTCGGTGGACTTCTGTACGAGCGCGGTGAGGGCCATGGCCTCCCACACGTCGAGGGAGTTGTTGGAGGCGGCCCCGTCCGTGGCGAGCCCCACGGGGACGCCGATACGGCGCAGGGCCCGCACCGGCGTCGTGGGCCAGGCGAACTTCAGATAGCCGCGGGGCGCGGTCGCGACGGCCACCGGCCCGGTCGCCCGCTCCAGCACCGGAAGGTCGCGCTCGACGATCCCGGTGCCGTGCGCGATGAGGACACCCGCGTCGACGCCGAGCAGCCCGGTGCGCTCCAGGACCTCGATGGGGGTGACGCCGTGCCGGGCGAGGCTGTTGTCGGTCTGGTCGCGGCTCTCCGAGGCGTGCAGATGCACGGGAAGGCCGTGCTCGCGGGCGAGGTCGGCGGTCGCGGCGAGGTCGCCGTCCTCGACGGTGTAGGGGGCGTGCGGGGCGAGCGCGGTGGTGATACGGCCACCGGCCGCGCCCCGGTGCCGCAGCGCGAACTCCAGGGACCTCGCCCGGCCTTCGGGCCCCTGCGACGAGAAGAAGGCCTCCCCCAGATGTGCCCGCATCCCGGTCTCCTCGACCACGGCGGCGACCTTGTCCATGGAGAAGTAGTGGTCGGCGAAGCACGTCACCCCGCCCCGGATCATCTCCGCGCAGGCCAGCCTGGCCCCCAGCGCCACGTCCTTCGCCGTCAGGTTGGACTCGACGGGCCAGATGACGTCGTTGAACCACTCCTCCGCCGGCAGGTCCTCCGCGATGCCGCGCAGCGCCACCATCGGGGAGTGCGTATGACAGTTGATCAGCCCCGGCATCGCGACCTGGCCGCGCGCGTCGATGCGTTCCGCCGTGGCCACCGGAGCGGTCTCCTCCGCCGGCCCGATGCTTGCGATCACCCCGTCCCGTACGACGATCGCCGCGTCCTCGACGAAGTCGACGCCCTCGCGTTCGTCGTGGACGAGGGCGGTGCAGCCGGTGATGACGAGATCGGCGGCAGACGTGGACGAAGTCATGGCGGAGGACGGAGACGGCGTCATGCCGTCACGCTACGACGATGACGTGCTCGGAAGGGGTGCGAACCAGGCATCCGGTGGGTGGGGGCGGCGGAATCCGGCCGCGCCCGCCTCAGTGCGCGCCGCCGCGCCGGACCGGGTTGCGGCTCAGGCCCTGCGGCCGCGCCGGAACGGATTGTGGCTCAGGCGGTGCGGCCCGGCCTCGGCAGTACGTCGGACGCCTGCGGTGCGTCGGGGAGGCTGATGCGCGCGTGCTTCTGGTGACGCGCGAGTTCGTCGAGGAGTGCGGTGAGCCGTTCTGTGTGGTGGCGGGTGAGGCGTCCGGTGTCGTCGAGGTGCACGGCGCAGGCGGTGGTGGTGTCGACGAGCCGTTCGAGGACGGCGGCGACCTCGTCGGTGCCCTCGGTGTGCCGGGCCAGGGCGGGCAGTTCGGCCCCGGAGAGAGCGATCGCGCTACGGGCCTGGGCGAGCGTGCGGTATGCCTCGCGGCGCAGCGTCCAGCGGGCGGCGCGGTCGTCGGACTCGCCGGGCAGGGCGGCGCCGACGGACACGGAAACGCCGTTCGGCGTGGACGCACCACTCGCTACGGACGGCCCGCGCGACCGGGAGATCCCCCTCGCCCCGGAGGTCCCCCTCGCCCCGGCGGCCTCGCGGGCCCCGGAGATCCCCCTCGCCCCGGTGGCCCCGCTGGGCCCGCGCGACTCGTTCAGGACGTGCGCGAGGTAGGCGTGCGCGGCCGTCCCCGCTTCCGTGAGCCGGGCGCGTACGCCCCCGCCGCGCTGCCCCTTCGGCATCGGCAGGTGGCCCACGATGAGGACGATGGCGCAGGCCAGCAGCGTCTCGGCGATGCGGCTCCAGGAGGCCAGGGGCTCGCCGCCGACCATGACGAGGGCGAGGACGAGGACGGTGACGACGGCGGTCTGGGCGGCGAAGTGCCGGGTGGCGACGGGGATGAGCGCCCCGCTGACCGCGACCAGCACGATGAGCCCTTCCGGCCGGGGCAGCACGGCCGCGAACCCGGCGAAGACCACGGCGCCGAGCACGGTCCCCGCGGCCCGGCACAGCACCCGGGACACGAGCGGCCCGAGGTCGGGCTTGACCAGGAAGACGGCGGTCGCGGGCAACCAGTACCAGTGCTCGTGGTGCAGCACCTGCGCCACGGCCGCGCTGGCCCCGAAGGACAGGGCGACCCGCAGCCCGTACTCCCGTCCGCCGGACCCGAGCGCGAGCCTCACGAGCGACCCGACGGTACGGCGGCGGGTGTGCAGGTCGTGTGCGCCGCCGCCCCGGTCGAAGGCCTCGGCGGCACGCAGGAGCGCGTCGTCGAGGGCGCGCAGCGCGGGCGCGGAGCGGGAGGGCGCGGGCAGTGGCCCGGTGGCGGTGTTGCCGCGCACGGCGGCGGCCAGCCGCCGGAGCCCCTCCGAGGCACGGCCGACGACGGCGTCCCCGGCCCACGCCAGCGCGGTCGCCGCCTCGGCGAGCGGCAGCGCGGCACTGTACTGGGCGTGCAGCCGCCGCTCGGCCGACGAACTGGCGTACCGCCGCAGCCGGGGCCCGGCGAGGGCGTCCTGGGCATGGTCGAGGGTCGCGGTCAGCGCGGCCCGCCGAGCGGTCGCGTCCGGGGTGCCGACGGCGTCCAGCAGCCCGGCGATCGCGTCGTACACCTCGGCGACGGCATCCCGCTCCCCGTCGAACCGGTAGTCACCGGCGGTGAGGACAGCGGGCGTGGGCAGGGCGAGGCGCAGGGCGAGCAGCCACCCGGCCCCGGCGAGGTAGCCGAGCGCCCGCTCCCACCCGGCCTCCGGCAAGGGCATCCCGGCCCCGATGGCGGCGGCGACCAGCAGCTGCGTCCCCGCCCCGGACGCCACGGGCCCGACCGCGCTCATACCGCCGGCGAGCAGCCCGAGCGCGGTGAACAGCAGGGTGAGGACGACGGCCCCGACGTACTGTCCGGCGTACGTCCCGACGAGCAGCCCTGCGGCCCCCGCGAGCGCGGGTACCCCGAGCCGCCGCACCGCGACGCGCCGGCTCCCGGGCCGGTCGTTGATCCCGGCGAGCATGGCCCCGAGCGCGGCGACGACCCCGACGGAGGGCCGCCCCGCCAGCACGGCCACGAGCAACAGCGGCCCACCGGCCAACGCCCCTCGCACCACCGCGTTCCAGGGCACCGGCCCTCTTTGCGCACGCAGAGCATGGGCGAGCCAGGGCGGCAGAGCGAGGGCGGCGGGGCGGGACACGGGGCTCCTGTCGTCGGGTGAGGGCGGGGTGTGCCTTCGGGCGACGGCGGCCGGGGCTTTGGCGGTGCCAGTGACACCAGTTCATGGCGCCACCTGTTTGTGGTCTCCACCGTAGATCCCGGACCTGGAGAAATTGGAACGCTCGTATTGCCGCGATGTGACGATGCCTGGAAAGGCCATGTTCTTTATGAACGCAACTCGGAAACAGGTGGATCCTCGGCGCGCGGCCGGGAGACAGGGGGCCGGGCGCGCGGCCTGGAGACAGGCGGGTCCGGGCGCGCGGCCGGGAAACAGGCGGGTCCGGGCGCGCGGCCGGGAAACAGGCGGGTCCGGGCGCGCGGCCGGGAAACAGGTGGGCCAGAGGGAGTGGCCGGGAAACAGATGGATCAGAGGGAGTGTTCGGGAAACAGATGGGCCCGAGGGCGTAGCCGGCCCCCGGGCCCTGAGATGCCGCCCATGTGGGCACGCCGCCACGGTTGAGAACCCAGGTCAGTCGTCATGTCGCCGCGTCCTGCCTTTGGACCACCGCGCATCGAGCTGCGCGGGCCGGACTTGAACCGGCACTTCGACGTCCCGGGGCCTGGGCCCGGTCGTTGCGACGATCGGCGGCGAATACTGAGTCTGGAGCAATAGTCTGAGATTGATCACGGCCCGTCCCTGAATTCCTTGGCGGGCACGGACCGCTCCGTCACGACAAGCCTCAGCTTCAGCTTGCGCTCCTCGCGCACCCCGTCCGGCACACAGGCCGGCCGGGGAGTCTGTGAGACTACCCGAACAGGTAGCCGAACACGGCGTCCCCGACCCGCTGGTCGACGACATCCACGCCGTTCGCTTCCTCCCGCGCGAACTTCACGGCCTGCTGCAACTTCTCGACGCGACCGAGGATTTCGTTCACGCGCCGGGCGGGCAGGGCCCCCGAGAACTTCACGGTGGTCCAGTAACCGACCGGAATGTCCTCGTAGTACACCTCCACCTGAGCGGGGTGCTTGTCGGTCGCCTCGGCCTTCACATGGTTGCGCGGCACCTTCTTCGTCCGTACCGTCCGCACGGCCTCGGTCTTCCAGGCATCGGAGGACGGATCCTGCGCCCACGCCTCGGAGGCGTCGAGCACGGGCAGTTTCCGCACCAGCGTGTTGATCTCCCCGAGCTGCTTCTCGAGGAAGAGCAGATAGGCGACCGGCACATCGGCGACGAGCACCCGCCCCTCGACCTTCACATCCGCCCGTGCCGTGCAGTTGGCCCAGTCCTTGGTGGCGGTCACATCGAACAGCCGCGTGAGAATCCCCGCCGTCTCCCGCAACACGTCCTCCGCCCGCACCTGCACCCGAGTCGACTCGGGCGGCAACTGCTCACCCTCCTCGTCCTTCGGCTGATACGTACGCGCGATACCGGCCAGCAACGCCGGCTTCTGCAGCCCATGATGAGCAGCCGTCAGGTCCTGATGAGACTTGGCCTTGACGCCTTTCTCGACTGCGATGATCTGATTGAGTTTCGCCACGTGGGAGACGGTAACAGCGGAAGTGCGATCTCCTCGAAGGATTATTCGTAAGGGGCGCATGCCCGGCTCGCCGTGGGGAATTGCTCCCCCTCAGCCTTACCTGACCTCCCCGAAGAGCGTCTCGACATCGGAAACCCTCTGCACGGGCTCGGACGGTTCCGCGCGCAGTCCCACGATGATCCCTTCGACCGCCCGCGACCCCACCCGCTCAGCAGCCGCTTCTCGTTCGTCACCCACTCACCGCGCGCCGCCGGCACGCCGTGCGCGCCCTGGGCCGCGGCTGCGGCGATGGCGTGCCGACGCCACCTTCTCGACGGGCGCCGAGTTCGTCCAGGACGGCGACATCCTCGCCGGCCAGCCCCCTCCCGTCGCGGCCTCGGACGACTGGCGACCAACTTCCGACGACCGACGAACTGCCGCCTGCCGCCTGCCGCCTGCCAACTTTCGACGACCGCCTGCCGACTGCCGACTGCCGACTGCCGACTGCCGACTGACTGATCCGGCCACGGCTTCCACGCCCACCAATTCAGCCACTGGTTCAGCCGCCGCCTCGGCCACCGTTTCGGCCACCGCTTCGGCCCCAGCAACTCCGCCTCCATCCTCTTCGATCAATTGTCAGTGGCGTGCGCTTGAATGAAATCGTCGTCACAGAGAGTGACGATCGAGAGGTCTTCGGGATGCGTCGGGGTGTCTTCGGGGTGCGCTGAAGCGCGACGCCGGGGAGCCAAGGCGTGCCGGGAGCTACGGGGGAGGCAGTGCGATGGGTGGTCATGCGGAGGACGGGCAGCGGTATGTGTCGTTGGCCGGGCTGCGGGTGCGCGGGTGGACCGGTGGGATGGTCCATCGGCTGCTCGGGGCGGCGGACCGGCTCAGTGTGAACCCTCGCTTCAGGGACGCGCCGAGGGTGCGGCTGTACCGGCTGGATCGGGTCGAGGCGGCCGAGCGGAGTGACGAGTTCCGGGCGGTTGCGGAGTCCTCGGGGCGGCGATCGGAGGCGGTACGGGCCGCGATGCGGCGACGGAGGGAGGATGTCCTGGAGCGGATCAGGAACGAGCCGATCGACGTGCCCCGCCTGGATCCGGGCACGTTGGCGCTACGGGCGGTGGAGCACCGGGCCCGTAGGGAAGCGGAGTGGGGACGGACGGGAGGTGACGGGAGGATCGTGAACGGTCCCGTCGACCGTTCCTCGCTCGACCCATGGAAGGTCGACTACCTGCGCCATCGTCTCCGCCACTACGACCAGCTCCTGGAGACACTGCCCGGCCACGGGCGGAGTTCCGGACGTTCGGAGGCCGCGACGCTGTTGCGGGAGAGGATCTGCGCGGCCATCGCGGAGGCGTACCCGCCCCTTGCACAGGAGTGCGAAAGGCAAGCGCGTGATCAAGGAGTTGGTCCACCTCTTCAGTGAAGCGGGCGGTCGAGTAGTCGCCGGCGCAGGCAGTCGAGGCGGTGGCGTCCCTACGCTCCGGCCTATGCGAACGCGAAATGATCAAGCCCAACGCGTGCACGAACGCCTGTCTGCCGGTGCCTTTCTGTGCCCGGCTGTCGGCCCCGCCGAGGACCGCCGGTTCGGGCACTGGGATCTCGCCTCACTCGCCGAGGGCGCCCTCGGCGAGTGCGTCGACCCGGACTCGCTCACGCCCGCACGCGAGCGGGAGTTACGGATCCGGCTGGGTTCGCACGGGCGGGTGTACCGGAACGACGACGAGTACCGAAGGAGGTGTTGGATCAGGGAGCCGGAGAGTGCGGACAGCAACGGGGCCGGCCGTCGTCGCACCCGGCCGGGCATCGTCGGTACGGTCGCCGTCGACACCTGGCCCATCGGCGCGGGCGCGCTGCTGGTCACCTCGCTCTACGTCCACCCGGTCGCCCGGCGGCGCGGACTCGCCACCGCGGTGCTGGACACGGTGTACGAGGCGTGCCGCGCGGAAGGCCTGCACGGGTTCCGTCTCGACGCGTACTGGACCTGGCAGAAGTCCGTCCGCCACTACCTCAACCGCGGCCTGTGGGTCACTTCGTGGAAGCACTCCCTCGGATTCGCCCGCCTCTCGTACCTCCCCAGGTACGAGGTCCGGGCAGTCACGGCGGCCGGGGACGGGGCGCGTCTGACCTTCTCCGTGGCCGCCGGTTCCGGCGCGGCCACAGCCTGCGGCGACACGCTCGTGCCGTTCCTCGTCGCGAGCAGCGAGGACGGACGACTGCGACTGCGGGAGACCGGGGAGAGCGTACGGCCGGCGGACGAGCGTGACGCCGTACGGCTGCGGTTCTACGCGCGGTCGACGCTGGCCCTGCATCTGGCCGTGCGGGGGCGCCCGTTGGTACGAGGAGAGGAGGAATGGGCCATGGCGGAACGGTGGTGCGACATCGGGGAGCCGGAGGGGCTCGCCTACAAGATCGGGATCTTCGAGCGGGTGGCACGAGAGGAGGGATGGCGTGTGGACAGTCCGTACGGTGATGTGGTGCCCGGGGCGACGGCGGGATAGCGGCGGCGCTGCCGCAGCGGCGTCACACCCGTGGCGTCGCGGGCACTGAGGTCGCGGGCACTGGGATCGCGGCACTGGCGTCGGCCCGGAATTCGATTGCCTCGGCCGCGTGGAATGCACATGATCGGCAGGTTGTCCTCTACTGGGAGCCGTCATGATTCAGCGCACCACCGTCCCCAGCCTCTTTCCGCCGCCCGTCTACTCACACGCGTCCGTCGTGGAGGCGGGGACGAAACTGGCGTTTCTCGCCGGTTCCGTTCCGCTGGACGCCGAGGGGAAGCTGGTGGGAGAGGGGGATCCGGTACGGCAGGCCGAGCAGGTGCTGGCGAACCTCGGGGAGCAACTGCGGGCGGTGGGCAGCGACTTCGCACACGTCGTGTCGACCGACGTGTACGTCGTGAGCGGCGAGCCCTCGGTCCTCTCCGCGGTCTGGGACGTCGTCGAGGCATCCGGCCTCAGCACCGGCCCCCACTCGTCGACCCTGCTCGGCGTGGCCTGCCTCGGCTACACGGGCCAGTTGGTGGAGATCACTGCGACGGCGGTGGTCCCGGAGCCGTAGGGTCCCCAAGGGCAGATCACGCGGGGACGCCCTCGGCCCCAAAGGACGTGGCGCTGTGTCGATTTGCGGCTCCGCCGCGTGGCACGCCCAGCGGCCGAAAGCCCGCAGACGCCAACGACGACGGGGCACCCCCTACCGCGCCCCGGTCCCCCAGCTCCTCCTCTTGGGCAACGGCTTCGCATAGCCCCCCGCCCGGCTGGTCGTCAGCCCCAGCGACACCAGCGACTCGGCGAGTTTCACCGCCGCCCCCACCCCGTCGACGACCGGCACCCCCAGCTTCTCCCCCACGGTCCGCTGCAGCCCGGTCATCCCCGCGCACCCCAGGACCAGGACCTCGGCCCCGGCGTCCCGGGCCCGCTGCCCGGCGGTGAGGAAGGCGCGGTTGGTGCGGTCGGAGTCGGCGAGGTCGAGGACGCCGAGCCCGGTGCCGACGATCGCCGCGCAGTTGCGGCCCACCCCGGCGGCCTCCAGGCTGTCCTCGATCTGCCCGCAGGAGCGTTCGAGTGTGGTGACGACGCCGTAGCGCCGCCCGAGCAGACAGGCGAGGTGGGCGGCGGCCTCGGTGATGTCGACGACGGGGACGTCCACCAGTTCGCGCGCGCCCTCGCGCCCGTGCTCACCGAACCCGGCCATGACGACGGCGTCGTACGGCTCCTCGTAGGTCCGCAGGGTGTCGAGGACGGCGGCGGCCGAGAGGTAGCTGTCGAGCCAGCCCTCCGCGGATTCGGGACCCCAGGCGGGAGTCAGTCCGGTCACGGTGGTGCCCGGGCCGGCGGCGGCCCGGGCACCTCGCACGATCTCCTCGGTCATCTCCTGCGTGGTGTTGCAGTTGGTGACGACGATGCGCACGCTCAGCCCTCCGCTGCGGTGGGCTCGGCGATCGTGCTCTCCGTGCTCTCCGTGCTCTCCGTGTTCTCAGCGGCCCGCTCGTCCCGGCACAGCACCGCGTACAGCCCGGCGGCCAGCGCCGTTCCGATGAACCAGGAGTACGGGGCGACCGCGCTGAAGGTCCCCACCAGGGCGAGGACGGCCGAGACAGCCGCGGCCGGCAGGAACGCCCACAGCGCCTTGGGGTTGACGCCCTTGCGGTAGTAGTAGCGGGAGCCGGGCTCGGCGTTGAAGAGTTCGTCGACGTCGATGCGGCCGCGCTTGACCCAGAAGTAGTCGAGCATGATCACGCCGAACAGCGGACCGAGGAAGGCGCCCAGGCCGCCGAGGAAGTACTGCACGACGGTGGGGTTGGAGAAGAGGTTCCACGGGGTCACGACCAGCGCCGCGACCGTGCTGATCATGCCGCCGACCTTGAAGGTGATCTTCTGCGGCCAGACGTTGGCGAGGTCGTACGCCGGTGAGACGAAGTTGGCGACGATGTTGACGCCCATGGTGGCGATCGCGAAGGTCAGGGCGCCCAGGACGAGGATCCAGGTGTTGCCGATCTCGGCGACGAGGTGGGCCGGGTCGGTGATCGCCTTGCCGAAGACCTCGATCGAGCCCGCCGTGACGATGACCGAGACGACGACGAAGGCCGTGGAGTTGATGGGCAGGCCCCAGAAGTTGCCCCGCTTGACCGTGCGGTAGTCGGGCGCGAAGCGGGAGAAGTCGCAGAAGTTGAGCATCAGCGTGCCGTAGGTGGCGAGGACGAGCCCGATCGCGCCGAACCACTGCCGCCACTGCTCGCCGACGGAGACCGGGTTCGGTGTCGAGGTGAGGGAGATGGTCCAGCCGGCCTTGGCGAGGATCCACACGGCCAGCGCGATCATGACCAGCCAGATCGCCGGGCCGCAGAAGTCCTGGAACTTGCGGACCGACTCCATGCCCTGGCTGATGATCAGCGCCTGGATGAGCCAGAGGGCGACGAAGGTGACCCAGCCGAGCTGGTGCAGGCCGAGGAAGGAGTTGTGGGTCCAGGACTCCAGGCCCGGCCAGGCGGCCAGCAGCATGATGTTGACCGCCACGGACGCGAGATAGGTCTGGATGCCGTACCACATGATGGCGATCACGGCCCGGATGATGGCCGGGATGTTGGCGCCCCAGACGCCGAAGCTGATGCGGCTGACGACGGGGAAGGGCACGCCGTGGTGCTGCCCGATCTTCCCCATCCAGTTCATCCCGACATAGATGATCACGAAGCCGACGAGCAGCGACGTGAAGACCTGCCAGACGTTCATGCCGAGGACGAGCAGACCCGCGGCGAACGTGTAGTTGCCGAGGTTGTGGACATCGGACATCCACAGGGCGAAGAGGTCGAAGACCTTCCAGTTCCGCTTGTCGGCGGGTGCGAGGTCTTCGTTGGTGAGGCGGGGGTCGGGGACGAACGCGGTGGTGCCGGTGGCTTCGGCACTGTCGGCGAGGGACACGGGGCCTCCGGGAGCGAGAGGAGACGAGGGTGGGTGGTGGGGACTGGTGCGGCGACGGGTGCGGGACTGGCGTGGGGGACCAGCAGGACCACTTCGCGAGTTGTTTGGTATACCAAACTGCCGACATGGTCCTCCCGTCAACCATTCCGACCGATGTCGCTGTCGTTAACGCCACGTAAAACACCCTCGGAGTCGGCGAAGATTGCTCCATGAGCTCCCTGGCTCCGGAAGGAGCGAAGATCGAACCCCTCGGCGCGGTGCGCGAGCGCGTCCTGGGCACCCTGCGGCAGGACATCATCGCGGGGCGCCTCCGCCCGGGAGACCGGCTCGTGGAGCGCGAGCTGGCCGACCGTTTCGGGGTCTCCCGGGTGCCGGTCCGCGAGGCGATCCGCGCCCTGGTCGCCGAGGGCTTCGTCCTCTTCGAGACCCCGCGCCGGACGGTCGTCCGCCGCCTCACCCCGGCCGACGTGGCGGAACTCTTCGAACTGCGCGAGGCACTGGAGGTGTACGCCGCCGGGCTCGCCGCCTCCCGCGCCACCCCGGAGACCCTGGCGGAGCTGTCCGCCCTGCTCGACCGGGCGGCGGAGGCGACCCGCGCCGGGGACGCCGAGACGATCACCGACATCAACACCCGTTTCCACGACCGGGTCCTGGCCATGGCCGGCAACAGTCTGCTCATCTCCGTCATGGAACCGGTCGACGGCCGCCTGCGCTGGCTCACCCGCCGCAACACCGAGTGGTCCCAACTCCTCACAGAACACCGTGAGTTGTACGAGGCCATCGCCTCCGGCGACCCGGACCGCGCCCGCAGCCACGCGCTCACCCACGTCCGCACCAACTACCGGTCGACGGTGCGGCACCTGTTCGGCGAGGACGGCGACGACGGCGACGACATCGCCTGAGCACCGTGAGACGACATCGCCCTAAACCCTGGTGAACCGTGAGCACCGCTCTGCCTACACTCTGCCGACCGTCAACTCAGGCAGGCATTCAGGCAGTTGGGAAGTGAGCATGGTCAGCAGACGTGGGCTGTTGAGCGGAGCGGCGATCGTGGGCGTGGGGGCGTTCACGGGAGTGGCGGGGAGCGCGGGCACCGCCGCGGCCGACGCACCGCTCAACACTCCGTTCACCCCCGTCACGGCACCGCATCTGGCCGAGGCCGAGCGGATGGTGCACTACCAGCGTCTCCTGGCGTCCGGCTATCTGCCGGGCGGCCTCATCGGGCACTGGCCCCTGGACGGCACGGGCGCCGACCGCTCCGGCCGCGGCCGCCCCGTCACCCTCGGCTCCGGCGCGGACTGGTCGGCCCTGCGCGCCGGCGGCGACCTGAGCTTCGACGGCACGTCGAACGCGTACGCGGCGACGACCTCCGTCCTCGACACGACGGCCCCGTTCACGGTCTCTGCCTGGGTGCGCCTGTCGGACGACGCCGACTCCCCGGCCAAGCCGGACACCATGTACACCGCGGTCAGCCAGGACGGCACGTCCGCCAGCCGCTTTCTGCTCCAGTACGACCCGGAGTTCTCCACTTGGGCGTTCAAGGTGCGCAGCGAGGACCAGAGCGCCAAGGTCTCGGCCGTCGCCACCACCGCCGCCGAGCCCGGGGTCTGGACACATCTGACCGGAGTGTGGGACGGCACGCGGGTCCACCTGTACGTGAACGGCCGACTGGAGGGCAGCGCCGCCACCACCCTGTCCTGGGCCGCGACGCAGGGCTTCAACATAGGCCGCGCCAAGTGGGACGGCGCCCCGGTGAACCGCTTCAAGGGCGCCATCGACGACGTACGGGCCTACGGCCGCGCGCTCTCCGCCGACGAGATCTCGATCATCAGCGGGCTCACGGCCAAGGACAACAACGTCTACCTCGTGGGCGCCTCGTCGACGGTCACCTGGGGCACACCCGACGACCTGACCAGCTGGATCGCCCGCGCCCGCTGCTCCTCCTTCATCACCTGGGTGCTCCGGCACACCTACGGCTGGGCCACCGTCGAGTACTTCAGGCAGTACTTCCAGGACGGCATCCCCGAGGCCGCCGACTATCGCAAGGCCTTCACCGACGGCACCGGCGGCCCGCACTTCCAGCGCATCCGCAAGGTCGCCGACCTGCAGCCGGGCGACCTCATCGCAGTCGACTACAACGGCAGCGACCCCGACAACACCGGGCACATCGTGCTGGTCCGGCAGGTCAAGGGCGTGTACACCGGGACGGGCGTGCGCAGCGGCGAGACGCAGTACGCCGTCGAGGTCGTCGACATGACCTCCGCCCCGCACGGCGTGTACGGGCAGCCCAGCGCCACCACGCATCCGGACACCCGCATGGTCAGCAACGTCGACGGGGAGGACTTCACCGGCGTCGGCATCGGCCACATGATGTTCTACGCCTCGGACACCACGGGCGAGTTCTCCCGCTACCGCTGGAGCTCCTACGGCGCGTCGAAGGACTACGACGTCACCGCACGCCCCATCTCGGCGGCCCGCGTCGTCTGACGCCCGGCCCCGGGCATACGTCCGGCGCCCTTCACGCCACTCAGCCCTTGGCGTACTTGTCCGTCGCCTCCACCAGCGCCTCCGCCATGTCCGGCGCACCCGCGTTGTGTCCCACGTCGTCGATGAGGACCAACTCGCTGCCGGGCCAGGCGTGGTGGAGGCGCCAGACGATGCCGAGGAGGTTGCCGGGGTCGAGGCTGCCCTGGACCAGGGTGCCCGGGATGCCTTTGAGCAGGGGCGCGTCGCGCAGGACGACACCGTCCTCGTCGCCCTCGCCGAGGAAGTGGTCGTTGCCCCAGTAGTGGGTGACGGTGCGGGCGAAGGCGTAGCGGAAGACCGGGTCCTCGTAGCGCGGCACGGAGCGGGGCGGCTGCGCCGCGATGGCCGTCTCCCAGTCGGTCCAGGCCCGCGCGGCCCGCTCGCGCACCGCCTCGTCGGGCGACTCGAGCAGCCGGTTGTACGCGGCCGCCAGGTTCCCGTCGCGCTCGTCCTCGGGCAGCTCGGCCAGGAACCGATCGAAGGCTTCCGGCCAGAACTGTCCGAGTCCCCTGGTCAGCAGGGCGACTTCCGCGTCGGAACCCGTGGCGACACCGGTGAGGACCAGCTCGGTCACGGCCTGCGGATGCGTCTGCGCGTACCGCAGCCCCAGCACGGACCCCCACGACACGCCCCACACCAGCCACCGGCCGACCCCGAGGTGCCGCCGCAGCAGCTCCAGATCGGCGATCAGACGATCCGTCGTATTGACGCTCATGTCGGTCTCGTACGCGCTCGCCGGCGGCGTCGAACGCCCGCAGCCGCGCTGGTCGAGCAGCACGATCCGGTACGCCTCGGGGTCGAAGAGCCGCCGGAACCACGCGCCCGCCCCGGACCCCGGCCCGCCGTGCAGCACGACCGCGGGCCTGCCCCGCGGATTCCCGCAGACCTCCCAGTACACGCGGTTGCCGTCCCCGACGTCGAGCATGCCGTGGTCGTACGGTTCGATCTCCGGATAGATGGGCATTGCGCGACCCTAACCGGCGTACGACGGCGTCGGCAGCCGCTTTTCCGCCGGGCCCCGAGCCCTGCTTACGACATGACGCTCAGCCCTGCGGACTCCGCCGCCGTACACAGGACCTCACGCAGCATGGCGGGGGTCAGCCGGCCGGTGAAGGTGTTGCGCTGGCTCACGTGGAAGCAGCCGAAGAGGTCGAGCCCGTCGAGCGGTACCTGGGTGCCGTGGCCGAAGGCTGGTCGCGGCCGGGGCACGTGCCAGCCGGCCTCGGTGAGCGCGGGCAGCGTGGCCTGCCAGCCGAAGGCCCCGAGCACGATCACTGCCCGCAGCGTCGGTCGCAGGAGCTCCAGCTCCCGGACCAGCCAGGGCCGGCAGGTGTTCCGTTCCTCCGGGGTCGGCTTGTTGGCGGGCGGCGCGCAGTGCACGGGCGAGGTGATCCGTACGCCGTACAGCTCCAGTCCGTCGTCGATGGCGACCGCCGTGCCGCGCGAGGCCAGGCCCACATCGTGCAGCGCCGCGTACAGCACGTCGCCAGATCGGTCGCCGGTGAACATGCGCCCGGTCCGGTTCGCGCCGTGCGCGGCGGGGGCGAGCCCGACGATCAGCAGCGCCGCGTCGGGCGGCCCGAACCCGGGCACCGGCCGCCCCCAGTACTCCTGGTCGGCGAACGCGGCCCGCCTGGTGCGCGCCACCTCTTCCCGCCACTCGACCAGCCGCGGGCAGGCCCGGCACCCGGTGATCCGCGCATCGAGCGCGGCCAGCCCTGTGCCACCGCCCCCGCCTCCACCGCCGTTGCCGCTGTCACCGCCTCTGTCGCTGCCCATGCCTCCACGGTACGTCCGGTGATCGCCTCCCCGAGGCGGCCTACTGGAGAGCTAAGGTCGAGGCATGGCTTCTGAAGATACGGAAGGTATGGAGGAGCGGGCGAGCGGTCCGGGCACCACGAACCGGGCTTCCGACCCGGCGGCGGCAGCTGCCGAGGCCGCCCGCCCCACGAGCGGCGAGACCGTGCGCATCGACAGCTGGATCTGGTCCGTCCGTCTGGTCAAGACCCGCTCGATGGGCGCCACCGCCTGCCGGGGCGGCCACGTCCGCGTCAACGGCGAACGTGTCAAGCCCGCGTACGCGGTGCGCGTCGGCGACGAGGTACGGCTCCGCCAGGCCGGGGGCCACGAGCGGATCGTCGTCGTCAAGCGTCTGATCCGCAAGCGGGTCGGCGCGCCCGTCGCCGCCGAGTGCTACGTCGACAACTCCCCGCCGCCCCCGCCCCGCGAGGCCACCGCCCCCGCCGGCATCCGTGACCGCGGCACCGGCCGCCCCACCAAACGCGACCGCCGCGACCTGGAACGCCTCCGAGGCCTGGCCGAGGCCGCGAACGCCGAGCGCCACCGCCGCGCCACGTAGGCCCACGAAGGGCCCCAGGTAGGCGGTGGGCATCGCCGAGGGGCTTCCCGGTAGTCGTCGGGAAGCCCCTCGGCGATGCCCGGCCGCGCAAGTATGGCCGCAGCGGTCACGCCTCCCGTCGCACCAGCCGTACCGGTCCGGCCACGTCCTGGCGTCGAGCCCAGGCGATCAGAGCGAGCGGGACGATCAGGATGAGCGGTGTCGCCGCGTACTCCCCCTCGAAGGCGGTGATCTGTGTGATGAACGCTCCCACCATCAGCGCGCTCAGCGCCCCAGCCGCGACCGAGGCCAGCGCGGGGATCAACAGTCCGATGGCACCCGCCAGTTCGAGCGCACCGATGGTGTACATCCCCGCGCTTCCCCAGCCGAGCGTGTCGAAGGACTCGACGGCCGACGGGTGCGCGATCAGCTTGGGCAGCGCGCTCGCGAACGCGTAGAACAGCGCGAGCACGATCTGCAGCGCGCGCAGCGAGATCCGTGCGCCCTTGCTGCGAGCGGTGCCCTTCGTGCCGGCGGCGGGCGCGGCCGAGCAGGAGACGGACGCGACGCGGGTGACGGGAGCGGTGGTCTCGGACATGGGATCTCCTGTGTGAAGCGGTTCCGTATTGCTGTCACAGAGGTAGACCGGGCGACTGCTCCGAACTCATCGCTGTCCGCCGGAAATCGGCGCCGAAATCTCTGACTCCCCCTCAACCCCCGTCAGCCCCTCACTCCCCCGTCAGCGCGTGCTCCGCCGTCAGCCGCTCAGCCCGCCGGCACCACCTTCACCCAGACCCGGTCCTCCGTCAGATACCGGTCCACCTTGAGCCCCGCCTCCCCCAGCGCCTCCTCGAACTGCTCCTTGGTCAGCGGCCGCGCCCGGAACGTCTGGGTCCACTCGCCGTCCGGGAAGACGTACTCCGCGCGCACCGCATTGACCCCGTCGCCGACCGGTTCTGTCGAGACGATGCGGATGGTGAAGCCTCGGGGGTCGACCCGCTCCCGGGGCACGTTCGTGTGGTAGTCCTCTCCCTCGCGCTGGATCAGCACGAAGCCGTCGTCCGCGACATGCCGCAGACAGGTCGCGAGCAGGCCGCGCCGCACCTCGGGGTCCCCGGTGTGGACGAGGAACGACGCGAGCAGCACCACGTCGAACTTCTCGCCCAGATCGAGTTCCTCGATCGGGCCGCATATCGTGCGGGCCCCGCGCACCCGCTCCAGCATCTCCGCCGACTCGTCGACGGCCGTGACGGTGAATCCCCGCTCGATCAGTGGGTGGGTCATGCGGCCCACCCCGCTACCCAGTTCGAGAATGCGCGCACCCGCGGGCGCGATGCCCGCGATCACCTCCGGTTCGTCCCCCACCGGCAGCCGCGAGTACAGCTCGACCGCGCAGCCGTCCGGGGTGATCGCGCCGGGTCCGGTCCCCTCGTATCCCTCACGCATCTGAATGCTCATATCCGTCCAACGGCCGGGCGGACACGGGCCGTTCCTCTCAAGCGTCACCCGATAGAGTGAACCTGCGTGCCCTTGAGTCAATGGTGTCGATCGCACCTCACCACGTGAACCACCCGTGCCCGCTGTACCAGTGCCCACCGGTCCGCAGATGGTCGACCACGGTCCGCTCGAGACTCGTCCGGCGCGGCAGCGTCTCCACCGGCAGGTCCGGATCCCCGAAGACGAAGCGAATCGGCAACTCGTCCGCGGGTTCGCTGGTGCCGCAGGCGATCCGGAACCGCTCCTGGAACCGGACGATGTTGGAGCCCGCCGGCAGATACCTCTTCAGCTGCGGGTCCAGGAGCCAGGAGTGGCAGCAGCCCGCCGTGTAGCGCTCTTCCGGGAAGTGACGCGCGAAGAAGTCGCGGGCCAGCGCCAGCGACCGGTCGCACGCTTCCGGGGTCAGGGGCCCCGCGTAGTCGGGTATGTGCAGGTCGAGGCATGGATCTCCGGGCCGTAGCTCAAGGCCGGCCGCTGCCAGCGCGACTCCTTCCCGTCCACTCACACGTGACCGCTGGTACTGCAGCCGGCCGAGCTGCAACAGCTCCCCGTGGAAGTGGAGCGAGAACCAGGTCGGCGCCACCAGCCCGCCCACGCCGTACCGCCGGCGGTGCAGCACCAGGCCGCGGCCGAGATCCGCGAGGGTGCGCCGGGAGATGTCGTCGGCGATGCCGCGCCGGCGATGGTACGCGCGTACGTACGGCAGGGCCGCGGCGAAGACGTACACATGGAAGTAGCGGCCGAGCGGGCCCGACTCCAGGGGGAGCGGCAGGAGTCTCAGCCCCTTGCCGATCTTCCCCATGTCCCGGACGAGGCCACCGACGCACCGCCCGAGCAGCCAGGTCGCACTCTCGTCGTCAGCCAGCGCCCGGCGCAGGGCGATCAGGTCGTTGATGTCCTCGTACGGCACGGCGAGGTCCACCAGCACATCGAGCAGGTCGTCGGCGTCCGGCAGCCGCGCCTCCATTCCCGGGGCGTCCTCGCCCTCCTCCAGGCTCTTCAGCCAGTCGGCGAGCTTCTCGTCCGCTCGCAGCGCGTCCAGCAGCACCGTTGCCTCCCCCGCCCACCACACCGGTCTTCTGGAGAACGTACGGGCCGGAGAGTACGTTTCCGAGTAGGACGAGTAGGAGGAGTAGGACCAATAGGACGAGCAGGAGCGGCGATCCCTATGCGTACCGGCAGTGAACCGAGGACAGCGCGCAGTGCCCTGCGGATGCGTCTCTGGCTGAGCGTCTGGGGTCTGATCTGGGCGATCGCCGGGACAGCGGCCTTCGCTCTCGCCGGCCGCCCCGGCTGGGCCATCGCCTGTGGTGTGCTGTCACTGATCGTCACGGTCGACCTGGCGATGATCCTTCGCCACATCCACCAGGGTCCGCACTACCAGCCGGGCCGCGACATCCCGCCGTACCAGCCGCCGAGGCACCGCCACCCGTAGGGGTCGAGGGCGCCGGAGGCCGTCAGGAGTCGAACCGTGCCGCTTCCAGGTACTGCGGGTTCGGGTCGAGGGCCGCGGCGAGCCGGAAGTGGCGTTTGGCCTGGTCGTCGCGGGCCTGGCGCTGATAGGTGCGGGCCAGGGCGAAGTGCGCGAACGCGTTGTCCGGCTCGCGCTCCAGGACGATGGTGAACTCCAGCTCGGCGGGCCGCAGTTGGGCCGCCGCGAAGAAGGCGCGGGCGCGCAGCAGCCGGGCCGCCGTGTTCTCGGGGTGCTCGGCTATGACTCGGTCGAGCAGCTTGACCGCGCCCCGCGGATCGCGCGCGGCGAGCAGCTGCTCGGCGGCGCGGAAGTCGATGACGTGCGTCTCCGGGGTACGTCCGGTGGAACCGCTGGTCTCGGGCACGGCTGAGTCCTTCCCTTGCTGCGACGGTTCAACGCACCCTGAGAGCCCGCTATTCCTGTGAGTGTTCTACTCCTGTGATTGTTCGGATCGCTCCCGGGACGTGTGTGCCCGATGAGTGAGATCCGTCCATACGTCCCGCACCCGTCGGCGCAGGTCTTCCAGGGGTACGTCGTTGTCGATGACGATGTCCGCGATCTCCAGGCGCTTCTCGCGGGTCGCCTGGGCGGCCATGCGCGCGCGTGCGTCCTCCTCCGTCATGCCGCGCAGGCGTACGAGGCGGTCGAGCTGGGTCTCGGGGGCGGCGTCCACGACGACCACGAGGTCGTACAGCGGGGCGAGGCCGTTCTCGGTGAGCAGGGGTACGTCGTGGATGACGACGGCGTCCTCGGCGGCGGAGTTCTCCAGCTCCCTGGAGCGGGCGCCCACCAGGGGGTGCACGATCGCGTTCAGCGCGGCGAGCTCGGCCGGGTCCGCGAACACGATGGAGCCCAGCTTGGGGCGGTCCAGGCTGCCGTCCGGCGCGAGAACGTCCTCACCGAAGGTCTCGACGACCGCCGCAAGCCCCGGGGTGCCGGGGGCGACGACCTCGCGTGCGATCCGGTCCGCGTCGATCAGCACGGCGCCGTGCTCCACGAGCAGCCGCGACACCTCGCTCTTGCCGGCGCCGATACCGCCGGTGAGACCCACTTTCAGCATGCACGGCAGCTTAGGCCCTGCCACGGACACGCCTGGGGGAGGCCCCGATTTCCAGGCCTCCCCCAGCTCTGAATTCAGGACCTCCCACGGCTGCGGAGGCGGGCTCGGAAGGGCTCAGCCCTCGCCCTCCCGCTCCGCCAGGAACTTCTCGAACTCGCGCCCGATCTCGTCCGCGGACGGGATCTCGACGGGCTCGGCGAGCATGTTGCCCCGCGTCTCGGCGCCCGCAGCAGCGTCGTACTGGTGCTCGAGGCCCTGTACGAGAGCGACCAGCTCCTCGTCGCCCTCCCGGATCTGCCGGTCGATCTCGGTCTGCGTGCGGTGCGCCTCCGTACGCAGGGAGTGCGCGACGGAGGGCAGCACCAGACCGGTGGCGGCCGTGACGGCCTCCAGGACGGTCAGGGCGGCGTCGGGGTAGGGCGAGCGGGCGATGTAGTGCGGCACGTGCGCGGCGACGCCCAGCACGTCCTGTCCGGCCTCCATGAGGCGGTACTCCACGAGCGCCTCGGCGCTGCCGGGCACCTGGGCCTCCTCGAAGGGGCTGCGGTGGCCGGGCACCAGCTCGGCCCGGTTGCCGTGCGGGGTGAGGCCGACCGGGCGGGTGTGCGGGACGCCCATGGGGATGCCGTGGAAGTTCACCGAGAGGCGCACGCCGAGCCGCTCCACGATCTGCTGGACGGCGGCCGCGAAGCGCTCCCACTCCACGTCCGGCTCGGGGCCCGACAGCAGCAGGAAGGGTGCTCCGGTGGCGTCCTGGACGAGCCGGACGTCCAGCGTCGGCTCCTCGTAGTCGGTCCAGCGGTCGCGCTTGAACGTCAGCAGTGGGCGCCGCGCCCGGTAGTCCACGAGCCGGTCGTGGTCGAAGCGGGCCACCACCTGGTGGGGCAGTGAGCCGAGGAGCCGGTCGACGATCTGGTCGCCCGTCTCACCCGCGTCGATGTATCCGTCGAAGTGGTAGAGCATGACAAGTCCCGCCGACTCCTGGGCGAGCGCCATGTCGACGACTGCCAGGCCCTTCGGCTCCCATGCGTACAAACCCTGCGGATCAAGCACTGTGACCGCTCCTCCTCGTGTTCGTACTCCCCAACGCGGGACAAGGGCCCGGCATTCCCGGAAACCCACGGCCGGCTCATACGCGGAACTCACCCCCGAGGAGCGCGAACGGCGGGCGGTGGCCGCTGGTCTTCGAGACGACGGCCCCCGTACGCACACGCCGGGCCCCGATCGCTTCGGTGAGCGCCTTCATATCGCCGCCCACGACGACCACCTCGGTCTGTGTGCCATGTGCTCGGCTCCCCTTTCCGACCATGAATGACCGAGTAAGCCTGTCAGCGGCCGGTTACAACCCGCCAGCTACTTGCATATCGCACACGTTTCCCGCGGCGCGCGCGTCCAACGGGCTGGACACCCGGCCGCCTCCGCCGCCCCCACTGTCGGCGATCGTTCCGCAGGGCGATGGGGGCACCTCCCGGTCGAGCGCGAGGCCGAGAGTGGGGAGAGCGGGCACAGCCGGCAGCGTCGGGCGCCCCTCCAGCCAAGGCCAGCGGCACCCGGACACACTTCGGGCCCGCATCCAAGATGGATGCGGGCCCGAAGTGTTATCGGCTAAACCTCAGCCGTGAGCGTTCAGCTCTGGCCACCCGCCAGCTTCTCGCGAAGCGCGGCGAGAGCCTCGTCCGAGGCCAGGGCACCAGAGGTGTCCGCACCCTCGGAGGAGTACGAGCCACCGCCGCCCGCGGCCGGAGCCGCACCCGCGGCGTCGCCGCCCTCGGCCGCGGCAGCGGCGTCGGCCTCGCGGGACTTGATGACCTGCTGCTGGTGCTGCTCGAAGCGGGTCTGCGCCTCGGCGTACTGGCGCTCCCACTCCTCGCGCTGCTTCTCGTAGCCCTCGAGCCAGTCGTTGGTCTCGGGGTCGAAGCCCTCGGGGTAGATGTAGTTGCCCTGGTCGTCGTACGACGCGGCCATGCCGTACAGGGTCGGGTCGAACTCGACCGAGGCCGGGTCGGCACCGAAGGACTCGTTGGCCTGCTTCAGCGAGAGGCTGATGCGACGACGCTCGAGGTCGATGTCGATGACCTTGACGAAGATCTCGTCGTTGACCTGGACGACCTGCTCCGGGATCTCCACGTGGCGCTCGGCCAGCTCGGAGATGTGGACCAGACCCTCGATGCCCTCGTCCACGCGGACGAACGCACCGAACGGAACCAGCTTCGTGACCTTGCCGGGCACGACCTGGCCGATCTGGTGGGTCCGGGCGAACTGCTGCCACGGGTCTTCCTGGGTCGCCTTCAGCGACAGGGAGACACGCTCGCGGTCCATGTCGACGTCGAGGACCTCGACAGTGACCTCCTGGCCGACCTCGACAACCTCGGAGGGGTGGTCGATGTGCTTCCAGGACAGCTCGGAGACGTGAACCAGACCGTCGACGCCACCCAGGTCCACGAAGGCACCGAAGTTGACGATCGAGGAGACGACGCCGGAACGGACCTGACCCTTCTGGAGGGTCGTGAGGAACGTCTGGCGGACCTCGGACTGGGTCTGCTCCAGCCAGGCGCGGCGGGACAGGACCACGTTGTTGCGGTTCTTGTCCAGCTCGATGATCTTGGCCTCGAGCTCCTTGCCCACGTAGGGCTGGAGGTCGCGAACGCGGCGCATCTCGACCAGGGAGGCCGGGAGGAAGCCACGGAGGCCGATGTCGAGGATGAGACCACCCTTGACGACCTCGATGACGGTACCGGTGACGATCCCGTCCTCTTCCTTGATCTTCTCGATCGTGCCCCAGGCACGCTCGTACTGAGCGCGCTTCTTGGACAGGATGAGGCGGCCTTCCTTGTCCTCCTTCTGGAGAACGAGGGCCTCGATCTCATCGCCCACGGCGACGACCTCGTTCGGGTCGACGTCGTGCTTGATGGAGAGTTCGCGGCTCGGGATAACGCCTTCGGTCTTGTAACCGATGTCGAGCAGGACCTCGTCCCGGTCGACCTTCACGATGACGCCGTCGACGATGTCGCCGTCGTTGAAGTACTTGATCGTCTCGTCGATCGCGGCGAGGAAGGCTTCCTCGTTACCGATGTCGTTGACCGCAACCTGCGGGGTGGTGGCGGTGGTCTCGGTGCTGCTCGTCATGTGGGAAAGGGCTCCGGTACGGACATTGAAGTCGTAGGTACTGCTACGCCGGGAGCCCGTATCGCTCTGAAGAAGCCGGACAGCCAAGGAAGCACCACACCAGGCAAAAAAGCCGGTGGCGCCTCGAAAACCGAGGGGACATACGACAGATGCGAGCGCAGCCTGCTACGTCTGAGGTGCGCAGGCCCGCAGCGCAACTTGTAGCATACGGGGGCAGCCAGGCAGGGTCAATGCGCGAAGGCGCACACCCGGGGCGGATCGCCCCATACCCGGCACAAAACCTGTCCCAGGAGGCCACGCAGGCCTGAGACACCCCATTCGTGTCACCGCCGAAGCGGGTCTCGCCACGCAGGTTACGGAAGAGTACGACGAGGGAGCCGATCATCCAAGAGCCCAATGTCCACGAAGCCGCCGAGACCCACGGGGCCACCGGTTCCGTCGAGGCCGCCGAAGCGGAGGCCACCCGGCGCGAGGCCGGGGTGACGGAGAGTTCCCGGGCCAACCGGGGCTGGTGGGACCGCAACGCCGACGAGTACCAGATCGAGCACGGCACATTTCTCGGCGACGACCGTTTCGTATGGGGCCCGGAGGGGCTCGACGAGGTCGAGGCGGAGCTGCTGGGACCGCCCGAGGAGCTGAAGGGCAAGGACGTCCTGGAGATCGGTGCCGGCGCCGCGCAGTGCGCGCGCTGGCTGGCCGCCCAGGGTGCCCGTCCGGTCGCCCTGGATATCTCCCACCGCCAGCTCCAGCACGCGCTGCGAATCGGCGGATCGTTCCCTCTCGTGTGCGCCGACGCCGGCGACCTGCCCTTCGCGGACGCCTCCTTCGACCTGGCGTGTTCGGCGTACGGGGCGCTGCCCTTCGTCGCCGACCCCGTGCGGGTGCTGCGGGAGGTCCGCCGCGTCCTGCGCCCCGGCGGCCGTTTCGTCTTCTCGGTGACCCATCCGATCCGCTGGGCCTTCCCCGACGAGCCGGGCCCGGAGGGCCTGTCCGTCTCCGGCTCCTACTTCGACCGCACGCCGTACGTCGAACAGCGCGTCGAGAACGGCGTGGAACGGGCCGTGTACGTGGAGCACCACCGGACGATCGGCGACCGCGTCCGGGACGTCGTGGCCGCGGACCTGAGGCTGGTCGACCTGGTCGAGCCGGAGTGGCCCGCCTGGAACACCTCCGAGTGGGGCGGCTGGTCGCCACTGCGCGGGAACCTGATCCCGGGGACGGCGATCTTCGTGTGCGCGCGGGACTGAGGCGGGAACGGGACTGCGCCGAGCGACAAGAAAAGCGACAAGAGAAGCGACAAGAAAGAGGCACGCGCGCGTAGGGGGCGATTTCGGGGGCGTACGACACTAGGGGCGTGATCCGTTACGACGCCCTGGAAGCGCTGCCCGTACGCGCCGCCCTGCCCGGTCTGGACGCCGCCCTGGAGGGACACGGCACCGCCGTCCTGGTCGCGCCGCCCGGAACCGGGAAGACGACGTTGGTGCCGCTGGCCCTGGCGGGGCTGCTGGACGGCGGGCCGGTACGGCGGGTGGTCGTCGCCGAGCCGCGGCGGATCGCGGCGCGGGCGGCGGCGCGGCGGATGGCGTGGCTGCTGGGCGAGAAGGTCGGCCAGAGCGTCGGCTACACGGTGCGCGGCGAGCGGGTCGTGGGGCCACGCGCGCGCGTGGAGGTCGTCACGACCGGTGTACTGCTGCAACGGTTGCAACGGGACCAGGAGCTGCACGGCGTCGACGTCGTCGTGCTCGACGAGTGTCATGAGCGGCATCTGGACGCGGACACCGTGGCGGCGTTCCTGCTCGATGTGCGCGAGGCGCTGCGGCCCGAGCTGCGGCTGGTGGCCGCGTCCGCGACGACGGACGCGGAGGGCTGGGCACGGCTGCTGGGCGGGGCACCCGTGGTAGAGGCGGAGGGAGTGTCCTACCCCGTGGAGGTGGTGTGGGCGCCGCCGGTCCGTCGCTCCCCCACTCTCGGCTTCGCTCGCGCGGGAGGTGCCCCCAGGCCGCCGCACGGGATGCGGGTGGACCCGGCGCTGCTGACGCACGTGGCGTCGGTGGTGCGGCGAGCGCTGGCCGAGCGGCAGGGGGACGTCCTCTGCTTCCTGCCGGGCGTGGGCGAGATCGCGCGCGTGGCCGGGCAACTGGGCGGTCTCGGTGACATGGAGGTGCTCCAGGTGCACGGGCGGGCGCCGGCCGCCGTGCAGGACGCGGTGCTGGCGGGCGGGGAGCGTCGCCGGGTGGTCCTTGCGACCTCGGTGGCCGAGTCGTCGCTGACCGTGCCCGGGGTGCGGGTGGTCGTCGACTCCGGGCTCGCGCGGGAGCCGCGTGTCGACCACGCACGCGGGCTCAGCGCCCTGACGACGGTACGGGCCTCGCAGGCGGCCGGGCGGCAGCGGGCCGGGCGGGCCGGGCGCGAGGCCCCCGGCGCGGTCTACCGGTGCTGGGCGGAGGCCGAGGACGCACGTCTGCCGCGCTTTCCGTCGCCGGAGATCAGGGTGGCCGACCTGACCGCGTTCGCCCTCCAGGCGGCCTGCTGGGGCGACCCGGACGCCTCCGGACTCGCCCTCCTGGACCCACCGCCGAGCGGAGCGATGGCGGCGGCTCGGAGCATCCTTTCCGCGATCGGCGCGGTCGCCCCCACGGGGCACGCCACGGAGCGCGGTGTACGCATGTCCCGCCTCGGCCTCCACCCCCGGCTGGCGCGCGCTCTTCTCGACGCGACGCCCCTCGTGGGACACGAGCGCGCGGCGGAGGTCGTCGCGCTACTGAGCGAGGAACCCCCACGCGAGTACGGCGACGACCTCGCCGCCGCGCTGCGAGCCGCCCGGCGCGGAGGCGACGCCTACGCGAGGCGGTGGCGCACCGAGGTCCGGCGTCTGCGAGCCGCATCGCCGCCCGCGCCTGCGGCGCGGGCCCTTTCCCGACCGGAACCCGCCCATGACTCTCTCCCGGGCGAAGCGAGCGCCGATGCTGCGGGGAACGGCGGGGAGACCGACGGGCAGAAGGGTGGAAGCGCCACCGCAGATGCCGGGGGCGACAGGGGTGCCGGGGTTGTGGTGGCGCTCGCGTTTCCTGAGCGGGTGGCCAAGCGGGGTGGCGGGTCGTATCTCATGGCTTCCGGGACTCGGGCCGAGGTGGGGGAAGGGTCCGGGCTGGGTGGTGCCGAGTGGGTGGCCGTGGCTGTGGCTGATCGGGGTGTGGGGGCCGGGCATGCGCGGGTGCGGCTGGGGGTCGCGATCGACGAGGGGGTTGCCCGGGAGGCGGCCGGGGCTCTGTGCAGCCAGGGGGAGGAGGTCGTCTGGCGGGAGGGGGATGTCGTTGCCCGGCGGGTGGAGCGGCTGGGGGCCGTGGAGTTGGCGGTGCGGCCGTTGAGGGAAGCGGCGCCCGGGCTCGTACGGGAGGCGCTTGTCGAAGGGCTGCGGGTCGAGGGGCTCGGGCTGTTGCGGTGGTCGCAGGATGCGGAGCGGTTGCGGGAGCGGATCGCGTTCGTGCGGGAGCGGGTCGGGGAGCCCTGGCCCGAGGTTTCGGACGACGCGCTGCACGCGTGCGTGGCGGAGTGGTTGGAGCCGGAGTTGAGCCGGGCCCGACGGCGGGCGGATCTGGCGCGGATCGATGCCGGGGAGGCGCTCAAGCGGTTGCTGCCGTGGGCCACGGGGGACGCCGTACGGCTGGACGAGCTGGCGCCGGAGCGGATCGAGGTGCCGAGCGGGTCCCGGATCCGGGTGGACTACACGCGGCCCGAGCAGCCGGTGCTTGCGGTGAAGTTGCAGGAGATGTTCGGGGTGCAGGAGTCGCCTGTGCTGGCCGGTGTGCCGGTGCTGGTGCATCTGCTGTCCCCCGCCGGGCGGCCCGCCGCCGTGACCGCCGATCTCGCCTCGTTCTGGCGGGACGGGTACAAGGCCGTACGGGCTGAGTTGCGCGGGCGGTATCCCAAGCATCCGTGGCCGGAGGACCCGGCGACGGCCGAGCCGACCCGGTACACGAACGCGCGGCTCAGGCGGTGACCGGCTCGGGCGCCGGGGGCTTGCTGGACTCCGGTTCGCCGGGCCTGCGGCCGCGGGCCTCGACGTAGAGGGAGAGGGCCAGGAGCAGGAGGCCCAGGCCCAGGAAGCCCCAGGGCAGGTAGGAGGTCATCAGGAGGACGAGGACGCGCTGGGACGTGACGAGGTCGACGGTGTGTTCGATGTAGTCCTCGCGCATCTTCACATGGCCGGCGAATGCGGTCACCTTCTCCCGGTCGCCCAGGAGTGTGCCGCCGCGGAGTTCCTCCTTGTGGATCTCCTCGCCGTAGACGGGCGCGCCGGTGACGGGTTCCACCCAGAACTTGCGGACCGTCGTGTACCAGCGGGTCGTGCCCGTCTCGGCGACCGTCTCGCGGGTGATGCCCTCGACGGGCATGGTCCGGGGGAAGGGGACCTTGGTCCAGGGGATGGTCTGTTCGAAGTAGTAGACCTCCACGCCCCGGAAGTCCTGGGTGCCCTTGTAGTGGATGGGGGCCGTGATCCGGGCCTGGGCGTCGAAGTACTCGTAGTCCCTCTTCTCCGTGAGGAAGGGCCACTTGAATTCCAGACCCTCCCGCCGCACGGGGTCGCCGTCGACCATCTCGCCCTTGGCGTGGACGGGTTCCTGGGTGTGGGCGTCGAAGATGTACCGCTCGGGGATCCTGGAGACCATCTCGCCGTCCGGGCCCTGGACGTACGACAGGCCGTCCCAGACGACGACGTCCCGGTCGGTGCCCTTCTCGATCTCCTCGGAGACCTCCACGTTGCCCTTGAGCGTCTGCACGATGGTGACCTTCGGGACCGTCCGCTCGGTCATCGTCCCGTAGTCGAGGAGCGTCGCGTCCTTCGCCTCCAGGACCATGTCCTGGTACTGGTTCGCCGGGATCTTTGCCAGGTTCGGGAAGGCGTACCAGCGCAGCAGTGGGGACAGCGCCGTGCAGAACACGGCGAGCGCGAGCAGGATCAGGCCGGCCCTTCGGCGCATCGCGGCCTCCTTCCCGGGCGGTTGTGGATGTGCGGCCACCCTCGGCTATGGATGTGCGGGCACCGTCGTCAGCAACGGCTTCGGTGACGTCTCCCCCGTCGGTGAGCCCAGCGCCGTGATCGTGAACACCAGGGCGAAGGCGAGGGCGAGACCGGTCGCCGCGGCGATCAGGGCGCGCATACGGACCTCCCGACTACGGGTCTCCGGACGAGACGGGAACTGATACCTCGTCAGATCCGGCACCGTAGCAACGGCCGGGTGAGATGAGAACACGTCGCGCACACAACGGCGGCGCCCCTCTCAGGAGAGGAGCGCCGCCATGGCCGTACGAACGAGGTGTCGGCTAGGACTCGCTGGGGCTCGGCGTCGTCGGCTCGGTCGTCTCGGCCGCCGCCTCCACCTTCAGGTCGACCGTGAGCGTCGCGCCGCCCTCGGTCTCGATGCGGAGCAGGAACGTGCCGGCTGTGCCGTCCGCGTAGAGCTTCGGCAGCTTGAGCAGGCCGTTCTCGTCGGTCTCCAGGGCCGTCAGGGTGCGTACGGGGTTGCCCGCGGCGTCCTTGAAGTAGGGGCCCTTGTCGTTCTCGGTGATGTCGACGAGCGACTTGACGAGGGTCGCCCTGACCGCCACCTTGTCCGCGACCTCGCCCCGGTAGGTGGCCTTCACCTCGACCTGCTCGGCGAACTCGCCGTTCGGGACGCAGGTCAGCGCGGTGGTGCTCGTGCGGGCGAGGGCGTCGGCCTGGCGGGCGGTGACGGTCGCCTTGTAGTCGAGGGCGGTCACGGAACGGCCCACGACGGTGGCGCGGATCGTGACGCCGCCGGTCTTCTCGCCGGCCACGAGCGCGGGCGCGGTGGCCTTGCCGGTGCTGTCGGTGACGATCGTCGCGAAGCTCTCGCCGCCGGTGAACGTGGTGTCCGTGTCACCGACGATGGTGAAGCGGACCCGGACCTTCGCCACGGCCTGGCCCGCCTTGGTCTCGGTGCGGGCGACGAGCCTGTCGGTGAAGGTGTCGCCGGCCATGGCCGTGAAGCTCGACGTGCCCGCGTTCTCCACGTGGTGCACCGTGTCGGTGGGCGTCTCGGGCGGCGTGGTGGCGGGCGGGGTCGGCGTGGTCGTACCGCCGCCGCCCGGCTCGCCGGTTTCCGGCTTCTCCGGCTTCGGCGGTTTGGGCGGCTTCGGGCTGGGGGGCGTCGTGGAGCCGCCGGTGCCGCCCCTGCCGTTGCTGCCGCTGTCGCCGTTACCGTTGCCGCTGGGCGTCTCGGGCAGGGAGCCGGTGCCGTCCGGGATCTCGTGGGCGCCCTTGCGGTAGTACTCCAGCCACGACATGACGGTGTTGTAGTACGCCGACGAGTTGTTGTAGCTGAGGATCGCGCTGCGCAGGTTCGCGTCGTTGGACAGGTCCCAGTCGAAGCGGCACAGGTAGTGGCCGGCGGCGAGTGCGGCGTCGTAGATGTTGTTGGGGTCCTTGGCGCCGTCGTCGTTGCCGTCGCGGCCCGCCCACTCCCAGGTGGAGGGGATGAACTGCATGGGGCCGACCGCCCGGTCGTGCGTGCTGTCGCCGTCGTACGCGCCGTTGTCGGTGTCGCTGATGTTCGCGAAGCCGTTGCCGTTGAGCTGGGGGCCGAGGATCTTGCCGATCGTCGTGCCGCCCGCGTCGACTCGGCCGCCGCGGGCCTGGCCGGACTCGACCTTGCCGATGGCGGCGAGGAGTTGCCAGGGCAGATTGCAGCCGGGCTTGGCGTCGCGCAGGGACGCCTCGGCCTTCTTGTAGGCGTCGAGGACGGTCGCGGGCACCCCGGCGGTCGTGCCCGAGGTGTCGCCCGTGCCCGGCGTCGGGGTGGGGCTGTCGAGGGGCGGAAGGTCCGTGTAGTACTGCGAGTTGCCCGACGCCGTGTCATCGGCCTGGGGACTCGCGTCCGGCGAGGGCGCACCCGCCGTCTGTCTGCCCGCGGTGTCGGTGGTCACTCCCGGGGCCTGGGACGCGGCCAGTGCCGCTACCGTGGCCGCGGCCAGAGCGGTGGTCGCCGCTCCCTTGCGGAGCCTCAAACCGAACTGCGCCGCCATTGAGTGAACCCCTCCCCGGTGGTCGATTGCCTTGGCGTTCTTCCCGTTTACTGCTGCCTCGGGCGTTTCTTGCGGTACTGCCGGACCGGCTTCCCTGCTCGGGTACACCGACTCCGGAGTTCCGGTTTTGGTTGCCCTGTTCCGGCATTCCGCTTCCGGATTCCCGGTGGCCGCCACACGCACCGGCGCGGCGACCCAGGCGACCCTACGACAACTTCCGTCGCCCGGACACCCGTTCGTGCCCGATATTCACCGATTGGACATATCGGTTTGCTGTCGCGTGAGCACCCTTCGGATGGGCGGGCACAAGTCGCGCATACTGGCGACCGGTCCTCGCCGGGCCGACCCGCCCGGCCAAAGTCCGTCACAGGGGGACGACTTGCCCTTCACACTCAGCCATGCGGCCGCCGTACTGCCCGCCCTGCGGGGGAACGGGACCGCGCGCGGGCCGCTGGTGCCGTCGGTGCTCGTCGCCGGTTCGTTCGCACCCGACACGACCTACTACATGGCGAGTGTGCTGCCCGAGGCCATGGAGTTCGGTGATGTCACGCACTCCTTCGCCGGGGTCTTCACCGTCGACGTCCTCGTCACCTGGGCGCTGGTGGGGCTGTGGCTGGCGCTCCGTGAACCGCTGGTCGCGTTGCTGCCGCGGGGGCGGCAGGGGCGGGTGGCCGCGCTGGTGCGCTGCGGGGCGGGAACGCGGCGGTTCAGTCCCTCGCTCGTTTTGTGGTGGTACGTCTCGGCCGCCCTCGGCTCGCTGACCCATGTCGTCTGGGACGCGTTCACACATCTCGACCGGTGGGGGATGCGGCTGTTCCCCGTCCTCGGCGAGGAGATCGCGGGCTCGCCGCTCTACTGGTACCTCCAGTACGGCGGCTCCGCGGTCGCGGCGGTCGTGATCGCCGTCTTCGTCACGCTGGCCCTGCGCCGGCAGCCGGCGGCCCCACCCATGGGCGTGCCGGTGCTCTCCTCGGCCGACCGGTGGGTGGCGGGCGCCGTCATCGGGGGCTGCGCGCTGGTCGCCGCGGTGCAGCGGGTGATCAACTGGTGGACGCACTGGGGGTCGGTCGCCAAGCCCTACGAGGTGATCCCGACCGTGTGCTTCGGGGCGGGCGCCGGGCTTGTGCTCGGCGTGGTGCTCTACGGCATGGGTGTCAGGGTCTGGCGCCCGGCTCCTTCGGTTCCGGAGCCCACCGTCGACGCGGCGGCGGACAGCTCGGTCCCCCGCTGAGTACGGGGCGCCGCGTGGGCGCTCCGCTGAGGATGCGGGGCTTGGCGGCGCGGGGCGCGTACGGCGGTACGCGTCCCAGGAGGGCCGAAACGGGGTGGGTCAGCGCCCAGGGGTAGTGGCTGTGCGGTCGTCGGACGCGGGTGCGCCCCCAGGGGAGGCGGGGCTGCGCCCGGGTGAGCCGGGTTCGCACCCCTGACAGGCGGGTGGCAGCTGTCGCGGTACGGCGGCGGAGCGTGCGTATGCCCATGCGGGCATCCTTACGGCTGCGCATCGCCCGGCGCGCCCTGGTGAGGGCCATGTGGGTGACGGGGGCGGGCGGGGCTGCGGCGGGCAGAACGGGATGACCGTGGGCTCGGCACCGCCGGAGACCGCCGTACTGGTCGCTCGCCGTCGCTCGGATCTTTCTGAGCGGCGGAGACGTCCAACCCGCCGAGTGAGGTGACGGCGTCCGTCCGCTGCGGGCGGTCGGGAGCGGCGCTTCCCGGTAGGCCCGCCCGAAGGAGCACAACCCGGCCGAGGGCGCCCGCGCGGCTGAGGGCCTGGCCAGCCGGAGGGGCCCGGCGCCACGGCGCCGGGCTCCTCCGCCGGTCGTCCGGTCCGGGTCTAGTGGGCCGCCGACTCCCAGTCCGGGCCGTAGCCGACTGAGACGTCCAAAGGGGCCCTCAGGTGTACGGCGTCGGCCATTTCGTGGCGGAGGAGTTGTTCGGTGCGGTCGCGTTCGCCGGGGGCGATTTCGAGGACGATTTCGTCGTGGACCTGGAGGAGCATGCGGGAGGCTAGGCCGGCCTCTTCGAGGGCGCGTCCCACGTTCAGCATGGCGATCTTGACGATGTCCGCGGCGGTGCCCTGGATGGGGGCGTTGAGAGCCATCCGCTCGGCCGCCTCGCGGCGCTGACGGTTGTCGCTGTTGAGGTCGGGGAGGTAGCGGCGGCGGCCGAAGAGCGTGGCCGTGTAGCCCGTCGCGCGCGCCTCGTCGACCGCCCGGCGCAGATAGTCCCGTACACCGCCGAAGCGCTCGAAGTACGCGTCCATCAGGGCGCGGGCCTCGCCGGCGTCGATGTTCAGCTGCTGGGAGAGGCCGAACGCGGACAGGCCGTAGGCGAGGCCGTACGACATCGCCTTGATCTTGCGGCGCATCTCCGCGTCCACCGCTGCGGGCTCGACCCCGAACACCTGGGCGGCGGCCGTGGTGTGCAGGTCCTCGCCGGAGGTGAACGCCTCGATCAGGCCCGCGTCCTCGGAGAGGTGGGCCATCACACGGAGTTCGATCTGGCTGTAGTCCGCCGTCATCAGGGACTCGAAGCCCTCGCCGACGACGAAGCCGCGACGGATGGCACGGCCCTCGTCGGTACGGACCGGGATGTTCTGGAGGTTCGGGTCGACGGAGGAGAGGCGGCCCGTGGCGGCGACCGTCTGGTTGAAGGTGGTGTGGATGCGGCCGTCCGCGGCGACCGTCTTGATCAGGCCCTCGACGGTGACGCGGAGCTTCGCCTGCTCGCGGTGGCGGAGCATGATGACCGGCAGTTCGTTGTCCGTCTGCGTGGCGAGCCAGGCGAGGGCGTCCGCATCCGTGGTGTAACCCGTCTTGGTGCGCTTGGTCTTGGGCAGACCCAGCTCGCCGAAGAGGACTTCCTGGAGCTGCTTGGGCGAGCCCAGGTTGAACTCGTGCCCGGCCGCCGCGTGCGCCTCCTTCACCGCCTGCTGCACGGCGCCCGCAAACATCTGCTCCATGGCCTCCAGATGGGCCCGGTCCGCCGCGATGCCGTGGCGCTCCATACGGGCCAGGAGCGCGGAGGTGGGCAGCTCCACGTCACGGAGGAGCTCGGCGGCACCCACTTCCTTCAGACGCTCCCCGAAGGCCTCGCCGAGGTCGAGGATCGCGCGGGCCTGCACCATCAGCGCGTCGGCCTCGGCGCCCTCGTCCGCACCGAAGGCCAGCTGGCCGTCGGCCGTGGCGGCGGGGGCCAGCTCGCGGCCCAGGTACTCCAGGGACAGCGCGTCCAGGTCGAAGGAGCGTCGGCCCGGCTTCACCAGGTAGGCGGCGAGCGCGGTGTCCATGCCGACGCCCTCGACGGTCCAGCCGTGCTCGGCGAAGACCCGCATGGCGGCCTTGGCGTTGTGGAACACCTTCGGCCTGGCCGCGTCGGCGAGCCAGGCCGCCCAGGCGGTCTCGTCCGCCTCGTCCAGCTGCGTCGGGTCGAACCAGGCGGCCGCTCCCCCGGCCGCGGCGAGCGCGATCTCGGCGACCGAGCCCGTGCCGAGCGCCCACGTGTCGACGGTGGTGACGCCGAGGACCTCCGTGCCGTGCTCGGTGAGCCAGGGGGCCAGCTCGCCGGAGCCGAGCACCGTGCCGTCCACCTCGACGCCCGGGGCGGCCGGCTGCCCGGCGTCGGCCTCCTCGGCGCCCGGGTCGACGGCCAGCAGGCGCTCACGCAGCGACGGGTTGCGGATCTCCAGGGTGTCCAGGACCATCGCGACGGCCGTGCGGTCGTACGCGGCGCGCTCCAAGTCGGTGACGCCCTTGGGCAGTTCGACCGTGCGGACCATCTCTGTGAGGCGGCGGTTGAGCTTGACGGCCTCCAGGTGGTCGCGGAGGTTCTGCCCGGCCTTGCCCTTGACCTCCTCGACCCGCTCGACGAGATCCGCGAACGAACCGAACTGGTTGATCCACTTCGCGGCGGTCTTCTCGCCGACGCCGGGGATGCCGGGCAGGTTGTCGGACGGGTCGCCGCGCAGGGCCGCGAAGTCCGGGTACTGGGCCGGGGTGAGGCCGTACTTCTCGAACACCTTCTCCGGGGTGAACCGGGTCAGCTCCGAGACACCCTTCGTCGGGTAGAGCACGGTGGTGTGCTCGCTGACGAGTTGGAAGGAGTCGCGGTCGCCGGTGACGATGAGGACCTCGAAGCCCTCGGCCTCGGCCTGGGTGGCGAGTGTGGCGATGACGTCGTCGGCCTCGAAGCCGTCGACCGCGAAGCGCACGGCGTGCATCGCGTCGAGCAGCTCGCCGATCAGTTCGACCTGACCCTTGAACTCGTCCGGGGTCTTCGAGCGGTTCGCCTTGTACTCGGTGAACTCCTCGGAGCGCCAGGTCTTGCGGGAGACGTCGAACGCGACCGCGAAGTGGGTGGGCGCCTCGTCGCGCAGCGTGTTCGCCAGCATCGACGCGAAGCCGTAGATGGCGTTGGTCGGCTGGCCCGTCGCCGTCGTGAAGTTCTCCGCGGGCAGCGCGAAGAACGCGCGGTAGGCCAGCGAGTGCCCGTCCATGAGCATGAGCCGGGGACGGCTGCCGCCGGGGGTGCTGTCGGTCTTCTTCGATCCTGTCTCTGCCACGAACCCGATCCTGCCACGTGCCACTGACAGTCGGACCCCAGGGACGGGTCGAGGGCCGGGCGGGCACCGCCTGACGCCGGGTGCGGCGGCCGGCTCGGCACGGGCGGGCACCGCCTGATGCCACTGACCAAGGCCGGTTCGACACGGGCGGGCACCACCTGAGACCACTGACCAAGGCCGGTTCGACACGGGCGGGCACCGCCTGATGCCACTGACCAAGGCCGGCTCGACACCGCCGGGCACCACCTGATGCCACTGACCAAGGCCGGCTCGACACCGCCGGGCACCACCTGATGCCACTGACCAAGGCCGGCTCGACACCGCCGGGCACCACCTGATGCCACTGACCAAGGCCGGCTCGGCACCGCCGGGCACCACCTGAGACCAAGGGCGAAGGCCGGGCCGGTTCGGCACGGGCGGGCACCGCCGTCGTGGTCGATCGCCGTCGCGGCGGAGAATGGGTGACCGGTGGCGAGGTCGCGCTGCCGGCCCGGCGGGCCGGCCTCGGCCGCCGACCGACCTCGTTCGCTGTCGGTGACACGTGCGAGGATCGGAGACGTACCTCACGCCCGAGAGCACACGTACGCGAATGGGGAGCAGGATGGCCGGCAAGGCGCCCAAGAGTGATCCGGTTCAGGACGCGCCGCAGGTCGCGGAGCCGAAGCATGCCGCGGCGGGGCTGCCGGCGATCGGGCACACCCTGCGGATCGCGCAGCAGCAGATGGGTGTGAAGCGGACCGCGCTGACGCTGCTGCGGGTCAATCAGAAGGACGGCTTCGACTGCCCGGGCTGCGCCTGGCCGGAGCCGGACCACCGGCACGCGGCGGAGTTCTGCGAGAACGGGGCGAAGGCGGTCGCCGAGGAGGCCACGCTGCGCCGGGTCACCCCGGAGTTCTTCGCCGCCCACACCGTCGCCGATCTCGCCACCCGCAGTGGTTACTGGCTGGGGCAGCAGGGCCGGCTCACGCATCCCATGTATCTCCCCGAGGGGGGCGACCGGTACGAGCCGGTGTCCTGGGAGCGTGCCTTCGACATCGTCGCCGAGGAGCTGACGGCCCTCGGTTCCCCCGACGAGGCGCTCTTCTACACCTCCGGCCGGACGAGCAACGAGGCCGCGTTCCTCTACCAGCTGTTCGCCCGCGAGTTCGGTACGAACAACCTGCCGGACTGCTCCAACATGTGCCACGAGTCGTCGGGCTCGGCGCTCTCCGAGACGATCGGCATCGGCAAGGGCAGCGTCCTGCTGGAGGATCTCTACAAGGCCGATCTGATCATCGTCGCCGGTCAGAACCCGGGGACCAACCACCCGCGCATGCTCTCCGCGCTGGAGAAGGCGAAGGCGGGCGGCGCGAAGATCATCACGGTCAACCCGCTGCCCGAGGCCGGCCTGGAGCGGTTCAAGAACCCGCAGACCCCGCAGGGCATGTTCAAGGGCGCCGCCCTCACCGATCTGTTCCTCCAGATCCGCATCGGCGGCGACCAGGCTCTCTTCCGCCTTCTCAACAAGCTGATCCTCGCTGAGCACGACAGCGCCTCCGGCTCGGGCGCGGTCGACGAGGGGTTCATCGGCGAGCACACGCACGGCTTCGAGGAGTTCGCCGCGGCCGCCCGCGCCGCCGACTGGGACGAGACGCTCACCGCGACCGGCCTCACGCGCGCGCAGATAGACGAGGCGCTGCGCATGGTCCTCGCCTCGAAGCGGACCATCGTCTGCTGGGCCATGGGCCTCACCCAGCACAAGCACTCGGTGCCGACCATCCGCGAGGTGGTCAACTTCCTTCTCCTGCGCGGCAACATCGGCCGCCCCGGCGCGGGCGTCTGCCCGGTGCGCGGCCACTCGAACGTGCAGGGCGACCGCACGATGGGCATCTTCGAGCGGCCCGCCCCGGCGTTCCTGGACGCCCTGGAGAAGGAGTTCGGCTTCGCGCCGCCCCGGGAGCACGGCTACGACGTCGTACGGGCCATCAAGGCCATGCGTGACGACAAGGCGAAGGTGTTCTTCGCGATGGGCGGCAACTTCGTGTCGGCGTCCCCGGACACGGAGGTGACGGAGGCGGCCATGCGCCGGGCCCGGCTGACCGTGCACGTGTCGACGAAGCTGAACCGCTCGCACGCGGTCACGGGCGCGCGGGCGCTGATCCTGCCGACCCTGGGCCGCACCGAGCGCGATCTCCAGGGCGGCGGCGAGCAGTTCGTGACCGTCGAGGACTCGATGGGCATGGTGCATGCCTCACGCGGCCGGCTGGAGCCCGCGAGCGGGCAGTTGCTGTCCGAGCCGGCGATCGTGTGCCGGCTCGCCCGGCGGGTGCTCGGCGAGGACAGCCGTACGCCGTGGGAGGAGTTCGAGAAGGACTACGCGACGATCCGCGACCGCATCGCGCGCGTGGTGCCCGGCTTCGAGGACTTCAACGCGCGCGTGGCCGACCCGAGCGGCTTCGCCCTCCCGCACGCCCCGCGCGACGAGCGCCGCTTCCCCACGGCCACCGGCAAGGCCAACTTCACGGCCGCCCCGGTCGAGTACCCGGAGCTGCCCGAAGGCCGCCTGCTGCTGCAGACGCTGCGCTCGCACGACCAGTACAACACCACGATCTACGGCCTGGACGACCGCTACCGGGGTATCAAGAACGGCCGCCGGGTCGTGCTGGTCAACCCCGAGGACGCCCGGGAGCTGAAGGTCGCCGACGGCTCGTACGTGGACCTGGTGGGTGAGTGGAAGGACGGAGTCGAGCGCCGCGCGCCCGGTTTCCGGGTGGTGCACTACCCGACGGCCCGTGGCTGCGCCGCCGCGTACTACCCCGAGACCAACGTCCTGGTGCCGCTGGACGCCACCGCGGACACCAGCAACACCCCGGCCAGCAAGTCCGTGGTGGTCCGTCTGGAACAATCGTCCACCGACTGAGCGTTTGCTCAGCCGAGGCCGGCGTACGACCGCCGGCGGCGCATCGGACCGACGACGGACGGAGCCCCATGGGCGAGCAGCACCACGTGAAGTTCCCGCAAGAGGTCATCGACGAGTACGCGGCCCTCGGCATCGACCTGGTCGCGATGTTCTCCGCGGGACACCTCGGCACCCGTATGGGCGTGCAGATCGTGGAGGCCTCGGCGGACCGGGTCGTCGGCACCATGCCGGTGGAGGGCAACACCCAGCCGTACGGGCTGCTGCACGGCGGCGCGTCCGCCGTGCTGGCGGAGACGCTGGGGTCGGTCGGCTCCATGCTGCACGCGGGCAGCTCCAAGATCGCCGTGGGCGTGGACCTGAACTGCACGCACCACCGTGGCGCCCGGTCCGGCCTGGTGACCGGTGTCGCCACGCCCGTGCACAAGGGGCGCTCGACGGCGACGTACGAGATCGTCATCAGCGACGAGGCCGGCAAGCGGGTGTGCACGGCCCGGCTGACGTGTCTGCTGCGGGACGCCCCGGCGCCGGCCCAGGGGTGAGCGGGCGCGGACGGCGGGTTGATGCGTATGGACAGGGGGGCGGCGGAGGCGAAGGCCTTTCCACCTCTGGTCCCGCATGGCGGACAGGCTCTAGCGTCGGGGCATGGCAACGGGAGGAGCCCCCTGGCCGGGGGCGGTGCTCGGGCTGGCGCTGCTGACCGGCGTCCTGGCCACCGGGTGCGCGGAGTCGGGCACGACGGGCGGAGCGGCGGGCGGGCGGAACAGCTCGTCGCCGTCGGCCACCCCGCCCGAGGAGCTGTGCGCGAAGGTCGTCGCGTACTGGTCGCGGGAGACGCTGGACGGCGACACCTCCGGGGACTATCAGTCCATGGGGCTGTCGAACGGGCAGTACGAGATCCTGCGCCAGGTCGTGGACGCCGCCCGGGCCGAGAAGAAGCGCGACGGCACGGACGCGGCGGAGCGGCTGATCGACCGGCGGGCGCGTGCGGGCTGCGCGGAGTGGTACCGCGCGGGCGGTCCGGGCGCGGGGCCCTGGCAATGAGCGGGGTCGGCCCCGTGGAGCCGGGCGAGGGCACCCGCGCGCGGGACGTGCCCGACGCGGACGCCCCGGCCGTGCCCGACCCTCCTCGTGGGCGGTACGCGCAGGTGTACGCCCGGCACCGCCGGGCCGTGTTCGCTGTGGCGGCGGCCGTCGCCATGCTCGCGGGCGGCGGCTATCTCCATGCCACCCGGCCGGAGCCGGCCCCGCCGCCCGAGGCGCCGTACCCCTCCCAGGCGGTCGGCGTCAGCTATCTGGGTCCGCTGACCGGCGGGGCGCCGCGCGGGAGCTTCGGGTTCGAGGTGGAGCTGAGCGTACGGTCGGGTCCCCCGGTCACGATCGAGCGGATGACCCAGCCCTACGCGGGACTCTCCCTCACCACGGATCCGCACATTCCGGCGCGGATCGCGACCGACGTGTCCCGGAAGATGGCCATCACCATGCGCATCACAGAATGCGCCAAAGTGCCGGAGAACGCCGGACTGCCTTTCCTGGACGTAACTCTACGTAATACACGCGCAATAGAAGTGCACAGTTTCATCCTGGGTGAGCGCTACGCGCAGGACCTCTCCGACGCCCTTCAAGTCGCCTGTAGCAACAATTTCCTGTCATCACCAAAAACCTGAACACTCCTGAACTCACCTGCACCAACCCTGCATGTTCTCAGCATGTGGACAGGGCGAATCGGTCTGAATTCCGCACATCCACCCACTGAGTACCGCTCTGCATTACCTCGTGTCATAACAAGAGCGTCACAGCCTTGGCCAGACTCTCCTCCACGTTCCCCACACACGCTTAGAGTCACGCCCAGTCACCGCGCCACCGGAATCGAAGTCACGTCTTCGGCCCAGCGCTCGACTCGGCCGCTTCCAAACAGGATGGGCCGTGCCAGGGAAAGGACTGATTGTGCGTCAACGTTCGCTCATCGCCATCACCGCCGCGCTGGCGGCGGGAGCACTCACACTCACCGCCTGCGGCTCGCGCGAAGAGGGAAACGGCGGCTCGGAAGCCGACAGCGGCACCACTGTCGTCATAGGCGTCGACGCCCCGCTGACCGGTGACCTCTCCGCCATGGGCCTCGGCATCAAGAACTCCGCCGACCTCGCGGCCAAAACGGCCAACAAGGAAAAGTACGTCGAGGGCATAACCTTCAAGATCGAGCCCCTCGACGACCAGGCGCAGCCCTCCTCGGGCCAGCAGAACGCCACCACGTTCGTCGCCAACAAGGACATCCTCGGCGCCGTCGGCCCCCTGAACTCCTCCGTCGCCGAGTCGATGCAGAAGGTCTTCGACGACGCCAAGCTCGTCCAGGTCTCCCCGGCCAACACCGGCCCCACCCTCACCCAGGGCGCCGACTGGCAGACCAAGAAGGTCCGCCCGTACAAGTCGTACTTCCGCACCGCGACCACGGACGCCATCCAGGGCCCGTTCGCCGCGCAGTACCTGTACAACGACGCAAAGAAGAAGAAGGTCTTCGTCATCGACGACAAGAAGACCTACGGCGCCGGCCTGGCCGCCACCTTCACCGACGAGTTCAAGAAGCTCGGCGGCGAGGTCGCCGGCACCGAGCACATCGACCCCGAGACCAAGGACTTCTCCGCGGTCGCCACCAAGGTCAAGAACTCCGGCGCCGACGTCGTCTACTACGGCGGCGAGTACCCGCAGTCCGGCCCGCTCACCAAGCAGCTCAAGGCCACCGGCGCCAAGATCCCCGTCGTCGGCGGCGACGGCATGTACGACCCCGAGTACATCAACCTCGGTGGCACCGCCAGCACCGGCGACCTCGCCACCTCCGTCGGCGCCCCCGTCGAGGAACTGCCCTCCGCGAAGGACTTCGTCGCCGACTACAAGGCCGCGGGCTACAAGGAGCCCTACTCCGCCTACGGCGGCTACTCCTACGACTCGACCTGGGCCATCATCGAGGCCGTGAAGAAGGTCGTCGAGGACAACGACGGCAAGCTCCCGGACGACGCCCGCGCGCAGATCACCACCGCGATGCAGAACGTCTCCTTCGACGGCGTGACCGGCAAGGTCGCCTTCGACGAATACGGCGACACGACCAACAAGCAGCTCACCGTCTACGAGGTCAAGGGCGGGGAGTGGAAGGCGGTCAAGTCCGGTACCTACTCCGGCTGATCCCACCAGCACACCCATGAGCCGCGCGGGGCGCCGCACCACCAGGCGCCCCGCGCGGACTCGCATCCGGTCACATTCGTCGAACGCCCGAAAGTCTCGGAGGACATGCGGTGAACGAACTGCCGCAGCAGCTGGTCAACGGCCTGCTACTAGGATCCATGTACGGGCTGGTCGCCATCGGCTACACGATGGTCTATGGCATCGTCCAGCTCATCAACTTCGCCCACGGTGAAATCTTCATGTTGGGCGGCTTCGGCGCCATCACGGTCTACCTCTACGTGCTGCCCGACGGCACCACCATGTGGGTAGCGCTCCCGCTGATGCTCGTCGGAGGCATCATCGTCGCCGTGCTCGCCGCCGTAGGAGCGGAACGGCTCGCCTACCGCCCCCTGCGCACCGCGCCACGCCTGGCGCCCCTCATCACCGCCATCGGCCTCTCCCTGGCCCTCCAGCAGGCGGTATGGGCCTGGTACCCGGACGCCAAGGAGTCCATCAACTTCCCGCAGATCGACGGCGGCCCCTTCGAAATCGGCGGCGTCACCATCCAGACCGGTGACATCTTCCTGCTGATCGCCGCCCCGATCAGCATGGCGATCCTCGCGTACTTCGTCATGAAGACCCGCACCGGACGCGGCATGCAGGCCACCGCCCAGGACCCCGACACCGCCAAGCTCATGGGCATCAACACCGACCGCATCATCGTGGTCGCCTTCGCCCTCGGCGCCGCGTTCGCCGCCGTCGGAGCCTTCGCCTACGGCCTCAAGTACGGCCAGGTCCAGTTCCGCATGGGCTTCATCCTCGGCCTCAAGGCCTTCACCGCAGCCGTCCTCGGCGGCATCGGCAACATCTACGGCGCCATGCTCGGCGGCGTCGTCCTCGGCCTCGCCGAAGCCCTCTCCACCGCCTACATCGCCGACATCCCCGGCATGGAGCAGTTCGGCAGCCAGTCCTGGGCCAACGTCTGGGCGTTCGTACTCCTCATCCTCGTACTCCTGTTCAGGCCACAGGGTCTGCTCGGTGAGCGCGTGGCGGACAGGGCGTGACACCGATGACCACACACACCACCGCATCCCCGGCTCCGACCGCCAAGCACGACAGCACTTCGAGGGGTCTCGTGGGCCTCCCGGAGAACATCGGCCGTGCCCTCGCCACCGGCGGCGGCGTCCTCGCCGTGATCTCCACCTTCCTCTCCTGGACCTGGACCTCCGCCTTCCCCGGCAACCTCACCGTCTACGGCTACCCCGGCGGCCTCCAGGTCCTCGTCCTCATCGGCGGCGCCCTCACCACCGTCTTCGGCCTCGCCTCCTACGGCATCAAGGGCCTGCGCTGGCTCACCCCCGCCGGCGCCGACAGCGCCATCAAACTGGCCGCCCTCGGCACCTTCGCCACCGCCTGGTTCACGATCCTCGCGATCAGCATCCAGCTCGGCGGCGTCGTCAACCTCGAACCCGGCGGCTACGTCGCGGCCGTCGCCACCCTCGCCACCCTCCTCGGCGCCCTCTCCCTGCCGTTCGAACGACCGGTACCCGAGATCGCCGACCCCGAGGACACCGGCTGGGAAGAGTTCCTGCTGGGCGCACGCAACGCACGCTCCCTCGCCAAGGCCTGCTTCGCCACCGGCACCTCGACCCCGGCGCCCAAACTGCCCTCCTACGCCGAGATCCTGATCATCGTCGCGGCGATGACCCTCGGCCTGGTCATCTTCACCTACGGCATCGGCACCGAGTACGACGAACTCTTCGTCGGCTTCCTCATCACCGCCGGCTTCGGCTTCGGCGCCCTCGCCAAGGCAGGTCTCGTCGGCCGCGTCTCCGCGGTCACCGGCAAGCACCGCACCATCACCATGATCGGCGCGTTCACCGCGGCCGCCGCGTTCCCCTTCACCCAGTCCGACGACCAGTACGCGACCATCGGCGTCTACATCCTGATCTTCGCCACCGTCGCCCTCGGCCTGAACATCGTCGTCGGCCTCGCCGGCCTCCTCGACCTCGGATACGTCGCCTTCCTCGGCGTCGGCGCCTACACCGCGGCCATGGTCTCCGGCTCACCCTCCTCGCCGTTCGACATCCACCTGCCGTTCTGGGCATCCGCCATCCTCGGCGCCGTCGTCGCCATGATCTTCGGCGTCATCATCGGCGCCCCGACCCTGCGGCTGCGCGGCGACTACCTCGCCATCGTGACCCTCGGCTTCGGTGAGATCTTCCGCCTCGCCGTCCTCAACATGGACGGCACCTCCGGACCCGACATCACCAACGGCTCCAACGGCATCTCCTCGATCCCGAACCTCAACATCCTCGGCTTCGACTTCGGCCAGGAACACTCCATCGCCGGGTTCACCATCGCCCGGTTCGCCAACTACTTCTTCCTGATGCTCCTCATCACGTTCATCGTCGTGGTGGTCTTCCGGCGCAGCAGCGACTCCCGCATCGGCCGCGCCTGGATCGCGATCCGCGAGGACGAGACCGCCGCACTCGCCATGGGCATCAACGGCTTCCGGGTCAAGCTCATCGCCTTCGCCCTCGGCGCCGCCCTCGCCGGCCTCGCCGGCACGGTCCAGGCACACGTCACCTACACCGTGACGCCGGAGCAGTACCAGTTCGCCCACGTGGTCCCGCCCAACTCGGCGTTCCTCCTCGCAGCCGTCGTACTCGGCGGCATGGGCACCATCAGCGGACCCCTCGTCGGCGCCGCACTGCTCTACCTGATCCCGGCCAAGCTCCAGTTCCTCGGCAACTACCAGCTCTTCGCCTTCGGCCTCGCCCTCGTCCTGCTGATGCGCTTCCGCCCGGAAGGCATCATCCCCAACCGGCGCCGCCAGCTCGAATTCCACGAAGACGCCGAAGCACCCACAGTCCTCAGCAAGGCAGGGGCCTGACCCATGACCACCGACACCACCACCAAGGACGCCACACCGGGCGCCAACGCCCCCGGCGAGACCGTGCTCGACGCCCGCGGCGTGACCATGCGCTTCGGCGGCCTCACCGCCGTACGCAACGTCAACCTCACCGTCAACAGCGGCGAGATCGTCGGACTCATCGGCCCCAACGGCGCCGGCAAGACAACCTTCTTCAACTGCCTCACCGGCCTCTACATCCCCACCGAGGGCGAAGTCCGCTACAAGGGCCAGGTCCTCCCGCCCAAATCCTTCAAGGTCACCGCGGCCGGCATCGCCCGCACCTTCCAGAACATCCGCCTGTTCGCCAACATGACGGTCCTGGAAAACGTCCTCGTCGGTCGCCACACCCGCACCAAGGAAGGCCTCTGGTCCGCCCTCCTGCGCGGCCCCGGCTTCCACAAGGCCGAAGCCGCCTCCCGCGAACGCGCCATGGAACTCCTGGAGTTCGTCGGCCTGGACGCCAAAGCCGAACACCTGGCCCGCAACCTCCCCTACGGCGAACAGCGCAAGCTGGAGATCGCACGGGCACTGGCGAGCGAACCGGGCCTGCTCCTCCTGGACGAGCCGACAGCCGGCATGAACCCCCAGGAGACGCGCACCACCGAGGAACTCGTCTTCGCCATCCGAGACAAGGGCATCGCCGTCCTCGTCATCGAGCACGACATGCGGTTCATCTTCAACCTCTGCGACCGCGTCGCCGTCCTCGTCCAAGGCGAAAAGCTCGTCGAAGGCGACAGCGCCACCGTCCAGGGAGACGAACGCGTCGTCGCCGCCTACCTCGGCGAACCCTTCGAAGACGCACCCGGCAAGGACGAGGTCGCCGAAGTCGAGGCCGCCGAGGCACACGCCGAGCCCTCGAAGGACGCCGCGCCCGGCAAGGAGAACGACCGATGACCGCACTGCTCGAAGTAGAGGACCTCCGGGTCGCCTACGGCAAGATCGAAGCCGTCAAGGGCATCTCCTTCAAGGTCGACGCCGGCGAGGTCGTCACCCTCATCGGCACCAACGGCGCCGGCAAGACCACGACCCTGCGCACCCTGTCCGGCCTGCTCAAGCCCGTCGGCGGCCAGGTCAAGTTCAACGGCAAGTCGCTCAAGAAGATCCCCGCGCACAACATCGTCTCGCTGGGACTCGCCCACTCCCCCGAGGGGCGGCACATCTTCCCGCGCATGACCATCGAGGACAACCTCCGCCTCGGCGCCTTCCTGCGCAGCGACAAGCCCGGCATCGAGAAGGACATCCAGCGCGCCTACGACCTCTTCCCCATCCTGGGCGAACGAAGGAAGCAGGCCGCGGGAACCCTCTCCGGCGGCGAACAGCAGATGCTCGCGATGGGCCGGGCCCTCATGTCCCAGCCCAAGCTGCTCATGCTCGACGAACCCTCCATGGGCCTCTCGCCGATCATGATGCAGAAGATCATGGCGACGATCTCCGAGCTCAAGTCCCAGGGCACCACCATCCTGCTCGTCGAGCAGAACGCGCAGGCCGCGCTCTCCCTCGCCGACCAGGGTCACGTCATGGAGATCGGCAAGATCGTCCTCTCCGGCACGGGCTCCGACCTGCTGCACGACGAGTCGGTCCGCAAGGCGTACCTCGGCGAGGACTAGCCTCCCGCCCACATACGGCGAGGCCCGCGCCCCCCTTCAGGTGGGGGGCGCGGGCCTCGTCGTATGTATAGGGGGGATCAGCCCTTGGCGGCCTTCTTCTCGTCGGCATCCTGAATGACGGCCTCGGCCACCTGCTGCATCGACATCCGACGGTCCATCGACGTCTTCTGGATCCACCGGAACGCGGCCGGCTCCGTCAGCCCGTACTCCGTCTGCAGAATCGACTTCGCCCGGTCGACCAGCTTGCGAGTCTCCAGGCGGAGAGTGAGGTCGGCGACCTCCTTCTCCAGCTCCTTCAACTCGGTGAAGCGCGAGACGGCCATCTCGATCGCCGGGACGACATCACTCTTGCTGAACGGCTTGACGAGGTACGCCATCGCACCGGCGTCCCGAGCCCGCTCGACGAGATCGCGCTGCGAGAAGGCGGTCAGCATCAGCACGGGCGCGATGCGCTCCTCAGCGATCTTCTCGGCGGCGGAGATGCCGTCCATCTTCGGCATCTTCACATCGAGGATCACGAGGTCCGGCTGGTGCTCCCGGGCCAGCTCGATGGCCTGCTCACCGTCACCGGCCTCGCCCACGACGGAGTAGCCCTCCTCTTCGAGCATCTCCTTGAGATCGAGGCGGATCAACGCCTCGTCCTCGGCGATGACGACACGGGTCGTCAGCGGAGGCACGTGCGACTTGTCGTCGTCGGGCGCGTCTACGGGCTGGGGCGACTCGGGGGCGGTCACGGGGGCTCCTTGTTCAGGGCAGGGGTACTGCTGACAAGAGAGTACCTAGCTGCGGTAAAGTAGTGAGCACGGAGTCGGGGCGCGCCTTCGATTCCTAGGCCCTGGTAGTCCAATTGGCAGTAGACAATGGTCTCAAACACCATACAGTGTGGGTTCGAGTCCCACCCAGGGCACTTTTCCTTCAATTCCAAGGTTGCAACAACTAAGCGGATGTCCACGTTCTCGTGAACATCCGCTTTTTGCTGCACACAGTCGCGATCAGTTGCACAGAGTGGTCGCATGTGCGACATGGGTACACGCGAGCAGGCCTTGGCTCTCGTAGCACAGGGGCGCAGCCTGAGCTCCATCAGTAGAGAAACCGGCATCTCACGCGCCACTCTCCGCAGTTGGCAGCGCCGTATCGAACCCCTGAAGCGCCCCACAGGCCGCCCCTGCCCCCGGTGCGACGACATACCGCGGATGCCTGAGCAACCAGCCGCGTATGCCTACCTGTTGGGCCTCTACCTTGGGGACGGGTGTATCAGCGCTCATAGGAAAGGCGTCTACTACATGCGCATCGTGCTGGACAGGACCTGGCCCGGTGTCATCGACGCATGCGAGACCGCGCTTCGTGCCGTGCGCCCGAGCAACAGCGTCTGCCGGGTCAAGAGGCAGGGCTGTTTCGCCGTCTCCAGCGCCAGCAAACACTGGCCGTGCCTCTTCCCTCAACACGGCGCAGGCAAGAAGCACGAGCGCCCCATCCTCCTCGAACCCTGGCAGCAGGAAGTCGTCGATGCTCACCCTTGGGAGTTCATCCGTGGCCTCATCCACTCAGACGGCTGCCGCATCACCAACTGGACAACCCACCTCGTCGCCGGTGTGACCAAGCGCTACGAGTACCCGCGCTACTTCTTCAGCAACAAATCCGACGACATCCGGAAGCTCTTCACCGACACCCTCGACAAGGTGGGCGTCGAGTGGACCACTCTCGCTCGCGGCAGCAACCCGTTCAACGTCTCCATCGCCCGCAAAGCCTCGGTAGCCCTCATGGACACCCACGTAGGCCCGAAACACTGACCCCCTACTTCGGGCTGTCGTCCTCCCCGATGTGATGCACCCGCACCATGTTCGTGAAGCCCGCGACCCCCGGCGGTGAGCCCGCCGTGATGACCACGACGTCGCCCTTCTTGCAGCGGCCGTACTTCAACAACAGCTCATCCACCTGGTCGACCATCGCGTCCGTCGAGTCCACGCGCGGCCCCAGGAAGGTCTCCACGCCCCACGTCAGGCTCAGCTGCGAGCGCGTCGCCGGGTCGGGGGTGAAGGCGAGCAGCGGGATCGGTGAGCGGTAGCGGGAGAGGCGGCGGGCCGTGTCGCCGGACTGGCTGAAGGCGACCAGGAACTTGGCGTCCAGGAAGTCGCCGATCTCGGCTGCCGCGCGGGCCACCGCGCCCCCCTGGGTGCGGGGTTTGTTGTGCTCGGTGAGAGGCGGGAGGCCCTTCGCGAGCAGGTCCTCTTCCGCCGCCGCCACGATGCGGCCCATCGTGCGGACCGTCTCCACCGCGTACTTGCCGACGCTCGTCTCGCCGGAGAGCATCACCGCGTCCGTGCCGTCGAGGACGGCGTTGGCGACGTCGCTGACCTCCGCCCTCGTCGGGCGGGAGTTGTTGATCATCGAGTCGAGCATCTGCGTGGCGACGATGACCGGCTTGGCGTTGCGCTTGGCGAGTTTGACCGTGCGCTTCTGGACCAGGGGGACCTGTTCGAGGGGCATTTCCACGCCCAGGTCGCCTCGCGCGACCATGACGCCGTCGAAGGCGGCGACGATCTCCTCGATGTTGTCGACCGCCTGGGGCTTCTCGATCTTGGCGATGACGGGGAGTCGGCGGCCTTCCTCGTCCATGATCCGGTGGACGTCCTTGATGTCCCGGGCGGAGCGGACGAAGGACAGGGCGATGATGTCGAAGCCGGTGCGGAGGGCCCAGCGGAGGTCCTCCTCGTCCTTCTCGGACAGCGCCGGCACCGACACTGCGACCCCGGGGAGGTTCAGGCCCTTGTGGTCGGAGACCATCCCGCCTTCCACGACCCGGGTGTGGACGCGGGGGCCGTCGACCGCGGTGACTTCGAGTGTCACTTTGCCGTCGTCGACGAGGATGCGTTCGCCGGTGGTGACGTCGGTGGCGAGGCCGTTGTGGGTGGTGCCGCAGATGTCGCCGTTGCCTTCGACGTTCTCCTCGACGGTGATGGTGAAGGTGTCGTCGCGTTCAAGGAGTACGGGGCCTTCGGTGAAGCGGCCGAGGCGGATCTTCGGGCCTTGAAGGTCGGCGAGGGTGCCGACGCTGCGGCCGGTCTCGTCGGCGGCCTTGCGGACGTGCTGGTAGCGCTCGTCGTGTTCGGCGTGGCCGCCGTGGCTGAGGTTGAAGCGGGCGATGTCCATGCCGGCCTCGACCAGTGCCTTGATCTGGTCGTACGAGTCGGTGGCGGGCCCGAGGGTGCAGACGATCTTTGCTCGGCGCATGTTTCGAGCCTATGGCTTACCGGCCGGTAGCGATTTGGTGGGGCCTGACTACTCAACGACCTTTGGGTGAACGGTATTTGACAAGTGGTCACAAGGGTTGAAGTGTGCGCCGGGGCGCTCGGATGAGCTGGCGGGAGCACCCCGGCGGTTGGTCAGAGTCGTGGCGGCTGCATGGTGAAGCGGGCGTTGACCTGTGCGTAGACGTGTTGGCGTTGGGGTTCGAGGTCGAGGGGGGCGGCGTCGGTGTCCTCGGCGCCCTTGGCTCTGGCGGAGCGCATGGGGCCGCGGGGGGCTGCCGGGCCGAAGGACTGGGGGGTGGCCTCCGCGCCGATGTCGGCGAGTTCGACCAGGGCCGCGAGTGTGGTGTCGAGGGCGTCGGCGTATTCGCGTGCGCGCTGTACGGCTTCCTTGACGGCCTTCTGCCGGGCTTGTCTGTGGGCGGGTGAGTTGGGGCGGAGGGACCACCAGGGGCCGTCGACGCTCGTCAGGTCCAGGTCGGCCAGGCGTGTGGTGAGTTCGCCCAGTGCGGTGAAGTCGGTCAGCTCGGCGGTGATGTGGACGCGGCCGTGGTAGGCGTGGATCCTCTCTCCTCTGCCTTTCTCCTTGAGTTCGGGGGTGATGGAGAGGGTGCCGGTCTCCAGCCGTTCGACCGCTTCGCCGTAGGTCTTGATGAGGTCGAGGACGGTGGTGTTGCGGCGGGTGAGGTCGTCGAGGGCGGCGCGCCGGTCCTTGCCGCGGGCGAGGACGGTGACTCGGATGCGGGCTGTTTCGGGGTCGACTTCGAGGCGGGCTTCGCCGCGGACGGCGATGCGGGGCGCGTCGGGGGTGCCGTAGGGGACGGCGGCGGGTTGGGCTTCCTCTGAGCTGGTGGCCATACGTCCCACTCTGTCACCGGTGGCCGGGCTGGGGTGGGGGTCGGTCATCAGATCGAAACCTGCTGGGTCTGTTGCTGTTGGGAATGTACGGGTCAGAATCTACGCGCGTTGTCGCGCGTGTTCCCTTGTCGCGTCGCGCTTGTCGTGCCCTGTTGTCTACGCGCGTTGAGATTCGTTTCCCGAGGAGTGCCCCGATATGCCCTTGAACCGCCGGAAGTTTCTGAAGAAGTCGGCCGTGACCGGTGCGGGAGTGGCCGTCGCCGGTACGGCGATGGCTCCGAACGCGCAGGCGGCCGCGGTGACGGGTGACGGGAAGAAGGCCCCGAAGCGGTACGGGTTCACCGTGATGGGGACGACGGACCTGCACGGCAATGTCTTCAACTGGGACTACTTCACGGACAAGGAGTTCGACGACAGGGCGCACAACGACGTCGGTCTCGCGAAGATCTCGACTCTGGTGAACCGGATCCGTAAGGAGAAGGGGCGCCACAACACGCTGCTCATCGACGCCGGTGACACCATCCAGGGCACGCAGTTGTCGTACTACTACGCGAAGGTGGACCCGATCACCGCCAAGGGTGGTCCGGTGCACCCGATGGCGCAGGCGATGAACGCGATCGACTATGACGCGGCGGCCCTGGGCAACCACGAGTTCAACTACGGCATTCCGGTGCTGCGGAAGTTCCAGGAGCAGTGTCGTTTCCCGCTGCTGGGTGCGAACGCGCTGGACGCGAAGACGCTGCGGCCGGCGTTCCCGCCGTACAGCATGCACCGGCTGCGGACGCCGCACGGGCGTGATGTGAAGGTGGCGGTGCTGGGGCTCACGAACCCGGGTATCGCGATCTGGGACAAGGCGAACGTGCAGGGGAAGATGACGTTCCCGGGGCTGGAGGAGCAGGCGGCGAAGTGGGTGCCGAAGCTGCGCTCCATGGGGGCGGACGTCGTCATCGTGTCGGCGCACAGTGGTTCCTCCGGCACCTCTTCGTACGGTGACCAGTTGCCGTACATCGAGAACGCGGCGGGGCTGGTGGCCGAGCAGGTGCCGGGGATCGACGCGATTCTGGTGGGGCACGCGCACACGGAGATCCCGGAGTACTTCGTCACCAACAAGGAGACGGGCAAGCAGGTCGTGCTGTCGGAGCCGCTGAAGTGGGGGCAGCGGCTGACGCTGTTCGACTTCGAGCTGGTGTGGAGCAAGGGCTGCTGGAAGGTCGAGAAGGTCGCCGCGCAGGTTCTCAACTCCAACACGGTGGAGGAGGACCCGGAGATCGTGACGATGCTGGGTGACGAGCACGAGAAGGTCGTGGCTTATGTCAACCAGATCATCGGTACGAACGCGGCCGAGATGACGTCGGTGGAGGCGCCGTACAAGGATGTGGCGATCATCGATCTGATCAACCGCATCCAGGCGGACACGGTGAAGCAGGCGCTGGCGTCGACGGAGTACGCGTCACTGCCGGTGCTGTCGCAGGCCGCGGCGTTCTCGCGGAGTGCGGTGATCCCGGCGGGGAACGTGACCATCCGGGATGTGGCCGGTCTGTACGTCTTCGAGAACACACTGGAGGCGCGGCTGATGACGGGTGCGCAGATGAAGGCGTACCTGGAGTACTCGGCGAACTACTTCGTGCAGACGGCGGCGGACGCGGAGGTCGATCCGGCGAAGCTGACGAACGCGAACGGTACGCCGGACTACAACTATGACGCGGTGAGCGGTCTGACGTACGAGATCGACATCGCCAGGCCGGCGGGGTCGCGGATCGCGAACGTGCTGTTCGAGGGTGCGCCGTTGGCGGACGACAAGCAGTTCGTGTTCGCGGTGAACAACTACCGGGCCAACGGCGGTGGCAACTTCCCCTATGTCGCCGCCGCCCAGCTGCTGTGGTCGAACTCGGACGAGATCCGTAACACGATGATCGCCTGGGTGAAGGCGAAGGGGGCGATCGATCCGGCGGAGTTCGCGTCGGTGGACTGGAAGCTGACGCGGAACGGTACGCCGGTCTTCTAGTCCGTCACAGGGCCAGCAGGCTCAGGTCGACGGCGTCGGCGATGGCTTTCGCGCCGGCGTCGTTGACGTGGAGGCCGTCGCCGCTGTTGTAGTCGTCGCGGATCCGGGTGGGTTGGCCGGGGTCCGCGACGGCGGCGGCGATGTCGATGACGGCGTCGAAGGGGTGGCTGTCGCCGAGGAACCAGGTGTTGACCTCGGCGCGTGCGGTCTGGCCCTCTTCGGTGTCGTAGCCGGGGTAGACGGTGCCGGCGTAGGGGCCGAGGGTGGAGCCGATGACGGTGAGGCCGGCGGCGTGGAGGCGGTCGGCGAGGGCGGTCAGTGCCGTGATCAGGTCGGCGGCCGTGGGCAGTTTGGCCGGTTCGGGGAAGGCGATGGCGCCGGGCAGGCCGAGGTCGTTGAGGCCGGCGTGGATGATGACGTGGCTGGCGCCGGGTATGTCGAGGGCGTCGTGTTGGACGCGGGAGAGCAGGTGGGCGCCGATCTCGTCGGTGAGGAGTCGGTTGCCGGAGATGCCGGTGGCGACGATCCAGCCGCTGGTGAGGCGGCGGTCGAGCTGGGCGGGGAAGCTGCCGCCGGTGCCGGGGGTGGTGGCCATGCCCTCGATCCAGGAGTCTCCGAAGGCGACGGCGATGCGGGTGTCCTCGGGGGCGAGGACGTCGATGCCGGTGAGGAAGTGCCCGGTGATGAGTTCGTCTGATTCGTCGAGGGATTCGGCGGTGAGCTGGTCGCCGGGGACGGCGTGGCCGACGTCGTAGGGGATCGCGGAGTGTGTGGTGAGGCCGGTGTCGCCGGGGAGGTAGAGGCTGAGGGCCAGTTCCTCGCCGGCGGTGAGGGTGCCTTCGACGGGGTCGCTGATGATTTCTTCGCCGGCCGGGACGGTGACGGTTTCGGCGCCGGCGAAGAGGAGGGTGACGTCCGTGGTGGGGTCGATGGTGCTGCCTTCGGTGCGGCGGGCGAGGTGGGCGCCGCCGATGTCCAGCGGGGTCCTGCCGTAGCGGTTGCTGAGGCGGACGCGTAGGGCCTCGCCGCCGCCGGCGGGGCGCACGGTCTGGCGTACGGTCTGGTCGGTGAAGCCTCGGACTTCGAAGAGTTTGAAGGCTTCGTACGGGTCGATCGTGGCGGAGCGGTGAGCGGCGATCCAGGCCTTGCCTGCGCGGGTGCTGTTCATGCCCGAAAGGTAGGCAGCTTTCTTGCAGCCGTCATCACTCCTGCCCTACTTCTTTGCGCTTCGATTACCTTGCGTCGGCGAGGGGCGTCAGCGGAGTGAGGGTCTTCTCCTGCCGCGCGGGCGGAATCTGGGGCCGGGGTTCGAAGCCGAAGGTGGTGAAGGCCGTGCGGCCCGGGAGTGGGTAGGGCTTCTTGCCGGTGAGGGTGTTGAGGATGGTGGCGCTGCGCCAGGCGGCGAGACCCAGGTCGGGGGCGCCGACGCCGTGGGTGTGCAGTTCGGCGTTCTGGACGTAGACGTGACAGCCGGCGGCGGTGACCGACGGGTCGAGGATCATCCGGTACTTCTCGTCGACGCGGGGCCGCTCACGGCTGTCGCGCCGCATGTAGGGGTCGAGGCCGGCGAGGACGCGGTCCAGGGGGCGCTCGCGGTAGCCGGTGGCGAGGACGACGGCGTCGGTGGTGAGGCGGGAGCGAGTGCCCTGCTCGATGTGTTCGAGGTGGAGTTCGACCTTGGTGGTGGCGAGCCGGCCGGCCGTGCGGACGTTGACGCCGGGGGTGAGGACCGCGTCGGGCCAGCCGCCGTCGAGGGTGCGGCGGTACAGCTCGTCGTGGATCGCGGCGATCGTGTCGGCGCCGATGCCCTTGTGGAGCTGCCACTGGGCGGCGACCAGCCGGTCCCGGGTGGGTTCGGCGAGGGCGTGGAAGTAGCGGGTGTAGTCCGGTGTGAAGTGCTCAAGGCCCAGCTTGGAGTACTCCATGGGCGCGAACGCCTCCGTACGGCCCAGCCAGTGCAGCCGCTCCCGCCCGGTGGGCCGGTGCCGCAGCAGATCGAGGAAGACCTCCGCGCCCGACTGCCCGGCGCCGATGACGGTGACATGTCCGGCCGTCAGCAGACGGTCGCGCTCGCCGAGGTAGTCCGCGGCGTGGATGACGGGCACGCCGGCCGCCTCGACAAGCGGTTTGAGGGGCTCGGGCACATACGGTTCGGTGCCGACCCCGAGAACGATGTTCCGCGCGTAGGTACGTCCGAGTGCCTCGACCTCTCCGTCGCCGTCGAGTTCGCTGACGTCGACCTCGAACAGGTCCCGTTCGGGGTTCCAGCGCACCGAGTCGACCTGATGCCCGAACCGCAGCCCGGGCAGGCTCTCGGCGACCCAGCGGCAGTAGGCGTCGTACTCGGCGCGCTGGATGTGGAACCGCTCGGCGAAGTAGAACGGGAAGAGCCGGTCGCGGGCTCTGAGGTAGTTCAGGAACGACCAGGGGCTGACCGGGTCGGCGAGCGTCACCAGGTCCGCCAGGAACGGCACTTGGACTGTGGCGCCCTCGATGAGCAGCCCCGGGTGCCAGTCGAATCCGGGGCGCTGCTCGTAGAACACGGCGTCGAGTTCGGTGAGGGGGTGGGCGAGGGCGGCGAGGGAGAGGTTGGCGGGGCCGATGCCGACGCCGACGAGGTCGCGGGGGGCTTCGGGTTCGTGGCTCGGGGGCGGGTCGGCGGGGGTGTTCGGGGGTGTCGGGGACGTGCTCATGCAGGGGTGATTCCTTCTGAAGGTTCGGGGAGTTCTGGGAGTTCGGGGAGTTCCGCGAGGCCTGACGGTTCCACGAGCTCTACGAGTTTCAGCAGGGCGGCGAGGTCGCCCGCCCGGGCGTGGGGATTGAGCAGGGTGACCTTGAGCCACAGGCGGCCGTCGAGTACGGCGCGGCCTATGACGGCCCGGCCGTCGTGCAGCAGGTGGCGGCGTACGGCGGCCACGGTGTCGTCGGACGCCTCGGCGGGCCGGAACAGGACCGTGCTGATCGTGGGCCGGTCGTAGAGCTCGAAGCCGGGGTGTGCCTCGATGGTCGAGGCGAACTCCTGGGCGAGTTCGCAGACTTGGTCGACGAGCGCGCCGAGTCCGCCGCGGCCCAGGGTCTTGAGGGTCACGGCGATCTTGAGGATGTCGGGCCGTCGGGTCGTCCGCAGTGACCGGCCGAGCAGGTCGGGCAGGCCGGCCTCGGTGTCGTCGTCCGCGTTGAGGTAGTCGGCCTGCTGCCCCAGTACGGCGAGGTCCGCCGCGTCGCGTACGGCGAGGAGTCCGGCGGCGACCGGCTGCCAGCCGAGTTTGTGCAGGTCCAGGGTGACGGTGTGGGCGAGGGCGAGACCGTCGAGCCGGTCCCGGTGCCGGTCGCTGAAGAGGAGACCGCCGCCGTAGGCCGCGTCGATGTGCAGCCGGGCGCCGTGGGCCTGGCAGAGGGTCGCGATCCGGGGCAGCGGATCGATGAGACCGGCGTCGGTGGTGCCGGCGGTGGCGGCGACGAGGAGGGGCCCTTGGAGGTGGGCGAGGGCGGCGTCCAGGGCGGCGGGGTCCAGGGTGCCGGCCGGGGTGGGGATCGTGACGGGCTCGGGGAGGCCGAGGAGCCAGGCGGCACGGAGGAGGGAATGGTGGGCGTTGGCCCCGCAGACCAGCCGTACTCCGGCGTGCGCCTCCCGGGCCAGCAGGACGGCGAGTTGGTTGGACTCGGTGCCGCCGGTCGTGACCAGGGCGTCGGCGGCACCGATTTCCTCGGCCAGCGCCCGGGTGACCAGCGCTTCGAGCGCGGAGGCCGCCGGCGCCTGGTCCCAGGAGTCGAGCGACGGGTTCAGCACGGAGGCGGCGAGGTCGGCGGCGGCGGCCACGGCCAGGGGCGGGGTGTGGAGGTGGGCCGCGCACAGGGGGTCGGCGGGGTCGGCGGTGCCTGCCGCGAGGGCGCGGACCAGCCGGCCCAGGGCCTGCGGGTCGCCTTCGGCGGGCAGTGGCTCGCCGAGCGCGTCCCGCACCAGGTCGGCGACCGCCTCCGGGCCACCGGCGGGGAGGGGTCCACCCCGCGCGTCGGCCCCCTCCCGCAACGCGACGAGCACCGAGTCGAGCAAGGGCCGGAGCGCGCCGGGACCTTGGGGTCCTGAGGCGAGGGGCGGGGTGGGCATGGGTTCCTCCGGGGCGCGGGGAATCCCATCTTGTACGCCAATTGGGTGCTGGGCCCGAAAAAGTCGTTAATTACAACCAAAAGAGGGTAGGAGAGGGCGCCCTAAGGGCGTGGGGCTGTGTCAGTGTGCCGCTCCGCCGCGTGGGCGATCAGCCACACACCACCGTGAGCCTGCCGACGGCCCCACGCCCCATGGCGCGCCCCCGTTGGACGCCTACACCGCCCTCACCTTCAACGCCCGCCCCAAATCGTCCAGTTGATCCACCAGCTTCCGCCGCAGCGCGGGAATCGGCTCGTCGTCCCGGAGACACCGCTCCCCCAGTCCCAGCGTCTCGGAGTCCACCGCGTACACCGGGAACGCCCACCGCCCGGCGGCCTCCGCCATGGCCGGCCCTCGCCGGGCGGCCAGCGCCACCGCGTCGGCCCAGTACCGCTGGACGTACTCCCCGAGGACATCCGCCTGTTCCGGCTGCCAGAACCCCTGGGCCGTGGCGGTGAACAGGTAGTTGGAGAGGTCGTCGGAGGCGAACATCGCCTCCCAGGCGGCGCGCTTGGCGTCGGGGTCGGGCAGCGCGGCCCGGCAGCGGGCGGCGCCCTCCTGGCCGGTGGCGCTCGGGTCCCGCTCCAGTTCTTCGGCGATCGCGTCGGCGTCGACCGCGCCGAGGACGGCGAGGCGGCTGAGGACTCGCCAGCGCAGTTCGGGGTCGAGTTCGGGCCCACCCGGAACCGTGCCGTCGGCGAGCCACGCGGCGATGGTCTCGGGGTGTGCGGCGACGTCGATGAAGTGGCGTACGGCGGTGAGGCGCAGGCCGGGGTTGTCGCCGTCCTCGGTGCGGCGGATGAGGTCGCGGCACAGGGAGCTGAGGGTGGACAGGCCGGCGGGGCGCTGCTCGGGGGCGAGGAAGCGGTCGGCGACCTGGGTGGCGGCGAAGGTGAGGACGCCCTGGACGACGGCGAGGTCGGTCTCGCGGGGGAGGTGGGCGCGGGCGGCGTCCAGGTAGGCGGCGGGCGGGAGTTCGGCGTCGCGTACGGCGTCGCGCAGGGCGTTCCAGACGACGGCGCGGGTGAGCGGGTCGGGGAGGCCGGAGAGGTGGCCGGTGACGGCGGTGAAGGAGTCGGGGTCGAAGCGGACCTTGGCGTAGGTGAGGTCGCCGTCGTTGAGGAGGAGCAGTGCGGGCCGCTTGCCGATGGGCCGGTCGGCGGTCTGGGGGATGTCGAGTTCGATGCGGTCGCGGAGGGTGAGGTGGCCCTGGTCGTCGCCGAGGTCCTGGTCGTAGATGCCGACGGCGATGTGGTGGGGGCGGCTGCCGGTGTGGTCGACGGTGAGGGTGTAGGTGCCGTCGGTGCCGCGGGTGACCTTGGGGGTGAGGGCGTCGACGCCGGTGGTGCGCAGCCAGGCGTCGGCCCAGGCGTGGACGTCGCGTTCGGTGGCGCCGGCGAGGTTGTCGATGAAGTCGGCGAGGGTGGCGTTGCCGAAGCGGTGGCGGGTGAAGTGGGCGTTGATGCCGGCGAGGAAGTCCTTCTCGCCGAGCCAGGCGACGAGTTGGCGCAGGGCGGAGGCGCCCTTGGCGTAGGAGATGCCGTCGAAGTTGAGGAGGGCGGCGGCGGTGTCGTCGACGGCTTCGGGGGCGACGGGGTGGGTGGAGGGGCGCTGGTCGGCGTCGTAGCCCCAGGCCTTGCGGGCGATGCCGAAGTCGACCCAGGTGTCGGTGAAGCGGGTGGCTTCGGTGAGGGTCTGGTAGCCCATGTACTCGGCGAAGGACTCGTTCAGCCAGATGTCGTCCCACCACCTGAGGGTGACGAGGTCGCCGAACCACATGTGGGCCATCTCGTGGGCGATGACCATGGCGCGGGTCTGGCGTTCGGTGTCGGTGACGGCGGAGCGGTAGACGAACTCGTCGCGGAAGGTGACGAGTCCGGGGTTCTCCATGGCGCCCGCGTTGAACTCGGGGACGAAGGCCTGGTCGTAGGAGTCGAAGGGGTACGGCTCCTCGAACTTCTCGTGGTAGCGGTCGAAGCAGGCGCGGGTGACGTCGAGGATCTCGTCGGCGTCGTTGTCCAGGTAGGGGGCGAGGGAGCGGCGGCAGTGGATGCCGAAGGGCAGGCCGCGGTGTTCGGTGCGGACCGAGTGCCAGGGGCCGGCGGCGACGGCGACGAGGTAGGTGGAGATCAGGGGGGTGGTGGCGGCGCGCCAAGTGCCGTCGTCCTGCTGTTCGGTGATGCCGTTGGCGAGGACGGTCCAGGCCTCGGGGGCGGTGACGGTGAGGTCGAAGACGGCCTTGAGGTCGGGTTGGTCGAAGGCGGCGAAGACGCGCTGCACGTCCTCCATGAAGAGCTGGGTGTAGACGTAGGTCTCGCCGTCGGTGGGGTCGGTGAAGCGGTGCATGCCCTCGCCGGTGCGGGAGTAGCGCATGGCGGCGTCGACGCGCAGTTCGTGCTTGCCCGCGGTGAGGCCCTTGAGGAGGAGGCGGTTCCCGTCGAGGATTCCCGGGTCGAGGGGCTCGCCGTCGAGGGTGACGGAGCGCAGTTCGGCGGGCTTGAGCTCGACGAAGGTGTCCGCGGCCTTTTTCTTCCCCCGTACGGTGAAGTGGATGACGGTACGGGAGTCGAAGGTCTCGGCGCCGCGCGTGAGGTCGAGTGCGATCTCGTAGCGGTGGACGTCGAGGAGCCGGGCACGGGCTTGCGCTTCGTCGCGCGTCAGTACGGACATGAGGGACATGCTGCCTGATGCCTTTGGCACGGGACAGGGGCGGGCCTGGTCTGCGGTTTATGTCCGGTCCTTCGCGCCGTCGGCCTGCGCGGGTACGCGCCGGGCGTGGGGGTGTTCCGCTCGATCGTGGTCCTTGTGGTCCTTGTGGTCCTCGCGGCCCTCGTGGTCCTTGAGGCGGACGCGCAGGTCGCGGACCTCGCGTTCCAGGGCGAGGGAGCGTGCGTGGGCGTCGTACAGGTAACGGACCTTGGTGCGCAGGGCCCAGGGATCGATGGGTTTCATGACGAGGTCGGCCACACCGAGGTGGAAGGCGGCGGAGGTGAGTTCGGCGTCGGGGCCGAAGCCGGTGAGGAGGATGACGGGGATGTGCTGGGTCTGTTCGACGCCGCGCATGTAGCGGACGACGTCGAGGCCGCTGACGCCGGGCATGCGGACGTCGAGGAGGAGCAGGCCGACCTGGCCGCGGAGGACTTCCTTGAGGGCCGCGTCGCCGCCGGTGGCGCGGGTCAGCCGATAGCCCAGGGGGGCCAGGGCGCTCTCCAGGGCGTACAGCGTGTCCTCATGGTCGTCGACGATGAGGATCCTGGCTTCCGACAGCATGGCCGATGCCTCCTCGCTCGGGCCGTCGGCTCGTGTTCGGCGGCCTGGGCCCGAGTTTCTCACTGCTTGTAGCCGTGCCCTGACAAGGAGTGCTCCCGCAGATGTCCGTAGGGGGACTCGATGTCACTCCCCTGCGTCTGCCGCCGTGCTTGCTGTGCCTGCTGTGCCTGCCGTGCCTGCCGTGCCGTTCAGGGTGTCGTCCGCGATGCGCTCGTGGTGCCGGATGACCTCGGCGATGATGAAGTTCAGCAGCTTCTCCGCGAACGCCGGGTCCAGCTTGGCACTTTCGGCGAGCCCGCGCAGCCGGTTGATCTGTTGCGCCTCACGGGTCGGGTCGGCGGCGGGCAGTTGGTGCGCGGCCTTGAGGTGGCCGACCCGCTGGGTGCACTTGAAGCGCTCGGCGAGCATGTGGACGACGGCGGCGTCGATGTTGTCGATGCTGTCCCGCAGCCGCGTGAGCTCCGCCCGTACGTCCGCGTCGACCGCGCCGGAGTGCGCCTCGTTGGTGTTGCTGGTGGTCATGGTCGTCACCCTACGTCGCAGGCGATGCGTCGCCCGCGTCGGCTTAGAGTGGAACGTATCGAGGCGTCTCAGGGGGTGCGGACGTGGCGAACGGCGGACCTGTCGAGCACGGCTACCCGCATCTGGACACCGTGCGGGCGGCGATCACCGCGCTGTACAAACGGCTCTCGTACGACACGATCCAGGCCTTCGCCACCAGTGTGGCCCCCGTCGACGTGGCGTTCTGCGACACCGACGATCTGCATCTCGGCGCCCAGCGGGTGGCCCGTGAGCTGGTGCGGCACTATCGGCTGCCGGACGCCCGGATGATCGTCGGGTTCCGGGAGATGACCCAGGCGGCGAACGTCGAGCTGGCCGCTGGGCCCGAGTACTTCATCGAGCTCAACGACCGCTTCCGTACCCACCGCCGGGACATCGGCGCGGCCCTCGCCCACGAGGTCATGCACGTCTATCTGCACCGGCTCGGGCTGTCCTTTCCCGGTACCCGCGACAACGAGATCCTCACGGACACGGCGGCGACGTATCTGGGGGCGGGATGGCTGCTGCTGGACGCGTTCCGGGAGGATGCCGCGTCGTCGCAGAAGCTGGGGTATCTGACGCCGGAGGAGTTCGGATACGTGCTGGCGAAGCGGGCGCAGGTGTTCGGGGAGGATCCTTCGGTGTGGTTCACCAGTCCCCAGGCGTATTCCGCGTACGCGGAGGGCCGGGTGCGGGCTCGCCGGGATGAGCAGCAGCCGCCGCTGACGGCGGCGGGGTGGGCGGGGCGGCGGCGGTACGCGCGGGATCGGCGCCATGCGCAGGACCTGCGGTCGGCCGCGCCGCTGTCGGGGGTGCCGTCGGGGGTGCCGTATGCGTTCACGCCTGATGGGCGGGAGCCGCTGCGGGTGTCGTTTCCCTGTCCGACGTGTCATCAGAGGATTCGGGTGCCGGTTCGGGGACGGGTTCGGGCTCGGTGTGGGTTGTGTCGGACGGTTTTGGAGTGTGACACGTAGGTTTTGGGGCGGGGTGGGTTTTGGGGCGTGCGTGTTGTTTTGGGGCGCGGGTGGGGGTGATTGGTTCGGTGCATTGGCGGGTGCGGGTGCGTGGGGGCTGGTCGCGCAGTTCCCCGCGCCCCTGAAAAACCCGGGCGCGGGCCTGGTCAGGAGGGGAGGACGGTCGCGGCTCAGCCGGACCCGTATACCGGTCTCGGGGTCTCCGCCTCCGCCAGTAGTTTCCGTACCGTCTCCCCTGCCTCCGCCGGATCCCAGCGTGCCCCCTTGTCCGCGGTGGGGCCCGGTTGCCAGCCCTCCATGACGGTGATGCGGCCGCCCTCTGTTTCGAAGACCCGGCCGGTGACGCCCTCGCTCGCGGCGGAGCCCAGCCAGACGACCAAGGGCGACACGTTCTCCGGGGCCATCGCGTCGAAGCCGGTGCCGGGCGCGGTCATGGCCTCGGTGAAGACGCCCTCGGTCATCCTCGTGCGCGCCGCGGGGGCGATGGCGTTGACCTGGACGCCGTAGCGGGACAGTTCGGCGGCGGCGACGAGGGTGAGGCCGATGATGCCGGCCTTGGCGGCGCTGTAGTTGGCCTGGCCGAGTGAGCCGAGGAGGCCCGCGCCGCTGCTGGTGTTGATGACTCTCGCTGTGGGGGTGCGGCCGGCTTTGGTCTCGGCGCGCCAGTGGGCGGCCGCGTGCTTGAGGGGGAGGAAGTGGCCCTTGAGATGGACGCGGAGGACGGCGTCCCAGTCGTCCTCGTCGAGGTTGACGAGCATGCGGTCGCGGAGGAAGCCGGCGTTGTTGACGAGGGTGTCGAGCCGACCGTACGTGTCCAGGGCGGTGCGTACGAGGGAGGCGGCGCCGTCGGTCGTGGCGATGTCCCCGCCCTGGGCGATCGCGTCCCCTCCCCCGGCGCGGATCTCCTCGACGACCCGGGCGGCCGGGCTGTCGGGGTCCGGCGTGCCGTCGAGTCCGACGCCGAGGTCGTTGACGACCACGCGGGCGCCCTCGGCGGCGTACGCGAGCGCGTGGGCGCGACCGAGGCCGCGGCCCGCGCCGGTCACGATCACGACGCGCCCTGCGCAGAGCCGGTGTGTGCCGCTCATCGCGGATCCCCTTTCTCCTTGTCGGCGTCAGCCGTTTTGTCTTCGTCGGTGTCAGCCGTTTTCTCTTTGTGGGTGCCGGCCGTCGTCTGTTCCCTGTTTGCCGTCGCCGCGTCGAGGAAGGCGGGGTGTTCGCCGCCGCCGTGGACGAGCAGGGAGGCGCCGGTGATGTACGCCGCCGCCTCCGAGGCGAGGAAGACCGCCGCGTCGCCCACGTCGGAGGGGTCGGCGAGGCGGCCCAGGGGGACCGTGCGGGCGACGGCCGCGATGCCGTGGTCGTCGCCGTAGTGGAGGTGGGAGAGTTCCGTGCGGACCATGCCGAGGACGAGGGTGTTGACGCGTATCTCGGGGGCCCATTCCACGGCCATCGTGCGGGCCAGGTGCTCAAGGCCGGCCTTGGCCGCGCCGTACGCCGCCGAGCCGGGCGACGGGCGGCTGCCGCTCACGCTGCCGATCATCACGATCGCGCCCCTGGCCCGCCGCAGGTGTGCGTGGGCGGCGAGGGAGACGGTCAGCGGGGCCGTGAGGTTGAGTTCGATGACGCGGGCGTGGCGGCGGGCGTCGGTCGCAGTCGCGGTCGCGGTCGCGTCTTCAGTCCCGGCTCCGGTCCCAGCTCCGGTTCCGGTTCCGGTGAGTGGCCGGTACGGGGTACCTCCCGCGTTGTTGACGAGGACGTCCACGCGGGGCAGTTCGGCGAAGAAGCGGTGTACGGCGTCGGGGTCCCGTACGTCCAGGGGTGCGAACTCGGCGCCTTTGAGGGGCACTTCGGGTGGGTGGCGGGCGCAGGTCACGACCTCGGCGCCGGCTTCGATGAAGGCTCGGGCGATGCCGGCGCCGACGCCGCGTGTGCCGCCGGTGATGACGGCGAGCTTCCCGTTGAGCCGCATCCGCTGCTACCTTCCACACAAGAGATGTACCTAACAAACGTTAGGTGGAAGGTAGCTGATGCTCCGATGGGTGTCTCCACCTCGTCCCCGGAAAAGGGGATTTCCGTTGTCACGGTCGATTTCCCGCCCGTCAACGCGCTGCCGGTGCGCGGGTGGTTCGAGCTGGCCGACGCCGTGCGCGGGGCGGGCCGTGATCCCGAGGTCCGGTGTGTCGTGCTGGCGGCGGAGGGGCGCGGGTTCAACGCCGGGGTGGACATCAAGGAGATCCAGGCGGCGGGGCGGAGCGCGTTGATCGGCGCCAACCACGGTTGTGCGGAGGCCTTCGCGGCGGTGTACGAGTGCGAGGTGCCGGTTGTCGCCGCTGTGCAGGGCTTCTGTCTGGGCGGCGGGATCGGTCTCGCGGGCAACGCGGACGCGATCGTGGCGAGTGAGGACGCGTCCTTCGGGCTGCCCGAGCTGGACCGGGGCGCGCTGGGTGCGGCGACGCATCTGGCCCGGCTGGTGCCGCAGCATCTGATGCGCGCGCTGTACTACACCTCGCGCAGGGCGACCGCGGCCGAGCTGCGGGCGCACGGCTCGGTGTGGCGGGTCGTGCCGCGCGCCGAACTGGCCGTCGCCGCGCTGGAGTTGGCGCGGGAGATCGCCGCGAAGGACGGTCGGCTGCTCCGGCTGGCCAAGGCCGCCATCAACGGCATCGACCCCGTCGACGTCCGCCGCAGCTACCGCTTCGAGCAGGGCTTCACCTTCGAGGCGAACCTCAGTGGGGTGGCCGACGAGGTCCGCGACAGCTTCGGGAAGGCCGGGGAAGCCGGGAAGGCCAAGGGGAACGCCGCGAAAGAAAGGGGACCTGGGTGAGCGACAAGACGATGACCGCCGAGGAGGCCGTCTCGCGGCTGGCGAGCGGGATGACCCTCGGCATCGGCGGCTGGGGCTCGCGCCGCAAGCCGATGGCGCTGGTGAGAGCACTGCTCCGGTCCGAGATCACCGATCTCACGGTCGTCTCGTACGGCGGCCCGGACGTCGGCATGCTCGCCGCCGCCGGACGCGTCCGGAAGCTGGTCGCCGCCTTCGCCACCCTCGACTCCATCCCCCTCGAACCCCACTTCCGCGCGGCACGCGAGCGCGGTGCCTTCGAGCTGATGGAGGTCGACGAGGCGATGTTCATGTGGGGGCTGCGGGCCGCCGCGAACCGGCTGCCCTTCCTGCCGGTACGGGCCGGGATCGGCTCGGACGTGATGCGGGTCAACCCCGGCCTGCGGACCGTGACGTCGCCGTACGACGACGGGGAGACCCTCGTCGCCATGCCCGCCCTGCGCCTGGACGCCGCGTTCGTGCACGTCAACCGGGCCGACCGGCTCGGCAACGGCCAGTACCTGGGGCCGGACCCGTACTTCGACGACCTCTTCTGCGAGGCGGCCGACACTGCGTACGTCTCATGCGAGCGACTCGTCGACAATTTCGCCACGGCGGAGCTGATGAAGGAGGCCCCGCCCCAGACGCTGCTGATCAGCCGCCATGTGGTGACCGGTGTGGTCGAAGCACCGAACGGCGCGCACTTCACCTCCTGCGCCCCCGATCACGGGCGGGACGAGGCGTTCCAGAAGCACTACGCGACCACGCCCTGGGCGGAGTTCGCCGAGCGGTTCCTGGCGGGCGACGAGCACACCTATCAGGCGGCCGTGCGGGCCTGGCACAAGGAGGGCTCATGAGCGGAGCGACCCGCGCCGAGTACTGCGTGCTCGCCTGCGCCGAGGCCTGGCGCGGGGCCGGGGAGATCCTCGCCAGCCCCATGGGTCTCATCCCCTCCCTGGGCGCGCGCCTCGCCAAGCGGACCTTCTCGCCGGACCTGTTGCTGACCGACGGCGAGGCCATGCTCGTGGGTCTCGACGGGACACCGGAGGGCTGGCTGCCGTACCGCAGGCACCTCGCCCTCGCCACGGGCGGCAGGCGGCACGTGATGATGGGCGCGAGCCAGCTGGACCGCCACGGCAACCAGAACATCTCGTGCGTCGGCGACTGGGAGCGGCCCCGCAGGCAGCTGCTCGGGGTGCGCGGCGCGCCGGTCAACTCCCTGAATCACGCGACGAGTTACTGGGTGCCGAAACACTCCCGGCGGGTCTTCGTCGAGAAGGTCGACATGGTGTGCGGGATCGGCTACGACCGCGCGGCCGAGCATCCCGTGACCGCCCGCTTCCATCACCTCCCGCGTGTCGTGTCCGACCTCGGAGTCTTCGACTTCGCCACGCCCAACCACTCGATGCGGCTGGCTTCCCTGCACCCGGGTGTCACGGTCGAGCAGGTCAGGGAGGCGACCGGCTTCGAGCTCGCCGTCCCGGACGAGGTGCCGTACACCCGTGACCCCACCGCGTCGGAGCTGAGGCTGATCCGCGAGGTGATCGACCCGGAGGGCACCCGCCGACGCGAGGTCCAGGGCTGATGGACACGGCCCTCACCCGGCTGGTCGGTGTCCGCCATCCGATCGTCCAGACCGGTATGGGCTGGGTGGCCGGCCCCCGACTGGTCTCCGCCACGGCGAACGCGGGGGCGCTCGGCGTCCTGGCCTCCGCGACCATGACGCCCGACCGGCTCCGGGACGCCGTACGGGAGGTGAAGTCCCGTACGGACGGCGCGCCCTTCGGGGTGAACCTGCGGGCGGACGCGGGGGACGCGCGGGAACGGGTGCGGATCATCGTCGAGGAGGGCGTCCGGGTGGCGTCCTTCGCGCTCGCGCCGTCCAGGGAGCTGATCGCCGAGCTCAAGGACGCGGGGGTGATCGTGATCCCGTCCATCGGTGCCCGGCGGCATGCCGAGAAGGTCGCCGCGTGGGGTGCGGACGCGGTGGTCGTGCAGGGCGGTGAAGGCGGGGGGCACACCGGGGAGGTGGCGACGACCGTGCTGCTGCCGCAGGTCGTGGACGCCGTCGACATCCCCGTCGTCGCCGCCGGCGGCTTCCACGACGGGCGCGGTCTGGTCGCCGCGCTGGCGTTCGGGGCGGCCGGGGTGGCCATGGGCACACGGTTCCTGCTCACCTCGGACTCGACGGTGCCGGACGCGGTGAAGGCCCGCTATCTGGCGGCGACGGTGAAGGACGTCACCGTCACCACGGCCGTGGACGGGCTGCCGCACCGCATGCTCCGTACGGAGTTCGTCAACACCCTGGAGGCGTCCGGCCGTACGCGCGCCCTGCTGCACGCCGTACGCCACGCGGCCGGCTTCCGGCGGTTGTCCGGGCTCACCTGGCGCCGCATGGTCCGCGACGGCCTCGCGCTGCGGCACGGCAAGGACCTCACCTGGAGCCAGGTCCTGCTCGCCGCCAACACGCCCATGCTGCTCAAGTCGGCGATGGTGGACGGCCGTACGGACCTGGGGGTGCTGGCGGCCGGGCAGGTCGCCGGGGTGATCGACGACCTGCCGTCGTGCGCGGAGCTGGTGGAGCGGATCATGAAGGAGGCGGACGAAGTACGGGAGCGCCTCAGCGCCGCTCAGTGATCGTCGCGGCCACCGCCGGCCGCCCGATGACCGTCACAGCCGCTCGATGATCGTCACGTTCGCCTGCCCGCCCCCCTCGCACATGGTCTGAAGTCCGAACCGGCCCCCCGTGCGCTCCAGTTCGTGCAACAGGGTCGTCATCAGCTTGGCACCCGTCGCGCCCAGGGGATGTCCGAGGGCGATCGCGCCCCCGTTGACGTTGACCTTCTCCGGATCGGCTCCCGTCTCCTTCAGCCACGCCAGCACGACCGGCGCGAACGCCTCGTTGATCTCGACGAGGTCGATGGCGTCGAGGGAGAGGCCGGTCTTCTTCAGGGCGTACGCGGTCGCCGGTATCGGGGCGGTGAGCATACGGATGGGGTCCTCGCCGCGTACGGAGAGGTGGTGGACGCGGGCGCGCGGGGTCAGCCCGTGCTCCCGTACGGCGCGCTCGGAGGCCAGGAGCAGTGCGGCGGCGCCGTCGGAGACCTGGGAGGAGCAGGCGGCGGTGACGGTGCCGCCGTCGATGACCGGCTTCAGCGCGGCCATCTTCTCCAGGGAGGTGTCCCGGCGCGGCCCCTCGTCGTCGGTCATCTCCCCGTACGGCACGGTCTCCCGGGCGAAGCGCCCCTCGTCGACGGCCCGTACCGCCCGCTGATGGGACCGCAGCGCGTACTCCTCCTGGTCGCGGCGGCTGATGCCCCACTTCGCGGCGATCATCTCGGCGCCGGCGAACTGGTTCACCGGCCGGTCCCCGTACCGTGCCCGCCAGCCCTCGCTGCCCGCGAAGGGGCCTTCGGTGAGGCCGAGCGGTACGGCGGCCTGGCGGGAGGCGAAGGCGATGGGGACCATCGTCATGTTCTGGACGCCGCCCGCGACCACCAGGTCCTGGGTGCCGGAGAGCACGGCCTGGGCGGCGAAGTGCACGGCCTGCTGCGAGGAGCCGCACTGCCGGTCGACGGTCGTGCCCGGCACCTCCTCGGGCAGCCCGGCGGCCAGCCAGCTGGTCCGCGCGATGTCACCGGCCTGTGGTCCGACGGTGTCCAGACAGCCGAAGACGACGTCCTCCACGGCTGCCGGGTCCACGCCCGCGCGCGTGACGAGCGCCTTGAGCGCGTGGGCGCCCAGGTCGGCCGGATGGACCCCGCCGAGCCCTCCCCCGCGCCGCCCGACGGGCGTCCGGACCGCTTCGACGATGTAGGCCTCGGCCATGTCAACTCCCCTGACGTCAACGGTTATTCACGTACGGCGATCCCGTCCAGGACCATCGACAGGTACTGTCGGGCGATCTCCTCCGGGCCGAGCTGTCCGCCGGGCCGGTACCAGGACGCGGCGACCCACACGGTGTCGCGCACGAACCGGTAGGTGAGCCTCGTGTCGAGGTCGGCCCGGAACTCCTCGGCGGCGACCCCGCGCTCCAGCGTGGACAGCCACGCCTTCTCGAACCTGCGCTGCGACTGGTCGAGGAACGCGAACCGCTCCTGGAGGATCAGCTGTTTCGCTTCGCTCTGGTAGATCGCGACGGCGGCGCGGTGCCGGTCGATCGCCCGGAACGACTCGGTGACCAGGGCCTCGAAGGTTTCCCGGGGGCCCGTTTCGGCGTCCAGGACGGCGTCGTAGCCCTCCCAGAGTTCGTCGAGGAAGGTCCGCAGGATCTCCTCGAGCATCGCGTCCTTGGACTCGAAGTAGTAGTAGAGGCTGCCCGCGAGCATGCCCACGTCGTCCGCGATCCTGCGGACGGTGGTGGCGTTGTAGCCCAGCTCGGCGAAGACGTCGGCGGCCTTGTCGAGGAGTTCACGACGACGGGCGGGCGCGGCGGCGGTCACCTGGGGCTTCTTCTTGGTCGGCACGCTGTTCATTGTCCTTATGGGTGCTGGTTGCTGACGGACACGATCTCGCCCGTCATGTACGAGGAGTAGCCGGACGCCAGGAACACGATCACGTTGGCCACCTCCCACGGCTCGGCGTACCGCCCGAAGGCCTCCCGCGCGGTCAGCTCCTCCAGCAGCTCGGGCGTCGTGACCTTCACGAGGTGCGGGTGCATGGCGAGGCTCGGCGACACGGCGTTGACCCGCACCCCGTACTCCGCCGCCTCGATCGCCGCGCACCTGGTCAGGGCCATCACGCCCGCCTTCGCGGCCGCGTAGTGAGCCTGCCCGGCCTGGGCGCGCCAGCCGACGACGGAGGCGTTGTTGACGAGCACGCCGCCGTCGCCGCTCTCCCGCATCAGCCGCAGGGCGGCCCGGGTGCACCGGAAGGTGCCGTTCAGCGTCACGTCCAGCACCTTCGACCACTGTGCGTCGGTCATGTCGACGAGGTCCGAGGTGCCGCCGAGCCCCGCGTTGTTGACGACGATGTCGAGCCGTCCGTGCAGCCGGACGCCCCTGTCGAACAGCGCCCGCACCTGCTCCTCGTCGGTCACATCGCAAGGCATCGCCCCGACCGACTCGCCGCCGAACTCTCCGGCCAGTTCGGCCTCGTACTCCTTGAGCCTGCGCGCGTGCGCGTCGCTGATGAGGACGCGCGCGCCCTCCTCCAGGAAGCGTCGCGCGGTCGCCCCGCCGATGCCCGCGCCGGCCGCCGCGGTGATCACGGCCGTGCGTCCGCGGAGCAGCCCGTGTCCGGGAACGTACGCCGGAGCCTCGACGTTCTTCATGACCGCACGGTAACCTACCAAACACTTGTTAGGGAAGGCCGACCGCTCGTCGGACAGGCCGAACGCCTGCCAGGCAGAGAGGGGTGACCCGTGGACCTCGCCCATTCCCCCGCCGACGAGGCCTTCCGCGCGGAGGCGCGCGCATGGCTGCGCGGCCATGTCCCGCCCGAGCCGCTCCCCTCCCTGGAGACCGAGGAGGGCTTCGCCGCCCACCGCGCCTGGGAGGCCGAACTGTTCGCGGACCGCTGGTCGGTAGTGAACTGGCCGACCGCGTACGGCGGCCGCGACGCGGGCCTGCTGCGCTGGCTGCTCTTCGAGGAGGAGTACTACGCGGCGGGCGCCCCGGGGCGCGTCGGCCAGAACGGCATCAACCTCCTCGCCCCGACCCTCTTCGACCACGGCACGCAGGAGCAACGGGCCCGCGTGCTGCCGCCGATGGCCTCCGGTGCGGTGGTCTGGGCCCAGGCGTGGTCCGAGCCCGAGGCCGGGTCCGACCTCGCCTCGCTCACCTCCAGAGCCGTGCGCACGGACGGGGGCTGGCTGCTGAGCGGCCAGAAGACCTGGTCGTCGCGCGCCGCCTTCGCGGACCGCGCGTTCGGCCTGTTCCGCAGCGAGCCGGGCACGCCGAAACCCCACCACGGGCTGACGTATCTGATGTTCGACCTGCGCGCACCGGGCGTGACGGTCCGCCCCACAGGCCGCCTCGACGGCAAGCCGGCCTTCGCCGAACTCTTCCTCGACGACGTGTTCGTACCGGACGAGGACGTCATCGGCGAGCCCGGCCAGGGCTGGCGCATCGCGATGTCGACCGCCGGCAACGAACGCGGCCTGATGCTCCGCTCCCCCGGCCGCTTCCTGGCCTCCGCGAACCGGCTGTCCGACCTCTGGCACGCCCAGGGAAGCCCGGTGTCCGCACAGGACCGTGTGGCCGACGCGCTGATCGGCGCCCGCGCCTACCAGCTGTTCACGTACGCGGCCGCCTCCCGCTTCCTGGAGGGCACGTCGGTCGGCCCCGAGTCCAGCCTGAACAAGGTCTTCTGGTCCGAGTACGACATCGCCCTGCACGAAACGGCACTCGAACTGCTCGGCGAGGAGGGCGAGTTGGCGGACAGCGACTGGTCGGAGGGGTATGTGTTCTCCCTCGCCGGCCCTATCTACGCCGGCACCAACGAGATCCAGCGCGACATCATCGCCGAGCGCCTGCTCGGCCTGCCGAAGGGCCGCCGCTGATGCGCTTCCTCCTCGACACCGACCAGCGGGCGTTCGCCGAGTCGTTGGACGCGATGCTGACGGCCGCCGACACCCCGCCGGTCGTACGGGCCTGGGGGCGGGGCGAGCACGGGGCAGGTCGGGCGCTGTGGTCCCGTGTCGCGCGGGCGGGGGTGTTCGCGCCGGCCGTTCCGGAGGCGTACGAGGGGATGGGGCCCCTGCCCGTCGAACTGGCCGTCGCCTTCGTCGAGTTGGGGCGGCACGCGGTGCCGGGCCCGCTCGTGGAGACGGTGACGGCGGCGGTCCTCCTGGCCGGTCTGGAGGACCCGGGCCCGGCCAAGCGGCTGCTCCCGGCGCTGGTGTCCGGGGAGGCGATGGCCACGGTCGCGCCTTCGGGGTCGTACGCGTTGGACGGGGACGCGGCGACGACCCGTCTGTCGTTCGACTCGGCCACCGGCGGGCTGCGCCTCTCCCCCGGCCACGGCCCGATCCGCCGTTCCCTGGACCCCGCCCGCCGCCTGACCCCCCTCTCTCCCGGCGGCGAACTCCTCGCCACGAACCCGTCATCCGTCCCGCAGGCGCTCACCTGGGCCCGTCTCGCGGTCGCCGCCCAGGCCCTCGGCGTCGGACTGGCGCTCCTGGACAGGACGGTGGCCTACGTCAAGCAACGCACCCAGTTCGGCGTCGCCATAGGGTCGTTCCAGGCGGTGAAGCACCGGCTCGCCGATGCGAAGGTGGCCCTGGAGTTCGCGCGGCCGCTGGTCTTCGGCGCGGCGGTCACCCTGGACCCGGCGGACGTGGCCGCCGCCAAGGTGACGGCCTGCGAGGCGGCGTACGCGACCGCCCGCACCGCACTCCAGTTGCACGGCGCGATCGGCTACACGGCGGAGTACGACCTGTCGCTGTGGCTGACCAAGGCGCGTGCGCTGCGGACGGCGTGGGGCGGGCCGGCCGCATGCCGGAGCGCGGTCCTCAGTGGTGGTGGTCGCCGCTGGTGAGCTCGCGGTACTCCTCGGCCGTCGGCTTGGGGATCCGCGTCCCGGGCCCGAACATGGCGCGGGCGAGGCGGGCGCGCAGCCGGTCGACGGGTTTGACGCGGCGCCGCACGCCGCCCGCGTCGACGAGCGGCCCGATCTCGTACGGCGGGTCCTGCTCATGCTGCGTGAGGGCGAACAACCGCTCCTGGGAGAGCGGCTCGTGGACCTCGACGTACTCGCCGTGCGGAAGCCGCTTGATGATGCCGGTCTCGCGGCCGTGCAGCACCTGGTCGCGGTCCCTGCGCTGAAGCCCCAGGCAGATCCGCCGGGTGACGATGAAGGCGAGCACGGGCACCACGAAGAAGCCGATACGTACGAACCAGGTGATGGCGTTGATGGAGAGATGGAGATGGGTGGCGACGATGTCGTTGCCGCCGCCGATCAGCAGGACGCCGTACAGACTCAGCCAGGCCACGCCCAGGCCGGTGCGGACAGGTACGTTGCGGGGCCGGTCGAGGATGTGGTGCTCGCGTTTGTCGCCGGTGATCCACGCCTCGATGAAGGGATAGACGCCGATGGCCAGCATGATCAGCGGGAAGAGGGAGAAGGGGATGAAGACGCCGAGGACGAGCGTGTGTCCGAAGGCGTTGATCTCCCATCCCGGCATCACCCGGATGAGGCCCTCGGAGAAGCCGAGGTACCAGTCGGGTTGGGCGCCGGTGGTGACGAGGTCGGCGCGATAGGGCCCGAAGGCCCAGACGGGGTTGATGGTCGCGATCGCGCCCATGAAGGTGAGCACGCCGAAGACGAGGAAGAAGAAGCCGCCGGCCTTGGCCATGTAGACCGGCATGAACGGCATGCCGACCACCGACTTCTGGTCCCGTCCGGGGCCGGGGTACTGGGTGTGCTTGTGGTAGAAGACCAGGATCAGATGGGCGACGACCAGCGCCAGCATGATCCCCGGCAGCAGCAGCACATGGATCGGGAACAGCCGCGAGATGATGTCGTGCCCGGGGAACTCCCCTCCGAAGAGGAAGAAGGAGAGATACGTCCCCACGATCGGGACGGACAGGATGGCGCCCTGCGCGAAGCGGAGGCCGGTGCCGGAGAGCAGGTCGTCCGGGAGCGAGTAGCCGGTCAGGCCGGTGATGATGCCGAGGAACAACAGGGTCCAGCCGAACAGCCAGTTCATCTCGCGCGGCTTGCGGAACGCGCCCGTGAAGAACACCCGCATCATGTGGACGAGCATCCCGGCGACGAAGACGAGCGCCGCCCAGTGGTGGATCTGCCGGATCAGCAGTCCGCCGCGCACATCGAAGCTGATCTCCAGCGTGGACTCGTACGCCCTGGTCATCAGGACGCCGTTGAGCTGCTCGTATGTGCCGTGGTACTCGACCTCGACGCCGCTCGGCTCGAAGAACAGGGTCAGCCAGACGCCTGTGAGGATCAGGATGAGGAAGCTGTAGAGGCAGATCTCGCCGAGCATGAAGGACCAGTGGTCCGGGAACACCTTGCGCAGATTGGCCTTGGCGAGCCCGTACAGCCCGAGCCGTCCGTCGGCCCAGTCCGCGACCCGCTCCCCCGGGCCGGCTCCACCCCGCCGCTTCCGACCGTCCGCCGCGGCGCCCCTTTCGCCGCCGCCCTCCGTACCGACCGCTCGCCCGCCGTCCATCCGTCGCCCTCCCCTTGGCTCGCCCCAGAGTGGCACGCACACCCGGCGATGTAAATGGGGACCACTCCCTGTTTACGCCGCTCCGCTTCCACTCCTCACTCGACGAGCCCGAGCCCGCGGATGTGACATCGCGCCGATCCGCCTACGCGACGATCCCCCGGGCCCTCGCCTGCACCAGCCACTTCGGGAACTCCCCCACCAGCCGGTCGTACAACTCCCCGTCGGACACGGCCCTCGGATCCGAACCGGCGTGAAAGAACCCGGCGTTGTCCACGACCCGCTTCCCCGGCACCGCCAACTCGTCGAGCCTGCGCAGGAAGTCGAACTGCTTGCTGTCCGGATCGCCGAAGCCGATGAACTGCCAGAACAGGGGGAGGCGGGCGGCCTTGCAGACGTATCGTTCGGCGGCGAGCTTGTTGATGGGCCCGCCGTCGGTCTGGAAGACGACGAGGGCGGGAGCCGTGGCGCCGCTGTCGAGGTAGTGGTCGATGACGGCATCCATGGCCAGGTGATAGCTGGTCTTCCCCATGTGCCCGAGCCCGGCCGCGATCCGCTCGATCCGCCCCCGATGGTCGGCGAGGGCGATGTCGGTCACGGCGTCGATGTCCGTCGAGAAGAAGACGACGGGCACGCGTCCGTCGTCGTCGAGATGAGCCGACAGCCCGAGCACCCGATCGGCGAGGGCCTGCACGCTGCCGTCCTTGTAGTAGGGCTTCATGGAACCGCTGTGGTCGATGACGAGGTACACGGCGGCCCGCAACCCGTCGAGCCCGTGCTTCGTGAGGGAGACGCCGGCGGTCTTGTAGAGGTCGACGAGCGCGGGGGCGGCCTCCTCGACCTTGGTGAGGCTGATGGCGGACATGCGGGTCTCCTGGCATCGAGGCTGGGCGGGAGAACCGAGGCTATGGCACCCCACATGCCACCCCCTCCCCACTCACCCCACATCGTTCGCTATTTTGTTCGCCGCCGTCCTCACCGGCTCGTCATCAGTCCCGCACCCACAAGGAGCCGGTCGTGGAACCCGAATCCCCGTCGCCGTCCGAGCCCGCCGTCACCACCTGCTACCGCCACCCGAAAGTGGAGTCGTACGTCCGCTGCACCCGCTGTGAGCGGTTCATCTGCCCGGACTGCATGCGGGACGCGGCCGTGGGCCACCAGTGCCCGGAGTGCGTGAAGGAGGGCGCGAGAACGGTCCGCCAGGCCCGCACGGTCTTCGGCGGCCGGATCTCGACGGTCCCGCTGGTGACGTACGTCCTGATCGCCCTGAACCTCATGGCCTACGTGGCCGAACTGCTCCGCCCGGAGATCGTGGACGACTTCGCGATGCTGGGCCGGGGCCTGGCCGGCCCGGACGGCCTCCACTACGTCTGGCAGAGCGCCTACCCGGCCGACTTCCACCTCGAAGGCGTGATCGACGGCGAGTGGTACCGCCTCCTCACCGGCGCCTTCCTCCACCTCCCGCCCACCGAGGGCACCTTCGGCATCCTCCACATCGTGATGAACATGGTCACGCTGTGGAACGTCGGCCGGGTGGTCGAGTCCCAACTGGGCCGCACCCGCTACCTGGCCCTGTACCTGATCTCGGCCCTGGGCGGCTCGGTCCTCGTCCTGCTGCTGGCCCCCGACGCCAGCGCGGTGGGCGCCTCCGGCGCGATCTTCGGCGTCTGCACCGCGTACTACGTCCTCGCCCGCCGCCTGGGCGCCGACCCCGCGGGGATCAACCGCTTCATGGCGGGCCTGCTGGTGTGGCTGGTCATCTCGGCGGTCGTCACGTCTTGGCAGGGCCACCTCGGAGGGCTCCTCACCGGCGGCCTGATCGCCCTCGGCTTCGCCTACGCGCCCCGGGACCGGCGGCGGGTCCTCGTGCAGTCAGGGGCCTGTGTGGTGATGCTGGCGCTCCTGGTGGTGCTGGCGGTCGCGAAGGTTTCGCAGATGACGGGCTGAGCGAGCCGCGCCCGCCGGCAGCGGAGATTCCGCCGCCGGCGGGCGCGCCCGAACATGCAACGGCGCCTGCCCAGTCGTCCGGTCGGGGACTGGCGGGCAGGCGCCGTCTCGGGGGGTCTGGGGGGTTATCCCCCCCCAGATGACCCGCCCGTACGCCGTTGTACGGGACGTATATGGGTCCGGGGGATCAGACCATCAGCGAACGGTCCGTGGGCCGGATCGGCGCCGGCAGTTCGCTCGCCCCCGTCAGGAAGCGGTCGCAACCCCGAGCCGCGGAGCGGCCCTCGGCGATCGCCCACACGATGAGCGACTGGCCACGGCCCGCGTCACCGGCGACGAACACACCCGGCACGTTGGTCTGGAAGTCGTCGTCGCGGGCGATGTTGCCGCGCTCGTCGAGGTCCAGGCCGAACTGGTCGACCAGGCCGTTCTCCCGGTCGGTGCCGGTGAAGCCCATGGCGAGGGTGACCAGCTGGGCGGGGATCCTGCGCTCCGTGCCCGGCTTCGGGGTCAGCTTGCCGTCGATGAACTCGACCTCGGTGAGGTGCAGGAACTGGACGTTGCCGTCCTCGTCGCCCTCGAAGTGGGTGGTGGAGACGGAGTAGACCCGCTCGCCGCCCTCCTCGTGCGCGGAGGTGACCTTGTACAGCATCGGGAAGGTCGGCCACGGCTGGGCGACCGGGTTCCGGTCGTCGTTCGGGCGGGGCATGATCTCCAGCTGCGTCACGGAGGCCGCGCCCTGGCGGTTGGCCGTGCCCACGCAGTCCGCGCCCGTGTCACCGCCGCCGATGACGACGACGTGCTTGCCCTCGGCCGTGATGGGGGGCGCCACGAAGTCGCCCTCCTGCACCTTGTTGGCCAGGGGCAGGTACTCCATGGCCTGGTAGATGCCGGTCAGCTCGCGGCCGGGGACCGGAAGGTCACGGGCGGTGGTGGCGCCCGCGGCGATCACGACGGCGTCGTACCGCTTCTTCAGGTCCGTCGCCTTGAGGTCGCGGCCGATCTCGATGCCCGTACGGAAGCGGGTGCCCTCCGCGCGCATCTGCTCGATACGGCGGTTGATGTGCCGCTTCTCCATCTTGAACTCGGGGATGCCGTAGCGGAGGAGACCACCGATACGGTCCGCGCGCTCGTAGACCGCCACGGTGTGGCCGGCGCGCGTCAGCTGCTGAGCCGCGGCCAGACCCGCCGGGCCCGAGCCGATGACCGCCACCGTCTTGCCGGACAGGCGCTCCGGGATCTGCGGCGCGACATCCCCGCTGTCCCACGCCTTGTCGATGATCGAGACCTCGACGTTCTTGATGGTGACGGCCGGCTGGTTGATGCCGAGGACGCAGGCCGACTCGCACGGGGCCGGGCACAGACGGCCCGTGAACTCCGGGAAGTTGTTCGTCGCGTGCAGCCGCTCCGACGCCGCCGACCAGTCCTCGCGGTAGGCGTAGTCGTTCCACTCGGGGATGAGGTTCCCGAGCGGACAGCCGTTGTGGCAGAACGGGATGCCGCAGTCCATGCAGCGCGACGCCTGCTTGCTGATGATCGGCAGCAGGGAGCCGGGGACGTAGACCTCGTTCCAGTCCTTCAGGCGTACGTCGACGGGGCGGGACTTGGCGACCTCGCGCCCGTGGTTGAGGAAGCCCTTCGGGTCAGCCATTGATCGCCGCCTCCATCATCTTCTCGGTGATCTCGGTCTCGGAGAGACCGGCCTGCTCGGCGGCGGCCTTGGCGGCGAGCACTGCCTTGTACGTACTGGGGATGATCTTGCTGAAGCGCTCCACGGCCACGGGCCACTCGGCGAGCAGCTTCTCGGCGACCGTCGAAGCGGTCTCCTCGGCGTGGCGGCGCACCACGTCGTGCAGCCACTGCTTGTCGTCGTCGGACAGGGCCTCGATGGCACCCACGTTGCCGACGTTGACGTTGTCGCGGTTCAGGTCGATGACGTACGCGATGCCGCCCGACATACCGGCCGCGAAGTTGCGGCCCGTCTCGCCGAGGACGACCGCGTGACCGCCGGTCATGTACTCGCAGCCGTGGTCGCCCACGCCCTCGGACACCACCAGGGCGCCGGAGTTGCGGACACAGAACCGCTCGCCCGTACGGCCGCGGAGGAACAGCTCGCCGCCGGTCGCGCCGTAGGCGATGGTGTTGCCCGCGATCGTCGAGTACTCGGCGAGGTGGTCGGCGCCACGGTCCGGGCGGACGATGACGCGACCGCCGGAGAGCCCCTTGCCGACGTAGTCGTTGGCGTCGCCCTCCAGGCGCAGCGTCACACCGCGCGGAAGGAACGCGCCGAACGACTGGCCCGCCGAGCCGGTGAAGGTGATGTCGATGGTGTCGTCGGGCAGACCGGCCCCGCCGAACTTCTTCGTCACCTCGTGGCCGAGCATCGTGCCGACCGTGCGGTTGATGTTGCGGACCTTGACCTGGGCGCGCACCGGCTGGGCGTCGGTCGCGTCCGAGGCGGCGAGGGCGTCGGCGGCGAGCTTGATCAGCTCGTTGTCGAGCGCCTTCTCCAGACCGTGGTCCTGCTCGATCAGCTGGTGGCGCACCGCGCCCTCGGGCAGCTCGGGCACGTGGAACAGCGGATCCAGGTCCAGGCCCTGCGCCTTCCAGTGGTCGACCGCGCGGGTCACGTCGAGCGTCTCGGCGTGGCCGACGGCCTCCTCGATGGAGCGGAAGCCCAGCTCGGCGAGGATCTCGCGGACCTCCTCGGCGATGAACTCGAAGAAGTTCACGACGTACTCGGCCTTGCCGGCGAACCGGTCGCGGAGCTCCGGGTTCTGCGTGGCGATGCCGACCGGGCAGGTGTCCAGGTGGCAGACGCGCATCATGACGCAGCCGGAGACGACCAGCGGCGCGGTCGCGAAGCCGAACTCCTCGGCGCCGAGCAGCGCGGCGATGACCACGTCACGGCCGGTCTTCAGCTGGCCGTCGGTCTGCACGACGATGCGGTCGCGCAGGCCGTTGAGCAGCAGGGTCTGCTGGGTCTCGGCGAGGCCGAGCTCCCAGGGGCCGCCGGCGTGCTTCAGCGACGTCAGCGGCGAGGCACCCGTGCCACCGTCGTGACCCGAGATGAGCACGACGTCCGCGTGCGCCTTCGACACACCCGCCGCGACCGTGCCGACGCCGACCTCCGACACCAGCTTCACGTGAATCCGCGCCTGCGGGTTCGCGTTCTTCAGGTCGTGGATCAGCTGGGCCAGGTCCTCGATGGAGTAGATGTCGTGGTGCGGCGGCGGGGAGATGAGGCCCACGCCCGGCGTCGAGTGCCGTGTCTTCGCGACCCACGGGTACACCTTGTGGCCGGGCAGCTGACCGCCCTCGCCGGGCTTGGCGCCCTGGGCCATCTTGATCTGGATGTCGTCCGCGTTGACCAGGTACTCGGAGGTCACACCGAAGCGGCCGGAGGCGACCTGCTTGATCGACGAACGGCGCGCCGGGTCGTACAGACGGTCCGGGTCCTCGCCGCCCTCACCGGTGTTGGACTTGCCGCCCAGCTGGTTCATGGCGATGGCGAGCGTCTCGTGCGCCTCGCGCGAGATCGAGCCGTACGACATGGCGCCGGTCGAGAAGCGCTTGACGATCTCGGAGACCGACTCGACTTCATCGAGCGGAATGGGCTGCCGGTCGGACTTGAAGCCGAACATGCCACGCAGCGTCATCAGGCGCTCGGACTGCTCGTTCACACGGTCCGTGTACTTCTTGAAGATGTCGTAGCGGCGCGTACGGGTCGAGTGCTGGAGGCGGAAGACCGTCTCCGGGTCGAACAGGTGCGGCTCGCCCTCGCGGCGCCACTGGTACTCGCCGCCTATCTCCAGGGCGCGGTGGGCCGGCGCGATGCCGCTGGCCGGGTACGCCTTGGCGTGGCGGGCGGCGACCTCCTTGGCGACGACGTCGATGCCCACGCCGCCGATCTTGGTGGCCGTGCCGATGAAGTACTTCGCGACGAACTCGTCCGCGAGGCCGACGGCCTCGAAGACCTGGGCGCCGCGGTAGGAGGCGACCGTGGAGATGCCCATCTTGGACATGACCTTCAGGACGCCCTTGCCGAGGGCGTAGATCAGGTTCCGGATGGCCTGCTCGGGTTCGACGTCGGAGAGGAACGTTCCGGCGCGGACGAGGTCCTCGACGGACTCCATCGCCAGGTACGGGTTGACCGCCGCGGCGCCGAAGCCGATGAGCAGGGCGACGTGGTGGACCTCGCGGACGTCACCGGCCTCGACCAGCAGGCCCACGTGGGTGCGCTGCTTGGTGCCGATGAGGTGGTGGTGGACGGCCGCGGTGAGCAGCAGCGACGGGATCGGCGCGTGCTCGGCGTCCGAGTGGCGGTCGGAGAGGACGATCAGCCGGGCGCCGTTGTCGATGGCGGCGTCGGCCTCCGCGCATATCTCCTCGATGCGCGCGGCGAGGGCCTCACCGCCGCCGGAGACCCGGTACAGGCCGGAGAGCGTGGCGGCCTTCATGCCGGGCATGTCGCCGTCGGCGTTGATGTGGATGAGCTTGGCCAGCTCGTCGTTGTCGATCACCGGGAAGGGGAGGGTGACCGACCGGCAGGACGCGGCGGTGGGCTCCAGCAGGTTGCCCTGCGGGCCCAGCGAGGACCGCAGGCTCGTGACCAGCTCTTCCCGGATCGCGTCCAGCGGCGGGTTGGTGACCTGCGCGAACAGCTGGGTGAAGTAGTCGAAGAGCAGGCGCGGGCGGGCGGACAGCGCGGCGATCGGCGAGTCCGTACCCATGGAACCGAGCGGCTCGCCGCCGGTCTTGGCCATCGGCGCGAGGATGACGCGCAGCTCCTCCTCGGTGTAGCCGAAGGTCTGCTGGCGGCGGGTGACCGAGGCGTGGGTGTGCACGATGTGCTCGCGCTCGGGCAGGTCGGAGAGCTCGATCTCCCCGGCCTCCAGCCACTCGGCGTACGGCTGCTCGGCGGCGAGGCCGGCCTTGATCTCGTCGTCCTCGATGATGCGGTGCTCGACGGTGTCGACGAGGAACATCCTGCCGGGCTGCAGACGGCCCTTGCGGACGACCTTGGCGGGGTCGATGTCGAGGACGCCGACCTCGGAGCCGAGGACGACGAGGCCGTCGTCGGTGACCCAGTAGCGGCCGGGGCGAAGGCCGTTGCGGTCGAGGACCGCGCCGACCTGCTTGCCGTCGGTGAAGGTGACACAGGCCGGGCCGTCCCAGGGCTCCATCATCGTGGAGTGGAACTGGTAGAAGGCGCGACGGGTCAGGTCCATGGAGTCGTGGTTCTCCCACGCCTCCGGGATCATCATCAGCACGGAGTGCGGCAGGGAGCGGCCACCGAGGTGGAGCAGCTCGAGGACCTCGTCGAAGGACGCGGAGTCGGAGGCGTCCGGTGTGCAGATCGGGAAGATCCGGTCCAGCTTCTCGGCAGGGCCGAACAGGTCGGAGACCAGCTGGGACTCGCGGGCGACCATCCAGTTGCGGTTGCCCTTGACCGTGTTGATCTCACCGTTGTGCGCGACGAAGCGGTAGGGGTGCGCGAGCGGCCACGACGGGAAGGTGTTCGTGGAGAACCGGGAGTGCACGAGCGCGATCGCGGAGGCGAAACGGCGGTCGGACAGGTCCGGGAAGAAGGGCTCCAGCTGGCCGGTGGTCAGCATGCCCTTGTAGACGATGGTCCGCGCGGAGAGCGAGGGGAAGTAGACGTCGACCTCGCGCTCGGCGCGCTTGCGCAGCACGAAGCTCTTGCGGTCGAGGTCGATGTCCTTCGATGTGCCGTCGGCGACGAAGACCTGACGGAAGGAGGGCATCGTCGAGCGGGCGGTGGCGCCGAGCAGCTCGGGGGCGACGGGCACCTCGCGCCAGCCGAGGACGGTCAGGCCTTCCTCGGCCGCGATGGCCTCGATGCGGGCGACGGCGTCCTCGGTGCCCTCGTCGGGCAGGAAGCCGGTACCGACGGCGTACGAGCCGGCCTCGGGCAGCTCGAATCCGGCAACCTCACGGAAGAACGCGTCGGGAACCTGCGAGAGAATGCCGGCGCCGTCGCCGGAGTCGGGCTCGGAGCCGGTCGCACCGCGGTGCTCCAGGTTGCGGAGAACCGTGAGCGCCTGCTCGACCAGCGCATGGCTCGCCTCGCCGGTGAGGGTGGCCACGAAGCCGACGCCACAGGCGTCGTGCTCGTTGCGGGGGTCGTACATACCCTGCGCAGCAGGGCGAGCATCCATGAACGACCACTTCTGGCCATTCGTGGAGTGCTGGGACGGCTGGCGCGGCGTACGCATCGGCTCTCCCGTCGTCGTCATCTGGCATATGCGGTTGCCGAGGGACGACGCTGGCCCTCTGCGTAAAGTGCAAAATTTCGTGCAGGTTACATGATGGAACGATTCTCGGGAAGCGGATACTTCGTCCCAACATGCGGACGCCACGGGCGCGGGGTACTGCGCACGGTGGCGTGATCAAAGGGGGGTCGACCGGACAGATCGGTGTCGGTCACCCGGGGGTACGGGAGGCGTCGTCGCCCACTACTTCAGGTGCTGTGCAGGCGTCTTTGCCCGCGGCGCTTACGGCTCATGCCCAGCGGTTAAGCATTCGAAACCGCCTGGTAACGACTACTTATACGGTCCCACGCATACGTAGCCATCCGATCCATCATACGGCCGCTCCGAACAGACTGCCCAGGGCGTACGTCACACCCGCCGCGGCACCCCCGAGGGCCAGCTGACGCAGTCCGCTGAACCACCAGGTCCTGGCCGTCACCCTGGCCACCAGCGCGCCGCACCCGAAGAGTCCGGCGAGCGCCACCAGCACGGCCGGCCACAGGGCGCCCGCGCCGAGCAGATACGGCAGCACGGGCAGCAGGGCGCCCAGCGCGAAGGAGCCGAAGCTCGACACGGCGGCGACGGTGGGCGAGGGGAGGTCGCCGGGGTCGATGCCCAGCTCCTCCCGGGCGTGGATCTCCAGGGCCTGCCCGGGATCGTGCGACAACTGCCTCGCCACCTCACGGGCGAGCTTCGGCTCGACACCGCGCGCCTCGTAGAGCGCGGCCAGCTCCCGCTCCTCGTCCTGGGGGTACTTGCGCAACTCCCGCCGCTCGACGTCGAGTTCGGCCTCGACGAGTTCGCGCTGCGAGGCGACCGAGGTGTACTCGCCGGCGGCCATGGAGAAGGCCCCGGCGGCGAGCCCCGCGAGACCGGCGACGACGACCGCCTCCCGGCCGGTCGTCCCGCCCGCGACGCCGGTCATCAGCGCCAGGTTGGACACGAGCCCGTCCATCGCACCGAAGACGGCCGGCCGCAGCCAGCCGCCGTTCACGTCCCGGTGGGTGTGATTGTCGCGGTGCGCCTCGTGCGGCGCGGCTTCGGTGTCGGTGATCGCCATACCTCGAACGTACGCTCGGAAAATCGCTTCTGCCAGCAAGGAAGGCCGTACTTACCCGGGCCCACCCGACGGCCCGACGGGCGGTCTCGATTGTTCGAGGAATCGTTGCCGCTCATTCGTACAGGACCCTGCACAGATGTCGACCGGGTGATACGGACGCGTTCCGGGGGCCGGTGGGGCACTCGATGTGGCAGAGATCTTCACAGCGAAAGCTTCGAAATCCTCAGAGCGGATCAACTGCCCATAGGGCCAGACCTGCCCACCGGGCCAGAGAGGCGCCATATGCCTTCCATCGCCTGCATTCCCTCGGCTCCGGCGCCGGGGGACGCCGCCGACCTCCGCGAGCGGGCGCGCGGGGCCATGCTGGGGCTCGCCGTCGGGGACGCGCTGGGGGCGCCCGCGGAGAACTTGAAGCCCTCCGAGATCCGAGCGCGCTGGGGGCGCATCACGGGGTACGTGGCCGAGAACCCCTCGGGCACGGACGACACCGAGTACGCCATCTTCTCCGGGCTGCTGCTGGCCCGGCACGGCTCGGCGCTCACCGTCGCCCATGTGGAGACGGCCTGGCACCAGTGGATCGCGGACCTCGACGAGGGCCCGTTCCGGGGCGCCGGCTTCAGCGAACGCGGCACGCTGGAGAACCTCCGCCGGGGCCTGGCCGCCCCGATCTCCGCCCAGCACCGGCACGCCTGGAGCGACGGCCTGGCCATGCGCGCGGCCCCCTTCGGCGTGTTCGCGGCCGGCCGACCGGCGGAGGCCGCCCGCCTGGTCGCCATCGACGGCTCGGTCAGCCACGACGGCGAGGGCATCTACGGCGGCCAGGCGGTCGCCGCCGGCGTGGCGGCGGCCATGGCGGGCGCCCCCACGATCGCCGTCGTCGCCTCCGCTCTCGCCGTGGTCCCGGACGACTCCTGGACCGCCCGCTCGCTGCGCCGCGCGGTGGCCGTCGCCCACCGCGGCGAACGCGCGGTCCGCTCCGCCGTCGTCATCGGCGGCTACCCCTGGACCGATCTCGCCCCCGAAGCCGTGGCCCTCGCCTTCGGCGCCTACGCGGCGGCCGACGGCGACTTCGTCGAGTCCGTCCTCACCGCCGTCAACATGGGCCGCGACGCCGACACCACCGCCGCCGTCGCCGGCGCCCTGGCCGGCGCGACCCGGGGCGTGTCCTCGATCCCACCCGAGTGGACCACCGCGATCGGCCCGGCGAGGGGCAGCTGCCTGCCGTCGATGGCGGGCCATCACGTCCTGGACGTGGCAGAGCTCCTGGTACCGGGCGAGGGCGGCAAGTGGGGCACCAACACGGATCCCCTGCACCGCGAAGAGTGGCCCCCACCGGATCCGAGCGCCTTCACCCTGGCAGCCGACGACAAGACGGAGACCCCCTCATGACCCCACCCGCTCCGTGGGACGAGACGGCACCTGCCGCGGCACCGGCCTCGTGGGACGACAGCACAGCTGCCGCGACACCAGCCTCCTGGGACGAGACGACACCTACCGCGACACCAGCCTCCTGGGACGAGAACACAGCTGCCGCAACAACCACCTCGTGCGGCGCGGCGCCACCCCGCGCCACTGCCACTCCGTACGACAAGACCACATCCCGCACCGCACCCGCACCGGGCGACAGGACCAAGCCCCGCACCACACCCACGCCGAACGACAAGACCACACCCCACACCACACCCACCTCGTGGGCGACGAACACACCGGTCGGGATCGAACTCGCGGTCGTGGTGAAGCCGATCGAAGCCGGACCCCCGGTCGCCAACGGTGAGGACGCCCCACAGGGGCCACCCGCACCCGACGATGAAAGTCGCACGGGTGGTGCGGGTGGGAAGACGAAGGCCGAAGGCGAAGCCGAGGCCACGGCCCGCAACCCCCGCCGTATCGAAGGCCTCCTCCTCGGGCTCGCCGCAGGCGACGCCGCCGGCTGGCCCGCCGCCCGGCACCGGGCCGCCCGGATGCCGGAGTGGACACGACGGCTCACCCGAGAACTGGACACGTTCGCCGAGCAGAACGCGACGACCACCCTGCCGGTCCCCATCGCACTCAACCAGCCCCCCGAGCCACTGCGCCTCGGCCCCTCCGACGACGCGGAATGGGCGGCGTTCGCGGCGGAGGCCGTCCTGCGTGCCGGAGACGCGGGCGCACTCGGCGACCTGAGCCTGGAGCGCCGCACCCGCGCCTCGATCGACCTCTCCTGGAACGCCGTGGCCAGCGAGATCGCGGCCGCCGCCGAGCGCGCCCCCGAGGTCGAGTCCGCCGTACTCCCCCTGCGCGCCCGCATCTCCGTACGCGCCGGACTCGGCAACCTCGCCACCGGCCTGCGCCCACCCGCCACCGGGCACGACAACCCGCACTACTTCGACGACGCGGCCTGCGTACGCGCCTGCGTACTGGCCGTCGCCCACCCGGGCGACCCCCAACGCGCCGCCGATCTGGCCGAGTTCGACGCCCGCTACACCCAGGACGGCGACGGTGTGCACGGCGCCCGCGCGATGGCCGCCGCGCTGGCGCTGGCGCTCGTCGGCGCGGACATCGACGACTGCACGGCGGCCGCCCTCGCCGAACTCCCCGCGGAGACGGAGATCGGTCGCAACGCCCGCCACGCCCTCCACCTCGCCCACCAGCACAGAAAAGAAGGAACATTCGCTCTCGTCCCCCTCCTTGAGCACCAGATCGTCGACCACGTCTACAGCTACGGCATCGCCGCCGCCGAGACCGTCCCCGTGGCCCTCGCCCTCGCCACCGCCGCCCGCGGCCGGATCGCCGAGGCCGTCCCCGCCGCCGCCTGCCTCTCCCGCGTCGCCGACTCCGCCCCGGCCCTCGCCGGCGCCCTGACCGGCGCGCTCAGCGGCGGCACCGCCATCCCCGACGCCTGGCGGGACGCCTGCCGCACCCTCTCCGGCTGTGCCCTCCCCCGCCTCACCGGTACCGATCTCGTACACCTCGCCGAACTTCTCGCAGCCACGGAACTCGCCGTCCCAGGAGGATGATTCGGGCATGACGCCCCCAACGGAAGCCAACCAGCACGCACTGCCCCATGCCGAACAAAGCGCTGAAGCAAGCCTCGAAGAGCGCATCACCGGAGCCCTGGTCGGTGCAGCCGTGGGCGACGCCCTCGGCGGCCCCGTCGAGGGCTACACCCCGGAGCAGATCCTCGAACGCCACGGCGGCCGGGTCCACGGCATCGTCGGCCCCTGGAACGGCGACGCCTGGCGCACCGCCCGCCCCATCGCGCCGTACCACAAGGGCGACGGCCACGTCACCGACGACACCTTGATGACGCATGCGCTGGTACGGGTGTACGACCGCGTCCGCGACCACCTGGACGCGTACGCCGTCGCCGAGCACCTGGTGCCGGACATGATGACGACCCCGCGCTGGATCCCCGAGCTGGAGGCGGAGGCCCTCCCCCTCCAGCGGGTCTTCCTCGCCGAGAAGTGGCTCGTCGCCCGCATCCACTACGGCCACATCGACCCCCGCGAGGCCGGCACCGGCAACATCGTCAACTGCGGCGCCGCGATGTACATGGCCCCGGTCGGCCTGGTCAACGCGGCCAACCCGGCCGGCGCGTACGCCGAGGCCCTCGACATCGCGGGCGCCCACCAGTCGTCGTACGGCAGGGAGGCGGCGGGCGTGTTCGCGGCGGCCGTCGCGGCGGCGTGCGCACCGGGTGCGACCGCCGAGTCGGTGATCGAGACCTCCCTCGCCCTGGCCAAGGACGGCACACGCACGGCGATCGAGTCGGTGTGCGAAGTGGCCGACCGGTACACGGACTTCGAGTCGGCGCTACGACCGCTCCGCGAGGCGGTCACCCCGTTCGACACGGTCGGCCCCGACTACCGCGCCCCCTCCCTCGGCGCCCGCCGCCCCTCCCGCCTCCACGCGATCGAGGAACTCCCCATCGCGCTCGGCATGTTGCTCGTGGCCCGCGGTGACTACCGCCACGCGGTGCTGGGTTCGGTGAACTACGGCCGCGACTGCGACTCGATCGCCACGATGTCCGGCGCTCTGGCAGGCGCGCTGGGCTCGGAGATCCCGTCCGACTGGGCCAAGACGGTGTCGGAGGCCAGCCGCCTCGACCTCCACACCCCCGCCACGACCTTGACGGAGGTCACCCTCCAGATCCACGACCAGGACGTACGCCGCCGCCGCGCCCACGAGTCCGCCTTCACCATCCTGGCGCCCCTTCGGTGACCCCCCTCCGCCTCACCTGGGTCCAACCGGAGGACCTCCTCGGCCACGAACTCCACCAGGCACGACAGGACGGCCGCGAACCCTCCGCCATCGCCGCCCGCTGGCAATCGGCGGGCGGCCCCCCGGCCCCCCTCCGCGCCGGCGCGTCCGCTCAACCTGCCTCCCGCTACCTGCGTCTCCTGGCCGAGGATCTGCTGGACGAACTGGCAGACCTACCGAGTAGCCGGGCGGAGAGTGAGCCGACAGAACTGAGCAAGATCAAGGCCCTGTGCGTCAACTGGCCCGCTCGCCCTGCTCTGCCCGGCGCAGTTCCGGAAGGAAACCCACCCACCCCAGCCACCCACCTCCCCCGCCTGGAAGCCGCCTGGCTCGGCCGCGCCGTCGGCTGTCTCCTGGGCAAACCCGTCGAGAAACTCCCCCTCACAGCCATCCGCCGACTCGCCGCCGCCGCCGGCAACTGGCCCCTCACCACCTGGTTCACCGCCCGAGGCGTCCCCCCGGACCTCCTCACGGCCCACCCCTGGAACCGCCGCTCCGCCCCCACCTCCCTCGCCGAGAACATCGACGGCATGCCCGAGGACGACGATCTCAACTTCCCCCTCCTCAACCTCCTCCTGCTCGCCCGCCACGGCAGACACTTCACCACCACCGACGTGGCGACGCTCTGGCTCGACGAACTCCCCGCCGGCCGCACCTTCACCGCCGAACGCATCGCCTACCGCAACCTGCTCACCGGCGTCGAGCCCCCGCACACCGCCCGCCGCCGCAACCCGTTCCGCGAATGGATCGGCGCCCTGATCCGCGCCGACGTCCACGGCTGGACCAACCCCGGCGACCCGGCCGCCGCAGCGGAACAAGCCCACCGCGACGCCACCCTCACCCACACCGCGAACGGCGTCTACGCGGCGATGTTCATCGCGGCCACCATCGCCGAGGCCGCCGCACCCGAAAGCCCCACCACAACCCCCGGCACAGCCCCAACCACCGGCACCGGCACAGGCAGCGGCACCGGCACCGGCACCGGCACCGACATCCACCACTGCCTACGCACCGGCCTCACCGTCGTCCCCCCGAACTCCCGCCTGGCGAAGGCGATCCACCATGCCCTCCAACTCACCGCCGAAACCCGCGACTTCGACACGATCGTCGACGAACTCCACACCACCTACGCCGACCACCACTGGGTCCACGCCATCCCCAACACCGCCCTGCTCACCGCCGCCCTCACCCACGCGAACGGCGACTTCACGGCCTCCATCTGCCGCGCGGTGTCGGGCGGCTGGGACACCGACTCCAACGGCGCGACGGCGGGCAGCATCGCGGGCCTCCTCGCCGGCTCCCCGGACGCGCTGCCCGACCGCTGGACGGCCCCCCTCAAGAACCGCCTGACCACCTCGATCGCCGACTTCAACGGCGTCGGCTTCGACACCCTGGCCCAACTCACCCTCCGGGAGACCCGCCACCCATGACCCAGGCGTACGACCCCCCGCTCACCCACCTGAGAGTCCTCGACCTCGCCACCCTCTTCGCCGGCCCCCTCGCCGCCACGATGCTCGGCGACTTCGGCGCGGAGGTCATCAAGGTCGAGCACCCCACGAAGCCGGACCCGTCCCGCGGCCACGGCCCCTCGAAGGACGGCGTGGGCCTGTGGTGGAAGCTGCTGGGCCGCAACAAGCGCACCCTGACACTGAACCTCTCCAAGCCCGGCGGCCGCGACACCCTCCTCCGCCTCGCCGCCACCTCCGACGTGATCATCGAGAACTTCCGCCCCGGCACCCTGGAGAAGTGGGGCCTCGGCTGGAAGGAGCTGTCGGCGGCGAACCCGCGCCTGGTCCTCGCCCGCGTCACCGGCTTCGGCCAGTTCGGCCCGTACGCGCACCGCCCCGGCTTCGGCACGCTCGCGGAGGCGATGAGCGGTTTCGCCGCGATCACCGGCGAGCCGGACGCCCCGCCGGTCCTGCCGCCCTTCGGCCTCGCCGACTCGATCGCGGGCCTGGCGACGGCGTACGCGGTGATGACCGCGCTCGCCGCGCGTGACCGTACGGGCGAGGGGCAGGTGGTCGACATGGCGATCATCGAGCCGATCCTCACCGTCCTCGGCCCCCAGCCCCTCTGGTACGACCAGCTCGGCCACGTCCAGCCGCGCACCGGCAACCGCTCCGCCAACAACGCGCCCCGGAACACCTACCGCACGGCGGACGGTTCCTGGGTGGCGGTCTCCACCTCCGCCCAGTCCGTCGCGGAACGGGTGATGCGCCTGGTCGGCCGCCCCGAGCTGGTCGACGAGCCCTGGTTCGGCTCGGGGGCCGAGCGGGCCGGCCACGCGGACGTCCTGGACGAGGCGGTCGGCGCGTGGATCGCCCGCCACACCCGCGAGGAGGTCATCGAGGTGTTCGAGAAGGCGGAGGCGGCGGTCGCCCCCATCCAGGACGTACGGGAGGTGATGACCGACCCCCAGTACCGTGCCCTGGACACCATCACGACCGTCGACGACCCCGACCTCGGCCCCCTGCGCATGCAGAACGTCCTCTTCCGCCTCTCCGCCACCCCCGGCGCCATCCGCTGGGCGGGCCGCGCGCACGGCGCCGACACGGACTCGATCCTCACCGAACTGGGCCTGTCCGAGCCGGACATCGAGACCCTCCGCCGGGAGGGCGCCCTGTGACCCTCCAGCCGACGACGCCCATCCCGCTCACCTGGCTGTACGTCCCCGGCGACCGCCCGGAGGTGGTCGCCAAGGCCCTGGCCTCCGGCGCGGACGTGGTGATCGTGGACCTGGAGGACGCGGTCGCCCCCGACCGCAAGGACTACGCCCGCGCGGCCACCGCCGAACTCCTCTCGGCCGCTCCCCCCGTCCCGGTCCACGTACGCGTGAACGCCCTGAACACCCCACAAGCCGCAGAGGACCTCAAGGCCCTCTCCCCCCTCCCCGGCCTGGCGGCCCTCCGCCTCCCTAAGATCACGTCCCCCGCCGAGGTCGTGAGCGTCGCGGAACGAACCGCACCGGCCGAAGGAGGCGCGATCCCCCTGTACGCCCTCCTCGAATCGGCCCTGGGCGTGGAACGGGCCTACGACATCGCCGCCTCCCACCCCGCGCTCCACGGCATCACCCTCGGCGAGGCGGACCTCCGCGCCGACCTGGCCGTCCACCATGACCCGGCCCTCGACTGGCCCCGCTCCCGAGTGATCCTCGCCGCCCGAGCCGCAGGCCTCCCCTCCCCCGCCCAGTCGATCTACCCGGACACGAAGGACCTCGAAGGCCTGGCCGCCTCCTCCGCCCACGGCCGCACCCTGGGCTTCCTCGGCCGCGCCGCCATCCACCCCCGCCAACTCCCGGTGATCGAACGCGCCTACGCCCCCACCCCGCAGGAAATCGAGTCGGCCGAGCAGATCCTCGAAGCCGCAACCACAACCCGCGGCGCCCAAGCCCTCCCGAACGGCCGCTTCATCGACCCAGCGGTCGTAGCGGTCGCCCACAGAACCCTGTCCCTGGCCCACCGCGCCCCCAGACACTGACGTCCCACACCCCGGAACCAAAAACCCACCCGCCCTGAAAGGGCGGGTGGGTCGGGGGAACATCCGTCACGAAGCGGCGGATCACAGCAACCGGAGCGATACGTCAGCTCTTCTCGGCGGACTCGGCCTTCTTCTCGACCACGGAGTCGGAGGTCGCGTCGTCCTTCTCACCCTTGTCGGCCTTCTCGTCGGACTTCCCCGAGGGCTTCTCGGACTTCCCCGAGGGCTTCCCCGACTTGCCCGAGGTCTCCGCCGCCTCCGATTCCTCGGCCTTCTCCAGGTCCGCCGCGGCAGCGCCCTCGTCCCCGTCACCGTCGGAGACACCCGGCTCCACGACTTCCTCCCGCCCCGGCCGCTTCCGGGCCGACAGGACGAGGTAGATCACGGCGAGGATGAAGACGAACAGCGCGGTCCAGTTGTTGAGGCGCAGCCCGAGGATGTGGTGGGCGTCGTCGACCCGCATGTACTCGATCCAGAACCGCCCCGCGCAGTACGCGGCGACGTACAGCGCGAACGCCCGCCCGTGCCCGAGCTTGAAGCGACGGTCGGCCCAGATGACGAGGACCGCGACACCGATGCACCACAGTGACTCGTAGAGGAAGGTCGGGTGATAGGTGCCCGGCACCCGTCCGTCCGTGGCGGACGTGATCTCCACGGCCCAGGGCAGCTCGGTCGGCCGACCGTACAGCTCCTGGTTGAACCAGTTGCCCCACCGCCCGATCGCCTGCGCCAGCGCGATGCCGGGCGCGACGGCGTCGGCGTACGCGGGAAGCGGGATGCCACGCCGACGGCACCCGATCCACGCACCCACCGCACCGAGGGCGATCGCGCCCCAGATGCCGAGCCCGCCCTCCCAGACCTTGAAGGCGTCCACCCAGTCACGGCCCTCGCTGAAGTACAGCTCGTAGTCCGTGATCACGTGGTAGAGCCGTCCGCCGATCAGGCCGAAAGGCACGGCCCAGACCGCGATGTCGGCGACCGTACCGGCGCGCCCGCCCCGGGCGACCCAGCGTTTGTTGCCGAGCCAGACGGCTACGAAGACACCGATGATGATGCAGAAGGCGTAGCCGCGCAGCGGGACGGGACCGAGGTACAGCACCCCGCGCGACGGGCTGGGAATGTAGGCAAGTTCCATGGCAGGGTCGACGCTACCTTGCCGGGCACGGCCGACGGCAGGCACCCCGGCAACGGGTCCATAACGCCGTGCCCCAACGTCCTTGACGCCCTACGGGCCCCGCAGGACTCCCCCCACGGCCCAACACGGCCCGCTCGGCCACCCCGAGCCTCACCCCTTTGCCTTCGCCTCCACCATCTGCTTCAGCTTGGCGGGGGTCATGGACTGGTCCGCGTAGATGTTGGTGCCGTTGAGGAAGACGCTCGGTGTGCCGGAGAAGCCGCCCTTCTGGAAGGCCTTGTTCGACTTCGCGACCCAGCTGGTGTGCGTGCCGTTCTCGACGCAGGTGCGGAAGGCGGAGGTGTCCAGCCCGTCCACCTTCTGCGCCAGGTCGAGCAGCTTGGCGTCACTGGCGAAGTCGTCGCTCGTCTCGGCGGGCTGGTTCTCGAACAGCGCGTCGTGGTAGGCGGGGAACCTGCCCTCGTTCTGCGCGCACGCGGCGGCGTTGGCGGCCTTGCGGGAGCCGCTGCCGCCCATGTTCCCGTCGATCAGGGTGGCGAGGTGGTACTCGACCTTCAGCTTTCCGGCCTCGGTCAGCTCGTGGATCGTCGAGCGGTACGCGTCCTCGAAGGACTTGCAGGCCGGGCAGCGGAAGTCCTCCCACACCGAAAGGGTCGACTCGGCACCGGCGTCCCCGACGGGGATCACGAGGCTGTCCTCGCCATTGGCCCCCGAGGGCGCCACGACCGGGCCCGCGGTGTCGGCGTCCTTGTCCGCGTTCGCCGCCACGACGCCGATCACGCCGGCCAGCCCCAGCACACACAGCACCGAGGCGCCCACGATCAGCACCCGACGGCGCTTCTCGGCGGCCTTCTGCTTCTCGCGCTCCTCCGCCAGCCGTTCACGGGCGGTGCGCTTTCCCTCACGGTTCTTCTCGCTCACATCCCGCAGAACGAACCGGGGAGGCGCACCGCGCCTCCCCGATCCCACTTCCACCCGTTCGAGTGAGCGGATGACCCGTTACGTCCAGCGATCCCCGTACGACAAACGGGTGAACGTCACGCGCCCCCTCACACGCCGGGTGACACGCCGGTCACGCGCTCCGGCGCACGCCCTTCGCGAGGTCGCCCGCCAGCTCCCGTACGGCGTCCAGGCCGGCCGCCTCGTCCGGCGCGTCCAGCATCCGCTTCACGAACGCGGACCCGACGATCACACCGTCGGCGAACTGGGCCACCTCGGCGGCCTGCTCGGCGTTGGAGACACCGAGCCCGACGCAGACCGGCAGCCCGGTGCCCGTGGCCCGGGTGCGCTGGACCAGGTCCTGGGCCTGCGCGCCCACCGACTCCCGGGTGCCCGTGACGCCCATCAGCGAGGCGGCGTAGACGAAGCCGCTGCCCGCCGCGGTGATCTCGCCGAGGCGGGCGTCCTTGCTGCTGGGCGCGACGACGAAGACCGTGCCGAGGCCGTGTTTCTCGGCGTGTTCCCTCCACAGCGCCGACTCCTGGACGGGCAGGTCGGGGAGGATGCAACCCGCGCCACCCGCCTCGGCGAGCTCGGCCGTGAAGCGCTCGACGCCGTAGCGGTCGATCGGGTTCCAGTACGTCATGACGAGTACGGGCTTCCCGGTGGCCTCGAAGGCCTCCCGGACCGTGCGCATCACATCCGCGATCTTGACGCCGCCGCGCAGGGCGATGTCGTCGGCGGTCTGGATGACGGGACCGTCGAGGACCGGATCGCTGTGCGGCAGACCGACCTCGACGACGTCGGCACCGCCCTCGAAGACCGCCTTGATCGCGGCGATGCCGCCGTCGACGGTCGGGAACCCGGCCGGCAGATAGGCGATGAGCGCGGACCGCCCCTCCGCCTTCGCCGCGGCGAGGGTGTCACTCAACAGCTGGATGTTCCCGCTCACTTGGCGTCCCCCTCGATCTCGGCGAGATCGGCCGCGTCGGCGGCGACCTCGGCGTCGGCACCGGTTTCGTACAGGCCGAAGTAGCGCGCGGCCGTGTCCATGTCCTTGTCGCCGCGCCCGGACAGGTTGACGACGATCAGCCCGTCCTTGCCCAGTTCCTTGCCGACCTCCAGGGCACCGGCGAGCGCGTGCGCGCTCTCGATCGCCGGGATGATGCCCTCGGCGCGCGACAGCAGACGCAGCGCCTGCATGGCCGCGTCGTCGGTGACCGCGCGGTACTCGCCGCGACCGCTGTCCTTGAGGTACGAGTGCTCGGGGCCGATGCCCGGGTAGTCGAGGCCCGCGGAGATCGAGTACGGCTCGGTGATCTGGCCTTCCTCGTCCTGTAGGACGTACGACCGCGAGCCGTGCAGGATGCCCGGCTCACCGGCGGTCAGGGTCGCCGCGTGCTCACCGGTCTCGATGCCGTGGCCGGCCGGTTCGCAGCCGATGAGGCGTACGCCGGCGTCCGGGATGAAGGCGTGGAAGAGCCCGATGGCGTTGGACCCGCCGCCCACGCAGGCGACGGCGGCGTCGGGAAGCCGCCCGGCGCGTTCGAGGAGCTGGCGCCGCGCCTCGACCCCGATGACCCGGTGGAAGTCGCGGACCATGGCGGGGAAGGGATGGGGCCCTGCCACGGTGCCGAACAGGTAGTGCGTACGGTCGACGTTGGCGACCCAGTCCCGGAACGCCTCGTTGATGGCGTCCTTGAGGGTCCGGGAGCCGGACTTCACGGCGACGACCTCGGCGCCGAGCATGCGCATGCGCGCGACGTTGAGGGCCTGCCGCTGGGTGTCGATCTCGCCCATGTAGATGGTGCACTCGAGCCCGAAGAGGGCGCAGGCGGTGGCGGTGGCGACGCCGTGCTGGCCCGCTCCCGTCTCGGCGATGACCCGGGTCTTGCCCATGCGCTTGGTGAGCAGGGCCTGCCCGAGCACGTTGTTGATCTTGTGCGACCCGGTGTGGTTAAGGTCCTCGCGCTTGAGGAACACCCGCGCACCGCCGGCGTGCTCGGCGAACCGGGGCACCTCGGTGAGCGAACTGGGCCGCCCCGTGTAGTTCACGAGCAGATCGTCGAGCTCACGCGCGAACTCGGGGTCGTGCTTCGCCTTGTCGTACTCCACGGCGACCTCGTCCACGGCGGCGACCAGGGCCTCCGGGATGAACTTGCCGCCGAACACGCCGAAGTACCCCTCGGCAGTAGGAACCTGACCCTCCGGGTCGGGAATGAAGAACTCACTGGACATGCGGTTACCTCGCAGGGGCGTAGCCCCATCGTTGATCGGACGAAGAATCACAGTGCGTACGCACGCGTGCGTAGCCCTCGGAGCCCGTTCACCCACCCACCCGTCCTGACTGCCGACAGGGGGAGCAACAGACCTTCACGAGAGCGGCCCCGAGCAGCCCAGCCGTTCAGAGGTCGGAAGTCGCCCCCAGCGCCCGCCTCGGTCGGCGTGGCGCATCGCCGGCCGCCTCCCTCGCCACCGCTTCTCCTCACCGCCGCCGCCCCGATTTCCCGCCACAACGGCGAGGAACCAGGAAGGCGTGGATCGGTGGTGGCGAACTGGGCCGGGAGGACTCATGGACCGGCGGGGACGAAGCACCCGGCGCTCACAAGGGAACGCGGATCAGCTCGCCGCAGGGACCCGGCGCGTACGCCGGCGGGGCCATCGCATGCCGTTCACCTGGCCCGGCTCGTCACCGATGACATAGCGGACCCGGCGCCCGTGCACGCGGCGGGCGGGCGCCCGGCAGCCACGGGGACGGCACCCGCGCGCGAGGCGGGCGTAGGGGTCCCTGGAGGTCATGGTGATCGAGAACATCGAGAGACAGCCTACCGGCCCCGGATCACCCGTGTGGGCGACATCGGCCCTGGGTGAAGACGGCACAGCGGCCGACCGTACGCATCCCGCGACGCCCACGGACGCCGGCCCGGCCGACCTCACGCAATCCACCACTCCGACCACCGGGCCGACCCCCGGTCGGTCGGCGGCGATGGCGTCGCGGTGAGGGGCCGGGCGCATCGGCCGTCAGCTCCGCCCGTGCCGCAGCGCCGGGTGTTCGCCCGCCGCGACGAGGTCGGCGACTGCGGTCTTGGGGTCCTTGCCCGTGACGAGGGACTCGCCCACGAGGACCGCGTCGGCGCCGGCGTTGGCGTAGGCGATGAGGTCGTGCGGGCCCCGGACGCCGGACTCGGCGATCTTGACGATGGAGTCGGGGATCTCGGGGGCGACGCGCTCGAACGTGGTGCGGTCGACCTCGAGGGTCTTGAGGTTGCGCGCGTTGACGCCGATCACCCGGGCGCCGGCGTCGACCGCCCGCTCGACCTCGTCCTCGTCGTGGACCTCGACGAGCGGGGTGAGCCCGATGGACTCGGCGCGCTCGATCAGCGACTCCAGCGCCGACTGGTCGAGGGCCGCGACGATCAGCAGGACCACATCGGCGCCGTACGCCCGGGCCTCCCACAGCTGGTACGAGGTGACGATGAAGTCCTTGCGCAGGACGGGGATGTCCACGCGCGCGCGGACCGCCTCCAGGTCGGCCAGCGAGCCGCCGAAGCGGCGCTGCTCGGTGAGGACGGAGATGACCGCCGCACCGCCGGCCTCGTAGTCGGCGGCGAGGCCGGCCGGGTCGGCGATCGCGGCGAGCGCGCCCTTGGAGGGGCTGGACCGCTTGACCTCGCAGATCACCTTGACGCCGTCGCCGCGCAGGGCGGCCGCGCCGTCCTTGGCCGCCGGAGCCTTCGCCGCGCGCTCCTTGAGCTCGTCGAGGCTGACGCGCGCCTGCCGCTCCGCGAGGTCGGCACGGACTCCGTCGATGATCTCGTCGAGCACACTCACGCGAGCGGCCCCCTTTCAGACGGTGGAAATCGGTGACAACGTTTGACGGTCTTGTCTTGACAGTCGAGCGGTTCTCATGAGTCTGGCAGTTCACTGCGATGGTATCCGGAGGAGGGCGTAGGCCTCGCATCCGGTTGACGGCGGTCCCATTACCTGGACGTTCACCGTTTGATCAAGGACGGAGCCAGCCACCGAACGGCAGGTTCCGGACGATCGTGAAAACGAGCACCAACGCGCCGAGCGCCCACAACTGAACGGGGCCGAGTGCGAACCGCAACGGCCGTCCCCGCACCGCACGGACCACCCAGACGGTCCACAGCACCGCGCAGCCCAGGAAGCCCGCCACGGCCAGCGCGTTGTCGGTGAGGGCTGTCGCGAGGTCCCCGTGCGCGAAGGCGTGCGCGCTGCGCAGGCCGCCGCAGCCGGGGCAGTAGAGGCCGGTGAAGCGCCACAGGGGGCAGACCGGGTAGTGGCCGGGCTCGTTGGGGTCCACGGCCGCGACGTAGGCGAAGGCCCCGCCGACGGCCGTGAGCACTCCGGCGGGCACCAGAAGCTCGCGCAGCACGCGGCTCGTGGCGCGACCGGCGGTCGCGTCGGCCGTGTCGGCGCGCGGTGGCGGCGCGGCTGGCTGAGTCTCGGCGTTCACACACCGCATTCTGCCCCGCGTGGGCCGTACGCGCGCCCGAGGGGCGGCCGAGTGCCCCGGCGCCAGGCGAAACGGCCTGGTCGAGGCCCTGCCTCAACCAAGGGGCGGCCCGGCGGCCGGTGCCGCCGGGCCGCCCCTCACCCGGAAGTTCAGCCCTTGGCGCCGGCCGGCTCGGGAGTCGTCGCGGTCTTGGTGCGCGCCGCCGCCGTCTCGTACACGGCGTGCGCGTCCTTCGGCTGGCCCATGCCCATGGCGCGCATGATCACGCCGACGACGCCGCCGAGGACGATGATGACCATGCCGGCCCAGAATCCCAGCGGCTGGGCCATCACCATGTAGGCGCCCGAGACGCAGAAACCGATGAAGGCGATGGTGACGCCGGTCCATGCGGCCGGGGTGTGACCGTGGCTGCTGCCCGCCATGTCTTGCTCCTCGTTGCTCAATGCGTGGTGCTCGATGTGTGTCGCTCGATGCCGGTGGTGAGTCGGACGCTCGTCGTCCATTGTCCCGTACGCGCCGCACTGCCTTCAGCGGGGGTCTTCCCCCGCGTCCGCCGCGGTTCGGCAGCGCCCTGAAGGGGCGCGGGCCATGCCATGTCCATGTGCGGCTCCACCTCGCGGGACTTCCAGCGGAGCGCTCAAGCCGGGTCCGGTCCCGTGGGGTCCTCGCCGCGGTCCAGGGCCTTCCACATGTCCTCGGGCCGGTCGGGGTCGACCGGCTTGGCCTTGCGCGGCCGGGGGGTGCCGTCGCGTTCGTAGCGGCCGGACATCGCGGGCCACAGCCGTCCGTAGCGGAGCGCGAGCAGCCCGGCAAGCAGGATGAGGGCGCCGCCGACGGCCGCGACGTACGGCCAGCCGGTGTGGCTGAGCGCTTCGACGGTCGCGGCGTTGTCGCCGGAGGCCTCGGCCGCCTTGTCGTCGAGCGCCGAACTGTCGTACGCGCCGAGCAGCGCGGCGGCGATCGTGCCCGCGCCGGAGAGGGCCAGCAGGACGGCGACCAGGAGGCGCCCGGACCGGCGTACGGCGAAGACGGCGACGAGCGCGGCGAGGCCCACCACGGCGAGGGACGCGGGCACGCCCGTGACGTCGCTGCCCTTGGCGGTCAGCGGGAAGGCGCCGCCGGCCACCGAGGCGGTGCCCTCCGACCACCGCTGGCGGCTGGCGAGCAGCACGACGGCCGCGCCGAGCGCACCGCTGAGCAGCGCCAGGGCGAGGCTGCGCCGGCCTGCACGGACGAACGCGGGTTCGGAAGGGGGGTGAGGTGCTGCTGTCACGTACTCCACTATCGCGTGCGCCCCGGGTGGGTTGTCACCCGGGGCGCACGTGAGAAGCGCCCTATTGTCCGAGTCGGTTCGCCGTGTGCACCGCGCGCAGAAGCGCCGCCGCCTTGTTGCGGCACTCGGTGTCCTCGGCGACGGGGTCCGAGTCGGCGACGATGCCGGCGCCGGCCTGGACGTACGCGGTGCCGTCGCGCAACAGGGCCGTACGGATGGCGATGGCGGTGTCGGAGTCGCCCGCGAAGTCGAGATAGCCGACGCAGCCGCCGTAGAGGCCCCGGCGGGACGGCTCCAGCTCGTCGATGATCTGCATGGCGCGCGGCTTCGGGGCGCCGGAGAGGGTGCCGGCGGGGAAGCAGGCGGTCAGCACGTCGAAGGCCGTGCGGCCCGCCGCGACCCGGCCGGTGACGGTGGACACGATGTGCATGACGTGGGAGTACCGCTCGATGGACATGAAGTCGACGACCTCGACCGAGCCCGGTTCGCAGACCCGGCCCAGGTCGTTGCGGCCCAGGTCGACGAGCATGAGGTGCTCGGCGCGCTCCTTGGGGTCGGCGAGCAGTTCGTCGGCGAGGGCCTGGTCCTCCTGCGGGGTCGCGCCCCGGTGCCGGGTGCCGGCGATGGGGTGGACCATGGCCTGCCCGTCCTCGACCTTGACCAGGGCCTCGGGGGAGGAACCTACGACGTCGAAGCCGTCGAAGCGGAACAGGTACATGTACGGGGACGGGTTGGTCGCCCTGAGGACCCGGTAGACGTCCAACGCGCTGGCCGTGCACGGCGTTTCGAAGCGCTGGGAGGGGACGACCTGGAAGGCCTCGCCGGCCCGGATGCGCTCCTTGATGTCCTCGACGGCCTCCTGGAAGTCCGGGCCGCCCCAGAGCGCGGTGTACTCGGGCAGTTCGGAGGGCGGGAGGGCCGCCGGGGGCTGGGCGACGGGCCGGGCGAGGTCGGCCTGCATGGCGTCGAGGCGGGCCACCGCGTCGGCGTAGGCCTCGTCGACGCCCGTGTCCAGGTCGTTGTGGTTGATGGCGTTGGCGATCAGCAGGACCGAGCCCTCCCAGTGGTCCATGACCGCCAGGTCGCTCGTCAGCAGCATGGTCAGCTCGGGCAGCCGGAGGTCGTCGCGCTCGCCGGGGCCGATCTTCTCCAGGCGGCGCACGATGTCGTAGCCGAGGTAGCCGACCATGCCGCCGGTGAAGGGCGGCATGCCCTCCTGGTGGGGGGTGTGGAGGGCGTCGATGGTGGCGCGCAGGGCGGCGAGGGGGTCCCCGTCGACGGGGACGCCGACGGGCGGGGTGCCGAGCCAGTGGGCCTGGCCGTCGCGGGCGGTGAGGGTGGCGTGGCTGCGGACGCCTACGAAGGAGTAGCGAGACCATTGAAACGCCGTGCGGCCGTTCTCCGCCGACTCCAGGAGGAAGGTGCCGGCGCGCTCGGCGGCGAGCTTGCGGTAGAGGGCGACCGGGGTGTCGCCGTCGGCGAGGAGCTTGCGGCTGACGGGGATGACCCGGCGGTCGGAGGCCAGCTTGCGGAACGTCTCGAGGTCCATGGCGGCTGACCTTACTGATCCAGTGACGGTACGTCGCAATCGGCGCCGCCCTCGGCGGCCTTGAGGACGTCCTCGTCGAAGCAGGTACGGGCGCCCGTGTGGCAGGCGGCGCCCACCTGGTCGACCTTGACGAGGACGGTGTCGGCGTCGCAGTCCAGGGCGACGGACTTCACCCACTGGAAGTGGCCGGAGGTGTCGCCCTTCACCCAGTACTCGCGGCGGCTGCGCGACCAGTAGGTGCAGCGCCCGGTGGTGAGCGTGCGGTGCAGTGCCTCGTCGTCCATCCAGCCGAGCATGAGCACCTCACCGGTGTCGTACTGCTGGGCGATGGCGGGCAGGAGCCCGTCGGCGCTGCGCTTGAGGCGCGCGGCGATATCGGGGTCCAGCGCGCTGGGAGCGCCGGGGCCGACGGGGGCTCCGGGACCGGTGGGGCTGCTGGAGGACGGCGTGCTGGTCATGCGTGCCATTGTGCCGCGCCGCGGTGACCCGCCTCGTCCGTTGTCCACAGGCCGGACCCTCTTGTCATACGAACGGCACCGCTGCCGGGCATCGGGCCGGGGCCTGCGCTGGGCGGAGCGGTGGCCCGGTCGTAGGCTGGCTGCCATGTCGACCCATGCCAAGCGTGAACGGCTTCTCTTCGCCGACCTGTTGGAGACCGCGGGCCCGGAGGCTCCCACCCTGTGCGAGGGCTGGAAGACCCGTGACCTGGCCGCGCACGTGGTGGTGCGCGAGCGCCGCCCCGACGCCGCCGGGGGCATCCTCATCAAACAGCTCGCCTCGCGCCTGGACCGGGTGATGGAGGAGTTCGCCGCGAAGCCGTACGAGGAGCTGATCCAGCTCGTCCGTACCGGCCCGCCGCGTTTCTCGCCCTTCTCCCTCAAGCAGATCGACGAGGCGTCGAACACGATCGAGTTCTATGTCCACGCCGAGGACATCCGCCGCGCCCAGCCCGAGTGGTCCCCACGCGAGCTGGACCACGTCTTCCAGGACGCCCTCTGGTCCCGCCTCGAACGCACCGCCCGCCTGATGGGCCGCGGCTCCCCGACCGGCCTGGTCCTGCGCCGCCCCGACGGCCGGACCGCGGTGGCCCACCGCGGCGCCCCCGTCGTCACGGTCACCGGCGAGCCCTCGGAGCTCCTGCTGTTCCTGTACGGCCGGCAGCAGGTGGCCGATGTGGAACTGGAGGGCGACAAGGACGCGATCACGAAGCTGCACGAGACGAAGCAGCTGGGGATCTGAGGAGCCTCACTCCGGCAGTTCGGCTCGGCGGAGGTCACGGACGCCCAGGCCGATGACCCCGCCGAGGCCGCACACCACCGCGCTGACGACGAAGACGGGTCGGGTGCCCCACGTCTGAGGTCACCCGGCCGAGATGGGCGGGGTCGGACTGGGGCTGAAGCAGCTCCCGCGACGTGCCCGGATCGGTGATCCGCGGCGGCTTCCCTCACCTGTCCCGCCCCCACCCACACACACATCCGGCCACAGGTAAGCCCCGGCCACCAGATGACCGGGGCTTACACCACAAGGCCTACGGCCTCACCTCACGGGATGCCCCGCCCCCCGCAACGCGTCCTTGACCTCGCCGATGCGCAGGTCGCCGAAGTGGAAGACCGAGGCGGCGAGGACGGCGTCGGCGCCTGCCTCGATCGCGGGGGAGAAGTCCGCCAGCTTGCCGGCGCCGCCGGAGGCGATGACGGGGACGGTGACGTGCTTGCGGACGGCCGCGATCATCTCCAGGTCGTAGCCGTCCTTGGTGCCGTCCGCGTCCATGGAGTTGAGGAGGATCTCGCCGGCGCCCAGCTCGGCGGCCCGGTGGGCCCACTCGACGGCGTCGATGCCGGTGCCCTTGCGGCCGCCGTGGGTCGTGACCTCGAAGGAGCCGTACGAGCTGCTGCGGGAAGGGGTACGGCGGGCGTCGACCGACAGCACCAGGACCTGGCGGCCGAAGCGCTCGGCGATCTCACGGATCAGGTCGGGGCGGGCGATCGCCGCCGTGTTGACGCCGACCTTGTCCGCGCCCGCCCGCAGCAGCTTGTCCACGTCCTCGGCCGTGCGGACGCCGCCGCCGACCGTCAGCGGGATGAAGACCTGCTCGGCGGTGCGGCGCACCACGTCGTACGTCGTCTCACGGTTGCCCGACGAGGCGGTGATGTCCAGGAATGTCAGCTCGTCGGCGCCCTCGGCGTCGTACACCTTGGCCATCTCGACGGGGTCGCCCGCGTCGCGCAGGTTCTGGAAGTTGACGCCCTTGACGACCCGGCCGTTGTCCACGTCCAGGCAGGGGATGACTCGGACCGCCAGGGTCATGAAATCCACGGCTCCTTAAAAGGCCTAGCCTCTGAATGCTTCGACTTCTACTTCGACAAGGATGCGCGGGTCGACGAAACCCTCCACGACCAGCAGGGTCGCGGCCGGACGCACCGGGTCGAAGAGTTCCTTGTGGGCCCGCCCCACGGCCTCCACGTCCCGCATGTGTGTCAGGTACATCCGCGTACGGATCACGGACTCGGCGCCGAGCCCGAACTCGCCGAGCGCCTCGATCGCGCTGGTGAAGGCCACCCTGGCCTGTTCGTACGGGTCGCCCTCCGCGTACAGGACATCGCCCTTGAAGGCGGTGGTGCCCGACACCAGGACGCGATCGCCCGCCGCGACGGCACGCGCGAAACCGAAGGACTCCTCCCAGGGGCTCCCGCTCTGCACTCGCCGCACGGCTTCGGACGTCATGACGACACAGCCTCCAAGGCCTCTTCCAGGGTGAACGCCTTCGCGTACAGGGCCTTCCCGACGATGGAGCCCTCGACACCGAGGGGCACGAGCTCGGCGATGGCCCGCAGGTCGTCGAGGGACGACACGCCGCCGGAGGCGACGACCGGGCGGTCCGTCGCGGCGCACACGTTGCGCAGCAGCTCCAGGTTGGGCCCCTGGAGGGTGCCGTCCTTGGCGATGTCCGTGACGACGTAGCGGGCGCAGCCCTCCTTGTCGAGGCGCTCCAGCGTCTCGTAGAGGTCGCCGCCGTCGCGGGTCCAGCCGCGGCCGCGCAGGGTGGTGCCCTTCACGTCGAGACCCACCGCGATCTTGTCGCCGTGCTCGGCGATCACCTTGGCGACCCATTCGGGGGTCTCCAGGGCGGCGGTGCCGAGGTTGACCCGGGTGCAGCCGGTGGCCAGGGCCTTCGCCAGGGAGGCGTCGTCCCGGATGCCGCCGGACAGCTCGACCTTGATGTCCATGGCCCGGGTGACCTCGGCGACCAGGTCACGGTTGTCGCCGGTGCCGAACGCGGCGTCCAGGTCGACCAGGTGCAGCCACTCGGCGCCCGCGCGCTGCCAGGCGAGGGCGGCCTCCAGCGGGGAGCCGTAGGAGGTCTCCGTGCCGGACTCGCCGTGGACGAGCCGGACCGCCTGGCCGTCACGGACGTCGACGGCGGGAAGGAGTTCGAGCTTTGCCATGGCTACAGGGTTCCGATCCAGTTGTTCAGCAGCTGCGCTCCGGCGTCGCCGGACTTCTCGGGGTGGAACTGCGTGGCCCACAGGGCGCCGTTCTCCACGGCCGCCACAAAGGGCTTGCCGTGCGTCGACCAGGTGACCTTGGGAGCGGTCAGGGCCGGGTTGTGCGTCTCCAGGGACCAGTCGTGGACGGCGTACGAGTGCACGAAGTAGAAGCGGGCGTCGGCGTCGAGGCCGGCGAACAGTTCCGTGCCGGCCGGGGCCTCGACGGTGTTCCAGCCCATGTGCGGCACGATCTCGGCCTGGAGCGGCTCGACCGCGCCGGGCCACTCGTCGAGCCCCTCGGTCTCCACGCCGTGCTCGATGCCGCGCGCGAAGAGGATCTGCATGCCGACGCAGATGCCCATCACCGGGCGGCCACCGGAGAGCCGCCGGTCGATGATCCAGTCGCCGCGCGCCTCCTTCAGCCCCTTCATGCAGGCGGCGAAGGCGCCGACGCCCGGCACCAGCAGCCCGTCCGCGTTCATGGCCTTGTCGTAGTCACGCGTTATCTCGACCTCGGCCCCCGTGCGCGCCAGGGCGCGCTCGGCGGACCTCACGTTTCCGAAGCCGTAGTCGAAGACGACGACCTTCTTGGACGCGGTGCTCAATTCCACACCTCCAGCCGCAGGATGCCCGCGACGAGACACATCGCGGCGCCTATCGAGAGCAGCGTGATGAGGCTCTTCGGCATCTGCTGCTTGGCGAACGAGATGATCCCGCCGACCAGGAAGAGGCCGACGACGATCAGAGTGGTGGAGAGCCCGTTCACAGTGCGCCCTTCGTGGAGGGCAGGATGCCGGCCGCGCGCGGGTCGCGCTCGGACGCGTAGCGCAGCGCCCGGGCCAGCGCCTTGAACTGGCATTCGACGATGTGGTGTGCGTTGCGCCCGTACGGCACGTGCACGTGCAGCGCGATCTGGGCCTGGGCGACGAAGGACTCCAGGATGTGCCGGGTCATCGTGGTGTCGTACTCGCCGATCATCGGCGCCATCTTCTCGGGCTCGGTGTGCACGAGGTAGGGGCGGCCGGACAGGTCGACGGTGACCTGGGCGAGGGACTCGTCCAGCGGGACGGTGCAGTTGCCGAAGCGGTAGATGCCCACCTTGTCGCCGAGGGCCTGCTTGAAGGCGGCGCCCAGCGCGAGGGCGGTGTCCTCGATGGTGTGGTGGGAGTCGATGTGCAGGTCGCCGTCGGTCTTCACGGTCAGGTCGAACAGACCGTGGCGGCCGAGCTGGTCGAGCATGTGGTCGTAGAAGCCGACCCCGGTGGAGATCTCCGTCTTGCCGGTGCCGTCGAGGTTGATCTCGACGAGGACCGACGTCTCCTTGGTGGTCCGCTCCACGCGTCCTACCCGGCTCATACGCTCTGCTCCTTCGGGGGTGTGGGGGTGGCCCCCACAAGACACTGCAACTCACGTACCGCGTCGAGGAACGCGTCGTTTTCGGCCGGGGTTCCCGCGGTCACGCGCAGCCATCCCGGTACGCCGTTGTCGCGGACCAGGACGCCCCGGTCGAGGATCTTCCGCCAGACCTCGTGCGCGTCCTCGAACCTGCCGAACTGCACGAAGTTCGCGTCGGACTCGGTCACCTCGTAGCCGATCGCGCGCAGCTCGGCGACCAGCCGGTCCCGCTCCTTCTTCAGCTCTTCGACATAGCCGAGGAGGGTGTCGGTGTGCTCCAGGGCGGCGAGGGCGGTCGCCTGGGTGATGGCCGAGAGGTGGTACGGCAGCCGTACGAGCTGGACCGCGTCCACGACCGCCGGGTGGGCGGCGAGATAGCCGAGGCGCAGACCGGCCGCGCCGAAGGCCTTGGACATCGTCCGGGAGACGACGAGGTTCGGCCGTCCGTCGAGCAGCGGCAGCAGCGAGTCGCCGTGGCTGAACTCGATGTACGCCTCGTCGACCACCACCATCGACGGCTTGGTCGCCTGCGCCGCCTCGTACAGCGCGAGGACGGTCTCCCGCGAGACCGCGTTGCCCGTGGGGTTGTTGGGGGTGGTGATGAAGACGACGTCCGGCCGGTGCTCGGCGATCGCCTTCTCGGCGGCGGCGAGGTCGATCGTGAAGTCGTCGTTGCGCGGGCCGGAGATCCAGCCGGTGCCCGTGCCGCGCGAGATCAGCCCGTGCATCGAGTACGACGGCTCGAAGCCGATGGCCGTACGGCCGGGCCCGCCGAAGGTCTGCAGGAGCTGCTGGATGACCTCGTTGGAGCCGTTGGCCGCCCAGACGTTCGCCAGGCCGACCTCGTACCCCGACGTGTTCGTCAGGTACTCGGCGAGCCGCGTGCGCAGCTCCACCGCGTCCCGGTCCGGGTAGCGGTTGAGGTGCCGGGCCGCCTCCCGCACCCGCTCGGTGATCCGCTCGACCAGCGGCTCGGGCAGCGGGTACGGGTTCTCGTTGGTGTTCAGCCGTACGGGGACGTCGAGCTGGGGCGCGCCGTAAGGGCTCTTGCCGCGCAGTTCGTCCCGTACGGGGAGATCGTCGATTCCGAAGCTCACTTGCCAGGTACCTTCCAACCGAACCTTGCCTTGATCGCCGCGCCGTGCGCGGGCAGGTCCTCCGCCTCCGCCAGCGTCACCACGTGGTGCGCGACCTCGGCCAGCGCGTCCTTCGTGTAGTCGACGATGTGGATGCCGCGCAGGAAGGACTGGACGGACAGACCGGAGGAGTGGCAGGCGCAGCCACCGGTCGGGAGCACGTGGTTGGAGCCGGCCGCGTAGTCGCCCAGCGAGACCGGTGCCCAGGGACCGATGAAGATGGCGCCCGCGTTGACGACACGCTCGGCGACCTCTTGAGGACGGGCCGTCTGGATCTCCAGGTGCTCGGCGCCGTACGCGTTGACCACCCGCAGGCCCTCGTCGATCCCGTCGACCAGGACGATCGCGGACTGCCGGCCCGCGAGCGACGGACGAATCCGGTCCTCGATGTGCTTGCTGGCCTCGACCTGCGGCTCCAGCTCCTTCTCGACCGCGTCGGCGAGGGCGACGGAGTCGGTGACGAGCACGGCGGCCGCGAGCGGGTCGTGCTCGGCCTGGCTGATCAGGTCGGCGGCGACGTGCACCGGGTCGGCGGTGTCGTCCGCGAGGACCGCGATCTCGGTCGGGCCCGCCTCGGAGTCGATGCCGATGACACCGGTGAAGTACCGCTTGGCGGCGGCCACCCAGATGTTGCCCGGCCCGGTGACCATGTTGGCCGGCGGGCAGGACTCGGTGCCGTACGCGAACATCGCGACGGCGGTGGCACCACCGGCCGCGTACACCTCGTCGACGCCGAGCAGCGCGCAGGCCGCGAGGATCGTGGGGTGCGGGAGCCCCTCGAACTCGGCCTGCGCCGGGGAGGCGAGGGCGATCGACGGGACACCGGCCTCCTGCGCCGGGACCACGTTCATGATCACGGACGAGGGGTACACCGACCGGCCGCCGGGGGCGTAGAGGCCGACGCGTTCGACCGGCACCCACTTCTCGGTGACCGTGCCGCCGGGGACGACCTGCGTGGTGTGCGTGGTGCGGCGCTGCTCGCGGTGGACGATGCGGGCGCGGCGGATGGACTCCTCCAGGGCCGCGCGGACGGCCGGGTCGAGCTGCTCCAGCGCCTGCGTGAGAGCCTCCGCCGGGACCCGTACCGACTTCAGCCGTACGCCGTCGAACTTCTCCGCGAAGTCGATCAGCGCCGCGTCGCCCCGATGATGCACGGCCTCGCAGATCGGACGCACCTTCTCCAGGGCGGCCGAGACGTCGAAGTCGGCTCGGGGCAGCAGGTCGCGCAGGGCGGGTCCCTCCGGGAGGGCGTCGCCGCGCAGATCGATTCGGGAGATCACGGGCCCAATTCTCTCAGACCTCCGTCGGCCGCCGTCCGCGCGTATCAATGGCTGATACAGACCAGCGCGGGAACCCGGAAGATCACCTTCACGTCTAGCGTTCAGGGCGTCACTCAGCGGGCATCACCAGCATGAACAGTTGTGCGATACACGCGGTATGTGTGCCGCGCGCGTACGAGCCGACATGTGTGGGCCAGGGACGGAGGAAGGAAGAGCTGTGACCGAGGGTGCCGGCGTCCGGGACGGGGACGTGCCGGACGACCTGTCCGCCGCCGAGGCCGGTATGTGGCAGGCGTTCCGCAATGGCAGCGTGTACGACCTGCGTGACGGGGACATCGCCGTGGACGATCCGCACGGCGGCCACCCCTGGGGGCCCGAGCGCAGTGTTCGCGCCCGGATCGTGGCCTGGCTGCTGCTGGACGGGCCGCCCGCGCTGGCCGGCCGGGTGTCCGCGCTGAAGCTGGTGGGCGTCCAGATCAAGGGCGTCCTGGAGCTCGCGGGCGGCCAGGTGGTGCCGTACGTGGAGATGAAGGGCTGCCGGTTCGAGAAGGAGATCCTGCTGCCGGAGGCCCGGTTCACGACCGTACGGCTGGTGGACTGCTCGGTGCCGCGCCTGGAGGCGGCCCGGCTCCACACGGAGGGCGATCTGCATCTGCCGCGCTGCCGGTTCCACAACGGGGTGCGGCTCGCCGACGCCCATATCGGCACCGATCTGCTGCTCAACCAGGCGGTCGTCTACCGCGACCGGCACGGCCGCTCGCTCTCCGCCGACGGGCTGACCGTCGCCCAGGACGTGCAGGCCGAGATGCTGGAGTCGCACGGCGAGCTGAGCCTGCGCGGCGCGACCGTCGGCGCCTCGCTCAGCCTGCGCGGCAGCCGGCTCGCCAACCCCTACGGCCGTCTCGCCCTCAACGCGCCCCAGCTGACCGTCGAGCGCACCCTCTATCTGACCCCGGCCGGCATCGGCAATCCGCTGCACACCAGCGGGAGCACGCCCGCGCGCGGCACCCGGGTCCAGCGGTTCGAGTGCCAGGGCGGGATCCGGCTGGACGACGGGCGGTTCGGCGACTCCGTCGACCTGGAGCGGGCCCGGTTCACCTTCACGGATGAACAGGAGCTGTCCCTGCGCCGCGTCCAGGTGCCCGAGCTGCGCTTCCTCGGCGAGAAGCCGGAGCGCGGCAAGGTCGTCCTGTCCGGCGCCCGCGTCGGTGTCCTGATCGACAGTTCGGAGAGCTGGCCCGGCCCCGGCAACCTCCACATGGGCGGCTTCCAGTACGAGTCCCTCGTACCACGTGACCGGTTCCCGCTGGCCAGACGGCTGGAGTGGGTGGCGGCGGCGACCGCCGAGTACAGCCCGGAGCCGTACGAGCGGCTGGCGACCGTGCTGCGGGCCGGCGGCGACGACGAGGGCGCCCGCGAGGTGCTCCTCGCCAAGCAGCGCCACCGGCGGGAGAACCTGCCGCTCGCGGCCAAACTCTGGGGTTACGCGCAGGACTGGGTGGTCGCGTACGGGTACCGGCCGGGCCGGGCCGCGGTGTGGATGGCGGTGCTGTGGGCGCTGACCTCGTACGCCTTCTCGCACGCGCATCATCCGCCGATGAAGAGCGGCGAGCACCCGCACTGGAGCCCGTCCCTGTTCGCCCTGGATCTGCTGCTGCCGGTCATCGAGCTCGGCCAGGTCGGCTACTGGCAGCTGCGCGGCGGCTGGCAGTGGCTGGCCGCGGTGGTGATCATCCTGGGCTGGATCCTGGCGACGACGGTGGCGGCGGGGGCCACCCGTCTGCTGAGCAGGAACTGATCGGTTCCTGCTCAGGAACCGATCCCTGATCCGGACCTTAATCTGCGAGCGCGCAACCTCAGCCGCCTTCCCACCGTCTTGATACCGAAACCATCAACTGCGAAGTCACGACGGCGAGAAGCCGATCCGCGAGAGCGGCGCCGGTTTAGGCGCAAGGAGGTGCCTGGCGCCAATGGATCCGTTGCGCGCGCTCGTCCGTACCGCCCGGATGGCACGCCACACCTCACGGCTCGCCGCCGGTCTGCCCGCCGACGACGAGGTACTGCTCGACGCCCCCGACGACCGGCTCGGCCCCGCGCTGGTGGCGGCCGGCCGTGGTGAGTACGCGCCCGCGGCGAAGCTCCTGGCGACCACCCGGGAGGCCGCCGAGTGGGAGAACCGCGACCGGTACGCGCTGCGGCTCGCCGCCTTCGCCCACGCGCGCGACGAGTGGCTGCGGGCCTGGCAGGCGGCCGCCCCGCACGATCCGGACGTCCTGCTGATCAAGGCCGAGCTGGCGGTGGCCCGAGGCTGGCACTCCCCCGCCCGGGTCGAACTGCTGCGCGAGGTGGGCCCGTTGATCGCCGCGGCCGCCGAGGGCGAGCCGCGTGACCCGGTGCCCTGGCGGATCGCCCTCGACCACGCCCGGGGCACGGGCCTCGGCAACACCGGTTTCGAGCAGCTGTGGGCGGAGGCGGTCCGCCGCTCCCCGCACCACTACGGCTGCCATGTCTCGGCCCTGAAGTACCTCTCGGCCGCGTGGTACGGCTCGCACCGTGAGTGCTTCGACTTCGCCGAGCGGGCCGCCGAGGACGCGCTCCCCGGCTCCCTCGTCCGGGCCCTGCCGGTCCGGGCGGCCTTCGCGTACCTCACCGAGGGCGGCGGGGCCGTGGTCCCCCGCACCCGCCTGGACGCGGCGGCGGACGGCGCGATCACGCTCTCCGCCGAGTACGACCCCGGCGACCCGTGGCCGGCCGAGGTCCGCAACCTCCTGACGTACGTCCTGGTCCGCCTGGAGCGCTGGCCGGACGCCCTGGCCCAGCTGCGCATGATCGGCCCGTACGCCACGTCCTTTCCCTGGGACCGCGTCTCGGACGATCCGCTGGGCCAGTTCCTCCAGCTGCGGGACGGCGTACGGCTGGAAGTGGCGTGCTCGATCCCGCTGCGCGCACGGCTGGAAAGGCCGACGCGGGGCGAAGGATAGGTCTCCTGGGAGGTCACCAAACGAGTACGGACGAACGCGCGCGCCCCGGCGACCATTAGGCTCTGGCCTCGTGACCACCGTCCGACTGCCGCTCTTCCCCCTGAACTCGGTGTTGTACCCGGGGCTCGTGCTTCCTCTGAACATCTTCGAGGAGCGCTATCGCGCCATGATGCGCGAGTTGCTGAAGACCCCCGAGGACCAACCCCGCCGCTTCGCCGTCGTCGCCATCCGCGACGGCCACGAGGTCGCGCCGAGCGCACCCGGCATGCCGGATCCGACGGCCCTGCCCGACCGCGGCCCGACCGCCGGCTTCGGCGACGAGCCGACCAAGGCGTTCCACTCCGTGGGCTGCATCGCGGACGCGGCGACCATCCGGGAGCGCGACAACGGCACGTACGAGGTCCTCGCGACCGGTACCACCCGCGTGCGCCTGCTCTCGGTGGACGCCTCGGGCCCGTTCCTCGTGGCGGACCTGGAGGAGCTGCCCGAGGACGCCGGTGACGAGGCGGGCGCGCTCGCGGAGGGCGTTCTGCGGGCGTTCCGCCAGTACCAGAAACGGCTCGCGGGTGCCCGGGAACGCTCGCTGTCGACGGGTGCGGACCTCCCGGACGAGCCGGCCGTCGTCTCGTATCTGGTCGCCGCGGCGATGATGCTCGACACGCCCGCCAAGCAGCGGCTTCTCCAGGCGCCCGACACCGCGTCCCGTCTGCGCGACGAGCTGAGACTCCTGCGCGCCGAGTCCGCCATCATCCGTAGTCTGCCGTCGTTGCCCGCGTCGGAGCTGACGCGGAGCCCGACGAGCCTCAACTGACGTACACGAGAAGGCCGATGGCGAAGAAGTCGAAGAAGCAGCAGGCGGGCGGCACGCCCGCGACGGTGGCGCTGAGCGCGGCGGGCGTGGAGTTCAGCGTCCACGCCTACGAGCACGATCCCGCCCACCCCTCCTACGGCGAGGAGGCGGCCGAGGCGATGGGCGTCTCCCCCGAGCGGGTCTTCAAGACCCTGGTGGCGGACGTGGACGGCGCGCTCGTGGTCGCGGTCGTGCCGGTGGCGGGTTCGCTCGACCTGAAGTCCCTGGCGACGGCGGTCGGCGGGAAGCGCGCGGCGATGGCCGACCCCACCCTCGCGGAACGCACGACGGGCTATGTCCGGGGCGGCATCTCTCCCCTCGGCCAGCGCAAGAAGCTCCGCACGGTGCTGGACGCGTCGGCGGACGCCCACGACACGATCTGCGTCTCGGCCGGCCGCCGCGGCCTGGAGGTCGAGTTGTCCCCGCAGGACCTCTTGAAGCTCACGGAAGCGGTGTCCGCGCCCATCGCCCGCGCGTGATCCGCGTTCGCGCAGTTCGCCGCGCCCCTTGACGGCAGGGGGCGCGCCCGGTGTCCTTCAGGGGCGCGGGGAACTGCGCGACAAGCCCCCACCCGCACCCGAAAATCGCACCCCAAGGGGTCGAAGGGGCACAGCCCCTGGGATGGGACGGGTAGGGGCGGCGGGGGCGAGAAAAAGTCCCTCACGCGGCCGGCGGCTCCAAGGGCGCGCCGTACCCGTCCTTGTACTGAAGATCCTGCTCGTACGGGTCAGGATCACGCGGGCCGAACAACGCCGTCAGGCCGAGGTGGACCAGCAGCCCCGCCAACGGCCACGCCAGCAACGCCCCCTTCGCACCGAGCTTCAGCGGGGCCGAGAACGTCACTCCCTCCCCCACCTCCTTCGCCCGTGCCGCGACATCGGTCTCGGGCCCGAGCCACACCCCGAGCCGCCACGCCAGCACGGCCCCCAGCAGCCCACCGACGGTCAGCGCCACCACGAGAGGCACACCGCCCCGTCGGCGCAGCAGGAAGACGACGAGCGCGCTCAGCGCGCCCGCCCCCAGCGCCAGCAGCGTGAACGTTCCGTCGACGCCGACGGCCTGCTCACCCTCGTTGTCCTTGAGGTAGACCGCCGCCCCGTCGGAGACGAGCGGCACATGCGGCGCGAGCCACCACCACAGCACGCCGAGCAGCGCGCCCCCGAGCAACGCCACGACCACGGTGACGACGGCCGCCTCGATCAGTTCGGTCTTCAGCCCGGGCCCGGACGGCTTCTCCGGCCCGTACCCGAGATGCCCCGCGCCCCCACCGCTGGTGGGCGGCGGAGCCCAGGGGTCGTTCGGCGGCTGGTGGTTCGGCGGCGGAGGCGGAGTCAACGGTGCGGTCACTCTGACATCGTGCCAGGCGCGGCTGTGCGCCGCGTCACCGGACGGCGGCCCGACGGTACGCCCAGGTGGCGACCGCGAGCGAGACGACCCCGACCCCCGCGCACACGGCGAGGTCACCGAGCACGAACGCCCAGTCGGGGTTCGGCCCGAACGTCCGCGCGAACGCCTCCACGCCGTATGTGGAGGGAAGCAGGTCCCGCGCGAACTGGATGAAGCCCGGCATCCGGTCGGCCGGCAGCACACCCAGCAGCAGCGCCGCCGACATGCCCAGCTGCCCGAGCACGGTGGCGAGCTCCGGGCGCGGGGCGAGCAGACCCAGCGCGGCGCCCAGCCCGGCGAGCGCGGCCCCGGCGAGCGGGATCACGGCGGCGAGCACCCAGAGGTGGGCCAGCGGCAGCCCGAAGAGCACACAGCCGAAGACGGCCGTCACGACGGTCCCCGGCACGGTGAAGGAGGCGTACGCTCCCGCCGCGCCCAGCACCACCGCCGCCGGCGGCACCGGCAGCGTCGCGTAGTGGTCTAGCCCGCCGCTCGACCGCAGCTGCCCGAAGTACTGGGCCAGCAGGTTCAGCGCGACGAAGGCGACGACGAGCACCGCCGAACCGGCGACCACCGCGCGTGCCTCGGCCCCGCCGTCCACCACACCGCGCATCAGGATCATGATCCCGACCGACTGGAAGGTGGCCACGAACAGCAGCGGGATCCGCGCGACCCGCGCCCGGGAGAGCTGCGCCCGATACACCGCGCAGAGCGACGGCCACAGGCGCGCGCGGGGCCCGAGCTCGGCGGCTCCGCGCTCCACGCGCTCCTCCACGGCCAGGGCGCTGCCCGGCAGAATCTCCGCGGGTACGACACTCACGTCGAGCTGCTCCTCTTCGCTTCGGCTGTCGCCCATTTTCGTACGGCTGCGGCAGCCCTGCCGTTCACATCCGCACCGACTGTTCTCCGGCTCACGCCCGCGTCCCTCACCCCTTGACCAGCCCCTGGGCGCTGCCCGCGCTGCCGCCGAGCGCCAGGTACACGTCCTCCAGGCTCGGCGTGGCGAGCGTGAAGTCGTCGAGCGCCACGAAGGCGGCGCCCCCGGTCACCGTGGCCACCACCGCGCGCGCCTCCTCCGGCGCGAGCCGGAGCGTCCAGCGGCGCCCGGACTCCACGGCACGCGGGCGCAGCACGGCGACCTCGGGCACGTCCAGCGGGGCCTTCTCACGCCAGACCAGCTCGACGCGCACCTCGCCCGCCACCTGCTCCTTCAGTCCGGCCGGGGTGTCGCACGCGATGACCCGCCCCGTGTCGAGGACGGCGACCCGGTCGAGGACGGTCTCAGCCTCGATGACGTTGTGGGTGACCAGCAGGACGGTGGTGCCGGACTCGGCGCGCCGCCGGTCGACGGCGGCCCACACGGCCCGCCGGGCCACCGGATCCATGCCGCTGGTCGGCTCGTCGAGCACGAGCAGCGGCCGCTCCCCGACGAGCGCCGTGGCGAAACAGGCGAGCCGCCGCTGCCCGCCGGACAGCTTCTTCAGCGGCCGCGAGGCGAGCGCGGTCAGCCCCAGCTCCTCCAGCACGGCGTCCCGCTCGGCCCGCGCCCGCCGTACCTCCAGCCCGCGCAGCCGCCCGGTGGTCTCCGCGGCCAGCGCCACGGTCAGCTCGTCGAGAGCGGTCGACTCCTGTCCCAGATAGGCGAGGATCCGCGAAGCCCGCTCCGGATGCCGCACGATGTCGTGGCCCAGAATCTCGACGGTGCCGTCATCGGGCCGCATCAGCCCGGTCAGCTGCCGTACGAGCGTGGTCTTGCCCGCCCCATTGGGCCCGAGCAGTCCGAAGATCTCCCCGCGCCGGACCTCCAGCGCCACCGCGTCATTGGCCCGCACCTCGGGAGTTCCCGGCGTCCCCCGCCGCCCCCGCGTGGCCGGATACGTCTTGGTGAGCCCCCGCACAGCACACACGACATCCCCACCATGTCGGATCACCTGTGCCGTACGCGTACTCACGAGGGACGAGCCTACGGGGTCCCGGGCACCGATTTTCCGCCGGGTCACCCCAGCCGTGCCCCGATGGGCGCGGGGAACTCCGCGACCAGCCACAACCAAGCCGCAGCCGCCCACAAACAGTCAGCCCCGCGCTATCGGGCGCTCCTACCGCTCCCCGGCCGGCGCATGCTCCGCCCCCGTACGCACATCGATCTCCCGCCAGAACCCGGCGCGAATCGCATACCGATCATGCTCATCGATCTGATCATCCTTGTGCGCCAGCAACCCGAACCGAGCCGCATACCGCAACAACTCCCCATCCACCCGATGCGGCACCCGCGGATACATCCCCGAGAGCTTCTGCAGATGGGACTGATCGGTCAGCCGGGCCATCCACCGCCGAGCGAACACCTGCCCGACCTCATAAGGATCACCCCCGACCGTGGTGATGTCCTCCTCCCGGTCGGCCCACCGCTGCTCCGCGGTCGTCAGCTGCGCCAGCGTCGGCATCGCCGCCGCCTCCGGCGGCTCCGCCGCACCCCCGGGCCGGTCCACCCATCCCTTGTCGGACGACCACCGCAACGTGGCCGTCGCCGGATGCTGCACGGCATGCGTCCCAGGCCCGCGCATCGCGGCGAGATCCTTCGGCGTCGGGACACCCTTGGCCGCCGTCGGCATCCGCTCCTCGGTCCCGTTGCGCCCGGCAGACGCCGGTTCGGGCTCACCCGTCGCCCGTTCGGCGGCCGCGAGGGCCGACTCGGGCAGGGGTGCGGACAGGATCGCGGCGATCTCCGGCCGCGGCACCGGCTGCGGCGCGCAGATCCCGCCGATCTCCTTGGCCCGCACGGCCTTGGTGATCCACATCCGGTCGAGCACGCGACGCTCGTCGGCCTCGGCGACCAGGTCCTCGGACTGGTTGTAGTCGCCGTCGGCGGCCTGCACGGCCCACAGGTGTACGGCGACTCCGTGCTCCTTGGCGGCCATCATGCCCGGCAGCAGATCCCCGTCACCGGTCACCAGGACCACGTCGGAGCAGGCGCGGTTGCGGGCCAGCTCGGTCAGCTCGGCGTGCATGGCTGCGTCCACGCCCTTCTGCGCCCACCGCCCGTCGCTGCGGGTCAGCGCGCCGAGCCGTACCGTCACGCGGGGCATCACACGCAGCCTGCGGTGCTCGGGCTGCGGGACGCGGTCGGGGGCGCCGTCGAACCAGTAGATGCGCAGCAACGGCCGCTCGGTGTCGGCCTCGGCGCGCTCGCGCAGCCCCTGGATGAGGGCGGCGTGATCGACGGTGATCCGGGAGCGGGATGGTTCCCCGGCGAGGAGGCTGGCGGCCGCGCCGAGCAGATACCCGGCGTCCACCAGGACGATGCAGCGATCCACTCGATCCACCCTCTTTCCGGGAGGTTTGCTTGGGGCTTCCTTCGAGTCTGCCCGACCGCGCGGAGGTTAACGGCCGGAACTCGATCTTCGGCGTGGCGTATCCGCCGTGAGCACCCTGCGACGCGGCACACGCTCCGACAACTCTCGTCACGGACGGTGATTTTCCGAAATGCACACCTTGTCGTGCTATGTGAGTCTGGTCGCGGCCCTGGCCCCTAGATCCCCCACAGGAGGTAGAGCACCATGGCCAAGAACAAGAAGCAGGACCGTAAGCAGCCGCAGTCCGAGCGTGGTCAGCAGGAGACCCAGCAGTCCTCGCTGGGATCGCAGACCGAGCAGGGCGCGTCCCACGCGACGCCCGGCGACATGGCCCGCAAGAGCCGGCAGAAGCGCTTCGGTCACAACTGACATCCGCACAACGGGCTGTTGCAGTCCAGATATGCCGAGGGGCGCACCCGGAACACCGGATGCGCCCCTCGCGCGTTCACGCCCGTCGGCCCGGTCAGGGCTTGTCGGGGGTCTGCTCAGCCCGCCAGGCAGGACGGGCCGAGCAGCACCTTCAGGTCGCCGAACAGGGCCGGGTCCGGCTTCACCCGGTGGCGGTCGAGGCGGAGCACAGTCGTCTTGGTCGGGCCCTGGAGCCTGATCCGGACCTCGCTGTCGCCCTTGTGGTGGCTGAGGATCTCACCGAGCCGGCTGACCATGGGCGGGGTGACCCGGGTGGCCGGGATGGTGAGGATCACCGGTGCGTTGGTGCCCGCGTTCGACAGGTCGGGGACCTGCATCTCCATCGCTACCAGCCGCGGCACCTCCTCGCGCTTGTCGAGGCGGCCCTTCACGAACACGACCGCGTCCTCGACGAGTTGGGTCGAGACGAGCTGGTAGGTCGCCGGGAAGAACATGCACTCGATGGAACCGGCCAGGTCCTCCACGGTGGCGATGGCCCAGGCGTTGCCCTGCTTGGTCATCTTGCGCTGGAGGCCGGAGATGATGCCGCCGATGGTGACGACCGCGCCGTCCGCGTGCTCACCGCCGGTGAGCTGGGCGATGCCCGCATCGGCTTTGTCGGACAACACGTGTTCCAGGCCGAAGAGCGGATGGTCGGAGACGTAGAGACCGAGCATCTCCCGCTCCTGGGCGAGGAGATAGGTCTTCTCCCACTCCTCGGTGGTGAACTCCACGTCGAGGCCGAAGCCCGGCTCGTCGCTCTCCTCCTCGCCCATGCCGCCGAAGAGGTCGAACTGGCCCTCGGCCTCCTTGCGCTTGACCGCGACCACGTTGTCGATCATCGAGTCGAAGTGCGCGGTGAGGCCCTTGCGGGTGTGCCCCATCGTGTCGAACGCGCCCGCCTTGATCAGCGACTCCGTGGTGCGCTTGTTGCAGGCGACCGCCTCGACCTTGTCGAGGTAGTCGGGGAAGGAGGCGTACTTCCCCTTGGCCTTGCGGCTGCGGATGATCGACTCGACCACGTTCGTACCGACGTTGCGCACGGCTTCGAGGCCGAAGAGGATGACGTCGTCGCCCTGGGCGGCGAAGTTGTGCTCCGACTCGTTGACGTTCGGCGGCAGCACCTTGATGCGCATGCGGCGGCACTCGTTGAGGTAGACCGCCGACTTGTCCTTGTCGTCCTTGACCGAGGTGAGCAGCGCGGCCATGTACTCGGCCGGGTAGTTGGCCTTGAGGTACGCCGTCCAGTAGGAGACCAGTCCGTACGCGGCGGAGTGCGCCTTGTTGAAGGCGTAGCCGGCGAAGGGGACCAGCACGTCCCACAGGGCCTGGATGGCCTCGTCGCTGTAGCCGTTCTTCTGGGCGCCGGCCTGGAAGATGGTGAAGTTCTTGGCCAGTTCGTCGGGCTTCTTCTTACCCATCACGCGGCGGAGGATGTCGGCCTCGCCGAGCGAGTATCCGGCGATGATCTGGGCGGCCTTCTGTACCTGCTCCTGGTAGACGATCAGGCCGTAGGTGACCGCGAGGACCTCTTGGAGCGGCTCCTCCAGCTCCTTGTGGATCGGTGTGATCTCCTGGCGGCCGTTCTTGCGCTCGGCGTAGTTGATGTGCGAGTTCATGCCCATCGGGCCCGGCCGGTAGAGGGCCGAGACGGCGGAGATGTCCTCGAAGTTGTCGGGCTGCATCTGGCGCAGCAGCGAGCGCATCGGGCCGCCGTCGAACTGGAAGACGCCGAGGGTGTCACCGCGGCAGAGCAGTTCGAAGGTCGTGGGGTCGTCCAGCGGGAGGGCGAGCATCTCCAGGTCGATGCCCTTGTTGGCCTTCACCATCTTGATGGCGTCGTCCATGATCGTGAGGTTGCGCAGGCCCAGGAAGTCCATCTTCAGCAGGCCGAGCGACTCGCACTGCGGGTAGTCCCACTGTGTGATGGTCACGCCGTCGGTGTGCCGCACCCAGATCGGGGCGTGGTCGACGATGGGCTCGCTGGACATGATCACGCCGGCCGCGTGCACACCCATCTGCCGGACCAGGCCCTCGACGCCCTTGGCGGTGTCGATGACCTTCTTCACATCCGGTTCGTTCTCGTACATCGACCGGATCTCGCCCGCCTCGCTGTAGCGCGGGTGGGAGGGGTCGGTGATGCCGTTCAGGTCGATGCCCTTGCCGAGGACGTCGGCGGGCATGGCCTTGGTGAGCCGGTCGCCCATCGCGTACGGGTAGCCCAGCACGCGCGCGGAGTCCTTGATGGCGTTCTTCGCCTTGATCTTGCCGTACGTGCCGATCATGGCGACCTTGTCGGCGCCGTACTTCTCCGTCACGTACCTGATCACCTCGACGCGCCGGCGCTCGTCGAAGTCGATGTCGACATCGGGCATGGAGACGCGCTCGGGGTTGAGGAACCGCTCGAAGATCAGACCGTGCGGGATCGGGTCGAGGTCGGTGATGCCCATGGCGTACGCGACGATCGAACCGGCGGCGGAACCACGGCCGGGGCCGACCGCGATGCCCTGGCTCTTGGCCCACATGATGAAGTCGGCGACGACGAGGAAGTACCCCGGGAACCCCATCTGGATGATGACGTCCATCTCGTACTCGGCCTGCTTCTGGCGGTCCTCGGGGACGCCGCCGGGGAAGCGGCGGGCCATGCCGCGGCGGACCTCCTCCTGGAACCAGGTGACCTCGGTGAAGCCCTCGGGGATGTCGAACTTCGGCATGAGGTTCTTGGCCTCGAACATGCCGGAGGTGTCGATCTGCTCGGCGACCAGCAGGGTGTTGGCGCAGCCCTCCTGCCAGGCGTCCGAGGAGTCGATGGCGTACATCTCGTCGGTGGACTTCAGGTAGTAGCCGGTGCCGTCGAACTTGAAGCGGTCCGGGTCGGAGATGTTCTTGCCGGTCTGGATGCACAGCAGGGCGTCGTGGGCGTTCGCCTCGTGCGCGTACGTGTAGTGCGAGTCGTTCGTGACCAGCGGCGGGATGCCGAGCTTCTTGCCGACCCGGAGCAGGTCCTCACGGACCCGGTGCTCGATGTCGATGCCGTGGTCCATCAGCTCCAGGAAGTAGCGGTCCTTGCCGAAGATGTCCTGGTACTCGCCGGCCGCCTTCACCGCCTCGTCGAACTGGCCGAGGCGCAGCCGGGTCTGCAGCTCTCCGGACGGGCAGCCCGTGGAGGCGATGAGCCCCTCGGACCACTGGGAGATGGTCTCCTTGTCCATCCGGGGCCACTTCTGCAGCCAGCCCTCGGCGTACGCGTCCGAGGAGAGCTTGAAGAGGTTGTGCAGGCCCGTCCTGTTCGCCGCCCAGATCGTCTTGTGCGTGTAACCACCCGAACCGGACACGTCGTCGCGCTTCTGGTGCGGCTGGCCCCACTGGATCTTGCGCTTGTTACGCCGGGACTCGGGAGCGACGTACGCCTCGATGCCGATGATCGGGGTGACGCCGGCCTTCTTCGCGGTGTGGAAGAAGTCGTACGCCCCGTGCAGGTTGCCGTGGTCGGACATGGCGATATGGGTCATGCCCATCTCGTTGCACGCGTTGAACATGTCCTTGAGCCGCGCGGCACCGTCCAGCAGCGAGTACTGGGTGTGGACGTGCAGGTGCGTGAACGGCGGCTTTGACACGGCTTCGGCCTCCAGGGGACACAAAGGAAACAAGCGTGAACGACTTCCCCACGGGCTGCGGACAGTCTGGGGGACAGCGTCGAAGTCTATGCCTCGGGACTGACACCGCGAGGGGAGTCCCCCGTACCTTTCGGGGAGGAGTCGTGGGCACTTGCGCGCGCCTTCGCACGTTGAAAAGCCGACCCACCCGTGATCACCAGGAGGCACCCAGCGATGTCGGTTCCGCAGCTCAACGACGAGCGACGAGGCGAGGAGATCCTCGCCGTCTTCGACACCGCCTTCGGCCAGCTCCTGGCCGCCGACCCGGCCGCGTTCCGCGTGAAGTTCCGGAAGATGGCGGCCTCGGCCTTCGCGTTCTACCGGGGCACGGCCTGCCTGTTCTACAGCGACCTGGACGCGGAGAAGGCCACCGGCCCCTATCTGGACGAGCGCACCTCGCGCGTGTGGATCCACGGCGACCTGCACGCGGAGAACTTCGGCACGTACATGGACTCCACGGGCCGCCTGATCTTCAACGTGAACGACTTCGACGAGGCGTACGTCGCCCCCTTCACCTGGGACCTGAAGCGCTTCGCCGCCTCCGTGGCGCTGATCGGGTACGCGAAGGCGCTCAGCGACGAGCAGATCACCGAGCTGGTGGAGACCTACGCGGCCGCCTACCGCGAGCGGATCCACGCCATAGCGGCCGGCGCCAAGCGGGACGAGGTGCCTCCCTTCACGCTGGACACCGCCCAGGGCCCGCTCCTGGACGCGCTGCGCGACGCCCGCTCGCTGACCCGCTTCGGGCTGCTGGAGTCGATGACGGAGATCCGGGAGTTCGAGCGCCGCTTCGCGCCGGGCGGCGGCTCCATCGAGCTGGACGCGGCGACCCGCTACAAGGTGCTGGCCGCATTCGACGGCTATCTGGAGACGCTCCCGGAGTCCTCCCTGACCCGCCCGGACTCGTACCGCGTGAAGGACGTCGTCGGTCGCCGGGGCATCGGCATCGGCTCGGCGGGGCTGCCCTCCTACAACATCCTGCTGGAGGGGCAGAGCGACGCCCTGGAGAACGACGTCGTGATCTACATCAAGCAGGCCCAGACCCCGGCCGTCTCCCGCCACATCACCGACCAGCGGATCCGTGACTACTTCGAGCACGAGGGCCACCGCACGGTGATCTCCCAGCGCGCCCTCCAGGCGCACGCCGACCCGTGGCTCGGCTGGACCGAGCTGGACGGCGCCGGCCAGCTGGTCGCCGAGGTGTCGCCGTACGCGGTGGACGTGGACTGGAGCGACATCGACGACCCGGAGGAGATCGCGGCGGTCGTCGCCGACCTCGGCCGGGCCACGGCCACCATGCACGCGGCGGCGGACGACCTGACCGGGCAGTCCCTGGTGCCGTTCTCCACGGAGCGGGCCATCGACGCGGCGATCGCTGCCGACGAGGACGGCTTCGCTCCGCTCCTGGTGGACTTCGCGCACTCGTACGGGGCACGCGCGCGTGCGGACCACCAGATCTTCGTGGACCTGTTCCGCAACGGCCGGATCCCCGGCCTCTAGAGCCCCTGAGAACCCTCCCGCAGGCCATCGTCGAGAAATGAGGCATCGCCCACGCACAGGGGGCTTTTAGCGGTCCCTTACGTGCGTACGTGGGAGACTCTCCAACGCCATGGACATATCCGGGACCCACTTCAGAGCCGTACGCGCGGCGCTGTTCACGGCGATCGTCGTGACACTCAGCGCCGCGTCGCACGTGTTGCTGTCCAGGGTCCCGCTGCCGCTGACCACCGTCGCCGCGATCGCCGTCACCGTCTTCGTCGTCTCGTACGCGCTGGCCGGCCGGGAGCGCGGCTTCGGCCGGATCGCCGGTGTGCTGATCCCGCTGGAGCTGGCCGCGGACACGGTGTTCACCGCCGGCCAGCACGCCTGTTACGGCGAGGCGGGCGGCCCGGTCACGGGTCCGCTGCGCCAGGTCGGGCTGGACATGCTGTGCGGCGGCGGCAGCGTGGGCGCCCCGCTGGCGCGGGTCACCGGCGACTCCGACCGGACGGCCGCACTGCTGGCCGGCGCCGGCCCGGCCACCGCCTGGCTGCTGCTCGCCGCGCACATCGGCGTAGGCCTGCTGGCCGCCGCCTGGCTGCGGCGCGGCGAGCGGGCGCTGGCCCAGCTGCTGGACGCCGCGGTCGCCGTCGGCTTCCGGCCGCTACTGATCGCGGTCGCCGCGGTCGTGGTGCTGCCCGCCCCGGCGGAGCACCGGCCGACGCGCACCGCGCACCGTACGGCCACCGCCCGTACCCTCCTCCACTCGCACTCCCTCGGACGGCGTGGACCGCCGTGCTCGGTCACCTTCGCGTGACCCCTTCCTGAGCACGAGCAAGTCCCCACCACACGTATCCCGCGCACGGCATGTGCGCGTCCCACAGGGAGCCCACCCACATGAGCAAGCGGAACAGCAAGGAAGCGAAGTCGGCGGCCCGTGAGCGGCTGCGCCTGGAGCGCGAGCGTCAGGCCAAGCGTGCCAAGGTCAGGCGGCAGGCGATCGTGGCGTCCTCGATCGTCGCGGTCCTCGCGACAGCCGGCGGTATCGGCTACGCCGTCGTCCAGAACAACAAGCCCACCAAGTGGGAGGAGGCCACCGACGCCACGGTGGTCGCCCCGGCCAACACCTCGGGCAAGAACGGCGCGACCGTGCTGATCGGCGACTCCAAGACCGACAACGTGGTCCACCTGTTCGAGGACCCGCGCTGCCCGGGCTGCGCCAGCTTCGAGCAGACCGTCGGCGAGACCGTCAACAAGGGCATGGAGGACGGCGAGTACAAGCTCTCCCTCACGATCGGCACCTTCCTCGACGGCAACCTCGGCGGCGAGGGCTCGAAGAACGCGCTGAGCGCGCTCGGCGCCGCCCTGAACGTCAGCCCCGAGGCCTTCCTCGACTACAAGACCGCGCTGTACTCGACGAAGTACCACCCGGCGGAGTCGACCGACGAGTTCGCCAAGGACAGCTATCTGATCAAGGTGGCGAACACGGTCGACGCGCTGAAGAACAACAAGAAGTTCCAGGACTCCGTCGAGAAGGGCACCTACGACGCCTGGGCGATGAAGATGAGCAAGTCCTTCGAGGACGCCGAGGACGTCGAGTCGACGCCGACCATCAAGATCAACGAAAAGGGCATCACCGTCCCGTCCACGGTCGCGGAGTGGGAGACGGCGCTGAAGAACGCGGGCGTCACGAAGTAACGCAGGGCCGAAGTGCGGGCGAACTCTCGAAAGTTCGCCCGCACTTCGCGTGTCCCGTATTACGGGAAGCCCTTACCGATCAGTAATCTCTGCGACCGTGACCAGTCGCAGATCTCACTCCAACCCCAACTCCCCCACGCCGAGCCGCCGTACGGTCGTCAAGGCGGCCGCGGCCGGAGCCGTCCTCGTGGGCCCGCTGACCACCGCGAGCCCGGCGAGCGCCGCCGAGGCACCGGCGTTCCTGCACGGCGTCGCCTCCGGCGATCCGCTGCCCGACGGCGTCCTGCTGTGGACCCGGGTGACGCCCACCGCCGAGGCGATACCCGGCTCCGGGCTCGGCCCGGACATCGAGGTCGGCTGGACCGTCGCCCTGGACAAGGCCTTCACGAACATCGTCGCCAAGGGCTCGACCACCGCGACCGCCGCCTCCGACCACACCGTCAAGGCGGACGTACGCGGCCTCGCGCCCGCCACGGACCACTGGTTCCGCTTCTCCGCCGGCGGCACCGATTCGCCCGCCGCCCGCACCCGCACCGCCCCGGCCGCCGACGCCGCCACGACCGGTCTGCGCTTCGGCGTGGTCTCGTGCGCCAACTGGGAGGGCGGCCACTTCGCCGCGTACCGTCATCTGGCCGCGCGCGGCGACCTGGACGCGTGGCTGCATCTCGGCGACTACATCTACGAGTACGGCACCGGTGAGTACGGCACCCGCGACAAGGTCGTACGGCCGCACGCGCCGGCTCACGAGATCGTCTCCCTCGCCGACTACCGCGTCCGGCACGCCCGTTACAAGTCAGACCCTGACCTGCAGGCCCTCCACGCTGCCGCTCCGGTCGTCGCCATCTGGGACGACCACGAGATCGCCAACGACGCGTGGTCGGGCGGCGCCGAGAACCACACCGAGGGCACGGAGGGCAGCTGGGCGGCCCGCCAGTCGGCGGCCAAGCAGGCGTACTTCGAGTGGATGCCGGTGCGCCCGGCGATCGCGGGCACCACCTACCGCCGGCTGCGTTTCGGCAAGCTCGTCGACCTGTCGCTGCTGGACCTGCGCTCCTTCCGCTCGCAGCAGGTGGGGATCGGCGACGGCGAGGTCGACGACCCGGACCGCACCCTGACCGGCCGGGCCCAGCTCGACTGGCTGAAGGCCGGGCTGAAGGCCTCCGACACGACCTGGCGGCTGGTCGGCAACTCGGTGATGATCGCCCCGTTCGCCCTCGGCAACCTCACCGCCGACCTCTTCGAGCCCCTGGCCGAGCTGCTCGGTCTGCCGACGGAGGGCCTCGCCCTCAACCCCGACCAGTGGGACGGCTACACCGACGACCGCCGCGAACTCCTCGCCCATCTGCGGGCGAACGGGATCCGCAACACGGTCTTCCTCACCGGCGACATCCATATGGCCTGGGCCAACGACGTGCCCGTCAACGCCGGTACGTACCCGCTGTCGGCCTCCGCCGCCACGGAGTTCGTCGTCACGTCGGTCACCTCCGACAACCTCGACGACCTCGTCAAGGTCCCCGAGGGCACTGTCTCCGCGGTGGCCTCCCCGCTGATCCGCGCCGCCAACCGGCACGTCCACTGGGTCGACACCGACCGGCACGGCTACGGCGTCCTGGACATCACCGCGGCGCGGGCGCAGATGGACTTCTACGTCCTCTCCGACCGCACGAAGGCCAACGCGACGTCGTCCTGGGCACGCTCGTACCGGACGCGCAGCGGGACGCAGAAGATGGAGCGCACGTACGACCCCGTGTAGCTCTCACAAGTTCCTGTAGGGCTCACAGGTTCTGCGTAGATCTCACAGGTTCCTGTGTCGATCTCACAGCGTTTCGAGGAAGCCGAGGGCCACCCGCCAGGTGGCCCCGGCGGCCTCCTCGTCGTAGTCGGGCAGGTCGGGGTCGGTGTAGAGGTGGCCTGCGCCGGCGTATCGGTAGACCTCGACATCGGCGCCGGCCTTGCGCATCTGGAGGTACCAGGCGCTCAGCCAGTCGTCCGGCTCGAAGGGGTCGGGCTCGGCGACATGCAACTGGACGGGCAGTTCGTCCACGGACGCGGTGGCGGCGATGTCCGACGTGCCGTGCAGGAGCAGCAGCCCGCGGGCCTGCTTGTCACCCAGGGCTAGGGTCTGCGCGGTCGCGGCGCCCAGCGAGAATCCGGCGTAGACGAGCCCTCGCTCCGAGTAGGGCGCGGCAGCCAGGACCGCCCGCCTGAGCAGCTCCTCCCGGCCCAGCTCCGTGTTGAAGGCCATGCCCTCCTCGACCGTGTCGAACGTCCGGCCGTCGAAGAGGTCGGGGGTCCACACCTCGTGTCCGGCGGCGCGCAACCGGTCCGCGGCCGCGCGCACCGCGGGCCTCAGGCCGTAGGTCGAGTGGAAGAGCATGATGTTCATGAGGCCATGGTGCCAGCCGGGTAGACAACGAGCCTCGGCGCCCGTACCCCGAGGGCGGCCGAAGTCACATGTTCATCATCCGCGCGGCCGGTTACGTTCGAAGGCATGGAGAATCTACTCCGCCCATTGATCGTCATCGGTGGCTCGGTCTTCCTCACGCTGCTCATCGGCTGGACGACCGACCTGCTGCTGCGCAAGGCGGACCAACGGCACCACGAAACACCTTTGTGGGGCCTGTTGCGCCGCGGCCGCATCCCCTACCAACTGGTCCTGTGCGCGGCCTTCCTCAGAGCGTCGTACGACGAGGCGCAACTGCTGGAGCAGCATCGGACCGCCGTCGGCCGGGCACTGACCCTCGTACTGATCGGCGCGACGGCCTGGTTGGTGATCCGGATCGCGGCGGCGATAGTGGAGACGACGTACAGCCGTTACGCCCGCGCCCACCGCGACCCGGCCCGGGTGCGCCGGGTGCGGACCCAGGTGACGCTGATCACGCGGGTGGTCGCGGCGATCGTCGGTGTGGTGGCCGTGGCCTCGATGCTGCTGACCTTCCCGGCGATGCGCGCGGCCGGCACCTCACTGCTGGCCTCGGCCGGACTCCTGGGCATCGTCGCCGGTATCGCCGCGCAGTCCACGCTGAGCAACCTCTTCGCCGGGCTCCAGATCGCCTTCGGCGACATGGTCCGCCTCGGTGACGTGGTCGTGGTGGAGGGCGAGTGGGGCACGGTCGACGAGATCACCCTCACCTTCCTGACGGTCCGCACCTGGGACGAGCGCCGCATCACCATGCCGGTCTCCTACTTCACCTCGAAGCCCTTCGAGAACTGGTCCCGCGGCGGCGCTCAGATGACCGGCACGGTCTTCGTCCACGTCGACCACGCCGCGCCGCTGCCCGAGATGCGCGAGCGGCTCCGGGACATCCTGCGCGGCTGCCCCGCCTGGGACGGCCGCTATTACGACCTGACCGTCACCGACTCGACCCCCTCCACCATGGAGGTCCGAGCCCTGGTCACCGCCAAGGACCCGGACGACCTGTGGACCGTCCGCGTCACCGTCCGCGAACAACTCATCCACTGGCTCACCGAAACCCACCCGTACGCCCTCCCCCGTGTCAACACCGCCGACGCGGTCCTCCCCCCGACCCACCCCCACGCCCACGCGGACGGCATGGCCCCCCGCACCATACGAGGCCGCATCCACGAGCCGCCGAGGTCGACGGACCGGGGGTGAGCAGAGGGGGCGGCAGGAGCGGTGGGCCGGGGGCGAGCGCATGGGGCCGACATGAGCAGCGGGCCAACAGCGGACAGCGGCGCTCAACCCCCGCAGGAAACCCGGCACTTCTCCGCCAAGGAGTAACGGGCGGTGCCCGGGTGGGCAACCCAACGCCGCTCAACGAAGGCTGCGCACATCCAGATGCCGCAACACCCGATCCACCACCTCGGGATCCGCCCCCGGCTCACTCCGCGCAGCCAACACCTCATGCCGAGCCGCGCTCAACATCTCCCCCTGTATCCGCCGCATCCTCCGAAGCCGGCGCACCCGCTGCTCATGGCCCTCCCGCCGCTCCTCCTCCCCCACCTCCGGACTGATCCGCACCCCGATCTCGAAGGCCCGCCGCAACAACCGCTCGGACAACTCCTCCGGCAGTTCCTCCACCTCCTCGATCTCCTTGAGCCGCCGCTTCGCGGCCTTCGCCGCCCGCACAGCCAGCTCCTTCTCGAACTCCTTCTCAACCCCCTCGTCCGCCCGCACCCCCAACCTCCGCACGAGCCAAGGCAGAGTGAGCCCCTGGAGCACCAGCGTCCCCATGATCACCCCGAACGCGATGAACACGATCTCGTCCCGGTCGGGAAACGGCGCCCCACTGTCCGTCTCCAGCGGAATCGCGAGCGCCAGCGCCACGGACGCCACCCCCCGCATCCCGGACCACCACATCACCACGGTCTCGCGCCACGACATCGGGATCTCCTCGTCGTAGTCCCGCTTCGCGTGCATCCGCCGCGCGAGCCACGTGGCCGGCAGCAACCACACCAGCCGTACGAGGACGACGACGGCCACGACCGCCGCCGCCCAGCCGAGCATCTCGCCCCACCGCCCGGACGCCGTCCGGATCGCGTTGTGGAGTTCCAGCCCGATCAGCCCGAAGGCGACGCCGGTGACCAGCGTGTCCACGACGTCCCAGACGGTGTGCCCGGCGAGCCGCGTCAGGACGTCGTCCGCGCCGAGCGCGTACTCCGCGAGGAACAACGCGGTGGTGAGCACCGCGAGCACCCCGGACCCATGCAGTTCCTCGGCCATCACGTACGACGCGTACGGCACGAGCAGGGTCAGCCCGATCTGCAGCGTGGCGTCCTCGAGGAAGTCCATCAGCTTGTTGGCGGCCCAGCCGAGCGCGAGCCCCACGGCGACGGCGACGACGGCCGACAGTACGAGCTGGAGCGCGGCGCGGGACAACGAGAAGGATCCGCCGACGGCGGCCGCGATGGCCATGTGGTAGAGCACGATGGCCGTGACGTCGTTGAAGAGACCCTCGCCCTCCAGGATCGACACCAGGCGGCGCGGCAGCCCGAGTTGTCCCGCCACGGCCGTCGCCGCCACCGGGTCGGGCGGCGCGACGAGGGCGCCGAGCGCCACGGCCGCCGCGACGGGGAGCCCGGGCACGATCGCGTTCGCCACGGCGGCCACGGCGGCGGTGGTCACGAACACCAGGGCCACGGCCAGCAGGAAGATCGGCCTCCGGTTCGCCGCGAACTGCCGCCAGGAGGTCCGCCGCACCGCCGCGTACAGCAACGGCGGCAAGAGCAGCGGCAGGATGAACTCCGGCGGGATCTCCACATTGGGCACGAACCCCGGCACGGCGAGCGCGATGCCCAGCAACGTCATCAGCACCGGCGCCGGCAGCTTCAGCCGCTCCCCCACCGGCACACTGACCACGGCCCCGAGCAGCAACACGAAAAACAGGGCCAACTGATCCACGCTCAGCACTCCGACGAGGTCTAGACGTTCAGCTCACAGCCCCCAGCGTGCCACGCCCGCTCAGCTCACCCGTTTTGTCCGCCGGTACCCGAGAAACCCGCGTTCTGCCCTCTGTCCGCCTCGCCCACCGCGTCGCTTCCGCCGCACCGGCGAGCAACCGCGGCGGGCGTGCCCGTCGCGGCATCCACAACGGCGCTCTCCGGCGGTGCCGCACCACGAGCACGCCCGCACCCGGCCCTACAGACTCCGCCGCATAGCCCGATGAGGCATCCCCGCGTCCAGGAACTCCGCCCCGTACGCCCCATAGCCCAACCGCTCGTAGAACCCCAGCGCGTGCGTCTGCGCGCCCAGGTCCACCGCGGTCAGCCCGCGCTCCCGCGCCGCCTCCTCGACGGCCCGCACCAGCGCGACCCCGACGCCGAGCCCACGGGCCGCCCGCACGACCGCCAGCCGCCCCAGAGACCCCACATCGGGAGCCCCACCGGTCTTGCCGGCGGCAGCCTCCCCGAACAGCAGCCGCCCGGCCCCGAGGGGCAGCCCGTCATCCCGTACGGCGAGAACATGCACGGCCCCGGCGTCGTACGCGTCGTACTCCAGGTCCTCCGGCACCCCCTGCTCGACGACGAAGACCTCCTTGCGCACCGCGAAGCACGCCTCGCGGTCGCCGGGATCCTCGGCGACGCGCACGGTGTACGGGACCGGCTCCGCACTCACGCGTACGTCTCCTCCCGGACCGTGTCCAGGGCCTTCTGCAGATCCGCCGGGTAGTCGCTCCCGAACTCGACCCAGCTCCCGTCCCCGGGGTGCTCGAAGCCGAGCCGTACGGCGTGCAGCCACTGGCGCGTGATGCCGAGCCGCTTGGCGAGCGTCGGGTCGGCGCCGTACGTCAGGTCGCCGACGCACGGGTGCCGGTGGGCGGACATGTGGACGCGGATCTGGTGGGTGCGCCCGGTCTCCAGCTTGATGTCGAGCAGGGAGGCGGCCCGGAACGCCTCGACCAGGTCGTAGTGCGTGACCGACGGCTTGCCCTCGGCGATCACCGCCCACTTGTAGTCGTGGTTCGGGTGCCGGCCGATGGGCGCGTCGATCGTGCCGCTCGTCGGGTCCGGGTGGCCCTGGACCAGCGCGTGGTACCGCTTGTCGACGGTCCGCTCCTTGAACTGGCGCTTCAGTGACGTGTACGCGTACTCCGACTTGGCGACCACCATCAGACCGGAGGTGCCCACGTCGAGCCGGTGCACGATGCCTTGTCGCTCAGCGGCGCCGGAGGTCGAGATCCGGTACCCGGCGGCGGCGAGCCCGCCGATGACGGTCGGCCCGGACCAGCCGGGGCTGGGGTGCGCGGCCACGCCCACCGGCTTGGCGATCACGACCACGTCATCGTCGTCGTGCACGATCTCCATGCCCTCGACCGGCTCGGCGACGACCTGCACCGGCGCGGGCGCCTGTGGCATCTCGACCTCCAGCCAGGCCCCGCCGTGCACCCGCTCCGACTTGCCGACCACCGACCCGTCGACCGTGACCTTCCCCGCGGCGGCAAGCTCGGCCGCCTTGGTACGGGAGAAGCCGAACATGCGGGAGATGGCGGCGTCGACACGCTCGCCCTCCAGGCCGTCGGGCACGGGCAGGTTACGGATCTCGGGAATCGTGCTCACCCGTCGAGTATGCCGGACGGGTGACACACCCCCGACCGCACCTGTGGATGACCTCGGTCGGCTCGCCGCTCGCGAACGGCCTCAGTCCTTGTGGACGGTCCCGTCCGGGTCGAGCCCCCGGAACGACAGCAGCACTATCAGGATGCCGCCGCACACGATGGCCGAATCCGCCAGGTTGAACACCGCGAAGCCCTTGGGCGCGATGAAGTCGACGACCGCGCCCTCGAAGACGCCCGGCGAGCGGAAGATCCGGTCGGTGAGGTTGCCCAGCGCACCGCCGAGCAGCAGGCCGAGCGCGATCGCCCAGGGCAGGCTGTAGAGCTTGCGGGCGAGCCGGGCGATCACCACGATCACGATCGTCGCGATCATCGTGAAGATGATCGTGAAGGCCTCGCCGAAGCCGAAGGCCGCGCCCGCGTTGCGGATCGCCTCGAACTTCAGCCAGTCCCCGATGATCTCGATCGGCTCGTGGTGCTCCAGCTTCGCGACCACGATCATCTTGCTGATCAGGTCGAGCGCGTACGCCAGCGCGGCGACCCCGAACAGCACGGCGATCCGGCGCTTGCCGCGCGGCTTCGCCGCCGCGTCGGCCTCCGCCGCCGCGGCGCCGTTCTCGCCGTCGGACTGCTCCGGGTCGGCCCCCGCCGCGTCTGGAATGTCCGGCGTACCGATGATGCGCTCCGCCTCTGCCACGTGAGTCCCTCAACCTAGGTTCCTGACTGAGGACAAAGGTACGACACCACCCCCGTGGACCAGGGACTCAGGCGGCGACCGCTAGCGGCGTTCCTGCTTCTGCTTGCATTCCACACAGAGCGTGGCCCGGGGGAAGGCCTGCATCCGCGCCTTTCCGATCGGATTGCCGCAGTTCTCGCAGAGCCCGTACGTGCCCGAGGCGAGCCGGTCCAGGGCGCGCTCGGTCTGGTCGAGCATTTCGCGCGCGTTGTTGGCGAGCGCCATCTCGTGCTCGCGCGTGATGTTCTTCGCCCCGGTGTCGGCCTGGTCGTCGCCCGCACCGTCCCCCGAGTCCCGCATCAGACCGGTGAGCGACCGCTCGGAGGCCTCCAGCTCGGCCCGCAGCCGCATCGCCTCGGACTGCAGTTCCGTCCGGGCCTCGGCGACCTCGGCCGGGCTCCAGGGGTCCTCACCGGGGCGTACCGCGAGCTCGCCGGGCTCCACCGCGGCGGGCCGTGCCTTGGGGACGGCGGTGGGCTTCTTCGCCGCCGTAGCCGTACCAGGAGTGTTCTTCGCAACCACCGTCGTGGCTCCCGTCGTCTCGGCGGCCTGGGCCGCGCCCGCCTTCTTGACCGTGCTCTTCTTCGCAGAGGCGTTCTTCGTAGTGATCTTCGCCGTGCTCTTCGTGGTGATCTTCGCGGCGGTCTTCGTGTCGCGCTTCTTGACCGCGCCCTTCCCGGAGGCCGCTTTCACGGAGGTGCCCTTCTTGGCGGCCTTCTTGGCCACCGCCTTCTTGACCGCGGTCTTCTCGGCCGCCGCTTCCTCGACCACCGCTTCCTCGACCACCGCCTTCTTGGCCACCGTCTTCTTTCCCGCCGCCTTCACCCGCGCGGCCTTCTCGCCCCCGCTGCCGGAGGCCACCGTGGATCGGCCGGACGCCGACTGCTGTCCGGCGGTCTTCTTCGCCACCATGGCCGCGGCCCCTTCACATATTGTGACCTTGCACGCGAATCGTGCTGGGACGATAAATCGACCTGAGTCCCGCGGCAACGGGGCAGACCACCCATTCCACCCGCCTCACGACCGTCGCGCGACGAGCCTGCAAGCGTTGTGCCCAGCTCCCCGCCGGGTATTCCGCCGCGCCGTAGGTCCCAGGATCCGGACGTCCGACCCGCTCCATTCGGGTCACCCCGCAGGTCATCGCGCCCCCGGCCGCCAAGCCCGCCCAAAACCCCGTCGGCCCCCTCCCACGGCCGCCGGAAAACCGGTCGGCCGCTGTCCGTGCGGCGCCGTACACTGGGCGAAGCGAAAAGCGTGGATGGGGACGAGTAGCGTCGTACGCAGCCCAGAGCGACCCGGGGACGGTGGAAGCCCGGGGGCGAGCCCGACGTGAAGATCACCCCGGAGCCGCCGGAAGAAAGCCGCAGCCCGTGAGGCGCGGCGAGTAGACCCGGTATCGCGACCTCAATGAGGGGGCTCACCGGTGCGTACGGCGCACAGGGGAGCCAAGGAGGGTGGTACCGCGGGAGCGCGCCGCACACGGCGTACGAAGGATCGAAGCTCTCGTCCCTCCGACGGAAGGCAGCAAGTCCGTTGGAGGAAGCCCGCTCATGACAGAGCCGACGTACCGCCAGGTGCCCGCCCAGGTCGATCTGCCCGCGCTCGAGCACGCGGTGCTCGACTTCTGGCGCGAGCAGAAGATCTTCGCCAAGAGCCTGGAGCAGTCCGAGGGCCGCCCCGAGTGGGTGTTCTACGAGGGCCCGCCCACCGCCAACGGCATGCCGGGCGCCCATCACATCGAGGCGCGCGTCTTCAAGGACGTCTTCCCCCGCTTCCGCACGATGCGCGGCTACCACGTGGCCCGCAAGGCCGGCTGGGACTGCCACGGCCTCCCCGTGGAGCTGGCGGTCGAGAAGGAGCTCGGCTTCAACGGCAAGAAGGACATCGAGGCGTACGGCATCGCCGAGTTCAACGCCAAGTGCCGCGACTCCGTGACCCGGCACACCGACGCCTTCACCGAGCTGACGACCCGCATGGGCTACTGGGTCGACCTCGACGACGCCTACCGGACCATGGACCCTGAGTACGTGGAGTCCGTCTGGTGGTCGCTCAAGGAGATCTTCAACAAGGGTCTGCTCGTCCAGGACCACCGCGTCGCCCCCTGGTGCCCCCGCTGCGGCACCGGTCTGTCGGACCACGAGCTGGCGCAGGGCTACGAGACGGTCGTCGACCCCTCGGTGTACGTCCGTTTCCCGCTCACCTCCGGTCCGCTCGCCGGTGAGGCCGCGCTCCTGGTGTGGACGACCACGCCGTGGACACTGGTGTCCAACACCGCGGTCGCCGCCCACCCCGAGGTCACCTACGTGGTCGCCACGGACGGCGAGGAGAAGCTCGTCGTCGCCGAGCCGCTCGTCGCCAAGGCGCTCGGCGAGGGCTGGGAGACCACCGGCCAGACCTTCACCGGCGCCGAAATGGAGCGCTGGTCGTATCAACGTCCGTTCGAGCTCGTGGAGTTCCCGGAAGACGCCCATTTCGTGGTGAACGCCGAGTACGTCACGACCGAGGACGGTACGGGTCTGGTCCACCAGTCCCCCGCCTTCGGTGAGGACGACCTCAAGGTCTGCCGCGCGTACGGCCTGCCGGTGGTCAACCCGGTGCGCCCCGACGGCACGTTCGAGGAGGACGTCCCGCTGGTCGGCGGCGTCTTCTTCAAGAAGGCGGACGAAAAGCTCACCGAGGACCTCCAGCAGCGCGGCCTGCTCTTCAAGCACATCCCGTACGAGCACAGCTACCCGCACTGCTGGCGCTGCCACACCGCGCTCCTCTACTACGCGCAGCCGTCCTGGTACATCCGCACCACCGCCGTCAAGGACCGTCTCCTCCAGGAGAACGAGAAGACCAACTGGTTCCCGGACTCGGTCAAGCACGGCCGCTTCGGCGACTGGCTGAACAACAACATCGACTGGGCGCTCTCCCGCAGCCGCTACTGGGGCACCCCGCTGCCGATCTGGCGCTGCGCGGAGGGCCACCTCACCTGCGTCGGCTCCCGCGAGGAGCTGACCCAGCTCTCCGGCACCGACCAGTCGGAGCTCGACCCGCACCGCCCGTTCATCGACGCCGTGACCTTCACGTGCCCCCAGGACGGCTGCGCCGGCACCGCCACGCGCGTGCCGGAGGTCATCGACGCCTGGTACGACTCGGGTTCGATGCCGTTCGCGCAGTGGGGCTACCCGTACAAGAACAAGGAACTCTTCGAGTCCCGCTACCCGGCCCAGTTCATCAGCGAGGCCATCGACCAGACCCGCGGCTGGTTCTACACGCTGATGGCCGTCGGCACCCTGGTCTTCGACAAGTCCTCGTACGAGAACGTCGTGTGCCTCGGCCACATCCTCGCCGAGGACGGCCGCAAGATGTCCAAGCACCTGGGCAACATCCTGCAGCCGATCCCGTTGATGGACCAGCACGGCGCCGACGCCGTCCGCTGGTTCATGGCGGCCGGCGGCTCGCCGTGGGCGGCCCGCCGTGTGGGCCACGGCACCATCCAGGAGGTCGTCCGCAAGACGCTCCTCACGTACTGGAACACAGTCGCCTTCCAGGCCCTGTACGCCCGTACGTCGAACTGGGCACCCAGCGCGGCGGACCCGGCCCCGGCCGACCGCCCGGTCCTGGACCGCTGGCTGCTGAGCGAGCTGCACGCCCTGGTCGACCAGGTGACCCAGTCCCTGGAGGCCTACGACACCCAGCGCGCCGGCAAGCTCCTCTCGGCGTTCGTCGACGACCTGTCCAACTGGTACGTCCGCCGGTCGCGCCGCCGCTTCTGGCAGGGCGACAAGGCCGCGCTGCGCACCCTGCACGAGGTCGTCGAGACGGTCACCAGGCTGATGGCCCCGCTGACCCCGTTCATCACCGAGCGGGTCTGGCAGGACCTGATCGTGCCGGTCTCCCCGGGCGCCCCCGAGTCGGTGCACCTGGCCTCCTGGCCGGAGGCGGACCTCTCCGCGATCAACCCCGACCTGTCGAAGCAGATGGTCCTGGTCCGCCGCCTGGTGGAGCTGGGCCGCGCCACCCGCGCGGAGTCGGGCGTCAAGACCCGCCAGCCCCTCTCGCGCGCCCTGGTGGCGGCGACGGGCTTCGAGTCCCTCGACCCGGAGCTGCACACCCAGATCACCGAGGAGCTGAACGTCAGCTCGCTGGCGTCGCTGAGCGAGGTCGGCGGCAGCCTGGTGGACACGACCGCCAAGGCCAATTTCCGCGCCCTGGGCAAGCGGTTCGGCAAGCGCGTCCAGGACGTGGCCAAGGCCGTCGCCGCCGCCGACGCGGCCGCCCTGTCGCTGGCCCTCCGCGAGGGCACGGCCTCGGTCGAGGTCGACGGCGAGACCATCACCCTCGCCCCCGACGAGGTCATCATCACGGAGACGCCGCGCGAGGGCTGGTCGGTGGCCTCCGACTCGGGCGCGACGGTCGCCCTCGACCTGGAGATCACGGAGGAACTCCGCCAGGCAGGCCTCGCCCGCGACGCCATCCGCCTGATCCAGGAGGCCCGCAAGAACAGCGGCCTGGACGTGGCCGACCGCATCGCCCTCCGCTGGACGGCAACGGACCCGGCAGTGACCGCCGCCCTGACCGAGCACTCGGCGCTGATCGCGGACGAGGTCCTGGCCACGGACTTCGCCTCCGGCGAGGCCGACGGCAGCTACGGCACCCCGTTCACGGACGAGCCCCTGACCCTGACGTTCCGCCTCCGCAAGGCGTAGGACCTCCAGGCGCCGCCCCAGCCGCGGGCAATCGTGCCGCTGGGGCGGCCTGGATGGGCGCAGCGGCACCTGGCAAGCACCGGCGAGCGAAACGCACCCCCGCCCAGCCACAGCCACCGGGCACCCAAGAAGGCCTGGGGCACCGAGAATTCTCCGGTGCCCCAGGCCTTCGGCGTTGCGTACGTCGGACATCCACCCCCACACACGAACAACCGCCCCATAAAGCCCGAGCGCGCATCGCAAAAGGGCCGCAAAAGGGCGGGGCCCCGGATCAAAAATCCGGGGCCCCGCCCTGAACGCTGCCGACGCCTACGGCGTACCAGTAATCGTCAGTTGTCGTCCTCGTCGATCAGAAACCCACGCATCGGCGAGGGAGCCTGCCCCATCGGCGAGGGACCCTGCGGCCGGACCGGAGCCATCGGCTGGGTCATGGCCGGCGACATCTGCTGCTGACCGCCATAGGAGGGCGCGGCCGGAGCCGGGGCGCCGCCCATGCCTCCACCCATGCCGCCCGGGTTGCCGCCGTACGACGGGGCGCTCGCGCCGGCCGGAGCCATGGAGGGCGCCGGGGACGGCGGCAGCGACGCGGTCGCCGGAGTGCGCGGCGGGGCCAGCGAGTCGTCCGCCTGGGTCTCCAGCTGACGCAGCTGCGACTCCAGGTAGGACTTCAGACGCGTGCGGTACTCGCGCTCGAAGCCACGCAGATCCTCGACCTTGCGCTCCAGCGTGGCGCGAGCGGACTCCAGGGAGCCCATCGCGACGCGGTGCTTCTCCTGCGCGTCCCGCTCCAGCGCGTCGGCCTTGGCACGGGCGTCCCGCTCCAGACCCTCGGCGCGGCTACGGGCCTCACCGACGATCTTGTTGGCCTCGGAACGGGCCTCGGCGATCGCCTGGTCGGCGGTCTGCTGGGCCAGCGAGAGCACACGTGCGGCGCTGTCGCCGCCGGGACCCTGACCGGGGCCGCCCATCGGACCACCCATGGGGCCGCCCATCGGGCCACCCATCTGCTGCTGCATGGGAGGCTGGCCGCCCATGGGACCCTGGCCCATCTGACCCTGGCCCATCTGCGGCTGCATCTGGCCCTGACCCATCTGGCCCTGACCCATCGGGCCCTGGCCCATCGGTCCCTGACCCATCGGGCCGGGACCCTGCTGTCCGCCTTGGCCACCGGGGCCGGCGGGCAGCTGCGGAGCACCGCTCGGCAGCTGGGGCGGGCCACCCATGGGGCCCCCCATCTGCTGCGGCGGGCCCGATATCCCAGCGGGTACGGGTCCACCGGGACCGCGCATACCCTGCTGCTGCATGCCGCCCTGCTGCATGCCACCCTGCTGCATGCCGCCCTGCTGCATGCCGCCCTGCTGCTGGTCCTGAGGCTCCGGAGGCTTGCGCATGTTCTGCTGGTTCTGGGCAGCAGCGCGCGTGGCCGCGGCCAGCTTGGCGCGCAGGTCCTCGTTCTCGCGGAGCAGGCGCGTCAGTTCGGCTTCGACCTCATCGAGGAAGGCATCGACCTCGTCCTCGTCATAGCCTTCTCGGAGGCGGACGGTCGTGAACTGCTTGTTCCGCACGTCCTCGGGGGTCAACGGCATCTCTTCACCTCAACGTAGTCGTCGGCATTCGGCAAGACCGCATCTCTCACATCGTTCACATCGCACTCCGCACAAGCGTGATCAGGATGTAGACGATGATCATCAATACGAAGAAGGACAGGTCGAGCGCCACGCCCCCGAGACGCAGCGGCGGAATGAACCGCCGCAGAAGCTTGAGCGGTGGATCAGTGACAGTGTAGGTGGCCTCCAGAACGACCACCATCGCCTTGCCGGGTTGCCATGAGCGGGCGAACTGAAAGACGTAGTCCATGACCAAACGGAAGATCAGCACGATGAGGAAGCACATCAGCGCGATGTAGATGACATCCAGAACCACGCTCATGACCTGCGCTTCCCTCTCCCCTGTTTCGTGTTCCGTGCTGTTCGTTCCGGTGGTGCGTCTCAGCTCTGGTTGAAGAACCCGCCCTCTGCGATACGGGCCTTGTCCTCCGCCGTGACATCGACGTTAGCAGGCGACAACAGGAACACCTTCTGCGTCACCCGCTCGATGCTGCCGTGAAGACCAAACACCAAACCGGCCGCAAAGTCGACAAGTCGCTTCGCATCTGTGTCGTCCATCTCAGTCAGATTCATGATCACCGGGGTGCCCTCACGGAAGTGTTCCCCGATGGTACGGGCCTCGTTGTAGGTCCGCGGGTGCAACGTGGTGATCCGGTAAGGCTCTCGTTCGGACACGACCTTGGGCATGATCACCGGTGCGTTCTTCTCCAGACTCGAACGTTCTTGTGTGATGGATGCCACGGGCGCGATCCGGGCGGGTCGCACCGATTCCGCGGGGAGCGAAGTGGCGTGCGACACCGGTTCGCGTTGCACCGGAGGCTGCACCACTCGCACCGATTCGTCCCTTTGGGACTGATGTGGCTGGTGCGCCTGATGTACCGGCTCGTGCCGGCGGTGGTCCCTCTCGGGCTCCGGGTCAAGCTCGGGCTCGAAGTCGTCATCGGGGTCGAATCCCCTGCCGTCGTACCCATCGTCCTCCACGAGGCCGAGGTAGACCGCCATCTTGCGCATCGCGCCGGCCATGCTCTGAGTCCTCCGCTCTGTGGTGGATCGACTGACGACTTCCCAAGTGCCCGCGATCCACGAGGTCGTTGCGCCCGCCTCTCGACGGAATGACCATATTTTCTGCTGTGGTCCGACTTCTTGGCGACGTTACCCGAGCCTGGGGCGGACTCCGAGTACCGCAGTGCCGACGCGCACATGTGTCGCTCCGGCCGCAACGGCCTCCTCGAGATCCGCACTCATCCCTGCCGAGACCATGTTCGCAGCCGGATGGGCTCGGCGCAGGTCGGTCGACAAATCCATCAACCGCCCGAACGCGGCCCGTTGACGTCCGGCGTACTCCCCGGTGAGCGGCACAACGGTCATCAGACCATCGACCCGCAGCCCCGGCGACTGAGCCAGGAGGTCGGCCAGCTCTTCGACTCCGCCCGGCCCGACACCTCCTCGCTCTCCCCGGCCGCTCTCATCGGCGTCGAGCGCGACCTGGATGAGACATCCCACCTCACGCCCGGCCCGAACGGCCTCTTTCGACAGAGTCGTGACAAGCCTGGAACGATCGACAGACTGCACGAGATCCGCATAACGCACCACGGAACGGACTTTGTTGGTCTGCAACTGCCCCACGAAATGCCACACAAGAGGCAGATCCGAGCATTCGGCCGCCTTGGGCGCCGCGTCCTGGTCCTTGTTCTCGGCGACATGACGCACACCGAGTTCCGACAGGATCCGCACATCGCTCGCGGGATAGGTCTTGGTGACCACGATCAGGGTCACCTCGTCGCGCTTGCGCCCCGCGGCCGCGCACGCCGCCGCGATGCGGTCCTCCACCTTCGCCAGGTTTCCGGCAAGTTGTGCCCTACGGTCCGTCATGCCCATCAGTCCAGCCAGACATATCCCGCGAGTCGCCCTGTAGCGCGATCGCGGCGGTACGAGAAGTGGTCACGCGACTCCAGTGTGCACACCGGCGACTGCTCCCGGTCGTGCACCCCGAGGCGCTCCAGCTGTGCGTGCACTCCGGCGCACACATCGACCGAGGGCGTGCCCCAACTGGTCTCGGCGTACGCCGCCGGCTCGACGGAGGCCACTTCGGCGCGCATCGCGTCGGGTACTTCGTAACACCGGCCGCAGACGGTGGGTCCGGTGCGGGCGACGATCCTGGCGGGGTCGGCGCCGAGTCCGGTCATGGCCCGTACGGCGGCGGGGACGACCCCGGCGACCATGCCGGGCCGGCCCGCGTGGGCGGCGGCCGCGACCCCGGCGACGGGGTCGGCCAGCAGGACGGGCACGCAGTCGGCGGTGAGGACGGCGAGCGCGAGACCGCGCCGGGTGGTGACGATCGCGTCGACGGACGGGATGCCGTCCGAGCCCCACGGCCCCTCGACCACGGCCACGTCCGCGCCGTGCACCTGGTTCATCCAGACGACCCGGTCCGGCTCCAGGTCCAGCGACTTGGCCGCCAGCTCCCGGTTCGTCGTCACGGCGTCGGCGTCGTCCCCGACCGCCCCGCCGAGATTGAGCTCCTCATACGGAGCGGCGCTCACCCCGCCCCACCGGTCGGTGAAGGCGAAGTGCGCGCCGCTCACGTTCTCGCGCTGTCCTATCACTTGAGGAAGTCCGGCACGTCCAGCTCCTCCGCCGCGCTGTCCGAGTAGGACCGGGACGGCGGGACCGGCGGGGCGACCGGCGCCTCGTTCACCGGCTCCGGGGCGGGCGCCGGCTCCTCCTTCGGCTTGACGCTGCCGAGCGAGCCGAAGGACGGCCGGGTCTCGGCGGGCCGCACCGGCGCGGGCTCCTCGCGCTTGGCCCCGGCCGAGCCGAGGATGTTGTCCCGCTTGGCCGGGGGCTGGCCGCCGTCGAATCCGGCGGCGATCACGGTCACCCGGACCTCGTCGCCGAGAGCGTCGTCGATGACCGCGCCGAAGATGATGTTGGCCTCGGGGTGGGCGGCCTCGCTGACCAGCTGGGCGGCCTCGTTGATCTCGAACAGGCCGAGGTCGGAGCCGCCGGAGATGGAGAGCAGCACGCCCCGGGCGCCGTCGATGGACGCCTCGAGGAGCGGCGAGGAGATCGCCATCTCGGCGGCGGCCACCGCGCGGTCGTCGCCGCGGGCCGAGCCGATGCCCATGAGGGCCGAACCGGCCTCGGACATGACCGACTTCACGTCGGCGAAGTCGAGGTTGATCAGACCGGGCGTGGTGATGAGGTCGGTGATGCCCTGGACACCGGAGAGCAGGACCTGGTCGGCCGACTTGAACGCGTCCAGCACGGAGACCTGGCGGTCCGAGATGGAGAGCAGCCGGTCGTTCGGGATGACGATGAGGGTGTCGACCTCTTCGCGGAGCTCGGCGATGCCGTCCTCGGCCTGGTTGGCGCGGCGGCGGCCCTCGAAGGTGAAGGGGCGGGTGACCACGCCGATGGTGAGGGCGCCGAGGGAGCGGGCGATGTTGGCCACGACGGGTGCGCCGCCGGTGCCGGTGCCGCCGCCCTCACCGGCCGTCACGAAGACCATGTCGGCCCCCTTGAGGACCTCCTCGATCTCCTCGCGGTGATCCTCGGCGGCCTTGCGTCCGACGGCCGGGTTGGCGCCGGCGCCGAGTCCGCGGGTGAGTTCACGGCCGACGTCGAGCTTGACGTCGGCGTCGCTCATCAACAGAGCTTGCGCGTCGGTGTTGATGGCGATGAACTCGACGCCCTTGAGACCGACCTCGATCATCCGGTTGATGGCATTGACACCACCGCCGCCGACACCGATGACTTTGATGACTGCGAGGTAGTTCTGCGGTGCTGCCACGTCGAAGGCCTCTCGCCTCGAGTTACGTGTCGCCGCCTCGCGAGGGACCCGCGATCCGACGACTGATGCCGAAGTGGGACGGTCCGAACGCCGACCCGAACCCTAACGCTGAAGTTTAGGGTTACCAGTGTGACTGTTCCTTGGACTCTTCCGAACAGGACACTAAGTCGACAAGTGGCGCACGTTCAACGAACACGCCGAACCTCCCGTTTTTCTTTTCACCCTATGTGATCAGCCATAGCGGTGCCCAACCAGGGTGCTGGCCTGCGCGGATGTGCGTCAACTCCCTGATGACGCGGGCGCGGTGGGGACGCTCACGTCGAAGTGCCCCGCGTCCGGGGCGGCTTTCATGAGGGCGGTGAGCGCACGGCCCTTCGCGCGCCCCTTCTCCGCGCTCCCCCAGGCGACCGTACGGTCCCCGCTCAACTGCAGCGAGATGGAGTCGTAGGAACGGATTTTGACGACGAGGGTCTCGCGCGCGATCGCGGCCGGAATGGCGCCGGCGACCCGTACGGCCTCCCGTACGAGCCGGTCCTCTCCGAATCGCCGCAGACTGGCGGCGGACGAACCCGACCGGGAGACCGTCAATTCCAGGAGGGGAACGCCCGCCGGGGCGCGTGAAACCGTGGCAAAACGCACCCCTTTCGCATCCACTTCGACGTACTTGCCCGAATTTCCGGCTGCTTCGACCACCAGAACCGGAGTTCGTTCTCTCACTTTCAGTCCGATTCCATGCGGCCAGGAACGGATGACCTCAACCGAGTCGATTCGGGGCAATGTCCGGAGCAATCGCGACTCGATCGCACCTGTGTCGATGGAAATGAGCGGCTCACCGAGGGGCACGTCGGCCGTCTCGCGCACCTGGGCCTCGGTCAGCACCCGGGTGCCCGACACGGAGACCCGCTCGGCGCGCAGCCACGAGGAGCCGTACAGGGACCAGACCGAGGCGCCGGCGATCAGCACCAGGGCGATCGCGACGACGAGCAGCGCCCGGGGGCCGGGGAGCCGCCGCCGCGACGGCGGACCGGAGTCCAGGTCCTCGTCTGCACCGCGTTCGGCGGTGGTCGGTCCGGCCACGCTCCCCTGCCTCCTGCCGCGCCCTTAACGGCGCGACGCGATCGCCTCGTACACCATCCCGACGAGCAGGTCGTCGGCGTCCCGGCGGCCGAACTCGCTGGCGGCGCGGGACATCTCGTACAGCCGGTGCGGGTCGGCGAGGACGGGCAGGACGTTCTGCTGCACCCACTGTGGCGTCAGTTCCGCGTCGTCGACCAGCAGTCCACCGCCGGCCTTGACCACCGGTTGGGCGTTCAGCCGCTGTTCGCCGTTGCCGATGGGCAGCGGGACGTAGGCGGCGGGGAGCCCGACCGCGGAGAGTTCGGCGACGGTCATCGCGCCCGCGCGGCAGAGCATCATGTCGGCTGCGGCGTACGCGAGGTCCATCCGGTCCACGTACGGTACCGGGATATACGGGGGCATTCCCGGCATCTGGTGCACCTGCGGCAGTTCGTTCTTCGGGCCGACCGCGTGCAGGATCTGGATCCCGGCCTGCTGGAGGTAGGGCGCGACCTGCTGGACGACCTCGTTGAGGCGGCGGGCGCCCTGGGAGCCGCCGGAGACCAGCAGGGTCGGCAGGTTGGGGTCGAGGCCGAACATCGCGCGGGCCTCGGGGCGCGCGGCGGCCCGGTCGAGGGTGGCGATGGCGCGGCGCAGCGGGATGCCGATGTAGCGGGCGTCGCGGAGCTTGCTGTCCGGGGTGGAGACGGCGACCTGGGCGGCGTACCGCGAGCCGATCTTGTTGGCGAGGCCGGGTCGGGCGTTGGCCTCGTGGACGATGATCGGCACACCGAGGCGCTTGGCGGCGAGATAGCCGGGCAGGGCGACGTAGCCGCCGAAGCCGACGACGGCGTCCGCCTTGGTGCGCTCCAGGATCTGTTCGGTCGCCTTGATCGTGCCGCGCAGCCGGCCGGGCACGGTGATCAGCTCGGGGGTGGGCTTGCGCGGCAGGGGCACGGCGGGGATCAGCGCGAGTTCGTAGCCGCGCTCGGGGACGAGGCGGGTCTCCAGGCCGCGCTCCGTACCCAGGGCCGTGATGCCCACGGTCGGGTCCTGCCTGCGCAGGGCGTCCGCGAGGGCGAGCGCGGGCTCGATGTGACCGGCGGTTCCGCCACCGGCGAGTACGACATGCACCGAAATTCACCGCTCTCCGGACGAACGTGCCGAGACACGCCGTCGCATCGTGTTCCATCTCCCGGGCCCCGAAGGACCGCCGCCACGCTTTCTACCAAAGCGGGGTTGCCGCATCGCAAGCGCCGCCCGCGCAGCGGGCTCGTCGCGCGCGAACGCGATCAGCAACCCGATGGCGAACATGGTCGGCAGCAGGGCGGAACCTCCGTAGGAGAACAGCGGGAGCGGGACTCCGGCGATCGGCAGCAGACCGAGCACCGCACCGATGTTGATCACTGCCTGAGCGGTGATCCAGGTGGTCACGCCTCCCGCGGCATACCTGACGAAGGGGTCCTCCGTGCGTCCGGCCACGCGGATACCCGCATAGCCTAGAGCCGCGAAGAGGGCGAGCACCGACAGCGTCCCCGCGAGGCCCAGTTCCTCGCCGGTGACGGCGAAGATGAAGTCGGTGTGCGCTTCCGGGAGTTGGCCCCATTTTTCCACACTCGCACCGAGGCCGGAGCCGAAGATTCCGCCCGAGGCGAGAGCGTAGATGCCGTGCACGGCCTGCCAGCAGTCGGCGCCGTCCGTACGGGGTTCCGTGGCCCCGATGCAGGCCAGGCGGGCCATGCGGTTCGCGCTGGTACTGATCAGGATGAACCCGATGAACCCGGTGATGGACAGCACGCCCACGAACAGCCGGGTCGGCGCCCCGGCCAGCCACAGCAGGCCGAACAGGATCGCTGTGAGAATGATCGCGGTGCCCATGTCGCCGCCGAGCATGATCAGCCCGAGCAGCAGGAACGCCACCGGAACGAGCGGCACCAGCATGTGCTTCCACTGCGCGAGCAGCCGCTTGTCCTCCTTGCGGGCCAGCAGATCCGCGCCCCACAGCACGAGCGCCAGCTTGCCGAACTCGCTGGGCTGGATCTGGAACGAGCCGCCGATGGCGATCCAGTTCTGGTTGCCGTTGATCGACTGCCCTATCCCCGGCACCTGGACCAGGGCCATCAGGAAGACACAGCCCGCGAGGATCGGGTACGCCAGCGCCCGGTGCAGCTTCACCGGCATCCGCGAGGCCAGGAGCAGCAGCACGGTGCCGATCGCGGCCGCGAGGAACTGCTTGCGGAAGAAGAAGGTCCCCGGCAGCGATTTCTGCAACGCCGTGATCTGTGAGGCCGAGTAGACCATCACCAGACCCAGCACGGTGATCAGCAGACTGCCGCCGAGGATCAGGTAGTACGCGGTCAGCGGCCGGTCCCAGGCCTTGCGCGCCCGTGTGAGGAACCGTCGCACGGGGTCCTCGCGCGGCGGCCGGGAGACGGGAGGCCGCCGCGTGGCACGCTGCAGGGGCGCACGGCTCGTACGGCTACTCGGCATCGACGGCGCCTTCCCCGCCGACCGGCCACATCCGTGTCACGCGTTCCCTCCCGAGTTCACCCGGCACGACCGCCAGGCGGGGGCGGGCCGGGTCAGCCGTCCGCGGTGGTGAGTTCACGAACGGCTTCCGCGAACGCGTCCCCGCGCTTGTTATAGTTGACGAACATGTCCATCGACGCACAGGCCGGCGCCAGCAGCACCGTGTCGCCCGCTCGCGCCAGTGTCCGCGCCTCGCGGACAGCCGCGAGCATCGCCCCAGTGTCGGTCCGGTCGAGGTCGACGACCGGCACTTCGGGCGCGTGTCGCGCGAGCGCTTCGCGGATCAGCGCGCGATCCGCGCCGATCAGCACGACGCCCCGCAGCCGCTTGGCCGAGCCGGCGACCAGCTCGTCGAAGGTCGCACCCTTGGCGAGGCCGCCCGCGATCCACACGATCGACTCGTACGCGGCCAAAGAGGCCTGTGCCGCATGCGTGTTGGTGGCCTTGGAGTCGTCGATGTAGGTGACGCCGTCCACGTCGGCCACGTGCGCGATGCGGTGCGCGTCGGGTGTGAAGGCCCTCAGCCCGTCCCGTACGGCCGCGGCGGGCACCCCGAAGGCGCGCGCGAGGGCGGCCGCCGCGAGGGCGTTGGCGATGTTGTGGGGGGCCGGCGGGTTGACGTCGGAGACCTCGGCGAGTTCCTGGGCGTTCTTCTGCCGGTTCTCGACGAAGGCGCGGTCGACCAGGATGCCGTCCACGACGCCGAGTTGGGACGGCCCGGGGGTGCCGAGGGTGAATCCGACGGCCCGGCAGCCCTCTTCGACGTCCGCCTCGCGCACAAGGTCCTCGGTGGCCTTGTCGGCGACGTTGTAGACGCAGGCGACCCGATTGCCCTCGTAGATACGGCCTTTGTCGGCGGCGTACGCCTCCATCGAGCCGTGCCAGTCGAGGTGGTCGGGGGCGAGGTTGAGGACCACGGCCGAATGTGCCTTCAGGGAGGGCGCCCAGTGGAGCTGGTAGCTGGACAACTCCACGACCAGTACATCGAGATCACCGTACTGCTCCTTGCCCAGGACGACGTCCAGCAGCGAGACCCCGATGTTGCCGACGGCGGCCGTGCGCAGGCCCGCCGCCGTCAGGATCGAAGCGAGCATCTGGACGGTCGTGGTCTTGCCGTTGGTGCCCGTGACGGCCAGCCAGGGGGCCGCGTCGGGACCCCGCAGCCGCCAGGCCAGTTCGACGTCGCCCCAGACCGGGACGCCTGCCTCGGCGGCTGCGGCGAAGAGCGGTTTGTCGGGTTTCCAGCCCGGGGTGGTGACGATGAGCTCGGTGCCCTCGGGCAGGGTCGCGCCGTCGCCGAGGCGCACGGTGATGCCGAGCGCCTCCAGGTCGGCGGCCTGCGCCCGGGCGCGTTCGTCGTCGCCGTCGTTGACGACCGTGACGACCGCGCCGAGGCCGTGCAGGACCTTGGCCGCCGGGATGCCGGAGACGCCGAGCCCGGCGACGGTGACGCGCTTACCCTGCCAGTCGGTCACTTCTCGGCCGCCCATCCCGCGTAGAAGATGCCCAGTCCGACGATCACACAGATGCCCTGGATGATCCAGAAGCGGACCACGACAAGGACCTCGGACCACCCCTTGAGTTCGAAGTGGTGCTGGAGGGGCGCCATGCGGAAGACGCGCTTGCCGGTGAGGCGGAACGAGCCGACCTGGATGACGACCGACATGGTGATGAGGACGAACAGACCGCCGAGGAGCGCGAGAAGCAGCTCGGTGCGGGAGCAGATCGCGAGGCCGGCGAGCGCGCCGCCGAGGGCCAGCGAACCGGTGTCGCCCATGAAGATCTTGGCCGGCGATGTGTTCCACCACAGGAAGCCGAGGCAGGCGCCCATCAGCGCGGAGGCCACGATCGCCAGGTCGAGTGGATCTCGTACCTCGTAGCAGGCGGCCGGGTTGGTCAGCGTCAGCGTGTTGGCGCAGGACTCCTGGAACTGCCAGACACCGATGAAGGTGTAGGCGCCGAAGACGAGGACGGAGGCGCCGGTGGCGAGGCCGTCCAGGCCGTCGGTCAGGTTCACGCCGTTCGACATGGCGAGGATCATGAACAGGGCCCAGATGACGAACAGCACCGGGCCGATGGTCCAGCCGAAGTCCTGGACGAAGGAGATCTTGGTGGAGGCCGGCGTCTGGTCGCGGGCGTCCGGGAACTGCAGCGCGAGGACCGCGAATCCGATGCCGACGATCAGCTGGCCGGCCATCTTCGCCTTGGCCCGCAGACCGAGCGAGCGGCGCTTGACGATCTTGATGTAGTCGTCGAGGAAGCCGACGAGGCCCATGCCGCCCATCAGGCCGAGCACCAGCAGACCGGAGAACGTCGGCGTGTAGCCCGTGATCAGCTTGGACAGGAAGTACGCGGCGATCGTCGCCAGGATGAAGGCGATACCGCCCATCGTCGGCGTACCGCGCTTGCTGCCGTGCGTGCGCGGGCCGTCGTCACGGATGTACTGGCCGTAGCCCTTGCGGGCGAGCAGCTTGATCAGCAGCGGGGTGCCGACCAGGGTCAGGAAGAGGCCAATGACTCCCGCGAACAGGATCTGCTTCATCATCGGGCGGCAACCTCACCCTCGTTGCCGCTGTCGAGCAGCGCCTGCGCCACGCTCTCGAGCCCGACCGACCGGGACGCCTTCACGAGTACGACGTCTCCCGGGCGCAACTGACTGCGCAACAGGTCGACCGCCGACTGTGCGTCGGACACGTGCACCGACTCCTCACCCCACGAACCCTCGTTATATGCGCCCAGTTGCAGCCAGGACGCTTCCCTGCCCCCGACCGCGACGAGCTTGCCGACATTGAGCCGGACGGCGAGCCGTCCGACCGCGTCGTGCTCGGCGAGCGATTCGTCCCCGAGCTCGGCCATCTTGCCGAGCACCGCCCACGTGCGACCCCCTTGTGCCTGTGCGGCCTTGCCCATCGCCGCGAGCGCGCGCAGAGCGGCTCGCATGGACTCGGGGTTCGCGTTGTAGGCGTCGTTGACGACCGTCACGCCGTCCGGGCGCTCGGTGACCTCCATGCGCCAGCGGGAGAGGGAGCCCGCCTCGGAGAGCGCGGTGGCGATCTCGTCTGCGGACATGCCCAGCTCATGGGCGACGGCGGCCGCGGCGAGCGCGTTCGACACGTGATGCTCACCGTACAGGCGCATGGTCACATCGCTTGCACCGGAGGGTGTGTGAAGCCTGAAGGCGGGCTGTCCGGCGTCCGTGAGCGTCACGTTCTCGGCGCGTACGTCCGCTTCGCCGGACTCTCCGAAGAGGATCACCCGGGCCTTCGTACGCGATGCCATGGCCCGGACGAGGGGGTCGTCGGCGTTGAGGATCGCGGCGCCGTCCTCCGGCAGGGCCTCGACCAGCTCGCCCTTGGCCTGCGCGATCTGCTCGCGGCCGCCGAACTCGCCGATGTGGGCGGTGCCGACGTTGAGCACGAGACCGACCTTCGGCGGCGTCAGGTCGGTGAGGTAGCGGATGTGGCCGATGCCGCGGGCACCCATCTCCAGGACGAGGAAACGGGTTTCCTCGGTGGCGCTGAGCGCGGTGAGGGGCAGCCCGATCTCGTTGTTGAGGGAGCCGGGCGTGAAGACCGTCGGCGCCTTGCGCCGGAGCACCTGCGCGATCAGGTCCTTGGTGCTGGTCTTGCCTGCGGAGCCGGTGAGGGCCACGAGGGTCGTACCGAGTTTCCGGACGACGTGCCGGGCGAGGGCGCCGAGGGCCGTCTGGACGTCGGCCACGACGATCGCGGGCACGCCGACGGGACGGGACGCCAGCACCGCTGCCGCGCCCGCCTCGACGACCGCGGCCGCGAAGTCGTGTCCGTCCACGCGTTCGCCGGCGAAGGCGACGAAGAGGCTGCCGGGCTCCACTTCACGGGAGTCCCGGACGACCGGTCCGGTGACCTGCACCGACGGATCCGGTATGTCGTGCGCCTGCCCGCCGACGACTTCTGCGATCTCGGCGAGAGAGAGGGCGATCACAAGTTCATCCCTGGGTCTGCTGGATAGCTTCGCGAAGCACCTGGCGGTCGTCGAAGGGACGGAGCACGCCGGCGATGTCCTGGCCCTGCTCATGGCCCTTGCCCGCGACCAGCACGGTGTCGCCCGGCTGTGCGCGGGCCACCGCCGCGGCGATCGCGGCGGCCCGGTCCTCGAAGAGGAGGACCTCGCCGCGCTCGTGCACCGGCACGGACGCCGCGCCCTGGAGCATGGTCGCGAGGATCGCGAGGGGGTCCTCGGAGCGGGGGTTGTCGGAGGTGAGTACGGCGGTGTCGGAGAGCCGGGCCATGGCGGCGCCCATCGGCGCGCGTTTGGTCCTGTCCCGGTCGCCGCCGCAGCCGAGCACGACGTGCAGCCGGCCCTCGGTGACCTTGCGCAGCGCCTTGAGGACGGACTCGACGGCGTCCGTCTTGTGGGCGTAGTCGACGACCGCGAGATACGGCTGTCCGGCGTCCACGCGCTCCAGCCGGCCCGGCACGCCCGGTACGGCGGCGATGCCGTCGGCGGCGGTCTGCGGGTCGAGGCCGGCCGTGGCCAGCGCGGCGACGGCCGCCAGGGTGTTGGCGACGTTGAAGGTGCCCGGCAGCGGAGACCTGGCGGCGATCCGCTCGCCCTTGGGCCCGACCACCGTGAACGTCGAGTCCATCGGCCCGACCTGAGCGTCCTCGGCGCGCCAGGCGGCGTCGGGGTGTCCCTCGGCGGAGAAGGTGACGACCGGGACCGTGGCCTCCTCGACGAGCCGACGGCCGTACTCGTCGTCGAGGTTGACGACGCCGAGCCTGCTGCGTTCCGGTGTGAACAGCTGTGCCTTGGCCTGGAAGTAGTCCTCCATGCCGGAGTGGAACTCCATGTGTTCCGGGCTCAGGTTGTTGAAGACCGCGACGTCGAAGACGCAGCCGTCGACCCGGCCGAGGACCAGCGCGTGGCTGGACACCTCCATGACGACCGAGTCGACACCGCGTTCACGCATGACCGCGAACAGGGCCTGGAGGTCGGTCGCCTCCGGGGTCGTCCGCTCGGACTTGATGCGTTCGTCGCCGATGCGCGTCTCGACTGTGCCGATGAGGCCGGTGGAACGGACGGTCTTCAGGCCGCCCTCGATGAGGTAGGCGGTGGTGGTCTTGCCGGAGGTGCCGGTGATGCCGATCTGGAGCAGGTCGCCGCCCGGGCGGCCGTAGATCGTGGCCGCCAGCTCGCCCATCCGCGCGCGCGGGTTCTCGACGACGAGGGCGGGAAGTCCTGTGGCGGCGGCGCGCTCGGCGCCGCTCGGGTCGGTGAGCACGGCGACGGCGCCGAGGCCGGCCGCCTGGTCCACGAAGTCGGCGCCGTGGAGACGGGCACCGGGCAGGGCGGCGTACAGGTCGCCGGGGCGGACGGCACGCGAGTCGTGGGTGATGCCCGTGACCTCGACGGTGTCCGCGCTCGCCGGCTGCTCGGCACCCAGCTGACCGGCGAGTTCCGCGAGGGGTGTGGCGGAGACGTGGGCCGGCCGGGGCGGTCCCGGGTATGTCACGGGAACGTCCTTCTGGGTGGTTTGGGACTGATCAGCGTGTGGCACGGCGGTGAGCGTACCGGGCGCACCCCCGCCGGAGCGAAGCGAGGGTTTGTGCGAGCGGGGCTGTGGTGCGTGGTTCCCGGGGTCGGGAGTGATCATGGTCACGAGTCGGTTCCTGGCTGGTTGCGCTGATCAGCGGGTGGATCAGGATGTGGTCAGGAGGCGGTTCAGGGGGTGAAGGCGACGGGCAGGTTCGCGGGCTTCGCCCCGGTGGGCGGGACCTGGAGGGTCTTCAGGGCGAACTCCATGACCTCCTTGTAGATGGGCCCGCAGATCTGGCCACCGAAGTAGTTGCCCTTGGTGGCGTTCTGGATCGCGCAGTAGACGGTGATCCGCGGGTTGTCGGCGGGCGCGAACCCGGCGAACGACGAGGTGTAGCCGCTGTACCTGCCGGTGGCCGGATCCACACGGTTGGCCGTACCCGTCTTGCCCGCGACCCGGTAGCCGGGGATGCGCGCCTTGGTGCCCGTGCCCTCCTCGTCGTCCACGACGGACTCCAGCATCCGGGCGAGGGTCTTCGCCGTCTTCTCGCTCACGACCCGGCTCTTCCCGGGCTTCGGAGCGGGGGTGAAGCGGCCGTCCGGTCCTTTGGTGCCTCGGACGAGGGTCGGTTCGACGCGTACGCCGCCGTTGGCGATCGTCGAGTACACGGAGGCCGCCTGCATGGCGTTTATCGACACGCCCTGGCCGAAAGGAATCGTGTACTGCTGCGAGGTCGACCAGTCCCCGGGGGCGGCGAGGATGCCCTTGGTCTCGCCGGGGAAGCCGAGGCCGGTGGGGCTGCCGATGCCGAACTTCCGCAGATACGAGTAGAGGATCTCGTTGGACTCCCGCTGGTTCCTGCCGAGTTCACCGGTGGCGAGGATGGTGCCGATGTTGCTGGACTTGGCGAGCACGCCATTGAGCGTCAGGTACCAGGTGGGGTGGTTGATGTCGTCCTTGAAGAGCCGGTCGCCGCGGTGCAGCCGGTTGGGCACGGTGACGTGCGTGCCCGGGGTGGCGACGTTCTCCTCCAGTACGGCGGCCATCGACATGACCTTGGCGGTGGAGCCGGGCTCGTAGGCGTCTTCGAGGGCCCAGTTGTGCAGGGAGCCCGGGTTCGCCTGGGACAGATCGTTGGGGTCGAAGCCGGGCGAGTTGGCCATCGCCAGGATCTCGCCGGTGCGGGTGTCCTGCACTATCACGTAGCCGCGGTCCGCCTCGGACTTCTTGACCTGCTCGGTGATGGCGTTCTGCGCGGCCCACTGGATGTCGCGGTCGATGGTCAGCTCGACGTCGGAGCCCGCCACGGCGGGGGTCTCGGTGGAGCCCGCGGTGGGCACCAGACGGCCGCCGGACTGGGCGTAGCGGATCTTGCCGTCCTTGCCGGCCAGCTGCTGGTTCAGCTGCTGCTCGACGCCGCCGCCGCCCTTGCCCTCGGCGTTGACCCAGCCCAGTATCGCGGCGGCGAGATCGCCGTTGGGGTACACGCGTTTGCTGCTGGGCTCCTGGAAGACGCCGGCCAGGGCGTTGACCGTGGCCTTGTCCTCCCTTGCCTTCTTGACGAGTGCGGTCTTCAGGTCGCTGATCTGGTTCCAGACCTGGGGTGTCTGGCGGCGGGCGAGCAGCACGTAGCGGGTGTTCTTGGTGCGCAGCTTCTCGGTGAGCGTCTCCTGGTCCGCGCCGAGGATCGGCGCGAGGAGGGCGGCGGCCTGCTCGGGTCCGTCGTCGACCTTGAGCTGCTCGCGCGTGAACATCGTCGGGTCGGCCGTGATGTCGTTGGCGTCCGTGCTGATGGCCAGGTCGACGCCGTTACGGTCGGTGATCCCGCCGCGCTCGGCGGCCAGCACCCGGCCGACGTACCGGTTCTGGTCGGCCTTGGCCGCGTACTCGCTCGCGTCGACGGCCTGCACCTGGAGCAGCCGTACGACGAAGGCGATCATCACCAGCGTCAGCGCGAGGCTCACCATGCGCAGCCGGGGGCGGGGACTGCCCAGGCGGATACTGCGAGCGACCGGCTGCCGGGGCGTGCTCGGGCGGCGCTGCGCGGCGGGGCGGGCACCGGGGCCCGGGCGGCGCTGTTGACCGCCCGGGCGCACGGGCCGGGCGGGTCCGGGTACACGGCGGCGGGGGGGCTGCCTGCCTGAATCGGCCACTTCCGTCACCTGCCGGGGGTCGTCGGGAGCTGGGTGGACTGTACGGGCGGGCTGGTGGGGATGAACGTGGGGGTGGGGGTGGGGGTGACCGAGGGCGCCGGCGGCGGCTGCGCCGGAGAGACCGAGGGGGTGGGGGTCGGGCTCTCGGGCGGTCCCGGGTCGAGCGCCTCGGGCGCGAGGACGAGCGGCATACGGATCACGGACGGCTGGGCGGCGCTCGGTACGCCCTTGACGGTGCCGTCGGGGTTCAGGAAGGCCGGGTCGCCGCCGGGGACCATGCCCAGCTCGCGGGCGCGGCGCTGGAGGGCGTCGGGCGCGGAGTAGGCGTCCACGTCCCGCTGGAGTGCCTGTTCCTCGTCGGTGTAGCTCTTCACGTCGTCCTGGAGGTCGTCGAGCTTGAACGACCCTTCGCTGAGCGCGGAGTTCAGCACGAGGAGGCCGATGAGGCCGCCGCCCAGGAGCAGGACGACAAGGAGGACGAACGGGGTGCGGGCGGCCCCCTTGGGCCCTGCGGGAAGGAGCCGCGCCAGACGGGCGGCCCGGCCCCTCAGTTCGGGTTTCCTACTCACACACCCTCCCTGCGAGTTCGTTTTCCGGACTCACACATCCTCCCTGCGAGTTCGTTTCCCGGACTCACACACCGTCCCCGCGAGTTCCCTTCCCGGACTCACGCACCGACCCCTTCACGCACCGCGTGCGGCTGCCCCGTACGCCTCATTCGGCGTCCTCCCGGATACGTTCCGCCCCGCGCAGACGCGCGGGGGCGGCGCGCCGGTTCTCGGCGACCTCTTCCTCGGTGGGAAGTTCGGCACCACGGGTGAGGAGCTTGAGCCGCGGCTGGTAGCGCTCCGGGACGACGGGCAGTCCGGGGGGCGCGGTGGTGGCGGCACCCGCGGCGAACACCTGCTTGACGAGGCGGTCTTCGAGCGAGTGGTACGACAGCACGGCGATCCGGCCGCCGACCGCGAGGGCCTTCACGGCGGCGGGGATCGCCCGTTCCAGGACGGTGAGTTCGCCGTTGACCTCGATGCGCAGTGCCTGGAAGGTGCGCTTGGCGGGGTTGCCGCCGGTGCGCTTGGCCGCCTGCGGCAGGGAGTCGCGGATCAGTTCGACGAGGCGCGCGCTGTTGGTGAAGGGCTCCTTGGCGCGCTCGCGCACGATCGCGGAGACGATCCGCTTGGCCTGCTTCTCCTCGCCGTACGCCCTGAGGATCCGGACGAGTTCGCCCGCCGGGTAGGTGTTGAGGACCTCGGCGGCGCTGATGCCGGTCGTCTGGTCCATGCGCATGTCGAGGGGGGCGTCCTGGGCGTATGCGAAGCCCCGGTCGGCCTCGTCGAGTTGCATGGAGGAGACGCCGAGGTCGAACAGGACGCCCTGGACGCGCGGGAGGCTCAGGCGGTCGAGTACGTCGGGGAGTTCGTCGTAGACGGCGTGCACGAGCGTGGCGCGGTCACCGAAGGGGGCGAGCCGTTCGCCGGAGAGGCGCAGCGCCTCCTTGTCGCGGTCGAGGGCGACGAGCCGCGCCTCGGGGAACCGGGTGAGCAGTGCCTCGCTGTGTCCGCCGAGTCCGAGTGTGCAGTCGACCACGACGGCGCCGGGCTCCGTGAGGGCCGGGGCCAGCATGTCCAGGCACCGCTGGAGCATGACGGGGACGTGGCGGCTGTTGCTCAAGGGGCCCTCTCAGGTCCGGCGCGAGCCGCACGTACGCGCCGCGCACGCGGGGAGATGCCGGGTTGTCACCGGTTCTCCTGGGGTTCTCGGTCCAGCGGGGGGCCTCGCCTCCCGCTCCGCGTCACTTTAGTCCACGGCCCTTCGCGGTCAATCAACCGGCCTGCGCGTCGCGACGCCTTCCACGAACGAAGCCTCAAAAGGGGAGAAATCACCTGCATGGGCGTGATCCAGCCACTCCTGTGGGTTACCTCACAACAAGCCTCAATGACGTTCTTTGTCCTCTCTCACAGAGCGCCCTCCGGGGTCGTGACCAGTACCGTCTTGGCTATGACGACCTCCGCAGCAGTTCCCCCCGGACCCGAAGGCGCCATATCCGACGGCACCGTCACCGACCGTCTCGTCGAGGCGAACGAGCGGTACGCCGCCGCGTTCTCCGATCCCGGGATGGACGCCCGCCCCGTCCTCCGTGTCGCGGTCGTGGCCTGCATGGACGCCCGCCTCGACCTGCACGACGCGCTAGGCCTGGAGCTGGGCGACTGCCACACCATCCGCAACGCGGGCGGCGTGGTCACCGACGACGTGATCCGCTCCCTCACCATCAGCCAGCGCAAGCTCGGCACCCGCAGCATCGTCCTGATCCACCACACCGGCTGCGGCCTGGAGTCCCTCACCGAGGACTTCCGTACCGAGCTGGAGGCGGAGGTCGGCCAGCGCCCGGCCTGGGCTGTGGAGTCCTTCCGGGATGTCGACCAGGACGTACGGCAGTCCATGCAGCGGGTGCGCACCAACCCCTTCCTGCTGCACTCCGACGACGTACGCGGCTTCGTCTTCGATGTGAAGACGGGGCTGCTCCGGGAGATCGACCCGGCCTGAGCGCATCGAACCTGGCCGCCCGCACCGCCCGTCTACAACCCCTGGGCGGTCCCGCGCAGCCCCGGTTTCCTGTCAATCTCCTGGCATCTTGGCGTCCAAAGGGCCGCAAGCCTGACATATCGCCGACTGTTATCCACAGGCGAGTGACACGGATTGGTAACGGCAGCAAGAATGCGGGTGTGGCGTCACGCTGAGCAGTTCGCGCGTGGTGTCCGTGTTTCGGGGTGGGCCGGTCCGCATCACAGAGCGTCGGCCTGGAGAAAGAACGGGCCGAGGAGGGCCGTGTGACGACCTATGACGATCGAGCGAGCCTCACTGATCTGACCACCACTGTGGAGCGAGTCCGCAGTTCGGTCGAAGGAGTGATCGAGGGCAAGCCTGAGGTCGTACGGCTTTCGCTGACAGTGCTGCTCGCCGAGGGACATCTTCTGATCGAAGACGTACCCGGCGTCGGCAAGACCATGCTGGCCAAGGCACTGGCGCGGTCCATCGACTGTTCCGTGCGGCGTATTCAGTTCACGCCGGACCTGCTGCCGTCGGACATCACGGGTGTGTCCATCTGGGATCAGCAGCGCAAGGAGTTCGAGTTCAAGCCGGGCGCGATCTTCTCGCAGATCGTGATCGGCGACGAGATCAACCGCGCCTCGCCGAAGACGCAGTCCGCGCTCCTGGAGTCCCTGGAGGAGCGCCAGGTCACGATCGACGGCACGACGTACGAGCTGCCGAGCCCCTTCATGGTGGTGGCCACGCAGAACCCGGTCGAGATGGAGGGCACCTATCCGCTGCCGGAGGCACAGCGCGACCGCTTCATGGCCCGCGTCTCCGTCGGCTATCCCAGCCCTGAGGCCGAGCTGCAGATGCTCGACGTCCACGGCGGGGTCTCGCCGCTGGAGGACATGCAGCCGGTGGCGCACGCACACGAGATCGTGAAGCTGATCGAGGCCGTCCGCAATGTGCACGTCGCGGAAACGGTCCGGCGCTACGCGGTGGACCTGGTCGGCGCCACCCGCACCCACCCGGACCTCAGACTCGGCGCCTCGCCACGTGCCACGCTGCATCTGCTGCGCGCGGCGAGGGCGACCGCCGCCCTGAGCGGCCGGGAGTACGCGCTGCCCGACGACATCCAGTCGCTCGCCGTGGCCATCCTCGCCCACCGGCTGCTGCCCACCGCCCAGGCCCAGCTCAACCGCCGTACGCCGGAGCAGGTCGTCCAGGAGATCCTGCAGCGCACGCCCGTGCCGCAGGCCCCTCCGCCGCAGAGCGGCTTCGGCTCGGTCCACACCGCGCCCGCGTACCCGCAGCAGCCGCCGCGGAGGCTTGGATGACCACCGCCGGGCCGGCGCCCACCCCGGAGCAGGACAAGGGCGGGCTGCGCACGGCCCTCGCCGGCCTCACCACGCGCGGGCGCTCCTTCCTGGCCGCCGGCATAGCCGCCGCCATATGCGCGTACGTCCTCGGGCAGAGCGATCTGCTCCGGGTCGGGCTGCTGCTCGCCGTGCTGCCGCTGGTCTGTGCGACCGTGCTGTACCGCACCCGCTACCGGGTCGCGGGCAGCCGCCGCCTCTCCCCCGCTCGCGTGCCCGCCGGCAGTGAGGCCCGCGTCCATCTGCGGATGGACAACGTCTCGCGGCTGCCCACCGGGCTGCTGATGCTCCAGGACCGGGTGCCGTACGTGCTCGGGCCGCGCCCCCGGTTCGTTCTGGACCGGGTGGAGGCGGGCGGCCGCCGCGAGGTGTCGTACCGCGTCCGTTCCGATCTGCGCGGCCGCTATCCGCTGGGCCCGCTCCAACTGCGCCTGACCGACCCGTTCGGCATGTGCGAGTTGACCCGGTCCTTCTCCACGTACGACACCCTGACGGTCATCCCGCGTGTGGAGGCGCTGCCGCCGGTGCGGCTGAGCGGCGAGGCGAAGGGGTACGGCGACGGACGGCAGCGCTCGCTGGCGCTGGCCGGCGAGGACGACGTGATCCCGCGCGGCTATCGACACGGAGACGACCTGCGCCGGGTGCACTGGCGTTCGACCGCACGCTACGGCGAGCTGATGGTCCGCCGCGAGGAGCAGCCGCAGCGCGCCCGCTGCACGGTGCTGCTGGACACCCGGGCCGAGGCGTATCTCGGCGCGGGCCCGGACTCGGCTTTCGAGTGGGCCGTCTCCGGCGCCGCGTCCATGCTGGTGCACATGCTCGAACGAGGCTTCTCCGTGCGGCTGTTGACGGACACCGGCAACTCGGTCCCCGGCGAGGGCGCCGACGGGTTCGCGGGTGCCAGCCAGGAATCGGCGGACGCGGCCGGGCTGATGATGGACACCCTCGCGGTGATCGACCACTCGGACGGCACGGGCCTCTCGCCCGCGTACGACGTGCTGCGCGGCGGCAACGAGGGGCTGCTGATCGCCTTCCTCGGCGACCTCGACGAGGAGCAGGCGACGGTGATCGGCAAGATGCGTCAGCGCAGCGGCGGGGCGGTCGCCTTCCTGCTGGACAGCGAGGCGTGGACGACGGAACCGGGCGAGGTGCCCGGTGCCGGGGGCGCGAGCGAGGAGTCGCTGCGCCTGCTGCACGAGGCGGGCTGGACGGCGCTGACCGTGCCACGCGGCGCCTCACTGACAGACCTGTGGCGCCAGGCGGACCGACAGCGCACCGGTGTGATGTCCGGGTTCGGTATGGAGGGACGGTCATGAGCGGTCGGGCGAGGCTGGCACTGTGCGCCTGGGCCGCCACGATCATGGCGGCGTGCGCGCTGCTGCCGCTGGTCGACCCGGCGACCTGGATCTTCCAGGCGGCCCTGATGCTGGGTGTACAGACCGGCGCGGGCGCGCTCACCCGGCGGGTCCCGCTGGCCCGGCCGCTGACCGTGGCCGCGCAGGCGCTGGTCGCGCTGATGATGCTGACATTGGTCTTCGCCCGGGAGCAGGCGGTGGCCGGGATCATCCCCGGCCCGGAGGCGTTCCAGCACTTCGCGACGCTGCTGCAGACCGGCGCCGAGGACATCGGGCGGTACGCGATCCCGGCGCCCCTGAGCGACGGCATCCAGCTGATGATCATCGGCGGGGTCCTGGTGATCGGCCTCATGGTCGACGCGCTCGCGGTGACGTTCCGCAGCGCGGCCCCGGCCGGCCTGCCGCTGCTCGCGCTGTACTCGGTCGCCGCGGGACTCTCCGACGGCGCCGCATGGCTGTGGTTCGTGCTGGCGTCCGCCGGCTACCTGCTGCTGCTCCTGACCGAGAGCCGCGACCGGCTCTCGCAGTGGGGCCGGGTCTTCGGCGGCGCGCCGCACGGCCAGCGCCCGGAGTCGGCGAGCGGCGCCGTCGCCCCGGTGCGCACCGGTCGGCGCATCGGCGCGGTCGCGCTGGGCATCGCCCTGGTGGTGCCACTCGGACTGCCCGCCCTCGACGGCGGGCTGCTGGACGGCGCGGGCACCGGCATCGGCGGGGGCTCCGGTGGCGGCGGCACGATCTCCGCGGTGAACCCCGTGGTGTCGCTGCGCGGCAGCCTGAACGTGGACGAGGACCGCCAGGTCCTGTCCTATCGCACCAACACGGACAATGTGCAGGAGATGTATCTGCGGATCGTCTCCCTGGACGACTTCGACGGCACCTCCTGGAAGCCGACCGAGCGCTCCATCACCGAGGTGCCGGACGACTTCGGCACCCCGACCGGCCTCGCCTCCGACGTCAAGCGGACCTCGATCGAGACCCGGATCGTCGCGGCCGAGGACTACGAACAGAACTGGCTGCCGATGCCGTATCCGGTGAGCAGCGTGGACATCGACGGCGACTGGCGGTACGAGCCCGTGGGCCGCACCCTCGTGGGTGACCACGGCCAGGACACCAAGGGCGCGCAGTACCAGGTCGAGAGCCTGATCGTGCAGCCCACCGCGGAGCAGCTCTCCTCGGCGCCGGAGCCGCCGCCGGCCCTGCGGCGGGAGTACACCAAGGTGCCCTCCTCGCTGCCGCCGGTGGTGGCGCGGACCGCGCTGGAGGTCACCAAGGGGGCGAAGAACAACTACGAGCGGGCTGTGAAGCTCCAGGACTGGTTCGCGTTCAGCGGCGAGTTCACCTACGACACCGAGGTGCGGTCCGGCACGGGCGCGCGGGCGATAGCCCGGTTCCTGGAGGAGAAGGAGGGCTTCTGTGTCCACTTCTCCTTCTCGATGGCGTCGATGGCCCGCACGCTGGGCATACCGGCCCGGGTGGCCGTGGGCTTCACCCCTGGCACCCCGCAGACGAACGGCACGATGTCGGTGGGGCTGCGCGACGCGCACGCCTGGCCGGAGCTGTACTTCGAGGGCGTGGGCTGGACCCGCTTCGAGCCGACCCCCAACCGGGGCACGACTCCTCCGTACACGGTGCCGGAGGACTCCGGCACCAGCGGCCTGCCCGACGTGCCCCGGCCTTCGCAGTCGGCGTCCACCGCGCCGTCGGCCGAGCCGTCGGCGAGCGAGAGCTGCACGCCGCAGGAGGCGAAGCTGGGGGCCTGCGCGAGCGAGTCCGCGGCGGCCGTGGCGGGGTCCGACGACGAGGAGCGCTCGCTCTGGTCTCTGCTGTTCTTCTCGCCCTGGACCCTGTTGACCCTTCCGGGGGCGCTCCTGGTGCTGGCGATCCCGTTGCTGCCGATGCTGTGGCGGCTGCGGGTCAGGTCCGTACGGCTCGGCGCGCACGACGGTGCGGTCCCGGCCCATGGGCCGGCCGCCTCGCGGGATGTGGCCGACGAAGGGGGCTCCCTGGACGGAATCCCGGCGCCACCGGGCAGGGCCACCGCGTACGGCCGTACGGAGGCCGCGGCGGCCCATGCGCTGGCCGCCTGGCAGGAGGTGACCGACACGGCGTGGGACTACGGGATCGCGCCGGACGAGTCGCAGACGCCCCGTAAGGCGGCGGCGCGGATCGTGCGGCTCGGGCAGCTCGAACCGCCGGCCGCGGACGCGGTGCATCGGGTGGCGGCGGCGGTGGAGCAGGTCCTCTTCGCTCCGCGTCCGCAGATCCCGTCGGGCCTCGCCCGGGACGCGCACCAGGTCGGAGTCGGCCTCCGGGCGCACGCCGGCCGCCGGACGAAGCTCCGGGCACTGCTGCTGCCACGTTCGGCCATCCGGGTGGCCTGGGCCCTCTCCGCCCGCTGGGCGGGCGCCAGGGACGAACTGCTGTCCCGCATCCCGACGCTTCGGCTGCCCTGGCGACGCCCCTCGACGAGCCAGAACAGCTGAGGCTCCACACATGCCTCTGCCCCCGCCGGGATCGCCCGGCGGGGGCAGAGGCGTGCGAGGGGGTCGTGTAAGGGGGTGAGGGGTGGCAGCGCATACACGGGGCGGAACTGGCACGGGCGGGGCAGATCCCACGGGGAGCGGGGTGGGTGGCAGAACACCGCGGGGAGTGGCGGGCAGGGTAGCTGCATGAAGCGGGGTGCGTGACTCTCCGCTCAGCAACCTCCCTGTACAGCCGCCGCCACGAGATCCCCGGGGCGCCCGGCATCGCCGGGCAGCTGTCGCGTGGAGAACCGCGGTCGTTCGATTTCCGGGCGTGCGTGAAGGGTGACCGCCCCTGGGGTGGTCACCCTTCGTCCATGTTCAGCTGTGGCTGGCGAATCGGCGATCCGGGGGGGCTCAGTGGCCGCCCTGCTCGTCACGACGGCGCTGCCAGCGCTGTTCGATTCGGTCCATCATGGAGCGGCGCTGTCGTGTCTGTCGACGCGCACCGGCGGAGCCTGCGGCACCGGTGGGCTGCTCACCCGGCTTGGGGGCCTTGCGCCAACCGGTGACGGCGAGCACCGCGCAGCCCAGCATGACGAGGAACCCCACCACGCTGACCCAGATCTGCTGTGCGACCATTCCGGCCATGAGGAGCGCGATACCCACCAGAAAGCCCGCGACCGCCTGGTAGACCCGCCGCCGGGTGTACGTACGCAGCCCGCTTCCCTCAAGCGCTGACGCGAACTTGGGATCTTCGGCGTACAGCGCTCGCTCCATCTGCTCGAGCATGCGCTGCTCGTGCTCTGAGAGCGGCACGGAGTCCTCCTCATCGTGCGGTCGCCGGGGCGACCCGGGGGGCCTCTTCAGGATAGGCAGGGAATCGCCCCCTTGAAACCCGCCCCTCTACGCCAATTCGCCAACCGGAATCCGCCATGGCACCCCGACTCGCTGAGGTGTGAATTCCCCAGCGGACGGCCCGTCATGCCGGAACGGTCTCCCTCGATCATACGGCTCCGAGCGCCCGATCGGGGGGCCTGTGGCGTACTCCATCCGCCACCGAGTCCCTGATCAGCGGGTCATCCTCGTTCGCCGCGGCAGACGGCTCAGGACTCGGCGGTCCCTCGCGTCTCGCCCAGCACATGAAGTTGCGTGGCGACGGAGTGGAAGGCGGGCAGTTCGGCGGCTGCGGCCTCCAGCTTGAGCAGGGCGTCCAGGGCGCCGGGTTCGGTGTCGACGAGGACACCGGGTACCAGGTCGGCGAAGACCCGGACGCCGTGCACGGCGGCGACCTCCAGGCCCGCGCCCTCGACGAGCGCGGTGAGCTGCTCGGTGGTGAAGCGGTGGGGTACCGGATCACCCTCGCCCCAGCGTCCGTTCGGGTCGTCCAGCGCCTGCCGGGCCTCCTTGAAGTGCCCGGCGAGGGCCCGCGCGAGCACCGCGCCGCCGAGGCCCGCGGCGAGCAGGCTGAGCACGCCCTCGGGGCGCAGCGCGGCGACCGCGTTGCCGATGCCCTCGGCGGGGTCGTCCACGTACTCCAGGACGCCGTGGCAGAGCACGGCGTCGTAGCCGCCGCGCTCGACGACGTCGAAGAGGCCGTGCGCGTCGCCCTGGACGCCCTGCACACGGTCGGCGACACCGGCCTCGGCGGCCCGGCGCTCCAGCGCGAACAGCGCGTTCGGGCTGGGGTCGACGACGGTGACACGGTGGCCGAGGCGGGCCACGGGCACCGCGAACTTGCCGCTGCCGCCCCCGGTGTCCAGCACGTCGAGCGACTCCCGTCCCGTGGCCTTCACCCGGCGGTCGAGGGCGTCCTGGAGGACCTCCCAGACCACGGCGGTACGGAGGGAGGCGCGGGGTCGCGAGGGATCGGAACGCAGCGACGTCGTCCGAGCGTGGTGATGGGAGACGGGCGGGCGCATCGGGTCCGACACGGCAGTTGACTCCTCGGCGCGGCACCGCCTGGTGTGCGGCGGAGCGATGGGCTTGCGTCTCCGCCGGGGCCCGGCGGCCGCGGCGGAGGGTGCTGATGCCCCAACCCTAATGGGCGGCGCCGGGGCGGCCGGTCAGCCCGCGTCCGGGACTCCCGGGTCGCCGTCCTGCCTGGGCTGCGGCAGCACCGGCTGGAGGACCAGCATCCGCTCGACGAGGCGCAGGAACATCGCCACGTCGCGGATGAGGTCGTCGGCGTCACGCGCGCTCGCCGCGCCCTGTATGCCGGCCTCGGCACGGGCCCGGCGGGCGGCGCCGGAGGCGAACAGGGCGCTCCACTCGGCGAGTTCGGGCGCTATCTCGGGGAGCACTTCCCAAGCGCTCCGTATCTTGGCGCGGCGCTTCGGGGTGGGCTCCGGGCGGCCCCGGGCGGCGAGCACCGCGGCGGCGGTGCGCAGGGCGGCCAGGTGGGCGGTGGCGTACCGCTCGTTGGGCGTCTGGAGACCGGACGCCTCGTCGAGTCCGGAGCGCGCCTGGGCGAGCAGGCCGAGGGCGGCGGGTGGGGCCGTCGCCCGGCGCAGCACGGGGTGCACGTCGCTCGCCGGGCCGGTCAGTGAGGGGGCAGGGCCGGTGGCGCGGCGCCGGTTGGCGGCTGCTGCGTGGTAGCTGGCCATGACGAACCTCCTGTCGTCGCGTGACGGCACGCCCTGACACGAGGTGCCGTATGTGCTCATCGTGCGGTATGCCACTGACAATCCGTTCTGACCTGCACTTTTGCTTCGATCACAGGTTCGGAGTAGTTTTTGCACTGACCAGTCAGTTCAAAACCTGGAAGAGGGGTCTGGGGCATGGAAGAGCCACGTGTGGCGGACGCCGGGCCGGAGACGGCCGACGGTGTCGCTGTCGCTGCCGAGGGCTTCGGGCTCAAGGGGCCACGGGGCTGGGCGTTCCGGGGAGTCGGGTTCGGCGCGGAGGCCGGCTCACTGGTCGCGGTCGAGGGGCCGTCCGGGTCGGGCCGGACCTGTCTGCTGCTCGCGCTCACCGGGCGTATGAAACCGAGCGAGGGCCACGCCACGGTCGGCTCCCTCCGGCTGCCGAAGCGGATGGCGGCCGTCCGCCGGATCAGCGCCCTCGCCCACGTCCCCGGCGTGACCGACCTCGATCCGGCCCTGACCGTCGGGGAACACCTGCGTGAACGGGCGCTGCTGCAGCGGCGGTTCGACGGCTCCCTGCGGGGGCTGCTGCTGCCCCGGGCCGAACGCGCCGCCGAGGCGAAGCTCCGCGTCGAGGCCGCCCTGACCGCCGCCGGGCTCGATCGCGAGGCCCTGCCCAAGGGCTCTCGGACCGCCGTGCGCGACCTGGACCGGCTGGAGGCCCTGCGGCTGTCCATCGCCCTCGCCCTCATCGGCCGGCCGCGGCTGCTCGGCGTCGACGACACCGACCTGAAACTCTCGGACGCCGAACGGGCCGAGACCTGGGCCCTGTTGCGCTCCCTCACCGAGTCCGGCATCACGGTCCTGGCGGTGTGCAGCGAGGCCCCGGAGGGGGCGGTCGTCGTGTCGACGACGCCGGAGAAGAGCTCACGCGCGCGTGAGGACGTACGCGAAGCCCCCTCCCCCGAGCCCTGGCCCAGGCCCGCGCCCGACGGCAGCGACGACAGCGACAGCGACAGCGACAGCGACAGCGACAGCGACGACAACGACAAGGAGACGGCCGATGCGCTCGCCGCGACTCGCCGCGCTTGAGCTCAGGCGGTTCGGCCGGGGGAAGCTGCCGCGGGCAGCACTGGCTTCGCTCCTGCTGCTGCCGTTGCTGTACGGCGCCCTGTACCTGTGGTCCTTCTGGGACCCGTACAGCCGTCTCGACCGCATCCCCGTGGCCTTGGTGAACGACGACAGGGGGGCGTCGGTCGGCAAGCAGAAGCTGACGGCGGGGGACGACATCGCCGAGGGGCTGCGGGACAGCGACACCTTCGAGTGGCACCGGATGAGCGCCGCCGAGGCACGTGAGGGCGTCGAGGACGGCACGTACTACCTGTCGCTGACGATGCCGTCGGACTTCAGCGAGCGGATCGCGTCCAGTTCCGGGGACGCGCCGGAGACGGGCGCCCTTCAGGTCCGTACGAACGACGCGAACAACTACATCGTCGGGCAGATCTCGCGGACGGTGTTCTCGAAGGTGCGGACGGCGGCGTCGACGAAGGCGTCGCGGTCGTTCCTGGACCGGATCTTCATCTCCTTCTCGGACATCCACGGGGAGACCGAGAAGGCGGCGGCCGGCGCCGACGACCTCAAGGGCGGCATCGACAAGGCGGAGAAGGGCTCCAAGGACCTCGCGGCCGGTCTGAAGGAGGCCAAGGAGGGCAGCGGGGAGCTGTCCGGTGGTCTGAAGGACCTGGACGAGGGCGCGGGCGATCTGGAGGACGGGGCCCAGCAGGTCGCGGACGGCACCCAGAAGCTCGCCGACAAGGTCGGCGGTGCGGCGGACCAGGTGCGGCCCTTCCTCGACGAGAACGGCGACACGATCGCCGACACCGCCACCCTGGTCGCCGACTCGGCGGCCACGATCCGGGGCCACCTCGACGCGTTCGTCAAGACGGCGCCGGCCGCCGAGACCGGCACCCGTGCCGCGTCCGACACCCTGGACGACGTCTACGAGCGGCGCTGCGAGGAGGCCGTACTGCCCGACGCGGCCTGCGCGGACCTGAAGAAGGCGAAGGACGCGGCGGCGGACGCGGCGGTGCTCGCCGCGGACGTCAACACGGTGGTGAAGAACTACGGCGGTGACATGAAGGCCTTCGACAAGGACCTGGAGACCTTGGAGAAGCAGGCCCGCGCCCTCGCGAAGGCGGCGCCCACCCTCTCCGAGGACCTCGACAACGCCGTCACCGAAGTGAACGCGCTCAACAAGGGCGCCGCCAAGGTCGCCAAGGGGGCCAAGACGCTGCACACGGGCCTCGGCACCGCCAAGACCGGCGCGGAGGACCTCGACACGGGCGTCGGCGACCTGAAGACGGGCGCGATCGACCTCAAGGGCGGCATGTACAAGCTGGCCGATGGCTCCGGGAAGCTCGCGGGCGGTCTGCACGACGGCGCCGAGCAGATCCCGGACTACGACGAGCAGGACCGCGACCGGCGCACCGAAGTGATGGCCGACCCGGTGCGGTTGGCCACGAAGGACCTGCACAAGGCGCCCAACTACGGCACCGGGTTCGCCCCGTACTTCATCCCGTTGTCCCTGTGGGTGGGCGCGATGGTGGCGTACATGCTGATCCAGCCGCTCAACCGGCGGGCTCTCGCGGCCGGCGCCTCGGCGTGGCGGATCGCGCTGGCGGGCTGGCTGCCGGTGGCCGCGCTGGGGGTGCTGCAGACGGTCGCGCTGATGGCGGTGCTCCACTGGGCGGTCGGCCTGCAGATGGTGCGGGCGGCCGGGACGGTGGGTTTCCTCTTCCTGGTGACGGCGTGCTTCGCGGCGATCGTGCAGTGGCTCAACGCGCGCTTCGGGGCGGCGGGCCGGATCCTCGTCCTCGCCTTCCTGATGCTCCAGTTGACGTCCGCGGGCGGCACGTACCCCGTACAGACCAGCCCGGACTTCTTCAACGCGGTGCACCCCTTCCTGCCGATGAGCCACGTCGTCGACGCCCTCAGGAGGCTCATCACGGGCGGCGGTCCGGGTCCGGTCTGGCAGGCGTGCGCGGTGCTGGTGGCCTTCACCGTCGGCGCCCTCGCGCTGACCGCCCTGTCCGCCCGTCGCAAGCAGGTGTGGACCCTGGACCGGCTGCACCCGGAGTTGAGTCTGTGACCGCGCACGGCAGGGTTCCTGTGACAATCAGGGCCATGGAAAGCAGCAACGCCCCCGGCGGCGCAGGCGGGGGCCGCCGCGAGGCGACCCGGCAGAAACTCTACGAAGCAGCCGTCACCCTGATCGCGGAGCAGGGGTTCTCCGCCACCACGGTGGACGAGATCGCCGAGCGCGCCGGCGTCGCCAAGGGCACCGTCTACTACAACTTCGCGAGCAAGTCGGTCCTCTTCGAGGAGCTGCTGCGGCACGGCGTGGGACTCCTCACCGTCTCTCTCCGGGAGGCGGCCGAGCGCACCGAGAAAGAGGGCGGCAGCAGGGTCGACTCCCTGGACGCGATGGTCCGGGCCGGGCTCGTCTTCATCGACCGCTACCCGTCCTTCACCCAGCTGTACGTGGCCGAACTGTGGCGCACCAACCGGGCCTGGCAGTCCACGCTGATGGTCGTCCGGCAGGAGGCGGTCGCGGTCGTCGAGGACGTGCTCCGCGCGGCTGTCGAGGGGGGCGAGCTGAGCGACGAGATCGACGTCGGGCTGACGGCGTCGGCCCTGGTCGGCATGGTCCTGGTGGCCGCCCTGGATTGGAAGGCCTTCCAGCCGGAGCGCTCCCTGGACGACGTCCACGCGGCGTTGTCCCGGCTGCTCCAGGGCCGGGTGAGCGGGAACCGCTAGCCGGATCGGGGCGCGTACGAGAGCGCCGGTTCGACCTGGCCGCGTCCCCCGCGGGCCACCTCGAACCGGCGCTTCCTCGTTCCCCCCGTCTCCCCCGTGCCTCGCTCCCGCCGACCCGTCACGCTCGTCGATCCGGACGATCTGGGCGATCGCGTCGACGGAAGGAGCGGTAAAGAGCGCGAGAACCGTTCCGCCGCCCCGTGTCGGCGGTACCGGAGCCGCGCCCCTTCCCGTGCCTCCACTCTCTCGTTCCCGCAGGTCGCAGCCCATCCGCGCGCGTACTCATCTCACCGGCTGGGTACGCGTACTCAGCCCTGCGCACTCACCCCCAGAACCGCCTGTTGCCGACTGGTGACGATCGCGTCCGCGTTCGTACTCGGCCGCGCCCCGGCCAGGCGCGGGGAACTACGCGATCAATCACCACGGACCCGCAGCCGCCGAACGACCGAACCCCCGGGCTCGACCGCGAAGGCGGACTGTCAGTGGCGGCCGATAAAGTCCCTGGCATGGCGAGGATTGTGGTGATCGGCGCCGGTCTCGGCGCCATGGCGGCCGCCGCCCGGCTGGCCGTCGCGGGCCACCGGGTGACGGTGTACGAGCGTGCGGCGACCTACGGCGGCGCGGTGGGCCGGTTCGAGCGCGACGGCTTCGCGTTCGACACGGGCCCCGGACTGCTGCCGCTTCCCGCCGTCTACCGCGATCTGTTCCTCAAGACCGGCAAGGAGCCGCTGGAGAAGTGCGTCGACCTGGTCCAGGTGGACCCGGCGGCCCGGCACGTCTTCGCGGACGGCACGGCCCTGTCGCTGCCGAACGCCTCCCGCGCGGGCGTGGTCACCGCCCTGAACACGGCGCTCGGCTCGGGTGCCGGCGACCGCTGGGGCGACTTCCTGGTGCGGGCCCGCGAGGCCTGGGACCGCACACGACGGCCCCTCCTGGAGGAGCCGCTGTGGCCCGACTGGCAGATTCTCGCCGAGCGCGAGCCGTACCCCGCCGTGCCCCACAAGCGGCTGCTGCGCACCCGCCGCGCCCGCACCCTCGCCGAGGTCGGGGAATGGGAGCTGCGCGACCCCCGGCTGACGGCCCTGCTGGAGAGCCACGCCCTCGTGTACGGCCTGGACCCCAGGAGCATCCCGGCGAGCGCGGCGGTCCTGCCGTACATGGAGCACGCCTTCGGGACCTGGTACGTCCGGGGCGGCATACGGGAGTTGGCGCGGGCGCTGTACGAGCGGTGCCTGGCCCGCAAGGTCGAGTTCGTCTTCGACGCCGAGGTCACGGGGATCGTGGAGAAGGACGGCCGGGCGGCCGGTGTGGAACTGTCGGCCGAGATGGACACCGGTGACCGGGCGGTGACGGAGGCGGACCACGTCCTCGCGGGCATCGATCCGATCCGACTCAACGGGCTGACGGAGCATGACGTCCAGGGCGACGGCGACGTCCGGCCGGACCTGGAGTCACCGCGGCCCGGCCGGCTGACCGTGCTGCTGGCCCTGCGCGGGGCCCGCGAGGCCGGCGCGGCACACCGCACGGTCGTCCACACGCCCGACCGGACCGCCGAGTTGGACTTCCTGAGCCGTCTCCGCGACACCGACGACCCGGTGCCGCTCACGGTGACCGTGCTACGGCCGGACGACCCCGCGCTGCGCCCGGACGAGGAGCACGAGTCCGTGGTCGTGTCGGCGGCGGTGCCGACCGACCTCGACTGGTCGGCGGGCGATGTCGCCGAGCGGTGCGCGGAGTCGCTCGTCACCGCCGCCGAGGCCGCCGTGCCCGGCCTGCGGGAGCGGCTGCTCTGGCGCGAGGTACGCACCCCGGCCGACACGGCCCGGGAAACCGGTGCCGAGGGGGGCGCCATACCCGCACCGGCGCTCGCCGCGGCCGACGGCCGTTTCCTGCACCCGTCCAACGCGGCACGTTTCCCGGGGCTGTACCTGGTCGGTGGCTGGTCCCACCCGGGCGGCGGCCTCCCGCACGCCGGGATGTCGGGCGCGCTGGCGGCCGGACTGATCGTGGAGGGACCGGACTTCCGCGGCTCGCAGTGAGAAACAAGGGCCGCATACGGACGTCCGTGACTCCCGTCGAAGGACCATGAAGGACCGGGGCTCGCACGAGCCCCGGTGGCCCTTCAGAAACGGTACTGCTGCTCGTCGTAGCCGTTCCCGCCGTTGCCGTTCCCCTGGTGCGGATTCGGCTGCTCCGGCGGATGGTCGGTGCCGAACGCGTCGAACGAGTCGTCGGTGCTGCGCTGCTGCGGGACCCAGACACCGCCGGGCGGGGTCTCGCCGCCGTAGCCGCTGTTGCCGTACTGGTCCTGGCCGTAACCCTGCTGACCGTATCCCTGCTGGCCGTACGACGGGTCGTAGGAGGCGGTGGCGTCGTAGGTCTGCGTGCCGATGTACGGGTCGGAGTAGGCGGCGTACTGCTGCTGGGCCGGGTCGTAGCCGTAACTCTGCTGGTCGTAGCCGTAGTAGGCGAAGGCCTCGTCCTGGGCGGACTGGTCGGCGGTCGCGTAGGGCTGCTCGGTGACGTCCGCGTAGGCGTTGTTGCCGCCGTAGATGCCGTACGTGCTGGTGTCGTCGGGCAGGGGCTCCGGCGAGTAGACGGTGGTCGTCTCGGCCGCGGAGGGACTGGAGCCGGGGCGGACGAAGACGTCGTCGTCGTGGTCGAGCGGGTCGTCGGCCTGACGGTACGTTCCGCCAGCCGGGGCCTCCAGGTCGGTGACCTCCAGGGTCGGGTCCTGGCGCTCCGGTTCGCCACGCCGCCGCTTCTTCTTGCCGGCCTTGGCGATCTTGCCGCCCTCCTCGCCCTCACCGGGACGTGGGCGGACGGCCCAGCCGGCCTCGAAACCGCGGCGGAACGACAGCGTCACATAGGTCTGCCCTATCGCGAACCCGATCGCGCCCAGCGCGATGACGATCACGTTGGGGATCAGTACACCGAGGACGACGCCGACGAAACCGGCGAAGGCGAGCAGCCTCCAGCGCAGCCGTGCCTTGTACTGCAGCAGCACCTCACCCAGCAGCCACAACGCGACGACACCGAACGCGATGTAGAGGACCGTCCAGCCCATGTACGCCCCTCTCCCTGTGGCCGCTACGCAGTGTGTCGTACGCGAGTGCGACCGGTCTAGGCCCGTGTTGGATGGTGCGGGCCCAGGTTCTCGTAGATTTCCAGTGTCGCGGTGGAGTTGTTCAGGGTGATGAAGTGAAGTCCGGGGACTCCCTCGTCCAGCAGCCTGGCGCAGAACTCCGTGGCGAACTCGATGCCAATGGAGCGTACAGCGGCCGGATCTGCTTTGGCTGTGACGATCCGCTCTTTCAAGGCGTTCGGGATGGCGGCGTTGCTGAGTCGGGGCAACCGTTCCAGCATCTTGACGCTGGTGACGGGCATGACCTCGGGAATGACAGGGGTCTGACAGCCCGCCTTCGCGACGGCGTCCCTCAGACGCAGGTACGAGTCCGGGTGGAAGAACATCTGCGTGATCGCGTAGTCGGCGCCCGCCCGGCACTTGTCGACGAAGCGCGCCACGTCGCTGTCCCAGTCCGGGGAGCGCGGGTGCATCTCCGGGAAGGCCGCGACGCCTACGCAGAAGTCGCCGGACTCCTTGATGAGTTGGACGAGTTCGGCGGCGTACGTCAGGCCCTGCGGATGGGGGACCCACTCGCCCATGGGGTCGCCGGGCGGGTCGCCGCGGACCGCGAGCATGTTGCGGATCCCGGCGTCCGCGTACTGGCCGATGATGTTGCGCAACTCGGCGATGGAGTGGCTGACCGCGGTGAGGTGGGCGACCGGGGTGAGGGTGGTGTCGGCGGCGATCTGTTCGGTCGCCTTCACCGTGCCGGCCCGGGTGGAGCCACCCGCGCCGTACGTCACGGAGACGAAGCTGGGGGCGACCGCCTCGATCCTGCGGAGGGCGTTCCACAGGTTCCGCTCGCCCTTCTCCGTCTTGGGCGCCCAGAACTCGAAGGAGTACGTGGTTTTGCCCGTGGCGAGCATGTCGCGCACGGTGCGTGCGCGATCAGTCCTGGTGGAAGCGGTTCCTAGGGCCATATCGGCAGGTTAGTCAGGTCGGAGCCGTCGCCCAACCAGAGCAAGGCCTTTTGTCCGTTTTTGCCGCCCTATTGTCCACGCCTTGGACAGGGAAGCGCGGAGAAGTCAGAGGGCGCGCAGGCGCTTGGCGAACTCCGCCGCCGCGGCTCCGGGGTCGTCGGCCTCCGTGATCGCCCGGACGACGACGGCCCGGCGGGCGCCCGCCTCGACGACCTCGTCGAGGTTGCCGAGGTCGATGCCGCCGATGGCGAACCAGGGGCGGTCGGTGCCGAGCGCGGCGGTGTACCGCACGAGGTCCAGGCCGGGGGCGTGGCGGCCGGGCTTGGTGGGAGTGGGCCAGCAGGGGCCCGTGCAGAAGTAGTCCACGCCTTCCTGGACGGCCGCGGCGGCGGCCTCCGCCTCGGAATGCGTGGAGCGGCCGATGAGGACGCCGTCACCGAGGATCGCGCGGGCGGCGGGGACCGGGAGGTCGCCCTGGCCGAGGTGCAGGACGTGGGCGCCGGACGGGTGCGCGGCCCGGGAGGCGTGCGCCACGTCGGCCCGGTCGTTCACCGCGAGCAGGGTGCCGTGCCGCCGGCACTTGTCGGCGAACAACTCCAGGTACTCGAGCTCCGCGGCCGCCTCCATGCCCTTGTCGCGCAGCTGCACGATGTCCACGCCGCTGCTCAGGACCGCGTCCAGGAACTCCGGGAGGTCGCCCTGGCGCGTGCGGGCGTCCGTGCAGAGGTAAAGCCGGGCGTCGGCGAGCTGTGCGGCGGCGTCGGGCATGGAGAGGTCCCCCGTTGTCGGTGCGTGTCGGTGCGGCGTACGGACCGCGGACCCTCTCGGGCCCGGGCCCGTACGCCGTACAGGCGGCTGTTCCAGGTGCTCAGGTGCTGCTCAGGTGTTCCGGTGTCTCGGGTTCAGACGGCGAGCGCCTGGGCGCGGCGCTTCACCTCCGTGCCGCGATTCTCGCTCAGGGCCTGGGCCGGGGTGCCGGGCAGGCTCGGGTCCGGAGTGAAGAGCCACTCCAGCATCTCTTCGTCGGTGAAGCCGTCGTCCCGCAGCAGGGTCAGGGTGCCGGACAGGCCCTTGACGACCTTGTCCCCGTCGATGAAGGCGGCGGGGACGTGCAGTGCGCGGTTCTCACCACGGCGTACGGCGATGAGCTGGCCTTCCTTCACCAGCTGCCGTACGCGCGTCACCTCGACGTCGAGCATCTCTGCGATGTCGGGGAGGGTCAGCCACGCGGGGACGAGAGCATCGATCTTTGCGTCAATCTCGGTCACGTCTCCAAGACTGCCATCTGGGACTGACAGTGGGTAGCCGGGCCGCCTCCGGCAGGGGCCGACAGGGGGATTCGCCTCCGGCGAGGGAGCCGGGAGGGGGTGCGACCGCCGGGCGCCCGCACCCTCCGGGGGCGTCGGGAACGGGATTACGGCCGAGGGCTGGGCAGCGAGGAGAACGTGTTGCCCTATGCCGTCGCCGCCTTCAGGGGCCTCGCCGGGTCCTCCAGCAGTTCCGCGTTCATGGGGGTGCCCGCCTCGATCAGGCGGCGGCCCTGGGCCAGGTCGCGAGGGCGGCCCACGGCCAGCAGCGCGACCAGTCGGTTCTCGCGGAGCCAGCAGACCGACCAGGCGGCGCCGGTGGGGTCGCCGCGCCAGACCATGGTGTCGGCGGAGGGGTGGTGGCCGGCGTACTGGACGAAGCGGCCGAACTGCTCGGACCAGAAGTACGGAACGGGGTCGTAGGGCTCCGGGGTCTCGCCGACGATGTTCGCGGCGACCGAGCGGGGGCCCTGGAGGGCGTTGTCCCAGTGGTGGACGAGGAGGCGTCGGCCGTACCTGCCCGAGGGGAAGGAGGCGCAGTCGCCGACCGCGTAGACGTCGGGCGCGGAGGTGCGCAGGTGGTCGTCGGCGACCACCTCGCCATGTGCGCCCAGCTCGATGCCCGAGCCCTGCAGCCAGTCCGTGGCGGGGCGCGCGCCGATACCCACGACGACCGCGCCGGCCGACACCCGGGTGCCGTCGTCCAGGACGACCGTCCCGGGCTCGACGTGCTCCACGCGCGCGTGGGTGCGCAGGGTGGTCCCGCTGTCGGCGTACCAGGCGGACATCGGCGCGGCCACCTCGGCGGGCAGCGCGCCCGCGAGGGGGCGGTCGGCGGCCTCGACGACCGTCACCGCGCACCCGGCCTCCCGCGCGGCCGTGGCGAACTCCGCGCCGATCCAGCCCGCGCCCACGACCACGATGTCGTGCTGCTGGGCCAGCACGGGCCGCAGCCGCTCGGCGTCGTCCAGGGTGCGCAGCAGATGCACGCCGGGCACGCCCTCGGCGCCCGGCAGCCGGATCGGTTCCGCGCCGGTCGCGAGGACGAGGACGTCGTACGGGACGGGCCCGGCGGCCGTGTCGAGTTCGTGGTCGGCGGGGCGCAGGCCCAACACCTCGCGGCCCAGCCGCAGTTCGATGCCGAGCGCCTCGAAGTCGACGTCGAAGGCGGAGCCCTCGGCCTTGCCGAGCAGCACGGCCTTGGACAGCGGCGGCCGGTCGTACGGCTGGTGCGGCTCGGCGCCGATCAGCGTCACGTCGCCGGTGAAGCCCTGTTCGCGCAGGGCGACCGCGGTCTGCACGCCGGCCATGCCCGCGCCCACGACGACCACGCGCCGCGCCGCCGACCCGCCCCTTTGCTGCGTCTGCTCGCTCACCCGATCACCATAGACAACTGACAATCAGTCAGTCAGCCGGTGGGGCGACGGCCGCCCTCCGTGAGTCGGCCCGCCGCCTCGTCGACCTGCTCCACCACGCTCGTCCCGCTGCCCGGCTGCGACTCCCACTCCCAGGTCTCCTCCAGCCGGACCCTCCCGTCGGGCAGTTCGACCACCAGGGACACGCAGTGGCCGGACGCGGTGGTCCCGTCGGTCTTCAACTGCACGTACCGGAAGTCCAGGCGGTCACCCGCGCGCGTGCCCACGAGATGACCCCGTACGACGTCGCCGCCCGCGTACTCGGCCCAGATCTCGCCGTCCTTCTCGTGATACGCGAACCGGGTGCGGGTGCCCACCTGACCTGGGGCTTGGTCCGCGACGGGGGCGAGGACGAGACCGTCGAGCGAGCGTGGCACGAGCGGAGGCTCCCTTACTGGGACGAGCGGCGAGGGCTAGGGTGGGCCACCGTAGAGCACTCGCGGGAGCCCGGACGCACCGGGCTGAGAGGGAGGCTGGCGGCCTCCGACCGTACGAACCTGATCCGGGTCATGCCGGCGAAGGGAGGGGCTGGACGCCCATGTCGCGTACGCACACATCAGACGTCCTCGTCGTCGGGGGCGGAATCATCGGGCTGGTCACGGCGTGGCGGGCCGCGCAGCGCGGGTTCGCCACAGCCGTGGTCGATCCCGATCCCGGCGGCGGGGCCGCGCAGGTCGCGGCCGGGATGCTCGCCGCGGTCACCGAGCTGCACTACGGCGAGCAGACGCTGCTGGGGCTCAACGTGGAGTCCGCGCGCCGCTACCCGGACTTCGCGGCCGAGCTGACGGAGGCGACAGGCCTCGACCTCGGCTACCGCCGCTCGGGCACGCTCGCGGTCGCGCTCGACGCCGACGACCGCGCCCATCTCCGGGAACTGCACGCTCTGCAGCGCCGGTCGGGCCTGGCGTCGGAGTGGCTGAACGGGCGCGACTGCCGCCGGCTGGAGCCGATGCTCGCGCCGGGCGTGCGCGGCGGACTGCGCGTCGACGGGGACCACCAGATCGACCCGAGAAGGCTCTCCAGGGCCCTCGTCGCGGCCTGCGAGCACGCCGGGGTGGTGTTCCACCGGACCTGGGCCGAGGAGCTGTCGGTGGTCCGACAGCGGGCCGCCGGGGTCCGGACCGGCGACAGTGACCAGGTGACGGCCGGACAGGTCGTCCTCGCCGCGGGCAGCCTCAGCGCGCGGCTCGCCGGGGTCCCGGACGAGGTGCTGCCGCCGGTGCGGCCGGTGAAGGGGCAGGTGCTGCGGCTGACCGTGCCGAAGCGGTACGCGCCCTTCCTCAGCCGGACCGTGCGGGCCGTGGTCCGCGGCAGCCACGTCTACCTGGTGCCGCGCGAGAACGGCGAACTCGTCGTCGGCGCGACCAGCGAGGAGCTGGGCTGGGACACGACGGTGACCGCGGGCGGGGTCTACGAGCTGCTGCGCGACGCCCATGAACTCGTCCCCGGGATCACCGAACTCCCGCTCACCGAGACCCGCGCGGGCCTGCGCCCCGCCTCCCCCGACAACGCTCCGCTGCTCGGCCCCACCGAACTCGACGGCCTGCTCCTCGCGACGGGCCACTACCGCAACGGGGTGCTCCTCACCCCGGTGACCGGCGACGTCATGGCGCACGTCCTGACCAGCGGTGAACTACCCGAGGAGGCCCGCGACTTCACGCCGTTGCGGTTCCGCGCCGGCGCGGCCCGCGAACTCATGGAGCAGCCCGCATGAGCGCCACCGGGACACTGAGCGTCCTCGTCAACGGGGAGCGGCGGCAGATCGCCCCCGGCACCGCCCTCGACACGGTCGTGCGGACGCTCACCGCGTCCCCCTCCGGTGTCGCCGCCGCGCTCAACGAAACCGTCGTCCCGCGCGCGCGGTGGACGTCCACCGCCCTCTCCGAGGGGGACCGCGTCGAGGTCCTCACCGCCGTCCAAGGAGGCTGATCCCATGGCAGACGACCCCTTCGTCCTCGGCGGTACGACGTACTCGTCCCGCCTGATCATGGGCACGGGCGGCGCGCCCAGCCTCGACGTCCTGGAGCGCGCGCTGGTGGCCTCCGGTACGGAGCTGACGACGGTCGCGATGCGCCGCGTGAACGCGTCCGTGCACGGCTCGGTCCTGTCCGTGCTCGACAAGCTGGGCATCCGGGTGCTGCCCAACACGGCCGGGTGCTTCACGGCGGGCGAGGCCGTGCTGACCGCCCGCCTGGCGCGCGAGGCGCTCGGCACCTCCCTGGTCAAGCTGGAGGTCATCGCCGACGAGCGCACACTGCTGCCCGACCCGATCGAGTTGCTCGACGCCGCCGAGACCCTCGTCGACGACGGCTTCACCGTGCTGCCGTACACGAACGACGACCCCGTCCTCGCGCGGAAGCTGGAGGACGTGGGCTGTGCCGCGATCATGCCGCTCGGGTCGCCGATCGGCTCCGGGCTCGGGATCCGCAACCCGCACAACTTCCAGCTGATCGTGGAGCACGCGCGCGTCCCGGTGATCCTCGACGCGGGTGCCGGTACGGCGTCGGACGTCGCGCTCGCGATGGAACTGGGCTGCGCCGGTGTGATGCTCGCCTCCGCCGTGACCCGCGCCCAGGAGCCGGTCCTCATGGCCGAGGCCATGCGCCACGCGGTGGAGGCGGGACGACTGGCGCACCGTGCGGGCCGGATCCCCCGGCGCCACTTCGCGGAGGCGTCGTCACCGGCCGAGGGGCTGGCCCGGCTGGATCCGGAGCGGCCGGCGTTCTGAGGCGGATCTCACCCCACCCCACCATCACTCGAACAGCCGAACGAGTTCGGCCGAACACCTGCCTGTCACAGTCCTCCGATCTCGGTCACAGCTGTGCTGCAGTACGTCTCGGTCGCCACGGAACTCATCGGCGTGTCAGCGGCGGCTCGTACACTCACCTGCGTGGACACGACCCTTCAGGACCCGCTTGTCGGCCAGGTGCTCGACGGCCGGTATCGAGTCGAGGCGCGGATCGCGGTCGGCGGGATGGCCACGGTCTACAGGACCGTGGACACCCGCCTGGACCGTGTGCTCGCGCTCAAGGTGATGCATCCGACGCTGGCCGCGGACCGGACGTTCGTCGAGCGGTTCATCCGTGAGGCCAAGTCGGTGGCGCGGCTGTCGCACCCGAACGTCGTGGGGGTCTACGACCAGGGCACCGACGGGTCGTACGTCTACCTCGCGATGGAGTACGTCGCCGGCTGCACCCTCCGTGACGTGCTGCGCGAGCGCGGGGCGCTGCAGCCCCGGGCGGCGCTGGACATCCTGGAGCCGGTGCTCGCCGCGCTCGGCGCCGCGCACCGCGCCGGCTTCGTGCACCGGGACATGAAGCCCGAGAACGTGCTGATAGGGGACGACGGCCGGGTCAAGGTCGCCGACTTCGGGCTGGTACGGGCCGTGGACACCGTCACCAGCACCACCGGCACCGTCCTCGGCACCGTGTCCTACCTCGCCCCGGAGCAGCTGGAGCACGGCACGACCGACACCCGCGTCGACGTGTACGCGTGCGGCGTGATGCTCTACGAGATGCTCACCGGCGGCAAGCCGCACGCCGGGGACTCCCCCGCGCAGGTGCTGTACCACGCGCTCCACGACGACGTGCCGCCGCCGTCGGCCGCGGTGCCGGGGCTGCCGTACGAGCTGGACGCGCTGGTCGCCTCGGCGACCGCCCGCAATCCGGAGCTGCGGCCCTACGACGCGGTCGCGCTGCTCGCGCAGACACTGGAGGCGCGGGCCGGGCTGAGCGGCGAGCAGCTGGACGCGGTGCCTCCGCGGGCGATAGCCGGCGGCCACGACAACGCGGAGGACCGGACGAGCGTGATCCCGCGCTCGCTGTCCGTGTCGCGGTCGGCGTCGCTGGACCCGGACCAACAGCTGAACCGTACGAGCCGGTTCGAGTCGCCTCCGCCGCCGTCCCGGCGCGCCAGGAACGCCCCGGCGCCCCGGCGCGGGTTGCTGGCGATCGTCGTGGCCGTGCTGCTCGTGCTCGGTGTGGGCGGGGGCGTCTGGTACATCAACTCGGGCCAGTTCACCCAGGTCCCGGCGGTGCTGCAGCAGAGCCAGGCGGAGGCGGAGAAGCGGCTGGCGGCCGCCGGACTGGATGCCGACGTCAGGCGCGCGTTCAGCGACACCGTCAAGCGCGGCAAGGTGATCAGCACCGACCCGGCGCCCGGGGAGCGGATCCGGGACAACGACACCGTGACGGTGACGATCTCCAAGGGCCCCCAGACCGTGCAGGTGCCCGACCTGAAGGGCTACCGGCTGGACCTCGCGAAGACCCGGCTGAAGAACGACGGGCTCGAACCGGGCCTGGTCACGCGGGAGTTCAGTGACGAGGTCATCAGGGGTCAGGTGATCAGCACCGAGCCGGGCTCGGGCACCGAGGTCTCCTCGGGCTCGGCCGTCAGGCTCGTGGTCAGCCGGGGCGCCCCGGTGGAGGTGCCCGAGCTGTCCGGTGCCTCGGTCGAGGACGCCACCGCCGAGCTGGAGGCGGCGGGCCTCAAGGTGAAGATCGCCTCGGAGCAGGTCAACTCCGAGTTCGACAAGGGGCTCGTGGCCGAGCTGTCGCCGGTCGCGGGCAAGCAGGTCGGCACGGGCGACACCGTCACCCTCACGATCTCCAAGGGACCCGTGATGGTCGAGGTCCCGGACGTCGTCGGCGACAGCGTCGACGAGGCGACCCAGAAGCTCAAGGCCGTCGGCTTCGAGGTCGATGAGGACCGGGGGCTGCTCGGACTCTTCGGCGACGAGGTCAAGGGCCAGTCGGTGGACGGCGGCGACACGGCGGCCGAGGGGTCGACGATCACGATCGAGATCGGCTGACCGAAGCCGGCCGTTCCCGACCGGTCGGCCGGGGCCGAGCGTGGGGACCGGCCGCGGGAGGTCGGCCGGGCGGGAGTCGTGAGAGGCGGGGGCGTCCGGGCGGCAGCCGTCGAAGCCGCCGGTCGGGCGCCCCGGGCCGCATGACACCCTTGTCCGGTGAGCACTCAGCAGTCCCCCAGCCTCTCCGGCCCGTCCCGCAACCCCGTCGGCGGACATGTCCCCGTCGCCGGTGGTCTGAACTCCGTCGGGCTGACGTACGCCCGTGATCTGAAGGCCGAGACGGTGCAGGTCTTCGTCGCCAATCCGCGTGGCTGGGCGACGCCCGTCGGGAATCCGCGGCAGGACGAGGAGTTCCGGGAGGCCTGTGCGGCCGAGTCGATCCCCGCGTATGTGCACGCGCCGTACCTGATCAACTTCGGGTCGCACACCGAGGCGACGGTCGAGAAGTCCGTGGAGTCGCTGCGGCACTCGCTGCGCCGGGGGCGGGAGATCGGCGCCCTGGGGGTGGTCGTGCACACGGGGAGCGCGACCGGCGGGCGGGACCGGTCGGTGGCGCTGAAGCAGGTGCGCGAGTATCTGCTGCCGCTGCTGGACGAGCTGACCCATGACGACGACCCCTTTCTGCTCCTGGAGTCGACGGCGGGCCAGGGGGCCTCCCTGTGCTCGCGCACCTGGGACTTCGGCCCGTACTTCGAGGCGCTCGACGCCCATCCGAAGCTGGGCGTCTGCCTGGACACCTGCCACATCTTCGCGGCCGGGCACGACCTGACCGGGCCGAGCGGCATGCACCAGACCCTCGACCTGCTGGTGGACACCGTCGGCGAGGGCCGGCTGAAGCTGATCCACGCCAACGACTCCAAGGACGTCGTCGGCGCCCACAAGGACCGCCACGAGAACATCGGTTCCGGCCACATCGGCGAGGACCCGTTCCGCGCCCTGATGACCCACCCCGCCACGGAAGGCGTCCCGCTGATCATCGAGACGCCGGGCGGTAAAGAGGGCCACGCGGCGGACGTGGAGCGCCTGAAGAAGCTCCGGGACGGCTGAGGCGCCGGGTCAGTCCTTGTTCTCGACCAGCACGTGCGAGGTGTCGACGATGTGGCCCACGAGCACGATGAGCAAGCCGTCACTGATGACGTACTCGATCGCCATGGTGTTGGAGAGCGCGACCGAGCGCGTGTTCTCGTCATCGGAGATGGCTGCGGAGATCTTGGTGCGGGGATCCTCGGCCAGTGTGGCGAGCCCCTCGTGGAACACCTCGAGGCGGTCGTCCGGAAGGCTGTCGCGCACGCGCGCCGCGGCCTCCGAGAAGATCACATTGAAGAAGGCCCTCTTGGCTCTCCTGCACGGTTGTCCTGTTGACCGGCGTTGAGCTTACCGGCAGTTTCAGAGCTCGGGCCCGTCGCCCGGCTCCTCCTGGTAGGAGTACCGCTGTTCCTGCCACGGGTCGCCGACGTTGTGGTAGCCGCGTTCCTCCCAGAAGCCGCGGCGGTCGGCGGTCATGTACTCGATGCCGCGGACCCATTTGGGGCCCTTCCAGGCGTACAGGTGGGGGACGACGAGGCGGAGGGGGAAGCCGTGCTCGGCGGTGAGGAGTTCGCCGTCCTTGTGGGTGGCGAAGATGGTGCGCTCGGAGGCGAAGTCGGTGATCCGGAGGTTGGAGCTGAAGCCGTACTCGGCCCACACCATCACATGGGTGACCTCGGGGGCGGGCGGCGCGATCTCCAGGATCGTACGAGCCGGGATGCCGCCCCATTCCGCGCCGACCATGCTGAACTTCGTCACGCAGTGCAGATCGGCCACGACCGAGTCGTACGGCAGAGCGGTGAACTCGTCGTGGGTCCAGCAGTGCTTCTCGCCGTCGGCGGTGGCGCCGAAGACCCGGAAGTCCCAGCGCTCGGGACGGAACTTCGGGACGGGTCCGTAGTGTGTGACCGGCCAGCCGCGCTGGAGTCGCTGTCCCGGCGGGAGCTGCGACGACGCCGCGTTCTCAGATGCGCGATCTCCTGATTCGCGTTCCACCGGCTGACCCATGACTCCATCCTGACAGACCCCGAGTGGTGCACATGACCAGCCCCCACCCGACTCGGGCATTTCGGACTAAGGCTGCACTTACTTACTAAGCTTGCACTTACTGGACGATCTTCTACGGCGGTGCAATCATCGCGGCGCAACCTCCCAGTTCCCCGCTTGGAAGGAGCCTCTGCGATGCAGGGCGACCCCGAGGTCATCGAATTCCTCAACGAGCAGCTGACAGCCGAGCTGACCGCGATCAACCAGTACTTCCTGCACGCGAAGATGCAGGAGAACTTCGGCTGGACGAAGCTCGCGAAGTACACGCGTCACGAGTCGTTCGACGAGATGAAGCATGCGGAGGTGCTCACCGACCGGATCCTGTTCCTGGAGGGGCTGCCGAACTACCAGCGGCTGTTCCACGTCCGGGTCGGGCAGACGGTCAAGGAGATGTTCGAGGCCGACCGGATGATCGAGGTCGAGGCGATCGACCGTCTCAAGCGCGGCATCGAGGTGATGCGCGGCAAGGGCGACATCACGTCCGCGAACATCTTCGAGTCGATCCTCGAGGACGAGGAGCACCACATCGACTACCTCGACACCCAGCTGGAACTGCTGGAGAAGCTCGGCGATGCGCTCTACATCGCGCAGCTGATCGAGCAGCCGGAGAGCTGAGCCCTGCGAGGGCGTTCCTGACAGCCGAGCCCCACGAGGGCTAAGCGGCTTCCTCGAGTTCCTCGAAGTCCGAGAGCACCGGCTGCCCCTGGTCGGCCAGCTCACGGCGCGGGCACGCGCCCCTGCCCAGGATCGCCTGGATCCGGCGTACGCACGAGCCGCAGTCCGTGCCCGCCTTGCAGGCGGACGCGATCTGACGAGGGGTACAGGCGCCGTCCGCGGCATGTTTCTTGACCTGCTGCTCGGTGATGCCGAAGCAACTGCAGACGTACACGCGGTCCACCTCCCGCCGGGATCGATGAGGGCGCCATCCCGATGATCGGTGAGGCTAACCTAACCTTACCCGGCGCATAAGAACCGCAAAAGTGGAGTGGGGCGCGGATCGTATGTGATCCGCGCCCCACTCCACTCCGCTGCGACAGCTGTCGCTAATCCCGGTACAGCTCCGCAACGAGGAACGCCAGGTCCAGGGACTGGCTGCGGTTGAGCCGCGGGTCGCAGGCCGTCTCGTAGCGCTGGTGCAGGTCGTCGACGAAGATCTCGTCGCCGCCGCCCACGCACTCGGTGACGTCGTCGCCGGTGAGCTCCACGTGGATGCCGCCCGGGTGGGTGCCCAGACCCTTGTGGACCTCGAAGAAGCCCTTGACCTCGTCGAGCACGTCGTCGAAGCGGCGGGTCTTGTGGCCGGAGGCCGCCTCGAAGGTGTTGCCGTGCATCGGGTCGGTGACCCAGGCCACGGTCGCGCCGGAGGCGGTGACCTTCTCGACCAGCTCGGGCAGCTTGTCGCGGACCTTGTCCGCGCCCATGCGCACGATGAAGGTCAGCCGGCCCGGCTCGCGGTCCGGGTCGAGGCGCTCGATGTACTGCAGCGCGTCCTCGGCCGTGGTCGTCGGGCCGAGCTTGATCCCGATGGGGTTGCGGATCTGCGAGGCGAACTCGATGTGCGCGTGGTCCAGCTGGCGGGTGCGCTCACCGATCCACACCATGTGCGCGGAGACGTCGTACAGCTGCCCCGTGCGCGAGTCGACGCGGGTCAGCGCCGACTCGTAGTCGAGCAGCAGCGCCTCGTGCGAGGAGAAGAACTCGACGGTGCGGAACTCCTCCGGGTCGGCCCCGCAGGCGTGCATGAAGTTCAGCGCCTGGTCGATCTCGCGGGCGAGCTGCTCGTAGCGCTGGCCGGACGGGGACGACTTCACGAAGTCCTGGTTCCAGGCGTGCACCTGGCGCAGGTCGGCGTAACCGCCGGTGGTGAAGGCGCGGACCAGGTTGAGCGTGGAGGCGGAGGCGTTGTACATCCGCTTCAGGCGCTCGGGGTCCGGGATACGGGCGGCCTCGTTGAAGTCGAAGCCGTTGACCGAGTCGCCGCGGTACGTCGGCAGGGTCACGCCGTCGCGGGTCTCGGTGCCCTTGGAGCGCGGCTTGGAGTACTGCCCGGCGATGCGGCCGACCTTCACGACCGGCACGGAGGCCGCGTACGTGAGGACCGCGCCCATCTGGAGCAGCGTCTTGAGCTTGTTACGGATGTGGTCGGCCGAGACGGCGTCGAAGGCCTCGGCGCAGTCGCCGCCCTGGAGGAGGAACGCCTCTCCCTTGGCGACGGACGCCATCCGGGCGCGCAGCTGGTCGCACTCGCCCGCGAAGACGAGCGGCGGATACGACTCGAGCTCCGCAACGACTGCGCGCAGAGCCTCGGTGTCGGGGTACTCGGGCTGCTGCGCCGCGGGCAGGTCTCGCCAGGTGTTGCCAGCGCTCGCGCTGGACTTAGCGTTCACGGTCACGACGTCCACATTACGGGGTCATGTCGGGCGTCCATCCCCCTGCTCATCAAGTGAGACGAACCCCGCTCGATCGGAGCGGGGTCCGTGGACGGGTGTCGTGGGCGGCCGGCGTCGGTGCGGATCCATGACCGCCGGGTCGGTGAGACCGGCGGCGAAGACCGTGCGCGGGGAGAGGTTGGCCTCGCCGGTGCAGCCGTCGCAGGCCTTTCTCGCCGACCGTGGGGTGTTGACCACGTGAGTTCCCGGAGGTTGTCCGGTAGGGTGCGGCGCATGTTCGCGCACTCGATCCAGAACTGGTGGTGGACCGCTCATCCGGCGGCCCACTGACTGCGCGTACGCAAGACTTCGCGAAGGCCGCCCGAGGGGCGGCCTTCGGTGTTTCCAGGGCCCGGCCGTTCCTCCCGATCACCGCGATGACCGTGATCCCCCAGGGAAGAGGAACCCATGGACCTGGCTCGGCTCCTGTCCGACGACCGACCGTTCGCCCTGCTGCGCCGCCGCACGCCCGGCCTCCACGACCACGACACGGTGGAGGTCCTGATCGGCCCGGTGACCACGTACGAGCGGCTCGCCGACATCCCCGACGAGGGGCTGGCCCTCGTCCCCTTCCGGCAGATCCGCGAACGCGGCTTCGACGTCCGCGACGACGGGACGCCCCTGTCGGTGCTGAGGCCGGAGGAGTCGTACGAGCTGCCGCTGGCACAGGCCCTCGCGGAGCTGCCCGCGCACGACGTCCGGGTCGAGGGCGGCGGCTTCGACGTGGGCGACGAGGAGTACGCGGAGATCGTCGGCCGGGTGCTGCGCGAGGAGATCGGGCGGGGCGAGGGCGCGAACTTCGTGATCCGGCGGACGTACGAGGGCTCGGTCCCCGGCTTCGGTCGCGCCGACGCGCTCGCGCTGTTCCGGAGGCTGCTGGAGGGCGAGCGGGGCGCGTACTGGACGTTCGTGGTCCACACCGGCGAGCGCAGCCTGGTCGGCGCCAGCCCCGAGGTGCACGTCCGGATGTCCGGCGGGACGGTCGTGATGAACCCGATCAGCGGGACGTACCGCTACCCGGCCGGGGGCCCGACGCCGGAGGACCTGCTGGCCTTCCTCGCCGACGGCAAGGAGATCGAGGAGCTCTCGATGGTCGTCGACGAGGAGCTCAAGATGATGTGCACGGTCGGCGACATGGGTGGGGTCGTGGTCGGGCCCCGGCTGAAGGAGATGGCGCATCTCGCGCACACCGAATACGAGTTGCGCGGGCGGTCGTCGCTGGATGTGCGGGAGGTGCTGAAGGAGACCATGTTCGCCGCGACGGTCACCGGGTCGCCGGTGCAGAACGCGTGCCGGGTGATCGAGCGGTATGAGCCTCTCGGGCGGGACGGTGTTGGGCGCGGGTATTACGCGGGGGCGTTGGCGCTGGTGGGGCGGGATTCCGGGGGTGCGCAGACCCTCGACTCGCCGATTCTGATCCGTACCGCCGACATCGCGGCGGACGGGCGGCTGAAGGTGCCGGTGGGGGCCACGCTCGTCCGGGGGTCGGATCCGGCGAGTGAGGTCGCCGAGACGCACGCCAAGGCGGCGGGGGTGCTTGCGGCGCTGGGAGTACGGCCCGGGCGGCCTGGGCGGGAGCGGGTGCGGCCGGTGTTGGCGGAGGATCCGCGGGTGCGGGCGGCGTTGGACGGGCGGCGGGGCTCACTGGCGCCGTTCTGGCTGCGGATGCAGGAGCGGACGGCCGAGCTTGCGGGGCATGCGCTCGTCGTGGACGCCGAGGACACGTTCACCGCGATGCTCGCGCATCTGCTGCGGTCGTCGGGGCTGGAGGTGACGGTACGGCGGTACGACGAGCCGGGGCTGCGGGAGGTCGTGCTCGGGCATGAGGGGGTGGTGGTGCTGGGGCCCGGGCCCGGGGATCCGGCGGATGTCGGGGATCCCAAGATGCGGTTCCTGCGGTCGCTGACCGCCGAGGTGGTGCGGGGGCATCGGTACGGGGTGCTCGGGGTGTGTCTCGGGCATGAGTTGATCGCGGCGGAGTTGGGACTGGGGATCGTGCGGAAGGAGGTGCCGTATCAGGGGGCGCAGACGGAGATCGACCTGTTCGGGCGGGCCGAGACCGTCGGGTTCTACAACAGCTTCGTGGCCCACTGTGACGACGGGGCGGCGGGCGAGTTGGCGGCGCGTGGGGTCGAGGTCAGTCGTAGTGCGAGTGGGGAGGTGCATGCGCTGCGGGGTGCCGGATTCGCGGGGGTGCAGTTCCATCCGGAGTCCGTGCTGACGTTGGACGGGGTGGCCGTGGTGCGGGAGTTGGTGGCGGGGGTTCAGTCCTTGCGCGCGCTCTAGGGGGGCCGGTCGCGCGGTTCCCCGCGCCCCTCAAAAGCAGGGGCGCGGGGAACCGCGCGAGCAACCACACACCACTCGCACCCGCCGCACAACCGAACCCCCCGCGCTCTCCCGCGCGTCTCAGCCGAAGAAGACCCCGACCTCCTCGTACAGCTTGGGGTCGACCGTCTTCAGCTTGGCCGTCGCGTCGGCGATCGGGACGCGGATGATGTCGGTGCCGCGCAGGGCGACCATCTTGCCGAAGTCGCGGTCGTGGACGGCGTCGATGGCGTGGAGGCCGAAGCGGGTGGCGAGCCATCGGTCGAAGGCGCTGGGGGTGCCGCCTCGTTGCACATGGCCGAGGACCGTCGTACGGGCCTCCTTGCCCGTGCGCTTCTCGATCTCCTTGGCCAGCCATTCGCCCACGCCGGAGAGGCGGACATGGCCGAAGGAATCCAGGGACTGGTCCTTCAGGACCATCTCGCCGTCCTTCGGCATCGCCCCCTCCGCCACGACCACGATCGGCGCGTACGACGCCTTGAAGCGGGACGTCACCCAGGCGCACACCTTGTCGACGTCGAAGCGCTGCTCGGGGATGAGGATGACGTTCGCGCCGCCGGCCAGGCCGGAGTGGATGGCGATCCAGCCCGCGTGACGGCCCATCACCTCCACGACCAGGACACGCATGTGCGACTCGGCGGTGGTGTGGAGGCGGTCGATGGCCTCCGTCGCGATGCCTACCGCCGTGTCGAAGCCGAAGGTGTAGTCCGTGGCCGAGAGGTCGTTGTCGATCGTCTTCGGGACGCCCACGCAGGGGATGCCGTACTCGTCCGACAGGCGCGCGGCCACCCCGAGCGTGTCCTCGCCGCCGATGGCGATGAGCGCCTCGACCTCCTGCTTGGCGAGGTTGTCCTTGATCCGGCGGATGCCGTTCTCCTGCTTGAGGGGGTTGGTGCGCGAGGAGCCGAGGATGGTGCCGCCACGGGGCAGGATGCCGCGCACGGCGGGGATGTCGAGGCGGACGGTGTCGTTCTCCAGTGGTCCCCGCCAACCGTCCCGGAAGCCGACGAAGTCGTAGCCGTACTCCTGCACGCCCTTGCGGACGACGCCCCGGATGACGGCGTTGAGCCCGGGGCAGTCGCCGCCTCCGGTCAGTACTCCGACGCGCATGGAAATGTCCCTTCGCCGCGGTTGCCTGGTGAGGGTCACGCTAATAGTGATCCAGGTCACTTCGGCATGCACGGGAGGCCGATTCCGGCGAATTGCGCCTGAACGTAGATGAGTTGATCAAACCTCGTTCACTCTATGGGGTGATTCGGGCTGTTTACTCGTCGTCGAGACCGCGCTCTATGGCATAGCGGACCAGCTCCACCCGGTTGTGGAGCTGGAGCTTGCCGAGGGTGTTCTGGACGTGGTTCTGGACCGTGCGGTGCGAGATGACGAGGCGCTCGGCGATCTGCTTGTAGCTCAGGCCCTTGGCGACGAGACGCAGCACCTCGGTCTCGCGGTCGGTGAGCTGCGGCGCCTTGGGCTCGTCGGCGCCCGGCGCGGGGGCGGGCTCGGAGGCGAGGCGGCGGTACTCACCGAGGACCAGGCCCGCGAGACCGGGGGTGAAGACGGGGTCGCCGACCGCGGTGCGGCGTACGGCGTCGATCAGCTCCTCGGTCGACGCCGACTTCAGCAGGTAGCCCGTCGCGCCGGACTTCACCGCCTCCAGGACGTCCGCGTGCTCGCCGCTCGCCGACAGGACCAGCACACGCAACGCCGGGTTCGCGCCGACCAGTTCCTTGCAGACCTGGACGCCGGGCTTGGCGGGCAGGTTCAGGTCCAGTACGAGGACGTCGGGCGCGGCGGCCCCGGCGCGGCGCACCGCCTGTTCGCCGTCGCCCGCCGTGGCGACCACGTCGAAGCCCGACTCGGCCAGGTCGCGGGCGACGGCGTCGCGCCACATGGGATGGTCGTCGACCACCATGACCTTGATCGGGCCGCTCCCGCCGGGCTTTGCCTGTCCGTCCACCGGCCCGCCGTCGCGCATGTTCTCCACGCTTTCCGTCACCGCTTCTCCGCCTTCCCCCGTACGCCCTTCGGCCCTTCGGAGGCCTTGGGTACCTTCAGTTCGACTTCCGTGCCCTGTCCCGGCACCGAGATCAGTTCGGCCGTGCCGCCGATGTCACGCAGGCGCCCCCGGATGGAGAGGGCCACCCCGAGCCGGCCCTCCCCCTCGGCCTGGGCGAGCCGTCCCTCGGGGATGCCGGGGCCGTCGTCCCGTACGGTCACGACGATCTCGTCCGACCAGTCCTCGACCAGGATCCAGGCCCGGGCCTCGGCACCCGCGTGCGCACGCACGTTGTCCAGGGCGGCGCCGACAGCGGCGGCCAGCTCGCGCGCGGCCCGCGGGGCGAGCGGCACCGGGCCGCCGGGCTCGGAGAAGGTGACCATCGCGCCGGCGTACGGGGCGAGGAGGGCGCGCAGGTCCACCGGATCCGTCGTGTCGTCGTCGGCGTCCGGTTCCTCGACCGCGCGGACGAGCGCTCCCTGGGCCGCGTCCTCCGAGATGCGGGAGACGGGAACCAGGCCGCCGGAGACCAGGGTGCGCAGGGCGACCTCCTGCTCGCCCGCCATCCGGCCCAGCTCCGCGGCCTCACCGCCGAGGGCGGTGCCGCGCCGCTGGACCATGGCGAGGACCTGGAGGACGCTGTCGTGGATGTCCCGGGCGAGGCGCTCCCGCTCTCGGGTGGCGGCCTCGATCTCCAGGGCGCGGGCGAGGGTGCGCTCGGAGGCGCGGGCGACCTCGACGACGTACCCGATGGCGATGGAGGCGACCCAGACCAGCAGCACGTTGTGGATGGTGTCGCGGGTGGGGGCGCCGCGGTGGATCAGGTTGGCGACGGCCACGAGCGTGGAGGCGAAGGCGGCCCAGCGCCAGCCGCCCTTGATGGCGAAGGCCAGGACGGCCCCGGCGGTCCATATCGACGGCAGCGTGGGGCCCCCGGCCTCCACCCGCGCGGTCGAGTCGGCGAGCCGGGTGAGCAGGATGCCGACGATCGCGATGGTGAGGTCGGCTGTGAGGAACCGCTTGGTGCAGTTGGCCGCGTTCGCGACCTTGGGCAGGGTCACCAGGGTCCAGCCGGCCAGGACCGCGAAGTAGGCGACGGCCAGCCAGGGGCGCTCGAACTCGTCGTACGCGCTGACGAAGAGGCCGACCGCGTAGACCAGCGTCAGAACCCGGTAGCCGGTGAGCGCACGCCACAGCGGCTGCTCGACCGACATCGTCATGACTCGCTCACGCTTCGGCATGTCCCCCCACCCCACCCATGACGGTCATGTCCAGGAAGGCGACCGTACCCGGGAACGCGGCCGTTACGAACCCGGGTGGTCCTTCTCCGCCAGGGCCCTGTCCGCCTGCTCCTGGGCCGCCTGCTCCTTCTCGGCCTTGGCGAGGGCGGCCTTGGCGGCCTTGTCGGCCTCCTTCTCCGCCTTGGCCGCGTCCGCGATCTGCCGCTTGGCGGCGGTCGCGTAGATGTCGACGTACTCCTGGCCGGAGAGCTTCATGATCTCGTACATGACCTCGTCGGTCAGCGCCCGCAGGACGAAGCGGTCGTGCTCCATGCCCTGGTAGCGGCTGAAGTCGAGGGGCTTGCCGATCCGGATGCCCGGGCGCATGACCTTCGGCAGGACCTTGCCCGGGGGCTGGATCTTCTCCGTGTCGATCATGGCGACGGGGATGACGGGCGCGCCGGTGGCGAGGGCCACCCGGGCGAGACCGCCGGGTTTACCGCGGTAGAGCCGCCCGTCGGGCGAGCGGGTGCCCTCGGGGTAGATGCCGAACAGCTCGCCGCTCTCGATGACCTGTATGCCGCTGTTGATCGCGGCCTCGCCCGCGCCCCTTGCGCCGGAGCGGTCCACCGGGAGTTGGCCGACGCCCTTGAAGAAGGCGGCCGTCAGCTTGCCCTTGATGCCGGGGGTGGTGAAGTACTCGGCCTTCGCGATGAACGTGACCTTGCGGTCGAGGACAGCGGGCAGGAAGAACGAGTCCGAGAAGGAGAGGTGATTGCTCGCGAGGATCGCGGCGCCCTCGGCCGGAATGTTCTCCAGGCCTTCCACCCAGGGCCTGAAGGTGACCTTGAGCGGTCCCCCGATAGCGACCTTCATCGCGCCGTACAGCAACCGAGTGCCTCTCTGTGTTCTGGTGGATCAGACCTTAACCCGGACGCGTGAGGAAGAGTCCGACAGGTCCGGCCGGTGTCGAGTGCCCCTCATGGTCCCCACCCCCTCCCTCACCGGCTTCTTCACCCGCCCTCCACCGCGCGAAGCCCCTGGTCGGTGTCAGTGCGGTCGCGTACGGTGAACCACATCCGGACTCATTCACACCCTTCTCACGAACAGGAGACCGAACCGTGCCGGTCCTTCCTGGAGCCGAGCCGTACCACCACGAGGGCGGAGAGGTCGGAGTCCTCCTCTGCCACGGTTTCACCGGGTCCCCGCAGTCGCTGCGCCCGTGGGCGGAGTATCTCGCCGCGCGCGGTCTGACCGTCGCGCTGCCCCTGCTGCCGGGACATGGCACACGCTGGGAGGACCTCCGGCCGACCGGCTGGCAGGACTGGTACGCGGAGGTGGACCGCGAGCTGCGGGCCCTGCGCGAACGCTGTGCGCACGTCTTCGTGGCGGGGCTGTCCATGGGCGGCGCGCTGGCACTGCGGCTGGCCGCCAAGCACGGCGACGCGGTCGACGGCGTCATGGTCGTCAACCCGGCCAACAAGGTGCACGGCCCGGCCGCGCACGCCCTCCCCGTGCTCCGGCACTTCGTTCCCACCACCAAGGGCATCACCAGCGACATCGCCAAAGAGGGCGTCGAGGAGCTGGGGTACAGCCATGTGCCGCTGCACGCGGCGCACTCGCTGCGCAACTTCCTCCGCCTCGTCGACGGCGAACTGCCCCAGGTCACCCAGCCGTTGCTGCTGTTGCACAGCGCGCGGGACCATGTGGTGCCGCCCGTGGACTCCGAGCGCGTCCTCGGCCGGGTGTCGTCGACGGACGTCACGGAGATCCTGCTGGAACAGAGCCACCATGTCGCGACGTTGGACCACGACGCGGACCGGATCTTCAAGGAGAGCCACACGTTCGTCACCCGGCTCGTATCGGCATCCGTGACGGAGTCGGAGGCGGAATCCGTGAAGGAGTCCGACGCGGAATCCGTACAGCAGTCTGATTCGGGGTCCGTGGGGCAGATCGGTCCGGGATCCTTGGAGCAGAGGGAAGGGACGGCCACTGGTGGCTGAGCACGACTCCGAGCGTGAGCCGGAGGAGAAGGGAGCGCCCCTCGGCGAGCGCCACGGCGACTCCCCGGGCGGTTCCTCGGGCATTTCCTCGGGCGGCTCGTCCGGCGAGTCGCCGGACGAGGAGCAGCACGTGGGCGAGGAACAGCACGTGCCGTTCGACGAGGACGCCGCGTGGCAGGCGATCGTCGCCGGGTTCGGGGCGGAGCCGCCGGACCCGCCGGGCGCCAAGCCGTTCAAGTCGGTGGAGGACCTGGCCCTGCTGGAGGACGAGCCGGAGAACTCCGCGGACAAGTCCCCCGATGCCGCCGCCGGCCCCGCGGCCCCGAAGCCGCTGGGCAGCTCGGTGGCGTTCGCACCGGGTGTCGGCGCGGGTCCGCGCGACTACAGCGTGCCCGATCCGGTCGGCGAGGACCTGGACAAAGGCGACAGGGGGGACAAGGGTTCCGGCGACGAGGACGACGAGGGCCACTTCGTGCCGCCCGAGCCGCCCCCGCTGCCGGAGGCCGACGCGACCGCCAAGTTCGCCTGGCTGGGGGTGGCCGGCGGCCCGGTCCTGCTGCTGATCGCCGTCCTGCTCGGCTGGGAGATGACCTGGTGGCTCACCACCCTCGGTATCGGCGGCTTCCTCGGCGGCTTCGCCACCCTGGTGATGCGTATGAAGAGCGACGACGAGGACGACGACGATCCGGGCCGGGGCGCGGTCGTCTGACGCCACCCCCGTAGCCGCACGAGGGCCCGCCCGGGAGCGTTCCGGGCGGGCCCTCTCCGTTGCCGTACGACGGAAATGGAACTCGATCCCGGCGAGCGGCGAAGTAGGAGTGGGCAACCCGAACGAGCCCGAGTCCTCGAGGCGTTCGGACGAACGAAAGGAGCCCCGATGACCGTCGGACCACCGGGCGTCGGCACCCGCGACGAGGATCGCGAGGAGAGTGATGCCCGTGTGATCGAGCGGTCCCGGGACGAGCCAGAGCTGTTCGCCGTCCTCTACGACCGGTACGCGGACGCCGTACACCGTTACGCGGCGCGGAGGCTCGGTCCGGAGGCGGCGGAGGATCTGATGGCGGAGACCTTCGTCATCGCCTTCCAACGGCGGCACACCTACGACCTGGGGCGGCCCGACGCGCGCCCCTGGCTGTTCGGCATCGCCACCAACCTCGTGGGCCGGCACCGCCGGGCCGAGGCCCGCCGGTTCAAGGCGCTGGCCCGGCTGCCGGAGCCGGTGGAGCACGAGGAGTCGGTCGCGGACCGGGCGGTCGCCAGGGCCGGTGCCACGGGGGTGCGCCGGGAGCTGGCAGCCGCGCTGGCCGGGCTGTCCGCCCGCCACCGCGACGTGGTGCTGCTGGTGGCCTGGGCCGGTCTCGACTACGAGGAGGCGGCCCAGGCCCTCGACGTGCCCGTCGGCACGATCAGATCCCGGCTGAGCCGGGCTCGCGGCAGATTGCGCGAAGCACTGGGCGGATCCGATCCGACCGCTTTCCGAGAGGCAGACGCCCATGCGTGACATCGACGAACTGAGGGACCTGCGGGACCTCGCCGCCTTCGACGCGGGTGCTCCCCCGCTCGACGACGAGACCCGGCGGCGGGGGCGTGCCCGCCTGCTCGCCACGATCACCGCACCGGGCGCGGACCACGCGACTCGTACGACCGTCCGGCCCGCCTCGCTGGTACGCCGCCGCCCGGTCCTGCGTATCGCCCTCACCGGTGTGGTCGCCGCCGCGGTCACGGCCGGTGTCCTGGTCGCCGTGCAGCGGGACGACGGCGGTGACGGCCGGGGGAAGACCGCGAAGCCGCCGGTGGCGAGCCTGCCGCCGATGCGGAACGTGAGCGCGCAGACCGTGCTGAAGGGGGCGGCCGCGTACGCGCGGGAGCACGAGAAGCCGGTCAGTCCTCGGGACGACCAGTTCGTCTACACCAAGGAGATCATCAAGGAGACCAACCAGAAGACGGGGAGGACGAAGACGTACGTCGACGAGATCTGGCGCTCCGTGGACGGCTCCCAGCGTTCCTGGATCATGGAGATCGGCAAGGGGTGGTGGTCGCCGCCGCTGGCGGACAACGAGAGCGTGTGGCCGCCGCAGGACTGGGGTTCGCTGCGGAAGCTGCCGACCGACCCGGAGCAGCTGATCCTCGCGGTCCACGGCGAGCTCTTCGGTAGCGAGGCCTCGCTGGACGAGATCACCGACGAGGAGTGGTCGGTGATCCACTACAGTCTCGCCGGCCTGCTCAAGGTGGTCCCGGTGATGCCCGAGGGGCTGCGGCCCGCGGCGTACGAGGCGCTCGGGATGGTGCCGGGGGTCAAGGCGGTGCCGAACCAGAAGGACGCCAAGGGACGGGTCGGCGTGGCCATCACGTACGACGACCCCAGCCGCCCCGAGGAGGCATCGGGCTACGACAGCTACTTCATCTTCGACCCGGTGACGTACGCCTTCCTCGGCTTCCGTGACGAGCGCTCCTCGGGCGACGGCAAGGACATCAAGCGGTACACCCAGCTCTCGTATTTGGACAGTTGGGCGATCGTCGACAAGGTCAAGCAGTATCCGTCGGCTGCGAGTTAGGACTCGGCGGGCACCCTGAGGGCGGCCAGGACCGGCAGGTGGTCCGTGGCCGCCCTCAGATCGTCCTCGGTGATGCCGGGGTGGTCGAGGGGGACGCCGCAGCCGAGGACCTCGATGCCGGGGGTGGCCAGGATCGCGTCGATGCGCTGGTGGGGGTCGGTGGGGGTGGAGGTGTACTCGCCGCCCCAGGGAGTGGTGGTCCAGCAGTCCTGGAGTTCGCCGGCCAGGCGCCGGAACGTACGGCCGTCCGGGCGCTCGTTGAGGTCGCCGCCCGCGACCGCGTGGGTCACGCCCAGGCCGGCCAGGTGGTCGAGGAGCATGCCGCCCTGCTCGTACCGCTCGTCCTTCTGCAGGGAGAGGTGGCAGGACAGGACACCGAGGCGGGCGCGGCCGAAGCGGACCACCGCCGTGGCGAAGCCGCGTCTGTGCAGGCCGGGCGTGAGGGGCAGGAGGATGTCCTCGGTGTGTTCCACGGTGGCGCGGAGGTCGCACAGCAGCGCGGGGCCCGACGCGGTGGCGCCGCCGGAGAGGGTGACCAGGCCGGAGGCCGCGGCCAGCCTGGCGAGTTTCTTGCGCCAGCGGAAGAAGCGGGGGGCTTCCTGGATGAGGACCAGGTCGGGGGCGCAGGCGGTGATCACTCGGGCGAGGGCGTCGGTGTCGTCCCGCATGGAGCGGATGTTGTAGCTGAGGACGCGGATGGTTGCCGAACCGTCGGGGTTCGTGCGGGAGTTGGGCAGCGGGGTCATCGCCATGGAGATCAAGATACGCCCAAGAGCTCGGGTGCATTTGTCCGTTTGCGAGTACCGGTGCGTCGTGGTTTCTCGCGCCCACGCGGCGGAGCCGCATATCGGTACAGCCCCGCGCCCCTGAAGGGGCGCGGGGGTGCCGCCGGCCGGGAGTTACATGATCGGGTCGGGTTCTCTCGCCAGGTCCGCCGCGCCCACCAGGCCCGCCTCGTTGCCCAGTTGGGCGGCGATGACCTCGGCGACGGGGCGCCAGTTGCCGCCTACGAGCCAGCGCTTGTAGGACTTGCGGATGGGGTCGAGGACGAGCTCGCCCTCGTCGGAGAGGCCGCCGCCGACGATGAAGGCGGACGGGTCGAAGAGGGAGGCGAGGTCGGCGAGGCCCGCGCCGGCCCAGCGGGCGAGTTCGCGGTAGGAGTCGACGGCGACGGGGTCGCCCTGGCGGGCCGCCATGGAGATGTGCTTGCCCTCGATGGCGTCGGGGGTGCCGTCGCCGAGGCCGAGGAGGAGTTCGGCGTTCTCCGGGGTGGCGTTGGCGCGCTGCTTGGCGTACCGCACCAGCGCGCGCCCCGACGCGTACTGCTCCCAGCAGCCCTGTGAGCCGCAGCCGCAGAGCAGTCCGTCCGGAACCATCCGAATGTGTCCGAACTCGGCGGCCACGCCGTAGTGCCCGCGACGCAGCTTGTTGCCGATGATGATGCCGCCGCCGAGGCCGGTGCCGAGGGTGATGCAGATGACGTTGCGGTGGCCCTTGCCGCCGCCGAACTTGTACTCGCCCCAGGCAGCGGCGTTGGCGTCGTTCTCCACGACGACCGGCAGGCCCACGCGGGCCTCGACCTTCTCCTTGAGCGGCTCGTTGCGCCAGTCGATATTGGGGGCGAAGTAGACCGTCGACCGCTGACGGTTGACGTAGCCGGCCGCGCCGATGCCGACACCGACGATCTCGTGTCCGGCTCGCGCGCCCTCGACGGCGGCGGCGATGGCGTCCACGATCGCGTCGGGCGTGCCCGGGGTCGGCACCTTGTGGGTCGAGAGGATGTTGCCTTCCTCGTCGACCACACCGGCCGCGATCTTGGTACCGCCGATGTCGACGCCGATGGTGAGTCCCATGAATCCCTCAGTTTCGGTCGAGCCCCGCTACGGCCAACCGTACCCGAGGCCCTGCGCCGGGACCCCCGACGTCCGCCGGGCGGACGGGCCCGGCATCAGTCCAGGTCGATGCGCTCTCCGGGGCCCGGGTCGTCGCCCTTGTCGCGGCCTTCCCGGTGGGCGGTGTCCCGGTTCGTCCACCGGCGTTCCTGGGCCTCGACGGCGGAGCGGTACGCGGCGAACAGTTCACCGCCGGCGGCGGCCAGATGGTCGAAGACGTCCGGATTGCGTTCGATGACGGGTTCGACGGCGGCCTTGGCCTGCCGGACGACCTGGTTGACCATCTGCTGGGCCGCGCCCCCGGCCACCGCGCCGAGCAGCGGCGACTGCAGCCCGGACAGCTTGTCCGCGACGGTGTCCACCAGCTTGCGCAGTTCCTCGGCGGCCGAGCTCGGCGGCGGCCCGTACTGCGCCCGGCGGCGGGCCTTCTCCGCGGCGAGGTCCTCCTCGCACGCCGTGGCCCAGGCGTCGGCGTCGGTCGCGCGTACCTGCTCGGCGGTCCGCGCCGCCTCGGCCGCGTCCTGACGAGCGGCGTCGGACGTGGGGCGCTCTTCGCTCATGGCGGGCTCCTGCCTACGGTTCGTACCTTCGACGTTACCCGAACGGGCGTATGCGATTCACCGGGTCCGGGGCCACAACTGCGGGTCCGGCGCGAAACGGATCCTCAGCTCGCCGTCGCGCAGGGCCGCGCCGTCGACCGTGCAGCGGCGCAGTGCCGACGGCAGCGGAACGATACGGCGGAACTGCCCCGCCGTCACGACCAACTCGTCGCCGCGCCGGATGAGGTCCAGCTCGTCGCGTATCGCCCCGGGCAGCGGGATGTGCCACACGAGCACGCCCTCCTCACCGAGGTTGTCGGCGACGGTCCACTCGACGCGGGCGGGGGCGTCACCGATGCCGGGTACGTGGAGGGCGGTGAGGTCGTCGGCGCCGCGGGGGTCGTGACCGAGGTGGGCGACGCCCCGTACGGGACGGGCCTGCGCGCACTGCTCCCACTCCTCCAGCGCCTTGCGCTGCTGGGCGACGAGGCCGGCGAGCCAGGTGTCGTGCCCGCTCTCGGGGAGGATGCGGCTGGCGATCAGGACGTCCACGGGGAGGGCCCGCAGGGCGAGGCCGACGCCGGCGAGGCGGACATGTTCGGCACCCGCCGGCCCCGGCTCGGCGACCAGCCGCACACTTGTCCCCGGGTCCTCGACGACCGCCGCGACGGCGGCCAGTTCGACGTCCCACCGGGCGGCCGTCTCGTACAGCCACTCGGCGGGCATCGGCACACCGGCGAGCCGTCCGAGGACCGGCCGCAGCGCACGGGCGGCCTGCCGCTCGGGCGGGAGCAGCCGCCGCAGATACCTCCGCAGTTCCTCCGGCAGACCGAGCAGCGCGAGTGCCTGCGGTGCGGGCGGCAGATCGACGACGAGCAGGTCGTACACCTCGGAGAGCGCGGCGTCGCGCAGCGCCCGCAGCAGGGCGAGTTCCTCGGCGCCGGGAAGAGGTGTGAGCTCCTCGGCGTCCAGCCGACCGGCCCCCAACAGACCCAGCACGGACGCGGCCCGCTCCTGGAAGGCGACGAGATCCACCCGGAAGTCCGCCGCCGCGTCGGGTCGCCACGCGGTGAGATTCGGCGCCGCGTGTACGGGCTCGGGCCCGGTGGCCACGCCGAGCGCCGCACCCAGCCCGTCGATCCGGTCCGCGCTCAGCACAAGCGTTCGCGCGCCCTCACGAGCCGCGTCGAGCGCCGTGGCCGCCGCGACCGTCGTACGGCCGCTGCCGCCTTGCCCGGTGATCAGGATGGTGCGCATGAGGCTGAACGGTAACCCAGCGCCGGGCCCGACACCGCCGCCCCGGCACCCGGAGCCGGCGGAGGTGGGGGGCGCTCACCGGCGCGTACAGGGTGGCGCCTGTGCCCACCCATGGGGCGGCCCGGGTCGGCGAGGGCAGCGGGGCAGCGCCCCGAAGGGGTGCGGGGAAGTGCGCGGCCGGACACGAACCACCCGCAGCCGCGTCGCGACGCACCCCACCCCACCGAGCTGTCGGGCGCACGATCCACCCACCCCATGGCTGCGCGCGTCACCCGGACGGCCCACATGCCACGGCCCCGGAGGGCGCACTCCGCCACCGGGGCGAGTCGGGTGGACAGGCCCGGTGGGCGAACTACGCGCCCGACTCGACCCGCTTCTTCAGCCCCGCCAGCGCCCGGTCGATGATCACCTTCTCCGCCTTGCGCTTGATCATCCCGAGCATCGGGATCTTGACGTCCACGGTCAGCTGATACGTCACCTCGGTGACCGAGTCGCCGACCGGCTTCAAGATGTAGGACCCGTCGAGGGACCGCAGCATCTGGGACTTGACCAGCGTCCAGGAGACCTCGTTCGCCCCGGTCCAGGTGTACGCCAGCGTCTGGTCGTCCTTGATCGCGCCCGCGTCCATGACGAGCCGGACCTGCTCGGCGCGGCCCTGACCGTCGGTCTCCAGCACCTCCGCCTCCTTCACCTCGCCCGTCCAGTCCGGGTAGCGGGCGAAGTCGGCGATCACTGCCATGACGTCGGCCGCCGCAGCCTCGATCGTGATGCTCGAACTGGTGAATTCCGCCATCGCCGTGGCTCCTCCAGAGACGTTCCGGTGAGGGAGGTGGGTGCGCACGTATGTGCAGCGTGAAGGCTACCGCTTGCGGAGACTCACCATTCCAGCGCCCACGGCTTCCCGCTCCCGGCGAAGTGCCCCACGTTCACACATTCGGTCGCCCCGATCCGCATCCGCCGCGCCAACGGCTGATGGACATGCCCGAACAGCGAGTACCGGGGCCGCGTCTTCCGGATCGCCTCCAGCAGCGCCCGGCTCCCCCGCTCGAAACGGCGCGCGACCGTGTCGTACACCAGCTCAGGGACCTCCGGCGGGATGTGTGTGCACAGCACGTCCACCTCCCCCACCGCCTCGATCTTCGCCGCGTACTCCTCGTCGCTGATCTCGTACGGCGTCCGCATGGGGGTGCGGAGTCCGCCGCCCACGAAGCCGAAGACCCAGCCCCCGATCTCGACGCGCTCCCCGTCCAGCACGGTCGTTCCCTCCGCCGCGTACTCCGGCCACAGCCTCGGCATATCGACATTGCCGTATGTGGCATACGTCGGCGTGGGGAAGGCCGCGAACATCTCGGCGTACTGCTTGCGGACCGCCTTCTCGATCACGGCGGCCCGGTCCTCGCCCACGCCCGCCCACAGCCGGGTCCCGAGTTCGCGTGCCTCCTCGAAGCGCCGGGCGGTGCGCAGTTCGACGAGCCGGGTGGCGTTCTCGGTGCCGAAGAGGTCGGGGAAGATACCGCGCGAGTGGTCGGCGTAGTCGAGGAAGAGGACCAGGTCGCCCAGACACACCAGGGCGTCGGCGCCCTCACCCGCTACGGCCAGATCGCGTGCGTTGCCGTGCACGTCGCTGACCACATGAATGCGCGTCTCGCGCCTGCCGCCTGGTGTGGGTGCCATGACGATCAAGCGTAGGCCTGTGCGGCATACGTGAACAGAGCGGGGCGGACCTGCGGTTACTGGCCAGTCAGTAAGTGGGGGGATTATTGTTCCCGGGAGAACCCCACATGTGTGACGCGGAGAACATCTCCCCGGGCCCCCCTCGCGGAGAAGCCATACCGGCGGGTAACGTCCGGGCAGTCCAGTTGTGCTCAGGTTTTCAACCAGTGAGGAACCAAGTGAGGCCTGAGCGCTCGCCCCAGCCTTGGACCGCACCGTCGCAGCACACGCCGAGTCGTGGCGCCGGCGCCCTATGAGGAGCAGCAGTCTTGCGCGAGTTCAGCCTTCCGGCTTTGTACGAGGTCCCGACGGACGGCAATCTGACCGACATCGTCCGTAGAAACGCCGCGCAGCATCCCGATGTCGCCGTCATCGCCCGCAAGGTGGGCGGCGCCTGGCAGGACGTCAACGCGGTCCAGTTCCTCGCCGAGGTGCGGTCGGCCGCGAAGGGGCTCATCGCCGCCGGGGTCCAGCCGGGTGACCGGGTCGGGCTGATGTCCCGTACCCGATACGAGTGGACCCTGCTGGACTTCGCGATCTGGTCGGCCGGCGCGGTCACCGTGCCGGTGTACGAGACCAGCTCGCCGGAGCAGGTGCAGTGGATCCTCGCCGACTCGGGCGCGACCGCCATGATCGTGGAGCTGGACGGGCACGCGGCGGCCGTCGAGTCGGTGCGCGACCGGCTGCCGGCGCTGAAGCACGTCTGGCAGATCGAGGGTGGCGGTGTGGAGGAGCTGGGGCGCCTCGGCCAGGACGTCACCGAGGCGGCCGTCGATGAGCGCGGCTCGCTGGCGAAGGCCGACGACCCGGCGACCATCGTCTACACCTCCGGCACCACCGGCCGTCCGAAGGGCTGTGTGCTCACCCACCGCAGCTTCTTCGCGGAGTGCGGCAACGTCGTGGAGCGGCTGCGGCCGCTGTTCCGTACGGGCGAGTGCTCGGTCCTGCTCTTCCTCCCGCTCGCGCACGTCTTCGGGCGGCTCGTGCAGGTCGCGCCGATGATGGCGCCGATCAAGCTGGGCACCGTACCGGACATCAAGAACCTCACCGAGGAGCTGGCCTCCTTCCGGCCGACGCTGATCCTGGGCGTGCCGCGGGTCTTCGAGAAGGTCTACAACTCGGCCCGGGCCAAGGCGCAGGCGGACGGCAAGGGCAAGATCTTCGACAAGGCCACGGACACGGCGATCGCGTACAGCAAGGCGCTGGACACCGCGTCGGGCCCGGCCCTCGGCCTGAAGATCAAGCACAAGGTGTTCGACAAGCTCGTCTACAGCAAGCTGCGCGCGGTGCTCGGCGGCAAGGGCGAGTACGCGATCTCGGGCGGCGCCCCGCTGGGCGAGCGTCTGGGGCACTTCTTCCGCGGCATCGGCTTCACGGTCCTGGAGGGCTACGGCCTGACGGAGTCCTGTGCGGCGACCGCGTTCAACCCCTGGGACCGCCAGAAGATCGGTACGGTCGGGCAGCCGCTGCCGGGTTCCGTCGTCCGGATCGCGGACGACGGGGAGGTGCTGCTGCACGGCGAGCACCTGTTCAAGGAGTACTGGAACAACCCGGGCGCGACCGAGGAGGCGCTGGCCGACGGCTGGTTCCACACCGGTGACATCGGCACCCTCGACGAGGACGGCTACCTCAGGATCACCGGCCGAAAGAAGGAGATCATCGTCACCGCGGGCGGCAAGAACGTCGCCCCGGCCGTGATCGAGGACCGTATCCGGGCGCACGCCCTGGTCGCGGAGTGCATGGTGGTGGGCGACGGGCGGCCCTTCGTGGGCGCGCTGGTCACCATCGACGAGGAGTTCCTGGGCCGTTGGGCCGCCGAGCACGGCAAGCCCGCGGGGTCCACCGCGGCGTCGCTGAGCGCGGACGCCGATCTGAACGCGGCCGTGCAGGCCGCGATCGACGACGGCAACGCCGCGGTGTCGAAGGCGGAATCGGTGCGGAAGTTCCGCATTCTGTCCTCCCAGTTCACGGAGGAGTCGGGCCACCTCACGCCGTCCCTGAAGCTCAAGCGCAATGTGGTGGCCAAGGACTACGCGGACGAGATCGAGGCGATCTACCAGAAGTAGCCGGCTGTCACGAACCGATCGGCGGTCGAACGGCTCATGGCGCGGTGTCCTCGGCGAGGACCCGCGCCATCGTGCGTTCGGCGAGCGCGGTGATCGTGACGAACGGGTTCACCCCGATCGAGCCGGGCACCAGCGAGCCGTCGGTGACGTACAGCTTCGAATACCCCTTCACCCTCCCGTAGTTGTCGGTCGCCTTCCCCAGCACGCAGCCGCCCAGCGGGTGATACGTGAAGTCGTCGGCGAACACCTTGTTGGACGAGCCGAACAGGTCGTACCGGTAGATCGTGCTGTTGGCCGAGTTGATCCGGTCGAAGAGCTTCTTGGCCATGGCCACGGAGACCGCGCTCTGGGCGGCGCTCCAGCCGAGTTTCGCCGAGTCGGTCGCGGCGTCGTAGGTGAAGGACGCGCGCTCCTGGTTCTTGGTGATCGCCAAGTAGAGGCTGACCCAGTGTTCGAGACCCGTGGGCAGCGGAGCGATCTCGGCGAAGACGGGGTTGGAGGTGTTGGCCCAGTCGTCGATGCCCATGACCGGCATGGTCGACTGGTTCGCCCCGACCGTGTCCCAGAGGTGGTTGGCCCGGCCGAGCATCACATTGCCGTTGGTGCCCCAGCCCGCGCCGACGCCGGCGTCCAGTGCGGGCAGGGTGCCCTTCGCCCGTGCGCGGACGAGGAGTTCGGTGGTGCCGACGCTGCCCGCGCCGAGGAACAGGTAGGTGCAGCCGTACTCCTTGGTCTCGACGACCGCGCCCGTGTCGTCGATGCGGTCGACGGTGACGACGTACGTCCCGTCGCTCAGCCGGCGGATGCCCTTGGCCCGCTCCATGGTGTGGATGGTGACGTTGCCGGTGCCGAGGGCGGCGGCGAGGTACGTCTTGTCGAGGCTGCGTTTGCCGTGGTTGTTGCCGTAGATGACCTCGCCGGCGAGCGCCGACCTGGTCGCGGTGCCGGCCGCCTCGCGCTCCATGTGGGCGAAGTCGTAGACGCTGGGCACGAAGGTGGTCTTGAGGCCGGTCTTCTCCGCGTGGGCGCGGGAGATCCGGCTGAAGCGGTACCACTCGGTGGACTCGAACCACGCGGGGTCGATGGTGTTGACGCCGAGCATGGCGCGGGCGCGCGGGAAGTACGTGGCGTACATCTCGGTGGTGTCGACGGTCGGGAACTGCTCGGCGAAGTACGACCGGAGGGGGGTGACGGCCATGCTGCCGTTGACCAGGGAGCCGCCGCCGACGCCGCGGCCCAGGAAGACCGACATGTTGGCGTAGCGGACCCGGTCCAGTACTCCGGGGTAGGGGCTGATGTCCTGGTTGACGACGTCCAGCCAGAGGAAGGTGGCGAGCGGGGCCTCGGTCCGGGTCTTGAACCACATGGATCTTTCGTCCGGTTCCCTGGTCGAGCAGAAGACCTTGCCGTCGGAGCCCTGTGTGTTCCAGGCCCTGCCCATCTCCAGGACGACCGTGCGGATACCGGCCTGACCGAGTCGGAGGGCGGCTACGGCGGCGCCGTAGCCCGAACCGATCACGATCGCGGGAGCGGATTCGACTGCGTCGGGCTCGGCCGCATGGGCTGCCTGGAGGCCGATGCGGGTGAAGCCGAGAGTGGCCGCCGTCTGCAGGGCGGCCATACCCAGGATATGACGTCTCGTCAGCTGACGTTGCATCAGTTTTGCTGTCATGTGCGCAGCATGTGCGGATTTTCGGGATCCGCCTAGGGGCTCCGCCGGGCCGGGCGGCGCCTACTGGGGTGCCCGGTGCTCTCGAAAGGCGACTTCCGGTCGTCTTGTGGCTGGTCGCGCAGTTCCCCGCGCCCCTTGCGGGGCTACAACAGAGCTTTCAAATTTTCTGCCAGGAGGTCCCACCGCCATTTCCCCTCGACCCACTCCCGTCCCCGCTTCCCCATCCGTGCCCGCAGTTCCGGGTCGGCGAGGAGGGTGATGACGCGTTCCGCGGCCTCCGTCGGGGAGCCGCCGCGGACGACCCAGCCGGTCTCGCCGTCGAGGACGGCGTCGGGGGCGCCGCCGGAGTCGCCCGCGACGACGGGCAGTCCGGTCGCGGAGGCCTCCAGGTAGACGATTCCGAGCCCCTCGACGTCGAGGCCGCCCCGGCGCGTACGGCAGGGCATGGCGAAGACGTCACCGGCGCCGTAGTGGGCGGGCAGCTCCGACCAGGGCACGGCCCCGGTGAAGCGGACGGACTCGGCGACGCCGGTCTCGTGCGCGAGGCGGCGCAGCTCCTTCTCGTACGGTCCGCCGCCGACGACCAGCAGCACCGCGTCCGGCTCCTTGGCCAGGATGCCGGGCATCGCCTGGATCAGCGTGTCCTGCCCCTTGCGTGGCACGAGCCGGGAGACACAGACGACCACCGGGCGGTCGGTGAGCCCGAGCCGGGCGCGGACGTCGGCGCCTCCGGAGCCCGGGTGGAAGGTCTTCTCGTCGACACCGGGCGGCAGCTGGACCATGCGCCCGGCCGCCGCCGGGGTCAGGGCGGTGGCGATCCGCGAGCGCGTGTACTCGCCGAGGTAGGTGATCGTGTCCGTGCCCTCGCCGATCCGCCGCAGCAGCTGCCGGGCGGCGGGCAGCTGGGCCCAGCCCGCCTCGTGGCCGTGTGTGGTGGCCACCAGGCGGCGGGCGCCCGCCCTGCGCAGTGCGGGGGCCATCAGACCGAGCGGGGCCGCCGCACCGAACCACACCGACGTACAGCCGTGCTCCCGCAGCAGCGAGACCGCGCGGCGGGTGACGCCGGGCGTCGGCAGCAGCATGGTCGTGCGGTCGCGTACGACGGTGAAGGGCTGTTCGGCGTCGAAGGCGGCCGTCGCCTCGACGCCCTCCCGGCTACGCTTCCACGTCGAGGCGTAGACGACGACCCGCTCGGGGTCCAGCCGCAGCGCCATATTGTGCAGAAACGCCTGGATACCGCCGGGCCGGGGCGGGAAGTCGTTGGTCACGATCAGGGTCTTGTGCATCGCCGCCGACCCTACCGAACCGGCATCGGACCGCCGCCACCAGGCACATCGCACCGGGCCCGGCCATGCTTCACGGCCACTTCACAGACGGACGGGGGATCATGTCTTTCACAGACGCGGAACAGGGCGCACACGGACAGGGAATCACGTGGCTCAGGTGGACATGACGAGCGCTCGACGGCTCCCGTTCGGGCTGCTCACGGCCTGGGGCGCGACCCGGCTGCTCCTGCTGCTGTTCGTCTTCAAGGTGTACGTGTTCCCGGGCCCGGACGTCACCAGCGACGTCTCGGTGATCTACCAGGGCTGGTACGAGATCCTGCGCACAGGAACGTATCCCCTGGACGACGTCACCTGGCAGTACCCGCCCGCCGCCGCCCTCGCGATCCTCTCCCCCGCGCTGCTGCCCTTCCTGGACTACACGTCGGCGTTCTTCGTCCTCGCCTTCCTCGCCGACCTGGCGGTGCTCGCGCTGCTCCTCCACGCGGGCAACCGGACCGGCAAGACGTGGCGCGGTGCCCGGGTGTGGGTGGTGGGTCTGCCGCTGCTCGGTCCGACCGTGTACGCCCGGTACGACGTGATGGTGACGGCGGTGGCGGTCGCGGCCGTTCTCGCCGGCAGCCGCCATCCCCGCGCGATGGGGGCGCTGACGGCCTTCGCGGCCCTGCTGAAGGTGTGGCCGGTGCTGCTGCTCCTGGGCGCCCGGAAGCGCACGGCCTGGGCCTGGGCGGCGGGCACCGGCCTCGCGCTGGCCGCGCTGTTCGCCGTCTCCATGCCCGGCGCCTTCGCCTTCCTGACCTTCCAGCGCGACCGGGGCACCGAGGTGGAGTCGCTGGGGGCCCTGGTCTTCCACGTGGCCCGGCAGTTCGGCTGGAACGGCGAGGTGCTCCTCAACTACGGCTCGGTGGAGTTCCTCGGCGACCACGTCGACACCGTCAGCAACGCGGCTCTGCTGCTCAGCGGGGTGGCCTTCGCCTGGCTGCTGCTGTGGCGGGTGCGGGCCCGGCGGTTCGCGCCGCACACCCTCGCGGACGCGGCGTTCGTGGCGGTGCTGATGTTCACGGCCACCAGCCGGGTGATCAGCCCCCAGTACATGGTGTGGCTGGTCGGCCTCGCCGCCGTCTGCCTCTGCTTCCGGGCCAGCCGCATGGGTCTGCCGACGGTCCTGGTCCTGGTCGCGTGCTTCGTGACCGTCCTGGAGTTCCCGGTCTGGTTCTCCCACGTGGTGGCCAGCGACGGCCTGGGTGTCACCCTCCTCTTCCTCCGCAACGGCCTCCTCGTCCTCGCCACCCTCCTCGCCGCCTTCGAACTGTGGCACGACACGGTCCCCCGCCCCGCCCCGGCCCCACTGCCGGATCAGCCGACCCTCGCCAAGGAGCCACTGGGTTCCTGAGCCCGCCGGCGCAGCAGCGGCGCGAGCACGGCGCACTGCACCGCCATGGACACCGCGAGCGCCAGGCAGATCCCGGGCAGTCCGAGCCCCGACAGGCCGTACGCGAGCGGCAGTTGGACCGCCGTACCGAGCAGCGTCACCCGCGGCAGCACCGGCGCGCCCCCGCTTCCCTCGAAGACTCCGCCGAGCGCGATGCAGCAGGCCATCAGCACCAGATACGGGCCGACACAGCGCAGGAAGAGCACACCGTCGGCGGCGACGTCGGGCCCGGCCCCGAAGGCCCGCATGACCACCGGCGCGAACACGGCCAGCAGCACGGCCGCCGCGAGGCCCACCGCCCCCGAGACCACGACCGCCTGCCGCCCGATGGGCCGCCGCTCGTCCCTTCCCTCGCCGCGCGTGTGCGCGGTGTGGATGGCCGCGGCCTGCCGTACGGCGTAGAAGGCCATCGTGGCGACGTACAGGACCTTGTAGGCGATGGCGTACGCGGCCACGGCCGTGACCCCGAGCCGGGCCACGATCGCGACCAGAGCGAGCGCGCCGGCCTGCCTCACGGTGAAGTCGGCGGACATGGGCAGGCCGGTGGCGAGCGCCCGGCGCAGTGCGGCCGGTACGGACTCGGCGGGGCGCACGGACGACACCGCTCGGAGGCACGTGTTCCGCCGAAGGGCGACCAGCCCGGCCGCGAGGGCGACGCAGCGGCACAGCACGGTCGCGGCGGCGGCGCCCTCGACGCCGTACCGGTGGATGAGGAACGGGTCGCAGACCAGGATCAGCCCGTTCGCGAGCAGGGCGAGCCGCAGTGGGGTGCGGGTGTCGCCCGTGCCCTTCAGGATGCCGTCGACGAGGGTCTGCGCGAAGAAGACGGCGATGCCCGGCAGGGAGATCGCCAAGTACTCGACGGCGAGGGACAGCCCCTCGGCACCGCCGAACACCAGCCGGGCCAGCGGCTCGCGCACCACGTACCCGCCCACCGCCACCACCGGCGTGACCACCGCGAACAGCGCCCATCCGCCGCGAACTGCCGCCCGCACCGCCCCCGGGTCCCGCGCACCCCGCGCGTGCGCGACCAGCACGGTGGTGCCGGAGGCGAAGACCAGGGCAACCCCGAGCAGCACGTTCTCGGTGTTGGTCGCGACGGCGACGGCGGCCACCGCGGGGCCACCGAGCCGGGAGACCCAGACGGTGTTGATGATCCCGGCGGCGACGGAGGCGAGCAGCGAGAGGTAGACGGGGTGAGCGAGTGAGATGAGCTGTTTCCGATGCGCGTCCACCACTGACCGAGCCCCCTCGCCAGACGAATACCTCGATTAGAAGTAGCTCGATAAGAGGTATCATGGCCGCATCACGCTCGCAAGGAGGTTCGAACCACGGTGCTGGAGCTGTCGATCCTGGGCTTCCTGGCGCAGGAACCCCTGCATGGCTACGAGTTGAAGGAGCGCATCAAGGCCCTCAGCGGCCATGTCCGCCCGGTCAGCGACGGTGCCCTCTACCCGGCGATCGCCCGCCTGGTCGCCGGCGGGAAGCTCGACCAGCACACGGAACCCGGCAGCGGCGCGGCCCCGCGCCGGGTGCTGTCGCTGACGGAGGACGGTCGCGCGGCGCTCCTCGATCACCTCCGCGACCCCAAGCAGGGCGAGATCACCGACCAGGTGCGCTTCAACACCCTTCTCGCCTTCCTGCGGCACCTCCCCGACCCGGTGGAGCAGGCCGCGGTGCTGCGCCGCCGCCTCGACTTCCTGACGACACCGGCGAGCTTCTTCTACAAGGACGGCGAACCCGTGCGCGCGGAGGACGCCGACGACCTGTTCCGGCAGGGCATGCTGCGGGTGGCCCGGGCGACGGGGAAGGCGGAGCGGGCGTGGCTCAGGGAGGCCATCGCCGAGCTCGACCCCGGCGCTGATCCCGGCCCCGCCGCCACCCCCGGTCAGCCGAGCTGATCGCGCACGTACTCCCGCCACTGCGCGGTGAACTCCTCGGCGGTCGTCCCCAGGACCTCCTTCAAGGCCCCCTCCACCGCCCCGGCCCGCTTCCCGTGCTCTCCGACGGCCCGGTAGAACTCGTCGAGGCGGACCTCGCCCCAGTGATCGGCGATCATGCGGCAGGCCAGCCAGCCGCCCTGGTAGGCCTGGGCGAGCCGGCCGGAGTCGCCGGAGAAGCCGAAGTCGGCGTCCTCGGGCAGTGCGGCCGGGAGCTGTCCCTCCGCGACGGCGCGTTGCAGTTCAGTGGCCAGCTCGGGCGCCGTACGGCCCGTCCCCCGGTAGCCGACCCAGTCGGCATAGCCCTCAGAGAGCCAGAGGGGGGTGGCCGCGTTGGTGTGGGCACGGGTGGCGACGTGGGTCGTCTCATGGGTGAGGACGACCTGCCGGCCGAAGTCGCCGAGGACGGCGTACGCGTCGGGGTTGACGATGATCCGGTCCGCGGGCGCCTTCACCGAGCCTCCCGCCTCGCCGGTGGTGACCGCGGCGATTCCCCGGTACCCGGACGCGCGCGCCCCCAGCAGCCCCGCCATCTCCTCCAGCGACTCCGGCACGAGGACGACGACCCGCCGCGCCCAGTCCTCGCCCCACGCCTCGGTCACGGCGGGCACGGCCCGGTCCGCCAGCCCCGCGTACTCCCGCAGGGCCGCCGCCGACCACCCGACCCCCAGCACGAGACTCCGCTCCCCACGGACGGCGAGTATCCGCCCCTGCTCCCACAGCTGTTCGGTGCCCTTCTCCGAGGGCTCGTCGGCGGCGACCCGCCATGCGCCGTCGTCGTCCCGGACGAGGGTCAGCGCCCGTGCGGCGGTGACGGGCGCCTTGTCGTAGCCGCGTATCCGGTAGCGCAGGGCCGCCTCGGCCGTGGCCCGGTCGCCGGAGCGCTGGAAGCCAGTGAGGTCGTACGACCAGGCGGCCAGCGGCAGGCCGCGGAGGTTCGTGAACTCGGCCGCCCCCGTGGCCCGTTGACCGGCCGCGGCGGCCGTCGGCGCCTCGGTGGAGCGGTACGCCGCCTCGTTCCGCTCCAGGACCGCCGTCGCCCGCCGGTCGAGCATCCGCTCGACGTCGGCGCGGGCGGAGTCCGAAGCCGCCGTGCCGCCGCAGCCGACGAGGAGGGTGAGTGCGAGACAGATTCCCGCGGCTCCCGGAAACGCGCGCCTTCTGCCAGCCACGGTCCCGATCGTACGGCGGCCCGTCGCATGGCGTACGGCGGTCAGGGGCGGGTGACCGAGGCGATCGGCATCATGCCGACGGGGTCGTAACGGACGGGGGCACCGGGGTAGGGGGCGTGGATCACCTGGCCGTTGCCGACGTACATGCCGACATGGCTGGCGTCGAACCGGTAGGTGACCAGGTCGCCGGGCCGGGCCTGGGAGAGCGGGACCTGGGTGCCGGCGTACCGCTGGGCCTGTGAGGTGCGCGGGAGGCCGACGCCGGCCTGTCCGTACGACCAGACCATGAGGCCCGAGCAGTCGAAGCCGTCGGGGCCGGCGGAGCCCCAGATGTACGGCTTGCCGAGGGCGGAGCGGGCGGCGGCGACGGCGGCGGCCGCGCGGCCGTTGGGCGCGAGGGCGTCGGAGAGATCGGGCATGTCGGTGCGGCCGGACCCGCCGGAGCGGGAGGCGCGGTCGTACTCGGCGCGCTCCTGGTCCGGGAGGGAGTTGAGCAGCTGCCGGGCCTTGGCGAGCTTCCGCTCGACGGTCTGCTTGTGCCTGGCGACGGCCTTGCGGCTCTTCTCCAGCTCCGCGAGCTTGCCGATGGCCTCCTGGCGGTTCTGGGAGAGGTCGCGCATGGCCTGCTGGAGGTTGTGCAGTTCGCCCGCCTGGTGGGCGCTGATGCGGTCCAGGGCGGCGGCCGTGTCGAGGTAGTCGTCGGGATCGTCGGAGAACAGCAGGGTGATCGCCGGGTCGACGCCGCCGGAGCGGTACTGGGCACCGGCGAGCGAACCCAGCGGCTCACGCATGGCGTTGATGCGTTCCTGCTGCCGGGCCATCGAGTCCTGCGCGGTGCCGACCTGGTCGCGCAGTTCGCCGGCACGCTCGTCGGCCTTGTTGTACGCCTCGGTGGCCTGCTCGGCCTCCTCGTACAGCCGGTCCACCTCGGCCCGGGTGGTGGTGGTGTCGTGCGGCGAGGCGGCGGCCGACTGGACGGGAATGGTGCTGAGGGCGGCGGCCGCGGCGGACAGCACACCGAGGGCGGCGGCCGCGCCCCGGTCGAACCCGGACGGTACAAGGCGACTGTGGGACACCACGGGAAGCCGCACTCCCTTCGACGGTGGACAGGGGCCCTCCCTCGGGTCCGCGGCGGCGACCCCGGTCCGGGGCGCGCTCACGGCGGGTGAGGGAAGCGCGGCCGACAGTAGTCGCGCGACCATGTCACAGCCAAAGACCTCTGCGGGCACACAGCGTGACGTCCGGACCGGGACCCAGGTCACCAGCGGGGGAAGCGGTCAGCACGGGGTGCGGGAATTCGCCCGTTCGGGCGGCCCTGTGTCCTGATCTCGAAGAAGGAAAAAGGCCGACTGTCACGGTCCGTGATCAGTCGGCCTTGCTCAAGCCACCTCGGGTGTCAGATCCGGACACCGAACTGGAAGGTGCCGATGGTGCTCATCGACTCGTAGCGGACGACCTTGCCCGGGTACGGGGCGTGGATGATGGTGTCGTTGCCCGCGTAGAGGCCGACGTGTCCCAGGTCGTTGAAGAAGACAAGGTCGCCCGGCATGAGCTGGTCGCGGCCGATCCGGGTGCCGTCATTCGCCTGCGTGTACGTGGTCCGGGTGATCGACACACCGGCCTGGGCGTAGGCCCACTGGGTCAGCCCGGAGCAGTCGTAGGAGTTGGGGCCGCTGCCCCCGGAGACGTAGGGCTTGCCGAGCTGGGTGTCGGCGGCGGCGAGGGCGGCGGCGCCGCGATCGGAGGCCGGCGCCTCGTTGCCGAGGTCGACGCGGTCGCCGGCGTCACGGCTGGCACGCGTCTCCTGCTCGTCCAGGGCGGCCTTCTCCTCGGCCGTCAGGGAGTTGAGGAGCTTCTGCGCCGCGGCCAGCTTGCTCTGGACTTCCTTCTTCTTCTTGGTCAGGGTCTCGCGGGTGTCGGCGAGGTCCTCCAGCTTCTCGGAGGCCTCCTGGCGCTGCTGCGCGAGCGTGCGCTGCTTCTCCTGGATCTTCTTCAGCGACTCGACCTGCTGACCGGTCAGCTGGTCGAGCGTGGCGGCCTTGTCCAGGTAGTCGTCCGGGTCGGCGGAGAGGAAGAGCTGGATCGAGGAGTCGATGCCGCCCGAGCGGTACTGGGCGCTGGCCGCCAGGCCTATGCCCTCACGCAGCTCGTTGAGGTCTTCCTGACCCCGGGCGACGTTGTCCTGGATCGTGGAGATCTCCTTTTCGAGCTTCTCCTGCTTCTCCTGGGCCCCGTTGGCCTTGTCGGTGGCCCGCTCGACCTCTTCGTAGAGCTTGTCGACCTTGGCCTTGACCTCGTCCTTGCTCGGCTTCTCGCTGGGCGCGGCGTTGGCGGCCTGCGAGGTCAGGGCCACAGCAGCGGCGGCGGCAGTGGTGAGCACGGTCACACGCGCACGGCTCGGCTGCTTCGGTCGACGGTGGGACGCCACGGTAGGTGAACTCCTTCATGTGAGCGACCGGCCGGCGGGGACTCCGGCGACGATCACCCGTTCAGAGGTTTGAGCCCCGACCCTAGTGACCTAATGATGATCACTTCAAATCCCCCACAGGAAAAATCCCGTCCCACGGCGCACAATTCACACTCAACGCACACGCAGTGATGCCCGATTGACGCTACGTCGCGCAACAGTTCCGTCAATTCGGGCATAGCGCCTGTACGTTGCTGTTGGGACGGACGGGGCCGAAGAGTCAGGAAAGCCGCTTGAGGAGCACCGCGGAAGCCACCGGCCTGGCTCCCGCCTTGGCGATTCCGTCGGCCACCTCGCGGTCGGTGGAGGCGACGATGACCGGTCGGCCGGGCGGCTCGGCGCGCACCAGCTGACGGATCAACTCGTCGGCGGTGACACCCGGCTTGGAGAACAGCACCCGCACCCCGCGCGGCGGCGCGAGCAGCACCGGCGCGGCCAGCTCGGCCCCGTCGAAGACACAGGTCACCTCGGCGCCGGTCTGGGCGGCGAGCTGCGAGAGCTGACCCAGGAGCCTGAGTCGCTGCTTCTCCAGCGGCATCTGCGGATAGCCGGTCTTGGTGACGTTGTAGCCGTCGACGACGAGATGCGCCTGCGGCAGCGCCAGCAACTGGTCCAGGATCGCGGGGTCGTTCTCCGACAGCGCGCGGGCGGCGATGTCCTTCGGGGTCATCCGCCCCGGCTCGACCGCGTCGACCGTCTCGGCGGGCCGCACGGAGAGCGGCGGCAGCGCCAGCTCCCGCCGGAGCCCCTGGGCCGCGTCCAGCACGGTGTCCAGCAGCAGCCGTACGCGCATGTCCTCGACGCTGCGCCCCTCGCGGGCCGCCCGCCGGGCGGCCTCCAGGGCCGCTTCCGCCTCGCCGAGCCGAGCCTTGAGCCGCCGGGACTCGCTCTCGGCGACGGACACCTGGGCCTGCCCCTCGGCGCGCACGGTCTCCATCTCGGCGTGCAGCTTGCGCAGGGCGGCCTCTCCGCGCTTGACGTCGCTGAGGGCGGCCCGGAGCTTGCGGTGCAGGGAGTCGGCGTCCCTCTTCACCGTTTCCAGCTCCGCGCGCAGCCGTTCCGTCTCGGCCTTCGTGTGGCCACGGGCCTCGGCGAGCTGCTCGCGCAGCCGCTCCAGCTCGGCGCGGCTCTCCTCGTCGGCCCGCTCGGCGTCCGCCCGCTGGGCCTCCTCGCCGGCCGCGGTGACCAGCTTCACCCAGCCCGTGGGGCGCAGTACATAGGCCGCGGCCGCCACGTCCAGCGGCTCCGCGGCCGGGGGCGGCGCACCCGTGTCGAGGGCGCCGGCCAGCTCCGGGTGGGCCTCCCGGAAACGCTCCCCGATGCGCTGTCTGAAAAGTGTGTCGGTCTCCACCGCGGCGGCCATCGCGTTGCCCGCGAACTTCACCCGGCGATTCGGGGTGAACCGGGCGTACTGCCTGAGCTGTGCGGGCAGTTCGGCGACGGTCAGTCCGCCGAAGCCGTCGGAGACGATCTGCACGACGCGTTTGCGGACGCCCTCGGGCAGCGGACGGTCGAGCACCTCAGCGGCGCCGTCGCCCGGCTCCCCGCCTGTGGTCTCCACCATCCGTCACACCCCATTTCTCAGCGGGGCCCTCTCCCACTCTCGACTTCGCTCGAGCGGGGGAACCCCCATCCTCAGGAGCCGGCGCCCGGCCTGTCCACGAGTTCCACCTGGTCCACGGCGTTGCACCAGCGGCAGCGCACCGACTCGATGGTCTCACTGACCACGTCGCGCTCCTCGACCTTGGGCTCCCCGGCGAGGTCGAGGTGAACGTACTCGACGACCTTCGACGAGCGGGTCACGTCGAAACGTGTGAGGTTTCCACAGAGGGTGCAGCGCCAGCGGGTCGTGTCCGTCGGCAGGGGAACCGTCATCGTGGCTGCTCTTCCTTCTTCCAGTCTCCGTGATGCGCCGGCCTCCCGGTGCGTGTGGCTCGTAACCCTACGGCCTGACCGGTACTCGATGCCCATTCGCCTGCGGCGGCGGCGCCGATCGCGTCCGGCGGTCGGCCCTCTCCCCACCGGCGGCGAGGCGGTCTGTGCGGGTGGGTCCCGTTACGTCATGATCTGCTCATGATCGGCAAGTGGAGCACTACGGCCGACCGGGCCGTACGAAACGAGTCGGCGCCGGTGACGTACGGGCTGATCGCCGTCTGCTGTGCGATCTTCCTGATCGGCCCGGCCGCCGGCCTGAACCCGGTGTACGGCACGGGGGACGAACTGCTCGCCGCGCAGCGGGCGTACTTCCGCCGCTGGGGCGTCGTCCCCGTCGAACTCTTCGACGGCACCCCGCGCGCGGCGCTCGCCCCCGCCACCGCGCTCTTCGTCCACGGCAGCTGGCTGCATCTCCTCGGCAACATGCTCTTCCTCTTCGTCTTCGGGGCCATGGCCGAGGAACGCATGGGCCATGTGGAGTTCGCCCTCTTCTACGTGGGCTGCGGTTATCTCGCGCTGGTGGCGTACGCGGCGGCGCACGCCGGGTCGCCGCAGTCGCTGGTCGGCGCGTCCGGGGCGATCTCCGCGGTCCTCGGCGCTTTTCTCTTCCTTTTCCCCCGAGCGCGCGTGACGAGCCTCTTCCCGTTCCTCTTCTTCCTTCCACTGCGTTTTCCTGCCTGGGTGACCCTGCCGTTCTGGGTGAGCCTGCAGTGGCTGGCCGCGGGGCGGCAGACCTCGGGGCCGGGGGTCGCCTATCTGGCGCATCTGGTGGGGTTCGGACTGGGGTTCGTCTACGCGTGGGGGCGTTATGGGCGTAGGGCTAGAGTGAAACCGCCAGTGGACGCCCCACAGAACGTCCCAGCTCCGGCCCCCGAGGGAGAGAAACAGCCGTGATCACCGCGATCGTGCTCATCAAGACCAGCGTGGACCGGATTCCGGAGATCGCGGAGTCGATCGCCGCGATCGACTCCGTGACCGAGGTGTTCTCCGTGACCGGTACGTACGATCTGGTCGCCATGGTCCGGGTGAAGGAGCACGAGGATCTGGCCGATGTGATTCCGGGGCGTATCAGCAAGATTCCCGGGGTTCTGGGGACGGATACGCATGTGGCGTTCCGGGCTTACTCGCAGCATGACCTCGAGGCCGCGTTCGCCATCGGACTGGACGGCTGAAAGCCCGCGGGCTCCCCAAGATGAAGAAGTCCTCATCTTGCGCTCATCCGTGACGCCGGTCCCCTCCGCAGGATCGTTCCCATGGTCTTCTCTCGCCGGATCGCGGCCCTTGCCGCCGTCGTGGCGATTCCGCTCGGTATCGCCGCGACCAGTTTTGCCCTGACCGACAGCCCTCAGGCGCCGAAGGTGCCGCCGAAGGTGGAGTTGGAGAGCGGGTCGCCGAGTCCTACGCCTTCGCGGCCGGAGGCGACGCCCAGTGACGAGGTCGTGTCGCGGCCTCCGGTGACCGACAGCCCGGCGAGTGATGACGATGACGACAACCCTGGGCAGGACGGACAGGACGGGCAGGACGCCGACGACGACGGAGCCGGTGACGACGGCTGAGGCGCCGGCCCGGCGGGTCTCGGCCCGGGTCCGGATCCTGCTGTGGCTGCTGCTGGTGATGGCGGTGGCGCTCGCCTCGGTGGCGACGACCACACGGTCGATCCTGTTGCGGGACGTGGACCAGCGGATCAACGTGCTGCTGGTGCAGGAGGCCGGGGAGTTCACCAACCTTCAGGCGCAGGGGGTCGATCCGGAGACCGGGGGGCCCTTCACCGAGCCGTCGCGGCTGCTGCGGGTCTTCCTGCAACGACAGAACGCCGACCTCGACGAGGAACTGATCGGACTCGTGGGCCGGGCCGACGGCGGCCTCACACGGCTGAGACAGCAGCGGGAGATTTCCGTCGCGCTGCCGCTGTACAAGGACGCCGACGCACAGCGGGAGATCTTCGAGTCCCCCGAGTCCACGGGGACGCTGGAGCGGGCGGCCGGGGAGATCCGCTGGGCGAAGGTGGAGGTGGCCCGGTACGGGTCCGAGGCGGACGCGGCCTTCGTGGTCGCCTTCCATCCGGCGAGCGAGAAGGAACGCGCGAACGAGGTGTTCCGGGTGCTGCTCGCCATCTCCGGGGTCGCCCTGCTGATGACGACCGGTATCGCGTGGGTGGTGGCGGGGCGGATCCTCAAGCCCGTACGGCTGGTGCGGTCCGCCGCGGCCCAGCTCACCGAGCAGGACCTCACCCGGCGCATCCCGGTGCACGGCCGGGACGACGTGGCCGCGCTCGCCGAGACGTTCAACGCGATGCTCGACCGGCTGGAACGGGCCTTCGCCGCGCAGCGGGAGTTCGTCGACGACGCGGGGCACGAATTGCGCACGCCCATCACCATCGTGCGGGGCCATCTGGAGCTGATGGGCGACGATCCCGCCGAGCGCGAGGAGACGGTCCGGCTGGTCACCGACGAACTGGACCGGATGAGCCGCATCGTCGAGGACCTGCTGCTGCTCGCCAAGGCCGAACGGCCCGACTTCGTCAGCCCCGAACCGGTCCAGCTCGCCGAACTCACCGCCGATGTCTACGTCAAGGCCCGCACCCTGGGCGAACGCGACTGGCAGCTCGCCGAAGTGGCGGACCGGGAGGCCGAGTTGGACCCCCAGCGGATCACCCAGGCGATGGTCCAGCTCGCCCAGAACGCCGTGCAGCACACCACCGCCGGCCAGACCATCCGCATCGGCTCCCGCGCCGAGGGCTCGTCCGTCGAGCTGTACGTCGTCGACTCGGGGCCCGGTGTGCAGCCGCAGGACACCGAGGTGATCTTCGAACGGTTCCGGCGCGGCACGGCCCGGCGCGGCACCCGGGGCTCCGGTGCGGGCCTCGGCCTGTCGATCGTCCGCGCGATCGCCGAGGCCCACGGCGGCCGCGTACGGCTCCACGACACCGAGGGCGGCGGCGCGACCTTCGTACTGACCCTGGAAGAGGCACGCACGTGAAACGGACCGACGGCGAAGGGGCGACGCTCCCGTGAACCGCATTCTCATCGTCGAGGACGAGGAACGCATCGCCTCCTTCGTGGAGAAGGGGCTGCGCGCGGGCGGTTTCACCACGACCGTGGTCGGGGACGGCGACGCGGCGTACGAGTACGCCCTCACCGGCGGCTTCGACCTGATCGTCCTCGACATCGGGCTGCCCGGACGCGACGGGTTCACCGTCCTGCGCGAGCTGCGCGAGGCCCGGGTGACCGTGCCGGTCATCGTGCTGACCGCGCGGGACTCCGTACGGGACACCGTGGCCGGCTTGGAGGGCGGCGCCGACGACTGGATGACCAAGCCGTTCCGCTTCGAGGAACTGCTGGCGAGAGTCCGCCTCCGGCTGCGTACGGCGGCCCGGGCGCCCGAGGTGACGATGCTGCGCAGCGGGGAGCTGACCCTGGACCTGCGGACGCGGCGGGCGAGGGCCGGGGAGCGGTTGGTGGACCTGACGGCGAGGGAGTTCGTGCTGCTCGAGCTGTTTCTGCGGCACCCAGGGCAGGTGCTGTCGCGGGAGCAGATCCTGTCGCACGTGTGGGGCTACGACTTCGATCCGGGTTCGAACATCGTGGATGTGTATGTGCGGGCACTGAGAAAGAAGCTGGGGGCCGCACAGCTGGAAACGGTGAGAGGCATGGGCTACCGGTTGCCTGCGAAAGCGCCCTGAAGGGGCGCGGGGCTGTATCGATTCGCGGCCCCGCCGCGTGGGCGCGACCAGCCCCCACCGGCCCGCGGTCGAACGTGAAATCTCCTTCATATGCGACTCATCAACGGCTCACCCGCCGACTGAACCCTTGATGACGTGACCCTGAACTTCCGTCTCGCCGCCTCCCTCTGCATAGCCTTCTCCCTCTGCGCGCTGCTCGCGATGCCCGGCAACTTCGCCGGCCTCGGCGGCGAGGCCCGCCTCACCCTCGCGGTGTTCGCGCTGGCGACCTGCGCCTGGATCGGGACGCCCATCGACGACACGTACATCGCGCTGGGCGCCGGTCTCGCCCTCACCGTCACCGGAGTGATCAGCAACGACACCCTGTTCGGCACCCTCGGCGACTCGACCATATGGCTGCTGATCTGCGCGTTCGTGCTGGCGGCGGCGGTGACGCGGACCGGGCTCGCGGGGCGGGCGGCGGCGTTCCTGGTGAGCGGGGCGCGGAGCGTGCGGCAGCTGGCGCATCTGACGACGGCCGCGCTGGTGGTGACGGCGTTCGCGGTGCCCGCGACCTCGGGCCGGGCGGCGCTGGCGCTGCCCGTGTTCCTGGCCCTCGCGAAGGCCCTGGCCGACCGGAAACGACTGGTAGTGATGATGGCGTTGCTGTTTCCGACCGTGATCCTTCTGTCGGCGGTAGCGACTCTGATCGGTGCGGGCGCACATCTGATCACCGTCTCGGTGCTGTGGGAGGCGACCGGCGACCGTATCGGCTTCACGGAGTGGCTGCTGCTGGGGCTGCCGCTGGCGATCGTCTCGTCCCATCTGGCCGCCGAGGCCGTCCTGTTGACGACGACCCGGCGCGAGGACCGCCGTGGTCCCGTGAAGATCACGGTCGCGGAGATCCAGCTCCACAGCGAGCAGCCGGTGACCGGCCCCTGGTCCCCCGCCGAGTCGCGCTGCGCCCTGCTGCTCGCCACGGTCGTGGTCCTGTGGTGCAGCGAGCCGCTCCACGGGGTCTCCCCGGCCGTGGTCGCGCTGATCGGCGCGGTCGTCGCCTCCTCGCCGGTCCTGGGCACCGTACGGCTGAAGGACGCGCTGAAGACCGTGCCCTGGTCGATGCTGCTCTTCATGGCCGCGACGATGGCGATGGGCGTCGCGCTCAGCGACTCGGGAGCGGCGAAGTGGCTGGTCTCGGGGCTGCCCACGGGGGTCACACCGCTGGTGTTCCTCACGGTGGTCGTGGCGCTCAGCACGGCCGCGCACCTGGTCCTGCAGTCCCGGTCGGCGCGGTCGTCGGTGCTCGTCCCGCTGGTCGTCGCGGCGGCCGTGGGCGCCGGGGTCAACCCGGTCGCCGCCGCGCTCGCCTCCACCGCCGCCGCGGGCTTCTGCCACACCCTCCCGGCCTCCGCGAAGCCGGTCGCCCTCTTCGCCGACCTGCCCGGCACCCCCACCTACACCCCACGCGACCTGCTGCGCCTCTCCGCCGTCCTGGCCCCGCTGACCGCCGCCCTCGTCGTGCTCTTCGCGGTGGCGGTATGGCCGCTGCTGGGCGTACCGCTGGTCCCGTGACGCCATGAACACCCACGCCGCGCGAGCCCGTACCGCCGCGAACCCATGCCTCCGTGAGCCCATGCCTCCGTGAGCCCATGCCTCCGTGGGCCCGGCGCGCCACGCTCCCTCGGTTCCCTCGAACTCACATCCCACCGCTGCCACGACCCCATAGGAGCCCTGAAGCATGCTGAACCGAGTCGCCGTAGCCCCCAGTGGCTTCAAGGAGTCCCTGTCCGCCGAGGCCGCCGCCGACGCCATCGCGGAGGGCGTCCGCCGGGTCGTGCCCGACGCCGAGGTGGACCTCATCCCCCTGGTGGACGGCGGCGAGGGCACGGCCGCCGCGCTGGCCGCCTCCACCGGGGGCCGCCTGGTCTCCCTGCTCGCCACTGGCCCGGTCGGCGAGCCGGTGGACACCCACTTCGGCCTCCTCGGCTCCCACGACCCGGCCATGGCGCAGACGGCCGTGGTGGAGATGGCGGCCGTCGCGGGCCTCACCCTCGTCCCGCGCGCCCTCCGCGATCCCGGCGCCACCACCACGTACGGCGTCGGCGAGCTGATCCGTGCCGCGCTCGACACAGGCGTACGGCGCGTCCTGATCGGCTGCGGCGACTCCGGCACCTCGGACGGCGGGGCCGGCGCCCTCCAGGCGCTGGGCGCGCGCCTCCTGGACGCGGAGGGCTGCGAACTCGCGCCGGGGGGAAGGGCGTTGACTCGCCTGGACCGTATCGACCCGTCCGGCCTGGACCCCCGTCTCAAGGACGCGGAACTGCTGGTCGCCTGCAACCCGTTCAACGTGCTGTGCGGCGAGCGGGGCGTCGCACGCGTCTTCGGCCCGCAGAAGGGGGCGACGCCGGAACAGGTCGAGGAGTTGTCGGCCGGCCTGGAGAACTGGGCGTACGTCCTCACGCGGGACCTGCGCGACTCCGCCCCCACCGGCACGGACCTCCACGACGGCCCGGGTACGGACGTCCGTCCCGCCTCCGTCACCGACCTCCGGCACGGCCCCGGCACCGGCGCCTCCGGCGGTCTCGGTGCCGGGCTGGCCGCTGTGGGGGCCCGGCTGCTCCCCCGCTTCGAGGTGCTGCTGAGCCATCTGGACCTCGACGCCCGGCTCGCCCGCGCCGACCTGGTCATCACGGCCGAGGGCGCCCTCGACCACCAGACCCCCCGCGGCAAGGTCCCCGCCGAGGTGGCCCGCCGCGCCAAGCTGCACGGCCGCCCGGTCCTCGCCCTCGCGGGCACCCTGGGCGAGGGCGCGCACGAGGTGCCGGGCGTGGACGCCTGCACCGGCATCCTGCCCGCCCCGATGGCCCTCGCCGAGGCCTTGGTCCGCGCCAGCGAACTCCTCACGGACGCCACGGAACGGGCGCTGCGGATGATGGTGCTGGGCGCACGGGTGACAGCGGGGATCAGGAGCTGAGCCCGCCGACCGGAGGCGACCGACGGGATCAGGAGCCGAGGTCGACGGCCGCGATGCCGTCGGAGGTGACGGTGTAGAGCCTGCCGTTGCCGACCACCGGGCTGTTGCCGTTGCCGCCCTGGGTGCCGACCGGGAGCTTCCACAGTCGCAGGCCCTTGCCGTCGATCGCGTGCAGCTCACCGCCCGACCGCAGATAGAGGACGCCGGCACGCTCCACCGGGGTGGGGAGCGGGGCGACGCCGGGGTACGTCCACCGGGCCGCGCCGTCGGCGCTGGTCGCCACCAGCATGTTTCCCTGCACCGCGACGAAGACGTCCCCGACGGCGGTCGTGATCGAGGCGTAGCCGCCGCCCCGGCCGTGAGCGGCCCACACGCGTTCGCACCTTGACAGCCAGCAGCACCCCGGTGCGCGCCTCGGCGAGATAGACCTCGCCCATGCCGCCCGCACCGAGCCTGCCTCGCACCTCGTAAGGGCCGATCCGCCGAGGATCCGTCTCGCGCAGCGCCCGCACCCCGTGCACCCCGTGCTCCCCCGTCCACCGTTCGGCTGCCGAGGGGAGCGTATACGCCGGGTATGACGCCGGGTACACGTCAGGGGATCAGACGGCGGGCACGCAACGCCCGTCCTCCGTACGGTAGTTCCACTTCGCGCCGTCCCGCACGAGCTCCTTCACCGCGCCCACGAACCGCTCCACGTGCTCGTCGGGCGTGCCCGCGCCGAAGCTCACCCGGATCGCGTTGAGGGACCGCTCACCTGGTGCGGCCTCGGGGGCGCCGCATTCGCCCTGGGTCTGCGGGTCGCTGCCGAGGAGGGTGCGGAGCAGCGGGTGGGCGCAGAAGAGACCGTCGCGGACGCCGATGCCGTACTCGGCGGAGAGCGCGGCGGCGAAGTGGGAGCTGTTCCAGCCCTCGACGACGAAGGAGATGACGCCGACGCGCGGGGCGTCGTCCCCGAAGAGGGAGAGGATCCGGACCTTGGGCACCTCGGCGAGACCGGCCCTTACGGTGTCGATCAGGTACTGCTCGCGGGCGAGAAGCGTGTCGAACCCGGCCTCGGTGAGGGCCTTGCAGGCGGAGGCGATGGAGTAGGCGCCGATGACGTTGGGCGAGCCGGCCTCGTGGCGGGCGGCGGTCTCGTGCCACTCGACGTCCACACCCCCGTCCGTACGCCGGCTCACCTTGCGGCTGGCGCCGCCGCCCGCGAGGTACGGGTCGGCCTCGCGCAGCCAGTCGGCGCGGCCGGCGAGCACGCCGGAGCCGAACGGGGCGTACAGCTTGTGCCCCGAGAAGGCGACCCAGTCCACGCCCAACTCCTGTACGGAGACGGGGTGGTGGGGCGCGAGCTGGGCCGCGTCGAGCACGATCCGCGCACCGTGCGCGTGCGCGGCGGCGGCCAGCTCGCGCACCGGCCAGATCTCCCCGGTGACATTGGAGGCACCGGTGACGCACACCAGCGCCGGCCTCTGCGGGTCGCGGCCGGCGAGGGCACTTTCCAGGCCGGCCACGGCCTCCTCCGGCGTACGCGGGGCGTCCAGGTACGTCACCCGCGCGCCCCGCCACGGCAGCAGCGAGGCGTGGTGCTCGGTCTCGAAGACGAAGACCTGGCAGTCGGCGGGCAGCACGGCGGCGAGGAGGTTGAGCGAGTCGGTGGTCGACCGGGTGAACACGACCTGGTCGTCGTCGCGGCAGTCGAGGAACTCGGCGACGGTCTTCCGGGCGTTCTCGAAGAGATCCGTGGACAACTGCGACAGGTATCCGGCGCCCCGGTGCACGCTCCCGTAGTACGGGGCGTACGCCGCGACGTCGTCCCACACCCGCTGCAACGCCGGGGCGCTGGCGGCGTAGTCGAGCGCGGCGTAGGTGACCTCGCCGCCGGTGACGAGCGGGACGGTGACATCTCGTCCCAGAACGGGCAGCGGGGCACAAACGGACTGGACAGCGGCAAGGGTGGAGACAGACATGGGGGAACTCCCGTGAAAGCAAGCGGAATCACCGTGCCGGACACCAGGTCGACGGCACAGGAAAGCCGAAAAGGGGGAAAGGGAAACGCGGAGGCGGGGCTCTGCGGCCCTATCGCATTCGCTTGCTCACGGAAGGCTCCCTCGAACGACCAGGACCCCTGGCGTATCCACTCAGAAGAGTGCGAGGGGTCCGCGCTTGCCGTAGACCTCTCTGCCTACGACCTGGTCTTCACCCGGGGCACCCCGCCACGGACGGAGGGTTGCCGGACAGCCGGCCGGGGCCTTTTGGCTGTCGCTCATGACCTGCCGAAAAACGTACGCGAAGTGATCGCCGCGCCGCAACTTCTGTCCGGATGGCGGGATGAGGGCGCCTTATAGCTCGGGGGGGTCTGTTGTGTGGCGAGTGCGGGTGGTGTGTGGTTGCTCGCGCAGTTCCCCGCGCCCCTCAAAAAGCAGGGGCTGCGCCCCCGTGCTTTTTGCTTTCAGGGGCGCGAGGAGCCCCACCACCCGCAGACAAACAACCCAGCAGGGCGCTAGACGTTGGTGGCCGCGACCCACCGCGCGAGAACCCGCTGCGCCGACCCCGAGTCGATCGACTCCGCGGCCTTCGCCATCCCGTCCCGCAGTTGCTCCGCCAGGGAACCCGTCCCCGGCGACAACGCCACCAGCGCCGCCGCCGAGTTCAGCAGCACCGCGTCCCGCACCGGCCCTGTCTCGCCGCCCAGCAACCGACGCGTGACATCCGCGTTGTACGAGGAGTCGGCCCCCCGCAACGCCTCCACCGGCACCAGCTCCAGCCCCACGTCCCGCGGGTCGAAGGTCTCCTCGGTCACCTTGCCGTCCCGTACGACCCACACCCGTGACGTGGCGGTCGTCGTCAACTCGTCAAGCCCGTCGTCACCCCGGAAGACCAACGACGAGTTGCCGCGCTCGGCGAAGACGCCCGCCATGATCGGTGCCATCCGCGGATCGGCGACACCGACCGCCTGGGCGCGCACCTTCGCCGGGTTCGCCAGCGGCCCCAGTGCGTTGAAGACGGTCCGGATGCCCAACTGCCCCCGCGCGGCGGCCACATGACGCAGCGCCGGGTGGAACTTCACCGCGAAGCAGAAGGTGATCCCGGCCTCCTCGGCGACCTCGGCCACCCGCTTCGGCGTGAGCTCCAGATTGACGCCCAGCTTCTCCAGCACATCGGACGCGCCGGACGCCGACGACGCGGCCCGGTTGCCGTGCTTGACGACCTTCGCACCCGTACCGGCGACGACGATCGACGACATCGTGGAGATGTTGACCGTCTTGGCGCCGTCCCCGCCCGTACCGACGATGTCGACGGTCCTGCCCGACACCTCGATCACATTGGCGTGCTCGTACAGCGCCTCGACGAGACCGGTGATCTCCTCGACGGTCTCCCCCTTGGCCCGCAGCGCCACCACGAACCCGGCGATCTGCGCGTCCGTCGCCTCGCCGCGCATGATCTGGTCCATGGCCCAGAACGTGGCGCCGGCGTCCTGGTCGTGCCCGGACAGCAGCGCGTTCAGCACCGCGGGCCAGGAACGGCCCGCCGTGGTGTCGCCTCCAGCGGGGGTCACAGCGCTCATAGCCGCTCCTGGGTGTGTCGTAGCGCGAGGAATGCCGCGCAAACCGTGAAGTCCGTCATGCGCTCCCACCCTATCCAGCCACGGGCACGGCGAAGGGCCCCCGTCCGAAGATCGGACGGGGGCCCTTCGACCGTGGTGTGGCGAAGCGAAGCGATCAGTGGTGGCCGTGGCCGCTCGTGATCTCCTTGTACTCCTCGACGGTCGGCTTGGCGATCTGCGAGTCCTCGCCGTAGTAGCCCTTGCTCAGCTTGGCGCGGAGCTTCTCGCGGCGCGTGATCTTGCGGGCGACACCGTTCTCGTCGACCGCGGGACCGATCTCGGCCGGCGCGTACTGCTCGTGCGCCGTGAGCGTGTGCAGCTGCTCCTGGCTGAGCGGCTCGTGGACCTCGATGAACTCACCGTGCGGCAGGCGCTTGATGATGCCGGTCTCGCGACCGTGCAGGATCTTGTCCTTGTCCCGGCGCTGCAGGCCGAGGCAGATGCGCTTGGTGATGACGAACGCGAGGACCGGGGCCACGAAGAACGCGATCCGGACGAACCAGGTGATCGCGTTGATCGACAGGTGGAAGTGGGTCGCCCAGAGGTCGTTTCCACCACCGATCAGCAGCACCATGTACCAGGTGATCCACGCGACACCGAAGGCCGTACGGGTCGGCGCGTTGCGCGGGCGGTCCAGGATGTGGTGCTCGCGCTTGTCGCCGGTGACCCAGGACTCGATGAACGGGTAGACCGCGATCGCGACCAGGACCAGCGGGAAGATCACCAGCGGGATGAACACGCCCAGGACGAGCGTGTGACCCCAGAAGTTGATCTCCCAGCCCGGCATGACACGGATCAGACCCTCGGAGAAGCCCATGTACCAGTCGGGCTGGGCGCCGGTCGACACCTGGTCCGGACGGTAGGGGCCCATGGTCCAGATCGGGTTGATCGTGGCGATCGCCGAGATGATCGCGATGACACCGAAGACCAGGAAGAAGAAGCCTCCGGCCTTGGCCATGTAGACCGGCAGCAGCGGCATGCCGACGACGTTGTTGTTCGTCTTTCCGGGGCCCGCGTACTGCGTGTGCTTGTGGTAGAAGACCAGGATCAGGTGCGCCACCACGAGGCCGAGCATGATGCCCGGCAGCAGCAGGACGTGGACCGAGTAGAAGCGGGCCACGAAGTCGCCGCCCGGGAACTCTCCGCCGAAGAGGAAGAACGACAGGTACGTGCCGACGATCGGCACGGACAGGACCGCGCCCTCCATGAAGCGGACACCGGTGCCGGAGAGCAGGTCGTCCGGGAGCGAGTAACCGGTGAAGCCGGTGAACATGCCGAGGACGAACAGCAGGAAGCCGAACAGCCAGTTGACCTCACGCGGCTTGCGGAACGCGCCGGTGAAGAACACACGCATCATGTGCACGAACATGCCGGCGAGGAAGACCAACGCGGCCCAGTGGTGGATCTGCCGGATCAGCAGACCACCGCGCACCTCGAACGAGATGTGCATGGTCGAGTTGAACGCCTCGGACATCAGCTGGCCCTGCAGCGGGACGTACGGGCCGTGGTACTCCACCTCGTTCATCGAGGGGTGGAAGAACAACGTCAGGTACACACCCGTGAGGATGATGATGATGAAGCTGTACAGGCAGATCTCGCCCAGCATGAACGACCAGTGGTCGGGGAAGATCTTGCGCATGTTGGCCTTGGCCAGGGAGTAGATCCCGAGCCGGCCGTCGGCCCAGTCGGCGACGCGCTCGCCGGCCGGTGCCTTCCCGCGCTTGTCGCGCGCGTCGGTGGTGGTTGCAGTGCTCATCCGCGCTCCCAGAAGGCAGGACCGACGGGCTCTTCGAAGTCGCTGACCGCTTCGAGGTAGCCGTCTTCACCGACGGTGATCCTCAGCTGCGGAAGGGCGTGACCCGCGGGGCCGAAGATGACCCGGCCGCCGTCGGCGAGGTCGAAGGTGGACTGGTGGCAGGGGCAGAGCACGTGGTGCGTCTGCTGCTCGTACAGGGAGATCGGGCAGCCCACGTGGGTGCAGATCTTCGAGTACGCGACGATGCCCTCGTGCGACCACTCCAGCTCGCGCTTGTCCTTGATGTCGCCCGGCTGGATCCGGACGATCATCAGGGCATCCTTGGCGATGTTCTTCTGGAAGTCGTGGTCGTGCTCGTCCAGGCCGTCCGGCATGGCGAAGGTCAGCGACCCGACCGCGACGTCCGCGGGACGCAGCGGCTCCATGGTGTTCATGTTGACGAGCTTCTTGCCCTTGGCCCAGGTGGTGTGCCGCAGCTTGGTGCCGGGCGCCGGACCGAGGCCGCCCAGCAGCATGACACCGGAGAGCGGGAACAAGGCCAGCGCGCCGAACATCGTGTTGCGGATCAGCTTGCGGCGGCCGAGCGCGGACTCCTGGGCACCGTCCTTGAAGTCGGCCATGACCTTGGCCTTGACCTCGGGCGACGCCTCGATCGGGTGCCGCTCGTCGGCGACCTCCACGTCCGACATCAGCGTGCGGGCCCAGTGGACCGCGCCCGCGCCGATGCAGAACAGCGACAGGCCCAGCGTCATGCCCAGCGCGAAGTTCAGCGCGCTGATGTGACCGATCGGCCAGACGTAGATCGCCTTGTCGACGTCGATCACCAGGTACGCGGCGATGAACGCGACAGTGGCCAGCATCGACACCGTGAACAGCAGGGCGACCGTGCGCTCGGACCGCTTCGCGGCCCGCTCGTCGATGTCCTGGATCCGGTGCTCGTGGGGCGGCAGGCCAGGGTCCGCGAACGGGTTCTTCTCGTCCGCGACCTTCACCGCGCCGTGCGCGTCGCCCTGCTCGATGGGCAGGTTCTCTTCTGGAATCTCTTGGCTACTCATGACTTCTTGGCCTTTGCGGTCCGAGCGGCGACCCAGACGGCGACGGCGATCAGCGCGCCGAGCCCGAACACCCAGCCGAAGAGGCCTTCGCTGACCGGGCCGAGCCCGCCGAGGCTGAGGCCACCGGGCTCCACGGTGTCGTCGCTGTTGACCGCTTCGAGGTACGCGATGATGTCCTTCTTGTTCTCCTCCGACAGCGTGGTGTCGGGGAAGGACGGCATGTTCTGCGGGCCCGTCTGCATGGCCTCGTAGATGTGCTTCGGGTCGACACCCTCAAGGTCCGGCGCGTACTTGCCCTCGGACAGCGCACCGCCCTTGCCGGTGAAGTTGTGGCACTGAGCGCAGTTGGTGCGGAACAGCTCGCCGCCCTCGGCGATGTCCGCGCCCGCGGGGTTGTACTCGTTCTCGGTCGGGATCTCCGGACCGGCGCCCAGGGAGGAGATGTACGCCGCCAGCTGGTCGATCTCGGCCTGCGAGTAGATGACCTTCTTCTTCGGGACCTGCGCGCCCGGCTGCTGGGCCGGCATACGGCCGGTGCCGACCTGGAAGTCGACAGCTGCCGCGCCCACACCAGTGAGCGGCGGACCGTCGGTGGTGCCCTGACCGCCGGTGCCGTGGCAGCTGGCGCAGCCCACGGCGTAGAGCTTCTTGCCCTCCTCGATGGTGAGGGTCTGGGCGGTTTCTTCGGCCACCGCCTTGTCCGCAGGTGCGAAGGCGGTGTACAGCCCCGCGCAGGCCGCCAGCGCGATGAATAGGACGACGACCGCCGCCAGCGGATGGCGTCGTCGTGCGGAGAGCTTTTTCACGGATTACCCCGGTGTCAGGATCTTCTGCGTCGGTGCTTCTGGAAGGGTCGTTCTCGGTCCGAGGCGGGCACATCGGTCCGCCCGGCTCGGCCGCCCGATTTACTTGATCATGTAGATCGTGGCGAAGAGGCCGATCCAGACGACATCGACGAAGTGCCAGTAGTAGGACACGACGATGGCCGCGGTCGCCTGCTCGTGGGTGAACCTCCTGGCCGCGTAGGTGCGCCCGAGGACCAGCAGGAAGGCGATGAGGCCGCCCGTCACGTGCAGGCCGTGGAAGCCGGTGGTCAGGTAGAAGACCGAGCCGTACGGGTCGGACGAGAGCGACAGGCCCTCGTGCTTGACCAGCTCGGTGTACTCGAAGACCTGACCGCCGATGAAGATCGCACCCATCACGAACGTGACGATGAACCACATCCGGAGCTTCTTCACGTCCCCGCGCTCGGCGGCGAACACGCCGAGCTGGCAGGTGAGCGAGGAGAGCACCAGGATGGTGGTGTTGGTCGCCGAGAACGGGAAGTTCAGGGTGTCGGCCTTCTCCGCCCAGAACTCGGGGCCGGTCACCGATCGCAGGGTGAAGTACATCGCGAAGAGGGCCGCGAAGAACATCAGCTCGGAACTCAACCAGATGATGGTTCCGACGCTGGTGAGGTTCGGCCGGTTGACCGACGGGTGCGCGTGCCCGGTTTCTACTGTCGTTGCTGTCGCCACGACCGACATTATGTCGGTCGCTTATCCCGCCCTGACTCCGGGGGGTGCCGTTCGGAGTGTTGCTCCCTTCCGTACCGGTGCTGACGTGGTGTTCGAGGGAGTAGCATCCGCGCATCGGGCCTGTCCTTAACGACGCTGACGTCACGGAGGAACAATGCAGCCGACCGCCACGGTGCTGGTCTACAGCGACGACTCCAACACCCGGGAGCAGGTGCGACTGGCCTCCGGCCGGCGACCGGCTCCTGATGTACCCCCGGTCGAGTTCCTGGAGTGCGCCACGCCCGCCGCCGTCATCAAGGAGCTGGACAAGGGCGGGATCGACGTCTGTGTGCTGGACGGTGAGGCCGTGCCCATGGGCGGCATGGGGGTGTGCCGACAGATCAAGGACGAGATCTTCGACTGCCCGCCGGTGCTGGTGCTGATCGGGCGGCCGCAGGATGCGTGGCTGGCGACGTGGAGCCGGGCCGACGCGGCGGTGACGCTGCCGGTGGAGCCGGTGGAGTTCGCCTCGGTGTTGGCTTCCTTGCTGCGGCGTAAGAGTGCCTTGAGCGCCTAATGGCTCGGGAGGCCCTGACGGACGGCGGGTGCGGGTGGAGTGTGGTTGATCGCGCCCACGCGGCGGAGCCGCATATGTCGCAGTCCCGCGCCCCTTCAGGGCGCGTCCCCTCACACTGACTCTGGTCTCAAGCGGGCCTTCTCCGTGTGGACGGGGGCCTGCTTCGTGCCGCCCAGCAGCGCGCTGCCCTCGCTCCACTTCTTCCAGTCGAGGTTCCAGTCGCCGAAGCCGTTGCCGAAGGGGGCCATGGTGTCGCCGCCCGAGTTGACGACCTGGACGATGTCTCCCTCGTTGATGGTGTCGTAGAACCACTGGGCGTTGCCGGAGCTCATGCCGGTGCAGCCGTGGCTGACGTTGGCGTACCCCTGGGAGCCGGTGGACCAGGGGGCGGCGTGGACGTACTCACCGCTGTTGGTGACCCTGACGGAGTGGTGGACGGTCAGGTCGTAGAAGTCCGCGGCGCCTATGCTGGCGCTGGTCATGCGAACGGTACCTTCCTTGGCCAGTACGACCTTGACGCCGTTGCGGGTGTCGTAGCCGGGCATGCCCGTGGTGACCGGGATCTCCTTGATGACCTGGTCGTTCTTGTAGACCTTCATGTGGTGCGCCGCGGCGTCCGTGACGGCGACGATCTTGTCGCCGGTGGTCAGCCGGAGAGGCTTCGCCGTTCCGCCCCAGAGGCGGTCGCCGATCTTGATGCCCTCCAGATTGCTGCGGACCTGGATGGTGGCGTTGGCGGGCCAGTACTCCTTGGGGCGGTAGTGGAGCTTCTTGTCGTCCACCCAGTGCCAGGCGCCCTCCGCGGAGGGCAGGGAGTCGACCTTCAGGGCCCGCTCGACTATCGCGCGGGACTCCTTGTCCTTGACGGGCACGCTCAGGTCGGCGGTGACGGGCTGGCCGACGCCGTACCTGCCCGCCTCGGGGCCGAAGGTGACGTCGAGACGCTTCTTGGTGACGGGGCGGCCGGTGTGGAAGGTGAGGGTCTCGCGGCCGGGGGCGCCGTCGTCGTCCTCGGTGCTCACACGGACCGTGTAGCGGGCGTTGGCGGCGAGCGGTGAGGTGGAGTGCCAGCGACCGCCGTCGGCGGAGAGTTCGCCCGCCACATACCGTCCTGCGGCGTCCACGGCCGTGACGTCGGTGATCCGCCCGTCGTCGTCGGCGGTGACTTCCAGCGGCTTGTCCGGGTCGGCCTTCTCGCCTCCCCCGGTGGAGGTGTTGAAGGAGATCTGGTCGGCCGCGTCGTAGGGCCGGTTCGAGAGCGGGTGGCCGCCGGAACCGCAGGCGGTGACGCCCGCTCCCAGGGAGACCACCAGCAGGGTGCAGCTGACGACCGTGCGGTTACGGGGTGAAGTGCTCATGAGTTCAACGTAGGAACGCTCGTCAAGCGCGGCGCGCCGGGTGACCCGAGTGAGTTACATCCGGCGTGGCAAACGGGGGAAGCCCGGACCTCCTGTCGGAGTGTCCGGGCTTCCGTGCGCTCGGCGCGTGTTACTGGTTCTGGTTCTCGCCGCGGTAGTACTCGAAGACCCAGCCCCACAGACCGATCAGGATGATCGGGGCCGAGAAGTACAGCAGCCACCAGCCGAAGACGACGCCCATGAAGGCGAGCGCGCCGCCCACCCCCAGGGCGAGGGGCTGCCAGCTGTGCGGGCTGAAGAAGCCCAGCTCACCGGCATCGTCCGCGACGTCGGCCTCCTTGTCGTCCTGCGCGCCCACGTCGACCCGCCGGGCCGTGAAGGCCAGGTAGTAGCCGACCATGATGCACAGGCCGAAGGCCAGGAAGAGCGCCGTGGTACCGGCGGGCTCCTTCGACCACACGCCATAGACGATCGCCATGGCGAGGACGAAGACGCTCAGCCAGATGAACATCTTGCCCTGGATCTTCACTTGCCGGCCTCCTTGCCGATGCCGCTGCTCGCCAGCTCGCCGGCGCCGTGACCGCCGTGCGCGAGCTGCTCGAGCGCGGCGATCTCCGGGTGGTGCAGGTCGAACGCCGGGGATTCGCTGCGGATCCGCGGCAGGGTGAGGAAGTTGTGCCGCGGCGGCGGGCAGGAGGTCGCCCACTCCAGCGAACGGCCGTAGCCCCACGGGTCGTCGACGCCGACGGGCTTGCCGTACTTGGCGGTCTTCCACACGTTGTAGAGGAACGGCAGGATCGACAGACCGAGCACGAACGAGGCGATCGTGGAGATCGTGTTCAGCGCGGTGAAGCCGTCGGCCGCCAGGTAGTCCGCGTACCGGCGCGGCATGCCCTCGGCGCCCAGCCAGTGCTGGACGAGGAACGTGCCGTGGAAGCCGATGAACAGCGTCCAGAAGGTGATCTTGCCGAGGCGCTCGTCGAGCATCTTGCCCGTCATCTTCGGCCACCAGAAGTGGAAGCCGGAGAACATCGCGAACACCACGGTGCCGAAGACCACGTAGTGGAAGTGCGCCACCACGAAGTACGAGTCGGAGACATGGAAGTCCATCGGCGGCGAGGCCAGGATGACACCGGTCAGACCACCGAAGGTGAAGGTGATCAGGAAGCCGGTCGCCCAGAGCATCGGTGTCTCGAAGGACAGCGAGCCCTTCCACATCGTTCCGATCCAGTTGAAGAACTTCACACCCGTTGGCACGGCGATCAGGAACGTCATGAAGGAGAAGAACGGGAGGAGCACGCCGCCGGTGACGTACATGTGGTGCGCCCACACCGTGACGGAGAGGCCGGCGATCGCGATGGTCGCGCCGATCAGACCCATGTAGCCGAACATCGGCTTACGGGAGAAGACGGGGATGACCTCGGAGATGATGCCGAAGAACGGTAGAGCGATGATGTACACCTCTGGATGGCCGAAGAACCAGAAGAGGTGTTGCCAGAGCAATGCGCCGCCGTTGGCCGCGTCGAAGATGTGGGCACCGAACTTGCGGTCCGCCTCCAGGGCGAACAGCGCGGCCGCGAGGACCGGGAAGGCGAGCAGGACCAGGACACCGGTCAGCAGCACGTTCCAGGTGAAGATCGGCATGCGGAACATGGTCATGCCGGGCGCGCGCATGCAGATGATCGTGGTGATGAAGTTGACCGAGCCGAGGATCGTGCCGAAGCCGGAGAAGGCCAGACCCATGATCCACATGTCGGCGCCGATGCCCGGGCTGCGGACCGCGTCCGACAGCGGGCTGTAGGCGAACCAGCCGAAGTCGGCCGCGCCCTGCGGGGTGAGGAAGCCACCGACCGCGATCAGCGAGCCGAAGAGGTACAGCCAGTACGCGAACATGTTCAGCCGCGGGAACGCCACGTCGGGCGCACCGATCTGCAGCGGCATGATCCAGTTGGCGAATCCGGCGAACAGCGGCGTCGCGAACATCAGCAGCATGATCGTGCCGTGCATCGTGAACGCCTGGTTGAACTGCTCGTTGTTCATGAGCTGGTTGCCCGGACGGGCCAGCTCGGCACGCATCAGCAGCGCCATCACGCCGCCGATGATGAAGAACGCGAACGACGTGACCAGGTACAGCGTGCCGATCGTCTTGTGGTCGGTGGTCGTCAGCCACTTCACCACGACGTTGCCGGGCTGCTTGCGCCGTACCGGCAGCTCGTCTTCGTACGAGCCCTCGGCGGCGGCAGCACCCTGAGGTTCGTTGAGGATGCTCACAGTTGGTTCGTCTCCCGGTTCTTCTCGTGGCTCGTCTGCTCAATGCCGGCCGGGACGTAACCGGTCTGACCCTTCTCCGCGAGCTCCTTGAGGTGCTGCTCGTAGCGCTCGGGGGAGACGACCTTCACGTTGAAGAGCATCCGAGAGTGGTCCACGCCGCACAGTTCGGCGCACTTGCCCAGGAAGGTGCCCTCCTGGTTGGGGGTGACCTGGAAAGCGTTGGTGTGGCCCGGGATGACGTCCTGCTTCATCAGGAACGGCACCACCCAGAAGGAGTGGATGACGTCACGTGAGGTGAGGACGAAGCGGACCGTCTTGCCCTTGGGGAGCCAGAGGGTCGGGCCGGGGTTGCCGGTCTGCGGGTTCTCGTCACCGGGGATGCCGCAGGTGTAGACGCCGCCGGCGCTGTCCGGGAAGTCCTTCTTGAACCGGTCCGGGATGGCGGCCAGGTTCTCGTCGGTCTTCGCGTCGCCTTCGGAGCCGTCGACGTTCTCGATGTAGTTGAAGCACCAGCTCCACTGGAAGCCGACCACGTTGACCGTGAGGTCGGGCTTCTTCGACGTGTCGAGGAGCTTCGACTCGTCGCGGGCGGTGAAGTAGAAGAGCACCGAGACGATGATCAGCGGGACAACCGTGTACAGCGCCTCGATGGGCATGTTGTACCGGGTCTGTGGGGGAACTTCGACCTTGGTGCGGCTACGCCGGTGGAAGAAGGCACTCCACAGGATCAGGCCCCAGACCAGTACGCCCGTGGCGAGCGCGGCGGCCCACGAGCCCTGCCACAGGGAGAGGATCCGCGGAGCCTCTTCCGTGGTCGGGGTGGGCATACCAAGGCGGGGGAAGTCCTTGTATGTGCAACCGGTGGCGGTCGCCAGGACCAGGCCCGCAGTCAGTGCCTGCAGCAGCTTCCGCCGCATCGGGCGCCGCGGCATGGGGGTACCACCCGCGCCCTTCAGGCAGCGGGGGAGGTCGGAGCCGTTGGGACTCACGTAGCGCCTTCCCGAGAGTCTCGCCCGCGCGGTATGGCTGCGGCCTTCTCGCTGGTCGGTCGCCGCCCTGCGACGGGCAGGGGTTTGGATGTTTATGCGGACCAAACCCTACTGGACGCGTTTTGGGGTCGCGCGGGGAGGGGGGCCCAACACTCCGCGGGTCACGCCGGGCGCCTAATAGCTCGGGAGTTCGGATGATTTGGCGGGTACGGGTTCGTTGTGGTTGTTCGCGCAGTTCCCCGCGCCCCGTGAATGACACCCGGAGGCTTTAGCGTTGCCCTGTGGCCTACTTCGACGCTGCTTCCTCCGCCCCCCTTCATCCCGTTGCCCGGCAGGCATTGCTGGCTTCTCTGGACGAGGGGTGGGCCGATCCCGCCCGTCTCTATCGGGAAGGGCGGCGGGCACGGTTGCTGTTGGACGCCGCCCGGGAAGCCGCCGCCGAGGCCGTGGGGTGTCGGGCTGACGAGTTGGTGTTCACGTCGTCCGGTACGCGGGCCGTGCACTCCGGGATCGCGGGGGTGTTGGCGGGGCGGCGGCGGGTCGGGGGTCACCTGATCGTGTCTGCGGTCGAACACTCTTCGGTGCTGCATGCGGCGGAGGTGCATGAGGCCGGGGGTGGGACGGTCACTCAGGTGGCGGTGGGTCGTACCGGGTCGGTCTCCGCGGCCTCGTACGCCGACGCCCTGCGGGCCGACACCGCGCTCGCGTGTCTGCAGTCGGCCAACCACGAGGTGGGGACCGAGCAGCCGGTGGCCGAGGTGGCGGAGGTGTGCCGGGCGGCCGGGGTGCCGTTGCTGGTGGACGCGGCGCAGTCGCTCGGGTGGGGGCGGGTGAACGGGGACTGGTCGGTGTTGACCGGCAGTGCCCATAAATGGGGCGGTCCGTCCGGGGTCGGACTTCTCGTCGTACGGAAGGGTGTGCGGTTCGCGGCGCAAGGGCCCGTCGACGAGCGGGAGTCGGGGCGGGCCGCCGGCTTCGAGAACATCCCGGCGATCGTGGCGGCCGCCGCCTCGCTGCGGGCCGTACGGGCGGAGGCGGACGCGGAGGCCGTACGGCTGCGGGAGTTGACGGAGCGGATCCGGGCGCGGGTGCCGTCGCTGGTGCCGGACGTGGAGGTGGTGGGGGACCCGGAGCGCCGGCTCCCGGGGGTCGTCACCTTCTCCTGTCTCTATGTCGACGGGGAGACATTGCTGCACGAGTTGGACCGCGAGGGCTTCTCCGTCTCCTCCGGTTCCTCCTGTACGAGCAGCACGTTGACGCCCAGCCATGTGCTGCGGGCCATGGGGGTGCTCAGCGAGGGGAACGTACGGGTGTCGCTGCCGACGGGGTCGGTGGAGGAGGACGTCGAGCGGTTCCTGTCGGTGCTGCCCGGGGCTGTCGCGACGGTCCGGGAGAAGCTGGGGGCTCCGGCCCCCGCGACCGTCGTACGCGAGGACGTCCTCGTCCTCGTCGTGGACGCCCTCGGCAAGCGCTGCCCGATCCCCGTGATCGAGCTGGCCAAGGTCATCGGCGACGTCCCGGTCGGCGGCACGGTCCGCGTCCTCTCCGACGACGAGGCGGCCCGCCTGGACATCCCGGCGTGGTGCGAGATGCGGGGCCAGGAGTACGTGGGCGAGGAGCCGGCGGAGCGGGGCTCGGCGTATGTGGTGCGAAGGCTGGGCTGAGAGGACCCGAGTTCCCGCGCCGCGAAGGAGGCCGCAGGCCTCCGAGGGGCGCGGGAACCGCGCGGGCAACCACATCGAACCCGCGGCCGACAACTCACCGACCGCGGCGGACGAGTAGTCGCGGAGGCCGGCCTCAGCCGAGGTGAGCCCGTACTTCCTCAGCGGCAGCGTGCCCGTACGCCTTCGTGAACCGGTCCATGAAGTGCGCCCGACGCAGCTGGTACTCCTGCGTACCCACCGTCTCGATCACCAGCGTGGCGAGCATGCACCCGACCTGCGCGGCCCGCTCCAGCGAGACGCCCCACGCGAGCCCGGACAGGAAGCCCGCGCGGAAGGCATCGCCGACCCCTGTGGGCTCGACCTTCCGCTCCTCCTCCGGGCAGCCGACCTCGATCGGGTCGTGCCCGTCCCGCTCGATGCGGACGCCCTGCGCACCGAGGGTGGTGACCCGGTGCCCGACCTTCGCGAGGATTTCGGCGTCCGACCAGCCGGTCTTGGACTCGATGAGCCCCTTCTCGTACTCGTTGGAGAAGAGGTACGTGGCGCCGTCCAGCAGTATCCGGATCTCGTCGCCGTCCATGCGGGCGATCTGCTGGGAGAAGTCCGCGGCGAAGGGGATGCCCCGGGAGCGGCACTCCTCCGTGTGGCGGAGCATCGCCTCCGGGTCGTCCGCGCCGATGAGGACGAGGTCGAGACCGCCGACGCGGTCGGCGACGGTCTTCAACTCGATGAGGCGGGCCTCGCTCATCGCGCCCGTGTAGAAGGAACCGATCTGGTTGTGGTCGGCGTCCGTGGTGCACACGAAGCGGGCCGTGTGCAGCGTCTCGGAGATGCGCACGGATGTGGTGTCCACACCGTGCCGGTCGAGCCACGCGCGGTACTCGTCGAAGTCGGAGCCCGCCGCGCCGACCAGGATCGGGCGCGTGCCGAGCTGTCCCATGCCGAACGCGATGTTCGCGCCGACACCGCCGCGGCGTACGTCGAGCTGGTCGACCAGGAAGGAAAGGGAAACCGTGTGCAGTTGGTCCGCTACGAGTTGGTCGGCGAAGCGGCCCGGGAAGGTCATCAGATGATCGGTGGCGATGGAGCCGGAGACTGCGATACGCACGGCGAGGACACACTCCTGCGAAGGGAGAGGGGATTGACAGTTCACGCTACCGGGTCGTCCACGCCCTCCGAAGCAGGCAAAACTACCCGATAGTAGGGCTTTCTTCGTAGGGTTCGCGGTGCATACGGTGCCGTTATGACGAACCCCAAGATCCACGGCACCGTTCCGTTCGACCCGGACGGCGGCCTCGCGGCGCTGCGCGGCGACTGCGCCCGGATGGTTCCGCACTGGGCGGCCCCCGCGAAGGTCATTACGGCTCCGGTGTCCCCTTCACTCATTCACGGGGTGACGGTGCCGGCGACCTCCGCGCGGCTCGTGGACGCGATGTCCGACTACGGCGACTGAGGGGTCCGGCCGGGCTTTCCGCCCCGGACAGGGAACCGTCGGCTCCTCTGCCGCGTCCCATCGCTGTCCCCCGTAGAGGGGATGCGGTGTACGACCAGCCGAAGGAGCGATGCGGTGAACTCCGAGCGACCCGACAACCCCGAGAACCCGGACGAGGGCCCCGAGCCCGACGCCTCCGAGGAGCTCAGGGCTGCCGGGGATGACGTCACCGAGGCCGATGCGGGCGGCAGGGCCGACGAGGCCTCCGCGACCGCGGAGAGCGACGTGGACGAGGGCGCCGGCTCCGAACCTTCCGAAGGTGAGGACGAGCGTGCCGTAGCCGGTGACGCCGACAAGGACGAGGGCGAGGGCGAGGGCGGCAGCGACGACGGCCTTCACGTCGTGGGGGTCGGCGGTGCCGAGCGCCCGCGCCGACGGCGCTCCCGCGTGGCCGTGGCCTCGGTGGCCGCCGCGGTGCTGCTGGTCGGGGGTGGCGGGGCGCTCCTCGCCTCGACCTCTTCCGGTGGGGCCGGGAACTCCGGCTCGCCCGGCGGTGACGGCACTCCCCCGCCGCTGGCGCTCGACGGCTACACCGACGGCGGTTCGAACGGCATCGCTCCTGGTGAGCCGAACCCCAACGGGGTGACCTACCGCGCCGACGGCGACCTGCCCGACGGCCCCGGCTCGGCTCCCGTCTACCCCGTCAAGGGCGACGTGACGGCCGCCGAGGTGACCCGGCTCGCGAAGGCGCTCGGCGTGGAGGGCAAGCCGACGGCCGAGGGCGAGGCCTGGCGGGTCGGGAACGCCGGGGACGGTTCGGGACCGGTGCTCCAGGTCGACAAGCAGTCGCCGGGGACGTGGACGTTCAGCCGGTTCACGCCCGGCACGGACAACTGCCAGAAGGTCGACGTCTGCACCTCCCGCACCGCCGAGAGTGGCGCCCCGGTGAGCGAGGCGGCGGCCAAGAAGGCGGCGGCCCCGGTGCTCAAGGCCGTCGGCCAGGACGACGCCAAGCTCGACGCCACCCAGCTCATGGGCGCCGTACGTGTCGTGAACGCCGATCCCGAGGTCGGTGGGCTGCCCACGTACGGCTGGGCGACCGGCATCCAGATAGGCGCCGACGGCCAGGTGGTCGGCGGCAGCGGCAACGTGAAGACGCCGGTGAAGAGCGACACGTATCCCGTCGTCGACGCGGAGCGGGCGCTGGAGCTGATGAACGGCTCGGGTCAGGGTGTCGGCACCGGGCGCGAGGGCATCGGCGGCTGCACCGGTCCCGTACCGCTGGCCGGTGAGAACAAGGCGGTCGGCGAGAGCGGGACGGTCGTGGCGGACGAGACGCCGTGCGAGCCGGTCACCACGCTGCCGAAGCCGGAGGCGGTCACCGTCGAGAACGCGGTGTTCGGGCTCGCCTCGCACCATGTGGACGGCCGGCCGGCACTGGTGCCGTCCTGGCTGTTCGAGGTGCGGCCGACAGGGACCGAGGACACCTTCACGGTGACGCATCCGGCGATCGACCCGAAGTATCTGTCCTCCCCCGGGCCCCGGTCGGAGCCGACCGAGGAGCCCGGCGACCCGGGCGACGCGCCGTCCACCGGTCCGTCGCGTGACGTGCGGGTCGAGGGCTACACGGTCGACGGCGACGAGTTGACCGTGACCTTCTGGGGCGGGGTGTGCAGCGACTACTCGGCTTCGGTGAGCGAGGAGTCGGGCGAGGTGACGGTGGCCGTGACCGACACCCCGTGGGAGGGCAAGGTCTGCATCATGATCGCCAAGGCGGTGGAGCGGACGGTGCAGCTCGACGAACCGCTGGGCGACCGGAAGGTGGTCGGGTCGGACGGCAAGGCGATCCCGGAGGGCGCGATCGCGGAGCTGGAGCCGCGGTAGACACCGCCGCCGCGGCAGGCGGCGGCTGAGGCAGTACGAAGGCGGCGTCCCCGTCGGAGGGGGACGCCGCCTTCGTCGTACTCATCGCCTGTACGCGTACGGCTGCCGCGTGGGCGGGGACTCAGCTGAAGGAGTCGCCGCAGGCGCAGGAGCCCGTCGCGTTCGGGTTGTCGATGGTGAAGCCCTGCTTCTCGATGGTGTCGACGAAGTCGATGGTGGCGCCGCCCAGGTACGGGGCGCTCATACGGTCGGTGGTGACCTTCACGCCGTCGAAGTCCTTCACCACGTCGCCGTCGAGCGAGCGCTCGTCGAAGAAGAGCTGGTAGCGCAGGCCTGAGCAGCCGCCGGGCTGAACGGCGACGCGCAGCGCCAGATCGTCACGGCCTTCCTGGTCGAGCAGGGCCTTGACCTTGGCCGCGGCGGCGTCGGTCACGATGATGCCGTCGGTGACGGTGCCGGTCTCGTCCGATACGGACATCTACATCTCTCCCGGGTTGTACGGAGACTGCTTGCCGACGAGTGCAACCGCCGGAGCCCCGGATTCATTCCGGGCCGCGCGGATTTCCTACGCGTCTCTCTTCATGCTCGCACATGGCCCGTGAAGTGGGCACCGGGTCGCTGGGGGCTGTGGACAACCCCATAGGAGGACCGCGCGTGAGGCCCTCCGATGCGGCCGTCGGGATTCATGTCACATCGACACTATGGGCATCGTCAAAGTGACGTGAAGCGGTTATCATAGATAGCGTCAATTCGACGAAAAGGATAGCCCGAATGTCCCGCCGACCCTCCCCCGGGCGGCGAGCCGCAGAACAGAAAGGGTGCGTGCCGTGACCACCGCCCAGACCCAGGAGCTCGACGTACAGCCGACGCCCCTCGCCCTGCTGCTGCTCGGCCGCGAGGCCGACCCGAGGAGCGAGCGCGGCGTCGAGTGTCCCGGCGATCTCCCCTCCCCGTCCGACCCCGACCTGGTGGAGCGCGCCCGCGCCGCCAAGGAGAAGCTCGGGGACAAGGTCTTCGTGCTCGGGCACCACTACCAGCGCGACGAGGTCATCCAGTTCGCGGACGTCACGGGCGACTCCTTCAAGCTGGCCCGGGACGCGGCGGCGCGGCCCGAGGCCGAGTACATCGTCTTCTGCGGTGTGCACTTCATGGCCGAGTCGGCGGACATCCTGACCGGTGACGACCAGAAGGTCGTCCTGCCGGACCTCGCCGCCGGGTGCTCCATGGCCGACATGGCCACCGCCGAGCAGGTCGCCGAGTGCTGGGACGTGCTGGCCGAGGCCGGGATAGCCGAGCAGGTCGTGCCCGTCTCGTACATGAACTCCTCCGCCGACATCAAGGCCTTCACCGGCAAGCACGGCGGCACGATCTGCACCTCGTCGAACGCGAAACGGGCCCTTGACTGGGCCTTCGAGCAGGGTGAGAAGGTCCTGTTCCTGCCGGACCAGCACCTGGGCCGCAACACCGCCGTGCGGGACATGGGCATGTCGCTCGACGACTGTGTCCTCTACAACCCGCACAAGCCGGGCGGTGGCCTCACGGTCGAGCAGTTGCGGGCCGCGAAGATGATCCTCTGGCGGGGGCACTGCTCCGTGCACGGCCGCTTCAGCGTGGAGTCCGTGAACGACGTCCGGGAGCGGATTCCGGGGGTGAACGTCCTCGTTCACCCCGAGTGCAAGCACGAGGTGGTGGCGGCGGCGGACTACGTCGGTTCGACCGAGTACATCATCAAGGCGCTCGAGGCCGCCCCCGCCGGTTCCAAGTGGGCCATCGGCACCGAGCTGAACCTCGTACGGCGGCTGGCGAACCGTTTCGCGCCCGAGGGCAAGGAGGTCGTGTTCTTGGACCGGACGGTCTGCTTCTGCTCCACGATGAACCGGATCGACCTGCCGCACCTGGTGTGGGCCCTGGAGTCCCTCGCCGAGGGCAACCTCGTCAACCGCATCGAGGTGGACAAGGAGACGGAGGCGTTCGCGAAGCTGGCGCTTGAGCGGATGCTGGCGCTTCCGTAGACGTCGGCAAGGGGGTGCCTCTCGCGTTGAGGGGCACCCCCTTTTTTTTGTCGCCTTTTCTGTCGCCCCGGTGGGGGCTGGTCGTGCGGTTCCCCGCGCCCCTGAAGGGGCGCGGGTACTCGCTAGACCCCCGCCGGTTCCGGCGTCTCCGACTCCGTCGGCTCAGCCGGCGTACCCGCCCGCTTCAGGGCCTTCTTCTTCGCTCGGCGCTCCTTGCGGATCTCGACCATCGTGTAGAGGGTCGGGACCAGGAGGAGGGTCAGCAGCGTCGAGGTGATCAGGCCGCCGATGACGACCACGGCCAGCGGCTGGGCGATGAAGCCGCCCTCGCCCGTGACGCCGAGGGCCATGGGCAGCAGCGCGAAGATCGTCGCCAGCGCCGTCATCAGGATGGGACGGAGACGGTGGCGGCCGCCTTCGATGACCGCCTCCACCGTGCCGTAGCCCTGGCGGCGGTACTGGTTGATCAGGTCGATCAGCACGATCGCGTTGGTGACGACGATGCCGATGAGCATCAGCATGCCGATCATCGCGGGGACACCCATGGGCGTGCCGGTGATGATCAGAAGGCCGATCGCGCCCGTGGCCGCGAACGGGATCGAGACCAGCAGGATCAGCGGCTGGATCAGGGACCGGAAGGTCGCGACCAGCAGCATGAAGACGATCGCGATCGCCGCGAGCATCGCCAGACCCAGCGAGGCGAAGGCCTCGTCCTGGTCCTCGGAGACGCCGCCGATGTCGGCGGTGGCGCCCTCGGGGAGCTTGAGGGCGTTCAGCTTGGCGGTGAGGTCGGTGCTGACCGCGCCGGTGTTGTCACCCTTGGGCTTCGCCGTGATCGTCGCGGCCCGCTGGCCGTCGATCCGGGTCATGGAGACCGGGCCGTCCACCAGCTCGACGTCCGCGATGTCGCCCAGCTTCACCGCGCCCAGCGGCAGGTCCCGCAGTTCCTGGAGCGTCTCGGCGGGGTTCGCCGACTTGATGACGACGTCCCGCTCGGTGTCGTCGAGGATGGCACGGCCGCTGGTCGTACCGCGTACGGCCTGGGCGACGGCCGCGCCGAGGGTCTGGTCGTCGAAGCCGGCCGCGGCCGCCTTGTCGGTGGCCCTGACCGAGATGCGGGGCACGCTCTGGGAGAGGTCGCTGGTGACGTCCGTGACGTTGTCCATGGTCGAGACCGCGTCGCGGACCTGCTCGGCCGTCTTGCGCAGGACATCGGCGTCGGCGGCCTTCACGACCACGCTGAGGTCCTGGCTGCCGAAGGCGTCGCCGACCGCGACGGTCGTCGTACCGATCCCGGAGAGCCCGGCGAGACCCTTCTCGATCGTGTCCTGGACGTCCGCGGCGGTGGCCGAGTCGTCCAGCATGACGCTGTACGACGCCTGGTTGGAGTCGGTGCCGCCGCCGAACGCGGCCAGGAAGCCGGAGGAGCCGATGGTGACCTGGTAGTCCTTGACGCCCTTGGTGTCGGCGAGCAGCTTCTCGACCTTCTTCGTCTGCTCGTCCGTCGCCGCGAGGCTGGTGCCGGGCTTCAGCTCCTGCTTGAGGCTGAGCACTTCCTGGTCGCCCGGGTCGAAGAAGTTCGTCTTCAGCAGCGGGGCCATGCCGAACGTGCCGAGCAGGACGGCGACCGCGATGGCCACGCTGGTCAGCCTGCGTCGCGTGGCGAAGCGCAGAACGGGGACGTAGAAGCGCTGGAGACGGCTCTTCGCCTCCTTCTCCTCGGCCTTCCGGCGCGCCTCCTCGGCGTCCTCGGGCGTGCCCTTGGGGGCGCGCAGGAACCAGTACGACAGCACCGGGACCACGGTCAGCGAGACCAGCAGGGAGGCCAGCAGGGCCGCCGTCACGGTCAGCGAGAAGCTGCCGAACAGCTCGCCGACCATGCCGCCGGTCAGGCCGATCGGGAGGAAGACCGCGACCGTCGTCAGGGTGGACGAGGTGACCGCGCCGGCGACCTCGCGGACCGCCTTGAGGATCGCCTCCTCGCGCTCCTCGCCGTAGCCGAGGTGGCGCTTGATGTTCTCCAGGACGACGATCGAGTCGTCGACGACCCGGCCGATCGCGATGGTCAGCGCGCCGAGCGTCAGCATGTTGAGGGAGAGGTCGCGGGTCCACAGGACGATCAGTGCCAGGACCACCGACAGCGGGATGGACACCGCGGTGACGAGGGTCGAGCGGATCGACGCCAGGAAGACCAGGATGACCAGGACCGCGAAGAGCAGACCCAGCGCGCCCTCGGTGGTCAGTCCGTCGATGGACTTGGAGACCGCCGGGCCCTGGTCGCTGACCACGGTGACGGTGGCGCCGGAGCCCAGGTCCCGGCGCATGGCCGGCAGTTCGTCCTCGACGGCCTCGGAGATGGCGACGGCGCTGCCGTTGCGGTCCATGGTGACCATGACCGCGAGGCTCGGCTCACCGTTCGTGCGGGTGATGGAGTCGGCCTTGGCCTGCTCCTCCTTGACCGCGGCGACATCGGCGAGGCGTACGGGCTTCTTCGCGCCCTCGCCCCGCACCATCAGGTCCTCGATCTGCTTCAGCGAGGTGTAGCCGCCGCCGACCTGGACCGTGCGGTTGGCGCCGTCCTCGTCGAAGGAGCCCGCGGGGACGGTGACCCCACCGGCCTGGAGGGCCTGGGAGAGGGCCATCGTGGTCAGGCCCGCCTTCGCCAGCTTCGCGTCGTCGGGGGTGACGGTGACCTGGAGATCCCGTACACCGTCGACGGTGACCTGGCCGACGCCGTCGATGCCTTCCAGGGTCGGCACGACCGTCCGGTCGAGCTCGTCGGCCAGGGCCTGCTGGTCCTGGTCGGAGGCGACGGCGAGGACGACGGTGGGCATGTCGTCGGTCGAGCCCGCGATCACCTGCGGGTCCACGTCGTCCGGGAGCTGCGCCCGGACCCGGTTGACGGCCTGCTGGACGTCGGCGACGAGCTGGTCGGTGCCGGGTCCGTAGTCGAAGGACGCCATGATCAGGGCGTTGCCCTCGCTGGCGGTGGAGGTGACGCCCGTGATGCCGTCGACGGCTTCGAGGCTGTCCTCGATGGGCTCGACGACCTGCTTCTCGACCACGTCCGGGGAGGCGCCCTGGTAGGGCGCGAGCACGGACACCATGGGTAGTTCGATGGTGGGCAGCAACTGCTGCTTGAGCTGGGGTATCGCGATCGCCCCGAAGACGAGCGCGATGATCGACATCAGACCGACGAGGGCCCGTTGTGCGAGGCTGAACCGAGACAGCCAGGACATGGGTCAGGGTCTCTCTTCTGTGGCATGAGCGGAGGACGAACGCCCGTGTGCCACATGCGGCATGGGTGCCTCATGTGTCGCCTGTGTGACGCAGATGTGAGCGCTCACCTCATACCCTGGGCCATGGGGGACCCCTGTTCCCTCGCTCCCCAGGGCCATTTCCTTATGCCTCGCATACTCCGAGTGGAGTAGTCCCCGGCGGCTCTCACTCCACCCTTGGGCGTACCAGGCCCGACTCGTACGCGAAGACCACCAGTTGGGCCCGGTCGCGGGCGCCGAGCTTCGCCATGGCCCGGTTGACGTGTGTCTTCACGGTCAGCGGGCTGACCTCCAGACGCTCGGCGATCTCGTCGTTGGAGAGCCCTCCGGCGACCTGCACGAGCACCTCGCGCTCGCGGCCGGTCAGCGTGGCGAGCCGCTCGGAGCGGGCGGCGTCACCGCCGGAGTCGTCCGGCTGGGCGAGAAAGCGGGCGATCAGGCCCTTGGTCGCGGTGGGCGACAGCAGCGCCTCGCCGCCTGCGGCCACCCGGATCGCGTTGAGCAGTTCGTCCGGCTCCGAGCCCTTGCCGAGGAAGCCGGAGGCGCCGGCGCGCAGCGACTGCACGACGTAGTCGTCGACCTCGAAGGTGGTGAGGATGACGACCCGGACGTGGGCGAGCGTCGGATCGGCGCTGATCATGCGGGTGGCGGCCAGCCCGTCCGTGCCGGGCATCCGGATGTCCATCAGCACGACGTCCGCCCGCTCCTCCTTCGCGAGCCGCACCGCCTCCGCCCCGTCCGACGCCTCCCCCACGACCTCCATGTCCGGCTCCGAATCGACGAGCACCCGGAACGCGCTGCGCAGCAGAGCCTGGTCGTCGGCGAGCAGGACACGGATCGTCATACGGGGTCCCCCGGGGCGCTGGTCACGGTCGTACGGTCCGTCGGCCGCGGCATGGTCGTACGGCGGCTCGCCGGTGTGCCGCGATGGTACGGCTCACAGTCGTAGGGCTTCTTCGGTGACGGTCGTTCGGCTCTTGAGCGGCAGGATCGCATGGACGCGGAAGCCGCCGCCGTAGCGGGGCCCGGTGGTGAGGGCGCCGCCGAGCGCGGCGACGCGTTCACGCATACCGAGGAGGCCGTGGCCGCCGCCATGGCCCTCCTCGTCCTTCCCGTCGGGTCCGGTGCCGTTGTCGAGGACGGTGATCTCCACGTTCGGGCCGACGCATACGACGCTGACCTCGGCCTTCGCCTCCTTGCCCGCGTGCTTGTGCACATTGGTGAGGGCTTCCTGAATGACGCGGTACGCGGCGAGGTCGACAGCGGCCGGGAGCGGCACGCCCTGGTCGGCGCGGGCCACCTCGACCGCGAGGCCCGCGCTGTGGAAGGTGCCGACGAGTTCGTCGAGCCGGACCAGGCCGGGGGCGGGTTCGGTGGGGGCCTCGGGGTCACCGGACTGACGGAGCAGACCGACCGTGGCGCGGAGTTCGTTGAGCGCGGAGCGGCTGGCCTCGCGGACGTGGGCGAGGGCTTCCTTGGCCTGGTCGGGCCGCTTGTCCATGACGTGGGCGGCGACTCCGGCCTGGACGTTGACGAGGGCGATGTGGTGGGCGACGACATCGTGCAGGTCGCGGGCGATCCGGAGGCGTTCCTCGGCGACCCGGCGGCGGGCCTCCTCCTCGCGGCTGCGCTCCGCCCGTTCGGCGCGTTCCCGTATCGCGTGCACGAAGGCGCGGCGGCTGCGTACGGCGTCGCCGGCCGTGGCGGCCATGCCGGTCCAGGCGAAGATGCCGATGTTCTCCTGGTCGTACCAGGGAAGGGGGCCGACGAGCATGGCCGTCGCGGTCAGCACGGTCATCGTGAGCAGGCCGACCCGCCAGGTGGTGGGGCGGTCGGTGGTGGAGGCGACCGTGTAGAGGGCGACCACGGCGGACATCGCGACGGGGGCGCGGGGATCGCCGGTCACCAGCTCGGTGAGGGTGAGGGCGGAGGTGGCGGCCAGTACGAGCATGGGGGCGCGGCGGCGGGCCACCAGGACGGCGGCGGCCGGCACCATGAGCGCGATGCTGAGCCCGTCGGGGGTGCGGGCGCCCCATCTGCCCCCGTGCTCGGCGTGCGGGTCGATGAACGAGCCCGCCACCATCGCGACGAGGACGCCCAGGGCGAGGGCCGCGTCCAGCGCGATGGGGTGCGCCGTCAGCCAGGTCCTGGCCCGCTGGAAGGTGCTCACGGATGTGTACCGTACGGGGTTTTTGCAGGTGGGGGAACGGGGGCTGACAGTACCCGGGGGTGCCGACGCCGCCGCCGGGCTCCGCCCCGGACCCCGCCCGGGGCTGCGCCCTCGCGGGAGAACTCGGGTGAGGGGGTCGTCGGGCGAGGCGGCCGAGTGGTCGCCGAGTGTGGCCGGTCGCGCGGTTCCCCGCAGCCCTGTCGCAGGGCGTGGGCCCCTCGACCCATCAGCCCGGGATCAGTCCGTCGTCGCTCAGCATCTCCCTGACCTCCTCCAGCGTCGCGTCCGGCGCGGGGAGGATCAGTTCCGACGGCTCCAGGGAGTCGTCGGGGAGGGGGGTGCCCAGTTCTCGGACCTTGTCCAGGAGGGCGTGGAGGGTGTGGCGGAAGCCCGGGCCGTCGCCGACCTCCATTTCCGCCAGGAGTACGTCGTCCAGCTTGTTCAACTCGGCGAAGTGGACATCGTCCAGCCTCACCTGCCCCTCCCCCATGATCCGTACGATCATGTCGCCCTCCTCAGGCGTGGGACCCGGATATCCGTGCCGATGGCGCGTGTCTACTGCTTGTCGAAGCGGGGGGTGTCCTGCTGCTGGGACTGCTGCTGGGAAGCCGGCTGGCCCGTGCCGCCCTCGATGGCCTGCTGCTGTGCGGACGAGCCGCCCGCCAGCTCCGCCTTCATGCGCTGGAGCTCCAGCTCGACGTCCGTACCGCCGGAGAGGCGGTCCAGCTCGGCCTGGATGTCGTCCTTGTGCATGCCGGACTGGTCGTCGAGGGCACCGGAGGCGAGGAGCTCGTCGATGGCGCCGGCGCGGGCCTGGAGCTGCGCGGTCTTGTCCTCGGCGCGCTGGATGGCGAGGCCGACGTCGCCCATCTCCTCGGAGATGCCGGAGAAGGCCTCACCGATACGGGTCTGGGCCTGGGCGGCGGTGTAGGTGGCCTTGATCGTCTCCTTCTTCGTACGGAAGGCGTCGACCTTGGCCTGCAGGCGCTGGGCGGCGAGCGTGAGCTTCTCCTCCTCGCCCTGGAGGGTGGAGTGCTGCGTCTCCAGGTCCGTCACCTGCTGCTGGAGCGCGGCGCGCCGGGAGAGCGCCTCGCGGGCCAGGTCCTCACGCCCCAGCGCGAGCGCCTTGCGGCCCTGGTCCTCCAGCTTCGAGGACTGGGACTGGAGCTGGTTGAGCTGGAGCTCCAGGCGCTTGCGGGAGGTGGCGACGTCCGCCACGCCCCGGCGCACCTTCTGGAGCAGCTCCAGCTGCTTCTGGTACGAGTAATCGAGGGTTTCGCGCGGGTCCTCGGCCCGGTCAAGGGCCTTGTTCGCCTTCGCGCGGAAGATCATCCCCATACGCTTCATGACACCGCTCATGGGCTTCGCGCGCCCCCTTCTGACGGACTCCAGCTCACAGGTTTGCAACAGAACCCACAGTACGGGCCCTGCCTCTATTACCGCACTGTTCGGGGGCTGATGCGCTCATCCCCAAGGACGACTGTGTACGGCACCGCTCCGGCGTAGGGAGTAGATGTCTCCCGGGGTCAGATACGGGCCGACCCCCGGAACACCTCAGCGCCCCCTACGGACGAACCGTCACCGCACCCCCCGCTTTTCCGGCTTTTCGGGTTTCCCCGGCCACCTTCGCCCCTGCTCTGTCTCCAGCACAGACGCCGGGTGTTGCCGGATCGTTCCCCACTCGGCTGGGGTCCATGCCCCGGCACCCCGTACCCTTGGGTTTTGTGTTCCGAAGCCGCGACAAGAGCGAGAAGGGGCCGGTGGCCGACAAGGCGCCGGTGACCGACTCCAAGCAGACCCGTGACCCGCAGGCCCCCAAGGGGCGGCCCACTCCCAAGCGGAGTGAGGCCCAGACCCAGCGCCGCAGCGTGGCCAACACGCCCACGACGCGCAAGGAGGCCGCCAAGCGCTCCCGCGACGAGCGCCGTGCCGTGCTGGAGAAGCAGCGCCAGGCGCTGGCGACCGGCGACGAGCGCTATCTGCCCGCGCGGGACAAGGGTCCGGTGCGCAAGTTCGCCCGTGACTTCGTGGACTCACGGTTCCACATCGCGGAGTTCTTCCTGCCGCTGGCCGTGATCATCCTCGTGCTGAGCATGGTGCGGGTGGCGTCGCTGCAGAACATCGCGCTGCTGCTGTGGCTCTTCGTGATCGTCCTGATCGTGGTCGACTCGATCAGTCTCGGCTTCCGTCTGAAGAAGCAGCTGAACGAGCGCTTCCCCGACGCGAGCAAGAAGGGCGCCGTGGCCTACGCCCTGATGCGCACCCTGCAGATGCGTCGCCTCCGGCTGCCGAAGCCGCAGGTCAAGCGCGGAGAGCGGCCCTGAGCACGACCACTTTCTCCGGCGGTGCCGCGGAGGCCTGGCTGAACCGGCTGGGCACACTGCGTGAGGTCGTACGACAGGAGCTGGTCTCCCGCCAGGTGGACGAGCAGATAGTCGGACGCTTCCCGGTCGGGCAGCGGCTCCGGGTGCTCGACGTGGGCATGGGCCAGGGCACGCAGGCGCTGCGGCTCGCACGGGCCGGGCACGCGGTGACCGGGATCGAACGCGAGGCGAGGCTGATCGCCGTGGCCCGGGAGGCGCTCGCCGCCGAGCCCGAGGGCATCCGGGGGCGGGTGCGGATCGTCGAGGGCGACGGGCATGACACGGGTGTGCACTTCCTGCCGGGCAGTTTCGACGTGGTGCTGTGTCACGGCGTGCTGATGCACGTCGAGGAGCCCGACGCACTGCTGGCCGGGCTGGCTCGGATGCTGGCGCCCGGGGGGCTGTTGTCCCTGCTCGTACGGAACGCCGACGCGCTCGCCATGCGGCCGGGGCTGGCCGGGGACTGGGCGGGGGCGCTGGCCGCCTTCGACACCACCGCGTACCGGAATCGGCTGGGGCTCGATGTGCGGGCGGATCGGCTGGGGGCGCTCACGGACACCCTGGCGGGGATCGGGGCGCCGTTGCACGCGTGGTACGGGGTGCGGGTGTTCACGGATCTGGCCGCGGATGACGCTGGGGTGCCTGCCGGGCAGGAGGACCTGGAGGTGCTCCTCGCGGCGGAGGAGCGGGCCGGGCGGACGGATCCTTATCGGCAGGTCGCGGCGTTGCTGCACCTGTGCGGCGTGCGGGGCTGAGTTTTCCCGCCCCCGCCGCCCCTACCCATTCCCATCCCCAGGGGCGCTGCCCCTTCGACCCCGAGGTGGTCGGGTGGGTTGTTTGTTCGGGTGCGGGTGGGTGGGGGCTGGTCGCGCAGTTCCCCGCGCCCCTAAAAGCAAAAGGCACGGGGCGCAGCCCCTGCTTTTTGAGGGGCGCGGGGAACTGCGCGAGCAACCACACACCACCCGCACCCGCCAACGCACCCCACCCCCGAGCTCTCGCGCGGGTTCGGGGCGGAGCCCCGTGCTGGAATCCCGCCCCCCGCGGAGCGGCTACGCGTCCTGCGCGTGCAGGCTCATCGGGCCGTAGATCTCCGTGGTGTCCTCGAAGAGCCTCACCTGGTCGGCGCCGCCTTCCAGGAGCGCCTTCCAGTGTTCTCCGATCCACGACTCGGCGTCCCCCTGGGTCGTGAACTCCTCGGGCTGGACCGCGGGCTGGACCTCCGCCCCGTCGGCCTTCTCGAACCGCCACGTCCATGCCGCCATGTGAGCCTCCGTAAGTACCGGCCCGGCACCGCACACACAGTACCGAGCAAGATCCGGTTCCCCCCGAGCCTAGTCGGACGCGCAAGACCTGCGGGTGTTCATGGAGACACGGGAAAATCGGAGGCGTGGAACTGACATTGCTCGGCACCGGCGCCCCCGCGGGGCTTCCCCGCCCCGACTGTCCGTGCGCGGCGTGTGCGGCCGCGCTCGGTGATGCCGCGCGCGGGGCGACCGCGCTGCTCGTGGAAGGCACGCTGCTGCTCGACCTCACTCCGGGCGCCGCCCTCGCGGCCGCGCGCGCCGGGCGCTCGTTGGCCGGCGTACGGCAGGTGCTGCTGTCGCATCCGCACTACGGGCCCGCCGTGGAGGTGCCGGCGGGGCTGCCACAGCCGGGGCGGGTGCCGGACGGGCGGGAACTGGCGCTGCTGACCGGGCACCGGGTGCGGGCGCTGGCGCTGGACTCCCCGGGGACCGGGTACGCGGTGACCGGGCCGGGCGGGCAGCGGTTGCTGTATCTGCCGCCGGGGGGCGCGCCCGCCGGCGTGGAGGAGCAGTCGGTGGAGCCGTACGACATGGTGCTCGCCGATGTGCTGGGGCGGCCGGACGCCCTGGCGCGGCTGCGGGCGGTGGGGGCCGTCGGGCCGACAACCGATGTCGTCGCCGTGCACATCGACCACGACGTGCCCCCGGGCGCCGAGTTGCTGCGCCGGCTCGCGGCGGCGGGCGCGCGCGCCGTGCGGGACGGGACGACGCTCGCGGTGGGCGCCTACGAGAACGTGCCCGATGTACCGCGCCGCACGCTCGTGCTCGGCGGGGCGCGGTCCGGGAAGTCGGTGGAGGCCGAGCGGCGGCTGGAGGCGTTCCCGGACGTGCTGTATGTGGCGACGGGCGGGACGCGGAGCGGGGACGGGGAGTGGGCCGCGCGGGTCGCCGCCCATCGGGAGCGACGGCCCGGCTCCTGGCGCACGGTCGAGACCTGCGACCTCGTACCGCTGTTGAAGGACGACGACGGGGCTCCGCTGCTCGTCGACTGTCTGTCCCTGTGGCTGACGGACGCGATGGACTCGGTGGGGGCGTGGGACGACGCGGACTGGGCCGGGGGCGGGGAGCGCGCGCTCCGGGCGCGGGTCACGGAACTGACCGACGCCGTACGGCACACGCACCGCACGGTGGTCGCCGTCTCCAACGAGGTCGGCTCCGGCATCGTGCCGGCCACCGCCTCCGGCCGCCGCTACCGCGACGAACTCGGCCGCCTGAACGCGGCCTTCGCGGCGGAGTGCGAGCACGTCCTGCTGGTGGTGGCGGGGCAGGCCCTGTCCCTACGGGGCTGAGGGATCGGCCGGTGCGGTGCAGGAGGCGGCCGGTGGAGTGGAGGGGGCGGAGGAGTCGGCCGAGGAAGCGGGCCGGGGCTCCGAAGGGGCAGAGGGGTCGGGCGAGGGCTCCGAAGGGGCGGAGGGGTCGGGCGGGGGTGATGACGGGTCGGCCGAGGACGCTGGTGGGGCGGCCGACGGGGCTCGACGGATTGAGGGGGCGGTTTGTTGCGCCTTCCGGCGCGCGATGATCCGGTGTGCGCGGGGTGGGAGGGGGGCGCAGGCGCGGGTGACCAGGACCTCGTAGCCCAGGGAGTCCAGTTCGGCGAGCAGATTGCGCAGGGGCATGAGATGGAGGGGGCGTGGGCGGTCGGAGGGCCGCCGCGGCCATGATCGTCTGCCGGGCAGCGTGCCGAACGGGCGGGCGGGGGCCGGGACTTCGACGAGGAGGAGGCCGCCGGGGCGCAGGACGGTGCGGGCGACGCGGAGTTCCTCGCGAGGGTCGGCGGTGTGTTGCAGGTGGTGGAACATGCTGACCACGTCGTAGCGGCCGCGTAGCCGCGCGGCGATCTCCGGGTCGGTGAGCAGGCCCTGATGTGCCTCCTCGATGCGCCCGGCCGCCCGTGCCTGTTCGACGCGAGCGGTCGGGTCGAGGCCGTCGAAGGCGGTGTACGGGTGGATCTCGCGCGCGGCCTCCGGGAAGTGGCCGAGGCCGGTGCCGACGTCGAGCCAGCTCTCCGGTTCGGGATACGGCAGCAGCGCGCGGGCGGCGACCCGGTGGTGCCGCCGGCGCAGGCGCCCGGCGAGGTTCGAGCGGACGTTGCCCTCGGTGGGGTACTGGTGACGGCGGAGCAGCAGCCCGTCCCGTGTGGGCCGGGGGTTCTGGAAGGCGTGGGAGCAGTCCCGGCACTCGTCGACCACCAACGTGCCCGGCGTACCCGGCCTCCTTTCCGGCGTACGCACCCGCGTACGCAACTGCCGCGAGCCGCACCACGGACAGTCGTCCCGGCGCGGCTCGTGGAAGGGATCGACGCCCGGGGCGAGTTGGCCGGGGTCCGGCTGCGGGGTGGGGGACATGGCGGCTCCTGGGGACGACGGACGCGACAGGGCGGAGGGCGTGCGGACATTCGCCTCAAAAAGGTACGGAGGTGATCGCGATCCGGGGTGCAATGACGTGCCGGTGGCGTGGTCGGGCGTTCGTGCGTCGCGGGGTCACGGTGTGGCACGGTCGTGTTCGATCGCTGCCGGTACTGTTCGGCGAATGAGCTCGCTTAATCTCGACGACTTCACCGATCTGATCGAGCGCCCCGACGGTGGGGTGCGCCGCGACGCCGAGGCGCGCCGGGAGAGGCAGATCGTGCCGCCCGGGGCGCTGGGCCGCCTCGACGACCTGGGTGAGTGGCTCGCGGCGGCGCAGTCGGCCGTGCCCGTGCGGCCGATCAGCCAGGCCCGTGTGGTGCTGTTCGCGGGCGACCACGGCATCGCCGAACTCGGCGTCTCCGCGCGGGCCGCGGGCACCGCGGACCAGTTGGTGCGGGCCGTTCTCGACGGCAGCAGCCCGGTGGCGGTGCTGGCCCGGCGGCTCGACGTACCCGTACGCGTGGTGGACCTCGCGCTCGACTGCGACCCGGACGCGCTGCCCGCGGAGGTCGTACGGCACCGGGTGCGGCGCGGGTCCGGGCGTATCGACGTGGAGGACGCGCTGACGGCGGAGGAGGCGGAGGCCGCGTTTAGGGTGGGCGTCGCCCTCGCGGACGAGGAGGCGGACTCCGGGACCGACCTCGTCGTCCTCGGCGATGTGAGCGTCGGCGGGACCACGGCGGCGGCCGTCCTCGTGGCCGGGCTGTGCGGGACCGACGCGTCCGTCGTCACCGGGCGGGGTGGCCGGGCGATCGACGACCTGGCGTGGATGCGGAAGTGCGCGGCCGTACGGGACGCCCTGCGGCGGGCCCGGCCGGTGCTCGGGGACCAGTTGCAGTTGCTCGCGACCGTGGGCGGGGCGGATCTCGCCGCCATGACCGGGTTCCTGTTGCAGAGCGCGGTGCGGAAGATGCCGGTGATTCTCGACGGGGTGGTGTCGGCGGCGTGTGCGCTGGTCGCCCAGCGGGTCGCCTTCCGGGCGCCCGACTGGTGGCTCGCGGGGCAGAACAGCGGGGAGCCGGCCCAGGCCAAGGCACTGGACCGGATGGCCATCGAGCCGCTGCTCGACCATGGGGTGAAGGTCGGGGAGGGAGCCGGGGCGCTGCTGGCCCTGCCACTGGTGCAGGCCGCTGCGGCATTGGCGGCGGAGCTGCCGGAGCGGGAGCCGGCGGAGCCGGAGAAGGCCCCCGCCGAGGACGCGGCCGAGGAGAAGATCCTCGCCGAGGAGTACGACGCGACCTAGGAGCAGTGCGGGTGCGTCACGTAGGGCCGGTTCGGCACCGCCGGACCACGCCGCCGCTGCGGCTGCGCGCCGCTGCGGCTGCGAACAGATGAGGACCGGCTCACCGAGCGAGCGACAAACGAGGACAGCACGCTCACGGGGTAGGCGGGCACGACACAGCGGACGTCTGCACGCCGTATCTGCGGTGGCCGGTCGCGACGGGCGTCGTCATGCCCCTGCTCCACCCGAGCCATGGTTCAGGGCCGTCGGCGGCCGTGGTCGGGCTCGCCGTGTTCGTGGGGTTGCGCCACCGGGCGTACGTCACGGCGGGCGCGGTCGTCGAGGCGATGGTCGTCGAGGTGCTGGTGAAGGAGGACCTGGCGGGCGGCAAGGGAGCATCTGGCGGCGATCGTGACGGTGCTGGTGGTGTACGGGGGCGTGGCCGTACGTCAGCGGCGCCCCGCCTGATCGGACGCACCGGATGAACCGGCTGGGTCTGACGGATCGGCGGGACCGGGCGGACCGGCGGGGCCTGACGGACCGGCACCGGGCGCCAACTCCGCGTCCGGGGTGCCGCCGATCCAGTCCTGAAGGCGGCGGCTGGGGCCCGCCCAGCGGCGGTCGTGGCGGTAGGCGCGCCGCCAGGCCCGGGCGCGGGCGCGCGGGCGGCGGCGGTAGAAGCGGCGGGCCCAGACGGAGGTGGGCCGGGCCAGGCGGATGGCGCCGATGACGGCGATGAACGGGATGATCACGCCGAAGATCGCCGTCCGGACCTTGCCCTTGCTGAGGGCGATCAGCGAGATGAGGAAGTTCGTGCCGATGCTGACCATGACGGCGCCCCGGTCCTGGAGTTCGTCGTCGCTGAGGTCGTTGACGCCGAAGGGGAGGAAGCCGATCAGCATCAGGCCCACCAGGGCGGCCGTCAGCACGACCACCTCGACGCTCTTGCGGCCCGCCTCGGTCCAGTACACGTCGTCGAGATGGAGGATCAGCGCGAACTCGTCCAGCACCAGGCCCACACCCATGCCGAACAGCACGGCGGAGATCAGCGCGCCGAGGCCGTGTCCGTCACTGGCCACCCCGCCGAAGCCGCCGACGACGGTCAGGACGACACCGGGGACGACGTGGTGGATGTGTACGCCGCCGCTGCCGCTGATGTTGCGGAACGGGCCCTTGCCCGCCCGGATCAGACGGGTGACGACACGGGTGATTAAGAACGTCAGTACGAACGCGGTGAGTGCGAGGAGTAGCGGCAGTTTGCCCGGCTCGATGATGTTCCGCTCCCACCAGTGACCCATATGCGAACTTTATCCACCACTGCCCCTGGGCGCCGCCAGACCGGCCGGGTAGCCTGCGCCGGTGTCCACGACCCCCGAGCCCACGCCCCCCGAGCCCACGGCTTCCGAGCCCACGACCCCGGCGGCCGGGCCCGCACTCTCCGACGGCCTCCGTTTCGCCTTCGGCACCCTGACCGTGCTGCCGGTGACGGTGAACCGCTGGGACCGGGAGGCCGCGCGCGTAGGGATGCTGTGCGCGCCCGTCGCCGGGCTGGTCGTCGGCCTGGTCTCGGCCGCACTCGGCGGTCTTCTCCTCGTCCTGGGCGCCGGTCCGTTGCTCGCCGCCGTGGCCTCCGTCGCCGTACCGGCCGTCCTCACGCGCGGCCTGCACCTGGACGGGCTGGCCGACACCGCCGACGGGCTCGGCAGCGGCAAGCCCGCCGAGGACGCTCTGCGGATCATGAAGCAGTCGGACATCGGGCCGTTCGGCGTCATCACCCTCGTCCTGGTGCTGCTGGCCCAGGTCGCCGCGCTCACCGAGGCGTACGGGGAGTCCTGGGCGCTGGGCGCGCTCGCGGCGGCCGTCTCCGCGACCGCCGCCCGGCTGGCCCTGACGCTGGCCGCGCGCGCGGGCGTACCCGCCGCCCGGCCCGAGGGGCTGGGGGCGGCGGTGGCGGGTGCGGTGCCGGTACGGAGCGCACTGCTCGTGGCCGGCCTGGTCGGATGCGCGGCGGCGGGCGCGGGCGCGTTCTTCGGGCCGTACGACATCGGCCGTACGGTGCTCGCGGTCGTCCTCGCCTGTGGTGCCGCCGAGTCGCTGCTGCGGCACTGCACGCGGCGGTTCGGCGGGGTGACCGGCGATGTGTTCGGCGGGCTGGCGGAGACCGCTGCGACAGCGGCGCTGGTCGTGTTCACCCTCGGGTGATCCCCGGGGCGGTCCCCCCGGCTGATCCACGAGCGTCAGCAGGCCTTCCGCCACACCCCCAGCTCCCACTTCTTCAGCATCGAGCTGAGCTCCAGGCGTCGGGCCTCGGGGCAGAAGTCGCCCGTCTCCATCTCGTACTCGACGTGGAAGACCGCCTTGCCCGCCTCGATGAAGGGGGTGAGGTCGTCGCACTCCTCGTACTGGGCGCACTGCTCGTTGACGGCGAAGTCGAAGTCGTCGACGAGTTCCGGGATCTGGTCGAGGTCGTTCTTGAGGCCCACGGCGAGGCCCCGCTCGTGGGCGAGGCGGGCGATGAGGCGGTTGTAGCGAAGCTGGTCGGCGGCCTTCAAGGGGAAGCCGGTCTCGTTGCGGTAGCCGTCCATGTTGTCGGGCTCGACCGCGTCGAAGCCCTTCTCCGCGCACATGTCGAAACGGGCGGCCATGAGGGGTTCGAGGACGTCGGTCTCACGGATGTCGAGCCAGCGCTCACCCTCCCAGCCGTTGCTCTTGCCGATGACCGATTTCGGGAACTCGTCGGCGTCCGGGCGCCAGTCCTCCCAGGCGCCGGTCGACAGATAGCAGATGACCTCGCGGCCGTCGTCGTGCAACTCGGCGACGGCGTCGGCGGATTGGTCGAAGCCGTCGATGTCGTACACGGGGACGTCGACGGAGGTGTCCAGACGCCCGCTGAGCTGCCACTGCCAGTCCGTGCCGGGCTCCGGCCGCCAGCGCGCGGCCTCGCCGGACTCCCGGCCGGTGCCCGGCTGGTCGTCGGAAGTGGTCGTACACCCGGCGACCAGCAGAAGGACGGACAGCAGGGCGCTGCGGGCGAGGACGCGGCTCATCAGGTGGGCTCCAGGGCGTGCGGCAACGTACCCCAGGGATGATCCCCTACGCCGGGAACCGCGCAGTGCACGGAGGCTCCGCGGGTCCGTGCGAGGCCGCCGACGTCGGCGTCCGGCGGCACTCCGTACACCAGATGGCACACCTGCGCGCCGAGGCCGCGGGTGCCGCCCGGCCAGGGCGCGAGCGGCTGTTCCCGGTACGTCTCCCAGGTGCCCTCGAAGGTGACGACGAGGTCGGCGATACGGGCGTAGGCGGGGTGCGGCGGGGTGCCGTGGTTGAGGGCGAGGGTGGCGGAGCCCCCGCCCCAGACGGCCGCCGCGAGCCGCCGGTAGTAGTCGAACTCGCCGAGGCCGGCGGGCACTTGGTCGAGGAACGTGCCGTCGGTGCCGTACCAGGCCTGATACCTGGTCAGGTCCCGTACGACCTCGGTGACGGGCCGGCGGCCGTAGCCCGTGTCGGCGTACCCGAGGAGCCGTACGCCCGCGGCCCGCAGCCGGTTGGCGACCTGGATGAACGCCGGGTCGGGGGCGTCGCCGGGGCCGCTGGACGGGTTGAGGACGACGCCGTAGAGGCTCGGCGCGGCGGTGACCAACGCGTTCCACTCGGCGGGGCGGGCGGACGGGTGCTCGTAGTAAGGGACGAGGACGGAGGGGCGGGCGGAGGTGCCGGCCGGCCCCCGCTCCGGGCACTCTGTTCTCTCTGCTCTCATCGGTGAGCCGTCGCCCTCCCCAGCAGGCCGCCTACCAGGCCCGCCTGGAGCCCGGCCGCGACGCCGTACACGGTCAGGCCGATCAGGTGCGGGTCGGCCGAGTACATCGCCAGGGCCGTGGTCTGGGCGAGGGCGGCGGCGCAGCACACCGTGGCCGCGCCCAGGACGGCGCCGAAGGACTGCAGGAGCAGGCCGGTCCAGAGCACGGCGCCCAGCAGGAGCAGGCCCGCGAGGCGGGTTCCGTCGAGGACCGGGGCCTGCGGCCACATCGCGGCCGTGGCATGGGCCAGGATCAGCAGGGCGGCGAGATAGCCGGCCAGGCACTGGACCAGGGTCACGGCGGTGGCCCGCCAGAAGGCGCCCGGTGTGCTGGTGGAGCGCAGTCCGGCGAGGCCTCCGCTGCGGAAGCGGTACAGCAGCCATTCGGCGGGGCCCATGCTGAGCGTGAGCGCCACGGCGGCGGGTGTGGCGACCGCGCTGTGCTCCTCACCGGCGAGCACGTCCCCGAGCGCCGCGTACAGCACGAGCACACCGGTGCCGAGGCCGAAGAAGGCGTACGGGAGGGAGGCGGAGAGCCGGGGAGAGGCCGGGTCCTTCTCCGTGGTGGCTCCGGGGGTGCCGAAGGGCAGCAGGGCCGCGAGCCCGGCGGTCCAGCGCGCGAGGCCCAACTCCTTCATGGCTGGCGCCACTTCGTGTGCCGCGAGGATCACGACCGCCGACAGGGACCCGGCCAGCAGGGTGAGCCTCGACCAGTCGGGCACCTGCTGGACCAGGGCGAACAGGGAGCCCGCCGTCATCGGCAGCAGACTGTGGAGAAGGGCCCGTTCACGGCCCATGACCAGCAGGACGGTCGCGGCGCCGAGATAGCAGGACTGTCCGGCGGCGAAGGCCACCGCACCCGGGTCGCCGCCGCCCGCCACGAGGAACGCGACCGCCGCGCCGAGGAGCACACCGACCGGGGCCCCGACGGCGAGGGAGCGGCGGCACGCGTCGCGGTCGCCCAGCCCGAGCCAGGAGTACGCCCGGTGGGCGAGCCCCTGGTTCCACATCCAGCCGCACAGGGCGCCGGCCAGCAGCGGGACCGTACCGGCGGGGAGGCCGAAGCCGTCGCGGGGGCCGGCGAGAAGGGGTGCGCCCAGGACGTAGGCGAGGCCCGGGAGGGCGAAGACCACGCCTCTGAGCAGGCAGCCCAGCAGGCTGATCCGCCAGGGGTCGGGCGCGGGACCGTCCGGTTCGGGATGACCGCGCTCGACGCGTTCGTACAACTCCTCGGCGAGGGCGAAGGAGTTGCGGTACCCGTACCGTTCGCGGGTCCGGTCGTCCGACATGCCGTTGGACTCCAGCAGGGCCGCTATCTCGTCGGGGTGGACGGCGGCCGCCATGAACTCCCGGTACTGCTCGGCGAGTTGATCGATGGGATCGGGGTTGGCCCAACGCGCCCCGCGGCGCTGTCGAGGAATGGCCGGGAGAGTGTTCCGCGGTGCGCCCGGGGGCGTCGGGAGGCTGCCGCTCACCAGTCGGTTCCGTCCGTCGCCACGGTCCGGTACCAGGGGTCGCGCAGTTCGACGGTCCAGTCGGCGACCGTCTCCAGCGCGGGCTCGTACACGGCCTCGCCCTGGCCCGCGAGCTCCAGATAGATCGTGCGGAAGGCGTCCACGGAGCGGCGCAGGGTGAACCGGTCGATGACGCGCCGACGCGCCGACTCGCCCAGTCCGATGCGGCGTGCGTCGTCGCGGAGGAGGACGAGCGCGGCGGCGGCCAGCTGTTCCGGCTCGCGCGGAGGTACGACGATCCCGGTGTCGCCGACCGCCTCGCGGACCCCGCCTACGTCCGTCGAGACGGTCGTACGGCCGCAGGACATGGCCTCGATGATGGAGAACGGGAAGCCCTCGGAGATGGAGGACAGCATCACGATGTGCCCGGCCGCGTACGCGCGCCACACCTCGTTGATCCTGCCCTCGAAGGTGAGCCCGTCCGTGACGCCCAGTTCGGCGGCGAGTTTCTCCAGCTCGGTGCGGTACTCCTCGCCGCCGGGCGGCACGGGTCCGAACAACCGGAGTCTGGTCTCGGGGAGTTCGGCGCGGATCATGGCGTACGCGTGCAGCAGTGTCTCCAGGTCCTTGATGGGGTCGACACGGCCGCACCAGGTGAGGGTGGGCACGTCGGGTTCGGGGCCGGCGTGCGGGAAGGCGGCCGGGTCGACGCCGTTGTAGACCGTGCGGACCTTGTCGCCGTCGGCGCCGCCGCGCTCCTCCCAGCGGCGGTTGTACTGGTTGCAGGGCGTGATGAGGTCGGCGGCGCGGTAGCCGAGCCTGGTCAGCTCGCGGTGGAAGCCGAGCATGAAGGCCTTCACGGGCCAGCGCTGGTCGCCGCTCCGGTGGCCGAGGTAGCGCTCGCGCAGATAGATGCCGTGCTCGGTGAGGAGGAACGGCACGCCGTCCAGCTCACGGGCGGCGAGCGCGGGCAGGGTGGCCAGACCGCCGCTGACCGCGTGGGCCACGCAGTTCTCGGGGATACGGGCGCCGAGCGGCCGTAGGGCGTGTTCCAGCAGGTCGGTCGCGGTGAGCGCGTCGTGGACCGTGGGGTGCGCGGCGGCCGTCGGCAGATGCGGCATCGTCCAGATCCACATCAGCGAGCGCAGTGCGGCCTCCGTGCGCAGCGCCGCCGACAGGCGTCCGTCGCGGGCGAGTTCGGCCAGCTCGTAGAGCGCCTCCCCGAAGTCGCGGGACGCCTCGGGGTCCAGGACGGAGAGCAAAAGCCGTTCATAGGAGTCGGTGAAGCGGCGGCGGGCCGCGCCATACGGGGCACGGGTGCGGCCGGGGCGTGGGCCCCAGGTGGGTACGGAGGTGTGCCGGTACACGTTCGGCGGAAGTTCCCAGGTCACGGGTTCGCGGCCGGTGCCGGTGAGCGACACGAGGTGGAACTCGATGTCGGGCATGCCCTTGACGAGCTGGTCGCACCAGGTGCTCACCCCGCCGTGGACATGCGGATAGGTGCCTTCGGTGAGCATGGTGACATGACGGCCGGTGCGCATCGCTGCGCCGCTCCCCCCTGTTGTGCGGATGATGTACGGGGCCTGGCGGCCCGGACCCCGGCTGCGGGTCCATGGAGGCTGGTCATGCCCCGCGGCGGAGCCGCATGTCGCATACGGCCCCGCGCCCCTTCGGGGCGTTGCCGCTGAGCCTCGTCGCGCCCTACGGCAGCTTGAGCCTGACAGCGGTCTGCGACGGTGCGGGCGTGGTCCAAGCCGAGCGCCCTCCCGCGTATGGCGTCCCGAACACGGTGGTCCCGACGGGGAGTCGCTGGGTGGTCCCCTCCGGTGCGGTCACCGGGATCCGGGTCCCGGGCGGGGCGGTGACGGTGACGGTCACCGTGGTCCCGATCCGGTACGCCGTGACGGTGCCGTTCTCGACGGCGGTCTGCCAGGCGGCCCGGCGTTTCAGCTCCGTGCCGACCGCGCTCTGCCGGGGGTTCTCCAGCGGTGTGTCGGCGGCGAACAGCGCCCGGTAGTCGGCGATCACCTGGTCCAGGACCGGGTAGAGCAGCCGCTCCTCGGCCAGGTTGGACTGGTGCGCGTAGTGCGGTCGCGGGTCGTTGCCGGTGGCGTGCAGCAGGGCGGTACGGACCTCCTGCGGGACGATGTGCGACGCGTAACCGGTGGCCGGGTCCAGCGGGGCGGGCAGACAGGTGGAGGTCGCGTCGTTCTCGCAGACCCCGCTGCCGCCGTCGGCCGCCGAGGTGTAGACCCAGTTGTACTCGTCGACCATCTCCGCGGCCGTGCCCACGTTGTAGTACACGTTCATCGGGTGGCGCGGCACCGTCAGGGCGGCGCCCACCGAACGCTGGCTCGGCTCACGGGAGTTGTCGGAGGCGATCCACTTGACACCGTTGTCGGCGAGCGCGCCCGCCAGGTTCGGGTTGTCGTCCGGCTGCTGCGGCGGCGTCTTCAGCCCGGAGTGCTCGCCCGTCACCAGCTCGTCCCGCCGCACCGGCAGACCGCGTGCCACCGCCCAGTCGTGGTTGTCCCTGATCTGCCCGGCGATGTCGGCGCGGCTCAGCTGGCGGGTGGAGCCGTCCGCGTTCTTCGCGCAGCTCCACGGGACGGTCGAGGTGTCCTGGACGCATCCGAGGTACCGGTGGGTGTAGGTGTGATTGATCCAGCGGTACGCGTTCTTGTCCGCGAGCAGCCGGTCGGTGAGGGCGTCGGTGCCGCCGTTCGCCGCCTTCCACTCCTCGCCGCTGCCCCCGTTGTAGACCATGTCGAGGGTGAAGCCGCTGGACCGCTGCCACTGTTTCGCGTACTCCGCGTCGGCGGCGGTCATCCGGATAGGCTCGGCCCCCTCGCCCTCCCCGCCGCCGCAGTTGAAGCTGCCGGGCGTGCAGTTGTGCTCGGTGTCCCAACGGCTGTCTGGCGCGAACACGTCGTCGACGTGGACGGCGAAGTAGTTCCGGCTCCGCCCGAGGTGCACGCCCTGCGTCAGCCACTCGACGATCCCCCGGGCCAGCACCCGGAACTGCCGCTGATGCTGGTTGTAGGCGAAGGTGACGACCAGTTCGCGGCGCCCGTCGTGGGCGTACTCGCCGAGCAGGCTGCCCCGGCCGCTGCCGCCGGGCACGGCGATGTCGAGATAGCTGGTGTAGCCCGCCCGGGGCCGGGCGACGAAGCCGTAACTCTCCCGCAGAGCCGCGGAGTCGTCCTCGAACGCGAGCTGCCCGTCCAGATAGCCGAAGTGGCCCGCCTTGCCGGCGTCGGTCACCGCGGCCTCACGGCCGTCGAGGGTGCCGGCCCAGCCGCCCTCGCTCGTGTGGTCGAGCCCGACGCCGGGATGCGCCCAGGTGTAGGCGTCCACCTGCGGGATGCCGTACGTCCGCTCGTACGCCTCCAGGGCGGTCTGCTCGGCCGAACCCGCGCCGAACGGGGCCTCGTCGGGCAGGACCACACCCTGGAATCTGGCGCGCGGCGTGCCGCCCACCGTGTCGCTCAGGAAGGCGGCGTCGATGGTCGGGCGGTCGGCGTCGTCGAGGTTGACGCGCGTGTACGGGATGCCGGTGCTCTTCAGCTCCGCGGTGATGGCCTGGACGGGGCTGTCGCCGTTGTCCACGACCAGGACCTTGAGGTCGATGCGCGGTGCGGCGCCGGCCGACGCTTCCGGTATGCCCAGACCCGCCGCCAACAGGCTCGCGGTCGCCACGACCGCGGCGGCGTTTCTCCGTCCGGGCACACAGTGCGCCATGTTCGCCCCTCCCCCGAGAAGATCCCCCGCGGCCGGACTGAACGGCCGTACCCAGGGGAATCCGTGGAAATGATGCAAACCGATGAGCTGATCACTCACCGGCGGGACGAGTGTGACCCAGGTCAGGGCATATGAGGCACAAAAATGACCATGAAGCCACATAGGGGTGAATGCCCGCAGGGATGATCGAAATCGGCTGCCGACGCTACGCGCGCAGACCCGTGGTGCTACGCGCGGAGATCCAAGTACACGCGACAGCCGGCCCGCGACAAGGGATCCCCCTATGCCGAAGACATGGGGATCTCCCTGCACGGGCGGAGCCGAAAGTCGGGGAGGCTGGTCGCAGCGGACGCCGTGCGGGCGGCGCGTGCGCAACCGGCCCGCGCCCCAGATCCGATGGGCCGAACAAGGGCCTAGGCTCGTTCACGGCACGTCGACCCATCCGTTCGGCCACCGAAACTCAATCGGAAGCGAGATTTCACCACCGTGACTGCTCTCACTCTCAGCACCGCCGCCGCGTCGGGCCTCCGCGCCGACGCGATCGTGGTCGGTGTCGCGAAGGGCTCTGCATCCCGGTCAGGGGACCTGGTCATCGCGCCGGGTGCCGAGGCCGTGGACAAGGCATACGACGGCAAGCTGGCCGGCGTCCTGGAGACCCTCGGCGCCTCGGGCGCGGAGGGCGAGGTGACGAAGCTGCCCGCGCCGTCCGGTTTCAAGGCGCCGCTCGTCGTGGCGGTGGGCCTGGGTGCGGTGCCCGAGAAGGACGGCTCGTTCGGCGCGGAGGCGCTGCGCCGCGCGGCCGGTGCCGCGGCCCGTGCCCTGTCCGGCACGAAGAAGGCCGCGTTCGCGCTGCCCGTCGAGGACGCCGACGCCGTGGGCGCCCTCGCCGAGGGCGCGTTGCTCGGCGCGTACTCCTTTGACGTGTACAAGGAAACCGGCCGTCAGGCCAAGGACGCCGCGAAGGCCAAGAACGGCAAGGCGCCGCTCGCCGAGGTCGCCCTGCTCGGCGCGAAGCCCCGGGACAAGGCCCACAAGGCGGCCGCCGAGCGCGCGATCGCGGTGACCGAGGAGCTGAACCGCGCCCGGGACCTCATCAACACCCCGCCGAACGACCTCGACCCGGAGGCCTTCGCCGCCGTCGCGCAGACCGCGGCCAAGGAGCACGGCATCAAGGTGACCGTGCTCGACGAGAAGGCGCTCGCCAAGGGCGGCTACGGCGGCATCCTCGGCGTCGGCGCGGGCTCCGCGGCCACGCCCCGGCTGGTGCAGCTGTCGTACACCAGCCCCAAGGCGAAGAAGCACCTGGCGTTCGTCGGCAAGGGCATCACGTACGACTCGGGCGGTATCTCGCTCAAGCCCGCCGGGCACAACGAGACGATGAAGTGCGACATGAGCGGCGCGGCCGCCGTGTTCGCCGCGGTCGTCGCCGCCGCGCGCCTGGGTCTCGAGGTCAACATCACGGGCTGGCTCGCCCTCGCCGAGAACATGCCGTCCGGCTCCGCCACCCGCCCGGGTGACGTGCTGCGCATGTACAGCGGCAAGACGGTGGAGGTGCTGAACACCGACGCGGAGGGCCGGCTCGTCCTGGCCGACGCGCTCGCCAAGGCGTCCGAGGACAAGCCGGACGCGATCGTCGACGTGGCGACGCTGACCGGGGCGATGATGCTGGCGCTGGGCAACCGGACGTTCGGGATCATGGCCAACGACGACGCGTTCCGCACGGCCGTGCACGAGGCCGCCGAGGAGTCCGGTGAACCGGCGTGGCCGATGCCGCTGCCGGACCATCTGCGCAAGGGGATGGACTCCCCGACCGCCGACATCGCGAACATGGGTGAGCGGTACGGCGGTGGGCTGGTCGCCGGGCTGTTCCTCAAGGAGTTCGTGGGTGAGGGGATCACCTGGGCGCACCTGGACATCGCGGGGCCGGCCTTCAACGAGGGGGGTCCCTTCGGGTACACGCCGAAGGGTGGGACCGGGACGGCTGTTCGGACTCTGGTGCGGCTGGCTGAGCGGGCTGCCTCCGGCGACCTGGGGTGACGTTCGCCTGACAGCTCGGTGTCCGAGGGGCGTGGGCGACTGCGGGCCGACTGCGGCTGGTCGCGCGGTTCCCCGCGCCCCTTCGGGGCGTTGCCCCCGCGGCCCGCGTCACAAGTGAGCGTGTGGTGTCTCACACCCCGGCCCGGCGTCTCGTTCGGCGTGGACAAGTGCGAAGATGGGCGTCGGCAGGACAGGGCCCCCACCACAGGGCCGAAGAAGAGCGGCCGGACACCCAGCCGCCGCCCGGTCATGGACGACCGGCGTACGGCGCACATGCATGGAGGACGTGACGTGGCGAACGACGCCAGCACCGTTTTCGACCTAGTGATCCTCGGCGGTGGTAGCGGTGGTTACGCCGCGGCGCTGCGCGGGGCTCAGCTGGGCCTGGACGTCGCCCTGATCGAGAAGGACAAGGTCGGAGGCACCTGCCTGCACCGGGGATGCATTCCCACGAAGGCCCTGCTCCACGCGGGCGAGATCGCCGACCAGGCCCGCGAGAGCGAGCAGTTCGGTGTGAAGGCCACCTTCGAGGGCATCGACGTCCCGGCCGTGCACAAGTACAAGGACGGGGTGATCTCCGGCCTGTACAAGGGTCTGCAGGGGCTCATCGCCTCCCGCAAGGTCACCTACATCGAGGGTGAGGGCCGGCTGTCCTCCCCGACCTCCGTCGACGTGAACGGCCAGCGCGTCCAGGGCCGCCACGTCCTGCTGGCGACCGGCTCCGTGCCGAAGTCGCTGCCGGGCCTGGAGATCGACGGCAACCGCATCATCTCCTCGGACCACGCCCTCGTCCTGGACCGGGTGCCGAAGTCGGCGATCGTCCTCGGCGGCGGTGTCATCGGCGTCGAGTTCGCCTCCGCCTGGAAGTCCTTCGGTTCGGACATCACCGTCATCGAGGGTCTGAAGCACCTCGTCCCCGTCGAGGACGAGAACTCCTCCAAGCTTCTTGAGCGCGCCTTCCGCAAGCGCGGCATCAAGTTCAACCTGGGCACCTTCTTCTCGAAGGCCGAGTACACCCAGGACGGTGTCAAGGTCACCCTCGCCGACGGCAAGGAGTTCGAGGCCGAGCTCCTGCTCGTCGCCGTCGGCCGCGGCCCCGTGTCCCAGGGTCTGGGTTACGAGGACCAGGGCGTCGCCATGGACCGCGGCTACGTCCTGGTCGACGAGTACATGCGCACGAACGTCCCGACCATCTCCGCCGTCGGTGACCTGGTCCCGACGCTCCAGCTCGCGCACGTCGGCTTCGCCGAGGGCATCCTGGTGGCGGAGCGTCTGGCCGGTCTCAAGACCGTTCCGATCGACTACGACGGTGTGCCGCGGGTGACGTACTGCCACCCGGAGGTCGCCTCCGTGGGTATCACCGAGGCCAAGGCCAAGGAGATCTACGGCGCGGACAAGGTCGTCGCTCTGAAGTACAACCTGGCGGGCAACGGCAAGAGCAAGATCCTCAACACCGCGGGCGAGATCAAGCTCGTCCAGGTCAAGGACGGTGCCGTGGTCGGCGTCCACATGGTCGGCGACCGCATGGGCGAGCAGGTCGGCGAAGCCCAGCTGATCTACAACTGGGAGGCGCTGCCCGCCGAGGTCGCGCAGCTCATCCACGCCCACCCGACCCAGAACGAGGCGATGGGCGAGGCCCACCTGGCCCTGGCCGGCAAGCCGCTGCACTCGCACGACTGACCCCTCGGTCGACGAAGCGACGATCCAGACTTCCGCAATTCCTAAGGAGCAACAGAAACCATGGCGGTTTCCGTAACCCTTCCGGCGCTCGGCGAGAGCGTCACCGAGGGCACTGTCACCCGCTGGCTGAAGGCCGAGGGTGAGCGCGTAGAGGCCGACGAGCCGCTGCTCGAGGTCTCGACCGACAAGGTCGACACCGAGATCCCCTCCCCGGCCGCCGGCATCCTGGCGTCCATCAAGGTCGCCGAGGACGAGACCGTCGAGGTCGGCGCCGAGCTGGCCGTCATCGACGACGGCACGGGCGCGCCCGCCCCCGCCCCGGCCGCCGAGCCGGCCGCGGCTCCGGAGCCGGCCCCGCAGGCCACGCCCTCCACCGAGCAGGCCGCCCCCGCGCCGGCCCCGACCGCCGAGGCCGCCACCGGCGGTGGCTCCGCCGAGGGCACCGACGTGGTCCTCCCGGCGCTCGGCGAGTCCGTCACCGAGGGCACCGTCACCCGCTGGCTCAAGGAGGTCGGCGACTCCGTCGAGGCCGACGAGCCCCTCCTTGAGGTCTCCACGGACAAGGTCGACACCGAGATCCCGGCGCCCACCTCGGGTGTGCTCCTGGAGATCACGGTCGCCGAGGACGAGACCGCCGAGGTCGGCGCCAAGCTGGCCGTCATCGGCGCCCCCGGTGCCGCTCCGGCGGCTGCCCCGGCCGCTCCGGCCCCGGCGCCCGCCGCCGCTGCCCCGGCCCCGGCCGCTCCGGCGCCCGCCCCGGCCGCCCCCGCGGCTCCGGCCCCGGCCCCCGCCGCTCCGGCCCCGGCGCCCGCCGCCGCTGCCCCGGCCGCGCCGGCTCCCGCGCCCGCCCCGGTCACCCCGGCTCCGGCCCCGGCTGTGCCTGCCGCCGCCAAGGCGACCGACGAAGGCGCGTACGTCACCCCGCTGGTGCGCAAGCTCGCCGCCGAGAACGGCGTCGACCTGGGCGCCGTCAAGGGCACCGGCGTCGGCGGTCGTATCCGCAAGCAGGACGTCATCGCCGCCGCCGAGGCCGCGAAGGCCGCCGCCGCCGCTCCGGCCCCGGCGCCCGCCGCCGCGCCGGCCGCCAAGAAGGCGCCGGCCCTGGAGGCCTCTCCCCTCCGTGGCCAGACCGTCAAGATGCCGCGCATCCGCAAGGTCATCGGCGACAACATGGTCAAGGCGCTGCACGAGCAGGCGCAGCTGTCCTCGGTGGTCGAGGTCGACGTCACGCGGCTGATGAAGCTGCGCGCCCGGGCCAAGGACTCGTTCGCGGCCCGCGAGGGCGTCAAGCTCTCCCCGATGCCGTTCTTCGTCAAGGCCGCGGCCCAGGCGCTGAAGGCCCACGCGCCCGTCAACGCCCGGATCAACGTGGACGAGGGCACGATCACCTACTTCGACACCGAGAACATCGGTATCGCGGTGGACTCCGAGAAGGGCCTGATGACCCCGGTCATCAAGCACGCCGGTGACCTCAACATCGCCGGTATCGCCAAGGCCACGGCGGAGCTCGCGGGCAGGGTCCGCGCCAACAAGATCACGCCCGACGAGCTGTCCGGTGCGACCTTCACGATCTCCAACACCGGTTCGCGCGGCGCGCTCTTCGACACGATCATCGTGCCGCCGGGCCAGGTCGCGATCCTCGGCATCGGCGCCACGGTCAAGCGCCCCGCCGTTATCGAGACGGAGGAGGGCACGGTCATCGGCGTCCGCGACATGACCTACCTGACCCTCTCCTACGACCACCGTCTGGTCGACGGCGCCGACGCGGCCCGTTACCTGACGGCCGTCAAGGCGATCCTTGAGGCGGGCGAGTTCGAGGTCGAGCTGGGGCTGTGACAGCCACGTCTGTCTGAACTGAACGGTGCCCTCGTCCGGAGTTTCCGGGCGGGGGCACCGTTTTCTGCCATCGGGGACGGGTACCGCCTTCGGGGCGGCCCACGGCTCCCACGGTTCAGATGCCCCGCACCGCCGGGGGCCGGAATTCTCGCAGTCACACGGCCGTCACCGCTCCGAAGCCTGGCCGGTACGGGTCTTTACAAAACGGCTCCCCATGGCAGCGTGTAAGTCTCGTCTCACCTGCGCGAAAGCTCCCCCGTGCGCCTCTCACCGGTGGGGTCGCGGCTTTATTGTCTAGAGGTCAACGCCCTTGGGGCTCTGTCCCCCGCCGAAGGAGCCCGCATGACCACCGCGCCCGTCGTCCACTCGCTGCGCGAACAGATCCGCGAGCACATCGTGGAGGGGATCGTGAGCGGGCGGTGGAAGCCGGGTGAGCGGATCGTGGAGCGGCGGATCGCGACGGAGCTGGAGGTCAGCCAGACACCGGTGCGGGAGGCGTTGCGCGAGCTGGAGTCCCTGCGGTTGATCGAGTCCGCGCCGAACAAGGGTGTACGGGTACGCAATCTGACCGCGGCCGACCTGGAGGAGAGTTACCCGGTACGGGCCGGCCTGGAGGCGATCGCGGCGGAGCTGGCGGCGGAGAGGCTGGCCGAGGACTGCTCGGCGCTCGAACCGCACGTCGCCGCCCTGTACGAGGCCGACCGCAACGCCGACGGCACGTCCCAGGTCCGTCACACCGTCGGCTTCCACCGCGAAATGGTCCGCGCCGCCGGCAACTCCGTCCTCCTGCACACCTGGGAGGGCCTGGGCATCGAGGTGTTCACGGCACTGTCCATCCGCTGGCTGGGGACGGTCCAGCAGTCGTACGCGGAGGAGCACCAGGCCTTGGTCGAGGCGTTCCAGCGGCGGGACCCGGAGATCGGCCGCCTGGTGAAGGAACATGTGCTGGGCTGCGCTCCCCGCGCCGCCGGCGATTCCGTCTGACGGTCCCGTTCCGGTCCCCCTCCGGCCCAGCCGGCCCGCCAGCGCAGGACGATGCCGCTGAGGCGCGCCCATACTGGGGAGAGCCGTGTGTTCTCCCGGGGCCGTCGCCCGGACTGTTGTCCGGGCGACGACGACCCCCGTCGGTCGAGGGTGGAGGGCCGTGTGACCTGGCCAGTGCTCTCCCGGTCCGGACTGTCCGCGACGCTCCGCTCGGCCGCGCGGAGGCTGGCCGCCGTACCGGCGGCGCGGCCGGTGGTCTGTCCCGCGCTGCGGCCCCGTACAGCCGGGCTCTGGCCGACCGAAGGCGGCGTGCAGATTGCGGCGCCGCGGTGCCCGAGGAGACGGTGGCGCGGAGCGCGCGTTGGGCCGAGGAGGGGGCGTGGGTCCTGCTCGTCGTCCGGGCCGGGACACCGGTCGCCGTAGCCGGTCTGGTTCCCCGACTGCACGCGCTGGCCCATCACTTGGTGCGGGCGGCCGGTGAGTGCGGCCAGGTGCGGCTGGTCGGCGGGCCGCCGGGACCGCACCGCAGGTTCGGACTGCCCGAGCCGCTGCCGACCGGGCACGCCCGCACGGCCGCGCTGGTCCGCTCCCTCCAGGCGGAGGGCCATGGCGTCGCGGTGGTGTCGGCGCGCACCCGGCGCGCGCCGGCCCGGGCCGATCTGGGGACCGGGGTGATCACCGGTCCGCGTCATGTGCCGTGCGACGCGTATGTCGCCGCCCGGCCCGACGTCGTACATGTGCTGCTGATGGCCCTGCCGGAGGCCCGGCGGGTCGGCCTGCCACCCGTCTGGAGGGCGTCGGCGCGCTCACGGGCGGGGCTCTCGGCCTCTTCGTCCCGCGTCCGGGGTCTGGACGCGGGTCCGTCTGGTGACCGACACGGTCACGGTCGCGGGGACACCGTCGCCCTGGTCTCCCTCGTCTCCTCCCAGCTGCTCCAGACGCTGGCGGACGCGGGCCGCGATCCGGTGGTCGCGGCGGCCGTGGTGGGGTCCCTGGTGGCGCTGGCCGTCGCGGTGACCGTGCCCGGGCTCAGCCCCTTCTTCGGCAGCCGGCCCCTCGGCCCCATGGGCTGGACGATCGCCCTGGCGTCGGCGGCGGGCTCGGTCGTGCTGCCCGCCGCCGTACGGGGCGCCGTACCGGAGAAGCGGATTCCGGAAATCGGAAGTTCACCCTCCGGCAACCTGGGTGCCGCCTCCCGGAAGCCGTGAAACCACACAAAGGAGTGGTCCCCCGCACGATGCACACGAAAGGCGGCTGAACCGTGCCGCACATCCTCGCCTCGATCCTGACCCAGGTCGCCGTCGCCCTGCTCGAAGCCGCCCTGATCCGCCTCTCCGTCCAGCTCTGGAAGGCACTGATGGGCAGCGGCCGTCCGGCGACCGCCTACGCCTGACCCACAACCCGGCACCATTTCCTACGATTTACACGTTTATCAACACTCAGGACTGGAAGGCGGTAGGGGGAGACTTCCATTGCCTCACGCTCCCAGTACGGGAGGACGGAGATGACTTCCCCGCAGACCAACCCGGAATACCCACAGGACCGAGCATCGGACCAGGGCACGACGCCCCGCACGGAAGCGACCGGAACCGGGACGGCCGGAACCGAGGCGGCACAGGCGACGCCCATGACCGCAGCGACGCAGGAGGCGTCCGAGCAGCGCCGCGACGAGGCGGCACAGGACCAGGAGAAGCACGCGGGCGGCAAGGTGCTGCACATGCACACCGCGCACCCGCAGATTCCCATCCCCTATGTGACCCCGGGCGACCTCTTCACCGGCGCACGCGCCGGCGCCCGCGCGGCCACCTCACTGCTTCCCGCGCCGCGCAAGCTGGCCTACTACGGCCTTCTGGGCGGCATGACCGCGGCCGGACTCCTGGAGTGGCCGGTCGCCCTCGCCGTCGGCGCCGCCACCGAGGTGATCACCCGCGAACAGGGGGCCCGCGCCCGCGCCGAGCGAGGGGAACAGGAGCGCCGACAGGCGACCCCGGAACCCTCCGCCCGGATGACGGAGCCCTCCAGGCCCACGCACACAGCTATGGCCTGAGACCCCCTTCACCACCCGGTGGGGCCCGGACACACCGCCGGGCCCCACCCCCCTGCACCCCGAACACCAGAGCAATCCCCCGCTCAAACGCGGCCCCACCTGCAGAAATCCCGACCTCGCGGCGGCACCCCGTGCCCTCACCGAAGGCACCCGGTGCCGACTTTCTCGCGATCAAGAGTTTTTGCCCCTCAACCCTTTGATCGATCATCGATCAGCGAGTTACAGTCCCCGATGGGCCACGCGACGGAGTCGCACATCGATACCGCACCGAGGCCCTCGCCCTGTCCTGCCAAAGACACAAGGGCAACCCCCGACCCCATACCGATGAGGGAACCCCCTTCGACTGAGGAAGGCGGCGCAATGAGCGACCCCAACGCCATCCAGCCGAGCGCGCTCGACCAGCTCCCCGACCGGGATCCGGAGGAGACCGCCGAATGGCAGGCCTCGCTGGACGCCGTCACCAAGGCGGCCGGGCCGCACCGTGCCGCGTACCTGATGCGCCGCACCCTGGAGCGCGCGGAGGGCAACGGCATCGCGCTGCCCAAGCTGCTCGAGACGGACTACGTCAACACCATCCCCACCGCGGCCGAGCCGGGCGTGCCCGGTGACGAGGCGATGGAGCGCCGTATCACCGCGTGGAACCGCTGGAACGCGGCCGCGATGGTCACCCGCGGCTCCAAATACGGCGTCGGCGGCCACATCGCCACCTTCGCCTCCGCCGCCTGGCTCTACGAGACGGGCTTCAACCACTTCTTCAAGGGCAAGGAAGCCGACGGTTCGGGCGACCAGCTCTACATCCAGGGCCACGCCTCCCCCGGCATCTACGCCCGCGCCTTCCTCGACGGCCGCCTGAACGAGGCCCACCTCGACAACTTCCGCCGCGAGGCGGCCGGCAACGGCCTCCCGTCGTACCCGCACCCGCGCCGCCTGCCCTGGCTGTGGGAGTTCCCGACGGTGTCGATGGGCCTCGGCCCGCTGTCGGCGATCTATCAGGCGCGCTTCAACCGCTATCTCACCAGCCGCGGCATCAAGGACGTCTCGAACTCCCACGTCTGGGCGTTCCTCGGCGACGGCGAGATGGACGAGCCGGAGTCGACGGCGGCACTCGCCCTCGCCTCCCGCGAAGGTCTCGACAACCTCACCTTCGTCATCAACTGCAACCTGCAGCGCCTCGACGGCCCGGTCCGCGCCAACTTCAAGATCGTGCAGGAACTGGAGGCCCAGTTCCGCGGCGCCGGCTGGAACGTCATCAAGTCGCTGTGGGGCTCGGCCTGGGACGAGCTGTTCCAGCTCGACACCACGGGCGCGCTCGTACGCCGGCTGCGCGAGGTACCCGACGCGCAGGTGCAGACGTACCAGACCCGTGACGCCGCCTACATCCGCCAGGACTTCTTCGGCGCCGACCCGGCGCTCGTCGAGATGGCGAAGTTGCTGAGCGACGACAAGATCCTGGAGTGCTTCCACCTCTCCCGCGGTGGTCACGAGGCGCGCAAGGTGTACGCCGCCTACAAGGCCGCCGTCGAGTTCAAGGGCGCCCCGACCGTCATCCTGGCCCAGACCGTCAAGGGCTTCACCCTCGGCGAGGGCTTCGCGTCGAAGAACGCCAACCACCAGATGAAGAAACTGACGGTGGACGAGTTCAAGGCGATGCGTGACCTGCTGGAACTGCCGATCAAGGACAGCGACTTCGTCGACGGGGTCGTGCCCTACGGCCACCCGGGCGCCGACTCCGCCGAGGTCCGCTACCTCCAGGAGCGCCGCGCCGCGCTCGGCGGCCCGGCCCCGGCCCGCCGTACGCACGCGCTGGCCCCGCTGCCGGCCGCCGCCGACAAGACCTTCGCCGCCTTCGACAAGGGCTCCGGCTCACAGAACGTGGCGACGACCATGGCCTTCGTCCGTCTGGTCAAGGACCTGGTCCGCGACAAGGAGACGGGCAGGCGCTGGGTGCCGATCGTCCCCGACGAGGCGCGTACCTTCGGCATGGAGTCGCTCTTCCCGTCGCTCGGGATCTACTCGCCCAAGGGCCAGACGTACGAGCCGGTCGACCGTGACCAGCTGATGTACTACAAGGAGGCCAAGGACGGCCAGATCCTCAACGAGGGGATCACCGAGGCCGGTTCGATGGCGGACTTCATCGCCGCGTCCACCGCGTACTCCACGCACGGCGAAGCGATGATCCCCTTCTACATCTTCTACTCGATGTTCGGCTGGCAGCGCACGGCCGACCAGATGTGGCAGCTCGGCGACCAGCTCGGCCGCGGCTTCCTCGTCGGTGCGACGGCCGGCCGTACAACCCTGACGGGCGAGGGCCTCCAGCACGCCGACGGCCACTCCCCGGTGATCGCGGCGACGAACCCGGCGGCGATGACGTACGACCCGGCGTTCGCGTACGAGGTCGCGGCGATCGTCAAGGACGGTCTGCGCCGGATGTACGGCGAGGCCGCGCCCGGCGAGGACCCGAACGTCTTCTACTACCTGACCGTCTACAACGAGCCCCTGCCGCAGCCCGCCAAGCCGTCCGGCCTGGGCATCGACGAGGGCATCGTCAAGGGCCTGTACCGCTTCAACACGGCCGAGTCGGCGGGGCTGTCCCCGGTGGCGAACGCCCCGCGCATCCAGCTGCTCGGCTCCGGTACGGCGATCCACTGGGCCCTTCAGGCGCAGAAGCTCCTCACCGAGGAGTGGGGCGTGGCGGCCGACGTCTGGTCCGCGACCTCCTGGAGCGAGCTGCGCCGGGACGCCCTGGACGCGGACGCGGCGCTGCTGCGCGGCGAGGAGCGGGTGCCGTACGTCCGCCAGGCCCTGCAAGGTGCCGAAGGACCGGTGCTGGCGGTCTCCGACTACATGCGCCAGGTTCCCGACCAGATCGCCCAGTGGGTCGAGCAGGACTACTCCTCGCTCGGTGCGGACGGCTTCGGCCTCTCCGACACCCGCGAGGCGGCCCGCCGTCACTTCGGCGTGGACGCCCAGTCGATCGTCGTGGCCGCCCTCGCCCAGCTCGCCCGCCGCGGCGAGGTCAAGGCGACGGCGGTGAAGGAGGCCCGGGAGCGGTACGGGCTGTGACTCCGGCGGGGTGACGGGGGCTTTTCCTCGCCCCCGCCGCCCCCACGTGTCCCTCCAGGTGGTTGTTCGGCTGCGGGTGGTGGGGGCTGGTCGCGCAGTTCCCCGCGCCCCTTGACGGCATGGGTCGCGCCCGGGGTCTTTCAGGGGCGCGGGGAACTGCGCGAGCAACCACACACCACCCGCACCCGCCAACGAACCTCCGCCTCCCGAGCTCTATCGCGTGCGGGGTCGAAGGGGCGGCGGGGGCGAACCCCTCCCCGTCACACAGCCCCGGCATCATGAACGCATGCGTGCTGCCCGGCTGATCAAGATGGTGCTGCTTCTCCAGTCCCGGCCCTCCATGACCGCCGCCGAACTGGCCCGGGAGCTGGAGGTGTCGGAGCGGACGGTGACGCGGGACGCCCAGGCGCTGTCGGAGGCGGGCGTGCCGGTGTACGCGGACCGGGGGCGGGCCGGTGGTTACCGGCTGATCGGCGGGTATCGGACACGGCTGACCGGGCTGGCCCGCACCGAGGCCGAGGCGCTGTTCCTCAGCGGTGTGCCGGGAGCCCTGCGGGAGATGGGGCTGGAGGACGCTGCCTCCGCCGCCCGGCTGAAGGTCTCGGCCGCCCTGCTGCCCTCCCTCCGCGACGCCTCCCGTACGGCCTCCCAACGGTTCCACCTCGACGCGCCGAGCTGGTTCAAGGAGCCGAAGACCCCCGAACTGCTGCCCGCCGTGGCCGACGCGGTGTGGGACGACCGCCGGATCGTCGCGCGCTACCGCAGGGGCGACACCGAGGTCGAGCGGGAGCTGGAGCCGTACGGTCTCGTGCTCAAGGCCGGCGTCTGGTACCTGTGCGCCCGCGTCCCGGCCGACGGAACCACCGGCTCCTACCGCACGTACCGCATCGACCGCTTCACCACCGTCGACGCCGACGGCACCCGCTTCACCCGCGACGAGGAGTTCGACCTGCCGGCCTACTGGGACGAGCAGACAGAACGTTTCGCCCGGTCGATCCTGCACGCCGAGGTCGTCGTACGGCTCTCGGCGGAGGGCGTGCGGAGGCTGCCGTACGTCGTCGACCCCGTCCCGGCGCGGGACGCGCTGGCCGCGGCCGACGCCCCGGACGAACACGGCCGGCTGACGGTCACGCTCCGCGTCGAGTCGGAGGAGGTGGCGCACACCCAGCTCACGGCACTGGGGGCGGAGGCCGAGGTGTTGGCACCCGAGGGCCTGCGGGCACGCTTCGCGAGCGAGGCGCGCCGGCTCGCCGGGCTGTACGAGGCGCGGCAGGAGGCGATAAGGCGCGATAAGGCCCGGTAAGGCTCCCCCGGACCCCGTACCGGACATAACAATCCACCATCCTCCACGTGCGTCCCACCCGCCCAGGCACGATGCTGGACCCGTGATGGACGAGACGGAGTTCTGGGAGTTGGTGGACACCGCTCGGGATGACGCCGAGGGCGATCCCGAGGATCATGCCGACCTGCTCGTGGAACGGCTCGGCCGACTGGACCCGGAGGCGGTGCTGGACTTCGCCCGGCACTTCGAGTCCCGTTACAACCGCGCGTACACCTGGGATCTGTGGGGCGCCGCGTGGGTCCTCCTCGACGGTGCCAGTGACGACGCGTTCGACTACTTCCGGTGCTGGCTGATCGGGCAGGGCCGGGAGGTCTTCGAGGGCGCGGTGCACGACCCCGACTCGCTCGCCGATCTGCTGGACGACTTCGACGAGGAGATCGACGGGGACGGCGAGGAGTTGGGCTACGCCGCGGACGAGGCGTACGAGCAGCTCACCGGCGTGGTCGCCCCGGACCTCGGCATCCCGCCCGCGCCCGGCGAACCCGAGGGCACCCCGCTCGACTTCGAGAACGAGTCCGCGCTCGCGGAACGCTATCCGAAGCTCTGGGAACGCTTCAGGTCCTAGTTCCAAGGGCGTTCAGGGCCGTTCGAGTCCTCGCTCCGGGCCGGTTCAGGCGCGCAGGCCCCGGCTCGTCGTGCGCGGCAGGTACGCGTACTGCTCGGCGGTGTACGGCTGGGCGTGGTGGCGTCGTTCCTTGCCCGGGGCCGGGTGTTCGGGGGCCGTGGCGCCGTGCAGCGGCGCGGAGTTGGCGCGCTCCAGGGCGGACGCGGTGACGGCGGACGGGCCGAGCACGACCACGGCGGTCGCGCAGGCCACCGTCCAGGGGCTCCGCAGGACCGAGGACCAGGACTTCTTCGGGTTGCGGGACGTGTTCTTCGTACGGCTGCTGATCATTTTCCCCACCTCCGGTCGGCGTGACACGACGAAGTTAGGGCGCGGATCTGGGAGAAGTCTGTGAGACCCCGTCGCACTGTCTGTGAAGCTCATGAGATCCGTCTCAACGCCGGCCCTGGAGACGTCCCGCCAGCTCTCTGATCGCGGGCAGGCGTTCGGCGAGGGCCGCGCCCGGGCAACTGGTCATGTAGCCGTCGCTGTGGCCCGCGAGGGTGGGCAGCAGGGCGGTGGTGCCGGAGGCGTAGCGGCTGAGGCTGTTGCTGGAGGTGAGCCGGACGCTGCCGCGGGGGTCGGTGTCGGAGAGGCCGAGTTTCCAGGCGGCGAGGGCGGCGATCGCGTCGGTCATGGCCTGCGGGACGGCGACACCGGCGGTGAAGGTGCCGAGGGCGGCGATGCCCGCCGTGCGGTGGTTGAAGCCCTGGGTGTGGGCGCCGGTGACGGGGCGGTCGACACCGCCCGCGCGGCCCTCGTAGATGGTGCCGCAGCGGTCGACGAGGAAGTTGTAGCCGATGTCGTCCCAGTTCTTGGCACCGGTCTGGCCCGCGTACAGGTAGCGGATGATGCGGGGAGAGTCGGCGCAGTCGTAGCCGTTCGGCGAGTCCGTGTGGTGGATGAAGACGGCGGCCACCTTGTCGTCGTAGCGGGCCGGCGGCCGGCCGCGCGCGTCCTCCTCCAGCCAGCGGGCCCTCGGCACGATGGGCGGTCTGGGCGCCTGGTACGGATGCGCGGGGCGGGCGGCGACCGGTCCGCCCGAGCGGTGCCCCGTACGGTCCACGCCGATCGCGCACATCACCAGCGCGAGGACGGCCGCCAGCCCGGGCAGACAGGCCAGCGCCAGGAGGACGGGACGCGGCGGATTCGCGCGCTCCCGGGTCAGGCGTACGCGGTCGCGGGCCCGGCGTATGCGCTCCCGGACCGGGTCCGGGCCGCGCGGGGTCCGTGTACGGCGGCGCCACACGCGTGGCAGCCGCCGTACACGGACCCCGCGCGGCATCCGGAACGCACGCATGTCCTCAGCGTCACCCAGGTGCGCGCCGCCCGCGATGTGGGGTGTGCCACCCGGTGGAAGCGGATGGAACCAACGTCCCGGTCCGGGACGTTTTTACGGTTCCAGGCAGATGGGGCGCGCTGGTGGCCGGTTCACGCGGACCGCCGGGGCGCGGTACGGGCGTAACTGATCACTGGGCCCGCCCCACGCGTACTACAGGGTCCCGAGTGAAAGGCGGCTGGAGTGGACGTGCTCGACATCCTGCTGTTACTGGTGATCCTGGCCTACGCGGCGTCCGGGTACCGTCGCGGCCTGGTCGCGGGATGTGTGTCCCTGGCCGGTTTCGTGGGCGGCGCGGCGATAGGCGTCTGGATCCTGCCGTGGATGATGGAACTGGTGGAGGCGGGTACCCCGGCGGCGACGGTCACGGCGGTGCTGACGGTGCTGGTGCCGGGGGTGATCGGGCACGAACTGGCGGGCCGGCTGGCGCTGCGGCTGCGCCGGGAGATAGACCGCAGCCCGCTGCGGGTGGCCGACGGCATCGGCGGGGCGGCGGCCAACACGGTCGCCGTGCTCATCGTGGCCTGGGTGGCCGCGAGCGTCCTCGGGGCCTCCTCGTCCGCGGTGGTGACCAACTCGATCCGCAACTCCGCGCTGCTCGGCGCCGTGCAGAACACCATGCCGGAGACCACCCCGGCCTGGTTCTCCAACGCCACCTCCGCGCTGACCGAGGCGGGCTTCCCCCAGGTCTTCAACCCGTTCGAGAACGAGGCGACGGCCGAGGTCGCCAAGCCCTCCGGCGACAGCGTCACCGCGGCCGCGACCGGCGCGGCCAAGCGCAGCACGGTCAAGATCGAGGGTGTCGCGGGCACCCAGGGCCGCGAGGGCAGCGGTTTCGTGTACGCCACCGAGCATGTGATGACCAACGCGCATGTGGTGGCGGGCATCGACGACCCGAGCGTGCGCGTGGGCGGCGTGGGCAAGGCGTACGAGGCGCGGGTGGTGCTCTTCGACCCCGACAAGGACGTGGCGGTCCTCTACGTCCCGGGTCTCGAGGCCCCGCTGCTCCGCTTCGACGACAGCGCCAAGCGCGGCGACGCGGCGGTCGTCGCCGGTTACCCGGAGGACGGCGGCCTCGACCTCCAGGCGGCCACGGTCGCCAGCCGTATCGACGCGACCGGCCGGAACATCTACAACACCGATTCGGTCACCCGCGACATCTACTCCATCCGTTCCACCGTCCGCCCCGGCAACTCCGGCGGCCCCCTCCTCACCACCGACGGCCAGGTCTTCGGCGTCGTCTTCGCCCGCTCCACCTCGGACGCGGAGACGGGTTACGTCCTGACCGTGGACGAGGTCGCCTCCGACGCGGAGCGCGCGGCGAACGCGACGGCGGCGGTCGACACGGGCGAGCTGGTGACCTCGTGAGCCACACCGGGCCGTCGACCACTCCGATCTAGAGCGGACGGCCCATCAGCACGTCGTCCACGTACTCCCCGTCCAGCAGGAACTCCTCCGGCAGGATCCCCTCCACCACGAACCCCTCGGACTCGTACAGCTTCCTGGCCGGGGTGTTGTGGCCGAGGACCCGCAGGGTGAGGCGGCGGGCGCCGCGGTGCCGGGCCTCGTCCAGTGCGGCCCGCAGCAGGGCGCGTGCGACGCCGGCCCCGCGTGCCTCCTCGGCCACGGCGAGGCCCTGGATCTGGCGGACGTGTGTGTGGCAGGCGAGCGAAGAGGGCCGGGCGAGCCGGACGTAGCCGACGACGGTGCCGCCGAGTTCGGCGACGAGGTGGTCCCGGGGGCCGTAACGCTCGTTGTAGAAGGGCTCGTACGGCTGTTGGGGGCGCTCCTGGACGGAGTGCAGCGTGGACCAGGTGACGCGGTCGAGTCGGCCGAGCGCGTCCTCGTCGTCGGGGGTCGCGGCGCGTATGTGTGGAACCGGCATGACGGCCACTGTACGGCGGGGGCACGGCGGTCGCGGGCGGTCTTCGGTGGTCGTGGACGGCCGTGCGTGCCCAGGTCGTCCCCGGGTCCGCGGTTTCGCCGTCCACCCGGCAGGATGGGGACATGAACGTTGAATCGCCCGTCCGGCCCGGTTCTCGTATCGCGATCGCCGGGGCGTCCGGCCTGATCGGTTCGGCACTGGCCCGCTCCCTCTCCGACGACGGATACGACGTGCTCCGGCTCGTGCGGCGGGCGCCACGGGCGCGGGGCGAGGTGCGCTGGGATCCGGACGCGGGGCGGGTCGACACCGAAGGGCTCGCGGGGTGCGCGGCCGTGGTGAACCTCGCCGGGGCGGGGGTCGCGTCCCGGCGCTGGACGACGGCGTACAAGGCGACGATCCGGCGCAGCCGGGTGCTCGGCACGCGGACGCTCGCGGAGGCCGTGGCCTCCCTGGACACACCGCCGAGCGTGTTCGTCAACGGCAGCGCGATCGGGTTCTACGGCTACACGGGCGACCGGGTCGTGGACGAGTCGGCGAAGCCGGGCTCGGAGTTCCTGTCCTCGTTGTGTGTGGAGTGGGAGGGTGCGGCCGAGCCCGCGCAACAGGCCGGGATCCGTACGGCGTTCGCCCGTACGGGGCTGGTGGTGGCCCGGGGCGGAGGCGCCTGGGGCCCGCTGTTCCCGCTGTTCAAGGCCGGGTTGGGCGGACGGATGGGAAACGGCCGCCAGTACTGGAGTTTCATCTCCCTCCACGACGAGGTCGCGGCCCTGCGCCACCTCCTCCTCACCCCGTCGCTGTCCGGCCCGTTCAACCTGACGGCGCCGGCCCCGCTCACCAACCGCGAGATCACGGCGGCCATGGGCCGGGTCCTGCACCGCCCCACCCTGTTCACCGTGCCCGCCCCCGCGCTCCGGCTCGTCCTCGGCGGGGTCGCCGACGACGTCCTCGGCAGCACCCGGGCCGTCCCGACGCGGCTGCTGGAGTCGGGCTTCACCTTCACGTACCCGGAGATCGAGGACGCGATCCGGGCGGCCGTCGCCCGGAGCTGACCGGGGGTTTCGACCCCGCGCCGACCAGGCTCGCCCGGCCGCCTCCCGACCGCCGGGCGCACGTACGTCCGGCCCATGCCCCTGTGCGAGGTCACACGCTCCTTCCCGCGGACGGGCCCCCGCCTTCACCCTCGTCGCGAACTCAGGTATTTCAGAAGGGTGTGGGGGGCATCACGTCCCCAGCAGCCGCGCGACCTCGGGAGGGGCACGTGCTTGAGTCGGTGCACCAGTCGGCGTTCCCGGCGGACACGGAGACCGTGGACGTCATCGTCGTAGGAGCCGGCGTGGCCGGCCTCGCTGCGGCCGGACATCTGAGCAGGGCGGGGCTGACGACCACCGTCCTGGAGGCCGCACCCGCCGTCGGCGGCCGTATGTCCTCCGAGAAGATCGACGGCTTCCGCCTCGACCGGACGGCCCCGTTGCTCTCCACGTCGTACCCGGAACTGCGCCGCACCCCGCCCCTGGCCGGCCTGCCCCTGCGCGCGTTCGCCCCCGGCGTCCTGCTGCACGCCGACGGCCGTCATCACCGCGCCGGCGCCACCCCTGTCCTCCGAAGCGCGAGGGGCGCACTCACAGCCGCACGCGCCCTCGCAAGCGCCCCCAGGCTCCCCCGGAGCCAGGGCCGTGCCCAAGGGCGTTCCACGGGCACCCGCCCCGGCCGCCTGGGCGCCCCCGCCGACCAGTCCCGGCTGGCCATGGCCCTGGCCCGGCTCGCCGCGACCGCGCCCGAGCGGCTGCTCGCGCGTGCGGAGGTCCCGATCTCCCAGGCGCTGGCGACCCGGGGATTCCCGCCCAGGACGATCGACGGATTCGTGCGTCCCCTGCTGGCCGCGCTCCTCTCCGACCCGGCGCTGCAGACGTCCAGCCGCTGCGCCGACCTGGCCCTGCACACCTTCGCGACGGGCCGGCTGTGCATCCCGGAGGGCGGCGCCGACGCCCTCCCGGAGTTCCTCGCGGCCGCGCTGCCGGTGGGCTCGGTCCGTACGGGGGTACGGGTCACCGCGATCAGCACGACCTCGGTGACGACGGCGGACCACGGTGAACTCACCTGCCGTGCCGTGGTGCTGGCCACGGACGCCCGGTCCGCCGCCGAGCTGCTGCCGGGGCTGCGGGTGCCGGAGTTCCACCCGGTGACGGTCCTGCACCACGCCACGGACGAGCCGCCGTTGAGCGAACCGGCGCTGCTCCTCGACTCCGACCGCAGCGGGCCCGTCTCGCACACGGCGGTCATCAGCCAGGTCGACCCGGGCCGGGCACCGGCGGGCCGCGCCCTGATCACCTCCACGGTGCTCGGCACGCCCCCGGACCCCGCGCACCTCGACGCCACGGTCCGCGCCCAACTGGCCCGCCTCTACCGCACGTCCACCACCCGCTGGGAACTCCTCGCCGCGCACCACGTCCCCGAGGCCGTCCCCGCGATGCCCGCGCCCCACGACCTACGACGCCCCGTACGCCTCCTCGCCGGCCTCTACGTCTGCGGCGACCACCGCGACACCAGTACCGTCCAGGGCGCCCTCCACTCCGCCCGCCGAGCCGCCCACGCCGTCCTCACCGACCTGGACGCCCGCCCGACGCCTCTGGAGGAGCCGCTCGAAACGGCGGCGTGAGCGGCGACGGGGCGCCCGGCGGATCACCGGGCGCCCCTCACGTCGTGCGCTACCCCAGCGCCGCCACCTTGTCCCGGTACCCCCTCACCGGCGCCGCGTCGCGGTACGGCTCCAGGCGGCGCTCGAAGTCGCGGACGTATTCCACGGCTCGTACGGACCGCATCTCGGCGGCCTGGCCGGCGGCCTCCGCGCCCAGCTGGCAGGCCTGGTCGAGTTCGCCGAGGCCGAGGCGGGCGGAGGCGAGGACGACCCGGCAGAAGAGGCGGCTGCGGGCGTAGGCGGGGGCCCTCAGCTGCAGGGAGCGTTCGGCGTGCTGGGCCGCGGCCCGGTACTGCTGGAGGTCGCGGTGGCTGTGGCCGAACTCGTCGGCGAGCTGGGCCTCGTCGAAGAACCGCGCCCAGTAGGGGACCTCGTCCCCGGGGCGGGCCGTCTCCAGGGCGCGCTCGGCCCGTACCAGCGCGGCCGTGGAGGCCCGCACCTCGCCGAGCACCGCGTGCCCGCGCGCTTCGACGGCGTGCAGCAGCGACTGCACCACCGGCGGCACGGCCGACCCGACGCCCTGCTGGGCGACGCGCGCGAGCTGCACGGCCTCCCGCCCGTGCCCCAGATACACCGCCTGCCGGCTCATCGTGACCAGGACGTACGCCCCGTATGCCCGGTCCCCCGCCGCCTGCGCCAGCCTGAGCGCCTGCACGAAGTACCGCTGGGCGAGCCCGTGCGCGCCGATGTCGTACGAGGTCCAGCCGGCCAGCCGGGTGAGGTCGGCGGCGGCCGCGAACAGCCGTCGGCCGATCTGTTCGCCGTAGGCGCCGCGCAGCATGGGCTCGGCCTCGTGTTCGAGGTAGCGCACGAGGGCCTGGCGGGCATGGCCGCCGCCGTACGCGTCGTCGAGGGCGCGGAACAGCTCACCGACCGAGCGGAGGGCGGCGATGTCCCCGCCGGTGACCTTCTGGCCGGGGCCGCGCTCGGTCTGGCTGCGCTGCCGGGGGACGGCCGGGCGGCCCTGCGGGGGGACCCGGGTGGCGCCCGGGTCCCCCCGGCCCACCCGGTCGTCGGCACGGCCGATCAGCCAGTCGCGGCTGGGCACGACCAGCCCGGCCGGAGTGAACGCGATCTTGCGGAGTTCGGCGTGGCTGCCGGAGTCCTTGCGCCACAGGCCGCCGACGATGTCGATGGCCTCCTCGGGGGTCGCGGCGAACTCCAGGCCCGCGTAGACGGGGGCGCAGGCGTCCAGTCCGAGGTCCTGGGCGCTGAGCCGACGGCCGAGGCGGCGCGTGAACACCTCGGCGATGAGTGCGGGCGTCGTCCCCCGGGGCTGCTGACCGCGCAGCCAGCGGGTGACGGACGTCTTGTCGTATCTGAGATCGAGGCCGTGTTCGAGACCGAGCTGGTCCACTCGGCGCGCAAGTCCCGCGTTGGAGAACCCCGCTTCTGCGATGAGGGCGGCGAGCTGGCGGTTGGGGGTGCGCTGCGCGGGTCGTTCCGTCATCTGCGGTGCGGTCTCCTGCCTTCCGGGTGTCGGCGGGGTTTCCCGGATTGCCTGGTGAGAAGCCTTTGCGGCCTTGTGAACGGCGCGAATGTAGCGGAGAGTAAGCGTCTGATCGCACAGTTCCGCATCCATTCATCCGATCGTGTGAGGATTCATTGCACGGCTGACGGGGTCGGCCTCCGACGTGCGCCGGCTGGACCCCTCGTACGCCCGGCGGTCGCGGCGTACGCCGGACGCCGGACCCAGGTGCCGGACGGGGGTCCGGACACCGCTCGAACGCCGCCCGGTCGTACGGTCGTACAGTGGCTTGGGCGCGTCAGGCGCCTGACAGAGCTATCGCGGTACCGCCGCCCGGCGTACCGCCGAGGGAGGCGCTTGCCGTGAGTGGGTTGCGGTTCGTCCGCATGGGGTTCGGCACGGAGGCCGTCGAGTACCAGGAGGCGTGGGACGAGCAGCGCCGGGTGCACGCGGCGCGCTTCGCCGACGAGATCGCCGACACCGTGCTGCTCCTGGAGCACCCGCCGGTCTACACGGCCGGTCGGCGCACGGCCGACAACGAGCGCCCCCTCGACGGCACCCCCGTCATCGACGTCGACCGCGGCGGCAAGATCACCTGGCACGGCCCCGGCCAGCTGGTGGGCTACCCGATCCAGAAGCTTCCCCGCCCGGTCGACGTGGTCGCCCACGTGCGGCGTCTCGAAGAGGCCCTGATCCGCACGTGCACGGAGTTCGGCCTGGAGACCAGCCGGGTCGAGGGCCGCAGTGGCGTATGGGTGCTCGGCGACCCGGTCGAGCAGCGGCTCGGCGGGCTCTCGCTGGACCTCGACCCCCGGATGGCCGACGACGAGTTCGACCCGCGGATGAACGGGCCGGAGTACGCGCCCTCCAACGCCGGGCAGCGGCGCGAGGACCGCAAGGTCGCCGCGATCGGGATCCGGGTGGCGAAGGGCGTCACCATGCACGGCTTCGCGCTCAACGTGAACCCGGACAACAAGTGGTTCGACCGGATCATCCCCTGCGGCATCCGTGACGCCGGCGTCGCCTCCCTGGCGAATGAGCTGGGCCGTGACATCGACATCGCGGAGGTCCTGCCGGTCGTCGAGCGGCATCTGCGGGATGTGCTGGAGGACGCGGAACTGAAGCCGCGGGTGGTGGAACGGGCGTCGGCGTAGTTCGCGGCAGGGGTGGGAGTTCGGGTGCGTCGGCGAGTGCGGGTGGTTCGTGGTCACTCGCGCAGTTCTCCGCGCCCCTGAAAGATCAGGCCCTGCGGGCCTGAAACGCACGGGGCGCAGCCCAATGCTCTTCAGGGGCGCGGGGAACTGCGCGAGAAGCCCCACCGACCCGCACCCGCCATCGCACCCGACCCCCGAGCTCTCCCGCGCCCCGCAGGGGAATGCCACCCCGATGCCGAAGGTTGCCCACCCCGGAGACCGAGAACCGCACGGGCGTACCCTGGTGTACGCCGAAGAATCGAAGCACAGGGAGCCGATGTGTCCGCAGTCGCACCCGACGGACGCAAGATGCTGCGCCTGGAGGTCCGGAACAGCCAGACCCCCATCGAGCGCAAGCCCGAGTGGATCAAGACCCGGGCGAAAATGGGCCCCGAGTACACGAAGATGCAGAGCCTCGTGAAGAGCGAGGGCCTGCACACGGTCTGCCAGGAGGCGGGCTGCCCCAACATCTACGAGTGCTGGGAAGACCGCGAGGCCACGTTCCTCATCGGCGGCGACCAGTGCACCCGCCGCTGCGACTTCTGCCAGATCGACACCGGCAAGCCCGAGGCGCTGGACCGCGACGAGCCCCGCCGCGTCGGCGAGTCCGTGGTCACCATGGACCTGAACTACGCCACCATCACCGGCGTCGCCCGTGACGACCTCCCCGACGGCGGTGCCTGGCTGTACGCCGAGACGGTCCGGCAGATCCACGAGCAGACGGCTCGGCGCGAGGCCGGCCAGACCAAGGTCGAGCTCCTCGCGCCCGACTTCAACGCGGTCCCCGAGCTGCTTCAGGAGGTCTTCGCCTCCCGCCCCGAGGTCTTCGCGCACAACGTCGAGACGGTCCCCCGGATCTTCAAGCGCATCCGCCCCGGCTTCCGCTACGAGCGCTCCCTGAAGGTCATCACCGACGCCCGCGACTACGGTCTGGTCACGAAGTCGAACCTCATCCTCGGCATGGGCGAGACCCGCGAGGAGGTCAGCGAGGCGCTGCGGCAGCTGCACGACGCAGGCTGCGAGCTGGTCACCATCACCCAGTACCTGCGCCCGAGCGTCCGCCACCACCCCGTGGAGCGCTGGGTCAAGCCGCAGGAGTTCGTCGAACTGAAGCAGGAGGCCGACGAGATCGGCTTCTCCGGCGTGATGTCCGGCCCGCTCGTCCGCTCCTCGTACCGGGCCGGCCGGCTGTACCAGATGGCCATCGAGAAGCGTGGTTCGTACGTCGCCTCGCAGGCTGTCTGACTCTCCGCCATATGGCACGGAGTGCCACCCGACCGTGTGAATCTGGGCACAAGAAGCTACTTGCCGGTAATGGCCGATCGGCCGCGGTCCTGACCGTCCCCGCAGATGGGGGCGCTGTCAGGGCCGCGTCGGGGTTTAAGGGCCTCGCATCAAGGCTTCATTGGCGTTTGACCGGTCGGTCACGCCCTGGTAACACCAATCAGTGACCCTGGTTTCACACCCGGTACAGGGTCCTAGCCAGAGCACCCATCCCGAGGGGGACCTCATCATGCAGGCCGCGCCCGTCCGCGCCACAGCGATCCCGTCGTTCACCGATGCACTCCGTGCCGTCGAGTCCCTGCTCATGAGCAGCGGTCAGCGCACCGCCCGTCGCAACGCCTGGACCTCCGTCCTGGAGGACCGCCGCCGCGCCAAGGACCGTGTCGAGACCGAGCGCGTCCTCGAAGAGGCCGTCGCTTCCCGTACGTCGTAACCACCGCCGCTCCACGCCGGCACCGCCGCCGCCCGGCGCCGCTTCCCCAGCGCTGCCGCCGGTCTCCGGTCCCCACCGGCACCGCCGTCGTCCTCGCTTCCCCGGACACGTAGACTTCGTGCCATGGCGAGGAAGGAAACCGCAGCGGACGCTGCGAACCCCGGGCGACTCAAGCAGATCGCTCTTACGTACAAGATGACCCGCAGGGCCGACAAGAAGATCGGTCTTGTACTCGCGGCTGTCGGAATCATCACCTTCGGTGTCTTCCTCGCGATCGGTTTCTTGATCGGTTACCCCATCTATCTGGGCATTCTCGGCCTCCTGCTCGCCTTCCTCGCGACGGCGATCGTCTTCGGACGGCGAGCCGAGCGGGCCGCGTTCGGGCAGATGGAGGGCCAGCCGGGCGCCGCCGCGGCGGTGCTGGACAACGTGGGCCGTGGCTGGACCACGACGCCCGCGGTGGCGATGAACCGCAGCCAGGACGTGGTGCACCGGGCCGTCGGCAAGGCCGGCATCGTCCTGGTCGCCGAGGGCAACCCGAACCGTGTGAAGAGCCTGCTGGCCGCCGAGAAGCGGAAGATGGCCCGCATCGTGGCGGACGTGCCGGTGCACGACCTGCTCGTGGGCACCGGCGAGGGCCAGATCGAGCTGAAGAAGCTCCGCACGACGATGCTCAAGCTGCCGCGTGTCCTCTCCGGCCCCCAGGTGACCGCCACCAACGACCGGCTCCGCGCGATGGGCGACCTGATGAGCAACATGCCGCTCCCCAAGGGCCCGATGCCCAAGGGCATGCGCATGCCGAGGGGCGGCCCGAAGGCCCGCTGAACTCCCTGCTCGTACGACGACTCGTACGACGAAGGGGGCGCCCGGATCACACCGGGCGCCCCCTTCGTCGTACCAGCGGCCGTACCGCCGTCAGATGCGGACTTCCACCGTGCGCGCCAGCCGGTCGTGCAGGCCCCGGCCGTCGCGGTCCCAGACCAGGGCGGGGATGGCCAGGCACAGCAGGACCGTGCGGACGGCTGCGCGCCAGGGGTTCACCGCGCCGGTGTCCTGGGCGACGACGCGGAGGCCGAAGAGGCGCTTACCCGGGGTGAAGCCGGCCGTGCCGAGGGTGAGGACGTGGAGCAGGAAGAAGATGAGCAGGGCCCAGTTGCTGGTGACCTGGTCGTAGCCGTCGGTGATCAGGCCGTATGCGATCAAGAGGCAGACACCCCAGTCGACGGCGAGGGCGCCGAGGCGCCGTCCGGGACGGGCGAGGGAGCCCGGTCCCTCCTCCGGCAGACCGAGCTGCTCTCCCCTGTATCCGAAGTCGACTCCGGCTTCCTCCGCGGCCGCGCGGGGGCCGGAGAGCCACGATCCGATTGCTTGCCTCTTGTCCACGCGCCCACCGTACTGCGACCGTTCTGCCATACGGACAGGTGGGGTGCGGGGCGGGATGTCCGGTTAACTTGTGCGAAACAAATGGGTCACGTATGAGAAATCACGCGTACCTAGTGTCGACGACAGCGTGTGCCACCGCACTGGCAGCACGAACGAACTACCACCCCGGCGGGACGGTCGGGAGTAGGAGGAGCTGGATGTTCCAGAACGCCGACGAGGCCAAGAAGTTCATCGCGGACGAGGACGTCAAGTTCGTCGACGTCCGCTTCTGCGACCTGCCGGGTGTGATGCAGCACTTCACGATCCCGGCCGAGGCCTTCGACCCGGCCGAGGAGCTGGCCTTCGACGGTTCCTCGATCCGCGGCTTCCAGGCCATCCACGAGTCCGACATGGCGCTCCGCGCCGACCTGTCCACCGCGCGCGTCGACCCGTTCCGCCGTGACAAGACGGTCAATGTCAACTTCTTCATCCACGACCCGATCACGGGCGAGCAGTACTCCCGTGACCCGCGGAACGTGGCGAAGAAGGCCGAGGCCTACCTCGCCTCCACCGGTATCGCCGACACCGCGTACTTCGGCCCCGAGGCCGAGTTCTACGTCTTCGACAGCGTGCGCTTCAAGACCGCCGAGAACGAGGCGTACTACCACATCGACTCGGAGGCGGGTGCCTGGAACACGGGCGCGCTGGAGGACAACCGCGGTTACAAGGTCCGTTACAAGGGCGGTTACTTCCCGGCCCCGCCGGTCGACCACTTCGCCGACCTGCGTGCCGAGATCTCCCTGGAGCTGGCCGCCTCCGGCCTCCAGGTCGAGCGCCAGCACCACGAGGTGGGCACCGCCGGCCAGGCCGAGATCAACTACAAGTTCAACACGCTGCTCGCCGCGGCCGACGACCTCCAGCTCTTCAAGTACATCGTGAAGAACGTGGCCTGGCGCAACGGCAAGACCGCGACCTTCATGCCGAAGCCGATCTTCGGTGACAACGGCTCGGGCATGCACGTCCACCAGTCCCTGTGGACGGGCGGCACCCCGCTCTTCTACGACGAGGCCGGTTACGCGGGCCTGTCGGACACCGCCCGCTACTACATCGGCGGCATCCTCAAGCACGCCCCGTCGCTGCTGGCCTTCACCAACCCGACGGTGAACTCGTACCACCGTCTGGTCCCGGGCTTCGAGGCTCCGGTGAACCTGGTGTACTCGCAGCGCAACCGCTCCGCCGCCATGCGTATCCCGATCACCGGTTCGAACCCGAAGGCCAAGCGCGTCGAGTTCCGTGCGCCCGACTCCTCCGGCAACCCGTACCTGGCCTTCTCGGCCCTGCTGCTCGCGGGCCTCGACGGCATCAAGAACAAGATCGAGCCGGCCGAGCCGATCGACAAGGACCTCTACGAGCTCGCCCCCGAGGAGCACGCGGGCGTCCCGCAGGTCCCGACCTCCCTCCCGGCCGTCCTCGACTCGCTCGAGCGCGACCACGAGTTCCTCCTCCAGGGCGACGTCTTCACGCCGGACCTGATCGAGACGTGGATCGACTACAAGCGCACCAACGAGATCGCCCCGCTGCAGCTGCGTCCGCACCCGCACGAGTTCGAGCTGTACTTCGACGTGTGATCGAGCCCGCGCTCCACGCGTGAGGTGTTGATCGGCCGCTGAGCCGTTCGCCGGCGCCCCCGTTCCCGTTTCTCGGGACGGGGGCGTCGTCGTATGGTTCTGGCACGACTGTTCGAGAGAGATGACGGGGAGACACGGGGATGCCCGAACAGGACGACAACGAGCGCGAGTTCGACATCAAGTGGGCGGACAACGCCGAGCACAAGGAGCCCTCCGCGCGGGCCCGGATGCTGGCCGCGCGCTGGAAGGAGAACCCGCCCTCGCCCCAGCCCTTCCGCGCCGATCCCGGCCCGGTCGCGCCGCGCCGGTCGTCGTGGGTGTCGACGGTGATCGTCTTCGGCTGTGTGGCGGGGCTGATCCTGCTGATCGGGTACATCAACTATCGGTCGTCGTACTGACGGCCCCATGCCGTTGCCCGGGCGCACAATGGAAGGCGGGACGGGTGCCTGCCTGAGTGCGGGGTGGTACGGATGTCGAACCGGTTCCGGAGCGATCCCCGGCTGACCGTGCGGATGACAGTCACGCTGTTTCTGCTCGGGTTGTTGTATGTGCTGTTCGTGGCCGTGCTGATCGCGCTGCTGAAGTCCTGGGTGCTGGTCGTGGTGCTCGCGGCGGGGCTGCTGGGCGCGCAGTACTGGTTCTCCGACCGGGTCGCCCTGTACGCCATGCGTGGGCGTCTGGTGGAGCGCGAGGAGTATCCGCGACTGCACGGGGTCGTGGACCGGCTGTGCGCGGTCGCGGACATGCCGAAGCCACGGGTCGCGGTGGCGGACATGGAGATGCCGAACGCCTTCGCGACCGGGCGGAACGCCGATCACGCGGTGGTGTGCGTGACGACCGGGCTGCTGAGGCGGCTGGAGCCGGACGAGCTGGAGGGTGTGCTCGCCCACGAGCTGTCTCATGTGGCGCACCGCGATGTCGCCGTCATGACGGTCGCCTCGTTCCTCGGGGTGATCGCCGGGCTCGTCGTACGGTTCGCGTTCTACTCGCACATGTTCGGCGGGCGGCGGGACCAGAACACCGCCGTCGTCTTCAGTGTGATCATGGGCGTCTCCGCCGCCGTGTACGTGCTGAGCTTCCTGCTGATCCGGGTGCTGTCCCGGTATCGGGAGCTGGCCGCGGACCGGGCGGGCGCCCTGCTCACCGGGCGGCCCTCGGCGCTCGCCTCCGCCCTCACCAAGGTCACCGGGGACATCGCGCGTATCCCGACCCGGGACCTGCGGGCCTCGCAGGCCTTCAACGCCTTCTATTTCACCCCGGCGCTCGGCGGTCGGCCGTATCTGTCCCGCTTCTTCGCCACCCATCCGCCGCTGGAGCAGCGGCTCGACCAACTGGGCCGTATCTCGGCGGAGCTGGGTGAGGCCTCCGCACCGGGATCCGGGAAGGCGGGCTGAGCGGACATGGGGCTCCTGGACATCATCCTCGGCCGTACGAAGCCGGTCGCACCCGACCTCGACCAGCTCTTCGCCCTGCCCTCGGCCGCGGTCACGCTGGAGGCTGCCGTCTCCCTGATCCCGACCGGCACGGGCGCGGTGTGCTTCGCGACCGTCGAGGGCGCGGCCTTCGACGACGTACGACGGGAGGTACGCGCCCTGCTCGACGCGGACGCTGGGCGGACCGGACCGCCCGTCGAGATCGAGCGGGACGAGTACGGCTATTCGTGGCTGGTCTCCCGGCGGGATCCGCGGGACCTGCCCGCGCTGGTCAGCGATCTGCACGCGGTCAACAGCGCCTTGGAGAGCGACGGGTTCGGGCCGCAGCTGCTGTGCTCGGTGGTCGGCTTCCGGGGAGACGCGGGCGGAGACAGAGAGGGAGAGGGTGTCGGCGGTCGGCTGGGGCTCGTCTATCTCTACAAGCGCGGGACGTTCTATCCCTTCGCGCCGCTGCCGGGTGCGGGGCTGCGGCGTGACAGCGCGCTGGAGCTGCGGATCCGGGCCGTGCTCGGGGACGATCTGCGGATCGAGCCCGAGCTGAGCCGGTGGTTCCCGATCTGGGGTGCCCCGGGGCTGTGACCGGCCCCGGGGCACCCCTGCCCGCTTGCTCTCTACGTCATCTGCATCGTGTGCATCGTGTGCTCCCTCAGCATCGTCTGCTTCCGCTGCATCGCGCGCTTCCGCTACTTCTTGCTCCCGTCGCGATCCTGCCGACGGGTCTGTAACGGCCGTTCGCGGCGGTAGCGGCGCTCCCACTTCGCCTGCTGGTCACGGCGATCGCGGTACGCGCGGTAGGAAGCGGGTTGGGCCGAGCCGCCGCCCGACGGGGAGCCGGACGAGGACGCCGCCGAGCCTCCCCCCGTGCGGCCGTAGCGGACGTACAGGTAGAGCAGGGCGACTGCGGCGAGCCAGAGGACTTGGTTGGAGAAACCCAGGACGACCAGAACCGCGGTCGCCGAGAGGATCAAGGTGCCCATGACGGGACTCCTTGGGGCGTGGCGTGGGTGATGACTGTGTCTGGACCGGATGCGTGCCTGTCCCGACGGGGCGCTGGGGTGAGGGCGACCGTCCGTCGGTGCGTAGAAGAGTAGCCCCGGGACCGGAAAGTGATGCCCGTCCTGCGCGGGCACGGTCCCCGGTGACTCCGCTGCGCGTATCCAGGATGCTGGTGGGACGGGTGCGCGGGCATCCCATTTATCGGGGAAGCTGGCCGCATGGGATTCGAGGATCAGGAGTGGGCGGCAACCCGGGCCTGGGTGGACAAGCAGCTCCCGGAAGGCCGCAGGGTACTGAACTGGTCGACTCTGCACGGCGGTTGGACCTCGGAGATGCGCCGACTGACACTCGACGACGGGACGGGACTCGTCCTGCGGTCGTTCGTGAAACCGTTCTTCCGGCTGCACGCTCCCGGCCTGTTGAACCGGGAAGCCACGATCCTCACGCTGCTCGCGTCGTACGACGACATCCCCGCAGCGCGTCTGCACGCCGTCGACCCGACCGCCGAACTCACCGACCATCCCTCGCTGTTGATGTCCCTGCTGCCGGGATCGGTGCGGGTGGCGGAGGACGCGGACGTGGACGCTCGGCTGGACCTGCTGGCCGGGCAGCTCGCCCGGATCCACGCGGTCGTACCGGGCGGGAAGGAGCGGCCTCGTACGTATCAGGCCCCTGGACCTCGCCGGAGCGGGCCAGTACGCCCGGGGGCCCGTTGTGGGAGCGGGCCGTGGATGCGATCCGGCGGGAGGCGCCGGCGTACGAAGGGTGTTTCCTGCACCGGGACTTCCATCCGGGGAACGTCCTGTTCACGGGCGCGGACACGGGCGCGGACACGGGCGCGGGCTCGGACGGGGGCGCGGGCTCGGACGGGGGCGCGGGCTCGGGTAAGGGCTCGGGCTCGGGTGAGGGTCTGCGGATCAGCGGGGTCGTGGACTGGGTGGAGACCTCGTGGGGGCCGGCGGACCTCGATGTCGCGCTCCCCCACTGCCTTAAGGGCGTGGGAGGTGCCCCCAGCTCGACCGCGCTGGCGCTGCTGTACGGGGCGGAGTACGGGTTCGGGTTCCGTGAGCGGTACGAGGCGCGAGGTGGGCGCGAACTGGCCCGGCATCAGGACCACTTGTACTGGCGGCTGCTGGACGCGCTCGCCTACGCGCCCGACGCGGAGAAGGTCGCGGTGCCCTGGCGGGAGCTGGGGCGGACGGATCTGACGCCGGAGGTGCTGGGGGCGCGACTGGAGGCGTATGTGGGCGGGGTGTTGGAGCGGTACGCGTAGCCACGCGTCACACCCCCGGCCTCGTCGTCACCACCCCCGGCGCATGCCCGGAAATCGCCTGGCGGCTGCTGGACACGGAAGGTGGGTTCGGTTGTGGGGCGGGTGCGGGTGCGGGTCCTGTGTGGTTGCTCGCGCAGTTCCCCGCACCCGCCCCTTGAGCATGGGGTGCCCCCGGGTCTTTCAGGGGCGCGGGGAACTGCGCGACCAGCCCCGCCCACCCGCGGACAACGAACCCGGCGAACGGGGGTCTGGAGGCGCAGCCCCCGGCGAGACCCCTGGCGAGGCCCCCGGCGAGGCCCGCATCAGTGCCGGGTGCCAAAAAACCCAAGAGGGCACCCGGCACCTTCGGCTCACTCGGAGGGACACTCCTTCCACGCCAAGTGATAGATCGTGCTGATGTCACCGTCCGTCGAGTCCATGGTCATGAAACTCGTGCTGTTCGCCGCCGACGTCCCCTTGTTCACGCGCAGCTCGGTGTTGATGTTGAAGTTGCGCTCGACTCCGCAGGGCGCCCAGACCAGTTGGGCCCACTCGGTCTCGTCCGTGGCCTGCCAGTTGTCCTCGTAGGGGCCGTTGAACGCGTGCGTTCTGGAGGCCGTGTCCGGGGAGCCCTGGAAGTAGTACGAGGCCTTCTCGGTGCCGCTCGCGCCGCGCTGGAGCGAGGCGAAGCCGCGGTAGTCGACGCTGGCGATGGCGTAGGTGAAGCCGCCCGGCACGTGGACGATCAGGTTGAGCTGGCAGTTCTTGCGGAACGCGGTGGATGGGGCGCCGCCGCCGACCTGGGCGAGGTAGTCGCTGTAGGTCACCGTGAACGCGGTGTTGTCCGGCGAGACGGCGACCGCGGCGGTGCCCTGCGGACAGCCGGAGCCGTTCACCGTGGCGACCTTGATGACGATCTTGTCCGGGGGCGGGTCCTCGAAGGGGGAATCGGCGTGCGCGGGAAGCGCGCTGGCGCAGAGGGCGGCAACCGCGCCGCCCAGCAGGAGACCACGAACCATGGGGGGTTCTCCAATCAGGGTCATGTACATGCCAATAGGCATGCACGAGGTCCCCTCACTCTGTGAAAGAGCTGTGAAGACCGAGGGGCGACCGCATCGTATGGACCCCCAGCGGGCACGGCTAGAGCGATCTCCGGCCAACCCTGGCGGCCGGAGATCGCCCATGCCCCGCCCCACCGGGCCACGCGAGCGCCCCGACGCACCGGTGCCGCCCACCCCGAGGAGTGGACGGCACCGGAAGAGCGGCCGGGCGGCTTCAGCGGCTGTAGCGCATCAGCGCCCGCACCATGTGGCACGTGGTGTCCGACGGCGGGTGCACACCGATGACCTCCGCCGTGCTCCGGATCGTCTCGTTGCGCGCCTGGTTCGGCGTGTGGACACCGGAGTCGAGCAGGGCGATCGCGAGGCGCATGGCCTTCAGACGCCGGTTGTGGGTGATGTACCAATCACGCGGACGGCCCGGCGGCAGCGTGTGCTTCACCACCGGCGCGTAGGGCAGGTCGAGCAGGACGGGACGCTGGGCGGTGGACTGGGTGGGCAGCGGCTTCGACTTCAGTGCGGCAGCGGGCACGGACATCCTCCTGTCGCGGTCTGGGCGCCGCCGGAATCCCCCGTCGACACCCTCGAACACTTCTTTTATTTTACTACCCCCCACTGACAATCGCCCCTGGCCAGAAGGGCTTTGAGGGGTCCTGTGACAGAGGTGCAACACGGGTTTTCGCGCGCTCTTGGCTACGGTGGGCGGCATGGAGATCTGGATCAATCCGGCCTGTTCCAAGTGCCGCAGCGCGATCAGCCTGCTCGACGCCGAGGGCGCCGACTACACCGTCCGCCGCTACCTGGAGGACGTCCCGAGCGAGGACGAGATCCGCGCCGTACTGGACCGGCTCGGACTCGAACCGTGGGACATCACGCGCACCCAGGAGGCCGTCGCCAAGGAACTCGGCCTCAAGGAGTGGGCCCGGGACGCCGATGCGCGCGACCGGTGGATCAAGGCGCTCGCCCAGCACCCGAAGCTCATCCAGCGGCCGATCATCACCGCGGACGACGGCACGGCGGTGGTGGCCCGCACGGACGAGGCGGTACGGGACGCCCTGGCCCGATAGCGCGGCGGTACGGGAACTTCTGTGTGGCGCGGGTTACTTGAGAGTTTCCTGTGACCGTTGAGTAACCTCGTTCGGGATCTCGTACGTACCGGCGTACACTCCCTAGCTCTCGGAGGCGCGCATGTCGCGTAGGAGAACGCTCGGCACGAAGAAGAAGGTCGCCCTGTTCGTGACCGCTGCGGCGGTGGCGGGAGGCGGGGCCTTCGCCATGGCGGCCACGTCGAACGCGGCACAGACCGCGGCGGAGTCCAGTGTCTGTCAGGGGCTGGCCACCGCGCTCGGCAACAACGAGCGGTTCATCGCGGACCAGAAGGCGAACCCCGACGCCCAGTCGGAGGCCCGGATCGCCAACCGCGAGGCGGTCGTCGCCCAGATCAAGGTCCAGCAGGAGGCGTCGGGTTGCGTCGTCGGGGAGTCGGCTCAGGGCTCTCAGGCCGCGCAGCCCGCACAGCCTTCCGCGCCGGCCACGGAGACCGGGGGCTCGGCTCAGGATCCCCAGGACGACGAGGCCGCGGGGAACGCGGGAGGCGCCGGTGACACGGGGAACGCCGGGGCCGGCGAGCAGGTCTGCGACGGCTCCACCGTCACCCTCTCCGGGGAGGGCGGCGCCCCGGCCGCGTCCAGCAACCAGTTCCCGGCCGGTACGAAGCTGAGGGTGACCAACCTGGACAACGACAAGTCCACGACCGTCGAGGTCACCTCGGTCTCCGGCAGCTGTGTCCTGCTGAACAACACCGCCTTCGAGGAGGTCCGGGAACCCGGCAAGTTCCTGATCCGCCGCGCGCTGATCGAGAAGGTGGGCTGACCCCGGCCTGGACGGCGGCGCGATCCCGCTCGATCGGGTGAGGTGAGCGAAGGCCGCCCGCCGTCCAGGACGGCCGTCAGGCAGTCGTACGGCCCTGCCGCTCTCAGTGGAGAGCGGCAGGGCCGACGTCATGCCCGACCGGTCGAACGCGGCGCTCCCGGTCAACCCCATCGCATACGAGGCGCTTCACGGGCGGGCCGCCGTGGGTCCGGCGGGCGTTCCAGAGGGGTGTGCGGATCTCTGCGTACCGCTCTCACCACGTGAGTCGCGCCACAGCGGCACCAGGTAACACGGGGTTCACATTCGAGCAATGACCGGGAAATCGCACGTTGACAGGCTGCCGGGCATCAGCGCGGCGTTTCAGTGCCGCAGCGCCGCAGCACCCGCACATGCGCCTAGTGACCCACCCCGAAGGATGAGGCCCGTGACCTTCAAGGCTGAGTACATCTGGATCGACGGCACCGAGCCGACGGCCAAGCTCCGTTCCAAGACGAAGATCCTCTCGGACGACGCCAAGGGTGCCGAGCTTCCGATCTGGGGCTTCGACGGGTCCTCCACGAACCAGGCCGAGGGGCACTCCTCGGACCGCGTGCTCCAGCCGGTCTTCTCCTGCCCGGACCCGATCCGTGGCGGCGACGACGTCCTCGTGCTCTGCGAGGTCCTCAACATCGACATGACGCCGCACGAGTCCAACACCCGTGCCGCGCTGCGCGAGGTCGCCGAGAAGTTCGCCGCGCAGGAGCCGATCTTCGGCATCGAGCAGGAGTACACGTTCTTCCAGGACGGCACCCCGCTCGGTTTCCCCAAGGGCGGCTTCCCGGCCCCCCAGGGCGGCTACTACTGCGGTGTCGGCGCCGACGAGATCTTCGGCCGTGACATCGTCGAGGCCCACCTGGAGAACTGCCTCGCGGCCGGCCTCGCCATCTCCGGCATCAACGCCGAGGTCATGCCCGGCCAGTGGGAGTTCCAGGTCGGCCCGGTCTCCCCGCTGGACGTCTCCGACCACCTGTGGGTGGCCCGCTGGCTGCTCTACCGCACCGCCGAGGACTTCGACGTCGCGGCCACCCTCGACCCCAAGCCGGCCAAGGGTGACTGGAACGGCGCCGGTGCGCACACCAACTTCTCCACGAAGGCGATGCGCGAGGGCTACGACGCGATCATCACCGCGTGCGAGTCGCTGGGCGAGGGCTCGAAGCCGCTCGACCACGTCAAGAACTACGGCGCCGGCATCGACGACCGCCTGACCGGTCTGCACGAGACCGCCCCGTGGAACGAGTACTCCTACGGTGTCTCCAACCGTGGCGCCTCGGTCCGTATCCCGTGGCAGGTCGAGAAGGACGGCAAGGGCTACATCGAGGACCGCCGTCCGAACGCCAACGTCGACCCGTACGTCGTGACGCGGCTGATCGTCGACACCTGCTGCACCGCTCTGGACAAGGCCGGCCAGGTCTGATCCACCCGGGCTCGCAGAGCCTGAGCTTCCGAGAGGGCGTCCACCGATTCCGGTGGGCGCCCTCCGGCGTTGTCAGTGGGGCATGCCATGGTGGGGGCATGAAGATCCACGGGGGCGACCCGGCCCGCACGAACGAGCCCGTCGGTACGGACGAGCTGGCCGTCAAGGTCGAGACGGAGAACTGGGAGAAGCACGCCCGGATTTCGGCGGAGCGGCTGCGTGAGCTGGTCTGCCGGATCGGGGACGAGGGCGACCGGTTCCTGGTCGTGCAGCGGATACCGGACGTCCCGGACGTCTTCGTCCAGGTCTGGCACGAACGGGGCAGCGGCGAGTACCAACTGGAGTACCGGGAGGGCCGCGACCGGTTCTTCGGGGCTGTTCTCACCGACCCGGAGCGGGTCGCCGCGGCCATGACCGGCTGGGCGCGGCGGACGGCGGGCTGGGAGACCGGGATCGACTGGACCCCGGTCGAGCACGACGCCCCCGAGGAGGTGCCGGAACTCCCGGACGAAGTACGGGAACAGGTCGAGGAGCGGGTACGCGAGCTGCTGCGCTGCGGATACGACGACCGCGCGCGGTTGAGCGAGGCCGCCGAGGAGTATCTGGTCGATGGCGACGACAGGCCCGTATCGCCCGCGCAGGCCCGGCAGCTCGTCGACCGGCTGTGGGTGGAGCGGCTCGCCGAACAGGAGACCTGGGAGGGAGTCACCGACCCCGAGCGGATCACCCGCGCCTTCGAGTCGCTCCAGACGGCCCACGGCATCACCGCCCGGGAGAACTTCACCTGCTGCCGCAACTGCGGTACGACCGAGATAGGCGCCGAAGGCTCGTCGGCCGCCCGTGGGTTCGTGTTCTTCCACTCGCAGTGCACCGAGGGCGCCGCCGCCGGGCACGGACTGATGCTGCTGTACGGCGGGTTCGACGAGTCCGCCGACACCACGGTGGCCGTGGGGCAGCAGGTCGTCGCGGCTCTCGCGGCGGAAGGTCTGTCCACGGAGTGGGACGGCGATCCCACCAGGGCCATCACCGTCACCCCGTTGAATTGGCGGAAACGTCTGGTCGGATGAGGTCGCGACCCGCCCGCGTACACGTCGAAGAATCGTCCAAGCAGTGAGAGAAGGCTCCTGTCACAGGCTTGTGTCTGCTTCAATGGGGCCATGGCCAGCCTCCAGAACCGACGCGCGACGGGTCGCCATGACCTCGAGCCGTTCTGGCCTTCCCGTCAGCACCACGACTTCGACCGGGTGTGTTGCCGCGCGATGAACGCGCCGGCCCTCTAAAGCCGTACACCCCGGTCTTCGGCCGGCGCGAAACGACGTACGTCCCTCGGCGGATCCGCTCACGAAATCGGTCGCCGAGGTCTCCCGGACGAACCTCTCGCGCGAAAGAGCTGACCTCTCATGGCGAACACCCGTTCTCTCTCGACCGCCGCCCCTCTCACCGCCGCGTCGGGCTCCGCCCCGGCCGTCGCCCCCTCGCCCGGCGCTTCACCCCGGCACCGACTGCGTGCCGTGGGCCGGGACGAGGTCGTCGACGTGACGGACTTCCTGCCGCCGGGCGCGACTTGGCTGCCCGCTCCCCAGCACACCCTGCCCACGCTGCCGGGCCGGCCGCCGATGGTCGGCTACCTGGTCCTGGTGCCGGCCGACCAGCAGCCGCCGGTGCTGCCGTTCGCGGTCGCGGGCGAGAAGCCGGGCGACCTCCCCGGGGCCGGCTCCGGTTCCGCCGCGGCCGGGGACGAGTTGGTCCGCGTCGACGCCGTGCAGCGCACCGCCGAGGTCGACGGGCGACCGCTCGACCTCACCTACCTGGAGTTCGAGCTGCTCGCCCATCTCGTCGCGCATCCGCACCGGGTGCACACCCGCGACCAGTTGGTCACCACCGTGTGGGGCTACGGGCACGTGGGCGACGGACGGACCGTCGACGTCCACATCGCCCGGCTGCGCCGCAAGCTCGGCGCGGAGTTCCGCCAGGCGATCCAGACGGTGCGGCGAGTCGGGTACAAGTACGCGCCGCCGCTGGGTCGTTGACGGTCGATCCGTTCGGGGCTTGGCCGATCCGCTCCCAGCGGATCCCCCGAGACACGCGGATCTCCTGAGACACGCGGATCTCCTGAGACACGCGGATCTCCTGAGAGCAGATTCCCGTTCCGTACCGGCCGCCCGGCGGGCAGAGTCGTCGGCATGAGACTTCTGATGCTGGGTGGTACGGAGTTCGTGGGCCGCGCCGTCGTGGAGTCGGCGCTGGCCCGCGGCTGGGAGGTGACCGTCTTCCACCGGGGACGGCACGAACCCCCGGCCGGGGTGCGGTCGTTGCTGGGCGACCGCACCGCACCGGACGGGCTCGCGGCGCTCGTCGACGCCTCCACCACCGTCTCCGCCTCCGGCGGGGGCGGGTGGGATGTCGTCGTCGACACCTGGTCGGCGGCGCCGCGAGCCGTTCGGGACACCGCGCGGCTGCTGGCCGGTGTGGCCGAGCGGTATGTGTATGTGTCGAGTTGCTCGGTGTACGCCTGGCCGCCGGCCGCCGGGTACGACGAGGGGTCGCCGCTGGTGGAGGGCGCGTCGGCCGACGCGGGGCAGACGGACTACGCCCTCGACAAGCGGGGCGGGGAGCTGGCCGCCATCGAGGCGTTCGGCACCGACCGCTCGCTTCTCGTGCGCTCCGGGCTGATTCTCGGGCCGTACGAGAACATCGGCCGTCTGCCCTGGTGGCTCACGCGCATCGCCCGGGGCGGACCCGTCCTCGCGCCCGGCCCTCGGGACCTCCCCCTCCAGTACATCGACGTCCGCGATCTCGCCTCCTGGGTTCTCGGCGCGGCGGAACGGGAGTTGAGCGGCGCCTACAACCTCGTCGGGCCGCCGGGCGTGACCACCATGGGCGAACTGCTCGACGCATGCGTGCGGGTGACCGGCGGGACGGCCGAACTCCGATGGACCGCATCGGAGTTGATTCTCGGCGCCGGCATCGAGCCGTGGACGCAGTTGCCGGTGTGGGTGCCTGAAGGAAGCGACCTCCATGACGCGTTGCACCGGGCGGATGTGTCGCGGGCCGTACGGGACGGACTCCGCTGCCGGGGCGTGGAGGAGACCGTACGGGACACGTGGGAGTGGCTGACGGCGCTCGGCGGGGTCGCCCCCCAGCGACCCGACCGGCCGGCGGTGGGACTGGACGCGGCGGTGGAGGCGAAGGTACTGGGTCTCTAGACGACAAATCGGTGTGCGGCGGCGGTTCTCGCGTATCTTGTGCCAGGGCCACCGAAACGCTCCCGTCACGGACTCCGCCGGGGACCCTCACCGCACACAGGCCGTAGGGGATCAACAACTCCCGGTGTTTCATGGGGTGTTGAAACCAGTTTGTCCCACGAATCTCTCATCAATTCATGAGTCGCCTGAACACTCCTGGGACTGCCCGCGTATGTGATGGAGCCGCTTCACTCCTGTCGGGCGCCTCGATGCCCCGCAAGGAAGTCAGAGGAGTTCCATGGGACGCAACACAAGGAAACGACGTTCGCCGCTGGCCGTTCGGGCCATTGCCGCATCCGCGGCGCTCGCGGTCGCGGGTGGCGGACTGGTCTGGGCGAACTTCTACGCCTCGGCCGGTGAGTCGGAGTCCACGCAGAACAGCACACTGGCCTCCGCGCAGGTGGCCACCATCGACTGCCCCGACGTCGGCCAGCAGCTGACGAGCGTGCCCGAGAAGGCGCGCGGCGGTGTCGCGAAGGAGCTGGCGCTCCTGGACCAGCAGATCACCGAGGCCTACAAGCGCCTGGCGGACACGCGCCAGGCCCAGGCGGGGGATGCCGGGTTCGTCAACAACGCCATTCTCAGCCCGCTGAAGTCCAAGCGAGTCGCCACCCTCGACCGGATCGGCATCAACATCCGGAACGCGGGCGGTCAGACCCCGCAGGGCATGGACCAGCTCGCCACCTGCCAGGGCGTCGTCGACGAGAACCAGACCAACGCCGGTGAGGGCCAGAACCAGGGCGGCGACGGCCAGAACCAGGACGGCGAAGGCCAGGACCAGAACCAGGACGGCGACGGCCAGAACCAGGGCGGCGACGGCCAGGACCAGGGCCAGGACAACGGCCAGGACCAAGGCCAGGACCAGGGCCAGGGTCAGGGCGGCAACGGTCCGGTCGCGGCCGACTTCCAGGACATCACGCAGGTTCAGCCGAACGGCGGCCCGCAGGGTGTGAACGGAAACGGTCTCGCCGCGAACGGTGACGGTGGTTCGACGGGTACCTTCACGACGAGCTGCGGCACCAACGAGAACGAGCTCCGCAACTCGGACAACGTGATCGTCGCCCCCGGCGTCAGCAACGGTGCCCAGCACCAGCACGACTACGTCGGCAACCAGAGCAACAACGCCTTCGCGAGCGACCAGGACCTGGCGAACGCCGACACCACCTGCCAGAACCAGGGTGACAAGTCGTCGTACTTCTGGCCGGTCATCCGTATCCAGGACGGTTCGGACGACATCGACGCCGGTCAGCCCGGTGGCGGTCAGGACGGCAACGTCGGCAAGATCGTCGAGCCCAGCCAGGCGGAGCTGAAGTTCGTGGGCAACAAGCAGGGCGATGTCGTCGCCATGCCGACGGCCCTGCGCATCATCACCGGTGACGCGAAGGCGTTCGTGAACGGCCTCGGCAACGCCAACACCAACTGGAGCTGCACCGGCTTCGAGGACCGCCAGCTGACGGACAAGTACCCGATCTGCCCCGAGGGCAGCTCCGTGGTGCGGACGTCCTTCTTCCAGAGCTGCTGGGACGGCCAGAACATCGACAGTGCCAACCACCGCACGCACGTCGACTTCGTCGAGCAGGACGGCAGCTGCTCCAACGGCTTCCAGGCCATCCCGCAGCTCCAGGTCCGCCTGGTCTACGACGTACCGGCCCCGCAGATCGAGAACGGGCAGCTCGTGAACCCGTTCGCGATCGACTCCTTCCCGGAGAACCTGCACAAGCCGATCACCGACCACAACGACTTCATCAACTTCTTCGACGAGAACACGATGAACCAGGTGGTCGACTGCATCAACAGCGGCCAGGACTGCCAGTAGTCCTGAAGCAGTAACGCGGTAACGAGGAAGCCGGCGGTGGGATCTCCCACCGCCGGCTTTCGTCTGCCCCCGAAGCCGCGACCCGCGACGCGGTCAGCCGCTGTGGCTGCCACTGGTGTGGGTACCGCCGTTGTTGTGGCTGCCACCGGGGTTCATGTGCGCGGACCCCTCCTGCATCTCCCCGCCGAGTGTGCCCTGCAGCCCGTTGACCGTCTTCTTCTCGCCGACGGCGACCCACTTGCGGCCGACGAGGTAGTAGCCGCCGTAGTCCTTGGCGCCGGCGAGCCACTCCGCCTGGCCGCGATCGGTGGCGAAGGTCGCGAGGACGAACTTGCCGTCGAAGTCGCCGTCGGTGTTCGTGCAGAGAGCCTGCCGGATCGTGTCGGCGTCCGTCTGCATGTCCGGCTTGCAGCCCACCTCGCCCGCTATGTGCTCCAGCGTCCCGGTCGCCGTCTTGGGGACCGCCGCCTCGGCGTCGTCGGCCGAGCCGCAGCCGGTCAGCGCCAGCAGGGCCGCGACCGCTCCGACCGCGCTTCCCACAAGCCTCTTCCTCGTCAAACTCATTCGTACGTACCTCCAGGTCCATTCCGGCGACGTGAACTCGCCAGCTCCGTGCGCACCGTTGTTCACGGACGGTCGCCCCGTTAGCGTGCCGCCACTGTCGACACAGGGGGCACACAGATGAACAGTCCGTCACGACGCACGGTGCTGGGCTCGGCCGGTGTCATCGGCCTCGGCACCGTCCTGGAGTGGTCGGTACCGGCCCACGCCGCAGAGAGCCCCGGCGGGGGCCCCGCCTTCGATACGGCTCCCGCGCGCTCCGCGCTCAATCGGCTGCTGCCCGGCCACGCCGAGCAGTTCCGGCTCAGTCTCCTCGACCGGAGCGGAACCGTCGACCGATTCCGTGTCACCGGCACCACCGGACGCATCCACGTCCAGGCCACGACACCGGCCACCCTGCTCATGGGCGTCCACTGGTACCTCAAGTACGTCTGCGGTGCCCACCTCGCCTGGAACGGCAGCCAGCTGGACCTCCCGAGCCGCCTCCCCGCCCCCGCCCGTCCCCTGGAGAGATCCACGGCTCTCCCCCACCGCTTCGCCCTCAACGACACCAACGACGGCTACACCGCCCCGTACGCGGACTGGTCGTACTGGGAACACCAGATCGACCTCCTGGCAGCGCACGGCTGCAACGAGGTCCTGGTCATCGCGGGTATGGAGGCCGTGTACCACCGGCTGCTGAAGGACTTCGGCTACTCCGACGAGGAGTCCCGCGCCTGGCTCCCCGCCCCCTCGCACCAGCCCTGGTGGCTGCTCCAGAACCTCTCCGGCTACGGCGGCCCCCTCTCCCCCGAACTGATCGCCCGCCGGGCCGCACTGGGCCGCCGGATCACCGACCGCGTGCGCGAACTGGGCATGTCACCCGTCCTGCCCGGCTACTACGGCCATGTCCCCAAGGAGTTCGTGGAGCGCAACGGCGGTGACGCGCACGTCGTCCCGCAGGGCGTCTGGCACGGCTTCGAACGCCCCGACTGGCTCGATCCACGCACCGACTCCTTCGCCCGGGTCGCCGCCTCCTTCTACGGCCACGCGGAGGACGTGTTCGGCGAGGCGTCCCACTTCAAGATGGACCTCCTCCACGAGGGCGGCACGGCGGGGGACGTACCGGTGCCGGACGCGGCCCAGGGCGTGGAGAAGGCCCTCCAGCAGGCCCACCCCGGCGCCACCTGGGTGATTCTCGGCTGGCAGGAGAACCCTCTCCCCGAACTCCTGGACGCCATCGACAGGTCGAAGATGCTGATCGTCGACGGTGTCTCCGACCGCTACGCCAGTGTCACCGACCGCGAACGCGACTGGGGCGGCACCCCGTACTGCTTCGGTACGATCCCCAACTTCGGCGGACGTACGACGATCGGGGCCCGCGCGCACCTCTGGAACGACAAGTTCTTCGCGTGGCGGGACAAGGCGGACAGCGCGCTGGTCGGTACGGCGTTCATGCCGGAGGCCACCGACCGCGACCCGGCGGCCTTCGAGCTCTTCTCCGAACTGGCCTGGACCCCGAGGAAGATCGACCGGGCGGCGTGGTTCTCCTCGTACGCCGATTTCCGGTACGGCGGCCGCGACGACTCGGCCCGCAAGGCCTGGCGGGCGCTGCACGACACCGCCTACCAACAGCAGGCCGTCGAACGCAGCGACCCGCACGACTCCCTCTTCTGTGCCCGCCCCGACCTCGCCGCGAACCGGGCCGCCGAGTACGCGCCGGGGGCACTGACGTACGACCCGGGCCGCTTCGACGCGGCCCTCGCCGGGCTGCTGGGCGTGACGGGCGGACTGCGCGGCAACGCGGCGTACAAGTACGACGTGGTGGACGTGGCGAGGCAGGCGCTGGCGCACCGCAGCCGCCAGTACCTGCCGCAGCTGCGAGCGGCCTACCGGCGCAAGGACTTGGAGACGTTCCGCGCCCTCTCCACCCTCTGGCTGCGGCTGATGCGGCTGTCCGACGAGGTCACGGGCGCGTCCGCGGCCTTCCTGCTGGGCCCCTGGGTGAACGACGCGCGACTGCTGGCGACGAACGGCGCCGAGCGGGCGGAGTTCGAACGCACGGCGAAGGTCCTGATCACGGTGTGGGGCGGGCGCGCGACCTCCGACACCGGCAACCTGCACGAGTACGGCAACCGGGAGTGGAACGGCCTCATGGCCGACTTCTACGTCCCGCGCTGGCAGAAGTGGCTGGACACCCTGGAGGACGCGCTCGCCACGGGGACCGCTCCGGCGGCCGTGGACTGGTTCGCGTTCGAGGAGCCGTGGACGCGGGAACGGAAGGACTATCCGCTGCGGCCGGTGGGGGACGCGTACGCGTCGGCGGTGCGGGTGCGTGACGTGCTGGCGCGGGCGCCGTACCAGGGAACACTGACCGTCACCGCCGAGCCACCGGTCCTCCCGCCGGGTGGGAGCGGGCGGGTTTCGGCCGAGTTCCGCAACGTCAACGGCCTGCGGGCCACCGGTCGTGTGGACTTCGCCCTCACCGGGTTCGACGGTACGGCCGAGCCCGAGGGGGCGACCTCGCTGGCGAGCGTTCCGGCGGCCGGCTCGGGCACGGTCCGCTGGCGCGCGAACGCCCCGGGTACACCGCTCGACCGCCCGCTGCGGCCCCTCCCCTACACGATCGACGTCCAGTACGGGCCGCGCGGCGAGGAGCGGGTGAACAGCCGCTTCGACGGAACGCTCTTCGAGGCGGCGCCGCTGGATTCGGGATGGAGTACCTACACCAACAACGGGGCCGTCTTCGGACAGCTGGAGGACCGTTTCGCCATCGATGGCGCGGGGGCGGACCTCTGGCGGGGCACGACGGAGTTCGGCACGGTCCACCGGCCGGGTGAGCTGCGCAACGGCACGTCCGTCACCCTCCGGGTCGACTCCCAGGCGGCGACGGGGAACTGGGCGCGGGCGGGGATCGTGGTGCGCAACAGCCTCGGTACGGCCGGGTCGCCGGGATTCCTGAACCTGGCGGTCACTCCGGCGAACGGGGTGGTCCTGTCGTACGACGGCACGGGGGACGGGACGCTCGACACGTATCGGCGGATCACGGGGATCAAGGCGCCGGTGACGCTGCGGCTGACGCGGACGGGGACGGGCTCGTACACGGGCGAGTGCTCCACCGATGAGGGCGGGAGCTGGCTTGCCGTGGCCACGGTGACCGTGCCGGGGGCCGCGAGTGGGGGCCAGGACGTGGGGATGTTCATGAGCGCGACGAACGGAGGGAGCGGGGCGCGGGGGACGGTCGAGTTCAGCGGCTGGGTGCTTGCCTAGCGGCGCCTGACAGCTCGGGAATGACTGCGATCGGGCGAGTGCGAGTCGTACGTGGTTGCTCGCGCAGTTCCCCGCGCCCCTGAAAAGCAGGGGCTGCGCCCCGGCCCGACCCCAGCGGAGCGGAGCGGCGAGGTGACCATCGGACCATTCGCTCGTTTTGCTGAACGTGCAGTCACCGGATGTCGCCCAGCGCCCCGCACCTTCCCGCGCCCAGGAATCGGTCGTGGACGTCGACCAGGCGGAGGCCGCGCTCGTCGAGCACTATCCCCGCCTGGTCCGCCTCGCGTATCTCACGCTGCCCCCGACGCTCGGCCGCAACCGACGCGTACTGACGGCACACGCACTGACGCAACGGGCGTTGCCGAGGGGGCGCACAGCGACGTCGCTCATCCCGGCACAGGTGACGGGGACGGTGGCGGGCCGGGAGCTCAACCCTGGTTATGCCTATGTCCGGCTCCAGGTGATCCGCACCGCGCTGGAGGCAGGCCTCCCCCTCCGCCGCAGGGCATGGCCGAAGCGGTCGCAACTGCCGCCCCTGCTCCCGCAGGTGTGGGGCCTGCGCCTCTTCCCCCGCTCGGGCGGTGCCGACGAACTGGCCCTGGACCAGCGGCTGTCGGCGCTCACCTCCCCGGCCCGCGCGGCATACGTCCTGCGCGGCCTGGAGAGACTCCCCGACCCGGTGATCAAGACGCTCCTCCAGCAGGCCGGCGTCGACAGCCCGGCCGCGGCGCTGAAGGAGGCCGACTCCGTCTCACCGCAGCAGTACCCGCTCCTCTCCTCCCCCGAGTACGACCCCTGCTCGCTGCACGCCCGCCCCACCGATCTGATGCGCCGCCGCCAGCACATGAAGGCCGTGCCGGCCGCCGTGGCCGCGGTGGTCGTGTGCGGAGCGCTTCTCGGCCTGCCCGGCGAGGGCTGGGGCCCCGACGGCGCGGCGGCACCCTCGTACGCGCGGAACCCGGCGGCCCAAGCCGCCCTCGATCCGGCCCGGTTGACGACGGCGACGGCCACGGAGTGGCAGGCGACGGGGCGTACCGACTTCACCACCTGGCCCGCACGCGGCGACCTCACCAAGGACAAGGCCCTGCTGCGCCGCGCACTCGCGGTCTGGGCCCGCCCCGGCGAATCCGCACAGGTCTCGGTCACCCCCGGCACGCCGGCCGGCCCCCCGCCCGGCCCGCCGCAACTGCTGTACGCGGGCAAGGTCGACACCCTCCGGGTGGTCATGCTCTACGACGGTCTGCGCATCGCCCGTTACGCGGAACCCCTCGACGACCCGAACCTGGCCGCCCTCGACCTGACCCGGGTCGACGGCGCGACCGGCGCCGGTGCGAGCGCCCTGGTGCTGGGCCGGGCCGACGGCAACGTCCGCTATCTGGTGGCGCCCTGGGTGCGCGCGGCGGCCGTACGGGATCTGGCGAAGCCCGACGCCGAGGTGCGGGCGCTCACGCTGGCCGAGGACGGGACGACGGCCCTGTTCGCCAGCCCGGCGGTGCGTACCGGGGAGTGCCGGTCGTGGGACGTCCTGCAACTGACCGACGCGTCGGGAGGTCAGCGGCTGCTGACCGACCTGTCCGAGGTGGCCCCCGCGCATCTGACGGTCGGCCGCCCGTCGACCGCGCCCGGCCGTGACGCCTCGACCTCCCCAAAGACCTGGGCGCCCTTCGCCTGCTCGTTGGCGGCCGTTCGGTCGCAGGGCGTGCGGACCGTGAACGCCTGGCAGTTCGCCCGCCAGCCATTGCCCGACGGCAGCGGCAACGCCGACTGGGTGTGCACCCGCACCGAGACCTGGCGGGGCGCGGGCACCCGGTCGCTGACCCAGTTCAGCACCGCGGCCGGCGCGTACATCACGGGGGCCGCCGACGAAACCCCCGCCTGCGGCCCCGCCGACGCCCACGTCCTCGCCGCCGGCCCCTGGAAGTCCGCGACCGGCGACTCGTACCTGCTCGCCGCCGGCAGCAAGGACACCGTCTCCATCGAACTGACCGGCGGGGTGAGCGGCTCGGCCCCGGGCGCCCTCCTCGCCGTACCGGCCGAAGAGGGCGCACAGGCCGAGTTGAGGGGCACGCTGGCGAACGGCCGGGAGATCAAGGGGCTTCAGCCGGCCCAGTGATCGGCACCTCTCCGCGATCCAGCCCCTGACAGGCTGGAATCAATCGGTAAGGTGTTCGCATGAAAACCGGTGAGCGCCGCAGGATGGGTGTGGAGGAGCGGCGGCAGCAGTTGATCGGGGTCGCTCTCGAAGTGTTCGGCCGGCGCTCGCCCGACGAGGTCTCCATCGACGAGATAGCGTCGGCGGCGGGCATCTCACGCCCGCTCGTCTACCACTACTTCCCCGGCAAACTCAGCCTGTACGAGGCCGCGTTGAAGCGCGCCTCCGACGATCTCGCCGACCGTTTCGTGGAACCCCACGAGGGCCCGCTGAGTGCCCGCCTGCTCCGCGTCATGCACCGCTTCTTCGGCTTCGTCGACGAACACGGCCCCGGTTTCTCCGCCCTGATGCGCGGCGGCCCTGCCGTCGGCTCGTCCCGCACCAACGCCCTCATCGACGGCGTACGCCAGGCCGCCTATGTCCAGATCCTGTCGCACCTCGACATCAAGACACCACCTCCACCGGCCCGCCTGGAACTCCTCATCCGCTCCTGGATCTCCCTGGCCGAGTCCACGGCCCTGATCTGGCTGGACGGCCGCCGCATTCCGAGAGAGGAGCTGGAGGTCCAACTCGTCCACGACTTCGCGGCCCTGGCGTCGGTGAGCGCGGCACAGGACGAGGAAATGGCAGCGATCCTGCACCGCATACTCGCCGACGAGCCGACGGACGGCCCGTTCAGCGGCTCCGCCGCGTGGGCGCGTACAACCACGAGGCTCCCTCAGCCGACCTGCCTCAGCAGCCCCAACGGCGTCTAGATCTCGAACTTCCGGTACGAGGGATCAAGGTCCCGCACCTCCGCCGACGCATGAAACGCCAGCCCCTCCCCCACCTTCACGTACTCCCGAAGCAACTCCAGCACGTTCTCCGTCAACGTCACCTTGGTCTCGTCGGTCCGACCCGCGAGCAGCGCGAGCGTGACATGCACGATCGCGTGGCCGTCCGTGTCGGGCCCGACGGTCGTGGCCTCGGTCGCCCGGAACCGCGTCTTGCAGGCCTCCGGCTTCGCGGCAGCGGTCCGCACGACCTCTTCGTGCAGGGCCTTGGCGAACGCGGGGCGGTCAAAGCCCTCGGAGAGTACGGCGGAGTAGTCCACGGTGATCTGCGGCATGGGGCGGCCCTCTACGACAAGGTCGACGACAAGACCCGGTCAGCCTAGCCGCAGGCGCAACACCAGCATGGCGATGTCGTCCTCCCGGTCCCTGCCGAAGCAGTGCAGCAGGGTGTCGCACAACGCGACCGTCCCGGCCGGAGCGTCCGCCGCGGCCGCACGCAGTTGCTCCAGGGAGAGCGAGAGATCGATGCCCCGGGTCTCGACGAGCCCGTCCGTGACCATGAGGAGCCGATCGGTCGGCCGCAGAACCGTCTCCGTGGGCTCGGGCCGTTCGAGGCCGAGCCCGAGGAGCGGCCCGGAGGCCCTCACATACTCGGCCTCGCCGGACTCGCGGACGATCAGCGGCGGTATATGGCCCGCGTTGGCGACCCGGACGCGCCCGCTGTTCGGTTCGACGAGGGCCAGACAGACGGTGACGGTGACGTCGGGGTGGTAGTGCTGGAGCATCCGGTCGAGCCGCTGGGCGAGCGCCGTGGGATCGGACTGCTCCACGCAGTAGGCGCGCAGGGCGTGCCGGATCTCCACCATCACGGTGGCCGCCTCCAGCGAGTGCCCGACGACGTCGCCGACGGCGGTGAGCACGCCGGCGGGGGTGGAGACAGCCGCGTAGAAGTCGCCGCCGATCTCGGTCTGTCGGGACGCGGGGACATACCGGACGACGACTTCGAGGCCGGGGAAGTCGGGCACCCGCTTGGGCAGGAAACTGCGCTGGAGGGTGAGCGCGACATGGCGCTCGACCTGGTACATGAGCAGGGGCTGCGCGGCCAGGGCGGTGGCCTGGGCGAGGCGGGCGACCAGACCCGTGGTGTCGGAGGTCGTGCCGCGGGCTCCGCGCACAGGTGTGGCGACGCAGACGGGCATACCGCTCTCGGTGCGGGCCAGGACCAGGCGGGCGTCCTCGGTGACGCCGGGCCGGAAGAAGCCCGCGGGCCACAGGGGCGCGGGGACGACGGTGTCGTGCGGACCGGGGTTGCCGTCGGTGATCCGGCGCAGGAGCCGGGCCACGGCATCGCGCGCGCCGGCGTCGGGAAGGGTGGTGCGGGCCCTGGGGCGGGAGGTGCCGCTGTAGAGGTGGCCGTCCTCACCGAGTACGAACACGGCGGCGGGCGAACGGGTGAGCCGGGCGGCCCCCTCGGCGGCGGCGCCGGCCAGCTCCTCCAGGGTGCGGGCGGCCTGGACGTCGACGATGGTCTCGGACAGCAGCGTGAGCCGTCGTACGAGGGCTTCCGCGCCGTTGCGCATCCGGGCGCCGCGCACGGCCGCACGTACGACCGCCTGGATCTCCTCGGGTTCGGCGGGCACCGTCAGATAGGCCTCGCCGCCCGCGTCCAGTCCCCGGCAGCGGTCGCTGGGGGCGACGGCGGCGGCGGAGAAGTGGACGACGGGGAGGGCGGCCATCGGGGGCTGGGACTTGAGGCGGCGGCAGAGTTCGAAGCCACTCATGTCGGGCAGACCGACGTCGACGAGGGCCACATCGGGCAGGGCGCCCGAGCGGAGCCGCACATCGAGTTCGGCGAGCGCCTCGCCGGCGCTGGCGACGGGGACGACGCTGTGCCCGGCCCGGCGCAGCACCGCGCCCATCGCGTAACGACTGGTGGCCACGTCGTCGACCACCAGAACCGTGGTGCTTGCTTCGTCGGCCATCAGGCTCATGAGGCTCTCGCGGAACGCCCGGGGACGGGCAACGGGAACGGGGGACGGTGAACCGGGGACGAAGGGACGAGGGATCGTCTTTCAGGTTCGGGTGGCGCAGGCCCTCTCCACCTGCGCCACCCAAACTAGCGCCCTACCGGTCGGATCGTGCGAATACCGCCACGGTCCGCCCCGGAACGACGAATGCCCCCGATTCCGCTTCGTACGACGAGTTCTTGACGGTAGAGTCCGCCCCCGCCGCCTGGATCGGGTGCAGCGCATATGCCGTCCCGGCCAGGTCCGTCACCTTCTGATTCCGCTTCTCCGGAGTGGAGTTGAAGACGACGACCAGGTCGCCGAGCTCCATGGTGATCACACCGGGTGTCTCGTCCGTCCCGGACAGCGGGAAGGACAGTTTCGACTGCACCTGTCCGGCCGTGTCGAGGGAGAACACGTCCTCCGTCGTACGGATCCTCAGCAGGTCCCGGTACGCCGCCGAGGCCCCCTCGATCTGGTCGCAGCCGACTCCGACCTCGGCCGAGGTCAACAGGGGTTTGGCGTAAGGCCACTTGGACCGGTTGTCGGCCGCCATCGGCAGTCCGCGCCCGAAGCCGTTGCCGTCCCGGCAGTCCCAGTGGATCGCGTTGAACCAGTCGCCGCTGTCGTACGAGTTCCGGTCCAGCGACTTGGAGCGCAGCAGGTCGGTGCCCGCCTGGGAGAGCGCCGGGCCCTGCGAGAGGGCGGCCGTCGCCATGGCGAGGACCTGCATACGGGCCCGGTCGGCGGCGCTGGTCGAGGCGGGCAGCTTGAAGGCCAGCGCGTCGAACAGGGACTCGTTGTCGTGCGCGTCGACGTAGGCGAGGGCGTCGCCGGGGGCGTCCGCGTATCCGGCGGCGACCCCGTTGTAGTCGACCTCGGAGCCCTCGACCTCCTTGCCGCTCGTGTCCGTGAACCGGTAGTGGGCGAGGTTGCCGCTCAGGCCGACCTTGATGAGGTCCTGGTAGTGCAGGAGGCGGGCCTTCTGCTCGGCCGAAGTGCCATTGCCCTCCGATGAGTTGGGGTCGGTGTACAGCCCGGAGGCGAAACCCTGGACACCCGGGTCCTCGTCGAAGGGGCCGCCGCCGCGCACGGCGTCACGGGCGCGGTCGGAGAAGGTCGCGATGCCCGTCCCGGCCAAGTTCCGCTGCGTGGCCTGCGTGAAGCGCGCGTCGTCGGCGACCTCGCCGAAGTTCCAGCCCTCCCCGTACAGGATGATCTTCTTCCCGTCGACGCCGTCCTTGGCGAGGGTCAGCCCGTCGAGGGCCTTCCGCACCGCCAGGATGTTGGCCTTCGGGTGGTGCCCCATGAGGTCGAAGCGGAACCCGTCGACCTTGTACTCCCTGGCCCAGGTGACGACCGAGTCGACCACCAGTTTGCCCATCATGGTGTGCTCGGGCGCTGTGTTGGCGCAGCAGGTGGAGGTGGCGACCGAACCGTCGGCGAGGAGCCGGTGGTAGTAGCCGGGGACCACCTTGTCGAGGACGCTCCTGTCGGCCTGGCCGCTCGCCGGGGTGTGGTTGTAGACGACGTCCAGCACCACCCCGAGACCGTCGTCGTTGAGCGCCTTCACCATCCTCCGGAACTCGACCGTCCGCCGTGTCCCGTCCGGATCGGTCGCGTACGAACCCTCCGGAACCGTGTAGTGGTACGGGTCGTAGCCCCAGTTGAACCCGTCCTTCGCCGCGGCCTTGGCCACACACTCCTGCTGCTTGTCGGAGTCGGCGGCGTACGAGCCCAGGTCGCAGTCGACGGTCGCCTGGTCCGCCTTCTTCTCGGGGATGGTGGCGATGTCGGCGACGGGGAGGAGATGCACGTACGACGTACCCGCCTCCGCCAGCTGCCGCAGATGCTTCGAGCCGTCGCTCCCCTTGTCGGTGAAGGCGAGGTACGTGCCCTTGTCCCTCGCGGGCACGGTCTTGTCGTCGATCGAGAAGTCCCGGACGTGCAGCTCCTGGAGCTGCGCGTCCTTGAGCGGTACGGCCTCGGGCTTGGTGTACGACGACCAGCCGCTCGGCGCCAGGGCCTTGTCCCCCAGGTCGACGACGAGGCTGCGCTCGGAGTCGGCGGTCAGGGCGACGGAGTACGGGTCGGTGACCTTGTTGGTGACGACCTCGCCGACGCTCGGCGCCCACACCTTCACGACGTACCGGTAGGCCTTGTTCTTCCAGGACTTCTCGCCGGTGACGGACCAGACGCCGGTGGTGCCGTTCCGCTTCATGGCGACACGGGTGCCGTCGAGGTCGAGCGAGACCTGTTGGGCGGTGGGCGCCCAGACGGCGAGCGTGGGACGGCCGTCGCGGAAGGTCGGGCCGAGGTCGGCGTCCGCCGCGTCCTTGCCGTACAGATCGTCGAGCACGCCGGCGATCTGTACGCCCGTCGCCGCGAGCACCGCCCCGTTCATCGCGCGCTGGGAGGCGACGAGCTGGCCGCGCAGGGCCTCGCGGACCCGGTCGCGGTCGCGCGGGTCGACGGTCCAGGCGGTGTACGCCTTCAGGTGCGGGTACTTCGCCTTCTGGGCGTCGGTGAGCGCCGACTTGGTGAGGCGGAGCCAACGCTCGTCGGTGCTGGTCAGCGCGCCGTCCTTCACGGCGATCGAGCCGGTGCGGGAGTGGAGCAGCTGGGTGGAGGCGGCGGTGTCGTCGCCGTTCCAGACGAGGGTGTTCCGGTCGATCCAGACCGCCTTGGAGGTGGTGAGGTCGAGGGCGGCGGCGGAACCGGCCGGCTGTGGGAGGAGGTACTTCTCCTGGCCGTTCAACAGCCACACCTCATGGCCGTTGGTCCTGAGGTCCAGCGCCTGGTCGGCGGACTGATCCTTCTCGTCGCCCTTGTGGATGATGTGACTGAGGCTGGTGGCACCCTCGGTGAGCGGCACCTCGAAGACCGCGCCGTAGGCGTCCGTCCTCACCGGCTCCAGGGGTTTCGACCAGTCCGTGGGGTTCGCGGCGCCGGACCAGACGTGCAGGCCCCAGCCGTCGTAATTCCCGTCGGCGCGGTGGTAGTGGAGGACGGCCTTGGACGTGTCCTGCTCGGGGTAGTCGGCCGCGGGCTTCTCGGTCCGTACGGCCTCCTTGCCCTGCTCGACCCAGATCTCGCCCGTCCTGGTGACGTCGACCGAACGGTCGGCGGCGACGTCCTTGTTGCCGTCCTTGTCGATGACGAGGTAGCCGACGTTCGAGGCGCCGGGCTTGAGCTTGACGTACGCGAAGGCCCCGTACGCGTCCCGCCCGATGAAGTCGTGCCCCTCCGGCCAGGTCGTCCCCTCGCCGTCGGCGATGTCGCCCCACGCGTACAGCCGCCAGTCGGTGTAGTCGCCGTCCGCCCGCTTGTAGTGGACGATCGCGTAGTCGCGCGAGGAGGCGGTGGGGACCTCGGGGGCGGGTGGGGTTCCGGTGGTGGAGGCCGCCATGGCGCTCGCCGTACGTCCGGCCCGGTCGATCACGACTGCCTTGTAGCGCAAGGCGGTTCCGGGGGCGACGTCCTCCCCGATGGTCTGGGTGACCTTGTACGGGGCGTGGTCGGCGGAGCCCAGCGCCTTCCACCTGCCGTTGCCGATCTGGGCGGCGAAGACGACACGGTTGAGCTGCCCGCCGTCGACGTCGGCGCCGATCTCGACCGTCCCGGTGGCTCCGGTGGCCGGGGCCTTGAGGGTGAGGGACGGCTTGGTGGCGGGCTCGGCGAGCTTGCCGGCGGCCCTGAGGACGATCGCGGAACCGGCCGGGACGGTGACGGTGACCTTCCGGTCGGAGTCGCTCCTCACCTTCGCGGTGGTCCCGTAGACGCCGTTGAAGGTCATGCCGGCCGACCCGGTCGCGAAGGTGGCGGTCCGGGCCTCGTCGGCGTTGTTGAAGGCGACGACGTACTCGGTGCCGGTCTTGGCGTCGGTCCGGGAGAAGGCGTAGACGCCCGGCCCGTCGGCCGCGTAGCGCTCGGTCTGGACGCCGTCGGCCAGGGCGGGGTCGGCCTTGCGGAGCTTGGCGAGAGCGCTGATCTGCTGGTAGAGCGGTGCTCTCGTGTCGTAGGCGTCGTCCGCGTGCGTACGGTCCGTGCCCAGCTGGTCGTCGTCCAGGTAGTCGGCGACCTCCGAGGCGAACAGCGTCTGGCGGGCGTCCTTGTCGCCGCCCGCGCCGGTGAAGCCCTGCTCGTCGCCGTAGTAGACGACGGGGTTGCCGCGGCTGAGGAACATCAGCTCGTTGGCGAGCCTGTCCTTGGCGAGCAGTTCGGCGTCGGTGGCCTCGGGGTTGTCCTGCTTGAGGAAGGTCCCGATGCGGCCCATGTCGTGGTTGCCGAGGAAGGTGACCTGCTCGTACGCGTTGGCCTTGTCGGTCGTGTACTTGTAGTCGTCGCCGAAGACCGAGGCCAGCTTCCGCGCGCTGCCGCCCTGGGAGGCGTACGCCCGAGCCGCGTCCTGGAAGGGGAAGTCGAGCGTGGAGTCGAGGCGGCCCTGGGTGACGTACGGGGAGGTCACGGAGGTGTCGGCGGAGTAGACCTCGCCGAACATGAAGAAGTCGTCGCGGCCCTTCTTCGCGGCGTACGCGTCGAGCGCGGTGGCCCACTGGGTCCAGAACTCCGTGTTGACGTGCTTCACGGTGTCGATCCGGAAGCCGTCGATGTCGAAGTCCCTGACCCACTTCTCGTAGATCGTCTCCATGCCCTCGACGACCTCGGGACGCTCGGTCCACAGGTCGTCGAGCCCGACGAAGTCGCCGTAGGTGGCGGACTCGCCGGCCCAGGTGGAGTCGCCCCGGTTGTGGTACATCGTCGGGTCGTTGAGCCAGGCCGGGACCTTGACGTTCTTCTCGGCGGCCGGGACGACGGGCGTGCGCGGGAAGGAGTCCCGGTCGACGGGCGGAAAGCCGGTGCTCCCGTCCGCGTGGTCGGCGTCGTCGAAGGGCTTGCCGTCCTTGGTCAGATAGGGGAAGGCGCCCTTGGAGAGGTAGTCGTAGGACTTCTCCTCGTAGTCGACGACGTCGGCGGTGTGGTTGGTGATGACGTCGAAGAAGACCTTCATGCCTTTGGCGTGGGCCTTGGAGATCAGGGTCTCCAGGTCCTTGTTGGTGCCGAAGTGCGGGTCGACCTGGGTGAAGTCGGTGATCCAGTAGCCGTGGTAGCCGGCGGAGGCGTTCTCGCCCTCACCCTGTACGGGCTGGTTCTTGAAGATCGGTGCCAGCCAGATGGAGGTCGTGCCCAGGCCCTTGATGTAGTCGAGGCGCTGGGTCAGGCCCTTGAGGTCGCCGCCCTGGTAGAAGCCCTTGTCGGTGGGGTCGTAGCCGGTGGCGAGGCGTGAGCCGGTGAGGCCGCCCTTGTCGTTCGCCTTGTCACCGTTGGCGAAACGGTCCGGCAGAACGAAGTAGAACTGCTCGCGGGTGAGGTCGTGACGGGCGGCGGTCTTCGCCAGCCTCGCGTCGGACGGAGGTGCGGGCGGGGTCGCGGCCCCGGCCGCGAGGGGCTGGACGAGCGCGGCGGTCAGTGCGGTCACGGTGACCGCGCTGACCGCCGCGGCCCGTCCGGCATGGGCGGTACGGCGCCTCGACGGCGTCGGCCATCTCGGTATCACGGATGGACTCCTTGCGATGACGGCTCTGGTGGGTCCGACCCCGCGCGACCGTATCGCCGCCGAAAGCCTTTCAGCAAGAGGCTTGAAAGTAACGGAAAGTACTTTCAGGAAGGTGGGAGAGGTTCATCAAGTGGAGTTGGTCCGCGTCAGCAGGCCGAGCCGCCGGACTTGCCCGTGTAGATCGCGAGGGCGGTGTTGGAGCCGAGGGTGGCGGTGAACTGGCCGGTGCCGTTGACCGTCACCGTCGTGTTGTTCTGCACGTCGCAGTACGTGCCGGCCGCGAGGGAGGTCTGGTACGTACGGCTCAGGCTGCCGGACTCGTGGTTGATGGCCACGAAGCCCTTGCTGCCACGGCCGAAGGCGATGGCGTCGCCGCCGTTGTCCCACCAGTTGGTGACGGACTCACCTCGGGTGGCGTTGCGGAAGGCCACCATGCGCATGATCTCCGGCCACGCGTGCTGACACTTCCAGCCGTCCTGCCAACAGGCGTTGACCGTACCGCCGTTGGGCGGCCCGGCGTCGGTGGAGGAGAACTCGTAGCCGGAGTTGATGTCGGGGGCGCCGTACGGGTAGGCCAGCATGAAGACGTTGGCCATCGTGTAGGTGGCGTTGTCCTTGTAGCTCAGCGTGGAGCCGTTGCGCTCGGTGTCATGGTTGTCGACGAAGACCCCGGCGACGGAGCTGCTCATGTAGCCCCAGCCCTCGCCGTAGTTCTTGAGGTACGCCAGGTTCTCGTTGTTGAAGACCCGCTTGAGGTCGAAGGCGTAACGGAACTCCTGCACATCCCCGTTGCCCGTGTACTCGGTCGGCTGGACGGCCTCCCCGGAGCCGTGGATGGCCTCCTGCTTCCAGTACACGGAGGTGTCGCTCAGCCGCGACTTGATGTTGGCGAGGTCGGCGGCGGGCATGTGCTTGGCGGCGTCGATCCGGAACCCGTCGACGCCGTAGCCGAGCAGGGTGTTCATGTACCCGGCGATGGCCGACCGGACGTACTCCTCACCGGTGTCCAGATCGGCGAGCCCGACGAGCTCGCAGCTCTGGACGTTGGTCCGGCTGGTGTAGTCGCTGATGGTGGCGGTGCAGTCGTCGAAGTCGTAGGACGAGTACAGCCCCGGGTAGGTGTACTTCGTGTACGACGAGCCACCGGTGCCGGTCCCGCTGCCTGCCGACATGTGATTGATGACGGTGTCGACGACGACCTTGACGCCGGCCGCGTGACAGGTACTGACCATGTCCCGGAAGGCGGTGGCATCCCCGAGCCGCCCGGCGATCTTGTAGCTGACGGGCTGATACGACGTCCACCACTGCGAGCCCTGTATGTGCTCGGCGGGCGGCGAGACCTGGACGTACCCATACCCGTTCGGGCCGAGGGTGTGGGTGCACTCCTTGGCCACCGACGCGAAGCTCCACTCGAACATGACGGCCGTGACGTCCTTGGTCCCGGGCGGCGACGCGTACGCGCTGCCACCGGGCACAGCAAGCGCGATCGACGCACCCGCCGCGAGAGCGAGCGCGCCGGAGAGGGTTCTGCTGGCCATGTGGGGTCCTTCTCCGTTGAAGGGGTTGCAACTGCTTGTTGTGGAGCGCGAATGAGGTCGGATTGGCTGGATCGCGTGATGGTCACCTTCCAGGTTTGCGGTGTTCTGGGCTGTTCGGTCTAGGTGGTCGCACGGTCTGGGACGCCGGGTACGGCGCCGGCGTGCGGGGCCCCCGCTCCACCGGAGTGATGGTTCGGGGCCTCTCCGTCGCCTCTGGCTGTACCCACATGGCCAGGTCGCACAGGGAACCGGCCTCCCGGGCCCGGACCACGGACACCCGAACGGTCTTGGGCGTTCCCCCGCTGCCTTAAGGGGAACGGTCCGAAGGGTCCGAGGACCCGAAGAGATCCCGCAAGATCCATTGCCGTTTCTTGCTGCAAGATGTCTGAAAACTTTCAACCGAGAGGACGGTACGAGTCCACTTGTCGCACGGTCAACCCTCCGGGCACACCTTCTTCACCGGCACGAAATCCCTTCGCCGGTACGGGTGTTGGGCGGGGCGAGCTGCCGCGAAGGGAGGCGGGGACGACGAAGGGCCTGCCATCGTGTGCACGCTCGCAGATGGTCACGAGCGGGATCGTCTGCTCAGGCGAGGTCGGAGAGATCCTCCAGCGTGAGGACGATCGAGCCGGCGGCGGTGTTCTCCTCCAGGTGGGCGAGGGAGCCGGTGCCGGGGATGGCCAGGGTGACGGGGGACGAGGCGAGCAGCCAGGCCAGGGCGATCTGCGGGACCGTGGCGTCATGCCGGTCCGCGACCTTGGTGATGCGGTCACCGTTGAGGTCGCTCAGGCCGCCGCCGAGCGGGAAGAACGGCACGTAGGCGATGCCGGCCTCCTCGCAGGCGGCCAGGAGTTCGGTGTCGTCGCGCTTGGCGGCGTGGAAGTGGTTCTGTACGGCTGCGACGGGTGCGATCGTGCGGGCCTCGGCGAGGTGGTCGGCGTTGATGTTGCTCAGGCCGAGGTGGCGGATCAGGCCCTCCTCACGCATCGCGGCCAGCATCTCGAAGCGCTCGGCGACGGATTCGCCGTTCGGCGGCGGCTGTATGCCCCCGATGCGCAGGTAGACCAGATCGAGGCGGTCCACACCGAGCGTTTCGAGGTTCTCCTCGACCAGCGGTCGCAGGTCCGCGGGGTCGGTGGTCGCGGACAGGCCGCCGTCGGGGGTGCGGGCGGGGCCGACCTTGGTCGCGATGACCAGGTCGGCCGGGTAGGGGTGAAGCGCCTCGCGGATCAGGGAGTTGGCTCGAACGGTGGCATCGCCGCTGACGTAGAAGGCGGCGGTGTCGATGTGGTTGACGCCCAGTTCGACGGCACGGCGCAGGACGGCGCGACCGGTCTCGGGATCGCGGGCCGGGCCATGGAAGCTGTTCGTGGGCAGGCGCATGGCCCCGAAGCCGAGCCGGTTGATCGGAAGGTCGCCACCAAGGCGGAAGTCGCTGCTCATGAACTCAGCCTCGGCGATGGCGTGTTCGGGCTGCCAACCTGTGGCAGCTAGCTGCCATCGGGCAGAATGGCGGGGTGGCAGAGATCATGACGATCCGCGGTGACCTGGAGTTCCTCACCCGTACTGGGCACCTGTTCTCCTCCGTCCAGGAGGAGTTCGTCTGCGCCGCCCGTGATCTCGACACCTGGCCCCGTCCCGAAGCCCGGCGGACCACCCGCGACCGGTTGCGCGGCAGCGGAACCCACCGGACCCGCAAGCTGTACAGCCCGGCCGCGCTGCTCGACGAACGCGGCCGCGAGCATCTGAGCGAACTCGCCGACAAGGGCGCCCAGGTGCGGATCGCCGCCACCGCCCTTCCCCACGAGACGATCATCATCGACCGCCGGTTCGCCGTCCTCGCCGGCTTGAGCGCCCCCAGCGGCCGCGAGTACACCCTGACCACCGCACCCACCCTGGTCGGTGGGGTGTACGCCCTCTTCGAAGCCGCCTGGGAGACGGCGACCGACCTCAAGGCCTTCCTGCGCGGCGAACAGCCCCGGCTGGATGCCGAGAGCCGGAAGGTCCTGCGCGCGCTGGGGTCGGGTGCCACCGACGAGACGGCCGCGCGGGAACTCGGCATGTCCCTGCGAACCTACCGACGCCGGGTCGCCGAACTGCTCGACGCGTTCGACGCGGGTTCGCGGTTCCAGGCCGGGGTGCGCGCGGGTGAGCTGGGCCTGAACAGCTGAGGGCTGTCACCGGCCAAGAGAGGTCCCCCACCGCGTCCCGGGCGGTCAAGGTGAAGGCTCCATCGGCTCACGTTGAGCCACCGCACCCGACAGTTCACCCGATATTCACCCAAATGTCGCCACGACGGGCCCCCTCAACGGCTCCCGCCTATGGTTGAGACCACGTTTTAGCCCCATTCCTCAGCGGCGCCGCCCGGCACGCACATGAAAGGTGGCTCGAGTAATGGATGGTCCTCTTCGAGAGCTCGCCCAGCGCAAGGTCGGCACCCAGGACTTCGATGTCGGCCTCTCACGCGACCCGAAGATCGACCTGGACCATCTCGACCACTCCACTGAGCTTTCCGGAACCGAATCAGAGGAGGAATCACCCGCTGATCACTGCGCTTCCCTCTACGACGCCATACGAGACATGTGCATGTATGGATCGGAAATAGAGGAAGAAAAACGCAGAAGCAATGCTGGCGGAATTCCGCGCAGATCATGAGGAGGGTGCGGTGAGGAGAAACTGGGCCGCGTGAAAGCGGCCCCAGGGAGTGGCCGCCATGGGCGGAGGCTTTCATGACCATGGAACAGCCGAAGGATTTTGGCTCATACCCGGAGGAACCCCGTGGGCGCACCCTGGGCGACAAGTACTTCAAGGAGTTCGTGGGGCTCGTGCATGTGAGCCTGAGGAGCTGGTGGTGGGGGGAGCCCCTGGCCGCCTCCTGCGGCGCGGCGGGCGGTGCCTGGCTCGGTCACGACGGCGACCTGCCGATGGACGAGACCCTGGGAGTCGCCGTCTCCATGGTCGGTGTCATCATCGGGTCCGTTTTCGCCATCCTGGCGATGATCACGCGCGCCTGCGACACCGCGTTCCTGCGGAAAGCGAGAAAAGCGCGCATCCTGCCGATCACCAACTACTTGTGGCCGTTCTTCACCGCTATCGCCATGGCTGTTCTGTCCACTGTTTTCCTCCTGGTGGTGGCAGGAGTCTCCGAGGAGGCCCCGACACCGTTGCGCATGATGGCCGGGGCGGCGGCGGGCTTCTGCGTCCTGTGGACGCTGGCCAGTCTCCTTCCCGCCCTGGGGGCGCTCATCGTCTTCGCCCGCCTCATCGAGAAAACCTCCGGAATAGGCGACTGACGACAGCGGAAAACGCACCGGTGCGGGGACGCGAACAGCGTCTCCCGCACCGGAAAGTGTGCTCCGCGTCATTCGTCGACGTTGAGCTCCAAGTGGACGTGGCGACCGTCCAGGGTGATGTAGCCGTCACCGTAGGCGGAGCGGTAATGGCCGGTGCCGCCGGTGATGGCGGTCTTGGCCGTCACCCGCTTGTGCGGGACATAGGTGATCATGTCGCTGAGCGTCAGCGTCCCCTTTTTCAGGCGCAGAGTCCGCGTGCACTGTGCGGTCACCGCGCCGTGGTGGCGGCTCACCGCGCTGCACTCCGACTGCCCGTCACCGGCACGCTCCAGCGACTTCCTGTCCGACTTCTTCGTGTTCTTCGCCTTCTTCTCGGAGTACAGATCCAGGTAGGTCACCCAGCTGTCACCGGGCCGGATCTCTCGGGGTGATGTGTCGAGCCAGCTGACGCCCGTCAACTCGACTCTCTCGATGTCGTTGTCCTTGTCCTTCTCCTCGGCTTGTGCCAGCGACGGAAGAAGGGCCAACGTGGTGGTGAGTGCGGTGACGACGACCCCACGGACAGCCGATGTGATCACGGAACCTCCAGGCCGAACAGAGTGCCCAGGCCTTCCAGAGCGTGGGCGAGTCATTCCTACGGGCGAGGTGCGCCCGTCAGTCATCGACGTAGAGGTCGAGGTGGACAAGGTCGTCCTTCAGGGTGATGTAGCCCTCTCCCTCGGCATCGTTGTAGATGCCCGTGCCGCCCACGATGGCGGTCTTGGCGGTGACGGGCTTCTTGCCGTCGCGGGTGATCATGTCGTGGAGGGTGATCTCCCCCTTCTTCAGGCGCAGCACCCGCGTGCAGTGAGTGGTCACCTTGTGGTGCGCGACCTCGACGGCGCTGCACCGCGAGCTGGCGTCCCCGGCGTACTTCTTCTTGGGCGTGTACAGGGTGTAGTAGGTGACCCAGCTCTGACTCGGCTCGATGTGCTTCGGGCTCGTGTCGACCCTGGTGACGCCCGTGAACTTGATCCGAACGATGTCCTCGTCCCCGACGTCTGCCGAGGCTTGCGTGGACAGCGGCAGAATCAGTGCGGCGGTCAGGGCACCGGCGGTCACGGCGCGGCGGACAGTGGCAGAGGGCATGCATCCTCCCGGAGGTCTGACTGCGGTGCCCGGATCAAGCGGACACCGGCGAGTCATTCCATGCGGCGGACCCCTGCCGGGCAACGCGCCTGGCGCGGCAGGGCCGCAAATCCCACTCGGACAGAGGAACGATCGGCCAGGGTCGACAGCGGGGGGAGAGCTGCTCCAGCGTCGGCCGTGGTCGGCAGGCGGCCGGGGGGGTCGGACGTGCTGGTAACCGCGGCAAGGCCCGCCGCCCCGAACCGGGCGGCGGGCCCTGAGGCGACCGCCGGTGCCTGTGAGAACCGTCCTCGCGGGATCCTCAGGCCGTCGTCCACCACACCGTCGTGTCCCCCGGCAGCTTCGCCTCGTCCTCCGCCACCGTCACCTCACCGCTGGCGATCAGGACCCGCCCGTACGCCGGGACCGTGACCGCCTCACCGGTCGTGTTCGCGACGCACACGAAGTCCCCCCGGCGGAAGGCCAGGACACCCGCAGGCACCTTCAGCCACTCGACCGAGTCGCCCGCGCCGAGGCCGGACTGCTCGCGGCGCACCGCCAGCGCGCTCCGGTACAGCTCCAAGGTCGAGCCCGCCTCCCCCGTCTGCGCCTCGACGCTCAGCTCGCCCCACTCAGCCGGCTGCGGCAGCCAGGAGCCGCCCGCCCCGAAGCCGTACGACGAGCCCGTACGGGTCCACGGGATCGGGACCCGGCAGCCGTCGCGGAAGCCGTCCTGGCCGGCGCCGCGGAAGTACGCCGGGTCCTGTCGGACCTCGTCCGGGAGGTCCACGACGTCCGGGAGACCCAGTTCCTCGCCCTGGTAGACGTACGCCGAACCCGGCAGCGCCAGCATCAGCAGCGAGGCCGCCCGCGCCCTCCGCAACCCCAGTTCACGGTCGCCCGCCAGGCGGATCTGGGTGCCCAGGCCCGGCTCGTTCGCGAAGCGGGTCGCGTGGCGGGTCACGTCGTGGTTCGACAGGACCCAGGTGGCGGGGGCGCCCACCGGGCGCATCGCGTCCAGCGTGCGGTCGATGACGACCTTCAGTTCCGTGGCGTCCCAATCCGTGCCCAGATACTGGAAGTTGAAGGCCTGGTGGAGTTCGTCCGGGCGAACGTAGTTCGCCGTGCGCTCGATCGTCGGGGTCCAGGCCTCCGCCACGAAGATGCGCTCGCCCGCGTACTCGTCCAGCACCAGGCGCCACTCACGGTAGATCGCGTGTACGCCGTCCTGGTCGAAGAACGGCATGACATCGTTGCCCAGCAGTTTCAGCTGGTCGTGGGCGCCCAGGTCCGGAAGGCCGTCCGCCTTCACCAGGCCGTGGGCCACGTCGATGCGGAAACCGTCGACGCCCATGTCCAGCCAGAAGCGGAGGATCGAGCGGAACTCGTCGCCGACCGCCGGGTGCTCCCAGTTGAAGTCGGGCTGCTCGGGGGCGAAGAGGTGCAGGTACCACTCGCCGTCGGCCACCCTCGTCCACGCCGGGCCGCCGAAGATGGACTCCCAGTCGTTCGGGGGGAGTTCGCCGTTCGCGCCCTTGCCCGGGCGGAAGTGGTAGCGGTCGCGCAGCGGGGAACCCGGGCCCTCCGCCACCGCTCGCTTGAACCACTCGTGGTGGTCGGAGGAGTGGTTCGGGACCAGGTCGACGATGATCCGCAGGCCCAGCTCGTGCGCGTCGCGGATCAGCGCGTCGGCGTCGAGGAGGTTGCCGAACATGGGGTCCACCGCACGGTAGTCGGCTACGTCGTAGCCGGCGTCGGCCTGTGGGGAGGCATAGAAGGGGGACAACCAGACGGCGTCCACGCCCAGGTCACGCAGGTAAGGGAGTCGGGAACGTACGCCCTCCAGGTCGCCCATGCCGTCGCCGTTGCTGTCGGCGAAGCTGCGCGGATAGACCTGGTAGATGACCGCGTCGCGCCACCAGTCGCTGCGCTGGGCGACGGTGGCGACGGCGGAGGTCGGGGCCGTGTCGGCGGAGTGCTGCTGGCTCATGGCGTCCTTGGAACGATGGGGGCGGGGTCATGGGAGGACTTGGTGTGTACGGCGGCGGATGATGACGAGGCGGCCGCGGTGACAGCGGGGTCGGATGGCCGCCGCGACCGCCTCGGGTCTTCGGGAGGAGGGGGCATGAGCGCCCCTTCCGGAGCGCGGGGCACGACCAAGCCGCGGACGACCGACGGCCCAGCGCGCCCCTCGCAGCGAAGCGTCACCCCTTCGTGCCGCCCGCCGTCAGGCCGGTCACCAGGTTCTTCTGCACAAGGTAGAAGAACGCGGAGACGGGGATCGCGACCAGTACCGCGGTGGCGGCCATCAGGTTGCGCTGGGCGTCGTGTTCGCTGACGAAGCTCTGCAGGCCGACCGCGAAGGTGTACTTCGTGTCGGACAGCATGAACGTCGAGGCGAAGGCGACCTCCCCGAACGCGGTGATGAAGCTGTAGAACGCGGCGACCGCGAGGCCCGGCCTGGCGAGCGGCAGGATCAGCCGTGCGAACGTGCCGAAGGGGGTCAGCCCGTCGACGCGTCCCGCCTCGTCGATCTCGAACGGGATCGTGTCGAAGTAGCCCTTGAGCAGCCAGGCGCAGTACGGCACGGCCGTCGAGCAGTAGACGAGGACGAGTCCGAGGTAGCTGTCGATGAGCTGGAGTTCCGACAGGATCTCGTACATCGGCACCATCAGTACGGCGACCGGGAACATCTGCGTGACCAGCAGCACCCACATGAACTTGCGGTAGCCGGGGAAGCGCATGCGCGAGACCGCGTAACCGGTGGTCGCGGCGATCAGCACCCCTATGACGGTGGTGCCGAGCGACACGACGAGCGTGCTGACGAGCCAGTCGAAGAACGGCGTCTCCTGAAGGACGAACGAGTAGTTGTCGAGCGTCATTTTGCCGAAGATGCGACCGGGATGCAGGTAATCGTCCTTGTCCGGGCCCAGGGACAGGAAGACCAGCCAGGCGATCGGGAAGAGCGCGGCCAGGCTCGCCCCGGTGAGGATCGCGTGCGCGGCGAAGGAGCCGGCGAAGCTGTTCTCGCCACGTCGGCGTGTCCTGCGCGGGGGCGCGCCCCCGGCGGTCCCCGCCGGGGAGTCCGCCGGAGCCGTGGTCTTGACGGTCGTGGTGCTCATGGGGGCTCCTGCCTCAGATCGCGAGCTGCTGCTCATCGCGGTTCAGCCAGCGGCGGTAGACGGAGGTGAAGACGATCAGGATGGCCAGCAGCAGGATGCCGTAGGCCGCCGACTGCGCGAAGTCGCGCGGCTGCTGCCCGAAGCCGAGGTAGTACGCCCAGGTCACGAGGATCTGCGCCTCGGGCGCGGTGTCGCCGAACAGCAGGAAGATGACGGCGAACTGGTTGAACGTCCAGATGACGCCGAGGAGTACGACGGTGGAGCTGACGGACCTCAGGCCCGGCAGGGTGACGTAGCGGAAGCGCTGCCAGGCGCTCGCGCCGTCCATCTCGGCGGCCTCGTACAAAGACGTGTCGATGGACTGCAGTCCGCCCAGCAGCGAGATCATCATGAACGGCACACCGCACCACGTGTTGACCATGATCGCGGCGAACCGCTGCCAGAAGGTGTCCTCCAGCCACAGCGGGGCCGGCAGGTGCAGCGCTTCGAGGCCGGCGTTGATGATGCCGCCGTCGGCGAGCATGAACCGCCAGCCGAAGACGGTGACGAAGGTGGGCACCGCCCACGGCAGGACCAGGATCAGCCGGTAGAAGGTGCGGCCGCGCAGCTTCTGGTTGAGCAGCAGCGCGAGGCCGAGGCCGATGACGTAGTGCAGGGTGACGCAGAGCGCCGTCCAGACGATCGTCCAGATGAAGTGCGACCAGAAGCGGTCGTACGACGTTGGGCCCCACAGGATGTCGGCGTAGTTGTCGAAGCCGATGAACTCGTAGGTGGCCTCGATGTGGTTGACGCCGATCGTGCGCGCCGAGTTGAGGCTGTTGGCGTTGGTGAGGGTGAGATAGAAGCCGCGCGCCAGCGGATACAGCACCAGGACGCCGAGCACGACGACCACCGGGGCGATCATCGCGTACGCGTACCAGTACCGCTGGTACGACTGCCTCAGACGCGTCAGCCGGCCGGGGCGCCCGCCGGGTTCACCTCGGCGCTTGCCGGTCGCTCGGTCGATGGCGACTGTCATCGTTCGACACCTTCTGGAAGATCGCTGGGAGAGCGGGGAAGTACAGGCCGGTGACCGCCGCATCCGTCCCCCGTGGGACGGAGGAGGACGCGACGGTCACTCGGAGTCACTTGCTGTAGTCCGGGACCAGCTTGGCGATGGCGGTCTCCGCGTTGCTCAGGCCCTTGTCGAGGGACTCCTTGCCGCCGGCGATCGCGAGCAGCTCGGTGTCGAGCGGGCCCCACAGGGAGCTGTACTCGGGCAGCTCGGGGCGCGGCTGGGCGGCGGCGAGGACGGTCTGGTAGCCCGCGATGCCCGGGTCGGCCTTGATCTCGGCGGTGTAGGCGTCGTCACGCGTGGGCAGCGTGGAGTTCTTCAGGGCGATGGTCTCCTGGGACTTCGCCGAGGTCATGAAGTTGACGAACTTCAGCGACGCCTCCTGGTGCGCCTTGTCCGAGCCGGCGTAGACGGAGAGGTTGTGGCCGCCGGTCGGGGCGCCCGCCTTGCCGGTGGAGCCGGCCGGGACGGTGGCGATGCCGAGGTTGGCCTTGTCCTTGAACGCCTCGCCCTTGTAGAAGTTGGTGATCTCCCACGGGCCCTGGATGATCGAGGCGACCTTGCCGTTGACGAAGGCGTCCTGGATGTGGGCGTAGGCGTCGGCGGTGGTGTCGGCCTTGTGCAGGCCCTTGCCGTCGAAGAGGTCCAGCCAGGTGCCGTACGCCTTCTTCGCCTCGGCGGAGTTGACCGTGATCTTCTTGGCGGCGACGTCGACGGTGTCGGTGCCGTCTCCGTAGAGGAAGGACTGGGCGTAGTAGGCCTGGGTGGAGCCCCAGTAGCCGTCGACGCCGGTCTTGTCCTTGATGGTGGCGGCGGCCTTCTTCAGGTCGGCCCAGGTCTTCGGGGCCTCGGTGATGCCGGCCTTCTCGAAGAGTTCCTTGTTGTAGACCAGCGCGAGGGTGTCGGTGACGAACGGGACGCCGTAGGTCTTGCCGTCGTACTGGGCCTGCTTGATCAGGCTGGGCTGGAACTTGTCCTGGTCCGCGAGGGCCTCGGTGCCGTCCAGCGGCAGGAAGAAGCCCTTCTTGGCGAAGGCGGGCGTCCAGCCGACCTCGGAGCGCAGGATGTCAGGGGCTCCGGAGGCGCCGGCGGCGGTGTCGAACTTGTTCTGCGCCTGGTCGAAGGGCACGTTGACGTACTTGACCTTGATGTCCTTGTTGGCGGCCTCGAACTCCTTGACCAGGGCCTTGTACGTCGGTGCCTCATTGGTGGCGTTGGAGGTGTCCCACCAGGTGAGGGTGACCGGACCGCCGGCCGAGTCGCCGCTGTCGCTTCCGCCGCAGGCCGTCGCCGTGAGGGCGATCGACGCCACCAGCGCGGTGGCCGCTATGCCACGCCGCATGAGATCTCCTTGAGGGTGAAAGCCCGTGTGCTGGGAGCAGGGCCCCGCCTGCCGCCCGAGCCGATGTGCCGACCGCGCCGTTGCCGCCGCCGGGCGTGGCCGAACGTAACAGCGATGTAAGCCGGACGAAAGACCTTGCTGCAAAAAAGTGCAAGAACCGGTGATGGTTACGCCGACGTGACCTGTGCTCGACCACCCCGAAACCCTGTATCCAGGCCGCTCAACGAGCATGGTGGCAGCCATGAAAGACTCTGCAAGCTCTTGCCACGACGCACGCGTACGGCAATCATCACTCCGTCAGCCTCTTGCGGATCGCGGATTGCGGAAGCCCCCTTTCCCGCGCATGGGCGCCCCACGGACACCGACCAGAATCACGAGGGACCGCGATGACGCAGCAGCCCGCAGCGGGCCGCACCCCCGCCCGCACCCGGCGCCGGGCCGGTGGGCAAGCGGACACCCGGCCGGTACAGTCCCCTCCTGTGACCACACGGCTTGCCGACATCGCAGCCCAGGCGGGGGTCAGCGAGGCGACTGTCAGCCGCGTCCTGAACGGGAAGCCGGGCGTCGCCGCCACCACTCGCCAGTCCGTTCTGGCCGCCCTCGACGTCCTGGGCTACGAGCGGCCCGTACGACTGCGTCAGCGCAGCGCGGGCCTCGTGGGCCTGATAACCCCTGAGCTGGAGAACCCCATATTCCCGGCCCTGGCCCAGGTCATCGGCCAGGCACTGACCCGGCAGGGCTACACCCCGGTCCTCGCCACCCAGACCCCCGGCGGATCCACCGAGGACGAGCTGACCGAGATGCTCGTCGACCGCGGGGTCGCCGGCATCATCTTCGTCTCCGGTCTGCACGCCGACACCTCCGCCGACATGCAGCGTTACGAGCAACTGCGTGCCCAGGGCGTGCCGTTCGTCCTCGTCGACGGCTTCTCGCCGAAGGTCCAGGCCCCCTTCATCTCCCCGGACGACCGCGCGGCGATGGCCCTCGCGGTGACGCACCTGGTGTCGCTGGGGCACACGAGGATAGGCCTGGCCCTGGGCCCCAAGCGCTTCGTCCCGGTCCAGCGCAAGATCGAGGGCTTCGTCCGCACGATGCGGGACCAGCTGGGCCTGAACGCCGCGGACGTCGAGTCCGAGCTGGTCCAGCACTCCCTCTACACCCTGGAGGGCGGCCAGGCGGCGGCCATGGCGCTCATCGACCGGGACTGTACGGCGGTGGTGTGCGCGAGCGACATGATGGCGCTCGGCGCGATCCGGGCGGCCCGGCAGCTGGGTCTCCAGGTGCCGCGGGACGTCTCGGTGGTCGGCTTCGACGACTCCCCCTTGATCGCCTTCACCGATCCCCCGCTGACGACGGTCCGCAAGCCGGTCCCGGCCATGGGACAGGCGGCGGTGCGTACGTTGCTGGAGGAGATCGGCGGGACGCCGGCGCCGCACAGTGAGTTCGTGTTCATGCCGGAACTGGTGGTGCGGGGGTCGACCGCTTCGGCCCCTGGGGACCGGACTCGTACCTGAGACGGAGAAGGCGGAGGCCGATGCGATACGTGCGGAGGAGACGACCCCCCGCCATACCCCGAAGAACGTGCGCAGTGAACCCGACCAGAGGATGATCGGTGGGGAACGGCTTATCTGGCAGACTCTGTGCCCATGGGTGACTCGACCGTGACGACACTGGAGGAAGGCCGGGAGCAGGCCGCTCCGCGGCCCGTCATGGGCGCGCCGGAGCAGGGGTACCTGCACCGGCTGAGGGCTCCGCGTCGCCCGCGCTTCTGGTTCGAGATCCTGCTGATCGCCGTGAGTTACTGGACATACTCGCTGATCCGCAACGCGGTCCCCGAGCAGAAGACCCAGGCGCTCAGCAACGCCGACTGGATCTGGAAGGTGGAGCACCACCTCGGGATCGCCGTCGAGGACACCGTCAACCACGCCGTGAACTCGGTGACATGGCTGATCGTCGGCATGAACTACTACTACGCGACACTGCACTTCATCGTCACGTTGAGTGTCCTCGTGTGGCTCTACCGTAGTCATCCCGGCCGTTATGCGGCGACGCGTCTGGTGCTCTTCGCCACAACGGCGGTCGCCCTGGTCGGCTACTACTTCTACCCGCTGGCCCCGCCCCGTCTGATGACGAGCGAGAACTTCATCGACACGGTCGTCGTCCACCAGACCTGGGGCTCCATGGCCTCCGGCGACCTGAAGAACATGTCGAACCAGTACGCGGCCATGCCGTCCATGCACATCGGCTGGTCGTTGTGGTGCGGGTTGACGATCTTCGCGCTGGCGTCGGTGCCGTGGGTGCGCGTGCTGGGACTGCTCTATCCCACGCTGACCCTCGTCGTCATCGTCGCGACCGCCAACCACTTCTGGCTGGACGCGGTGGGCGGGATGCTGTGCCTCGCGTTCGGGTTCGGGGTGACCCGGGTCTGGTACGGGGCGTTGCCGTACGCGCTGCCGCGGTATGTGGCGGGGAGCGGTGGGGAGCCGCAGTTGGCGCCGGTGAAGGCGTAGCTCTACCGGAAACCTCGGGGCTGTCCTGTGCCCGGCGGTTCGGTTGGTGGCCGGAGCCTCGGGCGGTCGGCGGTTTCACGGTGGACCCGAGGCGTCGGCCGCGTCCCGTAGCGCCCGTACGAAGGTCCTGAGGGCGGGTTGCGGTGGAGCCGTCTCCCGTACGGCCGCGTGGATGGAGCGCTGGGGTTCCGGGGCGGTGAGCCGGCGTACGACGACGTCCGGGTGGCGGCTGCCCAGGCCGAGCCGGGGGATGAGGGCGACGCCCAGGCCTGCGGCGACGAACCCCTGCGCGGTGATGTAGTCCTCGCTCTCCACCACGAACCGGGGCCGGAATCCGGCCTCGGCGCACGCCTCCAGCTGGGCGTCCAGGCAAGGGCCGGGCCATTCGCTGCCGACCCAGGGCTCGTCGGCGAGGTCGGCCAGTTCGAGGGCGGTCCGGTCGGCGAGGGGGTGCGCGGCGGGCAGCACGGCGAAGTAGGTGTCGTCGAGCAGGTGCAGCAGCCGTACGCCGTCGGGGTCGGCCCCGCGCGGCCGTACGACGAGTGCGAGATCGGCCCGTCCCTCCTTCACGGCCGGGAGCGGGTCGTCGGGGTCGACGAGCTTCAGCTCGACCTGGACGCCGGGGTGCTCGGCGCGCAGCCGGGCGACGGCGGGGGCGACCAGTGGGGCGCCGGCCGTGGCGAAGTACCGGACGGCGAGCCGGCCCGTGCGTCCCGCCCGCAGATCGGCCAGCGCGGTCTCCGCCTCGGCGACCTGCCGGCCGATCGTGTCGGCGTACTCGGTGAGCAGCAGCCCGGCGGCCGTGGGCCGGACCCCGCGCCCGACGCGTTCCAGCAGCGCGATCCCGGCCTCCTTCTCCAGTGCCGCGATCTGCTGGCTGATCGCGGAAGGGGTGTAGCCGAGAGTGGTCGCTGCCGCCGTGACCGAGCCACTGGTCACCACGGTCCTGAGCACCTGCATGCGCCGCACATCAAGCATGTAGCACAGCTTAAAGGTATGTGCAGGATCCTTCGCTTGTCCTTACGCGTGCCGTGCCCGACCGTTGAGCCATGTCTCTCGCGTCCACGCTCCGCATGGCCCTCCTCTCCCTTCTCTGGGGCTCCGGCTTCCTCTGGATCAAGCTCGCTCTCAACCACGGCCTGTCCCCGCTCCAGATCACGGTCACGCGGTGCGCGCTGGGTGCCGGAGTGCTGCTGGCGGCGGCGCTCGCCGCGCGTCAGCGGCTGCCGCGCGACCGGCGGACCTGGGGCCATCTGCTGGTGGCGGCCTTCTTCTGCAACGCCCTGCCCTTCGCCCTCTTCAGCATCGGCGAGCAGACGGTCGACTCGGGCACGGCGGGTGTCCTCAACGCCACGACGCCGCTGTGGTCCCTGCTCCTCGGCCTCCTCCTCGGCACGGACCGGCCCCTCTCCCCCGCTCGCCTCACCGGCCTTCTGGTCGGTTTCGGTGGGGTGCTGCTGATCTTCGCGCCCTGGCAGCGGGCGGGGCTGATGACCGGCGGTGCGCTCGCCCTGCTCGGGGCGGCCGTCAGCTATGCGTTGGCCTTCGCGTACATGGGCCGCCACCTGACGGACCGGGACGCCCCGCTGGCGGTCTCGGCCGCGCAACTCCTGACAGCGACGGGTTGGACGGCACTCGCGCTGCCCGCCGGGGGCTCCGGCACGGGCGGGGTGGACATGACCGCCCTGGTCGCGGTGACCGTCCTGGGGATATTCGGCACCGGGGTGACCTTCTACCTCAACTACCGGCTGATCGCCGACGAGGGGGCGACGAGCGCGGCGACGGTGGGCTATCTGCTGCCGGTGGTGTCGGTCGCCCTGGGCGCGCTGTTCCTCGACGAACGCGTCGGGCCCCGGGTGATCGCGGGGATGGTCGTGGTCCTGGCGGGCGTGGCGCTGACCCGGCCTCGCGTGGGGTCGGGCCGGGGGTGGCTCAGGCCGACTGCGGCTGCGGGCGGCAGGCCGGCCCTGCGGCGGTGAGAGCAGCGACCGAGTTCCGTTACCTCTGGCATCACGCCCCGTAGAACAACTCGTCCACCACCGCCCGCGCCCGCCGCGTGATCCGGCGGTAGTCGTCGAGCATGTCGCCCACATGACCGGGCCCGTACCCCAAGTACCGCCCCACTGCGGCGAGTTCGCGGCCGTCGGAGGGGAACGTGTCGCCCGCCCGGCCTCGTACGAGCATCACGGCGTTCCGTACCCGCGTGGCCAGGACCCAGGCCTCGTCCAGTATGGCCGCGTCCTCCGCGCTCACCAGCTCGGCCGCACATGCCGCGGCCAGGGCCTCGCGGGTGCGGGTCGTGCGGAGGCCCGACTCGCACCAGCCGTACCGGAGTTGGAGGAGCTGTACGGTCCACTCGACGTCGGACAGGCCGCCGCGCCCGAGCTTGGTGTGGAGGGTCGGGTCGGCGCCGCGCGGCATGCGCTCCGACTCCATGCGGGCCTTCAGGCGCCGGATCTCGCGTACGGCGTCGTCGCCGAGCCCCTCAGCCGGGTACCGCAGCGGATCGACGAGGTCGATGAAGCGGCGGCCCAACTCCTCGTCCCCGGCGACGGGTTCGGCGCGCAGCAGGGCATGCGACTCCCACACCAGCGACCACCGGCGGTAGTAGGCCTCGTACGACTTGAGGGTGCGTACCAGCGGCCCGGACTTGCCCTCGGGGCGCAGGTCGGCGTCGATGAGGAGCGGTGGATCGGCGCTCGGGATCTGCAACAGACGGCGCATCTCGGAGACGACCGTGTTCGCGGCGCGGGCCGCCTCCTGCTCGTCGACGCCCTCCCACGGCTCGTGGACGAACAGGACGTCGGCGTCGGAGCCGTAGCCCAGTTCGTGGCCGCCGAAGCGGCCCATGCCGATGACGGCGAAGCGGGTGGGGAGGGTGTCGCCCCAGCCCTCGCGGACCACGGCCCGAAGCGTGCCCGCCAGGGTCGCGGCCGTGAGGTCCGAGACCGCGCCGCCGACGAGGTCGACGAGGGCGCCCTGATCGGCGGTCGCCGGGGACGCCTCGGTGCCGTAGGAGCCGACGATGTCCATGGCGGCCGTACGGAAGAGTTCGCGCCGTCGGACGCCGCGCGCGGCCGTGACGGCCTGTTGGGCGCCGTCGGCGCGGCCGACCGCGGAGAGGATCTCCTGTTCCAGGGGGGCGCGTTCGCGGGGTTCGAGCCCGCCGGCGCCACCGGCGACGCCGTCCCCGTCGCCGAGGAGGGAGACGGCTTCGGGGGCGCGCATGAGGAGGTCCGGAGCGAGACGTCCGGCGGACAGGACCCGCGCGAGGTTCTCGGCGGCGGCGCCTTCGTCGCGCAACAGCCGTAGATACCAAGGGGTTCTGCCGAGGGCGTCCGAGACCTTGCGGAAGTTGAGGAGCCCGGCGTCGGGGTTGGCGGAGTCGGCGAACCAGCCCAACAGGACGGGCAGGAGCGTGCGTTGGATGGCTGCCTTGCGGGAGACGCCGGAGGCCAGGGCCTCCAGGTGACGCAGGGCGGCGGCCGGGTCCGCGTAGCCGAGGGCGACGAGGCGTTCGCGGGCTGCGTCGGCGCTCAACCTGGTCTCGCCGGGGGCGAGTTGGGCGACGGCGTCGAGGAGCGGGCGGTAGAAGAGTTTCTCGTGCAGTCGTCGTACGACGGCCGCGTGCCGCCGCCACTCGCGGTTCAGCTCGGCGACCGGATCGGTGCGCAGGCCCAGCGAACGGCCGATGCGCCGCAGGTCGTTCTGGTCCTCGGGGACGAGGTGGGTGCGGCGCAGGCGGAAGAGCTGGATGCGGTGTTCCATGGAGCGCAGGAAGCGGTACGCGGAGTCGAGTTGGGCCGCGTCCGTCCGTCCCACATACCCGTCGGCCGCCAGCGCGCCCAGCGCGTCGAGCGTGGTCCCGCTGCGCAGCGAGGTGTCCCCGCGCCCGTGCACGAGCTGGAGCAGCTGCACGGCGAACTCGACGTCCCGCAACCCGCCCGGCCCGAGCTTGAGTTGACGGTCGACCTCGGCGGCCGGGATGTTCTCGACGACCCGGCGCCGCATGCGCTGCACGTCGGGGACGAAGTTCTCCCGCTCGGCGGCCTTCCAGACGAGCGGTTCGAGCGCGGCGACGTACTCCTCGCCCAGTTCGAGGTCCCCCGCGACCGGCCGGGCCTTGAGCAGCGCCTGGAACTCCCAGGTCTTCGCCCACCGCTGGTAGTACGCGAGATGGCTGCTCAGCGTCCGTACGAGCGGGCCGTTGCGCCCCTCCGGCCGCAGATTGGCGTCGACGGGCCAGATGCTGCCCTCGACGGTCGTCTCGGAGCAGATCCGCATCAGGTGCGAGGCCAGGCGGGTGGCGGCGCGCATGGCCTTCTGTTCGTCGGCCCCGTCCGCGGGCTCCCCCACGAAGATGACATCGACATCGGAGACGTAGTTGAGCTCATGGCCTCCGCACTTGCCCATCGCGATCACCGCGAGCCGGCACAGCGCCGCGTCGTCCGGCGCGGCGGCACGGGCGATCGCCAGGGCGGCGCGGAGCGTGGCGGTGGCCAGGTCGGCGAGCTCGGCGGCGGTCTGGGCGACGTCGGTCGTGCCGCACACGTCGCGGGCGGCGATGGAGAGCAGACAGCGCCGGTAGGCGACGCGGAGGGAGACGGGGTCGGTGGCTGCGGCGAGGCCGCGCTCGAACTCCTCGATGCCCGGGTGCAGGTCCTGCGGCTCGTACGTCACCAGCGCCTGCCAGTCCCGCGCGTGCCGGGCGAGGTGATCCCCGAGCGCGGCGGACGCGCCGAGCACCCCCAGCAGCCGGTCCCGCAACGGCTTGGCCGCTATCAGCGTGTCCAGCACCGCCCGCCGTGCCGTACGGTCCGGCTGCGCCTCCAGCAGCCGTACGAGGCCCAGCAGCGCGAGATCCGGGTCGGCGGTGGCCCCCAGCGCGTCCAGCAGCACGGGATCGTTCCGTACGGCCGACAGCTCGTCGCTGTCCAGCAACCGCTCGGCGGCGCTCGGATCGGTGAAACCGTGCCGCAGCAGTCGCGAGAACGTGCTGCTCCTGCGCCCCGGCGCCGTCATCCCGGCCTCCCATCGGATCAAGCCCGACCGATCCCCGGTCCCCGGTCCCGGGTCCCCGGTCCTCGATCAAGGTCGTACGGGGACGAGCCTAACCGGAGTGCTGGGGAGAAGCGCCGGGCGGCTGGGGGGCGGGTTCGGGGCCTCCTCGTCGGCCACCTCCTCGCGATACCTGCCGGTGTGGCCGTGCCGGCTTGGTTCCTCAGCAGGGCGAAGGCGGCGTGACGTCGGTTTGCGGAGCGCTCCGAGGAGCCGTGGGATGAGTTTCCGGGCCCTGCGGAGTCTGCCCCGTAGCGACAGTCGACAGGTGACAGGAAGAGACCAGCTCATGTCGAACACCAGCAACCCTCAGACCAGGCTCGACCCCCGGTACAGCGACCCGGCCGCCGCCGCGATCCCCTGGCCGGAGGCCGAGGCACGGCTCTCCGCGGCCGAGCTGTTCTGGATCTCGACGGTACGGCCGGACGGGCGGCCGCATGTGACGCCGTTGCCCGCCGTGTGGTCGGAGGGGGCGCTGCATTTCTGCACCGGCCCGGAGGAGCGGAAGGCGAAGAACCTGGCGGCGAACCCGCACGTCGTGCTGACCACCGGCACGAACACCTGGGACAAGGGTTATGACCTGGTGGTGGAGGGCGAGGCCGTACGCGTCGCCGACGACAACCGGCTGCGGGAGCTGGCCGCCGCGTGGGAGGCGAAGTACGGCAGCTTCTGGCACTTCGACGTACGGGAGGGGTATTTCCACCACGGTCCGGGACGAGCATTGGTCTTCTCGGTGGCGCCCGGCACGGTTTTCGGCTTCGGTAAGGGGGAGCCGTTCAGCCAGACGCGGTGGCGGTTCGGCTGATACGAAGAAGCGATACGTACTTGTGCACAGGCACTCCCGTCAACGGCGACTTGGAGGACCAGGGATGCAGTACACGCTCGAAGTGATTCCGCTGCCCGTGAGCGACATCGACCGGGCCCGGGACTTCTACCGGGACAAGGTCGGTTTCCACGTCGACATCGACCAGGAGGTCATGCCGGGCATGCGGATCGTCCAGCTGACACCCCCGGGCTCCGGCTGTTCGATCGCCCTCGGCGACACCATCTGGGACATGGCCCAGGGCCCCAAGCCGGCCCCCGGCTCCTACCAGGGCCTCCAGCTCTGCGTCGCCGACATCAAGGCCGCCCGCGCCGAACTCCTCGAACGCGGCCTCGACGTGTCCGAACCCGTCCAGTACGCCCCCGACGACGGTGCCACGTTCATGTACTTCAAGGACCCGGACGGCAATGGGTGGGCGATCCAGGAGTACCGGCGCCGGGCGACGGAGCCGCTGCATCAGGTGCTGACGGATCTGGCGAAGCAACAGCCGCTGTAGCCCGTGGTGTCCGTCGCAGCATCCCAGTACCGGACCGAACCTGCTCGTCGGGTCCGTTGCGTTGGTTGCTGCTTGTAGCGCTGCCTGGGCTGCGCGGCGCCTGGAGTGTCGGACTGCCCACGAGGGTAAGGCTCCACTCGGACGTACCGCTGGCCGGGGGTGTAAGTGGACGTGGAAATTTGGGTGGGGCTGTTGGGCGCACTGGCAGCTGTCGGCGGGGTGTACTACGCATGGCGTGCACTGGACCACGCTGCGGTCGAACAGTCCCGGGCATCCTTCGTCAAGGAACGGACGGACCTTCGGCAACGGTTCAGCCAGTTGTGCGAGATGGCCGCTGACATGCACGTTCTTGCCCACCCCTCGTTGGAGCGGATCGGTGGCACCTCTCTACTGTGGGAGGAGGCGATGCGCCCGCCAGCTCCTATCCCGCTGTCGGCGGTGGTGGTGGAATGGCAGGACGCGTTGCCACCAGTCAACCTGCCATTGCAGCAGGCGGCGCGGCATTGCTTGCCGAAGGAGTCGAAGGCACACCGTTACGAGCGCTATTCCTCGGCCATGGGGGCCCTTGCACGTCCTACCCTCTTCGAAGACCGTCCGTCCTTTCGCCTTGCGCATGCCGACTGGTCTGATCCCGGACGACCTCGTCTGGTCTTCGGGATTGGCCAGTACTTCGACCTCATCGACCAGAACGAGGCTGTCGCTCACGAGCTGGCCGTGGCCACGAGGCGGAAACCAGAAGAGCGACCGCCCTGGCGAGCGGTGCCCATGCGCAGACTCCTGGCTGACGATCCGCTGTTGCTTGAGGGACGTGTCGTGCTCCCTGCCGTTGGCACACTCACTTTGCGCCGTACGCCCGATGGGCAGGGCACCTTCTTTCTCCTCTATAGAGAAGCCGGGCACGTTGCTACAGGTGAAGGGACCTACGGACCGATCCCCGCCGGCATGGTGCAGCCCGCCTCGTTTTCGCCTCTTGCACACCGCCAGGACCTGGACCTATGGCGCACCGTCATGCGCGAGTACAACGAGGAGTTGCTCGGGGCACCGGAGGCCAAAGGGGACTCAGGTACAGAAGTGGACTATGACCAGCCTCCCTACAGCTTGCTCAACGCTGCCTTGGCGGACGGCTCGTTACGCGTGTGGTGTTTGGGTATGGCATTGGAGCCTTTGAATCTTGCCGTATGCCTTCTCACCGTGGCGGTGTTCGAAGCGGACACATTCGACACGATCTTCGCTGAGGCGGTCGAGCGCAACGAAGAAGGCCTAGTGATCAGCGGGCCACGTTCCAACGGCACCATCACGGGTCTGCCACTCGACGCCGCCAGCATCAACGCTCTCCCTTCGAGCCGGATGTCGTCGCCCGCCGCAGGGCTGCTCCAACTCGCACTGCAACACAGGGAGTTTTTACTGTCCGAACCCGATCACTTCCAGGCGTAAAGGGGTCGTGAGCGCGGGTGTGGCTCAACTACCCGGCAGAAGAGGCTATGTGGCCTCAGCCCCACTCTTGAGTGCAGGGAATAGCAGGATCAGCCCCACGTAAGGTCTCCAGCCTGCCAGCATGCGGGAGACAAGTTGCCGGAAAGAGCCGGAGGTGCGGTGTCAAGGATGTCGGATGCGTGGCACCAGTTGGCGTAGCGCTCGGTGTTCTAGGTGACGTGCGGGGCTGGTTCGACGGGATGGGCTTCTTAACGAATCTCACCTCAAGCTTGATCGGTCTATTCTTTGGAGTTCCATTCGCCTTGTTGGTCCTGTCTCGCCTGGCAGCGGCCCAAGCTGAAATCGCAGAGCAGCGCGGCGCTCGACGCCTCGTCGAACGCGCCACCGGCGATTCAGGCCGAGAGATTCAGAAAATCTTCCAAGGGGCCGATCTCGCAAGTCATGCGGATTCGAGCTGTTCATTCGCGACTGGATGCAAAACCTTCAGTCATCCAGAGAATTATGCATCCGCGCCCTAGAAATCTGGAACCGCGAAGCACGGGAGCAGAACTGCAACCCAGTACAGCTGCAGGGTAGCGCTGAGGCCATCGCCGCCGTGGACGCAGCATGCGAGGCCGCGAGAGCAGCGTCACCCACCCTCTTTCCCAACATTTCAGATCAAGATCGGCAGGAGCGGCAGGAGCGACGAGTAAAACTCAAAGGACCCTGGGAGGAACTGGACCGGGATATCCGAGTCATGGCCATCCAAGCCGGCCTGGGGTGGGTGCACTCGGCGATTAGCAGCGATGTTCGTTTTGTGCACCTGCTCATCACATCTCCCCGACTCATCTGCCAAACCGTCGGTCTGGAAGGGGGGGGCGACATGAGCTGCACCGTACCGCGCCTGACACGGCGCACCGATTCAGCCACCTAACCGCCCAGAGACGGCCTCAAACCCCGTGAGGCGCTTCGGGGCAGAAGGTCAGTGACCGTCGGCCCCGAAGCGTCGAATCAGCGATACCGCCGCTCTGAGCAGCGCCTACAGCACCGGCAGGTTCTTCCGCAGCTCGAAGGCCGTGACCTCGCTGCGGTACTCCTCCCACTCCTGGCGCTTGTTGCGCAAGAAGAAGTCGAAGACGTGCTCGCCGAGAGTCTCCGCGACCAGGTCGCTGCGCTCCATCAGCGTCAGGGCCTCACCCAGGTTCTGGGGCAGGGGCTCGATGCCCATGGCGCGGCGTTCGGCGTCGGACAGGGCCCAGACGTCGTCCTCCGCGCCCGGCGGGAGTTCGTAGCCCTCCTCGATGCCCTTGAGGCCGGCGGCCAGGAGCATGGCGTAGGCGAGGTACGGGTTCGCGCCGGAGTCCAGGGAGCGGACCTCGACCCGCGCCGAGCCCGTCTTGCCGGGCTTGTACATCGGGACGCGGACCAGGGCGGAGCGGTTGTTGTGGCCCCAGCAGATGTACGAGGGGGCCTCGCCGCCGGCGCCCGCGGTGCGCTCGGAGCCGCCCCAGATGCGCTTGTAGGAGTTCACCCACTGGTTGGTCACCGCGGCGATCTCCGCCGCGTGCTTCAGGAGGCCCGCGATGAAGGAGCGGCCGACCTTCGAGAGCTGGTACTCCGCGCCCGACTCGTAGAACGCGTTCCGGTCGCCCTCGAAGAGCGAGAGGTGCGTGTGCATGCCACTGCCGGGGTGCTCCGAGAACGGCTTCGGCATGAACGTCGCCTGGACGCCCTGCTCCAGCGCCACCTGCTTCATGACCAGGCGGAACGTCATGATGTTGTCCGCCGTGGAGAGCGCGTCGGCGTAGCGGAGGTCGATCTCCTGCTGGCCCGGGGCGCCCTCGTGGTGGGAGAACTCGACCGAGATGCCCATGGACTCCAGCATGGTGATCGCCTGGCGGCGGAAGTCCATGCCGACGTTGTGGGGGGTGTGGTCGAAGTAGCCGGAGTTGTCGGCCGGGGTGGGACGGGAGCCGTCCGTCGGCTTGTCCTTCAGGAGGAAGAACTCGATCTCGGGGTGCGTGTAGAAGGTGAAGCCCAGGTCGGAGGCCTTGGCGAGAGCGCGCTTCAGGACGTAGCGCGGGTCCGCGAAGGACGGGGAGCCGTCCGGCATGAGGATGTCGCAGAACATCCGGGCGGTGCCGGGGGCCTCCGCGCGCCACGGCAGGACCTGGAAGGTCGACGGGTCCGGCTTGGCGATCATGTCGGACTCGTACACCCGGGCGAAGCCCTCGATGGCCGAGCCGTCGAAACCGATGCCTTCGTCAAACGCCTGTTCCAGTTCGGCGGGGGCCACGGCCACGGACTTCAGGAAGCCCAGCACGTCCGTGAACCACAGGCGTACGAAACGGATGTCGCGCTCCTCCAACGTACGGAGCACGAACTCCTGCTGCTTGTCCATCTTCCGCTTCCACCCATTCCTTGCTGGTCAGGCCGCCTGGCTCCCGAGCGACGGGAGACGGTCGGGCACCTGAGCATCCCACCACAACACCATTTCGTGCGCGTTGCGCACCTTCATCGGCAGTCCGGCCTCCGGCTGAACGCCCGGCATACGACAGGTGTACCGCCTGTTCCGCCGCTCAACCGCTCGACCGCTCAGCCACTGCCAACCGCTCTGCAGCCCATCTTGCCTGCTCGATCGCGTATCCGTAATGGCCGACCTGCCCCGGCTCGATCTCACCTCTTTAATTTGCATCTCAGATGCAAGTTTTAATAGCGTGCCGTCCAGTCGCGGAGCAGTCGAACCCGAGGAGTCGCGATGCTGTCCGAGCAGTCCGCCGCCACCGTGCGCGCCACCCTTCCCGCCGTCGGAGCGGCGATCGGCGAGATCAGCGCACGTTTCTACGAGGGGCTGTTCGCGGCCCACCCGGAGCTCCTGCGGGACCTCTTCAACCGCGGCAACCAGGCCTCCGGCACCCAGCGCCAGGCCCTCGCGGGCGCCATCGCCGCCTTCGCCACCCATCTCGTCGAGAGCCCGGAGGACCGGCCAGACGCGATGCTGCGCCGGATCGCCCACAAGCACGCGTCGCTGGGGATCGCCCCCGAGCAGTACGCGGTGGTCCACGAGCACCTCTTCGCCGCCATCGCCGAGGTGCTGGGCGAGGCCGTCACCCCGGAGGTCGGGGCCGCCTGGGACGAGGTCTACTGGCTGATGGCGAACGCGCTGATCGCGATCGAGCGGGAGCTGTACGAGACCGGCGGCGCCGGCGGCGGCTGGCGCGAGTGGGAGGTCGTCGGGCGCGTGGCGGAGACGGCCGACGTCGTCGCGCTGGAGCTGCGCCCGGCGGACGGTGCGCCCGTCCCCGTCCACCGCGCCGGACAGTACGTGTCCGTGCGGGTCGCGCTCCCGGACGGGGCCCGGCAGATACGCCAGTACAGCCTGACCGGGGCGCCCGGTGCGGACACGTGGCGGATCGCCGTGAAGCGCGTCCAGGGCGGGGCGGCACCCGACGGCGAGGTCTCGAACCACCTCCACGCGCGCGTGGACGTCGGCGACCGGCTGCCCGTGTCGGCCCCGTACGGCGATCTCGTCCTCGACCAGGACACCGGCGCGCCCCTGCTGCTCGCCTCGGCCGGCATCGGGGTGACCCCGATGGTCGCCATGCTGGAGCAGCTCGCCCTCTCGGGACACCCGGCCCCGGTGACCGTCGTGCACGCCGACCGCTCCCCCGCGGACCACGCGCTGCGCGCCGACCAGGAGGGCTACGCGGCGAAGCTGGCCGACGCCTCCGCGCACTTCTGGTACGAGGAGCCCGAGCCGGGCCACCCTGCCGACCGCACGGGCCTGGCCGACCTCTCGCGTCTGGAGGTGCCGACGGGCACGCGCGCGTACCTGTGCGGGCCGCTGCCCTTCATGCGGGCGGTACGGGCACAGCTGATCGCCAAGGGCGTTCCCCCGGCCGACATCCACTACGAGGTCTTCGGCCCGGACCTCTGGCTGGCCGGGAACTAGTGCCGCGGCACTTGGACGCGCCGCGAGCCCGACGGACAGCCCTGACGTCCGCCCGACTCGCGGCGCTTTCGAAACCCCTGGCGCCCGCCCGGCTCGCGGCGCCCTCGAAATCCCCGGCAGCGGTCGGACCTACGGTGCCTTCGTGATCCCCGGCAGCGGTCGGGCCTACGGCGCCTTCGTGATCCCCAGCAGCAGTCGGACCCACGGTGCCTTCGTGATCCCCGGCAGCGGTCGGACCTACGGCGCCTTCGTGATCCCCAGCAGCAGCGGGCCGGTGGGGGCGGTGACCATGTCCCCCACCGTCATGGGGTCCAGGGAGGCGTAGAAGGCCTCCTGGGCCCGGCGGAGGGCGCCGCGCAGGCGGCAGGCGGGGCTGAGGGGGCAGGGGGTGGCGCCCTCGCAGTCGACGACGTCGCCGTCACCCTCGAAGCTGCGGACGACATGGCCGACGGACGCCTCGCGGCCCGCGTCGGTGATCGCGAGTCCGCCGCCCCGGCCGCGCCGGGCGGCCACCAGTCCCAGGTGCTGGAGTTCGGCCACGACCTTCGCGGCGTGCGTGTACGGCACTTCCATGTCCGCCGCGACGTCACGGGTCGTAGGGTTGGAATCGCCCGCGACTGCGAGCCGCATCAGGACGCGCAGGGCGAGGTCGGTGGAGCGCAACAGCCGCATACCCGCAGCGTAGATAATGCGCATCTCGGGTTCAAATTATCCGTACGGGTGCCGGACGAGAGCCGGACGAGAGCCCGCGCGGGCCGGCGGGAGCGGGGTTCTCCGGCCAATCCTGGGCCCGCCCTGCAAGTTGCTCGTCCTTTCACATTACGATCAGCTGAGCCGACCGCCCCAGCCGACCCATCCCCCACTAAGGACGCAGCCCATGGCCGCCAAGAACAACAGCAGCGCCGAGCGCAAGGCGCGCATAGAGGCGATGCGCCGTGCCGAGCGCTCCCGTGAGCGTCGGAACCGGATCCTCACGATCGGCGCCAGCGTGCTGATAGTCGCCGGCCTCGTCGTGGGCGGGACGGTCCTGGTCCGCTCGCAGTCCGACGACGACAGCAGCACGGCGAGCGACTCCACGTCCACCGGCAAGTGGGAGACCGGGTCGGACGGCGTGAAGACCTGGAGCACCAAGCTCACCCAGAACCACGTGACCAAGACCGTGAAGTACCCGATGGAGCCCCCGGTGGGCGGCGACCACGACCCGGTCTGGCAGAACTGCAACGGCGACGTCTACGACAAGGCCATCAAGGCCGAGAACGCCGTGCACTCCCTGGAGCACGGCGCGGTCTGGGTGACGTACAACAGCAAGGCCTCCGACGCCGACGTCAAGGCGCTCGCGGAGAAGGTCAAGAAGACCCCGTACACGCTGATGAGCCCGGTCGAGGGCCAGAAGGACCCGGTCATGCTCAGCGCGTGGGGCCACCAGCGCACGGTGACCAGCGCGACCGACCCGAACCTCGACAAGTTCTTCGAGACGTACGTCCAGGGCAAGCAGACGCCCGAGCCGGGTGCTGCCTGCACCAACGGCGTCTCCTGACGGCGGCCTGGCACAGTGGGACGCATGAAGAACATCGGTTGGATCGCCTCCGGGGCCGCGGTGGTGCTCGTCGCGGCCGGGGCGATCACCTATGCGGTCGCCGACGGCGACGAGTCCGGGCTGAAGGCCCCCGCCGCCGAATCCGCCGACGCGGGGTTCGCCCGGGACATGGCCGTCCACCACCAGCAGGCCGTCGAGATGTCGTACATCGTGCGCGACCGGACGGACGACGAGGAGGTCCGGCGGCTCGCCTACGACATCGCGCAGACGCAGGCCAACCAGCGCGGCATGATGATCGGCTGGCTCGATCTGTGGGGTCTGCCGAAGGTCTCGTCGGCCAAGCCGATGGCCTGGATGGGCATGGGCGACATGGCCTCCGGCGAGGACGGCTCACTGATGCCGGGCATGGCGACCAACACCGAGATGGAGAAGCTCGGCAAGCTCAACGGCAAGCAGGCCGAGGTCTTCTACCTCCAGCTGATGACCGACCATCACAAGGGCGGCGTCCACATGGCGGAAGGCTGTGTCTCCAAGTGCACGGTCGGCGTCGAGAAGAAGCTCGCCCAGGGCATGGTCAACGCCCAGGAGTCCGAGATCTCACTGATGACGGGCATGCTCAAGGAGCGGGACGCCGCGCCGCGCTAGCCCTCCTCCCATGAGATCCAAGGACTGTGTCGAGTCGTACTGCCGGTAGGGACCACGGCCGGGACTCGGGACTGCGGGGCGTCCCGAGGTGGGGCGCCCCCACCCCATAGCGTCGCTCTGACGATTACACTGGGCGCGTGCCTCAACTTCGCCTCGCCCTGAATCAGATCGACTCGACGGTCGGCGATCTCGCCGGAAACGCCGAGGCGGTCGTCCGCTGGACCCGGCACTCCGCCGAGCAGGGAGCGCACCTGGTGGCGTTCCCCGAGATGGTGCTGACCGGGTACCCCGTCGAGGACCTGGCGCTGCGTCAGTCCTTCGTGAAGGCCTCCCGCTCGGCCCTGAAGGCACTCGCCGCCCGGCTCGCCGACGAGGGCTTCGGAGAGCTGCCGGTGGTCGTCGGCTATCTCGACCGTTCCGAGTCCGCCTCGCCGAGGTTCGGCCAGCCGGCGGGCGCCCCGCGGAACGCCGGCGCGGTGCTGCACCGGGGCGAGGTGGCGCTCACCTACGCCAAGCACCACCTCCCCAACTACGGCGTGTTCGACGAGTTCCGCTACTTCGTGCCCGGCGACACCTTGCCGATCGTGCGACTGCACGGCGTCGACATCGCCCTCGCCATCTGCGAGGACCTCTGGCAGGACGGGGGCCGCGTCCCGGCCGCCCGGTCCGCCGGCGCCGGGCTGCTGCTCTCCGTCAACGCCTCGCCGTACGAGCGCGACAAGGACGACACCCGCCTCGAACTGGTCCGCAAGCGCGCCCAGGAGGCCGGCTGCACGACCGCCTATCTGGCGATGATCGGCGGCCAGGACGAGCTGGTCTTCGACGGCGACTCGATCGTCGTCGACCGGGACGGTGAAGTGGTCGCGCGGGCGCCGCAGTTCGCGGAGGGGTGCGTGGTCCTGGACCTCGACCTGCCCGCGGCCGCCGCCGAGCCGGTGACCGCCCGCGGCGAAGCCGCTGATGGACAGCGTGTCGACGACGGGCTGCGCGTCGACCGGCTCGTCATCTCCGAGGAGCCGCTGCCCGCGTACGAGCCGGAGCTGACGGGCGGGTACGCGGAGCGTCTCGACGACGACGAGGAGGTGTACTCGGCGCTGGTGGTCGGCCTGCGGGCCTACGCGGCGAAGAACGGCTTCAAGTCGGTGCTGATCGGGCTCTCCGGCGGTATCGACTCGGCCCTCGTCGCGGCGATCGCGTGCGACGCGCTGGGCGCGCAGAACGTGTACGGCGTGTCCATGCCGTCGCGGTACTCGTCGGACCACTCCCAGGGCGACGCGGCGGAACTCGCGCGCCGGACGGGCCTCAACTTCCGTACGGTCCCGATCGCCCCGATGTTCGACGCCTACATGTCGTCGACCGAGCTGACGGGTCTGGCGGAGGAGAACCTCCAGTCCCGGCTCCGGGGGACGCTGTTGATGGCGATCTCCAACCAGGAGGGCCACATCGTGCTGGCGCCCGGCAACAAGTCGGAGCTGGCGGTGGGGTATTCGACGCTGTACGGCGACTCGGTGGGCGCGTACGGCCCCATCAAGGACGTGTACAAGACGTCGGTCTTCCGGCTGGCCGAGTGGCGCAACCGGGCGGCGGAGGAGCGCGGCCAGACCCCGCCGATCCCCGAGAACTCCATCTCCAAGCCGCCGAGCGCCGAGCTGCGGCCGGGCCAGGTCGACACGGACTCCCTGCCGGACTATCCCGTCCTGGACGCGATCCTGGAGCTGTACGTCGACCGCGACCAGGGCGCCGACGCGATCGTCGCCGCCGGGTTCGACCGGGAGCTGGTCACCCGGACCCTCCGCCTGGTCGACACCGCCGAGTACAAGCGCCGCCAGTACCCCCCGGGCACGAAGATCTCCCCGAAGGGCTTCGGCAAGGACCGGCGGCTGCCCATCACGAACCGGTGGCGCGAGCACGCGTAGTTTTCGGGGCGTCAAAAGCCCGCCGAACGGCCTCAGGACCCGACCGCCTCCGCCCCGGACCGCCTCAGACGCGTACCGTCTCCGACTCCTCCGGCACATGGGACGCCACCACGCGTCCACGGCCCCGACCGTTCCGCGGCGCGGCGACGGCGGTCCGGCGGGCGTCCACCGCGTAGGCCACCCCGGCGACCCCGAGGCCGACCACCGCGAGCCCCGCGCCCACGACCGCGGGAGCCGTCGCGCCGAGGCCGGCGGCCAGGGCGAGGCCGCCGATCCAGGCGCCGCCGGCGTTGGCGAGGTTGAAGGCGGCCTGGTTGGCGGAGGAGGCGAGGGAGGGGGCGGTGGCAGCCTTCTCCATGACCATCAGCTGGAGGGGTGAGCCGGTGGCGAAGGCGGCGACGCCGAGGAGGAGGACGGCCAGGGCGGCGCTCCACTGGGCGGACATGAGGACCGGGAACAGCGCCAGCACCAGGATCAGGGACGCCAGGCCGCCGAAGAGCGTGCCGCGCAGGGAGTGGTCGGCGAGGCGGCCGCCGGCCAGGTTGCCGATGGTCGCCCCTACGCCGAACAGCGCCAGCAGCAGGGTGACGCTGGTCTTCGCGTAACCGGCGGCGTCGGTGAGCATCGGCGTGATGTAGCTGTAGGCGGAGAAGAGCGCGCCGAAGCCGGCCACGGTGGTGCCGAGGGCCAGCCAGACGGGCAGTGAGCGCAGGGCGCCCAGTTCGCCGCGCAGACCGGCCGAGCGGGTCTCCCCCCGGTCCCTCGGCAGCAGCAGCGCCAGGGAAGCGATCGCCGCCAGCCCGATGGCGCTCACGCCGAGGAAGGTGATCCGCCAGCCGAAGTGCTGGCCCACGAGGGTCGCGGCCGGTACGCCGGCGACGTTGGCGATCGTCAGCCCCAGGAACATCAGCGAGACCGAGCGGGCCTTGCGCTCCGGGGCCACCAGGGTGGTCGCGACGACCGCGCCGACACCGAAGAAGGCACCGTGCGGCAGACCGCTGAGGAAGCGGGCGGCGAGCAGCCAGTGTTCGTCGGGCGCGAAGGCGGACAGCGCGTTGCCGGCGACGAAGAGGACCATCAGCCGGATCAGGACCGTGCGGCGGGGCATCCGGGCCGTGACCGCGGCGAGCAGCGGGGCGCCGATGACGACGCCCAGCGCGTACGCCGAGACCAGGTGGCCGGCGGTGGGGATCGAGACGCCGAGGTCGGCCGCGACCTCGGGCAGGAGGCCCATGATGACGAACTCGGTCGTGCCGATTCCGAAGGCTCCTACGGCGAGAGCGAGCAGGGCCAAGGGCATGGCGGGACCTTTCGAAGAGAGCAGGGGGAAAGAGAACAGGGGGAATCGGGGTTCGGCTCCATCGTATGTTCATCGACGGAACAAACTCGAACCGGGGCCTTGCTCCCCCACCGCCCGCTATCGCCCCACCAGCGCCGTCAGCTCCTGGACGTGTCGATCGTCACCCGCGCCGCCACCGGCAGGTGGTCGCTGCCCGTCTGGGGCAGGGTCCAGGACGCCGTCGGCTCCATGCCCCGGACCATGATCTGGTCGATGCGCGCCATCGGGAACGACGCGGGCCAGCTGAAGCCGAAGCCGCTGCCCGCCGCACCCTGGGTGGAACGCATCTGGGCGGTGACGGCGTTGAGGGCGCGGTCGTTCATGGTGCCGTTGAGGTCGCCGAGGAGGGCGACCCGCTCGATCGGCTCGTCGGCGATGGCCTCGCCCAGCGCGTTCGCGCTCTTGTCGCGCTGCCGGGCGGTGAACCCGGCCTCCAGCTTCACCCGCACCGAGGGCAGATGGGCTACGTACACGGCGACCGGCCCGTCCGGCGTCGCCACCGTCGAGCGCATCGCGCGCTCCCACCCGAGCTTGATGTCGACGGCCTTGGTGTCGCTCATCCGGTACTTGCTCCACAGCCCGACGGTGCCGACGACCTCGTGGTACTTGTATGTCGCCTCCAGCGCCTTCTCGTAGACCGGCACCTCGGTCTCGGTCAGTTCCTCCAGGGCCACCACGTCCGCGCCGGAGGCGGCGACGTCGCGGGCGGTGCCGGACGGGTCGGCGTTGTCCGCGTTGACGTTGTGGGTGACGACGGTGAAGTCGCCGCCGCTGCCGGACTTGCTGGTGACGAGTCCGCCGAAGAGGTTCAGCCAGACGACCGTGGGCAGCAGGAGCACGACCAGCGCGGTCGCCGACCTGCGGACCAGCGCGAGGACCAGCAGCAGCGGGATCGCGACGCCCAGCCAGGGCAGGAACGTCTCGGTCAGGCTGCCGAGGTTGCCGACCGCGTTCGGGACCTGGGCGTGCAGCACCATCAGCAGCGCGACGAGAACCGCGAGGACCGCGACGACGATGCCACGCCGCCAGATCCGCCGGTCCCCTCTCCAGCCCCCGAAGAGCCGGGCGAGCAGGCGCCGAAGCCGGGATTGTTCGCGGCCCTGTCCCGTGCCGCCGCCGCCCGTCTCCGTCATGTACGCCTGCGCCATACCGTCGCCTCACTGCCTGCCGTGCACTTCATCCCCCGCGCCTGAAAACCCTAGGGGATGATCGCTGTCGATCCCGCCGCCGCCTGGCGGCCGTACGTGCACGAGGACGAACAACCCGCTGTTCGGAGTTCCGAACCGGCGGACAGGCCCCGACGTCTGTAACGAAACGCGCACATTGACTGTGACTCACTTCGCAGACGGACGAAGCCCTTCGAGCACCGTGTCGACGATGCTCTCCGCGAGATTCTCCGGGAGTTCGGCGTCCGGGCGCATGACGGTACGGACGAGCATGGGGCCGAAGACCAGATCGCCGGCCAGGTCGAGGTCCACGTCGGCGCGGAGTTCCCCGTTGGCCTGCCCCCGGCGCAGCACCTCGATCAGGGTCCGGCGGCGCGGGGCGACGACGTCCGCGTGGTAGGCGTTCCAGATCTTGGGGCTGCTCTTCATCTGGGCGATGACGTTGTGCAGGATCGCCGACGGCCGGTTGAGCAGCCCGCGTCGGCGTGCCGCCTCCATGAGGACGACCAGGTCGTCACGCATCGAGGTGCCGGGCAGCACGGGGTCCGGGGGCTCCGCGGCGCGCAGTACGTCGACGAAGAGCGCCTCCTTGCCGCTCCAGCGGCGGTAGATGGTCGCCTTGCCGACGCCGGCGGTGCGGGCGATCCGCTCGATGGACAGCTCCGAGAGCGGTACGCCCTCTTCGAGGAGCCGCATCGCGCCCTCGATGATGGACCGCTCCACGGCCTCGCTCCGGGGCCGCCCCCGTACGGGGCGCCCGTCCCGGACCCGCCCGTCTCCGGCGTGGCTCTCGGCGAGGCTCACGGTCGACTCCGTCTCTCTCGTTCTCCGGGTCCGGCTCCGCGGTTCTCCGGGTGCCCGGGGTGATTCTCCCCCGCGTACGGCCGTGCGGGTGTCGTACGCGGGGATGCCTGTCAGTGATCGGCGGTCACCAACTCCGTTTCTCCCTTGCCCTCTTGGCCGGTCTTCGGCCGTCCCGGCAGGAACACCGCCATGGTCACCGCGCCGAGGACGGCGATGCCGGCCCCGCACAGCGCGGTCACGTGCATGGCGTGCAGGAAGGCGTCGTGGGCCGGGCCGACCAGGGCCTCGCCCCGGTCGCCGAGGCGGGCGGCGAGGCCGAGGGTGGCCTCGATGGACTCGGCGGCGGCGTGCGGGGCGCCGGCGGGCAGCTTGTCCTCGATGCCGCCGCGGTACGCGGCGGAGAGCACGGAGCCGAGGACGGCGATGCCGAGGGCGCCGCCGACCTGGCGGAAGGTGTTGCTGAGCGCGGACGCGGAGCCGGCCTTCTCGCGGGGCAGCGCCTGCATGATGAGTACGCTCAGCGGGGTCATGACGTGCGCCATGCCCGCGCCCATGAAGAAGAAGATCACTTCGAGGATCCAGATCGGCGTGTCCGCGTCCAGCACGGCGAACGCCGCCAGCATCCCGGCGATCAGCAGCATGCCCGCCGTGCACACCGCGCTGTTGCCGAAGCGGTCGACGACGAGGCGGGCGCGTGGCGCGAAAACGAGCTGTGCGACGGCCAGCGGCAGCATCAGCAGGCCGGTCTGGAGCGGTGAGTAGCCGCGCACGGTCTGGGTGTAGAAGACGGAGAAGAAGGTCACACCCATCAGCGCGAAGAAGACCAGGCCGATGACGCCGATGGAGGCCGAGAAGACCTTGTTCCTGAAGAACGAGATGTCGATGGACGGGTGGTCGCTGCGCTTCTCGAAGACGACGAAGGCGGCGAGGACCGCGAGCCCGGCCGCGATGGTGCCGAGGACCGTGACGTCCGTGAAGTCGGCGAGCTGGCCGCCCCGGATGATGCCGTAGACGAGGAGCACGAGGCCGACGACGGAGAGCACTACGCCGATGGGGTCGATGCGGCCCGGGTTCGGGTCGCGGGAGTCGGGCACCAGCCAGATCATCAGGCCCAGCGCGAGGACGACGATCGGCACGTTGACCAGGAAGACCGAGCCCCACCAGAAGTGGTCGAGGAGGAGTCCGCCGGTGATCGGGCCGATGGCGATGGCGAGGCCGACTCCGCCCGCCCAGATGCCGATGGCCTTCGGCTGCTCGTCGCGTTCGAAGACGTTCATCAGGACGGCGAGGGTGGCGGGCATCACGAAGGCGGCGCCGAGGCCCATCACCGCGCGGAACACGATCAGCTCGATCGGCGAGCCCGACATGGCGGCCAGTGCCGAGCCGATGCCGAAGACGACGAGGCCACCGAGCAGCACCTTCTTGCGTCCGAGGCGGTCGCCGAGCAGGCCGGCGGAGAACAGCAGCCCCGCGAAGACGAGCGTGTAGGCGTTTATGGCCCACTCCAGCTCGCTCTGGGTGGCGCCGAGCCCGGTCGGTTCCGGGGTCGAGATCGTCTTGATGGCGACGTTGAGGATCGAGTTGTCGAGCACCACGATCAGCAGGCTCAGCATCAGCACACCGAGAATCACCCAGCGGCGCCGGTGCACCACCGCCGGCATACGGGAGTCAGGGACTGCGGTAGTCATGCGGTCGAGCCTAACCCCATTTCGATACGATCCCGTCTCGTATCGAAATTCTTTTACCCAGGTCTTACGTGCGGGTTGCCGAAACGGTCACCGTCACACGCACCAGCCCTGGCACTCCCTGGCACGAGGTGCCACCATGGATGCGGTCCGGGGACGCCGTGAGGGCGCCTCGAGATGACATGAAGGAGCCGTTGCGATGACGCAGCTTTCCGCTGCCCAGAAGCAGCCTGCGCAGGGTGTACGGCCGGCCACCGACAGCAGCAAGGCGCTGTACGGAGGCAAGAGCACCCGGCGCATCACCGTCCGCGACATCAGCGCCGCCAAAGAGCGCGGCGAGAAGTGGCCCATGCTCACCGCGTACGACGCCATGACGGCGTCCGTCTTCGACGAGGCCGGCATCCCGGTCATGCTCGTCGGCGACTCGGCGGGCAACTGCCACCTGGGGTACGAGTCGACCGTGCCCGTCACCCTCGACGAGATGACCATGCTCTCGGCCGCCGTCGTACGGGGCACGAGCCGCGCCCTGATCGTCGGCGACCTGCCCTTCGGTTCCTACCAGGAGGGTCCGGTGCAGGCGCTGCGCTCGGCGACCCGGCTGGTCAAGGAGGCCGGGGTCGGGGCGGTCAAGCTGGAGGGCGGCGAGCGGTCGCACCGCCAGATCGAGCTGCTGGTCGAGTCCGGCATCCCCGTCATGGCCCACATCGGCCTCACTCCGCAGTCCGTCAACGCGATGGGCTACCGCGTGCAGGGCCGGGGCGAGGAGGCCGCCCAGCAGCTGCTGCGCGACGCCAAGGCCGTCCAGGACGCGGGCGCGTTCGCGGTCGTCCTGGAGCTGGTTCCGGCGGAGCTGGCGGCCGAGGTCACCCGCGTGCTGCACATTCCGACGGTCGGTATCGGCGCGGGGCCGGAGACCGACGCGCAGGTCCTCGTCTGGACCGACATGCTCGGGCTGACCGGAGGGCGGGTACCGAAGTTCGTGAAGAAGTACGCCGACCTGCGGGCGGTCATGGGTGACGCGGCCAAGGCGTTCGCCGAGGACGTCGTCGGCGGGACCTTCCCGCTGGAGGAGCACTCCGTCCACTAGGCCCTGAGGGCCGTTGAAGCCACTGCGGTACCAGAGCAGCCCGCCGATCTTCCCCCGTCGGCGGGCTGCGGCTTTTTGTGATGGCGCGGAAGGGGGCGGGGGCCGTGTGCGTTGGCGGGTGCGGGTGCGTGGAGGCTGGTCGCGCAGTTCCCCGCGCCCCTTGACGGCATGGGGCGCGCCCGGGGTCTTTCAGGGGCGCGGGGAACTGCGCGAGCACCCCCACCCCACCCGAACCCGCCGACGCGCCCCAGCCCCCGGGCCCTGACGCGTGTCGGTGCTCTGTCGGTCGTGTAGGTGACCTGTCGGTGGTTTGTCGGCGGCTCCTGACACCGTCGTCCACATGACACGAATCGACAAGGAAGCCAGCGGCGCGAAAGGCGCTGTCACCGTACGGGGGCTGGTCAAGCACTACGGCGAGACCAGGGCGCTGGACGGTGTCGACCTCGATGTGCGCGAAGGCACGGTGATGGGGGTGCTCGGGCCGAACGGGGCGGGCAAGACGACGCTCGTACGGTGCCTGTCCACCCTGATCACGCCCGACTCGGGGCATGCGACGGTGGCCGGCTACGACGTCGTACGCCAGCCGCGCCAGCTGCGCCGGGTGATCGGCCTGACCGGCCAGTACGCGTCCGTGGACGAGAAGCTGTCCGGCTTCGAGAACCTGTACATGATCGGCCGGCTGCTCGACCTGCCCCGTAAGGAGGCGAAGAGCCGGGCCACCGGTCTGCTGGAGCGGTTCTCGCTGACCGAGGCCGCCAAGCGCTCGGTGGGCACGTACTCCGGCGGTATGCGACGACGGCTCGACCTGGCCGCGTCCATGATCGGGAGCCCGGCCGTGCTGTACCTGGACGAGCCGACGACCGGTCTGGACCCGCGCACCCGCAACGAGGTGTGGACCGAGGTGAAGCGCATGGTCGGCGACGGGGTGACCGTGCTGCTGACCACCCAGTACATGGAGGAGGCCGAGCAGCTGGCCGGCGAACTGACCGTGATCGACCGGGGGAAGGTGATCGCGGGCGGCCGTATCGAGGAACTGAAGGCCCAGGTCGGCGGGCGTACGCTCCGGGTCCGGCCGGCCGATCCGGTGCGTCTGCGGCCGCTGGCCGAGGACCTCGACGACCTGGGTATCACCGGGCTCGCCACCACCACCGTGGACCCCGGGACCGGCACCCTCCTCGTCCCGATCCTCAGCGACGAGCAGCTGACCGCCGTCGTCGGCGCGATCACCGCGCGCGGCGTCACGATCGCCTCGATCAACACCGAACTGCCCAGCCTGGACGAGGTGTTCCTGTCGCTCACCGGCCACAAGGCCAGTGCGCCGCAGGACACGACCCCGTCCCCCGCGTACGAGGAGGTCGCCGTATGAGCGCCGCCACCGTTCCCACGACCGGCGAGGCCGACGGCCGGATCGGGCTGCGGGCCCATGCCCGGCACACCGGCGCGCTCGTCCGGCGCAATCTGCTGTGGATCCGGCAGGACCCCGAGTCGATGTTCGACGCGGTCCTGATGCCGATCGTGTTCACCCTGCTCTTCGTGTACGTCTTCGGCGGCTCCATCGGGCAGGCGCTGGGCGGCGGCCAGGAGGAGTACATCCAGTACGTGGTGCCGGGGCTGATGGCGATGATGGGCATGAACATCGCCATGGGGGTCGGCACGGGCTTCAACGAGGACTTCCAGAAGGGCGTCATGGACCGCTTCCGGTCCCTGCCGATCGGCCGGTCCTCGGTGCTGCTCGCGAAGATCTCCGTCGAGCTGCTGCGCATGCTGGTCGCCACGACCATCCTGCTGACCGTCGGTGTCCTCATCGGCTTCGACATCACCAGCTGGCCGGGGCTGTTCGCCGCGGTGGGACTGGCCGGCGTCTTCGGCTCGTCCCTGATGTGGATCTTCCTGGTGCTGGGCGTGACGATGAAGAACGCGCAGTCCGTGCAGGGGATGGGCTTCCTGGTGCTGTTCCCGCTGCAGTTCGGTTCGTCGATCTTCGCGCCGACGCAGTCGATGCCGGGCTGGCTGCAGTCCTTCACCGACTACAACCCGCTGTCGTCCCTCGCGGACGCCGCGCGCGGGCTGATGACGGGCGGGCCGGTCGCCCACGACCTGTACGTCACACTCGGCTGGTCGGTGGCGCTGACGGCGGTGATGGCGCCGATCGCGATCCACAAGTTCAAGACGAAGAGCTGACCTCATCCGAGGTCACATGAGGGCGGCGGCCTCCTCGGCGGTGAGGACGCCGCCCTCGGCGTACGCCGTGTCGTAGGCCGTGTCGTCCAGCAGGGCCCGGGCCGCGGCCTCGGCCTGGGCGCGGGCCTCGGCCTCCATCGGGCTGGCGAAGTGGCCGGGCGGCAGCAGCGCGTCGGCGGCACCGAGGAGGCGGGCCGCGTCGAGGACGCGGGTGCCGCCGTCGACGCCCGCGACGGAGAGCGCGGCGGTGACGAGATGGGTGGAGGGCATATGGGGTGCGACCATCCGGGCGAGCGGGTCCAGGCTCCGTTCCATCGCCCGGCGGATCAGCCGCAGCGCCTTCTCGTGGTGTCCGGCCACCGCCTCCAGCCAGCCCTCGACGCCGAGGACGAAGCCGGCGAAGACCACGAAGTCGGCGGCTTCGAAGTCCTCGCGCAGCAGCCTGAGCTGTTCCCGGGCCTCGTCCGGGCGCTCGGTGCGGCCGAGCCGGATCGCGAGGAAGAGCCGGGCCACGGGCAGGGCCTCGTGGGCGGCGCGGCGCCCGTCCGCCAACACGTCGAACAGCATCTTCTCGCCCCGCTCGCCGTGGCCGCCCTCGATGAGGACGCTTCCGAGCCGGACACCGAGGATCCCCAACTGGGCCTTGGTGCCGAGCCGTTCGGCGTATTCGATGGCCCGCTGGAAGTCCGCCGCGGCGAGCGCGAACTCACCCTGGCGTTCCAGGGCCTCGCCGCGTGCCGAGAGCGCCTCGGCGGCGCCCCAGGCGTCTCCGAGGCGGTCGAAGATCTCCAGTGACTCGTCGGCGTCGACGGTGGCGTCGCCCGCCCAGTCGCTGCGGTTGGCGAGGATGTTGGCCCGCATCTGCAGGGTCTGCGCCAGCTCCCAGGTGTAGCCGAGCTCGCGGCAGGTGCTGATGTTGCCGTCGAGGATCACGCGGAGCCGGTCCATGTCGCCGGTCAGCATGACGGCGTAGAGCCACATGAAGGTGGGGAAGCGGCAGGTCTGCGGCTGGCCGGGGCGGTAGGTCCGGCTGATGACCCGCAGCTTCTCCTGGCGATCGGGGGTCTCCCACGCCGGCAACTCCATGTCCATGTAGGCCAGATGGACGAGGTGCACCCCGCGCCGGGCCTCGTCGAGGACGGCGGGGCTCATCGGCGGCGGGCTGTCGATGGCGCGTTCCCGCAGATCCGGGACGGGGCGGGCGGGTGCGGTGAAGGGGTCCGGGCCGAGGTCCTGGACCTGGGCGGACCAGTACCGGGCCTCGGTCTTCAGATCGCGCATCTGCCAGTACCAGCACAGCGACAGCGTCAGACAGAGAGCCTCCTGTTCGTCCCGCTCGGCGACGGCGTGCCGGAGGGCGGTGCGGATGTTCTCGTACTCCAGCTCAAGGAGTTCGATCGCGGCACGCTGGCCGAGGCCGCGCAGCAACGGGTCGGTGGTGCGGACGAGTTCGCGGTAGTACGTCAGGTGCGCGCGTTCGGCGGCGGCGCGGGTGCCCGTCTCGTCGAGCCGTTCACCGGCGTACTCGACGACGGTCTCCAGGAGCCGGTAGCGCATCCCGCCGTCCGCGCCCGCCGAAGGGGCCGCCACGACGAGGGACTTGTCGACGAGCGAGCCGAGCGCCTCCAGTGCGGCGGGACCGCAGACGGCCTCGGCGGCGGTCAGGTCGCAGCCGCCGGCGAAGACCGACAGCCGCCGCAGGACGTACCGTTCGTCCTCGTCGAGCAGTTCCCAGGACCAGTCGACCACCGCGCGCAGGGTCTGCTGCCGGGGCAGGACGGTACGGCTGCCCGAGGTGAGCAGCCGGAAGCGGTCGTCGAGCCGGTCAGCGATCTGACGAGGCGTCAGCATCCTTAGCCGGGCCGCCGCCAGCTCGATCGCGAGCGGGAGTCCGTCGAGCCGGCGGCAGATCTCGGCGGCGGCCTCCGGGTCGGCGGCGACGGTGAACCCGGGCCGGGCGGCCGCGCCCCGGTCGGCGAGCAGCCTCAGTGCGTGGGGCTGCGTCAGCGGTTCCACCGGGCGCACCGACTCCCCCGGTACGCCGAGGGGTTCGCGGCTGGTGGCGAGTACGGTCAGCGCCGGGCAGCGCTGGAGGAGGTGCTCGACGAGGTGGGCGGCGGCGTCCACGACGTGTTCGCAGTTGTCGAGGATCAGCAGCATCCGGCGTCTGGCGCAGTGCTCGGCGAGGCGGGCCAGCGGGTCGTCCTGGCGGTCGGCCGCGACGCGCATCTCCTCGGCGCCGGCGCCTCGGAGGACGGTCTCGCGGGCGCCGAGGGCTGTGAGCACGGCCTCCGGGACGTTCGCCGGGTCGTCGACGGGGGCGAGTTCGGCGAGCCAGATGCCGTCGGGCATGGCCGGGGCGACTGCCTCGCCGACCTCCTGCGAGAGGCGGGTCTTTCCGGCGCCGCCGGGGCCGAGGAGGGTGACCAGGCGGGTGGTGGTGAGGTCTTCCCGGATGGTGTCGATGTCGGTGTCGCGGCCGACGAAGGAGGTGAGGCGGGCGCGGAGGTTGCCGAGGGGGCGGGTGGGTTGGGGGTGGAGGGGGGTGGGCTGCGGCTGGGGTCGCGGGGAGGGCTGTGGTCGCGGGTCGGATTTCTCGCCCCCGCCGCCCCTACCCGTCCCGTCCCAAGGGGCGCTGCCCCTTTGACCCCGAGGGGTGGATTGGGTGGGTGTTGGGGTGCGGGTTGGTGGGGGCTGGTCGCGCCCACGCGGCGGTAGCCGCAGATCCCCCGCAGCCCCGCGCCCCTGACGGGACGCTGGGGGCTGGTCGCGCAGGTGTCCGCGCCGCTGATGGGGTGCGGGGGGTTGGTCGTGCAGGTGTCCGCGCCGCTGATGAGGCGCGGCCCCGTCGTTTCCAGCCCATCCGTCGTCCGTTCTCAGTAACTCTTCGTGCAGGCCGCGCAGTTCCGGGCCCGGGTCCGTGCCCAGGCGGTCCGCGAGCAGGGTGCGTATCTGCTCGTAGGCGGCCAGGGCCTCCGCGGAGCGGCCCGTGTCGCGCAGGGCGCGTAGGCGGAGGACCTGGAGGGGCTCGTCGAGGGGGTGGGTGTCGCAGAGGGCGGTGAGGTCGGGGAGGGCGGATTCGGGGTGGCCGAGGGTGAGGGCGGCGGTGAGGCGGGTGCGGTGGGCGTCGAGGCGGCGGGTCTCCCAGCGGGCGGCCTCGGCGGTGCGGTCGGGGAGGTCGGCAAGCGGCGGTCCCTGCCAGAGGGCGAGGGCGTCGTCGAGGACATCGGCGGCTTCGGCCGCATTGCCGTCGGCGAGCGCGCGGGTCCCCTCGTCCGCGAGGCGTTCGAAGCGGTGCAGGTCGATGTCGTCCCGGGCGGCCGCGAGACGGTAGCCGCCGTTCACCGACTCGACCGCCTCGGGGCCCAGTGCCCTGCGCAGGCGGCCGACCAGCGCCTGCAGCGCGCCGGGGGCGTCGGCGGGCGGGTCGTCGACCCACACCTCGTCGACGAGCGCGGCCGCGGGCACCGTACGCCCCGGCCGCAGCGCGAGCACGGTCAGCAGGGCGCGCAGCCGGGCGCCCCCGACCGGGACGGGGGTGCCGTCGGCCTGCAGTGCCTGAGTGGTGCCGAGGATGCGATAGCGCACGGGGTCCATTGTCTCCGTCGGGGGCGGGTTCGTGTGTCCGGTACATCGAGTCGGACGCCGCGTACGACCGTCGACCGTTCGTCCCCCACCTTCCTAGGAACCAGGAGGGGATCGCGAGACGTTTTCGGCATACGCCCGGTACCGTCGGGCAGTCCGTTCGAGTGATCGACAGTTCGTCGGCACACACCAGACGGGCCGTCGTCGCAGTGTCGGCAGTCCGTCGAGAGTCCTAGGAGCCCCATGACCACCGCCGCGTCCCGCCGGAGCGACCGGAGGATCAGCCCCGTCTTCGTGGGGATCGTGGCCGTCATGGCGGTCACCGGATGGGCCACGTGGACCGGGTTCGCCGAGCAGCCCGGGCTGGCCGTCTTCCTCTTCGTGACCTCGGCGTGGATCGTCTCGCTGTGTCTGCACGAGTACGCCCACGCCCGCACCGCCCTGCACAGCGGTGACATCTCCATCGGCGCCAAGGGCTATCTCACCCTCAATCCGCTGAAGTACACGCACGCCCTGCTCAGCATCGTGCTGCCCGTCGTCTTCGTGATCATGGGAGGTATCGGTCTGCCCGGTGGCGCGGTCTTCATCGAGCGCGGCCGTATCCAGGGCCGTTGGAAACACAGCCTGATCTCGGCGGCCGGCCCGCTGACGAACGTCCTGTTCGCGGCCGTCTGCACCGCGCCCTTCTGGCTGGGCGTCACGGACGGCGTGCCGGCGGCATTCCTCTTCGCCCTCGCCTTCCTCGCGATGCTCCAGGTCACGGCGGCGATCCTGAACTTCCTGCCGGTGCCCGGCCTGGACGGCTACGGCGTCATCGAGCCCTGGCTGTCGTACAAGATCCGCCGCCAGGTGGAGCCGCTCGCGCCCTTCGGTCTGCTGCTCGTCTTCGCGGTGCTGTGGATCCCGGCGGTGAACGGTGTGTTCTGGGACGTGATCGACGCGTTCACGCGGGGCCTGGGGATCGAGGACCAGCTGTCCGACTGCGGCTACTGGCTGTACCGCTTCTGGCGCGAGGACAGCGACATCTGCCTGACCGGTCCGTGACGGTCGCGCGCCTCAGCCGGTGGCGGACCGGCGCTCCGCCTTGGCCTTCCGCGCGTAGTACAAGGTCATGTTGGACGACAGGCCGGCCATCAGCACCCACACCACACCCAGCCAGCTGCCCCGGGTGAAGGAGACCACGGCCGCGGCGACCGCGAGGAGACAGACGATGAGCGCGTAGACGGCGAGTCGCCGGGCTGGGTCGGGTGGGAGCAAGGGGAGCATGGGGGTCGGCTCCTGACAGGACGGTCGGCAGCGGGACGAGGTGGTACGGCGTCCAGTGTCCCCCATGCCCCCGCGCGCACGTGCGTCGGCCGTACGTCTTGTGCGTACGCCCTATACGTCGGTCAGGCGGAGGCCCGCGTGGGCCTTGTAGCGGCGGTTGACGGAGATCAGGTTGGCGACCAGGGCCTCGACCTGGTGGGCGTTGCGCAGCCGGCCGGCGAAGATGCCACGCATACCGGGGATGCGTCCCGCCAGGGCCTGCACGATCTCGACGTCGGCCCGTACCTCGCCGAGCACCATCACATCCGTGTCGATCTCCTCGATCTCGGGGTCTTCGAGGAGGACGGCGGAGAGGTGGTGGAAGGCGGCGGTGACCCGCGAGTCCGGCAGCAGGGCGGCGGCCTGCTCGGCGGCGCTGCCCTCCTCCGGCTTCAGCGCGTAGGCGCCCTTCTTGTCGAAGCCGAGCGGGTTGACGCAGTCGACGACGAGCTTGCCGGCCAGTTCCTCGCGCAGCGATTCGAGGGTCTTGCCGTGTCCGTCCCACGGCACGGCGACGATCACGATGTCGCTGCGGCGCGCGGTCTCGGCGTTGTCGGCGCCCTCGACGCCGTGTCCGAGCTCCTCGGCGACGCCCTGCGCACGGTCGGCGGCCCGCGAGCCGATGATCACCTTCTGCCCGGCCTTGGCGAGACGGTAGGCGAGGCCCTTGCCCTGCGGCCCGGTGCCGCCGAGCACGCCGACGACGAGCCCCGACACGTCCGGCAGGTCCCAGGGGTCCTTGGCCGGGGCCTTCGCGGTGGGCTGCTGTGCACTGTCAGTAGAGGTCATGGGCCGACTTTACGTGCGCCCCTGTCACGGGTGGCGGTGAGGTGATCGTGCTCACGGGCACCCGGTCGGTTCAGGCGAGGCCCGCGACCGGGATACGGCGGAACGTGATCGTCTCGTACGCGCTGAAGTCGCCCGTCTCGTAGAGCAGTCCGACCGTGTCGTCGTCGACGCGTACGAGATCGGAGTACGCGGCGGGCAGTCCGTCGACGGTGTGTACGGGGCGCCAGGTCACGCCGTGGTCCGTGCTGGCGCGGAGGGTCATCAGGGCGCGGAAGCCGGGGTCGGCCGGGCCGGAGTAGAGGAGCAGGTCGGGGTCGCGGAGCTGGAGGACGCTGCCCTCGACGACCGGGCCGACGATGCCCGCCTGCGGCCGGAACGGCCTGACCAGGCTCTCGCCGCCGTCGACGGAGTGGGCGTCGGCGCGGGTGCCGGGGGCCGGGGAGTCGTTGCGGGTGTTGAAGTAGACGCGGCCGTCGGGGAGTTCGGTGGCGGTGGTCTCGTTGGCGTTGATGTAGCCGTCGGTGTTGTCGTCGACGTAGCCGATGCGCCAGGTGGCGCCCTGGTCGTCGCTGAGCAGGCAGTGCCCGCCGTTGTACTTGCCCTCCGTGCCGTTGTCGCTGCCGGCGGGCGGGAGGGAGTGGTTGGCGGGGACGACGACCCGGCCGGTGGAGAGCTGGAGCGCGTGGCCGGGCGTCGTGGCGTACCACCGCCACTCCGGCTTCTTGGTCCCGTCGGTGATCTCCCTGGGGCTGGACCACGTCGCCCCCTCGTCGTCGCTGTGCTGCACCCAGACCCGACGGCCGTCCGCCGCGCTCACGGCGCCCCGCCGGATGGCGTCCTCCGTGGCGAGGGCGGCGTTGCGGACATGGACCAGCAGGATCCGGCCGGTGTCGAGGACGACCGGGGCGGGGTTGCCGGCGAGGGCGTCACCGTTCTTGGCGGCGACCTGCAGCGGGCCCCATGTCCGGCCCGCGTCCGTCGACCGCTTCACCACGATGTCGATGTTCCCGAAGTCCTCCCGCCCGCCGACCCGTCCCTCGCAGAAGGCGAGAAGGTCGCCGGAGCCGGTGACGACGACCGCCGGGATACGGAAGCTGGCGTAGCCTTCGCGGCCGGCGTGGAAGGGGGTGCTGGTCTCGGGCGTGGGGGTCACGAGGGGCTCCTGGGATGGTGGCTGGCGCGTTGAGGGGGGCGGCTTCTGCGGTCGTGCGGCTCTACGGGCGTGCGGTCTCGCGGCTCTGTACCAGTGCTGTCGTGCCGTTCTCGTTCGTGCCGTTCTCGTTCGTGCCGTTCTCGTTCGTGCCGTTCCGTGTTGCTGATTCGGCGTGCGTGCCCGGCTCGGGCGAATTCGGGGTGAACACCGGGTCACGAGTGGTCGGTTGCGGCAGGATGCGGACGCATGGATGCCGTACGGGTCGCGTTGCTGCGTGAGGTGCTCGCCGGGACCGCGTGGCTGGGGGACACGCGGCGGTTCGCGGGGGCGTTGCGGAGGTCCGTGGTGTCGTACGGCGGCGGGCTGCTGCTCGTGGGGACGGCCGAGTACGAGCCATGGCACCTGGCGGCGCACCTCGTCGACGAGGCGGCCTGGTCCGGTACACCGGAACTCTCCCCGACGCTCGTACGGCGCTCCGCGCGGCCCTCGGACCCGGCGCATCTGGCCGTCGGGCTGGACCGGGTGTCGGCGGCCCGGCACGGCGAGACCCTGCTCGTCGTCGCACCCTCCGCGCCGGGTGCCGCTCTGCTGGAGCGGGTGCACGACGCGCGGCGGGCCGGGGCCACGGTGCTCGCGCTGGACACCGGGGACCGGGAGCTCGGCGCGATGGCCCATGAGGCGCTGGCCGTGCCCGCCGAACCGGACGTCGACCTCGACACGGTCCAGCACCTCGTCAGCGCGGCGGCCGGTGAGAACGCGCTCCCCGCGCCGCGAGGCCCACGCCGCCTCCGCGACCACCTCTCCCGCCTGGCCGACCAGCTGACGTCCCCACCGCCGAACCGCTGGTGACCCGGTCTTGTGCGTGGAGCGGGGGAGAGGTGGGCCCGTGGAGGGGTGGGCCCTCTCCCGCCGCGTCGGGATGTCAGTCGTCGTCCGGACTCCCGGCAGGGGCGTCGTGCCAGCGTGGGTCGTTCTCCCACTCCGCGTTGCGTTCGCGGGCCGTTTCCATTGCCTGGGTGGCTTCCTTGCGGGAGGAGTAGGGGCCCATGCGGTCCTTGCCGGGACAGTCCGGGCCCTCTTCGACCTTCTTGTGTTCCAGGCAGTAGAACCATTCGCCGGGCTTGCCGACCGTGCGCCGTTTGAACAGGGGCATGACGTGAGTTCCTTTCACCAGTCACCACCGATCGCGACCGATCCGCCACCGACATGGTCCCCCACAGCCGCTGGTTAAACTCGCTGGCATGTCTGGCCAGTCGCTGCTCGCACCGGGGAAGCTCTCCCCCACCCGCACCGTCCCGGGAAACATCCGCCGACCCGAGTACGTGGGCAAGCCCGCCCCGACTCCGTACACCGGGCCGGAGGTGCAGACGCCCGAGACGATCGAGGCGATGCGGATCGCCGGCCGGATCGCGGCGCGCGCGATGGCGGAGGCGGCGAAGCACATCGCCCCCGGCGTCACCACGGACGAACTGGACCGGGTCGCTCACGAGTACATGTGCGACCACGGGGCCTACCCCTCGACCCTCGGCTACCGAGGCTTCCCCAAGTCGCTGTGCACCTCGGTCAACGAGGTCATCTGCCACGGCATCCCCGACTCGACCGTGCTGCGCGACGGCGACATCGTCAACCTGGACGTCACGGCGTACATCGGCGGCGTCCACGGCGACAACAACGCCACCTACCTGGTGGGGGATGTGGATGAGGAGTCGTCGCTTCTCGTCGAGCGGACCCGGGAGTCCCTCGCCCGGGCCATCAAGGCCGTCAAGCCCGGGCGGCAGATCAACATCATCGGGCGGGTCATCGAGTCGTACGCGAAGCGGTTCGGGTACGGGGTCGTGCGTGACTTCACGGGGCACGGGATCAGCTCCTCGTTCCACTCCGGGCTGATCGTCCCGCACTACGACTCCCCGCACGCCACGACGATGATCCAGACCGGGATGACGTTCACGATCGAGCCGATGCTCACGCTCGGGACGCACGACTACGACATGTGGGACGACGGCTGGACGGTCGTGACCAAGGACCGCAGGCGGACCGCCCAGTTCGAGCACACGCTGGTGGTGACGGAGACGGGGGCGGAGATCCTCACGCTGCCGTAGATCCGGTCCCTGGAACCAGTCCCTTCAACAGCCCGCCTTCGGCTCCGGCCGCACGGCGGGCTTTTTCCTGCGCGGATTCCATGTGGGGCCGGTGGGGATTCGGGGTACCGTTTTACCGACAGGGAGTCGGGAACCTGTTGACTTAGGTAAGCCTAACCATAGAAAATGGCGTCAGCTTCTCGTCTTCCTCACTTCCGCACCGGAGGCCTTCATGAACGCGATGCACGCGTCGGACACGAGCGCCACGGCGTTCTCCACGCTCATCCGCACCGCTTCGCACGAGCAGCACACCGAGGCGGAGAGCACGACGTTCATGGGCGACATGCTGGGCGGCAAACTCGGCGTCGAGGCGTACACGCGGTACACCGAGCAGCTGTGGTTCGTGTACGAGGCGCTGGAGAGCGCCGCACCGGCGCTGGCGGACGACCCGGTCGCGGGGCCGTTCATCCAGCCGGAGCTGATGCGGCTGACCGCGCTGGAGCGGGACCTGGAGCATCTGCGCGGCCCCCGCTGGCGCGCGACGCTCACGGCGCTGCCGGCGACCGAGGCGTACGCGGAGCGGGTCGCCGAGTGCGCGCGCGCATGGCCCGGCGGTTATGTGGCCCACCACTACACGCGGTACCTCGGCGACCTCTCCGGCGGGCAGATCATCCGCGACCGGGCCGAGAAGACGTGGGGGTTCGCGAAGAAGGGCGACGGGGTTCGTTTCTACGTCTTCGAGGAGATCACCAACCCGGCCGCCTTCAAGCGGGGTTATCGGGAGCTGCTGGACCGGGTGCGGGCGGACGATCTGGAGAAGCAGCGGATCGTGGGTGAGTGCAAGCGGGCGTTCGCGCTCAACACCGCGGTCTTTCTCGCTCTGGGTGAGGAGTTCCCCCTCAGCGCGTAGACGCCTGCGCTCGCGAGGCCGTTGATCCAAGGGGCATGCGTCGGCGCCCTCAACGCTCCAGGAACACCCTGCCCCCGACCTCCACCCACCCATGCGGCTGCGGTGCCGTGAGGATCTGGGAACCCGTGCCCTGGGTGATGTTCAGGGCGCGGCCCAGCCGGGCCGTCAACTGCAACGCCGCCGCACCCGTGGCCTCGTCCTCGTCGATGCCGTCGCCGCGGCCGGGGAAGGCACGGGCGCGGATACGGCCGGCGGCCTCGTCCTCCCAGGCCCAGGCGTAAACCCTCCCCCAGACCCCGTCCGGGGGGACCTCCGTCTCGCTTCGCTCGCCGGGCGGCGGAACACACAGGTCGTCGACCTCGGCGGCGGAGGCGTACTGGCGGAACGTGCGGGGCGGGGCCCACTCCGGCACGGCCTCGATCCAGCTGAACTCCCCGTCCAGCCGGCCCCCGACGACGCCGGCCGGGGTGACCAGTTCGGGTACGTCGAGCAGCCAGGCCGCGCCCACGCACGGGTATCCGGCGAAGGGCAGGCGCGACGAGGGGGTGTAGATGTCGATGACACCGCGCTCGGGGTCATCCACGAACACGGTCGCACCGAAGCCGAGTTTGGCCGCGAACTCCCGGCGCTCGGCGCGGTCGGGCATCACGGAGCCCTCGCGCACGACACCCAGTTCGTTGCCGTATCCGCCACGGGGTCCGCAGAAGACCCGCAGCACGTCGAAGTCAGTCACTCCCGCATTGAAACATCACCGGGGCCGGCACGTCGTCCCAGCTCACCACACCGCCGGGCAGAAGTCAGGTAAGGCTAGCCTAAGCTGTCCCGGGCGCGCCCGGAGCGGCACGGCCGGACCGTGCGACGCCCCACCACCACCGGCGGAGGCCCTGCCGTAGGGCCCCGCCCCGATGGTCGCCGAGGAGAAGACCAAGTGACCGTACTGGACAAGCCGGTTGAGCCGGAGAGATCCGACGGGGACGTCGAGGCGGCCACAACGGGCGGCGACACGGCAGGCGAGGGGCCGCGGTCCGCCGACTCCGTGCGCCGTCGCGCTCCGCTCCTCCTCACCGTCGGGCTCGTCGTCGCGCTGTTCGTCCTCGTGCCCGTGGCCGGGGGGCTCGGGGCCTATCCCATCCCCACCGGTGATGTGATCTCCTCGGTCGCCCACCGGATCGGGCTCGGCGGGGCGGAGCTGGAACGCGTTCCCGAGTCGGTGTTGTGGAACGTGCGGTTCCCGCGGATCATGCTGGCGTTGCTGATCGGTGCGTCGCTCGGGTGCGCGGGGGCGCTGATGCAGGGGATCTTCGGGAACCCGCTGGCGGAGCCGAGCGTCATCGGGGTCTCGCTGGGCGCGGCGGTGGGCGCGGTCGCGACGATCGCGTTCGGGATCACGTTCCTCGGGAACTGGACGGTCTCGGTGTTCGCGTTCGTCGCCGGGCTCATCACCGTTTTCGTCGTGTACGCGATGTCCCGGTCGGGCGGCCGTACGGAGGTCGTGACGCTGATCCTCACGGGCATCGCGGTGAACGCGTTCGCGGGCGCCACGATCGGACTGTTCATCTTCCTGGCGGAGGACACCGCGGCCGTCAACCAGATCACTTTCTGGCAGCTGGGCTCGCTCGCGCAGTCGACGTGGCCGAAGGTGCTGGCCGTGCTGCCGTGCGCGGTGATCGGGCTGGCCGTGGCTCCCTGCTACGCGCGGAAGCTGGACCTTCTCGCGCTGGGTGAGCGGCCGGCGCGACACCTCGGGGTGGACGTGGAGCGGCTGAGGGTCGTGCTGATCCTGGTCGTCGCGCTGCTCACCGCCGCCGCCGTGAGCGTGTCGGGGGTCATCGGTTTCGTCGGGCTCGTCATTCCGCATCTGCTGCGCATGGCGGCCGGGCCGGGACACCGGTTCCTGATCCCGGGCAGCGCGCTCGCCGGCGCGGTCGTGCTGCTGGCGGCGGACCTCGCGGCCCGCACGATCGTCCAGCCCGCCGAGCTGCCCCTCGGCGTCCTCACCGCCCTGCTCGGCAGCCCGTTCTTCTTCTGGCTGCTGCGCAGGACCCGCCGCAAGCAGGGAGGCTGGGCATGAAGCCCAGGACACGCATGGGGTCCTTGAGGAAGCTCCTCAGGGGGCGGCTGGGCCCCGGCGGCCCCACTCCCCCACCCCCGTCCGCCCCCGGTGATGTCCTCGCCGAGGCCGACGACGTCACCGTCCGTCTCGGCGCCCGCGAAGTCCTCCACGGCGTCTCCATCGCCGCCCGCGCGGGTGAGGTGCTCGCGCTCGTCGGGCCCAACGGGGCCGGGAAGTCGACCCTGTTGGGGGCGCTGGCGGCGGATCTGCCGGTGGACGGCGGGGTCGTACGGGTGGACGGGCGGCCGGTGGCTGAGTGGTCGGCGCCCGAACTCGCGCTGCGGCGGGCCGTGCTGCCGCAGTCGACGGCGCTGTCGTTCCCGTTCACGGTGGAGGAGGTCGTGCGGATGGGGCGGGCGCCGTGGGCACGGCAGCCGGACGTGCACGACGAGGACGACCCCGACGACACGGCGGTGGCGGAGGCGATGGCCGTCACGGAGGTCACCGGGTTCGCGGCCCGCCCCTTCTCCGCGCTGAGCGGCGGCGAGCGTGCCCGGGTGGCGCTGGCGCGGGTGCTCGCCCAACGGACCCCCCTGCTGATGCTGGACGAGCCGACGGCCGCGCTGGACCTCCGGCATCAGGAGCTGGTGCTGCGGGTGTGCCGGGAGCAAGCGCGAGCCGGGGACGCGGTGGTCGTCGTGCTGCACGACCTCGGGCTGGCGGCGGCTTACGCGGACCGGGTGGCCGTACTGCGCGACGGGCGGATCGCGGCGGACGGACCGCCGGCGGGGGTCTTCGAGGAGGAGTTGCTTTCGGAGGTGTACCGGCAGCCGGTCGAGGTGTTCCCGCATCCGCGGACCGGTGATGTCCTGATCACACCGAAACGGGGTTCTTGACCGCGAAATGGGGATCTTGACCTGCCCTTGACCGGACCATGAGGGCTGTTTTTGGCCACCGTGACCGGGCCGTGCTCGCACGGCTCCGGGGAGCGGGCTTCACTGGGAGTACAGCGATTGGTGAGGTAAGCCTCAGTTAACTTGGGGCGGCCTCGCCTTGTCTGTGTGTCCCCTGTGCACTCTCTTGGAGCCGAAATGCGCCCCCTCAGATTCTCCGTCGTCACCGCCGCCGCGACCGTGGCGGCCCTGACCGCCGTCACCGGTTGCACCGAGAAGAGCAGTGCGGGCGCGGACGGGGTCATCGCGGTGACCGCGACCGACACCGGGTGCGAGGTGTCGAAGAAGGAGTTCCCGGCGGGCCACGTCGAGCTGGACATCGAGAACAAGGGCTCCAAGGTCACCGAGGTCTACATCCTCTTCCCGGACGACCGGGTGGTCACCGAGCGCGAGAACATCGGGCCCGGCACCAAGCAGAAGGTCACGGCCGAGGTGAAGGCCGGCGAGTACCAGATCGCCTGCAAGCCCGGGATGAAGGGCGACGGCATCCGACAGGACGTCACGGCCACCGGCAGCGGCAAGGTCGCCGAGCGCGACCCGCGGCTCGACAAGGCGGTCGCCTCGTACCGCAAGTACGCGCAGACGCAGGCCGACGAGACCATCCCGCTGGTGAAGGTGTTCGCCGAGGCGGTCAAGGACGGGGACGTGGAGGCCGCGAAGAAGGCGTACGCGCCCTCCCGCATCGGCTGGGAGCGCACCGAGCCGGTCGCCGAGTCCTTCGGCGACATCGACCCGAAGGTCGACCTGCGGGAGGACGGTCTGGAGGAGGGTCGGGCCGATGAAAACACGGAGAAGGACTGGACCGGCTGGCACCGCCTGGAGCGCTCGCTGTGGAAGGACGGCAAGCTCACCGACCGCGACTCCGAACTCGCCGACCAGCTGGTCACCGACCTGGAGGACTGGCAGAACCGGGTCGGCAAGGCCGAGATCACCCCGACCTCCATGGCCAACGGCGCCAAGGAACTCCTCGACGAGGTCGCCACCGGCAAGGTCACCGGCGAGGAGGAGCGCTACTCGCACACCGACCTCGTCGACTTCAAGGCCAACGTCGAGGGTGCGGAGGAGTCGTACGAGCTGCTGAAGTCCGTCGCCGCCGAGAACGACCCGGAGCTGACCAAGGAGCTCGACCAGCAGTTCGCGGCGCTGGACACGCTGCTCGACAAGTACCGTGCGGACAAGACGGGTTACGACTTCGTCTCCTACGAGAAGGTCGGCGCGGACGGGCGCAAGGAGCTGTCGGACGCGGTGAACGCGCTGGCCGAGCCGCTGTCGCAGCTCGCGGCAGCCGTGGTGAAGTGACGATGAACGCCGAGGACTCCCCCAACCCCCCTACTCCGTCGCGGCGTTCGCTCATCGGCTGGGGCGGTGCCGGGCTCGCGCTCGGTGCCGCCGCGGCCGGCGGCGCGGTCGCCGTGGCGCGCACCGATGACGACGCGGCACCCACCGCCGGTGCCGCTGTCGCCTTCCACGGCACCCATCAGGCCGGGATCGCCACGGCCGTGCAGGACCGGCTGCACTTCGCCGCCTTCGATGTGAAGACGGACGACCGGGCCGAGTTCGTGGCGATGCTGAAGGACTGGACGGCCGCCGCGCGCCGGATGACGGCCGGGAAGGCGGTCGGTGAGGGCGCGTACGGCGGTCTGGCGGAGGCGCCGCCGGACGACACGGGCGAGGCTCTGGGACTGAGGCCGTCCCGGCTGACGCTGACGATCGGCTTCGGGCCGTCGCTGTTCGACAGGTTCGGGCTGGCGGAGCAGCGGCCCGAAGCCCTCGTGGATCTCCCTCAGTTCGCGGGCGACAACCTGGACAAGGCCCGCAGCGGCGGTGACCTGTGCATCCAGGCCTGCGCGGACGATCCGCAGGTCGCGGTGCACGCCATCCGCAACCTCGCCCGCATCGGCTTCGGCAAGGTCTCCGTGCGCTGGTCCCAACTCGGCTTCGGCAAGACCTCGTCGACCACCCCGGAGGCCCAGACCCCGCGCAACCTCATGGGATTCAAGGACGGCACCCGCAACATCGCGGGCACCGAGACGGCCCGGCTGAAGAAGCACGTGTGGGTGGGCGAGAAGGACGTCGACGAGAAGTCTGCCTGGATGACCGGCGGCTCTTACCTCGTCGCCCGCCGTATCCGCATGCACATCGAGACCTGGGACCGGACCTCGCTGCAGGAGCAGGAGGACATCTTCGGCCGCGACAAGGGCGAGGGCGCCCCGGTCGGCAAGGCGAAGGAGCGCGACGAGCCGTTCCTGAAGGCGATGCTGCCGGACGCGCACGTACGGCTCGCGCACCCCGACTCCAACGACGGGGCGACGATCCTGCGCCGCGGCTACTCCTTCACCGACGGCACGGACGGCCTCGGCCGCCTGGACGCGGGCCTGTTCTTCCTCGCGTACCAGCGTGACGTGCGGACGGGGTTCGTCCCGATCCAGCGCAAGCTGGCCACGGACGCGCTCAACGAGTACATCCAGCACGTGGGTTCGGCGATCTTCGCGGTCCCGCCGGGCGTCCGGGACGCGGACGACTGGTGGGGCCGGGCGCTGTTCTCCGCATCGACGACGGAGGCCTGAGGCCGTGTTCGCGAACTATCTGATCGGTCTGCGGGAGGGTCTGGAGGCCAGCCTCGTCGTCTGCATCCTCATCGCCTACCTGGTGAAGACGGACCGCCGGGACGCGCTGAAGCCCGTCTGGATCGGCATCGGCGTCGCCGTCGCGCTGGCCCTCGGTTTCGGCTGCGTCCTCGAATTCGGCTCCCAGGAACTGACGTTCAAGGCGCAGGAGGCCCTCGGCGGCTCGCTGTCGATCGTCGCGGTGGTCCTGGTGACGTGGATGGTCTTCTGGATGCGGCGCACGGCCCGCCATCTGAAGGCCGAACTGCACGGCAAGCTCGACGCGGCCCTCCAGATGGGCACCGGCGCGCTGGTGGCGACCGCGTTCCTGGCGGTGGGCCGGGAGGGCCTGGAGACCTCGCTGTTCGTGTGGACGTCGGTGCGCGCGTCGAACGACGGCACCGAGGGCCCGCTGATCGGCGTACTGCTGGGCCTGGCCACGGCGGTCGCGCTGGGCTGGCTGTTCTACCGGGGTGCCCTGCGCATCAACCTCGCCAAGTTCTTCACCTGGACCGGCGGCATGCTGGTCGTGGTCGCGGCCGGCGTCCTCGCGTACGGCTTCCACGACCTCCAGGAGGCCGACTTCCTGCCCGGCCTGACGAACAAGGCCTTCGACATCACCGGGACGATCCCGCCGGACAGCTGGTACGGCACGCTCCTGAAGGGCGTCTTCAACTTCCAGCCCGACCCGACGGTCCTCCAAGTCACGGTCTGGCTCCTGTACCTGATCCCGACGCTCGCGCTGTTTCTCGCCCCGGTAGGGTTCGCCTCCGGGAAGGGGAAGGTGAAGATTCCTGATGAGCAGGGTGCGCGGGGTTCGGAGCCCACGAAGGCTTCGTGAGGTTCGTCCGGTTCGTACACGCGGGAGGTTCCTCGGACTTCGTTCGTACGGCCGTAGCGCGCTGCTGACCACGGCGGTGACCGCGCTGTCGTTGACGGCGAGCGGGTGCGTGGTGGTCCGCGGCGATCTGGAGATCGTCCCTGCGGCGACACAGGCGGAGGCGGCGCGGGCGCTGAAGGACTTCACCACCGCGTACAACAAGGCGGACAAGGAGTACGACCAGTCCCAGGACGCCTCCCGGGTCACCGGCGCGCTCGCCGACATCGACGGCGGCAAGCTCCGCTCGGGCGCGAAGATCAACCCGAGCGGCAACCCGAACCATGTGGCGCTGAAGCTGACCGACGTCACGTACACGATCCCGGAGAAGGCGGCCTGGCCGCGCTGGTTCGTGGCCGACGCGGCCGCCAACAAGGGCAACGCGACGGACCGTTGGCTGTTCGTCTTCACCCGGGACGGCCTCACCGATCTGTGGGAGGTGTCCTTCCTCACGATCATGGCCGCCGCCGACGTGCCGGAGTTCGAGAAGGACGAGAACGGCTACGCCCAGGCGGTCACGCCGGACGATGCCGAACTCTCCGTCACGCCCGCCGAGTTGCCCGACAAGTACGTGACGTACCTGAGGGAGGACAGCGCCCTCTTCGCGGACGGCCCGTACACCTCCGAAGAGCGCTCCGAGCGCCAGCAGAACGCGCGGAAGCCGGGCCTGGCGCGGCAGTACATCGACGAGGCCCTGACCAACGGCGACTACGCGCCGGTCGGTCTGCGCACCACGGACGGCGGGGCACTGGTCTTCTTCACCACCCGCCACTACCAGAAGCAGACCGCTGCGCAGGGCGTGGACATCCCCGTCAACGACGCGGCCGTCCGGGCGCTGATAACGGGCGAGCCCAAGGAGTCGCTGACGCTGGAGTTCGTGAACAACCAGGCGGTGCTCGATCCGGCGAAGACGGAGTCGGACCAGCAGGTGAAGTTCCTGAGCCAGGTGGGCGGGCTCACGGGGGCCAAGGGCGAGTGACCGCCGGACGGGGCTGAGGAGTCAGCCCCTCGACGGCCAGGCCGAGTCGGTGTGGCCCGGCTCCTCGCCCACGTGGCGGGAGCACGCGTCGGTGAGGGTCTCCAGCAGGGTCAGCGGGTCCGGCAGCGGGTGTTCGAGGCCGCGCACCCAGTGGACGGCGAGATCACCGGGGAGCCGGGCCGGCGGGACGAGGACGTACGACCCGCGGCAGTGCCAGCGCAGCCCCGGATGCTCGTCCATGGTCTCCGGGTGGCAGTCCAGCTCGCAGGGCCACCACTCGTCCTCCTCCTCGGGCGTGCCCCGGGTGAGAGTGAAGAAGAGGAGCCGCCCGTCGTCGGACTCGGACTCGGACTCCGCGACGGGGCCCACCTCGATCCCGGAGGCGAGCAGCCGCTCCAGGGCCTCACGGCCGGCGGCGAGCGGCACGTCCAGCACGTCGTGGACCATGCCGGTCGCGGTGATGAAGTTGGCCTGCGGCTGGTGCCGGGCCCACCGCTCGATCTGGGCGCTGTCGGTGGTGGACTGCGTCTGCCAGGCGAACGACACCGGGTGCCGGGCGGGGGTGGGACAGCCGACGCGGTCGCAGGAACACCGGTAGCCCGAGGGGTACGCGGCGGGCGCGAGCGGGAGTCCCGCGGCTGCGGCGGCGAGCAGCAGTTCCTCACGGCCGGCTTCGTCGGCCGCACTGTCGAGCGGGCGGCTCGTACGGCGGGCGCGCAGCCACTCGGAGATCCTGCCCTGCCGACCGGACCGGCCGCCGAACGTCGCGCTCATCTATCCCCTCGCCTCGCTGTGGTGCGGACAGCATGCCTCATGGTCCCACCATCCTGCGCTCCGGGGAGCCGGAGCGCCCATCCGGGGTAGGTGGGGCGATGCCGGGCGGCGGACAGGGATGGTGGTCTATTACCTTCTTTGACGGGATTTACGGTCCGCCGCCAGGCCCTTCTCGGTCGGTTTGGTCACACCTGGGCGGGGAGTTGACCCGGTCAGCGGGGCGCGAGTCCGTGGAGGGCGTACTCGACGAGGGCGTCCGTGTACGCGTACGAGATGGGGCCCGTGTACTGGAGCCAGCGCTGGGCGAGCGGTGAGACGAAGAGCTCCAGGGCGATGCGCGGGTCGATGTCGGGGCGTACGGCGCCCTGTTCCTGGGCCGAGCGCAGGCGCTTCACGTACAACTGGAGCTGGGGTTCGAGGAGTTTGGCCACGAACTCGGTGCCGAGCTGTTGGTTCACCACCCCCTCGGCGGCCAGAGCCCGCGAGGGGGCCTCGAACTTGGGGTCGAGCAGTTCGTCCACGGTGGCACGCAGGACCGCCTTGAGATCGGCCTCCAGATCACCGGTGTCCGGGATCTCGTACTCCGCCTGTTCCCCGATGACTTCGGGGCGGGCCGCGGCCTCCGCCGCCTGGGCGCTCAGGTCGATGAACGCCTCCAGCAGGACGTCCGCCTTGGACGTCCACCACCGGTAGATCGTCTGCTTCCCGACGCCGGCGCGGGCCGCGATGCCCTCGATGGTCGTCTTCTGGTAACCGACCTCGGTGACGAGGGCGAGGGCGGCGTCGTAGATGGCGCGACGTGACTTCTCGCTGCGCCGGGCGGAATCGGGGGCGGTCTTCTTGGCCATGGTCCGAATTTATCAGGTTGACAAGACGATGCGTCTCGCCTGATGGTGGTGAGCGTCAGCGAGACGAACCGTATCGTCACAGCGAGGGAGAGTGTCATGACCCGAGGTGGAGCGGGAAACATGCTGGGAGTGGGCGGCGCCCGCCGGAATCTGGGCCGCAAGGCACTGCGCGGCGGCCCCGCGAACGGCCGCGTCGGCGGCGGCCTCGACCCCCAGGCCCAGAAGCGGGAGCTGCTGCGCAAGCTCCAGGAGAAACGCCAGGAAGGGCGGCCGGAGACGGAGGGGACCACCGGCGAGACGTCGTGAACCGGAGTGGGTCCGCCCCGCCGGGGCCGCCTTGAGGGGCTTCGGCGAGGCGGAGCTGCCGTATCAGTCCAAGGTCGCCGGAGCCGGACCGGCCAGCTCCAGCACCCCCACCGTCTGGCCCCCGCTGGTCTCCCCGGTCGTACGGAAGCCGAGGCCGAGGTAGAAGGCCTCCGGGCCGTCGGGTCCGGGGTGCCAGGTGACGAAGAGCCGGCTGCCGCCCCGGCGGCGGATCTCTGCGGCCACGGCCTCGACGGCGAAACGGCCGTAGCCCCGGCCCTGTTCGTCCGCGGCGATATTGAGGCGCCAGAGCCCGGAACGGATGTCGGTGCCCGTGCCGTCGCCCTTCCAGTCGATGTCGAGGAAGGCCATGAGGAAACCGACGGCCCGGTCGCCGTCGCGGATGAGGCGGGGCCAGGCGACGCCGGGATGGACGTACGCCTCGGCGAGGGACTTCACGACCGGCTCGACCAGGTGTTCCTGGTCGGGGCGGACGCGCACGTCGGTCGCGGCGTCGAGGTTGGCGGAGGTTATCTCGTCCAGATACGGCGTGGTTGACATGACCGATGACATAGCCGGAAACCGCGCGGACACCGCAAGTGATTTTTCGGAACGGGCAAGGCAGCAAACATCAGCAAGCGTCACCTATCCGGCTGATTGACCTGCGGGTTCACGGCAGAGCTGCGACGGATGCGCTTCCCTCACAGGCAGCGCCCCCTACGGGCAGCCAAGGTCGACCTCGCCGTCAGGAGCTCTCATGCGCATGTGGAAGCCACTCGTCGTCATCGCCACCGCGTTGGCGACACCTCTGTCCGTCCTCGCCCCGACGGCCTCCGCCGAGAACGCCAACGGCGACAAATACACGCACCCGACCACCCTCACCCGGGCGAGCTGCATGATCCACGCCAACTATCCCAAGGCGGGAATCCCGGACTGGGGCTGGACCAAGCAACAGCGTTCGCCCCGCGGCAAGGCCTACAAGGTCGGCGTCCGGTACACCTACAAGAACTACGCGCTCGTGTTCGACTACGCGAAGGCCGGCGAACCGAGCTGGGGATTCATCGCCAAGTCCTGCCTGGCCGACCCACGCGCCTACAACAAGCACGGGCAGCCGCTGCCCGACCAGCGCGGCGTCGGTGGCAGCGGGAAGAGCAAGGACGTGGTGATGAGCGCCCCGCACGCCGGGAAGAGCAAGCGGACCGTGCTGCACGTCGGCAGCAATCACGTCGGAACCCTGCGCAACGCGCCCAAGTCCTTCGTCATCGGGAACGTCCGGGCGGGTGATCCCTTCCACATCACCACCGAACGCTGCGGAACCCATAACAGGAAGTCCTGGATCCTCGGCTACGCCCCCCACTCCGGACGCTGGGGCTACGTCCAGGCCCAGCACCTGCCCGCCTGCCACTGAGCTCCCGTCACCGGGCGGGGGCCCTCAAGCCTGGTCGCCGACTTCGGCCGGTGGCCAGGCGTCTCCCCACTCCGCGTCCCTCGCCGCCTTGTAGAGGAGACCGTGGCGCTTGGTGACCGTGGTCCGGCCGAGGCCGGGCTCGGACTCGCAGAGGTCGAGGAGGACCTGGCCCTTACGGATCTGCGGCTTGCGTACGACGCGGGCGGGGGCCGGGGTCGGGGGAAAGCGGGTGGCGGCGACGTAGCTGAACTTCTCGTCCTCGTACGGCAGGGAGCCGCCCTTGACCTGGCGGTGCAGGGAGGAACGGCTGACCCGGGCGGAGAAGTGGCACCAGTCCTCGCCGGGGACGATCGGGCAGGCGGCGCTGTGCGGGCAGGGGGCGGCGATGTGGAAACCGGCGTCGATGAGGCGGTCGCGGGCCTCGATGACGCGGGTGTAGCCGTCGGGGGTGCCGGGTTCGATGATCACGACGGCCTGGGCGGCGGTCGCGGCGGCGTCGACGACGGCGGTGCGGTCGGCGTCGGTCAGCTCGCCGAGGACGTAGGAGATGGTGACGAGATCAGTGCTCTCGATGGTGAGCGCCGATCCGATACGCGAGCGCCGCCACTCGGCGGTCTTCAGATCCGGGTTCGCTCCGGCGATCTCCCGCCCCAGCGCCAGCGCCGGCTCCGCCCAGTCGAGCACGGTCACCGGCCGCCCGCCCTCCCAGGTGGCGCTCACGGCCCATGTCGCCGCGCCCGTACCCCCACCCACGTCGACATGACTGCCGGGCGCCCATCCGGGCACTGCCGCCGCGAACGCGTCGAGCGCCGAGCACACCGCCTCGAACGTCGCCGGCATCCGGTACGCCGCGTACGCCACCACATCCGACCGGTCCCGCAGCACCGGCGCGTCCGTCGGCGTCCGCCCCCGGTACTTCGCGATCAGCCGGTCGACCGCCTGCGTGGCCGACTTCGGCGGGAGACCGTCGAGGAGGGCGGAGAGGGCGGCGCGGAGGGTGTCGGCGGGGGGAAGGGGGGCGTTCACGTGGTGATTGTATGGGCGGCCCGCACTGCCGGAATCAGACCTTCTCCGCCACCACGCGTGGATGGTCGACGAGGAGCATGCCCATGTCCTCCACGTCGGAGGTCAGGATGGTCACCCGGCCCGGTTGCTGCACCGCGGTCGCGCACAGCATGGCGTCGATGGCGTACTTGTGGCCGTGCAGTCCCGCGCCTCGCAGCAGGGTGACCGCGGACTGTGCGACAGCCTGCGAGACCGGCTCCACCCGGAGCCGGGACAGCGTCCACCTCAGCGCGGCGTCATTGATCCGGGGATGGACGACCTCGACCAGCACCGCGGCGGAGGTGAGCACGGGCAGGTCCGCCTCACGGGCCGCCGTCAGCCACTCGTGCACCTCGCGGTCCCGTTGTACGGCTTTCGCGAGTCCCTCGCTGTCGAGCACCAACGCGCCGCTCACGCGGCCTCATTCGCGTGGGCCGCGCCGCCCGTGAGCCGGGCCCGCTTGGCCGCCACGGCCTCCGGGTCGGCCGGTCCGTGCGCTTTGTCGAAGTCCGCGATCAGCTCGTCCAGGTTGTCACGCTCTATCTGCCGCTGCGCCGCCCGCTCCAGATAGGCGGACACACCCCGCTTGCCGACCCGTTCCCGGATCGCCTGAAGAGTGCCGGCGGTGAGCGTGACGGAGACACCGCTGGTGGGGCCTTCACCGGGAAGGAAGTCGACGCTGTCGTCAGCCATGAACCCAGTATGGCATTGAAAATGCCATAGTCGCCCGGCCCGCCCTCATGTCCCCCGCACCGCCCGAGCCACCCGAGTCCCCGCCGCCGCCCGCTCCGCGTTGATCGGGTCCCGGCGGCGTGGATGGACCGCGTTCGTGAGCAGGATCAGGAAGGTGTCCGTCGCCGGGTCCAGCACCAGTGACGTGCCCGTGAAGCCCGTATGCCCCGCCGCGCCCCTCCCCGCCAACTCCCCCATGAACCACCGCTGGTCGAGGGCGAAGCCGAGGCCGGGCGGGGTCAGCATCAGCTCCACGAAGTCGGGGCCGAGTATGCGGGCGGGGCCGTAGGAGCCGCCGGCCAGTAACGTGCGGCAGAAGATCGCCAGGTCCCGGGCCGTCGAGAAGAGGCCTGCGTGGCCGGCGACGCCGCCGAGGGACCAGGCGTTCTCGTCGTGCGCCTCGCCCCGGAGCATGCCTCGGTCGGCCTTGGCCCAGGGGCGGCGTTGGTCCTCGGTCGCGGCGGCCGTCCGGTAGGGGCCGAAGCCCGTGGACGTCATGCCGAGGGGGTGGGTGATGCCGTCGCGGATCAGTACGTCCAGGGTCCGGCCCGTCAGGCGTTCCAGGACGTGCTGGAGGAGCAGGAGGTTCAGGTCGGAGTAGGCGTGGGCCGTGCCGGGCGGGGCCGTCGGGGCCTCCGAGCGGAGCATCGCCAGACGGGCGTCCGGCGACGGGCAGTCGTAGAGCGGGAGTTCGGGGCGGAGGCCTGAGGTGTGGGTGAGGAGGTGGCGGACGGTCAGGCCGTGTCGGGCCGCGCCCGCGAAGTCGGGGAGGTACGCCGCCAGCTTCGCGTCGATGCCGAGGGTGCCGCGTTCCAGTTGCTGGACCGCCGCCACGGCGGTGAAGAGCTTGGTGAGGGAGGCCAGGTCGAAGGGGGTTTCCGGCCTCACCGGGATGCGGGCCTCCGGCGGCAGCTCCACGCCGCTGTCGGAGCGCTCGTCGTAGGACGCGTAGCGGACCGCCCAGCCCGCCGCCTCCTCGACGGCCACGTAGGGGCCGCGGCCGACGAGTACGACGGCGGCGGGGGCCCGGGGGCGGTCCCCTTCTGTCAGCGCGCGCACCTCTCGTACGAGATGGCGCAGTTCCTCGGGGTCGAGTCCGGCCCGTTCCGGGGTGTCCGTGCGCAGTCTCGGCGCGCTCAGCTCTCTGCTCCCTCCAGCGTCGTACGCCTGTTCCAAGGACGGCACAGTGCCACGAAGCAGGTCGCGGCCACCAGTGTCGCGGTGAGTTGGACCACGGCCATGGGGACGGCGGTGTCCTCGCCCGCGACGCCGACCAAGGGGGACGCTATCGCGCCGATCAGGAAGGACGAGGTCCCCAGCAGCGCCGACGCGGACCCCGCGGCGTGGCGTACCCGCATCAGGGCGAGGGCCTGGGTGTTGGGGAGGGTGACGCCCATCGCGGACATCAGGACGAAGAGGGCCGCCGCCACCGGGGCGAGGCCCACCTCGCCGAAGACGCCCAGGGACATCAGCAGCAGCGCGGTCGCGGACAGGGCGACGATCGCGAGGCCCACCGCGAAGACCGTGTCCAGGCTGACCCGGCCGACCAGGATCTTGCCGTTGATCTGGCCGACGATGACAAGGCCGACGGAGTTGACGCCGAAGAGCAGGCTGAACGTCTGCGGGGAGGCGCCGTAGATCTCCTGGATCACGAACGGGGAGGCGCTGATGTACGCGAAGAGCGCGGCGAAGGCGAAGCCGCCGGCGAGTACGTAGCCCATGAAGACCCGGTCGGTGAGCAGGCCGCGCATCGCGCCCAGCGTCTCGCCGATGCCGCCGCTGTGGCGGTCGGCGGGGGTGAGCGTCTCGGGGAGCTTCGCCCAGACGACCGCCAGCAGGGCGACACCGATGACGGTCAGTACGACGAAGACGCCCCGCCAGTCCGTGACGCGCAGGATCTGGCCGCCGAGCAGCGGCGCGACGATCGGGGCCACCCCGGAGATCAGCATCAGGGTCGAGAAGAAGCGGGCCATCGCGTCGCCGTCGTAGAGGTCGCGGACCACGGCCCGGGCGATCACGATCCCGGCCGAGCCGGCGAGGCCCTGGACGACCCGGAAGGCGATCAGGGTCTCGATGGTGGGAGCGAGGGCGCACAGGGCGGTGGCCAGGATGTAGACGACCAGGCCGATGAGGAGGGGGCGCTTACGGCCCCAGCGGTCGCTCATCGGGCCGATCAGCAGCTGGCCGAGCGCCATGCCGGCGAGGCAGGCGGTCAGGGTGAGCTGGACCGTGGTGGCGGGGGCGTGCAGCGAGTCGGTGACCTCCGGCAGGGCCGGGAGGTACATGTCCATCGCGAGCGGCGGGGTGGCCGTGAGGCCGCCGAGGATGAGGGTGACGAGGAGGCCGGTGCGGCGGAGGGCGGTGGGGTTGGCTGCCGACTGCCTGACGCCGGGCTCGGGGGTCGGCTGCGACGGCTTCGAGCGGTTCGACGGATTCGACGACTGCGATGCCGCCTGAGTCGCCGGTACCGCCGCCACGGTGTTCGGCTCGGCCGGTGCCGAGCCCGGTATGTGCCCCTCGGGCATGTGCCCCTCCCTCTGCGTTCGGTCCGCCACCTATGCTCTCAGCTCGTACGACGTGGGCGGGGTCACAGTTCCGCCCCGGGGCCGAGGACAGGGGTGGCGATGTCGAACGACGGACGTGTGCGGTGGGGGATTCTGGCGACCGGAGGGATCGCCGCGGCCTTCACGGCCGACCTCGTCGACCTGCCGGACGCCGAGGTCGTGGCGGTGGCCTCGCGGAGCGAGGACTCGGCGAAGGCCTTCGCGGAACGGTTCGGGATACCGAGGGCGTACGGCGACTGGCGTGCCCTCGCCGAGGACGCGGACGTGGATGTGGTGTACGTCGCCACGCCGCACTCGGCGCACCGGACGGCCGCCGGGATGTGTCTGGAGGCGGGGCGGAACGTGCTGTGCGAGAAGGCGTTCACGCTGAACCTGCCGGAGGCTGAGGAACTGGTCGCGCTGGCGCGGGAGCGTGGGCGGTTCCTGATGGAGGCCATGTGGATGTACTGCAACCCGCTGATGCGGCGGCTCGCCGAGGCGGTGCGGGACGGCGCGATCGGTGAAGTACGGACGGTGCAGGCCGACTTCGGGCTCGCCGGGCCCTTCCCGCCCTCGCACCGGCTGCGGGACCCGGCGCAGGGCGGCGGCGCGCTGCTCGACCTCGGTGTGTATCCGGTCTCCTTCGCGCAGCTGCTGCTCGGGGAGCCGTCGGACGTGACCGGACGGGCGATGCTCTCCGACGAGGGCGTCGATCTCCAGACCGGAGCACTGCTCTCCTGGGAGAGCGGTGCCATCGCTTCGCTGCACTGCTCCATCGTGGGCGGCACGGGCACCTCCGCCTCGGTGACCGGTTCCGAGGGCCGCATCGACATCCCGTCCGGCTTCTTCTTCCCGGACCAATTCGTCCTGCACCGTGACGGCCGCGACCCGCAGACCTTCGCCGCGGACCCGGCCGACGGCCCCCGCAACAGCCTCCGTCACGAGGCCGCCGAGGTCATGCGGGCGCTGCGCGCAGGCGAGACGGAGTCCCCGCTCGTCCCCCTCGACGGCACCCTCGCCGTGATGCGGACACTCGACGCGATCCGGAACCGCATCGGCGTCCGCTATCCCGGCGAGGACGACCGTCGGGGTGACCGACTGGCGGCTACGCCGGCGTGAGCCCCGGCCTGCCCGCCTCCACCGCGAACGACGCGACCGTGGAGATCCCGGCCCCGGTCGTCGTCACGTACGGCACCGCCTTGAAGTCGGCGCGGGCCGACTGCCTGTCGAGCGCCACGGTCACATAGCCGCGGCGGCCGTTGTAGAAGCGCATGTGGGGGTTGGCGGTCATGTAGGTGTCCCAGTTGGCGGGCTTGTCGGAGCCGTTGCCGCCGCTGCTGATGGAGGTGGCGACGAGCTCCGTGCCGACGGTCCGGGACGAGCGGTTGTCGAAGTCGCGCTTGATGTCGAAGGCGTAGCCGACGTGGACGTCACCCGTGAGGACCATCAGGTTCTCGATGCCGGCCGCGTCGGCGCCCGCGAGGATCCGCTCGCGGGAGGCGGTGTAGCCGTCCCAGGAGTCCATGGACACCTTGTAGTTGTCGCCGACGGCGTTGCGGCGCTGGGAGAAGGTGACCTGCTGGGGGACGACGTTCCAGACGGCGTCGGACTTGGCCCAGCCGTTGAGGAGCCAGCGTTCCTGGGTGGCGCCCGTTATCGTGCGCGCCGGGTCGGCGGAGTCCGGTCCCGGGGTCTGCCAGCCGTCGCCGTACGCCTGGTTGGAGCGGTACTGGCGGGTGTCGAGGATGTCGAACTGGGCGAGGCGGCCCCAGTTGAAGCGGCGGTAGAGCCTCATGTCGGGGCCGTCGGGTTTCTGCGGGGCGCGCAGGGGCTGGTTCTCCCAGTACGCGCGGTACGCGGCGGCGCGGCGCAGCAGGAACTCCTCGGGCGGTACGGAGTTCTCGGGGATGTCGTCCGCGTAGTTGTTCTCGGTCTCGTGGTCGTCCCAGGTGACGACGAACGGGTGCGCGGCGTGCGCGGCCCGCAGATCGGGGTCGGTCTTGAAGAGGGCGTACCGCAGGCGGTAGTCCTCCAGGGTGACCGTCTCGCGGTTGAACAGGTCGGGCAGGACGCGGTCGCCGTACTTGCGGTTGCCGCCGACCGAGTTGACCGCGTACTCGTAGAGGTAGTCCCCGAGATGGAAGACGACATCGATGTCCTCGCCCGCCAGGTGCTGGTAGGCGGTGTAGTAGCCGTCCGAGTAGGCCTGGCAGGAGACGGCCGCGAAGGACAGGCCGGTGGAGCCGGTCAGGTGGCTGCGGCCGGGGGCGGTGCGGGTGCGGCCGGTCTCGCTGATCCAGGTGCCGGTGCGGAAGCGGTAGTAGTAGACGCGCCCGGGGTCGAGGTAGCCGACCTCGACGTGCACGGTGTGGCTGAACTCGGGGTGGGCGGTGGCCGTGCCTCGTCTGACGATCCGCCGGAAGCTCTCGTCGTGGGCCAGCTCCCACTGGACGGCGACGCGTTCGGCGGGCAGGCCGCCGTCGGGCTGGTACGGGGCCGGGGCGAGCCGGGTCCACAGCAGCACGGAGGCGGGCAGCGGGTCGCCGGAGGCCACGCCGAGGGTGAAGGGGTTCTCGGTGATCCGCCGCGCGTCGAGCGGGGCGGCGGCCGCGGCGCCCGCCGCGGGGAGGTTGGTGGTGAAGGCGAGCGCGGCTGCGGCGCCGGTGACGGTGAGGAAGCGGCGCCGGTCGAAGTGCCTGGCGGCGGCGCGGAGTTCGGGTGCGTGGGACGAACGGGGCTGCGTCGACTTCTGGGCTGCGGGTGTCATCTGGCCCTCCCCTGACGGTTGTTGTACTTGGCATTGGAGTGGCCAGGTTCGACGATCTTCTGTCACGTACACAACAGCGAGATGGCGGACTGATGAGTTCCGGATGCCGGAGCCCTTCCGCTCGGCCGGGCGCGGGCCCTCGCCTACGCTGCGGGCCCATGAAGGTCAAAGGAACCAAGATCGCGATTGTGACAGGTGCGGGCTCCGGTATCGGCCGCGCCGTGGCCGTGGAGTTGCTGCGCACCGGCTGGTCGGTGGCGCTGGCGGGCCGCCGCGCGGAAAGGCTCGCCGAGACGGCGGCCGGCGTCGGCACGGAGACTCCGGAGGCGCTGTGCGTCCGTACGGACGTCTCACGACCCGGAGACGTGGACGCGCTCTTCGCCGCCGTACGAGAACGGTTCGGGCGGCTCGACCTGCTGTTCAACAACGCGGGCACGTTCGGCCCGGGCGGTGTGCCGGTGGAGGAGCTGGACTACGCGGCCTGGCGGCACGTCGTGGACACCAACCTCAACGGGGCGTTCCTGTGCGCGCAGGCGGCGTACCGGCAGATGAAGGAGCAGGACCCCCAGGGCGGGCGGATCATCAACAACGGCTCCATCTCCGCGCACACGCCCCGCCCGCACTCCGTCGCCTACACCGCGACCAAGCACGCGCTGACCGGCCTCACCAAGTCGCTCTCGCTGGACGGGCGGCCGTACAACATCGCGGTCGGCCAGATCGACATCGGCAACGCGGCGACGGACATGACCGAGCGGATGCGGAACGGGGTGCTCCAGGCGAACGGGGAGCTGATGCCCGAGCCCGTGATGGACGTGGAGGACGTGGCGCGGACCGTGCGGCACATGGCGGAGCTGCCGCTGGAGGCGAATGTGCAGTTCGCGACGGTGATGGCGACGACGATGCCGTACGTGGGGCGGGGCTGAGCGGGACGGCGTACGTAGCCGAGCGGGACGGCGTACGTGGCTGAGCCGTTGCACGCGGAGGCCGCACGGCCCGCGCGCACCAGGTGCCTACCAGGTGCCTACTGGGCGCCCACTAGGTGCCCACGACACTCGTCCATGACTTAACTTGCACAAACGGAAGATGTTGCTCCGGACCATTCGAGCACGTGGCAGGCATATGCTCATGACCGCCTCCACAAGAGCTTCACACTTGGAGGCGGCGGCTTCCGCGGCCAACCCGAGGGGGGAGGCGGCAGCCGTTCCGCGTTCCGGAAGGGGGCGGACCTCGCGTGGGACCGCGAGGTAAGCACCGGAGCGCGGGACGGCTGCCCGCCGTACTTTTCTTCTCCGGGCGGTATCCAAGCGGGAACTCCCGGCACTCTCCCCGCTCCTACGGGCCGTTCACCGCCCCAGGACCCGGTCGACCTCGGCCACCTGGTCCGCTGTGAGCGGTCCCTTCGCGAGGGCGCCCGCGTTCTCCTCGGCCTGGGCGACGGTACGGAAACCGGGGATGGGCACGGTCCGCGGGCTGCGGGCCCAGATCCAGGCGAGGGCGCCCTGCGCGAGCGTACGGCCCTCGCTGGTCAGGATCTCGCGCAGCGCCTCGACCCGGCCGAGCCACTCCGGGTCGGCGCCGACGTCCGCGGTGAAGCCCGGCAGCCACGCGGGCGGGGTGCTGCGGATGTCCCCGGCCTCCAGGGCACGCCCGGCGGTGTGCCTCCCGGTGAGCAGGCCCATGGCGAGCGGGCTGCGGTTGACGCTCGCCAGCTCCGACTCCTCGCACAGGCCGAGGAGTTCGGGCGCGTCCTGCAAAATGTTCAGGCGGTGCTGTACGGCCGTGCAGTGCGGTCCCTCGGCGAACACGGCGGCGCGCTCGGCGTCGTCGGTGCTCCACGCGTACGCCCGGATCAGGCCCTCCCGCACGAACTCCTCGCAGGTGTCGCGGAGTTCGGCCGCGCGCTCGGGGTCGGCGTCGGAGATGTGGAACTGGTACAGGTCGATGTGGTCCGTGCCCAGGCGGTCGAGGGACGCGGTGAGGGCGCGGCGGGCGTGGGCCGGGGTGTCGTCCTGGCCGACGCGGGTACGGGTGCGCTCGTCGAAGAGGTTGCCCCACTTGGTGGCCACGACGACATCCGCGCGGCGCTTGCCGAGGGCACGGCCGAGCACGCGCTCGCTGTGGCCGGTGCCGTAGGTGTCGGCCGTGTCGAAGAAGGTGACGCCGAGGTCGAGGGCGCGGTGGATCGCCCGTACGGACTCCTCGTCGTCCACCTTTCCCCAGCCGAGCGGCTGCCCGTCGGTGTCCTGCCACTCGCCGCCGATCGCCCAGCAGCCGAAGCCGAGGGCGCTGACCTGGATACCGCTGCGGCCGAGGGACCTCGTGTACGTGTTCTTCTCCATGCCCACGAACGGTAGGAGTTGGAGCGCACACGAAGGCAAGCCCCCAGGGGGCCTGTTCTCAGGCCTGGCCCGTCTCGAAGCGGCTGATCCGGCCGTCCTCCGACACCGTGAAGCGCCAGGCGGTGCGCATCTCGCCCCAGGTGTCGTTGCGGTAGTCGGCGACGAGGGAGCGGCCGCCGTCGGACTCCCGGCGGACCTCCATATGACCGTGAGAGGAGAAGATCTCCTGGTCGGTCCACTCCGCGAGGTTCCGGTCGGAACCGTCGTCCGCCATGGTCGCGTCGGGGGCGAGGAGGGCCATGAAGGCGTCGCGGTCATGGGAGTTCACCGCGTTGACGAAGGCCCGGACGGTCGGGTCACTGAGTTTGGCTGGTGCGATCGTCATGCCGGTCAGCCTCACACCGTTGCGACGGGTACGCCACCGGAGGCGCGGCCCGGACGCGGCACCACCCGAACGGGCGCGCGGGCGGGTCGGGCGGGTGTGATCGGTGCGACGGTGGATACGCGGGAGGGGACATTCACAAGGGCTGTCCGGGAGTGGTCATGACCTCATTCGACCGACGTGACTTGGGCCTGCTGCTGCTCCGGCTGGGCGCGGGCGGTGTGCTCGCCGCGCACGGGACGCAGAAGCTGTTCGGCTGGTTCGGCGGGGGCGGTATCCAGGGGACCGGCGCGTTCATGGAGTCCGTCGGGTACGCGCCCGGCAAGGCGAGCGCCACCGCGGCCGGGCTGGCCGAGACCGGCGGCGGCACCCTGCTCGCGCTGGGCCTCGCGACGCCCGCGGCCGGTGCCGCCGCGGCGGGCGCGATGGGTGGCGCGGCCGCGGTCCACGCGCCCAACGGCTTCTTCAACGCCAGTGGCGGCTACGAGTACGCCGCGACCCTGGGCCTGGCCGCGGCCGGTCTCGCGGTCACCGGCCCCGGTCGGCTCTCCCTCGACCACGCACTCCGCCATGTGGTCGACCGGGGCTGGATGGTCCCGGTGGCACTCGCCGGTACCGCCGCGGTCACGGCGGTGGTCGTGGGCACGCGGAACCAGCGGTTGCGGAAGGAGAAGGAGGGCGAGCAGGAGACGCTGTTCGAGGAGTGACCGTCACTTTCGAGGAGTGACCCTCTCTTTGGAGGAGCGCCTGTCGTTGTCGTAGGGGCGTGGCAGGCTGCGCCTCATGAGTGATCAGCCGGCCGTACCCGTCTCCGCCGCCTCCTCCGACTCCCCCGACTCCCCCGACTCCCCCGACGGCCTCTGGCGGTCCGTCTCCCGTCTGCACGCCTGGCTGGAGGCGGACCAGCCGTACGGCGGCCAAGAAGGCCTGCTCCTGCGGATGTTGAAGCTGCAGGAGGAGGTCGGCGAGGTCGCCCAGGCGGTGATCGGCGCGACCGGGCAGAACCCGCGCAAGGGCACGAGCCACACCTGGGACGACGTCCAGTCGGAGCTGTGCGACGTGGTCATCACGGCGCTGGTGGCGCTGCGCACCCTCACCCCGGACGCCCGCGCCGTCTTCACGGCCCACCTGGCAAGAGTCACCGAACGCTCGCTGGGGTCCCGCCATGGCTGACAGCGCGTTCTGGATCGCCTCGCTCACCGCGGGTACCGCCGTGCTGGCGAGCTGGGTGACGAGCAGGGGGACCGCGCGGGCGGCGCGGATACAGGCGGACACGACGGCGGGCGCGCAGCGGGTGGAGCGGCTGCGGGAGGCGCGGCGGACGGCGTACGCGGACTTCATGGAGCAGGCTCAGCGGCTGAACGACGTGCACTGGAAGGCGTCCGACGTGGTCCGGGGCGCCGAGGGCGGGCTCGGTCCGGAGCAGGTCGAGGAGCTGCGGCGGCTGCGCGACCTGCAGCGGGACGAGTACGCCACGCTGCGGCATCGTACGTGGATCGTCTCGCTGGAGGGGCCGGACGGGGTCGCCGAACTCGCCAACACGGTCCGGCGGTCCACGAATCCGTTCCACAAGGCGATCGAGGCGATGATCGAGGGCGATGCCGGTGCCGTCGCCCGTTTCGACGCCTGCTACTCGCCGTTCTGGCGGGCGCTGCAGGAGTTCATCAAGGCCTCCCGCGACACCCTCCATGCCATGTAGTCCGGGTCACTCCGGTCATACCCCGGAGTGACCCGGCGGTCGCGTCGTACTGCGTTCTGAGTAGCCGGGATTGTCGGCAGCCGCACGACGACGGGAGGGGGCCCGGGCCGGGAGTCTTGGCAGGCATCCGAGACCTCTGACGTGGAGACCTGCGACCCATGGCAACCTTCCTTCATCGGCTGGGCCGGCTGGCCTTCCGCAAACGCTGGTACGTCACCCTGATGTGGGTGGCGGTCCTCGGCGCCGTCGGTTTCGGCGCCCTCAAGGCCCCGGGAGCCTCCGACGAGGAGTTCTCCATGCCGGGCATCGAGTCCCAGAAGGCGTTCGACCTGATGGAAGAACGCTTCCCCGGCGTCACGGCGGACGGCGCCACCGCCCGGGTCGTGTTCGTCGCGCCGAGCGGTGAGAAGGTCACCGCCACCGAGAACAAGAAGGCCATCGAGGACACCGTGGCCGATCTGGCCGACGGCTCGCAGGTCGCGAACGCCGTCGACCCGTTCCAGGCGCGGGCGGTCAGCGAGGACGGCTCGACGGCGTACGCGACGGTCACCTACAAGGCCGCCGCCAACGACCTCACCGACGCCAGCAGGACCCATCTGGAGAACGCCCTCCACCAGGCCCAGGACTCCGGGCTGACCGTCGAGGCCGGCGGCGACGCGGTGGCCGAACAGGCCGGTGCCGGCGGGACGGCCGAGGTGATCGGTGTCGCCCTCGCCGCCGTCGTCCTGCTGATCACCTTCGGCTCGCTGGCCGCGGCCGGGCTGCCGCTGCTGACCGCGCTCGTCGGCGTCGGCCTCAGCATGGCCGCGATCCTCGCCCTGTCCGACGCCTTCGGCCTGTCCACCACGACCGGCACCCTCGCGATGATGCTGGGCCTGGCGGTCGGCATCGACTACGCCCTGTTCGTCGTCTCCCGCTACCGCGAGGAGCGCGCCAAGGGCCGTACCCCCCAGGAAGCGACCGCCCTCGCCACGGGCACGGCCGGATCGGCGGTCGTGTTCGCCGGACTCACCGTCGTCATCGCGCTGGCCGGACTGTCCGTGGTCGGCATCCCGATGCTGACGAAGATGGGGCTGGCCGCCGCGGGCGCGGTCGTCGTCGCCGTACTGATCGCGCTGACCCTGGTCCCGGCCGTCCTCGGCTTCTGGCCGAACGCCGTGCTGCCGCGCAAGGCACGCAAGAGCGGCCGGATCGAGGAGAGTGCCGCGACCAACGGCGGCACGCGCTGGGCCCGGTTCGTCCTGCGCCGGCCCCTGCCCGTACTGATCCTCGGTGTCCTCGGCCTCGGCGCGCTCGCGGTGCCGATGACCGACCTGCAACTGGGCATGCCCGGTGACGAGGCCAAGTCGACCTCCACCAGCGAGCGCCGGGCCTACGACGCGCTCGCCGAGGGCTTCGGGCCCGGCTTCAACGGGCCGCTGACGATCGTGGTGGACGCCAGGGGCGCGGACGACGCGAAGGGCGCCGCGGAGACGATCGCGAAGGAGATCGGCGCCACCAAGGGTGTCGTGTCCGTCTCCCCCGCACAGTTCAACGAGGCCGGCGACACCGCCGTCTTCTCGGCCGTGCCCGCCACCGCGCCGACCGACGAGAGGACCAAGGACCTGGTGACCGTCATCCGGGACGAACGTCCCGGCATCGAGTCCGGGACGGGGGCGACGTACGAGGTCACCGGCTCCACCGCGCTGAACATCGACATCTCCGACAAGGTGCAGTCGGCGCTGGTCCCCTATCTGCTGGTCGTGGTCGGCCTGGCCGTCATCCTCCTGATGGTCGTCTTCCGCTCCCTGCTCGTCCCGCTCAAGGCGGCCCTGGGCTTCCTGCTGTCGGTGCTCGCGTCGCTCGGCGTGGTCGTCCTGGTCTTCCAGCAGGGCCACGGCGCGGAGCTCCTGGGAGTGGAGCAGACCGGACCGATCATGAGCCTGATGCCGATCTTCCTGGTGGGCATCGTCTTCGGCCTGGCCATGGACTACGAGGTGTTCCTCGTCTCACGGATGCGGGAGGCGTACGTCCACGGTGACCGCGCCGACGAGGCGATCACCAGCGGCTTCCGGCACAGCGCCCGCGTGGTCGTGGCCGCCGCCCTGATCATGATCGCGGTGTTCGCCGGGTTCATCGGCGAGAGCGACTCCATGATCAAGATGATCGGGTTCGGGCTGGCCTCGGCGGTCCTGTTCGACGCGTTCGTCGTACGCATGGCGATCGTGCCCGCCGTACTCGCCCTGCTCGGCGACAAGGCCTGGTGGCTGCCGAAGTGGCTGGACCGGGCGCTGCCCCGCGTCGACGTGGAGGGCGAGGCGCTGACCCGCCGGCCCGAGACGGAGCCGGCCCCGGCCGCCACGGCCGAGCCGGTGGTGGCGCGCACCTGATCCAACCGCCCACCCCCACCGGGGGCCGTCCGTGGCGAAGGACACGGACGGCCCTCGGGGGCGTTCGCACCCACGTCGACCACCATGGTCCCAGCCCACCGACCGGAGTCCCCGATGAGTATCAGCCTGGATCGGCGCTACGCGGATCGCCTCGAGGATTTCTCGCACCGCCATCCCTTCCTCGTCGATCTGGCGACTGCCATCACGCTGATGGGCTGCGCGGTCCTCGGCACGGCTCTCACCCTGCCCGGCGCCGCGCCGCCGGACCAGGACACCGTCGGCGTCGCCGTCATGGGCGTGTCCTGTCTCGCCCTGCTCAAGCACCGCGCCCACCCGCGCACCGCCCTCATCGTGACCGCGATCTGCACGATCGTCGTGGTCGCGCTGGGCTATCTGCTCACCCCCCTGCTGCTGGCACCGATCATGGCGGCGCTCTACTGGCTGGCCACGCTCACCGACCGGAAAATCACCCGTGCCTACGGCCTCACCACCATCGCGGCGATGACGCTCGCGGCCGTGCTCGCCGACTCCATGAACCATTTCTCGCTGGTGCTCAGGACCATCGGCCCCGTCTTCTGGCTGCTGCTGCCCCTCGCCGCGGGCCGGGGGACCCAGCTGCGGCGGGCCTACCTGAAGTCGGTGCAGGCCCGCGCCGAGCACGCCGAGCGAACGCGGGAGGAGGAGGCCCGCCTCCGGGTCACCGAGGAACGCATGCGCATCGCCCGCGAACTGCACGACGTGGTCGCCCATCACCTGGCCCTCGCCAACGCCCAGGCGGGCACCGCCGCGCACCTCACCCGCATCGATCCCGAGCAGGCCCACCGGATCCTCACCGACCTGACCGGAACCACGTCGTCGGCGCTGCGCGAGCTGAAGGCCACCGTCGGCGTGCTGCGCCGACCCGACGACCCCGAGGCGCCGCTGGCCCCCACCCCCGGGCTCCACCGGCTCCCGGACCTGATGGCCGCGTGCGAGTCCGCCGGCCTCACGGTCACCGTCACCACGCAGGGCACCCCGGGGCCGCTCGACCCCGGCGTGGACCTGACCGCGTACCGGATCGTGCAGGAGGCCCTCACCAACGTCAGCAAGCACGCCGCCGTGGACGCGGCGCGCATCCGCCTCGCGTACGAGGAGACCCATCTGACGATCACGGTCACCGACGACGGCGGCGACGGCAACGGCAACGGCACGACTCGCCCCGACGGCGCTCCCGAACCCGGCCGTGGCTTCGGCCTCATCGGCATGCGGGAGCGCGCCCAGTCCGTCGGCGGCTGTCTGAGCGCCGGTCACCGCCCCGAAGGCGGCTTCGAGGTCACCACGGACCTCCCGCTGCGCCCCCGTCCTCGGACCCCCGCACCCGAAGTGGGCCGGACCGCATGACCAGCGGAAACAGAACAGCCCCACGACCAGCGGACAACAGAACAGCCCCATGACCAGCGGAAGTAGAACAGCCCCATGACCATTCGCGTCCTGCTCGCCGACGACCAGGCCCTGCTGCGGGCCACCTTCCGGATCCTCATCGACTCCTGCGAGGACCTGGAGGTGGTCGCCGAGGCCACGGACGGCCGGGAGGCGGTCGACCTCGTCCGTATCCACCGCCCCGACGTGGTCCTCATGGACATCCGTATGCCCGGCACCGACGGGCTCACCGCCACGGCGGTCATCTGCGCCGACGAGGAACTGGCCGACACCCGCGTACTGATCCTCACGACGTTCGAGATCGACGAGTACGTGGCCCAGGCGCTGCGCTCCGGCGCCAGCGGCTTCCTCGGGAAGGACGTCACCGCCGACGCGCTCCTCGACGGCATCCGCACGGTGGCCGCCGGCGACACGCTCCTCTCCCCCGCCGCCACCCGCACGCTCATCACCCGCTTCCTCGCCGCCCCGGCCCCCGGAAACCGCCTCGCCACCCCCGACCAGCTGACCAGCCTCACCACCCGGGAACGCGAGGTCATGGCCCTGGCCGCCGAGGGCCACTCCAACGACGAGATCGCCGAGAAGCTGTACGTCAGCCCGCTGACCGTACGCACCCATGTCCACCGCGCCATGACGAAACTCGGCGCCCGCGACCGGGCTCAGCTGGTGGTGATGGCGTACCAGTCGGGTCTGGTGCAGGTCATGCCGCCGGAATGAGCAGTGCACCGTGCCCTGCGAGGGCACGGTGCACTGGCGTTGCTCGGTTTTCGCTGACCCCTACTCCTTGTAGAAGGTCGCGTCCTGCCGGTCGAGGGTCGTGCTGACCGGCTGGGTGTAGAGCAGGTTGTTGTAGTGCCGGATGTAGCGGCCGGGGAAGTTGTACGACTCGTACGAGACCCCGGCGGCGGTGTCGGCGAGGCCGGCCCGCTGGTGGAAGGAGGCGTCGGCGTCGAAGAGGGTCGTGCCGTCGTCCTTCTCCACCCACATCTCGTTGTTCTTGTGCCGGAGGTAGTAGCCGGGGAAGTTGGCCGACTCCAGAGAGACCGTGCCGCTGCCCGCGAGGCCGGTGACGACCCGGAACTGCGAGTCGGCGAGGTTGGTGACGTTGGCCTCCAGCTTCGCGCGGTACTCCCAGTGGCGGATGAACCTGTCCGGGTAGTTGTACGAGGAGAGGCGGACCGGGGTCGCGCCGTCAGCCACCGGGATGCCGAAGTTGGGCGTGCCGTCGGCGTTCCAGTACAGCTTCTGGTAGCGGGTGCGGCGGTTGGGGTCGTTGAGCGGGTCGCCGCTGATGTCCTTGTAGTTGCGGTCGTGGTAGACGAGGATGTCGGACTTTCCGTCCTCGGAGACCGTGAAGGTGTTGTGACCGGGACCGTACTGGCCGGTGGCGGCATTGCTCTTGAAGACCGGTGTCGAGGTCTTCGTCCAGGAGGCCGGGTTCATGAGGTCGGCCGTGGCGGAGGCGGTCAGCAGGCCGAGGCAGTAGTTGGCGTCGGTGGCGCTGGCCGAGTAGGCCATGAAGACCTTGCCGTTCTTCTGGATGACGGCCGGGCCCTCGTTGACGCGGTGGCCGACGGTCTCCCAGGAGTACGTGGGCGTGGAGATCATCACCGGACTGCCGCTGATGGTCCAGGGGTTGGACATCTTCGCCAGGTACAGGTTGGTGCCGCTGCCGACGGCCGGGTCGTTCTGGGCCCAGCTCAGGTAGCGGGTGCCGTTGTGGGTGAAGGTGGTGGCGTCCAGCGAGAAGGTGTCCAGCGGCAGGGCGATCCGGCCCTTCTCGGTCCACGTGCCGGTCAGCGGGTTGGCCGCGCTGGTCTCCAGGACGTACGGGCGGATCTTCCAGATGTCGTTCGAGGCACCGGCCGCGAAGTAGACGTACCACTTGCCGTCGATGAAGTGGATCTCCGGCGCCCAGATGTGGGCGCCCATGTCACCGCTGGCGTGCTTGGTCCAGATCGTGGTCTCGGTGGCCGTGGCGAGGCCCTGGAGGGTGGTGGCCCGGCGCATCACGATCTTGTCGTACGCCGGAACGGTGGCCGTGAAGTAGTAGTAGCCGTCGGTGTGCTTGAAGATGTGCGGGTCGGCCCGCTGCTCGGCGATCGGGTTGGTGAAGGTGACTGCGGGGGACGCGGGGGCTGCGGCCTGTGCGGGGGTGGTCACGGTGGTGAGCACCGCGAGCGCGGCGGCCACGGCCACCAGGACCCGTCTGACGAGTCGTCTCATGTCTTGTTGCGGCCCTTCGGGATCAAGGATGTGGGGGATCAGGCGGTCGTGGGGACGAGCCGCCACTGCTGGCAGTTGTTGTTGAGCCAGGCCCACTGGCGTACGTCGGCGCCGTTGGCGGTGCCGCAGTCGGTCACGTCCATGACCTTGCCGGTGGAGGCGTTGACGATCCGCACGTAGTCGCCGCCGAGGTAGACCATGCGGAACTTCTGGCAGTTGTTGTTCAGCCAGGACCACTGCCGGATGTCGGTGCCGTCGGCGCTCGCGCACTCGGCGACGTCGGCGACCTTGCCGGTGGCGACGTTCACGAGGCGGCTGGTGTCGTCGGCCATGTCCTCGATGCGCCACTTCTGGTTGGCCCCGCCGTTGCAGGTCCACTGGAGGATGTTGGTGCCGTCGGCCGTGTTGCCGCCGTTGACGTCCAGGCACTTGCCGCTGTTCCGGTTGACGATCGTGTACGCGGTCGGCGTCGTCGCCGTCTCACCGGAGGGGCCGGCGATCGTCGTGCCGAGGGCGACCGGCGTGCCGAAGTTCGGCGTGCCGTCCGAGTTCCAGGTGAACTTCTGCGCCCGGGTCGTACGCCCGTTGTCGCAACCGTCGCTCGCCGAGTCGTTGGCGTGGTAGACGATCCAGTTCTCCGTGCCGTCGGGCGAGGTGAAGAACCCGTTGTGGCCGGGCGCGTACACGCTGTTGGCGTCGTTCCGCTGGAAGACGGGCGTCTGCTTCTTCGTCCAGGAGGAGGCGAGGAGCGGGTCGGAGCCGGTGAGTTCGAGCTGGCCGAGCTTGTAGTCGGGGCCCCAGCAGGCACTGGCGGAGTACACGAGGAAGGTACGCCCGTTGCGGTAGAGCGGCTCGGGCCCTTCGTTGACCTCACCGCTCTGCGTCTCCCAGCTGAGCGTCGGGCTGGAGATGACGGTGAAGGTGGAGCTGGCGAGCGTGTACGGGTTGCTGAGCGGCGCGATGACGAGGCTCTGCTTGCTGCCGCCGGCCGAACCACTGCCCACCAGGTACAGCTTGTTGTTGTGCTTGAGCACGCTGGCGTCGATCAGCCAGCCGTTGGGGTTCAGGTTGGAACCGGTGAAGGTGTTCTTGTGCGTGTAGGGCCCCATCGGGTCGGAGCCGGAGCTCTCCAGCACATGGGTGCGCTGGTCGTCGCAGCAGGCGGAGCCGCGCGGCCCGGCGGAGTAGTACAGATACCACTTGCCGTCGAAGAAGTGGATCTCCGGGGCCCACATGTTCCAGTTGCGGCTGGCGGTGCTGTCCGACCACACCTGCACGCTGGGCGCGGTGCTCAGCCCGGCCAGCGTCGGCGACTTCCGCATGGTCAGCTCACCGGTGAACGAGGTCGTCACCAGGTAGTAGTTGCCGTTGTAGTACTCCAGCCACGGGTCGGCGCCCTTCTGGGACTTGACCGGGTTGGTGAACGGCTTGCCGTCGGCAGCGGCGGCCTGCTGCGTGGGCTGGACGGCGAGGAGGGACGCGAAAAGGGCCAGCAACGCGGCCCCCAACGTCACCCAGTGACGGACTTGGATCCGAAACACGGCAAGACCCTTCGGGGAGCGGCTCGAGAGGGGGAATGTTCGAAATTGCGAACGCTGTGCGTAACTTCGGCCAGAAGGTAAAGCTGAGGCGGGAGGGACGTCAATGGATGCGACACGATTGATGTCGACGGATGCGACACGATTGATGTCTACACGCGTCCGGAATAGATCCGGAATAGATCACGAAGGCGGCCGGGTTGGCGTTTGCATGACCAAAGAGACCAAAGAGAACAGCGTGGGTCGGTACGGCATCTGGAGCGCCGGCCTGCGGGCCGAGGACCCGGCTCGGAACGGCGAACTCGCTGATGCGGCAGCCGAGTTGGAGGAACTCGGCTTCGGTGCGATCTGGCTCGGCGGCAACACCGGAGTGCACCACGCCGTGCCCCTCGTCGAGGCGACGGCACACATCACCGTAGCCACCGGCATCCAGAGCATCTGGCAGCACGAGGCCGCCGACACGGCCGTACGCTTCGCCGAACTGGAGGCCGCCCACCCCGGCCGCTTCCTGCTCGGCCTCGGTGTGAGCCACGCCAAGCTCGCGGAGCAGTACCGGCGCCCGTACACCGCCATGGTCGACTATCTGGACGCCCTGGACGCGGCCGGCGTACCTGCCGACCGCCGGGTCCTCGCCGCGCTCGGCCCGAAGATGCTCCGTCTCTCACGGGACCGTTCGGCCGGCTCGCACCCGTATCTGGTCACACCCGAGCACACGGCCGAGGCCCGCGAGATCCTGGGCGAAGGCCCACTGCTGGCCCCCGAGTTGAAGGTGATCCCGGAGACCGACCCGGACCGCGCCCGCACGACCGCCCGCACCCATCTGGCCTTCTACCTGGGGTTGCCGAACTACACGAACACCTTCCTCCGCCTCGGGTTCACCGACTCCGACCTCGCGGACGGGGGAAGCGACCGCCTGATCGACGCGGTGTACGCGTGGGGCGACGACGCCCGGCTCCGGGCGCGTGTGGAGGAGTTCCATGCGGCGGGGGCGGACCATGTGGCGCTTCAGGTGATCGACGGCCGGGCGGGGGATGCACTGCCACGGGAGGAGTGGCGGCGGCTGGCGGGGGTGCTGGGCTGATCGGCCGGGGGGACCGGGTCGGTTTTCAGCGCACTCTCCGCCCCTTCGCGGAACAGTGGAGGCCTGAACGCGGACAACAGGAGCATTCCGCCGTGAGGGCTGGCTCGGGCGCTTGCCCGGGGGCTGGCCCGGGGGCTTGTCCGGGGAAGCGTGGCGACCAGGCTCCCCGCGCGGAACCTGGACCGGGCACGGCGTTTCCACGCCGAACGCCTCGGCCTGGAACCCGTCGACGAACGGCCCGGGGGACTGCTGTACCGCTGCGGCGACACGGAGTTCGCCCGCAAGGGCGCACGGGGCGAACGCGCGGCTTGGTTCCGGGACAGTGAGGGGAATCTGCTGGGCATAGGGGAGCCGGTGGTCTGAGTGGTGGCGCGTGGCGGGGGCGGCTCGCACGGGACCGCCCCCGCTCTGTGCCCGGAGGCTCAGCGCAAGGTGCGGACGAACACATCCCCGATCAGGTTCGTGTCCTCGGGCACCAGGCCGGGGTAGTAGGACTCGAAGACGACCGTCGACTCGTCCGCGCTCAGTGCCGCGTCCCCCACGGTGACGGGTTTGCCGTCCTGGCCGGGCGACAGCATTTCCTCCTCACCACTTCGCAGATCACGCAGAACCAGCCCCAGCGACGTACGATCCGCGTCCGCCGTGTTCAGCAGCAGCTTCGAACCGTTCACGGACAGGTCCGAGATCAGGGTGAGATCGGTGGGGTCGTGGCCGTCGTACCGCTGGAGCGTGCCGGTGCGCAGATCGCGGACAAAGGCGTTCAAGCCGGTGCTGGTGTTGGTGTCAGGCTCGGGGACCAGGTTGGTGGCCGGCGAGTTGAAGCCGACCTTGGAGCCGTCGGCGCTCAGCACAGGAGCGAAGGCCGCCGTGCTGGCCGGCGCCCCGTCATGGGTGGCGTCGGCGTGCACGGTACGTCCGCTCTTCCGGTCGTACACCAGGATGTCGCCCTGATCGCCGGTGGCCGGCCCGGAGTAGCCCTCCAGATAGGCGACCTTGCGCCCGTCGGCGCTCATCGAGACCTGATCGCACCGGTGGAAGTTCTTGGAACCGTCCGACTCCCGACTGACCCGCCGGACCTCCTGCGTCTTCCGATCCAGCAACATGACCCGGCAGGCGAACGCCCCGTTCGGGTCCACGGTGGGCCGGGCGACAAAGGCGACGTACCGCCCGTTCGCGCTGATCGGCGCGATGCCGTAGGACACCTGGTAGCCCGCGTCCATCGCGGGCGCCAGACGCTCGATGCTCCCGGTGCTCAGGTCCATGATGTGCACGGAGGACGTCCCGGTCGCGGACGAGAACGAGCCGAAGGTCAAGTAACGCCCCGACTCGGACAGTTGAGGCGTCGAGGTCGTCTCCCCCGGCACCACGACACGCTGCAACGGCTCACCGGGAGCCGTCCGGTAGTAGACGCTGTTGCGCACGTCCGTGCCGGGCCCCAGGTTGGTCGCCGACGACATGAAGGCCACGACACGCCCGTCCGCGCTGACCACGGGGTCCGTGGAGTGGCCGTTGCCGCTGGTGCCGTCGGGGGCCACGCTGATCCGCTCGGTGCTCGACGCGGCGCTGGGCACCTCGTTGTCATGTGCTGCCTGAGCGGACCAGGCGGGACTCGCGACGACGCCGGCCACCAGGACGACGCTCACGAGGACACGTAAGGAAGGTCTTATCAACTTGGCTCCCCCTTCGGCCGGGGACGACCACAGCCGCCCCCTGTCCCCCGTTGCCCCCGGCCCTGCGCAGAGGACTCACGAGGATGCACGCGATGAAAGCGTGCCGCCGGCCAAGGGTCAATGCATCGAACAGCCCGCCCTCCGCACGCACGCTTGTCCACCGTTCCCGCACCGAACTACCGTGCCGAGGTGGATCTCTTCTCACACTCCTGGGCGGCGTTGCGCGCCACGGTCGCCGGCCTCACGGACAAGGACTTCGAGCAGCCGTCGGGCTGCGCCGGCTGGCTCGTGAGGGACCTCGTCTGCCACCTGATCATCGACGCACAGGACGTCCTGATCACCCTGGTCACCCCCGCGGACGCAGCCCCGACGGTCGACGCGACGACGTACTGGCACGTCACGAACGAACCCCCGACCGGCGAGGACCCCCTGGACGCCCTGACCGTCCGCCTGGCCGCCGCGTACGAGGACCCGCACCTGTTGAAGTTCCACCTGGACGACGTCGGCTCCGCCGCCGGCCGCGCCGCCGAACTCGCCGACCCCGACGCCCGGGTGAGCACCCAGGACCAAGTCCTCACCGTCGCCGACTACCTCACCGCGTACATCCTGGAATGGACCCTCCACCACCTGGACCTGACCGCCCACCTCCCGGCAGCCGCCCCGGAACCACCTCCGTCATGCCTGACCCACTCCCGCAGGGCGCTGGAGCAGATCGCCGGCACGGCGTTCCCCGCGTCGTTGACTGACAGGGACGCCCTGCTGATCGGGACGGGGCGTCGGGCTCCGACAGATGGGGAGCGGGCCGAACTGGGCAGCTTGTCAACGAAGTTGCCGCTGGTCCTCGGCTGAAGGGCCCCGGTCACGCGTCTCGGGTACGCAGCGCGACGTAACCACCGGCGGTCGCGGCCGCCGTCCACGCCAGCAGCACGGCCAGCCCGGCCCCCGCCGACAGGGTCGAGTCGCCCTGCCCGGCCACCTGCATGAGCTGTGCGCCCGCCTGGGTGGGCAGGTAGTACGCGATCGTCTTGAGACCGGGGATGTTGAGCATGAAGGTCGGCAGGATGAAGTGGAACGGGATCAGAACGCCGAGGGACATCGCGGGACTGCGCAGCACGACCGCCACGCCGGCACTGAACATCCAGACAAGGGTCAGGGAGACAACCGCCCCCACCAGCGCACGCGGCACCCCCGGACTGCCCGGCTCCACGCCGAGGGAGCCGAGGGCCCACTCCGAGGCGATGAAGGCGACGGGCACGGTGACGACGGCCACCCCGAACGTCATGAGCGCGCCGACGCCGAGCTTGGCCCCGTAGAGCAGCCCGCGTCGGGGCACGGCCGTCAGCGAGGTCCGGATCATGCCGCCGGAGTGCTCGCCGCAGACGAGGAGTACGGCGAAGACCACCAGCACCATCTGCCCCATGCCCACCCCGACGAACCCGGAGTCGGCCGGATGGAAGTCGGGCCGGACCAGGGGGCTGTCCTCGGCGATCGCCTTCTTGACGGACAGACAGTTGATGACGCCGATCCCGACGCTGATCAGGAAGGTGAGCAGGAGTGTCCAGGAGGTGGACCGAACGGTGCGCGCCTTGGTCCATTCGGAACGGACGACGGCGGACGGGGCGTTGGTGGTCGTCATCACCGGTCCCCCGCCCGGAACTCGGCGGCCGACGCGGTCAGCCGCATGAAGGCTTCTTCCAACGAGCCGCGCTCGCCAGCCAGTTCATGGATGGTCACCCCGTGCGCGGACGCGATACGGCCAACCGTCGTCGCGTCCACGCCCACGGCCAGTACGGCCCCGTCGACCCCCTGATGGCAGCTGATGCCCTTGGCCGACAACAACGACATCAACTGCTCCACATCCGAGGTCCGGACCCTGACCTTGACCTTGGAGACGGAGTTGTCCTCGATGAACCTGTCCATATCGGTGTCGGCGAGGAGCCGGCCCCGCCCGACGATGACGAGATGATCGGCGGTCTGCGCCATCTCACTCATCAGATGGCTGGACATGAACACGGTCCGCCCCTCGGCGGCCAACTCCCTGACCAGCGTACGAATCCAACGCACACCGTCCGGGTCCAGCCCGTTGACCGGCTCGTCGAACAACAAGATCTCCGGTTCACCGAGCAACGCGGTCGCGATACCCAGCCGCTGCCCCATACCGAGCGAGAAACCACCGACCCGCCGCCCCGCCACACCGTCCAGCCCGGTCTGGACGAGCACCTCATCCACCCGGCGCTTCGGCAGCCGATTGCTCTCCGCGACACACAACAGGTGGTGATAGGCGGTACGCCCGGGATGCGCGGCCTTGGCCTCCAGCATCGCCCCCACCGTCCGCAACGGCTCACACAACTCTCCGTACCGGCGTCCGTTCAACAACACCTGTCCACCGTCGGGCCGGTGCAGGCCGACCATGGCCCGCATCGTCGTCGACTTCCCGGCACCGTTCGGCCCGAGAAAGCCGGTGACGCGCCCAGGCTCGGCCCGGAAGGAGAGCCGATCGACGGCGAGGGCCGCCCCGTACCGCTTCGTCAGATCCTGTACTTCGATCACGCCAACGAGCCTTTCGTGGCCCCGCATTGAGCACATCCGACCACGGTCCACGGCACGGCCGGGGGTCGGACCCTGGTCGTATGCCCACGGTCCGATGCGGCCCCGGCGTGTCCGCTCTACCCTGACCCGGGTGTCGATCTCCGACTTGCCCGTACGGTTCCCGCAGCGGCTCAGCCGCCGCCAGCTGGTCGGCCTGGACGCGACGGCCGCGCTCGCCTATCTCGTGGTGTTCCTCCTGCCGGTGGTGATCACCGAGGAGAGCGGTGCGGCGCGGGTGCCCCTGTGGGTCCGGTGCGTGCTGGTCGCGGGGGCGGGGATCCCGCTGGCGGCCCGCCGCCTGTGGCCACGCCCGGTGTTCGCCGTGGTACTGATGGCCACACTGCTCCAGCTGCTCCTCGGCCTCGCTGTCGACCCCTTCGCCGCCGCGGCCTACGCGCTGTACCCCCTGGCGCTGACGACGACGTCGCAGCGTCTGATCCCGACGCCGGCGGTGGCCGTGGCCTGCACGTCGGTCGTACTGCTCGGAATGGTCGCGGGCTCGCCCCACGGTTGGCAGAACGGAATCGGCTTCCTCGTCGTCGGCACAGCGCTCCTCGGGGCCGTGTGGACGGCGGGCTTCGCGGTACGGGGACGGCGTGCGCTGGCGCGGGTGGAGGCCGCCCGACGCGAGGAGCAGGCCGTCCACCACGAACGCCTACGGATCGCCCGCGAACTCCACGACATCGTCACCCACAGCATGGGCCTCATCACCGTCAAGGCGAGCATCGCCAACCATGTCCTGCCGTCCCGCCCCGAGGAGGCCCACGACGCGCTCAAGGTGATCGAGACCATCAGCCGGGAGGCCATGACCGAGATGCGCGGCATCCTGCACGTGCTGCGCATCCCCCCGGCCGACGAACCGGACGCCGAAACGGACGCCGAACCGGCCGACCTGGACCCGACGCCGGGCCTGGCGGATGTCCCCGCGCTCGTACGGCGGGCCGAGCACGCGGGCGTCCGGGTCGACCTCACGATGAGCCGGGGCATCCAGGTGCCGGACGGCGTAGGACTGGCGGCCTACCGCATCGTGCAGGAGGCCCTCACCAATGTGCTGAACCACGCCGCCCCGACCAGTTGCATGGTCCGAATCGAAGCCACCGCCGCCGACCTACGCGTAGAGGTCCGCGACGAGGGCCCGCCCGCCCCGGATCCGGGCCGCCGCACACGCACAGGTGGGAACGGGGGCGGACACGGCATCACCGGAATGCGCGAGCGGGCGATGATGTACGGCGGCACCCTCACCGCCGCCCCACACCCCGACGGCGGCTTCCGGGTGACCGCGTGCCTGCCGTATCCGCCCGCCCGCGAGAAGCCCCGGGAGACCCAGTGACGACCGGCACCCCCATCCGAATCCTGATCGCCGAGGACCAGGCCCTCCTGAGCGGCAGCTTCCGCGTACTGGTCGACTCCGAGCCGGACCTGATCACCGTGGGCGAGGCCGGCACCGGCGCCCAGGCCGTCGCGATGACCCGCAGCGAACGCCCCGACCTCGTCCTCATGGACATCCGCATGCCCGAACTGGACGGCATAGAAGCCACCCGCCGCATCTGTGCCTCCCCCACGACCGCCGAGACACGCGTCCTCATCCTCACCATGTTCGACCTCGACGACTACGTCTTCGCCGGCCTCCGCGCCGGAGCCAGCGGCTTCCTCCTCAAGGACACCCCACCGGCCGACCTCCTCGCCGCCATCCGCGTCATCGCACGCGGCGACGCGCTACTCGCCCCCGCGGTGACGCGCCGCCTGATCGCGGAGTTCTGCCGCCGCCGGGCGGACCCCGCCCCTGGTCCCGGGCCCGAGCCCAGTGGCCTGGACGGCGTCACCGACCGCGAACGCGAGGTCCTCCTCCTGATCGCCAACGGACTGTCCAACACCGAGATCTCCGACCGACTGCACCTCAGCCCCGGCACAGTGAAAACCCACATCGGCCGCCTCCTGACGAAACTCCACGCCCGCGACCGCGCCCAACTCGTCATCACCGCCTACGAATCCGGTCTGGTGCGGCCCACAGGAAAGCAGTGTCATCGCCATGGTCATACCCCGCCTTCGGACGAGCTGGCCAAGACCCGCTCACGTGTGTGATCCGGAAGTCGCCCTGCCGGTTCAGACGGACATTTTCGTCCCGGTGGCACTCAAGTCGAACCACAGGCCAACGGCTGCACCATCAGGGACGGGGAGCCGAAGCGACGAACACCTCGGGCGTCACACTGCGCCTGCTCGACAAGGCCGAGGAGCCCCGGCTCACAGACCCTGTTCGTCCATCAGCCGCATCAGGTTCCGTTTGCGTCTCTGGGAGGCGCGCAGGGCGGCGACGTACGCGGTGAACATGTCTGGTGTGCCCAGGCGGTGGTGGCAGTCCCGGATGCTCAGCAGCAGGCCGACGAGTTGCTCGTAGACCGCGTTGCCGGTCTGTGTGGTCAGCGGTTCGGCCAGGCGGAGATAGACGTCGAGCGCGTCGGCGGGGCGGTCGGCGCGGACCTGGTCGGCGAGCTTGAGCCACTGCCTGTCGTGGGCGCCGGTTTCGACGGCGGCCTGCCAGGCGGCCATCGTGTCCTGGTCATCGAGGAGGGCGTCGACCAGGACCGAGTCTCCGTACCAGCCGCCCTGTTGCCCTCGATCGACGTCAGCACGCAACAGAGCCAGCGCGCCCTCCCGCTCCGCCCGCCAGCAGTCGATGGCCCGCGCGGCGGCGCGCAACTGCTGGTACGCGAGCAGGGAGCGGCGGGCGCCGAAGTGGTCGCGGCGCAGGGCGACGGCGTCGGGGAGCCGGTCGGCCTGTGCGTAGCGTTCGCAGAGATGGTCGACGAGGGCTGTGTCGATGGCGGCTAGGTCCTTGGCTTCCCGGATGCCGCGCTCCGCCCAGCTCAGGGCCTCGTCGGAGCGTCGGGCGGTGTCCAGCTCGCGGGCGATGAGCAGGTGGGTGTGGCCGTTCGGCGTGAGGTCGGCCGCGTGTACGGCGATCACCGTGTCGATGTCGCCTGCCGTCTTGGCCAGGCGTTCCATCAAGTACTTCTCGGCCCATCCTGTGCGGTTTCCCCGCCATGCCTCGACCACCAGCTTCCGCAGGGCGGCCATGCCCGCATCGCCGAGGACGTCCCGGTAGTCGAGCGGGTCGATGTCGGTGAGGCCGGCGTCGTAGTCGCCGAGCGCTTGGGCGACCAGCCAGCGCGCCAGTTCCTCCGGATCCGGACGTGCCGCACGGCATGCTTCGAGGTGGGCGGCGGCGAGATCGGCACCCACCTGTCCGAGCCATCCGTCGGAGTCGTCGACGGTCTCCGCGGCCTCGGCCAGCAACCGCATGGCCTCGCGTGTCAGCTCGATCGCGTCGGCGGGCCGACCGGAGCCGGTGAGCGCCCCGATCGCGGACACCGCCTGCCCGGCCTGGTCGGCGTAGGCGCGGGCGTCGGCGTACTCGACGTAGCCGTACCGCGCGAACGGGCGTGCGTCGAGCAGATCGCGGACGCTCGCGCGGACACCGGAGAGGTCTCCGCGGGCGCCCGCCGCCCGCAGCTCCAGGCGACGCCGCAACTGCCGGTCCTTGTCCACCTGTTCCCTCAGAAGGGCGAGCAACTCGTCCTTGGACAGGGCCGACAGCCATGTGTCGAGGTCCTGTGCGCGGTCCCGGGCCGCCTTTCGCTGCCGCGGCAGGCTCTCCCGCTGGGCGAGTACGGTCAGGCCGAGGGCCACCAGGTGTTTGCAGAAGTTGCCTTCCATTCCGTACGGGCAGTCGCACTCACCGGCCGGCCCGTCGGGTCCGTCCAGGGTCAGCTCCACCTCGTATCGCTCCGTGCCGTGGACGCTCGCGGTCACCCAACCGTCGCCGACCTCGACCCCGGATACGGCATCGAGGTAGCCGAGCGCACGGTCGTAGGAGCGAGCGCCGGCCAGCTTCTTGAGGTTCGCCTCGGTGAGGTTGTCCATGGTCCTTCCTCCCTGGCTCACGCCAGGTCTTCCAAGAGGAGGTCCAGCGCCGCCTCCTCGTGTAGTGCCACCCCCAACGCCTCCATGGTCGGGGCCAGTTCAGCGTCCCACGTCGCCTCGACCGGTGTGCCGACGAGTGGAAGCGGTGGCATGCCTCGCAGTTCGGTGCGTGCCGCCAGGTACTCGTAGTCCGGGGCGGTCATGCGCCACGGCTCCGCCCCGTACCGTCCCATGACGCGGTTGGCGAGGATGATGCCCGGCCAGTCGAAGTCGCCGTGGTAGGCGAAGGCGCAGTCGGTCGCGGCCAGCGTGTCCAGGAGGGTGAGAACGACGGTCGTCGCGCTGCCGGAGGTGCAGATCAACGGCACGGTGCAGCCGGCGTCCGCCGCGGCCTCCACCACGCGCGGGTTCTCGCAGACGTGGACGCGCGGGCGCGAGGGCAGCTCCAGGTGCAGGGTGCGCAGTTCACGCAGGGTCAGGTGGGTCTCCAGGTGGTGGTCCGCACGTTCGCGCAGGGCCGCCTCCCGCCAGGTGGTGCCCGTCGGGCGCAGGCCGTACGTCAGGACCGTGCTGGAGACCTCGTCCGGTGTGACCGAGGCGCGGCGCCACAGGGCACGGCGGGCCGGTGCGTCGGTGGGGAAGTCGACGTCCTGGGCCAGCGCGATGCCACGCAGGACCAGGCGGGCCAGCAGGGTGCCGTCGTCCAGACCGTGGGCCGAGCCCGTGGTGCGGGTGGCCAGTTCGCCGCGGCCCCAGGTGACGGGGGTGGGGGCGGGCGCGGGCGCGGGCGCGGGCCCCGTGCCGGGGAAGAGGGTCACGAGGGTCTGGATGGCCTGGGTGATGGAGGTGGACGGCCGGCGGGTGAGGGTGCCGGACCGCCGTATGTCCGTCAGCCACTGGTGGGCCCAGGGCTGGTCGGCCAGTGGCGTGGCGGCCAGGGCCGCTTCCGCCTCGGACCACAGGCGGTCGCGTTCGGCCGTCGTCGCGTCGCGGGCCGCTCGCCGGTCGGTCAGGGGTGGGCCCAGTGCCGTCAGCGTAGCGGCCAGGCCTCGGCCGACCGCGCTGGCGCGTAGGCGGGTGTCCAGGTCCGGCAGGCGGATCGTGGCGGAAGGGCCGGTGACGGGCTTGGCGAGGAGCAGGGACAGGGCTTCGCGTTCCTGTGGGTCGAGGTGCTGCAGCCGGAGCGTGCCGGTCGGTCGGAGGCCGCTTCGTTCGAGGCGGGTACGTGCCGACTCCCAGAGGCGGTTCAGGCCCGGTCGGGACAGAAAGGCCAGCGTCTCGGGGTCGAAGGGCGGTTCGGTGTGGAGAGGCGCCACGGCTCCGCAAGGCGGTCCGGGACCGAAGGCCGGCCCGTCAGCCGCTCGCGGGTCCACCACTCGCGCACCCGCGTCCGCCCCTCGCGAGTCCGGCACACCGGCAGCCCCGTCCACCCGTCGCGAGTCCGGCACACCGACGCCCTCGTCCACCACTCGCGCACCCCCGTCCACCCCTCGCGAGTCCGTCATACCGACACCAGCCTCCGCTGCCTCCCGTTCCACGTGTAGTGCAGCGTCGCCACACCCCGCACATGGGGATCGCGCAGGCACTCGTAGATGTGCAGGGACGGTACGTCGGGCCAGTTGCCGACCAGGCGTTCGCTGGTGAGGACGAAGTCGAGGTCCAGGTCGACCAGGATGCGGCCGAGGCGGGCGTGGGTGGGCTCATCGACCTTGGCGAAGGCGTCGTCCAGGAGGATGAGGCGGGGCGCGTTCGGGGCCGACTCGGCGAGGCTCGTGAAGTGGGCCGCCGACGCGGCGAAGAGGACCAGGTAGGAGAGCACGCGCTGCTCACCCTGGCTCATTCCCGTGCGACCGGAGAGTCTGCGGCGGCTCCCCGGTGCCGCGTCGCTCACCACCCAGGGCGTGAAGGAGAACCAGTCGCGGTAGTCGAGGGCCGTACGCAGGTGGGACGCGTAGCCCGCCGCCGGGTCGGCGCGGCGGGCGTCCTCGATACGACGCTGAAGGACGTCGCGGAGTTGTGCGGACTGCTCACGGGTGCGCAGGCCGGAGGGGCTGCGCAACAGGTCCACGGCCGCCTTGACGTCCGCTTCGACACCGTCGGCCAGCTTCCAGTCGAGAGTGACGCCCAGGCCGTGTGACGTACGGACCGTGGACAGGGTGGCGTTGAGGGCGGCCACCAGGGCGCCTGCGGCCAGGACCTGTGAGGAGAGGTGATCGCCGAGTTCTCCGGTCAGGAAGCGCTGGAAGACCTCCCTTTCTCGTTCCGTCAGCCGGTCCCGTGCCTCGGCCGCCTGGGCCGCGATACGACCACCGACGAGGGCGATGTCCTGCGGGCCGTGGTCGTCGACAAGTCGGCAGAGCTTGATGCCGTCGTGTTCCTCGATCGTCGCGTCATAGCCTCCGGAGAGCTGGTCACGCAGATCGGTGTGGCGGTTCAGGAGCGTGGTGTCCGAGATGTCGCGGCGTTCGGCGTCCAGACGGTGGCGTACGGCATCGACCAGCAGGCGCAGCGCCTGGATGCGCTCCCGGGCATCGCCGTGGACCGGATCAGGGAACTTCAGCGCTCCTCCCCCGTGATCCTCCGCATCCTCCGCATCCCCCTCCGAGGCGTCGAGGCCGGCTCCCTTCAGCACGCCGGGCCGCGACAAGGCCGTACGCAGGCGTCTACCGCGGACCAGCGCCTCGCCCTCCTGCGCAGCCAGTGCGTCGCGCCGCCCCTTCTCGTCCTCCTCCGCGCGTACACGCTCGTCGTGCAGATCAGCCATGTCCTGCCGTACGCGCGGAAGTTGGCGGCCCACCGCGTCCAGGCGGCGCTTCGCCTCGGCCTCGCGGGCGAGAATCTCCTGCTCCGTGGCGCCCAGCGCCTCCTCCAGGGCCTGGACGGTACGGCGGGCGGCGTCCAAACGGTCGAGTGCCCGGATGTGGTCGGACTCGGCTTCCCGTCGCGCCGCCACGGCACGCTCGTGGTCCATGCGGTGGCCGCCGTGGCCGTCGGCCGTGACCACGACCGCGCGGATCCGCCGCCGCAGTTGCTCCGTCCCCTGGCTCAGTCCCCTCAGGGCGAGGCGGACCGTGTCGAGTGCCGTCGCCTCCGCCGGTAGGCCGTGGGCGCTCGCCGTCGCCTCGGTCTCCCGCCTGACGGCGACGGCGTGGACACGCGCCTCCTCCGCATCCCGGGCAGCCGCCGCAGCCTGGCCTGCGAGGGACTCCGCGGCGCGCTCCGCCTCGGCGGTACGAGCCCACGCGTCGGTCAGCCCACGTGCCGTGGGCGGTCGGCGCAGGGCGTCGGCGACCTGGTCCCGGTGATCGGTCAGCACGCGCAGGCCATGCGCGCTGCGCCCCGACTCGCCCTCCACCGCGACCAGTTGACGATCCAGTTCGGCCAGCATCCGGCGACGGGTCTCCGCACGCACCTCCGCGCCGACGTACTCGGCCGCCGGCTTGGTGTGACGGCCGCGCGCGATACCGAGCTTCCAGGAGCCGTCGGTGCCGAGGACGGTGTGGAACCCGTCCGCCGAAATACCACCTGCACCCGAGACGCCCTGGTTCTCCACCGCACCCGTCTCGACGGCGTTACTCACCGGATCCGCCGGATCCGCCGGACCCGCCGGACCGGCGTACCGGGACCTGTCCCCTCCCAGAGCCACCGCCTCCAGTACCCGCCGGACCTGTTCGATCCCCACCCCGCTGTCCGGCGCGTCAACCGGACGCAGCACCCGTGCGAGCGTCGGCTCGGCCACCGGAGCCCCCGGAGCCCCCGGAGCCAGAAGGGTGTCCAGGGTGGCCGGGTCCAGGACCGTGCCGTCGGCGTGGACCCAGGCGTCGAGCAGGCCGCTCGCCTCCAGCGCGGCTTCCAGCCCGGCCCGTGCCTCGGGCGCCAGGCCGTCGGCGAAGTCCACCAGGCGGTACAGGGGTGCTCCGGTGCCGGGTGTGCGGGGAGCCGCACGGTGGGGCGGGGGCGGCGGCTCGGGGTCGGTACGGCGTTCCCACTCCTCTCGCTCACGCCGGAGGCGGTCCCTTTCTGCGTTCAGTTCGCGGAGGGTCACGGCCAGGACGTCGCGTTGCTCGCTCAGCTCCGACAGCCACGAGTCGACGGTCGAACGGGCCGCGTCTGTCACATCATCAGGGGTCCGGGGAGGGAGCGGGCCGTCCGCGGGGTCGTGGGCGACCAGGGCGTCCACAGCGCCCAGGGACAGCCCGGTGAGGCTCCGCAACCGCTCGGTCCAGGCGCGGGCCGAGTCGGCGTACGTTTCCCCCTCACGCGCCGCTTCCCGCCGACGCCGCTCGACCCGGGAGCGCGCCTGGTCCGCCTGTTCCTCCAGACGCTCACGGGCGGCGTCGGCCTCCCGCGCCTCCCGCTGGGCCCGGTCGGACTTCCCGATGAGCGCGCCGAGTTCGGTGACGGACCGGAAGCGGTTCCTGATCACCGGTTGCGCGGCGTCGAGCCGGGCGTCCCACGCCTGCAGGGCACTCGCGCAGGCCTCGGTGTCCACCGCCAGCACCTGGCTGTGCCGTACGAAGTGGAAGTCGCCCTCCGGCGCGGTCAGCTCGGCTGTCGTCGCGGGCGCCACCGGCGCGGTGTGGGTCGCCACGGCCTCCCCCAGGTGCACGGGGTCGAGCCCGGACCGCTCCGCCTCCCGTACCAACTCGCCGTGGGTTGTGCTCAGTTCGACCAGCTCACCGCCGAGCCGCCCGGCCTCGGAGGTGAGGCGCTGTCCCGCCTCCTCCTGGTTGGTGTGGGCCTGCCTCAACGCCTTGAAGGCGGTGCCGGCCGCGCTGTGCAGCGCGGCCACGGTGGCGCGCCTTTCGCCGAGTTCCTTCAGGCCGCGGTATCCGGCGCTGGCGTGCAGTGCGGCCAGGTCCGTCTCCGCGCCGGCCTTCTCGCCCTCAAGCGTTTCGACGCGGGCGCCGAGTTCCGCCTCGCGCTCACGGAGTGTCTCCGCCCGTCTCGCGGCGTCACCCGCGGCCTTGCGGTACTGCGCGAGTTGCTCCAGTTCTCCGCCCGCCTCGTCCGCACGGCGGCGCAGCGCCCCGTGCAGATAGCCGCGGTAGTCGGTGAGGAAGGTGCGCAGCGCCTGGTCCGTCCGCTCCAGACGTCCGAGGTCGGCCCGTACGGCGTCGAGGTCGTCGAGGTTGCGGGCCACCTTGTCCACGATCTCGTCGTCGAGGGCGGGCAGGGTCTCGGCGAGAACGGAGACCAGACCGCCGGAGTCGATGCGGTCACCGATCGTGGGGCGGCGCAGCCGGTGGAGGAGGTGGAGCAGGTTGCGGTAGCGGGCGGGGTCGGTCAGGCCGAACAGTTCACGGGCGACCCTGGCCCGGTGTTCCACGGCCCGGTCGGTGACGTTCTCCGGGCCGACGAGCGACTTGAGCTGGTCGACGGGGAGCGGCTGGCCGGCGGCGGCGAGGTGCAGGCCCTCGCCGACCCGGAGCGGGGTGGTGAAGAAGAACGGCTTCACCGTCTTGGTCGACTGGGACGCACGGATGGCCGCGCCGAGGGTGAGGTACCGCTCGGTGCCCTCCTCGTCGGTGCGTGTGAACTCCACCCACAGATATCCCAGCCGGTTGGTCTGCTCGAAGCCGTCGAGCATCAGCCACAGGAGGGTGGTGCGCCCGGTTCCCGTGGCGTCCAGGGCACGGGCGTCGCCGTCGAGCAGATACGGCAGCAGCATCTCCAGGGCCTTGGACTTGCCGGCACCGTTCTTCCCGCGCAGGAGCAGCCGGCCGCCGCCGAAGGCGAACTCCTGCTCGTCGTACTGCCAGACGTTGCGGATGCCGGCGCGGTGCAGGCGGTAGCGGTGCGGGGACGGCGGCTGGTTCACCGGGGCGGCTCCTTGGAGAGGTCGTCCGCTGGGGACTCCGGGGATGCTGCGGGCGCCGGGATTACTGCGGACGCCGGAGATACTGCGGGTGCCGGGGATCGGTCGGTACGGGACTTGACCGCCACGGTGGTGGCGTAGCGGGCGGCGGCGGCAAGCAGGATCCAGCCGCCCTTCGCACGGGGCCGGCCGCGTGCCCCCGAGACATCGGTGACGGCGCGACCGTCGGCCGCCGACTCCTCGTACTCCTCGGGCACGCCGTGTCCGTCCGCGCGCACGGGTCCGACGGGCGCCATCAGACGCATCCGGACGAGGAGGTCGAGGACGGCGGCGAGGAAACCGGCCCGGTCCTCCAGGTGGCCGCGCTGCCAGTTGCTGCGCCTGCCGTACGCGTCGACGAGTTCGTCGAGCAGTCCATGCAGCAGCCCGTCCGGGACGGGTACGCCGATGACGAGCCGCCCGCCGGTCGCGGGGTGGCCGGGGTCCTCGGGGCGCAGCCGGGCGACCAGCCGCTCCACGAGGAGCAGCGCGGCTTGGGCCACGGTGCCGGTGCCGGGCAGATGCAGGTCGGTGAGGTCGCCGTCCGGGTCGACGAGGGCGATGCCCTCGGCGCGGATCTCGGCCTCCAGGCCGAGCAGTTCGGAGAACGCCTGCGCCTCGCGCCGCTGCCGGGTGCGCAGCCATTCCCGCTCGGCGTCCGTGAGGTCGTCGAGGTGGACGACGGGGGTTTCGACGAGGCGCCTGCGGACGTAGGTGCGTGGCCCTCCGAATCCGGGGTCGGCGGACCGGCGTACGAGGTCGGCGCCATCGCGACTCTGGGCGAGCGGGCCGGCGACGACGGCCCGCGCGATCTCGCGGTCCACGGTCAGCAGTGCCTCTCCGGCCCGCTCCTCGGCGACGGCGGAGACCTGGCCCTCGGTCTCCGCCAGGACGCCCCAGTCGACGAGTTGCCGCAGCGCGGCGGCGAGCGTGCGCCGCTCGGCCTGCCGACCGGTGTCGGCGAGCTCGATCCCGGCGTCGACGGCCGCGGCCCGTAGGTCGGAGACGAGTTGGGAGAGCAGGAGCTGCTCCGGGGCGGTGACGAGGACCGAGAGGGCGAGGGCCAGATAGGAGTACGTGCGAGGCGTGAACGGCGTCCCGGTGGACGGCCGCTCCAGGCGGTGCCCCGAACCGGGGCCAAGTCCCGCCTTGAACAGACGGGCATACGTGGCCTCCACCAGGAGGCGGTAGCCGAACACCTGCTGGAAGCGCTGAGCGAGCCAGTCGGCGTGACGGCGGACCAGCGGGAACGTGTCGCTGTGCGGTCCGGTGCTCGTGACCAGGGGATGGGCGAGCAGCAGCCGGGCGGCGGCGCGGCGCTCGGCCGCCAGCGCGACGTCATGCGCGGAGGGAAGGGTCATCAGGCGCGCGCCTCCCCCGACCCCGGCATGGACGCGCCCCGAACGGCCGGTCCCCCCACATCAAGACTCTCGACGGCGAGACTCTCGGCGAGCCTCTCGCTGGTGAGCCTCTCGCTGGCGAGCCTCTCGATGGTGAGGGTGAGGTCGTCGACCGTCAGGTCGCCGTCCACGGAGCGCAGCACCGCATGCCGGCCGAAGGTGCGCCAAGCCGTCAGTCGTACGCCGAGATCCTCGTCGCTCGACTGCGCGCCGTCGAGCAGGAAGTCACGGCTGGCGTCCTTGCGCAACTGGGCGTTGCCGAGGGCGGTGGTCAGAAGCTCCAGGAGGAGCCGCATGGCCGGCGCACCGAGTCTCACCTGATCGAATCTGCCCGAAGCGCTGAGCAGTTCGTCGGCCGCCGCCTGCCGGGCCTCGGCCTGCTGCCGCGCCTGCTCCATGAGGCGGCGCTTCTGCTCGGAGTGATCCTCGACCGACGCGGCACGTCCACGCGGAGCCCGGCTGCCGCGCTCGCGCAGCGCCACCGGCACGTCCACCACGGGCCCGGTCCACCAGCTCACATACGCCGGTACGGACCGGTCCGGGTCCGGCGCCACTCCCAGGTGCCGTGCGCCGTAGAGCCCGAATGCGGCGACCGCCATGTCGTGGGCCTCCTCCGGTTCCGCCTCGTCGAACCAGGCCGCCAGCCGTAGCAGGTCCTTGCGGCGGGACATCTCTCCGGAGGCCGAGCGCAGCATCCGCTTGGCGTTGGCGAGGAGCGACTGCAGGGCACGGAGCGTGGCGTCCCGGAGCTGGTCCACCTGGCTGCCGTGCTCGTGCCCGCCGGTGTCGGTGAACCAGTCGCGCAGTCCCTCCCAGTCCGTGAGGTCCCGTCCACGGCTGCGCTGCACCCGTGTCTCCGGCAGCCCGTCGGCGAGCGCCCCGATGCCCGCCGCGTGCGCGTCGATCCGGGCGAGCAGTGCGGGCAGGTACGGCCATATGGCGTCCAGGTGCGTGGCGATGCGCGGGGCACGGAAGGAGATGTCCTCGGTGATCGCCTCCACGTAGTCGAGGAGCAGGTCCTTGAACCCCTGGTACTCGGAACCGTCGAGGTCGTAGCGCGCGAGCACCTGACCCAGGTACGCGTAGAAGTCCCGTACGGACTCGGCGAATTCGGCGAACTGCACGAAGAGCGTGCTGATCCGCTCCAGTGCCTGCTGGGGATCCGCGCCGCCCGGCGCGCCGACCATGGCGGCGATCTCGTGGAGCCCCCGGTCGACGAGGGTGAGCAGTTCGCTGCTGACCTCGCGTGCGGCGTCCGCCCCGGCCAGCACCTCGTCCGCGTCGCGCTGCACCCGCTCTCCCAGCTTGGACAACTGGTAACGGGACCGGGAACGCTGGTACTCGACGATGCTGGCCGCTCTGACGGTGTGCGTGCTCCGCAGCAGATTGCCCCACCGCACGAGTTGTTCGAGCCGAGTGGTGAGTGTCTCCGCGTCGAGCGCCGCCCCTGGGCCACCCGGATCACCCGGATCGCCCGTCTGTGCCAGCTTGGCGAGCACGTCCGGTACGGCCAGGTCCGCGAGCAACGTGCCACAGAACACCCGCATCACCGCGACATACTCCAGGCGCTCGGGTGCACTGAGGTAGGCATACGCGCTCAGCCGCTGCCAGACCTCGGTGCCGCGCCCCCGATCAGGCCGTTCATCGTTCGGTCCTCCGCACAGCTCGTCCCCCTCCATACCACCGAGCGTACGGACCACCACTGACGCTCCGGAGGAAGTCGAGCAAAACCGCCCCGGCTGACCCCGGCCGGCGGACGAGTGGGGTTGTACGCCGGGTGAATTTCACTGGTCAGGCCGCCCCGTGAGCGTCCGCTTCCACGGTCGGCGGTCTCGGCGAAGACTCCGCCGGGCCGCTACGTCTGGAGGTCCCCCTTTTTTCGACCGCCAGCGGCATGCTGATACGCCCGGAGACGGAGGACGTGGGCCGTCTCGCGCTCGATCTGCCGAGGAGTGAGTCGGCCGTCCGCGGGACGCCGGGTCGAGAGCGGCCGCAGCAACCAGCACGAGGGCCGTGGACGCGACGGCGCCGGCGAGCACAGCGGCGGTGGCAAGCCGGGCCCATGAGGTCTTCTCTGTTGCCTTTTCCCAGGACGCAACCCTCCTGCGGACCAGAACCCTCTCTGGTGTAGAGACAAGATTCTCTACGCCGCGACGAGACCGTCTGCAGGCGTATACCGAAAGCTATCGCATCACTCGTCATCAGCACCGTCATCGAAGTCGAAGGTCAGTTGCCCCTGCGGGTCCCCGTCCGGCGGAGCCGCGGGCTGGGGCCGCGTCGGATCTACGGAGTCATCGATCTCGTGCGGCAGGGCATAGTCGTCCACCAACCGCGCGAGGTGCAGGATGAGGGGCATGCCCAGGCCATCGCGGGCCTCTCGGTAGTCCTCGCTGAAACGCTGCTGGTGCACGAACGCCGCCCAGGCTTCAGCATCGTCGCCCGGCTGGAGACAGGCGACCGTGAATTCGAGAAGATCCGGGTTCCAGGCGTTCGCCGTCGGCCGGTGTGCGCTGTTGCCCGACGGGTTGGTGTGCGGCGTCAACTTCGCGTCATCGTTGGTGAGCTTCGTCTGGGTACTGGACTTGCCGACCGTGCTGTAGAAGACGCGGCCCGGATCGCCCTGTACGCCGGGCTTCCACAACCCCATCGCAAAGCCCCCTCGCTGCTGGCCCTCCAGCTCGGGTTTGAGTTCCTCCCGCTCCGCCCACCACTGCGCCGTTTCGTCCCTGGTGCCATCGGCGACCCGGACGACTCGCAATTGCTTGCCATAGAGTCCGATCCGCTGCGTCGGCCCTCCGTCGAGACCAAGGCGGTCCTGCTCCAGTCCGTCGTTCTTCAGCCACATCCAGCGCTTCCGCAGGTCCTGGGCATGTGCCAGTACGAGCGTCGGGGTGCTGCGCAAGCTCGACAGCGTCTGCTTGATAAAGGCCGCCATGAGCGCCGCCTGGTCGGCGCTGGTCCTCTTTGCCTCGACGCGTCCGGTCAACGCCTTGAGGAGTTCCGGATACGGAACCCATCCGTGCATGTCCGCCGACCTGCCGAGGACGCACTTCGCGCCCGGTCGGATGAGGATCGCGATCGGCGTGAACTGCTGCCTGCCCGTGGGCCCGTCGTGGCGGCGCTCCACGAGATGGAAGGCCACCTGGTTCAGGCCAACAGGGATGAGGTCGCCGAGAGTGTGCTGCGGCAGCAACCGCATACCGGTTTGGCGCATACCGTCCGACCAGGCCGATGCAGCACGCATCCGCGCGTCCTCCATGGCCTGCTCCTGCTTGTCAGCCTCGGAGTCCAAGGGACGGATGAACTGGGTCACCAGGCTCGCGTCGGCGCAGCCGAGACGGATCGCGTACTTGGGGTCGCTGCGCCGCCGGGCATGTTGGAAGGCATCCTGGCCGTCGAGTTCCACGAGGGCCAACCGCATGCCCGGAACGGTCGCGCGCAGACTGTTCATGGCTTCCGCCACCTGCGTCCGGCGGTCGGCGATGGCCTCGTCGTGCTCCTTGCCCCTGCGGGGCACGCGGTCACCACCCAGTGGACCGCCCAGGGAGCCCAGTCGCCTGGCGTGCAGCCGAACCGTCAGCTCCTCCGACTCCCAGACCCACGTGTCGGCTGCCTCCTCCCGCCGGAGCCCGGCGAGACCCAGTCCAGCCTCCGCGGCAGCGACGATCTGATCACGCATGATGTCCGACTGATAGAGAACGAGCGTCGTGAGATCGTCACCCTCCAAAGCCTCGGCCAGGCGGGCGCGGAGCACCTGGGCGTTGTGCGCCGAGAAGAGTTCTCGCTGGTCAAGGATCGCGGCGAGATCCTCCGGCGTCTGCTCCTTCTTGGGGATGGACGGCAACTTCTTCAACTGCTTCTTCGGCGGTCGAGCGTACGAGCTGCGCGTGAGTGCCGGAATGGGCACGAACTCCGGGGCGAGCGCCTGTTCCGCCCACTCGATGAGCCTCCGTCGTTCGCTGGGCATCAGGCCCGTGCCGATGGTGTGCTTACCCATGACCGCGTGATGACCGACGGCGATCCGGATGCCGTCCCGGCCGTGGATCCAGTGGTCGGCCTCCTTGACCAGCCGGTCCGGGGAGGGCAACGCGTCAAGAGCGGTGATCTGGGTGAGCATTCCCTCCGGTCCGCCCTGTCGCCACTCGGTCGTGCCGTTCCTCCAGTCCAGCATGGCGACCGCGAAGCGCTGCGGGGCAGGGCCATCGAGGACAAGTGAGGCGTCCGGCAGCAGGTAGGCCGACACACCCTTGCCATAAGGAATGAACACCTTGCCGCTCACGAACCGACGGACACCGGCACTCAGGTGGACCCGCGGAACAGGCGAGAAAGGCACGGTACGTACGGTGACCCGGATGGTCGCGGCGTAGTACGCCGGCTTGCCGTCGCCTCCTCCGCGACGCTTGGGCACGTACTCGATGAGCTCGGACATCAGCTCGGCGCCGCCGCTGCCCGCTCCGCGGGAGCCGCCGAGACCCGCCACTTGGCGGAAGGTGAGTCGCTTCCCGTTGTGCTCGTACGGCGCCAGGCTGGTGATCCTGGCTGCGAGGACGTCGGGAAGGAGCCGGTACACGTGGGCTGCGGGGGCTGCGGTCTGGCGTGCGGTGTCCCGTAGTTCGAGCAGATCGACCATGCCCTGCTGCCAACTGAGGGCGGACGTGTCCAGATCCCGGAAGCAGTCCATCAGCGGCCCCGTCGTCTCGGGGTCGTCCGGGTTCCTCTGGAGGCTCTTGAGCCAGGTGGCGACGTAGAGATTGGTCACCGCGATCGGGTACGGACCCGTGCAGTACAACCAGGGGTTCGCCGAGCCGAACCGGGCCGTTGAGTCGACCGTGACGATGTCCGGGGCGGTGGCGCGCAGCAGCTGGTTGATGCGCTTCGTCGGTACGCGCCGGCGTCGCTCGGCCTGCCGCTCGTCCAACCCGTCGTGGTGCAGGCGCAGGACGGGGTCCTCCCAGTGCTCGGGGAGGGCGAGCGTGTACATCGGGACCGTGAAGGGTCCCTGCGCCGGCTCGGGCATGTAGGCGGCGGCCCGGAGGCACTGGTATTCCACGGTGCTGGTTCTCCTTGGAGGCGAAGAGGGTCGTGTGGTCTCGAAGGTGCCGACGGGCCGTCAGCCCATGTCCGCAAGGGCGCGATAGAGCGGTTCGTACAGCTCGCGGACGAGCGACTTGTCGATCGGGGCAGGCTCGGGATCGGCCGCGCCGTCTGCGGCGAAGTAGGGGGCGAGGACTTCGCGCATACTCGCCAGAAGACTCGTGTCGGGCGTGTCCATGGCCTGGAACCCGGCTTCGCGCGGCGAGAACGCCGCGTCGACGAAGACCACTCTGGCCGGCACGCCGCCGCGTACGAGTCGGCCGATGACCTGCCACATGACGACGAGTTGGTCCCAGGTGAACGCCACCTTCTCGTCGTCCCGCAGGCTCGACCAGGCGAGTTTGCGGGTCAGGTAACGGTTCCATTGACGGCGGGCACGGCTGCGGAAGGCGACGGCAGCTCGGTCGGGTGTGGCCGCGGCTAGCGCGCCTTGCCAGAACGTGCCGTCGATGTCGCGGAGTTGGCGTATGGCCCAGTCGTTGATGGACTGGATGGCGAGCGAGATGTCGTCGGGGCGCGGGTGGGGGCGGGCCAGGAAGTACACGGTGCCGATGGCGGCCTTGCCACCACGCAGCACGATGTTGTGCCCGCGCTCCACCGCGAGGAGCGGGGCGACGAGGAGGTCGCCGCCGTCGGAGGGAAACGACTTGACGTCCCCGCGCGGCAGGGTGCGCGCGGCATTGTCCTCCGGCAGCCGCGTCCAGGCGGTGTCCGCGTCCGCGTCGTCGGACACGAGCTGGGTGACACGTCCGTTCCACTCGGGGATCTGGTTGAGGTATTCGGCTGCCCTGCGTGCCTCGTCGTAGCTGCCGACGAGGAGGAGGATGCGGCGTCGCTCCGGGTCGTCGATCTCGTCCAGTTCGGCGTCCAGCATGCTCACCGAGTCGGGCAGGCTGCGGTCGGGCACAGCCAGCTGGTGCAGCATGTGCAGCAGGGCCTGTGGCCGCTCCTCGGGGTCGCAGCCGGACAGGCGCAACGGTTTCGGCTGGTCGCCTCCGGGCCAGTACAGGAACTCCTTGCGGAACTCGCTGCCCAGCACAGCCTCGACCTCCTCGTCGCGGGGTCGCAGTACGGCTCCCACGTCGGTGTGCACGTGGTACCTGCTGGATGTGCCCGCCCAGCTCGTGGCGGACATCAGGAGGACGTGCGGTCCGGGGCGGCCGTCCACGGCACACAGGTCGCCCAGCCGCATGAGCAGCTCACGGCCGACGCCGTTGCAGTGGAAGAAGCGGAGTTCGCCACTGCGGTCGCCGTCTCGCTCCCGGTCGTCGTGGCGGAACTGGAAGCCGAGGACATTGCCCATGGGCGACTCGGGGATGACCGCCTCATAGTCCTTCGGGGGCCTCCTGGAGAGCACATTGGAGGCGCTCTCCAGGTTGAGGGCGGCTTCGACGCGCGGCCACAGCGTGGTCATGAAGTCGAGGCGGCTGTGCAGGGCGGACAGGATCAGTGTGAACTCGAAGCGCCGGGCCTGGAGGTCGATATCGGCGCGTACGCCGCAGTCGTCCGAGACGACGTCGGTGAGGGCCTCGCGGAGCCGTTCGCGGGTTCGGGCTCCCTGCGGCGCGTGCAGGAGCTCCAGAGTGAGGTGGACGAAGGTGTTGACCAGGGGAGTCACCTCATCGTCTCCCGTACCGCTCTGTTGCTCGTGCAACGGATCGTCCCTGAACCGTCCGAGTGCGACGTCCAGGCTCCGGGCCGCCGCAGGAGGGCGCTCACCCTCATTCCGGCCGGGAAACCAGCTGTCGAGCAGCAGACTGTGCAGGGTGAAGGCGCTGAAGTAGTCCGTGCTGATCCAGCGCCTGAGGCCGTCGTCCTTGACGAGTAGCGCGTAGAGGCGGTCGGTGGCGGCGCTGACCGTGTTGACGGCGTTGGTCCAGTCGTCGACGTCACGGGCGGACAGCTGGAGCCGTCCATCACGGGCCATCTGCTGGAACTTGTGCACGGCGACCTCGTCGAACCAGGAGTTCGGGGCTTTACCCACGAGGGTGCTGGCAGGCGCGAAGGCCGTGTCGAGTTGCATCTGCACCCGGTCCGCCTCGTCCACGATGATCAGATCGCTCATCCGGCAGGCGAGTTCGAGATACCTCAGCTGCTCGTCGTGCTGGTGCTGCGGCACGGAGCTGTGCACCAGGCCGGCCGGGGTGGCGACCCACACCTGGGCGTCGACCAGGTCGCGGGCCCCGCGATGTCGGGGACAGCGGTTCCACAGCGGGCACAGCCGCCGCTGTGACTTCGGGCGCCGGGAGTCACGCACCGCTGGGCTCTCGTCGTCGAGCAGCGGATCGCCGTCAGCCGGCTCGACCTCGGGCACGGTGAAGAGGGTCAGACACGGTGCCTCACGGATGCCGAGGGGTCGGCGCGCCTCCAGGCCGCGCAGAACGTCGACCGGGCAGGCACTGCTCAGATAGGCGAAGCCCTCGTGGTCGTGCCCCAGCATGGTGGCCGCACCGGCCGTGGCAGTGCGGCGGTGCAGCCGGTTGATGTTGCGCTCGCGCGTGGAGTGCCCGAGGATCGGCGCGGCCCGCACGCCCAGCCGGTCGAACTGCTTGACGACAGCAAGGGTTTCCGCCACGTCGCCGACGACAATGGTGACGCGACGGGGTGTCTGGGTCACGACGTGGTACGTCAGGATGTCGCGGATCGTGGACTTGCCGGCGCCGACCATGCCCACCAGGTGCAGGAGCCGGTCGACCGTCAGCCGCCCCTTCTCCGAGAAGTTCTCGGCCTCCTCGTCGCGCACGAGCAGTTTGACGCGCCGAAGACGCCCGGCCCAGTCGTTGCGGGGACCGTGCGGTGCCGCCGCCTCTGCGGTGTCCATCGCGTCGGCGGCTTTTTCGAGTTCCGCCCAGGTGACGTCGATCGGCTCTCCCCGACCTGCGGGCTGCGCGTCGAGGGCGTGCGCACGGGGCAGGGTGTCCGACAGGAGTTCCTCCTCGAACACCACGGAGTGGGTGCGGTCCTGTACGCGGAAGGTGTACTCACCCGCCTCGGCGAAGGGAACGGAGCGCGTCGAGAAGTCGGGCGCGGTGCTGAGCAGTTTTTCGAAGATCTCGAAGCGGCGCGCGGCGCGTGCGGGCTCGCGGCGACGCGGTACGTCATCGAGTCCGTCGAGGTCGTATCCCCGCAGCTGCTGAGGAACTGTCAGATAGTCGGCCAGTGCCTCGCGCCAAGCGTGGCGCCGACGCAGGTCCCACAGGTAGTGGCGGGCTCGCAGGACGCGCAGGCGCTGTTCGTCTGTGCGCACGTCGCCGAAGGCTTCGCTGTAGGGGTAGCCGCCCAGCAGCGGCCAGACGTCGGCGGCAGTGCGGGTCGGCGTCACGTCCTGAAGCAGGTACAGGCCCAGTTCGATGTCGAGGAGGTCGCCGGGACGGAAGCTGCCGAGGTGCGTCGGCCATACTTCGGTGAGCTGCTCCGGCGAGCAGCGCCGATGCCATCCACTGCGGTCACGCATGGCGGCCTCCTTCGGTACGCGGTGGTTCTGGCTCCTGCCGATTCGGGGCGGGGAGTTCGCGGCCCACCAGCCGTAGAAACGCCTGGTCGTCCAGGAGAGTGACCCGCCCGGCCATGTCGTCGGGCAGGTTGCGGCGGAACTGCCGCCCGTACGCCTCGTTCTCGCGGAAGCGGTACCGGGGTACGACGAGGAAGGCACGCTCGTACGGAGGGTCACCCCGGAAGGGAGTGGTCGTGCGCGCCAGGAGTGCGGGGTTGACGCGGTCCTTCACATCCACGGCCCAGTGCCGACGCCCGGGCAGCGGGACGCGAAGGTCGTATGCGTCGTAGTTCGGCCACATCTCGGCCGTGATCCCGAACTTCTTCTTCAGTGCGGCTTCCAGATCCGTCTCGGCAAGTCCGGGGCTCGTGACGAACATGCGGAGGGGACGGCTGAGTTGGAAGACACCGCCCTTGTCGGGGCGCAGTGGAGTGCCATCGCCCCTCGCCCCGTCACGGCGGCAACGGTCCAGTTCGCAGCGGTGTCCGCCGACGAGCAGCGGCACCATAAGGCAGTGGCAGCGCGCGCACTGCCGATACGCGCCGTCACGCAGATAGGACGCGGGGGCGGGTTCGTAGCAGCGCTTGATGACGCTGTGCAGCAGCATCCCGCATTCCGGATCGCCGCCGAGCAGCGCCAGTTCGGCACCGGTGAGCACGGGCCGAGTGGTGAGAAGGGCACGGAAAGCGGTGTAGGTGCCGGGTGACTTGGCTGCGCGGCAGACTGCAAGGGCTTCCAGGATCCGTTCGTTCTCGAACAGTTCGGCGGCGGGATCGGCGGCGCTCACCTCCCACTCCAGGCACAATTGGTGCGGCAGCCTGGTCTCGGGATCGACCAGCAGAGCCGTGCCCGAGAGGACCTCGTCGGTGAGGGTCAACGGCCATTCCCTAAGCGGCCGTTCGCAGGACCAGCGAACCATTTCAGGCACGCTGCCCGGTGGTTCCTCACCCCGCCGCAGGCAGTGCAGCACGAGGCGGTTGTAGGCGTTCTGCACCTTGGCCGGGTAGACCGGGTTGGGCACGGTCCGCAGTCGGGACAGGCAGGCGAGGGCGCTGGCGATCAGGCGCAACAGCGTCTCGTCGGCGGTCCCAGCGCCTTCGGGAATCGCGGGCAGCAGGTCCGTCGTCGTCATACCTCTCCCTCTCGGGTTACGGTCAAGCCTGGCGCAGCACTCGGACACCACTGGGATACCGGACAGGACTGACAATGCGGTCCGGGCCGGGCGTCCCACGCCTCGTCGTCTCGCCAGGGACCGCTGTACCGCCGCAGCACGGACCGCGCCTTGGCCTGCTGCTCGGGGTCGGTCGGATCGATGACATGGGGATCGGAGCCGTCCGGCCGGAGGATCTCCACCTCGACGCGCGATCCGCCCGGGTCACCGCCCAGCGCACCCTGTGCCAGCAGGGTGACGGCCAGGGCGAGTTGGGGATACGTCTCCAGGAGATCCACCTGGTTCCGCCGCCGCTTCCTCGTCGTCTTGAGTTCTCGCCACACCCAGGAGCCGTCCTCCTGGTAGAGCAGGTCGGGCTTGGCGACGACCACGGCCTGTGCGGCGGTGTCGTGGACGACCCGCAGGGCCTCCGGCTCGACCCGCTGGACAAGTCCCGGGTCCTGGAAGGGGCAGGCGTCGACGTGGTGGAGCAACATGTCCCGGCCGGTCGCGGCGTCCTCGTCGGAGACCCGCCACCGCCCTTCCGTCCAGTTCTCGCCTTCGGTAGGCATGTCCGCGACGGCGCAGGGCGGCCACCCATCACGCCGGTGCAACTTCTCGATCCAGCCGTGCACCGCCTGGCCGAGTTTGGCGGCGCTGCCGTACTCATCGGACCTCGGCAGGTGTAACGCACGCAGGAACGCCTGTGCGGGGCAGGCCGCGTGGTAGCGGAGGTCGCTGACGGACACCTTCCGCAGCGGTGCGACGCGCGACGACACCCCAAGGACCCCGGGCCTGCGCGGCACAGCCGGGCAGGCCGTGAACTGCTTGCAGTCGACACAGGAGGAGCCGGGCGTCGGCGCCCCACCCGCCACGACACGAGCGACGTGCGAGTGCCCGTGCTCGGCGTAGTACGCCTCGGCGTCCTCGGCTGTACCGTCGAACTGCACCCGGGGCCGGCCATCGGCCAGCCCGACCTCGACGACGCGAACGCGCTCGGGCCGGGCGACGGGTCCGAGCGGCTGGAAGGCCCGCGACCACTTGAGGGGCCAGGCCGCCGGTCGCCCGTGGACCGCCACGTACACGGCGATGGCTATCTCGCCGGACTCGGATCCCTTGGCCTGGCCGTGCCGCAGCCGCCGGTACTCGCGCAGTCGTCCGTCGGCGGACTCGTACCGCCGCCACCAGGCGTACATCTCCCAGAACTTGCCGTTCTCGCGCTGCGCCACCCAGTAGGCACGGACGGGGCGCAGCTTCTTGTCGCTTTCCGCAGCCAACGCCTGTATGTACGACCGCAGGGCGTGCTCGGCGTAGGTGAGATGTCCGGGGTGGAGTGCGGGCGTCCTGAAGCGCAGCCCCTCCAGGGCCTGGTCGAGTGTCTCCTCGTGGAACTCGACCCGGTCGACGGCGTCCATGACCGGCCCCAGAGTGAAGGTTTCGAGCTCCGGCTTCGGCAGCCGCAGGCGCTGGGCCGGCCACAGCGTCGGTCGGGCCTTGGCGGCGGCGTGCGAGGGGCAGGTGTGCTCCTCGTCTCCGCCGGTTCCGGGCCCGACCCGCAGAAGACTGTCGTCCCCCGTGAGCCAGTGCGGCCTGCGCCATGCCATGTCGTGGCCCATTACCTCCCCCTTCGAGACAGACGTCGCCCTGACGCCACCCCTCGGCGTGGCCAGGAGCATCGATGTCTTCGACCGTAGCATGGAACATTGGAACTCCTTGGAAGTTCTTGGCATAGATTGGCTCGTGCGCTAAGGTGCCCCTCATGGCGGCATCACTGGAGGAGCTCGAGCAGCGCCTGTCCCATCTGCGCACCGAGTTGCGCGGCGCCGTACGCGCCCGGGACAAGGCCGAAACCACGCGCATCCGTCGCGCCCTGCGCGAGGCGGAAACCGCGTGGGAGCAGGCTCTCGATGCAGAGGCCGGGCCGGATGCCGAAGCCGAGCCGGATGCCGAAGCCGGGCCGGACACCGAGGCACTCGCGCCGGGGGCCGAGACACGGAAGCCACCCACGACGACAGGCGAACCACGCCGCCAGGAGCGCCCCGCGCACGGCTCCATCCCGGTCCGCGAACAGGTGCACCAAGCGCTCACTCTGCTGGGTGCTCCCGCGTCCCCGAAACTCATCTCGTCCGCGTACGAGGCGTTCTCCACCGAGCCGCTCGTCGCCGCCAAGCTCGCGTCGCTGCGCCGGGACGAGGAACGCTCCTTCACTGCACAGGGTTTTGCCCGCCCGTACTACATCTGCGCGGCCCTGACCCACGACCGCCTCGTCCCCGCCCGCGGGCTTCTCGCTCTGTCCACCTGGCCCGTGGAGCGACGGATCATCACCCCGCTCAGCCCCCGGACCGACTTCCTCACCCACGCGGTCGGCACCGCCGAGCAGATCCGGCGACTGGCCACCGCAGGGCATCCGGCCCCGGACGCGGCCTGGCGGCTGCTACGCCGGTTCGCCCTCACGATCCCGGGCGCCTGTGACTCCGCGGCCCCGGAACCCGACCCCGCCCGTGTGATCGCCGCCGCCCATGCCGAAGCAGCCGTCCACCAGCAGGAGGACGACCAACAGCGGCAGACGGCGGCGGAGCGCGTCCGTTCTCAACTCACCGACGCACAAAAGCTGTTCGGTGCAGCACCGCTGCGTGATGCCCTGCGTGACGCGAGCGGCAGCATGCACTGACCTCTCCCGGCGGGTGAGACGACCACGGTCGTCTCACCCGCCGGCACACCTCCGAAGACGTCCCCGAAGCAGAGACGATGCCCTCTCAGCAGTCCGAACCCCCCGACGACAGACTCGCGCGGCTACGCGGACCGCGCCCTCCCCAGCCGTACACCGCCCGCAAGATCACTGCCCTGACCGCCAACCCCGCCTGCGCCCGCCGCGCCGTCCTCGACGCGGCCGGCGTGGACAAGGCGCTGCTCGCCCAGCAGGTCGGATACGAGCCGCGCTTCGGCCAGTCGCCCTTCGCCATCGCCCGCGAGCAGGCGTTCCACGACCTCGTGAAGTGGGGCGGCTACGCCGAGCTCATCCGGCTGCTGCGCGAGCAGCTCACCGTCCCCGTGGCAGAGGCCCATGTCACCGACCTCAACGAGGTGGGGGGCAACACGGCCCTGCACGTGCGCGAGCGGGAGACCCGCCGCCTCATCGCGCACGTGGCCTCCGGCCAGGACGTACGGCTCATCCTCGACCGCCCCGTGCTCACCCTCGAAGTCGCCGGTCAGACGGCGTACTTGGAACCGGACGCGCTCACCCACCGCATCGACGGGAAGTTCCACGTCGTCCTGATCCGCTCGTTCGCGGCGATCGACGGCCAGGCAAACCCGACCGCCGTCGCCGAGGCGGCCAAGCAGGCCGCGGTCTACGTCCTCGCCCTGCGCCGCGCCTTCGAAACCGCCGGGCTGCCCACCGAGCAGATCTCCCACAAGTTCCTGCTCGTCTGCCCCAAGGACTTCTCCAACCGCCCCTACGGCCGCCTGATCGACCTCCGGCAGGAACTCGACGCCCTCCAGTTCCAGCTCACGCGGCTGCGGCGCGCCGAGGACCTCGCGGCCCGACTCCCCGAGACGGCGACCCTGGACACGACCCGCAGCACGGACGAACTCTCCTCCTCCATAGAGGCGTTGGACGCGTCGTACACGCCCTCCTGCCTGTCCTTCTGCGAAATGGCACGCTACTGCCGCGACGAGGCCGACGGATGTGCCTCGCCGGCTCGCCTGGGCAGCGGCGTACGCAACAACCTGCCGGGCATCGACTCCACCCGCACCGCGCTCGACTACCTGGACGGCGTCTCCGCCCCGGGAGAGGCCGAGGCGGAAACCGCCGACCTGCTGCGCGATGCCGCCCGGCTGCGCCGACTCCGCCGGGGGGCCGCATGAGTGTCCTGTCCACCGTCGCCGCGCTCACGGCGTCCCGCACCGGCCGTGCCGAGCCGCTGACGACCGTCCGCCACCAGCATCTGGACGAGAAGCCGTTCGTCCTGGTGCCGCTCACCCTCGCCGGCGAGGCGTGCGCACCCCTGGCCGCGCTCGCGGGTACGGACCCCGAGCACCCGACCCTCCTCACCGTCCGCCAGCCGCGCAGCCGCGCCGAACGCTTCCGGTTCGCCGAGCGCCTCGCCGCACTCCTCCTCGCGTACATCGATGGGTGCCGGACTGATACGGAGCCCTACACCGTCGGCCGCGGCAAGGAGAAGGAGGAACGCCTGCGCTTCCAGCGGGCCCCGCAGCTCCTCGTGCCGAACGGCGAGGGCATCGCGTACGTGCGCCTGCTCGGCCGTCTGACCAGACTGCGCGCCACAGAGGGACCGTACGCGGTCGACCCGTCCGTGCCCGCCCTCGGCAAGTGGCTGACCTGGTGCGCGGAGCTGGCCGAGTTCCCGAACTCCGGTGTGCTCCTCGCGATGACCCGACTGCTCGCCGCGCACTGGGCCACGGGCCAGAGCCCTTCCGAGGACTCCCACCTCGCGCCCTTGCTCGCCTGGATCGATCCGCCGAAAGGCAGCGACGGCGCGCGGGCGGCGCGCGAGGCGGAGGACCCCGCCGTGTGGCCGCCGGCCGGTCCGTCCACGGATCCGGTCTTCGACCGGACCCTCCACGAGCTGATGACTCGCTACGACGAGGCGTCCGACGAGCGCGGACGCGAGGCGGTCGGCCGCCAGATCGACCGTGAGCTGAGCGGCCAGATGCTGCCCACCTGGCGGCTCATGTGGCGTGGCGTGGAGCTGCTCCGCGATCTGCCGGAGGGCGCCCATCTCCCCGACCGCTGGGCCCTCGACCGGCGGTGGTTCTCCGAGTACGCCGAGTACATGGACGCCGACGGCCGCCCGCAGGCCCGGCGCGACCAAGCCGTCAGAGCCGCCCGCCGCCTGGCCCGGCTGGAGGACGCGGTCGCCCGCTACGAGGCGGAGCGCGCGTACGACGATCCGCTGGTGATGGCGGAGTACGAGCTGACCGGCGAGGCCTTCACGGGCACGGTGACGGCCAGGGACGAGGACCGCTTCGTCCCCGGCGATCGCCCTGGCTCCCAGGTCTGGCGCCCGGCGATCACCCTCCGCACCAGCACCGACACCCGCGTCGGTCTCGCGGTCGGCACGGAGGTGAAGTCCCCCGCCCGGCCCGGCCAAGGAGCCCGGATCCTCGAAGTACGGCAGGAGGACGACGGGGGCCACACCGTGGTGCTCCAGCTCAAGGGCGGCTTCGCGAACAAGCGCAAGCCGCCGGCACCGGCCGGCACCCTCGCGGAGACCGGCGAGGAGCTGACGTACACCACGCTCAACCCCACGGCCATGCCGTCCGCCCTGCCCGACGAGGAGAACACCCCCTGGACCCACGGCGGTCCGCCGCAGCCGTACGAGCCCACCAACGAGGACGCAGAGGAGACCTGGGAGTGACCGCCCTCCTTCCCGACACCGGGGAGCCCGAAGCCCTCACCCCCGGCGAACGCGCGGACCGGGCGGTCGCGGGGATCCTGACCAGCCTCGACACCGCGCCCGGCCGGGGCGTCGTCGTGGACTCACCTCCCGGAGCCGGGAAGTCCACGCTGGTGGTGAAGGCCACCGGGCACCTGACGTCCGCGGGCCACCAGCTCATGATCGTCGCGCAGACCAACGAGCAGGTCGACGACCTCGTGGACCGCATCGCGCGGGAGCATCCCGGCCTGGCACTCGGCCGCCTCCACGCCGGCGGCCACGTCCTCCCGCCCCGCGTCACCCGGCACCCCAACGTCACCGGGAGCCGCCAGGTGACGGACCTGCGCGACCTGCCCGTCGTGGTGTCCACCGCGAAGAAGTGGTCGTTCGTCACCCCGGACAAGTGCGCGCCGTGGCGGTGGGCCATCGTCGACGAGGCGTACCAGATGCGCTCGGACGGGCTCCTGGCAACGGCCCCGCTGTTCGCCCAGGACCACTCGCAGGTCCTCTTCGTCGGCGACCCCGGCCAGCTCGACCCCTTCGCCACCGTGGAGAGCGACCGCTGGCACGGCCTGACCTGGGACCCCCTGCGCAACGCGGTCGACGTCACCCTCGCCCACAACCCCGACCTCCTACGCCACCAACTCCCCGTCTCCTGGCGCCTGCCGGAGACGGCGGCACCCCTGGTCGAGCAGGCCTTCTACCCCTTCTACCGGTTCGTCCCCGGCACGACGGCACCGGAGCGCGTGCTGTCCTACGCCAGCCTGCCCCACGGCTCCGGCCCGCTGGACGACGTCCTCGCCCGGGCCGCCGACTCCGGCTGGGGCCACCTGGAACTCCCCGCCCGCCACACCCTCGACCAGGACCCGGAGGTGGCGGACGCCCTCGCGGTGACGGCTGCCCGGCTGCTGGAGCGTGGCGCGTTGGTCAATGGGGAGCGGCTGACTGAGGCGCGCATAGCGATCGGCACAGCACGCACCGTGCAGGCGGACGCGGTCCGCGCCCGCCTCGCCGATCGCGGCCTGACTGACATCATCGTGGACACCGCCAACCGCCTCCAGGGCCGCGAGTTCGACGTCACCCTGGTCTGGCACCCGCTGTCCGGCCGCCACGACGCCTCCGCCTTCCACCTGGAGACGGGCCGCCTGTGCGTCCTGCTCTCCCGGCACCGCTTCGCCTGCATCGTGGTGGCCCGCGCCGGCATCCGCGACCTGCTGGACCGGCATCCGCGGAGCAGTCCTGTGTACCTGGATGTGCCGCCCAAGTTTCCGGATGGGTGGCGGGCGCATCAGGTGGTTATGGGGCATTTGGAGCGGGGGGAGCACCGGGTGCGGGCGGCTTGAGAACCCTGAAATCCAATCATCACCAAGATGTGAAATATCCGAGGAGAAAGTGGTTGAATGCTGCATGTGCTGCGCTTTGGCAGCTTTCGTCAGTGACGTCGGACACTCGTAACTACGCTTTCGATGAAGCAGCGACGTCCACGGCGGTCGGCGCCGATTTTCTCCGCGCCTGGTTCTGGGGGGAAAGGTCCTATGCACACCGATGAGGTCGAGCCTGGGGTTCGCCTGACCGGATTGGCCTCGGGGTCGGTGACCGTCGTGGCCGCCACGCCGGTCGGTGACGCTCTTCAAATTACGGTCCGCGACGACTCCGGGCACCTATTCGACCAGGTGCTCTTCCCCGAAGACCTCCCTGGGCTGCGGCGTGAAGCATCGAGCTCGCGGTGGTCGTTCGACGCCGACCCTGCTCAGTTCCGTCTTGCGGCTGAAGCTCTGCGCATGCGGCACGCGGGTCTGTCGGACCCGATGCTGGCCGTGGAAACCAGCGACATCGACCCGCTGCCCCACCAGATCCGCGCCGTCTACGGCACCCTGCTGGCCCAAGCCGGCTCCCTGCGCTTCCTGCTGGCAGATGATCCTGGCGCAGGAAAGACGATCATGGCGGGTCTGTATCTCAAGGAGCTGCTGCTGCGTGAAGACGTGCAGCGTTGCCTGATCGTCGCCCCCGGTGGGCTGGTCGAGCAGTGGCAGACCGAACTCGCGGAGAAGTTCGGGATCGAGATGGCGATCTTGACACGCGATCTCGCTGAGGCCGACCGCGATGGCGACCCGTTCCGGCGCAACCCCATGCTGATCGCGCGCATGGACCAGCTCGCCCGCAACGAAGAGTGGCAGACCATCCTCGCAGAGTCTGAATGGGACCTCATCGTCGTGGACGAGGCCCACCGCATGAGCGCCTCCTGGTTCGGCAACGAACTCAAGCGCACCCGCCGCTACGAGCTCGGCCAGCTGCTCGGCAGAATCACCCGACACTTCCTGCTGATGACCGCGACCCCTCACTCGGGATCGGAAGCCAACTTCCAGACGTTCCTCGCGCTACTGGATCCCGACAGGTTCGCTGGGCAGTACCGCCAGGGCGTGCACTCCACCGACACCACCGGACTGATGCGCCGGATGATCAAGGAGGACCTGCTCACCTTCGAGGGTAAGCCGCTATTCCCTGAGCGGGTGGCGGAGACCGTCGAGTACACGCTTTCCCTACCGGAGATGCGTCTGTACGAAGAGGTCACCGAGTACGTACGCACGGAGATGAACCGGGCCGAGCGAACCGACGGCAGACGACGCACCGTCGGCTTCGCGCTCACGGTCATGCAGCGACGCCTGGCGTCGAGCCCGGAGGCGATCTACCGGTCGATACGGCGCCGTGCCGCGCGCCTGCGCGCCCACCGTGAGCAGATCCTGGCGGGCCCGTTCGTTCCCCCACCCGAGACACTGTCGTTCGACCCGGACGATTTCGACTCCGACGAGTTGGGTGCCGCCGAGCTGGAGCAGCTGGAGAGCGAGGTCCTGGACGCCGCCACCGCCGCACGCACGGCAGCCGAGCTGGACGCCGAGCTCGCGGTCCTGGCACGTCTTGAAGAGATCGCTGAACAGGTCCGTACCTCGGGTGAGGATCGAAAGTGGCAGGAGTTGCGTTCCCTTGTCCTCAAGGCCCGCGAAGAGGGCCTGAGCAGTGACCGCCACGCCCCGCACAAGATCATTATCTTCACCGAGCACCGCGACACCCTCGACTACCTCGCAGGCCGGATCACCACCCTGCTGGGCGGCGATGCGGATGCCGTGTGCACCATCCACGGCGGCACCGCGCGACAGGCTCGTCGGGAAACCCGAACCAAGTTCAGCAACGACCCTCGCTGCCATGTTCTGATCGCAACCGATGCCGCCGGCGAAGGACTGAACCTTCAGGCCGCGCACCTGATGGTCAACTATGACCTCCCCTGGAACCCCAACCGAATCGAGCAGCGCTTCGGACGTATCCACCGCATCGGCCAGCGCGAGGTCTGCCGCCTGTGGAATCTCGTGGCCTCCGAAACCAGGGAAGGTCAGGTCTTCCAGCGCCTCCTGACCAAGATCGAGCAGCAGCGTCGCGCCTACGGCGGCAAGGTCTTCGACGTCCTGGGAGAGAATGCCTTCGCGGACGAGCCGCTACGTGACCTGCTTATGCGAGCCATCCGCTACGGCGAGCAGCCCGAGGTCCGCGCCCACCTGGACCAGGTCATCGACAAGTCCGTAGCCGACGGCCTCCAGGAGCTGATCAAGGAACGCGCACTGGCCACCTCGGAGATCGGGCTGGAGGAGCTGGCCGAGCTGCGCCGGCAGATGGATGAGGCCCGTGCCCGGCGCATGCAGCCCCATTTCGTGCAGGCTTTCGTCATGGAGTCCCTGCGTGCCCTAGGCGGGCGGGCCTCCAAGCGGGAGAAAGACCGATTCGAGCTGACCCAGGTGCCCGCCGCTTTGCGCGAAGGTCGGCGTACCGTCAGCCCGCGCTATGCACGCATCACCTTCGAGCCCTCGGCCGTGATCATGCCCGGCCGCCCGGACGCCGAGCTCATAGCGCCCGGGCATCCGCTGATGGACGCGATCATCACTGAGATCCTGAACAGGTACGGCGACACGCTGACCCGTGGAGCGACCTTCCTGGACCGGACCGTCACCACTCCCCAGCTCGTGTTCGCCTTGCTGGAAGAGCTCTCGGACGGGCACGGCGCGGCAATCAGCAAGAGGTTCGAGTACGTCTCCGTGCTGCCCGACGGAACCGCACAGCAGGCAGGCCCCGCTCCGTACCTCGACCTGTCCCTGCCTACAGACCTGAACCTGGAGCAGCACACCACGCTGACCCTTGCCATCAACTCCGAGCTGTCCGCACCCTGGCTTGCCGACGGCGTTGAGAAGATCGCCCAGAGCTGGGCGATCCAGCACGGTTTGCCCGAGCACCGCGCCGACGTCGTCGCTCGCGTCGTCCCAGCTGTCGAGCGGACGCGCAAGCTTATGCGTCAGCGGCTGCTGGCTCAGATGAACTACTGGGACGGCGAGTCGATCAAGCTCGCCGAGGCGCAGGCGGCAGGCAAGAAGATCCGTATCTCGCCGGCCACCGCACGCGATCGCGCCCGGTCGCTGGAGGCCCGGCTCGAACGCCGTCAAGGCGAACTCGACCTCGAAATCCAGGTCAACGTGCACCCACCGCAGATCATCAGCGCAGCGCTCGTCCTGCCCGCCGGGGTCGTCCCGGGCACCGCCGACGATCAGCCGACACCTGACAGCTTCGCTCTGGACACCACCGTCACCGAGCGTCGTGCCGTAGATGCCGTACTGGCTGCCGAGCGTCGGCTCGGCCGGGTACCTGAGGAGATGGCGCACTCCAACAAGGGCTTCGACATCCGTTCCTGCAAGCCCGACGGCCACCTGATCTTCATCGAGGTCAAGGGGCGTGTGCTGGGCGCTGACAACTTCACTGTCACCACCAGCGAGGTCGGCTACGCCAAGAACGCCGAGCCCGACTACCGGCTGGCCCTCGTCGCTGTCGACCCCGACACCCCCGACGGGTCGAACGACCAGGTCCGCTATGTGCTCAACCCCTTCGCCGACTTAGTCCTGGACAAGTACGTCGACGACCTGCGCCGCAAGTGGAAGGCCGAGTGGGGCCGCGGTGTGGAGCCCCTCTGACGCACACGATCCACATGCCTTCATCCGCTCGAACACCACCCGAGGAACGGTTCGAGTGCAGCGGAAACTAGATTGAGCAGGTGAACACCGCAGTGCAGCCCGGAACGCCGTCAGGTTCTGTCCCTCGACGCAAGCTCATCGAGGTCTCTCTCCCGCTGGAGGACATCAACGCCGAGTCCGCCCGGGAGAAGTCGATCCGCCATGGCCATCCCTCTACGCTGCACCTGTGGTGGGCCCGCCGGCCGCTGGCGGCGGCGCGGGCGGTGCTGTTCGCCCAGCTCGTCGATGACCCGTCTTCGCATCCCGAGCTGTTCCCCACGGAGGAAGAGCAGAAGGCGGAACGTGAGCGCCTGCACGGGATCATCCGACGGCTGGTGGTCTGGGAGAACATCAACGACGAGGGCCTGTATCGAGAGGCCCGCGAGGAGATCCTCAAGAGCACGGGAGGGAACCCGCCGGCAATCCTTGACCCGTTTGCCGGCGGCGGCACGATCCCATTGGAGGCGCAGCGTCTCGGCCTGGAGACTCACGCCAGCGACCTCAACCCCGTGCCGGTACTGATCAACAAAGCTCTTATCGAGATCCCGTCGAAGTTCGCCGGACAGCCGCCGATCTTCCCGGGGGCTGCTGAGAGTCGATTGGGGCCTTGGCCACGCGCCACAGGGCTAGCGGAGGACGTACGCCGTTACGGCGCGTGGCTGATCGGCCGCGCCCGGGAGCGCGTAGGGTACCTGTATCCAAAGGCGCAGGTTCCCGTGCTGGGATCCGAGGGCCAGCTCACGGGGAAGACCACCGAAGCCTCCGTCATCGCATGGATCTGGGCCCGTACGGTGATCTGCCCCAACCCGGCGTGCGGCATCCGCATGCCGCTGGTGCGTTCCTGGTGGCTCGGCAAGAAGAAGGGCAAGGAAGCGTACGTCGTCCCGGAAGTGGTCGACGACGCCACGGCGCCCGGCGGACGGCGCGTGGAGTTCGCCATCGGGCACGACGCAAAGCAGGCTCCGGCGAAGACGGACGACGGAACGATGTCCGGCCAGAAGGGCGGAAAATGCATTGCGTGCCAGGCATTCGTCAGCGCTGCTGAGGTACATCGCCAGTACGACGTGCCAGACGATCAGAAGCCTGCTTCTGTATTGATCGCCGTTGTTGCCGAAGGGAAAAAAAAGCGCATCTATCTCCCCCCATCCGTCGCGCATACCGCGGTTGTGAGAGATGTCCGCACAGAGGCCGTCGCCATCCGACAAGGCGATGCAGAGCTCAACGCACAAGCTCGAGGCACCTTCGGCGGAAATGCTCAAGGGCGCCGATGGGGATTCTTTACCTTCGCCGACTACTTCGCCGACCGCCAGATCATCGCCTTGACCACCTTCAGCGACCTTGTCACCAAGGCGCGCGAGCGTGCACTGGCCGACGCACTTGCCGCAGGCCTCCCCCCCGGTGAGCGACTGAACAAGGGAGGCAACGGAGCAGAGGCGTACGCGGATGCTGTCGCGACATATCTAGGCCTGACGGTAAGCCGCCTGACCGACTATCAGTCGGGAATAACAACCTGGGCCAGCAACCCACAGATGGAGATCCTGCGGAATGTGTTTTCCCGTCAGGCAATCCCGATGGCGTGGGATTTCGCCGAAGGTAATCCATTCGGGCCTTCTTCCGGCACGCTAGAAATCATGCTTTCAGCCGTGGTTAAGGCCGTGGACAAGCTTCCCGCTTCGTCCCCTGGTGGAGTCTCTCAGGCCGACGCTGCCAGCCGTGACTACACAGGGCTCTTGGTCGCAACAGATCCTCCGTACTACGACAACATCGTCTACTCTGACGTCTCCGACTTCTTCTACGTCTGGCTTCGCCGCTCCCTCCGCAGCATTTACCCGAGCCTGTTCGGGACGATGCTAGTTCCCAAGGATGAGGAACTCGTCGCCAACTCCTACCGCCATGGCGGGAAAGAAAAGGCCGAGAAGTTCTTCGAGGAGGGCTTCGAGCAGGTCTTCGCGCGCGCACGGCAGTCGGCATCGTCGGACTACCCGATCACTGTCTTCTACGCCTTCAAGCAGGCCGAGCTGGAGAAGGAAGGTGTCGCTTCCACTGGGTGGTCCACCTTCCTGGAGGGAATGGTCCGTAATGGCTGGTCGATCACCGCGACGTGGCCGGTTCGCTCGGAGCGTGGCGGCCGGATGACCTCCGTGGGTACGAACGCACTCGCCTCGTCGATCGTGCTGGCTCTCCGCCCCCGCGAGAAATCCGCACCGGCGACGGACCGCACAGGGTTCCTGGTCGCGCTCCACACAGAGCTGGAGGAGGCACTGCCTCGTATCCGTGAGGGCGCGATCGCCCCGGCGGACCTGAGGCAGACGATCCTTGGTCCTGGTATGGCGGTGTTCTCCCGCTTCTCCCGGGTACTGGAGGACGACGGCTCCACGATGTTGGTGAAGACCGCACTGGCATTGATCAACCAGACGTTCGACGCCCTGCAGAACGAACACGACGCCGAACTGGACGCCGAAACCCGGTTCTGCTTGGACTGGTTCCGCTCTTACGGATGGGACACCCGTCCCTACGGTGACGCCGAGTCGCTGGCGGTGCCCCTGGGCCTCTCTGTGGACGGGATCGCCCGCGGCGGAACCCTCACCTCCGGCGGCGGAAAGGTCGCGCTGATCAAGCCGCAGGACCTCGACTCCGGATGGGACCCGGCCCACGATGACCGGCTGTCCCTGTGGGAGGTCACCTGCCATCTTGCACGCGCGTACGCGACCGAGGGGCGCGAGGAGGCCGCCAGGCTCATGGCCGAGGTGAAGGGGAGGGTGGACCTGGACGAGGTCAACCGCCTGGCCACCCGCCTGTACGAGCTGATGGAGTCTCAAGATTCCTTGACCGCTGGCCTGTTCAATGGGCTCGGAGGTGCGTGGGCCGATGTCTCCGCGACATCGACCACGATCCGCCCGGCCGCTGTGGCCGAGATGCTCTTTGGGGAGGAGATCTGATGGCGCTGACAAACAACGAGAAGGTACTGCGCAGCTTCGACCAGCTGCTCGAGGGCATGCGGCCGTGGGTCGACATGCGTATGTCAGCTCAGGCTCCGAATGGCAAGGACTGGACCGAGCTGATCGCCGCTGAGGACGTGGCGAAGTTCGGCACAGCCAAGACGTACTCACGCGACGACGTGCGGTTCCTGCTGCGCATAATCACGGAGAGATGGAAGGTCTTCGAGAGGGACCTCTCGCGCCCGCAGTCCGCGTTGGCCTCCGAGCTGCGGGAGACGGCGAACGCCGCGCATCACGGGCAGAAGTTCTCCTCGGACGACACCTACCGTGCGCTGGACACGATCGAGCGTCTACTGACGGTGATCGGTGCCGGTGGCGAGGCCGATGCGGTCGCGAAGATGCGCATGGAACACCAGCGGGAGGTCTTCGAAAAGCAGACCCGCAACCGGCTCATCCGTGAGGCGCAGGCGGTCAAGGTGGCCGGTATGCAGGCCGGTACGGCGATCAAGCCGTGGCGTGAAGTCATCCGGCCGCACGCCGACGTGATCCGCGGGCAGTTCTCCGCCGCGGAGTTCGCTGCCGACCTGTATGCGGTGGCCCATGGCCACAGCGCGGCGCCGGAGTATCTGAACCCGGCTGAGTTCTTCTCCCGTACCTATCTCACCAGCGGTCTGTCCGATCTGCTGACTCGTGCGCTCAAGCGCCTCTCCGGGGACGCCGGAGCAAGCCCGGTCATAAACCTGCAGACCCAGTTCGGTGGCGGCAAGACGCACTCGATGCTGGCCCTGTACCACCTGTTCTCCGAAGGCCTGGCTACAAGCGCACTGTCTCAGTCTGTCCAGGACGTTGTGCATGCCTCCCTGCCCACGGCTGAAGGCGATCCGCTGAGGTCTTTGGACGTGAAGCGGGTCACCTTGGTGGGCACGAAGCTCTCCCCGAGCCAGCCGATCCCTAAGGACGACGGCACGCAGGTGCGCACGCTCTGGGGGGAGTTGGCCTGGCAGCTGGGAGATCGCGAGGCATTCGACCGCGTCGCGATGGCTGATGCCACCGGCACCGATCCCGGCGACGCGCTGGACGCCGTCGTGCGCGACGTCGTCGCCGGCGGCAAGAGCGTGCTGATCCTGATCGACGAGTGGGTGGCCTACGCCCGCCAACTCGTGGGCCGCGACGACCTGCCCGGCGGATCCTTTGCCACGCAGCACACCTTCGCCCAGCACCTGACCGAGATGGCCAAATCCATCCCGGGCGTCATGCTCGTGGTCTCGATCCCCGCTTCCGACTCCCTGGACAACGGGGGCGGCGGCTCGGCGCTGGAGGTAGGCGGCCCCAACGGGCACGTCGCCCTGGAAACCCTGCAGCACACCATCGGCCGGAACGCCGACGACTGGCGGCCGGCCAACAACATCGAGTCCTTCGAGATCGTCCGGCGGCGCCTGTTCGAAGAACCCGACGCCGTGGCCCTGGCTGACATCGCCGCTGTGGCCAAGCAGTACGTGAAGTACTACCAGGAGAACACCGGGTTCTTCCCTCGCGAGACGACCACCGGCGCGTACGAGCAGCGCATCCGAGCGGCGTACCCCATCCATCCCGAGTTGTTCGACCGGCTCTACGAAGACTGGTCGACGCTGCCGAAGTTCCAGCGCACCCGCGGTGTGCTGCGCCTGATGAGCGTGGTCATCAACTCACTGTGGGCCGCCAATGACACCACACCGCTTATCACTCCTGGCGCAGTGCCCGTCCACGACACCCAGGTCTTCAGCGAGATCACCAAGTATCTCGATGACAACTGGAAGCCAGTGGTGGACAAGGACGTCGACGGTGAGGGGGCCACCCCTGTTCAGATCGACCACGAGCGTCCGTCGTTCGGGCAGCGAGCCCTTACCAGGCGTGTCGCCCGGTCGGTATTCATCGCAACTGTGCCGACGCTGCGCTCCGCACACAAGGGCGTGGATATCCAGCAACTCCGCTTGGGCACTGCGGTTCCGGGCGACGTCATCAACCACATCGGTGATGCCCGTGCCTTGCTGGGCCAACGTGCCACGTACTTCTACGAAGATGGCGACCGCTCCTGGTACGACCTGGCTGCTTCGGTCTCCCGCGTGGCCGCCGACCGCGCAGCCGGCTACAGCCAGGCCGACGTGCACGCCACGATCGTCGAACGCCTCAAGACGACGGCGAAGGCATCCAAGGCTTCCTTCGGTGCCGTGCACGCCGCGCCTCTCGACACCGGGGACATCCCCGATTCCGAGGTGCTCAAGCTCGTCGTCCTGCACCCGAAGTTCACCTGGGGCAAGGACGCCTCCGCCGCCACGGATTTCGCCGCGCGTCTCCTTCGGGAGGCAGGCGCCGGGCAGCGGCAGCGCCGCAACATGCTGGTCATGGTCGCCGCCGATCGCGACACCTACCCCGAACTCGAAGGGGTCGTACGGGAGTACCGGGCCTGGAAATCCATCGCCGACGAGGCCGAGGAGCTTGAGCTCAGCGCCCAGCAGCGCAAGCAGTCCGTCACCCGCGCACGCCAGTTGGACGCGGCCGTCGACGACCGCATCCGCGCAGCCTTCACCGCAGCGCTGATCCCGACCGAACTGCCCGGTCAGAAGCCCACTATCTCCCTTACCCGTGTCGCCAAGGACGGTGGTTCCCTCGCCGAGCGCGTCACCGCGGCGCTCAAAGCCAAGGGCTGGATCACCCCGGTGCTCGGGGCAACGCTGGTGCGTATGGCTCTCGAAGGCGCCCTGGCCAACGCCTGGGGCAAGGGGCACGTGCGGTTCGGCGACCTGTGGTCCTGGTACACGCAGTACCCCTACCTCAAGCGCCTGCCCAACCGGCAGGTGCTCGAACAGGCCGTACTCGGCGCCGCCGACGTCCTTCTCTGGCAGCAGGACGCCTTCGCCCTCGCCGACGGCTACGACGAAGCCACCGACGAGTACCAGAACCTCTGGATCCACGGCGACAAGCCCGATCCCAGCTTCGTCACCGATGACACGCTCCTCGTCCAGCCGGCCCGAGCCGTCGCCCAGCGCGCACGGGTTGTGGCTACCCCGCCGATCGAACCGGTCACCCCTGCGGACGGCAGCAATAGCGGTGAAGGCAGCAGCCCGTCTCCCAGTCCCGGTGCTGTCATGCCTACGCCGGGCCCCGGCTCTCAGCCCTCGACTCCGCCGGCGAAGAAGGTCACGCGCAGGTTCTGGGGTGTCAAGACCCTTAATCCCAACCGTCCCGCTGCCGACTTCGCCAATATCCAGCAGGAGGTCCTGGCGCACCTCGAAGCCGCCGACGGCGTCACGCTCGAGGTCCGTATCGAGATCGCCGCAAGCACTCCCGACGGATTCACCGAACAGCAGGTACGTACCGTCCGAGAGAACGCCGCCCAGTTGAAGTTCGAGGACACGGGTTTCGAAGAGAACTGAGTTGGTCCGACGAGCCGCGCGCACATCGATCTGCTCGGAGGGGTCCCTGCCGGTGAGCTCGGGAGGCCGTGACGTTGTGTCTGCGGCCTTCCGCGCTCGACGTCACCGATGAACCTGGGTACAGCTGACGCTACATACTGCGGTGGGGGAGACCCAGAGGTCTCCCCCACCAGCACTGAGCGATGCGGGACCGAGGGCAATACCACCACACCGGTCACCGGCCGTCGGCGCCTGTGGCCCTTACACCTCTGTCGCGAACCTCAGGAACCGCGACCACTCCTCGCGGCCGACGGCGAAGTGAAGGCGCGTCACGTCCTTGGAGTCCCGTACGCACACGGCCTGTTCGGTAACGGCGACCTCCACGCAGTCGTCACCCTGACTGCCGCTGTAGCTGGACTTGAACCACGCCAGTTCCGGCCTCGTGCTCATAGCTCTCCTCGGAGTCGCTCCAGCAGACCCCGTGAGTCCTTGGCGTTCAGGGCCTGCGAGCGCAGTGTGTCATAGCGCTGGCAGAGGAGGCTCACCTCTTTCACGTCGGAGATCAGACGGCCGTTCTGCTGCCCCTCGGAGTACGCAAGTCGTTGCCCTCTGGGAGTCTCCAGAAGCCGCACCGGCCCATCCAGACAGGCATGCAACCCAGCCTCCAACGGCACGACTTGTAGCGTCACGTTCCGCGGTGCGCTCAGCTCCAGCACATGGTCGAACATCTCCCGCATCTGGTCCGGATCCCCGAACCTGCGCCGGAAGACGTGCTCTTCGACGATGAAGCTGAACGGCGTCGTCGGACGCTCGAACAGCATCCGCTGCCGCTCCATCCGCCGGGCCATGAAGTCCTCCAGCAGGCTGTCCGGCGCCACTGGAACGGTCCCCTCGAACACCGCCCGCGCATACCCCTCCGACTGCAACAACCCCGGCACCAGCCGACATTCGTACGTACACAAGCTCACCGCCACCCGCTCCAGCCGAGCCCACTGCCGGAACCACGCCGCGAGCCCCACATCCCCGCGCCCCCGGGTCACGTACTTCGACGCCTTCCGCAGCGCCCCCGCGTTCCCCAGCGCCTCCTCTGACCGCTCCACCAACGCCACGTCGGGCATGCGGCGCCCCAACTCCACCGACTCCACGGTGTGCTTGGAGAAGCTGACCAGGTTCGCGAACTCGGTTCTGCTGTACCCCGCGTGCTCGCGCAGTGCCTGCATGACCGCCCCGAACGTCCGCAGGCTGTCCGAGGGATCGGGCTCCCGGTCCGCCTCGCCGCACGACACGTCTTCGTCGTCCACCACACCGCCGTCGGTCATCCGCGGCCACCTCCGGTTCCGTACCCGCGCTGTTCGCCGTCCCACAGTCGACGACACTCAGCGTGACGCACGAACCGTCGTACCGTCCACGGAATGTGCCCGTACGCTGACGCAACGTACGGACCGCACCTCTGGAACGCGCCCCCGCGCGCCCGTCACCGTGGCCTCATGAGCGCAACCACACCCCAACTTTCCTCCGCCGTACACATGTTCACCCAGCTTCTGTCGTCCACCCGTCGCGGAGCCCGGCTCGCCCGTCTCCTCGCCGCCGAGCAGCTCCGCCCGTGGCCGGTGTCACCCGGCGTCACTGAGCGCGCCGAGCAGATCGTGGCCGAACTCGCCGCCAACGCCGCCCTGCACTGTCGTGTTGGCAGCCGCGACTTCCGGCTCACCCTCATCCTCGACACGGCGGCCGACTTGCTCCGCATCGCCGTCACCGACGCCCGGGGCGAGCGCCTCCCGTCGCCGCCCGCGGATTGCGGAACGCCCCTGGACGCCGAGTCCGGCCGCGGCCTGCTCCTGGTCACCGCCCTCGCCGACCGCTGGGGCTTCGAGCTGTACCCGCCCGGCGGCAAGACGGTCTGGGCCGAATGTGCCTGCGAGACCACCGACCCGGACACGCACAGCGGGCGGCTCTAACCGCGATGACTGGGGCGGGGGGCGGTCAGGGTCGTGACGAGACGGTGTGCGCCGGTGCGGCGCCCCTGGGAGGTGCTGAAGGTGATCTCGCAGTCGATGGGGCGGACCGCAACGGCTCCGAGCCTGGACAGGTAGGAGCTGTCGGGGAAACGCTCCAGAACTGGCAGCCTGAGTGGGAGACTTGGGGCCTAACGACCTAAGGAGTTCAAGGTATGACAACAGGCGCCCACGACGGACCGGTTCCGGCAGAAGACGGACGTGGGCAGCGAGTCCTCGACCTCCTGGACAAGGCAATCGACAGCCAGAGCCAACTGGTACGCAAGAACATCGCCCGGGCCCGCCAGCGGAACCCGGAGGCGACACCAGAACAGGTAATCCGCAATTTGGAGCGGATGTACGTCAGCGCCTTAACCGGGACAGGTGCTGCGGTTGGAGGAACTGCAGCCGCGCCCGGCGTCGGCACGGGAGTCGCACTGGCACTGTCGGCAGGCGAGGCTCTCTCGTCTCTTGAACTGAGCGCCCTCTTCGCGCTCTCGCTCGCCGAAGTCCACGGAGTCCCCATCGACGAGGTCGAGCGCCGCCGAACGATCGTGATGGGAATCATGCTCGGCGGGAGCGGCTCCACCACCATTACCAAGGTCGCCGAGCGTACGGGGCAACACTGGGGACGTCAGGTTGTCGCCAAGGTGCCCGTCGAGACGTTGCGTCAGATCAACAAGGTCTTGGGGAAGAACTTCATCACGAAGTTCGGGACCAAGCAGGGCATCATCGTTCTCGGTCGAGTGGCACCGTTCGGTATCGGCGCTGTGATTGGTGGTGGCGCCAACGCTGCCCTCGCCACTCTGGCGGTGAGGGCCGGCCGTCGCGCCTTTGGCCCACCCCCGACGTCGTGGCCATGGCTGACGCACAGCACACCGCCGAAGTCCGAGAACTCGCCTGACTGACCCTCGGCGCAACCAAGGGGGTGGGTGCTTGTGGGCGGCGGAAGGTTCAATCGCACGTGTTTGAAGTGCCGCAACTCCATCGAAGTCGACCAGGACGGCCGCGTGGTCGCCCATGACAGGCCGGTAAGTCGTTTCCCCTGCCATGCCTCCGGTCAACTCGCCGCACTTGTGTCGGTCGAGTGGGGGCCGGGACCTCGACGTAGCCGGCAGATTGCGGGTGGGGGCAAAGGGCGCAGGCGTGAACCGCGGAAGAAGACCGAATACCTCAAGCCCCCTGAGTGGCTACCGAATTATCGGGGTGAGCACCTGCCGACAATCGGCTTGCCCGCCACCGGGTGGTTCAGTGTCTGGTTCCCGGCTCACACGATGTGGGAGCACGAACGGAAACTCTCCGGCTGGGTCGGAAGCGATCGATCGTTCCGGTGGGACGGCCGCGAGGAGTGTTGGACGGTTGCCAGCGCTCACTTCCCTCGCATAAGCCGGGAGCTGCTCCGCAGGTACCCGAGCGTCCTCATCGGCCGTGAGTACAACCCGCGTGAAAGGTGCAACTCGTCCTGCCAGAACGCCCAGGGCTTTCTGTGTACCTGCTCCTGCCGTGCCAAGTACCACGGCCGTGGCAAATGGCGAAGCGGGTGGAGGACCCTCGGCGAGTTCAGCGGTCGGCGCGGGGGGAGGCCGTGGCACTGGACGGCCGTTGCCGTTGCCGGCTGATCGCCTCGGCACCCGCTCGCGGAGTAGGCCTGCGCAGGGCCGCGCCCCGCGCCCCGCTCCTGCCGCCGGAGCCCGTGCACCGGCCTGCGCGGCCATCTGGACAGGACGGGGCGTAACTCTCGCCCATCAGACAGCGACCACGTGCACGTCCGTCGGCGCGAGGACCGTTAGGTAGGCGTGGATGTCCCCCGGGTCGGTGGTGAAGATGACCGCGCTGCCGTGTCGGGCCGCCGCCAGGGCCACCCAGGCATCCACCGCGTCCGGCCGCTTCTTCGTCGGCAGGGCCGCCTGCCCCAGAGCGGTGCCGATGCGCCGCCAGTCCGCGAGGTCCGGGCCCGTCGCGCAGGCCAGACACTCCGGACGGCCCGCCTTCGTCTCACGCATGGGCGGCTCGGACGTGCGGGCCTGAGGGACCGTACAGTCCTTCAGGACGCCGGACAGGGCGTGCACCAGCGCCGGCTGGGGGCGCCACACCTGGGCGAGGACCGGTCCGAGCACCAGCGCCCGGTGCGGGACCGCGCGCAGTCCCTCGTGGAGAGCCACCGCCTTCGCCTTGCGGTCGGCGAGTGCGATGAGCATGCCCGTGTCGTAGATCGGCACCCGTGCGCTCACGCGGCGTGTCCCGGACGCCGGCCTTGCCTGTCCCGGCCGTGGACGAGGCCCAGGGCTTCCTCGACCTCGCGGCGTTCCTGCTCCGTCAGTTCCGCGGCCGGTTCCGGGGCGGGTTCTGCGGGCAGTCCGTCCGCTGCCCGCTCCGCGCGGGCGATGAGTGCGTCCACCTCGGCGAACTGTTCCTCTATGGCATCGCTCTCGACCATCTGGCGCGTTGCGGCATGCACCAGGTAGGCCGAGACGTCCATGCCCGCCCGTTCCGCATGCTGCCTGATGCGTTCGGCCTGGTCCTGCTCCAAGCTGATGGTGATGCGCGCCTTTGCCACGAAGGCATCGTAATACGCGTATGACGGCAGTGCGAGTGTGCTCGAGGTGGGCAGCCGGGGACGCCCACCTCTCCTGGGCGTCCCCTTGCGTACCGGTCCCCCGCCTACCGGCGTCCGCCACCCGCCCCGCACGGAGGACCTGGGGTCCGACGGCGATCCGTCACTGCGTCCGGGGCGCCAACGCTCCGATCACCCGCTCGACGTCGTCCCGCCACGCACACAACTCCGCCTGCGTGGGAGCCAGTTCGTACCCGTGGTAGTGGCAGGCCCGGCTGAGGCCGGCCCAGGTCACCGACCAGCGGCGGACCGTGTCGAGGTCGGCGTAGGACTCCAGGCAGAGGGCCTGGGGGCGTGTGGCGGCAGCGGGCCAGCTGCGGCTTGCGGGCCTGCCAGTAGCGGCGCAGGGTTTCTTCGAGAGCGTGGCGCAGCAGGAGTGCCACGGCGCGCGGCCAGACGCCCGTGGCGGAGGCGGTGACCGTGCCGAGCAACCGGTCCGCGCCCGCGAGCAGCTTCTCGCCAGGATCAGGGCGAAGGACGCCAGGCTCCCGGGTGTGAGGTGTTCGTCCAGGAAGACCGCGCCTGCCGCTACGGAAGAGCACGGATCGGTACTTCTGGGCGAGCCGCTCAAAAAGGGATCCGTCACGGCACTGATCGAACAGTGCACGTGCGGACACGCGAACAAGAGGCACGGAAGATCTACGTAAGGGCGGTGCACTCGAAGGCAAGGGGTCTGGCGGGGGCTTGCTCCGGGAGCCATTGAAGGCGCATCTGGGCAGTCAGGCGAGCGGTAGGCGGTACTCGAAGCTCCGGGGCCTCAGGTCCTCCTCAGCCGGCGCCCAGTCATGGAGGTGCGACACCCTGCCGCCACTAGCTGTGTAGTTGTCGGTCCGCAAGTCCACCTTGATGTCACTGACCACAAATAGGTCCACGGTGTTCTGCGGGTCCCGGGCATGCTCGACCTCGTTGATCGTCAGGTCGACGCTCGTGGCCGCTCCCGTTGTCCCCTTCACCTCTACACGGCGCTCTTCCCTGTCACGGGTGCAGTGGAGGTCGTACGGCTTGCCAAGGCGTTCGACCGTCCAGCCCTCCCCCTCGTAGTGAGCGACTGCCATGTCCTCCGCGTGCAGTTCGATGGCCTTGCGCTTCTTGGGGTCGGAGACGAAGCCCGCTCCACTGGAGGGCCGCTTCGGTGGCTTGGGCGGCTTCACCTGCTCCTCTGTGAAGCCGGGTGTGCGGTTCAGGGCCACCGTCTGCTGTTCGGACCAGTTCGCTGGAATTCCTGCCGCATCGAGCAACGGCTGCGGATCCATGTCGACGACCATGCCTATGCCTCGTTGAGTCCCCGAAACACGTATGGCGTCACTGGCGGCCATTCCAAGCGGTCCGTCCTCATCGAGACGGACGTCGTGGAGTACAGCCAACGGCTCGATGCCGAAGCGCACCGGGTACTTGATGGCGTTCTCGGCTTCCTCGTCCGGCCAGTGAGGGGCCTCTGCCTCGTAAAAGTTCTCACGTACTTCGAACAGGTACAGAGTGATCTTCTTGGTACTCCATACGTCGAGTTGTACGCGCGGACCTACTCCCGTGGCCAGCACTGCGAAGCGCGGGCGCGCGGACCGGTACTCGGGCCTCCACACGGGGAACCCCCACGACCGGGTTTCGATCCCGTACTGCAGGTTGCGCTGAGTTTCGGACGATTGGCCTACGTGGACCATCACGAACGAGGCTGTCCGCGAGGGACCGTGACGGGGAGCAGGATCGTCGTCCTTGCGGCTGTTCTCGTGCCTCGCCAAGTGCCTTCCTCCGTGACCGCATACCTCTGCGCCGATCCCAAACGATCGACTGAGCGCCATGACCATGCCACATTGCAGTCGGATTTTCACACAACTAAAGCCGCCGGTTGGCGCGTTGGCAACACACATCAGACACAGAACGGGAGGACACCTCAGTGCTCTACGTGTACCCGCTCAAGGCACGCTGCCCCACAAGATGGCGCCACGCGTCCACACCCGCCCAATGGCTCGGGCCCCGAAGACGGACCACGCCCACCTGCTTGGCAGTGTTAGGGCTGTCCTGGCGGACGAGGTGCACGTCTTCGCCGACGGCGACCGGCTCTTCGTAGACCTCATCGCCAGACCTAGCAGCAACTCCAGCGCCAGAAGCGCTTCTCGCAGCCCATGGTCACGATCAGTAAACATCCGGCCGAGGCCGCCAATCGGCCGTTCCCCGCCACGGGAGGGCGACCTGATCGTCGGCAAGCAGAAGGGCTCCGCCATCGGAATGCTGGTCGAACGCAGCACCCGCTTCGTCATGCGCATCCATCTGCCCGCCGACCACACAGCCGTCAGCGTCCGCGACGCCCTCCAGGCAACCGTGCAAGCCCTGCCGCCGCATCTGAAGCGGCCCCTGACCTGGTATCAGGGCTCCGAGATGGCCGCCAACTACGAGTTCACTATCGCTACGAATGTCCCGGTCTACTTCGCGACCCGGTCAGCCCCTGCCAACGCGGCTCCAGCGAGAACACGAACGGCCTGGTGCGACAGCACTTCCCCAAGAGCAGCGACCTGTCCACCCACACCCGCGGGGATGTCGACGCCGTCCCTGTCGAACTGAACAATCGCCCACGCAAGACGCTCGGCTGGAAAACCCCAGCCGACGTCTGTCTAAACTGCTCGCTGCCTGATCAACCGACTACATGTTGCGACGATCACTGGAATTCGCCCAGTTCCCCTTGGAACTCGATGCCAGTACTCATCGGGCCCACCGTCCAGCACCGCGCCCCAGTGCGCACGCGTGCACACTTGCGCGGAACTCCAGGGAACTCGCAGGTAGAAGCGGGAGGCGCCCGAAAACACGAAAAAGGGCCCCGACCAGGCCATAGGGCCGGGTCAGAGCCCTGTTGGCAGACGAGTCGGGCTGTACGCCGGGTTCTGTCACCGGTCGACCTCGCGGTCGGCCGGGAGACGGCCATCCATCTAGGGCCGGCGTTGCCGCCGGCCTCGTGCGGTCTACCCGCGGACTCGGGCGGGCAGCCCTCGAACGTCCGCGCAGGGGCACCGGGGTGCCCCCTCTTGACCTTGCTCCGGGTGGGGTTTACCTAGCTGCCCAGGTCGCCCTGGGCACTGGTGGTCTCTTACACCACCGTTTCACCCTTACCGAGGACCGAGGTCCCCGGCGGTTTGTTTTCTGTGGCACTGTCCCGCGGGTCACCCCGGGTGGCCGTTAGCCATCACCCTGCCCTGTGGAGCCCGGACGTTCCTCGGGGAGGTCCGTGAGGACCTTCACGCGGCCGTCCGCCCGGCTCGTCTGCCGTGTTGACCATGTTACCGGGCGCCCACCAGTCCTCGGTGCCGTCGATGCCGTCGATGCCGTCGATGCCGTCGATGCCGTTGCCAGGAACGAGCCCGCCAGGATCAAGGCGAAGGAGGCCAGGATTCCGGGCGTCAGTCGCTCGTCCAGGAAGATCGCGCCCGCCGCCACCGCCACCGCCGGGTTGACGTACGTGAAGACCGTCGCCCGCGTGGGGCCGACCTCGCGGATCAGTTCCAGGAAGGCCACGAAGGCCAGGGCCGTGCAGATCACGCCCAGGGCCGCCAACGAAACCAGGGCGGGGGTCGAGGGCATCGTGGGCGGGCGGGTCAGGGCCGCCGCCGGGGCGTAGACGAGTGCTGCCAGGAGCAGGACCGGGGCTATCAGCTGGAGTGTGGGGACCTGCTTGAGGTGGCGGGCCATGATCAGGGGGGCCGTGGCGTAGCCCACCACCGTGATCAGGACTTCAACCAGAGACAGGGCGTTTCCTCCGGTGAGGTGCGGGATGGTCAGGACCGCCACGCCTCCGAGGCCCAGAGCCAGGCCGGTCATACGGCGGGCTCCCAGCCGTTCCGTGTCGCCGAAGAAGCGGGCCAGGACCACGCTCACGATCGGGACGCCCGCGATGAGGAGGCCGGCCGTGGAGCTGGAGAGGTGGCGTTCGGCGTCGGTGAGGGTCCACCAGGGGCCGATGACCTCGATCACGGCGAAGGCGAGCATGGGGCGCCAGTGCTGCCTGACCACGCGGGTCAGCCCTCCCTGACGGATCGCGAAGGGGAGGAGGAGGGCCGCGCCCAGGGCGCAGCGTACGAAGACGACCATGGACGGGGAGACCTCGTCCACGGCCACTTTGATCATCAGGTAGGGGATGCCCCAGAGGACTCCCATCAGGGAGAAGAGGAACCAGCCGCGTGCAGTCATGGGGTGAGTTTCGGCCGGGTCGGCGGCGTACGTCTTGAACGCTGTTGCGCGCGCACGGCACCCGCCGCGTCTACGGCCGCACGCTCATCCGGTACGCAGCCGGTGTCACCCCCAGCACCCGCCTGAACCACCGCGTCATGTGCGCCTGGTCCGCGAATCCCACCTGCCCGGCCACCTCCGCCGGACGCCCGCCCGCCTCCAGCAACCCCCTGGCCCGGCTCACCCGGTGCTGGGCCAGCCAGGCGTACGGGGGCATGCCCATCGTCGTACGGAAGGCTCGGAGGAGTTGGTAGCGGGAAAGGCCCAGGTCGGTGGCGAGGTCGGCGAGGGAGGGTGGGGCGAGGAGTTCGTCGGCGAGGCGGTCGCGTACGGAGAGGGCGATGACGCTCGCGCCGGGGACCGTGTCCGGGGCCGGGCGGGCCGTGGAGTGGCGGCGGGTCAGGGCAGTGAGGAGCCAGGGGAGGCGGGACTCGGCCTCCAGGGGGTCGGGGCAGGTGCTCAGCTCGGTGTGGGCGGTGCGCAGGGCGGCGGCGAGTTCGGGGTCGTGGAGGAGGGGTTCGCGGAAGTGCGGGGTGCCGCCGAGGATGCCGTCGGTGAGGAGGGCGGGGGCCGGGTAGAGGGCGCGGTAGGCGTAGGTGCCGTAGGCCGACTCGCCGGTGTGGACCTCGCCGGGGGCCAGGACGACGATCGAGCCCTCGCCCACCGTGAGGGCGCCGCCCCGGTAGTCGATGCAGGAGGCGCCCAGGACGCAGATGCCCACGCTGAACTCCTCGTGCGTGTGCGGAGCGTAGCGGTGGCGGTCGAAGTGTGCGGTCAGGAGGTCGAGCGGGCGGTCGGGGCGGCCGAGGGTCGCCCGGGTCCACCGGGTCCGGTCACGTCCGCCGCCCACCTCACGCACCCCCACGCACCCCTTTCGATGGCTGTACGGATGCAACATCTGGGTGTCCCGCTTCCATACCGCGATCAGGACCGCCGCCGTGGCGTACGGCGACGCCAGACGAACGCCGCCTGGTCGCGCACCTCGTCGAGCATCCGGCCGAGCAGCGGATCGGTACGGCGGTCCTGTTCGCCGTGGATCGGGGGCGCGCCCGAGGGCTCAGAGGAAGTCCGCCGTGTCCAGGTCGAAGGCGAAGGGCTCGGGGAGGGCGAGCGGCTTGCCGAAGGGGACGGTGTCGCCGTCAGTCGCCGGGCCCATCGCTTGACCCTGCCGCAGCGTCAACGTTTCTACTGGTCGCATGCGGATCGGAGAACTCGCCGCGGCTGTCGGGGTCACCCCGCGGGCCGTGCGGCACTACCACCACCTCGGCCTGCTGCCGGAGCCGGAGCGGCGGCCGAACGGATACCGGGACTACACGTTGCGGCACGCGGTCGCGCTGGCGCGGATCCGGCGGCTGACGGAGTTGGGGCTGGGGCTCGCCGAGGTGCGGGACGTGCTCGCCGACGACGCCGGGCGTGAACTCGTCGAGGTGCTCGGGGAGTTGGACGAGGATCTGGCTCGGCAGGAGACCGCGATCCGGGAGCGGCGGGCCCGGCTGCACGCTCTGATGACGGACGCCCGCGAGGGGCGGCTGCCGGCCGAGGGGCCCGTCTCCCCCGAACTCACCGCCCTCTTCGGGAAGTTCGGGCCCGTGCCGGAGTCACCGATGGCCGCCAAGGACCGGGAGGTGTTCGCCCTCCTGGAGACGACGGCGCCACCGGAGGTGCGGGCGGAGATGCTGGCGGGGCTGGAGAGCATGATGGCGGCCCCCGGCGCGGTGGAGCGGGCGCACGAGGCGTACGCGCTGCTCGACGCGCTCGCCGACGCCGACCTCGACGACCCCCGTGTGGCGGAGGCGGCCGACCTGTTGGCCGACCTCATCCCGCCGGAAATGGTCCCGCCCGACACCGACATGGGCGACGACGACGGCAGCAACAGCGGCGGCGGCAGCTTCCTGCGGGCCTTCTACGCCGACTTCGCCCCGGCCCAGGCGGAGGCCATCCGCCGCACGCTCCGGAAACTGATGGAGGACCGCCGATGAGGAGCACGTACCGGATCGCCCACTCTCTCGTACGGCATGAACTCCTGCTGCTGGTGAGCTTGTTGCACTGGATCGGGCGTCGGCCGCACGGGACCGGGGAAGGGGGGCGGGCGTACGGGTACACGCGGGGGCAGGGGGCCATGATGTTCGGCTTCGGGTTCGTGTGCGTCGTCGAGACCGTGACCATGTCCGTCCTGCTGCGCGACTTCCCGCTGGTGCACCGGGCCGTCCTCGTCCTCGACCTCTACACCATCCTCATCGTCGCCGGACTCCACGCGGCCTCCGTCACCCGCCCCCACGTCCTCACCGACACGACCCTTCGCCTGCGCCGCTTCGCCACCGTGGATGTGTGCGTGCCGCTCACCTCCGTCGCGTCCGTCCGCCGTGAGCTGCGTACGACGCATGAGAAGCGGGACGGCGAGCTCAATATGGAGGTCGGCTCGCAGACCACGATCACCCTCGAACTGACCGAACCCGTCGCGTACTCGACCTTCTTCGGGCGCCGCAGGACGGTACGGCTGGTGCGCTTCCACGCGGACGAGTCCGATCAACTCGTGCGACGCCTCAGGGAGTTCACGCGGGATCGACAGGAACGAACCGGACCTTCGCCACTCCCGGCTCGGCCTGCGTGAGCCGTACCCGCAGTCGCTCACCCAGCGGCAGCCGCCCGCCGAGGGTACCCACTACTCGGCCGGTGACCGCCGGGGACTCCAACTGGACGGTTCCGACGGCAGGTTGGCCCTCCGCCACGTCCTCCACGTCCACCACACACCCCTCGAAGACCTCTCCCACCCGGTCCTTGAGCAGCGCCGCCTCGACGATGTCCAGGCACTCGCTCTCCACGCGTTCGGCGCGCCAGGTGCCCTTGGCCATCTCGTCGGGGAGGGTGTCGAAGGCCGCCAGGACCCAGTCGGGGGTCGGGTCGCCGGCCACCGCCGCGAGGCAGATTTCCGCGGTGTAGCGATCGACGAGGCGGCGCAGTGGGGCCGTGCAGTGGGCGTAGGGGGCGGCTACGGCGGAGTGCGTGGTGATGTCGGGGAGGTTGCCGTCGCGGAAGGGCGTGTAGTGCGTGCCGCGTAGCAGGGTCGTGCACTCCAGGAGGAAGGCGGCGTGGCGGGGGTCGTGCGGGTCGAGGGAGCGGACCAGTCGCGCGTACGAGACGTGGTGCGGCCAGTCGATGCGCAGGGCCTTGGCGGTACGGCGGAGGCGGCCGACCTCCCCCGGTCTCGGCCTCGCTCGACCGGGGGGACCCCCATCGTCGGGGGCGGCGGGGAGCGTGCGCAGTATGCCGGTGCCGTGGGCCAGCATCAGCTCGGCCGCGGCCATGCCGGTGAGCAGGGAGAGCTGGGCGTTCCAGCCGGCGGCGGGGAGCGGGGCGCGATACGCCGACGCGTAGCTCACGTTGCCGTCGTCGCCCTCATCTGTGTAGCCGTGCTCGACGATCTCCTGCTCGGGGAGGGTGAGGGAGATGCCGCCGCGTTCGACTTCGAGGCGCTCGCGGAGTTGGCCGATCTCCTTCAGCAGGGCGAGTGGTTCCTCGGCGGTGCCCGCGTCGATCTCCTTCTGTACGCCCTCGTGGTCGAGCCTGGCGCGGCTGCGTACCAGGGCTCGGCGGACATCGACGGTCTCGGTACGGCCGTCCGCGTCGAGGTCCAGCGTCCACAGGACCGCCGGGCAGGTGTGGTCCGGGAGGAGGCCGGCGGCGCCCTCGGAGAGGCAGGCGGGGTGGAGGGGGACCTTGCCGTCGGGGAAGTAGAGGGTCGTCACCCGGCGGTGGGTCTCGGCGTCGAGCGCGGTACCGGGGGTGACGAAGGCGGCGATGTCGGCGACGGCGTACCGGACGCGGTAGCCGCCGTTGCCCGGGCGCCGGGAGAGGTGCATCGCCTGGTCGAGATCGGTGGAATCAAGGGGCGGTCGCGCAGCGACCCGTTGGAAGGGTGGTGGTGGGCGACGGGTGGAAGGGTCGATGGTGAAGAGGGGGATGTCCGTGGCGTCGTACGACGGGAGGCGCGGCGACTTCGCGGCGTGCTCGGCCTCGACGAGGACCTGGAGCGGGAAGGCGTCGGGCACACCGAGTTCCCCGCGCAGCGCGCGCAGGGCCGCCCGCAGGGGAGCCTCGGCGGCACCCGTGACGCGGAGATGGCGGCGGGGCATGGGTCGAGCGTAGGGCGGAGCGGGCGGGACGGCACCCTGGCGACGGCCGTCGGCCGGTCCCGCGTACGAGCGGGTCGGCGTCCCGACGCCAGACCGGCGACCTCGGCCGGAGCCAGTCGCTTCCCTCCCGGTCGGCGTTTCGGAGGCCCGCCCTCCCACCCCGTACGCTGTCGCGGACCCCCGAGAACAAGGAGTACCCGTGCTCGTCCTGCTGCCCCCGTCCGAAGGCAAGGCCCCCTCTTCGGGTGGCGCTCCCCTGAAGCTGGAGGGGCTTTCGCTGCCGGCGCTGACCGGGGCGCGGGAGGCCGTGGTCGGTGAGCTGGTGGAGTTGTGCGCGGGGGACGAGGACAAGGCGCGTGAGGTGCTCGGGCTGAGTGAGGGGCTGCGCGGCGAGATCGCCAAGAACGCGGAGCTGCTGACGGCGGGGACGCGTCCGGCCGGGCAGATCTACACGGGCGTGCTGTACGACGCCCTCGACCTGGCCACCCTGGAGACCGCCGCCAAGCAGCGGGCGGCGCGCTCGCTGCTGGTGTTCTCCGGGCTGTGGGGCGCGGTCCGCGTGACGGACCGTATCCCTTCCTACCGTTGCTCGATGGGCGTGAAGCTGCCCGGCATCGGAGCGCTCGGCACGCACTGGCGTACGCCGATGGCGTCGGCGCTCCCCGAGGCCGCCGGCGACGGACTCGTCCTCGACCTGCGCTCCTCGGCGTACACGGCCGCGTGGAAGCCTCAGGGCGAGGTGGCCGGGCGGACGGCGACCGTACGGGTGCTGCACGCGCCGACGCGGAAGGTCGTCAGCCACTTCAACAAGGCGACCAAGGGCCGGATCGTACGCGGCCTGCTGTCGGCCGGGATCGCACCCAAGGGCCCGGCGGAGCTGGTGGCGGCGTTGCGGGACCTCGGGTATGTGGTGGAGGCGGAGCCTCCGGCGGGGGCCGGGAAGGCTTGGACGCTGGATGTGCTGGTGACCGAGGTTCACTGAGATCGGCCGGGGTTCATTGAGACCGGCCGGAGTTCACTGAGACCGGCCAGGGTTCACTGAGACCGGCCGGGGCTCACTGACGTCCCCCTCGCACCGCCTCACACACCCCCTCCCGCACCCCCTCCCGCACCCATTGCAGCATGCGCAACGCACGTTGTGCATGCTGTGCCACCCGGGCAGGATGACGGCATGCCTTCACCCCTGTCCTCGTCGTCGCGCGTCTCCGTCCTCGACCTGGCGCCCGTCCTGCCTGTGGTCGTCGTCGACGACCCCGTCGACGCCGTGCCGCTCGCGAGGGCGTTGGTCGCGGGCGGGTTGCCGGCGATCGAGGTGACCCTGCGGACGCCGGGCGCGCTCGACGCCGTACGGGCGATCGCGGCGGAGGTTCCGGCCGCGGTGGTCGGGGTCGGCACGGTCATCACCCCCGCGCAGGTGGCGGAGTCCGTCGCGGCGGGCGGCCGTTTCCTGGTCAGCCCGGGCTGGACCGACGTACTGCTGGAGGCGATGCGGGCGTCAGGGGTGCCGTTCCTGCCGGGGGTGTCGACCACGTCGGAGGTCGTGGCGCTGTTGGAGCGCGGGGTGCGGGAGATGAAGTTCTTCCCGGCGCAGGCGGCGGGCGGTACGGCGTATCTGAAGTCGCTCGCCGGGCCGCTGCCCCAGGCCCGCTTCTGCCCGACCGGCGGGATCGGGCGGGCCAACGCGCCGGAGTATCTGTCCCTCCCCAACGTCGGCTGTGTGGGCGGCACCTGGATGCTGCCGACCGATGCCGTGGCGGCGCGGGACTGGGAGCGGATCGAGGCGCTGGCACGGGAGGCGGCGGCGCTCAAACCCTGACGCGGCGACGCCCGAGCCCGAGACAGCGGGTTCTCAGCTCAAGCCCGAGACAGCGGGGCTCAAGCTCAGACCGAGGCAGCGGCGCTCAAGCCCCCGCCGACGGCCCCTCCGCCACGGGTCAGCGCAGGTGTGACGTGTCGTTGAGGAGGCGGAGGGTGGCGTTGCCGTCCGTGTAGTAGGCCAGGGCCGACAGCGAGGCGGCGGAGAGTTCCATGCGGAACAGGGACTCCGGGGGTGCGCCGAGGGCCAGGCGTACGAGGGTCTTGATGGGCGTGACGTGGGTGACGAGCAGGACGGTACGGCCCCTGTGCGCCGCGACGAGCTTGTCCCGGGTGGCGGCGACCCGGTGGGCGACCGCCTCGAAGCTCTCGCCGCCGCCGGTGGGTTCGGCGTCCGGTGAGGCCAGCCAGGCGTTCATGTCGTCCGGGTACCGCTCCCGCACCTCGCCGAAGCTCAGCCCCTCCCACGCACCGAAGTCCGTCTCCCGCAGCCCGTCCTCGACCGTCACTTTCAGCCCGAGCCGGGCCGCGACGATCCCCGCCGTCTCGCGACAGCGGGCCAGCGGCGACGACACGACCTCCTGAATCGTCCCCCGGGCGGCCAGCGCGGCGGCGACCCGCTCCGCCTGATACCGGCCGACATCGGAGAGGGAAGGGTCCGAACCGCCGCTCCCCGAGAACCGCTTCTGGGGGGTGAGGGGGGTCTCGCCGTGGCGCAGGAGCACGAATGTCGCGGGGGTGCCGAGATCGGGGGCGGCGGTGGCGACGTTCCTGGCGGCACGGATGTCGGCGGCGGCTTTGGACACTCGCGCCTCGTTCGCAGGTGCCTCGTCCGCTCGCGCCTCGTTCGCAGGTGCCTCGTTCGCACGTGCCTCGTTCGCACGTGCCTCGTCCGCTCGTGCCTCGTCCGCTCGTACCTCGTCCGCTCGTACCTCGTCCGCACGTGCCGCGTTCGCACGTACCTCGTCCTCACGTGCCGCGGTGGTCGCCCCCGCCAGGGCTGCTCTCGCCTTCGCCGCACCCGCCGTCGCGTCCCCCGGCGGGCCCGACGGCTCGGGCGGGGCGGCTGCAGCGGCCCGTGCCGCACGCGCGTCCAGCTCTGCCGTGGAGGCGGCCGCCGACCACTGCTCGCCCCGCTTCCCCGCGTCCATCGCCTCGTTGGCGAGGCGGTCGGCGTGTTTGTTCTGGTCGCGTGGGATCCACTCGTAGGTGACCTGGCCGGGTGGGAAGACACGGGCGGCCGCGGCGGCGAGGGGCTTCATGTCGGGGTGTTTGATCTTCCAGCGGCCCGACATCTGTTCGACGACGAGCTTGGAGTCCATGCGGACCCGGACGGTGGCCGTCACGTCCAGCTCGTACGCCGCCTTGAGGCCCGCGATGAGACCCCGGTACTCGGCGACGTTGTTCGTGGCGACCCCGATGTACTCGGCGGCCTCCACCAACGCCTCGCCCGTCGCCGCGTCGAGGACGACGGAACCGTAGCCCGCGGGCCCCGGGTTGCCCCGGGAACCGCCGTCGGCCTCGACGATGAACTCCCGCACGCCTGAGCCCCTTACCGCCGCTTACCGCCCCTTGCCTGCCCTTACCTCCCCTTGCCGCCCCTAGAGGCCCGACTCGGACGTACGTACCAGAATGCGGCGGCAGTTCTCGCAGCGGACGACCGTGTCGGGCGTGGCCTTGCGGATGTCGTTGATGTCGGTGATCGACAGCTCCTGGCGGCAGCCCTGGCAGGTGCGCTGGTACAGCTTGGCCGCGCCGATGCCGCCCTGCTGGTCGCGCAGCTTGTCGTAGAGCTTGAGGAGGTCCGCGGGGATCGCCCCCGCGATGACCTCGCGCTCCTTCGTCACCGTCGCCACCTCGCCGTCGATCTCCTCGAACGCGGCGTCCCGGCGCGCGGTCGCGTCGTCGACCTTGCCCTGGACGGCACCGACCCGCTCGGTCAGCTCGGCGACCCGCTCCTGCGCGGACTCCCGGCGCTCCATGACCTCCAGGACGATGTCCTCCAGGTCGCCCTGCCGCTTGGCGAGGGAGGCGATCTCGCGCTGGAGGTTCTCCAGGTCCTTCGGGGAGGTGATCGCACCCGAGTCCAGGCGCTGCTGGTCGCGGACGGAACGCTGACGCACCTGGTCCACGTCCTGCTCGGCCTTGGTCTGCTCGCGGGCGGTGTCGCTCTCCTCGGTCTGCGCGGCGACCAGGAGGTCGCGCAGTTGAGTCTGGTCTTTCGTCAGCGACTCGATCTCGGCGTGCTCGGGCAGCGACCTGCGCTTGTGCGCCAGCTGCTGCAGGCGTACGTCGAGGTCCTGGACGTCGAGGAGTCGGATCTGGTCGGCGGGCGCGGCGTTCAGTTGGGGGCTCCCAGTGGGTCAGAAGAAGAGGGGGTGCGCGAAGCGCTCGTTGGAAGGGCGGTGGTGGGCGACGGGTGGGCGGACGCCGCGTGGGCGGTCCAGGGGTCGGTGACCGTCTTGGAGACGTGGACGCGCAGTCCCCATCCCTCCCGGTCGGAGATCTCGTCGAGCTGGGCGGCGGCCAGCTCGCACCAGGGCCACTCGGTGGCCCAGTGCGCCGCGTCCAGCAGCGCGAGGGGGGTACCGGAGCCTTCCGTCGTCCGGGCGACGGCCTCGGAGGCCGGGTGGTGGCGCAGGTCCGCGGTGAGGAAGGCGTCGACTCCGGCCGCGCGTACGTCGTCGAAGAGGCTGTCGCCGGAGCCGCCGCTGACGGCGACCGTGCGGACGAGCGCCGCGGGATCGCCGGCGACCCGGATGCCCTGCGCGGTGGCGGGCAGCCGCTCGGCGGCCCGCGCGGCCAGCTCCCGTACGGTCAGGGGGTGGTCCAGCTCGCAGACCCGGCCCAGACCGCGCCGCCCGGTGGGGTCGGCGGCGTCCGGCACGAGGGGGCGTACGACCCTCAGGTCCAGCGCCCCGGCGAGGGCGTCGCTGACCCCGGGATCGGCGGTGTCGGCGTTGGTGTGGGCGACGTGCAGCGCGATGTCGTTCTTGATGAGGGTGTGCACGACCCGGCCCTTGAAGGTGGAGGCCGCCACCGTCGTCGTACCGCGCAGATAGAGCGGATGGTGGGTGACCAGCAGGTCCGCGCCCAGTTTCACCGCTTCCTCGACGATCTCCCGCACCGGGTCCACGGCGAACAGGACCCGCGTGACCTCCTGGTCGGGGTCTCCACAGACCGTGCCGACCGCGTCCCACTCCTCGGCCCTCTCGGGCGGCCAGAGGGCGTCGAGCGCGGCGATGACTTCAGACAGACGGGGCACGCACAAAGGCTACCTGCACCGCTCCCGTCCCAGACCGGCCGCGGGTCACTCGACCAGCCGCCCCACGGCCGGCCCGTACGCCCCGGGGGATCGCCCGCCCCTTTCCGTACCCCGCCAGCACATCCGGCGCCGTTCCCTCAGGCGAATCACGGGACGAGCATCCTTATGTGTGAAGGGGGTGCGTGTTGTCCCACGTCTGTGCGTGCGAAAACTAGCTTCGTCGCCGGAGGTGATCGAACGATGACGGCCTGTACATCCCCCTCACCCACGACGGGCCACGGGAACAAGACGGGACGGGAGATCGGCGACGATACGGACGGCAGCGAATGGACGGGCGGAAGGGAAGGGAACGGCGGGCCCCACGGGTCCGCGGCGCCACCCGGCTGTGTGATCACCGCCGACGGGACGTACGCGGCACGCCTCGCGCTCGACGGCGAGTCCTGGTTCCCCGAGCGCTGGACCCTGGACGGCCCCGAGCCGTACGCCGTGCCCCTGCCCGGCAACCAGCCGGAGGAGCCCGGCACCGAAGTGCTCCCCATGACCGACGGCCGGGTCCTCATCCACCGGCTGGCGGCCGACCGGCACCTGTTCTCGCTGCTCTACCCGACCGGGCCCGGCACCGGTGAACTCCAGCTCGGCGCGGTCCAGTGCGCCGACCCGGCGGCCGAGTTGCGGCTGCTGCCGCCCGCACCGTGCGGGGAGCGGGCGTACGCCCTCGCCCTGGGCCGGAGCGCCACGGCCGTGTGGCTGGTGGCGGGCGGCGCGTTCGGGCCGGAGCTGCTGGCGCAGGTGCCGGGGCGGTGCTCGGGCGGGGTCTGGCTGGACCGGGCGGGCCGGCTGCTCGCCCTGGACCAGGAGCTGGACGGCGGGACGAAGTCGGTGGCGGTCGATCTGGAGCAGGGTGGCGCTGTCTCGCCGCTGCTCCAGATCGCGGACGACAGCAACGACCGGCTGCTGCTCGCCGACCCCGACAGCGGGCTGCTCCTGATCCGCTCCGACGCGCCCTCCCCCGGCCACGAGCGGCTCGGCTGGGGCGTGCTGGGCAGCACGCTGCCGGTCCGCTTCCCGGAGTGCCTGCGGGTTCCCGACGGCCACCGCATCACCCCGTTCGCCATCCAGCCGGGCCAGATCCTGACCCCGGAGAGCTGCGGGGTCGCTTTGCGCGTCGACGGCGCCCGCGGCAGCTGGGTCGGCGTCTGGCGCCCGGCCGCACGCCGTGTCCTCCATCTGCCCGCCCCCGAGGGCTGGTTGGCGGGGGCGGGGCTGTGGAGCCGGGAGGGGGTGCTGCAACTGCCGTACTCGACAGGGGCAGTGCGGTGCGGGGTGGCTCGGGTGGGGGTGTCCTGGGAGGAGGAAGCGCGGGAGTGCCAGGATCGGGAGGGGGGCCGGGAGGGATCGCGGGAGAGGGGTCCTGGCTCCGAAGGAGCCCTGGGGGCGGACGCCGGGGACGCGTCGCCGCGGCCCGAACGGTCGAGTGCGGAGCCGTCGAGTGCGGGGCCGTCGGACGCGGAGCCGTCGGACGCGTCACCGTCCGGGCCTGTCGTCGCCCGCCCCGTGCCCTTGCAGCAGGCGCCGTTGGAGGGGCGAATGCCGGAGGAGGTGACCGTCGGGTGAACGTGATGTGCGGACTGCGGGGGAAGTGGGCGCGGCAGGGCCGACACGCCCTTGGACGGCTTCGAACCGCGCACGACGGCCCGTTAAAATCACCCGCCTACAAGAAGATCATCCGACGGGGAACACTTCCAATGAACGACGCGTACACAACCCAGCCGCCCGCCGCCCGCCACCCCCACGAGGCGGAAGGCCACGGCAGGCACCGGGGCCAGATCTCGGCCCAGGAAGCCGAAACGGCCCCTCGCGGACGCCACCGCAAGCCGGCCGAGCACAAGGAGTCGACGACGTCCGCCTGAACGGCGGCACAAGTCCCCTCCGGCCACCTCTGGAGAAACGTCAATGCGACGCCAGAACCGGCCACGACGGAACGGCCCCGCCCGTCATTGACGGGCGGGGCCGTTCCGTCGCGTAAGGGGCCGTTGCGTCGCGTAGGGGGCCGTTGCGGCGTAGGGGGTCCTCGGTCGACGGTCGGGGGTCCTCGGTCGACGGTCGGGGGTCCTCGGTCGACGGTCGGGGGTCCTCGGTCGACGGTCACTTCGTTCGCCGACGGTGAGCCTCACTCCCCCGCCGCCCCCGGTCCGTGCCTGAGTCCCAGCACCTCCGCCGCCGCGAACGTCTCGCCCCGCGGCCGGTCGACGTAGTACGGCGTGAGCAGGCCGTCCAGTTCGTCGTACGTGAACGCGTCCTGCTTGGTATCGAACTTCGCCTGCACCCGGGGCCGTTCGACGATCGCGACCATGCCGCCGTGTACGACGAAGAGCTGGCCGTTCACCTGTGCGGCGGCCGGGGACGCCAGATAGCCGACGAGCGGGGCGACGTGTTCGGGGGCGAGGGGGTCGAGGGCGGTGTCGTCGCCCTCCGCCGGGCCCGGCAGTCCCGCGAAGACGTCCTCGGTCATCCGGGTCCGGGCGCGCGGGCAGATGACGTTCGCGGTGACGCCGTACCTGGCGAGTGCGAGGGCCGTGGAGGTGGTCAGACCGACGATTCCGCCTTTCGCGGCGGCGTAGTTGGGCTGTCCGGCGGAGCCGGCGAGGAAGGCCTCGGAGGAGGTGTTCACGATGCGCCCGTGGACCGGCCCGCCCTCACCCGACTTCGCCCGTGCGCGCCAGTGGGCGGAGGCGAACCGGGTCGTGTTGAAGTGCCCCTTGAGGTGAACCCGGATGACCGAGTCCCACTCCTCCTCCGCCATCGAGAAGACCATACGGTCGCGCAGGATGCCCGCGTTGTTGACGAGGATGTCCAGCTTGCCGAACTCCGCGACCGCCAACTCGACCAGTTCCCGGGCCTGTTCGTGGTCGGACACGTCCCCGGTGTGCCCCACGGCGTGACCGCCCGTCGCGCGGATCGACGCCGCGACCTCTTCCGCGGGCCCGGTGTCCGCCTCCCCGGAACCGTCCCGCCCCGGCCGGCCGTAGTCGTTGACGACGACGGCCGCGCCCAGCCGGGCCAGCTCCAGCGCCTCGGCCCGGCCGAGCCCGCGCCCCGCGCCGGTGACGATCGCGGACAGTCCTTCGAGCGGCAGTGCCATTCCCAAGCCCCTCTCCTCCCGCACCCGGGCGGTGGTCAGATCCCGCACCTGGGCGGTGGTCAGATCTCGATGCAGGTCCGGAGCGCCACCCCGGTCCGCATCTGGTCCAGTGCCTCGTTGATGTCGGAGAGGGGCACCCGGTGGGTGATGAGGCCCGCGAGGTCGATACGGCCGGCCCGCCAGAGGGCGATGGTCCGCTCGTAGGAGCGCAGGATGTCTCCGCCGCCGTACATGGAGGGCAGGATCCGCTTCTCGTCGAAGAACAGCTCGAACATGCTGAGTTGGAGGAAGTCGTCCATGGCGCCCGCGCCGACGACGACGAGGGTGCCGCCGCGCCGCGTGGTCTCGTACGCGGTGCGGGCGGTGGTCGAGCGGCCGACGACCTCGAAGACGTAGTCGAAGCCCTCGCCGCCGGTGACGGACTGCTTGGCGTCGGCCAACTCATCCGGCGAAACGGCCTTGGTGGCACCGAACTTGAGTGCCGCCTCGCGACGGGAGGCCACCGGGTCGACGGCGACGATCTCGGCGGCGCCCTTGAGCCGGGCGCCCTGGATCGCCGAGATGCCGACGCCGCCGCAGCCGATGACGGCGACCGACGAACCGGCCTCCACGTCGGCGGTGTTGAGGGCCGCGCCGAGCCCGGTGGTGACGCCGCAGCCGATGAGGGCGGCGATGTCGAAGGGCACGTCGTCCGGTATCGGCACGGCGCAGCCGGCGTCGACGACGACCTCCTCGGTGAAGGTGCCGGTGCCCGCCATGCCGAAGACGTCCCCGGCGGGCCGCTTGAAGTTGGGCGTACCGGCGTTGAGGAATCCGGCGAGGCAGAGCTGTGTCTGTCCGCGCTTGCACGCCGGACAGGTGCCGCAGGCCGGGAGCCAGCACACCACGACCCGGTCACCGGGCTTCAAGTCCCGCACACCTTCGCCGACTTCGACTATCTCGCCGGCCCCCTCGTGCCCGGGGACGAACGGCCCGGGCTGGGGCAGCACCCCCGCCATCGCGGACAGGTCCGAGTGGCACAGCCCGGTGGCCCGCACCCGGATCCTCACCCTGCCCGGACCGAAGCCCACCGCCTCGACGTCGTCGAGCACATCGAGCTTGTCCTGGCCGATCTCATGCAGTACGGCTGCGCGCATTGGTGCGGCTCCCCTCGGAGTACCTGTCCCCTACGGTTGTACTGAGCTGCTGTTCCGTCTGCTCATTCGTGCTCGACGAGGGTGTCCGCCAGCACCGGCGCGTCGTCCCTCCCCCACTCTCGGCTTCGCTCGAGCGGGGGGACCCCCATGCCAGCCGTCACCGTCACCCGCACCGAGCGGTCGTCCGGCGTCCACATCCGGATGCGGAGGGTCTCGCCCGGGAAGACGACTCCCGCGAAGCGCGTCCCGTACGAGCGGACGCGGCCGACGTCCCCGCCGAGCACCGTGTCCACCACGGCCTTCAACGTCATCCCGTAGGTGCACAGCCCGTGCAGGATCGGCCGGTCGAACCCGGCGCGCCCGGCGAACTCCGGGTCGGCGTGCAACGGGTTCCAGTCGCCGGAGAGACGGTAGAGCAGCGCCTGGTCCTCGCGGACGACCCGCTCGACCTCCTTGTCGGGCGCGGTCGTCGGCGGTTCCTGCCGGGCGGACGGCCCGCGCTCACCGCCCCAGCCGCCCTCGCCGCGTACGAAGATCTGCGCCTCGTTCGCCCACAACGGGCCGTCGGCGTCGGCGACCTCGGTCCGCATGACCAGGACGGCCGCCTTGCCCTTGTCGTACACCGCCGCCACGCGGGAGGTCGCGGTCGCCCGCCCCTCGACCGGGATCGGCCGATGCAGCTCGATGCGCTGGCCGCCGTGCAGGACCTTCGCGAGGTCCACGTCGACGCCGGGTGCGTTCAGGCCGCCGATGACGTCCGGTGAGCCCGCGCCCGCGACGGTGGCGAAGCTCGGCAGGACGTGCAGCCGGGACTCCAGCGTGTAGCGCAGCTCGTCGGGGTCGGTCGCGGGGAGGCCGGCGCCGATACCGAGGTGGTAGAGCAGGACGTCCTTACGGGTCCACGCGATCTCGGCGGAACGGGGCGCGGCCGCGAGGGCCTTGGCTGCGTCGATGGGCATGGGGCTCCTGTGCGGTGTGGGGCGGGTGGTGGGTGGCTTGCGCTGAGGAACCTCGGTACGACCGTCCGCACCAGCGGCCGCACCGAGGTCGTCACAGGGACCTGGAACCCGCCCACCTAGAACGCGTTCCAGTCCGGCGAACCTCTGTATAGCCGAGCCACGTACACATGTGAAGTCTCCTGACAGTACGTCAGATATGTGTCCAGGGTCCGGCTCGGGAGGGCGGGGAGAGGCCGGAGAGGGGAGGGCCTCGGAGCGCTGGGGAGGGCCGCCGCCGCTCCGCCCGCCCATGACATTTGTCCTGCCGGACTCCGTACACGCGCATCTGCCGGGCGCAGCCCCGCGTTCGTAGTGTCGAGGGCATGACGCAGACGGAAGCGGACAGGGCGGGCAGGGCGGCAGCGGGTGCCGGGCACACGGAGGACGCGGGTGCTGGAGGCACGGCGACAGCGGGCGCCGAGGACACCACGGACGTGTGTGACGGAGGCACAGCAGAAGCGTGCGCCGGGGGAACGGCGGACGGGCGTGCCGGGGGAACGGCGGACGGGCATGCCGGGGGAACGGCGGACGGGCATGCCGGGGGCACCGGGTGCGGGAAGCGGAGGTGGACGGGGGCGGCGGCGACGTGGTCGCCGTGGCGGGCGTTGCGGGCGGACGGGCGGTCGCCGTCATCGGCGGATCCGGGCCCGCCGCCCACCGGCCTCGCCTTGGTGCCGTGGCTGCTGATGGGGATGGGCGCCTTCGCCAACCTCCTCCAGGGCCGCGCCCCGAACCCCTGGGTCGGCGGCCTCGGCATCCTCACCTTCAACTCCCTGTACATCTACGTGGTCATCCGCGCCTTCGTGAAGGAGAAGCGCGAGTCCCGCTCCACCCGGCTCGCGCTCGTCCTGCTCGGCCTGGTCGCCTGCGGCCTGGCCGTCGGCTACGGCGGCAGCTGGCTGAACCTCTTCCCGCTGCTCGGTCTGGCCGTGGGCGCCGCCACCAGGGGCCCACGACTCGTCCTGAGCGGGCTGGCGGTGACCGCGCTCGCGACTGGAGTCTCGGCGGTCCGCGAGGGCTGGGACGCGATCAGCGTGGCCTACGGCACCCTCGTCTCCGTGGCGGTGACGGCCGCGATCCTCTCCCTCGCGGACGCGGTACGCGAACTGCGTGCCGCCCGCGAGGAGTTGACCCATCGCGCGGTGGAGAAGGAACGCCTCCGCTTCTCCCGCGATCTGCACGACCTGCTCGGCCACACGCTGTCGGTGATCGTGGTGAAGTCGGAGGCTGCCCGCCGTCTCGCCGCGCACGACACGGACGCGGCGCTCGCCCAGATCACGGACATCGAGTCGGTCGGCAGGCAGGCCCTCACGGAGATCCGCGAGGCGGTGACCGGCTACCGCGGGGGCAGCCTGACCACGGAGCTGGACCGCGCCCACTCCGTACTGTCCGCCACGGGCACGACCCTGACCGTACGGCGCTCCGGCCCGGCCCTGACTCCCCAGGCCGAGGCCCTGCTGGGCTGGGTCGTCCGCGAGGCGATCACCAACGTCGTACGCCACAGCCACGCCACCCACTGCCTCATCACCCTCACCGCCACCCCCGACCACACCCACCTCACCATCACCGACAACGGGTCCACTCCCCCGCCCACCCCGCCCCCTGGCCCCACCCCCAACGGCCTGAAGGGCCTGACCGAACGCCTCACCACAGCCGGCGGCACCCTCCAGGCAGGACCGGGCCCCCAAGGCGGCTTCGTGATCCGGGCGGAACTGCCCATGAGGCCGGCGGGAGAGGAGGCGGCGGACCTGCCGGGGCCGGGGCCGGGGCTGAGGTCGGCGACCGCGCCGTCCACGTGATCCGTACCGCCCGGCCCGCGCCGGGCGCCGGTCCGAACCGCCCCCTCCGACCTAGGCTTGGGCCGTGAACGAGATGCCCCGGAATCATCGGCCCGCCAAGTCCATCAGGGTGCTGCTCGCGGAGGATCAGGGGATGATGCGGGGCGCGTTGGCGTTACTGCTGGGTATGGAGGCGGACATCCAGGTCGTGGCGCAGGTGGGGGTGGGGGACGCGATCGTGGACGCGGCGTTGACGCATCGGCCGGATGTCGCGCTGCTGGACATCGAACTGCCCGGGATGAGCGGTCTGGACGCCGCCGCCGAGCTGCGGGACCAGGCGCCCGACTGCCGCGTGCTGATCCTCACCACCTTCGGCCGGCCAGGGTACCTCCGCCGGGCCATGGACGCGGGCGCCGCCGGGTTCCTCGTCAAGGACGGGCCCGTGGAGGAACTGGCCCAGGCCATCCGCCGGGTGCTGAGCGGCGAGACCGTCATCGACCCGGCCCTCGCCGCGGCCGCGCTGAGCGCCGGGCCCAACCCGCTCACCGACCGCGAGCGCGACACCCTCAACGCCTCCGCCGACGGCGCCACCGTCGCCGACATCGCCGCCCGCCTCCACCTCTCCGAGTCCACTGTCCGCAACTACCTCTCCTCCGCCATCGGCAAGACAGGCACCCGCAACCGCACGGAGGCGCTGCGGGAGGCCCGGCAACAGGGGTGGCTGTAGCCGCAAGGCGACCCCGGCCTCCGGATGCCAACCCCCGTGGAACACCCAGCGGCCCCCTTGCCGTCACACCCTTCCGTCACCCCTCACTTCGTCACCTCCACCGACTCGTAGCCCACCCCCTCCGGTGCCAGTGCCACGAACCAGTCGGCCTGGGCGCCCTTCACCTCGACGATGCGGGGGTTGCGCAGGTCCTCGTACCGGACGTCGTCGCCGTCGCGGTCGACGTCGACGGACGTGCCGTCGGACCAGGTGACGCGTACCTGTTGGGCGGTGGGGGCGACCTTGCCGATGACGAGGCGTTCGAGGGCGTCGTCCTCGTTCCGGTCGGCGGTGTGGAGGGGCGTCGCGAAGCCTTCCAGGTCCCTGCCCGACAAGGCGTCCGCCTCACCGTTGACCAAACTGCGGGTCTGTTCGTCGCCCACGGTCAGATGCACGAAGTACCAGCTCTTGCCCACGAGTTCGGCGCCGCTGTCCCCCTCCGTCGGCTCATCCCCGAACAAGCCCATCGCGGCGAGCTGCTCGGCGGCCTCCTCCTCGTCCCTCGGCGCCTCCCAGGTCTCGATCGTCACCCGCCAGTCCTTGCCCTGGTCCCGCCCCTCGGCCAGGGTGGTCCGCGACGGCTGGCTCAGATCACGGGGCTCGGGTGTCACGGGTGCCGTCGCCGCCGGCACCACCCGCCCTTGGTCCCCGCCCGTCACCCCAGCCACTGTCAGCGTCCCCGTGGCGCCCACGATCACCGCGGCGGCGGCAGCGGCGACCGTCCAGCGGCGGGCCTTGCGGCGCCGGCCGCCCCGTACGACGGCCTGGTAGGGGGCTATACCGATTTCGACCTCGCCGGTCGCGTCCGCCAGCAGGAGGGCGATGTCTCTCTCCACCGCGGTGCTGTGCGTCATGTCGCCGTGCGTGATGTCGCCGTGCGTGATGTCGCGGTGTGTGGTGTCGCCGTGCGTGATGTCGCGGTGCGTCATGTGCTGGTTCGCCTCCCCGTTCGCGCTGTTCGTGCCGTCCATTCCGTCCGTGCCGTCCATGCCGTTCACGTCCCTCACTTCCGGCCTCCCTGCGTCACCATCTCGGCCAGTCCCGGTATGGCCCGGAGCTTCGCGATGCCTTTCGCCGCGTTGCTCTTCACCGCGCCGACGGAACAGCCCATCGCCTCCGCCGTCCGGCTCTCGCTCAGGTCCTCCCAGTACCGCAGGACCACGGCTTCGCGCTGGCGCGGCGGCAGTTGGGACAGGGCCGTCAGCAGGGCGCCTCGGTCGTCGGCCTGGGCGATGCGGTCACCGGTGTCGGGCTGCTCGGGCACCAGGTCCGAGTCGCTCCGGGGCGCCAGGAACTCCTTGAGGCGTCTGCGGTGCTTGCGCGCGTGGGCGTTGATCATCACGCGCCGTACATATGTGTCCGGGTCGTCCGTCGAGCCGACCCGGCGCCAGGCCACATACACCTGCTCCAGCGTCGTCTGGACCAGGTCCTCCGCGGCGTGCTGCTCCCCTGTGAGGAGAAACGCCGTACGCATCAGCCGTGGCCAGCGGCCGACGAGGAAGCTCTGGAACTCCTCGTCCCGAGCCTGCTTTCGATCCCCCATGAGCACCTCCTAGATGCCTTTTACAGTCCATGAGGGCCCGAATCCGTTGCCTCGCCCCGCGAAAAACTTGCGCCGTCTTCGACGCCGCCGCCCCCGTCTTCACCCCGGTTCCTGACGGCACGTCACTTCCCCATGAGCAAGTCAAGTTTTCCTTAGTCACTCAAAACAACGGAATAGTTGCCCAGGCGCACGAGGTTCAGATGACACGTACTCATCACCCCGGCCAGGAGGCCCCACTCAATGACGCAGCCGCACACACCGACGACGACCGAACGGCCCGCCACCGGATCGGCCGGATCGGCCGGATCGGCCGGATCGGCCGGATCGGCCGGATCGGCCGGATCCGCCGGATCCGCCGGTTCGACCCGAGCGATCGTCCCGGTGCTGGCCTTCGCGGGGATCGTGGTCGCGGTGATGCAGACCCTGCTGGTCCCGGTGATCAAGGACCTCCCACAGCTGCTGGCCACCTCCCCCAGCAACGCCACCTGGGTCCTGACCTCCACCCTGCTCTCCGGCGCCGTGGCCACTCCGATCATGGGCCGCCTGGGCGACCTCTTCGGCAAGCGCCGCATGTTGCTCGCCAGCCTGGCCGTGATGGTGGTCGGCGCGCTGATCAGCGGTTTCACCAGCGCGCTGGCCCCGATGATCGTCGGCCGTACCCTCCAGGGCTTCTCCATGGGCGTGATCCCGCTGGGCATCGGCCTGATGCGCGACGAACTGCCCCGCGAACGGCTCGGCTCCGCCATGGCACTGATGAGCTCGTCCATAGGCGTCGGCGGCGGACTCGCGCTGCCGCTCGCCGCCGCGGTCGCCCAGAACACCGACTGGCACGTCCTGTTCTTCGGCGCCGCCGGCCTCGGCGTCCTCGCGATCGTGCTCACCCTCGTCGCCATACCGGAGACGAAGACGCGCGCGAAGGGCACGTTCGACCACCTCGGCGCGCTCGGCCTCTCCCTCGGTCTCGTTCTCTTCCTCCTGCCGATCACCAAGGGCAGCGACTGGGGCTGGACCTCCCCCACCACGCTCGGCCTGTTCGCCGCGTCGGCCCTGGTCCTGTTCCTCTGGGGCGTCCTGGAACTCCGCATCCCCGCCCCGCTGGTGGACCTGCGCACCACCGCCCGCCGCGAGGTCCTCCTCACCAACCTCGCCTCGATCATGGTCGGCGTCTCCTTCTACGTCATCTCCCTCGTCCTGCCGCAGCTCCTCCAGCTCCCCTCCTCCACCGGCTACGGCCTCGGCCAGTCGATGGTCGTCGCGGGCCTGTGCGTGGCCCCGTTGGGCCTGACGATGATGTTCACCGCGCCGGTCTACGCCCGGATCTCCGCCAAGTACGGGCCCAAGAGCACCCTCATCCTCGGCCTGGTGATCATCGCGATCGGCTACGGTGCCGGCCTCGGCCTGATGAGCGCCGCCTGGCAGACCGTGGTCGTGTCGGTCGTCATCGGCACGGGCATCGGCCTCGCCTACTCCTCACTCCCGGCGCTGATCGTCGGCGCCGTGGACCCCTCGGAGACGGGCGCCGCGAACGGCCTCAACAGCCTCATGCGCTCCATCGGTACGTCCGTGTCGAGCGCCGTCATCGGCATGGTGCTGGCCAACACCGCGCACCATGTCGGCGGCGTCGCGATCCCCACCATGCACGGCTTCCGCGTCTCCTTCCTGATCGCCACGGCCGCGGTCACCGTCGGCATCGTCCTGGCCGTCTTCCTCCCGGGCCGCCGCCCGACCCCCGGCCTGACGCTCCGCGCGAGCAGCGAGACCACCGAGATCGACGACACAGAAGCCACCGAAGCCACCGAAGCCACCGGAGCCACCGGCAAGGAGGGCACGGCAGCCGTCGCGCGCTCTGCCGAGCGGGTCTCCTGAGGCACCTGCGGCCACCGGTCACCCGCATGGCAGCATGGGGCGCCCCCAGTGACGTACGGGCGTGAGGTCTCGTACGGCACCCACCTGCGCGTACGACATCACGGAGGACCCATGTCCGCGGCCCCCACCCCGGCTCCCGAGCCGGAGATCCTCGCCGCCTTCGAGTCGGCCAAGGGGTTCATGCCCGTGGGTGAGGGGCTGGCCCTCCACGCGGCGGCGGTGGAGGCGGGGCGGCTCGGCCTGCCGTTGCTGGAGGTCGGGACGTACTGCGGGCGTTCCACGATCCTGCTGGCCGACGCGGCCCGCGAGGCGGGCGTCACGGCGATCACGGTCGACCATCACCGGGGCAGCGAGGAGCAGCAGCCCGGCTGGGAGTACCACGACGAGTCCACGGTCGACCCCGAGGTGGGCCGCATGGACACGCTCCCCACGTTCCGCCGCACCCTTCACCAGGCGGGCCTGGAGGACCACGTGGTCGCGGTCGTCGGCCGGTCACCGCAGGTCGCCGCCTTCTGGGGCACCCCCCTCGGCCTCGTCTTCGTCGACGGCGGGCACACCGACGAGCACGCCACCGCCGACTACGAGGGCTGGGCCCCGCACGTCGCCCCCGACGGTCTCCTCGTCATCCACGACGTCTTCTCCGACCCGGTCGACGAGTTCACCGGCCAGGCCCCGTACCGCGTCTACCTCCGCGCCCTCGCCTCCGGCGCCTTCACCGAGGTCTCGGCGACGGACTCGCTGCGCGTGCTGCGGCGGACCGGGACAGGGATCTGACCCACGCCACCTCGATGTCCGAGCTACGCCACCCCGATGTCCGAGCCACACCACCCCTGCTGTCCGAGCTGCACCACCCAGATGTCCGAGCTACACGCCGATGTCCGAGCGGCATGGGCACCGCGGCGACCCGCCCGCGTCGGGCCCGCCCCGTAAGGTGGCAGGCGTGTCGTACGTAGGCCCGGACTTCGATCCGCCCCAGCCCCGCCGTTCTCCCCTTCGCCGTCCGCTGACCGTGGCGGTGGCCGCGGTCGTGGTGGGGGCGGTGGCCGGGTGGGGCGTCTGGCAGGGCGTCGGGGATTCCGGGGGCGGGGACGACGGGTCGGACAGTGCGGCGGTCCCGCAGACCCGGTCGGCGACCACTCCTCCGGTGTCTCCCGACCCGTCCACGTCCGACGACGGCGAAGACAAGGCGGCGAGCCCCTCCGGCTCCGCCTCCGCGCCCGCCGCGACCGGCCCCCTCAAGGGCAAGGTCGTCGTCATCGACCCGGGGCACAACCCCGGCAACTTCCAGCACACCACCGAGATCAACCGCAAGGTCAACATCGGGACGGGCTCGAAGGAGTGCGACACGACGGGGACGACCACCAACGACGGTTATCCGGAAGCCAAGTTCACGCTGGACGTCTCCCGGCGGCTGCGGACGCTCCTCGAACAGCAGGGCGCCACAGTGAAGTTCACGCAGGACGAGGACCGGGACTGGGGTCCGTGCATCGACGAGCGGGCGCGGATCGGCAACGAGGCGAAGGCGGACGCGGTGGTGTCGATCCACGCGGACGGCTCGGGGGCCGGCAATCGCGGCTTCCATGTGATCCTGCCGGGTTCGGTGAACGAGGGCGACGCCGATACGCGGCCCATCGTCGCCCCCTCCCGCGATCTCGGCGAGCGCATCGCCGGCTACTTCGTCCGCGCCACCGGCAGCGCCCCCTCCAACTACGTGGGCGACGGCACCGGCTTGGTCACCCGCGAGGACCTCGGCGGCCTCAATCTGTCGACCGTCCCCAAGGTGTTCATCGAGTGCGGCAACATGCGCGACAGCAAGGACGCGGCCCTGCTCACCAGCGGTGCCTGGCGGCAGAAAGCGGCGCGGGGAATCTCGGACGGCATCACGAGCTTCCTGAAAAATTGAACAACTCTCCTCTTTGGCGAACTCCGGCCGCTTACCCGAAGCGCGACGGAATGACGTTCGAGCGGTCTCAATCTGTCAACGGTTCCGCCCGTGTTCATCGTGTGCGCCGGGATGCGCGATATCCATGACGCGGCACTGTTGACCAGCGGTGCCTGGCGGCAGAAAGCGGCGCAGGGGAACTCTGAGGGAATCGTGGGTTTCCTGCGTGGGTAGCGGGCGGGTCGTGATCACCGAGGTGATCCCGGCGGACACCCAAGTCGGTCGGACGATATGGTCGTCCCTACGATGAGGGGCCACCCCCGCGCTTCCCACCACGGCCTGACGGCGACATGGTGACGGCGACGCCTCCACCGATGACGAGACGACTGACGAAGGACCTGAAGTGAATATCCGCTCCCTCACCAGAGGCGACGGCGTCGTGATCGGAGCAGCGGTATTGCTGTTCATCGCGTCGTTCCTCGACACGTTCGACGGCTCCGGCGACGACGTACCCAATGCCTGGGACAACCTCGGCTTGGTGATGAGCATGTACGTCGCCGGCATCGTCGGCGCGGTGCTGATCGTCATCGCCCGTGCGCTGCCGCAGCCGCCCAAGGTCGTCGGCCTGGACGTCGGCCAACTCGGGGTGGCCCTGACCATCTTCGCCGCGTGGACCTCGTTCTGGTCGATCATCGACCCGTTCGGAGCGATGGAGGAGCTCTTCGGCACCTTCGGCGGCTCGGAGCCCGACTCCGGTGCCGGTCTCATCCTCGGTCTGATCGCCTGCCTGCTCCTGGCCGCCGCGGCCGTCGCCACCCCCCTCGTCCCCGCCCTCAAGGCCGCCCTCGTCGGCGCCCCGCGTCCGGCCGCCCCGCAGCCGTACGGCGCCCAGCCGCCCGGTGGTTACGGCTACCCGGGCGCCGGTGCGCAGCAGGCTCCGTTCGGTGCGGGCCAGCCGCAGCCCGGTCAGCCGGGTCAGCCGGGGCCGGGTCAGCCGGGGCCGGGAGCGCCGTTCGGTGGTGCTCCGCAGCAGCAGGCGGCGGCCCCGCAGCCGCCGGCCGGGGACTTCTCGCCGTTCTGGTTCGCGGTGCCGGTGGCCCGTCCGCTGTTCGCCGAGGACGGTTCGCAGTCGACGATCGCCGAACTGGCGCCGGGCACCTGGTACTTGGCGGTCGAGCAGCGCGGCCCCAGCCTGGTGGCCCAGACGCAGGACGGCCGTCGTGGTGTCCTTCAGGACACCAGCGGTATCCAGCGCGGCTGATCACCTCACCGCACGAAGTACGAACCGTACGAACCGTACGACCGGCCCCTCGCTCTTCCGAGCGGGGGGCCGTTGTCGTACAGTCGCCTCCCGCCCGAAATAGCTGACGCACCGTCAGGAGGCAGGCGTATGCGGCTCGGTCTGGCACTCGGCTACTGGGGGCGCGGCCCCTCGGCGGACCATGTCCCGCTCGCGCAGGAGGCGGAGCGGCTCGGCTACGACTCGGTGTGGACCGCCGAGTCGTGGGGCTCGGACGCCTTCACCCCGCTCACCTGGATCGCGGCGCACACCTCAAGGATCAAGCTGGGCACGGCGGTTGCGCAGATGGCCGCCCGTTCACCCACCACCACCGCGATGCACGCCCTGACCCTGGACCATCTCTCCGGCGGACGCGCCCTCCTGGGCCTGGGGCTCTCCGGGCCGCAGGTCGTCGAGGGCTGGTACGGGCGCCCGTTCCCGAAGTCCCCGCTGACCGCGACCAGGGAGTACGTCGACGTCGTACGCCAAGTCCTCAGGCGTGAGGCCCCTGTTGAGCTGGACGGGCGCTTCCACCCCCTCCCGTACGGCGGACCGGACGGCACCGGCATCGGCAAGGCGCTGAAGTCCATCACGCACCCCCTCCGCGCCGACCTGCCCGTCCTGCTCGGTGCCGAAGGACCGAAGAACATCGCGCAGACGGCCCACATAGCGGACGGCTGGCTGCCGTTGTACTGGTCGCCGACGCGGACGGATGTCTACGAGGCGTCGCTGACAGACCTCTCCGACGGCTTCCTCATCGCGCCCATGGCCCGCGCCAAGGTCTGCGACGACGTCTCCGAAGGGCTGCTGCCCGTGAAGGCGATGCTCGGCTTCTACATCGGCGGGATGGGGCACGCGAAGCGCAACTTCCACGCCGATCTGATGGCCCGGATGGGGTACGAGGAGGAGGCCCGGCACATCCAGCGGCTCTTCCTCGACGGGCGGCGCGAGGAGGCCGTACTCGCCGTGCCGGACGCCTTCGCGGATGAGATCTCGCTGATCGGGCCGCGCGAACGCATCGCGGAGCGGCTGGAGTTGTGGCGGAAGGGGCCGGTGACGGACCTGCTGGTGCTCGCCCCCGACCCGCACACGCTACGGGTGCTGGCGGAGCTCAACTCCTGACCACCGAGGTTTCATCGAGGCCTGACGGGCAACTCGTACGGCATGTCTCGATATAGCGGCTCCCATCAGGCGGGCCGGGTCATAGCGGTCGTCGCGGACGTCATGGCCTTCATCCTCGGCCTGTGGATCCTGATGTATCTGCTGGACGCGAACGGCGCGAACGACTTCGTGCAGTTCATCCATGACGCGGCCCGCTGGCTCGCGGGCTGGTCACACGACCTGTTCACCTTCGACGAGCAGTGGGCGAGGGTGGTCGCCGGCTACGGTCTCGCCGCGGTCGTCTACCTTTTCGTGGGGCACGCCATCGCCAACCGGATGCACCGGCACTGAGCGGGTGCGGGTACGGGTACGGGTCGACTGTGGTCGCGACCCGCGCCCCCTCACCCGCACGTCCCCCTCACCCGCACGTCCCCCTCAACAGCACGTCCCCCTCAACAGCACTCCGCGTCCAGCCCGCGCGGCAGGCGCTCCCCGCTGAAGACCGCGCAGGTCGCCTCGTCGCCGCCCAACGCTGCTACGGCCAGGAGCAGGGAACCGGCGGTCCAGGAGGTCAACTCCTCGGGCCAGACCGCCCGGTCCTCGAAGACGTAACCCGTCCAGTACAGGCCCGAGTCGGGGTCGCGGAGGTGCTGGATGGACTGGAGGATCTCCAGAGCGCGGTCGGACTCGCCCATCACCCAGAGCGCCAGGGCGAGTTCGGCCGACTCGCCGCCGGTCACCCAGGGGTTGGGGACCACGCAGCGGACGCCGAAGCCGGGGACGACGAAGCGGTCCCAGCCTTCCTCTATACGGGACTTGGCCTCGGCGCCGATGAGCGCGCCGCCGAGCACGGGGTAGTACCAGTCCATCGAGTAGCGGTCCTTGTCGAGGAACCGCTCGGGATGCCGGCGTATCGCGTGGCGCAGCGTCCCGACCGCCAACTCCCAGTCGGGCTGCGGCTCTTCGCGCTGCTCGGCGATGGCGAGCGCGCAGCGCAGCGCGTGGTGGACGGAGGAGCTGCCGGTGAGCAGCGCGTCGGCCGTGGGTGTGCCGTCGTCGTCGCGGCGCCAGCCGATCTGGCCGCCGGGCTGCTGGAGCCGCAGCACGAACTCCACCGCCGCGTAGACGGCCGGCCACATGCGGTCGAGGAAGGTGTCGTCGCCGGTGGCCAGGTAGTGGTGCCAGACGCCGACGGCTATGTACGCGACGAAGTTGGTCTCACGGCCGCGGTCGGTGACGTCGTGCGCGTCGCCGTCGGCGTACGCGGCGTACCAGGAGCCGTCCGTGTTCTGGTGGAGGCGCAGCCATTCGTAGGCGCGCTCGGCGGCCTCGTGCTCACCGGCCGCGTCCAGGGCCATGGCCGCCTCGGTGTGGTCCCACGGGTCGAGGTGGTGCCCGCGGAACCACGGGATGGCACCGTCGGCGCGCTGCACCGCGAGGATGCCGCGCACGGTGGCGGCGGCCTGCTCGGCGGTGAGGACCCCGGGCAGGATCAGGTGTTCTGTCCGGGGCGTCGTCACTTGGCGGCCGCCCCGGCCTTGGTCTCTACAGCGGTCTCGGCGCCGGCACCGGCCTCGGTCCCGGCTTCCTCGGAGACCCGGGGAAGATGGGGCTTCGTCGCGTACGCCACGAAGCTCTTGCCGATCAGCGGGTTCAGCGCCTGTTCGGCGACCCGGGTGGCCAGGGGCTTCTTCATGATGTCCCAGACCAGCAGCTTGTGGTACGCGCGCACGGGCAGCGCCTTGTCGTTGTCGACGCCGAACGCGCACTTCAGCCACCAGTACGGCGAGTGCAGGGCGTGGGCGTGGTGGGTGCCGTACGGCTTGAGGCCGGCCTCGCGGATCCTGGCCAGCAGTTCGTCCGCCTTGTAGATGCGGATGTGGCCGCCCTCGACCTCGTGATACGCGTCGGAGAGCGTCCAGCAGACCTTCTCGGGGCCGTAGCGCGGGACGGTGATGGCTATGCGGCCGCCGGGCTTCAGCACCCGGACCATCTCCGCGAGTACGCCCTTGTCGTCGGGGATGTGCTCCATCACCTCGGAGATGATGACGACGTCGAAGGACTCGTCGGGGAAGGGCAGCGCGAGGGCGTCGCCCTCCATCGCGGTGGCGGTCGCGCCCTCCGGGGCCTCGCCCGCCTCCTTCATCGCCGCGAACCACTTGGCGACCTCGCGGATCTCCTCGCCGTTCTGGTCGAGGGCCACGACCTGGGCGCCGCGCCGGTAGCACTCGAAGGCGTGCCGGCCCGCTCCACAGCCGAGATCCAGGACCCGGTCCCCCGGGGCGAGCGGGAACCGGGAGAAGTCGACGGTCAGCACGTGGCCCTGCTTTCGCGGTTGGCGCTTTCGCGGTTTGCTTCAACTACTTCTTCGACGGCCTCGTGGGCGTCGTCGGCTGCGGGGGTTCCGAGGGTCTGCTCGGCCGCTGGTACGGCCACGGGGCGCCCCTCCGCGCGGGCGATCGCCTCGCGGTAGTGGGCTACCGTGCCCTCGGCCGCCCTGGCCCAGGTGAACCGCTGGAGCACGCGCTCGCGTCCCGCGCGGCCGAGCCGCTGCCTCAGTTCCGGGTCGCCGAGGAGTCGGCTGAGCCCGGCGGCCAGGGCGCCCGGGTCGCCCGGGGGCACCGCGAGGCAGGTCTCGCCGTCGGGTCCGGCGACCTCCGGTATGGCCCCGCCGGTGGTGGCGACCAGCGGCGTACCGGTGGCCATGGCCTCGGCGGCGGGCAGCGAGAACCCCTCGTACAGCGAGGGGACGCAGGCGACCTCGGCCGAGCGGACCAGGTCGACCAGCTCGGCGTCCGAGATGCCCTTGACGAACTCGACGGCGCCTTCGAGGCCGTACCGCTCGACGGCCTGGGCGACCGGGCCCTCGGCGGGCCGCTTGCCCACGACGACCAGATGGGCGGCCGTGTGCTCGGTGCGCACCTTGGCGAGCGCCTCGATGAGGAAGACGAGCCCCTTGAGCGGCACGTCCGCGCTGGAGGTGGTGACGATCCGGCCGGGCACCCGCGCCACGGCCGGGTCCGGCGAGAAGAGGTCGGTGTCGGCGCCGATGTGCACGACGTGCATGCGGTCGTCGCGTACGCCGAGGTGGTCGACGATCTCCTGGCGGGAGGTGCCGGAGACGGTGAGCACGGACGGCAGCCGCCGCGCGACCCGCTTCTGCATGCGTGTGAAGGCGTACCAGCGGCGCACGGACATCCGCCGCTTCCATCCCTCGGCCGCGTCCAGCTCCAACTGCCGGTCGACGGTGATGGGGTGGTGGATGGTGGTGACGAGGGGCGCGCCCACATCGCCCAACAGGCCGTACCCGAGTGTCTGGTTGTCGTGGACGACGTCGAACTCGCCGCGCCGGGCGCGCAGATGGCGGCGGGCGCGGAGGGAGAAGGTCAGCGGCTCGGGAAAGCCGCCGGTCCACATCGTCGCGACTTCGAGGGCGTCGATCCAGTCGCGGTACTCGCCGCGCTTCGGGGTGCGGAAGGGGTCGGGCTGCCGGTAGAGGTCGAGGCTGGGCAGCTCTGTGAGGGAGATCCCGCCCGGACCGTCACCGGGGACGGCGTCCTCGTCGAGCACGGGGTAGGGCTGGGAGCCGATGACCTCGACCCGGTGGCCGAGGCGCGCGAGCTCGCGCGAGAGGTGCCGTACGTAGACGCCCTGGCCCCCGCAGAACGGGTTCCCTTTATAGGTGAGGAGCGCGATGTCGAGCGGTCGCCCGCCGTCGGCAGCGAGGTCATGCCGGGACCCCGCCTGACTGGCCTCAGCGGTCACTCCTGGCCCCCTTCTCACTGCGATTTCCCGTGAGATTACGACGAGACGGTAATCTAGAACAAGTTTCAGAGTTGATCGTTCAAGAGGCTTTGAATCTACCGGCTGGTAGAACCGCTGTGAGGGGTGGATCAGGTGATTCACGCCACGGCAGACGCCCTGGCATGCTATTTGATCGCATACCCTCACCGACCGTCACGACTGTCACGGAACGAGACCCATGCCTGCGGAAGTCAAGGTGGAAGCCAGCACCCTGCGACCGGACTCGGCGCCCCTCACGGAGCGACAGGAGGCCCGTCGGCGTCGCATCCTGCACGCGAGTGCCCAGCTGGCCAGCCGGGGCGGTTTCGACGCCGTACAGATGCGTGAGGTCGCCGAGTCCTCCCAGGTCGCCCTCGGCACGCTCTACCGCTACTTCCCGTCCAAGATCCATCTGCTGGTCGCCACCATGCAGGATCAGCTGGAGCACATGCACGGCACGCTCCGCAAGAAGCCGCCGACCGGCGAGACGGCCGCCGAGCGCGTCGCGGAGACCCTCATGCGCGCCTTCCGCGCCCTCCAGCGCGAGCCCCACCTCGCCGACGCCATGGTCCGCGCCCTCACCTTCGCCGACCGCAGCGTCAGCCCCGAGGTCGACCAGGTCTCCCATCAGACCACCGCGATCATCCTCGACGCGATGGGCCTGGAGCACCCGACCCCGGAGCAGCTGTCGGCGGTCCGCGTCATCGAGCACACCTGGCACTCGGCCCTGATCACGTGGCTCTCCGGCCGCGCCTCCATCGCCCAGGTGAAGATCGACATCGAGACGGTGTGCCGCCTGATCGACCTGACGGCCCCGACCCCGGCCCAGCACAAATAGGGCCCCGATCGGGGCCCTACGCACAAGGGACACTCATAAAGGACCTGGACGCACACAAAGGACCTACGAGACGGGTTCCCTGCGCCGGTATTACCCGGATCAGGTGCTGGGGGTCGCCATCAGGTCCTGTCCTAGCAACCTTCTGACCTCTCAGCCCGACCGTCGACGTCGGCACCGGCGGATCTGCTACCTCTCGCCCATGTCGGCTACTCCGGTCGGCTCCCTCACTCGTCCCGTAGGCCTATTAACAGAGTAGAACACCCACGCGAGAACACAACCCCCTAAAAGGTATTTTTTTGGACATCCGGGGACCGTGTGGATCGCACTGCCCCACCCCGCTAGCCCACGGCCTCCAGCCCGCTCCAGCCGCGCCCGATCGCCTTCTCCCCCGCCCACTGCTCCAGCAGCCGCCGGGCCTCGTCCTCCGGGGCCGCCAGGGAGACGCGCTGGACGCCGGCGTGGACGCTGCGCTCCGTGTGGAGGGTGCCCTCGCTGCAGCAGGCGCAGTGCATCGTCAGGCTGCCGACCGGCTCGGCGCCGAAGTCGTGGTCGGTGAAGAGGGCGACCAGGGCTTCCAGCTCGGCGGGCTCGGCGGCGTCGACCGTGACCTGGAAGGTGGGGAGATCCGACGGCTCGAAGAGGAGGAGTTCGTCGAAGACGGGGTAGGTCGTGCCGTCGACGACGCGTTCGCCGTTGGGCTGGCCGTCGTGGAGGACGATCTCGCCGTAGCGGCGACCGGTGGTCACCGGGACGTTCACGACACGGCCGCGGGTCGGGCAGAGGCGTTCGACCCAGACGACCTCGCGTTCGCCGTCGGTGTCCAGGCGGACGCAGGCGTGGCCGAAGCCGTCGTTGATCTCGCCCTCGCCGTCCGGGAGTTCGATGCCGAAGCCGGCCCAGGCGTCGCGGGCGGTGGTCCAGTCGCGGCGGATCGTGGCGGCGATGCCGAGGTTCCAGTACGCGGGGTCGCCCTCGCCGCGCGGTGAGCGGGCGGCGGCCTGGACGCCGAGTTCGTACGCCTTCTCCCAGTTGCGCAGGAACTTGTGGCCGAGCGCGGCGTCGTACCACCATTCCGCGCTCGGCTTCTCGTCCGGGAAATGGGCGAGCACCTGTTCGTAGAGATCGGCGGCGCGCTGCCACTCCTCGGCCTCCCAGGCCGCGTACGCCTGCTTGATCAGCTCTTTCGCCTCGGACTTCCGCACGCTTTCCCCGCCCTGGTTCCCGCTCGTTCCCTTGCCGACCGCAGAGCGTAAGCCCCTACTCCTCCGGCGGGAACACCGGCTCCCCACTCCCCGGCAGGGAGATCGCGATCGCCTCCACCGGGCAGCCCTCGGCCGCCTTCAGGATGCGTTCGTTGGCGTCGGTCTCCGGTTCGGCGGGGTGGGACTGCATGGCGGAGTCGAGGTGGAAGGCGTCCGGGGCGAGATGGGTGCACTGGGCCGAGCCGATGCAGAGGGAGCGGTCCACCTCCACGCGCCAGCGGTCGCCCATCACCCGACCCCCTTCCCCGCGACGACGGTGGCGGGCGGCTCGTAGCCGGCGGGCAGATGGATCATCTTGTGTTCCAGATACTCGCCGTAGCCCTCGGGGCCGAACTCGCGCCCCAGGCCGGAGTTCTTGTAGCCGCCGAAGGGGCCGAGCATGTCGAGGCTGAAGGTGTTGACGGAGTAGGTACCGGTGCGGACCTGGCGGGCGATGTCGATGCCGTGTTCGTCGTCGGCGGTCCAGACGCTGCCGCTGAGGCCGTAGTCGGAGTCGTTGGCGATGCGTACGGCCTCGGCCTCGTCGCTGTACGGGAGGAGGCAGATCACCGGGCCGAAGATCTCCTCGCGGGCGATGCGCATGGAGTTGTCGACGTCGCCGAAGAGGGTCGGTTCGACGTACCAGCCGCGGTCGAGGCCGGCCGGGCGGCCACCGCCGGTGAGGATCTTGGCGCCTTCCTCCTGGCCGATGCGTATGTAGTCGAGGCTGCGGCGCTGCTGGCGCTGGGCGACGAGGGGGCCGAGTTCGGTGGCCGGGTCCAGGGGGTCGCCGACCTTCAGCGCGAAGGCGGCCGCCGCGAAGGCCTCGGCGAACTCGTCGTAGCGGGAGCGGGGGACGAGGATGCGGGTCTGGGCGACGCAGGCCTGGCCGTTGATCATCCAGGCGAAGGGGGCGATGCCGTTGACGGCGGTCCCCGCGTCGGCGTCCGGCAGGATCACGGCCGCCGACTTGCCGCCCAGCTCCAGGGTGACGCGGGTGAGGTTGCGGGCGGCGACCTCCATGACCCGCTTGCCGGCGGCGACCGAGCCGGTGAAGGAGACCTTGTCGACGCCCGGGTGCCCGACCAGGTACTCGCTGACCTCGCGGTCGGCGGGGAGGATGGAGAGCACGCCTTCGGGCAGGCCGGCCTCGGCGGCGATCTCCGCCAACAGGTAGGCGTCCAGGGGCGTTTCGGGCGACACCTTCAGGATCACCGGGCAGCCCGCGAGCAGGGCGGGGGCGAGTTTGGCGGCGGCGGTGAACTGCGGGACGTTCCAGGGGACGACCGCCGCGACGACCCCGACGGGCTCGCGCCGGACCAGGATCTTGCCGAGGACGCCGTCCCGCCGTTCCTCGTACGTGAAGTCGCGCGCCGTCGTGATCGCCGCGTCCCATGCCATCAGTGAGGCGAGCGCCTGCACCATCACGCTGGAGGTGTACGGGGTGCCGTTCTCGGAGCTGATGATCCGGGCGAACTCCTCGTGGCGTACGGCGAAGGCGTCCTTGATCCGGGCGACGACCTCGATGCGTTCGTCGAGGGTCGTGCGGGGCCAGGGCCCATGGTCGAAGGCCTGCCGCGCCACGGCCACGGCCCGGTCGACGTCCGCCCGTGAGGCGTGCGGTACCCGTCCGATGACCTCCTCGGTGTGCGGCGAGACCACCTCGATGACGTCCGTACCCAGGGGGTCGGTCAACTCCCCGCCGATGAACAGCTGTCCGTGTTCCACGAGCTCGGTCATGGCCGACTGCCTCCCGGAGCCAGTTCGCTTCTCTCTCTGACGATCCATCAGATTCAGATAGTGAACTGATACCAGTTCCAGTGGGAGGAGTCCACGGGCCGGGACCACTTCGCCAACGCGGCCCAGTTCCCCGCGCCCCTGAAAAACATGGGGCGCGCCCGGGGCTTTCAAGGGGCGCGGGGAACTGCGCGAGCAACCACACACCACCCGCACCCGCCCACGAACCCCACCCCCCGAGCTCTCCCGCGCGGCGGGGGCGAAAGAAACGCGGCGGCAACCCCTAGGTGGAACCCGTTCTAGTTATAGTGGCGGCAGTGCGGCGATCGGGGCATCGACGACAGGGGAGCCCATGACACACGTGCACGACCACGGCGGAGGCGTACGGTCCATCGAGGTCCCCATCCCGGACAACCCGCTCGGCCACACACTCGTGTACGTCGTCGACACCGACCACGGACCGGTACTGGTCGACACCGGCTGGGACGACCCGGCATCGTGGGACACACTCACCACGGGCCTGACGGCGTGCGGCACGTCGATCGCGGAGATCCACGGCGTCGTGATCACCCATCACCACCCCGACCACCACGGCCTGTCGGGCGCGGTGCGCGAGGCCTCCGGCGCGTGGATCGCGATGCACGCGGCGGACACGGCGATCGTACGGCGCACCCGCGGCACCGGCCCGGACCGCTGGTTCTCGTACATGACGGACAAGCTCACGGCCGCCGGCGCCCCCGAGGAACACCTGGCCCCCCTGCGTACCCCGCGCCGCCCCCGCGCCCTGCCCGGCTTCTCCCCGGCACTGCCCGACCGCGAGATAGCTCCCGGCGAACTCCTCGCCCTCCCCGGCCGCCGAGTCCGCGCGATCTGGACGCCGGGCCACACCCCCGGCCACGTCTGCCTCCACCTGGAGGAAACCCACCCCGCCCAACTACCGGGCCATGGACGGCTGTTCTCCGGCGACCACCTCCTCCCCGAGATCAGCCCGCACATCGGCCTGTACGAGGACCCGGACGACGACACCGTCACCGACCCCCTCGGCGACTACCTCGACTCCCTCGAACGCGTCGGCCGCCTCGCCCCCGCCGAGGTCCTCCCGGCCCACCAGTACGCGTTCACCGACACCGCCGCCCGCGTACGGGAGTTGCTGGCCCACCACGAGTCCCGGCTCACCGGCCTGCTCACCCTCCTCGCCGAGCCCCTCACCCCCTGGCAACTCGCCGAACGCATGGAATGGAACCGCCCCTGGTCCCAGATCCCCTTCGGCTCCCGCAACATCGCCGTCTCGGAGGCCGAGGCCCATCTGCGGCGACTGGTGAAACTGGGGAGCGCGGAGGCGGTGACGGGGAGCGATCCGGTGACGTATGTGGCGGTGTGAGGAGGGGCCGGGGGCGCGTGGTTCCACAGGAGCCGGGCCGCCACACCTTCAGGTCATCCTCGAACCGGCGAGGCATCGGATCAACTCCTCCGCATCCCCGATGAGTTCGACCTCGCGCGCGGTCATCGTCGGGTTGGCCGCCCGGCGTCGCGCCGCCTCCACGAGGCCCTCGTCCGTCAGTGCGGAGGGGCCGTCGGGCTGGTGGGCGAGGAGGGAGGCGAGGGTCGCGTGGGCCATGTCGGCGCGGGAGTCGGCGGTGTCGACGACAACTTGGGCGAGGATCATCGCGGAGACGCCCCAGTCGAGGCCGGGCGGGCCCTCCTCGGCGTTGTTCCAGTCGATGACCTGGGGGCCGTGAGGCGTGACGATGACGTTCTCGGGGTGCAGGTCCAGATGGAGGACGCGGGGCAGCGCCGTCGGGGTGGCGGGACCTGAGCCGCCGGGCTGGGAGACCGCGTGATTGCGGGGCGGGAGGGCGTGCAGGTCGCGCGGGAGGCGGGGCGGGAGGGCGTGCAGGTCGTGCAGGAGGCGGGCCAGGATGGCGCCGGCCTGCGCGGGGTCGAGCAGGCCGGCGGCGAAGGCCTCGACCATGGTCGGCCCGGACAGCCGCTCCAGCACCATCTCCGTGCGGGTCGCCGAGCGCACGCGCGGCACGGGGTACCCGTGACCCCGCACGTACTCCATGACCTCGGCCTCCGCGGCCGCGTCCCCCCAGCCGTCCCGATAGCGCCGCAACACCCACGCGCCGTCGCTCCCGCCGAGGCCGCCGGTCCCGCCGGGGCCGTCGCGCCCGGTCCTTCCGGACTCGCGTTCGTCGTCGTGGATTTCGTACACGTCGGCCGTACGTCCCGCCCCAAGCAATCTCCCCGTACGCATGGCCCGAACCTATCCCGGGGCACTGACGGCCCTCGAGAGCGCGGTCACATTCACCCGCCCCCGCGATGACCGACAGGTGAGGCACCACACACCGTCCGCTACCTGAACCGTGAACCACCCCACAGGACCCACGTCACATACGAAGCGGGGTCGTAGATCGAAGTGCGTGGCATGTGCACGCCTTTATGGCCGCTGACCTGCGGATTGAGAGCCGCGTCACAGGGAGTGTCTTTAGGGCGGATACGGCCACAACTAGCAAAAGGGGTCATTGCGGACTGCCGCTCCGGCTGCTTCTCTGGATGAGTCGCAACGGCGCCGACGAGCCCACCCGGGCCTCGGCGCCGACCTACGCCCCCACCGCACATCACGTGGTGAAGGCATGCCCGCGACGGCCATGTCCCCGAAGAAAAGGTTCCCTGTGACCATCTCCGTCCTCCGCCGCATCGCCTCCCCGAAGAAGGCCCTCGCCGGTGCCACCCTGGCCGCTGCCGCCACCGGTGCCCTGCTCGCCGCCGCGCCCGCCCAGGCCGCGTCGGACGCCTCTCAGGCCCAGGCTGTCGCGAAGAAGATGATCGGGGACTCGGCCCAGTACGAGTGCTTCTCCAACATCGTCGACCACGAGAGCGACTGGAACGTCAACGCGACGAACGCGTCCTCCGGTGCCTACGGCCTGGTCCAGGCACTCCCCGGCTCGAAGATGGCCTCCGCCGGCTCCGACTGGAAGACCAACGCCGCCACCCAGATCAAATGGGGCGTGGACTACATGAAGGACCGCTACGGCAGCCCCTGTGGCGCGTGGAACTTCTGGCAGGCCAACAACTGGTACTGATCAGCACTCACGCTTGACCAGCTGACCAGCTGACCAGCAACCGGCACGGCTTTCCCATCTGAAGGCGGCGGCCCCCGATCCCCGGGCCGCCGCCTTCGCCATCCCCCGTACCGGATCAGTCGGACAGCGTGAACGGCCTCGCCGCGTGACCCTGCCCCTGCCCCTGCCCCTGCCCTCCCGGACACTGCCCCAAGAGACAATGTCGTCCCACCTCGCGCGCTCGTACCTTCGTCGCAACACCAAGAACAACAAGCAGCACACCGGCAACCACTGGTGTGACGAGGGGAATTCACCGTGCGCAAGCGCAGCAACCGCATCGCCGCGACCGCGATCGCCGCAGCCGTCTCCATCGCCCTGCTCGGCGGATCCGGGCAGGCGTTCGCCGCCGGGCAGGCCGACGCCGCGGCCGCCAAGGCGCCCGCGAAGCTGACCGTGGGTGCCTACAAGAGCTGGCTGCAGAAGGCGCCGGGAGCCTCCGACACACGCAAGGCGTTCGGCAAACTGCCCGCGGCCAAGCAGAAGGCGTTCGTCGGCTATCTGCAGAACGCCAAGGTGTACAAGGCGTTCAGCGTCACCCAGCACGGCGACACCCCGAGCCTGGCCAAGCAGAAGACGGTCCGTTACAACAAGGACGTCGTCTTCACCGGCCGTACGGTCGCCGCCTCCCGCCCGGGCAAGACCACCAAGTCCATCACCCTGACGGTCACGACGACCGAGCGGATCTTCAACATCCCGGTCACCTCGATGACCACCGAGCTGACCTACCAGACCACCAAGCAGGGCGACGTCACCGGCAAGGGCACGAAGGCGAGCCACCGGGGCACGAACTTCAACGCCGCCTTCGCCATCAAGCCGTCCGCCAGCCGCATCTACCCCGAGGTCAACATGATGGACGGCTACACCATCTGGACGGCCACGCCCAAGTTCAAGAGCGCCGGCACCAAGTCCCTCAAGAAGGACCAGGTCGTCACCGGCAACAGCGACCACTCCTGGGACTCCACCCTCAGCAACCTCGCGAGCTGACGCCCTCCCCGAGGTCCGCGCCCCGGCCGCCGCAGGCGCCTCCCCATGCCCCGAGGCTCACGTCGGCCGGTTACTACGTCACCGCGTACAGGACGCCGTTCAGGCTGCTGACGTAGACCACGCCGTCGGCGACGGCCGGCGTCGAGTACACGGAGCTGCCCGTGCGGAATTTCCACTGCTGCTTGCCGGTGCCGGCGTCCACCGCGTACAGGCTGCCGTCATGACTGCCCACGTAGACCGTCCCGTAGGCGACGACCGGTGCGCTCACGGATTTGCCGACGCGGAACTTCCATCGCTGCTTGCCGGTGCCGACGTCCACGGCATACAGGTTGCCGTCCCCGCTGCCCACGTAGGCGATCCCGTCGACGACGGCCGGCGCGCTCACGCCTTTGTTGGCAGGGAATCTCCATCGCTGCTTGCCGGTCACGGCGTCCAGGGCGTACAGGTTGTAGTCCTGGCTGCTGACGTAGACCACGCCGTCGACGACGACCGGGGATTCAACCACGTAGTTACGGGCGGTGAATTTCCACTGCTGCTTGCCGGTGCCGGCATCCACCGCGTAGACCGTGCCGTCCAGACAGCCGGCGTAGACCACCCCGTCGGCGACGGTCGGTGCCGCGTCGGCCGAGCTGCGGGTGGTGAATTTCCACCGCTGCTCTCCGGTACCGGCGTCGACCGCGTACACATGGCCGTTTTCGTAGTCGTTGCGTCCCCCTGGGCCGAGGCGGTACACAACTCCGCCCCCACCGCCGACGTACACAACGCCGTCGACCACGGTCGGCGACGAGCTTCCGTGCTTGCCGATGGGGAATTTCCACCGCTCATTGCCGGTGCCGACGTCCACCGCGTACAGATTGCCGTCCGCACTGCTTTCGTAGACCGTCCCGTCGGCGACGGCCGGCCCCGAGCTCACGCCGGCACTGTTGGCCAACGTCCACACCTTTCCACCGGCGGGGAACGTCCACCGCTCTCCCCCGGTGGCGGTGTCCAGCGCGTACAGGTTGTTGGAGTCGCTGCCGATGTAGACGACGCCACCGGCGACGGTCGGCGACGCGTACAGCAGGTCGCCCGTGGCGAACTTCCACCGCTCCACGCCGGACGGGGCAGTGGGAGTGGGAGTGGGGGATGAGCCGGGTCTTCGGCTGGAATCGGGCTGAGCCCCGGGCTCTTCGGTGGACGAGTCGCCGTCGCCGAACTTCCAGCCGGCGAAGCCCAGTCCCGCGACAGCGGCCCCGCCGAGGCCGAGCAGGGCCCGCCGACGCGACGGCATTGTCGGGAGCACGGTTGGACGGACACCGGTTGTTGCCGCCTCCGGGCTCTTGAGCGAGGGCGGCGAGGGCTCAGGGTCGGATGGCTCGGTCGGTTCCGGGGCCGGGGTGGGGGTGGGGGCAGGGGCCGGGGCAGGTACGGGGGCGGGCTGCTCCGGTGCCGATGCCGGTGATGGGACCGTGGGCCGGTGCGTGGTGGTGCGTGAGTGCAGAGTTGCGGCGACCGGCGCGGGGAGCCAGCCGGGCTGAGTAGGTATACGGGGGATGGCCTCCCCCGCGTCGGTGTCGATGTCGGCTTCGGCTTCGGCGTCTGTCTCGGCGGCGTCGGCGGCCTCGGCCAGCTGGTCCAACAGCGTGGCCACCGTCGGGCGCTGGTCGGGTCGCTTGGCCAGGCAGCGGGCCACCACGGACCCCAGAACGGGCGGGAGTTGCTGCAGGTCGGGTTCCTCGTAGACGACGCGGAAGCTCAGGGCATGCCCCGAGCCAGTCCCGAACGGCCCCGACCCCGTTGCGGTGAATGCCAGCACCGCCCCGAGGGAGAAGACATCGCTGGCGGGCCCGATCGGCTTACCGGTCAGCTGCTCGGGGGACATGAACCCCGGCGTCCCCACCACCATGCCGGTCCGGGTCAACGCGCTGGCCTCATGAGCCACCGAGATCCCGAAATCGATCACCCGTGGTCCGTCCGCCGCGAGGATGATGTTCGACGGTTTGAGGTCCCGGTGGACCACACCGGCCGCGTGGATCGCCTCCAGCGCCTCGGCGAGGCCCGCGCCGAGCGCCAGCACCGGGCCCTGCGGCCAGGGCCCGTGCGCGGTCACGGCATCGCCCAACACGACGCCCGGCACATACGCCGTCGCAAGCCATGCCGGCGAGCCCTCCGGATCGGCGTCCACGACACCGGCGGTGAACACCCCGTTGACCCGTCGGGCGGCGGCCACCTCCCGGGCGAAGCGGCGCCGGAACTCGCCGTCCTCGGCCAGTTCGGAGCGCACCACCTTCACCGCCACCGCCCGGCCGCCCGGCGAGCGCCCCAGATACACCCGGCCCATTCCGCCCGCACCCAGCCGCGCCACGATCCGGTACCGCCCGACCTGCTCCGGATCCCCCGCTTCCAGCGCCTCGAACGCCTCCACCCGCAACCCCCCGCCCTGCCACAGGCCTCGGGCCCCCAGGGCCCTGCCGAAGATCCCACATCATCTCCGACTCACACGTCCCCCGCACCACCATCAGCCGCTGTCGTCACCCCGGCACTCGAACCACACGGTCTTGCCGCCGGCGAGCCGGGGCCCCACCCCCCACTTGTCCGCCACCGCGTCCAGCAGCACGAGGCCGCGCCCGCCGACCGCCTCCGACGCCAAGTCCTCCCGCACAACGGGCAGTTGCTCCGAACCGTCGCCGACCTCCACCCGCACCCCGGCCGCCGCCCTGAGCAACAGCAGCGTGCAGCGCCGGTCGGGGACGTGACGTACGACATTGGCCAGCAGCTCTTCTCCTGCTAGTTCCAGACACTCTCATTTGTTGGGCGGCCCCGAAGGGGTCGCCCAACACTTTTTGCGGGCTGCTTCGTTACCTCCGATGGTTGTGAGTTCTCTCAGTCGGAGGGGTAGTGGATCTGTTCTTCGTCAGCCGGGCCCGCGTACAGGAACGGCCCGAGTTGTACGGCGAAGTTGAGGAGGAGGCCCTACGGCGGCTGGACTTCCGGGCTTTGCCGGATCGTCTGCCGGTGATCGTGGACGATCAGATGCAGCCGGTGGAGCCGGCCTGTTCCTGGTTTCGCCACTTGGCCTACCTGGGGCGCGATCCGGAGGACACACTGCGGCACTACGCCTACATCGTGCTGCGGGTGATGGAGTTCCTCGCAGAGCGGGGCCGGGATTTGGGCACGGCCGTGGAGTCCGATCTGGTGGCCTACCGGCGGTCGCGCACGGAGTTGCAGGACGTGCCGGTGGGAGGGACGGTCTGGGACCGTGAGGCGTCGGTGATCAACACGCTGCTGGACTGGATGGTCGGGCAGGGCATGCGCCGAGCGTCGCCGCTGCGGGCGGCCGGCTCCTCGAACCCGCTGTCCACCGGGATGAGCCGGGACATGGACATCCGGCACCTGACTCTGGGGCAGTACCTGTTCTTCCGGGACGTCGGACTGGGTGGACAGACCCTGGACGGCGGGGTGGACCGGGTCTTCCGCGGCCAGGCGCCGAACCGGAGCCGGGCGGCTGCCGACCTGGCGGTGACGTCGGGGATGCGGCCGCAGGAGTGGTCGACGGTGCTGCTGCCGGAGCTCGCGGTCGGGAGGCGGCGGCCCGGCGAAGGAGCGGAGTTCGACCTCCAGGCATGCGCGAAGTACAAGAAGCACCGCATCGCCTACGTTCCACCGGACGCACTGACCTCGATGGACCGGTTCGTGCTGATCGAGCGGCCGGAGATGGCCGAGGCGATGGCCCGCACGCTGGAGCGGCGCCACCGGGACCTGTTCGTGGTCGCCGAGATCGACTACGCACGGCGCCGGCTGCGGGGACGCTGGCAGGGCCGGACCCGGGCGTTCGCCTGGTCGGCGATGCCGCCGAAGCTGCGGCGGGTCACGGTCCATGAGGGACCGGCCGGGCTGGAGCCACTGGCGGTGTTCATCGGTCACGGAAGCCTGATGCTCACCTCGTCGTCCTGGGACCGGATCCGCTACCAGGCATGGGACCGGATGACGGCGGTCCGCGAGGACGAGCGGGCCCCTCAACTGCCCGTGAGGCGCTGGCGGTTCCACGACCTGCGGCACACGTTCGCCCTGCGGCTGTTGGACTTCCTGATGCGACGGGCGGCCGAGCGCGAGCGGACGGCGGACCGGGCGGGCACGGTGACGCTGGCCGAGCACATCGCCTTCAACCCGCTGCTGATCGTCAGCCGGAGGCTTGGTCATTCGAGCCCGGCCGTGACCTACGAGTACCTGCGCTACCTGGAGGATCCGATGTCCTACGTCGACGCCGCGTTCGCCCAGTGGACGGCCGGCGACGAGGAAACCTACGCGGACATCGCCCTGCGGGGCATGAGGGGCGAGGAGTCCGGTCATGCCGCGGCGCGGTGAACGGCGCCGGGACTTCCGGCACGACGACCCTGAAATGGGGCCGGCGAGGATCGGCGTCCGGCAGGTGGTCACGCCGGATTCCAGAGGCAAGAAGAGGGTCCTGAGCTTCGATCCGTCGCAGTTCGCCTGCCGGACGCTCGCGGCGGAACTCGCGGACGAGTGGGTCGAGTACATCGAGGTAACGGCCCGCAGGACCGGCACGGCCAGCAGGCACCGTCAAGGCCTGCGGATGTTCTGCGAGCATGTCGACGCGCATCTGGCCGACCGGGCAGCGGAGGCGTCTCTGGCCAGGGCAGACCCGGACCTGCCCGCAGTGCTGCTGGCCTGGGAAGAGTCTCTGCCGACCCAGTATCCGCGCGGCTCGACACGCCCCGGAATCTTCGCGGCGAACCTGCGCATTCTGATCAACCGGCGCCAGCGGCATCCCGAGCGGGCGCTTGCCGCCCGGCTGGCACAGGTGGCCGCTCAGGACCACGGCCTGGCCTGGGGCACCACCCAGGAGCTGGACGAGTTCTCCCGCAAGGACAAGGCCGCACTGGTCAGGGCAGCCTGGGACGACGTCGCCCGGCTCCGCAAGCGGCTGAAGGCCGGATGGGAGATGGTCGCCGTCGGCGGACACCCTGCCGAACGCGGCTGGTCGAGGATGCCGGATCTGCTCTGGGCCCTGGCCCACCAGGCCGTCTCGCCCCAGGAGATGGCCAGAACGGTCCCCTTCCCCCTGGCGCCGGAGCTGGCAGCGATCATCCCGGACAACCGGACCGAGGGACGAAGCTGCGGGCTGCGCGGCTACTTTCTGGTCCGCGGCCTGCTGAACCAGCTCTATCCCAACGAGCGGGACCTGCACGCCTTCCGGGTCCTCCTGATGGCTGCGACCGGTCATTCCCCGGAAGAGGTGACCAGTCTGACGGAGGACTCGGTGGAGTTCACCGAGGGCGGCATCCGGCTGACCATGACCAAGAACCGGGCACGCAGGATCCACCGCCGCGCCTTCGCCCGCATCGACAAGCTGAACGCGGTTGAGCACGTTCAGGAGTACGCGGACCGTCCCCGTCTGGAAGTCTCGGCGATCATCCGGCAGCTGATGGAGGCGACCGCACCGTTGCGCGATCTCTACGACACGCGTCCGGCGCCGCTGTTCCTGCAAGGAACGCTGCCGCCCAACGTGCAGTTCACCGTCGGCCGGGGACGGCTGCGGCATTTCGGGCAGTGGGTGGTGGAGATGGGTCTCGACCTGGAAGGCAGGGCCGACGTCCGGCGGCTGAGGAAGTCGGTGAAGGTGGAGAAGGCCGTCGCCTTCGGCGGCCGGATCACCGACATCGCGGACGACCACCACGAGGAGACATTCCGCGGCCACTACGCGCAGGGCACCACCCTTCGGATGATCTCCGGACAGGTGATCACCACCGCCCAGCAGTCGTGGTTCGACAAGGCGATCGCCGGGCCCGTCGTCCTGGACGCCGCGGCCGAGACGGCGCTCGGAGAGGAGGACCCCACACCGGCCCTGCGGGAACTGGGTCTGAGCGCCGAGCAGGTCGAGGACCTGCGCAGCGGGGCGATGGAGATGGGCGTCACCAGCTGCCGTGATCCATTCGACTCACCGTTCTCCCGCTCCGGTGATCTCTGCACGGTCGCGCCGTTGCGCTGCCTGGAGTGCCGCAATGCTTGGATTCTGCCCTCGCACCTGCCTCAACTGCTGTTGTTCAGCGACCACTTGGACGGGTTGCGCACCCGGTTGAGCCCGGTCCACTTCCAGACCCTTTGGGGGCAGACCGCCGCCAACCTGGCGGCGGTCCTCGCCGAGCGGACCGAGGCGGAGATCGCCACCGCCCGCCAGCACATCGCCGAGGGCACCACCACCTTGCAGCTTCCCCTCGCCGCACGAGCGGAGTTCGACGCATGAACAGCACAGCCCCCGACCTACTGGCCGAAGCGGCCTTCCGCGCGGACGAACCGGTCCTGACGTCGCGTTCCCTGCTGCCGGGCGCGGTCAGTCCGCTCTTCGGACAGTGTGATCAGTGGGACCTAAATGGGGTTCTGAAACGTCCGGCGAACCTGCACCCGGCCGAGTGGAAGGTGAAGTTCGACGGCTTCACCGGCCCCTGGCGTCTCAGGGCCCGCGAGCTGGCCATGATCTCGCTGAACCCGCGGCATCCGAAGGTGCTGGCCGCCGGGATCCCCACCCCGCGCAGGCCGGTCGACCCCCGGACTGCCATCAAGAGGGTGGGGACCTTGCGGGCCTTGGCGGCATGGGCCGCTGAGCGGGGCCTTCCTGAGGATCTCGGGGCCTGGCCCGAACACCAGCTGCACGTCCGCATCGCCGGACTGAAGGAGGAGGGGCTGGCCGTCAACACCGTTACCAGTCACATCACAGTGATCCGTGAACTGCACCGCTGCGGGCCCCTGCTGACCGGCGGCGGCCTGCTCCGCGATCCCTGGGCGGGCATGTCCTCACGAGCGGCTACGGGTGTTTCAGCGAGCGGTCCCCGGACGTTGTCGACGCCGGTCATCCCACCCGAGGTGTGGTTCCCGCTGGTCCGGGCCGCCTGGACCTACATCGACACCTTCGCCCCGGACATCCTGCGAGCCCAGGAGCACTGGCGGCAGCTCCAAGCAGAGGCGACACGGTCGTCAGTGGGCGCCGAGGCCAGGCTGCGGGTCTGGCTGGCCGACCCGAGCAACCTCGTCCCGCTGCACGACGAGCGCCATCCGCCGCGGATCACTGACGCAGGCATGATCCACTGGGGGCTGCTGTCGTTTCAGATCGGAATCGACAAGCGGGCCCAGATCTTCAACCAGGACCGCGGCCTGCGGGAGATCGTGCTGGAGGCGGTGGAGCGCGGCCAGTGCGCGACCGCCAGTGTCCTGCCGGAGTATGTGCAGGTCAGGCGCACGGACGGCACGACGGGCAGCTGGAGCCGCGGGCTCGCACCCCGCAGCCTGACGCGGGAGATCCAGATGCTCCGGGTCGCCTGCTACGTCTTCGTCACCGCGTTGAGCATGATGCGCGACTCCGAGGTCCAGGAGGTAGTCAAGGGCTCGGTGGTCGAGTACTTCGGGGCGCCGGCCGTGGTCTCGGCGGAGGTCAAAGGCGAGGAGGACTTCCCCCGAAAGCACTGGTGGATCATCGAGCCGGTCGCCCGGGCCCTGGCCCTGGCTGAGGAGATCGCCTCGCACCCCGAGCGGCTGTTCACCGGCATCGCTGGAGAGGTCAGGAACGCGGAACGGTTCACGGCGGGCGGAGGGATCAAGGCGTTCGTCGAGCATGTGAATGCCAGGACCGACGTCAACGGGCTGGAGCCCATTCCGTCCGAGCGGGTCGCCCCGCATATGTTCCGCCGGACCATGTCCATGCTGACCGACCAGTTCCCCGGCTCCGAGATCGCCCTGGGCATCCAGCTCAAGCACGTCGCCTCACGGGCCCTGGCCAACCGCACCACGCAGGGCTATGCCGCCCCCGCGACATCCTGGGCCAAACACCTGGATGCGGCGATCGAAGCCGCCCGGTTCCGCGGACTGCGGGACCTGTTCGACGCCCACAAAGCGAACGAGCCGATCGGGTCCGGCCCTGGCGTCGACCAGCTGACCCGCGCCTTCGACACGATCCGTGACACCGTCGCCGCCCAAGGAGGCGACGCGACAGTCGAACACGCCCTGCTGAAGCAGGCCCGCATCTCCATCCGCTTCGGAACCCTGAACAACTGTCTGTTCGACGCCGCCAACCCGGCCGGCGCCGTCTGCCTGGAGAACACCGTGATCCCACCCGGCCATACCGGCCCCCTGCCGGACCGCTGCCGCCCGGACCGCTGCGGCAACAGCATGATCGGCCCCCAGCACGTCGAGATCTGGGACAGCGAGGAGCGATCCCTCACCAAGCTCCTGGAGACCCGCCGCCTGGCCCCCGGGCATCGCGCGGCACTCGAACAGCAGCGGAACGAAGCACGGGCCGTTCTGCGAAAGGCCGCACGATGAACGACACGGGTGTCTCGGCCAAGACCGAGCAGAAACTCCGCGACGCTATGGACCGGCTCCTGGCGGGCAAACCGCAGCACAGCGACGGCCGGCTCACGAAGAACAACCTCGCCCAGGAGGCGGGCGTCAGCCCGGCCACGATGTTCCGCGCGAAGGCGGTGCTGGCCGACTGGGACGCCCACATCACCGCCCATGGCAGCCTCACTCCCGGCGAGGCCCGCCGCGACGCCGACATCGACGACCTCCGCCGACAACTCGCCGCGGCCAAGAAGGAGATCACCGAGCTCAACCGTCGCCTGACCGCCGCCGCCACCGTCATCGCCGCGTTCCACCACGACAACCGGATGCTGCGGACCGAGCACGACACAGCGAGCACCGTCGTCGCGTTCCCGTCGCAGCCCCGAGCCTGAGTACCTGCCGCTGTTCGTGATGGTCGCCCCGGCCGACATGACCGACCGCGACGCAGCGAAGGAAGTCCTGTTCCGGCTGATGCACCCCGAGATCGCGATCGCCTGGGCCGATCCGCCGACGCGGGCAAGCACATGACCTGGGCGAAGACCCACCTCGGCCTCACCCTCAAGACCGTCAGCCGCCCGAAAGACGCCAGCGGGTTCGTCGTCCTGCCTCGCCGCGGGGTGGTCGAACGCTCGCTCGCCTGGATCATGCACGCCCGCCGTCACGCACGGGACTACAAACGCCTCATCCAGTACTCGGAATCACTGATCACCTGGGCCGCGATCACCATCATGACCAGGCGCATCACCCGCCGGACCTCCCGCCGCAGCGGCCAGCCGACTCCCAGGAAGCTGCACGGGACTGATCGTTCTCGAAGACAGCGTCATCTCCTTGCCCCGCACCGGCCCGAACCGCGATATCTGCACCAATCCCCCCACCGAAGAACCAACTGAGACTACGTCCTGGCGATCTCTTGCCGGAGCTGATGGGTGAAGCGGCGAAGGAGATCCACCGTCTCCCTGTACTCGGCCCTGCGATCGTCCCTGCCCTCGCTGGGCCGGGAACCCCAGACCCGACGCGCGAGAGCGTCGGCGAGATCGACGGTGTCGTCGGCGCACAGTAGGTAGAGGGCTGACCGGGCTTCCTGCATCCGGCCCGCCAGTTCGTTGGCCCCGGCGCCGTCGTCACTCAGCTGCGTTTCCCGAAGGTAGTCGATGAGCTGGACCACGGCGGTGTTGAAGCCGACCCCGGCCTTCAGCTTCTGTTCACGCAGCCACATGCGGTCCTGTCGGCGCGCAGTGAACCAAGACCCGAACACGGCCCCTATGAGGCCGAAACCAGCCCCGATGGCCACGGACAGGATGTTCACCACGTCAGCTCCCCCCGACACACAGCTGACAGCAGGCTACAGAAGCCATCGAGGGCCCAACTCGATGGGTGATCCGAACGAAACGACCTGACGCGCGCAACGACGGCCAGCCGCATGGGTGAGGAGCCCCCGTTCGAATCTGAGCCGGACGAACTCAACCGGGGGACTTCGAAAACAGGTACCGAACCCGCCCCCCAGGGGTGAACTCCGAGATGAGAGGCCGACTCTCAACCCACTGTTCCCCTGGTCCACCACGAACGGTCAGTGACTCCCGGCACATCAGGGATGCTGCCTCTCATGAGAGTCCAAAACGGTGGAGAACAGCTCGGTCACGCCCAGTTCCACGGCGTCCGACAGCTCAGCCATCTCCCAGTCGTCCAGATACGACCGGACGATTCGTCGGATGTGATGCGCGGAGTGCTCACCCACGGTGAGGCAGATCCGGTACTGGGCGGATGCGGCACCCAAAAGGAAGGGGGGAATGTATGCGTTCACACCACAAGACTGGCCCGACGCGACTACCGTCTGCTACAGATCGGACACAACCTGTTAAAGAGTGAGTTGAAGCTCAGCAGAGGGGACCGCACGTGACCCAGATCCACACCCTCGATCCCGGCGCCTCACCACTGGACTACTACGGCTACGAGTTGCGGCGCTGCCGCGAGGCAGCGGGCCTGACACAGAAGCAGTTGGGGGACATCCTCGGCTATACCGCGTCGCTGGTTGGGCAGATCGAGACGGCGAGAAAGGTGCCGACGCTGGAGTTCAGCGAGCGGGTGGATGTGGCGCTGGAGACGGGCGGGTTGTTGTCCCGGCTCGCGGTTCTGGTGATGCGCCATCAACTTCCGGCCTGGTTCCAGCAGGTGGCGGAGATGGAGGTTCGGGCCGCCGAGATCTGCTCCTTCCAGACGCAGTTGATCCACGGTCTCCTGCAGACAGAGGACTACGTCCGTGCCGTGCTCAGCGCCCTGGACGGCTCCGACCTCGACGACCGGACCGCCGTACGACTGGCTCGCCAGCGCATCTTCGACAAGGACGAGCCCCCGATCCTGTGGGCCGTCATCAGCGAGGCCGCGCTGTACCAGAAGATCGGCGGCGCGAACGTCATGCGAGGCCAATTGCTGAAACTGTTGGCCTTCGAGAAGAACCCCCGGATCAACGTCCAGATCCTGCCCTTCGACGCCGGGGCACATGCGGGACTGACAGGCTCATTCACGCTCTTCCGCTGTCGGCGAGACCCGGACATCGTCTACACAGAGGGCTACGGGAGTGGGCATCCGACCGCGAACCCGGACACCGTCATGGACTGCTCGCTCCGTTACGATCATCTGCAAGCCGCCGCCCTCTCCCTCAGGGACTCGGCGGAGCTGATCCGACGCGTGATGGAGGAGCGTTATGGAGAGCAACGCGTTCCCGGCGGGGACCCGGTGGCGTAAGTCGAGCTACAGCGGCGACCAGGGCGGCGATTGCGTAGAGTGCGCGCCGCTCGGCCCCCTGACCTGGCGCAGGTCGTCGTACAGCAGCGACCAGGGCGGCGAGTGCGTAGAAGTCGCCGAAACCCCCTGCCCCACCATCTCCATCCGTGACTCCAAGAACCCGGCGGGCCCCCAACTCACCCTGGGGGCCTCCGCGTTCAGCACCTTCATCGGCTGGGCCTCAGCACACTCCGCCTGACTCCTCGTCCGGCAGATACAGGGCCCGTTCTTGCCGGGTGAGGTCGCGGTGGATCGCTCGGCAGATGTGGGTGATGGACTTGTCCGGCGTGGGCAGGTCCACGTTCCACAGGCGTAGGCCGCCCTCGTAGTCACCGGTCGCGAGGGTGCGGCCGTCCGGGCTGAAGGCCATCGTCTGAGGGCCGCCGTTGTGACCGGTGAGGGTCGCACGCGTATACCCGGTGGCGGTGTCCCACAGCCGTACCGCGCCGTCGGAGGCGGCGGTGGCGAGCGTGCGGCCGTTCGGGCTGAACGCCACCTCCACCGGGGCCTCCGTAGTGCCCGCGGTCAGGGTGGTGGCGAGCTGACCGGTGGCGGTGTCCCACAGGCGTACCGTGCCGTCGGAGGAGCCGGCGGCGAGGGTGCGGCCGTCCGGGCTGAACGCCATCGACTCGATCTGCCGGAACATGATGAAGTCGTCGTCCGAAGGGCGCGTCGGTGTGGGGCGGCCGGCGGGGTCGGTGAGCGTGATGCGGACGCGGCCGGTGTCGGGATCCCGGAGCCGGATCTTCTCGTCGTTGCCTCCGGCTGTGGCGAAGGCATCGCCGGTGGGACTGAACGCCAGCACCGAACTCTCCTCGTCCTTGCGGAAGGTGACCCGGGCGCGGCCGGTCGCGACGTCCCACAGCGTCAGACCGTCGCCCACACTCACCAGCGTTCCGCCGTCGGGGCTGTACACCATCCTGTTGACGAACCGGCTGGGGAGCGTGGTCCGCAGTCGGCGGGTGGCGACGTCCCACAGCTGCGCCTGGGAGTTGTTGGTGAGGGCGACGGTCCTGCCGTCGGGACTGAAGAGCATCGTCTCCACGATGTCCAACTTGCCGCCGAGTGTGGCCTTCGTCCGGCGGGTGGCCGGGTCCCACAGCCGCACCACACCGGCGGTGTCCTCAATGTCCTGGGTCATCCGGACGCTGGCGGTGGCGAGGGTGTCGCCGTCGGGGCTGAACGCCACCGCTTCGAGACTGCCGCCGGGAACGGTCAGCGTGGCGCGGGGCCTGTGGGCGGTCACGTTCCACAGGCGGACGCTGACCCGGTCGCCGCCCGCGAAGTGGCTGTCCTCGTTGCCCGCCGCCAGTTGGTTTCCGTCAGGGCTGAACGCCACCGACATCACGGGGTTGATGTGGCCGGTGAGGGTGGTCCTGACGCGTCCGGTGGCGAGGTCCCACAGGCGTACGGTGCCGTCGTAGCTGCCGGCGGCGAGGGTCTTCCCGTCCGGGCTGAACGCCATGGTCTCGACGCGGCTGCTGGCGCTGGTGAGGGTGGTCCGTTGCTTGCCGTCGGCCACGTCCCACAGATGTACGGTGCCGTCCTCGGTGCCGGTGACCAGGGTCTTCCCGTCGGGGTCGAACGCGAGGGAGCTCACCACACCCGTACTGCTCTTGAGGGTGAACAGCACTCTGCCGGTGGCCAGGTCCCACAGTTGTGCGGTGTGGTCCCGGGTGCTGGTGGCGAGGGTGCGCCCGTCCGGGCTGAACGCCGCCGCCAGTTCAAGACCGGTGGGGCCCTTGAGGGTGGTCAGGACGCGGCCGCTCGCCACGTCCAGCACCTGCCCGTTCTCCCGTACGGCCAGGGCGCGGCCGTCATGGGCGAAGCCCACCGACGCCAGGCTGTCCTCTTCGGCCACCCGGACGGTGAGCGAGTCCCGGACACGCCCGGTGGCCGCGTCCCGCAGCCGCACCTCCTCACCACCGCTGGTGGCGAGGGTCCTGCCGTCGGGACTGAAGGCCACGGTGCGCACGAGCGCGGTGTGGTCGCCGCCGGTGAGGACCTTCCGGTTACGTCCCGTTGCCGTGTCCCACAGCCGAACCGTGCCGTCGAAACTGCCGGTGGCGAGGGTCTTCCCGTCCGGGTTGTAGGCCAGAGCGGACACGGTTCCGGTGTGTCCGGTCAGCCGGCGTTCGAGCGGGACGGCCGCGGCGGCGTACAGACTCCGCGTGGCCTCGCGGGTCGGGCTCGTACGGTACGCCTTGATGGCGAGGAGCGAGGCAAGGTCGGTGTCGCTGTCCAGCAGGGCGGCGGACTGGGCAGCCAACTGCCTGGAAAGACCGACTTGTTGGGCGTCCACGGCGCTCTGTCGCTGCCAGTAGGCGACCGCCGTGGCGGTCAGGGCGAGTGCCAGGAGACAGGCCAGGGAGGTGACGAGGACGCGCAGCCGCCGGGTGGTCCGGGCCCTGGCGCGTTCCTCCTGGTCGAGTGCGGCGAGACTGGCGCTGAGGAAGGCAGCTTCCTGGTCGGTGAGGTCGCCGGTGTGGCCCGGTCCCCCGAAATACTCCCGCGCCGTGACGAGCCGGCTCCCCCGGTACAACGCGCCCCCGTCACGGCCCAGTTCCTCCCAGGCGCGGGCCGCCTCGGTCAGTTGGCGGTGGGCGCGCAGCCGGTCGCGGTCCTCCTCGATCCAGCCGCGCAGCCGGGGCCAGGCGGTGATGAGCGCTTCGTGGGCGACTTCGACAGTGGGGCCGTCGAGGGTGAGGAGACGGGCCCGGGTGAGCGCCTCAAGGACCTGGGCGACCTCGTCCCGCCCCGTGCCGGTGGTCTCCAACTCGGCCCGGCCGGCGGGCCGTCGGGTGTCGGGCGTGCCGTCACCCGGTGAGATCAGCCGCAACAGCACCCGGCGGGCCGTGGCCGCCTCGCCCTCGGTGAACCCGTTGTAGACGTCCTCGGCGGTCTTCGCGATCGCTCCGTCCAGGCCCCCGGCCGCCTCGTACCCGGCCAGCGTCAGCGTCTTGCCCCGGCGACGGCGCCAGGTCTCCAGCAGTACGTGCGACAGCAGCGGCAACCCGCCGGGTGCGTCGGTGATCTCGTCGACCAGCCGGGTGGTCAGCGCCCGCTCCACGGTCAGCCCGGCAGCCGCCGCCGGCTTGACGACGACCTCCCGCAGCTCCGCCGAACTCATGGGCCCGGCCAGCAGATTGGCGTCCCCCAGCGCCTCGGCCAGCTCACGGTGCTCGGCGCAACGGCCGTAGAAGTCCGCGCGCACGGCGATCAGTACGCGCAGCCGGCTCTCCGGGTTCCGTGCGGTCAGCAACAGGTCGATGAACCGGGCCCGTTCGGCCGCGTCGTGGCAGAGGGTGAAGACCTCCTCGAACTGGTCGACGACCACGAGCCGGTCACCGGTACCGGTGCCGCCTGCCTTCAGAAGCAGCTCATGGGTTCGGGCCAGCTGATCGCCGGGCGTCAGGATGCGGATCCCGGAGAACCGCGGGCCCTGCTCCTGCGACTCCCGGAGGAGGGGGACCAGACCTGCGCGCAACAGGGAGGACTTGCCGATCCCCGACGGGCCGAAGACCGCCGCGAACCGTCGGCGGCGCAGCAGCCCGGCAAGCTCGGCGGTGAGCCGGTCGCGGCCGAAGAAGAGCCCGCTGTCGCCGGTCTCGAACCGGGCGAGGCCCCGGTACGGCGGCTCCGCGCCGCCCTCTCCGTCGTTGTCCGTGTCGAAGGCGGCGGCCTCCTCGACCGCCTGGTTCCACCGGATCTCCCACTCCCCGGGGTCGCCCCCGCAGGCCGTCACGAAGGCCAGTGCCACCGGCAGCGTTGGCAACTGTTCGCCCGCCGCGGCCTGGGACAGGGTGGTGATGGAGTAGCCGGCCTGCTCGGCCATGGCCCGGTAGGTGAGCCCGCCCGCCTCCGTCCGCAGTTTCCGCAACTCGAACGCGAACCGCTGCACCGGCCCGGCCCCGGGGTCGACCGGCACCTCACGACGACCCGCCACCGCCCTGTCACCCTCCCGCCGCACCCACACCGTCTCGGACATCCACCGTACGCATCCGGCCATCCAAGCGGAGAGGGCGCGTCCGGCCATTGTTTGGCAGGCTCAACGCCCGTGCCAAACAATGCTCGACCCGGTGAGATCAATGGTGTGAGCGGTACGGGGGTCCGCTCATGGGCAGTGGCCCTGTCGGCTGAGGACCAGCCGACAGGGCCACTGCCGCGCCCGCGTACGGGCGTTCGCGTCAGCCGTTGTAGGGGCACTTCTTGATGATGAAGAACGCCTTCCCGGTGTCCACACCGAGAACCGCCTGCTTACCGGGGATCGAGCTGCCGACGACGAGGGCCGCGCCCTTGAACTTGCTGGTCTTGGAGTGCCACAGCATCCGGCCACCGGAGTACTGGTAGAAGCGCACATCGCCGTTCTTGGCGACCTGGACGTACGAGGACGGGCCCTTGAGGTGCCCCTTGGCCTTGTAGACCACGCAGGTCAACTTCTTGTAGGTCACGAAGATGTCGTAGTTCTTCCCGACACAGAACTTGGCCTTGCGCGACGCGGGGCCGTCGCTGATGCACTGTCCCGCCTTCAGCTTCTTTCCATTGGGCAGGCGGTTCTTGCTGGCCGCGTTCGCGGAACCGGCCTGGGTCAGGGCGACGGAGGCCGCGATCGCGCAGACGGCCGCGACTCGGGCGGTCCGGGAGCCGATGGTGAGGGAGCGTGCCATGGTGCGGTCCTCTCGGAAGACTTGGACTCACCGCCCTGAGTCACGCACCGTACGCTTCATGGGAAGCAGTGCTCGGCAGGACGTACGGCGACCCTAGGACCGCGCTTCCGCACGCGACATCGTCTCTTCGGGCAGTGCCCCAAAGGTCAGTACGGCCTTCGCGATACGGCCTTCGCGACACGGCCTCCGTCGACCGGAGGGCTACAGCCGCTGGATGATCGTCCCGGTGGCCAGCCCGCCCCCCGCGCACATCGTCACCAACGCGAACTCCTTGTCCGTACGCTCCAGTTCGTGCAGCGCGGTCGTGATGAGCCGCGCTCCTGTCGCACCCACCGGGTGCCCGAGCGCGATCGCACCGCCATTGACGTTCACCTTCGCCAGGTCCTGGTCGAAGACCTGCGCCCAGCTCAACACCACGGACGCGAAGGCCTCGTTGATCTCGACGAGGTCGATGTCCTTGAGCGACATCCCGGCCTTCCCCAGCACCGCCTTCGTCGCGTCGATCGGCCCGTCGAGGTGGAAGTGCGGGTCCGCGCCCACCAGGGCCTGGGCGACGATCCGCGCCCGTGGCCGCAGCTTCAACGCCCGCGCCATCCGCTTCGACGCCCACATGATCGCCGCCGCGCCGTCGCTGATCTGGGACGAGTTGCCCGCCGTGTGGACCGCCGTCGGCATGATCGGCTTCAGCCGGGCCAGCGCCTCCATGGACGTGTCGCGCAGCCCCTCGTCGTGGTCGACGAGCCGCCACATGCCCTGCCCGGCCCGCTGCTCCGCCTCGGTCGTGGGCACCTGGACGGCGAACGTCTCCTTCTTGAACCGCTCCTCGGCCCAGGCCGTGGCGGCGCGCTCCTGGGAGATCAGCCCCAGCGAGTCGACGTTCTCCCGCGTGAGCCCCCGGTGCCGGGCGATCCGCTCCGCCGCCTCGAACTGGTTCGGCAGATCGACGTTCCACTCCTCCGGGAACGGCTTCCCCGGCCCGTGCTTGGACCCGGATCCCAGCGGCACCCGGGACATCGCCTCGACCCCGCACGAGATCCCGACGTCGATGACGCCAGCCGAGACCATGTTGGCGACCATGTGCGACGCCTGCTGCGAGGAGCCGCACTGACAGTCGACGGTCGTCGCGGCCGTCTCGTACGGCAGGCCCATGGTCAGCCAGGCCGTGCGCGCGGGGTTCATGGACTGTTCGCCGGCGTGGGTCACCGTGCCGCCGACGATCTGCTCGACGCAGTCGGCGGGGATGCCGGTGCGACCGAGAAGTTCACGGTAGGTCTCGCCCAGGAGGTAGGCGGGGTGCAGGTTGGCGAGCGCGCCGCCGCGCTTGCCGATGGGAGTGCGTACGGCTTCGACGATCACGGGTTCCGCGGCCATGGGGGATCCTCTCAACGGTTACCCGCGCGGCGCGGGGCGTCCCGGCCCGGCCCGCCACGCAGAACTAGTACGCGTTCTAGTTCTCTCCAGCAGTCTGCTGAGCGCGGCTACGCGACCGCAAGGGGCGTGCGGCAATTGAAAAGCCCGTACCCCTTGCTAGTTCTAGAACCCGTTACTACGGTCACCGGCAATTCCCTATATCTGATGCTCCGTCAGGAGTCGCCGATGCCCTGTCCAGCGCTGCCCGACGGGTTCGACTTCACCGACCCCGACCTGCTGCACCACCGTGTCCCCCTCCCGGAGTTCGCCGAACTGCGCCGCACGGAACCGGTCCACTGGATCCCGCAGGCGCCTGGCATCGCGGGCTTCTCGGACGAGGGCTACTGGGCCGTCACCCGGCACGCGGACGTCAAGTACGTCTCCACCCACCCCGAGTTGTTCTCCTCGACGGTCAACACCGCGATCATCCGCTTCAACGAGCACATCGAACGCGACGCGATCGACGCCCAGCGGCTGATCCTGCTGAACATGGATCCGCCGGAGCACACCCGGGTCCGCCAGATCGTGCAGCGGGTCTTCACCCCGCGGGCGATCCGCGCGCTGGAGGACAACCTGCGCCACCGCGCCCTGACCATCGCCCGCGAGGCCGTGGCCCACCCGGGCCCCTTCGACTTCGTCACCGAGGTCGCCTGCGAACTGCCCCTCCAGGCCATAGCCGAGCTGATCGGCATCCCGCAGGAGGACCGCATCCGGATCTTCGAGTGGTCGAACCGGATGATCTCGTACGACGACCCGGAGTACGCCATCACCGAGGAGGTCGGCCAGCAGTCGGCGATGGAACTCATCGCGTACGCCATGAACATGGCCGCCGACCGCAAGCAGTGCCCGGCGAAGGACATCGTCAGCACGCTGGTGGCCGCCGAGGACGAGGGGAACCTCACCTCCGACGAGTTCGGCTTCTTCGTGCTGATGCTGGCGGTCGCGGGCAACGAGACGACCCGCAACGCCATCACCCACGGCATGCACGCCTTCCTCACCCACCCCGACCAGTGGGACCTCTACAAGCGCGAGCGCCCCGCGACGGCCGCCGAGGAGATCGTCCGCTGGGCCGCCCCGGTCAACTCCTTCCAGCGCACCGCCACCCAGGACCTCGAACTCGGCGGCAAGCTGATCAAGAAGGGCGACCGCGTCGGCATCTTCTACGCCTCCGCCAACCACGACCCGGACGTCTTCACCGACCCGGACACCTTCGACATCACCCGGGACCCCAACCCCCACCTCGGCTTCGGCGGCGGAGGCCCGCACTTCTGCCTCGGCAAGTCCCTGGCCGTCCTGGAGATCGACCTGATCTTCAACGCGATCGCCGACGCGATGCCGGATCTCAAGCTGGCCGGCGAACCGAGCCGGTTGCGCTCCGCCTGGATCAACGGGGTGAAACACCTCCAGGTGACCACCGGCTGAGCCGGGCACCGCCCGTCACACTCGGGCCGACGGCCTCCCGGCGCCGTCGGCCCGTTCGCGGGAGGCCGGGGCGCTCCTCCTACGCCCCGCCCCGGCCTCCGTCGTCTCCATCCGCTCCGCCGCCGTTGCGCTGGACGGCCGTCGCGAGTCTGCCGGCCGCCTCTGGTTGCTCGCGCGGTTCCCCGCGTCCCTGACGGGGCGCGGTGCTCCTCGGCCCGGTCAGGAGGTACGTCAGGCCGAAGCCCGCGCCCACCACCGCCGCGCCGCCGACCGCGTCGAGGATCCAGTGGTTGCCCGTCGCGACGATCGCCAGGACCGTGAAGAAGGGGTGCAGCAGACCCAGCACCTTCATCCACACCTTGGGCGCGACCAGCGCGATCGTGAGCCCGCACCACAGCGACCAGCCGAAGTGCAGGGACGGCATCGCCGCGTACTGGTTGGTCAGCTCGGTGAGCTTGCCGTAGTCCGGCTTGGAGAAGTCCTGGACGCCGTGGATCGTGTCGATGATGCCGAGGCCGGGCATCAGACGCGGCGGGGCCAGCGGGTAGAAGAAGAAGCCGACGAGCGCGAGGACCGTGGTGAAGCCGATGGCCGTGCGGGCCCAGCGGTAGTCGGCGGGCCGGCGCCAGTAGAGGATGCCGAGGACGCTGAGCGGCACGACGAAGTGGAACGACGTGTAGTAGAAGTCGAAGAAGCCGCGCAGCCAGCCGACCTGGACCACCGCGTGGTTGAACCAGTGCTCGATGTCGAGGAACAGGGCCTTCTCGACGGCGAGGATCTGCCCGGCGTTGTCCTCGGCGGCGGCCCGGCTGCCGGTGGCCTCCAGACGGGTGCGCTGGTAGGCGGCGTACGTGACCCGGATCAGCAGCAGTTCGAGGAGCAGGTTCGGGCGGGTGGCGACCCGGCGCAGCAGCGGGGCCCAGCTGAAGCGGGTCTCCGCCTTCGGGGCGTACTCCGTGGGGATCGGCGTCCGGTAGTACTCCGAGGTGCGGGACAGGAACGGGACGACGAGGGCGGCGGCGAGCGCGGCCAGCAGGACGACGTTGTCGCGCAGCGGGTGCAGGGCGCCCATGTTCGGCACCACCATCTTCGCGGGCAGCGTCATCACCAGGACGACGGCGACCGGCCACACGTACCGCGACGAGGCCTTCCTTCCGACCCGGCCGACCACCGCGAGCAGCACCCACAGCAGCTGGTGCTTCCAGGACGTCGGCGACACGGCGACCACGACACAGCCCGTGAGGGCGACGGCGAGCAGCAGCTGCCCGTCGCGGGCGTAGTGGATGGCCCGCCGCATGCCGAGCACGGCGACGGCGGCGGCCAGCGCGAAGAAGACCACGATCTCCAGCGGGCCCGTAAGGCCGAGCCGGAGCAGCGCGCCGTGCAGCGACTGGTTGGCGAGGTCGTCCGCCCGGCCGCCGAGGCCGACGCCGGCGAGGTGGTGCACCCAGTAGGTGAACGAGTCGTGCGGCATCGCGGCCCAGGCCAGCGCGGTGGCCCCGGCGAACGTGATCCCGGTGCTCGCGGCGGCCCGCTTGCGGCCGGTGAACCACAGCAGCGGCACGAAGAGCAGCACGGTCGGCTGGAGGGCCGCGGCGAGCCCGATGCAGACCCCGCTGGTGCGCTCGCCCCGGACCGCGAAGCAGCCCGCGAGGACGAGCAGGACGGGGATGATGCTGGTCTGGCCCAGGTACAGCGTGTTCCGCACCGGCAGCGACAGCATCAGCAGGGTGACCGCGAAGGGCGCGGCGAGCAGGGCCGTACGCCGGGTGACGGGCTGCGGCAGGGCGCGTGCGGCGACCAGGCCGAGGGCGACGACCAGCAGGAGGGTGCCGAAGGTCCAGCCCCAGCCAAGCGCCTGTTCGGCCATGCGGGTGAGGGGCTTGAGGACGAGGCCGCCGAACGGTGTACCCGTGAACCGCGTGGAGTCGTACAGCGAGCCGTTCACATGCAGGACGCCGCTGGGCCCGACCCAGGTCTCCAGATCCGTCAGCCGCTCGCCCTTGGGCGTGCTCAGCACGACCGCGATCTGCCGCACCGCCAGGACCCCGGCGACCAGCCACAGCACGGCTCGCACCGTACCCAGCCGCGCCGCCCTCAAGCCCGTACCCACGGCACCGCCCGGCCTGCTCTGCTCCGTCGCCACGCCCCGTAGCCCTCCCGCCCCGTTGATGACCCACTCAGAAGGCTCGCACTCCCCTCCGACGTGAGACGCGGGCAACCCTCGATTCACCTGAGAGTCGCCCATGTTTTGTCCGGATGACGATAGTGCGCGGAAGGTTGCCCTCGCCCTCAAGGCACGATGCAGATCACAGCCGGGTCCGTGACAGTCCCCTGACAAACGCCTGCGAGCATGTCGTGCGCACATCGCGCACGACAGGAGGATCACGGGGGATGACAGTCAGATTCAGCGCTTCGGTCCGCGGACGGCTACTGGTCGTCGTGCTGGCGCTGCTCGGGTTCCAGCTGGCCTCGCTGGTGGCACCGGCGTACGCCTGTGGGTGCGGTGCGGCGGTGACGGACGGGCGGTCGCGGATCTACGTGAGCCGTGAGACGTCCGTCGTGCGCTGGGACGGCAGCCAGGAGCAGATCGTGATGAGCCTGCGGGTCGGCGGCGACGCCCACGCGGCCGCCTGGATCATGCCGGTGCCGAACCGGGCGACCGTGACCCTCGGCGACCAGGCGCTCTTCGAGCAGCTCGACGAGGCGACCAAGCCCGAGTACCGCAGCCGGTACTACTTCTGGCCGCGCTCGGGCTGGCCCTTCGGCTCGGCGACGGACGGAACGGGAGCGGGGCCGGGTGACAGTGGCGGCGTGGGTGTCGTGGACCGCGAGCGGCTCGGCCCCTTCGAGGTGGCCCGCCTGACCGCCACCGACCCCGACGCCCTCGGCGACTGGCTCGACGAGAACGGCTTCGAGCTCCCGGACCGGCTGGACGCGGCGCTGGAGCCGTACGTCCAGCAGAAGTGGGAGTACGTGGCGATCCGGCTGGCGCCGGAGGACTCCGAGGGCTCGGCCACGGACACCCCGCTCTCCGGCACCCTCGACCCGCTCCACCTCACCTTCGCCAGCGACGAGCTGGTCTACCCGATGCGCCTGTCGCACCTCGCCACCACCCCGCAGGCCCTCGACCTGTACGTGCTCGCCGAACACCGTATGGAGCCCAGCTCCGCGATCGGCGGGAACGAGCCGGAGGTGACGTTCGCCGGACGCCTCGACGCGCCCGTCGGCACGCTCGGCGACCTCACCGAGGGCGGCACGGACTTCCTCACGGCCGTCCAGCAGGACTTCCCGCAGCCGGAGCGGATCTCCGGCGACCACACGCTGCGGCGGACCGCGGCCGACGACACCTATCGAAAGGTCATCTACGTGGACGAGATGTGGACCGTCTGGGGCATCCCCGGCTGGCTGCTGTCGTTCGGCATCGGCATCGCCGTGCTCGCGATCAAGGCGGTGGCCGTCGCGATCGTGCTCAGGCGGAACGCGAGAAAGCAACTGCCGCCGGTACCGCCGGCGGGGGCGGTCTTCATGCCGCCGGGGGCCCATCCGCAGGGCGGGCCGGTGCCGCCGGGGGCGTACTCGCAGGGCGGGCCGGGGGCCTACCCGCAGGGTGCGCCGATACCACCGCAGGCTCCCGTGCAGCCGCCGGTGGACCGGAAGCCCGGTCCGAACGACTGAAACACCCCCGGGAACCGCTGACAGAGGGCCTGCCCGCGCCTATATTCATTAGCGCATCTACTTAGCCGATCTAAGTAACTGTCCTGATGGAAGGCGCGGGAGGCACAGCTTCATGAGCGAGTCGCGGACCTGGAACGACGTCGACGACTACTTCACCACCCACCTCGCCCCGAACGACGAGGTCCTGACGGCGGCGCTGCGCGACAACGAGGCGGCCGGACTCCCGGCCATCGACGTCGCCGCCAACCAGGGCAAGTTCCTCCATCTCCTCGCCCAGATCCAGGGCGCCCGCCGCATCCTGGAGATCGGCACCCTCGGCGGCTACAGCACCATCTGGCTGGGCCGGGCACTGCCCGCCGACGGCCGGCTGATCTCCCTGGAGTACAGCGCCCGGCATGCGGAGGTCGCGTGCCGCAACATCGCGCGCGCCGGGCTCGACACGCTCGTCGAAGTACGGGTGGGCCCCGCCCTGGAGTCGCTGCCCAACCTGACCGACGAGAACCCCGAGCCGTTCGACCTGGTCTTCATCGACGCGGACAAGGCCAACAACCCGCACTACGTGGAGTGGGCCCTCAAGCTCACCCGGGCCGGCAGCGTCATCGTCGTCGACAACGTCGTGCGCGGCGGCCGGGTCGCCGACGCCGACACCACCGAACCGGACGTCCGCGGCACCCGGGCCGCCATCGAACTCATCGCCGCGCACCCGAGGTTGAGCGGCACGGCGATCCAGACGGTGGGCAGCAAGGGATACGACGGCTTCGCGCTGGCCCGGGTGCTGGACTGACCTCGCCGCCCGGTCCGCCGCGTCAGGCCTCGTGGTAGAAGCCCACGTTGACGCTGCGCGGGGCCGTGCGGTCGTAGACGACGAGTTCGCCGGACCCGCCGTTCGGGAGCTTCGCCGTACCGCCGTACGGGAGCGGCTGCGGCGGGTGGCCGAGCAGGGTCAGCCGCACCTCGGAGGAGGGGTCGGCGTGCGAGCCGCGCAGCCACGTGACCTGCCAGGTCCCGTCGGGGCCGCACAGGAACTCCAGATGCACACGGGATACGAAGAGCCAGTCGTCCGGTGTCGCGAGCCGGCACACCGCCCGATCGCGGCCCACCCGGAGCACGGCGCCCGGCTCGCTGGGCGCGTCGGCCATCTGCATGCCGGCCGTCGCCCCGGCGTCCGCCTCGGAGACCGAGGCCATGGTGAGTTCGAGCACGTACCGCTCCTAACGGGTCAAACTCCAATTGTCGCTGCGCACGGCACGGTTGGCGCGCCGCCGCCGCATGATAATTCGCCGGATCGTCCTGTTGTGCGGGCTCCGGCACAATGGAGGCATGACCGAGCGAAAGCCACCGGGTGTCAGCTTCGAGTCCTTCGTCGACAAACAGATCCGCGACGCGGAGGCGCGCGGCGATTTCCAGGCCCTCCCCGGCATGGGCCGCCCCCTGAGCGGCGACGACACGACCTACGACGAGCTCTGGTGGATCAAGCAGAAGATGGCCCGCGAGGGGATGTCCGTCCTGCCGCCGACGCTGGCGTTGCGCAAGGAGGCGGAGGACGCGCTGGCCGCGGCCGCCGTGGCCCCTTCCGAGCGCCTCGTCCGCAAGATCATCACCGAGATCAACGCCAAGATCAGCGAGATGATGTTCAAGCCGCCGCCGGGACCGCCGCTGGGTTTGAAGCCGTATGACGTGGAAGCGGTCGTCGCGCAGTGGGCTGCGCGCCGGGAGGGCGGGCAGGGCGCCTGACGGGCCAGGGGACGCGTTGTACGGCGACTGCGGGTCGTAGTCGTATGCGGCTGATCGCGCGGTTCTCCGCGCCTCCCCCGGCGCAGGCGAAACGTGAGGCCGCGCCCCGGAGCACGATCCGGAGCGCGGCCTCGTTCTGTGCTGTCGGCGGTGTTACAGCCGGAGCAGCCGTTCGGTGAGTTCGCGGTAGTCGCGGAGGGCCAGGCGGAGCTGTTCCGTGTCGGCGGAGGTCGCGCGGTCCTCGGCGGTGGGCTGCCAGGAGGCGCGGAGGGTGCGGCGACGCCGGGTCATCGCGTCGGTGAAGCGGGCGGTGACCTCTTCCAGTACGTGATCGGCCTCCTCGACGGCGGACCGGGGCCCGTCGACGAATCCACCGAGCGCGTGCTGCATCCGCAGGTTCAGCTTGTCGCACTCGTCGTGGGGCAGGAGCCGACCGCCGCCACCGTGCTCGTCGGTCCGGTCGTGACCCGCCACGACGGCGGCGTGGGTACCGGTGGCACCCGCAGGGCTCGTGCCGCCCGCGGGGTTCGTGGCGCCCACAGCGCCCGTGGTGCCCACGGAGCTCGTCGTGTCCGCGGAGCTCGTCGTGTCCGTCGTCCGCCGGGTGCCCGGCGCCGTCCCGCTCCCCTTCACGCCGTCAAGCCCCACGCCGTCACGCCCCACGTCGGTCTCCCGCGCTTCGCGCGGCCCGCGGGCGTCGCGTTCGCGGATGCCCTCGCCCCTCGTCACGTCGTCCGTCATACCGTCAACTCCCCTTCGCGTGGCGCCTGGTGAGCACCGATGGCAGATGGGACCGGTGGCGGCCGTCGGCGGCCGTACCGTCGCGCTCATCGCGCCGCGCCTTGCCGTCACGGTGACCGAGGCCATCGCGCCCGGCGATGCCGACACGGGCCGCCCGCGCGTCCCGGCGATCCGGTGTCACCAGGTCCTCGAACAGCGCGCGGGCCTCGATCATGGCCTCGCGCATCTCCTCGGTGCCGGTGCCGGGGGCGCCGCCGTCGCCGTTGCCCGCGTGGCCCCCGGCGGTGTCGCCGGTGCCGTGCGCCGCGAAGTGCACCCGGCGGTAGCCGTGCACATGGTGGGCGTGGTGGACGGAGAGCGCCTCCAGCTGGGTCTCGTAGCGGTCGCCGCCCGGGAAGCCGCGTGCCCCGGCCACCTCGGCGAGCAGCCGGTCCGCCTCGGCGACCGCCTCACGCGGCGAGTCGACGAAGCGTTCCTGGGCGGCCGCCCAGCGGGACTCGTACCGGTCGCGCTCCGCGCCCGGCAACGGCCGTTTCTCCAGCGAACCGTGCCGCTTCACCCGCTCGGCGAGCTCACGGGCGGCGGCCCTCTCGTCGCCGTCATGGCGGGTCACGGTCCGGTCGTACTCGGGTCCGAAACGCCGCTTCAGCGATCCGCCGCCGACCGTACCGGCACGTGCTCGCTGGGTCAGGACGGCCGCCACGACGACCACGGCCGCCACGATCACGATCAAAGCGATGATCAAGCCAGTGGACATGAATGCCTTCCAGGGTCCTCGGCCCGGGCGTCTCGCCCCAACGGGCCGTTTCGCACCGGGTTGCCCGAACCCCTTCGTTCAAACGGCAAGCACGCGGGAGGACGACGGCCCGTGGCCGGGCGCGGGCGGCACCGTAAATCGTTTGCGGGCCACCCGCACCCGCTCCCGACAATGACCGCCATGACCCGCACGCCTCTTGGGACGACCGTCTGGTCCGTGGCCCCCGAGCCCCACGACTCCCCTGTCGCCGCCGCGCTCTGGCGGGCGTACTACACGGAGGTCAGCGACCGCTGGTATCTGCTGCACGAGGGACACGCCACGGACCCGGACGAGTTGGAGCGCGAGGTCGCGGCGGACACCGGGGAGAATCTCGCGCCGCCGGGCGGGGTGCTGCTGGTGGCGCGGTACGGGGGCGAGCCGGTCGGTACGGCGGGGGTGCGGCTGATGGATGCCGCGACGGCCGAGCTGAAACGGGTCTTCCTGTTGCGGGAGGCGCGCGGCAAGGGCGGTGCCGCGCTGCTCGTGTCGGCCGCCGAGGACGCGGCCCGGGCGCTCGGCGCCGAGCGGATGGTCCTCGACACCCGCGGCGACCTGGTGGAGGCGCGTGCGCTGTACGCCCGGCTCGGCTACGAGGAGAGCGCGCCGCACAACGACCACCCGTACGCGGAGCACTGGTTCACGAAGAGACTGACGTAGACGTGGTGGCTCCGGGCGTTCCCGTCGGCGGTCGGGTGAGCGTCCGCTCGTCGTGGGGGCGTTCGGCGTCCGAGCCGCAGAGTTCCGCGTTGAGTTCCTCCACGAGGTGGACGAGGTCGGTCGGGCGGTCGGCGCTCCACCAGTCGCCGAGGAGTTCGGCGAGGGAGTCCTCGCGGGCCTTGGCGAGCCGGTCGGCGGCCTCCCGGCCGGTGTCGGTGAGGAGGAGGTCGAGGCCCTCGCGACGGGCGAGGCGGCGCTCCTCGACCTGCCGGGTCGCGGCCATGATCACGTCGAGCGGGACGGCGCTGCGTTCCGCGAGCACGGCGGGTTCGACCCAGCCGTACCTCCTGATCCGCAGCAGCAGCCAGCTCGCGGCGGGCAGCAGGTCGTAGCCGGCCCGCGCGGTGATCGTCCGGTAGATCTCGCGCCGCCCCTCCCGCGAGCCGAGCAGGGACAGCGCCCGGCACACCTCGTCGTACGACGACCGCGCGACGGGGTTGCTGGCGAGCGTCTCGGTGGCGTCGGGGGCGGTGACGGACGCCCGCAGCCGGTCCTCACGCAGGAACCAGGCGAGGACGAAGCCGAGGAGGGCGACCGGGGCCGCGTAGATGAACACGTCGGTGATGGCGGAGGCGTACGCGTCGAGGACGGACGGACGCAGCGCGGCCGGGAGTTCGGCGATCTCGCGCGGGTCGGCCTTCAGCCCGTCCACGCTGACGCCGGACGGGAGTTGGACCCCGTCGAGCGCGTCGGTGAGCTTGCCGCCGAGGCGCCCGGTGAAGACCGTACCGAAGACGGCCACGCCGAACGAGGCGCCGATGGACCGGAAGAAGGTCGCACCGGAGGTGGCGACGCCCAGGTCCTCGTACGAGACGGCGTTCTGCACGATGAGGACGAGGACCTGCATGACGAGGCCGAGCCCGAGTCCGAAGACGAAGAGGTACGCGCTCATCTCGCCGTCGCCGCTGCCCGCGTCGAGCTGGTGCAGGAGCAGCAGGCCGAGCGTGGTGACGGCCGTGCCGACGACGGGGAACACCTTCCAGCGGCCCGTACGGCTGACGATCTGCCCGGACACCGTCGAGGACAGCAGCAGCCCGAACACCATCGGCAGCATGTGCACACCGGACATGGTCGGCGACACACCCTGCACGACCTGGAGGAACGTCGGCAGGTACGTCATCGCGCCGAACATCGCGAAGCCGACGACGAAGCTGATCACGGCGGAGAGCGTGAAGGTGCGGACGCGGAACAGCTTGAGGGGGAGGACGGGTTCGGCGGCCCGCCGCTCCACGGCCACGAAGGCGGCGGTGAGCAGCACGGCCAGCACGGCGAGGCCGATGATCCGCGGCGAGTCCCAGGCCCAGGTCGTACCGCCGAGGGAGGCGACCAGCACCAGACAGGTGGCCACGGAGGCGATGAGGAAGGTGCCGAGGTAGTCGATGACGTGCCGCTCGGCCCGGCGCGGGATGTGCAGCACGGCGGCGATGACGACCAACGCCACCGCTCCGACCGGCAGGTTGACGTAGAAGACCCACCGCCAGCTCAGATGCTCGGTGAACAGCCCGCCGAGCAGCGGCCCGAGCACGCTCGTCGCACCGAAGACCGCGCCGAACAGGCCCTGGTAGCGCCCGCGTTCACGCGGCGGGACGAGATCCCCGACGATCGCCATCGACAGCACCATCAGACCGCCGCCGCCGAGGCCCTGAAGCGCCCGGAATCCGATCAACTGGGGCATGTTCTGCGCCATCCCGCACAGCGCCGAGCCGATGAGAAAAATCACGATCGCCGTCTGGAACAGCTTCTTCCGGCCGTACTGGTCCCCCAGCTTCCCCCACAGCGGCGTCGCCGCCGTCGCGGCCAGCAGGTAGGCCGTGACCACCCACGACAGGTGCTCCAGCCCGCCGAGGTCGCTCACGATCGTCGGCAGCGCCGTCGACACGATCGTCTGGTCCAGCGCCGCCAGCAGCATCCCCAGCAGCAGGGCCCCGATGGAGACCATCACGCCACCGGGCACCCGCTCGCCGACGGGCGCGCCGTGCGGGCGCGGGGTGAGGGTGGTGCTCTTCTTCTTGGTGGTGTCGCCGGTGTCGTCCGTGCCGTCCGTGCCGTCGGTCATGAAGACCTCCCGAGGGTCCGAGGGTCTCGTACAGCGTCCCCGGTTTCCCCTTCATCCGCTCTGCGCTCCATCGTGGCCAGTGTGACCGGTTATGACCTGTCGAGCACTTCCGGAACCCGTGATTCCCGGGGCGCCTGGGAGATTCTGTGGCGACCGTTTGCTTAAACTCTGGAGTCTTCGCGGGGAGGAACGACACATGAGTGAACCGAACAGTCACATATGCCCTGAGTGCTCCACGCCCAGGGCCTCGGACGGCACGCCGTCCTGCGCGTGCGGCCGCCGCGCGTCCGAGGCCCTTCTCGAAGCGCGTACGGCCGAGGCGGCGGCCGCGGAGGATTTCGACCCACTCCGGATACGGCCCTATGTGGAACTGGGCGACGAGGACGGGTATCCCGGCAGCGCCGAGAACCCCGGGCACGCCAGGAACGATGAAGCCTCGACGGTTCAGCAGAGGTGGGCGGAGCCGGGGCCGGGCCCGAGCGAGCCGGGTACGTCGGGGCCCGACCACACTCCGACGATCGCCATGCCGGTGACCACGGCGGCGACCGGGACCCGACCGAACGCGGCGGACGTACGGCTGTTCGAGCAGCTGGACGGAGAGACAGGGGAAGACGGGCCGGGCGCCTCATCGAGCGGCGAGCTGTTCCCGACACCGCAGTCACCCTCGTCGCCTCACGCGTCGCCGTCGCCGTACGCATCGCCTTCACCGCCCACATCGCACGCATGGCCTTCATCGCCTCATTCGCCTTCATCGACCGCGTCGGCACCGCCGCCTGTCCCGTCACCCCTGTCCGGTGACCCATCGGGCCCATCAGGCCCGTCAGCGCCTTCGGCCCAGGGATTCACGTCGCCGGCCCCGGGATCGACAGCTACGGCCCTGGGGTCCACAGCTGCTGCCCTCGCGCCCTTCGCGAGCGCAGCCTCGTCCGGCTCCTCCACCTCGCCCGCCTCTCCTTCGGCGCGGCACCCCGGGCGTCGACGGCGACGCCGTACGGGAATCGTCGTGGCCCTCGCGGGAACCGCTGCCGCAGGTGTGATGGCCGCCGCCGGATTCGCCGGCGGACTGTTCTCCTACGACGCCCCGAAGCGGAACAGCGCACTGCCGGACGACGTGCGGGCGAGCGCGCCGGACACGTCGCCCGACGGGGAGGCGTCGCCGGTGGAGCCGTCCGTGGAGGGCGGGGGAGGGGCGCCCGCGGCGGCGCCCACGAGCGCCGCGCCGTCGCCGAGCACCACGAAGAGCCCGTCCGCGTCACCTTCGCCTGCGCGGTCGTCCGGTTCTCCGTCGGCGTCCGCCTCGGCCACACCGTCGCAGAGCGCGCCCAGCGCCAGCGCCTCCGGCGGCTCGTCGGCCTCCGGCGCGGAGGACTCGGACGACGGCCGACTCGTGGGCCCCAAGACGCTGCGCCTCGGCGACGACGATCCCGAGGTCACCGAACTACAGCTCCGGCTGGGCCAGTTGGGCCTCTACAACGGCGACATCGACGAGAGCTACGACAGCCAGGTCGAACAGGCCGTCATCTTCTACCAGAACAGCCGCGGCATCACGAAGGACAAGGAAGAGCCGGGCGTCTACGGCCTGGTGACCCGGAAGCGCCTGGAGTCCGAGACGAAGAAGCCGTGACCGGCGGGCGGGACCGGCAGAGGGACCGGCGGGGCTGGACCGGCGGTGGGCGTCGAGCGGAGGCCCCCGCCGGGCGCCGGGCGGCGAGAACCGCCCGGTACGCCCAGGCCGGTGCCGGGCACCCGATGGCGGGGGTCGGCCCAGACCGTTCCCCTTCGCGTGATGCAGGATGAAGCCATGAGCATCGTCAAGATCAACGTCCTCACGGTTCCCGCCGAGCAGCGCGAGGTGCTGGAGAAGCGGTTCGCTTCCCGCGCCGGGGTGGTCGAGAACTCCGACGGCTTCGAGTGGTTCGAGCTCCTCCGCCCCGTCGACGGCACCGACAACTACCTCGTCTACACCCGCTGGCGTGACGAGGACGCCTTCCAGGCGTGGATGGAGGGCCCCATGAAGCAGGCCCACCAGGGCGGCGGCGAACGCCCCAAGCCCGCCGCCTCCGACTCGACCCTCTGGACCTTCGAGGTCCTCCAGCAGACGGGCCCGAAGACCGAGGGCTGACGCCCACCCCGAACACCCCAAGCAGGTCATCGCCCCCGTCCAACGGCTGAGCACTGCCGCCGGACGGGGGCGAATCGGCACCCGAAGCCGCCTGGGACCGACGCCCTGGGCGCGGCCAAGAGCAGAGCGCGCGTACCCACCTTTTTGTGCGTACTTGGCGGAAGGCGGCCGCCGGGCGAACCTTGTGGTGAGGGCGCGGCCGAAGGGCCGCGGGACACCGACCAGGGACGGAAGACGAGAAGATGACGTGACGGTTCAGGAGGCAGACCGGGCCGTGGCCTCGATGTCGGTCGCGACCTCGTTCTCGACCTCGACGCCGACCTCGACCTCGGCCTGGACCCCGGTGAGCTTCTCCAGGCGGCGATGGCCCCAGTCCGACAAGGGACCCAGCGACTCGGAGAGTTCTCGGCCGAACGGAGTCAAGGAGTACACGGTCTTCAGCGGCAGCACGTCGTGCACTTCCCGGTCCACCAGCCCGTCGGCCTCCATTTCACGGAGCGCCTGAGTCAGCACCTTCTCGCTGAGGCCCGGCAGCAGCCGTCGCAGCTCACCCGGGCGGTGCGGGCCGGATTCCAGCAGCCAGAGCAGCGACGTCTTCCACTTTCCGTCGATCACGGCGATCGCCGCGGTCACCCCACAGACATTCGGGTCCTGGGCACGACTGCGCGTCATCCTCGCCTCCATTCGCGATGAATCCATTCGCGATGAATCACCGAATCAACCACATTCTCACAGGAGTTGCCGAGCCATGCCCGCACACACCGAACAGCCCATCACCGCCACCGCCGCTCCCACCGTCACCGTACTCGGCCTCGGTCCGATGGGCCGGGCCCTCGCCGGGGCGTTCCTGGACGCCGGTCTGCGGACCACGGTCTGGAACCGCACGCCGGGCCGGGACGCGGAGTTGGTCGCACGGGGCGCGATCGGCGCCGGGTCGGCCGAGGAGGCGGTGGCAGCGAGCGCGCTGACCGTCGTCTGCGTGGTGAACTACGACGCCTCCGACGCGGTGTTGCGGAGCCCGGCGGTCACCGACGCGCTCAAGGGCCGCACGGTGGTCAGTCTGACCGCCGACACCCCGGACCGGGCCCGGGACACCGCCGTGTGGGCGGCCGGGCACGGCGTCGGCTATCTGGACGGGGCGATCATGACGCCGACGACGACCATCGGCACCCCGGACGCCGTGTTCATCCACAGCGGCCCCGAGGACCTCTACCTCACCCACCGGCCCGTGCTGGACGCGCTGGGCGGCACCCACACCCATCTCGGCGAGGACATCGGCCGGGCGGCGGCGTACGACATCGCGCTGCTCGACCTCTTCTGGACCACGATCGCCGGCTACACCCACGCCCTGGCGTTGGCCCGGGCGGAGGGTGTCACCGCGCGGGAGCTGACCCCGTTCGCCCAGGGGATCGCCGCGATACTCCCGCCGCTCTTCGAGGCGGGCGCGGAGGAGACCGACAGCGGCCGGCACTCCGGCGAGGGCAACCCGCTCACCTCGGCGGTGTCCTCCATGGCCCACGTCGTCCACGTCTCGGAGTCCCACGGCATCGACGCGAGCGTCATGCGCTCGGCCGAAGGCGTCGCCCGCCGCGCCATCGGCCTGGGCCACGGCACCGACGGTTTCACCAGGCTGGCAGAGGTCCTGGGCCGCCGTTAGCGAATCCCCGCCGACCGGAGATCCCCGAAGGCGGTGAAAGCCCCGCCGCCTCCGGCCCTCCGGTCGGCCCTCCGCCCCTCCGGTCGGCCGACCGACCGACCAGCCGACCCAGCAACCCAGCCAACCACCCCGCACCCGGATCAGCCCGCCCTCGACCGCCCCGGCGAGATCAACCGCCGACGTGCACCCGGATCGCCCCGCCCTCGGCCACCTCGACCCGCACCACCGTCAGATCCGGCACCACCACATCCGGCCCATGGAACCGCGCCCGCTCCCCGATGCCCACGACCCGCATCCCCGCGGCCCGGCCGGCCTCGATGCCCGCCGCGGAGTCCTCGAAGACGACGCAGTCCTCGGGGGCGACACCCAGCTCGGCGGCGCCCTTCAGGAAGCCCTCGGGGTCCGGCTTGCTCGCGCCGACCGACTCGGCGGTGACCCGTACCTCGGGCAGCGCCAGCCCGGCGGCGGTCATCCGTGCCGTGGACAGGGCGACGTCCGCCGAGGTCACCAGGGCGTGCGGCACACCGCCGGCGACGAGGGAGGCGAGGAACTGCGGCGCGCCGGGTATGGGGACGACACCGTCGACGTCGGCGGTCTCCTCGGCCAGCATCCGCACATTGTCCGCGAGGTTCTGCTCCATGGGCCGGTCGGGCAGGAGAACGGCCATCGTGGCGTACCCCTGGCGACCGTGCACCACCTTCATGATCTCGGTGCCGTCCAGTCCGTGCCGCTCGGCCCAGCGCCGCCAGACGCGTTCGACGGCGGCGTCCGAGTTGACGAGGGTGCCGTCCATGTCCAGCAGGAGGGCGCGGGCGGTCAGAACGGTCGTGGCCGTCATCAGCAGCTCCAAGACGCGGGAAAGGGGCCGCGAAGGTCGGCCCCAGGAGTCCGGAACCCCGGGCCCCGAAGATCCGGCCAGGAGCGCGGGAGCCCTGGCCTGGAAGGACTGGGCGGCCCCGGAGGGACAAGGCGGCCCCGCCCGCCGGTCAGGGAGTGCGGACGGGAGCCACTTTGTTCCTCTACGGTACAAAATAAATCGGGGCCCCGCCACCCCCTCACTCATCCCGCCACGGCTTCCCACAGACTCCACACACCGAGTCCCACCATCAGCACGGCGGCGACCCGGGTGATCAGCGTCAGCGGCACCCGCTTCATCAGCGCCTTGCCGCCGACGATGCCGAGCCCGGCCACGGCCCACAGGGCGAGGACCGCGCCGAGGCCGACGGACAGCGGATCGTCGTACCGGGCCGCGAGGTTCGCCGTCATGATCTGCGTCAGATCCCCGAACTCGGCGACCAGGATGAGCATGAATCCCGCCCCCGAGACCTTCCAGAAGCTCTGGTTCTCGGGCCGCCGGATCTCGTCCTCGCCCTCATCCCCCTTCATGAGCAGCATCGCCGCGCCGCCCAGGAACAGCACACCCGTCAGCGCGTGCACGATCTGCTGCGGCAGCAACGTGAGGACGCTCCCCGCCGCCACGGCGAGTGCGACATGCACGGCGAACGCGGCCGCGACTCCGGCGAAGACGTACGAGGCGCGGTAGCGGGTGCCTAGGACGAGACCGGCGAGCGCGGTCTTGTCAGGGAGTTCGGCGAGGAAGACGACGCCGAAGACGAGCGCCGTGACACTGAAGCTGATCAAGGTTCCTCAATCGGTCGGGCCGCCCCACCGAGAGAAATCATCCGCTGTCGCGACACCTCGGCACGGCAGCACACGGTCCGTCCGCGCCGGACGGCACGGACGATGCACTGCTTGCCGAAGGTCTCGCTGGCCGGTCCTGCTCAACAGGACCCGCCTCCGGGCGCCGGCTCAGACGAGCTGAGCAGTATGTCGACGGTCCGGCGAAGAGCTACTCCCCTTCTGCGCGGACCATGGTACGTCGGGCGCCCATGGGGTCGGGGCGCCGGGTCGTGTGACGGGTGCGGGTGGTGTGTGGTTGCTCGCGCAGTTCCCCGCGCCCCTGAAAGACACGGCCCCTGCGGGCCGAAGAGCACGGGGCGCAGCCCCTGCTTTTCAGGGGCGCGGGGCTGTGCCGATATGCGGCTCCGCCGCGTGGGCGCGACCAGCCCCCACCGGGCCCGCACCCGCCACACAGCCGCACACCCCACCCCCTGGGCGGACACAATCACGACCGCACCCCTTGTCGTGTCATGCACACGTCATTAGCTTCTCACCAGACGCACATCCGCCGGTAACACAGCGACGCGACCCTTCAATCGCTCGCGCCCCAACGCCCCGGCCCCACAAGGAGTTCACATGCGCAGGTTCTACGCGCGTCGACGAGTCAGCATACTCGCGGCGCTCAGCGGATTGATAGCCTCCGTCGCGCTCTTCAACGCTCCGACCGCCTCCGCCGCGCTGCCGACCCCGGTCAGCGCCTCCACCGCCCGCACCTACCTCGCCAGCCTGACCGTGGCGACCGAGGACCGCACCGGGTACAACCGGGACCTGTTCAACCACTGGATCACCATCAGCGGCACCTGCAACACCCGCGAGACGGTTCTCAAGCGCGACGGTACGAACGTCGTCACCAGCTCCGCCTGCGCCGCCACCAGCGGCTCCTGGTACTCCCCGTACGACGGCGCCACCTGGACCGCCGCCTCCGACCTCGACATCGACCACCTGGTGCCGCTGGCCGAGGCCTGGGACTCCGGCGCCGACGGCTGGAGCAGCGCCACCCGCCAGGCCTTCGCCAACGACCTGACCCGCCCTCAGCTCATCGCCGTCACGGACAACGTGAACCAGTCGAAGAGCGACCAGGACCCGGCCGAGTGGATGCCCTCGGTCACGTCCTACCGCTGCACGTACGTCCGCGCCTGGGTCCAGGTGAAGTACTACTACGACCTCTCCGTCGACTCCGCCGAGAAGAGCGCGCTCACCAGCTACCTGGCGAACTGCTGAACCCAGTCGAACAAAGTGGCCCGGAACCTCCCCGTTCAGCTCCGTCGTTCCGTACCGTACGGGGCGACGGAGGAGGGTGATCACCGATGGCGGGGTTGCGCCTGGGACCACTGCTGAGATATGTGGACGGCTCGTCCGCGACCATCTGGGTCGAGGCGAGCCGTCCATGCGTCGCCCAGGTGCGCTGCGCCGGCGGCGGGGGCGGCGAGGCCCGTACTTTCCAGATCGCCGGCCACCACTACGCGCTCGTCCCGGTGACGGGACTCGCGCCGGGCACGGCATCGGCGTACGAGGTCCTGCTGGACGGCACGCCCGTGTGGCCCCAGCCCGACTCGGCCTTCCCTCCTTCCGAGATCCGCACCCCGGCCGAGGGCGACGCCGTCCGGGTCGCCTTCGGTTCCTGCCGCTGGGCCGCGCCGCCCGCCGGCGAGCCGGACCCGGTGGGCCCGGACGCCCTGGACACACTGGCGGCCCGCCTGGCCGCCGAACCGGGCGCCGAGCGCCCCGACGTGCTCCTCCTCCTGGGCGACCAGGTCTACGCCGACGAGACCTCCAAGGCCACCCGCCAGTGGCTCGCCGCCCGCCGGAACCTGGCGGACCCGCCGGGCGACCAGGTGGCGGACTACGAGGAGTACACCCACCTCTATTACGAGTCCTGGCTCGACCCCGAGATCCGCTGGCTGCTCTCCACCGTCCCCAGCTGCATGATCTTCGACGACCACGACGTCATAGACGACTGGAACACCAGCGAGGCCTGGCTCGCCGACATCCGGACCACCCCCTGGTGGCGCGAGCGCATCCTGAGCGGCCTGATGTCGTACTGGGTCCACCAGCACCTGGGCAACCTCTCCCCCGCCGAGCTGGCCACCGACCCGGTCCACGCCGCCGTACGCGCCACCCCGGACGGTACGGACGCGCTGCGCGCCCACGCCGCCAAGGCCGACCAGGACCCTGCCTCCGTCCGCTGGAGCTACCGGCGGGACTTCGGGCGCGTACGCGTCCTGATGCTCGACACCCGGGCCGCACGCGTCCTCGACGAGGGGAACCGCTCGATGCTGAACCCCGGCGAGGCGGAGTGGCTGCGCACCCAGGCGCTGGACGCGCGCGGCTCGTACGACCATCTCCTCATCGGCACCTCCCTGCCCTGGCTGCTGCCCCACCTCGTGCACGACGCCGAGGCCTGGAATGCCGCGCTCTGCCGGGGCGAGCGCGGGGACCGCTGGGCGCGGTTCGGGGAGGATCTGCGGCAGCGCGCCGACCTGGAGCACTGGGCCGCCTTCCCCGCCTCCTTCGAGGCCCTCACCCGGCTGATCGCCGAGGCGGGCTCGGGGGCGGACGCTCCGGCGACCGTGCTCGTGCTCTCCGGGGACGTGCACCACGCGTACATCGCCGAACCGTCGTGGCCGGAGGGCGACGCGGGTGACTCCGGCGGTGGTTCGCGCGGCCCCGACGGCGATTCGGGCCGTGCCCCTGACCGCGATCAGGGCCGTGCCCCTGACGGCGATCCGGGCGGCCCCGACGCCCGCGTACTCCAACTCACCTGCTCCCCCGTGCACAACTCCATCCCACTCTCGATAAAGCTCGGCTTCCGCTTCGGCTGGAGCGGGACGGGGCGGGCGCTCGGCCGGTGGTTCGGGCGGCACGGGCGAGGGGCGCGGCCCTCGATCGACTGGCGCAGGACGGGCGGCCCCTGGTTCGGCAACCACCTCATGACACTGACGCTGCACGGCCGTTCGGCACGGCTGCGGCTCGACCGGGCGCGGGCACGGCGCGGCGGACAGGCACGCCTGGAGATGACGACCGAGTCGGTGCTCATCCCTTAATTCACCCATTGCGCACGGTTGTTGCCCCCGTTGTCCGAGATGCTCGTGAGGCATCCCACACCTGGCGCGCCCGATGGGTCGCAGGGCTCTGTTCCCGTGGTGCGCGACGGCATGATGAGGCGGACCGTCCGCTTCCCGGCGGGCGGTCCGCCGCACCGCGCCCCACGATGCGCCCCACTCGCACGGGAGTTACCCCCTTGTCCGATTTTCCAGGGATCAGTGACATCGGCATCGCTCTCGTCGGTGCCGGCCCGCGCGGCACCAGCGTCCTGGAACGTCTCTGCGCCTCCGCCCCCGAACTGCTCCGCCCCGGCACCCGGCTGACCGTCCACGTCATCGACCCCGCGCCGCCGGGCCCGGGCCGGGTGTGGCGCACCGCCCAGTCCCCCCATCTGCTGATGAACACCGTGGCCTCCCAGGTCACCCTCTTCACCGACGAGAGCGTGGACTGCTCGGGTCCGATACGCCCGGGCCCGAGCCTGTACGAGTGGGCGACCCGGGAGGCGGGCGCGCCGAGCGGGGCGGACGCGTCAGGCGAGTCGGACGGGTTGGGCGAGTCGGACGGGTTGGGCGAGTCGGACGGGTTGGGCGAGTCGGGCGAGCTGGGACCCGACGACTATCCGACCCGGGCCCAGTACGGCCGCTATCTGGAGTGGGTCTTCGCCGAGGTGGTGCGCGGCGCGCCGCCCGAGATCCGGGTCGAGGTCCACGGCACCCGCGCGGTCCGCCTCGACGACGCCCCCGACGGAAGCCAGCGGCTCACCCTCGCCACCGGCCGCGTGCTGACCGACCTGGCCGCCGTGGTCCTCACTCAGGGCCACCTCCCCACGGTCCCGGACCGGGCGGAACGGGACCTGACCGCGTACGCCGCCCGCCACGGCCTGCGCCACTTCCCGCCCGCCAACCCGGCCGACCTCGACCTCTCCCCCATGGCACCGGGCGAACCGGTCCTCCTGCGCGGCCTCGGCCTCAACTTCTTCGATCACATGGCCCTGCTGACGACCGGCCGGGGCGGCCGCTTCGTACACGACGACCGCGACGACGGATCCCGGGAGAAGCGGCGCCTGCGGTACGTCCCCTCCGGCCGCGAGCCCCGCCTGTACGCGGGCTCCCGGCGCGGCGTCCCGTACCAGGCACGCGGCGACAACGCCAAGGGCCCTTACGGCCGCCACACCCCGCTCGTCCTGACCCCCGAGGTGATCGCGGGCTTCCGCAAACGCGCGGACTCCGGGGAGGCGCCGGACTTCCTCGCGGAGATATGGCCGCTGGTGGCGAAGGAAGTCGAAACGGTCTACTACGAGGGGGTGTTGGGGTCAGCGGATTCGGCCACGTGCCACGTTTCCCGCAACGATTCCCGTAGTGCATCCCGCAACGATTCCCGTAGCGACTGCCAGGGCGGTTCGCGTGGCGATACGCCGTACGAGTCGCTTCGCGGTCCATCGGGCGACCTCTTCGACGCGCCCTGCGACGGCCCCGTCGACAAGGCGTCCCGCGACCTCTTCCGCGACCGCTTTCTCACCACTCCCCACCGCTCCCCCGAAGAGGCCGCCGTTCTCGACGAGTTCGGGGTCCCGGAGGCCGAACGCTGGTCGTGGGGCCGGGTTTCGCGGCCGTATACGGGACGGGTGTTCGCGGGCCCGGAGGACTGGCGGGGCTGGCTGCTGGGGTATCTGCGGGAGGACGCCGCGCAGGCCGCGCTCGGGAACGTCGAGGGGCCGATGAAAGCGGCGCTGGACGTACTGCGGGACCTGCGGAACGAACTACGGCTGATCGTGGACCACGGCGGACTGGCGGGCGCGTCGCGCCGGGAGCATCTGGACCGCTGGTACACGCCGTTGAACGCGTTCCTGTCCATCGGCCCGCCCCGCCGCCGTATCGAGGAGATGTCCGCGCTGATCGAGGCGGGCGTCCTGACCGTGCTCGGCCCCCGCCTTGAGGTACGGCCGGAGGACGGGGCCTGGCTGGCGCACTCGCCCGAGGTGCCGGGGTCGGCGGTCCGGGTGACGACGGTCGTCGAGGCCCGCCTCCCGGAGCCGGACCTGCGCAGGACCGCCGACGATCTGCTCGCAGGCCTGCTGCGGACGGGCGGGTGCCGCCCGCACCGCGTGGATGGTTACGAGACGGGCGGGCTGGACGTAACACCGCGGCCGTATCGTCTGATCGACCGTCAGGGCGCCGCGCACGCATGGCGGTTCGCTTTCGGGGTACCCACGGAGGGCGTGCACTGGGTGACGGCGGCGGGTGCCCGACCGGGCGTGGATTCGGTCACACTTTCGGACGCGGATGCGGTGGCGCGGGCCGTTCTACGTGCGACGACATGCCAAAAGGCCGCTCAAGCACAGCTGAAGAGCTGGCCAAATGTTGAACTTGCAAGTATCGATTAGGTCTGCCTAACGTGAGTGACCCACCGGTAATAACCGTCCCCACCGGTCCCACAAGGACCGGGTCACTACCGAAGGAGTCCCCCACAATGACCGGACGCCTCAACAGCGCCCAGCCATACGCCCTCGGTCTCTTCCGTATCGTCATCGGCCTGCTCTTCACCTGCCACGGCGCCCAGAAGCTCTTCGGCGTGCTGGGCGGCGCGGACGGACAGGGCGGCACCGTCCCCGCCGGCACCTGGCCCGGCTGGTACTCGGGCGTCATCGAACTCGTCGGCGGCGCCTTGGTCCTCCTTGGCCTCGGCACCCGCTTCGCGGCGTTCATCGCCTCGGGCGCCATGGCCTACGCGTACTTCAAGGTCCACCAGCCGCAGACCCTGTGGCCGGTCGAGAACGGCGGTGAGGCCGCGGCCCTCTACTGCTGGGCCATGTTCCTGCTGATCTTCACCGGCTCGGGCGCGTTCGGTCTCGACCGGCTCTTCGGCAAGCGCCAGGCCGCGGCCGCGGACAAGACCGCCGAGAACAAGGCGCCTGTGGCGGCCTGACCCGGCTGCTTCGACCTGCCCGGCCTGATCGCGGGTCGCACGAAACGGGCCGCCGGGGTGCCACGCGCCCCGGCGGCCCGTTCTCGATCGATCGCCCTGACTCTCCTGTTCTCCCTGACCCCCTTCACTCCCACGGGGACGCTGTCACCGAGCAGTCCGAACTGAGCCGTCCGAATGAACGTGGTGTGACGGACACATGAGCCCCTGTGAGCCGTGTGTCATACCCGGGGCGTACGCTGTTCGGCTGTCACGGGTCGACGTGACGTCGGGGGAAAACAGGAGAGTGTTCGGTGCTTGAGAGTCTGGGTTGGCTGGCCGCCGGCCCATGGATCTACGCCGTTGTGGGCGCGTCCATCGTGCTGGACGTGTTCCTCCCGGTCCTGCCGAGCGGTGTCCTGGTGGTCGCGGCGGCCACGGCGGCAGCGGCCGAGACGGCGGCGGGCGCGATGCCCCGCGAGGTTCCCGACATCCTGGTGCTGATGCTCTCCGCGGCGACCGCGTCCGTGCTCGGTGACCTCGTGGCGTACCGGCTGGCCTGGCGGGGCAGCGCGCGCCTCGACCGCGCCATCGCCCGCTCCCGACGTCTGACGACCGCGCAGGAACGTCTCGGCGCGGCGCTCGCCCGGGGCGGCGGCCTCCTGGTCGTCATCGCCCGCTTCGCCCCCGCCGGCCGCTCCGTCGTCTCCCTCGGTGCGGGCGCCGCCCGGCATCGCGCCCGCGACTTCCTCCCCTGGTCCGCGGTGGCCGGCCTCACCTGGGCCGCGTACAGCGTCGCCCTCGGCTACCTCGGCGCACAGTGGCTCGGCCCGACATGGCTCGCGACGGCCGTCTCCCTGGCGGCGCTCTTCGGCGCGGGCGCGGCGGCGGCGTACTTCATGCGCCGCCCTCGCGTCAGCGGCTGACCTCCGGCGGTCCGGGCACTTTTCTTCGCCCCCGCCGCCCCTCCCCCGTCCAGGGGCTGCCGCCAAATTCGACCTGACGGGGGGCGAAGGACTACCCCGCGCTCCGGGAGGCGCCCCGTACCTCCAACCCCGCCAACAACTCGGCCGTGGCCTCGGCGACCGCGTCCACCGCCCGCTCGAACACCTCCCGGTTGTGCGCGGCGGGCGCGCGGAAGCCGGAGACCTTGCGGACGTACTGCAGGGCGGCGGCGCGGATGTCGTCCTCGGTGGCCTCTTCGGGGAGGACGGGCGGTCGGAGAGTCTTGATGCTGCGGCACATGGAACCAGTCTCGCGCGCATCCCCGCCCAATCCCAGGCCGACGGCGCAGGTCACGCCCCTCCCAAAGCACAGCCTTGGGTATCGGCAAGTTCCTCCGAGGATTGACTGGGTTCTCCACCCCTTGTGATCATCATCGAGGCCGACTCGACCGACAGAAACGAGGGGATCATGACGAACGAACGGCTCACGGTGGCGGTACTGGGCCCGGGCGGCGTGGGCGGCCTGCTCGCCGCACTGCTGGCCCGCGCCGGGAACCGCGTGATCTGCCTGGCCGGGGAGGAGACGGCGAGCACCCTGGAGAGGAACGGCATCCAGGTCAGAAGCGCCCGCTTCGGGGAGTTCACCGCCCGCGTGGAGACCGCGCCCGAGCTCCGCGAACCGGTCGACGCGGCCCTGATCGCCGTAAAGCACACGACCCTGGAGGCGGCCCTGGACCGGCTCCCGGCGGCGGCGTTGGACACCGACACGCTGGTCGTCCCGTTCCTGAACGGCGTCGAGCACCCGGCGCTCCTCCGCGCCCACTACGGCGACGCCGCGCACATCGCCCCGGCCACCATCCGCGCCGAGTCGACCCGTGTGGCCCCGGGCGTCATCGAGCACGGCAGCCCCTTCGCCGAGATCGACCTGACCGGCGACACGGTCTCGCGGGAACGCCTCAACTCCCTTGCCGGAGCGCTCGAATGGTCCGGCGTGGACACCCGGGTCCTGGCGGACGAGACGGCGGCGCTGTGGGCGAAGATGTCGTTCCTGGCCCCGTTCGCCCTGCTGACGACCCGTTACGGCCTGCCCCTCGGCGAGGTCCGCACCCGCCACCGCGAGGAGTTGACAGCCCTGGCCGAGGAGACGGCGGCGGTCAGCGCGGCCTCCGGCGCCCCCGCGGACCCGGCCGAGGCCCTGCGCCTCTACGACGCCTTCCCGCCCGCCACCAAGTCCTCCATGCAGCGCGACGCCGAGGCCGGCCGCCCCCTCGAACTGGACGCGATCGGCGCCGCGTTGCTCCGAGCGGCGCGACGACACGGCGTTCCGGTCCCCGTGGCGACCAAGGTGGTGGAGGAACTGCGGGCGGCGGGCCACTGAGCCCGGCCACCCCGCCCCGGCTCCCCCTCGCTGCCGGGCGAACTCACCTCCGGATCCGCCGAGTTCAGTCCCGACCGCCCACGCTCACCCCTCGACAGCCCGCACCCCGCCTCCCACCCGCACCGCGTGCCGGGCCACCGTGTCGGCGAAGGCGCGGGCCGGCGGTGACAGCGCCTCCCAGGACCGTACGGCCCAGCCGACGGTGAGCGGCGACAGGTCGGGGACCGGGACGAAGCGCAGCCCGGGATGGCCGGGGCCGGTCCAGCCGGGGAGCGCGGGGACGACGGCGTGGCCGACGCCGAGTTCGGTGAGGAGGATCGCGGTGTCCCAGTCGGCGACACCGGCGCCGGAGGGGCTGACAGTGATGCCCAACTCGCGGTAGGCGGCGTCGAGATGGGCGTAGGAGGTGGAGTTCTCCGGCAGCCCGATGAGCCGCATCCCGTCCAGTTCCTTGCCCTCCACCCTTGCCCGCCCGGCGAGTTCGTCGTCGGCGCGTACGGCGAGCACCCAGGGCAGCTCCGCCACGGCCCGCTGTTCGATGCCACGGACGGCGGGCCCGAGGGTCAGCCACGACAGGTCGAGGTCCCGGGACGGGTCGGCCAGCGCGTCGCAGCACCCGGCGCTCGACCGTACGGTCTGGAACTCCAGGCCCACGTCCGGGTACGAGCGCCGGAAGTCGACGATGCCCTGCGCCATGAAGTGCCGCACGGTGGTGCCGCCGGTGGCGATCCGTACGACCCCGCCGTCACCGCGCACCATCTCGGCCAGCCGGCGCAGCGCGAGATCGAGCCCGGTGATGCCCTCGGCCGCCGCCTCCTGGAGCACCCGCCCGGCCCGGGTCGGCACGACCCCGCGGGCCTGCCGCTCCACCAGTCCGACCCCGATCTCCCGCTCCAGCCGCCGCACGTGCTGACTCACCGCCGACTGGGTGCACCCCAGCTCACGGGCCACCGCACTGAGACTCCCTGCCCGGCACACGGAGACGAAGACACGAAGATCGTCGAGGGTCATGGACCGAAGATAGCGAAGTCCCCCAAGGATGAGCTTCAGCAGATGACGCTTCCCCCAAGGCTCCGCTTCGCCCTTCTTCGCTCCCATCACCCGTTCGACTGAAGCCGTGCCCGAAGTGACAGAAGGAACTCGCATCCCAAAATCGAACAGGCGTACCATTGCCGCGTGGCTAAGACCTATGACTTCCCCAGTGACCTCCTCGCCGGCCAGGAGGAGCTGCATCAGGTCCGGGCCGAGCTCCTGGCACTGCTGAAGCGGCTGCCCTGGTCGGTCGAGCCCTTGGACGGTTTCAGTGACGACAACGGCTGGCGGAAGGTCGAGCGCCCCGCCTCGCCGGGATGGACGCCCGACGAGCAGGCCGAGGTGGAGAAGCTCCGCGAGCGCGAGCGGGAGCTGGCGGTGTTCGTGAGCTGCCACCGCTTCTGGGCCGAGGTCGCCACCGAGGAGAAGGTCGACGCCAGGACCCGGCTCAAGCACGCCCACGAGTCCTGACACACGGAAGACCCCGGCCGTGACCGGCCGGGGTCTTCGTCATCGCGTGGGCGCGGACGGTTTCGAACCGCCGACATCCTGCTTGTAAGGCAGGCGATCCCTCCGTCCAGCCGTTTCTAGTGGTTCCGAGTGGTTCCGAGTGGTCCTGATTCACATCCGGCGCCCCCATTCGAGTCGTTCCGAGTGGTCACCAGTCGTTCCGAGGGGTCCGTGTGGACTCTTAGCGGATTCTGGGCCCGGAAGGCTACTCAACTGCCCGGAGTCCACTTCCCTCGCCTCCCTCCCCGGTCAGAGCCTTACGCACGCGGTCACGGGCACCCTCGCTGCCGTGGGTGTAGATCCACGTGACCTTCCCTCCGCGCTTCTGCCCGAGGACCGCCCGAGTGTCGACCTCAGCCACGCCCGCGTGATGCAGACGGGTCGCGACGTCGTGCCGGTACTCGTACAGCCGCGGCCACCAGTCGGTGCGCCCGGTCTCCGGATCGAGAATCTTGCGCGCCACACCGGCCTGCGTGATCGCACGCTTCCAGGGCCGCTGAAGGTTGTTGACGTTCAGCGCCGCCCCGCGCGACCCACGGAACACCAGCTCCTCGGTGTGCAGGTCGTAGCCGTCGCCGACCGCCGACCGTGTGCGCTTCGGCTTCCACTTCTCCTTCATGAAGCGGATCGCGTCCATCGCCGTCGGCGTCAGCGGCACCGTACGGAAACCGGCCTCCGTCTTCGGCGCCTCCTGCCGGCACAGTCGCCCCTTGTCGAGGACGAGGATCTCCCGCACGTGGGCGACCATCTCGTCCTCGTCCACACAGTGCAGCCGCAGGCCTGCGTACTCGCCCGGCCGCATGCCGGTCTCGTACGCGAAGTCCCGGAGGATCACCTGGTAGTACTCCGGCAGCGCGGCGTGGATGAGCGCGTACTGCGCCGCCGTCGGGGGCTTCAGGTCGTCGGGGTGCTTCGTACGCTTCGACGCCGTGGCCTCCAGGTGAGCGGCCGGATTGACGGTGATCCGCTCCCCGTCCTTGATAGCCGCGTCCAGGAGAGCGGCAAGCAGCTGCTTCACCTGAGTCTGCGTCCGGTGGCCCTTCACCTCGTTCGTCAGCCACCGCTGCAGAGCCATGTACTCCAGGTCGATGAGCTTGTACCCAGACCACTTGGGCCCGATGTGGGCGGTCCACAGGCTGTGCTTCCGGTTGCGGGTCTTGATCGCCCCCTTCCGGCCCTCGACCTTCCAGAACTCCTCCCACCACTTGCCGAGGAGGACCTTCCCGCGCTCGGGATCCCGGTACGTGCGCCGGCGGACCGCCGTACGGGTCTCGTCGAGGAAGTCCTCGGCGGCCGCCTTCCCGCCGTCCGCGATGGGGAAGTTCCGGGCCTTCTGCTTCCCGGCGAGGTCCCGGTAGCGGGCCTGCCACGAGCCGATGCAGTCGCGCCGGCCTCGGCGCTCGCCGTGCTCGGCGGGCGGGTACTCCTCCAGGCACCGCTTGCAGCCGCACGCCTTCGATGGGATCTGCCGCGGGTTGTTCGACGCCCTACGCGCCATGGGTCATCACCTGTCCACTCCTTCGCTGCTAAGGAACGCGGGGGAGCTCGATCGGCTTCCCGCACCAGCAGAGTGCACCGAACTCGTCCTGTTCGATGTCGAGTTCGTCGAGAAGGAAGCGGAGCGCACGAAGCGCGAAGGGCTCGATCAGGTGATCAGGTAGGACGATGACGTTCCGGCCGGCGTCCCATGGCTCGGCGAGTCTGGCCCGCGGAACGTATTCGACGCGGATGCACATGGGCATTCCTCCCCCGGGTTGCACGTGTTACAGGTGCCGACCAAAGGGGGAGGAGCCGACGTGTGACCGACCGTAATACGTGTCGAGTGAATATGCGACCACTCTGCGCAAGATTGTGGTCACTCCTTCACGGGGAGTGAATGACTCCGTCTGGCGTAGACCCACAACCCAGCCCAAGGGTTGCAGACGAGTTCTTGGCGGACAATCAGCCCTGATTGCTGTCCGCTACGGCCCGCGCCTGGATCAGCAGCAACTCCTGCTGCTCTTCCGTGAGTCGGTCGAAGACGTCGAGGACGACTTCCCGGCGGTCGGGGGTCAGGGGTGCGGGCGCCTTTCGGCCGGCGGCCGCGGTGAGGCGCTGGACCGTGTACTTCGGGTAGGCCTCGGCAAGCTTGGCGATGGCGGCGTCGCGCGGGGTTTTCTTGCCGTTGAGCCAGAGGCTGACGGCGGACGGGGACATGTCGACGGCGCGCGCGATGTCGCTCTGGTTGGCCTTGTAGGTGGCCATCAGTTCCGAGAGGACCTGCGCGAAGGTCTCGTCTGACTCCCCAGTAATCACAGGGCTAAGGGTGGCCTGAGTCTTCTACTTTTTGCAAGCAAAAGTAGAAGCCTGGCGGAAAGCCATGCGGCGCGCGACTCCCCGACTACGCGCCGTTGTGAACTGCATATGCCGGTGATTAGAACATGCCTTCGAATCGTGCGCCACCCCGCCGTTACCCCCGAGACGACTCGGAACCGCTCGGAACGACTCGTTGACAAGGTTGTGACTGTGACTGTAAAAAGGTCACAACACCCCAGCCTGGGGCGTCACGCAGAAACAACCTGGCACGGGGGCCACATGCCGAAGCTGCACCGCAAGGGCAAAGGCAAGCCACTGAGAGACGCCATGGACGCCGCAGGGCTGTCCGGGCCGGAGCTGGCCGAGGCAACGAAGGAGGTGGATCCGGCGGGCAAGGGCGTGAGCCCCGCGACCGTCGGACGCATCACCGGCCGAGGCAAGACCGCCCGCGACACCTGCGAGTGGACCACGGCGTGGTACGTCGCCCAGGCGCTGCACAGGAGGGTCAATGCGCCCCTCCAGGACCTCTTCGACATGCCCCCACATTTGACTGTGAAAGTAGAAAGGTCAACCCCTGATGCCCAGGAAGAGTGACCGCCGCGTTCCCCTCCCGGCCGGCCTTCTCCCGCTGCTCACCCAGCCCGAGCTGGAGACCTACTACCAGGTCTCCGACTGGACGGTCCTGCGGTGGATCGAGGACGGGATGCCCGTCAAGCGACTGAAGACGACCGGCCGCCAGCAGAAGGAAATCCGCCGCTTCGACCTGAACGCCGTCGAGGCCTGGATGGCCGAGTGCGAGCAGCTCGCCGCCGCCTCCTGATCAACCCCCGAAACGCGCCGAAGGGCCGCCCAGCTTTGCCCGGCCTGGCGACCCCCGACCGGCGCCTCCACACAACAGAGAAAGCAGAGGTCACCGTGACCACCGAGACTACCGAACCGATCGCTGAGAACGGCGTGAGCGCCCAGCGCGGAAGCTACATGGCCGCCCTGTCGCTGGCCGAGCAGATCCTGAGCAAGTCGAGCACCCTGCCCACCAACCTCGACGTCACCGTCCACCCGTGGGCGCCGAAGCAGCCCGAACTCCGGTTCTACTTTCACCGCGACGTCCCGAGCCTGCGCCAGTTCCGCGATGACCAGATGCTGACCGAGTCGATGGTGACCCGGGAGAACGGCTCGGTCTACATCGAGGCCGTGCGGGAGGACGTCCGTGGCGTGCGCGTCGTCGCGTGGACGCTGACGGACGCGGCGGTGACCGCATGAGTGAGATCCGAGACCGGCTCCTCCGGCTGATGCTGGACGCCACCGACCGCCACGACCTGCCGCTGACCGTCCAGCAGGTGCAGGCGCTCGCCGCCGACGTGGCGCGCGGCTTCGAGCCCCCGGTTGACATCCCCGCGCTCACGCGGCGGGAGATGGACGTCCTGGGTGGGCTGTACCTCGGCGAGCGGGCCGTGGACACCGGGCGGCGGCTGTTCATGGCCGAGTCGACGGTGAAGACGCACCGGTGGTCGTTGTACCGCAAGTTCGGCGTCCGGTCCTCGGCTGAGGCGGTCGCGCTGGCGCTCCAGTGCGGTCTGCTGCGGCCTGAGCCGCTGGCCCTGGTCGTGACGGGGGTGTCGGCGTGAGTGCGGCGAAGCGGGTCGCGCATGCGGCCGAGACGATCCGGGCCCGCTGGGAGCGGGACGTGGCGTCGGATCCGCAGACGGAGGCGGCTCAGGCGTTGGAGGACAGCTGCCAGTTGCTGGACCCGGAGGTCGCGGCCGAGCTGGAGCGACTGCGGGCTCGGGTCGCCGACCTGGAGGCCGGTCTGCCTGCGATGCAGGAGGCACTGCTCCGGGCCCTCGACCGCGTCACCGAGCTGGAGACCGAGCGGCACTCGACGAACGAGTCCCTGTCCGAGGCGGCCGAGCAGCTGCGTGTGGACCGGGACCGGATCGCCGAGCTGGAGGGTCAGCGCCAGGCTCTGGCCGAGCGTCTCCGTGCGGGCCAGCGGTGGCAGCGAGGGCGTACCCCGGAGCTGGTCAGCGAGAACTTCGTCTCGCAGTCGGAGCTGCGGAGCATCTTCGGCATCCCGCTGGCGGCTCCGTGGGACGAGCCTGCTGAGGACCCGTGCCACCCGTGCGGCTGCCCGAAGAGGTTCGACCGCCACGCCGAAGGCTGCCCGACCGCCCTGCGCGCCGAGGACGCTTCCGACGTCACGACCCTTGCCCCTGCCCTGGACGCCGATGCCCGGTACAACCCGACGTTCCAGACGATCGAGCTGGACCTGATGGCCACCAAGGAGCAGTGGGCGGCCTGGCAGAAGGCCCTGGACGTCGACCAGCGCCGGACGACGAACCGCGGCGGTCTCGTGACCTCGCACGCGAAGTGGCGCGGCATCGCTGTGGTGATCCGCTGCTGGTTCGCCAAGGACGCCGCCGAGTGACCGCCCTGGACTGGGCGTTCGCCGCCCTCAGCACGCTCGCCGCCGCTCTCCTCCTCGGCTGGCCCGACGTCCTCGGCCTGATCAGCCGCACCCACACCCCGAACGACCGGAAGGACGGCCGCCCGTGAGCGCCGAACTCGCCAAGACCGGCGGAGCACTCGCCATCCGCCCCGACCAGACCCAGTGGACCGAGGAGCAAGGCCTCGTCCTGCGCCAGTCCGGCATCAGCGACGCGGTCACCAAGGCCGAGCTGTCCGGCTTCCTCCACCTCTGCCAGAGGACCGGCCTCGACCCGTTCTCCCGGCAGATCTACCTCATCGGCCGGTACAGCAAGAAGGAACAGCGGGACGTCTTCACCCCGCAGACCGGCATCGACGGGTACCGCGTCATCGCCCAGCGAGTGACCTCGCAGACGGGCGGCTCGTACGGCTACGAGGACACCCTGTGGTGTGACACGTCCGGGAAGTGGCGGGACGTGTGGCTGGCGGACGTTCCTCCGGCCGCCGCGAAGGCGACTGTGATCCGGAACGGGCAGCGGTTCTCCGCCGTGGCCCGGTTCTCCGAGTACGTGCAGGCGTTCCCGGACGGCAACCCGAAGGGCTTGTGGGCCAAGATGCCCGCCGGCCAGATCGCGAAGTGCGCGGAGGCGCTCGCACTCCGGAAGGCGTTCCCGCACGACTTGGCCGGGGTGTACACGGCTGAGGAGATGGCGCAGGCCGACAACCCGGCGCCGGAGCGGCATCTGCGGAAGGTGCAGCCGGGCGAGGGCGACCCGTGGGCCAACGATGGGCAGCAGGGAACGACGGCGGTCAAGGGCCGGTCGCAGCCCGCGCAGGACATCGCCGACGTGGCCGCGCAGACCTCGAACCAGGGGGCCGTGAAGGACCTGTACCGGCAGGCGCGCGACGAGGGTCTCCTCGCCGAGACGGTGAAGGTCGACCGCGAACTGTCGGAGTTGGGCGCGTACCTGATCGCCCGTGGGAAGCAGCTCGCCGCGCCCGCACCGGAGAAGACCGGCGACGGCTCGGGGGAGGTCATCGAGGGCGAGATCGTCGAGACCCTTTCCGAGGGACCGTCCGTTGTCGAGGGACCGTCCGAGGCCGACGTCGCCGAGCACCAGCTGCGGACCGCCGCCAAGGCCGCCGGTCTCGACAACCTCGACGCCGAGTTCGAGCAGTCCTACGGCATCCCCATCGCCCAGGCCGGCGCCCAGCAGCTCCGCGAGATGACCGCGATCCTCACCGGCCACGCCGCCTGATCCCTCACCCGCACCACTGGGGCGCCCCTGCCCAAATCAGGGGCGCCCCGCCCAAGGAGTAGCACATGAGTCTCAAGGACACCGCGCGCACCGTCGCCGCCCTCGACACCCTCCACAAGGCCATCGGCGACCACCTGAAGGCCGGTAAGCACGAGTTGGAGGCCGGGCTGAAGGCCGCCAAGGCGGAGACCGGCACCCAGAAGATCAGCATCAGCCTCGACGACAACGGCCCTGACATCGGCAGCGTCAGTCTCGTCCAGCCGAAGGCCGCCGCTGCCGTCACCGACCCCGAGGCGTTCGCCGCCTGGGTGGTCAGCTTCGGCGACCGCTTCAAGAGCGAGATCGAGCGGAAGTTCGTCACCTCGGTCAGGCCCGTGTTCCAGAAGATGATCCTTGACCAGGTCACCGCTGCCGGGGTGGCCGAGTGGGCGGACCCCGAGACGGGCGTCATTCACGAGGTGCCTGGCGTGGCGATGTCGGGGCGGGCCGCGTACACGCGGATGACGATCACGGACGTGGGTAAGGCGGCTATTCCGCAGGCCTGGCGTGAGGGGCGTCTCGCCTCTGTGCTGCCGGACATCGCCCCGGCCGCGATCGAGTCCGGTGACGGCGAGGCCGAGCAGCTGCGCGCCAAGGTCGCCGATCTGGAAAAGCGCCTGGAGTGGCTGAACGCGCTGGAGGCCGCCGGGGTCGACAACTGGGGCGGCATCGAGGTCGCGATCGAGATGTACAACGGCGGTGCCGAGTGAACGCCCCCGTCCAGCCCGACCTCACCGGGCACGTCGAACTCCCCTGGCACCGATCGCCCTTGGCCTCGTACGACTGCGAGACCACCGGCACCCGCATCGACGTCGGCCGCATCGTCTCCGCCGCCCTCATCCGGGCGAACGGCGACGTGACGCGCTGGCTGTCCGACGTCAACGGCCTGGAGATCCCGGCCGCCGCCACCGCCGTCCACGGCATCACCACCGAGCACGCCCACGCCCACGGCACCCCTGCGAAGCAGGTCGTCGAGGAGATCGCCGACGCGCTCGCCGGTGAACTGTCCGCCGGCCGGGCCGCGCTGGTCGTGATGAACGCGCCCTTCGACCTCAGCCTCCTCGACGCCGAGTGCGCCCGGCACGGCGTGCCCACCGTCGCCAACCGGATCGGCGCAGTACAGCCGGTCATCGACCCGCTCGTCCTCGACCGGGCCGCCGACAAGTACCGCAGGGGACGCCGGAACCTGGAGTCCCTCGCTGCCCACTACGGCGTCGACCTCACCGACGCACACACGGCGGACGCCGACGCCCAGGCCGCCCTCGACGTGGCCCTGAGGATCGCCGAGACGCACGAGAAGTTGCAGGTGCCCGCCCGGATCCTGCACGGCTGGCAGGTCCAGTGGCATGAGGCCTGGGCCGCGAACTACGAGTCCTTCCTCCGGCGTTCGAAGCCGGACGCCACGGTCGACCGCGGATGGCCGGTCCGCCCGGTGGGGGGTGCGTCGTGAAGCTGATCAGCGGCGCCAAGTACGCCGCCCTCCAGACCAAGCTCCAGCGCACCGAGAAGAACGCCGAGGACGCGGAGAAGCTCGCCGCCGACCGCCTCACCACCATTGGCCGCCTGCGCACAGAGCGGGACCAACTGCGGGACGCCAAGCCGAACAGCCCCGTTCAGCAGCCGCAACCCATGCTCGGCGATGCCGAACTCCGGCGTCAGCTCGGCCTCGCTCGGCGCACGATCCGCGAACTGGACGAGCGGCTCACGGAGATGCAGGCGTCGCACATCGCCGACACCCGCGAGCTGCACGACCTTCGGCAGGCCGGTGGTCGGTCATGAGCTTCATCGCCTCCCTGATCGCTGCCGCCGCCCTCATGGTCGCTGGCTCCGCGATCCTGCTGCGCCCCGAGACGACGCGCGGCCAACACCGCCGGCGGCCCGCGCTGCTCGCCTGCCCCATGGACGCGCTCGACAAGGTCGCGGCCCTGTGCAGCACCGAAGGGCGCGTCACGCTCCACACGCGGGTGCGGATCACGAAGCAGTTCATCTGCCTCAGCTGCCACAACCCGAGCCGCGACCCGGCCTCGTACGAGGAGGCCTCCTCGTGACGACCCTCTTCGACCTCACCCCCAAGGCTCCGACCGCCATCACGGCGGCCGGGCCCCGGCCCCTCGTCATCGGCATCGACGCCAGCCTCAACAGCCTCGGCATCGCCGGAGCCGACTGGGCCGACGCCATCCGCCACCCCGGCCTCTCCGGACACGCCCGCATCAACTACCTCCGCCGCGAAGTCGCCGACCGCACCAAGGCCGCCGACCTCGTCGTGATCGAAGACGTCGCCCGCGGCGCCAAGGGCTCGGCCGTCCACCAACTCGCCGGCCTGTGGTGGGTGCTCACCACCGAACTCCACCGCCGTGGCATTCCCTTCGCCGTGGCCAACCCGCAGAGCCGGTACACCTACGCCACCGGCGTCGCCAACCCTGCGAGGGAGCACCCGCGCGACAAGCGCGCCCGGATCTGCAAGGGCATGGTCTGCTCGTTCGTCACCGAGCGGCTCAGCATCTGGTGCGAAGGCCCCGGCAAGTACGACGCCGCCGACGCCGCAGTGTTCGCCGCGATGGGCCTGGACTGGCTCGGCTACCCGCTGGTCGACCTGCCGCAGCAGCAGCGCCGCGCCCTGGATGGCGTGCAGTGGCCGACGCAGACCGTGGCGGTGGCCCGATGACCTCCTCCCCGGCCCTCTGCACCGACCCGATGTACGCCGGCCGCCTCGACGAACTGTGGTTCGCCCACACCACCGAGCAGAAGCCCGCCGTCGTCGAAGCCATCCGGATCTGCTACCGCTGCCCCATCCGGCTGGCCTGCCTGAGGGAAGCGCTCTCCGAAGAGGGCAGCGCGAACAAGGCCGACCGACACGGCATCCGCGGCGGCCTCACCGGCTACCAGCGGCGGCTGGTCTTCGAAGAGCTGGTGAAGCGGAAGACCGGGCAGCGGCCGAAGCGCAAGCGCGCGGAGTGCGGCACCCGCTCGGGCTACCAGCGGCACCTCCGCGAAGGCACCGAGATCTGCGCCCCGTGCCGCCAGGCGAACAGGGACGCCGACAACCTCCGCCGCACTGGCACGACCAAGACCAGTCGGCAGCCCGCGCCGTGCGGCACCAGGGGCGGCTACCAGCGCCACCGCCGCGATGGCGAGGCCGCGTGCGACGCCTGCCGTCAGGCCAACACCGACGCGGACAACAGGCTCAGGCGCACCGGCACCACCAAGGTCGCCGCGTGAGCGCCCGGGACCCGGAGCCCTGCGACGGCCTCACCGGCGACCACACCGGCCCCGTCCGCTTCTACCGCACCGGCTGGAAGTGCAACACCCACTCCCCCTGGGCCGAAGCCGGACTCGACGAACCGCAGCCCGGCTACGGCCACCCCTCCGCACTCCCCCTGTCGCCGCTCGCCGCCTCCTCGGTCTTCGACGAGAAAGCCATCGCCTCCGGCCGGCGCCGCTCCAGCCCGCACACCTACCGCGCCGCCCAGGCCGCGGTGAACCACCGGAAGGAACCCAGCACGTGACCGTTCAGCCCGACACCGGCGAGATCCAGCAGGCACCCGTCGCCGCGTTCCTCGCCAGCCACCTCAACGGCCGCACCGACGAGGAGCTGTCCACCGAGTTCCACACCCTCCTCGACGCCGTCCGCGCCCACGGCAAGAAGGGCTCCATGACGATCACCATCGTCGTCGACCCGCCCGCCAACGGCGTCGAGTCCGCTCCCATGCCGATCGGCATCGAGTCCGCGGTAAAGGCCCCCAAGCCCACCCCGGTCAAGTCCCTCTACTTCCTCGACGACGACGGCATGCCCGTCCGCGAGGACCCCCGGCAGACGCAACTCGACTTCCGGACCGCCCCGAGCACCACCGACTACAAGGACGCCTGACCGTGACGTACACCGAACTGAGCAGCACCAATGGCGAGGCACAGACCATCGTCGACACCGCGCTCCTCGCCGCCAAGCCCAACGAGCTGGAGGCGGGCAAGGTCTACGCCTGGCTCACCCACAGGGGCGTCGAGCAGGTTGACCTCACCGGCGACCAGTACAAGGACAAGCCCGACCGCAAGCGCGGCACGACCACCGTCCGCGACGCCGCCTCCTTCCTCGCCCACTACGGCAAGCACGCCGACGGCGACAGCGAGGTCTACGCCGACGCCGAGAAACTCACCATCACCGCCGTCCTCGACGCGGACACGGCCGACTCCGCCCGCTGGGGCGGCCACCGCCTCCACCTCGCCCTCCGCGAGACCGAAGCCTGGAAGCAGTGGATCGCCCTCGACGGCAAGCTCATGCACCAGGAACAGTTCGCCGAGTTCATCGAGGACCACCTCCCCGAGCTGCTGGAGCCCGCCGCCGCCGAAATGCTGGAGATCGCCCAGTCGATTCAGGGCGTCGCCAAGGCCGAGTTCCAGTCCGGCACCCGCCTCTCCAGCGGCGAGCGCAAGCTCGCGTACATCGAGACCGTCACCGCGAAGGCCGGCCAGAAGGGCGAGCTGGTCATCCCCGAGACCTTCGTTATCGGCCTGGTGCCGTTCGAGGGCAGCGAGGGCTACAAGCTGACTGCTCGCCTGCGCTACCGCATCAACGGCGGCCCGCTGCAGCTCGGTTACAAGCTGGAGCGCCCGGGCGACATCCGGCGCACCGCCTTCACGGACGTCGTCGACACGATCAGCGACGACATCACCGTGCCGGTCCTGAACGGGACGCCCGCCTGATGGCCGCCCGGCCGCGGGGCAGCGCCGACTCCCGCTGCCCCGCGTGCCGGGCCCCCGTCATCACCCAGCTCGTCGGCAACCGAGCCGCCCTCAACGTGACCGCCGACCTCACCCCACTCACACCCGAACAGCAGACGGAACTACGGGAACCGAACCGGCTCATCTGGTGCCTGCGCACCAACGGCCTCGGCCACAGGCGACTCACCTGGACCGGCCCCCGACACCCGCCCGACTGCGACCTCGGCGACCACGTCACCGAACACCGCTGCCCGCCCGCCGAACCCACCACGCTCTTCTGAGGAGACTGCACGTGGAGAACGTCCGCCACATCCCGCGCAACGAGGCGGACAAGGACGGCTTCACACAGGTGCCCCCCTGCGACCTGGAAGCCGAGGAGTACGTCATCGGCGTCGTCATGCACGAGAAGATGGCGTACGACGAATGCTCCCTCCTCATCGGCCGCGACGACCTCTACAAGCCATCCCACCAGCTCATCTGGGACACCGTCGCCGGCATCTACGCCACCGGCCAGCAATGCCACCCGGCCCTCGTCCGCGCCGAGATCGAAAAGCAGGGCCAGCTCCACCGCGTCAACGAGGGCAACCTCATCTACCGGCTCGGCGGCAGCCCCATCAACCCGCTCATGGCCGCAGCGTTCGCCGAGCGCATCGCCGCGACCGCCCGCCAGCGCCGATACGACTCCCACTCCACGATCCTCAAGCAGGCCATCGCAGGCGGAGCAGACGGCGACGAACTCGCCGCGATCGTCGCCGAGTTCCAACAAGGCGAACAACTCCGCGAGAACACCGGCCGCGGCCCCTCCCACCTCGTCGCCTCGCTGCTCAACTGGGACGACTTCTTCCTCACCGACTTCGGCGCCATCCAGCTCCTGCCGGGCAAGCTCATGGGCCCGGGCCAGCAGATCACCCTCGTCGGCGACGGAAAGGCCGGCAAGTCCCTGTTCACGCAGGAGTGGATGTGGCGCATGGCCACCGGGCAGAGCTTCCTCGGCGACGCCCCCCAGAAGCCCGTACGGATCCTCTACCTCGACGCCGAGAACGGCCAGGAACAGGTTCAGGAACGCTTCCTGTCCTTCGGCGCGAACGCCCGCGCCATGGGCGAACTCAAGTACGCCAGCTTCCCGCCCGTCCGCCCCCTCGACACCGCAGGCGGGGGCGCCGACCTCATCGCCCTCGTCAAGGCCACCGGCGCCGAACTCGTCGTCATCGACACCGTCTCCCGCTTCATCTCCGGCCCCGAGAACGACGCCGACACCTGGCTCAACCTCTACCGCCACACCCTGCTGCCCCTGAAGCGCGACCGCATCGCCTCCGTCCGCCTGGACCACTTCGGCAAGGACAAGGACCGCGGCGGCCGCGGCTCCTCCGCCAAGACACAGGACGTCGACCACGTATGGGAGCTGGGCTACCAGGGCGGCGGCACCCTCGTCCTGAAGCGCACCCACACCCGCACCGGCATCGGCCCCGACAACTTCGTCATCCTCCGCCAAGCCCACCGCGACGGCGAGAACTGGGCGCTCGGCGGCACCCGCCACGTCCTCATGACGTACGAGAACGAGCCCGGCGCCGTCTCGGGCCTGGCCTCCATCCCCGGCACCGTCGAGCACATCATTGCCACCCTCGACGGCGCCGGCGTACCGGACACCGCCGGCAACCGCATCGCCCGCCAGGCCCTCGCGGACCGTCAGGTTCCGGGCAGCAGCGAGAAGATCGCCGAGGCCGTCCGCCGCCGCAAAGCGCGGTCCGATTCGCCCGGTATCGACGTTTCCCGGAACGTTTCCGCAGACCGCCCCGACGGACGTTTCCCGGAAACGTTTCCCGGAACAGACCCCGGAACACACAAAACCCCAGGTCAAACGTTTCCCGGAACGGTCGCGGAAACACCCGGAACGCCCCCCGTTCCCCACGTTCCCCCCTCGAAGAGGGGGAACGGGGAGGGAACTCCGGAACAGGCAGACCCCCAAGAACCCCTCTGCACCGTCTGCCACACCCCCCTCCCCGACTTCAGGACAGACCGCGGCTACGACACCCACGTCGGCTGCGACCCCGCCACCGGAAGCCACCCCGACAGGCCACAACACCCCACCGACGACGAACACAACGGCGCCGCCTGACCCGCCGCTCATCCGGTTCCGCCCGCCCACGCGCACAGACAGGACTGATCATGACCAACGCGCCCGTCCCCAGCCGGATCGCCCTCACCCGCGACCAGCTCGCCGCGCTCCTCGCCCATCACGCCGACGTCCTCGCCGCCCAGTGGCGAGCCGACGGCGCCCGGGACAACTGGATTGGCGCCGAGCGCTTGGACGCCCACGCCGCCGTTCTGGCCGCCGACGAGGAAGCGCCGGCCGTCGCTGAACTCCTCGACTCGATGCTGTCGTTCCCCCTCGACCCGCCGGTTGTGGATCAGGCCGCGCCCGCGCCGTGGGTCGAGGGTGACCCGCTCATGGAGGCCATCGCGGCCGCCGTCTGGGAGCGCTGCACTCGCGACGACCCGGACATGCCGCAGCTGGTCCTCGACGACCCCCGCAACATCGCCGCCGCCGCTGCCTCCGTGGCGCGCGCCGTGAGCCTCGCTCAAGCCGCCGACGACCTGGACCAGTACGTCGGCAAGCAGCCCAGCAACGCCGACCCGGCCGTCGAGGGCGCCCGCCTCGTCATCCGCGAGCTGCGCCGTCTGGCTGCCGAGGCGCAGCCCACAAAGCCCGACAGCGGCCCGCCGTGCGGCAACAACCCGAACTTCCGGCTCGCCCCCGGCGACCGGCAGGCCGTCGACGAGTTCAAGGCGTACCTGGCCCAGCGCGCCACCGAGGCACCGCAGGACGGGACACAGCCGTGACCGCCGCCCGCATCCTCGGCGTCACCATCGCCGCCGGCCCAGCCCTCGCCGTGCTCCTGGCGCTCGCCGTCGGCTGGGTCCTCGGCCACCGCACCGCCCGCGTCGTCCGCGTCTCCGTCGGCGCCACGGCGGCCCAGGACGAGGCCGCGCTCACCGCACCGTTCGACCCCGACACCACGAAGGGCCACGACACATGAGCGATCGCCTGACCGTCGACACGATCAACAGCGACCAACTCGACGCCCTCTACGACCGGCTGGCCAAGGCCGAGCAGGAGGCCGACGACTCGGTAGCCGCGGCCTCACGGCTCGCCGTCCTCGTCGGGAAGCGGTCCGAGAAGGCCGAGAAGGCCGCCAAGAGGCAGAGCTTCCGCGCCGACATCGCCGAGACCGAATTGCGCACCCTCCGCGCGGGCCTGCGAGCCAACGGCGCCGACCCCACGCAGATCCAGAACCTGTGGGCGCAGATCAGCCTCCGCAACCGGCAGTGGCGGGTGGAGAAGCAGCGCGCCGAGGCCGCCGACGCCCTGTACGAGCAGTGGGTGAAGGCCGGGCCGCCGCCGCTCGGCACATCCGTCTCGCGCTGGTGGGACGCCCGCCTGATCGAACTGCGCGCCGCCCTCGACGAGCCCAAGGAGAGCTGACCCATGCTCCAGGCCCAGATCACCGACGAGCAGCGCGAGCAGCTCCGTCAGCGCTCGGCTGAACTCCACGCCGCGCTCGCCAAGTTCGCCGAGTCGTTCGCCCCGGTCGCCCGCGCCATCACCGAGTCGTTCGCCCAGCTCGGCCGCCAGCTCCGCGAGTCCGGGCTGATCGACGAGGACGGCCAGCCGGTCAAGCCCGCCGACCGGCCCGCCTGGCAGTCCCCGTACGGACCGCCGCAGAGGAGGCGCTGACCATGCCCGTCCTCGGCCGCCCCGTCCGCCCCATCCTCGTCGTCCTCGCACGCAACTTCGAAGAGTTCCGCTTCTGGTGCCGAGACAGCGGCCTCCGCGAGAACGACCCCGAGGTGGTGTTCGCGTCCCGCTTCTCCAAGCTGCGCGGGATCTCGTACGAGCGCGTGAAAGTGATCCGCCTCCGGGGCTGGGGCCAACACCCCGAAGGCCGCGAGATGGACGCGTTCCTCTGCGCCATGGAGGACCGCGCTGCCACCTCGGCCCCGGCCATCAGCGCGCAGATCCACGTGCAGCCGGACCCACCGCACGTCGCCGAAGCCATCCGGGACATCCGCCGCCGCGCCTGAACACACAGCAGGGGCGCGCCTGATGTCTGGCCGGACCGGCGCGCCCCCTGGGGCTCATCACCGTACCCCGCACCACAGGAGCCACGACGATGACCACCACCCGCCACCTCACCACCGTCATCCGCCACTGGCCCGACCTCGTCGACGCCCTCGGCGGCAGGTCCGCACCCACGTGGCCCCCCGCCGGCCGCATGAACGACCACCTGCGCGCCCTCGACCAGGCCGACGACGAGCACGAAGAGACCCATGCGCAGCAGCTCACCACCCTCCGCGCTCCCGACGGCCGGACCATCGGCTACCGCTGCACCCACTGCGGTGACGTAGACCCGGGCCACGCCCACCCGGTCGGTGATGAGCGCGACCCCGCCCAGATCGGCGAGCGCCCCATCCCGATCCGGCTGAACATCCACGAGACCATGCGCCTCGTCCACGAGCAGCTCGTCGACTGCGCCGACGCCATCGCGAGCAGCGTCCAACGCCCCGTCATGGGCCTGCTCCCGCAGGGCTACCCCAAGGCCGACCGCGCCCGCCGCGAGCTGCTGGTGATGCAGGACCGGCGCGACCCCCGCCGCTGGTCCTGGACACGCACCCGGCCCGCCGCGCCCCTTGTCGCGCTGTGGCTCCTCGGCAGAGTGCAGGGCGCGCCCGGCCCGTTCCGCCCGCTCGCCACGCCCCAGCTCGACCACATCACGGCCGTCGCCCGCAGCTGCGCCCAACGCATCGAGCAGGCCCTCGACGTCGGCGAACAGAAGGCCACCCTCGCCCGCCCATGCCCAACATGCGGCGGCCCACTCACCCTCCACGGCGGCGCCGGCACCAACCCGGTCGCACGGTGCGCAGGATGTGGCCACATCTGGGCGCAGCCCGACACCTCGGCCGTAGCGTGACCACCATGACGACCCACGACCTGCACTGGGGCATCGCCCGGGAGATGACCGCTGTCTACGCGCTCGGTCTCGACATCGGCGAGGACGCACACCACGAGCGTCGGCGCGAGTACATGGTCCGCCGCGCGGCAGCAGCCGACCGGCTCTCAGACAGCGACGGTGGTGATCCGATCGCGGCAGCCGAGACCATCCACGACGCCGTGCACTACGCCCGCGCACTCCTCGCCCACGACCGGCTCGACGACACCGGACGGGGCCCGCTGCCCGCGCACGACCCGCGCTGGCTGGACGACCCGCGCGGCTACGCCCGCCAAGAGCATCGGGCGTGGATCCTGGACCGCGAGGTGTAGGACCCGGACATGACGGAGCCCCCGGCCATCACGGTCGGGGGCTCTTCGCATGCCCAGCTACGCGGCCGAAGCCTCCTCCTCCGGATGCCGCACCACCTTCTTCACCGCCTGCTCCAGCTCGTACCGCGACATGGTCACGTCCTCACGCGAGGCGGACTCGGTGACTGCGGCCTGGAACACTCCAGCCGCCGTACGCCACGCCTTCCACTGCGCGCCGTACTCATCGCCGTCGAGGCCCGCGAGCTTCTCGCGCTCCTCTTCGGCAGCCTGCTCCAGCTTGATCAATTCGTCGGGGATGTCTGCCACGAACACGGATCCTAAGCGGGAACACCAGAGCCCCTACACGCGACCGCGCGGGAGCTTCACGCGCCTGGCTAGTCCTCGCCCTTCTTCCGATTCGCCCACGAGCCGGTGTGCCCCCTGACGATGTCCTGCACCACCCCCGGCGACATCGCCAGCCGCGCAGCGATCGCCCGGATCGACACAGGCGGCTCCTCAGCCCGCAGCTCCAGCACCAACTGCCGGCGCTCCTCGTGCCACGTCTTCGTCCTCTTGGCCTGAAGCGCCAGCACCTGGTTCCGCGCACGTACGCGCTCCTCCACGTCGGCGATCTTGTCGACCTCCTCAAGGGCGTCCGACACCCGCTGTACCTCCTCGCTCGCGTCGTCCACGCCCGCTCCTCTCCTGCTGGCGGGAAGCGGCACGCTCCGACTCTCTTGCATGGGGACCATACAGCGCTGTACGGTCCCCATACAACGGACGGGGAGCCACTGCCCTTCCGTAGATCAACAAAGCCCCCGGCCCGCTGATTTGGCGATCCCGGGCCGGGGGCGGACCCACCCACAACCATCACGAAGGAGCAGGTCCTATGGGACACGCTACCGATCAGCCCACCACTCAGCCCACCCCCGCACCGCCGCGCGAGAACCCGATCTTCCGTCAGCCCGCCACCGTCCAGGCCTGCCGCACCGACTACGAGGCCGGCGCAGACGTCCGCCGCCGCCTGGACCAGCAGATCGCGAGGCGCAGCTGATGGGCCTGCGCGACTTCGCCCGCACCCTCCGCCCCGGCAACGACCAGCAGTTGGCCACCGACCTCCGCACCCAGGCCCGCGTTCAGCGCTCCCGCAGCGCCACCCGCGCCGCCCGCGAAGGCCAGGCCTGGGAGGACAAGGACCGCGCCCAGGACCGCCGAGGCCGCTGGTACCGCCCCGCCCGATAACCCGCCCAGACCGCCGCGCCCCCGCGAAATTCCCCCCGCGGGGGCGCGGCCTCGCTCCCGGAGGAGCACGTGAAGACCCGCACCATCACCCGAACCCGCACCGTCCCCCACACCGTCGACGGCGACACCGAGTGGATCGACGAGGAGTACACCGTCGACATCCCCCTCCCGCCCGTCGACTGGGACCAGCGCGTCCGCGTCGCCGTCACGATCGGCGCCGTCGTCCTCGTCACCGCCTCCCTCGTCTGGACCACCGCCTCCGTCGGTGCACTCCTCGCCATGTCCACCGTCGCCTTCGTCGCCTACGCGGCCGGCGTCGCCTTCGACGCGACGTGGATCCTGTGCATGGGTGCTGAGTGGCTGCTCCGCTACGACCCCGAGCGCGCCAAGCTCCCCCGCAAGGCCGGGCACTGGGCACTGGGCATCTCCATGGCCGCCGTCTTCGCACACGGCTACGTCTTCGACCAGCTCGTCGTCGGCGCGGTCGGCGCCGCGGTCTCCGCCCTCGCCAAGGGCGGCTGGACCATCGCCATGCGCGTCCACGCCCGCCCGCTCGACTCCCGCACGCAGCAGTGGGTGACCAAGCGCCGATCCACGATTGCCGGACAGCGCGCCATGGTCGCCGTGCGCCGGGAGCTCCAGCGTGACTTGGCCGCCATCGAGGCCGAGCGGATCGCCCTGGATCCGAGCGGATCCGCCGATCCGGACCAGTCCGGACAGGACGAGGACGAGAGTCCGGAGCCGCCCGCCGTCGGGCCGATGACCGTGAAGGACGCGGTCCGGACCGCCAAGGACTCCGGGATCACCGATCCGGACACGGTCCTGCGCTACGTCCGCAAGGTCGCAGACGCCAACGCCAAGCTCTCCACCGTCGAGCGCTACCTCCGGCTGGCCAGCTGATGGACGCGCAGCCGCGCCCCGGCGGCGACGAGCTGCGCGCCCGTGCCTACCTCCGCGCTCTGCGCGCCCGCCCCTTCGGCCACCAGGAACCCGACATGCCCGACAGCCCGATCACCCCAACCCGCATCATCCCCGCAGGCGCCCCGCTGCCCGCCCGCGCGCCCGAGCCCGGCGAGGCCCCGCCGTGGCGCACACCCCCACCGCCTCCACCGCCGGTCATCCCGCCAGCCGCGCCATGGCCGCCGCCCGCCCCACCGCCCGGGCCAATCGAGGTCCGCGTCACCGTCGACCTCGCACCCATACGGGAGCCCGAGCCCGCGCCCGAACCGGGACTCCTCGCCCGCCTCTGGGACTGGCTGGTCACCTGGCGCATGATCTCCGCGATCCTCGCCGCCCTCCTGCCCTGGGCCGCCGGACAGAGCCCTGTTGGCATCTGGTCCCACACCGTCCACCAGGCCCGTATCGAGGCCAGCATCGGCGGCGCCTACGTCATCGCCACCGTCGCCCTCGCCGCAGCCTGGGGCCTGGACCGGTACAGCGGCCGATGGCTGCCCCGCTTCCTTCTCGTCACCGCCAGCCTCGGCGCCTTCGGCGTCCTGCACTGGTGGGATCCGATCCTCCTGTTCACCGGAGTCAACCTGTGACCGCCACCACCACCCTCACCCTCGGCGGACTGCTCTTCGCCTTGATCGTCCTGACCGCGAACCTGTACCCCTGGTGGACCGGGAACCGCGAGATGAAGCAACTCGCCAGCTTCGGGAAGGGCTTCGGTGCCGCCGCCTGCGCAGCAGCCTGCCCCGGCGGCATCCTCGGCTGGGCCCACTCCCGCTCCGGCACCATCGGCAACGGCGCAGGCGAACGAGCCGGACAGGCCACCACCGGCACCAACGCCACCCAAGGCCTCACCAGCGGCCAACTCGTCGGCCTGTCCGCCACCGGCGCCGTCATCGTCGTCATCGCCGTCACCCTCGTCGTCCTCTCCTACAAAGCCGCAGGCAAGAAGGACAAGAAGCGCATCATCGGCGGCGCGTACGTAGGCAGCACCCTCTGCCTCACCGCGGGCGTGGCCGGCGCTCTCGCCTGGTTGCCCAGTGCTCTCAACGCGGCCGGGGACGGCGTTGTCGCCGCGTTCCAGGGAGCGGGGATCCTGTGACCCGTCTCGCCCGCGCCGCCGACCGGCTTGCCACCGGCTCCCGCGCGTACGCCCGTCGCCTGGGCGCCCGCGCCGCAGCATGGTGTGCGCGCGGGCGCCGTGACGACCTCACCGGCTGGAGGGCTGCGCTCGGCGTCTTCGTACGGATCGCGCTGCTCGCCCTCGGCGTGTACGTCCTCGCCCGGCTCGTACGCGCCCTGCCGTCCCTGATGTGGCTCCTCACCGGCTGGTGGACCATCGCCTCCTGGCGCGCGGGCAAGCCCGCCGAAGAGGAGCCGCAGGAAGCCCCCATCGGACCCGATGTGGAGGCCGTCCGGACGCTGCTCCTCGACCTCATGGGGACCGGCAACGGGGTGCACCTTCGCACGGTCCTCGCCCACCTCCAGGAGCACGGGCAGTGGGAGGGCCGGACGGTGTCCGATCTGCGCGTGCATCTGGGCCGCCTGGACATCCCCGTGGACCGCGGCGTGAAGGTGGCCGGAGTGCCCACATGGGGGGTCCGTCGAAGGGATCTCGAAGCCCCTTCCCCGGCCGAAGCCCAGGAGATGTCTTCCGCCCCGCCTACCGCCGCTTGACCTGCACGTCTACCGGTTCATCTACTTCCGTCTACCCGCCCATCTACCGGGCATCTACCCCCAGTTGTCAGCCCCAGAGAGGACACTCCGCCCATGCGCATCGGACCATTCGAGATCATCGTCCGCCGTCGCCACACCGGCCCGCCCTGTGGCGCCTGCCAAGGGCGCGGCCTCTTCCACTCGAAGGGCGGCCTGGACAAGTACCCGGCCCCCGAGGGCTACGACGGCGTGGCGCTCTGCGGATGCGGCACCGCTCACGACCGCCTCGCCGAAATCGCGCGCGGCCGCCGACGCTGGGAACGCGACCGTAAGCGCGGCGTCCCGCCGTTCTAGTTGCGTTCCGGACGATCACGCGTCATCCTGGCCTCACGTCCGGCGTGCCCGGACCCTGAGACTCCCGAAGGCCCGCCACCGTGCGGGCCTTCGTCATTCCCCCTGATCGTGTGTCACAGATCAGCCTCAGCGTCTTCACGCGTCCCACACATCCACTACATTCGCCCCTTACACGCAAAACACGCCTGGGGGGCGAACATGAACCAGCAACACCCGCAGCAGCAGCCTGGGTGGGGGCAGCAGCAGCCGCAACAGCCGCCGTACCCGCAACAACCCGGATGGGGTGCCCCGCCCCCGCCGCCGAAGAAGACCCCCGTCGGCATGATCGTCGGGTTCGGCTGCCTCGGCATCGTCGTCCTCTTCGTCTTCCTGGGCATCGTCGGCGCGGTCGTCGGCGGCGACTCCGACAGCACCAGCAAGGGCACCTCGGTCAGCGTCGACAGCGACACCAGCAAGGCCCCCGAGGCCGAGAAGAAAGACGACGCGCCCGCGGCCGAGGAAAAGCCCAGCGACAAGGCCACGAGCGAAAAGCCCAAGGAAGACACCAAGAAGGACACCAAGAAGCCGGTCGTCACCTTCAAGGTCTGGGGCACCGCCCCCGCCGGCGTCCTCGGCCCCCTCGACATCACCTACGGCTCCGACAGCGACACCCGGCAGGGGAAGTTCACGGACGGCAAGTTCACGGCCACCCTCCCCCTCGACGACGACGCGATGTACTTCAGCGTGATGGCCCAGCTCCAGGGCGAGGGTGACATCAACTGCTCGATCACCGTCGACGGCCACACGGAGAAGGCACACGCCTCCGGCGGCTACAACATCTGCCACGCCCAGGCCAACGCCGGCCTCCTCGGCGGCTGGGACTAACCCAGCCCTGAACCACCCCAGACCGGCCCGACCGTCACCCCGTGCGGTCGGGCCTTCTGCATGCCCGGAGGTGACCATGACGAGGCAGTACGGCCGCCCGGTCACCGACGATGACTACGAACTCGTCCGCCAGCTCCACGCACAAGGCCTGGGCCGCAACCAGATCGCCCGCGAGATCGACCGCGCCCAACGCACCGTCTCCGTCATCGCCGCCGAACTCGGCCTCGTCTTCGACACCTCGATGACCGAGGACGCCACCCGCGCCCGCGTCGCCCAGCTCGCCGCACTCCGCGCCGACACCGCCGTCGACCTCCACCTCGACGCGATGAAGCTGACACAGCAGATGTGGGAGCCCGCCACGATCTACAACTTCGGCGGCAAGGACAACACGTACCGCGACAAGCACGTCAACGAGCCGCCCTCCGGCGACAAGAAGAACCTCATGGCTGCGGCCGGCATCGCCCTGGAGAAGAGCCTCAAGCTCGTCCCGCCCGCCGACGACGCCGGCGCCGGAGAGGCCCGCTCGATGCTCGGCCAGCTCATGAGCGGCCTCAAGGCGGTGTACGACGAGCAGCAGGCCGCCGCTGGCGAGGAGGCGGAGGGTGAGTCTCCTTGATGCGCTGCCCCTGTCCCGCAAGCAGCTCGTCAGCATCGTCGAGGCCGACGCCCGGATCAACGCGTGGGAAGGCAGCGTCCGTTCCGGAAAGACGATCGCGAGCCTGATCCGCTGGCTCATCTTCGTCGCGTCCGCCCCGACCGGCGGCGAGCTGGTCATGGTCGGCCGCACCCGAGACTCCCTCTACCGGAACGTCATCGCCCCGCTGACGAACCCGGAGATCTTCGGCCAGCTCGCGAAGCAGGTCTCGTACAACAACGGCGCGCCGGTCGCGATCATCATGGGCCGGGTCGTGCACGTCCTCGGCGCGAACGATGCCAAGGCCGAGCCGAAGGTCCGCGGTATGACGTGTGCGGGGGCGTACGTCGACGAGGCAACGACCCTGCCCCGGACGTTCTTTGACCAGCTGGTGGCGCGCTGCTCCGTCAAGGGCGCGAAGATCTTCACCACGACCAACCCGGACAACCCGGCCCACTGGTTCCGCAAGGAGTATCTGAAGCGGCCGACCGAGACCCGACTCCGGTCGTGGCACTTCGTCCTCGACGACAACCCGTTCCTCGACCCCGAGTACGTCGCCGCCCTCAAGGCCACCTACACCGGCCTGTTCTACCGGCGGTCGATCCTGGGCCACTGGGTCCAGGCCGAGGGCGCGATCTTCGACTGCTTCGATGAAGAGCGCCACGTCGTCAAGGACGTCCCGCACATCACGCGGTGGCTGTGCGACGCGATCGACTACGGCACGACCAACCCGTACGCCGACTTGCTCATCGGGCTCGGCGTTGACCAGCGGCTGTACGTCGTCAGCGAGTACCGGTGGGACTCGCGCGCGGAACGGCGGAAGAAGACCGACGCCGAGTACTCCGCCGCACGCCGGCGCTGGCTTGCCGGGGTCGCCCAGCCGCAGACCAACGTGCTCGGCGTCCAGCCGGAGTGGACCGTCGTCGACCCGTCCGCAGCCTCGTACATCGAGCAGCTGCACCGCGATGGCGTCCACGGCGTCACCCCGGCCGACAACACGGTGTTGGACGGCATCCGCACGGTCGGCTCGCTGATCGCCGCGAACCGCCTGTTCATCCACGAGTCCGCGCGCGGCCTGATCGAGGAAATCCCGGGCTACAGCTGGGACGACGAGAAGGCAGAGAAGGGCGAAGACGCCCCGATCAAGCTCGAAGACCACTCCTGCGACGCCCTCAGGTACGGGGTGCGTACGACCGAGGCCCTGTGGCGGCCGCACATCCCGATGCTCCTGGAGGTGGCCGCATGATGCCAACCGTCGAGCAGGCCCTCACGAACGCCGCGCGACTCCTGGAGCAGGCCGAGATTGAAACCAACCTCGCGCTCATGGAACGCCTGGACGAACTCGCGTCCTCCTGGCTGGGCATGGCGCAGCTGCTGATGGAGAGGGAGCGCGCCTGATGCCTGTACAGCTCGCCAAGGTGCGCGTCGACTCCACCGGGCGCGGGACGGTCGAACTCGACGGCCAGGAGATTCCCGGCGTCCGTTCCGTGACCGTTCGCACAGAGGTGAACTGCCGCCCCATCCTCGTCATCGAAGTGCTGGCGCGCGAGGTGGACCTGAAGCAGAGCGACCCGGATCAGGGAGAGGAGGTGGCCGGGTAATGCCTCTGCCCACGGCTGACACCGTCTGGCCTCCCACCGATGAGCGGGTACAGGTTGCGCTTGCCGACTGGGACGCCTGGTACTCCTCCGAGCCTGACCGGCTCGAACTGCGTTACTCCGGCCGTGGCTACCGCGACACCCCCGACCGGCCCGCGCAGCACCGCGGTGGTGTCGTCGGCAAGTTGGCCCGCTGGTTCTGGGGCAACCCGACCGGCGACGGCGAGAAGCGTGAGAAGCTCCACGTGCCGCTCGCCGGAGACATCGCCCGTACCTCCTCCGAGCTGCTGTTCTCCGAGGCTCCGACGCTCCAGGCCGCCGAGGGCGCGAGCGACGCGACGCAAGACGCCCTCGACACCCTGCTGGAGACCGGCCTCCAGCCGACCCTCCTCGAAGCTGGTGAGGTCTGCGCCGCACTCGGCGGCGCCTACCTGCGTGTGGTGTGGGACGAGGACGTGTCCGACCGGCCATGGATCGATGTCGTGGCCGCAGACCGGGCCGTCCCGGAGTTCGCCTACGGGCGGCTGCGCGCAGTGACCTTCTGGACCGTCCTGGAGAGCGAGTCGCAGGACGACCGGCGCGTGTTCCGGCACCTGGAGCGCCATGAGAAGGGCCGGATTTACCACGGCCTCTACGAGGGCTCAGCCGGATCGCTCGGCATGGTCCGCCCGCTCGCCGACCACCCCGTCACGGCGCCCCTCGCGGCCATGGTGGACGCCGAGGGAGGCTTCGACACCGGCGCTCCTAAGAACCTGACCGCCTCCTACGTGCCCAACGTCCGCCCCGCGCGCGCCTGGAGGCACATCCCCACGGCCGCGTACTGGGGGCAGTCCGACTTCCAGGGCATCGAAGGGCTGATGGATGCCCTCGACGAGACGTACTCCTCGTGGATGCGGGACATCGTCAACGGCAAGGGCCGCGTCGTCGTCCCCAGCTCGATGCTCGACTCCATGGGCCCCGGCCAGGGCGCCTCATGGAACGAGGAGCGCCGGATCTACACGGGCCTCAACATGCTCTCGAGGCCCGGCGACCCGAACCCGCTGACCATCGTCCAGTTCGAGATCCGCGTCCAGGAGCACCGCGACACCTGCCAGTCCCTGATGGAGCAGGCCGTACGACAGGCCGGCTACTCCGCGGGCAGCTTCGGCGAGTCCGATGGGCAGGCCGTGACCGCGACCGAGGTGAAGGCTCGGAACCGGCGCTCGCTGAGCACCGCCGGCCGCAAGGGCAAGTACTGGGGGCCGGGCGTGGCCGACATCTGCGCGGCCTATCTCGCCGTTCTGGCAGGCCCGCGGTTCCGCGTGTCCGGGCTGGACCTGGAGCCGCCGAAGGTGGAGCTCCAGGACGGCATCAGCGAGGGCCCTCTGGAACTGGCGACCACGGCGGAGCTGCTGCGCCGCGCCGATGCCGCGTCGGACGAGACGCTGGTGCAGATGGTGCACCCGGACTGGGACGAGGACCAGGTGAAGGCCGAGGCGGCAAAGCTTGCGTCAGCGCGGGAGATGGCCGATCCAGTCCTAACCGGGGCTGAGGGCCCTGGGCCTGGCTTCCCCCCAGCTGCCGACGAGGGCAGGGACGACTCCGGAGAGGGGTAGCCCATGCCCGTGTCACCTGCCATGGCCGAGGACCTCGCCGCCGCCATCACCACGCTGTACGCGGACGCCGAGCTGTCCATCATCGAGCGGCTCCGCAAGGCCCTCGCCGAGGGCATCGACTCCCCTCTGTGGGCGGAGATCAAGGCCCGCTCCATCGGCGACCTACGTGAGGCCGTTGAAGAGGTCACCACGGCGCTCCAGCAGGACGCCAACGGGGCCGTCGCGCGGGCCCTTGCGGAGGCGTACGGGCGCGGGAGACAGGCCGCCGTCGCCGAGTTGGGGGCGCTGGACATCGGCCGGGAGCTCCAGACACAGCGTGTCCTGCCGAACGCCCCAGCAGTCGATCGGCTCGCGGCGTCGTACGCCAACGACACTCGGCCGCTGTACGCCCGGATCACCCGGGCCGTCGTCGACACCTACCGCAGCATCGTGACTCGAGTCTCGTCGGGGCCGCTGCTCGGCACAGTGACCCGCAGGCAGGCCAGCCAGCGGGCGCTCGATCAGTTCGCGCAGCGCGGCGTCCAGTCGTTCACCGACCGCTCCGGCCGGAACTGGGAGCTGGCCACCTACGCCGAGATGGCCGTCCGCTCGGTGACCGCCCGCGCCGCGATCGAGGGCCACATCGACACCCTCGCGGAGATCGACGTTGGCCTCGTCATCGTCTCGGACGCCCCGCTCGAATGCCCGCTCTGCCGCGCGTGGGAGGGCGAGATCCTCACCCTGTCCGGACAGTCCGGACCGCACACGATCCGCGCCGAGCACACGATCCAGCCCAGCGGCCTGTTCGCCCCGACCCGCACGGTGGCGGTGCACGTGGCCGGGTCTCTCGTAGAAGCGCGGGCCGCTGGGCTGTTCCACCCGAACTGCCGGCACAGCCTCAGTGCGTACCTGCCGGGAGTGACGACCCGGCCGCCGCACCACGCGACACCGGGCACGACATACGAGGACACGCAGCGGCAGCGGGAGATCGAGCGGCACATCCGCCGCTGGAAGCGCGTCCAGGCCGCCGCGATGGACGAGCCAGCCCGCCGCCGCGCCGGGGCGTTCGTACGGAAGTGGCAGGCCGCACAGCGTGAGCACGTGGCCGCCCACCCGGACCTCCGCAGGAAGCCGCAGCGCGAGCAGATCGGATCGGCCCGCTAGTCGCCGTCCCTCTGCGTGCCTGGCTCGATGATCTCGTCGAGTGCGCTTCGGACGACCTCAAAGGCTGTCTTCTGGATGGCCAGCCCAATGCCCTCCACGTCATCCGTGGCGCCCTCGGCGAGAGCCAACAAGCGCTCCTCTTCGCCAGCGGCCCAATCACGGGCAGCGCGGATCCGTCGTAGCAGCTCATCCGCATCCACAGGTTGAGTCATACGCGGAACTTACCCCGGGAGCCGCACGGCACCCGGGAGACCCGAAAAGGGAGAACACCCATGCAGCACCCTTTCAAGCACCCGCTCGCCACGTACCACTCGATGGAGGTGCTCGGCTACCGCCGCAACGGCTCGCCGATCTACGCCATCGCGGGTGGCAACGGCGAGGGCGAAGGCGGATCCGGTGGAACCCCACCGGCAGGACCTCCCGCCGGTAGCCCGCCCCCTCCGGGCACCCCACCCGCGACACCCCCGGCTACTCCTCCGGCCCCGCCTGCTCCTGGCGGCGATGGCACGGACTGGAAAGCCGAGGCCCGCAAGTGGGAGGACCGCGCCAAGGCGAACAAGGCCGCGCAGGACGAACTCGCCACGCTCAAGGCCGCGAACATGAGCGAGCAGGAGAAGGCCGTCGCCGCGGCGGAGAAGGCAGGCCGCACGGCCGCCCTCGCCGAGGCCATCCCCCAGATCGCTCAGGCCCGACTCGAAGCCCACGCGGCGCGCGTGGGCGTCGACCTCAGCGAGTTCGCTGAGTTCATCGACCTGAAGAAGTTCGTGGGCGAGGACGGCCAGGTCGACGACAAGGCCATCAAGGCCGCCGTCACCAAGTTCGCCAAGCTCGCCCCGCCCGGGGCCGGCCGCTCCGGCGGAGACATGGGCGGCGGAGGCGGCTCCGGCGATCAGAGCGCATCCCTGGACAAGCAGATCGAAGAGGCCACCAAGGCGCGCGACTTCCCGCGCGTCATCCGGCTCAAGCGGCAGAAGGCCGCTCAGACCACGTAAGGAGTCACCATGGCCGGCATCACCGGGATGGGAACGACCTTCAACCTCCCCAACTACACGGGCGAGCTGTTCGCCCTGACACCGGCGGACACCCCGCTGCTGTCGGCCATCGGCGGACTCACCGGCGGCGGCATGACCACGTCGACGGAGTTCGAGTGGGAGTCGTACGACCTGCGTGACCCGGGGCAGCGCACCAAGGTGGAGGGCGCTGACGCGCCGACTGCCGAGGAGCGGGTCCGCGGGAACGTGAAGAACGTCGTGCAGATCCACCAGGAGCAGGTCTCCGTCTCGTACACGAAGCAGGCTGCGGTCGGTCAGGTCGCGTCGCCGCAGGCGGCACCGTTCAACCACAACGGCGGTGACAACCCGGTCACCAACGAGCTGGACTGGCAGGTCACGCAGGCGCTGAAGCAGATGGCGCTGGACGTGAACTGGAGCTTCATCAACGGTTCGCACGTCAACCCGACGACCAACGCGACCGCGCGGCAGACGCGTGGCCTGCTGGCCGCGGTCACGACCAACCGAATCGCAAAGGGCGTCACCACCACGGGCGCGACCTCGGCGACGGACACCATCACAGCGACCGGTCACGGCCTGGTGGACGGCGACAAGATCGTGTTCACCAACACGAGCACGGCGACCAACGTCGTGGCCGGCCGGATCTACTTCGTGGACGCCGTCGACGCGAACACCTTCAAGGTGTCCACGTCCTCGGGCGGTGCGGCGCTCACCCTCGGCACCGCGACGGGCATCGCCTACACCAACCCGTGGGAGACCGCCCTCACCACGGACCACGTCTCCGACCTTCTCCAGCTCGCCTACGACAACGGCGGCATCAGCGAGCAGGAGACCGCCACGCTGATCGTCAACAGCGCGCAGCGCCGAGCGGTCACGAAGGCCTTCGCGAGCGCCTACGGGCAGTTCCAGGAGACCAGCCGCACGGTGGGCGGTGTGGCCGTGGACACGCTGATCACGGACTTCGGCACGCTGTCCGTGATGATGGACCGGCACATGCCGCAGGACGTCATCACGGTGGCCTCGCTGGAGCAGCTGATGCCGGTCTTCCTCAACATCCCGGGCAAGGGAGTCTTCTTCGAGGAGCCGCTCGCCAAGACCGGAGCGTCCGACAAGTCGCAGCTGTACGGCGAGGTGGGCCTGAAGTACGGCAACGAGCGCGCCCACGCGGTCATGACCGGTCTGAAGGTGTGACGCGGATGCCGATCTACGAGCGATTTTCCGGTGGCCAGGTCTCCGCGCGGGTGCGTCCGGTACCGGGCAGCGAGGCCGCGGACGAGTATGCGGCGCTCGCCGCGGACCCGTCCTCCGGCTGGCGCTGCTCCGAGCCCGCCCAGGAGCCGGAGCCGGTCGTACCGGAGCGGCCGGCCAAGTCGGCGGTCAAGGGCGACTGGGTGGCGTACGCGCAGGCGGTCGACCCGGACACCGGTGGGCTCGACGAGCTCACCAAGGACCAGCTGATCGAGCTGTACGGAGAGGGTGACGAGGCATGACGCTGAGCACGAACATGCGGCTCAACCTGCAGAGCACTCTCTCGTCAGCGCTGGACCTCGTGACCTCGCGGGCGCCGCTGGTCTACGAGTCGATCATCGACCTGGCGTCGGGCGTGGGCGCGAACCAAGCTGACAAGATCTTCGCCGACACCAGGACGCTCGCCGCGTCCGCGACGGAGGATCTCGACCTGGCCGGCGTCCTGTCCGACCCGCTGGGGGCGGCGCTGACGTTCGCCCGAATCAAGGCCGTCCTGGTGAAGGCCGCAGCCGGAAACACGAACAGCGTGCAGGTCACCCGGCCCGCGGCGAACGGAGTTCCGCTGTTCATCGCTGCCGGTGACGGTCTCGCGGTCCGGCCCGGCGGTCTGTTCCTGTGGGTGGCGCCGGATGCGACCGGTGTCGCGGTCACGGCCGGCACTGGGGACCTGCTGACGCTCACCAACTCGGCCGGCTCGACGTCGGTGACGTACGACGTCGTCATCATCGGCGCGAGCGCGTAGGGGGGTGCCCGGTGGCCAGGATCTACGCGACCAGCGCGGACTACCAGACGTACACCGGGCAGACCCCGCCCTCGGACATCGGCCAGCTGCTCGCGGACGCCTCGCGGTTCTTGGAGGCTGAGGTGTTCCGACTGTGCTGGTACGAAGTCGACGCCGACGGCTACCCGTCCAACGCGACTGTGCGGCAGGCGTTCGAGGACGCCGCCTGCGCCCAGGCGCAGTGGTGGGACGAGCTCGGCGATTCGATTGGGGCGGCCGGGGTCGGCTGGGGCACGGTGAAGTTGGGCTCGGCGCAGATGTCAAGGTCGGTCACCGCCACGTCCGGCGCCTCGTCTGCGGCTCGGGAGATCGCCCCGAAGGCGATGGACGCGCTCCAGGGCATGGACTTGACGCCGGACATCTTCCAGATGGGGGCGGTGGGCTCGTGAAGCTGCCGAAGTTGTGGTTGCAGCACGAGGTGACCGTCGAGCCGTACGACGGCAACTCGGGAGCCCGGGGGCCGAAGTTCGGGGCCCCCGTCACGGTGCCGTGCTTCCTCGAGGAGAAGAACCGCATGGTCCGCGCCAAGGACGGCAACGAGGTCGTCTCCTCGGCCACGTTCTACTGCCGCCTGGACGTGGTCGACGCGGTGCCGGAGTCCCGGGTGACGCTGCCGGACGGCCGGGCCACCACCGTGCTCGTGCAGGCCCGCCACGAGGGCGGCAAGCTGCCGCTGCCAGATCATCTGGAGGTGAGTCTCCAGTGAGCGTGTACACCCGCTTCACCCCCGGCAACGCGCAGCGCCTGTGGACCACGCGCGGGCGCAGACTCGCCGAGGAGGGACTCCGGCGAGGGCTGGAGCATGTCCTGGCGGAGTCCAAGAAGATCGTCCCGCTGGAGGAGGGAACGCTGGAGCGGTCGGGGAAGGTCCACGTCAACGGCATGGAGGGCGCGGTCTCGTACGACACCGTGTACGCCAAGCGCCAGCACGAGGAGCTGACGTGGCGGCACCTGCCCGGCCGGTCCGCGAAGTACTTGGAGATCCCCTTCAACAGGGAAAGGGATGTCGTCCTCCAGATGATGCGGGTGGACCTGAGGCGGTTCTTCCGTGGCTGACTTCCTCGACGGCATCGCCCGCCACCTCGACTCCCTGAGCTTGGTCACCTACAACCCGGAGGGCGTCGACGGGGACACCTTCCTCGACGACATGCCCTCCCAGCCCAACACGGCCGTCGCCATCACCAGCTACCAGGCCGGTGCCGAGCCGGACTCACTGCTGCCGTACGACGAGCCCCGCATCCAGGTCCGCACCCGCGACCTGGACCCCACCGCCTCCCGCACCCGGTGCAAGGCGATCTACGACGAGCTTCACGGCCTCGGACCCATCGACCTGCCGGACGGCACCCGCCTGATCCTGTGCGTGGCGCTCCAAGGCGGCCCCACAGCGATCGGCAAGGACCAGAACGGCCGCATGGAGCACGTCGTGAACTTCCGGGCCGAGCACCGGACCCCCACAGCCCACCGCGGCTGACCCCTTTCCACCTTCGGCCCGCTGCTCCTCGCTGCGGGCATTTCGTCACGCCTGGAGGAGCCATGGCCGCACAGAAGTACAACGCCCGGGATGTCAGGTTCGCGATCGAGGATTTCAACTCGCCCGGCACCTGGGTGGAGTTCAGGACCGCCGAAGGAGGTAGCGGCGAGGGCGGCATCAATACCTTCACGAAGGGCCACGCCTACGAGGCCGCCGACACGACGGTTTTCGGCAGCGACGGGCGCGCGGAGACCCAGAACATGCAGGAGGGCAAGACGATGGGTCTCCAGGGCTTCCGCCTGAAGGACCCGACGACCGGCGCCCTCGACCCCGCCATGGCGCTCGCCGAGGCCCAGGCCGGACGTCTCGGCGTCGACAGCCTGGTCGGCTTCCGGTTCGCCGCCCCCGGTGACACGACATGGACGGTGTGGACGAAGTCCACGTTCCAGCTCGGCGAGGAGGGCGGCGGCAACAACGACAAGGTCACCTGGGCCGTCACCGTGACCCGCTCCGGCGCGGAGACCACGGCGGCCATCTCGTGACCGCCCGCAAGACCCCCGCCAAGAGCGAAGAGTCCTGGGACGACTTCTGGGCCGAGGTCTCGCGCGGCCGCACGGAGACCATCCGGGGCGTCGAAGTGCAGGTGCCCACCGACATGCCGCTGATCGTCGAGCGGCGCGTCGAGGAACTCCAGAACTCCAGCAGGCTGGAGGACATTCAGGAGCTGCTCGGCCTCCTCTTCGGCGCCGACGTGCTGGATCAGTGGCTCGAAGCCGGCATGGGGCTACGAGAGTTCCAGGTCGTCATGACCTGGGGCCTGGCCCACGCCTCCGGCAACCCGCTCACCCACCGCGAAGCCCTCGACCTCGTCGAGCAGGGCGCGGGCGCGGGAAAACAGCTCGCCCCGAAGGGGCCGAACCGAGCCGCACGCAGGTCGCAGTCCGCCGCTGGTGGTGGGCGATCGAAGCGGACTTCCAGCGCGAGTACGGCTACGGCCCGGAAGCGATCGCCCGCCTAGGCCGCCGCCGCTTCTACAACCTGCTGCGCGGCCTCTCCACGAACGCCGTTTTCCGCCGCGTCGCGGGCGACTTCATCTCAATCGTCGACGACCCGGACCAGGTCAGAGCAGCACTGCACAGCTAACTGAACAGCGTGAGGGGGTTCCCCGGTGTCGAGCGCCCTCACGATCGGCGAGTTGGTGGGTTTCATCCGCGCGGACGACTCCGGCATGCGCCGGGGTCTCGCTCAGTCGCAGCTGCGGATGCGCGGTTTCCAGCTCGACACCGAGGGCCGCCTCCGCGACCTGAGGGGCAATTTCGTCGACGAGTCGCAGGTCATGGCCATGTCCCTCCGGGACGACCTGACCGGCGCCATCACCGTCGCCAACAACGCCACCAACCAGTTCACCCGCGACGCCAACGGACGCCTGCGCGACCTGCGCGGGCGGTTTGTCACCACCGGCGCCGCCGCCCGGCAGATGGGCGACGACACCCGCACCGCGCTCCGCTCGGCCAGCCGGGACGGCGACCGCTTCGCCGGTGTCCTCGGCCGGATCGTGGGCGCGGCCGGCGGGCTGGCCCGGGTGGCGGCTGGCGTGGCGCCGATCGCCGGGGCTATCGGTGCTGCCGTACCGGTGGCGGCCGGGCTGGTAGCCACGCTTCAGAACATCGTCCCGGCGGCCGGTGTTGGCGTCACGGCGATGCTCGCGGTGCGGCAGGCCTCGGCCGTCGTGAAGCTGGCTGCGGTCGGCATGGACGACGCCATCACCGCCGCCCTCGACCCGGCCAAGGCCGCCGAGTTCGAGGAGGCGCTCGCCAAGCTCTCCCCGGAGGCCCGGCAGTTCGCGCTCGCGGTCAAGGAGGCAGCCCCGGCCCTGCGGGACCTCCAGCAGGACGTTCAGAACAGGGTTTTCCGGGGCCTCGCCGAGGACTTGGAGCGTGCGGGACGGGCCGCGCTTCCGGTCGTGCGCCGGGAGCTGCTGGCCACGGCAGGCGCGGTCAACCTCATGGGCAAGAGCGTCCTCGACGCGGCCACGCAGCTGGCCGAAGACGGCACGCTCGGCAAGGCCATGGGCTCGGCCTCGAAGGGCCTGCTGAACCTCAGCTTCATCCCCGGCATCGTCGCGACCGCCCTCGGCCAGGTCGCTGCGGCGGCAGGCCCCAGTTTCGAGCGGCTGACCGAGAAGGCCGGGGACGCCGCGTTCAAGGTCGGCGACAAGCTCGGCAAGGCGTTCGAGTCGGGCGCCATGGAGAAGGCGATCGAGGACGCGATCGACCTGATCGGCGACCTGGTCGACGTCGGTGCGAACGTCGGCGACATCCTCGGCTCGGTCTTCTCGGCGGCGAATGTGTCCGGCGGCGGCTTGATCGGCACCCTGAAGACGGTCACGGGCTCGCTGGCGGAGGCGTTCGCGTCCGGGCCGGTCCAGGACGGGCTTGAGGCCCTGTTCGAGACCGTGTCGACGCTGGCCAAGACGGCAGCGCCGCTCCTCGGCCAGGCGCTGGGAGTGCTTGGCCCGGTCCTGGCCGCGCTGGGGCCGCCCGCTCAGCGGCTCGTCGAGGCACTCGGCGAGGCCCTGGAGCCCGTCATCGCCGCCCTGGAGCCGGTCCTCGTGGCCGCCGCCGAGGCGGTCGGTGCACTCGTCGACGCAGCCCTGCCGCTCCTCCCGGTCATCGGGGAACTCGCGGCAGCCCTCCTGCCCGCCCTGACGCCCCTCCTGGACGCCATCAAGGTCGTCTTCGAGGCGCTGGCCCCAGTGATCGAGGAGACCGCAGGGATCCTCATGGACACCCTGGCGCCGATCCTTGAACAGCTCCCGGGGATCATCGAGCCGCTCGCCGAAATCCTGGCCACGACGCTCGTCGCGGGGATCACTATCCTCGGCGAGCTGATCCAGGAACTCGGGCCGACCCTGGTCACCCTGGGCGAGGCCTTCGGCGAACTCATGGTGGCCGTCGCGCCGCTGCTGGAGATGCTCGCCCAGCTGATCGCCGAGGGACTGGCGGCAGCGATGCCCGTCATCCAGGCCCTGATCCCCATCGTTGCCGCGCTCGCGAACACGCTCGGCGGCTACCTCGCCTCGATCATCACCGGCGTCATGATCCCCGCCGTGCAGGCAGTCATCGCGCTGCTGCAGGGGGATTTCTCCGGCGCCTGGGCGTACGCCAAGCAGGCCGTTACCGGCGCAGCCATGGCGGTCATCACGGCGGTCGCCGGGATGGCCACCGGTGTCTTCGACGGCGTCCGCCGGGCGATCGGCTACCTGGCCAACATGCCGGGACAGGCGATCGGCGTCCTCGGCAACCTCGGCGGGCTCCTCGTCGCCGCTGGCCGGAGCCTCATTCAGGGCTTCATCGACGGCATCCGCGGCATGGCCGGAGCCGTCGCCGAGGCCGCCTCCAGCGTCGTCAGCGCGGCTCGGGAGTACTTCCCCTTCTCGCCGGCCAAACGAGGGCCCTTCTCCGGGCGTGGCTACACCACCTACTCCGGCCGAGCCCTGATGGACGGCTTCCGGAAGGGCATCGAGGCCGGCAGGCCCGGCATCCAGGCCTCCTTGGACCGGATGCCGGGGCTTGGCCCGGTCCTGGGCGGGCTCGGGATGGGCGGGGGCCTGGCGCTGCCGGGCGACCTGTCCATGGCCGCTGTGGGCGGCCGCGAGGCGGTGCAGGTGGAGGTCATCAACCGCAACACGCTCGACGTGCGAGGCGGCGAGGACGACCTGCTGCGCCTGGTGCGTCAGTGGGTGGACATCGAGGGCGGCGGCAACGTGCAGGACGCATTCGGAAGGACGGGGTGATCTGGTGGCGTACCCGAACGCGCTGGTGGAGCTGCTGTTGGGCGGCGTGTGGGTGGACGTCACGGCCGACGTTTACGTGCGCGGCCGGATCAACATCACGCGCGGCAGGAAGGACCGGGCGAGCCGTCCGTCGCCGTCGCGGTGCCGGTTCTACCTGAAGAACAGTCCGGAGGTGCGGGCCCGATACTCGCCGGTCAACCCGACGGGCGAGTACTACGGCCTGCTCCTGCCGAACACCGTGTGCCGGGTCAGCGTGAACCCCAACGGGACCCGCTGGTACAGGTTCACCGGCCTCATCCCCGACTTCGTGCTGGACCGGAACCCCACCGACCTGGACCGATGGGTCGCCATCGACGCATTCGGGCTGCTGTACCCCCTCCAAAACGCCAACCCGCCCGCGTACGACGCGCTCCGACGCCACATCAATCGCTACGGGCCGCTCGCCTGCTGGCCACTCACCGACGGCGCGGACGCAATCCAGGGGTCCGAGATCATCGCAGGCGGCGAGCCGATGCGCGCCGTCGGCCAGTCCGGCTCGTTCTTCCAGGGCCAACCGAACTGGGGCCGGGGCTCACTGACGCCGTGGCTGTCACCGGTCGTGCAACTGCCGGCCAGCACCCAGGGACAGCTCACGGCCGGTGTGCGGCCGGTCGGTTTGACCCGGTGGGCCGCCGACCACTTCCGCTCCGGAACGGGCGGCATCCTGGACATCTTCACGGTGTACAACACCGGGGCCGGTACGGACGCTGACCCGCTCAATTCGTGGGTCGTGGTCGCGGACCGGACCACAAACGAGGTGCGGCTGAACCTGGTCTCCGTCTCTGAGTCTGGGATCGCGGAGTCCCCCCTGTGGGCCGAGGTAGACGCGGGGTTCTTCGACGAGTCTCCGCACATGGTGCGGATCATCATCGAGGAAAGCGGCGTTGAGACCGGCTGGACGCTGATCATCGACGGGCGCACCATCGCCTTCGGCACGGATGCAGCGGTCTTCCGTCCCGCGAGCAGGTTCCGCTACCAGTGGGGCACCATCGGCCCGATCGCCGACCCGGTGGATCTCGGCTACATCACGTACTGGGGCGACACGATCCCGGACGCTGCGGACACGTGGGCAGCCGTACAGGGGCACGCGCAGGAGCGGGCTGGCCGGAGGATCGAGCGGCTGTGCGTGGAGGAAGGCATCGCCTTCCGTGCGATCGGGGACCTCGACGCCTCGCCGCTGATGGGGCCCCAGCAGGATGCCGCGCTGATGAGTCTGCTGACTGCGGCCGTCGAGGTCGACGGCGGCGTACTGAGCGAGGCCGTGGACGAGCTGGCGTTGGAGTTCCGCACGAACCGCTCGAAGTACAGCCAGGGGGTTTGAGTGAGCGTCACGCATGTGTGGGTTGGGGCAACTACACACACGAGCGCCTGGGTGCGCGGGAAAGTCAGCGGCGCTTCGACGCGGCTGGCGGTGTCCCTGTCGGCCGCGCTGTCGGTCCCCACGTATTTCGGGCCGGTCGCGCCGACTGCCGACGGCATCGCCTCCCTTCAGGCGACCGGACTCCTGCCGAACACCCGCTACTATTACGGGTTTGAGGACGACGGCGTCTTGGACACCGCCTTCAGCGGCACGTTCCGCACGCACCCGGTCGCGGCCGGGGAACGCGCGAGCTTCACCTTCGGGGCCGCAGGCGACGCCGGTCTGACGGGCGCAGGCGACGCGTCGCACGTCGTTTCGGCGGTGTCCAACAACCCGGTCTTCGACACGATGCGCAGCCAGAGCGCAGCCGAGGACTGGCTGTTCTTCAGCCACCTCGGCGATTTCCACTACCGGAACATCGCCACTGCGACGGCCGCAGACTACCGAGCCGGGTACAACGACTCGCTCACCTTCAACGGGACGCTCGGGGCGGCCGCCCGACAGGGCCGGTTCTACCGCGACAACCCGCTGACGTACGTCTGGGATGATCACGATTTCGGTCCCAACAACTCGAACAGGACGGCGGCCGGGAACGCGACCGCCAACGTCGTGTTCCGGGAGCGGGTGCCGCACTACACGCTGCCGTCGGCGTCCACGATCAACCAGTCCTGGCAGGTCGGCAGGACCTTGTTCATCGCTTCCGACGTCCGCTCGGCGCGCGACCCGAACGGCGACCCGCAGTCGCCAACGAAGACGATGTTGGGCACCGCCCAGAAGACGTGGATGGAGTCCGTCCTGAGCGCGGACTCCGGCGCCGAGGCCCTGGTGTGGATCACCCCGTCCCGCTGGCTCGCCTCCGACAGCGGCACCGGCGACACCTGGAACAGCTTCCTGCACGAACGCGCCGAGATGGTGCAGATGTTCGGCGACACCGGCTGGCTGGACCGCATGATCCAGCTCACTGCCGACCAGCACAACCTGTCGATGTGCTCCGGCCCGGCGAACCCCTGGGGCGGCTTCCCGATCTTCATGTTCGCCGGGATGGACAGCGACTACGGCAGCACCGACCCGCTGTACGACCTCGGCGCCATCGCAGGCCGCCAGCAATACGGCACCGTGCAGATCCGCGACCGCGGGCACACCATCGAACTCGGCGCCACGGGCTGGATCAACGGGACGGAGTGGAAATCCCACACGGCGTACGTGCACGTCGGGAACCCCATCCTCGCCCTCGACTTCACGGCCGGACACGTCAAGGACCCGTTCAGGCCGACCGTGGGCACGGACGGCACCGTGAACGACTTCACCGCCTCCCGGCAGGACGGCGGAGAAGCCCGCTTCGTGAAGACCGACGGGCCGCGCGGCACCGACGCCATCGGCTCCTATCCGGACTCCGTCACCGTCCAGGTCGCCAGCGACGACCAGCTCGGCGGCCAGGCCGCCTGGCGTGTCCATCTCGGCACCAGCCCCGACGCCCGAATTCCCGAGGTCCACGTCGACCTTGCGAAGGACGGCAACACCACGACGGTCGCGGACGCGGTGGCCGGCGCCAACCTCGGCGACAAGGTGACCATCGCCAATCCGCCCGATGACCTGCCGCCTGACGACGTGGAGTTGATCGCCGAGGGGTACGGCGAGCGCATCGGCGAGTTCGAGTGGGCGGTGCAGCTCAACACGACACAGGGACGCCCGTGGGACGTGCTGGAAGTGGCCGACGAACGCGGGACCGGCGACACCGTCGAGGACTTCGAGGACGCCACCCTCAACATCACCATCACCAACGGGGGGAACCTGCCCTGGCTGCGCACCAATGCTCAGGCGCACACCGGCTCCTGGTCGCTGCGCTCCGGCGCCATCAGCAACAACCAGACGTCGGACGCGCACGTGACCGTCCCCGCGGGGGCGAGCACGCTGACGTTCTGGTACCGCACCTCGTCGGAGCCGTCGGGGGCTGGATTCGAGGGTGACCGGCTGCTCGTCCTGGTCGACGGTGTGCAGGTGCTGCGGGCTCAGGGGGCGGTCGGCTGGACGCAGGCCACGGTGAGCGTCTCGTCGACGAGCTCGGTGACGTTCCGGTACGCCAAGGACAACTCGACCGCCACCGGCGAGGACGCCGTCTACATCGACGACCTGACGTTCACCGTGCCGCTGTCCTACCTGGCCGGACCAGACCGGCCGAACCGGTGGGACACGTCCGGCTCGGAGCTGGTCAACGCGGTCACGGCCACGAGCAATCAGTTCCTCGTCCACACACCGCCGGACGGCACCTTCGACCGGGCCCCGTGGATCCAGTCCAGCGGCATCACCGCGCCGTTCCCGGGCCACTTCCCCTTCGACCTGGCGCTCGGCGGGGAGGTCGTCCGCTGCACGGCGTGCACGCCGTCGGCGCTGGATCAGTTCGGGCGGTCAGCGTCGAGCGGCTGGGGCTCTGCGACGGTCGGCGGGGCCTGGTCCACGTCGGGCGGCTCGGCGTCCGACTACGACGTGAACGGCAGCGTCGGCCGGCACTCGCACGGCACGAGGACCGTCTTCCGGTACACGTCGCTCAACTCGGTGTCCCTGGCCGACGTGGAGGTACGGGCGAGCATCACGATCCCGGTCGTGCCGACCGGCGACAGCCTGCACCCGTTCGTCCTGGCCCGCGCCAACATCGCGACGGGCGCGTACTACTTCGCCCGCCTGTCGGTCAGCACGACCAGCACGGTGCAGCTGACCCTCCGCAAGCGCCTGCCTGCTGAGACCCTGCTCGCCACAGCCGCCCACACCCTGCCCTTCACGGCAGGGTCGACGTACCGCGTCCGTCTGCAGATCGAGGGCAGCACGGTCCGGGCGAAAGCCTGGCCGTCGGGTGGCCTCGAGCCGGTCGACTGGGAAGTCTCGGCGACCGACACCAGCCTGACCACCGGCGCCGTCGGCTGCGGGTCGTTCGTCCCGACCGCGAACACCAACGCCCTGCCGGTGATCTTCTCGTTCGACGACTTCGAGGTCTTCCCGCAGGTGATGACGGTGCAACGCGCCTGGAACCAGGTGTCCAAGGCGCACGCGGCTGGGGCCCCCATTTCGCTGGCTCAACCGGCCCCGCTGGGCCTTTAGGAAGGAGATCGGCCTGTGCCGAGTCCGTACGTGTACGCGGGGCAGATTGCTACCGCAGATCAGTGGAACGCGGGGATTCCTCGCTTGATCGCGCAAGAGAACGACCAGATCGTCAACTCCAGCACCACGGGCACGACGTACGTGGACAGCGAGATCCAGTTTCAGCCGGAGCCGAACGCGGAGTACGAGTACGACCTGCTGATCTCGTACTCCACGGAGTCGGAGGCGCCCGATTTCCGCTGGCGGTGGCAGCCGGAGACGACCGGGGGTGTGCTGTTCTGCTCCTTCACGCAGGCCTACGTGCTCGCAGCCACCGGCACGTTCAACAGCGGTGCGGCGATCATCCAGCGGCGGCCGGGGAACACGACGGACCGCGTGGCGGGTGGCAACGCGGGTATCGCGACCTTCCTGAGCGCCTATGACCGGGGGACCTTCTCGACGAACGCGGCCCCGGATTTGATCAAGATGCAGTTCGCGCAGAACACGTCGTCGGCGGACGACACGATTTTGCGGGGCGGGAATCAGACCCGTCTGCTCGTGCAGCGCATCCGCTGACGTCCGTTCTCCACTCCATGCCCCGTGCCGTCTGGCCGGGGCTTTTCTCATGCCCTGGAGGCGCTATGCCCGATCAGCCCACCCCGTCCGTCGGCCGGGTCGTCCACTACGTCAGCTACGGCACCCCGGGCGGCGAGTACACCTCGCAGTGCCGGGCCGCCATCGTCACCGAGGTCATCAACCCCGACCTCGTCGGACTCGCTGTCCTCAACCCCAGGGGAATGTTCTTCAACAGCGAGATCACGCACGACGAGAGCGGGACCGTCGGCGGCTCCTGGCACTGGCCGGAGCGTGTGTGATGAAGCTGATCACCCGCAAGGCCCTCGGCTGGCCCACCTCGGCCGCACCCACCCAGGCGACCACGAAGGGCGTCAAGGTCCACTACGAGGGCACCGAGGTCAGCACCAAGCTCCTCGCCGACCACAAGCTGTGCATCGCCGAGTGGAAGAAGATCCGCGCCGCCCACCTCGCCAACAAGGCCGAGAACTACAGCGACGTCGCCTACAACTACGCCGCCTGCGTCCACGGCTACGTCCTCGAAGGACGCGGCGTCGGCCGCCGCACCGGGGCCAACGGCAACCAGGAACTCAACCGCGCGCACTACGCGGTCGTGGGCCTGATCGGCAGCGAGGGCCTGACCGAGCCCACAGACGAGCTGCTCGGCGCGATACGCGACGCGATCGAGCACCTCCAGGCACACGGCGCCGGGGACGAGATCAAGGGCCACCGCGACGGCCACGCCACTACCTGCCCGGGCGCCCCGCTGTACGCCTGGGTGCAGAAGGGCGCTCCCCGGCCGTCGACCGACGGGGAGGAGCCGGTGGAGACGAAGCCCGGCACGGACCGGCCGGTCGTCGACCTCTCCAAGCTCGTCGCTGCAGCGAAGGCCGACCCGCCGAAGAAGGGCACCCCGGTGTCGTACGCGGGCGTGAAAGTCGTCGAGGACGCCCTGGTGAAGGAGGGCCTCCTCGCCAAGAGCCTCGCCGACGGCCACTTCGGCACCGCCACCAAGGCCGCCTACGGCCTGTGGCAGATGCGATGCGGCTGGTCCGGCAAGGACGCCGACGGCCTCCCCGGCATCGCATCCCTCACCAAGCTCGGCCGCCGCAGCGGCTTCGACGTCAAGGAGTAACCCCATGGCCGACTTCCCCTCCACCGAGACCGTCGTCAAGACCGCGGGCACGTACGCGCGGGACCTGCTCGAGCGGGTCCTGTCGACGTTCCTCCAGAGCTTCATCGCGGGCGTGGTCGTCACCCAGCCGCTCGACGCATCCATGTGGTACGCGGCGGCGGTCGGCGGCGGCGGCGCCGTGCTCGCCCTGCTGAAGGGCCTCGTGGCGCGCTGGCGGGACGTCACGAACAGCGCGTCCCTCGCCCGGGGGGTGTGATGACCGTTCCGGAGGCGTCCGTGGCGGTGGAGCTGGAGCGCCTCCGCGGTACGGTCGCGACCGGGTTCGCCGAAGTCAAGGGCTCGCTGGGGGTGCTTGTTGAGCGGTCGGACCGCAACGAGCGTGACCTTCAGCAGCTCCGGCAGGACACCGACAAGGACATCGGTGAACTCCGCGCGGACATCGAGGCGCTGAAGAAGGGCCGGTGGCCTCTACCGACGGTCGCGGCCCTGGCCGGTGCTGTAGGCGCAGGTACGGGGTTGGTCGCTTTGCTGGCCCGCTGAATCGGTTTGCCCCCTCTCGCCTTCGGGCGGGAGGGGGCCTTTCGTCATGCCCGCTTGCGCGCAATCCCTGAGCCCCTGGACATCGGAGCAATCTCGCGCAATCACGAGGCGCGACCGGGCCATCACACGCATCCTGGATCTCCAACCAGCGCACATGGAGGGCGACATGACGCTCAGGCTTCTCGGCACCACCAGCGATGACGGTGACTGCCCCACCCTGTACGAGATCGCGGACACCGACGAGATCCTCGTCCAGGGCGACCGGGAGACCGACCCCAGCCACCTCGCCCAGCTGCGAGACGTCAAGCCGTCCGAGACCTTCGTCCGTGTCCCCCGAGACCTGCTCATCCGCTTCAGCCCCAACAGCAAGGCCGCCGAGCTCCAGCCGTTCGCCTCGATCTCGCACCTCTTCCGAGACTTCAAACACACCGCGTGGCGGCTGGAGACCCGCCGCGGCTACGCCTCCGACCGTGCCAGCGAGAAGTACCGCGAGTTCCTGGCCACGGGCACCGTGCCGGATGACTCACACCGTCCCTGGTGCGAGAACGTCCGCAACCAGACCGCCCAAGGCAAGCGGTTTGAGCGGGTGCGGCTGGTCGACGACCCGCCAACCGAGGGCCAGCGGTACCTCCTCGCGGGTGCGCCCAGCAACGTTGCCGCAGGCGAAGACATCCGGAACCTCACCCGGGCTGAAGCAGAGCAGCTGCGCCTGCCCAACTACGACTTCTGGCTCTTCGACTCGCGTACCCTCGCCCGCTTCGCTTTCGACGACGAGGACACCACCCTTGGGGTGTACGTCACCGAGGACCCGGCCGAAGTCCTCGCCGCCTGCCAGGCCCGGGACGCTGCCTGGCACCACGCGATGCGTACCGAAGAGTTCGCCAGGCAGGTACGTTCCACCATGTGACGACCGACTTCCAGACCGCTCGGGAGGCCCTCGGCGCGCGCCTGCGCGAGCTGCGCATCGAGGCCGACCTGGAAGGCAAGGACCTTGCCGCCGTGCTCGGCTGGCAGCCCTCGAAGGTCTCCCGGCTCCAGAACGGCAGGCAGACCGCGACCCGCGAGGACCTCACCGCGTGGGCGCAGGCCTGCGCCCAGCCCGAGGTGGAGGCCGAACTCCACGGGCTGCTCGCCGGGCTGGAGATGAAGCAGCGACACCGGTCCTGGCGGCGCCAGTTGGGTGGCGGACACCGCGGCCGCCAAGAGATCGCTGTTCGGCAGACCGACATCACGAAGGAGATTCGCGGCCTGGAGGTGTCGCGGATCCCGGGGCTGTTCCAGACGCCGGAGTACGCCCGGGTCATCTTCGACACCAACGCGGAGTTCCGGGGGATCCCGCCGACGACCGAGGATGCCGTCGAGGCCCGCATGCGCCGCCAGAAGGCCCTGTACGAGCCGGGCAAGACGTTCCGGTTCCTCGTGTGCGAAGCCGCGCTGTATCACCGCTCCTGCCCAGTTGATGTGATGGCTGAGCAGTTGGACCGGCTGTATGGACTGGTCGGACAACGCCGAGTCGAACTCGGCATCCTGCCCTTCGGGACGCAGCTGCGCCGTACGGCGCCGCACGCGTTCTGGATCTACGACCGCCGGTTGGTCATCGTCGAGACGATCAGCGAAGAGCTCTGGCTCACCGGCGAGGAGGACATCGAGCTGTACGAGCGGGCGTGGGACTGGCTTGCCGAATCCGCGGAGTATGGGGCGCCGGCGCGGCGTCTGATTGGTCGGGCGAGGGCCTCTTTGGACCTGGGGTAGGGGCAAGCAGCGCAAGCGGCGTCACAGGGTGCGCAATTGCGCGCAATCGGCGGGCGCACTCGCAATCGCCTCTCCTACGGTCCTGGGTCATGGCCGGACAAACTCTCACGCAGCGGCAGGCAGGCCAGAACTGGCTCCTGTCTTGCACGGACCGTCCCACCGCCGTACAGCGCGCGTGGAACGGCGAGGAGCTGGCCCCATTCCCCACCGGCCAGCACTGGCGGGTGGCGGAGGCGCCGCTCCTGCGGTCTATGACCGCGATGCGGCGCATCGGGTCGGAGCGCCTCGGCCCTGTTCTCGCTGATGTCGAGGAGGACCGGGCCTGGTGGCTCCTCCCAGCCGAGATGGGTGACGAACTGGACGATGTCCGGCAGGTAACCGTTCATCCGCCCGGCTGGGTCCTGAAGTGTCCGCCCGTCCTGTACCACCTCAACAGCCGCGTGTGGCTGGAGCGTCCGGACGGGTCTGGCCAACTGACTGATCCCGTACTGCTCGGAGCCGCGTTCGGCCCGGGTGGCCGACTTCCCGCGGAGGCCTTCGGATGAGGCAGCAGACGACTGACGAACCGCCCGTTGTTCTCATGGACCCGACGCGCCCACCGCGGCCTGCGCGAGGGTGCGACGTGTGCGAGGCGCTCGACCGGCAGCGCGCCCAGGCCGAGGACCGTGGAGACATCCGCGCGGCGACCACGTGCGAGATCGAGATCCGCCGCCACCCCCACCCCGACCGGAGCCGGCAGTGAGCGGGGTGCGGTGGCAGCCGCGCGAGGAGGGCAGCGGGCCCGGGTACTTACAGGCCGTCGCGCCCGGCGGTACGTACGCGGCCTACCACGCCTATAACAGCCACTACTACAAGTGCGACGACTGCGAGTTCGGAGAAGTCCGCTGCGAGACGGCGAAGGCGCTGTGGGCGGCGTACACCCAGGCCCGTGACGGGCCCACGTAGACCTCGGCAGCCGGTTACCCCCGTGTCGGCGCCGGGATGAGGGCGGCCGTCCGTTCGTCGGGTTCGGGCGGCCGCTCACCTCACCAGGTCTAACCGTGCTCCGAGGGCGCTCTCGATCCGCAGCAGGGTAGAGAGCCGCGCGTCGCGTTGGCCCCGTTCGAGTTCCGAGTACGCGGCCCTGTCTATGCCTGCACGCTCCGCCAGCTGCTCTTGGGTGAGGCCGGCCTCGCGCCTGGCCGAGCGGAGCCTGTCCCCGAAGGCCTGTCGCCGCTCGTCGAGCTGGACGCGGTCGGGGGGCAGGGCAGGCATGGGCACCTTGCCCAACCTGGCTTCTTCTGATCATGGAGTCTGTAGGCGAATTCGCCTGCATTTGCTGATCACAGGCAGGAGAATCACCGGACAACCGCTTGCCCCCGTCGGCGCGAGGCGAGCGGCACATGAAGCGGTCGGATCGAGGCGTACGCGTGTCCGCCGGATTCGGCCGTTAGACGCCAAGACTCAGTCAAGGCGTCCCGCCCCGGAGCTGAATGGCTCCGGGGCGGTCTACGTTGGGCACAAGAAGGCCCCCACCGATTTTCCCGGTGGGGGCCCTCTGCCTGTGGGTGCTCTCCTCCCCAGGAGACATCCCACAGGTTCGCGAGAGGCGCGTGTCAGGCGCGCGTGGGGGAGGTCACGCCTGCCCCTCTCGTGAGCGCTACTTTACGTGGGCTTTGAACATAGTCCAGTCACCCGATCGAGTGACCCGTCAGGCCATGATCACTTGGGGATGTGGACTCGATGTGGACTCTGGTCACGGAAACGGCCCCCCGGAGATCACTCCGAGGGGCCGCCATTCGGCCTATGACCTGGCCGTTAGGTCCCGGTGGGCGCGGACGGTTTCGAACCGCCGACATCCTGCTTGTAAGGCAGGCGCTCTACCCCTGAGCTACGCACCCGAGTACGAGCCGACAGCCTACATCGCCCACGGGCATGCCCCGCAAACCCGTATCAGGCGCACGCCCGGGGCCGCCCCGGGGGTTAACCCCACCGTGATCCGGGAGCAGCCCGGATCCCCCCTGACGCGCCCGCTCCGTACGGTCGAAGGACAGCGAAGGACAGTCGGCGCAGGACAGTCGGCGCAGGACAGTCCGGGACAACGGAAGACCGGAAGACCGGCCCCAGGGGGAGATCGTCATGGCGCGTACGACTCGTACGGCACGTACGGCACGCAGGTCACGCACAGGAGCCGCGGCCGTCGCCGGCCTCGCCGTCGCGCTCATGGCGTCCGTCGCCGCGTGCGGGGCGGACGCCGGGGAGGACCGGGATCCGGAGCACCGTAGCTTCGCCCTCGACGGCCGGACGCTCACCGTCGACTCGGACGACTCCGCGCTCGAACTGGTCTCGGCGGATGTGGACGACGTCGAGGTGACCCGGTGGTTCGAGGGGCGGGTCATGGTCGGCGGGAATCCGCGGGTGACCTGGGAGATGAAGGACGACCGGCTGACGCTGCGGATGAAGTGCTCGGGCATGGTCGCCGACTGCTCGGCCAAGCACCGTATCGAGGTGCCGCGCGGGGTCGCCGTCACCGTGGAGGACGGGGACGGGAGTGTGCACGCGAAGGGCTTCGCGGAGCCGCTGAGGATCCGGACGGGCGACGGTTCCGTGCGGGTCAGCGACTCCACCGGGCCCCTGGAGCTGCACACCGACGACGGCTCGGTGCGCGCGCTCGGTGTCGAGTCGCGCAGCGTCAAGGCAAGCACGAAGGACGGTTCGGTCAAGCTCGAACTCGGCGTCGTACCGGACCTGGTGGAGTCCCGCAGCGACGACGGCTCGATCAGCATCGGGCTGCCGCGCGACACCTCGTACCGGGTGGACACCGGGAGCGACGACGGTTCCGTGGATGTGTCCGTGCCCCGCGACGAGGCCAGCTCGCACGTGGTGAGCGCCCACACCCGGGACGGCTCGGTCACCGTGCGGAACGTGGGCTGAGCCCCTCACAGCGAACAGCGAACCGATCGACCCGTGTTTTCGTCCTTGACCGGTGGGAGAATGGCAACCGGCCAGGGTGGATGACAGCACGGGAGAGGGATGTGACGGCGACACCTGCAGAGCCGTACACGCCGATTGTGCCGCGCGCACAACAACCTCACAGCCGCGCACCACGGCCAGAACCCGAGAGCCGCACACCACGGCCAGAACCCCACAGCCGCGCACCACGGCCGGCCGACAGCCGTACGCCCCGCCCCCGGCGGGTCCGTCGTTCGGCGGGCCGGGACGCCGTCGCCCTTCTCGCCCTCCCCCTGCTCGCCGCGCTCGTCCTGCCCGCCGCCTTCGCCGGGGGCGGCACCCGGCGGTGGTTCGGCGGGCGGGCGGAGAGCCAGCGGGCCGAGGCGCAGGCGGCGAAGGACGCGGCGGCGGCCGCGTTCTACGAGCTGGACACCGCCCAGCGGGATCTCCGGATCTCGATAGAGACGATCACGGCGGTGGACGACTCCCCCGCCGCCCGGCAGGCCGTCTCCGGTTTCGAGGCGCTGGGGCGGCGGATCGACGAGGTCAGCCACCAGTACATCAACGCCGTCGACGCCCACGACCTGGACCGGGACGACCTGGAGGCGTCCGTCGCCGCCCGGGCCCGGACCGAGTTGACCGCCGCCAAGGACGAGCTGGGGCGGGTCAAGCAGGAGCTGGACCGTTTCGCCCAGGGGCTCGGGCCGCTGCTCGGCACGGCCGAGACCCAGCTGGCCCGGCTGGTCCCGGCGGTGGAGCGCGCCCGGCAGGGCCTGCTCGCCGCCTCCAACGCCCTTGACGCCGTACGGGGTTCGGGGCTCAGGGCCGACGATCTCGCCGCCCGGCTCGCAGCCCTCGCGCCCGAGCTGACCAAGCTCAACCAGGGTGCGGGGCAGCATGGCGTACGGGAGACGCTGGAGCGTGCCGACCGGGTCGTGCGGGAGGCGGAGGCGGTGCGGGCGGAGGCCGAGCGGCTGCCGGAGAAGGCCGCCGAGATCGACCACCGGCTGGTCTCGCTGCGCACCCGCGCGGAGGCGCTGGGCACCCGGGCGGGGCAGGTGCCGCAGATACTGAGCGAGCTGCGGCGGCGGTTCGTGGCGGCCTGCTGGCAGGACCTCCAGCAGGTGCCGGACCAGGCCACGCGGGACGTCGAGCAGGCCCAGCTGAAGCTGCGCGAGGCGCGGGCCGCGCGGGACGCCCAGCGCTGGCCGGACGCGACCTCGCTGCTGTCGACGGCACGGGCGCTGCTGAACCACACCGACGAGGCGGTCTCGGCGGCGGGCGACCGGCTGCGGCGGCTGAACGCCGTGCAGAAGGACTCCCAGCAGGAGATCGACCGGACCCGGTTCGCGATCCGGGACGCCCAGCGCCTGGCCATGGCCGGCCGTTCCACGCCCGACCCGCGGCACGCCCGCCCGCTGGACGACTCCGTCGCCCGGCTGGACCGCGCGATCGCCACGCTGGAGGGCCGCCACCCCGACTACTGGCACTTCCTGACGGAGACCGAGGCGGTACGGCAGGCCGTGGCCGGGGTCGTCGACCACATCCGCAAGGAGCGCGGGGCGGGCGCCACCTGAAGCCTGAGCCACTGGGTTGCCCGCCGGAGCCCCCCGGCGGATGCTGAAGGGGTAGACAGGCCTCCGCTCACACCCGAACCCGATGGGAGGCGGACATGGCCACGCATGCCACGCACTCACTGCGTCCGAAGGGCCGGCACGCGGGTCCCCGGCGGCGGATCAGGATCGACGAGCATCTTCCCGTCGACCACCGCCTCAGCAGGGTCTACCGGTTCGGTGCGGGCCTGATGGGTCTGTTCCTGCTCGTCTTCGGCATCCTGGGCCTCATCGACAAGGTGGGCTGGTTCGACACCCGCGGTGACGAGGTCGTGGGGCTGAGCACCAACGGCACGCTGAGCGTCCTGTCGGTCGCCGTGGGGCTGCTGCTGCTCGTCGGGATGGTGATCGGCGGCAACTTCGCCTCCACGCTGAACATGACGCTGGGCGTCCTGTTCATCCTGAGCGGCTTCGGCAACATGGCCCTGCTGGACACCGACTCCAACTTCCTGGCGTTCCGCATCCAGAACGTGCTGTTCAGCTTTGTCGTCGGCATCCTGCTGATGACGTTCGGGATGTACGGCAGGGTCGGCACGGCGCTGCCGCACGACAACCCGTACTGGCGGGCCCGCCACCCGCAGGAGTCGGAACGCGAGATGCGGCGCAAGGCGGGGGTGGGGATGGCGAAGCTGACGCGGGCCGACGCCCTCCCCGAGTCCGAAACGGGCGGGAAGGACGCCGGCTGACACCTGGTGGGGCCTGGCGGCTCAGGTGCGGTACGCGTAGTAGTTCGCGGTCGGGTACGAGGCGATGACGCTCGCGACCGAACGGCGGTAGGTGTCCGCGTCGTGGTACGTCAGGTACGGGACGCCGCTGGAGCTGCGGTAGGTCGTCATCATGGAGTGGTCCTTGGACCCGTCCGCGTTGAAGTCCACCTGCATCACGTCACCGATGTCCATCTGGTAGACGTTCGCGAGCGCGGTGGTCCGCTTGGCGGTCTGGGTGAACCAGGACCACTCGTCGACGCCGATCCAGGCGTCGGCCGTGCCGTTCGACGCGTAGTACCAGGTGTCGTACTCCTCGGGCGTGACCGTGGAGATCTGCTTCCAGCCGCCCGCCAGGAGGCCCTGGCTGAGGTAGTTGGTGCAGTCGCCGCCGACCGCGTTGTACTTGCGGTACGCCGGGTTGTAGTCCTTCCAGTACTTCTCGGTGTACGTCGCCATCGCCCTGTAGTCGTAGGCACCGCCGGTGAGCGTCTTCGGCTTGGCCGCCGGGTTGCGGGTGGTGGCCGCCTTCGGGGCGTTGATGATGGCCATCGGCGTACGGCCCAGCTTGGCGTCCGCCGCCGGGACGACCGGCTCGTTGATGCGCGGGGCGCCGCCGTCCGTGGAGCGCATGGCGGTCAGCTGCCACGTGCCGGCGGTGGCGGTGAAGGTGAGTACGTGGTGCGCCTCGAAGCCCGTGGAGGCGGGCTCGTCGCCGCGTATCTTCTTGTACTTCAGGGTCGTGGTCTCGGTGACCTTGACCGTGGCCTTCTTGCCCTTGACCTCGGCGCCGTCGACGGTGACCTTCGTGTCCGCCGACGTGTACGCCTCGCCCAGGGCGGCGAGCCGGGACTTGGTGCCCTTGAGGGCGGACAGCTTGCCGTCCTCGGCCTTCTTCTGGGCCGCGGACAGCTTGACGCCACCCGTGGGCTTCAGCGACTTGCGGGCGGCCTTGCCGCCGAGCAGGACGGCCGTGCGGTCGGTGAGCACGTTGTCCGCGACGCGGCCGAAGGCGTCCTTGGTGGCGCTCGTGACCTTGGGCGTCGACGCGGCGGCGTTCGCGGCGGTGACGGGCAACAGTGCGGATGCCAGCACGGCGGCTGCGAGGGTCGAGCCTGCGAGGCTCAACGTCCTTGATCTCACTGGGATTCTCCTTGACCCCGGGTTGGTCGTACCCGGGAGCGAATCTTTACATGACCTCCTCAAGTGGAGTGAGGTCGGGGGGAATAACAAGTGCACAACATGGGTATCCACGCGGCTACTTCACGACCGTCGCCCAGTCGTCCGGAGCCTGGGCGGGGTCGAGTCCGCGCAGGTTCGCCAGGGTCTCCGGCGTCTGTACGTCCATCCAGTCGGCCAGTTCGTCGAAGGACACGCACTTCACGTCCTTCTTCACGCACACGTTCTTGATGACCTCGTCGACGGCGTTCATGTAGATGCCGCCGTTCCACTGCTCGAAGTGGTTGCCTATGAACAGGGGCGCCCGGCTGACGTAGTAGACCCGGTTGAAGCCCGCCATGTAGGTGTCGATGGTCTCCTGCTGCCACGTCGGGTGCATGGCCGGATCGCCCTCGGTCTGGCCCTCGGACTGGTTGTAGAGGAAGTTGAAGTCCATCGACAGCGCCTGGTACTCGTCGTTGTACGGGAGCATCTGCAGCGGGAAGTCCCAGAGGCCGTTCTTCTTGCCGGGCCATACCTGGAAGGCGCCCGGCGAGCTGGCGTCGTAGCGGTAGCCGAAGTCCTTGGCGGCCTTCAGCAGGTTCGCCTGACCCTCCAGACAGGGGGCGCGGCCGCCCTTGATGGCCTTGATGTCGAAGGGCAGCGGATCGGCGTCGGTGTAGCCGGTGTTGGTCTTCCACTTCTCCAGGAAGGAGTTGAACTCCTCGATCTCCTGCTTCCACTCGGCGACGCTCCAGTCGGCGCCGCCCTTCGCGCCGCAGAAGTGGCCGTTGAAGTGGGTGCCGATCTCGTTGCCCTCCTCCCACGCCTTGCCGAGCTGCTCCAGGGTGGTGCGGACGTGTTCGTCGGTGGGGTAGCTGATCGCGGCGGAGCCCTTGTCGTGCTGCGGCGGGTCGTAGAGGCTCCGCTTGTCCTTGGGCAGCAGATAGATGCCGGTGAGGAAGAACGTCATATGGGCGTCGTACTTCTTCGCCATCTCCCGGTAGTGCTGGAAGAGTTCGTCGTCGCCGGCGAGCGCGCCGTCCCAGGAGAAGACGACGAACTGCGGCGGCTTCTCGCCCTTCTTGAGCGGTACGGCCTTCAGCCGCCCCTTCTGCGGGCCGGTGTAGGAGGTGGAGCCATCCCCGATGATCTTCGTCTTGCCGTCCCACTCGGGCTCCTCGGAGGCCTTGGTGGACCCCTTGCCGCTCCCGCTGCCGGCCGAGGAGGCGGTCGGCGCGGTGTCGGCCGAACGATTAAGCACCAGATAACCGCCGACCAGCGAGGCGACCACGAGGAGCGCGGCCAGGGTGAGGAACTGCGGGCGGGTGGTGCGGCGCGGCGGGCGGGCCTTGCGACGGCGGCCCCGGTGCGGCTTGCTGCCAGGCTTCATGTACGGCTCATTCTGCGAGGGTGGCGGGTGCGGGTGCTCATCGGTGATCAGCCGATACTCATCGCACTGGACCAGATGTCGTAGGGGACGCCGGAGTTGGGCGTTCCGGCGATCCCGTCGAGCGCCAGCGGCTCCAGGCTCTCGGTGAGGTCGATGCGGTAGACGACGACGGCGGTCGACACGTCCTTCGCCGTCCCGACGTACCAGGCGGCCTTGTCGTCCTGTGTGGTCCCGCCCTTGCCGGCCACCTCGAAGGAGGCGGCGCCGGGCGAGGTGGGGTGGGCGGTGCGGAAGGCGTCCGTGAGCGCCGAGGTGACCTGGGCGGCCACCTTGGCGCCCACGGCACGCTTCGGCTTCGGGGTGGCCAGGGCGATCTTGGACCCGTTGTGGGTCACCTTCCGCACGGAGTACGGCTCGGTGTGCTTGCCCAGGGCGGCGAAGGTGCTGTAGCCGCTGGCCATGCGGATCGCGCTGGGCGTGGCGCTGCCCACGGACAGCGCGGGCACCTGCGCCCCGAAGCTGGAGGAGAGCAGTCCTGCCGCCTCGGCGGTGTCGCGGACCTTGTCCAGGCCGGTGTCCATGCCGAGCTGCATGAACGGCGTGTTCACCGAGTTGGCGAGCGCGTCGTGCAGGGTGATCGGCCCCCAGGACTTCTTGCCGTCGTTCTTGGCGGAGACCTGATCGCCGTCCCGGTCCCAGTACGGCCCCTCGGGGGTGGTCACCGGGACGGCGTCGTTTCCGTCGTAGACCGTCTCCGGGGTGACAGGTGTAGCCGCGCCGCCGCGTTCCTTGACGACACCGTGTTCCAGGCCCGCGGCGTAGACGAAGGGCAGGAAGGCCGAGCCGGACGGGACGGTGGTCGCGTTCGACTCGTTGTAGCCCTGTTCACGGTGGTCGGGGCCGCCGTAGACGGCGAGTATCCGTCCGTCGGCGGCGACCGAGGAGGCTCCGAAGTGGGCGGTCTTCGCCTTCTTCGGAGCGTCCTTCCGCACCTCCTCGCGCGCCTTGGTGACGGCGTCGGTCAGCTCGGTCTGCCGCTTGCGGTCGAAGGTCGTGTAGATCTGGTAGCCGCCCCGGTCGAACTCCTGGTCGGTGATGTTCGCGGCCTTCTTGGCGTACTGGGAGGCCAGCACCACCAGGTAGTCGCTCTGCTTGCCGGTGTCGTACTGGTTCGCCTGCTTGATCGGCTCGGGGAACTTCGTGTACTTGGCGCGCTCGGTCTTGGACAGCTTCCCGATGGTCACCATCCGGTCCAGGATCCACTCCCAGCGCTCGACCGCCCGGTCGCGGTTGGCCTGGCTGAGGGAGGGGTCGTAGAGGCCCGCGCCCTTGAGGAGGGAGGCGAGGACCGCGGCCTCGCTGACGTTCAGCTCGTTGACGTCCTTGCCGTAGTACGCCTGGGCCGCCCGCTGGATGCCGTAGGTGCCGCGGCCGAACCAGCTGGTGTTGAGATAGCCCTCAAGGATCCTGTCCTTGCTCATCTTGTTGTCGAGCTTGAGGGCGATCATGGCCTCGTCGAACTTGCGCCCGAGCGAGCGGTCCTGTGACAGGTACACGTTCTTGACGTACTGCTGGGTGATCGTCGAGCCGCCCTGGGTGTCGCCCTCGCCGACGGTGCGCACCAGCGCGCGGGTGATGCCGCTGACGGAGATGCCGGGGTCCGAGTAGAAGCTCGCGTTCTCCGCCGCGAGGACCGCCCAGCGCACGTCCTCGGGGACGTCCTTGAGCGGCATCGCCTGGCGCCGCACCCAGCCCGTGCGGGCCATGGGGGTGCCGTCGGACCAGAAGTACACGTTGTCCTGCTGGGTGGCGAAGGTGTTGAGGTCGTCCGGTATCTCCGTGGTGGCGTAGGCGACGGTCAGCAGCATGGTGCTGATGCCCACGGTCAGGCCGGCGGCCCCCAGCGACTGCCGCCAGGACGGCACCCAGCGACGCCAGTCGGTCCGGCCGGGGCGCGGGTACCGCGGACGCAGCCGGCGGGCGAAAGGGACGAAGGGGTCGAGTCGCGCGCCGACAGAGGCGGAGAACCTGGCGCGAACAGACGGCCTGGGCGCCTTGCGTCTTCCCCGTTTCTCCGGTTGCGACTGCTCGTTCCGGCCGTCGAGCGCGTCCAGGTCGAGGACCCGCAGCTGCATGGTCTCGTCCGCCGCGACGACGGGGAGCTTCAACTGCATGGTGAGATCGGACTCCCGGGGCGCCTCCTGAGGCTCCTCCCGCCCCTTCGCCGCCTCCCGTCGGCGCCGCGCGCGGCCTTCGTCCTCGGAGCCGGTCCTGCTCTCCGGGCTAGCCACGGCGAGCCCCCTCGCGCGGGCGGCCCGAGCGATGCGCAGCAACGATTCGGCAGCGCGCGGCAACGTTTCGCTCGCGCACGGCGACTATCCGACCGGGAGACGTGGCTCCCGATCGACAAAGGACAGCAGTCATTACTGTCCCCCCCTCCCCACTTGGCATCGCCTGCGTGGACAAGTCGCAGCCGCCACACTCGCGGCTACGAGCCCCCTGTTCCCCCGGCCTGTCGGCCTCCACACAGCGACCACAAATTATCAGTCACTTTCACAACTGCTTCGGTCGGCAGCGTGAAAATTTAGCCAGAAAGACCGACCAGCCCGAACCGAGGCCTCCTGCCGCCACCCCGGCGCCGGTTAGCCTGTGCCCATGCCTCGCTATGAGTACCGCTGCCGGACCTGCGGCGACACCTTCGAACTGAGCCGCCCGATGGCCGAGTCGTCCGCCCCCGCGGACTGCCCCGTGGGCCACTCCGACACGGTCAAACTGTTGTCGACGGTCGCGGTCGGCGGCTCGGCCGCGGCGTCCGCGCCCGCACCCCGGGCGGGCGGCGGCGGGGGCGGATGCTGTGGTGGCGGCTGCTGCGGTTGATCAACACACTTCGATCAACGGCCACCGGGACGGAAGCGTTCAACGGTCCGCCGGCCACACCCTGACCGTTCACCCGTCCCTCAGGCTCTCTTCAGCTTCGCCCGCCTAGCGTACCCCCATGACAGCCATGCAAGCGGAGTCGATGAGCGGCGCACCCCTGTGGGTCATCGGTCTGATGGATCTCCTGGGGGCGCCGGGCGCGGGCCTGGCCGTGGCGCTGGAGAACCTCTTCCCGCCGATACCCAGTGAGGTCATCCTCCCCCTCGCCGGCTTCGCCGCGAGCACCGGCCGGATGGACCTCCTGGCCGCCCTGTTCTGGACCACCGTCGGCTCCGTCGTGGGCGCCCTCGCCCTCTACGGCGTCGGCGCCCTCCTCGGCCGCGACCGCACGGTCGCCATCGCCGCCAAGCTGCCCCTCGTCAAGGTCTCGGACATCGAGAAGACGGAGGCCTGGTTCCTCAGGCACGGCACCAAGGCGATCTTCTTCGGCCGCATGATCCCCGTCTTCCGCAGCCTCATCTCCGTACCGGCCGGCGTGGAACGCATGCCCCTCCCCGTCTTCACCCTCCTCACCACCCTGGGCAGCGCCCTGTGGAACACGGCCTTCGTCCTGGCCGGCTACTTCCTGGGCGCCAACTGGGCGGAGGTGACGGCGATCGTCTCGACGTACTCGAAGCTCGTGCTGGGAGCCGCGGCCCTGGCGGTGCTGGCGTTCCTGCTGGCCCGCCTCCTGAGGAGGGGCAGCGCTCCAGGGGCGCGGGGCTGCGTCAATGTGCGGCTCCGCCGCGGGGCGCGACAAGCCACGGACGACCCGCAGCCCGCACACCACAGCGCCCCCGCCCCCTGACCGGCGTAACCCGAACCCCGCTCAGCGTTCCTTCACGGCCCGCAAGAACTCCCGCAGAATCCGCTCCCCGGCCAAGACCCCCCGCTCGGGAAGAGCACTGACAGCCGGCCCCACCCACCCCGCGTCGGCAAGCTCCCCATGCCCCGGCCGCCAGGCCCGATCCACCGCGAGCAGCAAATCCGCGTCCAGCAGGGAGTCACCGGCGGCGAGCGTCAACTCGGCACCGGTCCGCCGCGCGACCTCCCGCATGGCCGCACTCTTGGTGAGCGGCTTCGGCACGGCGTAGAGCTTGCGCCCCTGGAGGGAGACGGTCCACCCCCGGTTCTCGGCCCACACCGCCAGATCCTTCACCCACTCCTCGGGCAGCAGCTCTCGCTCCACGACGAGATAGACGAACAGATCCTCCGCGACCCGGTGCTTACGCACCCACGCCGGATCCGTCGTGGCCGCCAGATGGTCCCGTACCTCCGCGAGCGACGCGCACTCGTCCGCGAGCCGGGCCGTGACCCGCTCGTACCAGGCGGCGTCCGTGACGCCGTCCACCAGCAGATGCCCGCCGTTGGCGCAGATCGCGTACTTCGGCTCCGGCCCCGGCAGACTGATCCGCTGGTACTGCTTGCGCGTCCGGGTCGTCGTCGGCACGAACACCGCCGCGTCCCCCAGGTCGGCGAGCAGCCGCGCGGCCGTCTCCGTCATGTACGACAGCGGCTTGCTCTCGTGCACCTCGACGGTGAGCAGTCGGGGCGCGCGTGCGTCCGGCATGGTCAGCGCGAGCGCGGCGGCCGAGTAGATGAGCGTACGGTCGAGATCGCTCGCGACAAGAACCTGAGGCCCCGGCATCAGACCGCCACCGCCTTGCCGTCGGCGCCGGTCGCGCCCCGCGTGTACTGCGGGTGGATCAACCCCACGCATGTGTACGGCAGTTCGGCCACCTCTTCCACCGGTACCCCTCTCTGTTCGGCGAGTAGACGTACGTGGTCGAGGTCCGCGCCCGCCCCGGCCCGCGCGAGGATCTTCCACGGTACCCGGCGCAACAGCACGCGAGTGGTCTCGCCGACACCGGGCTTGACCAGGTTGACGTCGTGGATCCCGTACTCCTCACTGATCCGCTCGACGGCCGCCCAGCCCTCCCAGGTCGGCGTGCGATCGGCGGCGAGCAGTTCCTTGGTACGGGCGTCGACGGCGTCCACGACATCGGCGAACCGTGCGGCTATGGCGTCCAGGAACCCCACCGACACATCGACGCCGGCCAACTCCCGGTAGAACTTCGCCCCGTGGAAGTCATCGGGTCCGACGAGATCCGAACGCAGCACGGTCCGCGAAATCAGCCCGGAGACCGTCGAGTTGAGACAGGCGGACGGAATGAGGAAGTCCTCCCGCGTACCGTACGTCCGCACACACGACCCCGGATCGGCGAGCACCGCGATCTCCGGATCGAACCCGGTGATCCCGTCCGACTCCTCGAACTCCAGCAGCGCGGCGGCGAGTTCACGGGTGATCGCCCCCTTGCCGGTCCAGCCGTCGACGAAGACGACCTCGGCGGGGTCATGATGAGCCGCCAGCCACCGCAGCGCGTTGGCGTCGATGCCCCGCCCCCGCACGATCGACACGGCGTAGTGCGGCACCTCGACGCCATGCCGGTACTGGGCCCACCGCCGCATCAGGACACCGACGGGCGTCCCGGCCCGAGCCAACGACACGATGACGGGCCGCCCCGCCCGCTCGGCCAGCACGGTCTCGGTGACGACCCCCACAGCCAAGGCGATCCGCTCGGCGGAATCCTCCAGCGCGCTGTGGAAGAGCGCCTGGTACTGCTCACTCGGCTGGTACTCGACCGGCAGGGACTCCGCGTAGTGCGCACCCCCGCTCTGAATGGCCTCCTCCCGCTCCTCGGTCGGCGCCTCCAGCGTCACCTCCGAGAGGTCCTGCAACAGCCAGCCGACCTCGTCCGGCGCGTAGGAGGAGAAGTCGGGGCCGCGTAGGGGCTCGGGCAGCATGGGGGGCCTTTCGGTGACGTGCGGGGTCGGGGGCGCGGGTGCGGATGGTTCGGTGGTGGACGGCGGGGTGGGCGCGGGGCCGGCGTACGGCGGCTCATGGGCCTCGGTCGCCTGCGGGCGCATGCCGCTCGTCGCGGCCTTCGCCGCATCGGTGCCCGACCTGGTCGCCGAAGGCGCCGAGCTCGTCTCGTACGGCCGCTCGGCCGTGGCCTCGGTCCGCGACGGCTCGTCCGTGCTGTCCGCCACGGGCTCCTTCCGGCCGTTTCCTGCCGCCGCCTCGGCCGGCTCGCTCACGCCGGTCGCCTCGAACCGCCGGCCCTCGTTTCCCGTCTCCGCGGCGCTCGGCCGGGACGACGTGTCCCGGCGGTGCCGGACCGGCGGGACGTACGACGGGACATACGACGGGACGTACGACGGCACTACGGCGAGCAGCACGCTCGGCGTATGCGCGGCGAGGGTCGCCGGCAGGCCGTCGGCGGCGTGCAGGGCGGGCGTGTCCGCCACCGAGTCGACGACGGCGACCACCGCGTCGAAGTCCCCGCCCGCCACGTTGTACGCGTACCGCTCCCCCGGCCCGTCCGAAGGGTCGTCATGCGCGGGGAAGACGATGCGGCTGCGTATCGCGTAACCGGGGTCGTCGACAGCGAGGACAGGCGACCGCGTGGTGGTGGAGAACCGTATCTCCAACCCGTTCGTCGACTTCTCCAGCTCTCGCGCGAGCGCCAGCGGCGCGTACATCAGCTCCTCGAAGCCGAGCACGAGCACCCGGCGGGCACCCGGCGGCAAGGCCTCCGCGAGGCGCGCGGCCATACCGGGCAGCGCGCGCTCCAGACGCTCACGATGCGAGGGCGTGAAACCGTGCCGCCCGCCGTCGGGCACCCCGGCAGGCCAGCCCAGCTCGACCCGGGTGACCCGCGCCGTCGGGTCTGCGGCAGCTACCGGCGCCGCGGCCCCCTCGTACTCCGCGACCAGCGCCTGCCCCTTCTCCAGCACCCCCTCCGGCAGCCGCACGGTCCCCTTCGCCGCGGCCACCAGGTCCACCCGCGCCCCGATCTCACGAGCGAACTCGGCCAGCCGCCCCTGGTCGGCGGCCGACCGCATGTCGACCAGCGCCACGACGACGTACCGCTTACGCGGATACCGCTCGTGCAGCGCGCGAATGGTGTTGAGGACCGTGTTCCCGGTGGAGAACTCGTCGTCGACGAGCACCAGCGGTCCCCGCCCCGCGAGCAGCGTGGGGTCCTCCGGCAGCAGCAGATGCGACGTCGCGTGGGAGTGGGACTCCTCGAAGCCGCCGGCCTGGTGGACGCCCTCGACCGGGCGCCGGGTGGAGTGGAGGTAGGGCGCCTCGCCCACCCCGTCCGCGACCGAGTGACCGAGCCCGGTGGCCGTCTCGGCGTACCCGAGGACGACCGCGGTCCGCACCCCGGCCGCCCCCAGCAGCTCCCGCACCCGGCGCCCGAGCGCGAACCCGTACCCGTGCACGACGGCCGGCGACTGCGGCACATGCTTGCCGAGCACGTTCGACACCAGCAGATGCGCCCGCCGGGGGTTGCGCCGCAGCGCGAGCCCCAGCAGACCGCTCAGCTCCTCGTCGCCAACCAGTTCGACCCCGAGCCGCTCGGCGACCCAGGCCCCGGACCAGACCGCGCCGGACGTGCCGGTCGTGTCGTTCGCTGCGTTAATCATCGATTCCTCAGTCGGTACGTCGGTACGACGTGCATGCGGGCGTCGGTACGAAAGCCGGAGTTCAGTCGGGCAGCCCGGCGGCCAGCAGATCCACGAACCCGATGTCCTCATTGGCGACACCGAACACCTCGGCGCGCTGCAGAACCCTTTCCGCCCAGGCGCGATGCGGCTTGACCTCGTTCATCTTGTTGCGGGAGGCGGAACGCAGAACTCCGCCGCCGTTGCGGTCGGGCCGCACGATGTCCTCGGCGTCGCTGAACTCCTCGTGGCTGACCACGGAGAGCGCGTGCACCGGCAGCACGTGCGAGGGATGGATGCAGGTCTTGCCGAGCAGCCCGTTGGCCTGGTCGAGGGAGATCTCGCGCAGCAGACCGTCCAGCGCGTGCTCGATGATCGACTCGCGCAACTCCCCGGCCCGGTTCGCCAGGAAGGGGCTGGTGCGCAACTGGGGCTTGAACATGCGCTCCTGGACCCGGAAGTACTCCCACACCGGCCCGGTGACCGTGAACCCGGTGCCGTCGGCGCGCCCCAGCACGTTCACCACGTCCGCGATCACGGAGGCGACGATCTGGACGTCGTACGCGGTCATGTCGGGCGGGCGGCGCAGCGCGTACGAGGAGCAGAAGTCGGTGACACCGAGGCGCAGCGCGAGGACGCGGTCGCGGTACTTGTCGACGGTGTGGGCGATGCCCTGGAGTGCTTCTACGCGCGTCTCCCTGTACATCAGCTCCGGCGATTCCAGCACCGGCATCCCGAACAGCCGCCGCCCGCTCACGGACTCCGCGGCGGTGAGCGCCTCCAGGAACGCGACGCCCCGCTCCTCGGTGAACTTCGGGAACACGAACCCGGACAGCAGCCGTACGGCCGGGCCGAAACGGCTGACGAGGTCGGGTATCTGCTCGGGGAAGCGGACCCGGATGAACAACAGCGGAAGCTCGGCATCCGGCCGGCCGGCGAGGTCGGCGAACTGCCGGACCAGGTTCTCCTCGGCGCCCACGACCTCCGCGTCGTCGATCGAGTCCTCCAGGCACAGCACCATGGAGACCACACCGCGTCCGGCCTGCTTGACGATGTCGTCGGCCAGCCGCTCGCGGGTGGCCGGGCTGTAGAGCGTGGCGCCGAGAGCGGCGGCGAGCACGCGGGGCGGGGAGTCGGCGTCGAACTCACCCGGCTCCCGGTAAAAGAGGCGCTGACGCTCCTCAGGGGCGATGTGCCCGAAATGACGCATGTGGTTCCCCCGTGGCTGCTAGGCGGCCGTCGCGATGGTGGCCGGTAATAGTACGTACAAATGTGTGACATCAGTTCCCGCCGGGCGTGAAGTTCTGGTAACCCGGCCGTGTCGGGCACTGAACGATTTCACCGACGGTTCGCCGCCCCCGCGTTGTCGTGACCAGGACCGAGAGGGCAGGATGACCGCATGACGCACGCGATGCTGAAGGGGTCGAACGTCCCGATCGAAGCCACGGCGGTCCGCGCCGTGCTGCGCTGGGCGCCCGGGCAGGGCGCCCCGGTGGTTGACGCCTCGGCGCTGCTCCTCGGTCCCGACGGCCGCGTACGGTCCGACGAGGACTTCGTCTTCTACAACCAGCCGCGCCATCCCTCGGGCAAGGTGTGGCGGCTCGGCCAGAAGCGCGTGGCCGAAGGCCTCACTGACACCATCCAGACCGACCTGGCGGGTGTCGAGTCCGCCGTCAGCCAGATTCTCCTCGTGGCCTCCGCCGAGGACGTCTCCTTCGGCCGCGTACGGTCCCTGCGCATCCTGCTGTACGACGCCACCGTCGCCGACGCCGAACCGCTGGCGTACTTCGACATCAAGCCCGAGACCGGCGAGGAGACCGCCCTCATCTGCGGCGAGCTCTACCGCCGTGGCGGCGGCTGGAAGTTCCGCGCCCTGGGCGAGGGCTACAGCAACGGACTCCAGGGCCTCGCCACGGACTTCGGCATCTCGGTCGACGAGTCGGAGGCGGCGGCAGCCGCCGCGGCCGCGGCCGACCAGACCGCCGCGACCCAGCCGCCGACCCCGGAGATCTCGGTCCCCCTGCCCCCGGAGCAGCCCACCACCGGTGTCCCGTCCCAGCCCGCGTACGGCTACCCCCCGGCGGCCCCCACCCAACAGCCCGCCCAGCCGGCCTACGGCTACCCCCACCCCCAGCCGACCCCCGCCACCGCCAACGGCCCGGCCTACGGCTACCCCCAGCCCACGGCGGCGGCCCTGGACCCCGACTTCCGCCTACCGCCCCAGGGCCCACAGTTCATCGGCCGCTGAGCGCCCCGTGAGGGGCGCGGAGGATCCCGGGCTCAGAGGGTGAACCGGCCAGGACCGGCGTCAGCGCTCGGCCTTGGTCTTGTAACCCCGTCCCCACTGCAACCCCCACCCATACAACCGATCAAGCTCCGCCTGGAAGCCATAGACGAACTTCACTTCCCGGCGGACGACGATCTCCCCCTTGACGTTCTCGATCATCACCACCGCACACGACCGGGCCTGCGGGTGCCTCTCATCCAGGCCTATCTCGATCCGCGGCCCATTGCTCGGATACAGCGTCACGATCGCGTGCGTACGGTCGAACGCCGGCGTCTGGTCGTAGATGTAGACGAACACCAGCATCCGCTTGAAGTTGTCCCGGTGATCGAGGTTGATGTACATCGTCTCGCCGGACCCCGACCCGAACCGGTCGTCCCCGCTGAGCCGCATGTACGGCGGTTCGTTGATGTCACCGAGGAAGCCGCCCAGCGGCTGCACGACCCCCTTCGTCCCGTCGGCCAGCTCATACAGACAGCCGAGGTCGAGGTCGACGTTCACCATGCTCTGGCTGTGCGCCTGGACCTCCTCCGGCCGCAACGCCTTGAAGGGGTGCCGGAGCACACTCTGCCGCTTCATCCCGCCGATGTCGGACGTCCGCATCCGCCAGGACAGATTGACGCGCAAGTGCCCCGCCGCGGCGTTCTGCTTGCTGAGGGACACCTTCTGATGCCGCTTGGTCAGCTCGATCGCGTTGGTCGCCGCGTTGCCCGCGTCGAACTCCGAGGGCCGCCCGCGCCAGAGGTTGTCCAGGAAACTCATGCCCGCCCCACAACTGCCGTGTCGTCGCGTCAACCACCACGGGGCGGCCGACGGAGGACGAGTCCTCGTCGGCCGCCCCGCTCAGAGCGTTCCCTCACCCGGAGGGCCGTCACACTCCGGAACCGGTCACACCGGCCCGGTGTTCCGGGTCACACCCCGGAGGAGACCTCCTCCTTGGAGGCGTCAGCTTTTCCCTCCGCGGCCGCCAGCGCCTTGTTGCGGCGGACGGAGGACCAGAAGGACCAGCCGATCAGGATCACACCGATGGAACCGGTGATGAACTCGTTGATCTCGTACTGGATGGTGACGAGGAGGATCGCGGCCAGGGCGCCGATCGCGTAGTGCGCGCCGTGCTCCAGGTAGACGTAGTCGTCGAGGGTGCCCTGGCGGACCAGGTACACGGTCAGCGACCGGACGTACATCGCGCCGATACCGAGGCCCAGCGCCATCAGGACGATGTCGTTGGTGATGGCGAAGGCGCCGATGACACCGTCGAAGGAGAAGGACGCGTCCAGGACCTCCAGGTAGAGGAACATGAAGAACGCGGCCTTGCCCGCGAGGGCGACGGCCGAACGCGGCTTGCCCGTACGCTCCGCCGCTTCCTCCTCCTCGTGCTCGCGCTCCTCCTCTTCCTCCAGCTTGCCCTCGAAGAAGCCGGAGAGACCGCCGACGACGAGATAGGTGATCAGGCCCGCGAGACCGGAGACCAGAACGGTCTGCGCCTTGTCGACGTGGGCGCCGCCGTGCTGGTGGGCGTTGGTCGCGAAGGTCATCGAGGTGATCAGCAGGACGATCATCGCGATGCAGGCCGACAGCATGTCGATCTTGCCGAGCTTGGACAGCGGACGCTCGAGCCAGCCCAGCCACTTGATGTCCCGGTCCTCGAAGATGAAGTCCAGGAAGATCATCAGCAGGAACATACCGCCGAAGGCCGCGATCGACGGGTGGGCGTCGGTCACGTACTGCTGGTACAGGTCCTTGTCGGTGAGCGCCAGATCGACGGCCTCGAGCGGACCCAGTTTGGCGCTGATGGCGACGATGACGACGGGGAAGACCAGCCGCATACCGAAGACGGCGATCAGGATGCCGATGGTGAGGAAGATCTTCTGCCAGAAGGCATTCATCTTCTTCAGGATCCCGGCGTTGACCACCGCGTTGTCGAAGGACAGCGAGATCTCCAGGACGGACAGGATCGCGACGACACCGAACGCCGCCCACCCACCGTAGAGAACTGCTGCTACCAAGCCGAGCGCGGTGACCGCGAACGACCAGCCGAAGGTTTTCAGAACCACTGGCTACCCAATCGTGTGTGTACGGGGTTCCCCCGCGCCGCGCGCGGCTTTACGAACTTTTGAACCCGAAGTCTAGTCGGGCACCCCTCGCACCCCACACGGCCCCGGCTTTTGCGCATATCGCGCTACGAGACATTGACTCCGAAGTCGAGTGCGATGCCCCGCAGACCGGACGCGTACCCCTGTCCCACAGCGCGGAACTTCCACTCTCCGCCGTAGCGGTAGACCTCGCCGAAGATCATCGCGGTCTCGGTGGAAGCGTCCTCGGAGAGGTCGTAGCGGGCGAGTTCCTGGCCGTCGGCCTGGTTGACCACGCGGATGAAGGCGTTGCTGACCTGGCCGAAGGCCTGGCCGCGGTTCTCCGCGTCATGGATGGAGACCGGGAAGACGATCTTGTCGACGGTGGCCGGCACCTTGGACAGGTCGACGATGAGCGACTCGTCGTCGCCGTCGCCCTCACCGGTGAGGTTGTCGCCGGTGTGCTCGACCGAGCCGTCGGGACTCTTGAGGTTGTTGTAGAAGACGAACCACTCGTCCCCCAGCACCCGGCCGCTCTGGCAGAGCAGTGCGCTGGCGTCGAGATCGAAAGGGGCTCCGGTGGTGGTCCGGACGTCCCAGCCGAGCCCGATCATCACCTGAGTGAGGTTCGGCGCGGCCTTGGAGAGGGAGACATTGCCTCCCTTGGCGAGTGTGACGCCCATGGTGCTGGTCCTCCCCGATTTTCGAGCTTCAGTTGCTCAGCTGTTCAGTTGTGGTCCTACGCGCGGGCCGCCCGCCCATGTCGTACGAGCGCGTCCGGCGCCGCGGTCGATGATGACAGCGGCGCCGGACGTGGTGAGCCCAGTGGGTCTTCCCCGGTGGCTCAGACGTTCACACCGAAGTCCTGGGCGATACCGCGCAGACCCGAGGCGTAGCCCTGGCCGATGGCGCGGAACTTCCACTCGGCGCCGTGCCGGTACAGCTCGCCGAAGACCATGGCGGTCTCGGTGGAGGCGTCCTCGGAGAGGTCGTACCGGGCGATCTCCGCCTCGCCGGCCTGGTTCACCACGCGGATGAACGCGTTGCGGACCTGGCCGAAGGACTGCTGGCGGTTCTCGGCGTCGTAGATCGAGACCGGGAAGACGATCTTCTCGATCTCGGCCGGGACGGTCGCGAGGTTGACCTTGATCTGCTCGTCGTCGCCCTCGCCCTCACCGGTGAGGTTGTCACCGGTGTGCTCGACCGAGCCGTCAGGGCTCTTGAGGTTGTTGAAGAAGACGAAATTGGCGTCGCTGCTGACTTTGCCGGACGATTCCAGCAGCAGTGCGCTGGCGTCCAGGTCGAAGTCGGTGCCGGTCGTGGTGCGGATGTCCCACCCCAGACCAACGATGACCGCGGTCAGGCCAGGGGCCTCCTTGGTCAGCGATACGTTGCCGCCCTTGCTGAGGCTGACTCCCACGAGTCCTCCCTTGATAGTCAGGGGCGGGGAGCCCCGTCGTGCGTTGGTATCGGATCAACGTGTCGATCCTAGTGACGGGTTCCCGTTCCTCGCAGGCCTTGGAACCGAAGAATCACAGGGTGTCGAGGGCGGCGACGTACTCGTTCAGGTCGCGGGCGTCCGGCAGGGCGTTGACGACCGACCAGCGGACGACGCCCTCCTTGTCGATGATGAACGTGCCGCGCACCGCGCAGCCCTTGTCCGCGTCGAACACGCCGTACGCCCGGGAGACCTCGCCGTGCGGCCAGAAGTCCGACAGCAGCGGGTACTCAAGGCCCTCCTGCTCCCCGAAGACCCGCAGCGTGTGGATCGAGTCGTTCGACACCGCCAGCAACTGCACGTCGTCGTTCACGAACTTCGGCAGGTTGTCCCGCAGCTCGCACAGCTCGCCGGTGCACACGCCGGTGAAGGCGAACGGATAGAAGAGCACCACCACGTTCTTCTCACCCCGGAAGTCCGAGAGCTTCACGGTGGCGCCGTGGTTGTCCTTGAGCTCGAAGTCGGGGGCCTTGTCGCCGACCTGGATCGCCATGATTCTCCTGCGTCCCTTCATGGACTGTTCGGGTGACCCAGCCTACGCAGGAGAAACGGTGCGCCCCTTGAGGGGCCCCGAAGGGGCACCCCTCAAGGGGCGCGGGGAACTGCGCGACAAGCCACGACGGAGCCGCAGCCGCCATCGCGCAGAACCCACCGAGCTCTCAGGCGAACGTCACTTCTTCGACTTCGCCGCCTTCGGAGTCACCAGCCGACTGCCACTCCAGTCCTTGCCGACGCTGACGCTCTTCGACGCGGACAGCCCCGCGGTCGTCGCGGCTTCGGAGATGTCGCTGGGCTCCACATAACCGTCCCGCCCGGTCTTGGGCGTCAGCAGCAGGATCGAGCCACCCTCCTCGATGTACGTGGTGGCGTCCACCAGTACATCCGTCAGGTCGCCGTCGTCGTCGCGGAACCACAGCACGACGGCATCGGCCACGTCGTCGTAGTCCTCGTCGACGAGCTCACTGCCTACGACTTCCTCGATGGACTCGCGGAGCTCCTGGTCGACATCGTCGTCGTAGCCGATCTCCTGGACCACCTGCTCGGGCTGGAACCCCAGCCTTGCGGCAGGGTTCGTCCGCTCCTCCGCGTGGTCCGCGGTCGCGCTCACGGGTTGCCTCCTGATCATGTTCGGATGGGGTTGCCCCCGGGGAAGTTCAGCCACGCGCGTGCGCGAAGCGTTGGCCGTAGTCCACACGGGCGGGACGGATCGCGCAAGTACCCAGCCTTCCAGACCGCCGAAACGGTGACGATCCGGGCCGTGTCACCGCAACTCTCTGCGCGGATTCTCAGCCTCACGTGACACACACCACACCGTTCTGCCCGGTTTGTGCATTCGGGAACCATCCGGGGGTACGAGTGTCGAATACCTTTACCACCTTTGCCGAGCATGTCACCGCCCTGGTTACCTCTCGGTAGAGGTGACGTTTTGGCCCCCGAGGTACACGATGGGGGACGGTGCAGACACCTATGGAACACCCTGAAGAGCGGCCCTCTGACAGCTAAGGAACAGCGTGGCTTCCGGATCCGATCGCAATCCGATCATCATTGGCGGCCTTCCGAGTCAGGTCCCTGACTTCGATCCCGAGGAGACCCAGGAGTGGCTCGACTCGCTCGACGCCGCGGTGGACCAGCGCGGCCGTGAGCGCGCGCGCTACCTGATGCTCCGGCTCATCGAGCGGGCCCGCGAGAAGCGCGTGGCCGTACCCGAGATGCGCAGCACGGACTACGTCAACACCATCGCGACCAGGGACGAGCCGTTCTTCCCGGGCAACGAGGAGATCGAGCGGAAGATCCTCAACGCGACCCGGTGGAACGCCGCCGTGATGGTGTCGCGCGCCCAACGGCCCGGCATCGGCGTCGGTGGCCACATCGCGACCTTCGCGTCCTCCGCCTCCCTCTACGACGTGGGCTTCAACCACTTCTTCCGGGGCAAGGAGGAGGGCGACGGCGGCGACCAGATCTTCTTCCAGGGGCACGCCTCCCCCGGCATCTACGCCCGCGCGTACATGCTGGACCGCCTCGGCGACCAGCAGTTGGACGCCTTCCGCCAGGAGAAGTCGAAGGCACCCTACGGACTGTCCAGCTACCCGCACCCGCGCCTCATGCCGGACTTCTGGGAGTTCCCGACCGTGTCCATGGGCCTCGGTCCGCTGGGCGCGATCTTCCAGGCGCGGATGAACCGGTACATGGAGGCGCGCGGGATCGCGGACACCTCCAAGTCCCACGTCTGGGCGTTCCTCGGTGACGGCGAGATGGACGAGCCGGAGTCACTCGGCCAGCTCACGATCGCCGCCCGTGAGGGCCTCGACAACCTGACCTTCGTCGTGAACTGCAACCTCCAGCGCCTCGACGGCCCGGTGCGCGGCAACGGCAAGATCATCCAGGAGCTGGAGTCGGTCTTCCGCGGCGCCGGCTGGAACGTGATCAAGCTGGTCTGGGACCGCACCTGGGACCCGCTGCTCGCCCAGGACCGCGACGGTGTGCTGGTCAACAAGATGAACACCACGCCCGACGGCCAGTACCAGACGTACGCCACCGAGACCGGCGCGTACATCCGCGACCACTTCTTCGGTGACGACCAGCGGCTGCGCGCCATGGTCGAGAACATGACCGACGACCAGATCCTGCACCTGGGCCGCGGCGGTCACGACCACCGCAAGATCTACGCGGCGTACAAGGCGGCCCACGAGCACAAGGGCCAGCCGACGGTCATCCTGGCCAAGACGGTCAAGGGCTGGACGCTGGGCCCGAACTTCGAGGGCCGCAACGCCACGCACCAGATGAAGAAGCTGACGGTCGCCGACCTCAAGGGCTTCCGCGACCGCCTCCACCTGCCCATCTCCGACAAGGAGTTGGAGTCCGGCCTGCCGCCGTACTACCACCCGGGGCGGGACTCGGAGGAGCTCCAGTACATGCACGACCGCCGCAAGGGACTCGGCGGGTACGTCCCGACGCGTGTCGTGCGCGCCAAGCCGCTGGCCCTGCCCGAGGACAAGACGTACGCGAGTGTGAAGAAGGGCTCCGGTCAGCAGTCGATCGCCACGACCATGGCGTTTGTACGACTGCTGAAGGACCTCATGCGGGACAAGGAGATCGGCAAGCGGTTCGTGCTGATCGCGCCCGACGAGTACCGCACCTTCGGCATGGACTCGTTCTTCCCGAGCGCGAAGATCTACAACCCGCTGGGCCAGCAGTACGAGGCGGTCGACCGCGATCTGCTGCTCGCCTACAAGGAGTCGCCCACGGGTCAGATGCTGCACGACGGCATCTCCGAGGCGGGCTGCACGGCCTCGCTGATCGCGGCCGGTTCGGCGTACGCGACGCACGGCGAGCCGCTCATCCCGGTCTACGTCTTCTACTCGATGTTCGGTTTCCAGCGCACCGGCGACCAGTTCTGGCAGATGTCCGACCAGCTGGCGCGCGGGTTCGTCCTCGGTGCGACCGCAGGCCGTACGACGCTGACGGGTGAGGGGCTCCAGCACGCGGACGGGCACTCGCAGTTGCTCGCCTCGACGAACCCGGGCTGTGTCGCGTACGACCCGGCGTACGGGTACGAGATCGCGCACATCGTGAAGGACGGTCTGCGCCGGATGTACGGCGAGACCGCCGACGGCAAGCCGGGCGAGGACGTCTTCTACTACCTCACCGTCTACAACGAGCCGATCCAGCACCCGGCCGAGCCGGGGGACGTGGACGTCGAGGGCATCCTCAAGGGCATCCACCGCATCAAGGCCGGCGAGTCGGGCGCCACCCCCGCGCAGATCATCGCCTCCGGTGTCGCGGTGCCGTGGGCGCTCGAGGCGCAGCGGATCCTGGCCGCCGACTGGAACGTGAAGGCGGACGTCTGGTCGGCGACCTCCTGGAACGAGCTGCGCCGCGAGGCCGTCGACGTGGAGCGGCACAACCTGCTGCACCCCGAGGAGGAGCAGCAGGTCCCGTATGTGACGCGGAAACTGAGCGGCTCCGAGGGTCCGTTCGTCGCCGTCTCCGACTGGATGCGGTCCGTGCCGGACCAGATCTCGCGGTGGGTACCGGGCACATACCAGTCGCTGGGCGCGGACGGCTTCGGCTTCGCGGACACGCGGGGGGCGGCCCGGCGCTTCTTCCACATCGACGCCCAGTCGATCGCGGTCGCGGTGCTGACCGAGCTGGCCCGCGAGGGCAAGGTCGACCGCTCACTGCTGAAGCAGGCGATCGACCGCTACCAGCTGCTCGACGTGGCGGCGGCCGATCCGGGAGCGGCGGGCGGAGACGCCTAGCATTTGATCCATGTGTCATGGGGTGGTGAACCTGCGGGTTCACCACCCCTTCACGTTTTCTACGATGCGGGGCATGAAGCAACGATCGGGCTCGGCGCAGACGCGCTGGGAACAGCACACACAGCGGCCCTTGTTCGGCCTGGCCGCGGTGTTCGCCGTGGCGTACGCGGTGCCGATCGTCCGGCCGGACGCGAGCGCCGAGGTGAGGTGGTGGTGCGACGCCGCCGAGTGGGGGGTGTGGGGCGCGTTCGCGCTCGACTACGTCATCCGGCTCCTCCTCGCCGAGCGGCGCTGGGAGTTCGTACGGTCGCGGTGGCTGGACCTGGCGGCGGTGGTGCTGCCGATGATCCAGCCGCTGCGGCTGCTGCGGCTGGTGGCGACGTTGCTGCTGGTCGGGCAGCGGGCGCGGATGGCGTCGCAGATAAGGCTCACGACGTATGTCGGCGGTTCGGTGATCGGGCTGTTGATGTTCGGGTCGCTGGCGGTGCTGTCCGTGGAGCGGGACGCTCCCGGGGGGAACATCAACACGTTGGACGACGCGGTGTGGTGGTCGTTCACGACGATGACGACGGTGGGGTACGGGGACCATGCGCCGACCACCGGGCTGGGGCGGGTGCTGGCCGTTGGGCTGATGCTGTCGGGGATCGCGTTGTTGGGTGTGGTGACGGCGAATATCGCGGCGTGGTTCATCGCGCGGTTCGAGAAGGATGACGCGGAGGAGCGGCGGCAGACGGCCGCGATCACGGCGCTGGCCGAGGAGGTTCGGTTGCTGCGGGCGGAGGTCGCGTCGTTGCGGGCTTCTGGGGCAGTGCCGGAACAACGCCGATGACCGTAGGGAAGCCTGTGCGTGCGCGAGTGCGGGATCGTCATGGCTGCTCGCGCCCCTTGACTTCTCCGCACCTCACCTACGGGGAAAAGGGGCCCCCGGCTGTTGCCGGGGGCCCCTGCCCTTTTCCCTCACTCCATGTCGGATCAGAAGAATCCGGTCCCCGGAGTGGCTGTGCCCGCCAGCCAGATGATGGCCAGGACGGTGTCGATGGCGCCGAGAACGACCGCGATGACGGCGGGGACGGGGCGGGCGCCGGACCAGGTTCGGTTCATGGCCAGCCAGCCGCAGAGGATCGCGATGGGTCCGAGAATGATGCCCAGAACGAAGAAGCCCGCGATCGCGCAGATGACTCCGATGATGCCGAGGGTCGCGCGATCCGGCCCGGTCCGTGACCACGTCCGGCCACGTGAGCGGGGGTGCCTGCGCGTACCGTGTCCGAAGCCCGCCATCGTCAACAACTCCCTGAACCTCGCGGTCAGTTCGCGTACAGAACGGCGAGTACCCCTGCGGCGTGGTTGAAACCGGGGAGTGTGCTCGGGCCCGTCTGTGGCGCGCTGCCCCCTCCGGCCAGCGCGCCGCAGACCACTGGTCGCTCCCCTGTGTCGTACGCCCTTGCCGTACGGAGGACTTGACCCACTTTGAACCGTTCCTTTGGAGTGAGCAGGAGTGAGCCTGTTCAGCCGCACGCCCCGAACGGTCTTGGGCGCTCCCCCACTGCCTTAAGGGCGTGGGAGGTACCTCAGGTCCCCGGCGTACTCAGCCCCGGGGCGGCGACGCGGATCCTGTCCGTGGTCCGGGCCCGGGAGGCCGGTTCCCTGTGCGACCTGGCCATGTGGGTACAGCCAGAGGCGACGGAGAGGCCCCGAACCATCACTCCGGTGGAACGGGGCCCCGCACGCCGGCGCCGTACCCGGCGGCCCAGATCGCACAGTCACCGTAGCCCGAACGGCCCAGAACTCCGCCAGCCCGGAAGTCGACCATCACACGATCGAGCTAATACGACCGCGTTCGCGCTCCTCAACGAGCAGTTGCAACCCTCCCTCGGCCACGGCAGGGGGATTTCCGGCTCACGCTGCTCGGCCGCTCAGCGAGCGACCGAGTCCTACGCGATCAACACCAGCCGGGTGGGAACCAGCCCGGTCGCCCCGCTGTGGCCCGGGGCGCGCGGCCGGAACGAGCGATCTTTAGACTTTTCACCCTGATAGGCGAACGCGGGCGGAAACCCGCGTGTGGAGCGGCGGCGGAGCTGTTAGATGTGCGCCGCTCCGGCGCCCGCTTCGGCGTTCTCACCGCGCTTGGTCAGGAACGCGACGAGGACGGCGATCGCGGCCACCCCGGCGGCGACCAGGGACGCCAGGCTCATGCCGGACATGAACGTGTCGTGGGCGACCGTGGTGATCTTCGCGGCGATCTCCGCCGGGGTGCCCTCGGCGACCGGGGGGACACCGACCTGGACGGCCTCGGAGGCCTGGCCGAGCTGGGCGTCGGTGAGCGGCGGGAGACCGGCGTCCGTCCAGTTGCCCGGCAGGTCGCCGTCGACCTTGGAGGCCATGACGGCGCCGAGCACGGCCGTACCGAGGCTGCCGCCGATCTGCATCGCGGCCTGCTGGAGACCGCCGGCGACACCGGACAGCTCCAGGGGCGCGTTGCCGACGATGACCTCGGTGGCGCCGACCATCACCGGGGCGAGGCCGAGGCCGAGGAGCGCGAACCAGAGGGACATCACGGCGCTGCCGGTGTCGGTCTCCAGCGTCGACATGCCGTACATCGCGATCGCGGTGAGGGCCATGCCGCCGGCCAGCGGGATGCGCGGTCCGGCCTTGGTGATCAGCGCGCCGGCCAGCGGCGAGCCGACGATCATCATCCCGGTGAGCGGGAGGAGGTGCAGACCCGCGTCGATGGGGCTCATACCGTGCACGTTCTGGAGGTAGAACGTCACGAAGAACAGGCCGCCCATGAACGCGATGGCCATCAGGACCATCAGGACGACACCCGCGGACAGGGGTACGGAACGGAAGAGCGCCAGCGGGATCAGCGGCTCCTTGACCTTCGTCTCCCAGAAGGCGAAGAACCCGAAGCCGGCGAGGGACGCGACGACGAAGGTCCACGTCAGACCGTCGCCCCAGCCCCACTCGGGGGCCTTGATGAGCGCCCAGACCAGGCAGAACATGGCTCCGGACAGCAGCCCGATGCCCAGGACGTCGAAGGAGCGCGGCGCGTTCTCGGCGCGATGGTCCAGCAGGATCCAGGCGCCCAGGGCCACGGCGAGGACGCCGACCGGGACGTTGATCCAGAACACGGACTGCCAGCTGACGTTCTCGACGAGGAAGCCGCCGAGGATCGGGCCGCCCGCGGTGGAGGCGCCGATGACCATGCCCCAGATACCGATCGCCATGTTCAGCTTCTCGGCGGGGAAGGTGGCGCGGAGCAGGCCGAGCGCGGCCGGCATCAGCAGCGCGCCGAACAGGCCCTGGAAGACACGGAAGATCACCACGAAGGCGACCGAGTCCGACAGTCCGATGGCCCCGGATGCGGCGGCGAAGCCGACCACGCCTATGAGGAAGGTCTGGCGGTGTCCGAAGCGGTCACCCAGCTTGCCGGCGGTGATGAGCGTGACGGCGAGTGCGAGGAAGTAGGCGTTGGTGATCCACTGGACCTCGGCGAAGCTGGCCTTGAGATCACCCGCGATGACCGGGTTGGCGATCGCCACGATGGTGCCGTCGAGGGCGACCATCATGACGCCGACGGCCACGGTGAGGAGGGTGAACCAGGGATGGCCGCGCAGGCCCCGGCCCTGGTTCGTCGTCGGGTCCGACGGGACGACTGGCGCCTTGTCCCCCGGTCCCGTCTTGTCGACAGTGGTCTGACTAGTCATGCGTGCGAGGCTAATGTCAGTCACTGACAATTGACAAACCAGTTCACAAGTCGGTAACTGTCACGTCATCCGCCGCAGGGGTGGGTGGAGACGAGGGTTCATGGAGACGGCGGCCACGGCGACGATCACGGCGGCGGAGGAGCGGCCGGGACTGCGCGAGCGGAAGAAGCAGCGCACCCACGACGCGCTGCTGCGGGCGGCCCTGGAGCTGTTCACGACCCAGGGGTACGAGGCGACGACGGTCGACGAGATCGCCGAGGCCGTCGACGTCTCGCAGCGCACCTTCTTCCGCTACTTCGCGGGCAAGGAGGAGGCCGCCCTCGCGGTCATCGACCTCACGCAGGAGCACTTCCTGGGGGCCGTGCGCGCCCGGCCGACGCACGAGGCCCCGCTGGAGGCGATGCGCAACGCCGTCCTGGAGGGCTGGGACGCCATCGGCGAGGCCGTCCACCAGATCGTTCCCGTCGACCTCTTCCTGCGCACCTACGGCATGATCGAGTCGACGCCCGCACTGCTGGCCGCGCATCTGCGCCGCTCGGAGGAGGTGGCCCGGGAGATCGAGCGGATCATCGCCGAGCGCGAGGGGCTCGATGTGGACACGGACCCCCGGCCGCGCGTGGCGGTGGCCGTCTTCGGCGGCGTGATGCGGGTCACAGAACGCCTGTGGGCCCTGGGCGGCGACCTCAGCATGGACGCGATGCGCGAACTGACGGCCGCACACCTGGACGCCCTACGGCCGTCGTTGGCCGAGAAGTGGCGCACTGGCCGAAACGCGTAGGGAATGGCACCTTCGGGACCTTCTCGGCGGCACTGCACGGAACGGGCGTGATCGAAACGTGATCCCTCTCACTTGGTTAACGCGAGACCCTTCCGTTCTCTTAGTGTGTCCTTCCAGTGACTTCCTTCGACTCCTCCCCGCAACTGAACGTCTGGCGCGCACTACTGGCGCTGGCCGTGGTTTTCGTGATGCTGGCGACCACCGGCTGGACCGCGATCCGCAGCCATCGAGAGGAGTCGCCGCTGCAGGCGTCGCTCTCCGCGTGGCAGCGCGGAGACCTCGACGGCCGTGACCTGCCGGACGCCGAATCGTCCCCGCACCGCCTGGCCGCCTTCTTCGCCTCGCTCACCGCAGGGCAGCGCACCCGGCTCGCCCACCGCTATCCGTTCGCGGTCGGCAACATGAACGGCGCCCCGGTCAAGCTGCGCTACCGCGCCAACCGCATCGCGCTGAAGCAGCAGAGCAAGCGTGAACGCAAGCGCATGCACGACGAGCGGCTCTCCGAGACCGGCCGGCACGAGGCCGGCCGCCGGATGCACCGCTTCGACATGCTGGCCGTGAAGACGCGCAAGATCCTGGCCTTCGACCCCGAGGGCACCGGCCGGGTCGCCGAGGTCTTCGGCAGCCTCGACAAGGCCGCGCGCGTCTCGGTCGTCGTCCCCGGCGTCGACACGAACCTCCTCAACTTCCAGCGCACCAACCGCCGGTACTCCGCGCCCGTCGGCATGGCCAAGTCGCTCTACAAGGCCGAGCGTGCGGCGAGCCCCGGGACGCGTACGGCCGTGATCGCCTGGGCCGACTACACCGCGCCCGACGGCCTCGGCCTCGACTCGGCCACCGCGCTCCGCGCCGAGCAGGGCGCGGTCCGGCTGAACTCGCTGGTGCGGAGCCTGCCCGGCAGTTCCACGGTCGCGCTGGCGTGCCACAGCTACGGCTCGGTGGTGTGCGGTGTCGCCGCGCGCTCGCTGCCGGCGCGGGTCACCGACATCGCGGTCGCGGGCAGCCCCGGCATGCGCGCCGAGACGGTCGGTCAGCTGCGTACGCCGGCCCGGGTGTGGGCCATGCGGGACGCCGACGACTGGGTCCAGGACGTGCCCTACCTGGAGGTCGGCGGGCTCGGCCACGGCGCCGACCCGGTCTCCACGGAGTTCGGGGCACGCATCCTGTCGGCCGCCGACGCCCGGGGGCACAGCGGCTATTTCGAGCCGGGGACCGACAGCCTGCGCAACCTCGCCGAAATCGGCATCGGCGCGTACGAGTCGGTGCTCTGTGCGCGGGAGAACGAGGCGTGTCTGACGGGTCTGTCCGACAGCGTGGAAGCCTGACGCGCGTAGAGGAGTGTAAAAAGTGCGGTTCGCCTCGGTCGGGACTTCGCCGCGTCGCACGCATACGATGAGCCGCATGGGTGACGTACTGGCCGGATTGCATGCCGTCTGGGAGTTCGAGTCCGACTCCGTGCTCATCCGCTTCGAACGGGGGATTCGCACGCCGAAGCTCTTCCAGGCACTCGGTGAGCGGCGCGTCCCCCTGGAGGCGATCGCGGGGGTGACTCTGACACCCGGGAAGCGGGGCACCGTCGTACTGCGTGCCGTGCCGCGACCGGGCGCCGATCCGCTGATGGAGGCGGCGGCGGACCAGCTCAAGGAGGGCTCCGACCCGTACCGGCTGGTGCTGCCGGCCGAGCGGGAGACGCTCGCGGAGTACTACGCCGACGAACTGCGGGCGCGGTTGACCGCGTCCGGGCCCGCCGAGCGGTTTCTGGTGGCGGCGCCCGAGGTGCCGTTGCAGTTCAAGGCGTACGACGGGAAGGCCTCGTTCGACGGGCGGTCCGTGTCGTTCCGGTGGTTCTGGACGGGGGCCTCTTCGGCGAAGTGGAAGGCCGGGGACCAGAGTTTTCCGGTCGGTGCGCTGAGTGGGGTCGAGTGGCGGTCGCCGGAGGTCTTCGAGGGGTATCTGCGGTTGCTTCGACGGGATGACCCCGGTGAGCGGGCGCCTCAGCCGGATCATGATCCGGCGGCTGTCGTGTTCGGCTTGGGGTATGGGCCGGTGCACGAGTCACTGCCGTTCGCCGCGGCCGTGTTGGCGGCGGTGCGTTCCGCGGGGCCCGCGGACGCGGCGGCGCCGGCCGGTACCGGGCCGCGCCGGGATCCGGCCGACATCGCCGACCGGATCCGGCATCTCGGGGAGTTGCACCAGGCGGGGCTGGTGACGGATGAGGAGTTCAGTGCGAAGAAGGCGGAGTTGCTGGCCGAGTTGTAGCGCTGAAAGCGCTGCGGTCACCCCTGCCTGAAAGCGCGCGCCATCCCCGCCTGAAGGCGCGCGCCGTCCCCGCCTGAAAGCGCGGCCCTACTCCCTGCCTGCGGACGTGAACGCCATGTCCGCGTAACGGTCGCCCGTCACCCTCGCCGCTATCGGTTCCAGCAGCGCCATGTCCTCCTCACCCAGGACGATCCTCGTGGCCGCCGCGTTCTCCTCCACCCTGGCCGGCTTGCGGGTGCCCGGGATCGGGACCACCGAAAGGCCGTGCAGGGACGCTTGTTGGTGGACCCAGGCCAGGGCTGTCTGGCCGAGGGAGGCGTTGTGGGCGTCGGCGACCTTGCGGATCGGGTCCAGGAGGGCCGCGTTGGCGGCGGCGTTGTCGCCCGTGAAGCGGGGCTGCTGGCGGCGGAAGTCGCCGGGGGTGAGGTCCTCGGCCTTGGCGAAGGAGCCGGTGAGGAAACCTCGGCCGAGGGGCGAGTAGGCGACGAGGGTGACGCCGAGGTCGCGGGCCGTGGGGACCACGTTCGTCTCGATGTCGCGGCTGAAGAGGGACCACTCGGACTGGAGGGCGGCGATGGGGTGCACGGCGTGGGCGGCGCGGAGTTCGGTGGCCGTGACCTCGCTGAGGCCCAGGTGCTTGACCTTGCCCTCGCGGACGAGGTCGGCCATGACGCCGACCGTCTCCTCGATGGGGACGTTCACGTCGCGGCGGTGCATGTAGTAGAGGTCGATCACATCGACGTCGAGGCGGCGCAGGCTCGACTCGACGGCCTCACGGATGTACGGCTCGTCGTTGCGGATGATCCGCCTGGTCGGGTCGTCGGGGTCGATGCCCAGGCCGAACTTGGTGGCGATGACGAGGTCGTCGCGGTGGGCCTTGACGAAGGGCGAGAGGAACTTCTCGTTCTCGCCGGCGCCGTACGCCTGGGCCGTGTCGTAGAGAGTGACGCCCAGTTCCAGCGCCCGCTCCAGGGTGGCCCTCGACTCCTCCGCGTCCGAGGGGCCGTACGCGAAGCTCATGCCCATACAGCCGAGGCCCTGTACGCCGACCTCCGGTCCGTCGGTGCCCAGTCGTGCCGTCGCGATCCTGCCGTCCGTCATGAAGCCCTCTCCGACGCCAGGGCCTGCCCGGCGTCCGCATAAAAGTTGATCTTCCGGTCGAGCACGTTCAGGGTGTCCTGGAGTTCGGCGATCCGGGACAGGACGTCCTGCCTGGTCGACTTCAGGAGTTCGAAACGCTCGCTGTAGGTGTGGTCGCCCTCGCGCACCAGTTCCGCGTACCGGACCATGTCGGCGACCGGCATGCCGGTGAGCCGGAGCTTGCCGACGAGGTCGAGCCAGTCGAGGTCACGGTTGCGGTAGCGGCGCTGGCCGGTGTGGGAGCGGTCGATGTGCGGCATCAGCCCGATCCGCTCGTACCAGCGCAGGGTGTGTGCCGTGAGACCGGTGAGGACGACGACCTCGCTGATCGTGTACCGGTCCTGCCCGTCCGGCCGCCGGGGCTGCCGCGGCGGACCCGCACAACCTCCGGTACCGGCAGTACTGGTGGCACTCGTCGTGCTCGTGGTCTCCATCACCGTCATGACCTCCACGCTAAAACCTTGGAGTGCACTCCAAGCAAGCGGATTCCGATGAATTCCGGGGACCGGAATTCCCGCGACACAAGGGGCCCGGCTGACTGCCGTGCCGATCATGGGTCTCGTACGACGTGCCACGGCCGGGGACGCGGCGGAAGTGCTCCGGCTGCGCCAGGTGATGATCGACTCCTTGGCGAGCGCGGACGGTTCCACGGACTGGCACGCCGAGTCCCTGCCCACGGTACGTCGCCGACTCGCCGATGCCGACGGGGAGTTCGCGGCGCCCGCCGTCGGCGCCACGCCCGCGCCTGTATGGCGGTCCTCGTCGACTGGTTCCGTGAGCGGGGCGCCGGTCAGGTCCATCTGACCGCCTCCGCCGACGCCGAGCCGCTCTACGAGTCGATGGGCTTCCGGTGCGAGTCCGACCCCACGATGCGGTTGGACCTTTGAGCCGCTTAGGCTCGTGGGCATGTCCTTGCAGAGCCTCGCCCTGATCGAGAACTGGCCCGTTCCCACCGCCGCCGCGGCCGTCGTGCGGGCGGACGGCACCGTCCTCGGGACCCACGGTCCGCTCGGTCAGCGGTTCGCGCTGGCCTCGGTCACCAAGCCGCTCGCCGCGTACGCCGTGCTGGTCGCGTACGAGGAGGGGGCGATCGAGCTGGACGAGCCGGCCGGGCCGACGGGGTCGACCGTGCGGCATCTGCTGGCGCACACCTCGGGGCTGGCCTTCGACGAGCACCGGGTGACGGCGGCGCCCGGGGAGCGGCGGCTGTACTCCAACGCCGGGTTCGAGACGCTCGGGGACCATGTGGCCAAGGCGGCGGACATCCCGTTCGCGGAGTACGCGCGGCAGGCGGTGCTCGAACCGCTGGGGATGACGTCCACCTCCCTCGACGGATCCCCCGCGAAGGACGGTGTCTCGACCGTCGACGACCTGGTGCGGTTCGCCGCCGAGGTGCAGGCGCCCCGGCTGCTCGACCCGCGTACGGTCGCGGCGGCGATGACCGTGCAGTACCCGGGCACGAAGGGCGTACTGCCGGGCTACGGGCACCAGAACCCCAACGACTGGGGGCTCGGTTTCGAGATCCGGGACGCCAAGGCGCCGCACTGGACGGGGACTTCGTCGTCGCCGCGTACGTTCGGGCACTTCGGGCAGTCGGGGACGTTCCTGTGGATCGACCCCGTCGCCGGTGTGGCCTGCGTGGCCTTGACGGACCGGGCGTTCGGGCCGTGGGCGGTGGAGGCGTGGACGCCGTTCACGGACGCCGTGCTCGCCGAGGTCGGGAAAAGTGCCTGATTCGTGAAGGAAACGACAACTCTTCGACGGAAGGCGCGGGTGCCCGGTCCGAGCGGCCACAGGCACCGGTTCGTCCGCTAACCTCCCCCGGGGCACACAAGCCTCACAGCTTTCGGGGGGACAACGATGGGCGAGGTTCGATCGGGCGGGCGCTTCCGGCCGTTGGAGGCCGGTGACCCGACGACCGTGGCGAGCTACCGGCTGGCGGCGCGGCTCGGCTCGGGCGGCATGGGCACGGTGTATTTGTCGTACACCCCCGGCGGACACCCCATCGCGCTGAAGACGATCCGGCCGGAGCTGAGCGAGGACCCCCAGTTCCGCCACCGGTTCAAGCAGGAGGTCCAGGCCGCCCAGCGTGTGCAGGGCCTCTACACCGCCCCCGTCCTCGACCACGACACCGAGGGCGACCAGCCGTGGCTGGCCACCGCCTACGTACCGGGCCCGTCGCTGCACGCCGCGGTCGCCGAGCACGGCGCGCTGCCGCTGAACTCCGTCCTGCTGCTGCTCGCCGGGGTCGCCGAGGCGCTGTCGGTCATCCACGCCGCGGGCATCGTCCACCGTGATCTGAAGCCCGCCAACGTGCTGCTCGCCGCCGACGGCCCCCGCGTCATCGACTTCGGCATCGCGCGCGCCGCCGACGCCACCGCCCTGACCGGCACCGGTGTCTCCATCGGCACCCCGGCGTTCATGTCACCGGAGCAGGCGGCCGGGAAGCCGGTCACGCCCGCGTCGGACGTGTTCGCGCTCGGCCAGGTGGCCGCGTACGCGGCGCGCGGAGCCGGCGCGTACGGCGACGGCCCCTCGCACGCCGTGTTGTACCGGATCGTGCACGAGGAGCCCGACCTGACCGGTCTCCCCGACGAACTCCGCTTCATCGAGCGCTGCCTGGCCAAGGACCCGGCCGACCGCCCCTCCCCCACGGAGGTCGTCGAGCTGTGCCAGGCCGCGTCGCCCACGCCGCTGGTCCAGTCGGGCTCCTGGCTGCCTGAGGCGATCGGCGCCGACATCACCCGGCGGGTCTCGGCGTCGGCGGGCCTGCTGGCCGAGCGGAACAAGGCGGCGGAGGCCGCGACCTCGGCGACCCTGCCCCCGCCGCCCACCGCCCCGGTGACCCACATGAGTTCACCGTCCGTGGGCCACGGCGCGCAGACGATGCACGCGGCACCGACGATGCACTCCGGGCCGGTGACCCCGCCCCCGCCGGGCCCCGCGGGCCCGCCGTCGACGCCGTACCACCCGCAGCCGGGGCCGCACACCGTGCCGACCGGGCACCAGCCGCCGTACCCGCAGCCGCAGCACACCTGGCACCCGCAGCAGCATCCGCAGGGCCACCCGCATCCGCAGCCCCACCCGCGTCCGCTGCCCGTTCCGCCGCCCACGAGCAAGGCCGGCAAGTGGATCGGGATCGGCGTCATCGTGGTGTTCGGCCTGGGGCTGCTCGGCAGTTGCGCCTCGTTCCTGAAGGACATGACGGGATCGTCGAACGACTCGTCGAGCGGTTCTTCGAGTGGTGCGACCGGCGGTTCGTCGAGCGGCTCCGGTGACGCCAAGAAGAAGTCCGACCCCAAGCCGGTCACCTTCAAGGGCGTCAACATCCCGGCGAAGTACTACGTGCGCTTCGCGGACTCGCCGCCCAAGCCCCTGCACGACTCGATCGGCGCCGCGTACGTCGAGGACGGGGACCTCTTCTACTCCACGGACGCCTTCGGCGACAAGACCATGGGCAGCAGCAGCAACAAGATCGTCCTGCTGAACAACTCCCAGAAGGGCTCCCTGGAGACCTGCCGGAACGAGACCCGGTACGCGGAGAGCGTCAAACTCGGCCAGCTCTCCAAGGGCTCCCAGCTGTGCGTGCGCACCGACTCCGGTCACATGGCTCTGGTCACCTTCCAGGGCTCGGCCCCGAGCGGCGACCCCAGTGACTACGTCTCGGTGGACGTCACGGTGTGGCGCAACGCCGAGGAGCCGATCACCGACTGACGGCCCGTCACTCGGCCAACTCCCAGATCAGCACCTCGACCGGGGTGGAGACGGCGACCAGCTCCGCCCCCTTCTCGTCCTCCGCCCGCACCGAGTCGCCGGGCCCCAGCTCATGGGGCCCGACCCGGACGGTGCCGCGTACGACATGCAGATACGTCCGCGCCGCGTCCGGCACGGCGGTCCGCTCCCCCGCCGTGACCAGCCGCCGTACGTGCAGCATGGCGCCCGCCTCGGGGACGGCGTACGGCGTGGAGTCGGCGATGCCGCGGACGATCTCGTACGCCGGGTCGCCGCCGGGGTCCAGCGGGGCCAGCCACATCTGCACGAAGGTCAGCGGCTCGGAGCCGTCGTTGCGCTCCACGTGCCGTACGCCGCCCGCCGAGCTGAGCCGCTGGACGTCGCCGGGGCGGACGACCGTCTCGTGGCCGGTGGTGTCCCGGTGGGTCAGCTCCCCCTCGACGACCCAGGTGACGATCTCGGTGTGGCTGTGCGGATGCTCGTCGAACCCGGCGCCGGGCGCGAGCCGCTCCTCGTTGCAGGCGATCACCGCACCGAAGCGCAGGTTGTCCGGGTCGTAGTGCGCCCCGAAGGAGAAGGCGTGCCGGGACCCGATGCCGGCCGCCGGGTCACCGCCTCGGTAGCGCGTGTCGGCGCGCCGTACGTCCATCACGGCTCCACGGTATCCCCGGCGACCTCGCCCAGCACCGGTCGGCGCCGTCCAGCACGGGTCGGCGCCATCCGGCCCGTCCGGCGTTCGAGGACGAGGCCGTTCAGGCCGGAAGCGCGGGTCCGGGAGCGGCGGCCCCCGGCAGACGCACAACTGCGGCCCACGACCCTCCAGAGCAAGCCGACGCAGCGATAAGGCAGTCTTGTCCCGTGCCCGAACCCAGCAAATCCCACCCCGCACCGTCCGTCCACGCGCACGTCGCGACATTGAAGCGGCTGGAGAAGTCGTCCGGAAGCCTCGCCGCGCAGGCCATCGCGCGGATGGACGAGACGCTGCCCTGGTACCGGGCGATGCCACCCGAGAACCGGTCGTGGATCGGGCTGGTCGCCCAGGCCGGTATCGCCGCGTTCACGGAGTGGTTCCGGCATCCGGACGCCCCGCAGGCCATCTCCACCGACGTCTTCGGGACCGCGCCGCGTGAACTGACCCGGGCGATCACGCTCCGGCAGACCGTGGAGATGGTGCGCACGACCATCGAGGTCATGGAGTCCGCCATCGACGAGGTGGCCGCCCCCGGTGACGAGAGCGTGCTGCGCGAGGCGCTGCTCGTCTACGCGCGGGAGATCGCCTTCGCCACCGCCCAGGTGTACGCGCAGGCCGCCGAGGCGCGGGGTGCCTGGGACGCCCGGCTCGAGTCCCTGGTCGTGAACGCGGTGCTCAGCGGCGAGGCCGACGAGGGCGCCGTGAGCAGGGCCGCCGCCCTCGGCTGGAACTCCCCCGAGCATGTCTGCGTGGTCCTCGGCACCGCCCCGGACGGCGACAGCGAGCTGACCGTGGAGGCCATCCGGCGCGCGGCCCGGCACGCCAAGCTCCAGGTGCTCACCGGCGTCCTCGGCGACCGGCTGGTGGTGATCGCCGGCGGCAGCAACGACCCGTTGCAGGTGGCGAAGTCGCTGATCGGACCGTATGCGGCGGGTCCGGTGGTGGCCGGGCCGATCGTGCCCGACCTGCTGGCCGCGACCCGGTCCGCGCAGGCGGCGGCCGCTGGACTCAAGGCCTGTTCGGCGTGGCAGGACGCGCCCCGGCCCGTCCTGGCGGACGATCTGCTTCCGGAGCGCGCGATCGCGGGCGACCCCAGCGCGCGTGAGCAACTGGTGGAGGAGATCTACAGACCGCTGGAGGAGGCCGGCTCCGCGCTCCTGGAGACGCTCAGCGTCTTTCTCGAACAAGCCTCAAGTCTCGAGGGAGCGGCCCGGATGCTCTTCGTCCATCCCAACACCGTGCGCTACCGGCTCCGACGTGTGACTGACGTCACCGGCTGGTCGCCCTCCGATGTACGCTCGGCCTTCACCTTGCGGATCGCGCTGATCCTGGGGCGTCTGGTGGATGGGGATCTCCAGCTCTAGGGTTTTGTCGGAGAGCTACAAAACCCCCTCGTGTTCTTCGTCCCTGTCCCCACGGGCGGCCGTAGCCGTCCCCAAGAGAGAGTGTGAGAGTGCTCGTACTCGTCGCTCCCGGCCAGGGCGCCCAGACGCCCGGCTTCCTGACTCCTTGGCTCGACCTCCCCGGCGCCGCCGACCGTGTCGGCCAGTGGTCGGACGCCATCGGCCTCGACCTCGCCCACTACGGCACCGAGGCCGACGCCGACGCGATCCGCGACACCGCCGTCGCCCAGCCGCTGCTCGTCGCGGCCGGTCTGCTGTCCGCCGCCGCCCTAGGTGACGTGGTGCCCGGCGCGGTCGCCGGGCACAGCGTCGGTGAGATCACCGCCGCCGCGTTCGCCGGTGTCCTCGACGACACGGCCGCGCTGACGCTCGTGCGCAAGCGGGGCCTGGCCATGGCCGAGGCCGCCGCGATCACCGAGACCGGTATGTCCGCGCTGCTCGGCGGCGACCCCGACACGACGGTTCGGCATCTGGAGAAGCTGGGTCTGACCCCCGCGAACGTGAACGGCGCGGGCCAGATCGTCGCCGCCGGCACCCTGGAGCAGCTGGCCGCCCTGGAGGCGGACAAGCCCGAGGGCGTACGACGGGTCGTCGCCCTGAAGGTCGCCGGCGCCTTCCACACGCACCACATGTCCCCCGCCGTCGAGACCCTCGCCAAGGCCGCCGAGGATCTGTCGCCCGGGGACCCCACGGTCACCTACGTCTCGAACAAGGACGGGCAGGCCGTCGCGACCGGCGCCGAGGTGCTCTCCCGTCTGGTCGGCCAGGTCGCCAACCCGGTCCGTTGGGACCTGTGCATGGAGACCTTCAAGGAGCTGGGCGTGACCGCGCTCGTCGAGGTGTGCCCCGGCGGCACGCTCACCGGTCTCGCCAAGCGCGCGCTGCCGGGCGTGGCGACGGTGGCGCTCAAGACACCCGACGACCTCGACGCCGCTCGCGCGCTCATCGCCGAGCACCTGAATTAGGAGCCCTGGAGCAATGTCGAAGATCAGGCCGAGCAAGGGCGCCCCCTACGCACGCATCCTCGGCGTGGGCGGTTACCGCCCGGTCCGGGTGGTGCCCAACGACGTGATCCTGGAGAAGATCGACTCGTCCGACGAGTGGATCCGCTCCCGCTCCGGCATCGAGAGCCGGCACTGGGCGAACGACGAGGAGACCGTCGCCGCCATGTCGATCGAGGCGTCCGGCAAGGCGATCGCCGACGCCGGCATCTCCGTCGAGCAGATCGGCGCCGTCGTCGTCGCGACCGTCTCGCACTTCAGCCAGACCCCGGCCGTCGCCACCGAGATCGCCGACAAGCTGGGCACGTCCAAGGCCGCCGCCTTCGACATCTCGGCCGGCTGCGCGGGCTTCGGCTACGGCCTGACGCTCGCCAAGGGCATGGTCGTGGAAGGTTCCGCGGACTACGTCCTGGTCATCGGCGTCGAGCGGCTGTCGGATCTGACCGACCTGGAAGACCGGGCCACGGCCTTCCTCTTCGGTGACGGCGCCGGCGCTGTCGTCGTCGGTCCCTCCCAGGAGCCGCACATCGGCCCGACGGTGTGGGGTTCCGAGGGCGACAAGGCCGGAACGATCAAGCAGACGGTCCCGTGGGACGAGTACCGGATCGGTGACCTCGAAAAGCTCCCGCTCGACAGCGAGGGCAATGTCAAGTTCCCCGCGATCACGCAGGAGGGCCAAGCGGTGTTCCGCTGGGCCGTGTTCGAGATGGCGAAGGTCGCGCAGCAGGCGCTGGACGCGGCCGGAATCGGCTCGGACGACCTGGACGTCTTCATTCCGCACCAGGCCAACGAGCGGATCATCGACTCGATGGTGAAGACACTCAAGCTGCCGGAGCATGTCACGGTCGCGCGTGACGTACGCACCACCGGCAACACCTCGGCCGCCTCGATCCCGCTCGCGATGGAGCGGCTCCTGGCGACCGGCGAGGCGAAGAGCGGCGACACCGCGCTCGTCATCGGCTTCGGGGCGGGTCTCGTGTACGCCGCGACGGTCGTTACCCTCCCCTAGGCACCCGTGCCGGATCTTGTGGTCCGACGCGGGAGAAGCACAACCTGCCGCTGACGCGGCGGGCCGCCAACCCTCTGGAAATCTACGAAGGAGCGCCTGACATGGCCGCCACCCAGGAAGAGATCGTCGCCGGTCTCGCCGACATCGTGAACGAGATCGCCGGCATCCCGGTCGAGGACGTCCAGCTGGACAAGTCCTTCACCGACGACCTGGACGTCGACTCCCTGTCCATGGTCGAGGTCGTCGTCGCCGCCGAAGAGCGCTTCGACGTCAAGATCCCGGACGACGACGTCAAGAACCTCAAGACGGTCGGCGACGCGACCAACTACATCCTCAAGAACCAGGCCTGATCCGGCGGATCGGGTCCGGCCCGGTCCGCGGAGCAGTCCGTTTGCCCCGCCACCCGGCGGTGGCGCCGCTGAATCCTCGTAACCGTTGGAGAAAATTCCCGTGAGCTCGACCAATCGCACCGTGGTCGTCACCGGTATCGGCGCAACCACACCGCTGGGTGGCGACGCGACTTCCACCTGGGAGGGGCTGATCGCCGGCCGGTCCGGTGTCCGCGCCCTGGAGCAGGAATGGGCCGCCGAGCAGGCGGTCCGTATCGCCGCGCCGGTCGCGGTGGAGCCGACCGAGGTCATTCCCCGGCCGCAGGCCCGCCGTCTCGACCGCTCGGCGCAGTTCGCGCTGATCGCGGCCAAGGAGGCGTGGGCCGACGCCGGTTACGCCGAGACCTCGGCCGACGACGGCACCGTCGACGCGGACCGGGTCGGCGCGGTCATCGCCTCCGGCATCGGCGGCGTCACGACGCTGCTCGACCAGTACGACGTGCTGAAGGAGAAGGGCGTACGCCGCGTCTCCCCGCACACCGTGCCCATGCTGATGCCCAACGGCCCGTCCGCCAACGTCGGTCTGTACGTGGGCGCCCGCGCCGGTGTGCACACCCCGGTCTCCGCCTGCGCGTCGGGCGCCGAGGCCATCGGTTACGCCATCGAGATGATCCGCACCGGCCGCGCCGACGTCGTGATCGCCGGTGGCACCGAGGCCGCCATCCACCCGCTGCCGATCGCCGCGTTCGGCAACATGATGGCGATGTCCAAGAACAACGAGAACCCGCAGGGCGCGTCCCGTCCGTACGACACCGGCCGTGACGGCTTCGTCCTCGGCGAGGGTGCCGGTGTCGTCGTCCTGGAGTCGGCCGAGCACGCGGCGGCGCGGGGTGCCCGTGTCTACGCCGAGGCCGTGGGCCAGGGCATCTCCGCCGACGGCCACGACATCGTGCAGCCCGAGCCGGAGGGGCGGGGCATCGCCCACGCCCTGCAGAACCTGCTGGACCGCACCGACCTCGACCCGGCGGAGATCGTGCACGTCAACGCGCACGGGACGTCGACGCCGGCCGGTGACATCGCCGAGCTGAAGGCGCTGCGGAAGGTGTTCGGTGACGACACCGACCACTTCGCGGTGTCCGCGACGAAGTCCATGACCGGGCATCTGCTCGGCGGTGCCGGCGGTGTGGAGACGGTGGCGACGGTGCTCGCGCTGTACCACCGGGTGGCTCCGCCGACGATCAACGTGGAGAACCTCGACCCCGAGGCCGAGGCCAACGCCGACATCGTCCGCGGCGAAGCCCGCAAGCTGCCGGTGGAGGGCCGTATCGCCGCCCTGAACGACTCGTTCGGGTTCGGCGGGCACAACGTGGTGCTGGCGTTCCGTACGGTCTGATTCGCCGTCATACGAAGATGAAGGGCCCCCACCGTGCGGTGGGGGCCCTTCATGCGTGCTGAGCGGTCATCACACCACCTGATGCAGCCAACGCACCGGGGCGCCCTCTCCCGCGTATCTGAACGACTCCAACTCGTCGTCCCAGGGCTTGCCGAGGAGTTTGGCGATCTCGGCCTCCAGGTCGGTCTCGCCGCGCTGGGACCTCGTGAGCGCCGCTCTGAGGCGGTCCTCGGGGATGAGGATGTCGCCGTGGATACCGGTGACGGCGTGGAAGATGCCGAGGTCGGGGGTGCAGCTGTAGCGCTCGCCCTCGGCGGTGGCGCAGGGCTCGGCGGTGACCTCGAAGCGGAGCAGGTGCCAGCCGCGCAGCGCGGACGCGAGCTTGGAGGCCGTACCGGCCTGCCCCTGCCAGGAGAACTCGGAGCGCCAGGTGCCCGGGGCGGCCGGCTGCCGGATCCAGTCGAGGTTCACGCGCGTCCCGAGAACCCCTGCGACGGCCCACTCGACGTGCGGGCACAGCGCACGCGGCGCGGAGTGCACGTACAGGACTCCACGTGTCGTCACCGGGGCCTCCACAGAGCAGGACATCTTGTCGTTTGCTGGAACGGCGGTGGCGGAGCCGCCACGTGGCGAGGCTACCGTGCGGCGGAGCAAGGAGTGTGACGTACCGTCGGAGCCAGAGCCAGGAAGAACGCGGGTTTCACCCGAGGGGACGCCTGTGCGGTACGGAACAGTTGCACCTTTCGCCACGCCATTCGCATTCGCCTCCCGCGTCGGGAACCCTCGTGCGTTGTCATGGGTGAGAACTTGCACGTGTATGACCGACGAGGGGACCAGGGGATGCGGAAGCGACGCCACCGATCGAGGGCGGTGTTCGGCGCGGGCTTGGCGGCGGTCCTGCTGGCCGTGACCGGCTGTGACGCCACCGGTGGCAACTCCCCCGGCCCCGAAGGGACGGAGCCGAAGGCCAGGCCTTCCGCGTCGCCCACCCCCACCCCCGCCTGGGACAGCACCCCCGAATCGCTGGTCGCCGTCGGCGACTCCATCACCCGCGGCTTCGACGCGTGCAAGGTGCTGTCCGACTGCCCCGAGGTGTCGTGGGCGACCGGCAGCGACGCCTCGGTCGACAGTCTCGCCGTACGGCTGCTGGGTGCGGCCGGGGCCGCACAGCGGAGCTGGAACTACGCGGTGACCGGGGCCCGGATGGCCGACCTGCCGAGTCAGATGGCACAGGCGGTGACGCGTAGGCCGGAGCTCGTCGCGGTGATGATCGGCGCGAACGACGCGTGCCGTGCGAGCGCCGCCGACATGACCCCGGTCGCCGACTTCCGCGCCGACTTCGAGGACGCGATGGCGGCCCTGCGCGACAGCCTGCCCAAGGCACAGGTGTTCGTGGCGAGCGTCCCGGACCTGAAGCGGCTGTGGTCGGAGGGCCGTACGAACCCGGTCGGCAAGCAGGTCTGGAAGCTGGGCATCTGCCCGTCCATGCTGGCCGACCCCGACCTCCTCACCACGACGGCCACCGAGCGGCGCGACGCCGTCCAGGACCGGGTGGAGGCGTACAACGACGTCCTGCGCGAGGTGTGCGAGGAGGACCGCTACTGCCGCTACGACGGGGACGCCGTCTTCGACTACCGCTTCGGGCAGGCCCAGCTCAGCCAGTGGGACTGGTTCCATCCGAGCGTGAACGGGCAAGCGCGGCTGGCGGAGATCGCGTACCGGATCATCAGCGAGAAGGACGCGTGACCTGGGGTTCTTCCGTGACCTAGGGTTTCGCTCATGAGCGAACTCTTCGGCACACTTTCCGACGGCACGCCTGTTCATCGCTGGACGCTGGAGCGGGGCGGCACCCGGGTGCGGGTCCTGACGTACGGCGGGATCGTGCAGTCGGTCGAGGTACCGGACCGGGACGGGCGGCCGGCGGATGTGGTGCTGGGGTTCGCGGACCTCGACGGGTATCTCCGCAATCAGGGACCGTTCTTCGGGGCGCTCATCGGCCGGTACGCCAACCGGATCGCCCGGGGGCGGTTCACCCTCGACGGGCACGCGTACGAGCTGGAGTGCAACAACCCGCCGAACTCGCTGCATGGTGGTCCGCTCGGCTACGACAAGCGGGTGTGGGACGCCGAGGGCGTCGAGGACGGGGCCGGCGTACGGCTGTCGCGGGTGAGTCCGGACGGGGAGGAAGGGTTTCCCGGGCGGCTGGAGGTCTCCGCGACGTACACGCTGGATGAGGACGGGCGTGCGCTGCGGATCGCGTATGAGGCGGTCACCGATGCGCCGACCGTCGTGAACCTCACCAACCACTCGTACTGGAATCTGGCCGGGGCCACCTCCGGTAACGCGGGTGGGCATGAGCTGCGGATCGACGCGTCCCGGGTGACGCCGGTGGACGCGGATCTTGTTCCGACGGGTGAACTGGCGGAGGTGGAGGGGACGCGGTTCGACTTCCGGGTGGCGCGGAAGGTGGGGGCCGGGTACGACCACAACTTCGTGCTCGACAAGGGCGTTACGGGGAGCGCCGAGGTGGTGGCCGAGCTCTGTGAGCCCGGGTCGGGGCGGGTGTTGAGCGTGGCGACCACCGAGCCGGGGATGCAGCTTTATACGGCGGATCATCTGGAGGGTCCTTTTGGGCCCGGGGATGGGATCGCGCTGGAGACGCAGCACTTTCCCGATTCGCCGAACCGGCCGCGGTTTCCCAGTACGGAACTGCGGCCGGGGGCGGTTTATCGGTCGGAGACGGTTTACGGGTTCGGGGTGCGTGCGTAGTCGGGTGCGATGGTTGCCGTGAGGCGGCGGTCGGCCACGGAACGCCCCGCCTCGACCTCGTACGAACCCTCCACGTACACCCACGAGTTGGCGGTCTCGTCCCAGATCTCGAAGGCTCGGCGCGGGAGTCGGATGACGGCCTCCGTCGTCTCGCCGGGGGCCGCCTCCACCGTCGCGAACCCTGCCAGCCAGCGGGGCGGGCGGTTGGCGTCCGGGGTCGTGGGGGCCAGGTAGAGCTGGATTGTCTCCCGGCCCGCCCGGTCGCCCGTGTTGCGGACACGTACCGTCGCCGTCGTACCGTCCGTGACCTCGATGGACTCGTACGTCCAGTCGGTGTAGCCGAGGCCGTGGCCGAAGGGGTACGAGGGGGTCGCGCCGTTCTTCTCCCAGGCCCGGTAGCCGATGAACACGTCCTCGTCGTAGGCGAGTTCACCGGCTGTCGGGACGACCTGGGTGACGGGGGCGTCCGGGAGGGCGCACCAGGTGGTGGGGAGGCGGCCGCCGGGCTCGTGGGTGCCGGTGAGGACGTCGGCCAGGGCGGCGCCGCCCTCCTGGCCGGGGAACCAGGTGAGGAGGACGGCGGCGACGTCGTCGCGCCACGGGAGTTCCACCGGGGAGCCTGAGTTGACGACGACGACCGTGTCGGGGTTGGCGGCGGCCACCGCGCGGACCAGGTCGTCCTGGCGGCCGGGGAGGTGGAGGTCCTTGCGGTCGAAGCCCTCGGACTCGACGCGTTCGGTGGTGGCGACCACGACGACGGCCGTGTCGGCGGCACGGGCGGCCTCCACGGCCTCGGCGATCAGGTCGTCGGGGTCGCGCTGCGGTTCCTGGTGGCAGAGGGAGAAGGCGACGACCTTCACAGGGAGGTTGTCGGGGAGTGCCACGACGTAGGAGAGGGAGACCTCGACCGGGGTGCCTGCGGTCAGATCGGCCTCGGCCCGGGGTACGGGGGCGCCGAAGAACGACACGAAGGGGTCGTCCTTGTCGGTGGTCTGGACGGCGTCGAAGTACGTCGTGCCGTCGATGGTGAGCTTGAAGGCGCCGAGGCCCTTGATGCCGAAGGTGTGCGGGCCGCTCTCGCGCGGGGTGAACGTTCCGGTCAACTCGACGGTGTGCAGGGCTTCGGGGGTGACGCCCTCGGGAAGGGCGGTGTCGAACCACTGGACGGTGCCGTTGGGGGCGGGGTCCGCGCCGATGACGTGACCGTCGGCGTCCCGGCAGATGGCGCGGAGTGCGAATCCCTTGTCGGCGACGGCCAGTTCGGTGTTCGGGTCGGCGCCCACCGCGTACGTCAGCGTGCCCTCGGGGAAGGCGGCCGTGAGGCCGTCGAGCGGGGAGACGATCCGGGGCGGGAAGACGGTGGCGGAGCCGCCGCCGAGGACGCGGGCGTCGCGGGCCGCGGAACCGATCAGCGCGATCTTCGCGCCGGGCCGCAGGGGCAGGGCCGGCTGCCCGTTCCGTACCTCGTTGCGGACGAGGACGAAGGCGCGGCGGGCGATCTCGCGGGCCAGGGCGTCGCCGTCGACGGTGGCGGGGGGCTCGGTGACCACCGGGTCGGCGCCCTCCAGGATGCCGACGCGGGCGGCGAGGCGCAGGACCCGGCGGACCGCCTCGTCGACCTTGGTCTCCTTGATCTCGCCGGTGCGTACGGCGGCGGCCAGGGCCTCGCCGTAGACGGTGACGGGGCCGGGCATCGCGACGTCGAGGCCGCCCTCGATGGCGCCGGTGGTCGAACGGGCGGCCATCCAGTCGGACACGTTGAAGCCGTCGAAGCCCCACTCGCCGCGCAGGACCTCGTTCACGAGGTAGTGGTGCTCGGTCATCGTGGTGCCGTTGACCGTGTTGTAGGCGGTCATGATGCCCCAGGGGTGGGCGTTGGCGACAATCGTCTCGAACGGGGCCAGGTACAGCTCGCGCAGGGCGCGTTCGGAGACGAGGTTGTTCACCGTGAAGCGGTCGGTCTCGGCGTCGTTGGCGACGAAGTGCTTGACCGTGGTGCCTACGCCGCCCGACTGGACGCCGTTCACATAGCCCGAGCCGATCTCGCCGGTGAGGTACGGGTCCTCGCTGTACGCCTCGAAGTGGCGGCCGCCGAGCGGGGAGCGGTGGAGGTTGACGGTGGGGGCGAGGAGGACGTGGACGCCCTTGCGACGGGCCTCCTGGGCCAGCAACACGCCTGCCCTGCGGGCGAGTTCGGGGTCCCAGGTGGCGGCGAGGGCGGTCGGGGAGGGCAGCGCGACGGACGGGTCGTCGGCGGTCCAGCGCACTCCTCGTACACCGATCGGGCCGTCGGACATCACGAGGGACTTCAGACCGATCTCGGGGAGCTCGGGGAGCGTCCACATGTCCTGGCCGGAGAGCAGCCGCGCCTTGGCGTCGAGGTCGAGCTTGCCGAGCGCCGCCTCCACGACCGCTTCGCGTGCCTCGTCGGCCGGGGTGGGGTTCATACCCGGGGTTGCCGCCATCGCGGTGCCTCCTCGTCGAGTCCGTTCTGTCCTCCCATCGTGCATCCATTACCTGTAGAGCGGTAGGTTTCGTTACCTTGCCGTTATGTCCAGTCGGGTCCAATGGGCCCATATGCCGTACGGTGACGCCATGAGCGGTACCAGGACCAGGGGCGTCAGGGGCGAGGAGCGGCGCGCCGAGATCGTGCGGGCGGCTCTGGAAGTGATCGCCGAGCGCGGCTACCGGGGCGCGAGCATGGCCGCGGTCGCCGAGCGCGTCGGGCTCACCCAGCAGGGGCTGCTGCACTACTTCCCCACCAAGGACGCGCTCCTCGTCGCCGTCCTCAAGGAACGCGACCGCTGGGACGCCGTGCCCGACAACCCGCTGCGGCTCGATCTGCTGGGTTCCCTCGTCGAGTACAACACCATGCGGCCCGGAATCGTCCAGACCTTCTCCGCGCTGCTCGGCGAGAGCGTCACCGAGGGGCATCCGGCGCGGGAGTTCTTCACCGACCGGTACGGGCGGGTGCGCGGGGCCATGGCGGAGGTGCTGCGCGCCGAGTACGGGGACCGGCTGCCCAGCGGGCTCACGCCCGAGCGGGCGGCGCCGCTGCTGGTGGCCGTGATGGACGGCTTGCAGTACCAGTGGCTGCTGGATCCGGAGGCCGTGGACATGCCGGGGGCGTTCCGGGACTTCCTGGCCCTGCTGGGTGAGGACGTGGACTGAGGGTCACCCGGCCGCGGGTACCGCCGCCACGACCTCGATCTCGATCCGCGCCTCCGGGCGGAAGAGCCGGGGCACCTCGAAGGTCATGCTGGTGGGCGGGGTTCCGGTGAGGAACTCCCTTCGTACGGAGCCGTATTCCTCCAGCCGGGAGATGTCGGTGAGATACGTGCGGATGCTGATGACGTCGGCCAGGGTCGCGCCGTGTGCCGCCAGCAGGGCGGTGAGGGTCTCGAAGACGCCCCGGCTCTGCTCGGCGAGCGTCGCGCCCTCGGCGATCTGGCCGGAGACGAACAACAGGGCGCTGCCGTCGGCGTGTTCGACGCGGGCGACCTGGGAGTAGTAGGGGCTCAGTGGCTGGGGCGCGGTGACGGGGTTGTCCAGGGTGACGTTCACGGGGCTCCTTCCGCGGGGGGCGGATGCGATCGACTCCGATGCGATCTTCTCCGTGTCCTCGACGCTAGGACCGCCGTACGTGATGCGACAAGCGAATCTCTAGCATGGCCGGCATGCCGAACTCGCATCGCAAGGCTCCGGTGGACGTGCCGGACGTGTCGGACGTGCCGGATGTGAACACGGTCTGGCTGCGCGTCTTCCTGGAGGTCGCCCGGCACGGCTCGTTCACCGTGGCCGCGCGCGCCCTCGGCTGGACGCAGTCGGCGGTGTCGCGGCAGATCTCCTCCCTGGAGGCGGCACTCGGCGGGGCACCGCTGTTCGACCGGTTGCCGCGGGGTGTGCGGCTGACTGAGGCCGGGCGGGTTCTCGTACCGCGTGCGGAGGCCGTCGCCGAGGTGCTGCACGGGGCCGGACGGGAGCTCGCGGCCCTGCGCGAAGTGGCCGGCGGGCGGCTGCGGTTCGGGGCGTTCGCCACGGCCGACGCGGCGCTCGTGCCGCGCGCGCTGGCCTCCTTTCGGGCCCGCCACCCCGGCGTCCGGCTCACCCGGGAGGAAGGCTTCACGCCCGTCCTCCTGGACCGCCTGGCCGCCGGCCACCTCGACCTGGCGGTCGTCTCGACGACGGGCGGCGCGCCGCTGGGGTCGTACGCACTCCACCACCTCCTGGACGAGTCCCTGTACGTCGCCGTCCCGGCCGGCCACCCCCTCGCGGACCGCCCCGGCCCCGTCCGCCTCGGCCAACTCGCCGACGCCGACTGGATCTCCGGCAGCCCACGCCCCGAGGGCACCCTCCTGGACGCGGCCCTGCGCCAGGGCTTCCGGCCGAGGGTCGCCCATGTCGTCGGCGAGTGGACCGCCAAGCTGGGCTACGTCGCCACGGGCCTCGGCGTGACCCTGGTTCCGGCGCTCGCCGCCGAGTCCGTACGCCCGGACGTGGTGCTGCTGCCGGTACTGGACACGGGCGCCCCGGCGCGGGCGGTGTACGCGGCGACGGTGCGGGGGCGGTCGGAGTCGGCGGCGGCGGAGGCCTTCATCGGGGTGCTGCGGGAGGTGGTCGGGGAGATCCCCGCCTGGGGCCCCGGCCCTGATCCAGCGCACCTCCCGTAGCGCGCGCCACTCCCGTCACGCGATACTTTCGCCCGTTCGGCACCACGCTCCCCACGGCGACGGAAGGACCTGAACTCCCTTGAAATCCCTACGTGTTCGGATCGGCGTACTAGGACTCACACTGCTGGCGGGGCTCTCGGCCCCGACGACGGCCGACGGTGCCGAAGCGGATGTCTCGGCGACCGTCGAGGAGCAGCGGCTCGACCGGGCCGCACCCCAGGAGATCCTGGGGCGTTCCGGATTCGACGCCGTGGCCCCGGAGTTCGCGCGGGCGCTCGGCAAGGCGCGGTCGTATGCGCAGGCCGAGCGGATCGCCGTACGGGAGGGGGCGCGGTTGTGGGCGCGGGCGGTGGACCGGGCGCAGGGGCGGGGGCCGGCCCGCGGTGATCTGAGCCGGGACGACGACCGGCCCCTGTACTGGGCGCGGTTGGGGATGACGCGGGAAGTACGCGGCTGGGAGCCGGGGTTCGGACTGAGTGAACATCAGAGGACTGCTCTGCTCGGCGCGTTGGAGCGGGCGTCTCGCGGGCAGGACTCCATCCGCTATCCGGCGCACGGCTCCCATGGGAAGGGCGTGAAGCGGATCCTCGTCACCGGGTTCGATCCGTTCACGTTGGACCGGGACGTGCGGATCTCCAATCCGTCCGGGGCCACGGCCCTCGCCCTCGACGGGACGGTGATCCGGACCGCCGACGGGCCGGCGCGTATCGAGACCGCCGTCTTCCCCGTCCGCTGGCAGGACTTCGCGGACGGCACGGTCGAGCGCACGCTCCGGCGGCAGTTGCCCCGCGTGGATCTCTTCGCGACCGTCAGCCAGGGCCGGGTCGGCCGGTTCGACGTCGAGCGGACCAACGGGGCCTGGCGCGGCGGTTTCTCCGACAACGACAACATCGGCCGCACCGGGACCATCCCGGTGACCGACCCCGCCACACAGCCCCAGTGGACGTCGACGACCCTGCCGTACGGGGACATCGTCGCCGCCGACACCGGCCGCTTCCCGGTGTACGACAACACGAGCGTGACGGAGATCCCGGCGGGCGGCACGCAGGCGGTCGTACGGCCGGAAGGGCCGACCGCCGGGTCGACGGCGCGGGCCGGAGGCGGCGGCGACTACCTCTCCAACGAGATCGCCTACCGGGCCACACTCCTGCGCGACCGGCTGGGCCTCGACTCCCTGCCGGGCGGGCATGTGCACACGCCGGTCCTGCAGTTCGGGGCCGGCAACACGAATCCGGCGACCGGGGCCGTGACCGATCCCGAGTTCGTACGGAACCGGCTGGACATCGTGGCTCAGGTGCGGGCGATCGTGACCGTGGCGATCACTGGCTCGACCGGGTGAGGGGCGGTTGACCTCACGCTATGACCGTGAGGACGGCGAGGCGATGACCGCCACGGCGAGGATCTCGTTCACGCGCCGGCCCCCGGCTTACGGAGCATGGGGTTCGGGTGGCCGGGGTGGACGGCGCGGTTCTGCTCGTCCTCGTCCGCCGTCTCCTCGCCCAGCAGGTCGCGGGCCATGAGGGTGGCGCCCGCCACCGCGCCCGGCATCAGGAAGACGGCGACGAACGGCACCAGGAAGGCGAGGGCCAGCGGGGTGCCGAAGCCCCAGATCAGCATCTTGCGGGAGCGGAGCAGGGCGAGGCGGTCGCGGAGTTCGACGCGGCGGCGCTGGAGGGCCACGGCGGTCAGTTCCTCGGTGAGGAAGAAGCCGGTGACGAAGAAGCCGACCACGGGGACGACCGTCTGGCCGATGAACGGGACGAAGCCGAGGGCGAAGAGCAGTACGCCCCACAACAGCGCCCGCAGGACGATACGGAGGCTGTCGCGGGCCGAGATCGACAACTCCCGCCACAGCGACAGGCCGGACTCCGGTGCGGTGCCGTCGGGGGACACGTCGCGGTCGACCTTCTCCGAGAGGTTCTCGTAGAAGGGCTGGCCGATGAGGAGGGTCACGGCGGTGAAGGTGATGACCGCGAGGGCGAGGGCCAGGGCGAACAGGACGGCGGTGAGGAAGCCGCGGAAGAGGCCCGGCCAGGGGCTGGACCAGTCGTCCGCGAAGGGGGTGGCCCAGGTGACGAAGTCCGGGCCCCAGAGGGCCAGGGCCACGAGGGCGCCTATGTAGAGGACGAGGGTGATCAGGCCTGGGACGAGGCCGAAGCCGTATTGCTTGCCGTGTCGGGCCACCCAGCGTTGGCCACGGACGAGGTACTGGAAACCCACCCCTAGATCGCGCATGGGGCGCACTTTACCCAGCGGGATGAAGGGGGGTCCTCCGTGGGAGCCCCTTACTCGGCGAAGGCACCCTCGGCCGCGAACACCTGCTCCGCGAAGCGTTCTCCGATGTGGCGGTGGGTCCGGGCGTCCGGGTGGAGGTCGTCCGGGAGGGGGAGGGCCGAGGCGTCGGGCTCGCCGTAGAGGGTGCGGCCGTCGAGGTAGTGGAGGTGGGGGTCGTCCTTCGTACGTTGGGCCACCAGGGCGGAGAGCTCGTCCCGGATCAGTCGGAGGGTCAGTTTTCCGGGGGTGGGGTCCTCCGGGTCGCCCATGGCGCGGAAGCGGAGGCGGCCCTCGGCGAGTTCGGTGAAGTCGGGGGCGCTGGGGCCGGGAGTGTCCTCGTGGATCGGGCAGAGGATGGGGGAGACGACGAGGAGAGGCGCGGTGGGGTGGCCGTCGCGGAGGGTGTCGAGGAAGCCGTGGACGGCGGAGGTGAAGGCGCGCAGCCGCATCACGTCGTGGTTGACGAGGTTGATGCCGATCTTGACGCTGATCAGGTCGGCGGGGGTGTCCCGCATGGCGCGGGCGGTGAAGGGGTCGAGGAGGGCGCTGCCGCCGAGGCCCAGGTTGATCAGTTCGACGCCGCCGAGGGAGGCGGCGTGGGCGGGCCAGATGTTGGTGGGGCTGGCGGCGTCGGAGCCGTGGCTGATCGAGCTGCCGTGGTGCAGCCACACCCTGCGGCCCGGGTCCGGGGCGGGCTCGACGGGGGTGTCGGTGCGCAGGGCGACGAGTTCGGTGGTCTCGTTGTGCGGGAGCCAGATCTCGATCGTCTTGAGGTCGTCGGGGAGATCCGTGAAGGTGACGGTGCCGGGCGGGCCCGCGCGGTGCTCCGCCGTTCCGGCCGCCATGTCGATCGTCACGGTGTTGCCCCCCGGCACGCTCGTCTGGTCCGTCAGGCGGCCGTCGACGAGGAGGTCGTACACGCCGTCGGGGCGCGGCGGGGCGCCCACGTAGGTCCGCTTGGTGCGCAGGGCGTCGAGTTCGACGGCGGTGGCGCGGGTACGGAAGACCAGGCGTACGCCGGAGGGCTGGGACTCGACCATGGCCAGTTGCGGGTCGGCGCACTGGGCACGGGCCCGGGCGGGCAGCCGGTGCGGCAGTACGCCGTGCTCGGTGCGCTCCAACTCCAGGGCGCCGCGCAGGAGATCGGCGGTGATGGGGGTGGTGATCCAATCGTGCTTCTGACGCTTCGTGGGCATGGCTCAACCTGACGATCGGTGGGAGTGGATTGTCTGGCGGTGGGTGGGGCAGGTTGCCGGCCGGCCGGCGGGGTGGGGCAGGCTGCTGACGGTCGGCGGGCCTGAGGCAGTTGCCTGCCGGTCGGCGGGGTGGGCCGGCTGACGATCAACGGGGTGGATGCTCGGGCCAGTTGCGCAGCAGGGCGTCCAGCGCGTCCAGGATCCGCTCCCAGCTCTCCTGCGAGTCGGGGGCGCTGTGGCTGAAGCCGCCCGCCGACTCCAGGCTGACGTAGCCGTGGAAGACGCTGCCCAGCAGCCGGACCGCGTGCGTCTGGTCCGGTTCGATCACGTCGTAGCCGCGCAGGATCGCCCTCGTCATCTGCGCGTGCCGGCCGCCGGCGCTGGCCGCGGCCGTCTGCGGGTCGAGTCTGAACCGGGTCGCGGCATAGCGGCCGGGGTGTTCGCGGGCGTAGTCGCGGTACACGTTCGCCAGTGCCGTCAGCGCGTCCTTGCCGGCCCGCCCGGCGAGCGCGGCGGCGCCCCGGTCGGCCAGTTCCTCCAGGGCCAGCAGGGCGATCCGGGTCCTGAGGTCCTGGGAGTTCCTCACATGCGAGTACAGGCTCGCGACCTTCACGTCGAACCGTCGCGCGAGCTCCGAGACGGTCACCTCGTCGAAGCCGATCTCGTCGGCCAGCTCCGCGCCCGCCAGGGTCAGGCGTTCCGGGGTGAGCCCTACGCGTGCCATGGCCGTCCTTTCGCTCGGCTGGTCGACGTGGTCGACATGATCGACGTGGTCGATTATGCGGTTGCCTAAAGCCTCTAGGCAAATGGTAATCACCTTTAGGTCGCGACGCCCAGTCGGCGGAGCTGGTCCAGGGGATACGGGGTCTCCCTGTTCCCGTCCCGGAGGCGGCGGAAGAAGTCCCCCATCACCGCGGTGAGCGGGGCGTGGCGGGTGATGATCGCCGCGGCGGTGTCCGGGATGCCGGTGGGGCGCTCGCCCCGGGCGTACGCGCGTATCCGGGCCTCGCGCTCGTCCCGCCCGTGGCCGTACAGGTCGGTGACCAGCCAGTTCACCAGGTAGCTGAGGGAGTAGCAGCGGTCGTAGGTGCGGTGGCGGTCGTAGAAGGCGGTCTCCTGCGGGGACAGGTCGAAGCGGGAGGAGAGGGAGAGGCCGTAGTCGGCGAAGTAGAGGCGGTGGCCGTCGGTCAGGATGTTCTCGAAGTGGGTGTCGAAGTGCAGCAGGCCTCGGCTGTTCATGAAGGAGACGCCTGCGGCCAGTTCACGCTCCACCAGGGCGCAGGCCCGGTCGGCGGCCTCGGCGCCGGCGGCCGTCTGTTCGCCGAGCCAGTGGTGGAGGTTCTGCGGGATGTATTCGAGGAACAGCGCGACGCTCGCGGTCGACTTCTGGAGGGCCTCGATGCGGTGGCGTACGTGCGGGCTGCCGCCCCAGTGGGCGACGGCCCGTTCGACGTCGGCCAGTTCCTCGGGGAGGGGCGTGGAGTCCGGCAGTACCCGCCAGTGGTGCATGAGGGGGAAGCCGTCGTACTCCCCCGCCAGCGCCCAGTTCGTCGTCATCGTGTGTACGGCGAGTTCCCGCCAGACGCCGAAGCCGGGGCTGCCGATGCCCTGCCGGCCGATGCCGTACTGACAGAAGGGCGGGAGTCGGAAGAGGTTCGCCGTGGAGTGGACGTGCGACGGTCGCCGTTCCGGGTCGGTGAGGGGTACGCGCTTCACGAAGACCGGGGTTCCGGCGACCTCCAGCAACGCCGACTTGCCGCCGATGCCGGAGCCCAGCGGGGCGGCCGTGTCGAGGAGTTCGCCCAGGGCGCGGTCGCTGTGCAGGGCGAGAGCGGTGGAGACGGCGCTGTGGGCGGTCAGGCGCGCGCCGTGTGACATGTCCGAAGGGTTCACCGCTGATGCGTAGCACGTGGGGGCGGCCTCGGTCGTCCGCTTCGGCCGGCCGTGCCGGGTCGTGCCGAGTGGCGGATCACTCGGCGTCGAGCTGGTGGTCGGCCCAGACGTAGCTCTCGGGCAGCAAGTCGACGACAGGGACGGTTCGGACGCGGTCGCCTTCGCCGACGATGACCCTGAGGGCGGGGAAGTAGTCGAGAAGGACCTGACGGCACCGGCCGCACGGGGGCACGACGCCCCGGTCGCGGTCACCGACGGCGACGATCGTGTCCAGCTGGTAGATCCCCTGGGCGGCTGCCGCGCCGATGAGGACCAGCTCGGCGCAGGGGCCTCCGGTGAAGTGGTAGGCGTTCACCGCCGTGACGACCCGGCCGTCCTGAGCGCGGGCCGCGGCCGCCATGGTGTGGTTGTCGCCCCGGCAACGAGTGCGGGCGACGTGCGCCGCGGCCTGGATGAGTTCGTGATCGACGTGGTGGGCCTTGGTGGTCATCTTCTCCGCCTTCGTCAGGTGTCAGACGACGTTGACCCGAGTGACGAGGGTGCGCAAGCGTATATCCGCGGTGTGCTTGTTGCGCCGGGCGATGTGGCGCAGGGCCGACGAACTGGGCCTCACGCCGCCCGGACCCCGCACCCGAACGGGACATTGCCGTCGGCTCCCCCCACCACCGTCACGCGCACCCCCCGACACGCCACCCGCGCCCGCACCCGCTTCCTCGGGAGCCAAGGGCCACCAGGGCGAACCACCGTGGCGGTCACGCGGGCGTCACCGCGACCACCACCCCCTGGTCCGCCGCGGGCGACACCGCCGCCGACACGCGTACGGCCGCCTCGCGGGCGACTCGTCCCGCGCGGTCGGCGCCGGAGAGGAGGAGGGGCTGGAGCTGTTCCAGGCCGGAGACGAGCAGCTCCTCACCGGCGATGAGGAGCGGGCGGGCCGCCTTCGCGGTGACGGCCGCGGCCTCGGTGAGGTCGGCCAGGGAGGGCAGGGTCGCCCGTACGACGCCCGCGCCGGCGGCGGCCGCGCGTTCGGCGAGGGCGACCTGGAGGGGTATCAGGGGGGCGAGCGCGGCGGTCAACGCGTCGGCGATACGGCGGAGTTCGGGGGTCGAGTCGCGCAGGACCTCGGCGGCGGAGTGAAGGACGGGGGTCAGGGCCAGCAGGGTGCCCGCGGCCAGGCCCGCCGCCGCCGGGAGCAGGGGGGAACTCGCCTCCACCAACTCACCGAGGGCCGCCGCGGCCTCCTCGACCGCCGGTTCGACCGCGTCGAGGACCGGCAGCAGGCTGTCGCCGATGGCGGCGAGGAGGGCCTGGGCCGGTTCGCTGACGGGGTGGACGGCGAGGGGCGCGCCGGTGGTGCCGAGCCGGGTCAGGGTCTCCACGACGCGGTAGAAGGCCTCCTGGGCCTGCGGCGACGCGCTCGCCTCGGCCAGCTCGGCCGTGGTCCTGCGCAGTACGCGCAGCACCTCGGCGCCCGAACCGTCGCGCGGATCAAGGGTGTTGACAGCGATCCGGGTGATGTTCCCGGCCGTGTCGAGGAGTTGGCCGGTGATGTCGGTCGTGGTGCGGGCCATTCGCACCAGGTCGTCCCTGCCGGGCAGGGACGGAATCAGCGACGGAATCAGCGACGGGATCGGGGCCATGGGGTCCTCCTCGCCTTGCGCGAAGCCTCACCTCGTACCGGAGCGGTACCGGAGCCGAAGCCCGGGGCCGAGCCGGTTCCGCGTCCAGCATGCCCCCTCCGGCGCCCGAAGAGGCGTCGTTCGAGGCACTCGTGACGGTTGGGCCCTCTTGTTGCCCAGGAGTCGAACAGGTAGACCACCTGTGGTTGACCGCCCGTGGTTGACACCCGCACCGGCACGTCCAAGGAACCCCACTCCAGGAGGTAGCGTGCGTCCGCCGAGACCCGGCCCCAGATCCGCACTGTTCGGCGTTGCCGCCGTCACTGTCACCGCAGGGTCGCTCCTGATAGCCCCGCACCCCGCGGGCGCCGACCCGAAGCCCACCGTCCGCGAGGGCTCCGCACTGCCGCAGGGCGCCGCCAAGGCCCCGGCGAGCGCGGCCCGACGGGCCCTCACGGCGCCGGTGGCCGACCTCGCCGACACGGCCGGTTCCAGTCGCGGTTACCCCCGCGAGCAGATCCTCTCCCCCGACCCGGAGAACCCGGCCGATAAGTCCGTCAAGCTCGGCCTCACCCCGTACCACGCCATCGCCCCGAAGCTGAACGCCCTCCAGGGGCTCGGTGACCGGGTGAGCGTCGAGATCGCCGGACGCTCGGCCGGCGGTCACCGGCTCTACCTCGTCACCGTGACCGCCCCGGAGACGGCCCGCCAGGCCCGTGGCCAGGCGCGGATGCGTGAACTCATCGAGTCCGCACCGCGGTCGGCCGCCAAGAGCCCGGAGATCAAGAAGTCGTACAAGACGCCCGTCTTCTTCAACAACAACATCCACGGCAACGAGTGGGAGGGTACGGACGCGTCCCTGAAGCTCATCGAGCGCCTCGCGACCGCGAGCGACACGAACACGAAGGACCTCCTCGCCCACTCCCGCCTGTACTTCAACATCACCGCCAACCCGGACGGCCGTATCGCCGGCACCCGCACGAACGCCAACGGCTTCGACATGAACCGGGACTTCGTCACCGCGTCGCAGCCCGAGGTGCGGGCGATGCGCCGGATCCAGATCGACAAGCAGCCGGCCGTGATGCTCGACCTGCACGGGTACGTCAACGGCACGCTCATCGAGCCGACCACTCCCCCGCACGGCGAGAACTACGAGTACGACCTCTTCCTGAAGAACACCTACGCCAACGCCCTCGGCATGGAGTCCGCTGTCAACGGCCTCGGCTACACGCCCGAGAAGGACGGCGTCGACCCGGCCCAGATCCCGTTCCGCGACTCGGCGGAGGGGTGGGACGACTGGCCGCCGATCTTCACCCCGCAGTACGCGGCCTTCCACGGCACGGTCGCCGCGCACACCGTGGAGATCCCGCTCCGGGTGAACAACGCGGCGTACGAGTCGCTGCCGGTCGACGAACTCCGCCGCCGTTCCGCCATCAACGTGGACGTGGCGGGCGCGGCCCTCCGCGCGACGCTCGACTTCGTGCGGCAGCAGCGGACTTCGCTCATCGCCGACCAGATCGAGGTCTTCCGCCGTGGTGCGACGGGCGCCGCCCAGGTCCCCGTCTCCGAGGAGACCGTGCCCGGTGTGCCCGGCATCGGTCCCGAGGACGTCTACACGACCGAGTTCCCGCGCGCGTACGTCATCCCGGCGGGCACCGCCCAGCGGTCCGCCACGGCCGCCGCGCGCCTCGTCGACCACCTGCTCGCCAACGACGTACGCGTGACCCGCGCGACCCACTCCTTCCGGCTCGGCGGGCGGTCGTACCCGAAGGGCTCGTACGTCGTCGACATGCGTCAGCCCAAGCGCGGGCTGGCCAACGTCCTGCTGGCCGACGGGCGGGACATCAGCGACAAGGTCTCGGTGATGTACGACATCTCCGGCTGGAGCCTGGGCCGGCTGTGGGGCGCGAGTGTGGTGGGTGTCGACAGCGGCCGGCTGTCGGCCGTCCCCGTACGCCCCGTGACGGCGGCGGCCCGCGTCGGTTACGTGGCCCCGCGCGGCGATCTGCGCCTGCGCCTCGACTCCCCGCAGGAGATCGCGGCCCTCAACTCCCTTCTGCGAGAGGGGGTTTCCGTGCGGCAGGCGGCCGACGGCAGCGCACTCGTCCCGTCCTCGGCGCGTCGGAAGGCGGAGGCGCTCGCCAGGTCGTACGACGTGGCCTTCGACGCGACCAGAACCGTCAAGGGCACCCCCCTCCACCATGTCCGCGTCGCCGCGGCCGTCACGGCGGGCGAGCTGTTCGCCCTGCGGGAGATGAACTTCGACGTGGTCCCGGTGTCGACGGCGATCCTCAACGCGGGCTTCGACTGGTCGAGGGCCGACGCCCTCTTCGTGTCGTCCGGGCTGTCGTACGGCGGTCTGAACGCGTCCGCCCGTACGGCCCTCACCGGCTTCCTCACCACCCACGGTCTGGTCGGCCGGGGCGCGACCGGCGCCACGCTCGCCTCGGCCACCGGACAGCTGAAGGCGACCGCGGTGGAGGGCAACGGGGACGCCAACGGCGTTGTCCGCGTGGTGAATTCGGGCGGTCCCGTGACCGGCGGCGCGCCGGACCACAGTTTCGTCTACGCGCCCGTCTGGTTCACCGACCTCGGCCCCGGCGTCACCGTCGAGCAGTCGTACGGCACCGGCGACCCACTCGTCTCCGGGCACTGGCGGCCGCTGGACGACGGCACCGGCGGACCGGCAGCGGCGGCGGGGCAGGCGTCCGTCGTCAGCGGCCCCAACGCGGTTCTCTTCGGCACGGAACCCCTCTTCCGCGACCACCCGAAGGGGGAACTCCCGCAGGTGGGCCGCGCGTTGCTGACAGTGTCCTGACCCATCGTCGGTCGATTGTTGTCGATTTCATCCAGGCGGGAGCGCGATGACGCAGCAGACAGGGGAGGCCACCGTCCACGGCACGGTCGCCGACGGCTTCGAGGCGGTGCGCGCGGAGTTCGCCGCGTTCGTGGCCACGGAACGGTCCGACTACGAGGGGCAGTTGACCGCGTATGTGCACGGGCGGCGGGTCGTCGACCTGTGGGCGGCCCCGGAGGCGGACGCGGCGACGGGCGGTGACTCGCTGCACGGGGTGTTCTCCTCCACCAAGGGGGCCGCCCATCTCGTCGTCGCACTCCTCGTCCAGGACGGTGTGCTGAAGCTGGACCGTGAAGTCGCCCACTACTGGCCGGAGTTCGCGGCCGAGGGCAAGGGTTCGGTGACCCTGCGGGAGCTGATCACGCACCGGGCGGGGCTCCTCGGCATCGACGCCGGGTTCACGGACGAGGAGCTGGCGGACGACCGCGTCATCGCCGAACGCCTCGCCACCCAGCGCCCGTTCTGGCGCCCCGGCAGCGCCTTCGGCTACCACGCGTTCTCCATCGGGGCGCTCACCGGAGAGGTCGTACGGCGGGCGACGGGTCGCACACTCCAGGAGGTGTACGAGGAACGGGTCCGCGCCCCGTACGGCCTCGACTTCTTCCTGGGGCTGCCGCCCGAGCACGAGCCCCGCTTCCGCACCGTCCTGCCGATGACTCCCACGCCCGCCCAGCAGGCCGAGCTGGACGCCGTGCCGAGCGGCCCGCACACGCTGTCCTCGATCGCGTTCAACAACCAGGTGCCGGACCCGGGCGAGCTGACCGACTTCCCCAACTCCCCCGCCGTCCGCGCGAGCGGCCAGGCGTCGGCGGGCGGCATCGCCTCCGCGCGCGGCCTCGCCGGCCTGTACGCGGCGACCATCAGCACGGTGGACGGCCGACCGCCGCTGCTGAAGCCCGACACCATCGCCGAGGTGGGCCAGATCCACTCCCTCGGCTTCGACCTCGTCGCCCGCGCCCCCAGGGCGTTCGGCCTCGGCTTCCAGGCGACCGCCGAAAACCTCTATCCGTTCCTCGGCGCCGGTACCTTCGGCCACAGCGGCGCCGGCGGCTCCCAGGCCTTCGCCGATCCGCGCAGCGGCCTGGCGTACGGCTACACCCGCCGCCGGATGGCCTTTCCGGGCGGGGCGGCACCGGAGAACGCGGGGCTGGTGCGGGCGGTGCACACGGCGGCGCTGGCGAGCTGAACCCGCACGTCCGCACACATGGCGGAGTCCGCACCCCACGTCCAGGGATGCGGACTCCGTCGTGTGAACGACGGGATCAGGCGGGCGTCACGGTTGTGGGCTCAGATCTTCACGATCATCTTGCCGGTGTTGTCGCCGCGCAGGACACCGAGGAAGGCTTCGAGGTTGTTCTCGATGCCCTCGACGACGGTCTCGCGGTACTTGAGTTCGCCCGAGGCGACCCAGGGGCCGACCTCCTGGACGAACTGGGGCTGGAAGTCGTAGTGGTCGCCGACGAGGACGCCCTCGACGCGGAGCCGGTTCTGCAGGATCTTGACCATGTTGCGCGGGCCGGGGGTCGGCTCGGTCGCGTTGTACTGGGAGATCATTCCGCAGATCACGGCGCGGCCCCGCAGGTTGAGCGCGCCTATCGCGGCCTCCAGGTGCTCGCCGCCGACGTTGTCGAAGTAGACGTCGATACCGTCCGGGGCGGCCTCCTTGAGCTGCTCCCAGACCGGGCCGTTCTTGTAGTTGAAGGCGGCGTCGAAGCCGTACTCCTCGACCAGCAGCTTGACCTTCTCGTCGGAACCGGCCGACCCGATGACCCGCGAGGCACCCTTGAGCCTGGCGATCTGGCCGACCTGGCTGCCGACGGCACCGGCGGCGCCGGACACGAACACCGCGTCGCCCTCCTTGAAGGCGCCGACCCGCAGCAGACCCGCGTAGGCCGTCAGGCCCGTCATGCCGAGCACACCGAGGTACGCGCTCAGCGGCGCCGCGTCCGGGTCGACCTTCACGGCCTGCTTGGCGTCGAACGTCGCGTACTCGCGCCAGCCGCCGAAGTGCAGCACGTGGTCGCCGACGGCGATGCCCTCGGCCCCGGAGGCGACGACCTCGCCCACGGCACCGCCCTGCATGGCCTTGCCCAGCTCGAAGGGGGCGACATACGACTTCGCGGCGCTCATCCGGCCACGCATGTACGGGTCCACGGAGAGGAACTTGTTCCGTACGAGGACCTCACCCGTGCCGGGCTGCCGGATCTCCGCCTCGACCAGGGCGAAGTCCTCGTCCTTGGGCCAGCCGACGGGGCGGCTCAGCAGGTGCCATTCGCGGCTGGTGGCGGGGAGGGCGGGTGCGTCGGACATGGGGAGCCTTCCTGCTGGTGCGGTGGTGCGGGTGGTCGGTCAGGGGTGGTCGCGTACCGCATACCGTGCGGTTACTTCATTGCCTGAAACAACCATGCGCCTGAATATTTCATGCTGTCAAGTAAAGGGGTAGCCTGGAGCCCATGGCCCCACAGAGGACGACCCGCCGCATCGACCCGCTGACCCTGGAAGTCGTCGAGCTCATCGGCACGGTCGTGGCCCGCTACCACGAGGAGTACGAGGACGCCGCCGCGGAACACTCCCTCACCGGCGCCCAGGCCCGCCTCCTCGGTCTCCTGTCCCTGGAACCGCTCCCCATGCGCCGCCTCGCCCAGAAACTGCGCTGCGAACCGTCGAACGTGACGGGGATCGTGGACCGACTGGAGGGGCGAGGGCTTGTGGAGCGGCGCCCCGATCCGAACGACCGCCGCGTGAAGCTGGCCGCGGCCACGGCCGAGGGGCGCCGGGTGGCTCGTAGCCTGCGGGACTCCCTGGACTTCGCCCGGGAGCCGCTGGCGGGGTTGAGCGTGGCGGAGCGGGAGTCGTTGCGGGAGCTGCTGCGGCGGATGCTGGAGGCGTAGGGCGGCGGGCGCTACGCGTCGCGTCCACTCACCGCTGAGGGCTCCGCTCGGCGGTCACGGGGCGCGGCTCGCCGTCGAGTGCCTCCTCCGTGTCCGTGGCCTGGACGTCCGGTTCTCCGCCAGGAGTCGGCAGGAGGGGAGCGCTGCCGGCGGACGGCACGCGCCTGCCGCCGAGTCGCATGGAGAAGCGGCTGGTCGTCTGGCGCTGCGGCCGGTATTCGTACGCATAGCCGTATGCGCCGCCCTCGTCCTTCGACGACGTCATGTTGAGGACCGTACCGAGCACGGCAGCGCCGACGCGCTCCAGCGTGCGGAGGGTGGCGCCGACCTGGTCACGGCTGGTGCGTGAAGCCCGCACCACGAGCAGGTAACCGTCGACGGCGGAGGCGATCACGGAGGCGTCCGCCACCGGCAGCACCGGCGCCGTGTCCACCACGACGTGGTCGAACTTCTCGGCGAGAGAGCGCAGCACGGCCCGCAGTTGGGCGCTGCCCAGCAGCTCGGTGGGATTGGGGGGTACCGAGCCGCTGGTCAGCACCGAGAAGGAGCCCGCGGACTGCAGCACTTGGTGCACCTCGGCTTGGCCGATCAGCACGGTCGTGAGCCCGGCGTCCCGGACCAGGCCCAGGGTGCGGGCGGTGGAGGGGCGGCGCAGGTCGGTGTCGACCAGGCACACCGAGGCGCCGGTCTCGGCCAGGGCCGCGGCCAGGTTGATCGCGACGCTGGTCTTCCCCTCACGGGGTAGCGGGCTGGTCACCGCGATGACCTTCGGGGGCTGGTCCACGTCCACGAACCGCAGGCTGGTGCGCAGCCGCCGGTAGCCCTCGGCGCGCAGTCCGTGCATGTCGTCGCGCACCGCCACGGGATGGCGTACCGCGCGTGGGTCGTGCGTGATGCCGCCGAGCACGGGGGGCCCGCCGAACCCGGCCAGCAACTCGGTCAGAGCCTTGAGGCTGCGTACCGAGCGATCCATCGACTCCCTCGCCACGGCCAGACCGGCCCCGAGGACCAGCCCGGCCATCAACCCGATCGCGAGGTTCACGGCGGGGCGCGGGGACGAGGGCGCGGAGGGCACGGAGGCAGGCTGGGTGACGGTCAGTCGCACGGGCGACGTCTCGGCGTCGCCCGGGCTCTCCAGGGTGCGGACCACGTCGGCGAAGCGATCGGCCACGGCATTGCTGATCCGGGCAGCCCGTTCCGGCCGGGTGTCGGTGACGGTGAGCCGGATCAGCACCGTGTCGGGCTGCGTGGTCGCGCTGATCCGATGGCTCAGTTGAGTCGGCGTCATGTCGAGCCGCAACGTCCGCACGACGTGCCGGGTCACCAGAGGGCTCGCCGCCACCTCCGCGTAGGACTGAACTCGGGCCTGAGTGAAGACATTTCCCTGAGCGAGCCGGAGCGTGTCGGTCCCCTCCCGCACGGAGACGAAGATTTCCGTGCCGGCCTGGTACTCCGGAGTCACGGTGTGGGGGGTGAGCACACCGACCCCCGTTCCCAGAAGAGCCAGCAGGGTGATGGCCCGCCAGCGGCGAGAAAGGACTCGTAGATAGTCGCGCAGGTCCAAGGTTCCTGTCCCTGTTCGGATCCGGTAAATAGAGCCCCACCATACGACATCAGGTGATGAATCCGGCATTCGACCTAAAAGGAGGGCAGTTATGTAGTAAATGTGGCATTAGAGGGCGATTCCGCAGATAGGGAGTGTGTTGCGCGCCAGTGCCACACATGGCCGAGCATGCTCAGCTTCGTGCGGGCTTTGAGCCCAGGAGTCGGTCGGCGCGAAGGGACGCGAAAAAGGTGCACGGATCAATGGCGTGGCAAGCATCTGCCGCTACTGCGCTGCCATCGATACAGAGGTCCAGTGGAACGGGGCCGGAAGACGACGAACTCGCGTGTCGCTTCCCGATGACGGCCACTCGGACGCCAGCACTGTCTCAACTACGGGTGGCGATCAGTTCCAAGGTCCTCACCCACAACGTGGGCGGCAACACCACCTATGCCACCACGCTCTACCGGCACCTCGCCCTGCGAGGAGTCGTGCACCGGCCTCTGTGGCCGACTCTGGGCAATCTCACCGGAGTCGGCCGCGCCACGGCCTACGCCCTCGCGGACGCCGTGCTTTCGCCCCTGCCCTGGGCACTGCGTGACGCCGACCTCCTCCACTACCCCGCCGACACCGGCGCGTTGATCCGCAGCAGTGCGCCGATGGTCGCGACCGTGCACGGGGCGGCCTCGCTGCACCTGCCGGTCCGGCGTCCGGGGGCGGCGCGGATCTGGCAGACACGCACAGGACGGCTGGCGCGGCTGGCGGACGCGGTGGTGACCGTCTCGCGTTCCTCGGCCGACGATCTTGTGCGGGCGTTCGAAGTGCCCGCACAGCGGATCCATGTCATCCCTCATGGCGTCGACACGGCCCGGTTCCACACCGACGCCCGGGACGACGCCGCTGTCCTGGCGAAATTCGCGCTCCCCGAACGGTTCGTGCTCTACCTCGGCAATCTGGACCCTCGCAAGAACGTCCCCTCGCTGATCGCGGCCATGGAGGACCCGCGACTGGTACGAGCCGAGGTGCCGCTCGTAGTGGCCGGTGCTCCCGCTTGGGATGCCGGGCCCACCCTCAAGGCACTTGGTACGTCACCGCGGGTGAGGTATCTCGGACCGGTCGGCGGCGAGGCCGTGGCCCCGCTGATGCGGGCCGCCGAGGTGTTCGCGTTCCCCTCCCGCTACGAAGGGTTCGGGCTGCCGGTGCTCGAGGCGATGGCCTGCGGGACGCCCGTGGTGACCACGCGGGCCGGATCGCTCCCCGAAGTGACCGGGGACGCGGCACTGACCGTGGCCGATCCCTCGCCCGCCGCCCTGGCATCCGCGCTGAGCACCTTGCTCTCCGACGAGGCCGAGCCGGCACGACTGCGCGAGGCGGGGCGAGCCCGGGCCCGCCAGTTCTCCTGGGAGAAGTCCGCCGCCGCCCACCACGAGTTGTTCGTCGAGCTGGCGGGGGGCCGAGCCCGCCGGGGGCGAACGGGTACGAGGGCTGTCCGGTGATCGTGGTGCTGCACGCCTACAGCCGGGGCAACGCCGGGGACGGACTGCTCATCGATGAGACCCTGGCCCTTCTGGAACGCCTCGGTACCCCCGCCGGCCGGGTACGGGTCGTGGCGCACGATGCGGATTCCTTCTCCGATCTCCCGGATGTCATCAGTGCCCATGCCCGGGGCAGCGGCATGGGACGACGAGTGCTCGGCGCGGCCGCGCTGCTGTCCGGTCTGGAGCACCCGGTCCGTACCGCGATCGGCGAGGCCGAGGCCCTCCTGGCCGTTGGCGGCGGCTTTCTGCGCAGCGGACGGTGGGAGGAAGGCGCCCGGACGATGCTGGCCCACGGCGGTCAGCTGCGGGCCGCCGCGGCGGCGGCCAGGCGTGGAATCCCGGCGCTGTACCTGCCTGCCAGCATCGGCCCGCTGCGGGGACCGACAGGACGTCTCCTGCGACGCTGGCTGATGGACATCCCGTCGGTGTTCGTGCGCGACGACAGAAGTCTGGGGTTGCTGCCGCACGCCTGCCGGTTCCCCGACCTGGCTCTGCTGCGGCTGGCCCGTACCGGGGTCGCTCCGGCCGAGCCCCGGCAGGACGGCCCGGTACTGGTGGCCGCGCGTTCCCTGCCAGGCCGCTCCGGCTATTCCGACGCGCTGCGCTCCCTCTTCCACGCCTCCGCCGGGCGTGGCGACCTGGTGCCCGTCGCCCAGGCTTGCGTCGGAAGCAACAACGACGACCGGGCGTTCTGGGCCAGTACCGGGCTCACCCGGGCAAGCGTGCCGACGCTCGGGGACGCTCTCGCCACCGCTCGGCCCGCCGTTGTGGTCTCGGTGCGCCTGCACGGTGCCGTGACAGCCCTGCTGGCCGGCGTGCCGGCCATCCATCTGAGCTACGAACGCAAGGGCCCGGCCGCCTTCAGTGACCTGGGTCTTGAACGCTGGCTGCATTCCGCGCGCAGTTTCGATCCCGTACGTGTACGCGCGCAGATCGACGCTCTGAAGGCAGACCCGGAATCGTACTGGGGACAGGTGCGCCGGGCTCTGCCGCGCCTGCGTGCCGAGGCGGCGCGGCTGGATGTCTCGGCCGCCCGGGCTCTTGGGCTGCCTGCCGCCGCCGTTCCGGGCCCGGAGGGCTTCAGTGTCTGAAGAGGGGCGAATCACCGGCACGCTCGAAAAGCGCTCGGGGCAGACGAATTCGACCACCGGCCCCCGGCCGACACGACTGCCCCTGCGCCGCGGATCGTGGTGGCTGCAGCCCTCGTGGCCGGTGGCCCTGTCCGTGCTGCCCGGCGTACTGATCGCCACCTCGGTGAGCGATGCGTCCTTCCGCATCTGGTGGCGTACACCGAAATTCGTCACCGGCACCATGGCGGTCCTCCTCCTCACCCTGCTGGCCGCGTTCGTCGCCGGTGTGCTGCTGGCTTCCGCGGGTGCGTCCTCGGAGACGCACAAGCGGCACCGGGGGTACGTGGAGTTGTCCCCCGGGCAGCAGCGGCTGCTGCTGCATGCGGGGCGATTGCTGCTCGTGCTGACCTTCGCCGGCTACCTCGCGTGGCTGCTCATCGGAGTACTGCGCGGTCTCCAACTGGCACAGCTTTTCGCCGTGACCCGGTTGGAAACAGGAGCCATCGTGGAGGTCAAACGCCTGCTCACTCCGGTGGCCGGCGTGACCACACAGACGCAGTTCGGGCCCATGGCCGCCGCCTGTCTGATGCTCCATCAGCGTGCCACGGGAAAGCGCCACCCCGTCGCCATCACGATGTTGCTGCTGCTCGCCACGGTGCGCGCGCTGGTTCATGCGGAGCGTCTCGCACTGCTCGAAGTGATCACGCCCATGATCGTGCTGGCTGCCGCTCTCGCCCCGACGCGCCGCACCCGGCCCCGCCCGTCGTCTCCGCGCAGGTCCTCCGGCGACTGGAAATGGGCGCTGGCCCCCCTGTTCGCCCCCCTGCTGCTGATCTGCGTCTTCGCCGGCTTCGAGTACACCCGCAGCTGGAACGACTACTACAGCCGGCAAGGCGGCAGCTACCAGGAGTTCATTGTCCAACGGTTGGGTGGCTACTACGCGACCGCAGTCAACAACTCCATTCTCTTGCGTGACCACATGGCGCCCCACCTCGAACTTCCGTACTACACCGTGAAGTTCCTCTGGGAATTTCCTGGCGTTTCCTTGCTCGTCGACCAGCCACAGCTTCTCGGTATCGAACCCAGGAGCGGGTGGAAGGCCACACTGTTGCTGCACGCGAATCCGGAGTTCAACAGCGAAGGCGGCATGCTGGCGCCCGTAGTCGACTACGGAGGCTTCGGTGCGGTGGTGTTCTGGATCGTTGTCGGATACGGCTTGGGCCGCTGCTATCAGGCCCTGAGAGCGGGGCACCCAGGAGCCCTGCTGCTCTACAGCGTCCTCTTCGTCGGGACGGTCGAACTGGCCCGCTATTTCTACTGGGGCCAGGGCAGGGCGTTTCCCGGAATCCTGGCCGCCGTGCTGCTCGCCTGGGCATTGCACAATGTCCGTGACCGTGCGGAGAAGCAGCTGTGACGGATTCCTGGGGCTCTATTCCAGGGAAAGCGGGAGGACTCGGCCGGCCATTCCTTCCGCGCGGCCCAGCGTGACGTGCAGTTTCAGCAATGCCGTGCGCGGTCGACCACGCAGCAATTCACCGACCGATTGCGCCGCAGGACCCGCCAGTGAACGGAAACACCGCCCATGGCCGTGGTGTTGTTGCAGGACGCGGCCGGTGCCTCGTGCGTACCGCCGCGCCTTCAACCTGTAGGTCACGTTCCCGGGGTCGACTTCAGTCCCGTCGTATACCCGGATCGCGGGATCGAACCAGAGTGGAAAGCCGCTGCGCAGCCCGCGCAGCAGAAGGTCGGCGATCTCACCCGACTGCCAGGGCGTACAGGACCCCACACCGAATCCGGGGTTGAAATTCCCCACGGTGGTGAAGTAGCCGCGCTCGAAAAAGCACGTTGCCTCCATCGTCCACCTCCACAAGGTCCGTTCATCCAGGGGGCGCGGTTTCTCCACGGTGCCCATCCTTCCGACGGTTCCCGCCGTGGTGCGCAAGGTTCCGGACACACACCCTCCGTGACGGCGCAGCGCGCCCACGGCCCGCTCCACTGTGTCGCGCTGGTACCACACGTCGTCGTCCGGGAAGCCGATGACATCGCAGTCGGGGAGGGCGGCGATCCCGTCGTTGCGTCCCTTCGACGCTCCGCCGCCGGAGGCCACTCGGATCAGGGGGAGCCGTGGCTGCCAACGGTCGACGAGCCGGCGTACGTCATGGCCGCCGCTCTGGTCCGCGATGACGACAGCGGCCACGGGGTGGCTCTGGGATTCGACGCTGCGCAGCAGCGCGTCCAATGCGGTGGTTCTTCCGATGGTGGTCACCACCAGTGCGACCCGCGCGTCACTCACACGCTCTCCGTCAGCCCGAGGGAGCGGGTGAGTGAGTGCTGAATCGCTTCGATGGGGCGGTCGAGGGCTGTGAGGTGGTCGGTCCACTTGAAGTCCCCGCCGTGCACCTTCTTGTGCGGAATCCGCAGTGCGGGAATGCCGAACGACTGGGCGACGATGACGCCATGCAGGGACGACGAGGCGATCGAGGAGCACGCACCGATGGCGGCGACGACATCGTCGACCGGAGCAGTCACATCGATGACGGTGTCGGCCCAAGACGGACAGCTTCGGTCGGCGTAATGCGGCACGAACCCGGTGCGGAAACGCACCGGTGGCCGTGGCCACAGCGCGGAGACCAGCAGCCCGGGATCACCGGTCGGCACCTCCACTCCCAGCGCCTCGGCCGTGAGTCGCCCCCGCACCGCCCGGATGTCCAGCCGTCGGTCACAGCTCCCGGGCTTGATGAACCCGCTTCCCCAGACAACCAGTCCCGCTCGGGCGCTCTTGGCGACGTGTTCCATGATGGAACCGACTGTCACGAGCTCTGCATGCTCCAACGGAACACGCCGTACGGACAGGCCGAGTCTTTCCAGAATTCGCGGGCCCAGTTCGTCACCGAAATTGGTCCAGTTGGCGCGTGGTGGACGCCACCACCAGGTGGCCACTGCTTCCGTCGTCACGTTACCTCCTGCGAGCAGTAACTGCGCACGGAGGATCTGCAGGAAGGAATGACACGCGCGGATTCGGCCAAATGGTGCAGGACGTTCCTACTGCGGACGGTACCTGTACGCCATGCCATTCGGATCTGACAGTTCCTCTGGTCTGACTTCTTAGGATTTCCGCGTGAAGCGTATCCGTGTCAGATTCCCAGTCATTCCGCGCATCGCAGGCTACTTCACGAGGCGCAAGGGCCGTCTGATGGCCACCCTCGCTGTCACACTCGCCTCCACGGCACTCACCGCGCTCATGCCGCTGCTGCCCCGGCTGGTGATCGACGAGGTCATCGTCGCAAGGACACGGTCGTTGGCTCCCTGGGCGGCGCTCTTCGTCCTGTCCGGCCTTGTGCTGTACACGTTGAACTTCCTCCGCCGCTACTGGGCGGGCCGCTTGGCTCTCAGTATCCAGCACGATCTGCGCGAGGACCTTTTCCGTGCCGTACTGCGGCTGGACGGTGCGCAGCAAGCGGAACTGGGGGCGGGCCAGCTGCTGGTGAGATCGACCAGCGATCTCCAACTGGTACTGGGAGCCCTGTTCATGGTTCCCACACTGCTCGGGTCCGCGCTCCTGCTCGGCCTGGCCGCAGTGGTGATGCTCGCGTTGTCACCCATGCTGACGTTGGTTTCACTGGGCACCATTCCCCTGCTGTGGTTCTGCAGCTATCAAAGTGCACGCTGGGTATTCCCTGCGAGTTGGCAGGCGCAACGCGACGCTGCCGCGATTGCCGACGTGGTCAGCGACACGGTCTGCGGGGTCGTGGTGGTGAAGGGGTTCGCCCAGGAGCTGCGGGAGACGAACAAGCTTCGCCACAGGGCTGAGCGGCTGTTCGCCGCGCGTATGCGTGTCGTACGGATGATCGCCCGCTACGTCCCGGCGAGCCAGGCCGTGCCGGTGCTGGGCCAGCTCGGCATCCTGGCAGTCGGCGGTTGGATGGTGCTGCGCGGCACGCTCTCACTCGGAACGTTCGTCGCGTTCAACGCCTATCTCGCGATGGTGGTCGGACCGGCGAAGATGATGCTGGGAATGGTAGCTCTGAGCAGCCAGGCGCTGGCCGGACTTGATCGCCTCTTCCAGATCACCGACCTCAGGCCGGCAGTGACGGATCCCCAGAACGGACCTCCACACCCCGCACCGGCGACTGCACCGTCTGTCGAGTTCGACCGGGTCCGCGTCCGGTACGGCGGGGCTCATACCGTACTTGACGGCCTGTCGTTGGCCTGCCCCGCTGGAAAGACCTTGGCGCTGGTGGGGCCGGCCGGCTCGGGGAAAACGTCAGCGGTCTCCCTGCTGCTTCGGCACCAGGACCCCTGCTCCGGGACGATCCGCCTCGATGGGGTCGACATCCGTGACCTGCCGCTGGCCGGGTTGCGCTCCACGGTCGCGGTAGTCTCGAGCGAGCCGTTCATCCTCACCGGTTCAGTACGCGAGAACATCGCTTTCGGCAGGACCGAGGCGACTTTCGAGGAGATCGTCCAAGCGGCTCGACTCGCACACTGCCACGACTTCGTGACCGACCTCCCGGACGGATACGGGGAGAAGATCGGTGACGGCGGTCGGCAGCTGTCAGGCGGACAGCGGCAACGCATCGCGCTGGCGCGAGCGTTGCTCGCCGACCCCCGAGTGCTGGTTCTGGACGATGCGACCTCCGCGCTGGACGCCGTGGTCGAGTGGAAGATCCTCACGGCCCTGGCGAAGCTGCCGGGCGAACGGACCACCATCGTCGTCACCCACCGGCCTGCCGTACTACGGCTGGCGAACCGCATTGCCGTCCTCGACGGTGGCCGAGTCACGGATGAGGGCACTTACGCAGAACTCGCCTCCCGCTCGCACCTCTTCCGCACCCTTGTCGGGGGGCCGTCCCACGGAGCGGTTCCCGCTGCCCGCGCAGCCCCGACCAGCACCCTCGCGGACAGCACCACCCAGCTCTCCTGGCCCTACGGCGCGGGAGATGCCGGCAAGCTTCTCCGGGAGAACAGCTCCGACGGGCCGCGGCGAGGTCTGGCCGCCCTCACGCTCGCTCCGCGACTCCGCGCCCGCCTCGACTCGCTGCCACCCGCCGTCGACCGGCCCTCGGAACGCGACGCGGGAGGGGACTCCTCACTCTCGGCCGTCGCGTTGCTGCGTCAGTACAGAGCATCTGTCCTGCTCGTCCTCGTACTGGCCCTCGCGGATGCCACCTGCGCTCTCGCCGTTCCACTGCTGGTCCGGCATGGTGTGGACGCCGGAGTGCAGCACGCGCTGCCCCACGTTCTGTGGACAGCCACGGCACTTGGCATCGCGGTGGTGGCCATCCAGTGGAGGCTTCAGATCGCAGAAACGATCACCGCGGGGCGGACGACGGAACGCGTGCTCTACGCACTGCGAGTCCGCGTGTTCCAGCGCCTTCAGCGACTCGGCCTCGACTTCTACGAGCGGGAGTCCCCGGGCATGACCGTGTCCCGGATGACGACGGACATCGACGCACTCGCGGCTTTCGCGCAGACAGGGCTCACTTGGACTCTTGTCGGCTCGGCGTCGTTCGCCGGGATCCTTCTCGTCCTTGTCGCCACCAGTGTGCGGCTCGCGATCGTGGCGCTGGTGGCGGCCACCCTTCTTGTGATCGCCACCGTGTGCATGCAGCGGCGTACTCTCCCGGCCTACCATCGGGCCCGCGAGGCCCTTGCCGCGACGTCCGACTACACCCACGCCTGCATTCGTGGACTGGCGCACGTCCAGGCCTGGCGCAGGGAAGCGGACTGGGCAGCGCGGCACAAGCAACTCAGCCAAAGGTTCCGCGACAACCGCCTTCAGGTGCAGTTCCAGCTTTCCGCCTACTATCCGGTGGGCCAGTTGCTCAGCACACTGGCAACGGCCGGAGTCCTCGTCGTAGGCATGGCGGAACTGGAGCACGGCCGTCTCTCGCTCGGCACGATGGTCGCATTCCTTCTCTACCTCGAGCTGCTGTTCGCGCCGGTCCAACAGGCGGCTCAGGCACTGGACGGATTTCAGCAGGCGGCTGTCTCCATGGCCCGGATTCAGAGTCTCCCCACCGCGCGGCCTTCGGCCGCGAAGCCGGAGAGACTGGGAAAGCACGAACCGCTGAACGACATCCGTGAGTCGAGCAAGGACATGGCAGCCACCCACCTTTTGAGCTCGCTGCCAGAAAGCCCGGCCCTGCAGCTCGACAACGTCAGTTTCTCCTACCCGAGTAACGGTTCCCCGACAGAACGCCTGGTACTGCGGAACGTCTCACTTACCTTCTCCCGCCGTACAACGGTCGCTTTTGTGGGCGAGACGGGTGCGGGCAAGACGACCTTGCTGAAGCTCATCGCCAGATTCTGTGAGCCTGCGAGCGGCCGCATCCTCTCAGCAGGCACGGACCTGAGGGACATTCCCGAGGCTCTGTGGCGACGCCGACTGGGCATTGTCCCCCAGGAGCCTTACCTCTTCGCCGGTACGGTCCGGGACGCCATTGCCTATGGCAGCCCCGGCGCCACGGACTACGAGGTGGAGCAGGTGTCCCGCGCGGTGGGCGCTCACGACGTGCTCTCGCGGCTGCCGGGTGGGTACCTGCACCGGTTGTCGCCGGGGGGCGCCAACCTCTCGGCGGGTCAAAGCCAGTTGATCAGCCTGGCCAGAGCAGCCATGGTACGACCCGATCTCTTGCTCCTGGACGAAGCGACTGCGGCTCTGGACGGAGCCACGGAGGAGGCCGTGGCCAGGGCCGTGGACCGGTTTGCTGTGGACTGCACGGTTCTGCTCGTCACGCACCGGCTGGCGACCGCGGCTCGTGCCGATCGCATCGTCGTCCTGGAACGTGGCGCGGTGGTCGAGGACGGAGGACACGGTGACCTCCTCGCCCTGGGAGGGACCTATGCGCGGATGTGGGAAGCAATGACCCACTAAACGGTGTCGGGGCTGGGCCGCGGATTCGGTCGTGGGGTGGCCACTGGTCTGTCCGGCTGTTCCACTTGTCCACAGGGCTCGCGCCCAGCGTTCGGGCAGGTGGACCCTCGGCGATCACGGCGTCCGAGATCCCGCACTGGCCCCTCCTCGTCCCAGCCCGCTCGGGGGTACATGATCGGAGTCCAGGCGTTTTCGTCGATGCGGACGATGGCGGCCCTGAGGGAGGCGTTCATCCGCACGGTGCCGCCCGCATCACCAGCAGGCCGCTCGCGCCGCAGGCGCGGGGCGGTGCGGACGGTCGCGGCCACGAACGCCGCCGCCCCCGCGCGGAGAGTCGAGGGCTTTCGCGCAGGCTGGCAGCGGCGATCACCGGGACGGACAGGGGCCCGGAACCACGGGCGCCTTTCATCCGGGACCGGCAACCGCCACGACGATCATGGAATTTGACAGTCAGTCAGCGCACCTGCCGACCCGCACCACTCAAGTTCGAAGGCCCAGATCGCATCTCGGAGGTGCGTTGCCGAACGGTGGATCCGGGCTCACTGCCCGGCTGCGCGCGAGACAATGCCCATACCGAAGGCGTATTCCTTGGTCAGGCCACGCTGCTCGACGAAACGCTCGTAACCCAGCCGCGCCTGCCAGGCCTGACCGTCACAGTCGTCAACAACGATGACCCCACCCGACGCGAGCCGTGGGTAGACCAGTTCCAGTGCCGCGTGCACCGGATCAGACAGATCGACGTCGACCAGACAGGCGGAGATCTGCTGCGGCAGACGGGTCGGAGGCAGCGACATGATGTCCCCCGCGATCAGCTCGATACCCGGCGAGCCGAGCCCGGTCACGACGCGCTTGACCAATGCGGCCGAGTTGGCAGCGAAGATGCGCTGTCTCTGCGGGGCGACTCCGTGGCGGACGTCGGTCCTGAACTGCTCTTCCACAAAGCCGTTGAAAGTGTCGACACAGACGTATCGCTTCTGGGCGCCGATATTACGCAGCAACCGGTCCGACCACGCCGCGGTTCCCCCGATGGAGCAGCCGATCTCCACTACGGCACCGGAAACTCGCCGGGTGCGCACCAGATGGTCCGTCCACACATGTAGCCGCTGCGGCTCGAGCCCGATCGGTGTGTGCCGGTAGAGCAATGGCCGAAGTGCGGACTTTGCCAGATAGCGGGCTTGGGTTCGGATCCCACCGGACATGGACATGCCCCTCAGTTTCGAAAGGATAATGCAAGAGCTTACCCATGCACCCTAATTGGGGAAGGTGGATAAGCGCTGCATACGGCACCGTCCCATCCTTCGAATAGCGCACAGGTTCGCCTCAGCCTGAGTCTGGGGCGAACCTGCGTTGTCGTGAGTCGCGCGTCGACGGGGAGACGAGCAGAGAATTCACTCTTACTGCGTAGTATAAAAACTATTCACCGGATAGATATACGAGTGACTGGTTGCTTTCGCGTCCTGCTCCACATCGGGCGACGGCAGGTCCTCCACCAAGTCTTCGCGCCTGTTCCTGGACCCTGTCCTGCACAAACTCACCGGAGACACAAGAATGGCCTTTACCGCGAATGAAGTTGAAGCAGCCGAAAGTTACGGGGCATTTCCACCGCTCCACATCGGCGCCCGCACGGGCCGCATCCTGCATGTCACGGAAGCATTCGGTGGCGGAGTCGCAGCCGCGATCGGCGACTACGTGTCCGCGGCGCCCGATCTGGAGCACTGGCTGCTGCTCTCGCACCGCCCCGATTTCCCGGTGTCCCTGCCCAAAGGCGCGAGCCCCGCCGGCGTGTTCCATCTTCCGGACGGCTATCGCGCCCGAAGACGGGCCATCGCCGATGTGTACGACAGGCTGCGACCGGACCGCGTCCATGTGCATTCCTCCCTGGCCGGCGCGTACTGCCGTCAGTTGTTGACCATTCCGACCGACGACATCGTTTACACACCGCACTGCTACGCCTTCGAACGGCAGGACACTCCTTCCCTGGTCCGGGCCGCCTACTGGGTCGCGGAGCGTCTGCTGTCCCTGCGTACCGGGGTCGTGGCCGCCTGCAGCCCACGGGAAGCTCAACTCGCCACGCGGATGGGCGTGTCGCGGGTCGTTCACGTACCCCACATCGCCCTCCCCGTCTCGGACGCTCCGCTGCCTTCGGAGGGCCGGAGACAGCGGCCCCTGGCAGTCACGGTCGGGAGGCTGTGCCCGCAAAAGGATCCGGCCTTCTTCGCTCGGGCAGCCGCGGCCGGACCGTCTCTCGACTGGGTGTGGATCGGTGAGGGGGACAGGGACTTGCGGCGGTTGCTCGAAGGCGCCGGAGTACGGGTGACGGGGTGGCTGGAGCGACCCGAGATCCATCGCCTGCTGAGTGAAGCCGCCGTGTATGTCCACACCGCTGCCTGGGAGGGCGCGCCCCTCGCCCTTCTCGAGGCCGTCGGCGCCGGACTTCCCGTGGCGGCTCGGGACATTCCCGCGCTTGCGGCCCTGGGACTGCCCGATCTGACAGCGACACCGATCGCTCTCGCGGAACTCGCGGGGCACCTCGCCGTACCCGGCAAGTTCCGGGACCGGCACTTGGCCCTCCTCGCGGAAGCGCTCCTCGAGCACACATCTGCCGTCCAAGCGGCCCGTCTTCGCCAGGCGTATGCCCTGGGAGCACGGTCCGCCTGCGCCGACGGTTCGGTGAGTGACCAGGCAGGCGGCTGCGAATGCGCCCGAGCGGACCATGGAACTGGGCCATTGGGTGGCTCCTGAGGCCTCCCGCGTTAACCGTGGAGCAAATGCTCATATAAAGCAGGGTGTCAGTACTTTTGGCGGCGCTGTCGTCCGGACAGAGATCAGCTGGGAGATGGAAAGAAGATGATCAATTCAATGCCGTGGCGGGTGGCCCTGGCTGCCACAGCCGCCACCGTCGTTGCCGCCGTACCACTGGCGACCGCACAGTCCGCGTACGCCGGTGCATCCACGAATGTCTACCAGCCCTACCCACCGCAGTTGAGCACGGCCACGGTGCCGGCGGGTGGGGTGATCTACTTCGTCGCAGAGGGGTTCGACGCCGGCGAGACGGTCACTGCGGCGCTCGTCCCGCAATCCGCGACCACCCTCAGCGGAACGACCCGCGGCGGGGGCGGCGGGGACAAGTGCGACAACCAGGACGCGACCTACGAGGCCAACGAGCGGGGCACTGTGTTCGGGTGCTTCCAGGTGCCCAGGGGCACCCCTCCCGGTCCTTACCTTTTCACGCTCACCGGCGCGCAGTCGGGAAGCGTCTCCGCTCCCATCACCGTGACATCGAAGAACGGGCATGGGAAGGGAGAAGGGAAACCGCACGAAGGAGACAGGGCGAACACCGATGTGACCGGCGGCGCCGCTCTGAACCAGGCGGGGACGACACTCCCCCTGAACGGTGGCATCGAAGGCCAACCCGGGACCGTCAAGGTCTCGGGCAACGGAAAGACCCTCGTCCTGAGGACCGAGGCCGCCGAGGAGCAGTCCGGCTCCAGCGGGACGACTCCGACGACCGACCTGGCTCTGGCCGGCTACGACGGGACCGGCCAGGACGTAAGCGGCGGCACGGGGCCCGCGAAGACCGGTTCGGGCACGAACTGGGCGCTGGTGGGCGGGGCTGCCGGTCTCGCCGCGATCGCCACCAGGACGGTCACGGTCGTACGGCGCCGTCGCACTCGCACCGAAGAAGGCTGAGCCGGTCGCAGCATGCGAATGCCGCGCCTTGAGAACCGCGTGCCGCGCAACGCCGACAACCTGGTCCGATGGCTCCGCCGCCGTCGTGCCAGGTTGTTGGTGTGCGCCCTCGCAGGCGTGCCTCTGGCCGGCGCCGGCTGGGTCGGCGTGACCGGCCTGCTCGCCCGTGACGAACTGCTGGCAGCCCAGCGGGCGCTGGACTCGCTGCGACAGCAGACCGCCGCGCGTCCCTCCGCGGAAGCGTCCGCGGGGGATTCCGTGCCGGTGGGACAGAGAACCGACGCCGCTGTGCGCGCGGCCGCCGCGCACGCTGCGCGAGCACACCGTCTCACCAGCGGTCCGGCCTGGTACTCCGCCGCGTACGTGCCTGGCCTGGGTGGTCCCGTCCGCACCGTGCGCGGTGCCGCGCAGGCTGCCGACCGGTTGACCCGCGACGTGCTCTCGCCGCTGGCGGAGTCCGTCACCGAACTCACCTCCGACACGGCGAAAGACGGTGGTCACCTGAGCCTGTCCGCGCTTCGCCGTGCCGCTCCGGCCCTCGACCGGGCCTCGCTCAGCGCCTCCGACGTGCGTGACGACGTCGACGAGCTGCCTCGTAGGACCTGGCTGCCCACCGTCGACCGGGCCCGAGCCCAGCTCGCCGAACAGCTCGACCGGATCGTCCCCGCCACGGTCGACGCCGCCGCGGCGGCGCGTGTGATGCCGTCCATGCTGGGAGAACGGGGGTCACGGCGGTATGTGGTGGTGTTCGAGAACACGGCCGAGGCGCGCGGCACCGGCGGGCTGCCCGGCGCGTTCGCGGTCCTCACCGCGGACCGGGGCCGATTGGCGTTCGAGCGCTTCGGCAACGACACCGAGATGGCGAAGGCCGTCGCGGCAGTCGACCTGGGCGACGAGTATGACGCGGTGCACGGACACAACGCCCCCACCACCACCTGGATCAACTCCAACCTCAGTCCGCACTTCCCGTACGCGGCCCGCATCTGGACGGCCGCGTGGCGGGATCACACAGGTCAGAAGGTGGACGGCGCGTTCGCCCTCGATCCCGGTGTTCTGTCCGGGCTGCTCACCGCGTCCGGCCCCGCCCGGCTGTCCGATGGCACCGAGGTCACCGCTGCCAATGTGGTGGACCTCACCGAGCGCAGCAGCTACGTGGACTACCCGGACATCGAGGAGCGCAAGGAATTCTTCCTCGACGTGGCTCGCGCCGCCGCGGATCGGCTGTTGGGTGCGGCCGACGATCCGCTGCGACGGCCCGCGTTGTTCGCCGCCCTGAGCGGGCAGCTCAGGGAGGGCCGGGTCAAGGTGTGGAGTGCTCACCCGTCCGAGCAGCGTGAAATCCGACGACGCCCGTTCGGCGGTGCCCTGCCCGACACCTCCGACCCCTTCGCCGGACTGGTCGTCAACAACGCGGCCGGCAACAAACTGGACTACTACCTGGACCGGCACCTGGAGTGGGCACCCGGCCGGTGTGTCGCGGCCGGCCGCGAGGTCACCGTGACCGTGAGCCTCACCAACAGGGCACCGCGCTCGGGGCTCCCCACCTATGTCAACCAGCGGCTGGACGCCCCGCCTTACCGCACACGGCCCGGCGACAACCGTCTGCTGGTCTCGTACTACGCGACCAAGGGGGCGAAGCTGGCCACGGCTGCTCTGGACGGGCGACCGGTCCTGATGAACCAGGCTGTCGAGCGCGGTCATCCGGTCCACACCCTTGACCTGGAGCTGCCCACCGGTGTCACCCGCACCCTGGTACTGCGCCTGGTGGAGAACGCCTCGGACCGTCCCGTGTCGCTGCTGCGCCAGCCGCTGGTACGGCCCTTGCGGGTCACGGTGCGGCCGAACCCGCCGTGTGGTGACTGACCGCTCGTCCCGTCTTCGCCCTCCCCCCGGCGGCCTCGGCCGCACCGGGGGGTCCCTCGGACTCAGGATTCGATCGGGAGATGTGCACGGACAGGGGGAGCGGCCAGTACCGTCGTGGCGATCCGCTCCACCGACTCGGCGATCCGCGCCGCGGCCTCTCGCGCCACCTGCGCGGGCGCGCCGTAAGGATCAGCCACATCATCGTCGTCCAGTCGGTGGCCGCCCGCTCCCCGCCGTGCCGCGGCCCCCTTGACCAGCGCGCAGGCTCGCTCGGCGGGTTCCGTCGCGCGCGCGGCGTCCTCGGGCCTGAGCAACCGGGCGAACTCACGCAGGGTGAAGGCCCGCTGCAATGCCCACAGCGGAGAGAGCCGCACAGCTGCCTCACGGTGTTCCGCGGCGGCACCCAGCACGAGGTCGGAGTCATCCACCAGTGCCGCGGTCAGCCGGCGAGCGAGCGCGCCGTGGGGATCCCCGCCCAGTTCGACGAGGAGGGCCGCGGCCGCCGGGTCCATGGGTGTTCCCGCCGTGGCCGCGGTGCCGGCGCTGCTCACCCGGAACGTACCCGGACATGATACGAGCCGGGCTTCCAGCAGGCGCTCGGCCAGTGGCGAGCGGTGCAGATTTCCCGTGCAGACGAAGAGCACGCGAAAGGGCGTGCCCGCGCATCCCGAGGCGGGCGAGGCAGGGCGAGGGAACATGGCGGCAGTATCCCGCCGGGCAGGGTCGTCCGCCGTCCGCCTCGCCGGGTGAGCCGATGCGAGGGCACCGGTGTCGGTGTGCTCCTCGGCCCTACGCGCACCACCACAGGAACTTCTCGCACGTCTCCGAAGGCGAGGGCTCGGGGGTGGGGTCGTCGGTGGTCGGGTCGGTGGTGGGCTCGGTCGTCGGGTCCGGGGCGGACGTGGCGGCCGGGGCCGAGGTGGACGTGCCGGGTCGGGTGCCCGCGGTCGCGGACTGGTCGGCGCGTTCCTTCTCGTCCTCGTCCTTGTCCTTGTCCTGGTCGTCCTTCTCCGACGCGGAGGCGGACGGGGAGGCCGAGTCGGAGGGCGAGGCGGACGGGGAGCCGTTCTCGCCGGAGTCTCCGGTCGTGCCGTCCTGCTCCTCCGCCCCTCCGTCGGGGGAGGCCGAGGCGCCGCCCGCGGGCTCCTCGTCCGCCGCGGTGGTCGTCGGACCGGAGCCGGGGCCCTCTATGCCCAGCTCGGCCAGGCTCAGCGCGCCGGCGGCCAGCAGCAGGCCCGTGCCGATCAGCAGGACGCGCTTGCGGCGGCGCCGGTGGGCCGCCGCCTTGCGGTCGCGGCGGCTGGAACGCGTCCCGCCGCCACGTTCCTCGCGGGCGGCCCGACGGCGCGACGCGCGGGGGCCGGCCTCGGTCTCGGGCGCGGCGGAGGTCTCCTCGGCGTCGTCCGGGTGCGCGTCGGCATCGTCCGCGTACGCGCGGAGCTCTTCGACGGAGGTGCCGCACCCCGGGCAGGCGAGGGCGCCGTTGAGGTGCCGTCGGCACGGGTGGCAGTAGTCCATGACGCGGGAAGACTAAGTTCCTCACCAGGAACGTTCATAGGGTCTCCCGTGAAGGTTCTGTGCGGAACTGGCCTTTCCGGTTTGCTCGGTTGAGGTCAAGACCGACCATTCGCCGCGATCCTCCGACCCGGCTGCCGTGAACGCCGCGAGGTCCGTCGCACGGTGTGCGTGCGACGGACCTCGGCAACCGCGTGCGTGCTCGTCGGCTCAGGTCTGCTTACGGGCCGTCATGGCCCGCTGGATCAGGATGAACGCGCAGAGCAGCACACCGGTGGCGATCTTCGTCCACCAGGAGCTGAGCGTGCCCTCGAACTGGATGAGGCTCTTGATCAGGCCCAGGACGAGGACGCCGAACAGGGTGCCCACGACATAGCCGGAGCCGCCTGTCAGCAGCGTGCCGCCGATGACCACCGCGGCGATCGCGTCGAGTTCCATACCGACGGCGTGCAGCGGGTCACCGGACTGGATGTACAGCATGAACAGCAGGCCGGCCAGTGCCGAGCAGAAGCCGCTGACCGTGTAGACGGCGATCTTCGTGCCGCCCATCGGAAGGCCCATCAGCAGCGCCGACTGCTCGTTGCCGCCGATGGCGTAGACCCGGCGGCCGAAGCGCGTGTAGTGCAGCACGTAGAACGCGACGCCGAGGACGGCCATGGCCACGATGGCGCCGATCGACAGGAACCCCACCCCCAGCGACGCCTGGGCCTGGGCCAGGCTGCTCACCGAGGAGTCGCTGATGGAGATCGACTCCTTGCTGATGACCAGGCAGAGGCCCCGGAAGAGGAAGAGTCCGGCGAGGGTCACGATGAACGGCTGGATCTCGAAGTTGTGGATCACATAGCCCATGAGGAAGCCGCCGAACGCGCCGACTCCCAGGGCGAGCGGGATGACCAGCAGCAGCGGCAGGCCCTGACGCTCCACCAGCCATGCCGTGAACATGGTGGTGAAGCCGATCACCGAGCCCACGGACAGATCGATGCCGCCGGACATGATGACGAAGGTGGCACCGACGGCGGCGACCAGCAGATAGCCGTTGTCGATGAACAGGTTGAGGAACACCTGCGGTTCGGTGAAACCGTAGTTCTGGTACCGGCCGAGACCGGCGATGTACATCGCGAGGAACAGGGCGGCCGTGACCAGGACGGGCAGCCGCCGGTCGCCGAGCAGGCGCGCGGCCGTCGACGCCTGCGCCGTCGTACGGCTTTCCGGCGCCGCGGGGGTCTTGGTGGTCGCGCTCATCGCGACACCTCCATCTTCGGGGCGGCGTCGGCCGCGGGGGCGGCCTGGGCCGGTGTGGCCTGTCCGCGTCCCTTGGCGCCGAAGACCTTGGCCCGGAACTTCGGGGACTGCAGCAGGCAGACGACGATGACGACGACGGCCTTGAAGACCAGGTTGGTCTGGGTCGGCACGCCGATGGTGTAGATCGTGGTGGTCAGGGTCTGGATCACGAGGGCGCCGATCACCGTGCCGCCGATCGAGAACCGGCCGCCGAGCAGCGAGGTGCCGCCGATGACCACCGCGAGGATCGCGTCCAGCTCGATCCACAGACCGGCGTTGTTGCCGTCCGCGGCCGAGGTGTTGGAGCTGATCATCAGGCCCGCGATGCCCGCGCACAGGGCGCAGAACATATAGACCATGATCTTGATGCGCCGGGACCTGATGCCCACCAGGCGACTGGCCTCGGCGTTGCCGCCGACCGACTCGACGAGCAGGCCGAGCGCCGTCCTGCGGGTCAGCGCCACCGTGATGGCGACGACCGCGGCCACCACGAAGATGGAGAAGGGCAGCGTCAGCCAGTAGCCGCCGCCGATCAGCTTGTACGGCTCGCTGTTGATGGTGATGATCTGGCCGTCGGTGATCAGCTGGGCGACACCGCGTCCGGCGACCATGATGATCAGGGTCGCGATGATCGGCTGGATGCCCATCCTGGCGACCAGGAAGCCGTTCCACAGACCGCAGAGGACCGCGGCCACCAGGCCGATGCCCATGGCCAGGAAGACCGCGGACAGGGCGTTCTGGTCGGTCTGGTCGCTGATGTACGAACAGGTCAGGGCGCCGGTGATGGCGACCACCGCACCTACGGAGAGGTCGATGCCGCCGGTGGCGATGACCAGGGTCATGCCGACGGCCACCAGGATCAGGGGCGAGCCGAAGAGCACGATCGAGACGAGGCTGCCGTAGAGGTGGCCGTCCGTCATCCGGACCGAGAAGAAGTCGGGGGTGAAGGGGACGTTGACGAGCAGCAGGGCGATCAGGACCGCGACGGGCCAGAACAGGTGGTGGTGCGTCAGCGCCCGCCAGCGGGACGTCGTGCCTGTCGTGGCCACGGATGGGGTGCTCACTGGTGTTCTCCGCTCGCGATGGTCTCCAGGATCTTGCTGGTGGTGATCTCCGGCCCGTTGGTGAGCCGCGCCACCAGCTTGCGGTCGCGCAGCACGCCGATGGTGTGGCTGAGGCGGAGGACCTCCTCCAGCTCGGCCGCGATGTAGAGCACGGACATGCCGTCCTCGGAGAGGGACACCACGAGCTTCTGGATCTCGGCCTTGGCGCCGACGTCGATGCCGCGGGTGGGCTCGTCGAGGATCAGCAGCTTCGGCTGGGTGATCAGCCAGCGGGCGAGCAGCACCTTCTGCTGGTTGCCGCCGCTGAGCTGACCGACACGGGCCTCGGGGTTCGCGGGCCGGATGTCGAGGGCCTTGATGTACTTGGCGACGAGTTCGTCGCGCTGGACGGTCGGGATGGGCCGGGTCCAGCCGCGGGCCGCCTGCAGGGCCAGGATGATGTTCTCCCGGACCGTCAGGTCGGGGACCAGGCCCTCGGCCTTGCGGTTCTCCGAGCAGAACGCGACCCCGGCGCCGATGGCGTCGTTCGGGGCGTTCATCGGGACCGGTTTGCCGCCCACGGTGACCTTGCCGCTGTCGGGCTGGTCGGCGCCGAAGAGCAGCCGGGCGAGTTCGGTGCGACCCGAGCCGAGCAGGCCGGCCAGTCCGACGACCTCACCCTTCTTGATCTCCAGGTCGAAGGGGGCGATACCGCCGGTCCGGCCCAGTCCCTCGGCCTCGACCAGCGTCTCGCCGACGTCGGAGCGCAGCTGGTGCTCGTGGAGCTCCTCCAACTGGTCCAGGGCCTTGCCGATCATCAGCTCGATCAGCCCGACCTGGTCGAGGTCACGGACCATGTGCTCGCCGACCAGGGTGCCGTTGCGCAGGACGGTCATCCGGTCGCAGATCTCGTAGATCTGGTCGAGGAAGTGCGACACGAAGAGGATCGCGACGCCCTCGTCCCGCAGACGCCGCATCAGACGGAACAGTTCGAGGACCTCGTCGCGGTCGAGGCTGGAGGTGGGCTCGTCCAGGACGAGCACCTTGGTGCCGGAGCCCTCGCCGTCGCTGTCGCCGGTGCCCACCGACCGTACGATCGCGACCAGTTGCTGCACGGCCAGCGGGTACGAGGACAGGGGCGCGGTCACGTCGATGTCGAGGCCGAGCCGGTCGACCAGCTCCGCGGCCTCCTTGCGCATCCGCTTCCACTGGATGCGGCCCGCGCGCGTGGGTTCACGTCCGATGAAGATGTTCTCCGCCACCGACAGGTTGGGGCAGAGGTTGACCTCCTGGTAGACCGTGCTGATGCCGGCGTGCTGCGCCTGCAGCGGGCTGCCGATCCGCACGACCTCGCCGTCGAGGGTGATGGTGCCGCCGTCCAGGGAGTGGACCCCCGTCAGCACCTTGATGAGGGTGGACTTCCCGGCACCGTTCTCGCCCATCAGGGCGTGGATCTCGCCGGGGAAGAGCCGGAAGTCGACGCCCGACAGAGCCCGTACCCCCGGAAACTCCTTGACTATGCCCGTCATCTCCAGGACGGGCCGCGGCTCTGCCATACGTCTCCTAGCGAGGGACCACCGGCTTTGCCCGGTGGGGGAATTCACATACCTGGTCGGTGTTACGTTCGTTCCGCCCCGGAAGGGGTCGGTTCGGGCTGGACCGCAACCTTCGGGTTGGAAGCCCCCTCATGTGGGGGGTGGAGTCACGGCAGCGCTCCTCTTGAAGCGAAACGCTGCAGGCCCGCAGGGCCCGGCCGACCGAGAGTTCGGTCGGCCGGAGACTCCCGGCGGAAGGTGCGGTCAGTACTTACGGGTGGGGAGCGCGTCCTTGGCCTGGTCCTGCATGAAGTCGCTCTCCTCGGTCTTGATCCAGCGCTCGACCGTGCCGCCCTCGTGGACCGTCTTCACGACCTCCATCAGCTGGGGGCCGAGCAGCGGGTTGCATTCGACGATCGCGTTGATCTTGCCTTCGGACATGGCGATGAAGCCGTCCTTCACACCGTCGACCGTGACGATGAGGATGTCCTTGCCGGGCTTCTTGCCGGCCGCCTCGATGGCCTGGATGGCGCCGAGGCCCATGTCGTCGTTGTGCGCGTAGAGGACGTTGATGTCCGGGTTGGACTGCAGGAAGGCCGCCATGACCTGCTTGCCGCCGGCGCGGGTGAACTCACCGGTCTGGCTGACGACGATCTCCCAGTCGTCCTTGTGGTCCGCGTCCATGACCTCCTTGAAGCCCTTGGCGCGCTCGATCGCGGGGGCGGCACCGGTGGTGCCCTCCAGCTGGGCGATCTTCACCTTGCCCTTGTGGCCGGCCGTCTCCAGGACCTTCTCCAGGATCTTGGCGGCGCGGCGGCCCTCGTCCGTGAAGTCGGAGCCGACCAGGGTGACGAAGAGGGACTCGTCGCTCTCGACGGACCGGTCGGTCAGGACGACCGGGATCTTCGCGGCCTTGGCCTCCTTGAGGATGGCGTCCCAGCCGGTGACGACCACCGGCGAGAAGGCTATGACGTCCACCTTCTGCGCGATGTAGGAGCGGATCGCGGAGATCTGGTTCTCCTGCTTCTGCTGGGCGTCGGAGAACTTGAGGGTGTAGCCCGCTTCCTTGGCGGCCGACTTCACCGAGTCGGTGTTGGCGCTGCGCCAGCCGCTCTCCGAGCCGACCTGGGAGAAGCCGAGGGTGATCTTCTTGCCGCCGGAGGAGGAGGTGCCGGTGGAGCTGTCGTCCTCCTTGGCGCAGGCCGCCAGGGTGCCCGCCGCCGCCACGCCGACCGCCGCGGTGAGGAAGTTCCGTCTGTTGAGCATGTTTCTTCTCCTTTGAAGAGCCGGTCCGGGGACGGACCACTGGTGCTCGATGGGACCGGCCGCTGTGCGTCCAGCCTGTCGATCATTGTTCGAAATGTCGGCCACGTTGGTGCGGTTCGTGAAGTGGCCGGAGGGAGGTCGATCGGTTGGTGCTGCGGGAGCCGCGTCAGCCGGGTGCGGTCCCCGCTTGGGGGGTGTACGGGAAAGTGCTGGCGCGGACGACGAGTTGGGGCTCGATGGCGACGCTGGACTGACCGGAGGGGGTCCGGCCCTCGATGAGGTCGAGCAGCAGGGCGATGCCCTGCTTGCCCACCGTCGCGAAGTCCTGCCGGACGGTGGTGAGCGGCGGCGCGAAGAACTCCGACTCCGGGATGTCGTCGAAGCCGACCACCGCGACGTCCTGGGGAGTCCGTACGCCCGCCTCCCGCAGCGCGCGCAACACCCCCAGCGCCATCTGGTCGTTGGCGACGAAGACGGCGGTCAGACCGCGGCCCACCCAGCCGGCCAGTTCCTGGCCCGCACGGTAGCCCGACAGCGGACTCCAGTCACCCCTCAGCGGCAGCGGCGGTTCGACCCCCGCCTCTTCGAGGGTGGCCCGCCAGCCGGCGGTCCGGTCCGCCGACTCCTGCCAGTCCTCGGGCCCGGCGAGATGCCAGACCTTGCGGTGGCCGACGGCCAGCAGATGGCCGGTGGCCAGCCGCGCGCCCTGCTGCTGGTCCACGTTGACGCTGGGGACCTCCGCGCCGGACCCGGTGCCCACGGCCACCACCGGGAAGGGGTGGCGCAGTTCGGCGAGGGCCTCGACCGCCGACCGCTGCGGGGCGATGGCGATCACGCCCTCCACCCCGCCCTCACTGAGGCGGTCCAGGGCCTCGGACAGCGTCTGGACCGTCAGCTTACGCAGGCTGACCGTCGAGACGAGATACCCCTCGGCACGCGCCGCCTCCTCCAGCGCGAACAACGTGCTGGCCGGACCGTAGAGCGTGGTGTTGGAGGCGACCACACCCAGGGTCCGGGTGCGCCGGGTCGCCAGGGCCCGAGCGGAGAAGTTGCGGCGGTAGCCCATCTCCTCGATCGCACGGAGCACCTTGGCCCGGGTCTCGTCCCGCACGTTCGGGTGATCCCCGAGGACACGGGACACGGTCTGGTGGGACACCCCGGCCATGCGTGCCACGTCGGCCATGGTGGGCGGCCGCAGTTGCGAGTGGGTCACGGCCACACCTCCTTGGCGGTCGTCTGCCGATAAGACCTGTGATGCGGGTGCGTGCTCCCGCGCGGCCGGCTTCACGCCGGGATTCCGGAAAGCCCCATGACACCGGGGGGGAAGGCGAGTTGGAGCAGTGCCTGCACGACGCTCGTACCTCCTTGGATGCCGTTGGGCGACGACTGGTGAGTGCGGAGGTCATTGTGAGCGCTAACAATTCATGGCGGTCAAGAGGCCTGCAGCAGGGAAGGCGTCACGGTTGAATAACGCGGCACGCGGCGAGGGCCGGCGAAGCGGCGGGCCGTCACGCACATCGCGGCCGGGGAAGAGGACCAACCCGGCTCCGGACGACGGGCCGCACGAGCACGGCGTGCGTCGGCCGAGGTGTCGCGGCGGTAACGTTCCCGGACGTGGTCGTGAATCCGTTATGCGTTCGACCCATTGACACTCCCGCCGGGTCGTCCTTACTGTCGCGATCAGCATTTCGAACGAGTGACGAAATTTCGAACAGACACAGAGGACAGGGAGTACCGTGCGCATCACGGGAATCAGCACGCACGTGGTCGGGACGCCGTGGCGAAACCTGACCTACGTCCAGGTGCACACCGACGAGGGACTCACCGGCGTCGGCGAGACCCGCATGCTGGGCCACACCGACGCGCTGCTCGGCTATCTGCACGAGGCACAGGCCAACCACATTCTCGGGTCCGACCCGTTCGCTGTCGAGGACCTGGTCCGCCGGATGAAGTACGGCGACTACGGGCGGGCCGGCGAGATCGTGATGTCCGGCATCGCCGTCATCGAGATGGCCTGCTGGGACATCAAGGGCAAGGCCCTCGGCGTCCCGGTCTGGCAGCTGCTCGGCGGCAAGGTCACCGACAAGGTCAAGGCGTACGCCAACGGCTGGTACACCACGGAGCGCACCCCCGAGGCGTACCACAAGGCGGCGCAGACGGTCATGGAGCGCGGTTACAAGGCGCTCAAGATCGACCCCTTCGGGACCGGCCACTTCGAGCTGGACCACGAGCAGAGCCTGTACGCGGTCTCCCTGATCGAGGCCGTGCGCGACGCCATCGGGCCGGACGCCGAGCTGATGCTGGAGATGCACGGCCGGTTCTCGCCCGCCACCGCCGTCCGGCTGGCCAAGGACCTGGCACCCTTCAAGCCCGCGTGGCTGGAGGAGCCGGTGCCGCCGGAGAACCTGAAGGCGCTGGAGAAGGTCGCGGCCAAGGTCGACATGCCGATCGCCACGGGTGAGCGGATCCACGACCGGATCGAGTTCCGGGAGCTCTTCGAGAGCCAGGCCGTGGACATCATCCAGCCCGACGTCGGCCACATCGGCGGCATCTGGGAGACCCGCAAGCTGGCCGCCACCGCCGAGACGCACTACACGCTGGTCGCGCCGCACAACGTGGGCGGGCCGGTCCTCACCGCGGCCTCCCTCCAGGTCGGCTTCACCGCCCCGAACTTCAAGATCCTGGAGCACTTCAACGACTTCGCGGACGCGGAGATCAAGAAGGTGATCTCGGGCGCCCCGGAGGTCGTGGACGGCTACTTCCACCTCTCCGACAAGCCCGGCCTCGGGGTCGAGCTGGACGTCGACGCGGCGGCGGAGTTCCCGCAGCAGCAGGCCCGCTTCGACCTGTGGGCCGAGGGCTGGGAGCAGCGCAAGCCCAAGGGCACCCAGTGACCGCCTCGCCCGACGCGGCCACCGCCGTCGTCATCGAGGCGCCGGGCGAGCACCGGCTCGTCCCGCACGAGCCCCGGCAGCCGGAGGCCGGCGAGGCCCTGGTCCGGGTGCACGCCTCGGGGATCTGCGGCAGCGACCGCGAGGTCTTCCAAGGCAACCGGCCGGAGGGGTACGTCCGTTACCCCCTCACACCGGGCCATGAGTGGTCCGGAACGGTCGCGGCGGTCGGTGACGGTGTGCCTTCAAGTCTTGTAGGCCGCAAGGTCGTGGGCGAGGGCTTCCGGAACTGCCAGGTGTGCGACCGCTGCCACGCGGGCGAGACCACGCTGTGCACGGCCGGGTACGAGGAGACCGGGTTCACCCAGCCCGGCGCGATGGCCACCACCCTTACGCTGCCCGCCCGTCTGCTGCACGTTCTCCCGGACGACGCGGATCTGACGGCGGCGGCGCTGCTGGAGCCGGCCGCGTGCATCGCGGCCGCCGCGCTCAAGGCGAAGGCCGTTCCGGGTGAGCGGGTCGCCGTGGTGGGCACGGGGACGCTCGGTATGTTCGCCGTTCAGTTCCTGAAGGCGGGCTCGCCGGCCGAGCTGCTCGTCGTGGGCACCCGTCCGGACCGGGCGGAGCTGTCGAAGCGGTTCGGTGCCACGGACTTCCGTACCAAGGACCAGGAGCTGCCGGACGACTTCGACGTCGTCATCGAGACCGCCGGGTCCGCGGACGCGGCCTGTACCGCCGCCGCCCTGCTGCGGCGCGGCGGCCGGCTGGTCCTGACGGGGATCCCGGCGCCGGGCGCGGACGGGCTCGACCCGACGGATCTCGTCGTACGGCAGCTGGAGGTGCACACCGTGTTCGGCGCGGCTCCGGACGCCTGGGCGCACACGGTGCGGGTCTTCGGGGCCGGGCTCCTCGATCCGCTGCCGCTCGTCACGCACGAGCTGCCGCTGGAGGAGTTCCCGCAGGCCATCGAGCTGGTGGGGTCCGGCGACCCGACTGTCGGAAAGGTCCTGCTGCGGCCATGACACACCCCTGAGCCGTACGCCGGTACGGGGTACCTGACGACCTCGTACCGGCGTACACCCAAGATCTGTTGTACCCAGAGCCGCGAACCTCGTCCGAAATACCGAACTGTGAAGGACAGCTTGTGACCGACACCACCGCGCCCCGCCGGCCCGGCGAGCAGGCCCTTGCCGCGCTCGGGCTGAGCGCGCCCGCCCTCGACCCTTCCGACGCCTCCCCGCACACGTTTCCCGAAGGCGGCCGCTGGCGCACCGAGGTGCCCTCCGTGGAGGGGCCCGAGGCGCTCGCCGTGGTCCTCAAGGAGTCCTCGCGGCTCGATGTGCCGATCCACCGGATCAGCCAGGGCAGCGGTGTCTGGATGCTCACCGACGCCGAGATCACCGAGATGGTCGAGGCGACGGCCGAGCGCGACATCGAGCTCTGCCTCTTCACCGGTCCGCGCGGCACCTGGGACATCGGCGCCTCCACCCGTACCGACTCCAAGGGCGCCGGACTGCGCGCCCGCGGCCACGACGCGGTCGCCGGGTGTGTCGAGGACGCCGTACGCGCGACCGAGCTGGGTGTGAAGTGCCTGCTCGTCGCCGACGAGGGTGTGCTGTGGACGCTGCACCAGGCGCGGGTCGCGGGCATCCTGCCGGCCGACACGACGCTCAAGGTGTCGGCGCTGATCGGGCCGGTCAACCCGACCGCGTACGCCGTGTACGAGAACCTCGGCGGCGACTCGATCAATGTGCCGAGCGATCTGACGCTCGATCACCTCACCGAGATCCGGCGCGTGTCCGGCGCTCCCATGGACATGTACATCGAGGCCCCGGACGATCTCGGCGGCTATGTGCGCATGTACGAGGTCGCCGAGCTGATCCGGCGCGGCGCACCGCTCTATCTGAAGTTCGGCCTGTCCAAGACCCCGGGGATCTACCCCTACGGGCACCACATGCGGGACCTCACCCTGTCCACGGCCAAGGAACGCGTACGGCGCGGCCGGCTCGCCCTGGACCTGCTCGCACGCCACGGGGCGGACGGCGACATGGCCCCGCTCGGCTCGCGACTGCCGGGCACCCTGAAGCGGTTCGGAACGCCCGCATAACGTTCCGGAAACCTCCCTTCACAAAACCCGACGCAGTCGCACAGACTCCGACACAACTCCTCGCCCGATCGGGTCCCCGGCCTCACACATCAAGGAAGATGACATGCGCAATCGCAGAGCCGCTCTCGCCTCCATAGCCACCGCCGCCTCTCTCGCCCTGACCCTGTCCGCCTGCGGTCAGAGCTCCGAGGGTGGCAGCGAGACGGATTCCTCGGGCAGCACCAAGGGTGCCACGATCGGTATCGCGATGCCGACCAAGTCGTCCGAGCGCTGGATCTCCGACGGCAAGAACGTCGTCGAGAACCTGGAGGCCAAGGGCTACAAGACCCAGCTGGTCTACGGTGAGGACCAGCCTGAGACGCAGGTCTCGCAGATCGAGAACCTGATCGCCCAGGACGTCAAGGCGCTGATCATCGCGGCGATCGACAACAAGTCGCTCGACAACGTGCTCCAGCAGGCCAAGGAAGCGAACATTCCGGTCATCTCCTACGACCGTCTGATCCTCGGCAGCGAGAACGTCGACTACTACGCCTCCTTCGACAACTCCAAGGTCGGCGAGCTCCAGGCCAACTACATCGTCGAGAAGCTCGGCCTGAAGGAGGGCAAGGGCCCCTTCAACATCGAGCTCTTCGCCGGCTCCAACGACGACAACAACACCAAGTACTTCTTCAACGGCGCGATGAGCGTGCTCAAGCCGTACATCGACGACAAGAAGCTGGTCGTCCAGTCCAAGCAGACCGAGCTCACCCAGGTCACCACCCTGCGCTGGGACGGCGCCACCGCCCAGGGCCGCATGGACGACATCCTCACGGCGTCGTACAAGAGCGAGAAGGTCGACGCGGTGCTCTCGCCGTACGACGGCATCTCCATCGGCATCCTGTCGGCGCTGAAGTCCGACGGCTACGGCTCCAAGAGCAAGCCGCTGCCGGTCCTCACCGGCCAGGACGCCGAGCTGGCCTCGGTGAAGTCGATCATCGCGGGCCAGCAGACGCAGACCGTCTACAAGGACCTGCGTGAGCTGGCCAAGGTCACCTCGAACATGGTCGACGCCGTGCTCAACGACAAGAAGGTCGAGACCAACGACACCGAGACCTACGACAACGGCGCCAAGGTCGTCCCGGCCTACCTGCTGGAGCCGGTGAGCGTCGACAAGGCCAACTACGAGAAGGTCCTCGTCGACGGCGGCTACTACACGGCGGACCAGCTCAAGTAAGCGTCGAACCTTACGGATTGGAAGGCACGACCATGGCGGGACCCGTCCTGGAAATGCGCTCGATCGTCAAGACCTTTCCCGGTGTGAAAGCGCTGTCGGACGTCACACTGACCGTCCGCCAGGGCGAGGTCCATGCCATCTGCGGTGAGAACGGCGCCGGGAAGTCCACCTTGATGAAGGTGCTCTCCGGCGTCCATCCGCACGGCAGCTACGAGGGCGACATCCTCTTCGAGGGTGAGCTCTGCTCGTTCAAGGACATCCGGGCCAGCGAGCAGCACGGCATCGTCATCATCCACCAGGAGCTGGCGCTGGTGCCGTTCCTGTCGCTCGCGGAGAACATCTTCCTCGGCAACGAGCACGCCTCGCGCGGGGTCATCAACTGGAACGACACGCTGCGGCACGCCAGTGAGCTGCTGCGCCGGGTGGGTCTCGACGACCACCCGGAGAGCCGGGTCGCCGACATCGGTGTGGGCAAGCAGCAGCTCGTGGAGATCGCGAAGGCGCTGTCGAAGAAGGTGAAGCTGCTCATCCTCGACGAGCCGACCGCGGCACTGAACGACGAGGACAGCGGCAAACTCCTCGATCTCATCCTGGAGCTGAAGAACCAGGGCATCACCTCGATCATCATCTCCCACAAGCTCAACGAGATCCGCAAGGTCGCCGACTCGGTCACGATCATCCGCGACGGGAGGTCCATCGAGACCCTCGATGTGAAGGCCGAGGAGACCACCGAGGACCGGATCATCTCCGGCATGGTCGGCCGCGACCTCGACCACCGCTTCCCCGAGCGCACCCCGCACGAGCCGGAGGCGGGCTCGGCCCCGGCCCTGGAGATCCGCGACTGGACCGTGCACCACCCGATCGACCAGCAGCGCAAGGTCGTCGACAATGTGTCGATCAACGTGCGGCGCGGCGAGATCGTCGGTATCGCGGGCCTGATGGGCGCCGGCCGCACCGAGCTGGCGATGAGCGTCTTCGGGCGGACGTACGGCCGGTACGCCGGCGGCACGGTCCTCAAGGACGGCACGGAGATCCGTACGAAGACCGTCCCCGAGGCGGTCAGGAACGGCATCGCGTACGTCACGGAGGACCGCAAGCACTACGGCCTCAACCTCATCGACACCATCAACCGGAACATCTCGCTGACCGCTCTGAACAAGGTCTCCAAGCGCGGTGTGGTCGACGAGCACGAGGAGCGGCAGGTCGCCGAGCGCTACCGCAAGTCCATGAACATCAAGGCGCCGACCGTCTTCGAGCCGGTGGGCAAGCTGTCCGGCGGCAACCAGCAGAAGGTCGTCCTCAGCAAGTGGATCTTCGCGGGGCCGGATGTGCTGATCCTGGACGAGCCGACGCGCGGTATCGACGTCGGCGCCAAGTACGAGATCTACACGGTCATCGACAAGCTGGCCGCTGAGGGCAAGGCGGTCGTCTTCATCTCCTCCGAGCTGCCGGAACTGCTCGGGATGTGCGACCGCATCTACACGATGGCCGCAGGGCGGCTGACCGGCGAGTTCACGCGTGCCGAGGCCACGCAGGAATCGCTGATGCGTCAGATGACGAAGGACAAAGAGGTAACCCGATGAGCACGGAAGTGACCGCCAAGAGCCCGGCCCCCGCGCCGCCCGGCAAGAGCGGGGGTGCGGCGGGCGGGAACCTGCTGCAGCTGATGATGGACGGCATGCGCCGCAACATGCGGCAGTACGGCATGCTGATCGCGCTCGGCCTGATCGTGGCGTTCTTCGCCGTGATGACCGACGGCGACCTGCTGCTGCCGCGCAACGTCTCCAACCTGGTGCTGCAGAACAGCTACATCCTGGTCCTCGCGATCGGCATGATGCTGGTCATCGTCGCGGGCCACATCGACCTGTCGGTCGGCTCGCTGACCGCGTTCGTCGGTGCCTTCGCGGCCGTGCTGACCGTGCAGAACGGCGTACCGTGGCCCGTCGCCATGGTGCTCTGCCTCCTGGCGGGCGCGGTGGCGGGCTCGATCCAAGGGTTCTTCATCGCCTATCTCGGCATACCGTCGTTCATCGTCACCCTCGCCGGGATGCTGACCTTCCGCGGTGTGACGGAGATCCTGCTGGAGGGGCAGACCCTCGGTCCCTTCCCGGAGGGGCTCAACAAGATGGGCAACGGCTTCCTCCCGGCGGTCGGCCCTGAGACCAACTACCACAATCTCACCCTGTTGCTCGGCCTCGTCCTGATCACCTTCGTGGTGATCCAGGAGGTCCGGGACAGGAAGCGTCAGCAGGAGTTCTCGCTCGACCAGCTGCCGACCAACCTCTTCATGCTCAAGCTCGTCGCGATCGTCTCCGCCCTCATGGTCGTCACCCTGCTGCTCGCCAGCTACAACGGTGCGCCCATCGTGCTGATCATCCTCGGCCTGCTGGTGGTCGGTTACGGCTACGTCATGCGCAACACCGTCTTCGGCCGGCACATCTACGCGATCGGCGGCAACCTGCCGGCGGCGAAGCTGTCCGGCGTCAAGGACAAGAAGGTCACCTTCTACGTCTTCCTGAACATGGGCGTGCTCGCGGCCCTGGCGGGTCTGGTCGTCGCCGCCCGCCTCGACGCGGCCGGACCGAAGGCGGGCCTGAACTACGAACTCGAGGCGATCGCCTCGGCGTTCATCGGTGGCGCGTCCATGAGCGGCGGTGTCGGTACCGTCCTCGGCGCGATCATCGGTGGTCTCGTCCTCGGTGTGCTGAACAACGGCATGAACCTCCTGGGCGTCGGCTCCGACTGGAAGCAGGTCATCAAGGGCCTGGCCCTGCTGGCCGCCGTCGGGTTCGACGTGTGGAACAAGCGCAAGTCCGGTTCGTAGGCAGGTATTTCGAGCAAGTCGTCGGGTCCCGCGTGCCACGAGCGCGCGGGACCCCTCGGCTGTTCCACGAAAGGCAGGAAGCCGGTGAAGGAGCTCTTCGGCAAGCTCGCCGACGGGACGGAGATCCACCGCTGGTCGCTGGAGAACGGCGGCACCCGTCTGAAGGTCCTGTCGTACGGCGGGATCGTGCAGTCCCTGGAGATCCCGGACCGCGAGGGCCGGTACGCCAACGTCTCCCTGGGCTTCGACACCATCGAGGACTACGTCGCCGGGTCGCCCTACTTCGGCGCGCTGATCGGCCGGTACGGCAACCGCATCGGCGCGGGCCGGTTCACGCTGGACGGCGAGACGTTCCAGCTGTCCGTCAACGACGGCGCCAACAGCCTGCACGGCGGGGCGGACGGCTTCGACAAGGCGGTCTGGGACGTCGAGCCGTTCGAGGACGGCTCGGACGTGGGCCTGCGTCTGCGGTACACGAGCGTCGACGGCGAGCAGGGCTACCCCGGCACGCTCGCCGTGCGGGTCACGTACACCCTCACCGAGCGGGGCGAGTGGCGTATCGACTACGAGGCGACGACCGACAAGGTGACCGTCGTCAACCTCACCAACCACGTGTACTGGAACCTCGCGGGCGAGGGCGGCGGCTCGATCCACGACCACCGACTGACGATCGCCGCCTCCCGGTTCACCCCCGTCGACGCCGGCCTGATCCCCACCGGTGAGCCGGCCGAGGTCGCGGGCACCCCCTTCGACTTCCGCGGGGCCAAGACGGTCGGCGAGGACATCCGTGAGGCCGACCGACAGCTCCTGTACGCCAAGGGCTTCGACCACAACTGGGTGCTCGACAAGGGCAGGACGGCCGATCCGGAGTGGGCCGCCACCCTCTCCGACCCGGAGTCCGGCCGTACGCTGAAGATCTCGACCACCGAACCCGGACTGCAGTTCTACTCCGGGAACTTCCTCGACGGCACACTCGTCGGACCCTCCGGGAAGATCTACCGGCAGGGGGACGCGCTGTGCCTGGAGACCCAGCACTTCCCGGACTCGCCGAACAAGACGTCGTACCCGTCGACGCTGCTGCGACCTGGGCAGACGTACCGGTCGACGACGGTCCACGCGTTCGACTGACAGCACCGCGACAACCGTCCTTCACAGGTGGTTCACAAGTTCCCACCAAACTCTCAGCGGTTGAACAGAGCCACCCCAGCCTTCGTATGTAAGGGCGGCCCGTGCTCCCCCGCACGGGCCGCCCTTAGTCGTCGGACCCGGCCGTCCCCAGCGGGTCCGCCCCCTACGGAGGTTCCATGGCCGACAACGTCACCTCGTTGTTCCGCAGCACTGCGGCGCACAGCCCCTCGATGGCGGCGCTGACACGTGAGGGCGGCGAGGGTGCGGGTCCGGTGGACTTCTGTATCCCGTGCAACCCCTACTTCCCCACGCCCGCCATGTTCGACGACATGGCGGGCAAGCTGCGGGACATCATCACGTACTACCCGAGCAGCGCCGACACGATCACGGCTGAGCTGTGCAATCTGCTCCAACTGCCGCCTCAGTGCGTGGCGATGGGCAACGGCTCCACCGAACTCATCACCTGGCTCGACCACCTGATGGTCCGTGAGTCCCTCGCCGTCCCCGTCCCCACCTTCGGCCGCTGGACCGACCAGCCGATGGAGACCGGCAAGCGGGTCGACATGTTCCCGCTCCAGGAGTCCAGCGGCTTCGCCCTGGACCTCGCGCAGTACGCCGAGTTCATCCGCGCCCGCGGCACCCGGGTCGCCGTCATCTGCAACCCGAACAACCCCGACGGCGGCTTCCTGCACCGGCACGCGCTGGTGCAGTTCATGGACGCGATGGCCGACCTGGACCTGATCGTCATCGACGAGTCGTTCCTGGAGTTCGCCGACGCGGAGTCCGAGCCCAGCACGGTCCAGGACGCGGTCATGCGGCCCAACGTGGTCGTGCTGCGCAGCCTCGGCAAGAACTTCGGTCTGCACGGCATCCGCTTCGGCTACCTGGTCGCCAACCCCGCCCTCGCCGGCAAGGTCCGCTCGATGCTGCCGAAGTGGAACCTCAACTCCTTCGCCGAGCACGTGGTGTTCATGCTGAAGAACCACGGCGCCGAGTACATGGAGAGCCTGCACCAGGTCCGCCGGGACCGGCTGGACATGGCCCGCCAGCTCTCCGCCCTCCCCGGGCTGACGGTCTACCCGTCGCAGGGGAACTTCCTCTTCGTGCGCCTTCCCGTCGGCGCCGAGGGCACCGTGGTCCGGGACCGCCTGCTCACCGAGCACCGGATCCTGGTCCGCGAGTGCGGCAACAAGGTCGGCTCGTCCAGTCGCTTCCTGCGACTCGTGGTCCGGCCCCAGGTGGACGTGCGTCGCCTGGTGTCAGGCCTGGAGTCGGTTCTCTACGGGTCCAGGAGGGGAGCCGCCGTACCTGAGCTGAGCACCGGGACCAGCTACAGCTCGGGTACGGCGGCCGTGGACAGACTGATGGGCGAGACCAGCGGCACCGGGATGCACAACCTCGCCGCGCAGGCCATGAGCATGCCCGCCCCGGCCCCCGCCGCCTCCATGCAGTTCGCGTCCCCGGCCCCGGCCCCGGCCGCCTCGATGCAGTTCGCGTCCCCCGCGCCGGCCCCGGCCGCCCCCATGCAGTTCGCCTCCCCCGCGCAGGCTCCCGCCCCGGCCCCCGCCCCCATGCCGATGCCCACTCCGGCCCCGATGCCCGCCGCGCCGGCCGCCGGCATGCCCGCGCCCGGCCTCCAGCCCGTCGCCCAGACCGGCATGCCCGGCCTCGCGGCCGCCGCCCAGGGCCGGCGCGCGAACGGCGCCGCCCAGGGTCTGACCGCCGCCCAGGTACGCGGCCGTACGCAGCCGGAGCCGCTGGAGGAGCCGCAGGGGTGGCCTGCGGCGGGGGCGGTGTACAACCAGGTGGGGTGAGCCCGGCCCCCTGACGGACCCCATGATGCGACGCCCCCGACGGGCCCTGTACGGGCCGCTGTCGGGGGCGTCGCTTCTTCGGGAGACCTTGGTCGTGCGCAGACCGGCGTCAGCTCCGGTGGCGTATCCCCGAGGGACCCGGCGTCAGTCCTGCTACAGCTTGTTGCGGCCGGCGCCACCGGAGAGCGTGTCCTTGCCCTGGCCGCCGTAGAGCACGTCGTTCCCGCTGTTGCCGTAGAGCTTGTCGTTGCCCTGCTCGCCGTACAGCTTGTCGTGGCCCTTGCCGCCGTAGAGGACGTCGTCGCCGGCCCTGCCGCGCAGGGTGTCGTTGCCGGAGTCGCCGTAGAGGGCGTTCGCGTTGCCGTCCTCGTTGCCACCGCCGGTGAGGGTGTCGTGGTCGGCGCCGCCGTGGCACGCGTAGGCGCAGCCGGTCATGCCGTCCGGGAGTTCACCCCACGGCCACCCCGCATCACCGAGCCGTGGTCCCCCGAGCGGAATCAGGGAGCCCGGGCCCGATGCCCAGTCGAAGAACGATTCGTTCTCGATCCGGCCTGCGTACGCGAGTGCGCCCCCGGCGAAGGCGGCTGGAGGGAGCGGCCATCGCCCGCCTCCGCTCGGCCACCGCCCTCCTCCGCTCGGCCACCGCGCCCCGCCACTCGACCGGGGTCTCCGGCGGCTCCAACTCCCCCGCCAGGATCCGTTCATGGAGCCTCCGCAGCGGCAGCCCGGGATCGATGCCGAGTTCCTCGGCGAGGAGGCCGCGGGTGGTGCGGTAGTGCTCCAGGGCGTCGGCGGCGCGCCCGGACTGGGCGAGGGCGAGCATCAGCTGGCCGGCGAGGCGCTCGTCGAGGGGGTGCTCCTTGGTACGGACGTGGAGGGCGGCCAGTATCTCGCCGTGGCGTCCGGCGCGCAGTTGAAGATCCGTCAGGTCGAGCCGGGCGGCGTGGAGTTCCGACTCCAGGGCGCTCCGGAGCGCGTTGAACCAGGGGGTGTCCACGCCCGCGAAGGGCTCGCCCCGCCACAGGGCAAGGGCGCGTTCGAAGAGGTCGGTGGCGGTGGCCGGGGCGGTGGCGCGGCGGGCCCGGGCGAGCAGGTCGTGGAAGCGGTGGAAATCGACGGCGGACGGCTCGACGGTGAGCACGAATCCGCCGGCCCGGCGAACGATCCCGGCGTCGTCGCCGAGCACCCGGCGGAGCCGGGAGAGATAGGTGTAGAGCGCGTCGGCGCCGCGCTGCGGCGGGCTGTCCGCCCAGACCCGGTCGAGTAGCTGGGACACGGTCACCGGGGTTCCGGTGTCCACGAGCAGGGCCGCGAGCACGCCGCTCTGCCGGGCCGATCCCAGACAGACCGGCTCTCCGTCCCGACACGCTCCTAATCTTCCGAGCACAGTGAAATCCAGCACCACGAACCCCCCGATTTCCGGTGACTGCCTTGCCTTTCAAGGGAGTTGAAAGGTTCCTGAAACGCTGACGGGCCAATGTCATCACCACGTCACCGACGCAGCGCAGGTCCATCACAAGCGACTTGCGCATCAGAAGGCACAGCACCAACCGAACCAAACCAGGGGGACATCATGGGCATGCGTACCCGCACCACAGCCTTGGCGACCGCGGTCGTCGCCGTCGCCGGACTCGCCGGCACCGTCTCGCTCCCGGCGCACGCCGCAGCGGGGAGCACGAAGGCGGCCGCGGCCTCCAGCTACTACCTGCACTTCGACAAGATCTCGAACACCAACTCGCGGCTGTACCTGAAGAAGAGCGTCCCGGGCACGGACCGGATCATCAAGTCCTACCGTGCGGGCTCGGGCGTCTCCACCAACGAGTGCACCCGCAACAAGGGCTGGCTACCCACGAAGTCGTACACGATCAAGAAGTGGAACACGAGCTACAACGGCAGCTTCATCAAGGGGTACGCCTTCCAGCTCAACGACACCAAGTGCAAGAACGGCACCCCGCGCACCGAGCTGTTCATCCACAGCGAGATGACCCGCGGCGGCGGCCAGGGCTCCACCGAGCCCACCCGCTGGGACGGCGTCGGCGACTACAAGTCCGCGGGCTGCATCAAGATGTCCCCGAACGACATCAAGGACCTGTACAAGCGCGCCAGGGCGGTCGGCTTCCCGTCGAAGCTCGTGGTGACCAACTGACGCACGCCTGAGATCGTGAGGTCCGCCGGACGCGCCGAGCGTCCGGCGGACGCCTGCCGTTCGGGGCCCATCCGGTGAAGTGAACGACAGGGGCGCCGATTCCGTACTTCCCTTCGTCGGTGGGGCATCTCGGTCACCCCGTCACACCGTCGGAACCAAAAAGCAACGCCCACGGCCCGGTTCCTCGCCGGTGCGCGCCATACGATCAAGGCCATCGCATACGCGCACGAGCGAGACCCGTGGCCCCCTGCAGTCCCGTACTCCGTACTCGCGCGTCTCAGGCTCGGCTGAAAGCTGAAGGTGGGTGGACCGTGCGCCACAAGGCCCGGACGATCGTGGCGGCCACGGCCGCGCTGGGACTCACGGCCGGGCTGTCCGGCTGCGGCGGGAACGCGGACGCGGAGTCGGAGACGGTCTCCCTCACGGTCATCGCGACCAACTACGGCGACAGCGTCCACAAGAACTCCGAGGGCTACTGGGACCGCGTCGCCCTCGCGTTCGGCGCCGAGCACCCTGGCATCAATGTGAACGTCGAGGTCCACGCCCCGGACGAGGTCGACGAGAAGGTCTCCGAGCTGGTCGAACAGGGCAAGGCGCCGGACATCGTGCAGACGGACGGCTACTCCGAGTACGCCGCGCGGGACCTCCTCTACAGCGCGGACGACGTGCTGTCGGTCCCGGTCCAGGCCTCCTTCGTACCGAGTCTCGCGAACGCCGGTGAGATGGACCGGGCGCAGTACGGCCTGCCGTTCACCGCGAGCACCCGGCTGCTCTACTACAACAAGGACCTGTTCCGGCAGGCGAACCTGAATCCGCCGGAGACGTGGGGCGAACTCCTCGCGGCCGCCCGCGTGTTGAAGACGCAGGGTGTGAAGTACCCGATCGCCGTGCCGCTCGGCCCGGAGGAGGCGGAGGCCGAGACGCTGATGTGGCTGCTGGCCGGTGACGGCGGCTACACCGACACCACCAACAGCTACGACATCGCCTCCGCCACCAATGTGGCGACGCTGACCTGGCTGAAGGAGAAGCTGGTCGGTGAGGGGCTCACCGGCCCGGTCGCCCCCGGCGAGCTGAACCGCGGCGCGGCCGTCGACGCGTTCCTCACCGGTGACGCGGCCATGGTCAACGGCCCGCTGTCGCTGATCCGCCAGATCGAGGACTCCTCCGACTCCGTGCCCTACGGCACCGTCCCGCTGCCGAGCCGCGACGGCAAGGAGACGCCGGCCATGGGCACCGCGGACTGGGTCATCGCGTTCAAGAACGACGACCGCCGCGAAGCCATCGGCCAGTTCCTCGACTTCCTCTACGACGACAAGTACGTGATCGAGCAGGCCTCCGAGTACGAACTGCTCCCCGTCACCACGTCCGCCGCCGACACCATGCGTGCCGACAAGAAGCACCGGTCCCACTGGAACGGCCTCGACACCCTCCAGAACCTCCGCCTCTACCCCGTCGCCGAGACCAACTGGTCCGAGGTCGCCGCCGCGATCCGCGAGCGGATCGGTGGGGCGGTGACACCGGACGGGAACCCGAAGGCGGTACTGGAGTCGATCGCGAGGGCGACGAAGTAGTCCCGCCGGGCGCCCCCGGCCAACGGACAGTCTCCTTTTCTACGGTGTCGCGTCTGATCGACGGACACAAACCAATCAGCCGAGGCCGGGCGAAAGCGATCAGCCATGGCCAGGCGAAAGCGATCACAATTCGATCGGATTCATACGGTTGCGACCAGGCACGATGTCCTCTCGATCCCCTGGGTACTCATCGGGCGAGCACGGATAGCGTGGGCGAGGTGCGGCAGTTCGCCTTTGACGCCCGACGCCCCGTGCCCGGGCCCATCGACACCCATCGCGAGGAGGCGACCGTGATGCCGGGCGAGGAGGCGGCCGCGATGCCGGACGGGGAGACTGACGGCGGAGCCGGTGCGAGCGACGGCCCGGGTGGTGACCACCACCCCGGCATCGCCCCCGAAACGCTCTTGCTGAAACGCCACTTCACCGGCGAGACCCTCCCCCAGGTGCGCGCCCAGGTCGAGGACACAGCCGCCGCGGAGGGCCTCGGCGGAGTACGCCTCGGCGAGTTCACCCTCGCCGTCAGCGAGATCGCCGCCAACGCCGTCGAACACGCCGGCGGCCACGGCCGCCTCGAACTCCGCCGCCTCCCGCACGAACTGGAGTGCCGCATCACCGACAACGGCCCCGGCTTCATCCTCACCATCCCCGAACTCCTCCCCGGCCTCACGGAGAGCTGCCGCGGCCGCGGCCTGTGGCTGGCCCACCTGGTCACGGACCGACTGACGGTGACGACGGACGCGACGGGGGCGGGGGCGGAGGTGACGCTGGCGGTGCGGCTGGGGTGAGCTGCGGGACACGTCCCTCAGCGCTTGGAGGCCGCGCCTCAAACGGGTCCAGCCCGGCCCTTTGAAAGAAGGGCGGGCTGGAATCTTTCGCAGCGTGCTCTACAGGAAGTACATCAGCTCGATCCGCCCATTCGGGGCGTAGGAGAAGCAGACCTCTCCCGACTGCTGCGGGGGGTCGAGGTTAACGAAGTTGACGGCTTCGTCCATGGTCGCGAAGGACAGGGTGTGCCAGGTCTTCACACCGGACCTGAGCGCGTTCTTGAGCGTTTGGGCATCAGAGGTGGTGACGGTCATGGGATTTCCCTTCGAGGCAGGATCTGACGACTTTCGCTGTGGCTCCCCGGAGCGAGGAACCCTGCCGACGGGCATAACGTATGGACGGCGGATAACAGGAAGAGAGAGGCGCGCGCACATGTACTCCCTTTGGGCGCGCTTGTTCCCTTCCTCTCGGGGTCGATGCGCCTGCGCCTACGCCGTCACCGGCTGCCGCTCCTCGGCCGTCGGCTCCGCCGCCTTCTCCCTGAGGTGGGCGCGGATCGAGTACGTCAGGGCCGCCGCCCACAGTGCGTACACCGCGACGTAGACGACCGTGCTCACGGAACTCGACGCCGCGATCCAGTCGCTCTTGAGGAGCGTGCGGACGTTCGTCGCGATGATGACTCCGCCCACCGCCGAGCCCAGCACCCTCGGCGGGACCAGGCGGACCAGCCAGGCGGCGATCGGCGCGGCGACCAAGCCGCCGAGGAGGAAGGCGGCCACCCAGGCCCAGTCGAGGCCCTGGGAGCCGAGGGAGAGGAGGAACCCGAGGCTGGCGGCTACGGCGACGAGGAACTCGCTCGTGTCGATCGAGCCGATGACCTTACGGGGTTCCATACGGCCGCTCGCGAGGAGTGCGGGCGTGCCGACCGGACCCCAGCCGCCCCCGCCGGTCGCGTCGAGGAAGCCGGCGACGAGGCCCAGCGGCGACAGGAACCTCTTCCGCAGCGGCCGGCCGAGGCGTTCCTCGGGCAGGCCACGCAGGGTGAAGCGGGACAGGACGTAGAGGCCGAGGCCCAGCAGGATCAGCGACATCACCGGCCCGGCGACCTCGGTGGACAGCCACGACAGGACCGTGGCGCCGAGGAACGCGCCCGCCGCGCCCGGTACGCCGATCCTGGCGACGACCTTCCAGTCCACGTTCCCGAACCGCCAGTGCGCGGCACCCGACATCAGGGTCGTGCCGATCTCGGCGAGGTGCACCGTGGCCGAGGAGGCGGCCGGGTTCGTGCCCATCGCGAGCAGCAGCGTGGTCGAGGTCACGCCGTAGGCCATGCCCAGGCTGCCGTCCACGAGCTGGGCACCCAGGCCCGCCAGCGCGAGCAGTACCAGCGTCCGCATCTGTCTTCCGTCCCGTCTTCCGTCGCCGCTCTTCCCTGTCTTTCCCACCGGTTAAGTAGGGATTGACCGAGCGGCCACGGTACGGAGTCAAACTGAGGAAGGGCTTAGGACGAGGTAACGATCCTGTGGACCTGCCCGCCGGGCCTACGGGTTCTCCCAGGCCGCCGGCTCCGCCGCCAGCGCCTTCACCGGCTCGGGGAGGGTGCCTGCGGCGATGTCCGCCACGGTGACGCCCTCCAGGATGCGGCGCACGTTGGCCCGCAGCGCGATCCACAACGGCAGCAACGGTTCGGCGGACCCGGTGTAGGTCAGCCCGGTCGGCCTCTCCCCCCGCACCGACACGATGGGTCCGTCGACGGCTCGGATCACATCGGCGACGGTGATGGCGGCGGGTTCGCGTGCCAGTCGGTACCCGCCGCTGCCGCCCCGTCGGCTGGTGACGAGGCCGCCACGCCTCAGGTCCCCGAGGATCCCCTCCAGGAACTTGTGCGGAATCTCCTGCACGGTCGCGATGACTTCCGCCTTCACCGGCCCGCTGTCCTGCCGTACGGCCACTTCCAGTACCGCGCGTACGGCGTAATCCGCCCGTGCCGAGATCCTCATGGGCACATTGTCGACCACGCCGGGGCCCTGTCACTCCGCGCCCACAGCACCCGCGCCCCAAAGGGGCGCGGGGAACCGCGCGAGCAACCACGGACGACCCGCACCCGGCTGAAGACAGTCCCAGCCGAGCTCTCAGCCAAGCCGGATCACATTCCACGACAGCGGCTCAAGGACCACGCTCAGCACACCTTCCTGAAGCGCGGCCCCCTCGACCACCCGCGGAGCGACCCGCTCAGGCTCCTCCAGCGTGTTCCGCGCATCCGGGTCCGCGTCGGCCAGCACACTGTGCTCGACGACCCGGGTCAGCTCCAGCCCGTTGAGCGCGACTTCCAGCGGCAGCGCCTCCGTACGACTCCGGTTGACCGCGAAGACCGTCACCGACCCGTCCTCGGCCCGCACCGCCGTCGCGTGCAGCAGGTCCGCCTCGCCGTACTTCTTCGTCTCGTACGTCGGCGAGTCCACCCGTACGTCGAGCACCTGGCCCCGCCCGTACTTCGAGGCCTGGGCGAACGGGAAGAAGGTCGTCTGCCGCCAGGCCGGACCGCCCGGCTCGGTCATGATCGGGGCGATGACGTTGACGAGCTGGGCGAGGCAGGCGACGGTGACGCGGTCGGCGTGGCGGAGCAGGGCGATGAGGAGGGAGCCGAAGACGACCGCGTCCATGACGCTGTACTTGTCCTCCAACAGCCGCGGCGCCTCCGGCCAGTTCAGCGGGTCGGCCTTCGCGGAGTCCTCCCACTCCTGGAGGTACCAGACGTTCCACTCGTCGAAGGAGAGGTTGATCCTCTTCTTGGACTTGAGCTTCGCGCCCACGTGGTCGGCGGTGGCGATCACGTTCTCGATGAAGGACTCCATGTCGACGGCGGAGGCGAGGAAGGAGTCGTAGTCGCCGTCGGTGGGCCAGTAGTAGGCGTGCAGGGAGATGTAGTCGACGAGGTCGTACGTCTCCGCCAGGACCGTCGCCTCCCACTCCGCGAACGTCGGCATGGACTGGCTGGAGGAGCCGCAGGCGACGAGTTCGACGTCCGGGTCGATCTGGCGCATCGCGCGGGCGGTCTCGGCGGCGATACGGCCGTACTCCCGCGCGGTCTTGTGGCCCGTCTGCCAGGGGCCGTCCATCTCGTTGCCGAGGCACCAGAGGTTGATGCCGAAGGGGTCCTTGTCGCCGTGGGCGGCGCGGAGGTCGGAGAGGGCGGTGCCGGCGGGGTGGTTGGCGTACTCCTGGAGTTCGAGGGCCTCGGCGACACCGCGCGTGCCGAGGTTGAGGGCCATCATGGGCTCGGCCTGGGGGCCGACCTTCTTCAGGAAGGCGATGTACTCGGAGAGGCCGAAGCGGTTGGTCTCGGTGGAGCGCCAGGCGAGGTCGAGGCGGCGGGGGCGGTCCTCGACGGGGCCTACGGAGTCCTCCCACTTGTAGCCGGAGACGAAGTTGCCGCCGGGGTAGCGGATCGTGGTGACGCCCAACTCCCGGACCAGGTCCAGCACATCGGTGCGCAGACCCGCCTCGTCGGCGGCCGGGTGGTCCGGTTCGTAGACCCCTGTGTAGACGCAGCGGCCGAGGTGCTCGACGAAGGAGCCGAAGAGTCGAGGACTGACCTCGCCGACCAGGAAGGCGGGGTCGAGGGTGAAGCGGGCGGTGCGGGTCATGGGGGATCCTTCGATGTTCGATGTTCGACATTCCGGATGATGATCGTTGAGCCGAACGGGACGCTATGGTCGAAGCGAGGGCGAGTCAACGGGGCGGTGCACGCAACGATCGTTCGTAGAAGTTGAACGATCGTTGGATTTCCGTGGTGTGGGCGCCCCGTGGCACGTAGGGTCGGGCCGTGCCCGCCCTGCCCGACGCCCTTGCCGAGACCCTGACGCGACTCGACACCCGCATCGCGGAGACCGGTGCCGACCGGGATCTGCTCCTCGACGTGCGGACGCTGGCGGAACGTACCGCCCTCGGCGAGGACGAGGTGCGGGTGCTGCTGGACGGGGGCGAAGCGTCGGCCGACCGGGTCGACGACCGGGTGCGGGGGCGGGTGCGGGCGCTGCACGAGGCGTATGTCGCGCGGAGCGGGAAGCGGGCCGGTGAGGTCTGCAAGGAGGTCGCGGCGCGGCTCTCGATCAGCCCCGAGTGGGCCCGCCAGCTGCTGCTCGGCAAGAAGATGCCGAACGTGCCGGATCTGACCGAACTCGCCGGGTTCTTCGGGATCGAGGAGGGCGTCCGGTTCTTCACCGACCCGGCCGCCACCGTCCTGAACCGCGAACTCCACCGCGTACTGGCGGGACTTGAGGGCGACTCGGACGACGGGCCGCTGGTCGAGTTCGCCACCCGGCACGGGGTCGTCACGCTCGCGCTGCGCGGCCATCGGCTGACCCGGCGCAAGCAGGAGGCCCTCACTGTCATGCTCGAAGGGCTGCTCGGCGTCCACGACGACGAGGAGGAGGTCGGGCGATGAGTCGTGACGCGAGGGCCGAGGGCACGGGCGAGGGCCACGCCGGGAGTGCCGCGGACGGCCACGCCGGGACTCCGGGAGACCGCCACGCCGAAGGTACGGCCGACGGCCGCGCCGGACGGGCCGCCCGGGTCATGGGGATCGCGGGCCTGCGCGGAGCCGTGGGCAGGGTTCGGGCGGCGCTGTCGCCGTCCCGGTCCGCCGCCGAGATGCGGAAGTTGACGGCCGGCCTCAGCAAGGCGGTGCGGGGGAGGTTGGACGCACCCGTCGACGTACGTGAGTTGGGTGCGGCGCTGTGTGCGGAGATGAGTGCGCGGCGTGGCGGGCGGCCGGTGAAGCTGTGGTTCGAGCGGTTTCCCGACGGGATCGGGGTGACCGGGTTGTGGATGGAGTTCCCGGACTTCGACCTGGTGATCGTCGAGGAGCGCGCCGAGACGGTGCAGCAACTGGTCATCCTCGGCCATGAGTTGTGGCACATGCACGCCGGGCACTGTCATCGCCATCTGCCGGGCGCGGACGCCGCCGCGCTCGCGCTGTCCGGTGAGCCGGGCGACGGCGCGTCCGCGCTGCCGCCGTTCTCCCCCGAGTTCTCGGCGGCGCTCGGGCACGGCGGGACCCCCATCGCGGCCCGTAACGGCTCGCACGAGTCCGACGAGCAGGAGGCCGAGGACTTCGGGCACCGGCTCGCCACCGCCTTCCGTTCCTGGGTGGACACCGGGCAGGGCGGGCTCGCCGATCCGGCCGATCCGGCCGACCCCGTCGGGCAGGCCATCCAGGCGTCCCTGGGCTACCGCAGGCACCGGAGATAAGGGGGCGACCGCCGTGCCCGCGACGACGACCGGGGCCCTGAGCCCCGCCGACTTCTTCGGCGAGCTGTACATCTCGTTCTGGATCCCCACGGCCGTACTGACCGCCGCCCTGGTGATCAAGCTGCCCAGCATCGTGAAGCTGTGGCGGGACACGCTGCTGCGGGCGGTCGGCGGGCTGCTGCTGCTCGCCTGCTGTGTGTTCGTGTTCGCGGTGCCGTCGGTGATCGCGTGGACCAACCGGACCGTGGGCGTGCCGAACGTCGCCGCTCCCTGGGTGTACTCCCTCGTCACCGCGTTCTGCGCGTGCTGTCTGCTGCTGATCGTCGCCTGGCGCGACGGCCCGGCCGCCCGCTCCCCGGCGACCCGCCGGACCATGCGCCGGGTCGTCGTCGTGTACTCGGCGGTGATCGTCGTGCTGTGGGTGCTGTTCGCGCTGGCGGACGTCCCCCACGAGCGGCTGCGCGACCTGGACACGTACTACGCCACCACGCCCTTCATGCGCGAGGAGATCCTGCTCTACCTCGTCGCGCACACCGTGGCCTGCCTGATCACCTACCGGCTGATCCGCAACTGGGTCCGCGCCGACGGCCTCGACCGGTGGCTGCGCGGCGGCCTGAAGGCGCTGGGCATCGGCTACGCGCTCAACCTGCTGTACGACGCCTCGAAGCTCACGGCGCTGGTGGCCCGCTGGGCGGGGCACGACCTGGACTGGCTGAGCACCCATGTGGCGCCGCCGGTCGTCGCCGTGGCGGCCATCTTCATCGCGGTCGGCTTCATCCTGCCGCACGGCGGTCAGTACCTGAACGACCGCTGGCGGGTGCGGGAGAGCCATCGGCGGCTGCGGCCCCTGTATCTGCTGACCCGGACGGTCGACGACTCCCGTGTCCCCTTCGCGCTGCGCGCCACCCCGGAGTTGCGCCTCACCCGCCGCGAGACCTTCATCCGCGACGCCCTGCTCCGGCTGACCCGCCACCTCGACGAGGACCTGCGCCGCCGCGCGTACGACGCCGCCCTGGACCTCGGTCACGAGCCCGGCCGGGCGAAGGCCCTCGCCGCCGCCGTGGCGATCCGGGACGCGGTGGCCGCGCGGAGGCGGGCGCCCGACGGCGGTACGCCGGCCAGGCTCGCGTCGGGCCCGCTCGTCTTCCCGGGCCTCGCGGCGGGCCTGGGCCGTACGGCCTTCCCGGACCTGCCGGCCGCGCCGGACTGTTCTGCCGCGCCGGACCGTTCTGGCTTCCCGGAGTTCACGGTCTCCGCCGACCCCACCGACCTGCTCCAGGACATCGAGGCCGTGTCCCTGGCGCTTCGCCGGCCCGTCGAGATCGAGGCGGTGCGCGCCCTGGCGGCCGCCTCCACAGCGGAGAGCAGTGTGCCCGCGCATGAGTGAACACCCCGCCTCCGACCGGCCGTTACGGTCTGTGCCGGCCGCCCGCCGTCGCTGGCGGGACACGCTTACGAGGGGGCGACGGAGACCTCCGACTGTGCAGCGACAGGGCCCTGGCCGCGTACATCGACCGGGGTGTTCCTCACCGCACCGCACCGAGACGACTTGAGCGGCCGGCCCGGGTCAGCCCGCGAATGCCGGTTGTGGCAGACCCTTCCCCGCGCCCGGTACCACCAGCAGGGAGCCCGACAGGGGGTGTGGGGTTTCCGTGCCTGTGCGGGCCGTGGTGATGTAGAGGTCGGTGAGGTCGGGGCCGCCGAAGGCGCAGGCTGTGGGGCGGGGGGTGGCGAGGTCGATGACTCGGTCCAGGTCACCGGTCGGGGTGTAGCGGCGGACGGCGCCGCCCTCCCACAGGGCGACCCAGACACAGCCCTCGGCGTCGACGGTGAGGCCGTCGGGGAAGCCGTCGCCGTCGTCGATGGTCGCGAACGACCTCCGGTTTACCGGCAGTTGACCGGTCTCGAAGTCGAAGACGTCGATGCGGCGGGTCGGCGAGTCGATGTAGTACATCAGCCGTCCGTCCGGGCTCCAGCCGGTGCCGTTGCTGACGGCGACATCGTCGAGGACCGTCTCGGCGAGCCCGTCGGCGGTGAAGCGGGACAGGGTGCCGCCGCCCGGGGCCTCGTCGTAGCGCATGGTGCCGGCGAAGAGGGAGCCGTCGGGGGCGACGGCGGCGTCGTTGGCACGACGGCCGGGGACCGGCTCGTGGTGCAGCCACCGGAAGCCGCCGTCGGTGTCGCGCAGACCGACGCCGTCCCGGAGGTTGAGGACGAGACCGCCGCCGGCGCGGGGCTTGGCCGCGCCGACGTGCTGCTCGGTGACGAGGACCGCGCGGCGGCCGGAGGCCGGGTCGTACGTGTAGACCCGGGAGCCGAGGATGTCGATCCAGATCAGGCGCTGCGCGTCGGCGTCCCAGGTGGGGCCCTCGCCGAGGGCCGCGTACTCCCGTACCGCGACTTCGTAACCCGTGTACGCGCTCATGCCACGCTCCGGTGGCCGAGGCGCTCGGACAGTTCCGCGGCGCCCTTGACGGCGAGCTGCTCCAGCTCGACGCGGCGGTCGTCGCTCCAGCGGATCATGGGGACGGAGATGGAGAGCGCGGCGACGGCCTTGCCCGTGCGGTCGCGGACCGGGGCGGCGACGCAGGAGACGTCCGGGTTGGACTCGCGGTTCTCCACGGCGAGACCCCGCTCACGGATCCGGGCCAGGGCCTCGCGCAGGGCGGCCGGGTCGGTGATGCTGTTGGGTGTCATGGCGACCAGGTCGGCGTCGTCCGGGATCCGGGCGGACAGCTCGGTCTCGGAAAGGGAGGCGAGCAGCATCTTGCCCACGGAGGTGCAGTGCGCGGGGAGGCGGCGGCCCGCGGCGGAGACCATGCGGACGGCGTGCGTCGAGTCGACCTTGGCGATGTAGATGACGTCCGTGTACTCCAGGATCGCCACGTGCACCGTCTCGTCGCAGGTCTCGGCGACGGACCGGGCGACCTGCTGGCCCTCGGCGGCGAGGTCCAGCTGCTCGGCGTAGCGGCTGCCGAGCTGGTACGGGCGGACGCCGAGGCGGTAGCGTCCCGGCTGTCCCTGCACCTGGACGATGTAGCCCCGGGCGGCGAGTGTGGTGACCAGCTCGTGCACGGTGGTGCGCGGCAGCTGGAGCCGGCGCACGATGTCGGGGGCGGACAGCGTGCCGTCCCCGTCCAGGAAGAGCTCCAATATGTCGAGCGCCCGGGTCACGGCAGGTACTAGGCGTCCCATGGTCGGCCCCCTCCCTCGTATGTCTGCGATGAGTGTTCGAAATTTCAACTGTCGATCGGCATAACGAACACAGGCTAGTCATATTGGTACGGCCGGGCAATGGTCGAGTGCGCCCAAGAGCTCGGTGGGAACGGCTTTCCGGCGACTGCGGGCTGCGTCGTGGCTGATCGCGCAGTTCCCCGCGCCCCTGGACGGGGGGGCTTCGCCCCCCTGTCCAGGTCAGCGCCTGCCGCGCGGGTCGCCCAGCTCTCCTCGCAGCCGTTGCGCCCGCAGCACCAGTTCCAGTTCGAAGCGGCGGTCGGGGTCGTCGATCTCGTCGCCCCAGAGTTCGCGGATCTGGCGGAGACGGTAGCGGACGGTTTGCGGGTGCACACCCAGGCGCGTGGCGATCTCGGGGGCGCCGCCGCGGGTCTCCAGCCAGGCGAGGAGGGTCTCGGCGAGGCGGCGGCCGTGGGTGGGGCCGCAGTGGGCCAGGGGGGCGAGGCAGCGCAGGGCGAGGTCGTCGATCAGTTCCTCGGGCTGGAGGAGGACGAGGGCCTCGGTGTGCTCGGTGCAGTGCAGGACCTCACCGCCGGGGAGCAGCCGGCGTTCCATCAGCCGTACGGCGGCCTCCGCCCAGCGCAGCGACTTCGCCGCGTCGGCGAGCGGCACCGGCGGGCCAATCGCACCGGACCATCCGGTCAGGGCGCGGTGGAGGAGTTCGGGGCGGCCGGCCGCGTCCGGTTCAGGGACGACCATGCGGGGCTGCTCGTACTCCATGTCGAGCAGGACGCCCTGGCCGACGGCGGGGGCCATGGCCTCGCGGGCGGGGCGTAACAGGACCCCGACCGCGACCTTGTCGGGCAGGGGCCAGCCGATCCGGGCCGCGCGTTCGGTGAGCGCGTCGGCCGGGTCGCCCCGGTGGTGCTCGGCGAGCAGGAGTTCCATCAGCCGGCGTTGCAGTCGCAGCCGTTCTCCGGCCTGCCGGGCCGCCGCTTCCGCGTAGCCGCGCACCGACTGGTCCACCAGGCCGTCCAGATACTCGTATCCCGCGTCGACGAGTTCGTACATCGCGGGCGGCGGGATCTCCACGCGCTGGCCGATCTCCGCGAAACGGCGCCAGGCGAGACGTACGCCGAGACGGTAGATCGCCTGGAGCGAGTCGAGGCTGCGGCCGTTCAGGCCCTCGCCCCGGCCGAACTCCTGGAAGACACCGGGAGGGACGCGCGGCCGGCCCTCGGCGGTCTCCAGGTGCTGGACGAAGACCTCGATCGCGCGGCGGATGCCGATGAGGGCCATCGGCTCGCCGGAGTCGTCGAGGACGACGGGCAGGTGCGGGTACTCGCGGCGGATCTCGCACAGGATCTCCTCGGCGAGGGCGGGCGCCTCGGCCATGGCGATCGCGGCGAACTCGCGCACCTGGAGGCGCGGTACGGCGTGCCAGGCGGAGCGGACTGTGACGGTTCCCGGGCGACCGGTCACCCCTCAGCGCTCCTGGCCGGCGTTCTCGTACGTGATGAGCGGGTTGTTCGGCTGGTCCGGCGTCGCGTCGAGCAGCGCGACGATGCCGAGCGCGGCTCCCACGGCGAGCGCGGCGGCGGCCACCATGGTCAGCGCGGCGGCGAGCAGTCTGGACATCGCAGGGTCAGCCTCTCGGTCGACAGGTCGTCCCCACCCAGGGCACCCCGCACCACAACACTCGGACCCAGTGTCAGCAATGCATTGACACTGCGTCAAGACTCCGCCTACGGTTCCCGGCCCGAGGGGGTGCCGTCTGAGCCGGCGCGGCGTCGCGTCGCCTGGCACGCGCGCTCGCCGCGTTGCCGGAAGGCCCAAGTGGCTCCGCCACGAGGGCCTTCCGGCGCCTTGCGATCGCACGCACCGGACGCCGCTCGTCTTTCCGCGCCGGCCCAGACGGCACCCCCTCGTCACGCGCACATTCCCCCCTGGCGTCGCCTTTGCCGCACGCCTACCCGAGTCGCACCTCCCAACGCCCCTGGAGTGCCCGGATGCGCCGTACTGCCTCACCGTTCTCACTGGTCCTGCTCGGTCTCGGGACCTTTCTGCTGGTTCTCGCGCCACTGCTGGCCTGGTACGTCGAGCCACGGGCGGCGGTGAATCCGATCGACATCGACACGACCGCCGTCTACACCGGCACGGGCAGCGTCTTCGACGTGGAGCAGGTGAAGGCCGTGCCGGGCCAGAAGATCACCGTGACCCAGCGGGTACGCGGCGATGTGGCCGAAAGTGAGCGCAGCGGGGCCGCGGTGTGGGACGTGATCACCTCGGTCGACACCGACAAGTCGCTGCCGGCGGCCGACCCGCACGACGCGCTGGACTTCACCCCGCACCGCTGGGTCAGCGACCGGAAGACCAACCGGCCGGTGCACTGCTGCGACGAGAAGCCGTACATCGAGGGCGAGGCGTACCTGAAGTTCCCCTTCGACGTGCAGGAACGCTCCTACCGCTGGTGGGACAACACGCTCGGCGCGACGGTGACGCTCCACTACGAGGGCCGCAAGAAGGTCCGGGGCTATGAGGGGCTGCGCTTCACGGCTAAGGTTCCGGCCACCAGGACCGGCACCCGGATGGTCCCCGGCGCCCTCGTCGACGAGCCGAACCGGCCGCAGGTGCTCGCCGAGGAGTGGTACGCCAACCACGGCCTGGAACTGGTCGTCGACCAGAGCACGGGACGAGTGCTCTACGCGCAGACCGGGCCGCGCCGGACGCTGCGGGCGCCGGGCGGGGACCAGGACGCGGCGGTACTCCTCGACAGCCGGAAGCTCGCGTTCACCGCGGCGACGCAGAAGTTCGCGGTCGACCAGGCGGAGAAGGACAGCGGACAGCTGCGGCTGGTGGGGCGGACAGTGCCGATCGGTACCGCTGTGCTCGGTTTCGTCCTCGCCGCGACGGGTGCCGCTTTGGTCGCGCGCGGCAGGCGGCGCCCCGATACGCCCGAGTCGTCCCAGGACCCGATCACGATGTGACAGGGCGTCAGCTCAACAAACCCCGGAAATTGTCACGTCGGTGAGTAGCAGCTTCGAACCACGGGGCGAAAACTGTCCACCCCACCTGAGCACAGCCCACCCACACCTCACTGACAAGCACCCACAAAAAACGAAGGACCCGCGAGTTCCACCCGGACCCCCTCCCACCGGAACATCCCCCCCAGCGAACTGCCTTCTCCCCCGCTGAGTTCCGCACCCCGAGACGAGTTGGAGCACCCATGCCCCAGCACGTGCCGTTCTCGCTGGTCGAGGTGTTTCCACGCCTCGACCAGCACCGGTCGGCAGGCTCCCCACAGCCTCGCCGGATCGTTTTTCTCGCCCGCCGTGACCTCGGTAATCCGGCGGCGGGGGGCTCCGAGCTCCTCGTCGACCGGCTCGCCGGGGGCCTGACCCGCCTCGGCCACCAGGTCACCCTGCTCTGCGGCGGACCGGCGGCCTACCGCGACTACCGGGTCGTGTCGGCCGGCGGCGACCTGAGCCACCATCTGCGCGCCAAGTCGGTCTTCGCCCGTCAGATCGGCGACTGCGACCTCCTCGTCGAGGTCTGCAACGGCATGCCCTACCTCGCGCCGCTCTGGCACCGGGGTCCGACGATGTGCCTGGTCAACCATGTACACACGGATCTGTGGCAGTTGCGGTTCGGCGGCCCGCTGGCGCCGGCCGCGCGCCTCGGCCGAAGACTCGAACACTGGTCGTTGACGGCCGCGCAGCGTCGCAACCTCGTGGTCGCGGTCTCCTCCTCCACGGCCACCGCGCTCCGCGCGATCGGTGTGGAGCGGGAGCGGATACGAGTCGTGCACAACGGAGTCGAGGAGCCGGGGCCTCGTGCCGAGCGGTCTCCCGAGCCGCTGTTCGTGGCCGTGGGCCGACTCGTCGAGTACAAGCGGATCGATCTGCTGCTGCGGCTCTGGGAGCGGGTTCGTCCGGTCACGGGCGGGCGGCTCGTGATCGTCGGTGACGGTCCCGAGCGGGGGCGGCTGGAAGCGATGGCCGGGCCCGGGGTGGAGTTCGCGGGCCATGTCTCCGAGGCCGAGAAGCATCGGCTGCTGTGTGCGGCCTGGCTGCTGCTTCATCCTTCCGCGGTTGAGGGGTGGGGGCTGGTCGTCACCGAGGCCGCGGTGCGGGAGACGCCCTCGGTCGCCTTCGATGTGCCCGGTCTGCGGGATTCCGTCGTCGACGGGGAGACCGGGGTGCTGGCTCGGGGGGAGTCCTCGTTCGCCGCCGCATGGTGTGCGCTCGCGTTGTCGACCGATCGGCGGGTGCTGATGGGGAAGGCCGCGCGGGAGCGCGCCGCGCATTATCGGTGGGAACACACGGTGCGGCAGTTCCGGGCGGTGGCTGCGGAAGCTGTGCGGGGTTGGACTCCGTGAGCGCGAAACGGGGTGCCTCGACCGAGCGTCGGCGAGTGCTGGTTCGTCGTGGCTTGTCGCGCGGTTCCCCGCGCCCCTCAAATGGACCGGCTGCTTTGAAGGATCCCTCTTTTCGGCGGTCCCTCACCCTCTTCCGGGCCTTCATGCGGGAGCAGGACGATCCCGAGTACTGCTACACCCTCCTCGCCCGCGATGCCGTTGATCAGGTCGAGGCCTACGGCGATCCGGTCGACGGGCGGACCGTCGTCGATGTCGGCGGCGGGAGCGGGTACTTCACCGAGGAGTTTCGGCGGCGGGGTGCGCAGGCATACCTCTTCGAGCCGGATCTGCGGGAGTTGGGGACGAAGCCGCCGGACGGGGCCGTCGTCGCCGACGGGTATCTCCTGCCCCTCGGGGACGGCGTCGCGGACGTCACGTTCTCCTCCAACGTGCTGGAGCATGTCGCCGATCCGCCGACCTTCATCAGTGAGCTTGTGCGGGTGACCCGGCCCGACGGGCTGATCTATGTGTCGTTCACGAACTGGCTGTCCCCTTGGGGCGGGCACGAGTGGGCGCCTTGGCACTACCTGGGGGCGGAGCGGGCGCGGGCCCGCTATCGGCGCCGTACCGGGAAGGACGCCAAGCACACGCTCGGCGAGAACCTCTTCGCCGTGCACATCGGACGCACTCTGCGGCAGGTGCGCGACCGGGACGACGTGACGGTCGTGTCGGCGCGCTCCCGCTACTGGCCGTTTCTCGCGGAGACCGTCGTGAAGGCGCCGGGGCTGCGCGAGTTCGCCACCTGGAACCTCCTCCTCATCCTCCGGCGGTGTCCACCATGACGAGCACGGTCCAGGCTCCACCTCCCGCGCCGGTACGGCCGGCGGGCACGACCGAGGGTCCCCCGGAGGGTCCTCGGTCGCGGCGCTGGCTGCTGGGATTCTGGGCCGTGGTGTTCGTGCTGCTGGTCGCCGTGCAGCCGGGGCGGCAGACCTTCGACACCAAGCTCGGGGTCACCACCGATCCCTGGCAGTTCGTGTCCGACCTCGGCCAGTTGTGGCACGACCGGGGCGGGTTCGGCGGGATCCAGGACCAGTACGTCGGTTACCTGTGGCCGATGCTGCCTTACTACGGGCTGACCGATCTGGTCGGGCTGCCGGTGTGGCTCGCGGAGCGGCTGTGGCTGTCGCTGATCGTGTCGGTGGCTTTCTGGGGTGCGTTGCGGCTGGCTGAGCGGCTGGGGGTCGGGAGTTCCGCTTCACGGCTGGTGGCCGCTGCCGCCTATGCGCTGTGGCCCGTGTTCACCACCGTCGTCGGGTCGACGTCCGCGGCCGCGCTGCCGGGGGCCTTCCTGCCGTGGGTGCTGCTGCCGCTGACGAACGAGCGGTACAGCGCGCGGGTGGCCGCCCTGCGGTCGGCGCTCGTCATTCCGTTCATGGGCGGGGTGAACGCGGCCGCGACCTTGGCTTCGCTGCTGCCCGTGGGGCTGTATCTGCTCACCCGGACGCCGGGGCCGCGGCAGCGACGGTTGATCGCCTGGTGGGTGCCGGGGGTGATCCTGGCGACCGCGTGGTGGGTGATCCCGCTGCTGCTGCTCGGCATCCACGGGGAGAACTTCCTTCCGTACGTGGAGAGTTCGCAGACCACGACGGCCACGATGTCCGCCACCGAGGCGCTGCGGGGCGCCGGGAACTGGGTGGCGTATCTGAACTTCGGTGAGGCCTGGCTGCCGGCCGGGTGGAGCGTCGCCGCCTCCGTGATCGTGATTCTGTCGTCGGCGCTGGCGGCGGGGCTGGGGCTGGCCGGGCTCGCGCGGCGGGACATGCCCGAGCGGCGGTGGCTGGTGCTGTCCGTGCTGGTGGTCGCGCTGATCACGCTCGCCGGGTACGGCGGCGCGTTCGGGGCGCCCTTCCACGGGGTGGTCCAGGACTGGCTGAACGGGGGCCTCGCGCCCTTCCGGAACATCTACAAGTTCCAGACGGGGCTGGCGCTCGCGCTCGTCCTCGGACTGGCGCATCTGGTGGGGGTGGCCGCGCAGCCGCGTGGGGCCCGCCGGGTGCGGGGGCGGCGGTTCGCGCCGCTCATCGCGGCCGTCCTCGTCCTGCCCGGGCTGCTGTGGCCGTATCTCAACGGGTCCGTCCTGCAGCCGGGTTCGTTCCAGGAGCTGCCCAAGTACTGGCAGGCGACGGCGAGTTGGCTGGAGAAGTACTCACCGGACTCCCGCGCTCTGGTCGTGCCGGCCACCGCGCACGGCATCCACACCTGGGGCACGACCGTCGACCAGCCGCTCGATGTGCTCGCCGAGTCCCGGTGGGCGCAGCGCGACTACGTCCCCTTCGGCACCGCCGGCAACCGGCGCGCGATGGACGCCGTCGAGCAGGCACTGCTGACGGGTGGCGAAGTCCCGGGCCTCGCCGACTACTTGAGCCGGGCGGGTCTGTACTACGTCGTCGTACGCAATGACCTGGACCCGGATCAGGTCGGCTCCGTGCCGACCACGACCGTGAAGCGGACCCTGGAGCAGTCGGGGTACGAGCGGGTGACGGGGCTCGGGCCGATGATGACCGGCGGGCGGATCGCCGAGGGCACCCCGCTCCAGGTCGAGGGACTGTACGCACGGCAGCGGGCCGTCGAGATCTACCGCCCGGCCGAGGGCGTGCCGCGTCCCGGGCAGGCGGGGCTGAAGGCGATCGCGGACACGGCCGTCGTCTCCGGCGGCCCCGAGTCGCTGCTGCCGCTGGCCGCCGATCCGGAGCTGCGGGACCGCCCCACCGTGCTGACCGGCGACAACCATCCCGGCCTCGGCACCCCGGCCGTCCAGGTGGTCGGCGACGGGCTGCGCCGCGCGGACACCCGCTTCGGCCTGGTCAACGCCAACACGTCGTACACGTACACGGCGAACGAGCGGAATCCGAGCGGGAGTGTGCAGGACCCCGGTGAGCAGCCGAAACAGATCCTGCCGAAGTCGGGCCTCGCCCATCAGACGGTCGCCGAGCTGCGCGGGGCCAAGTCGGTGACCGCCTCGACGAGCGGCAACTGGCTGTTCCATCTGCCCCAGTACGACCCGGTGAACGCCTTCGACGGCGACCGGAGCACGGCCTGGGCGGAGGGTGCGGCCGGGTCGGCGGACGGGGAGTGGCTGCGGATCGACTTCGACGGCAGCCAGGACATTCCGGAGACCTTCGAGGTCACGCCGTTGCCGCAGGACGGGGTGCGGTCGGCGCCGACGCGGATCAAGGTGGAGACCGAGCAGGGCTCGCGCTCCACGAACCTCCAGGCCGACGGCTCGACGCAGACGGTCAACGCCCGTCCGGGCGAGAGCGGTTGGCTGAAGATCACGATCCTGGAATCGGCGGAGCGGCACACCGGACTCGTCGGCGCGGGCTTCTCCGAGGTCGACCTCCCCGGCGTCAAGGTCACCCGGATGCTGCGGCTGCCGACGGACGCGAAGGAGTCCGACGCGTCCGCCGAGATGGTCTCGCTCCAGCGGGCCGCCGACCCGACCGGGCTCTCCCCGACGGGCACGGAACCGGGCCTGCACCGCACCTTCGCCACCTCCACGGCGGGGACGTACGAGGTGAAGGCGACGGCCGTACCCGTGCCGGGCGAGGAACTCGACAAGCTGCTGTACGAGGTCGCCCCCGAGCAGCAGACCCGGATCACGGCGACCGCCGCATCCACGGCCTCCCTCGGGGCCGGGCTCTCGCCGCGCAATCTGACCGACGGAGACCTCACGACGGCGTGGATCGCGGGCGAGGACCCCACGATCCACCTCAGCTGGGGCGACAGGTGGCCGGTCAACTCGCTCGTCCTGGCCCCGGCCGGCGGACTGTCGACCCGGCCGACGCAGGTCGAGATCAGCTCCCCGGACGGCGCGGTCATCGCCGGTGTCGACGAGGACGGCTGGGTCCGCTTCGACCCGATCACCACCGACCGCCTCGACATCACCATCACCGAGACGGCCCCCCTGACCGTCCACAACCCCGTCGCCGACGACGACCTGCAACTCCCGGTCGGCCTCACGGAGGCGTACATCCCGGCACTGGACCAGTACCGCACCCCGCAGCCCGCCCCGACCCGGGACTTCGAGCTCCCGTGCGGCAAGGGCCCGGTCGTCGAGGTGGACGGGACGCTGTACCAGACGAGCGCGCAGGGGACGGTACGGGACCTGGTCGAGCGCCGGTCCATCGACCTGACGCTGTGCCAGGACGACCGCGGGAACGCCGAGTTGGAGCTCGACGCGTCCGACCGGCACACCTTCGAGTCCGAGGACTCGGGCGCCCTGGCCGTCACCACCGCGACCCTCACCCGGGGCTCGCTCGCCGAGCCCACGGCCGGCGGCCGCGACCTGGGGATACGGGACTGGCTCGGCGACCGCCGCGAGGTCACCGTCGGCGACGGCGCGGCCTCCTATCTGACGACGTACGAGAACTACAACGACGGCTGGAAGGCCACCCTGGGCGGCCGCGAGCTGACCCCGGTCAGGCTCGACGGCTGGCAGCAGGGCTGGCGCGTCCCCGGCGGTTCGGGCGGCACGGTCAAGCTGTCGTACGAGCCGTCGGTGACGTACGAGGCCGGCCTGATCGGTGCCGGTGTGGGCCTCGTGGCCCTGATCGGGCTGGCCCTCTGGCGCCGCCAGGAGCCCAACCCGGACGAACCCCAGCCCACCCCGCCGGGCCCCGGCCTCTGGCTGGGCACGATCGCCCTCACCCTTGTCGGCATCGTCATCGCGGGCTTCTTCGCCCTCCTGGTCCCGCTCCTCGCCCTGCTCGCCTGGAAACGGCACACGCTGCTGGTGCCGATCGCCTTCCTGGCCCTGGCCGGCGCCGGTATCGCCGCCGCCCTCGGGGCGGGCGAGCCGGTGGCGGCGGACGAGGGAGCGTTCGGGCCGGTGGCCCAACTCCTGGCGTTCATCGGCCTGTTCGCGGCACTGGTGAGTGTGGGCGCGGGGGTGGAGTCCTCCTCCGACCGGCCGGGCTCGACGCGGCAGTTCGAGGTGCCGCCGGGGACGGAGGCGCCCACCGCGCCGTTGCCGCAGCGGAGGCGCGTGGCCCCCGCCCCGGCTGGTGGTGAATCCGCCGCGAGCCCGACGATCTCCGCGCGCGGTCCCGGCTCCCTGCAAGGGGACCCGGACACACCGACCCGGCGGCTTCCCCTCACCAAGCCGAAGTTCAGGGCGACACCGCCGGACGACGACGGAGGTACGGGACCGGACCACAACGGCGGTGCGGGACCGGACCACCACGGCGGTACGGAACCGGAGTACGACGGCGGTACGGGAAAGGGGGCCCCGGCATGACGGCACTGGACCACCCCGCACGGGACGACGCCGCCCACGGCCCCGTCCGCATCCCCTTCCCGGTGGTCGACGAGGTGTCCCGCCACTGCCTCCAGGAGGAGGAACCCGAGACCGTCCACATCGAGGTCCACCTCCCCGGCCACCTCGACCCCGACCGCCTGCGCACCGCCTTCACCACCGCTCTCCATCACCATCCCCGCATCCTCATGCGCGAGGCCCCCGGCCACTGGTACAGCCGCCGCTACGAGTGGGAACTGACCTCGGAGCCGGAGGTGGAGGTGGTGACCTTCGTGCCGGCGGGTCCGCACGCGCTGCGGGACGCGCGGACGAGGGCCCTGGTGGAGGCCCCACCACTGTCGCTGTCGCCGCCGATCCGTCTGGAGGTGGTGGCGGGGGCGGGGCCGGCGGTGGGCAGCGAAGCCAGCGACGACGTGGGCCACGCAGTCGGGCGCTCGGGGGCGGAGCCGGCCGGGGGGAGGTTCCGCAGCTCGGCGGTACGAGGTGCCGCCGCGCCCACCCTCCCCCACTCTCGGCTTCGATCGAGCGGGGGGACCCCCACCGCCCCAGCGGCGCGATTGCCCGCAGCTGGGGCGGCTGATCCGAAACCCACCGGCACCGTCCTCTTCCTCACCATCAACCACACCGCCCTCGACGGCCCGGCCTGCCTCCGCATCCTCGCCACCGCGGCGGAGCTGTACAGCGGCAAGGACAACTCCCCCACAGCCCCACCCGTCCGCCCCGCCCCCACCCCGGACGAACCGACCCCGCCCGAAACGGAAACCCCCTCCAACTGGACCCGCCCCGCACGAGTGGCCCCCGGCGCCCCCGAGCCCTCCCCCGGCAACGGCATGCTCGTCACCGAACTCCCCGTCCCCCGCCGCCGGAAGTCCGCCCCCTACACCGTGAACGACCAACTCATGGTCACCACGGCCCTGATGCTCGCCCACTGGAACCGGGAACACGGCGCCCACCCCCGCCCCCTCCGCATCACCATGCCCGTGGACGACCGCCCGAGGGACACGGACATGCCGATAGGAAACGGCACCCGCCTGGTGGAAGTCCCCTTCTTCCCAGGCGAGTTGAACCCGACCCACACGCCCATCCCGACCCTCCTCCGCCGCACAGCGGAACGCACCCGTGCCCTGAAATCCCTCCAGAGGCCCCAACTGGGCCACGGCGCCTCCCTCTTGACGGCCCCGGTGGTTCCCGTGTCCTGGCGCGCGGCCCTCACAAGGGGCCTGCGCCGAGCGGCGGCCCCCTGGACGTCGACGACACTCCTCAGCAACATCGGCCGCGTCCCGTACGCGCTGGACTTCGGCGAGGAAGCCGGCCGCGCCCACGCCGTGTGGTTCTCGGCCCCCGCCCGCATGCCCCGCGGCCTCACGGTGACGACCGCCTCCACGGCGGGCCGCCTCCACCTGGCCCTGCGCTGGTCCCGCGCCCTGCTCAGCCACGGGGACGGCGCCCACCTCCGCGACCTCTTCGAGCACTACCTGCACGCGACGGAAGAGGACACCGAGTGATGCCGACCACCACACCCACCGACACCCCAACCCACGTACCGCGCAAGGGACTTCGGGACTTCTACGAGGACCCCTCCGTCCCCGTCGCCTCCGGCACCCCCCGCAGCCTCGCCCAGGCCCGCATGCTGGCCAAAGCCCTGGGCCCGGCCACCCGGAACACCAGGACCGTCCTGGACATCGGCTGCGGCGACGGCACCGCCGCGGCCACCGCCGCCCCCCTCCTCACCGGCCACCGCATCATCGGCGTCGACTGGTCCCAGGACGCCCTCAGACGCGCCCGCACCCGCGTCCCGTACGCGATCCGCGGTGAACTGGCCGACGGCGGACTGCCGTTCAGGTCGGAGTCCGCCGACGCCGTCCTGTTCAGCGAGGTCATCGAGCACCTGGTCGACCCGGACTCCGCCCTCGACGAGATCCACCGCGTGCTGCGCCCGGGCGGCCATCTGATGCTGTCGACACCCAATCTCGCCGCCTGGTACAACCGCGCCCTGCTGCTCGCGGGCGTCCAGCCGGTGTTCTCGGAAGTGAGCCTGCGCGGTATCCACGGCCGCCCCGGGACGGAGGTCGTGGGCCATCTGCGGCTCTACACCGCCCGCGCGCTACGGGAGTTCGTGGCCGCGTCGGGCTTCGAGGTCGTACGGCTGCGCGGGGCGCCCTTCCACGGCGTACCACGTCCGTTGCGTGCGCTGGACCGGCTGGCCTGTGCGGCCCCGTCGGCGGCGTCGATCCTGCTGCTGCACGCCCGGAGGATGTAGGCGATGTGGTGGGGAGTGGCCGCGGCCCTGTTGGCGAACGCGCTGTACAGCACCGGATTCGTCCTGGAGAAACGGGCCCTCACCGCGATGCCGCAGGTGACGGTCCGCGAGCCGGTGAAGCTGTTGCGGCTGGTCGTCGGCAGCCCCCTGTGGATCGCGGGCTCGCTGTCGCTGGCCGCCGGGTTCGCCGCGCAGCTGGCCGTGTACCGGACACTGCCGATCGCCGCCGCCCAGGGCATCTTCGTCTCGGGGCTGGTCCTGCTGGTCCTGCTGTCGGCACGGCTGCTCGGCGAGGAGACGACGGGCCGGGAGCGGTACGCCCTCGGGGCCATCCTCGCCGCACTGCTGATGGTGGTGCTGTCGCTGGACGAGGGCTCCGACACGGTCAGCCGCGGGGCGCCGTACGCGCTGGTCCTGACGATCTGTCTGCCGACGCTCGCGGCGGGTGTGGGACTGTACCGGTCCGCCGAGCGGCGCGCCCGGCGCGTACACCGGCTGCCGACCACGGGCGTCGAGTACGGCGTGGCGGTGGGCCTGCTGTACGGAGTCAGCTCGCTCGCGATCAAGGGCGTGTCGAGCTACCTGACCACAGGTGGCCTCGGGGACGCGGTCGTCGGGCTGCTGCGCTCCCCGTATCCCTATCTCCTTCTCTTCACCGGCGCGTTCGGCCTGGTGATGTCCCAGGCGGCACTCCAGCGCTGCCGGGCCTCGCTGATCGTGCCGGTCTGTACGACGGTGACCTGTCTGTTCACGGCGGTGCTCGGCACGCTGTCGTTCGGCGAGTCGCTGCCCGACGATCCGCTGCGGCTGGCGCTGCGGCTGTCGGGCACGGTGCTGGCGGTCGCCGTACTGCTGAGCATGCCCAAGCACGACACCCCGGCCCCGCCATCCGCGCCCCAACCCTCCGTATCGGCCAAGGAGTTGACCCCTCCATGAACCCCGACGACCCGTTGCTCCGGATCCTGGCGTGCCCGCTGGACAAGGGGCCGCTGCATCTGGTGGTCCACGAGGAGGAGCGACCGGACACCTCCCAGGCCCCGGAGTCGCTCTACAACCCGCGGCTGCACCGCCGTTACCCGATCGTGGACGGCATTCCGCAGCTGCTGCCGTCCTCGGGCGAGCAGGTGACGGAGGACGAACACGAGAAACTTCTCAAGAGGATGAGCTCATGACCACGCTCGCCGCCCGGCTCGCACCGCTCCTCCCGGAGCGGCTGATCGCCGCGGCCGCCCGTCTCGTCTATCCGCGCTTCGAGCCGGAGCTGGCCCGGCTCGACGAGCTGTGCCCGCCGCGGTGCGGCACGGCGGTGGACGTCGGCGGCTGGTACGGCCCCTGGACGCGGCGGTTGTCGCGGCGAGCCGGGCGCGTGGTGACCGTCGAGCCGGTCCCCCGCCTGGCCCGGCTGCTCACGTCGGCGGCCCTCTCCAACGTCCGTGTCGTCCAGGCCGCCGCCTCCGACCACCCGGGCACCGCCCGGCTCTGGCTACCGTCGGGCGACGACGGCGAGCGGGGTGTGTCCTCCCTGGTCCGCCGGGACATCCACGCCCGCGCCCTGGACGTCCGCTGCGTCACCCTCGACGGCCTCGGCCTCACCGACGTCGGCTTCATCAAGATCGACGTCGACGGCAACGAACTGGCCGTCCTGCGCGGCGCGTCCGGCCTGCTCGTCCGCGACCGGCCGGCCCTCTTCGTCGAACTGGAGTCCCGCATCCAGCCGATCACCCCGGTCGTCGACCTCCTCACGGGCCTCGGCTACGCCGGCTGGGTCCTTCCCGCCTCGACCTGGCTCCCCCTCGCCCCGGCCGCGCTGGAGGCCCACCAGGCCCGTACGTCGTATGTGGCGTCGAAGGGGCTGCTGCGCCGCGTGCTGCCGTTCGCCGGGCCTCGGTACGTCAACTCGGTGCTGTTCCTGCCGGACGGACGCCGGCCCGGCGAGTGGGCCGGTGGCCGCCGAACCGCCTCGGGCGCCGTACGCCACGATGGACCCCATGTCCTCCGCGAAGCGCCCCGGCCCCGGTAGGCCGCCCGGTTCCCCCTCCGGTCCGTTCACTCCGCTCGACTTCCAGCTCGTGCTGCTGCGGCGTATGGCCGACCACAATCCGGAGCTCGTCGAGGACGCCCGTCGTGAGCTGGGCGTCTCGATCGCGGAGATGCGCGAGGCGAACAAGCGGTGGCAGGCGATGGTGCGGTCGCCCCGGGGGCGGGGGTCGGCCTCCCGGTACCGGTCGGTTCTGGGCGCGCCGGAGTCGGTGACGCCCCGGAAGATCGGCGACCTGGAGTGCGAGGCGTGGTTGTGGCCGGTCCCCTTGTGGTCCGACCTCCGCTTCGAAGTACTGCTCGCGCCGAACGGGGCGGTGTGGAACGAGTGGCTGGTGCGGGCGCCGGGAGTCCCCGGGCCCGAGCTGCGCGTCGTGGAGGACCTGACACCCTGGTCCTGCACCGTGGACGAGGTGGCGCGGGCCTTCGCGCCGGCGCGGCCGTTGGAGGGGACGGCGCCGACTCGGTGGGGGCTGGCGTTTGTCGCGCCCGATGGGCGGGGGGTGCGGCGGGAGCGTGTCGCCGAGTTCACGTGGGGGTTGTTGCAGAGGGTCGCCTGAGAGCTCGGGAGGCTGGGTGCGTTTGCGGCCTCGGGTTCGTGGAGGCTGGTCGCGCCCACGCGGCGGAGCCGCACATCGACACGACCCCGCGCCCCTGAAGGGGCGCTGGTGCGGTCGTACGGTGTCAGGTCACGTACGCGAGCGGTCAGTCATGTCCCCGATCGGTCCCAAAAGGCACCTAAGTAGGAGATTGGCGATCATCCGGCCGTTGGCACCGCCCATGGGCCTACTGTCCGTGCAGAGTTCTGATCCTCACGGAAGGCCCCCCATGACGCCCCAGCACCCCGCGGAGCGAACCGTGCCCGTCGAGCGGCTGCGGCTGGGGGATCACGCATGCATGGGGGCGGCGGACGTGGACGGGGAGTCGCCGTGGAAGGTGTTCACGGCGTACACACGGACGAGTCTGGCGCGCGGGGAGAAGGTCCTGCTCGTCATGGACCCGGAGGACCTGAGCGACGACGAGGTGGTCTCCCTGTTGGACCGGGGCAGCGGGCAGGTCGTGGCGGCGCGGGCGGGCGGTCAGCTGTCGCTCAAGCGCAACACGGAGATCTACGTGCCCGACGGCCGCTTCCAGGAGCAGCGCACGATCGACGCGTACGCCGCCGAGGTCGACCGCGCCTGCGACGAGGGCTGGGCGGGGCTGCGGATCACCGCCGACATGAACTGGGCACCCCGCGTCAACCTCGGCCACGACCGGCTGCTGGATTACGAGGCGTCGGTGGCGCCGCTGTTCACGGACCCGCTGTTCACCGCGATCTGCTGGTACGACCGGCAGAGCTTCGACGACGACCTCACGGCCCGCGTCGGCAAGGTCCACCCGTTGCGGGTCATGGAACGCCTCGACTCCGTGGAGGTCACCGAGACCCCGGACGGCGGGCGGATCACCGGCACCGCCGAGCTGAGCACCCGGACCGAGTTCGTCGAGGCACTGCGCGAGGCGCTGGAACACCGTGACGACTCCGGCCCCAGCCACTTCGTCCTCGACCTCCGTGATCTGTGCTTCATGGAGGCCCACTGCGCCTGGCAGCTCATCAGCCTCGCCGCGTCGCTCCCGGCCGGCAGCGAGGTCACCGTCCGCTGCGGCGAACTGCTGGGGCTGGTGCTGGAACAGCTGGGCGCCGGTGAAGTGCCCCAGCTGGTGGTCAGCGTGGAGGGAGAGGAGAAGGAGGGGGCGCCGGGTGAGTGAGGGACTGACGCCGCGGAGGGAGCTCCGCGTCCGCGGCGCCGACACGAACACCCACCGGGGCGCCACGGTCCCCCTGTCCGTCCCGCTGCCGGCCCCGGTGTGTACGACCACCGCTACGACTCCGACCGCGCGCTGAACCAGGCCGCCACCTGGCTGCGGTTGTGGAAGCCCAGCTTCACCAGGATGCGTTCGACGTGGCCCTCGGCGGTGCGGCGGGCGATGACGAGGTGGTCGGCGATCTGCTTGTTGGTGCGGCCCTGGGCGACGAGGGCCGCGACCTGGAGTTCACGCCGGGTGAGCGGGACCGGGTCGGGGAGGGCATCGGGGTTCACCGCCGGGGCCGCGCCGACAGGGCTCCCGGCCGGGGCAGCGCCCTGCCGTGCGGCCGAGGCGGCACTCGTCCGTACGGCCGAGGAGGCACTCGTACGCGCGCCGGACGCGGCACCCGTACGTACGCCGGAGGCCGACCCCTCCCGCGGTTCACCCAGGGCGTACGCGACCGCCTCTTCCAACGACAGGCAGCCGCCGCGGCGGTGGGCCTGGGCGTAGGCGCGGTCGCCGAGGGTGCGGCGGGCGTGGTGTTCGGCGGCGCGGGGGCGGCCCGGGTGGAGGAAGTCCATGGGGTTGCCGCCGATGTCGTGCCAGACGCGGTCGGCGGCGCCGCGCAGGACGCCGGCCCGTTCGGCGTCGCCCGCCAGGGCCTCGGCGGCTGCGAGCAGGTCGAGGGTGCGGGCGAGGCTCTGGTGCCGCCGCACGGTGTACGGCAGCCGCAGACAGGCGCGGGCGTGTTCGGCGGCGCGGTCGTACTGCCCCTCCGCCCAGTGCGCGAGGGCGAGCGTGCGCAGCGCCCAGGAGCGGGCCCACTGCTCGCCGTGGGCCTCGCAGAGGGCGACGGCCTCGGCGCACAGCGGGATCGCCTCCGCCGCGCGGCCCCGGCTGACGAGGGTGCAGGCCAGTTCGACGCGGGTGAGGACGACGAAGGCGGTGGAGGTGCGGCCCCGGGCCGGGCCGAGGGTGCCGGCCGGCACGGGCGGAGGGGCGGGCACCGGGAGTTCCTGGTCGGCGACGGCCGCGGTCTGCACCGGGTCGAGGCCGGCCAGCACGGCGGCGGAGCGGCTGTGGACCAGCGAGGTCAGGGCACTCGCCCACAGGGCCCGGGTCAGTGCCTCGTCCGGTCGGGCCCCGGCGCGCAGGGCGCCGTCCATCCAGTGGCGGCCCTCGCCCCAGATGCCGCCCGCGACCCAGTGGAACCACAGGCCGGCGGCCAACCGCAGCCCGTGCTGGGCCTCGCCGGGCGTGGTGAGGCAGAAGTCCAGCGCCGCCCGGAAGTTGTCCTGGTCGATGCGGATCCGTTCGGTGATCTCCGCCTGGTCGGGGCCGAACCAGGCCTGCTCGTACTCGGCGCCGAGGCGCGCGAAGTGGTCCCGGTGGCGCCGCCGGGTCTCGGTCGCGTCGCCCAGGTCGTGCAGTTTCTCCAGCCCGTAGTCGCGCAGCGAGACCAGCAGCCGGTAGCGGACCTGGCCGGCGTGCTCCTCCCTGACGAGCACCGACTTGTCGACGAGCCCGGCGACGGCGTCCAGGACGGCGCCCGAGGCCGTTTCCTCTCCGGTGCAGGCGGCCTCGGCGGCGCAGACGGCTTCGGCAGCGGCCAGGTCGAAGCCGCCGACGAACACCGACAGCCACGCCCACACCAACTGCTCCTGGGGGGTGCACAGTTCATGGCTCCAGTCGACGGCGGAGCGCAGGGTGCGGTGGCGGGGCGCTGAGGTCGGGCTGCCGCCGGTGAGGAGCGAGAAGCGGTCGTCGAGGCGTTCGACGAGCTGATCCACGCCGAGGGCGCGCACCCGTACCGCCGCCAGTTCGATGGCCAGCGGCAGTCCGTCGAGGCGTCGGCAGAGCCGGGCCACGGCCTGCTGGTTGCCCTCGCCGACGGTGAAGCCGGGGACCACGGCCGCCGCCCGGTCGGCGAACAGCCGCAGCGCGGGGAACGACTCGACCGCCGACGGGCCCAGCTCCTCCGGCGCGGGCGCGGGCAGCGGCGGCACCTCGAAGAGCTGCTCCCCGGCCAGCCCGAGCCGGTGCCGGCTGGTGGCGAGGATCCGTACGCCCTCGGTGGCCGCCAGCACGGTCCCCGCGAGGACCGCGCAACTCCGCAGCACATGCTCGCAGTTGTCGAGGACGATCAATAACCGCCGCTCGCGCAGGTGGTCGACGAGGATCTCCAGCGGGGGCCGTACGGTCTCGTTGCGGACGCCGAGTGCGTCGTTCACGGCGTGCGGGACGAGCGCCTCGTCGCGCAGCACGGCCAGCGGTACGAGCCACACGCCGTCCGCGAAGGCCCGTGCGACCTGTCCCGCCACATGCCCGGCGAGCCGGGTCTTGCCCACCCCGCCGGGTCCCGTCAGTGTCAGCAGTCTGCCCGCCGACAACAACCGTCTGACATCCGCCGCCTCGTCCCGTCGCCCCACGAAGCTCGTCAGCTCCGCCGGGAAACCGGAAGTGCGCTGCGACTCCGATCCGCCCACGACCCTGGTCACGCCCTCAGTTGTGGTTCCCGTACGCGCTGTTGTAACCGCGAAGGGTAGGCAGCGGGCACGGGCTGAACGCGCCCTTCACCGAATTCCCGCCTCTTCGGGTGAGGGGGCCGTGCGGTTCGGATGAGCAGGGGCTTTGCGCGGTCAGCCGTCGGCCGCCGCCGCCAGGATCGCCTCGACCACGCGGGGCAGCGAATCGGTGTGCAGCCACAGGAAGAGGTTGGGCTCGACGAGTTCGAGCTCCATCACGCACGGCTGCCCGTCGTCCCCGGTGACGAGGTCGACGCGCGCGTACAGCAGCTCGGGCTCACCCGGTACGGCCGCCAACGCACGCTTCGCGACGGAGAGTTCGGCCTCGGTCGGGGTCCAGGGCTCCAGGTCCGGGTGGGCGACCTTGTCGGCGTCGTACGCCGTGCCGGGCGCCAGCACCGCCCCCTTGCGGCTGGCGTGCAGCAGCCTGCCCCCGAAGAACTGCAGGGCCCGCTCACCGGCGGTGTCGATGCTCGTCACGAACGGCTGCACCATCGCGGTGAGCCCCTCGGCGTGCATCCGCTCGACATGCCGTACGGCGGTCTCCCGCTGCTCGGGGGTGTACCGGGCGGCGAACCGGGCGCCCGCGCCGGAGGTGGGCTTCACGACGTACTCGTGCGCCGCCGGAAGCTCCACGGGGTCGCCCGGCGCGAGATAGGCCGTCGGTACGACGGGCACCCCGGCCCGGGCGAGATCCCCGATGTACCGCTTGTCGGTGTTCCAGCGCACGACCTCGGCCGGGTTGGCGAGCCGGGTCGCCCTGCCGGTCTTCTCCGCCCAGGCGACGAACTCGGCCGCGCGCCAGCTGTAGTCCCAGGTGGACCGGATGACGACGAGGTCGTGGCCGGCCCAGTCGGCCGCCGGGTCGTCCCAGTGCACGGCCGCCGCGTCGGCCCCGGCCTCCCCCAGCGCCCGCACCAGCACCGGCAGATCCCGGTCGGCACTGGTCTCCGGCCCGGGGTCGTAGGTGGCGACGGCTATTCGGGGGGCGGCTGTGCGGGCCACGGTGGCTCCATTCTCTTGCGTCTGCGTCTGCGGCGGCTGCTGCTGGGTCTACGTCGATGGCTGCGTACGGGCTGCCGCCCGGGGGACGACCGGTCTCCGGCGCAGGCTAACAACAGCGCGGGGGGCAGGAAGGGAGCGGGCTTCCGCGGGGGTGCTCCGGCTCACGGCACGGCGGGCCCCGTGATGAGCCGCCCCTTCGCGTCGTACGGCCAGACATTGGGGACGCAGCCGTCCATGCCCTTGATCTGTTGCATCATCGCCGGGGCGGGCTTGCCCTTGCCGCGGCAGCCGACGTGGCCGTGGCCGAGGAAGTGGCCGACCTCGTGGTTGATGATCAGTGCGCGGTAGGCCTCGATGTCCTTGGCGTAGACGGGGGTCGCCAGTTCCCAGCGCTTGAGGTTGACCATGACGTTCCGGCCGACGTTGCAGTTGACCTCGCCGCGGGTGTTCAGCCCGTACTCGCCGCAGATGTCGTCGACGGTGCCGGGGGTCGCGACCTTGACGACGAAGTCGGTGCGGCCACCGGAGACCCGCTGGAAGGCCGAGTCGCCGTCCGCGGTCCAGCCGCGCGGGTCGGCGAGGATGCGTTCCACCTGCTCGGCGACGTCGGCGGCGGAGAGCGACAGGCCCTTCTCGACGTCGACCCGGTAGCGCAGCGGCACGCCCTCCCCCACCTTGCCGCTGCCACCGGACGCCGTGGTGAACGTCCCCGGGCCGGTCTCGGGGATGGTGACCTGGGACGAGCCGGGGGACGACGTGTTCGGCGACTTGCTGGGAGACGTACTGGGCGAGGCGGAGGGGCTACGGGTCGGGGTGGAACCGGGGCTGGGTGAGCGGCGGGACCGCTCCGGCGAGGGCTCGGCGGACGCGGTGGCCCCGGCCTCGTTCGACAACTCCCCCGAGCCGCCGGGCGTCCAGCCCACGGCCGCGAATCCGGCCACGCCGAGGACGGTCATCGCCCCCAGCCCACCGCCCCACAGACGGCCTCTCCCCTGACGCGCGGGCCCCTTCCCCCGGCGTCCGGGAGCCTTTTTCCGACGACGGCGGGCGCGGGAAGGTGTTGCGTTGTGCGCGGTCATGTTCCTTCAGAGTGTGATCAGGTTGTGATCGGATATCGTGCGGGCGGTCACGAAACGATAACGGATGAGCGGCGTGGTCGTGGCACACCGCTTGACCTTCACCTTCGGTGAAGCCCCAGCATCGATCGCGGAACGAGGAACGGCCGGGACCGAAGGGGCGCCAGGGGGAGCCATGGGGATGCTGACGATCGGGGCCTTCGCGAAGGCGTGCCGGCTGTCGCCGAAAGCGCTGCGCCTCTACGACGAGCTGGAGCTGCTCCGGCCCGCCCGGGTCGACCCGGACACCGGCTACCGCTACTACGCCACCGAACAGTTGGAACAGGCCCGGCTGGTGGCCTGGCTGCGCCGGCTGGGCATGCCGCTGGCCCGTATCCGTACGGTGTGCGCGCTTCAGCCGGGACCGGCGGCCCGGGAGATCCGGGCGTACTGGGCCGGGGTCGAGGCCGAGACGGCGACCCGACGCGACCTCGCGGCCTTCCTCGTGGACCACTTCGCCCCTACGTCCGAGGAGGACACCACGATGCTGGAACTCCGTTACGCCGCTCTCTCCGACACCGGCCTGGTCCGCGCCGCCAACCAGGACACCGCCTACGCCGGCACCCGCGTCCTCGCCGTCGCCGACGGCTTCGGTCCGGCCGGGGCGCCCGCGAGCTCGGCCGCCGTGGAGGCGCTGAAGACCCTGGACCGCGACACCCTCCCGGCGGGCAGCGTCCTGAACCTGCTGGAGGACGCGGTACGGGGCGCGACCGACGCCGTACGGAACATCGCGGAGATCGGGGACGACGGCACGACCCTGACCGCGATGCTCTGGACCGGCTCCCGGCTCGCCCTCGTGCACATCGGCGACTCCCGCGCGTATCTGCTGCGCGGCGGCGGGCTGTTCCGGATCACCCACGACCACACCGTCGTCCAGTCGATGATCGACGAGGGCCGGCTGACCGCCGAGGAGGCGACGGCGCATCCCCAACGCGCCCTGCTCCTACGGGCGTTGACAACCGACGACAGCAGGTCGACCCCCGACCTGCACCTCCACGACGCCCACCCCGGCGACCGCTACCTCCTCTGCTCGGACGGCCTGTCGTCGGTCGTCCCCGACCCGGTTATCCAGCGCGTCCTGTCCTCGGTCCCGGACCCGGAGGCGGCCGTACGCGCACTCGTCACCGAGGCGAACGAGGCGGGCGGGCCGGACAACGTCAGCTGTGTGGTGGCGGACGTGGTGGGGAGCGAGGCCACGGACCGGGGCGACGAGAACCGCCGGTAGCCGACGGGGCGAGAACCGTCGGTAGCCAACGGGCGGGAATCACCGGTCGCCACGGGGCGAGGACCGCCGGTAGCCGACGAGGCGAGGGCCGTCGGTGAGCCTCGGCGCTATCCGCCGTTCCGCCGTTCCGCTGTGCCGCGCGCCGCGCCCTCGGTGGGGCGAAGTCCGGCGCGGCGGACCGCCCGGCCCCTCACGAAGGCGAGTCGCCCGGATCCCAGTCCAGCAGGCGGACCTTGGCGACCGTGCGCACATGGCGGCGCATCGCGGTGGCCGCCTGTTTGGGCTGCCGGGCGGCGATGGCGTCGAGGATCGCCTGATGCTGGGCGAGGGAACGGTCGGGGCGGCCCGGCTGGCGCAGCGACTCGGTGCGGCTCTCGGCGATCTGGTCGGCGATGGAGCGCATGAACTCGGCGAGCAGACCGCTGTGCGCGGCCGCCGTGACCGCCGCGTGGAAGAGCCGGTCGCCCTCGATGCCGTGCCCGTCCCGCTCGATCTCCCCGGCCATGTGGGCGAGCGCGTCGCGCATCGCGGCCAGGTCGTCGTCCGTGCGGCGCTCGGCGGCCAGTTCGGCGAGCTTCGTCTCCAACGCCTCGCGGGCGTCCAGGACATCGGGCAGCCGTCGGCGCCGTTCGACCATCTTCTCGACCGGCTCGACATCGAGGCTGTCCCGGACGAGATACGTGCCGCCGCCGTGCCGCGCCTCCACCAGTCCCTGGACCTCCAGCACCACGATCGCCTGCTTCACCGAGGCCCGGCTCACCCCCAGCCGTTGGGCCAGGTCCCGCTCGGGCGGCAGCCGGTCACCGGCCTTCAGGCCGCCCTCGACGACGTACTGACGCAGCCGGTCGAGGACCTGCTCGTAGAGGCGCTGCTTGGTCATGGGGCGCAGGGCGTCGGTCACGGGGTCCCCCTCTCGTTCGGGAGCGTAACACCGGCCCGCCGCACTGGCCTGGTGGCCAAGTGGCTCAGCCAATTTTGCGCAACCTCTTGACGCCGTCCCCGTACGGCCCCACGCTGACGAATCAAAAGTGGCTCAGCCACTCGACCACTCGCCCCGCAAGCGGCATCCTCCTGCAGCCTCACCCCTCACCAGCGCCCTCCGGGACCCAACGACGGGAGCCCGTATGTCCCCCCAACTCATCTCGATCCTCGTCCTCGCCGTGGTGTTCGTCATCGCCACGACCCGTTCCGTGAACATGGGCGCGCTCGCCTTCGCCGCCGCCTTCGGCGTGGGCGAACTCGTCGCCGATCTCGACGCGGACGGCATCTTCGCCGGCTTCCCCGGCGACCTGTTCGTCGTCCTCGTCGGCGTCACGTATCTCTTCGCGATCGCCCGCGCCAACGGCACCACCGACTGGCTGGTGCACGCCTCGATCCGGCTCGTACGGGGCCGGGTGGCGCTGATCCCCTGGGTGATGTTCTTCATCACCGGCGCACTCACGGCGATCGGTGCCGTCAGTCCGGCCGCGGTCGCCATCGTCGCGCCGATCGCGCTCAGCTTCGCCGCCCGCTACGGGATCAGCCCGCTGCTCATGGGCGCGATGGTGGTGCACGGCGCCCAGGGCGGCGGTTTCTCCCCGATCAGCATCTACGGCACGATCGTCAACGGCATCGTGGAGCGCGAGAAGCTGCCGGGCAACGAAATCGCCCTGTTCCTCACGTCGCTGATCGCGAACGTCATCATCGCGGGTGTGGTGTTCGTGCTCTTCGGCGGGTTGAAGCTGTGGGCTCAAGGGGCGGTGGAGACCGACGACCAGAGGGGCCAGGAGGTTCCGCCGGAGGGCGGCACGGGCACAGGCACGGGGGGCACCGCCACCGTGGCCACCCGCCCCGACACCGTCCGCCTCACCCCCGCCCGCGCAGCCACCCTCACCGCCCTGGCCGCCCTCGTCCTCGCGGTCCTCGCCTTCGACCTGGACGCAGGCCTCACCGCGATCACCCTCGCCGTAGTCCTCAGCGCCGTCTGGCCGGACGACAGCCGCAAGGCGGTGGGCCAGATCGCCTGGTCCACGGTCCTCCTCATCTGCGGCGTCCTCACCTACGTAGGCGTACTGGACGAGATGGGCACCATCACCTGGGCCGGCGAGGGCGTCAGCGACATCGGCGTCCCCCTCCTCGCAGCCGTCCTGCTCTGCTACATCGGCGCGATCGTGTCGGCCTTCGCCTCGTCCGTGGGCATCATGGGCGCCTTGATCCCCCTGGCCGTCCCGTTCCTGGCACAGGGCGAGATCGGCGCGATAGGCATGGTCGCGGCACTCGCCGTGTCCGCCACGGTCGTGGACGTGAGCCCCTTCTCCACGAACGGCGCCCTGGTCCTGGCCGCGGCACCGGACGTCGACCGTGAGCGTTTCTTCCGACAGCTGATGGTCTACGGAGGGATCGTGGTGGCGGTGGTACCCGCGGTGGTGTGGCTGGTGCTGGTCGTCCCGGGGTTCGGGTAGCCCTCGGGTGACCGCCCAGGCCGCCGACGGTCAGACAGCGAAACCGGCAACGACCAAGGAGTTCACAACGTGTCCCCTCTCTTCCCGGCCCTCACCGACGACACCCGGGCCGGGCGCCCCGCCCTCCGCTTCGGCGACCGTTCCCTGACCTACGCGGAACTCGCGGCCACGACCGGCGCCCTGGCGGACCGCCTCAAGGGCAGCGGCCGGGTCGCCGTCTGGGCGACCCCCACGCTGGAGACCGCCGTCGCCGTCGTGGCGGCCCTGCGGGCCGGCGTAGCCGCCGTACCCCTCAACCCGAAGTCCGGGGAGAAGGAACTCGGACACATCCTGTCCGACAGCGCCCCCTCCCTGGTGCTGACCGCGCCGACCGACGAACTCCCCTCGCCGCTGAGGGACTTGGAGCGCATCGACGTAGACGTGGACGAAGACGTGGACGGCACGGGCCAGGCCGACCTCGACGAACACACGGCGACCGGGGAGGACGCCGCCCTCGTCGTCTACACCTCCGGCACCACCGGCCCGCCCAAGGGCGCCGTCATCCCCCGCCGCGCCGTCGCGACCACCCTGGACGCACTGGCCGACGCCTGGCAGTGGACCGCCGACGACGTACTGGTCCACGCCCTGCCCCTCTTCCACGTACACGGTCTGATCCTGGGCATCCTGGGCCCGCTGCGGCGCGGCGGATCGGTCCGTCACCTGGGCAGGTTCGACACAGAAGGGGTCGCCCGGGAGCTGTCGGCCGGCGCGACCATGCTGTTCGGCGTGCCGACGATGTACCACCGGATCGCCGAGGCCCTGCCCGCCGAACCGGAACTGGCGAAGGCACTCGGCCGCGCTCGCCTCCTCGTCTCCGGCTCGGCCGCGCTGCCCGTGCACGACCACGAGCGGATCGCGGCGGCGACCGGGCGCCGGGTGATCGAGCGGTACGGCATGACGGAGACCCTGATGAACACCAGTGTCCGCGCGGACGGCGAACCCCGCGCCGGCACGGTCGGAGTCCCGTTGCCGGGCGTCGAGTTGAGGCTGGTCGAGGACGACGGCACGCCCCTCACCGCGTACGACGGCGAGTCGGTCGGCGAGATCCAGGTACGCGGCCCGAACCTCTTCACCGAGTACCTCAACCGCCCCGACGCGACCGCCGCCGCCTTCACCCCCGACGGCTGGTTCCACACCGGTGACATGGCCGTCCGCGACCCCGACGGCTATGTACGGATCGTCGGCCGCAAGGCCACCGATCTCATCAAGAGCGGCGGTTACAAGATCGGCGCGGGCGAGATCGAGAACGCGCTGCTGGAGCACCCGGGGGTGCGGGAAGCCGCGGTCACCGGTGAACCGGATCCCGACCTGGGCGAACGCGTAGTCGCCTGGATCGTCCCCGCGAACCCCCAATCACCGCCTCCCGCCCAGGAGTTGTCCGCCCACGTCGCCACCCGTCTGTCCCCCCACAAGCGCCCCCGAACCGTCCACTACCTTTCCTCCCTCCCCCGCAACGACATGGGCAAGATCATGAAGCGGGCACTGAGGACGGCCGACACGGATGACTGACCACCGCCGCACGGCCCGCGAGGTCATCGCCCTGGTGACCGACACATTCACCCAGCTCCCCGACTCCGAGAGGGAGTACGAGCCCGACGGCCCCCTCGCCTGGCAGGGCTACGACGCCTCGCGCGCCCGGGCCGCCGAGCGCACCGGGGAGGAGGAGTCGGTGGTGTGCGGGCGGGCGACCATCCGTACGACGGAGGCCGTGCTCATCGCCTTCGAGTTCGGCTTCCTCGGCGGCTCGCTCGGCGAACGCACCGGCGACCGGCTGGAGTCGGCGTACGGGTACGCCCGCGAGCAACGACTGCCGGTCGTCTCGCTGATCGCGACCGGCGGCAGCCGCATGCAGGAGGGGATGCGCGCCCTCAGCCAACTCCAGCGTGTGGCACGCCAGTCGGCGCTCACCCGCGCCGCGGGCCTCCCCCAGATCGCCGTACTCCGCGACCCGACGACGGGCGGGGGCTGGGCCACCCTCGGCGCGGGCGCCGACGTGATCCTCGCCCTCCCCGGCGCCCAGGTCGGCTTCGCCGGCTCCCGGGTCCGCCCGCCCGACGCGGACCCTGCGGCGTACACGGCCGAGTCCCAGGTGGCGGCGGGCTCGGCGGACGCGGTCGTACCCCCGGAGGACCTACGAGAGACGCTGGCCCGGTGGCTGACCCTGCTGACCACCCCCTCCACGACCCCGGCACCCCCACCGGATGCCCTCCCGACACCCCATGAGGCGCCCACCCTCCCCACCACCGGCTGGGAAGCCGTGACCCGCGCCCGATCCCCCCAACGCCCCCGCGCAGACGCCTACTTGGACGCGTACTTCACCCGCCGCGCGGCCATCAGCGGCGACCGCGTCGGCGGCGGCACCGACCCGGGCATGGCATGCGGCTTCGGCGAGCACGAGGGCCGGACCGTCGCCTACGCGGCCCAGCGAGGCACGGCGACCCGCCCGGCGGGCTACCGCACCGCCGCCCGCCTGATCCGTCTCGCCGACCGCCTGGGCATCCCCGTACTGACCCTGGTCGACACCCCCGGCGCCGCGAACGACGCCGACGCGGAACGCCAGGGCGCCGGCGCCGCCATCGCGGACCTCTTCACCGCCGTGGCCACCGCCCGCACTCCCGTCACCACGCTCCTCATCGGCGAGGGCGGCTCGGGCGGCGCCCTCGCCCTCGCCGCACCGGACAACACCTGGGCCGCACCGGACAGTTACTTCTCGGTGATCGCACCGGAACTGGCGGCCGCGATCCTCAAGCGCCCGGAGGAGCGAGTACGGGCGACGGCGGACGAACTCCGGGTGCGGCCACAGGACTTGGTGGAGCTGGGCGTAGTACGGGGAGTCGTCGGCCCGTCGGACGGGGCGTGAAAGGAGATACGGAAACCGCGACAACCACCGGCACGTCCGTAACAATGTCCCAGGCAAGAAGTGATGACGATACGTCATGAACCAAGCGGTGACGGCACGTCATGGGCGACGAAAAAGCGGGGGCGCCATGGAAGGCCTGGTGGAGTTCAAGACCGAGGACGGTGCCGTGATCACCGTCGAGACGTCGGAGGACGAGTCGGGTTCCGGCTCCCGCCTCGTCGCGCGCGGCGACGACGGCACGGTCCAGGCGACGCGTACCTTCGAGAACTCCCTGGAGGGGGTGCGGGCGGCCGCCGCGTCGGCGCTCCGGGTGTTCCGGGACGGCTCGCTGCGACCGGACACCGTGGAACTCGAATTCGGGGTGAAGCTCACCGCGGAGGCGGGCGCACTGATCGCGAAGAGCGCGGTCGAGGGCCATCTCGTGGTCAAGCTCTCCTGGTCACCGAGACCGACCGACGGCTCCGACGCCTCCGACAGTTCCACGGGGACCGCTCCCGCCTCATGACCAGCGCCTCCTGGCACGCCAGAATCAGCTGCGGCCGCGACAGCGGAGCCGGCTTCCTGGTCACCGAACGCCATGTGCTGACCTGCGCGCATGTCATCGCCCGCAGCGGTACGGAACCGGTGCACGTCTCCTTCGCACACGGCCTCACCCCGTCCGTCGCCCCCGATCACCCCGACGCGGCGATCCCCGCCCGGGTGATCGCCCACGGCGGCTGGGCCGGACGCGACACCGACCCCGGCGATGTCGCCGTACTCGAACTCGACCGGGAAGTTCCCTTCAGGCCCGCGGAGTTCGCGGCCCCCGGCGACGCGTACGGCGACCCGCCGCGCAAACTCCTCGCCTACGGCTTCCCGAAGAAGTACGAGGAGGGCACGCTGGCCGAGTATCGGACGACCGCTCACCAGTTGATCGCCGGCGAATGGATTCAGCTGGAGGCGTGGGCTTCGTACGGGCAACCGCTCGCCCCGGGCTTCAGCGGGGCGGCGGTCACGCTGGCGGACACCGGCCAGGTCGTCGGCATGGTCTCGGCAGCCGCGCGCGACCCCGCTGTCCGCAACGGCCGTATGCTGCCCGCCACCGTGATGACCCGCTACTGGGCACCCCTCGGCGACCTGATACCGACCCCGGAGTACGACCGCGCGCAGAGGAAACGGCTGCGGCTGTTGATCGAGGCGGTCGGGCGGCGGGGCGGACCGGCGTGCGCACCCGATCGGCTTTACCGCGAGGCTGTCGGGCGGTTCGGGCCGCCACCGCCCCGCCGGTTCGACTCGTTGTGGGACGCGGCCTGGTATCTGCTGTCCGAGGTGCGTGGCCGGGAGGCCGTGGCGCGGTTCGCCGGAAGGCTGGCCGACTTCGTCGAGGACGAGCCGACCCGGGACGCGCTGCGGTCGTGGCCCTACGCCGCCGAAACGGCCGCGGCTACACCCGTCCCCCGGGTGGCGCCGGCCCGCACCTGGTCACCCATCCTCGTCGAGATCGAGCCGAGCGGCCGCGGCGACCGCCTGTTGCTCGTCGAGGTGTCCGCCTACGACGGCCGCCACCGCCGACTGGTGGGTTCCGACCGGCTGCCCGCCGAGCAGGTCCGCGCGTACGCCCTGGCGCGCATCGACGAGGCCTATCGCGAACTTGAGCCGGGGGCGCAGGAGTTGATCGCCTTCGTGCTGCCGAGGCGCTGGCTCAACGCCGATGTGGCGCACTGGCACCGCAGCACCGACGACATGAGCCCCCTGGGGTCCTTCGCACCCCTTGTCGTCATGGACATGGAGCGTCGGCGCAGCGGTGCGCTCCAGCACCGGCTGCGGAAGAAGTGGCGGGACCTCGACGACCGGCAGGACACCCGGCTGCACCGTATCGGCTGTGCCTCCGTCGGCCAGGATCCGTTGAAACTCACGGTCGGGTTGCGGCGGGACGTGGACATGGTCGGCTTCGCCACCCCGCCGCGTACGGACGAGTCCCGGCGGCTGTTCCAAGCGAGCCTGAACGCAGCCGTACCGGTGATGCTGTGGCCGCGCTCCGCCTGCCAGGGCGGCGCCGCGCACGAGGACTGCGGAGGATCCACGTTCCTGGACCGCCTCACCGAACACCTCGCAGGCCTTCCGGCCGGTGAACTCCCAGCCCACATCCACGAGTTGCGGGAGGCGGCATACTCCTCCGACTCCGCCGAACCGCACTGGGCCCACGACCTGGCACTGCTCTGGGAGGACCCCAGATGTCTGCCCGACCCGGGCGGCTTCCAGCACTCCCCTGTCGGCTGATCACACGTGCGCACCCGAGGAGACCCGAACCATGTCCCTGTGGCCCCTCTACACAGGTACGAACGAGCCCCACGACGGCATCGAAAAGCTCCCCGCCCCGCCGCCCTGGCGCGCGTTCGGCGGCGGCCCCGTCCTTCCGACTCCGGCCGAGGACGCCGACGCCTCGGCCGCTTCGCCGGACCGCAGACACCGCGCCCGCACCTACCTCGCCACCGACCGCACGGTCCAGCTCGTCAACGCCGCCCTGTATCTGCGGCGGCCCCTGCTGGTGACCGGTCCGCCGGGCAGCGGCAAATCGAGCCTGGCCTACGCCGTGGCACGGGAGCTGCGGCTGGGGCCGGTACTGCGCTGGAACATCACCAGCCGGACCACCCTCCAGGACGGCCTGTACCAGTACGACCCACTGTCCCGTCTGTACGCGGCCAAGCGCGCCGCCGCCGAGGAACTCCCCTCGGACGGCGAACTCCAGGACCATCTGCGCCTCGGCCCGCTGGGCACGGCGCTGCTGCCGTACAGCCGTCCGCGCGCCCTGCTGATCGACGAGATCGACAAGAGCGACCCGGACCTGCCGAACGACCTGCTGAACGTCCTGGAGGAGGGCCAGTACGAGATCCCGGTGCTGGTGCGGGGCGCTCGGCATACGCCGACCGCCCAGGTGATGATCGACGGCACGGACACCCGGGTGCCGGTGGAGGGCGGGCGGGTGAGATGCCATGCGTTCCCGTTCGTGGTGCTGACGAGCAACGGGGAGCGGGAGTTCGCCCCGGCATTTTTACGGCGGTGCGTACGCCTTGAGCTGCACCAGCCACGGGACGAGCACCTGGAGCAGATCGTCCGTGCGCACCTGGGTGAACCGGACGAGTACGCACGCGGGCTGATCGCCCATTTCCTGGAGCGGGGCACGGCGGGTGAACTGGCCACGGACCAACTGCTGAACGCCATCTACCTGACCGGCGCGGCGGAGCTGGACGCCGTCTCCCGGGACGAGCTGGCCGAGCAGCTGATGCCGTATCTGAGCCGGTCCGGCGATGAGGCGGACGGGCTGTTCTGATGGCCTCACCGGGGGCGGACGCGATCGCCCGGCTCGCCGGCCTGCTCGCCGGGACGCGCGGCGGCGAACGGCCGACCGCCGTGGAGCTGGCCGAACTGCTGTGGCTGGCCCAGCACATGCAGCCCGCCCCGGCGCCGGCCGCCGCCGCCCCGGACGGCGGCCGACCACCCGAGGACCCGGAGACCGCCGAGACCTTGGCGGTGGACGCACCCAGCGGCCTCCCGGACCCGGAGGAGCCGGAGAACACCGCGGGCACCCGGCGACCGGAACAACGGAAGCCCTTCCGCCCGCCGGCCCCACCCGTCCCGTCGGGCGCCCCGGCCCAGCGCCCGGACGACCGTGTCCCCCTGTGGCTTCCCCGTCCCGTGGCGCCGGGGGACTCCACGACGGTGGGCACGCATACGGCTCTCCTCGCCCCCGTGCCCCCGTTGCTGTCCAGCCCGCTCGCTCTCCAGCGTGCACTGCGTCCGCTGAAGCGACGGGTGCCCGCCCCCGTCGGCCAGGAACTGGACGAGGAGGCGACCGCCCATCGCATCGCCGGTCTCCACGCCGACCCGGAGTGGTGGCTGCCCGTCCTGCGACCCACCACCGAGCGCTGGCTCACTCTTCACCTGGTGCACGACAGTGGCCCGACCATGCCCGTCTGGCAGCCGCTGATCCGTGAGCTGAAGACCGCGCTGTCCCAGTCGTGCGTCTTCCGCACGGTGGAGTCGCACGCACTCGCCTCCGACGGGACGGTCCGCGGGCCGGGACTCCTGGAGGTGCACGAGCGTTCGGTCGTGCTACTGGTCAGCGACTGCATGGGGCCGCAGTGGCGGGAGGGCCCGGCGGGCGAGCGCTGGTACGCGGCGCTGCGTCGCCTGGCAGCCCGGATGCCGGTCGCCGTGCTGCAGCCGTTGCCGGAGCGTCTGTGGCGCACCACGGCGCTGCCGACGGCCACCGCCTCGTTGAGCGCCCCCTCCCCGGCCGCGCCCGCCTCGGCGTACGCCGTGGACTCCTACGCGACGCGGACCGCCGAACCGGGTTCCCTCCCGCTTCCCGTCCTGGAAGCCTCGGCCCCCTGGCTGGCGAACTGGGCGAAGCTGGTGGCCCAGGGCGCCCGGACTTCCGGCTCGGTGGCGCTGCTCGGCCCGGAGCCGCCGCCCTCTCCCGTGGACGACAAGGGCCGGGGAGACGTGGCGCGGCTCTCCCCGGAGGATCTCGTCCTGCGCTTCCGTTCCCTCGCCTCCCCGGAGGCGTTCCGGCTGGCCGGTCATCTCGCGGTCGGGCCCCCCGACCTGCCGGTCATGAGGCTGGTGCAGGCGGCGATCGAGCGCGCCCCCCAGCCGCGGCATCTGGCGGAGGTGATCCTCAGCGGAGCCCTGAAGACCGTGCCGGGTCCGCCCGGCACGTACGCCTGGCGGCCGGGGGTGCAGGAAGTGCTGCTGCGGACACTGCCGCGTACCGACCTCGGCCGGACCCATGAACTCCTCGCCCGCGCGGGGAAGCCGATCGACCGCCTGGCCGGTGTCTCGGCGGGAGACTTCCCGGTCGCGGCACCGGGCGGCGGGGACGTCACCGCCGACGGCGAGCCCTTCGCGACGGTGCTGTCGGAGAGTATTCGGCGGCTTGGGGGCTTCGGGGAGCAGGTGCTCCTCGAACGGTACCGGCTGACGGAGCCGAGGAGGCCGGGCGTTCGGCTGTCACGGGCCGAGGACCTGAGGCTGAACCGTCCGGTGCTGGTGCACTGGTGTCCCGACCCGCCCGGCCCGCCCGACCGGCCCGGCCGTTCGATCCTGTCGCCCACGCAGTCCGGGTTCATTCGACAGGCCCAGGCGCTGGCCGAGGTCCACAGCGACCATGTGGCCGCACTGCGGGACTTCGGGGTCGAAGGCGCCACTCCGTACGTGGTCACCGAGTTCGTCGACGGCCTCGCCTTCGACGAACTGGTACGGGGCAGCGGCCCCGGGCTGTCGTTCGGCATGCTCATCGGGCTGGTCAGGGACATCGCGTCGGGGCTGGAGGCGCTGCACGAGAAGGGCCTGGTGCGGGGCCGGTCGGGCCTGGACGGGCTGGTGCTGCGCCCGGACGGTACAGCCGTCATCACCCGCCTCACCCTGGGAGAGCCGGAGGCGGGCAGGACCGAGGCGACCGATCTGCACGACCTGGGCATGCTGCTGCACGAGGTGGCCTTCCTGCGCGGTGCCGGCATCGAGGACGGCACCGCACGCAAGACGCTGGAGACTCTGTTCGCGGAGGTCTCGGGCGGTCTGCGGTCCGGCGCCCCGGCTGTCCGGGCCCAGGCGCTGGAGACCATCCGGTCACCCCGGTTCGAGGAGGCGATGACCCTCGCGGACCGGTACCGGCAGCGGTTCGCGCTGCTGGGCCCGCCGCGCCTGCTCCGGAACAGGACCACGGCCGCCGCTCCGCTGTCCCCCGACGCGTGGGCCCTGCTGTGTGTGCTGCTGTCGCGGCCCGGCAGCAGCGTGCCCCGGGCCGAACTCGCCGACGGCGTCTGGGACCAGCCGCCCGCACAGCACGGCAGGACCCCTCCGCTCGACCAGCTCGTCGCGGAGGTACGGGCGGTCCTGGACTACGGTTCTTTGGCCGAGGTCGACGGCGGGTTCGCGGTGCACGCGCCGGTCGACCACATCGATGTGACCGGCTGCGAGCAGCTCGCGGCCAGGGCGAGGTCCCTGCGGAGGGAAGGCGATCCGACGGCCGCCCGCGCCGCCGTGCAGTCCGCCCTCGACCTCTGGTACGGCGACCCGCTCGACGGTGTGCCGGGCTCCGCCGCGGAAGCGACCCGCGCCCGGCTGCGCGAGCTGCGTGTGAGCCTGTTCGTCGCCAAGGCCGAACTCGACCTGGAACTGGGTGAGTTCGACCGCGCCGCCGACTACCTCACCTCTCTGCTCCGGTCCCATCCCGACCAGCAGGACCTGCGCCGGCTGTTGTCGCTCGCCCACCAGCGGCGGCGCCCGGCCGACGAGCCCGCGGAGCCCGTCATCACGGTGGAATTCCCGGACCTCGTCGGACACTCCCCGCAGGCGCGCCGCGTCCTCGCCCTCACCCTCTCCCGGCTGCCCCACCGGCCCGACTACTTCGTGGAAGAACTCTTCCCACTCGACAACGGCTTCGTGGTCACCCCCTCCTCGGCCCGCAACCTGCTGTCGGTACTGAAGCCCGTCATGGGAGAACTCCAGGACGTCCTGCTCGAGTCGGAGAGCCCGCCCGAGGTCCACGTCACCCTCTGGCACCGGAGCCCCACCGGCACCGAACCGCCACTCGTCCTGCCCGACCTCGTACCGTCCGCCGGGGGCGTGCTGCTCATCCTCTCCCCCGTCCTGTACACGGACCTCATCAGTGTGGGCGGGTTCGCCGACCCGTCCCTCTTCGTACCCGTGCCCGGGGAGACGACGCACGCCGGGCCCGTCGCCTGGTGCTGCCGCGTGGACCTGCCCGCACGGCCCGACCCGGAGCCCGAATCACCGGTGCGCGGCCCGTTCCGCACCCACGACCTCGCCGCCGCCCGCCCCGCGTACCCGGACCGCACGGCCGTCGTGCACTCCCGGCCCGACGGCTCACTGACACTCCTCGACCCCCACCACCCGCCCGGTGAACCCACCGCGCGCAGCACGAGGTTCTACGACGTCGACCTCACTCCCCGCCGGTCCACCCACGTGGTGTCCCTGCCCGGTGCCGACGGCGGCGACTTCGTCGTCTCGGCCGAACTGTCCTGGCGCGTCACCGACCCCGTGGCCCTCGTGCGCTCCGGGGCGAGCGCCATCACGGAGCACCTGCTCGACCACTTCGGCGAAGCCGCCTCGAACATCAGCCGGCTCCACCCCGGGGGGCAGGAGGGGCCCATGCGGCAGGCGGTACGCGACGGTGTGCGCGAGTGGCCGGTGCCGGGGGTGTCCGTGTCGCTCACGCTGAGGCCCGTCCCGGCCCCGCCCCCGGGCGCGGCACAGCAGGCGACGGCGAGCAGGCGGACCGTCATCGGCGATCTGCTTGCCGGCGCCGGCACGGTCCTGCTCGGCTTCGACGGCCCCCTGCTCCGGCTCCACTCCTCACCCGGCCAGGAGCGGCAGCTCGCGCGCGAGATCGCCGGCGTACTGGCGGAGCGGCATCGCCACAGCGCGGCGCCGCTCCCCTCCGATCTGGACCTGGACGATCCGCTCGATCTGCTGCGGGGCCTGGCCCGCCATCCGCTCGGCGCACAGGCGAGCGACCTCCTCGACGCGCTGGAGGAGAACGCGGTCACCCAGGAGTCGTCCGCCACTCCCCTCGCCGACGCCCTGCTGCGCGAGCTGCACTCCACCGACCAGGTGACCGCCGTCCTCACGGACAATTCGAGGGCCGCCGTCATGGCGTACCTGGCCGAACACGATCTGGCCGAGGTGATCGCCGACCGCGTCTACGCCCGCCCCTGGGATCTCACACTCATGATGCCGAACCCCGACCGGCTGGGCCAGGCGCTCGTCGATCTCGGCGCCGCACCGTCCGGCACCGTGTTCATCGCCTCGTCGGTCGCCGAACTGGACGCCGCGACGGCCCTGGGGGTGCCCTTCATCGGTTACGCCCGCACCCGGCAGATCGCCCGCACCCTTCGGCGTGCGGGCTGCGAACACGCCGTCACCTCCCTACAGCCGCTGCTCAACGCGCTGCGCGCCACCTGACCTCGCATCAAACAGAGAACCCCCGTCCAGGCCGCACCCCCCACCCGGCCCACCCCAACAGGCACCCCCGGCCCGCCCCGCGCACGATGCAAGGGAAGCAGGGAACCGCCGACCGGCGGCGGCCCGCACGGCCCGTGCTCTCGGGAGGATCCGCAATGACCGCGATGACCGCCAGTCTGGAGCAGCTGCGCCGCTGCCACTTCGGCGTCGACCTTGGGGCGGCGCGGACCCGGGTGTACGTGAAGGGCGCGGGCCTCGTGGTGGATCAGCCGAGCGCGGCCGCCGTGAACACGCGGACGGGCGCACTGATCGCGGTCGGGGAGTTCGCGGAGAGGATGACGGGCCGTACGCCCGACTACATCCGGGTCGTGCGTCCTGTCTCCGGCGGTACGGTCGTCGACATCGAGATGGCCCAGCGCATGCTGCGCCATCTGCTGGGCGACAAGGTCCGCCGTACGCTGCGCCGCAAGCCCGTCCTGCGCGCGGCCGCCTGCACCCCGCACGACGCGGACCCCCTCGCCCAGCGCGCCACGATCGAGACCCTGGTGGGCCTCGGGGCGCGCCGTGTGGAACTGGTCGACACCCTCATCGCGGCGGCGGTCGGCTGCGGTCTGCCCGTCGAGCAGCCCGAGGCCACCATGATCATGGTGTGCGGCGCGGCGGCCACCCAGCTGGCCGTCCTCTCCCTCGGCTCGGTCGTCAACGCCGTCCGCATCCCCGTCGGCGGCGAGGCCATCGACCAAGCGATCGTGCAGCACCTGCGACTGCGCCACGAGCTGACGCTGCCCAGCCAGTCCGTACGGCCGCTCCAGTTGGCCCTCTCCGGCAACGGCCTCACCCCGCACGGCCCCGCCTCCACCGAGATCCACGGTCTGGACGTGGCGACGGGGCTGGCCCGCTCGGTCCAGGTGGACACCGCGGCCGTACGCGACGCCATCCAGACCCCCCTCACCGCCGTGGTCGACGGCATCGGCAAGGTGCTGCGCGACTGCCCGCCCGACCTGGTGGCCGACCTCGCCGACCGGGGCATCATGATGGTCGGCGGCAGCGCTCTCCTCCCCGGCTTCGACCAGATGCTCCGCCACGCGACCGGTATGCCGGTCCACATCGCCGAACGCCCCGACGTCTGCGCCGCCGTCGGCGTCGGCGCCATGCTGGAGGGCCGCCTCGAACCCCTCCGCCTGGACCCGGTGGACGACTGACCTACGACGTCGAGCCGACGCCGCCCCCCACCAGCACCACCACGCCCCCTCCTGCGAACATTCCTGCGAACGGCAGCGCCCCGGAGCACACGGGGGCGGCCGGTACCACGGCGGTCACAGGGCGGTCGCCCCTGTGAGCCCGCGACGCCCCACCGAACGCCTGTACGTGTCATTCTCGCCGAAGTCCCGCGCCGCTAGGGTTACTTGTGAAGACCGCGGCCACGGAGGTGAGCGCAGGGATGCCAGGGCCCGTGACCCGGATCGGTATCACCGGACACCGGGAGATCCCGGACGCCGCCCTGTCCGCCGTCCGCTCGGGCATCCGGGCGGAGTTACGGGGCCGTCCCGCCACCCGGGCCCTCAGCAGCCTCGCCGCCGGTGCCGACCAGCTCTTCGCGGAGATCGCCCTGGAGAGCGGCATCCCGCTGACCGCCGTGATCCCCGGCATGGACTACGAGACCCATCTGGGCGACGACGAGGTCCGGGCCGCCTACCGCCGCCTCCTCAAATGCTGCGCCGCCCGTGTGGAACTGCCGTACGAACGCACCCACGACGAGGCGTACTACGCGGCCGGCCGCTACATCGTCGACCACGCCGACCGCATGATCGCCGTCTGGGACGGCGCCCCGGCCCGAGGACTCGGCGGCACGGCCGACATCGTCGACTACGCGCGCCTCACGGGCGTCCCGGTGACGGTGCTGTGGAGCCCGGGTGTACGGCGTGCCTGACCCGGCCGTGCCGTCCTGATGCTTCGTCATGATCCGAACCGCACGAGCCAGTCCGTGTGCTGGGGCGAGACCAGCCGCTCCGCCTCCGCGACCGCGTCCGCCCATCCCTCCTCGGTGACGGTGGTGCCCATGGCGACCCGCAGGGTGTCCAGGTCCTGTTCGACGAGCGAGTGGGCGTACGTCAGCGGCCGGTGACGCCGGACCTCCTGCCAGGCCACGCCCGCCGCGGCCGCGGCGCTCAGGACGCCGGTCGGGTCCCAGCGGCCGCTGATCGCCCCGGCCGCCCTGAGCACGGCGGCGAGGAGCGCCAGCAGCGTCAGGAAGGTCGTCACACCGGACCAGCGCACGGAGGCGCGGTGGGCCTGCCCGGCCTTGTTGCCGTACCAGGCGAGTTGCTCCAGGACCCGGTCGCGGAGATAGATGTCGCGCCGGGTCGCGAACGGCTTGGCGCGCACGGTACGCATCATCGGCGTGACCTGTCCGAGCCCGAGTTCGGTGACGCTCTCGCGCGGGTCCTCCCACCCCACCTTCCGCAGTTCGCTGAGGCGTTCCTCCAGACGTTCGGCGAAGAGGGCCTCGGGGTTGACGAGCCGGGAGTGGAACGGCCCACCGTGGACCATGAACTGCCAGGCCAGCGACTTGATCACTTCGGCGGCGGCGCGGTGGGCCTGCCATTGCGCCCGGGCGCGGCGGCGGGAGGCGTAGAGGCCGATCCCGACCGTCAGGGCGTAGAACACGGCGGCGACGGCCGACAGCACACGGCTGCCCACCCGTTCGGCCAGCGAGGCGGTCGCCGTGGCGAGCAGCAGGACGACCAGCTGGGTACGGACCACCCTGAATGATTCACCCTGATGGGTCAGTGCCTTCTCATCGCTGACGCGGAACAACGGGGACAGGTCTCGATCACTCACCGTGGTGCTGGGGCCGGGCGTCACAGCCATGCACACCTCGTACGGATGCTGGAAGTCAACGGAACGGTCATGCTCTCGTCAATTTTGAATGAGCGCCAGATCGCCACCCCCCAGTCACCCCGCCAACCGCCCTGTCACATCGCGCAGCGAACCCATGTCGGCGCATGATAGAAACGCGAAAGTCTGTAGTCTGTCGTCCACCCTCATGTCCGAGCCTCGACCAAAACGACCTCGTCAGCAAGGGACCGATGACAGCGTCCCTTTTTTCGAACTGGAGCGACGAGATGAACCTTTCCTTCACGAAGACGACGCGTGGATCGGACACCGCCCGGTCGGCCCACAAGAGGCTCACCCCGCTCGCGACGGTCGCCGTGCACGAGCCCCGCACCCAGCGCTCCACCGGACGGGTGACGGACGCTCGCGGTCTGCACCTCGCCAAGCCGGGGTTCACCTCCAGCATCTGACGTAGGCCAACCGGGGCCTCAACCTCCTTATGGATCAAGGAAGTTGGGCCCCGTCGTCATGTCTGCACCAGAGTGGCGCGAGGGCTTACACTGCCGAAGTGAGGGACCCCGCGATCCAGCAACTGGTGCTCAAGATCCACAGTCGGTGCGACCTGGCGTGCGACCACTGTTATGTGTATGAGGCATCCGACCAGTCGTGGCGTTCACGACCGACCGTCATCTCCGAGGAAACCCTCGATCAGGTCGCGCGTCGCCTCACCGAGTATGTGCTGGCGAGAAATCTGGAATCCGTCACGGTCATTCTGCACGGCGGTGAACCCCTCCTCGCCGGGCCGGCCCGGCTCAGAAGAATCTGCGCGGAACTCACCCGCGCTCTCGCCCCGGTCACCGCACTCGATCTGCGCATTCACACCAACGCCGTGCGATTGAACAGAGATCATCTGCGGGTCTTCGACGAATTCGGGGTAAAGGTCGGCATCTCCCTGGACGGGGACCGTGTCGCCAACGACCGCCACCGGCTCGACCGCCGGGGCCGCAGCAGTTACGACCGGGTCCTGAGGGCCGTCGAACTGCTCCGCCTCCCCGAACACCGGCATCTGTACCAGGGGCTCCTGTGCACCGTGGACGTGGCCAATGACCCGGTGGCGGTGCACGACGCGCTGACCTCCCTCGATCCGCCCCGCATCGACTATCTGCTCCCGCACTCCACCTGGGACACCCCTCCCCCCGGCCATGAGCCCGGCGGCCCGGCGACGCCATACGCCGACTGGCTGCTGAAGGTCTTCGACCGGTGGGAGGAGCAGGGGCGCCCCATGCCGGTGCGCACCTTCGAGTCGGTGCTCAGCACCCTGCGCGGCGGCCCCAGTCTCACCGAGGCGCTGGGGCTCGCGCCGTCCGATCTGGCGGTGATCGAGACCGACGGCACGTTCGAGCAGGCGGACTCGCTCAAGACGGCGTACGAGGGTGCCCCGGCGACCGGCTACGACGTCTTCCGGCACGGTTTCGCGGAGTTCGCCGAGCATCCCGGCGTCCGGGCCCGCCAGTCGGGCATCGCGGGAGTCAGCGAGACCTGCCGCCGCTGCCCGGTCGTGGAGTCCTGCGGCGGTGGCCTCTACGCCCACCGGTACAGCAGCGAGAAGGGCTTCGACAATCCCTCGGTGTTCTGCGCCGACCTGCGGGGGCTGGTGGAGGGGATCGCCGAGCGGATCACCGAGCGCGCCCTCCACCCGGCGGTCTCCGACGCCGAGGAACTCCGGCTGTCCCAGCTGGAGTTGGACCGAGCCCTACTGACCCGCGTGAACGCCGCGCTGGCGGGCGGCCCCGAATGGGACGCGGCCTGGCGGGTGCTGGTCGAGCTGGACTCCGACGGCGCCACCGCCGCGCACCTCAACACCGTCCTCGCCCACCCGTATCTGCGGGCCCTGCTGCGCCGCTGCCTGGACGGCCCCGCAGACCTCCCCCAGCTGATGGCGGCGGTCACCGCGGCAGCCGTACTGGCGGAGACGGAGACCACCCTCACCTGGCACCAGCCCGGCCGGGACCTCCACCTCCCGACCCTCGGGACCCTGCGGCTCTCGGCACCCGGGCGGGTCGTGTGCGCGGTCACGGCGAGCGGTCTCCAGGTGCGCGGCACGGATGACGACGGCACCGAACTCACCGTTGAATGGCGGCCGTTGGAGGCCACGGAACTCACCGACGGACCGACGCTGCTCATCGACGACGCCGACCCGTACCGCGACTGCTTCGAGGCGCCGGTCGCGGACCCGCTGTCCCCGAGCGACCTGGCCCTCTTCGGCAAGCGGCTGCGCGCGGCCCACGAGGCGCTGGACAGTCAGGAGCCCGGCTGGCGCAAGGGCGCCAACGCACCCCTCGTCACCACGGTCACCCCCCTCGCGGCGGGCTCCGGACTACGGCTCGGCACGCACGCGTTCGGCGCGCTCGGTGTCGCCGTCGACTTCGAGTCCGACGAGTTCGTACGGGAACTGCCGCTCCTGGGACGCAGCTCCCGGCTCGCCGCACTGCGGGAGATCACGGACCTGAACGTGCCGGGCAGCGCCGCCGGGCGGTTGCTCGACGAGGCGAGCGCGTGTGTGGGAAGGGCCGGCGCGGCCCGGTCCGCCACCGCCGAACCGCTGCTGCGGCGGGCGCGCGAGGCCCTGGACACGCTCGCCTCCTCCTCGGAACATCAACTCACCGAGAGCGGAGGCTACTTGGCGACCGAACTGCGTACGGAGCTGGCGGTGGTGCATGGTTGATGTCACTCGACTCCCGGACCTCCTCGCCCGCTTGGGCGTCCGACCGGGCGGCGTCCTCATGGTGCACTCCTCGCTGCGCGGCACCGGGTGGAGCCCGACCGAGGTACGGAACGCCCTCCTCGACACGCTCGGCCCCGACGGCACGCTCGTCGTGCCCGCCTTCACCCCGGAGAACTCCGACACCTCCCCCTCGTACCACAGCCGTACCGAGGGGATGACCGAGCGGGAGAAGGCCGACTTCCGCGCGTCGATGCTCCCGTTCGAGCCGAACGCCACACCCTGCCCGACCATGGGCGCGCTCGCCGAGTGCGTGCGGACCACGCCCGGCGCGGTCCGCAGCGCCCATCCGCAGACCTCCTTCGCCGCGATCGGGCGCCGGGCCGAGGAGCTGCTCGCCGGCCACGACCCGTACTGCCACCTCGGCGAGCGGTCCCCGATGGCCGCGCTGTACAGGGCGGACGCCCAGGTCCTGCTGCTCCGCGTCGGCTTCGAGGTGTGCACCGCCTTCCATCTCGCCGAGTACCGGATGACCCCACCGCCCCCGACCCGGACCTACCGCTGCGTGGTGGAGGACAAGGGCAACTGGATCGAGTACGAGGACCTCTCCCTCTACGACGGCGACTTCGCGGCGATCGGTGCTCGTTTACCTCATGGTTTGTTCACGGAATGGGATTTCGCGGGAAAACCGACGTTTCTGTTCGGGATGCGCGATGCTGTCGACACAGCCCAGCACCTGATGTCCGGATATCGCTCTGAAATGACGTGAAACGAGCCATGTGCCGGGGGAGTTGATCGGGCACATTGTTGGTTCCGGCTGGAGGGCGCCTGGGCGGGGGCACACGAGGGCATCGAAAGGCGGGGGCGTGTGGACACTTCTGCGCGGGGGCGGGCTCCGGACAATCGTCCGTACTTTTTTCTCAGTTATGCGCACACTCCGCCTTCGGGACCGGACAGCGGTGATCCCGACCACTGGGTGCACACGCTGTACAAGGATCTGTGCGCGGACGTCCTGGCCCTCACCGCTCATCCGCGGGGGACGCCCGCGGGATTCCTGGACCGGGAGATGCGGTCCGGGGAGGGCTGGCCGGACCGGCTCAGTGAGAACCTGGCGCACTGCCGCGTGTTCGTCCCGCTGTACTCGCCCCGCTATTTCTCCAGCGACAACTGCGGCCGCGAGTGGTTCACCTTCGACGAGCGCATACGCGAGGCACGCAACGCCGGCCTCGGTGACATCCCGGCCATAGTCCCGGCACTGTGGACGGGCATGGACCTCGAAGGGCTCCCCGAGTCCGTCCGGCAGATCCAGGTCGAGCGCTCCAAGTTCAGCGAGCGCTACACGTCGTACGGGATCTACGGACTGATCAAACTCAAGCGGCTGCGGGACGAGTACGAGGAGATCGTGTTCGGCCTCGCCCAGCGGATCGTGCAGGTCGCCGAGAACACCCCGCTGCCGTCGAGCCGGCCCCGGCCGTACGAGTCCACGCACAGCGCGTTCCGACCGCACGGCGAGGGGCCGCGCCGTATCCACCTCACCGTGGTGGCGCCGAGCCGGAGTTCCGTACCGGAGGGCCGGGACGCCACCCCGTACGGCGAGGACGCCACGGAGTGGAACCCGTACCACGGTGAGGCGAGGCGCCCGCTGTCCGCGCTGGCGGAGGAGTTGATCCGATCGCTCGACTACCGCATCACCGTCTCGGACTTCGACCTCCCGGACCCCGGCACCGACGGCCTCACCGCGGCCGACTCCGACGCGGACGGGACCGGGCAGCCGCCCGAGCCCCAGCCGGGGATCCTGCTGCTCGACCGCTGGGCCCTGCTCGACCGGGACCGGCGGCACCGGCTCAAGACGTTCGACTCGGCCGCCCACCCCTGGGTCGGCGCGATCGTCCCCTGGAACCGCCTCGACCTCCAGTGCCGCGGTGAACAGGGCGAGCGGCTGAAGGAGCAACTGGAGGACACCCTGCCGCTGATCCTGGAGCGGGGGCGCCGCGCCAAGTGCTGGGCCGCGGTCAACGGCGTACCCACCCTGAAACAGTTCACCGAGATACTGCCGGTGGTCGTGGCCCAGGCGACCCGGCAGTTCCTCAGGCACGCGAAGGCCCACCCGCCACCCGGCCCGGTCACACCCCGGCCGCGGCTCAGTCTCGCCGGCCCGACCGACCCCGATGCGGATTCCGACCACGGAGGACAAGAATGACTGCCCGTCAGGACGGACGCATCATCACCTTCTACTCGTACAAGGGCGGTACGGGCCGCACGATGGCCCTGGCCAACGCGGCCTGGATCCTGGCCGCCAACGGCAAGCGCGTCCTGGCCGTCGACTGGGACCTGGAGGCCCCGGGCCTCGACCGCTTCTTCCAGCCCTTCCTCGACCTGAGCGTCCTCGCGTCCACCACCGGGGTCATCGACATGATCACCGAGTACTGCTGGGCCGCGACCACCGGAGGCCCGCGCACCGGCCCCTGGCACCGGGACTACGCCCGCGTCGAGCAGCACGCCGTGTCCCTCAGCCCCGAGCGGCTCGGGCTGTCCTTCCCCGACGGCGGCTCGCTCGACTTCCTCTCCGCCGGCCGGCGGAACCGGGAGTACTCGGCGACCGTGTCGTCGTTCGAGTGGGACAACTTCTACGAGCGGCTGGGCGGCGGCCAGTTCCTGGACGCGCTGCGCGAGGACATGAAGGGCTCGTACGACTACATCCTGATCGACAGCCGTACCGGCCTGTCGGACAGCGCGGACATCTGCACCATCCAGATGCCCGACGTGCTCGTCGACTGCTTCACGCTCAGCGGCCAGTCCCTGGACGGGGCCGCCGCGGTGGCCCGCAGCGTCGAAGGGGGCCAGCACAAGCGGCGGATCAGGGTGCTGCCGGTGCTGATGCGCATCGACGAGGGCGAGAAGCGGAAGGTAGACGCGGGCCGCGCCCTGGCCCGGCTGCGGTTCGAGGGGCTGCCCCGGGGCCTCGACGGCGGGGAGCTGAGCGCCGAGCAGCAGGACGCCTACTGGGGCGCGATGGAGATACCGTACGTGCCGTTCTACGCCTATGAAGAGACGCTCGCGACGGTCGGGGACAAGAGCAACATCGCGAACTCCCTGCTGTCCGCCTTCGAACGGCTGACGAAGGTGATCTCCGACGGCGAGGTCACCGCGCTGCCGCCGGTGCCCGAGCCGGTGCGGCAGCGCTGTCTGGAGGCGTTCACCCGGCGGCAGCCGATGACGGACATCGTCGTGGTGTACGCGGCGGAGAACCGGATGTGGGCGGACTGGGTGGAGGCCGTCCTGAGGCAGACCGGCTGCAACGTCACCCTGCACGACGTGTCCGCCGGCCCGCCGGAGCACCTGGACACGGCGACCCGCGCCCTGCTGCTGCTGTCCCACGCCTTCCAGAAATCCCGGCACGCCCACGCGACCTGGCGCTCCCTCACCGACACCGCCCTGGCGATGCCGCGCACCACGACGGTGCCGCTGCGCGTCGACGAGGCCCGCTTCCCCGACGCCTACGTCGACCACGAGCCGGTGGACCTGTACCGGCTCGACGCGACCCAGTGCGTCGGTGCCCTGCTCGGCGCGCTGAAGCTGCCGGAGCGGCCCGACGACCTCGCCACCGTGGAGCCCCGCTTCCCTGGCAGCGCCCCCACCGTGTGGAACGCCCCGCAACGCAACACCACCTTCACCGGCCGCGGACGGATCCTCGACGAACTGCGCGAGCAGCTCCGCGGCGGGTCGTCGGCCGTGGGCACCCAGCCCAAGACCCTCTTCGGCCTCGGCGGCGTCGGCAAGACACAGGTCGCCCTGGAGTACGTGCACCGGTTCATGGCCGACTACGACCTGGTGTGGTGGATCTCCGCCGAGCGCGGCGACGGCGTCACCTCCGCCCTGGCCGAACTGGGTGCCCGGATCGGCGCGCCCGGCGGCGACGACATGACGCAGGTCAGCCGGGAGACCATACGGATGCTCGCCGAGGGCGTGCCGACCAAGCGCTGGATCCTCGTCTTCGACAACGCCGACAACCCCGAGGAACTCACCGGGTTCTTCCCCCAGGGCGGCGGGCACATCCTCGTCACCTCCCGCAACCAGACCTGGGAGCAGCGGGGCACCTCCCTGCCCGTCGACGTCTTCCCGCGTCAGGAGAGCGTCGAGCACCTCTCCCGGCGCGCCCCCGGACTGAGCGCCGACGAGGCCGACCGCGTGGCGGAGGCGGTGGGCGACCTGCCGCTGGCCGTGGAGCAGGCGGCGGCCTGGCTCGCCGAGACCGCCACTCCCATCGAGGAGTACCTGCGGCAGCTGAACGAGCAGACCACCGGTGTGCTGGACCTCAACCAGGCCTCCGACTACCCGGAGACGGTGGCGGCGACCTGGAACATCTCGATCGCCCGGCTGCGGGAACGCTCCCCCGCCTCGGTCCGGCTGCTCCAGCTGTGCGCCTTCATGGCCCCCGAGCCGATCTCCTCGCACCTGCTGTACAGCAAGGAGCTGCTCGACGAGCTGAAGAAGGTCGACCCCAGTCTCCAGGAGAGCCTGATGCTGGGCCGGGTCATCCGGGAGATCGGCCGCTTCGCCCTCGCCAAGGTCGACCAGGCCAGCACCAGCATCCAGGTCCACCGGCTGGTGCAGGCCGTGATCCGCTCCCGGCTCACGGAGGAGGAGCAGCGGCAGGCCCGGCACGTCGTCCACGCCATGCTCGTCGGCGCCCGTCCGCCCGGCGACGAACCCATCGATGACGCCGAGACCTGGCCTCGGTTCGCGATCATCTGGCCGCATCTGGCCGCCTCCGAGCTGCGCAGGTGCCACGAGGCCGAGCCCCGCCGGCTGCTCATCGACCGGGTCCGCTACCTGTGGAAGCGCGGCGACTTCCCCGGTGCCCGGAAACTCGCCGAGGACCTGCTGGGGTACTGGAAGGAGACGCTCGGCAAGGACGACATGCAGTACATGTACCTGCACGGGCAACTCGCCAACGTGTTGCGCACCCAGGGGCGTTTCGTGGAGGCCCGCGACATCGACGAGGAGGTGCGCGAGCGGCAGCTGAGGGTCCTCGGCCCCACCCATCCGCACACCTACGTCACCACCTCCAGCCTCGCCAGCGACCTCGCCGCCATGGGCGAGTACACCCGGGCGGTGGAGCTCGCCCGCGAGGCCCACCAGGGGTTCCGTCAGATCTTCGACGAATCCAACAGCCGTACCCTCAACGCGGCGAACAACCTCGCGCTCGCGCTGCGCATGGTCGGCCACTACAACGAGGCCCGTGACGTCGACCAGGACACCTACGCTCGCCGCCGCGAGGTCCTCGGCCCCGACCACCCCTACACCCTGATCTCGGCCCAGGGCCTCGGCCGCGATCTGCGCGAGGTCGGCCGCTACACCGACTCGGTGGCGGTCCTGTCGGAGGCGTACGAGACGCACAAGCGGATCCTCGGCAAGGACTTCCCCGGCACGCTCAGCTGCGCCAAGTCGCTCGCGGTGTCGCTGCGGCGGGCGGGCCAGTTCGTGGACGCGCACCGGCTGACCCGGGCGACGCTCACCCAGTACCGGACCCAGTACACCCGGGACAAGTATCCGGAGCCGATCCCGGACTCCCTCGCCTGCGAGCTGAACCTGGCGGCGGACCTGTACGCCGCCGACGAGCCCGACCGGGCGCGGGAGACCGTCAGGAGCGTGCTGGAGCACTATGTGAAGGTCCCGGGCAAGGAGCACCCCTACACCCAGGCCGCGCTCAACAACCTGGGTATCTATCTCTGGGCCTGCGGGGACGCCGAAGAGGCCGGGGATGTGTTCCGGCAGGTGACGGAGCGCATGGCGGCGACCCTCGGCGACGAGCACCCGCACACGCTTTTCGCCCGCGCGAACCACGCCAACGTACTGGCGGAACAGGGCCGTCCGGAGGAGGCCTGGGCCCTGGAGGAGCCGGCCCGCAACATCCTCAAGTCCGTCCTCGGCCCCCAGCACCCCGAAACCCTCGCCGTCATCAGCAACTCCGCGCTGACGCTGCGCTCGCTGGGGCGGGAGGAGGAGGCCCAGCGGCTGCGTGAGGCGACCCTCGCCGACCTGCGCCGGCTCAGTCGGCAGCTGGGTGAGGGGAACGGGATCACGCGGCTGGTGGGGCAGCGGCGGCGGGTTTACCGGGATCTGGAGCCGCTGGCGGTGTGACGTCCACGTCATGGGGTGGGGGGCTGCGGATGCGTTGGGGGGTGCGGGTGGTGTGTGGTTGCTCGCGCAGTTCCCCGCGCCCCTGAAGGACTCCGGGCGCGCCCCATGCCGTTGAGGGGCGCGGGGCTGTGACATATGCGGCTCCGCCGCGATGGGGGTCCCTCCCGCTCGAGCGAAGTCGAGAGTGGGAGCGATTAGCCCCCACACACCCGCAGACACATCACGCCACTGACGCCGCGCTCGGCTCGGTCGTGGTGAGGAGCCAGCTCAGGACGTCCGGCAGAGCCCGAATCGCGGCGAAGTGGGCGGCGGCGGGTTCGCAGACGGCGATGGCGTGGGGGATGCGTTCGGCGAGCCAGGAGGAGTGGGCGGACGGGGTGAAGACGTCCTTCCCGGCATGCCAGAGCAGCACAGGCACCTTGATCTCGGCGGGATCGAACCCCCAGGGGCCGGTCAGCGCGAGCGCGTCGTCGATCCAGCCGTACGGCGAGGTCCGCAGCGCCTCTTGGTAGTTGCGCAGCAGCATCGACCGGATGCCGTCGTCCGAGACGATCATCCGGTCCTCGTCCGTGAGGTCGCCGCGCAGTTCGTCGAGCAGCCGGGCGGGGTCGGAACGGATGGCGGCCGACCGGGGGATCAGCCTGGCGACGAATCCCCGGGGATCGGTGAGCGCCGTATGGAACTCACGGACGTTGTGCGGCGCCATCCCCGCGAACCAGTCGAGCCCCTCCGCGTCCTGCGGCGCGAGCGTCACGAGCGCGGCCGCCCGGGTCACCCGGTGCGGCAGCAGCGCGGCGCAGGCCAGCGCGTGCGGGGCCCCGCCGGACCGGCCCACCACCGCAAAACGCTCCAGCCCCAGTGCGTCCGCGACGACTTCGACGTCCTCCACGGCGTCCACGACCCGCCGCCCCGGCCGCCGGTCCGAGCCCCCGTACCCCGGACGGTCGTAACTGATCAGCCGCGCGCCGCGGTGGTACAGGAACATGGACCGCGGTCTGGGCCCCACCCTGCTCCCCGGCATCCCGTGCAACAGGAACACCGGCCGACCGTCCGGATCCCCCGCGCACTCGACCCGTAACCGCCGCCCGTCGGCCGTCCGGACATGGTCCGGCGCCCGTACGAGGTCATGCACAGCGTTCCCCCTCCCTCGGTCCGCAGACCGGGACCACGCTGCCCGAACATTTCCCACACGCCTACCCCGCGAAACGAATATGCAGGTCAAATAGGTTCGAATCAAAGGGAACTGATTTCCCGTCAGTTACCTCCTTGACTTCACCATCCCTTCAGGTCAGATTCGATGCTCCGCACCACGTCCGGGACGCGGGGAACCCGTTCGCCTCCCGGGGAACAGCACGGCCACCCGTCCCTTCGCGAGGCTGGAGCGTCCTGCATGTCCAAGAGCGCGGATCCTGAGAGACGTACGGCGGCACAGGCCGGGCCTTCGCGCCGGCGGGTGCTCGGCACGGCCGCGGGCGCGGGTGCCGTACTCGCGACGACCGGTGGGCTCGCGGGGACGGCCGCGGCCGCCGCCCCGCCCCTGCTCGGCACCTACGACGTCGTCGTCATCGGCTCCGGGGCCGCCGGGATGACCGCCGCGCTCACGGCGGCCAAGCAGGGGCTGAGCTGTGTCGTCGTGGAGAAGGCGGGGACGTTCGGGGGGTCCGCGGCGCGCTCGGGGGCGGGGATCTGGCTGCCGAACAACAGCGTGATCAAGGCGGCCGGGGTGCCGGACACACCGGCCAAGGCGGCCACCTACCTCGCCGCCGTGGTCGGGGACGACGTGCCCGCCGACCGGCAGAAGGCCTTCCTCGACCACGGGCCCGCCATGCTGTCGTTCGTCATGGCGAACAGCCCGTTGCGGTTCCGGTGGATGGAGGGGTACAGCGACTACTACCCGGAGCTGCCGGGCGGGCTGCCGAACGGGCGGTCCATCGAGCCGGACCAGCTCGACGGGAACGTGCTGGGCGATGAGCTGGCGCGGCTGAATCCGGCCTATCTCGCCGTCCCGGCCGGGATGGTGGTGTTCAGCGCCGACTACAAGTGGCTGGCGCTGACCGCGGTGAGCGCGAAGGGGCTGGCCGTCGCCACGGAATGTCTCGCGCGGGGCACGCGGGCGGCACTGCTCGGGCAGAAGCCGCTCACCATGGGGCAGGCACTGGCGGGCGGACTGCGGGCCGGGCTGCTCGGCGCCGGTGTGCCGGTGTGGCTCAACACCCCTTTGACGGACCTGCACATGGAGAACGGGGCGGTGACGGGAGCGGTCGTCACCCGCAACGGCTCCCCCGGACTGGTCCGCGCCCGCCGGGGCGTGATCGTCGGCTCCGGCGGCTTCGAGCACAACGCGGCCATGCGGGCGCAGTACCAGGAGCAGCCGGTCGGGACGCAGTGGACGGTCGGAGCGAAGGAGAACACCGGGGACGGGATTCGCGCCGGGCAGCGGGCGGGCGCCGATGTGGACCTGATGGACGACGCCTGGTGGGGGCCGGCCATCCCCACCCCCGGCCAGCCGTGGTTCTGTCTCGCCGAACGCACGCTCCCCGGTGGGCTGTTGGTCAACGCGGCCGGTGCGCGGTTCGTCAACGAGGCGGGGCCGTACAGCGATGTCGTCCACACGATGTACGAGCGCGACACCCCGTCCGCCGGGCACATCCCGGCCTGGCTGATCGTCGACCAGAACTACCGCAACCGGTACCTCTTCAAGGACATCGCGCCGACCTTCCCGTTCCCCGCGGAGTGGTACGACGCCGGGGCCGTCCACAAGGCGTGGACCCTGGACGCGCTCGCCACCGCCATCGGTGTCCCGGCCGCCGCCCTGCGCTCCACCGTCGACCGCTTCAACTCCCTTGCCCGGCAAGGAGACGACACCGACTTCGGGCGCGGCGACAGCGCGTACGACCACTACTACACGGACCCGTCGGTCCAGCCCAACTCCTGCCTGGCACCCCTGTGGCTACCGCCGTTCTACGCCCTTCGGATCGTCCCGGGCGACCTCGGCACCAAGGGCGGCCTCCTCACCGACGCCCGCGCCCGTGTCCTGCGCCCGGACGGTTCGGTGATCCCCGGCCTGTACGCGGCGGGCAACGCCAGCGCCGCCGTGATGGGCCGCAGTTACGCGGGCGCCGGGTCGACGATCGGCCCGGCGATGACGTTCGGCTATGTGGCGGCGCTGGACATCGCGGGGAAGCCGTAGGTCAGCCCAGGTGTCGTAGATCGATCCACGGGATCGTGTCGCCGTCCAGCAGATAGCGCTCGGTCTCCGTGAACCCGTGCTTGAGCGCGAACCGCAGTCCGTCCCCGTTCGATTCCAGTACGCAGGTCTCGATCACCCGGGCACCCAGCTCCCGCGCCCGCCGCGACGCCCGCTCGTACAACTGCTCGCCGAATCCGCGCCGCCGGTGTTCGGCGAGCACCCGCGCGATCACCGTGGCCGTGGCGGTGTCCCCCTCGGGCGGACGGACCGTGGAGTTGCCCACGAGGACGCCGTCGGCGTAGGCGAGTTCGAGGTGGTGGCGTACGGCGCGCTCGCGGACGTCGTCGAGGGAGAGCAGGTGTGTGGGGATGATCGTGTTGTGGACGTACCGCCAGGCTTCGAGTTCCTCGTCGCCGGCGGCACCGTCCACACGTCTGATGTCGAGGTCGGTCACGGAGTGAGCCTAGACACGTCATCGTCGTCGAGCAGCGCGTATGCCCGTACCGGGAACGTGCCCATGCCTTCGACGGCCGGTGGTGCGGCGTGGAAGCGGAAGCCCTGCGGGGGCAGTTGCTCCAGGCCGCGCAGGTGTTCCACGACGGGAATGCCGGCGGCGAGCAGGCCGGTGTGGGCGGGGCGGGTGCCGTCGTCGGTGTCGTCGATGTTGAGGGAGTCGATGCCGACGAGTGCGGCGCCCTGCTCGACGAGCCGGGCCACGGCGTCGGCGGTCAGGTAGGGGTGGCCCTGCCCGTACTGGTCCGTGCCCCAGTGCCGGTCCCAGCCGGTGTGGATCAGCACGGCCCGCCCCGTGACGTCGTACGGCAGCAGCGCCTCCCGGTCCACGGCCCGGCGCCCGGTGTCCTGGACGCGTACGACGATGCCGTCGAGGTCGGTGAACCTGTCGATCGGGAGCGCGGCGAGATCGTGTCCGCCGCCGAACCGGTGGTAGGGGCTGTCGAGGTAGGTGCCGGTGTTGGACACCATCGAGATACGGCCGATGGCGAACTCGGTGCCGGGCGCGTAGATCGCCCGCGAGGCGTCCCGGGTGAGGTGCTCGCCGATCTCGGGCGCGGGAAGCCCCGGGTAGGTGACCATCCCGTGCCGGATGCGGTGGCTGAGGTCGACGACCTGGCGCCCGCCCCTCCCCCGCACGGTCTTCCGGCCCGCGCCCCCGTCACCGTGCCGTACGCCGTTCCGGCCCTGCTCAACGCCCTGATCACCACTGTGCTCGCTCATGCCCCGATCTTCCATGCAGTGTCACTTCACCACAAGCAAGATTTACTGAAGCGGCGCTACAGTACGGCTTATGGAACTGGACCCCCGTCGGCTGCGCGTCCTGCGTGCGGTGGCGTTGCGCGGTGGTGTGGTGGACGCGGCCAAGGTGCTGCATCTGACCCCGTCGGCCGTGTCCCAGCATCTCGCGCAGTTGGAGCGGGAGGTGGGTCAGCCGCTGGTGGACCGTTCGCGGCGCCGGGCGGGGCTGACTCCGGCGGGCCGGTTGCTGGCGGCGCGGGCCGAGCGCATCGAGCAGGAGCTGGCCGAGGCGCGCCGTGAACTCGCCGAGCTGACCGGCCGTTCGACCGGGCCGGTGACGGTCGCCGCGTTCTCCTCGGCGGTCTGCCACCTGCTCGTCCCCGCCCTCGCCGCCCTCGCCCGCACCCACCCCGGTCTGGAACCGAGGGTGGTGGAGGCGGAGGGCCCCGAGGCCTGGCGCGAGCTGCGCACCGGCGGTCTGGACCTGCTGGTGGTCGAGTACGACGCCGATGATCCCGATCCGGACGAGCAGTGGCGCGACCTGGCGTCCGCGCCGGTCGCCGACGACGAGTACCGCGTGATCACGCCCGCCGACTGGTCACCGCGGCCCCGCTCGGTGCGGGACCTCGCCGATCGCCCCTGGATCGCGGCCCCGCCCGCCACGGCGTGCGGCCGCGCCCTGACCCGCATCTCCGCCCAGTACGGCTTCACCCCCCACCGCGCCCACACCGCCCTGGAGTTCCCGACGGCCCTGTCCCTGGTCCGGGCGGGCCTGGGCGCGGCTGTCGTCCCGACGCTGGCCCTCACCGAAGCCCCACCCGACACCGTGGCCCTCCCCACCGTCCCGATGGCGGGCCACCGCCGCATCGCCGCGGTATGGCTCGCGTCTCCGTCCGGCCCCCAGCCCCTGACATCGACTCTGGTCGAGGCGCTCCGCCAGTCGGCCACGGACTTGGGGCTGGACCCTGCGACTTCCGGCTGACCGGAGCTCCTTGAAGGGGCGCGGGGACGCCCCCCGCCACCCCACAGCCACCAGCCGAGCTCCCGGGCGTACCTCCCCTCACCAGAACACCACCTGAGTTCACCCCAGCGGCGGCCGCCGCCGGCGGATGGGCAGCAGGCCTCCGCGGGGCCGGTGCCGGACCCGGAGGCGATGCTGCGGGAGAGGCCCCTGCGGTGGCACTCCGGCTGAGCCGAGTCATGACCGAGTACGCCTAGAGCGCGTCCACGGCGCTCACCTTCCAGCCCTCGGAGGTGCGGGTGAGCGTCATCCGTACCCGGTTCAGATCCACGCGGGACCCCGTCACCTGGGTGCTCGTGGTGACCTGGTTGACGAACAGCAGGACGACGGCCTTGTCCGGTCCGGCCGACACGACGGACGCCGCGGGCCGGCCACCGTCCGCGGGTGCGGCCACCGTCGCCTTCACCACGCCGCGGTACTTCCTGGCGGTCGGTCCGACGACCGTCGTCGTGGTCCTGCGGTACTCGTCGCGAAAGGCGCCGGTGAGATGGGTGCGGGCCAGGGCGAAGTCCCGGTCGAGATGCCGGTGGTCGTACGACAGGACGACGGGCGCCGCCTTCCGCGCGGCGGCGAGCGCCTCTCCCCGCGCCTGTTCCGCGCGCCGTCCCTCCCGGTACTGCCACCCGAGCACGGCGAGGGCGACCAGACCTGCCACGAGCACGACGCAGAGCGCCATGGTGAGCAGCCGTCGCCAGGACCGTCGTACCGGCGCGCGCTCCTCCGACACCGCCTCGGACTCGGCCGCCTGGTCCGGGTCCGGTGCCGGCTCCGGCGGGTCGTCCCACCCGCCCGGAGCATCGATCACCACCGTGCGCCCGGAGTACCGCTCCTCGGCCCGTGATGGTGCCCCGTCCGCGGGGTGCTCCACGCGTCGGGTGCGCTTGGCCGCCGCGCGGGCGGCCGCGGTCATGGTGCGGCGGGCGGGGGAGCCGGCGCCGCGGCCTCGCGAGGTCGTGTTCACCACGGTCTCTCTCCTCAACTCTGGTGCCTGCTGTTCGTACGGGAGGCCGGTCGTCAGCCCACGAACTCGACGTCGGAGGTCAGCCAGCGGCCGTCCTTGAGTACGAGGTCGAGCTGGAGCCGGTACGTGCGCGCCTCCCCGTCGGGCACGGCGGTGTTGGTCACCTTGCTGTCGGCGACGACCAGAACCCGGGCGGACCGGGTGTCGGACCGCACGATGCCCGCTTCGAGGACCTGTCCCTCGGACACGGACTTGTTCTCGGCGACCAGTTCGGTCAGCTGCTCGGTCTGCGCGGCGAACTGCTCCTTGAAGTCGCCGGTGGCGCTCTTGAGCACGTTCCCGCTGTCCCGGTCGTAGTGGCGGTAGTCGAGCGAGGTGAAGTTCAGCGCCGACTGGCGGGCCGCCGCCAGGACGTCCTGCCGCCGCTGCTCCGCCGCGCGCTGCCCGGACAGCCCCACGGCCGACCAGACCGACAGCGCGGTCGTCAGGACGGTCGCGACGACGAGTCCGGCGGACAGCGCCCTGCGACGCCCCCGCTTCCCACTGCCGACGCTCATGCCATCGGTCTTCGCACCGCCGACGCTCATGCCATCGGTCTTCGCACCGCCGACATTCATGCCATCGGTCCGACGAGTAGCCATTGCCATGACTCCTTTCCGAAGACGGTCTGTTCGCCGCCCGTCGAGCCGATCTCGACGGTTGTCCCGTCCGGGCCGGTGGCGGTGCCGGTGTCCGGGTCGTACGGGGTGACGTACGTGGCCCGGTCGGCGCCGTACGAACCCGCCGAGGCGCCGGGGGCGTTCTGCGCGCCGCGCACCGAGGTGTCGCTGCCGCGCGGCGCCGTGCAGCGCGCGTCGGTGTTCGCGGGGCGTGTGCTGGTGTCGGCGGGGTCGCGCCGCTGTGTCCCGCCGTACCCCTGGGTGCACGGCGGCGGGTCGTCGGCGCCCAGGACGAGGCCGAAGTGGGTGGTGCCGTCGCCCGGGACGACCGTGTAGCTGCCGGCGACGACGACCGGGAAGGTGACCAGGGCCTGTTCGACTCCGGGCAGCCGCGCCACGGTGACCTGGCCGCCGCTGATGAGGTTGGCCAGCAGGACCGGCAGATCCGGCCGGGTGGACTTCAGCAGGGAGTCGATCTCCTGAGCGGCGGGCACCGCGTTGTCGATCAGCCGGCGCAGGTCCCCGTCACTCGACTTCAACTCCGCCGTGAGCGCCGCCAGATCGCGGGAGAACGACTTGATGGCCGAACCCTGGTCGGACTGTGTCTTGAGTACCGTCCGCGAGTCCTCGATCAGCGAGATCGTCTCCGGGAGCGTGTCGGACGCCGCCTCGACGAGTTCGTTGCCCGAGTCCACCAGCCGGCTCAGCCGTGGCCCGGTGCCGGAGAAGGCCTTGCCCAACTCGTCGACGGTGGTCCGCAGATCGTCCTTGCCGACCGAGTTGACCAGCCGGTCGAGGCTGACGACGAGGTCGGTGGTGGGCAGCGGCACCCGGGTGCGCTCGCGCGGTATCGGGCTGCCGTCGAGCAGGTACGGGCCGCCGGTCCGCCGCGGTTGCAGATCGACGTACTGCTCGCCCACCGCCGAACGGTTGGCGACCACCGCCAGGGTGTCGGCCGGAATACGAGGTGCGTGGTCCTCGATCTCCAGGGCCACCGACACCCCTGAGCCGGACAGCCGCAGCTCGCCCACCCGGCCCACCGGCACCCCTCGGTAGGTGACCTCGGCGCCGGAGAAGATGCCCCCGGACGCGGCGAAGTCGGCCCGTACGGTGTAGCCGCGGTCGAGGACGTCGTCCACCAGTCCCGTGTACTCGGCGCCGACGTACGACACACCCACGCCGGTGAGGACGGCGAAGGCGAGCAGCTGGGCCTTGACCGTACGTGTGATCACGGCTGGATTCCCTTCAGCATGAGCTCGGCGAGCGCGAGGTCGATCCCCGCCGGGAGGCGGCCCGAGTCCGCTCGGGGGCCGTAGCCCGCGGTGCACACCGGCGGGCACAGCAGGTCGTCGCCGTCCGTGGGCGCCGAAGGCTCGACCGGAACCTCCGGGGCCTTGGGCAGCGCGGTCGGCGTCGGCACACCGGGCACATCCGGGAGGTCCGGCACTTCCGGCAGGTCCGGGGTGTCGGAGCCTTCGTCACCCTCACCGGAGCCGCCGGACTCGCCGGGCTTGTCCGTGACGTTGCCGTAGATGCCCGCCAGGTCGAGGTCGGCGGTGACCGCGAGGTTGACGTAGTCGCCCTCGACGGCGTCGACCACGTTGCGCGGGAACGGATAAGTGGTCAGCAGCTCAAGGGAGTTGGGCAGGTCGTCGCCCGCCTTGTCGAGCTGCTGCAGGATCGGCCTCAGCTGCTTGAGATTGGCGACGGTGTCGTCCCGCGAGGCGTTCACGACGCGGGTACCGGTCTTGCCCAGCTTCGACAGGGCGGTGAGCATCCGTGTCAGGTCTCGGCGCTGGTCGGCGAGGACCTTCAGCGCGGGCGGCAGCGTGTCGACGGCCTCGGCGATCGTCTTCTCCTCCTTCCTCAGCCGCTTGGCCAGCCGGTCGATGCCCTTGAGGGCGCGGACGATGTCCGCGCGCTGCCCGTCGAGGCCGCCGAGGAACGTGTCCAGTTCCGTGAGCAGGGACCTGACCCGGTTCTCGCGGCCCTCCAGAGCCTTGTTGAGCTCCACGGTGATCGTCTTGAGCTGGGCGACGCCACCGCCGTTGAGGAGCGCGGACAGGGCGGACAGCACCTCCTCGATCTCCGGGTTGCGTCCGCTGCGGGACAGCGGGACGCGGTCGCCGTCGCGGAGCCGTCCGACGGGCGCGGTGCCGACCGGCGCGGCCAGCGCCACGTACTTCTCGCCGAGCATGCTGGTCTGGCGGAGATCGGCGACCGCGTTGGCGGGCAGCTTCACCGAGTCGGCGACGCGCAGTCGCACCCGGGCGTGCCAGCCGTCCAGCTCCACCTTCTCGACCGCGCCCACGGTGACGCCGTCGACCTTGACCGCCGACTGCGGCACCAGGTCCAGTACGTCCCTGAACTCGACCGTGACGTGGTAGGCGCGGCCGTCCGCCGCCGCTCCTCCGGGGAGCTGGACGTCGTACCAGCCGTTGAACCCGCAGCCCGACAGCAGCAGCGAACCGGCGGCCGTCCACGCGACCATCCGTCCCTTGCGCGCCGCGCTCATGACTCGGCCCGTACGCGGGCTCATACGTCGGCTCGCGCTCGGGCTCATACGTCGGCCCATACGTCGGCTCATGCTCGGGCCTCCAGGATTCCGCCGAGCGTGCGGTCGACCGTGCCCGTCGTGGCGGGGGCCGTCGGTACCTCGGGCAGGGAGTCGAAGAGCTTCTTCAGCTCCGCGCAGTCGGGGTTCTTGCCGCCCTCGTCCCCGGTCGTCTTCAGAAGGGAGCACAGGAGGGATGCCGGGTCCTGCGGCTCCTCGGGGTTGTTGCGGGTGTCGAGCGTCCCGGCGGAGGCGTTGTAGGCGTTCTGCAGGTTCGACAGACCCGTGGGGGCGACCTCCAACAGCTCCTCCAGCGCGGCGCGTTGGGTGACCAGGACCTTGGTGACCTTGCTGAGGCCCCGCACGTTCGAGGTCAGTGACTTCTTGTTCTTCTTCACGAACTCCGACACGTCGCCGAGTGCCGCACCCAGGTGCTCCAGCGCCGCCGCGAGGTCCTTGCGCTCCCCGGCGAGCTGCTCCGCCACGTCGGCGAGGCTGCCGTTGAACGACCGGACGCGTCGGTCGTCGGCGGCCAGCGCGGCCGTGAACACCTGGAGGTTCTGTACGGTGCCGAACAGGTCACCCCGCCCGTCGGACAGGGTGGTGACGGCCTGCGAGAGATCCTCGACGGTCTGGTTGAGGTTCTCGCCCTGGCCTTCGAGGTTGTCCGCGCTCACGCCCAGCAGCCGCGACAGGGAGCCGTCCTTGTTCGCGCCCTCCGGGCCGAGCGCCTCGGACGTGGTGTGCAGGCTGTCGAAGATCCGGTCCAGCTCGACGGGGACGGCCGTGCGCGACTCGGGAATGACGTCGCCGTCCCGCAGCACCGGGCCCTCGCGGTACACCGGCAGCAGCTGCACGTAACGGTCGCTGACCACCGAGGAGTTGATGATGGCGGCCTGCGCGTCCGCGGGCAGCCTGCGGCCCTCCTCGTACTCCAGCTCGACGCGCACCCGGCTGCCCTCCGGCGTGATCCGCTTGACCTCGCCGATACGGACGCCGAGGACGCGGACGTCCGAGCCGGGGTAGATACCGACGGTGCGCGGGAAGTACGCCGTGACCCGGACGGCCTGGGGGCGCGGCCACAGTACGCCGGCGAGCGTGGCGAGGACCGCGAGCGCGGTGAGCAGTGCCAGGGTGCGCGGAACGGACGGGCGCCTGGTCATCGTGAGCCTCCCGTACGTGGCACCACCGGGGCGGCGACCAGGTTCTGGACGTAGGAGTCGAACCACTGGCCGTTGCCGAGGGTGTTGGTGAAGACCCGGACATAGGGCGCGAGCAGCTTGACGCTCCGGTCCAGGCTCGCCTGGTTGCGTTCGAGCATCCTGACGAAGGTGTTGAGGTTCTTGAGCGCAGGCCCGATCTCCTCCCGGTTGTCCTCGACCAGGCCGGAGAGCTCGATGCCCAGCAGGGCGGAGTTCTTGAGCAGTTTGTGGATCGCGGCGCGCCGCTTGCTGATCTCCTTGAACAGCTTGTCGCCGTCCTTCACCAGCGCGGAGAAGTCCTCCGAGTGGTCGGCCAGCACCCCGGTGACCCCGTTCGCGTGGTCGAGGAGCCCGCGCAGCGCCTTGTCGCGCGAGGCCACCGTCCGGGAGATCCGTGACAGTCCCTTGATGGAGGCCCGGACCTCCTCGGGCGAGTCCTGGAAGGTGGTGGAGATCGTGTCCAGCGCCTTGGCGAGCTGTTCCGTGTCGACCTCCTCCGTCGTGGTCGTCAGGTCGCTGAACGCCTGCACGACGTCGTACGCGGACACCGTCCGCCGCAGCGGGATCTCGCTGCCCGGTTCCAGTTGGCCCGGTCCCTTCGGGTGCAGCGCCAGGTACTTCGCGCCGAGGATCGTCTTGACCCGGATCGACGCACCGGTCCCGGTGCCGAAGTCCGGGTCGTGCTTGACCTTGAAGTTCACCTTGACGTGGTCGCCGTCCAGATCGACGTCCTCGACCTTGCCGACCTTGACCCCGGCGATCCGCACCTCGTCGCCCGGCTTGAGGCCGCCCGCCTCCGAGAAGGCGGCGCTGTACGTCTCGCCGCCGCCGATCACCGGCAGGCTGTCGGCGTTGAACGCGGCCACGGTCAGCAGCGCGAGGGTGGTGAGCCCGACCGCGCCGACGACCACGGGGTTGCGGTCCCGGAACGGCTTCAGCCGCGGGCGGCCCGCCTTCCGGGGCAGCCTGATCCTCGGCAGCCTCGGTGGCAGGACGCGCACCTTCATCAGGGGCTCGGGGCGGCGGCGCCGCGTCCCGCGCGGCACGATGCGGATCCTCATGCGCCGCACCTCGCCCGCGCCACGTGGAACTCTGGGGTGAGTACCTGCTCCGTCTTCGGCAGCACGATCCGTCCGTCGAAGTCGCAGAGGTAGAAGTTGAACCACGAGCCGTAGGACGCCGTCCCCGTCAGCTCGGTGAGCTTGTTCGGCAGCCGCTTCAGCACGCCCTCCACGGTCTTCTCGTTCCTGTTCAGCGTTCCGGTGAGCTCGCCCAGCTCGGCGATGTCGTCCTTCAGCGGCGGGCGGGCGTCGTGCAGGAGTCCCGACGTGGCCTCCGTGAGGTCGCCGATGCTCACCAGGGACTTCCCGATGGGCTTGCGGTCCGTGGACAGTCCGGAGATCACCCGCCGCAGTTGCTTCAGCAGCCCGGAGAAGCGGGCACCTCGCCGGTCGAGCGTCTTCAGTACGGAGTTGAGGTTGTCGATCACGGAGCCGATCAGCTCGTCGCGGTCGGCGAGCGTCGTGGTGAGGGACGCCGTGTGCGCGAGCAGGCTGTTCACCGTGCCGCCCTCGCCCTGGAGGGTTTTGATGATCTCGGTGGCGAGTTGGTTGACGTCGTTCGGGCTGAGGGCGGCGAACAGCGGCTTGAAACCGTTCAGCAGCGCGTTGAGGTCCAGCGCGGGCTGGGTCCTGGACAGCGGGATGGTGCCGCCGGGCCGCAGCCGGGTGCTGTCGCCGACGCCCTCGGTGAGCGCGATGTACCGCTGCCCGACCAGGTTCCGGTAGCGGACGACCGCGCCGGTACTGGTGAGCAGTGGGCGGTCCGCGATGACCGTGAAGGTGACCTCGGCCAGCGTCCGGTCCTTGATCCGGATGCCCTCGACCTCGCCGACCCGCACCCCGGCCACGCGGATGTCGTCGCCCTCCTCCAGGCCGGTCACATCGCTGAACACCGCCCGGTAGGTGTCCTTCGGCGCGAAGGAGATGTTGACGATGGTGGCGGCGAGCAGGGCCGTCGCCAGGATCGTGACCAGCGCGAAGAGGCCGAACTTCACCAGCGGGGCGGCGGCTTGACGGGCTCCTGTGGTCCTCATGCGACGCTCACCGCCGTTCCCCTGGCCAGCGGGCCGAACAACAGGGTCGCGACGGGCGGCACCTCGTCCGCCGGTACGCCCAGGACGGGGGCCACGAGCGAGCCCACGGCCCGCTGCTCGGCCTCGGTGGCGGACACGTGGGCACCTCCGGGCAGGGCGCCGCCCGAACCGCCGGGCGACGTACCGTCGTTGAGCTCCGTGTGGGGTGCGGGCACCTGTGGACGGGGCAGACCCCGGCAGTCCGGCCCGGACCGCTCGGCGTAGCGCGGCTCCTCGCCGGGCTCGTACGCGGCCTGCGGGCGTACGACTTCGAGGGTGATCCGCATCCGGCCGCCCCGGAACGCCTCCTCGGACGCCTTCTCCTGCCGGACCAGGCCTTCGAGGAGGCAGGGGTACTCGGGTGAGTAGCGGGCGAACAGCTCCAGGGTGGGTCGGGAGACCCGGCCCAGCGTGATCAGCCGGTCGCCGTTCGCGTCGAAGAAGTCCTCACCGGTGGCCGCGACGGTCGCCGTGGTGCGGAGCGCGGCGGCCAGCCGGTCCTTCTTCTCGACGACCGTGCGGCTGGTGGTGACCGTGTTCCGCAGGATCCGCATCAGGTCGGGCGCCGCGTCCCCGTACACCTCGGCGACATCGGCGAAGCGCGAGATGTCCTCCTTGAGGGCCGGCAGATGCGGGTTGAGGCGGCGCAGATAGCTTTCGACGCGGGTGAGGTTTTCGCCGATCCGGTCGCCGCGGCCCTCCAGCGCGGTGGCGAACGCCGAGAGTGTGGCGTTCAGTTCAGCCGGCTCGACCGTGCGCAGCAGCGGGAGCAGGTCGTTCAGCAGCCGCTGCAGCTCCATGCCCACCTTCGTACGGTCCTGGGTGATGACGTCCCCGGCGCGGATGGGCCGGGCCGAGGAGCCGCGCGGTGCGACGAGGTCGACGTACTTCTCGCCGAACAGCGTCTTGGGCAGCAGCCGGGCGTGCACGTCCGCCGGGATGAACGCGACGTGCTCCGGCTTGAGCGCGATGTCGAGGGTCGCCTTCTCGCCGTCCGCGCGCACCGAGCGCACCTCGCCGACCAGCAGCCCGCGCAGCTTGACGTCGGCGCGCGGATCCAGCTGGTTGCCGAGGCTGCCGGCCTCCAGCGTGATGCGCACCACCGAGGTGAACGCCTGCTGGTAGACGGCCACGGCGAGCGACAGCAGCAGCGCGAGCACGGCCACGAAGGCGATGCCGTACAACCGAAGTCTCAGTACTCTCATCGACCTCACCCCGCGATCCGTACGGTCGTGTTGGCGCCCCAGATCGCGAGGCTCAGAAAGAAGTCCAGGACGTTGATGGCGACGATCGAGGTCCGCACCGCACGGCCCACCGCGACGCCGACCCCGGCGGGTCCGCCGCTCGCGTAGTAGCCGTAGTAGCAGTGCACCAGGATGATCAGTACGGCGAAGACGATCACCTTGCCGAAGGACCACAGGACGTCGACGGGCGGCAGGTACTGGTGGAAGTAGTGGTCGTACGTGCCGGTCGACTGCCCGTAGTAGACGGTGGTGATGGTGCGGGCGGCGAGGTAGGAGGACAGCAGGCCGATCACGTACAGCGGGATCACGGCGACGAAACCGGCGACCATCCTGGTGGTCACCAGGAACGGCAGCGAGGGCACGCCCATCACCTCCAGGGCGTCGGTCTCCTCACTGATCCGCATCGCTCCGAGCTGTGCGGTGAAGCCGGCGCCGACCGTGGCGGACAGGGCGAGCCCGGCCACCAGCGGGGCGATCTCCCGGGTGTTGAAGTACGCCGACAGGAAGGCCACGAAGTTGGAGGTGCCGAGCTGGTTGAGGGCCGCGTAGCCCTGGAGGCCCACCTCGGTGCCGGTGAAGAACGACAGGAAGGCGATGACGCCGACCGTGCCGCCGACGACGGCCAGCGCCCCGCGCCCGAAGCTCACCTCGGCGAGCAGCCGCACGATCTCCTTCTTGTAGCGGCGCAGGGTGCGGCCGGTCCACGCGAGCGAGCGGCCGTAGAAGGAGAGTTGGGTGCCCAGCTCCTCCAGCGAGCGGAGCGGGCGGTCGAGGAGTCGTAGAGGTCGCATCGTCGGTTCCCTCAGCCCCTCTGCGGGACGACTTGGAAGTACACCGCGGTCATCACGAAGTTGGTCACGAACAGCAACATGAAGGTGATCACCACGGACTGGTTGACCGCGTCGCCGACGCCCTTGGGGCCGCCCTTCGCGGTGAGCCCCTTGTACGAGGCGACGATCCCGGCGATCGCCCCGAACACCAGCGCTTTCACCTCCGCCGCCCACAGGTCGGAGAGCTGGGCGAGGGTGGTGAAGGACGCCAGATACGCGCCGGGCGTGCCGTTCTGGAGGATCACGTTGAAGAAGTAGCCGCCGGCCACGCCCACGACCGACACCAGGCCGTTGAGCAGCACGGCCACCACCATGGAGGCCAGTACGCGGGGTACGACCAGCCGGTGGATCGGGTCGATGCCGAGTACCTGCATGGCGTCGATCTCGTCCCGGATCTTGCGCGCCCCGAGGTCCGCGCAGATCGCCGTACCGCCCGCGCCCGCGATCAGCAGCGCGGTGACGATCGGCGAGGCCTCCCGCAGGACGGCGAGGACGGAGGCGGCGCCCGCGAAGGACTGGGCGCCGAGTTGCCGGGTCAGGCTGCCTATCTGGAGGGCGATGACGGCCCCGAAGGGGATCGACACGAGGGCCGTGGGCAGGATCGTGACGCTCGCGACGAACCACGTCTGCTGGATGAACTCCCGCGCCTGGAAGGGCCGTCGGGGGATGGTCCGCACCACGTCCAGCGCCATGGCGAACAGGTTGCCCGAGTGCCGCAGCGCTCCGGTCGGCGACAGGCTCATGCTCCGGCCACCTCCCTCCGGCGCGGTTCGGCCTCCCGCTTCGCGATGGCCTCCCAGCGGGGCGGCCTGGTGATGCCCGGACCCGGCAGCAGGCGGGGAGGCAGTTCCTGACTGCCGGGCGTCGTGGTGTGCCCGCCGTCGCCGAGCTGTGCCAGCTCCTGCTCGACCTGGGCGGCGTCCTTCTCCTCCGCCATACCGATCGGCCCCTGCATCCGGCCGTTGAGGAACTGCCGTACGACGGGCTCGTCGCTGGTCAGCAGCTTCTCGCGAGGGCCGAACATCACCAGCTCACGCCGGAACAGCAATCCGATGTTGTCCGGCACCTGGCGGGCCGAGGCGATGTCGTGCGTGACGATCAGGAAGGTGGCGTCGATCTGCGCGTTGAGGTCGACGATCAGCTGGTTGAGGTAGGCGACGCGTACGGGGTCGAGGCCCGAGTCGGGCTCGTCGAAGAGGATGATCTCGGGGTCCAGGACCAGGGCCCGTGCCAGCCCGGCTCGCTTGCGCATACCACCGGAGATCTCGCCGGGCAGTTTCCCCTCGGCGCCGATCAGTCCGACCATGTCCATCTTCTCCAGCACGATGCGCCGGATCTGGCTCTCGGACTTGCGGGTGTGCTCGCGCAGCGGGAAGGCGATGTTGTCGTACAGGTTCATCGAGCCGAACAGCGCGCCGTCCTGGAACAGCACCCCGAACAGCTTCCGCACCTCGTACAGGTCGTGCTCACGGAGCTTCGTGATGTCCCGCCCGGCGACCTTGATCGAGCCGCGTTCCGGCTTCAGCAGCCCGACGAGCGTCTTGAGGAACACCGACTTGCCCGTCCCCGAGGGGCCGAGCATGACCGATACCTCCCCGGCGGGCAGCGTCAGCGAGACGTCCTGCCAGATGACCTGGTGACCGAAGGACTTGGTCAGCCCTTCCACACAGATCTCGACACCCATCCGGTTCACCCTTCAGCCGTGGAGCAGCTCCGACATCTGCTCTACGGGGAGGGGCGGGGCGTCCGTCGCGACGAGGCCGATTTTTTTCGGACGGGTTTGCGGACGGGTCTGCGGACGGGTTTACGGATGTGTCTTCGGCCGGGTTTACGGACGGCTGGCAGGCGGCCTTACGACTCGCCGGACCTGCGTGTTTACGGGACCGCGGTCGCGGTGGGGAGGGAGAGGGGAGCGGACGGTACGACGGGCGTGTCCGGAACCGACGACCTCGACGTCACTGAGGGGACGGCGGACTCGAACGGCACATCCGATGCATCCGGTACATCAGGGACATCGGGGATGTTCGGTATGTCTGGTGTGTCCGGCAGCTCGGGCACGCCTGGGACCTCGGGAACCTCAGGAACCTCGGGCGCCGTCAGCCCCGGAAGCGAGGGCACCGAGGCCTCGGGCAAGGGCGGCACGGACAGCGGCAGCAGCGATCCGCCGTCGGCCGCGGATCCCGCCGGACCGTCGCCCGGAGCCGCCGACGCGGGCGACGAATCGCGGGGCCCCGGCGCGCGCACCCGGCCGTCCCCGTCGGTCGTGAGCGCCTCCGGGGGCCCGGACACGGAGGGCCGCGGAGCAGCCGGACCGTCCCCGCTCCCGTCGAGCGCGTACGGCAGCACGAACCCCGCCACCGCCAGGGTCGCCGCCGTCGAGGCGACGGCCACGGCCTGTGCCCTCCCGCCTCCCCGCGGCCGTCCGCGCCCGAGCAGAAACAGCACCACCCCGAGCGTCCCGGCCAGCGAGGCGCGCAGCGTCCGCCGGGCCCGGGCGAGCAGCGACTCGACGGTCCGGTAGCTCAGCCCCATCTCCATGGCGACCTGGCCGACGTCCAGGTCCTCGGACTTGAGCCGCAGCGCCTCCGCCTGCCGGGCGGGCAGCTCCCCGCTGCGCACGGCCAGCCACCTCGCCTCGGCCCGGTCGCACACCGCCTCCTCGACGGGCACCGGGCCCGGTGCGATCAGCGTGGGGCTGGTGCGCACCTCGGCCTCACGGTTGACCTGCCGGTACCGGTCGACGCACAGCCGCATGGTCACGGTCGTCAGCCAGGCGCCGAGGCGCTCGTCGTCGAGGTCCGGGCGCTCGGCGGCGCGCAGCATCGCCTCGTGCACGGCGTCCTCGGCGTCCTCCGGGCTCATCGACCTGCGCCGGGCCACCTTGAGCAACTGCTCCCGGTGGCCCCACATGTGCTGCCAACGGTTGTGGTCCGCCTCTGTCCCGGCAGGCATGGCCGCCTCTGCCCCGGCCGCTGTGGCCGCCTCTGTCTCAGCAGGCATGTCCGTCGCCATGAGGGCCCCTTCGCGCTCACTCCGCCGTCTCGTGCCGTCCGGCGGGGGGCGACATTACCGCCCGGTATCCATGGTTGTGGAGGGGGCCGGGCGCATCGTGTCCCCACCGTTGCCGGTCAGTGGGCCGGCACCGGGCAGTACCTCGTCGCCGGGCAGCTCCACGCCCGGATCGGGTACGGGGAGCGGCGGCTCCTCCCCTCCGGTCGCCGGACGGGACGGGCTGGGAGAGGAGGAGGGGCGGGGTGAGGTCGAGGCGGACGGTGTGGAGGGCGTGGTGGACGGGCCCGCGCCCGGGCGATCGGACGCCTCCGGCGAGGGTTCGCGTGTGCTGCTCGCTCGCGACGGCTCCGGTCGCGCGGACGACCCGGCGCTCTGGTCCGGCACCACTCGATGCCCCACCAGGAAGTACGCGTACCAGGCCCTGACCGTCCGCAGATAGGCCTCCGAGTGGTTGTAGCCGAGGATCGCCCGATCCAGGTCGGCCGGGTCGGAGAGGTCCCGCCCGCCGACGCACAGATAGCGGCCGGCGGCGAGCGCCGCGTCGAAGACGTTGTTCGGATCGGCCCGTCCGTCGCCGTTGCCGTCAGCGCCCCAGCGGGTCCAGGTCGACGGGATGAACTGCATCGGGCCGACCGCCCGGTCATACGCCGTGTCCCCGTCGTACCGGCCGCCGTCGGTGTCCCGGATGACCGCGAAGGCGCCGCCGTTCAGCCGGGGGCCGAGGATCGGTGTCACGGTCGTGCCGTCCGAGGTCACCCGGCCGCCGCGCGCCTGCCCCGACTCGACCTGGCCGATGGCGGCCAGCAACTGCCATTCCAGCCGACATCCCGGTGCGGTGCCCGCGAGCTCCGACTCGGCGCGCCGGTACGCGGCGAACACGGTCGCGGGCAGTGCACCGCCGGCCGGCCCCGCGGCCGTGTCCTCGTCGGACTTCGCGGTCCGCAGTGGCGGAAGCTGGGTGCGGTACGGGGCGTCGCCGGACACACTCGGCCCGCGCTCGGCGCGCGCCGCGTTCCGCGCCGGCTCCGCGGCCTGTGCCGAGGTCCCCGGCGCCTGCGAGGCGGTCAGCGCGGCCATCGCCGCCGCCGCGATCGCCGTACATCTGGTCCCTCTGAGTGCCCCTCTCGCCGTACCGACCGTCCTGAACAACCTGTGCACCGCCACTTCGCGGCCCCTCCCTGTGCGGATTCCGTCCTCTGCTCTACGCGGGCGGTCGGCACGTCCGTCGCCGGAGGATGAGCAAGAGGAGGAGCAAGCAGGGGAGCAGTGTCGTCCGCCCTGGAGGGTTCGCGACGACCAGTCGGGAGCATGCGCCGGCATCGGTGGCCGACCTGCTTCCCTGGAAGGAATCCGGGGATCCGGGCCGACTCACGCCGGAACAGGGAGGGACCAGGACAGCGTCCCGCCGTCCTCGTGAACCCGCGCCGGGCTCTTGGCCCGCGCCGTGGTCCAGGTCCCGCCGTCGGCGAAGACGAACAGGCGCAGCACCAGGAAACGTCCGATTCCGGTGAGCGCTGCGGCGCCGAGGTAGACGGCCTGCTCCAGCAGGATCCCGGCCGTCGGCTGCACCGCTTGGAGTACGAGCATCGCGGCGCACGTCACCACGTAGGCGACCGAGGCCGACCCTGCGGACTGCACGTGCTCGCGCCATCCGGCATGCCGGCCGGCCCCGAAAGTGAAACGGGCGTGGAGCTCTGTGGCGAGGAGGGTGGAAGCGACGGTGATCAGCGCGTTCGCCACCACCCAGGGAACCAGCCCGGCCAGCAGCGCCACGGACAGGCTGGAGGCGACCCCGACACCGCCGCCGCACAGCACGAACCGGGCAAAGGCGCCGAGCGGACCAGGAACAGCCGGGGGCCGGCACGCGTCGTCCTCGCGTGCCTCCACCTGCTCCGCACGCCGCGCTCTCTTCGTCCGGGCGGCCGTACCGCGTCGCATCGCCTCCGACGCGGCTCTTCCGCTCGATCGGTGTCCCACCATCTGCTCTCTCCGTTTTCGGTGACAGGATCACCGTCGCGGAACTTCGTGAGAAATCTGTGAGCCGGCAATGATCGACGGCTGAGCTTTCTCAACTGTCAACGGGTCGCTGGAGGCCGCACACGAGCACGGTCGCCTCGTAGCGGGCGGGAGAACGTCAAGCCGGCTCAGGGGAGGGCACCCGCGGGGCTGCGCACGCTGCGACGCAGGCGTGCGGCGTCCTGGCTGGGGGGCGCTCCGAACTGGCGGCGGTATTCCCGGCTGAACTGTGACGGGTTGTCATAGCCGACGCGGTGGCCGACTCCGGTGACGTCGCCCGGGTGGGTGGCGAGCAGCAGCCGGGCCTCCTGCAGCCGGATCTGCTTCTGGAACTGGATGGGGCTCATCGCGGTCACCGCCTGGAAGTTGCGGTAGAAGGCGGAGACGCTCATGCCGGACAGCCGCGCCACGTCCTCGACCCGGAAGGGCTGCGCGTAGTGGTCGCGGATCCAGCGCACCGCCCGGGAGACGTGGCTCAGACTGCTGTCGGCCAGGCCGAGCTGGCGAACCGTCGCACCCTGCTCGCCGGTGATCACGCGCCACAGGATCTCGCGCTTGACCAGCGGGGCCAGCACGGCCCGGTCGCGGGGCTCTTCCATCAGGCGCAGAAGTCGGACCACCGCGTCGAGCAACGGGGCCGAAGCGTCGCTGACGGCGATCCCCGACGGCGTGCCTCCACCGGCGCGGGGAGCGTCTCCGGGCCCGGCCTGCAACAGCAACTCGGCGACGGCGGACGGTTCCAGCACGAGACCGAACCCCAACGCCGGCTGCTCGGGGTCGGCCTGGGTGAAGTGTCCGGTGACGGGCAGGTCGACCGACGCCACCAGGTACTGGCCGGCGCCGTACTCGTACACCCTCTCGCCCAGGGCGAGGCGTTTGGCGCCCTGGGCGATGACCGCCAGCACCGTGCCCGACATCGAGGGCGCCGGCGGATCCGACCGGTCGACCTTCGAGATGAGGACGCCGTCGATGGGGGTGGTCCAGTCGGGCCGGGCATGCCGGGCCAGCAGGATGCGGAGTTCCTCGAGGTGCATGCCTCCATTGCAGCACCGCTCGACACCATGGCTCCCGCGGCCGAGAGGATCGTGCAAGGGCGAGCGAGCATCGTTCTAACGTTTTCGCAGGTCACGTCGGTTGAATGGAATCACCTCGGAATCACGTCATCCCATCACCTCGGAAGAAGGCACCCGTGATCGCCAACTACGGCTTCAACGCCACCCTGACCGCCCGGCCCGGATTGGGCGACCGGCTGGTCGATCTGCTGCTGACCGGCCTGGACGAGGGCAGCCCCGGCGCGAGCGAACACTGCGTCGTCTACCTCGTCTCCCGTTCCGCGTCCGACCCCGACGTCGTCCACGTCACCGAGGGCTGGACCAGCGAGGAGGACCACCACCGGATCTTCGCCGGCGAGGCCGCCCAGGCCATCGTGGCGCAGATCGGCGGACTGCTGGCCAGGGAGTCCGAGTACACCGACTACGTGCCGGTCCGCGGCAGGACCGCCTTCTGACCCGCCGATCGATCCCCTGGTCCTTCCCGCCGCCTCGGTCGCTGCCGAGCGTCCCTCTCCTCGCCCGACCGTCCGCCGCCACCACCACCCACGAAAGGCAGCACCATGACCATGGCACGCCCTGCCCTTGACCCCGAACTGCGTAGTCTGCTCGCCGACATGCCCCTCATGTCCCGGCTCGGCCCGGAAGTACTCGCGCAGCTGCGCCGGCTCCCGTCGACGCCCGTCGAGTCCCTCCTCGCCCATCGGCAGGTCGACCGGCGCGAGGTCACCGTGCAGGCCAAGGACGGTGCCCCGATCCCCCTGTCGGTCCTCAGCCCCGCGCACACCGATCGCACCACTGCCGCACCCTGCGTCTACTGGATGCACGGCGGCGGGATGGTCATGGGCGACCGCTTCTCGCAGATCGACATCCCGCTGGAGTGGCTCGACCGGTTCGGCGCGGTCGTGGTCTCCGTGGACTACCGGCTCGCACCGGAGGCCACCGGCACCACCCTGGTCGACGACTGTTACCAGGGACTGCTCTGGGTCGCGGAACACTCCGCCGAACTGGGCATCGACCCGGCCCGGATCGTCGTCGCGGGTGCCAGCGCGGGCGGTGGCCTCGCCGCCGGCGTCACCCTGCTGGCCCGCGACCTCGGCACCCCGGCGATCGCCGCGCAGATGCTGATCTGCCCCATGCTCGACCACCGCAACACCAGCACCTCCAGCCGCCAGTACTCGAACGGACCCGGCGTCTGGACCCGCGAGATGAACGAGTTCGGATGGCGCTCGGTCCTCGGCGACCTCACCGACGACGAGGTGCCCGAGTACGTCTCACCCGCGCTGGCCGACGACCTCTCGTGCCTGCCGACCACCTACATCGACACCGGCTCCGCCGAGGTCTTCCGCGACGAGGACGCCGCCTACGCCACCCGCGTCTGGGCGGCCGGCGGCCAGGCCGAACTCCACGTCTGGGCGGGCGGCTTCCACGGCTTCGACGCGCTGTACCCACAGGCCCACATCTCGGCCACAGCCCGCCGGACCCGCACCGACTGGCTCGCCCGAATCCTGTCCCCGAACTCCGCCGCCTAGCGCCGCCGGCTCACCCACACACCACCCACGCACGACCGCACACCAGGAGGAACACCATGAAGGTCGCCATCGTCACGGGCGCCAGCTCCGGCATCGGGCAGAGCGCCGCGATCGAGATCGCCAAGCGCGGCACCGGAGTCATCCTGACTTACGGCAACAACCCGCGAGGAGGACTGGAGACGGTCGCCGTCATCAAGAAGGAGGGCGGCACGGCTGTCGCACTGCCGCTGAACGTGGGCGAGACCGGCACCTTCGCGGCTTTCCGCGACACGGTGGCCGCCCTGCTTCGCGACACCTGGCAGCGGGACACCTTCGACTACCTGGTCAACAACGCCGGTTTCGCGCAGACGTCGTTGGTCGAGGACACGACCGAGGAGACGTTCGACAGGCTCATGCGGGTCATGCTCAAGGGACCGTACTTCCTGACGCAGAGGCTGCTGCCCCTGATGGCGGACGGCGGGGCCATCGTCAATACGAGCAGCAACTCGACGTCGACGGCGGGTCTGGAGCCCGGCTACTCGGCCTACGCGTCGATGAAGGGCGGCCTGGACGTGCTGACCCGGTACATGGCCAAGGAATTCAGCACGCGGGGCATCCGCGTCAACGCCGTCTCGCCGGGATCGACCCGCACCCGCATCGCCGACGACGCCTTCACCCGGTTCCCCGAGGTCGTCCCGGCCCTCGCCGCGAGGACCGCGCTCGGCCGGGTCGGCGAACCCGACGACATCGGCGCGATGATCGCCACCCTGGTCTCCGACGAGAGCCGCTGGGTCACCGCTCAGAACATCGAAGTATCGGGTGGCTACAACCTCTAGCTGGGATGCTGTTGCTGCTGGAACGGTGGCCGTTGGCCGGCGTCGCTGACCTCCAGTAGGGACGCGGCTTCTTCACCGCGCCCCCTACGGGAACCCACGCCGGCTCAGGTAGTGGTCCCGGTGGTCGCCACGGCGGGCGGACCGCTGCTGCGCCCGGGGCGGGACAGCCGGCGCTGCACGGCTTCGGCCAGCTTGGAGAGGCTGAAGTTGACCAGGATGAAGATGGCTCCGATGACGAAGAACATCTGCAGCGGGTTCTCCAGCGTCTGGACGGCGATCTGGCCCCGGCGCAACAGCTCTTCGTAGCTGATGATGAAGCCCAGCGACGTGTCCTTCAGGACGACCACCAACTGCCCGATGAGCACGGGGAGGGTGATCCGGAAGGCCTGCGGGAGCAGTATCAGCCGCAGGGTGGCGCCCCGGGTGAGGCCGATGGCGTACGCGGCCTCCGCCTGTCCCTTGGGCAGGGCCTGGATGCCGGCGCGGATGACCTCGGCGATGACGACCGAGTTGTAGAGCGTCAGGCCGATGACGAGGAACCACATGGTCGGCAGGTCGATGCCGATCTCCGGCAGGACGCGGGCGGCGAAGAACACGGACAGCACCACGGGGACACCGCGGAAGAGTTCGATGAACCCCACGACCGCCCAGCGGTACCACGCCGCGGCCGTGACCCGGGTGACGGCGAGCACGCTGCCCAGGACGAGGGACAGCACGATGGAGACGGCGGCCGCCTGCAGAGTGGCCGTCAGGCCGCCCCCCAGAAAGTCCCAGACCAGTCCGAACCGCGGGTCGGAGGGGTTGACCAGAGGACTCCATTTGGCCTCGTCGAGCTGCCCCTGCCGGGAGAGCCTGGCGACGACGAGGGCCAGCACGGCGGCCAGCGCCGTCAGCAGGGCGGCGGTGCCCCGGCGGATCCGCCGACGGGTGCGCGGACCCGGGGCGTCGTACAGGACATGGGTCGCGGTCATCGGGCGATCGCCACCTTGCGCTCCAAACGGCTGAGCAGGAATCCGAAGGGAAGGATCAGCAGGAGGTATCCGGCGACGACGCCGGTGAGGGTGGGCAGTGCGGGAAGGCCCCGGGACGAGGTCAGGGTGTCGGCCACGCTGAAGAGTTCGCCGCCGACGCCGAAGGCGCCGACGATCGCCGAGTTCTTGATCATGGCGATCAGGGCGTTGCCCAGCGGCGGGACCATCGATCGCAGGGCCTGCGGCATGACCACCAGCCGCAGGCCCGCGCCGAAGGTCAGGCCGACGGCGCGCGCCGCCTCGACCTGGCCGGCCGGTACCGCGCTGATCCCGCTGCGTACGGCTTCGCAGATGAAGCCGGACGTGTAGCAGATCAGCCCGGCCACCCCGAACCAGAAGTAGCTGCCGTGAAGGCCGACTTCGGGCAGACCGAACGCCATGAAGAACAGCACGACGGTGAGCGGGCAGTTGCGCACGCACTGGACCCACAGGGCGCCCAGGCGTTGTAGCAGCGGCACCGGGGAGACCCGGGCCACGGCGACGGCCACACCGAGGACGAGCGAGCCGATGGCCGCGTAGACGCAGATTTCTATGGTCTTCAGCCAACCGGACCAGAAGAGCCCCGCGTTGTCGACGATCACGTTCATATGTCTGCTCCGAATCGCACAGCTAGGCGCGGGTCACTCGCAGGGGCCGAGTTCGGGAAGCTTCGGGACCTCAGGAGCCGCGTCGCCGACGGAGTCCTTCCAGGCCTTCGCGTAGCTGCCGTCCTTCTCCGCGTCGGTGAGCACGTCGTTGACGAACTCGCAGAACTCGACGTCGCCCTTCTTGATGCCGATGCCGAAGGGCTGGTCGTAGAAGGTCTCACCGACGGTCTTGAACTTGCCCTTGGAGGCCGAGACGAAGCCGAGCAGGATGGCGCTGTCGGTGGTGACGGCGTCGACCTGGCCGGTGCGCAGGGCGTCGGCGCACTTGCTGTAGACATCGAACAGGACCAGCTGCTTGCCCGGGTCCTCGAGGTACTGCTTGATGTTCTCGGAGTCGACGGAGCCGGTGGCCGTACACACCTTGAGGCTCGCGTCCTTGAGCGACTCCGGGCCGGTGATGTCCTTGTTGTCGCTCTTGACCATCAGGGTCGAGCCGGCGTTGTAGTAGGGACCGGCGAAGGTCACCCGCTTGCGGCGCTCGTCGTTGATCGTGTAGGTCGCGGTGATCAGGTCGGCCTTGCCCTGCTCCAGATACTCCTCCCGGACCTTGGACGGGGTCTCGACCCAGGTGATGTCTCCGGGGGCGATGCCGAGTTCGCCTGCGACGATCTTGGCTATCTCCACATCGAAGCCGGCCGGCTTGCCGTCCAGGCCCTTGAGGCCGAAGAGCGGCACATCGAACTTCGTACCGATCGTCATCTTGCCGGCGGCGGACAGCTTGGCCATCGTGGTGCCGGCCGCGAACGTGGGCTTGGCCGTGGACGAGCCGGCGGTGTTCTCCGATCCGCTTCCGCCGCACGCGGAAAGGCCCAGGGCCAGGGCGACGGTCGCTGCCATCGTCGTGAGGGCGTGTCTGTGCTGGGTCATCGTGTTTCCCCTTGGGTGATATGAGGGTGTGGTGGGCAGGGGCCCGGAATCAGTGGCTGAGGATTTTGGACAGGAAGTCCCTGGCGCGTTCGCTCTTCGGCGCCGAGAAGAAGCGGTCCGGCCGCGCCTCCTCGACGATGCGGCCGTCGGCCATGAAGACCACCCGGTCGGCAGCACGGCGCGCGAAGCCCATCTCGTGGGTGACGACGACCATGGTCATGCCCTCGCGGGCCAGGGACGTCATGACGTCGAGGACCTCGTTGACCATCTCCGGGTCCAGGGCCGAGGTGGGCTCGTCGAACAACAGCACCTTGGGATCCATGGCCAGCGCACGGGCGATGGCGACCCGCTGCTGCTGCCCACCTGAGAGCTGGGCGGGGTACTTGTGGGCCTGGGCGGTCACCCCGACGCGCTCCAGCAACTGGAAGGCACGCTGCTCCGCCACGGCCTTCGCCGCCTTGCGGACCTTGACGGGTCCCAGCGTCACGTTCTCCAGCACGGTCTTGTGCGCGAAGAGGTTGAAGGACTGGAAGACCATGCCCACGTCGGCCCGCAGTGCGGCCAACTCCCGGCCCTCACTGGGCAGTTCGCTGCCGTCCAGGGTGATGCTCCCCGACCCGATCGTCTCCAGTCGGTTGATCGTGCGGCACAGCGTCGACTTTCCCGAACCGGAAGGACCGATCACCACGACGACCTCCCCCGTGGCGACGTCCAGATCGACATCGGCCAGGACGTGAAGCGCCCCGAAGTGCTTGTTGACCCCACGGAGGGACAGCAGCGGGGGCCGGCCGTTCCCACCCGCAGGCGCCTCGTCGACATCGACGGCCTGGTGGTTCTCCAAGGAAGACATGAGCTACTACCTAGCTGTGAAGAGGACGGGTCACCAGCAGTGGTGGGACCGGAAGGATTTTGGTCCAACCTGTCGGACCAATGGAAGGTCTGCCGGTTGGCGCTGTCAAGAGTCGCCGCCGATTTGCCCGTGACGCTTGCGTTACGGATCCGGTCAAAGCCAACTGAACTCGAATAAACCTGGCGTCACCTCCTCCCACTGCACCCAGGAAGCAGGCGGCGATTGAGGCTGTTGGCCCTACCGGTCCAGCCAAGCTAGGGACCCAAAACGTTTTGCACAACAGTCGGGCGGATCCGCTTCGCAACAGCCCTGAACAGGCCCCCAACTCAGGGCCGTTCACCCACCCCTCGACCACCCCTCGACCGATCGCCTGGAGATCGCCCTTGACCTCCGGGGAAACCGTATGCAGGATTGGTCCTACCGGTTGGGCCAATCTGTGAGATGTTTCCGGCCCGGAGTATCCGGAGTCCGGGAGCACCGGAGCAGAGGAAAGAGCCGGAGTACCGGAGTAGAGGAAAGAGATCGCCTCAGTGAGTGCTAGAGCAAGCGCGCCCCCACGTTCCCACTTCCCGGCGGCGGAGCAGTTCCTGTACCTGGACGCCGCTCACCAGACACCGCTGTCGGTGCCCGTCCGTACGGCCCTCGACGCCTTCTACGACGAGGCCCTGGAGTCCGCCGGCCCGAAGAAGCGCTGGCTGGCACGGCTGACGGACGTACGTGCGCGGCTGGCGGCCTTCCTGGGAGTGGGCGCCGGCGAGATCGCCTTCACCAAGAACACCTCGGAAGGCCTCAACATCGCCGCCCACGGCCTCCGCGTGGAGCCGGGTGACAACGTGCTGCTCCTCGAGGACGAACACCCCAACGTCGCGTACGCCTGGCTCAGCCGGCGACCGGACAGGCTCGAGGTGCGGATGGTCCCGCAGGACAGGCGGAAGAAGTGGGCCGACGCCGACACCTTCGCCGCGTATGTCGACGACCGGACCCGTGCGATCGCCCTCTCGCATGTGATGTTCCACAACGGTCAGCGCAACGATGTGGCGGGCATCGCCCGACTGGCTCGCGCACACGGGGCCGAGGTGGTGGTCGACGCCATGCAGTCCGTCGGTGTCCTCGACGTCGACGCCCGCGCGCTGGGGGTCTCGGCGCTCGCCGCCGGCTGCCACAAGGGCCTGCTGGTGCCCCAGGGGCTCGGTCTGCTCTGCACTCCGTACGGGGCGAAGGGGCTGCGACCGACCTACATGGCGCTGGCCGGTGTCGCCGACCCCGACGAGCACGTCGTCGTCGGAGCGGGACGTGTGGAGCCACGCGGCGACGCCCGGCGTTTCGAGATCGGCAACTTCAACCTCCCGGCGATCCACGGGCTCGCCGCCGCGCTGGACCTCATCGAAGGGCTGGGCGTCCGGGACGTCGAGCGACACGTACTGGATCTGGGCGACCATCTCATCGCGCATCTGGACGACCTCGGCATCGCCCTGGTGGGACCGCGGGAGCGCGCACACCGCTCGCACATCCACGTCCTGGACCTGCCCGCGTCACGGTGGGCGGATTTCCTCGCCGCCGAGGGCGTCCGGCTCTCCCCCGTACGCGACGGCATCCGGGTCTCCTTCGGCCTGTACAACAACGCCGACGACGTCGACCGGTTGGCCGCCCTCCTGCGCCGTGGACTGCGGACCCTTCCGCACCGCGGTGCCGCCTGACGCACCCACCCCCTGACCCGAACCACCTGGAGCGATCCCGTGACCGCCCGCTCGAAGACGGCGAGAATCCGGTGCGTCCCGTGGCCCCGGCCGACCGGTGAGACCGGCCGGGTCCGGGAGCCTTCCCTATCCCTGGCCCAGCTCCTGCAACACCGGATAGTCGTGATAGTGCCGGCTCGTCGCCTCGTACACCGCGACCACGTCCTTGTCGCGGATCGCCTTGACCAGCGCCCTGTGCACATCCAGCGAATACGCGCCGATCGCCGGGGTGTACCGGGTATGCAGCAGCCATTCGTGGCTCTGGTGCTTGGTGGTCAGCTCCTTGACCAGGGTGACCAGCAGCGGCGTACGCGATGCTGCGGCGACCGCCCGGTGCAGGTCCATCGTGGTGCGCAGATAGCTCTCGTAGTCGTCCTGCTCCAGATGCTCTTCCATCTCCGCCACGAGAGCATCCATCTTGAGCAGGTCCGACCGGGTCGCCCTGCGAATCGCCGTCAGGGCACTCGCGAGCTCCAGCGCCTCGCGTGCCTGCAGCAGCTCGGTGATGTTCAGCGCGGCGACGAGCCCGGCGTCGTTCTCGTCACGGGCCGGGCCTTCCGGCTGCGCGATATAGCTGCCGTCCCCGAGCCGGGTCTCGACATGGCCGCTGAGCTGGAGCACGGCGAGCGCCTCACGAATCGCATTCCGGCTCACGCCGTACTCACTCGCCAGATCCCGCTCCGAGGGCAGTCGCCGGCCGACCGGCAGTTCTCCCTCCCGGATCCTCGCCAGCAACGCCTCCGCGACGAGCTCCGGCTTGCGCCGACGACCCTGGGACTGCTGTGACGCCATGGACTCCTCGCACCCTGCCATCGGTAGGACCAACTGGTAGGACCAGCTTTCCACGTCCTCCCACCATGGTCAACAGGCAGCCCGGGGCCCTGCCTCGCGGAACGCCCGTCTCATGGCATCCCGATCCCGATACCGTCGGCCTCAGGACAGCCTCGCTACACCGCCCTCTGGGTTCTGTGCCCGAGAGTGTGGTCCTCCCCGGGCATGGACGCGGTGGACCAACTCACCGCTGTGCTGGCCGACATGGTCCGGGTCCAGGGCGCCCACCATCCGCGTACCCGTGAGACCGAGCTGCTGCTGGCCGACTGGTCCCGGGAACGGACCGCCACTCTCTAGAACGACACCAGCGTCAGCGCAAGGTCCGCAAGGGAGAGGTACTACGGTTCGCCGGCTCCCCCCTTCACTCGGCCCGTAAGGCCACTCAGAGGGTCGGAAAGAGCAGAGCGAAGAAGAGCCACAGCAACACGGCCCAGAAGACCGCCGCCGCCAGCGACACGAGCAGGGAGCTGCGCCACTTCAGTACCAGGAACGGGAAGAGCACCAGGGCTGCCCAGTGGCCGGCCACGTCGATCGACCCGCGTGCGGCCTCGCTCAGGGTGGCAACGTGTCCCGCGGCGATACGGCGAAGCAGCCGCTGGGCGACGAAACCGTACAAGCCGAAGACGATGGGGAAGAACCACAGCGGTGTGATCGTGACCAGTTCGGACTCCGAGAACTCATCGAAATTGACCAGGTAGATGAGCCCGGCCCCCAGGATGCCGCCGAGCAGCGCGGTCAGGTAGACGGCGGTGAGCACGATGGGCTCGACGGCTCCGGCCGGCACGGCGACGGGCGAGGCGTAGGGAAGGTCGGGGGTCGGGACTCGGACCGCCTGATGGCAATGGGGGCAGCGGACGTCCTGCCCGGCACGACCGGCCGGAGCCGAGATCAAGTGCCCGCACGAGGCATGGAAGTCCACCTGCTGACCTGGGTTCATGCGCTGCCCCTTCCTTTGCCGCCCCGGCGCCGCTCGATGCCGGTCACACGTCGGCGGTCCGCATCAGTTCCGACCCGAGCTGGGACGCCGCCCGCGAGCATCCGGTTGCAGAGGAACCTGGGCGCGAAGTGCTGCCGCGGTCTCCCCCGAACCCGGCGGCGCGCACGTCGGCCCAGGTCGGACGCCGGGCAGCGGATCCCCGCTCCGGCCCGGTCCGGGAGTCCGGGAGGCGCTGATCGGAGGTAGGAGCGGACGTGGGCCGACGCGCGCAGGCTCCGCCGTGCAGCGGATCCGCCCGGTCTCTTACCCCGAAGTGGGCCCCGATCCACAAGAGTTCGGGGTGTGCGGCGTGGCAGCCGCGACGGATCAGCGAGGTATCCGAGCAGTGTCCCCACAGCGCGGCTCTGACGCCGCACGGTCTCCCGGACACGGCTCCCGCGAGCTACGGCATCTGGTATCCGAATGGCGGTCGCCTACAATTAACTGTCCATGGAAGATAATTCTTCGGAAGACGAGTGATGGCTGACGCTGATCTGAAGCTGCTGTACCGGGAGCTGGTCTCGCTGGAGATCGAGCTGTGGGACGGCATCGAGGGGCGGTTGCGGGCCGAGTACGACCTGCCGCTGACCTCGTTCGAGGTGCTGCACCTGCTGCTGCGGCGGCCCGGGCGACGGATCCAGGACATCGCGGAGGAGTTCTCGATCACGGTCGGTGGCACGAGCAAGGTGGTCGATCGTCTGGAGACGGCGGGCCTGTGCGGGCGGCGGGCCAACCCGAACGATCGCCGTTCCTCGATCGTCGAGCTGACGCCCGAGGGGCGGAAGCTGGTGGACGGGGCGCTGAAGGTCTTCGAGGAAGAACTGGAACTGCGTATCGGGTCGGTGATTCCCGAGCAGTCCGTACGTGAGGTGACGGCGGTCCTCAGCACGCTGCGGGCAGCCGGACGCGCCCTGGACGCGAAGCGGAAGGCCGCCGCGCAGACGCCGGCGCCGGCTGTGCGGGCGCCGAAGCAGCGCTGCCGACCGGCATCGTGAGCGGCGACGGCTCGCGGTGCCCATGGGCTGATGGACCGGGGCCGGAGGAACACGGTCCCCGGCCCGTCAGCCCACGATTCAGTCCGGCCGCGATGCCGGCGAAGGCGATGACGTGGGTGCCCGAGGCCGAACTCGGCCTCGGGCACAGCAGTTTCTAGCCCCAGAAGGCGTCTTCGGTGGCCGGGTCGGCGGAGAAGAGCCACATCTCCTTGATCTTGCCGTTCTCGATGCGCAGGACATCGACGCCGTCCATGCTCATCGACACGTCGCCGCGGCGGCCGGTGAAGTGGATGGTGGCGGCGACCAGGTCGCCGTTACCCATGAGGGTGTGGATCTTGTCGATGGCGAAGGTGCCCTGGCTGGTCTCCATCATGCTGCCGAGCATCTGGAAGACGGCGGCCTGACCCTTGTGCTCGCCGGAGAACTGGTTGGCGCCGGGCTGGTGCCAGACGAGGTCGGCGTCGAGGAGTTCGCCGAGAGCAGCCATGTCTCCGGTCTGGACGGCCTGGAAGTAGGTGCGGGCGATGTCGAGGTTCGCGCTGGTCATGTCGTTTGCTCCTTGGGGTTCTTGGGCGGGGTTGGGTGACTGTCGGGCGAAGTCGAGGCGGTCGGCCAGGCCCGCTTCGGTGAACGCGGCCTCGATCTCGTTTCGGCCTTCCTTGAAGTGGGCCCAGCTGTCGAAATGGGCGGGGACGACCCGGCGGGCGCCGAGTATCCGCGCGGCCTGGGCGCCCTGGGCGCTGTCGAGGGTGAGCAGGGCGTTGTCGAAGGCGAAGGCCATGCGGGCGCCGCCCAGGAAGAGGACCGCGGTGTCGACGGGAGCGAACTTCTCGGCGATCTCCCTGACGTGCTCCAGGGCGGCGTTGTCGCCGCTGACGTAGACGGAGGGCAGGTCGTCGGAGGTGAGCATGAAGCCGACGACGTCGCCGGTGACCGGTTCACAGCCGACGGGGCCGTGCCGGGCGGGTACGCCCGTGACGGTCACGGTGCCGCCGTCGGGGCGCCCGAGCTCGGCGCTCTCCCAGAAGGCCAACCCCTGTGCGTTGCCGCCCAGACGACCGGCGCCGCTGGCAGTGGTGAACACGACCGGAACCTCGGGCAGGAAGGCGCGGCCGGCGTTGTCGAGGTTGTCGTCGTGCGTGTCGTGGGAGAGCAGGACGGCGTCGATGCCGCCCAGGTCGACGGCGGTGACGGGCGACGGGTCGGTCTTGACGAGCTTGTGGTCGCCGGGGAGAGGCATGGGGTACTCGCCGGGCGGGTCGAACGTGGGGTCGGTGACGAACCTGAGCCCGCCGTACTCGATCAGGGTGGTCGGGCCGCCGTAGACGCGGACGGGGATCGTTTCGCTGGTGGCGCTGGCGCCGGACATCGGGTGCCTTCGGGTCGGGGAACGGTGAGGACGCGGGCCCTGCGGTCGGCTCCGGCAGGGCACCGGATCGGCCGCCCGCCCAGCAAACCATTTAGATTCCATGGAATCAACTTCCAGGGATTATTGTTCCATGTGATGCACGTTTGATGTCCAGTCGCCTCGCTCAGCGAACGGCACAGGAACGAGGCCGACCACCCCGGCGCGGCGGCCGACAGCGGAGAGGAAGCCCGTCATGGAACCGGTCGAGATCACGGCAGAGGCTGGCCGGCTCGGCGTGAGCGCGTCGCACCGGCGGGACGATGAGGACGGTCAGGGACGCCCGGCGGCGCACGGTCAGCGGAGGACAACCCAGGCGATCAGCACGTAGGCCCACACATCGGTTTGCCGCCAGTAGCCCTGCGAGTTCGGCCAGTCGCGCAGCACGGCGCCCATGATGCCGACCGACACCACCGCGTAGACGATGTCCGCCACCTGCGGGACAACCTTACGAACCGCCGGGCTCCACATGCGCTGCGCGAACTTCGCCCGAGCGTAGGCCCCAAGCGAATCGCCTCCACCCGGCTACACCCCACGTTGTACACCGGCAACCACCCTGGTTGCAGGCGCAGTTCAACCCTTGGTTGGCCGAGAAGCAAACGCCCTTCCAGCTAACTTTCAGTGCACCCGGGCAACAGCGCCCGGGAAAGCCCCATCGGCAGACGCACAGGCCCTCGGGCCGCTGTCCTGTCGTCCACGCAGCTGGGCCGTTCCCACTCACACCATCGACATCCAGGAGGACTGCCATGCTCAATGGCATCACGCTCAAGGGCGTTCGGCGCAATCTGGCGATCGTAGCCGCGGCCGCCGGACTCATCATCTCCTTCGCAGGCTCAGCCCACGCGGCCGGAGGGTACGACCTGACCAGGACCACGGGGGACATCGGAGGCGCCTGGGCGCACGGCAGCTGGTGGCAGAGCTCGGACGGTCGTTACCACCTCAACGGCGAACTGAAGGACACCGGGGACAACGACGGCAAGGGTGCCGCATTCAAGATCAAGGCGGTGTATGCCGATGGCGGAGTGCGCTACGAAGAGGTGTGGAACACCCGCGGCTTCGGCAAGATCGAGCCGATAGGCGAGTACAACTTCGCCTCCAGCCTGCGTTATTGGGAACTCCAGGAATGCATACTGGTCCGGGCCGGCGACGGCAGCATCCATGTCGGATACTGCGCGCCTGGCATTTTCACCCAGTATGTCTAGTTCCGTCGGCGCGACGTTCGACATCGGTTAGTCCGGACCTTCGTGACGGTCCCGCCGGTCCCGCCGGTTTCGCCGGCGGGCCGTCACAGGTGTCCTGACCGACCTACGCGTCGAAGGCTTCGACGAGATGGCCGCTCCCCCCGTCCGACGACCAGCTGGGCGCCGGTGATCGCGCGTCGGCGAACCTGGGTGGACTTGACGGCCTTGAACACCATCGCGAGTGCCGCGGCCGGGCTGCCGGCGCCGCGGGTGATCTCGGTCCGCAGACATGGCAGTTCCAAGACCTCAGGTGTTGTCCGCGCCCCGGGCTGCGGGGCTGCGGGAGATCAGTCCGGTCTCGTACGCGAAGACCACCGCTTGTGCCCGGCTGTTCAGCGTGAGCTTGCTCATGCAGCGGTGGACGTGTGTCTTGATGGTCGCCGTGCTGAGCACGAGTCGCTGGGCGATGTCGGAGTTGGACATGCCCGCCCCGACCAGCCCGAGGACTTCTAACTCCCTGGGAGTCAGCGCGTCCAGCCCGAAGTGCGGCTCGGGGTCGGCCGGGCGGAGGGTGTAGGTCTCGATGAGCCCCTTGATCACTGAGGCGCTGAACAGCATGTCGCCGGCGTGCACGGTGTCGATGGCGGCGAGCAGCCGGTCCGGCGGGGTGTCCTTGAGCAGGAAGCCGCAGGCGCCGACCTTCAGCGCGCCGTAGACGTACTCGTCGAGGTCGAAGGTGGTCAGGACGAGGATCTTGGGAAGCGGGGGCGCGGCCTGGGCAAGGATGCGCTCGGTGGCGGTGATCCCGCTGATGCCCGGCATCCGAATGTCCATCAGGATGACGTCGGGTCTGGTCGCCGCTGCCAGCTCGATCGCCTCCTCGCCGTCCTGCGCCTCGCCGATGACCTCGATTCCCGGTGCGGCCCGCAGGAGTGCGACGAGTCCCGAGCGGATGAGGAACTGGTCGTCTACGACGAGCACTGTGGGCATGCGTGGTTTACGCCTTCCTCGCGGCTGCCCGGCGGGGAGCCGAGACGCTTGTTCACCTGTCGCGGGCCACGGGGACGGTCAGTGCGACTTCGAACCCGCCCTGCGGGCCGGGACCGGCGGTCACCGTCCCGCCGTAGATACCGGCCCGCTCACGCATGCCGATCAAACCATGGGCAGCGGGCCCCACGGTAGCGTCGGCCAGAACTGGCGCCTGTCCGTCGTCGGTTACGCGGACGCGGACCGCGGCCTCGTCGTAGTGCACCGTGACGCTCGCGTTCGCCGCCGGCGCGTGCTTCATGACGTTGGTGAGAGCTTCCTGGATGACCCGGTAGACGCACAGGTCGACGCCCGGCGGCAGCGCGAACGGGGCGCCCGTGATCCGGACGTCGACGGGGACGCCCGCGGCTGTGACACGCCGGGCCAACTGCTCCAGCCGCCCGAGTCCTGGGGTCGCGGTGGGATCGCCCGTACCCTCCTGGGCGCGCTCGGTCCCTTCCCTGAGCACGACCAGCATGCGGCGCATCTCCGCCATGGCCTCGTGGGCGCTGCCCGCGATGGTGCCCAGTGCCTCGCGGGCCGTCTTCGGATCGGAGGTGAAGACGTATCCGGCCAGGCCCGTCTGCACAGAGATCGCAGACACGTGGTGGGCGACCACGTCGTGCAGTTCACGGGCTATGCTCATGCGCTCGTCCATGACGGCCCGTCGGGCCTTCTCCTCCTGTTCCAGGCGCAGTTGCTCGGTGAGCACCGCGAGGCGCTCGCCGCGCTCCGCGAGCCTGCGGGACCGGTCGCCTGTCACCCACAGGACGGCGACCGTCACGGTCACGAAGACCACGCTTTGCGGGCCGATCCCGGGCTCGGCGAGCCGCGTTCCCCACAGCAGCACGAGCAGCGACCCCGCGGCGCACTTGGCCACGACCCTGCGCGGACACGACGCCGCGACGGTGTAGAACGCCAGGCCCAGTCCGCAGACAACGACCACGTGGTAGTAGGCCAGGGTCATGTAGCACAGCGTGCAGGCCGCCGTGCTGACGAGCACGGTCAGGGGAGCCCGGCGGCGCACGGCCAGCGGAAGATAGACCAGGGCGATCAGCACGTAGGCCCATACATCGGTTTGCCGCCAGTAGCCGTGCGAGTTCGGCCAGTTGTGCAGCATGGTGCCCATGATGCCGACCGACACCACCGCGTAGACGATGTCCGCCACCTGCGGGACAACCTTACGAACCGCCGGGCTCCACATGCGCTGCGCGAACATCGTCCGAGCGTAGGCCCCAAGCGATCGCTCCACCCCGCTTTCCACCCCAGCTACACCCCAGGTGGTACACCGCCAACCACCCTGGTTGCAGGCGTGGTTCACCCATGGTTGAGCGAGAAGCAAGGGTTTTTCCAGCTGGCTTTCCTCGCGGCCTCAACACGGCCTCCATGAGGCCCGCCCGGGTGGGGCGCAGGTACGGGACGCTCATCGCGCCGGCTCGGAAGGGGGCTCGAACTCGTTCGCAGCGGAGTGCCCTTCCTCCGCGCCAGGGCTTCGACCCGTCACTGACTTCGGCCGGTCGGGGTGACTGCTCTGGAGCTGAGGCCGATCTGGATGCGTCGCTGCTGGCGGAGCTCGCCGAGGACCCGGACGAGATGGTTCGGATGCGCGCCCAGGCGCACCCGCTGCCCCGCACCTGGGCACAGCGCGATGTCATCGATCGCGTGACCGGCCGTCACGCCGTGGACTGCACTTGCCCGATAGGCGAGGTGTTCGTCGAGCCGGACGCGAACTGGTATCGGGCGTGTGCGGTGTCCGAGCACCCTGTCCTCCGCCGGGTCGCCGCAAGCCACCGCGCGTTGCCCGAGGAACTGGTGAAACGGCTGGCCGAAGACCCTGATCCCGAGGTACGTCATCGGCTTGCCTGTCATCACTGGCTGGCGCCGCCCGAGGTCGTCCTCGCCACCTTCCTCGCTCGGCCCCGACAGCGCCGGCACCTGCTGACCCTGCCCCAACTGCCCCGCACCGGCCTGCACCACCTGCTCGGCCACGACGATCCGGACGTCCGTGCGCTCGCGGCTGCCGACCCGAGCCTGGAACAGGCGCCCGTACAGCTGCTTACGGATCCCGATGAGCGCGTACGTCGGGCGGCTGCCGCCGGCCCGCTCATGTTCGAGGACACGCTCGCGGTGCTCCTGTATGACGCCGCGACGGCGGAAGGCGCGGCGGCCAACCAGAACTTGCCCGCACCCCGCCTCCATGACCTGCTGGACCTGGTGGGTGTGCCAGGCGGAACGCAAGTCAGCCGCCGTCCGTTGCGGTGAACCGGGCTCTGAGGGGATCTCCCTCCGGCGGAAGAGCATCCACGTGCAGCGCGGCGTCCCGCCACTACGCACGGCACAAGGGCGAACCACCGGCCGCGCGCCCGCCCGCGAGTTGACCATCGCAGTCGAGCCGGCGCCCGCCCCTTACGTTGGACTACACCTGCTTCCCCGGTTCGCGACTGCTCCGAAGAGGGCGGCGATGAGCGGCGGCGCCCAGGCCGAGGAGCATGGCCATGAGGACTGGTGGGTGGCCGACGAGTGCGCCGGCCCCGTTTCCGGCTTGACACAAGACCGGACGGTGGACCGATGGATCCGCCAGGCGATTCATGTGGCTGCAGAAACAGAACAACCGTGAGGAACTGGGTCGGTTTGCCTGGTCGGTCGCAGCCATCCCTTACCGCGTCGGCCATGTCCTGTCAGACGGGAAGGGATCGCTACTTCCAGTCGGTGCAGGTGGCGGGAAGGCCATGGATGCCCTGGCATGCCCGATACCTGATGAACTTGTCGTTGATGTAGCGCGGAACGGCAATGGTGTCGTGCCAGTAGCCGGTTCTGTCCAGGCGCCGACGGCAACTGGAAGCTGTGGTGCCATCGGTCCAGTTGAGGACCAGCCAGATCTCGGTGTCGCCACGGTCGACACTGGTCCACCCTGCGGCCCAGTAGTAGGTCGTGCCCTGGCGGTTGGCGCGGATCATCTCGAACCCGCCCAGAAGCTTGTCGCCCTCACGCAGTTCGCGTGGATCGACAGCTTCGGAGAGTCCCCAGTCCCTGTCGCCGTACTGGACCGGCCACGCGGGATGGGAGGGGCCTTTCTCTTCCGTGCAGTCTGCGGAGAAGCGGGCGTCGGCCTCTGGGGGCCCTGCGAGCGGTGAGGAGGCGCCCGGTGTTCTGGAGGGAGCGGGAAGGCGGGAGGGTGCTGTGCCCTCGTCGGCAGATGCTTCCGGCGCAGGGGTGGTGCGATCGGTGGGCTTTGGGGTGACCGATCCGCTGGGGGACGCGGAGACGTCCGGCTCCGAAGGGCTGGCAGAGATTCCGCTGCCGCCCGTCGGCATGGCCGTGGATGCGGTCGGCGAGCCGGCGGGGCCGTCGGCTGCTGTGGTGGACGCCAGGACCAGGAGGGCCGCGAGTGCGGTGCCGATGAGCAGTGTGCGCTTGCGCACCGGCAACGCGAGTGCGCGCGGAGCCTGCACGATCATCGTGATGGTCCCGCTGTTGGCGATTGCGTTGGGCGCGCTTGCGATGGGGTCGCCGGTGTCGGACGCTTGCGCCGAATGCGCTGCCACACGGTCGGCGGCGTCGGCGGCATCCGGGGGAGGTCCCTGGCAGCCGGCATTGGCGGTCCCGCCGTCCTCCGCACGGGCGTTTCCGGTGACCCGGGCGACGACCGACGGTGTCGGCGGATCGTCTCGGGAACCAGACGCATGAGCACCCGAGCCGGGCCGGTCTCGGCGTTTCGGATCCATGACGGAACGGCTCCCTCTGGACAGTTGGGCAGGTCGGGTCAGTGGGTGTACTTGACCCCGGTGTTGGCGCTGCTGCCGGTGCCGTCCGCGCTGGCGGACCCGGTACTGTCTGCCAGCGCCGAGCCGCTTTCCGCACCCGCGGGCCTCTCCACGCCGGAGGTGGCGTCGCCGCCGGCGGTGGCCGTGGCCGCACCGGTGTTGCGGGCCTCATCACTCGGGCCCGGGGCGGGCGGCGCGGGAGTGGCTGCTGACCGCTGGAGCAGTGCCCAGAGCAGGGTCGCGATGCCTGTGGCGGCCTGGACCGAGGCGCCGGCCAACTGGCCTGTGTCCGGACTGTCCAGTAGCCAGACCACGGGAGTCGACACGACGCCGGCCACAGCAGCCGCAATGAGCGCAGTTTTCCATTTCTGCGACACAGCCCCCACCCACTCTTACTCACTGGCACTCAACATGCCGTCAGCCCACGGCAGTCGCGTGGCCTACCTCACCGGTAGTGAGAACGCATATGCGCGGCCCTCGGTTACGGCCGGTCTTCACCTTTCGGAGGAAGCGACCTCCAAGCGCCCACCCTGCGCCAGTCGGGATGGGGAGACAGCGGGCCGATTCCCTCGTCCCGGTGTCAGGGAAGCCGGTCTCGGGCACGCTTGCGGGGCAGTGGATGAAGGGGAAGGGGTCCGATGCGCACGGGGATATGGAAGGGCGCCGCCCTGGGCGTGGCTGCGGTCGTGGTCGCGATGCTGCTGTCCGGCTGTGGCGGGGACGGGGACAGTGAGGAGGAGCGCACGGACAGGGCCCTGAAGGCGATCCTCAAGGAGTACGGACCCCGCTTCGAGCAACGGCGTGCCGCTCTCGCCGCCGCCGCTTCGCGTCTGCCCAAAGACAGCCCTGGCAAGAACTCGTGCGACAGGGAGTTGGACCCGCAGCCGGACTTCCAGCACTTCGATCACAAGAGCCTCGTCCTGGACAGCTACAACAGCCCCGGCCAGGGAGGCAACGTCGACATCGCGTCGGCGAGCGAGGCCCATACCCCGGAGCGGATCGCGGACGACCCCGGCTGGAAGCTGGGCAGGTTCGCCGTGGCGCCGGGGTGGCTCATCCGCGGCATGTGGATCACAGGTCCACAGGGTCCGCTGGGCACCAACCACTTCGAGGTGACCAGCCGTTACGGCCACGAGCCGTACAAGGGCGTCGAAAAGGACTCCGCCAGGCGACTCAGGAAAATCCTCGACGTCGGACTGCACAAGCGCTACGCCGCCCTGTTCCGCGTCACTACCTACCGCGAACCCGGACGCCCCGGGGACGAAGCGGCCGTCGTGAAGGCGGACGTCTTCCTCGCCGACCTGGAGATGGGCGACATCCCCTGCCGGCTCACAGCGACCGGCGATCCACTCTTCGTAAAGGACTACTGGTATTCGACCACGCCCTACGAAGACATGCAGACATCGCTCCAATCGGACATCAGCAGCAAACTAGCGGCCATGACTCGCGGTTGACCCCGGCTCACCGCCACGATCAGCGTTCCGCCGGCTCGGCCCTTCCCCGCCATTGCCATCGGCGCGGCATCGTCTGCCCGCAGCAGATGTGCGGGCTCGAGACCGGACGCCGAATCGGCCGAACCCTCCTCGGGGATCGATTCACTGAATCCCGCGCCAGACGGCAACAGTACTCATTGGGGTACGTCGTTTTCTGGTTTCTCCTTTGCTAACGCCCCGCTGGCACGATCTGCCGATGACGGAGAAAGAAGCTCTCCGGCGTTCGGCGGATGTACCGAAAGTGCCTCAGCATACGAATAACTGGCGTCAAGGAGACGAATGTGATGCAGAAGATGTTCGCGAAAGAGGACCCCGGGTGGACGCCCTGGTTGACGCCACGATCACCAACATCGCCCTGCCCGCCGTCCAGACCGACCTGGGTGTCACCGACGCGAACCTGGCATGGATCGTCAACTCCTACGCGCTGGCCTTCGGCGGGCTGATGCTGCTCGGCGGCAAGGCCGGTGACCTCTTCGGCCGACGGCGCACATTCCAGGCGGGCATCGCCGTCTTCACGCTCGCCTCCCTGCTGGGCGAACTCGCCCCGAACGAGGGCCTGTTGATCGGCGCCCGTATCCTCCAGGGCGTCGGCGCGGCATTCGCCGCGCCCAACGCGCTGGCCCTGATCACCACCACCTTCCCGGCCGGCAAGTCGCGCGACACGGCCATGGGCGTGTACGCGGCCATGGGCGGCGTCGGCGCCACGGTCGGCCTGCTGCTGGGCGGCGTACTGACCGACGCGCTCGACTGGCGCTGGGTGTTCTTCATCAACATCCCCATCGGCCTGGCCGTCCTCGCCGGCACCCGCACCCTCGTCGAAGCCGAACGCCACCCCGGCCGCCTGGATGTCCCCGGCGCGATCACCGGCACCGGCGGACTCATCGCCCTCGTCTACGGCATCACGCGGGGGCGGCGAGCACGGCTGGACAGGCGGCCTGGCGCTGACCTCCTTCTCGACGGCCGCCGTACTGCTGACGGTGTTCCTGGTCATCCAGCGGCGCGCCGCGGACCCGATGATGCCGCTGCGGCTGTTCAAGGACCGCAACCGCTCCGGCAGTTACGCCACGATGCTGTTCGTCGGTTCGGGCATGTTCGCCATGTTCTACTTCCTGACGCTCTACATGCAGCTGATCCTCGGCTACAGCGCGGTCAAGACCGGCTTCGCCTTTCTTCCCTTCAGCGTCGGCATGGGTGCCGCCGCGGGCATCAGCTCCAAGCTGATCGCCCGTCTGGCGCCCCGGCTGGCCGCCGGACCGGGCCTGCTGGTCGCGGCGGGCGGCATGTTCTGGTTCGCCACCCTTGAGCCCGGCTCGTCGTATGCCGGACATCTGATGCCCGCGATGTTCGTCACCGCTCTCGGGCTCGGCATGAGCTTCGTCCCGATGACGCTCGGCGCGGTCAGCGGCGTCGACCACCAGGACACCGGCATGGCCTCGGCGCGGCAAGCGAGCAGACCACTGGGCGGCGCATCTCACAACAGCCACATGACGCCGGTCCTGGTCTATTGACTTTGTCGAGTGATAAAGTCTGCCGAACGGATGCTCGCGGCACTCCCTGCCGTTTCGTGCGGCCACCCCTGCTCGCAGGGGCAATTGGCGCGGATCCCTTCGCGAAAGGACCCCAGCTCATGCGTGTGCTCATAAACGAACCGGTCGAGAGAATGAACGGGCCCTACGCCCGGCGCTGGTGGGCTCTGCTCGTGCTCTGTCTGAGCCTGCTGATGATCGTGATGGCCAACACCGCCCTCACGGTCGCGGCTCCCTCCATGACCCAGGACCTCGGCCTGTCCAGCACGGACCTGCAGTGGGTGATTGACGGCTACACCATCCCTTACGCCGCCCTGATGCTGCTGTTCGCCGCGGTCGGCGACAAGTACAGCCGACGCGGCGCGCTCGTTCTCGGGCTCGCCCTGTTCGGCGGCGGAGCGATCTGGGGTTCACTCGTCGACAGTGCGACCGGGGTCATCGCGGCCCGTGCGGTGATGGGTGTCGGTGCGGCGCTCATCATGCCCGCCACGCTCTCCCTCCTCGCCGCGACCTTCCCGCGCGCCGAGCGGACCAAGGCGATCACCTTGTGGGCGGGCACCGCCGGTTTCGCCATCGCCGCCGGACCGCTGATCGCGGGCATGCTGTTGGAGAGCTCCAGCTGGCAGTCCACCTTCCTGATCAACGTTCCCGTGATCGCCCTCGCCATCGTCGGCGCCTTCGTCCTGGTACCGCCGTCCAAGGCCACGCACGCACCGCGGATCGACTACGTCGGGGGGCTGCTGTCGGTGGTGTGGATCGCCGCGCTGGTCTTCACGCTCATCGAGGCCCCGCACGGCTGGGACGCCAAGGCGGTCACGGGCACGGTCATCGGGGGCGTGGGGCTCGTGGCGTTCGTCCTCTGGGAGCTGCACCACCCGCACCCCCTCCTCGACCCGCGCCGCTTCGCGGACCGCGCGTTCACGGGTGCCAACATCGCCGTCGTACTGTTCCTCCTCGCGGTCTTCGGTGCCTTCTACTACCTCACCCAGCACCTCCAGTTCGTCCTGCGGTACGACGCGTTGGAGACCGGCATACGCATGCTGCCGCTCGCCGGCGCGGTCTTCGCCGGCTCCGCGCTGACCGGCTACCTCACCCCGCGCATCGGCGGGAAAGCGACGATCGTCGCGGGCATGGTCGGCGGCACGACGGCACTCGCGCTGCTCACCCAGGTCGACAAGTCGTCGTCGTACGGCGATTTCGTGGCACCCCTCATCGCACTCGGGCTCGCGATCGGCCTGGCGCTCTCGCCCTGCACGGACGCGATCATGGGTGCGTTCCCCGAGGAGGAGCTGGGCGTGGGCAGCGCGGTCAACGACACCTCGCAGGAACTGGGCGGGGCGATCGGCATCGCCATACTCGGTTCGCTGCTGTCGACCTCGTACTCGTCGAACCTGTCGGACGCAACCGCCGGCAGCAAGCTCCCGGCCGGCGCGCTGAACCAGGCGCAGGACTCGGTCGCCGCCGGGTACGGGGTCGCCGAGGGCATCGGCGACCAGGCACGGCAGCTCGCCGAACAAGCAGCGCGGGCGACCGACCCCCAGCAGGCCGCGCAGCTACGAGAGCAGGCCGACCAACTCACCTACGGCGCCCACCAGATGGCGGAAGCGGTCGGCTCGTCCTTCGCGGACGCGGTGGCTCACACCAGCCTGGTGGGCGCGGCGATCCTGGGAGTGGGGGCGGTGTCCGTGGCCCTCCTGCTTCCGGGCAAGGGCCGTGGTGCGGAAGCAGGGGCGGAGAGCAACACCAAGGCTGGAGCGGGGATCAAGGCCTCGGTCGCTCAGGAGAAGGAGCCCGAGTTCACTCGCTCGAATCCGTGATCCCCCGTCATGTTCCTCGCGGTCCCGCCAGAGGGCCGGTCGAGCTCGGTCAGAACGCCGGGACGGCCACGAGACTCAGCTGACCACGTGCCAGCGCCACAACGGCGGCGATGAAGGCTTGCAGGCAAGTTGCCTCAGCCTCTTCGTCGGGATGGGTCAGGCGCTGCATGACGAGCCCGTCGAAACCGGAGAGGAAGAACCGCGCGACTGTTTCCGCGGGCTGGGCCAAGGGTTGACCTGTGCGCTCGGCCGCCTGCGTCACGAGCCTCGCCGTCACTTCGACCACGCCACGATAGTGGCTCTCAAGGGCTTCGTTGAGCGCGGGCGTGCGGAGTGCGAACATGCTCAGTTCCGAGAGGAGGAGGTGGTGGCCCGGTTTCTCGCGCACCGTGCTCCAGAGGGCTGAGGCCAATGTGCCGACCGTCTCCTCGAATCCGGCATCCTCCGGAACGGCCTGCTCGACCTGCGCCAGCAGCTCCGCCGTCAGCTGTTCCATGACGGCGCGGTAGAGCCCCTCCTTCGTGCCGAACGTGTAGTGCACGGTGGCTTGAGCGACGCCGAGTTCGGCGGCGATGGCTCGTGTGCTTCCGGCCGAGACTCCTTCTCTCGTCATGAGGTCGATGGCTGCTTTGATCAGTTGAGGACGGCGCTCGGCCGCTGGGACATGAGCCATGGGCTCATTTTACCGACTTAGTCTCACGAGCAAGTCGATTGAACAAGCGGCTGCTGGTTCCCGCTCGTGGGCGGGGCCGCCGTCCCCGCGGCCGGTCCCGTCTTCCCTTCACCCAGGGCACATGTCGTCCACGCCATTGAGAGTGGGCGGCAGCCCACACGCACGAGCCTGGCGAGAACGGGGGTCGGCCTGTTTTCGCGCCTTCTCAGGCGGCGGGCACATGCTGGGGCTGTCGCCCTCCGGGCTGCGTCGCGCCGGCCGCATCTCTGCGCCGGCGGTCGAGTTCGAAGTGGCCCAGCTCGTCGATCGAACTGCCCCGGCGCGCCCGCTTTGGACGGTAAGGCGACCTGGTGTGCCGTGAGCTGTCCGCTGCGCAGCACATGGCGATCACTTGGGAGGCGCCGTCGTAGTCCCCGGCGGGCGTCTGGGCCTGGTGTGACTCCTGGCGGTGGGATTGGTCGTGGTGGGGCTCAGGCGTGTGGTCCTGCGCCGTGCAGGAGTGTGTCGATGACGAGTGCGGCCAGCGCGTCGTGATCCTGTGCGGCCGGGTCCTGGTCGGTGCCGGGCCTGTCGAGGGCTTCGCTCAGGAGCGCGTAGTACACCTGCCGCGTCCAGTCCAGGTCCGCGTCCGGGGCGAGGATTCCCTCGCTCCGCGCCCGGGTCATGAGTTCGACGGTGTACCGGTCGATGTCGGCCCAGAGGGCGGCCGCGGTCTCGCTGTGGGGCGTGGTGTGGCTGAGGGTGAAGCGCCAGGTGCTCTTGACCCGCAGGACGTTCGCAGTCACGCGGTACAGGGCCACGAGCGCGGGAGCGGAGTCGGGCCGGGCCTCCCCGATGGCGTCGAGGAGCTGCTGCTTCGCGGAGACGGCGAGCGCCTCCAGCAGCGCCTGCCGGTTCGCGAACCGGCGATGCACCGTGATCCTGGTCAGCCCCGCCGCCTCGGCGATCTGCTCCATAGAGGCACCGGCATCCTCGGCGAGAACCCGCTCGGCCGCCTCCAAAATCGCACGCACACTGCGCTCGGCATCTGCCCGCAGCGGTCGGCCCATGCCGGTCTCCCTGTCTCGTTCGTTTTTCCGTCCCCCGTAGAGGATACGTGAACGCTACGGGTATCCCGATAACTGATGCGCCTATGCCGCGCATGCTCCTCTATCTGATACGTCGATGATACGTATCAGAGATCGCGCCACACCGCCCGACCACCGACCACCGACCACCGACCACCGACCACTGACCACCCAACGACGCCGCCGGTCAACGCTTTCGCCGTCCACGCCGAACGCCGACTCGACGCGTACGTCGTGAAAGACGTCGGAAGTCGGGACGGCATCGGCCAGCGCGGCCCACGACGTCTGCGCACGACAGCAGCTTCGAGAGCGGACCGCTTCGCCCTGGCGGATGACGCGGTCGGGCGCCCGGGATGACTCCCGACGACATGATTGGTCCCTAGCTTCTGGGCATGTCGATCATGCGGGAGTTCCTTCGCCGCCCCCGGCTCACCGGCGTCGTCACTCCCAGCTCCCCCACCCTCGCGCAGTCCATGGCCTCCGGCCCGCATCCGAGCGGGAGGTCGCCGGACCCGTCGGGGCCTGCAGATGCGTACGGCGGCCGGCCCGGTTCGACGATGTCGCCGGGTCAGGAATAGCCCCACTCCCGCGCGCCCCGCAGGACATCCGTACGCCGAGCGCACGACAGGTTCAACGCGCCGGGGAGACCCCCGGCCCTACTCAAGGAATTGGCATGTCCTCAAACAATCGACGCACCCGGATCTCCCGGCGGACCGCGATAGCACTGGCCGGCATGTCGGTCGTCGCGGCTGTCGCCGCCACGGCACCGAGCATGGCCAGTGCCGTGAGCGGCAGCTCCAGCGGCACTCGACACTCGGCCACCCGGACGCAGAACGCGGAGAGCGCCAGCACCGCCCCCAACCTGCGGGTCAGGGCCACCAACGGCGTCACCTACCAGTACCGCCGCTTCGGCCACCCCGGCGCCGGCAGCGTGCCCCTGGTCTTCTTCCAGCACTTCCGCGGCAACCTTGACGCCTGGGACCCCAAGCTCATCGACACCATCGCCGCCAAGCGCGAGGTCATCCTCGTGGACAACGTCGGTGTCGGCGGCTCCACCGGCACCACCGCCAGCACCGTCCAGCAGACGGCCCTGGACGCCATCGACTTCATCGACGCCCTCAAGCTGCCCCGCTACGACGTGTTCGGCTTCTCCCTCGGCGGCGAGGTCGCCCAGGAGGTCGCCCTGCGCCGCCCCTGGCAGGTCCGCCGCGTCGTCCTGGCCGGCACCGGCCCCCAGGGCGGAGTGGACCAGCGCGCAACCGACCCCGACATCCTGCAGCGGACCCTGAAGGACAACCCCGGCCCCGAGGACTACCTCTTTCTGTTCTTCAAGGACACCGCCACCAGCCAGGCCGCGGGGAAGGAGTTCCTCCAGCGCCTCGGACAGCGCACCACCGACCACGACGCCCCCTCCAGCCTCGCCACCCGCGACCGCCAGCTCACCGCGTGGTCCGAGTGGGGCATCCCGGACAAGTCCAAGCTGGTCCGCCTGAAGGCCCTCTTCCAGCCGGTCCTGGTCGCCGACGGCGAGAGCGACATGCTGATGCCCGCCAAGAACTCCCACCTGCTGGCCAAGCACCTCCCCAACGCCCAACTGCACATCTACCCGGACGCCGGCCACGGCTTCCTCTACCAGTACGCCGTCAAGTTCGGCACCGAGGTGAACGCCTTCCTCGACCGCTGACAACACCTCGCCACGAGACGGTCGCCGGACCGGCAGGAACGGCGACCGCCGACCGGCAGCCCACGCCCGATACCCCGCCGGAGCCGAACCCGGCGGGGTATCGCCGTGTAACTGGGCGCCGCCTGCCTCAGCCCGCAGTGGTTGGCACCCTGACCCTCCGTAGCGGATACGGGAACGCTACGGATATCCCTTTAATTGATGCTCCGATGTTGCGCCTGACTTAGAAGCTGATACATTGATGAAACCGATTGAGGGTGTTGCGGCGACATCGGCGGGCCTCGGTACGACCGTCATCCGCGTCCGACACCGCGATCCCCTCACCCCGCGCAAGACGAAGCAGTCCATGAGTCAGGAGCCCACAATGGCGACAACACGTCCGGTAGCCCTCGTGACGGGTGCGTCCTCCGGCATCGGAAAGTCAGCCGCTCTCGCGCTGGCCGCAGCCGGTTACGAGGTGGTCGGCACGAGCCGCAACACCGCGCACGTCACCCCTGTGAAGGGCGTGACATTCCTCGACCTCGATGTCAGCAGTGACGGGTCGGTGACGACCGCGGTCGGAGAGGTGATCGACCGGTTCGGGCGGATCGACGTCCTGGTCAACAACGCCGGCGTCGGCTCGGCGGGCGCGGCCGAGGAGTCCTCCGCCGCCCAGGCCCAGCACCTGTTCGACATCAACGTCTTCGGCGTCATCCGTATGACGAACGCCGTGCTGCCCCACATGCGCGCGGCGGGCAGCGGACGAATCATCAACATCTCCTCCATCGTCGGGTTCATGCCGCAGCCCTACATGGCCGTCTACGCCGCCTCCAAGCACGCCGTCGAGGGCTACTCCGAGTCCGCCGACCACGAGCTCCGCGAACACGGCATACGGGTCCTGCTCGTCGAGCCCGCCTGGACCAACACCGCGTTCGACGCCGCCAGCGTCCGCCCCGACCAGCCCCTGGACATCTACGCGGGCCAGCGGCACATCTTCGAGGAGTACATGGCCGGCGCGGTCAAGGACGGCGACGACCCCGCCGTCGTCGCCAAGGAGATCGTCGCGGCGGCGACCGACGCCAAGCCCAAGGTGCGCTACACCGCCGGTGCCATGACCGGGCGCGTCCGCACCATGCGCCGCATCGTCCCCACCCGCGTGTTCGACCAGCAGCTCCGCAAGATGAACCGGCTGCCCGCCTGACACCCGCGCCCTCACTTCCCTCCACGAGGCACAGCAACGAGAAAGCGACGCTCGTCATGACTACCTATCTGGCAGACGCGGCCGAGGACCTCACCGCAGACGGTCCCTCCGCGACGTTCACCTACCGGCGCATCGGCCCGCGGGGCGGCATTCCACTGGTCCTGCTCAACCGGGTCCGAGGCACCCTCGACTGGTGGGACCCCGAGCTCCTGGACCACCTGGCCGCCGCCCATGACGTGATCGTGTTCGACAACGTCGGCACCGGCTACACCACCGGCACCCCACGTGACTCCGTCGAGGGTCTCGCCGACGGCACCGTCGAGTTCATCGAGGCCCTCGGCCTGCCGCAGGTCGACCTGCTCGGCTGGACGCTGGGCGGCACCGTCGCCCAGCACATCGCCCGCACCCGACCCGACCTGGTCCGCAAGCTGGTCGTGGCGGCCGCCAACCCCGGCGGCACGGTGCCCGGCGCTCCCGACCCGGACCCCAAGGTGCGGGCCACCATGACCAAGCCCGAGGTCACCGGGGACGACCTGGTGTTCCTGTTCTTCCCCGGGACGGACACCGGACGCGCCGCCGGGTACGAGCACCTCGCCAGGGTGGCCACCCGGCTGGCCACCGGCGTCCCCGGCGTGTCCGAGGCGGCGGCCACGGGTCAGATCGCCGCGATCGGCAAGGACGCGGCGATCCCCTTCGACCAGGTGCGGGCCGACCTGGAGTCCATCAAGCAGCCCGTCCTGTACGCGACCGGCATGAAGGACGCGATGATCCCCGCCCTGGCCGCCTACACCGCCGTCCAGCACCTGACCGACGCCACCCTCGTGGTCTACGGCGACGCCGGCCACGCCTTCCTCTTCCAGCACGCCAAGGACTTCGCCGCCCAGGTGACGGCCTTCCTTGCCGACTGACCGCTCACCCGGACGCCGGAGCCACGGCAGTCCGAGCGCCTGCCCGACCTAGGAGATACATCGTGCAGTCGACCAGCGCGCCGGCGCGCCGGGAGGTGACGCCGCTGGAGTTGTTCTTCGACCTGGTCTACGTCTTCGCGATCGGCCGGCTGTCGCATCAACTGCTGGCGCACCCGACGTGGACGGGCGCGGCCCAGACGCTCGTGCTCTACCTCGCGGTCTACGCGGCGTGGGCGTACACCACATGGGCGGTCACCCTCGTCCCGGCCGAGGATCCGCGGACCCGTCGGATGCTGCTGACGGTCATGCTCCTGGGACTGTTCATGAACGCCGCGATCCCGCGTGCCTTCGGCGATGCCGGATGGGTCTTCGTCGTCACCTTCCTGCTGATTCACCTCGGCCGGACGGTGTGGCTGCTGAGGGTGGGTCTCGACCGGCGTGATCAGGAGCATTGGCGCCGTGTCCTGGTCTGGTTCGCCGCGGCCGCCCCCTTCTGGCTGACCGGCGCGGCGGCCGACGGCGACGCGCGGCTGGTGTGGTGGGCCGCGGCGACCCTGATCGAGTTGGCGGGCACGTGGACGGCGCATCCCCTGCCCGGCCGCAGGCTGGACTCCCGGCAGGTCACCTTCGCCGGCGGCCACCTGCTGGAACGCGGCCGACTGTTCATGATCATCGCGTTCGGTGAGACGATCCTGACCACCGGCACCGCCCTCACCACGGCGCCGTACGCGCCGATGACCCTGCTGACCGCCGGCGTGGCGCTCACCGGCACGGTCGCGTTGTTCTGGCTGTTCTTCAGCCGCTCCGAGCACATCGTGCGCCACTACGAGCAGACCGAGGACCCCATACGGGCGGGCCGCAGCGGCGTCTACAGCCTCATGGTCTCCGTCGCCGGGATGATCGCCGCCGCCGCGGGCGACGAGCGTGTCATCGCGCACCCGGCCCATCACGCCGGCATCACCACGAACCTGCTGCTGTTCGGCGGGCCTGCCCTCTTCATCGGGGCGCAGACGTGGCACGGCAGGACCCTGTTCGACGACCTGCCCAAGGCGCGGCTGGTCGCGCTGTCCGCTCTGATCCTCGGATGCGCGGTCACGCCGACGGCCCCGGCCTACGTGGCGGCGGTCGTCGCGGCCGCGATCGTCGTCACGCTGGCGGCGTTCGAAGATCGCCGCCCGTCCGGCGATACCGCTGCGAAGCCGATCTCCTCGCGCCGCCCACGTCCCTGACCTACGGCACTACTGCGGCCGACCCGCGATCCCGGCCCGGAACAACGACAGGCCGTTCGGGTGAGACGCGAGTGCGCCTTCCCGATCTGCCGCGTTCGCCATATCCGTCAATCACCCAGGAGCTGTCCATGGACTTCTTCACCAGCGATGGCCTCGGCACCGGTGCCGGCCGACGTCCGGGCCGGGACCTCACCGCCCGGTTCCTCCACGAAGGAGGGACGCCATGGCGGAGGCCGGTGTGTTGATCTGTGACGCCCAGGAGTTGATGCGCGTCGGCCTGCGCATGGTGGTGGACAGCCAGTCGGACCTCACGGTCGTCGGCGAAGCCGGGGACGGCGAGGAAGCCGTGGCACAGGCACTCGCCCTGCGCCCGGACCTCGTTCTCATGGCCGTGCGGCTGCCGGGCCTCGACGGCATCTCGGCCACCGCACAGGTACGCGCCGCACTGCCCCGGACACAGGTGCTGGTCATCACCGCCTGCGACCGCGACGAGTACGCCTACGCGGCGCTTCGCGCCGGAGCCGGCGGCTTCCTTGTCAAGGACACGCCGGCCGCCGAGATGCTTGTCGCCATCCGTGGCGTGCTGCGCGGCGACGCGGTGATCGCCCCCTCGGTGACCCGGCGGCTGATCGACCGGTATGTCACGGACGCCATCGCTCCCCTCACCGACAAACGCCTCGACGTACTGACCGACCGCGAGCGTGAGGTGTTGGGTCTGGTCGCCCGTGGGCTGAACAACACGGAGATCGCCGGGAAGCTGTTCCTCGGCGAGACCACGGTCAAGACCCACGTGGCCCGGATCCTCAGCAAGCTGCGTCTCCGCGACCGGATACAGGCCGTCGTCGTGGCCTACGAGAGCGGACTGGTTCGTCCTGGCGGATGACCCCGTCGGGCGCTCGGGATGGTTTCCGACGACACGACGGATCCCTAGCTTCTGAACATGTCGATCATGCGCGAGTTCCTCCGCAGCCCCCGACTCACCGGCGCCATCGCGCCCAGCTCCGCCACACTCGCCCAGGCCATGACCGCCGGACTGGACCTTCACCGCGCCGACCTCGTGGTGGAGTTGGGGTCCGGCACCGGCGCGATCACCGGAACGATCCTGCGGCAGTTGGCTCCGAACGCGCGGCTGATCGCGGTCGAGCTCAACCCGGCCTTCGCCCGCCGGCTCACGGACCGGTACGCCGATGACAGTTCCGTCGAGGTGGTCCAGGGCAGCGCCGAGGACCTGGCGACGTTCGTCCCCCACCCGGTCGACGTCATCGTGTCCGGTCTGCCGTGGACCGTCATGCCGCATGAACGGCAGCGCCGGATCCTCGACGCGGCCGCCGGCGTACTGAGTCCGAGCGGCGGGTTCAGCACCTTCGCGTACATGCACGCCGCGTGGACACCCCCGGCCCGCCGGTTCGCCACCGAGCTGACCGGGCGGTTCTCCACGGTGGAGCGCGGCCGGGTGGTGTGGCCGAACCTCCCGCCGGCGTACGTGCACCGCGCGGTCGCACCGGTCCACAGGAAGTCGGCGGAGCCGGCCCACGGAAGGTAGCGCCCGCAGCCACTGAGCAGCCCGTTCTCGACGCCACCGGCATGCCCCGGAGCGACGCTCGCACACCTTCCTCTTCCCGCACGCACACCCCTCAGCACTGGAGCACAGCATGACTCAGCACAGCATGTTCAAGATCGAGACCGTGGCGCCGAAGATCCGCAAGGTCACCTTCTCGAATCCGCCGGTGAACGTCGTCGGCGCGGACACCGTCGTCCAACTGCTCGACATCGTTGACGAGTTGAGCCAGGACGGGCGGGTTCAGGTCGTCGTCTTCGACAGCGGCACGCCCGGATACTTCTACAACCACGCCGATCTCGCCCAGGTGCCCGACCTTCTGGCGCTGAACAACGCGGACGGGACCCCGACGTGGGTCGAGCTCGTCACCCGCCTGAGCAACGCCCCGTTCATCAGCATCGCCTCCATCCGCGGGCGCACGCGGGGCGGAGGGGACGAGATCACCCTGGCCTTCGACCTGCGGTATGCCAGCCGTGAGGAAGCGGTCTTCTGCCAGCCCGAGGTCGCGATCGGCATCGTCCCCGGCGGTGGCGGCAGCGACCGGCTCGCCCGACTGCTGGGGCGGGACCGCGCGCTCGAAGCGGTCCTCACCGGCCACGACTACGACGCCGAGCGCGCCGAGCAGTACGGATGGGTGACCCGGGCCGTCCCCGACGCCGAACTCGACGACTTCGTGGGCGGCGTGGCAGCGCGCATCGCGTCCTTCGACAGGGCGTCCGTCCTCGGCGCCAAGGCACAGATCAACCGGTCGACCCTGCCGCCGGTGGCAGACCTGCGCGCGTCCTGGGCGGACTTCACGGAGTCGGTCACATGGACGGGATTCCAGGCCCGCATCCCGCGACTCGGCAAGCTCATCGCCGAGATCGGCGTCGAGGAGATCGAGCGGAACCTGGGCGACTACCTCGGCATCGCGAACCAGCAGGCATAGCCCACAGCCCGCTCACGAAGACGCCGCGCACATGGTGCAACTGCGGCCCGGCACCACGCAGATGACAGCACGTCACTCGTGCTCGCCCGCAGCGCACCTCCGACGAGTGCGTCCCGAATCCGCTTCCCGCACATCCTCGCGAAACGAGGAAGGACCTCCATGACCAGGGACCATGTCCCCTCCTCCGGCACCTCCGCGTCGGCTGCGGACCGACTGCCGGGCGGCAGGGGCGGCCACCGGGCGGGAACAGGCAGGGGAACTGCCTTACGACGCGGGGAACTTCTGACGCTGATGGCGATGTGCCTGGGCGTGATGATGACGTTCCTGCTCGTCACCGCCACGATCTCGGCACTGTCGGCGATCCAGGACGATCTGCACGTCGGCCCGAGCGCGCTGATCTGGATTCCCAGCGCGTACACGCTGGTCGTGGCCGCTCTGGTGCTGTCGGCCGGCACGCTGGGCAATCTCCTGGGCCGCAAGCGGATGTTCTGCGTCGGCGTGGTGATCATGATCGCGGGAGGCGTGCTGGCCGCGACCGCCGACACCACTGCCACGGTGATCGTCGCGCAGCTGGTCTCCGGTCTCGGCGGCGCGCTCATCCTGCCCAACAGTCTGGCCCTCTTGGGCGCGGCCTTCACCGATCCGCAGCGGCGGACCGAGGTGATCACCGTGTGGGCGGCGTCGTCGGGCATCGGCCTGGCCGTCGGCCCGCTGCTCGCCGGTGTCCTGCTCGACCACTTCAGCTGGCACGCGGTGTTCGTGTCGAACACCGTCCTGGGTGTGATCACGCTGCTGGTCGCGGTCCCGTTCGCCGCGGAGTCCCTGGCCCCCGACGGCCGCCTGGACGTGGCCGGCGCACTGCTGGGCACCCTCACCATCGCGAGTCTGGTCTACGCCCTGATCCAGGGCGGCCAGGACGGGTACACCGCCGGTCCCGTCCTCGCCGCCTGGGGCGCGGCCGCGGTCGGCGCGGTGGTGTTCGTCGCCGTGGAGCTGCGGGTGGCGGCGCCGATGCTCGACGTCCGGCTGTTCGCCTCACGCTCGTTCAGTGCCGTGATGGTCATCGCCGCGGTGTCACTGTTCGGCTTCACCGGCGTGGCCGTCCTCGTGGTGATGTTCTACAACAACGTCCAGCACCTGACCGCCCTGGACACCAGCTGGCGCATGCTGCCCCTGTTCGGCGTCTACGTCGTCTCGGCTTTCCTCACCGGCAGAGTGATCCGGCGTACCGGCTTCAAGGCACCGCTGACGGTCGGTCTGCTGCTCGGCGCCCTCGCCGTTCTCGGCCTGACCACGGTCGGCGAGGACACCCCCTACCACCGGGTCTGGCCGCTGTTCGCCCTGTTCGGCGCCGCATCCGGCCTGGTCATCGCGCCCAGCACAGCCGCCGCGCTGGTCAGCGTCTCCCCTGAACGCGCGGGCATGGCCTCCGGCGCCGTCAACACCGCCCGGCAGGTCGGCGCGGTCATGGGCACAGCGCTGCTCGGCTCGCTGCTCGCCGGCCGCGTCACCTCGGACCTGCCCCGGCAACTCGCCGCGCACGGCGTGCCCGCCGCCGCCCGCGCACCCGTCGAGCAAGCAGTCGCCTCCGGAACGACCAGCACCGCCGCGCCGGCCGGCGCGGTGCGCGCGGCGATCGCGGACGCCTTCGCCTCCGGCGTACACGCAGGCCTGGCCGTCACCGCGGCCGTCTTCCTCGCCGCCGCCGTGGTGGCCCTGACCGCCGTACACAACCGCCCCCATCAGAACGGAACGCGCATGCCCGCCCCCACGACCACTCCCATCACCTCATGAGCACGCAGCCCACACCCCAGCACCGGGCCTACACCTGGCAGGATCCCCGCCCGACCGCCGAGGCCATCGGGCAGATGGGCGGCCTGGAGGTGTTGCGGGGAATCGGCGAGGGAACGCTCCCGACCCCGCCGGCCATGGGCACCCTCGCCATCGAGCCCCTCGAGGTCGAACCGGGTCGCACCGTCTTCGAGCTGACCCCCGCGGGATGGCACTACAACGCGCTCGGCACCGTCCACGGCGGCGTCCTCGCGGCCCTCGCCGACAACGCCCTGGGCGCCTCCGTCTTCACCCGCCTCCCCGCCGGAACCGGCTACACCACGCAGGGCCTCAACATCGCCTTCCTGCGGCCGGTCACCGTCGACACCGGCCGCATCCGCTGCGAGGGCACCGCTGTCCATGTCGGCCGCCGTACCGCCTATGCCACCGCCACCGTCACCGACCTCGCCGGTCGGCTGCTCGCCCACGCCACGACCACTTGCCTGATCTTCCCGGCCGACGGCCGACAGCCCGCTCGCAGCAGTCACCACGCTGCCCACGGCACCGGCCCGACCGCCTGACCTCCCCCGGACCGGCAGCCAGACACGGCACCCGCCCCAATCCGACCAGTACTCCGTCCCCTCATTCATCACCTGCACCAAAGCATCAGGAGCTTTCTCATGGACCTCTCCGCCAGCACCGTCCTCGTCACCGGAGCCAACCGGGGCCTCGGCCGCGCACTCACCGCCGAACTGCTCAGCCGCGGCGCGACTGTCTACGCCGGTGCCCGCAACCCCGACCAGGTCGACCTGCCCGGTGCCACGCCGATCGCGCTCGACATCACCGACTCCGCCTCCATCGCGGCCGCCGCCAAGGCCACGGGTGACGTCACCGTCCTGATCAACAACGCCGGCATATCCGTCGGCGGCAACCTGCTCGCCGGCGACCCGGACGGCATCCGCCGAGACATGGACACCAACTTCTACGGCACCCTCTCGGTGGTCCGGGCCATCGCACCGCAGATCGCGGCCAACGGCGGTGGCGCGATCCTGAACGTCCTGTCCGTCCTGTCCTGGTTCACCTTCCCGGATCTCGGCGCCTACTGCGCCGCCAAGTCCGCCCAGTGGTCGCTCACCAACGCCCTGCGCGTCCAGCTCGCCGACCAGGGCATCCGGGTGGCCGGACTGCACGTCGGCGGCATGGACACCGACATGTCCCGGGAGCTCGACGGGCCCAAGACCGCCCCCGCCGATGTCGCCCGCCTCGCCGCCGACGGCCTCGCCGACGGCGCCTACGAGATCGTCGTCGACGACATCAGCCGCCAGGTGCAGGGCGGGTTGGCCGGAGGCGTCGCCGCGCTGTACCCGCGGCTGCCCTGACCGACAGCCGACCCGCACGCCGATGAGTGAGACCACCGATCCCTCCGCCCAGACCGTCGCCGAACGAAGAGAGTGGCCATGTCCACCGAACTTCCCGAGTACCGCCCACCCTCCGAAGGGCAGCCGTCGCCCCCGTCCCGACGAACGTTCATCGCCACGACGACCGCCGTCGGTGGCGCCGTAATGGCGGGCGGCCTGGCTGCGGGTGCCTCTCTGTCCGGTGCCGAGGAGGCGTCCGCCTCCGAAGCTCCACCCAGCGGTCGTGTCTCGCTGACCGTGAACGGTGAGCGGCGCATCGCCGTGATCGACAACCGGACCTCGCTGCTGGACCTGGTGCGTGAACAGCTCGGCCTGCCCGGCACGAAGAAGGGCTGCAACGCCGGTGCCTGCGGGGCCTGCACGGTCCTGGTCGACGGACGGCGGGTCAACTCCTGCCTGACGCTGGCGGTGCGCCTGGACGGCGCCGAGGTCACCACCATCGAGGGCCTGGCCGACGGCGACCAACTGCACCCGCTACAACAGGCGTTCGTCGACCAGGACGCCTTCCAGTGCGGGTTCTGCACGCCGGGTCAGATCATGTCCGGCGTCGGCTGCATCGAGGAGGGCCACACGGACTCCGCCGAGGAGATCCGGGAGTGGATGAGCGGCAACATCTGCCGCTGCGGCTGCTACGTGAAGATCGTGCGGGCGGTCGAGCAGACCGCCCGCGGGAAGTGAGGCCCGGCCACCATGTATCCCTTCTCCTTCACGAAGGCCGCAGACACCCGGAGCGCACTCGCGGCCGGGCAGCGCGGCGGGCGCTACATAGCCGGCGGCACCACCCTGGTCGACCTGATGCGCGAGACCGTCGAACGCCCCGAGACGCTGGTGGACATCAGCGCGCTGCCTCTGCGCAAGGTCACGGTCACCGAGCGCGGGGGCCTGCGCATCGGCGCCCTGGTCCGGATGGCCGAGGCCGCCGCCCACCCCAAGGTCCGCACCACCTACCCGGTCGTCTCCGAGGCGCTGGAGCTGAGCGCGTCGGCCCAGTTGCGGAACATGGCCACCATCGGCGGCAACATCATGCAGCGCACCCGGTGCACGTACTTCCGCGACGTGACGGCCGCCTGCAACAAGCGCGAGCCCGCCAGCGGGTGCGCGGCGCTCGAAGGCTTCAACCGCACCCACGCGATCCTCGGCACCTCCGACGACTGCGTGGCCACGCACCCCTCCGACGTCGCCGTGGCCTTCGCCGCGCTGGAGGCGAGGGTGCACCTGCTGGGCCCGGACGGGGAGCGCAGTGTCGCCTTCGCGGACTTCCTGCTGCGACCCGGCAGTACTCCGAACCGTGAACAGGCACTCCGCAAGGGTGAGTTGATCACGGCGGTGGAGATCCCGGCCTTTCCACGTCCGCTGAAGTCGGGCTACCTGAAGGTCCGCGACCGCCAGTCCTACGAGTTCGCCCTCACCTCCGCGGCCGTCGCCCTGCACATCCGCGGCGGGGTGATCCGGGAGGCGAAGGTGGCCGCCGGTGGTGTGGGCACCGTGCCGTGGAAGCTGCCCGCCGTGGAGCGGCACCTGATCGGCGAGCGCCCCACGAAAGCCCTGTGGACGGCCGCTGCGGAGCGAGCGGCGGAGGGAGCCCGCCCGTTGGAGCACAACCGTTTCAAGCCCGAGCTCCTGAAACGCACCGTCGAGCGGCAGCTGCGCATCGTAGGAGGCACCGCATGAGTCCGCAGCCGCAGGCAGCTGTCGGCGCCCCGCTCTCCCGGGTGGACGGCCGGCTGAAGGTCACCGGCCAGGCGAAGTACGCCGTCGACCACGACATCGACGGAGCCGTGCACGCGGTCGTCGTCGACAGCGGCATCGGCCGGGGCCGCATCACCGGCATCGACACCCGCGCCGCCCTCGCCCACTCCGGCGTCCTGAAGGTGATCAGCCACCTCAACGCGCCCACACTGCCCTACCAGCGCAACCCGCTCCCCGTCGCTCCGCCCGGCGAGCGGCTGCACGTCTTCCAGGACGACAAGGTCCTCTTCCACGGTCAGCCGGTCGCCGTCGTCGTGGCCACCACACTGGAGGCCGCCCAGCACGGCGCCAGTCTGGTGAAGGTGACCTACTACGCCGAGCAGCCGTCGACCGACATGGCCGACGCACCGGCAGGCGAGCCCCAGAAGTACGCGCGGGGCGACGCGGCAAAGGCGCTGGACTCGGCCGCCGTACGCATGGAGATGACCTACCACCTCGCCCGCAACAACCACAACGCGATGGAGCCGCACGCCACCACCGCCCGCTGGGACGGCGACAAGCTCACCGTGTGGGACAAGACCCAGTGGGTGTTCGGCACCCAGATAGAACTCGCCGTGGTGTTCGGGGTCGCGCCGGAGTCGGTGCGCGTCATCTCGCCGTTCGTCGGCGGCGGCTTCGGCAGCGGGCTCCGGGCCTGGCCGCACGTCACCATCGCGGCGCTCGCCGCCCGCGAGACGAAGCGTCCCGTCAAACTCGCCCTGACCCGCAAACAGCTGTACTTCGGAACGGGCTTCCGGCCCACGTACGCATACGGGGTGCACCTGGGCAGCGACCGGCGCGGCCGCCTGACCGCGATGGCTCACGACGTGCGCGCCGAGACGTCGAGCTACGAGACGTTCATGGAGTCCGTGCTGATCCCGGGGCAGATGCTGTACAGCATGCCCAACGTGAGCCAGGAGTACCGGACGGTACCGCTGGACGTGCACACCCCGTTGTTCATGCGCGGCCCGGGATACACCACCGCCTCGTACGCCATCGAGTCGGCGATGGACGAACTCGCCCACGAGCTGGGCATCGACCCGATCGAGCTGCGCCTGCGCAACGAACCCGAGGCGGACGAGTCCAGCGGCCTGCCGTTCTCCACCCGCAAGCTGCGCGAGTGCTACACCGTCGGCGCCCGCGAGTTCGGATGGAACCGCCGCAACCCGAAACCGCGCTCCACCCGGGACGGCGACTGGCTGATCGGCATCGGCATGGCCACCGGCGTCTACGACACCGCCCGCAACGACGCCCAGGCGTCGGTCAGGCTGAACGCCGACGGTACCGCGCTGGTCCAGTCCGCGGCCAGCGACATGGGCCCGGGCACCTACACCTCCAACACACAACTCGCCGCGGACGCCCTCGGCCTGACGATGGGCAAGGTGACGTTCCGTCTCGGCGACTCCCTCATGCCGCCCGCCCCGCCGCACGGCGGCTCCTGGACCATGGCCAGCGTCGGATCGGCCGTCCAGGACGGCTGCGACAAGCTGCGGAAGCAAGCCATCAAGCTCGCCGTCGAGGACGAAAAGTCGCCGCTGCACGGCGTCGACCCCGACACCATCGTGGTCCGCGCCGGCCGACTGCACGTGAAGCACAACCCCACACGCGGCGAGACCTACCGGCAACTCCTGACCCGCAACAAACGTACCCACCTCGAAGCGATGGGCTCCTTCACCCGGCCCACAGGACCGGAACGGCACTCCCTGTTCGCCTACGGCGCGGTCTTCGCCGAGGTCGCCGTCGACGACTGCCTGGGTCTGGTCCGGGTCCGGCGCATGCTCGGCGTCTACGACGCGGGCCGCGTCATCAGCCCCAAACTCGCCGACAGCCAGGCCCTCGGCGGCATGGTCGGCGGCATCGGCCAGGCCCTGCTTGAACACACGGTCACCGACCACCGCGACGGCCGCATCGTCAACGCCGACCTCGCCAACTACCTCGTCCCCGTCAACGCCGACGTCCCCGACCTGAAGGCCATCTACCTCGACGGCGACGACCGCGAGGCCGACCCCATCGGCGTCAAGGGCCTGGGCGAGATCGTCCAGGTCGGCGTGGCACCCGCCATCGCCAACGCCGTCTTCCACGCCACCGGCCGCCGCGTCCGCGAACTGCCCATCACCGCGGAAGCCCTGCTCTGAACACCAGGGTGCCCCTGGGCACCCCTCCGACCGTCCGGCGGCAGGTGAGCGGCCCACCGCCGGACACCAGGGCCGCCGCAGTGTCACCTCTCCCGCGCCGACACTGCGGCGGGCCCGCCCAACACCGTCCCTTACGGAGCCCCGTCCATGCTGAACATCGCCGACACGCTGCACGCCTGGTGCCGCGAGGCCCGCCCCTTCGCCCTCGCCACCGTCGTCCAAGTCAGCGGCAGCGCACCCCTGCCGCCGGGCACGTCACTCGCCGTGGACATCGACGGCGAGGTGGTCGGCAGCGTCTCGGGCGGCTGCGTGGAAGGAGCCGTCTACGACCAGTGCCAACAGATGCTCCAGGACGGTGGCGGCCCGTCACGCGCCCGGTTCGGCTACTCCGACGACGACGCCTTCGCCGTCGGCCTGACCTGCGGCGGCGAGATCGACGTCCTGGTCCAACGCATCGAACCGGCAGCCCAGCCCCACCTGACCACCGCCCTGGACGAAGCAGTACGGGGCAGACCCTCCGCCGTGGCCCAGATCGTCGACGGCCCCGACGAACTCCTCGGCCGCACCCTCACCCTCCTCGGCGACGGCAGCGCGTACGGCGGCACCCTGGGCAGCGAGAACGAGGACCGGGCGGTCGTGGCACAGGCCCGCGCCCTGCTGAGAGCGGGACGCAGCGCCAGGATCGACGTCGGCGGAGACCCCGACACCTGCCCCGTCAAACTCTCGGTCCTCGTCCACACCCACGCCGCACCGCCCCGCATGCTGATCTTCGGCGCCGTCGACTACGCCGCCGCCCTGAGCCAGGCCGGGAACTTCCTCGGCTACCGCGTCACCGTCTGCGACGCCCGCCCGGTCTTCGCCACCGCCGCCCGCTTCCCGCACGCCGACGAAGTCGTCGTCGACTGGCCCCACCGCTACCTCGCAGCCACCGAGGTAGACGCCCGCACGGCACTCTGCGTCCTCACCCACGACGCCAAATTCGACATCCCCCTCCTGAGCCTGGCGCTGAGTCTCCCCGTCGGATACATCGGCGCGATGGGCTCCCGCCGCACCCACGAGGACCGCGACCAGCGGCTACGCGAGGCCGGCGTCACGACAGCACAACTCGCCCGCCTCAACTCCCCGATCGGCCTCGACCTCGGCGCCCACACCCCCGAGGAGACGGCCATATCCATCACCGCGGAGATCATCGCCCACAGCCACCGGGCCCCCGGCCTGCCCCTGTCCCACGGCACCGGACCCATCCACCGCTCCGGCCCTGCGAGCCCAGCGCCTTCAAAGCCGGCTAGGGCCCGATCCGCATCCACAGCTACACCGCGCCCGACGGCAGCAGGCGGTCGCGCCGGTACTGCGGTTCGGCCTGTATGAAGCCGTCAGACTCCAGGTGCTGCGGCCTTGCGGTATCGGCCGGGCGGTGTCCCGTGTTCCCGGGTGAAGGCTCTGACGAAGGTGAATTCCGATGAGTAGCCGCTGTGTTGGGCGATGGCGCGGAGTGGCGCGTCGGTGGCGGCGAGCAGCCGGCCGGCGAGGGTCATGCGCCACCAGGTCAGGTATGTCAGGGGCGGTTGGCCCACGGTCGTGCTGAATCGGCGTGCGAAGGCCGCCCGTGACAGGCCGGCCCCGGCGCCGAGTTCTTCTACCGTCCAGGGGTGGGCGGGTTGGTCGTGGATGGCGTGCAGGGCGGAGGCGACGGCCGGATCGGCGAGTGCCGCGGCCCAGCCGGTGGCCGCTCCCCACCTTGAGGTTGCCCCGAGATGCGGAGGGGGCCGTGTCCATGCCGGGCGGCCACGGCTCTCTTGCGCCTGATGACGATCCAGCAGGATCGATGACGTCGTTGAACGAAACCACCCCACCGCGGTCCGGGCTGCCGAGTCCGCCGTCGCAGGTGCCGGCCGCGACAGTGTTGCCGCAGAGCCTGAAGGGGCCGATCGCCTCCGCCGGGGAGCTCCCACGACCAACAGCACTGACAGCACACGACAGTTGAGCGCAAGCTCCCTCTGTCATCTGCCAGTCGCGGCTCCCACGCTCCGAGTCGGAATCACTTGACGAAAACCGCTCGCGCAATCTCATCGGGGGCGGCACTCGCCTCCGCGACCAGTTCCCCGTCGGCGGACCAGATGCCCGAACGGCCGGACGTGCGGTCGAAGCCGCCACCGGTCGGACCCGCGAAGGCCGCCATGGCGACCCACACACCGTGGTCGGCCGCGACCCGGCGGGCGCGCTCGCCGTGGACCTCAGCCTCGTGATCGGCGTGGACAACCCCAGCCACGTACCCATCGATGCCCAGCGCGGCCGTCTTCGCGGCGTGCTCAGGAATACCCGTGTCACGGCAGACGGCGAGCCCCAGCCGCCACCCGTCCACTACGATCACGGCCGGCTCCCCAGGCACAAAGCGGGCGGCCTCGCTGCCGTGGAGGTACACCTTCCCATAAGCCACGCGCGCGCCGTTTCCCTCCACAACCAGGATGCCGATGCGCGGACCCTGCACAGGCGCGCCGACCAGGGCAAGCGACCCGGTCTCGGCGCACGCGGCGACGATCGGAGCCAGCCGTTCGTCGTCCGGAACGACCGGCTCCGCGTCCAGCTCGTATCCCGTCAGCGACATCTCGGGGAAGACCACCACCCGCGCCTCCGCCGCCCGAACGGCCTCCGCGTGGGCCACCGCGTTGGACGTCACGTCGAAAGCGATGCACCTCGGCTGCGCCACCGCGATGTTCAACGGCTGCTCCACCCCGAACTCCCCTCACCGAATCGCGCGATCACCCTACAGAGCCGCCACACAGCGAGCCGTTGCGCACCTGCCGCAGAAGCCTGCCGTCTTCCACCAGCACATCACCGCTTGGCCGCACGCAACGCTCCCCGACCTCGTCACCCAAAGTCACTGTTCAAGGCTGACACCGGACCAATACACGACAGTTGAATACGCGAGCCCACCCGTAGTCTGCCGTGGCCTGCGCCGACCCCTCAGCTGCGCCTGCTGGACGGAAGGTCCGCGTCGTCCAAGGCGGCCCGCGCCGCCGACGTGAAGCTGCCGAGGCGCTCGGAGACCATGGTCACCTCGACGGCGTGACGCTCAACGAAGTTGACGTTGCGATTTGGGGCACCCGAGGAGTCGCGCCAGGCGAGAAGAGTTGTGTGCATCGAGTGGAGCCCCAGGTGGACGCTGTGGGCGGCCTGCTCCACTGAGTCGGGTCCCTCGACTGCGAGGGCGGCCCAAGCTGCTTGCACTCGAACCAACTGATCTTGCGCGATCTGGAGCCGCCGATCAGCCTCCGCCACATCTGGGGCATCGCCTATCAGCGCTCGTGCAGCCATCTTCAGAACGCTGCGCAACTCGTTGGCAGGGGCCAGGAAGGCGCTGTACGCGTCTCGCCGCAGTTGCCTGCGCCACTGAAAGTGCTCGGCCTTGGCTTGTCCCTCCAACTGCCGCCGAGTCGCCCCACTGGAGATCGCCGACGCCGCAACCGTGCCGAGAACGCCTACCGTTGCGCCGAACAGCGCCGCAAGTCCTTGGTCCATGCGGGGGATTATTCACCCTGGCGACCACACACAGTCACCGGCAGGGCGGGTTCCACGGGGAACTGGCGACAGTTGAACAGGCGACCCCACCAATATCGACCTCCGGGGTCTACGAACTCCACCTTGAGCTTCCCGACCAGGGAAACAAGAGGGAGTTCGCACACAGCCAGGGAGTCGGCTGTGACCAACGAGGCACGGGCCACATTCCCGGAGCGGCCTGCCAACCGGTCGGGTGATGTTCCATGATGAGCGGGCCATGCACCAGCCGATCACCACCCACCGAGCGCCGCTGCCCGTCCTGAGGGCCGCGGTGTTCTCCGTCGTCGGCACCGTGGTGGGCGTGAGCGCCCACCATCTGCTCGCTCAGGGGCCTGTGCCGTGGGCACCGTGCTCGGTCGCGGCCGCCGCGCTCTTCGGCCTGGGGCTGGTCGGCACGCGCCGTCCCCGCCAGCCGGCAACGGTCATGACCAGCAGCGTCGTAGCCCAGTCCGGACTGCATCTGTGGCTGTCGTTCACCGCGCGCACCCCGCACGCGACAGCCGAGGCCTCAGGTCATCAGCACGGGCAGGCCCACAGCGTCCACGCGGCCTGGCACGAGCGGCTGCACGACTCCTTGGCCATGACGGTGGCCCACGCGCTCGTGGCCGTGTTCGTCGCCCTCCTGCTGCATCAAGCGGACGCGGCCTGTTGGGCCGTGGCCCTGGCCCGAGGCGCGACGGCGACCGTCGACACGGTACGGGCCACCCTCACCGCGGCCTGGACCGTGATCGCGGGGCGGCCACGAAAACCCGAAGGACTCGGGCTGACGCTTGTGCTGCCGGTGGAGGGCGAGCCACCCGCGCCAATGGCCCCGGCTCTCGCCCATGCGGTGGTGCGGCGCGGTCCCCCTTCGACGTGGGCAGTTCTCGTCAACTGACCCCGCCGGGGAGTCGGTTCGCCCCTCCCGACGGTCTCACCGTCTGGCGGCACGCGAACGAACCGCTCTCCCCTGCCATCCCTCATGCCTGGAGACACCCATGTCCCGCATCGCCCTGCCGCGCACCGTGCGGCGCCTGACCGTCGCGACCGCCGTCGCGGCCACCGCCGTCCTGCTTACCGCCGTCCCGGCCGCCGCCCACGTCGAGGTCGAGTCCGACAACGCCCAGGCCCTCGCCGAGAACGTCGAACTCGACTTCAGTGCCGAGTCGGAGTCCGGCACCGCCGGCATCACCGAACTCCGCGTGGTCCTGCCCGAGGGCATCGCACCCACCGACGTGGAGTACGGCGAGGGCCCCAAGGGCTGGGAGTTCACCACCACCAAGGACGGCTACACCGTCAAGGGCCCGGCCGTGAAGGTCGGCGCGGACGCCGAGTACTCGGTCGTCGTCCGGCAGCTGCCCGACGCCAAGGAGCTGGCCTTCAAGACGCTCCAGACCTACAGCGACGGCAAGATCGACCGCTGGATCGAACTGGGCGAGGCCGACGCCGAAGGACACGGAAGCGAGGCTCCGGTCCTCGAACTCAAGGCCGCCGCACCGGGCGCCAAGCCGGTCAGCCCCTCCCCCACCGAGTCGGCGAGCCCGTCCCCGACCGCCACGCCCACACCGACCGCCGAGGAGACGGCCGACTCGCCCACCCCCCAGGCGGCCGACTCCGAGAAGGAGGACGAGGGCGGGCTGTCCGCCGGCGCCTGGATCGGCATCGTGGCGGCCGTCCTCGTCGCGATCGCTGCCGTGATCTTCGCCGTACGCCGCCGGGGCGGAACCCAGGAATGACCCTTCGCCGATCGCACTGATCGCCTGATCGCAGGGCTCCTTCCTCCGCGGGTGAAGGAGCCCTCGGTCCGCGAAGGACTCCCGCAGGACGGCGGCCATTCCCGCGGAGTGACCGCCATTCCCGCGGAGTGGCCGCCGGTGCCGACGGCCGCCACCAGCGCGGCAGGCGGACCAGAGCGTCAGCACAGAGCGGAAGGTGCACACCGGGTTCTCCGGTGCGCACCGTCAGAAGGCCATGCCCAGTGCGGTCCGGACGTCACCTGGGTGCGGGTGCGCTGTTCACCGGCTACAACCGGTCGAAATCAGAGATTTCTCACGCCCCAGGTCGCCAGAACCAGCAACACCACGGCAGAGGCCACCACCACGGCCACCTCGGCTGTCCGGCGAAGAATCCTGTTCATCTCGTCCCCCTCACCTCGCGTCCAGGTGGGTTCCTACCCCTTGACGGGGCGCCCACCACTCCTGAGCGCGTACGGATCCGCCCGGGATGAATCCGTCTGATTCGGGTAGCCCTGCCACACGCCGTCCTTGAAGGTGGAGTTCCATGACCTCTGCGACAGCACGCGTGGCCTCGGCGGTGGTCGCCGCCGCTGCCCTCGCCCTCACGGGTGCCTGCGACAGCGGCGGTGACGGGGGCTCACCCGAGACGACACGGCCATCCGCCTCCGGCTCGTCCGGCTCGCCGCCGGCCAGCGGGTCCCCGTCGCTCTCGGTATCCCCGACTCCGACCGGTACGGCGCCGGAGGACCCGGAGGAGGCCGAGCAGGAGATCAGGGAAGCCTGGCGGGTCTTCTTCGACCCCGAGTCCTCCCTGGAGGAGCGGAGCGAGGTCGTCGAGAGCGGTGAGCAGAACTCCCTGATGATCGACAACCTCTTCCGGGACCCGCTCGGGAGCCGCCTGCGCGCCACCGTGGCCTCGGTGTCGTTCATTACGTCCGGGGACGCCACCATCACCTACACGCTCACCCGCGACGGCCGCCGACTGGACACCGGCGGCCCGGGAGCCGCGGTCCTCCAGGACGACACCTGGAAGATCGCTCTGGACACGGTCTGTGCGCTGACACGACATGCCGAGGACGCCCCCGAGGCGCCGAGCTGCGGGTGAGCAGCAGGCCTGTCGGCAGGATGCGGGTCGTACTGAAGCCGTACCCAAGCTGCGTGCCGTCCGCGCCAGTTGCCGCCATCGTGGACACCCCCGCCGCTGCCGCACGACGAGCGGGTGTCCGGTCAACCGGCCGCCCGGCTGCAGCGGTCGGGCCGGCGAGGTACAGGCCGGCGCCGATTCTCAGTTGGTCCAGACGACCGGGCTGTCGCGGTACGCGTCGCCCTCGTCGAACGAGGCGCCGACGATGGGCGAGCTCTTCGTGGCGCTGAGCGCGCAGGTCTCGTACGACGCACCCTTGGTGGTGAACTCGGTGGGCGCGCTCTCGCGGTCGCACTTGCCCGGGAGGTCACCGATCAGTACGACGCCCGTCCCGGCGCCACCTTCCAGCACACCGTCCAGCTTCAGCGACGCGTAGGCCAGGTCGGTGCCGCCGACGTTCTCCACCTTCATCTTGATGAAGTAGGGCGTCATTCCCTTCGCCTTCTCACCGAAGGCGGCCATGTCGGCCTCGGTGCCCTTCTCGATCGCCGTGACGGTTACGGCGATGGTGCCCTTCTTCTCGCTCGTGTACTCGAAGGGCAGGACAGCCCTGGCGCCGACCTTGAGTTCCGTGCCCGGCGCGGTGACGTCACCCTCGGCCGGCGCGGCACTGTCGTCGCCGCTGTCGGCAGTCGGGCTCTCGCTGCTCGGCGCGGACGAGGCCGGGGCTGACGCCGCCGGCGAATCCTGCGCCACCGGCTCTCCCTCGTCGCCGGAGCAGGCCGAAAGCCCGAACCCCATGGTGGCCAGAGCAGCCGCGAACACGATACGTCCCTTGTGCACTACTACTACCTCACTGGTAACGAGAGCTGTCCGATACGGCAGCTTGGAACAGTCGATGGCTTCGAGAAATGACCGACCACACAGCCGGACATGCCAGAGCGTCTTCATGCGCGCCCGCCACGGCCGGTGTCAGCCCTGTACGACGGGGACAGTAACCCGACCCGGTCGCTGAGTGTGCCGGTCGTTTGCCCCACAAGGAACGGCCGCCGCCTCGTCGGCCAGGTGCCTCGCGGCGGTGTCGTCTCCCGCCGCGGCCCGCAGCCGTGCGAGCCTTTCCAGCACACCCGCGAGCAGGTACGGGTAGTCGATATCCCGGGCCACCTCGACCACGTGCTCCCCCTGGCCGATCTCGACGCGCAGATCACGGCGGTCGTACAGGCGGGGATCGAGCAGGTCGATGAGAACACGGGTCTCGAACATGGGGTCATGGAGTGCACGCGCGACCTCGACGCCTTCGAGGAGACGGCGGCGCGCGTCGGCGTACTCACCTCGGGCCAGGTGGAGACAGCCCCAGGCGTGGGCCGTGCAGAAGGCGCCCGATGACCCGACGTCCCGGGCATACGCGGTCAGCTCGGTGAACGACTCCTCAGCCTCCGCATGACGGCCGAGTGCGAGCTGCGCCTGGCCGAGCCAGTAGGTGTCCTGAAACTCCGTGCCCTGCGCAGCAACGGCGACTTCCGGATTCCCCTTCCAGCGCGCAGAGGCTCCGCTTCCGAAGGTTCGGCGGCGGGGCTCGTCCGTCGATTCGTGCGGCGGGATGGGCCCCACACGGCTTGCTTCACCGTGCGGGGCCCGCGGCTGGGGAAGGCGTTCTGGTCGTGCTTCAGGAGGGCTGCGTGGTGAAGGTCGCGGTGGCGCCGGCGGGCAGTCGGTAGCGGTATGTCGTATCGCCCCACGGGACGTCGAACGTGGCCGTGCGGCTGCCGGAGTTGTACGTCACCGACAGGTGGGTGCCGTCGGGCAGTTGAGCGTTCTTGCGCTGAACGCCCGTGGTCGCCTCGGGGTTCGAGGTTGCGTTGCCCTCGGCGGCGAAAACGGAGACGTCGTGGATGGACCACCAGCTGCCGGAGTCGGACTTGTTGACCACGCGGATGTAGCGGGCGGTGGTGGAGGGCAGCAGGACCCGGGTCACGGTGCTGCCCGGCCCGGTCGCGATCGGCTCGCCCCAGCTCGTGCCGTCGTCGGAGACGTACACCTCGTACTGGCGGGCGAAGTCACCGGACGACGCGCTCGTGTCCAGGACGAGCTGGTCGAAGGTCCGGGTCGAGCCGAGGTCGACCTGGAACCAGTCGCCGGACCGCATGCCGTGACCGGAGCTCCAGCGGGTGGCGGCGTCGCCGTCGATGGCCCTGGTGGGCGGGTCGTCCGAGCTGCTCGCGGAGGCCGATGCCTGCCAGCCCTCGCGGGACAGGGGCGCTTCACCCGTGGACGGGGTGAGGGAGGCGCCGGTGGGGAGGGAGTAGCCGAGCCACTGGTCGCCGACGCGGACCTGGGGCTGCTGGGCGACGAGCCTGCTGTCGTAGGTGATCAGGGCCTGGCTGCCGTCGGGGTTGCGGAAGGGGATGTCGACGGAGCCGATGGCGGCCGGGGCGGTGCTGCCGCTCTGGGTGCCGGTCCAGGTGAAGGTCGCGGCCGCTCCCGCCGCCAGGGTGTAGGTGAAGTGGCGCTGGCCCCAGCGGACGGTGAAGGTGCGGTCGGTGGTGCCGGAGTTGTGGGTGACCAGGGCGGTGGAGCCGTCGGGGTTGGTGAAGGCGACGTCCTCGACGCTGCCCTTGCCGAGCGTGCTGGAGGCGACCCGGTGGGCGCCGGGCCGGACGAACTTGCTGGCCTGGGCGAGACCCCAGTAGTCGGCCGTCGGGGTGTACGACCATGTGCCGTCGGCGTTCTGGGAGACGGTCACCACCGGGCGGCAGCCTTGGCATCCGTTGTTCCTGGGGCCGCCGTCGGCGTCCAGGGCGATGTTCCAGCGGACGATGCTCCGGGCCCAGTTCCGGGGGCCGTTGATGACGTTGTCCATCACGCCGGCGAAGGCGTCGCTCTCCCAGTTGCCGCCGGAGCACTCGGTCTGGAAGGCCGACTTGTTGGGGTAGTCGTTGTGGACGGCGGTCTGGTTCAGGACGAACTCGGCGCCGGCGTAGCAGTGCCAGGCCGTACCGGCGACGTTCCGGGCCGTGGCCGGGTCGGCGTACAGCGACTCGGGGTAGCTGGTGACGTCCCAGTTGTGGTCGTAGCCCAGGATGCCGGTGGACAGGCCCTGCTTCCTCAGGGTCGGGCCGAGGTGGTCGGTGATGAAGGTCTTCTGCTGGTCGGCGGGCAGGTACATGCCCGGGTAGGTCGACGGTTCGTGCAGCGGCTCGTTCTGCGGGGTGACGTAGCGGACCGGGACACCGGCCGCCGCGTACGCCTTGAGGAACTTCGCGAAGTAGTCGGCGTAGGGCTGGTAGGCGTCCGCCTTCAGCCGGCCGCCGATCATCGAGTCGCCGGTCTTCATCCAGCCCGGCGGGCTCCAGGGGGTGGCCATGACGGCCAGCTGCGGGTTGAGCGCGCGGGCCTGCTTCAGCAGGGGGATGGTGTACGCGCGGTCGTGGTCGACGGTGAAGTGCGTCAGCTCGGGGTCGGTCCGGCCGGCGGGCAGGTCGTCGTAGGAGTAGTTGCCGCTCACGGTGAAGTCGGTGGCGCCCATGGGCTGGCGCAGGACGTTCAGGCCGATGCCGTCGCGGCGGCTGAAGAGGTCGCGCATCAGCGCGGCGCGCTGTGTCCTGTCGAGCTTGGTGCCGACCAGCCAGGCGGAGGAGTCGGTGAACGAGGCACCGAAGCCGGTCATCGGCTGGTACGCGCGGGTGGTGTCCACGGTGATGGTCGAGCCGGACGGTGCCGGTCCCGTCTTCCAGGTCACGGAGGGCTGCTTGGCCAGGTGGGTGTCGGTGGACAGGTCGGTGAGCCAGACCGACGCCTTGCCGGGTGCGGCGTCGGCCGAGGCGGGGGCGGCTGCCGGTAGGACGGGGAGCGTGGCGAGCAGGGTCGCGGCGGCTGCCAGGGCGGTCCGGCGCCGTTGCCGGGCGATGGTTCTCATGGTGTGGCTCCTTGCGGGCATGACGGCTGTGCACGGCGGCTCGCGTGCATGACGTGGGTGGTGTGAAACCGGCGCGTGGGGGCCGGGTAAGGGCGCCGGAGCTGGGGTCACTTCAGGCCGGTGGTGGCGATGCCGGCGACGAAGTGGCGCTGGAAGAGGAGGAAGACGACGGTCACGGGGAGCAGGACGACGACGGCGCCGGCGAGGAGGATGCCGAAGCGGGTGAAGTCCTGTCCGCTGCTGGCCAGGGCGAGGCCTACGGGGAGGGTGTACTGGCTCTCGTTCTGGGCCACGACCAGGGGCCACAGGAAGTTGTTCCAGGAGCCGAGGAAGGTGATGATCCCGAGGGTGGCGAGGGCCGGTCGGGTCAGCGGCAGGATGATCTTCCAGAAGATGGCCAGTTCGCTGCAGCCGTCGACGCGGGCGGCGTCGATGAGTTCGTCGGGCAGGGTGGAGATGAACTGCCGCATCAGGAACACCCCGAACGGGGTGGCCAGGAACGGCAGGATCAGCCCGAGCAGGGAGCCGGTCAGCCGCATGTTGGACACCAGCACGTACAGCGGTACGAAGGTGACCAGGCCGGGGACCATGAGGGTCGCGATGACCAGGGTGAACACGGCGCGCTGTCCGCGGAACTCCAGCTTGGCCAGGGCGTATCCGAGCATGGAGCAGAAGAGCAGGTTCCCGGCGGTGACGGCGAGGGCCACGAGCACGGAGTTGGCGAACATGCTCGTGAAGTCCAACGTGCCGAGCAGTTCCCGGTAGTTGGCGAGCGTGGGGCGGGTGGGGATCAGGTCCGGCGGGATCTTGCGGATGTCGGCCTCGGGCTTGAGCGACCCGGACAGCATCCACAGGAACGGCGTGACCATGAGCAGCAGCAGGCCGGTGAGCGGCAGGTAGAGCCAGGGCCGGCCCCACTCCCGGCGGATGCGGCGGCGCCGCAGGACCGTGTCAACGGCCGAGGACGGCGTGGGGGCGGAGGTGACTGGGGTGGTCATGGGGCATCAGTCCTTGTCCCGCAGCACGCGGAACTGCAGCACGGTGAGAGCGATGATCAGGGCGAAGACGACGTAGCCGGCCGCCGATGCCATGTCGTAGTTGCCGTTGCCGAACTGTTTGTAGGCGTACAGCGTGGCCGACAGGGTGGAGTCCAGCGGTCCGCCGTCGGTCATGACGAACGGTTCGTCGAAGAACTGCAGGTAGCCGATGCCGGTGGTGACGGCGGTGAGCAGCAGGGCGGGGCGCAGGAGGGGGAAGGTGACGCGCCAGAACCGCTGCCAGGCTCCGGCGCCGTCGAGTTCGGCCGCTTCCATCAGGGACTGGGGGACGGACTGCAGTCCGGCGAGCATGATGATCATGACGGTGCCGAGGTTGCGCCACACGGCCATGATGATCATGACGGGCAGGGCGAAGCGGGTGTCGGCCAGCCAGGCCGGCCCGTCTATCCCGAACCAGCCCAGGACGGTGTTCACCAGGCCCGTGTGGGGTTCGAGCAGGGTCTTCCAGACCACGGCGACGGCCACGACGCTGGTGATCACCGGCAGGTAGAAGCCGACCCGGAAGACGGCGCGGAAGCGGCGGATGCCGCGGTCGAGGGCGACCGCCGCGGCGAGCCCGGCGGCCAGGGTCAGGGGCAGGCCGACCAGGACGAACACGGCGGTGTTCTGCAGGGCCGTGAAGAACTGCGGGTCCTGGAAGAGCCGTACGTAGTTGTCGAAGCCGGTGAACGACACGCTCAGCGGGGTGCGCAGGTCGGCGCTCTTGGTGTCGGTCAGGCTCATCAGCATCGACCAGACGACCGGCAGCAGCATGAAGGCGAGGAACAGGGCGAGGAACGGGGCGGCGAGGGTCCACGCGGCGCGGGTCTGGCGGCCGCGCGCGGTGCGCCGTGGCGCGGAGTTGCGGCGGGCCGCCGGCTGCGGGCCGGCGGCGTCGCGTTCCTTGCTGCCCTGCCCGGCGATGGTGCCTGTGGGCATGGTTGTCATCCGTCCGTACGAGGGATACGCGCCGTACGAGGGATACGCGCGCGGCGGCGGTTCAGCGGCCGGTGCCGATGCTGGTGGCCTTGGACTGCAGGGTCTTCTGCGTCTCGGCGACGGTGGCCTTGCCGTAGGCGAGCTTCTCCAGTTCGCTGTCGACGGCGTCGGCGATCTGCTGCCAGGTCGTGATGGCCGGCGGGGCCTGGGTGACCTTCAGCTGTGCTTCGAAGGCATCCATCTCCTCGTTCTGGCTCAGCTCTCCCTCCGACCAGGACTGGACGACGGCGGGGAGGTTGCCGGTGGCATCCGCGTACTCGGCGAGGTTCTTGGCGTCGGTGAGGAACTGGACGAACTTCCACGCCGCGTCCGCGTTCTTGGCGTCCTTGAAGACCGCCAGGTCGCTGCCGCCGGCCAGGCCGGCGGCCTGCTCGCCCTGCGGCAGGGGCATGGTCTTCCACTTGCTGTCCAGCTCGGGGGCGTTCAGGTGGAGGTTGCCGCCGGTGCTGGCGCCCTGCTGCACGGTGCCGATCAGCCCGTTCTGGAAGTTCTGGCCGGAGTCGGTCTTGTCGTTCGGCGACAGGCCGTCCTCGAAGATGTCGCTGTAGGTCTCCAGAGCCGTGGTGACCTCGGGCGAGTCGAAGGTGAACTTCTTGGTCCCGGCGTCGTAGATGTCACCGCCCTGCTGCCACACCAAGGGCAGCCAGAACAGCCAGGAGTTGAAGCCGGTCTGCAACTGGGTGGCGTGGCGCAGCTTGGGGTTCTCCTTGCCCGCGGTGGCCTGGATGGCCTTGAGGTCCTTGAGGTAACCGTCCCAGTCGGCGGCGGGGGCGCCCTCGATGCCGGCCTTCGTGGTGATGTCGGTGCGGTAGTAGATCACCGAGGTGTCGGCCGTGAACGGGACGCCGTAGGGGGTGTCCTTGTACTTCGTGGTGTCCCACTGGCCGGGGAAGAACGCGGACGACTTGAACGAGGCCGGGGTGGCCTGGAAGCCGTCCATGGAGGCCATCTCGGCCATCCACGTGGAGCCGATCAACGACAGGTCGGGGGTGTTGCCGCCGGCGATCGAGGTGGTGAGCTTCTCGTGCGCCGCGTCCCACGGCACGGCGGTGATCTGGACCGACACATCCGGGTTCTGCCGCTCGAACTTCTTCGCCAGGCTCTCCAGGTCCTTGTCGGCCTTGTCGCCCATGGACCACATGACCAGCTTGCCCTTGGCCTTGCCGCTGCTGATCTTCGTAGGGGCGTCGGCGGTCGTGGAGTCGTCGCTCCGGCCGCAGCCGGTGGCCAGCAGGGCGGCCACGACGGTGGCGCAGGCCATCTGGACGGTTCTGGGGGTGTGACGGGTGGTTCTCATCGTGCGGCTCCTTGCGGTCGAACAGGTGAGGTGAGGGGGTGGCGAGATCAAGGGGTGGCTGGTGGTGCCTGGTGAAGCCGGGCGGGTCAGCGTGCGGCGTGGAACCGACCGGCGTCGACGGTCACCTCGGCCGTGAGGCGCAGATCACGGCTGGAGCGTCCGACGTGCAGCCGGTAGCGGCCGGACGGGGTGCGCCAACCGCCCGTGCCGGCGTCCCAGACCTGGAAGGCGCGAGTGGGCACGTGCAGGTCGGCGGTGGTACGGGCACCCGCTGCCGCCTGGACGGTCGCGAAGCCGGCGAGCAGGCGCACCGGCCGGTCGACGCCGTCCCGCGGCGGCTCCACATAGACCTGGACGACCTCGCCACCGGCCCGGGGCCCGGTGTTGGTCAGTTCCACGGTCAGGTTGAGCCCGTCTCCACCCGCGGGGCTGGGCAGATCGGTGGAGACGGACGACTGTGAGACGGCCACGGACTCGTACGCCCATCGGGTCCAGCCGAGTCCGTGGCCGAACGGGAAGGCCGGGGAGAGACCGCCCTTGTCCCAGGCCCGGTGGCCGATGTGGACGCCTTCGCCGTAGTCCACGACGCCGTCGCGGGGCACGGCGTCGGGTACGGGGACGTCCTCCGCGCGGGCGGGCAGCGTCCAGGGCAGCCGGCCGGACGGCTCGACGCGGCCCAGCAGTACGTCGGCGAGGGCGTGCCCGGCCTCCTGGCCCGGCAGCCACGCCCAGAGCAGGGCGGGGGCCTCGTCGGCCCAGGGCAGCAGCACGGGGGCGCCGGCGTTGACGACCACGATCGTGCGCGGGTTGGCGGCGAGCACCTTGCGGACCAGGTCGTTCTGGTGGCCGGGCAGGTCGAGCGCGGTGCGGTCCCAGCCCTCGGACTCGACCTCCTCGTTGGTGCCCACCACGACGACGGCCACATCGGCGGCCTGAGCGGCGGCCGCGGCCTCGGCAATCTCCTCGTACGGTGTGGACCCGGGCGGGGCGTGGCGCAGCTGGGCGGTGACGAAGCGGTCGTAGCCGCCGGGCTCGACCACGGTGAGGTCGACGTCGAGGGCGATGCGGCGCGGCTGCGGGCCCACCTCCAGGTCGATGCCCCGCAGGGTCGGGTTGTTGTGCGTGGAGTCGAGGATCAGCTCCACGCCCCGGTCGTCGTCCCCGGCGAGGACCTCCTCGCCGTCCACGGTCACCCCGTAGCGGCCCACGCACCCGATCTCCAGGCGGTGCGTGCCCGGCTCGGTGAGGGTCAGTACGGTGCGCAGCACGACGCGGTGCGTCTCCGGGCCGAAGTCGCTGTACCCGCTCCAGTCTCCGGAGGGGCGTATCCGGCCGCCGACCTGGTTGCCGTCGGCGTCGAGGTGGTGGGCGCGCACACCGGCGGTGCCGGTGCCGGGGTCGGTGAGCCGCGCGTCTGTCAGGTACGGCGGGCGCAGGCGGGAGTCGCCGCCCCGGTGCACGGACAGGCGCACGTCCTCGGGGAGCGCGGCGCGCAGCCCGTCCTCGAACGACACCGTGCGCACCGCCGGGACGAAGGCGCTGCCGCCGCCCTGGAGGTACGGAGTCACGGCGTTGGGGCCGATCAGCGCGACGCTGCGGATGCCGTCCGGCGCGGGCCGCGGCAGGTGTGGCTCATGGCGGAGGTCCTCCGGCGGGGGCACGGGCAGAGCCGCGCGGCTGCCGCCCGGTGCCAAGGGCAGCAGGTCGCCCTGGTTGCGGAGCAGCACCATCCCCCGGGCCGCGACCTCGCGCAGGAGTCGGAACTCCTCCTCCGTGGGGCCCGCCGGGGCGGCGGACGGTACCGGGTTCTGTCCGGGCTCGCCCAGTCGGCCGGTGTGCGCGGCCAGGCGCAGCAGCCGGAGCACCTTGTCGTCGATGAGCCGCTCGTCCACCTCGCCCGCGCGCACGGCCTCCGCGAGAGGCTCGCCCCACAGGGGCTCGGGTCCGGGCATCGCCAGGTCGAGGCCGCCGACCGCCGAGGCCACGGTCGAGCCGGTGGCGGCCCAGTCGCTGACGACGGGCCCGGCGAAACCCCACTCCTCCTTCAGCACCTCGCGCAGCAGCCGCGCGTTCTCGGTCATCGGCGCCGACTCGATGCCGTCGTCGACACCGGAGTAGGCGGCCATCACGCTCCAGGGCTCGGCCTCGGCGAGGACCTGCTCGAACGGGGCCAGGTAGACCTCGCGCAGGGTCCGTTCGTCCAGCCGGGAGCGGTAGCGGGTGCGGTCGGTCTCGGAGTCGTTGGCCACGAAGTGCTTCAGGCACGCGCTCACGCCCCGGTTCTGCAGACCGCGTACGAGGGCGGCGGCCAGGGTGCCGGTGAGCAGCGGGTCCTCGGAGAAGTACTCGAAGTGCCGTCCGGCGACCGGGGTGCGCTGCAGGTTCACCACCGGGCCCAGGACGACGTCGACGCCCTTGCGGCGCGCCGCCGTCGCGAACAGGTTCCCCAGCCGCTCGGCGAGTTCGGTGTTCCAGGTGGCCGCGAGCGCGCTCGGCGCCGGGGCCAGCAGACCGGTTTCGGCAGGGTCGTCACCGGTCCCGCGCACTCCCTGCGGGCCGTCCGACATCGTCACCGCCGAAAGACCGAGGCGGGGCTCGGCCGGGAGTCTCCACAGGCTCGCGCCCGTCAACAGCCGCACCTTGGACTCCAGGTCCAGGGTCCGGATGCGGTCGGACAGCTCGGTGTCATCAGGGAGGGCAGGGCGGCTCATGCTCGTCCTTCCAGGCCGCGGCGCGGCACGAAGCGGGCGGAACGGGAGCAGGAAAGCACACTTACTAAGTACTTAGTAAGTACTTGTGCGTAAGTTCTTTCCCCGGTTTGATGTGAACGTGACCACTGATCGACAGCCCCGTAGACTCCGCACGATGAGCGAGAGCACGCCGAACGGGGAGCGGCAGCCCCGCACGGGGAAGAGCCTCAAAGCCCAGCAGCGGCGCCAGGAGATCCTGCAGATCGCCATGGACACGTTCGCCGCCCGCGGCTACAACAACGCCTCCCTGCAGGAGATCGCCGACCGTGCGGGAGTCACCCAGGCCGGCGTCCTGCACTACTTCCGCTCCAAGGCCCAACTGCTCACCAGCGTCCTCGCCCTGCGCGACGACACCGACATCGAACAGCTCGGCAGTGAACGCCCTCGCGGCCTGGCCTTTCTGCGCCACCTGGTCGATACGGCCCGCCGCAACGCCGACCGGGAGGGCATCGTCCGCCTGTACGCCGTCCTGTCGGCGGAGAGCGTCACCGAAGGCCACCCCGCGCAGGACTATTTCCGCGACCGCTACACCGGACTGCGCGTCTTCGTCACCGAGGCCCTCGCCGAGGCGTGCGAACTCGGTGAGATCCGGACGGACCTGAACCTCGAAGACGCGGCCAACGCGATCATCGCCGTCATGGACGGCCTCCAGATCCAGTGGCTGCTCGCCCCCGACTCGGTCGACATGGCCGCCTCCACCGACCGCGTGATCACCGCGCTCCTGGCCGACCTCACCAAGCCGTAGAACGTCAGCGCGCACGGATGGGCATAGCCACGGCGGGCGGTGACTCCCGGACAGGTCACCGATCCGCGATATCCGCAGCTCCCTGTCCGATCAAGGGCCGTTTTCCGTTCGGGCCGTTTCCCGGCCCCACCGGCCATCGCCGGCCGGAACCCTCACGAGGCCTGAGACGCCACTGCCTTGGTGCTCTCCGCGCGAGCGGGCGCCGCGGCACGGCAGTCGAGCCGCACCAGTAGGGCCTGCCTGCACCGCAGCCACCCAATCCAATGCCGTCGATTCTGGGCCAGGTGCCGGGTGCCAGGTGCCGGTGACACCGGTGACGGATGCGCCGGCGAACAGCGGGCCGATGCGCCGCGACTTGCGAGACTGGGCGAGTACCTGCCGCCGGCGTTGCGGATCATCGGCGCTCAGCTGCGGGACGGGCCGGTGCGGCCGCCGGCCGCTCAGGCCGCAGAACTGGCAGACGAGCCGACCCGGCCCTGGCGAGCAGGCCGCGGGGAGAGGATGCGGCGGGCGGCGGCGTGGTCACGGTCCGGGGACAGGCCGCAGCCGGTGCGGTGGCTCACGCCCAGCTGAGCGTTGCCGGCGGATCCGCACCGCGGCCGTTGTCACCACCGAGGGGTTCAGGGTGACGTTGGGCGGGCCGCAGGAGATCGGTCGTCGCGCGGTGATCGGCCTGCGCAGCCGGGAGGAGCTGGCAGAGCTGATCCGGCCGGAACTGCTCCATGACGTCGAAGACCTGCTCGGCCGGTATCTCGGAGACCGCATTTTGACTTCGCTTTCACGCGTAACAGCCTCCGGCCCGTTGTGAGTGACAAGGAGCCTGGTAGCCGCGCGGTCATCGTCGGCTGGTCGCGGGCCGGGCGCGTGAGATCGCGCCGTGCCAGTACGCAAAACGTTCGAAGGGGTCTCCCTCCGCGTTCCATGGCCAAGGCGTCGCCATGCCTGCCGTGGCGCGCAGCACGACAACGGCCTCGTCCATCAGGGCGGCCTTGACCAACGCGTAGGCCAGCACGTTGAGATCCGCCAGGGCCGCCGCGTGGCCGAGGAATCCAGGGAGCGGCCAGTCACGCGCCGCTCGGCTCAGTGCCGCGGACGCATCAGGTCGTCTCCAGTAGTCACCGGCGTTCAGCGCCGCCATGCCGCCGGCGGAAACGGCGCGTTGGTAGGCGTGGACGAACGCGGTGACTTCCAAACCGACCGTGGGAGCCCTGGCCGGCATCACGGAACGAAGGCCGTCGAGCAGATCCAGCACCTGCCCGGTGGAACCGCACTCGTCCGGTGACAGATAGCCCAAGGCCTGAAGATGCGCCTCCCGATTCCACGGATCCCGGGCCTTGATCTCCCGCCAGACCGGCCCCACCTCGCCGTAGGGTTCCTGCTCACATCTCATCGCGGCCAGGAGCACGGTCCAGGGGGTGGGGTCGGCGGGTATCAGCTCGGCCGCACGCAAGCAGGCCTCCCGGATGCTGCTCAGGTCCGCGTGCGTTCCCTGCGCCCGCGCGTGCGTCACCTCCGACCAGGCGTGCAGCAGGAGTGCTCCCGGGTCCTGCGGGGCCTGACGCAGCCAGATCTGTGGCAGTGCCCGCCCGGCTGCCTCGGCGAGCACTCCGAGGCGGTGCGCCTTACGGTCCCAGTCCTGCCCTGCGTCCAGGATCACCTTCTCCATCAGTGCGATGACCGTGGTATCGAGTTCGCCGCGGGCCCAGCTGATGTCAAGGCGCCGCCGGACCCGGCCCAGGGCTACGTCGTCGAGTTCGGGGGCCAGGCGAGGAGAGTTGCCTTTGCGTCGTCTGAAGGCGGACATGCCGTCACTTTCTTCCTGTGGTGGGCTCCGGTTCTTCCTGTGGTGGGCCCGGATACCGACGCCGCAGCATCCGGGGTTCCACTGAACGCACGCCGGCGTCTACCAGCGGCTGACAACTTCGTCGTTGGCGTTTCGGCCGATACCGCTCCGGACCAGTGAGACCGCCACAACCAGCACGGCAACCAGTACCGACAGCAGCACCTGGATCCGTCCACCGCCCTCACTGTCGTCGGTGAGCATGTAGCCGAGCACGAACGTGATGACCGCGATGGTCGCCCACGTCAGGTACGGGAAGAGCCACATCCGGACAAGAAGTTTCTCCGGGTTCTCGCGGAGGATGATTCTCCGCATCCTCAGTTGCGAGAAGCAGATGACCAGCCACACGAAGAGCGCGACCGCGCCTGAGGAGTTCAGCAGGAACTGGAAGACCGTGTCCGGCCACAGGTAGTTGAAGGCGACGGCGACGAAGCCGAAGACGACGGAGGCCAGGATCGCGGCCTGCGGGACACCCCGCATGGTCGTGCGCGCGAAGGCCCTGGGCGCGTCGCCGCGCTGGCCGAGCGAGAAGGCCATCCGGGAGGCGGTGTAGAGACCGGAGTTGAGACAGGAAAGGACAGCGGTGAGCACGACGGCGTTCATGACCTGGCTGGCGTGCGGGATGCCGATCGCGTCCAGGGCCGCGACGTACGAGCCCCTTTCCGTAATCGCCGGATCATTCCACGGCAACAGACAGACCACGACGAGGATCGATCCCAGGTAGAAGAAGCCGACCCGCCGGATCACGCTGCTGATGGCCCTGGTGACCGCACGCTGCGGGTTCTCGGACTCACCGGCGGCGAGGGTGACGATCTCGCTGCCCATGAACGAGAAGACCACCAACAGCATGCCGGAGAGGATCGCGTCAGCGCCGTTTGGCAGAAAGCCGCCATGCGCGGTGAGGTTGGCGAAGCCGTCCCCCGGGTTGTCCGAGCCGGGCAGTACACCGAAGGCCGCCAGTCCGCCGATGACGACGAACCCCGCTATGGCGACGACCTTGATGCCCGCGAACCAGAACTCGAATTCGCCGAAGGAGCCGACCGATGCCAGGTTCGTGGCTGTGAGAACGACCATCACGACAAGTGCCCAGGCCCACTGCGGGAGGGCCGGTATCCATCCTTCGAGGATTACGGCACCCGCGGTCGCCTCGACAGCGAGCACCACGACCCAGAAGAACCAGTACAGCCAGCCGATCGAGAACCCGGCCCAGCGGCCGAGCGCCCGGTCGGCGTAGGCGGAGAAGGAACCGGACGTGGGGTTGGCCACGGACATCTCGCCGAGCATCCGCATCACGCAGACGACCAACGCACCGACCAGGGCGTACGACAGCAGAATGCCGGGTCCGGCCTTGGCGATGCCCGAGGCAGAGCCCACGAAGAGGCCGGCACCGATGATCCCGCCAATGGCGATCATGGACAGATGGCGGTTCTTGAGTCCGGCCTGCAGACCGTCCGAGCGATGAGTCTGCTCGTGGGTGCCGGGCGACAGGGCTCTCTTGCCGTGCGTCGTACTCATGAACATCCTTGACTAAAGGGCTAGTTCGAAGATCCAGGCGGACTGGCGGTTCCCAGACGCGCTACCGCAGGTCAGGGACGGGCGCACACCTGCATGGCCTTGCGAGGCAGGCGAGCTACGGTTTCCGCAGGGCCAGTAGCGCCTGTCGCCGGCCTGGTATGAGAGGCGCCGGGAACCCCGACGGGGTTCCCGGCGCTTTTGGTCAGGCGCTGTCGACGACCGCGTCCTGCGGCGGGACTTCCGCGGAGCCGCCGAGGTAGGCGGCCTTCACCCGCGGATCGGCGGCCAGTTCCGCGGCCGGACCCTCCAGTGCGACCCGGCCGGTCTCCAGCACGTAGGCCCGGTCGGCGAGCCGTAGCGCCTGGCGGGCGTTCTGCTCGACGAGGAGGACCGCCGTGCCCTGGTCCCGGATCTGCCGCACGATCTTGAAGATATTGCGGGTGAACAGCGGGGACAGACCGAGCGACGGTTCGTCCAGGGCGAGGAACCGCGGTGCGTTCATCAACGCCCTGCCGATCGCGAGCATCTGCTGCTCGCCGCCGGACAGTGTGCCCGCGAGCTGGTCGCGCCGCTCGGCGAGACGCGGGAACAGCTCGTACACCTGCTGTCGTCGCTGAGCCAGTGCCGCGGTGTCCTTGCGGGACAGGTAGCCGCCCATCGTCAGGTTCGTGTCGACTTCGAGGGCGGCGAACACCCGGCGTCCTTCCGGCACATGGCCGAAGCCCATGCCCACGACGTCATGCGCCGGTGTACGGGTGATGTCCTGTCCGTCGAGCAGGACCTTGCCCGACTTCGCCCGGTGCAGCCCGGTGAGGGTGCGCAGCAGCGTCGTCTTGCCCGCGCCGTTCGCGCCGAGGATCGCCACGATCTCTCCCGGCTCCACCCGCAGGGAGACTCCGGACAGAGCCTCGATCGCGCCGTAGGAGGCATCCAGGTCCGTGACTTCGAGCAATGCCATCTCAGTGGCCCTTCGCGAGAGTCGGGGCGGTGGACTCGTCGGGGCCGATGCCGGCGCCCTCGGCGTCACCGTCGTCGTCCTCGTCCACCCCGAGGTAGGCCTCGATGACGCGGGGGTCCTGCTGCACTTCGGCCGGCAGTCCCTCGGTGAGCCGCGTACCGGTCTCGATGACGAGCACCCGTTCGCACAGTCCCATGACGAAGGCCATGTCGTGTTCGATGAGTACGACGGTGACGCCCCGGTCCCGGATGCGGGAGACGAGTTCCATGAGGTCGGTCTTCTCGCTGGGGTTCATCCCGGCGGCGGGCTCGTCCAGGAGCAGCACCAGCGGATTGCCGGCCAGTGCGCGGGCGATGTCGAGGCGGCGCTGATCACCGTACGACAGCTCGCGTGCGAGGCGCGTGGCCTTGTCGGACAGGCCCACGAACTCCAGCCAGTAGCGGGCCTCGCGACCGGCGCGCTGTTCCTCCTGGCGTTGGGCGGGCAGCCGCAGCAGTGAGGTCAGTACGCCGCTCCTGAGCCGCGAGGTCATGCCGACGAGGACGTTCTCGACGACGCTCATGTCGCCGAAGAGCCGCGCCCCCTGGAAGGTGCGGGCCATGCCCCGCTGTACGACCTCGTGGGGACGGCGCCCGATCAGTGACTCACCGCCCAGGAGGACTTCTCCGGAGGTCGGCTCGACCACGCCCGTCACGCAGTTGAACACGGTGGTCTTGCCCGCGCCGTTGGGTCCGATGACGCCGAGGACCTGGCCGCGTCCGACGGTGAAGGCCACGTCGTTGAGCGCGAGCAGCCCGCCGAACCGCATGGTCAGGCCGCGTACTTCGAGCAGCGGCTCCCCCAGGGCCACGGCGGTCCGCGGCAGCGGCGGTTCCTGCGCGGAGTCGGCGAGCCGCGCCCCGCGCCGGGTGCGCGCGGGCCACAGGCCCAGCGGCCGTACGAACATCAGGACGATGAGGAGTACGGCGAACAGGAAGATCCGCCACTCGTCGCCGATGCCCCGCAGCACCTCAGGCATGCCCTGGACGACGAGCGCGCCGAGGAACACCCCGACCAGGCTGCCGCGTCCGCCGATGAGGACCACCAGCAGGATCAGCACCGAGGTGAGGAAGGTGAAGCTGGTCGGGTTGACGATGCCGATGTAGGTGGCGAAGAAGGCCCCCGCCAGGCCGGCGATCACGCCGCCGACGATGTAGGCGAGCGCCTTGACCCGGATGGAGGGAACACCCACCGCCTCGGCGACCTTCTCGTCCTCACGGACGCTCTCCCAGGCCCGGCCGATCTTCGAGCGGGTGAGACTGGTGACGCCCAGACCCACGACGACGGCGATCGCCAGCACGAGGTAGTACATGCTGAGCGTGTCGTCGAAGGAGTAGCCGAAGAGCACCGGGCGGGAGGGGATGATGACGCCCTCCGGCCCGCCCGTGAACTCCAGGTTCTGGGCGGTGACCCGGACGATCTCGCCGAAACCGAGGGTGACGACCGCCAGATAGTCGCTGCGCAGCCGCAGCGTGGGATAGCCGATGATGAAGCCGCCCATGGCGGCGACCAGCATCGCTATCGGCAGGGTGAGCCACCAGTTGACGTCGTAGTTGCCGACGAGGATGGCCGTGGTGTAGCCGCCGATGGCGAAGAACGCCGAGTAGCCCAGGTCGAGCAGGCCCGCGTAGCCGACCACGACATTGATGCCGAAGCCGAGGACGACGTACAGCAGCACCTTGACGCCGACGTCGGTCCAGTAGTCACCCGCGACATTGGGGAAGGCGAGGAGGATCACGGCGAACACGGCCAGGGAGGGCAGCTTGAACCGTGGTGAGTCCAGAAGTCCACGCATCGTTGTCACACCCTTTCTGCCACGCGCTCGCCGAGCAGACCGCTCGGTCGCACGACGAGTACGGCGATGAGCGTGCCGAAGACGACCACGTCGGTCCACCGCCCGGACACATAGCCGGTGGCGTAGGACTCCAGCAGCCCGATGATCACGCCGCCCACCATGGCTCCGGGGATGTTGCCGATGCCGCCGATGACAGCCGCGGTGAAGGCGCGCAGGCCGAGCAGGAAGCCCATCAGGAAGTTGACCTGCGGGTAGTACAGGGCGTACATGGTGCCCGCCGTGCCGGCGAGCCCGGCGCCGATGAGGAACGTCAGCAGGATGGTGCGCTCGACGTTGATGCCCATCAGCCGTGCGGCGTCCTGGTCCATCGCCAGGGTGCGCATTGTGGTGCCGGTGACGGTGCGCTGCACGAAGAAGAACAGCGCGGCCATCAGCACCACGCTGACACCGAAGATGCCCAGCTGGGCGTAGGTCAGCCGGACGCTGTCGGTCAGCTGGATCGCGTTCTCGGCGGAGAGGAAGCCGATGTGCGGGACGCTCTTGAAGCCGGTGCCCTGCGACAGCGCGGTGCCGTACTCGACGGCGAGCGACAGTCCGAGGGCGGAGACCAGCAGCGACAGTTGCGGGGCCTTGAGCAGGGGCAGGTAGACGATACGGGCGGAAGCCACACCGAGTGCGCCGGTGACCGCCGTGGCCGCGACGAGCGCGACCACGACGAGGACACCGGCCGGCATGCCGCCGTTCGCCAGCAGGCTGAGCACTCCCAGTGCGAGGAAGCCGCCCACCATGAAGAAGTCGCCGTGGGCGAAGTTGATGAGCCGGATGATCCCGTACACCATCGTGTAGCCCAACGCGACCAGCGCGTAGAACGCCCCGACCGTCAGGCCGTTGAGCGTGTACTGAAGGAATTCGTTCATGTCGGTCTGTGCGCCGGCCCGGTCAGCCCGCGTCGACCCAGGCGCCCGAGGCGTCGAGGGTCTTGCCGGGGACGAACTTGGAGTCCTTCACGACGGCGGTCACATAGACCGCGTTCTTCCGGTCGCCGTTCGGCTCGAAGTTGATCGTGCCGGTGATGCCCTCGTAGTCCTTGGTGGCGTGCAGCGCGTCGGTGATCTTCTGTGAGTCGGCGGACTTCGCCCGTCCGATGGCGTCGGCGATCACCTTGATCGCGTCGTACTCGTAGGGCGCGAACGGCCCCGCGTCGGTGTTGTACGTCTTCTTGTACGCGGTGACGAACCCGGCGGCCGAGCTGATGAAGGAGGGCAGCGGAGCGGTCGTGGTGGCGAAGCCCTCGGAGGCCGAGCCGGCGGTCTTGATGACGGTCGCGTCCTGAGTCGCGTCGCCGCCGATGATCGGGACCGTGATGCCCAGCTCGCGTGCCTGCTTGAGCAGCAGGCCGGCGTCGGCGAAGTAGCCGGTGAAGTAGATCGCCCGGGGATCGGTGCTCTTCACCTTGGTCAGGAAGGAGGTGAAGTCCTTGGCGCCGGGGGTGATGGCGTCGAAGAACACGTCCTTGCCGCCGACCTTTCCGAGGCTGGTCCTGGCCGCCTCGGCGAGGCCCTTCGCGTAGGCCGTGTTGTCGTGGATGATCGCGACGTTCTTCGCCTTGAGGGACTCCACCATGTACTTCGCGGCGAACTCGCCCTGCTTGTCGTCGCGGCCGATGGTGCGGAAGACGTGCTTGAGGCCGCGGTCGGTGATCTGCACGTTCGTCTGCGCGTCGGCGATGAACGGGACGTTGCGCTTGTCGGTGATCACGGTCTCGGCGATGGCGGCACCCGAGCAGTAGCCGCCCGCCACGGCCACCACGTTCTGCGACATCAGCTTCTGCATCGCGGCGGTGCCGGTCTGCGCGTCGCAGGCGTCGTCGACGACCACGAGCTCGACCTTCCGGCCGCCCAGCAGGCCGCCGTCCTTGTTGATCTCCTTGGCCGCGAGCTTGGCGGCGTTCACGATGTCCGTGCCGGCGGAGGCGGAGTCCCCGGACAGCGGCGCGACCACACCTATCTTGATCGCGCCGGTCCCGCTGTCGCCGCCTGACGCACTGTTGCCACCACAGGCGGAGACCAGCGCGACACTGGTCAGTGCGACGCCGGCGCCGACAAATCTGTACCGGTTACCTATCACTGGAACGCCTCCTAGAGCAGGACTCCTGCTGCATGCGGATATCTATGCGGCCGCGCTGGGATGCAATGAAGCATCTCCGCTGGCGCGTAGGCCGATAACGCCGGACTACGTGGGCACAGACGGTAGATTTCCAAAACACTTTGCACAACAGAGGCTTTAAAACGTCTGGAGTCTTCTGATCAAGGGTGCGGAAAATTCCCCGGCACATAAATGAGGGAAGACTAAGGAGGGATTTGAAATTCGTACATGCTCCATCGCGTACGACAACCATCCACCGATTGTCCGAAGTGGAGCTTGCGAACCGGGCGAGGTTCGTGCGTGGCGGAAGAGGCGGTCGCTGAGGCATGGCTGAGGCATGGCTGAGGTCTGCCAAATGCCAGTGTGGCCAGAGCGGTTGAGGTTGCTGTCGACGTGCCGTGGAGGGTCGCCGTCGAAGGCGTTCGGCTGGGAAGACGCGCAGGTGAACCGCTTGAAGTTCGTCGCCGACCACCAGCGCCGCTTCGGCCTCAAGCGGTTGTGTCAACTGCTCGGCATCGCCCGCTCCAGCAAACGCGTGTGCGGCCCGCCTCCACACGTTCCGACGGCTACACGGCTACAACGCCCGACGCCGCCACTCCCGTTGGGTCAGCGCGGCCCGATCGCCCACAAGACGACTTCCGACACGAAATCAACTGGTTTGACGCGAGGCACATAAGCCGTTTCCAAGATTCACGGTCAAGGCTCCTTCCATCCGTTGACCCTCGCATTCGTACCCGCATGGACCGGCACTCAATGGAACCGTCCGCCGCGTCGAAGACGACATCGCCGCTGCGCCTCATCGGAGTGCGCGGGCCCATCGGAAATCCTCCTAATCTGCGGGAAATGCACGGCACAAACACCGAACGAAGAAGGAGTACGCCCGTCATGAGCGAACTTGCCCAGGAGCGCCGACTCGTCACATCCATTCCCGGTCCGAAGTCGCGGCTGCCGGCCCGCACGTCGGTCGCCACGACCTCGGTCGGCAACAGCGTGGCGGCGGTAGCACGCCGCGCGTTCGCGCAGCTGACGGACTTCACCCACACCTGTTTCACAGTGACGCCGTACGAGGAGTACGTGGAGCTCGCCGAGGCCCTGGCCGAGCCGGCCCCGGGTGACCACGCCAAGAAGGCGGCGCTGTTCAGCAATGTGCTGCGCTTCCCGCCGCCGCTGGTGTGACTCCAGGCCGGTCCCGCTTGTTCATGGAGGTGGTCAGGCGTGAAAGCAAAGCCGACTGTTCAGATAGATACGGATCGAGTCGTTGTCACGGAGTGGTGCTTCGCCCCGGGCGCCGAAACGGGCCATCACGTTCATGCACACGACTACGTGGTGGTTCCCCTGGTCACTGGCACGGTGCGTGTGGAGGATCCAGCGGGGGAACGCGATGTGGAGATGCGCGCAGGCGTTTCCTACGCGCGGTCTGCCGGTGTCGCGCACAACCTCGTCAACGTGAACGGGTACGAATTCCGCTTTGTCGAAGTCGAGCTCAGGTAGGAGCGCGCCACACCAGGCCCGTAGGACGGATTCCGCCCCCGATCCCCAGGACGATTCCCATGACCTCACAACCCTCGTTGCCGACCCCGCCCGTCTCCGCCGCGACGGAGGACTGCGCCCGTGACGGCTTCCACCCAGACCTGGCCGACGGTCCGAGCGGCCCGCTGCCCGAGGCACGCCGGCGGGTGCACCACATCCGCGCCGACGACCTGGACGGCGGCACGGCGCAGACCGGCGGTATGCGTCGCTTCGCCGCGATCAGTGGTGCCAGGGTCGGCTCGGAGCGGATGTGGATGGGGCAGACCACGGTTGCGCCCGCGACCGCCTCGGCCGACCACCACCACGGCGACTCCGAGACCGCCATCTACATCGTCAACGGACACCCCGAGTTCGTCTTCCTCGCCGACCCCGCCGAATACGGAGCGGAGCCCGAGGAGGTGCGGTTGCGCACCGGGCCGGGCGACTACGTCTTCGTCCCGCCCTTCGTGCCGCACCGCGAGGAGAACCCCGACCCGTACGACGAGGCCGTCGTCGTGATCGCTCGCAGCACGCAGGAGGCCGTGGTCATCAACCTGCCGAGCCTCTATGTGCTCCGGTCCGGACAGGGGTAGCGCCCCGTCCACCCGCGACGCCATCCGCGTGGATGGCCGACGCGACACGGTGCATGTGCGTCGCCGGGCGCGGCTTGCGGATCGCCTAGTGCTGCGGGCAGCGGGAGGCGGAAAAACCGCCGGCCGTCCATTCGCAGACGTGTCAGTGCACGTGCGGGCCCCCGGCCATCTGCGGCTTGCCGGGTGGTACGAGTCCCAGGGCCACCGCGGCGCTCACCACCGCCGCGAGGGCGCAGACGGTGAAGGCGTCCGTGAATCCGCCGACGGAGCCGGACTCGATGCCCGAGGCGGCGACCGTGGAGACGACCGCCACGCCGATCGAGCCGCCCACCTCGTGGAAGGTGTTGACGACGCCGGAGGCGAGGCCCGCCTCGTGGTGTTCGATCATGCCCAGCGCGGATCGAAGGGCTGCCCGAGGCGGAGGACCTGCGCGCCGCCCTCGTCGACACGGCCCGAACCTGGGTGCACGGCGTCAGGACGAACCAGGACGTCATCGCCCTGCGCAACCTGGTCGCCGCCGAACAGCACCGGTTCCCCGAACTCGGCCGCGCCTGGCAGGGCCATGGTCCCGAGGGCCACCATCCGGCCGTCGCCGGCGCCCTGCGCGCGCTCGCGGATCAGGGTCGGCTGGTCATCCCCGACCTGGAGGCCGCGATCGTCCAGCTGTACGCGCTGCTGGTCTTTCCCCACATGGTCTTCAGCACTTACGGCACGCACATGGACGAGAGCCTCACGGACCGCCTGATCGTGAGCGGGGTGGACATGTTCCTCGGACACTACGGTCCGGGGCGGAACCGCTGAGTCCCGCCCCGGACCGGGAACCGCAGGCTCAGGCCTCGTAGGCCAGGCCACTCACCCCGGCCAGCCGCCGCTACGCCGGCGAGCAGATCATCCAGGCCACCGCCCTGCTCGGCCGGCTCGCCGACCGAGCCAGGGCGGGCCTGCAGGGACGGGACGCGTTGCGGATGTACACGCCGACGTGAGCGCCGACGCCGGGGACCTCGGTGTGCTGCTGGCACCCATCCGCGGCCGGCTCGCCGCGGCGGTGGTGCTGCAGGTCGTGTCGGCGGTGGCCTCGGTTGGCGCCGTTCGCGGCGGTGGCCGAGCTCGGGCGTTCCCTGCTCGTGAAGCTTCCCCTTGATCTTGGACGCCTGGAGACTGGGATCTGAGGTTCCAGAGGAAGTAGTGCCGGGGGTGTACCGCCCGCTCCATCCGACCCTGATCGTTCCTGGCTCAGTCCCAGCCACGCGGCAAGCGTGGCCTGAGTGACGAGCCTGCCGATTCCGGTCATCGGCGAGGGCCGGGGCCTGGGCAGTCCAGCGGCTCGGATGGATGCCGTACACGCCGCCGGGCCCCGGGCCTGCGGATGTGCGGCGTCAGCGGGAGTGGCCGAGTTGGGTGAGGGCCAGGTCGAGCTTGTCGGCGAAGAAGTCGGCTGCGGTGGTGTCGATGCACAGCGGTGGCTTGATCTTGAGGATGTTGAGGTGGTCCCCGGTGGGCTGGACGATCACGCCGAGGTCGAGCATGCGGTCGCAGAGTTCGGCGGTCTCTTCTGTGGCGGGTTCCAGGCCGGCGCGGTCCCGGACGAGTTCGAGGCCGAGGTAGAGGCCCGAGCCGTGGACGGCGCCGATGATGCCGTAGCGGTCGGCCAGTGCCTCGAGCCGGCCTTTCAGATGGCCGCCGACGCGCGCCGCGTTGCCCTGGAGGTCTTCGTCGCGCAGGGTGTCCAGGACGGTGAGGCCCACGATGCTGGAGACGGGGCTGCCGCCGGTGGAGGAGAAGAAGTAGCCCTGGTCGCGGTACCGGTCCGCGACCGCCTTCGACGTGATGACGGCGCCGAGGGGGTGTCCGTTGCCCATGGCCTTGGCGACACAGACGATGTCGGGGACGACCTGCTGCTGCTCGAAGCCCCAGAACCAGTGTCCCAGGCGGCCGTATCCGACCTGGACCTCGTCGGCGACGGCCAGGCCGCCGTGACGCCGTACCGCCGCGTACACCTGGGCGAGATAGCCGTCGGGAAGGGCGACTCCTCCGGCGTTGCCGTAGAAGGTCTCGCCGATGAAAGCTCCCGCCGGGCGGCCGGCAGCGGCCAGTTCGTCGATCACTGCGACGGCCTCGGGTGCGTAGCGCACGGCATCCGACCCGCGGTGGCGGCCGCGGTAGGAGTTGGGCGAGTCCACGGTGTGCACCCAGCTCGGGCGGGTGGCCAGGGCGTTCGGGTTGTCCTGGAGCGAGGTGGAGACCGCGTCGGAGGCGTACGTCCAGCCGTGGTACGCCTCGCGCAGCGCGACGACGTCGTGCCGGCCGGAGGCCGCGATGGCCAGGCGAAGGCCCAGATCCACCGCTTCCGAACCGGAGTTGACGAGGAACACCGTGTCCAGAGGGTCGGGGAGGAGGGCGGCGAGGCGCTCGCTGTACTCCACCACGGAGGCGTAGTGGAAGCGCGAGTTGGTGTTGAGCCGCCGCAACTGCCGGGAGACCGCCTGCTCGACGCGGGGGTGGGCGTGGCCCAATGGAGTGACGTTGTTGACGATGTCGAGGTACGACCGGCCGTCGGTGGACAGCAGATGGTGGCGCCAACCACGTTCGATACGCGGAGGATTGGCGTAGTAGTGCTCCTGCACGGTGGCGAACGCGGCGTCACGCCGGTCGAGCAGGTCCCTCTCGCGCGTACGGTCGGAGTCGGCCGGGAGGCCGAGGAGCGGGGCGGGGTCGGCGGTGAGCGCGAGCCAGCCGGCGGCGTACTCGGGACGGACCAGGCGCGGGGCAGCGGGGCCGTCGGCGTCGCGCAGCGCAACGTGGACCGAGGCACCGGAGCTGAGGTGGATGATGTCCTCGCCCGCCTGCACCGCCGCACCGGTGGTGACCACGGGCTGGACCGCGCGGGGGAAGGACAGCGACAGCGCCTGCGCGCCGTAGGTGAGTTCCACGTGGCCCGGCGCCGCAGCGAGGACCTTCCCCGCGGCGGGCACCTGCACCACGGCATCCCGGCCGAGCCAGAGGTCGATTCCAGTGGACACCGTGGCGGTGGACACCGTCGACAGCACTGGTGTCCGAGTGAGTCGCGCATGGGCGTACCGGATGGCGACGGCGGCCGCTCCGTCCGCGAGCGCGGAGGTCACCAGCCGGGCCTCGGTGCCGGCGTCCGTCCAGGCTCCATGGTCCATGGAATCGGCGTCGGTGGACAGGTCGAGGAGGGTGATGTCGTCGGCGACGAGGTCCCGCAGGAGAGGGCGCACCGGCGCATCGGCCTGCGCGGTCCGGGCAGGCACGTCGGCCATGCCCGTCGCGTCCCTGATGAGGCGGATCATCACCGGCAGGGGCAGCCGGGTGGCCTGTTCGAATATGCGCCATTCGCGGTCGAGCGCGGCCTTGGCGTAGACGTTGTCCTCGTCGACGGCGGCCTGGTGCCGCCCGCTGGCCACCAGGACGGCGGCGCGCAGGACCACGAGCGGCCACACCGCATCGGCTTCCTCGGGGGAGAGTGGCCGAACGGCGTGGAAGGCGCGGACGGCCGGCAGCACGTGGTGAGGCTCGATACCGTCGTGGTGGAGCATCGAGGACAGTGACACGGCGAGTTCGCCGACCGCCCAGCTTGTGGTCACGTCACCGAAGTCGATGACCCCGTCCGGCATGGGCGGACGGCTGTCGGGACGGCGGATCAGGTTGTCGTCGGTGAGGTCCAGGTGCACGGCCTGCGACGGCAGCGTGGCGGCGAGCTTCCGGACATGCGCCCAGGCCTCGGCGGTCGCGGTCCGGACGGCGGTGCGCCGGTCGGGTTCGTCGATGTGCCCGGCGAGCTTGGCGACGACGCGATCGGCGTGCTGCGGGTCCCACTGGAGCACGCGGTCGAGGCCCGGGTGCCGGAAGTCGCGCAGGGCGGTACTGACCTTCCCGGCGATCGTGCCCATGCCCGCCACGCTGCCGGGGGACAGGTGCCGTGGTCCCGAGAGCGTGCCGCCGGGCAGGTGGCGCAGCAGGCGTGCGACGGCCGGACCGGTCTCGGTGTCCACCGTCGTGCGCCGCGGGGTGCCGTCAGGGCGGCGCAGGACCGTGGCGATGCGCAGTTCCGGGCGGGCCGAGGCGATCAGGTCGGCTGCCGCGTCCTGGGCTTCGATCTCCACCGTGCCGAAGGCGGGGTTGGCGATCTTCAGAATCGCCACGGGCGTCCCGTCGTCGGCGTGCAGCAGGAAGTTGGCGTCCTGCTGGCTGCCCAGCGCCTGCGCGCGAGCAGTGATGCCGAGGTGTTCGGCAGCGATGAGCTCAGCCTCGGCCGGCGCCATGCGGGGTGCGGGAAGGGCGTCCTTGGTGAAGAAGTCGATCGTGCGGTACTCGTCGGGCAGCATGCAGGTTCCTCGGCTGGTGCGGGCGAACAGGGCTCGGACGCTCGGATGCCTCAGTCGACGTGCCACAGGAAGCGGTGAGTGTGAATCGCGAAGTAGGGGAAGTTCTCCACGGATGCGACACCCTCGACGGGCCGCACGACGTCGTTGATGAAGTCCAGAAGATCCCGGGGCTGAGGGCACACCACCTCCGCGAACAGGTCGAAGCCGCCGGCCGTCAGGACCGTGTACACGACTTCGTCGTGCCGGGACAGTTCATCGGCGACCGCCCGGGGATCGCCGTCGATGCGCAGGCCCAGGAGTGCCATCGACTGCTGGCCCATCGTCATCGGGTCGGTCACTCCGACGACTTGGACCGCCTTGGTGTCGATCAGCCGCTGCAGCCGGAGCCTCGCGGCCGAGGGTGACAACCCCACCTTCGGACCCAGATCGGCGTAAGGGATCCGGCCGTCGACCTGCAGCTCCCGCAGGATGGCCCGGTCGATGTCGTCCATGCAGCACCTCTCTCCTGCCTGAACGGCAGGCATTGCGCTTGTTTCAAGCACAATGCCGGATCCGCGTGCTCGATTCAAGTGTGAAGACAATGGAATCGAGCGAATCGGGTGGGTGGGTTCCCGTGCGCGCTCAGGGGTGATGTCGGGAACCCGGTTGGTGATGGAGGGCCGGGCCGCTCGGCGTCGCGTCGGCAGTCGGGCGAGCAATAGACCTGCCGCAGACGGGGGTTGGCGGTGAAGATGCCCTGACAGACCGGGCAGGTGTGGGCGGCCGGGGGTGCCGGTGGGAGTCGGCGGGCTGCGGATTTGCAGCGCAGGGGTGCGGCGCGGCGGCCGTTCCGGTGAGCGCGAGCAGCAGCGCCGCCCCGGAGGAGACGCCTGAACGCACCACGCGCTACAGGGGCAATCCGCAGTATCGCGTACAACCTGGACGTGGACTCAGGAGTCCGCGAGGAGGCTGCCGTCCAGGAACTCCCGTACGCGGCCCATGACTTGCACCCGGTCCGCGCCCCGCAGCCCGATCGCCACATGGATGGAGAACCCGTCGAGCAGCGCCCGCAGCCGGGCGGCGAAACGGTCCGGGTCGACCGGCTGGAACTCATACCCGCCGGCAAAACCAGGAGGGGCCGAGAGGCCAAAGGGCCGACACACGTGGACCCTTCCTCAGGTGATCAGGCTCGTGCGTCTCGCTGCTGAACTTCCTTGAGGACTCCGGCCACCGTCGCGAAGTCATTGTCCACGTGGAGGACGGTGTGCCCATGGTGCACAGCTGTCGCACACACCAACAGGTCGATCGCTCCCGCCGCCCGATGCCGGCCGCGCTGGGTCAGTTTGTACTGGGCGGTGTCGACCCACCGCCAGGCGTTCTTTGGAACCGGAGAGAGCAGACAGAGCGCGTCCAGTTCCTCTGCGAGCTCATCTCGGTGAGACGGGCTGGTCGCCGAGTAGAGGAATTCGGTACGTGTCGGCTCGCACAGGTGGAATACCCCGGCGGCGATGTGTCCCTCCCAGCGGCGCAGCGCGCCTGGGGTGCGGAACAGGTGCCACAGAGCCGAGGTGTCCACCAGATACCTGATCACTCGAAGGCCTCGCGTCGCGCACGCTTCTCGGCGTCATGCGCCGCTGCGGCCTGCTCGAACTCGCCACGCGAACCTCGCGCGGCCAGCTTCTCCGCGGCCTCAAGCCTCTTGATCCGCGCCACGTAGTCCCGAAGAGCCGCGTTGACGGTCTCCTTCTTCGTCGTGGTACCCATGAGCCGCATGGCCTCGGCCAGCGCCTCGTCGTCGAGATCAATCTGCGTGACGGACACCGGACACCTCCAACATCCGCAATGTATGCATCCAAGATACATCACCAACATTGAAGCAATACGGCCACCGATCGCAACGGACCGCTCAAGGGAGGTGCGCAGGGTGATGAGGCGCTCCCATTCGGGCCGCTTCCCGACACAGGACGGATCAGCGGGGTCTGCTGCATCCCGACACGAAGCACCCCATGGACCCTATGACCGACTTGACTGGAATCGACGTCCCGAATCCGCCCTGTCGATCATGGAAATTCCCATCGAGACGCGCTACCAGCGTCCCTCAACTCGCTGCCCTACCAGCATAGTTGCTGGTCAGATCGATTGTCCTGGCATAGCGAGTGGTGGGGCGGGTGGGACTCGAACCCACGGCCGACGGATTATGAGTCCTTTGAGGATCTTGGCGGCCCTTGCCAATCAGTGTCCATTCGTGACGCTTTTGCTGGTCAGGCTGGGTGCGCCATGTCTCCGCGCCTCCATCCTTGTCGGAGACGCTCCGCGCTCATCGACGTATGGCCGTGCGAACCCGCCTACGCCGGTTCGGTGAACTGGTCGAACACCATCACGGCGGCCCGGGTGGCGAGGGACCAGCCGTCCTCTCCTTCCGGGTCCTCCAGGTTGGGGTGTCCGGCGATCCAGCGCATGTGGAAGCCGTCGAGCAGGGCGGCGATGGTGGTGGCGAGGTGCTCGACCTTGTAGGGCGCGCGCATGCGTAGCCCGTAGGCGTCCAGCAGCGTCTGGTACGCCTCGCAGGCGACCTCGGTGAACGACTCGCCGTAGTGCCCCAGGGCGTCGCGGACGCGTGGGTTGGCGGCGCTGGCGTAGAAGCCGAGCAGCACGCGGTAGATCGGGTCCACGCGGTGGTTCTCGTGGTTGTCCGTCAGGACGTCGTTGAGAGCCTCCTGCCAGGTCGTGCCGTTGTCGACCGCCTCCTTGAAACGGCGGATGCTCTCCGGCAGCCCCGGGACCAGTTCGGCCTGTCGGCTGGTGAGGTGGAAGAGGAGATCTGCCTGGAAGTCGGCCTGGGCGGGCCAGATCTGGTAGATGGATCCGGTGGTTATCGCCGGTGCCGTGTCGTCGCCCAGTCTCTCCCGCATGATGCGGGTGGCTTCCTCGGTGACCCGTTTGACGCGGATGTGGGCAAGGGCCGCGGAGACAGCCGCCTCGCTCGTGTCGGAGGTGCCGGCGCATACGAGTTTGGTGGCCGCTTCCAGCATGAGGGCCCGGGTCTCTTCGGGTGAGCGCCGAGGGAGCCTGCGCCTCACGGCGCGCTCCGTCATGTGCTCCGTCATGTCCTTCCCCTCCCATTGCATGATCGTTAATTCGATGTGAACCGGGGCGTTGACAGGGCGCCAGCGTACACCTAGATTCCCGATCCGTAAGAAAGTTACGAAACTCGAAAGTGCCGATCACCTGGTCTTTCGAAGTTCCTCCGGCTGGTCCGAGGCACCGGTCATCCCAGTGCGCCCTCCTGCCTTCCTCTGCCTTCCGTGCTCTCCCCGCATGCCGTGCCGGGCACCGCCCTGCCGTTTTCCGATCCTGGAGGATCCCGCATGCCCGCAATCTCACGCCCCCTAAGACTCGGCCTCGTCTCCGCCGCCATCGCGCCCCTGCTGGGCGTCGCCGCATGCGGCGGATCGGGCACCAACGCACCCTCATCGACCGGCGCCTCCGGGGGCGGCTCATCCGCGAGTGCGGACTCGCGCCCGGCGAGTGACGTCGTGACCGACTACCTCGACTACGTCGGCGGCAAGGCGGGCAAGGCCGACGCCGACCTCGACCCGGTCACCCTGGGCTGGGTGAACGTCGAGGGTGGCCCGGGCGGCAACCCCGAGGCCACCCTGGGTGCCCGTGCCGCCGTGAAGTACGTCAACGACAGGCTGGGCGGCATCGGCGGGCACCCTCTGAAGCTGAACGTCTGCACGGTGGTGTCCGCCGAGGAGGAGGGACAGAAGTGCGGCCAGCAACTGCTCGGTGCCAAAGAGGTCTCTGCCATCGGCGTCGGCAACCTCTACCTCGGTGACGCCTCCTTCAACTCCGTGATCGCGGGGAAGAAGCCCGTGCTGGTCGGGGTGGCGACGGGCCCGACCATGCCCACCGCGAAGAACACCTTCAGCACGTTCGGGGACCTGCCGCACATCTTCGGCACCTGGGGCACGTACGCCCGTGACGTGCTGAAGGCGAAGACCGCGGCGGTGATCCACACGAGCACGCCCGGCGACAAGATCGCCTCCGGGGCAGCGGTGAAGGGCCTGGAAGCCGCCGGTCTGAAGGTGAAGTCCGTCGGATTCGACGCGCAGTCCACCGATCTGATCGGCCCGGTCACCGCGGCCGGGGCGAACACCGCGGATGTCGTGGTGCCCATCTCCGTCGGTGGCGGATGCGTCGGGATCGCCAAGGCACTGAAGCAGCTCAATGTCACCAAGCCGGTGGTCTCCACACCTCTGTGCATGTCCCCCGATGTCGCCCAAGGGCTCGGAGGGGACCTGCCCACCTGGACGTACGGCGTCGCCCAGACGCTGCCGATGGACTCCTCGGCCGCCGACTCCAAGGCGTTCCTGAAGGCCTCGGCGCAGGCGGGGCTGGGCAAGGACGACCAGTCCAAGGTCTTCGCGCCGCTGGGCTGGAGCACGATCCTGACGTACGCGAAGGTGCTCAACGCCATCGGCCCGGACAAGATCACCCCCGCGTCGGTGACCGAGCGGCTCAAGAAGTTCCCCGGGCCGGTCATCATGGGCGCCGCCGAGGTCAAGTGCGGCAAGTACCCGGACGCCTCCGCCGTCTGCAACGACCAGGCGAGGTTCTACCAGTACGAAGGCAAGGGCCAGTTCAAGCCCCTGACCGACTGGATCCGCCCGCCCCAGTGAGCCCCCGCCCGCCCCGCCGCCGCTGAGGCTGCAGCCCTCGCGGGACGCAGCCTCAGCAGCGCGGACTCGCGGATGTGCGGACTCATGACAGGAGTCATGAATTGGAACAGATCCTGCTCTTCGCCGTGCTCGGCCTCGGCCAGGGGGCACTGATCGCCGGCATCGCGCTCGGCGTGGTGGTCACCTACCGGGGCTCGGGCATCATCAACCTGTCCACCGGCGCAGTCGCCATGGCCTCGGCCTATGCCTTCTGGGCCCTGACCACCGGCTTCTTCGGGTTCACGCTGCCCGTCGGGCCCGCTCTCGCCGGAGCCCTCGCAGTCGCGCTCGCCGTCGGAGTTCTGACGGAGGTGGCGGTCTTCAAGCCGCTGCGCACCGTCTCGCCCCTGGCCAAACTCGCGGCCTCCCTCGGTATCCTGCTCACACTGCAGGCCACCGTGCTCCTGGTCTTCGGGGTACAGCCGCAGCAGGCACCGAGCATCCTTCCGGCCGGCACCGTCACCATGCTGGGCGTCACCACACCCTCCGACCGCTTCGTCCTGGCCGGACTGGTCGTCGTGATCGCCCTGGTCCTCGGGTCCCTGTACCGGTGGAGCCGCTTCGGCCTGGCCACCCGCGCGGCCTCGGAGAACGAACAGGCCGCTCTTCTTGCAGGCCTGTCGCCCAACAGCGTCTCGATGGCCAACACACTCGTGGCCGCCCTGGTCGCCGGGCTGCTCGGTGTCCTGGCCGCGCCCATCGTGCAGGTCGACTCCATGACGCTCCCCCTGCAGGTGGTCCCCGCCCTGGCCGCCGCCCTCTTCGCCGGGTTCACCTCGCTGTGGATCGCCTGCACCACGGGCATCCTCATCGGAGTGCTCCAGTCGATCGTGTACTACCTGTCCACGCAGAGCTGGTTCCCGACCGACAACGGCAACGCCATGCCCGGCCTCCAGCAGCTCCTCGTCTTCGCACTGATGGTCGTCGCCCTGTACGTGCGCGGCGCCGGTCTGCCGCGCCGCGGTGAACTCGTCGAACAGCGGCTGCCCGCGGTGCCCCTGCCCGAGCGGCTGCTACGTCCCGCCTTGATGGCCGCCGCGGTCGCCGCCGCCGCACTGATAGTGCTCCCGTTCGACTTCCGCCAGGCACTCACGAACTCGATGATCGGCATGGTCATCGTCCTGTCCTACGTCGTCATCACCGGCTACGTGGGCCAGATCTCCGTGATGCAGCTCGCGCTCTCCGGAACGGCAGGCTTCGTCCTCTCCCACCTCTCGGTCGGGCTGGGGATCCCGTTCCCGTTCTCCGCCCTCGGCGCGATGGTGCTGGCCACACTGCTCGGAGTGGCCGCGGGCGTCTCCGCCCTGCGGGTGCGGGGTGTGAGCCTGGCCGTCGTCACCCTGGCCGCGGCCCTGGCCATGGAACAGGCGCTGTTCAACAACACCTCGTTCGGCGGAACGGCCGGAGTGTCCGTACCCCCGCCGCGCCTGTTCGGGATCGACCTCGGACCGAAAGCGGACTTCCGCGGCCTGGACGGCAACGAACCCAGCCCCATGTTCGGCTTCCTCGTCCTGGCCGTCACGGTCGCCCTCGGACTGTACGTCGCCCATCTCAGGCGCACCGGACTCGGCCGGCGGATGCTCGCCGTCCGCTCCAACGAGCGCGCCGCCGCAGCAGCCGGTGTCGACGTGCGGGCCGTGAAGATCGCCGCGTTCGCGATCAGTTCCTTCATCGCCAGCGCCGCCGGCACCCTCTACGGCTACAACTTCGGCTCGGTCAGCGCCGCCCGGTTCACCGCGCTGGCGGCCCTCGGCCTGATCGGTTTTGCCTACATCGGCGGCATCACCATGGTGTCCGGAGCCGTGATCGCGGGGCTGATGTCCACCGAGGCGCTGCTGCCCCACGCGCTGGACAAGTGGTTCGGGATCAAGGGGACCTGGGCCCTGCTCTTCGGCGGCGTCTCCCTGATCGTGACGCTGATCGCCAACCCCGACGGCATCGCGGGCGCCGCCCACCGCCGGAGGACGGCGAAGAGGGCGAGACGCGCGGCGGCCACGACGGGACCACCGGCCGACAGCGCGTCCGCCGTCGGCTCCCTCCAGATCCACCTCGGCCGTACCGCTGCCGACGCCAAGGAGGTCGCACCGTGAACGTGCTCTCTGTCCAGCAGCTGGGCGTCAGCTACGGCGGCGTCCACGCGCTCAGCGATGTCTCCCTGGAGGTCGGCGAGGGCCAACTCGTGGGGCTCATCGGCCCCAACGGGGCCGGCAAGACCACCTTCGTGGACGCGGTCACCGGCCTCGTCGCCTCCCGGGGAAGGGTGGAACTGGATGGCAAGGACCTGACCGGACGGCCGCCCCATATACGAGCCCGCCGAGGACTCGCCCGCACCTTCCAGAGCAGCGAACTCTTCGAAGACCTCACGGTCGCGGAGAACCTCCAGGTCACGGCGGACCCTTCGACGTGGTGGACCGCGCTCGGCGAGACCTTCGGCCGCCGCCCCTCCCCGAACCCCGCTGTCCCCGAGGCCCTTACGGCCCTGGGACTCGAGGACCTGGCCGAGGCTTCGGCACACGAACTGTCCCAGGGCAGACGCAAACTCGTCGGTGTGGCGCGGGCCTTGGCAGCCCGGCCCCGCATCATCTGTCTCGACGAACCCGCGGCCGGCCTGGACACAACGGAGAGCGCCGAACTCGGACGCAGACTACGCACGGTCGCTGAAGCCGGCACCGCGCTGCTCCTCATCGATCACGACATGAGCCTCGTGATGGGCATCTGCGACCACGTCGTCGTCCTGGAGTTCGGCAAGGTGATCGCCTCCGGGACACCGGCACAGGTCCGAACCGACCCCGCCGTCGTCACCGCCTACCTCGGGGCATCCACCGTCCAGCCCGCCACCGCGTCCGACACCCCAACCGGTGGCTCCGCCAAGGCCCTCACCAGCACACCGGAGACACCATGAACACCCCAGTCCTGGAGGTGGCCGGACTCACTGCCGGATACGACGGAGCCGCTGTCATCCGCGGGATCGACCTCGAAGTGGGCGCGGGAGAGGTCGTCGCCCTCCTCGGGGCCAACGGAGCGGGGAAGACCACCACGCTCAAGGCAGTCTCCGCGCTGCTGCGCCCCCTTGCCGGCACGATCACCTTCAACGGAACCGAGCTCGGCAGGATCCCGGCAGCGCCCCGCGCCCGCCTCGGCATCGCCCACGTTCCGGAAGGACGAGGCATCTTCTCCGGCCTCACGGTAGCGGAACACCTGCGCCTCGGTCACCGGGGCGAGCGCCTCGACCAGGCGGCCGCCCACCGTTACTTCCCCGCCCTGTCCCGCCTCCAGGACCGCAAGGCAGGACTGCTCTCCGGTGGCGAGCAGCAGATGCTCGCCATGGGACGAGCCCTGGCCCGCGGCCCCAAGCTGCTCCTGCTCGACGAGCTCAGCCTCGGCCTGGCACCCATCATCGTCGAGGAGTTGCTGCCCATCGTCAGGCGCTATGCCGACGACACCGGCTGCGGGGTACTGCTCGTCGAACAGCACGTCGGCCTCGCCCTCGAGATAGCCGACAGCGGCTACGTCCTCTCCCACGGCGAGATCACCGCGCACGCCACGGCCCGGGAACTCCGGGCCGATCAGTCCCGGATCATCGCCGGCTACCTCGGCGAGCAACACGTCTGACCCGGCCCGGCGGCCACAAGCGCCGTACACCACAACCACCGTGAGCTCGAACCGATCGGGTGCCGGCCCCGCCCTTACGACTCGGCCGGACGCTCAGGGCTGCCCGCGTACCCAAGACAAGGAGTCCGATGTTCACCTTCGACAGCAAAGACGGCGTCCAGATCCACGTGCACGAATGGAAGCCGGACACCCCACCGCGAGCCGTCGTCCAGATCGCCCACGGCATGGGAGAGCACGCCGGCCGTTATGCCCCACTCGCGGCAGCACTGACCGCTGAGGGCTACGCCGTCTATGCCAACGATCACCGCGGACACGGGCTGAGCAGGCACGCCGAGCCCGGTCATCTCGGGGACGACGGCTGGAACCGACTCGTCGGTGACATGGTCACCCTCTCGGAGACCGTCCGCGAGCAGCACCCAGGCCTGCCCCTGGTGCTGCTCGGACACAGCCTCGGTTCCTTCGCCTCGCAGCAGTACGTCCTGGACCACTCCCACCTGATCGACGCTCTCGCCCTCGCCGGTACTACTGCGGTCGACGTCATGCTCGCGGCACAGGCGCAGGAGGCCGCGGAGGGAGGAGACCCGTTGCTCGCACTCAACCAGGCGTTCCAGCCCAGCCGCACGCCGTTCGACTGGCTCAGCCGGGACGAACCAGCCGTCGACGCCTACCTCGCCGACCCCATGTGCGGCTTCAGCCTCGACGCCCGGGGCATGGCCGACGTCACCATCGCCTCGGCGTCACTTGCCCGGCCCAGGGGCATCCCGGCGGATCTACCCATCTGCATCCTGGTTGGGGATCACGACCCGCTGAACGCCGAACTCTCACTCAGCAACCTGCTTGTCGAACGCTACGGCGAGGCCGGCCTCACCGACGTGGCCTATCTCATCTATCCCGCAGCCCGCCACGAGCTGTTCCACGAGACCAACAAACAGGAGATCGTCAGCGACCTGCTGGCCTGGCTGAACCGGGTCCTCGCCCGCTGACCCCGGCTCCGGGGACAGCGCCCCCAAGACCGCGAACGGTTACGGAGCGGGCGGCTGCCAGGCAGCACCCCCTCATGCAGGTTGAACGCCCGGGGCCGCGACCCCGTCAACGCACCCACCGACGAGATCGCCGACGCAGGCGAGGTCGTCGATCGAGGCGATGTGGATCATGGTTTCTGAGCTGGTGGGGAGGGGTTCATAGTCGCGGACCAGACCTCGGCGGAGCATGATCCATCCCAGGCTGGTCGTGAGGATGCCGAGCTTGACGGAGCGTTTCGGCTTGGCGCGGGTGCCTTCAATGTTCCTGGGCAGCAGTTCGCGGTCGAGGGCTTCGCAGACATCACGTGCCCGCAGCGGGCCAGTGGCCTCGTTGAAGACGGCGAGGATGGGGGTAGTCCGGGTGCTCGGCCAGGTCGGGCGAGGCGGGCTGGGTGGGAAGCCTGTACGAGTAGATTCCGGCCGCGCCCACCATCAGGCGACACCAGAATCACTCACTCACGAACCGCTCTCCCAGCCGGGCGGCGGCGGCAGCCCAGTGATCCAGAAGTCGCCCAGTATCCCGGTGGCCCACCACACCGCACCGACCGCGCCGCCCACGGCCAGAGCAGCGTAGGCAAAGGTCCCCAGGCAGCCACTTCCGCTGACCCGCGTCCCATCAGCGTCCAAACTTCGGCGTCCACCCGCTCGCAGAGCCCACGTGCGGCAGCTTGCGCCAGCAGTGGGCTGATACGTCTATGCAGGTCAGAGCGGTTCCAACCAACGCCGATCACAACGCCATTGAACTCACGAGCAGCGGATTCAGTCCGTTCGCCCAAAGTCCCGAATCCGCACGCCCGCTGAGACGTTTCCGCAGGTCACAGACCTGCACAGTGGGGCGGGTGGGACTCGAACCCACGGCCGACGGATTATGAGTCCTTTGAGGATCTTGGCGGCCCTTGCCGATCAGTGCTCATCCTTGACGTTTTCCCAGGTCAGACGTGCCGATCAGCGTCAGTCCCGTGTGGTGCTTGTCGATGTGCTCCTGTCCTTGTGGCCCCTCAATGGCCCCTGGAAGTCGATGAGTCAGACGCGTACCACAGCAGCAGCCACGTCCGCCCAGTTCAGCCACGAGGACGCAACCTACGCACAGCGGAGTCCCTTACCGACGAGATGATGCCCTCTTACCGGGTCTGTCACGAGACCCGGGACTTCTCTGCCGCCCGCGCTTACCAGCACCCCCCTTGCGAAGAGCATCCGTACGATCTGCGGCACTCGGCGTTGTCCACTTGGCTGTGTGCGGGCGCCGATGCGGCTGAGGTCGCCCAGCGTGCCGGCAACAGCGTCGAGGTTCTGCTGAGCCGGTACGCCAAGTGCCTGTACGACCGGCAGTCCATCAACAACCAGCGCGTCGAAGGGCTGTTGAGTGCCTACGACCGGCCGCCGGACCCGGACCAGTAGCGGCGGGGCTGAACGGCGCCGTCCCATCGGTGACTCGGCGGTCAGACCTTCGATCTCTTCCGTCCGTCGGGTGGGGGCACTCGCCCGTCCGGGGCATTCCATGCTGCTGAGCAGGACGGTAGGGCTGGGGCGTGCGCATACTGATGGGAGTCGTGTTTTCCTACGGGACGCGCTCACGCCCGTGTCGGCCGATGGTGGAGGCGCCGTGATCTGGCCAGGGCTCTCCTCCGTACTTTCCGGGTCTGTACTGCCCGCGTCCGTCCTGCCCTCGACCCTGTCGTCCGCGTCCTCCGCGGTGCGCTCCGCCGTGGGGCGGCTGACCGCCGTACCGGCGGCGCTGCCCGTCATCGGGCCCCCGCTGCGCCCCCGCACTTCTCGGCTGTGGCAGACCTCCGGGGGCGTGCAGATCGAGGTCCGGCGTCTGGGGCGGCCCGGGCGGGTGCGCGCGGCGCGCGGGCTGGAGGCCGCGCTACGCCAGGTGCGGGGGGTGAGCCGTGCGGAGGTGAACGGCACGCTGGGCTGCGTGTACGTCGGGTGTGGGCCGGAGACCGACCTGGAGCGCGTCGCGGGCCTCGTCGCCGCCGCAGACGCCGCCGGGGAGTCGGAAGATGGGGGTGCCCGCCGCTCCGGGGATGCCGGCCGGTCGCGGCCGGCGGTCGGCTTTCCGGGGGCGGCGGGGGCACGGTTCGGGGCAGCTGTCCGGCTGGGCGCGGGTCTGGTGGGGGTGGGGGTGGCGTCGGTGGGCGACGCGTTGCGGCTGCGGGGCCTGCCGCCGGTGGTGCTCTCGGCGCTTCAGCTCGTGGAGTCCGCGCCGCCGCTGCGCGAGGGCATCGCCCGCCAGATCGGTGAGACGGCCACGGAGCGGGGCTTCGCCGTTGCGAACCTCGTGGTGACGGCGTTTACGTTCCGGCCGCTGGGCGCCACGGTGGCCGCTGTCGTGGCCTGGGCCCGGTATGCGGAGGTACAGGCCCGCCGCAGGGCGTGGGCGGACTGGTCGCGTCGGCTGGCCGTGCACGAGGGAACCTACCGTCACGACGCGCTGCCCGGGTACGGGCGGCCCGCCACGCTGCCGCCGGGGCCGGGCGACCGGTACGCCAATGTGGCGGCTCCGGTGTCCCTCGCGGCGTACGGGCTGACGGCGCTCGGCACGCTCAGCCATGACCGGGGGCTGGCCCTGCTGATCGCGGGGACGCCGCGCGGCCCTCGGTTCGGCCGGGAGTCGTTCTCGTCGTCGGTGGCCCGCGCCATCTCCGACCGCGGGGCGCTGGTACTGCGTCCGGAGGCGCTGCGCCGCCTGGACCGCATCGACACTGTGGTCCTCGACGCCCGGGTGCTGGCCGACGGCGGATGGACGGTCGAGGGCGTGGCGCGCCTGACGCCGCTTGGCGCCCCCGGGTCGGACGGCGGCGGTGCGGAAGGCGGTGGGTGTCTCCCGGAGGACGGTCCGGACGACGACGAACTGCACGCGCGGATCCACGAGTTGATCGAGTCGGGTGGACCGGCCAGGTGGCGGACCGGGCGCGGCGCCGGCCCCCTGCAGACGCGGAGGCACGGAGGCTGGGAGCTGCGGCCGTTCAGCGTCGCGGACACCGAGCCGGGCGCCGCCCGCGACCGCTCCCCGGAGAGATCTGCGGACCGCGCCGTCGTACCCGCCGAGGCGGCCACGGCGGCGCGGCAGTGGGTCAAGGAGGGCGCGCAGGTCATGCTCGTCCTGCGGGAGGGCGGGCCGTTGGCCGTGGCTGCCCTGGTTCCGCAACTGCATCCGCTCGCCCACCACTTGGTGCGCGCGGCGCGGAAGTGCGGCCGGGTGCGGCTGGTGGGCGGCCCGCCGGGGCTGCACCGCCGGTTCGGGCTTCCCGAGGCCGCGCCCACCGGGCATCGGCGCACAGCCGCCCTGGTCCGATCCCTCCAGTCGGACGGCCACGGCGTCGCGGTGGTCTCGGCGCGGACCCGGCGCGCCCTGGTCCGAGCGGACCTGGGCATCGGAGTGGTCACCGTCCCACGGCACGTGCCGTGGGACGCCGATGTCGCCGCCCCGCCCGATGTCCTCCACCTGCTTCTCACCGCGCTGCCGGAGGCCCGGCGGATCAGCCGGCTGTGCTCCCGGCTGGAGGTCGGCGGCGCTGTGGCGGGTTCGGCCCTGGCTCTGCTGGTGCCCCGCCCGCGGGCCTGGGTGCGGGCCCGTTTGGTGACCGACGCGGTGACCATCGCCGGGATCGCGGCGGGTTTCTGGGCGGGGTGGCGGTTGCATGGGCGTCCGGTCCCGGCCGCGGTCGAGGGTACGCCCTGGCACGCCATGACGGTACGGCAGGTGATGGCCCGGCTCGGTTCGTCGTCCCGGGGGCTGGACGAGGCCGAGGCTGTCCGGCGCCGACAGTTCGCGGGCCATGACCGGCACGACGGCGCCATCACTCTGGTCGGCCGGGTCGCGGAGGAGTTGGCCAATCCGCTCACCCCCATCCTCGCGATCGGCGGCGGTATCTCGGCGGCGCTCGGCTCCGTGCTGGACGCCGTGCTCATCGGCGGGGTGCTCGGCGTGGACGCGCTCGTCGGCGGCGTGCAGCAGCAGAAGGCCGAGCGGGAGGCGGATCGGCTGGTCGAGGCCACCTCGGCGCGGGTTCGGGTACGCCGGCCCGACCGGGCGGAGGCGGCCTGGGCGGCCGGCGAACACCTGGTGCGCGGCGATGTGATCGAGCTGCGGGCCGGGGACGCGGTTCCGGCGGACTGCCGGGTGGTGCGGGCGCAGGGCCTGGAGGTCGACGAGTCCAGCCTGACCGGTGAGTCGCTGCCGGTCGTGAAGAGCGCCGCACCGACCGCGGCCCGGACGGTCGCGGACCGGACCTCCATGCTCTACGAGGGGACGACGGTGGCGGCCGGCGAGGCGCTGGCCGTGGTTGTCGCCACGGGGACGGCCACCGAGGCGGGCAGCGCGGCCGAGGCGGTCCCGGAGGGCGGGCGGCCGGAGAGCGGTGTGGAGCGGCGGCTGAAGGCGCTGGGCCGGTGGTTCCTGCCGATGTCCGTTGCGGCGGGTGTCGTCCTGTTCGCTGTCGACCTGCTGCGCCGACGGCCGCTGGGCGCCGCGCTGGGGTCCGCGATCAGCCTGTGCGTCGCGGCCGTGCCCGAGGGGTTGCCGTTCATCGCCACGGTCGCGGAGCTGGCCGCCGCCCGTCGGCTGTCCACTCGCGACACCCTCGTCCGCAGCGCCTCCACCATCGAGGCGCTGGGCCGCACCGACGTGCTGTGCTTCGACAAGACCGGCACGCTCACCGAAGGCCGGATCAGCCTGCAGCAGGTCTCCGACGGGCTGGAGCGCCGTCCGCCTGACCGGCTCACCCCGGCGCTGCGCCGGGTCCTGGCCACGGCGGCGCTTGCGGGTCCGCAGGGGCCGGCCGCGTCGCTCGCCCATCCCACCGACCGGGCCATCGCGGGCGGGGCCGAGCTGCTCGGTGTCGCCCCGGCCCGGGCGGCCGGGCTCGGCTCGGATACCTGGGAGCAGCTGGCGGAGCTGCCGTTCGAGCCGGGACGTGGCTACCACGCCGTGCTGGGACGGGTCGATGACGAGGCGCGGGTTGCCGTCAAGGGCGCCCCGGAGGTCGTACTGGCCCGCTGCGACCGTATCCGCCGGGGTGAGACCACCGAGCCGTTCGACGCAGGGCGGCAGGCGGAGACCGAGGCGGAGACCGAGGCGGAGACCGACCGGCTTGCCCGGCGCGGCCTGAGGGTCCTCGCGGTCGCCGAGCGGGTCGCGCCCGCGCGGGCGCCCGGCGCTGCGAGGGACCTCGATGACGAGAGTGTCGACGGGCTGTGTCTGCTGGGCCTGCTGGGCCTCGCCGACCCGGTGCGGGCCACCGCCGCCGAGAGCGTGGACCGGCTGACGCGGGCCGGAGTGTGCATCGTCATGCTCACCGGGGACCATCCCAGCACGGCCGCCGCGATCGCCAGGGAGCTGCGGCCCGAGGAGGAGCCGCGGCTGATGACCGGGGCGGAGCTGGATGCCCTGGACGACGCCGCGCTTGCCCGGACGCTGCCGGACGTCACGGTGTTCGCCCGGGTCACTCCGGCGCACAAGGTCCGGATCGTCACGGCGCTGCGCGCGGCAGGCCGGACCGTCGCCGTCACTGGTGACGGCGCCAACGACGCGCCCGCGATCCGGATCGCCGACGTCGGCATCGCCCTCGGCTCGCGGGCCACGCCTGCGGCCCGCTCCGCCGCCGACGTGGTGGTCACCGACGACCGCATCGAGACGATCGTGGACGCCTTCGTCGAGGGCCGGGCCATGTGGGCCTCGGTGCGCAAGGCGCTGGGCATCCTGCTCGGCGGCAACCTGGGCGAGATCGCCTTCGTCCTGGCGACCACCCTGCTCACCGGGCGCAGCGCGCTGAACGCACGCCAGCTGTTGCTGGTCAACCTGCTCACCGACATGTTGCCCGCCATGGCCATCGCCGCCCGGCCGCCCGCCGACCACGCCGAGCGGCTGCTCGCGGAGGGACCCGAAGTCTCGCTCGGCAAGGCCCTGACCCGCCACCTCCAGCTGCGCGCCACCGTCACCGCGGCCGCCGCCACCGTCGCGTGGGTCCTGGCCCGGGCGACCGGCACCCGGGCGCACGCCGACACGGTCGCCCTGGTCGCCCTGGTTTCCTCCCAGCTGCTGCAGACGCTGCAGGACGCGGGCCGCGATCGGGTGGTCTTCGCGGCCGCGGTGGGGTCCCTGGTGGTGCTGGGTGTAGTAGTGACCGTTCCGGGGCTCAGCCACTTCTTCGGCAACCGGCCCCTGGGCCCCGCGGGCTGGACGATCGCGCTGGCTTCGGCGGCGGGGTCGGTCCTGGTGCCCGCCGTGGTACGGCTCGCCGCCGGTGCGTCGGTGAAGGTTCACCCGCAGGCCACCCGTGTGCAGCCTCTCGGATGACATCGGACCGGACAAAGGAGCGGTCATCAGCACCATGCACACCGCTCACGAAAGGCGGCTCATCGTGCCGCACATCCTCACCACGATCCTGACCCAGGTCGCGATCGGCCTGATCGAGGCCGCCCTGGTACGGCTGTTCATGCAGCTCTGGAAGACGTTCGTTGCAAGCGGGCGCCCGGTGACGGCCTACGCCTGACCGCACACGCCGATTGAACACCGCACGATCTGAACTTATTTGCCGGTATTGATGATTAGGGGCGGAGGACGGGTCGGGGAACCGACCACACTTCCCAGCGCGCACGGGAGGGCGGAGATGATGCCGACAGACACTCAGCCACAATCCCAGCAGGAACAGCAGCCAATCCAGCCCCAGGCCGAGGAAACCCACACCCAGGAGGATCAGCAGCCAACTGCCGAGCGCCGCGAGGAGGAGGGCCGCGGCCAGGAGACGCGAGCGCGCCGCAAGGTGCTGCACCTGCACACCGCGCACCCCCGTGTTCCCGTCCCCTACGTGACCCCGGGCGACGCGTTCCGCAACGCGCGCGCGGCCACATCCGCGACGACCTCGCTGCTTCCCTCGCCCCCCAAGCTGGCCTTCCACGGCCTCCTCGGCGCCATGGCCGTGGTTGAGGCCGTCGAGTGGCCGATCGCGATAGCCCTCGGCGCCGCCACCGAGGTGATCACCCGAGAGCAGGCCGCACGGCAGCGCGCCGAACACGAGCGCGGCGAGCGGGAACGCGCCGACCGTGAACAGGCCCGACAGGCCACCGAGCGGACGGAGCCCGGGAGGCCCGTACAGGCAGCGATGTCATGACACGTCCGCACCCTGAACGCCGGTGGATCCGAACACTGTCCGCAGCGTTCGGATCCCACCGACGTTCCGTACGTGAGGAAGGAGCAGGGCGTCTGTCTCGGGGCGGATCAAGCGTCAGGACAAGTCATTGAGCGTTGGAGGTATGGGTGGACGGATGCCGGAGTCGTTTTTGGGAGCAGCATCAGCACTTGGCTGGGCAAGACCGGGCCCGCCTGGCACACCCGACGCGCGCCCTGGTCGATCCGGACCAGGCGCAGGTCATCGCCGTCGATGCGTTCCGGCTGGGACGGAACTCAATTTGTCGTAAATGGTGGGTTTTATATAGATCGCTCATAGTGATGGGAGAGGAGCTGACGCGAGAATCGAGAGTCCTTTGAACATTCAGACTTCGTTGTGGAGATCCGCTGCCCCTGTGGCCTTGGTGAGTGCTGTACTGCTGACTGCGAGTGCGTGCGGTGGTTCCGCCAGTGGATCCAGCGACGGTGGCGTCGAGGGCGACCTGTCCGGCACCATCAGGGTGGACGGTTCCAGCACGGTGGCTCCGCTGTCCACGGCCGCGGCCCAGCTGTTCCAAGGGGAGAACCCCAAGGTCAGGGTGACCGTGGGCACCTCCGGTACGGGCGGCGGGTTCGAGAAGTTCTGCGCCGGCGAGACCGACATCTCCGATGCCTCGCGCCCGATCGAGCCGGATGAGAAGGCGGCCTGCGAGAAGAACGGCATCGCCTACGAGGAGCTCCAAGTCGCGAACGACGGGCTGTCGGTCGTGGTGAACAAGGACAACGACTTCGCCGAATGCCTGACAGTCGAGCAGCTGAAGAAGATCTGGGAGCCCGGCTCCAAGGTCGACAACTGGAATCAGGTCGACCCCGAGTTCCCGGACGAGGAACTCGAACTGTTCGGCCCGGGCACCGATTCGGGCACGTTCGACTACTTCACCGATGTGATCAACGGTGAGGAGGGTGCCTCCCGTACCGACTACTCGCCGAGCGAGGACGACAACGTCACCGTGCAGGGGGTGTCCGGCTCCAACGGCGGCATGGGTTACTTCGGCCTGTCTTATTACGAGGAGAACAAGGACGAGCTCAAAGTCCTGAAGATCGATGACGGTGACGGCTGTGTGGCGCCGACCTCCAAGACCGTACAGGACGGCAGCTACAAGCCGCTGTCGCGGCCGCTGTTCATCTACCCGAAGGCGTCCTCGCTGGACAAGCCGGAGGTCGAGGGGTTCGTCGAGTTCTATGTGGAGAACAGCGCCGAGATCGCCGAGAAGGCCCAGTTCGTACCACTGAACCAGCAGCAGCAGGCCGAGTTGGACAAGGACCTGGAGAAACTGCGGGAGCAGCACGGATCATGACCTCGGCGGGAAGCGGGTACAGGACCGTGTCGGGAACCCCCGGCTTCCTGAAGCGGTCTCAGCCGCGCTACGGGGAGCAGGCCGTCAAGGTGCTGCTGGTGGCCGCCTCGCTGGTCTCGGTGCTGACCACCGTCGGCATCGTCATCGCGCTCGTCCCGCCAGCGGTCGAGTTCTTCGGCAAGGTGGACTTCGGTGACTTCATCACCGGTACCGACTGGTCGCCTCTGTTCAAGCCGCCGCACTTCGGTGTCCTGCCTCTGGTCACCGGCACGCTGATGGTCACGCTCATCGCGCTGCTGGTCGCCGTGCCGCTGGGCCTGGGCGCGGCGGTGTACCTGAGCGAGTACGCCCGACCTCGGGTGCGCACGTTCTTCAAGCCAATCCTGGAAGTGCTCGCCGGTATCCCCACCGTCGTGTACGGGTTCTTCGCGCTGCAGGCCGTCACTCCGCTGTTGCAGGACATCTGGCCCGGCGGCGAAGGGCCGCAGGTCTTCAACGCTCTCTCGGCGGGCTTCGTCATGGGCATCATGATCATTCCGACGGTCGCCTCGCTCGCCGAGGACGCTATGAACGCGGTACCGAACGACCTGCGCGACGGTGCGTTCGCGCTTGGATCGTCCCGTATGCAGGTCTCCACGCGGGTGGTCTTCCCGGCCGCGCTGTCCGGCGTCGTCGCCGCGATCGTGCTCGGCGTCTCGCGTGCGATCGGCGAGACGATGATCGTCGCGGTCGCAGCGGGTGGCCGCCCCAATCTGTCCTTCGATCCCCTTGAGGGCATGCAGACGATGACCGCCTTCATCGCGGCGGCCGGCATCGGCGACCTGCCGACCGGCTCCACCGGCTACCAGACGATCTTCGCGGTGGGGGCCCTGCTCTTCGCCATGACGCTGGTGATGAACCTGGTCAGCATTCGCCTCGTGCGCAAGTACCGGCAGGTGTACGAGTGATGGGCACCACCGTCCTCGACAAGGGACCGGAGGCCGACGTCCCGGACTCGCGCCGGCTCAGGGGCGACGGCATGCCGTGGCGGGAGCGGTTGTTCCAGCTCGGCCTGTGGGCCTCACTCGCCGTCGGTGTGGTTTTCCTCTGCTGCCTGCTCGTGTACGTCGTGGTGGCGGCATGGCCCCGGCTGGATGCCCGGATCCTGACGAACTTCCCCGACATCATCGACCCCTCACAGGGCGGCGCCCAGTCGGCGATCATGGGCACTATCTGGGTGATCGCCTTCACCGCGCTGTACTGCCTGCCCGTCGGCTTCCTCACCGCCATCTATCTGGAGGAGTACGCCGACCCGGTACGCTGGTGGAACCGTGCGGTCGAGATCAACATCCAGAACCTGGCGGCGGTCCCGTCGATCGTCTACGGCATCCTCGGGCTCGGCATCATCTCCCGCGGGCTCGGCTTCGGACAGACCGTGCTCACCGCCTCGCTCACGCTGTCGCTCCTGGTCCTGCCCACGGTGATCATCGCAGCGCGGGAGGCGATCCGGGCCGTACCGCCGTCCATCCGCGAGGCATCCCTGGCGCTGGGCGCCACTCAGTGGCAGACCATCTGGCGCCAGGTACTCCCGGCCGCGGTGCCCGGCATGGCGACCGGCTCGATCCTCGCCCTGTCCCGGGCCATCGGTGAGGCAGCCCCGTTGCTGCTGCTCGGCGGGCTGACCTTCATCACCTTCAACCCGACCGGCCCGGACAGCCCGTTCACGGTGCTGCCGATCCAGATCTTCAACTGGATCAGCCAGTCCCGTGCCGAATTCGTCTCACTCGCCGCCGCGGCGATCGTGATCCTGCTGGTGATCCTGCTGGCAATGAACTCCCTGGCCATCTGGCTCCGCAACCGCTACTCCCACCGCTGGTGACCGCGCCATGACCTCACCGCCCCCTCCATTCCTTCAACGCCTTCGTCGGCGGGCCTTTCGGTCCGCGCGGGCGCCCGCCGCAGCCTCTCCATCCGAAACCTCCGTTCCCACCAGCGGCACTACGATCCCGCAGGTCTCCTATCGTGATGCCCCGCCCTTGACCACTCCGGTCTTCGAGGTGGGCGGCTTGTCGGTGTTCTACGGCGACCACGAGGCCGTCCGCGACGTCAACATGACCATCGGGGTCCGCCAGATCACCGCGATGATCGGCCCGTCCGGCTGCGGCAAGTCCACCGTGATCCGTTGCTTCAACCGGATGAACGACCTCATCCCCACGGCCCGAGTGGTCGGGAAGATCCGCTACCACGAGGAGGACCTCTACGGCCGGGACGTCGACCCGATCGAGGTGCGGCGGCGCATTGGCATGGTCTTCCAGAAGCCCAACCCGTTCCCGAAATCGATCTACGACAACATCGCCTACGGGCCTCGAGTGGGCGGTTTCAAGGGCGACCTCGACGACCTGGTGGAGGAGACCCTCACCCATGCCGCGCTGTGGGACGAGGTCAAGGACAAGCTGAAGACCTCGGCGCTGGCCCTGTCGGGCGGGCAGCAGCAGCGGTTGTGCATCGCGCGCACCATCGCGGTCAAGCCGGAGGTGATCCTGATGGACGAGCCCTGCTCGGCCCTGGACCCGATCGCCACGGCGAAGATCGAGGACCTGATGGAGCACCTGGCCCAGGAGTTCACGATCGTCGTCGTCACACACAACATGCAGCAGGCCGCGCGCGTCTCGCATCGCACCGCGTTCTTCACCACGGACATCGGAGGCGAGGGTGAACGGCACGGCCGTCTGGTCGAGTACGACGAGACGGCACGCATCTTCTCCAACCCCGCCGATCAGCGGACCGAGGACTACATCACGGGTCGAATCGGCTGATGCCCGTGTTCGATGCATCCGTCGTCGCCATCACCTTCGGCGCCACCTGCGTCACCGAACTGCCCGACAAGACGGCTGTGGCTGTTCTGCTGCTCGCGACCCGCTACCGGGCCGGCTACAGGGTCGGCCATGGCAGTGCACAGGTCTTCCTGGGACGGTCGGTTTCCCGCCAGGGCTAGTGCGGACAGGACGGCCGCCCACTGCAGGTCGGTGCGTCCCCAAGCGTGGGCGCAGTCACGCAGGGGCTGGACCGCTCCTAGAACAGCGGTGTGCGCGAAGGCATCGGCCAGACTGGTCAGTTCCGGTTCGCTGCAGCCGTCCAGCGCCTGGTGGAGCAGGGTCGGCAGGCATACCGCGGCGGCCACACGAGAGAGGGTCGAGTAACGCATCGGGGCCGTTTCCTCTTCAGGCCGTTTCCTTGACCTCGGCCATCGCCGGAACACTTCCTGAGCAGCGTCAGGCTCTCCACAGCAGAGACGGCAGAGACGTCGCCCTACCCGCGCCCGCACCGCCGTGCCGGTCTCTGCACTGCCTCCACCCCGGCTCGTTACTCGACTGTCCGGCTGTGGATGGCAGCCCATGTCGCGCAACCAGCAAGTGGGACAACGAACCGGCCGGAGACACCGTCGGTCTGGACACGGTTGCGTCGTCCCGGTCCCTGTCCGGCCCCTGGACCTTGGTATCGAGCCTCAGACAGTCAGACGTGTACGTCGTCGGCGCTGACACCCCCGCCCTGGCACTGAGGCATCACCGCCGAAGACCTGGCCGACGCGGTACGCCAGCTCGTCAGCGACCTGCACATCGAACCCCTCAGCACCGATGCCGCCGTGTGGGGCGCGGTGACCGACGAACGCTACGCCCTGATCGCAAGGATCTGACCGCATGGACGTGGCGGCCCCGACTCGCCTGACGTCGGGGCCGCCGTGCGGCATGGCCACTCACAAGTGGCTCCGCTTCATCCGACTTGGCGCATGCGGGGGTCGGCTCGCCATTCGTCGGTGAATTCGCGCAGGGCTTCGAGGTCGAACTCGGCGCAGGTCAGCGTGAGGTAGGCATGGACGGCCTTGAGGGCCGGTTTCTGGTCCGGGGCGGGGCCTCCGACCACGCGACCCGATTTCGGGTTGGTGACGTAGTTGCGCAGGGCGTCCAGATCGGCGGCGGGCAGCTGAGGCCGGTACTGGACGATGACGTATCCGTCGCCGATGACATGGCCGAACCCGGACTCCGGAGCGCGCGCGCCGGGTTCGGTGAAGTCCGTGGGGTGTCCGGTATTGCCGGTGAACGTCTCGGTGCGGTCGCGGACCTGGCAGCTGCCTTGAGCCTGCGCCGTCTCGGACTGGTCGCCGAGGACGACCAGCGTTGCGGCGGCCACCACGCCGCATGCCACGAGAGCGGCCTGCGCGACCCGGATCACGCGCCCTTCAGGCGCAGTTGCGGCGGGAGCCTGCGAATGCCGGCGGCGAGGGCGACGAAGACGGCGACGGCGGCGATCTGCCCGATCTCCACGCCGACGTTGAACGCCAGCACCCGTGCGACCTTCCCGCCGTCGGGCAGGTTGAGGTCCTGCAGGCGGGTGGCCAGACCCAGGCCGTGGACGAGGCCGAAGCAGGCGACAGCGGGCGCGAATCAGCGGCGCTCGCCCGCGCCGAGCAGTCCGACGACGCCGGCGAAGACGCGGCTCAGCGCGACGACGACGTCCACGGCCACCGGGTTCAAGCGCCAGCCCGCGAGGGTCGCGATCAGCAGTGTGGTGCTGTGGCCCAGGGCGAAGAGGCTGATCAGGCCAGCAGCACGGCGGGCGACGCCGCCGGTCGCAGATGGACCTGACTGCCGGTGGCGGAGAACAAGCCGACTACCGGGCACGCCCAGCCGACCGGGAGTGATGCGGCATGCCCCCGGCCGGCTCTCGACGTCACCGCGCCCGTCGACGCGCCGCGCAGGAGGATGTATGACGGCTGTGGCAGCCACAGGGCGTCCTGCGCTTTTTCAAGATCACCCCGAAGGGACGCCAGCCCCCTCGTCGCCCGTGCGGTGCGTTCTTCCGAAATCGCCCTCAGGAGCGCTCACCTGGGTAAATGATCAAAGGAGTGCGGCCGCTGGGCCTGGCCGGATGACCCATCTGTCCGTATGCGTGTTGCAGCCCTGACGGTCTGTCGGTTTCCTCATGAGCGGAGCACAACAAGGCGCCGCGCACTCCGGCCGGCCACTGTTTCTCGGAGGAACTTCATGCGTATCAAGTGGGCAGGCACCGGCATCGGCATCGGTTTCCTTCTCGGTACCGTCGGCCTCTCGAGCCCGGCCGCCGCAGCCGCGAACGGCCCCACCGGTGATCCAGGTATGCACATCAGCCCGCGCCATGCCGCCCCAGGTTCCACCGTCACGGTCAGCACCAGAGCCTGTGGCTCGGAGGTCTACGGGAAGGGCGAGTCTGAGGCAGGAGGCAAGTTCCATCTCCTCCCAGGCGACCGGGAGGGTGTACTGACCGGCGAATTCAAGGTGCCGGGCGGCACCGCGACCGGCGGTTACACCATCACTCTGAAGTGCCCGCCACGAGTCAAGATCACGGGCACATATTGGGTCGGCACCGGCAACCCCAGCGGCGCGATCGACGCTGGTTTCGGGGCGGCGGACGACAAGGGCACGCAACTTGCCCTCGGGGCGGTGCTGCTCGCCGGAGCCGCCGCCGGCGGCGCGATCAAGATGCGCCGCCCCAGGGCCGGCGCCCGCGTTTGACGCTCTGCCCTGCCGGCCCAGCCCCCAGGCCCGTGTCCGAGGGCTGGGGGGATCATCGCGAAGCGGAGGCTCCACAGCGATGGAACCGAGGTACGAGCCCTGCGGTCCTTCCCCCTCGTCCACCCCGTCCGCCAAATATCTCGTCTACGCTCTACTGGCGGGCATGGTGCTGGTGATCACGGCGCTCCGGGGCGAACAGCCTCCGCAACCTTCGACCGCGCAGTCCTCCTCCCCCGTGCCACCCGGGCACAGCAGCACCGCCTCGACCCGGTATCCCTTTGTGCCGCCCCTGCCCCCGTCGGCTCCGGTCCGGCTGCGAATCCCCGCCATCGGCGTGAATGCCCCAATGACGAAACTGGGCCTCGACGACACAGGAGCACTGCGCCCACCATCGGCCAATATGCCCCACTTTGCCGGGTGGTATGGCGCCGGTACACCTCCTGGCTCAGTCGGCACAGCCGTCACTACGGGGCATGTCGACACGCCGCAAGGCCCCGGAGTCTTCCACCGCCTCGGAGCACTGGCCAAGGGCGACACCATCGAGATCATCAGGTCAGACCGGCGGACAGCCGTCTTCACGGTCGACGCTGTGGAACTCTACGACAAGAAGGCGTTTCCGGATGAGAAGGTCTACGGCAGCTCCCACCGGCCCGAACTGCGCGTGATCACCTGTGGGGGCCCATACGCCGAAGAAACCGGCTACCAGGGAAATGTCGTGGTCTTTGCGACGCTGACCGCGGCGTAGAACGATGGCGGTGCCGCTGAGCAGGCCGACGTTCGTCCTCGCCTGCCTCCGGCTCCGGGAACGCCTGCGCGTCGAGCTCGCGCATCGCGCGGATCTGCCGCCGCACCGCTTGGGCGTCCTCGGTATCGCACGGGTGCAGGATGCGCAGGTCAGCGGTCATCATGCGGCCGTCCGCTGGGCGGGTGCAGTCGTCGACGACCGCCTGCAAGATCTGTACGTCCAGGCCGGGCTAGTGAGGTCGGCTGCGCAGGACGTAGGAGAGGTGTCGGCTTGTCAGGCGTGGTCGTGGAGAGTGACTTGGTAGCCGTCGAGGTCGGCAAAGGTGAATGTCCGGCCGAAGGGGCCGTCAGTCGGCGCGGAGACGATGGTGTGACCGTCGGCGACGAGCGCGTCGTGGATGGCCTGGACGTCGGTGGCGTGGAGCCGCACAGGCAAACCGTCCGAGGCTGCTCTCATGACGCCGTGATCGGCACGGCGTCCGACTCTGTGAGGAGCCGTCCATGTCCCCGACCGTCACCGCTGGCTGCCGCCGGCCTTTGTCAGGTGCTCTGGCCGCCGGGGCACCGTCCCGGCCTGTGTGGCCGGGACGGGGCGCGCGGCTCACGCGGCCAGCCGGTGAGCGGCGAGTGCCGAGGGCGCGAGGTAGCTGCTGGGGTTCACGGGCGTGCCGTCGAAGCACTCCAGGCAGCACCCGAGCCGCGCGGACGGACACAGACGGCGGCTTTGACGGAATCCTCGTCGGTGACGTCAAGCTGAACGAAGCGGGCGCCGAGCCTCTCGGCCGCCGCCGGCCGCGGTGGGCATCGCGTGCCCCGACGTAGACGTCGGGGAAGGCTCACGGCCGTTCGCCCCGGGTGAGGATGACGGCGTAACGGCACTCGGCTGGACTGTGGTGGGCGAACATGCACGGGACCGGCTCGCCCCGTTCGATGGTGTCCGCCGCGTCGAGTTCGTGCACCGTGTCGCCCTCATGGAAGGTCAGCCGGTCGTCGAGCACCCAGACGACCGGATGAACGCGAAGGCCGCGACCGGGTACGGCACGCGGGCACCGGGCGGAAGACGGACTTCGGCGACCTCCGCCGGGAAGCTCGGCCCGGTGAGCTGGCGTCGGCGGTACCCGGTTGCGGGATCGCGCCGCTCCAGGACACCGGCCAGGCGGCCAGCCCTCGCGGCCGCATCCCCGCTGACGGGGATCGCAACCATGGTCGTCTGGCCCGCTTGGCCTGCGTTGCCGACACGGTGCCTTGTGATCCGGGAGGAGCTCAGGGCAGTGCGTCAGCGGCCGGCGGGGTGGTGTCGTCTCCGGTGGGGCTGACGAGTCCGGTCTGGTAGGCGACGATGACGGCTTGGACGCGGTCGCGGAGTCCGAGTTTGGCAAGGATACGGGCGACGTGGGTTTTGACGGTGGCCTCTGACAAGTGGAGGTGGTCGGCGAGCTCGGCGTTGTTCAGCCCTCGGGCCAGCAGTTGCAGGACTTCGAGTTCACGTGGGGTCAGTGCGGCCAGGTCGCGGTGGATCGCGGTGGTGTGGGAGTCGTTTCGGGCGAATCGTTCGACGAGACGGCGGGTGATGGCCGGGGCCAGCAGCGCGTCGCCGGAGCGGACCATGCGGACGGCGGCGACGAGCTGTTCGGGTGTGGTGTCCTTGAGGAGGAAACCGGCGGCCCCCGCGGACAGGGCCGCGTAGACGTAGCGGTCGAGGTCGAACGTGGTCAGGATGATCACACGTGGTTCATGGTCCGTTCCGGTCAGAATGTGGCGGGTGGCTTCCAGGCCGTCCAGTTCCGGCATGCGGATGTCCATCAGGACCACGTCGGGTCTGGTGCGCCGGACCGCGTCGACGGCTTCCGTGCCGTTGGTCGCCTCGGCGACCACGTCGATGCCGTCGGCCGTGAGGATCATCCGGAAGCCGGTGCGGACCAGTGCCTGGTCATCGGCGATCACCACGCGCGGCGAGCAGGTCACGAGGCCTCCAAGGGGATCAGTGCGGTGACGCGGTAGCCGTCGGCGCAGTGTGGCCCGGTGTGCAGGGTTCCCCCATAGACAGCGAGGCGCTCGCGCAGGCCGATCAGCCCGCGTCCGGCTCCGGTGGCGCTGCCGGTGGTCCTGGGGGTACCTGGTGTGCCGCCGGTGTCGGTGACCTCTACTCGGAGGTGGGTGGCTGTGTAGTCGACGGTGACCGCCGCGCTCGCGCCTGCCGCGTGCTTGACCGTGTTGGTCAGTGCCTCCTGCACCACCCGGTAGGCGGCCAGTTCGATCCCGGACGGCAGCGGACGCCTTTGTCCGGTCACCGTCAGCTTGACCGGCATCCCTGTCTTGCACACCCGTGCGACCAACGTCTCCAGCTGGCCCAGCCCCGGCTGTGGCGCCAGATCCACCATGCCGGCCGGGCCGGGGCTGTGGGGGTCGGCAGGGGTGTCCGGGGTGAGCAGCCCCATGACGTGGCGCAGTTCGGTCATCGCCGCCCGGCCGCCGGCCTCGACCGCGAGGAGCGCCTCGCGGGCTTGGTCGGGGTGAGCGTCCATGACTTTGCGGGCGGCGCCGGCCTGGATGACCATCACGCTGACGTTGTGCGTCACCACGTCGTGCAGTTCGCGGGCGATCCTGGCGCGTTCGTGTTCGATCGCGCGGCGCAGCGCCTCGGCTTGTTCACGTTCCATCGCGGACAGGCGCCTGCGGCCCTCGTCCGTTCTGAGCTTCCAGGTGCGCAGGCCGTCGGCCGCCACGACGATCGGGACCAGGATCAGATACGGGGCGTACTGGTCGGGGACAGTGGGCAACGCCGAGTCCGTGCTGACCAGGAGCACCGCCATCCCCAGGCTTGCCAGGGCGGGAATCCGGTGGGGGCTGTAGGCGGCGGCACTGTAGGCGGCGACGACGCAGGCGTAGAAGGTGAGCCGCGGTGCATCGTGTGGCGTGACCATGACGGCGGCCAGCACGATCCACAGCACGGCGAGCGGGTACCGGCGACGCAGCGTCAGAGGTGCCGAGGCGATGATCGCCACGATCACCGGACCGATCCACTCGCCCGGCGCGGCCACGGGCCGGTCTCCTCGGTCGACGATGCCGGTCATGTTGTCGAGTACGTAGTAGACGGAGCCGACGCCGATGGCCAGCGCCATCGCTGCGTCGAAGGTCCGGCCGCGCCGGGTGGGCCGCGGCGGCGGACCGGTCGGGCGCGTCAGCAGGGCGAACCACTCCCCCAGTCGGTCCGGTTTGACCCGCTCCAGCAGTCGGTCCGCCATAGGCACGGTCGTCACCGGCTCATTCTCGCCGACGTCCCCGGCGGCGACATCCGTCCATTTGATCAGCGTGATCCTCCGGGATACATCGATCGACTACATCGCGAGGATGACGCCGTACGGCCTCCTCCCGGCGAGGTACCGGAAACAGCCCCGGCGGCCGACGCGTCCGGACCTGCCCGCTCCTAGCGTCCATGGAACCGGAGTTGGCGACCGAAGGAGAAACGACCATGACCGCGCCACTGACCAAACTGCCCGCCGTGAGCCGTGGCGACGAGACCAGCACCCCGGGCAGCCCACCGTCGGCACCCCGGAACCGGATCCTGCGCCGCGGCCTGGCCGCCCTGGCCGGGCTCCTCGTCGTGGGGACGTGCGTGCCCGCCTCCGCCGCAGACGCGTCCACCGCGGCTGATCCCGCCGAATCGCCGGCCGTATCGAGCGGCACACCGCATCTGCCCGGGCCCACCGGCCCCCTCGTGGTCAGATCGCTCGCGGCTGCAGGTAGCGGGCCAGTAGGTCGTCCAGGCTGACCAGGCCGGTGAGTCGGCCGGTGTCGTCGCAGACTACGGCGAGTGAGGCGCGCTGCCGGCGGAGTACGTCGATCGCGTCGGCCACCGTGGCGTTGTCCGCCAGCTCCGGTACGGGACGGGCGAGGGCGCGAGCCGTGACGGCACGGCCCCGGGTGCGGGCGACCAGTGCGTCGCGGGCGTGGACCGGATGGTGGGGCCGCTGAACAACGTCAGGGCCACCGGGAGGGGCGGGGTGGGCAGGAAAGCCGGTGCGGCTGCATGTGAGGGAACCGCCCAGACCGGCCCGTCCCACATGCCTGTCGGTCCTCTCTGGGCCGTTTCCAGTACGGGCCGTTTTCGCGTCTCAGCTCGGACTGCACCCCATTCGGGCGGCCCCCGTACCCACCCGCCAGCCCGGCAGACCCGCCTACTCGAAGGTCCTCGGGTAGCACTTCTGATTCCTCGTGTCCTGCCAGCGTCCCGAATCCGGCGCCCAAGGCCCCGTACACGCCGCCCGCGGAAACGTGCCCCATCGCCGGACCACGACATCTGCGCAGGTCAGAGCGATGTGAACTCACACTGACCGCACCGGAGCCGAACTCACGAGCAGCGGATTCCACCCGTTCAGGCAAAGTTGACGATCCGACGGAACAAAATGAACGTTTCCGCAGGTCAGAGGCCTGCTGAAGTGGGGCGGGTGGGACTCGAACCCACGGCCGACGGATTATGAGTCCTTTGAGGATCTTGGCGGCCCTTGTCGATCAACGCTCATCTTGGTCGTTTTCCCGGGTCAGGATGGTTTTGATGCCTCACCCCTTCCCGGCCCTTGTCAGTCTTTTCCGATCCTTGTGTCCAACCTGCGTCCCGAACGCGTCCTGGATGGACCGGTCCGGCTGCCGCCGCGGCCGTACTCCCAGCTGGGACACAGGCGCCGGGACCGAGAGCAGCGGATTCGCCTTCCATCGCGCGAACATCTCCACCCCGACAGTCGGGGCGGAGCCTCTATGACGGGTGTCGTTACTGACTTCGGCTCGTCAGGGTGAATTGTCCCGGAGTGCCTGATGGTCCCTAGGTCTCGGGTTCGAGTCCCGAAGGCGGCTCTGTGGAAGCCTCAGGACTCACTCGCCGTGACCTGGGGCTTTTGCTTTTGGGGAGGGGCCGGATGGTCGGTTGGGCAGAATGTGCGGACGGTCTACTCCGTCGGTGTCCGGCTGAAGATGGCGATGTCGTTGCCGAAGGTGCAGACCACCAGACCTTCCGCAGTGACTGCCACCGCCCCGCAGGGTCCCGGAAGGTACAACACCCCCATGGTGTCGTGCTTCGCCAGGTCCCAGAACCGCACTGTTCCGTCCTGGGAGCCGGTGACGGCGACCGGCCGACCGGCCAGCATGGTGCATTCCACCGCCCACACCCTTTCCGTGTGGCCGGTCAGGGGTCGGCCGACGGGTTGGCCGGTGGTCAGGTCCCACATTCGTACCGTCGTGTCGAGGGAGCCGGAGACGGCGATCGGCCGACCGTTCAGGACGGTGCACGCCACCGCGCTCACCGAACTGGTGTGACCGGTCAGGGAGCCGATGGGTTGACCGGTGGTCAGGTTCCACACCCGTACCGTCGTGTCCTCCGAGCCGGTGACGGCGACGGGCCAGCCGTTCAGCAGCGTGCACGTCACCGCTTCCACCGCTTCGGTGTGACCGGTCAGGGTGCCGACGGGGTAGCCGTTGGCCAGGTCCCAGACCCGTACCGTCCGGTCATAGGAGCCGGTGACGGCGATCGGCCGACCGGCCAGCACCGTGCATGCCACCGCGCGCACCGCGCTGGTGTGACCGGTCAGGGCGCCAAAGAGTCGGCCGTCAGTCAGGTCCCACACCCGCACCGACATATCTGTGGATGCGGTGGCGACGGAAACGGCGATGGGCTTTCCGTCCAGCACTGTGCACGCGAGGGCGCCGACCAAGTGGGTGCCGGCGCCTGACCACTGGCCGATGGGTTGGCCGGTGGTCAGGTCCCACACCCTCATCGTGTCGTCCCAGGAGCCGGTGACGGCCACGGGCCGACGGTTCAGCACCGTACACGCCATCGCACGAACCTCTGCGGTGTGGCCGGTCATGGGTCGGCCGACGGGTTGGCCGGTGGTCAGGTCCCAGACCCGCACCGTCCGGTCTAAGGACCCGGTGACGGCGATGGGCCGGCCGTCCAGCACAGTGCACGCCACCCCCGTCACCGTGCTGGTGTGGCCGGTCAGGGGCTGGCCGACGGGTTGTCCGGTGGTCAGGTCGCAGACTTGCGCGGAGTAGTCCATGGCACCTGAGACAGTGGCGGCGACGGGCCGGCCGTCCAGCACGGTGCACGCCGCCGCCTCCACCGAGCCGGTGTGGCCGGTCATGGGCCGGCCGACGGGTTGGCCGGTCTTCAGGTCCCACACGCGCGACGTCCTGGCATCGGAGTAGGTGACGGCGACGGGTCGGCCGTCCAGTTTCGTGCACGCCACCGCGAGCACCGCGCGTATCGTGAGAGGGACAGTCAGGGAGCCGATTTGTCGGCCGGTGGTCAGGTCCCACATCCGCGCTGTCCGGTCCCAGGAGCCGGTGATGGCGATGGGTCGGCCGTCCAGCACGGTGCAGGCCACCGCGCACACCCTTTCGGTGTGGCCGGTCATCGGCCGGCCGACGGGTTGGCCGGTTGTCAGGTTCCACACCCGCACTGTCCGGTCGACGGAGCCGGTTACAGCGATGGGTCGGCCGTCCAGGCTCGTGCACGCCACCGCTGTTATCGCTCCGGTGTGGCCGGTGATGGGTGGGCCGATGGGTTGGCCGGTTATCAGGTTCCACACCCGCACTGTCCGGTCGACGGAGCCGGTTACAGCGATGGGTCGGCCGTCCAGGCTCGTGCACGCCACCGCTTCCACCCATTCGGTGTGGCCGGTCATGGGCTGGCCGACGGGTTGGCCGGTCGTCAGATCCCACACCCGCACCGTCTTGTCGCGGGAGCCGGTGACGGCGCTGGGCCAGCCGTCCAGGCTTGTGCACACCACCGCTGTCACCGCTTCGGTGTGGCCGGTCAAAGTGTTGCGCAGCGCGGGGGACAGCGTTCCACCGGATGAGCTCAGGGGTTTCCACGCATGCTCGGTCGCTTTGCTGTTGAACGCCGCCAGTGCGGTTGGGGTGTTGTAGCGGGCAGCGTCCAGGGCGAGGATCTGACGGCGTTCCTCCACGCCTGCGTGGCGGTGGGTGGCGATGGAGGCGCGGTAGATCGCGGCGGCGAGCCGAGCGGATTCCGACTGCACGGTGTGCAGGTGGATCATGAGGGCGTCGGGGTTGGCGTGAACCAGGTACTCGGGGTCGGTGACGAGATCGTCGAGCAGGCCGCCGTGGGCGGCGTGGGTGGCCAGGTGGCGCAGGGTGTAGGGGTGGGCGCGCTTCCAGTCACGGTCCCCGTCTGGACCGTAGGGCACGCGGTCGAGCAACGCGCGGGTGAAGGCCGCGTGGATGCCGACCGTGTCGATTCCTTCGCGTAGGTGCTGGGCGAGGGATTGGTGGTAGAGGCGGTAGGCGGAGCGGTCGGCCTCGGTGGCCTCGACGACGTATGCACCAGCGGTGCGGCGCAGCCACAGCAGGTCGTCGTCGGTGTAGGTGCGGCCGGAAGTGGTGCCGGCCAGGGACGCCCAGAGGTCTTCCCAGGGCAGGCCCTGGCCTTCGGCGAAGGCCAAGGGGCGCAGCAGGTCGGCTGCGCGGACGGCATTGTCGCCGAGGCGTTCGGCCAGGTCGCGATGCATGGCGTCGCCGGGCAGGCGGGGCAGGCCGGCCCTCCATGCAGGATCGTCGGGGTCGGGCAGTTCGGGGTTGGCGGCCAGGGTGCCCGCGGTGATCCGGGCGACGAGGAAGGACCGTCCGGCTGCAGCGGCGACCTGGCGGGCGATGGCCAGCCGTAGGGTGTCGGGGCAATTCAGGTAGGGGGAGCCGGGGTGGGCCTCGATGAGATTGCGGACGGTATAGATGAGCAGGGCGTCGGGGTCCGCGTAGCGGTCGGCGTCGAGGTCGATCTGCTGTTCGCGGGGGAGGCCGAGGCGGTCCAGCAGGTGCGGGCGGGTGCCGAGCAGCAGGCGGATGCGGCCGGCTGCGTGGTCGATCAGGGGGCGCAGGATGCCGCTGCACAGGGTGTCGGGGGTGGCGGCCTCGTCGAGGGCGTCGACCAGCACGGTGAGCGGCCTGCCGTGTGCTGTGAGGAGGGGTGCGAGGGCTTCGAGGAGTTCGCCGGGGGTGTTGTGGGCGGGTAGGTGCGCTGCGGCGGCGATGCCGTGCAGGACCTGTTGGTCGGTCAGGTTCTGGGCGTAGATGGTGACGTCGACGGCGTCTTCGGCGGGAAGGATCTGCGGGTTCAGACCGAGGCTGTCCAGGGGAACGGCGCGGCGGCGGTCCGGGTGGGTCAGTGCGGCGATCAGCCCCAGTACGGCTGTCTTGCCGGAGCCGGGGCCGGCGGTGATGGCGAGCGCCGGCCGGCCGGGGCGCGGGCCGGCTTGCTCCAGCCACTGGGTGATCTCGAGAAGTGCTTGGTGGCGGCCGGAGAACCACCAGCCGACGCGGTGGGGGTCGGAGCTTCCCATGGCCCGTACCAGGAGGCGGGTGCGGAACTCGGTCTCGCGGCGTTCCGTGTGCTCCTGCCATTCGGCGGCCTGCTGGATGCCCAGGTCGACGCCGGTCAGGCGGACATCGTGGCGGGGGTTGGGCAGGAACGGTGGCACCGCTCCGGTCAGGGCGATCTGGGTCAGGCCGATGCGCTGGTGGCCGGGCCGGTCTGGGTGGTCATTCATTTGCTGGACCACGGTGTCCAGCGGTAGTGCCTGCGGTCCGTGGCCTGCGGTGGCGAGGCTGGACACCGCTTGTCCGAGCAGGTGGGGGAAGGCTCCTGTTTCAGCCTGCTCGTTGGACTGGGCGGAGGCGACCACGACGAACCCGGATCCGGACTCCTGGCCCCACCGGCGGCTCATCCGGGCCAGTGCGGACGTGGCAAGTTCGTTGCCGCCCTGGCCGGAGTAGCAGGTGTCCAACAGCAGCATCAGCCGCCTGACGTCGGTTCCCAGGAGCATCTTGCGGGCCAGGGTCAGGGTCGGCAGGGCGTCTTCGATGTCGTCGGGGTCGGTGTCGGCGGTGAGCAGGACGTGTTCACCGCCGTCGTCGAGGATCTCGCCGTGTCCGGCGATGTATACCGCGATCAGGTCGTCCGGACGGCGTTCGGGGGACTTGCAGAACGCACGCAGCCGCTGGGTGAGCTGGTCGCCGGTGGGGTCCAGGCCCAGCACCGGGGCAAGCTCGTAGCCGAGCTGGCCGGTGAAGAGTTCCACGATGCGTTCGCGGGCCTGTGCCAGGTTGGGCCGATCCCATCTCAGATGGGTGGGCGCCTTCGGATAACGGGTGATCGCGGTGGCGATCAGTAACCGGCGTGGGGCGGAGTCCGCGGACTCAGCGGGCATCGAGGCCTCCGGCGATGGCCGCACCGGTGCGGCCATCGGTCAGGTAGGCGGTGGCGTCGTGGGCGTGCGAGCCGTTGTGGACCACCACCCCGCTCACCCGCTCGCCGAACAGGGGCCGCAGGTCTTTCACCAAGGCGACGACGTCCCCCTGGTCGGCCAGATTCGTCCATGCCAGTGCGTCTCCGCCCGGCCACGCACCGGTTGGGGCCGGCGCGGGCTGCAGGCGCTCGAAGACCATCCTCAGCCCCAGCGGTGAGCCCAGGGTCACCAGGGCCCGCACGCCGTGCCCGTCAAGGGCGCACAACGTCTCGTAGGCCACCACCGAGCCCAGCGAATGCGCCACCACCACACGGGTGTCGTCTCCGATCGCCGCGGACACTCGGTCCCGGGCCGCCTGCCGCAGCCCGGGCTCCAGCAGATACCGGCGAGTCTGCTTCACATCGAAAACAAGCGCCCGCAACCCCAGACCGGAGAAGAACCGCGACCGGGACAAGGCCCGCAGCGCGGCCTGCACCGACCGCGGCGTACGCGCCAGGGTGTCGCCGTCCGGCGCCACCACCTGATCGTCCACCGCCGCGGCGGCCTGCCACCACGCGAACAACAGGTCCTGCTCGAACCCGCTTTCCACATCGGCGGCACCGTACACAGGATCGCCGACCGCCAGCGTCTCGCCCTGCGGCCGGAACAGGTCCCCGTAAAAGCCCATGGCGAGATCTCCGGACGCCAGCGCGGGGGCGCCGACCCGGCGCAGACCATCGCGCAGTGCCGGAAGCCAGTCCTTCAACAGGCTTTCCTCGCCCAGCAGTTGCTTGCCCACCCCATGCACACCGACCACACGTGCCACGCCGCCCCCCCACCACCGTGTCGTCCAGCCCGGACCACTGTAGAAGCACACGACGCCGTCGGCACCGGCACCGGCACCGGCACGTACAAATCGGGACTGTAAAACGTTCGGCTCTGTTCCGTAGTCGGTGGTGACGGTGCGTCTCCTCATTGCAGGAGGATGCGGTGACGGAGGAGGTCGAATCCTGCTCGGCCGTATCGTCGGCGAACCAGACAATGCCGCAGGGTCGGCCCCGCACGCGCGGGGGATAGGTCCGCGATGGACGCTGGCACCGGTGAGAACACCGTTCGGCTCCGCACGCGGGGCACTTGGTGGTTTCCCGAGTGGTCGGCGAGGGCGCGTTCTCGCTCCACACACATCTGCACGATCAGGTGGCGCGCCATGACGGCGCGTTCGAAGTGCACTCCGCCCGGGCGGCTCGTGGCACTGTTCAACGTGGCCGCCGCGGGCCCCCGGCGGTGGCGACGGCGACGGCCAGCAGGAGGCCGAGTGTGTCGGTGACGATGTGCCGCTTGCGTCCGACGTTTTTCGTCGAGGGTCATGCCAGCCGTGACGAAGCGTCACCGGCCTGATCTTGGCAGAGCCGCTGTTTGGCCGCCGCTGAGAACGCCTGCGGCGCCGGATCACCTCCGCTCGAGCGGAGGTGATCCGGTGAAGAACTCTTGCCGCATGAACCGCGCTGTGTCTTCTCCGCGCGAGCGGAGGTGATCCGGCCCAGGGGTGAGTTGGCGCACGAACGGCTTACGTCCTCGGGTCAACTTGCTCGCGTCGTGGCTTCCGCGGCCGGAGTCGCCGCCGGTGCCGGGCCAGGCGGTCACCTCGCCCGGCACCGGCGCAGAACCAAGCGAGGAGAGCACCTGATCACCTCGTCCCGCTATGCACCCCGCTCGCCCGCATTACCATCACGGGCAACTGCGGGCGGGCGCGCGAACCGCGACGCCAGCCGGTCCTGCAGCCGGGCGTGCCGGAACTGGTACACCGCCCCGGCTTGGCGGAGGACGCCTCGGCGGGCGGCGTCGGCCAGGAAGGTGTTCACCTGCCAGGGGAGCTGACCGCGCAGTGGCAGCCAGAGCCGGGAGAACAGCACCCATCGTCCCCAAACCGTGCCCGCGAGGGTCAGGGGCAGCGCCACGATCGGGCCTATCCCCACCTGCCCGAGGAAGAATCCGCCCGCGTACACGGCGACGCAGGCCGCCAACCAGAAGGTCAGCGTGATGATGCGACTGCGTGCCAGGAGGTGGGCGGGGGTTCTGGCCTCATGCTGGTCGCTGGCCGTGAAGAAGGCGTTGATGAAGAAGATGACGACGAAGGTGGCCGCTGCGGTGACGAGAGAGGCCTGGACTCCACCGATCAATAGGCCGGGGATGGCTCCCAGCGGTGTGTACGCTCCGCAGCTCGCCACCGCACGCTCCAGGTCGACGGGTTTCGGGCGCAGTCGGAACCGGCCGAGTCCCTGCCGCTCCCTGGCAATGTACGGATAGATCAGGCTGGCCAACGAGCCCGCGCCGGCCCCGAACAGGGCCCCGGCGGCTGGCCCAGCCGGGATGAACGCGCCGTTGACCGCGCCCCACAGAGCCCCCCAGACGATCATGACAGCGGTGAAGATCCGCACCTGGATGTGATGCGGGACGGTATCCGCCAGGCGCCACCAGGCGAGGTCGCGAGTGCCGAGGGCGTTCATGTCCGCACCCAGGCGGGCGAGCCACTTCTCTACATGCTCCGGGCGGTAGCGTACGGACTTCTCGCCCTGGAACCTCCGGGGCGGGCGCGTCGGGTAGTGGGCGGGCACGAAGCCGTCCAGCAGGAGGTCCTCGACGGCGGGGGCCATGGACAGCCGGCCGTCCTCCAGCAGCTCCGCCGGATCCCTGCCCTCCTTGGGTCGGTAGGCGCGGTGGGCCAGGGCAGCCATGAGCGGATTGGCCAAGATGCCGCGCAGGTGCCCCGCCCGCGGGTCGTCGTCGCGAAGCCGCTGGACGATGGAGTCCCACGCCACGGGCGCTCGGGCCAGATAGGCGGCAACGTCCGTGGACTCGAGCGGATGCAGGGTGACGACGGCCGCCGCCCGCAGAACGCTACCGTCGGCGGTGACGTGCTGGAACGCGGACTCCCGCATCACCATCACCAGGGGTCGTGCCGGCTCGCGGTTCAGCTCTGCGAACGCTTCCTCCTGACAGTCCTCGTGCATCTCGTCGAGCCCGTCAAGAATGGGCAGGAGACGGCCCTGCGCCATCAGCCAATGGGCGAGGGTGCCGCCGTCGGCAGGCGCGGGCGTGCCCAGCTTGCTGTAGGTCTCGTGCAGCCACTTGACCAGCCAGTCTCCCAACGAGACCCGTTTCGGATTCCAGTTGCCGACCGGCACCACAACCGGAATGACATCGTCCGAGCGCCCCAGCAACCCCTGCGCCAACCGGGCCGCGAACACGCTCTTCCCGCTGCCCGCCGGCCCGATGGCCAGCAGCCGGTGCGATGTCACTGCGTCATACAGCTGTAAGGGGTCGGTGAGGTCGTCCAGTTCGGCAGGTGGCTCGACGGCGGCCTCCCGAAGGCCGGAGACGGCCCGACCGGGAGGCGTGACCACGTTGACCCATCGGTCGACGCCACTCCCCCGCAGCAGGCTCCAACGGACCGTCATCGGCGCCGGATCGTCGACCGCTTCCAGGTACGTCCGCAAGTCGGTGACAAGCGTCGCGCGGAACTTCTTCACTGCCTGGCCCGCCGCCTCGGCCTGCTTCTGGGCGCGACTGGGGCTCAGGTTGATGGTCGTGTTGACGTCACGGACATCCCCTTTGACCTCGAGGGCGCCCCTCCAGAACCAGGGGCGCCGGACGGAGCTCATGACGCCGCTCCTTGATCCCGCCCGTCGACCTTGATTCGCACGCTCCCAGTGACATTTCCCTTGACCAGCGCGGATCCTGGCGCTGCGGCGGCGTCGGTGCCGGGACTGACCGCATACGGGGATGCCTCCATGCCGGACACCTCCGTCGACACGTCACCACCCACGTTGCCGCCGACTGCGACGCCTGCGAGTCCCGTGACGGACAAGGGCCGCGTCGCGCCGGTGTCCGGTTCCCGTGGCGGGGTCGCACGCTGGAGCATCAGCCCGAGCACGCTCGTAACCATGGCGACAAGGGCCCCGACCAACGAGATCACCTTTTCCGCCCGGTCCAGGGTCTGCCCCGGAAGGGACACCACGAACAGCAAGGCGCACAGCCCGGCGAGGAACAGCGCGCCGAATATCGTCAGCTTGAGTGGTTGGCTCATCTCAGCATGATGAGCGACCCTGACCCGATTCATGCACAGATGATACGAATACGCTATTTAGAGACTGAAAGTGATCGAATCCATTCAAGAAGTAACCGGATACCCATTAGGGATCTTGGCGACCCTTAGGTCTAGTCCTGTCCTTGTGATAGTCGGGGGGCCATCCGGGATCGCGTCAGCCCAGGCGAGGCCCTCGAACTTGCCCGCGGCGGATCGCCCTTCCAACGCAAAGCTCCCCCTGCACGTGGGGCGGACCCTCACCGCGCTCGCCACCGCACAGCTCCCCCCTCGTTCACGAGCGTCGCCGAGATGGCCATCGCTCGCCCGCACTCGCGCGGCCCTGTACGCCGCCCAGTTGGCCGTCGACTTCGGCGACCACGAGATCCTCCGCGACCTGCCCTTCCCCGTCTTCCAGATTCAGCAGGCCGAACCCGCACTTCCGTTCGCCGTCGCCGAAACCTCCGCACCCCCGACACAACCGGCATTCGGCGGCAAGGACGTCGCCCAGGCCGCCGGACAACTCGCTGGAGTGTGCCGGGGCCGGATGTACGGGCGATCCGCTGCCGGACGGCCCCGGGGACGCACGATCCCACGCACATCAGGTTCACCGATCCAAGTGATCGCCCACGTCTAGTTCTCCGGTCCACCCCCGTAGCAGACCGGCCGACCGCTACAGTGGTCCCCGCCGCCCACGCGGCTGGGGGCATCGGGGGAAAGTGTTAAGCCCAAGGCCGTTGTCGCAGGCCAGACATCGTTTCGTCACTCTGTCGGGGCCAGCCTCCTCATTGCCACGCTCCTTGGCGACCCGCAATCTCGCCGCTATGGCACCCTCGCTCGTCGTCATGAGTCTTCGGCTCTGTGAAGCAAGACGGGGATGGATCCCTACGCAAGGGCACTTGCCAGCAGTGATGCCCCTGCGAGCAGTGCGAACAGTTCAAGAACTTCCGAGCCGTCGCCACGCGCTTCGACAAACGGGCGTACGTCTTCCACGGGACGGTCACCGTGGCCGCGATCCGCCTATGGCTCCGTCCGCAGTGAAACGCCTCGTTCAGAGCTTATCGGCACCTGGGTAGTGGTGGCGCAGTTCGCTGAGTAGGCGCGCGTCGACAGCCCTGACGTCCCAAGATGAGCTGTCGAACTCGGTCTACCAGGGTGAGCGGGTGTCGCGGCGTGCTTCTGGGGTCTGCTCGGGCAGAGCCGTGTTTTGGTCGGTGCGCAGCAGCATGCCCGGGTCGGGTTCGAAGTCCTCATTGGGCGGTGCCGGCTGGTGGAAACGCTCGGTGCGCGGAATGGTGACTTCCACCAGCCGGCCCTCCTGGAACATCCATAGCCCGAAGCAGTCGTCGTCCTGGTCGCGAAGCAGAACTTGCACCGTATGCGGATGCGGCCACGGCAGCGACTCCAGGTGCCTGAGCAGGCCCTTGCGGGCACGTATTTTCTCGAACTCCAGGGCCCACCCGAACTCGTAGCCCCAGTGCCCCGCTATCGGGACGAAGCGACCCCGCCACGTGCGTTCCGGGTCGTCCTGGGTCAGCGGTTCCATCACCTCGTCCGACCAGCGGGCGAGCACGATGACCTCGGCGTCTCTACTCATGCCGGAGTATCATCGCAACCGCCTGGTCCACCGCAACCAAATTCCTCAACCGGCCGACGCAGGCAAGCGTGGGCGGATTGGCGACGAGCTCTCAGTGCCAGCGAGCCCGACGACGGCGCCTTCGGAGAAGCTCATCTGCGCCTAAGCCACGGCCCTGATCAGCTCACACGACCCATCGGACAGCCCCTAGTCGGCCATCCGGTTCAGTCGCCTTCTTCTAGCCTCGAACCTTCTTGACGGCTCGCCAGTGCAACTGGCGGGGCCGTTTCGGTTTGTTGGGCTGATGGTGGGTAGCACGAAGGCCCGGCTGTCGCGTCGGGTGGGCGCCGGGTTCCACAGTTCCGGCGGGGTAGTCCTGTTCGCAGGGAAGGGAACGTGCTGTTCAGCCGGGTTTCGGCAACGCTTTGAGCCGGGTCAGGGCCTCGGTGATCACGCCGTTCCATGGCCAGTCGCGGGCGAGTCGGAGGATGCGGCGGCGACCGGTAATGACCAGCTGGGCGGCGGTGGAGAACAGCCGCAGGCGGAGCCGACGGGGTTCCCACGGGCGGAGCTTGCCGGTCAGGGCGAGCATCGGCATCCAGGCGAGCAGGTCCAGGGCGATCTGGACGATCTCCAGCCAGATCTGGTTCTGCGCCATGTCATGAAGCGGGAGATTACGCAGGCCGGTGGCGCGGGCGGCGCGGATGCGGTCTTCGGCACGGGCGCGCTGGCGGTGACGCAGTTCCAGCGCGGCGATCGGGACGTTCTTGGTGTTGGTGGCGAAGCAGGTCAAGCGCGTGCCGTCGGTGTCGGTGAAGCGCAGTTAGGCGCCGGGGTGTGGGCGTTCCCTGCGGACGATCAGCCGCATCCCTTCGGGCCAGCCTTTGAGGCAGTCTCCGTCGAGTTCGGCCACCCAGGCGCCGTCGCGGATCTGGCCGCCGGGTTCGACGGCCGCCGTCCAGGCCGAGGCGGGGACCTTCAGGACGGTCTGATGGATGGCGTCGGTGATGGTCATGCCGACCGAGTAGGACAGCCACCGGCCCCGCGCGGACAGCCAGTTGCCGAACTCGTGGGTGCCCCCGCCCGAGTCGGTGTGGAGGAGCGTCCGCCGTCCACGGCGGTACTTGTTCGACAGCTGCTTCAAGGCGAGTCCGGCCGCTTCTATGTGGTCTGCCGCAGTGTTGCTGCCCGCGTTGCCCGGTCGCAGCAGACCGGCCACGGGTTCGCCGGACCCGCCCTGGCCGTGGTCGACGAACGCCATCAGTGGGTGGTGCCCGAAGGTCTTCTTCCAGGTCGCGGCCGCATCCTGCTTCTCGGAGTGTGCGATGACGAGCACCCCGTCCAGGTCCACGGTCCCCTGACCGTCGGCGTCCCGAGCTGCCTGACCGGCCAACGTCCAGACGTGTTCACGTACTTCGGCCCGGGCAGTGCGGACCGCTGTCAGGGCCCGATTCCCGCCCGACGCGAGGGTGTCGATCAACCGGGAGACCGTCGGATCGGAGGCCACCGGCCCGAACACCGCAGGCTCGACCCGAAGCATGCCCACATCCGCCAGGCAGTCCCCGCCCAGCGCGAGGGCGAACGCCACATCCAGCAGGGCCTTGCCCGGATCATGCACCGCCCGCGACTTCCGCCACGGCGCCAACGCCGCCGACATCGCCCTGTCCAGACCGGTCTTGCGGATCGTCTCCACCAGCAGCACACCGCCAGCCTGGGAGACGACCCCGCGACCCCCACCTTCGGTACGGACACGCGGGTAGGACCCCGATACGCTTCTTCACCTGAAAGTGCCTCTTTCACGCGACGACCTGGACCCTAGAGGAGTCCCATCGTTGCAGGTCAGGAGCACTCTCCGTGTTTCTGATCACCTACCGGACGCCCTGCCACGTGAAGCTCGAGACCAGGCACAGTTCTGGAGTCCCTCCCCGACACCGGAAGTGCGTCAGTAGCCGGTGCCGCGCTTGACCTGCTCTCGCTCGATCCCGTGGGCTGCACCCTTGTCGTCCAACGTGCGGCACGCGTCCTCGATGTCCTGACTCAGGCGGTCGACCTGCTCGCGGCTCAGGGTCTCCTTGACCAGGGCACGCAGGATCTTCACCTTCTCGGCGTTGGGCAGGAGCGTGTATGCCGGAACCATCCAGCCGCGCTCGGCCGAGAGTTGCCAGGCGATGTCGGACTCGTCGTAGGCGTGCTTGCCGGCGAGACGGAAGGCGACCAGCGGCAGCTGTTCGAGGTCGCTCCCGATTACTTCGAAGCGGCCGCTGCTGCGCAGGTTGTCCGCCAGTGCGCGGGCGTTCTCCTGCATGATCTTCATGACGTAGGTGTAGCCCTGTCGGCCGAGCCGCACGAAGTTGTAGTACTGCGCGAGCACCATCGACGCACCGGTGGAGAAGTTCAGTGTGAACGTCGCGTCGGTCTTGCCCAGGTAGTTGTAGAACACACTCAGCTACCGACTGTCCGCAACCCGAGCAGCTGGGCTGGTCAAGCCGTCCTCGACCGCCCCGACATCCTGTCGACATGAACCACGGGGCACCCACGAGTGGACCGGGACCGTTTTCTCTTGGGGCAGTTCCTGGCGCCCAGGGGGCGCGGGGAGGACGAACGATCCCGGCCCGCAACGCTGAGGCCGGTAGGACGATCCGTAGCCTCCCACCGACGTGTCACACCTCGTGGTCACGTCTCAGAGCCTCGTCACGCGACTCATCAAAAAGCCCCTGGGCCGTTTTCAGTACGGGCCGTTTCCAGTGCCCCCGGCTGAGCTCAGCAGCGGCTCTGGGATCCAGGGGCTCAGGCCCAGCCTCCTGCCGCCTCACCGTGCCGATTTACCTTCCCACCCATGACGCACGTCGACTACACGGCTGACGGAACATCCCCTTCCGTTTCCCTGTGTCCTGCGAGCGTCCCGAATCAAGCACCCGCCCAGCCACAGGAGCCATGTGCGGCGGGTTCACCGCCAACAGAATGGAACATCATTGCTGGTCAGAGCCGTCCGAACACCAACGCCAGCCACGAGGCTGAACTCACGAGCAGCGGATTCGGTCCGTTCAGGCAAAGTTGACGACCCGACAGGACAAAATGAACGTTTCCGCAGGTCAGAGCCCTGCTGAAGTGGGGCGGGTGGGACTCGAACCCACGGCCGACGGATTATGAGTCCGCTGCTCTAACCGGCTGAGCTACCGCCCCGTACGGCGTGTCGCGCACATTTGTGCGCGCCGTCTGCCGCAGCATAGCCGCTCATACGATCTCCTGCTTCGGATGGTCGGCCTTCGCATGCGCTTCTTGACCTTGAGGACTTCGGCCCGGCGCGCGCGGTTCCCCCGGACATGAAAAAGGACCCCGACGGGGTCCTCCTTCAGGTTGCTCTCCCGACTGGACTCGAACCAGTAACCTGCCGGTTAACAGCCGGCTGCTCTGCCAATTGAGCTACGGAAGATCGAAGCTCCCCCGACTGGACTCGAACCAGTAACCTGCCGGTTAACAGCCGGCTGCTCTGCCAATTGAGCTACGGAGGATTGCCTCGTTGCATCGAACGTACCTCCCTGGGTATTCGCCAGGGGGCGTGCGCTCGCTGCGACACATACATTAGCGCAAGCAGGGGGGTGCTCCGCCAATCGGTATCCCCCGCGCCCGTCGCCCACGCAGGGCAACGCAAGGGACCGACGCAGACGTAAGGGAAGGGTGGCCGCCATGCGCTATCGGCTCACGTTCTTTGCCGGACTGGCCCTGGGGTACGTGCTCGGCACGCGGGCCGGACGCGAACGTTACGAGCAGTTGAAGAAGTCCGCCCGGCAGGTCGCGCAGAACCCCGCCGTGCGCAACACGGCGGAGTCGGCGGCCCAGCAGGGGCGCGTGTTCGCCGGCAAGGCGTATCACGTGGTCAGCGACAAGGTCGGGGACCACGTACCCGACACGGTCGCCGAGCGGGTCCGCTCCCTGCGCGCACGCAACACGAACGGCTCCGGCGGAGACGACTGGGGTACCAGCAATACATAGGGACCACAATGTGTCGGCCGGACCGACGCGCGGCGGCGCCACCCCTTCCCGTGCGGCAGAATTTCTGCCATGGGGATAGTCGCCGGGCTGGACAGTTCGCCCGATTTTACGCGCATTGTCGTCTGTGACTCGGACACAGGGGCCGTGCTCAGGCAGGGGTATGCCCCGCACCCGTTGGAGGCGGCGGAGGGCGGGGGACGTCCGTCGGACGTCGATCCGCAGGCGTGGCTGCTGTCCCTGGGGGAGGCGGCCACCGGCGGGCTGCTGGAGGGTGTGCAGGCCATCGGCGTGTCGTCCCAGCAGAACGGGCTGATCGCGCTGGACGCACAGGGCAACACCGTGCGCCCGGCCATGGTCGGCGGTGACAAGCGGACCCAGGTCGCGGCGGCCGACCTCGTCGACGCGCTCGGGGGGCGCGGGGCGTGGGCGGAGGCCGTCGGCTGTGTGCCGGGGGCCGCGCAGCCGGTGACCAAGCTGCGCTGGATGAGCCGTACCGAGCCGGACGCCGCGATGCGGACCGCCGTACTGCTCCAGGCCCACGACTGGCTGGTGTGGCAGTTGCTGGGGCGGCCGGTGCGGCGGACCACCGACCGGGGCGGGGCGTCCGGGACCGGGTACTGGAACGCGGCGACCGGGCAGTACCGCACCGATCTCGTCGAGATGGCGCTCGGGCATCAGGTCATGCTCCCCGAGGTCCTCGGGCCCTCGGACGCGGCCGGTACGACGCCGGAGGGGCTCCTCATCTCCGCCGGCACCGGCGAGACCATGGCCGCCGCGTTCGGGCTCGGCATCGGGCTCGGTGACGCGGTGGTGTCGCTGGGGGCCTCCGGGTCCGTCATGGCCGTACACACCGAGGCGCTCGTCGACTCCTCCGGAATGATCACCTCGCTGGCCGACGCGACGGGGATGCATCTGCCGGTCGTCACCACGCTGAACGCCGTACGGACGCTGCGCGGGGCCTCCGAGATGCTGGGCGTGGCCGATCTGGAGGGGCTGTCCGAGCTGGCGATGAAGTCGACGCCGGGGTCGCACGGGCTGGTGATGCTGCCGTATCTGGAGGGTGAGCGGACACCGAATCTGCCGCACACGGCCGGGACGCTGGCCGGGCTGCGGCGGGAGTCGATGAAGCCGGAGCACTTCGCGCGGGCCGCGTTCGAGGGGATGCTGTGCGGGCTCGCGGACGCGCTGGACGTGCTGCGCGGCCGGGGCGTCGACGTACGGCGGATCTTCCTGCTGGGTGCGGCGGCGGAGCTGCCCGCGGTACAGGCGGCGGCGCCGGCGTTGTTCGGCGTGCCGGTGGTCGTGCCGCAGCCGGCGGACTACGCGGCGGTGGGTGCGGCCAGGCAGGCGGCCTGGGCGCTGGGCGTGACCCAGGGGACCCTCGACCCGCGCACGCCGCCGCTCTGGCCCGGTGCGGCCGCGCAGATGCTGGACCCGGGGGACGAGTTGGCTGTGGGGCAGGCGGTTCGACAGCAGTACGTTTCGGTTCGTGAGCAGACTCACCCCGGGGCGTTCCGGGCCTGATCATCTGCGAAGACGCGGCATCGGGGCTTCACCGTCGGGTTAATTCGGTTGAGGTAACGCGGGTGGAGTGTTCGACGATGGGGGGTGGTGCATCCCCTCGTCCTCGACTCCGAGAGATCTCGCGTGCTCATACGATTGCTGAGAAGTCATCTCCGTCCGTACAGGAAACCCATCGTCCTGCTGGTGCTGCTGCAGTTCGTGCAGACGTGCGCCACGCTCTACCTGCCCACGCTGAACGCGGACATCATCGACGAGGGCGTGGTGGAGGGGGACACGGGTTACATCCTGTCCTTCGGCGCGTTGATGATCGGTATCTCGCTGGTGCAGGTCGTCTGCAACATCGGGGCCGTGTACTACGGCGCCCGCACCGCTTCGGCGGTCGGCCGGGACATCCGGGCGGCCGTGTTCGACCGGGTGCAGTCGTTCTCGGCACGTGAGGTCGGTCACTTCGGTGCACCGTCGCTGATCACGCGGACGACGAACGATGTGCAGCAGGTGCAGATGCTGGTGCTGATGACCTTCACCCTGGTGGTGTCGGCACCGATCATGTGCGTGGGCGGCATCGTGCTGGCCCTCGGCCTGGACGTGCCGTTGTCGGGGGTGCTGCTCGCCGTCGTACCGGTGCTCGGGATCTCCGTCAGCCTCATCGTGCGCCGGTTGCGCCCCCTGTTCCGCACCATGCAGGAGCGGCTGGACATCGTGAACCGGGTGCTGCGGGAGCAGATCACCGGCAATCGGGTCATCCGGGCCTTCGTGCGGGACGACTACGAGAAGGACCGGTTCCGGAAGGCGAACGTCGAGCTCACGGACGTATCACTGGGGACCGGGCGGATGCTCGCGCTGATGTTCCCGATCGTGATGACGGTCATCAACCTCTCGTCGATCGCGGTGGTGTGGTTCGGCGCCCATCGGATCGACAGCGGCGGGATGGAGATCGGCGCGCTCACCGCTTTCCTCGCCTATCTGATGCAGATCGTCATGGCCGTGATGATGGCCACCTTCATGTTCATGATGATGCCGCGCGCGGAGGTGTGCGCCGAGCGCATCCAGGAGGTGCTCGACACCGGGACGAGCGTCGTGCCGCCCACCGCGCCCGTGCGGGAGCTGCGGCGGCACGGGTTCCTGGAGGTCCGGGGTGCGGGCTTCCGCTACCCGGGGGCTGAGGAGCCGGTGCTCAGGTCGATCGAGATCGAGGCGCGGCCCGGTGAGACGACCGCCGTGATCGGGTCGACCGGCAGTGGCAAGTCGACGCTCCTCGGTCTGGTCCCCCGGCTGTTCGACGCCACCGAGGGCGAGGTGCTGGTCGACGGCGTCGACGTACGCACGCTCGATCCGAAGCTGCTGGCCAAGACGGTGAGTCTGGTACCGCAGAAGCCGTATCTCTTCTCCGGGACCGTGGCGACGAACCTGCGGTACGGCAATCCGGACGCCACCGACGAGGAGTTGTGGCACGCGCTGGAGGTGGCGCAGGCCAAGGAGTTCGTGTCGGACCTCGAAGGCGGGCTGAACGCCCCCATCGCACAGGGCGGCACGAATGTGTCGGGCGGGCAGCGGCAGCGGCTCGCGATCGCGCGGACGCTGGTGCAGCGGCCGGAGATCTATCTGTTCGACGACTCGTTCTCCGCGCTCGACTACGCGACCGACGCCGCCCTGCGCGCGGCGCTGGGGCGGGAGACCGCCGACGCGACCGTCGTGATCGTCGCCCAGCGGGTGGCGACCATCCGGGACGCCGACCGGATCGTCGTCCTCGACGAGGGCCGGGTCGTCGGCACCGGCCGCCACCACGAGCTGATGGCGGACAACGAGACCTACCGGGAGATCGTCCTCTCCCAGCTCACGGAAGCGGAGGCAGCCTGATGGCCGGGCCGTTGGGACGGATGGCGGGGGCCGGAGGCGGCCCCGATCAGCACTCCATGGACTTCAAGGGGTCCGGGAAACGGCTGCTCGCACAGTTCAGGCCCGAGCGGCTCACGATGTACGCCATGGTCGTGTGCGCCGTGCTCAGCGTCGGGCTGTCGGTGCTCGGGCCGTGGATCCTCGGCAAGGCGACCGACCTGGTGTTCGCGGGCGTCGTCGGGCGGGAGATGCCGACGGGGGCCACGAAGGCCGAGGTCCTTGAATCCATGCGCGAGCGCGGCGACGGCGGGGTCGCCGACATGCTGCGGGGCACGGACTTCACGCCTGGCAAGGGCATCGATTTCGAGGCCGTCGGCGCCGTCCTGCTGGTTGCCCTCGGCATCTTCCTGGTCGCCGGGCTGCTGATGGCGGCGGCCACCCGGCTCTCCAACCGGGCCATCAACCGGACCGTCTACCTCATGCGCGAGGAGCTCCAGGCGAAGCTGTCGCGGCTGCCGCTGTCGTACTTCGACCAGCGGCAGCGCGGTGAGGTGCTGAGCCGGGCGACCAACGACATCGACAACATCGGCCAGACGCTGCAGCAGTCGATGGGGCAGCTCGTCAACTCGCTCCTCACCATCATCGGTGTGCTGGTGATGATGTTCTGGGTGTCGCCGTTGCTGGCGCTGGTCGCACTGGTGACCGTACCGGTGTCGTTCCTGGTGGCCACGCGGGTCGGCAAGCGGTCGCAGCCGCACTTCGTCGCGCAGTGGCGGACCACCGGGAAGCTCAACGCGCACATCGAGGAGATGTACACCGGGCACACGCTCGTGAAGGTGTTCGGGCGGCAGGAGGAGTCGGCGCGGCAGTTCGCCGAGGAGAACGAGCGGTTGTACGAGGCCGGGTTCAAGGCCCAGTTCAACAGCGGGATCATGCAGCCGCTGATGTTCTTCGTGTCGAACATCAACTATGTGCTGGTGGCGGTGGTGGGCGGACTGCGGGTCGCGTCCGGCGCGCTGTCCATCGGTGACGTACAGGCCTTCATCCAGTACTCCCGGCAGTTCTCCATGCCGCTGACGCAGGTGGCCTCCATGGCGAACCTCGTGCAGTCGGGCGTGGCTTCGGCCGAGCGGGTCTTCGAACTGCTGGACGCCGACGAGCAGGAGGCCGACGCCGTGCCCGGGGTACGGCCGGAGGAGCTGCGGGGGCGGGTGGCGCTGGAAGGGGTGGCCTTCCGGTACGACGCCGACAAGCCGCTGATCGAGGATCTGTCACTGGTCGTCGAGCCCGGGCACACGGTGGCGATCGTGGGGCCGACCGGGGCCGGGAAGACGACCCTGGTGAACCTGCTGATGCGGTTCTACGAGGTCACCGGTGGGCGCATCACTCTGGACGGGGTGGACATCGCGACCATGTCGCGGGACGAACTCCGGGACGGGATAGGGATGGTGCTCCAGGACACCTGGCTGTTCGGGGGGACCATCGCGGAGAACATCGCGTACGGGGCGTCCGCCGCGCGGAAGGTCACGCGGGGGGAGATCGAGGAGGCGGCCCGCGCCGCGCACGCGGACCGGTTCATCCGGACGCTGCCCGACGGGTACGACACCGTGATCGACGACGAGGGGACCGGGGTGAGCGCGGGTGAGAAGCAGCTCATCACCATCGCTCGCGCGTTCCTGTCGGATCCGGTGATCCTGGTGCTGGACGAGGCGACGAGTTCGGTCGACACGCGCACCGAGGTGTTGATCCAGAAGGCCATGGCGAAGCTCGCGCATGGGCGTACGTCGTTCGTGATCGCGCATCGGTTGTCGACGATTCGGGACGCGGACACGATTCTGGTGATGGAGAGCGGGGCGATCGTCGAGCAGGGGGCTCACGAGGAGTTGTTGGCCGCGGATGGGGCTTATGCGCGGCTGTACAAGGCGCAGTTCGCTGAGGCCGTGGCTGAGGTGGACTGAGGTCGGCGGGGGCGTGCGCGGGCTTTCCTCGCCCCCGCCGCCCCTACCCGTCCCATCCCAGGGGCTGCCGCCCCTTCGACCCCGCTCGGGTGGGTGGGTTGTCTGCGGATGGGTTGGTTGTCTGCTGGTGGGTGGGTTGTCTGCGGGTGGGTGGGGGCTGGTCGCGCAGTTCCCCGCGCCCCTGAAATGCTGCGCAGTTCCCCGCGCCCCTGAAATGCTGCACAGTTCCCCGCGCCCCTGAAATGCTGCGCAGTTCCCCGCGCGCCTGAAATGCCGGGGCTTCGACCCTCAGTCCAGGTAGCCCCTCAGTTGGTCCGCGAAGGCGTGGTCCCTGAGCTTGTTGAGGGTCTTGGACTCGATCTGCCTTATGCGTTCGCGGGTGACGCCGAAGATGCGGCCTATCTCCTCCAGGGTGCGGGGGCGGCCGTCCGCCAAGCCGTAGCGCAGCTGGACCACCTTGCGTTCGCGTTCGCCGAGGGTGGAGAGGACCGCTTCCAGGTGTTCGCGCAGCAGCAGGAACGCGGCCGATTCCACCGGGCTCGCCGCGTCGCCGTCCTCGATGAGGTCGCCGAGGGCCACGTCGTCCTCTTCGCCCACAGGGGCATGGAGCGACACCGGTTCCTGGGCGAGGCGGAGGACCTCGCTGACGCGTTCGGGGGCGAGGTCGAGGTGGACGGCCACTTCCTCCGGCGTGGGCTCGTAGCCCCGTTCCTGGAGCATGCGGCGCTGGACGCGGACGACCCGGTTGATGAGTTCGACCACGTGGACGGGGACGCGTATCGTGCGGGCCTGGTCGGCGAGGGCGCGGGACATGGCCTGGCGGATCCACCAGGTCGCGTAGGTCGAGAACTTGTAGCCACGGGCGTAGTCGAACTTCTCGACGGCCCGGATGAGGCCCAGATTTCCTTCCTGGACCAGGTCCAGCATGGTCAGGCCACGACCGACGTAACGCTTCGCCACGGAGACGACGAGCCGCAGGTTCGCCTCGATGAGGCGGCGCTTGGCCATGCGGCCCATGACGACCAGCTTGTCGAGGTCGAGGGCGAGTCGGGTGTCGAGGTCGGGGGCGCTGCCCAGCTTCTCCTCGGCGAAGAGGCCTGCCTCGACGCGGCGGGCGAGTTCTACTTCCTCCACGGCCGTGAGCAGCGGAATGCGGCCGATCTCACGCAGGTACTGGCGGAACAGGTCGGAGGACGGGCCGCTGGTGTCCGCGCGGCTGCGCGGCAGTTCCACGGGCTCGGGGGGATCGGCCGTCTCGATGGCCTCCACCACGGCGGCCGGCGGCTCGTCGAGCTCGGGCGGAGCCTCCGGCACCGCCTCGGGGTGGTGCGCGGCGCGGCTCTGGGCGGGCACCGCGGTGATGACGTCGGGCTCCGCGTCCGGCTCCGCGCCGTCGGTACTGATGGCCGTACTGCTGTCGTTCTGTATGAGGGTCTGGGTCTGCACGGGGGCGACCTCCAGGAATGTCGCTGCTGAGGCGTACGGCAGCGGTACGTCTGGGATGGCGCGGGCGGCCTCGCCGCCGTCCATCCCGTACTCATCGAGCGGAACCGCGGGGATCTCGAACCCGGGGACGGGTCGGCCGCGCTCCGAGGACTCAGGCACCGGAACCCAGTGTGGAGTACGACACACAGCCGCCACGAGGGGCGTGCGGTGACTTTTTGCGTCCGGTCGGTGACCTCAGGGTTACTCCGCCGTACGAGTGCGCTGCTGGGAGGGCCGTAAACCGCTTGAAGGCCGTACGCAGAGGGGGTGGCTCCGGCGCGGATTGGCATGTGCGCCGGGGACGTTCCGGGCCTGGGGCGCCGACCGGCACCGCCTCAGAGCGCCTCCGCGCCCCGCTCCCGCAACGCCTGGTCGTACTGCTGGAGGACCCACAACTCGTTCTGTACGGCGGCCAGCTGGGCCGGATCGCCCTGGGCGGTCGCCCGTGCCAGGCTGCCCTGGACGTCGCGTACCCGGCGTTCCACGGCGCGGCGGCGGACGGTGACCAGCTGGGCGCCCGCGTACACCTCGTCGACCGTCTTGCGCATGATCGCCTCGACCGCCAGCTCGGTCACCATGGCCCGCACCGTGTCGTCCGGTGCCGCCTCACGGACCCGGATCAGATACTCCTGCGGGTCCTCGGCGCCGTACTCGACACCGCCCGCCTCGATGATCGCCACGCGGACCGCCGCGTACTGCTCGGCGGTGAACTCGTCGACCCCGTACGCGTCGAAGGCCGGGGCGACCAACTCCGGGCGTTGCAGGGCGAGTTTGAGGAGTTCGCGCTCGGTGGCGTAGACGGGGTTGCGGAGGGTGAGGGCCGGGCCGGAGGGGGGCCGGGCGGCGGACTCGTACGGCTGTGACGTGCGCTGGGCGGCGGGGGCGGGGCCCTGTCCGCCGCGGTCGCGGGCCCAGCGGGCCAGCTGGGCGACGCGCTTGACGACGAACTGGGTGTCGAGGATGCCGAGCATGCCGGCGAGCTGCACGGCGACCTCGTGCTGGGCGCCGCTGTTCTTGATGCGGGCCACGACGGGCGCGGCCTCGTCGAGGGCGGCGGCGCGGCCCGCCGGGGTCTCCAGGTCGTAGCGGGCGACGATCTGGCGGAGGGCGAACTCGAAGAGCGGGGTGCGGGGTTCGGTCAGCTCGGCGACCGCCTCGTCGCCCTTCGCCAGCCGCAGCTCGCACGGGTCCATGCCGTCGGGCGCGATCGCGATGTAGGTCTCGGCGGCGAACTTCTGGTCGTCCTCGAAGGCGCGCAGGGCCGCCTTCTGACCGGCCGCGTCGCCGTCGAAGGTGAAGATCACGCGTGCGCTGCCGTTGTCCATCAGCAGTCGGCGGAGGATCTTGATGTGGTCGCCGCCGAAGGCCGTACCGCAGGTCGCGATGGCCGTGGTCACCCCGGCGAGGTGGCAGGCCATGACGTCCGTGTACCCCTCGACCACGACGGCCCGGCTGGCCTTGGCGATGTCCTTCTTGGCGAGGTCGATGCCGTACAGGACCTGGGACTTGCGGTAGATCGCCGTGTCCGGGGTGTTCAGGTACTTGGGTCCGTTGTCCGACTCGTAGAGCTTGCGCGCGCCGAAGCCCACCACGTCCCCGCCGATGTCGCGGATGGGCCACATCAGGCGGCCCCGGAAGCGGTCGATGGGGCCACGGCGGCCCTCCTGCGAGAGCCCGGACAGGAGCAGTTCCTTGTCGGCGAAGCCCTTGCCGCGCAGAAAGCGGGTCAGGTGGTCCCAGCCCTGGGGGCTGTAGCCGACGCCGAAGTGGACGGCGGCGGCCTGGTCGAAGCCGCGCTCGGCGAGGAAGATCCGGCCCGTGTCCGCCTCCGGGCTGGTGGCGAGCTGCTCCGCGTACCACTCGGCGGCGATCTTGTGCGCCTCGACCAGCCGGATCCGCTCGCCGCGCTGGTGCGACGGGTTGTACCCGCCCTCCTCGTAGCGAAGGGTGATTCCGGCCTGCCCGGCCAGCCGCTCGACGGCCTCCGAGAAGGACAGGTGGTCGACCTTCATCACGAACGTGATGGTGTCGCCGCCCTCCTGGCAGCCGAAGCAGTGGAAGAGCCCCTTGCTCGGACTGACCTGGAAGGACGGCGACTTCTCGTCATGGAAGGGGCAGAGTCCCTTGAGGTTCCCCCCGCCCGCGTTCCGCAGCTGGAGGTACTCGGACACCACGGCGTCGATCGGGACCGCGTCCCGTACCGCCTTCACGTCCTCGTCGTTGATCCGTCCTGCCACGCGGTGATTCTACGGTGGTCCACTGACAGCCATGGGGCACGGGGAACCGCGCGACCAGCCACATACGGTCCGCAGTCGCCCCGCATCCCGACCTGGCGGGCCCCTAGGCGAGAAGGCTCTCCAACGGCACCTGAGGATTCGAGAGCGCCTCGACATCGACCGGCGCCCGACCCCGGATCAGCTTCTGGATCGGCTCAGTGACATCCCACACATTCACGTTCATCCCGGCCAGCACCCGCCCCTCCTTCACCCAGAACGCGATGAACTCACGCTTCCCGGCGTCCCCCCGGATCACCACTTGGTCGTACGAGCCGGGGGGCGCCCACCCCGAGTACTCCATCCCCATGTCGTACTGATCCGAGAAGAAATAGGGCACCCGGTCGTAGGTGACGTCCTTCCCCAGCATCGCCCGCGCGGCGGCCGGCCCGCCGTTCAGCGCGTTGGCCCAGTGCTCCACCCGCAGCCGGGTGTCGAAGAGGGCGTGCGGGAAGGACACGACGTCACCGGCGGCGTAGATGGAGGGGTCGGACGTACGGAGCTGCGCGTCCACCACGATGCCCCCGCCGTGCGCACGGTCGGCGATCTCCAGCCCCGCGGCCTCGGCGAGACCGATGCGCGGGGCGGCTCCGATGGCCGCGAGGACGTCGTGCGCCAGGTGCTCCTCCCCCGTGTCCGTACGGGCGGCCAGCACCATCCCGTCCTGGCCGACGATCTCCGTGAGCTTCGCCCCGAAGTGGAAGCGGACGCCGCGCTCGCGGTGCAGCTCGGCGAAGAGGTTGCCGAGCTCGGGGCCGAGCACGCCGTGCAGCGGCGTCGGTTCCGGCTCCACGACAGTGACCTCCGCGCCGTACTCGCGGGCCGCGGCCGCCACCTCCAGGCCGATCCAGCCGGCGCCCGCGATGACCAGGTGGCCGTTGTCGCGGCCGAGGGCGGCGAGGACGCCCTTGAGGCGCTCGGCGTGGGCGAGGCGGCGCAGATGGTGGACGCCCGCGAGACCGGTGCCCGGGATGTCCAGGCGGCGGGGCTCGGCGCCGGTCGCGATCAGCAGCGTGTCGTAGTGGACGAGGGTGCCGTCGTCGCCGAAGCGGACGGTCTTCGCCGTGCGGTCGATCGCGTCGACGGTCTGGCCGAGGTGGAGTTCGATGTCGTTGCGCGCGTACCAGGACGGCTCGTGGACGAAGACGCTGTCGCGCTCCTCCTTGCCGAGCAGATAGCCCTTGGAGAGCGGCGGGCGCTCGTACGGGTGGTCTCGTTCGTCGCAGATCAGTATCACGCGGCCGGTGAAGCCCTCCGCTCGGAGCGTCTCGGCCGCCTTCGCGCCGGCGAGACCGCCTCCGACGATGACGAATGTCTGATCCGCGTCGACCACTTGATGCCTCCTCTTAAGGGTGCGTCCACATGCGAGCGTCCCGCACCCAGCGTGATGCGGGAAGAGGTAGTGACCCGATCAGGCCACGGAGGGTCACGTCTGTCACACCCGACCCGTCAGTCTCGCGTGCAACGAGCGGGCCGAGGGGTCGGTGAGGGAGGCGATCTGGTCGACGATCACCCGCTTGCGGGCACGGTCGTCCGGAGCCGTGTCGAACAGCGCGCGGAACTGGGGGTCGAGGCCCTCCGGCGCGCGGGCGGTGAGCGCCTCGGCCAGTTCGGCGACGACGATCCGCTGATCGGCGCGGAGCCGCTCCTGCTCGGCGCGCTGCATCACATACCGGTCGGCGACGGCCTTGAGGACGGCGCACTCCAGGCGCGTCCCGCGCGGGACGACCAGTTCGGCGGCGTACCGGGTGAGGGGGCCGGTGCCGTACGCCTGCCGGGTGGCGGCCTCGGCGGCGAGGCAGAAGCGGCCGATGAGCTGGCTGGTGGCGTCCTTCAACCGGGCCTGGGCCACGGCCGTCCCGTCGTAGCCGTGCGGCCACCACTCCTGGTCGAGGAGGCGGTCGAGGGCCTCGGCGAGTTCGGCCGGGTCGGTGTCGGCGGGTACGTACCGGCCGCGCGCCACCTCGAACACCGTCTGCCGTTCGGGCTCCGCGTGCAGGCAGTTGGGGTCGATGTGGCCCGCGTGCAGGCCGTCCTCGACGTCGTGCACGGAGTACGCCACGTCGTCGGACCAGTCCATGACCTGGGCCTCGAAGGTGGTGCTCGTGCCGGGGGCGCCCTTGCGGACCCAGTCGAAGACGGGGCGGTCGTCGTCGTACACGCCGAACTTGGGGGACTTCGGGTCGGTGGGGTGGGCGCCGCGGGGCCAGGGGTACTTGGTGGCGGCGTCCAGGGCGGCGCGGGTGAGGTTGAGGCCGACGCTCACGAGTTCGCCGGTGGCGTCCGAGTGCACGAAACGCTTCGGCTCGATCCTCGTCAGCAGGCGCAGGGACTGGGCGTTGCCCTCGAAGCCGCCGCAGTCCTCGGCGAATGCGTTGAGCGCCTGTTCGCCGTTGTGGCCGAACGGGGGGTGGCCGAGGTCGTGGGAGAGGCAGGCGGCCTCGACGAGGTCGGGGTCGCAGCCGAGGGCCGCGCCCAGCTCTCGGCCGACCTGGGCGCACTCCAGGGAGTGGGTCAGGCGGGTGCGGGGGCTGGCGTCCCAGGCGATGCTGCGGGTGCCGGGCGTGACCACCTGGGTTTTGCCGGCGAGTCTGCGCAGGGCCGAGGAGTGGAGGACGCGGGCGCGGTCGCGTTGGAAGGCGGTGCGGCCCGGGCGTTTGTCGGGCTCGGGGGCCCATCGTTCGGCCGAGGGGGTGTCGTAGTCGGGGGGTGCGGTGCCTTCCATGATTCGACAGTAAGCGGAGGCAGTGACAAATGGGCGCGCCTGCTCGTCTGGCGGGTTCTGTTCTTGGGCGGGTGCGGGTTGTTTGTGGCTGGTCGCGCCCACGCGGCGGAGCCGCATATCGATAACGCCCCGCGCCCCTTAGACAGCGTGCCCCCTCGTCACAAGGCGCCCTATGCCGATGCCAGAGTCCGTTCCCTCGTCGCTTCCGGGGTCGTCAGGGCCTGGTCGTAGCGGTGCAGGACCAGGCTTGCCATCGCCGGGTGTGTGCCCAGGGGGGCCGAGGCTATCCACGGGGCTGCCTCCGCGCACTCCGTGGCGAAGCGGCCCGGGGCGGTGAAGTAGGAGGCGATGGCTATGCGGGTGCGGCCTCGGGCGGTGAGGGCACGGACGGTGTCGGGGACGTCGGGTGCGGCGGTGGTGGCGTAGGCCGGGACCACGGGGACGCCGAGGCGTTCGGCGAGGAGGTGGGCGGTGCGGCCCGTGTCGACCTTCGACTCGGGGTCGCGGGAGCCCGCGGCGGCGAGCACCACGGCGCTCGTGCGGCGGGTGGCGTCGTCCATCCGGGTGCGCCAGCCGGCCTCGACGAGGCGGGTGTGCAGGGTCTCCACGAGGAGGGGGTGCGGGCCGAGCGGGGCGGCCAGGCGCGTGCGGGCCTCCGCCGCCGCGGCCATCTCGGGGATGTCCTGCTTGATGTGGTAGCCGCGGCTGAGGAGGAGGGGGACGAGGACCGCTTCCCGGTCGCCGAGGGCGGCGAGGGTGTCGGGGAGCAGGGGCTCGTTCAGCTCGATGTGGCCGAGGTGCACGGCGAGACCGGGGCGCTGCTCGCGGACGCGGTCCATGAGGGTGCGTACCGTCGCCAGGGCGCGCGGGTCGCGGCTGCCGTGTGCCACCAGGACGAGCGCGGGCGGGGCGGGGCGCCGGGTCCCGTCGCGCGAGACGAGGCTGAGCTGGCTGGCCAGCTGGTGGGTGATCCGGTTCATGATGTGCGCCGTACTGTCGAGGTCCGCGTTCGACTTGCTCGTCGTCGCCGTCATGAACAGATGGTGTCGGGAAGAAGTTGCCTCCCCGTTGCACGGTGGTGACGGGTGTTTTCCGGGGGTTCACGCCGCGCCAGAGGGGCATGTGAACCGCTGTGACCTGGCATTTCGACCCGATCGAGTGAAACTTGTCACGCTTCCCGGTGAACCGGATCACCGCGAACCGCGTCTTCGTTGGTCGAAAGGACGGGCGCTGTCGGGTCCGCCGGAAACAACCAGGACACATTCGTGAGTCCGACGAACGGGGGGCCGCAGTGGGGCGTGTCGGACGTGTCACGCGAGTCGTTCGGCTGCCGCGTACGCGCGCGGGGCGGCGGCGGGCCGTGCAGGCGGCGATGCTGCTGTGCGTGCTGGCGCTGCTGCCCGCGACCTGGATGTTCACGGCCGCCGACGACCGGCTGCGGTCCACGGCCGATGCGCCGCGCACCGAGGTCGCGATGGTCTTCGGCGCGGGGCTGTGGCAGGGCGAGCCGTCCCCGTATCTCGCGCGCCGGCTGGACGCGGCGGCCGAGCTGTACCGCACGGGCCGGATCAAGGTCGTCCTGGTCACCGGGGACAACAGCCGGGAGGAGTACGACGAGCCGGACGCGATGCGCGCCTACCTCACCGAGAACGGGGTGCCCGACGACCGCATAGTCAGCGACTACGCCGGGTTCGACACCTGGGACTCCTGCGTCCGCGCCAAGAAGATCTTCGGCGTCGACCGGGCGGTGCTCATCAGCCAGGGCTTCCACATACGCCGGGCGGTGGCGCTGTGCCAGGAGGCGGGCGTCGACTCGTACGGCGTCGGGGTGCAGGACCGGCACGACGGGACCTGGTACTACGGCGCCACCCGGGAGCTGTTCGCCGCGGGCAAGGCCTCGCTGGACGCCCTGTTCGAGCCGGACCCCCGGTTCCTCGGGCCGGAGGAACCGGGGGTCGAGAAGGCACTCGCGGCGGCGGGTTAGCCACACCTCTGTGGCATGCTCCGCCGGTCGGGGCCCTAGTGCTTCACGGTGCCCCAGGTGCCCTGGTCCACGGCGCAGCCCCACTTCTTGCCGTCGGTGGTCTTGCCGTACACCTCGAACTTCACCTCGTACTTGTCGGTCCGCAGCATGTGGGTGCTGACCTTGAAGGCGGCGCTCTTGCCCGGCTTCAGGGTCTTGGCGGCGATCTTGACGACCTGGTTCGTCTTCTGGGTGATCCGGCCGATCGGCCTGGTCGTCACGGTCGCCTTGCCGAAGCGGAGGCTCTTGGTGTTGGTCACCTTGAGACTGACGTCCTTGAAGGTCACCTTCTTGCTGGAGTTCTTGAGACCGAAGCGGAGACCGCCGTTGGTCACCCAGTTGTTGTTGTCCACATAGAACTTCGTCAGGTAGGTGATCTTGATCGGGCAGTTCGCGGCGGCCTGACCGGCCTGCGTCTCGGCGCCGGCGGTGGACGCGGCCGACGCGGTTCCGGCGAGGCCCAGCTGGGCGGCGGTGAGCGCGGCGGTGGCGCCCAGGACGGCGACGGTGGTGCGCATGCGGTTCACGGTGGTGCTACCTCTTCCCCGTACGGCCCCCATGGGCCACGTGACATGACGTACGCCACACGGGGTTTCATGGCCTGATCCCCGTGGTCCGTGGCGCCCGTAGTTCTTAGCACGCAAGGGCCGAACAAGTGGACGGTATGAGCTGGAACGACCGCATACGGTGACAGAACCGGGACATCGGCGCACCGTCTGTTCACCCTGGCGCGGGGCCCTCGCACCGGAGTTCACCACCTGGCACCGACCGGGTCCTCACGCCGGGCCCGGACGCGCCGGGAGGTCCCCGTGCCGGTCGCGTAACGGGGAGCGTCCCGGCGCGTAACACGTCGGACGCACGCTGAGCGGTATGCCGAACTCCGCGACGCCCACCCACTGCCCGTACTGCGCCCTGCAGTGCGGAATGAACCTGACGCCCGGTGCGGACGGGTCCGACGGTGTCGTAGTGGTGACGGAGCGCGCGGACTTCCCGGTGAACCGGGGAGCGCTGTGCGGCAAGGGCCGTACGGCACCGGCGGTGCTCTCGTCCCGGGTCAGGCTGACCAGTCCCTTGGTCAGAAGGGCGGGCGTCCTGGAACCCGCCTCCTGGGACGAGGCACTCGACCGGATCGCCGAGGGGCTCACCCGCACGCGTACGGAACATGGTCCGGACGCGTGCGGAGTGTTCGGCGGCGGCGGGCTCACCAACGAGAAGGCGTATCTGCTCGGCAAGTTCGCGCGGGTGGTGCTCGGCACCTCGCAGATCGACTACAACGGCCGCTTCTGCATGTCCTCGGCGGCGGCCGCCGGGATGAAGGCGTTCGGGCTCGACCGGGGGCTGCCGTTCCCGCTGGAGGACATCCCGAAGACGGGGTGTGTCGTCCTCGTCGGCTCCAACCTCGCGGAGACCATGCCGCCGGCGCTCCGCTATCTCACCGAACTCAAGGACAACGGCGGCACGTTGATCGTCATCGATCCGCGCCGCACCCGTACGGCCGAACAGGCCGATCTGCATCTCTCCCCGCGTCCCGGCACCGATCTCGCCCTGGCCCTGGGCCTGTTGCACCTGATCGTGGCCGAGGGGCGGACGGACGAGGAGTACATCCGCGAGCGGACCAGCGGGTGGGAGGAGACGCGGGCGGCGGCCATGGCGCACTGGCCGGAGTACGTGGAACGGATCACGGGGGTGTCCGTTCCCGAACTCCGCGAGGCGGTAAGGCTGTTCTGCGAGCCGGAGCACGCGATGGTGCTCACCGCGCGCGGGCCCGAGCAGCAGTCCAAGGGCACGGACACGGTCGGCGCGTGGATCAACCTCACGCTGGCGACGGGCCGGGCCGGGCGGCCGCTGTCCGGGTACGGCTGCCTCACCGGGCAGGGCAACGGGCAGGGCGGGCGCGAACACGGCCAGAAGGCCGACCAGTTGCCCGGCTACCGCAAGCTGGTCGATCCCGAGGCCCGGCGGCATGTCGCCGAGGTCTGGGGAGTGGATCCGGACAGCCTGCCCGGTCCGGGCCGCAGCGCGTACGAACTGCTGGACGCACTCGGCGGCGACATCAAGTCCCTGCTGCTGATGGCCTCCAACCCGGTGGTCTCGGCGCCGCGTGCCGCGCACATCGAGGAGCGCATCAAGTCGCTGGACTTCCTGGCCGTGTGCGACGTCGTGCTGTCGGAGACGGCGGAGCTCGCGGACGTCGTCCTGCCGGTGACCCAGTGGGCGGAGGAGACCGGCACGACCACCAACCTGGAGGGCCGGGTGCTGCTGCGGCGACGCGCGATCACCCCTCCCGACGGCGTCCGCAGCGACCTTGACGTCATGCACGAGCTGGCCGACCGGCTGGGCGTGGAGAAGGGCTTCGCGACCGACCCCGAGGAGGTCTTCGAGGAGCTGCGCCGGGCCAGCGCGGGCGGGCCCGCCGACTACTCGGGGATCACCTACCGGCGGCTGGCCGAGGAGAACGGGGTGTTCTGGCCCTGCCCCACGCCCGCCACCGAGGTGCACCCCGGCACCCCGCGCCTCTTCCTCGACCGGTTCGCCACCGAGGACGGCCGGGCCCGGTTCGTGCCCGTCTCGCACCGGGGGATCGCCGAGGAGCCGGACGCGGAGTACCCGGTGCTGCTGACCACCGGGCGCGTGGTCGCCCAGTACCAGTCGGGCGCGCAGACCCGACGGGTCGACGAGCTGAACGCCGCCGCGCCCGGCCCGTTCGTGGAACTGCATCCCCGGCTGGCCGAGCGGATCGGCGCTGCGGAGGGCGACCCGCTGGCCGTGGTGTCCCGGCGTGGCCGGGCCGTGGCCCCGGCCCGGATCACGACCGCCATCCGCCCCGACACGGTCTTCATGCCGTTCCACTGGCCGGGCGAGGGCCGCGCCAACACCCTGACGAACCCGGCCCTCGACCCCACCTCCCGCATGCCGGAGTTCAAGGCGTGCGCGGTACGGGTGGAGGCGGTGGGGAAGTGAGGCCGGGACCGGGAACGCGGACCTGTCCGAGCCCGGGGGCGGGCTCGGAGGCGGACCGGGGGATCTGGTCGGCCCACCAGGAGGTCCGCCGGCTCAGGCCACGGTCAGCACCGTCGTCGCGTCCGCGCCGAGCTTCGCGATCTCCGCGTCCGTGAACTCCCTGTGCTCCGCGAAGCCCAGGCCGACCACGGCGACGAGCTTCTCGGGGGCGTCCGGGGCGAAGACGGGCAGCGTGACCGAACCCCTGGCCTGCGAGGCGCGGGCCGGCGGGCGGGCGACGCCCGAGGTATCGGTCTGCAGGTCGCTGATGCCGATCGGCGCCCGGCGCTCGGCGGTGACCCCGGCCATGCCCTTGCCCACGACGACGACGGCCGCGCCGTTGACCACGACCGGCGGCAGGTTGTACGCGGCCACGAGGACGATCTCGCCCTCCTCTGCGGGCTCGGAGAGATGGACGGATCCGACGAGGCCGCCATGGCGCACCACGTACTCGGCGAGCCACTCGGCGACTTCGGGGCGGGCGTTCTCCAGGACGGTCTCGCTCAGGGCTACGGCATTCATGGGGGGCTCCTCGTGCGCATGGGGCTGACGGTCTGATGGGGCTGACGGGGCCAATGGGTGCTGTTGGGGCTGTGAGAGCTGGCGCGATCAACATCAATACCCGATCTGCTTGAACATTCATGCTTTGCTGTACGTAGATCCCGTGTGGTCATTCCGACGCTTCACATGAGGATGGGGACAGCGAACGCACAGCCAGCCGTGAACACTTGGGAGCACAGCCGACCCGGGGGGATCGCATGCCGCAGCACGACAGTCACCAGTGGACCGACTCGTTTCCATGGAGCCTCTCGTACCGCTGGGGCCACTCCGCACTGACCGCCGACTTCGACCTGAGCGGCGACACACCCCGGCTGCTGCGCGTCCGACACCCCGGCGAACCCGAACCGGGCCCCGAGGAGGCCAAGGCCGACCCCTCACTGCCCCTGGTCGACCTGGTTCTCCTCGGCGACGGCACCGGTTGGTCGCGACCGCGCTTCACCGGCACGGCGATCGGCGGGCGCCTGAGATACCGGGCGCACCACTCGACGTACGGTGCCGCGCCCGGCTCCGCGCTCGGCGCCGCGTCCGGCTCCGCCGACGGGGAGGGCTGGCACCGGCTGACCTTCGAACTCCACGATCGCGCAAGCGGGTTGACCGCCTTCGTCGAGTTCGCCTCACCGGACGGCATCGCCGTCCTGCGCTCCCGGGTCCGGCTGCGCAACGACGGCGCCAAGACGGTCACCGTGCGTTCCGTCGGCAGTCTGCTCCTCGGCGGACTCCCCTCCCCCGACGAACTGTCGGTGTTCCGGGCACGCAACGACTGGCTCGCGGAGTGCCGTTGGTACGCCGAGCCGTTGCGGGACTCCGTGCCCGAGATCAACCACACGGTGCACGGGGGCACCGGCCACGCGGCGGCACGCCTTGCCGGGCGCGGCAGTTGGCCCACCGACGGGCACCTCGCGATGGGCGCGCTCCAGCACCGTACGGACGCGCGCAGCTGGCTGTGGCAGATCGAGTCGGCGTCGAGCTGGGTCTGGGAGGCCGGCGAGTCGGCGGGCCGGACGTACCTCGCGCTCGGCGGCCCGACCCACGACGAACACCAGTGGCGCGAAGTCCTGGAGCCGGGCGCCGAGTTCACGACCGAATGGGCCGCCCTCGCCCTCGGCACCTGCTTCGACGGCGCCTTGGCCGCGCTGACCGACTACCGCCGGGTCGTACGCCGCCCCCACCCGGACCACACTCGACTCCCGGTGATCTTCAACGACTACATGAACACCCTGATGGGCGACCCGACCACCGAGAAACTGCTGCCGCTGATCGACGCGGCGGCGGAGGCGGGCGCGGAGTACTTCTGCGTGGACGCGGGGTGGTACGACGACGGGGAGCAGGGTGGGAGCGATGACGGCGGGGAGCAGGGTGGGAGCGATGACGGCGGGGAGCAGGGTGGGAGCGATGACGGCGGGGAGCACGCCAGGAACGGTGACGACGCAGACCACGCCGGGAGCGGCGATGTGGAGAACGCCGATTCACCCGGAGGCTGGTGGGACAGTGTCGGTGCCTGGCTGCCGTCGGCGCGGCGCTTTCCCGGCGGTGGTCCCGGTGGGGGCGCCGAGGGCATCCGGGTCGTGCTCGACCGGATCCGGCGGCGCGGGATGGTGCCGGGGCTGTGGCTGGAGCCGGAGGTCATCGGGGTCCGCAGCCCGCTCGCCGAGGAGCTGCCCGCCGAGGCCTTCCTCCGCCACGAGGACGGCACGCGTGTCACCGAACAGGGCCGCCACCAGCTGGACCTGACCCACCCGGCGGCCCGGGCCCACCTCGACGAGACGGTCGACCGCGTCGTCGGCGAGTGGGGCGTCGGCTACCTGAAACTCGACTACAACATCACCACCTCGGCGCCGGGCCACCTCGCCCACTCGCGGGCCTGGCTGTCCTGGCTGTCCTCGGTCCTGGACCGCCACCCCGGCCTCGTCATCGAGAACTGCGCCTCCGGCGGCATGCGCATGGACGGCGCCTCCCTGGCCGTGGCCCAGCTGCAGTCCACCTCCGACCAGCAGGACCCCCTGCACTGTCCCCCCATCGCCGCCTCCGCCCCCACCGCCGTACCCCCGGAACAGGGTGCCGTCTGGGCCTACCCCCAACCGACCTGCACGGACGCCGAGATCGCCTTCACGCTGGGCTCCGCGCTGCTGGGCCGGATCCACCTGTCCGGCCACCTGGACCGAATGACGCCTCACCAACTGAGCCTGGTGCGGGACGCGCTGACGACCTACAAGTCCATCCGAGCCGACCTGCGCACCGCCCTGCCCTTCTGGCCACTGGGCCTCCCGGGCTGGACGGACGACTGGATCGCGCTCGGCCTGCGGCCACCGGTCGCGGGCACGGCCCCGGTGTACGTGACGGTGTGGCGCCGGGGTGGAGACTCGGAACGATCTTTCGCGCTACCGCACTTGACGGATCAGAACGGCGGGGGCGCTGACGACGTACGGGTGGAGGTCCTGCACCCGGGAGCGACGACGGGTACAGCGAAGTGGAACGGTTCGGAGCTCCGGGTGAGCATGCCCGAAGCCCCGTCGGTGCTGCTGCTGAGGCTGACCACTGCCGCAGGCTGGGATTGACCACTGCCGCACGCTGAGGGGCTCGGGGCCGGGGCGATGTGCGGCTCCGCCGCGTGGGCGCGACCAGCCACCGAGACCACGCACCCCGCACCCCGCACCCGCCCGACACACTCAGCCGCCCGAGCTCCTGGGAGAACGGCGACCCCTGTCGGCAGGCGGGCGGCGGCGCGTGCGCCAGTCCCCGCCCTCGATCAGCTTTCCCCGGGCCCGCAGACCGGCGGCGACGGCCGGGGCGGCGACGTACACCCAGGCCCGTACGACCGTGCCGTCGTCGAGGGTCGCCGGCCGTTCGACCCGCTCGTACAGGTTCGCGGGGTCGCCAGGGGCGTAGTCCTCCAACCGGTCGAGGGCGCACAGGAGTTCGTCGTAAGCCTCGGGCCGGGCGGTGACCAGTTCGCCGCTCACCGTGCCCCCTCCCCCGCCACCCTCGCCGGTCTCCTCCACGGCGTACGGGTACCCGGGGCCGTCGTACAGGACCATGCCGCGCATCCGGGCGGGGTCCTCGGCGCGGGTGCGGCCGCGCAGGAAGAGGTCGTGGTTGTGCTCGCCGGGGCGGAGGGTGCCGTAGACGAAGAAGGGGAGCACCGTTCTCCTCTCCAACTGTTCGGACGCGGCTGGGTGTGCCGTGCGCGGGCCTTTGCAGAAACGATTCTCACCCCTCACACATCCCACCATCGACGCTCTGGACGCGGATCTGTCATGCCCACTTAAATCATGCGACATCAGTGGTCAGTCCCCCCACCCCCACCCCGTCCCTGGGAGACAGATGAGCCGGATACGGCACCTCCGACGCCCGCACCTCGCCACCACGGGCACCGCCGTCGCGGCCACCGCGCTGCTGGCGGCGACGCTCACCCCCACCGCCGGGGCCGCCGACAGACCGACCCGGAGCACGGCGATCGCCAACGCCGCCGACGTCCTGCGGGACCGCGCGGCGAGCCTGGGGCTCACCTCCGCACAGGACACCACCGTACGGGACGTGATCGTGGACGCGGACGGCGCACAGCACGTCCGCTACGACCGGGCGTACCGTCAACTCCCGGTGCTGGGCGGCGACTTCGTCGTCCATCTCACTCCCGGCGGCGAGTACCGGAGCGCGAACCGGGCGACGACCCACGAGATCACCCTCCCCACCGTGACGCCCGCCGTCAAGGCGCCCAGGGCCGCCGACATCGCCGCCGCCGCGCTGCGCGCCGCGAACGTCGGCGAGACGCTCCGCAAGCTGACGTCCAAGCCCCGGCTGGTCGTCGACGCCCTGCACGGCGCCCCCAAACTGGCCTGGCAGACGGATGTGCTGGCGCAGGACGAGGCCGGCAACCCGGTCGCCCGTACGGTCGTCACCGATGCCGCCACCGGCAGGCAGATCGACGCCTGGGACGCGCTGGAGACCGCGACGGGCGACGGCCGGTCGCTCTACGGCGGCACGGTTCCGTTGGAGACGACCGTCTCCGGGTCGACGTACCAGCTCAAGGACCCCACGCGCGGCAACACGTACACCGGGGACGCCGCGAACCAGACTGACCTCTGCCTCCTCGGCATCTGCGTCCGCCGTGCCCCCGCGACGCTCTTCACGGACGCCGACAACCACTGGGGGACGGGCACGACCACGGACCGCGCCACCGCGGCCGTCGACGCCCAGTACGGCACCGACACCACCTGGGACTACTACAAGAAGGTCCACAGCCGGAACGGCATCGCGAACGACGGCCGGGGCTCGTACAACCGCGTCCACTACGGCAGCGACTACAACAACGCCTTCTGGGACGACAGTTGCTTCTGCATGACGTACGGCGACGGTGACGGGAACCTGCTCGGCCCGCTCGTCTCGCTGGACGTGGCCGGCCACGAGATGACCCACGGCGTCACCTCCGCGACGGCCGACCTGACGTACTCGGGCGAGCCCGGCGGCCTCAACGAGGCCACGTCCGACATCTTCGGCACGCTGGTCGAGTTCTACGCGGACAACGCCTCCGACCCCGGTGACTGGCTCGTCGGCGAGAAGATCGTCCGCTCGGGCTTCGGCGAACCGGCCCTGCGGTTCATGGACCAGCCGAGCAAGGACGGCTCCTCGGCGGACTGCTGGAGCTCGTCGGTGGGCAACCTGGACGTCCACTACTCCTCCGGTGTCGCCAACCACTTCGCGTATCTCCTCGCCGAGGGCAGCGGCACCAGGGCCATCGGCGGCGTGGAGCACTCCAGCACCACCTGCGACGGCTCGACGGTGACCGGCATCGGCAAGGACAAGCTGGGCGCGATCTGGTACCGGGCGCTGACGGTCTACATGACCTCGTCCACGAACTACGCGGCGGCGCGTACGGCGACCCTGAACGCGGCACGGGATCTGTACGGGGCGGGGAGCACGGAGCACGATGCCGTGGCGGCGGCCTGGAGTGCCGTGTCGGTCGGCTGACGGGTCGTCCTGGCAGCGGGCTCCGGCCGTAATTCCGTGGCTGTGGGGCGTGGGGCTGGCCAGGCTCCACGGCTGTCCCCCGGCCACGGAATTCACGGAGCGACCGCGATGGCCGTCACCGCTCCCGAGAGGCATTGCAGCGGTGTGTCTCGTCCCATCGCGTCGGAGGCGAGGGCGAGACCCGCGTACAGAAGCGCCGTACCGAGCGTGAGGCCCAGGAAGACGGGCAGGGCCAGCGGGAGGATTCCGGGCCTGAACGTGATCGCTTCGCTCCCGTGGCGGCCGGTGGGAGCGGGTCTGGGAGGCATGGCGCACCCGGGAGTCGGTGAGGTGAGTCAGGAGGCGGTGAGCGGGAGGGCGTCCGTGTAGCCGTTGGAAGGGCGGTCGACCTTCTCCACCGTGAGGGCGTCGAGGGCCGCCTCCGCGGAACTCGTGCCGAGGGTGCCGGAGGGGTGCCAGGTGCCGGTGACGGTGACCCAGGTGTCGGCGGGCGGGGGCGGGGTGCCGTGGACACGTACCTTCATGAACTGGGCGTCCGCGGCGCAGCAGCTGAACATCGTGCGGGTCAGGTACCAGCCGCCGTTGCCGTCGTTGCCTCCGTTGCCTCCCTCGTCGCCCTTCCTGTCGGGGGTGACGAAGCCCGTCATCAGGACGGTGCGGCCCTCGATGGCCCGGTCGCGGTCCTGCTGCACCCGGCGGGTGAAGTCGGTGAGGGTCATCGGGAGCGGTGAGGTGGTCGGCAGGGGGTCGAAGTCGTCCTGTTCCGTGACCGTCACCGCCTTGGGTGTCTCGCGGGACGCGGTGTACGCGCCGATGGCCGGTGGGGCGTAGAAGAGCAGGCTCAGGGCGGGGAGAAGCAGGAGCCAGGCGACTCGCGGTGGGGTGGAGTGGTCATGGCCGTGCGCGTCACCGTGGTCGCGGTCGTGGTCGTCTTCGTGGTTGTGGTCGTGGTCGTCGTCGTGACTCTCCTGCTCGCCGGTCCCGCGCGGTCTCCGGAGTGACCATGCCTCCGCCGCACCCAGCACCAGCAGCAGCGCGCCCGAGGCGATGAGGAAGGGGAGCATGCCCTTCTTGACGTATCTGAGGTAGTGGTCGGTGAGGAGGGTGGCGTGGAGGAGGCCGAGGCCGCTGAGGAGGAGAAGGAGCGCCTGCAGGGGTCGTTTCACAGGAGTACGCCGCCGATCAGGACGCTGCACAGGATCGCGACGACGACCGTCGCGGAGGAGAAGCGGAGGGCGAAGGCCCGGCCGAAGGTGCCCGTCTGGAGGGCGATCAGCTTCAGGTCGACCATGGGTCCGACCACCATGAACGTCAACCGCGCGGTGGGCGAGAAGCCCGTGAGCGACGCGGCGACGAAGGCGTCGGCCTCGGAGCACACCGACAGGAGGATGGCGAGCGCGGCGAGGAACAGGACCGACAGCCAGGGCGAGTCGGCGAAGGTGTCGAGCACGGTGCGCGGGACGAGCACATTGAAGGTGGCCGCGGCCATCGCGCCGACGACGAGGAAGCCGCCCGCGTGCAGGAAGTCGTGCTGGAAGCCGAGCCGGAACTCGTTCCAGCGGCTCTGCCCGGGCCGGTGTCCCGTCTGCCGCGCGACCGGCTTGAGCCATTCCGCGCGGCCCAGCCAGAGCCACAGCCAGCCCATCGCCGCGGCGGTGACGAGCGAGGCGAGCAGCCGGGCCAGCACCATCGCGGGGCTGCCGGGGAAGGCGATGGCCGTGGAGGTCAGGACGATCGGGTTGATGGCGGGTGCGGAGAGGAGGAACGCGAAGGCCGCGGCCGGGTTGACTCCCCGGCCTATCAGGCTGCTCGCGACCGGCACCGACGCACACTCGCAGCCCGGCAGCACGACCCCGGCGGCACCGGCGACCGGCACGGCGAGCGCCGGCTTGCGGGGCAGCACCCGGGTGAAGACCCTCGCCGGCACGAACGCGTTGATGGCACCCGACAGGGCCGTACCGAGCAGCAGGAACGGCAGCGCCTGCACCGTGATGGAGAGACAGACGGTCCGCCACGCCTGCACGGCCGGCTCCTCCATCCACCGGCCCACGGCGACCAGCACGATGCCGGGGAGGACTGCCGCGCCGAGGAGCAGCAGGGGCCAGTGACGGGGCCAGTTGTGCTCGGGGGTCTCGTCGGGGGTCCCGTCGGGGGTTCCCTCGCGGGTCCCGTCGGGGGTTCCCTCGCGGGTCCCGTCGGGGGTTCCCTCGCGGGTCCCGTCGGGGGTTCCCTCGGTGGCCTCGCCCGGGGTCTCCGTGAGAACCCCGACGGCCGGCTCCGGCTCCGCCGGCACCGCCCCTTCGGCCGGTTCATCTGTCTTCTGCATGCCAACTCCGATTATCCGGATGATCGGATCGAACATAGCGGTCGCTCCGGGCCGGGCGTTTCAGACTCCGCCCAGCAGGGAGGCGAGGCCGTCGTCGAATGCCGGTTCCAGGTCCTCGCCGCCGAGCGCGACGACGGCGAACGAGCGGCGCAGGAAGCGGCGGAGCGCGGGGGTGTCGAAGCGGATCATGGCCATGCCGTGCGGCGAGTGGAGTTCGACGACCGTGTGGGCCGGGCCACAGGGCCACAGGTGTACGTCACCGATCCCGGCCGGGGTGGTCAGCCCCTCCGCCAGCAGGGCGCGGGCGAACGTCCACGTCACGCTCGCGCCGTCGGTGGAGGCGCCGGCCGGGAAGTCGATGTGCACGGCGAAGGGGTCGTCAGGGGCGTAGCGCAGGGTGGTGCGGACCGGGACCTCCTCGTAGTCGGGGGTGATCAAGCGGGCGCGGGTGCTTTGTTCGAGCGCGGGGGGCGTGGGCCGGGCGGGGTGTGCGGGGTGCATGGACGGTCTCCAGTTCGGACACTTCGGGCACTGGGGGTTGCTTCGAGTTACTTCGGGTTGTTTCAGGCTGCTTCGGGTTGCTTCGGGTACGCGGTCGGCCGGTTGCGTCGACCCACCCCCTCGACCGCGCCAAGGGCCCACGGATTACGCGGTTTTCGAAGTTACCCACTGTGATACGTGTCACTTTGCGTGATTACTTGAGATTTTTGTCATCTCGACATACAAAATCGGGCTCGTCCCATCAGCAGGCGACTGGAGAGCGTCTCTGCCATGACCGACGGTCACCCCACCATGCCCGCTGTTCCCGCTCAGGGTTCCGCGCCCGGTTCCATGTCCGCGTCCCCGACGGCCGCGTACACCCGGATCTACGAGGAGCAGCACCCGCGCCTCGTCGCGTACGCGCGTTCCCTCACCAGGAACGCCTGGACCGCCGAGGACCTCGTCTCCGAGGCGCACTTCCGCGTGTGGCGACGGCTCTCCTCGGGACACGAGATCGACAACGTGCCGGCGTATCTGATGACGACGGTGCGGCATCTCGCGGCCGCCGTCGGCAGCGCGGCGCGCGAGACGCCGCTGGATCCGACGGCTCCCGAGCGGGTCGAGGTCGGCGTCCGCGCGGACGATGCCGCCGACCCCGCCGAGCAGGTCTCTTCCATCGATCTGTTGGTGCGGGTGCTGGGCCAGTTGCCCGAGCGGTGGGTACAGGCGCTGTGGCTGGCCGAGGCGGAGGGGCAGCCGCTGGAGACGGTCGGGCAGCGCATCGGCGCGAAGCAGGGCGCGACCGCGGTGCTGCTGCACCGGGCGCGTGAGGGCATGCGCCAGGCCTTCCTGCGCGAGCAGCCCGGGGCGCCGATCGATGCGGCATGCCAGGTGCGTTGGGGGCGTATGCCGGCGTATGTGCGCGGTACGGCGACTCCGCGGCAGTCCGAGCAACTGCTCAGCCATGTGGACGCGTGCGACGACTGCCGGGCCCGGCTCGCGGTCCTGATGCGCACGAATGACCGGCTTCCCGCGCTCGTCGGTCCGGCCCTGCTGGTGTTCGTCGTCGGCGGGGGTGGGGGCAAGTTGCTGCTCTCCCTCACGGCGGGCTCCGCCGGTAAGGGCGCCGCGCTGGGCGCGGCGGCCGGTGGGCAGGGTGGTGGTCAACTGCTGCACGCGGTACGGCAGGCCACGGTGGGCGGGGCGAAGGCCCCGACGGTGGCCGCCGTCAGCACGGCCGTCGCGGCCGCCGCCGTCGTGGCCGGCATCATCCTCGGCCCCTTCGACCCGGCCACGGCGCCGCCCCAGCGGGTCCCGGTCGCCGAAGCTCCGGCGCCCCATCGGCCCGAGGCCGCCATCCCCGAGGTCGCCGACCGCGGGGACGCCGTCACGGATGTCGTGGTCGCGCCCGGGGGGTCGGAAGCGACCGGCAGTGGGGATGCGTCCCCGGCGGACATCGGTGGCCGCGACACCGTGGGGAGACAGGTGCCGGACGACGACGAGGCCGTGGAGGAGCCGACGGTCGAGATCCCGGCGGGCGACGACACGACACCGGACGACGAGGAGGCCGCGCCGGATGCCCCGACGGGGCCTGACGCCGATGCGCCGACGGACGGCGGGGACGAGGGCAAGGGCGGCGGGGCCGGGGACGGCGACGGCGACAGCGACACGGGCGGCGAGGGGAACAAGCCGGACGAGGGTGCCCCTGAGCCGCCGGACGCCGGGGCTCCGGATGCTCCGGGCACTCCGGAGAAGCCTGAGAAGCCAGGGACACCGGAAACTCCGGGCGGGCCCGGGGCGGATGTGCCTACGGGGGATACGCCGGGGGCGGAGGAGCCTGGGGCGGAGGAGCCGGGCGCGGAGACGCCTGAGGCTGAGGAGCCGGGCGCGGAGACGCCTGAGGCTGAGGAGCCGGGCGCGGAGACGCCTGAGGCTGAGGAGCCGGGCGCGGAGACGCCTGAGGCTGAGGAGCCGGGCGCGGAGACGCCTGAGGCTGAGGAGCCGGGCGCGGAGACGCCTGAGGCTGAGGAGCCGGGCGCGGAGACGCCGGGTGAAGATACGCCGGGCGTAGAAGAGCCTGGAGATACCCCGGGCGTGGAAGAGCCGGGGGCTGAGGAGCCTGAGGCTGAGGAGCCGGACGTCGAGGAGCCCGGGACGGAAGAGCCTGGTACCGGATACCCGGAGGGCGACGAACCGGGGGCGGACACGCCGGAGGGCGACGAACCACGGGCGGAGAACCCGGAGACCGATGCTCCGGAGGCGGGGACGCCGGACGCGGACAGCCCGGAGACCGACACCCCTGCGCCGGAGGCTCCCGCTCCCACCGATCCCGACCCCGTCGAGGAGACGCCCACCCCGCCGGAGACGGCCGATCCGGCCCCGGAGCCGCCCACCCCCGTGGAGCCGTCGCCGGAGACCCCGGAGCCCGCTCCCGTGGAGCCTCTGCCTGCGGATCCCGGGGGCAACTGCTGAGGTCGAGAGGGGTGCGCGGTCGGTGGCGCCGTCTTTGCGCTCGCCCCCGCCGCCCCTCCCCGTCCCCTCCCCAGCGGCGCTGCCCCTTCGACCCCGCGGAGCTTCCCCGGGGGCTGCCGCCCCACCGCCCTCAGGCCCCGCCGGGGATTTGAAGCGGGTTCGTTGGGTGCGGGTGGGTGTTGGGGGTTTGCTCGCACAGATCCCCGCGCCCCTTGAAGACGAAGTCAAGGCCGCACCCCCTGCCTTCAGGGGCGCGGGGAACTGCGCGAGCGGCCACGACGAACCCGCACCCAACCCACATGCCTCAGTCACCCCGAGGACTCAGAGGACTCAGAGGACTCATACGGGTCGGAGGGGCCATCCCTCACCCCCCGTACGGCCGCCTCTCCTTCGCCTCCCGCAGCGCCTGCCCCCACCACGCCAGCTGATCCAGCATCACCTCCGCCGCCGTGTCCGGGCCTGACGGGTCCTTCAGTCGGCCGGTGTCGTCGAAAGAACCGTGGGCGTTGTGGAAGGACACCGTGTCGCGGACGGTCGTGGCGTGGAGCTCGGCGAACACCTGCCGGAGGTGTTCCGCCGCGCGCAGGCCGCCCGACAGGCCGCCGTAGGAGACGAGGGCGACGGGTTTGGCGCGCCATTCCTGGAAGTGCCAGTCGATGAGGTTCTTCAAGGCCGCCGGGTAGGAGTGGTTGTACTCGGGGGTCAGGACGATGAACGCCTCCGCCGAGGCCAGCTTGGGGGTGATCTCGGACAGCCGTGCCGTGGCCTCCGGGGTCGGGGCGAAGGTCGTCGGCAGGTCGGCGTCCGCGACGTCCACGACGTCGACCTCGAAGTCGTCGTGCTCCCGCACCCGGTCCAGCAGCCACTCGGCGATCACCGACCCGAAGCGGCCGGCCCGGTTGCTGCCGATGATCAGTGTCACCCGGACCGGGGTGGCGGAGGAAGAGGCGGGCGCCGTGGCCGAGGCGGCGCGGGGGGCCGTATGAGTATCCGTAGCGGTCTTCATGGCGACCACCCTCGTACCTCAACTTCGCTTGAGGTCAAGCCGCCGCTGGGGGACGTCGTGCCCCACCGCGACCAAGGCCATCGCCCCACCTCCACCACACACCCTCGGTCACCCGTTCACACCCCCGCCGTCCCCCATCGCGTTCTTTTCTCCGCCGCACCCGCTCCCACCCCACTGACCTGCTCAAACACCTCCCGATTCACCCTCCACCCGCACCCTCCTGACACCCATTCACATCATTTCTGACGCACCATCAGGAAGCGCTCGGGGCGGTGTGCCACTTACCTCGGAAGAGCACGGAGGAGCACGGAGGACTCTCGGAGGAGCAAGCACGATGCGATGTATCGCCCGGCCGCTGACCGGAACCGCGCTCGCCGTCGCCGTCGCGGCCCTCGCCGCCGCGCCCGCGTACGGGGATGAGGGCACCGGGCGACTGGAACTGTCCCCCGCCGGTGTCGTCCCCGGCGACGAGGTCATCGTCCGAACGGCGGCCTGCGGCGCGGACGGTACGGCGACGGGGGACGCCGGCGCGGTCGGAGCCGGCTCCTTCTCCCTCGCGCCCGACGCCGGGCAGCCGCAGCTCGACGGGCGGTTCGAGGTGCCGCCGAGTGCGCAGCCGGGGACGTACGAGATCGTCGTGACCTGCGCGAACGGTGGCCGACAGGTCACCGGCGACCTCGTGGTCACGCTCACCGGCACGCACACGGGGACGGACACCGGGCAGCCGACGTATCCGAGGGGAAGCGTGAAGACGGGGGTCGGTGGCGCGCTCGGTCCCGACCCCGTGCAGACCGCGGCGGGTGTGGCGGCTCTGGCCGTCGCCGCCGCGGGCGGTACCTGGCTCCTGCATCGCCGGGCGAGAGGCGACGGGATCTGACGGACACCCTCCGCCGTCCGTCCGCCGGTACCGCCGTCCCCCTCCCCTCCGGGCCCGACGCCCCTCGGCCCGGAGGGGAGGAACAACCAGCCGACTCCGCGAGGGGAGTCCGGCCCCGAGAGGAGCTCTGTGTGCGCCGGTTCGCCAACTCCGCCATAGCGGGCGTCACCGTCGTCGCCCTCTGCTCCGGCACCTGGCTGCTGCTCAACGGCACCGCCTCCCACGCGCCTCCGCAGCCGTCGGCCGCGCAGGCCCACAGCGGCCCGGGGCCCGGGAGGCCCACCGGGCGCCGGCCCGCCACGGCCACCGCGCCCGCGCTTCCCCCCTCCCCTCCCGACCGCGTCCGCATCCCGTCCATCCGCGTGGACGCCCCGCTCATGGGGCTCGGCCTCACCCCCACCGGCAGCCTCGACGTCCCGCCCGCCGAGAAGGAGAATCTCGCGGGCTGGTACGAGGCCGGAACCACCCCGGGTGAGCGGGGCACCGCGATCGTCGCGGGGCATGTCGACAACGCCGATGGCCCGGCCGTCTTCTACGACCTCGGCGCGCTGAAGCGGGGCGCCCCCATCGAGGTGGACCGGCGGGACGGGGGGATCGCGGTGTTCACCGTTTACGCGGTGGAGGTGTACGCCGCGCGGAACTTCCCCGACCAGAAGGTGTACGGGGCGGCGAGGCGGCCGGAGTTGCGGGTCATCACCTGTGGCGGGGGGTATTCGAGGTCCACCGGCTACCAGGGGAACGTGGTCGTCTTCGCCCACCTCACGGGCAGCCGCGCCGGATGATCGCCGGAATCGCCGGCGGCCTTCCGCCGTCAGCCGCCCGCGGTCGCATGCCCGGCGCTCACGCCACCCACTGCTCGTACCCCATCTTCGCCACCAGCGTGAACACCACCGACAGCAGCACGACGCGGACGAAGCCGCTCCCCTTCTTGAGCGCGGTGTGTGCCCCGACGGTCCCGCCGACGAGGTTGAAGACCGCCATCAGAGCCGCCAGTTGCCAGTAGACCGTGCCCTTCCAGGCGAAGGTGGCGAGGGCGCCGGCGTTGGTACAGCAGTTGACGATCTTGGCGGTGGCGGAGGCGGTGACCATGTCGAGGTGGAGGACGGCGGTGAGGGCCAGGACGAGGAAGGTGCCGGTGCCGGGGCCGATGAGGCCGTCGTAGAAGCCGATGCCCACGCCCGCGAGGCCGATCGCGGCGAGGACGCGGCGCGCGGAGACCGGGCCGGCGCCGGGGGCCGTGCCGAAGGAGGGGCGGAGGATCACGAAGGCGCCCACGGCGAGGAGGACGACCATGACCACCGGCTTCAGGACCTCGGTGCTCATTCCGGCGGCCACGAAGGCGCCGGCCGTGGACCCCGCGAGCGCCGCCAGGCCGATCCGTACGGCGATCTTCACATCGACGGGGGTGCGGCGGGCGTAGGTCACCGCCGCGCCCGTGGTGCCGACGATCGCGACCGCCTTGTTGGTGCCGAGCGCGTACTGGGCGGCCGAGGCGCCGTTCGGCAGGCCCAGCAGGAGGGTGGGGAGCAGGAGGAGCCCGCCGCCGCCCACCACCGCGTCGATCCAGCCGGCCGCGAGGGCGGCGAGGCAGAGGACAACGATCATGGTCAGCGATATGTCGGGCATGATCGCGACCCTATGCGGCGGGATAGGTGCGCCGTCCATCGACCTGAGGATCTTCTGAGGTTCGGCGTCCCGATGTCTCGCCGCGGACCCGTCTCTCCCCCGCCGATCCGCCCCGAATTCTTCACCGCCGCACCCGACCCGCCGCCCCGCGACGTGACCTACGGCACCGCGCCCCGGCGCGCCCTCCCCTCCCCGCGCCCTCCCCCGTCCTCCCGTATACGCCCGCACAGCCGCCGTATCGCCAGGTCAGCAACGTGATCCCGGGCGTCCTCACACCCCACCCCGTCCTCCCGGAAACCCCTCACACTCCCCTCGGGGCCACGGGGAGGGCAGCGTTCCTCGTGGGAAACAGACGTGATGCGGTCGGGTAACACCGGCACCGCACGCTCAAGGGCATGACCTCGAATGAGCGTGTGGTGGTGATCGGCTCCGGCCTCGCGGGCGTACGTCTCGCCCGGCGGCTCGGAGAGCTCGGCATGCCCGCCACGCTGGTGGGCGAGGAGGAGCACACACCGTACAACCGGGTGCTGCTCGCCGAAGTCCTGGCCGGGCGGTACGCGCCCGAGGTCATCGCACTGCCCGCCCCCGCCGAACTGACGCGCGGCCGGGTGGTCCGTATCGACCGCGAGGTGCGAGCCGTACATCTCGCGGACGGTACGGAGATCGCATACGACAAGCTGGTCCTGGCGACCGGCTCGAACCCGGTACTGCCGCCGCTGCGCGGCCTCTGGGACCCGGAGCGGCACGAGTTCCCCGACGGGGTGCACGCGTTCCGGACCATGGACGACTGTCTGGGGCTGTCGAAGGCCGTACGGCCGGGTGTCCGGGCCGTCGTCATCGGCGGCGGGCTCCTCGGGGTCTCCGCCGCCCGCGCGCTCGCCCTGCGCGGCGCCCAGGTGGTCCTCGCCCAGCAGGGCGAGCGGCTGATGGAGCGTCAGCTCGACCCGTCCGCCTCGAAGTTGGTCCGTCGGCACCTCGCCGACCTCGGCGTCGAGGTGCACACCGAGACGCGCGTACGTGCCGTGCGCAGCGTCGGCGGGACCGTGCGGTCGGTGGCGATGGCCGACGGGTACACGCTCGACGCGGACCTGGTCGTCATCGCCTGCGGGGTCCACCCGCGTGTCGGTCTCGCCCAGGACGCGGGACTCGCGGTGCACAAGGGCGTCATCGTCGACGAGGAGCTGCGCACCTCCGACCCGCACATCCACGCGATCGGCGACTGCGTCCAGTTCGAGGGCACGGTCTACGGTCTCGCCACCCCGGCGCTCGAACAGGCGGATGTCCTGGCCGAGTTGCTGGCGGGGAACGCTGGTTCCCCGGCGGCTCGCTACACCGGCACCCGCGCCCTGACCCGCCTGACGCTGGCCGGTGCGGACTTCCTCGATCTCGCCGCGTTCGGCGAGACCGAGCCCCGGCCCGGTGACGACGTCATCCAGCTCGCCGACGCCACCCGCGGCACCTACCGCAAGGTCGTCGTCCGCGACGACCACCTGGTCGGCGGGGTGCTCGTCGGCGAACTCGGCACCGTGGGCGCGCTCGCCCGCGCCTGGGAGGGAGCGGAGCCGCTCCCCGCGAACGGCGCTCCTCTGCTCCACCTGCTCACCAACGATGGAGGCTCCTGAATGACCGCCAGCCTGGGGGCCACCCCCACGATCGTGCTCGTCGGCCACGGCATGGTCGGCCAGCGCTTCCTCGAAGCGCTCGCCGAGCGCGGCATGACCGCCACGCACCGCGTGGTCGTGCTGTGCGAGGAGCCTCGCCCCGCGTACGACCGAGTGGCGCTCACCTCGTACTTCGCGGGCAAGACGCCCGAGGACCTGTCGATGACCGACATGGAGTTCATCGAGACGCACGGCATCGAACTCTTCGTCGGCGACCCGGCGGAGACGGTCGACCGCGAGGCCAAGAAGGTCACCGCGCGCTCCGGCCAGGTCTTCGACTACGACATCCTCGTCCTCGCCACCGGCTCGTACCCCTTCGTGCCGCCGGTCCCGAACAAGGACGCCGCGGGCTGCTTCGTCTACCGCACGATCGAGGACCTGCTCGCGATCGAGGAGTACGCGAAGAAGGTCGAGGTCGGTGCCGTGGTCGGCGGCGGCCTGCTCGGCCTCGAGGCCGCGGGCGCGCTGAAGGGCCTCGGACTCACCTCCCACATCGTGGAGTTCGCGCCGCGCCTGATGCCGGTGCAGGTCGACGACGGCGGTGGCGCCGCGCTGCTGCGCACCATCGAGGACATGGGCCTGTCCGTGCACACCGGTGTGGGCACGCAGGAGATCGTCGTCGGGGAGAACGGCGCGGTCACCGGGATGAAGCTCTCCGACGGCTCCGAACTCGCCACCGACATGGTGGTGTTCTCCGCCGGTGTCCGCCCCCGCGACCAGCTGGCCCGCGACTGCGGTCTGACGGTCGGCGAGCGCGGCGGCATCAGCGTCGACGAGCAGTGCCGTACGGTCAACGACCCGCACGTGTTCGCGATCGGCGAGTGCGCGCTGGCCTCCGACGGCCGGGTGTACGGCCTGGTGGCCCCCGGTTACGAGCAGGCCGAGACGGCCGCCGCGACGATCGCGGCGGACGAGGCCGAGCAGTTGTCGTTCACGGGCGCGGACATGTCGACGAAGCTGAAGCTGCTGGGCGTCGACGTCGCCTCCTTCGGTGACGCGCACGGCGCGACCGCCGACTGCCTGGACGTCGTGTACTCCGACTCCCGCTCGGGCGTCTACAAGAAGCTGGTCATCGGCCGCGACGGCGAACTGCTCGGCGGCATCCTGGTCGGCGACGCGGACGCGTACGGCACGCTGAAGGCCTTCACCGGTTCCGTCCCGCCGGTCTCGCCCGAGTCGCTGGTCCTGCCCGCGGGCTCCGGCGGCGGCGCCCAGCTCGGCCCGTCCGCACTGCCGGACGAGGCGGTCATCTGCTCCTGCCACAACGTGTCGAAGGGCGCGATCCGCGGCGCGGTCACCGACCACCAGTGCACCACGGTGCCCGAGGTCAAGAAGTGCACCAAGGCCGGCACGGGCTGCGGCTCCTGCGTCAAGGTCCTCGGCCAGCTGGTCACCGCCGAGCTCGAAGCCAGCGGTGTGGTCGTCGACAAGGGCCTGTGCGGCTGCTTCGGGCAGACCCGCGAGGAGCTGTACGAGATCGTCCTCGCCCTGCGCATCAACACCTACCAGGACCTGCTGGACCGTTACGGCCGCGACGGGGCCAAGGGCGGCGACGGCTGCGAGATCTGCAAGCCGGCGGTCGGCTCGATCATCGCCTCCCTCGCCCCGACCATCGGCGCGAGCGGCTACGTCCTGGAGGGCGAGCAGGCGGCTCTGCAGGACAGCAACGACCACTTCCTGGCCAACCTCCAGAAGAACGGCTCGTACTCGGTCGTCCCGCGCATCCCCGGCGGTGAGATCACCCCCGAGGGCCTGATCGTGATCGGCGAGATCGCCCGCGACTTCGGTCTCTACACGAAGATCACGGGTGGCCAGCGGATCGACATGTTCGGCGCACGGGTCGAGCAACTCCCCCTGATCTGGGCACGGTTGGTGGACGCCGGCTTCGAGTCCGGCCACGCCTACGGCAAGTCCCTGCGCACGGTGAAGTCCTGCGTCGGCCAGACCTGGTGCCGCTACGGCGTCCAGGACTCGGTCCGCATGGCGATCGACCTGGAGCTGCGCTACCGGGGCCTGCGCTCCCCGCACAAGCTCAAGTCGGCGGTCTCCGGGTGCGCCCGCGAGTGCGCCGAGGCCCAGTCGAAGGACTTCGGCATCATCGCCACCTCCAACGGCTGGAACCTCTACGTCGGCGGCAACGGCGGCGCCACCCCGCGCCACGCGGACCTCTTGGCGCAGGACCTGACGGACGCCGAACTGATCAAGCTGATCGACCGGTTCCTGATGTTCTACATCCGCACCGCGGACCGCCTGGAGCGCACCTCGACCTGGCTGGAGCGCATCCCCGGCGGCCTGGACCACGTCCGCGACGTGGTCGTGGAGGACTCCCTCGGCATCTGCGAGGAGCTGGAGTCCCTGATGGTGGCGCACGTCTCGAACTACGCCGACGAGTGGGCGTCGACCATCAACGACCCCGAGAAGCTCGCCCGGTTCGTGTCCTTCGTCAACGCCCCCGACACCCCGGACCCGGTCGTCGGTTTCGTTCCCGAGCGCGACCAGATCAAGCCCGACCTGCCGCTGCTGTCCATCGGCCTGCGGCCCGCCGATGTCCTGGAAGGAAGCGCCCAGCGATGACCCTCGCTCCCGAGAAGACCGATGTGAAGGTCCAGCTGCGGCTGGCGGACGGCTGGTTCACGGTCTGCGACCTGACCCTGCTGATCCCGGGCCGCGGCGTGGCCGCCCTGCTCCCCGACGGCAACCAGGCCGCGCTCTTCCTCGACCGCGCGGGCAGGCTGTACGCCATCGACAACCGCGACCCCTTCGGCGGCGCCGCCGTGCTCTCCCGGGGCCTGACCGGCACCCACCAGGGCCGCCCGTTCGTCGCCTCCCCGCTCCTGAAGCAGCGCTTCGACCTGGAGAGCGGGCAGTGCCTGGACGACGAGACCGTGCGGATCACGGCGTATGAGGTGCGGGCCGCGTAACCCGTAGTCCATAGCCGTAGCCGTAGTCCATAGCCGTAGTCCGTAGCCGTAGCCGTAGCCGTAGCCGTAGCCGTAGCCGTAGCCCCTGGCCTGTCACTCGCGTGGCGCGCGAACCGTACGACGTTGCGGTTCGCGCGCCACGCGTGTGTGCGGGTGGGTGTCGGGGGGACGCCGGCCTCAGTCGCTGTCTCTCTGTACCTCGCTGTATCTCTGTACCTCGGCGTAGGACAGGGCGTTCGGGTCCGTCGGCCGGCCGTCGCGGACGGCGGTCGCGGTGGTGACGGCCGCGGCCAGGGCGCTGCGGTAGAGGAGCGAGCCGAGGCTGACCCGGCGTACGCCCAGTGCGGCCAGTTCGGCGAGGGTCGGGCCGGTGGGGGTGTACAGGACGTTCAGCGGGACGACGAGGGTGGCCGTCAGCGCGGCGATCCCGTCCGGGTCCGACAGGCCCGGTACGAACACCCCGTCCGCACCGGCCTGTTCGTAGCTCGCGAGGCGCGTCGCGGTCTCCTCCTGCTCGCGGTCCAGCCAGTGGGTGTCGGTGCGGGCGTTCACGAACAGCCCGGGCACCGCGGCCTTGACGGCGGCGATCTTCGCGGCGTGCGAGTCCACGGGGGCGAGGGTGCCGTCGGGGCGGCCGTCCTCCAGGTTGATCCCGGCGGCGCCCGCGTCGTACAACTCCCGGGCCAGCGCGGCCACGTCCGCCGAGTCGTCGCTGAAGCCGCCTTCCGCGTCGACGGTGAGGAGGAACGGCCCCTGTCCGAGTCGGCGGGCCAGCGCCACGGTCGTGTCGAGGGTGGCGGCGGCCCCGTCCGGCAGACCGGCGGCGGCGGCGACGCCCAGGCTGGTGGTGCCGATGGCCTCGAAGCCGTGCGCGGCGAGTGCGGCGGCGGAGGCGTGGTCCCAGGCGTTGGGCAGCAGCAGTGGGGTCGGCTGGTGGTGCAGGCGGGCGAAGGGGGTCAGGGGGCGCCGGAGCAGGCCGTCGGCCGGTGCGAGGGCGTGGCGACGGCCGGGGCGGACGCGGGGCGGCTCGCCGGAGCTGGAGCGGGCCACGTCGGCACGCAGCCAGGCGCCGCTCGCTCCGGCCGGACCGGCGTCCGCGGCGTGCGGTTCGGGGACGAGCGCCGGGTCGGCGAGCGCTGCCCGTACATCCGCGTAGGGGTCGAACCGATGCGTCGTGCGCGTCATGTGCGCCGTATACGTTATGTGCGCCGTATGCGTTATGTGCGTCGTGCGCGTCATGTGCCTCGGCGTGTGCGTCATGCTCCGATGCTGGGGCCGGAACAGTTCGGCGCCGGCCGAACCGTCCCCACGGCATCATGGCCGCATGTCCCCGCTCGCCGAGACCGCCGGCCTACTCGCCGACCGCACCCGGGCCGCCTTCTGTCTGGCCCTGCTCGACGGCCGGGCCTGGACCGCGGGCGAGCTGGCCCGGCACGCCGGGGTGCGGGCGTCCACCGCCAGCGAGCAGCTCACCCGTCTCGTCGAGGGCGGGCTCCTCGCCGAGGAACGCCAGGGCCGACACCGCTATGTCCGGCTCGCCGGCCCCGACGCGGCCGCCCTGATCGAAGCCCTCGCCTCGTACGCCCCGGACGGCACCCGCCCACGGAACCTGAGTCAGTCGGTACGGCTCGACGCCGAGGCCAGGGCCCGCACCTGCTACGACCACCTGGCGGGCCAACTCGGCGTGGCCCTCGCCGACGCGGTGATCACCCGCGGTCTGGTCGCCGACGACTCGGGCCTCGCCGTCACCCCGGCGGGCCGGGCCTGGCTCACCGACACCCTGAACTACCGGCACCCCGACGGCACCCGCCGCCCCTTGGTACGAGGCTGCCTGGACTGGACGGAACGCCGACCTCACCTGGCCGGAGCCCTGGGAGCCGCCCTGTGCGCCACGGCCCTGGAGAGACAGTGGGTACGCCGGATCGGCTCCGGACGCGCGGTGAAGGTGACCCCGGCGGGGAGCGAGGCGTTCGGGGAGCTGCTGGGCATGAGGGTCGGGTAGATCTGGGGGTGAGGGTGAGGTCGTAGCCGTCGTACGTCACGCCTCAGCAAGTCGTACGCGTCAGGCGTTCAGCCCGTCGTACGCGTCAGGCCTTCAGCTTGTCGTACGTGACCCCGGTGAGTTGCTCCGAGGCGGCCCAAAGGCGTTCGCCCGCCCGGTCGTTGAGGGTCCAGGGCGCTCGTTTCGACGGTCCCGGCGTGCCGCGCCACATGACGAAGGACGGGCCGATGAACGCGTCCGGTCCGACGCCCGGCGCGGTCGCGGCGTACAACGTGGGCAGGGCGCCCGCCTCGGCGGACTGGGCGAAGAAGCGGTTTCCGATGCGCATGAAGCGCTCGACGCCCTTGCGGCCCTCGGCGCTGGGCCCGGCCGTCTGGAGGTTGGTCGCCGCGTAGCCGGGGTGCGCGGCTGCGGCGACGACGTCCGAGTCATTGGCCGCCAGCCTCCGGGCCAGCTCGTGGGTGAAGAGCAGGTTGGCGGTCTTGGAGCGGCCGTAGGCGAGCCAACGCCCGTACTTGCGCTCGCTGTTGAGGTCGTCGATGTCGATGTTCGCCCTCATGTGCATACTGCTGGACACCGTCACGACGCGCGCGCCGGGCGCGGCGAGCAGCATCGGCAGCAGCAGGCCGGTGAGGGCGAAGTGGCCGAGATGATTGGTCCCGAACTGCGTCTCGAAGCCGTCGGCCGTCCGCCCCTGCGCCACAGCCATCACACCGGCGTTGTTGACGAGCAGATCCAGCCGGTCGTTCGCGCTCCCGTAAGCCTCCGCGAACTCCCGCACGGACCTCAGGTCCCCGAGGTCGAGCCGCATCAACTCGACACTCCCGTCCGGCACTTCGGAACGCATCCGCGCCAACGCCGCCGCACCCCGCCCCTCACTGCGACAGGCGAGGACGACGTGTGCGCCACGGCGGGCGAGCTCCCGGGCGGCGACGTATCCGATGCCGCTGTTGGCACCCGTCACGACGGCGGTACGGCCGCTCTGCTCGGGAATGTCACGCACGTTCCAGCCGGTCATGACGCCACCCTCTCGAAGCACTCCGAAGCCCGCTCTCAGCGTAGTCCCGCCGAGGGTTCCACGGCCGTCGCCCACCTGATGCGAACTCCTCGCCGTGTACGACGTGGGCTGACCGGTCAGGAGCCGATGGACATGGGGGAGCCGTGGCGTGAGGAGTGTCCGCGCTCCCGTTCCTCCAGCAGCCGCCCGTGCACCCCGCGCAGCTTGCTGCGCACCTCGTTGTGGAGACTGGTGAACTCCGACTCGGTGGTGGTGCCGCGATCCGCGAGGGCGAGCAGGCCCGCGGGGTCCGAGGAGCACAGCCGGCCGACGGCCGGCAGCCGACCGGCGGGGTACGGGAGTGCGGGCCGGGCCGAGCGGAAACCCTTGCGGCCCTGTTCCTCCTCACGAGGGGGGCGCTGCGCTGCCATCGACTCTCCCGACCTGCGCGGACATGACGTTCCGTCATCGTTCATTCGAGGGCGCGCCGCGTGAAGAACCTTTCGGCCAGGAATTCACGCAGACCCGGGGCGCGCGGCCCCACACCGGCCGCGGCACCGGCCCCGCCCCTGCAGAAAAAGGCCCGCACGCCCCTCCCCGCCGACTACTCCGACCAGTCCCGGCCCCGCCGCAACAACGGCGGCCTGGACTCGGGCATCCCAGGCATGGGCCTGGTGTCGAGGTAGAACCACTCGGCGGTGGGTCCGGGGCCGGAGGGCATTCGTCCGGTACCCCCCACCGCCGCCGTACCGACGGTCGCGTAGTCCCACACCTCCGCCGGATCCAGCTCCGCATCCGCCGGATCCAGCTCCACATCCGACACCGACACCTGCACCGGCCCCGACACCCCCGGCTCCTCGTCGAGCCCCACCGGCTTGGCCGCCGCAGGCACCCTCGTCCCGGTGTCCGTAAGGTCCGGCATCAGCAACTCCACCCGCAGTCCGGCCCCCCGCTGCTGCGCCACGAACTCCTCGACCTGATTGCGGCAGGCATGGTCGAGATGGGTCACCCCGAGCAGATCGAGCCGGATGCGCGGCTTGCCGGAGGCGGCCGCGCCCTCCAGCGCGTCGATCAGCTTCGGCAGCCTCAGGAACGTCGCGTTGCCCGCCATCACGACCTTCGCCGTGTCGTCCTCGATGTGCTGCCGGATGACGGTCTGCGACATGCGCAGCGCGGCCAGCACCACACCCGCGGCCAGCCCGAACAGCACCCCTTCGAGCAGCGCGGTCGCCGTGATGACCAGCGTCGTCAGCGTCATGACCGCGAACTCGCCCCGGTCCTGCCGCCACATCTTCGGGAACTCCTCCGGCGCGAACAGTTTCCACCCGCTGTGCACGAGGACACCCGCGAGCACCGAGATCGGGATCAGCGCCAGCACCTGCGGCAGCAGCAGCGCGAAGGCGAGCAGCCAAAGGCCGTGCAGCGTACGGGAGATACGGGTCTTCGCTCCGGCCTGGACGTTCGCCGAACTGCGCGCGACGACCGCCGTGATGGGCAGCGCGCCGAGGATGCCGGCGATCGTGTTGCCCGCGCCCTGGGCGATGAGCTCGGTGTTGTAGCGGGTGCGCGGCCCGCTGTGCATCCGGTCCACGGCCGCGGCGGTGAACAGGCTCTCGGCCGACGCGATGACGGTGAAGGTGAGGATCGCCGTGATGATCCCGACGTCGGCCAGCCCGGCCAACTGCTCCGGCCCCGGCACGTCCACGGACGCCAGCAGATTGCCGACCTGGAGCGTCTTCACCTCGACGCCCGGTAACGAGGCGACCGCGATACCGATCCCGACGGCCACGAGCGCGGCCGGGATCTTCTTGACCGGCCCCGGCGCCTTCTTCCACAGGAAGCTCAGCACGATCGTGACGATCCCGAGCCCGGCGGCGATCAGCGCCTGCGGGTTGCTCGCGGTGTCGACGATCAGCCCGGGGACGCCCGCCATGTTGTCCAGGGGGGTGCCCGGCGCCTTGGAGTCGGACATCGGGTACAGCTGGCTGAACATCAGCGGCAGTCCGATGCCGGCGAGCATGCCCTGGACGACCGCGAGGGAGATCGCCTGGAACATCCGGCCCAGCTTCACCAGGCCCAGCACGATCTGGAGGATGCCGGAGAAGAGCACGATCACGCCGAGCATCGCGACGCCGAACTCCAGGACCGTCTCCGCGACGAGCGCGGCCAGCCCGGCCGCCGGCCCGCTGACCTGGAGCGTGCTGCCGCGCGCCGCGCCGACCACCAGACCGCCGATCACCCCGGAGATGATGCCCAACTCGGCCGGCACCCCGGAGGCCACGGCCACACCGATACAGAGGGGCAGCGCGACGAGGAAGACGACGAGGGAGGCGGTGATCTCGGTAGCGAAGTCGATACGGCCGCGGGCGCCCGGCCCCTTGGAGCCGTTGGATCCGTTGGAGCCGTCCGGCACCGGTGAACCACCCTTGTGTTCCGGCACGTTGGGGGCGTAGCCGGGCGCTTCGGGGGCGTAACCGGGCATGTTGGGGGCACGTCCCGGCATGTCAGTCATGCCAGTCATGCCAGTCATGCCAGTCATGCCAGTCGTACCGGTCGTACCGGTCGTACCGGTCTGGCTGTTTCTGACGGCCCTGCGGGCGCCCGCCGCGTGCCGTCGTCCGTGCGCTCCGCTCATGAGTCGTGCACCTGGAAGCCGCCGTCCGCGTCCAGTTCATGGACCTTGCCGGTGTCGATCTCGTAGTACCAGCCGTGCAACCGGAGCCGTCCGGCGTCGAGTTGCTGCCGGGCGACGGGATAGTCCCGGAGGACGGCGAGCTGGTTGCGGACGTTGAGCTGGACGACCTCGCGCAGGGCGGGGTCCTCGGACGACGACGTGGTGGCACGGCCGTTGTCACCGCCGCTGTCGCCAAGTACCGGTTCGAGCGCGGGCCGGGCGTAGTCGAGCCAGGCGTCCACCCTGGGCAGGCCGGACAGGTCGGCGCCGTACTTGAGCGCGCCCATCGCGCCACAGTGGGAATGACCACACACCACGATGTCCTGAACGCCGAGCACCTCCAGCGCGTATTCGATGGTGGCGGCCTCACCGGAGGCGGCCCCGTACGCGTCGTGCGGCGGCACGATGTTGCCCGCATTTCGCAGCTCGAATATCTCGCCGGGCCGTGCTCCGGTGATCAGGGCGGGAATCACCCGCGAGTCCGAGCAGGTAATGAACAGCGCCTCGGGAAATTGCCCGACGGCCAGTTTCCGGTATTCATCGCTCTCGAAGTCCACCCGTCGCTTGAACGACCGGGCGCGATCCAGCAACGCCTTCATCCTGCCTCCCGACAGTGGTTCCGACCAGCTCTTACGACCGTAGGGGGACGATGACCAGAGGAAGGTTAAGCGAACACTAAAACGGCGCCAGGTTTTCCACAGATTCCGGCCGGGTACCCCTTCGCCGCAGGTAGAGGGACCGAATACAAGCGGTTTCTGAGGGTCATTTCACAATGCTCCGGATTCCCTGCACGTTGCTGTGCGGTCTCTTGTAGCGTGTCGACCCCACAGCACGGACTCGTGTTGTCCCGACCTTTTGGAGAGACAGGCCGCCATGGGCGTACGAGTGCTGCTCATCGAGGACGACGAGACGATCGCCGAACCGCTCGCCGACGGGCTGCGACACTTCGGCCTGACGGTCCACCACGTGGCCAACGGCGCGGACGGGTTGAGAGGTCCGCACGGCGATGTCGTCCTGCTGGATCTCGGCCTGCCCGACATGGACGGCATCGACGTCTGCCGCGGTATCCGCCGGACCTCCGACGTCCCGATCATCATCCTCAGCGCGCGCGGCGAGGAGGCCGACCGTGTGCTGGGCCTGGAACTGGGCGCCGACGACTACCTGGCGAAACCGTTCAGCATCCGGGAACTGGTCGCCCGGATACGAGCGGTGTCACGACGCCATCAACGGCCGGGGGGCGGCGGGATCGTGGCCGGGGTCGTGGTGGCCGAGAGCGGGGTCGAGGTCGAGCCGTACGCCCAACGAGTACTGTCCGCACAGGAGTTGGCGGCTCAGGAGCGGTCGGCCGCCGGGTTCGGTGTGGGTGCCGGTTCCAGTGTCGGTGTCGGTGTCGGTGTCGGGAACGGTTTCGGTGCCGGCAGCGACTTCGCGGCCGGAGACGATTTCGGGGCCGAGGGCCCGGGGCGCGTCGGCGGCGTGGGCGGCGTCAGGGGCGCGGGCGGTGGGACCGGTGTCGGCGCCGGCGGTGGCGGGGCCGAGTACGACTGGTCGGCCGCGTACGAGACACCGGCGCAGGGGACACCAGCGCAGGGAACGCCCGCGCACGGGACATCGGTTTCCGGGACGCCCGCGCACGGGACGCCGGTATCCGGAACCCCCACGCACGGCACGCCGATGTACGGAACCCCGGCGCACGGCACCCCCGCCTTCGGGAACCCGGCCTTCGAGAATCCGACGTACGGAAGCCCGGCGTACGGAAGCCCGGCGCACGGCACCCCGACGTACGGCACTCCGGCGCACGGCGTCCCGGTCTATGAACCCCCCGTCCACGAGCCCCCCGTGTACGAACCCCCGGCCTATGAACAGGCTCCGCCCGAACCGCGTGACTCCTCCGGCCCGGCGGCGGCCGGCGACAGTGCCGCTCCGCCGCCCGGCCCGCTGGTCGTGGACCGGCGGACCCGGCAGGTGTGGGTCGGCGAGGTACCGGTCGCGCTGACGCCGAAGGAGTTCGAGCTGCTGGCGCTGCTCACCGAGGACCCCGGGGCGGTCTACTCCCGGCAGCAGATCCTCAACCGCGTCTGGGACGACCACTATCAGGGCCCGACCAAGACACTCGACGTGCATGTCGCGACCCTGCGCCGCAAGCTGGGCGACCCGGCGTGGATCCAGACCCTGCGCGGTGTCGGCTTCCGGCTCGCCGTACGCACCCCCGGGCAGGCGCCGGGACCGGGTCCGGGCCGGCCCCAGGGTCATGGCCGTGAGCGCGGACAGGCAGCGGGGAGGCATCGCACCCCCGAGGCCAGGGCGTCATGACCCGCCGTCTGCTGCTGAGTTACCTCAGCCTCGCCGCCCTGGTCCTGCTCGGCCTGGAGATCCCGCTGGGCTTCGTCTACTCGCGGGCCGAACGCGAACGGATCGTCAACTCGGCCAACGACGAGGCGGAGTCGGTGGCCGCGTACGCCGCGCTGTCCCTCGCCGCCCACCGCCGGGACGAACTCGTCGAGCGCGCCAGGCACTGCGCCGAACGCATCGGCGGACAGGTCGTCATCGTCGACGCGGACGGGAAGCTGCTGGCCAGCTCGCACTCCATGTCCGACGGCGAGGAACGGACCCTCTCGTCCCTCCCCGAGATCTCCGCCGCACTCCGGGGCCGCGCCACCACGGACGTGCGTACGACGACGACCGGCGGCGTGCACTACCTGTCCGTGGCGGCTCCGGTCGGCCCCACGACGGCGGGCGCGGGCTCGGACACGGACTCGGGCTCGGACACGACCTCGGGCGCAGTTACAAGCGCCGGTTCGGGCACGGACTCAGGCACGCGTTCATACTCAGGCACGCGCTCGTACTCAGGCACGGGCTCGTACTCAGGCACGCGCTCGTACTCGGCCTCGGGCGAGTCCGCGCAGGGCGCCGTACGCGTCACGCTCCCCACGACCATGGTGCACGCCCGGGTGTTCGCGGTCTGGCTGCTGCTGGCCCTGGCCGGACTGACGGTGCTCACCGGGGTGGCCGCGGTGGCGTTCGCGTTCGCGCGCTGGACGGGCCGCCCCATCCGGCAGTTGGAGGAGGCCACGCACCGGCTGGCCGAGGGCGGCGCGGCCACGAGTGTGGTGGTCACCTCGGGCCCGCCGGAGGTACGGAGTCTCGCGGCGGCCTTCAACACGACCGCCGCCCGCCTCGAACATCTGCTGGCGTCCCAGCGGGCCTTCGCCGGCGAGGCCTCGCACCAGCTCAAGACCCCGCTGGCCGCGTTGCGGCTGCGGCTGGAGAACCTGGAGCCGGACATCGCCCGGCACGCCCGGCCGAGCCTCGACGCGGCCGTCACCGAGACGGACCGGCTGGCCCGGATGGTCGAGGGGCTGCTGGCGATGGCCCGCCTGGAGGAGGCGGCGGCCATCCCGGCCCAGGTCGACCTGGGGGCGATCTGCGCGGAACGGCACCGTACGTGGGGGCCGTTGTTCGAACGTGAGGGGGTCTCGCTCGTCCTCTTCGCCGGCAGTGTGGGCCCGGTCATGGCCCTCCCGGGGGCCGTGGAGCAGATCCTCGACAACCTCCTCTCCAACGCCCTGCGCGCCTCCCCGGCGTACAGCACGGTCACCATGGAGCTACGGCTCCTCGTCCCCGCCCGCCGGGCGCTGCGCGACGCCCGGCCCAGCTGGGTCGACCTCCACGTCACCGACGAGGGCCCCGGTATGACGCCCGACCAGCGCGCCCGCGCCTTCGACCGCTTCTGGCGCGCCCCGGGCGCTCCCAAGGGCGGCACCGGCCTCGGCCTCTCCCTGGTCCAACGCCTCGCCCACGCCAGCGGCGGCGAGGTCTCACTCCGCGAGGCCGCCACGGGCGGCCTGGACGCCGTGGTCCGCCTCCCGTCGGCGGAACCCCCGGCCCAGCCCCACGGCCACGGCTTCGGAGGCCGCCCCGGCCAACGCCGCCGCGAGGCTCCGCCGCTACCGGCGTGAGCCGACCGCCGCGCATGGCTCCGCAGGAGCCCGCCACCCATGCACCACCTGTGAACGCCCCCATGGAGTCACGGGTTGTCCATTCTCCGTCAATCACGCTCCCCTAAGTTCCAACACCGCGCGACCCCGCCGCCGACCGGCAGGCGGGCCGGTCACAGCATTCCTTGGAGCGACAGTGGAACGTCGTACTCTCCTGCGCGCGGCCGTCCTCGGCGGCTCATCGACGGTCTTCGGCGGGACCTTGTGGCGCGGCGCCGCGTACGCCGCGCCCGCCCAGCCGGGCACCGGCCCGTACGGAGCGCTCGGCTCGGCGGACGCCAACGGCATCCGGCTCCCGAGCGGCTTCACCAGCCGGGTGATCGCCCGCTCCGGCCAGACGGTCCCCGGTACGTCGTACACCTGGCACAACGCCCCCGACGGCGGCGCCTGTTACACGGACGGCACCGGCTGGATCTATGTCTCCAACTCGGAGATCAATCCGTCCGGCGGCGCGAGCGCGGTGCGGTTCTCGTCGACGGGCGCGGTCACGTCGGCGTACCGCATCCTGTCCGGCACCCGCCAGAACTGCGCCGGCGGCAAGACCCCGTGGAACACCTGGCTGTCCTGCGAGGAGGTGGACCGCGGCTACGTCTACGAGACCGACCCGTGGGGCGCGAAGGCGGCCGTCCGCCGGGACGCCATGGGCCGCTTCAAGCACGAGGCGGCTGCCGCCGACCCCACCCGCGGCGTCGTCTACATGACGGAGGACGTCACCGACGGCTGCTTCTACCGCTTCCGGCCGACGACCTGGGGCGATCTGTCGGCCGGCACGCTGGAGGTCCTGGTGGCCGGCACCGCCACCAGCGGCCCGGTGACCTGGTCCCGGGTCCCCGACCCGACCGGCGCCACCGCCACCCGCAACCAGGTCTCCGGCGCCAAACGCTTCAACGGCGGCGAGGGCTGCTACTACGCCGACGACACCTGCTGGTTCACGACGAAGGGCGACAACCGCGTCTGGCAGTACAACGCGGCCGCCCAGACCATCGAACTCGCCTACGACGACTCCCTGGTCACCAGTGGCACGGCCCCGCTCACCGGCGTCGACAACGTCACGGGCACCTCCTCCGGCGACCTCTTCGTCGCGGAGGACGGCGGAAACATGGAGATCTGCGTCATCACCCCGGACGACGTCATCGCCCCCTTCCTCCGCATCAGCGGCCAGTCGTCGTCGGAGATCACCGGCCCCGCCTTCTCCCCCGACGGCCGCCGCCTGTACTTCTCCAGCCAGCGCGGCACGAGCGGCAGTTCGTCGGGCGGCATCACCTACGAGGTGACGGGCCCGTTCCGGACCTGACGGGCCGAGGAGGCTCAGGGCGCTCTCTCCGCGCGGGCGCCCCAGGCCTCCCCTGCTCAGCGGAACTCGTGCACGACCTCGATCTCCCCCACGATGTGTTCGTTGAACTCCTCGAGCTCCTCAGCCGGCACCCACAGCTCGAGAATCGTCTCCCCACCGGCCTGCCGCACCGGATACCGCCGCAGGAACTCCGCCTCGACCTCGAACCGCGTGACGTATCCCGCCCCGTCATGCTTCACATTCCAGTCCCGAGCGATCTTCACGGCGTACTCCTCATTGAGCACCGGATAGAAGATCGGCTGCTCGGGTAGCCGAGGCGGCCAGGCCCGCCACCCCGACTCCCGCACCAGTTCCAACTCCTTCGGCCCGGTGGGCCGCCACAACGTCGTCGTCTCTCGCTGCCCGCTCACGAAACTCGAACCACTCTCTGCACACGCCAACCGCGAACTCGGCCGACCGGGGACACCGACGGTATCCACGGCCGGCGCCCTCCCCGCAACCAGCGGCACAGCTCAGTCGCTGTCGTACGAGAAGCTCACGGTCGGCGAGCAGTTGTCCGGGCGCGGAGAGCCCCGGTCACGACACACCCGGATCTTCGCGTCGTCCGTGGAGCGCTTGGCACCGCTCCAGTCGGAGTGATGCATCCGGACCGTTGTCCGCTGCTTCCCGTAGTACCGCGCCCAGCCGTGCCCCTCGACTCCGACCTGCACATACACGGTGTGACCGTCACGGGGATCGGAGTCCTTCAGCAACCCGGACCATTCGAAGGATCCGTGATTGGTTCCCGGGGGATGGAACTCGTAGTGCCCGTCCAGGAATTCGACGCCTCGCGACTCGAGCTTCGGGATCTTCCCCTGTTGTGCCGCGAGCGCGGCTCCCGCGCCCGGAAGGACCAGCGCGGCAGCCACCATCCCGACCATCGCCCTCTTCATACGCACCTCCGTATCGACATCGACCCTGCGGCCCCAACAGCCACGGCCAATTACGGAATGTAACTTCACGAGCACACACAGAAACGATCGCTCTGTCCGATCACCACCGAATCAGGTGATCTCGAAGCACAGGAGGCAACCTCCCACAAACCGAAAGGGCGGCACCCCCCGCACGGGGTGCCGCCCTCTCTTCGTGATCCGGAACCGCCGCCCATCGGTGAGGGTCGGTCGGGGACAAGCGGCGGTTCCGGGGTTCGGGGTCGCGAGGCGAAGCCTCGCGGGGGCCCGGTGTGGCTAGCGGTGGTCGCTGCCCGTCGACTGGGAGGCCGCGCGGCCGGCCTCCAGACGGGCCACCGGGATACGGAACGGGGAGCAGGAGACGTAGTCCAGGCCCACCTCGTGGAAGAAGTGGACGGACTCGGGGTCGCCGCCGTGTTCGCCGCAGACGCCGAGCTTGAGGTCGGGGCGGGTCGCGCGGCCCGCCTCCACCGCCAGCTTCACCAGCGAACCGACGCCGTCCTTGTCGATCGTCTCGAAGGGGGAGACGCCGAAGATGCCCTTCTCCAGGTAGGCCGTGAAGAAGGAGGCCTCGACGTCGTCGCGGCTGAAGCCCCAGACCGTCTGCGTCAGGTCGTTCGTGCCGAAGGAGAAGAACTCCGCCGCCTCCGCGATCTGGCCCGCCGTCAGGGCGGCCCGCGGGAGTTCGATCATCGTGCCGATCGCCAGCTTCAGCTCCGTACCGGTCGCCGCCTGGACCTCCGCGATGACCTGGTCGGCCTCCTCGCGGACGATCTCCAGTTCCTGGACCGTGCCGACGAGCGGGATCATGACCTCGGCGCGCGGGTCGCCCTTGGCGTTCTTGCGCTCGGCAGCCGCCTCGGCGATCGCCCGTACCTGCATCGTGAAGAGACCGGGGATCACCAGGCCCAGACGTACACCGCGCAGGCCCAGCATCGGGTTCTGCTCGTGCAGGCGGTGAACCGCCTGGAGCAGGCGCAGTTCGTTCTCGTGCGGTTCCTGGCGGGACTCCGCCAGGGCCACGCGGACCGACAGCTCCGTGATGTCCGGCAGGAACTCGTGCAGCGGCGGGTCCAGGAGACGGACCGTCACCGGCAGGCCGTCCATCGCCGAGAAGAGCTCCACGAAGTCCTGCTTCTGGAGGGGCAGCAGCGCCTTCAGGGACTCCTCCCGCTCGACCTCCGTGTCCGCCAGGATCAGGCGTTCCACCAGCTCACGGCGGTCACCGAGGAACATGTGTTCCGTACGGCACAGACCGATGCCCTGCGCGCCGAAGCGGCGGGCGCGCAGCGCGTCCTCGGCGTTGTCGGCGTTGGCCCGGACACGGAGACGGCGCTTCCGGTCCGCGAAGGCCATGATCCGGTGGACCGCCTCGACCAACTCGTCGGCGTCGTTGGCACCCGCGTGCATCCGGCCCTCGAAGTACTCCACGACGGGGGACGGCACGACCGGGACCTCGCCCAGGTAGACCTTGCCGCTCGACCCGTCGATCGAGATCAGGTCGCCTTCCTCCACCACATGCCCGCCGGGGACCGTCATGCGGCGGCGCTTGGTGTCGACTTCCAGCTCCTCCGCGCCGCACACGCACGTCTTGCCCATGCCGCGCGCGACGACGGCCGCGTGGGACGTCTTGCCGCCGCGCGAGGTCAGGATGCCCTCCGCCGCGATCATGCCGTCGAGGTCGTCGGGGTTGGTCTCGCGGCGGACCAGGATGACCTTCTCGCCCGAACGCGACCACTTCACGGCGGTGTACGAGTCGAAGACCGCCTTGCCGACCGCCGCGCCCGGGGAGGCGGCGATGCCGCGGCCGACCTGTGCGACCTTCGCGTCCTCGTCGAAACGGGGGAACATGAGCTGCGCGAGCTGGGCGCCCGTCACCCGCTGGAGGGCTTCCGCCTCGTCGATCAGGCCCTGGTCCACCAGCTGCGTGGCGATACGGAAGGCCGCGCCCGCCGTCCGCTTGCCCACCCGCGTCTGCAGCATCCACAGCTGGCCGCGCTCGATGGTGAACTCGATGTCGCAGAGGTCCTTGTAGTGGTTCTCCAGGGTCTCCATGATCTGCATCAGCTGGTCGTACGACTTCTTGTCGATCGACTCCAGCTCCGCGAGGGGGACGGTGTTGCGGATGCCCGCGACCACGTCCTCGCCCTGGGCGTTCTGCAGGTAGTCGCCGTAGACGCCCTGGTGGCCGGAGGCGGGGTCACGGGTGAACGCGACGCCCGTGCCGGAGTCCGGGCCCAGGTTGCCGAAGACCATCGAACAGACGTTGACCGCCGTGCCGAGGTCGCCGGGGATGCGTTCCTGGCGGCGGTAGAGCTTGGCGCGGTCGGTGTTCCAGGAGTCGAAGACCGCGTGGATGGCGAGGTCCATCTGCTCGCGCGGGTCCTGCGGGAAGTCCCGGCCGGCCTCGGTCTTGACGATCTTCTTGAACTTGGTGACGAGCTTCTTGAGGTCGGCGGCCTCCAGCTCGGTGTCCACGACGACCTTCTTGGCCGCCTTCGCCGCCTCCAGCGCCTCCTCGAAGAGGTCGCCGTCGACACCGAGGACGGTCTTGCCGAACATCTGGATGAGCCGGCGGTAGGAGTCCCAGGCGAAGCGGTCGTCGCCGGCCTGCTTGGCGAGGCCCTGGACCGACTTGTCCGACAGGCCGATGTTCAGGACCGTGTCCATCATGCCCGGCATCGAGAACTTCGCGCCGGAGCGGACCGAGACGAGGAGCGGGTCGTCGGCCTGGCCGAGCTTCTTGCCCATCTTCTCTTCGAGGGCCACGAGGTGGGCACTGACCTCGTCACGGAGTGCCGCGGGCTCGTCGCCGCTGTCGAGGTAGACCTTGCAGGCCTCGGTGGTGATGGTGAAGCCGGGTGGGACGGGGAGACCCAGGTTGGTCATCTCGGCGAGGTTCGCACCCTTGCCGCCGAGGAGGTCCTTGAGGTCCTTGTTGCCTTCGGTGAAGTCATAAACAAACTTCACGCCCTCAACACTCTGAGCTACGTGGCCTACGTGGGGATCTTTGTTTTCCGACACAGGTCCCAACTCCTTGAGGACGCGGTGGCTGCCCTGACGGCGAGGAACATACCCAGATCGAAGGCTCCTGGGTACGTCCACTTGTGCGTCATGCGCCTGTAACCACCCGTCCGCCAGTAGATCGAAAGTCAAGGCTTGGCAAGGAACAGCACGGGAATGCGTTCACCTCTTGAACTCAACCATCCCCACCCGCCTGCCATTATGCTCACATGAGCAGCAATCCGCGCGCCTGAGTTCGCCCGATGAACGATCAAAGGGTGGCACCGAGTGCCACCCTTTGAAGTCACGGAACGGCTCACGATTCGCTCATGTGAGCGCCACCCCTATCAGGGGTGGCGAGAATCACGCAGTTCGGGGGGACGGGATTTCACCATGCGGACCGGTCCTCGGGATGGAAACACGCCCGTCACACCGCCCCTGACGAGCGCACGACGGCTCACACCACCCACTACAGGCGCACGACGGCTCAGACCGCTCATGACAGGCGCACGACCGGCTCACACCCCCAGCGCCGCCAGCCGCTCCTCCGCCCGCCGTGGCGCGTACAGGTACTCGACGACCAGCGCACCCGCCCCGACCAGGGCCGCCCGCTCCCCCAACCGGGAGGTCACCACGGCCAGATGGGCCGTGGAGCGGGGCAGGGCCCGCTGGTAGAGCAGTTCACGTACGCCCGTGAGGAAGGGTGTTCCGGCCAAATCCCCGGCGATCATCAGGACGCCGGGGTTCAGCAGGGTCACGACCGTCGCCAGGACGTCCCCGACGGCCCGGCCCGCGTCGCGCGCGAGCGCCATCGCTCCCGGGTGGCCGGCGACCAGCAGGTCGCGCACATCTGAGCCCGAGGCCGCCGGAACCCCCGTCTCCGCCAGCCGTCGCGCCACGGCGCCGCCGCTCGCGACCGCCGCCAGACAGCCGTACGAGCCGCACCTGCACAGCGCCTCCGCGCCCTGTGGGACCCGGATGTGGCCGATGTCGCCGGCGCCGCCGTCGATGCCCCGGTATATCGAGCCGCCGACCACGACTCCCGCGCCGATGCCCGTCGAGACCTTGACCAGCGCGAACGCCGAGCAGTCGGCGTATCCCGTGCGCTGTTCGCCGTACGCCATGAGGTTGGCGTCGTTGTCGACGAGGACCGGGACGCCGACCGGGCCGGCCGCGTGGTCGGTGAAGGCGCGGGCCAGGCGCCTTCGTATGTCGTAGCCGTCCCAGCCGGGCATGATCGGCGGCTGGACGACGCGGCCGGTGTCGGTTTCCACCGGGCCGGGGACCGCGAGGCCGATGCCGCAGACCGCGTCCGCCGGATGGCCCGCCTTCTCCAGGAGTTCGGCGAACCAGTGCCCGAGTTCGTCCAGTACGGCGTCCGGGCCCTCCTCGATGACCAGGATGCCGGTGTGCTCGGCCTGGATCTCGCCGGTGAGGGAGAGGACGGCGGCACGGGCGTGCCGGGTGTCGAGGTCGGCGGCGAGGACGACCGCGTGTTCGTCGTCGAATTCGAGGGTGATGGAGGGGCGGCCGCCGAGGGGAGAGTCGACGGGGCCGCCGGCGCCCTCGCGGAGCCAGCCCGCGCGGAAGAGGCGGTCCAGACGCTGGCCGACCGTGGCCCGGGACAGGCCCGTGGCCTGCTGGAGCGCGCCACGGGTGGTGGCCCGGCCGCTGCGGACCAGCTCCAGCAGATCTCCGGCACCGGCGTGACTGCCCACCTTCACGGCCCTTCTGCTCATGCCGCCATTGTCGCGGCCCGTCGGGAAACCGCTCCGCCGCACCCTCTTGCGTTCACCAACTCTGCATTACATATTGAGTTTTGCGTGTTAAATAGACGTAACCCTACGGTAGCTACTGCCGAACCCGTCGGCACCTTGTCCTCAGGGAGCCCTGCGTGGACCGCACACCCCAGCTCACCGCCCTTCGACCAGGCACGAGCACGCCTCGCGCAGTCGACGTATACGATCCGGCCGCGTCGACAGCACCGACCGCATCCGCCGGTTCGCTGCACCGTGGCGCGGCGGCGGTACTGGCGGGCAACTGGACGGGACTGTCCACGGTGCCGTCGCGCAAGCTGTATCCGCACCAGTGGTCGTGGGACTCGGCGTTCATCGCGATCGGGCTGCGCCATCTGTCGCCGCTGCGGGCACAGACCGAGCTGGAGACGCTGCTCGCGGCGCAGTGGGGCGACGGACGGATCCCGCACATCGTCTTCAACCCCGCCGTGCCGCTCGACGCCTACTTCCCGAGCCCCGACTTCTGGCGCTCCTCGACCGCGGGGCGCGCCGCGGGCGCCCCGCGCACCACACAGACCTCCGGCATCGTGCAGCCGCCGGTGCACGCGCTGGCCGCGTGGCTGGTGCACCGGGCGGACCCCGGGCTGTCCCGGGCGCGCGGCTTCCTGCCCCGGGTGTATCCGCAGCTGGCCGCCTGGCACCGCTATCTGCTGCACCGCCGCGACCTGGGCGGGGGCGGGCTGGCCTCCGTCGTCCACCCCTGGGAGCAGGGCATGGACAACAGCCCCACCTGGGACGCGCCTCTCTCCCGGATCACCCCGGCCCCGGCCCGCTCCTTCCGCCGCGCCGACCTCGACCACGGCGCTGCCGAGGACCGGCCGACCGATCTGGACTACGGGCGGTATGTGCGGCTGGCGACGGACTACCGGGACGCCGGGTATGCCGATGGAGCGGGCGAGTTCGCCGTCGAGGACCCTGCCTTCAACGCCCTGCTCATCGCCTCCGAGCACGCGTTGGCGCGGATCGCGAAGGAACTGGGCGCACCGGGCACGGCACGGCACGCGCGCGCGGAGCGGCTGACAGCGAGGCTGGTGGAGCGGCTGTGGGATCCGGCGGAGGGGATGTTCTTCTGCCGGGACGCCACCACCGACGCCCTCATCCCCGAGCGCAGCGTCTCCGGCCTGATGCCCCTGCTTCTCCCCGACCTCCCCCGCGACATCACCGCCGCTCTCGTGCGGACGATCCACGGTCCCCGCTTCGGGCTCGGCGACACCACCCGGCTCGTGCCCTCGTACGACCTCACCGGTGAGGCCTTCGATCCGCACCGGTACTGGCGTGGGCCGGCGTGGTTCAACACCAACTGGATGCTGGAGCGGGGGCTCAGGCTGCACGGCGAGGTGGGGCGGGCCGACGCACTGCGGGCGGCGTTGCTGGAGACGGCGGAGGCGTCCGGCTTCGCCGAGTACGTGGATCCGTACACCGGCGAGGCCTGTGGAGCGCTCGGCTTCAGCTGGACGGCCGCGCTCACCCTCGACCTGCTGCACCAGGACGACCACGGCCACGATCACGGCCATGGGCAGCACCACGGACGGCACCACGATCACCAAGCCATGCTCGGCATGAGTGACAAGGGAGGGGACCTGGGATGACGGATCGGCATCATCTGCTCGTGCGGGGCGGGACGTTCGCCGCCGTGGGCGACGGCGGCGACATCAGCGGGGTGCGGGGCGGCAGTTCCCCGGACGGGTTGTTCGTACGGGACGCCCGGCATCTGAGCCGATGGCAGCTGACCGTCGACGGCGCGGTTCCCGAGACGCTCACACCGGTCGCCGACGGCGACACCACGCGGTGCGTGCTCGTGCCCCGGGGCGGCCGCCGGGAGCCGCCCGCGTACACGCTCTTCCGTGAACAGGCCGTCTCCGACAGCGCGTTCGTGGAGTCGCTGCGCGTCACGAGCAACCGCCCGGTGGCGACGACGGTCCGGATCGCGGTCACCGCGGACGCCGACTTCACCGACCAGTTCGAGCTGCGCTCCGACTTCCGTACCTACGCCAAGAGCGGTGTCGTCAGAGGGCGCGAAGTCCTCGACAACGGTGTGGAGTTCAGCTATCGGCGCGGTGAGTGGCGGTCGTGTACGACGGTGACGGCCGAGCCCGCGCCGGACAACGTGGAGGAGACCGGGACGGGGGCACGGCGGCTCGTCTGGGCCCTCGATGTCGAACCGCACGGCTCGGTGGAGCTGACCCTGCGGGTGATGGCACGGCCCCACGGCGACCGGCGGGCCCTGCGGGTACCCCGCTCACCGGCTGCCGTGCAGGATCAACTCCTCGCCGTGGAGGGCGAGTTCATGGAGGGCGTGGCATTCCCCACCGGCTGGCCCGAGCTGGCCGCGGCCTGCGCACGCGGCCTCGCCGATCTCGCCGCGCTCCAGGTCCCGGCGACCGGCCCGGACGGCGAGACCCTGCGCGTACCCGCCGCCGGAGCGCCCTGGTTCCTGACCCTCCTCGGTCGCGACGCCCTGCTGACCTCCCTCTTCGCGCTCCCCTACCGGCCGGAGCCGGCCGCCGCCACGCTGCTCGCGCTCGCCGCGGCCCAGGCGACCGAGGTGGGCGTGGACTCCGTGGCCCAACCCGGCAAGATCGTGCACGAGGTACGGCACGGCGAGCTGGCGCACTTCGGGCAGGTGCCGTACGGGCGTTACTACGGCTCGGTGGACGCGACCCCGCTGTTCCTCGTCCTGCTCGGCGCGTACGTCGAACAGACCGGGGACGTCACCCTGGCCCGTCGCCTGGAGTCCAACGCCCGGGCCGCGATCGGCTGGATGCTCGACCACGGCGGCCTCACCTCGCGCGGCTACCTCGTCTACCGGGCCGACCAGGGCGGCCTCGCCAACCAGAACTGGAAGGACTCCCCCGGCTCGATCTGTTCCGCCGACGGCAGCCGTCCCGCCACCGGGCCGGTGATGGCGGCGGGCGCGCAGGGTTACGCGTACGACGCGCTGCGCCGTACGGCCGTCCTCGCCCGCACGGTCTGGGAGGACGAGGTGTACGCGGCGCTGTTGGAGCAGGCCGCGGGTGACCTCCGTGACCGTTTCCAGCGGGACTTCTGGATGTCCGACCACAGCTTCCCGGCGCTGGCGTTGGACGCCGAGGGCCGACAGGTCGACGCCCTCGCCTCGGACGCGGGGCATCTGCTGTGGTCGGGGCTGCTGGACAAGGAGTACGGGAAGGTGGTCGGCCGGCGGCTCCTGGAACCCGACTTCTTCTCCGGGTGGGGTGTGCGGACGCTGGCCTCCGGGCAGCCCGCGTATCACCCGCTGTCGTATCACCGGGGGTCGGTCTGGCCCCATGACAACGCGCTGATCACGTTGGGGCTGGCGCGGTACGGGCTGCATGACGAGGCGCGGGCGGTTGCCGTCGGGCTGGTCGACGCGGCGACGGCAGCCGGGCATCGGCTGCCGGAGGTTCTTGCCGGGTATGGGCGGGATACGCATGCGGAGCCGGTGCCGTATCCGCATGCGTGCGTGCGGGAGTCGCGGTCGGCGGCGACGCCGTTGGCTCTGCTGACCGCGGTTGGGGGCGCGTGAGAGCTCGGCCGGGAAGATCGTAGGGCGAGTGCGCGTTCGTCGTGGTTGCTCGCGCCCACGCGGCGGAGCCGCACATCGATACAGTCCCGCGCCCCTTACGGGGCCCGGAGCCCCGCCAACAGCCTTCCCGCCGTCTGCCTCGCCTCCGTCTCCGTCCAGGCCCACGCCGTGGTCGGCGGGCGGTGGGCCGTCCAGGTGTCCCAGTAGCTGCGGATCTTGCCGTAGCGGTCGGCGACCAGGACGTGGGGGAGGCCCAGGAGGAGGCCCAGGACGTGGCCGTGCAGGCGGTCGGTGACTGCGACGCGGCCGGCGGTCAACAGGCGGCAGCCACGGGCGAGTTGGAGGCGAGCCAGGCCGTCGTACGCGGCGAGCAGGCCGGGAACGGCTCCTGCCGGGTCGCCGGAGCCCGCGCGGCACAGGGCGCGGGCCCGGCTTCGCCAGAGTGTCTCCTTCGCCTGGCGCCACTCGGTGTCGGCGCCCTCCCGGGTCCAGTCGAAGACGTACGGGCCGCCGTGCTCCTGTTGGGCCGGGCCGCGTCCGGCCGGTGGGCCCTTCGCTGACTCCTTGTCCTCGCGGGCCAGCCAGACGACGTCGTGGGCGACCGTGCCGCCGGCCAGCGCGTCCGGCGGTACGGCGAAGGCAAGGTCGGGGGCGAGCAGTGCGGGTGCCTCGAAGACCGTGCGGCAGCGGTGCAGGCTGTGCCGGTCGCGCAGGAGCAGCGTGAGGTCGGGGTGGGCGTCGAAGACGCGGCGGGCGCGGGTGAGGTTGGCGCGGTCCGTGAAGTGCGTGGACTGGGGCAGCTGGACGATCCGGCGGTCCGGGAAGTCGCGCAGCACCTGTTCGCGGAGGAGTTGGCTGTCCTCCCACAGGTCGCCCAGGTTGCCGCCGCCCGTCAGCATGATCGGCCCGTCCGGGAGACACGCCGCCAGGTGCCCGGCGTCGTACGACATCAGGTCGCAGGCGTAGCGCACCTCGGCCCCGAGCGCGCCGAGCAGCGCCCGCTGGCCGAGCCAGATCGCGCTGTCGCCGACGTTGGAGTTCAGTGGGGCTCCGATGAGCGCGCATCGGGTGCCGGCCGGGACCAGCCGGTCCAGGACGGTGAGGACGTACGAGACGTAGTGCGCGCAGTGCGGGACGTAGGCGGGCGGCGGGGCGGGGGGCAGGGACGGTTCGCCCGGCTGCGGCGGCGGTTTCCGCGCCGGCCGCTTCGAGGGCCTCTTCGCCGACTTCTTCGCCGGCTTCTTCGGTGTCTCATTCGCTCCGCACACCGAAGCGCGCTACCCGGACATTTCCCCACTCATTCCGAGATGACGGAAACCGGCCGCACAACGACCGGAAATCTGGCATAACAGGGCAACTGGCCCCAGCACATGTCCAGTTGCCGGCTTCCGCACGTCAGGTCGCCGGCCCCCGGACACATCCAGTCGCCATCCTCCGGACACATCCGGCCGCTAGCCCCCGGACGTGTCCAGTTCGGCTTCCTCGCCCACGCCCGCGCAGTCGTAGGGGTCCTTGAGCCAGCCGTCCGGGAGGACGACGCGGTTGTTGCCGGAGGTGCGGCCGCGCGGGCCGTCGGCGCCGGTCGGCCAGGGCTGGTCGAGGTCCAACTCGTCGAGTCCGGAGCGGAGTTCGGCGAGGGAGGAGGTGATGGCGAGGCGCTTACGCATCTCGGAGCCGACCGAGAAGCCCTTGAGGTACCAGGCCACGTGCTTGCGGAAGTCGACGACCCCCTTCGACTCGTCGCCGCTCCACTCGCCGAGCAGGGTGGCGTGCCGGACCATGATGTCGGCGACCTCGCGGAGCGAAGGCTGTGCGATGTGCTCCGTCCGGCCCTCGAACGCCGCCACCAGGTCCGCGAACAGCCACGGCCGCCCCAGGCAGCCGCGGCCCACGACCACGCCGTCGCAGCCGGTCTCGCGGACCATCCGCAGCGCGTCCCGCGCGGACCAGATGTCGCCGTTGCCGAGGACCGGGATCTCGGGGACGTGCTCCTTCAGGCGGGCGATGGCGTCCCAGTCGGCCGTGCCGCCGTAGTGCTGGGCGGCCGTACGGCCGTGCAGGGCGATCGCCGTGACGCCCTCCTCGACGGCGATACGGCCGGCGTCGAGGTAGGTGATGTGGTCGTCGTCGATGCCCTTGCGCATCTTCATGGTGACCGGGAGGTCCCCGGCGCCGCTCACCGCCTCGCGGAGGATCGCGCGCAGCAGATGCCGCTTGTACGGGAGGGCCGAGCCGCCGCCCTTGCGGGTCACCTTGGGGACCGGGCAGCCGAAGTTCAGGTCGATGTGGTCGGCGAGGCCCTCCTCCGCGATCATGCGGACGGCCTTGCCGACGGTCGCCGGGTCCACGCCGTACAGCTGGATCGAACGCGGCTTCTCGGTCGCGTCGAAGCGGATCAGCTGCATGGTCTTCTCGTTGCGTTCGACCAGCGCCCGCGTGGTGATCATCTCGCTGACGAACAGGCCCTTGCCGCCGCTGAACTCCCTGCACAGGGTGCGGAAGGGCGCGTTCGTGATGCCGGCCATGGGGGCCAGGACGACGGGCGGCGAGACGGTGTGCGGGCCGATCTGCAAGGGGGACACGGGCGTGGACATTCCCCCATTGTCACGCACACGGACCCGTGCTCGCCATTCATTAGTTAGGCGCACTATCGACCCGGGTCGTACGATGGAGCGCATGTCCGAGCTCGGCCGCCGCCACCGCCTGCTGGTCCTCGCGATCTGCTGCACCAGCCTCCTGATCGTGAGCCTGGACAACACCGTCCTGAACGTCGCCCTGCCGTCGATGCAGCGCGATCTGGACGCCGACCTCGCGGGCCTGCAGTGGACCATCGACGCCTACACCCTGGTCCTGGCGGCCCTGCTGATGCTGGCCGGCTCCACCGCGGACCGGATCGGCCGCAAGCGGGTCTTCATGGCGGGTCTGGTCGTCTTCACGCTCGGCTCGCTGCTGTGCTCCCTCGCCCCGAACCTCGAATCGCTGGTCGCTTTCCGCATGGTGCAGGCGGTCGGCGGCTCGATGCTCAACCCGGTCGCGATGTCGATCATCACCAACACGTTCACGGATCCGCGCGAGCGGGCCCGGGCGATCGGCGCGTGGGGCGCGGTGGTGGGCATCTCCCTGGCCGCCGGACCGATCATCGGCGGTGTCCTCGTCGAGTCGGTCGGCTGGCGCTCGATCTTCTGGCTCAACCTCCCGGTCGGCCTGGCCGCCCTGCTCCTGACCTGGCGGTACGTCCCCGAGTCCCGCGCCCCGAAGGCCCGCCGTCCCGACCACGTCGGACAACTCCTCGTCATCGCGCTGCTCGGCTCCCTCACCTACGCGATCATCGAGGCGCCGAACGCGCCCGTCGCCGAGACCCTCGCCCTCGGCGGCGTCGCCCTCGCCGCGCTCCTCGGCCTCCTGTGGTACGAGCCCCGCCGCGACGAACCCCTCATCGACCTGCGCTTCTTCCGCTCGGCGCCCTTCAGCGGGGCGACCGTGACAGCGGTCAGCGCGTTCGCCGCGCTCGCCGGCTTCCTGTTCCTGTCGACGCTGTACCTGCAGAACGTACGCGGCCTCGACGCCCTCCAGGCCGGTCTGTGGATGCTCCCGATGGCGCTCCTGTGCTTCGTCTGCGCGCCGGTCTCCGGACGGCTGGTCGGCAGCCGGGGGCCGCGCCTGCCGCTGCTCGTCGCCGGGGTGTCGATGACCGCGAGCGGGGTGCTCTTCGCCGCGTTCGAGGCCGAGACCGAGAACCTCACCCTCGTCATCGGCTACGTCCTGTTCGGCCTCGGCTTCGGCTTCGTCAACGCGCCCATCACCAACACGGCCGTCTCCGGCATGCCCCGCGCCCAGGCCGGTGTCGCCGCCGCCGTCGCCTCCACCAGCCGCCAGATCGGGCAGACGCTGGGGGTCGCGGTGATCGGGGCGGTCCTCGCGGCCGGGATCGGCTCGTCGTCGTACGCGAGCGCGTTCGTGGCGGCGGCCCGGCCCGCGTGGTGGATCGTCGCGGGCTGCGGGTTCGCCGTACTGGTGCTCGGCGCGCTCACGACGGGGGCGTGGGCCCGGCGGACCGCCGACCGGACGGCGGAGCGGCTGGAGTCGGCGGAGGTGCGGGACGCGGCGGGGATCGGCGTCTAGTTCCCGTACTTCACGGGTCGACGTACAGGTCCGGTGCCCCGGCACCAGGACCGCCGCATGGGCGTCGCCCGAGCAGCGGGTGCGCCCATCGGAAGTCCTCGGAGCCCGGCGCTCACACGGCGTCCCTCTCCAACGCCATCGCGTGCAGCTTCTCCAGCCTCCGCCGGGTCTCCTCGTCGACCGGTACGTACGTCACCATGCGGGGGCCGTGGCGGGGGCCGAGCCAGAGGTCGGTGTGGTCGACGTCCAGGAAGCCGACGTGCGCGTTGCGGTACTGCTTGCGCTTGTTGAAGGTCTCGACGACCTCGTGGCGCTCCCAGGCGGCACGGAACTCGGCGGACTCGGTGCGCAGCCGCTTCAGCAGCGTCTTCCAGGCGGGGTCGGCGAGGTGATCGGCCATCGCGGCGCGCAGCTTGGCGGCGAGGAAGCGGGTGGTCTCCTCCAACTGGACCATGGAGGCACGCCATTGGGGATTCGTGTAGGCGAGGATCATGCAGTTCATGTCCTCGGGCGGCACCTCGGAGAGGTCGCAGAAGAGCAGGCCGAACGTGCGGTTGTGGGCCAGGATGTCGTAGCGGCTGTTCTGGATGGAGGCCGGGATCGGCTCCAACTGCTCCAGCAGGGCGTACTGGGCGTCGCTGATCGCGTGACACTTCGACCCGGGCGCCGGGTCGGCGGCCCCGGCCAGGTTGAAGAGATGCGCGCGCTCACTGGGGTCCAGGAGCAGGGCGCGGGCCAGGGCGTCGAGGACCTGGCCGGAGACATGGATGTCGCGGGCCTGCTCCAGCCACGTGTACCAGGTGACGCCCACCGCGGAGAGCTGCGCGACCTCCTCGCGGCGCAGCCCCGGCGTACGCCGGCGACGGCCCCGGGGCAGACCGACCTGCTCGGGGGCGATGTGCTCACGGCGGTGGCGCAGGAAGGCGGCGAGCTCGTTCCGGCGGATCACCGACTCGGGGGCGACGGGCGCGCGTTCACCGGTCCCGGCCCGGGGAAGTGGGTGGATCTCCGGTTCGGCCGTGGTCGTCATGCCTCCAGGGTGCCGCCGCGCGGATCCTGTTGCCAGGTACCGCTTGTAACAGGATAAAGAGACTCTGGTACCAGTCTGAGCGGCGCGCGAACCTGCCTGATGTGACCGAAAGCCTCACGACACCGACCCAGTCCCCGTCCCCCGTCCGCTCCCCCGGCTCCCCGTCCGCCCTCGGCGACCTCGGGCTCTTCACGGTCCTGCTCGGCGCGGCGCTCCCGCTCATCGACTTCTTCATCGTCAACGTCGCCCTGCCGACGATCGGCCGTGACCTCGCCGCGAGCGAGGCCGTGCTGGAACTGGTCGTCGCCGGGTACGGCGTCTCGTACGCCGTACTCCTCGTCCTCGGCGGACGCCTGGGCGATCTGTTCGGCCGGCGGCGGCTGTTCCTGTGGGGCATGGCCGCCTTCGGCGTGACCTCGCTGGCGTGCGGGCTCGCGCCGGACGCCTGGACGCTCGTCGTGGCCCGGGTCGCACAGGGCGCCGCGTCCGCCGCGATGCTCCCGCAGGTGCTCGCCACCATCCAGTCGGCGACGGCCGGCGCCCGCCGGGCCCGCGCGATGAGCCTGTACGGCGCCACGGCCGGGCTCTCCATGGTCGCCGGGCAGATCCTCGGCGGGGTGCTGGTCTCCGCCGACATCGCGGGCACGGGCTGGCGTTCCGTCTTCCTGGTCAACGTCCCCGTGGTCGTCCTCGGACTGCTCCTCACCGCCCGCTCCGTGCCCGAGACCCGCTCCGCCCGCCCGGAACCGGTGGACGGCCCCGGCACCGTGCTGCTGGCCGTGTCGCTGTTGGCCCTTCTGGTCCCGCTCACCGAGGGCCGGGCTGCGGGCTGGCCCCTGTGGACCTGGCTGGCGCTGGCCGCGTTCCCGTTCGCCGCGACCGCCTTCTACCTCGTCGAGCGACGCGCCGACCGCCTCGGCCGTACGCCGCTGGTGCCGCCGAGTCTCTTCCGACTGACCTCGCTGCGGCGGGGGCTGGTGATGATCCTGCCGTTCTCGATCGGGTTCAGCGGGTTCATGTTCGTCATCGCGGTGGCGCTGCAGGAGGGCGCGCGGCTCAGCCCGACGGCTGCGGGGCTGGTCCTCTCCCCCATGGCGGCCGTGTTCTTCGTCGTCTCGCTGGCGGGGCCGCGCCTGGTCAACCGTTACGGCGCCCGCGTCGTCACGGTGGGCGGTCTGGTCCAGGGCGTGGGCGTCGCCCTCATCGCACTCGCCGTCCGGCGCGCCTGGCCCGAGCCGGACTGGCCGCTGCTGCTCACGGGGGCGGCGGTCGCGGGCGGCGGCCAGGCCCTTCAACTCCCCATCGTCTTCCGCATCGTCCTCTCCGAGGTCCCGGCCGCGCGATCCGGTGTCGGCAGCGGCGTGATGATCACCACCCAGCAGTCGGCGCTGGCCCTGGGCGTGGCGACGCTCGGGTCGCTGTTCCTGGGGCTGGTACCGGGGATGGGCATGCGCGACGCGCTGGTGACGACCCTGCTGGTTCAACTGGCCGGGGTGGGGCTGACCGTGGGGCTGAGTCTGCGGTTGCCGCGTGTGGTGGGATGACTCCCCAGGCACCTCGTGGGATAACTCATCGTTGAATCTCTCCCATTGATGTTGGTCTTGCCGCAGACTCCTCACCGACAGGGAACCGCGAAGCCTCGACTGGGGACCTCATGCTGGAGATCAACACGAGCAAGGTGAGCCGCTGGGACCAGCACGGGCGGGAGCACACCGTGCGGGTCCAGCGCTCGGGAGTACAGCGCACGATCAGGTGCGACACCTGCGGCTGGCGCAAGGGCGCGCAGTTCCTGCCGTGGCTGAAGGCCGAGGAGCACCTGGCCGAGGCCCACCAGGCGACGGTGGACCCGGGCTCGTAGGCTTCTGCGTCGTCAGGCCAGGTGGTCGAGTGCCTCGGCAACCTTGTCCATCACCCGCTGCCAGTAGGCCCGTTGCCGCTCACGCTCCTCGGGACCCGTCATCCGTTCCTGGTGGAAGACGAGCACGGACCGGTCGCCGCCGGCCGCCGAGACGGCGACCTGGACGGTCGTATCGCCGTAGGTGACGCGGATACGGTCACCGGGACGGTAGCCGCGCACCTCACCGGTGACACCCGCGTCGGTCTCGTACGGGGCGCCGGGCTCGGGAGCGAGCCGTGCCCCGGCGCCGAGCCACAGCTCCAGCCCGCGCGGTCCGCTGATGAACTCCCATACGGCGGCGGGCGATTGCGGCAGGGTGCGGGAGACACCGACTTGCCATCCGGCGTCCTTGGTGAGTCCGGTGGATCGAGCGGACATGAGGATCACCCCTTCTTCTCGATCGGCTCTTCCTGACTGAGTGCGAGCGGCCCTCCCACGGAGCGGCGCACACGGTGGGCGCGGACCTTGCTGCGGTTGCCGCAGTGCTCCATCGAGCACCAGCGGCGGCGGCCGGGCCGTGAGGTGTCGACGTAGACGAGATAGCAGCGCTCGCCGGCGCACATGCGGATCCGTTCCGCGTACGGCCCGGTGAGGAGGTCGACGGCGTCGCGGGCGACGGTGGAGGCGAGCTGTGCGCCGGTCGCCGGCCCGGCGGCCCAGCCCCGGGTGCCGTCCGCGCCGATGGCGGGGGCGAGCGGCGGCCGGGCGGCGGCTTCGTTGATGACGTCGAGGTCGGCGGTGTCCGCCGTGGCCATGCCCAGCTCGGGAAGCCCGCCGCCGACGACGCGCGAGATCACCGTACGGGTCAGCGCGTCGCGCAGCCGCCGGACGTACGCCACGTCGTCCGCAGTGATGTGGAGTGCGGGCGGCGTGGGGGTGAGCCGGGACTGATCGGCCCATGTGGCCAGGTCACCGGGGGTGTGCAGCACCTCGTAGCGGGTCAGGGCGCCGGGGCCGCCGGTGACGAGCAGTTCCAGACAGAGGGCGCCCGGATCGAACCGGTAGACGTTCCCGGAGTGGGACCGCAGCGGAATGCCCGACACTCCCGACACCCCCTTCGGAGCCGATGCCCTGGACGAAGAAGCCATGTAACCAATATAACCGGTTACATGACTGCCACCACCGCACTGAACTGGAAACTGGTCATCGACAGCCGGGACGCCCAGCCCCTGGCCGACTTCTGGGCCGCGGCACTGGGCTACGAGGTGGAGGACCCGAGCACCCTGATCACCCACCTCCTCTCCACGGGCGATCTCCCCGAGGCCGCCGTCACCGAGCACAACGGCCACCACGTCTTCCGCGGCTACGCCGCCGTCCGCCACCCCGACGACCCCTACGACCCCTTCACCGGCATCGGCAAGGGCCGCCGCCTCCTCTTCCAGGACGTGCCCGAATCCAAGACCGTCAAGAACCGCCTCCACATCGACATCCACGCCGGCCCCGGCGGCCTCGACTCCCTCGTCACCCGCTTGGAAACCCTGGGCGCCACCCGCGTCGAAGAGTTCGACAAGGGCCCGGCGGGACACTGGTGGCTGATGCGGGACCCGGAGGGGAACGAGTTCTGCGTGGCCTAGCCATGGTGGCGGCGCCGCGGAACCGCCCCGACCACGGGTCTCACCGCAGCTGACAGATTTCAGCATCTGTCAGCTGCCATGGGTGAGCTGCTACTTGCTAGCTGGGATCGGGCATCCGTCACCCCTGCCGCAGCGGAATCGCCAGGTCCACCACCTGCTTCCCCTTCCCGAAGCTCCCCGTCGGACTCGCCTTCCCCGTCAGCAGGTTGACGCCGAACACCCGCTTCCCCGTCACCGCGTATCCCGCGTTCGCCCCGCTCCTCGTCGAGCTGTAGATGTCGAAGCCCGAGTTCAGCGGGGCGTCGACGCCGAGCTTGCCGGTGGGGGCGAGGTTGCCCGCGTTGGCCGGGGACTGGACGGAGATCTGGTCCTGGGTGGTGTCGAGGTCGAAGAGGGTGGTCGCGGTGGCCGTGTCGAGGTCGTTGTTCGTGTACGCCGCCCCGGTCACCCCCTGGGCGGTGGCACCGGCCGTGGCGGGCGGGACCGGCGGGTTGGTGAGGGTGCCGTCGACGGCCGTGGTGCCGGCGGCCGGGGCGCCCTGCGGGTCGTCGAGGTTGTGGCGGAGGTTCTGGCCGGTGTCGCTGATCACGCGGAGGCGGTTGGCGGCGGGGTTGAAGTCGACGCCGTACGCCTTGCCCTGGAGGGCGACCGTGAGCTGGGAGACCTTGGTGGCCTTGGCGCCCACCTCGCGGATCGTGTAGATGCCGCCCTTGTCGCCGACGCCGTACAGCTTGTTGTTCTGGACGCGGTAGTCGATGCCGACGAGCCTCGTGTCGCCCTTGAGGCCGCCGACCTTGCCGAGCGGGACCGCGGCGCCGGGCCTGTTGACGCGGAAGGCGACGAGCCGCTGGTCGGCGGTGAGGCCGATGGCCTTCAGCCCGCTGGGGGCCTGTGCTCCGCCGCCCAGGCCGCCGCCCTTGGACTCGATGCCGGTGCCGGCGCCGGAGGGGTCACTCTCCGACACCCCGGTAGCCGCCGACGATCCGCCCAGTGCCCCGGATCCGACCGCGCCGACCGTCCCGATCGCCACCGCCATGGTGAGTACGCCGATGACTGCTTGCTTGCGCATGTGCGCCCCCGTGAAGATGCGCGGCCCGCCCCCTGCGGGCCGTCTGCCCTCTCCTTCGGAACCGGGGGGACGTCCGGATTGGTGGGTCGTACGAGATTTTTTCCGGAACTACGGAAGTTCCCGTGGCGTTCCGTTGGACACCATTCGTCCGCTCTCGGAGAATTCGAGGTGCCTGTCACCGGCCGCCGCGGCCCCCAGGAGGGCGTATGACCATCCGTATCGCCACGTTCAACGCCGAGAACCTCTTCCGTCGGCCCACGGTGTTCGGCCTCGATGACGCGGAGCGGCGCAAGGAGATCCTGGACGACTTCAACGAGCTGGTCGGTCTCCTGGGCAAGGAGGTCTACCAGGAGGCGGACAAGGAGCGGATCGCCGAGCTGATCGTGAAGCACGACGCGCACAACTCGGACCCGGACAGCCACCGGCCGTTCTTCGTCAACCAGCCCCGTGGTGGCGCGAAGCTCTACACGGTGCCCCCGACGGGAAGTCCGGCCGTCAAGATCGTCGCCAAGGGACGGCCGAAGTGGTCGGGCTGGGCCGAGATGGTGCGCGACAACATCCGCTGGGACGCGGTGGAGAACACCGCCCGGGTGATAGCCGCGGTGAACGCGGACATCCTGCTCATGGTCGAGGTCGAGGACCGGCTCACCCTGGACCGCTTCAACACCCAGGTGCTGGGCGGGGCCGTGGGGCACGAGCCGTACCCGTTCAATCTGCTCGTCGACGGCAACGACAGCCGTGGCATCGACGTGGGCATCCTCAGCCGGTTCCCCATCACGTCCGTGCGGTCGCACATCTTCGACCTGGGCGCGTCCGGGACCCGGGTGTTCAGCCGGGACTGCCCCGAGTTCGAGATCGACATCGCCGGCGAGCCCCTGTGGATCCTCGGCAACCACTTCAAGAGCAAGGGCTTCGGCAACGCCTCCGAGAACGACAAACGCCGCAAGGCCCAGGCCGAGCGGGTCACGGAGATCTACGAGGACGCCCTCGAACGCTCCTCCCGCGTCATCGTCGCCGGCGACCTCAACGACACACTCGCCAGTCCCCCCATCAAGCTCCTCCTCGACGCCGGCCTCCGCGAGGCCATGACCCACGAGAGCTACGGGATCAACCCCCCGGGCACCCACGGCACCGGCAAACGTGACGAGCAGAAGCTCGACTACCTCATGTTCAGCCCGCAGTTGTGGGACCTCGTGACACACGTGGGCGTGGAGCGCCGGGGCATCTGGGCCCCCCACACCTTCCCGTCCTTCGCCACGGTCACCTCAAAGGCCAACCAGGCCTCGGACCACGCGGCCGTGTTCGCCGACCTGAACCTGTAGAACGCCGAGTTCCCCGGCCCCGTCAAGGGGCGCGGGGAACCGCGCGACCAGCCACGGACAACCCGCAGTCGGCCCCTCACTCAAGCCAGGCGGACGCGAACCCGGCGATCGACATCACGCGCCGACGAGCCGCCCAGCGAGGTAACCCTCGATCTGGTCCAGAGAAACCCGCTCCTGCTTCATCGAGTCCCGCTCACGAACGGTCACGGCGTTGTCGTCGAGCGTGTCGAAGTCCACCGTCACGCAGTACGGCGTACCGATCTCGTCCTGGCGCCGGTACCGGCGCCCGATCGCACCCGCGTCGTCGAACTCGATGTTCCAGTTCTGCCGCAGCGCCGCCGCGAGCCCCTTGGCCTTCGGCGACAGTTCGGGGTTGCGCGACAGCGGAAGGACCGCGACCTTCACCGGGGCGATCCGGTGGTCGAGACGCAGCACCGTCCGCTTCTCCAGCTTGCCCTTGGCGTTGGGCGCCTCGTCCTCGGTGTACGCGTCGAGGAGGAACGCCAGCATGGTGCGGCCGACACCGGCGGCGGGCTCGATGACGTACGGGGTGTAGCGCTCGCCGGCCTCCTGGTCGAAGTAGAAGAGGTCCTGGCCGGAGGCCTTGGAGTGCGCGGTGAGGTCGTAGTCCGTGCGGTTGGCGACGCCCTCCAGCTCACCCCACTCGTTGCCGCCGAACTGGAAGCGGTACTCGATGTCGGCGGTCCGCTTGGAGTAGTGGGAGAGCTTCTCCTGCGGGTGGTCGTACCAGCGCATGTTCTCCTCGCGCAGACCCAGGCCGGTGTACCAGTTCCACCGCTCCTGCATCCAGTACTCCTGCCACTTCTCGTCCTCGCCCGGCTTGACGAAGAACTCCATCTCCATCTGCTCGAACTCGCGGGTGCGGAAGATGAAGTTGCCGGGCGTGATCTCGTTGCGGAAGGACTTGCCCATCTGGGCGATGCCGAACGGGGGCTTGCGGCGCGAGGTGGTCTGCACCTGGGCGAAGTTGGTGAAGATGCCCTGGGCGGTCTCGGGACGCAGGTAGGCGATGGAGCCGGTGTCCTGCGTGGGGCCGAGGTGGGTGGAGAGCAGACCCGAGAACTGCTTGGGCTCGGTGAACTGGCCCTTGGTGCCGCAGTTGGGGCAGTTGACGTCCGCGAGGCCGTTCTCCGGCAGGCGGCCCTTCTTCGCCTCGTACGCCTCTTCCAGGTGGTCCGCGCGGAACCGCTTGTGACAGGAGGTGCACTCGGTGAGCGGGTCGGAGAAGGTGGCGACGTGGCCGGATGCGACCCAGACCTCGGGGGCCAGGATGACGGACGAGTCGATACCGACCACGTCCTCGCGCGACGTCACCATGTAGCGCCACCACTGGCGCTTGAGGTTCTCCTTGAGCTCGACACCCAGCGGTCCGTAGTCCCAGGCGGCACGCTGACCGCCGTAGATCTCGCTGCACGGGAATACGAAGCCACGGCGCTTGCTCAGGCTGACGATGGTGTCGATCTTGTCGGCGGCCACGGTGCTCTCTTCATTACGACGACGGGCGACGAAGCGGTGCGCTCCTGGAGGAAGCGGACGTGCTTCAGAGCGAATGCTTCAGATTACCGGCGGGGCCTCCCCTCCAATCAAATCGGTTCGAGGAAGGAGACGGGCGAGAGCCGGACAAAGGCCCTACCCAGGGCTTTCCAACAGGCTTGTTGACAATCGTTTCCAGACAAGATGAAAATGACTGTCATGAACGTAGTAGTACGACGACGCTTCCTGATACCCGCGGCGGCGACCGCCGCAGCCGCCCTCAGCCTCACCACCCTCTCGGCCTGCTCCAGTGACAGCGCCGCCGCCGGCAACACGGACAAGTTCGACGTCGTCGCGTCGTTCTACCCGATGGCCTTCCTCGCCGAGCAGATCGGCGGGGACCATGCGAACGTCACCAGCCTGACCGAGCCCGGCCAGGAGCCGCACGACCTGGAGATCAGCGCCAAGCAGACCGCGCAGCTCCAGGAGTCGGACGCGGTGCTCTACCTCAAGGATCTGCAGCCGGCGGTCGACGACGCCGTCGCGCAGGCAGACGTCAAGACCAAGATCGACGCGGCCACGCTGACCACACTGGAGGAGCACGGCGACGTCGAGCACGCACACGAGGGCGAGGAGGGCGGCTCCGAAGAGGAGCACGCCGAGGAGGAGGCCCCCTCCGAGGAGGAGGAGCACGCCCTCGACCCGCACGTCTGGCTCGACCCGGTGAAGTACGCCGAGGTCGCCGAGGGCGTCGCCAAGGCCTTCGAGAAGGCCGACCCGGACAACGCGGCCGACTACAGGAAGAACGCCGAGGCGCTGGTCAAGAAGCTCGACGACCTCAACACCCAGTTCACGGACGGCCTGAAGAACACCGAGTCGAAGGTCTTCTTCACCAACCACGCGGCCTTCGGCTACCTCGCCGAGCGTTACGGCCTGACCCAGGAGGCCATCTCCGGTCTCGACCCGGAGAGCGAGCCCAGCCCGGCCCGGATCAAGGAGCTCCAGGAAGAGGCCAAGGCCGACGGCGTCACCACGGTCTTCTACGAGACACTGGTGTCCGACAAGACCGCGAAGACCCTCGCCGACGACGCGGGACTCAAGACGGACGTCCTCGACCCGCTCGAGGGCATCACCGAGAAGTCCCGCGGCGACGACTACATCGCGGTCATGGAATCCAACCTGAAGGCGCTCCAGACGGCCCTGGGAGCCAAGTGATCATCCGGAGGAACCGACCATGAGCGAGCCCGTCATATCGCTGCGCGGGGTACGCGCCGAACTGGGCTCGCGCACGGTCCTGCGCGGCATCGACCTCACCGTCCACCACGGTGAGGTCGTCGCGCTGCTCGGCGCCAACGGCTCCGGCAAGTCCACCGCCGTACGCACGGTGATCGGCCAGGTGCCGGTCACCGCCGGCGAGATCGAGCTGTTCGGCACCCCGCGGCGCCGCTTCCGCGACTGGCGGCGCCTGGGCTACGTGCCGCAGCGCACCACCGCGGCGGGCGGCGTCCCCGCGACGGTGACGGAGGTCGTGACCTCGGGCCGGCTCTCCCGCGCCCGCCTCGGCATCCTCCGCAAGGCCGACCACGAGGCGATCCGCCGGGCCCTGGACATGGTCGGCATGGCGGACCGCGCCAAGGACTCGGTGAACGCCCTCTCCGGCGGTCAGCACCAGCGCGTCCTCATCGCCCGCGCCCTCGCCTCCGAACCCGAGCTGCTGATCATGGACGAGCCGATGGCGGGCGTTGACCTGGCCAGCCAGGAGGTGCTGGCCGCGACCCTGCGCGAGCAGGTCGCGCAGGGGACGACCGTGCTGTTGGTCCTCCATGAACTCGGCCCGCTGGAGCCGCTGATCGACCGCGCGGTGGTGCTCCGCGACGGCTGCGTCACGCACGACGGCCCGCCCCCGAAGGCGGTCGGCCAGCACGCGCTGCCCGGCCACGACCACGTACACCCCCACGCGGCACCCGGCACCGAGCCGGTCCGTACGGGCCTGCTGAGCTGAGAAGGCGCCCACCATGGAAATCCTGAACTACGCCTTCATGCAGCGGGCCCTGCTCGCCGCCGTCCTCGTCGGCGTCACCGCCCCCGCGATCGGCATCTACCTCGTCCAGCGCCGCCAGGCCCTCATGGGCGACGGCATCGGCCATGTCGCGATGACCGGCGTGGGCCTCGGCTTCATGCTCTCCTGGTCACCGGTGTGGATGGCGACGCTGGTGTCCGTGATGGGCGCCGTGCTGATGGAGCTGATCCGCTGGTACGGCAAGACGCGCGGCGACATCGCGCTCGCCATGCTCTTCTACGGCGGCATGGCGGGCGGTGTGATGCTCATCAACCTCGCGCCCGGCGGCACCAACGCCAACCTGATGTCGTTCCTCTTCGGCTCGCTCTCGACCGTGTCGCAGGAGGACATCACCGCGATCTGCGTCCTGGCCGCGTTCGTGATCGTGATGACGCTGGGGCTGCGGCGGCAGTTGTTCGCGGTCAGCCAGGACGAGGAGTTCGCCCGGGTCACCGGCCTGCCGGTGCGGGCGCTGAACCTGCTGACGGCGGTCACGGCGGCGGTGACCGTGACGGTCGCCATGCGCGTCGTCGGCCTGCTGCTGGTGTCCGCGCTGATGGTCGTCCCCGTCGCCGCCGCGCAGCAGCTCACCCGCAGTTTCGCGGCGACCTTCGCGACCGCCGTGGCCATCGGGGTGACCGTGACGATCGGCGGCACGGTCACGTCGTACTACCAGGACGTGCCGCCCGGCGCGACGATCGTGCTGCTGGCCATCGCCGCGTTCATGGTGCTCACCGCACTGGCGACACCGCTGGCCAGGCGGCGTGCGAAGGCGCTGGAGTCGGCGGTCGGCGACCCGGCGGAATGCGTGATTCCGAAAGCCGGTGAGACGGCCGGAACGGGTCTTGCCAGGGATACGATTCCGGCCGGCCGGACCTCCGCCGAGGAGTCCACCGACTGACCGACGTCCGAACGGGGTCCGTCCGGGCTGGCACAATGGCCCGGCAGGACCGCGACGTGAGGAGGCAACGGTGACGACCGCTGGACCCGTACGAGGTCGTTCCACCCGGCAGCGGGCGGCCGTGGCTGCGGCACTCGACGAGGTCGACGAGTTCCGCAGCGCGCAGGAACTCCACGACATGCTCAAGCACAAGGGTGACTCGGTCGGGCTCACCACCGTGTACCGCACCTTGCAGACCCTCGCCGACGCGGGCGAGGTCGACGTCCTGCGCACCTCCGACGGCGAGTCCGTGTACCGCCGCTGCTCGACCGGCGAGCACCACCACCACCTCGTCTGCCGTGTCTGCGGCAAGGCCGTGGAGGTGGAGGGCCCCGCGGTCGAGAAGTGGGCCGACGCGATCGCCGCGGAACACGGCTTCGTGAACGTCGCCCACACGGTGGAGATCTTCGGCACCTGCGCGGAGTGCGCGGCGAAGACCTCGTAGGCCGGGGCCGGGCCCCGGCCTACGCCCGGCTGGGCCGGACCTCGCGCTACAGCCGGGTCAGGCCTTCGCGGTCGAGGACGGCGCGGAGCCGGCCGGTGTCGCCGGGGTTGCGCAGGCCCCTCTTCGGCAGCACGGTGAGGCGGGGCGCGTGGGTGCCGCCGCTGAGCAGGACGAAGGTGTGCGGGGTCTCCGCGTACCGGGACACCTGTGACCAGCGGGCCGGGCGTTCGGTGCCCTGGTCGTGCTCGACCGTCACGCCCCACAGGTCCAGGACGGTGTGGTGCAGCCCCCGGGCCGCCGCTCTCCGGTGGAGGCGGCGGGCCTGGAGCCAGGGCAGCAGGACGAGTCCGGCGACCGCCGCCACCGGCGTCACGAGTACCTGGGCGCCCGGCGTACCGCCCAGCGACAGCGACACGACGGTGACGAGCACGCCCGCCCCGGCGGAGAAGAACAGCAGCCCCCGCCCCCACCGGCCGACGGCCGAGGCACGCGCGGACACGCGCAGTGCCTCGCGGAAGTCCCCGGCAGTCGCCCGGTACACCAACTCGACGTGTTCCCCACCGGCCTCGGCCAACGGTCAGTCCTCCGTTCGTCCTTCCATCGCCAGCAGCTCCTCGTTCGGGATGGCGCCGCCGAAGCGGCGGTCCCGGGAGGCGAACTCCAGACACGCCCGCCACAGGTCACGACGGTCGAAGTCCGGCCACAGCACGTCCTGGAAGACCATCTCGGCGTAGGCGCTCTGCCAGAGCAGGTAGTTGGAGGTGCGCTGCTCGCCACTGGGGCGCAGGAAGAGGTCGACGTCCGGCATGTCCGGGTAGTAGAGGTACTTCGCGAAGGTCTTCTCGTCGACCTTGGAGGGGTCGAGGCGGCCCGCGCGGATGTCCTCGGCGAGGGCCTGCGCCGCGTCGGCGATCTCGGCGCGGCCGCCGTAGTTCATGCAGAAGTACAGGGTCAGCAGGTCGTTGCCCTTGGTCTGCTCCTGGGCGACCTGGAGCTCCTTGGCGACCGACTTCCACAGCTTGGGCATCCGGCCGACCCAGCGGACCCGGATGCCGAGTTCGTCGAGCTGGTCGCGGGTCTTGCGGATGAAGTCGCGGTTGAAGTTCATGAGGAAGCGGACCTCGTCGGGGGAGCGCTTCCAGTTCTCGGTGGAGAAGGCGTAGAGGGAGATGTTGCGGACGCCGATCTCGATCGAGCCCTGGAGGACGTCGAGCACGCGCTCGGCGCCGACCTTGTGGCCCTCGGTGCGCGGCAGCCCGCGCTCCTTGGCCCAGCGGCCGTTCCCGTCCATGACGATCGCCACGTGCTCGGGGACCAGCTCGCCGGGCAGCTTGGGCGCGCGGGCACCGGACGGGTGCGGTGTCGGCGCCTTGTACTCGCGGCGCTGACGCCCGAGGAACCCGCGTACCACCATGTGCTTCTCGTCTCCTCTGTCGTATGTCGTGCTGACGACTCTGTGATGCTGACGACTCTGTGCGCTTACGACTTTTCCACGTACCGAAGTGAGCGCAGGCCGCGCTCCAAGTGCCAGTGCAGGTAGGCGGAGACCAGCCCGCTGCCCTCCCGCACGTAACGCGGCTCGCACGCGTCCGCGGTCTCCCAGTCCCCCGTCAGCAGCGCGCCGAGGAGTTCCAGGGCCTGTGCCGAGGGTACGACGCTGCCGGGCACCCGGCAGTCCACGCAGACGGAGCCGCCGGCCGCGACGGAGAAGAAGCGATTCGGTCCGGGCAGCCCGCACTTCGCGCAGTCGCCGAAGCTGGGGGCGTAGCCGTTGATGGCGAGCGAGCGCAGGAGGAAGGCGTCGAGGACGAGGTGGGGCGCGTGCTCGCCGCGGGCGAGGGTGCGCAGCCCGCCGACGAGCAGCAGATACTGCTGCACGGCGGGCTCGCCCTCGTGGTCCGTGAACCGCTCGGCCGTCTCCAGCATGGCCGTCCCGGCGGTATAGCGGGCGTAGTCGCTCACGATGCCGCCGCCGTACGGCGCGATGGTCTCACTCTGCGTGCACAGGGGCAGCCCGCGTCCGATCAGCTCACTGCCCCGCGCGAAGAACTGCACGTCCACATGCGAGAAGGGTTCGAGCCGCGCCCCGAACTTCGACTTCGTCCGCCGCACTCCCCGGGCCACGGCCCGCACCCGCCCGTGACCGCGAGTGAGCAGGGTGATGATGCGGTCCGCTTCACCCAGCTTCTGGGTGCGCAGCACGATGCCGTCGTCGCGGAACAGACTCATGAAACCCATTCTCGCCTACGGCCGCGGCGCCCCGGACACCTTCAAGGGACCTCCCCCCGGCTCCGGGCGTTCTCGTACGCCGTCGCCGCCCGCAGCCGCTCTATGGTCGTCGCCGCCCGTACGACCTCGGGAGCGCAGTCCCACTCCCTTCCTCCTCCTACGGGTCTCAGCTGGATGTACGGCCCCTCGTGCCCCATCACCCGGCCGACCTTTCCGGTACGGGTGTCGACCGCGTACGTGCCGATCGGGGGCTTCTTCCCGTGGGCACTCACCGCGGAGCCGCCGCCGGGCGTGCCACGAGCTCGACGGAACAGCCGCCCGACACCACCGGCGGACAAGGTGTCTCCCGCGCGAGACCTGCCGGGCCGACCCTCAATGACGGCAAAACAATTCCGGCCTCCGCGAGTGCCCGCCGCAATTCCTCCACCATTTCCTCCGCTTCTTCGACGCACCGCGCCGAGTGCCGTCCCCCGGGTCCTTCGTCTGTTGCCTTCACGGTGCTCCCCTGACTGCCCGGGTTTCACTCTTCGCATCTCCGCGGTGACCTTCTGTGCCTAGACTCGGCAGGAGTCTGTGCTCTACAACTGCGCGGCAGCACAAAGGGGTTGGCCATCTGCCGGTTCGAACAGGCCATTCGGCGAAAGCTGATCGACAACAACAGGTATGCGGATTACTTCGCGGCGGTTGTGGAGTCGGAGCGGAGCGCCAACCGCAGGTACAGAAGCCGTGTATTCGGGGAATCCGCCGGCCGATCCGACCCCTCCCCGAGGGTCCCGTCCCGCCATGCATGACCGACGAGGTATGTGGCACACGTCCTCATGCACACCATGAGAATTCAGCGCGGGGAGCCCGTCACCACCGTGTTCACCTGGCAGGTGCGGCCCGGCAAAGAGGACGTCTTCGAGGAGTGGACGCTGGGCGTGACGCGCAGCGCCTCCCGGTTCGCCGGCAACGAGGGGGTCTCCTGGCTCCGGCCGGAGGAGGGGCACCGCTACCACGCGGTGCTGCGCTTCTCCGATCCGGAGCGGCTCGGCGCCTGGCTGACCTCCGAGGAGCGGGCACGCTGGCACGAGCGCATCGACGGCGTAGCCACGGAGGTGAGCAGTGAGCGGCAGTCCACCACCGGCATGGAGACCTGGTTCGACCTGCCCGGCACTACGGTGCAGGCCCCGCCGCGCTGGAAGATGGCCCTGACGACGTTCCTCGGCGCCTACCCGTTCACCCTGCTCATCCAGTGGCTGGTGACACCACGGACCGGCACCTGGCCGCTGCCGCTGCGCGCGGCGGTCTTCCCCCTCATCCTTCTCCCGACGTTGACTTTCGTGGTCATGCCACAACTCAGCAGGCTGCTCCGGCGGTGGCTGTATGCGAAGCGGTGAGGGAGGGCAGACTGGGCCGCATGCCCCCCGCCGACCCACTGGCAGACGCCGTCGAACCGCCGCTGCGCCCGCTGCCCGAGCGAGCCGCGGCCCTGCTGCGGAGCCTCGGCGCTCCACCCCGACTCACGGCGCACCTCCGGCTCGTGCACGACGTGGCGTACGAACTGGTCGACTGGGTGGAACGGCGGTACCCGGAGCTGTCGTTCGACCGTGCGGCCGTGCTGTTCGGGGCGGCCACGCACGACATCGGGAAGACGGCGTACGTCGGTGAGTTGTCCGGGCCCGGTTCCGCGCACGAGGAGGCCGGACGCCGACTCCTGCTGGACCATGGTGTCGAGCCGGAACTGGCCAGGTTCGCGGGAACCCATGCCGCCTGGTCCGAGCCGGGGGTGGGAATCGAGGACCTGCTGGTCAGCGTGGCCGACAAGGTGTGGAAGAACAAACGGGTGTCCGAGCTCGAAGACCTCGTGGTCGCGCGGCTGACCGAGGCGACCGGCAGACCGGCCTGGGAGGAGTTCCTGGCCCTCGACGACCTGCTCGGCTCACTCGGCACCGGCGCCGACCGGCGACTGGCCTTCCAGGCGGCGTATCCCGTGCACCGGTAAGCAGCGGCGTATCCCGTACACCGGTCAGAGCGGCGCATCCCGTACACCCGTCAGCAGCGGCGCATCCCGTACACCCACACCCGTAAGCAGGCTGCGTGCCCCCGCACACCGGTGAGACCGTGGCGCGCGGTCAGCCGACCTTGCGCAACTCCCCGTCGTCGAAGACGGCGACCAGGACCAGGTTGCCGCCCAGCGCCTCGACGTACCTGGCCACGACGTCCGTGCCGGAGACCTGTCCGCTCTCGATCTGCGACACCCGGCCCTTGCTCACACCCATGCGCTCGGCCACCTGGGCCTGGGTGTAGCCCCGCTCCTGCCGCATGTCGACCAGCCGCCAGGCGCGGGCCTCGGCGAGCATGCGCTGGGCCCCCTCCAGGAAGGCGTCCCGGCCACCGGCCAGCTCTTCGGCCCGCTCACGGTGTCCGGCGACCGACCACCTGATCTCTCCGTTCACAGCCCCGACTCCTTCTTCCGATCAGCCACGTATTCCGCGTACAAGCGCTCGGCCAGCGGGATCGCCTCGTCGTACCAGGCGCTCCAGTTCCCCGACTTGTCTCCGGCCACGAGCAGGATCGCGCAACGCCAGGGATCGAAGACGAAGAGGACGCGCATCTCGCTCCGCCCCGCCGAACCCGGACGCAGCTCCTTGAGATTGTGCAGAACCGAACCCCTGATCCGGTCGACCAGCGGCCGGCCTTCGGCGGGTCCGTGAGAGGCGAGGATCCAGATCGCCTGATTGACGAGCACATACGAATCCGGGTCGGCCTTCTCAAGGTCGCTCAGCCACTGATCCACCTCGCCGGTCAGGTAGACGTCCCACTGCTCTTCCAACTTCAAGCCTCTCCAAGAGTTTAGCATTCACTAAACTCTTCGAGAGGGCGTCGGCACGCAGAGTCACCACGAATTCACCCATCCGAGGTGGAGACCCACTCCTCGCCCGCCAGCACAGGGGACCGTCACGGCGCCCTCACAGTCGGCACACAGGACGGCCCTGAATCTCCGCGCGGCCCACCTATGATGCCCTCCGGTTCCTCTGTTTTCCGACAACTGTCTGGCGCATCATGCGTCATGGGAAACCACTCGGCGTACATGAGCGTCGAACGTTGCGTGAGCAACCGCTGTCCCGGCGGTCCGACAGCACGGAAGATGGGGACCCGTGGAGCTGGAATTCCGACTGCTCGGCCCGGTCGAGGCGTGGCACGGTGGCAGACCCCTGCGGCTGGGCGGGCCGAAACCGCGCGCGCTGCTGGCCGTGCTGCTGCTGCGGGCCGGTCAGGTGGTGCCCGCGGACACGCTGGTGGACGTGATCTGGGGGGACGAGCCCCCGGACACCGCGCGGGCGCTGGTGCAGACGTATGTGTCGGCGCTGCGGCGGGCCCTGCCCGCCGAGGCGGCGGAGGCGATCGAGACCCGGCCGCCGGGGTATGTGCTGCGGCCCGGGATCGGGCGGGTCGACCTGGCGGAGTTCGAGGCGCGCACGGCGGACGGGCGGCGGGCCGCCGCCGAAGGGGACCACGAGGCGGCCGCGCGGCTGCTCCGGGAGGCACTGGAGCTGTGGCGCGGGCCGGCGCTCGGCGGCGTCGGGGAGGCGCTGCGGGGTGAGGCCGGGCGGCTGGAGGAGGCCCGACAGGCGGCCCTGGAGGAACGTACAGCCGCCGAACTGGAGGTCGGCGGCCACGAGGCGGAGCTGGTCACCGAGCTGACCGCGCTGGTCAGGGCGCATCCGACGCGGGAACGGCCGCGCGGTCAGCTGATGCTGGGCCTGTACCGGCTGGGCCGGCAGGCCGACGCGCTGGCCGTGTACGGGGAGGGGCGGACCGCGCTCGCCGAGGAACTGGGGCTCGACCCGGGCCCGGAACTCAACCGACTGTACGAGGCCATCCTGCGGGCCGACCCCACGCTGCTCGCCGCCACGACCGCCACCGCCGCTCCGCGGCAGGCCACCGCGCCCCGGCCCGTGTCCCTTCTCCCGCCCGCCATCGGGGACTTCACCGGGCGGGAGGAGGAACTGGCGCAGGTCGTCGAGGGGTTGACCGGCGAGCGGGAGGCGATGCCCGTCGTCGTGGTCTCGGGGGCCGCCGGGGTGGGCAAGTCCGCGCTCGCCGTGCAGGCCGCGCACCGGGTGGCCGGCGAGTATCCCGACGGGCAGCTCTACGCCGAACTGCACGGCTTCAGCGAGCCCGTACCGCCCGCCGAGGTACTGGGCCGGCTGCTGCGGGCGCTCGGGGCGGACCCGCCGGAGGACACGGCCGAACGCGGCGATCTGTTCCGCAGCCTCGTCGCCGGGCGGCGGATGCTGCTGGTCCTGGACGACGCGAACGGCGAGGCCCAGGTACGGCCGCTGCTGCCGGGCAGCTCCACCTGCGGGGTGCTGGTCACCTCACGGGCACGGCTCGGCGGACTCGTCGGGTCCCGGCGCACCGACCTGGACGTCCTGGACGACGCCCGCGGCCTGGAACTGCTGATCAGGGTCACCGGGCCGGACCGCACCCCGGACGACCCGCCCGAGCAGGCCGCCGCGCGCCGGATCGTCGAGCTGTGCGGCGGGCTGCCGCTGGCCCTGCGGATCGCGGGCGCCCGCCTGGCGACCCGCCGGCACTGGACGCCCAGCGTGCTCGCCGAGCGTCTCGCCGACGAACACCGCCGCCTCGACGAACTGTCCGTCGGGGACCTGGAGGTACGCGCCAGCCTCGGCCTCAGCTATCAGGCCCTGGACGAGTGCGCCCGCCGGGTGCTGCGCCGCATCGCCACGCTCGGCTCCGCCGACGTCGCCGTCTGGACGGTGGCCGCGCTCGCCGACACCCCGGAGGACGAGGCGGAGGAGATCCTGGAACGCCTCCTGGACGCCCAGTTGATCGACTGCCCGGGCAGAGACCAGGTGGGCCAGCCGCGCTACCGCCTGCACGACCTGGTCCGCGTCTACGCCACGGAACGCGCCGAGGCCGAGGACCCGGTGGCCGACCGCACGGCAGCGGTGGGCCGGGCGTTGACCGCCGGGTTGTGGCTGATGGACAGGGTGACGGAGTCGGCGCCGTCGGGTGCGGTCAGCTTGAGGCACAGGTTCACGGAAGCGCCCCTCAAGGGGCGCGGGGAACTGCGCGATCCACCACACACGACCGGCAGCCGCCAACCGGCCGAACCCCCCGCCCCGGTAGGCGCCCGAACCACCCGCCGCGCCCTGACCGACCCCTTCGCCTGGTTCGACGCGGAAGCGGACACCCTCACCACCGCGGTCGAGCGCGCCGCGGCCATGGGCCTGCACACCCTCGCCTGCGAAGCGGCAGCGGCCCTGTGCTCGTCCTCCTTCGCCATCAGCAACCGGTTCGACGCCTGGTGGCGCAGCCACGACGCCGCCCTGGCCGCGGCCCGCCGCGCCGAGGACCGCTCGGGCGAGGCCCTGCTGACCATCGGCCTGGGACAACTCCGCTACGAACAGGACCGCATCGCCGAGTCCCAGGAGTACTTCCGCACCGCCGAGCGGATCTGCACCGAACTCGGCGACGTACGCGGCCGTTCCGCCGCCCTCGCCGGCCTCGGCAGCGCCTGCCGCGAGGTGGGCGAACTACGCGACGCCGAACGGGCTCTGACCGACGCGGCCGACGGCTTCCGGCGGGTCGGCGACGACACCGGGGTCGGGGTCGCCTGCCGGTACGGCGGTTCCGTACGCCTCGAACTCGGCGACCAGGAAGGGGCGTTCCCGCTCCTCGACGAGTCGCTGCGGGCGTACCGGCGGCTCGGCAGCCGGCGCGGCGAGGCCCTCGCGCTGCGCACGCTCAGCCTGGTGCACCGCTCGCTCGGCGCGTACGAGGAGGCCGCGCGCGTGGCCGAGCAGGCGCTGGAGATCCTGCGCGCCCTCGGCGACCCGCACATGGCGGCGTACGCCTTGCGGGCCCGCGCCAAGGCCCGGTTGCGGCTGGGGCACACCCGGGAGGCGGAGACCGAGCTGCGCGAGATCCTCGATGTCTGCCGGGTCCACGAGGACCGCTTCGGCGAGGCCCTGACGCTGCGCACGCTCGGCGAGTGCGCGCTGGCCGAGGGCCGCCTGACGGACGCGGAGGGGCTGCTGACCGCCTCCGCCGCCCTCTGGGGTGTCCTCGCCCTGCCCCTCCCCCGCGCCCGCGCCCTGCGCAACCTCTCCGTCGTACGTGCCGCGCTCGGCGATCAGGACGGCGCCGACGCGCTGCGGGCCGAGTCCATGCGGGTGTTCAACGTCTGCGAGGCCCGCGAACGGCACGAGCCATGGCCGTGGGTGTGATCCGGGACCACAGGGCCGAGGCCGCGCCGGTCGCGGGGCGCCGGGCCCGGAGCTGCCGCCAGACGGGCTTGGGGCAGCGGCCCTTGGGCATGGCGTTGGTGAACTTCCCGTAGGGGACCTGGCGGGGCGGCAGGCCGATCTCGACCCAGTGGGCCTTGCCGGAGGAGAAGTCCCAGCCGTCGTTGGGGATACGAAGGTGATCGGCGCGGTGGTCCTTGTCCTGGCTGGTGATCTGGAGGACCTCGACATGGCGGAGGCGGGACCGCATGACCACGCAGTAGTGGGGCCGTTCGCCGGCGGACTCGCGGAACGGCACCAGCGCGTGCCAGATCTCGCCGGGGGCGGGGCGGCGACGGCCGCCGTTGAACCCGCCGCCGTCCCACCAGCGCAGCGCCCGGTGGCAGAGGAACGCGGCGATCCCGGCCGCCCCGCTCTGCGCCATCGCCCGGGAACCCCACTCCGGCGAGTCGAACCGGGTCTCCGTCCAGAGCACCGCCGCCCCGCTCGCCCCGAGCACGACCGCCGCGTGGCAGAGGTAGGCCCACCACGGCCTGGTCCGGGACCACCTGGTGAACGCGGCCACCCCCAGCGCGACGGCGACGGGGACGCCGTACACGACCGCGTACTGCTCGGCCGTGTGCAGCCGCAGCGGCGGGTCCTGAGCGGACATCAGATCGACCACGGTGACCGGCAGCGCCAGCGCGTAGCCGACGGTGATCCACACGGTCAACAGCAGATAGGCCTTGACGGCCATACCCAGGCACGACGTGTTGGTGCGACGGGCCACCGGATCCCCTTTCCCTTGCGGACCTGCGGACCTGCGGACCTGCGGACCTGCGGAAGATCAGCATCCGTGCGAGGAAGACGGCGTGGCATCCGTGGAATTGCGTACGCGGCTACGTAATACGACCGCCTCTCTCCCACCGGCCGCCGCCCTCCTCACGACTCTCGGCCAGGCCGGAACCCGCTTGCGGCGGACTTGCGGCGGACTTGCAGAGAACTTCCAGCGGAGTGCGCCATTCTCGTTGTTCTCGGGGGAACAACGGATCGGCCGGGCGACCACCGCCCGGCCGGTCGACCCACCGGAGCGCGCAGGGGACGGACCGGTGGGAACGTGAACACAGTGGGATCAGAACGGCAGGACGGACGGGGGGAACGACCGTCGCCAGGTCACAGACCACCACTCAAGGGGGGAAGCCCCCGGGGAGGGACATCAGGGGATCAGGTCCCTCCCCGGGGTGCTGCCACGCACCCCGCCGCATCACACCTCCCGCCCGGTGGAAGACGACGCATGCCTTCGATCATCCTCATGAGCGACCCCGAGGTCGCCCGCATCCCGGTCCAGGACTGCGGTGAGCCCCTCGTCGACCTGAGGGAACTGCCCTTCGTGACGGTCGACTCCCGCCAGGCCGACCCGGAGGGGTCGTACGCGCACCTCCGTGAGGGCGTCGCCTGGCGCCTCGCCCGCGCCGCCCGGCTGCTGCCCGACGGGCTGCGACTGCTGGTCACCGAGGGGTACCGGCCGCTCGCCCTGCAGATCGAGTACTTCGAGAGGTACGCCGCCGAACTGCGCCAGGCCAACCCCGACTGGTCGGAGGAGTACCTCCGCGTCCAGACCAGCCGCTCACTCTCCCCGCCGGAGATCGGGCCGCACGTCGCCGGCGCCGCGGTCGACCTCACCCTGTGCACCGCCGCCGGGGACGAGCTCGACATGGGCACCGCCGTCGACGCCAGCCCCGAGGAGAGCGACGACGCCTGCTACACCGACGCCCCCAACATCTCCGACACCGCCCGCCGCAACCGCCGCACCCTGTCCGCGGCGCTCACCACGGCCGGGCTGGTCAACTACCCCACCGAGTGGTGGCACTGGTCGTACGGAGACCGGTACTGGGCCCTGATGACCGGCACCCCGAACGCCCTGTACGGCCCCGCGAGGACCGCCCCCTAGTCCGGTCCCGCCGAGACGCCCGAGGCCTTCCCGCCCCCGCCGTCCCTACCCGTCCCATCCCTGAGGGCTGCACCCCATCCCCCGTTGTCGCCTCGGCGGCAAACCCCGTAGCGGGGGCCAGGGGCAGCACCCCGTGGATGGGACGGGCAGGGGTGGCGGGGGCGGAGTCATGTGCGGGGCGGTGCCGCGAACACGTCCAGGAGGGTGCGGTCGCCTGGTTTTACGGCTGTGTCGACTGATCCGGCCGCGTTTCCCGTGCCGGGTGGCGGCTTCTCAGCGGTGCACGGGAAAGTACTGGCGCGGTGTCACCCCGACGATCCGGTGGAACGCCGCGACGAAGGAGCTGGCGGAGGCGTAGCCGACGCGGTGGGCGACGGCCTCGATCGGGAGGCCCTCGGCGAGCAGGGGCATCGCGGCGCGCATCCGGGCCTGTTCGCGCCACTGGCCGAAGGCGAGGCCCGTCTCGGTGACGAAGAGGCGGGCCAAGGTGCGGGCGCTGGCGCCGACCTGAGTGCCCCAGGAGGCGAGGGGGCGGGGGTCGGACGGGTTGGCGGTGAGGGCGCGGGCCACCTCGCGGGCCCTGGGGTCGCGGGGCTCGGGGGCCGTGACGCTCGTGACGGGGACGGGGTGCAGGACGTCGAGGAGTACGGCCTCGGCGCGGACGCGGGCCTCCGGGGGCAGGTCCGTGCGGAGGAGGTGGTCGATGAGCGCCTGGAGCAGGGGGCCCACCGCCACCACCGTCGGCTCCCGCCAGTCGATGCGGGGGCAGCTCGCGGGGTCCACGTACGGGCTGCGCATCACCGTGTCGCCCGCCGCCTCGGTGGTGTGGTGAACGCCCGCCGGGATCCAGAGGGCGAGCGTGGGCGGCAGGAGCCAGGAGCCCCGCCGGGTGGTGACCCGCAGCAACCCCTTGGCCGACCAGGCGAGTTGGTGGACGGCATGCCAGTGCCGGGAGAAGGCGGTGCCACGCGGCATGGCGAAGTGACCGATGAAAACGGCGGTGGGGTACGGGCCGTCGAGCATGGCGGCCGGGTTCCGCTCGACGCCCGAGTCCCACTGCCCGTCGGTGCCCTCGGGTCGCTGTCCGTTTCGCGACATGGGACGGCAGCCTAGCCCATGGTGGACAGGGCGGGGCCGGGCCTAGCGTCGGATGTATGCCGATGAATCTGATGCACCAGCGGATCTGCAGCTCCGAGAAGTGGGCGCTCAAGACGAGAGAACAGCTGCTGCCCTGGGCGCTCGACGGTGTCGAACTGGGCACGGACGTCCTGGAGATCGGGCCCGGTTACGGCGCCAACCTGCGCGTCCTCGTCGAACAGGTGCCGCACCTCACCGCCGTCGAGGTCGACGCCGAGACCGCCCGGCTGCTGGACGTCGCCTGGGGCGAGCGCGTCCGGATCGTGCACGCGGACGGGGCGGCGATGCCGCTGCCGGACACGTCCTACGACTCGGTCGTCTGCTTCACGATGCTGCACCATGTGCCGACCGCCGAGCAGCAGGACCGGATCTTCGCGGAGGCGTTCCGCGTGCTGCGCCCCGGCGGCACCTTCGCCGGCAGCGACAGCCGGTCGAGCCTCCGCTTCCGTCTCCTCCACTTGCGGGACACCATGAACGTCGTCGATCCGGCGACCCTGCCCGCACGCCTGACCCGGGCGGGCTTCACGGACGTGTCCGTGACCGTGCACGAGCAGGGCGGCAGCCTCCGCTTCCGCGCGCGGCGACCGTAGGGTCAGGTGCCGAAGCGTCGTACGTACCGCCGCTGCCACGGCGTCTCCACCGCGTGCCGGTCGTAGTGCCGGCGTACGTACGCCACGGCCTCGTCCGGCGGTACGCCGTCCAGGACCGCCAGGCAGGCCAGCGCGGTGCCGGTGCGGCCCCGGCCGCCCCCGCAGGCGAGCTCGACCCGGTCGGCGGCCGCCCGGTGCCAGGCGTCCCGCAGCACCTCCGCCGCCTCCGCCCGGTCGCCGGGCAGCCGGAAGTCGGGCCAGCGCAGCCAGCGGGACTCCCAGGGGACTTCGGGCGGCTCCTTGCCGAGGAGGTACACGGCGTATGTGGGGACCCGGCCGTCCGGGAGCGGCCGGCTGAGTCCCCGGCCGCGCACCAGCCGCCCGGACGGCAGCCGCAGCACACCGGTGTCCGTCGGCTCCCAGGGTTCGGCCGCCGTCTCCCCCATGGCTAGCCCACCCCCCGCGACGCCTGCGCCGCCCGGGCCTCGATGCCCCGGAAGTGGTCGGACATCGCCCGCTGCGCACCCTCGACGTCGCGGGCGCGCAGCGCGGCCACGATGTCGCGGTGGCGGCGGATGGTCAGCTCGGGGGTGGGGTCGTCGGTCCAGCCGCGGGCGCCGGCGACGCGCAGGAAGACGGTCCAGAAGGCGCCGAGGAGCTGGGGGATCAGCGCGTTGCCGAGGGAGGCGTAGAGGAGTTCGTGGAAGTCGCGGTCGAGTTCGGCGACGGGTTCGCCCGCGCGGCCGGCCGCCTCCATCCGGTCGACGACGGCGGCGAGACCGTCCACTTCGTCGTCCGTGAGGGAGGCCGCGACCCGTCGTACGAGGCCGTCCTCCAGGACCTCGCGGATCTGGAGGATCTCGGCGAGGGCGGCGGTGTCGCCGTCGGGCCGGGCCAGGGTGCGGAAGGTGAGGCCGTCGACGAGGGGCGTGAGGGAGGCCTCGCCGACATAGGTGCCGTAGCCGTGTCTGATGTCGACTATGTCGAGGGCCTGCAGGGCCTTGAGGGCCTCACGGACGGAGTTGCGGCTGACGCCGAGGTCCTCCATCAGCTCCGTCTCGGTGGGCAGCGGCGCACCCGCCTGGAGTTTGCGGTCGATGATCAGCTGCATCACCTCGCGCTGGATCTGGCCGCTCACCCGCCGCTCGGGCCGGCGCCGACTGCCGCTCTCCTGAGACATGCGCCGCATCGTACGCTCGCCGGACATCCGACGTCCCACCTCCGGACGGAAACCGCGTGAACCGATCAGGGGAACGCCAGGTTAACGCCCAGTGATCAACTCGGCGAACTCGCCCCTAACGGTCGCTCAACTGTCCTTATTTCATACCGCTGTTGATCCGCCATTGGTCGCACCTTTGGCACCTACGCCATTCGTGTGCGATCTCTTGACCACCCCTACCAGCGCTCCTAAGGTCACGCTGCTCCCTGTAGGACGTAGGACGTCGTATCTCCCCCACCGCTTCGCTCCCTCGCTGCCTCGCTGGAGGAACCGTGCGCGACGTGACCCATGACGCCCCGGCGACGGCTCGCCGGTCGTTCCTGAAGTACTCCGGCGCGCTGGGCGCGGCCGCCGCCGTCTCCTCGTCGCTGGCCGCCTGTTCGGCCGGGCCGGAGTCCACCAATGACACCGGTGACGGCGGGGGCGGGAAGAACGGCACCCTGACCGCCGTCATCGGCTACGGCAACGACGGCAGCTGGGACCCGACCCAGACCGCGTCCGCCTTCTGCATGGCCGCCAACAACCACATCTACGAAGGCCTCCTCGACACCGACCCCATCTCGCGGGAGCCGTACGCGGCGCTCGCGACGGCCGTACCCGGCGATCTCAGCGGTACGTCGTGGAAGTTCGAGCTGCGGGCCGGCGCCACCTTCCACGACGGCAAGCCGGTGACCGCCGACGACGTCGTCTTCGTGTACGAGCGGATCCTCGACCCCGACACCCAGACCCTCGCCAAGGGCTTCTTCGCGAGCTGGCTGAAGGAGGTCAGGAAGATCGACGCGCGGAACGTCGAGCTGGTGCTCAAGTTCCCCTTCCCCGACGGTATTTCCCGGCTGACGCTGGCGAAGATCATGCCGAAGCACGTCTTCTCCCGGCCCGGCGCCTGGGACGACGCCATCAAGGGCAAGGCGATCGGCTCGGGGCCGTACCGGCAGACCGCGCACCACCCGAAGTCGAACACGACGTTCGAGGCTTTCGCCGATTACAACGGCCCCCGCCCGGCCGCCTTCAAGAAGATGAACTGGCTGACCATCGTGGACGCCGCCCCGCGCGTCGCGAAGATCTCCGGCGCGAGCGCGGGCGCGCAGATCGCCGACAACATCCCGTACGCCAATATCGGGCAGCTGGAGAAGGGCGGCATGTCCGTCCAGGGCGGCTCCGGGATGAACAACCTCTTCCTCATGTTCAACACCAGGCGCAAACCCTTCGACGACGTACGCGTGCGGCAGGCGCTGCATTACGCGATCGACCGGGACAAGATGATCGAGGTGGCGCTGAAGGGGCACGGGAAACCCGCGAGTTCGTTCCTGAATGAGGGAAACCCGAGTTATCGGCCGGCGAAGAGCGTGTACGCGTACGACCCCGACAAGGCGAAGGCGCTGCTGGCCGAGGCCGGGGTGAAGGGGCTGAAGATCGAGATTCTGGCGGTGAACGTCAGCTGGATCGTCGACTGTCTGCCGACCGTCAAGGCCTCCTGGGACGCGATCGGCGTCGAGACGACCCTCTCGCCGCAGGAGACCACCGCCGTCTTCACGAAGATGGACCAGAAGCAGGACTACCAGGTCGTGGCCGCGGCCTCGAATCCGAACCAGTTCGGGCTCGACGCGGATCTGATCATGCACTACAACTACGGTCCGCAGAATCTGTGGATGCAGTACGCGCGGTGGGCCGACAACGCGGTGGCCAAGGGGCTCTTCAGGGACATGGACCAGGCCACGCGGGAGCCCGACGCCGACAAGAAGAAGACGATGGTGCAGGACTACATCGACATCGTCGCCGAACAGGCCGTGCTCTATCCGGTGGTCCACAACGAGCTGATGACGGCCTGGAATCCGAAGCGACTCAGCGGGATAAGGGCACAGCCCTATCCGGGGATCAATCTGCTCCAGGCCAAGTGGGTTTAGCGTGGTCGCTGTCCTGCGCATTCTGATTCGGCGGGTCGCTCTGCTCGTTCCGCTGATGCTCGGAATCGTGCTGTTCGTGTTCATCGTCATGCGGTTCTCGGATGTGGATCCGGCGTCGGCGTTCTTCCAAGGGGCCAATCCGACGCCGGAGCAGTTGCATGATTTCCGGGAGGAGAACGGGCTGCTGGACCCCCTGCCCGTGCGCTACGTCGGCTTCGTGGGCGATCTGCTGCACGGTGACATGGGGATCAGCGCGCTCACCCGGGCCCCCGTCATCGACCAGGTCACCACCGCGTTGCCGCTCACGCTCCAGCTCACCTTCCTGGGGCTGGGGATCGCGGTGGTACTGGCGCTGCTCGGCGGGGTCACGGCGGCGATCTACCGGGACCGGCTGCCGGACCAGATCATCCGGGTGGTGTCGTTGACCGGGGTCGCGGCGCCGGGTTTCTGGCTGGCGCTGCTGATGATCCAGTACCTGGCGGTGGATCTGGGGTGGTTCCCGACCGGCGGATACGTCAATCCGGCGGACTCCTTCACCGGGTGGCTGAAGACGATGACGTTGCCGGCGTTCGCGCTGTCGCTGCCGGTGGCGGCGCAGCTGACGCGGATCGTACGGACGTCGGTGGTGGAGGAGCTCGACAAGGACTACGTACGGACGGCGATCGGCAGCGGGCTGCCGCCGCGGGTCGTGGTGGGCCGGAACGTACTGCGGAACGCGCTGATCAACCCGCTCACCGTGCTGGGGCTGCGCGTCGGCTATCTGCTCGGCGGCGCGGTCGTCATCGAGACGATCTTCTCGCTGCCGGGCATGGGCAAGCTGATGATCGACGCCGTGAAGAACGGCGACCCGGCGGTCGTCCAGGGTGTCGTCCTGACCACGGCCGCGGGCTTCGTGGTCGTGAACCTCGTCATCGACGTTCTCTACCTGCTGGTGAACCCGCGTCTGAGGGACGCGAGTTGACTCGGGGACGCACGTTGCTCAGGGACGCACATGGAAGACGACCGAGGGATGCGAGCTGATGCCCTGATGTTCGGCCTGATCGTGACCACGCGCAAACGCCTGACGGCGGCCCTGTCCCGGCCCGGCGTCCGGCTGCGTTCCTGGCGCCGACTGCCGCTGCTGTCCCGGATCGCGGTCTGCTTCCTGGCGGTCGTGGTCCTCACGGCACTCCTCGCCCCGTGGCTCGCCCCGCACGACCCGCTCGACCAACAGGCCCTGGTCGGGGGCACCGGAGCGCCCTCCGCCGACCACTGGATGGGCCAGGACAGCCTCGGCCGGGACATCCTGAGCCGGCTGATGTACGGGGCCCGCTGGTCGCTGGCGATCGGGCTCGGCGCCACCGGGCTGGCGCTGGTCGTGGGGGCGGTCATCGGGGCCGTGGCCGCGACCTCGCGCAAGGCGGTCGACGAGACGCTGATGCGCTGCCTGGACGTCGTCATGGCGTTCCCGGGCATCGCGCTGGCCGCCGTCCTCGTGGCCGTCTTCGGCGGCGGGATCACCGTCCTGATCTGCGCGATCGCGTTCCTGTTCACCCCGCCGGTCGCCAGGGTCGTCCGGGCCAACGTCCTCGACCAGTACGGCGAGGACTATGTGACCGCCGAGCGGGTGATAGGAGCCCGCACCCCGCACATCGTGATCCGGCACGTGGCCGTCAACTGCGCCGCCCCGGTGCTGGTGTTCTGCACGGTCCAGGTCGCCGAGGCCATCGTCTTCGAGGCGTCGCTGTCCTTCATCGGCGCGGGTGTAAGGCCGCCGGACCCGTCCTGGGGCAGTGTCATCGCGGACGGCAAGAACATGGTGCTGACCGGGGGCTGGTGGGCGACCGTGTTCCCCGGCCTGCTGATGCTGGTCACGGTGCTGTCCCTGAACATCCTCTCCGAGGGCGTCTCCGACGCGTGGGCCGCGCCGGTCGCGCGGGAGGTGGAGCCACAGGAGCAGGAGGACCGGCTGGAGGCTCCCGAGCCGGGCGGCGGCGAGGTCACCGAGTTGCCCGGACTGACCGAGGCGGCCGTACGGCTGCGCTCCCGGGCCCGCCCCCTCCCCCAGGGCCGACCGGTCCTCTCCGTCGAGAACCTGGCCATCGGCTTCGACGGGCGTCACCGGGGCGTGGACATCGTCGACGGCATCAGCTTCGACGTCCGCCCCGGTGAAGTCCTCGGCCTGGTCGGCGAGTCGGGCTGCGGCAAGTCGCTGACCGCGCTGACGGTGATGGGCCTGGAACCGAAGGGCGCCCGCGTACGCGGCCAGGTCCGCTTCGACCAGCGGCAGCTGGTGGGCGAGCCGATGCGCGTACGCCGCCGTCTGCTCGGCCACGAGATGGCGATGGTCTACCAGGACGCCCTGTCCTCCCTGAACCCGGCGATGACGATCCACGCCCAGCTGAAGCAGGTCGTGCGCCGGGGCGGCAAGCGCTCCGCACCCGAGCTGCTGCGTCTGGTCGGCCTCGACCCCGAGCGCACCCTCCGCAGCTACCCGCACGAGCTCTCCGGCGGCCAGCGCCAGCGCGTTCTCATCGCGATGGCCCTGTCCCGCAACCCCAAGCTGATCGTGGCCGACGAGCCGACGACGGCGCTCGACGTGACCGTCCAGGCGCAGATCATCGAGCTCCTGCTGCGGCTGCGCGAGGAGCTGGGCTTCGCGCTGATCCTCGTCTCGCACGACCTTGCCCTGATCGCGGACGTGACCGACCGGGTGGTCGTGATGTACGGCGGACAGATCGTGGAGACGGGCGTGACGGCGGACCTGGTGGAGCAGCCCTCCCACCACTACACGCGCGGCCTGCTGGGCAGCGTCCTGTCCCTGGAGTCCGCGGCCGAGCGGATGACCCAGATCAAGGGCGTCGTCCCCTCCCCCGCCGACTTCCCGGCCGGCTGCCGCTTCGCCGACCGCTGCCCCCGGGCGAGCGACGTCTGCCGTACGACGGCCCCGGCCCTGCGGGGCACCCGCACCCACACGGCGGCCTGCCACCATCCGGCGGTGGACCTCATGGACAGCACGGAAGGCCAGGTGACCCGGTGAGCGCGCTCGTGGAGGTCTCCGGCGCCCATGTCGTCCACAAGGCGCGCAGCGGCGGGGTGTTCACCCGCGACCGGGTGTACGCCCTGACCGGCGCCGATCTGGTGATCGCCCCCGGGGAGACGGTCGGCGTGGTGGGCGAGTCGGGGTGCGGCAAGTCGACGCTGGCGAAGGTGCTGGTGGGCGTGGACCGGCCGACGGCCGGCGCGGTCTCCTTCCGGGGGCGGGACCTGTGGTCCATGTCGCCCGCCGAGCGCCGGGTGGCCGTCGGCGGCGGCACGGGCATGATCTTCCAGGACCCGTCCACGGCCCTGAACCGCCGCCTGACGATCCGCCAGATCCTCCGCGACCCCCTCGACGTGCACAGGCGCGGCACCCCGGCCGAACGGGAGGACCGCGTCCGGGAACTGATGTCCCTGGTCGGTCTGCCGACGGCGCTCGCGGACGGCCTGCCGGGCCAGCTGTCCGGCGGGCAGCGCCAACGAGTGGCGATCGCGAGGGCGTTGGCCCTCGATCCGGACCTGGTGGTGGCGGACGAGCCGACGAGCGCGCTGGACGTCTCGGTCCGCGCCCAGATCCTCAACCTCCTCCTGGACCTGAAGGAACGCCTGGGTCTGGCGCTGGTCTTCGTCTCTCACGACATCCAGACGGTACGGCGGATGAGCGACCGCGTGATCACCATGTATCTGGGCCGGATCGTGGAGGAGACCCCGGCGGACCTGGTCACCGACCGCGCCCGGCACCCGTACACCCGCGCCCTGTTCTCGGCGACGCCCGGCCTGCTGGACCCGATCGACCCGATCCCGCTGGTGGGCCCGGTCCCGTCGGCCACCCGGCCGCCGAGCGGCTGCCCGTTCCGTACCCGCTGCTGGAAGGCGGACGACGTCTGCGCGGAGATCATGCCGGACTTCGTGGCCGCGTCGGCCCCCGGACACCGCTTCCGGTGCCACCATCCGGTGGAGGAGACGGAGTCGACACGCGACCTGGTCGCCCAGGCCGTGGAGGATCGAACCGAGCCAGCCGTACGCGACACCCGAGACACCTAGCACCAAAGGAGCCACGATGACCGTCCCCGCCCCGCTGACCGGTGTCATCCCGCCCGTCTGCACGCCCCTGACACCAGACCGCGAGGTGGACGTCCCCTCACTCGTCCGTCTGGTCGACCATCTCGTGACGGGCGGTGTGGACGCGCTGTTCGTGCTCGGTACGACGTCGGAGGCGGCGTATCTGACGGACGCGCAGCGGCGGCAGGTCGTGGAGACGGTGGTCGGCCATGTCGGCGGCCAACTCCCCGTCCTCGCCGGGGCGATCGACATGTCGACGCCCCGCGTACTGGACCACGTCCGCGCCGTGACCGCCGCCGGTGCCGAGGCTGTCGTGGCCACCGCCCCCTTCTACAGCCGCACGCACCCGGCGGAGATCGCCCGCCACTACCGCCTGCTCGCCGACCGCTCCCCCGTCCCGGTCTTCGCCTACGACATCCCGGCCACCGTCCACACCAAGCTGCCCGCCGACGTGGTCCTGCGACTGGCGGCGGACAAGGTCATCGCCGGCCTGAAGGACTCCAGCGGCGACCTCGCCGGCTTCCGCACGGTCGTCACCGGCGCCCGCGCCGACTCCGCCCTCACCGGCTTCACCACCCTCACCGGCTCCGAACTGATCATCGACTCCGCCCTCGCCCTGGGCGCCGACGGCGCCGTCCCCGGCCTCGCCAACGTCGACCCGGCCGGCTACGTCCGCCTCGACCGCCTCTGCCGCGCCGGCGACTGGGACCGGGCACGGGCCGAACAGGAACGCCTGTGCGCCCTCTTCGACATGATCGCCGTCGGCGACCCGGCCCGCATGGGCACGGGCTCGTCCGCCCTCGGCGCCTTCAAGGCAGCCCTCCACCTGCGCGGAATCATCGACTGCGCGGCCACAGCCGAACCGCAGGTGCCGTTGTCGGAGGCGGAAGTCGAGCGGGTGGGCAAATACCTGGCGGCGGCGGGCCTGCTGTAGGGAGACTCCGCGAACCCGGCCTCGGGGTGCGCTGAGCCCCTCCCCGAGGCGCACCCAAACGCGATACGATACGTCTCGTCTTATCTCATCGCGGAAGGCGAGGACCGACAGCATGGAACGCTTCGTGGACGCGGCGCCCGGCATACGCCTGTGGGTGGAGGACCGCGGCGCCTCCGACACGCCCCCACTGCTGCTGATCATGGGCGCGCAGGCATCGGGCCTGGCGTGGCCGGACGCGCTCGTGGACAGGCTCGCCGACCGCCACCACGTCATCCGCTACGACCACCGCGACACCGGCCGCTCCACCTGGTCGTTCGAAGAGCACCCGTACTCCGTCACCGAACTGGCGAAGGACGCCGTCAGGGTGCTGGACGGCCTCGGCGTCGAACGCGCCCACATCGTCGGCATGTCCCTGGGCGGCATGCTCGCCCAACTCCTCGTCGCCGACCACCCCGACCGGCTGCTCAGCGCCACCCTGATCGGTACGAGCGCGCTCAGCACCGCCCCCTACGTCCACCCGGACGGGACCCGGACCCCGCCCGAAGAACTTCCCGGGATCGCCCCGGAGCTGCTGGAGATGTGGGCCCGCCCCGTGGAGGACCGAGGGCCGGAAGCCGAACTGGAGCGGAGAGTGGAGCACTGGCGTGTCCTGGGCGGCGACCAGCTGCCGTTCGACGCCGCATACACCCGCGCCCTCGAACGGCACATCATCGAGCACACCGGGCACCACACGGCCGGCACCGCACACGCCCGAGCCGACCCCTCCGGCATGGACCGCACCGAACAACTCGCCCACACCGACGTGCCCACCCTGGTCATCTCCGCACCCGCCGAACCCGTCACCCCGCCACCGCACGCCCACCACCTCGCCCAGGTGATCCGCGGCGCACACGTGGTCGACATCCCCGGCATGGGCCACGCCCTCCCGCCCGAGGTCCACGGACCCCTCGCCGACGCGATCCTGAACCACACGACAGGACTCCGACGACGCCTTCTCGGCCAGGCCGACTAGCCGGGCAGACCCGACAACGGCAGGCGGCGGAACTCGATCGACTCGTACGGGCCCGCCGCGCCCGTCTCGTAGAGGACGCCCACCCGTGACCCGCTCAGCGGGACGAGGTCGGAGTAGGCGGCCGGGCGCTGCGAGAGGGTCGTGGACCTGGTGAAGGTGGTGCCCGCGTCGCCGCTGCGCCAGACCGACATCGACTGGCGGGCGGTGGGGACGGAGGGGCCGGAGAAGAGGAGCGGGCCGCCGGAGGGGAGCTGGAGGACCGCGCCCTGGACCACGGGGACGTCGGAGAGGGTGGGCTGGACGGTGTACGGGCGGTCGAGCGACTCGCCGCCGTCGCCGGAGTAGGAGTCCAGACGGTTGCCGACGCTCGTACCGTGCTGGTCCCGCGCGCTGAAGTACAGCCGCCCGTCCGGCAGTTCGGCCGCGCTGTTCTCGTTGGCGTTGTCGAGACCGTCGTACGAGTCGTCGACGAAACCGATCCGCCAGGTGGTGCCCCCGTCGTCGGAGTGGATCGCGTGGGCGCCGTAGTACCGGGGCTCCTGTCCCGTGTCCGCCGAGTCCGCGGGCGGGGCGGCCGAGTGGTTCGAGGGGACGACCAGGCGGCCCGCGTGCGGCCCCCGGGTGAGGGCGACCGCGTGACCCGGGCCGGTCGCGTACCAGCGCCAGCCCGGGAGTTTCACGTCCGCCGTGATGTCCCTGGGGGCGCTGAAGCGGCGGCCGTCGTCCTTGCTCGTCTGCACGAAGACGCGGCGGCTCTGCTCGGCGGTGACCTCGCCGCGCATGATCTGCGCCTCGGTCACCGTGCCGCTGTTGTACGAGGTGACGAGCACGATCCGGCCGGTCCGCGGGTCGACCACCGGCGCCGGGTTGCCCCGCGTGTCCCCCTTCCCGGCGGCCACCACCTTCAGCGGCCCCCAGGTGCAGCCGCCGTCGGTCGACCGTCTGAGGACGACGTCGATATTGCCCGTGTCGCCGGCGCCGTTGCGCCTGCCCTCCGCGAAGGCCAGCACGGCGCCCTCGCGGGTGGTGATCGTGGCGGGGATCCGGTACGTGTCGTAGCCGCCCTGGCCGGAGACGTACGGCACGGAGGAGACACAGCCGCGGGTGGGCAGCGTCGTGGCGGCCGTGGCGGTGGTGGCCGTGGCGATCGCGGCGAGGAGCAGTCCCGTGGCGGCGACCAGAGCGGTGGCCGTGCGGCGGCTTCCGGCGGACAAGGCGGCTCCCCGGACGTGGGACGTTGGATGTCCGGTCAACCTAATGTGTCCACTGAGACCCTGCAACGGGGGTGCGTCAAATGAGCATTGACGTGATGTCAGACCACCGGGTGGCGGCGGAGGCGGAGGGCGGCGACCATGCGGAGCCAGTGGCCGGTGATCAGGCAGAGGAACGGGTAGCGCCATCTGACGCGGTCCTCGACCTGGCTGCTGTCGCTGCCGAAGATGCGACGGCCGTCGTCGATCACCGTCTCGAAGAGGACGACGGCGCGGTGCGGGTGGAGGGCCCAGAAGGTGGCGTAGGCATGGTTGAGCCGGGCCCACCAGGTGCGCGGATGGTCCGGGCCGTGGACGCGGGCGCGGTCGGCGACCAGGTCCGCGTACAGCGCTAGGGCGGTACGGACCCGGCCGGTGCGGCGAGCCGTGTGGGCGACGAGCCAGCGGGCGTCGAGTGTCCACATGTGGTCGGGGCCGTACAGGCGCTCGCAGTCCGCTCGGTGGGTGTCGGCCGCCTCCTTCGCCTGTCGCCAACGACCGGTGCGGAGCAGGGCGTGGCACCACCACTCACGCTGCCGCCGTGTCGCGGGATGGTCGGGGCCGAAGTGTGCCGTCAGGTCGTCCAGGAAGCGCCTCTGCCAGGCGGCGTCGCGCCACAGCAGCCCCACGGAGGCGTAGGCGCCGCTCAGGCGGCGGCGTGCGTGGACCGACTCCCAACTCCAGGGACCGGACCTGGCCTCACAGGCGTGAAGCACGCGTTCGCGGATCCGCAGGGCCTTGACACGTCTTTGCACCGCCCGGTATCCGTCGGCCACGTCGTCGTACTTGTCGATCGTGATCGGGTGGTCGACACCGAGAACGCGGGCGTAGTCGGCGTACAGCTCCCGGTCCAGACGCCGGGCCTCGCGCCGTTGTCCGGCCATCCTCAGCGCGATCACCTGTTCACCCAGTGTGGCGAGGGTCGGCAGTGCGTCGGCGCCGAGCATCCGCTCGCAGTCGGCCAACGCCTCACCGGTCAGCCTGAGCCGCTCCCGGTGGCGTCCGGCGTTCCCACAAGCCACCGCCAGCCAGCGGCGCGCCGCCAGGGTGGACGGGTGGTCGGCTCCCCATATACGGGTCACGTCGTCCACGACGCCCCGATGGAGTGCGAGCGCCTCGTCGTGCAGTCCGTGCCAGGTGAGCAGATCGGCCAGATCGCTCCGGGCCCAGACGACTTCGATGTGGTCGTCCCCGAAGAGCCGGGCGTACTCCGCCACGTTCTCCTCACGCAGCCCGCGGGCCTCGTCCACCTCACCGGACAATCGCAGGACGCGGGCGAGGCCGGCCCGCGCGGAGAAGGTCAGCCGATGCCCGGCGCCCAGGCTCCGCCTGGTGTTCCGCAGGGTCTGCCGCAGCAGGGCGAGGGCCTCGGAATAGTGCGCGGCCGAGGTCAGGGCGTCGGCGAGACCGAGGCAGACATCGAATGTGTGCGGATGAAGGCGTCCGTGGACCCGCTCATGGTCAGCGAGGACCTCGCGGGCGAAGTCGATCGCCTCCTGGATCCGGCCGTGGCGTGTGCAGAGGTGGATGTGGAAGCTGCGGACTCCGAACGTGCTGGGATGGTCCCTTCCCAACAGTCGCTCGTGGTCCGCGATCAACTGGACCTGCGCGGCGTAGGCATCACCGTGCCGCTTCGACTGGTCCAGCCCCCACACCAGGCTGCCGCGCGCACGCAGCACGACCGGGTGTTCCCGACCATGCAGGGCGGTCCGCTCGTCGACCACACGACGGAACAGGGCCAGGGCCTCCTCGTCGCGCTCCGCCCTGATCAGGCACGTGGCGAGGGTGTCACGGATCGTCACCGTCTCTTCGGACTCCGGACCGAATATCCGCTCCGCGTCCGCCAGCGCCCGCTCGGCAGCCGCACGCGCTTCGTCGTACAGAGCGGCGTCCAGACACTGGAGAGCCAGATTGTTGCGGGCCCAGACCGTCTCGGCGTGCTCGGGACCGTGCTCGTCCTCGCATGCGACCACGTAACGGCGCAGCAGCGCGACCCCTTCCTCGTCGCGGCCCACCGAGCCGTAGGTTTCGGCCAGGCTCTGCAGGGAGTACAGGCTCGCCGCGGACGGCGCCGGGCCCTGCGACCAGTCCGGGCGCATGCGGTCCACGATGCGCGCCGCCTCGCGCAGTCGGCCGGCGGCCGCGTACGTTCTCGCCAGATCGCTCAGGGCGCCCCGGGTTTCCACGTGATCCGCACCGTGCAGCCGTCGCATGTCCCGCTCCAGTGCCTCGTACATGGGCACGGACAGCTCGTAGCGACCGGCTGTCTCGTACGACCGGGCGAGGTCCCTGCGCGCGGTGAGCGTGCGCTCGTCCTCGGGGCTCAGACACCGCTCGGTGATCTCCAGGCGTCTGGCGCGTGCCCCGATGGCCTGCTCGGTGCGGCCTGCCCACGCGCACATGTCCCCTTCGAGTTCCAGGGCGCTGAGCGTGGCGGCCGCCTCCTCCCCCAGGGCGGCTTCGCAGTCCCGCCGGGTCCCGCCCGCCCGGACCACCGCCCGGCCCATCGCTCCCACATGCCCCAGATGGTCGTACGCCGCCCACCTCCGCAACCGCACCAGGCTCTCCTGGTCCGCCTCCTCGTACGACGGCAGGTCCTCTCGTACGACGCCCCACAGCGCGTCTATCTGGTCGACGAGCTGTCCTCCGAACTCCCGTCTCTCCCATGCCTCCCCGGGCGGTATCAGCACCGCCTCCAGATGCCGCACCGCGGCGCGGACGACGTCCCGTATTCGCTCCCCCGCCCTCTCCCGGATCACCCGCTGCACCAGCCGGTGCAGGTTCACGGCGTCCGCTCCCGAGTCCGTGGCGAGCGAGGCCTGGGTCACGACTCCCAGCGCGGCCTCCACGACGTCGGCGTCGTGGACCCCCGCCTGCCGGACTACCCCGTGCAGCAACCTGCGGGGCACTCCGGCGGGCGACAGCACCGACAGCACCTCCAGCAGAACCCGCACCGCGCCGTCCGGGCCCCGCTGCTCGACCTGCTCGGCGGCGATGAGCATCGCCTCGGCCACCCGGTGCGGATACCGCTCTCCGGGCACCTTCTCCAGCGCGGTCCTCAAGGGGTAGGCCCGCAGCCGTTCCAGGTAGCCGCGGTAGCCGGTCCCCCGCACCCGGATGACATGGGCCGCCTGGGCGAGAGCGAGGGGCAACCGGCCCAGTTCCGCGGCGACTTCGCGGGCCCCGTCGTCCGAGGCGACCCCCGTCCGCCGGCGAAGGAAGTCCAGTGCCTCCTCCTCCGTGAACACGGTGACGTCGACCCGCGCGCCCGCGAGGTTCGTGAAGTCCCTGGAGGTGGCGGTCACCACCACCTGCGCCCGGCCGGCCGTGGGCAGCCACCCGGCCACCTCGTCCGGATCGGTCGCGTTGTCCAGGACCAGCAGACACGGATCGGGATTCCGGCCGATCCACGTGAGCGCCGCCCGCGCGGCCTTCGCCGCGTCGTCGCCCGCCTCACGGACGCCCAACTGATCGGCGAGCTCGGCGAGTCCGGACATCAGCTGGCCGCTGTTCTCCGCCGTGATCCAGGCGACGACCGGCCAGCCCTCCTCGATACGGCGCCGGGCGTAGGCGGCGGCCAGCTGGGTCTTGCCGACGCCCCGGGCGCCGGTGACGGCGTGGACGACGGTGAGGCTGTGCCGCTCGGTGGCGTCGGCGAGTTCGGCGAGGAGGTCCTCGCGGGGCTGGAAACCGACGGGTTCGCGGGGCAGGTCGCCCATGCGGACGAGGAGGTGGGGCGGTTCGTCCGCTGAGGTCCCGTTCACGGTGACCATCGCGTTCGGCAGTTCCAGCCGCATACCGCCGGTCGGCCCCGCCGGTGCCGTCACCGCCTGGGCCGCCCTTTGCACCCACGACGCACCCCATGTCCCGCCCACCGTCGCCGCGACGGTCGCCGCCGCCACACCCACGGCCACCCGGCCCTCGTCGGAGGTGGGCAGCAACGGCACGTCGACGGCGTAGAAGAGGAGAAAGACCGCCGCGAACGCCAGCACGCTCAGCGCCACCACCAGCGCCCAGCGCATGCCGTACCTCATGCGCTCCCCCTCGCCCCCCAGCATGTCCGGAAGACGATTGTGCCCCGCGTCCGGCCGGACGAAGCCGTGCGAGACCTATGAAACCGCCCCCGACAACTACCGGAGGGACGTTACGACGGCGTACGCGCCGTCGCCAGCAACCGCGTCACATCGTCCCCGCAGATCGTCAGCGCCGCCCCCACCGTGAAGAGGACATCTCTCTCCGCGGGGGTGTACGGCCCGTCCGCCAGGGCGATCCGTGCGCCCTGGAGGAGGATCGCCTCGCGGCCGGTCGGGGCGAGGTGGGGCGCCAGGGGGTCCAGGGCCTCGTGGAGCTCTATGGCCAGGCCGGAGCCGCACGGCTCCCCGTAGACGCGGCCGGTGTCGGCGGCCAGGGCCTCGACCAGGGCTCCGAGCTGGTCCTCGGTGCAGTCGTCGAAACCGGCGGAGCGTACGGCGGTCGCGGCGACCGACAGGGACGGGCGGGCGCAGGTGCCGTCCGTCGCCAGGACGGCGAGGGCGACCGTGTGGACGGCGTCGCGGAGCATCGCCGCGAAGCGGGTGGTGGTGGGGTGGTCGAGGACATCCGTGGCGTAGTGGTGGCGGCAGGCCGCGCATTCCACCACCGGGCCCGTCTCGCCGCGGGGCAGGACGGGGACGCCGAGGAGGGTGAAGCGGCGGCGGCCGGTGAGGCGCTGGTAGTTGCGGTCGCCCCCGCAGCCGGGGCAGAAGAACTCGCCGTCACCGACACCGGTCCACGCGATCCGGGTGCCCATGACCCGCGAGAGCCCGGTGACACGTCCGGCGGTCCCGACGCGGGCGAGCGCGGCGGCACCGCCGATGGGGTCCCGTCCTGTCAGCACGTCGCACCTCCGTAACTCCCCCACACTGCCCCTTGGGCGCGGGAAGTGACCCCTCGGCAACGTCGCCGCGCTTGCGTGATGTTAGCCACATTGTCGAGGCGCAGTCAGTACTCCGGACGAGGCCTTCCCATGACCCGCACAGGGTTTGGCCGGTAAACGACGGGCCCCGCCCACCGATATTCGGTGAACGAGGCCTTCAAACCGCCGGTCAGGCTGGTCAGCGCGCCGCGCGGTTGACGGCGGAGACGACCGCCTTCAGGGACGCACGCGTCGTGTTCGCGTCGATGCCGATGCCCCACAGGACCTTGTCCTCGATGGCGACCTCGATGTAGGAGGCGGCCTGCGCGGAGGCACCCTCGCTCATCGTGTGCTCCTGGTAGTCCAGGAGGCGGGCGTCAATACCGATGCCCTGCAGCGCGTGGAAGAACGCCGAGATCGGGCCGTTGCCGGTGCCGACCAGGGTGGTCTCCACGCCGTCGACCTCGGCCTCCACGGTCAGCGTGTCCACGCCGTCCTTGTCGGTGGTCGACTGGTTGTTGCGGACCTGGACACGGCCCCACGGGTTCTCGGGGTTCGGCAGGTACTCGTCCTGGAAGACCGCCCAGATGTCGCCGCCGGTGACCTCGCCGCCCTCGGCGTCCGTCTTCGCCTGGATCAGCTTCGAGAACTCGATCTGCATCCGGCGCGGCAGGTCCAGCTTGTGGTCGTTCTTCAGGACGTACGCGATACCGCCCTTGCCGGACTGCGAGTTGACCCGGATGACGGCCTCGTAGGAGCGGCCGACGTCCTTCGGGTCGATCGGCAGGTACGGGACGGCCCACTCGATGTCGTCGACCGTCTTGCCCTGCTCCTTCGCGGACGCCTCCATGGCGTCGAAGCCCTTCTTGATGGCGTCCTGGTGGGAGCCGGAGAAGGACGTGTAGACCAGGTCGCCCACGTACGGGTGGCGCGGGTGGACCTCCATCTGGTTGCAGTGCTCCCACGTACGACGGATCTCGTCGATGTCGGAGAAGTCGATCTGCGGGTCGACGCCCTGGGAGAACAGGTTCATGCCCAGGGTGACCAGGTCGACGTTGCCGGTGCGCTCGCCCTGCCCGAACAGACAGCCCTCGACGCGGTCGGCGCCGGCCATCAGCGCCAGCTCGGCGGCGGCGACGGCCGTACCGCGGTCGTTGTGCGGGTGGACGGAGATGCAGACGTGCTCACGGCGGGAGAGGTTGCGGCTCATCCACTCGAACCGGTCCGCGTGCGTCGACGGGGTCGAACGCTCCACCGTTGCGGGCAGGTTGAGGATGATCTCGCGGCCCGGACCGGGCTGGTAGACGTCCATCACCGCCTCGCAGACCTCCAGCGCGAAGTCCAGCTCGGTGTCGGTGAAGATCTCGGGGCTGTACTGGTACCCGAACTCGGTCTCCGGGCCCAGCAGCTTCTCCGCGTACTCCATCACCAGGCGCGTGCCGTCGACGGCGATCTGCTTGATGTCGTCCTTGGAGCCGCGGAAGACCACGCGGCGGAAGACGGGAGCCGTGGCGTTGTACAGGTGGACGGTGGCCCGCTTGGCGCCCTTCAGCGACTCCACGGTCCGCTCGATCAGGTCCTCGCGGGCCTGGGTCAGTACGGAGATGGTGACGTCGTCGGGGATGGCCCCCGGCTCCTCGACGATCGACCGTACGAAGTCGAAGTCCGTCTGTCCCGACGCCGGGAAGCCGACCTCGATCTCCTTGTAGCCCATCTTGACCAGCTGGTCGAACATCCGGCGCTTGCGCTCGGGCGACATCGGGTCGATCAGGGCCTGGTTGCCGTCGCGCAGGTCGGTGGAGAGCCAGCGGGGGGCGACGGTGACCCGGTTGTTCGGCCAGGTGCGGTCGGGGATGTCGACCTGCTCGTACGAGCCGTACTTGTGGATCGGCATGGAACTGGGCTGCTGGCGGTTCGCCATGATTGCGTGGGCTCCTCGATGGTCCGGAAAGGACGGCCGACGACGCAACACCAAAGCACCGCGGGGAGGGGGTCGGCCTCGATTACAGGCCCTCGCCGCGGCAGCTAAGGAGAAGCAGCCCGAAACGCATGATGCGACGCAGCCTAGCTGAGTCCCGCTCCGTTCGGGGGGCTGTATCAGTATGCGGGACCGGGGCCACATAGGGGGCAAAAGGTGCGCAAGGCCACACCGGACACGAGGAGCGCCCTCACGGGCCGCGGGGGGAACCGCGCGACAAGCCCCCACGCACGGACATCCGAGCCCAACCCTCGGTAACACGACGACAACGAAACGCAACCCATACAGCCACATTTCACCAATCAAGGTCGCCCCTAGTGACACGCCCCTAACGGAGTGCAACGGTGTCAGCCATGACCACCAACGGGGGCCACGAGCCCGTCTTCTGCACCGTCGTACCACCGCACGTCCTCGACAAGCTCTCCCAGGCCGAGGACCCGGCACTCGCGAACGCCGCGCGCAAGACACTGGAGCGCGACGCCTTCGAGCGCACCCACCGCCGGTTGACCACGGTCATCGGCGCCCCGGCCATCGCCGTGCCCGCCGGCGCCGAGGCGGGCAAACCGCACCGCACGATCCACGACGCCCGCCACGGCACGGACCTGCCCGGCCGGAAGGTGCGCGGCGAGGGAGACGAGCCCGGCAAGGACGCCACGGTCAACCGCGCGTACGCGGGCCTCGGCGCGACCTTCGAGCTGTTCCTCAAGGCGTACGCGCGCGACTCGATCGACGGCGACGGGCTGCCGCTGGACGCGACCGTGCACTACGAGCGCGACTACAACAACGCCTTCTGGAACGGCGAGCAGATGGTGTTCGGCGACGGCGACGGCGAGATCTTCCTCGACTTCACCATCCCGATCGACGTCATCGGCCACGAGCTGAGCCACGGCGTCACCCAGTACACGGCCAACCTGACGTACTTCGGCCAGCCGGGTGCGCTCAACGAGTCCATGTCGGACGTCTTCGGCGCGCTGATCAAGCAGTACACGCTCGGCCAGACCGCCGCCGAGGCCGACTGGCTGATCGGCGCCGGCCTGCTCGCCCCGCGCGTCACGGGCACCGCCCTGCGCTCGATGAAGGCCCCGGGCACGGCGTACGACGACGACGTCCTCGGCAAGGACCCGCAGCCGGCGACCATGGACGACTACGTCCGCACGGGCCGCGACAACGGCGGCGTCCACATCAACTCCGGCATCCCCAACCACGCGTTCTACCTGGCGGCCACGACCCTCGGCGGCCACGCCTGGGAGCGGGCGGGCCAGATCTGGTACGACGTCCTCACCGGCGGCGAGCTGAAGCCACAGGCCCTCTTCGTCGACTTCGCCACGCTCACGGTGAAGGCCGCGAAGGACCGGTACGGCCAGGGCGACGAGCTGACGGCGGTGCTGAAGGCATGGGAGCAGGTGGGCGTGCGGACGCTGTAGTGCCGGGCGGCGCGGTGCTGCGCTCCGGCCCCGATCCGTACTAGACATGACCCATGCGTATTGAAGTGCGGCGCACGGGCGGTTTCGCGGGCATCGAACGGCACGCGGTGGTGAACACCGCCGGGCGGCCCGATGCCCCCGACTGGCACACCCTGGCCGAGCGGGCCCTCGCCGCCGGCCGGGGCACCCCGCCCCTCGGCGTACCGGACGGCTTCGCGTACGAGATCACGGTGGACGGCAGGACCGTGTACTGCGCGGATCCCCGACTGTCGGAGGAGCAGCGGGAGCTGATCAGGAGGGTGCTCAAGGAGGGGGCGTGAGCGGCGCCGAAGGCGTGGTCGGGGCGCGTAACGGGCAGTTCACCCTCGGGCGTTGACTTCCCTTACCCGTGGTACGGATGATCCGCCCATGGCGACCAACCCGATACCCCAGTTCCCGGCCGGCTTCCTGTGGGGCGTCTCGACCTCCGCCCATCAGATCGAGGGGGCCGTGGACGAGCGCGAGCCCAGCGTGTGGGATGCCTTCTCGGCCGAGGCGGACCGCATCAAGGACGGCTCGACGGCGGCGGTGGCCTGCGACCACTTCCACCGCTATCCGCAGGACGTGGCCCTGCTGCGTGACCTGGGCGTGGGCGCGTACCGCTTCTCGATCTCCTGGCCCCGGGTGAACGCCCCCGGCGGGCTCGACTTCTACGACCGCCTGGTGGACGAGCTGATCGGGGCGGGCGTACGGCCGGTGCCGACCCTCTTCCACTGGGATCTGCCGTCGTCGCTGGAGGAGGCGGGCGGCTGGCTCAACCGGGACACCGCCGAGCGGTTCGCCGAGTACGCCGCCGTCATGGCCGCCCGGCTCGGTGACCGGGTCACCAAGTGGATCACCATCAACGAGCCCGCCGAACACACCCTGTTGGGCCATGCCCTCGGCACCCACGCCCCCGGCAAGCAGCTCATGTTCGACGCGCTCCCGGCCGCCCACCACCAGCTGTTGGGCCACGGCCTAGCCGTACGGGCCCTGCGCGCGGCCGGAGTCACGGACATCGGCATCGCCAACTCGCACGGCCCCACATGGGCCGCGTCGGAGGAACAGGCGGACGTGGAGGCGGCCGGCTTCTACGACCTGCTCCTGAACCGCCTGTTCGCGGAGCCGGTCCTGCTGGGCGAATACCCGGAGGGGATCGGCGAGTTGATGCCGGGCACCGACATCGAGTCCGACCTGAAGGTCATTTCCGAGCCCCTCGACTGGTACGGCGTCAACTACTACGCGCCGACCCGCGTGGGCGCCCCCGAGGGCGCCGACATCGAGTTCGGCGGAGTCACCATCCCCGCCGAACTCCCCTTCACCGTCAAGGAGATCGAGGGCGTCCCCACGACCGACTTCGGCTGGCCCGTCGTCCCCGAGGGCCTGACCGAGCTGCTCACCGGCTTCCACGAGCGCTACGGCGACCGCCTGCCGCCCGTCGTCATCACCGAGAACGGCTGCTCCTACGAGGGCGTCGACGACCAGCAGCGCATCGCCTATCTGGACGGCCACGTCCGGGCCCTGCACCGGGCCTCGGAGGCGGGCGTCGACATACGCGGCTACTTCGTCTGGTCCCTCCTCGACAACTTCGAGTGGGCGGAGGGGTATGCACGGCGCTTCGGGCTGGTCCATGTGGACTACGAGACGTTGAAGCGGACCCCGAAGGCGTCGTACGGGTGGTACCAGGAGCTGCTGCGGGCGCAGAGCGGGGGGTGAGTGAGGCCGGGGGTCGGGTGCGGGTCGGCGGGGGCTGGTCGCGCAGTTCCCCGCGCCCCTTGGAAGCAGGGGGTGCGCCCGAGCTTTTGCCTTTGGCGGGGGCGAATCCGTACCGCAGATCACGGACGCACAGCCGTATCACAGCAGCCACACAGGCAACGCTTCCTCCCCGTCGTCCGTCTTCAGTGGTGACCACCCCCTCCACTGAAGGGACGCCCCGTGCCCCCGCGTTCATCCAGACCCACCCGAACCCGCCCCGCACGCCGGGCGATAGCCGTGCTCGCCGTGTCCGGCACCCTGCTCGCGACGCCCTCGCTGGCCGCGCCCGTCGCGTTCGCGGCCGGGCCGCCGCCGACCGATCTGCGGGTGGACACGAACCGGGACGGGCGGGTCGACGTGACCGGGGCCACCGACACGGCCGGTGAGAACGGCTGGACCGTCGCCCGGGGCGCGCTGATGCTGCCCAACATCGACGACGACAGCCGCCGTTGCCCGGCCACCGGCCCGAAGGGCAAGCCCCTCACCGACGCCCGGCTGGCTGCCTGCAACGACGCCTCCGACGCCAAGGTGAACGGCACCGCCGACGCCGCCGACCTGGCCCGGGTGCGGTCCGTTCCGATGCGGAGCGTGCCGGCCGGGGCACAGGGCAGTGTGAAGGTCACGGCGGGTGCCAAGCAGGCCCGGGTGTTCGTCAAGCGGGGCAAGAAGTGGGAGCCCGTCACGGCCAAGACCCGGCTGTCACGGGCCGAGTTGCGTACGGGCGTGGAGTTCGGTGTCGAGGCCCGGGACGTGATCCGGGACACCGCCAAGTGGGACGGGCTCGCCCGGATCCGGCTGACCGTGAAGTCCTCCAAGGGCACCTCCGCCGACTCGGTCACCCTGCGCGTCGCCCCGCTCCTCACCCACCATCATCTGCAGAACGCCCAGCAGTTGCTGGTCACCAAGATCTCCGGCACCGACGACTACGCGAAGCTCAACCGCACGTTCCGCGAGGGCCTGGACAAGGAGGCGCGGGCCGCGGGTATCACCCGGCCCACGGTGAACTTCACCAAGTACCAGGACGTCTGGGCGCAGGACTTCGTCGAGCCCGCGTACGTCAGCATGACCGGCGCGGACGGCCGCCGGCAGTCCATGCGGGTGATGCTGCGCTCCGCCCAGCTGGACCGGGAGGCGGGCCGGGAGCTGTTCGAGAAGATGCGCGGCCGGGACATCGGCGTCGTGCAGGTGACGGGTGCCCGCCAGTCGGAGGAGTGGACGCTCAACTCCATGGGCAACCTGGAGACCATTCCGCCGTACGCGCAGGGCGGCCGCTCGTTCCCGGCGGGCCGCATCATCATGGGTCACCGCCCGGACACCGGGTCCAAGCCGGCGAAGGTGATGCGGACGTTCCTGAAGTCCCAGGGCCTCCAGGACCCCCTGTTCCTCGACACCTCCTGGCTGCACGTCGGGCACGTCGACGAGTTCGTGCAGTTCCTGCCCGCCGACACCCCGCGCGGCTGGAAGATCGCGATCGCCGACCCCGAGGCGGGCCTGAACCTCCTGCGGGACGCCAAGAACGCCGGTCACGGCTCGACGAAGGTGTTCTCCGTGCCGGCCGGCGCAGACGCCGTCCCCACGGAGACCATCGACAAGGCCCTCGCCTCCAAGACCCTGGTCTCCGACAACAACCTCGCCACCCGCCGTATCGAGGCCAACCTCGCCATCCTCAAGCGCGAGACGGGTGTCACGGACGCCGAGGTCGTCCGGGTGCCGGCACTGTTCACCCAGGGCACGGAGATGGTCGGCGAGACCGGCAAGGACGAGGCGACCCGGCTGCCCCGGCTGACCCGCCTCGGCGCGGGCACCGAACTGCCGGACGCGGCACGGGAATACGGCCAGCAGCGGCGGCTCGACGGAGCGGCGGGCGACGACGGCTCATCGGTCGCTTCCCCGGCCGCCCCCGCCCCCTCCGTCATGACCAGCGCCTACATACCCGGCGCCGTCAACGGCATCGTCCTCAGCCGCACCCACTACCTCGCACCGCGCCAGTGGGGCCCCGTCGTCGGCGGCAAGGACATCTTCACCGAGGCCGTGACGGCCGCGTACACCGGCGCCGGCATGAAGGTGTCGTACATCGACGACTGGTCGACGTACCACCTCGGCATGGGCGAGATCCACTGCGGCACCAACACGCTGCGGAACACGTCGGCTGCCTGGTGGACGCGCTAGCGCCCGCCCTCGCCTGACCGGCCATGACCGCCGCCGCTCCGGAAGAACCGGGGCGGCGGCGGTGTGTCGTGGGGGCGGCGGTCCACGGCAGCGCCTTCACGCCGGCCCCCGGTTCCGCAGATCCTCCAGCCGCAGGAGGCTGTCCCGGGCCGCCTCCCGGTCCTCGTCGGTGAGCGACACCGCCTCCGCACGGACGAGCGCGGCCGTCGCCGCCTCCTCGTCCCCGAGCCGGACGGCGACATCGGCGCGCAGCACGAGAAGCCGCAGCAGCCGCAGATCCGTGGGTTTCTCCTCGCTGATCCCCAGCACCCGGTCGATGACCTTCGCCGCGGCCGCCGGATCGTCCTTCGAGTCCGCCAGGAGGGAGGCCTGGTGGAGGGCCCGCGCGAAGGTCTCCTTCGGGGCGGGCCGGTGGTGCTGGTCCTCGCTCGTCGGCTGCCCGACGCGGACGCAGTTGCCGCCCGGATCGGTCATCAGAAACTGCCGCACGCCGTACGACATGTCCTTCAGCGGCCCGATACGCGGCAGCCCCCGGGTCGGTATCCGCCCGTACGACTCCTTGAGGCCGGCCCGGAAGGCCGTGTACAGCCCGTCGACGTCGTCCGTGATCACGTAACACGTACTCATCGACTCTGCCGGCTCGAACCGCTTGAGCCCGAAGAACTGCAGCTCGATGCCGCCGCGCTCCACCACGGCGTACGGGTTGGGGCTGCGCTGCTGGAAGGTGACCTCGAACCGTTCCTAAGTTGATTGGCCAAGGTTGGCCGTATCGGGCATTCCGAACAGCGTGAGCTGGTCGTGGATGCTGGGCCCCCGAACGGTGGTGGGGCCGTGGGGCGGGTGCTTTCCGGGTGGGCGCGCTCGCGTCTGACGCACCACGGGGGTGCTGCGCGAGGTCCGTGCCGGAGCTGTCCGCTCCGTACGGCCTGTGCTGCGGTGACTCGGCGGTTGGGGGGCGGTTGTCCCGGTGCGATCCTCCGGTCGCACGGCCCCTGCCTCGGTCCGCCGTGAGGCGGTGGTGGCGGGGGTTTGGCGGGGTCCGTCTTTCCTGCGCCGGGCCGTACAGCCCAGACCGCGTCTGCCGACCACCACCGCGGCGGCATGATGCGCCGTGACGGTGGTGGTCGAAGCGGTGGAAGTCTGTTTTTTCAGGGGGTTCAGCCAGTGCTGGGTACCCCATCTGCTCGTGTACGTCGGATCGATCGCAATCACGGAGAGTCCGGCGTGGTGGGCCATCCCGGACAAGCGGTCACGGAACTTGCCGGTCGGGATCCCCGCCACGGTGCGCCGGAAGGCTTTGCCGCGCCTGCCCCGGCCCAGCTTCTCCCGGCCGGTGGCCCGGGCGTCGGCGAAGTCCAGGTTCTCGATCACCAGGGCCGCGCACTCATGGAGCTGGGCCAGGTGCAGGAGATCGGAGATCGCTGCGCGCAGGCGTGCGTCGCGGGTGGTGGCGGGCACTCCGGACATCTGAAGGGGGATGGTGTGGGGGGTGCCGATGGGGTTGCCGTGAGGGTCGATGATCCAGGCGGCGAGGTGGTCGGCGTTGAGGTCCACTGCGAGGACCGGGTGTTGGCGCAGTGTCTCCAGCGCGGGGACAGAGGCCTTCTGTCCCTTGGCCGTGGTGGACCAGGACGCATCGAGGTACCAGCGTCCGCGTGCCGGGTCGTAGGTGATGTCGTAGCGGACCGAGGCGCCCGCGGCGATCCGGTCCGCCCACGCCTCGCCCCGGTGAGTGAACGCGGCCGCCGCGTCCAGCACGTACCGCCCGCGCGGGGCGTTGGCATACGCCTGGCGCAGGGGGTCGGGCAGCGCCATCGCGATGGAGCCGTCGGCGGGGTCGATGCCAAGGGTGTAGTTCCCGAACGGCGCGCCGGCCTCCCCGTCCGCGGTGACGAACATCCGCCGCGCCGACCACTCCTCGTCCCATCCCTCCCGCTGGGCCTGCCAGTCGGCTGCGGTCAGCGGCTTCGGCACGGTGGCGGTGTCGTAGAGGTGGTGGCGGGCGTTGAGCAGTCGGCGTCCGCCCCGGGTGATGCGCACCCGGCCGCTGTCCCGTTCCCGCACCGCCCGGCGCAGCTCACCTTGCAGGATCTGCAGCCGCTGCTGCTTGGCCCGCCGCTCGGCGCCGTCGGTATACCCGCGCACCCACCTGCGCCCTCGCCGTTCCCGGCTGCCGGGTGTGACGGCGAGGCGGGCGGTGATCGTGGCGATCGCCTGGCGCAGTGAGCCGATACGGGCGTTCAGCGCCCGTCGGGCCAGCTGGTATTGATCCTCCGAAGTGCGGGTGATGGCTCCGGCCCAGCGGGAGGAGGACTGGGCGGTGAGCGCCTTCTTCCGCTCGGCCCGCCGGTTGTGGGCGGCGGGCACGTTCCCCACCTGCACCCGCGCCGCCAGGTCCGCCCCGGCCAACGCCCCCAAGTGCTCCCCGACCGCCCGAAGTACCTCCTCGTCGGCGGGCGAGAGGTGCAGGCGGGTGCGGATGCGGCATCCGCCCGGCGGGGCGACGACGAACGGGGCGGACAGCGCACGATACGGGCGCGGCTCCCGCCCCTTCACGCCCCGCCCCCGCTTTCCCACCGCCGTACGCCCCCGTGCACCTGTGATGATCTCGACGGGCCGAACCTAACCCCCGCCCCACACCCCGGGAGGCACATGACAGCGATTGACGAACAACTGATCTCCTCTGCACGGGAAGGGCAGAAGATGATCACCGACTCGATCACTCGCTACCAACGACACCAGACCACTCCGCCCTGCCCGAAATGACCAACACCGGCCTACACATCCGGGAACTGCTTCCAACCCGAGGGCCACATAGAAGTCGAGCACGGGTGGGAGGGTCTGGCACGGCAGGATCGGAATCGTCTTCTCGGCCATACCCGCACTCTAGTCAAATTTGACGAGTGTGGTCGACCGAAAAAGGCCAAAGGCCGGCTCCGCCGCCGGAGGTCGGTCGGGACGCGGTCCCCCGGGGCTCAGAAACCCAGCTTCCGCAGCTGTCGCGGGTCCCGCTGCCAGTCCTTCGCCACCTTCACGTGGAGGTCGAGGAAGACCGGCGTGCCCAGCAGTGCCTCGATCTGCTTGCGGGACTTGATGCCGACCTCCTTCAGGCGCTTGCCCTTGGGGCCGATGATGATGCCCTTCTGGCTGGGGCGCTCGATGTAGACGAAGGCGTGGATGTCGAGGAGGGGCCTGTCGGCGGGGCGGTCCTCGCGGGGGAGCATCTCCTCGACGACGACGGCGATGGAGTGCGGGAGCTCGTCGCGGACGCCCTCCAGCGCGGCCTCGCGGATCAGCTCGGCGATCATGACCTGCTCGGGCTCATCGGTGAGGTCGCCCTCGGGGTAGAGCGCCGGGCCCTCCGGGAGGAGGGGAACCAGCAGGTCGGCCAGCAGGTCCACCTGCTTGTCGGCGACCGCCGAGACGGGCACGATCTCGGCCCACTCGAAGCCCAGCTCCTTGCCGAGCTGGTCGATGGCGATCAGCTGCTCGGCGAGCTGCTTGCTCTCGACGAGGTCGGTCTTGGTGACGATCGCGATCTTCGGCGTCTTCTTGATGGACGCCAGTTCCTTCGCGATGAAGCGGTCACCGGGGCCGAGCTTCTCGTTCGCCGGGAGACAGAAGCCGATCACGTCGACCTCGGCCCAGGTCGTGCGGACGATGTCGTTCAGGCGCTCGCCGAGCAGCGTGCGCGGCTTGTGGAGGCCCGGGGTGTCGACCAGGATCAGCTGGGCGTCCGGGCGGTGCACGATGCCCCGCACCGTGTGCCGCGTCGTCTGCGGCTGGTTCGCGGTGATCGCCACCTTCTGGCCGACCAGAGCATTCGTGAGGGTGGACTTGCCCGCGTTGGGGCGGCCCACGAAGCAGGCGAAGCCGGCGCGGTGGGCGGCCTCGGCCGGCTGCTCGGATGACTGGGTACGAACGCTCATGGCGCCCATTGTCCCTGATCGCCGGAGCCCCGCCGCACAGAAGGCCGAACAGCCATCCTCCGGTCCCGCCCGGCCGCCCCACGGACGGGGAACGCGAGCGCACCGTTCACGACCTTACGACGCACGCCGGGACGGCATACGATCACGGCGGCCCGGGCAACGGTGCCCCGGTCACCCCGTCCGTCCCCTCCACGCAGAAGGCCAAGGCCCAGGCATGAAGCTCATCACCGCGATCGTCAAGCCGTACCGCCTAGACACGGTCAAGACCGCCCTGCAGGAGCTGGGCGTGCACGGTCTGACCGTCACCGAGGCCAGCGGCTACGGCCGGCAGCGCGGCCACACCGAGGTGTACCGCGGCGCCGAGTACCAGGTCGACCTCGTCCCCAAGATCCGGGTCGAGATCGTCGTCGAGGACGCCGACTCCGAGGCCGTCATCGAGACGATCGTCAAGGCCGCCCGGACCGGGAAGATCGGTGACGGCAAGGTCTGGGCGCTGCCGGTGGAGACGGTCGTACGGGTGCGGACGGGCGAGCGGGGTCCCGACGCGCTCTGAGCCGTGGAGGCCGAGGTGAGGGGTGGTGCCGCCGGGAGGGCGGCACCACCCCTCACCCGTGCATCGGTTGCGGCGGTGCGGCGGATCAGTCGAAGACGAACGGCCCCGGCGACTGTGCCTCGCCGGCGGTGCACGTCACGGTGATGCCCAGGATCACCATCTGCAGCGAGCCGCCGAACGCCTCCAGGCTGTCGCCGGGGGCGACGGTGCCGGTGAGGGGGCCGACGGTGACGCCGTCGCCGAGCGCCAGCGCCGGGTTCTCGGTGCCGGTGAAGGCGGTGGTGCCGCCGCTCGCCTTCACGAGGGTGAGCGTGGACCGGATGGAGTCCTCGGAGAGGGCGATCGGGGCGGTGATCTCCTCGGAGGAGACGGTGATCGTGGCGGTGGTGCCGGTCTGCGTGGCCGTGAGCGTGGCCACGCCGGAACCGCCGATCGTGCAGGTGGCGTTGATCGTCGCGGTGTCCGGGGTGACAGCCACGGCGGTCGGGGCGAGCGCGAGGCCGGTGACGGCCAGCGTCCCTGCCGCGAGCGCCGCGCCGACTCCGAGTCGTATGCGTCTCATCGAGCGAATTCCCTTCCCTGGTACGGGATGTGCACGGGGCCTGGGGAAGCCTCGTACAGCCCGGTACGGGCGTTGCCATGTGGGGGCGGAGCAATGCGCGGCCGCGCGGCGGAATCTGACGGTCCGCCAAGAGAACGGCTCCATTGAGGCGCGAGCGGTCCGAGATTGCAAGAGATGTTCTGGTGGCTGCACCAAGGGTCGACGAAAGTGGCCGAAGCCGATCGCCGGGGGTACCTGCCAACTCGTGGACAGGGTCGGCGCGTTGGGGTGTTCTGTCCCGCGCCGCGCGGGTTGTCGGCCGCCGGGGTCGGATGTCCACTCGCCCGCGTGTGATTTTCGCGCAGCTCGGAGGGCCGTTACCGGCCGTAACACTATGACGCGGGTGATCTCCGAGGCGCCTCGGCCGAAGATCACTACCCTGTACGGGTGCTCACTTACGACGAGTTGACGGGGCCGGAGCGTGAGCTGTGGGACGCGTTTCCGGAGGGGCGGTGGGTGGATCTCCGGACGGGGGTGGCGGAGGAGGACCGGGTCGACGGGGGTGGGGGGTGGGGGCCGGAGCGTACGGTGCGGGCGTCGGTGGTCGCGGCGCTGCTGCTCGGCACCAACACCGGGCAGCCTGGCGTGGTCGGTTCACTGACCCTCGTCGGCGCACGGATCTCCGGCCGCCTTGACCTGGCCGGCGCGCGGATCGAGCACCCCCTCTGGCTGGAGGAGTGCTGGTTCGAGGAGAGTGTGAACCTCTTCGGGGCCGAGACCCGGACGGTCGCGATCGTGGGCAGCCGGGTGCCTGGTCTCGAAGCCGGGTCGACCCGTATCGAGGGACGCCTTGACCTGATCCGTTCGACGGTGGAGGCGAATTCCGACTCGGTCTTCAACCGCGAGGTCACCGCCCTGTCCCTCACCCATGCCCGGGTGAGCGGCGGCATCATTCTCAACCGGGCCCGGCTGAGCGCGCCCGACGGGTGGGCGCTGTCGGCCGGCGGCCTGGTCACCGAAGGATCCGTCATCTGCCGGAACGGATTCGTCGCGCACGGCGAAGTACGGCTGCTGGGCGCACAGTTGTTGGGTGGACTCTTCATGCAGGGCGCGCGGCTGGAAGGTGCCGGCTCTCGCGGAGTCGCCCTCGCCCTGGACAACGCCGTGGTCCAGACGGCCGACTTCTCCGACGGATTCACCGCGAACGGCACCGTCCACCTGCGCGGCACCCAGATCACGGGCAACCTGACCTTCGACGGAGCGGTCCTGAACGGGACCCCCGACGGCCCGGCCCTGGTCGCCATGCGCATGCAGGCCGTGGACTTCGACCTCAATCTCCCCCGGCCCCCATCCGGCGCCGTGGATCTACGGGGCGCGCAGGTGTCGTACCTCCACGAGAACGAACACAGCTGGCCGGAGACCGTGGAGCTGGACGGCTTCGTCTACGGCTCCATCAAGACGTCGGGGCCGGACGGAGAGCGACGGGAGGCGGTGGGCGACCGGGCGGCCGTGGCCCGCCGCATGGAGTGGATAGCGCGCAGCCCAGGCTACAGCCCCCAGCCGTACGAGCAGTTGGCGAGCTGGTACCGCAAGGCCGGCCACGACGACGACGCCCGCCGGGTCCTCCTCGCCCGGCAACGCCACCGGCGCCGCACTCTCTCCCCCGCAGCCCGCGTCTGGGGCCACCTCCTCGACGCGACCGTCGGCTACGGCTACCGCCCCTGGCTGGCCGGCGTCTGGCTCCTCGCCCTGACCCTGTTGGGCACGGCGGCCTTCGGCGCCGGCGCCCCCACCCCGGTGAAACGGGGCGAGGGCACCCCCTTCCAGCCGTTCGTCTACACCCTCGACCTGCTCATCCCCATCGGCGGCCTGGGCCAACGCACCGCCTGGTACTGGACGGACAACACCCTCCAGTGGCTGGCCTACGCCCTGATCGCCCTCGGCTGGATCCTGACGACAGCCGTCATCGCGGGGGTGACCCGCACACTGCAGAAGAACTGACTCCGCAGGGGTTCAGCCCGCCGTCACCGTCACCCGCACCGCCCCGTCCGGCCCCGCCACCAGCACCGGCGTCTCCGGGCCGCCGAGGTCCCGGACGGCGGCCCGGTCCTCGTCCGAGACGGTCTCCGAGTCGGTCACCACGGCCGCCGCCTCCAGGGACTTGGCGCCGGAGGCCACCGCCATGGCGACAGCCGTCCGGAGCGCGCTCAGCTTCAGGGACTCAAGGGCCACGGTCCCGGCCACATACGTACGGCCCGTCTCGTCGCGTACGGCCGCGCCCTCGGGCACACCGTTGCGGGCCCGCGCGGAACGGGCCAGGGTGACGATCTTGCGGTCCTCGGGGGCGAGCGCGCTGCTGTCGGTCATGCCCTGAGCATACGGAGACCCGCACGGCCCACCACGCCACGGGGGTGCGTCACGGCCGGTCGAGGCGGAGCCGCTCCGCGCGTGGCAGACCCGCCACCACCAGGTCGTACGAGTCCTCGATCAGCTCCTTGACCAGACGGTCCGGGAGGTCACCGTCGAGGGTCACCGTGTTCCAGTGGCGCTTGTTCATGTGATAGCCGGGGGTGATGAGGCCGGGGTGCTCGGTGCGCAGGCGGACCGCGTCCTCGGGGTCGCACTTGAGGTTGACCTTCAGGGGGCGATCTTCCGTCCAGCTCAGGGCGAACATCTTGCCCCGGACCTTGAAGACGGAGATCTCGGGGCGGAAGGGGAAGTCCTCGACGGCCTCGTTGAAGGACAGGCAGAAGGCGCGCAACTCCTGGGGTGTCACTCCGGCTTCGTCTCCTCCTCCGGCGGCTCGGCGGGGCCGATCGGCTCCACCAGTACCGTGACGATCTTGTTCCGGCGGCCGGCGGCGGCCTCCGCCGTGAGGCGCAGCTCGCGCTCGTCCGGGAGGGCGACGACCGAGGAGGCGCCGGCGATGGGGACGCGGCCCAGGGCCTTGGCGAGGAGGCCGCCCACGGTCTCCACGTCCTCGTCGTCGTACGCCTCCAGGCCGTACAGCTCGCCGAGGTCGGTGATGTCGAGGCGGGCGGTGACCCGGTAGCGGTCCTCGCCGAGGTCCTCGACGGGCGGGAGTTCCCGGTCGTACTCGTCGGTGATCTCGCCGACGATCTCCTCAAGGATGTCCTCGATGGTGACGATGCCGGCGGTGCCGCCGTACTCGTCGATCACGACGGCGACGTGGTTGCGCTCCTGCTGCATCTCACGGAGCAGGTCACCCGCGTTCTTGGTGTCGGGGACGAAGACCGCGGGGCGCATGGCCGTGGACACGAGTTCGCTCTCGGCGTCCCGGCTGATGTGCGTCTTACGGGCCAGGTCCTTCAGGTACACGATCCCGACGATGTCGTCCTCGTTCTCGCCGGTGACCGGGATCCGCGAGAAGCCGGACCGCAGGGCGAGGGTCAGGGCCTGGCGGATGGTCTTGTAACGCTCGATGGCGACCAGGTCGGTGCGCGGGACCATCACCTCGCGGACGAGGGTGTCGCCCAGCTCGAAGATCGAGTGCACCATACGGCGCTCCTCGGCCTCGATCAGGGACTCCTTCTCGGCGAGGTCGACCAGCGCGCGCAGCTCCGCCTCTGAGGCGAAGGGGCCCCGGCGGAAGCCCTTGCCGGGCGTCAGCGCGTTACCGATCAGGATGAGGAGGGACGGGATCGGGCCCATGACTCGGGCCAGGGGCAGCAGGATGTACGCCGCCGCCGTGGCCGTGTTCAGGGGGTGCTGGCGGCCGATGGTGCGCGGGGAGACACCGACGGCCACGTAACTGACGAGGACCATGACGCCGATGGCGACGGCCAGGGCCTCCCACGTCGCGTCGAACTCCTGCAGGCAGGCGTACGTGACGAGCGCGGCGGCGGCCATCTCGCAGACCACGCGCACCAGCAGCGCGACGTTCAGATAGCGGGTCGGGTCGGCCGCGATCTGGGCGAGCCCTGCGCTGCCGCGCCGCCCGGACCGTACGGCCTCCTCGGCGCGGAAGCTGGAGACACGCGCGATGCCCGCCTCCGCGCAGGCGGCGAGCCAGGCGACGACGACCAGGGCGACGGCACCGCTGATGAGGGTCGCGCTCATGACACGGTCGGTGCCGGGGAGGGGCCGGTGTGGCCCTTCTCCGCGCGCCAGCCGTCCACGATGGCGGCCTGCAGGCCGAACATCTCGGCCTTCTCGTCCGGCTCCTCGTGGTCGTAGCCGAGCAGGTGCAGCACCCCGTGGACGGTGAGGAGCTGGAGTTCCTCGTCCATGGAGTGCTGCGTATCCGCTTCCTTGCCCTGCTTCTCGGCGACCTCGGGGCAGAGCACGATGTCCCCGAGCAGACCGTGCGGCGGCTCGTCGTCGTCCTTCGACGGCGGACGCAGCTCGTCCATCGGGAAGGACATGACATCGGTCGGACCGGGGAGGTCCATCCACTGGATGTGGAGCTGCTCCATGGCGTCGGCGTCCACGACGATCACCGAGAGCTCGGAGAGCGGGTGGATGCGCATCCGTGCGAGCGCGTAGCGGGCGATGTCGAGGATCGCCTGCTCGTCGACCTCGGTTCCGGACTCGTTGTTGACGTCGATCGACATGGTCGTGCTGGTCTACTTCCGCTTGTTACGGGCGCCCTTGTGGGTGCCGTTCTCCGTACCGTTCTGGCTGTCGTACTTCTCGTACGCGTCGACGATACGGCCGACCAGCTTGTGCCGTACGACATCCTGGGACGAGAGCCGGGAGAAGTGCACGTCGTCGAGGCCCTCCAGGATGTCCTGGACCTGGCGCAGACCGGACTTCGTGCCGTTCGGCAGGTCGACCTGCGTCACGTCACCCGTGATCACGATCTTCGAGTCGAAGCCGAGGCGGGTGAGGAACATCTTCATCTGCTCGGGGGAGGTGTTCTGGGCCTCGTCGAGGATGATGAAGGCGTCATTGAGCGTGCGTCCCCGCATGTACGCCAGGGGCGCGACCTCGATCGTCCCGGCGGCCATGAGCCTGGGGATCGAGTCGGGGTCGAGCATGTCGTGCAGCGCGTCGTACAGCGGGCGCAGGTACGGGTCGATCTTCTCGTAGAGCGTGCCGGGCAGGAAGCCCAGGCGCTCTCCGGCCTCGACCGCCGGGCGGGTCAGGATGATGCGGTTGACCTGCTTGGACTGGAGGGCCTGGACGGCCTTGGCCATGGCCAGGTAGGTCTTGCCGGTGCCGGCGGGGCCGATGCCGAAGACGACGGTGTGCTTGTCGATGGCGTCGACGTACCGCTTCTGGTTGAGCGTCTTGGGGCGGATGGTGCGGCCGCGCGAGGACAGGATGTTCTGTGTCAGCACTTCGGCCGGGGTCTCCTGGCCGTCGCTCTTCCCGTTCTCGCTCGCCCTCAGCATGGCGATCGAGCGTTCCACTGCGTCCTCCGTCATCGGCTGACCGGTGCGGAGCACCAGCATCATCTCGTCGAACAGGCGCTGGACGAGAGCGACTTCGGGGGCGTCGCCGACCGCGCTGATCTCATTGCCCCGGACATGGATGTCGACCGCCGGGAAGGCCTTCTCGATCACGCGCAGGAGGGAGTCGCCGGAACCCAGCACGGTCACCATGGGGTGCGCCGCGGGGACGGTGAACTGCGCTCTCGCCTTGCCCTGCGCGGGGGTGTGAGCTGTGGGTGTCTGAGTCATGGGCCGGCTCTGAAGGCCTGCACGTCCTCCTCGGTATGGCTCGCCTGCCACAGGGGCAGCCTGGCGATTTCCAGGGTACGCCGGGGCACTGACAACGCCGTAGGGCTTTTCGCCGTCGCGGACGAACTCGGGGGCCTGCGGTGATCTGCGGACGAGCTCGGTGGGCCCTTCAGCAGGGGGCTGCCGGCCCGTCGACGGCTCAACTCCATATCGGCGCCCCTGCCCCGCCCGGGCTCGTCGCCTCGATCTTCGCGCGGATCTCCCTCATCACCGCCACGATCCGGCGCTCGTGTTCCGGGGTCAGGCGGGCCGACGGGACCGAGCAGCTGATGGCGTCCTGGGCGGGGCTGGTGTCGGAGCGGAGGGCGAAGCCGAAGCCGATGATGCCGGGGACGCCCTCCTCGCGGTCGACGGCGTAGCCGCGGGCGCGGACGCCGGCGAGATCGGCGGCGAGGGAGTCGCGGGTGGTGTGGGTGTGGGGGGTGAGCGCTTCGTAGGGGCCCTCGGGGAGCTCGGTGTCGGGGTGTTCGGCGAGGAGGGCCTTGCCGAGGGCGCCGGCGTGGGCGGGGAGGCGGCGGCCGACGCGGCTGATCGTGCGCAGGTACTCGTGGGACTCGCGGGTGGCCAGGTAGGCGACGTCCATGCCGTCCAGGCGGGCGAGGTGGATGGTCTCGCCGAGGGCCTCGGAGGCCTCGTCGAGGTAGGGCCGTACGGCGCGTACGCGCGGGTCGGAGTCCAGGTAGCTGGTGCCGGTGAGCAGGGCGTGGATGCCGATGCCGTACAGGGAGCCGGTGGTGTCCGTGCGGACCCAGCCCCGGCCGATCAGGGTCTGGAGCAGGGCGTACATCGAGCTGCGCGGGACCCGGAGCTCGTCCGCCAGCTCCTGGAGGCGCGCGGGCCGGTCGCCGCGCGCGGCCAGCAGCTCCAGCAGGTCGACCGTGCGCGCCGCCGACTTCACCTCGCGGACGCCGCCGGCGCTCCCGGCGCCACCTGCGTCTTCTGTCTCCGCCATGAGGCGATCGTAGGCGGGGCGCGCGGTCCCATTGACGTGCGCGATTCACCTACCTAACCTCCATCTTCATACATAGATGTGCTCCTCGGGGTCGAGGCGGCGGCCCGGCTGCGCGGACGCCCCGACCGTAGGAGCCGCCCTGTGACCGCGACCCGCGACCTGACCATCACCGAGGTCCGGCTGACCCCGATCCTGGTCGCCGACCCGCCGCTGCTGAACACGCAGGGCGTGCACCAGCCGTACACGCCACGGCTGATCGTGGAGGTCGTCACCGCCGACGGGATCACGGGGGTGGGTGAGACGTACGGCGACACCAAGTACCTCGAACTGGCCCGACCGTTCGCGGCGAAGCTGGTGGGGCGTGCGGTCAGCGACCTGAACGGGCTGTTCGTGGTCGCCGACGAGGTGGCGGTCGACCGGTCACGGGTCTCCGGGCAGGTCGATGTGGGCGGTCTGCGCGGTGTCCAGACCGCCGACAAGCTGCGGCTGTCGGTCGTGTCGGGGTTCGAGGTCGCCTGTCTCGACGCGCTGGGCAAGGCGCTGGGGCTGCCCGTGCACGGGCTGCTCGGGGGCAAGGTGCGGGACGCGGTGGAGTACAGCGCGTATCTCTTCTACAAGTGGGCGGACCATCCGGAGGGTGTGCGGGCGGAGAAGGACGACTGGGGTGCGGCCGTGGATCCGGCCGGAGTCGTCGAGCAGGCCCGGAAGTTCAAGGAGCGGTACGGGTTCACGTCGTTCAAGCTCAAGGGGGGTGTCTTCCCGCCGGACGAGGAGATCGCCGCGATCCGTGCCCTGGCCGGGGCGTTCCCCGGGCATCCGCTGCGGCTCGACCCCAACGGGGCCTGGTCCGTGGGGACCTCGCTGAACGTGGCGGACGCGCTGGGCGACGTACTCGAATACCTGGAGGACCCGGCGCTCGGCACGGACGCCATGGCCGAGGTCGCGGCGCACACGTCCGTCCCGCTCGCGACCAACATGTGTGTGACGACCTTCGCGGAGATCGAGGAGGCGTTCACGAAGGACGCCGTCCAGGTCGTCCTCTCCGACCACCACTACTGGGGCGGCCTGCGCAACACCCGCGAACTGGCCGCCATCTGCCGCACCTTCGGCGTCGGGGTCTCCATGCACTCCAACACCCACCTCGGCATCAGCCTCGCCGCGATGACCCACGTGGCGTCCACGGTGCCCGACCTCCACCACGCCTGCGACTCCCACTATCCCTGGCAGTCCGAGGACGTACTCACCTCACGCCTCACCTTCGAGGGCGGTTCGGTACACGTCCCCGACACACCGGGCCTCGGTGTCGAACTCGACCGGGACAGACTGGAGTTCCTGCACCGGCGGTGGCTTGAGGACGACGGTTCCCTGAGGGACCGCGACGACGCGGCGGCGATGCGCGTCGCAGACCCGGCGTGGACCACCCCGACCGTGCCACGCTGGTGACACCGGGTTCTTCCTCGCCCCAGCCGCCCCTACCCGTCCCATCCCCTGGGGCTGCCACCCCTTCGGCCCCGTTCGGGTGGGTGGTTCGGCTGCGGGTGGGTGGGGGCTGGTCGCGCAGTTCCCCGCGCCCCTGAAAAGCGAAGCAGGGGCTGCGCCCCGCTGTCGCTTTCGGCCCGCAGGGCCGTGTCTCTCAGGGGCGCGGGGAACTGCGCGAGCAACCACAACGCACCCGCACCCGCCGACGCACCCCCAACCCCCGAGCTCTCCCCCGCCACTCCGCGAAGCGATTGGTGCAGACTGGCTGGATCCGCACCACCGCCAGGGAGCACATCGTGACCGCGTTCAAGGGAGAGCGACCGCACCGGCCCCAGGTCGACCCGCTGAGGGACCTGAGAGCGCCGGCCGACCCGCCCTGGGACGTGTATCTGACAGGCACCGTCTTCCTCGACATCATCTTCACCGGCCTCGACTCCGCCCCGGTGCGCGGCACGGAGTCCTGGGCGCGCGGAATGGGGTCGAGCCCCGGCGGCGTGGCGAACATGGCCACGGCCCTGGCCCGCCTCGGCCTGAAGACCTCCCTCGCCGCGGCCTTCGGCGACGACCACTACGGGGAGTACTGCTGGGACGCCCTGGAGCAGGGCGAGGGCATCGACCTCTCCACCTCCCGCACGGTCCCCGGCTGGCACTCCCCGGTCACCGTCTCCATGGCGTACGAGGGCGAGCGCACGATGGTCTCCCACGGCCACGAGGCGCCCCCGGAGGAGTCCGCGCCGGAGTGCCCGCCCCACGCACGCGCCGCCGTCGCCTCTCTCACGCCCGGCGTACGCGCCCCCTGGATCACCCAGGCCGCGAGCAAGGGCACCCGGATCTTCGCGGACGTCGGCTGGGACGAGACCGGCGCCTGGGACCTGGCGGGGCTCGCCGATCTCGCCCACTGCGAGGCGTTCCTGCCCAACGCGCAGGAGGCGATGCTGTACACCCGCGCAGAGTGTCCCCGGGCAGCCGCGCGCGCCCTCACCGACCAGGTCCCGATGGCCGTGGTGACGCTCGGCGCGGAGGGCGCGTACGCCGTGGACGGCCGGACCGGCGAGACGGCGGAGGTGCCGGCGATCGCCGTGGAGGCCATGGACCCCACGGGCGCGGGTGATGTGTTCGTCGCCGGTTTCGTCACCGGCACCCTGGCGGACTGGCCGCTGGCGGACCGGCTGGCCTTCGCGGGCCTGACCGCCGCGCTGTCGGTCCAGGAGTTCGGCGGTTCGCTCTCGGCCCCCGGCTGGGCAGAGATCGCCGCGTGGTGGCGCCGGGTGCAGTCCCTGGACGGCCAGGACCCCACGGCCCTGCGCCGGTACGCCTTCCTGGAGGACCTCCTCCCGAAGGAACACGTCGGCCCCTGGCCGCTGCGCCGCGCCGTCCCCACGATCGGCTTCCGCCGCTCGGCCTGACGCCGCCGCGTGAGAGCGCGTGAGAGCGCCTGATTGCTCGTGATTGCGCGGGAGAGCTCGGGAGGCGGGGCTGTCGGGCGAGTGCGGGTCCGTCGTGGCGGCTCGCGCAGTTCCCCGCGCCCCTGAAAAGCGAAGCAGGGGCGCGGGGAACTGCGCGACAAGCCCCCACCGACCCGCAGTCGAACCGCCCGACCAGGACCTCGGAGCACCCGGAGCCCCCTCAAAGCCCCACACCACTGCCCAATGCGGACCACCCCAAACGCGACGTGGCCCAGATCACGCCCCGCGCGTTTCTTTCTCTCCCCACCCCCCTGATACAAATTCTCCGCGCGTCCCTGTCCGTCGACAGCCAGCCGCCCAATCCCCTTTCTTGAGCCGCACCTTCGCACGTCCAGGAACGCCCGTGTCCCCCCGCACCACCACCCCGCCCTGGCCTCTCGTCGCCCTTTTCACGGCCGGGTATCTCGCCGCGTACCTCCTGCCCACCACCGTCGGCAGACTCGACGCGGCCCTCCCCCTCACCACCACCGAGGCCGGCGCCATCGGCAGTGCCCTGCTGCTCGGTTCGGCCACGGCGGGCTTCACGCTCGCCGCTCAGGTGGAACGCGTCGGCCCCCGCCGCCTGGCCCGCGCGGGCCTGCTGCTCGCCGCCGCCGGCTACGGCACCGCCGCACTCACCACGGCCCTGCCCGCAGTGGTCGCGGGCGCGGTCCTCGGCGGCTTCGGCTCCGGTACGGCGACCGCCGTGGCCGCGACCGGGATCGCCGCGCAGCGCGACCCCCACCGCGCGTCGACGCTCGGCCTCTTGAGCGTCTCGGCGCTGGCCGGCACGCTGTATCTGACGATCCCCCAGCTGGGCCCCGGCCACGGCCTCCCGCTCGCCGCCCTCGCCCTCACGGCCCTGCTCGCCCTCCCGGCGACCACCCGTCTCGCCGCCCCGGTGGTCACCACCCAGGTCACCCGGGAACGGGGGCCGCTCCCGCACCTCCGCCACGGTCTGACCCTCGCCGTCACGCTCCTCCTGTGGTCCCTGGCCCAGAACTCCCTCTGGGGCGTCAGCGGCCGTATCGGCACCACCCAGGCCGGACTCACCGAGGTGACGGTCGGCGCGGTCTTCGCGATGGCGCTCGGCGCGGGCCTGCTCGGGGTGATCGGGGCGAGTGCGCTGGGCGCCCGCTTCGGCCGCGCGCTCCCCATCGGCGCCGGCACCGCCCTCATCGCCGGGTGCATCGCGCTCAGCGCCAACGCGACCGACCTGCCGACCTTCGCGACGGGCGAGATCGCCTGGAACACGCTCTACCCGGTCGTCCTGTCGTACCTCATCGGCCTCGCCGCGTCCCTCGACCCGCGCGGCCGCTGGGCGGTCCTCATCGGCTCCGCGTCCTCGCTGGGCACGGCCGCCGGCCCCCTCGTCGGCAGCCTGCTCTCCGCCCACGCCGGCTACCCGGCGATGGGGGCGATCCTGGCCGTGGGCCTCCTCCTCATCACGGCCCCCATGACCTGGGTGGCCCTGCGCGCGACGACCCCCACGACGGAACACGCCCGCTACCAGGAGCGGGGCGAGGTCCGGGCGACAGCCGAGCAGCCGCAGTACGGCCCGGCGGCCTGAGACCCAAGGCCCATCGCCTCTCGCCCATCACCCCTCGTCCCTCACCCGAACTCGTACGCGTCCACCTCGGCGAGATACCGGGCCCGCCGCTCCTCGTCGTGCTCCAGGAAGGAGGCCGTGAAGGAGTTGCGGGCCAGTTCGCGCAGCCTGTCCTCGCCGAGGCCCAGCGTCTGCCGTACGGCGTCGAAGTTGTCACCTGCGTACCCGCCGAAGTACGCGGGGTCGTCGGAGTTGACCGTGCACAGCAGGCCCGCGTCGAGCATGGCGGGCAGGGGGTGGGCGGCGAGGGTGTCGACGGTCCGCAGCCGGACGTTCGACAGCGGACACAGCGTCAGCGGGATCCGCTCGCGCACCAGCCGCTCGACGAGGGCCGGGTCCTCCATGCACCGGAGCCCGTGGTCGACGCGCTCGACGCCGAGGACGTCGAGGGCCTCGGTGATGTACTCCGGCGGCCCCTCCTCCCCCGCGTGCGCCACGCGCCGCAGCCCGAGCGCGGCGGCCGCCTCGTACACCTCACGGAACTTGACCGGCGGATGCCCGACCTCGGCGGAGTCCAGCCCGATCCCGACGATCCGGTCGAGATACGGCTTCGCGGCCTCCAGGGTGTCGAGGGCCGACGCGGCGGACTCGTCCCGCAGGAAGCAGAGGATCAGCTGGGTGGAGACACCGTGCGTCTCCTCGCTCCTGCCCAGCGCCCGCCACAGCCCCTCGACGACCGTCCCCATCCCCACGCCCCGCGCGATATGGGCCTGCGGGTCGAAGAAGATCTCCGCGTGCCGTACGCCCTGGGCGGCGGCGCGGGCGAGATAGGCGTCGGCGAGGTCCGCGAAGTCCTGCTCGGTGCGGAGGACGGCCATCAGCTCGTAGTACAGGTTCAGAAAGGACTGGAGGTCCTCGAACTCGTACGCCTTGCGGAGCTCGTCCGTGTCCGCGTACGGCAGCGAGACCCCGTTCCTGGCGGCCAGCGCGAAGGCCAGCTCCGGCTCCAGGGTTCCTTCGATGTGCAGGTGCAGTTCAGCCTTGGGGAGGGACATCAAAGCATCGTACGGCCGCTCTACCGACGTTTTGGAAGCGCCACCCTCAACAGGTCGTGCGCCACGGTCAGCTCCCCCTCGAACCCGGCGGCCCGCGCCTGCCGCTCGAACTCCTCCGGCTCGGAGTACCGCTGGCTGAAGTGGGTGAGCACGAGATGCCGTACGCCGCAGTCACGGGCGACCGAGGCGGCCTGACCGGCCGTCAAATGACCGTGGTCGACGGCGAGTTCGATGTCCTCGTTCAGGAACGTGGACTCGATGACGAGCATGTCGGCCGCGTCGGCGAGGGCGTAGACCCCGTCGCACAACCGCGTGTCCATGACGAAGGCGAACCGCTGGCCGCGCCGCACCTCGCTCACGTCGTCGAGCGAGACGTCGCCCAGGGCACCCTCCCGCTGAATGCGCCCGATGTCCGGCCCCTTGATCCCGCGTTCGGCGAGCCGCTCGGGCAGCATGCGGCGCCCGTCGGGCTCGACGAGCCGGTACCCGTACGACTCGACGGGGTGAGAGAGCTTGCGCGCGTCGAGCGTGTACGAGGGGGTGAGGGCCAGCGCCCCGCCCTCCCCCTCGACCGGGTTCTCGACGATCCGGACCGTCTCCCGGTACGCGGTGGCGTACCGCAGCCGGTCGAAGAACCGCTGCCCGGAGCGCGGGTAGTGGGCGGTGACGTCATGGGGCACACGATCGAGATTGATCCGCTGGATGACGCCGGCGAGGCCCAGCGAATGATCCCCATGGAAGTGGGTGACACATATGCGGTTCAGGTCGTGCGCGGCGACCCCGGCGCGCAGCATCTGCCGCTGGGTGCCCTCTCCCGGGTCGAAGAGCAGCCCCTCCCCGTCCCAGCGGAGCAGATAGCCGTTGTGGTTGCGGTGCCGGGTCGGGACCTGGCTGGCGGTGCCGAGGACCACCAATTCACGTACGGACACGGGCCGTTAACCGGGAGGCCACTGCAGGCCGCGGCCGCCGACGACATGGGCGTGCGCGTGGAAGACGGTCTGGCCGGCGCCGGTGCCGGTGTTGAAGACGACCCGGTAGCTCTCCAGCTTGTCCTCGTCCGCGACGGCCTGCGTCTCGCGGAGGACGTCCGCTGCGAGTTCCGGGGCGGCTGCGGCGAGCGTCGCGGCGTCCGCGTAGTGCGCTTTCGGGATGACCAGGACGTGGGTCGGTGCCTGCGGGTTGATGTCCCTGAACGCGACGGTGGTCTCCGTCTCCCTCACGATCGTCGCCGGTACATGTCCCGCCACGATCTTGCAGAACAAACAGTCGTCCTGCGGCTCCCCAGCCATACGTTGCCTCCCAGCCACCGGTGTGATCGCCTACCGGGGCATCGTATCCAGGCGACTCCGCCCCCGCCGCCCTTACCCGTCCCATCCCCCAGGGGCTACGCCCCTTCGACCCCCGAGGGGTGCGATTTCGGGTGCGGGTGGGTGGGGGCTTGTCGCGCCCACGCGGCGGAGCCGCATATCGGCACAGCCCCGCGCCCCTGAAAGACACGGCCCCTGCGGGCCGAAAAGCACGGGGCGCAGCCCCTGCTTTTCAGGGGCGCGGGGAACTGCGCGAGCAACCACACACCACCCGCACCCGCCAACGCACAGGCACCCCCGAGCTCCCCCGCGCCTACGACCCCGGCAGCGCCGGTGCCGCCTTCGCCGGGGTTTCCTCAAGCCCCGCCAGAGCGATCCGGATCGCCTCGTCCAACTGCGGATCCCGCCCCGCCGCGTAGTCCTGCGGCGCCTGCACGACCTCGACGTCCGGATCGACCCCGTGGTTCTCGACGCCCCACCCGTACCCCTCCAGCCAGAAGGCGTACTTCGGCTGAGTCACCAGCGTCCCGTCGACCAGCCGGTACCGGCTGTCGATCCCGACGACGCCTCCCCACGTCCGCGTGCCGACCACCGGCCCGATCCCCAGCGCCTTGATCGCCGCGTTGACGATGTCCCCGTCGGACCCGGAGAACTCGTTGGCGACGGCGACGACGGGCCCCCGAGGCGCGTCGTCCGGATAACTGGACGGCCGCATGCCGCGCGGCAGGTCCCACCCGACGATGCGCCGGGCGAGCTTCTCCACGACGAGCTGCGAGGTGTGACCGCCCCGGTTCTCCCGGACGTCCACGACGAGGCCCTCCCGGGCGACCTCGATCCGCAGGTCGCGGTGGAGCTGCGCCCAGCCGGAGCCGACCATGTCGGGCACATGGAGGTACCCGAGCCGCCCGCCGGACTTCTCGTGGACGTAGGCCCGCCGGTCGGCCACCCACGCGTGGTACCGCAGGGGCTCCTCGTCGGAGATGGGCACCACGACGGGGTGCCGGAGGTCCCCGCCGCCGGACGGCAGGACGGTCAGCTCGACCGCCTTGCCCGCCGTACCGACGAGCAGCGGCCCGGGCCCGGCCACCGGATCGACCGGCTGCCCGCCCACGGCGATGATCGCGTCCCCGGCCCGGACGGCCACACCGGGCGCGGCGAGCGGCGCGTGCGCGTCCGGGTCGGAGGTCTCGGACGGCAGCACCCGGTCGATCCGCCACAGCGCCGATCCCTGCGGGCCGTCCTCGTGCCGGGAGATGTCCGCCCCGAGCAGCCCCTGCCGCCGGTCGCCGGAACCGCCCCGGCCGCGCGGGGTGACGTACGCGTGGGAGGTGCCCAGCTCGCCCTGTACCTCCCAGAGGAGGTCCACCAGGTCGTCGTGGGTGGCGAGCCGGTCGAGGACCGGGCGGTACCTGTCCAGGACGCCTGACCAGTCCACGCCGCCCAGATCCGGGCGCCAGAAGTTGTCCCGCATGAGGCGGCCGGTCTCGTCGTACATCTGGCGCCACTCGGCGGCCGGGTCGACGGTCTGGCGTACGCGCGAGAGGTCGACGGTGATGTTGGTGTCGCTCTCGTCGTCGTTCGAGGCGCGCCGGTCGCTGGGGACGACCTTGAGCTTGCCGTCGGTCCAGAGCAGGACACGCTTGCCGTCGCCGCTGACGGCGAAGTGGTCGGCGTCGGAGGCGAGGTATTCGAGGCGCCGCTGGGCGAGGTCGTACCGCTCCAGGGAGGTCTTCGGGTCGGGGTCGTCGGGCGTGGCCCGGGAGTGGCCGAGGACGCCGGTGACCGGGTGGCGCAGCCACAGCACTCCGTCCTTGGCGGCGCGGAGCGTCGAGTAGCGGGCGGCCTCGACCGGGAAGGGGACGATGCGGTCGGCGAGCCCTTCGAGGTCGATACGGGTCGCGGGGGCGCCCTCGCTGTCCGGGGTCTCCTCCTTGTCGGGCGCCTCGAACGGCCGGCCGTGGCGCTGCGGCCCGAACGGGGACGGCGTGGTCGCGGCGAGCGTGATGAGGTGCGGGCGGGCGCCGCTGACGAAGTGGAGGTCGAAGACGTGTTCGTCGTAGACCGGGTCGAAGGCGCGCGCGGAGAGGAAGGCGAGGTGCTTGCCGTCCAGCGTGAACGTCGGTGAGGAGTCCTGGAAGCGGAGCGGGGTCGCCTCGGTGACGGACAGGTCGGCGGTGTTGGCGAGCTTGAGCTGGCGCAGGGAGCCCGGGCCGGGGTGCGACCAGGCGAGCCAGGCCGAGTCGGGCGAGAAGACCAGCCCGGTCACCTCGCCGTCCTCGCTCCGGTCCACCTCGCGGACCTCTCCCGTCTCCCGCTCGACGAGCAGCACCCGGCCGTCGTGCGTGGCGACGGCGACCCGGCTGCCGTCGGGTGCCACGGCGAGCCCGAGAACCCGGCCCAGCTGCCCGGCGGCGAGCCGGCGCGGGGTCGCGCCGGGGCCGACACCGGTCGACGGGGCGAACTCCAGCGCGTCGTCGCCTTCCGCGTCCGTCACCCACACCACCCACTCCTCGCCCTCCACGCGGAAGGTGCGCGGCAGCCGGGCGCGTACGCCGGGCTCGGCGGCGAGCGCCCGGGCGGGGCCGGAGCGGTGGGTGATCCAGTGGACGGACCCGCGCACGGAGACCGCGCTGCCCCGGGCGGTGTGGTCGGGCGAGGCGGAACCGAACCAGCGGGAGGCGTTCACCGGGAACGGCTGGAGGTCGACGCGCTGTCCGCCCAGCCGGATGTCGAGCCTGCGCGGCTCGGCGCCGTCCAGGTCGTCGAGCAGCCACAGTTCGCCGACGGAGGAGTACACGACCCGCGTGCCGTCGGTGGCCGCGTGCCGGGCGTAGAAGCCTCCCCCACCGGGCGTGTGGCGCCTGAGGTCCGACCCGTCGGCGAAGGACGAGTACAGCGCCCCGACCCCCTCGTGGTCGGACAGGAACGCGATCCGGTCACCGACCCACAGCGGGTATTCGATGTTCCCGTCCAACTCGGCGTGCAGCCGGACGAATTCCCCGGCGCCCTCACCACTCCCGTCGGCGCGATCGATCCACAGCTTGCCCGCCGTGCCGCCGCGGTACCGCTTCCACCAGGCGGCCTCGCGGCCCATCGGCGCGGACAGCAGCACGGTGGCGGGGCCGTGGGCGACATCGCCGACCGGCCCGTACGGGAGGGTGGTGGCCGGGCCGCCGTCGAGCGGGACCGCCCGGGCCCAGCTGCGCCGGAGGCTGGCCTGGCCGTGGGTGCTGAGCGCGAGGACCTGGCCGTCGGGGGTCCAGCCGCGCACCTGGGTCCGCCAACTGCCCCAGTGGGTGAGACGTTTGGCGGGGCCGCCGTCGATGGGCGCGACATGCACCTCGGGCGCGCCGTCCCGTGTGGAGGTCCACGCGACGGTGGTGCCGTCCGGGGAGATACGCGGATGGTTCACGGGCACGTTGTCCGCGCTGACCCGCCAGGCGCGGCCGCCGTCGAGAGGAGCGACCCACACGTCGTCCTCGGCGGTGAAGGCGATCAAGTCGCCGTACAGATGCGGATACCGGAGATACGCGAGCTGAGTCACCCGGTCACTGTAAGCAGCGTTCGGCCTGATTGGGAGGGGTTTGGATCATGTCCCTCGCGCGGAGCCTCACTTGCCCTCGGGCCAGCACTGCGGGTCCTTCTGGCACCAGATGGTCTGTGTGACGGTGACCGTCACGGTCGGTCCGGGCCGGTCCGGCTGGTCGGGGTCGGGCAACCCGGCGCTCGGAGTCGGGTCGGGGGCGTCGCAGTTGCCCAGCACGTCGACATGGAACCACTCCTTGCCGTCGACCTTCGCGGTCAGGTCGCCGCGGACGCACTTGCCGTCGACCTCTTTCGTCACCTTGCCGGTGAGGGTGATGTCCCGGCCTTCCTTGTCCTCGCCCGTGCAGTCGACGTTCGCGACGGTGTTGACGGAGGAGGACGGCGACCGGGACTTCTTGTCGTCGCCGCCGTTGTTCCCGTCGCCGCCGTTGTTCCCGTCGCCGTCGCTGTCGTACGACGCCGTGCAGGTGAGCCACTGGACGTCGACGCCCTGCCGCTCCAGCTCCTTGGTGCCCATCTGGTCCGTCGTGTACGCGACCGCGCCGGTGTTGAGCCCGCCGCCCTCGCAGGCCACGAGGCCCATGACCGCGCCGACTCCGAGCCCGGCTCCCAGCAGGAGCCGACGCCCGCCTGTCCGGTACGCCCTGATACGCCTCCACGCCCCCATGCACGGCAGCCTGCCACCGCCCGCCGCGCCACGGAAGACCGCATGCGGCCATGCTGCCGGGAAGGGTGAATCGGTGATGCGGAGGCAGAAGGACCTCAGCCGCGCAGCAGCAGCCATTCCTGCAGCTCGACCAAGTTCCCCTCGGGGTCCTTCAGATGGGCCACGCGCATACGGTCGGTCAGGGGTGCGGGCCCGTGGACGAGCCGCGCGCCGCGTGCGGTGATCTGCTCGCAGTACGCGTCGAGGTCGTCGACACGCAGCACGACCAGCGACCGGTGCCCGTTCGCCGTGTCGGCCAGCTCCCCGAGCACCTGGGCCATCGTCGCCCGGTCCTGCAGGGCGATGCCTGCGGACCCGACCGCCGGGCTGAACTTCTCGTACGGCCCCTCGGCCGCCCCGGACTGCGGCTTCAGTCCGAGCACGTCGGCGTAGAAGCGGTAGCAGGCGGCGAAGTCGGAGACCAGCAGCCTTACCTGTGCGAGTTCCACGTTGCTCCCAGGGGTTCCGGGGACGGCCGGTCGGGATCGAGGGCCGGTCAGGACCAGCGTCCGGTCCGGCCCAGCAGCAGCGCCCCGGCCGCCGTCCCGGCGGTCGATGTACGCAGCACACTGGGCCCGAGTCGATACGCCCCCGCGCCCGCCTCGCCGAAGAGCGCCAGCTCCTCCGGCGACACTCCCCCTTCGGGCCCCACGACGAGCACGATCTCCCCGGCCGTCGGCAGCTCGGCCGTGGCCAGCGTCTCGTCGCCGCTCTCATGCAGTACGGCGGCGAAGTCGGCCTTCGCGAGGAGCGCCGCGACCTGCTTGCCGGTGGCCACGTCCGCGACCTCGGGGAACCGCACCCGGCGGGACTGCTTGCCCGCCTCCCGCGCGGTGGCCCGCCACTTGGCGAGGGCCTTCAGCCCCCGGTCGCCCCTCCACTGGGTGATGCAGCGCGAGGCGGCCCAGGGCACGATCGCGTCGACGCCGACCTCGGTCATGGTCTCGACGGCCAGTTCGCCCCGGTCGCCCTTGGGCAGCGCCTGGACGACGGTGATACGGGGCTGCGGCGGCACCTCCTCGTGCACGGTGTCCAGGTCCATGACCAGGAGCCGGTCCTTGCCCTCGGCGGCCTTGACGATCCCCTCCGCCCAGTGCCCGCGCCCGTCCGTGAGGACGACGTCCTCACCCGCCCTCAGCCGCTTCACGGAGACGGCGTGCCGACCCTCGGGGCCGTCGAGGAGGAACTCGCCGCCGCAGCCGTCCGGCAGGTCCAGCGAGTCGACCACGAACACGGGTGCGGTCATCGGCCCTCGCTCCCGATCTGGCCGCCGCCCTGGCTGCCGACCTGCGCGGAGGCCTGCTCGGCCTGCGCGGCGGCGACCTCGGCGGCCAGTACCTCGACCAGCTTCCCGGCCGGCAGCTCCCGGGCCATCCGGTGCCCCTGCCCGGCCCACAGGGCCATGCCCTGCGCGTCCCCGGCCTTGGCGGCGGCCTTGCGCAGCGGCGAGGTGAGGTGGTGGACCTCGGGGTAGGCGACGGGCGCGTAGGGGCCGTGCTCGCGCAGGAACCGGTTGACCAGGCCGCGTGCCGGGCGCCCGGAGAAGGCGCGGGTCAGCTCCGTACGGACGAAGAGGGGGTTGGTCAGCGCCTGCTTGTGCACGGCGTGGGCGCCGGACTCGGTGGTGGCGAGGAACGCCGTGCCGAGCTGGGCCGCGCTCACGCCCGCCGTGAGGAGGGCGGCGATCTGGCCGCCGCGCATGATGCCGCCGGCCGCGACCATCGGCAGGGCCACGGCCTCTCGGACCTGGGCGACCAGGGAGAGCAGGCCGATGCCGGCGCAGTCCCGCTCGGGGTCGTCCCGGTGGGTGCCCTGGTGGCCGCCCGCCTCGACGCCCTGCACGATCACGGCGTGGGCCCCCGACCGCTCCACGGCCTGCGCCTCCTCCGCCGAGGTCGCGGTGACCAGGGTGAGCGTGCCCTTGCGGGCGAGGGACTCGATGACCTCGGGGGTCGGGCAGCCGAAGTGGAACGACACCACCGGCACGGGGTTGTCGAGCAGCACCGCGAGCTTGGCCTCGTAGCCGTCGTCGCGTCCGCTGTCGGGGTCGCCCAGCTCGGCCTCGTACCAGGTGGCCTCACCGGCCAGCTGCTCCGCGTACACCTCGACGGCGGCGGGCTCGGCGTACTCCGGTTGCGGCATGAAGAGATTCACGCCGAAGGGGCGCGAGGTCAGCGCCCGCAGCGCCTTGATCTCCTGATACATCCCGTCGGCCGTCTTGTACCCGGCGGCGAGAAACCCCAGCCCACCCGCCTCGGACACGGCAGCGGCCAACTGCGGCACGGACACGCCGCCCGCCATCGGGGCCTGCACGATCGGAAGCGGAAAAAGATCGGTCAGCGCGGAGGACATGACGGCATGTTGTCACGTCCTCCGAACATCGCCGAATCCCCCCGGGGGTGAGCTGCTCGACCGCGGCCCGGCGGGGGCTGTTCGCGCCCACGCGGCGGAGCCGCCCATGTGGCACAGCCCCGCGCCCCTGAAAACGAACAACGGTCAGCGCCCGTTGAAGGCATCCTTCAGCCGAGAGAACAATCCCTGCTGCCCCGGCTGGAACTGCCCCGTCGGCCGCTCCTCACCCCGCAACACGGCCAGCTGCCGCAGCAACCCCTCCTGCTCGGGATCGAGCTTCGACGGCGTCTGGACCTCGACATGCACGATCAGATCCCCACGCCCGCCACCCCGCAGGTGAGTCACACCCCGCCCGTGCAGCGGAATCGACTGCCCGGACTGGGTCCCGGGCCGGATGTCGACCTCCTCCAGACCGTCCAGCGTCTCCAGCGGCACCTTGGTGCCGAGCGCCGCCGCGGTCATCGGGAGCGTCACCGTGCAGTGCAGATCGTCGCCGCGCCGCTGGAACATCGGGTGCGGCAGCTCGTGGATCTCGACGTAGAGGTCACCGGCGGGTCCACCACCGGGCCCGACCTCGCCCTCACCGGCCAGCTGAATCCGCGTGCCGTTGTCGACACCGGCCGGAATCTTGACCGTCAGCGTCCGCCGCGACCGCACCCGCCCGTCGCCCGCGCACTCGGGGCACGGGTTCGGGACGATCGTGCCGAAGCCCTGGCACTGCGGACAGGGCCGGGAGGTCATGACCTGACCCAGGAAGGACCGCGTGACCTGCGAGACCTCACCACGGCCCCGGCACATGTCACAGGTCTGGGCGGTCGTACCCGGCGCCGCGCCCTCACCACTGCAGGTGGTGCAGACGATGGCCGTGTCGACCTGGATGTCCTTCGTCGTGCCGAAGGCCGCCTCGTCGAGGTCGATCTCCAGCCGGATCATCGCGTCCTGGCCCCGGCGCGTACGCGACCGCGGACCCCGCTGGGACGCCGTACCGAAGAAGGCGTCCATGATGTCCGAGAAGTTCCCGAAGCCGCCCGCGCCGAAGCCGCCCGCGCCTTGGCCGCCCGCCTGGGACAGGGGGTCGCCGCCGAGGTCGTAGACCTGCTTCTTCTGCGGGTCCGAGAGCACCTCGTAGGCGGCGTTGATCTCCTTGAACCGCTCCTGGGTCTTCGGATCGGGATTGACGTCCGGGTGCAGCTCGCGCGCGAGCCTCCGGAACGCCTTCTTGATCTCGTCCTGAGACGCGTCGCGGCGCACGCCGAGCACGGCGTAATAGTCCGTGGCCACTTAAGACTCCGCCAGGATCTGTCCGACGTACCGTGCCACCGCTCGTACCGCTCCCATCGTTCCCGGATAGTCCATGCGCGTAGGTCCGACCACGCCCAGTTTCGCTACTGCCTCGCCGCCCGAACCGTAACCGACGGAGACGACGGACGTGGAGTTGAGTCCCTCATACGCGTTCTCATGACCGATGCGTACGGTCATGCCCGAATCTCCCGCCTCGCCAAGCAACTTGAGGAGGACGACCTGCTCCTCCAAGGCTTCCAGAACGGGCCGGATGGTGAGGGGGAAGTCATGTCCGAAGCGGGTGAGATTGGCGGTACCGCCGATCATCAGCCGCTCCTCGCTCTCCTCGACGAGTGCCTCCAGCAGGGTGGAGAGCACCGTCGTGACCGTGCCCCGGTCCTCGACGTCGAACGCCTCGGGCAGGTCCTCGACCAGCCTCGGCACGTCGGTGAACCGGCGGCCCGAGACCTTGCTGTTGAGCCGGGCGCGCAGATCCGCGAGTGACGTTTCTCCGAACGGCGCCGGGCAGTCGACCAGCCGCTGCTCCACCCGTCCCGTGTCCGTGATCAGCACGAGCATCAGCCGGGCGGGGGCCAGCGACAGCAGCTCCACATGCCGCACCGTCGACCGCGTGAGCGACGGATACTGCACGACGGCCACCTGCCGGGTGAGCTGCGCGAGCAGCCGTACGGTCCTGGCCACCACGTCGTCGAGATCGACGGCGCCGTCCAGGAAGTTCTGGATGGCGCGCCGCTCGGGCGGGGTCATGGGCTTGACGCCGGCCAGCTTGTCGACGAAGAGCCGGTACCCCTTGTCGGTGGGGATGCGGCCCGCGCTGGTGTGGGGCTGGGCGATGAAGCCCTCGTCCTCCAGCGCCGCCATGTCGTTGCGGACGGTCGCCGGGGAGACACCGAGGTTGTGCCGCTCCGTGAGCGCCTTGGAACCGACCGGCTCCTCGGTGCCCACGTAGTCCTGGACGATGGCGCGCAGCACCTGGAGCCTGCGTTCACTGAGCATCGCGCACACCTCCAGTTCGCTCTCCCGTGGCTCCCCCTTGGCACTCACCCCGGGCGAGTGCCAACACTCCCCGCCCAGTGTACGGCGGTGGGGTACGCCCCCGGCAAGGCCGGTCCAGCCACATCGTGGCGACGTGTACCGACCTGTCCGGCGATGTCGGACCGCTTTCTACTGACGGGTACGCGACGACGGCCGCCCCCGACGGGGGTTCCGACCCAGGTCCGACCGGGCTCCGGCCGACGAGCGCATCGGGGTCTCGGTACCCTCCGGCCGGGCGGAGGCCGCCCCGGACCTTCCTCGACGACCTCCCTCGCCCGGTGTGTGGGGAGCTACGGCTAGCGTCGGCGCATGACGGTGACTTGGGAAGAGTTCGGGTGGCAGGGATTGACGCCCCGGGTCGGACGGTGCCGCCTTCCCGGCTGGGACTGCACGGTCGGGCTGGTGGTCGGGGACGGTGCGGCCCTCATGATCGACGCGGGTTCGAGCCTGCGGGAGGGCGCGCGGTTGCGCGCCGAGGCGCGCCGACTGCTCGGCGGTGCCCGTGTGACACATCTCGCGTTCACGCACCCCCATTTCGACCATGTCTTCGGAGCGGCCGCGTTCGCGGGGGTCGAGGTCTTCGGCGCGGTGGGCGTCGACGGCGTCCTGACCGACTCCCGCGACGCCCTCCGCGCGGACGCCGTCCACCACGGCCTCCCCCCGACGGACGCCGCCGAGGCCGCCGACCTCCTCGTACGCCCCCGCCACCGCGTCTCCGGCGAGTGGACACTCGACCTGGGCGGCGGCATCCAGGTACTGCTGGCGAACGTGGGCCCGGGCCACACGGGCCACGACCTCGCGGTCCTGGTGCCGGGGGCTCCGGGGACTGTGGGTTCTACGGGGGCTACGGGGGCTACGGGCTCGGCAGGGGTCGCGGGCTTTCCTGAGGTCGTCTTCTGCGGGGATCTGGTCGAGGAGTCCGGCGAGCCCCAGGCGGGCCCCGACGCCGTGCCCTCCCGCTGGCCGGCCGCGCTCGACCGTCTCCTGGACCTGGGTGGCGAGGACGCGCTGTACGTCCCCGGGCACGGGGCGGTGGTGGACGCGGCGTTCGTACGGGCCCAACGCGACGCGCTGGCCCGCCGCTTCGACGTGTCGTGATCGGTCGCAGCCGACTTCGCGGCTCTCGGCGTGTCGTGCTGAGCACGGCGGGATTCCCGGGCCGGCTTCTCCTATCGTCATCCGAATGCGCCAGTACTCACCCGACCTGACCCCTCCCTGGAAGAAGCCCGTGCCGGCCCCCGAAGTCCCGGCCGACCCCGGCCTGGTCGTCGAGGAACCCACCACCGGCTTCTGCGGCGCGGTCATCCGCTGCGAGGCGGGCACGGTGACACTGGAGGACCGCTTCGGCAAGCACCGCGTGTTCCCGCTGGAACCCCGTGGCTTCCTCCTGGAGGGCCGGGTGGTGACCCTGGTCCGCCCCTCGTCGGCTCCCTCCCGCCCCACCCGCACGGCCTCCGGCTCGGTGGCCGTCCCCGGCGCCCGCGCCCGTGTGGCCCGCGCCGGCCGCATCTACGTCGAGGGCCGCCACGACGCCGAACTCGTCGAGAAGGTCTGGGGCGACGACCTGCGCATCGAGGGCGTGGTCGTGGAGTACCTGGAGGGCGTCGACGACCTCCCCGCGATCGTCGCCGAGTTCGCCCCCGGCCCGGACGCCCGCCTGGGGATCCTGGTCGACCACCTGGTCCCGGGCAGCAAGGAGTCCCGTATCGCGGAGGCGGTGACGAGCGAGTACGCCCTCGTCGTCGGCCACCCGTACATCGACATCTGGGAGGCCGTGAAGCCGTCGTCCGTGGGCATCCCGGCCTGGCCCCGCGTGCCGCGCGGGCAGGACTGGAAGACGGGGGTGTGCCGGGCGCTGGGGTGGCCGGAGAACACGGGGGCGGCGTGGCAGGGGATTCTGGGGCGGGTGCGGTCCTACAAGGACCTGGAGCCGGCGCTGCTGGGGCGGGTGGAGGAGCTGATCGACTTCGTCACGGATAGCGGTGGGGCCTGACCTTCTCGTAGGCGGCGAACTCGCGGGTGTCCAGTTCGATGCCGATGGGCTCCAGCGGTGTGAGGTCGCCGAACTTGGTGATCCGCTGGCACCGGTAGTCCGCGTCCTCTCCATGACCCGTCGGTTCAGTGAGCAATACACACTGGGCCATGACAGGGTCGATGATGAAGTAGGCAGGTACCTTTGCCGCCGCGTAGATCGATCGCTTGACTCCGTAGTCGCGGTCCACACTCGTCTTGGAGACGACTTCCAGGAGCATGGTGATGACCTCGGACGGCATCAGCCTTCCTTGGCCAGGTCCAGTGCCGCGCTCAATCACCACAAGGTCCGGCTGCGGCTCGCTGGTCTCTTCGAGGATGGCGATGTCCTGGGTCTGGAGCCGCCGCCAGCGCTGACGGGGGATCTGGTCCACAACCGCTTCCAGGATGTCGTTGTGGGCCACGTCCGGCCCCGCCATCATCACAATTTCCCCCCGGAGGAGCTCGACCTTGAATCCTTCGGGAAACTCAAAGTTCTCGAAGAACTTCACGATGTCGGTGGTCATCGGTCGGTCGTCCACAGCGGTCATCTCCGCAGCCCTCCGGTTTCCGCCACCGTGCAATTACGGCGGCAGCCTACGAACCAGGTTAGGTACCGAACCGGCGTTCCGCACCGATTCACCCGCCGGAGTGATCAGTCCACCAGGTCCCGCACCACCGCGTCCGCCAGCAACCGCCCCCGCAGCGTGAGCACCGCGCGCCCCTCCTCGTACGGCCCCGCCTCCAGCAGCCCCTCGGCCAGCGCCCGACCCGCCGCCGCGAGCCCCTCCTCCCGCAGCAACGACAGCGGGCAGCCCTCCCGGAGCCTCAGCTCCAACAGGATGCGTTCGACCCGGCGGTCCTCCTCCGACAGCAGCTCGCGCCCGGCCCCCGGAGATCGCCCGGCGGCCAGTGCGCCCGCGTACGCGCCCGGGTGTTTCACGTTCCACCAGCGCACGCCGCCCACGTGGCTGTGGGCCCCCGGCCCCGCGCCCCACCAGTCCGCGCCGCGCCAGTACAGCTCGTTGTGGAGGCAGCGGCCGGCGTCGGAGGTGGCCCAGTTGGAGACCTCGTACCAGTCGAAGCCGGCCGCGATGAGCATCTCCTCGGCGATGAGGTAGCGGTCGGCGTGGACGTCGTCGTCCGTCATCGGGACCTCGCCCCGGCGGATACGCCGGGCGAGCTGCGTGCCCTCCTCGACGATCAACGCGTACGCCGAGACATGGTCGGGGCCGGCGCCGAGAGCGGCTTCCAGAGAGGCCCGCCAGTCGTCGTCGGACTCGCCGGGCGTGCCGTAGATCAGGTCGAGGTTGACGTGGTCGAACCCGGCCGCGCGGGCCTCCGCGACGCACGCCTCCGGGCGCCCCGGCGTGTGCGTACGGTCGAGCACCCGCAGCACGTGCTGCCTCGCGCTCTGCATGCCGAAGGAGACGCGGTTGAAGCCGCCCGCGCGGAGGGTCGCCAGGTAGGCGGGGTCCACGGATTCGGGGTTCGCCTCCGTCGTCACCTCGGCGTCGTCCGCGAGGCCGAACTCGTCGCGGATCGCCCCCAGCATCCGTACGAGGTCGTCGGCGGCCAGCAGCGTGGGCGTGCCGCCGCCCACGAAGACCGTACGGACGGTGCGCGGGTCGTCGCCGAGGGTCTTGCGGGCGAGGCGGATCTCGTCGACGACCGTGTCCGCGTAGTTGTCGCGGGAGGCGAGGACGCCGCCGGTGCCGCGCAGCTCGGTCGCGGTGTAGGTGTTGAAGTCGCAGTAGCCGCAGCGGGTCGCGCAGTACGGGACGTGCAGATAGAACCCGAGGGGACGCTCGGCCGCGCCGGCCAGGGCGTGCGCGGGCAGCGCCCCGTCATCGGGGACGGGCTCACCGTCGGGGAGTGCGGAAGGCATGCCCTCCATTGTCCAGCACCGGCCGACCCTTCCTGACGAGCGTCCGTGCGGCCTGTGGCGCCCGACCCACTCGTCCCTCGCCGGCGGCCCTCTACTCCGCCTGCAACACCAACAGCGCCAGATCGTCCTCCGGTGGCCGTTCCCCGAACTCGTGCACCAGCCGTCGGATCCGCTCGGCGATCAGCTGGGCGTCGAGCCCGGCGCAGCCGACGAGCGCGGTGGCGAGGCCGTCCCCGTCGTCGAACATGTGGGGGCCGTTGCGTCGCTCGGTGATTCCGTCGGTCACGCACAGCAGCGTGTCGCCGTGGCACAGCTCGAAGGTCTCGGCGACGTACTCGCTGTCCTCGATCACCCCGAGCAGCGTCTGCGGCTCGGCCACGGTCCGTACGTCGCCGTCGGGGCCCAGGAGCAGCGGCAGCGGATGCCCGGCGGAGGCAAGGGTGCAGCGGACGCCGCCGTCGACGGGGACGAGTTCGCCGTAGAGGAGGGAGAGGAAGCGGGTCTGCGGGCCGTCGGGGTCGACGAGGCCGGGGTCGCCCGCCGTGACCAGGGCGCGGGCGGCCGCGTCCGCCGCCTCGGTCGCGTCGTCGAGGAGGAGCTGGTTGAGGCGGTCGAGTACGTCGGCGACGCCGTACCCCTCGCGGGCGAGCAGTCGCAGCCAGGGCCGGGCGAGGCCGATGACCACCGCGGCCTCGGGGCCCTTGCCCTGGACGTCGCCGATCGCGAAGCACCAGCGGCCGCGGCCCGCCGGGAACAGGTCGTAGAAGTCGCCGCTGGGTCCGCCCTTGTCGCACGGCTCGTACACGAGCGCGCTGGACACCCCGGGGATCTCAGCGACCGCGCCCGGCAGCAGCCCTCGCTGCAGGACCCGGCTGATGGTGGCCTGACGTGCGTACTGCCGCGCCGCCCCGATGGACAGCGCGATCCGCCGGCTGAGGTCCTCGACCAGCCCGGTCACCTCGTCCGGGAACCGGAGCAGTCCGGCCCGGCCGATGACGAGGGTGCCGAGGGGCCGCCCGCCGGCGATCAGCCGGTAGGCGAGGGCCGCGCCGCCTTCGCCTCGCTCCACGGCCTCCCTTGCGCCCCGCTCCACCGGCCTGTCTTCGCCCCACCCTGCCGGCCTGTCTTCGTCATTCCCTGCCGGTCCTCCGTCGCCCTGCTGTGTCGGCCCTCCACCGCCCTGCTCTGTCGGCCTGGCTGCGCCCCTGTCTGCCGGCCTGTCGTCGCCTTGCCCTGCCGCCCCACCGTCGCTCTTCTCCTCGGGCGTCCCGCTCTTCGTGCCGATCCCCGAATCCGGTCCCGCCCCCACTTTCGCTCCCGCTCCCGGCCACGGCACAGGCACCGCCCGCGAGCGCACCGACTCGGGCAGCCTCGGTGGGTCCTTCTCCAGGGCCCGGCGCAGTTCCTCGATCCGGTTCTCGCTGCAGTGCCAGACGCGGGCGAGGCGTGGTGCCGGGCCGAGCGAACCGTCGCCGCCGCGCCAGCCCATCCCCTCGTCCTCCAGCCACACCGCACACCAGTCGGCCAGCCTCGGCACCAGGAGCTGCCCGGCGAGCGCGGCGACCAGATCCTCGTCCAGCTGCCCGGCGAGCAGATCGGACGCCTCGGCGAGAAAGGAGAGCGCGCCCCGGTTCAGCCACTCCCGGTCGCGCTCCCCACCGCGCCGTGGGACGGGGGCCACGAGGTCGACCGGTCCCGGGCCGTGGTCGCGGCCGACCTCACCGGTGTACGCCCGCGCACCTCCTTGTTCCCGCCTTTCCTCGGCACCGGCGTACGCCCGCGCGTCCCAGCCCTCGTCGCCCTCGCACGCCCCGGCTTCGCCCCCGTACACCCCGCCCGCCGCACTCCCGCCGTGGGCTCCGGCGTACGCCCCCACGCCCCCCTCATCAACGCCGTACGCCTCGATCGCGTCGTCCACCGCCATCGCCCCGTCGACCGACAGCCGGGCCCAGACGGTCTTCATGCCCGTCCGGTAGGTGACCCCCCAGGCCTCCGAGAGCGCGGCGACGAGGCGCAGCCCTCGGCCGTACTCCGCTGCCCCGTAAGGCCGTTCGGCGAGGTAGGGGCGTTCGGCGCCCTCGTCCCGTACCACCCGGGAGGGATGGTGGTCGGAGACCTCTACCACCAGCCAGCCGGCGGCGGTGGGGTCGTCGCGGCCGAACCGGCACAGCAGTTCGACGTCCGTGCCCGCGTGGACGACCGCGTTGGTGACCAGCTCGCTGACCACGACGAGTACGTCCTCGACGAGGCGGGCGGCGAGGGCGGCGGCGCCGGGCAGGTCGAGTTCGGCCCACTCCGTGAGCGCGGCGCCGACGAAGCGCCGGGCGGCTCCCGGCGCGAGCGGCCCCCCGGGAAGCGACACACGCGCCGTCGCACGCCGGTCGGCGCCCGCGTACACCCCCGCACCCGCACCCGCACCCGCGTACACGGGTGCGGCGTACAGCGACTCCGACCCGGCGCACGCGCCCTCCGCATCCCCCGCATACGAAGGCGCGCCCTCAGCGTGCGCCGGCGTATCAGGAGTACGGGACACGGTCTCCCGCTGAGTCGGAATGGCCCCCACTGAGCGGCTCCCCAGAGAAGTTCGGACGAATAGGCCTCAAGCGGCACGGACAGAGTGACAGACTGGCCACGCCCATAAGCGCCGAGTTACCGAAGTGGGCCACCATGAGTGAGAACAGCGCTACGCGCGTGCTCGAAGACGGTCAAAAAGACAGTCAAACGGACGTACTGATCCGGGCATCCGATCTGCGTGCGCTGACCGCGGCCATGACCGCCGCTCGCGACGGCAGCTTCACCAAGATCCCGGAGTCGGGCCCCGCGCCGGTGGCGGAGCTGTGCGCCCTCTTCAACCAGATCATCGACCGCAGCACGCACTTCGGTACCGAAGTGCAGCGCGTACGGCGGGAGTTGGTCCGACACGGCCGCCTCGACGAACGCCTTTCGGCCAGCCCGGGCCAGGGCGCCTGGGCGACCCGTGTCGACGACGTGAACCAGACCCTCGACGCCCTGGTCGCCCCCGCCGCGAACGCCACCCGCGTGCTGGACGCGGTGGCTGGCGGCGACCTGACCCAGCGCGTCGACCTGCACGACGGCAACCGCCAGCTCCGGGGCGACCTGCGGCGGTTGGGCCGTGCCGTGAACAAGATGGTCGACCAGCTGTCGCTGTTCACCGGCGAGGTGACCCGGGTCGCCCGCGAGGTCGGCACCGAGGGTCGCCTCGGCGGCCGCGCCAAGGTGCGTGGCCTGTCCGGGAGTTGGCGGGACGTGACGGAGGCGGTCAACACCATGGCCTCCCGGCTGACCGCGCAGGTACGCGACATCGCCCTGGTGACCACCGCGGTGGCACGCGGCGACCTCACCCGCACGGTGACCGTCGAGGCGACCGGCGAGCTGCTCGAACTGAAGCTCACCGTGAACACGATGGTCGACCAGCTCTCCGCCTTCGCCGACGAGGTCACCCGCGTCGCCCGCGAGGTCGGCACCGAGGGCCAGCTGGGAGGTCGCGCTCAGGTCCGGGGCGTATCCGGCGTGTGGAAGGACCTCACCGACAACGTCAACTTCATGGCGTCGAACCTGACGTCCCAGGTCCGCAACATCGCCCAGGTCACCACCGCCGTCGCCAACGGCGACCTCAGCCAGAAGATCACGGTCGACGCGCAGGGCGAGATCCTGGAGCTGAAGTCCACCATCAACACGATGGTCGACCAGCTCTCCGCCTTCGCCGACGAAGTCACACGCGTCGCCCGCGAGGTCGGCACCGAAGGCAACCTCGGCGGCCGGGCCCAGGTCAGAGGCGTGTCCGGCGTCTGGAAAGACCTCACCGACAACGTCAACTTCATGGCGGACAACCTGACTTCCCAGGTCAGGAACATCGCACTCGTCTCCACGGCCGTCGCCCAGGGCGACCTCGGCAAGAAGATCACCGTCGAGGCGAAGGGCGAGATCCTGGAGCTGAAATCGACCATCAACACGATGGTCGACCAGCTCTCCGCCTTCGCCGACGAAGTCACCCGCGTCGCCCGCGAGGTCGGCACCGAAGGCAACCTCGGCGGTCAGGCGCAGGTGCGGGGGGTGAGTGGCGTCTGGAAAGACCTCACCGACAACGTCAACTTCATGGCGCTGAACCTGACCTCGCAGGTCCGCAACATCGCCCAGGTGACGACGGCCGTCGCCAACGGAGACCTCTCCAAGAAGATCACCGTCGACGCCCGCGGCGAGATCCTCGAACTGAAGGACACCGTCAACACGATGGTGGAGCAGCTGCGGGCCTTCGCCGACGAGGTGACGAGGGTCGCCCGCGAGGTCGGCACCGACGGCCGGCTCGGCGGCCGGGCCCAGGTGCTGGGCGTGTCGGGTGTGTGGCGGGATCTGACCGACAATGTCAACTACATGGCGGACAACCTGACGTCGCAGGTCAGGAATATCGCCCAGGTGACCACGGCGGTGGCGAACGGCGACCTCTCCAAGAAGATCGACGTGGACGCGCGAGGCGAGATCCTCGAACTGAAGACCGCCATCAACACCATGGTCGACACCCTCTCCTCCTTCTCCTCCGAGGTCACCCGGGTCGCCCGCGAGGTCGGCTCCGAGGGCCAGCTCGGCGGTCAGGCCAGGGTCGAGGGGGTGTACGGCACCTGGAAGCGCCTGACGACGAACGTGAACGAGCTCGCGTCGAACCTGACCACCCAGGTCCGCGCGATCGCCGAGGTCGCCTCCGCCGTGGCCCAGGGCGACATGTCCCGCTCGATCACCGTGGAGACGCAGGGCGAGGTCGCCGAGCTGAAGGACAACATCAACCTGATGGTGGCCAACCTCCGCGAGACGACCCGCGCGAAGGACTGGCTGGAGTCCAACCTCGCCCGGCTCGCCGCCCTGATGCAGGGCCACCGCGATCTGATGGAGGTCGCCGACCTGATCCTGCGCGAGCTGACCCCGCTGGTGAACGCCCAGTACGGCGCCTTCTACCTGGCCGATCCCGACGAGGACGGCGCCGCGCTGCGCCCGGTGGCGCCCACCAAGGGGCTCGCCTTCATCGCGGGCTACGGCGCCGCGCAGGGCGCGACCGTGGAGACCGGGGGCCTGCCCGTGCACGGTCTCGTCGCGCAGGCGGCCCGCGAGAAGAAGCGGATCCTGGTGGAAGAGGCCCCGCCGGACTACATCAAGATCAACAGCGGGCTGGGCGAGGCCTCCCCGTCCAGCGTCGTCATCATCCCGATCCTCTTCGAGGACAAACTCCTCGGCGTGATCGAGCTTGCCTCGTTCTCGCGCTTCTCCGATGTCCACCTGGCGTTCTTCGACCAGTTCGTGAACACCATCGGCGTCGCCATCAACACGATCATCGCCAACTCCCGCACGGAGTCCCTCCTCGGCGAGTCCCAGCGCCTCGCCATGCAACTCCAGGAACGCTCGGACGAACTACAGAAGCAGCAGGCGGAGTTGCAGCGCTCGAACGCCGAACTGGAGGAGAAGGCGGCACTGTTGGCCACCTCGTCCCAGTACAAGTCGGAGTTCCTGGCGAACATGTCCCACGAACTCCGCACGCCACTGAATTCCCTCCTGATCCTGGCGCGACTGCTCTCCGACAACCCCGACGGCCATCTCACCGACCAGGAAGTGCAGTTCGCGACCACGATCCACCGATCCGGCTCCGACCTCCTCCAGCTGATCAACGACATCCTGGACCTCTCGAAGATCGAGGCCGGCCGGATGGACGTACGCCCGAAGCGTCTTCCGCTGATCAAGCTCCTGGACTACGTCCACGCCACGTTCCGCCCGCTCACCCTCGACCGGGGCCTGGCCTTCGAGGTCACGGTCGGCGAGAACGTACCGCGCGAGATGTACTCGGACGAGCAGCGCCTGCAGCAGATCCTCCGCAACCTCCTCTCCAACGCGATCAAGTTCACCGCGTCCGGCCGGGTCGAGCTGACCGTCAGCCGCGTCAAGGACCCCGACCACCGCTTCACCCGTGAGGACCACGACGAGGTGATCGCCTTCGCGGTCTCCGACACGGGCATAGGCATCGCGGCCGAGAAACTCCCGGTGATCTTCGAGGCGTTCCAGCAGGCCGACGGCACCACCAACCGCAAGTACGGCGGCACCGGCCTGGGTCTGTCCATCAGCCGTGAGATCGCCGGTCTGCTGGGCGGTCGCATCATCGCCGAGAGCGTCCCCGGCAAGGGCTCGACCTTCACGCTGTACGTCCCCGTCTTCAGCCCCGGCCACGGGGTGACGGGCCCCGCCGCCGAGGAACGCGGCAACCTCGTACCCGAGCAACTGACCGCCGAGCCGTATCCGGCCGTGCACGACAGCGACGACACCTGGCCCGCGCCCACCAAGCTGGAGGCGTGGAAGGTGGGACGCGCCGGTCAAGTCCTGCCCGGCCGCCGGGTGCTGATCGTGGACGACGACATACGCAACGTCTTCGCGCTCACCCATGTCCTGGGCCGCGTCGGCATGCCCGTCCTGTACGCGGAGAACGGGCGCGAGGGCATCGAGACCCTGGAGCGGAACCCGGACGTCGAACTCGTCCTGATGGACATCATGATGCCGGAGATGGACGGCTACGAGACGATCTCCGCCATCCGCCGCACCCCACGCTGGGCCGGCCTGCCCATCGTCGCCCTCACCGCCAAGGCGATGCCCGGCGACCGCGAGAAGTCCATCGCCCGCGGCGCCAACGACTACGTACCGAAGCCGGTGGACGTGGACCAGTTGCTCACGGTCGTCTGCGCGGTCCTGGACCCCGACGGCGCGGAGAGCCCGGCGGTCCCGGCAGGCACGACGGACACGGCAGGCCCCGCATCCGAGAAACGCACCGACGAGAACGAGGCACCTTCACCATGACCACTCAGGACCGGACCGACGGAAGCGCGGGCATCCTCCTCGTCGACGACATGGAGGACAACCTGATCGCCCTGGAGGCCGTCCTGGCATCCCTCAACGAGCCGCTCATACGCGCCCGTTCGGGCGAGGAGGCCATGAAGGCCCTCCTCCGGCGGCGCTTCGCCGTCGTCCTCCTGGACATCCGCATGCCCGGCATGGACGGCTTCGAGACCGCCGCCCACATCAAGCGCCTCGACCAGACCAAGGACGTCCCGATCATCTTCCTCACCGGCACCGACGCGGACGCGGGCTACGCCTTCCGCGGCTACGCCACAGGCGCGGCGGACTACTTGACCAAGCCCTTCGACCCCTGGGTGTTACGGGCGAAGGTGAGCGTCTTCCTGGAGCTGCACCGCAAGACCCGGCAACTGGAGGGCCTGTTGGCGCGGCAGCGGGTACACGCGGAGCGGATCAACTCCAGACTGGCCGCCTTGGAGAAGCAGCTGACCGAAGTGTCCCCGAACTTGACGGAGATCCGAATACAGATCCAAGATCTCCGAACCCTGGTGGCGGGGGATCGGTGATCTTTTCAGGGTCGCGGGAACTGCGCGCGACAAGCCCCGACGAACCCGCGGCCGCCCAGCAGTCCCCGCCACCCCTACATCACGCGCTACGCCTCGCGCGTACCCGCGTACATGTCGTCGATCAGGTGCTGGTACTCCTTCTCCACCACCGGCCGCTTCAACTTCAGGCTCGGCGTCAGCTCACCATGCTCGACATCGAGGTCCCGCGGCAGAAGGCGGAACTTCTTGACGGTCTGCCACCGCTGCAGCCCCTCGTTCAGCGTCCGGACGTACCCCTCGATGAGCTCCACCGTGGCCGGCGCCGCGATGACATCCTCGTAGGACTTGCCCTCCAGCCCGTTCTCCGCGGCCCACCCCTGGATGGACGGCTCGTCGAGGGCGACGAGCGCGGTGCAGAAGTTACGGTCCGCGCCGATCACCATGACGTTGGACGTGAACGGGCACAGCGACTTGAACTGTCCCTCGATCTCGGTCGGCGCGATGTACTTGCCACCGGACGTCTTGAACAGGTCCTTCTTACGGTCGGTGATCCGCAGATACCCGTCGGGCGACAGCTCCCCGATGTCACCGGTGTGGAACCACCCGTCGGCCTCCAGGACCTCGGCGGTCTTCTCCGGCAGCTGGTGGTAGCCCTCCATGATGCCGGGGCCACGCAGCAGGATCTCGCCGTCGTCCGCGATGCGCACCTCCGTGCCGGGCAGCGGCTTGCCCACCGTGCCCGTGCGGAAGGCCTCGCCCGGGTTGAGGAAGGAGGCGGCGGAGGACTCGGTGAGGCCGTAGCCCTCCAGGATGGGGATGCCGGCGCCGGCGAAGAAGAAGCCGATCTCGGGCGCCAGCGCGACCGAGCCGGAGACACAGGCGCGCAGCCGGCCGCCGAACGCCTCACGCAGTTTCTTGTAGACCAGCGCGTCGGCGACCTTGTGCTTGGCCGCCAGCCCGAACGGAACGGACGCGGTACCGGTGCGACGGAAGTTGTCCTGGCTGACCTTGGCGTACTCGCGGGCGACACCCGCCGCCCACTGGAAGATCTTGTACTTGGCCGGACCGCCCGCTCGCGCCTTGGCGACGACGCCGTTGTAGACCTTCTCGAAGATGCGCGGCACGGCGGCCATGTACGTCGGCTGCACGACCGGCAGATTCTCGATGATCTTGTCGACCCGGCCGTCGACGGCGGTGATGTGCCCGACCTCGATGTGTCCCGCGAGGAGCACCTTGCCCATGACGTGCGCGAGCGGCAGCCACAGGTACTGCACGTCCTCCGGCTGGAGCAGGCCGGTCGCGCCGATGGCCTTCGCCATGTACGCCCAGTTGTCGTGCGGGAGGCGGACGCCCTTGGGGCGGCCGGTGGTGCCCGAGGTGTAGATGAGGGTGGCGAGCTGGTCCTTGGTGATCGCGCCGACCTTCTCCTTGATCAGGTCGGGCTTCTTCTCCAGGTACGCGGCGCCGCGCTCCTCCAGCTCGGCGAGGGAGAGGATCCAGTCCTCCGAGAGGTCCGCGCCCTCGGGGTCGATGACGACGACATGGGTCAGCTCCGGCAGCTCGGCCTTCTTCTCGCGGGCCTTGGCGAGCTGCGCGGCGTTCTCGGCGATGAGGACCCGGCTGCCGGAGTCGGACAGGATGTAGGCGGACTCCTCGGCGTTCGTCTGCGGGTAGACCGTGGTGTTGGCCGCGCCCGCGCACATGATGCCGAGGTCGCACAGGATCCACTCGATCCTGGTGGCGGAGGACAGGGCGATGCGCTGCTCCGGCTGTACGCCCAGCTCGACGAGCCCGGCCGCGATGGCGTCGACCCGTTCGGCCGCCTGCGCCCAGTTCAGCGACTTCCACTCCGAGGGGCCCTGGCCGGAGGCGGGAGGCACGGGGTAGCGGAATGCCTCGGCGTCCGGCGTGGCCGCCACACGCTCCAGGAAGAGGGCCGCCATGGACGGCGGACGGTTCTCGATCAGGGTCTGTGTGTCGCTCACGACATCCTCCGGGGCACGCGACAGTACAGCTGGCTCATGGACTGTGCGGCTGGCTCAAAGCGGCTGTTGTTTAACTCGCGAGTAACCATCGAGTGGTGATCAGGGTAGAGCGCGGTTGGCTGGTTCGTAAGGGGCGGCGGGCAGTCACTTTCCACCGAGAACGACCGTACGAACACGCACCGACTTCCCCCGGAAGACGCGCGGGCCCGCCGCGCCGAAACGCGACGAGCCCGCATTGTGCCCGAGTTTCCGGGGGTAACAGTGACTACCCCGGCGGTCGGCGACGCTCGCCGCCGGTGGCTACTTCTTGCCCTTGCCGCCACCGGCGCTGTCGTCGCTGGACAGGACGGCGATGAAGGCTTCCTGGGGAACCTCCACAGAGCCCACCATCTTCATCCGCTTCTTGCCTTCCTTCTGCTTCTCCAGCAGCTTCCGCTTCCGGGAGATGTCACCGCCGTAGCACTTGGCGAGGACGTCCTTGCGGATGGCGCGGATGGTCTCGCGGGCGATGACCCGGGAGCCGATGGCGGCCTGGATGGGCACCTCGAAGGCCTGCCTCGGGATCAGCTCGCGCAGCTTGGCGACGAGCCGCACCCCGTACGCGTACGCCGCGTCCTTGTGCGTGACCGCCGAGAAGGCGTCCACCTTGTCGCCGTGCAGCAGGATGTCGACCTTGACCAGGCTGGAGCTCTGCTCGCCGGTGGGCTCGTAGTCCAGGGAGGCGTAGCCGCGCGTCTTCGACTTCAGCTGGTCGAAGAAGTCGAAGACGATCTCCGCGAGCGGAAGCGTGTAGCGGATCTCGACCCGGTCCTCGGAGAGGTAGTCCATGCCGAGCAGGGTGCCGCGCCGGGTCTGGCACAGCTCCATGATCGACCCGATGAACTCGGAGGGCGCGAGGATCGTGGCGCGTACGACAGGCTCGTACACGTCGTCGATCTTCCCCTCGGGGAACTCGCTCGGGTTGGTGACCGTGTGCTCGGCGCCGTCCTCCATGACCACGCGGTAGACCACGTTGGGCGCGGTGGCGATCAGATCGAGCCCGAACTCGCGCTCCAGCCGCTCGCGGATCACGTCGAGGTGCAGCAGGCCCAGGAAGCCGACGCGGAAACCGAAGCCGAGGGCGGCGGAGGTCTCCGGTTCGTACACCAGCGCGGCGTCGTTGAGCTGGAGCTTGTCGAGGGCGTCTCGCAGCTCGGGGTAGTCGGAGCCGTCCAGCGGATACAGGCCCGAGAAGACCATCGGCTTCGGGTCCTTGTAACCGCCGAGCGCCTCGGTGGCCCCCTTGTGCAGGGTGGTGATCGTGTCACCGACCTTGGACTGGCGGACGTCCTTCACACCGGTGATCAGATAGCCGACCTCACCGACACCGAGGCCGTCGGCCGACTTCATCTCGGGGGCCGAGACACCGATCTCCAGCAGCTCGTGGGTCGCGCCGGTGGACATCATGCGAATCCGCTCGCGCTTGTTGAGCTGACCGTCGATGACTCGCACGTACGTCACGACACCGCGATAGGAGTCGTACACCGAGTCGAAGATCATGGCGCGCGCGGGGGCGTCCTGGACGCCGACCGGGGCGGGGACCTCGGCGACGACCCGGTCCAGCAGTGCCTCCACGCCCAGACCGGTCTTGGCGGAGACCTTGAGCACGTCCTCGGGGTCGCAGCCGATGAGGTTGGCGAGCTCCTCGGAGAACTTCTCCGGCTGGGCGGCCGGCAGGTCGATCTTGTTCAGTACGGGGATGATCTTGAGGTCGTTCTCCATCGCCAGGTAGAGGTTGGCGAGAGTCTGCGCCTCGATGCCCTGGGCCGCGTCGACAAGAAGGACGGTCCCCTCACAGGCTGCCAGCGACCGCGACACCTCGTACGTGAAGTCGACGTGCCCGGGGGTGTCGATCATGTTGAGGATGTGCGTGTTGCCCGGATCGCCGGTCGGCGCCCAGGGCAGACGCACCGCCTGGGACTTGATCGTGATACCGCGCTCACGCTCGATGTCCATGCGGTCGAGGTACTGAGCACGCATCTGCCGCTGCTCGACCACACCGGTCAGCTGAAGCATCCGGTCGGCGAGCGTGGACTTGCCGTGGTCGATGTGCGCGATGATGCAGAAATTGCGGATCAGAGCCGGGGCGGTACGGCTCGGCTCGGGCACATGGCTAGGGATCGCGGGCACGCAGGGTCCTGATTCTTGAGGCGTCCGCAGCCGTCTGCGGTCTCGGGTCGGATCGGATCTAGCGGGTCTATACGTACGCACCATGGTCCCACGGGCGGAGAGCGGCGACCGGTTTGGGCCGACCCGAGGGTGACTGGTAGCGTGGAGGGCTGTGTCTCATGCCCTCTCAGCGCGAGACACACCCCAAGAAAATCACCGGTACGGGACCCGTGCGGACCCGTACCAGAACCTGTAGAGGCTCATTCGTGGCGAACATCAAGTCCCAGATCAAGCGGAACAAGACGAACGAGAAGGCGCGCCTTCGCAACAAGGCCGTCAAGTCGTCGCTCAAGACCGCGATCCGCAAGGCCCGTGAGGCCGCTGCCGCGGGTGACGTCGAGAAGGCCACCGAGTACCAGCGCGCTGCCGCGCGTCAGCTCGACAAGGCCGTCTCGAAGGGCGTCATCCACAAGAACCAGGCCGCCAACAAGAAGTCGGCGCTTGCTTCCAAGGTCGCTACCCTCAAGGGCTGAGCTCCACCATTGATCTGACCGCCGGCTGGACCCAGAGCGGGCCCTCTCTCATCCGCTCCCACCCGGCACCCCCGGACCCGTACGCGGCCTGCGTTCGCCACGCGGGTACAGGTCCACCATCGTGAACCGAAGGCCCCGCCTCACCACCCTTCCCCAGGGCGGCAGGCGGGGCTTCGGCGTTCCACCGGCTAACGGTGACGAGCGGGAGATCTTGAACTCCTTGCGGCGATGCCTCCGACGCGGAAGGACAGCCGCCCGTCCTTCCAGGGGCGCGGGGAACTGCGCGACAAGCCACGACGCACCCGCACATGCCCACTCAGGGAGGGACGGGCAGCGGAAGCGGGGCGCGGAAGCTCAGCCCCGACGCGACCGAGCGGCCCGCGCGATCACGACGACCGCCTTCTCCAACGCGTACTCGGGATCATCCCCCCCGCCCTTCACCCCGGCATCCGCCTCAGCGACCGCCCGCAACGCCCCGGCCACCCCATCCGGCGTCCATCCCCGCATCTGCTGCCGCACCCGATCGATCTTCCACGGCGGCATCCCCAACTCCCGCGCAAGATCCCCCGGCCGCCCACCTCGCGCCGACGACAACTTCCCGATCGCCCGCACGCCCTGAGCCAACGCACTGGTGATCAACACCGGCGCCACCCCAGTCGCCAACGACCACCTGAGCGCCTCCAAGGCTTCCGCCGCCCGCCCCTCGACGGCCCGATCGGCCACCTCGAAGCTGGACGCCTCGGCCCGCCCCGTGTAGTACCGCCCGACCACAACCTCGTCGATCGTCCCCTCGACATCCGCGACCAGCTGCGCCGCCGCGGACGCCAGCTCCCGCAGATCACTCCCGATCGAGTCGACGAGCGCCTGGCACGCCTCAGCCGTGGCGGACCGCCCGAGCGCCCGGAACTCCCCCCGCACGAACGCCAGCCGATCACCCGGCTTCGTCATCTTGGGACACGCCACCTCCCGCGCCCCCACCTTGCGCGCCGCGTCCAGCAGCCCCTTCCCCTTGGCCCCGCCCGCGTGCACCAGCACCAGGGTGATCTCCTCGGCAGGAGCCCCCAGATACGCCTTCACATCCTTGATCGTGTCGGCCGAGAGATCCTGCGCATTGCGTACGACCACGACCTTCCGCTCCGCGAAGAGCGACGGACTCGTCAGCTCGGCGAGCGTGCCGGGCTGCAACTGCTCCGAGGACAGATCACGTACATCCGTGTCGGCGTCTGCGGCCTTCGCGGCAGCCACCACCTCCCGCACGGCCCGGTCGAGCAGCAGGTCCTCCTGGCCCACGGCGAGCGTCACGGGGGCGAGAGGGTCGTCATTCGCAGTCTTCTTGGCCATCGCCCACAGCATCCCACGGCCCACTGACAACCCGACCCTCGCGGCAGCCGCGCCCGAAGGGGCACGGGGAACTGCGCGAACGCAGGGGGAACTGCGCGAACAGCCTCACTGCCCCGCAGCCGACGAACGCCCAGGCAGTCACCCGGCTCCCCCCCCCCAGCGGAGCGCTACGGTTCCTCCCGCCAGCCCTCCCACTCCCCCGCGAACTCGTCCAACGCCCCCGGATCAAGCCGACCCCGCTCGTCCCGCAGCACCAACAACCACTGCGCGTCCTCGGCGTCGTCCTCCCCGGCCAGCGCGTCCCGCACCAGCTGCGGCTCCTCGTCCAGCCCGAACCGCTCCCCGAGCGCCTCCGCCGCCTCCTCCGCCGCATCACGGTCGGGCAGCACCAGCACATGTCTCACATCACTCACGCCGCCATTTTCCGCCACGCCCGCCCCATCCCACACCCTCCACCCCACACCGCCAGCCCACACACGGTCGGCCCGTCTAGCGCACCCTCCTCCCCTCCCCCACCTCCGGCACCCGCCCCAACTCCATCCCGAACCGCTCGCGGTACGCCGCCAGCACCTCCCCGTCCGTCGTCAGCTCGGTCACCTCCCGGTCGCCCTCCGCCGAGGTGACCGTGAGGGTGCGGCCGCTGAGGGTGATACGTCCGCCGCCCTCGGCGACCCGGGAGCAGACGAGGGACTGGGTGAAGTGCGAGGCCGGCGAGGTGCTGTGCCACCAGGCCCCGGCCACGAAGTCCCCGAGCACTCTCGGCCGCAGCTCCAGCCGGTACTGGGGCTTGCCGTCCCGCAGCACGTCCAGGTCCCCGAACTCCCGCCCCCCGCTCTCCCGATCCGCCTCGACCACCCGGAACGTGCCCCCCGGATCCTCCTGCTCGCCCCGATCCCCGAACTCCAGCGGATAGTGGCTGTTCGCCCCGAACCCGACATCGGCCAGCCAGTCGCCCCCGTCGACCGTCCGCACCCGCAGCGCGAGATGGTCGTACGGGATGCCGAGCCGCCCCTCCTCGCCGTACACCCGCGCCGCGAGCAGCGTCACGTCGTAGCCCAGTGCCGCGAGCAACGCCCCGAACAGCCCGTTCAGTTCGAAGCAGAAGCCACCCCGGCCCTCCCCGACCACCTTGTCGAGCAGCCGCTTCTCCTCCAGGACGATCTCCTCTCCGAGGTGGATCGACAGGTTCTCGAACGGCACCGCCCGCAGATGGCGCAGATGCAGTTCACGCAGGACGTCAAGGGTGGGCCAGGCCGGATGCTCGGCCCCGAGACGGCGAAGGTAGGCGTCAAGCTCTTCGGTATCCATGAGGTCAGTCTCTCGCCACCAGCAACTCCTTCGCCGTACCCGCGACAGCGATCGCGCCGTCCTCGTCCGTACGCAGCACCATGGCGCCCCCGGCCCGCAACGCCGCGACCGTACTGGGGGCCGGGTGGCCATACGGGTTGTCCGCACCGACAGAGATGAGCGCCAGCCTTGGTGCCATCGCGCCTATCAGGCCCGGGTCCTGGTAGGCCGACCCGTGGTGGGCGACCTTCACCACGTCCACGGCTCCCAGCGCCGCGGCCTCGGGGGATCTCGACAGCTCCCGCTGGGCGGGCGGTTCCAGGTCGCCGAGGAGCAGCAGGGTCAGGCCGGCCGAGCGGACGAGCATGGTGACGCTGGCGTCGTTCGGCCCCTCCGGTGCGGACGCGTCGCCCGGCGGCCACAGCACCCGCCACGCGAGGCTCCCGGTGCGCCGCTCCTCCCCGGCCGTGGCCCGTGTCACCGGAATCCGCCGGGCCGCCGCCTCCCTGTGCACGAACCCGGCCTGGTCGGCGGGCTCCTCGAACCCCGTCGTCGCGATCGCCCCCACCGAACGCCCCCGCAGCACTCCCGGCAGCCCCGCCACATGGTCGGCGTGAAAGTGGGTGAGGACGACAAGCGGGACCTCGGTGATGCCGAGTGTCGTCAGACAACGATCGACGAGCACCGGATCGGGACCGGCGTCCACAACCACCCCGGCACCGTCGCCCGCCGCGAGGACGGTCGCGTCGCCCTGGCCGACATCGCACATCACAAATCGCCAGCCAGGCGGCGGCCACCCCGTGATCACCCTGGTCAGGGGCGGTGGCTGTACCACGACCAGCAGAAACACCACCAGGCAGACTCCGACCAACCACGGATGGCTCACGAGCCGCCGCCCGACGAACACGACGACGACGGTGATGAGAGCGAGCAGCAGCGCGCCCGTCCAACTGCCCGGCCAGTCCACGCCCGCGCCGGGCAGCGACGCCCCCGTGCGGGCGATGTCCGCGATCCAGTCGGCGGGCCAACTCGCGCACCAGGCAAGGCACTCGGCCACGGGCATCGCCACCGGGGCCGTCGCCAGCGTGGCGAACCCCAGCACCGTGGCCGGGGCCACCGCGAACTCCGCCAGCAGATTGCACGGCACCGCCACCAGGCTCACCTTGGCCGACAGTACGGCGACGACCGGCGCGCACACCGCCTGCGCGGCTCCCGCCGCCGCCAGCGCCTCCGCCGGACGCGGTGGCACCCGGCGCCGCTGGAGCGCCGCACTCCAGCGCGGGGCGAGGGTGAGCAGGGCGCCGGTCGCGAGGACGGACAGCAGGAAGCCGTAGCTGCGGGCCAGCCAGGGGTCGTACAGCACCAGCAGCAGAACCGCCGTCGCCAGCGCGGGGATGAGGGATCTGCGGCGCCCCGTCGCGATGGCCAGCAGCGCGATCGAACCGCAGGCCGCGGCCCGCACCACGCTCGGGTCCGGCCGGCACACGATCACGAAGCCGAGAGTCAGCGCGCCACCGACCAGCGCGGTCGCCCGCAGCGGAATCCCCATCCGGGGCGCGAGCCCCCGTCGCTCGGCCCGTTGGGCCAACCCCGGCGGCCCGATGAACAGGGCCAACAAGATCGTGAAGTTGGCTCCGCTGACTGCGAGAAGGTGAGTGAGGTCGGTCGCCTTGAACGCCTCGTCCAACTCGGCCGTCACCCGGGAGGTGTCCCCGACGACGAACCCCGGCAGCAACGCCCGCGCGTCCGCGTCCAGCCCGTCGGTCGCCTCCCGCAACCCCGCGCGCAGCCGCCCCGCGAGCCGCTGCACGGAACTCGCCTCACCCACCACGTCCGGCGCCCCACCACCCCGCACCCGCAGTACGGCCGCCACCCGGTCTCCCCCGACCATGGCCGGCACGACCTGTGCCACCACCCGCACCCGGGTCGACGGCAACAGCGAAAGCCAGGGCGAAGGGCCACCAGTGCCTGGACCTCCGCCGCCATCCCCACCTGTGTCCCCACCGTGACCCGCGCCACCGCCCTCGGCTGCGGACGGGCCCGCGCCGGCAGGAGACCGACTCTCCACGTCGACGATGACCAGCACCGGCGTCCGTGTGTCCACGACCGTCCCGTCCGGGCCCGTCACGCGTCGTACCTCGGCCTGGAGGAGTACGGCGGTCGGGGCCGCGTGGTTGCCCTTGATGCGGGGGCGGGTGAGGCGTGGGTCGGAGGTGAGCTCGACATCCGTGGTCACACGGGCGTACTGCTCGGCCAGGTCGGGGACGGGACCACGCCGCAGGTCCGCCCCGTGCAGCCCCGCGGAGGCGGCGGCCGCGCCGGCGCACAGCAGCACGGCGGCGACGGACACCTTCGTCCAGCCCCCGGCTCCGCGTCGTCGTCGCCCTTGCCCTCTCCCTTGGCCTTGCCCACGCCCTTGCCCTCGCCGGGTGACGAGCAAGGCCACGCCCACGACCAGACAGACCACGACCACACCCGTGACCCACCCGGGCGAGGTGTGCACCGTCAGCGCCGCCGTCCCCCACGCGGCCAGCGCCGGTGGCACGAGACGCAGATCCGTCGGTCCCTCCTGCCTGGGGTGCGCGTCTCCTAGCCGACTGCCGGAGGCCATGTGCACGGCGGGACGACGGGGAGCACCCTGTACCCCGACTGCCGCCGATACCTCCTCTCCCATCACCTTCATGGCCGCACGAGGTTCCGCAGGTCGGCGAAACGGCGGTCGCCGATCCCGTTCACCTCGCGCAGTTCGTCGACCGAGCGGAAGCCCCCGTGTTGCGTGCGGTAGTCGATGATGTGCTGGGCAAGGACGGGGCCGACACCGGGCAGGGTGTCCAGCTGGTCCGCGGTGGCCGTGTTGAGGGAGACAGGGGTTGCGGGCGCCCCTCCGGTGACGGATCCGCCGGCCCCGGCGACCCCACCGCCGCCCGGCACCGCACCCGGCCCGGACGCCACCGCCGGGCCGCCGACCAGGACCTGTTCGCCGTCGACGAGGAGACGGGCACGGTTGAGCCCGTCGGTGTCGGCCCCCGGCCGCACACCGCCCGCCGCCCGCAGCGCGTCGGCGACCCGGGAACCGGCCGGCAGCCGTTGGATCCCCGGGCTGCGCACCTTCCCGCTGACATCCACCACGATCGAGGGCCCGGCCGTGGCGGCCGACGCCCCGGCCACGGCGCCCGGCACCGCCACCTGACCACCACCGGATTCGCCGAACGAAGCCCCCGGACTCCCTGGCCCACCCGGGGCCCCCGGCGCCCCCACCCGCACCACCTCGGGCGCACTCACCGGCTGGGTGCGCCCGGCCCAGAAGTGCTGTGCCGCGAACACCGCCGCGACGACCAGCACCACGCTCAGCGCGACCACGCTCTTCCGCTCGATGCCGCACCGCACCTGCAACCACAACGGCAACCGCTCCCGCACGGCCGGCCCGACCCGCTGCCGCCACGCACCCCTCACCTCGCAGCCGACAGCGTCATCCTTGACGTCACCACCGGCGACGGCCCTGTCGGTGCCGGCGGCACCGGCGAGAAGGAGGTCCTCATCAGCCCGGCTCCCGGACTCACCCACATCACCACCGATGGCAGGAGCACCGGCGCCCTCGACCTCACGCGCCCAGGCAACGCCGACCCCGACCCCGGTCCTACCCCTGGGCGCTCCCGGCGGCCCGTGCCCCAACTCCCGCGGCTCCCCGACCCTTTCGGGGAAGAGCGCCTCCGCGCGCAGACGGAGCGTCTCCGCCGAGGCCCGGCGGCGGCCGGCCCTGCCCCGGGGCTGCCGCGTGCGGTGCCGGGCGCGCCCGTCGGAGGACGGGCCGCGGCCCGGACCGCTGGTGACTGTCGCAGTGCGTGAACGTGATCGAAGTGCCATGCGCCGAGGATCGGGCAAACGCGCCCACCCGCGATGATCTTGCTGAATTCCCGTGGATTACTGCCCAGTTGTGGATAACTCCGTCACCCACACGAGCGACAGCCACAACGGCAGCCGAACGGCAACACCCCCGGACTCAGCGCCAGCGCCGGCACAGGTCCCCTCACCGAGGAGAAACAACCGCCCCCAACAACCCAGGCCCCGTATGCGCCCCGATCACCGCCCCGACCTCGCTCACATGCAGATCGGCCAGCCCGGGCACCCGGTCCCGCAGCCGTTCCGCCAGCGCCGAGGCACGCTCGGGCGCCGCGAGGTGATGGACGGCGATGTCGACCGGCGCGCCACCCGCCCGCTCGGCGACGATCTCCTCGAGGCGGGCGATCGCCTTGGACGCCGTACGGACCTTCTCCAGCATCTCGATGCGGCCGCCTTCCAGCTGCAGCAGCGGCTTGACCGCCAGCGCGGAACCGAACAGGGCCTGCGCCGCGCCGATCCGCCCGCCCCGGCGGAGATAGTCCAGGGTGTCGACGTAGAAGAACGCCGACGTACCCGCGGCCCGCTTCTCGGCGGCCGTGACGGCGTCGTCCACCGTGCCGCCCGCCTCCGCGGACTCGGCGGCGGCCAAAGCGCAGAACCCCAGGGCCATCGCGACCATCCCGGTGTCCACCACGCGCACCGGCACGGGTGCCTCGCGTGCCGCGAGCACGGCCGCGTCGTAGGTGCCCGAGAACTCGGCGGACAGATGGAGGGAGACGATGCCCGTGGCGCCCGACTCCGCGATCCTGCGGTAGGTCTCCGCGAACAGTTCGGGGCTGGGGCGGGAGGTGGTGACGGACCGTCGCTTCTGCAGCGCCTGAGCCAGGGAACGTGCCGAGATCTCGTTGCCCTCTTCGAGCGCCTGATCGCCGAGAACCACGGTCAGCGGTACCGCGATGATGCCGTGCCGCTCCATCGCCGGCGGCGGCAGGTAGGCCGTTGAATCGGTGACGATCGCGACATGGCGGGACATGATCTGGAGGTTACCCGCCAAGTCCCCCCGACGGCAGCCCGGCCCCTGTCACCTGCGACCGCACGAAGCGAGCCGACCGAGCCGACCGGCTCAAGTCGTGCTCTCCGGACGGGGCTTCTTCTGCCACGGATACGTCGGCCGCGCGCTCGGCGGGGTGATCGCGGGCTTCGGCGGCTCCTCGCCGGTGCGAGGCTCGGCAGTGCGGGACTCGGGCGTCTCCTGCCAGGTCTGCCCCGTGGAGGCGGTCGGCTCCGGCTTCGGCGCCTCGGGCCAGACCGGCGTGGGCTCGGCCTTGGGTGCCTCGGGCCAGACCGACGCGGGTTCCGTGGTCCAGTGCCGCAGCGCGCCCGCCTCGACGTCGATCTGGGCGCTGAGCGTGTCCAGGTCGTCCTCCGCGAACCTGCGGGCCCGGTCGTGCGCCGCCCAGCGTAGTGAGTCGGCGGACTTGATGATCCGCTCCGTGCGCTCGCGCAGCGCGGGCAGCCGCTGGGCCAGCTTGGCGCGGTCCGGCTCGGGCTCCAGGCGCCTGAGTTCGTCGTCCAGCTCCCGGCCGTGCTTGCTGAGCTGCGCGAAGAGGGCCAGGGACTCCTTCAGGGACTCGTCCTCGCCGACACCCGCCTGCAGGGCCTCCTGAGTGGCCCGCATCGAGGTGCGCAACTTCAGCCGCAGGTCGGCCAGTTGTCCCACCGGGCCCGGCTGGGCGAGGCTTCTGGCGCGCAGGGTGGTGTCCTCGACGGTCCGCTTGGCCTGCGTGATCGTACGGTCCACGCCTCGTTTGGCCGCGCCGACCGCCTTCACCGTGGCGTACACGCCCAACACCACGAGCAACACGAAGAGCAGGGCGACCACTGCGATGACGGCTTCCACGCGCTCCTCCTTCGACCCACACGGCATGTGCCGCGGCGCTCTTCAACGGTAAACGCAATGGGCAGGTCCCGAGTTCCATCGGAACCCCGAACCTGCCCGTAGGGGACGACCCCGAGCCGTTACCCGTCGACAGCCGAACGACTACCGGCAGCCACCACCCGGCCCCACTTCGCTCACGTGACGATGTTCACCAGCTTCGGCGCCCGCACGATCACCTTCCGGATCGGTGCCCCGGCCAGCGCGGCGACCACCTTCTCGTCGCCCAGGGCGGCCTTCTCCAGCTCCTCCTCGGAGATGCCCGGCGGCACCTCCAGGCGGGCCTTGACCTTGCCCTTGATCTGGACGACGCAGGTGACGGCCTCATCGACGACGTAGGCGGGGTCGGCGACGGGGAAGTCCCGGTGGACGACGGAGTCGGTGTGGCCCAGCTTGCGCCACAGCTCCTCCGCGATGTGCGGGGCCAGCGGCGCGACCAGCAGGACCAGGGCCTCGGCGACCGGGCGGGACACCGGGCCGCCCACCTTGGTCAGGTAGTTGTTCAGCTCGGTGACCTTGGCGATCGCCGTGTTGAACCGCATGCCCTCCAGGTCCTGCCGTACGCCGTCGATGGCCTTGTGCAGCGCCCGCAGGGTGTCCTCGCCGGGCTCGGCGTCCACCACGGTCACCTCGCCGGTGGCCTCGTCGACGACGTTGCGCCACAGCCGCTGCAGCAGTCGGAACTGGCCCACCACCGCGCGCGTGTCCCACGGCCGGGAGACGTCCAGCGGGCCCATCGCCATCTCGTACAGACGCAGCGTGTCGGCGCCGTACTCCTCGCAGATGGACTCCGGAGTGACCGCGTTCTTCAGGGACTTGCCCATCTTGCCCAGCAGGCGGCTGACCTTCTCGCCCTCGTAGTAGAAGGCGCCGTCGCGCTCCTCCACCTCGGCGGCCGGCACCGCGAAGCCACGGCTGTCGCGGTAGACGAAGGCCTGGATCATGCCCTGGTTGAACAGCTTGTGGAACGGCTCGGCCGACGACACGTGCCCCAGGTCGAACAGGACCTTGGACCAGAAGCGCGCGTACAGCAGGTGCAGCACGGCGTGCTCGGCGCCGCCGACGTACAGGTCGACACCGCCGTGCGGCTGTCCTTCGCGCGGCCCCATCCAGTACCGCTCGATCTCCGGGTCGACCAGCTTCTCGGAGTTGTGCGGGTCCAGGTAGCGCAGCTCGTACCAGCAGGAACCGGCCCAGTTGGGCATGGTGTTGGTCTCACGCCGGTACCGACGCGGACCGCGGCCGTCGCCCAGGTCCAGCGTGACATTGACCCAGTCCTCGTTGCGCGACAGCGGCGTCTCGGGCTGGGTGTCGGCGTCGTCCGGCTCGAAGGTGCGCGGCGAGTAGTCCTCGACCTCGGGCAGCTCCAGCGGCAGCATCGACTCGGGCAGCGAGTGGGCGATGCCGTCCTCGTCGTAGACGATCGGGAAGGGCTCGCCCCAGTACCGCTGGCGGCTGAACAGCCAGTCGCGCAGCCGGAAGTTGACGGTGCCCTCGCCGATGCCCTCGCGCTCCAGCCACTCGGTGATGCGCTCCTTGGCCTCGGCGACGCCCAGGCCGTCCAGGGAGACACCCTCACCGGTGGAGTTGACGATCTTCGCGTCGTAGGACGCGAAGGCGTCCTCCCACGTGGAGGTGTCCGTGCCGCGGCCGTCGGTCGGCTCGACGATGCAGTGGATCGGCAGCTCGAAGGCGCGCGCGAACTCGAAGTCGCGCTGGTCGCCCGCCGGGACGGCCATGATCGCGCCGGTCCCGTAGCCCATCAGGACGTAGTCGGCGATGAAGACCGGGATCCGCTCGCCGTTGACCGGGTTGGTCGCGTACGAGCCGATGAAGACGCCGGTCTTGTCCTTGGCCTCGGCCTGCCGCTCGACGTCGGACTTCGAGGCGGCCTGCGCGCGGTAGGCGGCGACGGCCTCGGCCGGGGTCGCGTGGCCGCCGGTCCACACGTCGTGCGTGCCTTCGGGCCAGGCGGCCGGGGTGAACTTCTCGACCAGCGGGTGCTCGGGCGCCAGCACCATGTAGGTGGCGCCGAACAGGGTGTCCGGGCGCGTGGTGAAGACCGTGATGCGCTCGCCGTCGATCGGGAAGTCGACGCGGGCGCCCTCGGAGCGGCCGATCCAGTTGCGCTGTTGCAGCTTGATGGCCTCGGGCCAGTCCAGCTCGTCCAGGTCGTCCAGCAGGCGGTCGGCGTACGCCGTGATCCGCATGTTCCACTGGCGCAGCTTGGCCTTGAAGACGGGGAAGTTGCCGCGCTCGGAGCGGCCGTCGGCGGTGACCTCCTCGTTGGCCAGCACGGTGCCCAGACCGGGGCACCAGTTGACCGGCGCGTCGGAGGCGTACGCCAGGCGGTACTCGCCCAGGACGTCGGCGCGTTCGGCGGCGCTCAGCGCGTTCCAGGAGCCGCCGCCGGGCACCGCGCGCTCACCGGACTCGAACTGGGCGACCAGCTCGGCGATCGGGCGGGCCTTCTTCGCCTCGTCGTCGTACCAGGAGTTGAAGATCCGCAGGAAGATCCACTGGGTCCACTTGTAGTAGTCCGGGTCGATCGTGGCGAACGACCGGCGCTTGTCGTGTCCCAGGCCCAGCCGGCGCAGCTGGGACTTCATGTTGTTGATGGCCGCCTCGGTGGTGACCCGGGGGTGCTCGCCGGTGGCCACGGCGTGCTGCTCGGCGGGCAGGCCGAAGGCGTCGAAACCCAGGGTGTGCAGGACGTTGTGGCCGGTCATCCGCTGGTAGCGGGCGAAGACGTCGGTGGCGATGTACCCCAGGGGGTGGCCGACGTGCAGGCCCGCACCGGACGGGTACGGGAACATGTCCATGATGAACTTCTTGGGCCGGGCGGCCTGCTCGGGGTCGCCGGCCAGGTCACCGCTCGGGTTGGGGGCGGCGTAGGTGCCCTCGGCGTCCCAGAAGTCCTGCCAGCGTGCCTCGACCTCGACCGCGACGGCGGCCGTGTAGCGGTGCGGCGCGGCCGTCTCGGCGGCAGCGGGGTTCGTCTCGCTCATGATCCTCAAAGCTCCATCGATCGTCTCTGCCAGCGGGCTGTTCGTCCAGGAAACGAAAAATCCCCTCGCACAGGAGGGGACGCCGCGCCGATTCCGACCACGCCGTTCATCGGCGGTCGGGACTGATCAGCGCGGCTCGCTAAGCAGAAGGCGTACGGCACGCATGGGCTCAGGGTACCGCAGCGCTCACAGCCGCCGCGACGAGGTTCCGGGCCGCGATGGACAGGGAGCAGCGGCGTGTCGGCCACGGGATCCGGCCAAAAAAGTTGAACTTTATTCAAAACTTACTTCGCGTAACAACCTCTAAGGGGCAACACAGATGTGAGATTGCCCCTTGATAACAGCGCAATAACTGAAACCTCGTACCGCTCGGTTTGGCACCACTTACAGTTCGACGACGGGACCGCTTTCCCGAACTGTTCGGAGTTGCCCCCATGAACCCTCGTCGCAGTAACAACTCGCTGCCCCAGACAGGCCGCTCGGCCTATGGGATAGCCACGGCTGCCGCTCTGCTGCTGATACCCGTAAGTGTGCTGGTCGGAGGTGACGCGTACCGCGAGTTCCTCGACTTCGGCGCGGGCGTTCTCTCGCTCGTCTCGCTGACCTGCTCGGTGCTCTGGGGTCTCGTCGCCCAGGACCGGACCCTTCTCAGCGTGCGCCAGAGGATCATCGGCCAAGCCGTCCACCGGACGACCGCCATCGCCTCGGTCGCGTTCCTCCTGCTGCACGTGACGGTGAAGCTGGCGCTGGACCACGTCTCCGCGCTCGCCCTGTTCCCCTTCGCGCTCGGAGTGACGGGCTCGGGCGCGCTCATCGGCTTCGGTGCCACTGCGGCGTCCCTGATGATCTTCGTCGCCATCACCGGCGCGCTGCGCAGCAACTTCGCCTCCCCCGCGCCGGTCGCGGCGCGCTGGCGCACGATGCACATGATGGCCTACCCGGCCTGGTGTTTCGCGCTGGTGCACGGACTCTACGCGGGTCGCGAAGCGAAGCCGGTCTTCGTGATCCTCTACTCCCTGGGCCTGGTCGCCGTCGCCGGCGCCCTGCTGCTGCGCGCCGCCCCACGCGAGGTCAAGCGCCAGGTGGCCGACCGGATCACCTCGATCCTGGGCACCGACGGCCAGCGGCCCCCCGAGGTCGACGAACTCGTGAAGTCCCGTTCGGCCCTGCAGGGCTTCGAAGAGCCCGGCGGACGGCGCGAGGGCGGTCGGCGCGAGGGCGGACAGCGCGACCAGATGCGCGACACCGGCCAGTTCCCGCTGCCCGGCTTCGGCGGCGGACAGGGCACGAACCCCCCGCTGGGCGACCCGCTGGTGCCCCCGCAGCGCGCGGCGGCCGCCGCGGCCGACAGCGGCCCCGGCTTCGCGGCCGCGTACCGCGCGGTGTCGATGACCCCGCGCGCCCCGGAGCCCACGGCGCCCTATCTGACCCAGCAGCAGCAGCCGCTGGACATGCAGCCCACGCAGGCCATGCCCCGTATGGACGACGGCGGCGGCACGGGCACACGCTGGCCGGCCCCGTCCCCGCCGCCGGTCGGCGAGGCGCCCCCGTCGGCGTACGACCCGATGCAGGACACCTTCGCCGGACAGGCGTACGCGGGGCAGACCTACCCGGGCCAGACCTACCAGGGCGAGACGTACAACACGGGGGCTTCCGAAACTTCTTACGGAACGGCTGAGACGAACGCCCCCTACGGCACGTACATCCCGAACGACACGTACAACAGCGGTCCCGCCACTGAAACGCTGCCCGGCTACGACTACGACCCGCCGAGCTCAGGCGAACCCTGGAACGCGCCTTCCGGAGGATATAAGTGAACGAGGCCCTTCCCGACGTCCCCGAAGTCCGTGTGGTGGGGCTCCCCCAGCTCACCTCGGGCTTCGACCTCGTCGAGAGACTCGACCTCCCCATGCACCTGAAGGTGCACGGTCCCCTCGAACCGATGGGCGGCGAGCAGCTCGCCCAGCTGTCCGAGCGGATCAACCTGAAGGGCAGGGGTGGCGCGGGCTTCCCGTTCCACAAGAAACTGCGGTCGGTCGCCGAGTCGGCGATCAAGCGCGGCATCCGACCCGTCGTGGTCGTCAACGGCAGTGAGGACGAACCCGCCTGCCGCAAGGACACGGTGCTGATCAACCGTGCCCCGCACCTCATCCTGGACGGCGCCCTGCTGGTCGCGGAGGCCTTGGGCGCCCGTCAGCTGGTCATCGGGGTGACACGTGAATCCACCCAGCGGTCGATGGAGGCCGCGCTCTCCGAGCGCGGTCTGAGCAACCGGCGGGGCGCGGCCATTCGCGCGAGCGTGCAGCGCAACCCGGTCCGCATGGTCACCGGCGCCGCCGCGTCGCTGATCCGTTCGATCGACGGAGGTCCGGCCATCCCGCCGGGCCGCAAGACCAGTGCGTCGAAGAGCGGTGTCGGTGGCGCGCCGACCCTGCTCTCCAACGCCGAGACCTTCGCCCAGCTCGCCATCGGCGCCCGCATCGGCTCCGAGCGGTACGGCAACACGGGCCTGTACGACGAGCCGGGCACCGTCATGCTCACCGTGTCCGGCGCGGTCGCCCGCCCGATGGTGATCGAGGCGCCCACCGGCGTGCCGCTGCGCTACATCCTGCAGCTCGCCGGCGCGCCGCCGGTCCCGCAGGGCGTGCTGACCGGCGGCTACCACGGCAAGTGGATCGACGCGGCGACGGTCAACGAGGCGGTCGTCTCACGCAACTCGCTGGACGCGGTGGGCGGCGCCCTCGGCGCGGGCGCGATCCTGCCGATCAGCCAGGACACCTGCCCGCTCGGCGAGTCGCTCCAGGTCGCCAAATGGCTCGCCGAGGAGAGCGCGGGACAGTGCGGTCCCTGCTACCTCGGTCTGCCGGCCGCCGCGCGCGGCATGGAGGACATCCTCAACGGCGGCGGTCCGGCCGCCCTGGAGGCCCTCAAGCAGGTCGCGAAGAACGTCAAGCGGCGCGGCGCGTGCTCGCACCCGGACGGCTCCGCGATGTTCCTGGAATCGACGGTCAAGGCGTTCACGGACGACCTCGCCGCGCACGTCCTCGGCAACGGCTGCGGCCGTCCCGTGGAGGGCGTGCTGCCGCTCTTCGAGGGCGGCCGGATGCCGACCGGCCTCCCGGGCGGAGCGGCCGAGGAGGAGAACGGTGCCAGCCGCCAGAAGATCTTCGTCGACTGGACGCTCTGCCGGGGTCACGGCCTGTGCGCCGACATCCTCCCCGAGGTCTTCCAGCTCGGCGCCGACGGCTTCCCCACCGTCGCCCAGGCGAAGGTCCCCCAGTACGCCGAGGCCAAGGCCCTCCGCGCGGTGCGCCGCTGCCCCGCGCTCGCCCTGCGCCTCGAGGAGGACAACCGCGCCGCCGCCCCCTCCCGCAACCTGCCGGTCCTCTCCCAGGGCCGCGGCCGCCGGGCTCTGGGCAGCGGTCGCTGAGTACGCCGAAGGGCGGGTCACCCCTGATGGGGTGGACCCGCCCTTCTCTCTGCCCATGCCGCTCTGGCCACCAACAACGCGAAGACCCCGTCCACTTGGACGGGGTCTTCATCTGTGGAGCTAAGGAGAATTGAACTCCTGACCTCCTGCATGCCATGCAGGCGCTCTACCAACTGAGCTATAGCCCCTTGCTTTCACGCGGCGGAGCCGCATGTTGTTCGCACCGCCCGGTTTCCCCGGCGGCGACGCCAACATTACCGGTCCCTCGCACGCACCACCAAATCGTTTCCGACAGGTACGGATCAGGGGTGCATTTGGTAGCTAATGTCGGCTTCCGTGACCGTGCTCGCGTTCCCCGGAATCCACCGCCGTGTGCCAGTCGCCCTGGGCGCGTGCCTGTTCTCCTTCGCCGGGTTCTGGATCGCGCAGCGGGCCGCGGACGTCTCGATGATCGACCTGATGGTCTACCGGGCCGAGGGCGAGACCGTACGGGCGGGCGGCGACCTCTACGCGCTGCGGGCGACCGAGGCCGAACTGCCCACCACCTACCCGCCGTTCGCGGCCCTGCTCTTCACCCCGCTGACGCTGCCGGACCCGGCCGCCCTGCGCACGCTGGCGACGGCCGGGAACCTGGCCCTCCTCGTGGGCTTCGTGGGGCTCTCGCTGCGGATCGCCGGGCACGCGCGCGTGGAGACCGTCTGGTGGGTCGCCGCGGTGGCCGTGTGGTGCGAGCCGGTGTGGACGACCCTGCGGTACGGCCAGGTCAATCTGCTGCTGGCCGTCCTGGTGTTGTGGGACCTGTCCCGGCCGCCCGGCCACCGCTGGGCCGGCGTCGGCATCGGACTGGCGGCCGCCGTGAAGCTGACTCCCGGGCTGTTCGCGGTGTTCCTGTTGGCCACCGGTCTCGCCGCCTGGGCACGGCGTCGTGCAGGCGGCCCCTGGCTGCGGCACGCGCGCGGGGCGGCCGTCACCTTCGCCGCCGCGACCCTGCTGGCGGCGGCCGTCCTGCCGTACGACTCCTGGCGGTTCTGGACCCGCATGGTCTTCGCGGCGGGCCGCGTCGGGCACCCCGAGGACACCGCCAACCAGGCCCTGCGCGGGGCGCTGGCCCGCCTGCTGCACACCCCGGAGCCCGGCGCCTGGTGGATCGCCTTGGCGGCCGTCACAGGGGCACTGGGCCTCGCGGTCGCGGTGGCCGCGGAGCTGCGCGGGCGACGCGGCCGGGGGGTGACCGCGTGCGCGGTGACGGCGCTGCTGATCTGCCCGGTGTCGTGGTCGCACCACTGGGTGTGGTGCGTGCCGGTGGTGCTCGTGACGGCCCGGCGGCGCGCGGTCGCCGTCGGCATGGCGCTGGTCTTCTGCTCGTACGCCCTGTGGTGGGTGCCACACGGGCCGGGACGGCTCGAACTGGGACAGAACGGCGTCGAGTTGACGCTGTCCGCCCTCTACGCCACGGCCGGTCTGCTCTTTCTGGCGCTGTCGGCCATCGAGACGCTCAAGCCGTCACGAAACGTCGACCCAACGATCAAGCCGAACGATCAAGCCGTCACGAACGAATAGAAACGCTTGAGCGTGCAGTGCTCTTCGAGAAGGCGGCCGTAGATCGGCTCGCCCTCCAGCTCGCGGTACGTCTCGATCGGGTCGCCTTTTATGATCAGCGCCCGTGCGCATTCCTCGCACCAGTACTGGTAGTCGGCGTTGACGGGCTCCATGTCGCGGACGATGGGCGTGCCGCTGCCGCACCAGTCGCACTTTCTCCTGTGTGCACCCATCGATCAGCTCCAGCTGTGGCCGCAGGCCGTGCACACGTAGGAGATCCCTCCGTTGTCACCGAGGACTTGGGCAACGTGGAGCGAGCCGCAGGAAGGGCAGAGGAGGGTGGTCTTGCTCCGCATCACCACCGCTGCGGGAAGGTCGTGGACCTCCCCGCGGATGCTCGCAGGCATCGCTTCTCCCTCCCGTCGGGCCGCGCCCCCTTCCGGCCGTTTGATTCTGCCACGGCCGGACCAATACGGTCAGCGACGCCTTCGTACCAGTCCGGACAAGCGGCAGGAAAGAAGGTCGTCCGCAGAGGTATACGCCTCCGGGGCCGCGAGTACTCAAGAAGGGACGCAGGTCACATACGAAAAATCCCGTTCCCTCGTGGGAACGGGATCTTCTGTACCGATCTGTGGAGCTAAGGAGAATTGAACTCCTGACCTCCTGCATGCCATGCAGGCGCTCTACCAACTGAGCTATAGCCCCTTGTGCCACGCGGCGAGCCACATGGTGTTTCGCCCCGCTCGGCGGGGCGAACAAGAAGAACTTTAGCCTGCGACCAGCCGGAAAGTGAAATCCGGGCCGCGGCCCCGGTACGAGGCCGTGTACGACGCTCAGTCGTCGTCGCCGAGCACCGGTTCGGGCAGCGTGCCGGCGTTGTGCTCAAGGAGACGCCAACCCCTGGCGCCCTGGCCGAGGACGGACCAGCAGCAGTTGGAGAGGCCGCCGAGGCCCTCCCAGTGGTGGGGATCCAGACCGAGGAGGCGTCCGATGGTGGTGCGGATGGTGCCGCCGTGGCTGACCACCACGAGGGTGCCGTTCTCCGGGAGCTTGTCGGCGTGCCGGAGGACCACGGGGGCGGCACGGTCGGCGACCTCGGTCTCCAGTTCGCCACCGCCGCGGCGGACCGGCTCGCCGCGCTTCCACGCGGCGTACTCCTCGCCGTGCCGGGCGATGATCTCGTCGTGCGTGAGCCCCTGCCAGACTCCCGCGTAGGTCTCTCGCAGGCCCTCGTCGTGGTTGATCTCCAGGCCGGTGAGCGCGGCCAGCTCGGCGGCCGTGTTCGCGGCACGCCGCAGGTCGGAGGCGACGATCGCGTCGGGCTTGAGGGAGGCGAGCAGCCGGGCGGCGCGGCGGGCCTGGCCGAGACCGGTCTCGGTCAGCTCGACATCCGTGGTGCCCTGGAAGCGGCGCTCCACGTTCCACGAGGTCTGGCCGTGCCGCCAGAGGATGACCCGGCGGCCCCGGCCCTTGCGCCCGGCGGGGTCGATGCCCGCGGTCACCGCAGCTCTCCGCCCAGCTCGGCGGCCTCCTCGGCGGCGCGCAGCTTGGCGTGCTCCGCGCCCTTGCCCCGGGTGGCCTTGGCGTCGGCGGGCAGCTCCAGCTCGGGGCAGTCCTTCCAGAGCCGCTCCAGGGCGTAGAAGACCCGCTCCTCGCTGTGCTGGACGTGGACGACGATGTCGACGTAGTCCAGCAGGACCCAGCGGGCCTCGCGGTCGCCCTCGCGGCGCACCGGCTTGGCGCCGAGCTCCTTGTTCAGCCGCTCCTCGATCTCGTCGACGATCGACTTGACCTGGCGGTCGTTGGGCGCGGAGGCGAGCAGGAAGGCGTCCGTGATGGACAGCACATCGCTGACGTCGTACGCGATGACGTCGTGCGCGAGCTTGTCGGCGGCCGCCTGAGCGGCGGTGGTGATGAGCTCGAGAGAGCGGTCAGTGGCGGTCACTACAAGGCTTTCCGTCGGCGGTCAGGAACCCTCACGGGCTACCCCAAGGGTCTCACGCCCCGCCGACACCGCCCTACGGTTAATCGATCAGACCCCGGAGCAGCGCCGACGCGGCGGCTCCGGGGCCTGACCCTGGTCACACCATGCGGTCGGTCATCCCGTCGTGTCCGTCTCGTAGTCCTGGCCGAGTACGACGGAGACGTCGGCGTTGGACGTGGTCTCGCCCTTCCTGACGGCGGTGGTCGGGAGGCCGAGGGTCTTGGCGACCTCGATGGCCTCCTGTTTGCGGGCCGCGTCGGAGTAGGTGACCTGGGAGGTGGTCTGGGCGGTGCCGGTGGTGCCGGCGTCGAGGAAGGTGTAGCCGCCGTTGAGGATGACCACGCGGGCCTGTTCGGTGGCGTCCTTGTCGCCGGTGGCGTTGCGGATGCCGACGCGGACCGCGTCCCCGGCGTCGGGGCTCTTCGCGGCGCCGCCGAGCAGGTCCTTGACCACGCTGTCGGAGTCCTCGGCGCTGAGGGTGCCGTCCTGCTGGACGGGCAGCAGCTCGGTCTTGTAGTCGCCGCCCTTGGCGTGGTCGGCGAGCTTGGCGAGGAACGCGCCGAGGTCCTTGTCGCTGAGCGAGGGGTCGAGGATCTGGGCCAGCGTCTGCACGGTGACCGTGGCGGCCTGCGCGTCGGAGGACAGCTTACGCAGCACGCCCTGCATGACCTGCCCGAACCGCTCCAGCTGAGCGTTCTGTGACTCGCCGGAGGCCCGGTAGGTGGCGTAGGCGACGGCCATCTTGCCGCTGAGGGTCTGTCCCTTGCCCTTGTTGACGAGGGGGGTCTCGGTCTTCTTGCCGGCCTCGGGGTCGGGCACGTCCGTGTCGGTGTCGATGTCGATGTTGCCGACGAGTTCGACGAGGTTGTTGAGGTAGGGGGTGTCCAGCCGCCAGGTGCCCTCGATGTCGGTGCCGAGGACGGTGTCGAGTTCGTCGCGGGTGCCGGAGGAGCCGTCGTCGTCGACGGATTTGGCGAGGGTGGTCGTGGTGCCGTCGTCACCGGTCAGGGCGAGGGCGTTGGGGATCAGGACGGTGGCGCCCTGTTCGGTGGTGGTGTTGTTCACGAGCAGCGCCGTGGAGGTGCCGCCCTTCTTGGTGTCGTGCAGATGGACGATGACCACATCGCGCTTCTGGGCGCCCGCGGACGTCGTGGTGCCGGCCTGCGTGTCCGAGGACGCCGCGGGCAGCATGCCCGCCCACCACATGTAGCCGACGCCGCCGACCGCGACCAGGGCGAAGACCACGGCCAGGGCGATCAGCCGGCTCTTGGCCCGCCGCTTGGCCTCCTCGCGGCGCTCGGTGCGGTTCTCGGTGAAGTTCAGCCAGTCGATGACGTCCTCGGAGTCACCGTCGGGCTCCTCGACGAAGGAGAACTGCTCGGTGCGGTACTCCCGTTCGTCGAAGTCCCGCTGCGGGGACATGTCACCGGCCCGGGGTTCATTCGCCTCGGCGGTCTCCGACGGCCCCGCCTGCTGCGGGATGTACGCGGTCTGCTCGGCGACCTGGGCCGCCTGGTGGCCGGTGGTCGCGGTCTGCCCGTAGGGGTCGTACGAGCCATGGGTGTCGTACGTGGGGGCGGGCGCCTGCTGACTCGTGTCGTAGGACGGCATCGGCTGCTGCCGGCCGGTCGTGTACGGGTCGTAGCCGTAGCCCTGGGGCTGCTGTTGCTGCGTCCAGTACGGGTCGTAGGCCTGCTGCTGGGGCACCTGTCGGTACACCGGCTGCCCGTACTCGTCGTAGCCCACGAGTTCGTACTGCTGGTCGCCCCCGTAGCCAGCGTCGTATCGGTCGTTCACCGGTGCCCCTCTCGGCTCACTCGCCGCGGTACAGCTGCCGCTTGTCGATGTAGCGCACCACGCCGTCCGGCACCAGGTACCAGACGGGATCGCCCTTGGCGACTCTCGCACGGCAGTCTGTCGACGAGATGGCGAGCGCCGGAACCTCGACCAGCGAGACCCCGCCCGCGGGCAGGCCCGGGTCGGCCAGGGTGTGCCCCGGACGGGTGACCCCGATGAAGTGCGCGAGGGAGAACAGTTCGTCGGCGTCGCGCCAGGTGAGGATCTGGGCGAGCGCGTCGGCGCCGGTGATGAAGAAGAGGTCCGACTCGGGGTTGAGCTCGTGCAGTTCGCGCAGGGTGTCGATGGTGTAGGTGAGGCCCTTGCGGTCGATGTCGATGCGGCTCACGGAGAAGTGGGGGTTCTCGGCCGTCGCGATGACCGTCATCAGATAGCGGTCCTCGGCCGCCGACACCGAGCGGTGGGACTTCTGCCACGGCTGGCCGGTCGGCACGAACACGACCTCGTCGAGACCGAACTGCGCGGCGACCTCCTGGGCCGCCACGAGGTGCCCGTGGTGGATCGGATCAAACGTTCCGCCCATGACGCCGAGACGGCGTCTGCCCGGCTCCGACGGGCGGTTTCCCGGTATGCCGGTGGTGCTGTCGGCCCGGCCGTCGGTGGTGTCGTGCGCCTGATCCTTCGCCTTGTCCTGCTCCGGACCGGTAGGCAATTCCTGCTCTCCCATGCGTGGAGAGCCTACCGGCCCGGCCGCCGCGCCCGACTCGAACGTCCTTTTGCGGGGATTAGCGATCCCGGTTGAAGCGGGTCGTGATCCACAGCAGCAGCATCAGGGCGAAGAAGGCTCCGCCGCCGGTCAGGTAGGGGCTCAGGCTCTCGTGGTTGCCGCCGTGCTCCCCGCCGCCCTCGGCGGCGAAAGTGACCAAGTCGGCAGCGGTGCTGTGGAAGCTCATCGTCGGCGTGACCTATCCGGGTGTGGGATCGGGATGAAGACTGGGGCCATCGTAAGCGGGGGGCTCGTCGGCGATCACGCCGACTCCGGCCAGGAGTGAACACGGGCACCGCCACGCGCGTACTTCTCGTCCGAGACAACCGTTCGCGTGCGCCGTACGTCCTTCACCTCGGCGGGCGTCATTCGTCCCGCTTGTATCCCCGCAGGAGGAGCCACGCCATCAGGACGGAACCCAGGACCATCACGATGAGCACCACACGCAGCAGGTTGCCGGCTCCCTGTTCCTTCGCGGCGGCGTCCGCGGCCTCGGTGAGCCAGGCGGATGCCGGCAGGTGCGGGAGATGCTCCATGAGATCGCTCCTTACGGTTGATGCCCTGCCACGGTAACTCCGCCTAGGCTGGACCTCGCTTCGGGGGCAACATGGGCAATCAGACGCATGGGGGAAAAACATGCCGGACGACAGCCACGAGCAGAACGGGCACGAGAACGTGCCGAGCAGGCAGCGCAGGCGCTTCGAGGGGATCTCCTCGCGGGCGTACGAACACCCCGCGGACCGCTCGGCGCTGGTGGCGCTGCGCAAGCTCAGCGGCTTCGACACGGTGTTCAAGGCACTCAGCGGCCTGCTGCCGGAACGCAGCCTCAGGCTGCTGTTCCTGTCCGACTCCGTACGGGTCTCGGACCAGCAGTTCGCCCACCTCAACGACATGCTGCGGGACGCGTGTTACATCCTGGACCTGGAGAAGGTCCCGCCGATGTACGTGAACCAGGACCCGCAGCCGAACGCGATGTGCATCGGTCTGGACGAGCCGATCATCGTCGTGACCACCGGGCTCGTCGAGCTGCTCGACGAGGAGGAGATGCGGGCTGTCATCGGCCACGAGGTGGGCCACGCGCTCTCCGGCCACGCGGTGTACCGCACGATACTGCTCTTCCTGACGAGCCTGGCGCTGAAGGTCGCCTGGATCCCCCTGGGGAACCTCGCGATCATGGCGATCGTGACCGCCCTGCGCGAGTGGTTCCGCAAGTCGGAGCTCTCCTCGGACCGCGCCGGCCTCCTGGTCGGTCAGGACCTGCAGGCCTCCATGCGCGGTCTGATGAAGATCGCGGGCGGCAACCATCTGCACGAGATGAACGTGGACGCGTTCCTCGCGCAGGCCGAGGAGTACGAGGCCGGGGGCGACCTGCGCGACTCCGTGCTCAAGATCCTCAATGTGCTGCCCCGCTCGCACCCCTTCACCACCGTGCGCGCGGCCGAGCTGAAGAAGTGGGCCGAGTCCCGCGACTTCCAGCGGATCATGGACGGGCACTACCCGCGGCGCAGCGAGGACAAGGGCACCTCGGTGACCGACTCCTTCCGTGAGTCGGCCGCGCACTACTCGAGCAGCGTCAAGAACTCCAAGGACCCGCTGATGAAGCTGGTCACCGACATCGCGGGCGGCGCGGGCGACCTGGGCGGCCGGGTGCGACGCGGCTTCGGCGGGTTCGGCAACGCCGCGCCCGGTGGCCCGGGGACCAACGCCGACCAGGGTTCCGGCGGCGGCACCGACACCGCGCAGGAGGACAGGCCCCGGGACGACGAGTGACGCACGGCGACCGCCACTGACACATCCAGCGCCCGGCCCGGAGGTCCTGCCCTCCGGGCCGGGCGCTTTGTGCGTCAGGGCTTTCGGCCGGTTCCGCGTCGGACGTCACGGCCGGGCGCATGTCGTGTCGGTCCTCCGTCACACCTTCGGCTGGGTGCTCTCCGCGAGGGAGCCGCACAGGGCGGTGGCGGCGCCGGTGCTGTACGGGTCGGTGCCGGCGGCCGGGCCGCCCGCCTTGGCCGTCTGGCCGGCGAGCAGCGGGCGCAGATGGTTCGTGGCGTCGTCGGCGCAGGCCAGCGGCCCGGCCTGGACGTAGGAGACGACGACCTCGGCCTGGTGGGTGCGCAGATCGTCCTGGTCGAAGCGGAAGTGCAGTTCGCGCCGGACGGTGAAGAGCGAGGCCTCGACGCCTGCCTTGTCGCCCGACGGCCGCAGCGCGTACACGAAGGTGTGGGCGGCGACGACCTCCAGGGTGCCGGCGTTGAGTTCGGCTGCCTGGAGTGTGCCCTGGACACGGATCTTGCGGTCGGCGAGTGCCGCGCGGGACGGGTCGAAGCGGACCAGCCAGCCGGTGGGGGCGTGGCGTCCGTCCGCCGCCGGGTGATCGAAGCTCTGCTCGAACTGGTCGAGCTGCTCCGAGTCGACCAGTCGCCGCACGGGCTGGACGGTGGTGCCGCCGAGTACCTCCGGATCGAGCGCGGAGGCGACCAGGTACTCCTTGGCGATGGTCAGCGCGGAGACGACCTGGCTGTCGGTGAAGTGCTCGGTACGCCGGGTGGCCGGCATCGTGATGCCCTCGGCGCCGATCCGGAACTGGGCGGCCGGGCTGTGCGCGTACAGCGTCTCGGGCTCCTCGGCGCCGGGCACCGCGGACTGCGGGGACAGCGGTATCACCGTCATCCGGAGCGGCTCGGTGGGCTTCGCGGCCGGGGTCTCGTACGGGTGGCGGACGCCCATGTAGATCGCGGTGCCGAAGGCGAGGGCGATCAGCAGGACGAGGACCAGGGCCTGGCGGGAGAAGCCGCGGCGCAGGGGCGGACGGCGGCGCACGGCCGGGGCGTGGTCGGAGAGGCGCTCCTGGGCGGAGAACTCCTGGAGGCGGGCAGCGCGGACGAACGACTCGTCGAAGACGACGGATCGGTATTCGTCCTCTCCACCGCCGGGGGCGCCCTCGGGACTCCCCTCAGGTGGGTTTCCAGGCCCGCCCATACCTTCAGAGTAGGTCTGCGGGGGCCTCGGTAAACGCGCTGGTACACGACAAGTTCTGACAGGTCCTCAACAGGTTTTCGAACAGCTGTCGAACTTCCCGCCAAGGCCCGTCCAGGCCGTCTCAGGGCGTGCGGGGCGTCGCCGACGCCGCCGGCTGGGAGTAGTCCGCGGAGGCGGAGGGGCCCCTAGGGGTGCCCTGTTCGACGCCGGTGGTGGCGGGGGGCAGCGGAATCTCGTCGCGGCCGGAGGACGCGCCCCGGTAGACCGCGGTGAAGGCCAGCACGACCATGCCGATACCCATGACCAGGGCGAGGATCCAGGCGACGGGCCGGTGCCAGCGGGTCTGCTTGCCGTAGGGCCTGCCGTACGCCCCATCGGGGCCGTAGTAGCCCTCAAGGATGTCGGTGTCGTCGAGATCGTCATCACGACCGTGGCCGAAATCGGGGCCGTCGGGTCCGAAGCCGTCGTCGTAACGGTCGTCGTCGCCGCGGGCGCCTCTGGAGTGCGCCCGGCGCGCTTCGGCCTCCTGGGCCGCGGCACGGGCCTCCGCCGCTGCGAGCAGACGTTCGACCGCGGTCGGCTCGTGGACCACGGCCGCCCGTACGAAGTCCTCGTCGAAGACCACGGAGGCGAACTCTTCGTCCATACCCCCGCGGTCGCGGTCGTCGTCGGGCTCCCAGCCGTCAGGGAACGGCGTGCCCCCCACGTCCTCCGGCACGAACCCAGAGTAGACCGGGGTGGTCAATTTGGGCAGACGGTAAGGAAATTCATCCGTTTTGCCAGCTGGTCGCCAGCCTGTTCACAGGAACCGGCCGGCGCCCCAGGAGACCCGCGCCCAGCTAGCGGCGGATGTGTCCGTCGCCCGTGACGATGTACTTCGTGCTGGTCAGCTCGGGCAGGCCCATCGGGCCGCGGGCGTGCAGCTTCTGCGTGGAGATGCCGATCTCGGCGCCGAAACCGAACTGACCGCCGTCGGTGAAACGTGTCGATGCGTTGACGGCGACCGTCGTGGAGTCGACCAGCTGGGTGAAGCGGCGGGCGGCCTGCTGCGAGGTCGTCACGATCGCCTCGGTGTGGCCGGAACTCCACAGCCGGATGTGCTCCACGGCCCTGTCCAGCGAGTCGACGACGGCGGCGGCGATGTCGTACGACAGGTACTCGGTCTCCCAGTCGTCCGTGGTGGCCTCGACGACCGTGGCCCGGCTCTCCTTGGCGAACGCGAGCACGCGCTCGTCGGCGTGGACCGTGACCCCGGCGTCGGCGAGGGCGTCGAGGGCGCGGGGCAGGAAGACGGGGGCGATGTCCTGGTGGACGAGGAGCGTCTCGGCGGCGTTGCAGACGCTCACGCGGTGGGCCTTGGAGTTGATCAGGATCTCGATCGCGGTGTCGAGGTCGGCGTTGGCGTCGACGTAGACGTGGCAGTTGCCCGTGCCCGTCTCGATCACCGGGACGGTGGACTCCTCCAGGACCGTGCGGATCAGGGAGGCGCCGCCGCGCGGGATGAGCACGTCGACGAGACCGCGGGCGCGCATCAGCTCGCGTACGGACTCGCGGCTCTCGCCCGGGACGAGCTGGACGGCGTCGGCAGGCAGCCCGGCACCGCCGACGGCGTCGCGCAGCACGCGGACGAGTGCGGTGTTCGACTCGTAGGCGGAGGACGAGCCGCGCAGCAGGACCGCGTTGCCGGACTTCAGGCAGAGGGCCGCGGCGTCCACCGTCACGTTCGGGCGGGCCTCGTAGATGATGCCGACGACGCCGAGCGGGACGCGGACCTGGCGCAGGTCGATGCCGTTCGGGAGGGTGGAGCCGCGGACGACCTCGCCGACCGGGTCGGGCAGCGCGGCCACGTCGCGGACGTCGGCGGCGATCGCGCGGACCCGCTCCGGGGTCAGCGTCAGCCGGTCGACGATCGCCTCGCTGGTGCCGGCCTCACGCGCCCGCTCGATGTCCTTGGCGTTGGCCTCGACGATCTCGCTCGTACGGACTTCCAGCGCGTCCGCGACGGCGAGCAGCGCGTCGTCCTTGTCTGCGCGCGGGAGCGGCGCGAGGTCGGCGGCGGCGGCCTTGGCACGGTAGGCGGCCCGGGTGACCGGCGTCATGGAGTCGTACGGCGAGAGCGAGGTCATGGAGAAAGGGTAGTGCGCCCGGCGGGGGCGTCCATCGGCTGTTCCAAAGCGCGAGACACAGCCCACGGGTACTCCCGGCGGGACGGTTTAAAAGGGATGGACTCCCACGGGCGTCGCCGGCGGCGGCCCGAATCCCTCGGCGATCCGCAGGTGGTACGTCTGGCGGTCGATGACCTCCAGGCCAACGATCTCCCAGGGCGGCAGCCCGGCCGTCCGGCGGTGCTCGCCCCACAGGCGCAGGGCGACGGCGGCCGCGTCGTGGAGGTCGCGGGCCTCCTCCCAGTAGCGGATCTCGGCGTGGTCGTTGGCATAGCGGCTGGTCAGCAGAAAGGGGTGGTCGTGGGCGAGCTGTTCGAGGCCGCGCCGCACCTCCTTGAGGGGGGCCTCGGGCCCGGAGACGCTCAGCGTGACGTGCCACAGCCGGGGCAGGTCCTGTGGCTTCTCGACACTGTCGCCCTCGTACGTGTCCGAGGCGGCGACGCTGGTGAGCGCCCGCTCCTCGCCGGCCGCACGGGAGGTACCACCACCACGGGACGCCGGGGCCCCGGGGCGCACTCGTCTCACGACGGCCTCCTTCGCAACGATTCGTGCTTCGCAATAGGTCGTGCGGAATCTCCCCGAGAGAAAGTTGAGCAGGCTCAGGGGCTTCGCGTGGCGGTTTTACGGAACGCGAACCGCCGGGGCCCGTGCTTTCGCCCTTCCCTGGGCCGCTGGTCAGGGGTGCAGAAGGGCGAGGTCGTCCCTGTGTACGACCTCTCGTTCGTACGCGGGACCCAGCTCGCGCGCCAGTTCCCGGGTCGAGCGGCCGATCAGCTGGGGGATCTCCTTGGCGTCGAAGTTGACCAGCCCGCGCGCGACGGCCCGGCCCGTGCCGTCGCGCAGCTCGACGGGGTCGCCCGCCACGAACTCGCCCTCGACGGCCGCGATGCCGGCCGGCAGCAGCGACTTGCGGCGCTCGACGACCGCGCGCACGGCCCCGTCGTCGAGGGTGAGCGCGCCCTGCGGGGTGGAGGCGTGCTGGAGCCACAGCAGCCGGTCGGCGGAGCGCTTGCCGGTGGGATGGAAGTACGTGCCGGTGTCGCGGCCGGTCAGGGCGTCCGCCGCGTGGACGGCGCTGGTCAGGACCACGGGGATGCCCGCTCCGGTGGCGATCGCGGCCGCCTCGACCTTGGTGACCATGCCGCCGGTGCCGACACCGGCCTTGCCGGCGGAGCCGATCTCCACATGCGCGAGGTCCGCGGGGCCCCGCACCTCCGCGATCCGTGACGTGTCGGGCCTGCTGGGGTCTCCGTCGTACACGCCGTCCACGTCCGACAGCAGGACCAGCAGATCCGCCCGTACGAGGTGGGCGACGAGGGCGGCGAGGCGGTCGTTGTCGCCGAAGCGGATCTCGTCCGTGGCGACGGTGTCGTTCTCGTTGACGACCGGCAGGGCGCCCATCGCGAGGAGCTTGTCGAGAGTGCGGGAGGCGTTGCGGTGGTGGGAGCGGCGGCTCATGTCGTCCGACGTCAGGAGCACCTGCCCCACCCGGATGCCGTAACGGGCGCAGGAGGCCGTGTAGCGGGCCACCAGCAGGCCCTGGCCGACGCTGGCGGCCGCCTGCTGCCGGGCGAGGTCCTTGGGGCGGCGGCGCAGGCCCAGCGGCGCGAGCCCGGCGGCGATGGCGCCGGACGAGACCAGCACGATCTCCCGCTCTCCCCCGCTGCGGGCCTTGGCGAGGACGTCCACCAGGGCGTCCACCCGGTCCGCGTCGAGTCCCCCGGAGGCCGTCGTCAGCGACGAGGAGCCCACCTTCACGACGATCCGGTGCGCTTCCGCGACGCCCGCCCGGCTCCCGCCACCGCCCTCGACCGAGGCCCTTCGGGCCGCTCCTCCTGCACTTGTCGCCGCTGACACGCCCATCCCCAATGTTCCGACCAGCCCGGTGTGTGCACTCTGCAATCTACGGGAGCGGGCGAGGCGGACGCGTCTCCATTTCGAGGGGCGGACGGCAGCGGTCCGCCTCTCTGAGCCCTTGATGAGGAGATGCTGAGACGCCTCTCAAGGTTCCATGCGTTATGCCCGACTACTGGCGATTGTTCCCGCCGAAGATTGCTCCCCGGCCTCCCTAGGTCATACGGTCAGGGACCGGCCTCCTCAGGCCACCCCCAGACTCACCCTCCCCCTCCGTCCGTCGCACCGTCCGCAGGAGCCCAGCCCGTGCCCTCCGCAGGCCTCGTACCCCGCCGCATCGCGCAGCTGTCCGTGCTGCTCGCGATGTTCGCGCTCTTCACGGCCCAGATCGTCTCCGCACTGCTGCCGAACGTCCCCGTGTTCGTCGCCGCCAGTGCGGCGGGCCTCGTCCTGGACACGTTCTTGCAGTACCGGGACCCCGGGCTGCTCGCGCCCCTGGGCAAGGTCCGCTTCGACGCGCTGGTGCGCCAGCTGCTGCGCGACATGCTGGTCCTGGTGGGACTGCTGCGCATCGACGGCATCGATCCGCTGCGCGAGCAGGCCCCGCTCCTGGTCGGCCTCTGTGTCTTCTATGTGGCGCACTTCACCTGCCAGGCCGTCTCGGTGCTGGTGCGCCGCACCCGGACGCTGCCGATCGTCACCCGCAACATCGACGCCTCCGAGCTGCGCCTGACCGCCGCCCCGCCGCGCATCCTGGCCCGCCGCCAGGCCCACCGGCTGCTGACGTTCTCCCTGCCGATCACGGCCGGCCTGGTCCTCACCGCGGCCACGCGGGACGCCACCTGGGGCGGCCTCGGCCTCGGCGCCGGCCTCACCCTCCTCGTCGCGGGCACCGCGTACCTGGCGACCTGGCTGCTGCCGAAGAAGCGGGCGAAGAGCGAGCAGCAGGTCATGGAGTGGCTCGACAGGTGGCTGGCGCGGTACCAGCCGACCACCGCGATGTACTTCTCCGGCGGTACGACCTCGGCGTACCAGGCGAACATGTGGCTCTCCACGCTCTCCGAGCTGGAGAAGCCGCTGATCGTGCTGCGTGAGCGTTTCATGGTGCAGAAGATCGACGCGACGGACGTCCCTGTCATCTGCTTCCCGAAGGTGTCGTCGATGTTCTCCCTGGAGAACTCGACGCTGAAGATGATGCTGCACCCGGCGAACGCCGCGAAGACCTCCCAGGTGCTGCGCATCCCCACCATCAAGCACGCCTTCATCAACCACGGCGAGAGCGACAAGCTGTCGTCCTGCAACCCGTACGCGAAGGCGTACGACGAGGTGTGGGTCGCCGGTCCCGCCGCGCGCGAGCGGTACGCGCTCGCCGAGGTCGGCGTCGAGGACAAGGACATCGTCGAGGTCGGCCGCCCGCAGCTGACGCCGATCCGCCCGTACGCGGGCCCGCCCACCGGCACGTACACGACCGTCCTCTACGCCCCCACCTGGGAGGGCTGGGACGGCAACCCCGGCAACACCTCCGTGGTCCTGGCCGGCGAGAACATCGTCCGCAAGCTCCTCGCCGACGACAAGGTCCGGCTGCTCTACAAGCCGCACCCGATGACCGGCTCGGTCGACCCGCGCGCGGGGGCCGCGAACGAGCGCATCAAGGCGATGATCCGGGAGGCCAACACGAAGCGGTCCGGGGCTCGCCCCGGCCCCGAGGCCGCAGCCGAACTGGACCGCCGCACCACCGAGTTGGACAAGCTGACCTCCACGTCGTTCCGGGCCAGCGCGGACGAGATGGAGCGGATGCTGCTGCAGGGCACGCCCAGCGGGAACCGTGCGGCGGCCATCGCCGAGGCGACGCTGGCGTGGGAGAAGGCGTATTGGGCGTCGTTCCCCGAGTGGGAGCACCTGATCGTCACCGAGGCGCGGCCCGCGATCTTCGCCTGCTTCAACGCGTCCGACCTGCTGATCAGCGATGTCTCGTCGGTCGTCTCCGACTGGCTGTCCAGCGAGAAGCCGTACTCGGTCGCGAACACGTCCGGTCTGTCGGAGACGGCGTTCCGGGCGGCCTTCCCGACGGTCTCCGCCGTGTCGTCCTCACGCCCAAGGCGGGCGGCGTCCCGGCCCTCCTCGACGCGGTCCGCGACCCCGAGAAGGACCAGTACACCAAGGCCCGCGCCGAGCTCAAGGAACAGCTCCTCGGCCCCTCCGACCCGCCCTCCCTCGTCCGCTTCGGCTCCGCGGTGAAGGCGCTCTGCGCCAAGGCCGACGACCGCCGCGTACGCATGGAGTCCCGCCTCGCCAACGAGATCCCGTCGCCTCGGAAGGCGGGGGAAGACGTGCTCGAAGGAGAGCCCAGCGACACGGAGGCGCTCCGTTAGGGAAAGCCGAAGGGCCCCGGGGGTGGACAGCCTCCGGGGCCCTTTTGTCGTTCGGGTACTTCAGCGCCTCATAGCGCGGGGGATGCGCTCGTAGGGCGACTGCGGGTGGTGGGTGGCTGATCGCGCAGTTCCCCGCGCCCCTTGAGTACCCGGCGGTCGTGGCTGCGGGGCAGTCGTGCCGCTGGGGCGGCGCGGGTGGGTGCAGGCGGTATCCCGTAAGCGCCGGCCGCGGGACCTGACCGCGCCCAGCACCGGCCGCCGGGCGCCGCGGAACCCCCGGGCGCCCGAAGAACCCCGCGCCCTCTAGAACGGCTCGAAGTCGTCGTACGCCTTCTCGACCTCGTCCCGCTCCGCCTGCCGGTCACGGCGGCGCTGGACGGCGGGACGGGGCGCCTCGAAGCGGTGGTCTTCCCCACGGCGGCCGAGCATCTCCGCCCCGGCCATGACGGTCGGCTCCCAGTCGAAGACGACCGCGTTGTCCTCGGGCCCGATGGCGACGCCGTCGCCGGACCGGGCACCGGCCTTCATCAGCTCCTCCTCGACACCGAGGCGGCTGAGACGGTCGGCGAGATAGCCCACCGCCTCGTCGTTGCTGAAGTCGGTCTGACGGACCCAGCGCTCGGGCTTCTCGCCCCGCACGCGGAAGAGACCGTCCTCCTCCTGAGCGACCGTGAAGCCCGCGTCGTCGACGGCCTTGGGCCGGATGACGATCCGGGTCGCCTCCTCCTTCGGCTTGGCGGCCCGCGCACTGCCCACGAGGTCGGCGAGGGCGAAGGACAGCTCCTTCAGCCCGATGTGGGCGATGGCGGACACCTCGAAGACCTGGTAGCCACGGGCCTCGAGGTCCGGCCGCACCATCTCGGCGAGGTCCTTGCCGTCGGGCACGTCGATCTTGTTGAGGACGACGATCCGGGGCCGCTTGTCGAGCCCGCCGTACTGCTTCAGCTCCTCCTCGATGATGTCGAGGTCGGAGACGGGGTCACGGTCCGATTCCAGCGTCGCCGTGTCGAGGACGTGGACGAGGACGCTGCAGCGCTCGACGTGGCGGAGGAACTCCAGGCCGAGGCCCTTGCCCTGGCTGGCGCCGGGAATGAGCCCGGGGACGTCGGCGATCGTGTAGACCGTGTCGCCGGCCGTGACCACGCCCAGGTTCGGGACGAGCGTCGTGAACGGGTAGTCCGCGATCTTCGGCTTGGCGGCCGACAGGACCGAGATCAGCGAGGACTTGCCCGCGCTCGGGTAGCCGACGAGCGCCACATCGGCGACCGTCTTCAGCTCCAGGACGATGTCGCCCATGCCCCCCGGCACGCCGAGCAGCGCGAAGCCGGGCGCCTTGCGGCGGGCGGAGGCGAGGGCCGCGTTGCCGAGACCGCCCCGGCCGCCCTGCGCGGCGACGAAGGACGTGCCGTGGCCGACGAGGTCGGCGAGGACGTTCCCGTGCTTGTCCAGCACCACCGTGCCGTCCGGCACGGGAAGGACGAGGTCCTGCCCGTCCTTGCCGGAGCGGTTGCCGCCCTCGCCCGGCTTGCCGTTGGTGGCCTTGCGGTGCGGGGAGTGGTGGTAGTCGAGGAGGGTCGTCACGGACTGGTCGACGGTGAAGATGACATCGCCGCCCCGGCCGCCGTTGCCGCCGTCGGGGCCGCCGAGCGGCTTGAACTTCTCACGGTGGACGGAGGCACAGCCGTGGCCTCCGTTACCCGCGGCGACATGCAGCTCGACGCGGTCCACGAAGGTGGTCATGGTGGGTGCCTCCAGATACGCGCTATGCGTGGTGTTCGGAAATGTCTTACGTGTAACACGTCAAAGGCGGACCCACTTCCCGTACGGAATCCCGTACGAGAAGTGAGGTCCGCCTCGACGAATCGCTCTACGGAAGCCTTGGTCGAAAGACCGGGCGAGTCAGAAGACTCAGGCGACCGGAACGATGTTCACGACCTTGCGCCCACGAGCAGTGCCGAACTCGACCGCACCGGCGTTCAGCGCGAACAGCGTGTCGTCCTTGCCGCGGCCGACACCCGAGCCCGGGTGGAAGTGCGTGCCGCGCTGGCGGACCAGGATCTCACCGGCGTTGACGACCTGACCGCCGAAGCGCTTCACGCCGAGCCGCTGAGCATTGGAGTCGCGACCGTTCCGAGTGGACGATGCGCCCTTCTTGTGTGCCATCTCTCCTCAGTCCCTTACTTCGCAGCCGCGGGGATCTCAGTGACCTTGATCGCCGTGTACTGCTGGCGGTGGCCCTGACGACGGCGGTAGCCGGTCTTGTTCTTGTAGCGAAGGATGTCGATCTTGACGCCCTTGTGGTGGTCCACGACCTCGGCCTGGACCTTGATGCCGGCCAGCACCCACGGGTCGCTGGTCACAGCGTCGCCGTCGACAACGAGCAGGGTCGAGAGCTCGACCGTGTCGCCAACCTGGGCAGTGGAAATCTTGTCAACCTCAACGATGTCGCCGACAGCAACCTTGTGCTGGCGACCACCGCTGCGCACGATGGCGTACACGCGGATCTCACTCTCTCGCTCGGGAACGGCACCCCCGCAGTCCAGCCGCCCGACATGCGAGCAGCCTCTCCCACGGCGCCCGGCGCGCGGAAGGAATGAGGTTTACGGGGATGTGACGCGTCTCTACCTACGGACACGCCGACGGTCAAGGTTACGGGGCTACGCCCGAAGGGGTCAAACCGAGCCCCTCCCGCATCACCCGGCCGCCCCTTCGCCCGTCACCTGGCCGGCTTCTCGCCGTCCGCCGGCAACGGCTTCACGCCCTTGCACAGGTCCGTGGTGTCGGCCTTGCCCGGGTAGGCGACGCCGATCACCTTGTTGAAGTGGGTCCGGTACATGTCGTGCACGGCGTCGTCGTCCACCTTGACGATCGACTCGTCGTTCTCACGCAGCGCGGGCCCGGTGTAGTTGCCCGAGCCGGTGAAGCTGATCTTGTTGCGGACGCCGTCGTACATGCCGTCCACGAGGATGTACTTGGAGTGGATGATGTACGGCGTGATCAGCTTCTGCCCGGGGTTCACGGGGTCCCGGTCGTCGTTGTAGCAGCGCACGGTCGGCCCGCCGGACGTGTGCATCTTCTCCCACGTCCCCGCCGTACCACCCGAGCTCTTCGCGCTGTCCGACTCCGCGTACACAATGCTCACGTTGCAGCCGGCCTTCTTCAGCGCGACCAGCTTCTCGGCGATCGCCATCCGCGTGATCTTGAAGATCGCCACCCGCACCCAGGTCTTCTGCGTGACCCCGGCACTGTCCTTGTACGAGCACTGCACGTTGTTGAGCACCGAGTACACGGTGTCGGTGGCGCGGCTGCTCCCGGCCCGGGGGAAGAAATACGCCTTGTAGAGGCCGTTGCTGACGGTCCGGTACTCCCAGGACGCCCAGTCCTGCGCGACCTGGGTGTCGAAGTAGTCCGCGTACGCGTCGTACATCGTCGGGTTGTTCGGCAGCAGCAGCGCGTCGTTGAAGAACTTGGTGTGCGCGGAGGGCGTCGAGTTGGACGTCGTCTGCACGACCACGTTCGTGGCGCCCGCGACCGCCGAGAACAGCCAGAACTTGTTGTGCATGATCGACTGCCCGTACTTCGGGTCGCCGAGGCAGGACTTGTCGACGGGGCAGGTCGCTATGTACGACCCCTTCGTACGGTCGGTGCCGAGCGCGGCGGCGAGGCTGCCGTACGCGGTGTTGGCGGGGCGGTCGCTGATGCTCGACTCGTCCAGCAGGATCTGGACGTTGACGCCCCGGTCCTTGGCGGCGACGAGCGCGTCGACGACGGGCGCCTCCCACACGTGGTAGACGGCGACCTTGATGGTGGAGCCGGGCAGCGCGGCGGCCGTCAGCTCGATGAGCCGCGTGCGTATCGCGAGTTGCTCGCTCTCCTCGCCCAACGGGTCGTTGAAGAGGGGGCCTTCGGTCCAGGTCGGAGCGGCCTGCGCGGTGCCGGCGGACATCGCCGCCTGCACCCCGGCCGCCGTGAGGACGGTGGCCAGCGCCACCACCTTGCGTCCCACCCCGACCGGCTTCACAGCACGGTGCCGCCCAGTGTCCTTCAGGCGCACGCGCGCCATGCGATCCCCTCCCCGTTCCCGTCCCGCCTCAGATTCGTGTGACTACGTGAGTTTTACAGGCGCCTCACCGTGCCCCGAGAGGGAGGGGTGCCTGTGGGACAAAAGAGGCGGGCAAACGTCCCCAAATCTCCCCGCCCGGTGTGAAGTTCCTCTCCCTGAACGCACCGGTGCCCCCGCCCGGCGGTGAAACCGCCCGGCAGGGGCACCAGTTGGAGCGGACCAAGCGTCCGCCCCGCAGGGCTCAGCTCTCGTCGGTCGAAGCCGCGACCGTGGCCGACGTCTGCTCGGCGGCCACCGTGGTCTTCTTCGTGGCCGCCTTCTTCGTCGCCGCCTTCTTGGCCGTGGCCTTCTTCGCGACCGTCTTCTTGGCAGCCGCCGTCTTCTTCGTGGCGGCCTTCTTCGCCGTCGCCTTCTTGGCCGTCTTCCGCGCCGCCTTGGCGGGCGCCTCGGTAGCCGGAGCCTCGGACGTGCCCTCGGCGGGAGCCGACGGCACCACGACCACAGCGGTCTCCGCGGACGCGGTGGGCGCCGTCGCCTTGCGCACGGCACGCCGACGCGGACGGGCGGGAGCAGCGCTCTCGGCAGCGGCGGCCGCCTCGGGCTGTGCGGCCTGCTCGCTCACCGGCTCGGCGACCGGCTCAGCGGCCTTCTCGACCATGGGCTCGGCCACGGGCTCCGCGACCGGCTCGGCCACCGTCACCACGGCCTCCTCGGCCGCGGCCCCGGCCGGCGCGCCCGCCGGGGCGGACACCTTCCGGGTCGCCCGACGACGCGTACGGCCCTTGGGCGCGGCCTCCTCGGTGCTCGGCACGGCGGCCGGCATCTCGACGACCGGGTCCTCCACCGCGACGGGCTCCGCCTCGGCGGCCTCCCGCGACTTCGGGGCACGGTCCTCGGAGACGGTGACGGCCACGGCCTCACGCGGCTTCGGCGCCCCCGAGGGCGCGGACGCCCGCCGGGTCGCACGGCGACGCGAACGGCCGCGCGCGACCGACGCCTCGGCCTCCGCGACGCTGCTGTACAGCTCCTCGTCCGGCTCGAACTCCGCGGGCAGCGCGACAGGCTCGGCAACCTCGGCGGCCACCTCGGCCTCGACCAGCTCGGCCGACTCCACCGGCTCGGTGATCTCGGTCACGTGCTCGTGGTCGGTCTCGGCACCGCCACGCCCGCGCTTGCGGCGCTTGCCGCCACCGCCGACGGCCGTCGGCTGATCCATGTGCACGATCACGCCGCGCCCGTTGCAGTGGACACAGGTCTCGGAGAAGGACTCCAGAAGGCCCTGCCCGACCCGCTTCCGGGTCATCTGGACCAGGCCCAGCGAGGTGACCTCGGCGACCTGGTGCTTCGTACGGTCGCGTCCCAGGCACTCGAGGAGGCGCCGCAGCACCAGGTCCCGGTTGGACTCCAAGACCATGTCGATGAAGTCGATGACGACGATGCCACCGAGGTCGCGCAGCCGCAGCTGACGCACGATCTCCTCGGCCGCCTCCAGGTTGTTCCTGGTGACCGTCTCCTCCAGGTTGCCGCCCTGGCCGGTGAACTTGCCGGTGTTGACGTCGACCACGATCATGGCCTCGGTCTTGTCGATCACCAGCGAACCACCGCTGGGCAGCCACACCTTGCGGTCCAGCGCCTTCATCAGCTGCTCGTCGATGCGGTACGTCGCGAAGACGTCGACCTCGGACGTCCACTTCTGCAGACGGTCGGCCAGGTCGGGCGCGACGTGCGCGACGTATCCGTGGATGGTCTCCCACGCCTCGTCGCCGCTGACGATGACCTTGGTGAAGTCCTCGTTGAAGATGTCGCGGACGACCCGGACGGTCATGTCCGGCTCGCCGTACAGCAGCGACGGTGCGTTTGAGCTGCCGCCGCTCTTGGCCTTCTTCTGGATGTCCTCCCACTGCGCCTGCAGTCGCTCGACATCGCGGCGCAGCTCGTCCTCGCTCGCGCCCTCGGCGGCGGTGCGCACGATGACTCCCGCGTCCTCGGGAACGATCTTCTTGAGGATGGTCTTCAGCCGGGCCCGCTCGGTGTCGGGCAGCTTGCGGCTGATACCGGTCATCGACCCCTCGGGGACGTAGACCAGGTAGCGGCCGGGCAGGGAGACTTGGCTGGTCAGACGCGCGCCCTTGTGCCCGATCGGGTCCTTGGTGACCTGGACGAGCACGGACTGGCCGGACTTGAGGGCGGACTCGATGCGCCGCGGCCCGTTGGCCATGCCCAGCGCCTCGAAGTTGACCTCACCGGCGTACAGGACGGCGTTGCGTCCCTTGCCGATGTCGATGAAGGCGGCCTCCATCGACGGCAGCACGTTCTGCACCTTGCCGAGGTAGACGTTGCCGACGTACGAGGTCGACTGCTCCTTGTTGACGTAGTGCTCGACGAGCACGTTGTCCTCGAGGACGCCGATCTGGGTGCGCTCGCCGCTCTGGCGGACGACCATCACGCGCTCGACGGCCTCACGGCGGGCGAGGAACTCGGCCTCGGTGATGATCGGGACGCGACGACGCCCCTGCTCACGGCCTTCGCGACGGCGCTGCTTCTTGGCCTCAAGACGGGTCGAGCCCTTGATGGACTGCACCTCGTCGGACGGCTCGGTGTCCTTGGCGCGCCGCTCGCGCGGCTCACGGACCTTGACGACCGTGCGCTCGGGGTCGTCGGTCCCCGCCTCGGCCTCGGTGCCCGAGTCACCGGCGCGACGACGACGGCGACGGCGCCGACGGCTGCTGCTGGAGCCGGACTCCTCGCGCTCGTCGGCCTCGTCCTCGGCGTCCTCGTCCTGCTGCTCGGCGGTGTCCTCGGCGTCCTGCGCGGCCTGCTCGGCGGCGAGCTCGTCGCCCTCGGAGGCGTCCTCGGCGGACTCGCCGCGACGACGGCGACGGCCACCCCGGCGACGGCGACGCCGCGACCCGGTGGACTCCTCCTCGCCGAACTCGTCACCCTCGGAAGCGTCCTCGGCGCCCTCTTCGGGCTCCTCGGGCTCCTCCGGTTCGTCGGCCACCACGGCGGCGGCCACGGGCTGCTCCGCCTCGGCGGGCTCCCCTCGGCGTCGACGGCGACGCCGCGAGCCGCCGGTGCTCTCCTCCTCGGCGAACCCGCCGAAGTCGGTGGTCTCGGCGGGCTCCTCGACCTCCACGGTCTCGGTCTCCGCCTCGGCGGCGGCCTGCGCGGCGGCCCGCTCCGGCGTCTGGAACATCGGCTCGGTGAACACCGGCGCCTGGAACACGGCCACAGCGGGCCGCGCCGGACGGGCCGGTGTCTCGTCCGCGGCCGGGGCGGCGGGCTCCGAGAACCCGACGGCGGCCTTGCGCGCGGACCGACGGCGGGAACGACGCGGCGCGGCGACGTCCTCGACCTCGGCAGCCGGGGCGGCGGGCGCCTCGACGGGCTGGGCGGCGGGCGCCTCGGCGACGGCCGCCTGCACGGTCTGGGGCGCAGTGGTCTCGGCGGCGACGGACTCGGCCACGTCGGCGGCCTCAGCCTCGGGCGCCTCGGCGGGCGCGGTCACCCGGCGTGTGGCGCGACGACGCGTACGACGCGGCGCGGCCTCTTCGGCCGCCTCCTCCACGGGCTCCTGAACGGCGGTGGGGGCAGCTTCCACGACCTCCGCCGGAGCCTCCACGACCTCGGCGGCCGGCTCACCGGCGGGCGCGGACACCCGGCGTGTGGCGCGACGGCGCGTACGCCCGGCGGGCGCGGCCTCCTCAACGGCGGCAGGCGCCTCAGCGGCGGGGGCCTCGACCTCGGCGGCGGTCTCGGGCGCGGCCACGGCGGCCTTGGGCGCGCCGGTGGGGGCGGAGGCCCGACGGGTCGCACGACGACGCGTACGACCGGCAGGCGCGGCCTCCTCCACAGCAGCGGGCGCCTCGGCGGCGCTCTCGACGGCGGCCGGCGCCACGGTCTCGACGACCTCGACGACCTCGGCGTCCTTGGGCGCACCGGCGGGCGCGGAGGCCCGACGGGTCGCACGACGGCGCGTACGACCGGCGGGCGCCGCCTCCTCGACGGCTGCAGACGCCTCGGCAGCGGCGGCAGCCTCGTCGGCTTCCTCGTCCACCTCGACATCCGCGACGACCTCAGCGGTCACAGCGGTCTCGTCCGGCACAGTCACTTCAGCCACCTCGGCCGTCTCATCGGTGGCCGCGAGGTCCTCGGACTCGGCGGCCGGTATGGCCGGCGCGGTGGTCTCCGCGGCCGCTTCGGACGCGGCGGACGGCGGTCCCGCCGGGCGGGACGCGGCACGGCGGCGACGGCGCGGCGGCAGGGTGTCGCTCGGCGTGTTGTGTTCGGAGCCCTGCACGGGCTCTGCGGATTCGATCTGTTCGGGCATGCGGGCGTTTCTCCCGTCAGGCTCCCGGGCGCCGCACCCGGGTCCGGCGTGGCCGGTGACGTCCGCGGCTCGCGTCGTGCGCGACTGCCGCCGTCCGGGGCGCGGGCGCCGCACGGGAGCTCTCTGTGTCCTGTCTCGCCGGTTCCGTACGCCATGTTGCGTACGGCCTGGCGAAAGTCTTGTGGTCAGTGCGCTGCCCGACCCAGGTGGCTCCCGGATACAAGGGCGGCGCTACGACGTCCGTCCCTACGCGGGGCCTACCGGCGCCGACGCCTTCGCGGCGGCAGCGGGTTCGGCCGTTGAGGGGGCCGGCGCTGCCTCGCGGTCGGGCGCGAGCGGGTCGGTCACCGTGCCGGTCTCTTCATCGAAAAGCCCCTGCGCCAGCCTGGTCACCGCTGCGGGGACCGGCGGCGCCAGGTCGGCCACGGCGCGGAGACCGGACAGGACGTCGTCGGGTCGTACGGCAGGCGTCACGTGCCGAACAACCAGCCGCAGTATCGCACAGGGCTGGTCCGTCGGCCTATCAGCCCTCGGACTGTGCGTCTCAGGAGCGTCGAGACTGTCGAGGTCGACGACGGCGGCCCGGGCGTCGAAGGTCCGTACGCCGTTCTTGGTCCTGCGCTGGACCTCGACGAGGTCAGCCGCCTTGAAGGCCTCGACCGCACGCCCGGCGTCCGCCGGGTCCACGCCGTCCAGGCGCAGCTCCCACACGGAGGCCGTGAGCCGGTCGGCGAGCCCGGAGGTCCGGGCCTCGACCGCGTCGATGATGTCGAGCCCGGTGGGCAGCGACTCGTCGAGCAGAATCCTGAGCTTTTCGGGGTCGCGCGCGTCGGTGAGCGCGATCTCCAGATACTCCGCCTCACTGCCCGTGCCGGTGGGTGCGGCATTGGCGTACGACACCTTCGGATGCGGCGTGAACCCCGCCGAGTACGCCATCGGCACCTCGGCACGGCGCAGCGCACGCTCGAAGGCGCGCTGGAAATCACGGTGGCTGGTGAACCGGAGGCGGCCGCGCTTGGTGTAGCGCAGTCGGATGCGCTGCACCGCGGGTGCGGGCGGCGGGCCTTCGGGCTGTCGCTTGCCCAGTGTCGTTCAGTCCTTCGTGAGTGCGGTCGTACTGCTACCAAGAGTACGTGTCTCGGCCGCCCCCGGTTCCCTCCGGGCGACCGGCTTCGGCTCCCCCGGCTGTCCGAAGAGCGCCCACCGCACACTGGCGCGTGCCTGGCGGACGGATTCGCGGGCGGTGGCCAGGGCCTGCCGGGTGGTACGGCCCACAGTGCTCGCGACGGCCGCGACCGGCTTCCACACCGCATCCCGTACGAAGTGACCGGCGGGTGTGAGGACGGTCCGGTACACCCACCGCGTGGGCTCCACGAAGATCCACCGGAAGAGGTTCGCCAGGAACCGTCCAACGGCGAGCGAGATCCGCCCGGCCACCCGCCACGCGTGCCCGAGGGCGTCCCAGATCTCCCGTCCGACGACGGCGAGGACCCGCCCGACCGGCGTGAGCACCCACCGCCATACGGCGAGCGCGGGCAGCACGAGCAGTACGCGCAGCGTCCAGTAGATCCCGAGCCAGAGCCCGGTGAAGATCATCCGTACGAGCCATACGACACCACGGGCCACCCACGCGATCGCGTGTCCCACGGGCGTCAGCACATACCGGTACAGCCACACGGCCGGTACGACGAGGAGGTACCGCACCAGCCAGACCACGGCCGTGAACAACGCGACCGCGACGGCGGCGATCCCGGCCCCGATCCCCCTGGCCAGCCAGGCGATGCCACGCCCGAGCGGCGCCAGCGTCCACCGATACAGCCACACGAGCGCGGCCCCGACACCGGTGGCGACCCAGACCACCCCGGCCCAGACCCCGGCGGCCGCCCAGGCGATCGCCTGCCCCACGGGCGTCAGCACATACCGGTACACCCACACGACCGGCACGACCAGCACCCGATACCCGAGCCAGCCGAGTCCTTTGGCGACCGGCACGACGACGTACCGCCACAACGCCACCCACGGCCACACGAAGACGGCCCTGCCGACCCACAGCAACGCCCGCCCCACCGGCCGCAATACGGCATCCATCAGGAACCGCCCGCCCACGACGAGCGCGTCCCACACCATCCGCACGGGCACGACCAGCACGAGCACGACGATCCGCACGGGCACCCGGATCGCGACGGTGAGACACCCCTCGGGCGTCTGGCGCTCGGGCGTCTGCCGCGCCGACGGCTCAACGGGCTGCTGGGCGGGCCGCTTCTCCAGGTCCATAACGACGTAGACGCCTCAGCGACCTGTCCGGATCCAGCCACACGTCTGCAAATTCCCGCCCCGTTCGCCCTCGTGTCCTCTGCCGCCGACCTCCGTCACTTTATGCGCGGTGACACGGCAAGTCGCAGCTGGGTGCCGGGGGATCGAGTGTCGTCCGTCGCCCCGGGCGAGGGCCCCCTACCGCTTGCGCCCGGAACTCCTCGTGGCCTTGGCCGACTTGCAGGCCCGCGCGGTCCCGAGCGGCAACGCCGCGGACGCGCCCAGACCCCGGACCAAGGTGACACTGCGGCCGACCGAAGACGTCACCAACGGCGGCGCATGACGGACGCTCGGCTCTCCCATGCGCGGCGGCTGGAGTGGTACCACGCACATGGGGTGTCCGAGGGAACCTGTCGTTCCCTCGGACACCCCATGACGTTGCCCGCGCTCAGTGGCTGTGCCCGCTCCCCGCCGGCTGCTTGACCGCCAGCGGCAGCAGCTTCCTCCCCGTCGGGCCGATCTGGATCTGTGTGTCCATCTGGGGGCAGACGCCGCAGTCGAAGCACGGGGTCCAGCGGCAGTCCTCGACCTCGGTCTCGTCGAGGGAGTCCTGCCAGTCCTCCCAGAGCCAGTCCTTGTCCAACCCCGAGTCGAGGTGGTCCCAGGGGAGGACCTCCTCGTAGGTGCGCTCGCGGGTGGTGTACCAGTCGACGTCGACGCCGAAGGCGGGGAGGGTCTTGTCGGCGCAGGCCATCCAGCGGTCGTAGGAGAAGTGCTCGCGCCAGCCGTCGAAGCGGCCGCCGTCCTCGTAGACCGCGCGGATCACGGCGCCGATGCGGCGGTCGCCGCGGGAGAGCAGGCCCTCGACGATGCCCGGCTTGCCGTCGTGGTAGCGGAAGCCGATGGAGCGGCCGTACTTCTTGTCGCCGCGGATCTTGTCGCGGAGCTTCTCCAGCCGGGCGTCCGTCTCCTCGGCGGAGAGCTGCGGGGCCCACTGGAAGGGGGTGTGCGGCTTGGGGACGAACCCGCCGATCGACACGGTGCAGCGGATGTCGTTCGAGCCGGAGACCTCGCGGCCCTTCTGGATCACGCGGGTCGCCATGTCGGCGATCTGGAGGACGTCCTCGTCGGTCTCGGTGGGAAGGCCGCACATGAAGTACAGCTTCACCTGACGCCAGCCGTTGCCGTACGCGGTGGAGACGGTCCGGATCAGGTCCTCCTCCGAGACCATCTTGTTGATGACCTTGCGCATGCGCTCGGAGCCGCCCTCGGGCGCGAAGGTCAGACCCGAGCGCCGGCCGTTGCGGGTGAGCTCGTTGGCGAGGTCGACGTTGAAGGCGTCCACGCGGGTCGAGGGGAGGGACAGACCGATCTTGTCCTCCTCGTACCGGTCCGCCAGGCCCTTGGCGATGTCACCGATCTCGCTGTGGTCGGCGGAGGAGAGGGACAGGAGGCCCACCTCCTCGAAGCCGGTCGCCTTCAGGCCCTTCTCGACCATCTCGCCGATGCCCGTGATGGAACGCTCGCGGACCGGGCGGGTGATCATGCCCGCCTGGCAGAAGCGGCAGCCGCGGGTGCAGCCGCGGAAGATCTCCACCGACATGCGCTCATGGACCGTCTCGGCGAGCGGGACGAGGGGCTGCTTGGGGTACGGCCACTCGTCCAGGTCCATGACGGTGTGCTTGGACACGCGCCACGGGACGCCCGACTTGTTGGGTACGACGCGGCCGATGCGGCCGTCGGGGAGGTACTCGACGTCGTAGAACGCCGGGATGTACACCGAACCCGTCCTCGCGAGGCGGAAGAGGACCTCCTCGCGGCCGCCGGGACGGCCCTCGGCCTTCCAGGCTCGGATGATCTCGGTCATGTCGAGCACGGCCTGCTCGCCGTCGCCGATGATGGCCGCGTCGATGAAGTCGGCGATCGGCTCGGGGTTGAAGGCCGCGTGGCCGCCGGCCAGCACGATCGGGTCCTCGACCGTGCGGTCCTTGGACTCCAGGGGGATCCCGGCCAGATCCAGGGCGGTCAGCATGTTCGTGTAGCCCAGCTCCGTGGAGAAGGACAGACCGAACACGTCGAAGGCCTTCACCGGTCGGTGGCCGTCGACCGTGAACTGCGGCACGCCGTTGTCGCGCATCAGCTGTTCGAGGTCGGGCCACACGCTGTAGGTGCGCTCGGCGAGGACGCCCTCGCGCTCGTTCAGTACCTCGTAGAGGATCATGACGCCCTGGTTGGGCAGACCGACCTCGTACGCGTCCGGGTACATGAGCGCCCAGCGGACGTCGCAGGACTCCCAGGGCTTGACGGTGGAGTTGAGCTCACCGCCCACATACTGGATCGGCTTCTGCACATGCGGGAGCAGGGCCTCAAGCTGTGGGAAGACCGACTCGACAGACATCGCGGGGGTTACCTTCGTGAGCTGACTGGGGGCACCCCCGGCCGGAGGCTGGGGGAGGGTGACCATCTAGCGTAACGCCCCGGGAGGCACCCCTCGCACGCCCAGTTGCCGGCAGGCCGACCGGCGGGCCGCCGGGCACCCGGCCCTCGGCGCCGTCCGCCCGGTCGTCAGAAGGGCATGTCGGCGCTGATCTTCGCCCAGGTCCCCGGCAGCGCCCCCTCCGCCAGCTCCGCCCGCCGCTCCTCCCTGCCGTACAGCAGCCCGTACGTGAAGGCGCTCTCCCCCGCCTGATGGGCGTGGAGGGCGATGTCGTGCAGGGCCTCGCGGGTCATCACGCTGTCCTGGTGGTCGCCGAGGAGGCTCTGCAGGGACTTCATGTCCCTGACGACCACCTTGGCCGGCCTGCCGAGGAGGGGGCCCGCCGCCTCAGCCGCATACCGGGTGCGCTTGGCCTTCTTGCGGGCCTCGTGCATGGCGAGGTCCCGGTCGGCGCCGGACGGCTGTGCCACGGCCTCCTCGACCAGGGCCGCCACCTTGGCGAAGTCCTTCTTGACCGCCTGGGTGATCACCTTCTCGGCGTCGCCCTCGGCGGCCTTGAGCAGCGGCGGATCCTTGACCACGGCGTCGAGGGACTCCAGCAGCTCCAGATACCGCCGGCCGTCCAGCGCTTCGATCACCTCGGGCCCGGGGCCCGCACCGCCGTCCTTCCCCGCCCAGGCGCGCAGCCGCTCACGGACCGGGCCCGTCACCAGGCTCTCGGGGAGGTCGTCCAGCGCCCCGGTGAGCCGATCCGTCAGGACCTCCTGGTCACGGTCGACTCCCAACTCCCCCGCCAGCCACTTCAGCTCCTCGCCGATCGGGTCCGTGACGGCCCGGTCCAGGACCGTCCCGAACGACTTGAAGGTGCTGCGCAGTCGGCGCGTGGCGACCCGCATGCTGTGCACGGAGTCGAAGACATCACGGCGGACGGCGGGATCGAGCTCGATGATCGCGTCACGCTGAACGCGGACGTAGGCGAGAACATGATCACCGGGGGTGACGGGCTCACCCGGCGCCTGGGCCTTCTCCCGCTTCTTGTCCTTCTTCTTGCCCTTCTTGGGTGCCGTCTCCTGGAGGGCCCTGGCCAGCTTCGACGGTGAGTCGGACGGCCGTACGCCCGCCTTGCGCAGCCTCTTGTCGACCTTCTCGAGGAAGGCCGGGTCGCCGTCGTCGGCGAGTTCCACCTCGATCTCGGACCACTGGGCAGTCCGGCCGTCCTCGGTGAGCCGTTCGGCGACCACGGCGTCCACACTGACCTCGGCGAGGAGGATGCCGTCCGCGTCGAGCAGATCGCTGACGTCACGCGTGGAGACGAGGCGGACCAACGGGACCAACTCGGCCTCCCGGACCCGGGAACGCACGAGCCCCGCGAGATCGTCGGGCAGCGTGTCGGAGAGCGGGGCGCGGATCTCGTCCCGTACACCGGCGGAGACGGGGAACTTCAGATGCCAGCCGGCGTCACTGCCTCCCGTGCGACGGCGCAGGGTGATGGAGGCGGCGGCGAGGCGTTCATCGGGCGTGTCGTAGTAGACGGCGTCCAGCTCCGCCACGCCCTTGTCTATGACGGTCGCGACTCCGGCCACACCGGTGAGGTCGGGCAGGCCGCTCTCGTCGGACTCGTACTTCCGCTCGATCTCACGCTTGGTGTCCGCCATGAAATGAATCTAGTCCTACTTCAGTCTCCTGGGCAGCCCCACCTCGTTGGACGACTGACAACTACCGTTTCCCTGGGCGATACCCGGCCTTGCCCTACGCGGACATGGGTCTCTCCACACGGATGGACTGCAGCAGCCCCACCGCCACCCACACCGCGAACATCGACGACCCGCCGTACGACACGAACGGCAGCGGCAGCCCCGCCACCGGCATGATCCCGAGGGTCATGCCGATGTTCTCGAAGGACTGGAAGGCGAACCAGGCGATGATGCCGCCGGCGACGATCGTGCCGTACAGCTCGGTGGTCTCGCGGGCGATCCGGCAGGCCCGCCACAGGACGACACCGAGCAGCAGGATGATCAGCCCGGCGCCCAGGAACCCCAACTCCTCCCCCGCCACCGTGAAGACGAAGTCGGTCTGCTGCTCGGGCACGAACTGCCCGGTCGTCTGTGAGCCCTTGAACAGCCCGGTGCCGAGCAGCCCGCCGGAGCCGATGGCGATACGGGCCTGGTTGGTGTTGTATCCGACGCCGGCCGGGTCGAGCTCGGGGTTGGCGAAGGCCGCGAAGCGGTTGATCTGGTACTCGTCGAGCACCCCGAGCTGCCAGACGGCGATCGCGCCCATCGCGCCGGTGCCGATCAGGCCGAAGACCCACCGGTTGGACGCGCCGGAGGTGAGCAGGACGCCCAGCACGATCACCACCATGACCATGACCGAGCCGAGGTCGGGCATGAGCAGGACGATCAGTATGGGGACGGCGGCGAGACCGAGGGCCTGGACGACCGTGCGGTGGTCGGGGTGGGGTTTGTCGCCCGCGTCCACCCGGGCCGCCAGCAGCATCGCCATGCCCAGGATGATCGTGATCTTCACGAACTCGGAGGGCTGGAGCGAGAAACCGCCGCCGATGACGATCCACGCGTGGGCGCCGTTGATGGTCGCACCGAGCGGGGTCAGCACCAGCAGGATCAGCAGGACCGAGATGCCGTACAGGATCGGCACGGCCGTGCGCAGGGTGCGGTGGCCGAGCCAGACCGTGCCGATCATCAGTGCGAAGCCGATGCCGGTGTTGAGCAGGTGCCGGAAGAGGAAGTAGTACGGGTCGCCCTGGTTGAGCTCGGTGCGGTTGCGGGTCGCCGAGAAGACGAGGGCCGCGCCGATCAGGGAGAGCGCGATGGCCGAGAACAGTATCGGCCAGTCGAGCCGACGGGCGAGCGAGTCGCGGGCGAACAGGCGGGTCCAGCCGGAGCGTTCAGGCCCGTACCCGGAGACGGAGAAGCTGTTGCCGGTCATACGGACGTCCTCCGCCTCTTTCCGCGGCACCGGCCGCGGTCCGTACGTCGCCGTGCGGCCCGATTGCCGTTGCCCCCGCGCGTACTGACGATCGCCGCCAGGTCGCCGAAGGACACCGGCTGGGCGGCCGGCCCGGCGGCGACGGCCTGGATACCGTCCTCCGCGGCCTCCTCCTCGGTCTTCTTCGGCGGGTAGGACTCCAGCTTCGGGGCGTCGATCGAGCCGTCGGACTCGATCTTCGGCAGGCCCTTCTGCGGGGTGGCCAGCAGCGCCTTCTTCTTGTCGATCTCGCCGTCCTCGGAGACGCCGTACAGGGCGTTGTAGAGCTTGCGCACGGCGGGCGCCGAGGCGCCGGAGCCCGTACCACCCTGGGAGATCGTCATGACGATCGTGTAGTCCTTGGTGTACGTGGCGAACCAGGAGGTCGTCTGCTTGCCGTAGACCTCCGCCGTACCCGTCTTGGCGTGCATCGGGATCTCGTTCTGTGGCCAGCCCTGGAAGCGCCAGGCGGCCGTACCACGGGTCGCGACTCCCGCGAGGGCTTCGTCTATCTCGTCGCGGGTCTTCTCCGACATCGGCAGCTTGCCGTGCGACTTGGGCGCGATCTCCTGCACGTTCTTGCCGTCGGGGCTGACGATCGCCTTGCCGACGGTGGGGTCGTAGAGGGTGCCGCCGTTGGAGATGGCCGCGTAGATGGTGGCCATCTGGATGGGGGTGACGAGGGTGTCGCCCTGGCCGATGGAGTAGTTGACGGAGTCACCGGCGCGCATGCGGTTGCCTTCGAGGCAGTTCTCGTACGCGATCTGCTCGGCGTACGAGCCGCCCTTCTTGCCGTACTTGCACCAGGCGTCCTTGTTGGCCTCCCAGTACTCCTGCTTCCACTGGCGGTCCGGGATGCGGCCGGTGACCTCGTTCGGCAGGTCGATGCCGGTCTCGGCACCGAGGCCGAACTGGTGGGCGGTCTTGTAGAACCAGTCGTTGGCACCCTTCTTGGGCTTGATGCCGCCGTCACGCTTCCACTCCTCGTGGGAGAGGCGGTAGAAGACGGTGTCGCAGGAGACCTCCAGCGCCTTGCCGAGGCTGATCGCGCCGTGGCTCTGGGACTCGAAGTTCTTGAAGACCTGGCCGCCGATGGAGTACGAACTGGAGCATTCGTACGGGCCGTTGAAGGAGTATCCCGCGTTCACGGCGGCGGCCGTCGGGATCACCTTGAAGATGGAACCGGGGGCCGACTGGCCCTGGATGGCGCGGTTCAGCAGCGGGTAGTTGGACTTCTTGCCGGTGAGCCTGGCGTAGTCCTTGGCGGAGATGCCGCCGACCCAGGCGTTGGGGTCGTAGTCCGGGTTGGACGCCATGGCGACGACGCGGCCGGTCTTGGCCTCCATCACGACGACGGCACCGGAGTCGGCCTTGTAGTTCGTCCCGGTGTTCCTGTCGACCTGCTTGCGGGCTTCCTTCATCGCCTCGTTGAGCTCGTACTCGGCGATGCGCTGCACGCGGGCGTCGATGCTGGTGACGAGGTTGGCGCCGGGCTCGGCGGGGTCGGCCTCGGCCTCACCGATCACGCGGCCGAGGTTGTCGACCTCGTAGCGGGTGACGCCGGCCTTGCCACGCAGCTCCTTGTCGTACTGGCGCTCCAGGCCGGAGCGGCCGACCTGGTCGGAGCGCAGATAGGGCGATTCCGTGTCCTGGGCCTTGGTGATCTCCTCGTCGGTGACCGGCGAGAGATAGCCGAGCACCTGAGCGGTCTGGGAGCCGCCGGGGCTGGCATAGCGGCGGACGGCCTGGGGTTCGGCGGTGATGCCCGGGAAGTCCTCGGAGCGCTCGCGGATCTGCAGGGCCTGCTTGGCGGTGGCCTCGTCGGTGATGGGGATCGGCTGGTACGGCGAGCCGTTCCAGCAGGGCTGGGGCGTCTCGGAGTCGCAGAGCCGGACCTTGTCCATGACGTCCTTGGGCTTCATGTCCAGGACGCCGGCGAGCTTGGCGAGGACGGCCTTGCCGTCGTCGTCCATCTTCAGCAGGTCGGTGCGGGAGGCGGAGACGACCAGCCGGGTCTCGTTGTCGGCGATCGGGACTCCGCGCGCGTCCAGGATCGAACCGCGCACGGCGGGCTGTACGACCTGCTGGACGTGGTTGCCGGAGGCCTCCTTGGCGTAGGCGTCGCCCTCGCGGATCTGGAGGTACCAGAGGCGGCCACCGAGGGTGCCGAGGAGGGAGAAGACGAGGATCTGGATGATGATGAGCCGGATCTGGACCCGTGGGGTCCGCCCGGTCTCCGGGATGTTGGTCACTGCCTGTCTCCCCCTCTCAGTGCGTGTACGGGTGATGCGCGTGGTGCTGGTACATGGAGTACACCGCTCGGCTGTGATCGGTTCCCATGCCCGACTGACCTGCCCTCACAGCCGCTTGACCCCCTTGATGCGCCCCGCCCGGGCCATCCGTGAGCGCGCGGCCTTGATACGGAGTCCGCCACGCTGGTTGCCGATGCGCAGGCCGGTGCCGGAGGAGAGCCAGCCGGCGGAGACGTCGGACGCCTTGGCGGCGTTGTTGGTCTCGGCGAGCGGGTCGTTCTCGGCGCGCCGGGCGAGCGCCATGATGCCGGGGACCACGAAGGGCGCGAGCAGCAGATCGTAGAGCGCGGCGGTGAACAGCAGGCTGGGCAGGCCGACATGGCGGGCCGCGTCGTCACCGACGAGGGCGCCGACACCGGCGTACAGGAGCGTCGAGCCGAGCGCGGCGACGACGACCACGGCCATCGGTCCGGTCGCCGACTTGAGCCGGCCGGTCTCGGGTTTGGCGAGCCCCGCGAGGTATCCGATGACGCAGAGGACCAGGGCGTAGCGCCCGGCCGCGTGGTCGGCGGGTGGCACGAGGTCGGACAACAGCCCGGCGCCGAAGCCGATGAGGGCGCCGCCGACATGGCCGTAGACCAGGGCGAGGCCGAGCACGGTGAGGAGCACCAGGTCCGGTACGGCGCCCGGGAGATGGAGTCTGGCGAGGACGCTCACCTGGATGACCAGGGCGACGATCACCAGGGTGGTGGAGAGCAGCATCCGGTTGAAGCGCATGAAGGGTTCAGCTCCTACTGTCCTACGTCTACTGCTCTTGCGGCTGACCGTCGGCGCCGTCGCCGGGTTCGTCCGCGCCCGGCGTGACGGTCACGGTCACGGTCGGCGTGGGGGTGGCCTTCGGCTTGTTCGGCAGGACGGTGTCGCGCGGGTCCTTGCGGGGCGGCTGGACGACGACGCCGACGATGTCGAGCTGGGTGAAGGACACGAACGGCTTGACGTAGATCGTGCGGGTGAGGTCTCCGCCGGAGGGGTCGACGCGGGCGACGACACCGACCGGGACGCCGGGGACGAACGGCTTGTCGGCCTGCGAGCCGAAGGTGACGAGGCGGTCGCCCGCCTTCACCTTGGCCTTGCCGTTGAGGAGTTCGACGCGCAGCGGGCGGTCGCCCTGGCCGGAGGCGAAACCGAGTTCGTCGGTGGCCTCCATGCGGGTGCCGACGGTGAAGTCGGGGTCGTTGGCGAGGAGCACGGTCGCGGTGTTCGGCCCGACGGTGGTGACACGGCCGACGAGCCCGTCGCCGTTGAGGACGGTCATGTCGCGGGTGATGCCGTCGTCGGTGCCGATGTCGATGGTGACGGTCCAGGAGAAGCCCTGGGCCGCTCCTATGGCGATGACCTCGGCGCCCTTGATGCCGTACTGGCCGTTCGCGGCGGTCTTCAGCATCTTGTCGAGCTGTTCGACTCTGCTGCTGTTGCGGTCGTCGCTGCCGAGGGACGCCTTCAGTTCGGCGTTCTCCTTCTCCAGCGCGGCGAGGCGGTCGTGGCGGGAGCCGGAGTCGCGAACGGCGCTTATGGCGTTGCCGATCGGGTCGACGGCGGTCGACACCCCGTCCTCGATCGGACCGAAGACGGTGGCGGCGGCACGTCGGGCACCGTCGACCGGTGAGTCCTCCCCGCCACGGATGTCCACCGTGATCAGCGCGAACGCGACGGCGATCAGCAGCACCAGGAGCAGCCGGCTCTCTCGTGTGTCCCTCACGTGCGGCGGCCGTGCCTTCCTCATAGGAATTCGACAGGAATTGGGGAATTCGGGTAGCCCCTCGGAATCCCGGGCCGGGAACCGTAGGGGCGCTTTGTGGGAGCTTAGGCCTCTATATCAACGATCCGCCGCACGAGAAGAGAACGTCCCGTACGGCGGAATCGACGTGTTACGTCATCTGCGGGGCTGGGCGTCGAGCACCTGCTGCAACGCCTCGAACTCCTCGACGCACTTGCCGGAACCGAGCGCCACACTGTCCAGCGGGTCCTCGGCGATGTGGATCGGCATACCGGTCTCGCGGCGCAGTCGCTCGTCGAGACCGCGGAGCAGGGCGCCGCCGCCGGTGAGGACGATGCCGCGGTCCATGATGTCGCCGGAGAGCTCCGGGGGGCATTTGTCGAGGGTCGTCTTGACGGCATCGACGATGGCGTTGACGGGTTCCTCGATCGCCTTCCGCACTTCGGCGGCCGAGATGACGACGGTCTTGGGCAGCCCGGACACCAGGTCCCGGCCGCGGATTTCGGTGTGCTCGTCAGCGTCGAGGTCGTACGCCGAACCGATCGTGATCTTGATCTGCTCGGCCGTCCGCTCACCGAGGAGGAGGCTGTACTCCTTCTTGATGTGCTGGATGATCGCGTTGTCCAACTCGTCGCCCGCGACGCGGATGGACTGGGCGGTGACGATGCCGCCGAGGGAGATGACCGCGACCTCCGTGGTGCCGCCGCCGATGTCCACCACCATGTTGCCCGTGGCCTCGTGGACCGGCAGGCCGGAGCCGATGGCCGCGGCCATGGGCTCCTCGATGATGTGCACCTGACGGGCGCCGGCCTGGGAGGACGCCTCGATGACGGCGCGCCGCTCGACACCGGTGATGCCGGACGGCACGCAGACGACGACCCGAGGACGGGCGAGATACCGCCGCTTGTGGATCTTCAGAATGAAGTAGCGGAGCATCCGCTCGGTGATCTCGAAGTCGGCGATGACACCGTCCTTCAGCGGACGTACGGCAACGATGTTGCCCGGCGTCCGCCCGATCATCTTCTTCGCCTCCGCGCCGACCGCGAGAATGCCACCGGTGTTGGTGTTGATCGCGACGACGGACGGCTCGTTCAGTACGATCCCGCGACCCCTGACGTACACCAGCGTGTTGGCGGTCCCGAGGTCGACAGCCATGTCACGGCCGATGAACGACATTGAGTTCCCCATCAGGATTCGTCTGGCCTTCCCAAGTGGAGCGCTGTGGGCTTTTGAGAGCTTTTCAGGCTTTTCAGGTCGGCGAAGTGGGTGCTGTGACGTGAAGGCTTACATCGTAGTCTCGCCCGCACGAACACTGCGCGAGGGTCTTCGCCATTGTGGACATGCGATGCGCCGCCTCGCCTCTAGAGACGATCCATCGGGGGTGCGCGTTCCCCCGATCGCCGCGCATATGCCGTTCTGCGGACGGAATTTCAGCGGCGTTGGCTGGTCAGCCCGGGTATAGGCCATGTGGGTGGTGGCCGAGTGTTGGCCGAATGTTCCAGAAGAGTAAGCGAGACGGGGGCGGGACGACTCACCGGCCCCCGCCGTCACGGACGTTGCTACGCGTGCCCAGGGAAGAAGATCTTCAGCTCGCGCTCGGCCGACTCCTCGGAGTCCGACGCGTGGATCAGGTTCTCGCGCACGATGACGCCGTAGTCACCACGGATGGACCCCGGTGCGGCGGCGATCGGGTCGGTCGGACCGGCCAGCGCGCGCACACCCTCGATGACGCGCTCGCCCTCGACGATCAGCGCGACGACCGGACCGGAGGCCATGAACTCGACCAGCGGCTCGTAGAAGGGCTTCCCCTTGTGCTCGCCGTAGTGCTGCTCCAGCGTCTCCTGGTCCAGTGTCCGCAGCTCCAGCGCGGTGATCTGCCAGCCGGCCTTCCGCTCGATACGGCTGATGATCTCGCCGGTCAGGCCGCGCCGGACGGCGTCGGGCTTGAGCAGGACGAGGGTGCGCTGGCTCACGGTGGTGACTCCTTCATTTCACAAGGGTGCGGAGCTCAGAGGCTACAGGGCGAGTCCGACAGGTTGTTACGCAGCGTCAGGAAGCCCCGGCGGGGCCTCGGCCTCAGGAGGCTCCGGCGCCGGCCTCGGTGGAGGCCTGCGCGGCGAAGCGGACCTTCGCCTCGTCGATCTTCCGTCCGAAGTGGATCGAGGCCCACCACAGGGCGGTGAAGATCGCACCCATGAAGAACATGGTCGGGACGAAGAAACCGGAGGCGATCAGGCCGAGCTGGAGCGCCCAGCCGAGCTGGATGCCACCGGGCCGGGTGACGAGGCCGCACAGCACGACGCACAGGAACATGGCGATGCCACTGACCGTCCAGACCGTGGTCATGGTCAGGTCGGGGTCCTTCATGGCGACCAGCCCGGCCAAGGCGATCACGAAGAACTCGCCGATCAGGGTCGAAGCACAGAGGGTACGCATGGTGGTGAGACTCAGCCCTTCCCCAGCAGCAGCCGGGCTTCGCCGACGGTGATGACGGAACCGGTGACGAGTACGCCGCCGCCGGCGAACTCGCCCTCTTCCTCGGCGAGCGTGATCGCCGCCTCCAGGGCGTCGGGCAGCCGCGGCTCCACCTGCACCCGCTCCTCGCCGAACACCTCGACCGCGATCCCGGCCAGCTCATCGGCGTCCATCGCCCGGTGGCTGGAGTTCTGCGTGATCACGACCTCGGCGAAGATCGGCTCGAAGGCCTCCAACAGCCCCCGAACGTTCTTGTCGCCGCTGGCCCCGACCACGCCGATCAGCCGGCTGAAGTCGAACGCCTCTCCGACGGCCTCGGCCGTGGCCCGCGCGCCCGCCGGATTGTGGGCGGCGTCCAGCACGATGGTCGGGGACCGCCGTACGACCTCCAGCCGGCCCGGCGACGAGACCGCCGCGAAGGCCTTGCGGACGGTGTCCAGGTCGAGCGGCTCCGGGCGCTGCGAGCCGACGCCGAAGAACGCCTCGACCGCCGCGAGGGCGACGGCCGCGTTGTGCGCCTGGTACGGGCCGTGCAGCGGGAGATAGACCTCGGGGTACTCGCCGCCGAGGCCGCGCAGGGTGAGCATCTGCCCGCCGACGGCGACCTGCCTCGAGACGACACCGAACTCCAGCCCCTCCCGGGCCACCGTCGCGTCGACCTCCACGGCCTTCTTCAGCATCACCTGCGCCGCGTCCACCGACTGCTGCGCCAGGATCACGGTCGCGTCCTGCTTGACGATGCCGGCCTTCTCCACGGCGATCTCGGCGGGCGTCTCGCCGAGCCGGTCGGTGTGGTCGAGGTCGATGGGGGTGACCACGGCGACGTCCCCGTCGATGACGTTCGTGGCGTCCCAGGTGCCGCCCATGCCGACCTCGACGACGGCCACGTCGACGGGGGCGTCCGCGAAGGCGGCGTACGCCATGCCGGTCAGCACCTCGAAGAAGGAGAGCCGGTACTCCTGGGATCCGTCCACCATCTCGATGTACGGCTTGATGTCCTCGTACGTCTCGATGAACCGCTCCGCGGAGATCGGCGCACCGTCGAGGCTGATGCGCTCGATGATCGACTGCACGTGCGGGGAGGTGTACCGGCCGGTGCGCAGTTCGAAGGCGCCGAGGAGGGCCTCGATCATGCGGGCGGTGGAGGTCTTGCCGTTGGTGCCGGTGATGTGGATCGAGGGGTACGACCGCTGCGGCTCGCCCAGGACGTCCATCAGCGCGGCGATCCGCGTGACCGAGGGCTCCAGCTTGGTCTCGCCCCAGCGGGTCGCCAGTTCCGTCTCGACCTCGCGCAGCGCCTTGTCGACGGCCGGGTCGGCGGGCCGCGTCGGTACGTCACCCTGCGGCGCGCCGCCCTGGGCGCGCAGGGTACGGCTGCCGGCCTCGATCACCGCGAGGTCCGGGTCACGGTCCGTCTCGGCGGCGATGATCTCCTCGAACGGATCGATCGGGTCGGGCTGCTCACTGCGTTCGCTCACGGAGTCAGTCTACGGACAGACCGCCCTGCAGCTCGGGGGGTACCCGTAGGAGGGCGACCGCGGGTCGTAGGTGGCTGGTCGCGCAGTTCCCCGCGCCGCCCCTGTGGTATTCGGCGGCTTCAAGTCGCCCTGCTCAGCCGCGGGCAGTCGTGCCGCTGGGGCGGCACGGGTGGGCGCAGGCGGCACCCCGTACGCGCCGGGCCGCGCGACCTCCCCCGGCCGGCCGAAGGCCCCCGGTGCCCGACGGACTGACGGACACCAGGGGCCTTCACTCACGTACGACGAACAGCTACGCCTTCGGCAGTCGGTCCAGCTGCGCGGCGATTCGCGCGATGTCCTCGTCCGCCTTGGCGAGGCGGCCGCGGATCTTCTCCACGACCTGGTCCGGGGCCTTCGCGAGGAAGGCCTCGTTGCCGAGCTTGGCCGTGGCCTGGGCCTTGTCCTTCTCGGCCGCCGCGAGGTCCTTCGCGAGGCGCTTGCGCTCGGCGGCGACATCGATGACGCCGGAGAGGTCGAGGGCGACCTCGGCGCCCGCCACCGGCAGGGTCGCGGTGGCCGAGAAGCCCTCGCCCTCGGGCTGCAGGCGCAGAAGCTGACGGATCGCGGCCTCGTGCGGGGCCAGGGCCGTACCGTCGAGCGTGAGGCGGGCCGGGACGCGCTGGCCGGGCTGGAGACCCTGGTCGGCGCGGAACCGGCGGACCTCGGTGACGACCCGCTGGACCAGCTCGATCTCGCGCTCTGCGGCGTCGTCGCGGAAGCCACTGTCCTTCGGCCAGTCGGCGATGACGAGGGACTCGCCGCCGGTCAGCGTCGTCCACAGGGTGTCCGTGACGAACGGGACGACCGGGTGCAGCAGCCGCAGCGTGACGTCCAGGACCTCGCCCAGGACACGCCGGCTGACCTCGGCCGGCTCGCCGCCCGCCTGGAACGTCGTCTTGGACAGCTCGACGTACCAGTCGAAGACCTCGTCCCACGCGAAGTGGTAGAGCGCCTCGCTGAGCTTCGCGAACTGGAAGTCCTCGTAGTACGCGTCGACCTGCTCGACCGTCTCGTTCAGGCGGGCGAGGATCCAGCGGTCGGTCGCCGAGAGCTTCGAGGCGTCCGGCAGCGGGCCCTGAACCGTCGCGCCGTTCATCAGCGCGAAGCGGGTGGCGTTCCAGATCTTGTTGGCGAAGTTACGGGAGGCCTGGACCCAGTCCTCGCCGATCGGGACGTCGGTGCCCGGGTTGGCGCCGCGCGCGAGGGTGAAACGGAGGGCGTCGGAGCCGTACTTGTCCATCCAGTCGAGCGGGTCGACGACGTTGCCGAAGGACTTCGACATCTTCTTGCCGCGCTCGTCGCGGACCAGGCCGGTCAGCGCGATGGTCTTGAAGGGGACCTCGCCGTCCATCGCGTACAGGCCGAACATCATCATCCGGGCGACCCAGAAGAAGATGATGTCGTGGCCGGTCAGCAGGACATCGGTGGAGTAGAACTTCCGCAGGTCCTCGGTCTGTTCGGGCCAGCCGAGCGTGGAGAACGGCCACAGGCCGGAGGAGAACCAGGTGTCCAGGACGTCCGTGTCCTGGGTCCAGCCCTCGCCGGTGGGCGGCTCCTCGTCGGGGCCGACGCAGACCGTCTCGCCGTTCGGGCCGTACCAGACCGGGATGCGGTGGCCCCACCACAGCTGGCGCGAGATGCACCAGTCGTACATGTTGTCGACCCAGTCGAAGTAGCGCTTCGACATCTCCTCGGGGTGGATCTTGACCCGGCCGTCGCGGACCGCGTCACCGGCCGCCTTGGCCAGGGGTGCGACCTTGACCCACCACTGCATCGACAGCCGCGGCTCGACGGTGGTCTTGCAGCGCGAGCAGTGACCGACGGAGTGGGTGTACGGCCGCTTCTCGGCGACGATCCGGCCCTGCGAGCGCAGCGCGCCGACGACGGCCGAGCGGGCCTCGAACCGGTCCTGGCCGAGGAACGGGCCGTGGACGGTGATGACACCGTGCTCGTCCATGATCGTCATGGCGGGCAGGCCGTGGCGCTGGCCGATCGCGAAGTCGTTCGGGTCGTGGGCCGGGGTGACCTTGACCGCGCCGGTGCCGAACTCCGGGTCGACGTGCGTGTCGGCGACGACCGGGATGGTGCGGTCGGTCAGGGGCAGCTTGATCTGCTTGCCGATGAGGTGCCGGTACCGCTCGTCGTCCGGATGGACGGCGACGGCGGTGTCGCCGAGCATCGTCTCCGCGCGGGTGGTGGCGACGACGAGGCTGTCCTCCCCCTCGCCGTACCGGATGGAGACCAGCTCGCCGGCGTCCTCCTGGTGTTCGACCTCGATGTCCGAGATGGCCGTCAGACACCGCGGACACCAGTTGATGATGCGCTCGGCCCGGTAGATCAGCTCGTCGTCGTAGAGCCGCTTGAAGATGGTCTGGACGGCCTTGGACAGCCCTTCGTCCATGGTGAACCGCTCACGGTCCCAGTCGACGCCGTCACCGAGGCGGCGCATCTGGCCGAGGATCTTGCCGCCGTACTCCTCCTTCCACCGCCAGACGCGCTCGACGAACTCCTCGCGTCCCAAGTCGTGGCGGGACTTGCCCTCTTCGGCGAGCTGCTGCTCGACCTTGTTCTGGGTGGCGATACCGGCGTGGTCCATGCCGGGGAGCCAGAGGGCCTCGTAACCCTGCATGCGCTTACGGCGCGTGAGGGCGTCCATGAGGGTGTGCTGGAAGGCGTGCCCGAGGTGCAGGCTGCCGGTGACGTTCGGCGGCGGGATGACGATGGTGTACGCGGGCTTGTCGCTCTTGGCGTCGGCCGCGAAGTAACCCTTGTCCACCCAGCGCTCGTACAGCGTCCCCTCTACATCGGCCGGCGCGTACTGGGTCGGCAGATCGGTGGCGGGCGCTGGAGGCTGCTGCTGAGCGTTCTCGGTCACTCGCTCAGTTTAGGGGTGTCACGGGGTGGTCCCGAAACTCGATTCTTCGGTAACGGTGTGACCCCCGGTGCGTGGGACCCATCGAGTTTGCGCCAGGATGTCAGGAACACATAAGCATCTGGAGGGGAACCCAGAACATGAGCTACAACCAGCCGGGCCCGTACGGCGGGCAGCAGCCCCAGCAGCCCGGACCGTACGGTCAGCCGGGCGGCCAGCCGGGCCCCTACGGCCAGCAGCCGCCGCAGGCCGCCCCCCAGCCCGGCTACGGCTACCCGCAGCAGGCGCCACCGCCTCAGCAGCCGGGCTACGGGTACCCCCAGCAGGCCCCCCAGGGCGTCCCGCCCCAGACCCCGCCCTACGGCCAGCAGCAGGCCCCGTACGGCCAGCAGCCCTACCCGACCGTGCCCCAGCCACCCGTCTCCGGCGGTGGCGGCGGCAAGAAGGTCGGCATCATCCTCGGCGCGGTGGCCGTGGTGGCCGCGATCGCCGTGGGCGCGTACTTCGTCCTCGGCGGAGGCGGCGGCGCGGACATCGCGGACGACGGGCCGCACAAGCTGACTACGCCGGCGACTGTGCTCAGTGAGTACAAGAAGAACGACAGCAGCGGCGGAGCTTTGTCCGAGAGCGATGTGAAGGACGCCGAGAAGTGGGGAGTAACCAACCCCACGGACGTCAGCGCCTCGTACGTGTCCGGCAACGAGAACAACCCGTTGGCACAGAAGCAGCTTCACTTCAGCGGCGTCTACGGCGAGATCGAGGACCCCGAGAAGGTCGTCGACGCCATGCTGGACCACATGAAGTCCGAGTCCGGGAAGGACGATGACGACATCAAGGTCACCATGGTCGGTGACCCGAAGTCGTACGACTCCGCCGAGGGCGCGGTCCTCAAGTGCCAGGACGCCAAGATGGAGCCCACCGACGGCGGCACCAGCGACGGGCCGAGCGTGATGAACATTTCGTTCTGCGTGTGGGGCGACTACAGCACGGTCGGCATCGTGATGCCGATGGACCTCGCGAGCATCATGGCCGAGAAGCCCACGGATCAGGCCACCGCCGCGGAAACGACCGCGAAGTTCCGCGAGGCGGTTCGCGTCAAGGCCTGACCTCCACCAACTCCCGGACTGTTTCGGTAAGCATGACGGCTCGGCACCTCGATGTGAGGGCCGAGCCGTAGCTGCATGCCTTCCTGGCCCTGGGGCCGAGCACATGGCCCTGGTTGCCGAGGTAGCGCGCAAGGAGCCAAGGCTTTGACGTGAGCCTGGCGTGTGGTGTTTCCCTCGGTCGGCGGCCATTTGAGCGAAAAAGGGTGCCTGGCGCATCACTGCGCCAGGCACCCTTCCTGCCAAGTGGGTGAAGAGAAGCAGGCGTTACGCCGTCTTCTGCTCCCCCGGCCCCCGCCCCCGCGCGTCGCGAGGAATGAGCGTCGGGTTGACGTTCGAGAGGACGACGTCCGCTGTGATGACGACGCGGGCCACGTCCTTGCGGGACGGGACCTCGTACATGACCGCCTGGAGGACCTCTTCCATGATGGCGCGCAGGCCGCGCGCGCCGGTCTGGCGGAGGATGGCCTGGTCGGCGATGGCTTCCAGGGCCTCGCGCTCGAAGTCCAGCTCCACGCCGTCGAGTTCGAAGAGGCGCTGGTACTGCTTCACCAGGGCGTTGCGGGGCTCGATGAGGATCTGGAGCAGGGCCTCGCGGTCCAGGTTGTGGACGGAGGTGATGACCGGGAGGCGGCCGATGAACTCGGGGATCATGCCGAACTTGACCAGGTCCTCGGGCATGACGGCCTCGAACTGGTCCTTGGACTCCAGCTCGCGCTTGGAGCGGATCGTGGCGCCGAAGCCGATGCCCTTGGCGCCGGCCCGGGACTCGATGATCTTCTCCAGGCCCGCGAAGGCGCCGCCCACGATGAACAGGACGTTCGTCGTGTCGATCTGGATGAACTCCTGGTGGGGGTGCTTCCGGCCGCCCTGGGGCGGGACGGAGGCCGTGGTGCCCTCCAGGATCTTCAACAGGGCCTGCTGGACGCCCTCGCCCGACACGTCGCGCGTGATGGAGGGGTTTTCACTCTTCCTCGCGACCTTGTCGATCTCATCGATGTAGATGATCCCGGTCTCGGCCTTCTTGACGTCGTAGTCGGCCGCCTGGATGAGCTTGAGGAGGATGTTCTCGACGTCCTCGCCCACATAGCCCGCCTCCGTCAGCGCCGTCGCGTCGGCGATGGCGAACGGGACGTTCAGCATGCGGGCCAGCGTCTGGGCCAGCAGCGTCTTTCCGGAGCCGGTCGGGCCGAGCAGCAGGATGTTGGACTTCGCCAACTCGATGGCGTCCTCGCGGCCTTGGGCGCCGCCGTTCTCACCGGCCTGGACCCGCTTGTAGTGGTTGTACACCGCGACGGAGAGGGCCTTCTTGGCCGGCTCCTGGCCGACCACATAGCCCTCGAGGAACTCGTAGATCTCGCGGGGCTTCGGGAGTTCCTCCCAGCGGACCTCGCTGGTCTCCGCGAGCTCTTCCTCGATGATCTCGTTGCAGAGGTCGATGCACTCGTCGCAGATGTACACACCGGGCCCTGCGATGAGCTTCTTGACCTGCTTCTGGCTCTTGCCGCAGAACGAGCACTTGAGCAGATCGCCGCCGTCACCGATGCGTGCCACGGTGTGCTTCCCCTTCGCCATGGGAGACGCCTGGACAATTGGAATCCAGCGGCTCCTGGTGCTGCCTTATGTCGACGGTACCTTGCCGGGCCCCTCGTTCGGGCCCCCCTTGGCACGGTTCGCTTTGCCGTGCACCTTGTCGCGCACTGGGCCAAACGGTGCCAACCATGCCAAGGGGCGGCAGACAATACAGCCTTTCCGCCGTCAGCGGACGTCCGCGTTGTTCATCTTCCGCGTGGAGATGATCTGGTCGATCAGGCCGTACGACAGCGCGTCCTCGGCCGTGAGGATCTTGTCGCGCTCGATGTCCTCGCGGATCTTCTCGATCGGCGTGGTGGAGTGCTTGGCCAGCATGTCCTCCAGCTGCGCGCGCATCCGGAGGATCTCGTTGGCGGCGATCTCCAGGTCGGAGACCTGGCCGCGGCCCGTCTCGCTGTACGGCTGGTGGATCAGGACACGGGCGTTCGGGAGCGCCATGCGCTTGCCCGGCGTACCGGCGGCCAGCAGGATCGCGGCGGCGGAGGCCGCCTGGCCCATGCACACCGTCTGGATGTCGGGCTTCACGAACTGCATCGTGTCGTAGATCGCGGTGAGCGCCGTGAAGGAGCCGCCGGGGCTGTTGATGTAGACCGAGATGTCCCGGTCGGGGTCCATCGACTCCAGGCACAGCAGCTGCGCCATGACGTCGTTGGCGGAGGCGTCGTCGATCTGTACGCCGAGGAAGATCACCCGCTCCTCGAAGAGCTTGGCGTACGGGTCGTACTCGCGGATGCCCTGCGAGGTGCGCTCGACGAAGCGGGGGATGACATAGCGGGACTCGGCGCGGGGGCCGGTGTACTCGGCCTCGGTGCGGGCGTAGATGCCGCTGCCGGGGAAGTCGTTCACGGTTTCTCCTGGAAAGAGGGCTGGGGCGGTGGACTGGAGGGACTGGGAAGGGCGCTGACGGCCCCGAGGAGGCTCAGGGGCTCCCCGGGTGGGTCAGGGGCTCCGGGGAGCGCCCTGTGGCCCTGTTTGCCGTCTTCGGCTCTCAGGCCGCCCCGGTACCGCCGCCGCCCGGCATGCCGGCGGCCGTGGGGATCACGTCGTCGATGAGGCCGTACTCCTTGGCCTCGAAGGCGTCGAACCAGCGGTCGCGGTCCGAGTCGCGGGTGACCTGGTCGACGGTCTGCCCCGTGTGCTGCGAGGTGAGCTCCGCCATGCGCTTCTTGGTGTGCAGCAGCCGCTCGGCGTGGATCTTGATGTCCGAGGCGGAACCGGCCAGGCCGGCCGAGGGCTGGTGGATCAGGATCTCGGCGTTCGGCAGCGCGAAGCGCTTGCCGGGCGTGCCCGCGCTGAGCAGGAACTGGCCCATCGAGGCCGCCAGGCCCATGGCGATGGTCACCACGTCGTTCTTGATGAACTGCATCGTGTCGTAGATCGCCATGCCGGCCGTGATCGAGCCGCCGGGGCTGTTGATGTAGAGGTAGATGTCCTTGTCGGGGTCCGCGGCAAGGAGCAGCAACTGTGCGGTGATCTTGTTGGCAATGTCGTCGTCGACCGGCTGGCCGAGGAAGATGATCCGCTCGTTGAGCAGCCGGTTGTAGACCTGGTCGCCGAGGCCACCACCGATGGAAGGCTCGCCGGCGGCGGAGGGCATCAGATTCGTCACGTATCCACCTGCTCGTCTTACGACGGCGCCGGGCCGTCTTCACGTTTCCCTGCGGGGCTGGAGCCGTTCGGGGACTCCACTGCCCTCGTATTCATGGACCCTAACGCGCGGGTCCCTTCGGGGAATCCCGGAGAAGGAACTGTTCGCTGTCAGCGCATGCGCTCCGCTGGTGGGGCCGGTGGTGCGGTGGGACCACCCGCCCCGTGAGGGGCACGGGGAACTGTGCGACCGGCCACGGACAAGCCGCAGACGCGTCTGCCACGGACTGCGCGTCGGCGGGTGCGGCTCGCAGTGGGCCGAGCGCGCGGTTCCCCGCGCCCTGGGGAAGCGGAGGGGCCCCCGGGTCACAAGTGTCCCGGGGGCCCCTCACGGCTTCAGAGCGGAGCGATCAGGCCTCGGGGGCCTTCTCCTCGGCCTCCGCCTCGGCCTCGGCCGCAGCCGGGGTCTCCTCGGCGGCGCCCTCGGCGCCCTCTTCCTCCTCGTCGTCCAGGTCGACGATCTCGCCGTTGGTGTCCTTGACGGTGGAGGACTCGACGACGAGGGCCAGGGCCTTGCCGCGGGCGACCTCGCCGACGAGGAGCTGGACCTGGTTGTTCTGGACGACGGCCTGGGCGAACTGGTCCGGGGACATGCCGGAGGAGGCCGCGCGACGCATGAGGTGCTCGGTGAGCTCCTCCTGGTTGACGTTCAGCTTCTCCTTGGCGACCAGCTCGTCGAGGACGAACTGGGTCTTGATGCCCTTGACGGCCGCTTCCTTGGTCTCGGCCTCGAACTCCTCGACCGTCTTGCCCTGGATCTCGAGGTACTTCTCGAGGTCGAGACCCATCTGGCCGAGCTGGTGGTGCTCCAGGTTGTGCTTGCGGGTGTTGATCTCGTCCTCGAGCAGCTTCTCGGGGACGGGCACCTCGACGATCTCGAGCAGCTTCTCCAGGACGCGCTCCTGGGCCTGCGTGGCCTGGTCGTACTGCTTCATGTTCTCCAGGCGCTTACGGCTGTCGCCGCGCAGCTCCTCGAGCGTGTCGAACTCGGAGGCGAGCTGCGCGAACTCGTCGTCCAGCTCGGGCAGTTCGCGGGCGGCGACCTGGGTGACCTTGACGGTGACCTCGGCCTCCTTGCCGGCGGCCGAGCCGCCCTTGAGCTCGGAGGCGAAGGTGGCCTCGCCACCGGCCTCCAGGCCCTTCACGGCGTCGTCGATGCCGTCCAGCAGCTCGCCGGAGCCGATGGTGTAGGAGACGCCGTCGGCGACGCCGTCCTCCAGGACCTCGCCGTCGACCTTGGCCTCCAGGTCGATCGTGACGACGTCGCCGTCCTCGGCGGCACGCTCGACCGGGGAGGTCGAGGCGAAGCGCTCACGGAGCTGCTCGACGGCCTCGTCGACGTCCTCCTCGGTGACCTCGACGGCGTCGACCTCGACCTCGATGCCGGAGTAGTCCGGGATCTCGATGGTCGGGCGGACGTCGACCTCGGCGGTGAAGTTCAGCGTCTCGCCGTCCTTCAGCTCCGTGATGTCGACCTCGGGCTGGCCCAGGACGTTGAGCTCGGCCTCGTTGACCGCATCGGTGTAGAACTTCGGAAGCGCGTCGTTGACCGCCTCCTCCAGGACCGCACCGCGGCCGAACCGCTGGTCGATGACGCGGGCCGGGATCTTGCCCTTGCGGAAGCCCTTCACCGTGACCTGCTGGTTGATCTTCTTGTACGCCGCGTCGAGGCTGTCCTTGAGCTCCTCGAAGGGCACCTCGATGCTGAGCCGAACCCGGGTCGGGTTCAGGGTCTCCACGGCGCTCTTCACGGTTCGGTCTCCTTGGGGGCTGACTTCTTGGGGTTCTGCTGAGGTCTCCTACCGGTGCGGCGGAGCCTCAGAGGATTCGCGGCCCTTGAGAGACGTCAGGGTGCAGACACACGGGCGCGCAGCTTGCATAGTAACCGCAGGCGGTACACGCCCCAAAAGGTGATCTTGCCGGTGGCGGGCGCGCCGTCCGGCACGGTGGTCGGGGTGGCGGGATTTGAACCCACGGCCTTCCGCTCCCAAAGCGGACGCGCTACCAAGCTGCGCCACACCCCGTCTGGTGCGACACGTAGGGTACATGCCCCCAGCCCACACGGTTGCCGCATTTCACGGAGTGCGCGGGGGCGTGCGACGGCGGGTGACGGGCGCGGCCGGGATGGGGCGTGCGGCCGGGGCACCCGACCCGCTACGATGCCTTCTGTGCCGCGGTCCTCCGACCTGCGGCGCGCGCTGTGCGGGCGTAGCTCAATGGTAGAGCCCTAGTCTTCCAAACTAGCTACGCGGGTTCGATTCCCGTCGCCCGCTCCAACGGCCTCCGGCCCGGTTTCGAGGGATTCCTCGGACCGGGCCGGAGGTTTTTCGTGTGGTCTCGCGCCACGTACACGGCACGGCTCGTTCACGCTGCGCATCCGCTCGGTCGCTAGAACTGGATCGAGTTGATCGTGTCCGCTATCGAGTTCAGGAAGCGTTGGATGTCGTCGGCCATGCCCGTCGAGGCGAGAAAGAACCCGAAGAGGATGGCGACGACGGCCGGTCCGGCCTTGATCGTCCCTCCTCGCATCAGGACCACCAGGACGATCCCCAGCAAGAGCACCACTGACAGCGAAATGGCCACAACAGATCACACCCTCGGTCGGTCCGCACTCCCGGCCCGGGGCGCCGACCCCACGCGCACCCCGCCAGAACCATCGTGCCACCAACCAGGCCTTCGTATGCGGCTGGTGGGGCAACGTCGGCCACGGTCACACGGAACCCGCACGCACGTCCCCCCACGCATCCTCCGTCAACAAGGGGGCGTCCGTGGCGAATTCAGAGTGATCGTTTCCGTGCACACACATCTTGTGCGCAGGTAATTCGAATTGTTGCCACAGACACATCAAGCGCCTTGCTCGGGTGGGTAATCAACCGGACATTCCACCGGAGTCGCCTGCGCATGTTATGCACCATTTAGTCGGGATGAATGCGGACAGAAGGGTCGCACGTCGTCCCATGTCATCTACCCTGCGGTGCACGGACGGTGACGCTCTGCCCGATGACAGCTTCACCGAATCCGGGGTACTCGCAGGTGACACGTACCCCTCAATACAGGATTCACGTCGGTGGTTTTACGAAATCGCACAGACAGCGCTAGGGTGCCTCAGATGTTCACCGCTGCCTCGTCCCCCCCTTGCGCAGCGAGTGCTCGGACCGCCCCGTGGAGTTCCCGGCGGGAGGGTCTGTGACGAACTCGCTGCGACCGCACGGCCGGTCCAGGGCGCCGCTCCCCCCGGCACAGTCACCACAGTCGCCGACGGACGGAGTGCCGAGTCCGCGCTCGCTGAAGTCCTCGTCCCCTCACCCGACGCCGGCCGGCGCCTCCCCGGAGGCCAGACCGGCCAAACAACGTGACGCGTTCTTCGACAACGCCAAGTACCTCGCCATCGTGCTCGTCGCGATGGGTCACGCCTGGGAGCCGCTGACCGACCACAGCCGTGCCGCCGAGGCGCTGTACATGGTCGTGTACACCTTCCACATGCCGGCGTTCATCATCATCTCCGGCTACTTCTCGCGCAGTTTCGACATGCGCCCCGACCGGCTCCGGCGGCTGGTCACCGGCATCGCCGTGCCGTACGTCCTCTTCGAGGTCGCCTACTCCGTCTTCAAGCGGTACGGCAACGACGACCCCTCGCACCCGATCAGTCTGCTCGACCCCTGGTACCTCACCTGGTTCCTGATCGCGCTGTTCGTGTGGCGGCTGACGACGCCGCTGTGGAAGGTGGTGCGCTGGCCGATCCCGGTGTCGCTCGGCATCGCGGCGCTCGCCTCCGTCTCGCCCGACATCGGCGACGACCTGGATCTGCAGCGCGTCCTGCAGTTTCTGCCGTTCTTCGTCGTCGGTCTCTTCATGAAGCCCGCGCACTTCCAGTTCATGCGGCGCCGTGAGGTGCGGATCCTGTCCGTGCCGGTGATGGCGAGCGCACTGGCGCTGGCGTACTGGGTGGGCCCGGACATGAGTTCGGCCTGGTTCTACCACCGCGAGAGCGCCCAGGAGTTGGGTGCGCCGTGGTGGGCGGGGGTCGTCATGACCCTCGCGCTGTTCGGCTGCTCCATGGTGCTCACCACCTGCTTCTTCGCCTGGGTACCCCGGCGGAAGATGTGGTTCACCGTTCTGGGCGCGGGCACCCTGTACGGCTATCTGCTGCACGGGTTCCTCGCGAAGGGCTCGCGCTTCTGGGACTGGTACGACGCCAACGCGTGGGTGTACCAGCCGCTCGGCGAGCTGCTCGTCACCGTCTTCGCGGCCGCTGTCATCACCCTGCTGTGCACCCCGCCGGTACAGCGGATGTTCCGGTTCGCCATGGAGCCCAAGATGGAGTGGGCGTTCAAGCGGGACGCCACCGAGCTGGCCCGCGAGCGCGGGAAGGTCCAGGCCAAGGCATAGGCCCCGGTTCCCTCGCCGCTCTGCGGTTGTCCGTCACGTCACCTCCTCGGCCGCCGGTTCGTCCGGCAGGCCGAGGAGGTTTCGCATGTGGGCGTACTTCTTCGTCAGCCGGGTGCGGGTGGGTTCGTCCAGGACGGCGAGCCGGGACGGGTTGGCGTTGTGGGCGAGGTCCGACTGCTTGACGAGGAGCGCGCCCGGGGTGGCGAGGATACGGGCGGCGTACGCCTCCGGGGGCTCGCCCGGGCGTTTGGTGAGAGCCAGCACGATGGCCTTCGTACGGGGGGTCAGCGGCGCCTCGGCCAGCCATTCCTCGGTGAGGGCGTCGTCCTCGACGGCGTCGTGCAGCCAGGCCGCGGCGATTTGCTCCGCGTCGCCGCCCCGTGCCCTGACGCCGTGGGCCACCGCCTGGAGGTGCTCGGTGTAGGGGCGGCCGGCCTTGTCGGTCTGGGTGGCGTGTGCGGTGCGGGCCAGGACCTCTACTTCGGGGAGGGAGAGGGGGGTTGGGGGCATCGGGCGGGCTCCTGTCGTGTGGTGGCTTGCGGGACTGGATTGTCGCCCCTGCCGCCCCTGCCCGTCCCATCTCCCCCAGGGGCTGTGCCCCTTCGACCCCCTTGGGCGCCTTATAGCTCGGGGGTTCGGGTTCGTCGGCGGGTGCGGGTTCGTCGTGGTTGATCGCGCAGTTCCCCGCGCCCCTAAAAAGACGGGGCGCGCCCGCCCGGTTACTTGGCGGCCGTGGGGCCTTCTCGGCAGATGAGCAGGAGGGCTCGGTCGTCGTTGACGTCCTTCGCCACGGCCTCGATGAGGTGCCAGGCGGCGCCGTGGAAGCCGCCGGCGACATAGCGGTCGGCCTCGCCGGTGAGGCGGTCGATGCCCTCGACGATGTCGCGGTCGGAGGTCTCGACAAGGCCGTCGGTGAAGAGCATCAGGACGTCGCCGGGGCGGAGGGAGCCCTTGACCGGGTCGAACTGGGCGCCGTCGTAGACGCCCAGGAGGGGACCCTCGGCGGCCTTCTCCTCCCAGCGGCCGGTGCCGGCGCTGAGCTGGAGGCCGGGCGGGTGGCCGGCGGAGAAGAGTTCGTAGTCGCCGGAGTCGAGGTCGAGGACGAGGTGGATGGAGGTCGCGAAGCCCTCGTCCCAGTCCTGGCGGAGGAGATAGCCGTTCGCCGCCGGGAGGAACGCGTGCGGTGGGAGCGATCCCAGCAGGCCGCCGAAGGCGCCGGAGAGAAGCAGGGCGCGGGAGCCCGCGTCCATGCCCTTGCCGGAGACATCGGTGAGGACGACCTCGAGGGTGCGACCGCCGTTCGTACGGGCGGCCACGACGAAGTCGCCCGAGAAGGACTGGCCGCCCGCCGGGCGGAGGGCCATCTCGCGGTGCCAACCGGCCGGCAACTGCGGCAACTTGCTCTGTACCCGGATGCGTTCGCGCAGGTCGAAGAGCATGGTGCCGCCGCGCCGCCAGGGGACGCCGACGCGGCTGCGGAACTGAGCGATGAGAAGGCCGAAGAAACCGCAGGCGGCGACCACGAGCACTATGCCCGGCGTCACCCGGGCCGGGCCCTCGGTGTAGGGGCCGAGCCGCACGGACTCCACGATCAGCGCGGTCGCGGCGGCCGCGTACAGGCCGAGGAGGCTGGCGGGGCGGAGCAGGAGGCCGCCCGCGACGATGGGAAGGACGAGGACGGCCGGTGAGAACCACACCTCGTTGACCATCGTGAAGCCGGCGATCACCGGGATCATCAGCAGCAGACCGACCAGGGCGATCCAGTCGGAGCCGTCGCCGCGGAAGTAGTCGACGGCGGATTTGCGCACGCCGGTGCGGGCCCGGTGAACCAGCTTCTTCATCCGGGCCGTGAACGTATCGGCCGCCGCGCGCCGCTCTCGTCCTGCTGCCATTGTTCGGGACCTTATCCATCGGACCAGCCCCTGTGCACAGGAGGTCCTACTTGTCCCCCTTCCGAGGGCCGGTTCACGACGAATCTCACACAGATCTCACACCGGAACGCGTCCTTCTGCCCCCGTGCACCCTCCGTGCGGCACCTGGGAAGGATCCCACGAGACCTCCCCGCGCGCGGGAGGAATTCACTCGCTCGCACCGGATTGCCCTGCTAGGCATGGTGTATGACGACTGAGCTGCGGACGCTGGGCAAGGACGACTGGAACGTCTGGTACGACAACCTCCTCCGGGCCTTCGGCGGAGCCTCGGAACCGGCCGAGGAGCGCGAGTTGTGGCAGGCGCTCGCTCAGTACGACCGCTCGATCGGTGCGTGGGACGGCGACCAATGCGTGGGTACGGCGGGGGCCTTCGACTTCCGTATCACGGTTCCCGGTGGCGCGGTCGTCCCGGCGGCGGGCGTCACGATGGTGAGCGTCGCGGCCACGCACCGGCGGCGCGGCGTACTGACATCCATGATGCGGCGGCAGTTGGACGACGTCCGCTCCTGGGGCGAGCCGCTGGCCGTGCTGACCGCGTCCGAGCCGGTGATCTACGGCCGGTTCGGGTACGGCCTGGCCACGCACCGGCTCGGCGCCGAGATCGACACCACCCGGGTACGGCTGTCCGTACCGCCCGGCACCGATGACGTACGTCTGCGGTACGCGGAACCCGCCGACGTACTGGACCTGTGCGAGACGGTGTACGCCCGCCGGGTGCCGGAGCGGCCGGGGATGCTGGAGCGGCGGCCCGGCTGGGAGCGGGTGGAACTGCTCGACACGGACCGCCACCGGGACGGGGCGTCGCCCTTGCAGTGCGTGGTGGCCGAGCGGGCCGGCGGTGGTGACGGGGACGGCTCCGATGTGGTCGGTTACGCGCGGTTCCGGATCAAGCCTGTCTGGGGGCCGGGCGGGGCGGAGGGCGTCGTCGCGCTGAGCGCGCTGGAGGCCGTGGATCCCGCCGCGCACGCCGCGCTGTGGCGGTTCCTCTTCGACATCGACCTGACGGCGAAGATCGTCGCGCATCGGCTGCCCGTGGACGAGCCGGCGCTGCACCTGGTGTCGGACATCCGCCGGTGCGGGTTACAGCTGAAGGACGACCTGTATGTACGGCTCGTGGACGTCGGCGCGGCCTTGCGGGCGCGGACCTATCAGGCGCCGCTGGATGTGGTGTTCGAGGTCGAGGACGCCTTCTGCCCCTGGAACGAGGGGCGTTGGCGGCTCTCCGGCGACCCCAAGGGCGCGACCTGCGAACGGACCGCCGACGCCGCCGATCTCTCCCTCTCCGTACGGGAGTTGGGGGCCGTCTATCTGGGCGGTGTGAGCCTCGCGTCCCTGGCCGCGGCCGGACGGGTGCGGGAGCTGCGGCAGGGGGCGGTGGCGGAGGCGTCCACGGGGTTCCTCGCGTCGGGGTCGGCGCCCTGGCTGCCGCACGGGTTCTAGGGCGCGGGTCCGGGGTTCGCCGCGGCGACTCCGGCCTTCACCTCTGTTGGCAGGTCGGGCACCAGAAGAGGTTGCGGGCGGCGAGATCGGCGGTGCGGATCTCGCCGCCACAGATGTGGCAGGGGACGTTGGCCCTGCGGTACACGTAGACCTCGCCGCCGTGGTCGTCGACGCGGGGCGGGCGGCCCATGGCCTCCGGGGTGTGTTCCGGGCGGACGGTGTCGATGCGGTTGTTGCGCACGCCCTCACGCATGAGCATCACGAGATCGGTCCACATCGCCTCCCACTCGCGGGAGTTGATGTCCTTGCCCGCGCGGTACGGGTCGATGCCGTGCCGGAAGAGGACCTCCGCGCGGTAGACGTTGCCGACGCCCGCGATGACCTTCTGGTCCATGAGGAGTGCGGCGATCGTCGTACGGCTGCGGGAGACGCGGGCGTACGCGCGTGCCGGGTCGGCGTCGGGGCGGAGCGGGTCCGGGCCGAGGCGGGCGTGGATGGCCTGCTTCTCGGCGTCCGTGATCAGGGCGCAGGTCGTCGGGCCGCGGAGGTCCACGTACGACGTGTCGTTGCGCAGCCGCAGGCGGACGGTGTCCGTGGGCGGGGGCGCGGGGGCCGGGCCGAAGGTGACCTTGCCGAAGAGGCCCAGATGGATGTGGACCCATTCCTCGGCGTCGGCGTCGCCGAAGTGCAGGAAGAGGTGCTTGCCGTGGGCCTCGGCGGTGTGGAGGGGGGTGCCCGTGAGCAGGGCGGCCGCGTCGGCGAACTTGCCCTGGGGGCTTGTGACGTGGGCTTTCCGGCCGCCGAAGTGAGCGAGGTAGTCCTCGGCGAGGCGGTGGATGGTGTGCCCCTCCGGCACGGGTGCCTCCGGCGGTTCGGCAGGGTGGGTGGGGGGTGGTTGGGGGTGCGTTTTCGGGTGCGGGTGTGTGGGGGTTGCTCGCGCAGTTCCCCGCGCCCCTTAAAAGCACCGGGGGCGCCCCATGCTTTTAAGGGCCGCGGGGAACTGCGCGAGCAGCCACACACAACCCGCGGCCGCCCCTACGAGCCCAGTCTCCGGGGCTCGGGGGCGGGCGGCTCCAAGCCTACGGCTGGGGGTGGTGCGCCGGGATCGGCGGGAGGTCGCCGGTCGTCTCGTACGTCGCCAGCATGTCGATGCGGCGGATGTGACGCTCGTCACCGGAGAACGGCGTGTTGAGGAAGGTCTCGACGAACTTGGTCGCGTCTTCCTGTGAGTGCATACGGGCGCCCACGGCGACGACGTTCGCGTTGTTGTGCTCACGGCCGAGCGCGGCGGTCTCGGCGCTCCACGCGAGGGCGGCGCGAACCCCGGCCACCTTGTTCGCGGCGATCTGCTCCCCGTTGCCGGAGCCGCCGATGACGATGCCGAGGGAGCCGGAGTCGGCGGCCGTGCGCTCTGCCGCGCGGAGGCAGAACGGCGGGTAGTCGTCCTGGGCGTCGTAGATGTGGGGCCCGCAGTCGACGGGCTCGTGGCCGGCGGCCTTCAGCCACTCGACGAGGTGGTTCTTGAGTTCGTATCCGGCGTGATCCGAGCCGAGGTAGACGCGCATGGTCCGAGTGTGACACGCGTGTTTCGGTCCGGCGCGACGGGGTGCCGACGCGTCAAACCGTGAGCCACGCCACGGAACCTCAAGTAAACCTCAAGTAACGATCTGGATTCAAAGGTTCAGGAATCCTTTTACCTCCGATTCACTGGACCGATCTTTACAGCGGCTCACCTGGCCCCCAGCCGTCGACTCTCGTTTCCCCTCTTACGAGAGTCGATCGGGGAGTCGCTGGGCAGACGCACGGAAGTCCCCCCAACGGCGCAAAGGAAACTCCCCCCATGACCTCGCAGCCGACTCTCCCGTCCCAGACGGGCACCCAAGGCTCCTCCTCACCCCCCTCCCCCGGTCTGCAGGCCGGCCTCAAGAACCGCCATCTGTCGATGATCGCGATCGGTGGTGTGATCGGGGCCGGGCTGTTCGTCGGGTCGAGTTCCGGTATCGCCACCGCCGGTCCAGGCATCCTGCTGTCGTACGCGCTGGTCGGCACGATGGTGGTGCTGGTGATGCGGATGCTCGGTGAGATGTCCGCCGCCAACCCGACGTCGGGTTCGTTCTCCGCGCACGCCGACCGGGCGCTCGGCCGCTGGGCCGGGTTCTCGATCGGCTGGCTGTACTGGTTCTTCTGGGTCGTCGTGCTCGCGGTCGAGGCGACCGCGGGTGCGGTGATCCTGGAGGGCTGGATACCGGCCGTGTCGCAGTGGGGCTGGGCGCTGATCGTGATGGTCGTGCTGACCGCCACGAACCTGGTCTCGGTCGGTTCCTACGGTGAGTTCGAGTTCTGGTTCGCGGGCATCAAGGTCGTCGCGATCGCCGCGTTCATCGTGGTGGGCGGGCTGGCTGTCTTCGGGCTGCTGCCGGGCGCCGACAGCGACAAGGCCGGACTGTCGAACCTGACCGAACACGGCGGGTTCCTGCCCAACGGGGCCGGTGCGATCCTCATCGGTGTGCTGCTGGTCGTCTTCTCCTTCATGGGCAGCGAGATCGCCACGCTGGCCGCCGGTGAGACGGAGAATCCGCAGAAGGCCATCACCAAGTCCACCAACAGCATCATCTGGCGGATCGGTGTCTTCTATCTCGGCTCGATCTTCGTCGTCGTGGCGCTGCTGCCGTGGAACGACCCGTCGATCAAGGAGAAGGGCTCCTACGTCGCCGCCCTGGACTCCCTCGGGATCGCGCACGCCGGGCAGATCATGAACTTCATCGTGCTGACCTCGGTGCTGTCCTGTCTCAACTCCGGTCTGTACACCGCCTCCCGCATGGCGTTCTCCCTCGGTGAGCGCGGGGACGCGCCGCGTGCGTTCGCCCGTACGAACGGCCGGGGTGTGCCGATGGCCGCGATCCTCGCCTCGGTCGTCTTCGGCTTTGTCGCGGTCGTCTTCAACTACTTCTTCCCCAAGGGCGTCTTCCTCTTCCTGGTCAACTCCTCCGGCGCGGTCGCCCTGTTCGTGTGGCTCGTCATCTGCTTCTCCCAGCTCCGCATGCGCAAGATCATCGAGCGGGAGACGCCGGAGAAGCTCGTCGTGAAGATGTGGCTGTACCCCTATCTGACCTGGGCCACCATCGGCCTCATCCTCTTCGTCCTCGGCTACATGCTCACTGACACCGAACACGGCAACCAGGAGATCCTGCTGCTGTCGCTGCTGGTCGCGGCCGTCGTCGTCGGCATCGCGCTGATCAAGGAGAAGGTCGGTGGCGGGAAGGCCGCCGCCGAGGTCTCCGACAAGGTCCACTGACGGGGCGGCGGTCTAACCCGCTTCAGGGAACCGGGGTCCGGTGGCGTTCGCAGGCCGCCGGGCCCCGTTCGTCGTGCGAGGGTCCAGGACGCCGCGCGGGGACGTCGTTCTGGGACGCCGACGATCAGGACGGTCATCTCCGGGTCGCCGCTCATCTCGGCCGGCGCACCGGTGTATCCGCTCAGGGACGCGATGACGGTGGCCGGGAGGTGCCCGCGACCGTCGGCGGGTCGCTGGTGTCGGGCAGGCGGGTCTCGCCGCCCGGCGGGATCGCGGTGGCGATCATCACGGCGGCCACGGCGGCGGTGACCAGGAGTACGAGCGTCACCAGGAGCCTCGAACGCCAGTCCGGCTGGGACGGTGGCGAGGGCGGCTGCGACGGCTCGTCGGCCGGTGGGTCCGGGGTCGTCACCACCGTCGTCAGATACGCCACGATCGCGTCCGTGTCGGGGCGTTCCGCCGGGTCCTTGGCCAGCAGTCGCCGTAACAGTGGCGTCAACGGGCAGTCGCTGTCCGGAAGTTCGGGCTCGTCGTAGGCGATGGCGAGGAGCGTCTCGGCGGTGGAGACGCGGGCGAACGGGGAACGGCCTGTCAGGGCGGTGCACAGAGTGGCGCCGAGGGACCAGAGGTCGGAGGGCGGGCCGGTGGGGCGGCTGAGGGCTCGCTCGGGCGGGATGTACTCCGGGGAGCCGATGAGGACGCCCGAGCGGGTCAGGGCGCGGGTGTTCTCCAGGGAGGCGATGCCGAAGTCGGTGAGGACGACCCGGGTGCCGGGGCCCAGCAGGACGTTGCCGGGCTTGATGTCGCGGTGCAGGACTCCGGCCGCGTGCACCCGGCGCAGCGCCTCGGCGAGGGCGAGGCCGACCCGCGCGGTCTCGCGTACGCCGAGGGGGCCGTGGTCGTGGACGACCGTCTCCAGGGAGGGGGCGTCGACCAGTTCCATGACGATCCAGAGCCGGTCGGCGTCCTCGACCACGTCGTAGACCCGTACGACTCCCGGGTGGTCGATCCGTGCGCTGGCCCGGGCCTCGCGCAGTGCGCGCTCCCGGCGGGTCCGTGGGTCCTCCACGTCGCCGCCGCCGTCCAGGCGCAGTTCCTTGACGGCCACCGGACGGTCCAGTACCTCGTCGGCGGCGCGCCACACCGTGCCCATGCCGCCCTGCCCGACCCGGACTTCAAGGCGGTAGCGCCCCGCGACACGCATACGCGCCCACCTCCCACCTCCTTCCATGACAACACGGTTCGCCCCGGTTCGGGCAAGTCGTATACGGGACGGAGGAACGTGCCCGCCGCCGAGCAGCGCCCCTTCGGCGGCTCGCTCTCCTTCGACGGGCGCGAGGTCGGCCCGGCGGCCGTACCGCGGGCGTACGAGCGCTGGACGCGGACCGTGCCGGATGCCCTGACCTCGTCGTTCGCGGCGATCCCGTGCCCGGACGTGCCGGGGCTGCCGCCGCACCTGCGCGGGCGGTACGTCGTCTCCGTGCGGGTCGCGTACACCGCCAGCCGTGGTGAGGGGGAAGGGACAGCGCGGTGCTGAGCGAGCTGGATGTCGAGGCGATGGCCGGGGTGCTCGCCCGGACCGGGCCGGAGGCGGCCGCGATGTGTGTCGTGCAGGTCAACCAGCTGGGCGGGGCTCTCGCGAAGCCCGCTCCCCATGCGGTGCCGTATCGCGATGGGCGGTTCCTGGTGTGGCTGGTGGCGATGACCGGGCGGAGCCGGCGCGGCGGATCCTCGACCCGGCTTCCGAGGTATTGGGCCCCTGGACGCTGGGGCGGGCGGTCAACTTCGCGTTCGGCGCGGGGGATCGGGCCGACGGGCTGTACGACGCCGGAACGCGGAAGAGGCTCGCCGTGGTGCGGTCGGAGTACGACCCGGCGAGCCTCTTCGGGGGGAGTTACGACGTCACTTCGTGAGGGATGCCTCCCCGGTGGTGTTGTGCCGCGGCGTCACTTCTTCAGGAGCTTCCACGCCGTCGGCAGCAGGCCCATCGCCAGCACGACCTTGATGGCGTCGCCGATCAGGAAGGGCGTGAAGCCGAGCGCCACGGCGGAGGAGAGGGTGATGTCGGCGGTGGCGGCGAGGTACGGCACGCCGACGGCGTAGATGATCGCCTCGCCGACGAGCATCGTGCCCGCCATGCGCAGCGTGGAGCGGTCACCGCCGCGACGGGCCAGAGCGCCCACGGCGGCGACGGCGAGGACCATGCCGAGGATGTAGCCGAAGGAGACGCCGACGCCGGAGGTGCCGTTCGCGAACCACGGCACGCCGAGGAGGCCGGCCAGCGCGTACAGGGCGAGCGAGGCGACGCCCCGGCCCGCGCCGAGGGTGGTGCCGACGAGCAGGGCGGCGAAGGTCTGGCCGGTGACCGGGACCGGGGAGCCCGGGACGGGCACGGCGATCTGGGCGGCGAGCCCGGTGAGCGCGGCGCCGCCGACCACGAGCGCGATGTCGCGGAAGCGGACGCCGGCAACAGCGGGGAGGCGGTCGGCGAGGACCTCGCCGGGGCGGGCTGACGTGGCGGCGGCGGTGCTCATGTTCGGGCTCACTCCGGCGGGTGAAGACGGCGGGGACACGGTGACGCTATCCCAGGCCCTCGGCGCCGGACACCGTCAGCGTTCGACAAAGCCGGGAACGGCGGCTTGGTGGACTTCGGACAACGAGTGCGGGTTACACCGGATACGGCGTGATGCCGGTCACTGAGGTGACGTGGCTTCGGCCACGGGAGGGCGCTGGGCGGGATCTGTAGGGTTTCGCCAATCGGGTGGGCGGGATGGACGGGGCTTCCGAAACTCGACGATCCGCCGTTCGAGGTGCGCGGTCGAGCCGGAATCGGCGCCGGTCCCGATGCCGACAACACAACGCCTTGGCCCGGACCGTGGGCGTTTTCCCGATCTCACGCAGTGGACGAACCGCGCGTCGGGTCCGGGTCGGGCATCGCCGCCGCCGGTCCGTCGATCGTCGTCGCGTACCCCCTCTCCGGGCTCCTCGTCATGCTGGTGATGCGGATGCTGGGCGAGATGTCCGCCGCGTGCCTCACGACAAGCGCCACGCGGCGCACGTCAAGGGAGCCAACGACACGCTGGAGCAGCTCGCGGGGGGTTCTCCGGTTCGGGGGATCTTTCGGGGCAAGGTCTTCCGTTATGGGGGCTTTCGGCGGGATTCTTGGCGGATGCCGACGCCGAAGCGACTGACGTGCCAGACGTGCCGTTCCGAGGAACCGCACGAGCCACTGACCCCGAAGGAGAAGGACTGGCTGCAGAGACAGCTGGGAAACCGGATCGGGGACGACTACTACAAGTGCGTCAACAACCGCCCCGACGACAAGGTCTGCCTCAACCTCCGCAGGCTCTCGGTCGAGAAGCACTTCAGGCTCACGAAGAGGCTGCCGGACGATCCGGACGACCTCGCGTGACCGGCATTGTCAGACCCTCCTGTCACTCTTCTTCCCATGGACGCGAACGAGTTCTGGAACATCGTCGACGAGGCGCGCCGTACAGCCGCCTCGCCCACGGGTGACGACGAGGCCGTCGCCGAGCGGGCGGCCGCGCTGCTCGCCGCGCGGCCGGTCGCCGAGATCGTGGCGGCCCAGCAGGTGTTGTGGGACCTGATGGCCGAGTCGTACCGCGCCCCGCTGTGGGCGGCGGCGTACACGATCAACGGCGGCTGCTCGGACGACGGCTTCGACTACTTCCGGGGTTGGCTCATACTCCAGGGCCGCGAGGTCTTCGAGCGGGTCGTCGCCGACCCCGACTCGCTCGCCGAGCTGCCCGTCGTCCAGGAGGCGGCCGAGGAGTGGCTTCCGGTCGAGTGCGAGGACACGCTCGGGATCGCCTGGGACGCGCATCGCACCGCGACCGGAGAGGACATGCCCGACGGCTTCAGCATCCGTTATCCGGAACTGGACCCGTCCTGGAACTACGACTTCGAGGACTGGGAGCGGACGGGGCGCCGACTGCCCCGGCTGGCCGCGCTGTACGCGAAGCACGTCGCGGACTGAGCCGGAGTTCCGGCGGTCGGGCGCCCGTCGCGCCGGGCGGTCAGACCAGGTTGCTGAAGTCCGGGCCCTTGGTGCGGGTGCGCTTGATCTCGTAGAAGCCGGGGACCGAGGCCACGAGGAGGGTGCCGTCCCAGAGCTTGGCGGCTTCCTCGCCCTTGGGGGCGGGGGTGACGACGGGGCCGAAGAAGGCGATCTGCTCGCCGTCGGCGCCCGGGACAGCGATGACGGGGGTGCCGACGTCCTGGCCGACCTTGTCGATGCCCTCCTTGTGGGAGGCGCGCAGTTCGGCCTCGTACGGGGTGGAGTCCCAGTGGTCCATGAGGGACTCGGGCAGGCCGACGTCCTTCAGCGAGGCGGCGACGACGTCCTTCTCGATGCCCTGGTCCTGGTTGTGCACCCGCGTGCCCATCGCGGTGTAGAGGTCACCGAGCACCTCGGCACCGTGCTCCTGCTGGGCGGCTATGACGACGCGTACCGGACCCCAGGCCTTGGTCTCCAGCAGCTCGCGGTACTCCTCGGGCAGCTCGTCGATCTTGGGCTCGTTCAGCACCGCGAGGCTCATCACATGCCAGCGGACCTCGATGTCCCGGACCTTCTCCACCTCCAGGACCCACCTCGAAGTCATCCAGGCCCAGGGGCACAGCGGGTCGAACCAGAAGTCGACAGGGGTCTTGCCGGAGGTCTGCTCGGACATGGTTCTCCTCGGAAGGCAGTCGTTTCAGCTGGCAACACCGACGGCCACGCCTGTCATTCCCACCTGCCCGCCCTCAAGTGCGCATGGCAGGATCGGGCTGTCCGCATACTGAACACCACCCTGAGGGAGTGCCGCCCGTGCCCGGTGAGAATCTGTCCCGCGACGAGGCCCGGGAGCGGGCCGCGCTGCTGTCCGTCGACGGCTATGAGGTCTCCCTCGACCTGCGGTCCGCCGTCGGTGAGTCCGGAGACGGGCCGCGCACCTTCCGGTCGGTGACGACGATCCGCTTCCGGTGCGCCGACCCGGGCGCCACCGGCTTCGCCGATCTGATCGCGCCGAGTGTGACCGCCGTCTCCCTCAACGGCAAGGACCTCGACCCGAGCGAGGTCTTCGACGGCTCCCGGATCGTCCTCGACGACCTGGCCGCCGACAACGAGCTGATGGTCGACGCCCAGTGCGCCTACTCCCGCACCGGCGAGGGCCTGCACCGCTTCGTCGATCCCGAGGACGGCGAGGTCTACCTCTACACCCAGTACGAGCCGGCCGACTCCCGCCGCGTTTTCGCCAACTTCGAGCAGCCGGACCTCAAGGCCCCCTTCCGCTTCGAGGTGCGCGCGCCCGAGGGGTGGGTCGTGTGGAGCAACGGGGTCGGTGAGCTCACGGACGGGGTGTGGCGGTTCGCCGAGACGAAGCCGATCTCCACGTACATCACGGCGGTCGTCGCGGGCCCGTACCACTATGTGACGGACACGTACGAGCGGACCTTCGAGGACGGTACGCGGCTGGAGATCCCTCTCGGCGCGATGTGCCGCAAGGGTCTCGCGCCCTACTTCGACTCCGACGACGTCTTCCTGATCACCAAGCAGGGCCTGGACTTCTTCCACGACCACTTCGACTACCCGTACCCGTTCGGGAAGTACGACCAGGCGTTCGTGCCCGAGTACAACCTCGGCGCGATGGAGAACCCGGGGCTCGTCACCTTCCGCGAGGAGTTCATCTTCCGGGGCAAGGTCACACGGGCGTCGTACGAGCGGCGGGCCAACGTCATCCTGCACGAGATGGCGCACATGTGGTTCGGCGACCTCGTGACCATGGTGTGGTGGGACGACCTGTGGCTGAAGGAGTCCTTCGCCGACTTCATGGGCTCCTTCTCCATGGCCGAGGCGACCCGCTTCACCAACGGGTGGGTGACCTTCGCCAACAACCGCAAGTCCTGGGCGTACCGCGCCGACCAGCTGCCCTCCACCCACCCGATCACGGCCGACATCCGTGACCTGGAGGACGCGAAGCTCAACTTCGACGGCATCACGTACGCCAAGGGCGCGTCCGTGCTGAAGCAGCTGGTGGCGTACGTGGGACGGGAGGCCTTCCTGGAGGGCGCCCGGCGCTACTTCAAGCGGAACGCGTACGGCAACACGAAGCTCGGTGACCTGCTGTCGGTCCTTGAGGAGACCAGCGGGCGGGACATGGCGTCCTGGTCGCGGGCCTGGCTGCAGACGGCAGGCGTGAACTCCCTCACTCCGCAGGTGCTTCTCGACTCCGACGGCCGGATCGACGAGCTGGCGGTGGTGCAGGAGGCGGCCGAGTCGCACCCCGAGCTGCGGCCGCACCGGGTGGCGATCGGGCTGTACCGGCGCGTGGACGGGGAGAGCGGCGCGGGCGCGTTGGAGCGGTACGCGCGAGCCGAGGTGGATGTCGACGGGCCGCGTACGGTCGTGGCGGAGCTGGCCGGGGCCGAGGCACCCGAGCTGGTGCTGGTCAACGACGACGACCTGACGTACTGCAAGATCCGGTTCGACGCGGGGTCGCTGGACACGCTGCGGGCCGGGCTCGGGGATGTCTCCGACCCGCTGGCGCGGGCGCTGTGCTGGTCGGCGCTGTGGAATCTGACCCGGGACGCGTTGCTGCCGGCGCGGGACTTCGTGGACCTCGTCCTGCGGTTCGCCGGGCGGGAGTCCGACATCGGGGTGCTTCAGATGCTGCACGCGTGGGCGAACTCCGCGCTCACGCACTACGCGGCGCCGGAGTGGCGGGAGACCGGGGACCGGCTGCTGGCGGAGGGGGCGTTGCGTGAGCTGCGGGCGGCCGAGGCGGGCAGTCAGCACCAGCTGACCTGGGCCCGGTTCTTCGCCTCGGTGGCATCGAGCGAGGGCGATCTGGCCGTGCTGCGGGGGTTGTTGGCCGGGACCGAGAAGGTCGACGGGCTGGACGTCGATCAGGAGCTGCGGTGGGCGTTCCTGGAGCCGCTGGCGACGTACGGGGTGGCCGACGAGGGTGTGCTGGCCGCCGAGTTGGCGCGTGACGACACGGCTTCCGGGAAGCGGCATCAGGTGCGGTGCCTGGCGGCGCGTCCTTCGGCCGCGGTCAAGGCGCAGGCGTGGGCGTCGGTCGTGGAGTCGGACGTCCTGTCCAACGCACTGGTCGAGGCGACCATCACGGGGTTCTCGCGGCCGTCCCAGCGGGAGTTGGTGGCGCCGTACGCCGCCAAGTACTTCGAGGTGATCGAGCGGGTGTGGGCCGAGCGGTCCATCCAGATCGGGATGGATGTGGTGCGGGGGTTGTTCCCGTCGCTCCAGGACTCCCAGGGGACGTTGGACGCGACGGACGCGTGGCTGGCCGCGCACAAGGGTGCGGCGCCGGCCTTGCGGAGGCTGGTGCTGGAGGCCCGGGACGATCTGGCTCGGGGGTTGCGGGGGCAGGCGTGTGACGCGGGAGCGGGGACGGGGGCTGCGGGGTAACTGCCGCTGAACTCTCGCGTGTTGCGCACCCGGCGGCTGCCGCTGGGACGGGGGTCGGGTGCGCAACTCGGCGCTGCGAGGTGCCGCTGCGCCCACCCGTGCCGCCCCTGGCGGCACGACTGCCCGCGGCTGAGTACCTGTGGAGTGCGCCCCGGGTTCGGGGTTACGAAATTCGGGTATTCAGAGCCGTAACTTTTTTTGATCCCCATTCGGACCAGCGGGTATCGGCAGTCGAACGCGTGTACTTTAGTGCGGCCTTGTCCAGATTTGTCGACGGGCTTGTAACAGCGGTTCATGAGCGGTCCCGGAGCGGGAACCTCCGGGTCATGACCCACAACACCCCGCTCTCCCCCCGCCCCCTCCGTCGCCTCTCGGACGTCACGCGCCGGGTGCTGACGGCCGCGCAGCTGCGCGCGCAGGGTGTCACCGCCGCCGAGACGAACGAGCAGTGCCGGCCCGGTGGTCCCTGGCAGCAGATCCTGCCGGGCGTGTTCCTGCTGCACCCGGGCCCGCCCACCTCCGAGGAGCGGCTGCACGCGGTGCTGTCGTACGCGGCCCGTTCCCCGTTCCGCGAGACGCCCGCCGGCGTACCGGCACAGCCGAACGCCGACGAGCACCGCCCGGCGCCCCGCTACTCGGACGCGGTGATCACGGGCCTGGCCGCCCTCACACTGCACGGCTTCTCGTCCGCTCCCCCGCTTCCCTCCCTCGACTCGATCGATGTCCTGGTCCCGCGCATGCGCCGGCTGCGGACCACGGGATGCGCGCGGATCGTCCGTACACCGGCCATGCCGACCCCGTCGTTCGTCACCGGCCTGCCCGTCGCCCCCGTACCGCGTGCCCTGGCCGACGCGGTCGGGGAACTCTCGGACGCGGGCACCGTACGCCGGCTGCTGACGGAGGCGGTGCGCGGCGGTCACACCGAACCAGCGGCCGTGGTCAGGGAGTTGACGCAGGCGCGGCTGCTGAGCCGCCCGCATGTCGTGGACGCGGTGGAGTCGTTGCTCGCCGAGGGGCGGGCGATCGCGGAGGACCACCTGTACCGGATGGTCCGCGAGTACGCCCTCCCCGACCCCGTCTGGAACGTCGACCTGCGCCTCCCCGGCGGCCCCCACCTCGGCGGTCTCGACGCGTACTGGCCGGAGCAGGCCGTCGCGGTCGAGCTCGACACGCGCGCTCCGCGCGCTGAGGACGACGCGCTGTGGTCCGAGTACGCCCGCAAGCGCGAGACGTTGGAGCGGCTCGGCATCACCGTCGTCCACATCACCCCCCAGAAGCTCCGTGATTCCCTGGAGCAGCAGGCGACCGTCGTCCGCACCGCCCTGATGGCGTCGTGCGACCGCGATCCGGCCGCGTATGTCGTGGTGCTCCCCCGCTGATCCGGCAACTCGGGGCACCAGGAGGGGAGAGGAAGGGCCGCCGCCCGCTTCGGCGGCCCTTCCTCATGGGCGGAGGCGCCTGACGGACGGGGTTCTACTTGCCGCAGAACTCCGCCTCCACGATCGCGTCGCTGTCGCCGGTCCAGTCGCTGTTGAAGTTGAGGGCGAGGGAGTGGCTGCCGTCGGAGGTGGTGACGGCCTCCGAGGTGGAGCCGTGGATGCCGCCGCCGTGGCCCCAGACGGTGATGCCGCAGCTGAGCTTCCGTTCGATGAGACCCAGGCCGTAGCCGGCGTCGGGGATCTCGTCGACCTTGATCGTGGTCTTCATCTCGGCGAGCTGCTTCCGCGGCAGGAGCTTGCCCTTGAGCAGCGCGCTGTAGAAGCGGTTGAGGTCGCCGGAGTCGGAGATCATCTCGCCCGCCGCGTAGGCCAGGGACGGGTTCAGTTCCGTGACGTCGTACGTCGGGCCCGTCGTCGTCTCGGCCAGCTTGCCGTAGGCGCGGCTGCTCGGCTTCGGGACCTTCGGGTAGGTGCCGGGCACGAGGGTGGCACGCAGGCCGAGGGGCTCGATGATGCGGGCGCGGACCTCGTCGCCGTACGGGTTGCCCGTGGCCTTCTCGATCACCATGCCGGCCAGGACGTAGTTGGTGTTGGAGTAGTTCCAGTCGGCGCCGGGGGCGAAGTCCGGCTTGTGCTTCATGGCGATCGCCACCAGTTGGTCAGGGGACATCGTGTCGTAGCGGTGTTTGAAGAAGCCGTCCTTCAGGAAGTACGTGCGGCCGAACTCCTCGTCGGCCGTGACGTTGAAGATTCCGCTGGTGTGGTTGAGGAGTTGACGAAGCGTCATTTTGCGGCCGTCGTGGCCGTTGCCGCGCACCAGGCCGGGCAGCCACTTGTCCACCTTGTCGTCCAGCGACAGCCTGCCCTCCGCCTCCAGTTGGAGCAGGACCGTCGACACGAAGGTCTTCGTGATGCTGCCGACGCGGTAGCGGTCGTGGGCCGAACGCGGCTTGTCCGTCCTGATGTCGCCGACGCCGGAGGTGGCCTTCCAGACGCCGTGCTTGTCCTTGGCCTGGAGGGCCACGCCGAGGACACCGTCCTTCACCGCCGCGTCCATGGCCTCCCGGGTCGCGCCGTGGTCGGTTCTGGCCGACGCCGGTGCCGCCACCGCGGGCGCGGCCAGGGCCACCGCCGCGGCCGCCGCGGCCGCCGCCGTCAGAGCCGTACGCACCTTGCGAGCTGACATGTGGTCTCCCCCTTCGCACCGACATCCTCGGCGGTTCCGAGAACGATCGGTCGCGAGGGGGGACACCGCCATGGACGGGCGGGTTGAGCATGTGCGCGGCAGTTGAGCGGTTTTCAGTCCTTTCGGAGGACCAGCTCCGTGTTGCGGTCGCCGTCCGTGCCGGTGAGTGTGTCGCGGCGGCCGGGGGCGTTGTAGGAGAGCTCGCGGTAGAGGGCCGCGAGGCCGGTCTGGGAGAGGTCCGTGAAGTCGGTGGCGTGGGGGGCGGCCGACTCGATCAGGGTGGTGAAGAGGGAGATCGTGCCGTCCTTGTTGTCCACCAGCTCGATGACGCGGGCCAGTTGGGGGAAGTCGATGTGCGAGGCGGTCGAGATCTCCCAGAAGGAGCCGCCGTTCGCGGACCCGTGCGGGGTGATGCGGTTGCGGTGGCTGTGGCCGTTCACCCAGGCCAGGACGTTGCGGTGGCCGCCGAGGAGGGAGAGCACCTCGTCGCCGCCGTGGCGGGCCTCGCCCGGGCGGGACGGATCCTTGTTGAGGTTCCGCATCGACTTGCTGGTGTGGTGGCTGAAGACGACGGCGTACGAGCCGTTCTTGGCGGCCTCCTTCAGCGTACGGGCCAGCCACTTGAGCTGGGCCGAGCCGAGCGAGCCCTCGTAGTGGCCGCCGGGGTCGGTGGAGTCGAGGCTGATGCCGATGACGTCGTCGGCGATGCGGAAGGCGTAGTACTGGGTGCGGGCGTCGAGGTTGGCCTGCGAGTAGCCGTGGCCGACCGGGCCGGGGCCCGTGCGGGCCGGGTCCAGGTGGGCCTTCAGGTACTCCTGCGGGGTGAAGGGGGCACGGTTCTCGTCCGGGGTGACCGAGCGCATCTTCTTCGCCTGGCCCTTGATGATGGCCTTCCACTCGGCGCCCCGGGGGTCGCCGCCGCTCTTGACGTTGTCCCAGATGGCCTTGCCGACCTGCTCGTCCAGGGTCATCAGCTTCTTGCCGCCGACCGCGAAGTCGGCGAAGAAGGAGTCGCCGGGGGCGTAGCAGCCGCCGGGGAGGGAGTCGTGGTTGCCGACCGTGGAGTACCAGGGGACGTTCAGGCCGGGGCTGTTGACCTCGCGGATCGCGGCGGCGAGGAAGCCGTTCAGGTGGGGGAAGCCGAGCTGTTTGTCGGCGTCGCGGAGGGTCGCGTCCGGCTGCCAGTAAAGCTTGAGGCCGCTGTTCTGGACGCCCTCGTAGCGACGCGGGTCACCGGAGTTGGGGGTGACCCGGCCGCCGCTCATCACCTTCAGGAACCAGTCCAGTTCCGTCTTGGAGTTGTTGTCGGTGTTGTCGCCGGTCGTCATGACGAAGTGGAGCGGGGAGCCGGTCACCGGGGCTCCGCGCAGCGCGTTCACCCGCTCGACGAGCGAGACCGCGCCGGCCACCGACAGGGCCTCCTGCGGACGCCAGGCGCTGGCGGTCTGGGCGCGCAAGTACTCGTATCGCAGCGGGTGTTGGACGTCCACCACGTGCAGGTCGGTGAACTGCACGAAGGACGCCAGCGTCGTACGACGGTTCTCGCGGCCGGACTTGGGGGTCGCCAGGTCGCCGCGCACGACCCGCTTCCAGGCGGGGCCGTCGCCGAGGCGGCGGTAGCCGGAGGCGTTGCGGGGGGCCGCGACCGAGGCGAGGGTCGTGCCCCGGGTGTACGGCGCGAGGGGGGCGGCCGGGGCCTCTCTGTTCGAGAGGTTGGCCAGGGGGATCTCGGCCGCCTTGTCGGCGGTGGCGGCGGCGTGGGCGTCGGTCTCCGGCCGCATGGCGAAGCCGACCCCCGCGGCGAGGCCCACCGCGCCGGTCGCGGCGAGGAAGGCCCTGCGGTCAGGGTTGGTGGCGGCTGCTGCGACTGAGCGTATGCGCGACATGGCGCGGTCTCCCCGAGTGCGAACGCGTCGGAAGTGGTCGCGGGGCCGCTCCGCGGTGGGGGCCGGAGTGGGGTTCCCGCTCGTACTTGATGCTTGGCAGCCGGGGTGACCTGGACGTTAACGAGGCGGCAACGGGTGGCGCCGATCACCGTACGTGGATCTACGAGTACGGTGCGCGTTCACTGGGGGTTCCCGAATGTGAGCGGGAGTGAAGGGAGGGGGTCACTCCTTGTTCATCTGGCGGGGTACAGCACCTATTCGCCGCAGGGCTTCCGCGGTTTCCGTGACCGCGGGTTCGCCGTGGCTTGTCGCGCGGTTTCCCTCGCCCCTCAGGGGGTGACCGGCAGCACCAGGTGGCCGTTCGGCGGGCGCTCCCTCCACAGTCTCAGGCCCACGTCCACCAAGCCCACCCTCTCCAGGTTCGGGACCTCGTCCAAGGGGTGCCAGGCGGCCATGTCCGTGGAGCCGTTCGTCTCGTGGCGGAGTTCACCGCCGGTGACGCGGGCCTCGTAGACGATGCGGAGGGCCTGGAAGTCGGCGCGGGTACCGAGGCGGCGGGGGTAGTCGCGCCGGTTGGAGTCGATGCCGAGGAGTGCGGTGGGCTCGACGTCGTAGCCGGTCTCCTCGGCGGCCTCACGGACGACCGTGTCGTACGGGTCCTCGCCGTGGTCCATGCCGCCGCCGGGCAGGGTCCACTTCTTCACGCCCTCCCGGGAGACCCAGCGGGCCAGCAGCATCCGCCCGTCCCGTACACATACGGCGTAGGCCGCCACCCTCAACTCCTCGCGCATGCACCGACGTTACTCAACGGGCACCCAGCGGGGTCACGGAGATCGGTGACGCGCGACTGAATCTGACGGCAAATCAGCGAAATGTCCTGCCATCGGCGGGCATCGCACCCCATGGCGGGTGGCGGGTTTACGCCATGACACAATCCCGCCTCTTTCAACTCTCCCCAAACACAGGTCACTTCGGTAAGGCTGAGCGATCATCCGGGACCGCATAACGGACCGGACCGATCCGAATCCGCCGCTCGGATCATCAATGATCGTTTTCACCTGAATTTCCATACCTCCAGGGATGCTGATGACCCTCACCCCCCATTCCGGCCCCCGGCCGGGTGCGAGACGCGTGGCGCGCATAGCCGTGGCCGCGGGACTGGTCGCCGCGCTCTCCGCGGCCGGGCCGATACCCATGGCCTTCTCGGCGGACGACCCGTCCACTACCGTCCCGGCGGACGGCGGCGTCAAGTCCGCGCACGACAAGCTCGGTTCGACCGACGCGGATCTGCTCGCCGAGGCCAAGGCCGACGGCGACAAGAACGTCACGATGATGATCGCCACCACGCCCGGCAGGACCGAACAGGTCGCCGATCAGCTGGACGCGGTCAAGGGCGGCTCCGTGGGCCGTACCCACGACAAGCTCGGATACGTCCGCGCCACGGTCCCGACCAAGAGCGCCGACTCGGCCATCTCGGCCGCCGCGAAGCTCTCCTCCGTGCAGGGCATCGACCTGCGCCAGGAGATCGTCCTCGACGACCCGTCGCCGGCCGCGGACACCGCGAAGGGCGCCGAGTCGCAGGCCACGGTGACGAAGACGTACCCGGGGCCGGGCAAGAACACCCCCGCCGAGAACCCGTACAACCCGTCCTTCGAGACGGGCGCCGTCGACTTCGTGAAGCAGAACCCGAAGGCGGACGGCCGGGGCATCACCATCGGCGTCCTGGACTCCGGTGTCGACCTCGCGCACCCGGCGCTGCAGAAGACCTCCACCGGCGAGCGGAAGATCGTCGACTGGGTGACGTCCACCGACCCCCTCATCGACGGCGACGGCAGCTGGCGACCGATGCTGACCTCGGTCTCCGGGCCGACCTTCACCTTCGGCGGCCGGACCTGGACCGCCCCCTCGGGCTCCTACTCCGTCAACACCTTCCGCGAGTCCGCCACGGCGGCCGGTGACGCCGCCGGCGACGTGAACCGCGACGGCGACACCACCGACGCGTGGGGCGTGCTCTACGACGCGGCGGCCGGCACGGTCACCGTCGACGTCAACCAGAACTTCGACTTCGCCGACGACAAGCCGATGAAGCCGTACAAGGACGGCTACCAGATCGGCTACTTCGGCACCGACGACCCGTCGACCGACGTCGCCGAGCGCCAGCCGTTCGTCGTCGAGTACCGCAAGGACGTCGCGATGGACCCCCTCGGGGGAGACTGGGTCGGCAAGAAGGCCGACTTCGTCAACATCGGTCTCATCTCCAGCGAGCACGGCACCCACGTCGCCGGCATCACCGCCGCGAACGGCCTGTTCGGCGGCAGGATGAACGGCGCCGCCCCCGGCGCGAAGATCGTCTCGTCCCGCGCCTGCGAGTTCGGCCCCGGCTGCACCAACGTGGCGCTCACCGAGGGCATGATCGACCTCGTCGCCAACCGCGGTGTCGACATCGTCAACATGTCCATCGGCGGCCTCCCGGCGCTGAACGACGGCAACAACGCGCGCGCCGAGCTCTACACGCGCCTCATCGACGAGTACGGCGTCCAGCTGGTCATCTCGGCCGGCAACTCCGGCCCCGGCGCCAACACCATCGGCGACCCCGGCCTCGCCGACAAGGTGATCTCGGTCGGCGCGTCCATCTCCAAGGAGACCTGGGCCTCCAACTACGGCTCGCAGGTCACCAAGGACTACCAGCTGTTCAACTTCTCCTCGCGCGGCCCGCGTGAGGACGGCGGCTTCACCCCGACCCTGGTCGCGCCCGGCGCCGCGGTCAACACCGCGCAGACCTGGCTGCCGGGCTTCATCGCCCCCGAGGCGGGCTACTCGCTCCCGGCCGGCTACCAGATGCTCAACGGCACCTCGATGGCCTCCCCGCAGGCGGCCGGCGCCTCCGCGCTGCTGCTCAGCGCCGCCAAGCAGAAGGGCATCGACCTGACGCCCGCGAAGCTGCGCACCGCGCTGACCTCGACCGCCGACCACATCAACGGCGTTCAGGCGTACGCCGAGGGCGCGGGCCTGATGAACATCGTGGACGCGTGGAAGTCGGTCAAGGCAGGCGCGACGGCACACGACTACGCGGTCAAGGCCCCGGTCGACACGGCCATCGACTTCGCGCTCAAGACCCCGGGCTTCGGCACCGGCATCTACGACCGTGAGGGCGGCCTCAAGGCCGGGCAGAAGAAGACGTACGACGTGACCATCACCCGTACGTCCGGTGCCGACAAGGCGATCCGCCACGAGCTGCACCTGGAGAACAACCGGGACAACACGTTCCGGATCGTCGGCGACGACGTGGTCTCCCTGCCGCTGAACAAGCCGGTCACCGTGAAGATCGCCGCCAAGCCGGAGAACTCCGGCATCAGCAGCGCGATTCTGGAGGTCGACGACCCGAAGACCGTGGGCATCGACAGGCAGATCCTCAACACGGTGGTGGTCTCCGCGCCGCTGAAGTACACCCACTCGGCGTCCGGCACGGTCCAGCGCAACTCCTTCAAGTCGTACTTCATCACCGTCCCCGAGGGCACGAAGACCCTCGAGGTCGCGATCAGCGGACTGAAGGACAAGAGCCAGACCCGCTTCATCGCCAACCACCCGTACGGCCTCGCGGTCGAGAGCACCAGCTCCCTGACCTGCTACAGCAACTACCTCGACGGCAACGGCTGCAAGCCGGACGTGCGTTCGTACGCCAACCCGCAGCCCGGCGTCTGGGAGATCGAGGTCGAGTCGCGCCGGACGTCGCCGGTGCTCGACAACACCTTCAAGCTGAACTTCGCGGTGTACGGGGCGAGCTTCGACCCGGAGGTCGTCACCGTGCCCGAGGCCAAGGTCGGCACCCCGACCGCCGCCTCCTGGAAGGTGACCAACAGCCTCGCCGCCGTCGACGGCAAGCTGGCGGGCGGGCCGCTCGGCTCGGCCAAGACCGACCGGCCGACCATCGCCAACGGTGTCACCCAGACCTCCACGGTCGAGGTGCCCGCGGGCGCCGAGTCCCTGGACGTCGTCATCGGCAACACGGCGGACACGGGCGCCGACCTCGACCTGTTCGTCTACGACGCCGACGGCAACGAGGTCGCGTCCGACGCGGACGGCGACTCCGAGGAGTCCGTCTCCGTCCCGTCGCCGGCCGCCGGTACGTACACCATCCAGGTCATCGGCTACTCGGTCCCGGCCGGGTCGACCGCGTACGACTACCGCGACGTGTTCTTCTCCTCCGCCCTGGGCGAGGTGAAGGTCGCGGACACCGCCGTGAAGCTCGGTACGGGCGAGTCGACGACCGTCTCCGGTGACGTCGTCGCGGCCGCCGAGGCTCCGGCCGGCCGGGAGTTCTTCGGCCGGGTCCAGCTGGTGAACGCGCGCGGCACCGCCGCGGGCGCCGGCAGCGTGCGGATCGAGAAGGTCACGCCGTAGTGCGCCGGTAGGCGTGAGTGATGCGTCGGTGATACGTCGCTGATGCGTCGGTGAGGGGCGGGTGTCCGGGGGGACACCCGCCCCTTCCGCGTCAGTCTCCGCCGACGCTGCCGCTCGGCGCCGTCACTCGCACGGCATGCCCTCCGCCGACGGCAGTCCCTCCTCGATCCAGGCCCGCTCGTCGGCGATCTCCCGCTCTCCCACGGTCCACAGGTCCGGTTCGTCGGAGCCCCACGAGATGCCGATGAGGACGTGGTCGCCCTTCTTCAACCGGGGGTCGACGTCCTCGGCCATGGGGAAGACGACCTCGTCGGCGCCCTTGGCGGGCTTGTAGTAGCGGTCCACGTCGACCGCGATCCGGTCCTGCCCGGCGCCCGGCACGGGTTCGACATCGGTGACAGTGCCCTCGACGACGAGACGGGCGCAGGCGAGGTAGCCCAGGTGGCTGAGCTTGCCGCCGCTGTCGTCGTGCGGGCCGCCCGCCTCGCTGTCCTTCTGGTCGGCGCCGCTGCCGTAGCCGCTGTCCGCCGCGTCGGACGACGTCGTGCTCGCCGCGCCACCGGCCTGTACGACGGCCCAGCCCACGCTGAGGACCACGGAGGCGGCCACGGCTGCGGCGAGGGTGCCGAAGGCGATGTTCAGGGCGCGCCTGGTGCGGGCAGGCCGCGGCAGCAGGGGCCTCACCGGCGCGACGGGGGCCGCCGCGGACCCGGACACGTGCCCGGGGTCCGTCTCGGCACCGGCCGCGTCCCCCGGCCGCGCGGCCACGCTTCGCCCCGGCGGTGCCCCGGCCTCGGCGTTCGCCGTGCCCGCTCCGGCCAGCGCCTCGCCGATCAGCCCCAGCTGCTCCCTCAACAGAGCGATGTCGGCGGCGGCCGCGTCACGCGAGGCCACGAACTCGGCGTCCCGCAGGGCGTCTTCGGGCAGCGGATCGTCGACGAGCGCGCCCATCAGCGCGTCCATGCCAGCGTATGCGGGGCCGTCGTACCGGACGTCGTCGGCGGACTGGACTCCGGCGGCTTCGAGGTCCGCGCGCGCCGCGTCGTCGTCGAAGGCGAGGCCGCCGCGCTCGGCACCGTCGACAGCGCGGTCGCCATCCTCGGCGTCCCGGTGCGCGAGATCGGCGCGCTCCACGTCTCCGGGCACGAGATCGGCGCGCTCGGCGTCCCCGTGCGCAACCTCTGCGGGCTCCACGTCCCCGTTCCCGACGCCCCCGCGCGGACCGTCTCCATGCCCGACGTCTCCATGCCCGACGTCCCCATGCCCGACATCCCCATGCGCCATGTCGTCGTACTCGGCGTCGCGCCGGCTGTTGTCCCGGGCGGCCACGTCACACCACCTCGTCCTCGTGCAGGCGGGTGCGCAGGGCGCGGACCGCCGAGTGGAGCCTGCTCTTGACCGTGCCCTCGGGGATGCCGAGCTCGTCGGCGATCCCGCGTACCGGCAGGTCGGCGTAGAAGCGCAGGACGAGGACCTGGCGCAGGGCGTCGGGCAGCTCGTCCAGGCCGCGGGCGACGGCGAGCGAGAGCACGCTGGACTCCTCGCCGGAGGGGTCCGCCGGCTGGCGCAGCGAGGCCAGCCGCTCGCCGAGGCGCTCCTGGCGGCGCTTGGCCCGGTGCCAGTCCATCGCCAGGTTGGAGGCGACCACCGCCGCCCACGCGGACACGTCCCTCGGCGCCTCACGGCCGCTCGCGGCCCGCTCCAGCAGCCGCAGCCGCACCTGCTGTACCCCGTCCAGCAGGTCCGACTGCGGTACACCGCCGAGCGCGAGTACCGCCCGTACCCGCCGCTCCTGGGCCGCGTCCAGCGGATCGGTGGCCGCGGCGGCGGTGGCCGCCGTGCTCCCCGCGTCCCCCGCGACCCCTGTCCCCGCCTCCCCCGTCGCCGCCGGCGAGTCGCCGTCCCCGGTCCGCAGGTCGCCGGCCCCGGTCCGCAGGTCGCCGCCCGCGTGCAGCGGATCGTCCACCTCCTGGACGCGGCGCGCCTTTCTGCGCAGCACAGCCACCCCTCCCCTCCCGCGTTTCCTCTACGACGCCGGTGCGGGCCGAAACGTTCACGGCGCTCGCGCGACCTTTCCCGTGGCTCCCCGCATGCCGTAGAGGCGTACGTCACACCTTCGCGTGCGCCGGGGTGCCGTGGGCAGGGTCGAGGCAGCACAGCTTGCGGTACGGGGCCGCCGTCGGACGAATTTCTCCAGCTCAGCCGGGGTGACGGGCGAAGAAGCGGCTCCGGTGCCGGGGGCCGTCGCGTCCCATGGTTTGAGCGTCCCGGTCAAACGATTGGCAGGCGGACCGGGGCTGACCGCATGATGGAAACGCCTCGGCCATGCCGCAGACACAGACAAGCCACGTAAAAGGAGTCGCCGTGAGGGTCGGAATCGTCGGAGCCACCGGTCAGGTCGGCACGGTCATGCGCAGGATCCTCAAGGAGCGCGCCGCATCCAACCCTCTCGGCCCGACGCAGGAGCTGCGCCTGTTCGCGTCCGCCCGTTCGGCCGGTTCGGTCCTCGACGGCGTGACGGTCGAGGACGCGGCGACGGCCGACTACTCCGGCCTCGACATCGTCCTGTTCTCCGCCGGCGGCGCGACCTCCAGGGCCCTGGCCGAGAAGGTGGCGTCCCAGGGCGCGGTCGTGATCGACAACTCCTCCGCGTGGCGCCGCGACCCCGAGGTACCGCTGGTCGTCGCCGAGGTGAACCCGCACGCGATCGCCGACCGCCCCAAGGGCATCATCGCCAACCCGAACTGCACGACGATGGCCGCGATGCCGGTGCTGCGTCCGCTGCACGACGAGGCGGGCCTCGAAGCGCTGGTCGTCGCCACCTACCAGGCGGTGTCCGGCTCCGGCCTCGCGGGCGTCGCGGAGCTGCACGGCCAGGTCCAGAAGGTCGTGGCCGACGCCGACAAGCTGACGCACGACGGCTCGGCGGTCGACTTCCCCGAGCCGGGCGTCTACAAGCGGCCCATCGCCTTCAACGTCATCCCGCTCGCCGGCTCGATCGTCGACGACGGTCTGAACGAGACGGACGAGGAGCAGAAGCTCCGCCACGAGTCCCGCAAGATTCTGGAGATCCCCGGGCTCAAGGTCTCCGGCACCTGCGTCCGCGTCCCGGTCTTCTCCGGCCACTCCCTCCAGGTCAACGCCCGCTTCGCGCGCCCGATCACCGTGGAGCGCGCGACGGAGCTGCTGGCCGGCGCCCCGGGCGTCGCCCTCTCCGACATCCCCACCCCCCTCCAGGCCGCCGGCCAGGACCCGTCGTTCGTCGGCCGTCTCCGCGCCGACGAGACCGTCGACAACGGCCTCGCCCTCTTCATCTCCAACGACAACCTCCGCAAGGGCGCCGCGCTGAACGCGGTGCAGATCGCGGAGCTGGTGGCGGCGGAGCTGAGCGAGTAGGCGGGCAGTACGCGAAAAGAGGGGCGCCCCACCTTGAACGGTGGGGCGCCCCTCCGCGCGTTCAGAGGGCCAGATGCCGTCGTAGGGCCACGTCGACCTCAGCCATTCGCTGGCGCGGGACCGAACCGATCGGCCGCAGGAGCCTCTCCGGAGCGAGCGCGCGCACCTGCTCGCACTGCACCTTGGAGTCCTTCGGGAGACCGCACTCCTGGGCAGGAAGCAGCACTTGGAACGGATAGACGCGGGAGGTGTTGGTCGTCAGGGGGACCAATGTGATCACGCCGCGTCCGGTCCGTGCCGCAGCCGCGTTGGCACCGTCGTTGGAAACGATCACGGCCGGACGCGCCTTGCTGGCCTCGCTGCCGCGCGCAGGCTCGTAGTCGACCAGGTAGATGTCACCGCGCTTCATCGGTCATCCCGTCCCCCGAGAACTGGTCCCAGAACGCGGCGTCCTCGCTCCCGTCCCACTCGGCGAAGGCCTCCGTGTACTCCTGCTCCAGCTGCGCTTCACGCAGGAGTTCGATCGCTGCGTGTATCACGGCTGACCGGGAATCGGCCTTTGTTCGCTCGGCGTACTCGTCAACGAAGGCAACGTCCTCCTGCGGCAGGCTCACACTAATCTTCATACCAGCCATGCTACCTACAGTAGCCAGACCTTAGCTACTCCAAAGTTCGCCGTGCTCATGGAAGGATGGCGCAACCCACACATAACGAGGAGATGACCGCGTGCCTGGCACAAACCTGACCCGCGAAGAGGCTCAGCAGCGGGCGGAGCTGCTCAGCGTTGACTCGTACGAGATCGATCTCGATCTCTCCGGCGCGCAGGAGGGCGGCACCTACCGGTCCGTGACCACGGTGCGCTTCGACGTCGCCGAAACCGGCGCGGCGTCCTTCATCGACCTGGTGGCCCCGACCGTCCACGAGGTGACCCTCAACGGCGACGCGCTGGACCCGGCGGAGGTCTTCAAGGACTCCCGGATCGCGCTCCCCGGTCTGCTGGAGGGCCCCAACATCCTGCGGGTCGTGGCCGACGCCGCGTACACCAACACGGGTGAGGGCCTGCACCGGTTCGTCGACCCGGTCGACAACCAGGCGTATCTGTACACCCAGTTCGAGGTCCCTGACGCCCGTCGCGTCTTCGCGTCCTTCGAGCAGCCGGACCTGAAGGCCACGTTCCAGTTCACCGTGAAGGCGCCGACCGGCTGGACCGTCATCTCCAACTCGCCGACGCCCGAACCCAAGGACGACGTCTGGGTCTTCGAGCCGACGCCCCGGATCTCGACGTACATCACGGCCCTGATCGTCGGCCCGTACCACTCGGTGCACAGCGTGTACGAGAAGGACGGGCAGAGCGTGCCGCTGGGCATCTACTGCCGCCCGTCCCTCGCCGAGTACCTGGACTCCGACGCGATCTTCGAGGTCACCCGGCAGGGCTTCGACTGGTTCCAGGAGAAGTTCGACTACGCGTACCCGTTCAAGAAGTACGACCAGCTGTTCGTGCCGGAGTTCAACGCGGGCGCGATGGAGAACGCGGGTGCGGTGACCATCCGCGACCAGTACGTCTTCCGCTCGAAGGTGACGGACGCCGCGTACGAGGTCCGCGCCGAGACGATCCTCCACGAGCTGGCCCACATGTGGTTCGGCGACCTCGTGACGATGGAGTGGTGGAACGACCTGTGGCTGAACGAGTCGTTCGCCACGTACACGTCGATCGCCTGCCAGGCGGCCCACCCCGAGTCGCGCTGGCCGCACTCGTGGACGACCTTCGCCAACTCCATGAAGACCTGGGCATACCGGCAGGACCAGCTGCCGTCCACCCACCCGATCATGGCCGAGATCCGCGACCTGGACGACGTGCTCGTCAACTTCGACGGCATCACGTACGCGAAGGGGGCTTCCGTCCTGAAGCAGCTCGTCGCGTATGTCGGCCAGGACGAGTTCTTCCGGGGCGTGCAGGCCTACTTCAAGGCGCACGCGTACGGCAACACGCGCCTGTCCGACCTGCTGGGCGCCCTGGAGGAGACCTCCGGCCGTGATCTGAAGGCCTGGTCGAAGGCGTGGCTGGAGACGGCCGGCATCAACATCCTCCGCCCGGAGATCGAGACGGACGAGCACGGCGTCATCACCTCGTTCGCGATCCGCCAGGAGGCCCCGGCGCTGCCCGCGGGCGCGAAGGGCGAGCCGACGCTGCGTCCGCACCGCATCGGGGTCGGCCTCTACGAACTGGACGACGCCAGCGGCAAGCTGGTCCGTGACGAGCGCGTCGAGCTGGACGTCGACGGCGAACTGACCGCCCTCCCCCAGCTGGTGGGCAGGCGCCGCCCGGCGGTCGTCCTCCTCAACGACGACGACCTGTCGTACGCGAAGGTCCGCCTGGACGAGCGGTCGCTGGCCTTCGTCACCGAGCACCTCGGCGACTTCGAGTCCTCGCTCCCCCGCGCCCTGTGCTGGGCGTCGGCCTGGGACATGACGCGCGACGCGGAGCTGGCGACCCGCGACTACCTGTCCCTGGTCCTGTCGGGCATCGGCAAGGAGTCGGACATCGGTGTCGTGCAGTCGCTGCAGCGGCAGGTGAAGCTGGCGATCGAGCTGTACGGGGACCCGACGGCCCGTGAGGCGCTGCTGACCCGCTGGACGGACGCCACGCTGGCGCACCTGCGCGCGGCCACCCCGTCCTCCGACCACCAGCTGGCCTGGGCCCGCGCCTTCGCCGCGACCGCCCGCACCCCCGAGCAACTGGACCTCCTGGAGGCCCTGTTGGAGGGTACGCAGACGATCGAGGGGCTGGCCGTCGACACCGAGCTGCGCTGGTCCTTCGTCGAGCGGCTCGCGGCGGTGGGCCGTTACGACGAGGCGGAGATCGCGGGCGAGTACGAGCGGGACAAGACGGCCGCCGGCGAACGCCACGCCGCCACCGCCCGCGCCGCCCGCCCGACCCCCGAGGCCAAGGCCGAGGCCTGGTCCCAGGTCATCGACTCCGACAAGCTCCCCAACGCCCTCCAGGAAGCCGTCATCGCCGGCTTCGTCCAGACCGACCAGCGCGACCTCCTCGCCGCGTACACCGACAAGTACTTCGAGGTCGTGAAGTCCATCTGGGACTCCCGCTCCCACGAGATCGCCCAACAGATCGCGATCGGCCTCTACCCGACGATCCAGGTCTCCGCCGAAACCCTCCACAAGACGGACACCTGGCTGACCTCCGCCGACCCCAACGCGGCCCTGCGCCGCCTGGTCTCGGAGTCCCGCGCGGGCGTCGAGCGCGCCCTGCGCGCACAGTCCGCGGACGCGGCGGCGGCCACGGAGTAGCAAGGGCCGGCCGTACGACGACGGGGGCGCCCGGTGACTTCACCGGGCGCCCCCTCTATGCCCTGGACACTTTCTCGGAAGCGCTGGTCACAGCCGTTCGTCGATGGCTGCGACCGGTTGTCCGCCCAGGGCCCGCCTGCCCCGGCTCTCCTCAGTGGGCTTCGAGGGAGTCGTCATGGGCCGTGTGCGCGGCTGGAGTTGGCCCAGGATCGTGGCGCCGAAGGCGAGAGTCATGCCCAGGAGCTGGAGGGGGGCGAGGGTCTGGTCGAGGGCCGCCCAGCCGACGACGGCCGCGGTCAGGGGGGAGAGAGGGCCGAGGAAGGTGACCTGGGTGGCGGACAGGCGGCCGATTCCCCGGAACCAGAGCCAGTAGGAGATGGCGGTGTTGGCGAGGGCGAGGTAGAGGTAGCCGCCGATCGCCCGGCCGTCCAGGGCTGGGGGCGCGCCCTCGACGAGGAGCGCGAGCGGGGCTATCAGGAGGCCGCCGGCGGTCAGTTGCCAGCCGGTGAGGGCGAGGGGGCCGACGCCGTCCGGGCGGCCCCAGCGCTTGGTGAGGACCGTGCCGGTGGACATGGAGGCGGTGGAGGCGAGCGCCGCGAGCACGCCGACCAGGTCGAGCGCGCCGGCCGCCTTCAGTACGACCAGGCTGACGCCGAGGGCCGCGGCGATCCCGGTGAGCAGCGTTCGTACGGTCGGCCGCTCCCCCAGCAGTACGGTCGCCAGGCCCGCGACGAACAGCGGGCCGACCGAGCCGACCACCGCCGCCATACCGCCCGGCAGCCGGTACGCGGAGAGGAAGAGGAGCGGGAAGAAGGCGCCGATGTTCAGCGCGCCCAGTACCGCGGCCTTCCCCCACCAGACCCCGCGCGGCAGCGTGCGTGAGATCGCCAGGAGCAGCAGACCCGCCGGAAGCGCCCGCACCAGTCCCGTGAACAGGGGGCGGTCGGCCGGCAGGAACTCGGTGGTGACGGCGTAGGTGGTGCCCCAGGAGATGGGGGCGAGCGCGGTCAGGGCTATGAGACGGAAACGGTTCGCGGTTCTCTCGGTGTTCGCGGTCATCGCGCGTGCCCTTCGCGGCTCGACTGAGGTGAAAACTGGCCCAACTGGCTGAAAACTGCCCAACTAGCTCACTCGCCATTAGCTTAGCACTAAGCAACTTTCCTTCAAGCTACTTTCTTGCGGCCGACCCAGCGGGCGTCCGATACTCACCTCATGAGCGCGAGCCCCAGGCCCCAGCGGTCCGAGCCGTCCGACCAGCCCCTCCGCGATCCCGTCGACGCGATCATCGACCAGTGGGCGCTCGTACGGCCCGACCTCGACACCACCGCGATGGAGGTGTTCGGGCGCGTCTACCGGCTCTCACGGGCGCTCGGCGACCGGATGGAGAAGGCGTACGCACGGTTCGGGATCTCGCGCGGGGAGTTCGACGTGCTCGCGACCCTGCGGCGGTCCGGCGAGCCGTACACGCTCTCGCCGCGCGAGCTCTCCGCGACGCTGATGCTCACCACGGGCGGCATGACCGGCCGCCTCGACAAACTCGAACGCGCGGGGCTGCTCCGCCGCTCCCCCGACCCGCACGACCGCCGCGCCCTCCAGGTCACCCTCACCGACGAGGGCCTGCGCCTGACCGACCAGGCCGTCGTGGCGGGCCTGACCGTCCAGACCGAGGCGCTGTCCCACCTGAACGAGGAACAGGCCGGCCAACTGGCCGACCTGCTGAGGATGTTGGTGGTGGGGACAGGGCCGTGACCGCAGCCCGAGAAGTCGACCGAGAAGTCGGCTGAGGGGCCGGACCGAGAGGCCGGGCAGGAACTAGGAAACGGCGCCGAGCGCCGCCGTCAGCGCCGCCTCGATCGTCGCGTCGTCCGCGCCCTCCGCCGCCCAGGCCACGTATCCGTCGGGCCGGACCAGCACGGTCGTACGGCGGTCGCTCGTCCAGCATGCGACGGCGAGGCGGTCCTCGCGGTCGCCGCGCGCGTACGGCTGGTCCGTGGCGCGCGGGGTGATCAGGACGAAGCGGCCGCCGCGCAGGGACTCGTAGAGGCGGCCGGTGGTCAGGGTGACGTCCGGGACGCGGGTGCCGACGAGCCGGTGGGCGCCGCGCGGGGCCGCGTACGTGTAGCCGAGGCCGGTGACCTGGCCGATGACGCGGGTGCGGGCCGGGGGGAGGTGGTTGACGAGGGTGGTGAGGGCGGCGCGGAGCGCCAGGGTCCAGGGGTGCTTGGCCATGGCGAGGCGGACGATGCCGCCGCTGCTGCGGAGTACCGCCTTGCCGACGGGGTGGCGTTCGGCCTCGTAGGTGTCGAGGAGGGCGGGGTCGGCGTGGCCGCCGAGTACCGCGGCGAGCTTCCAGCCGAGGTTCGCGGCGTCCTGGAGGCCGGTGTTCATGCCCTGGCCGCCGGCCGGGGTGTGGACGTGGGCGGCGTCCCCGGCGAGGAAGACGCGGCCGACCCGGTACGCGGGTGCCTGGCGCTCGTCGCTGTGGAAGCGGGACATCCAGCGGGCGTCGCGCATACCGTAGTCGCGGCCGAGCGCGAGCCGGGTGATCTCCCTGACCTCGTCGAGGTCGAGCGGCGTGCTGTCGGGGACGTCGCGGCCGCGGTGCCAGCCGATGATCCGGTAGTAGCCGTCTCCGAAGGGCGCGATGAAGGCGAAGGCGTCGCCGACGGCGTTCGCGGTCAGCACCTCGGCCGGCTTCTCGTCGAGCCGTACGTCCGCGAGGACCACGGAACGGATGACCGCCTTCCCGGGGAACGGCAGCCCGATCGCCTCACGGACCGCGCTGCGGTGCCCGTCCGTCCCGACGACGTACGCGGCGGTCAGCCGGTCCGGCTCGCCGGCCGGTCCTCGCAGTTCCACGGCGACCGTGCCCGAGCCGGCCTCCGCGCCCTGCTCGACCGCCGTCACCTCCGTCTCGTACCGGAACCGGACCCCGGCCTCCACCGCCCGCCGCTCCAGGACCTTCTCCACCTCGTACTGCGGGATCACGAGCAGGTGGTTGAAGCGGGAGGGAAGGGTGTCGAGGCGTACGGAGAGGCGGCCGAAGAGGTTGATGCGGTCGAGGGGCCGGCCCTGGGCCTCCAGCTCGTCGGCGAGGCCGCGGGCGTCGAGCTGCTCCAGCGTGCGGGCGTGCACGACGAAGGCGCGGGAGAGGTTGCTGATCTCGTGGCGGCGCTTCTCGACGAGCGTGACCGGGATGCCGGCGGCGGCCAGGTCGCCGGCCAGCAGCAGTCCGGTGGGGCCCGCGCCCACAACGATGACGTCGCGGGAGTCAGAGGTGTTGCCGTTCTTGCCGTTCATGGCGGCCTCCTGCCAACACTTGTTGGTCAACGGTTGTTGGCCAACGCCTGTTGTCAACGTAGAGAGAGACCTCTGGACTGTCAACAGGTGTTGGCCTACGTTTGTTGGCATGGCTCATACGGAACCCGACCCTCCCAGACCTCCCCGCCGCTCCGACGCCACCCGGCACGCGATCCTCCAGGCGGCGCGCGAGCGGTTCGCGGCCGACGGGTACGACCGGGCCACGATCCGGGCGATCGCCAAGGACGCGAAGATCGACCCGTCGATGGTCATGCGGTACTACGGCTCGAAGGAGGGGCTGTACGCCGCGGCACTCGACATCGATCTGCTGCTGCCCGATCCCACCGGGGTCGATCCACGGGACGTGGGCCGGACGCTGGTGAGCCACTTCCTCGATCTCTGGGAGAAGAACGAGGTGCTCACCGCGATGCTCCGGGTCGGCGCCACCAACCAGGCGGGCGCCGAGCGGATGCAGGGGGTGTTCCGGGACCAGCTGCTGCCGCTCGCCCGGCATGTGTGCCCGGATCCCGAGCAGGCCGCGACCCGGGCGGCGCTCTGTGCGTCACAGGTGCTGGGGATGGCTCTGGCGCGTTACATCCTGCGGTTCCAGCCGGCGGTCGCGCTGAGCCGCGAGGAGATCGTGGAGTGGCTGGGGCCGACGGTGCAGCGGTATCTCACGGCGCCTTACCCGACGCCGTACCCCTGAGCGGACCCGGAAAGCCCGGAGGCCGGGCCCGCCCCGGCCGGCCGGCCGGCCGGCCGGAAACACGTCGAGGGCACCCCCGGCGCACAGGTGTGCTGAGGGTGCCCTCGGTGGAAAGCGTCGAGAACGGTGGAGCGGTGGAGGTCAGGCCTTCGCCTTGGCCTTCGGCTGACGGTCCGTCGACCCGTCCAGGACCCAGACCAGTCCGGCGATCACCGCGAACAGCGCGAGCGGCGCCACGACGAAGAGACCCAGCGTCTCGATCACATTGAGGCCCTGGCCCGGGCCGTCGCCGTCGTCGGGCGTCAGCGCGAGCGCGGGGGACGACATGAGCAGCATCATCAGCGTCGTACCGGCGGCCAGGGCGCCGGCGCGCAGGGCGTTCTTCTTGTCCACGCCCCAAAGGTAACGAACGCGGGTGCGCTCCGCTCGGCCGGGGGTGCCTAATGGCTCGGGGGTGCGTGTGGTCCGGCGGGTGCGGGTGGTGTGTGGCTGGTCGCGCAGTTCCCCGCGCCCCTGAAAAGCAGGGGCCGCGCCCCGTGCCTTTCGGCCCGCAGGGCCGTCGTTCAACCAGCCACACACCCCCTGCAGTCGCCCATGCACCCCCGCCCCCCGAGTCATTGGGCGCCCCTCAGCACATCCACCAGGGCATGCAGCCGAGGTGACGCCGCCAGGTCCTCCAGCGTCACCGGGCGGCCGGACGCATCGGCGATGGGGAGGCGCCAGTTCGGGTACTGGTCCCACGTGCCGGGGAGGTTCTGGGGGCGGCGGTCGCCGATCGTGTCGGGGAGCCAGAGCCCGATCATGCGGGCGGGGGTCCGGAGGAGGAAGCGGTGGAGGGCCTGGATCGCGGCCTCCTCGGAGGCGGAGGAGATGCCTCCGCCGGCGCCGTTCAGCAGGCCCGTCCTGGTCAGCAGGGCCAGCCATTCGCCCGTGTCGGCTGCGGCCTCGGCCCGTTCCTCGTCCAGGGAGCGGGAGAGCAGGCCCAGGCCGTGGCGGAGGTCGACGTGATCGCAGGTCAGCCGGGAGGCGGTGGGCGGGAGGTCGTGGGTGGTGGCGGTGGCGAGGCAGTTCGCTCGCCACCGTTCGGGCGGGAGAGGGCGGCCGGTGCCCTCCCAGTCACGTTCGAACCAGAGGACGGAGGTGCCGAGGACGCCGCGTGCGTCCAGGGCCTCGCGTACACCGGGCTCGACCGTGCCCAGGTCCTCGCCGATCACCAGGGCGTCGGCTCGTGAGGCCTCCAGGACCAGGATCGCGAGCATGGCGTCGGCGTCGTAGCGGACGTAGGTGCCCTCGGTCGGTGCCTGGCCCTGCGGGACCCACCACAGGCGGAAGAGGCCCATGACGTGGTCGATGCGGAGGGCGCCCGCGTGCCGGAGGAGGGCGCGGAGGAGACGGCGGTAGGGGGCGTAGCCGGACTCGGCGAGGCGGTCGGGGCGCCAGGGGGGCAGGCCCCAGTCCTGGCCGCGGGAGTTGAAGGCGTCGGGGGGCGCGCCGATCGACATGCCGGCGGCGAAGTGCTCCTGCTGGGCCCATGCGTCGGCGCCGCCGGGGTGGACGCCGACCGCCAGGTCGTGCACCAGGCCGATCGGCATGCCGGCGTCGCGCGCGGAGCGCTGTGCGGTGCCGAGCTGGGCGTCGGTGAGCCAGGCCAGGCGGGTGTGGAAGTCGACGCGGTCCATCAACTCGCCGCGGGCGCGGACTGTTTCGGGGGAACGCGGGTCGCGAAGGCCCGTCGGCCAGCGCTGCCAGTCGGAGCCGTACACCTCCGCGAGCGCGCACCAGGTGGCGTGGTCCTCCAGCGCCTCGCCCTCCTCGGCGAGGAAGTCCCAGTACGCGGCCCGCCGCCCGGGGCCGAGCGGTACGGCACGCACCAGTTCCAGCGCCTCGCGCTTGAGTTCCCACACCGCGTCCCGGTCGATCAGCTCGCCCTTGGCCAGGACGGATTCCCGCAGCCGCGCGGCCCGTTCCAGCAGGGCGGCGAGGCGGTCGCGGTCGTCGGGGGACGAGGAGGCGTACACGTACTCCTGGATGTCCTCGACGCGCAGGTGGACGGGGTCGGGGTAGCGGCGGGAGGAGGGGCGGTACGGGGAGGGGTCGGTGGGGGTGCCGGGGACGGCCGCGTGCAGCGGGTTGACCTGGACGAATCCGGCGCCGAGGGCGCGGCCGGCCCAGGCGGTGAGTTCGGCGAGGTCGCCGAGGTCGCCCATGCCCCAACTGCGCCGGGAGAGGAGGGAGTAGAGCTGGACGAGGAGTCCGTAGGTGCGGCCGGGCGGGGCGGGCAGCCGGGCCGGGGCCACGACGAGGTGGGCCTCGGCGGTACGGCCGTCGGGGGCGGTGACGCTCAGGGCGTGCACGCCCGGGGGCAGCTTCTCGACGGTGGAGCGGAGTTCGCCCTGCTCGGTCGTGATACGCAGCCGGGTGCCGGGCGGGAGGGCGGTCAGGGCGTCGGGGGGCGCGCCGTCGGCCCAGCGGACCACGGTGGGCGGCAACAGCCGTTCCCCGAGCTGCCGTTCGCGTGCCGCGAGGGCGGCCCGTACGGCCTCGGGGGTGCTCGCGTCGACGTCCAGTGCGGCGAGAGCGGCGACGACCGCGCCGGCCGAGGCCGCGACCGTACGGTCCGGGGAGGGACTGTAGGAGGTGGCGACACCGTGCAGCGCGGCGAGCCGGGACAAGGGTGTCTCCGGTGGCGGCCCTCCGGGATCGGCCGGGCTGGGTGGCGGATCTGCGGGATCCACCGGGCGTGGGCGCGGATCACCGGAATCGGTCGGTGGAGACGACTCCTCGCCCGAATCGGTCGAGTGTAGTGGCAGATCCCCGGAATCGGCCGGGTGTGGTGGCATCTAGACCCCCGATGCGGCGCCGTTGGACGTGGGTTCGCTGGTGAGGGGAGCCGCGTCGGCGAGGGGCGGCTCGCTGGTGAGGGGGGCGGCGTCGGGGAGCGGGGGCTCGCTGGTGAGCGGGACGTCGGCGCAGGGGCCCTCCGCGCTGAACACGCAGACGTGGGGTTCGAGGAGCTCGAAGGGCTGCGCCTCGCGTTTGGAGCGGGCCGGGGTCGGAAGGTGAGCCGGTGCGGCCACGGGGGCCTCCTTGTCGTCGTACGGCGATGGGGTGCGGGTCCGGGGTACTCCAGCCCTACCCAGCGGGCGCCGCCGCAGACGTGGGTGTACGTACATCGTGGCTTTGGTCACTTCGGCGTCGGGGTCCTGTTCTCTTCGGCTTCCCTTCAGCATCGGCCATGGCGGGACCACTTTCCCGCTCGCTATTCACTCAGTACATATACTCAGTGCATACTGGTTCCCATGAGCACCCGCCACATCCTGTTGGGGCTGCTCGCCGGTGGGCCGAGCCATGGCTACGACCTCAAGCGACGGCACGACGAACGCTTCCCGCAGGCCCGCCCGCTGGCCTACGGGCAGGTCTACACGACCTTGCAGCGGCTGGTCCGCGACGGCCTCGCCGAGATCGACGGCACCGAGGCCGACAGCGGTCCGGAGCGGACGATGTACCGCTCGACGGACGAGGGGGCGCGCGAACTGGCCAAGTGGGCCGGGGAGATCACACCGCCCGCGCCGTTCGTGACGAACGAGATCTTCGCCAAGCTCGTCGTCTCGATCCTCGCCGACGGCGACCCGGCCGCCTACCTCCGGGCGCAGCGCACCGCGCACATGACGCGGATGCGGGAGCTGACGGCCGTGAAGACCGCGCCGACAGCCGATCTCGCGACCGTGCTCGCGGCGGACTACGCCCTCAACCATCTCGACGCCGACCTCCGCTGGATGAACACCACCACGGCCCGGCTGACCACCCTGACCGCGGAGGTCGACGCAGCATGAACGAGAAGAACCCCAGCCCCGTGCCGCTGCTCGCGGCCCGCGGCCTCGTCAAGGAGCACGGCAGGACGCGGGCGCTGCGCGGCGCCTCGGTGGAGCTGCGCCAGGGCGAGATCCTCGCCGTCACCGGGGCCAGCGGCAGCGGCAAGTCCACCTTGCTGCACTGTCTGGCGGGGATCGTCCGGCCGGACGAGGGCTCGGTGACGTACGCCGGGCAGCGGCTCGACCAGCTCGCGGAGAAGCAGCTCAGCGAGTTGCGCCGGACGGACTTCGGGGTCGTCTTCCAGTTCGGGCAGCTGATACCCGAGCTGACGGCCGTCGACAATGTCGCGCTGCCGCTGCTGCTGGCCGGCACGGCACGGAAGGCGGCGCGGGAGCGGGCCGGTGAGTGGCTGGAGCGGTTCGGCGTACGCGGGCAGGAGGAGCAGCGGCCCGGGGAGATGAGCGGCGGGCAGGCGCAGCGGGTGTCGCTGGCGCGGGCGCTGGTGACCGCGCCGAAGGTGGTGTTCGCGGACGAGCCGACCGGGGCGCTGGACTCGCTGGCGAGCGAGCAGGTGATGGCGGCGCTGACGCACGCGGCCCGGGAGTCCGGTACGGCGGTGCTGCTGATCACGCACGACGCGCAGACCGCGGCGTACGCGGACCGCGAGGTCACGCTGAAGGACGGCGTCGTGGTCTCCGAGGCCGACGCGTCGCTGGGGGTGTCCCGGTGAACGCTCTGGCGAACGATCTCCGCCTCGCCCTGCTGCTGACCCGGGGCTCCGACCGGCGCGAGTGGTGGCGGGTGACGCTGACGGGGCTGGGGGCGGCGTTGGCGACGGCGTTCGGCCTGGCGGCGGGCGTGCTGGCCTCGATGAAGGGCAGCTACCGGGTGGACATGGCCGCCGGTCTGCTGGACAACCCCGGTGAACGCTCCGGAGTGATCGTCACCCTGCTGTTCCTGCTGGTCCCCGTGCTCGGGTTCCTCGGCCAGTGCACCCGGGTGGGTGCCGTCCACCGGGACCGGCGGCTGGCCGGGCTGCGACTGGCCGGCGCGTCGGCGGGCCAGGTACGCCGGATCGCGGCGCTGGAGACGGGGCTGGCCTGCCTGGCCGGCTCACTGGTCACGACGGTCGTCTTCGTGGTGTTCCTGCTGAGCGAGTGGCGGAGCCCCACCGTGGTGGCCTGGATCGTGATCGCGCTGGTGGCGCTGGGCGTGCCGGTGCTGGGCGCGGGCGCGAGCGTGCTGGCGCTGCGCCGAGTGGTGGCCTCGCCGCTGGGCTGGGTGCGCCGGGTGGGGCCGACCACGGGCCGGGGGCCGGTGTGGGTGTTCCTGGGAGCGGTGGCACTGCTGGTGCTCGTGACGCTCCTCGCCGTCGCCAACACCACCCGGAACATGGCCTACTCGTCCGGCAAGGCTCCGCTGATCGTCTGCGGCGCGCTGCTCGCGGTGGGCGCGGGCGCGGTGCTGCTGTCCGGCATCGTCTCGACGCTCACCGGCCGGCTGCTCGCCGCGCGCGCCGAGAACCCGGCGGTGCTGATCGCCGCCGAGCGGCTGCGCGACGACCCGTGGGCGGCGGCCCGTACCCACGCGGCCGTCATCATGGGGGCCGTGGTCGGCAGCGGGTACATCGGCATACGGCAGGCGCTGCTCGCGACAGTCAGCAGTCAGCAGCACCTGGCCGAGAACGACGACTTCTACATCACCGGTCTGAACTTCACCGCCGCCGCCATCCTCGTCGGCTTCGCCGTCACCCTGTTCGGGCTGGCCGTCGGCACCGCCGAGTCGCTCGCCACCCGCCGCCGGGGCCTGGCCGCGCAGGTCGCCGCCGGGGTGCCGTACGAGGTGCTGAGCCGCGCCCTGCTCCTGGAGACCGCCCTGCCGCTGGCGCCCTCGGTGCTGGTGGGCGGGGCCGGGGGCACGGTGATCGCCTTCACGTACGTCATGGCCATGGGCGGCACCTCGGTCCTGCCGTTCGGGGCGCTGCTGGTGCCCGTCGGGGTGTACGGCGCCTGTCTGCTGGCGGCGGCCACGTCGCTGCCGCTGCTGCGGCGGACGGTCAGGCCCGGGGAGCTGCGGTACGTGTAGGCCTCCGGCCTGGCGTCCCGGGGGGACGGGGGTGCTCCCGGGGCGCGAGAGGGGCGGGGAAAGGGCCGGGGAAGAGCGGGGGAAGCAGTGGGGGCGCCCGGAGAGATCCGGGCGCCCCCACTGCCGTACACCACCCCGTGTGCGCCTAAGCGCTACTTCGGCACGCCCGAGGGCGCGATCGGCGTCGCCCGCTCCGACTGCGGGGACGTGGTGGAGGCGTAGGCCGACGGGGGTGCCATGCCGGCCGTCGGGTCGGCGTCCGTGTCGTCGGCCGCGAGGGCCGGGACGCCGCCGACGATGCGGATGTCGGCGGCGTCGAAGGCCTTCTTGATGCGCCAGCGCAGTTCGCGCTCGACGGTGAGGGCCTTGCCGGGCATGGTCTTGGCGGAGACGCGCACGATCATCGAGTCCAGGAGCACGTCGTCGAGGCCGAGGACCTCGATGGGGCCCCAGAGGAGTTCGTTCCAGGGCTCTTCCTTGCTCATCGCCTCGCCGACCTCCAGGAGGGTGCGGCGGACCTTGTCGAGGTCCTCGTCGTAGCGGACGGTGACGTCGACGCCGGCCGTGGCCCAGCCCTGGGAGAGGTTGCCGATGCGCTTGACCTCGCCGTTGCGGACGTACCAGATCTCGCCGTTGTCGCCGCGCAGCTTGGTGACGCGCAGGCCGACCTCGATGACCTCGCCGGAGGCGACGCCCGCGTCGACGGTGTCGCCGACGCCGTACTGGTCCTCCAGGATCATGAAGACGCCGGAGAGGAAGTCCGTGACCAGGTTCCGGGCGCCGAAACCGATGGCGACGCCCGCGACACCGGCGGAGGCCAGCAGCGGGGCGAGGTTGATCTCGAAGGTGGCGAGGACCATCAGGGCGGCGGTGCCCATGATGAGGAAGGACGCCACGGAGCGCAGTACCGAGCCGATCGCCTGGGAGCGCTGGCGGCGACGCTCCACGTTGACGAGCAGGCCGCCGAGGGTGGTGCCCTCGACGCCGGGGACGGAGCGGTTCATCCGGTCTATCAGCTTGGTGATCGCCCGCCGGACCACCACTCTCAGCACCGCCGCTATCACGACGATCAACAGGACGCGGAGACCGATGGCCAGCCATGTGGACCAGTTCTCCTCCACCCAGCTGGCGGCGTTGGTCGCGCTCTCCTGGGCGTCCTCCAGAGACGGCACGGCCGGTGTCGTCGCCGTCTCCGAGGGAGACGGCGACGGCGTGGCGGCTGCCAGCAGGAGGGACAGGGAAGAAACGGACGACACGGCGGGTACCTCCAGGTGCGTTATCTGCCCTCCGGTACGGCGGTCAAGATCCATCTGGTCACGGAAAGGTCACCGGACGGGCAGGCCCACCACACTAACGGGGCATTGTGTGGAGGTCGCCGCCATGTTCGAGGGAGACAGGGCGCTCACCAGGGAGTGAAGGGCGCACACTGCGGGGGATGAATCAGGGTGTGGTCGAAAACACTCCCAGCCCGTTACCGGGACATGGTGGCGCTTCCACCAGGCATGAGGGGAGACTGACTACGGATCGTCCACGGCGCGAGCCACGCGCCGCCGGCGTACAAGGAGGCATCCGTGCCGCACGTCCTGGTCCTCAACGCGTCGTACGAGCCGCTCGGCGTCGTACCGCTCCGCCGCGCGCTCGTCCTCGTCCTGGAGAACAAGGCAGTCTCCCTGGAAGAATCCGGCGCCTATCTGCACAGCGCGACCGTCACGCTCCCCGCACCCAGCGTGGTCCGGCTCAAGCGATTCGTCCGGGTTCCCTATCGGGGGCCCGTTCCTCTCACCCGTCGGGCGCTGTTCGCCCGCGACGGGGGCCGGTGCATGTACTGCGGTGGCGTCGCAACCAGCGTCGACCACGTCATCCCGCGCAGTCGCGGGGGCAAGCACGTCTGGGACAACGTGGTGGCGTCCTGCCGCCGCTGCAACCACGTCAAGGCCGACCGGCATCTCGTCGAGATCGGCTGGCGGCTCCGCCACAAACCCGCCCCGCCCACCGGCCTGGCCTGGCGCATCATCGGCACCGGCCATAGGGACCCGCGCTGGCTGCCCTACCTGCAGCCGTTCGGCGCGGACGACGCGTTGGCCCGGATCGACGGCATCTCCGCCTGACGGTCCGGGTTTTTGCATGTCCGGGTGCCCCACGACGGGGCACCCGGAACGCTCGCATCCGGTTGACCTGCGCATTCGTTACCGTCTTCACAGGTGCGCCACGTTCCCCCCACAACGATGATCACCTAGTGTCACCCCCAAGGGGGGCCCTTGTTCTGGAGCGCAACGCCCGGGGGCCCGCTTCGAATGTGGGGAATTCATGCGAAAGCTCGCCATAGGTGCCGCGATGTCCGGCGCCCTGGCTCTCACCGGCCTGGCCGCGCCCGCCGCGCTGGCCGACTCGCCCGACCTGACCTTCGGTGCCGTCACGGTGAACAACGGCAAGCCGATCGCGGTCGGCACCAAGGCCACGGTGACCGTTCCGGTCACGTACAGCTTCACCCGCCCGTCGGACTTCGCCGTCGACTACGAGACGAACTACCTGGGCATCGTCCTGTACCGCGGCAGGCTCGCGGACCCCGACAACGGACTGGAGGACCTCTCCAGGCCACCCAAGTGCACCCCGACCGCGACGACGGACACCACGGTGACCGAGTCGTGCACGACGGTACTCACCGTGAACCCGCGTGAGCAGCTGATGGGCGCCGCGGACGCCACCACCTGGAAGGCCGGCGCCTTCTACGGTCATCTGTCGATGGACAACGACGACTCCGACGACCACATCAGCTTCGAGAACGGCTACGACCTGTGGGGCGGCCTCGGCACGGCCAAGCTGCAGCGGATCGCCAAGCTCACCACCAACGCCACCCCGGAGCCGGTCGTCAAGGGCAAGACCCTGACCGTCAAGGGCAGCCTCACCCGCGCCGACTGGGCCAAGCGGAGCTACACCGGCTACAAGGGCCAGAAGGTGACCCTCCAGTTCAAGGCCAAGGGCGCCACCGCCTACACGGACGTGAAGACGGTGACCTCCGGCACGGCCGGGGCCCTGTCCACCACCGTGAAGGCATCGAAGGACGGCTCGTACCGCTACACGTTCGCGGGTACGTCCACCACCGCGGCGAAGACGTCCGCGGCGGATTACGTCGACGTGAAGTGACATGAGCTAACACCGCCTCCCGCGTCGCGGGCACCGCCCCCAGGTAACGACTCCGTTGCCCGGGGGCGGTTTTTGTTGGCCGGATATTGACGCCCCTCTGGTCTAGTCCTATCGTCCTGGCATCCGACAGGAAACTTTCCTAACAGTTGGGCAGGTGGCGTCCACATGGCAGGAACCCCCCGCGTGCTGCGCGCCATGAACGACCGCGCCGCACTCGATCTGCTGCTGGAGCACGGACCGCTCTCCCGGACGCGGCTCGGCAAGCTGACGGGGCTGTCGAAGCCGACCGCCTCGCAGCTCCTGGCCCGGCTCGAAGCCGCCGGACTCGTGATCGCCACGGGCACCGGCACGGACGGTTCCGACACCGACGGTTCCGGCGAGAGCGGCTCCGGCGCGGGCCGACCCGGCCCCAACGCCCAGCTCTACGCGGTCGACCCGACCGCCGCGTACGCCGCCGGCCTCGACGTCACCCCCGAGCGCGTCCTCGCCGCCGTCGCCGACATCACCGGCCGCACGGTGGGCGAGTACGCCGTCCCCACCCCCGGACGCCGCGCCGCCGAACCCGTCGTACGGCAGGTCACCACCGCCCTCGACGGGGCGGTCAAGGCCGCCGGGCTCGTCCGGTCGGACGTGCGCCGGCTGGTCATCGGAACTCCCGGCGCCTTCGACCCCAACACCGGGCGGCTGCGGTACGCCTCCCATCTGCCCGGCTGGCACTCCCCCACCCTCCTCGACGAACTCGCCGCCGCGCTGCCGATGCCGGTGGAGTACGAGAACGACGTGAACCTCGCCGCCGTCGCCGAACAACGGCTGGGCGCGGCCAAGGGCCACGACGACTTCGTGCTGCTGTGGAACGAGGGCGGTCTCGGCGCCGCGGTGGTCCTGGGCGGACGGCTGCACCGGGGGTTCACCGGGGGTGCCGGGGAGGTCGGGTTCCTGCCCGTGCCGGGCGCTCCGCTGGTCCGGCAGGTGACCAAGGCGAACAGCGGGGGTTTCCAGGAACTCGCCGGTTCGCAGGTCATTCCCCGGCTCGCCCGTGAGCTGGGGATCTCTCCGGTGCCGGAGGGGCCGTACGCGGAGGTCGCCACGGCGCTGGTGGCGAGGGCCGCGGACATCGACTCCGGGCCCCACCGACAACTTCTGGCCACATATGCCACCGGGCTCGCCACGGGTATCGCTTCACTGGTGGCCGTGCTCGACCCCGAGGTCGTCGTGCTCAGCGGTACGGCGTTGACCGCGGGTGGCGAGCCGCTGCGTGCCCTTGTCCAGACCGAGTTGGCGGAGCTGGCGGCTTCGCGGCCGCGGCTCGTGCTCGGTGATGTACGTGAACACCCTGTGCTGCGAGGGGCGTTGGAGAGTGCGCTCACCACTACGCGCGACGAAGTCTTTGACACCTCCCGCTGATCGATCGCTCTGAAACTGCCGGCCGTCCGTGGCTGGTCGCGCAGTTCCCCGCGCCCCTCTGGGGCGCGCTTCCCCCACCTCTCGTCTCACCTCACCTCACCTCACCCTGCCCTCAGGAGACCCCGCCATGTCCGGAATATCCAAGAACGCGGCGATCGCTCTCGCCGCCACCGCCTCCCTCGCCCTCCTCGCCACCGCCTGCACCGGTCAGGCCGAGACCACCGCGTCCGACGACCCGAACGCCAAGACGACGATCACCTTCTGGCACGGGTGGAGTGCGCCCACCGAGGCGAAGGCGATCCAGGCGAATGTCGACCGGTTCGAGAAGGAGCACCCGAACATCACGGTGAAGGTCGTCGGGAACATCAATGACGACAAGCTCAACCAGGCACTGCGGGCGGGCGGTTCGAAGGGGCCCGACGTGGTGTCGTCGTTCACGACGTCGAACATCGGCAAGTTCTGTTCGTCGGGGGCGTTCCTCGATCTGAAGCCCTTCATCGAGAAGTCGAAGCTCGACCTCGACAAGATCATCCCGAAGCCGATGCTGGACTACACACAGTTCGAGGGCACGCGTTGCGCGCTGCCGCTGCTCGGGGACGCGTACGGGCTCTACTACAACATGGACGCGTTCGAGAAGGCGGGCATCACGTCGCCGCCGAAGACGTGGTCGGAGTTCGCGAAGGTCGCCAAGAAGCTCACCAAGACCAAGGGCGACAGCTACTCACAGCTCGGCTTCATGCCGAACTACCACGGCTACGAGACGGTCGTGGACCACTACATGTCGCAGTGGGACCACACGTACTTCGACGCGGACGGCAAGTCGAACATCGCCCAGGACCCGGCGTTCGCGGAGATGTTCACGTACCAGAAGAGCCTGGTGGACTCCCTCGGCGGCTTCGGGAAGCTGGAGAAGTACCGCAACACCTTCGGTGACGAGTGGGGTGCCAAGCACCCGTTCCAGACGGGCCAGGTGGCCATGCAGCTGGACGGTGAGTGGCGGCTCGGGATGGCGCGGGACGCCGGGACCGACTTCGAGATCGGCACCGCCCCTATGCCCGTGGCAGACGACGAGGTGGACGAGTACGGCAAGGGCTTCCTCTCCGGCACCATCATCGGTATCGCACCGCAGAGCGAGAAGCAGAACGCGGCCTGGGAGCTGGTGAAGTACCTGACGACCGACACCGAGGCCGTCGTCTCCTTCGCCAACGCCATCCACAACGTGCCGTCCACGTTCGCGGCCCTGAAGTCGCCCGACCTGAAGGTGGACGAGGGCTTCCAGACGTTCCTGGACATCGCCCGGAACCCGGAGTCGAACACCCCGCCGGCCTCGATCAACGGCTCCACGTACCAGACGACGCTCCAGGACTTCGGCTACCAGTACGAGTCCGGCAAGGTGACGGACCTCCAGAAGGGTCTGGAGAAGACCGCGAAGCAGATCGACACCGACATCGCGCAGGCGAAGTAGCGGTAGCGGCAACGATCCGATGTCCACGCATACCGTGCGCGTGTCCAGTGGCACGCTCCGTGCGAAGCGCCGCCGGTCGGCGCTTCGGACGGTGGCCTTCCTGTCACCCTGGCTGATCGGGTTCGGCGTCTTCTTCGCCTATCCGCTGGTGTCCACCGTGTACTTCTCGCTGATGAAGTACGACGGCTTCGGTACACCGGTCTTCCGCGGCCTGGGCAACTGGGCCTACGTCTTCAACGACTACCCGATGTTCTGGCCGGCCCTGCGCAACACCCTCTGGCTGGTGCTGGTGATGGTGACGTGCCGGGTGGTGTTCGGGCTCGGCGTCGGCCTGCTGATCACGAAGATCAGGACCGGGGCGGGCGTCTTCCGCACCCTCTTCTATCTGCCGTACCTCGCGCCGCCGGTCGCCGCGACGCTGGCCTTCGTCTTCCTCCTCAACCCCGGGACCGGGCCGGTCAACTCCGTTCTCGACGGCCTGGGTCTGCCGACGCCCGGCTGGTTCACGGACCCCTCCTGGTCCAAGCCGGCGCTCACCGCGCTCGCGCTGTGGGGTGTGGGCGACCTGATGGTGATCTTCATGGCCGCGCTGCTCGACGTACCGAAGGAGCAGTACGAGGCCGCCGAGCTGGACGGGGCGTCGGCCTGGCAGCGGTTCCGGTACGTGACGCTGCCGAGCATCTCGCCGATCGTGATGTTCGCCGTGGTCACGGGCGTGATCCAGACGATGCAGTACTACACGCAGCCGCTGGTGGCCGGGAAGGTCGCCTCCGGCATCATCGGCGGCTCCGGTCAGCAGTTCGAGCCGGGCTACCCGGACAAGTCGACCCTGACGCTGCCCCAGCTCGTCTACAACCTCGGCTTCCAGCGCTTCGACTACGGCTCCGCCTGTGTGGTCGCGCTGGTGCTGTTCGCCCTCTCCATGGCGTTCACCGCGCTGCTGATGCGGCGCCGGGGCGGACTCATCCAGGCAGGTGACTGACCCCATGACCCAAGTCCTCGACAAACCCGTGGAGTTGACGGCCATCCCCGCGAGCGAGCGGACCGCCCGCCGCCGGGCGCTCCTGGAGTGGATCGCCGTCCACTCCCTGGGCATCGCCGCCGCGCTCTTCTTCACCCTGCCCTTCGTGTTCGTCGTCCTCACCTCGCTGATGAGCGACCAGCAGGCGCTCACCCGCGATCTGGTCCCGGACACCTGGGAGTGGAGCAACTACCGGCAGGTCCTCGACGCCCCCGGCTTCCTGACCTGGTGGAGGAACACCCTGATCTACGCGGGCCTCGGCACCGTCCTCACCGTCGTGTCGTCCCTCCCGGTGGCGTACGCGCTCGCCAAGTTCCGCTTCCGGGGCCGTAATCTGGCGCTGATGCTGGTCATCTCGATGATGATGCTGCCGCCGCAGGTCGTAGTGATCCCGATGTACCTCTTCTGGGCGAAGCAGCTGGACCTGTCGGGCTCGCTGTGGCCGCTGATCATCCCGATGGCGTTCGGGGACGCGTTCTCCATCTTCCTGCTGCGGCAGTTCCTGACGACCATCCCGAACGAGTACCTGGACGCGGCCCGGGTCGACGGCTGCGGCGAACTGCGCACCCTGCTGCGGGTCGTCCTGCCGATGGCCAAGCCGGGCATCGCGGCCGTCGCCCTCTTCCAGTTCTTCTACGCCTGGAACGACTACTTCGGCCCGCAGATCTACGCCTCCGAGAACCCGGCCGCCTGGACACTCAGTTATGGCCTGGAGTCCTTCAAGGGCGCGCACCACACCGACTGGAATCTGACCATGGCCGCGACCGTGATGGTCATGGCCCCCGTGATCCTCGTGTTCTTCTTCGCCCAGAAGGCGTTCGTCGAAGGCGTCACCCTGACCGGAGTAAAGGGTTGATACAAGTATGAAGCTCTGCGTGGTCGGCGGAGGGTCGACCTACACACCCGAACTCGTCGACGGGTTCGCCCGGCTCAGGGACACGCTGCCGGTCGAGGAGCTGGTGCTCGTCGATCCGGCCGCCGACCGGCTGGAGCTGGTCGGCGGCCTGGCCCGCCGTATCTTCGCCCGGCAGGGCCACCCCGGGCGGATCGTCACCACCGGCGACCTGGACCGGGGCGTCGACGGCGCCGACGCCGTCCTCCTCCAGCTCCGCGTCGGCGGCCAGGCCGCCCGCGAACAGGACGAGACCTGGCCGCTGGAGTGCGGCTGCGTCGGACAGGAGACGACCGGCGCGGGCGGTCTGGCGAAGGCGCTGCGCACGGTCCCGGTCGTCCTGGACATCGCCGAACGGGTCCGCCGTACGAATCCGGACGCCTGGATCATCGACTTCACCAACCCGGTGGGGATCGTGACCCGCGCCCTGCTCCAGGCCGGCCACAAGGCGGTCGGCCTGTGCAACGTGGCCATCGGCCTGCAACGGAAGTTCGCCGCGCGTCTCGGCGTGGCCCCGGCCGAGGTGCACCTCGACCACGTGGGCCTCAACCACCTCACCTGGGAGACCGGCGTACGCCTCGGCGGCCCCTCCGGCGAGGACGTCCTGCCGAAGCTGCTGGCCGACCACGGCGACACCATCGCCGCCGACCTGCGCCTGCCCCGCCCCGTCCTGGACCGCCTCGGCGTGGTCCCCTCCTACTACCTGCGCTACTACTACGCCCACGACGAGGTCGTACGAGAACTGCGTACGAAGCCGTCGCGGGCGGCCGAAGTCGCCGCGATGGAACGGCAGTTGCTGGACATGTACGCCGACCCGGCGCTCGACGAGAAACCCGCGCTGCTCGCCAGGCGCGGCGGAGCCTTCTACTCGGAGGCGGCCGTCGACCTGGCCGCGTCGCTGCTGGGCGACGGAGGCAGCACGTACCAGGTGGTGAACACCTACAACCACGGCACGCTGCCCTTCCTCCCCGCCGACGCGGTGATCGAGGTGCAGGCGGCCGTCGGCGGGCAGGGCGCGGCACCGCTGCCGGTGCCGACCGTGGACCCGCTGTACGCGGGCCTGATGGCGAACGTGACGGCGTACGAGGACCTGGCCCTCGACGCGGCCCTGCGCGGCGGCCGGGACCGGGTGTTCCGGGCGCTGCTCTCCCATCCCCTGGTCGGGCAGTACGAGTACGCCGAGACCCTCACCGACCGGCTGATCGCGCACAACCGGGAGCACCTCGCGTGGGCGTGAGCGATGGCGTGCACACGGGTTCGACCGCGGGCGTGCGCGGGCGCGGGCACGGGCGCAATGACGGGAGCGACGCCGGGCGCGGGAGCGTGCTCGCCGTCGACGCGGGCAACAGCAAGACCGACGTCGCCGTGATCGCGCCGGACGGGGAGGTGCTGGGCGCGGCGCGCGGCGGCGGTTTCCAGCCCCCGACGGTGGGGGTGACGACGGCCGTCGACGGCCTCGCGGACGTCGTACGGCAGGCCTTCGCCGAGGCCGGGGTCGGCTCGGTCGACCATGTGTCGGCTTGTCTCGCCAACGCCGACTTCCCCGTGGAGGAGGAGCGGCTGGCGGCGGCGCTGCGCACGCGCGCGTGGGGCACGACCGTGGAGGTCCGCAACGACACGTTCGCGATCCTGCGGGCCGGTGTGGCCGAGCCGCGGGGCGTGGCCGTGGTCTGCGGCGCCGGCGTCAACTGCGTCGGCATGCGCCCCGACGGCCGTACCGCCCGCTTCCCGGCGCTCGGGCGTATCTCCGGTGACTGGGGCGGCGGTTGGGGCCTCGCCGAGGAGGCCATGTGGCACGCGGCCCGCGCGGAGGACGGCCGGGGCGGCCCGACCACGCTGGCCCGCGCGCTGCCCGCGCACTTCGGCCTGGACTCCATGTACGCCCTGATCGAGGCCCTGCACCTGGAGGACATCCCGGCCGCCCGTCGCCACGAACTCACCCCGGTCCTCTTCGCCACGGCGGCCGCCGGCGACCCGGTGGCCCGCGCGCTGGTGGACCGCATGGCCGAGGAGGTGGTGGCCATGGCGACGGTGGCCCTGACCCGCCTGGATCTCCTCGGGGAGGAGACCCCCGTCCTCCTCGGCGGCGGCGTCCTCGCCGCCCGGCATCCCCTCCTCGACGCGCGCGTGCGCGAGGCGCTGGCGACCGCCGCACCCAAGGCCGTCCCCCGGGTGGTCACGGCCGCCCCGGTGCTGGGCGCGGCACTGCTCGGCCTCGACCACGTGGGCGCCCCGAGGACCGTCCACGCGCGCGTGCGCACGCATTACGAAGGAGGGTGACCCGGCGGCCCGCGCCCCCGAATCTTCCCCTCGAACGCGTTCGAACCCCCAGGGAACCGAACCCCACCGGAGCGCGTATTCATGGGCAGGGGGTGGTGCGGGAAGCCTTCTGCTGCGCCGGAATTCGACAAGCACAGCGCGTACGGACACGATCGGGGAACAAGATCGCGTCAAAACCTGTGCGATGTCAGTCCCGACGACGATACTTGCGGCCGTGCACCTCTGTCCGTGCGAGCGGGCGGACGTGATGGACGGATGACCAGGGGGAGGTCAGGTGACATACACGCCGGAGGGCAGCGCGCCACCGTCGGCTCCACCCGCGGGCCCGGGCCCGGCCGTGCCGCCGCAGGCCACGCACGCGTCCCGGCCGCCCGTGCCGTCCCCGGCCCCGGACGGCGGCCCGCCCCGCCGGACGGCGTTCGCTGAGGGCGTCGACCAGTTGCGCGCCGCCGCGACGACCGAGCCCGGCCGGCTGCGCATCATCGGCGCCGTCCTCGCCCTCCTGGTCGTCGCGTTCGGTTCCGTCACCGCCTGGCAGATGAACGACCGTTCGACCGCCGCCGACGACGTGCTCCACGGCAGCCAGCCCCTGAGCTCCGCCGCGGCCCGCATCTACAGCTCCCTCGCCGACGCCAACACCGCGGCCTCCAGCGGCTTCCTCGCAGGCGGCCAGGAGACGAAGGAGTCGCGCGAGAGATACGAGCGGGAGATCCGGGAGGCCGCCGACAATCTGGCCGTCGCCGCCGCCGCCTCGGAGGCCGGTTCCGACTCCGAGGAGCGCGTCGCCAAGCTGAACGCCCTGCTGCCGGAGTACAAGGGCCTGGTCGAGCGGGCCCGCGCCAACAACCGGCTGGGCTACCCGCTGGGCGGCGCCTACCTGCGCTACGCCAACGACAAGATGCAGGACGCCATGCTCCCGGAGGCGAAGAGGATCTACGACAACGAGAACCAGCGGCTGCGTGACGACTACGCCGACGCCACGTCGTATCCGTGGGCCGCGATCACTCTCGGTGTCCTCGCCATCGGTGGCCTCGGCTGGGCCCAGCGGCGCAACTACCAGCGGACGAACCGGGTGTTGAACCACGGCCTGGTCGCCGCGACGGCCGCCTCCACGGTCGTCCTGCTGTGGCTGGTCGCCGGCCACACCGTCGCCCGCTCGGGCCTGAACGACTCCTACGACAACGGCGTGCAGTCGCTGACCGTGCTGAACGACGCGCGCATCGCCTCCCTCACCGCCCGCGGCAACGAGAACCTGACGCTGATCAGCCGGGGCGCCCAGACCGTCACGATCAAGGTCAAGGGCGAGGACGTGGTGGTGGACGAGTTCGACCACGACTTCACGACCGACATGACCGAGCTCAAGTCGCGGCTGGCCACCGCCGAGAAGATCGCCGACGACGACAGTGGCGAGAAGCCCGTGCAGGCCGCCGTCGCCAACATGAAGGTATGGCTGGAGCGGCACGAGAGCGCCCGCGACGCCGATGAGACGGGCGACTACCAATGCGCCCTCGACCAGGTGATCGGCGGCGAGGCGACGGCAGAATGCCCGCAGGGCGACAAGCCGACGGGGGAGTGCTTCGACAAGGTCGACGAGAACCTGGACAGCGCGAGCAAGCACGAGGAGAACGAGTTCAAGCTGGCGGCCCAGGGCGGCCGGAACGCCATGCTCGGGCTCCCGGTGGGCGCCGCGGTCCTGGCCGTGCTGGGCGCGGCGGGCGCGGTGCTGGGCATCGGGCGCAGGCTTTCGGAGTACCGGTGACGACGGCGGAAGGAGACACGGTGGAAGGGGGAGCGATGAATGCGGTACGACGCCTGCGGGCCGGCCTCCGGGGCTGGGGCGGCGTGGGCGCGATGGCGGTCCTCTGCGCCCTGACCGTGGTCTTCGCCCTGGTGCTGCCGGTGAGCGGGACACGCGGCGACGGCACCACGGGCACCGGAGGCCAGGGCGTCGCCCAGGGCACCCAGGCGCGGGCGGACGAGTGCGACACCATGGTCGATCCGCAGAACCAGAGCCTCAGGCCCTCCTCCGACGAGTCGGGTACGACGATCACGAAGATCAAGGAGAAGGGCTACCTCACCATCGGCGTCGACCAGAACAGCTATCGCTGGGGCTACCGCGACCCGAACAACACGACCGCGGGCGCCGAGTTGGAGGGTTTCGACATCGACATCGCGCACCGCATCGCCGAGGAGATCCTCGGCGACCCGAACAAGGTGCGCTTCAGGGCGATTCCCACGAACCAGCGCATCCCCGCGATCCAGTCGGGGCAGGTCGACATGGTGGTCCGCACCATGACGATCAGTTGCACGCGTATGAAGGAAGTCGCCTTCTCCCAGCCCTACTTCGAGACCGGACAGCAGGTCCTGGCCCCCAAGAGCTCGACGATCAAGGGCTACGACAAGACGCTGGCGGACCAGAGGATCTGCTCGGCCAGCGGTTCCACCGCGCTGGAGAACCTGGACGCCGACCAGAAGTCCGGCAAGCTGCCCGCCTCCGCCGACATCACGTCCGTCAACCCGCCCAACCAACTCGACTGTTTGGTAAGGCTCCAGCTGGGCGAGGTCGACGCGGTGGTGACCGACGGCGCGCTCGCCGCGAGCCAGGCGGCACAGGACCCGACGGTCGAGTTGAAGGGCGAGCCGTTCACCACCGAGTACTACGGCGTGGCGATGAACCTGGAGGCGAAGGATCTGGTACGCCGGGTCAACCAGGTGCTGGTGGACTATCTCAAGGACGGCTGGCAGGACTCGTACACCAGGTGGCTGTCCGCGACGCTGGGCGACAACTCGACGAACTCCCGACCACCGGCCCCCCAGTACGGGGACTGAAGGCGACTGACCGAACTCCAATGACCGACACCGACAGCAGCGAGAGGTGATCGATGGGCGTCGCGGGATCCACCGGGCCGGTGATGGACCGGGACGAGGTGGACCGTGCGCTCGCGCGGCTCGGCGCGGAGCACGAGGCCATCGAGACCTCGCTGCTCGCCCTGCAGGACCACGCGGGCCGCAGGCTGCTCGAAGGCGCCGAACTGACCGGCGTCACCAAGGAGCGCTGGACCGCCGCGGAGGCGTCGATCACCCTGCTGTGGGCGTACTTCGACGCGTACACGGACGCGCTGCACTCCGCCCGCGCGATCCGTTCGCGACGCCGCTGGTCCAGCCGTGAGGACCTGGTGGAGCTGACCGAGCTGCTGCGCGGCGAGGCCGTCACGGTCGCCGGCAGCGCCACGGCGATGGCGAACGCGCCGACACTGCAGGGCGCGAGCCGGCTCAGCGAGCATTTCTCGCTGGTCACCCTCGTGGACCGGATGAACGACCTGTACGCGTCCTCGCTGGACATGGTCGTGGCCGCCGACGCGGTGTGGTCCGCGCTGCCCGCCCGGATCGATCTCCTGGCCGCCGAGCTCCAGCGCACCCGCCAGCTCGCGCACTCCGTCGGCGTACGCCCCGGCGAGCACCCGGCCGGCGACGACCTGGAGCGCATCACCCGCACCCTGACCAGGCTCCGCGAGGAGGTCATCTCCGATCCGCTGGCCTTCTGGGTCCCGGCGCCGGGCAGTTCGGCGCCCGGCGGCGGCCGCCCGGACACCTCGACGTACGACCGTGAGGCGCGTGCCCTGGAGGACGTACGGCGGGAGATCGACGCCGTGCTGACGGTCCGGCAGGACGCGGAGTCACGGCTGGTGAAGCTGCGCGACGTGCTCAGCCGCGCGGACCGTACGCTCGCCGAGGCGCGCAGCGCGCGCGGTGAGGTGCTGGCCAAGATCGCCGCGACCGAGGTGCCCGTGGTGAGCGGCCCGCCGACGGTCCTGCAGGAGCAGCTGGCCATGGCGGCCGAGTACCGCAGACACGCGCAGTGGCACCGGCTGTCCCCGCTCCTGGAGTCCCTGGAGCGGAAGGCCGACGACGAACTGCTGCGCGCCCGCGAGTCGTTGACGTCGGTCACCGCGCCGCTGGCGGTCCGCGCGGAGCTGCGCGGCCGGCTCGACGCGTACAAGGCGAAGGTCGCCCGGCACGGCTTCGCGGAGGACTCGCTGCTGGTCGAGCGGTATGACGCGGCGCGCCGCATGCTGTGGAGCGCCCCCTGCGATCTGCGCGTCGCCGAACAGGCGGTGCTGCGCTACCAGCACGCGGCGGCCGAACTGCTGGGCACCTCGGTGCCCGGCCCGCGCGTGCCCCAGGACCGGAGGGAGGAGGAATCGTGAGTCAGACGGAGGAAAGCCAGGCAGGCGAAGAGGGTCAGCAGCAGTCGTGTCAGCGGCCCGGCTGCTCGGGATCGTACGAGGACGTGGGCGGCGGCGAGCTGTACTGCGACACCTGCGGTCTGGCACCGGTCGTCTCGGCCGGCGGCATGGTCTCCTCCCCGCCCACCGGCATCACCGGGGGCGGCAAGGGCTCGCGCGGCTCCGGCTCCAGCAGTTCACGCTCCTCGCGGGCGTCCGGGCGCTCCTCGCAGTCCCGGCGCTCGGTCTCCGGCCGGCTCTCACGCGCCCTGTCGGGCAAGTCGACGGGCCGCTCGGTGTCGGTGCGCAGCTCCGGCAAGACCGCCGGTTCCTCGGGGCGGGCGCGGCTCGGTGTCGGTCTCGTCCAGGTCCCGGACGTGCCGCGCCCGGACCCACGCTCGATGGTGCTGGAGACCGCCGAGGTGCCCGAGCGGAAGCGGTTCTGCTCGCGCTCCGACTGCGGGGCACCGGTCGGGCGGGCGCGCGGTGAACGGCCGGGGCGCACGGAGGGCTTCTGCACCAAGTGCGGCCACCCGTACTCCTTCGTGCCGAAGCTGCACTCGGGCGACATCGTGCGCGGTCAGTACGAGGTCGTGGGCTGTCTCGCGCACGGCGGCCTGGGCTGGATCTACCTGGCCATAGACCGGGCGGTCTCGGACCGCTGGGTCGTGCTGAAGGGCCTCCTCGACACCGGCGACCAGGACGCGATGGCCGCCGCGATCTCCGAGCGCCGCTTCCTCGCCGAGATCGAGCACTCCAACATCGTCCGCATCTACAACTTCGTCGAGCACCTCGACCAGCGCACCGGTTCGCTGGACGGGTACATCGTCATGGAGTACGTCGGCGGCAAGTCCCTCAAGGAGATCGCCAACGGCCGCCGCACGACGGACGGCCGCCGCGACCCGCTGCCGGTCGAGCAGGCGTGCGCGTACGGCATCGAGGCCCTGGAGGCCCTCGGCCACCTCCACAGCCGCAACCTGCTGTACTGCGACTTCAAGGTCGACAACGCGATCCAGACCGAGGACCAGCTCAAGCTGATCGACATGGGCGCGGTGCGCAGGATGGACGACGACGAGTCGGCCATCTACGGCACGGTCGGCTACCAGGCCCCCGAAGTCGCCGACGTCGGCCCGTCGGTGGCCTCCGACCTGTACACGGTCGCCCGTACGCTCGCGGTCCTCACCTTCGACTTCCAGGGCTACACGAACGTCTTCGTGGACTCCCTGCCCGACCCCGACAACATCGAGGTGTTCCGCCAGTACGAGTCCTTCTACCGTCTGCTGGTACGTGCCACCGACCCCGACCCGGCCCGCCGGTTCGCCTCCGCGCAGGAGATGTCGGAGCAGCTGACGGGTGTGCTGCGGGAGGTCGTGTCCCTCCAGACGGGCCGGGCGCGCCCCGCGCTGTCGACGATCTTCGGACCCGAAGTGAAGGTCACGGACACGGAGTTGTTCTCGGAGCTGGACGGGGACGTGTCCCGGTTGGGGACACGGGTGGTTCCGGTGGTGAAGGGTCCGCGGCGGGGCAAGGCGGCTGCCGGGAACGGTGGTTCGCCTTCCGGATCGCTTGCCGGGAACGGCGGTTCACCTTCCGGAGTACTTGACGGAAGCGGCGGTTCACCTTCCGGATCGCCCGCGTCGCCGACCGGTGGCCCGCCCGTCCCCGTACGGCTCACCAAGCAGCTCGACACCGCAGCCGCCGCCCTCGCGCTGCCCGTCCCACGGGTGGACTCCGGGGACCCGAACGCCGGGTTCCTGGCGGGGCTCATCGCCTCCGCGCCCACCGAGCTGATCACGGCGCTGCACGCGGCGCCCAGCGGCTCGCTGGAGCTGCGGCTGCGGGAGCTGCGGGCCCGGCTGGAGATGGGTGAGTTCACCATCGCCCTGGCCACGCTGGACGCCCTGGAGCGGGACCACCCCGACGACTGGCGGGTGGTCTGGTACCGGGGCGTGGCCGCGCTCGCCACCGGCGACCACGAGAACGCCGCACTGTCCTTCGACGCCATCTACGACGCCTTCCCGGGCGAGCCGGCCCCCAAGCTGGCCCTCGGCCTGTGCGCCGAGGTGCTCGGGCAGCTGGACAACGCCGCCGAGTACTACCGCCTGGTGTGGACGACCGACCCCAGCTTCGTCAGCGCCGCGTTCGGGCTCGCCCGGGTGCGACTGACCGCCGGGGACCGGCAGAAGGCCGTGCACACCCTGGAGTCCGTACCGGAGGCGTCCATCCACTACACCGCCGCCCGGGTCGCCGCCGTACGGGCGCGGTTGAGACATCGCACGGAGGCGGCGCTCGCGCCCGGGGCCGCACCGGACGCGCCGTTCCTGGACGACCTGACCGCCGCCGCCGGGCAGGTCGAGGCGCTCGACGAGTACGGTCTGGACGCGGTGCGCCGCGAGCAGTTGTCCACAGAGGTCCTTGGCTGCGCCCTGGACTGGGTACTCTCCGGGGGCCAGGCTGCCGCGCCCCCGGACGGCGAGCGGGTGCTGCTCGGCAGCGCGCTGGACGAGCGCGGCCTCCGCTTCGGACTGGAGCGGTCGTACCGCACACTGGCCCGGCTCGCTCGAGGCGGCGAGGAGAGGATCGACCTGGTGGAACGTGCCAACCGTTACCGCCCCCGGACGTGGGTGTAGTTCATGTCGCAGATGCCCCAGCCGACCGCGCTGACGAAGTGCCCGATCTGCGAGTGGCCCCTCGCTTCGGACGACCGCTTCTGCGGTGCGTGCGGCCATGACCTCTCGGCGGCGCCCGCGCCGCCGGCGGACCAGCCGACCATCACCATGAACGGGACGGCGGGCGACCCGCCCGACGAGGCCGCGTCCGTGGCCTGGCCCGTCGCCTCCGAGCCCAGCTCCGACACGCCCCCGCCGGTGGTCCGTCCCACCGACATCCAGGGCACCGACTCGGGCGGCGGCGACCTGTCCGGTCCGGGGCGGGGCGTACGGTTCGACCGGCCCCGCGAGCCCGACGAGTACCCGCTGGCCGCGCCCCAGCCGCCGGACCCGCGCACCGCCGACCTGGCCACACCACCGGCCGGCACGAAGGTGTGCGTGGCCTGCCGCGCGGGCCATGTCGACCGGGACGGCTACTGCGAGAACTGCGGGCACGCCCAGCCGCGGGAACGCGACCACATGGAACTGGAGTTGGGTGCGGTCGCCGCGGTCAGCGACCGGGGCCTGCGGCACCACCGCAACGAGGACTCGTTCGCGATCTCCTCGACCGCGCTGCCCGACGGCTCCCCCGCGGTCCTGGCGGTCGTCTGCGACGGCGTGTCCTCGGCGACCCGCCCCGACGACGCCTCGCTCGCCGCCGCCCGCGCCGCCAACGAGACGCTCCTGGACTCCCTGCCGCGCGGCACCCACCCGCAGCAGGCCATGCACGACGCGATCGTCGCCGCCTCCAACGCCGTGAACGCCCTGGCGGAGGAGCCGGAGACGGCGCAGGAGCACGCGCCGCACCAGAACGCGCCGGCGTGCACCATCGTCGGCTCCGTCGTCACCCCGAGCCTGCTCGTCGTCGGCTGGGTCGGCGACAGCCGCGCCTACTGGGTCCCGGTGGACCGCAGCGCGCCCCCGGCCCGGCTCACCGAGGACGACTCGTGGGCGGCGCAGATGGTGGCCGCGGGGCTGATGAACGAGGCCGAGGCGTACGCCGACGAGCGCGCCCACGCGATCACCGGCTGGCTCGGCGCGGACGCGTACGAACTGGAGCCGCACACCGCTTCCTTCAAACCGGACCGGCCGGGTGTAGTGGTGGTGTGCACCGACGGACTGTGGAACTACGCGGAGGCCGCCGACGAGATGGCCGAGGCCGTGCCCCTGGACGCGGCCGGGCGACCACTGCACTGCGCGCAGGTTCTGGTAGGCCATGCGCTCGACGGAGGTGGCCACGACAACGTAACAGTGGCCGTCCTGCCGTTCCCGGCCCCTCCTCAGGGGGCAGGATCGGCCTGAGGGCGCGCGCGGGCGGGGTGCTCGCGGGCGCCTCGGCGGCCGGACGGGAACGGCCGACGGGCCGGAGGGGACCGGTCCGGTCACAGGCACGCACAGTCATCACCCCACGTGCTGTGGGGCCGCTAGGGGGATCAGAGTAGGCATGGCCAATTTCTCGAAGTCGAACGTGCCGCAGTTCTCGGTCGAGGTGTACCAGAACGAGTACCTGCCTGAAGGCGGCCGCGAGGTCAACGCCATCGTGACGGTCAGCGCGACCGGCGGGGGCACCATCGGCAGCGCGGTCGCCGCGCCGCACCTCTACTCGCCCGGCCAGGGCCCGTCCGCCGCCGTGGCGATCATGGTGGACTGCTCCGGATCGATGGACTACCCGCCGACCAAGATGCGCAACGCCCGGGACGCCACGGCCGCCGCCATCGACACCCTGCGGGACGGCGTCCACTTCGCGGTGATCGACGGCACCCATGTGGCCCGGGAGGTCTACCCCGGCGGCGGCCGTCTCGCGGTCGCCGACTCCGCCACCCGGGACCAGGCCAAGCAGGCGCTGCGCAAGCTCAGCGCGGGCGGCGGCACCGCGATCGGCACCTGGCTGAAGCTCGCCGACCGGCTGCTCGCCTCGGCCGACGTCGCCATACGCCACGGCATCCTGCTCACCGACGGCCGCAACGAGCACGAGTCGCCCGAGGACCTGAAGGCCGCGCTGGACGCCTGTGCCGGACGGTTCACCTGTGACGCGCGTGGAGTCGGGACCGACTGGGAGGTCAAGGAGGTCACCGGGATCGCCTCCGCGCTGCTCGGCACCGCCGACATCGTCGCCGACCCGGCTGCCCTTTCCGCCGACTTCACGCAGATGATGGAGGCGGCCATGGGCAAGGAGGTCGCGGACGTCGCCCTGCGGCTGTGGACCCCGGTCGGCACGCGGATCAAGTTCGTGAAGCAGGTGGCGCCCACGGTCGAGGAGTTGACCGACCGTCGCACCGAGGCCGGGCCACGCGCCGGGGACTACCCGACCGGCTCGTGGGGAGACGAGTCCCGTGACTACCACGTGTGCGTCGAGGTCCCGGCCGCGACCCTCGGCCAGGAGATGCTGGCCGCCCGCGTCTCACTCGTCATCCCCCAGCCCGGGGGCACCTCCCGCTCGAGCGGAGCCGAGAGCGGGGCGGGCTCCGCGCAGAACCTCGGCGCCCAGGGCCTGGTGAAGGCCGTGTGGACGGACGACATGGTCGCGTCCACATCGATCAACCCCCAGGTCGCGCACTACACGGGCCAGGCCGAACTGGCACAGGTCATCCAACAGGGTCTCGATGCCCGTAAATCCGGTGATTTCGACGGAGCAACGGCCAAGCTGGGACGGGCCGTTCAGCTCGCGAGTGCGTCGGGGAACGCGGATACTGCGAAACTGCTTGCGAAGGTGGTGGACGTCGTCGACGCGGCGACAGGTACTGTGCGACTGAAGGCGAAGGTCACGGAGGCCGACGAGATGACTCTCGAGACTCGGTCGACAAAGACTGTTCGTGTAAAGAAGTAAGAGACACAGCACCACCATCACGACATACCGAAGCCGGCGAACCTGGCTCCCCCACCGGGGATCCGGACAGCGGGACCCGGCCGAGAGGCCGGAAAGGAGAGGGGGAAGCGCCGACATGCCGACCTGCCCGAACGGACACCAGTCGGGTTCCGACGACTGGTGCGAGGTCTGCGGTCACCGTATGGCCGGTGCCGTACCCCCGCCGCCTCCACCACCGCCGCCTCCGGGCGCCGGTTACGGATACCCGCCGCCCGGCTCACCTCCCCCGCCTCCGGGCGCGGGCGGTCCCGGTGGCCCCGGTGGACGCCCGCACCTCGCCGCACAGTCGGAACTCTGCCCGCAGTGCCGCACGCCCCGTGAGGGCGGCGCGCCCTTCTGCGAGGAGTGCCGCTGGAACTTCCTGACCAACACGGCGACGACGTACACGCCGGCCGCGCCGCGGCCTCCGGCGCCCGGTCCCGGCGCGGGGCCGGGTGGTCCCGGTCCCGGCGGGCCCGGTCCCGGTGGACCTGGCCCCGGCGGATCTGGTCCCGGCGGACCTGGACCCGGTCCGGGTGCCGGTCCCGGTGGGAATCCGGCGCTCCGCTTCCAGCAGCCGCCTCCGCCGTCCTTCGGCGGCGGTGACGGGTACGACTACCAGAGCTCGCGCCCCTCGCAGATGAATCGTCCCGCCGAGCCGATCCCGCCGTTCGGCGGGGCACAGTCGGGTCCGGGTGGGCCCGGTGGGCCCGGTGGATTCGGCGGGCCTGGTGGTCCCGGAGGTCCCGGTGGGCCCGGTGGGCCCGGTGGGCCCGGGGGCAACAGCGGTCATGGTGGGCCCGGCCGTCCGGGTGGGCCTGGCGGTCCCGGTGGGCCATCGGGGCAGGGAGGTTCCTCCGGGTTCGGTGGCGGGCCTTCCGGTCAGCCCGGGCAGCCTGGTCCGGGTCAGTCCGGGCAGCCTGGTCACGGCCAGTCTGGTCAGCCTGGTCACGGCCAGTCTGGTCAGCCTGGTCACGGCCAGTCTGGTCAGTCCGGTCCGTCCGGGTTCGGTGGAGGTCCGTCTCGGCCCGGTCCCTCGGGCTACGGTGGCGATCCTTCGCGGCCCGGACCTTCGGGCTTCGGCGGCGATCCCTCACGACCGGTTCCGCCGCCGCCCGGGCCTACGCCGGGCGGGCCTGGTGGGCCTGGTGGGCCTGGAGGACCCGGATTTCCCGGCGGGCCCGGGGGACCTGGTGGTCCTGGAGGCCAAGGCCCTGGGGGTCAAGGTCCCGGTGGCCAAGGTCCCGGTGGCCAAGGTCCCGGTGGTGGTCCGGGGGCCGGTGGGGCGCCGCAGGCGTTCCAGCAGTCGGCGCCGTCGGCTCCGCCCGCGTTCCCGCAGGAGACCCGGCGACCGCAGCACGGAGGCCCCGGCGGAGCGGGCGGTCCTGGTGGCCCCGGTGGTCCGCAGTCCGGCGGTGGGCCGTCCTTCGGTGGCGACGACGACTGGGTGATCTCCCCGCCGTCCTCGACGGGTCCGGGTGGATCCGGTGGTCCCGGTGGACCTGCCGGTCCCGGCGGTGCGGGTGCTCGCCCCGGTGACTACGGCTACCCGCAGCACGGTGCCACCCAGGCCCCGCCCGGCCCCTCGTACCCGCAGGCGCCGACGACCTGGAGCGCGACCATCGGCCCGGACCGCGACTACTTCATGGCGATGATGCAGCGCTCGGGTCCCGAGGCCACGGGCCTGAACCTGCCCGCGTACTCCCCCGAGCAGCAGCGCGCCCTCACCGGCAACCAGATCACCATCGGCCGTCGCCGCCACTCCACCGGCGACACCCCCGACATCGATCTCTCGGTGCCGCCGGAGGACCCTGGCGTCTCCCACCAGCACGCGGTGCTGGTGCAGCAGCCTGACGGCAGCTGGGCGGTCGTCGACCAGAACTCCACGAACGGAACCACGGTCAACGGCTCCGAGGACCCCATCCAGCCCTTCGTACCGGTCCCCCTCCAGGACGGGGACCGCGTACACGTGGGCGCGTGGACGACGATCACGATCCGCCGGGGCTGACCGGCCCGCACCAGCGAATCGATCAGGGCCGACTGAGCAGCTTCAGTCGGCCCTGATCTGTCGGCAGTCGGTAGCCGCTCGCCGGTAGCCGGTAGCCGGTCACGGGAGAGACCAGGCGTACGGTCCCTCCGGGTCGTCCAGCCAGGCCCAGGCATGCTCACCGCGGACCGTGATGCCGTAGCGCTCGCGGGCGGGCATCCCCTCGCGCTGCCAGAGCGCCAACGCCTCGTGCGGGTCGAGGCTGCCCGCCGTGAGGGCCAGCAGGAACCGGAAGAGTTCGTGGTCCCTGGCCCGGTGCGGCAGCCCGCCGAGGTGCGGACGCACCGCCTCCGGCCCGCTGCCCCCGCGCAACGGCACGAAGTACGCGGACGTGTGCAGGAAGCGCCCCTCCGCGTGCTCGGCGTCCTCGACCCGCAGTCGTGCCAGCCCCGTGGCGAGCGGCGTCAGGATGCGTGCGCCGGGGGCGCACTGGGCGAGCCAGGGGCGCGGGATCGAGTGCAGTGTGCAGGTCGCGATGATCCGGTCGTACGGCGCCCGCTCGGGCACCCCACGCGCCCCGTCCCCGGTGACGACGGTCGGGTGGTACCCGGCGGCGTCCAGATGCCTGCGCGCCGCCTCGGTGATGTCGGCGTCCAGGTCGACGGTGGTGACGAGGTCGTCCCCCAGCCGGTACGCGAGCAGCGCGGCGTTGTAACCGGTCCCGGCGCCGATCTCCAGCACCCTGTTGCCGTCCTCCACCTCCAGCTCGGCCAGCATCTTCGCCATCAGCGAGGGCTGGCTGCTGGAGGAGATCAGCGCCCCGTCGCGCACTCGTGTGGCGAGCGGGACGTCGGCGTACGCGCCCCGCACCCAGCGCTCACGCCGGCGGGGGTCGCGTTCCTCGCCCCACAGCCGTTCGAAGCCCCCCATGACGCCGACGTAGTAGTACGGGACGAAGAGATGCCGGGGAACGCTCTCGAACGCCTTCCGCCAGTCAGGGTCGGCGTCCCAGGCCCCGCTCGCCTCGATCTCGCGCACCAGCGCCGACCGGGCCTCGGCGGCGAGGCGTTCCAGGTCGTGGTCCACAGCGTGCGTGCCCATACCTCCACTGTGCGGCCCGACGCCCCCAGAGGCGAGCACCACGGCACACGGGTCCGAAATCAACCGGTCCAGGATCGACCGGTCCGCACGCCGGCTCTTGGATGGTCCTAAGCCTTGAGTCCTCGGTCTCCGCGTCTGAGACCATGGGGGACGTGAAAGAGATTCCGCGCGGCACGCTGCAGGAGCAGACCTTCTACGAGCAGGTCGGTGGCGAGGAGACCTTCCGGCGCCTCGTGCGCCGTTTCTACGAGGGTGTCGCCGAGGATCCGATCCTGCGGCCGATGTATCCCGAGGAGGACCTGGGCCCGGCCGAGGACCGCTTCGCGCTGTTCCTGATCCAGTACTGGGGCGGCCCCACGACGTACAGCGAGAACCGGGGCCATCCCCGACTCCGCATGCGCCACGCCCCATTCGCCGTCGACCGCGCCGCCCACGACGCCTGGCTCCAGCACATGCGCGTCGCCGTCGACGAGCTCAACCTCTCCGAGGAACACGAGCACACGCTGTGGAAATACCTCACGTACGCGGCCGCCTCGATGATCAACTCACCGGGCTGATCGGCCGCCGAGTCGGCGCCGGTCCCCTGGCGGCTTCAAACTCGACGTCGCCCAGTTCCACGACGAATCCCACTGCGAAGGCCGTCGCCCTCGCCGCAGCCTCGGCCTCGATCCCGCCACCGTCGTCGAGAGCCTGCGCCACGGCGCCGCCGGTTCGTTCCTGTTCGGCGACCGAGGCCCCCGCATGGTCGAGACGTACGCGAGCGACGTAGCCCCCGAGGTGAAGACCCGTCTCGACATCTTCGTGAAGGACATGGGGATCGTCACCGGCATCGCCAAGGACGCCCACGTCCCCGTCCCGCTCGCCTCCGCCGCCCAGCAGCTCTACCTCCTCGGCGAGGCCGCCGCCTGGCCGCCCACGACGACTCCTCGGTCGTCACCGACCTGCCCACCGGCCGACTCTCTCTGGTCGCCCTGGCGATGGGGGCGGGCGGTCTCGCCGTCTGGCACATCGACGACGCGGGCTATGAATGTTCACCAGGCTCGCCGGCCTGGACGCGGCGGGCGGACTGCGCACCTGGACGGTCCTCACCACGGTCATGGGCGGCATCGGGTTCGCCCTGAGGGCCGCCGCCCGGCCCTTCGTCCAGCGGAGTAGCGGCGCCCGGGAGGGACGCTCAGCGGACGCTGACGTCCAACGCCCCAAGTCCCGCCCTGCGTACGGCGATCGACCCGTACGGCGTGCGCAGCCGGAGCCACGCGCCCGACGAGAACAGTCCGAGCGAGGCCACGTCGGGTGCGCCGGGGGTCCGCGCGGGACGGAGGAAGCCGAGCGACTGGGCCGCGTGCACGGCCCGCACCGGCAGATGCGTGTCCCCGACCGTCCGGGACCAGATCTCCCGCCCGATCCGGTCGAGCTCGGCCCGCGTACGCCGCTCGGGCGCCAACTCCTCGGTACGGGAACGGAATTCCCTCACCGCCGTGGAGACCATCGCCCGCAACGCGTCCGGCGCGGGCAGCCCCGCCTCCGGCCGCCAGCCGCCGCGCGGGGGGAGCACCCCGGCCCACGGAGGCCCGGTCACCGCTCCCGGAACGACGGCCGTACCCGCCGGCTCGTCGATGGACTCCAGGAGTTCACCGGCCGACACCGTCACGTCGAGGGTGACGTCGAGCCCGTTCTCGTACGGCTTGGCGAGGCGCACCGCGCGGATCGCCAGCACCTCGAAGGACGGTGGCCGGCCGAAGACGGCCAGTGCGGTGCCGGCCGCCTGGAGGCGCACCGCCGCTCCGCGGTCGTAGTGGACCAGCCGGGAGAGGAAGGCCGCGAGATCCGCCGCCTCCCCCTCGTCGGCGAGGTGGAGCACCGTCATGCGGCGACGGCCTCCTCCTCGTCATCCCTGTACTCCTCCAGGAACTCGCGCTCCTCGGAAGTGATCCGCCGGGGCCGCTGCGTCGCGAAGTCGAACGGCACTATCACCGTCGAGGCCCGGACGTAGACCTGGTCCGGGTCCTTGACCTCGTAGGTGATCGTGAACGACGCCGCTCTTATCTCCGTGACCCACAGCTCGATGTCCACCGGCTGGTGCCGGTGCACCAGTTGCCGCTTGTAGTCGATCTCATGGCGTGCCACCACGGACCCCTGCTTGAAGTCCTTCTCCGGGCGGAACAGGAAGTCGATACGGGCTTCCTCCAGGTAGCGGAGGAAGACCACGTTGTTGACGTGGCCGTACGCGTCCATGTCCGCCCAGCGCAGTGGGCAGCGGTAGATGTGCCGCAAGATCAGCCCCGAGTCAGCTTCTTGTAGGTGGCGCGGTGCGGACGGGCGGCGTCCGCACCGAGTCGCTCGATCTTGTTCTTCTCGTACGACTCGTAGTTGCCCTCGAACCAGAACCACTTGGACTCTCCCTCGTAGGCGAGGATGTGCGTCGCCACGCGGTCCAGGAACCAGCGGTCGTGGGAGACGACCACGGCGCAGCCGGGGAACTCCAGGAGCGCGTTCTCCAGCGACGACAGGGTCTCGACGTCGAGGTCGTTGGTCGGCTCGTCGAGGAGCAGCAGGTTGCCGCCCAGCTTGAGGGTGAGCGCCAGGTTGAGGCGGTTGCGCTCACCACCGGAGAGCACCCCGGCCGGCTTCTGCTGGTCCGGGCCCTTGAAGCCGAACGCGGACACGTAGGCGCGGGAGGGCATCTCGACCTGGCCGACGTTGATGTAGTCCAGTTCGTCGGAGACGACGGCCCACAGCGTCTTCTTGGGATCGATGTTCTCGCGGCTCTGGTCGACGTAGGAGATCTTGACCGTCTCGCCGACCTTGATCGAACCGGAGTCGGGCTCCTCCAGACCCTGGATCATCTTGAAGAGGGTCGTCTTGCCGGCGCCGTTCGGGCCGATGATGCCCACGATGCCGTTGCGCGGCAGCGTGAAGGAGAGGTCGTCGATCAGGACCTTCTCGCCGAAGGCCTTGCTGAGGTTGTTGACCTCGACGACCACACTGCCCAGGCGCGGGCCCGGCGGGATCTGGATCTCCTCGAAGTCCAGCTTCCGCATCTTGTCGGCCTCGGCGGCCATCTCCTCGTAGCGGGCCAGACGCGCCTTGGACTTGGCCTGACGGCCCTTGGCGTTGGAGCGGACCCACTCCAGCTCTTCCTTGAGCCGCTTGGCGCGCTTGGCGTCCTTCTGGCCCTCGACCTTGAGACGGGTCTGCTTGGTCTCCAGGTACGTGGAGTAGTTGCCCTCGTAGCCGATCGCGCGGCCGCGGTCGAGCTCCAGGATCCAGCCCGCGACGTTGTCGAGGAAGTACCGGTCGTGGGTGACGGCGACGACGGTGCCGGGGTACTTCGCGAGGTGCTGCTCCAGCCACTGCACGGACTCGGCGTCCAGGTGGTTGGTGGGCTCGTCGAGCAGCAGCAGGTCGGGGGCTTCGAGCAGCAGCTTGCACAGCGCGACGCGACGGCGCTCACCACCGGACAGGTTGGTGACGGGCCAGTCGCCGGGCGGGCAGCCCAGAGCGTCCATGGCCTGCTCCAGCTGGGTGTCCAGGTCCCACGCGTTCGCGTGGTCCAGGTCCTCCTGGAGCTTGCCCATCTCGTCGAGGAGCGCGTCCGAGTAGTCGGTCGCCATGAGCTCCGCGACCTCGTTGAAGCGCTTGAGCTTGCCCATGATCTCGGCGGCGCCGTCCTGCACGTTCTGCAGGACCGTCTTGGACTCGTCCAGCGGCGGCTCCTGCAGGAGCATGCCGACGGTGTAGCCGGGCGACAGGAACGCGTCACCGTTGGAGGGCTGCTCGAGGCCCGCCATGATCTTGAGAACGGTGGACTTACCGGCACCGTTCGGGCCGACCACACCGATCTTCGCGCCGGGCAGGAAGCTCAGCGTGACGTCGTCAAGGATCACCTTGTCGCCGTGCGCCTTGCGTGTCTTGCGCATCGTGTAGATGTACTCAGCCAAGAGAAACCGTCCGGCAACTTGAAATCTGGCAGTGGGCAGTACCACCCATCTTGCCGCACGGCCAGCCCTCGACGGAAACCGGATAGTGAACCCCCTCGGACGAGCGACGCGACCCCGGCGCCTTGAGGGCGTACCGGGGCCGCGTCGAACTCGCGTGTCACCGAGCGGTCACTCACTGTTGAGTTGCCAAGGAGCTCTTTCTCTCACGGATCCACTTCGCGGATGACCAGCGGTTCCCTCTTCACGGGTTCCGCTTGCGAAGGACGATCATCACCGCGCCGCCGATCACGACCAGGCCGATGGCGATTCCGCCGATCACCGGGGTCGCGCCGGAGCTGCCGGTCTCGGCGAGGTCGGTGCCGGAGTCGGCGGCCGCGTTGCCGCCGACCGTCGCCGGGCTCGGCTCGCTCAGCGTCTGGACCGAGTCGCCGCTCTCACTCGCCTCGGTCTCCGTCTGGCAGTCGAGCACGCCCTGGAACCGCTTCGCGAAGCCGTTCGGCCCCTTGATCGTGAAGTCGTACGCCTGGTCCTCCTGCAGCGGGATCGTCACCGTGCGGGTCTCGCCCGCTTCGATGGCGTACGTGATGCCCATCAGCTCGAAGGTGAAGGGCTTGTCGCCCTGGTTGGCCGCCGTGATGTCCAGGCCGCCCTCGGCGCAGTTCTTCTCGGCCGAGAGTGCGGGTATGGCGCCCTTCTCGGCCCAGTGCCCGGTCGCCGTCGCGGAGACCGTGGACTCGCTGGAGCCCGCGAGGATCTGGGTCTGGCTGCGGGTCCCGGAGGCGAAGGCGCGGCCGACCGGCACGGTGGTCGAGGCCTGCACGGTCAGCTCGGCCGAGCCGTCCGCGGCGTCCTCGGGCACCTCGAAATACAGCTCGCTGCCGTCACCGGCCGAGGTCACGGCCTCGCCGTCCGCGTCGACGACCTTCACACCGTCCGCCGTCGCGTCCACGGGCGGGGTCACGGTCACGGCGTCCGCGTTGGTGTGCACCGTGACCGGGCCGAGCCGCTCGCCCGGTCGGCCGGAGACCGCCGACGGGTCGAGGGTCAGCGAGGCCGCCGGCTCCGCCAGGTTCCGCGCGCTCCTCTCCAGGTAGTCCGCGAGCTTCTCGGCCTCCGGGTCCAGAGCCGTCACATCGGCCCCGTCCGAGTACCGCCAGATCGCCACCTGCGTACCGGTGGCCGCGTCCTGTTCGGTGAGGCTCTTGGCGCCGGCCTTGCCGGCGAGTGCCGCGAGGTCGTTCACCTGCGGGTAGGAGTTCTGCAGGATCCAGCGGATCTTGCCCGCGTCCTTGTTGGCGTTGAGCGAGGTGCCGCTCCAGGGGGTCTCCTGGTACTTGGCGTCCTTCTGCGTCGGGTTCTGGACGTCGACGCAGTACGTCTGCAGGGTGCCGCCGCCGTCGACGAACATCTCGAACAGGCCTGCGGGAAGCTGTTGTTCCTCGCCGTCGGCACGGAACACGGCCGTCCCGTACGTCTTGAGGCCGCCTATGGTCGCGGTCGCTCCGCCCGAACTCTGCGCCGTCTCGTCGGCGGCGGCCGGGCCCGCGGTGACGATCGCACCCGCGACGACGATTCCCGAGGCGAGTGACACGGCGGCGAGGCGGGCCGCCCCTCGCCTGGGCGCGGAGCACCCCGACCACACGGCGAACGACGCCGAGAACGAAGAAACCACAGAAATTCCCTTCGAGCAGGACCCGTTGACGTGGGGGGTGTGGTCCCACCAGCAGAAATCAGACGCCCCGTGAGCTATGCCCGGCATCCTAGGGATGCGGCGCACCACTCTTCCCAGTCGTATCGTCGGACAACCGATCCGAATCGGAATCGTTATCGGTTGCACAGCTCGCGAACAGCACTTATCGACAAATTGATGAGCCATGTGCGAGGACCGATCGCAATGCATTCGTCGATAAGCCGCAGTTCAGCCAGGGCGTTGGTTATCGGGCGTACGCCCACGATCTGACGTCACGTCACCCCCGCTGGCTCCGGCCGTAGTTCGGACGCGGCGTCGAGTCGGCTCTCGGGCGGCGATGTCTCCCAGTTCGGCTCCGGCTGGGACTGGCCTGTCACCGCCGTTTCACCACGGGGTGTCCGTCGGAACGCCGATGTGCCCCGCGACAGGTCGTGCCCGATCGCGACCGCGTCGACGTCCGCCGAGACCCAGCTCTGTCCGTCCCGCTGTTCGGTGCGCACCTTCAACCGCCCCTGCACCACGACCGGATCACCCAGCGACACCGACGACCCCACGTTCGCGGCGAGTGTGCGCCTCGCCCACACCGTGAAGAAGTTGGTGTGACCGTCGGTCCACTCGCTCTTCTCCCGGTCCCAGTACCGCGAGGTCACCGCCAGCCGGAACCGGGCCGACGAACCCGTCGACAACTCCCGGCAGACCGGCTGCGTCGCCACGTTCCCCACCACACACACCATCGTCTCGTTCATCTCGCGAACCCTCCTTCGCGCCGGCACCGACGCCGGTGCCGACCGGACACGCGTACGGGCCCGTCCCGTACGGCCGCTGCGTCTGTCGTGCGGCGGTGCTGTGATCGCCGCGTGTTCAGACTGCCGCCGTCGGGCCGAGCCCGCTGAGCCCTGTGTGCTACCCGCCGGTTGTGGATATCTCCGTCACCCGATGGGGTGAACTGCGCAGACGAAAGCCGCTCCTCAACCCACCTGCCATGGCCCTCACCCGACCAGCGCCGCCCTCAACCCACCTGCCGTGGCTCACCCCACCTGCCCATGACCCTCACCCCACCGGGGCCGCCCCCAGCACCCGCCCGTACTGCTCCCGAACCTCCCGATACCGCAGCAACTCGGCCGCCACCGGATCCAGCACCCGCGCCCGGCCGCACCCGGCGGCCGCCTCCCGCAGCCGCCGCTCCGCTTCGTAGCCGTAACGCCGTGCGGGACCGCGTGCCGCCAGCCGGCAGCCCCACTCGATGGCCGGACCGCCGACGATGCCGATCACCATCAGCAGCACCGGCACCCCGAGGTTCGGCGACATGAAGCCGATGATCTGCGCCAGCAGCCAGAGGCCGCCGATGACTTGAAGGACCGTCATGGCCGCCTGCGCGAGCACGGCGACGGGCCACCAGCCGGGCCGCGGCGGCCGTCCCGTAGGCGCCCCGGCCCGCACCGCCAGTTCGTCCAGCGCCTCGGGCAGCCCCTGCGCCCCGCGTACGGCCGCCTCGCGCACCGCCTGGGCCCAGGGCGCGGGCAGCCCCGTCGCGGCGCGCTCGGACAGGATGCGTACGGCCTGTTCGACGCGCTGTCGCGCGGTGGCCTCCTCGTCCACGGGCGCCGCCAGGGCGAACCGCCCGGTCGGGGGTTCGCTGCGGTCCCGGTACCACCGCCACAGCCGTAGCCAGGGCGTACCGCAGGCGCGGTTGGCGTTGCGCAGCCAGGCGCGCTCGGCGGCCTCGCCCGCCGCGGTGGCGCCGACGGCATCGGCGAGCCGCGCGGCGAACTCGTCCCGGGCCCGCTCGCTGAGCCCCGCGCGCCGCTGATTGGCGTACACCGGCCACAGCCGCGCGGCGGCCGCGTCCAGATCGGCGCGGACCCGGCGGGCCGGCGCGCCCCGCTCGGCCACGAACTGCCCCAGCGCCTCGCGCAGTTCCCCCACCCCGTCCCCGGTGAGCGCGGAGAGCGCGAGCACGGTGGCGCCCGGTTCGCCGTACTCCCCCAGCGCGATCCCGTCCTCGTCGAGCAGCCGCCGCAGATCGTCGAGCACCTGGTGGGCGGCCTCCCCGGGCAGCCGGTCCACCTGGTTGAGGACGACGAACATGACCTCCGCGTGGCCGGCCAGAGGCCGCAGATAGCGCTCATGGAGCATGGCGTCGGCGTACTTCTCCGGGTCGACGACCCAGATGACCGCGTCCACGAGCGCCAGGATCCGGTCCACCTGCTCCCGGTGCTGCACCGCCGCCGAGTCGTGGTCGGGCAGGTCCACCAGTACGAGGCCGCGCAACTGCGCCTCCGCCTCCGGGCTCAGCAACGGCCGCCGCCGCAGCCGTCCCGGAATGCCCAGCCGGTCGATGAGAGTCGCCGCGCCGTCGTTCCAACTGCACGCGATGGGTGCGGCCGTGGTGGGCCTGCGTACGCCCGTCTCCGAAATCGTCACGCCCGCGAGCGCGTTGAACAGCGTCGACTTGCCGCTGCCGGTGGCGCCCGCGATGGCGACGACCGTGTGCTGCCCCGAGTGCCTGCGCCGCGCCGCCGCCTCGTCCAGCACCCGTCCGGCCTCCGCCAGCGTCTTGCTGTCCAGCCGCGTACGGGACAGCCCGACCAACTCCCGCAGCGCGTCGAGCCGCGACCGCAGAGGCCCGTCGTACGCGAGCGGGTGGACCGTCTGCGCGACCGGGGCCCTGGTCTCCACGACCGGGGCCCGCTCGGCGGCGCTCGTCTCGGTGACCCGCCGGGCGATGAGCCCGTCGTCCCAGGGGTCGCCGGATTCCGTACGGCCGGACGCGCCGTCCTCACCGGACGCGTCGCTGTCGGACCTGTCGGGCACGCGCGCGTGGACGTCGTTTTCGCGCTTCCGATGCTGCTCGCGGCTCGGGCGGCTCTCGGCCTTGTCGCGCTCTTCGGTGCCCTCAGGAGACCTGTTCTCGGCAGGCTTGTTCTCGGCAGGACGCTTGTTCTCGGCGCTCCCCGAGGGACCTGTCCCAGGGCTCTTCAGGTGCTCCTCTTCGGAAGCGCCCTCTACGGGAAGGCTGCTTTCCCCCTCGTCCTCCTGCTGGTCGCGTCCTTCGAAGCCGTGTTCCCCCTTGAGGCCGGGCTCTCTCCTCTCGTCACCCTTGTCGGCCTTCTCGTCGTCACCCTTCTCGGGGACGCTGTCTCCGGTCTGATCCGCGTGGTCAGTGACGGCAGTCACGGCGGTCACCTCTCCTTCTGCAGTACGGACAGGGCGGCGATGAGTTCGGCCTGTGGCTCGGGGTGTACGTCGAGTGCGTCGAGCGGGGCGAGGCGGCGGTCGCGCTCGGTGTCGAGGGCCCGGTCCAGGTACTGGGTGAGCAGCCGCCCCCCGCGGTCGCGCAGCCGGAGCGCGCCGTGCGCCCCGATCCGTTCGGCGAGCCCCTCCCCCGCGGACCGGGCCCGCCGTCCGCCCAGCAGGGCCGTGGCGACCAGGGCGGCCACCACCTCGGCGTCCGGCGCGACGCTCCGGTCGAGGTCGCGCACCTCTTCCTCGGCGTACTCCTCGAGGACGCGCCGCCAGCGCCGTACGGTCATCCCGATCCGGTGTTCGACGCTCTCCCGGGTCGCGTCCCGTTCCGTCAATCCGGCGGCCACGGCGGCCGGTTCACGGCGCCAGGCCTCGCCGATCCGCTCGTCGGCGGCGCTGACGGCGCACAGCAGCAGCGTGCCGAGGCTTTCGACGAGGGCCTCGAGCAGTTCGCCGGCGGTGCAGTCGAGCGGATAGCTCCGCCACCGCTTCAGGGCGTCGCCCGCGAGCACGGCCCCGGACTGCAGACGCGCCTTCACGCGCGCGTGCTCGCTGTCGTACGCCGTGTCGACGGCCGCGGTGAGCCGGAGGGCGGCGGAGTACTGCTGGGCCGCCGCGCTGGCCAGCTCGGGCATCCGGGCCTTCAGCGAGTCGAGAACGCCCTGGGCGGTACGGGCCATGGTCTGGTGCCGGGTGGCCGGATCAGTCGCCTGCTGGATGAGCCAGGTCCGCAGCGGCGCGACCGCGCTGGCCGGCAACAGCCCGCCGCCCCAGGCGGACTCGGGCAGTTCGGGCACGGTGAACCGGGGTACGTCGCCGAGCCCGGCCTTGGTCAGCAGCGCCCCGTACTGCCGGGAGACCTCGGACACCACCTGGTGGGGCACCCGGTCGAGCACCGTGACCAGAGTCGCCCGATTCTCCTTCGCGGTCCGCAGCAGATGCCACGGCACGGCGTCGGCGTAGCGGGCGGCCGTGGTGACCATCACCCAGATGTCGGCGGCGCAGATGAGTTCGGCGGCGAAGACGCGGTTGTCGGCGATCAGGGAGTCGATGTCGGGCGCGTCGAGGAGGGCGAGACCGGGCGGAAGGCTGTCGGTGGTCTCGATGCGGAGGACGCGCTCGCCGTCCCTGCCGCCGTCCCGGCCCGGCGGAAAGGAATCGTCGCCCGAATTCTGGCCGGGTTCCTGTGGAGGCACCCACGTGCGGGTGAGATTGGGCAGGACGCGCATGCCACTGAACCAGTGATGGTCCTCGGGATGACAGACCAGTACGGGCGTACGGGTCGTCGGCCGGAGCACCCCGGCCTCGCTGACCTTCCGCCCCACCAGGGAATTGACGAGAGTGGACTTGCCGGCTCCCGTCGATCCCCCGACAACGGCGAGCAGCGGCGCTTCGGGGTGCCGCAACCGGGGCACCAAGTAGTCGTCGAGTTGCGCGAGCAGTTCGTCGCGGTTGGCACGCGCGCGCGGGGCTCCTGCCAGGGGCAGCGGGAAGCGCGCGGCGGCGACACGGTCGCGCAGGGCGGAGAGCGCGTCGAGCAGCTGAGGCCGTACGTCCAAGGTCACCACATGCGAAGAATGCCCAATTTTGTGGACTTTCTGAAGCATATAAGTTCGCCTGCGCGCCGACAGGACACACGGGACGGAGGGGACGAGAGGGGCGCAGGCATAACGAGTGCACAACACCCGAGGCGCGAGACGCCAAAAGAGGTGCACGATTCGTACCTGCCTGCGATTATCAGGACCGCTTCACCGAACCTCCACATTGAGCCACGGAGGCGAAGCAACAGGGGCAAGGACTCGGGAGCCCTATCCTTGTCCCCGGCAACGTCACGGATCAGCCCACACCCGGGCGCCACGACAGAGGCCACCACACCCGGCCCCCGTAGCTCAGTGGATAGAGCAGGCGCCTTCTAAGCGCTTGGCCGCAGGTTCGAGTCCTGCCGGGGGCGCAAGTCTCCGCCCTCCCTTTGGGAGGGCATTTTTGCTGGTCACGGCGTGTTTCACTCGCCACGACGAAGCCCCGGACACTCCCCCGACGATCAAGGGGAGGTTCCGGGGCTGTCCGGCTGTCACCGGGTTTTCGCCGGTGGCCCTGTCGAATACGTGTCGAAGTTCTCGGCGAGAAGCCTCAGCCTGGGGCGGGCAGCTCGGGAAGATCCCCGGCGGCCTCCAGACGCCTTTTCAGGTCAGGCAACTGCCCCTCGACGCATCGTGCGTAGGTGGCCAGCAGCACCGGCACGCTGTTCCCGGCCCACTCGGCCACCTGGGCGGGTGGAATTCCGTCATTGAGCCACTTCGTGAGACGCGTGTGCCGGTTGTCGTACACCCGCCTCCCGGTAGGCGACTCGAAAACGTGCGGGAGCAGGACGGCCTTGCGCGCACTGCGCCACGCCCGGCGGATGACCGAACCCGCGAGAATGCCGCCCGTCTCCCCCTGGAAGAGGAGATCCCCCGGCTTGAGCTGTTCGTCCTCGATGTGCTGCCGCAGGATGCGCGTCAGGGCGGGATGCCCCGGCACGGTGCGCGTCTCGCCCTCGGCGCGGCCCTTCAGGTCCCGTTCCTCGTGGATCTCTCCGGTGTCGGTCCACTGCTTGCCGACCTCCGGAGTCGCCGTGTGGATCAGCAGCTCGCACCACTGGTCCGCGGTACCGGGGCCGGGGAGCGTCACGTCCTGCACGCGCATGGCTACAGCTTCCTCCGGGCGCAGGGCGCAGTAGTACAGCGTGGCGAAGAACGCGTGCAGCCGCTGTCCTCCACGCGGCCGGCGCCGGATCCAGTCGAGGAGCGCCGCCGCCTGGTCCGCATTCATCAACGACCGCTTGTCCACAGCATTGGTGGTCTTGGTGACAGCCGTCGAGTCCTTCCCCTTGGGGAGGGGGTTGGTCCGCAGGACGCGCCGCCGGATCGCGTGCTTCATGACGACGTTGAGGATCCGGCGGTGGCGCTTCCTCGACCAGGCCGCCGCCTGCTTGCCGTCGAGGCGCGTGTCGACGGCTCGCAGGACCTCATCGACCCTCTCCGGCTCCTCCCAGGCCGAGACCGGCAGGGAGTTGCGCTCCACCCACCTGAGGATGGTCACCACGTCTCGCGGGGCCTCCGCACGGCGAGTCGCGTTGAACGCCCACTCGCGCAGCGCCGTCCGCACGGCCACCGGCGAGAACTGGGCCGGTTGCGCCCGCAGCAGCGCGATGGTGACCGCCGTCAGGGTCTTCGCCGTGTTCTTACGGCTGTTGCCGCCAAGCTCCGCCCAACGGGCGTCCACGTACCCGACGGCGAACGCGTACCAGCTCATCGAAGCCGACTTGGAGCGATGGGACACCGGCAGTCCGGTGGCGATGACGAAGGCCACGCCCTTGCCCGTGGCACGGATCAGTTCGGAGCGGAAGCCCTCAGCGAGTGCGACGGTTCCGAAGGGTTCGCGCCAGCGCCTGCCCGCGACCTCCCAACGCACGGTGTACGTGGTCTTTCGGGCCCCCTTGTACGTGAGGATCTTGTAGACCTTCACGTCGTACGTGGTCTCCATCAGGCGGCGTCCTCACGGTCGTCGAGCCAGTGGTCGAGATCGCTCCGCCGGATCCTGAGGTCGCCGTTCGGGAGCTTGATGCAACGCGGCGCACGCCGTTTCGCCCGCCAGTCGTAGAAGGTCGAGCGTGAGACGCCCAGTTCCTCGCAGACCTCCGCGAGGGTCAGCATGGTGCGCGACCGGACGGCCGTGGTCATTCCGTGGTCCCTTCGCTCCGGAGCACTTCGCGAGCGGTCTCGCGGTTGGTGTGCAGGTCGTGCGCGATGGTCGCGGCGAGGGCGGCTTCACCCGGGGTGTGGCCGTGGCCGGCGTACTGCCAGTCGGTCAGGACGAGAACGGTGTCCGGTTCGCGGTCGTCGAGGCCGAGGACGGACGCCTCTTGCGCGGCGCGGAAGTCAGCGCGTTCCTGGCGGAGGGCGCCGAGGGTGGTGGAGTAGACGCGCGACTTGGACGAGAAGTGCCCGCGGAAGCCGAGCATGTGCGCCCAGGCCCAGAGGCGTCGGTCCGGGTACAGGGCGTCGAGGTCGCGACAGGCAGTGATGAGCCGCCGGGTGTGGTCGGGTACGCCGTGGCGGTCGAGTTCGGCGAGTTCGCCGATGCGGCGGTCCAGGCTGCCGGTGTTCTCGGCGGCTTTGGTGGCGTACTTGGCGACGTAGGAGGCCACGGCCTGTTCCGAGATGTCGGAGCCGTCCCCGAAGGCCTTGACCGGCCGGACGTCGAGCTGTCGGCCCCATCGGAAGGTCCTCGCGGGCTGGTCATCGGCGGCCGGAACCGAGACGGACGTGTACGAGTGCGCGGCGGCGGCCCGTATCGCGTCCGTGAGCACGTCGACCGTGGCCCAGGCGGGCGACGGTGTACCGGGTCCGTCAGGGCCGTCGAGTCGTACGACGGCGTGGAAGTGCAGGGCCCCGCGCTTCTGGAACTCGGCCACTTTGCCGTACGAGACGCGCAGGTGGTCGGCGAGTTCCCGGCGGGCCAGGCCGCCGCGGGCGGCGAGTTCGCGGCGGAGCCGGGTGGTGAAGCGCTGCCAGAGCTGTCCGGCGTGGTTGTTGAACAGGACGGCGCCCGCGTAGTCGTAGGTGTCCGGGTCGAGGGCGGTGCCCAGCTCCGGGGCGTCGGACGCGTGCCGGTCGCCGCAGCGGCAGGGGCCGCCGTGATCGGGCCGGTTGTGGACCGGGCCGAACGAGGGGGCCGTGAGGGTGACGAAGACGCGCGGGTGATCGCGGACGGCGGCGGGGATGTCCCGGCGGTCGTCACCGGCGAGGCCGGCGCGGATGAGGTGGTAGGTGTCGCCCGCGTAGGTCCAGGCGCAGGACGGGCAGCGGGAGGCCCGGCGGTTGCCGCAGGCGAGGCGCAAGCGTCCGCCCGGCTCGTTCTCGGTGGAGTAGTGGTGCAGCGTCTCGCCGGTGGTCTTGTCCTTGGTAAGCGTCCAGCCGGTCAGGTGGATCGGGTCGGAGCAGCCGCCGGTACGGCGGATCTGGTCCTCCCAGCGGGTGTAGTCGGAGGCCGAGGCCACCCGGAGGACGTCGCCGAGGGTGATCGGGTCGAGTGGGTGGGCGGACGTGGCCACCTTGGGTGTCGCGGGTGAGGCCCGGTGGGCCATGCTGGGGGTTCCTTCCGGTTGCGAGATCGATCGGTGGGGACGGCTCCCGGGCGGCGGATGCTTGGCGGTATCAGGGCCGCCCGGGGGCCGGTCAGCGTCGCTTGGCGTCGGCGTTCATCAGGGAGCGCAGGACGACGGCGCAGACGGCGACGGACGCGCCGGTGATGGCGACCGCCAGGAGCAGCGAGACCAAGACGACACCGAGGACCAGGACCACGGCCGTGCCGGCTCCGACGAACGCGAGTGCGGTGCCGGGGGTGAGCTGGATCGTCGGGCGGATCGACGCGGCCGGGGCCGGGGCCGGCGTCGGATGGTGCTGGACCACGGTGGTCGGCTCGACCACGGCGGGCGGGGTGACGAGTCCGGTAGGGGTCGGCATCGTGGGGATCTTCGGGCGGAGCATGGCGGTTCTCCCTTCGCGCTTACTTGGTGAGAGCGGTGTCGATCGCGGGGGCGAGGACGCTGTCGGCAAGGAGGTAGCCGCCCAGGAGGAGGACGGCGACGAGCCACCAGGGCGGGCGGAGGAACTTGACGCCGAGGTAGCCGACGGCGGCGAGGGCGAACCAGAGCGGGACCTGCATGGCGGTGTCTCCTAGCGGACGCGGCAGCGGTGGGTGCGGGCGGCGAGCTGGGCGGCGGACTGGCTGGAGTAGTCGGCGGACCAGCCGCAGCGGTCGGCGGTGCAGACGGCGGCGTGCACGGTCCGGCCGTGGTGGTCGCGGTGGGTGCCGATCTGCACGGGACCGATCCGCATCACGGAGTGGAAGTTGTCGCGGGCGGGCATGGCGGTCAGCCTTTCCGGGCGGTGGTGGGGTCGGGGAAGCCGGCGCGGATACCGGCGGCGGTGGCCGGGTCGGTGGTGCGCCGGGCGGCCTCCTCGGCAAGCAGGTGGGCGAGGTAGGGCCGGTCGGCCGCGGTCATCTCGCGGGCGCCGTCGAGGTAGTCGGCAGCGGTCAGGTCTGCGGGGTCGGAGGTCATCGGCAGTTCCTTCCGGGTCAGGCGAGCTGGGCGGCGATGGCGTCGGCGAGGTGGGGCGGGACGCCGAGGCGGGCGCGGAGGGTGTCGGTGTCGATCGGGGCACCGGTGCGGTCGCGGTAGTCGGCGGCGACCTTGCGTGCGTGGTCGATGAGGACGGCAGGAACCGCGGGCACCGGGTCGGCGGACGGAAACGCCGGTGGTGCCTCTACCGGGGCCGGGACAGGCTCCGAGTCCGGCACGGGTTCGGGGGCCGGTTCGCGGTCCTCCGCGATGTCGGGTTCCGGGGCCAGGACAGGTTCCGTCTCAACCGGGAGCCGGTGGTCGGCGGAGTGGGCGAGGAGGGTGCCGCCGAGGAAGGCAAGCGCGGGCCACCCGGCGATGCCGAGGCGGAGCAGGGCGGGCGGGTCGGCCAGGTCGAGGAATCCGGCGGTGGCGACGTTCGCGCCGAGGGAGGCGAACAGGGCGATGAGGAACCAGCACCAGGCCAGCCGCGACGGGCCCTCGGAGCGGAGTCGTCGCCAGGCGGCGACCAGGAGCAGGTCCACACTCACCGGGTAGGCCCAGGCCTTCCAGCCGTCCTGTCCGGCAGCGGCAGCCAGGTCGTGCAGGTGGGCGAAGGACAGGGCACCGGCGATCACGGCCTGAACCAGCACCGCGTCGATACGGAGGCCGTGGCGGACGCCCATCAGAAGTCCTCACCGGGATAGGTGGGGCCGCCGTCGAGGCCGTCACCGGATGCACCGGGCGGCGGCTCGGGCAACGAGACGGCGAGAGACGTGCTGACCGCTTCCACGAAGTCGAGGTCTGCGCCGCCCATGTCGGCGTACAAGGCGAGTTGGCCGAGGAGGAGCACGGTCCGGGCGAAGTCCTCGCAGTTCGGGCACATGCCGAGTTCTCCCTTCATCAGGCATGGCGGGGGTAGGGACTTGGCGCGAAGACGGTCACGCCGGCCGATGGGACGAGCGAGAGATCAGGCGGTGGCCGGAGAAGGCTTGACCGACAGCACGGGAGCGGCGGGTCCGACGAGGGCGGGCCGGAACGGCGCCAGCTCGGGCAGGTCCGGCGTCCGGTCGGCGTGCCGGTTGCAGAGGTTCACGGCCTGGCGGAGCGACGTGTGCGGGGCACGGATGCGGTGCCAGCCGCCGGAGGAGTCGCCCGCGATGGCGATCCCCCGCATCTCGGCCGGAATCTGGATGGCGGCGAGGACGGCGTCCGGGGAGATGTCACCGAAGGCCATGTTGGCGGAGGTCTCGTCATTGACGCGGTGGGCGGTGCGGCCGGTGAGCTGGGCGCGGAGCATGGTGATGCCCTTGCCGAGTTCGGAGCCGAAACGCTGCCCGCAGATCTCCAGGTAGATGCCGGCCGCGCGGCCGAGTTGGGCGAGGCGGACCAGCGCGGTGATGATCCGGTCCCGTCGCTTCTCCTCCTCCTTGTTGGCGTACAGGGCGAGTTCCGCAACCTCGTCGACCAGGACGACGACCGGGGTCGGACGCAGTTCGTCGGGCAGGTCCCAGATGTCGGCGGCGATCTCAGCGTCCGGTACGTCGACCGATATCAGTTGCTGGGCACGGATGAGCTGATAGACATCTGCCATCCGAGTCACGAGCGCGTCGAGCAGTTCGGCGGCGGTGTCGGGGTTGTCAGCCAGCGCGGAGAACCTGCGGGCCAGCGGGAACAGCTCAACCCCTTGCTTACAGTCGATGCCGACGAGCGCGACGTCCATCGGGGCGAGGCCGACGACCAGGTTGCGTTGGTAGACGGACTTGCCGGATTCCGTGGCGCCGAGGGTGAGGGCATGGGGTATCGCCCGGTAGTCGCGATAGTGCACCGAGCCGTCATGCCGCAGGGCGACGGGAACCCGCATGGGCCGGGTCACGGGCGTGGCGGGCATCTGCACCCGCTTGAGCACGTCGTAGCCGGTCATCCGCACCTCTACGACGCCGGATCGCAGCTCACGCGAGGTCACGCCGTACATCGAGAACGAGTGCCGCAGCCGGTCCGAGGCGGCGGCGATGTCGAAGGCGTCCTGGCCGGGGCGCAGCTTGAGCCGTAGGACCAGGCCGGTGCGAGTCGGCCGCAGCCGCAGTATGCGCGGCGGACGGGACTCCGGCATCGGGCGGTTGGTGGCCCGTGCCAGGGCGAGCCGCCATCGCGCGGGCGGTACGGTCAGCCCGCATGCGTCCATGACGGAGCGGTACCGGACCAGGACCCGCAGCGTGGCCAGGGCGACCCCGAAGACCAGCCAGTACCAGGCGGGGCGCCGCCACCGCAGGAGACCCGCGGCAGCGACGACCAGCACCAGAGCGACCGTGAAGCCGGTCATGATCAGGCCGCCTTCGGCCCTGCGGCGGCGTTGACGTTGGCGAGCGAGGTGACCGCGACCGCACGGAACGCGATGCCGTGCCGCTTCTGGCCGTTGAAGTCGTTCTCCCAGGGCCGGGCGACCAGGCCGGTGAGCGCGACCGGCGTGCCCATCGCCAGCTCACCGCTGATCCCGGGCTCCGGGACGGTGATGGACAGGATTTCCACCTCTTCGTTCGCCGCGAACATCACGTCGACCGTCATCAGCTTCGATCCGGACTCGATGTCCATGGCGATCTCGCCCGTGCGGCGGTCCTTGACCTTGGGCTGCGGGGTCTTGGCCACCATCACGACCGCGGCGGAGGTGTCGACGGGAATCTGACGCATAGCGAATGCTCCTCTGTAGGTGCTGAACTCCGCCACTCATGTACATGAGTGACATGAAGAAGAGTGCATCACTCCTGTACATGAGTCAACCCGCCGCGAAAAAGAACTCGCGACGGGCTGTGAAGAGTTGAGGGGACGTCAGTCGTCGGCAGGGATTCGGTACTCGAAAACGAACTGGTCAGCGGCCATGAGCGTGTCGCACACCTCGACCACCAGACCCGCGGTCGTACGGGCCTCCCGGATCAGGTGAACCACTGCAGCACCCTGGCTCAGCGCAAGCTCCGAGGCTTCCGACTTCGAGGCCGGCCGAGCTTGCAACGTCTCGACGAACTCCGCGAACTCATGTCCGTGGTCTTCGAGCCGGGCGTAGATGCCACCACCGCCGGGGTTCTCGGCGAACAGCTCCGGGATCTCCTTCACGACATCCCACGGCAGGTAGGACGTGGCGGTCTCGACCGGAACGCCGTTGCGGAAGTAGAGACGCCGACGGGCCAACACCTGCGTACCGGCGGAGACACCTAGGCGCTGAGCAGCGTCCTCGGGAGCCTCCATGGGCCCGACATAGAGGACGCTCACCTTTGCGGTGGCGCCGGACTGTGCGGACTCCGCAAGGTAGGCCGCCTGCCCGCCTTGCCGGAGCGAACGCCGGAAGCGATCGGAGGAGCGGTGCCGCACAGGAGGCCGGTTCTTCACGATCGAGCCTTTGCCGTGCCGGGTCTCGACGAGTCCACTGGCCCGCACCTCGGCCATGGCCTTACGGATGGTGCCGCCAGACACGCCGTAACGTTCCACCAGCTCGGACTCACTCGGCACCATGTCACCAGGCTTCAGAACCCCCGCCCGGATCTGCTGCACGATCTCTTCCGCGATCTGCACGTACCGAGGCCCGGCCGTGCCCCCTCCAGCAGCAGTTCCCATAGTCCTTCTCTGCCTCCTAAGCTCCTCTACATGAGTCAACCACAGGAAGCGACACCCCCTCCCCTGCACTCCGTGTCCGTAGCCGGAGTGGTGGTGCGCGAGGACGGCCGCCTCCTGGCGATCCGCCGAGCCGACAACGGCACCTGGGAGCTCCCCGGTGGCATCCTCGAACTCGACGAGACCCCAGAGGCCGGCGTCGCTCGCGAGGTCTTGGAGGAGACCGGCATCCACATCGAGGTGGACGAACTCACCGGCGTCTACAAGAACATGACCCGCGGCGTCGTCGCCCTGGTCTTCCGCTGCAAGCTCTCAGGCGGCACCGAACGAACCTCCAGCGAGTCCAGCGCCGTTACCTGGCTCACTCCGGACGAGGTCAGCGAGCGAATGGCCGAGGTCTACGCAGTCAGGCTCCTGGACGCCTTGGACGGCAACGGCCCCCACGTACGCAGCCACGACGGCAAGCACCTCATCCCAGCGGGATAAGACTTTCTCTCCATCATCAAGGCCCGCGCACGGCGCGGGCGCGCGCCGCCTCTGCGGCGCGGCCTGCCTCCTGTCTGCGCCCCGGCTGGCCGCGCCCGGCGGCGCGCTCGGCGGCTGCGGGCATGAAGTGGGAGACACCCTCTATGGCTGGGGCGGTCGGCTCCACGGCTTTAGGCAGCCACTTTGGGGCGAGCCTCTAAGATCTTGGCCCCAACGTCGTGCTTTAACGGGCAGGTCCACAGACTGCCCGACTCGCCGGAAGCTTAAGGGGCCAAGATCACTCGCCCCAAAGCAGCTCCCGCCCAAAGCCGCTCCGCCGACCTATTTATTGTGCATCTTCGTCGCTTTCCATAGAAAATAGACGTCGGACAGCTTCGCATCCTTCTTGCTATCGAGATAAGAATTTGCGCTCGCCAGTGTTACCGTCACAGCCGCCCCTAGCCCTGACGCAATGACCAGTGGAATCGATGAGAGGATCCCGGCACCCGCGATGGCGGTTCCCACGGCAATCGAAGTTCCAGATTTTGTTCCGAAGAGTCTTTTTGTCTCGATCATGGAGCGCTCGATGTCCGCCATCGCTGGCCGGATGAAGTCTTCATTTACTGCAGCGGCGATATTCGCGGGTGAACTCGTGCCAACGCGGTCTGCTTGTTCACGTATCGCTTCAGTGAGGGCGTGCTGGAAGCGCTCAAAGTGAGGTTTGTGGTCGGCTCGGAATCTTACGATATCGCGGGCCGCGAGTCCCTGCAGGACGGGGAGGGGGAGTTGCAAAGCAACCCGCGATTCCAGACTTTCAGGATCTTCGGTCATGCTTTGATTGGGCCAGAGGAAAGAGAACTCCTGAACTAGTGGAAGACCAAGCTTCCTGCTCATTGCTGCATCGAAGACGAGCGCAGCGCTGCAACGCCGAACTGCGGCCTCTGCAGCCTGCTGCTTGCTCGGCTTGGCGCCCTTTTTGGAAGAATGCCGATACCTTCCACTGAAGGTTTCGGAAAACTCAGGGTTGGAGATGAAATACCTCCACGCGTCGCCTTCTGGGGTGAGCTGGATGGTAGAGCTCTTCTTCAGCTCTTTCGCGATCTCTTTGCGAAGATTGCCGTCGACTGCGGCCGCAATTCCCGCTTCGGCTGCGTTCTCGCGGAGGTGATGATCGCAAAATGCGTGGGGCTTCTCCCGGAAAACCAAGTTGTCGACAATGCCAATCTTGCGCGCATAAAGGAGAAGGTCGATTTCCTCCCATAGAGTGAAGAAGAAGGCAGGGCGTTCCCTTTTTTTCATCGTCTCCAAGGCGCGCACTGTGGAACGGGCAGAAGGACCTTCAACAACGATTGAATCGAAATAATGCCAGATCTGGCCAAAGATTCTATCGATGCGCTTCTTAGCGCATGCGGCCGCGCCGCAGGTAATCCGCCCCGAGAGGTCCAGCGTTCCGCCCGCCACAATAGACCGCTCCTGAGGGGCGGGCTTCGCGTGCCAGGCTGGTACCTTGGTGGCGATATCATGCAAGCGTTCAAGAGTTGCCGGAATTTCCGCGTGCCGCAACAGATCGTCGCGGGACTTGATGTTGTAAGCGTCAATCCACTCGTAAAGCCAGTGAGTGCGTGCAGACTCATTGTTGTCAGTCATGTTCCCCTCCCGCTTCAGGTTACGGCGGAGATCGGGTGTATGTGGGCGTTGCGTGTTTTTCGTCTGCAGGGATGTCGGCTCGGGCTCCGCAGTACGCCACTCCCAGGTTGACGGTTCCTACCTTGCTCTGCAGCCCGTGGACCTCTGGAATGACGGACAGCAGCCCTGGCCGCTGCGTTCCGTGCTGAGCCTCTGGGCCGTCCCTGGGCCGTCCGAAGCCGACCAACGCCGACAGTCGGCACCCACGGGTGACCACCCCCACCCCGCTGTGGCCTGGGCTCCCCGAGTTGATCTGCGACACTGGGAGGGTTATGCCTGCACCCGGAGAACTGAGCTGACGTGCGCTGATCCCCCGCACCGGGAGCCGCACCGCTGAGTGTCCAACTGCGCTCGGCATGCCCCTAACTGGTTGGCACGGGTGCAACCGGGCGAAGCGCAGTGAAGTCCTGGAACGCGTCGCGGGTGGCAGAGAGCAACAGCAGCCACTCGTCGCAGCCCTGCCACGGACTGAGGTCGCCGCCACCTCCGCGCACCACCCGCGGTCCGTCCCCGGTACGAGGGCGCGCGTCCACCGGCGCGTCCGCGAAATGCGGGAACCACACGTCGGCGCAGATCTCGTTCGCCGACCCCATCGCCGCCAGCCCGAAGGCGTTCTCAGCCGCGGCCGTGCGCTCCTCGTCGGCGAAGTCGTCGAGCACCTGGTCCTCGTACGGCCTCCCGTCTCCGCGGAAGGCCAGAGTGGTCGTACCTGCTCGGGCCGCATACTCCCACTCCGCCTCGCTGGGCAGCCGGAAGGGCAACGCCCCGAGCAGGTCGTCCAAGTCGTCCTCGACCCGGGCCGTGCTCGAAGCCGAGTCGGCGTAGCTGTCCTCGTACTCGGGTAGCCAGTGCCGTACCTGCGCAACCGTGAGCGGATGCCGGGCGATCAGGAACGGCTCGACCCGCACTACTCGCACCGGCCTGGCCTGGTCAGCGCCAGCGAAGAACGCTTCGAGGTCCTCATCAGCACCATCGGCCCGCTCGATGGCACGAACCGCGTCCAGCTCCGCGTCGGACAGGCCCATCCGGAACGTCCCACCGGGCACGGCCCGGAAGACCACTCCGGAAGGGATATGCCGCCAAGCCGGTCGGCCGGCCACAATCTCTTGAGCCCACATGGTGCGGAAGCTAGCAGCCGGGCATCCGGACGGAGGAGGAGACCCCGGAAGGGAGTGGGGCCAGCTGATCACTTCCTGGACGCCGCAGTTCTGCACCACTACCACACCAGATCGAGCGGGGAATCACGGTGAAAGCAGTCGCGCCCAACAACACCACATCTCAGCCGTACGCCCAGGTAAACGCCCTAACTGGCCCCAACTGCTCGCAGCTTCCCAAGCTCATGGCCTGACAGCTCAGTACGGCCGCGGAATCTCGTGCGTGTCCAACGCAGCCTCGTACCGCGCCAGCAGAACATCCAGGTTCGTCAGCAAAAGGCCGGCAGAGTCCCGAGCTTCCTCCAGGTCACCCCGCTCGCACGCCTCCACCCCTCGGCAACGTCACTGCGGAGGATGCGAAGGGAGTCGCCCTGCACCAAGACCCCGGGGAACCGTCTGCCGGACAAGCGAACCACGGCGTCGTTGCCACCATCTGTGAACAGCTCGGCCTCAATATGCTCCATCGGACCATCCAACCTGACATCACCGGTTGACATCAACGACGGTGGACGCAAGCACCCTTGAGCGATCACGCACGCCATATCGGTAGGACTGTGAGGGCCGTATGAGAGCCGCGTGATCGAACTCCTAATGCGGTGCTCAAGCACGAGCGCCCTCCCGGGCCGTCCTCGGGCCGTGGAAGGGCGCTCAGCGATGACCAACGTCGACAACTACCGACAGCTCAGCGGCAGGTCAGGACGTTGATAGATAAGGCGGCCGCAGGTCACGGCCGCCAATGATCAGTTGTGGCTGCGCAGATCGCCATACTTGAAGTCCAGAGCGTGGGCGGTGCGAGAGGACGACCGAGGCCAACCAACAACGACAGAAACCCATGCCTTGCAATGGTCATAGCTGTGGGCTTCTTCGGTCGTGCTGGTAAGCAGGCTGGCGACGGCCCCGGTTGGCAACGCCTGTCACGCCCCCACAGGTTGACCGTCACGCCAGAGCTCAAAACCATCCAGAGCCCCCAAGTGCTTCAAAGTAAACCCCTTAGCCGCGCGCGAGTAAATGCAGCGATGGTAAAGGAGTCAGAAATCTCGCCTGTCGCAATCAACTGCGCCAATTCCTCGACTTCTACCCACTTGAGGCAAGCTATCCCTTCAGAATTTTCAGGCTTGCCAGCTGAACGAAGGGGTGCCCAAAAGAGCCTGACTTCTGTTTCTAGCATTCCGGTATCACTATGCATCGGACCGAGATCGAGAAGTTCATCCGAAACCTCACCACCAGCTTCTTCCAGCAGTTCCTTTCGGGCATTCTCTTCAGGCCCAATCCCTACCGTGCCAAATCCTCTGGGAATCTCAAGGTGCCAGGAACGCGTAGCATGTCGAAAATGCTGCAACAAGAGAAAATTGCCTTTCATATGCGCCAGCACGGCCACTCCTGTGGCCCCCTGGATGCTTGCTGTTCCAACAACCCTTATGTATGGAGTAATGTTCCCGTTCGGCAACTGCACCAAATCACGGATCACCAGAACGTAGGCGTCTTCCCAGATCACGCCGATGGCAGGGTTATCGAATGCATCGCCATCGAGCGATTGGGATGATATATTCCTTGCCTGCCAGGCAAGAATAATTTCCGGATCTATAATCAGCTTGAAGGGCACGTGACCGGAGTGGAACAGTGACGGATGTCTCCGCATCAGCTTTAGGTACTTAGTCAAAGCCCTTAGCTCGCTCATCCTATACCGCTCCATCCAAGGGGTCAGACGGTTGATTCGTTGGTCGCTGGCGGAGCAGATAGATCGCGGCCCGGGTACGGGTAAATTCCGGTACCTGATTCCAGTTCCGGGTACAGAGATTGAAGAACCCGTTCAGTCTCGCGCAATCGATCAAGCGTCACAGTCTGGACTGACTTCATCGAATTTACGAGTTGCGACCGCTTAAAGTCAATTCTTCCTCGGTCGAATAGATAGAATCCTGTCTCAACAACCAGCTTGACCGCAGCATCCGGGGGCAGTTGAGGGAGGTGAATATTCGGCGGGGGTAGAATTGGGAAAACTGCCGCCCCTATACGCACAAGACCGATTATCCAGTTAGCTATTCTGTAAACTTTTGCCACGCCCGCAGCAAAGTCTTTACGGGCCTCAGCGTGTCCTGCAAGCCACCAGCAGTTCAAACGTTGCAGAAATACATCATACGCTGCCTGGAAGTCTTGCAGAGCGGTTGAACTCAATGGCTCGTCTAGGCTCTTCTCAAGCTCGCCCACCATATTCTTCCAGTCATCCCATTCCCGGATATCCACAATATCCTGGTGCGTCAGTTGATGGGGGGACGGCATTGCCAGGTTAGCGTTAGCTTGAATGGCATTCCACATCTGCCAAGTTGCTCCGCGATCTGCGCGATCGATTATTTCCTCGAGCACCGGATCCGCCGAGCCGACAGCCGGCCGTGCTCTATTCTTCGCCGCAAGAGCCCAGGTCAGCCCGACATCCAGAGGCGTCGGAAATCCCTGCGGTGTGAATGTCAGCGTCTGCAAGAAGCGAGGAAGGTTGTTATTGTAGACGAGGTCTACCCACTTCTTAGTCTCGAACGTAAAATTCTTATTCTTTTTCCACGGCTGCAACCAACTTCTTCTTTCCTCTGGCTTGTAGAGTCCAGTCGATGGGTCGTCTCCCATGACTATGAAGCGCCTGTATATCTCATTCCGATTTGGCTTCTCCTTCCTGGTCCATTCTGCAAGCGAGCGCAGCCTGCCAGCCAATTCCGCAACTCTCCGTGGGTCGGTATCCCTCTCTTCTTCAAGAAGAATGAGCGCAATCCGGGTGAACTTCTTGTTTGGGTCTGAAGCCGTGAGCGGCTGAGAAATCTGGCCACGGAACTCCTCGGCCATGGCTTCCGTTAGCAAATTATTTTCATCGTCGTCCAGTGACAGCCGGACACATCTAAGTTCTGATAGAAGTGGGTCCTGCGCCAAAGTGGTGATAGCCTCCTTGCCCCTCGGAAGTACCGTAAAGTCAGGCAATTCATCGAAATTTCTCTCTTTGAACAGGTAGGGGATGAGGACTCCTGATGCAAGGAGCTTCGAAAGACCCTCACGTTCAGTCCCCAGGGCCGAGGAAATGAGAACTGGATTATTCCAGAATGCGCTACGATTTATGACTACACTGCGCGAATAGAGGGCGCTCCTGAGGTACTCAACTCGTTGCGCTCGATTATATTCATCAATAAGAGGACTCTCGGCATTGCTGAGCATCCCGTCAATAATGCTCCTCAAGCTGTGCCGTCCTGCGATATTTGCGTACATCCTGGATGAAATGAATTGATTGTCTATGCACTGAGGGACAGTAGCAATTGTCCCCAGTTGCTCAGGGGGTATCAAAATAGTACGCATGATGGACTCTCGGTTTCTAATCCGGGGCGAGTGGCTTTCCTTCATCGTCAACAGTCCGGTAGATGTGGAGCATCGGAAAGGCTCACGGATAGGATGTAGAACGACGAATCAATACGCACCCGATTGGAAGGAACTTTAAAGTCCACGGTACGCCTGATCTCGCCGCCCTGCCACAGCTCAAAGCGCATCATGTGGGATTGTTCCGGTGCAGATTTTACGCCGATAGTGCGGTGCCCGCGAGTGATAGCGGCGATGCCATAATTGTTGAAATGGAACTCACCAGGCAGCATCACCGGTATTTATGCCGGCGAACGCTCAGGCTCCGGCAACGGACAGCGCGCAGAGTACGGCAATCACCGCAACCGCACCCAGCGCCAATGACCTCAGGCGACCACCGGACCAGCCCAGACCACACTGCCCCTCAGCCGAGAGTTCGGGCGTCGCTTGGTGGGCAACGGGATTCGATGCGCTCGGCGGGGCAAGCACTGCTGGGCCGCCTCTGACCGTGCGAGGGCGCCCGAGGCCACTCAACGGCGGCCAAAGCGGTGCTCAGTCGGCCGTGGACTATCCGCGGACTGGTCCCGCCAGATCAGTCACGTGCAGCGCCGTGACCTGCTGCGTTACCCGCGTGCCAGAGGGCCTCCGGAGCCGTTGCAGTGCTTCGACTTGAACCGGCTGTCGGAGCAAGTCGCTCCGGTGCCTGCAGTTTCAGCGGTAGCCGGCATAACGCGGCGGGGAGGGGAGCCCGAGTCATGCTCGGGCTCCCCTCCCCGGTTGAAACGGAGGGTTGTTGGCGGCAGACGTTGCTTGCGGCCGCTGTTTCAGAAGCGGGGCGGTTCACTCACCTCCAGGAGGTGACCGCGGCTGGTTGCGACACGGAGCACGTTCCGGAGGGTCGCGGTCAGTTCCCCGGTCAACCGTCGCAGGTCCTCCGCGTTCGCATCCTGGTCGTCGAGGGTGTCTGAGGCGTGCTCCAACAGGAGTGCAGCTGTGCCGAGTTGCTGCGCTTCGATGTTGTCCGCCAGGCGGGACATGTAGCCGCCCTTGTCATCCGTGCTCAGGTAGCAGGGCTTGCCCTCCGGGCCCGACCACGGGAGAAGGCGCAGTTCGTTCTGTGTTGTCATCCTGGCGTCTGCCTCTCGTCGGACGTGTGGTGGGTGGTGAAAACCGCGTCGGCTCGATCCCCTGGGAAAACCAGAAGGGCCGCCTCGACCACGCGGCCGGTGGTGTCGGTTGCGACGCGCGTGATCGCCAGAACTGGCGTGACGGGGTTGGTTCGTAGGGTCGATGCCTCGTCCGGCGTCGGCGGACGGGCGCAGAGCGTTTCCCGGACAGTGGCCGGCGGAGGGACGAGTACGGCGAATCTCTTGGCTGCCTCCGGGCACGGGGATTCGTCGTTGAGCACTCCGGCCGGCGCCAGGTCGCGCGGGACGTAGATACGGGCCAGTCCGTGCGGTGACTCCCCCTCGTGGCTGACGCAGAAGAACTCCGCGAGCGGGCTGCCCGTCGGCACCCTCAGCAAGGTCGTCAAGTGTCCGTCAGCCTGAACCGTGGCGGTGCGAACGGTGACGCGCAGGGCTGCTTCGGCGGCGGTCCACGGGTCCAGCGTCCCCCAACCACCGACGTACATGATCCGGCGGAGGGGGCAGCGGACGAAGTTGCCCTTGCCGTGGATCTTCTCGACTATGCCTTCGCCCTGGAGCACCGCGAGGGCCCTCCGCAGTGTCACTGTGCTGGCCTTGTACCGGTCGGCCAAGTCGGTTTCGGACGTGAGCCGTTCGCCAGGCTTGAGGTGGCCGGTCGTGATCTGGTGCCGGAGATCGTCGGCGATGTCGTGATGGCGAGAGGGCACGGACCGGGTCACCGCCTTCTCAGCATCCGCACGGCGACGAGCCGGGTCCGCGTGTGTATGGTCAGCAACTCGCCTGAGTCGAAGAGGATTTGCTTCGCACCCTGGGAGAGCTGGAAGAGATCTTGCACCCGGCACGCCCGGCCTCCGAGTTGGATGATGTCGCCGCGTTGCACGGTGGCGGCGGTCACCTCGACGTTGGATGCCAGCGTGCCGACGGGCACCCGCTCCCTCACCGCTGCACCTCCGAGGGCTTCATCTGGCCGGACACCGAATGGCACGGGCAGTCGCACGCTTCGTAGACCACCGGAAGGTCAACCGGCGCCGAGGCCGGGGAGGACTCCGCGCAGGAGTCGTGGGTGCCGATCCGGCATGCGGTCGAGCGGTAGGGGACGGCCGAGGTGTCCGTGACGCGGGGCTGTCGACGGGAAGGCATCAGTGCACCCCCATCAGGGCCGACCACGCGTCGGCCGGCAGATGTGGGGCGACGACCACTTCGCGTGTCCTCACGCGCTTCTCCCAGGCCAGTACGTACGGGCGGACGAGCGCGGTGTCCTCCCCCCTGAGCGTTTGCCGGTGGTCCGCGTCGTCGGAGACACGCCAGCGGGCGGCCGTCGTCCTGTCCGAAGACAGGGAGGAGGCGGGGGTGGCCGACGGCCCGGAGGCCGTTAAGGGGCGGCGGTGCCTGCCCCTGGGGAAGTACCGCTCTCTGGTGAGCGAGACGGCACGGCGGATACGGTTGAGCACGCTGCTCAGCTCCTATCGCTGATGGCCCGGTCCCCCGACATCGCCCGTCGAGGGGACCGCTTTGCGTACGACCGCCCAGAGGGTGCGGCCGTTCATGCTGGTGGCCAGGAGGCCGAATCGATCGGCCTCCGCCACCACGTCCAGGACCTCCCGCCATGACTCGGCGGAGAGCACGTCCGGCACCTCCGCTTCCACCGACGTGTGCCGAGGGTGTTCCTCCACTCGCGTGAGCAGCCCGAGGGCGGACAGCCGGGCGGCGAGGGTCGCCGCGCTAACTCCCGAAGCGGGCACAGGGCAGCCTCCGTCACCAGCGATCACTTTGAGTGAAGCTAGTTAACTAGATTAGAGCTAGTGGACTAGATTTTCCATATGTCTGAGCAGCCGCCCTATCTCCGTATCGCCGACGAACTCCGGCGGCGGATCGCGGAGCACGTCTGGGGGCCAGGGGATCGCCTGCCGTCCCGTGCGCAGATCGGCCATGAGTGCGGCGTGGGTGAGAACGTGGTGCGCCGAGCACAGGAGTTGCTGATCTCCCAGGGCGTGTTGGAGGGCCGGGCCGGTTCCGGCACGTACGTCGCCGAGCCCAGGCGCCGGGTGCGGGTCGTCCGCTCATCGGCGCGAGAGCAGCCCGACGGGTCCCCGTTCCGCGTGGACATGAGGGCTGCCGGCAGGCAAGGGGATTGGGAGAGCCGGACCGATGCCAAGGTGTCGGCACCAGTGGAGATCGCGGCGCGTCTCGGAATCTCCGAAGGCGACCTGTGCGTCCGAACGGCGTACGAGTTCCTTGCCAACGGCAGGCCCATGCAACTCTCGACGAGTTGGGAGCCGTACGACCTCACGGCCGGCACACTCGTCGTCCTCCCCGAGGGAGGGCCGCACGCCGGGGCGGGTGTCGTGAACCGCATGGCCGCAATCGGCATCACCGTCAGCCACGCCGTGGAGCAGCCGGAGCCGCGGCAGGCGACCGCCGAGGAGGCGTCGCTTCTCGGCGTCCAGAAGGCAGCGCTCGTCACGCACATCCGGCGGACGTACTACAGCGACGAGGGGCGGCCCGTGGAAACCGCGGACATCGTGGTGCCCGCCGCGCACTGCGAGATCGTCTATGAGATCCCGATCAACCGGTAGCACTGTGGGCGCGTAGGTTCGCCGACTGGTCGTCGTGGCGGTCGGAGTTCTGCTTGTCGCGCAAGGTCTCAATTTCGGCCGCCAGCACGGCCATGTCGCGCACGTGTGTGTAGTACTTGGCCCCGTACTCGTCGCCGATCGCGGGAAGTACCTTTTCGAACGCCGCTGTGAGCCTGCTCAAGCCAGCCCGACGCCGCTCATCGAGCGGGCCTTCGAGGACAACGGCCGCGTAGGCGTAGGAGTCCGCATCAAGCAGCACCATGTCCCGGCCTTCGATGGACAGGCCGCGGAAGCCCGGAGGGAACGGCGCGGCCATATGCTCGGCCATCATCTGTGCCAGCGCGTCCAGCTTCTCTTCGAACATGCGGGAGATCCTGCCAGGCACGGTTGCGTCGTGGCGCGACTCCACCTCAACCCGGTGAACCCATGCGGTCACCAGCACTAGTGTGCGCCGTATGACCAACGACGCCCCGGCCTGCCCCGATTGCAGCCAGCCCATGGAGTTCGGTGGCCTCCTACTGTCCAAGCGAGAGGACGACGGCCGACGCACCTGCCGGTCGCTGTGGAGATGTGCCGGTCGGCATGTCTGGTGGGGCTGGGCCGACCGGCCGGAGGAGCCGTTGGAGGCCTGCCCAGTGCCGCAGCTGTTCCGCTGACATCCAAGTGCACCCGGGATGCGTGGACGTAGCCGAAGCGCGTTCGTATCCTCGTCGGTCGAATGCGTGTCGAAGTCGCCGAACGTCCACACTCAGCGCCCGGAAACGGCCAGGTCAGGCCCGCCCATCCGATGGTCGGCTCAAGCGCCTTCTAAGCGCTTGGCCGCAGGTTCGAGTCCTGCCGGGGGCGCCAACCATGGTCAGTCCTGCCTGGGCATCGTCGCAGGTCAGCGCCGCTTTCGCCCGGCCGCAGCGCTCGTGGTCGTGTGCCGCTGGAGAAGCGAGGAAGAGCCGAGTCGGCCGAATCCCGCTCAAGCTGGGGAAAACCGCAGGTCACGGCTCCTCGACCAGGGATCGACAGGTGAGCGGCCAGTCACAGGTTCGAGCCCTACGGGGCACCCAGAACATGGCTGGTTCTCCTGCTCAAGAGCCACGGGGCCCGGCGATCCTCGCCAGACGCCGCGCGCGGGGTGGAGCCTGCCCCTGACCAGCCCCGCGCAGTCAGCGGCCTCCTCGGCGCCAACCCGCGACGAGTGCCGGGGAGTCGACGGGGTCATGCGTACGCAGCAGGGCGAGCAGGGACGGGCCGTCCGCGGCGTGGCAGGCAGCGCGGAGTGCCTTCAGCGCGTGGTCGGTCCATGCCTCGTTCACGCCCGCGGGGCTACTCGCCCAAATACGGCACCGTCTGGCGGCCAGGCGAAGGCCCTGACCGCCTCGCCCTCGTAGAAGTCCTCGCCGGTGAGGACCTCGCCCAACGGGCGGAGGGGGCCGCGGAGGGGCGCTTCGTCTTGTCGCCGCACCGCAGCCTGTCCTCGGCGGCCGGCTGCAGCACGGCCGCGGGCTCCGTTCTCGCAGCGTGATCCATCACCCGCTCGGTCCACACCGTCACGGCCCCGCTACGGCTCGCCTACGGCGTTTGAGTGCGGCGTCCGGTCGGCTCCGCCGCCGTGGCACCTCCTCGTCCGAACCCGCCTGCGGCGGCGCTGGGGTCCGCCGTGCGAGCGAGTACCAGGATGACGAGTTCCAGGCCCTCGACCGTCCGCTCAGTCCAGAGGAGCAGGAGCAGCTGCGGGCCATCTCCACCCGGGCCCGGATCACCGCCACCAGCTTCACCAACACCTACAACTGGGGTTGCCTGAGCGGGAATCCGCGCCGCATGGTCGAGCGCTACTTCGACGCCCACCTGTACGCCACCAACTGGGGCACCCACCGCCTGATGCTCCGCCTCCCCAGGTATGCCCTGACCCTGCCCACGGTGAAGCCGTACTGCCTCGACCACCACGTCGACGCCTGGACCACCCGCGCCCACCTCCTGCTCGACCTCACCAGCGAGGACGAGGGCGGCGACTGGGCCGAGGGCGCCGACGACTCACTGGCCGCCCTCATCGGCGTACGCGACGAACTCGCCATCGGCGACCTGCGCCCCCTCCACCTCGCCTGGCTCTCCGCACTCGCCGCCTGGGAACTCGAAGACGAGACGAAGAGGAGCACCAGACCTGCCCGGAGCCGCCCGTCCCGGCCAGGCTCGGCGAGCTGACCGCCCCGCAGCGCGCTCGCGGACCTCCTGCGCGTGGATGGCGATCTGTTGGCGGTCGCGGCCCAGGCCAGCCCTGCCGTACCCAAGACGTCGGCCAGGCCCACGAAGAAGGAACTCGCTCCGCTCATCGCCGCTCTGCCCCAGAAGGAGAAGGACGCTCTGCTGCTACGGCTCGCCCTCGGCCCGGAGCCCCGGTTGCGCACCGAACTCCTGCACCGCCTGCGCGGCACCACTGCCCCGGCCACCGTCACCGGGCACCGTTCCGCCGCCCAGCTCCTGGACGCCGCCCACACACGACGCGCCGGACGCCGACAGCGCGTCGAACACGAACGAGCCGCAGCCGGCGCCCAGCGCCTGACCGCCCTCGCGAGCGAGGCCGAATCCGCCTGGCAGCTGATCGAGGCGCACATCGCCACCAAGAAGACCAACGCCTGCGAACAGGCGGTCACCCTGCTCGCGGAGCTACGCGACGCGTACGCCCACACTGGACGGAGCACAGACTTCCGACAGCGCCTCATCAATCTGCGCGAGGACTACCAGCGCCGCCCCGGCCTCATCCACCGCCTTGACCGCCGCGGCCTCCGATAGGTCCCTCCCTCGCTCCCTCATTCCAGACGATCACAGCGAGTGACGTTACGCGTACCGATAGATCGCACTGTGATCCTCCAGGTCCTCCGGGGTCACGTCCCACGGCGGCATCGTCTCGTGCCGCGCGACGACCCGGCCGCGCTGAGCATCCCCCCGGCCAGGCGGCTTCGCGGGGAGATAGCGGGTGTTCCGGTGCCGCCGCTGCCAGCGGGACCACACCAGGTCGACGAAGGCGTGGTGCATCCAGAAGACGGGGTCGTTGACGGAGGCGCCGGTCACCATGTGGCCGCCGACCCACCGGTGGACCCGGTTGTGGTTGCGCCAGGACTTGACACCCTGCCCCGGCCCCCACCCCTCCAGCTTGTTGCGGAACCCTTTGGCCGATGTGGAGTTCCAGGGAGCCGTGTCATAGACCGGGTCCGCGAGTGCTCCCTCCACGTCCCTGGCCGTGGGCAGAGCGATCGGGTCCCGGGAGCGGCCCAGGTCCCGCATGAGGTACTCGACGTCGGTGATCCCCTCCGTGATGGTCCACTGGCCATGGCGGTAGGCGAAGGGGCCGCTCATGACCTGCCGGTCGGAACGCCGCCCGGTGCCCCCGAGCAGATCCTCGGTCCACGGCACCGCCGTCGAGGCGCGGTCGCGCGTCCAGTCCCAGTACGGCACGGTCACCGACTCGTCCACGCGGCGCAGCGCCCGTTCCAGGTCCAGCACGAATTTGCGGTGCCAGGGCAGGAAGGAGGGCGCCATGTGGGCCGTGCGCGGGCCGTTCTCGCCGTCGGGGAGGAAGTACTGGATGTGCATGCGGACGAACTCGTCGTACTCACCACGGCGTTTGACCTCGATCAGCGCGATGACGAACCGGCGCCGCTCGGAGGGGGTGAGCGTGCTGACGTCCTTACGCGTGTACACCATGGTGGTGATCCCCCTCGGTTCCCTGGCCGCCGTTCGGCGTACCGCTGTCGTCCATGCGGCTGCCGGTTCCGCCCGACGTGCCCAACCGCGCGGTGGGGCCGAGTTCGTCCACGGCCGCGCGCGCCGCGGCGAGTGGCGTCGGATACGACTGGTAGTGGTCGACCATGGTCATCCAGCTGCCGTCGGCGCGACGCATGAGGTGCAGCGGCCGCCCGTCGACAGTGACGTGCCACGCGCCGGAGACGTCGTCGCCCGACCGCCCGGCGTCGTCCGCGATGCCGACGACGCGCCGTCCGCGATACGTCTCGCGGAACCACGCCCCCTCCGGTCCGGTCTCCCCCGATGCCGCCAAGAACGGCGCGAGCGCCACCCCGGCCACTGACGCGAACGACCCCCGCAGCATCCGCCTCCGCCCGATGTCCGCCGATCCGGTCACGGCTTCCCCTGGACTCGACCCCGACGACCGCCGACCGGCCACCCGAGCCGGGCATACGCGCCGACATGATCACACGAGGGAGGCTCCGAAACCCTCGTCCAGAACTTCACACCCAACTCGTAAGTCAGCACAAATAATTCTCCAACATATCCATCAAGACTCACCCTTTATGAAATGAATCCGGCCGCAGAAGAAACGCCCGGCACCTCGTTCTCTCCGGCGGCAGGAAGATAATCGACATGCCGCCACCCGGCACGCCGCATGCGGGTACCGCAGTGGTACGACGATCGACGGACACTCCCGGCAACGCAGAGGCCGACACCGCACGGCGCGGAATCGGCCTCTTCGGAGCAACCACCGGGAAATGCCAGAAGCGCCGGATCAAGACGCGGCGGGCATCGCGGCCGGGGACGTTCTCACTTCTTGTGCGGCAGACCGCCCAGCAGTGTGCCGTCGCCCAGGGAGGTGGACGTGCGGTCCACCGCGCTCAGCAGCGACTCCTTCTTCTCCTTGACGTCGAGCGCGTCCGACCCCTTCAGCGGCTGCACCTGGACGGGACCCGTGTTGAGCGCCTTCGCCGCGTTGTTGAGGCTCTTGTGCACCACGTCGGTGGCGCCCTGGGCGAACGCGGGCGCGGCGGCACCGGCGATGATCAGGGACCCGGTGACGACAGCGGCGGCCTTCAGGGACTTCATGGCGTTCCTTTCTTCGGCAATGTGGGTAGCCGGGGCGAATTCTGACGTCGTGCACAACGAGCGCCGATCGGTCCGGAAACCCGTGTGCAGAAGATTGCCGAGTACTCATATGAGACCTCTGAAGGATTTGACTCCGAAAGTCGGCAGGGGCCACGAGGAAGAGCGAAAAGGAACAGCGTCGCGCCGGCGCGCGGCTCGACCAGGGCACCCTTCGACGCGTCACCGGGCCTGCCGGTCCACGGAGTCAGGTGGGCGCGCTACGCCGTGCCGGCAGACCACGCAGGACGGCCTGCCTTCAAGCCATGGGCCCGCCCTGCCAGGGGATACCGCCGGCACAGCGAGCCCAGGAAGTCCACAACTTCACCAATCCGACACACTTGTTCCGTTTGGCGGGATTATGTCCGATAGCGGCTAGGGTTTGCGCATCTCTTGACGCGTCCCTACAGCACGCACATCGCTTCTCGCTGGCCCTGACACCTCCGCCTTCCCGAAAGGGCAACGCCGGTCATGCGCAATTCCCTAGCCCTCCTGCTGCGCCGTACAACAGTGGGCGCCCTCGCCCTCGCCGGGATGTGGGCTCCCGCCGGTGCGCTGGCGGTCGCGCCTGCCGCGGCGCCACCGCAGGAGGCCGGCCGTCTCCCCTTCGCCGAGCGGTACCACGCCCTCCAGCACGGCGGGATCGTCCGCGCGGCCAACGTCTCCATCAGCTGCCGTATGCCACAGGCGAACCACGAATCCCTGCCGTCGACGGCGCGTTCCTGCCCAGCCACTCGCGAGGGCGGGACCGGGGTGAACGGCGACTTCGACATGATGTACGTCGACGTCGACACGGACCCGAACACCTACAACTCCTCCCGCGCGGAGGTCCGTCTGCCCGAGGGCTCGCGGGTCAGCCACGCACGGCTGTACTGGGGCGGCAACCTGCGCGTCGGCGAGCAGAAGCCGCCCAAGGACAACGGGCGGGTGCTGGTCGCCGAACCGGGCGGGGAGTACAAGGAGGTCCTCGCGGACACGGTCGTCGGCCATCGAGTGGCGCACGGCGCGGACGCCTTCCAGGCCTCGGCGGACGTCACCGGGCTGGTGCGGGAGAACGGGCCGGGTCTGTACACCGTGGCACAGGTCAACGTGGCGATGGGACGGTCGACGGCCGGCGCGTGGGGTGGCTGGACGCTGGTGGTGGCGTACGAGAACCCGGAGGAGCCGTTGCGGCACCTCGCCGTCTGGGACGGCTTCGACGCGCTGAAGGACGGTGCGGGGCAGGAGATCCGGCTGCGCGGAATGCGCTTCCCGGCGGGCGCGGGCGGCCGGGCGGGCCTGGTGACGTACGACGGCGACCACGGCGCGACCGGCGACACCCTCACCCTCACGACCACCCGCACCTCCTCCGCCCCGCTGTCCCAGCGCACCGAGGACACCACCCTCACCGACCCCGTCAATCCCGGCGACGACGTCCTGAACTCCACGATCAGCGAACCGGGAGCACCCGAGCCGGAGCGGGTGCCGTCGTTCGCCCGCACCCTCGGCTACGACTCCGATGTGTTCGATCTCGGAACAGGCCTGCGACGCGGCGGCGACCAACTGGCCTTCCGAGTCGCTTCCCAGCGGGACCTGATCTGGGCCGGCGTGCTCTTCGTCGCCGTCGACGCCCAGCGGTAAGGCGTCTTCCCTCCCGTCCCGAGCGTCACCGTGAGCGAGGACATCGCGCATGCACACGTCATCAACCGGCCCTCGATCGCGGGTGCTGCACCTCACCCAGCCCGTGGACGGCGGGGTCGCCCGCGTCGTGACGGACCTGGTGCGGGCGCAGCTCACAGTCGGCCTGGCCGTCACGGTGGCCTGCCCCGACGGCGCGCTCGCCACAGGGCTCCGGCGACTGGGCGCGGACGTACGGACCTGGCACGCGACGCGGTCACCGGGTCCGTCACTCGTCCGGGAGGTACGACATCTCGCACGCGTGATCGATGAAGTGCGCCCTCATCTGGTGCACGCGCACAGCGCGAAGGCCGGGCTCGCCGGGCGGCTCGCCGTCCGGGGGAGGATCCCCACCGTGTTCCAGCCGCATGCCTGGTCGTTCGAGGCCACCGACGGGGCCGCCTCGGCGCTCGCGCGGGTGTGGGAACGGTGGGGGATGCGTTGGACCTCCCAAGTGGTGTGCGTGAGCGAGGCGGAGCGCATGACCGGCGTGCACGCCGGGATCAGCGGGCAGTGGAGCGTCATCCCCAACGGCGTGGACCTGCAGCGATTCCGCCCCGCCCCCGTCGGTACCGTGCGGGCTGGGCTGAGGCCGTTGCGCGAGGTCGATCCCACCGCGCCGCTCGTCGTCTGTGTAGGGCGGCTGTGCCGGCAGAAGGGCCAGTCCGTCCTGCTGAGGGCGTGGGGCACCGTCGCCCGCAGGGTGCCCGGCGCGCGTCTCATCCTGGTCGGCGACGGGCCGGACCGTGACCGGCTTCGGGCGCGCGCGCCGAGGTCCGTGCTGTTCGCGGGCGCCGTCGCCGACGTCGTCCCCTGGTACCAGGCCGCCGATCTCGTCGTTCTGCCGTCCCGTTGGGAGGGCATGGCGCTGGCCCCGCTGGAGGCGATGGCCTGCGGCCGGCCGGTAGTGGCCACAGACGTCGACGGAGCCCGCGAGAGCCTGCCTCCCTCACTCGCTCCCCGCTGCCTGGTGCCGCCGGAGAACCCGGCGGTGCTGGCCAGGGCCGTCGCCGAACTGCTGCTCGACCCGCCGCTGCGCGCATCGCTCGGCCGCCAGGGGCTCCAGTACGTCCTGTCCTCGCACGACGTGCGGCACACCGCCGAGGCGGTTGCGGACGTCTACCGCCATCTGATCGGCGTGCGACCCGCACCCCGCGTCGCGCCCACGGAGCATAGGGAGTCCATCCACTCGTGACCGCGGATAGCACCATCTCCTCCCCTGGCACACAGCCCCGGGATCACGGATCCTCGCCCGTCTCGGTCATGCCGTCGCGCCGCACGGTCCCGAGTCCCCCGTCCCCCGCCGACAGGCGGCCCGCGCGGTCGGCCTCGCCGGTGCCCCTGCTCGTCGCGGACGGCACGGCCGCCCTGCTGGGTGCCCTGACACTGACCGGGACTCAGCTCCGCCCGCTCCCGTCGGCCTTGCTGTTGGCCGCGTCGCTGCTGCTGCGCCCGCACCACGCGCGCCCGCCGGTGCCGGGCATCCTCGATGAACTGCCCGCCGTCTGCCGCCGGACAGCGGTGGCCTGGCTGGCGCTCGCGGCGCTGGTGGCGGCGTACCGGCCGGACGACGCGCTGTCCACGCGCACCCTGTTGGTCGGCTTCGCCGTGCAGGCGGCGGCGAGCTGCGCGCTGCGCGGAACCGTGCACGCGAGGTGGCGCGCCGCGCTGCTGCGCGACCCGCGCACCGCGCTCGTCATCGGCCCGGCGGCGACCGCGCAGCGCGTGGCCGCCGCCGTGTTGCGGCACCCTCGGTGCGGGGTACGGCCGGTGGGGATCGTGGCCGAACGACAGGACGGCGCCGGGGGCCTGCCGGTTCTGACGACCGGTGAAGAGGTCGAGAGGGCGGTCGTCCAGAACAGCGTGCGGGCGGTGCTGGCCGTCCACCCCTCCGTACGGGCCCAACAGGGGCCGCTGCTGCGTGCGTTGACCGAGCGGGGTTGCGTGGTCTGGGAGCTGGACGCCGACTCTCCGTCGTACGCGACGAAGGACCGACTGGCCGGGTTCTCCTGCCGGCGTCTGGAGAGAACGACGACGCCCCGCGGCAGCGTGGGCAAACGAGCGCTCGACATCCTCGTGTCGGCGACCCTGCTGCTGCTGGTCAGCCCCCTGTTGCTGGTGTGCGCGGTGACACTGCGGATCAGCGACGGGCCGGGGGTGGTGTTCCGGCAGGAGCGCATCGGCAAGGACGGGAAGCCGTTCACGCTGCTGAAGTTCCGCACCCACCGTCCCGTGGACGAGCACGAGGCGGCGACCCGGTGGAGCGTGGCGAACGAACAGGAGATGCGACGGTTCTGCCGCATGCTGCGGCGCACCTCGCTCGATGAGCTCCTTCAGCTGTGGAACGTGCTCCGGGGCGACATGAGTCTCGTCGGACCTCGGCCCGAACGCCCCTACTTCGTCGCACAGTTCAGCGAGTCCCACCCCGGCTACGCGGCTCGCCACCGTATGCGGGCCGGCATCACCGGCCTCGCCCAGATCCACGGGCTGCGCGGCGACACATCCATCGAGGACCGCTTCCGGTTCGACAACGTCTACATCGACAACTGGTCGCTGTGGCAGGACGTGTGCATCCTGTTGCGCACCGCCGCCACGCTCATGCGTCCCACGGGGAGCTGAGCCATGAGCCTCGCACTGACGCCGCTCATGCGCCGGAGCACCGTCCTGACACCGGTCCTGCCCGTGGTGGCCGTGCTCGCCCTGCTGGCGCTGCCGCTCGACCCGAACAACGAGGGTGGCCCAGGTCCCGCCGACGCGGTGTCCGGGTTCTTGGTGCTCTTCTGCGCGATCCGGCTCGTACGGGACCGGCGGCGCCCCTTGCCGCGTACGGCCGCCGTGGTGCTGGGCCTGCCGGTCGTCGGGCTGGTCGTCGCCGCCCTGGGGGCATACTCGCCCGAGGCCGGGATCGCCGGTATGGGCCGGTATCTGCAGATCTTCGTGCTCGTCCCCGCGGCGGTCCTGCTGCTGATCCGCGGCCGGGGCGACTTCCGGCTGCTGGCCTGGTCGTTCGTGGGGCTCGCGGGCTGGCAGGGGGCCGTCGGAGTGCACCAGTACGTCACCCGGACCGGCGCCTCCTTCCAGGGCGAGCGGATCCGGGCCGTCGGCACGTTCGGGCCGCAGGACGTGATGGGGATGGCGACGGTGGTCGGCATCGGCCTCGTGTGCGCGCTCGCCCTCGCACTCGGGCGGACGTCCGTACGACAACGGGCAGTCGCCCTCGCGTGCGCGCTGGCGTTGCTGCTGCCGCTCGCGCTGTCCTTCAGCCGGGGCGCGTGGATCGCGACGGCTGTGACCTGCGCGGTGCAGCTGGCCCTGGCCGGACTGCGGCGCGCGCTCAAGGTGGCCGCGGTCGCAGCCGCAGCGAGCGTGGTCCTGGTGGGCGGTCTCGGTATCGGCACGGCGCTGCTGGAGGAGCGTATCGACAGCATCACGCAGGTCACCGACGCCCCGGACCAGTCCGTCGTCGACCGGTACGCGATGTGGGCGGCCGCGGTCGACATCTGGCGCGAACACCCGCTGACCGGCGTGGGGTTGAAGGGCTTCCCCGAGTACCGGGACGCGTACGCCTCGCCGACGCTGTCGTCGGGCAGCGACACCGAGGGCGCGGGGGTGGCGTACCGGAAGCAGCCGCTGCTGTCACCGCACAGCATGTATCTCCTGGTGCTGAGCGAACAGGGCCTGCTCGGGCTGACGGCGTTCGCCGGGAGTTGGCTGGCGCTGCTGGTGTGCGCGCTGCGGGCGACGGTGCGGGCACGCGGGTCGGGGCGGCACGGCCTCGACTGCGGGCTGGCCGCCTGCGGACTGCTGGTCTGGCAGCTCACCGACTTCCTGTACGCCGACATCGGCGGCCCCTCCACCGTGCTGACCGCCGTGTCCTTCGGGATGGTGGCGTGGTGGGCGCTGGCCGGGAACGGCAAGGCGCAGGCCGCCCCGCCGGTTCCGGCACTCGCAGACGCGCGGGAAAGCGTGGCGCGATGCCCGTGACGCCGCCGCAGACTCCGCATGCGCCCGGTTGCGGGACCGACGGGGCGACCGTGCCCGCGGCGCGGGCAGCCACGCAGGACATGGACGGCACCGGCTCCCCCGGGGCCACCGGGAAGTTCATCGCGAAGGCCACTCTGATCACGGCGTCGCTGTCGGTCGCCGGGGCGCTGCTCGGTCTGGTGCGGGATCAGGCACTGGCCCAGCTCTTCGGGGCGGGCATCGAGACGGACGCCTTTCTGGTCGCGTGGACCGTACCGGAGTTCGCCGCCACGCTGCTCATCGAGGACGGCCTGGCCATCGCGATGATCCCGGCTTTCAGCCTGGCCCTGGCCCGGCGCGCCCAGGGGGTCTCCGGCGACCCGGTTCGCTCCCTCGTCGCCGGCACCCTGCCCCGCCTGTCCCTCGGCTTCGTCGCCGTATCCGCGCTGATCATCGTGGGCGCCCCCTACCTGGTCGAGGCTCTGGCACCCGGCCTGCCCGACCCCGGCCTCGCCGCCGACTGCACCCGGCTGACGGCGACCTGTGTACTGAGCTTCGGGCTCGCCGGGTACTGCAGCGCGGCTCTGCGGGCGCACCGTCGCTTCCTGGCACCCGCGACGATCTACGTGGCCTACAACACCGGAATCATCGCCGCGATGTTCCTGCTCGGCGCGCGCTGGGGCGTGCGATCGGCGGCGGCCGGTGTGGCGGTGGGCGGCTGCCTGATGATTGCGGCCCAACTGCCTTCGCTTCTGCGTCTGTTGAGGACTCGACGCCCAGCCGCTTCCGGCAGCGGCGTCGACGTGCGCCCGATGAACCTCGCTCTGATCAGCAGCGTTCTCCTCTTCGCGATGTGCCGCCAGTCCCAGGTCCTGATCGAACGCTTCCTCGCCTCCACCCTTCCCGCCGGGGCCATCTCGCACCTCAACTACGCGCAGAAGGTGGCCCAGATCCCGATGACGCTGTCGCTGATGCTGTGCACCGTCACCTTTCCGGTGATCGCACAGGCGCTCGCCGACGGCGACACCGAACGGGCTCGCGCCCGCGTGGAGCGGGACTTGGCGCTCGCTTGCCGCCTGGTGCTCTTCGGCGCGGCCACGGTGGTCGCCTGCGCGCCGCAGATCATCGCGATCCTGTTCCAGCGGGGCGCGTTCACCGCGCAGGACACGGTGGTGACCGCGGGCGTCCTGCGTGTGTACGCCCTCGGACTGCTCGGCCAGACCCTGGTGGGGGTACTGATCCGCACGTACTTCTCGGCCGGGCGGGCCACCTGGTATCCGATCGGTGCCATGACCGCGGGTGTCGTCGCGACCACCTGGATCGGGGCGGGAACCGTGGACTCCTGGGGGGTGCTGGCGATCGCCGCCGCCAATGCCGCCGGCATCACCGTCACGGCCGCACTGCTGCTCGCCGGCCTCGCACAGCGGCCGAACGGAGGCGCCCGTCCCAAGAGCGCACGGCGAGCGGGAAAACCCCCAGGGCCGAGCTCGTTCCCCTTCTCGACCTGGACCGCGACCCGCCGTCGTCGAGCCGCGCAGCACAGCGGGCCACGCGGGGTCCCCATCCGTACCCGGCACGTGCTGTCCGACCTGGGCAGGCCGCTGCGGGCGGCGGTGGCCGCCACGGCGGCGGGGGCGTTCGCCTCAGACGCGCCGGGGTCCCCGGTGGTGGGTTTCGCGGTCGGCTGCGTGACCGTGACCGCCGTTTTCCTCCTGCTCGGACTGGCCCTGGACACCCAGGGCCGCACATCCGCGCTTCATTCCGTAGGTACCGTCACGCGGAGGCTGAGGCATGGCCGTTCCAGTTGAATCCGTCGGCACGGGCAGACGCCCCGCCACGCGCCCCCGTCCGGTCCCGTGGGTGGCGATGTACCACTCCGTGGGCGACTGCTCCGACGACCCGTACCGCATCACGGTCACCTCCGAGCGGCTGGAGCGGCAGCTGGCCTGGCTGCGCCGGCACCGGCTGCGCGGCGTGTCCCTGCGCGAACTGTTCGCCGCCCGCGCCCTGGGCAATGGGCGGCGCCTGGTCGGTCTCACCTTCGACGACGGATACGCCGACTTCCTCGCCCACGCTCTTCCGGCGCTGCACCGCTGGAACTGCGGTGCCACCCTCTTCGTCCTGCCCGCCCGGCTCGGGGGCGTCAACTCCTGGGACCCGCTCGGCCCCCGCAAGCCGCTGCTGTCCGCGGACGGCGTCCGGCGGGCGGCCGCCGCGGGCGTGGAGATCGGTTCGCACGGACTGACGCACATCGATCTCACCCGGGCCGACGACGCCACGTTGAGGGCCGAGGTCGCCGACAGCAGGGCACTGCTGTCGGAGCTGATCGGTGCTCCGGTCCACGGCTTCTGCTACCCGTACGGCACGGTGGACCGGCGCGCCGTCGCCGCCGTACGCGACGCCGGGTACACCTACGCCTGCGCCATCGACCCCGGCCCCCTGACCGGCCCGCACGCCCTCCCCCGTCTGCACATCGGCCAGAACGACACAGCCTGGCGGCTGCACCTCAAACACAAGCTGCACCGGCTGCGCCGGCGCCCCGTGGAGGGCGTGTGACATGAAAGCGCTGCACATCATCACCGGTCTCGGCGTCGGCGGCGCCGAACAACAGCTCCGACTGCTGCTGCAGCACCTCACCGTCGAGTGCGAGGTGGTGGCCCTCACCAACCCCGGTGCCGTCGCCGACGGGCTTGTTGCCGACGGTGTCCGCGTGCACCACCTCGGCATGGGCGCCAACAACGACCTGCCCGCGCTCCCCCGCCTGACCCGCCTCATCCGCACGGGGGGCTATGACCTGGTCCACACCCACCTCTATCGCGCGTGCGTCTACGGCCGGCTGGCTGCCCGACTCGCCGGCGTCAGGGCCGTGGTCGCCACCGAACATTCCCTCGGCGACTCCCAGATGGAAGGCCGGGACCTGACGGCGGGCGTCCGCGCTCTCTACCTCGCCAGCGAGCGCCTCGGCTCCGCCACGGTCGCCGTCTCCCCCGCGGTCGCCGACCGCCTCAGACGCTGGGGCGTGCCCTCCCCTCGCATCGAGGTCGTCCCCAACGGGATCGACCTGGCCCGTTTCCACTTCGACGCGTCCCTGCGCCACCACACACGCCGACGCCTCGGCCTGCCGGAGGACGCCTACGTCGTCGGCGGGATCGGCCGCCTCACCGCGAGCAAGCGCTTCGACGTCCTCATCCGGGCGATGGCCCGGCTTCCGGGCGACCACTGGCTGTTGCTGGTCGGTGGCGGCCCGGAGGAGAGCGTCCTGCGCCGTACGGCCCACGAGGCAGGCGTGGCCGACCGCGTCCTGTTCACCGGCGAGCGCCCCAACGTCCCCGACGCCTCCCCCTGTACCGATGTGCCCTCACTCACATTCGCCATGGACCTGCTCGCCTCGCCGTCCCCGGAGGAGTCCTTCGGGCTGGCGGTCGTGGAGGCCCTGGCGTCCGGCCTGCCCGTGCTCTACACATCCTGCCCGGCGATCGAGGACCTGCCTCCGCAGGCCGCCGCCGATGCCCTGCACGTACGCGGCGGCCCCGAGGCGTACGCCCGTGCCGTCGTCGCGGTGCGGGCGGCCGGCCCGCGGCCCCGTACGCCTGCGGACGCCGCGCAGCGCTACAGCATCTCCCACAGCGCTGCCCGGCTCATGGACGTGTACACGGCAGCGATGTCCAACTCATTGCCACTTTCACTCCAGGGAGCCAGTTCGTGATGACCGAAAAGCCCACTCGATTCCGCCGGAAGCCCGGCCGCTCGGCCCGCACCGGCATCCTGCGGCCCTGGTTGCTGCTTGCGACCGGCACGCTCGTCGGCGGCCTGCTCGGCGGTGCCTACGGCACGCTCAAGGCCCCCACGTACACAGCGACCAGCTATGTCGTCGCCGTACCCACCGAGAATTCCGACCCCACCTCCGCACTCGGCTTCGCACAGGCGTACGGTCGCGCCGCCACGCAGCTCGCGGTGCTCGGGGACGCGCAGTCGTCGGCGGGCGTGCCGGTGCGGACGCTGCGGCGGAACGTGCGGACCGCCACCTCGCCGGACGCACCGATGATCGCCGTCTCGGCCACCTCCACGCGCCCCGGCCTCGCCTCCGGCATGGCCAACGCGGTCACCCGCGCGCTGACCCGCCACGCGAACAAGACCAAGGACAGCACCCACGTCGAACTCGTCCAGTTCTCACCGGCGGTGCGGCCGACCGAGCCGACGTCCGCGTCACGGTTGGTGACCGGTCTGGTCGGCACGAGCGCGGGCGGCCTGCTCGGCGGCCTGGCGCTGCTCGTACGGCCGAGGCGGACGGAAAGCGACGACACCGCCCGCCCCGCCTCGGTTCCCGGCCCGGCCACCGCCGCCGACATGTCTGGACAGCTGTGACGGCGGCGTACACGACGGAACTCGTCACCGACGGGCGCACCTTCGCCGAAGTGGCCCCGGATTGGGGGCGGCTGTACGAACGGTGCGGCGCGGCGACCCCGTTCCAGAACCACGCCTGGCTGCACTCGTGGTGGCTCTCGTACGGCAGGCCCGGCCGGCTGCGGCTCGTGCTCGTGCGCGAGGGTGCCGAACTCGTGGCCGCCGCACCCCTGATGCTCCGGCGCGGCCCGGTGCCCAGACTCGTGCCGCTCGGTGGGGCGATCTCCGACTACGGGGACGTCCTCATCAACGACGAGCGGGCAGACCGGGCGGCCGCCGTGCTCGCCGAGGCACTGTCGGACGCCGCCCGCGTCGCGCTCATCGACTTCCGCGAGGTGCGGCCGGGCGGCGCGGTCGAGCACGTCTACGAGCGCTGGCGGGGGCCGCGCCGCCGGCTTCAGGACTCGCTGTGCCTGGAGCTGCCCGCCGTGTCCATGGACGAACTGGTGTCCCGGCTGGCGTCCGGCAAGGCCCAGCGCATCCGCGCCAAGCTGCGCAAGCTGAGGTCGCTCGGCGTGGAGCGGCACGTCGTACCGCCGGACCGGGTGGCCGCGTCGCTTCAGCGGCTGCTCGAACTGCACCGGCTGCAGTGGCAGGGCCGGAACGTGACCTCGGAGCACCTGCAGACACGCTTCTGCGAGCACCTGGTGCGCTCCGCGGGGCCGATGGTGCGCTCGGGCGACGCGGTGGTCACCGAGTTCCGGCTCGACGGCGACGTGGTGGCCGTGGACCTGACGCTGCTGTCGCGGCGGCTCGCGGGCGGCTACCTGTACGGCGCCCATCCACGGCTGCGGGAACGCAAGGCGGACGTGGCGGTGATACTCCTCGACGCGTGCACACAGCACACGGGTGCCGGCGGCCTCGGCACGCTGAGCCTGCTGCGCGGCGACGAGCCCTACAAACACCACTGGCGCCCCGAACCCGTCGTCAACCAGCGGCTGCTGCTGGCCCGGCGGCGCACGGCCCCGCTGATGTCGGCGGTGGTCGGCGACGTGGCCGCGCGGCGTCAGGGCAAGGAGTTGCTGCGTCGCTTCCGGGAGCGGACCGGGGGCGGCGGGACCCGCGCGGGTCCCGCCGCCGGTGGCCTCTATCGGGCCCGCAACCACCAGTCGAAACGCAGGCACAGCCTCCCGCCGAGCCAGTACTCGCTCCAGTCGCCGAGGCTCAGCGGCGAGCAGCCCGTCGGAGACAACGGTGCGGTGGGCAAGGACGGCGTGGGCCAAGTCGCCGGTTCGTCGGCGCGGCCGAAGAGGGCGGACCGGTAGGCCAGGGACGATCTGGGATTGGCCCCGCACTGCCAGACTCCGTGCGGGCAGTAGTCGGTCAGCGTGTTGTACAGCGGCTTGTGCATATCGATCCAGGCGAGCATACGCCGCATGTATTCGACGTTGTCCCCGTTACGGAAGAGCCCCCATTCGGGGTAGGAAATGGGCTTGTTATGGGATTTCGCGAAGTCCACTTGTGCTTGAAGTCCGTAGGGCTCTTTCACCTGCTCGTCGAAGGAAACTCCTCGCGGCTGGTCGTACGTGTCCATGCCGATGATGTCGACCGTGTCGTCCCCCGGGTAGCACTGCGTCCAGGGAACGGCGTCCCGGCCCCGGCTCGGCGTGAAGTCGAACCGGAATTTCTGGCCCGGCACCGAACGCATGGTGGTGACGATCCTGTTCCAGTACGACTTCCATGCCGTCGGGTCGGGTCCACAGCGATGGGTGTAGGTCGTGCCGTTCATCTCCCAGCCGAGCACCAGTACCGTGTCCGGCACGTTCAACGCGACCAGCCGCTCGGCGAGGGTACGGAAGTGCTGGTCGAAGTGCCCGGCCGCGCCCTGCCGCAGCAGCAACCTGACCTCGGCGTCGGAGACACCCTCCTCGTTGCGCTCCTGCATGGGCACGTTGAGGACGAAGATCCTGTCGTCCTTCGCCGTGCGCCAGCGCGCCCACGGCGTGAGGAAGCTGTAAGTGCCCTCGATGTTGCTCCAACGATCCCCCGGCAGATAGGTGTGGCCGACGCGCAGCTCCGCGCCACCCAGCCACCTGCTGAGCCCCGTCATGCCGTACACGCCCCGGACTCCGGAGTCGAGGAAGGCGCCGAAGGCGGGGCGCTCGCTGCCGGGCGACGAGGTCGTCGGCGCGGCGGCGGAACTCGACGGGGCCGGTTTCGACGGTTCGGTGACGGGCGGGATCGCGAGGTCCGGGGTGACCGCGGATGCCTGCGGCGCGACCGACGGGGCCACCGCGGGCAACGTGGAAACCGACGGCCTCGGGGTGGCCGCCGGCGGAGCGGAAGGACCGGCGAAGGGCCCCGTCCCCGCCGCGAAGCCGGTACCGGAGGCCAGCGCGGCCGAAACGCCGACCGCCGCCACGACGACCGCCAGCCGCCTGGTCCGGGCCCGACACTGTTGTAGAACCATGCCTGCTCCTTTCTCCGCTCTCCTGCTGTCTTCTGCCCGGGCGTTTCTTTTGCCGCTGTTGGTCTTCTGCATTTCTTTCCGTATTACTACTCCGCATTACTGACACCCAGTCACATGAAGTCAGTCACATGAAATGGCGTAACGCCACCGCGGTTACGGCTTTCGAGTGGCTCGCTCGCCCGCACGAGTGAGCCGATCCGAAGGAGTGAAGTCCGTGCAGCTGCTCGACACCCGTGTCCCCGCCGTTCTGCTGCGGATCGACCGGAATCCCTTTCACCATGGAACGTTGGGCGCCGTGCGTTCGCTCGGCAGAGCGGGAGTGGAGGTGCATGTGGTCGCCGATTCCACGGGAAGTCCCGTATCCAGATCGCGTTTCCTACGGGAGATGCATCCACCGCCGCCACCCGGGTCGTCCCCCCACGAGATCGCCGTCGTGCTGCGCCGGGTGGCCACCCGGATCGCGCGCCCCGCCGTCCTGATCCCGATGGACGACGCGAGCGCGGTCGCCGTCAGCCGTATGCGTGGGGAACTGGCGCCCTCCTATCTGTTGCCCGCCGGGCCCGGCGCCCTGCCCGAGCACGTCGCCGACAAGGCTGGTCTGGCCGCCGTCTGCGCGTCCTTGGACATCGCGCACCCGGTGACCCTGGTCCCGGACAGCCCGGCGCAGGCCGCCGACGCCACCTGGCGGCTGGGACTTCCGCTGGTGGCGAAGTGGAGCCGACCCTGGCTGGTACCCGCCGGCAGCGCACTGCACAGCACGGTGCTGGTGACCTCCGCTCAGCAGGCCCGGGAGCTGTATCGCCGCACCGAGGAGGCCGGCAGCCCGCTGCTGCTGCAGGCGTATCTGCCGCCGGGTCCGAACCGCGACTGGTTCTTCCACGGATACGCCGACCGCTCCGGCGTCGTGCGCGCGGGCGGGCCGGGCCGCAAGCAGCGGGCGTGGCCGAGCGGGGCGGGCCTGACCGCCGTCGGCTGCTGGACGGCGAACCCGCAGGTGCAGGCGCTCGCCGAGCGGCTCACCAGCGAGCTCGGCTACCGCGGCATCTTCGACCTCGACTTCCGCCGCTGCGGCACGACGGGCCTCTATCACCTGCTCGACTTCAACCCGCGTCCCGGCGCCCAGTTCCGGCTCTTCTCCGACTCTGCCGGACTGGATGTCGTACGCGCCCTGCATCTCGACCTGACGCACCGTCCCCTGCCGGAGGCCGCACCGCTGGTGGGGCGGTCGTTCGTGGTGGAGAACTACGCCCCGCTCGCCGCGCTGCGGCCCGCGCCGCGCGGCCGCGAACTCGCCTGGCACGCCGCGGACGACCCCGCTCCCGGCCGGGCGATGTGGACCCTGTGGTGCCGCCATGTGTCCCGTCGACTGCGGGAGCGGCTGCGCGCGGCCCCGTCGGTGCCCGCACCGACACGCGTGGTCCGTCAGACGGCCGCATCGCCCCTCACCGACGACAAGAAAGCGAGCAGTTGCTGATGTACGACTTGCTGGTGGTGGGCGCCGGCCCATACGGCCTGTCCATCGCGTCGCACGCCGCGACCGCCGGGCTCGACCTGCGCGTCCTCGGGCGGCCCATGGCGTCCTGGCGGTCCCACATGGCCCGCGGCATGTACCTGAAGTCGGAGCCATGGGCCTCCAACCTCGCCGATCCCGACGGTCGCTGGCGTCTGGACGCGTACTGCGCAGCCTCCGGGCTCACGGCGCGTCACGCGGAGCCGATCCCGGTGGAGACATTCGCCGAGTACGGCCTGTGGTTCGCGCGCAACGCCGTGCCGCAGGTGGACGAGCGCATGGTGAGCCGGGTGGCGGCCGGTCCGATCGGCTTCGAAGCGGTCACCGAGGACGGAGAGGTGCTGCGCGCCCGGACGGTGGCGCTGGCGGTCGGCGTCATGCCCTTCACAGAGGTGCCTTCCCCCCTGCGCGGCCTGCACCCCGCACTCGTCACGCACAGCAGCGACCACCGTGACCTCGGCCGCTTCCGCGGCATGGACGTCACGGTGGTCGGCGGCGGCCAGGCAGCCCTGGAGACAGCGGCGCTCCTCGCCGAACAAGGCACGCGCGTACGGCTGCTGGCGCGGGCGCAACGACTGCGTTGGAACGACGTGCCGCCACCTTTGCAGCGCCTCTGGTGGCAGTCGGCCCGCACCCCGCACAGCGGCCTCGGCTGCGGCTGGCGCAACTGGTTCTACGCCGAGCGTCCTGACCTCTTCCGTCGCCTCCCCGAGTCGACCCGCACCCGCATCGCGGCCACGGCGCTGGGACCGGCGGGCGCCTGGTGGGTACGGGACCGGGTCGAGCCGGTGGTGGAGATGCTGCTCGGCCACGAGATCGCCGCGGCCCGTGCGGTGCCGGGCGGCGTAAGGCTGGAGACGGTGAGCCGGACCGGGGAACTGAGCTTCCTGGACACCGAACACGTGATCGCGGCCACGGGCTTCCGCGCGGCCCTTGACCGGCTCGACCTGCTCTCCGCCGAATTGCGCGCGAGCCTGACAACGACAGCCGACGGCTCCCCCGTTGTCGGGCGGGACTTCGAGTCCTCGTGCCAGGGGCTGTTCCTGGCAGGCCTGCTGACGGCCTCCTCCTTCGGCCCCGCCATGCGCTTCGTCCACGGAGCGACCTTCACGGCGACGACGCTTGTACAAGGAGTACGCCACCGACTGCGCACCACCGCCCCGCCCGCCCAGATGATGCCGGTGCCGGTGGGCCGGGGGCGCGCAGAAGCACCGTGAAAGACGCGCCGTCGGCGGAGGGGGTGTCGGGTGCCGGAGGCGGCGCTTCCTCCGGCACCCCGAGCGGAGCGCTATCGACGGGACTCGGCTCGGCCTCGTCGGTACAGGATGGCGCCGCTCGTCAAGAGCAGCGCGGCGATGCCCGACGCCGCCAGCACCTGCTCGTCGGTGCCGGTCTCGGGCAGGGAGGGCGGTTGTGTCGGGGGCGAGGCCGGTGGCGTCCGCGGCGGGGTGCTGGGCGGAGCGGTCGGGGGCACCGATGCGGGCGGTGGCTTCATCGGCGGCGTGGTGGGGGGCGGTGACGCCGGCGGCGTGGTGCGGGGCGTCGTGGGCGGTGAGGTGGGGGGCGTGATGGGGGGCGTCGTGGGCGGTGTGTCGCCATAGCCATAGTCGTCGCCGTAGCCGCTGTCGTCGCCGTACCCGTAGTCGTCGCCGTACCCGGCGGCGTCGCCGCGATCACTGTCGTTTCCGTGGTCGCCGTGCTCGCGCCCGTCAGCGGGGGCGGAGTCGTGGACAGCGCCCTGCCACCCGCTTGAATTCGGGCCGCTGATGCGGGAGTTCGCGGAAAGCTGGTCGGCCGCGGTGCTCACGTCGCTGGTGTCGGGGCGCGCGCTGGCGAGACCGTTCTCCAGGGTGTGGAGGACACTGTCGGCGGGCCGGGCATCAGGCGTGTCGGACAGGGCGCCGAGTGAGCCCCCCGGGGTCTCCCCTGGGGGCGAGTCCGCGAACGCCGGAATGACGTACAGGGACAGCACACTCGTCGCGGCGGCGGTCACGACCATTCCCTTGCTCAGGTTCTTTCGCAATCTCGTGTCTTTCTGATCGAATAAGTGGGAAGATCCGGCCGACGCGGCAGTCAGTTCCTCCTTTTCTTCCCACCGTTGCGCCGGGAAGCGACTTCACGCCTGCCGTAGTTTCGTCGCCACCCGATTTTCCGGCTGGTCCAGTGATGGGACCCGGTGAAGTGCCAGTACTGACAGTCGGAGCATCGGTAGATGCGATCCGGGATCCTGTCCAACAGCGGCTGCCTGACCAGCCAGACCCTCGCCTCGGATTCAGTACGGAACGACGCCTTCCCTGTCTCCGGGCAACGCGGCAGGATAATTACATCAGTCACTTTTCCTCCGAGGCGCGACTCGGCGCACATTCCACAGAAGGATGGAATCGATGCTGCCTCAGCAGTAAACCCCCGGATCAAGCGGACGCCCGCCTTACGGATGAGTAGCCACCAAGCTTCATCCGAATGGCCCCGCATTGGCCGCTGATGTGAATTGCGCTGATCGGATGATCTCTGATGAACACGCCGCTCTGCTCGAGCCCAGAAGAAACGCCGATCCCGTTATATGAAAAAAGTCAGCGGCCATCGAGGGATGGCCGCCGCCCACATCGGATCAACTCAGCGCATGCGCGAAGAGATCCGGCTTCATTCAGTTCTGAATCCGCCTGGGTCTCCTGGATCAGCGACTGCCGCCATCTGGAGCGACCTGCGTGCAGAAATTTCCAATATTCGTAATACTGTCGCCCAAAACAGTGATCGGCGCATTGACCTCGACCAGGGCGCCGGACCTGTATTCCTGTTCACATTTCAGGAACTGCGCGTTTTCGATGGTGGCATCGGGCTGATCGTCACCAGGGCCGTGGGCCTGGGCGGCCCCGGCACCCGTCAGGCTGATGCTGCTGATGGCGGTTGTCACCAGCATGATCTTCTTGAACCTGTGCACACGTAACTCCATGGTTGACTCGCGGCCACTACGAAACGTCGTGGCTCCGTCCAGAACTGCAAAAGAGATGTCGAGCTTCTGCCATCTCGACATCTCCTGTTTGCGAATTATTGCCGCCGGCCCGTTCGACCCATAGCCACCGGATCGATCAAGGTGTCCGACCCGGCAAGCGTTGGAGCAGCGGGTCTCGCAGTGAAGGCGCAAGACCCGCCTCTCCGCCGCACGTCGGTTCAGTCTTCGACGTGGGCCGCCGCGCAGAAGTTTCCGATGTTCTGCTCCAGGTCGCCACCGGCCGCAGGAACGGAGGTGAAGAGCGATTCAGAAGCGAACGACTGCTCGCACTTCACGACCTGCAGGTTGTCGACGGGGACCGGGAACGGGCCGTCGTTGGCGCTGGCAACCCCGCTGCCCGCAAGGCCGAGACCGCCGACCACGGCCACCAGGGCCGCGGTCTTCTTGAGCTTGTTCATCACGTCTCCGATTTCTTCACGCACACGGACCCCCTTACGGACCGTGTCCGACTCGTCACAGACGCTAACACGAATCTCTCTTGCTGCACCATTTCAGACACGCCGGATTGAATTGGACCAATCAAGTTATGCACACCTTTTACGACAACCGGAGTAGCCGGGCGATCCGGTTGACTTGGAATTTGATATTGCAGGTATGCGAATTCCCTCAGGCCGACCTCGTGTCCACACCCAGGGAACCGGCAGCACAGTGGCGCGCATAACGCGTCCCCACCGGCGGTGCGGGGACACAGCCAGCGACCCGCTGCGGCCAATACGCCGTAAACGCGCAGCGGGCGATGCGACGCCACGGGGACTTCCCGCCGACCCACAGCAGGAGACCCACAACAAAGCGCCCCGGAAGGTCAATACCCTTCCGGGGCAACAGTCCCGCAGGCACCACAGCGCCTATATCAGTCCTCGGCGTCGACCGCCGTAAAGCAGGAGCTGCCGATACGCGACTCTGCCTCACCACCGATGTCCACAGGAGAGGCGGCGGATCCGGTGCCGCCGGCGAACGTCTGCTCGCAGCCCACGACCTGCAGGTTCTCGGCGACCGGGAACGGGCCGCCGTTGGCGCTGGCAACCCCGCTGCCCACAAGGCCGAGACCGCCGACCACGGCCACCAGGGCCGCGGTCTTCTTGAGCTTGTTCATCACGTCTCCGATTCCTTCACGCACACGGACCCCCTTACGGACCGTGTCCGACTCGTCACAGACGCTAACACGAATCCCTCTTATTGCGCTATTTCGGACGCGCCGGATCAATTGGGAAATAATTAAGCTATGCATATCTTTTACGACAACCTGAGCAGCTGGGCGATCCAGTTGACCCAGGAATTGATAGGGCAGGTATGCGCATTCCACACCGACAGCGACACAGGGACGCCGAAGAACCACAACAAAGCGCCTCCGGCGGACAGTGGGAACAAGGGCGTACCTCTTGTTCCCACTGCCCGCCGGAGGCGTCTTCTTTTCGCGCCCCGGAAGGTCAACACCCTTCCGGGGCACCAGTCCCGCAGGCACCACAGCGCCTACATCAGTCCTCGGCGTTGACCGCCGAGCAGAAGTTGCCGACGTTCTGCTCCAGGTCGCCAGTGGCCGTGGGCGAGGCAACGAAGCCGGTGCCGGCGTCGAACGTCTGCTCGCACTCCACGATCTGCAGGTTGCCGATGCCGTACGGGAACGGGTCGTCGTAGTCGTGGCCACCGCTGGCGCTGGCAACCCCGCCGCCGGCAAGGCCGAGGCCGCCAACCATGACCGCTACGGCCGCAGCCTTCTTGAGCTTGTTCATCACGTCTCCGATTCCTTCACGCACACGGGCCTCCTTACGGACCGTGTCCGACTCGTCACTGAAGCTAACACGGGCCTCTCTTAACGCACCATTTCCGATACGACCGACTGAGTGACACAAATCGAGTTACGCCCCTTTTGGCGCAACTGACTCACGGGACCCGGGCGTTCGCGGGATGGGCGACGGCGGCCGTTTCGCTCAGGCGGGTGCCGGCAAGGTAGCGGCGGCAGGAGCGCAGACGGTGGTGGTCTGGCCGTTGGCCACCAGCGTGGCGCACACCTGCTGGAGGACCCTGGGCACGGTGATGGTGGTCGTCTGCTGAACATCCGCCTGAACGGTCTGTTGCAGCCTCGCGATTTCGACGCCATTCGCGGTGATCCTCACCCCGACGGCCTGCGTCGCCCGGCACTGGATGCTGACGGAGACCGTACTGGTCGTCGCGGTGTCGACCTTCTGGACGCCGACCGCGCAAGGGAAGTCCGGCTGCTGCGCAGCGGCCTGGGCCGGCGCGGCGGCGAAGAGCGGCGCGGATGCCAGCAGCGCGACGGCCGCCGAGCGGAGCATGCGGTGAGACAAAGGTCCTCCCAGGAACTGGGGCAGCCGGGCGGTTGCCCTTGAATGCGGCACCACAAATGCCCTTTAGGTGCCTTTCCGGGATGATGCGACCATAGGTTCCCGAGCCGTGCAACGCGGGTACTCCGCTCGGCCGAAGACCCGGCCTGCCGGTCCGGAGGGTGTCAGCTGCGGTACAGCGCCTCGATCTCCTCCGCGTACGCCGCCGTCACCGCGTGACGCCTGATTTTCATCGACGGTGTGAGCAGGCCGCTGTCCTCGTTGAACTCGCCTTCCACCAGCCGGAATTGACGGATCGACTCGGCCCGGGAGACCGCCTGGTTGGCGTAGTCCACCGCCTTCTGGACGTCGGCGCGCATCCGGGGGTCGGTGACGATCTCGGAGAGCGGGGTGTCCGGGGTCATGCCGCGTACATGCAGCCAGTGGGACACGTCTTCGGGGTCGAGGGTGATCAGGGCGGCGACGTACGGGCGGTTGTCGCCGACGACGATGCACTGGCCGACCGGGGGGCGGCTGCGCAGGCGGTCCTCCAGGACGGCCGGGGAAACGTTCTTGCCGCCGGAGGTGATGAGGACGTCCTTCTTACGGCCGGTGATGGTGAGGTAGCCGTCCTCGTCGAGCGCGCCCAAGTCGCCGGTGGCGAACCAGTCGTCGGTGAGGGCGGCGTCGGTGGCGACCGGGTTGTTCCAGTACGTGCCGAAGACGATGCCGCCCTTGATGAGGACCTCGCCGTCGTCGGCGATGCGGATCGCGGTGCCGGGGACGGGCTGGCCGACGGTGCCGGGGCGGGGTTTGAGGGGCGGGACGATGGTGGCGGCCGCGGTGGTCTCGGTGAGGCCGTAGCCCTCGTAGACGATGATCCCGGCGGCGTAGAAGAAGAGGTTGAGGTCGCGGTCGAGCGGGGAGCCGCCGCTGATGGCGTAGCGCATACGGCCGCCGAGTTCCTTGCGGATGCGGCGGTAGACCAGCAGGTCGTACAGGGCCCAGGCGGCGTACAGGCCGGGGGTCGGGCCGGGGCCACTGTCCAGGAACTTGTCGAGGTAGGCGCGGGCGAAGCGGACGCCGAGGCGGTGGGCGCGGTCGAAGGAGGCGCCGCGGCCGATGCGTTCGGCGGTGGCGCGGCCGGTGGCGTGGATCCGTTCGAAGAGGTACGGGACGCCGACGAGGAAGGTGGGGCGGAACTTCTTGAGTGCGGGCCGGAGTTCGTCGGGCTTGATGCTCGGGCAGTGGCCGATCTCGATGCGGGCCATCAGGCAGGCGATCTGGATCGTACGGCCGAGGATGTGGGCGAGCGGGAGGAAGAGCAGGGTGGAGGCGACCTGGCCGGAGACCGCCATGAAGACGGGGTGGAGCAACTCGACCGTGTTGGCGGCCTCCGCGTGGAGGTTGGCGTGGGTGAGGACGCAGCCCTTGGGGCGGCCTGTGGTGCCTGAGGTGTAGCAGATGGTCGCGGCCGTGTCGGGGGTGAGTGCGGCGCGGCGCTTGGTGACCTCGTCGTCGGGGATGCCCCGGCCCAGGTCGGCGAGTTGGGCCAGAGCGGCCAGGTCCAGCTGCCAGACGTGCGGGGGCTGGGAGTGGCGGGCGGTGGCGGTGGCGACGGCGGCCGCGTTCTCGGGGGTCTCCACGATCACGAAGCGGGAGCCGGAGTCCCGGACGATCCACTCGATCTGCTCGGGCGAGGACGTGGCGTAGATGGGGACGGACTGGCCACCGGCCGCCCAGACGGCGAAGTCGAGGACCGTCCACTCGTAGCGGGTGCGGGACATCACCGCGACGCGGCCGCCGGGTTCGAGGCCGGCGGCGATCAACCCCTTGGCGGTGGCGGTGACTTCGCGGGCGAAGGCGGTGGCGGTGACCGGGTGGTAGGTGCCGTGGTGGTCGGCGCGGCGCAGGACCACGGCGTCAGGGGCCTCGGTCGCGTTGACGAAGGGCAGGTCCGCGATGCTGCCGCCGGCGGGGCGGGGGGCGAGGGCGGGTGTGTGTGCCTCGCGGACGACACCCCGCGCGTCCCGGACGACCTCGACCCTGACCCGGTCGGCCAGGTCGGTGCGCTGCTTCGCCCGGTTCAAGTCCTTGCGTACGCCCATCACGGCTCCCCGAGGCCGACGACTCCTACATTACTGGCGAGTCAACTTACCGGTGCGTAAGGAATTTTCAATGGTTTCGGCGGACTCCGGAGAACAGGTGGGGGCGTGTGATAGGCGTGGATCATGCGCCCCCACCGCCTCAGGTCCGTCCTGATATCCGCCTGTGTCTCCGTCTGTGTCGCGTCCGCCGTGGCTCTGTCCGGTGCCGTGCCGGCCGTCGCCGAGTCCTCCTCCGCTCCCTCTCGTACGGTTGCGGAGGCCCGATCGCTCACCGTGCTGACCGATCTGTTCGCGGAGCGGCTGCTCGTCGCGGACAAGGTCGCGGCGGCCAAGTACGGCACGGCCACTCCGATCGACGATCCGGTGCGGGAGAAGGCGATCCTCGACGATGTGGCGGCGCGGGCGGTGGGGCTCGGCCTCGATCCGGAGGCCGTGGTCGCCGTGTTCCGGGATCAGATCGAGGCCAACAAGCTGGTGCAGCGCGGCCTTTACGCCCGCTGGGACGCGCATCCGGAGGAGCGGCCGACCGAGCGGCCCGATCTGGTGAAGGAGGTCCGGCCGGTGCTGGACCGGATCACCACACAGCTGCTGACCGCGCTCCAGGAGACGGAGTCCCTGCGGGCCGGGGCGTCGTGCGAGCCCCGGCTGCGGGCGGCGGCGCTGCGATCGGCGTTCGAACACCGGCTGGACCGGCTGCACGGGAAGGGGCTGGTGCGGGCGTTGCCCTCGGTGTGCGAGGGCAGGCCCTAACCCAGCATCCCGTCCGCCGTTTCGATCGCCTCGGCCAGGTCGTACACGTCCTTGTCCTCGCGGTCCCGGGCCAAGTCGTCGGCGCGGTAGGACAGTTCGCGGATGGAGGGGCGGCCCGGGAGGTCGGACCAGCGGGCGTCGGACTGGCGGAGGCTGTCGGCGAAGTAGGCGGCTACGGCGGCGAGCCTCAGGCCGTACGGCGAAGAGGCCCACAGGTCGCCGTGCAGGGACGAGGCCTCCATATCGGCTGATTCCTCGTGCGGGGTGCGGCTGTCGGGGTCGAGCCAGCGGACGGTGGCGGTGGCGAGGTGGCCTTCGGCGCCGGACTTGGTGCGGACGGCGTAGAGGGCGGTGACCATGTGGCCGGGGCCCACCTCGCCGCCGTCGACGCGGTCGTCGCGGAAGTCCTCGTCGGCGACCTGCCGGTTGTCGTAGCCGATCAGGCGGAACTCCTCGACCGTCTCCGGGTCGAAGGAGACCTGGGCCTTGGCGTCGCGGGCGGTGAGGTCGACGTGGCGCGGGAGTTCCTCGCAGAAGACCTTCTCGGCCTCCTCCTCGGTGGAGACGTAGGTGGTGTGGCCGTCGCCCTTGTCGGCGAGTTGTTCCATGAGGGCGTCGCCGTAGTCGCTGCCGACGCCGACGCCGAAGAGGGTGATCCCGTGTTCACGGCGTTCGCCCGCGATGCGTTCGAGGATGGTGTCGGCGTCCGTGGAGCCGGTGTTGGCGAGGGCGTCGGAGAGGAGCACGACACGGTTGGTGGCGCCCCTCCGCAGGCCCTCGACGGCGGTCTCGTAGCCGGTCTCGACCCCCGCGGCGAGGTTGGTGGAGTCGGTGGGTTCCAGGCTGTCGACCGCCGCACGGATCTCACCGCGGTTGTCGTCGAGGCGGGTCATCGGCAGGACGGTCTCGGCCTCGTCGCTGAAGGTGACGATGGCGACGGAGTCGTCGTCGCGCAGCCGGTTCGTCATCGTGCGCAGGGCGTCCTGGGCGAGGTCGAGGCGGCCCGGTTCGGACATGGAGCCGGAGACGTCGATGACGAAGGTGAGTGCGGCGGGCGGGCGTTTGCTGTCGCCCTCGGCGGCGCGGGTGGCGAGGCCGACGCGGACGAGGGACCAGTTTTCGTCGTGGGTGCGGGCGCCGTCGACGGTGACCGAGAAGCCGTCGCCGTCGGGGCGTTCGTAGTCCTGGCGGAAGCTGTTGACGAACTCCTCCGGGCGGACCGTCGACGGGTCGGGCAGGCTGCCGTCGTCCAGGGTGCGGCGGGCGTAGCCGTAGGAGGCGGTGTCGACGTCGAGGGCGAAGGTGGAGAGGTAGTCCGGGGACGGGGCGATGTCCCGGGACTCGTCGTCCGGCTGCTCGCCCCGCTGTTCGCCGGTGCCGGTGCCCTCGGGAGCCGGGGCCGGGAAGCCGTCGTCGGGTCGGCTGTCGGCCTGTCCTCGGTCGTACGACGAGGAGTTGCCGCGCTCACCGCTCTCGCCGCAGCCGGTGAGGAGCAGCGCGCCGGCCGTGCCCAGGGCGAGGAGTGCGGTGCTCAGCCGTCGCCGTGTCGTCGGCCTCGGCCTCGTTGTCGGCATGCTCCTGCGATACGTGCGCATCCGGGCCCCCTAGCCACGTCACCTGTCGCCTTTCCGTGGGCGACTGTTGTGACTGTGACGGCGGAGGGGACCCGGATGTGCGCTACGGGGTGTTGCGGATGCGTCTCGAAGCGGCCACGGCGGGGGCCCGTCGAGACCGGTGGGTGATCCTCCGGTGACCTAGGAGACGACGTCCTTGCGGCTGAAACCCCGGAAGGCCAGGGCGAACAGCACCAACGCGTACGTTATGGAGATGGAGACGCCCTGGATCATGTCGGTGTAGTCGGGCTGCGGGTTGACGACGTCCAGCCAGGCGTACTGCCAGTGCGTGGGCAGGAAGTCGCGCCAGTCGCCCAGTGCGGTCACCTCGTCGAGGACGCTGCCGACGATGGTGAGGCCGACGGCGCCGCCGACCGCGCCGAGCGGGGCGTCGGTCTTCGTGGAGAGCCAGAACGCCAGGGCGGCGGTGACCAGTTGGGACACGAAGATGTACGCCACGGTGATCACCAGGGCCTGGGCGGCGGCGCCCGGGGCGATCTCACCGCCCGTGGGCAGCTCCAGCGGGCCCCAGCCGTACGCCACCGCGCCGACGGCGAGCGCGACGACCGGCAGCAGCACGAGCGCCGCCAGGCTGAGGGTGAGCCCCACGGCGAGCTTGGACCACAGCAGCCGGGCGCGTGGCACGGGCGCGGCGAGGAGGTAGCGCAGGGAGGCCCAGCTGGCCTCCGAGGCGACCGTGTCGCCGCAGAACAGGGCGACGGGGATGACGAGCAGGAAGCCCGCCGCGGCGAACAGGTTCACCGCGGCGAAGTTCGCGCCGGACGCGGTGGCCGTGTCCATCAGGTTCGCCCGGTTGTTGCCCTCGCCGGGCGTGCCGCCGACCTGGAAGGCGATCAGCAGCACGATCGGCAGGGCGAACAGGATGCCGCCCATGACCATCGTGCGCCGGCGCTTCAGCTGCCGGACCAGCTCGACCCTGAAGGGCAGGGTGCGGCCGGCGCGGTAGCCGTCGGCGACCTCGACGGGTTCTGCGTGCTCGGCACGCTCGGCCAGCGTGCTCATGCGGACTCTCCGATCAGGGTGAGGAAGGCGTCTTCGAGGCGGCGGTGGGGGCCGACCGACTCCACGGGGACCTCCAGCCGGACGAGTTCGGCGACCAGGCGCTGGGCGCTGCCGTCGGCGTCGAGGCGGACCACGAGTCCGTCGGCGGCGCGGACGGCCGAGTCGACGCCCGGCAGGGCGGCGATCTTCTCGACCATGGGCTCGTCCACGGGCTCGGACGTGCCGACCAGCAGCGTGTCGCCGGAGCCGACGATCTCGCTCACGGGCCCCGCCTGGACGAGCTTGCCGTGGTCCATGACGACCAGGTGCGTGCAGGTCTGCTCGACCTCCGCCAGCAGGTGGCTGGAGACGATGACCGTACGGCCGGCGGCCGCGTAGCGGATCATGACCTCGCGCATCTCGCGGATCTGCGGCGGGTCGAGTCCGTTCGTCGGTTCGTCGAGGATGAGCAGGTCGGGCATGCCGAGCATGGCCTGGGCGATGGCCAGGCGCTGGCGCATGCCCTGGGAGTAGGTGCGGACCGCGCGGGCCAGGGCGTCGCCGAGGCCGGCGATCTCCAGGGCCTCGTCCAGGTGGGCGTCGGCGGCGGGGCGGCCGGTGGCCTGCCAGTACAGCTCCAGGTTCTCGCGGCCGGACAGGTGCGGGAGGAAGCCCGCGCCCTCGACGAAGGCGCCGACCCGGGAGAGCACCGGGGCGCCCGGCACGATCGCGTGGCCGAAGACGCGGATCTGGCCGCCGTCCGGCTGGATCAGCCCCATCAGCATGCGCAGGGTCGTCGTCTTGCCCGCGCCGTTCGGCCCGAGGAGGCCGAGGACCTGGCCCTTCTCGACGCGGAAGGAGAGGTCACGGACGCTGTAGCTGTCGCCGTTCTTGTACTTCTTGCTCAGATCGGTGATCTGGAGCGGGACCTCGGCCAGCGCGGGATCGGGGGCGGGGGTGACGATGCGGCGGCGGCCGGTGACGAGCAGGAGGGCCGCGATCACCGCGCCGCTGACCGGCAGGTACCAGACCCAGGCGGGCAGGACGTCCGTGCGGTCGGCCCGGCCGAGCGGCGTGGGCACCTCCAGGTCGCCCTTCAGGGAGACGGTGTACTTCGCCGGGGTGGCCGGGGAGGCGTAGCCGAGGTCGGTGGAGGCGAGGACCAGGCGGAGGCTGTGGCCGTCGTCGAGTTCGTAGTCGATGGCCGGGAGGGTGAGCTCGACGTCCTTGCCGGACTTGGCGCCCTCCACCCGGATGGGCTCGACGAGCTGCGAGGGGAGGACCTGTGACCTGCCGTCCGGGCCGACGTCGTAGACCTTGGCGAAGAGGACGGCTTCCTCGCTGGTCGACTTCACATGGACGGTGGCCGTCGGCGAGCCGGTGATCTGGAGGTCGTCCGTGACGGGCTTCGACTGGAACGCGGCGAACTGGCCGGGGAAGTCGAGGGAGATGCTGACGCCGAGCGAGGACAGCTGGGAGAGGCCGCCGGCGGCGCCGAGGCCGGGCAGGGCCGACACGGCGGGCGGGTTGGCGCCGGCCGGGTTCTCGAAGCTCTGCTCGCGTCCGGCGAGGGCGATCGGCTGCGGGTCGCTCTCCAGGCCCGGGTACGCGTCGTCGGTCGTACCGCTCAGGCGGGGCTCGCCGTCGCCGGAGCCGGTGCCGAGGGTGCGGGTGACGCGGAACGCCGAGCCGGTGTCCGCGCTCTTGTCGTCCTTCAGATGGCGGTCGAACCAGGAGTTGACCCGGGACTGGACGCGGGAGGTCTCCATGTCGCCGCCGTCGTGGCCGCCGGAGATCCAGTCGACCTCCACGGGCGCGCCGTTGGCCTCGATCGCCTTGGCGGCGGCGTCGGCCTGGCCGAGCGGGAAGAGGGAGTCGGTCTGGCCCTGGAGCAGCAGCGTGGGCACCTTGATGCGGTCGCCGACGGCCTCGGGGCTGCGCTCGTCGAGGAGCTTCACGGCCTCCGCGTCGGGCTGCCCGGACTCGGCGACCCGCTGGTACATCTCGCACAGCTGCGTCTCGAACTTGTCGCAGCCGCCGCCGGTGTTGAAGAAGATGCCGGCCCACAGCTTCTTGAAGACGCCGTTCGGGAACAGGGCGTCCGACAGGTTCCAGTACGTGATCGCGGGCGCGATGGCGTCGACCCGGTCGTCGTACCCGGCGGCCAGCAGCGAGACCGCCCCGCCGTACGAGGCGCCGGCGGCGCCGACACGCGGGTCGCCGTCCTTGTCCAGCTGGACCTCGGGGCGCTCGGCGAGCCAGTCGATCAGCTGGGAGACGTCGGCGACCTCGCCCTTCGGGTCGTTCAGCCCGATCTTGCCGGTCGACTCGCCGAAGCCCCGGGCCGACCAGGTCAGCACCGCGTAGCCGTCCCGGGCGAGGTCCTCGGCCTGCTGTCGTACGTCGTCCTTGCTGCCGCCGAAGCCGTGCGCGAGGAGGACGGCGGGGCGGCGGCCGTCCGAGCCGGAGGTGAAGTACGAGGTGTCGATGCGCACGCCCTCGGCCGTGCCCATGACCTGGTCGGTGCGCTTCACCGGCGCCGCTTCGTCCGAGGCGGTGGCCGTCCAGGTACCCGCGCCGGCGAGCACGACGACGGCGGCCGCGGCGGCGATGGTCCGCCGTGGTCGCCGCCGCAGTGCCCCGCGCAGTCGCAGTCCGGGCAGTCGAAGATCCATGCGTCAACGGTAAAGGGCACCATCGGTACCCCACGGCCCTCTCCGGGGTGAAGAGTGGGCCATCCCACGGTCGTACGGGAGGAATTCGGCATACAGCGGTCGCGGTATGCGGGGGCGTGGGGCGGACCTGACAGCAACCTGATAAGTCGGGCGGGTAGGTGCGTCGTGGTTGATCGCGCAGTTCCCCGCGCCCCTTGAGGGGTGCGGGGAAAGGTGGTGCTCAGTGGTTGCGCGGGAAGCCCAGGTCGACGCCCGTGGGGGCGTCGGCCGGGTCGGGCCAGCGGGTGGTGACGACCTTGCCTCGGGTGTAGAAGTGCGTGCCGTCGTTGCCGTAGATGTGGTGGTCGCCGAAGAGGGAGTCCTTCCAGCCGCCGAAGGAGTGGTAGCCGACGGGGACGGGGATCGGGACGTTGACGCCGACCATGCCGGCCTCGACCTCCAGCTGGAAGCGGCGGGCGGCGCCGCCGTCGCGGGTGAAGATCGCGGTGCCGTTGCCGTACGGGGAGGCGTTGATGAGGGAGATGCCCTCTTCGTACGTGTCCACGCGGAGCACGCACAGCACCGGGCCGAAGATCTCGTCCTGGTAGGCCTTCGCGGACGTGGGCACCTTGTCCAGCAGCGAGATGCCGATCCAGTGGCCGTCCTCGAAGCCGTCGACCGTGTAGCCGGTGCCGTCCAGGACGACTTCCGCACCCTCGGCCGCCGCGCCCGTGACGTAGGACGCCACCTTGTCGCGGTGCACGGCGGTGATCAGCGGGCCCATCTCGGACGTCGGGTCGTTGCCGGGGCCGATCTTGATCTTCTCGGCGCGCTCGCGGATCTTCTCGACCAGTTCGTCGCCGATGGCGCCGACCGCCACGACCGCCGAGATCGCCATGCAGCGTTCGCCCGCCGAGCCGTAGGCCGCCGACACGGCGGCGTCCGCCGCCGCGTCCAGGTCGGCGTCCGGGAGGACCAGCATGTGGTTCTTGGCGCCGCCGAGGGCCTGGACGCGCTTGTGGTTGGCGGAGGCCGTGGTGTGGATGTAGCGGGCGATCGGGGTCGAGCCGACGAAGGAGACGGCCTTCACGTCCGGGTGCTCCAGGAGGCGGTCCACCGCCACCTTGTCGCCGTGGACGACGTTGAAGACGCCGTCGGGCAGGCCCGCCTCGGACAGCAGTTCGGCGATCTTGATGGACGCCGACGGGTCCTTCTCGGACGGCTTCAGCACGAAGGTGTTGCCTGTCGCGATGGCCATCGGGAACATCCACATCGGGACCATCGCCGGGAAGTTGAACGGCGTGATGCCCGCGACGACGCCCAGCGGCTGGCGGATGGAGGAGACGTCCACGCGGCTGGCGACCTGCGTGGACAGCTCGCCCTTCAGCTGGACGTTGATGCCGCAGGCCAGGTCGACGATCTCCAGGCCGCGGGCGACCTCGCCGAGCGCGTCGCTGTGCACCTTGCCGTGCTCGGCGGTGATCAGCTCCGCGATCGCGTCACGGTTGGCGTCGAGCAGCGCGCGGAAACGGAACATGATCTCCGTGCGCTTGGCCAGCGAGGACTGGCCCCAGGTGGCGAAGGCCTCCTTGGCGGTGCGTACCGCCGCGTCGACCTCGTCCACGGTCGCGAAGGCGACCTTGGTGGTGACCGCGCCGGTCGCCGGGTCCGTGACCGGCCCGAACGTACCCGACGCGCCTTCGACGGTCTTGCCGCCGATCCAGTGGTTGACGATCTTCGTCATGCCAGAAACTCCTTGCTCACAGATGGCGGCGTCGGGTTGAGACGTGCCGGTCGTACTCCTCGCGGGCCTTGACCGCCGACGAGCGGGTCGCGGTCTCGGCCACAGGAACATCCCACCAGGCCTGCGCGGGAGGCGGGCCCGACACTGTGTCTGCCGTTTCGGTCTCCACGTAGACACATGTGGGAGTGTCGGCCGCCCGCGCCTCGGCGAGGGCGGCGCGCAGGTCACGGATGGTCTTGGCGCGCAGGACGCGCATGCCGAGGCTGGCCGCGTTGGCGGCGAGATCCACGGGCAGCGGGGCGCCCGTGAACAGGCCGTCGTCGGGGTTCCGGTGCCGGTAGGCGGTACCGAACCGCTCACCGCCGACCGTCTCCGAGAGGCCGCCGATGGAGGCGTACCCGTGGTTCTGTACGAGCAGCACCTTGATCGGGACGTTCTCCTGCACGGCCGTGACGATCTCGGTCGGCATCATCAGATAGGTGCCGTCGCCGACCAGCGCCCACACCGGGCGCCCGGGGGCGGCCATCCGGACGCCGATCGCGGCCGGGATCTCGTACCCCATGCAGGAGTAGCCGTACTCCAGGTGGTACTGGTCCCGCGACCGCGCCCGCCACAGTTTGTGCAGGTCACCGGGGAGGGACCCGGCCGCGTTGATGATGATGTCGTCCTCGTCGACGATCTCGTCGAGGAGGCCGAGGACCTGGGCCTGGGTGGGCCGGGTGTCCGGTTCGTCGGCCTCGTAGCAGGCGTCGACGCGGTGCTCCCAGCGCTGCTTGTCCTCCGTGTACTCGGCGACGTACGCGTCCGCGACCCGGTGTCCGTGCGGTTCGAGCGACTGGGTCAGCTCCTCCAACCCGACGCGCGCGTCCGCGATCAGTGGCAGCCCGGAGAGCTTGTGACCGTCGTACGGCGCGATGTTGAGGTTGAGGAAGCGGACGCCGTCGGCGGTGAAGAGGGTGCCGGAGGCGGTGGTGAAGTCCGTGTACCGGGTGCCGACACCGATCACCAGGTCGGCGGTGCGGGCGAGTTCGTTCGCGGTCGCGGTGCCGGTGTGGCCGATGCCGCCCACGTCCTGCGGGTGGTCGTGGCGCAGCGAGCCCTTGCCGGCCTGCGTGGACGCCACGGGAATGCCGGTGGCGTCGGCGAGTTCGGCGAGCGCCTCCTCCGCGCGGGCGTGGTGGACACCCCCGCCGGCGACGATCAGCGGGCGCCCGGCTTCGCGGATCGCCCGTACGGCGGCGGACAGTTCGGAGCCGTCGGCCGCGGGCCGGCGTACGTTCCAGGTCCGCTCGGCGAAGAACTCCTCCGGCCAGTCGTACGCCTCCGCCTGCACGTCCTGCGGGAGGGCGAGCGTGACGGCACCCGTCTCGACGGGGTCGGCGAGCACCCGCATCGCCTGCAGCGCGGCCGGGATCAGGGCCTCGGGGCGGGTGATCCGGTCGAAGTACTTCGACACCGGGCGCAGGCAGTCGTTGACGCTGATGTCGCCCGCGTACGGGACTTCGAGCTGCTGGAGGACCGGGTCCGCGGGCCGGGTGGCGAAGGTGTCGCCGGGGAGGAGCAGGACCGGGAGGTGGTTGATCGTGGCGAGGGCGGCGCCGGTGACGAGGTTGGTGGCGCCGGGGCCGATCGACGTCGTCACGGCGTGCGTGGAGAGGCGGTTGGACTGCCGGGCGTAGCCGACGGCCGCGTGGACCATCGACTGCTCGTTGCGGCCCTGGAGGTACGGCATGTCGTCGCCGTACTCGATCAGCGCCTGCCCGAGGCCCGCGACATTGCCGTGGCCGAAGATGCCCCAGGTGGCACCGATCAGCCGCTGCCGTTCGCCGTCGCGCTCGGTGTACTGGGCGGCGAGGAACCGCACCAGCGCCTGCGCGACGGTCAGCCTCGTCGTCCTCGGGGTCGCCGTGCTCATCGGTACCCCTCCGTGTGATCGGGGTGGAAGCAGATCCGCCACTGCCGCTCGGAGCCCGGACCGGCCATCACATTCAGGTAGTACATGCTGTGACCGGGCTGCGCGATGGACGGGCCGTGCCAGCCGTCGGGAACGAGCACGGCGTCACCGGAACGGACCTCGGCGAGGATGTCGGATCCGCCCTCGCGGGAGGGGAACACCCGTTGGTATCCGAAGCCGTTCGGGCCCTCGATCTCGAAGTAGTAGATCTCTTCGAGCTCGGTCTCCTCGCCCGGCCGGTTCTCGTCGTGCTTGTGCGGCGGGTACGAGGACCAGTTGCCGCCGGGGGTGATGACCTCGACGGTGATCAGCTTGTCGCACTCGAAGGCGTCGGCGGAGGCGAAGTTGCGCACCTGGCGGGCGCAGTCGCCGCTGCCTCGGTCTTCCACGGGGACCTCCGGCGCGGGGCCGTAGCGGGCGGGGAGTCGTCGCTCGCACTTCGCTCCTGCCAAAGCGAAGCGGCCTCCCGCGCCGGAGGCGATCTGTACCCGGGCGTCACGGGGCGCGTACACGAAGTCGGAGACTCCGGCGAACACGCTTTCCCTGCCCAGGATCTGAAACTCCGCGTCCTCTTCTCCGCCCGGTTCACCGGATTCGCCCGATACGTGCACCGTACAACCGCCGTTGAGGGACAGCACGATCCACTCGCTGTCCCCGGTCGTGAACGTGTGCGTGCCGTCCGGCCCCAACTCCACGATCCGCAGGCTGCTGTGGGTCCAGCCGGCCCGCTTGGGGTCGATGTCGACGACGTACCGGGCGTTCGCGGTGGCGCCCTTGGGTACGTACAGCTCGGTCTTCTGTGTCATGCGGCCCTCACAACAGTCCTACGGCGGTGTCCACGGCGGCGGTCACGTCGTCGTCCGCCGGGTAGAGCAACGAGCGGCCGACCACCAGGCCCTGGACGGTGGGCAGTTGCAGCGCCCCCCGCCACTTCTCGTAGGCGCCCTCCTGGTCCGTGCCGACATCGCCGCCGAGCAGTACGGCGGGCAGCGTCGAGGTCTCCATCACACGGGCCATGTCATCGGGGTTCTCCGTGACGGGCACCTTCAGCCAGGTGTACGCCGAACTGCCGCCGAGCCCGGCCGCTATGGCGATCGACTTGGTGACGGCGTCGGCGCTCAGGTCGTTCCTGACCTTGCCGGTCGCGGGGTCCCGGCGGCTGATGAACGGCTCCACGAACACGGGGAGCCTGCGTTCGGCCATGGCGTCCACGGCACGGGCGGTGGACTCCAGGGTGTTGAGGGAGCCCGGGTCGTCGTAGTCGATGCGCAGCAGGAGCTTGCCGGCGTCGAAGCCGAGGCGCTCCATGTCCTCGGGGCGGTGGCCGGTGAAGCGGTCGTCGAGCTCGAAGCTGGCGCCCGCCAGACCGCCGCGGTTCATCGAGCCCATGACGACCTTGTCGTCGAGCGCGCCGAGGAGGAGCAGGTCGTCGAGGATGTCGGCGGTCGCGAGGACGCCGTCGACGCCGGGGCGGGAGAGGGCGAGGCACAGCCGTTCGAGGAGGTCGGCGCGGTTCGCCATGGCGAGCTTGCGGTCGCCCACGGAGAGGGCGCCGCGGGCCGGGTGGTCGGCGGCGACGATCATCAGCCGGCCGCTGTCGCCGACGAGGGGACGCCGGGTGCGGCGGGCGGCGGCCTCGGCGATCGCCTCGGGGTGCTGGACCCGGGTGCGGACGAGGGCGGAGACGTCGACGGGACCGAGGGGGCTCACGGAGGTCACAGGACCGCTCCCGCCGCGACGGCCGACTCGATCTCTTCCACCGTGGGCATCGCGGAGGAGCACTCCAGGCGGGAGGCGACGATGGCGCCGGCCGCGTTGGCGTACCGCATGATCTTCTCCAGGTCCCAGCCTTCGAGCAGGCCGTGGCAGAGGGAGCCGCCGAAGGCGTCACCGGCGCCGAGGCCGTTGAGGACGGTCACGGGGAGGGGCGGGACCTCGGCGGACTCACCCTTGCTGTTGACCGCGAGAACACCCTTGGGGCCCTGCTTGACGACCGCGAGTTCGACCCCGGCGTCGAGAAGTGCGCGGGCGGCGGCCTGCGGCTCGCGGACCCCGGTGGCGACCTCGACCTCGTCCAGATTGCCGACCGCGACGGTCGTGTGCCGCAGGGCCTCCTCGTAGAACGGGCGGGCCTCGGCCGGGTCGGTCCAGAACATGGGGCGCCAGTCGAGGTCGAAGACCGTCGTACCGGCCTTGGCGCGGTGGGCGAGGGCCGCGAGCGTCGCCGTACGGCTGGGCTCCTCGCTCAGGCCGGTGCCGGTCATCCAGAAGATCCGGGTCCCGGCGATGGCGTCGAGGTCCAGTTCGTGGGCGTCGATCTCCAGGTCGGGCGCCTTGGGCCGGCGGTAGAAGTACAGCGGGAAGTCGTCCGGCGGGAAGACCTCGCAGAAGGTGATCGGGGTCGCGAGGCCAGGGACCGGGGTGACCCAGCGGTCGTCGACCCCGAAGTCGCGCAGCGCCTGGTGGAGGTAGTCACCGAAGGGGTCAGCGCCTGTGCGGGTGATGACGGCGGTGGAGCGGCCCAGGCGGGACGCGGCCACCGCGACGTTCGTCGCCGATCCGCCGAGGAACTTCCCGAAGGACGTCACCTGCGGCAGCGGAACCCCCGTCTGCAACGGATAGAGGTCCACACCGATCCGCCCCATGGTGATCAGGTCGTACGCCATCGACTTCCCTTCGCGTTGCTGCGCGCCGTCCGCGCCACGACCGAGCCGGGGCGGGTCCGTGTCCCTACGGCCCCGTGACCCCGGGTTCGGCCACGCACAAGGTCTAGCCCCGTTCGAGCGACCCTGTCAATACTTTGTCCAGACATTCGGACTACCTATTGACACCCTCTACTTCGAGGCCGAAGCTGACTCCCATGACGTCGTTGTCACCTCAGTCCTCACTCTCCCGCATCCGGATCGGCTCGGCGCCCGACTCCTGGGGCGTGTGGTTCCCCGACGATCCCCAGCAGGTCCCCTGGGAGCGCTTCCTCGACGAGGTCGCCGCATCCGGCTACGAGTGGATCGAGCTGGGCCCGTACGGCTATCTGCCGACCGATCCGGCGGTCCTCACCGAGGAGACCGCGAAACGCGGCCTGAAAGTGTCGGCCGGCACGGTCTTCACCGGGCTGCACCACGGCCCGGACGTCTGGGAGAAGACCTGGGCGCACGTGGCCGACAACGCGGTGCTCGCGCAGGCGATGGGCGCCAGGCATCTCGTCGTCATCCCGTCCTTCTGGCGGGACGACAAGACGGGCAAGGTGCTGGAGCCGAGCGAGCTGACAGTCGAGCAGTGGCGGCACCTCACCCAGCTGACCGAGCGGCTCGGGCGGGAGGTGCGGGAGAGGTACGGCCTCCAGATCGTCGTCCACCCGCACGCCGACACCCACATCGACAGCGAGGAGAACGTCGTCCGCTTCCTGGACGGCACGGACTCCTCGGTCGTCTCCCTCTGCCTCGACACGGGTCACTACGCGTACTGCGGCGGCGACAGCGTCAAGCTGATCGAGACGTACGGGGAGCGCATCGGGTATCTGCACCTCAAGCAGGTCGACCCCGAGATCCTCGCGGAGGTCCGCGCGAACGAGATTCCGTTCGGGCCGGCCGTGGCCAAGGGTGTGATGTGCGAGCCGCCGAAGGGTGTGCCCGAGCTGGGGCCGGTGCTTGTCGCTGCCTCGAAGCTCGACGTCGATTTGTTCGCGATCGTCGAGCAGGACATGTATCCGTGTGAGCCGGACAAGCCGTTGCCGATCGCCCAGCGGACCAGGGCCTTTTTGAGGTCTTGCGGCGCGTAGGTGTTCGCTGGGAAGCGCCGGGGGACTGCGGATCGTTCAAGGCCGCGGGATGTTCGTGGCTGGTCGCTCAGTTCCCCGCGCCCCTGAACGGGGCTTGTGATCGCGGCACGGTGCCCGGCTCCCCCGACGGTCGGCGCGGCCACCGCCGTGGCGCGCTCGCTTATTCATTTGTCCCCGGGTCCGTCCGCTGTCCAGGATCCGGGGATGAGCTTTTCCGTGAAACCCGTACTCACCGGTGAGAGGGCCGTGCTGCGGCCGTTCACCGAGGACGACGTGCCCGTGATGGCGCGGATCCTGGCCGACCCGGAGGTACTCCGGCTCACCGGCAGTCCGACCGAGGAGTTCGGCCCGGAACGGCTGCGCGCCTGGTACGGCAGCCGCAACGACCGGACCGATCGCCTCGATCTCGGGGTCGTGGACCGGGCGAGCGGTGAGCTGGTGGGTGAGACCGTGCTCAATGAATGGGACGAGGCCAACCGCAGCTGCTGCTTCCGGATCCTGATCGGCCCCGGCGGGCAGGACCGGGGACTCGGCACGGAGGCCGTGCGGCTGACGGTCGGTCACGCCTTCGAGCGGCTCGGCCTGCACCGCGTCTCGCTGTACGTCTTCACCCACAACCCCCGGGCCCGGCGCGCCTACGAGAAGGCCGGGTTCGTGGCCGAGGGCGTTGAGCGGCAGACCCTGTGGCAGGACGGGGAGTGGATCGATTCCGTACGGATGTCGATCCTCGCCCCCGAGTGGGCCGCGCATCGGGGGTATCCCGACGGGGATCCCGACTGCGATCGAGAGCATCCCGACAGGTATCGGGTCAGCTCCACGGCTCTATGACCGTCACCCCGCTGCCCGGGGCCGTGTCCATCGCGGCCAGTGCGGCGGGGGCCTCGTCCAGGGTGATCGTCGAGGTCACCAGGAGGTCGGGGCGGAGGATGCCCGCCCGGACCAGCTCCAGCATCTGGGGGTAGGCGTGGGCCGCCATGCCGTGGCTGCCCAGGAGTTCCAGTTCCAGGGCGATCGCGCGGGCCATGGGGACAGGGGTGGTGCCGGTCTCGGACGGGAGCAGACCCACCTGGATGTGGCGGCCCCGGCGGCGGAGGCTGTTGACGGAGGCAGCGCAGGTGACGGGGGAGCCGAGGGCGTCGAGGGAGAGATGGGCGCCGCCGGCGGTGAGGTCGCGAATGGCCTCGGCCGTGTCCGCTCCGGTCGACGCGTCCACGCATTCCGCCGCGCCGAACTTGCGGGCCAGGTCCAGGGCCTGGGGGGATACGTCGACGGCGATCACCCTGGCGCCGGAGGCCGCCGCGATCATCACTGCGGAGAGGCCCACTCCGCCGCAGCCGTGGACTGCCACCCACTCCCCCGCCGCTACGCGGCCCTGCGTCACGACCGCGCGGAACGCCGTGGCGAAACGGCAGCCGAGGGAGGCCGCCGTGGCATACGACAGCTCCTCCGGCAGTGCCACGAGGTTCACGTCGGCGTGATCCAGGGCTACGTACTGGGCGAACGAGCCCCAGTGGGTGAAGCCCGGTTGGGTCTGTCGCTCGCACACCTGTTGGTTGCCGGACGCGCAGGCCGCGCACGTGCCGCAGGCGCAGACGAACGGGACGGTGACACGGTCGCCGGGGCGCCAGGCCGTCACTCTCGTGCCGGTCGCCTCGACGACTCCGGCGAGTTCGTGGCCGGGGACATGGGGGAGGGTGATGTCCGGGTCGTGGCCCTGCCAGCCGTGCCAGTCGCTGCGGCAGAGGCCGGTTGCTTCGACTCGGACGACCGCGCCGTGGTCGGTGGGGGTGGGGGGCGGTACGTCCCTTACTTCGGCCGGCTCTCCGAATTGTTCGAACACCACCGCGCGCATGTGTCCCACCTTTCGGTCCGGGGCCGTTTGGTCCCTTGCGGACCCCAGTCAGCATCGCATTGCCGGGACGTGGGTTTCTCGCCCCCGCCGCCCCTACCCGTTCCCGTCACCAGGGGCTGCGCCCCTTCGCCCCCCTTTGACCTCCGGCCGGGCTTCCGGGGCTGCCGCCCCCAAGCCGCCGCTGGGGGATGAGGGGATGAGGGCGTGTCTGCGGTGAGCCGGTACCTGTCGGAGCGTCGTGGCTTGTCGCGCAGTTCCCCGCGCCCCTGAGGCACGACGGCCCTTCGGGCCGCTCGTGCCTCAGCGCCTCAACGCCTCAATCCTCAGACTCCAGAGTGGCTGGAGACCGGCTCCGGTTCTTCCGACTTCTCCTCGGCCTCCGATGCCGCCGCAGGCGCCGACTCCCCCTCGCTCAGCCCGAACCTCTCGTGGAACCTCCTCAGCGGGGCCGGTGCCCACCATGTGGCGCGGCCGGTCAGGCGCATGACCGCCGGGACCAGGAGGCTGCGGATGACCATGGCGTCCATGAGGACGGCCAGGGCTATGCCCAGGCCGAGCATCTTGGTGTTGGTCACTCGGGAGGTGCCGATGGCCACCATGACCACGGCCAGGATGACGGCGGCCGCGGTGATGAGGCCGCCGGTGCGTTGGAGGCCGAAGCGGACGGAGGCGGTGTGGTCGCCGGTGTGGTCGTACTCCTCCTTGATCCGGGAGAGCAGGAAGACGCCGTAGTCCATGGAGAGTCCGAAGGCCACGCAGAACATCAGGACAGGGAGGGTGGTCTCTATGGAGCCCGGGCTGGTGAAGGCGAGGAGTCCGGAGAGGTGGCCGTCCTGGAAGACCCAGACGAGCGCGCCGAACATCGCGGTGAGGCTGAGCGCGTTGAGCAGGACCGCCTGGAGGGGGATCAGGACGCTGCCGGTCAGGAGGAAGACCAGGAGCAGGGTGACTATCGCGATGAAGGAGAGAGCCCAGGGGAGGCCTTCGGCTATCGCTGACTTCGTGTCGACCAGGACCGCCGCCGTGCCCGTCACCGAGGTGTCGAAGGGGGCGTCCGCCGCCCGGATGTCGTCCACCAGGCTTTGCGCGCCCTCGTCGACCGCCTCGCCCTTCGGCTGCACCGTGAAGTAGGCCCAGTCGCCCTTCACCAGAGGGCCATCCACGCGGAGCACCTCGGGCAGGTCGGCGATTCGCTCCTTGTACGTGGCGTACTGGGCCTCCGTCGCCTTCCCTTCGGCGAGTACCGCCAGGCCTCCGCCGGGGGTACCCGGGAAGCCCTCCCGGATGTGCTGCTGCACTACGTGGGACTCGGCGGTCGAGGGGAGCTGGCGGTCGTCGGCCGTACCGAACTTCACGCCCAGGAAGGGGAGGCCCAGGAGGACCAGGCCGGCTGTGGTGGCGATGGCGAAGTAGGGGGCTCGGCGCATGACGAGGGTTGCCATGCGGCCCCAGGCCGCGCCTTCCTCCGCGCGCGGGGAGCCTGCCTCGGTGTCGGATGCCTTGCGGCGCTTGAACAGCTTGCGCAGGTCCAGGGCGTTGACCCGGTCGCCCAGCAGCACCAGGGCCGCGGGGAGGAGGATCAGGGCGGCCGCCGCGGCCAGGAGGACCACCGCTATGCCCGCGTAGGCGAAGGACTTCAGGAAGTACTGCGGGAAGACCATCATGGCGGCCAGGGAGACGGCGACCGTGAGGGCGGAGAAGAGGACCGTGCGGCCGGCTGTGCGGAGGGTCGTGGCCACGGCGGGCAAGGGCTCGGCGCCGGACGCGAGTTCCTCTCGGAAGCGGCGCACGATGAACAGGGCGTAGTCGATCGCCAGGCCCAGGCCCATCGCCGTGGTGAGGTTCAGGGCGAAGACCGAGACGTCCGTGACCTCGGTGAGGCCGCGCAGGATCGCGTTCGTGCCGAGGATCGCGACGATGCCCACGCCCAGTGGGAGCAGGGCGGCGACCGCGCTGCCGAAGACCATGACGAGGAGAACGAGGGTCACCGGCAGGGCGATCATCTCGGCCCGCAGCAGGTCCTCCTGGATGATCGTCTGCATCTCGTGCCGTACCGCGATGATGCCGCCGACCTTGACCTCGACCGGGCCGTGCGTGCCGCGGAATTCGGGGGCGATGCGGTCCAGGGTCTTGTTCACCGCGGTGTCGTCGCCGGTGAGGCGGGCCGCTATCAGCGCCTCCTTGCCGTCCTCCGCGCGCAGGGTCGGTGCGCCGGTCCGCCAGTAGGAGCCGACGCCCGTGACGCCCTTCTCGGCGGCGAGCCGCTCGGTCAGCCTCTTCGCCTCGGTGGCGACGGCCGGGTCGTCGACCGAGGCGCTGCCCGCGTCGACCAGCAGGAGGAAGTTCGGGTTGGAGTCGGGGAACTCGCGCTCCAGGGCCTTCGTCGCGTAGGTGGACTGGGCGCTCGGGTCCTCCCAGCCGCCGCTGCCGAGGCGGTCCGCGACATCGCTGCCCGCCACGACCGCGAGGGCGGTGAGCACCAGGGCGACGAACAGGGAGAGCCGGGGACGCGCGGTCACGAACCTGGTCCAGCCTCCGACTCGGGGTGGCCGGTTGACATCGGTCATGGTGCGGTGTCCCCTTCACTCTGATCCGTGCTGTGCGCAGCGAGGCGGCATGGGAAAGCCAAGCCATACACTGGCAAACACGAGAGATCGCTCGCGTTTCACCAGAATGCGAGCGACCACTCGTGTTTGTCAATCGCGTCCGGAAAGCTGGGGATAACCGCGTGGCCACCAACCAGGAGAAGGAGCAGCCGCGCCGCCGCCAGGCCCGCGGCGAGCGCCGTATCGCCCAACTCCTCGAAGCGGCGGCCACCGTGTTCTCCTCGACCGGTTACACCGCCGCCAGCACCAACGCCATCGCCCGCGAGGCGGGGGTGTCGCCGGGCACGCTGTACCAGTTCTTCCCGAACAAGGAAGCGATCGCGATAGAGCTGGGCGAGCGGCTCATGCACGAGATGCAGGCGGCGTACGGCGAGGCGCTCGCCCCGGTCGACCCGGCGACCCCGCTGGAGGAGGCCGTCGCGGCGGCCGTCGACCGCTTCATCGACTTCAACTGCCAACACCCGGTGTTCTTCGCCCTGATGCACGGCCCGGACGTCCCCGGCCGTATCGCCGAGCAGCACGACGCCCTGCACACGACCCTGGTCGCACGGGTCGAGGCCCTCCTCGCGCCGCTGCTGCCCGACAAGCCGGCCGCCGACGTCACGCGCACCGCACGGGTCTGCATCAGTGTGTACATGGCGGGTCTGGAGCTGGTGCTCGCCCACGAGGGCGCCGAGCGCGACGCGTACATCCAGGAGCTGAAGAACGTCGTACTGCGCTACCTGGAACCACTGGTGGGCGACAGACTCGCCGCCGGCCCCGCCGGTCACGCCGGCGCCACATCCGCCCGCACCCGCTGAGACCGACGACTCCCGGGCGGGGTCCACGAAACCCCGTCGCGCACCGGACACCCTCAGACACCCCGGCACCCCACCACGCCCGCCCACCCCTCTTGGATTCATACCCCTAGGGGGTATAAGGTGGGCATCCTGAAGGGTTACTCGAACCCCACATGCCCCGATGAGGAGAAACGACATGACCACTGAGACCGGCACCCAGGGTTCCGTCACCACTGTCTACAAGGTGAGCGGCATGAGCTGCGGGCACTGCGAGGGCGCCGTATCGAGTGAGATCACGCAGCTCGCCGGTGTCTCGTCCGTGAAGGCCGTCGCCTCCAGCGGCGAGGTCACCGTGGTCTCGGCCGCCCCGCTCGACGAGGAGGCCGTGCGCGCCGCCGTCGACGAGGCGGGCTTCGAACTGGTCGGCAAGGCCTGAGGTCAGCACGGACACGGACATGACCAGCACCACGGCAGTCGCCCCCGTAAGTGAATCCGTCCATGAGGTCGAGCTGACCATCGGCGGGATGACCTGCGCCTCCTGCGCGGCCCGCGTCGAGAAGAAGCTCAACCGCATGGACGGGGTCACCGCCTCGGTGAACTACGCGACGGAGAAGGCGAAAGTCTCCTACCCCGCCGGGGTGGAGGTCGCCGATCTGATCGCCACCGTGGTGAAGACGGGTTACACGGCCGAGGAGCCCCCTCCCCCGGCTCCCCCGGAAGACGTCCAGGAAGGGCCCTCCCAGGCGGAGGAGACGGACTCCGAACTCGCCTCCCTGCGGCAGCGACTCACCGTCTCGGCGCTGCTCGCCGTGCCCGTGATCCTCATGTCCATGGTCCCGGCCCTGCAGTTCGACAACTGGCAGTGGCTCTCGCTGACGCTCGCCGCGCCGGTCGTCGTGTGGGGCGGGCTGCCCTTCCATCGCGCCGCGTTCACCAACCTCCGGCACGGCGCGGCCACGATGGACACACTCGTGTCGGTCGGCACCCTCGCCGCCTTCGGCTGGTCGCTGTGGGCCCTGTTCTGGGGACACGCGGGCATGCCGGGGATGCGGCACGGCTTCGAGTTCACGGTGTCGCGCACATCGGGCTCGTCGACGATCTATCTCGAAGTGGCCGCAGGCGTCGTCGCGTTCATCCTGCTGGGCCGCTATCTGGAGGCCCGCTCCAAGCGCCGCGCGGGCGCCGCGCTCAGGGCGCTGCTGAAGCTGGGCGCCAAAGACGTCTCGGTGCTCCGCCAGGGACGGGAAGTCCGGATCCCGGTCGGGCAGCTCGAGGTCGGCGACCGTTTCGTCGTACGCCCCGGGGAGAAGTTCGCCACCGACGGGACCGTCGTCGAGGGTTCCTCCGCCGTCGACGCGTCCATGCTGACCGGCGAGTCCGTGCCGGTGGACGTGACGGTCGGGGACAGCGTCACGGGCGCGACCGTGAACGCCGGGGGCAGGCTCGTCGTCGAGGCGACCCGGATCGGCGCGGACACCCAGCTGGCGCGGATGGCGCGGCTGGTGGAGGACGCGCAGAACGGCAAGGCGGAGGTGCAGCGGCTCGCCGACCGGATCTCCGCCGTGTTCGTCCCCGCCGTCCTCCTCGTCGCGGTCGCCACCTTCGGCGCCTGGCTCGGCGTCACGGACGACACCACCGCCGCCTTCACGGCGGCCGTCGCGGTCCTGATCATCGCCTGCCCCTGCGCGCTCGGTCTCGCCACCCCGACCGCCCTGCTGGTCGGCACCGGCCGCGGCGCCCAGCTCGGCATCCTCATCAAGGGCCCCGAGGTCCTCGAGTCCACCCGCCGCGTCGACACCGTCGTCCTGGACAAGACCGGCACCGTCACCACCGGCCGGATGACCCTCCAGAAGGTGTACGCCGCCGAGGACGCCCTCGAAGAGGACGTCCTGCGGCTCGCGGGCGCCGTCGAACACGCATCCGAGCACCCGGTCGGCCGGGCGATCGCCGCGGGCGCCGAGAACCGCGTCGGCCCACTGCCCGCCGTCGAGCGCTTCGAGAACCTGCCGGGCAGGGGCGTACGCGGCCTCGTGGAGGGCTACGACGTCCAGGTGGGCCGGATCCTCGACGGACCGCTCCCCGAGGCCCTGAAGAGCGCGAAGGAGACCGCCGAGAGCGAGGGACACACGGCGGTCGTGGTCGCCCGCGACGGCATGGCACTCGGTGTCGTCACGGTCGCCGACGCGATCAAGGAGACCAGCGCCGAGGCCGTACGGCGGCTGCGGGCGCTCGGGCTCACGCCGGTGCTGCTGACGGGGGACAACGAGCGGGTGGCCCGGTCCGTCGCCGCGGCGGTCGGCGTCTCCCCCGAGCACGTGATCGCCGAGGTCCTGCCGCAGGACAAGGTCGACGTCGTACGCCGGCTCCAGGGCGAGGGCCGTACGGTCGCGATGGTCGGGGACGGGGTCAACGACGCCGCCGCGCTGGCCGTGGCCGACCTGGGGCTCGCCATGGGCACGGGGACGGACGCGGCGATCGAGGCGGGCGATCTGACGCTCGTCCGCGGGGACCTGCGGGTGGCCGCCGACGCCATCCGGCTGTCGCGGCGGACCTTGGCCACCATCAAGGGCAATCTGGCCTGGGCGTTCGGATACAACCTGGCCGCGCTGCCGCTGGCCGCCGCCGGGCTGCTCAACCCGATGATCGCGGGGGCGGCTATGGCCTTTTCGTCCGTTTTTGTGGTAACGAACAGCTTGCGACTCAGGACATTCTCGTGACCGCCGGGCAAAAGTCCCTCTAGAGTCCGGAAGCAGCCTCACATAAGCTCTTCACAAGGCTCGCGCATCATCCTTACGCTGGGGCCTCGATCACCGTATCGGGTCTCTTGCGCAACTTCAGGACATATGGCAAGAGACGCAGATCACAGTGATGCGAACGTAACCATCGAAGGGCTTCGTGAGTCTAAGTTGGCGATGTCAGAAGCGTCTTGGGGGGCGTGACTGGCATCTGGGGATGTCTTGGGGGACGTTCCCGGAATTGCGTTGCCGGGGCACGTGCACCGGGGAGCTTTGAGCGGCCCTCCCGTACGTACGCGTCCCGGCAGACCGCAGCAAGAGATACACAGCACGACACAGTGGTACGACGAGTTCTGCTCGTCCTGCTCAGCGATTCAGGCGCTGGCCCACCAGACGCCCGGCCGGATCCCGTGGGGGGAATCCGCACCGGGACATGGGAAGGCGCCCTGCTCGCCGGCCCGTGGGGGGACCAGCGTTGCAGGGCGCCTTCCTCTATGCCCGTACGCGCCTTCTGAGCCTGTACGCGGCTGTGCGGCGCTCCAGACCACGAGACCACACGAAGCCCCGCACGGACGGCTCTCCGTACGGGGCTCAGCAGTGCGTCTAGCGGGCCTCGACCGGCACGAAGTCGCGCTCGACGACACCCGTGTAGATCTGGCGCGGGCGGCCGATGCGGGAGCCCGGCTCCTTGATCATCTCGTGCCACTGGGCGATCCAGCCCGGCAGGCGGCCGAGGGCGAAGAGGACCGTGAACATCTCGGTCGGGAAGCCCATGGCGCGGTAGATCAGACCCGTGTAGAAGTCCACGTTCGGGTAGAGGTTGCGCGAGACGAAGTAGTCGTCGGAGAGTGCGTGCTCCTCCAGCTTCAGCGCGATGTCCAGCAGCTCGTCGGACTTGCCGAGCGCGGAGAGGACGTCGTGCGCGGCAGCCTTGATGATCTTGGCGCGCGGGTCGAAGGACTTGTACACCCGGTGGCCGAAGCCCATCAGGCGGACGCCGTCCTCCTTGTTCTTCACCTTGCGGATGAAGGAGTCGACGTCGCCGCCGTTCTGCTTGATGCCCTCCAGCATCTCCAGGACGGACTGGTTGGCGCCGCCGTGCAGCGGGCCCCAGAGCGCGGAGATACCGGCGGAGATCGAGGCGAACATGTTCGCCTGCGAGGAGCCGACCAGGCGGACCGTGGAGGTCGAACAGTTCTGCTCGTGGTCCGCGTGCAGGATGAGCAGCTTGTCGAGCGCGGAGACGACGACCGGGTCGAGGTCGTACTCCTGGGCCGGGACCGAGAAGGTCATGCGCAGGAAGTTCTCGACGTAACCGAGGTCGTTGCGCGGGTAGACGAACGGGTGACCGATCGACTTCTTGTACGCGTACGCCGCGATGGTCGGCAGCTTGGCGAGCAGCCGGATCGTGGAGAGGTTGCGCTGCCGCTCGTCGAACGGGTTGTGACTGTCCTGGTAGAACGTCGACAGGGCGCTGACCACGGAGGACAGCATCGCCATCGGGTGGGCGTCGCGCGGGAAGCCCCGGTAGAAGTTCTTGACGTCCTCGTGCAGCAGGGTGTGCTGCGTGATGTCGCCCTGGAAAGTGGAGAGCTCGTCCACGGTCGGAAGCTCACCGTTGATGAGCAGGTACGCCACCTCAAGGAAGGTGGAGCGCTCGGCCAGCTGCTCGATCGGGTAGCCGCGGTACCGCAGGATGCCCTGCTCGCCGTCTAGATAGGTGACGGCCGATTTATAAGCAGCGGTGTTGCCGTAGCCGCTGTCCAGGGTGACCAGACCGGTCTGGGCCCGGAGCTTCCCGATGTCGAAGCCCTTGTCGCCGACGGTGCTGTCGATCACCGGGTAGGTGTACTCGCCGTCGCCGTACCGCAGTACTACAGAGTTGTCGCTCACGTCTTCCCTCACCGACGTAGTGCCTCATCTTCGAGGTGCCCTGACTGTCTCTACCATCCCCCAATTGGCTCAGGAGAGTGCACTCGGGGTCGACCATCGGGCCTATCGGCGGCACTGAGTGCCGCCAACTTGCTCATCCTGCCCGCTCCGTCCGGCATCTGGAAGAGCTGTGTGACCTTTACGACTCATTTGATCGATCAAATTTCACTCACGGGACGACGGGCCGTCACGAGAGGCCCTCACAGCGGTTCTGGCAGCGGTCCCGGCAGCGGTCCTCACGCGGTCCTGGCAGAAGTCCTCAGAGCGGTCGTGGAGCGAGCCGGAAGTCGAGGGCCGTGCACCGCCTGCCCGCGGAGACCGTGCGCACCGCCTGGCCGATCGCCTTGCGGGAGCCGACGAGGACGACCAGCTTCTTCGCCCTGGTCACCGCCGTGTAGAGGAGGTTGCGCTGGAGCATCATCCAGGCCCCTGTCGTGACCGGGACGACCACGGCCGGGTACTCGCTGCCCTGGGAGCGGTGGATCGTCACCGCGTAGGCGTGCGCCAGCTCGTCCAGTTCGTCGAACTCGTACGCCACCTCCTCGTCCTCGTCCGTCAGGACCGTCAGTCGCTGGTCGACCGGGTCGAGCGCGGTGACCACGCCGACGGTGCCGTTGAAGACGCCGTTCTCGCCTTTCTCGTAATTGTTGCGAATCTGGGTGACCTTGTCTCCGACGCGGAAGACCCGGCCGCCGAACCGCTTCTCGGGAAGGTCGGGGCGGGCGGGGGTGATGGCCTGCTGGAGCAGCCCGTTGAGGTTGCCCGCGCCGGCCGGGCCCCGGTGCATGGGCGCGAGTACCTGCACGTCCCGGCGCGGGTCGAGCCCGAACTTGGCCGGAATACGACGGGCCGCCACATCCACCGTGAGCCGCCCGGCCTCCTCCGTGTCGTCCTCGACGAAGAGGAAGAAGTCCTTCATGCCGTCGGTGACCGGGTGCTGCCCGGAGTTGATCCGGTGGGCGTTGGTCACCACGCCGGACTGCTGGGCCTGGCGGAAGACCTTGGTGAGACGGACGGCCGGGACGGGGCTGCCGTCGGCCAGCAGGTCACGGAGGACTTCGCCGGCGCCCACGCTGGGCAGCTGGTCGACATCTCCGACGAAGAGGATGTGGGCCCCCGGCGGTACCGCTTTCACCAGCTTGTTGGCCAGCAGGAGGTCCAGCATGGAGGCCTCGTCGACGACCACCAGGTCGGCATCCAGCGGGCGGTCCTTGTCGTAGGCCGCGTCGCCGCCGGGCTTCAGCTCCAGCAGGCGGTGGACGGTGGAGGCGTCGGCGCCGGTCAGCTCGGCGAGGCGCTTGGCGGCGCGGCCGGTCGGGGCGGCGAGCACGACCTTCGCCTTCTTGGCGCGGGCCAGCTCCACGATCGAGCGGACGGTGAAGGACTTGCCGCAGCCCGGGCCTCCGGTCAGGACGGCCACCTTCTCGGTGAGCGCCAGCCGGACCGCCGCCTCCTGCTCCGGGGCCAGCTCCGCGCCCGTACGGCCCTTCAGCCAGGTCAGCGCCTTGTCCCAGGTCACGTCGTGGAAGCCCGGCATACGGTCCTCGGCCGTGCGCAGGAGGCGCAACAGCTGGGCGGAGAGGGAGAGTTCGGCGCGGTGGAAGGGGACGAGGTAGATCGCGGTGACCGGCTCGCCGTGCTCACCGGGCACCTTCTCGCGTACGACGCCGGGCTCGCCGGAGTCCTCGTCCGGCTGGGACAGCTCCGCCAGGCACTCGATGACCAGGCCCGTGTCGACCTGGAGGAGCTTGACCGCGTCGGCGATCAGCCGCTCCTCCGGGAGGTAGCAGTTGCCCTGGTCGGTGGCCTGCGAAAGGGCGTACTGCAGGCCCGCCTTGACGCGCTCCGGGCTGTCGTGCGGGATGCCGACGGACTGGGCGATCTTGTCGGCGGTGAGGAAGCCGATGCCCCAGACGTCGGACGCGAGGCGGTACGGCTGGTTCTTGACCACCCCGATCGAGGCGTCGCCGTACTTCTTGTAGATGCGGACCGCGATCGACGTGGACACCTCGACGGTCTGGAGGAAGAGCATGACCTCCTTGATCGCCTTCTGCTCCTCCCAGGCGTCGGCGATCTTCTTGGTGCGCTTGGGGCCGAGGCCGGGGACCTCGATGAGGCGCTTCGGCTCCTCCTCGATGATCTGCAGGGTGTCCAGGCCGAAGTGCTGGGTGATGCGGTCGGCGAAGATGGGGCCGATGCCCTTGACCAGGCCGGAGCCGAGGTAGCGGCGGATGCCCTGGACGGTGGCGGGGAGGACCGTCGTGTAGTTCTCGACGGTGAATTGTTTTCCGTATTGCGGGTGCGAGCCCCAACGACCTTCCATGCGCAGGGACTCGCCGACCTGCGCGCCGAGGAGCGCGCCGACGACGGTGAGGAGGTCGCCGCCGCCCCGGCCGGTGTCCACGCGCGCGACCGTGTAGCCGTTGTCCTCGTTGGCGTACGTGATGCGTTCCAGGACGCCTTCGAGGACGGCCAGTCGCCGCTCACCGGTCCCCTCCTGGGCCGCCGTCTGATTGAGCATGATCCGACGGTACAGCCAGGGTCTGACACGGGTGGGGGGATCAGTCGCGGGGCGCCTTCAGGGCTTCGTGGAAGGGGGTGAAGGCGGCGACGGGGAAGGTGCGGGCGGGTGCGGGCGGGTGAGCAGGAGGACGGGCGGGGCTGGGTCTCGTCGTGGCCTGCGCGAGGTACTGGGAGGTGGGACAACAGGCCCCGCTGTTACGCTCCGTCGCCGTGATGGATTCCAACGGCACAGGATCTGCCGACGAGTTGTGCACCCGGGTGGAGACGGCCGTCGCCGGCACGCCGTATCTGGTCCGTCGGACGGAGCGGGGATTCGACGTGACCGTGGACGTCACGGTCCCGCAGTGGCAGGAGCTGCTGATCCGTAGCCGGATCAGCCAGGTGCACACCTACCGGGTCGTGCTGCGCCCGGAGCAGAAGGTCTTCACGATGACGGACGTCGTCCGCACCGTCGAGGTGGCGGCGGGCCTGGGCGGAGTGCGACTGGGCAAGACGGTCTCCGTCGGCCGGAGCGTGTCCTTCACTTCACGTCGGTCCCCGGACGGCTCCTCGCAGTACACCTTCTCCTCCGCCGAGGGACACCGGATGATCCGGGGCGCGGCCGGGGAGCTGGGCTGGAGCGAGGCGCGACCGGCCAGCGTGAAGATCGCCGCGGCCATCGGGATCCTCGGCGGGGTCGGAGCCCTGGCCGCGCTGATCACGCTCGCTGTCATCAACTGGCTCTGAGCAGCCGCACCTCCCTCCCGTCACGATTCGATTTCGGCCACCCCACCCTCTTGCCTCCGCTGCATGTAATCGATTCCAATCCTTCTTGAAGCATCGATGTAATCGATTCCATGAGTTCTGTGAGTTCCATGAGTTCCACGAGGAGGTGGGGCGGCCATGGCCGGCATCAAGGACGTCGCTGCCGAGGCGGGTGTCTCCGTCGCCACGGTGTCGAGGGTTCTGAACGACCATCCGTCGGTCAGCGCGGAGGCACGTGCGCGTGTGCTGGCCGCCGTCGAGGTGCTGGGGTATCGGCCGAACGCCGTCGCCCGCTCCCTGCGCACCGACCAGACCCACACCCTCGGGCTGGTGATCAGCGATGTGATGAACCCCTACTTCACGGAGCTGGCCCGGTCGGTGGAGGAGGAGGCGCGGGCGCTCGGGTACAGCGTGATCATCGGGAACGCCGACGAACGGCCTGATCTCCAGGACCACCACGTGCGGAACCTGCTGGACCGGCGGATCGACGGACTCCTCGTCTCCCCCACCGACGGCGGCTCCCCGCTGATGCTGGCCGCCGCGCGGGCGGGGACGCCGATGGTGTTCGTGGACCGGTGGATTCCGGGGGTGGACGTGCCGGTGGTGCGTGCGGACGGGCGGGGTGCCGTCAGGGATCTCGTCGCCCATCTGCACGGGCTCGGGCATCGGCGGCTCGCGATCATCGCGGGGCCGGCGGCCACCACGACCGGACGGGAGCGCGTCGAGGCCTTCAGGGACGCCCTGGGCGAGTTCGGGCTGCCGCTGCCGGACGGCTATATCGGGCAGGGCGACTTCCAGGCCGAGAGCGGGCGGCGGGTCACCGAGGGGTTCCTCGACCTGTCCGAGCCGCCCGAGGTCGTGTTCGCGGCGGACAACCTGATGGCGCTGGGTGCGCTGGACGCCGTACGCGCGCGTGGGATGCGGGTTCCGGACGACATCGCGCTGGCCGCCTTCGACGACATCCCGTGGTTCGTGCACACCGATCCGCCGATCACCGCGGTCGCCCAGCCGACGGGTGAGCTGGGGCGGGCCGCCGTACGCGCGCTGGTCGACCGCATCGAGGGGCGCGACCCCAGGTCCGTCACCCTTCCCGCCCGTCTCGTCGTGCGCCTCTCGTGCGGCGAGTCCCCCGTAACGAACAGGAGCACGCCGTGAGCGACCCGGACGAGTTGCTGCGCATCGAAGGCATACGGAAAACCTTCCCCGGCGTGGTCGCGCTGGACGGCGTCGACTTCGAGCTGCGCCGGGGCGAGGTGCACGTACTGCTCGGTGAGAACGGCGCGGGCAAGAGCACGCTCATCAAGATGCTCTCCGGCGCCTACACACCCGATGCGGGGCGGATCCTGGCCGGTGGCGCGGAGGTGCGCATCCATGGTGCGCAGGACTCCGAGCGCCTCGGGATCGCGACCATCTACCAGGAGTTCAACCTGGTGCCCGATCTGACGGTCGCCGAGAACATCTTCCTGGGGCGGCAGCCACGTCGCTTCGGACTGATCGACCGGAAGCGGATGGAGGCCGAGGCCGCCGAACTCCTCGAGCGCGTCGGTGTGACCGTGTCCCCACGCGCGCGCGTGCGTGAACTCGGGATCGCGCGGCTCCAGATGGTCGAGATCGCGAAGGCGTTGAGTCTCGACGCGCGCGTACTGATCATGGATGAGCCGACCGCCGTGCTGACGACCGAGGAGGTCGAGAAGCTCTTCGCGATCGTGCGCAAGCTGCGCGAGGACGGGGTGGGCATTGTTTTCATCACGCATCACCTGGAGGAGATCGCCGCGCTCGGCGACCGGGTGACCGTCATCCGGGACGGGAAGAGTGTCGGGCAGGTGCCCGCGCGCACGCCCGAGGACGAGCTCGTACGGCTCATGGTCGGGCGGTCGATCGAGCAGCAGTATCCGCGGCAGCAGGGCGACGCCGGGGAGGCGTTGCTCGTCGTCGAGGGGCTCACCCGGGACGGGGTCTTCCATGACGTGAGCTTCGAGGTGCGGGCCGGTGAGGTCGTCGGGATCGCGGGGCTCGTGGGGGCCGGTCGTACGGAGGTCGTGCGGGCCGTGTTCGGCGCCGATCCGTACGACAAGGGGGCCGTGAGCGTCGCCGGGGCCCCCGTCCCCAAGGACGATGTCAACGCGGCGATGACGGCCGGGATCGGGCTCGTCCCCGAGGACCGCAAGGGACAGGGGCTGCTGCTGGACGCGTCCGTCGAGGAGAACCTGGGCCTGGTCACCCTGCGGGGCGCCAGCAGGGGCGGGTTCGTCGATCTCAAGGGGCAGCGGGAGAGCGCGGCCCGGGTCGCCGGGCAGCTCGGGGTCCGGATGGCCGGACTGCACCAGCACGTACGCACCCTCTCCGGCGGCAACCAGCAGAAGGTCGTCATCGGCAAGTGGCTGCTCGCGGACACCAAGGTGCTGATCCTCGACGAGCCGACGCGCGGTATCGACGTCGGCGCCAAGGTCGAGATCTACGAGCTGATCAACGAGCTGACGGCCGCCGGCGCCGCTGTGCTGATGATCTCCAGTGACCTGCCCGAGGTGCTCGGTATGAGCGACCGGGTGCTGGTCATGGCCCAGGGGCGGATCGCGGGTGAACTGCCCGCCGCCGAGGCCACCCAGGACGCCGTGATGGCCCTCGCCGTCTCCAACCCCACCTCCACCCCCACCACCCTCACCAGTGAAATGGAGGCCCCCCGTGGCCGCTGACACGCTCAAGAGCACGACGGGCGCGAGTGGCGCCTCGGGGCTTCGCCGGCTCCTGCTCGACAACGGCGCGCTGAGCGCCCTCATCGTTCTGGTCGTCGCGATGTCGGTGCTGTCCGGCGACTTCCTGACGGCCGACAACCTGCTCAACATCGGCGTCCAGGCCGCCGTCACCGCGATCCTCGCGTTCGGTGTGACCTTCGTGATCGTCTCGGCGGGCATCGACCTGTCGGTCGGCTCGGTGGCGGCCCTGTCGGCCACCGTCCTCGCCTGGAGCGCCACTTCGGAGGGCGTACCGGTCTGGACAGCCGTGATCCTCGCGATCGCCACCGGCATCGCGTGCGGTCTCGTCAACGGCTTCCTCATCTCGTACGGGAAGCTCCCGCCGTTCATCGCGACGCTCGCCATGCTGTCCGTGGGACGCGGTCTGTCGCTGGTGATCTCGCAGGGCAGCCCGATCGCGTTCCCGGAGTCGGTGTCGCACCTCGGGGACAACCTCGGCGGCTGGCTGCCGGTGCCGGTCCTGGTGATGGTGGTCCTGGGGCTCGTCACGGCCGTGATCCTCGGGCGTACGTACATCGGGCGTGCCATGTACGCGATCGGCGGCAACGAGGAGGCGGCTCGGCTTTCCGGGCTCCGGGTGAAGCGGCAGAAGCTCGCGATCTACGCCCTGTCCGGTCTGTTCGCCGCCGCCGCGGGCATCGTGCTCGCCTCCCGGCTCTCCTCCGCGCAGCCGCAGGCCGCGCAGGGCTACGAGCTGGACGCGATCGCCGCGGTCGTCATCGGCGGCGCCTCGCTGGCCGGCGGTACGGGCAAGGCGTCGGGGACGCTGATCGGCGCGCTGATCCTGGCGGTGCTGCGCAACGGGCTGAACCTGCTGTCCGTGTCGGCCTTCTGGCAGCAGGTCGTCATCGGTGTGGTGATCGCGCTGGCGGTGCTGGTGGACACGCTCCGCCGGAAGGCCGGGGCGACCGCGGTGCCGGCCGGTGCCGGGGGTTCCGGGGACCGGCGCAAGCAGGCGGTGACGTATGTGCTGGCCGCGGTGGTCGCGGTGGCCGTCGTGGGGGCGACGTCCTTCCTGCACAGCGGGTCGTCGGCGGCGAAGAGCGAGAAGATCGGGCTGTCGCTGTCGACCCTCAACAATCCCTTCTTCGTGCAGATCCGCGCGGGCGCTCAGGACGAGGCGGAGAAGCTGGGCGTGGACCTGTCCGTCACCGACGCGCAGAACGACGCCTCGCAGCAGGCCAACCAGCTGCAGAACTTCACCAGCGAGGGCCTCGGCACGATCATCGTCAACCCGGTGGACTCCGACGCGGTGACCCCGGCGGCGAAGGCCGTCAACAAGGCGGACATCCCGCTGGTGGCCGTCGACCGCGCGGTCAACGGCGCGAACACGGCCGCGCTCGTCGCCTCCGACAACGTCAGCGGCGGCAGGCTCGCCGCCAAGGCCCTCGCCGAGAAGCTGGGCGGCAAGGGCGAGATCGTCGTCCTTCAGGGCCAGGCGGGCACCTCCGCCAGCCGTGAGCGCGGCGCCGGCTTCACCGAGGGCCTCAAGGCCTACCCGGGCATCAAGGTCCTCGCCAAGCAGCCCGCCGACTGGGACCGCACCAAGGGCCTCGACGTGATGACGAACCTCCTCCAGGCCAACCCCGACGTCGACGGCGTCTTCGCGGAGAACGACGAGATGGCCCTCGGCGCGATCAAGGCCCTCGGCTCCAAGGCCGGCAAGTCCGTCCAGGTCATCGGCTTCGACGGCACCGCCGACGGCTTCAAGGCCGTCAAGGAAGGCACGCTGTACGCGTCGGTCGCGCAGCAGCCCGCCGAACTCGGCAGAATCGCCGTGCGCAACGCGGTCAAGGCGGCCGAGGGCGAGAAGGTCGAGAAGTCGGTGATGGTGCCGGTGAAGGTGGTCACGGCGGAGAACGTCGACGAATTCAGCGGCTGACGATCGACGGCTGAGAGCAGCTCCAACCCACCTGCACAGGGAGATGGTTCATGTACGACTACGACCTCCTGGTCGTGGGATCGGCCAACGCCGACCTGGTGATCGGTGTCGAGCGGCGGCCGGGGGCGGGCGAGACGGTGCTCGGCTCCGACCTGGCCGTGCATCCGGGCGGCAAGGGCGCCAATCAGGCGGTGGCGGCGGCCCGGCTCGGAGCGCGTACGGCGTTGCTGGCGCGGGTCGGTGACGACGGCCATGGGCGGCTGCTCCTCGACTCGCAGCGCGCGGCCGGGGTCGACACGGCGGGTGTGCTGGTCGGCGGGGCGCCCACCGGGGTCGCGTTGATCACGGTGGACCCGTCGGGCGACAACAGCATCGTGGTGTCGCCCGGCGCCAACGGAAGGCTGACCCCCGAGGACGTGCGGGCGGCCGACGCGCTGCTGCGGGCCTCGCGGGTGGTCTCGGCGCAGTTGGAGATCCCGTTGGAGACGGTGGTGGAGGTCGTCCGGCGGCTGCCGGAGGGTGTGCGCTTCGTACTGAATCCGTCGCCGCCGCGGGAGTTGCCCGCGGAGGTGCTGGCCGCCTGTGATCCGCTGATCGTCAACGAGCACGAGGCGCAGGTCATCGTCGGGGGTGAGCTGGCGGGTTCGCCGGAGGACTGGGCGCGGGCGCTGCTGGCGCTCGGGCCGCGTTCGGTGGTCGTCACGCTGGGTGCCGAGGGGGCGCTGGTCGCGTCCGCCGAGGGCGGTGAGCGGGTGCCGGCCGTGAAGGTGGACGCCGTGGACACGACGGGGGCCGGGGACGCGTTCACCGCGGCGCTGGCGTGGAAGCTGGGCGCGGGCGCGGAGCCGGCCGAGGCCGCGGCGTACGCGGCCCGGGTCGGGGCCGCCGCCGTCACCAGGGCCGGGGCGCAGGTGTCGTTCCCGACCGCCGAGGAGGTCGCCGCGCTGTGAAGCGGGCCGGGATACTCAACCGCCATCTCGCGGGCGCCGTCGCCGAGTTGGGGCACGGGCACGGGGTTCTGGTGTGCGACGCGGGGATGCCCGTGCCGGAGGGGCCGCGGGTGGTCGACCTCGCGTTCCGGGCCGGGGTGCCGTCCTTCGCGGAGGTGCTGGACGGGCTGCTCGACGAGCTCGTGGTCGAGGGTGCGACCGCCGCGCGCGAGGTCCGCGGGGCGAATCCGGAGGCGACGGCCCTGCTGGAGGACCGCTTTCCCGGCCTGGAGCTGGTCTCCCACGAGAGGCTGAAGGAACTGTCGGCGGGCGCGCGGCTGGTCGTACGGACCGGGGAGGCGCGGCCGTACGCGAATGTGCTGTTGCGGTGCGGGGTGTTCTTCTGAGCACCCGGCGGAGCAGCTGGCACATGTGAACAGCTGGCACATGTGAGCAGGTGACAGATGTTTCGAGGGGCCCGGTTCAGTGGACCGGGCCCCTCGGCTTTCCCCTCCGTATCAGAACCCCCGCGATCCCCCCAGATCCCCCTCCGAGAAGTCCTGATGCCAAGTACGACCCACGGAGTGCGGGGAGGGTTGCACGGTCTCCTGAGAATTTTTTTGGTAGGCCAACGCCGGTTCAGAGAGTGACCAGGGCCTCGACTTCGGCCGCGTAGAACTGCGCGGGGTCGAACTCCATTCCGTTGAAGTGTCCCGCGAGTTCGAGGGACAGGACGCCGTGCAGGCGGGTCCAGAAGGTCAGGGCCCGGTGGAGGGGCGTGGGTCCGTCCGAGGGCAGTGCGGTGCAGGCGTCGAGCAGGGGCGCCATGATCTCGGACGCGATCGTGGTGATCTCGTCGGGCGCGTGATAGCCGGGCACGGGGGTGCCGTAGACGAGGAAGTACCGCTGGGGGTCGGCCAGGGCCCACGCGCGCAGGGCCGTCGCCAGCGCGGCCACGTCGGCACCGGCCTCGGAGGTGGCGCGGAAGGTGTCGGCGAGGCTTCGGTACGCGTCCCTGATCAGCTCGGTGATCAGTTCGTCACGGCCGGCGAAGTACCGGTAGAGCGCGGGTCCGCTCATGCCCATCCGTTTGGCGATCGCGTTGAGGGAGAGCGCGGAGGCGCCCGCTGCGGCGATCTGCTCCCAGGCGTGTTCCTTGACCTCCGCGCGGACCTGGGCGCGGTAGCGCTCGCGGGGGGTCTTCGCGTCCTCGGCTTCCGTCATGGTTAGAGGTTATCACTGTTGCTATTGACAGTCACAGGCGCGAGGGTTACAACTTCTAACGAACACGAAAGCCGATAACTCACGTGGAGGTCGCCATGAACGCCGAAGGACTCGTCGAGATCGTCCTGCCGGGCAAGGTCGAGCCGGAGGGGCTGCGGATACGGCACGGGGACGTTCCCGTGCCCGGGACCGGGCAGGTCCTGATCCGGATGGAGGCGACCGGGATCTCCTTCGCCGAGCAGCAGATGCGCCGCGGCCGGTACTACGACCAGCCGGAGTTCCCCTTCGTGCCCGGCTACGACCTGGTCGGCACGGTGCTGGCGACCGGCGAGGGAGTCGATCCGGGCCTGGCCGGCACCCGGGTGGCCGCGCTGCTCAAGGTCGGCGGCTGGGCCAGCCATGTGCTCGTCGAGGCGGCGGACGTGGTGCCCGTGCCCGACGGGATCGGCGCCGCGGAGGCGGAGACCCTGGTGGTCAACGGCGTCACCGCTTGGCGGATGCTGCATCGCACGGCACGGGTCCGCGCGGGGCAGACCGTCGTGGTGCTCGGCGCCAACGGCGGCGTCGGCTCGGTCCTGGTCCAGCTGGCGCGGGCCGCGGGCGCGAAGGTGATCGGCACGGCCTCCGCGCGCCACCACGCCGTACTGAGGGGACAGGGTGTCGTCCCCGTCGACCACCGCACCGAGGATGTCGCCGCGCGTATCCGTGAGCTCGCCCCCGGCGGGGTGGACGCGGTCTTCGACCACGTCGGCGGCCGGGGCATCGTCGACTCCTGGCACCTCCTCGCGCCCGGCGGCACGCTCGTCTCCTACGGCAGTGCCTCCACCAGGGACGACGAGGGGTCCGGGCAGTGGCCCGTGCTCAAGCTGCTCGGCCGGGTGTGGCTGTGGAACGCGCTGCCCAACGGCCGCCGCGCCTACTTCTTCAACCTCTGGGCCGGGCGCTCGCTGGCCAAGAAGCGCTTCCGGGCCCGGCTGCGCGCCGACCTCACCCAGGTCTTCGCGGCTCTCCAGCGGGGTGACGTCACCGCCCGGATCGCTGCCCAACTGCCGCTCAGCCAGATCGCCGAGGCCATGCGGCTGGCCGAGTCCGGGACGGTCGCCGGGAAGGTCGTGCTGAACCCGTAGCGCGACCCGGCGTCATCCGTAGGGCCTCCGGTCGCCCGTAGGGCTTCGCACCGTTCGAACCGACCACGACGACAACCACCGCCAACTCCCTTAAGGGAACACCATGTTCAGCATGCGCACCGCCGCGCTCACCGTCTCACTCGCCGTCGCCGGCCTCCTGGGGACCGCCGTCCCGTACGCCCAGGCCGCCGAGCACAGCGACATGTCCGTATGCCGTGGGGAGGGTGTCGACCCCACGGCCCGTATCCGGTACCGGGCCGACGTCGTGATCGACGCGCCCCTGAGCACCATCTGGAAGCTGCAGACCGACGTGGAGAAGTGGCCGTCCTGGCAGGCGCCCGTGCTCACCAACGAGCGCCTCGACCACGGCCCGTTCCGGAAGGGTTCGCGGTTCCGGTGGACGACGCCGGCGCCCGCCACGCCCACGACCCCCGCCACCACCCTGGAGATCACCTCCACCGTCCGGCAGTTCCAGCGCGGTGCCTGCATCCTGTGGAGCGGGCCCGCGATCGGCGAAGGGCTGCGCATCGACGAGGGTGTTCACCTGTGGCGCTTCGAGAAGGTCGAGGGTGGTGTCCGCGTGCACACCGAGGAGACCTGGACCGGCGCGCAGGTCGAAGCGGACGTTCCCACCGCGACCGCGGCACTCGGCTGGGGTCTCGAGGCGTGGCTGCGCGACCTGAAGGCCGCCGCCGAGGCCCGCGGTGATCGGCGGTGACCGCGCCACAGGGCTGTTCGAATTATGTCCCGATGGTGTCACTTCGCGGGCAAGTGCGTTGCGGGTGCAACGCGTTGTGGGAGAGCATGTTCGGGACGTAGGTGACCCAGACAAACGGGGGTGGACACGACGTGAAGTTCGACATGGGGTCGACGACCCTGGCGGAGCTCGGGAAGAGCACGGTCGGATCGAGTGACGACCTGGGGACGCTGATCCAACTGCTGATCAGCGCGGCGGAACCGCTGGAGGGCAAGTTCAACGGCGCGGGCAAGCTCGCGTTCGATTCGTTCAAGAACCGCGCGGACGAGATCACCGCCGATCTGAACGGCTCGCTCGCCGCGATCCTGGGCGGTCAGTCCGGCATGGACAACGCGTTCGGCACCGGTGACGTGGAGTCCCAGGACAACGCCAACCAGAACATGGGCCTGGCCAACTTCGACGCGGCGCGCTTCGGCGCCCGATAAGCAGGAACGAGGGGGAAGTATCCATGGCTCAGAACCAGGACCGCCGTTCGTACGACACCGGGGCCTCGGGCGAGGTACAGACCGCGCTCGGCACGATCGTGGGGCAGTTGGAGCGGGTACTCGGCGACCGCGACGCCGCGGTCAAGGCCGCGATGACCGAATTCCAGGCCGACGGTGTCTCGGACGACTACCACGGCAAGGAAGAGCGCTGGAAGAAGGCCGCGGGCGAGGTCCGCGAGATCATCCGCCTGGTGCGCACCACGCTGGAACAGAACGACGGCACCGCCCAGTCCACGCTGGCCAAGGCCCGCGCGGCGGTCGACCAGATCGGCTGACACAGAGGTCGTGACACAGAGGTCGTGACACAGAGGTCGTGACACAGAGGCAGTGACAGAGGGGTCCCGTAGCGGTGGCAGCGCAGGATTACGACAGCCAGTTGCTGGAGTCGGTGTCGGTGCGGCGCCGACGGCTGCGGGACGCCCTGCTGTTCGGGGCGCAACGGCAGCGGCGCTCGGTGGACGAGCGGATCGGAAAGGTGTTCGCCGGGGTCGTCATCGCGGCGGTGTTGTGCGCGGGATGTGTGGGGTGGTCATTCGTGTCGAACCGCATCATCGGCAAGAGCCCGTACGGGAGTTCGGTGCAGCCATCGGTCACGCCTTCTCCGACCGCTTCACCAACCGCGTCCACAGCGGTTTCCACAGGCCCGACCAGCACTTCTACCCGGTGATAGGTTCGAAAACGTGATGTCTACGGGGACGTTGGGGCAGACCACGGACGGCGGGCGTACGGCGCTCAGCCGGGTCACGCTGGTGGGTGAGCGGCGGCGCGTGGATCTCGTGCTGCCCTCGCGGGAACCGGTCGGACTGCTGCTACCGGAGATCATGCGGCTGCTCGACGACCAGGTCGGCGGGCGGCCCGAGTTGAGGCATCTCGTCACCGCGGACGGTTCCGCGCTCGCGCACGACAGCACGCTGGAGTCGGCCGGGGTCCCGGACGGTGCCGTGCTGCGGCTCGTCCGGGCCGAGGACGCGCCGTCGGCGCCCGTCGTGCACGACGTCACGGACGAGGCCGCCGAGGACCTCGACGCCCGCGGCTGGCGCTGGCGCCCGGCCACGCGCCGGGTCACCGCCGGGATCGCCACGGTCGGCTGGGCCCTGGCCGCCGGGACGTTCGCGCGGGCCGCGTACGAACCCGGAGTCGTCGCCGGCGCGCTGCTCGCCGTGGCCGTCGTGGCCGCGCTCGCGGGTGCGCTGCTGGGGCGGATCAAGAAGGCGGGGCCGGCGACGACGCTGATCACCACCGCCGGTGCGCTGGGGCTGCTCGGCGCCTCGACGTGGGCGGAAGCACAGGAGTGGTCCGCGACACCGCAGGTCGCGGCCATGGCCACGGCCGGGGTCGGCACGCTCGCCCTGCTCGGTCTCTTCACCCCGCTCGGGCGTGGTGGGCTGGTCGGGGCCGGGGCGCTGGCCGGGGCGGCGGTGTGCTGGCTGGGGGTCGCCGCGTTCGTGTCGGGCGCGGTGTCGTTGTCGGTGACGGACCAGGCCGAGGTGGGGGCCGTTCTCGCGGTGGTCTCCGTGATCGTGCTCGGGCTGCTGCCGCGGCTCGCGCTGATGGCGTCGGGGCTCTCCGGCCTCGACGACCGGCGTTCCGGGGGCGCCTCGGTGAGCCGGTTCCAGGTGTCGGCGGCCCTCACCGCCACGCACCGGGGGCTGGTCCTGGCGACGGTCACCATGGCCGTCTCGGCGGCCGCGGCGGGGGTGTTCGCCCTGCGCGCGCCCACCAAGTGGACCGTCCTGCTGGCCGTCCTCACCATGGTCGTCCTCGCGCTGCGCGCCCGGGCGTTCCCGCTGGTCGCCGAGGTCGTGGTGCTGCTCGGCGCGGCGGCCGTGCTCGCCGTGCGGCTGGTCTCGGTCTGGCTGGACCACTCCGGCGACGCGGCCGGCCCGCTCGCCGTCCTCGTTCTGCTGGCCGTGCTACCGCTGCTGGTGCTCGCCGTGCAGCCCGCCGAGCACGTACGGGTACGGCTCCGGCGCTTCGGCGACACGCTTGAGTCCATCGGCGTCATCACCCTGTTCCCGCTGCTCATCGGGGTGTTCGGCGTGTACGGACGACTGCTCGACACCTTCGCGTAGGAGCTGGGGACCGCACATGGCGCAGGCAGGGGCAGGGGCAGGGGACTGGCAGCGGGATGTGCTGCGGGAGCTGGGGCAGGAGGGGGCCGGGGGCGGTAACGGTGCCGCGAGCGATTCGGGTGCCGGTGAGGCTGACTTCGCCGGTGGAGGCAGCGGTTCCGGTGCCGGCGGGGCGGCTGATTCGGCATCGGGATCGGGATCGGGATCGGGATCGTCCGGTGTAGCGGCGACGCCCGAAGCACCGGCCCGTCGGGCGGAGCCGACACTGAGGCTGGTGCGTTCCGAGCCGTCCAAGCCGTCGGGGCTGCCCGAGCCGTCGGTGCTGTCCAAGCCGTCGGGGCTGCCCGAGCCGGCGGTGCCTTCGGGTCCGGCGGTGCCTTCGGAGGAGGCCGGGGGTGAGCAGCCTGTGCGGCCGGTGCCCGTTCAGCCGCTGCCGGGTCACCCAGGGCCCGCGCGGCCGACGCCGATGCAGCCGGGGCCCGTGCAGCCGACACCGATGCACCCAGAGCCCCTGCAGCCGACACCGATGCAGCCGGGGCCCGTACGGTCGGCGCCCGTTCAACCGCTGACCATTCAACCGACGCCGGTTCAACCGACGCCCGGCGCGCGGCTTCCGGCGCAGCCCGTCGTGCCGCAGGTACAGCCCGTCGTGCCGCCAGCGCACCCCGCCGTACCGCCCGTGCACCCCGTCGTGCCACAGCCAGTCACGCCCACACCCGTCGTACCCACCGCAGACCCCCGCGTAGGGCACCCCCAGGCCGCCGCGCAGCCGCCGGGCGCGCCCGGTGATCCGGCTCTGCCCGGGCAGCCCGGCGACGCCCCCCGCCCGACCCCCGGGACTTCGCCCACCCCTGGGACCTCCCCGGCCGCCCCCGCCCCCCGCGGCTCCCGCTCACCCCAGTCCCCCATGCGCACCCCCGACTCGGTGCCCACCATCGACCCGCGGCTCGCGCATGCGCTCGGGCGGCCGCAGCACGGGGACTCGGTGGCTCGGCGTACGGGGCGTTCGATTCGGAAGCTCACGGCCTCCGCCGCGCAGGACGTGGCGGAGGAGACGCGGATCGCACGGGAGTTGCAGCAGCCGGTGACGACGGGGCGGGTGATCGCCGTGACGTCGATCCGGGGTGGGGTCGGGAAGTCGACGATGGCCGCGCTGCTGGGGCGGACGTTCAACCACTACCGACACGACCCGGTGCTCACGATGGAGGCGGACGCCGCGCTCGGCACGCTGCCGGTGCGGATGGGGGCCGACTCGGTGCGCTGGGCGGCGGGCGATCTCGCGCAGATCCTGAACCCGGCGATGCACCTCACCGACGTCACCGGGTACTTGGTGCCGGTGGCGGACGGCGGCTGGCTGCTGCCCGGGAGCCAGGGCCGGGTCGGGGCCCCGCTGGACATCCGTACGTACCGCACGGTGACCCTCGCGCTGCGTCGCTACTTCGCGGTGACCGTGGTGGACTGCGAGACGCTGCCGGGTGAGGTGGCCCGTACGGCGATGGACACCGCCCACGCGCGCGTGGTCGTCGCGCCGATGACCGCCGAGGGCGTCAACGGCACCCGCCAGGTACTGGACTGGCTCGGCCAGCTGCCGCACTCCGCGCTCGCCTCGACCGTCGTCGCGCTGACCGCCAACTCCCCCGACCTCACGCTGGACCTGAAGACGGCTGTCGCCCACCTCAAGGAGTCCGGCGTCCATGTCGTCCCCGTCCCCTACGACCGCCACCTCGCCCAGGGCGGCCCCATCCGCACCGCCCTGCTGGGCCAGGAGACCCGCGAGTCCGCGATCACGCTGGCTGCGGAGGCGATGACGCGGGCGGTGAGGATGCGATGAACACGGCAGCCACCCGGGTGACACGAGAAGGGGTCCGTCCGTGACCCAGCAGCTGATCCATCGTCCCGCGCGGAGCACACGCCCGCTCGGGGCCGCCGGGGCCCGGACCATCGAGCCGCCGCCGAACCTCCCGGAGGGCAAGGCGGGGACGGCGGCGACGGCGTTGCTGCCGATGGCGGGTGTCATGGGCTCGGTCGTGATGATGACCGTGATCCGGAACAGCCAGTTCGCCGCGCTCGGCGCGATGGTGCTGGTCTTCGCGCTGCTCGGCGCGGTCGCCCTCTTCCTCTCCCAGCGCGGCAAGGCCCAGCGCACCCGGCGTACGCAGCGCGAGCGGTATCTGGAGTACCTGGAGGAGCTGCGCGAGGAGTTCGGGACCGACGAGCGGGAGCGGCGGCAGCTGGCGCGGGTGCTCAACCCGCCCCCGGAGGCGCTGTACGACCTCGTGCGCGACCCCGCCCGGCTCTGGGAGCGGCGGCGGCAGGACCCGGACTTCCTGCGGGTGCGGGTCGGCACCGGTGACGTACCCGTGGCGAACCTGGCCATCGGGCAGAACCAGGGCGGGGTGCTGACGCCGCCCGACCCGTTCATGCTGAACGAGGCACGGGCGCTGCTGGCCCGCTACTCCGTCGCCAACGACTGCCCGATCACCGTGCCGTTGGACCGCGCGGGCAACGTCAGCGTGGTCGGCGACCGGGAGGGCGTACTGCGGGTGGCCCGGGCACTGCTCGTCCAGGTCGCCGTGTCGCACGCGCCGGACGACGTGGCCGTGGCGCTCGGCGTGCCCGGGGAGCGGCTGGCGGACTGGGAGTGGGCCAAGTGGCTGCCCCATGTGCTGGACGGGCAGGAGCACGACGGCCCGGTGGCGGCCCGCCGTATCGCGCCGAGCCTGCCGCAGCTGGCCCGGCACTTCCGGCACGAGCTGGGCCGGCGTGCCTCGTACGCGGCGGAGGTGCGCCGGGGGCTAGCCGACCGCAAGGCGCTCAAGCTGGCGTCCCGCATGCTCGTCGTGAGCGACGAGTACGGGGAGACGGCCGCCGAACTGCCCCGGCCCGACACGGCGGTCGGCCTGCCGGACATGGGTGTCACCGTGCTGCATCTGCTGGCGGAGCAGGTGCACGAGCCCGACCAGGTGTCGGTGCGGATCACCGTGCGGGGCGACGAGGTCGTGGTGGAGGACCTCCGCGAGCCGGGCACCCCCACCACCGCGCACGGCACCTCCGACCACGTCACCGCCGCCGGTGCCGAAGGCCTCGCCCGGCTGCTCGCGCCGCTGCGGCTGTCCGCCGAGTCGGCCGCCGAGGGCACCCCGGTCACCGGACCCGTCGACTTCCCGGGCCTCCTCGGCATCGACGACCCGGCCCTGCTGGATCTGGCCCGGCTCTGGGCGCCGCGCGGTGAGCGTGAATTCCTGCGGGTGCCCATCGGCTTGACCGACCGTCACGAGCCCGTGCTCCTCGACCTCAAGGAGTCCTCCGAGCTGGGTATGGGCCCGCACGGGCTGTGTGTGGGCGCGACGGGTTCCGGCAAGAGCGAGCTGCTGCGCACGCTCGTGCTGGCGCTCGCCGCCACCCACTCCCCCGAGGACCTGGCGCTCGTCCTGGTCGACTACAAGGGCGGCGCGACCTTCGCCCCCTTCACCGAACTCCCGCACGTGGCAGGTGTGATCACCAACCTGGAGAACCAGGCGGGGCTCGTCGAGCGTGTGCACTCCAGCCTCGCGGGCGAGGTCAAGCGGCGGCAGCAGGTGCTGAAGGACGCGGGGAACGTGGCCGACATCGGGCACTACGCCGCCCTGCGCGCGACCAAGCGCCCCGACCTCGAACCCCTTCCGCACCTCTTCGTCGTGATCGACGAGTTCGGTGAACTCCTCACCGCCAAGCCGGACTTCATCGATCTGTTCCTGTCCATCGGCCGCATCGGCCGCTCCATCGGCGTCCATCTCCTCCTGTCCAGCCAGCGCATCGAGGGCGGCAAGCTCAAGGGCCTGGACACGTATCTCTCGTACCGGCTGGGGCTGCGCACCTTCTCCGCAGACGAGTCGCGGACCGTCCTCGACACCACCGACGCCTTCCACCTTCCGCCGCTGCCGGGCTTCGGCTATCTGAAGGTGGACACGTCGACGTACGAGCGGTTCAAGGCGGGGTACGTGTCGGGCGCGTACCGGGGCCCGGCGCTGGTCGCGCAGGAGGACGACACGCCGCTGGCCTGGCCGTATCCGACGTACAACACGCTCGACAGCGGGCCGGCGAACAACGAGGTCGCTGAGGAGCCGAAGGCGACCAAGCGGGAGACCGGGCCGACCGTGATGTCGGTGATGGTGGACCAACTCGCGTCCGCGGCACGGCCGGTGCGCCGGATCTGGCTGCCGCCGCTGCCGGACGCGATCACGCTGGACACGGCGGCCGGGCCGGTGCAGGTGGACGAGCGCGGGCTTCAACTGGCAGACCGGGGAAGCCCCTTGCGGGTGCCGCTCGGCGTGCTGGACGATCCGGCGAAGCAGTGGCAGGGGCACTGGGTGCTCGATCTGACGGTCGCGGGCGGTCACGCGGCGTTGATCGGCGGCCCGCAGTCCGGCAAGACGACGCTGCTGCGGACCCTCGCGCTCTCGCTCGCCACGACCCACACGCCCGCCGAAGTCGCCGTCTACGGACTCGACCTGGTCGGTGGCGGGCTGTCCGCCCTCTCCGGGCTGCCGCACGTCGGCGGGATCGCCGGGCGGGCCGACCGGGAGCGGGCCGCGCGGACGGTCGCCGAGGTGCGGACGATGCTGATCGAGCGGGAGGAGCTGTTCCGCGAGCACGGCATCGACTCCGTCGACCAGCTGCGGCACCTGCGGGGACAGGGCAAGCTGCGTGAACTCGGCTCCACCGACATCGTGCTGCTCATCGACGGGTTCGGTGCGCTGCGCGACGAGTTCGCCGAGCTGGACGACACCGTCGTGGATCTGCTCAAGCGCGGTGGCGGTTACGGCATCCATGTCGTCGGCTCCATGCTGCGCTGGAACGACGTGCGGATCGCGACGCAGTCGATGTTCGGGACCCGGGTGGAGCTGCGGCTCAACGACCCGAGCGATTCGAGCGTCGACCGCAAGCTCTCCGAGACGCTGTCGCCCGACACTCCGGGGCGCGTCCTGACCGACGGCAAGCTGTTCGCGCAGGCCGCCCTCCCCCGCCTCGACGGACGGCCGTCGACGGGCGACCTCGGTCCGGCGCTGGAGGACGCGGCCCGTACGATCCGGTCGACCTGGCACGGTGAAATCGCCGCGCCGGTAAGGGTGTTGCCGACCCGGCTGCCCTCCGCCCAGCTGCCGTCGCTCGTCACCGAGCCGAACCGGGTCCCGATCGGTGTGGACCAGGACGCCCTCGCGCCCGTCCTGCTCGATCTCTTCGGCTCGGACCAGCATCTGCTGATCCTGGGCGACAACGAGTGCGGCAAGACGAACCTGCTGAAGCTGGTCGCGGCACAGCTCGTCGAACGGTACTCGGACGAGGATCTGGTCTTCGGTGTCTTCGACCCCCGACGCGGGCTGCGGGGCGTGATCCCGGAGCCGTACCGGGGCGGGTACGCGCACAACGCGAAACTCGCGGCGGGGCTGTCGACGGGCATCGCGAGCGAGCTGGAGAAGCGGATGCCGGAGTCGGCGGACCCGGACTCGATGACCGACGAGCCCGCGTTCAAGGGCCCGCGGATCGTGATCCTGGTCGACGACTACGACATCCTCACCACCGCCGGGCAGCAGCCGCTGGCGCCGTTCCTGCCGTATGTGTCGTCGGCGCAGGACATCGGGCTGCACTTCGTGATCACGCGCCGGGTGGCGGGTGCCTCCCGGGCGATGTACGAGCCGCTGCTCCAGACCCTCCGCGAGACCGGCACGGCCGCGCTGCTCATGACCGGTGAGCGGAGCGAGGGCCAGCTCTTCCCCGGCCTGTACGCCTCCGCGCAGCCGACGGGCCGGGGCACGCTGGTCCGCCGGGGTCGGGCCCATCAACTGATCCAGACTGCCGTATCGGCCGAAGGAAGCGCTCCGTGACCAAGGACGTCATCGCCCTCACCCCGAAGATGCCCAACGTCTGGGCACTCATGGCGAGTCTGTACGCCGGCGGCTCCGACCTGGACCTGTCGGCGGCGGCCGACGGCGCGGTCGTACAGCTGCATGGTCCCGGTGGGCGGCCGCTGGTGTCCGTGGAGTCTCCGGTCCTCGTGCAGGTGCCGGGCGAGGCGGAGCGGCTGCTCGGGCAGAGCGTGGAGGCCCCGTTCTGGTGGACGGAGGCGCGGGCGTCCACGGCCGTCCCGGAGGCGGAGAAGCTGGCGGGGGTGGTGTGCGGACGGCTCAACGCGCTGCTGGGCGGCTCCACTTGGCCGCCGGAGGCAGCGAGCACGAAGGTCGTCGACGTGTCCGCCGTACCGTCGGCGGGGTCGGGGCAGCCCGCCGTGGACGTCGTGACCGAGCACGCGGCGGTCGTCCTCATCGACCGGCCGGTGGTCGCCCTGACCAGCTGGCTCGCGGAGATCATGCGTACGGCCGTGGCGTCCCGGCAGTCCCTCCAGATCGTCACGCCGCCCCACGTACGCCTGACCACCGCGGCCCGTGCGACCCTCGCGCGCGTCCCCAACCGCTGGGTCGTCCAGGACCCGGAGTGCGGCTACTACGACGGGCTGTCGGGGGCGGTGCTGCGCTGGCAGGACGGGGCGTTCTCGCCCGCGCTCGCGGAGGACGGGACGGCGACCGTGGCCGCCGCGTTCACGCGCCCGGCGGACGAGGCACCGGGCCGCCAGCTGATCGTCGCCCTCCGTACCGTGCACAAGGCCGACGAACGGCTGCTGCTGGGCGGCGCGCCGGAGGCGGCCTGGGAGGCGCTGACGGGGACGGCTCCGGCGGGCTGGGGCACGGCGGAGCCGGTCAACCTCCCTTGGTCGCCACGGCAGTTGACCGACCTGGCCCGTGAGCGGGCGCCCGAGCCGTCGCAGCTGATCGTGGTCGGCGACCCCGACCGGCCGGCCATGGCGACGGTCCGGGTGACGCGGACGGCGAAGGGCGTGGAGGAGGACGTGGTCCTGACGGTCGGGTACGCGGACGGCGAGGAGCTGCCGCTGGACCGTATCGAGCCGCTGGCCGAGTCCCTGGTCAGGGAGCACGGGCTGCGGACCATGCTGGCCTCCGTGCGCCTGGCGCGCGCCGACCTGACGACCGCACCCCGCCTGGAGGGACCACCGCTGCCCGCGGCCTTCACCCTCGGCCCGGACGACGTGCACACCATCGGGCTGGACCACGCGCGACGCCCGCCGGTCGAGGTCCGGGCGGTGCACCTGGGATCGACGGCCCGTCCGGCGCTGCACTACCCCCTCGGGGACGGTACGGACGTCGAGGCCTGGGGGCGGTTGCAGGAACTGACGGCGCATCTACGGTCGGCGACGCCACATAGAACGTGATCGTGAATCGATCGCCTGCCCGGCCGCAGATGCCGCCACTGCTGGTCCGCGTCCGTAGCGTGGTTCAGTCCGGTTCCGGTCGGTTGTCCTTCTCGATCGCCTCGCGAACGGCCATCGCGAGGTGCGCGGCTCGTTCGACAACACCGGTGATGAGGACTGGCCTGCCGTGAGCGAGCTTCAGCCGAAGACTCACGTTCCCGCCGAACGCGCGGCCGAGCGCGGTGTCCTTGCCGTTGTCGGTGAGGTTGGTGACGTCCTCCCACCTCACGACACGGCGCTTGCCCCGGTAGGAGTGGACCAGACCGTCCACGTACAGCTCGAACGCCTCACCGGAGCGTGTCAGGAACAGCCAGCCCTGCCAGCACCCCATGAGCAATGCCCCGAGGCCGCAGCCGAGTACGAAGCTCGGCACGGCATCGTCGCCGACGATCGAGTTCTTGTACGCCGGGATCGCAAGCACCACGCCGAGCGGGATGCCGGCAAGACCCAGGAGGAGTAGCGCCAAGGCATTGCGACCGCGACGACCGTTGTCGCTCTCATATCGCTTCACCAGTGCGCCCAGCTCGTTGCCCATGCGATGAAGCTATCGGCCATCGCTTGGGACCGGTCCCGGAGGTGTCCCGGCCGCAGGTTCCGGCCGGTCAGGTGGGCAAGGACGATCGATCCTACGATGACGGCCCTGTCCTCCGGCCCTACACGGCCTGACGCCGCACTTCGCCCCGGGGAAGGCGGAGGGCACGGCACCGTAGGGGCGGTTGCCACAGCTCACAGCGCACCTCGGAGGCGATCATTCCCGGCCATCCATCCCTGCTCACGAGGGGTGACTCGCGTCACGAACACAACGACCAATACCACCAGTACGAGCTCTGGCGGGTGAAGGATTTACCGGCCTGACCTGGGGACCTAACCTCCCGGCAACAGCTGCCAGAAGGCACGCGCCAGGAGGAGAACCATGGCCAGATCCAGCCACATCGGCACCGGACACCCCGCCGTCACCAGCACGGTGTCCGCGTTCAGGCGCCCCGCCCGGCGCCCCCTCGCGGCGGCGTTCGCCGCGACCCTCGTGCTCGGCACCCTGGCCGCCTGCGGCGGCGGTGGCGACGACGCGCCGAAGGTGGCGGAGAACAAGATCTCGGCGGGCCAGGTGCCCGACTACTACCCGGCGGACTACGCGGACCTGATCGAGGCGGCGAAGAAGGAAGGCGGCAAGCTCACCGTCTACTCGAACCTCGGCGACGAGAACATGGCGCCGATCGTCCGGGACTTCAAGAAGAAGTACGACTTCATCAAGACCGTCTCCGTCAACGAGCTGGACAGCGACGAGCTGTTCCAGAAGACCCTCTCCGAGAGCGCCGCCGGTTCCTCCCCGGCGGACGTGCTGATCTCCAGCGCGGCGACCGCGTGGGCGGACTTCTCGGCCCGCAAGGACACGGTCCTGGAGTACAAGTCGCCGGAGCTGTCGGAGCTGGGCGAGAGCGCGGAGCTGCTGCCGAGCGTGTACTCGATGTCGCAGGACCCGATGACGATCGCGTACAACACGTCGCTGATGGAGACCCCGCCGACCACCCTGACGGACTTCGCGAAGATCGTGACGTCGGACGAGGGCAAGTTCAAGAACAAGGTGACGGTCCGCGACCCGGAGGGCTCGTTCGGCTTCACCGTCACGCGGGCGCTCACCGAGGGCAACCCGGAGGCGTGGAGCGACCTGGAGAAGATCCTTCCGCTGACCCGCCCGGAGACCTCCTCCGGCACCCAGCTGGAGAAGATCGTCGCCGGTGAGTACACGGCCGGCTTCCTGATCAGCGCATCCCCCGCGTACCCGGTCGTCGAGGACAGTGCGGGTCTGGTGAAGATCGTCTTCCCGAAGGACGGCACGGTCGTCCTGCCGCGCGGTCTCGGTATCGCCGCCGAGGCGCCGCACCCGGCGACCTCCAAGCTCTTCCTGGACTTCGCCCTCTCCGACGAGGGTCAGCGCGCGGTCGCCGAGGGCGGTCTGGCCTCTTACCGCGAGGGTGTCAAGGGCGAGGGCCTGCACACCTACCAGGAGGTCGTCGACGCGGTCGGCGAGGAGAACATCATCCACGTCAAGTACGAGGCGGTCACCAAGGACGACGCCGCGGCCTGGCAGGAGCGCTTCGACGGACTCCGTAAGTAGGCAGCCTCCCGGGACGATCGGAGTCAGAGCAGATGTCAACCCTCACCCAGCCACCCCGCACACCGGCCGGCGAGTCACCCACGGAAACGTTCGAGCCGCCGCGCTACCGCCGCGTGCTCGGCATCGGACGGGACACGGTCGTCCAGTACGCGGTTCTGGCGTTCCTCGCCGTGCTGGTGCTGGCCCCGATCGTCCCGACCCTCTACCAGAGCATCCGCAACCGCCCGCTCTACGAGGCGGGCGGGGCCTTCACCCTCAGCGGCTACAGCGACCTCTTCACCAAGGCGGGCTTCGGTGAAGTCGCCCTGAACACGCTGCTGTTCGCGTCGCTGACCACGGTCCTGAGCCTGGCCATCGCCATCCCCATGGCGATCGTGGTGGTCCGGACGAAGCTGCCGGGCGGCCGGCTGGTCGCGCTGGCGATGCAGTGGCCGTTCTTCATCTCGTCGCTGATCCTGGGCTTCGGCTGGATCATCATGTACGGCCCGGCCGGGTTCGTCAGCGTCAAGGTGCAGCAGCTCTTCGGCGGGGTGCCGTGGAACCTGTACTCGATCCCCGGCATGGCGCTCACGGAGGCCGTGGCGCTCGCCCCGATCGCGTACGTCTTCTGCGCCAACGCGCTCAGGCAGTCGGACGCGTCGCTGGAGTCGGCCGCCCAGGTCTGCGGTGCCGGACCGTTCCGGATCCTCGCCCAGGTGATCGTGCCGCTGCTGCGGCCGCCGATCGTCTACAGCGCGATCCTCGTCTTCTCCGTCTCCATCGAGACGCTGAGTGTGCCGCTGCTGTACGGCCAGCCGGTCAGCATCGACGTCTTCTCAACCTTCCTCTACCACAACGGACTTCAGTCGGTGGACCCCGACTACACGATGCTGGGCGCCGCCTCCACCGTCATCCTGGTGGTCACGCTGAGCCTCGTCGCCGTACAGGCGAAGCTCCTCAAGGACGCGGCCCGGTTCGTGTCCGTGCGCGGCAAGGTCACCCGGCCGCGCAAGCTCGACCTGGGCTGGCTGAAGTGGGTGAGCATCGCGTGCATCTGGTTGTACGTGATCGTCGGGGCCGTGGTGCCGATCGCGGGCCTGGTGATGCGGTCCTTCACGCTCGTCTTCACCCCGCTCCAGTCGCCGTTCAAGACGGTCACGACGAAGAACTACGAGCTCGTCTTCGACTCCGACAACTACGTGCAGTCGCTGTGGAACAGCCTCATCGTGGCCGGTGTCGGCTCGGTGGTCGTCAGCGCGCTCGCCGTGTTCGCGGTGATGGTGGCCCGCCGGTCCACCTTCCGCTGGGGCCGGGCGGTCGAGTACCTCGCCCTGATCCCCCAGTCCCTCCCCGGCATCATCATCGGTATCGGCTTCTTCTGGGCCTTCGCGCTCGCCCCGTTCGGGATGGGCTCGGTGCTCCAGGGCACGATCTACGCCGTCATCATCGCCTTCGGTATGCGGGCGCTGCCCAGCGCGTTCGGCTCGGTCGCCCCGGCGATCATGCAGATCGGCGGTGAACTGGACAACGCGGCCCGGGTCTCCGGCGCCGACTGGCTGATGACCTTCTTCCGGGTCCTGCGGGCCCTGATCACCCCGGCGTTCGCCGGAGCCCTGGTGCTCACCTTCGTGATCATGCTCAAGGAGTACTCCCCGGCCGTCTTCCTCAGCTCGGCCGACAACAACATCCTCGGCACCACCATGCTCAGTCTCTGGACGCAGGGCAGGGCCGGATCCGTCGCCGCGCTGGCCACCCTCCAGATCGGCATCACCGCGGTCTTCGTCGCACTCGCGGGACTGCTCATGAAGGGAAAGCACCATGCCTGAGGTGACCGTCAAGAACCTCGCCAAGACGTTCGGCGACAACTCCGTCCTGCGCGATGTCACCTTCACCATCAAGGACGGCGAGTTCTTCACGCTGCTGGGCGCGAGCGGCTGCGGCAAGTCGACGACGCTGAACTGCATAGCGGGTCTCGAGCAGCCGACGGAGGGCTCGATCTCGGTGGGCGGGAAGCCGTTCGTGGACGCCGGGGCGGGGATCTTCCTCCCGCCGGAGGAGCGCAACCTCGGCATGGTCTTCCAGTCGTACGCGCTCTGGCCGCACATGACCATCGCGAAGAACCTCGCGCTGCCGCTGAACATCCGCAAGGTGCCGAAAGACAAGCAGAAGACGCTGATCCACGACGCGCTGGACAAGGTCGGCCTCGCCGCGCTGAGCGGCCGTTACCCGCACCAGTTGTCGGGCGGCCAGCAGCAACGCGTGGCCCTCGCCCGCGCGTTGGTCTACTCCCCGACCGTCCTCCTGCTCGACGAGCCGCTGTCGAACCTCGACGCCAAGCTCCGCGAGCAGGCCCGCGCCTGGCTCAAGCGGCTCCAGGAGGAGCTGGGCATCACCACCGTCTACGTCACCCACGACCAGGACGAGGCCCTCGCCCTCAGCGACCGGATCGCCGTGATGGAGGGCGGCAACATGATCCAGATCGGCACCCCGCACGAGATCTACGAGCGGCCCGCCGCGCCCGCGGTGGCGGCCTTCGTCGGCCGCTGCAACTTCCTCACCGGCAAGGTCGTCTCCCTGGACGGCACCCGGCACACCGTGCTCCTCGACTCCAGCGGGGACGTCGTACGGGTCGACAGCGACGCGCGCGTCCCGACCGGCGACTCCGTCACCGTCGCGGTCCGGCCCGAGCGGCTTGAGGTCGTGGCTCCGGCCGAGATACCGGCCGGCGTGAACAAGCTCAACACCCAGGTCATCACCAGCTCCTACGTCGGCTCGCGCTACGAGTACGACGTCCGCCTCGGCGACCAGGTCGTCCAGGTTCTCAGCGGCAACGGAGGGCTGGCGGGCGAGGTGGCACTGGTCTTCGACCCGGGCCACGCGCTGCTGTACGCCGACAAGGTGGAACTCCCGAAGGACCAGCGGGACTTGCTGACGGTGACGTCGTAGTCAGGTCGTAGTCACGTCGTAGTCCTGACGGCTCGGTTCGAACCGTGGGTTCGGGCCGGGCCAGGGCCTCGCTGCTTGCCCGGGTACGGAAAGGAAGAGAGGGCCACGTTGCCTGTGGCCCTCGTTGTCTGTCTGGTTGCGGCTGGGCGAGGCTGTGGCCATGAGAATCGGCGTGTCGCTGCTCATCCTGTCGCTGGCCCCGGCGCTGGCCTGCTTTTTCGTGTTCGCCGTGTGGCTGCCCTCCGACATGGAGCGCTACCGGGATTACGGGGAGGCCGAGTCGTGCGCCACCGGCGCCCCGACGGAGGAGTGGGAGGACTGCCTGCGCACGGCCTCCTTCACCGTCGACAGCACGAAGATCACGCAGAGCAGGAGCGGCAGCTACCGGGCGACCTTGTCCGGCGCGCCCTTCTGGAACGGCACCGTGGCCTTCGGTGACCCGGGGCCGCTGCTGAGGAGCCTCCAGCCGGGAGACCGGGTCACCGCCACCGTCTGGCGCGGAGACATCACGGCGCTCAGCAGGGGAGGCGTCCGGCAGCGCACCTCCGAGGAACCTCGCGACGAACCCCAGATGACGTCCGCGATCGGCACTTTCCTGGGTCTCCTGGCGGCCCTGGGGCTCTGGTTCGGCGCGACGCGGCTGACCGGACCCCCTGACCGCAAGCCCCTCCCCTGGGCGGGGTACGCCCGACCGCTGCTCATCGCGCTGCTCACCGCCTGCGCCGGTGTGGGGCTTCCGTCCGTGTGGCTCGGCTTCCCGTGGTGGCTCGTGCCCACCCTCGTCGTACCGCTCATGGTGTGCACGACCTGGTTGGTCCACCGTCATCAGCCGCAGCCGCGCTACCGGGACCGCCGTGCGCGCTCCTGAGCCGAGAGTCGTTTGACCACGGACAGCCAGCGGGGCAGGTCGATTTCGGCCAGGACAGTCTTGCCAGGCGGGTTCCGGTCCAGTACCTGCCAGCGGTTGGCGAGCGCGTCGACGAGGGTCAGGCCGCGCCCGCCTTCGTCGAGGGGCCGGGACGGTTGTACGGCGCCGGGGCCGGGCGGGTGGCGTTCGGCGCGGGTGTCGGTGACCTCGATACGGAGCGAACCCGCGGGCAGGGAGAGTCGCAGTTCGAAGTCCCGCCCGGGTACGCGGCCGTGGGTCACCGCGTTCGCGGCGAGTTCGGCCACGACCGCCGCCGCCTTGTCGGACTCCTCCGAGCCGTGCGGGATGCCCCAGCTGTGCAGCTGGATGAGGGCGAGGTGTCTCGCCAGGCGGGCGCCTAACGGGGTCGAGCTGAAGCGCTGGGTGAACACGTGCACGGTGACGGGGTGTTGAGCGGCGGGCAGTGCGGTCATGGCGCCAATGTGACCTGCGCGCGGGCCGGTTCACCAGCTCCGCGCCGCGTACGCTGCGCGAGCGTACGCGGTTACGCACTGGACGGTACTGGTGACGTACTGTGACCATTGGTGTTGAACGGTGTGGTTCAGCGGGCGGGTGCGCGGGAGGTGGCCCATGGTGGCCGACAGCGGCGGCGTGGTGGGGATGGGTGGGGGCGGCGAGCCGGAGTCGTCCGACAGTCTGCGGACGTTCGGGGCGATGGTCCAGGCGTTGCGGGAGCACGCGGGGCTGAGCCGGGAGGAGTTGGCCGACTTCATCGGCTACTCCAAGCACATGGTGGCGTCGGTGGAGTTGGGGAGGCGGATGCCGGATGCGGCGTTCGTGGAGGGGGTGGACCGGGCCGTCGGGAACACCGGGGCGCTGATCAAGGGGGCTCAGCATTTGGGGCGGCAGCCGGGGTTGGCGGCGTGGTTCCGGAAGTGGGCCAAGTTGGAGGCGGCGGCGATCACCTTGTACACGTACGAGTGCCGCATGGTTCCGGGCCTGTTGCAGACGGAGGCGTATCTGCGGGCCATGTCAGCCGACCAGCTTCCGCCGATGGACGACCAGCAGATCGAGGAGCGCTGGGCCGCCCGTGCCGAGCGCCAGCGGCTGTTTGAGGAGCGCGCGAACACAGCCTTCAGCTTCATCCTCGAAGAGCACCTTTTTCTGCGGCGCACGGGAGGAGCAGCAGTCACGCGAGGTCTCATCGACCGGGTACTGGACATCTCCGAGCTGAGGAATGTCGATATCCAGGTCATGCCTCTGGTACAGGAGTCACACTCTGGGCTGCACGGGCCGATCCGGCTCTCGGAAACCCCCGAGAACAGGTGGTTCGCCTACAACGAAGGGCAGGAAAGCGGTCAGCTGATCTCCGACGCGAAAGTGGTCAGCGTCCTTAAGCAGCGGTATGTCAGGATGCGTTCGCAGGCTCTCACCATCCGTGACTCCGTGAGCCTGTTGCAGCGGATGCGAGGGGACCTATGAGCAGCACCCAACTGGCCTGGTTCAAGAGCAGCTACAGCAGCGCCTCCGGCGACGACTGCGTCGAGGTCGCCCTCTCCTGGCACAAGTCCAGCTACAGCAGCAGCGGCGACGGCGACTGCGTCGAAGTAGCCGTCCCCCTCCCCCACACCATCCACGTCCGCGACTCCAAGAACACAACCGGCCCCCTCCTCACCCTCTCCCCCACCGCCTGGGCGGACTTCGTCGCCCACGCCGCGCGGGACTGACCCCAGCATGATCGGAACCGTGTTCCGGAGCGACGACGTGCCCGCGGAGCACCGGTTCGACTACTGGGGGGAGTTGATGCACCGGGCGATCGCGCCCAGTCACATGAGCAGCGAGTTCGCCGACGACTTCTGGGCGCGGCAGCGGCTGCTGGAGCTGGGGCCGGTGCTGGCGTGGCCGACGTCGCACCTGCCGACGGGGTTCCGGCGTACCGAGAAGCTGGTGCGGCAGTCCGACCCGGAGATGTACCACCTGTCGCTGGTGCTCGGCGGCGGACTGGGGTTCGAGCATCTGGGGCGAGCCGAGGCGTACGGGCCGAGCGACCTGTGGGTGAGCGACACGTCGCGACCGTACGAAGTGCACCTGCCGGCCGGCCTGGGCCGTCAGGTGATCACCGGGGTGGGCGTGGACTTCCCCAAGGCACTGTTACCCCTGCCGTCCGCCCGCATCCAGCACCTGCTGGGTCGGCGGTTGTCGGGGCGGGAGGGGGTGGGCGCCCTGTTGACGGGGTTCCTCACCGGCCTGGAGCAGCAGGCCGACGTCCTCCAGCCGTCCGACGCGCCCCGCCTGGGCACCGTCCTGCTCGACCTGCTGTCCGCCTGGTTCGCCCAGGTGCTGGAGGCGGAGGACGCGCTGCCGCCGGAGACCCGCGAGCGGGCCCTGACGACGCGCGTACGGGCGTTCATCCGCCAGAACCTGCACGACCCGGCGCTGACGCCGCCCGTGATAGCGGCCGCGCATCACATCTCGCTGAGCTATCTGCACCGGCTGTTCCAGGAGGACTCCCCCGGCGAGACGGTCGCGGCCTGGATCCGCGCCCAACGCCTCGAAGGCGCCCGCCGCGACCTGGCGGACCCCAACCTCAGATCCACGCCCGTCCACACCATCGCCACCCGCTGGGGCCTGGTCCGCGCCTCCGACTTCACGCGCGCGTTCCGGGGCACGTACGGGGTGTCGCCCACGGAGTACCGCGTACAGGCGGGGTCGGCGCGCGAGCCGGAGTAAGCACAACATCGACGCGCCCGTGGACGCAGAGCCAAACCCCCTGTGGACTCGCTCCTAACGACAGCCTCGTCGCTCTCCCCGCATGGTGATCCAACAGGTCAGATCATTCACTGGAGGGGAAAACAATGCGCAAGCGCAGCATGGCGCTCGCCGGAGCGATCGCGGCGATAGCCATTCCGCTGTCCGCCACGTCGGCCAACGCGGTCGGGTCCGAGGGCCCCTGGGCCATGAAGAACCAGAACAGCGGGAAGTGTCTGGCGATTCCCGGCGGCTCCTCGGCGGGGCAGGGGACGGCTGCCATCCAGTTCACCTGCGACCAACCGGTCAACGACGTGTGGGACGCCGATCAGGCGTGGTACTGGGAGCTGATTCCGGGAGCGACGTCGACGTACACCATCAAGAACTACGCCACCGGTCAGTGTCTGGCCGTCGGCGGCAGCAGCACCAACGGTGCGGAGGCGATCCAGTGGCCTTGCCGCAGTGGCGCCGACGAGCAGGAGTGGATCTACGACAGCACCCATCGGCTGCGGAACAACAAGACCGACCTCTGCCTCGCCATCCCCGGTGCCAACGAGGCGAACGCTGTCGCCGCCATTCAATGGACGTGCAGAGCCGTCAGCACCAACCCGGAGCAGCAATGGCACCAGGTCTGGTGACATCCGCCCGACCAGTGCGTGAGCTGCGCACCTGAGACGGGACAGCACTTCGCCCCGCCGGATGGACTCCGGCGGGGCGAAGTGGACCTACGCGCCGTATCTCAGTTCGTGGCGCTGCGGCGACGGCGGCGCATCCACCACGTCAGGCCCGCGCCTCCGGCGGCCAGGGTCGCGGCGAGGGCCGCGAGCAGGCCGACGGGGGTGTCGCTGCCGGTGTCGGCGAGGTCGCCGTCCGGCTCCTTGGCCGGGGGCTTGCCGTTGTCGCTGGGGGCCGGGGCCGGGGTGGACGGCGTGGGGCTGGAGTCGTCGTCCGGCTTCGACGGTGAGGGGTCCGGCTCGGTCGGAGTCGGGGTCGGCTTGGGGTCGGGCTTGCCAGGGTTCTTCTCCGAGCCTCCGCCGCCGAGGAAGGCGGTCTGGGTGTCGCCATAACCGGTCTCGGTCTGAGTGGACGTCGAGGTGGTGGTGTCCAGCCGTGGGTTTTCGAGGCTGAACTCGACGCGGGTGATGTTCCGCTTCGGGGACTTGGAGAAGTCCACGCCGCCGACGATGTAGATCTGGACGCCATGATCGGTGTCGACGTTGTACCGGAACTCACCGTTCTTGAAGATCTGGACGTAGCGCTCGTACAGGTCGTTCTTGTTCCACTTGTCGTTCGGGGCGCGCAGCGGCCACCGCTTGACGTTGTTGCTGTTGATGATCGAGCGGAAGTCGGTCGGCTTCGCCGCGTCCTGCTGGCGGACCCACTCGGCGGCGACGCGGGACTTGTAGACGCGGCGCAGATCGGCGTACTGGGATTCGGTGTTGATCTGCTTCTCGACCGCGGGGACGATCATCGAGTCGATGATGGCCTGGGCCTGACGGGTCTGGGTCTCGTCGGGGGTGCAGATCGGCTCGCCGGCGCCCGGCGTGCTGAAGGACTCGGCGGTGGACTGCAGGCGCAGCGGGGCGTCGAGGATGTAGATGCCGCCGTCCTGTTCACGGACCTTGGCCGGCTTGGGCTCGATCCAGTTGCGCAGGCTGGGCATGCAGGGGTAGCCGTTCTCCTTCGGCAGGGCCGCCCAGTACCGTCGTCCGAGGTCGGTCGAAGGGTCCATGGCCTTGTAGAAGTCGTGCTTCATCCGCAGGTCGGCTTCCAGCAGGATACGGCCGGCGTCGGTGGACGCGAAGGCGTCGTCCAGGATCCGGTCGGGCTGGTCCGGGTTGAGGTTGACCCAGAACTTGTCCGGGGTCAGCGCGAGCCAGGTGAAGAAGGAGTCGGAGACGAGCTGCATCTTCGCCTCACCGCCCCATCCCGGGTCGGTGTCCGGGTCGGGCATGTAGCCGGCCTTCATCGAGTAGTCGAGGCCCTTGCCCTTGACCGGGTTGCCGACGTACTGGAGTTCCAGGGTGGAGAAGTCCACGCCGCCGGGGCCGCGCATGAAGGCGCCGCGTGCGTTGTTCTGCTCGTACTGGCGCTGGAGGATCTTGGCTTCCTCGGGGGTCTTCCCGGAGCGCCAGGCGGCGTCGTTGAGCGGCCCGAACGTGCCCGTGCCCGGGCGGGGGTTCATGACCTGGTAGTTCTTGGAGTAAGTGTTGCGTTCGTAGGCGGGGATGCCGTTGGCGATGCGCTCACGGATCTTGACCTGCGGACGCTGGGTGCCCCGGGCCCGCCTCAGCTCTTCGTCGAGCTGCTTGTACTTCTTGAGGGTGTTGTCGGCCGTGCGGGCGCCGGAGAACATGTTCAGCCGGGCGTTCTTCATGTCCGGGTGAGCGAGGATCTTCCGGTCGTTGACCAGCTGCTTGTTGATGTGTTTGCCGTTTGACTTGAACTCGCCGAGGTCCGTGGTGCGCTTGTTGTAGGTGTCGTAGTCGCGGGTGGCGATGACCTTGCCGTTCTTGTCCCGCAGCTCGATCTTCACCTGACACAGCCAGTCCGGGCCGATAAGGCTGTACTGGCGGACCATGCGGGCCTCGAACGCGGCACCCTTCTTGTTGTTGACCTCGTTGCCGATGTACCAGCGGTCCAGCCAGCGGGAGAAGTCGCGGGTGGGGTTCTTCGCCGTATCCAGATGGCGGCCGTAACGGGCGTAGATCGCCTTCCGCTTGTCCTCGACATCGCCCGTCTTCTCGTAACGCTTGTCCCACTTCTCGACGTCCGCGTCCGTGTTCCCGGCCTCGGCTTGCTCGTCCGCGCTGGGCCCGGGGAGGTTGTCGAACGCCTTCGCCGGGTTGTCGTAGACGTACCGGTCGGGACGGGGATTGGTGGAGTAGTACTGGTCCTGCGGGATACCGGAGTTGGGTGGGGTGCGGTCGTAGGGCTTCCCCAGCCACTTCTCGTCGCAGCGTTTGCCGCCGATGATGTGGATGGTGTCCCCCGGGGCCGCGTGCGCGACTCCGGGAAGGGCGGTGACGGTGACCGCGAGGGCCGACAGGACGGCGGCGGCCATACGCCCTGGAAGACGCCGCCCAGTGAGACGTATTGCGCCATTGGCGTCATTCACGATATGTGCTCTTTCCCTCAAAGCGTGGGGGCATGAGGGGGTGCTGAGGATGGCGCATGGGGCCCCCGTGGCAGATGATGCGCCGCCGACACCCTAGGGGCGGGCCACAGCCCGGGCACAGGGTTGCCGGGGGTGTGCACAAAACCAACACGTGGGTGAGGGGCGGGGGTTGGCCGTGCGGCGACCAACGGGCGCTACGGTTGCGGCCATGACCAACTCGGCAGGCGGCGGCACGGACCCGCAGTCGCATCCGCAGCTGTTGACGTGGCTGGAAGCGCGGCAGGAGCGTTTCGGTACGTGGGTGCGCGACGTGGGGGGTCCGGAGGTGTGGGACGGGAGCGCGGAGTCCCTAGAAGCCCTGGAACAACTGGTGCGACGGCACTACGACGACCAGTACCACGTACTCGGCGCCCGCATGGACCCCCTCCTCCAGGGCGCCGCCTGGTACCTGGGCGAGGTCCTACGGCGGGAGAAGGGCTGGGTTTGGAAGTACCAGCCCTTCGCCGTCGGCGGAGGAGTCCTACCGTCCCTCTTCGGCGGCGCGGACCGCGTGGGCGTGATCGACGACCCCTGCGTAGCCGCCCCGGACGCCCACGAGGACGACGCCCTGTACCCGATGCGCGCCCTGGGCGAACTGCTCATGACGAAGGACGACCAGGGGGAGCCGGTGGACTTCCACCTGGCCGATCTTCTCGACGAGGACGAGGACGCAGACGACGACTAGTACTGCCGTGGTCGTCAGCGATTCAGGTCCATGACTCCGACGCCGAGCCCGCCGTAGGGCTCGGGAGTCACCGTGGCGACCAGCGCTCCCATGGGATGCATCTGGTTCGGCCGGGCGGCGTGCACGGCGGCCGCGCCACCGAAGGGAACACCCTGGCCGTTCAGCTCGGCGATGGTCACGGCCATGGCGTAGTCGTCTTCGATGAGGTGGAGGACCTCGACCAGTACGCCCACATGGTCGACGATCCCCGCACGCTGACGCTCGGCTTCCAGCACACACAGGACAGGCACCCACAGACGTACGTCATCGCTCGATGCCGCGGCATGGATGAGGCCGGAAACCTGCTTGTCGCCCCCGCGGCCGTGGACTCCCGCATCCCTCTCCCGACTCGTCGTGGAGCCAGTCACCAAGGACACTGCCAAGGAAGCCGTCGTGCGAATGAAAGACAGTGGCAGGACCGGCGGGCACAAGTACGCGTTGGACGCGATCGTCGCCGCCACAGCCCGCGCGGCACAGCCCCCGGTGACCGTCCTCACCCCCGACCTCGACGATCTCAAGCCGCTCTGCGGCAAGCAGGTCGAGGTCAGGCAGGTCTGACCCGGACATCGGGTCCTCTCCCCGCCCGCACAACGCCGCCCGGTCCCCGGGAAACACCAGGCCCCAGGGACCGAACGGCAACTACGTCACGCCGCGTGCTCCACGAACCGCGCCGCCGTCTGGGCCAGCAGCTCGCGTCCGTCACCCGCCCACAGGTCGTCGTTGAACAGCTCGACCTCGATGGGGCCGGTGTAGCCGGCCGCCTCGACGTACCCCGTCCACTCCCTCATGTCGATCGCGCCGTCGCCGATCTGGCCGCGGCCGGTCAGGACGCCCTGGGGCAACGGGGTGATCCAGTCAGCGAGTTGGAAGGTGTGGATGCGGCCGCCGGCGCCCGCGCGGGCGATGGCCGCCGGGGCCGTGTCGTCCCACCAGATGTGGTACGTGTCGACCGTCACGCCCACCTGCTCCGCCGGGAAGCGTTCCGCGATGTCCAGGGCCTGGGACAGCGTCGACACCACGCAGCGGTCCGAGGCGAACATGGGGTGCAACGGCTCGATGGCCAGGCGTACGCCGTTGGAAGCGGCGTAGGGGCCCAACTCGGCCAGCGCGTCCGCGATGCGCTCCCGCGCGCCGTGCAGGTCCTTCGAGCCGGAGGGGAGGCCCCCGGAGACCAGGACGAGCGTGTCCGTGCCCAGGGTCGCCGCCTCGTCGATCGCCCGGCGGTTGTCCTCCAGGGCCGCCGCCCGCTCCGCCGGGTCGATGGCCGTGAAGAAGCCGCCCCGGCAGAGAGTGGTGACCGCGAGGCCCGCGTCACGGATCAGCTTGGCCGTGGCGTCCAGGCCGTACGCCGCCACCGGCTCGCGCCAGAGGCCCACGCCCGGGATGCCCAACTCGACGCAATCGGCGACCAGTTCGGGCATCGACAGCTGCTTGACCGTCATCTGGTTGATGCTGAAACGCTCAAGTCCCGTACTCACTGGGCCACTCCATACAGGGAGAGCAGGTTCTTCATCCGGGCCTCCGCCAGCGCCGGGTCCGGGAACAGGCCCAGGCCGTCGGCGAGTTCGTAGGCGCGCGCGAAGTGCGGGAGGGAGCGGGCCGACTGGAGGCCACCGACCATCGTGAAGTGCGACTGGTGGCCGGACAGCCAGGCCAGGAACACCACGCCCGTCTTGTAGAAGCGGGTGGGGGTCTGGAAGAGGTGGCGGGAGAGTTCGACGGTGGGGTCGAGGAGGTCCCGGAAGCCGTCCGTGTTCCCGGTGTCCAGCACCCGCACGGCCTCGGCCGCCAAGGGCCCCAGCGGGTCGAAGATACCGAGGAGGGCATGGCTGAAGCCCTGGTCGTCACCCGCGATCAGCTCGGGGTAGTTGAAGTCGTCGCCGGTGTAGCAGCGCACGCCCTGCGGAAGGCGGCGGCGGATGTCGATCTCGCGCTGTGCGTCCAGCAGGGAGACCTTGATGCCGTCCACCTTGTCGGGGTGCGCGGCGATGACCTCCAGGAAGGTGTGGGTGGCGGCATCGAGGTCGGTGCTGCCCCAGTAGCCCTCCAACGCCGGGTCGAACATCGGGCCCAGCCAGTGCAGGATCACCGGCTCGGAGGACTGGCGCAGCAGGTGGCCGTAGACCTCCAGATAGTCCTCGGGGCTCTTGGCCACGGCGGCCAGGGCCCGGGAGGCCATGAGGATGGCCTGGGCGCCCGACTGCTCGACCAGCGCGAGCTGCTCCTCGTAAGCGGTTCGGATGTCGTCGAGGCTGTACGGGTAGCCGATCTCGGTGGCGGACAGCTGGTCGGTGCCCACCCCGCACGCGATGAGGCCGCCGACCGCCTTGGCCTCGGCCGACGAACGGCCGATGAGTTCGGCGGCGCCCGCCCAGTCCAGGCCCATGCCACGCTGGGCGGTGTCCATCGCCTCGGCGACGCCCAGGCCGTGCGACCAGAGGTGGCGGCGGAAGGCGAGGGTGGCGTCCCAGTCGACGGCGGCGGGCGAGTCGGGGGACACGTCCGCGAAGGGGTCGGCGACGACGTGCGCCGCCGAGAAGACCGTACGGGAGGTGAAGGGGGCGCCGGTCGTCAGCGCCAGGGGTTCGGTACGCGGACTGTAGGCCTTCAACACCCCGTCCGCGCCGGGCAGTTGGATCGTCACAGCTGGATCTCCGGTACGTCGAGACGGACGCCCTCGGCCGAGGACTTCAGGCCCAGCTCGGCGAGCTGGACGCCGCGGGCACCGGCCAGCAGGTCCCAGTGGTAGGGCGCGTCGGCGTAGACGTGCTTGAGGAACAGCTCCCACTGGGCCTTGAAGCCGTTGTCGAACTCGGCGTTGTCGGGCACTTCCTGCCACTGGTCGCGGAAGGAGTAGGTGGCGGGGATGTCGGGGTTCCAGACCGGCTTGGGGGTGGCGCTGCGGTGCTGGACACGGCAGTTTCTCAGGCCTGCCACCGCCGAGCCCTCCGTGCCGTCGACCTGGAACTCGACCAGCTCGTCGCGGTTGACGCGGACGGTCCAGGAGGAGTTGATCTGGGCGATGGCGCCGCCGTCGAGCTCGAAGACGCCGTACGCGGCGTCGTCGGCCGTGGCGTCGTACGGCTTGTCCTGCTCGTCCCAGCGCTGCGGGATGTGGGTGGCGGTGAGGGCCTGGACGGACTTCACCCGGCCGAACAGCTCGTGCAGGACGTACTCCCAGTGCGGGAACATGTCGACGACGATGCCGCCGCCGTCCTCGGCGCGGTAGTTCCAGGAGGGGCGCTGGGCCTCCTGCCAGTCGCCCTCGAAGACCCAGTAGCCGAACTCGCCGCGGATGGAGAGGATACGGCCGAAGAAGCCGCCGTCGATGAGGCGCTTGAGCTTCAGCAGGCCCGGGAGGAAGAGCTTGTCCTGGACGACGCCGTGCTTGATGCCGGCGGCGCCCGCCAGCCGGGCCAGCTCCAGGGCGCCGGCGAGGCCGGTGGCGGTCGGCTTCTCGGTGTAGATGTGCTTGCCGGCGGCGATCGCCTTCTTGATCGCCTCCTCGCGGGCCGAGGTGACCTGGGCGTCGAAGTAGATCTCCACGGAGTCGTCGGCGAGGACCTCGTCCACGTCCGTCGCCCAGTGCTCCAGGCCGTGCCGCTCGGCCATCGCCTTCAGCGCGTGCTCGCGGCGGCCCACGAGGATCGGCTCGGGCCACAGCACGGTGCCGTCGCCGAGGTCGAGGCCGCCCTGCTCGCGGATGGCGAGGATGGAGCGGACCAGGTGCTGGCGGTAGCCCATGCGTCCGGTCACGCCGTTCATGGCGATCCGTACGGTCTTGCGTGTCACGGCCCGATCCCTTCGTTCATATGCGTTCGTGTGCGTCGTGTGTTCGTACGCGTCCGGCGCCGCGTACGCCCGAATAAAGGGTGAGCGTCACAGCAAGCGCTTTCTATCCAATGAGAAGCTAGCCTCTGAGCAGCGGTCTGGACAAGACCGCAGCGGGGTCGAGTTGTTCGAGGGGGCGAACGGCGATCGCGGTCGTATGGTTCCTTTCGCTCCCCGATCAACCCGAACGAGAAGCGCACCGGAGGACGAGGAAACGATGACTGTGACCCTGGCGGACGTGGCGGCTCGTGCGCAGGTGTCGCCCGCGACCGTCTCCCGGGTGCTCAACGGCAATTATCCGGTGGCCGCGTCCACGCGCGAGCGGGTGCTGAAGGCCGTGGACGAGCTGGAATACGTCCTCAACGGCCCCGCGAGCGCGCTCGCCGCCGCCACCTCCGACCTGGTCGGCATCCTCGTGAACGACATCGCCGACCCCTTCTTCGGGATCATGGCCGGTGCCATCCAGTCCGAGATCGGCGGGCCGGGCGGGCGCGCGGGCGGGGAGCGGCTGGCCGTGGTGTGCAACACGGGCGGCTCCCCGGAGCGCGAGCTGACGTATCTCACGCTGTTGCAGCGCCAGCGCGCCGCGGCGGTCGTCCTGACGGGCGGTGCCGTCGAGGACCCGGTCCATCTGGCCGCCGTCGGCAACAAGCTGCGGAGGCTGGCGGAGGCCGGTACGCGGGTGGTGCTGTGCGGGCGGCCGCCCACGCCGGAGGCCATCGCGATCACCTTCGACAACCGGGGTGGGGGGCAACAGCTCACCGAGCACCTCATCGGGCTCGGGCATCGGCGGCTCGGGTACATCGCCGGGCCGGAGGAGCGGACCACCACTCGGCATCGCCTGGAGGGGCACCGGGCGGCACTGGCCGCGGCCGGGATCGAGGACGATCCCGCATGGACCGTGTACGGGCGCTACGACCGGCTCTCCGGGTACGAGGCCACGCTGGAGCTGTTGCGGCGGGATCCGTCGCTGACGGCCGTGGTCGCGGCCAACGACACGGTGGCGTTGGGAGCTTGCGCGGCGCTTCGGGATTCCGGGCTGCGGATTCCGGATGATGTCTCGGTCGCCGGTTTCGACGATCTGCCGTTCAGTATCGACGCGGTGCCCGCGCTGACGACCGTGCGGTTGCCGTTGTCGGAGGCGGGAGCTCGGGCGGGGCGGATCGCGATGGGGCGGGAGGAGCCGCCGCCGGGTGGGATCACCACGGTTCGGGGGGAGTTGATGGTGCGGGGGTCGAGTGGGGCGCCTCGGGAGGCTTGAGGATTCCTGAAGATCGAAGAGAACGGGCACCTTCCCGGCCGGGGAGGTGCCCGATCTGTTCGATCTTCAGGCCGACGCTCAGTACTTCGTGGGGAACAGCTGGATCCTGGCCTTCTTGCCGGAGACGGACTTGACCCAGATCTTCAGGTTGTTGAGCTTGACGGTGCCGCCGGGGCTGACGCTGGCGGTCAAGCGGACGCCGCCCGAATTGGCCGAGAACTTCACGGACCTGGAGCTGACGGAGACGACCTTGAACTTCCCGAAGCCGAACTTCTTGCTGTTGACCTTGATGGTCTGGGAGGCCGAGACGGTGGTCTTGCAACGGCCGTCGTAGCAGGGGCCGTTGGCGGCGTTCACGGCCGGGGCCAGGGCACCGAGGCCCAGTGCGCCCGCGAGGGTCAGTGTGACGGCGGTGTTCGCGGCGCGTCGGCTCATACCCGTGGTCATGAGGTGGGTCTCCTGTCCTCAGGGGTGGAAGGGCTCTCAACGGGATTTCCCCAGGGGATTTCCCGCGCTGCCTTTTCTAGCGCGGCTGGTCCGGGACCCCTCCCCGAGTTCGACCCCCGCGCCCTCGGGGGCCCGACGAGCAGGGCGACCACACAGTGTGACGCTTCGGCTCGCGACAGCTACCGGTCCGCCTTACGTTGAGCGGGAAAGCCTCACCCCCACCAAGGAGGAACCATGGCAGCCAAGGACAAGGGCGGCATGGACAAGATCAAGGGCAAGGCCAAGGAGATGACCGGGAAGGTCACCGGCGACCGCGAGCAGCAGGCCGAGGGCAAGATGCAGCAGGCGCGCGGCGAGGCCAAGAAGATGAAGGGCAAGGCGCAGGAGCGCGTTCAGGAGACGCAGCGTTCGGCGAAGCGCGACCGTACCTGAGTACGCGTACGGCCGACGGCCAGTGGATGGGGGCTCCCGTGAGCGTGGGAGCCCCTTTCACTGTGGGCGCGGCGGTCGGGCGTGCAGGTGAGTACTCGCGTCTCACGGGTACCCGGCGCGCATGGAGACCCAGGTGGCAGGGCCGGCGCTGCCGGAGAGCAGGGGGCGGGTTTCGGCTGCGGTCGTGGAGTGTCTGCGGAGGACGGGGGCACCGCCCGACGGCCGGCAGATCGCCGGGGCCGACCCCTTCGGCGACGATCTCCAACTCGCCCTCTACCTCTGTTACGAGCTGCACTACCGGGGTTTCGCCGACGTCGACGCCGACCTCGAATGGGACCCCGAGCTGCTGCGGTGCCGGGCGGCCCTGGAGTGGCCGTTCCTCGCAGCCCTGCGCGCTCGGGCGACGCGGCATGTGAGCGCCCGGGAGGCGCTGGACGAACTGCTCGTGGAACCGGCGGGCGGGGACGGGGGCGGCGTCGGGGACTTCTTGCAGGACGAGGGCGAGCTGTGGCAGGTGCGGGAGTACGCGGCGCAGCGGTCGCTGTACCACCTGAAGGAGGCCGACCCGCACGCCTGGGTGCTGCCCCGGCTGTGGGGGCGGGCGAAGGCGGGGATGGCCGCGGTCGAGTTCGACGAGTTCGGCGGGGGCCGGGCCGAGCGGATGCACGCGCGCCTCTTCGCCGACCTCATGACGGACCTGGGGCTCGACCCGGCCTACGGCCGCTACGTGGACGCCGCCGGTGCCGAGGCGCTCGCCCTCGTGAACCTGATGTCCCTCTTCGGCCTGCACCGCGCCCTGCGGGGCGCCCTCGTGGGGCACTTCGCGGCGGTCGAGATCACCTCCTCCCCCGGCTCCCGACGGCTCGCCGGGGCGATGCGGCGGACCGGGGCAGGCGCCGCCGCCGAGCACTTCTACGACGAGCACATCGAGGCGGACGCCGTACACGAGCAGGTCGTACGGCGGGAGGTCGTCGCCGGTCTGCTGGAGGAGGAACCGCAGCTGGACCCCGATGTGGCCTTCGGCGTGGACGCCACCAACCACCTTGAGGACGCCCTCGCCGAGCGGCTCCTCGAAGCGTGGCGGGCGGGCCGGTCGTCGCTCCGCACGCCCGTCTGACGGCCTGCCGACCGACCGAACCGCCGACCGAACCGCTCGCCGGCCGACCCACCTGGAGGACGACTTCCCGTGATCCCGCTCTCGCTGCCCGGCGTCTACGCCCCGCAGGACGACACCGAACTCCTGGTCCACGCCCTGGGGCGGGAGCCCCTTGTCCCACAGGCCCGCGTTCTCGACGTGGGGACGGGGACGGGAGCCGTCGCGCTGGCCGCGGCACGGCGGGGTGCGCTGGTCACGGCGGTCGACATCTCCTGGCGGGCCGTCCTCAACGCCAAGGTCAACGCCGTACTGTCGCGGCTGCCGATGAGGGTCGTACGGGGGAATCTGCTGGCCCCGGTGTCCGGGCGGTCCTTCGACCTGATCCTGTCCAATCCGCCGTACGTGCCGACCCCCGAGCCGGAGCTGGTTCCCGCTACGGGGCCGGGCTTCGGCGGGTTCGGCCCCGTACGGGGCGCTGCCCGGGCCTGGGAGGCCGGGTGGGACGGACGGCTCGTGCTGGACCGGATCTGCCGGGACTCGCCGTCCCTGTTGCGGCCCGGCGGGGTGCTGCTGCTGGTCCAGTCGGCCCTGAGCGACGCGGAGCGGACGCTCGCGCAGCTGCGGGCGGAGGGGCTGCGGGCCGACGTGGTGGACCACCGCCGGATCGCCTTCGGTCCTGTCCTGCGGTCGCGGAGCGACTGGCTGCGCGGTCGCGGGCTACTGGGTGACGGCGACGAGCGTGACGGCGACGGCAGCGGCGACTGCGACTGCGACTGCGACGAGAAGGAAGAGCTGGTGATCATCCGTGCCGAACGTCCCCGCTGAACGCCGCCGTGTCACCCTCCAGCGCCCTGGCCCGCTGCTGATCGAGGGGCCGGTCGAGGTCACGTCGGAGAACGGTACGACCGTGTCGTCGGACCGCTTCCGGGTGGCCCTGTGCACCTGTCGCCGCAGCTCGATCTACCCGTGGTGCGACACCAGCCACCGGCGACGGGCCGGTGCCGACGACCCGCGCCGCGCTCAGCCGCCGCCCACCTGAAGGGACCCCCGAGCCATGCAGCAGAAGCAGCCCAAGCAGCAGTCCTACTGGATCGAGAGCGCGCCGCAGGAGGGGCCGTACCCGGCGCTGGACGGGGACCTGGTCGTCGACGTGGCGGTGGTCGGGGCGGGCATCGCGGGGATCAGTACCGCCTGGGAGCTGGCCCGGCGGGGGCGGCGCGTGGCGTTGCTGGAGGCGGACCGGGTCGCGGCGGGGGTCACCGGGCACACGACGGCCAAGGTGACCGCGTTGCACACGCTGATCTACGAGCGGCTGCGGCGGACCCGGGGCTCCGAGGCGGCGGGGCTGTACGCGCGGTCGCAGACGGAGGCGATCCGGCATGCCGCCGCGCTGGTGGGGGAGCTGGGGATCGTGTGCGACTGGGAGGACACGGCGGCCTACACGTACGCCGAGGACGAGGGGCGGGTGCCGGAGCTGCGGGCCGAGGCGGAGGCCGCGCGGGAGGCCGGGCTGCCCGCCGAGTTCGTGACGGAGACGGGGCTGCCGTTCCCGGTCGCGGGGGCGGTGCGGGTCGAGGAACAGGCGCAGTTCCATCCCCGTAAGTACCTGCTGGCGCTCGTCGACGATCTGGTGCGGCAGGGCGCGTCGGTCCATGAGCGGACCCGGGTGGTGCGGCTGAAGGAGGGCGGGCCGTGCCGGCTGACGACCGAGGCGGGGTTCACGGTGATCGCCGGGGATGTCGTGGTCGCCACGCACTACCCCGTCTTCGACCGGGCGCTGCTCTTCACCCGGCTCTCCCCGCGCCGTGAACTCGTGATCACCGCGCCGATCCCGGCGGACGCCGATCCGCACGGCATGTACATCACCCAGGAGGAGCGGACCCGCTCGGTGCGGTCCGCCCCGTACGAGGACGGGCGACGGCTGCTGATCGTCACCGGGGAGCACTTCACGCCGGGCACCGCCGACGTCGACGAACGGTTCGGGCTCCTCGCGGACTGGGCCGTCGAGCGTTTCGGCCCGCTCGACCTCACCCACCGCTGGGCCACCCAGGACAACGACTCCACCGACTCCGTCCCGCTCGTCGGCCCCTTCCACGCGGGCAGCCGGCACACCTGGGTGGCGACCGGGTTCGGCGGCTGGGGGATGAGCGGCGGCATCATGGCCGGGCAGCTGCTCGCCGAGCAGATCACCGGGCACAAGGCGCCGTGGAGCGACCTGTACGACCCGCGCCGGGTGCTCAGCGCGGTGCGTGAGGCGCCGAGTTTCCTCAAGCACCAGGCCCAGGTCGCCCGCCATTTCGTGGGCGACCGGCTCGCCCCGGCCGGGGACACCTCCGTGGAGGCCATCGCGCCCGGGGACGGGGCGGTCGTCCGGGTCGGCGGCCACCACTGCGCGGTCCACCGCGACGACGACGGCACCGTCCACTCCGTCTCCGCCCGCTGCACCCACCTCGGCTGCCTCGTCGCCTTCAACCGCGCCGAACGCGCCTGGGAGTGCCCCTGCCACGGCTCCCGCTTCGCCCCGGACGGCCAGATTCTCCAGGGGCCGGCGACGAAGCCGTTGGAGCGGCGGAAGATCTGAGCTCCGACGAACGAGCCCCGACCCCTCCGGCCCGACAGCCGACCCGCACACCGGTGGGGTGACACACATCGCGGGGTGACGAGTAGGGTCCGAAGACATGAAGCTCGCGTTCTCCACACTCGGTGTCCCTGGTCTCCCCATCGCCGACGTCGTACGGCTCGCCGTCGCGCACGGCTATCACGGCGTCGAGTTGCGCGCCCATCCCGAGGAGCCGGTGCATCCGGGAATCGGGGCCGGGGAGCGGGCCGAGGTCGCCGCCGAGTTCAAGGCGGCCGGCGTGGAGATCCTGGGGGTCGCGGGGTACGCGCGGGTCGCGGCGCCGGGCGAGGACGGGCCCGTACTCGACGAGATCCGCGAACTGCTCGACCTCGCACGGGACTTGGGGGCACCCTTCGTCCGCGTCTTCCCCGGGGCCGACCTCGCCGGCGGGCAGAGCGCGGACGAGGCCGACGCGGTCGCGGCCCGGCGGCTCGGGACGGCCGCGGAGGACGCGGCCGACCGTGGCGTACGCATCCTGCTGGAGACCCATGACTCGCACCGCACCGGCGCCGACGCGATCCGCGTGCTCGGCCCCGTCGGCCACGGCAGCGTCGGCTCCCTCTGGGACGTGATGCACACCTGGCTCGGCGGCGAACAGCCCGCCGAGTCCTACGCCGCCCTCTCCCCCTTCCTCGGCTACGTCCAGGTCAAGGACATCGCCTCACCCGACGACACCACCCCCCTCCCCCTCGGCGCGGGCGTCCTCCCGCTCGGCGAGTGCGTCGAACTCCTCTCCCGCAAGGACTGGGACGGCTGGCTCTGCTGGGAGTACGAGAAGCGGTGGTACGAGGGGGCCGCGCCGCTGCCGGAGCTGCTGGCGGCCGGGCGGGAACACCTCGGGCGGCTCCTCAACGACGCGGCGTAAATCCATGGCCTGAGCTTGAAAAATCAAGCTCAGGCCTGGTCCGCCAAGGAATTTGACCGCGAATCAGTATCGAGCCACCCAAAGCCGATCGACCGCCGAACAGATACCGACAGTAACTCTTGGAAAACGGAGCGCTGCGGTATGCGCTTACACCAGACTTCCTCCCGCAACGAGCCATGCTCAACTGGCTGCTTATCGGGGGGATTTGGCATATGCAAGGCACGGTCGACGGTTTCAGCTACGGTGCGGTCACCCCAGTGGCCGCCTACATCATGGCCTGCCTGGGCGCGGCGCTCGGACTGCGCTGCGTCGTCAGGTCGGTCTACAACGAACGGTCCTGGAAGCCCGGCTGGCTTGCCTTAGGGGCGACCTCCATCGGCTGCGGCATATGGACGATGCACTTCATCGCGATGATCGGCTTCCGGGTGAAGGAGAGCCAGATCCACTACGACGTCGGGCTGACCGTGCTCAGCCTGGTCGTGGCCATCACCGTCGTCGGCATCGGGGTCTTCGCGGTGGGCTATCGCGGCGTCAGCACGGCCACGCTCTGCTCGGCGGGGAGTGTCACCGGGCTCGGGGTGGCCGCCATGCACTACTTGGGCATGGCCGCCATCCAGTTGAACGGCTACATCGAGTACGACATCGCCGTCGTCGCGCTCTCCGTCGGCATCGCCATCATCGCGGCGACCGCCGCGCTCTGGGCGGCCGTGTCGATCCGGGGCTTCCTGACGAGCCTGGGGGCCAGCCTGGTCATGGGGGTCGCCGTGTCCGGGATGCACTACACGGGGATGGCCGCGGTGGGGGTGCATCTGCACGGCACGACCGGCGGCACGTTGACCGGGGAGTCGCCCACGTCGATACTCCTGCCGATGCTCATCGGGCCGATCATCTTCCTGCTGCTGGCGGGGGTTGTGGTGATGTTCGACCCGATGCTCGTGCTGGGCGAGGGGGACTGGGACCGGTCGGCTGCCGCCCGGCAGCGCGACCGTGAGGCACCGCAACACCCGTGGCGCCCCGACCGCCCCGACGTGCCGCTGCCCCACCCGGACCACGACACCCCCGGCTCCCTCTTCGAACCTCCGGTCCGTCGGGCCCCACAGCAGCCGCAGGGCACTGGACGCCGTATCCAGCAGTGGTGAGCTTTTCCTCGCCAGGGTGGGGGTGTGTGCGGTGGGTGGGGGCTTGTCGCGCAGTTCCCCGCGCCCCTGAAAAGCAGGGGCTACGCCCCGTGCTTTCGGCCCGCAGGGCCGTGTCTTTCAGGGGCGCGGGCTGTGTCGATTTGCGGCTCCGCCGCGTGGGCGCGAGCAACCACAACCCACCCGCACCCGCCACACAACCGAACCCCCCGAGCTCTCCCGCGTGGCAGGGTGGAAGGGGCCGCGGGGGCGCAATCCGCTCGGTGGGGCCTAGGGCGCGTATCGAGTCGTGATCAGTTCGGTCCACCGGCGGTTCGTCATCTGGTCCAGAGCCGGCGTCCGGGGCCGCCTGCACGAGGCGGTCCTGCACCGGCTCGATGACGCCGGGCTCATCGATGTTTCCCGCGTCGTTGTGGACACCGCCCATGTGAGGGCCGATAAGGGGGCGTACACACATGCCCGAGCCCCGTGGATCGGGGCAGGCCGGGTTCCGGGATGCACGTCCTGTCGGACGCGAACGGACTGCCCCTGGTCGTCGGCGTCTCGGCCGGCAACACCCATGACGGCGAAGGGCTGAAGTCCATGGTCGCCGGTCACCGAACGAGACACGACCCCGATCGCGGCCGCTGCTTCAAGCCCGTGCGCCTGCATGCCGACAAAGCGTACGACCGGGCTGACCTGCCGAAATGGTTACTCGGCAAACGCATAGGAGTCCGGATCGCCCGCAAGGGCATCGAGTCCGGCGAACGGCTCGGCCGCCGCAGATGGGTGCCCGAGCGGAGGCTGTCGTGGCTGTCCGGCTACCGCAGACTCAGCCCCCGCTACGAACGCCACCCCCGCAACTACCTGCCCTTCCCCGCCCTCGCCGCAGCCTTGTGCTGCTACAAGCGATTCGTCCGCCTCACCACGCAGGACACCGTCTAAAGGCCATGACGACGGCGTCCCCCTTGTCGGGGCTGCGACCCATGCGCTTGACGAGGTCTTCCTTCGGCTCCACGCGGATCTTCGCCGGGACGCCGGTGGCGGTGTCCCATGTGGGGTGGCGAGGTCGGCGAGGTTTCTGAGCTTCGTGCGATTACCCTCACCGATCGATCAGACCATCGGGGACACGCCGATGGTCCCACCGTTGAGTGTCCCTAGTGAGTCCACCGCGCCGTTGTGGCGCTCGGTATGCCCGAAGCAGACCGACCATGAGTTCGGCTTGACTTCATCTATGGGGCACTCCCACCTGCCCAGAGAGTACGTACCGAACAGGTCTATGGTCGCGCGGGCGTCGAAGTCGATGCTCTTGTTGTTGCGTACGATCACCGCCCCCTGCACGTCGAGCCTACTCTCCGTCCTGACTGCGCAAACCTGCGCGCCCACATTGGTGGTGATGATCTTGGTGGGGGCGCAACGCCACGTGCTGGAGCTGGAGGTGATCGGGTTCGTGTTCCCGTACCTCACCCAGGTACCCGGGTCGGCGGCGGCCGCGGGCCCGGCAGTTGCCAGGCTCAGCCCCATCGCTGTGGTGATCGCGGCCATCGACGCAGCGGCAGTTCGGGTGATTCGCATGGTGCGCTTCCTTTCCGGTTCGTCTGCAAAAAGCCTCGGTGGCTGCAGAGTTGGCCCGATGCTCTCAGGCTGAGGCGGAGGTGCAAAGGTCCCGTTAGGGGGTCTGATCGACTCCCCGCTGGCGGACACGAGATGTCCCCGCTGATGGACGCGTGACCCCTCTCGGCTGTCCAGACCATCCGGCCTGTTCTCTTGGCCGGTCCCGATCGATCGAGACCAGCGGACCTTCGAGCTTCCGCCGTACGTCGAGGCGATGCGCAGGAGGCCCCGGGACGCTTTGAGCCGGCTTCTCTCGACTGCGGATGCCTTCTGGACCTCGGGGATCAGAAAGACCTTGCAGATCTTCACCGACTGCCCCGCTCTCAGCTGCTTCCCGGTGTCCGGCGCGGGGCAGTTCGGCCACTTGGCCTGTCCCACGAGGACGATGGAGGACAGCGACTGGGCCGGGCTCCCGCCAATGGGTCGCACCGCCCTGCTGCGAGCGTCACCCGTAGAGCGGACTCACTCCCATATGGCATGCAAGTCGCCGAAGCACAACCAGCCGTTGGTCGTGAGTGCAAACGTGTAGGCCTCCGTCCGCGACGCGAAGTAGCCAGTCTCTAGATTGCCGCTGTACTCCTGGTCCACGCCCACCGGGTCGTAGTTGTCGTGGTCGGGCAAGATGCCGTCGGTGGTGATGGTGAAGAGGCCCTCGACCGGTGTACCCGCGCTGCGCGAGAAAAAGTGGTTCGTGAACGTGTAGTTGCCCAGCTCGTCACCCCACAACGTCATCTCGGAGCAATCCGCGACCGAGGAATCGCTACCCTCATCCCAGTCCGAATCGGCACTGAGTGCCTTTGCGGTCGATGGCGGGAGAACGGCCAGGGCCTCATCGGCCGTCAGGGAGGCGTCTGCCTGCCAGGCCGCCTTCAGACGATCTGCCTGGGTTTCGGTGAGCTTCAGCCCGCGGCTCGTGGCCGTCAGCACGGTTGTGTCCGTTCCCTGCGCCGAAGCCGAGGTGGTCATCACTGCCACGGCGCTCACGGCAAGGACCATCGTGGTCGCGGCCATTCTGCGAAATCGCATCCTGTTCCCCGTTCCTTTTCGGACCGCCCGAGTGGCTGTCATGTTCTTGTCTTGCACTGCATGAACCGGATCACCATGACGCAGAGCGGCTCCTATGGGTACCTGAAACTTTGCAGGGTCCGCCGCCCGCCATAGCCATCCATCTCGGACGTACCGCCGTCTGGCATCGCCGCTACTGAAACGCCGTCGCGGAACGGCGACCCCTGCCCTACGGGCAACACGGCCGCTCCGGTCGGCGACATTGAGGTATCTCGTGAGACACATGTCAGCCTGGAGAACCCTGACTGCGGTGGCCAGCCCGCACCGCTGGTACTTCTCCATGGTGCAGAGCTGCTCGACCGACCCGAGCCGGTAGTCGGCGCAGACGGTGCAGTCGACGGCGAACGCCACATCGTCGGCGAGGTTCGCGGCGCGCTCCCTCCAGCCGGACCGTTCCAAGGAGGGAGTGTCCTGCCAGGGTGTATCCAGTCTGATCACGGTCCAGCCAGTGGGCGGCTGACTCCATCTGCCGCCGCTGATCGCGCGTAGGACTCGCTGCCAGGGCGTTCCGTCCGCCGCCCATGCCACGTTGCGTGCCTGCGCGGCCAGCGCCAGGGCCTCTTGCCGTTCGCCAACGCTTCCCATGCCGTCCACCGTGCCCAGGCAGCCGACGACCTCAACATCCGTACGTCGACCGGGAGTCCAGGCGCGCCGTCCGGCTCGGGCCTCGCCGCGGATCCTTGCTGGCCGCCTGGCCTTAGGGCCTGTGTGACGTCGTGATCAAGCGGTTGCTTGCAACAGGTCGTTGATCCAGATCATCGAGGCGCGGAGGTGGAGGCCGGCGAGGTAGCTCTCGGGCGTCTTGTCGTATCGAGTCGCGATGCCCCGCCAGGCCTTCAGCTTGTTGATCAGGCGCTCGACGGTGTTCCGTTCCTTGTAGAGATCGGCGTCGTGACCTGTGGGCCGACCGCCCCGGCTGCCTTTCCTCTTCCGGTTGGCGGCCTGGTCCTTCTTCTCCGGGATGACGGCCTTGATGCTGCGTTTGCGCAGATAGGAGCGGTTGGCGCGGGATGAGTAGGCCTTGTCCGCGGAGACAGCCCCGGGCCGGGTCCGGGGACGGCCGACCGGCAGACGGACCCGCACCTTCTGCAGCACGGGGACGCATTGCGGGCTGTCAGCAGCCTGTCCCGCGGTCAGGACGAACGACAACGACGGCACTTGCGGTCTGCGGCGAGATGAAGCTCCTTCAGACGGAGCTTGCGCCGTCGCCTGAGGTGCCGCCGTTCTTCCCGGTCGGGGGCGTCGCTTCCGTCCTGTCCGTTCTGTTCCGGCGGGCCGCCCCCTTTTGCCGGGCCCGTTCCTGGTCGGCGGCGGCTTCCTCGAGGGCGTCCATGACCTCCTTGCCGATGCGCATCCCGGCGGCGTCGTGGTGGGCACGGACGGTGGTGGAGCCCACGCTGACCAGGGACAAGTCGGCCTGCTCCTGGCGGGCGGCCTCAGCGATCACGCCTTCCAGTAATGCGGTGAAGACGCCGGCGTCCCTCCAGATGCGGAAGCGGCCGTAGACCGTCGGCCACGGGCCGAACTCGTCCGGCATCCCCCGCCACTGGCTGCTGGTGCGGAACCTCCAGATCACCCCTCGAACTGCTCACGCAGCCGCTCAGGGTACGGGCCGTAATCGCCTATCGGCAGGAACGGTTCGATCAAGGTTCGATCAACTGCCACTGCTCGTCGGTGAGTTGCCTGCGCGTCACGAACGTCTTCCTACCGGATCCGCGTTCCAGACGGATCCGGATCGACACGATTGATCACGACGTCACACAGGCCCTAGCGGCGGGGCTCGGGCAGGACGCGGGGCTCCAGCCGCTCCTCTGTCGTCGAGTCGCCGCCTTCCCGTCGCACGATGTACGCGGACTTGCCCGGGAGTTCGGTGACGGCCTCGACCAACCGCGTGCCGCGGTAGACCAGGCCGACCCCGTCGTCCGTGCAGTGGGTCTCCGGCAGCGTGCCGTCGGCGACGAGGCGGTGCACCAGTGGCCGCCGGCCCGCGTCGCTGTCGTAGTGGACGCCGTTGCCGTACGGGAGGTACGCCAACGCGTCGGTGACAGGCCGGAGTCGGGGGCCGAAGGAGTCGGTCGTGCCGCCCTCGAACCAGCAGATGGAGCCCGCGCTGACGCCGCTGAGGACGACGCCCGACTCCCAGGCGCGCCGGAATATCCGGTCGAGGCCGTGGACGCGCCAGACGGCCAGCAGGTTGGCGACCGAGCCGCCCATGACCCAGACGACGTCCTGTTCGAGGACGGCCGACTCGACGTCCTCGATGTTGGGCATCGGGAAGAGCGCGAGCGGCGTCAGGTCGAAGCCCGCCACCCGCGCCGCCTCACTCATGCGCGCGGTCATGTGCTCGGAGTCGCCGACCGCCGTACCGACGTACATGACCTTCGGGCGCCGCCCGTTCGCCCCCGACAACTCCACCGCGTGGTGCACCAGCGAGTGGAAGGTCACCCGGGTGCGGTCACCGAGACGGTGACCTCCCGAGGTGGCGACGATGGTGGGCTCGGAGGCAGTCATGGCCGGGAGGCTAGCGGAAGCTCCGCGAACGCCTCGTGGAAGCCGGGGAACGTCTTCCGTACGCAGCCGGGGTCGTCGAAGGTGATGCCGGGTGTCCGCAGTCCCGTCACGGCGAAGGACATCACGATGCGGTGGTCGCCGTACGTCTTGATCTCCGCGCCTCCTACGGGGGTGCCCGGCTCGATCTCGATCCAGTCGGGGCCGGTGGTGACCCGTACCCCCAGCCGTCGCAGGTTCTCCGCGCAGGCCTCCAGGCGGTCGCACTCCTTGACCCGGGTGTTCGCCACGTCCTCGATACGGACCGGGCCGGAGGCGAAGGGGGCGATCGCGGCGAGGGTGGGCATGGTGTCGGAGATGTCGCGCATGTTGACGGTCAGGCCGCGGAGTTCGCCGGTGCCCGTCACGGTCGTACGGTCGTCACGCACGTCCACCCGCGCGCCCATCCGCCGCAGTACGTCCACGAAGCGCAGGTCGCCCTGGAGGGCGCCGGTGCCGAGGCCGGGGACGGTGACCTCGGTGCCGGTCAGCGCGGCCGCGGCGAAGAAGTAGCTCGCGGTGGAGGCGTCGGGTTCGACGGCGTAGGTCGTGGCGCGGTAGCCGCCGGGGGCGACGACGTAGGTGTCGGCCTCGCGGCGGACGTCGGCGCCGAAGGAGCGCATCATCGCCGTGGTGATGTCGACGTACGGCTCGGAGACCAGGTCGGTGACCTTGACGCGGAGGCCGTCGCGGGTGAGGGGGCCGAGCAGGAGCAGGGCGGTCAGGTACTGGGAGGACTGGCCCGCGTCGAGGGTGACGTCGCCGCCGGTGACACCCTTGGCCGCGATGCGCAGGGGATGGTGCCCCTCGGCCTCCTCGTGGACGAGGTCCACGCCGAGGTCGCGCAGGGCGCGGGTCAGCGGGGCGAGGGGGCGGCGGCGCATCTGGGCGGAGGCGTCGAAGCGGTAGGTGCCGTGGCCGGCCGCCGCCAGGGTGGGCAGGAAGCGGGCCGTGGTCGCGCCGTCCCGGCAGTACACGTCCGCCTCCGCGACCGCCGGGCCCTGCGGGCGGCCGTCGACCTGCCAGGCGTCCGGGGTGCGGCCGACGCGGTAGCCGAGGCGGACCAGACCCTCCGCGAAGCCCTCCGTGTCGTCGGACCTGAGGGGGCGTACGAGGGTGGTGACGCCGTCGGCCGCCGCCGCGAGGAACAGGGCACGGGCGGTGATGGATTTGGAACCGGGGATGTCGACGAGGGCCATGGGGTCATGCTGGCGCGCGGCCCCACGGACGCGCCGGAGTGTCCGACAAGTGGACCTTGTGTCCGCCTTCCAGTTCGGGGGGTTCGGTGCGTTGGCGGGTGCGGGTGAGTGGGTGGTTGCTCGCGCAGTTCCCCGCGACCCTAAAAGCCCCCGGGCGCGACCCATGCCGTCAAGGGGCGCGGGGCTGTGTCGATTTGCGGCTCCGCCGCGTGGGCGCGACCAGCCCCCACCCACCCGCACCCGCCGACGCACCCCAACCCCCCGAGTTCCCCCGCGCACCAACACCCCCACCCCGACCAACTTCCGTAATTCCACCCATCCCCGGGAACCCGAACCCACCCCACCCCGTCCAACCGCCATACTGCCGGGTGAGTCTCCGCAGAGCGGACGTCGGCCTCGCTGCTGGCTGCGATCGCTGACCAACCCTCTCCACCGCCTGCGGCCGGCAGCACGCCGCCGCCGGCGCGCCCCCTCCGACAGCGCCGGTGGCGGCCCCTCACTCCCGGCGCCGCCGTGCGTTCCCTTGACCGGAAGAAACTTCCCGGATATTCGTGACTCCTTGGAAGTTTCCTTCAGTGGAACACCTCCGGAAGGAGCGCACGTGCCCTCCAGACGTACCGTTCTCGCCGCCACGGCAGGCGTCACCGCGGCCCTGGCCATCGGCACCGACGCACAGGCCGGCAGCACAGGCAGCGCGGGCAGCACCGACGACAGCGAACTCCACGGCCTCATCTCCCGTATGACCCTTGAGGAGAAGGTGGGCCAGCTCTTCGTGATGCGGGTCTACGGGCACTCGGCGACCGCGCCCGACCAGGCGGACATCGACGCCAACCTCCAGGAGCTCGGTGTCCGGACGGCCGCCGAACTGCTGGCCAGGTACCGGGTCGGCGGGATCATCTACTTCGCCTGGGCGCACAACACCCGTGACCCGCACCAGATCGCCGGCCTGTCGAACGGGATCCAGCGCGCCTCCCTCGGCCTTCCCCGCGGGCTGCCCGTGCTCATCTCCACCGATCAGGAGCACGGCATCGTGGCCAGGGTCGGCAGGCCCGCGACGCTGCTGCCGGGTGCGATGGCCCTCGGCGCGGGTGGTTCCAGAACCGACGCGCGCGAGGCCGGGCGCATCGGCGGCGCCGAGCTACGGGCGATCGGCATCCGGCAGGACTACGCGCCGGTCGCCGACGTGAACGTCAACCCGGCCAACCCGGTCATCGGCGTACGGTCGTTCGGGGCCGACCCGAAGGCCGTCTCGGGCCTCGTCGCCGCGCAGGTGAAGGGGTATCAGCGGGCCGGGGTCGCGGCCACCGCCAAGCACTTCCCGGGGCACGGGGACACGGCCGTCGACAGTCACTACGGCTTCCCCGTCATCGAGCACACCCGCGAGCAGTGGACCGCCCTCGACGCCCCGCCGTTCCGGGCCGCGATCAGCGCCGGCATCGACTCGATCATGACCGCGCACATCATGGTCCCCGCCCTGGACCCTTCCGTCGATCCAGCCACCCTCTCCCGCCCGATCCTCACCGGCATCCTGCGCGGCGAGCTGGGCTACGACGGGGTCGTCGTCACCGACTCGCTCGGCATGCAGGGCGTACGGGAGAAGTACGGCGACGACCAGGTGCCGGTGCTGGCGCTGAAGGCCGGTGTCGACCAGCTCCTCAACCCGCCCTCCATCGAGGTGGCTTGGAACGCGGTGCTGAATGCCGTACGGGCCGGAGAGTTGACCGAGGCCCGCCTCGACGAATCCATCCTCCGCATCCTGCGGCTCAAGGCGAAGCTCGGGCTGTTCGAGCGCCCGTACGTGAGCGACGCCGGCGTCGACCGGGTGGTGGGGATCGCGCGGCATCTCGACGCCGCCGACCGGATCGCCGAGCGGACCACGACACTCCTGGTCAATGACGGTTCGCTGCTGCCGCTGTCCCGTCGTACGCACAAGAACGTGCTGGTGGTCGGCGCCGATCCGGCGTCCCCGTCGGGCACCACGGGACCGCCGACGGCCGTCCTCGCCGCCGAACTCGCCGCCCTCGGCTTCACGACGACCCGCCTGTCGACCGGTACGGCACCCGCACAGGCCGTCATCGACCAGGCCGTCGCGGCGGCGCAGGGCAAGGACGCGGTGGTCGTGGCGACGTACAACGTGACGGCGGGAAGCGCCCAGCGGACCCTCGTCACGCGGCTCCTCGCGACCGGGGTCCCGGTGGTGGCGGTCGCGGTCCGGAACCCGTACGACGTGGCCCAACTGCCGGAGGTGAAGGGCTACTTGGCGTCGTACTCGTGGACGGACGTCGAGGTGCGGGCGGCGGCGCGGGTGCTGGCCGGGCGGGTGGCGCCGCGCGGGAGACTGCCGGTGCCGGTGCAGCGGGCCGACGACCCGGCGCGGGTGCTGTACCCGATCGGGCACGGGCTGACGTACGGGTCCTGACGCACGGGTCGCGGCGTACGGGTCCTGACGTACGGGACCTACGCCGCACATCTCGCGCACCACCCCCAAGTGACGCAAAGCGCACGATACGTCTGGCGTGGCCCTCGCCACCGGGTCACGCTGGACGGAGGTGCATCGGGGGGTGGCCATGCGAGGGGCGCGTCGCGTTCGGAGGGTGCGTACGGGGGTGCTCGTGGCTGCCGTCGCCCTGGCCGTCACCGCGCTCTCGGGGTGTCAGGCCTGGTCGGGCGGGGTGGGCGAGGAGCCCGAGGAGCGGACGACCACGACCGCGCCGACCCGGCAGTCCGGGTACGGGACCGTCTTCCTCGGGGTCGACGAGTGCAGTTCGTTCGGGACGACCAGCTTCACCGAGGTGCCCTGCGCGAGCGAGCGCGCCGCGGCCCGGGTCGTGGCGCGGCACGACGGCCGGGTCGCGCAGGGGCCGCTCTGTCCGCCGACCACCGACTTCGTCCTCCACATCAGCGAGTCCCGGCCTTCCTCCGGCGAGTCCGCCGAGTCCACCGAGGATGAGGACGGCGACGGCTCGGTCCCCCAGGGCTACGCCTGTATGCGCAAGCTCCAGCCGCCGCATCCGGGCGACCCCGGCGGCGGAGGCGGCCCCCGCACCATCGTCGGCGACTGCGTCTACGCCGCCGGGCGGGGCGAGGTCCGCGAGACCGCCTGCGACGGCAACGGCAAGCACGCCCCGGAGTACCAGGTCACGGCCGCCGTCGGCAGGAAACCGCAGTGCCCGGCCGCCACGGATCTGTATGTGCGACTGGGCGGGGACAGGCCGGTGGGGTGCGCGGAGCCCGTCTGAATGCCCGGTGCTCCTTACCGAGTTGAGTCGAGCAAGCCTCCGTACACCGTCGTCCCTGATCGATATCATCCGCTTACGGACCGTACGACGGCGGTGAACGGTGGGGGGACTATGGCCCAGGATCCTCAGGGCGCTCCGGGCAAGGAGGAGCTGCCGGAGATTCCCGGCTATCGCATCGACTCCCTCCTCGGTTCGGGCGGCATGGGCCGGGTCTATCTCGGTACGTCTCCCTCGGGCCGCCAGGTCGCCGTCAAGGTGATCCGCGGCAACCTCGCCCACCAGCCCGACTTCCGGCGCCGTTTCCGCCGTGAGGTGACCGCCGCCCGGCAGGTCAGCGGGGCCTTCACCGCGCCGGTCGTGGACGCCGACCCGGACGCCGATCCGCCCTGGATGGCGACCCTGTACGTGCCGGGGCAGCCGCTGGACCAGCGCATCAAGCTGGGGCCCGCCCTGGGGCCTGAGGAGCTGTACCGCCTCGCCACCGGCCTCGCCGAGGCGCTGCGCGACATACACCGCGCCGGAATCGTGCACCGCGACCTCAAGCCGGCCAACGTCCTGCTCGCCGCCGACGGCCCCCGGGTCATCGACTTCGGCATCGTGCGCGCCGCCGACACCGACATGCCCACGGGCACGGGGATCACGGTGGGCACGCCGCCGTTCATGTCGCCGGAGCAGATTCGCGCCCAGAAGGACGTCGGACCGCGGAGCGACATCTTCGCGCTGGGCTCGGTGCTGACGTACGCGGCGAGCGGCCATGTGCCGTTCGACGCCACGGACGTGTACGCGGTGGCGTACCAGCTGGTCCACGAACCCCCCGACCTGGAGGGGGTGCCCGACTGGCTGCTGCCGGTGGTCGAGAGCTGCCTGGCCAAGGAGCCGACCGAGCGCCCGGACGCGGACGAGCTGCTCACCCTGTTGCAGAGCACGTCCTACCCGGCCGCCCTCGACTCCCCGGACACCTTCGTGCTGCGCTCACCGACGCCCGGCTCTCCGCCGCCGCGCGTGAGTACGGGCGCGGGCTCCGCCTCCACTCCCCCGCCCCGGCGGCGCCGGCGGCTCGTCCTCGCCGTGGCGGCAGCGGTGGTGGCGGTCACCACGCTGTCGGGCGGACTGCTGTACGGGCTGCGCGACGGCGAGGACGGCGGCGGGGGCGGCTCGGATTCCGCCGGGAGTCCGAACGAGAAACCCAGCCGGACCGCTCGCGCCGTCACGCAGCCGGAGGGGTCCGCCGCGTACGCGAGCACGCAGTCCGGCTCGGGCGGCTTCACGTTCACCTACCACGACAGCCCCGAGCGCCGCCCGGACGGCTGGCGGCGGTGGCAGTACAACCTCCAGAACAGCGACTGTGTGTATGCCGAGTCGTCCCTGGTGTGCGTCGGCGACCGGACGGTACGGATCGACGCCGCGACCGGCAGGGAGCTGTGGCGGACGGACGAGGCTTCGTCGTACGGCCAGAACACCCCGGTCGTCGTCGGCGACACCGCGATCGTCAACATCGGCGACCGCCTCATCGGTCTCTCGCTCGCCGACGGCAAGGTGAAGTGGCGTTACGCGATGACGTTACTCACGCAGCGGCTCATCGGCGACGGCGAACGGGTGTACGCGGTCGACCACGGTGGCCTGGTCCAGGCCGTCGACGCGCGCACGGGCCGGGAGAGCTGGACGCTGTCGGCGCGGAGCCCCGCGGGCGGCGCCGGGCAGCCGCCCGCGCTCCGGGTCGTCGGCGACCGGCTCTACGTGTTCACGCGCGTCAACGACTCCGATCCCGGCGAGGGCTTCGTCACGGCCGTCGACACCGGCAGCGGCGAGAAGGTCGCCGCGTTCGAGTTGTCCACGCCGTGCGAACCCGGCACCCAGGCGCTGCTCGAAGAGGACGGCGCGACTCGGCTGTACTGCATCGTGCTGCACGACGCGAGCGCGGAGAGCGCCCTGTTGAGCCAGGACCTCACGGCCGGCGCCAAGGGCGTGCGCACCGAGGTGGACGCGACCCTGGGCGGAGGTCAGAGCGGGGCGCCCGAGCTGTCGGTGACCCCGGGCCGGGTGCTGTTCGTGGCCCCCACCCAGACGGGCGGCGAACTGGTCGCCGTCGACACGGTCGAGCGGACCGAGCTGTGGCGCAGGCCCATGCCCGGCCTGGGCCCGGCCGACGCACCGCCCGTCCAGGCCGGCGACCGCGTCTACGTCGCCAACACCCGTGAGGTCGCCGTCTTCGAGCCGCGCAGCGGCGAGTTGCTCTACCAGCACAGCGTGCCGAGCGTCGAGGACGCCAGCGGCGTGGAGACGGGCCTGGACACCGAGCCGATGGTGGCGGGCGGCATCGTCTACGTCCCGTCGTCGAAGGCGGGTTGGGTGAGCCTGGACACCGGGGACGCCGAGGACACCGGGGACGCCGGGGACGCCGGGGAGCAGTGAGCCCCCGGTGCCGCGTCACCACGGCACCGGGGGCTCAATTCACTTTCCGCTCAGGGGTGTTACGGCCTGAGCGCCGGCTCCCGCTCGACGTCACGCTTGTCGAGCTTGGAGTCGAACTTCGCCAGCGGCTTCGCCTTGCTCGGGTCCTCCTGGACGGTGGCCGGGGCGACGCCCGCCCACTCCAGGATGCGGGCCGTGGCCAGCGCCTTCTCGGAGTCGACGAGACGGGAGACGTTGGCACCGTGGTTGGCGCCGGGCGCCGTGAAGATGTACGAGTCGCGGGCCTTCTTGCCCAGGTGGAACGGCTCGGCACCCCACGGGTCGTTCTCGCCGTACACGAAGAGCATCTGGTGGGCGTTGTGACGGACCCAGGTGTCGACGTCCCGCATGGCGTACGGCTGGAACTTCATCCTGATGTCGCTCGGGACGAAGTTCCGGGGCGGCTGGTAGCCGTAGCGGATGTACTTCTTCTCGATGTGCGGGAACTGGATCGTCGGCGCGCCCAGCTGCGTACCGGCCTGGTAGAAGTACGGCGTGTACGGCTCCAGGCCCTGGTCGGTGTAGAAGGAGAAGCCGGAGATCGTGTCGATGGACGTCCAGATCTCGTCGTCCGTGGCGTTCGCGGCGTCCTTCGGGATGACATCGCTGTCGCAGTCGGCGAGCAGGCTGTACTGCCAGAAGCCCCACACGTAGTCGAGGACGACCGCCTCGTACGCCTTGTCCAGGCTGCCGACGGTGTTGAAGGTGAAGCCCTCGGCGGCGGCGACCTCCGCGTACTTCTTCTTCAGCGGCTCACGGCGCACCAGCGCCTCGCGCTGCACGGCGTTCAGCCGGTCGCGGCACTCCTTGGTGCCGACCTTCGCGAAGAACCGGTCGTACGCCGAGTCCTCCTTGTTCACCACGTCGTTGGGGGCGACGTACGCGACGACGCCGTCCATGTCCTTCGGGTAGAAGCGCTCGTAGTAGGTGGCGGTCATGCCGCCCTTCGAACCGCCCGTCGAGATCCACTTCTGACCGTAGATCTTCTTCAGCGCCTTGAAGATCCGGTGCTGGTCGCTGGCCGCCTGCCAGATGTCCAGCTTGGACCAGTCGGCCGGGTCGGGGCGGGACGGGTTGAAGAAGCGGTACTCCATGGAGACCTGGTTGCCGTCCACGATCTGCGTGGGCTCGCGGCGGCCGGGGGTGGTGGAGACGTTGTACCCGCCGGTGTAGAAGACCGTCGGGCGGCTGGTGTCCTTGTGCAGCATGGTGATCCGCTGCTGGAACGTGCCCTTCGCCGGGTTCCGGTGGTCCACCGGCTGGGTGAAGTTGAGGACGAAGAAGCGGTAACCCGGGTACGGCTTCTCCTCGATCAGGCTCACGCCCGGTATCGCGAGCAGTCGGTCCTTGATGTCAGCGGTGTCCGACCCCGCGGCGTTGGCCGCCCCCGCCGTGCTCAACGTGCCTATGAGCACCACGAGCGACAGCACCCATCTGAGTGCTTTGCGCATGCGTTTTCTCCCCTGTACAGCTGCTGTGCGCCGGAAGCTATCGGAGCGGCCGCCGGGGCACCAGGGAAGAAAGGGGCCAACTGGACTGCTTTCAGGCCGAGATGGGAGAGCTAGGGAAAACCCTCTGTCGGAGGGGAGGTTCAGTGGAGGATCCAGCCCGAGTCGTACTTCTCCGAGCCGACCTGCGCGTGGATCCACACACGGCGTTTGCCCGCGTGCACGATCACGGGGCCGGTGGGGTGCGTCTTGTTCTTCGCCCACTCCCCGCCGCGCGGGCGCATCTTGACGAACGCCCGGCGGGGCTTCGCCTTCCCGGCTTTCTCGGGCACGAGCACGGCACACACGTACCGCCGGCCCTTCCGGTAGACCTTGACGGTCCCCGCGTCGAACGTCAGCGTCCGCACCTTGCGCCCGCCGCACCCCGGGGCGGCCGCCTCCGCGCTCCCCACCGGACCGGCCAGCGTCAACAGCCCGGCCGTCGTCAACACGGCCAGTACGAGCGCCATCGGCCGACGTGTCCCACGCCTGCTCACTGTTGCCCCTCCCGCCTCAGGACCGTACCGGCCCCTCCCGCCTCAGAACCGTACTGATGTACGGACGCGCAACCCCCCTCAAAAGGTTGCGCGCCCGGCGGAACGGGCCACGAAGACCCCTACGGCCGCAGAACCGGCTCGCCCACGAACGTCCGCCACAGCTCCGCGTACCGTCCGTCGCGGGCCAGGAGTTCGTCGTGGGTGCCGTCCTCCGTGACGCGGCCGTGGTCCATGACGACGACACGGTCGGCGCGGGCGGCGGTGGTGAGGCGGTGGGCCACGACGAGGGTCGTGCGGCGGCCGGCGAGGCGGTCGGTGGCGTGGTTGACCTGGGCCTCCGTGGCCAGGTCCAGGGCCGCGGTCGCCTCGTCGAGGAGCAGGATGTCCGGGTTCACCAGCTCCGCCCGCGCCAGGGCGATCAGCTGGCGCTGTCCGGCGGAGAGGTTGCGGCCCCGTTCGGCGACGTCGTGGAGGTAGCCGCCGTCGAGGGTGGCGATCATGTCGTGGGCGCCGACGGCACGGGAGGCGGCCTCCACCTGGGCGTCGGTGGCGTCGGGGCGGCCGTAGGCGATGGCGTCCCGGATCGTGCCCTGGAAGAGGTACGCCTCCTGCGGGACGACGCCCAGGCGGTGGCGGTACGACGTGATGTCGAGGTCGCGCAGGTCGGTGCCGTCGACCGTGACCCGGCCGCCGGTGGGGTCGTAGAAGCGGGCGACCAGCTTGACGAGGGTCGACTTGCCGGCGCCCGTCTCGCCGACGAAGGCGACGGTCTGGCCCGCCGGGATCGTCAACGCCACCCCGCTCAGGGCCTCTTCGGCGTCGTCGTCGGACCCGTACGCGAAGTCGACGTCCTCGAAGGTGATGTCGCCGCGCAGCGACAGCACCTCAAGGGGCTCGTCCGCGGCCTTGGTCGACGTCGGCTCCTGGAGGAGTTCCTGGATGCGGCCCAGGGAGACGGTGGCCTGCTGGTAGCCGTCGAAGACCTGGGAGAGCTGCTGGACGGGGGCGAAGAACAGGTCGATGTAGAGGAGGTACGCCACCAGGGCGCCGGTGGTGAGGGTGCCCGCGTCGACCCGGTGCGCGCCCACGATCAGGACCGCCGCCGCGGCCGCCGAGGACAGGAACTGCACGAACGGGAAGTAGATCGAGATCAGCCACTGGCCGTGGACGCGGGCCTGGCGGTAGCTGTCGCTGCCGGCCGCGAACCGCCGGCCGCCGTCGCGCTCACGGCGGAACGCCTGCACGATCCGCAGCCCGGACACCGACTCCTGGAGGTCCGCGTTCACCACGGACACCCGCTCACGGGCCAGCTCGTACGCCTTCACGCTGGCCCGGCGGAAGAAGACCGTGCAGACGATCAGCGGCGGGAGGGTGGCGAAGACGACGAGGGCGAGCTGTACGTCGATCACGACCAGGGCGACCATGATGCCGAAGAAGGTGACGACGGAGACGAAGGCCGTGACCAGGCCGGTCTGGAGGAACGTCGACAGCGCGTCGACGTCGGTCGTCATCCGGGTCATGATCCGCCCCGTCAACTCCCGCTCGTAGTAGTCGAGTCCGAGGCGCTGGAGCTGGGCGAAGATCTTCAGGCGGAGGGAGTAGAGGACGCGTTCGCCGGTACGGCCGGTCATCCGCATCTCGCCGATCTGGGCCGCCCACTGGGCGACGACCGCGACCAGCCCCAGCAGGGACGCGGCCCAGACCGCGCCCAGGGCCGCCTGCGAGACGCCCTGGTCGATGCCGTGCCGGATCAGCACGGGCAGCAGCAGGCCCATGCCCGCGTCGACGGCGACCAGACCCAGGCTGATCAGGAGCGGCAGCCCGAAGCCGTGCAGCAGCCGCTTCAGGCCGTACGACTCCTCCGGGGCGACCGCGCGGGCCTCGTCGACACCCGGGGTGTCGGTCGCCGGGGGCAGCGCCTCGACCTGGGCGAGGAGTTCGGGGGTGGCGGGAGTGCCCTCGAAGGCGGTGTCCCGCGGCTCCCGGTCACCGGTCCACAGGCGGGGCGTGATCCCGCGCTCGGCGTCGAACTCGGCGTCCAGCTCGTCCCGTATCGAGTCGCGTACGGGGGTGTCGCCGGCCTTGGCCAGGGAGGTCGGCGGGATGTGGCCGGGCGAGACGCCGCCCAGCTCGTCCGGGTCGGTGAGCAGACGGCGGTAGAGGGCGGAGCGCCGCTCCAGCTCCTGGTGGGTGCCGATGTCGGCGAGGCGGCCCTCGTCGAGGACGGCGATGCGGTCGGCGAGGCCGAGGGTGGAGCGGCGGTGGGCGATGAGGAGGGTGGTGCGGCCCTCCATGACGTGCTTCAGCGCCTCGTGGATCTCGTGCTCGACGCGGGCGTCCACCGCCGAGGTCGCGTCGTCGAGGACGAGCAGGCGCGGGTCGGTGAGGATCGCGCGGGCCAGGGCGATGCGCTGGCGCTGGCCGCCGGAGAGGGTGAGGCCGTGTTCGCCGACCTTGGTGTCGTAGCCGTCGGGCAGCTCGGCGATGAAGCGGTCGGCCTGGGCGGCGCGGGCGGCGGTCAGGATCTGCTCGTCGGTCGCCTCCGGGCGGCCGTACGCGATGTTGGCGCGGACCGTTTCGGAGAAGAGGAAGGAGTCCTCGGGGACCAGGCCGATCGCGGCGCGCAGCGAGTCGAAGGTCAGCTCGCGGACGTCGTGGCCGCCGATGAGGACGGCGCCGCGTGTCACGTCGTAGAAGCGCGGGAGGAGGAGCGAGACGGTCGACTTGCCGGAGCCGGAGGAGCCGACGACGGCGAGGGTCTCACCGGGGCGGATCTCGAAGCTGAGGCCGTCCAGCACCGGGCGCTCGTCCTTGTACCCGAACGACACGTCGTCGAACTCGACCGTCGCGGGCGCGTCGGCGGGGAGGGTCTTGGTGCCGTCGTCGAGGCTCGGCTCGGTGTCGATCAGCTCCAGGACGCGCTCGGTGCCGGCGCGGGCCTGCTGGCCGACGGTGAGGACCAGGGCGAGCATGCGGACGGGGCCGACCAGCTGGGCGAGATAGGTGGAGAAGGCGACGAACGTGCCGAGGGTGATGTGGCCCCGGACGGCCAGCCAGCCGCCGAGCGCCAGCATGGCGACCTGGCCGAGGGCGGGGACGGCCTGGAGGGCCGGGGTGTACCTGGAATTGAACCGGATCGTGCGCAGGCGCCCCGCGAAGAGCCGGCGGCCGACCTCCCGGAGCTTCCCGGTCTCCTGGTCCTCCTGTCCGAAGCCCTTCACCACGCGTACGCCGCTGACGGCGCCGTCGACGACGCCCGCGACGGCGGCGGCCTGGGCCTGGGCGTACCAGGTGGCCGGGTGCAGCTTGGTGCGGCTGCGCTCGGCGATCCACCACAGGGCGGGGGCGACGGCGAGGGCGACGAGGGTGAGCGGCAGGGACAACCACGCCATGATCACGAGGGAGATCAGGAACAGCAGGAAGTTGCCGATGGTCATCGGCAGCATGAAGAGCAGGCCCTGGATCAGCTGGAGGTCACTGGTCGCACGGCCGACGACCTGGCCGGTGGACAGCTCGTCCTGACGGCGGCCGTCGAGCCGGGTGATCGTCCCGTACATCTCCGTACGGAGGTCGTGCTGGACGTCGAGGGCGAGGCGGCCGCCGTAGTAGCGGCGGATGTAGGTGAAGACGTAGACCAGCAGGGCGGAGCCGATCAGGGCGGCCGCCCAGGGGCCCATGTCCCGGGTCTTGTCCCCGATCACGTCGTCGATGATCACCTTGGTGATCAGGGGGACGAGGGCCATCAGGGCCATGCCCGCGAGGGACGAGCCGAGGGCGAGGATCACGTCCTTGGGGTACCGCCAGGCGTATCCGGCCAGTCTGCGCGCCCACCCTCGGTCGCCCCCCTGTTGCGCTGCCACGCCGGTGCCCTCCGTTCGCCCTGTTCTTCCGCAAGGCACCAACGCGGTCAGCGGCGAATTTCATCCCACCGCAACAATCTGGCGCTGATCACCAGGCCGACAGACCCTGGACGCTCACCCCTGCGCCGGCAGTCCCGTCGTACGGAGCCGGTCCACCGTCTGCGCCGAGGTCGCGCGGGGTGCCTGGACCGCCAAGGCCGTCAGCAGCCCTTCCCAGGCGTCGGGGATGCCCGCGTCGACGGCCGACCGGTAGGCGGCGCAGGCCTCGGCCGACCGTCCCTGTTCCAGGTACAGGGCGCCGAGGGCGGCGTACGCCTCCGTGTCGCCGGCCTCGCAGCCACGGACGTAGGCGCGTTCGGCGGCGGCGGTGTCACCCAGTTCCTCACGCACGCGGCCCAGTGCGGTCCAGGCGTCGGAGGCGCCGAGAGCGTCGGCCCGCAGCACCGCTCGCCGGGATCCGTCCCGGTCCCCGGCGCGTTCCCGCATCCGGGACAGCGCGGCCCACCCCGTGGGTGAGCCCCGGTCCGCGGCCAGGTCGGCGGCGAGCTCCGCGCTCTCCGCGTCACCGGCGCGTTCCCGGCCGCGCGCCAGCGTGATCCACGCCTCCACGTCACCGGCGCGCGCCGCCTCCGCGGCGGCATGTGCGGCGCCGGTGTCGTCGCCGCGTTCCGCGCGGTCCTCGGCCAGGGCGGTCCAGGCCTCCGGATCACCGGTGCGCACCGCCTGCGCGGCGGCTTCCTCGGCGCCTATGGCGTCGCCGTCCGACTCGGCGAGCAGAGCCAGTTCACGCCAGGCCGCGCCGACACCGAGGGCCGCGGCCTCGCGGTGGGCGGCCGCGGTCCCCGACAGGTCGCCGATTCCGTGGCGCAGTCGCGCCAACAGGGACCAGCCCTCCGGGTTTCCGGCGTCCGCGCCGCCGGTCGCCGCTGCCACGGCTGACGCATGGTCGCCGAGCGACCAGTGCAGCCGTACCAGGCGCGCCCAGGCCGCCGTGACGCCCGTGTCGGCCGCCCGCGTGGCGTGCTCCACCGCCTCGTGGAGGTCACCCGCGCGTTCGGCGACCTGCGCGAGCCCGACGTGCCCCCACCCGTCACCGAGGCTCACCGCCTGCTCGAACGCCTTGGCCGCGGCCGGGCCGTGGTCCGCGCGCATCCGGCCGAGCGTCCGCCAGGCGAGCGGCTGCCCCGCCGCCCCGGCCAAGGCCGCGACATCGTCCGCGGCGGCCTGGTCCCCGTCCTCCTCATGGATCCTGGCCATCGCCGACCACGCCCACGCGTCACCCGCCCGGGCCGCCTGCCGGTACGCGTCGTAGGCGGCGGGCCTGTCGCCGCCGCGCTCCCTCGACATCGCGAGAGCCGCCCAGGCGACGGGGTCCGTCGCGGCCGTCTCCTCGGCGGCGACCCGGCCGTCGGTGGTCTCCCGCAGCACCGCCCAGGCGGCTCGGGCCCGTCTGTGGCCCTTCTGCACGGCGTTCTCGTACAGCGCTGCCGCACACCCGTATCGACGCCGCTGTTCGGCGGCCCGTCCGAAGGAGTACAGGTCATCGGGGGTTCTGGCCCAGGAGGCACCCGTCCAGAACTCGGCCGGTGGCGCCCGATGCGCCCTGACCCGGCGGATGTGCTGCTCCAGGTAGTCGTCCGGGCGGTAGCTGTCGGGGACGCCGACGCCGGGCTCGTGCCGTTCCGCGATCAGCGGAGCGGGGCCGCGTCCTGCCGTCGTCAGCGCTCCGATGGCCGCCGGGAACCACTCCTCGCCCGCGGTCGCACGGGCGGTGGAGGCCATGAACCCGACCGCGGCCTCCCTCAGCAACCCCGCCGGTACGGCGCTGGCGTGGCCGAGCCTGCGCGCCTCGACGGCCGCCGTCAGCACGGCGTGTTCCGGAGCGGTGAACCACTGGTCCGGGCCCATCTCCCAGCGGCGCACCAACTCCGGTCCCCCAGTGAGGTGTTGCAGTACCCGATGACCGGGACCGGCCGCGCGCACGGCGGCGGCCAGACGCGGATCACGGGCCGCCGCGGCGGCCACGGCCGGAGCGTCGCCGGACAGCGTGTCCGGCACCGTGACCATCGCATGACGTCCCGCCAACAACGCCCGGACGTAGGGCGATTCGTCCTCGCCGTCCCGTCGGCTCTCGGTCAGTCGCCTCAGGTGCTCCGGCCACATGGTGCCGACCACCGCGAGCGGCGCCACCTCGTCGAGCAGCCGCCCCAACACCCTGGCGGCCCGCTCGCCCGAGGCCCCGTTCAGATAGCGCTGCGTCTCGTCGAGCCAGAGCACGGTGCGGGGCCCGATGTCCGCCGCGATCAGCTCGTCCGCGTCCGCTGGGCGCACCACGGGCCAGTCGGGCAGGACGGCCGCCACCGCCTCGTAGACGGCACGGGTCTTGCCGCTCGCGGAACGGCCCACCAGCAGGACGAACACGGCGTCGTTCGTGGCCGCGGTGCGGGCCAGCCGCTGCCGTAGGGTCTCGTCGTGCGGGCGGAGGAGGTACTCCGTCAACGGCAGGTCGGTGGTGCCGTCCGGGCCGAGGGCGGGACGGACTCCGAGGCGTACGGGGTCCCATTGGGGGGCGGTGCGCCGACGTGTCTCACCGTCAAACATGCGCCGCGGGCACCTCCCGGCCGAGGAACTCGACGGCGGGGTCCACGGTGGCGAAGATGGGAAACACCTTGGTCAGCCCGGTGATCCGGAACATCTTGAGTACCCGCTCGGACGGCACGACCAGCGCGATCGCGCCGCTGTGGGCACGGATCCGTTTCAGGCCGCCGACGAGGACGCCCACTCCGGTCGAGTCCAGAAGCTCGACGGACGTCAGATCCACGACCAGGAAGTACCGTCCCTGGTTGATCAGGTCCACGATCAACTCGCGCAGGGTCGGCGCCGTGTAGACGGTTATCTCACCGCCCGGCTCTCTGCTCATGACGTTCACCAACGTTATGTCCTCGGAGACATGTTCGTACGTGTGGTCGCCCGAGACCAGGACGCCCTTCTCCGGTACGCGCTGCTTACGGGCCTGCCGCTCCGCAATGGCTGCCCGGCGCTGCTCGATGCCTTCTTCCGCGTAGTCGGCGACGAGCGTCGCGACCGCGCTCGGCACGTTGTCGTGGACGCGGAAGATCTTCGTCAGGGCAGTCTTGGACAGAATGGAACGCAACCGATCGTTCGTCACGACCAGGGACAGCGTCCCGCCTTGGGAGTGCACCCGTTTCAGGCCTCCGACCAGCACGCCCAGGCCAGTGCTGTCGACGTCGTCGATCGCGCTCAGGTCGACGACCAGGATCAGCCGCCCGCCTTCGACCAGCTGCACCAGTACGGTGCGCAGTTCGGGTGCGGAGTTGATGTCGAGCGTACTGCCCTGGTCGTCGCCTTCCAGCCGCACGACAGTGATGTCGCTGGACTGGTCCGTGTACGACAACACCTTCGGTTGCACCTGGCCCTCCGTCACCTCGGCACTGCGGATCCTATCCGCGCGGCACCGACTACACAGGGGTGAGCGCCGCGCGGGCAGCGGTCAGGAAGGCCTCCTGTGCCATGGAGTGTGGGGTTCCGGGAGCGGTGGCGGCGAGTGAGCCCCGCAGGGTCTCCGCCGCCGCTGTCACACCGTCCGGCCCTTCCAGCCGTACGACATTGAGCGCTTCCCCGACCGCGCCCATGGCGGCGTCGTACTCCCGTCGACGCGGCGCCTCGTCCGCCGTGCCGATCGCGCTCTGCCAAGCCGTGAGCGCCTGTTGGGCGCTGTCCGTGCGGCTCAGGTACGTCACATACGCGGCTCGCCGCACCGCCCGCTGCCCCGCGAGCGTCTGCTCGGTCAGGGTCCGGCGGGCGACGTCGAGCTGGGCCGTGGCCTGGAGTTGTCCGGCGTCCCAGGCGGCGGCAGCCTGTTGGCGGCCGGCTTCCCAGGCGGCGGTCGCCTGGCGCTCGCCCGCCGCCCAGGCGGCCTGGGCCTGGCGTTTGGCGGCGGCGAGCGTGAACACCCCCGTGAGCGCTCCGCCGCCGATCGCGGCCCCGGCGGCGACCAGCGCCGTCAGCGCAGCCTCGTCCATCCCTGCCCCCCTCTTGTCGGATCAGACGCCGAGCGCCGTGAGCACCACGGACCTGGCCTCCTCCTGGACCTGGCGCAGATGGTCCGGGCCGAGGAACGACTCGCCGTAGATCTTGTAGACGTCCTCGGTGCCCGAAGGGCGGGCCGCGAACCAGGCGTTGGCGGTGGCCACCTTGATGCCGCCGAGGGCTGCGCCGTTGCCGGGTGCCTCGGTGAGCACCGTGGTGACCGGCTCTCCGGCGAGGGTGTCGGCGGTGACCTGGCGCGGGGACAACTTGGCGAGCAGGGCCTTCTCCTCGCGGGAGGCCGGGGCGTCGACGCGCGCGTAGGCGGGGGCGCCGAAGCGGTCGGTGAGCCGACCGTAGTGCTGCGACGGGGTCTTGCCCGTGACCGCCGTGATCTCGGAGGCGAGCAGGGCCAGGGTGATGCCGTCCTTGTCGGTGGTCCACACCGAGCCGTCCCGGCGCAGGAAGGACGCGCCCGCCGACTCCTCGCCGCCGAAGCCGAGCGTGCCGTCGGACAGGCCGTCCACGAACCACTTGAAGCCGACGGGGACTTCGACCAGCGGGCGGCCGACGTCCGCCGCGACCCGGTCGATCATGCTCGACGACACCAGGGTCTTGCCGATTCCGGCCCCGGCGGGCCACTGCTGCCGGTGGGAGAACAGGTACGAGATCGCCACGGCCAGATAGTGGTTGGGGTTCATCAGACCCGCGTCCGGCGTGACGATGCCGTGCCGGTCGGCGTCGGCGTCGTTGCCGGTGGCGATGTCGAACCGGTCGCGCTGCTCGATGAGCGAGGCCATGGCGTACGGCGAGGAGCAGTCCATGCGGATCTTGCCGTCCCAGTCGAGCGTCATGAAGCGCCAGGTGGGGTCGGTGAGCGGATTGACCACCGTGAGGTCGAGCCGGTGCTGTTCGGCGATACGGCCCCAGTAGGCGACCGAGGCGCCGCCCAGCGGATCGGCGCCGATGCGCACTCCGGCGGACCGGATCGCCTCCAGGTCCAGGACGTTCGGCAGGTCGGCCACGTAGCTGCCGAGGTAGTCGTGGCGGCCCGTGCCGGGTGCGGTCAGGGCGCGGCTGTAGGGGATGCGCCGTACGTCCTTCAGACCGCCGGTGATGATCTCGTTGGCCCGATCCTGGATCCAGGAGGTCGCCTCGGATCCGGCGGGGCCGCCGTTCGGCGGGTTGTACTTGAAGCCGCCGTCGGCGGGCGGGTTGTGCGAGGGGGTGACCACCACGCCGTCAGCGAGACCGGAGGTGCGCGACCGGTTGTGGGTGAGGATGGCGTGCGAGACGGCCGGGGTGGGCGTGTATCCGTCGGCCTGGTCGATGAGGACGGTCACTTCGTTGGCCGCGAAGACCTCTAGCGCCGTGATCCGGGCGGGCTCCGACAGGGCGTGGGTGTCGGCGCCGAGGAAGAGGGGGCCGTCGGTGCCCTGGGCGGCGCGGTACTCGCAGATGGCCTGGCTGGTGGCCGCGATGTGGTCCTCGTTGAACGCCGCCGCGAGGGACGAGCCGCGGTGTCCCGAGGTGCCGAACGCCACCCGCTGCCCCGGTTCGGCCGGGTCGGGGTGCAGCGCGTAGTACGCCGTGACCAGGCGGGCCACATCGATGAGGTCCTCGGGCCCGGTGGCCTGCCCCGCTCGCGCGTTCTGCATTTCCCGGCTCCTCCGCAAGGTCGACCGTTGGGTATGACTGGGTACGGCCCTCATTCTCCCCCGTCCGACCCGCCGGGACGCGCAGCGGGCCGCCGTTGTGGCACGCGTCCGTCGGGTGCGACGATGCGGGTCGGCGAGCGAAGGGACACCGACGTGAGGCACGAGGACCAACGGCCCCCCGCCGCAGTGCTGTTCGACGCGCTGGGCCCCGTCTACGAGAAGGCGTTCGCCCATGCCCCCGCGCATCTGTCCGCGCTGGAGTGGCTGATCGAGCGGCTGCCGCCCGCCGCGCGGACGCTGGACGTGGGCAGCGGCACCGGGCGGCCCACCGCGGCCGCGCTCATCGCGGCAGGGCACTCGGTGCTGGGCGTCGACGTCTCCCCCGTCATGGTCGAACTCGCCGCCCGTCAGGTCCCCGAGGCCGAGTTCCGCTGCGGCGACATCCGGGAGCTCCCGCTGGAGACGGAATCGTTCGACGGCGTGTGCGCGTTCTTCTCGCTGCTGCAGATGACCCGCGCCGAGCAGTCGGCTCTGACGCGGCGGCTGGCCCTGGCCCTGAGGCCCGGCGGGCATCTGGTGCTGGCCACCGTGCCCGGGGACGTGGAGGACCTTGAGCTGGTCTTCATGGGCCGGCCGGTCCGCGCGACAAGCTTCGCCGAGGAGGACTTCGCCGGCATGGCGGAGGCGGCGGGACTGACGGTGCTGTCCCGGCACAGCGCCGTCTTCACCCCGGACCACCCCGAAGCCGAGCCCGAGCCCCATCTCTTCCTGCACTGCCGCCGCGACGAGCCGGGGCGCTGACGCTGACGCTGGGGCGCAGAGCCACCGACCAGACCCTCCCGCGGTCGCGGGCCCCGAAGCGGTCGGTTCGTGGTCATGCCCAGGTGAGGTGCTGCCCGTCCGGGCCGACGTGCAGGCGTATGCGGTCGGCCGGCGGGCGACCGTCCGACTGCCACTGCGCCAGGCCGCCGCCTTGGACCATGGCTCCGGGCGACGCTGGTGCAGCGCGCATACGGCGGAGAGGTCAGCCGTACGCGCTCCGACCGTGAGACGCCCGCCCCAACCCGTCGCCCCGGTACCGGCGGCGAGCACCGCAGCGGCGGGAAAGTCCGCCCGGGATCGAACCGGAGAACGGGCCCCCGGCGCCCGTCTCCGGCGCCGGTTCAGTGCCGCGATGACCAGATCAGCGTCGCGCCCTCAAGTCTCCTCCTTGAGGGCTGTATCGAGAGTCCGTGGTGCACGCCTGGGGCAGATCTGTTCAGCTCCCGGCCTCGTCGCTCTGCCCGTGGCACGAGCACGGGCAGCGGTGCATCAGCAGCACGCCCACGGTTCCGGGCAACGGCACATCCGCCGTCTGGCGGCACTGACCGTGCAGGTACTCGAAACCGGGGCGCACGGCCACCGCGCACTCCGCCGACCGCCACTCCGGATCCACGGGACGCGCGGCCGGCGGGTACCGCTTCCCGGCGCTCACCGTCCGCTCCCACCCTCGCGCACATACGGAAGTGGCGGGTAGTGCAGTGCGCACTCGGGGGAGGCGTACACGTTGAAGCCGGGCCCGGTGGCCTGGTGCACCTCGGCGACGGTCACCGGGGTGTGGGTGACCGTCGGGCAGCGCACGCACATCCGTACCGGCCGCCGCGCACCGCTTAGGCCACGGCCGGACTCCTGCCCCTCCAAGCAGAATGCCGCCATCGCCGCCTACGTCCGCTGGCGCAATGCCCGCGCCGGCCCGAAGACGAACTTCGCGCCCGCCTCGCCGATCCGTTCGTGGACCGAATACCCGGCCAAGGCCGCATGACGAGCCGCTCTAGATCACTTCCCGGAGCACGTCGTCCACCGGAGTGGCGCTCATACCGAGGATCTTCTCGGTCTCGGAGTAGTCGATGACGAACGGGTCACCCGGCTTGGTGAGCACTTCGTGCATTTCCGCCCAGAACGGCTCGGTGAACGCGAGCAGGGTCAGATCGCGTTCGGTCATCTCTTCGATCCGCGGTTCCGGTGCCCCCGCGAGTTCGGCAAGTCGCACGGCCAGTTGCCGCACCGACAGGGTCGAGGTGGGTACGTGCCAGGCTCGGCCGTACGCCTGCTCGTTGCGGCTCGCGGCGACCAGCGTGCGCGCGGTGTCACCGATCGCCGAGTAACTGTGCGGCACGTCGAGTTCTTGTGGCACCAGGGCCAGCGTGCCCTCCATGACCTGCCGTTGCACCATGAGACTGAACACCGAGACGGCGCCGGAGCCGTAGAACTGGGCAGCCCGCACCTCGGTGACCTTCACCCCTGAGGCGGCGGCCTCCTCCCATACCCGCGCCCTGGTCCGCCCCTTGGGGCCGGTCGCGGCCAAGGGGAGGGCCGGCGTTATCGGCCCGCTCACCGGCCCATACGCGTAGTGGTTTCCGAGCATCACGTACGCGACACCGGTCCGCTTCACCGCGCTGAGGAGCGACGCCGACAAGGCCGGAAACTGCTCGGGCCAGAGGTGGTACGGCGGCGCGGCGGTGGTGAACAGCGTGTCCGCCCCCTCGGTCAGGTCGGTGAGCCGATCGGTGTCGGTCGCGTCAGCGGCGACCTTGTCGATGAGCGGGTGCTCGGGTCCGCCGCCGGTCCGGCTGATCATTTGAACCCGCTCGCCGTCCTCAGCCAGCAGCAGAGCGGTCTTCGACGCGGCGGCCCCGCGACCCACGATCACATGAGATTTCATGCCGACAACGCTGCCGCTTCGCACCCTCGTAGGATAGTGGCCCGAATGACACCCTTCCGGAGGTTCTGGCCATGCACCGCGTCACCTCAGTCATCGTGCCGCCCGTGCTGAGCTTCGACGTCTCGATCCCGCTGATGGTGTTCAACAGCGTCCCGGACTACGACGTGCGCATCTGCGCGGCGCGGCCCGGCCCGATGCCTACCGTCGGCGGCCCCGACATCGTGGTGCTGGACGGCCTGGACGCGGTCGAGGGCGCCGACACGGTGATCGCCGTCGGCAGTGGCGGCGAGCAGGCCCCCACGGAAGTCCTTGACGCCCTGCGGAAAGCCGCGGCCGCCGGCGCGCGGATCGCCTCCCTGTGTACGGGTGCCTTCGTACTGGCCCAGACCGGCCTGCTCGACGGGCTCCGCGCCACGACCCACTGGGGGCTGGCCGACGACCTCGCCACTCGCTTCCCGTCCATTGATGTGCAGCCCGACCTCCTCTTCGTCGAGGACGGCGGCATCTTCACCTCTGCGGGCGCAGCCGCCGCCATCGACCTGTGCCTGCATCTGGTCAGAATCGACTACGGCGCGGCGGTCGCCAACACGGCCGCGCGGCTCGCGGTCGTCCCTCCCGTACGGCCGGGCGGCCAGTCCCAATTCATCCAGACGCCGCTACCGCCGGAACGCGGCACCTCGCTCGCCCCCACACGCGTCTGGGCGCTCGAACACCTCGATCGCCCGCTCACCCTCACCGACCTGGCCGGTCACGCCAGGACGAGCATGCGCACCCTCACCCGGCGCTTCCACGCAGAGACCGGGCTGAGCCCGCTCCAATGGTTGCTCCACCGGCGCATCGACCGGGCCAAAGAACTGCTGGAGACGACCGAACTGCCCATGAACCAGGTAGCCCAGAACAGCGGCCTGGGCAGCGCTGACTCCCTCCGCAAGCACATGGTCGGCCGGGTCGGCCTCACTCCCACGGCCTATCGCGCGAGCTTCAACCGAGCGCCCACTGGTGCCTCCCGCTGACGTACTTACCTCCGCACCTGGAAGACGCTCCGCGAGTCGGCCGTGTTCGGCGCGGACGCCCAGCGCGTGATCAGCCGAGCGCGGCAGGCACCGTGATGCCAAACATGTTGCGACGCCGAGCGAGCCGATCCCCAGTGAGGCCGGCTCGCTTGCGCAGTTCTCTCGCCGAGAGGAAGCCTGTGTCGCCTACGCCGGGGCCTCCGCCCGCTCCTCCTCGGCCGCCGTGCCGGTGGTCTCCTCAGCGGTGCCCTCGTCCCCGCTGAACAGGCAGATGAACCCGCAGGCCGCGGCGATCGCGGCGGCGACGTACCAGTTGGCGCCGGGAACGTCCCAGGAGAGGGCCAGGTCGAAGAGGATGCCGGCGAGGAGGGAGCCGACCATGTTGCCGGCGCTGCGGAAGAAATGCATGGCGCCCATGGCCTTGGCGAGACGGTCCGCGGGGACCTTGCGGGCGACCCAGATGTCGAACGACGGGACGAAGAGGATCTCGCCCAGGACGACGGTGAGGCAGCCGACGACCACCCAGGGGGCCGTGCGGCCCGCGCCGAAGGCCGTGAAGGCGACCGTCATGCCGGCCAGGCCCAGCGCCATCACCGCGCCGGGGCGCAGGTGCTTGATCAGGAACTTGAACAGGGGGTACTGGAGGATCAGGACGGCCAGGCCCGTGATCCAGAAGGGGGACGAGGGGGCCCAGCCCGCCGCGTACTCCTCCATGTGCAGCGGGATGCCGACCATGAAGCCGATGGAGAGGAACCAGAAGACGGCGGAGAGGAGGAAGTAGCGGGTGGCGCCGCGGACCTCGATGCCCTTGAAGACCGCCGTGCTCAGCGGGGGCTTGTGCTCCTTGGTGGGCGGCTCCCCGAAGCCGTCCCTCGGGATGAACGCCGACGACGCCAGGCAGAAGCCGATGAAGATGGCGAAGACGACCGAGAAGAGCGTGCGCAGGTCGACGTCGGCGAGGAGGCCGCCGACCAGCGCGCCGCCGAAGAGGCCCACCTGGGCGGACATCTGGAAGGTGGAGAAGGCCTTCGGGCGCTCCTCGTCGGGGTACGAGACGAGGATGTTCTTCAGGCCGGGGAATGCGGTGCCGGAGCCGAGGCCGATGAAGAAGGCGAGCGCGGAGTAGACGACGACGCCGCTGCCGAAGCCCATCAGGCCCAGCGCGACCGCCTCCATGGCGGTGCCCGCGAACACCGCGCCGCGGATGCCGATCCGGGCGGCGACCCCCTCGTAGAAGAAGGTGGCGGCGAGACGGCCGACATACGTCATGCACATCACGACACCGGCCCAGAAGCCGCTGTCGGTGCCGCCGAGGGAGGCGACGAGGACGGGGAACCAGATGAAGTTCCCGATGTGGGCGAGGAAGATGCCGGCGTTCACGCCGATCAGCGCCCGCCTGCGTTCGATGGTCACGCGGCGTTTCCCTTCGGATCAGTGGTGGCGGTACGAGCGCGCAGGTCCGCTATGGCGCGGGCGAGAGCCGGGCGGTCGATCTCGACGCCCCCGACGACCGTCCTGGCGGGCAGGGCCGACAGCGCGCGGTCGGGGGCGGATGCGTGCAGCAGGTTGTACGTGGCGGCGGCACCCACCCGCAGCGGGTGCGCGCCCGAGGTGTCGCCGCTCAGCTCGTCGAAGTAGCGGCGGCCGCCGACCGTGGCCTGGTGCCGCAGAGGGCCGTCGAGCGACGCGTCGTCGCCGCGGAGCAGGTCCAGCTCGCTGAGCAGCGAATAGCCGTGGTACGCGCCGGTGTTGCCCGAGTCGGTGCCGACCAGGAGGTCGCCACGGCTCAGCGCGGCCAGGGCGTTGCGCCGCATGTCGCCGAGTGCGGCGGTGCGGGTCTCCTGGACGCCGTACTCGATGCCGTAGGGCTTCTCGATGCCCTTGACGAAGTCGAGGTTGCGGACGTCCTGGGTCTCGGCGAAGCCCTCGCGGCCGTACTCGGCGAGGAACTCCTCCCCCGTCATGATCATCGGCCGGAGCCCGGCGAGCGTCGAGACGAAGCGCGCCCCCTCGAACTCCTTCCAGTCGACCTCGTCGAGGGTGCGGTCGCGCACGGTGTGGGCGAAGAGGCGGAAGCCGCACTCGTACGCCCAGCGGGTCTCCTGGAGGGTGTTGCAGTCGATGACCGCCGTGACGCCGCGCTCGGCGGCCATCCGGGCGGTGAAGCGCAGCACCCGCTCCGACAGTCGGGAGAACCGCACCGGGCTGCCCGGCTGTTCCGTGCCGTCGGTGAACATCACCTTCAGGAAGGTGCCGCCGCGTTCGGCGTTGGCGCGCAGGGCGTGGTCCAGGTCGGACTCGACGGCCAGCATGTACACCGGGGCCGGGAACTCGACGCCGTGGCCGGTGCGGCCGACGGCGTCGGTCGTCGCCGTCACCGCGTAGCCGCAGTGCGTGATCTCGGGGTACGGCCACGGGGAGGCCGCCCGGCCGGCCGCCCAGGCGTCGGCGACCAGCGGGAAACCGAACATGTCCACCACGTGGGTGACCCCGTGGTAGAGGTACTGGAGGGCCACGATCCGGGGGTCCTCGACCGTGTCGTCCCAGTTCGCGGGGAGCGAGACGTGGGCGTGGCTCTCGGTGTAGCCGGGCCAGAGTTCGTGCTCGCCGCCCTGCCGGGGGCCGACCCTCGTGAAGGCGGTGAAGAGGCCGTTCTCCGTCGTGACGTCGTACAGCGCCTCGGGGTCGAGGGCCGGGACGGCCACCCCGTGCAGGGTGACCGTCTCCTCCTGGCCGCGGAGGGCCTGGGTCATCGGGCCACCTCGACCTTCAGGCGGAGGTCGATGGCGTCCAGGGCCTCCTCGTTGCGCTTGTTGACCTCGTCGCGGTCGGCGCCGGTGAAGATGATGTGGCCGATCCAGTCGAAGTTGCTCTTGGAGAGGCGGCCGACCTCGACGCCGGGCTTCTTGTAGGCGAGGGCGCTGTGGAAGCCGGGCAGGTCCTTCAGGCCGTCGAAACCGATGGACTCGACGGTGCCGGCGACCGGCGAGCCGAACCAGTGGCCGCCCGCGATCGTCTCGCCGGGGAAGGGCAGTTCGGGGCGCTCGCCCAGGGCCTGACGGATGACCTCCAGGTAGGCGTCCACGCCGGAGCTGATCTGCATCAGGCTCGGCACGATGCCGCCGATGAGCCGGCCGTTGACCTCGCACAGGACCGGGCCGTCCGGGCCGAGCAGGAACTCGGTGTGGATGAAGCCGAAGTCGACGCCCAGCTCGTTCAGGACCTTCGTGGTCATCTCGAACAGCTCGTCCTGGAGCGGGTGTCCGGTGAAGTACGTGGCGCCCATCTCGATGAAGTGCGGGAAGCCGCTCAGCGGACGGTCGGTCAGCCCGAGGTTGACGACCTCGCCCTCGCCGAGCACGCAGGACTCCACCGAGATCAGCTCACCGGTGACGAACTCCTCGATCAGGATGTCCGGGATGCGTACGACGCCGCGCCCGTAGTCGACGACCTCCGCCAGCTCGGCCAGGTACGCCGTCAGGTCGTCCTCGTCCTTCAGGTGCAGGACGTGCAGGCTGGCGGTGCCGTCGGACGGCTTCACCACGCACGGGAAGCCGATCTCGCGGACGGCCGCCTCGACCTTCGTCGGGTCGGAGACGTGCGCGAAGCGCGGCTGCCGGATGCCCTTGCCGTCCAGGGTGAGGCGGGTGAGGTGCTTGTGACGGGCGTTGCGGGCGCCGTCGACGCTCATCCCGGGCAGGCCCAGCGCCTCGGCGACGGCCGCGGTGTGGACCGTGTGGTACTCGCTGTACGTGGTCACCCCGTGCACCGGGCGCTCGGCGTGGACCTCGCGGGCCAGGGCCGTCAGCTCCTCGATGGAGAAGGCCTTCTCGCTCTTGATGACGGTGCAGTTGGGGTGCGCGTACGCGGCCTCCGTGAGCGGGGAGACGGCGAGGTAGAAGTCGGGGTCGACCGAGACGAGGGTGACGTCGTGGCCGAGGTCGAGGGCGTTGGCGATGCCGGCCATGCCGTTCGGGTTGCATTCGATCATGAGGATGTGCATGTCGGGCTCCTTGGCTGGGCTGGTGGGTGGGATCAGTTCGTGGGGCGGCCGGCGGCGCGGCCCAGTGCGTCGAGTACGGCGGGCAGGTCCAGGCCCAGCGCGGCCATGACCTCCTCGTGGTCGCCGCCCTGCGAGGGCCAGCTCCGGTCCGCGCTCACGGACGTGACCTGGCAGGCCGGCAGCAGCAGCGCCAGCGCTTCGGCGACCCCGCCCTGCCCGCGGTGCTCCTCGACGACCACGAACCGGGAGTGGTGGCGGGCGAGTTCGGCCGCCGCCCCGGTCAGGTGCTCGTGGTCGAGGTGGACCAGGTGCGCGTGGGCGGTGCCGGGTACGGCCCGCCGGGCGGCGAGGGCGAGCCGGGTGCCTTCCTCGCCGACGGAGACGAGGCAGACGGCGTCGGGGGCGGCGCTGAACTCCCAGTTGACGAGCGGGAGTTCGTCACCGAGCACCGGAAGTGACTCGTACGTGGCGTTGCGCCCCGTACGGATGTAGTGCGGGCGTCCGGAGCGGACCGCCTCCCGCACGACCGCGCGCATCTCGGCGTCGCCGTACGGGGCCGCGATGGTCACGCCCGGCACGCTGCGCAGGATCGCCAGGTCCTCCAGGCAGTGGTGGGTGGTCCCGAACCAGGCGCCGGAGACCCCGGCGTACGGCGCGACGACCGTGACCCCGGCGGCCAGATAGCCGAGGGTCAGCTTCAGGCTCTCGGCGGCGCGCAGGGCGGCGAACGGGGCGAAGGTGCTGACGAACGGCTTGAGGCCGCCGGCCGCCAGCCCCGCCGCCATGTCGACCATGGCGCCCTCGGCGATCCCGAGGTTGAAGAAACGCTCCGGGTGGGCGGCCTGGAAGGGGTGTCCCTTGCCGCCCAGGTCCGCCTCCAGGCAGACGATCGTGTCGTCGGAGGCGGCGAGCCGGGTCAGCTCGTCCCGGTAGGCGTCACGACCGGAGAGGGTCACCGGTCGCTCGTCGGTGAGGGGCGCGGGCCGTGCGGGGGCCTCGGGCCGCTCGGCGGTCAGGGACGCGGGCCCTGCGGGGGCCTCGGGCCGCTCGGCGGTCAGGGACGCGGGCCCTGCGGGGGCCTCGGGCCGCTCGGCGGTCAGGGACGCGGGCCCTGCGGGGGCCTCGGGCCGCTCGGCGGTCAGGGACGCGGGCCCTGCGGGGGCCTCGGGCCGCTCGGCGGCGGAGGCGACGGGCCGCGTCTCGGCGGCGGAGGCGACGGGCCGCGTCTCGCCGGCGGAGGCGACGGGCCGTGTCTCGGTGGCGGAGGCGACGGGCCGTGTCCCGGCGCGAAGTTCGGGCCGCTCGCCCGCCACGCCCTTCGGCCGCTCGCCCGGGAGGGCCCCGGCCGCGTCGCCCGACACGGTCTCGGGCACCCCCGCCGGCAGAACCCCGGCCCGCTCGTCTGTCAGGCTCATCGGATCGCTCGCTTCCACTTGGCGGCGCGCGCCTCGTCGATGGTCACGTAGTGGCAGCCGGGCTTGCCCTCGACGGCTCGTACGCCCTTGCCCTTGACGGTGTCGGCGATGACGGCCAGGGGCCTGCGGGCGGCCGAACGGTCCTCGGCCAGCAGGTCGGTGAGGGCCCCGAGGTCGTGGCCGTCCACCTCCGTCACGTCGAACCCGAACGCGGCGAACCGCTCGGCGAGCCGGGGCAGCGGCGAGATGTCGGCGACCATGCCGTCGTTCTGGCCGCCGTTGCGGTCCACGACGAGCACGAAGTTGCCCAGCTGCTGCGCGGCGGCGACCTGGCAGGTCTCCCAGACCAGGCCCTCCTGCAGTTCGCCGTCCCCGGCGACCGCGATGCCGAGCCCGTTCCCCCCGCCGATCCGCTGCGACAGCGCCCAGCCGGCGGCGTACGGAACGCCGTGGCCGAGGCTGCCGGTGGGGAAGCGGACGCCGGGCACCTTGGGGCCGGGATGGCCGGTGTAGGGGTGGCCGGCGAGGCCGTACAGCGGGGCCGGGTTCTCCGGCAGGATGCCGCTGACGTGCAGGGCCGCGTAGAGACCGGCGGCCGCGTGGCCCTTGCTGAGGACCACCTCGGTGCCGTCGTCGCCGGCGGCGCGGTGCAGCGCGGCGATCAGGATGTCGAGGACGGAGAGGCTGCCGCCGAGGTGGCAGCCACGCGGGCTCGCCGCCATGTCGACGACCAGCCGGCGGGCCAGGACGGCGCGTTCGGTGAGGGTGGCCACCAGGTCGTCCCCGACCAGGGTCTCCTCGAGTACGGCCGTGGTCATCGTCGGCTCCCCTCGGACAGGGCGAACCACCGGTGGACCGCGTCGGCGAGCAGGGAGCGGGCGGTGCGGTACTCCATGGGGTCGATGCGTTCCTCGTCGGTGTGGTCGAGCGCGGAGTCCCCGGGCCCGTACGCCACCATCGGCACGTCGCGCCAGGTGGTGGCCAGCGTGTTCATGTCGGACGTGCCCTTCTTCACCACGAAGCGGGGCCTGATCCCGGCCTGCGCGAAGGCCCGCGTGAAGACCTTGACCAGGGCACTGGACCGGCCGCCGGCGTGCCCGGGGGTGGCCCGCAGCACCTCGACGCGCACGTCGTCGCGGACATGGCCCAGCGCGGCGGCTGTGAGCGCCGCCACCTCGACCTTGGGCGGCACCCGGAAGTTGAGGATCCCGGTGGCGGTGCTGCGCTCCCGCCCGTTCTCCACCTGGACGTCGATGACCGCGCTGAGCGCGTCCGGCGCCTCGGCCAGCACCGAGGTCCGGATACGGCCGAGCACGTCGATCAGGTGGTCCGGCGCCGACACGGCGTCCATCCCGGCGGAGTGGCCGCTGGCCACGGATGCCGTCACCCGGAGCTTGAACAGCCCGAAGTAGCCGAGGGTCAGGGTCCCCGAGCCGCTGGGCTCGCCGATGACGACGGCGTCGGCCGGGTACCGGTCGCGCACGTGGAAGGCACCCTTGGAGGAGGAGATCTCCTCCTCCACCGCGCCGACCACGCGCAGTTGGGCGTCCTCGGGGATGTCCGCGTGGGCGAGCACCTCCAGGAAGTTCGCCAGGCTGCCCTTGGCGTCGACACTGCCCCGCGCCCACAGCTCGTTGTCACGCCACTCGGCCGGCCAGTGGTGCGGCACCGTGTCGAGATGGCCGAGCAGCAGCAGCCGCCGGGGCCCGTCGCCACGGGTGGCGACCAGATTGCCCGCCTCGTCGACATGGGCGTCCATGCCGCGTTCCCGGCACCACTCCGCCAGGTAGACGGCGAGTTCGGCCTCGTCGCGCGAGACCGACGGCACGCACGCCACCCGGGTGAGCAGCCCGAGATCGGCCGCCGGCTCCTTCGTCCGCCAGAACCGGGTCCAGCAGGACGGCTCGCTCATCGTGTGCGGGCCGGTGATGGCGACGTCCGCGCCGCTGTTCTTCATGGCGATCTCGGCGGCCCGCACCTTCTGCCGCATCCTGCCGCCCGCGTACTTCGCGCCCTCGCCCGGATAGGCGTCGTACAGCGTCGAGTCCGGGTCGGCCGGGTCGGTCAGCAGCCCGGCGGTACCGGTGACCAGCCGCAGATGGTCGGCGCCGAGCGCGCCGGTGAGGACGGCGGCGAGCACATCGGCGTCCACGTTCAGCGGGGCACCACCGGCCGGGTCGGCGACCGGCGGCGACAGACACACGACGTCGTACGCCTCCAGCAGCGCCGTCAGCCCGTGGGTGTCGACCTCCGTCGGCACCCCGGCCCGGTGGTCGCGTACGACCACGGTCCGGCCCTCGGCGGACAACGCCTTCAGCGGACGGTTCGCCCTGCCGGTCACCAGCCCGCCGCGCGCGGCGACGGAGGTGAACACGCTCAGCCCGAGCGCCCGCAGGTCCCGCTCCACGGCGGGCAGTGTGACCCGCTCGTAGGCGTCCACCAGGTGCGCCATCTCCTCCGGCGGGCAGTAGCGCACCGAGTCACCGCTGGTCAGCCGGAGTTGGGGCATCGGCCGGCCGATGGCGTCGTAGTGCCGCTCGATCCCGGTGGCCCCGCCCGCGACGAGCAGCACGCGGGCGCCCCGGGCCACCAGGTCCGCGAGCTCCTTGTGGATGGTGCCGCGGTCGAGGGTGGCGCTGCCGGCCTTGATGACGTAGAGGGGGCGGGTGGGCGTGAGGGTGCGGCGGGTCGGCTGGGGGGTGAGGGCAGGGGCGGGGACGGCCTGCGAGGCGGGAACCGGAGCCGAGGTCGGAACCGGACCCGAGACCGGAGCCGGAACCGAGGTCGGAGCCGGGACCGGGGCCGTCGCCGGGGCGTTGAGGTGAGCCGGAGGCTCGATTCCCGCCCCCGTCGGCCTTTCCATCTGCGTCGTCATGGTGACACCGCCGTCGTCGGCAGGCCGGCCGTCTCGTCGAAGCCGCTGATGAGGTTCATCGCCTGGACGGCCTGGCCGGCGGCGCCCTTGATGAGGTTGTCGAGGGCGGCGACGGCGACGACCTGGCCGCCCTGGACGGCGATGGCGACCTCGGCGACGTTCGAGCCGACGACCGCCTTGAGCATCGGGAAGTCCTGCGGCGCCTTGGGCGCCGGGCGGACCCGTACGAACGGCTTGCCGACATACGCCTTGGCGTAGGCCCGCTTGACGTCCAACGAGGTGACGCCGTCGCGGAGTTCGGCGTACGCGGTGACCAGGATGCCCCGGGCCACGTCCAGGCTGTGGGTGGAGAACCGCAGGTCCACGGCCGCGCCGGTGAAGTCGGTGAGGGCCTGACGGACCTCGGGCGCGTGCCGGTGCCCGTACAGCTTGTGCACCCGGAAGTTCCCGCTGCGCTCGGCGGGAGGCTCGTTGCTGCCACGTCCGCCGCCGGTGGAGCCGGTCTTGGCGTCGACGACGACCTTGTCGGTCGCGAGGGGCTCGGCCCCGGCGAACAGCGGATACAGGGCGTAGATCGTCGTGACGGCCATGCAGCCGGGCAGGTTCACGAACCGCCCGTCCGGTATCCCGGCGCTCAACTCCGGTACGTAGTAGGCGAAGTCCTCCAGCGGCGGATGCTCGGCGGTCTTCGGGTAGTGCGCCCGCACCTCGTCCTCGGCCCGCAGCCGGAAGTCACCGCCCAGGTTCAGCACCCGCTTGGCGTGCGCCGCGATCAACGGCAACCGCTCGGGCAGCGCTCCGGTGGGCAGACACCCGAAGGCCACATCGACGGGGTCGACGTCCGCCAGCTCTGCCAGCGGCCGGAACTTCAGCCCGCCCGCCTTCGGATGGTTGCGCAGCCACGGGTGCACCGCACCGATGGCGGCACCGGCCGCCCGCTCGGCGGAGAGGAAGGCGAGTTCCACGTTCGGGTGCTCCAGGAGCAGCCGGATGACCTCGCCCCCGGTGTATCCGCTGGCACCGACGACGGCGACGCGGATCTTGTCGTGCGCATACGTGTTGAGGTCGGTGTCAGCCAAGGCGGGCCGCCTTCTCGTACGGCCGGACGTAGTCGCGGTCCTCGACGAGCTTGCGGATGGCGTCCGGGCGGCGGGCGACCTTGCGGAAGGCGTCGGCGTAGCGCAGGATCCGCTCGTACTCGACCGGGGAGCGCAGTTCTCGGCAGAGGACGAGGGTGGAGTCGAGCATGCCGAGGGTGACGGGGAAGTCCTCCGGCCGGTGGTCGCGCACGGCCCCCGGGTTGAGGCTGAACGGATAGCCGTTGCCGAACCCGTCCCGGTTCCGGAAGGGCAGATGGCAGGGAATGGGCGTGTTCTGCCACTCACGGGCCGGCACACCCTCCGCGACCAGCAGCTCGTGCACGGCCTCCTTGACGGCGTACACGGGCAGGTCTCCCAGTCCCACGTCCTCGGGACGCAGGGTGATCCGGTACATGTTGTACGCGTGGACGTGCCCGTCCGGCACATGCGGCGGAGTGAACAGGCCGGTCCCGTCGAGCGCCTCGCCGAGCAGCGCGGCGTTACGGGCCCGGATCTCGTCGTAGTACGGCAGCCGCTTGAGCTGGCTGCTGCCGAAGGCGGCGGCGACCCAGGACATCCCGTAGTCGATGCCGTGCCGGGCGAGATAGGAGACGGCCCGCTCGTACGACTCCTCCTCGGCGAAGAAGGCGATGCCGCCCTCGCCGCCGAGCGGGAAGTTCTTGTCGGCCATGAGGCTCTGCCCGGCCGCGTCGCCGAACGAGCCGGCGACGCGGTCGCCGATCTTGGCGGAGTGCGCGTGGGAGGCGTCCTCGACGAGGGCGATGCCGTGCCGGTCGGCGAGGGCGCGCAGGGCGGGAACGTCGGCGGGCAGACCGTGGACGTGGACGGGCATGAGCGCCCGGGTCCGCTCGGTGATCGCGGCGGCCGCGGCGGCCGGGTCCATGCAGTACGTGACCGGGTCGACGTCGACGAACACGGGGATGGCGTGGGCCGCGACGACCGCCTGCGCGGTGGCGATGAACGTGAACGCCGGCACGATGACCTCGTCACCGGGCCGCACCCCGGCGCCCACGAGCGCCATGTGCAGACTGGACGTACCGCTGGCCGTGGGCAGCGCGTACCCGGCGCCCACATATGCCCGGTAGGCCTCGGCGAAGTCGGCGACGACCTTCTCGGGCGCCTGCCGCTGGGCGAGCATCAGGTTGAACACGTCTTCCTTGGTGATGACCGGGAAGAGCGTGCGGCGCATGGCCTTGGGGATGATCTCGCCACCGCCGAGGGCGGCGAGTTCGTCGTCGAGGTCCGCCGGATTCGGCAGCGGCAGCGGCGAGTTCGGGAAATCGGTGATCATGACTGGGTCGCTCCGGAGGTCGCGGCGGGTCGCGCCGCCTGGGTCAGGGCCATCCGCACACAGGCGGCCACCAGCGGGCTGAGGCGGTAGTTGAACTGCACTCCGGGCACGAGTTCGGCGTCCGCCTCCTCCTGCGTCCACATCGTCCGCAGGTCGTAGGCGCCGAAGATCTTCAGCCGCTCGGCGCGGGCCCAGAGTCGCGGGTCGTCGGTGAGCACGGCGGCGGCCGGACCGAAGCCGAGGCCGGTCAGGTCCACCACCAGCGCCGGCGCGGTGGCCCCCGCGGCCAGCTCGCCGAGCCGGTCGGCGTTGGCCGGGTCCAGCGCGATGTGGTCGTACGCGGCGGGCCCGTCGTACGAGGTCACCTGCACGCCGAGCCAGGCGAGGAACGCGGAGGTCTCCGCGTCGGGCTCCGCGAGCGCGACGCTGTCTCCGTGCCCGATCCCCTGACCGGCCAGGGCGGCGTGTATCGCCCCGGTACGACTGTTGAGCAGGACGGCTTTGCTCCGCCCCGTCTTCTTCGTCAGCAGTCGTTCGAGACCGGGCAACTCCCGGTCACTCTTCTCGATGCTCATCACCACGCCCGAGGTCAGGACGCGGGTGAGCACGGTTGCGGTGTCGAACAGTTCCATGTGGTGTCGGGCCTCTTTCCGTGGAGATGGGAGGGGTCGCGCCCAGGAGCTCGGTCGGATCGGTGCGTGGGCGGGTGCGGGTGGTTCGTGGTCGCTCGCGCAGTTCCCCGCGCCCCTGAAAACACCGGGCGCGACCCACGCTGTTAAGGGGCGCGGGGAACTGCGCGGCAAGCCCCTCGGCTAGGCCGCGGCGGCGGTCACCGACAGCTGCTCCGCGACATACGCCGCATACAGCCCCGCCACATCCACCCCATGCCGCTCGGACGACTTGGCGAACTCCGGATTGGCGTTCACCTCAAGGACGAGCAGCTCCCCGATGGCCCGGTCCTCCACCAGATCCACGCCGTAGAACCCGGGCCCCAGCACGTCCACCACCTGCTGGCACAGCTTGTCGATCTCGGCGGTCACCTCGACGCGCTCAACACTCGCCCCCAGGTGCGTGTTGGTCCGCCAGTCCTCCGACGCCCGCTGAATCGCCACGACAGGCGTCCGCCCGACCACCACGACCCGCAGGTCATGCCCGGGCTTGTCGACATACGCCTGCACGACCACGGGAAACAGCTTCCCGGTCGCGTCCGCGGACTCCCGCCCCCCGGCCCACGCCTCGACGCACTCCGCGTTGGCCATCTTGGTGACGCCCCGCCCCCAGGACCCGCTCACGGGCTTGACGACGGCCGGCATCCCCAACTCCCCGACAGCCGTGCGTACTTGGTCGTAGCTGAAGGCATGCCGGGTGACCGGATGCGGAATGTCGTGGCGGGCGAACAGCAGCGACTGCAGCCCCTTGTCGTTGCACGCCTCGATGACGGACGACCGGTTGAGGGTGGTCACCCCGGCGTACTCCAGCCGCCGGGAGACGCTGATGGCGTCCCGATGGGACAGGTTGCGGATCACGGCGAGGGCGGGCGGGCCGCCGGTGCGGCCCGCCACCACCTCCGCCAGATCCTCCATCAGCAACGGCCGAGCCGTCAGTCCCTCGGCCCGCAGCGCCCCGAGAAGCAGCTTCTCCTCGGGCCGCAGCATCGTCACCGAGAGCAGGACCTGATCGGCGATGGTCACTCGCCCCAGTCCTCTTCCACCTCGGGGGCGAGATCAAGACGTACCCCGGCAGCGGATTTCTCGACAACCTCGTGCTCCTGGCCGCAGGCCGTGCACTCGGTGATCTCCCCCTTTTCCCAGTCCTCCTGGACCTCGAATTCGGTGTCGCACACCAAGCACTTCGGTGCGGCAATGGCGGTGGTCATTCCCTCGGACTCCTTGGTTGGTTCAATGTGAAACCGACATGCCGGAACCGATAAACCGGCAGGCGGATTTCACCGGACATCGCATGAACATCGACTGGACACCGAATGGACACCGATCCGTCCGGACGGTCCCCCGCTGGCGGTCAGTCGTGAAGCCCCGCACCCAGCCACTGCACTGACGCTCCGTCAGAAACCGTGCTGCGGACCGCTCGAAGCCGTCGCCGCACATGTGCGCTGCGTGAGCTCCACATGAGCACTACGTCGGCTTTTCGCGCGTTTTTGCATGGGCTTTACGCGGGTAGATAGGCCGAGCCCCGGGCTCAGGGCCAGCCGGGGTCGCCCGGGGCGTTGGACGCCTGGGCGTTGGCGACCGTGGTGCGGTCGGCCGTCTCGACGGCGGCGGAAAGGGTCAGCACCGCGGCGGCGACAAACGCGAGCGCCCCGGCCAGTCTGCGCATGTACTTCATTTCTCTTACCCCCCAGAAGAATTCTCGGACTTCCGGCTCTTCGTCGGTGTCCATACGAAGAGCATGCCGTGGGCCGCCGGTTGCCGGAAGCGATTGAAGGGGTCATGATCGTGCACTGCAGGAATCTGAAGGGGGACGGCATGTGCGGTGAGGCGGACATACGCGGGGGCGGCGATACCCCGGCGGAGCTGTGCGGTGCGGGGATGGAGTTCTACCGCACCACGCTGCTGGCGGGGAGGGCCCCGCGCGCGGACGCGCCCGGGTGTGTGAGCGCGTTCGGGCTCGTGGCCCCGGCGGTGGACGACCCGGGGGCCATGGTGCCGATACCGCCCTCGGTGGCGACCGCGGCGCTGGCGCACCCCATGGAGCGGCAGATCCTGGAACAGCAGCAGGCCCTGATCGCCGTACGGGCGTCGATGTCCCAGGCGGAGAGCGTCTACCGTACCGCCCGCCGCGAGGGGAGCGAATCCTCGCAGCGGCTCACCCCCGCGCCGGTGATCACCGCCGCGCTGGACGAGGCGATCCAGGGGACGAAGCACGAGCTGCTGACCGCGCACCCGGGCGGCCGAAGGCCCGAAGAGGTCCTGGTCAAGGCCCTGCCGCGCACGCTGGAGGCGCACCGCAAGGGCGTCAAGCAGCGCACGCTCTACCAGCACACGGTCCGCGCCCACGGCCCGACCCTCGACTACATCAAGCAGGTCACCGACCTGGGCGTCGAGGTGCGTACCGTCGACGAGGTCTTCGACCGGATGATCATCTGCGACCGTGCCCTGGCCTTCATCCCCGACATGGGCAAGGACCACGGCACCCACGCCCTCAAGGTCACCGACCCCGGCGTGGTGCACTTCCTGGTCTCCGCCTTCGAGTACGCCTGGGAGCGGGCGAAGCCGGTCGTCTACGAACACGACCAGCAACGCCCTCCGCTCCTCACCGACGAGACCCGGCTGCACGTACTGCGCCTCATGGTCGACGGCTACACCGACGCCGCCATCGCCGGCCGGCTCGGCATCAGCACCCGTACCGTCGCCAGCCACCTCAAGAAGGTCGGCGACATGCTCGGCAGCAACAGCCGCGCCCAACTCGCCTATCTCACCGCCAAGAGCGGCCTGTTGGAGGACGGCGCGGCGGCCGACTGCGACTGCGAACGGCGGAGCTGAACGCCGCCGGGCCCGGCCGCCGCCGGCCGGGGCTCACGCCACCCGGACCCGGAGGGAGTAGAACCGCGTCGTCTGTACGGCGTTCTGGTTGTCGTCGCTGACGAGCAGGACGTTCAGCCGCCCGTGCCGCTGCCCGGTGACCGTCATCCCCTCGATGTTGTCGAGCAGCGGGTTCGGCTGCGGCTGCTTGGCGGTCGCGCCGAGGGTCGGGCAGTTCACGAGGTCGGCGAGGAGGGTCTTGCGGACGAGTCGTACGCCGTCGCCGTCCTGGCCGGTGAGGACGTCGGCGCCGGTGGTGTCCGTGGCGCGGCGCGTGTCGGCCGCGTAGAGGCGGACCGTGTTGCCGACGCCGGCGGTGAAGCCCCGCTCCAGCACGAGCAGCCGTCCGCCCGGGAGGGCCGCCACCTCCACGACGCCGAGACCGGTGTCGGCGCGGTAGCCGTACTGGGCGGAGAGCCGGAAGTCCCGTCCGAAGCCGTGCCGTTGCCAGGTCTGGAAGCGGACGATCCCGGCCGTGTCGCCGGAGAGCGCGCCCTCCATCGAGGCGAGCAGGGTGCGCCCGCCGGGCAGGAGGGTGAGCCCCTCGAAGGTCTGGTTGGTCATGGCCCGCCCGGCCGGGGCGACCTTCAGCGCGTCGGGCACGGGAAGGCTGCCCAGGATCCGGCCCTCCCGGTCGTACCGCCGTACGGTCGGCTCGGTCTCGGAAGCGACAAGGCGGGTGCCGTCCCGGTCGACGACCAGCCCTTCGGAGTCGAGTGCGGCGCCGGTCTCCGTGGCGAGCGGGACGACGCCCTTCGGCTGGAGCGTGCGGGGGTCGAGGGCGAAGAGTGAGGACCGGTCGGAGACGGCGAGCAGGGACCCGTCCCGGTCGACGGCGAGGGCGGAGAAGTTGCCGACGAAGGTGCCCTCGTACGTCGTCTTGTCGAGGGCGTCGGAGTACGCGCCGATGGAGACTGACGGCGAACAGACGTTGCTGTCCGACGAGTTGGCGTGAACCGGCCCGGCGGCGGCGAGGGTGGTCGTGGCCGCGGCCAGGCCGGCGGTGACGGTCGCGAGGAGGGTTCTGAGACGCATGGCGTCACGGTAGGACGACGCCGGTGATACGGAGATTGCCTCTCCATGAACGTCCGGAAATCAGCCGCCGGTCGTGGTGGCCGGCACGGGCACGGTCGCTTCCTGGGGCTGGTCGGTGGGCACGTACCGCTGTGTACTCGCCGACGTGGTGACGGGCACGAGATCCTTGTGGATGACCTTGGCGACGCCCTGGATGGTGTTCACGCCGTACTTCATGTCCGGGTTGCCGTGCGTGAGGACGGTGATCGTGTAGTCCCGACCGCCGCCCTTGAACGTGCCGACGCTGTGCACCCGCCAGCCGTGCGTGGCACGGGACAGCCACCCGTTCTTGACATGCACCTTCACGGTCGACGGCACGCCGGCGGGGGTGCCCCAGCGCTGCGAGGAGACGACCTTGTTCATGAGCTTGAGGACGTAGGCGCGGGCGTTGTCGCTCAGCACGGTGTTCTTCGCGGTGAGCAGCGCGAGCAGCCGCTGCTCGTCCCGGACGGTGATCCGGGTGAGCCCCCAGTAGTTGTTCGCGCCCGGCTTGGTCTGGGTCATCTTGGCGGCGGCCAGAAACGCCTTGATCTTCGTGAGGCCGAGCTGCTTCCACAGTGTGCTGGTGGAGGCGTTGTCCGACTTGGTGATCATGGCGGTGGCGAGCTTGGTCTCGCGGTCGGTGAGGAGGCGATTGTGCTTCTTCGCGTCCCACAGCAGCGCCGCGAGCACGGTCACCTTCACCACGCTGGCCGAGTCGAAGGCGGTACCGCTCCGCAGGGTGCAGGTGGTGTTGGTGACCCGGTCGTACAGCCCGACCGCCACCGTCCCCTTCCGCTTCGCCAGCGCCGCCGTGATGTCCTTCTGCAGCTTCTCGGCCAGCCCGGCCTGCCCCGACGTACAACTGACCGTCGGCGTCGTCGCACTGGCCGCCGGCGCGAACACGCCCGCCGCCGACGACACGACCATGCCTGCCCCGATCCCGGCGGCGATCACCCGGGTCCGTCCGGACGTCCGGGGTCTCCGGAATATCCCGTGAGTCATCAAGCCTTCCCATCCCCTTGAGCGACGACGAACGCGCTCGTGACGCGTTCACCCCACTCGACTCGCGGGGATGTCCGAAAGTTGTACGTGAGTTCACATGGGTCGCGAGCGCGCACCTCTGGAGCTGGCCCAGCGCGCTTCGAGCTCTTGGGCGCAGCCCGGACCTCCGCCGCGCCCCCCATTACCGGCACAGCGACACCTCTGACACCCCACCGGCTCCGGGCCCTGTCCGAGGAGAGCCCCGCCGGTTTCAACCCCGGGACCACCCCGGGACTCACCGTGGGACCACCCCAAAGGGAGGTGTCCGTAAGGACAAGTCCGGTTCTGGCCGAATCCGCTCCGGAGCCACCAGCCGGACCGACCCCCACCCTTCCCCTGACCGGCGGATATTGACCGTCACCGCACGAAAACCACTCGATCATGACCGAAATCGAACCGAAGCCGATCAAATCGCCGCCTCTTCTTTGCGTTTCCTGTGCTTCCATGGCGCCAACGTGACGGGGGCGTACGTGAGTTGACGGTGTGCCCTCGTCGGCCGTGACCGACACACGGGGGTACAACTTGAAACTGACAAAGCCGCTCATAACCGGGGCTGTGGGGATAGGTCTGCTGATAACGGCAGCGGCCCCGTCAGCGACAGCCGCCCAGACCGGCGCCGGAGACGCGAGCGCCGGACAACTGCGGGTCACCATCGGCTCGGCCAAGGCCAAGACGGGTGCCGTCGCCGGCCCGATGGCCAACGCGACCTGCACGATCAACCGCATCACGGTGAACCGCTACAGCTCGTGCGAGTGGGTCACCGTCCACGTCGACGTCATCAGAGTCGTCAACGGACGCCCCGTCATCGAGGGCACCGCCGACTTCAGCGCCAAGCACCAAATGACCCTCAAGGCGAACTCCGCCAACTGGAGCGAGAAGTTCACGCTTTCCAAGGCGAAGACCACAGGCAAGGGCAAAGGCGTCCACGTCAGGATCGGCGCCACTTCGGGCGGCGGTACCAAGGCCACCGTCAAGTTCCCGCAGGGCCGCACCCTCGACAGCGTGGGCAACGGCACCGTGGGCTACAAGTCCGCCGCCATCGCCCCGAAGAAGATCAAGCCCAAGGCGAAGACCACCTACAAGTACACCTTCACCAAGGCCGGTTACAGCCCCGGCGGCGTCTCCTACGCCTCCGCCACGTACCGGTGCGACAACTACTACGGGAGCAAGCGCACCAACCGCTCCGGCTGCGCCTTCCCCGAAGCCCCCACCGCGGTGAGCATGGTGGGCCTGGCCCGCATCGACGAAGGCATCCGCAAGCTGCGCGCTCGCGGCGGCCACTACGGCGACCCCAACGGCGGCAAGCCGCTGCACTGGATGATCAACAAGGACCAGGAGAACGACAACCGGACCGCGGTGTGCCCGCGCAAGGCGCCGGCGGACATGCAGCGCGTCGGCCGCACCTCGTGCGACGAGTACCCCTTCGCCTCCACCAGGGAGGGCGGCACTCACCTTCCCGCCAACCAGCGGGAGATCACCTGGGTCAAGGTCCAGGAGAACAAGTCCCAGGGCGGACGTATCACCGCATGGCGCGGCAAGATGCACGTCATGCATGGCGACCCGTTCTACGTGGTCACTTCCTGAGCGGTCTACACTCCCCCCGCCAGACAGGGTGCCCCTCCCGCGCGAAGCGGGAGGGGCACCCTGCCCCGCTCAAGGTCTGTCAAGGAGGCTCCCCTTGCTGGTCCGTGAATCCTCGTTCACCGTCGCCCTCGGCGAGAACGGCTACCTCATCGGCTTCACCGACGACTACGCCTACCCCCAGGAGATGCCCTTCGGCTGGCGCTGCGGCCCGGCCACCGAGGCCAACGCCGTCGTCCTCACCACCACCGACACCGGCCCCCTCCTCATCACGATCCAGGTCCACGACGCCCCACCGCCCGCCGAGACCGACGGCGACTGGGAGCCCGCCGAGGAACTCAGCCTCCGAACCGACCTCCCCGACCTCTCCCTGGCGACCCTCGAACAGGGCGACATCCTGGACGCCTGGCCGGACGACGAGCCCCCTCTCCACTCGCCCTCCCCCTCCGACGCCGGCTGGGTACGCATGCGCCTCTACTGCCACGCCGACGACCCCGACCCCGGCATCGGCGACCACGGCGAACGCCACCTCGTCCAACTCTGGCCAGCCCCCGAGACACCCCCGGTGCACCCCGAAATCACCGAGGAAGACCGCCGTGCACGCGCCGAGTACGCGGCGGACATGGCCGTGCCAGTGGAGGACTACACCGCCGAGTACTCCGTCGAAGAGGACTGACAGAGCATGCGGCGATCCGGCCCACGGCGTGGGCCGCGTCCTCGTCCGTAGCCCGTCCTGGGGCGCATGGGCCGATACGCATGGGGTCCGCCAAACGCATCACGACAGTCCGGGCGAGTCCAATGACGTCGTATCGCCCGGAGCGTCGTAGTCGTCGAACCCCGCATCGGCGGTGCGGTCGGGGAGACGCGCGCCCCGGCTCTCGGCGATCCGGTGCACGTCGGTCAGCGCCTCGCTCATCCGGGCCAGCAGGAAGCGGAGTTGCGGGGCGGTCGCCCGGCGGTCGGCGAGCATGTCGGCCGCGTGGTCGAGGAGTTGGCCGGCCATGCCCAGTTGGACGCTCTCGATGTTGTCGGCGAGGCGGGACACGTAGCCCTCGCCGTCGCCCACCAGATAGCACCGCTTGCCGTCGACTCCGGTCCAGGGCAGGAGTCGGGTTCCGCCCGCATCGCCACTCATGCCCACTGCGACCTCTCACTCATGTACAGCGCGTGCCTCCGGGCTTCACGGAGTCTGTATCCGGGCTCGTGGCCGGGTGCGAGCCACGGGCGCGCCATGGCGTTGGCCTCCGCCCGCGCGACACGGGCCGTGGGCCGGAAGCCGACGTGGTGCACGGTCGGGCCGGAAATCCGGCGTTTCCGGCGTGACTTGAAGAAGCGGGCGATACGGTTGCCCATGTCGTCGAATCCATTCCTGAGTAGCGATTCATGACCACGCCCCCGGACCGCTGCAACGGTCGCGGGGGTTCGCTTTGTGTAGCGAACCGCTCACAGCCTGAGACATGCCGGGCTACGCTCGCCAGGGGCTGGCTGGTGACAGAGCATTTGTCACAAAGGAGTTGGGCGATGGGCACGATCTACGGCGACTGGCTCAAACAACAGCGCGAGACGGCGGGGCTGACGCAGCAGCAGCTCGCCGACATGGCGGTCATGACGCGTTCACATGTGTCCCACATCGAGGCGGGCCGCCGGGTGCCGTCGAAGGAGGACGCGAGGCGTCTGGACAAGGCCCTGAACACGGGGGATGTGCTGAGTAGCTTTCTTCCGCAGGACGACGTGGCCGTCACCGACTACTTCGATGCGGTGCGCCAACTCGAACAACAGGCGGTCGCGATCAAGGAGTTCGCCAGCGCGTTCGTGCCTGGCATTCTGCAGACGAAGGGGTACGCGCGTGCGGTTCTGAGTTCGGTCTTCCCTCCTGTGAGTGAAGAGGAATGTGACAGGCGCGTTGTCACACGCCTTGAGCGCGCAAAACTCCTCGATGATCCGGCGACACCCGTGGTCTGGACGTTGTTGGACGAGGCGGTGCTACGTCGCCCCGTCGGCGCCCGGGAGGTCATGGCTGAGCAGATCACGCACTTGGTCCGTCTGGCGGAGAGCGGCCGGGTACGCGTCCACGTGTTGCCGTTCGGGGTCGGCCTCCACCCGCTCATGCAGGGCATGTTGACGCTCATGACGTTCGAGGATCAACCGCCGGTGGGCTACGGCGAGGGTGTGAACATGGGAAAGCTCCACGACTCGCCTGCTGTCGTCAAGCGGCTCGAAGACATCTACGCTCTCGCACTGAGCGACGCCATGCCACTGAAGGAGTCAATCGCCCTACTGCGGGCCACAGCAAAGGACTACGGGCATCATGACTGAACACACCATCACCGACCCCGCCGCCTTCACCGGATGGCGCAAGTCCTCGTACAGCTCAAGCAACCCCGACAGCTGTGTAGAGGTCATCGACAACCATCCGTCCGGCATCCCCGTCCGCGACTCCAAGAACCCCCACGGCCCCGCCCTGCTCATCTCACACCCCAGCTGGACCTCGTTCATCGCGTCTCTGAGGCCGCATCCCGAACAGGAAGCGTGACACCCGGATCCGCCGTACCCCGTACTCGTACGCCACGAGGATCACCACCAGCGAACCGGCCACGATCGTCACGTACTTGACGACGATCGGCGCGGACCAGCCCACCACGCCGTACGCGAAGGCGACCACGACCGGCTGGTGAAGGACGTACAACGGCATCGCGGCGAGGGCGAGGTATGCCCACAGCTGTCGGCGCCGCCCCGAGGGCTGCCCCGGTTCACTGGGCCGGGGCCGGGGCCGGTCCAGCAGGCCCAGGATGGCCAGCACCCAGCACCAACCCGCCGCCCCGAACAGCCCCCGGGTGACCAGTGCGAGCGACGTCCACGCGGTGAACGGATCGTCGCCGTCCCCCGCCGCCATGAACCCGGGCGCGGTCCCCGCGAAGAGGACCAGGCCGAGCACGCCGACCGGTACGGCGGCGCGGCGGAGGGCGGCGCGGACGCGGGGGTCGTCGGCCAGCGCGTAACCGCAGAGGAAGAACAGCAGGTAGGCCCAACGGTTCCAGCCGGCGAAATCCTCCTCCATGCCGAGCAGCGCGTTGATCAGGGCCAACGGCACCGCCGGGAGCAGGAGCAGGGCGGGGTGGCGGGCCACCACCGGCCCCGCTCGGTCGGCGCCCGTCGCGAGCGGCGCCGCGACCGGTACGAGGAGCAGGCAGAACGCGACGAGCAGGACGACGAACCACAGGTGGCCCGTCTCGAAGTAGCGGCCGTCGAGGAGGAAGGGGAAGTCGTCGAAGTCCAGGTGGACGGTGAGGAAGCGGGGCCAGAAGCGCCAGTACGGCTCGTCGTACGCGGGGTCCGCGGCCCGTAGCCGCAGCCATTGCGGGAGGGGATTGAGGGCGAGCGAGGCGAAGACGAGCGGGACGCCCAGGCGCAGCGCGCGTTCGCGGGCGGGGCCGCGGCGGCGGATCGAGAAGCGGGCGCCGAGGCCCGCGACGAGGAACAGCATGGGCATCGCCCAGATCACGCCGAGGCCGGCCAGCACGGTGACGACGTCGGTCGTGTCCCGGTTCTTGACGTAGAAGTCGTCGTCCGGCGAGAAGACGAGCGCGGCATGGAAGAAGACCAGGCCGAGCACGACGAGGGCGCGCAGCAGGTCCAGTTCGCGACGCCGAGGAGCGGGCGTCCTCGACGGCTCGGGCTCAGGCTCAGGCTCAGGCTCGGTGTTCGTTTTCCCCCGGTCCATTCCCCCTCCCCGGTTCCCGGTCCAGTGTGGGGGAGGGTGCCTACGGACGACAGCGTTCCCCCAGCACCTGGCGGGACTCAGGCAGTAACCTCGGCCTTCATGACCACCACCCTGCAGACGATCCACGACGTGCCCGTTCTGATGTGCGCCTCCGACGGCGAGCCGATCGCCCGCGAGAGCGACGCCCTGGATCTCATCGGCAACGCCGGGTACCAGGGCGCCGCATGGGTGGTCGTCCCCGTCGAACGGTTCGACGAGACGTTCTTCCAACTGCGCACCCGCGTCGCCGGCGACATCATCCAGAAGTTCGTCCAGTACAGCGTCGGCCTGGCCGTCGTCGGCGACATCTCCCGCCACACGACGGCCAGTTCGGCCCTGCGCGACTTCGTCCGCGAGTGCAACCGCAACCGTCAGACGTGGTTCCTGGCCGACGTCGACGAACTGCGGGAGCGCCTGAAGGGCTGAGGAACGTCCGAAGGCCGGGCTCGCCGTTCCCGGAACCGCTCACACCGGTTCGGGTTGCCGTTCCTCTCGTCGTTCCGGTTGTCGCTCCCGTGCGGCCGTCCGTGCCCACAGTCGGTCGGTCCGTACGTAGCCGTAGGCCACCGAGGCCATCACCAGAAGGAGAAGCGGTCCGAACACCCAGGGGTGTCGGGCCATCTCCATCGGAAGATGGCGATACGCCAGCAGGAGCGCGACGAACACCGTCGCTCCGTAGGCGACCAGCCGGATTCCCGACCGGTCCCAGCCACGGTCGAACGTTCGTAGAGCCGTCTCGATCGTGAGCGTGAACACCACACCGGCGATGAGATCCACGCCGTAGTGATAGCCGAATCCCAGCGTCGCGCCGAGCGTGGCAATGAGCCAAAACGTTCCTGCGTAGCGCAGGACCCGTGGGCCGTTGCGGGAGTGGATGAAGATCGCGGTGGCCCACGCCGTATGCAGGCTGGGCATGCAGTTGCGTGGGGTGATCTCGTCGTACGGCATCGGGTGCGGGGTACTGATCGGCGGCGGCGTGTGGGGCCACAGGTTGGCCGCCGCCCAGTGCTCGCCGCCCGTGCCGAAGGCGCCGGTGCCGTAGGCGAAGACCGGTCCGACCACCGGGAAGACCATGTAGATGGCCGGCCCGACGAGGCCGATCACCAGGAAGGTGCGCACCAGATGATGGCGCGGGAAGCGGTGCTCGACCGCGACGTGACGCAGCTGGTAGAGCGCGACGACTACCGCGGCCACCGCGAGCTGGACGTAGACCCAGTCGAGAAGGTGGGCGCCGACCGGACCGGCGGCCCTGACCATCCGGCCCACCAGCCACGACGGGTTGCCCAGCGCGTGATCGGCGGTCGCCAAGTACGGGTCCAGCACCGCCGGGTGGGTCTTCGAGGTGATGAGCAGCCAGGTGTCGCCGGTCTTGCGGCCGGCCACCAGCAGCAGGCCCAGCCCGACGCCCTTCAGCAGCAGGACGCGTTCCCGGCCGGTGCGGCGCGTGAGAGCGATGACCGCACAGCCCAGAATCACCCACAACGCGCCGTTGCCGAACATCATCCTGGCGTCGACCGCCCACCGCACCAGGAAGAAGGCGACGTCGATACCGATCGCGACAGCAGCCGCGATAAACCGTTGCCGCCAGGTGAGCACCACCATCGTCAGCGCCATGCTGGCGTACAGCAACGGCCCTGATGTGGGGGCGAATATCACCTCTCGCGCCTGGTTGGTGATCGGCCCCGGCAGGCCGTAGTGACGTGCCGCGACCTCCAGGGCGACAAGGAATCCGATGGCCGTCACACCCACCGTGCCCCACAGCACCACCCGTGGTCGACGCCATGCACCGGACGCCACTATGTCATTTATTCGCGAAATCGTCCGCGATGCTACGGATATCAATTCACTTGGCCGATTTGCTCTTCAGTCGGCCAGGTCTCTTCGTGGTGGGCAGCACGGCTTTCCGTTCCCTAGGTGTTGGCTGTGCGGATCATTGCAATCTGGAAGACGGACACGCCCTCGTCAAGGTTGCTCGGCAAAATCCTTGCGGCACAGCGGGCCCACCCCGCCAGCACGCCTGAATCCCCACGTCAATTGGGGTCTCCCCTCGAATCGGAGCAGGCGGAGGGGCGTGGGAGCACGAAGGTTCCCCGTTAGCGATAACGTCACCAAATCGCCTTCCCTCCGTAACACATGGACTGACCCGTCCATGCCAATCTCTCGTTTACCCACACAGTCAACCCGCGTAGACCGAGGCTCCCCGAACCAACTCCTCGTGCTGCGCGGCCCTCTGGGAAGGGACACCCCAACATGCCCGCTGCGCGGATACGCAGTTGGAAGACGGTCGCCCTCGCGACGTCGGCCGTGCTCGTCGGTCTCGTCCTGCCGACGGCCACCGCCACCCCCGCCTCGGCGACGACGACCGCGTACGACAGCACGTACTACAAGAACGCGATCGGCAAGACCGGTACGAGCCTCAAGTCCTCTCTGCACACGATCATCAGCCCCCAGACGAAGCTGTCGTACTCGGCCGTCTGGGAGGCCTTGAAGGTCACCGACCAGGACCCGAACAACAGCAGCAACGTCAAGCTGCTGTACAGCGGCATCTCGCGCAGCAAGTCCCTCAACGGCGGCAACTCCGGCAACTGGAACCGCGAGCACGTGTGGGCCCAGTCCCACGGCGACTTCGGCACCTCCGCCGGCCCGGGCACCGACCTGCACCACCTCCGCCCCGAGGACGTGACGGTCAACGCCATCCGCGGCAACCTGGACTTCGACAACGGCGGCAGCAGCTTCACCAACAGCGGTGGCAGCCTCTACGACTCGAACTCCTTCGAGCCCCGCGACGCGGTCAAGGGCGATGTGGCCCGCATGATCCTGTACATGGCCGTCCGCTACGAGGGCGACGACGGCTGGCCCAACCTGGAGCCCAACGACTCCGTCAACAACGGCGGCACCCGTTACCACGGCCGCCTCTCCGTACTGAAGGCCTGGAACGACGAGGACCCGCCGGACGCCTTCGAGGAGCGCCGCAACCAGGTCATCTACGACACCTACCAGAAGAACCGCAACCCGTTCATCGACCACCCCGAGTGGGTCGAGGCGATCTGGTAGACACCGGATCACGAACGAACGCACCACGAACGCACAAGACGAACTCCCGGTCCGGCGGCCGGGAGTTCGTCGTGTACGTCGTGTACCACCTGCTGGCGGTGGCGAGTTCGCAGAGCGCGGCTGGAGGCGGGCGAGTACGGCGGAGGTTCGACATCGGACGCGGACGCGGCCTCGGCCTCGGGCTCGGCCTCGGGCTCCACGTCAGGTGACAACAGCCAGTCGGCGAGTGTCCACCGCCTGGACCCGTCGGACGTGAAGTAGGCACAGGCACGCCAGTTACCCATCCATGACATTCGGACGTACAACCGGTGAACCCCCGTGCGAGTCGGACTACACGGACGCGGCGCTTCCGCCCGCCGTTCCCCACCGACCCGAAAGGCACGTGCATGTCACGAGCACGAGCAGGAGCACGACGCAGTACCCGCACCGCACGAGTGAGCGCGCCCCTGGCCGCGGTGGTGCTGCTGGCCGGAGGCCTGACCGCCTGGTCGCTCGGCCCGGCCTCGGCGGCCACCGCATCGGTGGGCGTGGCGGACGACTTCAACGGGGACGGGTACGCCGACCTGGTCGTCGGCGCCCCGAACGCCACGGTGTCCACGCAGGCCAAGGCGGGCTATGTGGCCGTCATGTACGGCTCGAGCAGCGGGCTCTCCACGACGAGGAAGAAGCTCGTCAGCCGTTCGACAAGCGGCGTGCCCGGCTCCGCCACTGCCAACCAGCGCTTCGGCTCGACGTTCACCAAGGGCGACCTGGACCGCGACGGCTACGGCGACCTGGTGATCGCGGGCGGTACGGCGGGCTCCGTGATCGTCTGGGGGTCGGCCTCCGGGCTGACCGGCGGTACGAGCGTCGCCGGGTTCGGGGCGGCCCCGCAGGCGGGCGACTTCGACGGCGACGGCAAGACCGACCTCGCGCTCTTCTCCGCCCAGGACGTCGGCGGCGACGACCCGGAGGGGGCGCCGGCGACCCTGTGGAAGGGCCCGATCTCCCGCGCGGCCAAGCCCGCCGCCGTACTGCCCCTCCTCGACAAGTCCCTGTGGTGGGGCTGGGACGAGGACGACGCCTCCTGCGCCACCGGCGGCGGCTGCGAGAACGGCCCGTCCTCCATCACCGGCCCGGTCGTCTCCGGCCAGGTCGGCGACGTCAACGGTGACGGCAGGGACGACCTGGTCCAGTGGCACTACACGGGCGACGGCACCTGGGGCAACCGCCTGCTCCTGGGCGGCACTTCGGGCTTCACCCGCGGCTTCGTACCCGGGGACGACACGAGCCGCGACCCGGCGGGCACGGGCATCGGCGACGTGAACGGCGACGGCTACGACGACGTGGTCGTGGGCGCCGAGGGCTGGTCCGACCAGGTCCGCGTGGCCTACGGCTCCCCGACCGGCCCGTCCGAGGCGAACGTCCAGACCTTCGACCAGAGCCTCCCCGGCTTCCCCGGCGCGCAGGAGGACGGTGACCTGGTCGGCTCGGCGGTCTCCGTCGCCGACGTCACCGGCGACGGCTACGCCGACCTCGCCCTCGGCATCGCGTACGAGGACATTGACGGCATCGTCAACGCCGGCTCGGTCGCCCTCGTCCCCGGCAGCGCCTCCGGCATCACGGGCACCGGCACCAAGGTCTTCCACCAGAACACCGCCGGGGTCCCCGGAGTCGCCGAGAAGGACGACAAGTTCGGTGCCACCACGGCCCTTCTGGACGTCAACGGCAACGGCCACCCCGACCTGGCTGCCGGCGCCCCCGCCGAGAACAGCGACAACGGGGCCGTCTGGGTCCTGCGCGGCACGGCCACCGGCCTGACCACGACGTCGGCCCTCGCCTTCGGCCCCGGGGACGTGGCGGGCCCGGCCACGGACGCGATGTTCGGCGCGGCCCTGCGCTGAGCCCGGCGAACTTGAGGGGAAGAGCCTCGATTCAGGCCTTCCCCTCAAGCGATTCACCTGTCCACGCCGCTGAGGCCCAGCCGGGTCGCGTCGTCGTAGCGGCGGCGCATCTCCTCGACCCGGGTCTCGACAAACGCGAGCGCCTCGTCGAGGTCGAGGCCGTCGGCGTACCGCCGGTACGGGGTGTGCACCCCGGCCGGCCACTCGCCCATGTCCCGCTCCAGGTCGAGTCGGACGAACGCCTCCACCGTGAGCCCCAGCCCGGTGAAGGCGAGGACCCACGGCGAGGCGGTACTCGTTCGGCTCCTGGTCCCGGGTCAGAAGGGCACCGCCGTAAGCACGTCACCCCGATACGTGCGTCGGCGCGAACATCCGCAGCACCGCCGGGAGCACGACCACCGAAGGGCCGGGAGCGGCAAGGGACTTGGCGAGGTCTTCCGCGAGGGTCTCGGGCGTCGTCCGCAGCCCCGGTACGCCGAACGACTCCGCCAGTGCCACATAGTCGGGCCGCGTCAGCTCCGTGCCGGTCGTCTCGCCGAACGCGTCCGTCATGTACTCGCGCAGGATGCCGTAGCCGCCGTCGTCGACGATGAGCCAGGTGACGTTGAGGTCGTACTGCCGGGCCGTGGCCAGTTCGGCGATCGAGTAGAGCGCGCCGCCGTCGCCGGAGACGGCGAGGACCGGGTGGGTCGGGTCGGCCGCCGCCGCGCCGAGGGCCGCCGGGAAGGCGTAGCCGAGGCCGCCCGAACCCTGGGCGGAGTGCATGGTGTTCGCGCCGCGCGGATCGAACGCCGACCAGGCCCAGTACGCGAGGATCGTCATGTCCCAGAAGGAGGGCGCACGGGACGGCAGGGCCCGGCGGATGGACGCCAACAGGTCCTGCTCCAGGGTGAGTTGCTGGGCGTCGATGCGCTCACGGACCTTCCCGAGCACGCCACGCACCCGCTCCGCCGCCGACTCGTCCTCCCGTGTCTCCTCGATCGTCTCCAGCAGGGCCTGAAGGGCCAGGCGGGCGTCCGCGTGAATCCCCAGCGCCGGGTGGTTCGACTCCAGCTTCCCCAGGTCCGCCTCGATCTGGATCACGCTGCCCCGGGGCTTGAACGTGTGGTAGTTCGAGGAGAGTTCGCCCAGCCCCGACCCCACCACCAGCAGGACGTCCGCGTCCTCCAGGAAGTCCGTCGTGTGCCGGTCCTCCAGCCAGGACTGGAGCGACAGCGGATGCGTCCACGGGAACGCGCCCTTCCCGCCGAACGTCGTCACGACCGGCGCCGACAGCCGCTCCGCCAGCTGCCGCAGCTTGCCGGACGCGTCCGCCCGTACGACTCCGCCGCCCGCGATGATCGCCGGGCGGGCTGCGGACGACAGCAAGTGGGCTGCCAGCGCCGTCAGTTCGGGGCGTGGCGGCAGCTCTTCGGGGAAGGCGTCGCCGCCTGTCACCACCGGGATCGACGTCTCGGCCAGCAGCACGTCCTGGGGGATCTCCACCCACACCGGGCCGTGCGGGGCGGTCAGCGCGGACTGCCAGGCGGCGGCGACGGCGGAGGGGATCTGGGACTGCGCACGGACGGTGTGGACGGACTTGACGACACCCCTGAACGAGGCGGACTGGTCCGGGAGTTCGTGGAGGTAGCCGTGGCGGCCGCCGCCCAGGCCGGCGGTCGGGATCTGGCTGCTGATGGCGAGGACGGGGGCCGAGGCCGCCGCCGCCTCCTGGAGCGCGGCCAGGGACGTCAGCGCGCCCGGGCCCGTGGACAGGAGCAGCGGGGCGGCCTCGCCGGTGATCCGGCCGTACGCGTCCGCCGCGAAGCCGGCGTTGTTCTCCACTCGCAGGCCGATGTACCGCAGGTCCGAGCGGCGCAGCGCGTCGAACATGCCGAGCGCGTGCTGGCCGGGGAGCCCGAAGACCGTCGTCGCGCCGAGCCCGGCCAGCGTCTCCACGACCAGGTCTCCGCCGTTGCGGCCGTGGGGAGGGTTCAGCGCGGCCTCCGTCTGGGCGGCCGTCGGACGGAGTACCAGGTCGTGGTCGTGGGTCACTTCGCTGCCTTCTCCCGCTCTTCCCGCTTCGCCCGCGCGATCTGGCGGGACATGATCGTGGTGAGTTCGTACGCCGTGTGCGACGCGGCCACCGCGGTGATCTCGGCGTGATCGTACGCGGGCGCCACCTCGACGACGTCGGCCGATACCAGGTTGCAGGAGGCCAGCCCCCGCAGGATCTCCAGCAGCTCGCGGGAGGTCATGCCGCCGGCCTCCGGTGTCCCCGTGCCCGGTGCGTGGGCCGGGTCGAGGCAGTCGATGTCGATGGAGATGTAGAGGGGACGGTCGCCGATGCGCTGCCGCAGCTGGTCGGCCACCTCGTCCGCGCCCCGGCGGTAGATGTCGGCGGAGGTGACGATCCCGAAGCCCATCTTCTCGTCGTCGGTGAGGTCCTGCTTGCCGTACAGCGGACCGCGCGTGCCCACGTGCGAGAGGGCCTCCGTGTCCAGGATCCCCTCCTCCACCGCCCGCCGGAACGGGGTGCCGTGCGTGTACTCGGCGCCGAAGTACGTGTCCCAGGTGTCGAGATGCGCGTCGAAGTGCAGCAGCGCCACCGGACCGTGCTTCTTGGCGACCGAGCGCAGCAGCGGGAGCGCGATGGTGTGGTCGCCGCCGAGGGTCATCAGCCGGGCCCCCGTGCCCAGCAGCTCGTCCGCCGCCGCCTCGACCGTCTCCACCGCCTCGTGGATGTCGAACGGGTTGGCGGCGATGTCACCGGCGTCCGCGACCTGGGCGAGGGCGAAGGGGGAGGCGTCCTGGGCCGGGTTGTAGGGGCGCAGCAGCCGGGACGCCTCACGGATCGCGTTGCCGCCGAAGCGGGCGCCCGGCCGGTACGAGACGCCCGAGTCGAACGGCACGCCCACGACCGCGACGTCCGCGCGGCCCACCTCGTCGAGGCGGGGCAGCCGGGCGTAGGTCGCGGGCCCGGCGTACCGCGGGATGCGGGAGGAGTCGACGGGGCCGCGGGGCGTCTCGTTGCCGCTCATGGGACAATGCCTTCTTTCTTACGCTTCGTCGCGTATGTACAGCTCTGCTGATGACTCTACTGGCGCGTCGGAATGGGTTCGGCCACGGGTTCGGGGGTCCGCCCGGCGAGACGCTCGCGCCAGGCGTCGAGTACGGCGGCGTCGGTCGCCGGGGTCGCCAGGGAGACGGCGACGTACGCGACCAGGGAGGAGAGCAGGCCGTAGGAGACGGGTTCATTGGCGAGGATGCCGTAGGACGCCATCAGGCCGATGACCGCCAGGCCGCCGACGAGCACCGAGGCGAGGGCGCCCTGTGCGGTGCCGCGCTTCCACAGCAGGCCACCGAGGATCGGGACGAGGAGTCCGCCGACGAGGAGGTTGTAGGCGACGGTGAGGGCCTCGATGACGTTGTTGAGAGCGATGGCCGTGGCGATCACGGCGAGGCCCATGACGAGGATGAAGGCGCGGTTGCCCCGCACTTCATCGCGCTCACCCGAAGTGACCTTCCCCCGCACCCGCGACCAGATGTCGTTGTTGGCGACGGTCGCGCAGGCGATCAGCGCGCCGGAGGAGGTCGACATCACGGCGGCCAGGGCGGCGGCGAGCACCAACCCCCTTACGCCGATGGGGAGTTCCTCCTTCACGATGGTCGCGAAGGCGTCGTCGGCGCTCGCGAGGTCCGGGAAGAGCACCTTGGCGGCCGTGCCGATGACGGCGCCCGCGAGGGCGTACGCGAGGCAGTACGTGCCCGCGACCGTGCCGCCCCACTTGGCCGTCCGGTCGCTCCGGGCGGTGAACACGCGCTGCCAGATGTCCTGCCCGATGAGCATGCCGAACGTATAAATCAGGACGTACGTGAAGATCGTCTCGCCGCCGATGCCCAGCGGGTCGAAGTACGCGGTGGGGAGTTCGGCCCTCATCTCGCCGAACCCGCCGGCCTTGACGACGGCGATGGGCAGCAGGAGCAACAGCACACCGATGGTCTTCACCACGAACTGGACCATGTCCGTCAACGTGATCGACCACATGCCGCCGAGCGTCGAGTACGCGACGACGATCGAGCCGCCGAGCACGATCGCGAGCGTGCGGTGCATGTCGAACAGGACGTCGAAGATCGTGGCGTACGCGATGGTCGAGGTGACGGCGAGCATGAGGGTGTACGCCCACATGACGACGCCGGAGATGACGCCCGCGCGGCCGCCGTAGCGCAGGTCGAGCATCTCGGAGACCGTGTAGACCTTCAGGCGGGCGATGCGGGCCGAGAAGAAGACGGAGAGGGCGAGCAGTCCGAGGCCGATGGTGAAGACCATCCAGGCGCCGGAGAGGCCGTACTGGTAGCCGAGGCCCACGCCGCCGATGGTGGAGGCGCCGCCGAGCACGATGGCCGCCATGGTGCCGGAGTACATCGTCGGGCCGAGGCGGCGCCCGGCGACCAGGAACTCGCTCTTCGACCTGGCGCGGCGCATGCCCCACCAGCCCATCGCCAGCATGCCGGCCAGATAGACGACGATCACCGTGTAGTCGACGGCCATGTCGGGGCCCTCCTTCGCGCGCACCGGGTGGCGGCTGATGGGCACCGACATTAGGTGGCCGCGAAGCGACTGCGAAGTGTACGTTTCATCCATTCCAGAGGGGCGACATGGAGGGAACGCACACCATGCCGGAGTCAGCCGAGCCACCCGCCCCGGCGGTCCCTCCCACCCCGCCCGTGCCCCTCTCGGCCCTCCTCGCCCGCGAGGACCTGGGCCTGCGGCAGATCGCCGGGCCGGTGGACGAGGGGACGGTGATCCACTGGGCGCACACCTCGGAGATGTCGGACCCGTATCCGTATCTGCTGGGCGGCGAGCTGCTGCTGACGGCCGGTGTCCACATCCCGGAGGCGGCCGGCTCGGGCACCTCCTTCGACGACTACGTCTCCCGCATCGTCGCGGCGGGCGGCGCCGCCCTCGGCTTCGGTGTCGCCCCCGTGCACGACACGGTCCCGAGGGCACTGGTCGCCGCCTGCGACACGTACGAACTGCCACTGGTCGAGGTCCCGCCCCGGACGACCTTCTCGGGCGTGGCGCGGGCGGTCTGGCAGCTCATGGCCCGCGCGAGACACGCGGAACTGCGCCGCGTCACCGAGGCCCAACAGAGCCTGGCGGCAGCCGCGTCCCGCCCGGACCCGGTCCCTGCCGTACTGCGGCAGCTGGCCCAACGGGTGGGGGGCCGGGCGGTGCTCTACGGGCCGGAGGGGGCGGAACTGGCGGCGGCCGGGCGAGGACCGGCACCGGACGCCCTGGCCGACCTGGCGGCGGTGGTACAGCCGGGTGCCGCTCAGGAAACCGGCCGCTCCATCAGGGGCGCGGGGAACTGCGCGACCAGCCACAACGAACCCGCACCCGCCCGAACACGTCAACCTCCCGAGCTCTCCACGCGCGTCTCCGGCCCCACCCCCTCCTCCGCCACCGACACCATCAACGGCACCCACCTCGCCGCCTACGCCCTCACCTCCGGAGGACACCGCTTCGCCCTGGGCATCGCCACCCCCCACCGCACCCCCGGCGACCACACCATCGCCTCCGTCGCCGCCGTCCTCCTCTCCCTCCTCACCGGCGAACAGCAGAGCGGCACGGGCGCGGCCCGCACATCGGCACTCGTACGGCTGCTGCTCGGCGCCCGCCCCGAGGAGGTGGCGCCGCTGCTCGGCGACACCCGCCGGCTCGTCGTACACGCCCACCCCACCGAAGACGGCCCGCATCCCGACGCCCTGGCCGCCGCCGCGCTCGGCGCCGCCCTGGGCTCGGCACTGATCGACGCCCAGGACGACGTCGTACGCGTCCTGGTCCCCGCCGACCGCGAGGTCACCGCCCAGGCCGGCTGGACCTGCGGGGTGAGCGCCCCCGCCGAGCCGCACGCGTGGACGACCGCCGACGTACAGGCCGCCCGCGCCCTGGCCCGAGCCAGGGCGACCCGGACGGCTCTGGTCCGGCACGGGCCCCGTACGACACTCACCCAGCTCCTGCCGGAGGCCGACGCGGCCGCCCACGCCCGCGCCCTGCTGGCCCCCCTGTCCGCCTCCCCCTCCCTCACCGAAACCCTGCGCACCTGGCTCTCCCTGCACGGCAGTTGGGACCGTACGGCCGTCGCGCTGACCGTCCACCGCAACACGGTCCGCCAACGGATCGGCCGGTGCGCGGCGTTGCTGGACGCGGACCTCGACGACCCGGACGTACGCATGGAGTTGTGGTTCGCGCTGCGGCAGGAGTGAACCGGCGACAGGAGCCTCCGGGCCGAGGGAGAGTGACGCAGGTCGCAGCGGGCGGTACGGCCGCGACTCCCACAGTCGTCTGCCTCACAATGGACGCATGCCGATACCCGGGACCCCCAGCCGCGCCGAGCTCGTCGAACACCTCGTACAGACGCGTATCGCGGGCGACGTCGCCACGCCGCGCGAGAACAACCTCTCCCACTACCGCGAACTGGCCAACGGCAACCGCCACTACTGGCTCGGCCTGGAGCTCGGGGACCGCTGGAGCGACGAGCAGGACGTGCTGGCCGTGATGGCGGAGCGCGTCGGCGTGAACGACGACCCGGGGTACCGCTACGGCCAGGACACCATCGACCCGGACCTGACGGTCGACGCGCTGCAGCGCATGGCGGCCCGGCTGCGCAAGGCCGCGGAGGGCGGGCAGCGCGTCCTGTTCGCCACCGGCCACCCCGGCGGCCTGCTCCAGGTGCACCACGAGACGGCCCGGGCGCTGCGCGCGGCCGGCTGCGAGATCATGGTCATCCCGGACGGTCTGCAGACGGAGGAGGGATACGTCATGCAGTTCGCGGACGTGGCCGTCCTCGAACACGGCGCCACCCTCTGGCACACCCACTCGCCCGAGCCGATGCGCGCCATCCTCCGGGGACTTGAGGGCGCCGGCCGCCCGCTGCCCGACCTGGTCGTCGCCGACCACGGCTGGGCGGGCTGCGCCGGCCAGCTCGGCGTCGACTCCGTCGGCTACGCGGACTCCAACGACCCCGCCCTCTTCCTCGGCGAGTCCGAGGGCACCCTCCAGGCCGTGGTCCCGCTCGACGACCACGTGGTCAGCCCGCGTTACTACGACCCGATGACGGCGTACCTGCTGGAGCAGGCCGGGCTCAAGGACAGCTAGCGCCCCAGGAGGTCACGGCGTCTTCGGCCTCGGGACGCGGACGACGCCCTCCTGGATCACGGAGATCGCGAGCCGGCCGTCCTGCGTGTAGATCCGGCCCTGGCCGAGGCCGCGGCCGGCCGACGCGGACGGCGACTCCTGGTCGTACAGGAGCCATTCGTCGGCGCGGAACGGCCGGTGGAACCACATGGCGTGGTCGAGCGAGGCCCCGACGACATCGCCGACCGCCCAGCCGCCGCGCCCGTGCGCGAGCAGGATGGAGTCGAGGAGCGTCATGTCGGAGACGTAGGTGGCGAGGACGACATGCAGCAGCGGGTCGTCGTCGAGCTTGCCGTTGGCGCGGAACCAGACCTGGGAGTGCGGTTCGCGCGGCTCGCCGTAGCGGCCGTAGGGCGGGTCGTCGACGTAACGCAGGTCGACGGCGGCGCGGGCCTCCAGCATCTTCTCCACGACGGCCGGGTCGAGTCCGTACGCCGGGAGTCGCTGCTCTGCGGTGGGGAGGGTCTCCGGGTCGGGCGCGGCGGGCATCGGGGCCTGGTGGTCGAGGCCTTCCTCGTGCCGCTGGAAGGACGCGGAGAGGGCGAAGATCGGCTGCCCGTGCTGGACGGCGACGACGCGGCGCGCGGTGAAGGAGCGGCCGTCGTTCATGCGCTCGACGGTGTAGACGATGGGCGCGCCGGCGTCCCCGATGCGCAGGAAGTACGCGTGGAGGGAGTGGGGCAGCCGGTCCTCGGGGACCGTCCGCCCGGCGGCGACGAGCGCCTGGGCCGCGACCTGCCCGCCGAAGACCCGAGGGACGATGGCGGGCCGGGACTGGCCGCGGAAGATGTTCTCCTCGATCTGCTCGAGGTCGAGCAGATCGAGGAGAGACTCAAGTGGTGCCTGACTCATGAGGTCAGTTGTACTGGACAGTAATTTCCGAGACCTTACAGACCCGTGTCACAGCCCCATGTCCTTGGCGATGATCGACTTCATGATCTCGCTGGTGCCGCCGTAGATGCGGTTGACGCGGTTGTCCGCGTACAGGCGGGCGATCGGGTACTCGTTCATGAAGCCGTAGCCGCCGTGCAGCTGGAGGCAGCGGTCGATGACGCGGTGGGCGACCTCGGTGCAGAACAGCTTGGCGCTGGCGGCCTCGGCGGGCGTCAGCTCACCGGCGTCGAGGGCCTCCAGGGCGCGGTCGGCGACGGCCTCGGCCGCGTCCACCTCGGCCTGGCAGGCGGCCAGCTCGAACTTGGTGTTCTGGAAGGACGCGACGGGCTTGCCGAAGACGGTGCGGTCCTGGACGTACTGCTTGGCGAACCGGACGGCGGCCTTGGCCTGCGCGTAGGCGCCGAAGGCGATGCCCCAGCGCTCGGAGGCGAGGTTGTGGCCCAGGTAGGAGAAGCCCTTGTTCTCCTCGCCGAGCAGGTCCTCGACCGGGACCTTGACGTCGACGAACGCCAGCTCGGCGGTGTCGGAGGTGCGCAGGCCCAGCTTGTCGAGCTTGCGGCCTATGGAGTAGCCCTCGGACTTGGTGTCCACGGCGAAGAGGGAGATGCCGTGGCGGCGGTCCTCGGCGCTGGGCGCGTCGGTGCGGGCGCAGACGATGACACGGTCGGCGTGGACACCACCGGTGATGAAGGTCTTGGAGCCGTTGAGGACGTAGTGCGTGCCGTCCTCGCTGAGCTTGGCGGTGGTCTTCATGCCCGCGAGGTCGGACCCGGTGCCCGGCTCGGTCATGGCCAGCGCCCACATCTCCTCACCGGAGACGAACTTCGACAGGAACCGCTTCTTCTGCTCGTCCGTGGCCAGCATCTTGATGTACGGCAGACCGAGCAGCACGTGCACACCGGAGCCGCCGAACTGGACGCCCGCGCGGGCCGTCTCCTCGTACATCACGGCTTCGAACTTGTACGAGTCGATGCCGGCGCCGCCGTACTCCTCGTCGACGCGGATGCCGAAGAGGCCCAGCTCGGCGAGCTTGTAGTAGAACTCGCGCGGCGCCTGGCCGGCGGCGAACCACTCGTCGTACACGGGCACGACCTCGGCCTCGATGAAGGCACGCAGGGTCTCCCGGAACGCCTCGTGATCCTCGTTGAACACCGTACGGCGCACCGCCGGCCCCTCTCTGCGCCTAAGCCGGCGCCGCTCTCGCGGATGTGGTTGCGCGCCATTGGGGTTCCTCAATTGACGGTTGCGGTTCGGACCGATGATGGTTGCGGTTCGGACCGACACCCCTAAGCGCTTGCTCAGGCAACCGTACCGGCGGGTAGGCGAGGGCGTCCAGAGCAACCCGTCCGTAACGCTCGTCACTCCCCCGCGGCCGCCGCCTCGAACGCCCCCCGAGCCATTCGGTGCAGCAGCGCCGCCGTGGTCGCCCGCCCGGGCAGGGCGCCGGGCCGGCCCAGATGCGGCGTCGAGTTCAGCAGCCCGAACACCGAGTGCACGGCGGAGCGTGCCGCCGGCTCCGCCAGGCCCGGGTAGACCTCGCGCAGCACCTCCACCCACAGCTCGACGTACTGCCGCTGCAGCTGCCGTACGAGCTTGCGGTCGCTGTCGCGGAGGCGGTCCAGCTCGCGGTCGTGCAGGGTGATGAGGGGACGGTCGTCGAGGGCGAAGTCGATGTGCCCCTCGATGAGCGAGTCGAGGACCGCCTCCGCCGAACCCCCGTCGGCCTCGGCCAGACGGCGCTTCGCGCCGGTCAGGAGCTGCCCACTGATCCCCACCAACAGCTCCGCGAGCATCGCGTCCTTGCCGGCGAAGTGGCGGTAGAGGCCGGGCCCGCTGATGCCGACGGCGGCTCCTATCTCGTCGACACCGACACCATGGAAGCCACGCGCGGCGAAGAGCCGGGCGGCCTCCTTGAGGATCTGCTCGCGGCGGGTGGGCGCGTCGGTTCTCGTGGCCATGGAGCCAATTCTAGACAGGGAGGTTAGCGGTCGTTAACCTGAAGGAAACGCGTTAACGCTCATTAACAGGTGACCACTGGGTGAGGGGACCGCACGATGGACCAGGCACCGGTGCTGACGACCGCGGCAGACCCCGCGGCGGAGCCCTTCCGTGCCAACGAGGCCGCGCACCGCGCGCTGGGCGAGGAGCTGCGGGCCAAGCTGGCCGCGGCCCGGCTCGGCGGCGGCGAGAAGGCGCGCGCCCGGCACACCGCACGCGGCAAGCTGCTGCCGCGCGACAGGGTGGACACCCTCCTCGACCCCGGCTCCCCCTTCCTGGAGCTGGCGCCGCTGGCCGCCGACGGCATGTACGACGGCCAGGCCCCGGCGGCGGGCGTGATCGCCGGGATCGGCCGGGTCAGCGGCCGCGAGTGCGTCGTCGTCGCCAATGACGCCACCGTCAAGGGCGGCACGTACTACCCGATGACGGTGAAGAAGCATCTGCGGGCGCAGGAGGTGGCCCTCGAGAACCGCCTCCCCTGCCTCTATCTCGTCGACTCCGGCGGAGCCTTCCTCCCCATGCAGGACGAGGTCTTCCCCGACCGCGAGCACTTCGGCCGCATCTTCTACAACCAGGCCCGGATGTCCGGCGCCGGCATCCCGCAGATCGCGGCCGTCCTCGGCTCGTGCACTGCGGGCGGCGCGTACGTCCCCGCCATGAGCGACGAAGCCGTGATCGTCCGGGACCAAGGGACGATCTTCCTCGGCGGCCCCCCGCTCGTGAAAGCCGCCACCGGAGAGGTCGTCACCGCCGAGGAGCTGGGCGGCGGCGAGGTCCACTCCCGGATCTCCGGCGTCACCGACCACCTCGCGGAGAACGACGCCCACGCGCTGCGCATCGTGCGGACCATCGTCTCCACCCTCCCCTCCCGGGGCCCGCTCCCCTGGTCGGTCGAGCCGGCCGCCGAGCCCAAGGTGGACCCGTACACGCTGTACGGCGCCGTGCCGGTCGACTCCCGCACGCCGTACGACGTACGCGAGGTCATCGCACGCGTGGTCGACGGTTCGCGGTTCGCCGAGTTCAAGGCGGAGTTCGGGCAGACCCTCGTCACCGGCTTCGCCCGGATCCACGGCCACCCGGTCGGGATCGTCGCCAACAACGGCATCCTCTTCTCCGAGTCCGCCCAGAAGGGCGCCCACTTCATCGAGCTGTGTGACCAGCGCTCCATCCCGCTGGTCTTCCTGCAGAACATCTCCGGCTTCATGGTCGGCCGGGACTACGAGGCCGGTGGCATCGCCAAGCACGGCGCCAAGATGGTGACCGCCGTGGCCTGCACCCGCGTCCCCAAGCTGACGGTCGTGATCGGCGGCTCGTACGGCGCGGGCAACTACTCGATGTGCGGCCGGGCCTACTCCCCCCGCTTCCTGTGGATGTGGCCCAACGCCAAGATCTCCGTGATGGGCGGCGAGCAGGCCGCGTCCGTCCTGGCGACCGTGAAGCGGGACCAGTCGGAGGCACGCGGCGAGGACTGGTCGGCGGACGAGGAAGAGGCCTTCAAGGCCCCGATCCGCGCCCAGTACGAGCGCCAGGGCAACGCCTACTACGCCACCGCCCGCCTCTGGGACGACGGCGTGATCGACCCGCTGGAGACCCGGCAGGTCCTGGGCCTCGCCCTGACCGCCTGCGCCAACGCGCCCCTGGGTGACCCCCAGTTCGGCGTCTTCCGGATGTGAGGGGGCTTCGCACGATGACCTCGACAACGACCACGACCGTGACAACGACCGCGACAACGACTTCGACAGTGGCTTCGACGATGACGATGTTCGACACGGTGCTGGTGGCCAACCGCGGCGAGATCGCCGTCCGCGTCATCCGCACCCTCCGCGCCCTCGGCGTCCGCTCCGTCGCCGTCCACTCCGACGCGGACGCCGACGCCCGGCATGTACGGGAGGCCGACACGGCGGTACGGATCGGTCCGGCGCCGGCGGCCGAGAGCTATCTGTCGGTGGAGCGGCTGCTGGAGGCGGCGGCCCGGACGGGCGCGCAGGCGGTGCACCCGGGGTACGGCTTCCTCGCCGAGAACGCGGAGTTCGCGCGGGCGTGCGCCGACGCCGGGCTGGTCTTCATCGGCCCGCCGGCCGACGCGATCTCCCTCATGGGCGACAAGATCCGCGCCAAGGAGACGGTACGGGCGGCCGGGGTGCCGGTGGTGCCCGGTTCCAGCGGCAGCGGACTCACCGACACCCAACTCGCCGACGCGGCACGGGAGATCGGCATGCCCGTGCTGCTGAAGCCCAGCGCGGGCGGCGGCGGCAAGGGCATGCGGCTGGTACGTGACGCGGCCCTGCTGGCCGACGAGATCGCCGCCGCCCGGCGCGAGGCCCGCGCCTCCTTCGGCGACGACACCCTCCTCGTCGAGCGGTGGATCGACCGCCCCCGGCACATCGAGATCCAGGTCCTGGCCGACGGCCACGGCAATGTCGTCCACCTCGGCGAACGCGAGTGCTCCCTCCAGCGCCGCCACCAGAAGATCATCGAGGAGGCGCCCAGCGTCCTGCTCGACGAGGCCACCCGCGCCGCGATGGGAGAGGCGGCCGTCCAGGCGGCCCGCTCCTGCGGCTACTCCGGCGCGGGCACGGTCGAGTTCATCGTCCCCGGCGGCGACCCCTCCTCGTACTACTTCATGGAGATGAACACCCGCCTCCAGGTCGAACACCCGGTGACCGAGCTGGTCACGGGCGTCGACCTGGTGGAGTGGCAGCTCCGGGTGGCGGCGGGCGAGCGGCTGGCGTTCGCGCAGGAGGACGTACGGCTGACGGGCCACGCGGTCGAGGCCCGCATCTGCGCCGAGGACCCCGCGCGCGGGTTCCTGCCCTCGGGCGGCACGATCCTGCGTCTGCGCGAGCCGGAGGGCGACGGCATCCGGACCGACTCCGGCCTCAGCGAGGGCACGGAGGTCGGCTCGCTGTACGACCCGATGCTCGCCAAGGTCATCGCCTACGGCCCCGACCGCCCCACCGCCCTGCGCCGACTCCGCGCGGCGCTCGCGGAGACGGTCACCCTGGGCGTGCAGACGAACGCCGGGTTCCTGCGGCGACTGCTGGCCCATCCGGCGGTGGTGGCGGGCGAGCTGGACACGGGGTTGGTGGAGCGGGAGGTCGAGGGGCTGGTGTCGGGGGAGGTGCCGGAGGAGGTGTACGAGGCGGCGGCGGCCGTACGACTCGACGAGCTGAGGCCTCGGGGGGGCGGCTGGACCGACCCCTTCTCGGTGCCGAGCGGCTGGCGTCTGGGTGGTGAACCGGCACCTTTGACCTTCGACCTGCGAGCAGCGGGACTCGAACCCGTCACCCACCGCCCCCGAGGCGCCCACACCGTCACCGACGACCAGGTCTCCGTGACCCTGGACGGCGTCCGCCACACCTTCCACCGCGCCGCCGACTGGGTCGGCCGCGACGGCGACGCCTGGCACGTGCGCGACCACGACCCCGTCGCCGCCGCCCTCACCGGCGCCGCCCACGCGGGTGCCGACTCGCTGACCGCGCCGATGCCCGGCACGGTCACCGTGGTGAAGGTGGCCGTGGGGGACCAAGTGACCGCAGGGCAGAGCCTGTTGGTGGTGGAGGCGATGAAGATGGAGCACGTCGTCTCCGCGCCGCACGCCGGGACGGTCACCGAGCTGGACGTCACGCCCGGCACGACCGTCGCCATGGACCAGGTGCTGGCGGTCGTCGCACCTCATGAGGAGGAGCACCACGAGGAGGCGGCGACATGACCGTCCCCGGCCTGCCCATGACCGTGGCCGCACCGCCCGCCGACGGTCTCCCCGCCCGCGTCCGTATCCACGAGGTCGGCGCCCGTGACGGCCTGCAGAACGAGAAGGCGACCGTCCCCACGGAGGTGAAGGCGGAGTTCGTCCACCGTCTGGCCGACGCGGGCCTCACCACCATCGAGGCCACCAGCTTCGTCCACCCCAAGTGGGTGCCCCAACTGGCGGACGCGGAGGCCCTGTTCCCCCTCCTCGGCGATCTTGAGGCGGCCCTCCCCGTCCTCGTCCCCAACGAACGCGGCCTCGACCGCGCCCTCGCCCTCGGCGCCCGCCGCGTCGCCGTCTTCGCCAGCGCGACGGAGTCCTTCGCCAAGGCCAACCTCAACCGGACGGTCGACGAGGCGCTGGCGATGTTCGACCCGGTGGTGACGCGGGCGAAGGCCGAGGGGGTACACGTCCGGGGCTACCTCTCCATGTGCTTCGGCGACCCCTGGGAAGGCCCCGTCCCGATCCCCCAGGTCGTACGGGTCTGCCGCGCGCTCCTCGACATGGGCTGCGACGAACTGAGCCTCGGAGACACGATCGGTGTGGCGACCCCGGGCCACGTCCAGGCACTGCTCACCGCCCTGAACGCGGCGGACGTACCGACCCCGTCCCTCGGCGTCCACTTCCACGACACCTACGGCCAGGCCCTCGCCAACACCCTCGCGGCGCTGCGGCACGGCGTCACGACGGTCGACGCGTCGGCCGGCGGCCTCGGCGGCTGCCCGTACGCGAAGAGCGCCACCGGAAACCTCGCCACCGAAGACCTCGTGTGGATGCTGAGCGGCCTCGGCATCGACACGGGCGTCGACCTCGGCCGCCTCGTCGCCACGAGCGCGTGGATGGCCGGACACCTGGGCCGACCCAGCCCGTCCCGCACCGTACGAGCCCTGTCCCACGAGGACGACGAGGGCCACGAGCACCACAAGGAGCAGTGACGTCATGGACCACCGCCTCTCCCCCGAACTGGAAGAACTCCGCCGTACGGTCGAGGAGTTCGCGCACGAGGTCGTCGCGCCCAAGATCGGCGACTTCTACGAGCGGCACGAGTTCCCGTACGAGATCGTGCGCGAGATGGGCCGCATGGGGCTGTTCGGACTGCCGTTCCCGGAGGAGTACGGCGGCATGGGCGGCGACTATCTGGCCCTGGGCATCGCGCTGGAGGAACTCGCCCGAGTGGACTCCTCCGTGGCAATCACGCTCGAAGCCGGTGTCTCCCTGGGCGCGATGCCGATCCACCTCTTCGGCACGCGGGCCCAGAAGGAGGAGTGGCTGCCGCGCCTCTGCTCGGGCGAGATACTGGGCGCGTTCGGCCTCACCGAACCGGACGGCGGCTCGGACGCGGGCGCGACCCGTACGACCGCCCGCCTGGACGAGTCGACGAACGAGTGGGTGATCAATGGCAGCAAGTGCTTCATCACCAACTCGGGCACGGACATCACGGCGCTGGTGACGGTCACGGCGGTGACCGGCCGGGGGCCCGACGGCAAACCCCTCATCTCCTCGATCATCGTCCCGTCGGGCACGCCGGGCTTCACGGTGGCCGCCCCCTACTCCAAGGTCGGCTGGAACGCCTCGGACACCCGTGAACTGTCCTTCTCCGACGTACGGGTCCCGGCGGAGAACCTCCTCGGCGAACTCGGCCGCGGTTACGCCCAGTTCCTCCGCATCCTCGACGAGGGCCGCATCGCCATCTCGGCCCTCGCCACGGGTCTCGCCCAGGGCTGTGTCGACGAGTCGGTGAGGTACGCCAAGGAGCGGCACGCCTTCGGCCGGCCGATCGGCGCCAACCAGGCCATCCAGTTCAAGATCGCCGACATGGAGATGAAGGCCCACACGGCCCGCCTCGCCTGGCGGGACGCCGCCTCCCGCCTGGTCTCCGGCGAACCCTTCAAGAAGGAGGCGGCCCTCGCGAAGCTCTACTCCTCCACCATCGCCGTCGACAACGCCCGCGAGGCCACCCAGATCCACGGCGGCTACGGCTTCATGAACGAGTACCCCGTCGCCCGCATGTGGCGCGACTCCAAGATCCTTGAGATCGGCGAGGGCACGAGCGAGGTACAGCGGATGCTGATCGCGAGGGAGCTGGGACTGGTCGGCTAGTGCTGTGACCGCGTTGGTTCGCCGGGTTGGTGGTCGTGGCGGTTGGATGTGTGGTGACGTCCGATCCGACCGCTGGAGGTGCGGTGGCTGAGCCTGTCCGTGTGCGCAGACTGACCGACCAGGAGGGGCAGCGGCTGCAGCAGATCGTGCGTCGGGGCAGCACGAGTTCGGTTCGCTACCGGCGGGCGATGATGCTGCTGGCCTCGGCCGGCGGGAACCGCGTGCCGGTGATCGCCCAGCTGGTGCAGGCCGACGAGGACACCGTCAGGGATGTGATCCACCGGTTCAACGAGATCGGCCTGGCCTGTCTGGACCCTCGGTGGGCGGGAGGCCGTCCCCGCCGACTCAGCCCTAATGACGAGGACTTCGTCGTGGCGACGGCCACCACCCGCCCGGCGAAGCTCGGCCAGCCCTTCACCCGCTGGTCGCTGCGCAAACTCGTCGCCTACCTGCGCAAAGTCCACGGCCGGATCATCCGCATCGGCCGCGAAGCATTACGCTGCCTGCTTGCCCGCCGCGGCATCACCTTCCAGCGCACCAAGACGTGGAAGGAGTCCCCGGACCCAGAACGCGACGCCAACCTGGACCGCATCGAGGAAGTAGTGGACCGCTTCCCGGACCGCGTTTTCGCGTTCGACGAGTTCGGCCCGCTGGGGATCAGGCCCACCGCGGGCTCGGGCTGGGCCGAACAGGGGCGCCCCGACCGGCTGCCCGCCACCTACCACCGCACCCACGGCATCCGGTACTTCCACGGCTACTACTCAATCGGCGACGACCGCATGTGGGGCGTCAACCGCCGCAAGAAAGGTGCCGTGAACACACTGACCGCGCTGAGATCGATCCGCGCCGTCCGGCCCGACGGCGCCCCGATCTACGTGATCCTGGACAACCTGTCCGCCCACAAGGGCGCCGACATCCGCCGCTGGGCGAAGAAGAACAAGGTCGAGCTGTGCTTCACCCCGACCTACGCCTCGTGGGCGAACCCGATCGAAGCCCACTTCGGACCGCTGCGGCAGTTCACCATCGCCAACTCCCACCCGCCCCAACCACACCGCGCAGACCCGGGCCCTGCACGCCTACCTGCGGTGGCGCAACGCCAACGCACGCCACCGCGATGTCCTGGCCGCCGAACGGAAAGAACGCGCCCGCATCCGCAGCGAGAAAGGCATCCGCTGGGGCGGACGCCCCCTCGCCGCCGCAGCCTGACCGGCCTGGCGAACCTACGTGGTCACAGGACTAGATGTGGATGAGGACCTGTCGTAGAGGATGTCCGAGCGCATCCGCGAGGGAGGCCAGTTCCTCGTCGGTCAGCCATGCCCGGTTCGGATACAGGACCTCGATCCTGAACCGCGCGAACCCCATCGGCCAGTCGTACACCAGCTCGTTGAGCGACGTTTCGGCGTCACAACAGGGAACCGTCACCATTAGCGTCGAAGAGCCTTCGTTGTAGTGCTCCGAGACGGCCTCCCCCCACCAGCCTGGTGTGAGCTCCGCACCGCAGTGCGGGCAGGAGATCTTCTTCAGGTTGGCACCGCAGAAGACCACCTCGACGCTGTCGTGCCACTTGGCTTCCAGGCCACGGCGGGCGTCGTCGTCGGGAAGCATCCCAGACAGCACGGCCGCAGCACGATCCGCCGCGTCCTTACTGGGCCGCCAGTACGGATCAGTCGGAATCACCGTCAGGTAGTTGTCACTCATCGTCCGCCTCCCCGTGCCCGCCAGAGTCCGCTCCTCGTCCACCGACCCGGCGAACCTATCCGGTCGCAGCACTAGATGTATGAGGGCTCGACGTTGGTGACGCTCTCGCGGAGGCGGGCTGCTGGCGGCTTTCCGGCGGCAGCACTATGCGGCCGGTGGTAGTTGTAGTGGATGTTCCACACTGCGATCGCGGCTGACCGGGCGTCCTCGCTGGTGAACTCGTGGGCGTAGAGGACTTCCTCGGCCATGATGCGCGGGTAGCACTCCACCTTCCCGTTGTGCCGAGGTGTGTATGGCTTGGTTCTCTGAGGCCGGGTGCCTTGCCCGACGATGCGGGCGAAATCGCCGTTGATGCCGTGGGCGGCGAACCAGACCTTCGCCCGGGCGAGGAAAGCAGCAGCCGTCGCGCCCTTCTCATCGCCCAGCGGTTCTGTGTAGGCGAGCCGTGAGAAACCATCGACGACGGAGTGCAGGTAGACGTAGCCACGCTTTGCCCCGGCCGACTTCGCCCGACCAGCGACCTTGGCCTGATCGCTGTCCCGGCCATGGATCCGCCCCCCGCCGCCATCAGGGATCCGGCCGACCCTCTTCACATCCAGGTGCACCATGTGTCCGGGCCAGCGGGGCAGTGATCTTCCCCGGATTCCGGTTGTTCTCACCGCCTGGGTCGATGAAGCGGCGTTTGCCGAGGCCGAGCCGGGTCAGGTGTCGGCTGACAGTTCGCCGGTCGATCACAAAACCGATACTGACAAGTTCGTCGGTGATCCGTTGCGCGGACCACTTGAGCTCGCGGCGCCAGGACTCGATCTGCTCGATACCCCATGCTGGAGTCGCGTTCGGACTCCGGTGCGGACTCGACGGCCGGTCTTGCAATCCCGCATCACCGTGTAGCCGCCAGCGATTTACCCACTTGCTGGCGCATGCGCGAGAGATACCCATCTCAGCGGCGAGGGGCGCATTCGCGTGGGGCACTCGTCGTCCTCTCGAAGTCAGACGACGGCAGGCTCGACACCTATCGTGCGCGCCTGCCGCATTGCGGCCTTTCAGTCATGCGGTGCGACGCGGATACGGTTCCCGTCAGGATCGGCTGCGAGGAAGGTCAGCCCGAACCCCGCATCATGAGGCTCGCGCAGGATCGTGACCCCGTTGGACTTCCACTGCTCAAAGGTCGCGTTGAGCTCGTCGGGTCCACCGTCGATGGCCAGGCAAACCTCACTGGTGCGCGGGACGTCCGGTGACAGATGCTCGAACTGGCCAGACCACAGACCGAGGTCAGCACCTGGCCCGAGGTCGAAGGTGATGTATCCCGGAGTCTCGAACGAGGGGCTCATGCCGAGGAGGCCGCCGTAGAAACGAGCTGCGGTGGGAGCGTCGTTCACGTAGACGATGGACACGACGGATGTGGTCATGGTTGTTCCTTCTCGCAGGTGGTAGGTACGCATCCACCAGCCTGACCGGGATATGCGCCGCATCGTGTCGCAATTCCTGAAAAAATTGGTGTGTGACCCCAGACCGCTTCTTCACCCTGATGCTGCTCCTCACATCGAGGGATGCCGTGACCACACAGGAACTCGCCTCAGCGCTCGGGGTGTCCCTTCGAACCATCACCCGAGATCTGAACTGGCTCCGCGACGCCGGTCTGCCGGTGACCGCACACCGGGGCCGCCTCGGAGGTGTGACCATGCTGCCCGGATCCGGACTCGACCTCACGCGACTCACACCGGGCGAGCGTGATCATCTGTCGCTCACTGGGCTGGATGAGAAGCAACGTGCGGAGCTCAACGCATCGGTCGAAAGCCGGCGCGCGCTCTCCAAGATCGCCGCTACACAGCCACGTCGAGTTCATGAGCTCCTGCCGCTCACCGACGTAGTGCACGTGGACAGCCGTCCCTGGCGTCAGGTACGAGCTTTCGGCACGACTCCGGCTTCGCTGATCGGCGCGGTGCGGCGAGGTCGCCGGCTACGGATCGAGTACGACAGCCCACGCGAGTCCTGCCCACGCGACCTGGTCGTGGATCCCTACGGGCTGTTCGCCAAGGCCGGCATCTGGTACCTCGTCGCCGATTGTGCCCGAGTGCCACGGATGTACCGACTCGAACGGATCACGGCATGGAAAGAAGTCGACCAGCCACGACGGATCCGCGAGAGCCAGACCTTGGCCACCGTCGCTGCAGCGCTCATTGCTCAGTGGGAACACGACCACGCGATAGAGGTCAGCGCCACCATCGACCAGACCCAGATCGAGCGAGCGCAACGGATCTTTGGCCTACGACTCGTCTGGGACGACCATGACGAATCCGCCACCGGCCGCAAGGCAACAATCCGCTTCCTGCATCTGGAGGACGTGCGAGCACTACTGCCGTTCGGGAGCGCCATCACTGTGCACGGCCCCACCGAAGCCAGGGCTCACCTTCGCGACCTCGCCACCAATCTTGCCCACCACTATGCGCCGTCACCAACGTCCTGACCCGCAACAGGTGGACGATCGGCTGGACGAGCCATTCCCCAGGGTGTCCGGGAACCAGGAACGGGCACCTCGGGTGCGCGGGTTCAGATCGTGCGCACGCGGCACGAAGCCCACGCCTTGGCAGCCGTGTGCACGCTGTGGGTCCACGGGTCGGGGGACTGCTCGTTCTCTCGCCACCATCCACGTCCGGCGGCTCGACCTCGACGCCGCCGTGACCGTAGGCCATGACCTGCTCGCCACGAGCCCCACCCTGGGCTCCATCCGCGTCGTCCAGCAGCTCGACGGCCTCCGAGCCCTTCTGGAACCGCACAAGAGCTACGGGCCTGTACGGGAGTACCTGGTGAGATTCGATGACGGGAGGAGGGCCGGACTGTTGCTGCTCGCCGATCTCATCCCGTCGCCGGGAGGCCCTCGCCCATGACGCCGAAACCCGCCCCCACCCCTGCGGATCCCGAGGCTTGGGCCGCCTACCTCGCCGAAGGCAACGCCACGCGAACCCGACCTACAAGCCCGGGTGGGACCTTCCCGGCGGTATGGCCGAGGCGAACGAACCGCCTGAGCAGACGGTGGTGAGGGGGCTGAGGGAGGAGCTGGGCCTGGACGTGACCGTGCGCGGACTCCTGGTCGTCGACTGGGTTCCACCGCATGGGCCTTGGGACGACCACGTTGCGCTCATCTCAGACGGCGGTGTCCTCGACATCGAGCCGCCCCGCCCCCACGACGAGGAGCTGTCGGAAACCCGTTTCGTCTCTCTTGACGAGGCAGGCGGTCTGCTGCGGGATCGGATGCGGAGGCGGCTGACGGAGGCGGTTCACGCGCTGCGGGAGAAGCGGCCGGTCTATCTGCACGACGGGCGCCAGCTACGTACGGCTTCATGAACGGCGACGCGGGTGACATACACAACGTTTGAGCCGGTGTCACATGGCGATCCGTTCCGGGCGCGCCGGCCCGAACCGCCGGGCCGAACCGCCGGGCCGGGCATCCGCGCGAGCCGAGGAATTCCGGCCACCGATGGGTGGCGGCGTTCGGTTGGGTGGGCCCGGTGAGGCCCTCAACAGACCGTCGAGAGGCGGAAGTTGAGTGTCCTCGACACGGGTTACCACCGTTCGAGGCGAGCCTTCGCTTCCGGGAGGGGAGGGGCTGATCCCTGGGGGTGTCGTCGACCGCCGCACCACATCACCCTTTGATTCACAGGTAACTCAAAGATTGGGGCAGGCGTCACCCAGGGCATTCCACTCCCTGAAACCACCCTCTGGACAAGCAGTGAGGTTAGGCTAACCTACCTTCGAACTCACCCCCGGGCGGCACTCCGCCCCGTTCGAAAGTAGCCACACACATGTCCAACGCCAGAGCCGCTCATCTCACCCGCCGTGGCATTCTCGCCGCCGGTGGCGCACTCGGTCTCGGTGCCGTGCTCGCCGCCTGTGGAGACGAGGACTCGACGAGCAGCAGCACTGGCTCCGACAAGGAGACGGCTGCCGCCAAGTCCGGCCCCTGGTCGTTCAAGGACGACCGCGGCGAGACCGCCAAGACCGACAAGGTCCCGACGAACATCGTCGCGTTCGTGGGTGTCGCCGCCGCGCTCTTCGACTACGGCATCGACGTCAAGAGCGTCTTCGGCCCGACCAAGACGACGGACGGCAAGGCCGACGTCCAGGCCGGTGACCTCGACATCAGCAAGCTCACCATCCTCGGCAACGTCTGGGACGAGTTCAACGTCGAGAAGTACGCCGCACTCTCCCCCGACGTCCTCATCACGACGATCTTCGACGACGCCGGCACCCTCTGGTACGTCCCCGAGGCCTCCAAGGACAAGATCGCCAAGCTCGCCCCGAGCGTCGGCATCTCCGCCTACGACCGCCAGATGACCGAGCCGCTGCAGCGCATGCTGGAGCTGGCCAAGTCGCTCGGCGCGGACGTGGAGTCCGAGAAGATCACCGCGGCCAAGAAGCGGTTCGAGGACGCGGCCGCCCGGCTGCGCGCGGCCACCAAGGCCAAGCCCGACATCAAGGTGCTCGCCGGTTCCGCCAGCCAGGACATCTTCTACGTGTCCGGCTCGAACCTCTCCATCGACCTGGAGTACTACAAGGCCCTCGGCGTGAACTTCGCCGAGCCCAGCGCTGCCGCGTTGAAGGCCAGTGGAGGCTGGTTCGAGAACCTCAGCTGGGAGAACGTCGACAAGTACGCCGCGGACGTCATCATCATGGACAACCGCACGTCGGCGATCCAGCCGGACGCGATCGAAGAGGCGACGTGGAAGAAGCTGCCGGCGGTGAAGGCGGGGCAGGTCATCGGGCGTAACCCCGAGCCGATCCTGTCCTACGACAAGTGCGCGCCGCTTCTTGAGGAGCTGGCCGAAGCGATCGAGAACGCCAAGAAGGTCAGCTGACCGGCTGAGTTCGACTGCGGGTCGTATGTGGCTGGTCGCGCAGTTCCCCGCGCCCCTGGGTTTCCCGGGCTCGCCCTTTCCTCATACGACGCGCCCCTGATCCAGGAGCCATTTCATGACGACGGCCGTAGCCGCCCCCTTCCGTTTCTTTTCCCTTCAGGTCTCGCGGACGGAGCGGCTGGGGCCGTCTCTCGTGCGTGTCTCGTTCGCGGGGGACGACCTGAGGCACTTCCACTCCGACGGCCGGGACCAGTCGCTCTCCCTCTTCCTGCCGCATCCGGGGCAGGACGCCCCGGCCGTGCCCTTCGAACTGGGCGACGGCTGGTGGCAGGCGTGGCGGGAACTCCCGGACGATGTGCGGGCGGTGATGCGCTCGTACACGTTGCGGGCGCTCCGCTCGGACGTCCACGGTGAGACCGCCGAGATCGACATCGACTTCGTGCTGCACGGCGTGGAGCCGGGGGCCGCCGTGCCCGCCGGGCCCGCGTCCCGGTGGGCCTCCCGGGCGACCACCGGCGACCGGGTCGTCCTGCTCGGCCCCGCGATCGCCGACAACCGCGCGATCCGTTTCCGTCCGCCGCAGGACGCCGATCTGGTGCTGATCTGGGGTGACGACACGGCGTTGCCCGCCGCCTCGTCGATCCTGGAGTCGCTGCCCGCCGGAATGCCGGCCCGCGTCTGGCTGGAGGTCCACCACCCGGGGGACATCCAGGACCTGGCGACGGACGCCGACGCCGAGATCAACTGGATCGTGCGGACCGAGGGGGCGCCGACCGCCCTCGACACCATCCGTGCCGCCCAACTGCCCTCCAGCGAGCTGCCGTACGCGTGGATCGCCGGTGAGTCCGGCCGTGTGAAGGAGTTGCGCCGCCATCTCGTGCGGGAGCGCGGGATCGACAAGCGGCGGGTGACCTTCGTCGGGTACTGGCGCGAGGGTCTGACGGAGGAGCAGTTGCGGGAGCGCGGCGAGTAAACCGAGTTGCCCTAGTGACCAGCGTGAGTGATCACGGTCACGGCTGAGCCCGGGTTTCCCTCAAGTTAATTAGGTTAGGCTTACCTAAGTTGGACGACGTGATGTCACCCCCCACTCACCTCTCCGTCCCACCCGGACCGCCCCGCTCGGAGGACCTCCCCATGCGCTCGCACCTGCTCAATGACACGACCGCGGAGCGGTACCGCCGCACCGTGACCGAAGGCGTGGAGCGGGTGGCGGCCAAACTCGCCACCACCGACCGACCGTTCACCGGTGTCACGGTCGACGCCCTCTCCCCCAGTATCGAGAAGATCGACCTCGACCAGCCGCTGCACGACACGGCCGCCGTTCTCGACGAGCTCGAGGACGTCTACCTGCGCGACGCGATCTACTTCCACCACCCGCGCTACCTCGCCCACCTCAACTGCCCGGTCGTCATACCGGCCGTGCTCGGCGAGGCCGTCCTCTCCGCCGTCAACTCCTCCCTGGACACCTGGGACCAGTCGGCCGGCGGCACCCTGATCGAGCGCAAGCTGATCGACTGGACCAACGAGCGCATCGGGTTCGGTCCCGCCGCCGACGGCGTGTTCACCTCCGGCGGTTCACAGTCCAACCTCCAGGCACTGCTGCTGGCCCGCGAGGAGGCCAAGACCGACGAGACCGCCAAACTGCGGATCTTCGCCTCCGAGGTCAGCCACTTCAGCGTGAAGAAGTCGGCGAAACTGCTGGGCCTCGACCAGGACGCCGTCGTCTCCATCCCGGTCGACGGCAACAAGCGCATGCAGACGGTCGCCCTCGCCCGTGAGCTGAAGCGCTGCAAGAGCGACGGCCTCGTCCCCATGGCCGTCGTCGCCACCGCCGGCACCACCGACTTCGGCTCCATAGACCCGCTGCCCGAGATAGCCGAGCTCTGCGCCCAGTACGACGCGTGGATGCACGTCGACGCCGCCTACGGCTGCGGCCTGCTCGTCTCCCTCAAGCGCCGCGATCTCCTGGGCGGCATCGAGCGCGCCGACTCCGTCACCGTGGACTACCACAAGTCCTTCTTCCAGCCCGTGAGTTCGTCCGCCGTACTGGTACGGGACGGGTCCACGCTCCGCCACGCCACCTATCACGCGGAGTACCTCAACCCGCGTCGCATGGTCACCGAGCGCATCCCCAACCAGGTCGACAAGTCCCTCCAGACCACCCGCCGCTTCGACGCGCTCAAGCTGTGGATGACACTGCGCACGATGGGCGCCGACGGCATCGGCCAGCTCTTCGACGAGGTCTGCGACCTGGCGGAGGAGGGCTGGAAACTGCTCGCCCACGACCCGCGCTACGACGTGGTCGTGGAGCCCCAGCTGTCCACGCTGGTCTACCGCTACATCCCCGAGGCCGTCACCGACCCGGCCGAGATCGACCGCGCCAACCTCTACGCTCGCAAAGCCCTGTTCGCCTCCGGCGACGCCGTGGTCGCGGGCACCAAGGTCGGCGGTCGCCACTACCTGAAGTTCACCCTGCTCAACCCCGAGACCACGGTCGACGACATCGCCGCCGTACTCGATCTGATCGCCGGCCACGCCGAGCAGTACCTGGGAGAATCCCTTGACCGCGTCGCTTCCTGAATCCGCCGTGAAGACACACGACTTCATCGGCATCGGACTGGGACCCTTCAACCTCGGCCTCGCCTGCCTCACCGAGCCCATCGCCGAACTCGACGGGATCTTCCTGGACTCGAAGCCGAACTTCGAGTGGCACTCGGGGATGTTCCTCGACGGCGCCCACCTCCAGACCCCGTTCATGTCGGACCTGGTCACCCTCGCCGACCCGACGTCCCCGTACTCCTTCCTCAACTACCTGAAGGACTCGGGCCGCCTGTACTCGTTCTACATCCGCGAGAGCTTCTATCCGCTCCGCGTCGAGTACGACGACTACTGCCGCTGGGCCGCGGGCCGGCTGAGCAACGTCCGCTTCAACACGACGGTCACCGAGGTGACGTACGACGAAGGGGCCGGCCTCTACGCCGTGAAGACAGCCGACGGTGATGTCCTGCGCGCCCGGCACCTCGTCCTCGGCACCGGCACCGTCCCGTTCATCCCTGAGGCCTGCCAAGGCCTGGGCGGCGACCTCTTCCACAACGCGCACTACATGCACCGCAAGGCGGAGCTCCAGGCGAAGAAGTCGATCACGATCGTGGGCAGCGGCCAGAGCGCCGCGGAGATCTACTACGAACTCCTCACCGAGATCGACGTCCACGGCTACCAGCTCAACTGGGTCACCCGCTCCCCGCGGTTCTTCCCGCTGGAGTACACCAAGCTGACGCTGGAGATGACGTCCCCGGACTACATCGACTACTTCCGCGAACTGCCCGAGGAGACCCGCTACCGGCTGGAGAAGCAGCAGAAGGGTCTGTTCAAGGGCATCAACTCGGAACTGATCGACTCGATCTTCGACCTGCTGTACCAGAAGAACGTCAGCAGCGGCGGCCGCCCGGTCCCGACCCGCCTGCTGACCAACTCGTCCCTCAACAGCGCCGGTTACGAGGACGGGCGGTACACCCTCGGGCTGCGCCAGGACGAGCAGGGCAAGGACTACGAGATCGAGACCGAGGGCCTGGTCCTGGCCACCGGCTACCACTACCAGCCGCCGGCCTTCCTCGCCGGGATCAACGACCGGCTCCTCTTCGACGGCCACGGCCGCTTCGACGTGGCCCGCAACTACGCCATCGACACCACCGGCCGCGGCGTCTTCCTGCAGAACGCCGGCGTCCACACCCACAGCATCACCTCGCCCGACCTGGGCATGGGCGCGTACCGGAACTCGTACATCATCCGCGAGCTGCTCGGCACGGAGTACTACCCGGTCGAGAAGACCATCGCCTTCCAGGAGTTCGCGGTATGACCTTCGCCTTCCGTCCCCTCGACCCGCTGAAGGACTCCGAGCTGCTGCACGGCTGGGTCACGCACCCCAAGGCGGCGTACTGGATGATGCAGGACGCCAGACTGGAGGACGTCGAGCGGGCGTACATGGAGATCGCGGCCGACCCGCACCACCATGCCCTGCTGGGGCTGCTCGACGGCGAGCCCGCCTTCCTCATGGAGCGGTACGACCCCGCCCACCGTGAACTCGTCGGCCTGTACGAGCCCGAGCCCGGAGACGTCGGCATGCACTTCCTGGTGCCGCCGACGGACACCCCGGTGCACGGGTTCACCAGGTCCGTGATCACCGCCGTGATGGCGCACCTCTTCGAGGACCCGGCCACCCACCGCGTCGTCGTCGAGCCGGACGTGTCCAACAAGGCGGTGCACGCCCTCAACGAAGTCGTCGGTTTCGTCCCCGACCGCGAGATCGACAAGCCGGAGAAGCGCGCACTGCTGAGCTTCTGTACGCGAGAGCAGTTCTTCGAGGCTGCCCGAGGAGTCGCTGTATGACCCTGTCCGATGCCGTAGCGCATCTGTCCCCCCACCGCTGGGCACGGGCCAACCGCCTGCTCATCCGCAAAGCCCTCGCCGAGTTCGCCCATGAGCGGCTCATCACGCCGGAGGCCACCGCCGACGGCCGCTTCGAGGTGCGCAGCGACGACGGTCTGACCCGCTACGGGTTCACCGCCGTCCGCCGCGCCCTCGACCACTGGCAGGTCGACGCCGACTCGATCTCCCGTCAACGAGACGGCGTCGACCTCCCCCTCGCCGCCCTGGACTTCTTCATCGAGCTGAAGCGGTCCCTGGGCCTGAGCGACGAGATCCTCCCGGTCTATCTGGAGGAGATCTCCTCCACCCTCTCCGGCACCTGCTACAAGCTCACCAAGCCGCAGACGCCGGTCGCCGAGCTGGTGGACGGCGGTTTCCAGGCCATCGAGACCGGGATGACCGAGGGCCACCCCTGCTTCGTCGCCAACAACGGCCGCCTCGGCTTCGGCGTCCACGAGTACCTGTCGTACGCGCCCGAGACCGCGAGCCCGGTGAAGCTGGTCTGGCTGGCCGCGCACCGCTCGCGGGCGGCGTTCACGGCGGGCGTGGGCATCGAGTACGAGGCGTTCCTGCGGGACGAACTGGGCGCCGAGACGGTCGCCCGCTTCAACTCCGTCCTCACCGAGCAGGAGTTGGACCCCGCCGACTACCTCTTCATCCCCGTCCACCCCTGGCAGTGGTGGAACAAGCTCACCGTCACCTTCGCCGCCGAGGTCGCCCAGCGGAACCTCGTGTGCCTCGGTGAGGGCGACGACGAGTACATCGCCCAGCAGTCGATCCGCACGTTCTTCAACAGCTCCAGCCCCGAGAAGCACTATGTGAAGACGGCCCTGTCCGTCCTCAACATGGGCTTCATGCGCGGCCTCTCGGCGGCGTACATGGAGGCGACCCCGGCCATCAACGACTGGCTCGCCGGTCTCATCGACAACGACCCGGTCCTGAAGTCGACGGGCCTGTCGATCATCCGCGAGCGCGCCGCCGTCGGCTACCGGCACCTGGAGTACGAGGCCGCCACCGACAAGTACTCCGCGTACCGCAAGATGCTGGCCGCGCTGTGGCGCGAGAGCCCGGTGGCCGGATTGCGGGAGGGTGAGTCGCTGGCGACCATGGCCTCCCTGGTCCACGTCGACCACGAGGGCAACGGCTTCGCCGCCGCGCTGATCGAACGCTCGGGCCTGACCCCGAAGGAGTGGCTGCGCCGCTATCTGAAGGCGTACTTCACCCCACTTCTGCACAGCTTCTACGCCTACGACCTCGTCTTCATGCCGCATGGCGAGAACGTCATCCTCGTCATCAAGGACGGTGCCGTCGAGCGCGCGATCTACAAGGACATCGCCGAGGAGATCGCGGTCATGGACCCGCAGGCGGTGCTCCCGCCGACGGTCGAGCGACTGCGCGTCGAGGTCCCCGAGGACAAGAAGCTCCTGTCCATCTTCACGGACGTCTTCGACTGCTACTTCCGCTTCCTCGCCGCCAACCTCGCCGAGGAAGGCGTCCTGGAGGAGGAGGAGTTCTGGCGCACGGTCGCCGAGACCGTACGCGACTACCAGCACTCGATGCCCGAACTCGCCGACAAGTTCGCCCAGTACGACATGTTCGCCCCCGAGTTCGCGCTGTCCTGCCTCAACCGCCTCCAACTGCGCGACAACAAGCAGATGGTCGACCTGGCGGACCCGGCGGGCGCGCTGCAACTCGTCGGCAACCTGAAGAACCCCATCGCGGGCCTGTAGCCCCCTGCACGGCCCCCAAAAGCAGGCGGGCACCTCGGAGTACGGTCCTCCGAGGTGCCCGCCCCGTGCTTTTCAGGGGCGCGGGGAACTGCGCGAGAAGGCCCAGTCACCCGCACCCGCCGACGCACCGAACCTCCCGAGCTCTACCGCGCAGGCCAGGGCACCTCCGGCGCCCGGAAGTACCCGACCCCGAGCGCCTCCCACCGCGGCCCCTGCGCGGCAAGCCGCACCCAATACCCCTCCCAGTCGAGCGCGGACCCCGCAGACCATCCCAGCTCGGCAACCCCCGGCAGCCTCGGGAACGCCATGTACTCAACATCCGCCGACGTCGCGATCGTCTCCGTCCACAACGGCGCCTCAACGCCCCTGACAGCCGCCGCCGGCACCCCCGCCAGATAGTCACCCGGATCCCAGTCGTACGACCGCCGCACGTCCACGTATCCCGCCCAGTCGAGCCCCAGCGGGGTGTCCTTGTCGTACTTCATGTCAAGGTATATCCGGTCGGCGGGCGAGAGGATGATCCCCGTCCCGTTCCGCGCGGCCGCCGCGACCTGCTCCTTCTCCTCGGCGCTCGTACTGTCCAGCCCCCAGTACTGCGCGAGCGCGCCCCGCGCCGGAGTGGCCCCGGTCAGCTGGTGCCAGCCGATCACGGTCTTGCCGTACCGCTCGACGACCGGCTGCACCCGGTCCATGAACTTGACGTACTCCTCGTGGCTGGTGGAGTGCGCCTCGTCGCCGCCGATGTGGAGATGGCGCCCCGGAGTGAGCGCGGCCAGTTCCCGTACGACGTCGTCCACGAAGTCGTACGTCACGCCCTTGTCGACGCAGAGGGAGCTGAAGCCGACCTCGGTGCCGGTGTAGAGCGGGGGCGCGACGCCGTCGCAGTTCAGCTCGGCGTAGGAGGCGAGCGCCGCGTTGGTGTGGCCGGGCATGTCGATCTCGGGGACGACCTCCAGATGGCGGGAGGCGGCGTACCGGACGATCTCCTTGTAGTCGGCCTTCGTGTAGAAGCCGCCGGGGCCGCCGCCGACCTGCGTGGAACCGCCGTACGTGGCCAGGCGCGGCCAGGAGTCGATCGCGATGCGCCAGCCCTGGTCGTCGGAGAGGTGGAGGTGCAGCTTGTTGAACTTGTAGAGGGCCAACTGGTCGATGTAGCGCCTGACCTGGCCGACGGTGAAGAAGTGCCGGGAGACGTCCAGCATCGCGCCGCGCCAGCCGTAGCGCGGGGTGTCCTCGATCGTGCCGCCGGCGACGAGCCACGGCCCCGGCCGCACGGAGTCCTTCTCGACGGCGGCGGGCAGCAACTGCCGCAGGGTCTGCACGCCGTGGAAGAGCCCGGCGGGCGCGCGGGCGGTGAGGGTGACGCCGGAGCGCCCGCTGTCGAGCCGGTAGCCCTCCTGGCCGAGAGCCGCCTCCCCGGGGGCCAACCGCAGGCGTATTCCGGCCGCCTGACGCTCGGTCACGGGCAGCCGGTACCCGGTCGACGGCCGCAGGATCCCCGCGAGGTACTCCCCGATCCGGCGGACCTCGGGCCCGCCGTCCACGACGATGTGCGTACCGCTCGTCATCCGGTACGGCGATCCGCCCGCCTCGACCGAGGCGGGGGCCGGTATCACCCGACCGAGCGGGATCGTGACGGCGTCGGCGTTCTCGGACACGGGTGCGACTCCCACAGCGAAGATCCCGGCCACCACGAGCAGCAGCGAACCGAGAAGGCGGGTCGATCTGTGGTGCGGTCTCACGACGAGCTCCCTTCCACCAACCGAACTGACGACACCACCATCCCCTCAACGGGCCCGTCAGGTCTAGACCATCCACTTCCAGAGTCGGTGGAACAATCGCCTTCATGGCGGAAATCCTCCAGCGGGACGGCGCGTGGACCTTCGACGGCGACACCCTGCGGCTGACCCCCGGCCGCGACAAGAGCGTGAGCCTGCTCCGCAAGACCCTGGGTGAACTCTCCGTCCCGCTGGGCGCGTTGGCGGGGATCTCCTTCGAGCAGGGCAGGAAGTCGGGTCGGCTGCGACTGCGGCTGCGCGACGGGTCGGACCCGCTTCTCCAGGCGACCGGGGGCCGGCTCGCCGACTCCAACGACCCGTACCAGCTGAGCGTCGAGTCGGACCGGTACGGCGTCGCCGAGTACTTCGTGGACGAGATCCGCAACGCGCTGCTCCTGGACCAGGTGCCGGCCGACGCGGTCGACGCGTACCTCCTCGCCGGCCCCGCCGTCCCGCTCTCGGTCTCCGCCGGGGACGGCACCGCGAGCTTCGACGGCGAGCACATACGCCTGGAGTGGAACTGGAAGACGGAGGACGCGAAGGCCGCCGCCGGCACGCGGACGCTGCCGCTGCCGGACATCGCGGCCGTGGAGTGGCACCCCTCGGTCGGCCTGGAGAACGGCTACCTCCGCTTCACCGTGCGGAACGCGCCGACCAAGGCCCCGCCCAAGTACGACCCCAACTCCGTCGAGCTGTGGGGCTTCAAGAAGGACCCGCTGATGGCCCTGATCGCGGCGGCCGTACAGGCCCGGCTGCCGCACCCGGCGGCCCCGGCACCGAAGCAGCTGACCGGGCCGCCCCGGGCGGAGCCGGACCGGCAGGCCCCCGACGAGGACCACGACGCCCTGCTGCGCCGCCTGCGCGAACTCGGCGACCTCCACAAGTCGGGCGTCCTCACGGACGAGGAGTTCACCATGGCCAAGCAGGCGGTACTGAGGCGGATGTGACGATCGGCACCCGTGAGACAGTCCCACCACGCCTTTTCACAGCGCGCTGCCCGGAATCGGGCAGGATTCTTGCGAATCGACCTCCAGTACTCCAGGATCAACGGGTGCACGACGAACTCGTTGATCACTTGACGCGATCCTCGCCCCTCAGCCGGGGCGAGGCGCTGCGTGTGATCCAGGACGTGCTCGCCTACTTCGACGAGACGACCGAGGACTACGTCCGTCGCCGCCACCGCGAACTCCAGGCCCAGGGTCTGGTCAACTCGGCGATCTTCGAACGGATCGAGGCGGACCTGAAATACCGGGCGGTCGCGCCGCCGGAGCTCACGCTCCGGCAGCTGCGCCGCATCGTTTACGGCTAGGGGATACGTATTTATGTGCGGAATTGTCGGCTACATCGGCAAGCGCGATGTGGCGCCGCTGCTCCTTGAGGGCCTGCAGCGCCTGGAGTACCGGGGTTACGACTCGGCGGGCATAGTCGTCACCTCGCCCAAGACGGCCGGCCTGAAGATGGTCAAGGCCAAGGGCCGGGTCCGCGACCTGGAGGCCAAGGTCCCCGCGCGCTTCAAGGGAACCACCGGCATCGCCCACACCCGCTGGGCCACCCACGGCGCCCCCTCCGACGTCAACGCGCACCCGCACATGTCGGCCGACAGCAAGGTCGCCGTCGTCCACAACGGCATCATCGACAACGCCTCCGACCTGCGGAGGAAGCTCGAAGCGGACGGCGTCGAGTTCCTCTCCGAGACGGACACCGAGGTCCTGACCCACCTCATCGCCCGCTCCCAGGCGGAGACCCTGGAGGAGAAGGTCCGCCAGGCGCTGCGCATCGTCGAGGGCACGTACGGCATCGCCGTCATGCACGCCGACTTCAACGACCGCATCGTCGTCGCCCGCAACGGCTCCCCCGTCGTCCTCGGCATCGGCGAGAAGGAGATGTTCGTCGCCTCGGACATAGCCGCTCTGGTCACCCACACCCGCCAGATCGTCACCCTCGACGACGGCGAGATGGCCACCCTCAAGGCCGACGACTTCCGCACGTACACGACGGAGGGCACCCGCACCACGGCGGAGCCCACCACCGTGGAGTGGGAGGCGGCCTCGTACGACATGGGCGGCCACGACACGTACATGCACAAGGAGATCCACGAGCAGGCCGACGCCGTGGACCGCGTGCTGCGCGGCCGCATCGACGACCGTTTCTCCACCGTGCACCTCGGCGGCCTCAACCTGGACGCCCGCGAGGCGCGCCAGATCCGTCGGGTGAAGATCCTGGGCTGCGGCACCTCGTACCACGCGGGCATGATCGGCGCCCAGATGATCGAGGAGCTGGCCCGCATCCCCGCGGACGCCGAGCCGGCGTCGGAGTTCCGCTACCGCAACGCGGTGGTGGACCCCGACACCCTGTACATCGCCGTCTCCCAGTCCGGTGAGACGTACGACGTCCTGGCGGCCGTCCAGGAGCTGAAGCGCAAGGGCGCGCGGGTCCTGGGCGTGGTGAACGTCGTCGGCTCGGCGATCGCCCGCGAGGCGGACGGCGGCATCTACGTCCACGCGGGCCCCGAGGTCTGCGTCGTCTCCACGAAGTGCTTCACCAACACGACGGTGGCCTTCGCACTCCTCGCCCTGCACCTGGGCCGCACCCGCGACCTCTCCGTCCGGGACGGCAAGCGGATCATCGCGGGCCTGCGCAAGCTCCCCGCCCAGATCGCCGAGATGCTGGAGCAGGAGGAGGAGATCAAGAAGCTGGCCCAGGAGTACGCCGAGGCCCGCTCGATGCTCTTCATCGGCCGCGTCCGGGGCTACCCGGTGGCCCGCGAGGCCTCCCTGAAGCTCAAGGAGGTCTCGTACATCCACGCCGAGGCCTACCCCGCCTCCGAGCTCAAGCACGGCCCGCTGGCTCTCATCGAGCCCGCCCTCCCGACGGTCGCCATCGTCCCCGACGACGACCTCCTGGAGAAGAACCGCGCCGCCCTGGAGGAGATCAAGGCCCGCAGCGGCAGGATCCTCGCCGTGGCCCACCGCGACCAGGAGAAGGCCGACCAGACGATCATCGTCCCCAAGAACGAGGACGAACTGGACCCGATCCTCATGGGCATCCCCCTCCAACTCCTCGCGTACCACACGGCATTGGCCCTGGGTCGCGACATCGACAAGCCGCGCAACCTGGCGAAGTCGGTGACGGTGGAGTAGGAACGCCTTCCCGGGAAGGGGCGCGGAGGCAGGACAGCGGAACGGACCCCCACGTGATGCCACCCATCACGGGGGGTCCGCTCATGTGCGCCGGGGCCGCCCAAGACCCCGACACCGGCTGCCTTTTACCCGGTGGCCGTCACACCACCCCGCCCGGCAGCACGCCTCGGCACAGCCGTCGGCCGGTGCGCGAGCGCCGCGTACCACGCCACGAGCCCACCGACCGCCGCGACGTCGCCCCGTCGCCACGGCGGGGCTCCCTTCGTGCGTGTGCAGTTGCACGGCGAACGGGTTATGCCCTTCACAAAGGCACAAACACTTCTACGCGCCAGTAGCTTGCTTTACGCGTTCCCGGAAGTACGGGGGAGGTGCCCGCGGCTCATCTCACCTGGGCCGACGGGGAGTTGCGGAACGGCGACGACGTACCGCGATCAGGGGATGACGATGACGGGCCGCTGCGCGCGCTTGGCGAGCCGCCCGGCGACCGAGCCGAAGAGGCGGCCGACGATCCCGTGCGTGGACCCGACGACGATCGCGTCGGCCTCGTACTCCCGCCCCACCTCTTCGAGTTCATGGCAGATGTCGCCGCCGCGCTCGACGAGGATCCAGGGCACCTCGGCGAGATAGTCGGCACAGGCGAGCTCAAGGCCGAGGACCTCGGTCCGGTGATCGGGGACGTCGACGAAGACGGGCGGCTCGCAGCCGGCCCACACGGTCGTGGGCAGCCGGTTGGCGACATGCACGATGATCAGGCCCGAGCCGGAGCGGCGGGCCATGCCGACGGCGTACGCGAGGGCGCGTTCACTGGACGTCGAACCGTCGAAGCCGACGACGACGCCGTGCTTGAAAGCGGGGTCGCAGGAGGGGCGTGCCTCTTCCGCCGCCAGGGGGTCGGCCGCCGTGGGATCGGCGACGGGCCGCCGCTTGCGGTCCGCGGAGTCGAAGAATTCGTGACCGGCCATGGATGTCTCGGCGTTTGGATCCTCGTGGATGGGACGACGTGAAAAGGGACGTCGGTGCGCGGCGGAGCCGTGTCCGGGAATCATCTTCCCAACCCCATACCCCCAAGGGTACGACCGCACGCCTCCTCCGCCCAGATCCCGCACCGGCTGCGCGGGATTCCAGGGAGCATGCACGACCCCCGCCCCGTAACGCAATGGTTGCTGCCACGTACAGCCGTTTTATACGGGCATACAGTCGCGACCGGAACCCCACGACCGCGATACCGCATGCGCGCACCCATCTGCGGGCAGTCGTGCCGCAACCCGATCCGACGGCACCAGTGACCGACAGCTCGAACACGCGTTGAACCCCCGTAAGCCGTACCCAAGGGAGTCAGGAGGGAGCCGACCGTGTCCGCACCCCGCTTCGCGCCCCAGCCCGCTCCCGAAACCGACGAGATCCCCCCGACCCCCCAGACGACCTCCCGGACGACCCCCCGCCCAGCGGACCCCGCCACGGACGTGGTCCGCTGGGCGGCCTTCAGCTGCGTCCTCGTCCCGGTCGTCCTCGTCTGGTACGGCACCTCCCTGGCCGGCGCGACGGGCGCGGCCCTCGGCCTCGCCGCGGTCACCGGCGTCTGCCGCGTCCTCCTGCGCGAGTCCGAACGCGGAGCGGCCCGTGCCGCCCGCTCGACGGCCGACCGCTCGACGGCCGACGGCACGACGGCCGACCGCTCGATGCCCGATCGTTCGATGGCCGATCGTTCGATGGCCGAAGATCACACCCTCCAGCGCTGCCGACGCGGACGCTCCGGTTCCGGGGCGCACAGGGGCGGACGGCACTCCGGGCCGAGTACGCCGGTCGACTGACCGGTTTCCGCGCACACTCCCGTATCTTTTCAGCCAACTTCGGCCACCCGCACCCCCCTTGGCCGAACACCCCCCCACCCCCCGTTCGACCTGCGTTGAAAGGGGTCCAGGGGCGACGCGCACCCTACGTGGACCGGCCACCGGGACAAGGCGCACTTCCCTGCACGGCCCACGAGTGCAACGCTTCGTGATCGAATGCTTCACGCCAAGTTGCCATGTCGACAATGTGCCGGATGGCGAACTGGTCACGTCGGCACCACGGGACACAGTAGATTCGATCATGACTGTCTTACGGCGGGGGACTCGTGCAGGACCAAGGGGAAACGTGCAGGAGCGACACAACCGAGGAGCCGCGACCACCGAGGGGGGCTTAGCAGTATGAGCCACGACTCCACCGCCGCGCCGGAAGCCGCGGCCCGGAAACTCTCCGGGCGACGCCGCAAGGAGATCGTCGCGGTGCTGCTGTTCAGCGGCGGCCCCATCTTCGAGAGTTCCATACCACTTTCGGTGTTCGGGATCGACCGCCAGGACGCCGGCGTACCGCGCTACCGCCTGCTGGTGTGCGCGGGCGAGGAAGGCCCACTGCGGACCACAGGGGGCCTGGAACTCACCGCGCCGAACGGCCTTGAGGCGATCTCGCGAGCGGGCACGGTGGTCGTGCCCGCATGGCGTTCGATCACCTCACCGCCGCCGGAGGAAGCGCTCGACGCACTGCGCCGAGCGCACGAAGAGGGTGCCCGTATCGTCGGGCTGTGCACCGGCGCCTTCGTGCTGGCTGCCGCCGGCCTGCTGGACGGCCGGCCCGCGACGACACACTGGATGTACGCGCCGACGCTGGCCAAGCGCTATCCGTCCGTCCACGTCGATCCACGCGAGCTGTTCGTGGACGACGGCGACGTACTGACATCGGCCGGCACCGCGGCCGGAATCGATCTATGTCTGCACATCGTGCGGACGGACCACGGGAACGAGGCGGCCGGCGCGCTGGCCCGTCGTCTCGTCGTCCCACCACGTCGATCGGGCGGCCAGGAGCGCTACCTCGATCGATCTTTACCTGAGGAGATCGGCGCCGACCCGCTCGCCGAGGTCGTCGCCTGGGCGCTGGAGCACCTCCACGAGCAGTTCGACGTGGAGACGCTCGCGGCACGGGCGTACATGAGCCGTCGTACGTTCGACCGCCGGTTCCGCTCGCTCACCGGGAGCGCTCCCCCTGCAGTGGCTGATCACCCAGCGCGTGCTGCAGGCGCAGCGGCTGCTGGAGACGTCGGACTACTCGGTGGACGAGGTCGCGGGGCGTTGCGGCTTCCGTTCGCCGGTGGCACTGCGCGGGCACTTCCGGCGGCAGCTGGGCTCGTCGCCGGCGGCGTACCGGGCGGCGTACCGGGCCCGGCGTCCGCAGGGCGAGAAGCCCAGCGACCACCACGACGGCCCGCACGGCGTCCCGGGGCCGTCCCCGGTGTCGCCGGAGCACGCCCCGGTGCCGCTCCAGGCCCGGCGCACGGCCGCGGCGAGCGCCCTGGCGCCGTCGGCGTCCCTCTCCGCGGAGGGCGCCAAGCCGGAGCTGTACGCGACGGGCCGCCTGCCGGGCCAGCGCAGCGCGCCCTAGCCCTCACCGGGCGCATGACGGCCCGGTCCCGTACCGATCACCCCGGTGCAGGACCGGGCCGTACGGCTGTCACGGGCCGTAAGGTGAGACACATGAACGATCGCATGGTGTGGATCGACTGCGAGATGACCGGCCTCTCGCTGTCCGACGACGCGCTCATCGAGGTGGCCGCCCTCGTCACCGACTCCGAGCTGAACGTGCTCGGGGAAGGCGTCGACATCGTCGTCCGCCCGCCGGACTCGGCGCTGGAGACCATGCCGGAGGTGGTGCGCCACATGCACACCGCGTCCGGCCTCCTCGACGCCCTGCCCGGCGGCACGACGCTCGCCGACGCCGAGGCGCAGGTCCTGGCGTACGTACGGGAACACGTGAAGGAGCCGGGCAAGGCACCCTTGTGCGGCAACTCGGTGGGCACGGACCGAGGCTTCCTGCTCCGGGACATGCCGACGCTGGAGGACTACCTCCACTACCGGATCGTGGATGTCTCCTCGGTCAAGGAACTGGCCCGCCGCTGGTACCCCCGGGCGTACTTCAACAGCCCCGAGAAGAACGGCAACCACCGGGCCCTGGCGGACATCCGTGAATCCATCGCCGAACTCCGCTACTACCGCGAGGCGATCTTCGTCCCGCAGCCCGGCCCCGACTCGGACAGGGCACGCACGATCGCCGCGAAGCACGTCCTGCCCGCGATGTAGCCCCGTCCACGGGCCCGTCCGGGCCCCCGAACGCCCTCCACCGAAACGTGTGCGCGGGCACCCCTGAAGACCCTGTACACTTTTTCTCGGCCGGTCGGTGAAACCTTCGGATGAACCGCCGGTCATGGTGGGTGTAGCTCAGCTGGTAGAGCACCTGGTTGTGGTCCAGGATGCCGCGGGTTCGAGTCCCGTCACTCACCCTGATGAATCGGCCCCGGTTCGCGAAAGCGGACCGGGGCCGATTGCTGTCTGCCCCCTCACGACCCGCCGGAGCACCCAGCCCTCCGCCAGGCGCTCGTGAGCTCCCCCACATCCGCGAAGCGTTCACCGGGATCGGGGGCCATGGCCCTCTCCAGCACTGCCAGCTGGGCTGCCGTCCCCCGCCAGGCGCGCTCCTCGTCCCCCGCGTCGAGCAGCAGCCGGGCCGTGCGGCCCAGTACGTACACCGTGGTGCGGATGTCGATGGTGGCGCCGCGCTCGAACTCCTCCGGTGCCATGAAGCGAGTGGAGCCCGGCAGCCGCTCGGCGTCCAGCACGAAAGGCCCGGGCCGGTATCCATCGAGATCGACCAGGTGCATCTCATGCGCCGTGAAGTCGTAGAGCAGGGCACCGTCGTAGAGGTCCACGGCGACGTGCCCGGCGGCCTCCACCGCGAGGTGGGCGTCGAGGACGCGGGCGAGGGCCGCCTCGATCCGGGCGACGGGCAGGGCCCGGAAGCGGGCCATGGGACTGCCCGGGGTCGTACGGTCGCGCCTGCCTCGCTCAGCCGGGTGGTACAGCACTTCCCCGTCCCTCCAGGGCATGACCACGGCCAGACTGTCACCGCCGCCCTCCCTGAGGGCGATCCGGTGCACCTGCGGAACGATCACCGGGTGCCGCACGGCCCGGTGAAAGGCCCACGCCCGCTTCAGCGCCCGAAGACCCACGGCACCGCCCGCCGCCCTCTTCACGAACCACCGCTCATCACCGCCATCGCCCGGCACCACCACGCCGTACGCCAGACACCCCGAGTCCTGCTTCTCGAACGCCCGGAACACTTCACCGATCCGGGACAGGTACGCCCGTAGCGGGCCCTCGATCCGGTCCACGCCCAACAGCGGGTGGCCACCCGCGCTTTCCCCACCACCAAGGTTCTCCATGAAGGTCAGGCTGCCAGCAGCAGGCCCCAGCCACGCTGGGGAAGCCTGAGCCCAGGCGCTGGAACGCCCGGACGTCGTAGGAGAGTTGACGGGCCGGTGGTGCTCGGCATCGCGTGCATGCCGTCGCTTCATGTCCCCCTGGGCGTCCTGATGTTCGGCCTGAGCGTGCTGGTACTCGGCCGGGTGCTGCCCGCCGCCCCGGCGTCAGCCGCCTGCGACGCACCCCGTGACGCTTACCGAGCACCGGGCGCCGAGCAACGAGGCCCGCTGACCCGACAGTCGGCGGGCCGCCGCCTCGCTCACCGCTCCTCCCTCGGGAGGCCAGTCTTCCGGCGGGCTCAAGCCGCTTGGCGGGCGCGGGTCACGCAGTCCCGCAGGATCACGTTCAAGGGGGCCTGCTTCGGCACGGAGCCCACGCGCCACGTCTCCTCGGCAGCCGGGGTCAGGAAGAATCCCGCGCCACCAGCTCCGTGGGCAGCACCACCTGGCGCCGCTCCAGCCCCCGTGACACCGCCGGGCGGCGGTCCGCGATCTCGTCGAGGAGGAGGTCGATCATCGCGCGGCCCATTTCCTCTATGGGCTGGCGGACGCTCGTCAACGGCGGGTCCATGTGGCGGGCGATGGCCGAGTCGTCGTAGCCGACGAGGGCCACGTCGTCGGGTATGCGGCGGCCTGCCTCGCGGAGGACCTGGCGGGCGCCCGCCGCCATGACGTCGGACTCGGCGAAGACCGCGTCCACGTCCGGGCAGCGGGACAACAGTTCCGTCATCGCCCTGCGGCCGCCCTCCTCCGTGAAGTCGCCGGGGACGATCAGGCGCTCGTCGACCTCGCGGCCGGCGTCCTCCAGGGCCTCGCGGTAGCCGTCGATGCGGCGCTGGGCGCCGTAGACGTCGAGGCGGCCGGTGATCGTGGCTATGCGGGCGCGGCCCCGCTCGATCAGGTGTTCCACCGCCGAGCGGCCGCCGCCGTAGTTGTCGGAGTCGACGGAGGGGAGCGTCTCGTGTTCCGAGCGGGGGCCGCTGATGACCGCCGGGATTTCCAGTTGTGACAGCAAATCCGGGAGCGGGTCGTCCGCGTGGACGGAGACCAGGAGTACGCCGTCCACGCGGTGCGCCGCCAGGTACTGGGCCAGGCGGCGGCGCTCCCGGTCGCTGCCCGCGAAAATCAGCAGGAGCTGCATCTCCGTGTCGGACAGCTGGGCGCCGACGCCCTTGAGGATGTCGGAGAAGTAGGGCTCCGCGAAGAACCGGGTCTCCGGCTCGGGGACGACCATCGCGATCGCATCGGTGCGGTTCGCCGCGAGGGCGCGGGCCGCCGTGTTCGGGACGTAACCGAGCTCCGCGACAGCCGCCTCGACCGCCGCGCGGGTCGCGTCGCTGACCCGGGGCGAGCCGTTGATCACCCGGGACACCGTCCCCCGGCCCACACCGGCCCGTGCGGCGACCTCTTCCAACGTCGGCCGGCCACCGCTCCGGCCCCGTGCTCCGTGGCCTGCCACCATGGTCGCCTCCCGTTCACACCGCGCTGGCGTGGAATCTAACAGTCCTGATCCCGTACGACGTCCGGGAAGTGGTCATTCGGGTTCGGCGGCCTCCGGCCGCACCGGCGGAACGCTCCGGGGACGGTCCGTCCCGCCGACCTCTGAAGCCCCGCCCGTACTTCGCCCGACCACTTCCGGGCACGCTCAGGCACCGGTCCCCGGGTTAGTTAACAGCCCGATAACCGAAGACATCTCTCCGCGCTCGCTCCCTTGACACCCCCGCACGAACCGACGAACCTTCAACACATCACTTGTGGGAGCGCTCCCACAGTACCTGGCACTTACACATCCCGCACGTTCCCCGCCCGAGCCGCAGCATGAACTAACGGGTCCAACAACGCAGTTGGCCGGGGGGTCGGCACGTCAGGGCATCAGGAGGACGCAATGCGAGCACGTACCCTCCCGCACTCCCGGCTCCGGTCGGGAGGGGGCACCCGTATCGCCCGCAGGGCGCGCAGGACGGTGGCCATCGCGGCCGTCGCCGCGCTGGGCGCCGGGCTGCTGGCCGGTTGTGCCGACGACGGCAAGGACGAGGACGGTTCGTCGTCGGACGGCGGCGGCAGTGGCAAGACCAAGATCACACTGGGACTCTTCGGCAGCTTCGGCTTCGAGGAGGCCGGGCTCTACGCCGAGTACGAGAAGCTCAACCCGAAGATCGACATCCAGCAGACGGTCGTCGAGCGGAACGAGAACTACTACCCGGCGCTGGTCAACCACCTGACGACCAGCAGTGGCCTCCAGGACATCCAGGGCGTCGAGGTCGGCAACATCGCCGAGGTCGTCGACAAGTACGCCGACAAGTTCGTCGACCTGTCGAAGTACGGCAAGGAGAGCGACTACCTGCCCTGGAAGTGGGAGCAGGGAACCGCGAAGGGCGGCTCGACGATCGGGCTCGGCACCGACGTCGGTCCGATGGCCATCTGCTACCGCAAGGACCTGTTCGAGGCGGCCGGTCTGCCCACCGACCGCGAGGAGGTCGGCAAGCTGTGGACGGGCGACTGGGCGAAGCTCGTCGCGGTCGGCAAGGACTACAAGGCGAAGGCCCCCAAGGGCACCACCTTCATGGACTCCCCCGGCGGCCTGTTCAACGCCATCGTCGGCAGTGAGAAGGAGCGGTTCTACGACGCCTCCGGCAAGGTCATCTACAAGACCAACCCGGCCGTCAAAGACGCGTTCGACCTGACGGCCGATGCCGCCGAGGCCGGCCTGATCGGCAACCAGACGCAGTTCCAGCCGGCCTGGGACACCACGATCGCCAACAGCAAGTTCGCCGCGATGGCCTGCCCGCCGTGGATGCTCGGCTACATCGAGGGCAAGTCGAAGCCGGAGAACGCCGGCAAGTGGGACGTGGCCGCACCGCCGAAGGCGGCCAACTGGGGCGGCTCCTTCCTCAGCGTGCCGAAGTCGGGCAAGAACGTCGAGGAGGCCGCGAAGCTGGCCGCCTGGCTGACCGCGCCCGAGCAGCAGGCGAAGCTCTTCTCCAAGCGCGGCAGCTTCCCGACCGCGCAGGCCGCGTACGACCTGCCGCTGGTGAAGGACGCGAAGAACAAGATGACCGGTGACGCCCCGATCGGCCAGATCTACGCGCCGCTGGCCGCGGAGCTCCCGGTTCAGGTGGTCGGCCCGAAGGACCAGATCATCCAGCAGGGCTTGACCGACAACGGCGTCATCCTGGTGACGCAGGGCAAGTCTCCCGAGGAGGCTTGGACCAACGCCACCAAGACCATCGACAACAACCTGGAGAATTGATCCCTCCCCCGCCGGAGCAGAGGGATTCCTGGCTCACGCTGCTCGGCCGCCCAGCAAGCGATCGAGTCCTACGCGATCAACGCCAGCCGGGTTGGAACCAGCCCGGTCTACAACGACACCAAGGATCCAGCCGCATGCTTGGTTCTCGCAATGCATCAAGTGCCGTTCACGTGATCGTGTGCACGGCATCCGGTCTCCGGTCTGAGGGCCACCGTCTCCTCGGAGACATCAGGTGACCGGAATCTCGCCCTCGCACGACACCGCCGCCGCGCCCCCCGTCAAGGAGGGGGGCGCGGCCCCGGCCCGTCCGCCCGTCGAGTCACCTGAGACTCTCCGAAAGCGGGCGCGACTGTCCCGCCGCTGGCAGCGGGACGTGCGCTGGAGCCCGTACGCCTTCGTCTCGCCGTTCTTCCTGCTCTTCGTCGCGTTCGGCATGTTCCCGCTGATCTACACGGCGTGGGCCTCGCTGCACACGGTGGAGCTGACCGCGCCCACCGACATGGAGTGGGCGGGGCTGCGCAACTACACCAGGATCTTCGACGACGAGTTCTACTGGAACGCCGCGAAGAACACCTTCACCATCGGGATCATCTCGACCGTCCCGCAGTTGATGATGGCGCTGGGCATCGCGCACCTCCTCAACTACAAGCTGCGCGCCTCGAACTTCTTCCGGGTCGTGATGCTCGCGCCGTACGCCACGTCGATCGCCGCGGCGACCCTCGTCTTCGTGCTGCTCTTCGGCCGTGACTACGGCATGATCAACTGGTTCCTGGGTCTGTTCGGTGTCGACAACATCGACTGGCAGAACGACAAGTGGTACGCGCAGATCGCCGTCTCGTCCATCGTCATCTGGCGCTGGACCGGCTACAACGCGCTGATCTACCTGGCCGCGATGCAGGCGATCCCGCAGGACCTGTACGAGTCGGCGGCCCTCGACGGCGCCAGCCGCTGGAAGCAGTTCCTCCATGTGACGCTGCCGTCGCTGCGCCCGACGATCCTGTTCACCGTCGTCGTGTCGACGATCGGCGCCTCGCAGCTCTTCGCCGAGCCGCTGATGTTCGACGCCAACAAGGGTGCCTCCGGTGGCCCCCAGCACCAGTTCCAGACGCTCGGCCTGTACATGTACGAGCAGGGCTGGGTGAACCAGCACCTGGGCCGGGCCTCCGCCATCGCCTGGACGATGTTCCTGATCCTCATCGTGGTCGGAATCATCAACTACGTCATCTCGCGCCGGCTGCGCGCCAGTAGTTAGGAGACCGGCCGTGACGACGACAATCACCAAACCCCCGGCCGACGCGGTCCCCGAGCCGCCGAAGAACGGCAAGCGCAGGCTCGGCCTGAAGGCGGCGCGCGCGGGTGGGCAGCATCACGCGGGCCCCATCGCGTACGTCATCCTCGCCGTGTTCACCCTCGTGTCGATCTTCCCGTTGTTCTGGACGGCGATCGCCGCCTCCCGCGACAACGCGCGGCTCGCGGAGACCCCGCCGCCGTTCTGGTTCGGCGCGAACCTCTTCGACAAGCTCGAAGTGGCCTGGGAGGACGCCAATCTGGGCGAGGCGTTCCTCAACACGACGATCGTGGCGACCATTTCGTCACTGACCATCGTCTTCCTGTCGACGATCGCCGGGTTCGCCTTCGCCAAGCTGCGCTTCAAGGGCCGTAGCGCCATGATGCTGATCGTGATCGGCACGATGATGGTGCCGCCGCAGCTCCAGGTGATCCCGCTCTACATGATGGTCGCCAAGCTCGACTGGACCGACCAGCTCCAGGCGGTGATCCTGCCCTCGCTGGTCAGCGCCTTCGGCGTCTTCTTCATGCGGCAGTACCTGATCCAGGCGCTGCCCGACGAGATCATCGAGGCGGCCCGCGTCGACGGCGCGAGCAGCTGGCGGGTGATCTGGCACGTGGTGTTCCCGGCCGCGCGGCCCGCGATGGCCGTCCTGGGCATGCTGATGTTCGTACAGACATGGAACGACTTCCTGTGGCCGTTCCTCGTCCTGACCCAGCTGGGCAACCCGACCGTGCAGGTCGCGGTGGCCGGTCTGGGCCGTGGCTACACCCCCGACCAGGCCCTGATCATGGCGGGCGCGCTGCTCAGCACGCTTCCGCTGCTCCTGGTCTTCGCGATCTTCGGCAAGCAGATCGTGGGAGGCATCATGCAGGGCGCGGTGAAGGGCTGAGGCCCGGGGTCGTACTCGTTCGTCTTCTTCCCGGGGGTCGGGTCACCGCCGCCTCGACCCCTGTCTGTCCTTCTCTCCCTGTTCCTCTCCCCCCACCCACCTCCGTCGGTCTGTCATGACCACTATGGGAGCGCTTCCATGCCTGAGCCCACAACGCCGGTGACCTTCCCTCCCGCCTTCCTCTGGGGCGCGGCTACCTCCGCGTACCAGATCGAGGGAGCGGTGCGGGAGGACGGTCGTACGCCCTCCATCTGGGACACCTTCAGTCACACCCCGGGCAAGACCGCCGGTGGAGAGACCGGTGACATCGCTGTCGACCACTACCACCGCTACCGCGACGACGTGGCGATGATGGCGGACCTGGGCCTCAACTCGTACCGCTTCTCCATCTCCTGGTCGCGGGTGCAGCCGACGGGCCGCGGCCCCGCGATCCAGCGCGGCCTCGACTTCTACCGACGCCTGGTGGACGAGCTGCTGGACAAGGGCATCAAGCCGGCCGTCACCCTCTACCACTGGGACCTTCCCCAGGAGCTGGAGGACGCGGGCGGCTGGCCCGAGCGGGACGTCATCCACCGCTTCGCCGAGTACGCGCGGATCGTGGGCGAGGCGCTGGGCGACCGCGTGGAGCAGTGGATCACGCTCAACGAGCCGTGGTGCACCGCGTTCCTGGGCTACGGCTCCGGGGTACACGCGCCGGGCCGTACGGACCCGGTGGCGTCGCTGCGCGCGGCGCACCATCTGAACGTGGCGCACGGGCTGGCGGTCGTGGCCCTGCGCTCGGCGATGCCGGCCCGCAACTCGATCGCGGTGAGCCTGAACTCGTCGGTGGTACGGCCGATCTCGGACTCGCCCGAGGACCTGGCGGCGGCCCGGAGGATCGACGACCTGGCGAACGGCGTCTTCCACGGCCCGATGCTGCACGGGGCGTACCCGGAGAGCCTGTTCTCCGCCACCTCGTCGCTCACGGACTGGTCGTTCGTGCAGGACGGTGACGTGGCGACGGCCAACCAGCCCTTGAACGCACTGGGGTTGAACTACTACACGCCGACGCTGGTGGGCGCGGCGGCCGCCGACGCGAACGGGCCGCGCGCGGACGGTCACGGCGCGAGCGACCACTCGCCGTGGCCGGCCGCGGATGATGTGTTGTTCCACCAGACGCCCGGCGAGCGTACGGAGATGGGCTGGACCATCGACCCGACGGGTCTGCACGAGCTGATCATGCGGTACGCGCGGGAGGCTCCGGGGCTGCCGATGTACGTCACCGAGAACGGGGCGGCGTACGACGACAAGATGGACGCGGACGGGCGGGTCCACGACCCCGAGCGGATCGCCTATCTGCACGGCCATCTGCGGGCGGTCCGGCGGGCGATCGCCGAGGGGGCGGATGTCCGCGGGTACTACCTGTGGTCGCTCATGGACAACTTCGAGTGGGCTTACGGGTACGGGAAGCGGTTCGGCGCGGTGTACGTGGACTACGCGACGCTCACTCGTACGCCGAAGTCGAGCGCGTACTGGTACGGGCAGGCGGCGAAGACGGGGGCGCTGCCGCCGCTGGTGACGACCTCGGCGTAGGGCGGGGGCGGCTCGGCGTAGACCGGGGGCAGGGGGAGCCCTCTGGGGGGACGGGGGAGCGGGGGTCCGGGGCGCGGTGCGATTAGGGGAGCACCGCGCCCCGGGCGTCGGGCATCGGTGAGGTCGGTCAGAGGCTGCCCGGAGGTGCGAGCCACTGGGTCGGTTGCCCGGTGACCGAGGCGATGGTCTCGAAGTCGTTGTCGTAGTGGAGCATGGTCAGGCCCTGGAGTTCGGCGGTGGCGGCCACGAGCAGATCCACCGCACCCGCGGAACGATGCCGGCCTTTCTCGGCGAGTTCCCGTTGCACATCCCACGCGCGCGTCAGGGCCCGGTCGGCCAAAGGCGTCCAGCCGAACAGCGCGTCGAGATCTTCAACCAGTTCTGCCCGATCCTCCGCGTTCCTCGCGCTGTAGAGAAACTCGACCTCGGTGATCGGGCAACGTGCGATCAGGCCCTCTTCCAGGGGTTTCTCCCAGACGGAGCGGGCCGGGCGCTTCAGAATCCGAACCAGGGCGCTGGTGTCGATGAGGTAGGAGGCCGTGCTCATCGACGGTATTTCTCCTTGTCCAGCAAGACGTCGAAGTCGCCCGCGTCCGCCCGCGCCGCGAGCCGGGCCAGCGCGAGCGCCCGCTTCTTGCGTTCGACGCCGTCCCTGAGCGCGGCATTGACCGTGTCCTTCTTGGTCTTGGTCCCGAAGGCTATGGCGGCCTCGGCCAGCAGGTCCTCATCGATGTCGATCAGCGTCTTGGCCATAAGAGGACCTCCTGGATATCCGCTGGAAAAATCAGTATATCCAGCTCCCGTGATCACGGCATCGCCGCGCGAGGCCCCAGCTCGAACCACGTCGCCTTGCCCGACCCCGGGCCGTGCGCGCACACGCCCCACGCGTCGGCGCCGTACGAGATGAGGCGCATGCCCCGGCCGCCCTCATCGTTCTCGGCCGTGCGGCGTGCGACGGGGAGGCCGGGGGCTTCGTCGTGTACGAGGACACGGAGGCGGGCGGGGTCGGGCCAGCCGGCGTGGAGGGTGACGGACGTGGTGCAGCCCCTCGCCGCATACGCGTTGATGGCGTTGGTGACGGCTTCCGAGGTCAGCAGGACCACGGTGTCGGTGAGATCGGGGCGGTCGGCGGCGGCGAGCAGGGCGCGGATCGCTTCGCGGGCGGGGCGGACCCAGGCGGGGTGGGGCGGGGAGACGAGAGATACGTCCATGGGTATGGGCTCTTTTCGGCGGGGTCGGGCGACGTGCACGCGGTGACCAGGTTCGGGTCTCATCAAGCGAGTTGAGGGCGGGGGTACTTCCTCGTGACGTGGGGTGGGCGGGTTGTTGCCGACCGTAGGGCCACACGTGGGAGAGTTACAACCGTGTACACATAGCTTCCCTCTTGGGGGTGACAGCTCCGAAGCGCGTTGGACGTCGACACAACGCGCGCGGCACACTGCGCACGGCCACAAGGAGGACCGCATGCCACCTAGGACCCGCCCCAGCGAACGCCAGCGCCGCCTGGGTAGCGAGCTGCGCAGACTGCGCATTCAAGCCGGGTTGTCGGGTGACGCCGCCGCCAAGCTCATCGCAGCCGAGCGCACAAGGATCAGCCACATTGAATCCGGCCGCGTCGACGTTCCACGCAACGGGATGTACAGGCTGCTCCGCGCGTACGGCTGCCCCGAAGGCGTGTACTTCGAGCACCTGCTGGAGATGGCCCACGAGAGCGGGAGAGGCTGGTGGGGTGGGTTCAGTGACACCATCGGCCCGGCAGCCCGGGACCTGGCCGAACTTGAGTCCCGTTCACACGTGCTACGGACCCACGAACCGCTCCTCATCCCCGGCATGCTCCAGACCGAGGACTACGCCCACGCCGTCATCGGAGCCACGGAAGCCGACCCGCAACGCGTCAGCCGATACACCGAGTTCCGGCTTGCGAGGCAGCGCGCGCTGACCGGCGCGCCTGCGGTGTCATATCACGCGGTCATCCATGAGGCCGCGCTCCACACCCGTGTGGGTGGCCCCGCAATCATGCGCAGACAACTGCTGCGGCTGATCGAGATCTCCCGGCTCCCCAACGTGACCGTGCAGGTGTACCCGTTCGAAGCGGGGAACTACGCCGCGCACACCCAGTCGTTCGTCATCTACGGTGCCGCAGCCCCCCAGTTGGACACGGTCTACCTGGAGCACCCCACGCAGTCGATCTTTCTGAGGGATGGAGAGCAACTCACCGAGTACGCGAAGATGTTCGAGCGGCTCTCCGAGCTGGCGCTGGCACCGGTCGATCCCGAAGCGGCGCCCGAATCGCACGAGACGCGCGACTCGCTGAGCCTGATCCAGCACGTGATGTACACCCTCTGAAAGGACCCCTTCATGTCCCAACTCGGCTGGCAGAAGTCATCGTTCAGCTCGGGCGGCGAGGGCAACTGCATAGAGCTGGCGGCAGCCACCCCGTACCGCATACACCTCCGCGAGAGCGACCGGCCGGACGAGATCACCACGCCCACCCCCCGCGCCTTGGCGCACCTCCTGCGCACGGTCAAGGGCGGCAGCCTCAGTCGCTGAGGCCCAGGTGGGCACAGACCACGTCCCGTACGCGGTGGATGGCATCGGGGTCGATGGCGGCGAGGACCGGGAGCGCGCACTGGTCAGCTGCTACCTCAACTCCGGGTTCACGCCGGACAGTTCGATCACCCTTCCCCTTGCGCCTCGGGCTCGGATGCTACAAGTCACCACGGCACACCGCCGGTTCCGAGCGGGCCCTACACGGCGACCAGGCGCACCCGGTCCCCGCAGAGCTTCGCCATGTCATCGATGTCCGAGGTGAGTATGACCACGGGGCGGTGTTGTCGCAGCGCCGTCTCGGCCACGGCGGCGTCGATCGCGTACTTGTGACCGTGCAGGCCGGCGCTGATCAGCATGGCCGACGCGGCCTTGGCCTCCTCATCGCCGAGGGGAACGATCCTCATGCCTGACAGCACCCACGCGAGCCGCGCCCGGTCCGTCCGCCGATGAACCGCCTCGATGATGGTGGGGGCACTGATGGCCACCTCCATGCCTCGCTTGCGCGCCTCGGCGACCAGCGCGACGACAGGTTCGTGATCGCCGACCAGCTTGGACAGGCCTTCGCAGTCCAGGACGAGGGTGCCCTCGTGGCTCAGCTTGCGGCGGGCCACTGACCCTCCTCCGCGAACACCTCGTCGAAGACGCGACGCGCCCGCTCCTGTTCGTCGGCGGAGACCGGCCCCTTGCGCTGCTCGTAGTCGGCCAGGTACTCGTCCAGGATCTGGCCGCGCAGCTCCCGCTCCACCGCCTCGGTGATGAACGCGGAGAACTCACGCTTGCCGACCCGCCGGCGAATCGCCTCCGCCGTGCCTTCCGGAAGGGAGAGGCTGACCCTCGTGGCCGGGCCTTCACCGATTGCGTACTCACTCATGACGAGAGATTATCAAACGAGTAGGAATGGAGCGGTCGGTCGGCTTCAGACGACGGGATCGACGTTCCATGTCTCCGGTAGATCACTGCCGCAGAAGACACAGACGTAGTCCTCCTCGCGCACGATGTTGTGCTCCTGGCAGGCGGGGCAGCGGCGGAAGATCACCTCGTGGAGGAAGCCGTCGGGGTGTCGGAGGCCCGCGCGGTCCAGGGCCCGGGCGACGGCCCACCAAGAGGTGATGTCCGGGCAGTAGCCAGTCGACTGGTTGCTGACGTAGTCCACCGCCCAGTGGCCCGCACCGCGCACGAAGCCGATCTCGCCCGCGCTCAGGACCGCTCCCCCACCGGCGCAGGCCACATGCTCGCTCCGGCGCGGCGCCAGGCGCAGTACGCCGTTCACATCGACCACGAAGGTGAACGGCTCGGCCAGTTCCACGGCCGGTCGCCCCGCGGCCCAGGCATCGAAGTCGGCTGCGGAGCCGATCGGGCGGCCTTCGCCGCCGGGGCGGACCGCGGCTTTCACCTCGGCCGGTCCGACGTACCGATAGCTTCGCTCCAGCGCACTCACGCGAGACAAGGCAGACCCCTTCCGGCGTCGGGCCGACCCTGGTGACGGGCCGGTGCTGCGGACGTAGCTCGGGGTGGGTATCCCCTGGAGGGCGCAGGGCCGCGACCCCGGAAGGAGCCACGGCCCTGTCCGTTCGCGAGCGGCGTCAGCGTGGCTCTCGTACGACCCACACGTCCCCGGCCGCCAGCTGCACCGAGCCGCCGCCACCGACGACACCCGCAGTACCGCCTCCACACCTACAGACAGGGCTGTCTGTTTTCTTGGCAAAGTCGTCGAGGCCTGGGCAACTCGACTGCGCACGATGATCCAGGTGAGACCTCCTCGGCGTCCTCCTGCCCACCGGTTTCGCCACCCTGGCCTGCTACGACGGCACTGGTCTATGTCGACATGTCCATGACAGTTTGATAGCGTTGACAAAGAGAGCTGCCTGATTCCCGTGACCAAGTGCTGATCAATTGCCTGAATGATCAGCCCGGCTCAACGGCACGCACGATCCTTGAGGAGTTCGATGCACGTCCAACAGATTGGTAGGACCATCGGACCACGGGAGCGCACTCGCACCCCCCGCTTACGTCGCACACGAGACGTGGGACTCCTCTTGCCACCCACGCTGTAGCCGCGAAACGGGGGGAGACTCAGTCATGGCGCCGCTGCGCATTGTGCTCGCGGACGATCACACCCTGTTCCGTGAGGCGTTGAGCGACCTGCTCAGCAGACACGACGAACTCGTGGTGGTGGGCCACGCCTCGACCGGCGGGGAGGCGGTGCGGGCTGCGGCCTCGCTCAGACCCGACGTGGTACTGCTCGATCTGCGCATGCCGGAACACCAGGGCACGGGCACCCTGCAGAGCATCCTGCACGCCTCGCCGGGCACCCGCGTCTACATCCTGTCCGCCCTGATCGATCCCCTGCTGGTACGGGAGCTGATGGCTGCGGGGGCGAGCGGCTATCTGCACAAGGGCATCAACCGCTACGAACTGGTGCGCACCCTCACCGGCGCGGCCGACGACCAGGAGCCCTCCGCCCCCGCGTCGCCGCCCGTGGAAGCCCCCCGGCCCAAGGCCGCCTTCTCCCGGCGCGAGGACCAGATACTCAAGTGCGTCGCCTCCGCCATGAGCAACCGCCAGATCGCGGCGACGCTCGGCATCACGGAGGGCAGCGTCAAACGTCACCTCCACAACGTCTTCCGGAAGCTCGGCGCCGTCTCCCGGCTGGACGCCGTCAACAAGGCTGTCGCGGCGGCGCTGATACTGCCGCCTGCGGCGGCCAACGAGGCGCCAGGGGCGTACGGTCACGAGCACGACGGCAGCCGTGACCGTGACCGTACGCCCCCTCTTGCCTAGTTGCTTCCCAGATCTCCTGGAACCCGAGGTCAGGGCGTCCACGAGGGGCGTCGCAGCAGTGCGGCCGCCACCGAACCGTCCGCGCCGGCCGATGTCACCAGGCCGAGCCTGGGCCTCTCGTGCTCCGGCTCCTCCTCCCAGTGCGCCAGGAGCGCGGCCAACTGGAGTGCCGCACTGGCGCTGTACGTGTCGCCCAGCACCTCCTGGACGCGCAGCACCTGCGGTCGGCACCCCTGCAGGGCACGGCGGCGGCCCCGGGCCTCGACCGCCGGCCAGCCGCGGACGCCGGTCGAGCCCGCCGACACGACCTCCACCTCAGCGGGTTCGACGCCGGCGGAGTCCAGGACGTAGGAGACACAGCGCGCCAGCGCGTCCGCCACGGCGGCCGGGCCGTCCTCGACCGGGGCGAAACCGGCCTTGCAGGCAAGAAGTTCGGCCACCGTCCGGTCGTGTGGCTCGTCCGTGTCCGCGTCCGCGCCGGGCTCCAGCACGAACACGGCGCTGCCCTCGCCGACCCCGTGCCCGTCGGGCGCCCCGGCATGCCGCCACGCCCAGGCGGTCTCCACGCTCAGCTCCTCCATGGCCCCGGCCAGCACCCGGGTCGCCTGACCGGTGAGGAGGGCGCCCCGCGCGTACCGCAGCGCCGCCATGGCCGAGATCTGGCCGCCCGCCAGGCTGGCGTTGACGCCGGTGAACCCGTGACGCATCGCGACCTGGCTGGCCGCGTGGTTGAGCAGAATCCCCGGGAACAGTGCCGGGCTCACCAGATACGGTCGCTCCTGCTCATAGGTGTCCCGGAAGAACTCGACGACGGCACGGGCGCTGCCCGTACTCGTGCCCAGCACCACGCCCGTGGTGGCCTTCTCCGCCTCCGATACGGACACCTCCAGGCCGGCCAGGGCCAGTTCGCACGCCGTCATGCCCAGGGTCGCGGTGCGGCTGAGGCTGCCGAGGCCCTTGCGTCCCAGATGCTCCCGGGCGTCGAAATCCGCCACGGGCAGCAGCTTGATCGGCGGTACGGGACCGTCGGCCCACTCCGCCGGACGGCCACCGCCGTCGCCGTCGCCGTACGGCAGGGTCCCAGGCCGTACGGCCTCGTACGGCAAGGTCCCCGACCGTACGGCCTCGCCCAGTACCTTGCCGCCGACTCCGGCGGCGCTCAGGACTCCGTATCCGGTGATGCGCACCGCGGCGGGCATGCCCCTCCCCGTCATTCCGGCCTCCCCAGGATCACGATGGCGTTGTTGCCACCGAACGCGAAACCGTGGTTCTCCACGATCCGGAGGCGCGCCGAGCGGGCCCGTCCGGCGACGACGTCCAGGTCGGGGCCCAGCTCGGGATCCAGTGACCGCGCCGTCGCGGTCGGCGGCAGGAACCCCTCGTGCAGGGCAGCGCAGCACGCCAGGGCACCGAAGCCGCTGGCGGCCCCCATGGTGTGCCCCAGCATCGACTTGATCGAGCTGATCGGCGGCACGCGGTCGCCGAACACCTGGCGCACGGCGGCCACCTCCGTCTTGTCGTTGGCCACGGTCCCGGTGCCGTGCGCGCAGATGTAGTCGACCTCGTCCGGCTTCACCCCGGCGTTGCGGTGGGCGCGGCGGATGCACTCGGCGATGCCGTCCCGGTCCGGCTGGGTGGGGTGCTTGGCGTCGCAGGTGAGGGCGTAGCCCAGCACCTCCGCGTAGATCCGCGCTCCGCGTGCGACGGCGCTCTCCCACGACTCCAGCAGCAGCGCGGCACCGCCCTCGGCGGTCATGATGCCGGCCCGTTCCTCGTCGAACGGTCGGCACATCTCGGGGGCTATGGCTCCGAGGCGGTGGAAGCCGGCGTGGGTCGCCCGGTTCACCGAGTCGGCGCCACCCACCAGCATGACGTCCGCGGCGCCGGTGCGGATCTGGTCGAAGCCGTATCCGATCGCGTAGTTGCTCGCGGCACAGGCGGTGCCGAAGGTCTGGGCCTCGCCGTCGAGGCGCAGTTCCGTGTTGACCGCCGCGGCGATACGGTCGGCCGGTGCCTGGCGGGCCAGTGCCGCGTCGACGCCCTCGGGGCCCAGGTCGAGCCACTGCTCGGTCAGTTGCTGGAAGACACGGGCCTCTCCGTTGGTGGTGCCCATGGCGCTGCCCGCCCGCGTGGCGGACAGCTCGGCCGGATCCCAGCCGGCGTCCTCGACGGCCAGGCGGGCCGCAGCGGCCGCGAACTGGGCGCTGCGGCCCCAGCGGTCCGGCGTGATGCGCTCCAGATGCTCCCCCGGCAGAAAGCCGTGGACCTCGCCGGCCTGGGTGTGGTCGAACCCGGAGGAGTCGAAGGACCGGATCGGCGATATACCGCTGCGGCCCTCGCGCAGTGACTCGGTGAACGCCCGGGCGCCGATGCCCAGGCTGCTCACTGCCCCGAGTCCGGTGATCGCGACACGCGGCGCCACCTCAGACACCCAGGGACTCCGAGGTCGCGTGGTGACGGGCGATCAGCGCGTAGGCGGCGCCCAGGTCGTCGAGGTCGGTCAGCTCCTCCTGCGGGATGCGAATGCCCAACTGCCGCTCAAAGCGGGAGAAGATCTCGATGACCATCAGCGAGTCGGCCTCGAAGTCCTCGGCGAAGCTCTTGTTCTCGTCGACCTCGTCGGCCGGCACCTCCAGGACCTCTGCGACGAGGTCCCGGACACGGGTGCGCAGTTCGGCGGAGAGCGACGACGCCTGGTTCTCGGACATGATTTTCCCCTCTTTCCCTTCGGCGGTGATCGACTGAAACACCGGTTAACGACGAACAGCCCGGGACGGAAGATCTCCGGATTTCTCCGAATCACCTCCGGATCTCCTTCGGAAATCATGCTGCCATGCCGACGACCGCCAATCGAAGACTTTTCGACGATGCGAATTCAGCTTTCATATGGGTTTGACGCACAATAGATTTCCGCACCAAAGAATTCGATGTGCTGTGACGGTGGCGTCCACCTTGTCCAGCTCGTCCAGCTGTCGAGTCGAAGGGGCTTCAGTTATGAGACCGCCCGTTCCCGTGGGTGTCACCGCAGCAGCGCTCTGGCTCCCGGTCCCGCGTGACACCGCCGCGGACGCGATCGCCGAAGGTCGGCTGGAGGCACGCGTGGCCCAGGACCTGGGACACCGTCATCTGCCGGTCGCCGATGACGACCTGCCGGCCCCTGCGATGGCGGTCCGCGCCGCGTCCGAGGCCCTGCTCGGCTCCGATGTGGCCCCCGGCGAGCTGGCTTTGCTCTGCCACTCCTGGATGTACTACCAGGGCCACGACCTGTGGTCCGCCCCGCACTACATCGCCGACCAGTTGGGGGCGCTCGCGGCCCTGCCGGTGGGCGTGCGACAGATCTGCAATGGCGGCGCGGCCGCACTGGAGCTGGCCGTCGCCCGCATGTCCCTGGAGACCGGTGTACGGCGCGCCCTGGTCACCACCGCCGACCGCTTCTCCGGCCCCGGTTTCGACCGGTGGCGCAGCGACTACGGCGCGGCCTACGGCGACGCGGGCACAGCGGTGCTGCTCCGGCAGCCGGCCGCCCCGGACGACCCGCTCCTGCTGCGCTCACTGCACAGCGCCGCCGCACCGCATCTGGAGGCCATGCACCGGGGCGCGGACCCGTTCGCCCGGGTCCCCAGGGACAACTCCCCGGTCGTCGACATGCGCCGGACCAAGCGGTTCTATCTGCGTGAGCACGGAGTGGAGTCCTTCAACAAGGTCAACCACGACATGATCCGCCACGTCCTGGAACGGGCCCTCCAGGACGCCGGAGTCGCACCCGACGACCCCCGGATACGGCTGGCGGTGCTGCCCCGGCTGGGCAGGAAGACCCTGCGTACGGCCTGGGTGCCGACGCTCGACGCGCTGCTTTCCGCGCCCGTGGTCGACTGGGGTGCCGAGACCGGCCATCTGGGAACGGGCGACCTCGCGGCGAGCCTGAGCGAACTGCTGCGCCGCCGGGCTCTGGCCGCGGGCGAGTTCGCGGTGCTGCTCAACGCGGGAGCCGGATTCACGTGGTCGTGTGCGGTGGTGGAGGCTCGGGAGGCACGGAGCGCGTGAACGCCGGGGTCCCCGTGCCCCGTGAGGGGCGCGGGGCACAGGGCGCGGGGCTGTGCCGTCGCCGGCGGCGCTCGATCGGCTCGATCGGCTCGATCAATGTCAGTGGGAAACGGCCCGCCACGCCCCTGCGGGGACATGGTGGGCCGAGCGCTGCCAGCCCGGTGTGACGAGGTGCTCCTCCCGCGCGCCGGCGGCCGGTTCGGCGGTCGACAGTGCGCGCAACACGGCGGTGGCCGCGGCGAGTTCCTCGTCGGTCGGAGCGCCCCGCACAATCCGTACCTTCACCATCTTCACCATCTTCGTCGTCTTCTTCGTCTTCGTCGTCTTCGTCGTCTTCGTCGTCTTCGTCGTCTTCATCGGAATCCCCTCACATCGGCGGGTTGCCGTGCTTGCGCGGCACAAGCCGTTCCTGCTTGGTACGCAGGATCCGCAGCGCCTCGGCAACGACCGCACGGGTGCGCCGTGGGTCGATGACGTCGTCGACCAGGCCGCGCTCGGCCGCGTAGTAGGGGTGCATCAGGGTGTCGCGGTACTCCTGCGTCAGGATCCGGCGTGTGGTCTCCGGGTCGTCGGACGCGGCCACCTCCCGCCGGTGGATGACGTTGACCGCTCCCTCTGCGCCCATGACGGCGATCTCGTTGGTGGGCCACGCGTACGACAGGTCGCAGCCGATGGAGCGGGAGTCCATCACGATGTACGCGCCACCGTAGGCCTTGCGCAGGATGACCTGCACCCTCGGCACGGTGGCCGCGCAGTAGGCGTACAGCAGTTTCGCGCCGTGCCGGATGATGCCCCCGTGCTCCTGGGAGGTGCCCGGCAGGAATCCGGGGACGTCGACCAGGGTGAGCAGGGGGATGTTGAACGCGTCGCAGATCTGGATGAAGGAGGCCCCCTTCTGCGACGCCTCGATGTCGAGCACGCCCGCCAGGTGGCGCGGCTGGTTGGCGACGATGCCGACGGTGTTGCCGTCGACGCGCGCCAGCACGCACAGCAGGTTGGCGGCCCACTGCTCGTGCACCTCCATCAGCTCCCCGCCGTCCACCAGGTGTCGGATCACCTCACGCATGTCGTACGGCTGGTTGGGGTCGGCGGGAACCAGGTCGAGCAGGCGCTCGTCGAGGTCGTCCACACCCGGCGCGGGCTGCTCACCGGGGGGCAGCTCGCGGTTGTTGGCGGGCAGCAGCGACAGCAGGAAGCGGACGTCCTCGATGCAGGACTCCTCGTCGTCGTAGGCGAACGCGGCGGCGCCCGACACCGAGGCGTGCAGGTCGGCGCCGCCGAGTTCCTCGTGGGTGACCTTCTCGCCGGTGACCGTCTCCACTACGTCCGGGCCGGTGATGAACATCTGGGAGATGCCTCGCACCATGAACACGAAGTCGGTCAGCGCCGGCGAGTAGGTGGCGCCGCCGGCGCACGGCCCGAGCATGACGCTGATCTGCGGGATCACTCCGGAGGCGCGTACGTTGCGGCGGAAGATGCCGCCGTATCCGGCCAGGGCGGTGACTCCCTCCTGGATCCGGGCGCCCGCGCCGTCGTTGAGGCTGACCAGCGGGGCCCCGGCAGATTCTGCCATGTCCATGATCTTGTGGATCTTCGCGGCGTGGGACTCGCCCAGGGAGCCGCCGAAGATACGGAAGTCGTGGGCGTACGCGAAGACCGTGCGGCCGTGCACGCGGCCCCAGCCGGTGACCACACCGTCGGTGTGGGGGCGCCGGTCCTCCAGCCCGAATCCGCCGGCGCGGTGCCGCCGCAAGCCCTCGATCTCGACGAACGTCCCCGGGTCGAACAGCGTCTCCAGACGCTCGTACACGGTCAGCTTGCCTCGGGCGCGCTGCGCCTGGGTCGCGCGCTCGCCCGGACCGCCGCGCACGCTCTCGCGCAACCGCAGCAGTCCGGCGGTCCTCTCCCGCATTCCGGCCGACGCGGGCGCGGATTTGGGTGCGGGCGCGGATTTGGGTGCGGTGCCGGTCGGGCGTTCATCCAAGGCCGTCATCGATATGCAACTCCCCTGTAACATTCGGCCGTTCACCGGCGTTCTCGCTGTCGTACGAGAGGATGCGACCCGCCAATGGAAGCCGAATAAAAGAAGCGGGAAAGCAATTCCCTTGCTCCCCCACCGGAACCGTCAAGGGTTCTTTCGACGCGTTCTTTACGCGCCTTCTATGCGCGCCGCGAAGAATCTCAACGGCACCGAATGTGAGGAGTCAGCCATGACAGCAGCGACAGAGGTCGCACTGAGCTTCGCCCGCACGGTCGAGCGCTCGCTGGTGCACCGGGCCGCCGTGTCCGAGGTGTTCGTCACCGACCTGTACCAGTCCGGCACCGCCGCCTTCGTGGCCGGTGCCCAGCTTCCCCTTTCTCATGGTTACTTCGGCGACCATCTGCGGGAACCGGCGTCATACGACTTCCTGTTACTGCTGGAGTCCGCCCGCCAGGCGTGCACGGCGGCCGGGCATCTGTACTTCGAGGTGCCCCGCGACACCGTGTTCCTCGTCAACGACTGGTCGATCCGCATCGAGGACCTCGACGCGCTCACGCCAGGCTCCCGGCCCGGCGAACTCCGTCTGGAGGGGACCGCCGAGCGTCAGGAGGGCCGCGGCGGCCGGCTGCGGGGAGTGCGCTTCGATGTGTCCCTGCGCCTGGGCGGCCGGTCCGTGTGCCGCGTGGAGATCGGCACCAGCACATCGCCTGCCGAGGACTACCAGAAACTCCGCTTCCTCCAGCGCAGGTCGGCCCCGCCGGTGACCGGGGACCTCGGCACCGTGGCGCGCGGCAACGCCGTCGGCACCGCCGCGGTCGGCCGTGTCAATCCGCTCAACGTGGTCCTCGGCGAGCCCGTGTGGGCGGACGGTGCGGTGTCCGCCCAGGTTGAGCCGCGGCTGGAGAACCGCAGCCTCTTCGACCACTCCTACGACCACATCCCGGCGATGGTGCTCGCCGAGGCGGCGCGTCAGCTTGCCCACCTCGCCGGGGTGCCGACCGCCGCGGCCGTGACCGCGTGCACCGCCCGCTACCTGCGCTTCGTCGAACTCGACAGCCCGGTGGGGGCCACGGCACGCCCGCATCCGGCCGGAGCGGGAACGGACGCCGCAGCGGGCGCCGGAGCAGGAACGGACGCGGCGGCCGAACTCCTCGTCGAGTTCCGGCAGGACGGGGCTGTCGTCGCCGAGACGTCCCTGACGTTCGCCTCTCCCTCTCCCGCCGCCGCACTCCCGGGCCCCGCGGTCACGCGGGAGGCGTCGTGAGCGCGGTCCGGTCCGCCGTGCGGGCGGTGTGGAGCGACTTCGGCGGAGTCCTGACCCCTCCGGTCGGCCGCGACTTGGAGGATTTCTGCGCCCGGGAGAACATCCCCGCTCCCGCGTTCCGGGAGGCGATGGCCGAGGTGGCGCGGCCGTTCGGCGGCGACATCATGGCCCCGCTGGACACCCCGCTGCTCAGCGAGGAGGAGTGGGCCGCCCGGATGGCTGCCGAACTGAAGCGCGGTACGGGCCTGGACGTCGACCTGTCGGGGTTCGGCGACCGCTGGTTCGAGGGGCGGCGGACCAACCACGCCTGGCTCGGCTTCCTGCGCGAAGCACACGACGCGGGGGTCTTCGTGGGTCTGCTGTCGAACATGCCACCCGCCTGGGACCACCAGTGGCGACGGATGATCCGGCCCGACGGCCTCTTCGACGAGCTGATCCTTTCCTTCCAGGTCGGCGCCCGCAAACCTGAGCGGAAGATCTTCGAGCTCGCCGCCGAGGCCGCGGGCGTCCCGGCACACGAGTGCGTGCTCGTCGACGACATCGCGGCCAACTGCGCGGGCGCCGAGGCGGCCGGCTGGCGGTCCGTCCACTTCACCGGCGCCGAGGAAGCCGCGGCCCTGCTGCGCCCACTTCTCGCCCTGCCGTCCCCCCGCGTCTGAGACAGGAGACCACCGTGTCACGTACCGTCCTCATCACCGGCGGAAACCGAGGGATCGGGCTCGCCCTGGCCCGCGCGTTCACCGAGGCAGGCGACAAGGTCGCCGTCACATACCGGACCGGTGAACCGCCCGAGGGACTGTTCGGTGTGCGCTGCGACGTGACCGACGCCGAGTCCACGGAGCTCGCCGTCGCCGAGGTGGAGGCCCAGTTCGGCCCCGTCCAGGTTCTCGTCGCCAACTCCGGCATCACACGGGACGGTCTGGCGCCCGTGATGCGGGACGAGGACTTCGAGGACGTCCTGCGGACGAACCTCGTCGGGGCGTTCCGGACGGCCCGGCTGGCCGCCCGGTCGATGATCGGCGCCAAGTGGGGGCGCATCGTCTTCGTGTCGTCCGTGATGGGCTTCCTGGGCTCCCCCGGCCAGGCGAACTACGCCGCCTCGAAGTCGGGGATGCTCGGCCTGACCCGTTCCCTCGCCTGGGAGCTCGGCTCCCGCAACATCACCGTCAACATGGTGACCCCCGGTCTGATCGAGACCGACATGATCCGGGCGGTCAAGGACAAGCGCAGGGACCAGTTGCTCAGCCAGACGCCATTGCGTCGCACCGGCACACCCGAGGAGGTCGCCGCGGTCGTCCGCTTCCTGGCGGGCGACGGCGCCTCCTACATCACCGGAGCCGCCGTACCCGTGGGCGGTGGCCTGGCCATGGGGCAGTAGACGCCCGCGGTCGTACCCCCGATCGGCCGGCCTTGCGTACGCCTGCCCGTATCTCCCCGTACACGCCTCACACACCGCCCCTGTGGGCGCGGGCACCCGTCCGCGCCCGACCGAGAACCCGGTGCCGCATGTCGGCGGCTCCGGGCAAGCCGAGAGGAGTCCGAAGTGACGGACGAGGAAGTTCGCCAGATCGCCGTGGACATGGGTCTGATCTTCAACGACGGTATCGACGAGGTCGCGCACAAGCTCGTCGCGCCGGAGTTCATCGACTACGAGGCTCCCGAGGGTTCGCCGCGCGGCCCGGAGGCGTACGCGAACACCGCCCGCTGGATGCGCGGCGTGTGGGAGGACGCCCGTTGGGAGATAGTCGACTCCTTCGCCAAGGGCGACAAGGCGACCCTGCGGGTGATCTTCTCGGGCCGCCAGGTCCAGGACTTCATGGGCGTCCCAGCGACCGGTAGGAAGGTCCGGGTGCAGCACATCCACATCTACCGGGTCGAGGACGGCCAGGTTGTCGAGCACTGGGCGGTCCGGGACGACCTGGAGCTGTACCGCCAACTCGGCGCCTGGGACAAGCCGCTGATGGGCGCACCCAAGCCGGCCCCCACGGCCTGACATCCCCGACGCGCGAACGCCCTGTGGGCGGCACCCGAGGTACGGGGTGCCGCCCACAGGGCGTGCACCGCGCCGGTGCCGCCCCCTTCGGTGTTTCCATCGGCCGACCCGGTTCGGCCCGGCTCGGCCCGGCGTTTCCCATCGGCCCGTCCGGCTCAGCGCTTGAGCGGCCCCACCCCGTGGAGCAGCGTGTCCACGACCGCGGCAGCGAGCGTGTCGGGGTCCATGTCGCTGGCGGCGCGCTCCAGGATGGCCTGCTCGATCAGGGCGTGGTAGACGCGCTGCGCCCAGGCCAGATCCGTGCCGGGACGCAGCAGTTCGGCCTCGAGGGCACGTTCGAGGAGCATGAGGCCCTTGGCGAAGATCCGCTCGTGGGCGGCGACGGCCTCGGGGTCGCGCAACTGGGGCTGGCTGATGGCGAACCGCCAGCCGCTCTTGACCTGAATGACGTTGGCGGTGACCTGGTGGAGCGACACCAGGGGCGGCGCGGTCTCCGGGCGGCCCGCGTCGATCGCCTCCTCCACCTGCCGGAAGGCGTGGGAGGCCAGCGCGTCGAGCAGCGCCTCACGCGAGACGAACCGCCGGTGCACGGTGGTGCGCGCGACGCCCGCGGCGGCCGCGATCTGTCCCAGACTCGCGGACGGATCCTCGCTCAGCACGCGCTCGGCGGTCTCGAGGATCGTGCGGACGGTTCGCTCGGTGTCCGCGCGCAGCGGGCGTTCTCTCGTGGGTCCCGACACGGCCGTGTCCGCCTTCCCTGTGCCTCGTCCCGGTTTCTCGCTTCGCTTCGGGAGCTCGCTCCGCAGGGCACGCCCCACGAGTTCGTAACCTCCCCGTAAAGGTACATCAACGCTGCAAGAATCCGAAGAGATGCATCATTAGTGTTGCATCTTCTCAGTTCTTAGCTACATTGATGTAGCGAGAAGCGACGAACATGCAGCTCTCAAGAAGCAACGAAGGAGTGAATCGCCATGTCCCAGGACCGGCAGGACTGGATCGAGACGTACGAGGTCCAGGAGGGCTTCGCCGCGAGCGGCCCCGCGGAGCTGCAGCGAGTCGGCGTCCTCAAGATCGGCCGGCCCGACGCCCGTCGCGTCCTGGTGCTGGTGGGCGGCCGCGAGGGCGGCGCCGCGGTCTTCAAGCACACCGCGCGCAGCCTCGCCGAAGCCTCCGACGACCTCCAGGTGTGGGCGGTCGACCGCCGGGAGCAGAACCTCGCGGACCTCTCCGGGTTCGAGGGCGGCCCCGGGGAGGCCACCGAGTACTACCTGGACGGCCACTACACGTCACGCGAGTCCACGGACCACCTGTACGCGGCCGAGTGGGGGCTCGAGGTCCTCCTGGAGGACCTGCGCCGCGTGATCCTCGCGGCGTCGGACGGCGGGCGCCGCGAGGTGGTCCTGGGCGGCGTGTCCGTGGGCGCCACCGCGGTCCTGCTGTACGCGGCCTGGGACTTCGACGGCACTCCGGGCTATCGCGACCTGGCCGGACTGGCCGTCGTCGACGGCGGCGTCCTGAACGCGTTCTCCGGCGCCGGCATGGAGTTCGATCTGCCGTTGGAGGCCGCCGAGGGCTGGCTCGCCCAGATCGAGGGCGGCGCCGTCTTCGAGGACTTCACCAGCACCACCGTAGGGCTCGGCACCCGCCCCGAGGACGCCGCCGTCTGGTTCCAGCTGGCCGCCGTCCACGCCGTGGCCGACCCCGACGGCCCGTCGGTGCTCGCCGACCGGCTGCCCGAGGCCCACCGCACCGACCGGAAGCTCACCAACGCGGGCCTGCTGGGCCTGCTCTTCGACGCGGAGCGTGGGCACCCGTCTTTCTCGGTGCACGCCGGCCTCCTGGAGGACAGCGGTGCCTGGGCCGAAGGCGGCCCGACGCGCCTGGCAACCGTCGCCGAGGCCTTCGCCGGTCCCCGGCCCGGCGCGTGGCTCTGGTACACCCTGGGCCGGGTCCTGCTCGACTACGTCGCCGGGCTCCCCTTCACCGAGACCGACGTCACCCGGCGTCTCGGACTGCGTGTGAAGCACGGCGCCGACATCGACGTACCCCTCTACGCCTTCCAGTCCGGGCTCACCAACGGCACCACCGGCCAGGCCGCCGCCTCCGTCACCGCCGCCAGCCGCATCCCGGAGCTGTCCCTCCACTCGGACTCCGCCCTCACCCACCAGGACGTCGTCTACGCGGACTGGGAGAGCAACCGCTTCCTGCGGACCCTGTCGCGCTTCCTGAAGGAGCTGCCCGCCACCAGCCGCTGACGCCACGTCAGCCGCCGTACGCCGCCGCCATGACCGGGCGGCAGGAGGCGACCCCCGCGCCTCCTGCCGCCCTCCCCGGATTCCCACCCGGACTCCCGGGCTTCCCGGAACCGCCGGGACCGGTTTTCTCGGAACCCTCGGAAGGAGAGCAGTCGGATGACTGCCGTCGCCACGCCTGAGGCACCTCCACGGGCAGGACTGACCCTGTTCGCCCTGTGCCTGGCCGTCTTCATCGTCCCCATCGGCCTCAGCAGCCCGCCCGTGGCCCTGCCCGCGATCGGCCAGGACCTCGACGCGGGTGTCGTACCGCTGCAATGGGTCGTCAACGCGTACAACGTGACCGCCGCCAGCTTCATGATGGCGGCGGGCTCCATCGCCGACCGGATCGGCCGCAAGAAAGTCTTCGCGTTCGGCGTCGCCCTCTACGCGGTCTCCAGCCTGATCGGCGCGCTCGCCGGCCACGTCATCGTCCTCGACGTCGCCCGCGGCGTCGCGGGCATGGCCGCCGCCTGCATCATGACCGCCGGCGTCTCCGTCATCGCCAACATGTTCCACGGCGCGGCCCGCACCAAGGCGTTCGCCTACGTGGGCGTGACCATCGGCGCGGGCCTCGCCCTCGGCCCGACGACCTCCGGCCTGCTGGTCTCCAGCCTCGGCTGGCGCTCGGTGTTCTGGGTCCAGGTCGTCATCGCGGCGGTGTCCCTCATCGGCTTCACGTTCGTCCAGGAGTCCAAGGACCCCGAGGCGAACTCCGTCGACTGGCCCGGAACGGTCACCTTCACCCTCGGCCTCTTCCTCTTCACCCTGGGCGTCATCGAGGGGCCGCAGTGGGGCTGGGGCAGCGTGCCGGTCCTGGGCCTGTTCCTCGGCTGCGCGCTCTTTCTCAGCGTCTTCGTCGTGGTCGAACGCCGGCAGACCAGGCCCATGTTCGATCTCACGCTCTTCACCGAGCCGGGCTTCCTGGCCGTCAATCTCCTCGCCACGGCGGTCTCCTTCGGCTTCGTCGGCCTGATGGTCCTGCTGCCGTCGTACCTCGTCGGTGCCAACGGGCTGAGCGACAGCCAGGCCGGTCTGACCCTGCTCCTGCTCACCGCCCCGGTGCTCGTCTTCCCGCTGGTGGCCGGCCGCCTGGTGCAGTCCGGGGCCTCGATGCGCTCGATTCTGAGCTTCAGCCTCGTCCTCGTCGCCGGCGGGTGCGCCTGGCTGACCGTCGTCCACCCGGGCATTGGCCTACTGGGTCTGGCCGGGCCACTGTTGCTGGTCGGTGTCGGCATCGGTCTCATCTACGGCCTCATGGACGGGGCGGCGGTCAGCACCGTGCCGCCCTCCAAGGTCGGCATGGCGAGCGGCATGTTCAACACCATCCGGCTGGCCAGCGAGGCCGTCGCCGTCGCGGGTATGGTCGCCGCGCTCGTCTCCCTCGTGCAGAACGCGATCTCCGACGGGCTGGGCCGCTTCGCCCAGGGAACCGACCTCGACACGCGTGCCGTCGCCGACAGCGTGGCCAGCGGCAACGTCGAGGGCCCGGTCGCGCAGGTCGAGGCCGGCGTGCGGGAGCAGTTCGCGGCCTTCCTGCGCGACGGCTACACCGAGGGCTTCCAGATCGTCCTCTGGTGCGCGGCGGCGATCTCCCTGGTCAGTGCCGTGGTGATGTACCGCATCCTCACCGACCGCACGGATGACGCCGGGCAGGACGCCCAGCCCGCACCGGACGAGAACTCGTCCACCACGAGCGCGGCCGTCTGAGCCCTCTGTTCGCCGGCGGTCCGAGCCCGGTTCGTAGACGATCCGAGCTCCGGTCCGCCCGCCACGCCCGTCCCCCGCAGCCGGGTCACCGTCGACCTCGCGGGGCGACGGGCCCTGGCGCGCGACTCCTCCGACGAGTACGGCGCGTCCCACCCTCCCCCTCGGCCACCGGCCCGCCACCCAGGAGCCCTTCTTGCCGTACGACACCTGGTCCACGGGTCAGGTCCGGTCCACGTACGACATTCCTTACGATCCCCACGACACTTCTTACGACACGAGGTGCCAGTCAGGCCCTCTGCAGGGGCTGGCCCTCGCACTCGACCGTTTCGTCCCGTCGTCCCCGGGCCGACTCCACCGGGAAGAGGAACGGTTGCTGCACGGGATGGGGCCCGGCAGGCAGGCCGACTTCGTGGCCGGCCGGCGGGCTGCGGCACGGGCCCTGGACGCGCTCGGCCGCGCCGGGCCCGTCTTGCGCGAGGGGCGGAGGCCTCTGTTCCCACCGGGGGTGCGCGGCTCGATCAGTCACTGCGTCGGGCACATCGGGGCGTGCGTCGCCACCACGAACCCGGCGGTCGCCGCCGTCGGCATCGACCTGGAGCGCACCGACCGGCTGACGTGGGGGACCACCCATCTGATCTGCACGCCTCGGGAGGCCCGTTGGGCAGCCGCCGCCAGGCGGCCGGAGAGCCGCCTCTCGGTGGTCTTCTCGGCCAAGGAGGCCGTCTACAAAGCCTTGTCCGCGCTTTCTCCGCACCGTCGGCCGCTCTTTCACGACAGTGAGATAAAAATATCCGGAAAACGACTCGACATTCGCGTCTCCGGCGACCTTTTACCACCGGGTCACGACATCTTCGGCTGGGCGCTGCTCATACCCGGTGGCTATGTACTGACCTTCACGGCCGTCACCATCCGACGACACACATCTATTCGGTCCGGACATCAACCTTCGTTTCATTTCCTTGCGGAAACCCAAAAAGCCGTGTGACCCTTGCATCGAAAGGTGATTGCAGGGAACACTCATACGGGGGTTCACAATGCTTCGCTTCAAAATGCTTGGATCGCTCGAGATCCTGTGGGATTCGGAGAAATTGGCCGTCCCACGCGGACCGAAGGTCAGGCAGCTGCTCTCCCTACTGATTCTACAACCAGGATCCGTTGTTTCGCACGGGTCAATAGTGGATGAACTCTGGGGAAAGGAACCTCCGAAGACCGCACTGTCCACGGTGAGAACACACGTCTATCATCTGCGACAAATCCTGCATCAGGAGATCGGGGAGCGAATACCCGCCACCCTCATCGACACCTGTTCCACCGGCTATGTCCTGCGCGCCCTGCCGGAACAGGTGGATACGCAGAACTTCATGCTCCTGGCCCGACAGGGCGAGGCCGCACTGAGCAGCGGGAATCTCGTCGAAGGGTCCCACCTGCTGAAAAAGGCCCTCGACCTGTGGCGGGGTGGCGCCCTCTCCGACATCACGAGCGGGTCGGTCCTCACTCAGCACGTACAGCACCTCGAAGAACTCTACATTCGAATCCTGCAGCTGCGGATAGGAGCCGACATGCAGTTGGGCCGGCACAGTCACGTTGCCGCCGAACTGAAACGTCTGGTCATTCGCCACCCTCTCAATGAATGGCTGCACGGACAACTCATCACCGCGCTCTATCACAGCGGCAGACGGGGCGATGCCCTGCGCGCGTACCAGGAACTCAGGAAGATACTGCGGGAGGAACTCGGCCTCGACCCCTCACCGGAGCTCCAGCTCGTGCACCAGGAAATACTCTCCAACAGTGGAATATGCTCCATGAATTTCCTTCCAGGAATACTGGGAGATATTACAGGTGAGCCCTTCCGTCGCGCGTCGTGAACAACCTCCGGAACGTCCGGAATAGATTCACCTATTCATCTGGGTACTCCGTCCGGCCACTCACCGTTCCCGGTGGCGCCGCCTTCTCTTCTTCCCTGTCCGAGGAGCCATCGTGCGCAAGGTGTTGATCGCCAACCGAGGCGAAATCGCTGTCCGCGTCGCCCGGGCGTGCCGGGACGCCGGGATCGCGAGCGTGGCCGTGTACGCCGATCCGGACCGGGACGCGCTGCATGTGCGGGCCGCGGACGAGGCGTTCGCGCTGGGCGGTGACACGCCGGCGACCAGCTACCTGGACATCGCCAAGGTGCTGCAGGCCGCGAAGGATGCCGGTGCGGACGCGATCCACCCGGGTTACGGCTTCCTCTCGGAGAACGCGGAGTTCGCCCAGGCGGTCCTCGACGCGGGGCTGATCTGGATCGGCCCGCCCCCGCAGGCGATCCGCGATCTGGGTGACAAGGTCGCGGCCCGTCACATCGCCCAGCGCGCGGGCGCCCCGCTCGTCGCCGGCACCCCGGACCCGGTCTCGGGCGCCGACGAGGTCGTGGCGTTCGCCGAGGAGCACGGCCTGCCGATCGCCATCAAGGCGGCCTTCGGCGGCGGCGGCCGCGGCCTGAAGGTCGCCCGCACCCTCGAAGAAGTCCCGGAGCTGTACGACTCCGCGGTCCGCGAGGCCGTGGCGGCCTTCGGCCGGGGCGAGTGCTTCGTGGAGCGCTACCTGGACAAGCCGCGCCACGTCGAGACCCAGTGCCTGGCCGACAGCCACGGCAACGTGGTCGTCGTCTCCACCCGTGACTGCTCCCTGCAGCGCCGCCACCAGAAACTGGTCGAGGAAGCCCCGGCCCCCTTCCTGTCGGAGGCGCAGAACGCCGAGCTGTACGCCGCGTCGAAGGCCATCCTCAAGGAGGCCGGCTACGTCGGCGCCGGCACGGTGGAGTTCCTGGTCGGCACCGACGGCACGATCTCCTTCCTGGAGGTCAACACCCGCCTGCAGGTGGAACACCCGGTCACCGAGGAGGTCACCGGCATCGACCTGGTCCGCGAGATGTTCCGTATCGCGGACGGCGAGGAACTCGGCTACGACGACCCGCCGCTGCGCGGCCACTCCCTCGAGTTCCGCATCAACGGCGAGGACCCCGGCCGCGGCTTCCTCCCGGCCCCCGGCACCGTCACCACGTTCACCCCGCCCACCGGCCCCGGCGTCCGCCTGGACGCCGGCGTCGAGTCCGGCAGCGTGATCGGCCCCGCCTGGGACTCCCTCCTGGCCAAACTCATCGTCACCGGCGCCACCCGCGAGCAGGCCCTGCAGCGCGCGGCCCGCGCCCTGGAAGAGTTCCAGGTCGAGGGCATGGCCACCGCGATCCCCTTCCACCGCGCGGTGGTCAAGGACCCCGCCTTCGCCCCCGAACTGACCGGATCCACGGACCCCTTCACCGTCCACACCCGCTGGATCGAGACCGAGTTCGTCAACGAGATCAAGCCCTTCGTGGCCCCCACGGACACCGCCGAGACCGACGACGACACCGACCGCGAGACGATCGTCGTCGAGGTCGGCGGCAAGCGCCTGGAGGTCTCCCTCCCCGCCGCCCTCGGCATGACCCTGGCCCGCACGGGCCTCGCGGCCGGCGCCAAACCCAAACGCCGCGCGGCGAAGAAGTCGGGCCCGGTCGCCTCCGGCGACACCCTCGCCTCCCCCATGCAGGGCACCATCGTCAAGATCGCCGTCGAAGAGGGCCAGGAGGTCAAGGAAGGCGACCTCGTCGTCGTCCTCGAAGCCATGAAGATGGAACAACCCCTCAACGCCCACCGCTCCGGCACCGTCAAAGGCCTGAGCGCAGAGGTCGGCGCCTCCGTCACCTCCGGCGCGACCATCTGCGAGATCAAGGACTGACCCGCATCTCCATACGCGCGGCCGTAACCCGTTCGGTCCTTCCTTCCCTCGCTTCCCTTCTTTTCCAGCACCCCACTCTGAGAGAGGCACCACCATGCCCAACGTCCAGCGACGGCCGCGTAGGACGGTCGTCCCCGGAGTCCTCGCCCTCACCGCCGCCCTGATGCTCCCCACCACGGCGACCGCCCAGGCCGGAACCGGCCCTGCCGGGACTTCCGCCTCCTCTGCCGAGGAAACGGCACCGCTCCCCGCCCTGATCGAGGGGTCCGGCGCCGCCATCCACCCAGAAGGCGTGGCCTGGGACCCGACACGCTCGGCCTTCCTCATCGGCTCGATCCGCTACGGCACCGTGTCCGTCGTACGGGCCGACGGCGTACCGCGCACGCTGATCGACGACCCGGAGCTGATCGCCACCGGCGCGATCCGCGTCGATGTGGCCCGCAACCGCCTCCTGGTGACGTACGACGACGTCTACGCGGGCCCGGGGGCCCTGCTCAGCGTGGGCTCCACTGCGGAGACCGCCGGACGCCACGCCGGCCTCGCCATCTACGACCTGCGAACCGGCAGACTCCAGAAGCGGATCGATCTGGGCGAGGCCCCCGGCTGGCACCTCGCCAACGACATCGCGCTCGACCCGGCGGGCAACGCGTACGTCACCGACTCCTTCTCCGGCCACATCTTCAAGGTGACACCCTCCGGCGCGAAGTCGACGTTCCTCTACGCCCCGGCCCTCGACGCGGGCATCACCGACAACCTGCCCAACGTCGGCCTGAACGGCATCGTCTACCACCCCGACGGCTACCTCCTGGCGGTGCGCTACGACACGGGTGCGATCTTCCGCATTCCCCTCGACCACCCGGACCGCTTCAGCGAGGTCACCCTCCAGGACCACGTCCCGGGAGCGGACGGCATGGCCCTCACGGCGGACGGCACGCTCTACGCGGCGACGAACACGATCCGCTCCAACGGCATCGACGGCCTGTTCAGGCTCCGCTCCGCCGACGGCTGGAAGACCGCGTACACCGTCAGCAAGGAGGCCTCACCAGAGGCGGCCCCCACCACCGTGGCCGTCACCCCGTACGGCGACTACGTCCTCAGCAGCAACCTGAACGTCCTCTTCGGCAGCGGCGGCACCCAGACCCGCGACGGCCTCGTACTGCGCCGCTACTGAAGTCCGTGTGCCCGACAAGCGACGCGCAGTCCACCCACCGACCGACCACTCAGGAAGCACGGAGAGAGAACATGGACCACCGTCTGCTCGCGGGCCTGGAGGTCTCCGCCCTCGGCCTCGGCTGCATGGGAATGAGCGACTTCTACGGCGTGCCCGACGACACCGAGTCCGTCGCGACGATCCATCAGGCGTTGGACGGCGGTGTCACGCTGCTGGACACCGCGGACATGTACGGCCCCTTCACCAATGAGCGCCTCGTCGGCAAGGCCGTCGCCGGCCGCCGTGAGGAGGTCGTCCTGGCCACGAAGTTCGGCATCGAACGCGCCCCGGACGGCACGGTCAAGGGCACCAACGGTCGCCCCGATTACGTACGTTCGGCCTGCGAGGCGTCCCTCCGGCGCCTGGGCGTCGACCACATCGACCTGTACTACCAGCATCGCGTCGACCCCACGGTTCCCGTCGAGGAGACCTGGGGTGCCATGTCCGAACTGGTCGCTGCCGGAAAGGTCCGGCACCTGGGTATCTCCGAGGCCGCGCCGCACACCCTGCGCAGAGCGCACGCCGTGCATCCCGTCTCGGCGGGGCAGTACGAGTACTCCCTGTTCACCCGCGACGTCGCGGAGAACCTGCTGCCCACCCTGCGCGAACTCGGTATCGGACTCGTGGCCTACTGCCCCATCAGCCGGGGCATGCTGTCCGGCGGCGTCACCGGCACGGACACACTCGCCCCCGGCGACGCGCGCCGCGCAGCGCCCCGCTTCCAGCACGAGGCCCTCGACACCAACCTCGCCCTCGTCGCGAGGCTCCAGAAGGTGGCCGCCGAACTCGACGTGACCCCGGCGCAGCTCTCCCTGGTTTGGCTGCTGGCCCAGGGCCCCGACATCGTCCCGATCCCGGGCACCAAGCGCCGCACGCACCTGGACGAGAACCTGCGAGCGGTGACCCTGCGCCTGACCGCGGACCAGCTCGCCACCGTCGAGGAGTGCATACCCCCGGCGGCTGTCGCCGGCGCCCGCTACGACGAGGCCCGTATGGCGACGGTCAACCTCTGAGCCGGACCCGCGAACGCCCCCGAACAACCCGAACGACCCTTCCCCTCCCAGGAGACAGAAAAGATGAGGATCACCGTGCTCGGCGCAGCCGGAGCCACCGGCCGACGTGTCGTCGAACAGCTACTGGCCCACGGTCACACGGTGCACGGCACCGTTCGCACCGCCGCCCAGGCCGACGGGCTGCGACGCAAGGATGTCGAGACGGCGATCGTCGATCTCGCGGCCCCCACGCCGAGCTTCGTGGATGCCTTCCGTGAGTCGGAGGCGGTCGTCAACACGGCCGCCACGCGCAGCATGAACAAGCGAGAGGCCGAGCTGATCGACCACCACGGCATCGTCGCGGCCGTCGACGCGGCGGTGACCGCCGGCGTGAAGCGCTGGGTCCAGCTCTCGATGTGGGGAACAGCGGACCCCTCCCGCCTGCCCGGCTACCTCCGGGACACAGCCCGCGCCAAGCTCGCCGCTGACGACCGGCTCGGCCACTCGGGCCTCAACTGGACGGTCGTACGTCCCCCGTGGCTGACCGACAACGCCCCCACCGGCCTCGTCACGGTCGGGGACGAGGTCGAGGAGGGCTCCCTGAGTCGGGACGACCTGGCCGCGGTGCTCGTCACCGCTCTGGACAACCCCGCCACGTTCCACCGGGCCTTCGAGGTGACCGGCGGCGGCCGGCCGATCTCCGACGCCCTGGACTCCCTGACGGATCGATGATCCGACCACCTGCCGCCCGGCCGGGCCGACACAACCCGGCCGGGCTTCCTGGGGCTGCCTCAGCCGTCGCGCGGTTCCCGTACGACCACCACATCGCCCGGAGCGACCCGCACCGCCCGGCCCTCGACACCCCCACCCGTCAGCAACTCGGTGGCGGCACCCGAGACCTCGACCTCGGCCACCTGGTCACCGTGGTTGATCAGGAAGAGGAAGTCGGCGTCCGGCCCCCGCCGCAGTACGGCCTCCACACCCTCGGGGGTCTCACGCACCGGCTTCACGCCCGCCTCGTCCCGGATGCGGTCCAGGAGGGACGCCAGGGTCGTCGGGTCCGGGCGCGTGGCCACGTACCAGGCCGTACCCGAGCCGTGCGTGTGACGTGTCACCGCCGGGACGCCGTGCAGCGGGCCGGAGGCGTACGTCGCGATCGGCTCGGCGCCCGCCAGGGCCATCCGCTCCGACCAGACCTCGCCCGCAGCGCCCTCGTCCAGGCCGGCCAGGTCCACCGACTCCCCCGGCAGCAGCGGGAACAGCTCGTCCGTCCGCACGCCCAGCGCCTCGCGGAACGCGCCCGGGTAACCGCCCAGCCGGACATGGCCGTTCTCGTCCACCGCGCCGCTGTGGAAGCCGACGGCCAGCGTGCCGCCGGCCTCCGCGAAGCCCGTCAGGTTCGCCGCGCCCTCGTCGTCCACCAGGTACAGGCTCGGCGCCAGGACCAGCTTGTACGGGGAGAGGTCCGCGTCCGGGCGTACGAAGTCCACGGCGACGCCCGACCGCCACAACGGCTCGTACCAGGCGCGGACCAGGTCCTGGAAGCGGACCTCGCCGCTCGGTTGCGAGGGGAGTTCCACCGCCCACCAGGCGCTCCAGTCCCAGACGATCGCCACCTCGGCGACACCCGCACTGCCGCGCACCTCGGCCAACGACCGCAGATCCGCGCCCAGTCGGACCACGTCACGCCAGATCTGGCTGTCCGTGCCCGCGTGCGGCAGCATCGCCGAGTGCCACTGTTCGGCGCCCGCCTTGGCGGCCCGCCACTGGAAGTACGCGATGCCGTCCGCGCCGCGCGCCACATGGGCCAACGCGTTCCGGCGCAGTTCGCCCGCCGTCTTGGCCCGGTTGACCGGCTGCCAGTTCACCGCGCCCGTCGAGTGCTCCATCAGCAGCCACGGACGGCCGCCCGCCAGTGACCGCACCAGGTCGCCGCTCAGGGCGATGTCGATCTGCGACTCCGGGTCCGTCGACTGGAGGTAGTGGTCGTTGGAGACGATGTCCAGCTCGGGGGCCCAGCGCCAGTAGTCCAACTTGTCGAAGTTGTACATCACCATGAAGTTGGTGGTGGCGGGGGTCGACGGGGCCGCCTCCCGCAGCACCTCCCGCTCCGCCTTGCACAGCGACAGCAGTGCGTCGCTGCAGAAGCGGCGCCAGTCCAGCTGGTGGGTCGGGTTCGGGACCGCGCCCGTCGGGCGGGGCGGGATGATCTCGTCCCAGTCGTAGTACCACTGGCTCCAGAACGTCGTGCCCCAGGCGTGGTTCAGCGCCGCCAGGTCGTCGTCGTATTTCTGCCTCAGCCAGACGCGGAACGCTGCCGCGCTCGTGTCGCAGTAGCACTCGGCGTTGTGGCAGCCGTACTCGTTGTGGATGTGCCACATGACCACGGCAGGGTGGTCCGCGTACCGCTCGCCCAGGACGCGGGCGATCCGCAGGGCCGCCTCGCGGTAGGCGGGACTCGACGGGCAGAAGGTCTGGCGGCTGCCGTACGAGAGCGTGCGGCCGTCCCTGTCGACCGGCAGGGCGTCCGGGTGGGCCCGGAAGAACCAGGCCGGCGGAGCCGCCGTCGGCGTCGCCAGGTCGGCCGCGATGCCGTTCTCATGGAGCAGGGCCAGGATCCGGTCCAGGCGGGAGAAGTCGTACGCGCCCTCCTTCGGCTCCAGGAGCGCCCACGCGAAGATGTTGACGCTGACCATGGTGACGCCGGCCTCACGCATGAGGCGTACGTCCTCGGCCCAGACCTCCTCGGGCCACTGCTCGGGGTTGTAGTCACCGCCGTAGGCGATGCCGGGGACCTTCAGTTCGCGAGCGGTCATCGGGCAACTCCTGTCAGAAGGCGGCGGGTTGTGTCCACGCCCCAGGTGTCCAGCGACAGCAGGCGGTCGCTGGACGCCATCAGGCCGCCCGTCGACTCGACGTGGGCCGCCCAGCGCTCCCGTGTCTCCACGGCGGGGCGGGCCATCAGGCAGTCGGGGTCGTTCGCCCAGAGGCGGCCGTGCTGCCACTGGCGGCCGGCGCCCGTGAACTCGGCGGGGTCCTGGCCGGGCTGGCTGTAGTCGTCCGCCTCGGGGCGGCGGTGCGGGGCCGTGTCGGGGCTGACCCGCATGGCGTCGAACAGGCCGATGGAGGGGAGGACGGGCGCGCCGCAGCCCAGGAGGTAGGCGTCGGGGCCTATCGCGTCGCGGATCAGCTCGATCCCCTGGCGGTACGCCGTCAGGGCGTCCACCGGCGTGTGCCGTACGCCCTCCAGCGCGCCCGCGTACAGGAAGTCGACCTTGAAGTAGTCGTAGCCCTCGGCGCGCAGGGTCGTGAAGACCTCGGTCAGGTACGCCGCCGCCTCGGGGTGCGTGGTGTCCAGGACGTGGAGGTCGTGGTCCCAGTTGCGGCCCGCGTGCAGGGGCTCGCCGTCGGAGTCCTTGACCAGCCATTCCGGGTGCTCGGCGGCCAGCGTGCTGGACGGGTCGACGAGGAAGGGGGCCGTCCAGATGCCGGCGCGGCGGCCCCTCGCCCTGATCGCGTCGGCGATGCCCGCGCGGGAGCGGAAGCGGCCGGAGAGCGTGAGCCAGTCGCCGAGGGCGCGCTGGTAGCCGTCGTCGATCTGGACGACGTCGATGGGGAGGTCGAGGGTGTCCATCGCACGGAGGTTCTCGTGGATGTCGTCCTCGGTGACGGAGGTGAAGTACTCGTACCAGGAACACCAGACCGTCGGGGCCGGGCGGGGGGCCGCCAGGCCGAGGCCGGCGGCCCAGTCGCCCAGGACCGACTGGATGTCCGTGCCGGTCCACTCCTTCACCGGGCCGTCGGAACTCACCTCGGCGACCCCGTCCCGTACCACCAGGCGGATGGACGGGACCTCACGTACGGGGTCGGGTGCGGCCCAGAGGCGGACCGGTGTGCCGTCGCCCGGGTCGAGGGCCAGCAGGCCCTCCCCCTGGAAGGTACCGGCGGGCACGGCGACACCCGGGCGGTAGCAGACCGTCGCCCAGTTGTCGTTCGTCGGGCGGTACGGGGTCGCGTCGAGGGCGTAGGCGCCACTGGGGCTCCAGGACTGCCAGCCCTCCTCGTGGACCCGCGCCGTACTGATGTCCACGGGCACGGAGACCACGTGGGTGAAGGGGTGGTGCACGAAGCTTCTCTTTCAAAAAGTGGGCGGTCAGCCCTTGTTGGCGCCCAGGGTGAGGCCGCTGACGAACTGTCGCTGGAGTGCGAAGTAGACGATCAGGGTGGGGATGGCGGTGAGGAGGGCGCCGGCGGCGACGAGGTTGGGGTCGGTGAAGTACTGGCCGGAGAGGTTGTTCAGGGCGGAGGTGATGGGCATGTTCTCGCCGGTGGAGATCAGGACGAGGGCCCAGAAGAAGTCGTTGTAGATCCAGATGGAGAGCAGGGTGGCCAGGGCGGCCATGGCGGGCTTGCACAGGGGCAGCACGATCTGCCAGTACAGGCGCCAGACGGAGGCGCCGTCGACGAGGGCGGCCTCGGTCAGTTCGTGGGGCAGGGAGCGCATGTAGTTGCTGAGGACGAAGGCGCAGAAGCCGGACTGGAAGGCCACGTGGATGAGGACCAGGCCGAGGGCGGAGTCGTACAGCTTGCCGCTCATGGTGATGCCGGGGATGTCGATGAGCAGGTACAGGCGGTACAGGGGGGTGATGATGACCTGCTGGGGGAGCAGGTTGCCGGCGGTGAAGACCAGCAGGAGGAAGAGGTTGATCCGGAAGTCGAAGCGGCTGACGTAGAACGCCACCATCGAGGACAGGAACAGGGTGAGCAGTACCGCGGGGACGGCGATGATGAGGGTGTTCACGAAGTAGTGCGTCATCTCCGACTGGGTGAACGCGTTCGTGAAGTTCTCGAAGCTGAGCTTGTCGGGCCAGGAGACGTAGCCCTTGTCGCTGGTTTCGCCGTAGGGGCGCATGGCGGCGTACAGGGCCCACAGCAGGGGGGCCAGCCAGGCCAGGGCGGCGCCGGCGAGGAAGAGGTGCAGGAGGATCCGGGCGGGGCGGACGGGGGTGCGCTGTGTGGCCGGCGCGCTCGCGGCGGTGGTGGTGGTGGTGTCGAGGGTGCTCACGCTTGCCGCTCCTTCCGGAAGGTCGCGATCAGGTAGGGGATGATCACGGCGAGGGAGATCACCAGGAGGACGACGGCGATGGCGGAGCCGTATCCGATACGGCTGGACTCTCCGATGATGTTGTTGGTGACGAGGATGGAGAGCAGTTCGGTGCCCTCGGCGCCCTTGTTGAAGACGAAGACGAGGTCGAAGGCGCGCAGGGCCTCGATGATGGTGACGACCAGGACGACGGTGTTGGTGGGGCGCAGGGTGGGGAAGATGACGTTCTTGAACGTCTGCCACTCGTTGGCGCCGTCGAGGGCGGAGGCTTCCCGCAGGGAGGGGTCGACGCCCTTGAGGCCGGCGAGGTAGAGGATCATCATGTAGCCGGCGTGGCGCCAGGAGGCGGCGATGAGGATGGCCCAGAGGTTGAGGTCGGGGTCGCCGATCCAGTCGATGTAGTGGCCCGGTTCGTTGGCGCCGATCAGGCTGTTGATGAGGCCGGTGTCGGGGTTGTAGATCAGCTGCCAGACGAAGCCGATGACCGCGAGTGACATCACGACGGGCAGGAAGAAGGCCGTCTGGTAGACGCGGGAGAAGCGGATCTGCTTGTCCAGCTGCACGGCCAGGAGCAGGCCCAGCGGTGTGGGGATCAGGATGAGCGCCACGAACCAGATGATGTTGTGCTGGACGGCGGGCCAGAACTGCGGGTTGTTGGTGAACAGTTCCTTGAAGTTGTCGAACCCGACCCAGGTGATGGCGTCGAAGCCGATGCCGTCCCAGGTGGTGAAGGCCAGCGCGATCGAGGCCAGCGCCGTCACCCAGACGAGGGCGACGTGCAGGATCGTCGGCAGACCCGCCATCAGGCCCAGCGTGAGCCTGTCCCGACGGGTGAGGAGCCGCCGGTGCCCCTGAGGCACCTTGGCGGCCTTGGTGGTCTTGGCAGGGCCGGAGCCCGGAGGCGGCGTGGCCGCCTCCGGGCTCGTGGTGGGGATGGTCGTCATGTCAGAAGGTCATCCAGTCGTGAGGACGGTCGGTCGTCAGGACGGCGTCGGTCGTCAGGACGCGAAGATCGTCTTCTTCTGGCGCTCGATGGACGAGAGCAGGCTGTCGACGCCCTTGGGGTCGCGGATGAACTTCTGCAGCGCCGGCTGCATCACCGTGGAGGTGAAGTCCGGGCGGCTGTCGCGGTCCATGAACTGGGTGAGGCTCTTGGCGCCCGAGATCATCTCGTACGCCTTCTTCTGCAGCGGGCTGTACGAGGAGGTGTCGGCCTTGGTGGAGGCGGCGACGACGTTCGGGTCGGCCTTGAGGTAGATCTGCTCGGCCTCGGGGGTGCCGAGGAACTCCATGAGCTTGACCGCGCCCGCCTTGTTCTTCGGGGCCTTGCTCATCATGAAGCCGTCGGTGGGGGCCTCGACGGTGTCCTGGCCGTACGCCGGGTCGATCTCCGGGAAGGCGAAGAAGTCCAGGTCGTCCAGGTCGGCCTTGTTCGTGAACTGCTGGCCCACGAAGGTGCCCAGCAGGTACATGCCCGCCTTCTTCGACGCCAGGGTCTGCGCGGCGTCCTGCCAGGTACGGCCGACGGCGCCCTCCTGGTGGTACGGCAGCAGCTCGGCCCACAGGTCGAAGACCTTGCGCACCTTGGCGTCGGTCCAGGACGCCTTGCCCGCCATCAGCTCGACGTGGAAGTCGTAGCCGTTGGTACGGAAGTTGAGCTGGTCGAAGGTGCCGAGCGCCGGCCAGGCGTCCTTGTCGCCGAAGGCGATCGGGACGAGCTTGTCCTTCTCCATCTGCTTGCAGAGGGCGATCAGCTGGTCCCACGTGGTGGGAACCTCGTAGCCCTTCTCCTGGAAGACGCTCTTGCGGTAGAAGAGCGCCCAGGGGTACGTGTACAGCGGCACGAAGTAGAACTTGCCGTCCTCGCCCTTGCTGAGGCCCTTCATCGCGTCGGGGAAGTTGCCCCCGATCTTGTCCCACACGTCGTCGATCGGGCTGGCGAGGCCCTTCGCCGCGAAGAACTGCATGCGGTAGCCCGCGAACCAGTGGAACACGTCGTCCGGCGTGCCCTGCAGATACGAGTTGATCTGCTCCTGGAACGTGTTGTGGTCCTTGGTGTTCACGTCGACCGTGATCCCGGACTGCTTCTTGAAGGCCGCGTAGATCTCGGCGAACGCCTTCTTCGGCACCGCGTCGGACGCGTTGGAGCCGAGGGTGACGGTCTTGGAGTCGGCGGCCGAGCCGCCGCTGCCACCACAGGCGCTGAGAAGGGGGATTCCAGCGCCGAGCGCCGCGGCCCCGCCTATGCCGCGCAGCATGGTGCGACGGCTCGGGCCGGGGACGGAGAGACCGGAAGGTGTGAGATGCATGTACGGCTCCCTGGGGGACAGGTGGTTCGGTCTCAATGGCCCTCGCCGGCTACTGATCGAAAACAATCAGAAACCAACTCGACCGAACACGGTGGCCGCCATAACAGCTCTATGTCATGTCATGCGTCAAGGCTTCTTGTCCCCCTTTGTTGAAACGTAATCCCTGGATGTCGAAACGTGACCGACACACGCGTGAGCCACCTCACTCACCGGAGGGGCGCGCAGACCCGGTTCACGGTGATCGCACAAGATCATTCAAGGGGATGCAGCGTCGCCTCTCCGAGGACGCGGATGCCGGTCTCGTCGCCGGGCCGCACCGCCAGCGGGCCCGCGACGCGGATGCCGACCGGGGTGTCGTGCCCGTCCACGGCGACCGTGACCATGGCGTCGTGGCCGTAGAAGCAGACATCGGTGACCGTACCCCGGACGCCGCCCTCGACCGCCGGGCCGGTCAGCCGGAGCTGTTCCGGGCGGAGCAGCAGGGTGCCGGTGCGGAGCCCGTCCGGCGGGGCGGCGAGCGGGACGGCGCCGAGCGCGGTGTGGGCCGTGCCGTCGCCGTTCACGGTGGCGGGGAGCAGTACCGCGTCGCCGACGAAGCCCGCGACCCAGGGGTCGGCGGGGCGCCGGTAGAGGTCCTGCGGGGTGTCGCACTGGGCGACCCTGCCGTCCCGTACGACGGCGACGAGGTCGGCGGTGGAGAGGGCCTCCTGCTGGTCGTGGGTGACGAGGACCGCCGTCGCCCCGGTCGCCCGCAGCGCGGCCCGTACGTCGGCCCGCACCTCGGCCCTGAGCGCGCTGTCGAGGGCGTTGAACGGCTCGTCCAGCAGCACGAGTTGGGGGCGGGGGGCCAGGGCCCGGGCGAGGGCCACGCGCTGCTGCTGGCCGCCGGAGAGTTCGTGCGGCATCCGGTCGCCGTATCCGGCGAGGCCGACCAGTTCCAGTACTTCGTCGGTACGGTGCCGTCGTTCGCCCCGGGCGGGGCCGGTGAGCCCGAAGGCCACGTTCCGCGCCACATTCAGGTGCGGGAAGAGGGCGCCCTCCTGCGGCACGATCCCGATCCGGCGCCGCTCGGGCGGCAGGTGGACCCCAGGACCGGTCAGGACCCGGCCGCCGAGCCGGACGGTGCCCGCGTCGGCCCGCAGGAACCCGGCGACGATCCGGAGCAGGGTCGTCTTGCCGCACCCGGAGGGGCCGAGGACGGCCGCCAGCGCGCCCGCGGGGACGGTGAGGCGGAGGCCGCGCAGGACCGGGTCCCCGGCCGCGTAGGACTTCGTGAGCCCTTCGACGCACAGCTCGTTGGCGTGCGCTTCGGTCGGCTGCGTGTCGGTCAGCTGCGGCTCATTCGTCTGCGACTCGTTCGTCTGCGACGCGTTCGTCTGCGGCTCGTTCATGTTCGGTGCCTCCCCAGCAGGTACGAAGGCACGGCGGCCAACAGGATGAGTGCGGCGGCGTACGGGGCGGCCGCCGCGAAGGATCCCGCTCCGGTTTCGGTCCAGAGGCGGGTGGCGAGGGTGTCCATGCCGGTGGGGCGCAGGAGCAGGGTCGCCGGGAGCTCCTTCATGCAGACGACGAAGGTGAGCGCGGCCCCGGCGGCGACACCGGGAGCGGCCAGCGGGAGGGTGACCTCGCGGAGCACCTGCCAGGGCCGACGGCCGAGCGAGCGGGCCACATCCTCCAGGACGGGCGGGGCCTGCAGCACGGCGGCCCGGGTCGCGGCCACCGCGATCGGCAGGAAGAGGACCGCGTACGCGCCGACCAGCAGCGGGAGTCGCTGGTAGAGAGGGTAGGCGTAGCGAACGGCGAAGAAGACCAGGGAGAGGGCGACCGTGATGCCGGGGAGGGCGTGGCCGGCGTACGCGGCCTGTTCCAGGAGCCGGGCCCCGCGCCCCTTGTGCCTCGCGGCGATCACGCCGACCGGCAGGGCGAGGGCGGTGGTGAGGGCGGCGCCGGCCGCCGCGACGCCGAGCGTTGCCCAGGCCGTTTCGGTGAGGCCGCCGAGGTCCCAGGTGGCCGAGGAGCCGACGGTGAGCCAGTAGCCGAGGGTGCCCAGCGGGAAGGCGACGGCCACGGCGACCACCGCGCCGCACCACAGCAGGGCGAGCGGCTTCCAGCGGCCGAGCGGCACTGGGGCGGCAGGGCGGGCGGTGCCGCCGCCGGTTCTGGCGTGTCCGGCACGGCCGCGCGTACGGGCCTCGGCGGCGACCAGGGCCACGGTCATCACCACCAGGACGACGCTGAGCGCGGCGGCGGGGGTGCGGTCGAAGGAGGCGCGGTAGGAGGTGTGGATGGCCCGGGTGAAGGTGTCGTACCGCATGAGCGAGACCGCGCCGAAGTCGGAGAGCACGTACAGCGCGACGAGCAGCGCCCCGCCCCCGGCCGCCGGGCGCAGCTGCGGGAGGGTGACCCGGAGGAACGTACGGAGTGGGCCGTGCCCGAGGGAGCGCGCGGCTTCCTCCTGCGCCGGGTCGATGCCTCGAAGCGCCGCCGCGACCGGCAGCTGCACGTAGGGGAAGCTGACCAGGGTGAGGGCGAGTGCGGCCCCGCCGAAGCCGGCGAGGTCCGGTTCGGCCGACAGCCAGGTGAAGGCGGCCACATAGCTGGGCACGGCCAGCGGCAGCGTGGCGGCGACCGACCAGGCCCGGGCGCCCGGCAGCGCCGTTCGCACGGTCAGCCAGGCCAGCGAGACGCCCAGGATCACGCACGCCGCCACGACCACAGCCGTCAGGCCGAGGCTGCGGCCGAGGAGGTCGAGCGTCCGCTCGTCGGCGACGACCTCCCAGGCGAAGGCGGGGCCGCGTTCGAGCGCCCGGACGGCGAGGTAGCCGAGCGGGAGCAGGGCGAAGAGGGCGGCCGCGCAGGCGGGGACGAGCAGGACCAGGGGTGGTCTGCGGTCCGCCCCGCCTCCGGCGAAACCTTCCGCCGGAGGCGGGGCGGCAGGCGCGGTCGGCTGGCCGACCGGACGCGGGGCAGCCACCGGTCGCGGGACGGCATCCGGACGCGGGGGGCCTTCCGGACTGGGGGTGGCATCCGTCGTACTCACGGCCGGTCAGGCCCTTCCATCGTCCTCACGGCCGGTCAGGCCCTTCCATCGTGCTCACGGCCGGTCAGGCCCTTCCATCGCCCTCACGGCCGGTCACACAAGCCCGACGTCCTGGAGCATGGCCAGCGTCTCCTGGAGGGACTCCAGCTTGCCGAGGTCGATGTCGGGCGATTCGAGCGACTCGAACGGCGGCAGCCCCTCGACGGTGCTGGTGACGCCCGCGGCCAGCGGATACTCCTTCGTCGTGTCCGCGAAGTAGGTCTGCGCCTCCTCGGAGAGCAGGTAGTCCACGGCCTTCTGCGCGGTCGCCCGCTGCTCGCCGTTGTCGGCGAGGATGCCGGCGCCGGCCACGTTGATCAGCGCGCCGGGGTCCTTGCCGGGCAGGAAGTGCAGCTTGGAGTCGAGCTTGTCCTCGCCCTTCTCGGCGACCCGCTCGTACCAGTAGTAGTGGTTGACCAGACCGAGGGAGACCTCGCCGGCCTCCACGGCGTCGAGGGTGGCGAGGTTGTGGGCGTAGGTCTTGGCGCCGTTGGCCTTCAGGTCCTCCAGCCACTTCCGGGTCGCGTCGTCGCCCTCCAGGACGCGCATGCCGGTGACGAAGGCCTGGAAGGAGGCGTTGGTGGGCGCGAAGCCGACCTTGTCCTTCCATTCGGGCTTCACCACGTCATGGACGCTGTCCGGGACCTCGTCGGCGGCCACCTGGTCCGGGTTGTACGCGATGACGCGGACACGTCCCGACAGGCCCACCCAGTCGCCCTCACCGCTCCGGTAGGCCTGGTCGACCTTGTCGAGGGTGGTCTGCGGCAGCTTCGCCAGCATGCCCTCCTGGGAGAGCGCGCCGAGCGCCCCGGCGTCCTGGGAGAAGAACAGCCCGGCCTTGGTGCGGTCGCCCTCCTCCAGGATCTGCGCGGCGAGCTCCGCGCTGTCGCCGTACCGCACCTCCACCTCGGCGCCGACGGCCTTCTCCAGCTTGTCCAGGATCGGCTTGACCAGCTTCTCGTTGCGGCCGGAGTAGATGACGAGGGCGGCGTCACCGCCGTCCGCCGAGCCGCTGCCGTTGTTGTCGTCGTCGTCGGAGCCGCACGCGGCGAGGACGGGAAGCAGCAGACCGGCCGCGAGGAGCGCGGTGATCCGGCCAGCCAGAGGGCGTCGCATGTGGGTGCCTTTCCTGCGTGGCTCGCCGCTACGCCGCAGGTCGCGCCGTCGGTCAGCGAGTGGCGAAGTGACGCTTTTTAGCCAACTGTGAACATGCTATGAATAAGGTAAAGCTTGCCTAAGCGTCAAGGGAAACCTGGTATCCGCGGACGCTGTCCGGAAAGGCCCGCGCCTGTGATCCACTCCTCCGGTCCCGTCCGGGTCCCGTCCGCCATCCCGGCTCTCCGTCCCACCTCGGTCCCGTTCCCGAGGCCGCCCGTGCGACCGCACGTGGTGCCCTTCGCACGCGACCTCGCGGCGCACGGCGACCGTGTCGCCCTGCACACCCCCACGGGTGAGGTCACCTACCGCGCCCTCGCCGAGCGTGTCGCCACCACCACCGAGCGGCTCGGCCCCGTACGGCGACTGGTGCTGCTGGCCGGCGCCAACCGCGCGGACGCGCTGGTCACCTACCTGGCCGCCCTCTCCACCGGCCACCCCGTGCTGCTCGTCCCCGGTGACAGCGACGAGGCCCTCGCCTCCCTCACGGCCGCCTACGCCCCGGACGTCGTGGCCCGCCCGGGCACCGACGGCACCTGGACCCTCGCCGAGCACCACCCCGGCACGGCCCACACCCTCCACCCGGACCTCGCCCTCCTGCTGAGCACCTCCGGCTCCACGGGCTCACCCAAACTCGTACGGCTCTCGCACGAGAACCTCCAGGCCAACGCCGAGTCCATAGCCGGCTACCTCGGCATCACCGACACCGACCGGGCGGCCACCAGCCTCCCGATGCACTACTGCTACGGCCTGTCCGTCATCCACAGCCATCTGCTGCGCGGTGCCGGGCTGCTCCTCACCGAGCGGTCGGTCACGGACGACGCCTTCTGGACGGAGTTCCGCGCCGCCCGCGCCACCTCCCTCGCCGGGGTGCCGTACACCTTCGACCTCCTCGACCGGATCGGCTTCGACCGGATGGAGCTGCCGCGGCTGCGCCGGGTCACCCAGGCCGGGGGCCGGTTCGCGCCCGAACGCGTCGCCCACTACGCGGAGTTGGGGCGCCGCTCCGGCTGGGACCTGTTCGTCATGTACGGCCAGACCGAGGCCACGGCCCGCATGGCGTACCTCCCGCCCCACCTCGCCACCGCCCGCCCCGAGGCCGTCGGGGTTCCCATCCCCGGCGGCTCGTTCCACCTGCGACCGATCGACGGCGACGAATCGGGCGTGGGTGTCGACCGCGAGAGTTCGGATGTGGGCGAGGACGACCACGGCCGGGATGCGGGTGAAAGCAATCACGGCCCGGACGTGGGCGAGCTGGTGTACACGGGCCCCAACGTGATGCTCGGCTACGCGGAAAGCCCCGCCGACCTCGCCCTCGGCCGCGCCATCACCGAACTCCGCACCGGCGACCTCGCCCGGCAGGCCCCCGACGGCCTCTACGAGATCGTCGGCCGCCGCAGCCGCTTCGCGAAGATCCTCGGCCTGCGCATCGACCCCCAGCGCGTCGAGGTGGCGCTGGAACGGCACGGCGTCAAGGCGTACTGCACCGGCGATGGCGACGAGTTGGCCATCACCGCCACCGGCACCACCGCCGAGGAGCCCCGCCTCCGGCGACTGGTGGCGGAGTCCTGCGGCCTCCCGCCCCGAGCGATCCGCCTCCGCACATTCCCCGAGGCCCAACTCCCTCACCTTGCCTCCGGCAAGCCCGACTACGCGGCGGTACGCCGCCTGACACGACCGACGACACCGACGTCCACGCCGGCACGGACGTCCACGCCGGCATCGGAGTCCGAGTGCGCGACGACGCCGACACACCCCACCGACGATGGGCGCGCCACGGACGACGGGAGCCCCACGGACGACGGGAGCCCCACACCGGATGGGCGCGTCACGACTGACGCAAGCGGCACGACCGACGCAAGCCGCACGGCCGACGGGCGCACGACGGCCCATAGGCGCCCCACAGACGACCTGCGCGCCCTCTACGCCGAGATCCTCGACCGCGCCGACGTCAACGAGGAGAGCACCTTCGTCGGCCTCGGCGGCGACTCCCTCTCCTACGTCGAGATGTCCCTCCGCCTGGAGCGGGCACTCGGCACTCTCCCACCCGACTGGCACACCCGCCCGATCCGCGACCTGCGCCCCTCTCCGGCCTCGCCGGCCTCGACCGCGACGACAGCCGAGGAGCAGCCGCCGCCCGCTCCCACCGGACTTCGCCGCTCCCTGGAAACCGGCATCGCCCTGCGCGCCGTCGGTATCGTCCTGATCGTCGGCTCCCACATCGAGCTGTTCACTCTCCAGGGCGCCGCCCACGTCCTGATCGGCGTCGCGGGCTACAACTTCGCCCGCTTCCACCTCACCGACGCCGAACACCGAGAACGCGTACGGCACTTGTGGCGCAGCATCGCCCGCATCGCCGTGCCGAGCGCGGTGTGGATCACCGGCGCCGTCGTCGTGACCGGTCTCTACGACCCCGCCAACGCCCTCCTCCTCAACAGCCTCGTCGACCAGGGCGTCGAACGACACGAGTGGCACTACTGGTTCATCGAGGCACTGCTCTACTTCCTGGTCGCCCTGGCCGTGTTGACGGCCTTCCCCCTGCTGGACCGCCTGGAGCGCCGATACGCGTTCGGTGTGCCGCTCGCCCTGCTGGCCGTCGGCCTCCTCGGCCGCTACGACCTGCCCGGCCTGGCGCCCGCCCGCTTCCACCTCGGCCCCACCGTTGTCTTCTGGCTCTTCGCCCTGGGCTGGGCGGCGGCCCGCGCGAGCACGGCCCGGCAACGCGGGCTCCTGACCGCCGCCCTCCTGCTCGCCACCCCCGGCCTCTTCCAACCGGACCAACACCTGCGCACGGTCCTCGTGATCACCGGTCTGACCCTGCTGATCTGGGTCCCCACCCTCCCCAGCCTCGGCCCCCTCAACCGCCTCGCCGGCCTTCTCGCCGGCAGCTCCCTCTACATCTACCTGACCCACTTCCAGGTCTACCCCCACCTCCAACACGACTTTCCCGCCCTCGCTCTCCTCGCCTCCTTGCTGGTGGGCATCGCGTACGCGGCAGTGGCGACGCGGGTGATACGGGCGGTGCGGTGGCCGTGAACGGCCGGGGCAGGGACTCGCCCCCCTTCCCCCGGTGAACAGGGCCTCAGAACGACTGCGGATGGCAACGACCGCGGATGGCAACGACCACTGAAGGCAACGGCTACTTGAAGACCGAGACCAACCTGGTGTGTCCGCGCCGCCGCACCGCCCCTCGATGCCCCCTCCGCACGGTCGCCCGCCCGTCCTCACCGCCCAGTTGGATCCAGATCCGCACCTCGGTGCCGCCCAGCACCGACGACCCGATCCGTACATCGCCGCCGGTCGACTCGGCGAGTCGGCGGACGATGTCGAGGCCCAGACCGGTGGAGCCGTCGCTGCCGGAGCCCCGGCCACGGGCCATGGCGGCCTCGGGGTCGGCTATGCCCGGGCCGGCGTCGGAGACCAGGACGATCACCGCGTCCTCGCCGTTGTGAACGTCCACCGCGAACGCGGTGCCCTCCGCCGTGTGCCGGAAGACATTGCCGAGGAGGGCGTCCAGGGCGGCTGCCAGGTCGGCCCGGGCGACGGGTATGCGCACCGGGCGCTCGACCCCGGCCACCCGCCACTTGCGGCCCTCGTCCTCCGCGAGCGCCGACCAGAACGCCATCCGCTCCCGGACCACCTCGGCCGCGTCGCACCCGGCGCCCGGCCCGGCCGCCGCGGTCTGCGGCTTGGCCTCCCGCGCCGTCCGGATGATCGTGTCGACCTCCCGCTCCAACTGCTCCACCGCGGCCCGGGTCTGCTCGGCCGCCGGCCCGTCGCCGAGCGAGGCCGCGTTGAGCCGCAGCACCGTCAGCGGTGTGCGCAGGCGGTGCGACAGATCGGCCGCCAACTCCCTTTCGTTCGCCAGTAGCTGGACCACCTGGTCGGCCATCGCGTTGAACGCCACCGCCGCCAGCCGCAGCTCCTTCGGCCCCTCCTCCGGTACACGCGCGCCCAGTTGCCCCTCCCCCAGTTCGTGCGCGCTCTCGACCAGCCGCTGGGCGGGCCGGACCATGCGCACCCCGAGCCGGTCGGCCACCGCGACCGAGCCGACGATCAGCGCGGCACCCACCCCGGCGAGCACCGCCCATGCCATGGCGAGCCCGTTGCTCACCTCGGACTCGGGCACATACACCTCGACGACCGCTATCTCGCCGGAGCTGAGCGCGGTGGGCTGGAGCAGCGTGGACCCGCCCGCCACCTCGGTGGTGGACGCCCGGCCCAGCTTCCGCACGGTGGCGATGTCCTTGTCGGAGGCCCGCTGCCGCCCGAGATCGATCGCGGCGGCCCCGTCGCCGCCCGCCGGTAGGTGCACCGCCATCCCGTCGTCCGCCCCCGCCGAGGCGACGACCCGCTCCAGTTGCTCCCGGTCGGTGGTGATGGAGAGGGCCGGGGCGATCGCGGCCGCCTCCCGCTCGGCGTTGGAGAAGGCCCGGTCCCGTGCCATCTCCTTGATGACCAGCCCGAGCGGAACCGCGAAGGCGACCACGACCATCGTCGTCACCGCCACGCACACCTTGACCAGCGCCCACCTCATCGCCGCACCGCCCCGCACATCCCGACCGGCCCCCGCCTCATGGCCGCGCCCCCGCCCCCGGCGGCTCCAGCTTCACGCCGACCCCCCGCAGCGTGTGCAGATAGCGGGGCTTCGCCGCCGTCTCCCCCAACTTCCGCCGCAGCCACGACAGATGGACGTCGATGGTCTGGTCGTCCCCGTACGACTGCTGCCACACCTCGGCCAGCAGCTCCTTGCGCGGCACGACGACGCCGGGCCGGCCGGCGAGGAACGCGAGCAGGTCGAACTCGCGCCGGGTGAGGTCGAGTCGAACGCCGTCCAGCTCGGCCTGGCGGCGCAGCGGATCGATCGCGAGGCCGCCGACGCGGATGACCGGCGACGGGGGTGCCTCCCCGGCGGAGGCGCGGGAGCGGCGCAGTACGGCGGCGATCCGGGCGGACAGGTGCTCGACCGAGAACGGCTTGGTCAGATAGTCGTCCGCGCCCGCGTTCAACAGCCGCACGATCTCCGTCTCGTCGTCCCGCGCGGTGGCGATGATCACCGGTACGTCCGTGATGCCGCGCAGCATCTTCAGCGCCTCGGAGCCGTCCAGATCGGGCAGCCCGAGATCGAGGATCACCACGTCGAAACGGAAATGGGCGACCTCGCGCAGCGCCTCCAGGGCAGTACCGACGCTGCGCACGACGTGTGCGGCGTCCGTCAGATGCCTGATCAGCGCCGAGCGTACGAACTGGTCGTCCTCGACCACGAGCACACTTGCCATGCGCCGCACCGTACGCCAAACGAGAGGGGCCGGTCGGGGCCTGTGGACAACTCCCGCGGAAGCCCTGCACACGGCTCTGTACACGGGCCCGTACACGGCGCCGCCCACGACACCACTGGGGCTCGTGGGGCAGTATGGCCGCGATGCGCAGAGGACTCCTGCACGTACTGGCCTGGCTGCTCGCCACGGGCGCGGCGGTCACGCTGTCGTGGTGGGGCGTCCACACGGTGATGGCCGGCACCGCGTACGACCCACCCCGTGCCCTGCCCATCACGGCCGCCGACGCCCAGGCCCAGGGAGCCCCCGCGCCGATCAGCGGCACGACCCGCCCGGAGCCGTCGAAGAGCACGAAGGCACCGGAGAAGAACGACAGCGGCGAGCCGTCTCCCGCCCCCTCGAAGCCGTCGAGGTCCGCGAAGCCCAGCCCCGCTCCGAGCACCGGCGCCTCGGCGGACTCCGGCGAGATCAGGGCGTACGACACCGAGGGCGGCCGGGTGGTCCTCTCGCTCGGCGACGAGTACGCGACCCTCGTCTCGGCCACGCCCGGCTCCGGCTGGTCGATGCAGGTGTGGAAGACGGAGGCATGGATCCGGGTCGACTTCGCCTCCGGTGCGGACCGGGTGTCGGTGTTCTGCACCTGGCACGACAGCGCGCCCCGGGTGGACGTCCAGAACTTCTGAGAACCGGGCCTCTGAGAACCGGTGCTTCCGAGAACTGTTGCTTCTGAGAACCGGTAGAGGTCCGGTACTTCCGAGGACCGGTGGCCTCAGCGGAACGCCGACGACGGCGGCGCGGGCGAGGCCACCGCCCCCGCGTCCGTCACCGGCACCGCGCCACCCGTGAAGTCGGTGAGCGCCCTGCCGTGTTCGACGCGGCCGGGGTGCGGGTCGGAGGCGGCGCGGCGGGTCAGTTCGGCGACGGGCAGCGGCTGGTCGGAGGCGACGAGCACCGCGTTGCCGAATCGTTTGCCCCGCAGCACGGTGGGGTCGGCGACCAGCGCCAGCTCCGGGAAGACGACGGCCGCGGTGGCGATCTGACCGCGCAGATGGGCGAGCGGCGGGCCGTCGGCGAGGTTGGCGGCGTAGAACCCGCCGGGCTTCACCACCCGCCGTACGTCGGTGAGGAATTCCGTCGACGTCAGATGCGCCGGGGTGCGTGCCGCGCTGAACACATCCGCGATCACCAGGTCCGCCCACCCGTCCGGCACCTTCGCGAGCCCTTCGCGGGCGTCCGTCGACCGCACCCGTATCCGCGCGTTCGGGTCCAACGGCAGCTCCCGCCGGACCAGTTGGACGAGCGCGGCGTCCCGTTCGACGACCTGCTGGGTGGACCGGGGCCGCGTGGCGGCCACATACCGGGCGAGGGTGAAGGCACCCCCGCCGAGGTGCACGGCGTGTACGGGCCGCCCGGCCGGGGCGGCGAGATCGATGACATGCCCGAGCCGACGCTGGTACTCGAAGGAGAGATACGCCGGATCATCGAGATCGACATGCGACTGCGGCGCCCCGTCGACGAGCAACGTCCAAGCCCGCGCACGATCCCGATCCGGAAGCAGTTCGGCAAGCCCCCCGTCGACCGCCTCGACCACGGCGTCGGCCCCTTGCCCCCGCCGCCCCTGCCCCTTCTTCGACCTGCCCATTCACCCATTATCGGGGGCGGAGGGCCCGGTGCGCGCCGGGCGCCGGGAGCGCCCCTGCGTCACCGGCAGTTGTCCGCGGCCTCGATCAACCGCGCCGCCTCGTCCAGCGCGGCCCGAAGCACCGTCGGATCGGTCGCGAGGTCCGCCTCGCCGGGCGGCAGCAGCCAGTCCGCACCGTCCGCGGGCGCCAGCACGGCCCCCCGCCCATCGCTCTGCGTGCACGTGCTCCCCGGCACGTCCCACGCGTCAGCCGTACCGGGCGGGACAAGAAACCCAAGGGTGTCGCACGTGTCGTCATGCAGGACGGGACCGACCGTCATGACGGGCCCCACCGCGTCGACGGCACCGCGGCGGAGGATGTCGACCGCCTCCAGCCCCTGCCGCGCGGGCACGGTCACCAGGTCACACTCGGAACGCGGTTCGACGTTCTTCATCCGGGCCTCCAACACCTACAAGCCCCTCCTCCAGCTCCAGCGAGTGGCCGCGGGAGTTCGGGCGGCTCCCGGTCCACGTTGCCCAACGCGCCACTCCGTCAACGGCTACGGCGAAACCAAGCCGCAAAGGATGGCAGTTCATGGCAGATCCAGGATGAGATATCCGGTTTGTAGCCAAACCTCGCGTGGGGGCACCGACGGGGCGGGTACGTTCTTGCCCCGCCGGACACAGCGGAACCAACCGTGCAGCACGCACACAAGTCCGACTGGATCCGGCATGGTTCGACGGTTCGCGAGAGAGGGCCCGGCCATGGCGTCGTCATCGGTGACCTCGTCCCAGTTCCCCCGTCCACAGCGGCCGAACCTCGCCTTCCGACAGCTGCGCGGGCAGCGTTCGCCCGGCGAGTTCGCCGCCGCGGTACGACGGGCCGCGCGGGAGATCGGCGAGCGGGTGTGCTGTGACGCGCGGTACGTCGGACGGGTGGAGGCAGGCGAGATCCGCTGCCCCAACTACGCGTACGAACGGGTGTTCCTGCATATGTTCCCCGGCCGGACGCTGACCGACCTGGGGTTCGCGCCCCGCGCGGAGGTACGCGGTCGGGGGGCGCGCCCCGCCGACGACGCGCCCTCCCCTCGCAACAAGAGCCGCTCGCACTCCTCACAGGGAATGAGGGGTGAGACGGAAGGGGCGTACGAGCCGTATGACACGCAAGAGACGTACGACATGCAGGACCCGCGGGGCGGCACGGGCTATGTGCGCGGCCGGCGGGGCACGCAGCACGCGTACCAGAACCACGAGGAGAGCGACGTGCAACGTCGCGCATTCATGACCGGAGGTACCGCCGCGGTGGCGGCCGCCTCGCTCGGCCCCTTCGCCCTGGGCGGCACGTCCTCGGCCGCGGGCCGTCCCGTCCACCGGGCGGGCACGGGGGAGGCGGGCGCCCTCGAAGCGGCCGTACGCAAGATCCGGCTGCTCGACGACCGGCACGGGGCGGACGGGCTGTACCGCAGGGCCTCTGCGCCGCTGCGGGCGGCGTACGCGCTGCTCGACGCGGGCACCACCCGGCAGACCACCGCGGACCGGCTGTACGCGGGGGCGGGGGAACTGGCCATCTCCGTGGGCTGGTTGGCCCATGACTCGGGGCGGTTCGACGACGCCCGCTCGCACTACGCGGAGGCGCTGGCCACGGCCCGGATGTCGGGGGACCCGGGCCTGGAGGCACACGCGTTCTGCAACACGGCCTTCCTCGCGCGGGACGCGGGCCGGCCGCGCGAGGCGGTACGGGCGGCGCAGGCCGCGCAGCGTGTGGCCCGGCCGCTGGGATCACCGCGGCTGATGTCCCTGCTGGCGCTGCGGGAGGCGGGAGGCTGGGCGGGGCTCGCCGACCGCACCGGGTGCGAGCAGGCGCTGGCCCGGGCGCATGCCCTGTTCGGGCGGGGGACCTCCGAGGCCGACCCCGAGTGGATGAGCTTCTACGGGGAGGCCGAGCTGGAGGGCCTTGAGGCGCAGTGCTGGTCCACGCTGGGCGACTGGACCCGGGCGGCCCGGCACGCGCGCCGGGCCGCCGGGCTCCAGAACCCGCACTTCACGCGCAACATCGCGCTCTACACCGCCGAGCTCGCCGACGATCTCGCGCGCGGGGGGCGGCCCGACGAGGCCGCGGCGGCGGGTATGCGGGTCCTCGACCTCCTCGACGAGGTCCAGTCCTCCCGGGTCCAGCAGATGCTCGCGGGCACCGCGCGCGTGCTGCTGCCACACCGGCGGGCTTCGGGCGTGTCGGCGTTCCTGGAACGGCACGCGGGGGTTGGCCGGTCGGCATAGGGGCTCGTCGTAGCTGCGGGCAGTCGTGCCGCTGGGGCGATGGGGGCACCTCCCGCTCATGGGGGCACCTCCCGCTCCCGTCCCCTGGAAACAACGACTAGCCCGTCAGGTGGCCCGTGTCGTTCCAGGATTCGATCGCCGGGTCGCCGTAGGCCCAGCCCAGCACTGACAGGGACGTCGGGTTGAGGCGGACGCGGGCGGCGAAGTCGAGGTCGAGGCCCAGCCAGCGGGCGGCTATGGAGCGCAGGATGTGGCCGTGGGCGAAGACCAGCACGTCGCGGTCCTCGCCCCGTGCCCACGCGACCACCTCGTCCGCGCGCGCGGAGAGCTGCTGAAGGGTCTCCCCTTCGGGGACACCGTCGCGCCACATGAGCCAGCCGGGCCTGAAAGCCTGGATCTCGGCGGGGGTGAGTCCCTCGTACGCCCCGTAGTCCACCTCCATGAGCGGGTCCCACTCGGTGGCCCGGTCGCCGAAACCGGCCAGTTCGCACGTCTCACGCGCACGCGCGAGGGGACTCGTCCGGACGTCGACATCGGGCAACCCGTCCAGGGGCGCCCGGTGCAGGCGCTCGCCGAGGAGCTTGGCGCCGCGTCGGCCCTCTTCGAGGAGGGGGATGTCCGTCCTGCCGGTGTGCTTCCCGAGCAGGGACCATTCCGTCTGTCCGTGCCGGGCCAACAGGATGCGCGGTGCCATGGGAGACCTTTCCGAGGGGCCTTCTGGGTGAAAGGAGAAATGAGAGGCGGATGAGTCCATCATCGCTCACGCTGTCGTGAGGCAACCCGAGAGGCGATCCCAGCGTCTTGGACATCGTCTTGCACCAGGACCACAGCGGAACGAAACACAGATGAACACCGACGCAGGCAGACGGGGGAGGACGTTGGGATGCCGCAGACCGAGGCGACCGAGGCACCGGTTATCAGGGGGGCGACCGGCGCACCGGTTACCGAGGCGACACCGAGCATCCGGCTCCGCTGGTGGACCGAGCTGCCGCTGATCCTGCTGGTGTACGGGGCGTACTCGGCCGGCCGGCTGCTCGCCCGCGGCGACACCTCCAGCGCCGTCGACCACGGCCTGGCGATCCTGCGGATCGAGAAGGCCCTGTCGCTCAACGCCGAGCATCCGCTGAACCGTCTGTTCACCCGTGAGCCCTGGATCGGGATACCCGCCGACTTCTTGTACGCGTCGCTGCACTACCTGGTCACGCCCGTGCTCCTGGTGTGGCTCTTCAGGTCCCGCACGGTGCGCTACCGCGCGGCCCGCACCTGGCTGATGACCTCCACCTTCATCGGCCTGATCGGCTTCACCCTGCTCCCCACCTGCCCGCCCCGCCTGCTCGACCCGTCGTACGGCTTCGTCGACACCATGGCCCACTACAGCTCATGGGGCTGGTGGGGCGGTGAGGCCAGCGCGCCCCGGGGCCTGGGCGGCATGACGAACCAGTACGCCGCGATGCCGAGCCTGCACGTCGGCTGGGCGCTGTGGTGCGGTGTGATCCTCTGGCGCTTCGGCGGCGGCTCCCGTCTCGTACGGACCGCGGCCGTCGTGTACCCGCTGGTCACCACGATCGTGGTGATGGGCACCGCGAACCACTACTTCCTCGACGCGGTGGCCGGCGCCGCCGTGATGGGGGCGGGCCTGCTGTTGACGCCGCTGGTGCTGCGGATCGTGGACCAGTGCCGGGTCTCGCTCGGACTCGGGGCGGTGGCCGACGGCCGGTTCGGTGGCGAGGTCGCAGACCGGTTCGGAGGCGAGGTCGCAGACCGGTTCGACGGTGGTCACGGTGACCAGGTGGACGGCGTCGGCCCGCGGCGCGGTGAGTGGCGGGACCGGGGGCGCGTCGAGGAGCCCGTCGAGGAGCCCGTCGAGGAGCCCGTCACTCCGGTCGCGGTCGCCTCTCCCGGCTCGGTTTCCCCAATTGTCAGTGGTGGGTGCCAGACTTCCCCGGGTGAGCGAATTCCACGGCAGCGGATCACCGAACCCGAGCCGGGTGCCACCCCCTCGGAAGCAGGGGACGGCGCTCCGGCAACGGCTCGCTGACCTGCGCGGACCCGAGGTCCCACCCAAGGCGCTGGACGCCCGCGCCCTCGCCGCGCTCGCGGCCAACCCGGGCTGCGAGCGCCGTGCGCTGCTGGACGGCGCTGGGGTGAACAAGGCGGTGCTGGCGGACGCGCTCGGCTCGCCCTCCGCCTTCGGCCAGTCCCAGTTCGCGTTCATGCGGGGCAACGCCTTCGAGGCCCGGGTCAAGGCGGACGGCGGCGCGGAGCTGCTGCGGCTGGTGCACGAGAGACTGGACCCCGGGGCCGAGCCACCGGCCGCGTCGCCGGTCTCCGTCCCCGACCTCGCGGCCGTCGGCCCCGAGGGCCGCGCCGCCCGAACGGCGCTGGCGCTCCGCGAAGCCACGGACGCCGCCGGCTGGGCGCTGCTCGACCACCCCATGCTCGCGCTCGACGTGGCGGGCTCCCCCGCGTTCCTGGAGCCGGACGCGGTGGTGGTGCACCCGGACGGCACCTGGTCGGTCGTGGAGATCAAGTCCTTCCCGATGCTGGACGGTTCGGCGGACCCGGCGAAGGTGGGCGCGGCGGCCCGCCAGTCCGCGGTGTACGTGCTCGCGCTGGAGGAGGTCGCCGCCCGGCTCGATCCCCCGCCCGAGGTCCACCACCGGGTACTGCTGGTCTGCCCCAAGGACTTCACCAACCTCCCGACGGCCGCCGCCGTGGACGTCCGTAAGCAACGGGCGGTCACACGGCGTCAGTTGACCCGCCTCACCCGGATCGAGGAGATCGCCGGCGCCCTCCCCGAGGGCACCTGTTTCGCCCCGGACCTCCCCCGGGAGCAGCTGACGACCGCCGTCGAGGCACTGTCCGCCACCTACGCCCCCGAGTGCCTCGCCGCCTGCGAGCTGGCCTTCCACTGCCGGGCCCGTGCCCGCACCGAGGGCGCGGTGACGTCCCTGGGCCGGGCCACGCGGGCCGAGCTGGGCGGCCTCACGACGGTCGACGACGTCCTGGCGGCGGCCCACGGCAGAGCCGGTGACCCGGACGACCCCGCGGTGGCGGCACTGCGCAGGGCGGCGGAGTTGCGGGCGGAGGCCCTGGGAGTCTCCGCCGAGCGCCGGGAAGCCGCCGCCACCCTGCCCGGCTCGGCTCCGGAGGGGGTTCCGTGTCACTGATCGCCACCCTCGCCCGCCTCGAAGCCGTCAGTACGGGCCGCGCGCAGCCCGCCGCCACGGTCCTGCACCGGCATCTGTCCGCGCACCCCCTCGTCCTCGTGCCGCTCAGCACCGCCGGTGAGGCCGGGGCCCCGCTCGGCGCGCTCGTCGGCACCGACCGGGACGCGCCCCGGCTGCTGGTGGTCCCTCAGCCCCGGGACCGTGATCTGCGGTTCGCGTTCCTGGCCGAGCTGGCGGACGTCGTACTGCCGTATCTGGACGCGTACGCCGACGTCGTGGAGGCGGCCGAGCGGAACGAGACCGACCCGGAGACCGGCAAGCGGGTCAAGGTCGAGGTCGAACTGTGCGCGGACGCCCCGCAGTTGATCGTGCCGAGCCGGACGGGCACCGACTTCGTACGGCTCCTCGGGCGGTCGATGCGTTTCAGGCGTACCGCCGAGCAGGACCCGGAGGCGCCGCATCCTGCGCCGCCGCGGGTGCCGTTGCTCGGGCGGTGGCTCACGCACTTCGGGGAGCGGGCGCGGGTGCCGGGCTCCTCGCTGCTGCTCGCGCTGACCGATCTGCTGTCGCGGCACTGGGCGACCGGGCAGTCCGGGGTGGAGGACCAGCACCTGGGGTCGCTCCTCGCCTGGATCGACCCCCCGGAGGGGGAATCGGGCGAGGCGGCGGCGCGGCGGGCCGAGCTGGCGCGGGACGCCGAGGGCCAGTTGCTGTGCCCGCCCGCCGGGCCCGCCACCGACCCGGCGTTCGACAACAAGCTGCTGGCCCCGGCCATCGAGCGGTACGACCGGGCGCGGCTCGCCCTGGCCGCCGCCGAGGACGGCCTGGAGGCCGACGACCGGTTGGGCGCGCTGACCGCCGCCGAGCGGGAGATCCGTGCCCTGGTCGAGAGCCGCACCCGGCCCACCTGGGACGCGATCTGGCACGGCCTCGACCTGCTGCGCGCCCTGCCGGAGGGCGCCCACGCGGCCGACCGGTGGACCCGCGACCGCTGGTCGTTCACCGCCCACCGGGACCGGATCGTCGCCGGGGAGCCCCCGCAGCCCCGCCTGGACGACGCGGTCACCGCGGCGAACAAGCTGGCCGCGCGCGAGCGGGAGCAGGCTCGTCTCGACGCCCAGGAGGCCCTGGACGACCCCCTCGTCATGGCCGGGCGGCGGCTGGCCGGGGAGGCGTTCGCCGGTGAGGTCACGGACGTCGTCATGGCGTACAGCGAGGGCAAGCGGCCCAGTCCGCGGCCGTTGGTCACCGTATGGGCGCGGGACCGGCCGCATCTCGGGGAGCGGGCGAAGGTGTACCGCTCGCTGGGCGGGAAGCCGCAGACGGCCGAGTTCGTGGGGTTCGAGGAGGACCGGGGCGGCGCTGAGGACGGCGGGCTGCTGGTCCTGCGGATCATGGACAAGATGGGGCGCGGCAAGGAGCCGGAGGCCGGGTCCGTCCCCGAGAAGGGGGATCTGCTCTGCTTCACCCTCTTCGAGCACGACCAGCGGGGTGGGGCGAAGCTGCCGGACCCCGAGGAGACGCCGTGGACGCACGGCGGGCCGCCGGGTGAGCCCGACGCCGTACCGCTGCCGGACCCGGTGACCGAGGAGGATGTCCTGTGACCAGCCCCGAGGCCGTGCTCGACGCCGGGGCGGCCGCCGGTCGCGCCACCGACGCGATCCTGCGCGACACGCTGCGGGGCGAGGCGCGCGGTGTCGTCGTCGACTCGCCGCCCGGCGCCGGGAAGTCGACGCTCGTCGTCCGCGCCGCGCTCGAACTCGCTTCCGCCGGACGCCCGTTGATGATCATCGCGCAGACGAACGCGCAGGTCGACGACCTGGTGATCCGGCTCGCGGAGAAGGACCCGGACCTCCCGGTCGGCCGGCTGCACAGCAGTGACAGCGACCCGTACGACAAGGCGCTGGACGGCCTGGCGAACGTGCGGAAGTCGACGAAGGCGGGCGATCTGGCGGGCCTCGATGTCGTGATCTCGACGGCCGCGAAGTGGGCGCACGTGAAGGGGGTCGAGCCGTGGCGGCACGCGATCGTCGACGAGGCGTACCAGATGCGGTCGGACGCGTTGCTGGCCGTGGCGGGGCTGTTCGAGCGAGCGCTGTTCGTGGGTGATCCCGGGCAGCTGGATCCGTTCGCGATCGTGGGCAGCGAGCAGTGGGCGGGGCTGTCGTACGACCCGTCGGCCTCGGCGGTGACGACGCTGCTGGCGCACAACCCCGAGTTGCCGCAGCACCGGCTGCCGGTGTCGTGGCGGCTGCCGGCGTCGGCCGCGCCTCTCGTCTCCGACGCGTTCTATCCGTTCACGCCGTTCCGCAGCGGCACGGGGCATGGTGACCGGCGGCTGGCCTTCGCGGTGCCGTCGGACGGCTCGGGCCCGGACCGGGTGATCGACGAGGCGGCCGAGTCGGGGTGGGGGCTGCTGGAACTGCCGGCCCGGCACACGCCCCGTACGGATCCCGAGGCGGTACGGGCCGTCGCGCGGGTCGTACGGCGGCTGCTCGACCGGGGTGGGGCGGCGACCTCCGAGCGGTCCGAGGAGCCCGTGCCGCTGACCGCCGACCGGATCGCCGTCGGCACGGCCCACCGGGACCAGGCCGCCGCAGTGCGCTCGGCGCTGGCCGAGCTGGGCGTCGCGGATGTGGTCGTGGACACGGCGAACCGGCTTCAGGGGCGGGAGTACGACGTCACGGTCGTCCTCCACCCGCTGTCCGGGCGCCCCGACGCGACGGCGTTCCACCTGGAGACCGGGCGGCTGTGCGTCCTCGCCTCCCGGCACCGGCACGCGTGCGTCGTGGTGTGCCGGGCGGGCGTGACCGACCTGCTCGACGACCATCCGTCGACCGAGCCGGTGCAGCTGGGGGTGACCGTGAAGTTCCCGGACGGCTGGGAGGCGAATCACTCAGTGCTGGCGGAGCTGGGCGAGCATCGGGTGACTTGGCGGCCTTAGGGCGTCGCCTTGGGGGTGTGCGGGTGGGACGGCGCCTTGGGGGCCTCGGTGTGTGGAGGTCGTCTGTGGAGGTCGTCTGTGGGGGCCGGCGCGTGGGGGTCGGCGTGTGGGTGGTGAGGCGGGGGCGATGCCCACTTGCGTCGGCGCGAGACAATGGACGGTGGCCCTCCTTCCGGGACTCCCCCGGGAACCGGCCCACTGAACCGTCGTACGAGGAGGAGAAGACATGGCGGAGCCCACGCCGCGTCGGCACGAACCGCGGCTACGCCCCGCGCCCCTGCTCTTCGAGCCGGCGGAGGCGGCCGGCGATCCCGAGCACTTCTTCGATCTGGAGTCGATCGACGATCCGCGGGCGTTGCTGTCGCGGGCGACGGAGTTGGCGCAGGCGTTTCGGGCTGCGGCGGACCGGGCCGTGGAGTTCCAGGCGATCGCGGCGGCCCAGCTCGCCGATCCTCGGCGGTTCGATCGGTTGACCTCGGCGGATATCGCGGAGCGGGCCGAGTGGACCGAGGACTATGCGAAGAAGATGGTCGAGTTCGGGCGGGATCTGTTGCGGGGGCGGGACGTCAGTGGGCCGGAGACCATCTGAGCGGGGGGCTGCAACCGGGGCTGTAGGTGATCCGGCGCCAGGGCCGGCCGGCGTCGGAGGCGCTTGCCGGCGCTGACAGGGTGCCGCTGCGCCCACCCTTCCCCACTCCCGCAGCCAGGACCGGAGGGTCGGCAGCCGCGTCGGCGGCATGGCTGCCTGTGGTTGGGGCGGCCGGGATACTCGGCGCGAAACGCCGTTTGGCATATGCCGGGTGGGCAAGATACCCCACTTACCCATCTCTCGTATCAGTTTCCGGCAACCGCTCGGGGTCGGGCGGTCACGGGCGGTAGATCTAGGTGCATGAGCAGTGGAGTGGGGTCGGGCAGGTATCCGCAGGACGGGGCCGATGTCGCGGGGGTCACGATGGAGGGGGCGGCTTGGCTGGCCTCGGCAGGGCCACATCCGTGGGGTGCGTCGACGTTGCGGGAGGAGCGGCCGGCCACGCCGGTGGCACTGCCGTGCGGAACCGTGTTCGACGTCGTCAGCGTGCCGGCGATCTTCGGGCGGCGGATGCTCGACCGGATATGGGGCGAGGGGCCCGGCTCCGGACCGGTGGCCGTGCACCGCGGGCGGATGCTGCTGTTCGCCTCCCCCGGCACCGCCCAGCGGCTGCCCACCCTCCTGGAGTGGGAGGAGTGGGGCTCGCCCGGCCGCACCGGCGCCGTCCCGCCGCTCCTCTGCCACGGCACCGGTGACACCGTGACCGTCCCGGCCCTGCTCAGCACCGGTGACGGCACGCCGGAGGCGCCCGGCACCACCCGGCTCGGATCCCGCTGGCTCGTCGCGCCGGACACCCGGCGACCTTGGCTTCCGGGACCTGACGTACTGCTCTGGGCGGCCGTCCGGGCGGCCCGTGCGAGCACCTCCGCGACCGTGCGCGTATCGATTTTTCCTCCCGCCGATCAGGGTGCTAAGGTCTACGACGTCAGCAGGCGCCGCTAGCTCAGTTGGTTAGAGCAGCTGACTCTTAATCAGCGGGTCCGGGGTTCGAGTCCCTGGCGGCGCACGACACGAAAGAAGCCCCTCGCGAAAGCGAGGGGCTTCTTTCGTGCCCCGACATCCAACAGCCGGTCCGACACCTCACACCACCGGTTCACCGCCGCCCGTCGTGATCTGCACCGTCCACGCCCCGGACGCCGTCCGCCCCTCCACCACCACCCGGACGGCCTCCCCCGGCACCGTGAAGCTCTCACCCGTGCCCACCGGGGCGTCCGCGAGGGGCGGGTAGACGGACTCCTCCCAGCAGGCCTCGGTGCGGGGGTGTGCGTCGATGACCTCGATGGGGCCGGTGCCGGACTCGGCGCCGCTGCGGATGCGGTAGACGAGGACGCCCTGGGTGCAGACGGAGCCGTCGTTGCCGACCGCGCCCCGCGCCTCGATGCCGAGGGCGCTGTCGGGGCCGGTGGGGACGACCGCCAGCTTCGTACCCCGGCCGACGCCGAAGGCCCACGCCCCGGCCGCGCCACCGCCACCGGAGCCGACCTCTGAACCGGCACCGACGCCGTCACCGCCGCCCGCGGGCCGCCCACCGCCGCCCGCCTTCCCGACCTCGCCGCTCTCCCCCTCGTACCTGCCCTTCGGTCCCGCCCCCACCGCCTCCAGCGTCAACCGTGTGCTCCCGGTCCCCCGTACGCACGTCACCTGGCGCGGTTCCAGCCATCCGAGCTTCCACTTGTGCCAGGCGAAGAGGTCCGGGGCGAGGGCGAACTGGCTGCCCATGAGGTCCCAGTCGCCGACATGGGTGTCCCAGTCGCCCTTGCCGTCGGAGGGGCGGTGGTAGAGGTCGGGGAGGTCGAAGACATGACCGGTCTCGTGGGCGAGGACGAGACGGTCCGGCGGGTGCCGCTCGAACACGGTGACGACTCGGCGCAGGCCCGTGCCGTCGACCTCCAGCGGGGTTTCGAGGTTGACCACTTTCGTCGCGTCCGAGTCCACGCCGGGCGCGTGCGGGTCGGCGACGAAGTACACGATGTCGAAGCGGGAGAAGTCGACGCGCGGGTCGGCCGTCGCGAGCGCGTCCTTGAGGTAGGCGGCCCGGTGCTCCGCGTTCCAGTCACGCCGTATGGCGTACGCCGTCGAGGGCCGCGGCATCTCCAGCCACTCGCGGCGCGGATGGGGACGGAGAACGAACTTTCCGTACGAAGCACGTTCGAAGAATTCACTGGTGGCCGGAAAGTGATCGGCGGTCAGCTCGGCCGGAGTGGTGAGCGGGGCCGCGTCAGGGAATGACAAGAAGACAAGTACGGCGTCGAGGTCGCGGGTGGGGCGTGGATACGAGGAGTTCCAGGTGTCGAGACCCTCCGAGTGGTGGGCCTGGGTGCGCCGCAGCGCGCACGCCTCCGACAGCGGTACGGCGACCGAGGGGGCCGCGATCAGCGAGGTCGCCGCGAGCGCGGTCAGGGAGGTGAGCATGGCCGCTGTACTGCGCAGACTGGGCGCCCGGTCGCCGAGGAGTCCCTTCCAGGGGAGCGGACGCTGCACGGAGACCTCCGGATGCGGATCTTGGGAACACCGCATCCAGGTTTTCGGCATTTGTAGTACTTCGCCCTGTTTGTCTACACCAGAAGAGTGAGAGGGAAGGACGAGGAGGAGTCGCATGGTCTCCGGTGGTCGAAACCCCGGACAATCACGGAACGTCACAACCGATCGACGGAGCGGGGAAGCCGTTCAGCTCGGGGCAGAAACGATCTGTCAGATCAGGTCGTTGTTCAGGGAGACTGGAGAGTGGCTAGAAGGCCCTGGGGCCAGCCTCTATGATCGGCACACTTTCCTGCACGGACACGGCTTCAGCGCCCGTACGTACTTCGTTCGGCCGCTCCGACGAGACACATGAGATCCGTACGAAAACGAGTGCACTGCGGGAGCGAACGGTGAGCGGAACGTCCCAAGGGCCGGCGCCCGCGGCAGATCTCGTCCGGCCGGCGGTTACAGAGCGTCACGTCAATGCGTCAGATCAGTCGTCGGCGGAGAGTCCCACCACCCCCGCCGCCTTCTCCGTCGCGCCGCTCGCGATGGCCGTCGTCGACCGGGACGGGCTTGTCGTCACCGCCAACGGGGCGATGGGGACACTGCTCGCGGTCGGCGCGGACACGCTGGTGGGGCGGGTGGCCGCCGAGTTGGTGGATCTGGCCTCGGACACCCGCACCTGGCACGCGTACCGCGAGGTGCTGCGCGGACGGCAGGCCCGGCTGCGCTGTACGCGCCGTCTCAAACAGCCCGACGGGACCTGGTTGTGGGTCCAGGTGTCGGTGGCGCCGCTGCCCGAGGAGGAGCAGGCGGTGCTGCTCTCGGTCGCCGACATCAGCGCCAACCGCCAGCTCCAGGCCCGGCTCCGCCATCTGCAGATGCACGACCCGGTGACCAGGCTCCCCAACCGCACCCTCTTCTTCGAACAGCTCTCCACCGCCCTCGATCGGGACGCCTACGACGAGGCGGGCACCGGCCGGATCGGCCTGGTCTATCTGGACCTGGACGGCTTCAAGGCGGTCAACGACACCCTCGGCCACAACGTCGGCGACCGGCTCCTCACGGCCGTCGCCGAGCGGCTCACCCGGTGTGCCGACGAGGCCGCCCTTCACCGGACGGCCGGCTCGGCGGCCGGGGCACCGCTGGTGGCCAGGCTCGGCGGCGACGAGTTCGCGCTGCTCGTCGAGGACTCCACCGGCACGGAACAACTCGCCGACCTGGCCGACTCCGTCCTGAAGGCCTTGCAGGCGCCCTTCGAGCTGGCCGGTCAGCGGCTGTCCGTCTCCGCCTCGATCGGGGTCGTCGAACGGCAGTCGGCGAGCACGACGGCGACCGGGCTGATGCAGGCCGCCGACACGACGCTGTACTGGGCGAAAGCCGACGGCAAGTCCCGCTGGACGCTGTTCGACCCCGAGCGCAACGCCCACCGGATGACCCGCCAGGCCCTGTCCTCGACGCTGCGGGCTGCCGTCGGGCGGGGTGAGTTCGTCCTGGAGTACCAGCCGCTGGTGGGCATGGCGGAGGGCGAGGTGCGCGGGGTCGAGGCGCTGGTGCGCTGGCATCACCCGCAGTTCGGCCTGTTGACGCCGAATCGGTTCATCTCACTGGCCGAGGAGGACGGTTCGATCGTCCAGCTCGGCCGATGGATTCTGGCCACCGCCTGCCGGCAGGCCCGCCGCTGGCAGATCGACCACCCCGACCGGCCGCCGATCTTCGTCAGTGTGAACGTGGCCGTCCGCCAGGTGTGGGACTCCGACCTGGTCGCCGACGTCGCCGAGATCCTCGCGGAGACCGGCCTCGCCCCGCACCTGCTCCAGCTGGAGCTCACCGAATCCGCGCTCATGGGCTCCGCCGGCCGCCCCCTCCAGGCCCTCAAGGCCCTCAGCGACATGGGCGTACGCATCGCCATCGACGACTTCGGCACCGGGTACTCCAACCTCGCGTACCTCAGTCGGCTGCCGGTGTCGGTGCTGAAGCTCGACGGGGCCTTCGTACGGGGGTTCCAGTACGAGAGCCCGCAGGAGGGCGGGGCCGGGGACGACGGGCAGCCCAACCCCGCCGACGAGATCATCGTCGAGGCCCTCGTCCAGCTCGCCCATCGGCTCGGGCTCACCGTCACGGCGGAGGGCGTGGAGACCGACGCGCAGGCCTCCCGGCTGCGCCGGCTCGGCTGCGACACCGGGCAGGGGTGGCTGTACTCCCGCGCGGTGTCACCGGAACGGATCGCGGAGCTGCTGGGGGCGGCGGCCTGCCCTCAGGCCTGAGGAACGCCCCCGGCTCCCGGCAGGTCGTACGCGTCCGCGATCAGTTCGTACGAGCGCAGGCGCAGGTCCGCGCTGTGGGCGTGGGTGGTGAGCATCAGCTCGTCGGCGCCGGTGCGCTTCTGGAGGTCGTCGAGACGGGTGCGGACCTCGTCGACGGTGCCGTGGACGACGTCCGCGTTCCAGGAGTCGATGAAGTCCTGTTCGACCACGCTGAAGGCGTACGCCTCCGCCTCCTCCGGGGTCGGGACGAGGCCGGGGCGGCCGGTGCGCAGGCGGACCATGTTCAGGGCGGCGGCCCTGACCTGGCGGCGGGCCTCCTTCTCCTCGTCCGCGGCGAGGGCCGAGACGCCGATCAGCGCGTACGGGGCGTCGAGGACCGGTGAGGGGCGGAACGACTCGCGGTACAGGTCGAGGGCCGGGATCGTGTTCCGCGCGGAGAAGTGGTGCGCGAAGGCGAAGGGGAGGCCGAGGGAGCCGGCCAGGCGGGCGCTGAAGCCGGAGGAGCCGAGCAGCCAGATCGGGGGGCGGTGCGGGGACTGGACGCCGCCGGGTGAGGTGGCCTGGATCGGGCCCGGAACCGCGTGGATACGGCGGTAGGGGTGGCCGTCGGGGAAGTCGTCGTCCAGGAAGCGGGTCAGCTCCGCGAGCTGCTCGGGGAAGTCGTCGGCGCCCTCGTGGAGGGAGGTCGAGCGGCGCAGGGCGGCGGCGGTGGCGCCGTCCGTGCCGGGGGCTCGGCCGAGGCCGAGGTCGACGCGGCCGGGGGCCATGGCTTCGAGGGTGCCGAACTGCTCCGCGATGACCAGGGGGGCGTGGTTGGGGAGCATCACGCCGCCTGAGCCGAGGCGGATGCGGGTGGTGTGAGCGGCCAGGTGGGCGAGGATCACCGCGGGGGAGGACGAGGCGACGCCGGGCATCGAGTGGTGTTCCGCCACCCAGTAGCGGTGGAATCCGCGGCGCTCGGCCTGGCGGGCGAGGTCCACGCTGGTGCGAAGGGCGTCTGTGGCTGTACGACCGGCGCCCACGGTGACCAGATCGAGGACGGAGAGGGCTACAGGGGCGGTGCCTTGCGCGTCGCCTCGTATCTCGTCTGTGGTCACGGTGGGGCCTCCTGCGGTGCGGCGGTGGGGTACGGAGTGCGGTAACAGGAGGGGGGCTCCGGTTATTCCCCGGGGCTGTGGATTGCCCGTGGCTGGTCGCGCGGTCCCCCGCGCCCCTTGGGGCGCGGGGTGTGGGCCGGTGGTCACACCTGCACGATCGGCTCTCGTGTGAACAAGGTCCCCAGCTCGGGAGCGTTCACCCTCCTGTCTGCCAGCCTCAGGGCCTCCCAGACGCTCACCTGGTTGGCGGTGAGGACCGGTTTGCCCCGCTCCTTCTCCAGGGTGGGGATGTGGGAGGCGGTGTGGAGGGCCGTGTCCGGCAGCAGCAGCGCGTCCGCGTCCGGATGGTCGGCGGATCGGGCCAGGGCGAGGGTGTCGTCGAGGGTCCAGGTGCCGACCTCCGCCGCCGTGATGATGCCCGCGCCTCGTACGGACAGGACCTCCACGCCCGCCGCCGCCAGGAAGTCCACGAACAGCTGAGCCACGTCGTCGGGATAGGTCGCGGCCACGGCGACCCGGGTGGCACCGATCTCCCGGGCCGCGTGGGCGAAGGCGAAGGAGGTGGACGAGGCGGGCAGGCCGGCGGTGCGGGCGAGGGTGCGGATCTGGTCGTGGGCGCCTTCGTAGCCGTAGACGAAACTGCCGCTGGTGCAGGCCCAGACGACGGCCTCCGCGCCGGACAGGCGGAGGGCCTCGCAGCCGGCGGCGAGCCGTTCGTGGGCGCCCATCTCGCGCAGCGCGTCCACCCGGTGCGCGTCCTCGCCGATGTCGGTGTGCACCACGTCCAACCGGATGTCGCTGCCCAGCAGTTGCTCCATACGCGGATAGTCGTCCTCGGCGGAGTGGCCCGGGTAGAGGAAACCGAGTGCGGTCATGCCCAACCTTCCTGTTCTTCCGGCAGTACCGGCGGTGGCGGAACGGGTCCCGCACCGAACGTCTGCCTGGCCGACTCGTCGAGCAGAGCCTGGTACGGACCCACCGCCCGGGTACCCAGGTGACGCAGTGCCGCCCATATCGTCACCTGGTTGGCCGAGAGAACGGGCATCCGCAGTTCCGCTTCGAGCTGGGGGATGACGTCGTACGTGGGGAGGTTGGTGCAGGAGATGAAGAGGGCGTCCGGCGTCGCCGTGCGCACCGCGCTGTGGGCCATGGCGACCACATCGTGGTACGGCACCTTCCAGATGTGCCGGACCAGGCCGAGCGAGGCGCGGCCGGTGACACTGATGCCCGCCTCGGCGAGGTACTCCTCCAGGGACTGGGTGACCGAGACGGTGTACGGGGTGACCAGGGCGATGCGGCGCGCGTTCACCTCGGCCAGTGCGGCCAGCATCGCGCCGGAGGTGGTGACGGCGTGCGCGGCGCCCGCGCGGGTCATCGCCTCGCCCATCGCGCGCTCCCCCGCGACCCCGCCGACGAAGCTGCCGCTGGTGCAGGCGTAGGCCACGACCTCGGGCGCGACCTCGTTGAGGGCCCGTACCGCCTCGTGGAGCGTCTCGTGCTCGGAGACCAGCCGGGCCAGGTCGAGGCTCACCTCGACCGGGACGTACGGCGTCCGGGTGAGGTGGAGGGAGACGTCGTCCGGGACCCAGCGCCACAGCTCGCGGTCGAGGGCGAAATCGAACGGGGCGATGACTCCGACGCCGCGCTGCGGCCGGGGTCCACCGAGGAAGGAGACGTTCATGACAGCCACCGGCCTCACGGAGAGAGATGTGCGGACGACAGACCGTGCGCAAGTCCGTGTTGACGAAGGTAGGTTCGGGTGCGAGCGTGGTCAATCAGTGCATGTCACACGCATCCCGCGGGGCCGGTACAGCAGCTTCCGCTTGTGAGTGGAGCCGCTTCGGCCTGTGAGCGGAGCAGCTTCCGCTTGTGAGTGGAGCCGCTTCAGCTCGTGATTGGTTGCTTACGCTTGTGATTGGTTGCTTACGCCTATGACATCGTCGCACCGACCGAACCTCCTCGTCCTCGACACCGAGCCGCGTCCCCGGCTCGGGCGGCTCACCGGGCGGGCGACGATCGAGTACGCCGACGCCTCGACGCTCGCCGAGCGGCTGCCGTACGCCGATGTGCTGCTCGTGTGGGACTTCGCCTCCCGCGCGGTGCGGGACGCCTGGCCGGGCGACGGGCCGCGGCCGCGCTGGGTGCACACGGCCAGTGCGGGCGTGGACCATCTGCTGTGCCCCGAACTCGCCGCCGCCGAGGAGACGGTGGTCACGAACGCGCGCGGGGTGTTCGAGGCACCGATCGCCGAGTACGTCGCTGCGCTCGTCCTTGCCATGGCCAAGGACCTGCCGCGCACCTGGGAGTTGCAGGGGCGGCGGGAGTGGCGGCACCGGGAGGCGTTGCGGGTGGCGGGCGGCCGGGCCTGCGTGGTGGGGTCCGGGCCGATCGGGCGGGCGATCGCGCGCTGCCTGAAGGCCCTCGGCATCCACACGGCCCTGGTCGGCCGGGTCGCGCGCGTCGGCGTCCACGGTCCCGAGGAACTCGACCGGCTGCTGGCCCGCGCCGACTGGGTGATCGCGGCCGCGCCGCTGACGGAGGCCACGTACGGCATGTTCGACGCCCGGCGGTTCGGGGTCATGCAGCCGTCCGCGCGGTTCGTCAATGTGGGGCGCGGGCAGCTCGTGGTGGAGGACGCGCTCGTCGAGGCGCTGCGGAAGCGGTGGATCGCGGGGGCGGCGCTGGATGTCTTCGAGCGCGAGCCGCTGGGCCCGGACGACCCGCTGTGGGAGGTGCCCGGGCTGATTGTCTCGCCCCACATGAGCGGGGACACGGTGGGGTGGCGGGACGAACTCGGCGCCCAGTTCGTGGAGTTGTTCGGGCTGTGGGAGGCGGGCAAGCCGCTGCCCAACGTGGTCGACAAGCAGCGCGGGTACGTGCCCGGGCACTGAACTCCCCTGGAGGGGCCGGATGTCGGAGCTGGCGCAACTGACGGAGCTGTCCGCCGTACGACTGGTCGAGGGGTACCGCAAGGCTGAGTTCAGCCCGGTGGACGTGGCGCGCGCTGCTCTGGAGCGGGCCGAGCGGGTGCAGCCGGACGTGAACGCCTTCGTGCGCATCGACACCGAGACGGCGCTCGCGCAGGCCCGGGAGTCGGAGGGGCGCTGGCGGCGCGGGGAACCGGCCGGGGCGGTGGACGGGGTGCCGGTCACGGTGAAGGACATCCTGCTGATGCGGGGCGGGCCGACCCTGAAGGGCTCCAAGACCATTTCAGCGCGGGGGAGTTGGGACGAGGACGCGCCGTCCGTGGCCCGGCTGCGGGAGCAGGGTGCCGTCTTCCTCGGCAAGACCACGACTCCCGAGTTCGGCTGGAAGGGCGTCACCGACTCACCGTTGAGCGGGGTGACGCGGAATCCGTACGACCTCTCGCGTACGGCCGGGGGTTCCAGCGGGGGTGCGGCGGCGGCCGTGGCGCTCGGGGCCGGGCCGCTGGCGCTGGGCACGGACGGGGGTGGCAGCGTCCGTATCCCGGCCGCCTTCTGCGGGGTGTTCGGGCTGAAGCCGACGTACGGGAGGGTGCCGCTGTATCCCGCGAGTGCCTTCGGCACGCTGGCCCATGTGGGGCCGCTGACCCGGGACGCGGCGGATGCCGCGCTGTTGCTGGACGTCATCGGCGGACCCGACGCGCGGGACTGGTCGGCGCTCGCACCCGCGCCGGGGTCCTTCGTGGACGCGCTCTCCGGTGGGGTGCGGGGGCTCCGGGTCGCGTACTCCGCGTCGCTGGGCGGGCAGGTCGCCGTACAACCCGGCGTCGCCCTCGCCGTGCGGCGGGCCGTGGAGGGGCTCGCCGGGCTCGGGGCGTACGTCACCGAGGCCGACCCCGATTTCTCCGAGCCCGTCGAGGCGTTCCACACGCTGTGGTTCAGCGGGGCGGCGCGGGTGACGCAGCGGCTCGGGCCGCATCAGCGGGAGGTGCTGGATCCCGGGTTGCGGGAGATCCGGGCGATCGGGGCGCGGCTCTCCGCGCTGGACTATCTGGCCGCGGTGGATGTCCGGATGGATCTCGGGCGGCGGATGGGGGCGTTCCATGAGCGGTACGACGTGCTGGTCACGCCCACGTTGCCGGTGACCGCGTTCGAGGCGGGGGTGGAGGTGCCGCGAGGGTCGGGGCACCGGCGCTGGACCGGCTGGACGCCGTTCACCTACCCCTTCAACCTGACGCAGCAGCCTGCGGCGAGTGTTCCCGTGGGCCTGGACGGGGACGGGCTGCCGGTGGGACTTCAGGTGGTCGCGGCCCGGCACCGGGACGACCTGGTGCTGCGGGTGGCGCATGCGTTGTATGAGGCGGGGTTTGCAACTGCTCGTTGAGGAGCGCGAACGAGGTCGTATTAGCTCGATCGTGTGATGGTCGACTTCCGGGCTTGCGATGTTCTGGGCCGTTCGGTCTAGGTGGTCGCACGATCTGGGCCGCCGGGTACGGCGTCGGCGTGCGGGGCCCCCGCTCCACCGGAGTGATGGTTCGGGGCCTCTCCGTCGCCTCTGGCTGTACCCACATGGCCAGGTCGCACAGGGAACCGGCCTCCCGGGCCCGGACCACGGACAGGATCCGTGTCGCCGCCCCGGGGCTGAGTACGCCGGGGACCTGGAGGTACCTCCCACGCCCTTAACTTGTTTTTTATCTACCAAGATCTTCCGGGCTTGCCGATGGCCTTGAGGGTCTCGGGGCGTTTGACGGTCTTGCCGACGTCGTAGCGGGGTGCCCGGTGCTTGTTCTTGGCACCGGGTGGCCTTCCGGGGCCGGCTCCTCGGGGTTTGGGAACACGGGCCGGGCAGGCGAGGTGAGCGCGGATGTTCCTGAACCCTCGGCGGACCCGGGCCGGGGTGAGCCGGTCGGAGGCGGTGGGTTTCTCCCAGGGCCGGCGGAGGTCCGCGGCGAGGGGCCGGGTGAGCCGGAGCTGGGTGTGGGCGACGATCAGGATCCAGGTCCAGCGGTCCGCGGCTTCGGGGGTGCGGAGCTTCGGGGTGGTCCAGCCCAGGGTCTGCTTCGCGAAGCGGAAGGTGTGCTCCAGGTCGAAGCGGCGGAGAAATGCCTGCCAGAAGCGGTCCACGTCGTCCGGTGTGGCGCCGGTCTTGGAGGACCATAACCACACCGGCGGGGCATCCCGGTCCTTCGACAGATGCTCGACCTTCAACCGCATCAACGTTCCCTCGACCAGGGGAAGTTCACCATCATGGTCAAGCCATGAGGAACGGTGAGTGAGTCGGGGGTGGACCCGGTCCCATGCCTGGGTCTCGGCCTTGCCGTAGTTGGTGGTGTCAGTGACCGTGGTGATCGCGGGCTCGGGCCAGGTCTCCGGCTTGGTGAAGCGGAACTCCGGACCGTGCTTGGGCGGCCGGCCGTTGACGCCGTGCATCCTCGGTGGCTTCGGCAGCCGCATCACGCGGTCGGAGCGGACGCGGCCGACCATCTCGACCGGCAGATCGCGCAGGACCCAGGCCAGGCGGGTGACGTCGTAGCCGGCGTCGCTGACGATCACGATGGCCGGGTTCCCGGCCTGCCACTGGCCCGCGGCAATGAGCCGCTCGACGACACCTCGTAGCTGGGCGGCGGTGATCGCCGTCGCGTCGTCCGTCGGTCCGAGCCGGACCGCGTCCAGGATCGCGGTCCAGGACGTGGCGCCCGGCTCCAGCACGGCCACGAAGGAGTAGGGCCAGCCCGGGATGAACTGCGACGCAGTCTTCGCGCGACCGTAGACGTGGCAGAACAGGCGCTCTGCCGAGCACGGGGCGTCCGAGCGGAGCCACGGCGACACGTCGACCGCCAGGACCAGGCGCCCGCCATCGAAACGCGGCAGCGGCAGGCCGGCCAGCACCGTCCGCAGCCGGTCGACGTCGATCCGGCCGTGGTTCAGGCCGCCGTACATCGCTCCGTGCCCACGACGATGCTCGGGCAACAGCGTCAAGTCCACCGGGGACTTCACAGCACCGTCCGCACACAGCACCGCGTCTGCCAGCTCGAACAACTCGTCGCGCCGGGCGGTCAGACACTCGTAGAACTCGCCCCGGAAGCGTGACGCTTCCGCGAACGCTTCCCTCCGGACAGCATCAGGCAGCAGACTCACCCTCACGGCCTTCGTCGTGGTCACGTGCACCTTGGTCGGAGCACAGGATCAGACGAAGGCCGCCCTCGCGTCCGGCGAACCCCCAGGTGAGCGACTCAGTTCGAGACACCATTCGAAGCCGGAAGAAAAAGAACAAGCTTAAGGCAGTGGGGGAGCGCCCAAGACCGTTCGGGGCGTGCGGCTGAACAGGCTCACCCCTGCTCAGCCCAAAGGAACGGTGGCTCCGGCCCACATGTGATCGGGTGCGGCTGCCCCGCAGGCGGGTTCGCGTCCGCCCCGCACCGGTCGGTGGGGGACGGACGCGTTCGGCGGGTCAGTCGCAGGCAAAGCCCCATGAATTGTTGGGACGCCAGGTCTTCTCGCCGGAGCCTGTGCCCCTCCAACTGAAGGTCGCCACCACGCCGAAAGTCTGCCGTGGCCAGTTACACGGGTTGACGGAGCTGGTGCCGGCCAAGTCCTCGGTGCCATGCCAGCCGTCGCCGTCCTTCGCGGTGCGCATCGTCACCCAGCCACTGGCAATGCTGAAGCGCTGAAGCTTCACGTTGGTGACCTTGACCTGGTAGCTGCCGCCACCGGCGACATCGGTGATCTTCGCCCGCGCTCGGTAGGTGTCGGCGGTCTCGTCCCACCAGACGGTGGCGCAGCGCTTGACTTGGGTGCCGTAGCACTCCCATGCGCTTTCCGCGGATGCCGACGACGGGGTGACGACGATCGACGCGCCAAGCGCCCCGGCGACCAACGCGCCGGTGGTGCCGAACCGGCCCACACGCTTGAGCCTCATGAAAACCCCTCCTGATGCGCCAATCGAAGATCTCTGGTTCTTCTTACGTGCCATCGGGCTTGGGCACCTGGACGCTCATCGTCCACCGCACAGTGTCCGGCGCCTCGATCGAGACTTGCCCCTTGCGTTTCGTGGAGAGGTTGAGTTCGTGTGCGTAGTAGCTGACTTCACCGCTCTTACAGTCGGTCGAGAAGGTCGCTACGGTTTCGACGACGACGTCGACCTTCGGCGATCCGGAATCAGCCACGCAATCGAGCGCAATCAATGTGACGCCCTTTGGCAGCGGAACTGCGCTGAATACGTCACTGCCACGCGTCGCCCCTTGGGACAGGACCTCCGTGAACCCCATCTCCAGTTCGGGCGCGGACAGCGCCGGTGGCGCCTTGGATACCGTGGGCGATGGGGTGCCTGTTCGGGAACCCCGGGTTTCCTCGCCACCGGTGCAGGCTGCGACCGCGGAGACGAAGGCTACGGCTGCCAAAAGCGCCACCGTCCGCCGCATCAGGAGTTGGTCTCCCAGTACCGGAAACCCTGCCTCTTGTTCGCCAGCTTCACGGTCGCGGTCTTCCGTTGCGACTTGCTGCAGTCAGGGAGCGTGAGGTACTTCTCCACCTTGGCCGTGTGCCCCTTCACCCCGTACTGCACGTTGCCGTACTTGCCCCTCCTGATCTCGCGCTCGTAGGAGTGGCTGGAAGTCCACGTAGCCTTGGCCTGGACGCCCGTGCTGACCTCCGCCTTCGCTTCGACGACAGCGGCCTTCACGCTCACCCCGACCGTGCCGCTGATCGACGTGCCCATCTCCCCTGCCTTGATCTTCGTGAGGGTCATCTTTCCGCCGGGCCCGTCCGAGTAGACGGGGCCCCTGCCGAAGAACGTGGACTTGTAGCCGTAGACGTTCTTCACCCATACCCTGTCGCACCTGCCAAACGTCCCCGCGTCCCCCGAGCCGGCTGCCGCAGCCGTGGACGGCGCGGCGAGAAAACCGCCGAGGAGGCCGGCCAGAAGAGCCCCGGCGGCCGCGGTCGACTTCGCGCGCCCTCTTCCGATTCTTGTCAATTCAGTCTCCACCTTCCGATTTTTGGGGCCAATTGCCCGAATTCCCCTTCGGGCGCCCGGTGTCGAAGATTACGGGGCGGGCCACAGAAGGGCATGTCACGCAAACACGTGACAACACCGGTGCGCCGCCCGCGTGTTGATCTAAGTTGGGAAGGATCCAGGTGGGGAGGCGGGTCTCGTCGGCATACGGGGGAAACGCTGTGAAGAACGCGGCCGAATTCCGAACTTTTCGTGGCGGAGACGTGAATTCCTTTGTGGAGGCGGCGTGTTGACGCAGGGGCCCGCTCAACTTCAGCTCCTGCGTAGGTCCGCACGTCTGTCCGCTGTCCTGAGAGCAGTCAGTGCCGTCGGAGCGACTCTCGTCGCCGTGGTCGGCTTCGCACCGCCCGCCCGCTCGGTCTGGGTGGCCGTCGCGGTCGTCGGACTGCTGCTGTGGAGCGGTCTGTTCACCGTTCTGACGCTCAGGCCGGAACCCCATCCCTGGCTCTACGCCGGTGATGTCGCCGTCGTTCTCGTGCTCTGCCTGGCGCAGGGCAACCTTGTCCCGGCCGAGGTCCTGGAAGCGAGTGCGGGCTCCGGATGGATCGACATGGTCGCCCGCACCGGCGTCTTCATCGCACAGTTCATGCTGCGGCAACCCCTGGCGATGGGAGCCGCGATCGCCATCGCGGCGGCTCACGCGGCGGGCGCCGGCGTACGAGACGCCTCCGTCGTCCTGGTGCTCCAGGGGCTGCTCGCCGCCGCTGTCGTGGTCCTGCTGCGACATGGAGCGCGCAGGGCGGACCTCGCGCTGTCCGAGGAGGCGTCGGCGCGTGCGTCGGCGCGGGCCCGGTCCGCCGCCCGCACCGACGAGCTGGACCAGCAGCGGCTGTTGCACGACACCGTGCTCGCCACGCTCACCATGGTGGGTACCGGCAGCATCACCCGTGACTCCGCCGCGCTGCCGGAACGGGCCGCGGCCGACTTGGCCGTCATCGAAGACCTGCGGGCACACCCCGGTGTGGCACGCACTGGGGCGCACGACCCCGCGCCGCTGGATGTCGCGCTGCGCACCGTCGTACTGACGCGCCGCGTCGGCCTCCCGGCACTGGACATCGAGTTCGACGTGCCGCCGCTGGACCTGCCCCACGAGGTCGTGGAAGCCGTCTCGCAAGGGGTCGCCGAGGCCCTGGCCAACGTGGCCCGGCACGCGAACACCCGCGCCGCCCGCGTCACGGCAAGACACGTCGGGGAGGGCGTCGCCGTCGAAGTCCGCGACAGCGGACGCGGCTTCGACCCTGCGGCTGTTCCCTCTCACCGGCGCGGCCTGCGGGAATCGGTCTACGGCCGGATGCGTGCCGTGGGCGGCAGCGCCCGGGCGGCATCGTCCCCCGGCGCCGGCACCCGGATCGTGCTGAGGTGGGAACCGTGACCGCCGACGTCGTCGAGGGCGTGGTCGCCACCCGCTTCGCCAAGGTTGTCAATATCGGGCTGGTGGCGATCGTCGGCGTCTGGCACCTGGGTCTGGACACCCTGCGGGTGCTCAGGGGCTGGCCGGAGTACGAGCCGCAGGCCGCCGCCGCGGGCGCCTGGCTGGCCCTCACGGTCATCCAGACGGCCGGTTCCGTCCTGCTGCTGCGTTCCGCGCTCAGCGGGCGCACCGCGCGGATGCTCGCGGGGGCGGCGCTGGTCGCCGGCATCGTCGCCGCCGCCGCGTACCCGCCGGGCGGGGCGATCAGCGACGTGAGCTGGGCGTGGAACACCGTGGGCTGGTTCGGCATGCTGCTTCTGATGCAGCGTCCGCTGTGGGAGCTGATCACCCTGCTCGGCGCCAACACGGCTGTCACGGTGGGCTTCCTGGCAGCCGACGGCGCGCTCGACCGCGTCACCGTCTCGCGTCTGCTGGCCGCGGTGTACGTCACCGCCGGTATCCAGTTGACCTTCGCGTATCTGGCACGACAGCTCAACGACGGTGCGAGGGAAGCCACCGAGATCGCTGCGGGGCAGGCGGAGCGCCTGGCCCGTGCGACCGCAGACGAGGCCGTGCACGCCGAGCGCCGGCGCCGCTACGAGTACCTGCGCATCAGAGTGGAACCGCTGCTGCGTGGTCTGGCGGAACGTCGACTGGACCCGGGGGACACCGTCGTACGTCAGCGCGCCGCCGTGGAGGCGGCACGCCTGCGGAGGCTGTTCGTGGAGACGGACGACACCCCGCACCCGCTCCTGCACGAACTGCGGGCCTGTGCCGATGTCGCCGAGCGGCGCGGCGTACGCGTGGCCGTGCTGAGCTACGGCGACCTGCCCGACCTGCCGGCGTCCGTCCGCCGGGAACTGGCGGAAGGGGCCCTGCTGGTCCTGGCCACCGCCGCCACCCGAGCCCGGGTGACCGTGGTGACGTCGCCCGAGGAAGTTGTGGTGAGCGTGGTGGCCGACGCCCCGCCGGAGACGCTCGTGGAATCGCCTGGCCCCCTCACCGTATCCTCCACATACGACCAGGAGGAGGACCAGTTGTGGTGGGAAACCCGATGGCCCGTACGACCGGCCCCCTGACCGTCGCCATCATCGACGATCACCCTGTCGTCATCGAAGGCATCCAGACCTGGCTGTCCGAGGAGCCGCGGATCTCGGTGGGGTACACCGGCGAGACCGCGGATGTGGAGCCCGGCGTCGCGGATGTCCTCATTCTCGATCTGAACCTGCACGGCAGACTCGTCATCGGCGATATCGCCACGCTGGCCGCGGCGGGTCAACGGGTCATCGCCTTCTCGCAGTTCACCGAGCAGCGAGTGGTGCTCGAATCGCTGGAGGCCGGCGCCTGCGAGTTCGTCGCGAAGAACGAGGGGCGGGCGCACCTGGTGAACACGGTGTTGGCGGCGGCGGGCGACAGGCCGTACGTCACGCCGACGGCTGCGGGCGTCCTCGTCGGTGATCGCGGCGCGAACAGGCCCAAGCTGTCCTCGCAGGAACGGACCGCGCTGCTGTGGTGGTTCCAGTCCATGTCGAAGGCCTCGGTCGCCCGGCGCATGGGTGTATCGGTTCACACTGTCGACGTCTACATCCGTCGGGCGCGAGTCAAGTACGCACAGGTCGGCAGGTCCGCACCGACGAAGGCGGACATGCTGGCCCGGGCGATCGAGGACGGCTTGGTGAAGCCCGACGACATCACGGGCTACGGGTCGGCGGCGGTCGGCGTGGGTTGACCACGTCACGCCCGCCCGAACCGCAAGGTCTCCCCCGACGCCCCCGTCCGCCAGAGGTCGTTGCACGCCTCCGCCATCTCGTCCAGGCCTTCGACCACCTGGCCCCACACGATCCCCGGTACCCAGCCCACGTCGCCGTTCAGGAGCAGGTTGTTGCGTTCGTAGAAGAGGGCCAGGTCCACGAGGGTGGTGCCGGGGCGGACCTCGTCGTCGTAGCCGTACGCGTTCGTGGCCAGTTCCGTGCCGGCGAAGGAGAAGTAGCAGAGGTCGCCGGGGATGGGGGTGACGGTGGGGTTTTCGAGGGGTGGCTCGTGGGGGGCGAAGGGCGGGAAGAGGGCGTAGATCTCGTTGCGGGCGTATTTGGCGTGGTAGACGTCGCCGGATAGGGGCAGGGCGTCCCAGACGGCGGCGCAGGTGAGCGGCGCGCGGTCGTCGAGGAGTTTCGCCCGGCACACGACCTGGCGCTTGAGCAGGGAGATCTCTAGGTAGCGGTCGGCCATGTCTTCCATGGTGCCGCCGGGGTCAAGAGTGCCTCCCCGTGTCTCGCCCGTGTCTCCCCCGGTGTCTCGCCCTCGTGTCTCCCCCCGCGTCTCTCCGGGCCTGGCCGGGAGTGTGCGGAGCTCGTGAAGGGCACCGCGGTGGCGTGAATACATCGCTTGGGGTCGGGTAGCCGCGCGGCCATGGCTCCAGCAAAAGAGACTTCCGGGAGAACCGGGAAGACACGCGACCCCAGCCGCCGGGCGCTGCTCGTCGGCGCCTCCGCGCTCGCCACGGCCGGCGCGCTGGGCGCCGCCGGGTGCAGTCGGGTGGCCACCGCCTCCAGCACGGAAGGGGGTGAGCTGCTGGACCGGCTGCGGGCGCAGGGCGTCGTACGGCTGGGTATCGCGGGAGAGATCCCGTTCGGCTACATCGACACAGACGGTGAGCTGACCGGCGAGGGGCCGGAAGTGGCCAGTGTCGTTTTCAAGCGGCTGGGGGTGGGGCGTGTGCAGCCCGTTCCCACCGAGTTCGGCTCGCTCATACCTGGGCTGAACTCCCAGCAGTTCGATGTCGTCTCCGCCGGGATGTACATCAATCCCGAGCGCTGCGCGGAGGTCATCTTCTCCGAGCCCGACCACCAGATGCTGGACGCGTTCGTGGTGCGGAAGGGCAATCCGAAGGGCCTGAACGACTACGCGGATGTGATTCGGGAAAAGGCCCGGTTCGCCACCGGGTCGGGGTACGCGCAGATCGCGCATGCCGTCGAGGCCGGGTACGCGGAGAGCGACATCGTCATCGTGCCCGACCAGGTGGCCGGGTTGAACGCCGTGGAGGCGGGGCGGGTCGACGTGTTCGCGGGGACGTCGCTGACCACACGCGAGGTGGTCAAGAAGTCCCGTACGACGGAGGCGACCAAGCCGTTCGCCGCGCTGGTCGACGGCAAGCCGCGGGTGGACGGCGCGGGCTTCGCGTTCCGGCCGGCCGAGACGCGGCTGCGGGACGCCTTCAACGTCGAGCTGCGGAAGATGAAGGAGAGCGGCGAACTGCTGCGCGTCCTGCGGCCCTTCGGCTTCACCAAGGTCGAGATGACCGACCTGACCACGAAGGAGCTCTGTCGCGCATGACACCGGGACTCTGGGAACTCGTACTGCGCGGCGTCTGGGTCACCCTCCAGCTGCTGGTCTTCGGCGCGCTGGTGGCCACGGTCGTCTCCTTCGTGGTGGGGGTCGCGCGCACCCACCGGCGGTGGATCGTCCGCTTCGTCGCGGGCCTCTACACCGAGGTGTTCCGCGGCACCTCCGCACTGATCATGATCTTCTGGGTGTACTTCGTGCTGCCTCTGGCCTTCGGCTGGCAGCTCGTCCCGATGTGGGCGGGCGTCCTCGCCCTCGGGCTGACGTACGGGGCGTACGGCGCCGAGATCGTGCGCGGCGCCCTGACCGCCGTGGATCCGGCGCAGCGCGAGGGCGGTATCGCGCTGAGCTTCACGCCGTGGCAGCGGATGCGGCTGATCCTGCTGCCGCAGGCGGTCCCGGAGATGATCCCGCCCTTCGCCAACCTGGTCGTCGAACTGCTCAAGGGCACCGCGCTGGTGTCGGTCATAGGCATGGGCGACCTGGCGTTCAGCGGCAGCCTGGTGCGGCTGGCACTGCAGGAGAGCGTGGAGATCTACACGTACCTCCTGGTCATCTACTTCGTGATCGCCTTCCTGCTCACCCGGGCCATGCGGGTGCTGGAGCGGCGGCTCAAGGCCGGAGTCGGCAGGGCCCCGGCGAAGCCGGCCGTGGCGCCGGTGCGTGTTCCCGAGGGCGCGGGCGCCGGGGGTGGTGCGTGATGAACTGGGACTGGAACGCGGTCACCGACTTCCTGCCGCACTTCCGGGACGGCCTGCTGGTCACCCTGCAGGCGCTGGCCCTGGGCTCGGTCGTCTCCTTCGTGCTCGGCCTGGTGTGGGCGCTGCTGGTGCGGACGCCGACCCGCTGGGTCAGCTGGCCGGTGGGGGTCGTCACGGAGTTCATCCGGAACACTCCCCTGCTCGTCCAGCTATTCTTCCTCTTCTATGTGCTGCCGGCCTGGGGGCTGACCTTCTCGGCGCTGACCACGGGCGTCTTCGCGATCGGGCTGCACTACTCGACGTACACGATGCAGGTCTACCGCGCCGGCATCGAGGCGGTGCCCACGGGCCAGTGGGAGGCGGCCACGGCACTGAACCTGCCGATGCGGCGCACCTGGACGGTGGTGATCCTGCCGCAGGCGGTCCGCCGGGTGATACCCGCGCTGGGCAACTACGTGATCTCGATGCTCAAGGACACACCGATCCTGATGGTGATCACGGTCCCGGAGATGCTGAGCGAGGCACGGCTCTACGCCCAGGAGACCTTCCGTTTCACCGAACCCCTGACCGTCATCGGGGTGGCCTTCATCCTCATCTCCTATCTGGCCTCCCTCCTCCTGCGAACCCTGGAGCGACGTCTTGTCCGCTGACACCCCGCTGATGAAAGAACCCGACGCCAACGCCAGTTCCGGCGGCCCCGCCGACCGTCCCGCCGGCCGCGCCGAGCTGATCCGCTTCGAGAACGTGACCAAACGATTCGGCAGCAACACGGTCCTGGACCGGCTGGACTTCTCCGTCGACGCCGGCAAGCACGTCACACTGATCGGCCCGTCCGGCTCCGGCAAGACGACGATCCTGCGGCTGCTGATGACCCTGACCAAGCCCGACGAGGGCACGATCACCGTGGGCGGGCAGCGGCTGTTCCCGGCGAGCGACAAGCAGTGCCGTGAGGTCCGCAAGAACATCGGGATGGTGTTCCAGCAGTTCAACCTCTTCCCGAACATGAAGGTGCTGCGGAACATCACCGAGGCGCCCGTCACCGTCCTCGGGCTCTCCAAGGACGAGGCCGAGGCGCGCGCCCGCGAGCTGCTCGACCTCGTCGGACTCGCCGACAAGTGCGACGCCTACCCGACCCAGCTGTCCGGCGGGCAGCAGCAGCGGGTGGCCATCGCCCGGGCGCTGGCGATGCGCCCCCAGGTGCTGCTCCTCGACGAGGTGACGTCCGCGCTCGACCCCGAGCTGGTCGCGGGCGTACTGGACCTGCTCAGGGACATCGCGCGCACCACCGACATCACGATGCTCTGTGTGACCCACGAGATGAACTTCGCCCGGGACATCTCGGATCAAGTTCTGATGTTCGATTCTGGCCAGGTCATCGAGTCGGGCAGCCCCGAGAAGATATTCGGCGACCCCGCGCACGAACGAACGCGCGAGTTTCTCGGCGCGGTCCTCTGATTACGTCGAGTGAACGGGCGAACACGCGCGGAACGTCCGAGGTCCGCCTGCCGGGCCATGACTGTGGCATATGCCAGAGTGCTGGTCCGGCAGTTGAGGGGCCCGGAGGCGCCCGGAATTTCTCGCGAACAACCCCTCCACGTATGCCTCTTGGGCCGTATCGTGGGACACGGCAAGCTGTCCGAAAAACGGCCCGAGAAGCGCAGGGGGAAACCGTGGCGCTCAAGCACGAGCCGACCGCGCCGTACCACTCGGCCCAGGACGCACTCCGCGTCCTGGAGACGGTGGCGCGGCAGGCAGGTGGCGTCACCGACGCCGAGATCGCCCGTCGTACCGGCGTCGGCAGCGAGCGGTTGACCGCGCTCCTGCGGATGCTGCGCCGCGAGGGGTACGTGGAGCAGACCGCCGACGGCGCCTACGTCACCGGTGTCGCCCTCGCCCGGCTGAGCTCCGCCCAGGGTCATGACCAGGCCCTGCGCGAGCAGCTCCAGCACACCCTCGACCGGCTGCGCGACTCGGTGGGCGCCGCCGTCTATGTCACCCGCTATCTGGACGGGGAGATCCACGTCACCGGCTGGGCCGACAGCCCGGCCACGCCCGCCGTCCACGAGTGGGTGGACTTCCGTTCCTCCGCCCACGCCACCGCCTTCGGCAAGGGCCTGCTGGGCCAGCTCGACCTCAACGGCCGACGCGACCACCTCTCGCGCCACCGTCCGGCCCGGCTCACCGCCCGCACGATCACCAACGAGAAGGTGCTGCTGAGCAATCTCGACTCCCAGACGCCCACGGTCCCGGTCCTCGACCTCCAGGAGTACGCGCCGGGCACGGTCTGCGCGGCCGTCCCCATCACCGCGGGCTCCTCCGTCGGCTGCCTCGCGCTGTCGCTCCCACTGGAGCACGCGCACCGGCTGCGTTCCGCCGCGAACACGCTGAACCGGGGAGCGGCGCCCGTCCTGCTCTCCCTGGCGATCTAGAAACCCTCGGGCCCTCCGAGATCCAGCTCACGTTTAACCGGTCGAGGGCACCCCTCAGGACCAGGTAGTATTTTCTCTGTCGCCAGCCGCCGAAGGCGGAAGGGCGACAGAGTCTGCGCCGCTAGCTCAGTTGGTTAGAGCAGCTGACTCTTAATCAGCGGGTCCGGGGTTCGAGTCCCTGGCGGCGCACGATGACGATGGCGGGGCATGTTCGCAAACAGCGCGAACATGCCCCGCCATCGTCGTTATTGCGCGGCTCCGCCGCGCGTCGTGGGGGCTCCGCCACCCACACCCCCTGCCGCCGTGTGGGCCTCAGCCCCGCAAGTAGGCCAGCACCGCCAGCACCCGCCGATGCGTGTCCTCCGCCGGTGGCAGGTCCAGCTTCCCCAGGATGTTGCCGATGTGCTTGCCGACGGCCGCCTCGGTGACGACCAGCGCGCGGGCGATCGCCCCGTTCGACTTTCCCTCGGCGACCAGCGCGAGCACCTCCCGCTCGCGCGGGGTGAGCGCCGCCAGCGGATCACGCCGGCGCCGCAGCAGCTGCCGTACGACCTCGGGGTCGACGACCGTGCCGCCGGCCGCGACCCGCTCCACCGCCTCGGCGAACTGCTCGACCTGGCCGATGCGGTCCTTGAGGAGATAGCCGACGCCGGTGCCGTCGCCGGTGTCCAACAGCTCGGCGGCGTAGGTCCGTTGGACGTACTGGCTGAGGACGAGGACGGGCAGCGCCGGGTTCGCGGCCCGCAGTGCGAGGGCGGCACGCAGCCCCTCGTCGGTGAGGCCGGGCGGCATGCGTACGTCGGTGACGACGAGGTCGGGGGCGTACGTCGCCACGGCCGCCGTCAGCGACTCCGCGTCCCCGACCGCCGCGACGACCTCGTGCCCGAACCGGGTCAGCACGCCGACGAGCCCTTCCCGCAGCAGCACGCTGTCCTCGGCGAGCACGATCTTCAGCGCTGGGGGCACGGGATCTCCAGGGACAGGACGGTCGGGCCGCCGGCCGGGCTGTGGACGGTCAGTGTCCCATCGAGCACGGCGAGCCGGTCGGCGAGTCCGGTGAGGCCCGTGCCCCGCGCGGGGTCGGCGCCGCCCGTCCCGTCGTCCCGCACCTCCACCCGCAGCCGCCCGCCCGCGTACCGGCCGCTGATCCACGCCCGCTCCGCACCGCTGTGCCTGCCGATGTTGGCGAGCGCCTCCCGGACCGCGAAGTAAGCGGCGGACTCCACGGACTCGGCGAACCGGGGAAGGTCCACGTCCAGCTCCACGGGTACGGCGGAACGGTCGGCCGCGTCGGCGAGGGCGTCGGGGAGGCCGTAGTCGGCGAGGACCTGGGGATGGATGCCGTGGATCAACTCCCGCAGTTCGCCGAGGACCTGGTCGGCCTCCCGGTGGGCGGCGGCGAGGCGGTCGGACAGCTCGGGCGGGGCGTCGAGACGGGCCAGGCCCAGGTTCATGCTCAGGGACACGAGCCGCTGCTGGGCCCCGTCGTGCAGATCGCGCTCGATCCGCCGCCGCTCGGCCTCGAAGGCCGCGACCAGCCGGGCCCGCGACCGCGTCACCTCGGCCAGCCGCCGCTCCGCCTCCGCCTGGCTCGGCGCGAGCAGCAGCCGGGCGAGCGCGGCACGGGCCCGCGCGTACAGGACGAGGGGCCTCAGCAGCGCGAGGAGAAGGACGACACCGGCGGCCGTGCAGAGCAGGGCCTGGCCGTAGGAGTCGATCAGCCAGAGCTTGGCGATCCGCGCGTCACCGTCGGCGCTGCTCGTCGTCGCCAGTTGCGCGGGCGCCCCGATCATCGCGCCGGACACGCCCAGCGCCCCGAACAGCACGAGCGCGTCGAGCGGCCACAGCACGAACCCGAAGAGACCCGTGTACGTCAGCTCGCGCCAGGTCGCCCGCTCGGTCAGCCGCAGCCGGGCCCAGGCGGCGAGACCGGGCTCGGCCGGGGTGGCGTGCGGGTCGGGCAGCGCCGGGCCGGGGGCGGCGAGACGCAACCGCCGGCGTTCCAGCGCGCCGACGGGTCCCCCGGAGAGCACCGCCAGGGCGAGCAGCGGCAGGCCCACGAGGATCGGGGTGAGCAGGAGGCCGACGGTGCCCAGGACCAGGAGCACCACGAGGAGGGAGGCGCCGATGAGCACACCGCTCAGCAGGTACGCCACCGCGCGCGGCACGTCCCGTACGACCGTTCGGATCATGGGGTCACGGTAGGCGGAGGTGGCGGACAACGGCCATATGCGCAGGGGGTGTTCCGGGGGTGGGGCCGGCACTACCTGGTCAGCAGTTCCTCCCGCCCCCGTGCCCGGTACTCGGTCACCAGCCGCGCCAGGTCCACCGCGGAGAACTTGCGGTACGCCCACTTGCCGGGCGGGCGCCACCACACCGGGTCGGGGCAGCGGAAGCCCTCGCGGCGGAGGGTGGCGCGCTGGATCTTGTTGGTGGCGGTGACGGGCATGGCCGGGACGACGCGGACGAAGCGGGGGGCCATCTTGGTGCCCAGGTCCTGCTGGTCCAGCAGGAATTCGGCGAAGCGGCAGGGGTCGAAGGTGCCGGCGATGGTCGCCATGACCTGGTCCCCGGCGACCGGGTCGGGGACCGCGTAGACGGCGACGGCGTCGGCCCCCTCGTAGCGGGCGAGGATGTTCTCGATGACGGCGGCGGCGAGGTTCTCGCTGTCGACGCGGAGGCGGTCGTCGGTGCGGCCGGCGAAGTAGAGGAAGCCGCCGGTGTCGCGGTAGAAGAGGTCGCCGGTCCAGTACCAGCCGTCGTGGCGGCGGGCGGCGTCCGCCTCCGGGTTGCGCCAGTAGCCCTCGAAGGGGTTGGGGCCCCGGTTGACCAACTCCCCTATCGACTCGGCGCCGTTGAGCAGACGGCCGTCCTCCGCGAGAAGGGCCGGCGGGCACTCCTTCCGGGTCTCCGGGTCGACCACGGCGAGGTCGTCGCCGGGTGCCGCCCGACCGATCGCGCCCGGCGGCGCCCCGGGCGTCCGCTGGATCGCGGCCCCGCCCTCGGACGACCCGTACCCCTCCACGAGCCGCACCCCGAACCGCTCCTCGAACGCCGCCGCGTCCACCGCCCCCGCCTCCGTACCGAAGCCCGTGCGCAGCGGGTTGTCGCGGTCGTCGGGGCGGGGCTCGGTGGCCAGAAGGTACTGCACGGCACGACCGACGTAGGTGAAGTACGTGGCCCCGTATGTCCGTACGTCGTCCAGGAACCCGGAAGCCGAGAACCGGCGGCGCAGCGCGATGCCGGCCCCGGCGACCAGGGCGGGGGCCCAGTCGGCGATGACCGCGTTGCCGTGGAACATCGGCATGCAGATGTAGTGCACGTCGTCCGGCCGCACCGCGAAGCGGTCCACCAGCGCCCGCCCGGCCGCCGCGAGCCGCCCCTGGGAGCAGATCGCGGCCTTGGGGGCGCCGGTGGAGCCGGAGGTGAAGTAGAGCAGGAGGCGGTGGGCGGGGGTGGCCCGGGTGGGGTCGGGCTCGGCGTGGGAGTACGGGGCGAGGAGGTCGGCGTAGGCCTGGGTGTCCGTCACCAGGACGCGCACACCGGGGAGTTCGAGGCCGTCGAGGAGCGGGAGGTGGGCCTGCTCGGTGACCAGTATTCCGCACTCGGTGTGCAGGATGTCCCGGGCCAGTTCGGGGCCCCGGCGGGTGGGGTTGATTCCGGCGACGGCGGCGCCCGCGAGGGCCGCCGCGCTCAACCACAGTGGGAATTCAGGGGTGTTGTCGAGGAGGACGCCGATGTGGGGTTCGGCGCCGGGTGGCAGGAGGTCGGCCAGCAGTGCCGCCCGGGCGGCGGCTCCGGCCGCGACCTCGTGGTGGGTCAGGATCTGTTCCTCGAACCACAGCCCGGGCCGGTGGTCGTCCCACCGGTCGGCGACGAGCTGTGCGACCGTGCGCCTCGTGGACTCCATGTCGGCGCACGGTAGTTGACGTACCGTCACTTGAGGAGGGTCACGGCGTCGGGAACGAGGTGTCCGTGGAGAACTGGTGGAACGTGACCATGAAGCCGACGCAGAACGCGAAGACCACCCCGAGGATGGCCAGGATGCCGAGGCTCGCCACGGTCTGCTTGACCCGTTCGCGGGGCCCGTGGGCCGTGGCCATCACCTTCGGGCCGTCGGTGTAGTGGACGGTGACGAAGTCGCCCTCGACCGTCGTCATCGGCCCGTCCTCCTCCTCGAAACGGATCGCCCGGCCGTCGTGCGTCTTGAACTCGTACACGTGGTGGATCGTGCTGCGCACGCTGCTGTGCTCACCCATGCTCTTGCTGACCGTCGTGAACGCCTTCAGGCAGCGCGCCTCGGCCGTCAGTCCGCTGTTCCAGGCGCTCCTGATCTGGAGCCAGCGACGCAGCACGCGGTAACCCCAGAAGGCGATGACGGTCATCATGATCACGGGAATGATGTAGAAGAAGACGTCCATGTGCGTTCCCCCAAGTTCTTCAACCGCCCTGGTCAGCGGCGTGTGGGGAACCTACCCGCGTGGGGGCCCCGCGCAGCTCAAGAGAGGCTCAGAACTCGCGGGGCCGGGTGCGCCAAGACTCAGAAGGTGACGTCCGAACAGGCGTAGAACGCGTTGGTGGTGTCCGCGACCGTCCATACCGCGAGGATCACGTGGTGGCCGCTCAGGCCGGACGGCAGGCGCCCGGTGTGGGAGAGCGTGGACGGCGGGCGCTGGCCGTTGTACGGAACCGTGAAGAACGGGGTCAGGTTGAGGTCGGAGCGGGCCAGGGCGTGGTTCTGGTTCCAGCCCGCCTTGGTGACGTAGTACTTGAAGTCGCTGGTGGCGTGCATGGCGGTGAACTGCCAGCGGAACGTGTAGTTCTGACCGCCCGTCACCTTGGTGGTGGGCCAGGCGCCGCCGCCCGGCTTGGTGGATGAGTTGAGCTGGCCGAAACGGCTGTGTCCGGCCGAGCAGATCTGGCCGTCAGCCGGCCCTGAGCCCGGGAAGCCCTTCGGGCCCTCCACGCTCTGCGGCTCCCACTGGATGTCGCCGCAGTTGGTGACGGTGCCGTTCTGACAGAGCTTCTGCCTGCTGACGGGGAGGTCGGTGTAGCCGTGGCCGGTGGCGCCACCGCTGGAGAGCACGAGCGCTCCGGCGGTGGCCAGGCCGACCGTGGCCGCGTACCACTTGGTCTTGCTACGCGTGTGACTGCGCATGCTGCCGCTCCCTGGAGTACGTGGGGGGTGTTCCAGGTCTAGACCAAGTCCCAGATTATGAGCGGTAGTTGACTGTGTCCATATCAAAGACGCGTCCGTATCAAAGACGCGGCTATCAAAGACGTGTCCGTATCAAAGACGCGTCCATACCAATCCCAGCTGTTGACTGTTGTGGCGCGCTGCCGCGGACTGTTCAGGAAGAGGTCTCGCGCCGCCCCGTACAGAACGCCACCGTCAGGTCCTTCACCAGCGCCTTGCGTTCGTAGTCGTCCAGTTCGACCAGGCCGCGCATGGTCAGCCGGGTCACCGTCTCCTCGACCGAGTCGACGACGGCGGTGAGGACGGTGTCGCGGTGCTGGGCGTCGAGCGCGGCGATCCGCCGGCGCTGCATCACGGCGGCCACCTCGGGCGCGTACTCGATCCGGGTCGGCTGGGCGGAGAACACCTGAAGGCCGACCGGCGCCGCGTCCGCCGCCACCAGCCGGGTCAGCGCCTCGCTCACCGCCTCCGTGTTGCGCAGGGAAGCGTCCCTGACCAGTGCGGTGGGCGGTACGTCGGCCGGGAGCTGCGACAGCACCCGGGAGACCGCCGCCTCCACGCACTCGCGCAGATACCGCTCATGGTCCTCGATCCCGAGCAACGCCCGCGCGGTGTCCCTGACCCGCCATGCCACGAGGACGACCACCCGCATCGCGACCCCGTTCGCGTCGACGGCCGCCATCGGCTCGCTCCGCCAGTGCCGCAGCCGTACGTCGACCCGGCGGCGCAGCACGAGCGGGTTCACCCAGAGGAGGCCGGCGCGGCGGACGGTCCCCCGATACCGCCCGAACAGCCCGAGCACCCAGGCCCGCCCGGTCCGCCCCCGCGCCAGCCCGCCGAACCCGAACAGCGCCAGGGCCCCGGCGCCGGCGTACGCGGCCCACTGCGCCGGCCCGAGTCCGGCCCCCGCATACGCGGTCGGCAGCCCGAGCGCCCGCACCGCGAGCCCCGGCAACGCGCCGACCCACCACGAGGTGAGTACACATCCGGCCACCCCGCACGCCCCGCCCAGCACTCCCACCACGCCGGGCATCACCCGCGCCGGCCGCTCGACCAGCTCCGGGTCCACCTCGACGGCAGGCCGCGCCTTCACCGCCCCCGGCCCCCGCCGCACCTTCGGCTGCTCCCCCGTGCCCAGCCGCCGGCCCACGACCGCGGGCGTGACCGGCACGGACACGGGGGCCGGGTCGTCCCGGAAGAGCAGATGTACGGGGATCTCGGTCGTCGTCTCGTTCTGGATGAGCCGGTCGGGCCGCGCGGCCCCTTCGGGCTCCGGTGTGTGGGGGGTGGTCGTACCCATACGTGCCTCCATGCCTCCGCGCAGGAAGAACCGTGATGCCGAGTGATGAGCCGTGGGGTGAGTCGTCAGGAGTGGGTGGGGCCCGGACGGATGGGGCAGGTGGGGCGGATGAGGTGATGGCTGGGGGCGGATGGGGTGATGGCTGGGGCGGATGGGGTGGACGTGGTGGTGAGAACGGGTCGGTGAGCGGGGCGGGCGTCGCGGCCGTCAGTGGAACAGGCGCCGCCAGGTCTCCGGCCCCGGATAGCCGTCCGCCGCACCGCCGCGCCACCCCTGGGCCCGCTGGAACGCCTCCACGTTCCGCCGGTCCGACTCGCCCCAGCGCGGCCCCGGACCCGAGGTGTAGTACGTGCCGAACCCCTTCTTGACCAGCTGCTTCCCGAGCTTGGTGACGTAGACGTTGTCAGCACCCGGGCGGAACATCCCGCGTCCGGGATAGCCGAGGACGCCGTGCGAGGCTGGCATGCCGGATGCGCCGGGCGAACCGGGCGTACCGGCCGGCGGAATGTCGCTGCCCCTCCCCGTCACCAGATACGACCAGGTCAGCGGCCCCGGCATGCCGTCCGCGTCGCGGCCCGACCAGCCCTGCGCCCGCTGGAACGCCTGGGTGGCCCTGCGGTCGGCGTCCGACCAGACCGGACCCGGCCCGTCGACATAGAAGCGGGCCCCGCCACGCTCCACCAGCATCTGCCCCAGCCGGGTGACGTACTTGTTGTTCGCGCCGGGCCCGAAGGCGTCGGGGCCCGGGAAACGGTCACCGCCGGACGGCCCGGCGGCCCCCTCCCACCCCGGACTCTCCGACGGGGCACCGGGTGAACCGGAGTCGCCGGAGCCGTCCGTCCAGTCGTCCGATGAACCGGCGCCGCCGTCGGTCAGCCCCTTGTAGCGGTACGGCACATAGCGGGTCGCGTTGTTCCAGTAGCCGTACGGGGTGGCCTGCCTGCGGGCGTACGGGCGGGTCGACTCGTAGGCGGTGTAGTGGGTCTCCGCATAGTCCGTCCAGCCGCCGAAAATGACGACGTGCGAACCTTTCTGGGGGTCCCTCGGATTATGGAAGAGCAGCATGTCACCCGGCTCCAGCCGGTCCTTCGAAATCCGCTGGGCGAACTTGTCGAGGCTGCCCGTCCATTCGTTTCCGGGCAGGTTCCAGGCCATCGAGACGAACCCCGAGCAGTCCTGTCGATAACCGTCCGACCAGTACTCGCTCATGCTGTACGGCACCTGGGCCGCGATCCATGTCTCGGCCCGACCGATGATCTCGGCACGGGTGGTGGGCGGCGTCGCCACGCCCTGCGGCGGCTTCTCCCCATCCGCCGGACGGCCGGCCGGGCCATGCAGTGGCGCCTTCTTCCCCTGTGGGGTGTCCGGCTCCTCACCTGCGGGAACGACGCCGGGGCGGACCGGTCCGTGGGCCGCCGCGACCGCCGGTACGGCATGGCCCGCGCCGAGTGCGGCGCCGGCGGCGGTGGCCACGACGAGCGCGTTCCTGGCCGTCCTGGCCGCCGGGTGACCCAGATGGGCGTACGGAGCGGAGTACGGCATGACCCGCCGCCAGTGGAGACAACCGGGGCATTCGCAATCGCCCCCCGGATCGATCTCCTCGAATACCGGAGTCTCCATGCGATTCCCCTCGCGAACCGACCGAAGAATTCCACGCTTCTGCACACCCGTCAGTTTCTCAACCGTCCCCCCATGTCGCATGCTGACGGTCCAAATGATGTACGCCCCCCTGACGGGCCCCGAGAACGCCGGCGGCCGGCGGCATGGCGGCCGGGGCACTGTTCGCGATCGCCGCCCCCGCCGCCCCGTGGTCGGAGGCACCCCCGCCCCTCCGGTAAAGTTCTTCTCGCGCGCCGCTAGCTCAGTTGGTTAGAGCAGCTGACTCTTAATCAGCGGGTCCGGGGTTCGAGTCCCTGGCGGCGCACCTTCCTGGAGAGGCCCCTCGCGAGAGTGAATCGCGAGGGGCCTCTCCGCATGTGCACGTCACCCCGCCACACTCCCCCTCACCCCCCTCGCGCTCCCCACAGATCCTCCACCGATGCCCCAATAACCGCGTATGACCGGTAAACACCGCGTTTCGCATCTTGCGATCAAGATGAGCACCGTAGAACCCTGGGCCGTAAGAGACTGCGGATACATGGCAGTTGGGGGGCCATGGGCGATTTGCGCGCCCGGGGATGGGGATCTTAGGCCCTCGGCGACACGCGCGATGCACGCTCTCACGAACAGATGCCGAGGGGGCATCAATGCAACCGGATGGCCGTCGTCCCGTGTCTCCATGGTGTAGATCACATGGTGACGATGGCCCATTGATGCGTCCGTAACGGTCGAGGGGGACCGAAGCGGGCGGAAGACCGACTAACACACACGAACGTGTGTGCGGGGGGAATGACTCATGACGTCGACGCCGACGGGCGCCCGGCACAACCACGACCCGTCCCAGACGACCCAACTGAAGGTGCCGTCGCACCGGACAGGAGCCTTCCGAAAGCTCAAGAAGACACTTCCCAGATACGACTACGAGCACTACAGCCGGCTCGCGGGGCCCCTCACTCAGCCCGATCCGACCAAGCCCTACAAGGTGCAGTACCGCTCCCTGATCTCCCAGGAGCCGCACCGCCTGCGGGTCGCCCTGATGCTGGCCGCCGCTCCGCTGCTCTCCCTGGTCCTGCTCGCCTGGCTGCTGCAGGAGGAGCACTGGACCAAGCGCGACTTCGTCGAATACGAGTTCCTGCCCGCCCTCGACATGGTCATGCTGGTCTCGATCGGCCTGATCGAGTTCTTCCGCTGCATGAACGTGCTGTCGAACGCGCACGCCACCCTCGTCGCCCGCGACCCGATCCCGGTGGTGCCCGAGACCGGCACCAGAGTCGCCTTCCTCACCTCCTTCGTGCCCGGCAAGGAGCCGCTGGAGATGGTGACGAAGACCTTGGAGGCCGCGGTCAAGCTCCGCCACCGCGGGCTTCTGCACGTGTGGCTCCTCGACGAGGGCGACGATCCGGATGTGAAGGCGGTCTGCGCGCGCCTGGGAGTGCATCACTTCTCCCGCAAGGGAGTTGAGAAGTGGAACCGGCCCAAGGGCCCGCACCGCGCCAAGACCAAGCACGGCAACTACAACGCCTGGCTGGACGCGCACGGCGACGACTACGACTTCTTCGCCTCGGTCGACACCGACCATGTGCCGCTGCCCAACTACCTGGAGCGGATGCTCGGGTTCTTCCGCGACCCGAACATCGGCTTCGTCATCGGCCCCCAGGTGTACGGCAATTACGACAACTTCGTCACCAAGGCCGCCGAGTCCCAGCAGTTCCTGTTCCACGCGCTGATCCAGCGCGCCGGCAACAAGTACGGCGCCCCCATGTTCGTCGGCACCTCCAACGCCGTAAGGATCAAGGCGCTCAAGCAGATCGGCGGGCTGTACGACTCGATCACCGAGGACATGGCGACCGGCTTCGAGATCCACCGCCACAAGAACCCGGCGACGGGGAAGAAGTGGCGCTCGGTGTATACGCCGGACGTGCTCGCGGTCGGTGAGGGGCCCAGCGCCTGGACGGACTTCTTCACCCAGCAGATGCGCTGGTCCCGCGGTACGTACGAGACGATCCTCAAGCAGTACTGGAAGGGCTGGTACTCGCTGCCGCCGAGCAAGCTCTTCAACTACACGATGATGATCATCTTCTACCCGATGTCCGCCCTCAACTGGATCCTCGCGGCGCTGAGTTGTGCGCTGTTCTTGGGCCTGGGCGCCTCGGGTGTGAACATCGACCCCACCGTGTGGCTGATGCTCTACGGCAACGCCTCGGCGCTCCAGATAGGCCTGTACGTCTGGAACCGCCGGCACAACGTCTCCCCGCACGAGCCGGAGGGCTCCGGCGGTGTGGCCGGCATGGTGATGTCCGCGCTGTCGGCGCCGCTCTACGCGAAGGCGCTGATCGACTCGGCCCTGCGCCGCAAGAGCAAGTTCGTGGTCACGCCCAAGGGAGACTCGGCGAGCCCTGACAGGTGGTTCGGCACCTTCCGGTACCACTGGTACTTCATCGTGATCTTCGGTGGCTCGATCGCCGCCGGATTCGTCTTCGGCAACTCCCACCCCGCGATGATCATCTGGGCCACGTTCGCCATGATGATCACCGCCCTCCCCATCGTCGCCTGGCGCTACATGCTGCGGCAGGACAGGAAGAAGGCCGCCGCCGCGGCCGAACTGCAGGGTTCCATGGTGGCGCCGCCCGAGGCGGCTCCCGCGCCGCACGCGCCGTCACTCGCGCCGCACGCCCCACACGCGCCGCACGCTCCCCAGCACAAGCCGAGCTGGGCGGCGTCCGGGTCGGGCAGCGGGGGTAGCGACCAGACCATGCAGATCGCCCTGGGCGGACTGGGGGGACGTAAGGAATGAAGGACCGTGCAGGCCGCCGCCGCGCCCGTCGCCTCGCGATCGGCGCGGCGGTGGTCCTCGCGCTCGCCGGGATGAACGGGCCGTGGCTGTACCGCGTGAGCACCGAGAAGTACCACGAGTACAAGATCAACAGACCCGAGTACAAGGCCGACAACGGGCACTGGCAGATCGTGGAGTTCCCGAAGGAGTACCGGCAGAACACGATTCACGCCGCGCTCCTGCACACCGGCAAGGTCCTGTTGATCGCGGGCTCCGGCAACGACGCCGACAACTTCGACGCCAAGAAGTTCGACACCCGCCTCTGGGACCCGGTCAAGCAGACGATCAAGCGCGTACCCACCCCGGCCGACCTGTTCTGCACGGGGCACACCCAGCTGTCCAACGGCAATCTGCTGATCGCGGGCGGCACCAAGCGCTACGAGAAACTGAAGGGGGATGTCACCAAGGCCGGCGGCCTGATGATCATCCACAACGAGAACCCCGACAAAGGGATGAAGCTGAAGGCGGGGACCCGGTTCGTCGGCAAGGCGAACGGCAAGACGTTCGTCCTGAAGGACACCGTCGACATCAAGAAGGCCACGAAGACCTTCGACAAGGACACCGGGAAGTTCACCGGCAACAAGCCGGGGATCGCGCGCGCCTATGTCGAGGCCGAGAAGAGGGGCAAGAAGTACGAGACGGGCACCGAGGACAACTACCGGGTGGTGGGCCTGGAGGGCGCGGACGCCCGCAACACCTACGGCATCGCGCAGAAGCTCGCCCTCGACAAGAAGGACTTCCAGGGGATCAAGGACGCCTACGAGTTCGACCCGGTCGCCGAGAAGTACATCAAGGTCGACCCGATGAACGAGGCCCGCTGGTACCCGACGTTGACGACCCTCACCGACGGCACGGTCCTCAGCCTCTCCGGCCTGGACGAGATCGGCCAGTTGGTCCCGGGGAAGAACGAGGTCTACGACCCCGAGACCAAGAGGTGGACGTACACGAAGGACATCCAGCAGTTCCCGACGTACCCGGCGATCTCCCTGATGCAGAACGGCAAGCTGTTCTACTCGGGCGCGAACGCCGGGTACGGGCCGGACGACGTCGGCCGTGACCCCGGTATCTGGGACCTGAAGACCAACAAGTTCACCAAGGTGCCCGGTATGAGCGACGGCAAGCTGCTCGAAACCGCCGGGACCGTGCTGTTGCCTCCGGCGCAGGACGAGAAGTACATGGTCATCGGCGGTGGCGGGGTCGGCGAGTCGGAGCGGTCCAGCAAGAAGACCCGGCTGATCGATCTACTGGCCGACAAGCCGCGGTTCGTGGACGGGCCGGAGCTGGCGAAGGGCACGCGGTATCCGCAGGCCTCGATCCTGCCCGACGACACGGTGCTCATCTCCGGCGGCTCGGAGGACTACCGCGGGCGCGGCGACTCCAACATCCTTCAGGCCCGGCTCTACGACGCGAAAACCGGGGAGATGCGGCGGGTGGCCGATCCGTTGGTCGGCCGGAACTACCACTCCGGGTCGATCCTGCTGCCGGACGGGCGTGTGGTGTTCTTCGGGTCGGACTCCCTGTACGCCGACAAGGCGAACACCAAGCCGGGGGAGTTCGAACAGCGGATCGAGATCTATACGCCGCCGTATCTGTACCAGGACGCGCAGCCGACGTTGTCCGGTGGGCCGAAGACGGTCGCGCGGGGCGGGACGGCGACGTTCGGTACGCAGCATGCCTCGTCGATCAAGTCGGCACGGTTGATTCGGCCGAGTGCGTCGACGCATGTGACGGATGTGGATCAGAAGTCGATCGAGGTGGACTTCAAGGCGGAGGGTGATGAGATCACGGTGACTGTGCCGAAGAACCGGAATCTGGTGCAGTCGGGGTGGTACATGCTGTTCGTGACGGACGACGCGGGGACGCCGAGCAAGGCGCGGTGGGTGAAGGTGCCGTAGGTCCATAGGTCGTTTTTCGGGTGCGTGGGGGCTGGTCACGCGGTTCCCCGCGCCCCTGCTTTTCAGGGGCGCGGGGAACCGCGCGAGCAACCACGAACCACCCGCAGCCGCTCAACAACCCCCCACGCCCCGCCCCCTTGGGCGCGCCGCCCCTCAGTCAGACGCCTTGGCCAAGTCCAGCGCGTACTCCGGCCACCATTCCCCCGCCTTCGGGCCGCCCTTGCACTCGCCGTCCGACTCTCCCGGCCGCTTCACCCACAGATACGCGTCCACCAGCGCGTCCGCCGTCTTGGTCGTCGGGGTCTCGCCCAGCGCGCGCCCCGGCGGGTTGCACCACCGCTCGTCCTCCTCGCCCTCGGTCCAGGGGCCGTTGCCGTTGCGGCTGGTGTCGATGACGAAGGGCTTGTCGCCGATCTTCGAGGAGAGCTGCTTGCCGTATGCGATGGAGTCCTCGGTGGTGTAGAAGTTCGAGACGTTGACGGCGAAGCCGTCTGCCTGTTCGACACCGGCCCACTTGAGCGGGTCGTAGATCTCTTCGGGGTCGCCCCAGCCGGCGTTGCCCGCGTCGAGGTACACCTTCGTGTTCTTCAGCGCGCCGAGCTTCTCGATCGCGCCCTTGAGCAGGTCGTACCGCTCCTCGTGGAACTCGCCCGGGGTGCAGCCGTCCACCACGTGGAGCACCGCGTCGGGTTCCAGGACGACCGTGGCCGGCCGGTCCCCGATCCCCTTGGCCACGCCGTCGATCCACGCCCGGTACGCGTCGCCGTCGGCCGCGCCGCCGCCGGAGTACTGGCCGCAGTCGCGGTGCGGGATGTTGTAGAGGACGAGGAGCGCGTCCCGGTCGGCCTTCTCGGCGGCCTCGGTGAAGCCCCTGGCCTGCTCCTCCGGGTTCTCCGGACCGATCCACTCGCCGGTCGGCTGCTCGGCGATCTTGCGGATCAGCTCGGCGTCATCGTCCTTGCCGGCCTTCTCGTAGGCGGCGACCTGTGCCGCCGCGTTTCCCTTCGGATTGACCCAGAACGGGTCCGTGTCGCTGGGCTGTTGGGTGATGTCGGAACCGGAGTCCCGCTCCTTCTCGCCGTCACCGCCGTCTCCCCCGGAACAGCCGGCGAGCAATAACGCCACCACCGCCACGGACGCCCGAACCCCGGCCCCCCTACTGCCGTACATCCAACTCCCCCTTGGGTGCACCGTGTCGTAAGTCCCAATCCTGACATAAGTCCCGCCTCGCCCACGAGGTCATCACCGCCTTGTCCGAGAACCTGCTACCTCGCGACCACGTGGTGTAGGCGCGCATGCGGGAGGGCCGCTCGGACGACCGGGGAGGCGGGCGACCGGGCCTGCCGGTTGCGGGGTGCGGAACCGGACCTCCCCGATGGCGGCCGCCAGGGTCGCCCGATGTGTCCGCCAGGGTCGCCCCACCGCCGTACAAGCTTCAACTGCCGTCGCCAGCACGGCTGATGACACAGTGCCACGTCCTGTCGACTTGGCGTCAAACAGCCTCTAGCCCGTGTCGCTCATCCGTTCTAGAGTCGCATCGGACGGCTCCAGCCCGGCCTGTCACACCATTCCGAATGGCTGTATGGCCGTAGTCCGCATGTCCGCATGTCCGTGTTCTTTGCCGGGTCCCGGATTCCAGGACCTCCCGTGTCGACGCCGGGTCACTCCCGCGGCCCGAGCGCGCACGGTCGAGGACCAGCCCGGTCGGCGGCCCCGGGGGGAGCGGGTCGCCGACCGGGCCAGGTGTGTACGCCTCAGGCTCCTTCAGGGTCCTGTGCCGCTCAGGTACGCGGAGACGACGACGTTCGCCGTGTACGTGCGGCTCGTCCGGTCGAAGGTGCCGCCGCAGGTGACGAGGCGGAGTTCGGCGCGGCCCGACTGCCGTACGCCGTAGGCCTGTTGGGCGTCGAAGTCGTCGCGGCCCATGACCTGGACGTCGTCCACGGTGAACTCGGCGACCCTGCCGTCGTCGCGGGCCACCCGGATCTTCTCGCCGATGCGCAGCGCGCTCAGCTTGTAGAAGACGGCGGGCCGGGTCTCGGTGTCGACGTGCCCGACGAACAGCGCGGCCCCGGTCGCCCCCGGCCGCGCACCGCCCGCGTACCAGCCGACGACGCCGGGCTGGCCGTAGGACGGCGGTTCGATCGCCCCGTCCCGGTCGAGGCCGCGCGCCACGACCGGCGCCTGCACCCCCATCGAGGGGATGTCGAGGCGCTGCGGTCGCGCGCCTCTCAACGGCTCGACGGCGGGCGGAAGTTCGGCCTGGGCGGGCCGCCCGACCGCCGCCACGTCTCCGGTGGTCGGCGCGGACATGCCCTGCCGTACGTCGGTGACCTCGCGACCCCACAGCCACAGGCCGAGGAGCAGCATGGCCCAGGCGACACCGGCGGTGACGCGGCCGGTTCCGCTGCCGGACCGGGTGCCGGTCCCGCTTCCGTCGTCGGAGTAGTCCCGTCTGGACACGGCGTCCCCTTATTCCGTACCGCGACGGCGGCTCCGGCGCGCGCCCCGCGCCACCACCGCCACCGCCGCGACGCCGGCCAGGACCAGACCGACGACCGCGTGGCGGGTGCCGGGACCGGTGTGCCGGGCGTCGTCCATGGAGTCGACCGGGTCGGTCGCATCCTGCGAGGCCGCCAGCTGGGCCGCCACTCCGCCGCCGCCCGCCCGCACGGGGGCGACCGGGGAGGCGGGGGACGAAGGCCGCGAGGAGGCGGCGGGCTTGGTGGCCGCCGGCTTCGTGGCCGCCGGCTTGGTGGCGGCTGGCTTCGTGGCCGCCGGCTTCGTGGCCGCCGGCTTCGTGGCGGCGGGCTTCCCGTCGCCGACCGTGATCGTGCCCTTGACCTTGTCTTCCTTGCCGTCGCAGGTGACCCGTACCTCGTACGTGCCGGGTTTGAGCGAGGACCGTACGCGGGTCTCCCCGGAGAGCGTGCCGCCGCCGTTTGCGGTGAGCTGGGTGAGCTGCGCGTCCGCGACGAACGCTTCCGAGGCGGCGGACCCCGACTTCCCTCCGCAGCCCTTGGCCCGCACCTGGATGTCGCTGCCGGGCGCCGGCGAGGCCGGCACCACCGAGATGTCCCCGGAGTCGGCCGCGTGGGCCGAGGGCGCCATCACGGTCGACACGGCCACGATCACCGCCCCGGCACACAGAGTGAGTCGCAATGAACCCATGGTGAACCTCCAGACATCTGAGGCTCCCCCGCCGGACGCCGGGACGCATCCGGGAAGGGGCCGCGACTACTCCGTACGGGTGTCTGGTGGTTTATCCCAGGTCCAGGGCCTGCCCGGGTCCCGAGGCGGAGGGGCTGGGGCTGGGGCCGGGCGCGACGGGTCGGAGGCTCAGATGCGGTCGACGAGGTCCGCGATCGAGTTCACGACCTTCGACGGCCGGTACGGGAACTTCTCGATCTGCTCGGAAGTCGTCAGGCCGGTGAGGACGAGGAAGGTCTCCATCCCGGCCTCGATGCCCGCGAGGACGTCGGTGTCCATGCGGTCGCCGATCATCGCGCTGGTCTCGGAGTGCGCGCCGATCGCGTTCAGACCGGTGCGCATCATCAGCGGGTTCGGCTTGCCCGCGAAGTACGGCTTCTGCCCGGTCGCCTTGGTGATCAGCGCGGCCACGGCGCCGGTCGCGGGCAGCGGGCCCTCGGTGGACGGGCCGGTCTCGTCCGGGTTGGTGGCGATGAACCGGGCGCCGCCGTTGATCAGCCGTACCGCCTTCGTCATGGCCTCGAAGGAGTATGTGCGGGTCTCGCCGAGGACGACGTAGTCGGGCTGGTGGTCGGTGAGCACGTACCCGATGTCGTGCAGCGCGGTGGTCAGCCCCGCTTCGCCGATGACGTACGCCGTGCCGCCGGGCCGCTGGTCGTCCAGGAACTGGGCGGTCGCCAGGGCGGAGGTCCAGATGTTCTCGACGGGCACGTCCAGTCCCATGCGGGCGAGGCGGGCGTGCAGGTCACGGGCCGTGTAGATCGAGTTGTTGGTGAGCACCAGGAAGGGGCGCCCGGACTCGCGGAGCTTCTTTATGAAGGCGTCGGCACCGGGGATCGGCACGCCCTCGTGGATGAGCACACCATCCATGTCGGTGAGCCACGACTCGATGGGCTTGCGCTCTGCCATGTGCGATCTCCTGCCGACCTCTGTCGATTCCTGCCGTACGTCCGTACATCTGTACGTCCGGCGCCGCCCCCAACCCTAGTGAGCGGTGGCTGGAAAGAGGAGGCCGATCTTGGCCGCTGAGACCCGCCCGCCTCAGGTCAACGGGCGGGTACGGGGACGGCCGCCATCAGGTACGCGCGGGCGGGTACAGGGACGGCCGCCATCAGGTACGCGCAGGCGGCGGCCATCAGGTCAGCCGGATCGCCTGCGGACGGCCGCGATCAGCAGTCCGCCGGCGGAGAGGAAGAGAAGTCCGGTCACGTACGGCAGCGCCTCGCGCATGCCCGATGCGGCCAGCTCGTCGGCGTACGGCTGCCGGTCCCGTACGGCCTCACGGTCACCGTCCGCGTCACCGTCCGCGTCACGGTCACCGTCCGCGTCACGGTCACGGTCACCGTCCGCGGCACCACCGCTGTCCTTGGCGGCTTCTTCCTCTTCCTCTCCCGCTTCCTCTTCCTCTTCCTCTCCGTCGGTGATCCGGAAGCGGTAGTCGTTCGACTCCCCCACCCACTCGCTGTCGTCGCCCCGCCGCTCCACCACAGCCGCGTTCGCCACGACGTCGTTCGGTACGGCCGCGTCGGAGGTGAGGGAGAGGCGGACCTTGACCGTGAGAGTGCGGCCGGGCGGCACGGTGAAGCCGGTGCCGCCGCCGTCCCCGTCTCCCCCGAGGACACCGACCAGTTCGTCCGACTCGGTCCGCTCGAAGGTCACCGGCCGGGAGGTGGTGCCCTTGGCGTCCTCGTAGAACTCCAGCTGCGGCTGAGTCCGCTTCAGCGTGCGCGCGCCGTCGACCAGCACGACCACCGGGTGGATGTTCCCGCAGGTACGGGAGGTGGTGTTGGTGAGTTCCAGCGCCCAGGTGTGGAAGCCGCCGCCGGCGACGTAGGTGGCGGGGCCTCCATGGATACGGGTCCGGATCGGGAAGGCACTGCTGTCGGCGCCGACACAGGTGGGCCGACGGTCGTCCGCTGCCGTGAGCGGGGGTCCGGGCGTGCCGCCGAGTGCCGCTGCGGGACCACTGACGAGGGCGGCTGCGGTGGCGAGGGCAAGGGTCAGACACGTGCACAGTCGCATGAACACATGACCCTGCCATCTGGCCACGCCGAGGGGTCCCGCCACGCCTTGGGGGCGGAGGACCGGGGCGGAAGTCCGCTCGATCAGCGGAGCGAGCGGCGTTTCCCGGACACCGGACCGGGGCGTCGGACCAGGCCTGCCGAGGCGTCGGCCGGGGCGGAGGTGCCGCCCCGGCCTGGGGTTCTTCGGGTCAGTCGCCGATCCGTGGCAGCAGGGAGACGATCTTGCTGCCGTACCTGACGACCAGCACATCCTCGTAGAGCAGGACCTGGGGCGGGTACCCGTACTCGTACTTACTGGGGTCGACGTGACCGCGCCAGAGCTGCTCGCCCGTGCGCACATCGAGGCCGGACAGATCGCCGGCCGTGCCGAGGAAGTACACGACGTTCTGGCTCGGCGACACCACGGGAGACGCGATGCCGTCCCAGATCGCCTCCCCGTCGGGCATCTTGACGCCGACCGGGGCGGTCCACAGGGTCTTTCCGGTCGTGAGCGAGTAGGAGGAGGCCTTGCCCTCCAAGGACACGGAGATCAGACGATCACCGACGAGTTCCACGGTGGCCGTCGCCCCCTCGACCCGATAGGGCCGTGAGGTCTGCTTCCCCGAGCTGTCGACGAGGGTCAGCACCAGGTTCTTGCTTCTCCGGGCCTCCTCCTCGAGGGTCTTGCCTTCCATGGGCGGCACCGTGACCAGGGCCATCCGGTCCCCCGAGATCCCGATGATTTCCTGCCTTCCGGGGAGGTCCGTGACCTTCTCGGTCCGTCCGGTGACAGGGTCGAGACGGAAGACGTCGGTGTCGCCCGGCTTCTTGGTATCCGGCGCGCACAGGAGGTAGGGGACACCGCTCAGCACCGTCCGGTCGCACCAGATGCCCTTGTCCCAGGTGTGGCGCCACTTCACCTCACCGGTCCGCGGATCGACGGCCGACAGCGTCCGGTCCGTCGGGGTGTTGGCCAGTACCGCGCCGTCGATGAGCAGGGCGGCCTGGTCGTCGCGGTTGTCGCTCGCCAGCTCCACCGTCCACAGCACCTTGCCGGTGTCGGTGTTCACCGCCATCAGGTCGGTGCCGCCCGCGTAGTCGCCGTTCGGCTGCTTGTCGGCGGTGTGGTTGCGGTAGCCGTAGAGCACGCCGTCGCGCACGGCGAACGGATGGTCGGACCCGCCGCCCCCGCCGTTGACCTTGACCGTCCACAACCGCTCGCCGGTGTTCGCGTCGAACTTCGCGGCGTCGTACTTGGACCCGGCGCAGTACAGCGCGGAGCCGTCCACCAGGCAGCCCCGCCCAGCGGCGCCCGGGTCGCTGATCCGCCACGGCTTCCAGCTCTCCGGCGACGCCGCCGGCCGCGCCGGCCGGTCCTGGTCGGTCAACCCGCCGCCCCCGAAGCCGAGCACCGCCCCCGCGGTGATCGCGGCCACAGCCGCCGCCGTCCCCGCCACCTGCGAGAAACGCCGTCGGGCGCGCCGCCGCACCACCTTCTCGACCAGGTCGCCGGACGCCCGTACCCGGTCCAGGTCGACGGCGTGCAGAGTCTCCCGGACCTTCTGCTCCACCTGTTCCGTCGTCATCCCTGGGCCCCCTTCGGCGTAAGACTGAGCTGCCGTGCCTGTTCTTCCGCGAGCCCGGCGGGCCCCAATTCCGGTACGAGGACCCGGAGTTTGGCGAGCGACCGGTACGCCGTGCTGCGCACCGTGCCGACCGGGCACCCCAGCAGCGACGCGACCTCACCCTCCGGCAGGTCCTCGAAGTAGCGCAGCACGACCACGGCCCGCTGCCGCTTCGTCAGACGGCCGAGCGCCGCCCACAGCGCGATCCGCAGCTCGGAGTCCGACCCGGTGTCGGTGTCACCGCCGGACTCGGGCAGTACGGGCACCGTCGTCTCGGCGCGATGTCTGCGCAGCCGCCAGCGGTTGACCTGCTGGCGGTACAGGACCTGGCGGACGTACGCCTCGGGCTGCTCGATGCTCGCCCACCGCCCGTACGCCTTCATCAGCGCGATCTGCAGCAGATCCTCCGCGGCATGCCGGTCCCCGCCGGTGAGCAGCACCGCGAGCCGCAGCAGCGCGGTGGAGCGCATCGCTACGAACTCCCGGAACTCGTCGTGACTCGAGGCCTTCATCGACCCTCCCTCTTCTTGGCAACCGTCACGACGTGCTGAGCCGCCCGCGACTATCCCTCAGCGGGCGAGATTCCGAGTTCACGCCGAGTCGGTGAGTCGCGGCGGAGCAGAGGGGAGCAGAGCAGAGCGGGGCAGAGCAGGGCAGAGCAGGGCAGAGCGGGGCGGGGGATCGGCGACATCCAGGGCAGGGCCTGACCACCTCTCGAACGTGTCTCAGCGGCGCCTCACCCGTCCTCACGCCCGAACAACGGCGCGAGCAGCAACTGGGCCGCCCCCTCCGCGACCCCGGATGCCCCGCCCCCGGCCACCCGCACAGGCACCGCGGGGTCCTCCCCCTGCAGCCGAGCCCACTCGTCGAGCACGAACCCCACCCCCCGCACGAACGCGTCGGGATGGGCCTCGACCGTCCGCCCGCCCAGTAGGACCAGCTCGATGTCGAGCAGCCCCACAAGGTTCGCGACCCCCGTACCGAGCACCCGCGCCGCCTCCTCCACATCCCCCCGCGCCACCGCCGCGAGACACAACGCCTCGACGCACCCACGGTTGCCGCACTCGCACATCGGCCCGTCCAGCTGGACGACCTGATGCCCGAACTCACCGGCCCGGGTCCGGGCCCCCCGGTGCACCTTCCCGTCGATCACGAGCCCCGCCCCCAGCCCCGTGCCGAGGTGGAGGTAGGCGAAGGACCCGTGCGCCCCCGCGACCGCCGCGAGCCCCAGCGCCGCCGCGTTGGTGTCCTTGTCGACCACCACCGGCATCCGCAGCCGCCGCGCCAGCGCCGCCCGCAGCGGAAACCCGTCCCACTCCGGGAAGCCGGTGACCCGGTGCAGCACACCGTGCAGATGGTCGAGGGGGCCGGGGAGGGCGACTCCGACCCCCAGTACGGGGAGGAGCGGCGCAGCCTCGACCGCACCACGCCTCGCACGCGCCTCCGTCAGCAGCGCCTCCACCTCACGCGCCGCACCCTCCACCACGGCGTCCGCCCCGGCCCCCAGGCTCAGCGGCGTCCGCCGCTCCGCGACCACCGCGCCGGTCAGATCGCAGAGCACGGCCGTCAGCTCGTCGCGGTCGAGGTGGAGGCCGACCGCGTGCCCGGCGTCGGGCACGAGCCGCAGTACGGTGCGCGGCTTGCCCCCGGTGGACGCCCGGTACCCCGCCTCGGTCACAAGACCGTCCGCGCGCAGCCGGGCGGTGATCTTGCTGACCGCCTGCGGGGTGAGCCCCGCCCGCTCGGCCAGCTCCAGCCGGCTTATCCCGGCCGCCCCTGCGATCCGCAGCAGGTCGAGGATCAGCGCCCCGTTGTGGCTGCGCAGCGCGAGGATATTCACGCCGGTCACTCCCGCGGTACGCCCGTTCCCGTTGCCGTTCACACCTCCATTGTCTCTCGTGCTTGCACTTTGGCAACAGCGTTGCTTAAGTGGATGGCATGACAGGCACCAGCACAGGCAGGCCCCTCCGCGTCGCCCTCGTCGGCTACGGCCTCGCGGGCTCCGTCTTCCACGCCCCGCTGATCGCCGCGACGGAGGGCCTGGCCCTCGACACGGTCGTCACCTCGAACCCGGAGCGGCAGGCGCAGGCCCGCGCCGAGTTCCCGGAGGTGCGGTTCGCGGCCACGGCGGACGAGTTGTGGGGCCGGGCGGACGAGTTGGACCTGGTCGTCGTCGCCTCCCCGAACAAGACGCACGTCCCGATCGCGACCGCCGCCCTGGAGGCGGGCCTCGCGGTCGTCGTCGACAAGCCCGTCGCCGGTACGGCGGCCGAGGCACGCGAGCTGGCCGCCCTCGCGGACTCCCGCGGCCTGTTCCTCTCCGTCTTCCAGAACCGCCGCTGGGACAACGACTTCCTGACCCTGCGCAAGCTGCTCGCCGAGGGCGAGCTGGGCGAGATCCGCCGCTTCGAGTCCCGCTTCGAACGCTGGCGCCCCCAGCTCAAGGGCGGCTGGCGCGAGTCCGGCGACCCCGCAGAGATCGGAGGTCTGCTCTACGACCTGGGCAGCCACGTCGTCGACCAGGCCCTCACCCTCTTCGGCCCCGCGACCCTCGTCTACGCCGAGTCCGACCTCCGCCGCCCCGGCGCCGAGACGGACGACGACACATTCATCGCCGTCACCCACGCCGGCGGCGTCCGCTCCCACTTCTACGCCTCCGCCGTCACCCCCCAACTCGGCCCGCGCTTCCGCGTGTTGGGCTCAGAGGCGGGTTACGTGAAGTACGGCCTCGACCCCCAGGAAGCGGCCCTCCGCGAGGGCGAACGCCCCGCCCCCGGCGCCGAATGGGGCCTGGAGCCCGATGACCTCTGGGGCCGCATCGGCGCCGGCGACTCCCCCCTGACCGACGGCGGCCGCCCCGTCCCGACCCTCCCCGGCGACTACCCCGCGTACTACGCCGCCGTGGCCGCCGCCCTGCACGGCACCGGCGAGAACCCGGTCACCGCGTACGAGGCGGCCGCCGCGCTGGACGTACTGGAGGCGGCACGGAAGTCGGCGCACGAGGGCGTGGCGGTGAAGCTGACATGACCGACACCCCGAGCATCGAGGAGCTGGAGGCCCAGGAGCGCCGCCTGGTGCTCCCCCGGTTCACGTACGAGGACGCCTGGGCGCTGGGCTCACTGCTGGTGGAGCTGGCCCGCGACCGGAACGCCCCGGTCGCCATCGACATCCGCCGCGGCCCCCAGCAGCTCTTCCACGCCGCCCTCCCCGGCTCGACCCCGGACAACGACGCCTGGATCGACCGCAAACGCCGGGTCGTGGAACGCTACGCCGACTCCTCGTACCTGGTCGGCGCCCGCTTCCGCGCGAAGGGCACAACCTTCGAGGAGTCGTCCCGCCTGGACCCGGATCTCTACGCGGCGCACGGCGGTTCGTTCCCGCTGACGGTGGAGGGCGCGGGAGTGATCGGCACGGTGACGGTATCGGGCCTGCCCCAACTGGAGGACCACGCGATGGTGGTGGAGGCGTTGGAGCGTTTCAAGGGCGGGTTGTAGTTACCGGCAAGGCCGCGCCCTTCAGGGGGCGAGTGGAAACTGCCGGGTACAGCCGCGCCCTCAAGGGGCGCGGGGAACTGCGCGACAAGCCACAACGAACCCGCAGCCGCCAGAAACCCGCAGTCCCCCACCCCTTGGGCACCCGGCGCCCCAAGCGGAGCGCCTACGCGTTCTTGAACTCCTGCCGCTGCCGCCCGAGCCCCTCGATCTCCAGCTCGACCACGTCCCCGCCCTTCAGGAACGGCTTCGGCTCGGGCTCCCCCAACGCCACCCCCGCGGGCGTCCCCGTGTTGATGACATCCCCGGGGTAAAGCACCATGAACTGACTGACGTACCGCACGACTTCACTCACCGCGAAGATCTGCTCGGCCGTCGTCCCGTCCTGCTTCAACTCCCCGTTGACCCACAACCGCAGCCCCAGCTTCTGCGGATCGGGCACCTCGTCCGCGGTCACCAGCCACGGCCCCAGCGGATTGAACGTCTCGCAGTTCTTGCCCTTGTCCCACGTCCCGCCCCGCTCCAGCTGGAACTCCCGCTCGGACACGTCGTGCGAGACGGCGTACCCGGCGACATGCGCGAGCGCCGCCTCGCGGGACTCGACGTAACGGGCGGTGCGCCCGATGACGACCGCGAGCTCGACCTCCCAGTCGGTCTTGGCCGACCCGCGCGGCACGAGAACCGTGTCGTTCGGCCCGACGACCGTGTCCGCCGCCTTGAAGAAGATCACCGGCTCGGAGGGCGGCTCGGCCCCGGTCTCGCGGGCGTGGTCGTGGTAGTTGAGCCCGATACAGACGATCTTGCCGATACGGGCGAGCGGCGGCCCGATCCGTAGCCCGGCCGCATCCAGGACGGGCAGCTCACCGCTCTCGGCCGCCGCCCGGACCCGGCCGAGCGCCGCGTCGTCCGCGAGCAGCGCGCCGTCGATGTCCGGCACGACCCCCGACAGATCCCGGAGGACGCCCTCGGCGTCGAGCAGCGCGGGCCGCTCCGCACCCGCCGTACCGACTCGCAGCAGCTTCATCGTCGTCCATCTCCCTCAATCGTTTGCCGCCCCACCGATGGGTGCAGCCATCGGAGGACTGGTCGATCCTCCAAGGTCACCGTCCACTCCGCAATACCCGGTTCACGGAGTGGACCGCCCGTGCCGCTGACCCAAGCTGGCCTACTGAGCGGTAGCCGCCGACGTGCCGGCGGCAGCGGCAGTCCCGGCTGAAGGCAGGGGATAGAGCACCGCCCGCTCCACCGCACTCCACGTCGTACTGGTCACCACGTACAGCGCGGCCGCGAGCGGCACCACCGCCACGGTGACCAGCGTGAAGAAGGACATGAACGGCATGAACTTGCTGATGGCCCCCATGCCGGCCGCCATCCCGGGCACCTGCTCGTCCGACACGGCCGGCATCCCGGCGGTGCCCGCCGCCATCATCAGCTTCGTACGCCGGAAGTTGAAGGCCGCGACGCCCGCGACGATCACGAACAACCCCACGTAGACAAGCCCCTGCGCCCCGAACACGCCGCCCTCGCCCAGCGCGTCGGCCCAGCGGTCGCCGAGCGGTGCCGCGAAGAGCCGGTGGGTGAGCAGGGCGTTGGCCTCGCCGCCGATCGTCTTGTTGGAGAACAGGTGGTAGAGGAGGAAGAAGGCCGGCAGCTGGCAGAGGCTGGGCAGGCAGCCGGACAGCGGCGACACCTTCTCCTCCGTGTGCAGTTCCAGCACCGCCTTCTGCAGCTTCTCCGGGTTCTTCGCGTGCTTCTTCCGCAGCTCCGCGATCTTCGGCTGCAACGCGATCCGCGCCCGCTGCCCCCGCGCCGCCGCCCGGGACAGGGGATGCACGAGCAGTCGTACGAGCGCCGTGAACAGGACGATCGCGACGGCCGTCGCGGAGGCGTGGAACAGCGGCTGGAGCAGATCGGCGAGATGCGCGACCAGGTCGGCGAAAACGGACATGGGTGGGAGCCCTCCAGGGGGTCTCGTCGTGCCAGGAAGTGGTCGTCCGGGACAGTCCGGATGACCGGGGACTTGGCGCGACGGCCCGCGGAAAGGGCACGTGCAGTCAGGTGGCTGGGAGCGTGCCCTACGCGGTGGCCGTCAGGAGGGCACGTCCGGGCGCCCGGGGCCGCGTACGGCCGCGGGCATCGGGATCACGTTGGGGCAGGAACGCCGTACGGCGCTCACGGTCCCGTATGGCTGTCCGCACCCGCGTACGGGGTACGACGGGCGCGCAGCGCGAGGCGATCAACGCGCAGGCGGCGAACGCGGAGCCGGCCGCGGCGGTCGCGGCGAAGGCGACGGCCGCGGAGAGCGTGCCGGCGTCCAACACCGAGAGTTCGAAGAGGACGAGGAGCAGCACGGCGACAGGACGCGGATCGGCCCAGCTCCGGAACATGGCTCACTTCCCCCCTTCTGCCACTTCTGGCCTTCTGCCACTTCTGGCCTTCTGCCACTTCTGGCCTTCTGGCGCCTATGGCCTTCTGGCGCTTTTGGCCTTCTGGCGCTTTTGGCCTTCTGGCGCTTTTGGCCTTCTGGTACTTCTGACGCTTCGGCCTCATGCCGTGGTGACACTCTTTCGGCCGTACGGCCGGTCACCTTTTCGTTTATACAGGACGCCGCTGACAACCGGGGCGAGCGGTGGGGTCGCGAGCGGGGCGGCCGACCTCGATCGAGGCGGGCTCGACGGAGAGACGCCCCGGGCACAGGCCCGGGGCGTCTCTCCGGCCGACTCACTGAATCGGAGAGTCGGGCGGGGGGAGCTGGATGGTGCGCTCCCGGTCGAGGGAATCGACGCCGTCGATCGCCTCCAGGGCCGGGATCCGTTCCTCCGCGACGGTTCCGGAGAGCGTGCCGACGATCGGCTGCTCGCCCGTGACCGTCAGTCCGGCACGCCGTAGGACCTCGACGACTTCCGCGAACCGGTCGGGGTCGACCGCGAGGATGACCCCGACCGGTGCGGAGTGGGAGGACTCGCTCACGGGGCCTGGAGCAGGCCCGCGCCGACGTCGCTGACGGGCTGCTGCAGCGGGAACGCGCCGGCCAGCAGCATGGCCTTGAGCTCGGCCGCGGAGGCGCTGGGGTTCGCCTGGGCGAGCAGTGCGAGGACACCGGCGACGTGCGGGGTGGCCATGCTGGTGCCGTTTTCGGGCCTGACCCCGCCGCCGACGGCAGCCGAGAGCACCTGCCAGCCCGGCGCCGCGATGTCGATCCCGCCGCCCTGGCCGTTGATGCCGCCGTTGGAGAAGAACGTCGGCGCGATCGCCTTGTCGAGCGCGGCCACCGCGAGGATGGACGGGCAGTTGGCGGGCCGGCTGACGGGCTCGATGCTCGGGGGCCGGCGGCTGTCGTTGCCGGCCGCGGCGACGATCACCGTCCCGCGCTCGAGCGCGCGCCTGGCCAGGATCTCGTACGTCTGCGGGAAGAGCTCACCCGGCCGGACCCGCGCGCCGAGCGACATGGAGATCACTCGCGCGCCGCGGGCGACGGCCCAGGCCATGCCCGCCAGGATCTGGCCGTCGGTGCCGCTGCCCGCGTTGCTGAGCACCTTCACCGCGAGGATCCGGGCTTCGCAGGCGACGCCGTAGCGGGGGCCCTGCTGGGGGTTGGCCGGGCCGGCGGCGGTGCCGATGCAGTGGGTGCCGTGGCCGTTGCTGTCCTCGACGCTCTCGCCGGGCACGAAGGACGCCGTCTCCTCGATGCGCGCGGCCAGGTCCGGGTGGTCGGTGTCGACGCCGGTGTCGAGGACGGCGATCTTCACATCGCGTCCGGTCAGGTTGGTCAGGTTGGCCCGGATCGCCTGCACGCCCCAGGTCCACTTCTCCTCGTTCCAGGCCGGGCCCTGGCCGGCGGCGATCTCGGCCCTGGTGTGGTGGGTGACCACGTCCTCGTCACTGCGGTAGGCCGGGAAGAACGCGGTCGGTGCCTGCTGCGGGGCGGTGATCGGCAGGGCGTAGACCATGCGCTCCGGCTCCGCCGCGATGATCGCGGAGTTCGACTCCGCCGTGGTCACCAGCGCGTGGCGCTGCTCGGGCCGTACTTCGACGACGGCGGCCGCGAGGTCTTCGAAGAGCACCGAGACATCCGGGCGCTCAAGAAGTTCGGCGACGTTCGCCGTCTCCGTTCCGCGGACACGTTCCACCGTCGCGATGTCGGCGGCGGAACGCAGTGCGTTCAGTCCGCTCTCCTGGTTGCCCGGGTCGAGCAGGATCACGTACCGGCCGGTGTACTCCGTGCCCTGGCCTGTGCCGGGGCTGTCGGGCCGACCCGGCTGTTCGCCGAAGGCACGCCTGTCCATGGGGCCGTTCGCCATTGAATTTCCCGCTTTCTGTGCGCTACCCCCGAGGGTTCGTGGACACGCGTCGACTCACAGGGCGCTAAAAGCTGAGGACACGCCAGAATTGACGGGCGCGGCCGAACCGCGCGTCGACGCGCGGCGCCGTCGCCTCCGGCAAGGCGGTTCCAAGCTGGACCGTTGCCTGCGCGAGGCGCCTCGAACACCGTCGCACCGGGCGCGGAGGTCGGCAACACAGCGCCGCCGCACGTGGCACGGGAGAGCCCCGGCAGCCCGGGCAACGGCGCCCCCCGTTCACCTGAGCTGCACCGACCGGAGCTGCCCACCCGTGCGACGGCCGCACCCCGCTGCGCGGGACGGACCGCGGGACCCCACCGTCGCCGGGCGTGCGACCCCTTTCATCTCCCCTTCTCACAACCCTTGAAAGAAATCGAAGAAAGCGCTGTCACACATCTCGACAACCCCACCGTTCACCCCTGACTCTTCCGATGTCCCTACTGGCAGTTCGGAAGGTGGCGGTTCCCCCAATCCCCGCCTTTCTCTCCCCTCGGCACCCGCATCCCCCCGGAGCTGACATGACTGCATCCCCGCACCCGAACGACGACCAGGCGAGACCGACCCCGCAGACCGCGGAGACGGCGGCCTCAGGTACCGACCGCCGCCCCGGCGCGTTCGGCCGCAGAGCCCTGCTGGCCGCGGCCGGCGGCGCGGTCGTGGGCACCGCCCTCGGCACCGGCACCGCACACGCCGACGCGACCATCGCGGTCAACCCCGCCACGAAATATGGCACTTGGGAGGGCTGGGGCACCTCGCTCGCCTGGTGGGCCAACGTCTTCGGCGCCCGGGACGACTTCGCCGACCTCTGGTTCACCACCAAGACGACGACGTACAACGGCACGGCCCTCCCCGGCCTGGGCATGAACATCGCCCGCTACAACCTCGGCGCGTGCAGCTGGAACACCGTCGAGGGCCAGACCATGGTCGAGTCCGCCAACATCCCCGCCTTCAAGCAGATCGAGGGCTTCTGGCAGGACTGGAACAACGAGGACCCGACCTCCTCGGCCTGGGACTGGACGGCCGACGCGACCCAGCGCGCGGCCCTGACGAAGGCGGTCGCGCGGGGGGCGACAACGGAGTTGTTCGCCAACTCGCCCATGTGGTGGATGTGTCTGAACCACAACCCCTCGGGCGCCGCCGGCGGCGGCAACAACCTCCAGTCCTGGAACTACCGCCAGCACGCCTCCCACCTGGCGGCGGTGGCCCTCTACGCCAAGAACAACTGGGGCGTGAACTTCGCGACGGTCGACCCCTTCAACGAGCCGGCGTCATCGTGGTGGACGGCGACCGGCACCCAGGAGGGCTGCCACATGGACCCGGCCGTCCAGGCGGCCGTACTCCCGCACATGCGCAGCGAGTTGGACAAGCGCGGCCTGACCTCCGTCCGCATCACCGCGTCCGACGAGACGAACTACGACACGGCCCGCTCGACGTGGAACTCCTTCGACTCCTCCACGAAATCCCTGGTCAGCCAGGTGAACGTCCACGGCTACCAGGGCGCGGGCGGCCGTAGGGACTTGCTGTACACGGACGTGGTCACCACCTCCGGCAAGAAACTCTGGAACTCGGAGACGGGCGACAGCGACGGCACGGGCTGGACCCTCGCCCGCAACCTCTGTTATGACTTCCGCTGGCTCCACCCCACAGCCTGGGTCTACTGGCAGGTGATGGACCCGACGGCGGGCTGGGCGATGATCGCGTACGACGCGAACACGCTCCAGCCGACGACTGTACAGACGAAGTACTACGTGATGGCGCAGTTCAGCCGCCACATCCGCCCGGGAATGACGATCCTGGACGCGGGCTCCAGCTACACGGCGGCGGCGTACGACGCGTCGGCGAAGCGCCTGGTGATAGTCGCGATCAACACCTCGACGTCCGCCCAGACCCTGACCTTCGACCTCTCGCGCTTCACGACGGTCACGGGCGGCACGAACGGCCTGGTCCCCCGCTGGAACACCCACACATCAGGCGGCAGCGACCGCTACCGCGCGTACTCGGACACCCGCCTGAGCGGCAAGTCGGTCGCGGTGCCGTTCGCGGCGGGCGCGGTGCAGACGCTGCAGATCGACGGGGTGACGATCTAGAGAATCCGTCTACGACGACGCCGCGGCGGGCCGGGGTCACCCTCGGCCCGCACACCTCCGCGCCCCTCCCCCTCCGCTGCTGTGGCTCTACCGAACGGGGACGGGTGTCACGCGGAGATCGGCCGGGAGCGGGCCGGGCGCCCTGAGGACAGGACGCCCCTGGCCTGCTACCCGCACACCTCCGCCCCTACCTCAACCCGTACCTCACCTCGGTCCCCCATCGGGCAGTACGGTGTCGTCCATGCGCCCCGACACGCCTGCCGAGAACGTCGACCACAACGCCGAAGCGGCACGCCTAGAGCGGACCGCCGACCTCTACCCCGAGGACGCCGAGCACCTGCTCCTGCAGGCCGCCGCGCACCGGGAACTCTCCGGCGACCGCCCCACCGCGACGGCCCTCTACGACCGCCTCCTCTCGTCCTCCACCCCACTGGAGAACCCCCACCTCGTACGAGCGCTGAAAGCCTCCAACCTCTGGGAGTACGGCCACGAGGCCGAAGCCCGAGCCATCATCGACGGCGTCCGCGCGGCACTCCCCCGAGACCCGGCCCCCTGGGTGATCGTCGCCGAGGCCCTGGAATCCCACGACGAGCTCGAAGCGGCCCAGGACACCTTCACGGCAGCCGTGACCCTCCTCCTGACAGACGTCCCTGAGCCCCCCTACGCCACCCGCGCCCTCCTCTTCGGCCGCCACCGCGTCCGCCGCATGCTGGGCGCGATCCACGACGAGTGGGACGCCATGGCCGACACCCTCCACTCGTCGTCGGTGTCGTTGGACGAACTGCACGACCCGAAGCGCGTATGGTCCCTGGGCTCGGACAACCCGGCGGAGCTGCAAGCCGAAATCTCCCGCCTCCGGGCGGAGTTGGGCGCGTACCGGGAGGCCCTGTCCCGCCCGTTCCCGGTAGCGGTCCTGCACTGGCCGGCCCCAGAACTCTCAGAACTGGTGACGGCGTACCCGGGCCTGGCTGTGGAGTACCCGTCGCATCAGGAACACCTCGCGACGATAGAGGCCTCACTGCGGGAGCTGTCGTCCTCGGGCACCCCGAACCTGGGCATCGTGACGGGAACGGTGCCGTCGTACGAGGCCTTCGCGGCGTCGGAGGGCTCGTCCCCGGGAGACGCCACCCTGCTCCCCCAGTACGCAACAACCCTGGCCGCCCGAGGCCTGGCCGTGGCGTGGCCACCGCAGCGGGGCAGCTCGTGTTGGTGCGACTCGGGCCAGCAGTACGAGGGCTGCCACGGCGCGTAGCACCCCACCACCGTCAGTCGAGGGCCGAACCACCCACACACCACAAGCCGCCAACAAACCCGGCGTGCCGGCGAGGCGAGAACGCGCCCCGCACCCCGGCCCACACCCCATCCACCTTCTCCCCGAACCAACCTGGGCCACCCACCCTCCGGGCCGCTCGCTCGCTTCTCCCCCCGTGCTGGAGCGGCCCGGGTCAAGGGTGGCCCGCAGGGCCATCGCCGAAGGCGACGCGCAGCGCCCTTGACGCGGGCCGCGGAAGCACGACACTGCCAAGGTGCGAGCGGCCCAACGGCAACCCACACAGCAGGAGGCAAGTCCGGCCAAGGCTCGACTCCATTGGCAGGGCCACCGAGGCCAGACCCGTCACAGACCCCGACAGGTGAGGCGACCGGCCCTATTCCGCGCTGGGACCAGAGTCCCCCTGCCACCGCTTTCGGTGATAGCGGACGTAGTCGACGTGCACCTTGTGCTTGCGATGCATGGTGAGTTTGGGGTGGACGTTTCCGCCGAGTGCTCCTGCACGCACAATGATCGACCAGTCGTCCTCAATGACTATGGCCCCGATATCAAGCCGTACATGGCAGTTGGGGCAGAGGCACAGGACGTTCGGTTCCACATCGGGCCCACGATGCGGTTCACCGAGGGGTTGGATGTGAGCACCTTCGCTGTAGGTATTGCCGTTCGGGCCCACCAAACGCAGGCCACATACTTGGCACGTCCCGTCATAGAGCGCCTTGACGTTCCTCGGTACTGCGGTGTCACGCACCAAACGCTGCACCGTCGTAGAGCGCTTCTCGGGGAACTTCTCCCCTGGCGGTGTCTCCTCGTCCGATTCCGCTTCGGCCTCACTCTCCACCGGCTCCAACTCATCCAGTGGAAGCTCTTCCTGCTGCTCCAGCAGGTTATGAATCTGACGCTCAACGGCCGTCGAGTCCTGAAGTTCCTCGGGCAGCCGCTTCAAATCAAACTGGCAGATTTCGATGGGTGTGCCATCCGAAGTCAGTGACTTCGACACAGCCGTGCGGATGTCCGTGATCCTGTAGAGCCCGTCAAATCTGTAACAATTGATCGGCGAATACCTGGAGTCCCCCTTCCAGCCACGAATGACCCGGATTGGATACCCTCGCTCGAAGCTCCGCTTCAGAGCAGCATGTCCTGGTATGCCCAGGATTGACTTCGGCGGAGTTTCGGAACCCCGTTCTCCTTGTACTTATCCACGTCAGGCGAGGCACCCGTGTACCGCACCCAGGTCCAGTGATCCTCGTCGTCCTCGTAACCACCGTGCAGCACGATGGCATCGGCGACGTCACTGCCGTCTTCCTCATCAGCCAGCCACGAGATACCTCGAACCGTATCTCTGTGCAGGTCGGCCCGCTTCACCTGCAAGCGTCGATGGAACTCCGCGCCAGGGTCGATGCCCGATATGTGACCGATTTTTCGTCCGTTGCCCACGCGACCATACTGGACCTAAATCGATCACTTGCGTCAACTAAATTGCCCCGACGACCAAGTATCCGTCGACCAGTGACCACCTTGCGCCGCTTCTCCATCGATTGTCAGTCGCAGCTGTTACAACTGAGCAGTTGCTAGACAAGCGATCAAGGGAGTCAGCGTGGCTCAGCCGGGGGACCTGTCACAGCCTGTCGCAGGCTTGTACGAGGAGCTCATCACTCAGCGCATGCAAGCGCAGGTGGAGCAGTTGAGCTCAGCTGGCTGGAAGGCCATCGACGCCAACGTCAGTGAAGAATCGTCCCCGCACGTGCTCGCTCGACACATCGGTCAGGCCATAGGGCGCAGGCTGAGCCAGCTGCCGCACGACAAGCGGGTCGCCCTGGCCAACCAGATCATCGAGTCGCTCGCGGCCGATCCCGCTGGGCTGGCCACAAGTGACGCGGTCGAACTCATCGCAGATGGTCCTCGCCAGCTCCTGGCGCTGGCCGAGCAAGAGGCTCCCGGGGTCTATGCGATCCGTCCTCTCACGCCGCTCTCTGAGACCGCGCTGATAACCAACTCCCCTGACGATCCCAGCCTCGGCAGCGAATTGCGCGCGGAGTTGGTCACGGCGGACCGGATCGATCTGCTCTGCGCCTTCGTGAAGTGGTATGGCCTGCGGGTGCTCGAAGACTCTCTGCGCGCGGCCAAGGAACGGGGCGTCCCGATCCGGGTCATCACGACCACCTACATCGGTGCCACCGACCGCCACGCACTCGACCGTCTCGTCCGTGACTTCGGCGCCGAGGTGAAGGTCAACTACGAGATCCGCTCGACACGACTGCACGCGAAGGCCTGGCTCTTCCGGCGCAACAGCGGCTTCGACACGGCATACGTCGGTAGCTCCAACCTCTCCAAGGCGGCCCTGCTCGACGGCCTGGAGTGGAACGTACGTCTGTCTTCGGTAGCCACTCCGGCAGTTCTCAATAAGTTCGAGGCCACCTTCGATGCGTATTGGAACGACAGCGCCTTCGAGATGTACGACCCTGACGACGACGGTGAGCGTCTCGATCGGGCGCTGGCTCAGGCCAGCGGGACGGGCCCCACGGCCGACCTCAAGATCAGCCTCTCAGGGCTTGAGGTGCGCCCCTTTCCACATCAGCAGGACATGCTCGAACGCCTCCGGATCGAGCGTGAAATCCGCGGTCGCAACCACAACCTCCTTGTTGCGGCGACCGGAACCGGCAAGACGGTCATGGCAGCGCTGGACTACCGAAACCTGCGCAAGACGTTGGGGCTTGGGAATCCGAGGCTGCTCTTCGTAGCCCACCGCAAGGAGATCCTCAACCAGTCCTTGCGTACGTACCGTGAGGTACTCGACGACGCCTCATTCGGCGAGCTTCTCTACGGTGGCCAAGACCCACGCGAGTGGAACCATGTCTTCGCCAGCGTCCAGTCCCTCAACGTCCAGCGGCTTGAGCAGCTCGCACCCGATCACTTCGACGTCATTGTGATCGACGAGTTCCATCACGCTACGGCGGCTACGTACCGCCGAGTCATTGACCACTTCAAGCCGAAGCAACTCCTGGGTCTCACTGCCACTCCTGAGCGGATGGACGGGCGCACTGTCCAGAACGAGTTCTTCGACGGTCGCATCGCAGCCGAGATGCGGCTGTGGGAGGCGCTGGAGAACGATCTCCTCTGCCCCTTCCATTACTTTGGCATCCCCGATGGAACCGATCTGACCGCCCTCGGCTGGCAGAAAGGCGCGTATGCCGATCGCGATCTCGAAGAGCTCTACACCGGCACCCAGGCGCCCGCCCGCGCCCGTATCGTCCTCAAGCAGATCCGCGACAAGGTCTCCCATCCCGGGACCATGCGTGCCCTCGGCTTCTGCGTGTCCAAGAAGCATGCGCACTTCATGGCCGACTTCTTCGGCAAGGCCGGCTTCCAAGCCGTCGCGCTGGACAGCGACTCGCCTGCCACGGTTCGGGCTCAGGCGCTAGCCGACCTCCGGGACGGCAAACTTCAAGTGATCTTCTCTGTCGACCTGTTCAACGAAGGCCTCGACATCCCCGACGTCGATACCCTGCTGCTCCTACGCCCCACGAGCAGCGCTACGGTCTTCCTCCAGCAGCTGGGGCGAGGTCTACGCCGTACCGAGACGAAGCCCGTCCTCACCGTCCTCGACTTCATCGGCCAGCACCGAGCGGAGTTCCGCTTCGAAGAGCAGTTCCGCGCTCTGACGAACCTGTCCCGCAACCGGCTGGTCGACCACATTGAGCACGACTTCCCGCAGCTTCCCTCGGGCTGCCAGATCATCCTGGAAGGCAAGTCCAAGGACCTCGTCCTGGACAACATCCGCACCCAACTGGGTGCCACGGTCAAGACGTTGGTGAAGGAGGTCAAGGACTATCGCACTCCGCGTCTCGCGGACTATCTCCGAGAGAGTCGCCGTGAGATTAAAGAGCTCTACAAGAGCGGCAACTCCTGGACCATGGTCCTCCGTAAAACCGACGCACTCGAAGAGTCAGGACCAGCAGGGGAAGCAGGACTCCTCAAGCGAGTCCACGCTTTCCTCCACGTCGATGACCCCGACCGCGCCCAGGCCTACCTTCGGCTCCTGGCCGATGACGCCCCCACGTACGAGAGCCTGCCGCCGACCGATCAGGCATACGCCCGCATGCTCTTCTTCAACCTGTGGGACAACGCAGGAGGCTTCACCAGCTTCCAGGAGGGTCTCGAATCCCTGCGCTCCCATTGGGTGTTCCGCGATGAACTCAGCCAGGTGCTGTCGTATGTCATGGAGCAGTACGACCACTTCCCGATCCCTCTGTCAGGTCCTCACCGCGACATTCCCTTGAAGGTCCACAGCGCCTATAACCGTTCCGAGATACTGGCTGCGCTCGGCGTGGCACGCTTCGGCGGTCAGATGCCCAGGTCTTTCGCGCAAGGGGTGCAGTGGGTCGAGGACATCAAGACTGATGCCCTGCTCATCACCCTGGAGAAGAACGAGAAGGACTTCTCTCCCACAGTCCGCTATAAGGACTTTGCCTTGAGTCCCACCCTCTTCCATTGGGAGTCCCAGAACGCCACCGCTGAGAACTCCCCCACGGGCCTGCGGTATCAGCGACACGCACAGCAAGGCAGCCACGTTCTGCTGTTCATGCGCCGATACAAGGACACCGACATCGGCAAAGCTCATCCCTGGATGCTCCTCGGTCCTGCGACATACGAGGGGCATACCGGCAACAAGCCGATGGCCATCACGTGGCGTTTGAGGCACGAGCTTCCGGCCGACGTGTGGACGTATTCGGCGATCACCGGCGGATAGCGGCGGACGATTGCGCCGGTGATCACCTACGCCCCACAGCCGGACGACGGGTTCTACTCAGCAGGCTCGCTTAGGAAGGCGGAGCGTCCTTACCCCGACATCTCCGCCTCGAAGCGGCTCTGGGCCCGATCGAGTGCGTCGTCGGCGTCGCATCCGTGGGCTCTCACCCAGTGCAGTAGGTCCGCGATCAGAGCACTCACCGACTCCTCGGCAACAGCCCTGGTGAGAGCGCTGGACCTCGCTGTCTGCGGCAGCCTTGCTGTCCCGTACAGCCCGAGAATCGCCTCGGCTCTGGCGACGGGCACGCCTCCCGTGTGCCCGTCGCTGGAGGTCAGCCCCGTGGCTAGCTCGCACCATGTCACCTTCCAGTCGGCATGAGGTTGGACACCCCATCGCGCGGCGACGGCATTGACCAGAGCCATGCCTCTGCCGGACTCAGCCTCGGTTGCGGCGTCTGTGATGTCGATGAGAGTGGGCAGGGCTCGGGTGTCGGGGTCATGGACCTCGATCCGTAGATGGGTTCCGTTCATGGAGACAGCAAGCGTGATGGGGGTTCCGGCGCCCACGTGGTTGATGACGTTGGACACGAGCTCGCTGACGCAGAGTTGGGCAGCATCGATGACTTCATGGAGTCCCCAGAGGCCCAAGTGAAGCCGCATGATCCGCCGGAGGGCTGCCACCTCCTCCGCCTCGGCTACGAAAGGCAGGTTCCAGGGTTTCCTTGGCACGCCTGCGATGCAGTCCATCGTTCAACTCCTCTACTTGCAGTACTGGTTGCGATCGGCGCTTCCCCGCATACAGAGAGTTGCACTGGAACTCTCAAAATGGAACTCTCATCCCTGAGTGACGGGGGCACGCCTCGCATCGCACGCCCCCGGCGCGCACCGCGTTGCGAACGCAGGCAAGGAAGCCCCAGGATCTGACGGTTCGAGTTGAAAGGCCCGGAGCATGGCAGTTGGCCCCACCACCCGCAGGCGCCAGTTGGGTGCCGATCTGCGTCGCCTTCGCGAGCTCAAGGGGCTCACTCTTGAGGAAGCAGGCGCCCGAGTCGGCGTTTCCAAGGCAACGCTGAGCCGCTACGAGACCAAGGAAGGCTCGGTCAAATGGCCTACCGTGGACGCCCTTTGCCGCGAGTACGACACTTCCGATGAGGAGCGTCTGGCTCTGGTCGAACTGGCCAAAGCCGCCAAAGTCCAAGGCTGGTGGCGATCACTTGCCGACCCCATCCCCGACTCCATGAACCTCATGCTCACTCTGGAGGACGAGGTAGAACGGGAGGACCACTACGCCTGCATGTTCATCCCAGGCCTGCTCCAGACCCGCGACTACGCCGAAGCCGTCCATCGCGCCTCCGAAAAACAGTGCCCCGAGCGGGAAGTACAGCACATGGTCGACATCCGCATGAAGCGACAGGAGCTCCTTCAGCGGGAAGACCCGCCGCGCATCTGGTGCGTGATCGACGAGGGCGCTGTCCGGCGCACGGTCGGCGGACCGGACGTCATGAACGCACAGCTCCGACACCTGCTCACCCTGGCAGAGCTCCCCCACATCACCGTCCAAGTCCTCCCCTTCTCAACGGGAGCTCATGCAGCCGCCGTTGGAAGCTTCCTCATCTTGGGCGGCCAGACTCCCGATCTTGATGTGGTGTACGTAGATCTCATCGGCGGAGGTGTCTTCATGGAGAAGCCCCAAGAACTGGAGCGGTATAAGTTGGCGTTTCAGTACCTAAAGGCACAGGCACTCGACCTTGAGTCCACCACCCAACTGATCCACCGCATAAACAAGGAGTCATGATGCCCACTCGGTCCGAGCCTCAGTGGTTCAAGTCCTCTTACAGCGGGGGCAGTGGGACCGAGTGCGTGGAGACCGCCCGTGTAGAGGACGGCATGGCGGTACGAGACAGCAAAGACACGTCCCGACCGGAGTTGTCCTTCAGCGTCGCCTCCTGGTCTGACTTCATAGCCGGCATAGAGACGGCTGCTCTCTGAAGCATGAGGGCGCGGCCTCCAGAGTCCACACAGAGGACCAGCGCCGGCCGCCCGCCCGCTTCGACGAGATCCTTGCCAAAGCGGGCGCCTACCCCAGGCTCGTACAGACTTAGGCAAGCCAGCAGATCAGCGGCGGCATGGGCCTCCTCACCGCCTGCCACTCGGCACCGCCCTCGGCATCCTGCGTCCTCGACGACCGTTCCGTGGCACACCTCCTCAACTCACTCGGACTGTCGGTCGCGGATACGGCGGCAGCCCTGACTACGCGGTACGAGCGCCTGCTCCGGTCGTCGCTGCGGAGCGGGACCAGCAAGGGGTAAGAGCCGTGCACCGGCGCATAAGCAGAACTGCGGCAGATCCAGGCGACGCGGCGACATGCCCGCGGGCGTCGGCGAGTGACCAGAGGACTACATATCCGCCGTGAACAAGCCATTTTGAAGCAAGGAAGGTCTTGTTCACTTGACCCAGCACAACCGCTCGGGAAGCGTCCCGACGCAAGAACCCGCAACCGCCTTGAAACGGGAGGGCACCATGGCCCTAGAGTTCGTCGGAATCGACCCGGAAACCACTGGAGGCGGCTCGCCGTCGGTCTGGGTGGACGAGGAGACGGCCGACCTCATCCTCCAGGGTGAAGAGGCCGACAAGCTGCTGAAGGCCCAGGTGAGCGAGACGGAGTGGGTCGCCGGACACGACACGGGAATTCCCGCACATGAGACGGTGATTCGCATCCCCGCCCGCATGGTGCCGATTCTGAGGGAGGCGTGTGATGTCGCAGAGCAGCGTGCCGGACTTCGCTGAGCTGCTGCGGTCCGCCCAACACACCGCTGTCCACCTGGAGATGCGCGACGTCTACAGCGTCGGCAACGAAAAGGACAGCTTCGAGGACTTCCTGCGGACTGGTCGGACCAACCTGGACGCCGATTCGCCGTTCTGGCAGGGCTGGACACCCTTGGTGCGCGAAACCGTCGCCCGGGGCGTCCAGATGCGGCGGGCCCGGATCATCTCCGAGCCGGTGACCGATTACATCCGGTGGGAGCACGCCTTGACCCCGGTCAACATCGCCGTCGGTGAACAGGTTCGCTGGCTCCCCCGCCGTCTCGCCTCCGATATCGCCCTGCCTGGAAACGACCTGTGGCTGATCGACGACCGGCGAGTGATGTTCCACTGGTTCACCGGTGATGGCGATTGGGCAGGGCACGAGTTCAACGATGACCACGACGTGGTGAAGATGGTCCTTGCCGCTTTCGAGACTGTGTGGGAGCGCGCCATCGACCACGAGAAGTTCCCCCTCTGATCCCCCGAGCACGGCTCCATGCCCGCCTCCCCTTCCTCCAGCGCCCAAGCGGCACGTGAAGCCCTCGCTAAGCGCTTGCAGCACCTTCGTCAGGACGCCGGCCTCACCGGGAAGGAGCTTTCCGCCAGGTGCGGCTGGCATCCGGCGAAGACGACCCGCATCCAGAAGGGCGAGGCCGCACCCTCCGACGCTGACATCAGGGCGTGGTGTGTGGCCTGTAGTGCAGAGGGCCAGGCAGAAGATCTGATCGCCACGGCACGGGCGGTCGACTCCATGTATGTGGAATGGCGGCGCATCCACAGAAACGGCATGCGCAAGGTCCAGGAGGACTTCTACACCCTCCATGAGCAAGCAGCCATGTGCCGCGTCTACTCTTCCAACGCCGTTCCCGGTTTCTTCCAGACCGCCGACTTCGCCACCGCCCTCATGCAGTCGATCACCGACTTCCAGGGAACACCCAACGACGTCGCCGAGGCCGTTGCCGCCCGTCTCGCCCGTAGTCGGTTCCTGTATGAGGGAGGTCACCGCTTCGTTGTGCTACTCGAGGAATGGGTTCTGCGCTCGCGGATCGGCGACCGGGAAACGATGACCAACCAGCTTCGGCACCTGCTCGCAGTCCTGCCGCTGCCCTCGGTCTCGCTCGGTGTGATCCCCTTCACTGCCCAGCGCATCATCTGGCCCCTGGAGGCGTTCTACATCTTCGACGACGCCCACGCGGTCGTGGAGACCCTGACCGCCGAGATCAACATCAGACAGCCTCGTGAAATCGCCGACTACCGCAAGGCGTTCGCCGAACTTGCGCAGATGGCCGTCTACGGCGACCACGCCCGCGCCCTCATCAACTCGGCTGCCAGCGCCCTCGGATGACATTCCGCAATAACTCGCAATTTCGTTGAGCCCGATCTCACGGCCTCCGTACGGTCGTTGACGTCGCCGAAGGACCCAAGCTTCCCGCGCCGGCGGCAGTGGAGGAGAGGCCCAACCCCCGCGCCCCGTAGCCGGACTGGGCCGTCCCATCGGAGGGATTACCCGTGACGACGACCGCCGCCAGACCCACCTCGATCGGCGCGCCTGCATACAGCGAGACAATGCCGTGCGAGCCAGAATCCGCACGTCGTGCGCGCCTGCTCATCAGTGCCGCCCTCAACACCTGGGGCATAGGAGACCTGGTGGACACGGCCACGCTGATCGTCTCCGAACTCGTCGGCAACTCCGTCCAGCACACTCCGTGCAGTCTGCTCCGCGTCACCGTCAGCCGACCCGCACCGCACCGCGTGAGAGTCGCGGTCATCGACAAATCGCGCACCGTCCCCGACATGACCACCCCCGTCGACGACGCCGAAGAAGGGCGCGGTCTGTTCCTCATTGACGTGCTGAGCGACCGGTGGGGCTGCGACCGGCACAGCTGGGGCAAGACGGTCTGGGCGGAACTGGAGAGCACGCGTGCTGTCGCTGCGACTGCTTTCCGAGGATGAACTGGACGACGCCCCGGCCCAGTGCATCGAGTTGACGGTGCTTCGACGTGGTGGTGACACGACCACTGTGACATCGCTGCGCCTGACGCCATCCGACCTCGTCCGGCTGCAGATCGAGGCCGACGTGGCTCTGCGCGTGGCATCTACGCGGAGGTCCTCCGCGTAGATGCCACGCGGCGTCAGCTCCTCGGCCGCTGGTTCGAGGAGGGCCGGGCGGCCGTCGACTCGCTGCCCCCTGACGTGGCACTTCTGGCCCGCGTCCTGGAGGGCCTCCGCACCTCCCTGTAACCCACAAGCTCCCGGCCGACAACCGAAGGACAGCACCGGCCGGGAAACGGCGGCGGCGGACTTCCCCCAAAGTGCCCCGGCGCCATGCACAGCCCAGCTCCAACGACAGAACCCGGCCGGACATGGCCGGGAGAACCGAAGAGGAAGGAGCACGAGGTGGCAGAGAGCATGACACCGCCGCCGGACCCGAGCGGCCTCTTGGTGGCAGTAGAGGAACTGTCCGCCGTCCACGACCGGTACGACAGCCTGCGGTCCGACAACGCCGGGAGTTCCGGCGATGCTCCGTGGCCGGGCGGTGACGGCAACCTCACCGACATCGAGTAGCACCGGGCGGCGGGGGTCCGCACGGTCCGCCGTACCGGCCCCCGCCGCAGCTACGTCACGTCGTCGAACTCATGAAGAGGCAGTGATGGAACATCAGTTGATCAATGCCATCGAGACGGCTCTCGGGTGGAGCGGAGCGGACGAACTCGGCAACGGCTTCGTGCGGGGCAGCATGGACGATCCCGCCCTCGTCTCCCGCATTCTGACCCCGAACCATCTGCTCGACATCGCCATGCGCAGAAGTCTGGACCGCCCGCAGTTCCGGTGCTTCCAGAAAGGCGAGGAAGTCCATCCGGCCATCTACTACACCGACACCGTCAGCCCTCGAGGGCAGAGCATCCCCATGGTCAACATGCGCAGCCTGGGCAGGCTACTGGGGGAAGGCGCGACGCTCATCCTCGACCAGATCAACGTCTTCGACCCGACGATGGAAGTCGCGTGTAGGGCGTTGCAGTGGTGGTCACACGAGCGGGTGCAGGTCAACGCGTACCTGACGACGAACGACGCCGCAGGCTTCCCGCTGCACTGGGACGACCACGACGTGCTGATCGTCCAGCTCGCTGGTGAGAAGGAGTGGGAAGTACGCGGAACCTCACGCAAAGTTCCCATGTACCGCGACTCCGACCCCAACAACACCCCGACCGAAGAGATCGTCTGGACCGGTGTCATGAAGACCGGCGATGTGATGCACATCCCCCGAGGCCACTGGCACCAGGCGACCCGCAACGGCCAGGGATCAGGGAAGAGCCTTCACGTCACGTTCGGAATCACCAAGCGCACAGGAGCAAGCTGGCTCGCATGGCTCGGGGATTGGTGCCGCGAGCACGAGATCTTCCGGCACGACCTCGACCGCGTACGGGGGAGCGACACTCAATCCCTTACCGAGGCCGCCGTCCGGCTGATCGACGAGCGCTCCCCGGCCGACTTCCTGGCCGCGTACGAGCAGGCGACTGCACTCCCCCGGCACGTGCCGTTCCTCGACATCCTGAGTCCGCTCCACGCCGTGGTGTGCACCACTCACTTCCCTCCCCAGATCCGGGAGAACGGCGTGAGCGTCGACATCGTGGCCTCAGGGAAGAAGATCACCTTCGCGGTCAAGGCCGTGCCCGCCCTGCGTTTGCTGCTGAGTGGCAGGCCGGTCCTGCTGGATCAGGCAGCGTCCGTCGTCGGGGCTGAGGTGGCAGCGGTCGCCGAGATCCTGGTGAAGGAGGAAATGTGCGCGGCGCTGACCCCCGAGTTGTTCTCGGGTTACACCGGTCTCGTCACGAACGCCGTCTCCTGACCGGAGCACTGGACGTCGGCGTCACGGCTATCGACACCAGCGCCAACTATTTCGGCTTCCGCTCGCATGAGGTCTTGGCACAGACGGCAAGCGATCTGCTGCCGAAGTTCGCACTCTCCACAAAGGTGGGCTATTTCCCCAGGCCAGACCGGGTGGAACACTCTCTGGACCCTGCTCGGCTGTTCTCGGCCGTAGAACGAGCGGCCAAGGATCTCGGACGAGAGCCGGACGTGGTCTTTCTACACAACCCGGAACAGTCGCTCCAAGAGGCCGCCCCATGCAACCTGGATGTGCTGGCCTTGGCATGTGCTGCGCTCGCCGATTCCACGGCAAAGGGAATGTGCGGGGCCTGGGGCATCGCATCCTGGGACCCGTCATCACTGCCTGAGTTGATCGAGGCGACCACGCCGAAGCCGTCCACCCTCATGGTCCGTGCCGGCCTGCTGGTCGGCATGAAGACACTCGACGCCTCAGATGCCCTCACTGAAGCGTTCGGGATGAGCTCCGGCATGGTGTGGGGCATGAGTCCCTTCGGAGGCAACGCGGGCGCCACCGTGTGGGACAGGATCGACGCCCGCGTCTTCCTACGAGGCAGCGCCGCACTTTCCCGCGTACAAGTGGCCTTCCGGGCCGCCTACCACCTCCCCCAAGTCGGCACCATTGCCGTGGGCACCGACGACCCCGCCCATCTGGGCGAACTGATCGGTGCCTTGGCTGGCGAGGTCGATGAGCAGGTGATCCACCAGTACCGATGCCTGCTTCGAGACCGGTCGCGTGGTCAGCCCTGCTGAAGCTCCGCGACGATCTGCTCCGCCATGCGACGCGCGGGCTCCAGCCGAGGGTCCTCGGGGTGCGCGCCCGGCCCGAGGATCTTTGAGCACACGAACAGCGTCATGAGCTTGCCGTCCCGGCTCTCGAAGTCACGGCGCCGCTCTTGCCGTACGCGATCGGCCAGAGCCGGAACGGCGAGCGAGCTTCCCCACAGCGACGCAGAGTCCAGCCCTCGCGGTGCGTTCCCCCAGTCCTCCCAGTCGAAGAGACAGAATGTCGGCGCGGTGACGTTGGCCCAGTTCAGATCCGCGTGGGCCGGCACCCACCGCTCAACGGTCGTGTCGAGGTCGGCAGTGAACGCGCCACGGATGGACTCGGTGACGAGGGCCTGCGTGATGGTGACGGTGTCCGGCGTGGCAATACGCCTCGTGTCCTGAGCCGCGAGCGCGGACATCGACGAGTTGAACGCCTGCCACCACTCCTTCGGCAGCTCCGGGTCTTCGCTCAGTACGGCGGTGCCGATCGGCGTCCCCGGCAGAAGCTCGGTCTCGTCGGCCCGCCACATCACCGGTTCATACGCGTCCCGCCAGACCACACAGCCCTGCCAGGCAGGCTGGGCAATGCCCTCCAGACGCGCAGCGCATTCGTTCCCGTTCCAACCCTGGACGCCGATCTTGTCCAAGCGCCGCCTCTCGATACGCACCCACGTATCACGGTCCGTCCGTGCCCCGACCGACCGGCGCTTCCGTACCACGGTGTCTCGGTTCAAACGTGCCTGAAGCGACTGCTCCACGCGCTCGAGAACGGCATCAACCGACTCAACGCGTAGATCGACGGCTCGAGTCGTAGAGGCAGGGAGCGTCATACGCGCGACCGTAACATCGGGAGAACCATGACGTAGCCGTACCTGCGCAAGGCCGAAGCCCTGTCGCGCGACAGAGATCACCGGAGGGCCGGTACGGCACTCAGCTGTGCCGCTTCCCTCCGGGACCGCCACACATGGAGAAAAACCCGGACTGGCTCGATTAGTTCGGCGAGGCGCAGCTGAAGTCGACCGAAGGAAACTCATAAGTCCGTTCCGACCGTCCGTGAGTTCCGCGAGCGGCTTCAGGCGACGCTGCCCGTCGCGGCCTGATCAATATGGCGTCGCTCACTACGGACGCGAGCATGTACGACACTCCTCGTAGGACAGCGGAAATCAAGGAGCAGACGATCGTGAGCGCACAGCATACGGAAACACCCGTTCCTGCACTGTTGCCGTTGAGGACCATCGGCGATATTCGCGCGGCCCTGCGATCCGGGCGCGGCTTCCCGGGCGACCAGGAGTCCTTCGAAGCGGACCTTCAGCATGCGCTGGAGTCGTCGTCGGAAACCGACCTGAACGCCGTCGCGGCGGTGATGGTCGACTACCGGGGCAGGATCCGTCTCTATCAGGACCCGGACTTCGACATCGCGGTACAGGAAGGCAACGACCTCACAGCACGTCTGAAGCAGGGGGCCCAAGACCAGTGAGCGGTGTGATCACTGCCGTAACAGTGCGGGCGGCTCAATGGGCGAAGGTTCTCGGGGCCTAGCAGGAGCTGGAAGCAGTGCGGCAGGAACTGGAACAGGTTCCGCGCCTGGGAGTGCTCCTCGGGCCACCGCGGCAGGACGGAACCGAAGTCCGCAAGACCAAGCCCCCGTCAAGCAGAAGTAGACACTAACCACATCGCATCGTCTCCAACGGCCGTTTCGTGGCCGCCGCCTTGGCCGACCGCGCCGTGAGCAGGACTGGCGGCTCAGCTGTCCTGTCATCGGTATGCAGCAAGTGATCGGGGGGCCAAGTTCGTCGCAGCCCTCCTGCGACGCGGCCCATCCCCAACCCCCGCGAGATAACGCCCTGTTGCCCTATTCTTTCGTCGTTGCGGGGCGGGGTCGGCAACGGGTAGACCGTGGGTAATAAGTCGTCTGCGACGGTTCGTCCATGCCATGACGTCCTACGGCACCTCGACGGCGGAGACACGGTACTTGCTCACGTCCGCATCCCGAATCGCAGCCGCCTGCTCCGGGTCGGGTCCGGTGTCGCGGAACTTCGCAAGGTCGGCGTCCGACTGCCACCGCTCGTACACATTGATGCGATCCGCCTCGATCGGGTCGGCGGCCAGTACGAAGTCCAGACATCCCGCAGCAGCCCTCGCCTGTTCGACCACGTGGTCGCATCCGGCCAGATAGGCGTCACGGGTAGCGGGATCGACGTACAGCTTGCCTGCCACAATGATCACGGTCGTCCTCCTCAAGGCCCCGAGCGGGCGCTGTTGCACTGTTCTTCCCATCAAGGACCTACACAGGGCCCAGAACTCATCGGCCCGACGCGCTGTCGAGTGCGGGCCGATGCCGCGGGATGCCAGTAGGGGGACCTGAAGACCACCGCGTGGTCAGCTCAAGGCCGCTGCGTGGTCAACCGCCGGGAAGTAGGCGGGTCTCGGCCGTGGCGGGGAGGGGCTTGGCCCACCAGTGGTCGTAGCGGCGGTAGGGGGTGGGATCGCGGTCGGCGAGGAATGTCCGCAGGGCGGCGGCTTCCTCGGACAGGGCTTTCCAGACGTGGGCGGGGAGGGAGTGGAAGGCCGTGGCCTCGATCGCTTCGCCGAGTGGGCGCCAGATGCCTGCCACGTAGCCGTCGACCAGGAGAGTCGGGAGGACGTCGCCGTTCACTCGGGTCACGTGTTTGCGGTACTCGGGTGGGAGGAGGCGGCCGCGGTCGGCGTAGGCGAGGAGGGGGCTGTCCCACATGGCCATCAGACGGGGTGGGGCGGGGGTGTCCTCGGGCGGGCGGGGAAATTCGGGGAGGTCGTAGAGCGGTTCCTTGCCTTCGGAGGGCTGGAGTACCTCCAGTTCGTCCTCGTCCGTGAGTGCCTGGATCGCCGCTCTGACGCGGGGGCGGTGGACCAGGGCGAACTGGGCCATGTCCGCCACCGTGGCCGGGCCGAAGCCCTCCAGGTAGCGGCGGATCAGGGTTTTCAGGCCCTCGGCGGCGGCTTCCGGGTCCGTGAGGGAGGGGGCTGTGGGGGCGGTGACGTACGACTGGCGGGTGTTGAAGGACCAGGGGGTGCCGGTCGGGGAGTGCCAGAGAGGGGCGTACTGGCGGAGGAGGCGGTGGGCGCTGGTGTCTAGGGGGGTGCCCAGGTGGTTCTCCAGCCAGGTCTTGAGTTCGGCGGCGGTGCGGGGGCGGGCCTCGGCGTACTTCAGGAGGGGTGGGAGGACGGCGTCGGCGTCGGCGGGGGTCAGGCCGGAGGCCCTGAAGCGGGGGTCGCCGAGGCGGGAGCCTCGGAGGGTGGGTTCCATCGCCGCGCGGAAGGGGGCGTAGTCGTCGGCGTGGACGGTGTGGAGGGTGATCCGCATCAGGGTCGATCTGACCAGGCGGTGGTCGGTGAGGGCCGTGTCCAGGGTCGTCGGGTCGAAGGGGGACAGGCGGTTCCACAGGGCGATGTACGGGGAGGCCGGCTGCTGGGCCTGCAGGGCCACCACTCGCCGTACGGCCTCTACCACGTCCAACGGCTCGCGGGCGAGGAGGAGTTGGCGGGCGAGTGTGGCGCGGTTGAGGGCGCGGGCGGTGAGCTTCAGGGTCCCCATGGCGTCATTCTCGCGGCTCGGTGGCGGTCCGTCGCGTTCGGCCATCTGGACGAAGACGAAGACGAAGACGAAGAGGAAGAGGAAGAGGGGCGACGGGGTGACGGAGGCCGGGGGTTCGGGCGGGCCCGCGTTCTACCGCTGTGAGCAGGTCGGGGTGTGGTTCGGGCCGAGCGGGTGCGGCGGTGTCGCCTCACGTCGGGATGGGGTGGACGCGTCACCTGGGTATACGGATGTGTCACCTGGGTGTGACGACGGACGACCACAGGCCCTGCCCTACGCGGAGGTAGGGCAGGGCCTGTGCGAGGCAGGGGCGCGACTCGCTACGTCGTCGTCGCCTCGCCCTTCGTCAGCAGCCACTCCTCGTGCAGTGCGCCGAGTGGGATCTTCGTCTGGAAGATCGGGGTGCCGAAGATGGAGAGCTGGAGATTCAGCGTGCCGGTGAGGTCGATGCCGCCGTAGAGGGCCCAGGAGCCCTTCGCCGAACCCGTACCGTCCGCCGAGCCCTCGGCCGTCGCGTCGGCCTCCGCCCGCAGGTACGGGGCGACGTCGGCGGTGACTCCGACCGTGCCGTAGAGGCCGACCGTCGCCTCGGCGCCCATCGCGGCCTTGACGTCACCGACGGCGGTGACCGTCGTCTTCAGGGGCTCGCCGGTCATGTGGGACTCGCTCACGCCGGTCCAGCCCTTGGACCAGGTGAAGTTGCCGCCCACCTTGAAGTCGCCCTTGAGGTCCTGCTCGACGTCGACCGTCACGCGGCCGTCGGCGTCCACCTGGAAGTAGCAGACGAGGTCCAGGTTGACGACGATCGGGACCGGGCCGACCTGGATGACGGGGTCGGCGTGCAGTTCGGCGAAGGGGATACGGATCGGCTCGGCGCCGGTCGAGCCGGCCGCGCGGCCCTTCAGCGACCACTGGGACGCCCAGTCGCCGGTCAGGCCCAGGAACGCGCCGCCGGGCGAGGAGCCCGTGCCGGACCCGGAACCGTCGTACGAGAAGGCGACCTCGGGGGCGAGTTGGACGAAGCCCTCGACCGACGCGGCGGCCGAGGCGGGAGCGCCCTCGGCGGTCTCCACGGCGGCGCCCACGTCGATCCGCAGGCTGCCGAGCGGGAGCTTCGCACCCTCGGGACCGAAGCTGAGGTCGCCGGTCTTCGCCCAGGAGACCTTCACGCCCTCGACGAGCGGGTCGACCTCCATGGTGGACGGGTCCACGGGGACCGTGCCGTCCGCCTCGCTCTCCCCGAGGACGGAGTTGAGCTTGGCCGGCTCCGTCTCGACCGTCGTACCGCCGTCCTCCGCGGTCTCGACGACCTCCGTCACCTCGGCCAGCAGACCGTCGGGGGCGCCGGGGGCGGGGGCGCTGGCTATGACGTCGCCTACGGCTACGGCCGCTTTCGGCTTCGCGCCGGTGTCCTGCGAGGTGCCGGAGTTCGCGTCCGGGGTCGCGTCCGCGTCCGATTCGGAGTCCGAGTCGGGGGCCTGGGAGGCCGTCTTCGAGGGGGTCGCCGATGGCTTGGCGCCCGAAATGGCCGGTGCCGAGATGACCGCCCGGCCGCTCTTCTTGTCGTACGACGCGACCTTGAGCGTCGACTTCTCGGCCTTGCCCTGGTCGGCCGCGTTCGCGTCGGCGACGGCGGTGGGGGTGGCGTCGCCACTCGGGGCGGACACCACGGCGAGTTGTTCCTCGGCCGCCGCGGGCTCGGGGGTCTCGGCCGTCGTTGCGGCCGCCTTGTCGGCGCTGGACGGGGAGTTGGTGGAGCAGCCGGTGACCAGCAGCGTCGCGACGGTGATCGCCGACAGTGCCGACACCAGGGCATGCCTTCTGAGCTTGTACACGTGTGTCCTCGGGAGCGGTGATTGGGGGGTGCGCTTCAGGAGGGATGAGGTGAGAGACGAGAGGTGGGAGACCAGAGATGGGAGAGGAGACCAGAGGTGGGAGGTGAGAGTGAGAGGTCAGAAATGACAGACGGCAGGGGTGAGGTGACACCTGGCGGTGGAGGGCGGGCCGTGGCGGCACAGCTGTCCCATGACAGCGCGCACAGCGGTTACCCCCCAGTAGCCATGCATGAGCATGCCAGGCCTGCGGAGGTGTCGCGGCCCACTTCCCCCACGTCCCGACGGTGACGTGGCTCACACACCCGTACGGATCAACTGCCGCCAACTACAAGGGAATTGATGAATTCGGCCATCGCCGCGTGGAGGCGGTTCGGCTGGTCCAGGTGTACGTCGTGGCCCGCGTCCTCGATGACGGTGAGGTCGGTCCTGGTGCCCGGGGGCCGGGAGATCGGCATCCTGGCGGCGTCGGCCGCCGGCATGGTGCCCCGGTCGCCGCGTACGACCAGGGTGGGGCAGGTGGTGGCGGCCCACTCGGGGGCGTACGACGTTTCGGCCAACTCCTCGATCGCGGCGAGCAACGTGGCGCGGTCCGCTCGGGGGTGCCAGCCGTCGGGGCGCTGTTCGAGGTTGTGGGACCAGCTCTCATGGCCGAAGAAGTCGGCTGCCCCGGAAGGGGAGTTGAAGGGAGTGGGCCAGCTGTCCATCCAGCCGGCGATGTGGGCGGGAAGGGCGGGTTCGGGGTCGCCCGGGCCCGCCTCGATCAGGATCAGGGAGGGGAACAGGTCCGGGTGGGCGGCCGCGGCGAGGAAGGCCGTGTGGCCGCCGAGGGACTGACCCACGACGGTCAGCGGGGGCTGCCCCGGGGCAGCCAGGCCGAGGGTCTGGATCACCGTCACCGCGTCCCGTACGCAGGCCGCCCGGGTCATGTCCGCCGGGCGGCGGGTGCTCGCGCCGTGGCCTCGGGCGTCGTACGTCACCACGCGGTGGCCGTCCGCCAGGAGCAGCGGCAGCAGGTCGTCCCACTCCCCCAGGTGGCCGGCCAGGCCGTGCAGGAGGAGCAGTGTGCGGTCGTACGCGTGGGGCGGGGGCGGGGTGTGGTCGCGAAGGGCGAGGTCGACGCCGTCCGGGGTGGTGAGGTAGGCGGTGAGGGTGGAGGCCATCGGCCGATGCTGTCATGTCATCCGGTCCGGAGTGCGGGGCCTCGGGACCGGGACGCCGGGGCCGACGGAGCGGGATGCCGGGGTCGGCGGCTCGGTCCCGCCCCGGTCCGGCTCGGTCCCGCCCCGGTCCGGCTCGGTCCCGCCCCGGTCCCGCCCCGGTCCCGCCCCGGTCGGGCCCAGTCCCGCCCCGGCCCGGTCCCGCCCCCGGCCGCTGTGGGCGTCGCCCACAGAACGCGCGCATGGTGTGCACGTCCCCTGGAGGCGGGCTGAAGGCAGGCCGCAGGCGGGCGTGTTGGGCGCCACTCGGGGTAGCGGATCAGCAACGCATGATCACGAGAGAGGGGCCGGGGTCGGCGTCGCCGTCGCCACGGGTCCGGATGTGAGCGTGCGAAGGGGACCCGTACTGGAGATGGATGAGACGCATGCTCGATGTCTTTGGGATTGACGCCCTCACTGAATGCGTGTACCGGGGGATGCTGGCCCACCCCGAAGCCGGAGTCACGGGACTGAGCGACGAATTAGGTCTCTCCCGGGAAGAAATACGGACCGCTCTCGACAGACTCAGCGAAATGGCGCTCATACGGCCGTCCACCGAGGATCCGCAGCGTATGCACGCGCTCAATCCCCAGCTGGGCATGGAAATGCTGATCGCCCGGCAGCAGGCCGAACTCGCTGTACAGCAGCAGCGGGTGGAGGAGGGGCGGGCGGCGGCCGCGCGCATCATATCGGAATTCGCCCTCGAGGATGCCTCGACCGTAAAGGGGGACGCGGAACACGTCGAGGGTCTCGACAATATCCGGGATCATCTGGCCGCGATGAACAACGAGGTGGAGAACGAGTTCCTCACCTTCGCGCCCGGCGGCGCCCAGACCGAGGCCAATATGCGGAACTCACGGCCGTTGAACCGGCGGCTGCTGGACCGCGGTGTGCGGATGCGGACCGTCTACCTCGACAGCATCCGCAACGACTCGGCCTCGGTGGCACACGCGGAGTGGCTCACCTCGCACGGGGCGCAGGTACGGACGGCCCCCTCGCTGCCCAACCGGATGATCATCTGGGACCGGCGGGTCGCGCTCATCGCCGCGAACAGCGACGACACGGCGGCCGGGGTCACGATCCATCGGGCGCAGGGCACGGTGGCGGCCCTGTCCGCGCTGTTCGAGAACGTATGGCAGACGGCCGAGCCGTTCGGGGTGGAGAGCCGTCCGAAGGAGCCCGACGGGTTGAACCCCCAACAGCTGGAGGCGCTGCGCCTGTTGGCGCTGGGGCACACGGACGAGATGGTCGCCAAGCGGCTCGGGGTCTCGGCGCGCACGGCCCGCCGTATCGCCACCGCCCTGATGGAGCACTTCGACTCCCGCAGCCGGTTCCAGGCCGGAGTGCGGGCCGCCCAGCAGGGGTTCATCCAGGGCTGATCACACGAGTAAGCGGGAACGACGCCGGGTCGCGTTCAACCGTCTCGCCGGCCGGGCCGGTCCCGGCCATGGCCCAAACCGGCCCGCGACCGTCGGCAGGGCATGTTCGGCGGGCGCCCCAAGCTAGGGGCATGTATCTCATTCACCTTGCCCTGGAGCCCTGCGGTCGTGGTGTCGGCGGTGGTTCTCTGCCGACGGACACCGGGTCGGCGATAGCCGCGTGTGCCGGTGAGGCCGACGCGCTCGAACATGTCACCGTGCACCGGGACGACCCCGTGCGACCGGTGGTGGGGTTCTTCCTGCGCGCGGCCTGTCTCGAAGAGGCCGAGGCCGCGGCGGAGCGGCTCTGGCGACGGACGGCCGCGTGTCGGCCCGACCTGCGTACCTGGCATGTGAGGTGTTCCGAGTCGCCCCTATTCGTGCCGGACACCGGATGGCCCTGGTGGCCCAGGACTGAATAGGCCACGGCCAGTTTGGGCCATCGGCTTCCACTTCCCTCTCCATCTCCGAGCCGCAAAACTCTTCCTCGTCGGAAGCACACCACCACCCTCAGAGGAATGGGCATGGAATTCATGGCATTCATGGCATCCAAGGGGACGGTTCGGAAAGCTCAGGACGACTCCGGCTGGCAGTGACGGCACAACCGGGGGCCACCGGGGGCCGGAAAACCCAGGAAGGGAATTTCGTGAGTGCACAGGGCGTCCAGATCCAGGGAAAATCTTTCGAAGACCTGGCCGAAGAATTCGGCACGCCGTTGTTCGTCTACGACGCGGACGTGCTGGAGGGAACCTTTCGCGAACTGCGCGGACTGCTTCCCGAGTCCGTCGACATCTTCTTCTCGCTCAAGGCCAACCCGAACATCAGCGTGTGCGCGTTCCTCGGCGCGCGGGGCGCGGGGGCCGAGGTCTCCTCGTACGCCGAACTGGTCACCGCGCTCCGGGCCGGCGTCGCGCCGCGGGACATCATTTTCCTGGGGCCGGGCAAGGACCTTCGCGAGCTGACGGCCTGCGTCGAGGCGGGGATTCACGCGGTGGTGTGTGAATCGCTGGAAGAGCTACAGCAGTTGGACTGTCTGGCGGGCGAGCGTGGGGTCAAGGTCCCTGTGGTTCTCCGGGTGAATCCCTCCTTCAGCGCCAAGGGGTCCGGGCTGGCCATGGGCGGGAAACCCCGGCAGTTCGGTATCGACGAGGAGGAACTGCTGGGCGCCAAGGGGGAGTTGGCGGAGCTGCGGAACATCCGAGTGCGGGGCGTCCACGCCTATATGGGGACGCGGTTCCTCCACCACGAGGACGTGGTCCGCAACACCCGCGAGGTGCTCACCGCCGCCGAGAACCTGGCAGGGCGGCTCGGTTTCCCACTGGAGACCGTGGACTTCGGCGGCGGTCTGGGAGTCGCCTACTTCGACAACGAGGAGGACCTCGACCTGGTGGCACTCGGCGAGGGCATGCGCGCCGCGATCGCGCCCTTCGTCCGGCGCAACCCGAGGTGCCGGCTGATCATCGAGCTCGGCCGCTTCCTCACGGCGACGGCCGGCACGTATGTCGTACGCGCCCGGTATGTGAAGGAATCCAGGGGCGAGACGTTCGTCGTCGCGGACGGCGGCACGAACCACCACATGGCGGCGGTCGGCGTCGGCAGCTTCGTCAAGCGCAACTTTCCCGTCGTCCACCTGAGTCCACGACCGACCGAACGGACCGAACGGACCGAACAGATCGAGCGGATCGAGCTGACTTCGCCGACCTCGCCGACCCCGCCGTCTTCGCCGTCTTCGCCGTCTTCGCCCTTCGAGCCGTCTGTGTCCCGCTACACCCTCACCGGGCCGCTCTGCACGCCGAACGACGTGGTCGCCAAGAAGGTCGAACTGCCCGAGGTGCGGCCGGGGGACCTGTTGGGGGTGGAGCGCTCGGGGGCATACGGGCCGACCGCGTCGCCGGGTCTCTTCCTGAGCCACGGTTACCCGGCCGAGGTCGTCGTCCATCGCGGCCGGGCCCATCTGGTCAGGGAGCGGGACACCACCGAGGACCTGCTGGCCAAGCAGCGGCTCGTCGACTTCGGCCTCGACTCCCGATCCGACTCCGGCTCCGGCTCCGGCTCCGGCTCCGACGGCACCCCTTGAGTCTGCGGATCGGCATCGACGTGCTCGACCGCGACGAACTCCGCGCGCTGCTCGACCGGCCGTGGTTCCTGCGGTTCGGTTACGCCCCCGAAGAGACGGCTCTCGCCGACGCGATGGGGGCCGAGCGCCGCCTGGAGTTCCTGGCCGGACGGTTCGCCGCCAAGGAGGCGGTGCTCAAGGTGCTGGGCACCGGGATGCTCCAGGGCGTCGCGCCCCACGAGATCTGGGTGGACCGGGACTCCGACGGGGCTCCCGTCGTCCGGTTCCGGGGGCGCGCGGCGCGGTTGGGGCCACCGGACATCGCCCTGTCCATCACCCACAAGCAGAACGTGGTCGCGGCGGTCGCGATCGCCCTGCCCGGCGGCGGCACCTCCGGATCCGCTGACAGGCCCATCGACGGAAACGACAGAAAGATCGACAGAAAGACCGACAGAGAGGAGTTCGCCATCATGTCGTCCGCGGCGGACAGCGACGAGGACCACCGCAGCACAGAGCGGCACGCGGAGCAGCACACCATGGCCTTCCTGCGCGTACGGGTCGGTCAGGAGGAGGCCCACTACGGCGGTGGTCTGGTCGACGGCGCCCGGCTCATGCGGCTCTTCGGGGATCTGGTCACCGAGATCACCGTACGGACGGACAGCGACGAGGGGCTGCTCTCCGAGTACTCCGACGTCCGGTTCACCGCGCCCGTGCATCCCGGCGACTACATCGAGGCGAGCGGCCGGCTCGTGCGCAGCACCAGGTTGCGCCGGATCGTGGAGCTACGGGCCCACAAGGTGATCGCCGCCCGGCCCAGCGCCGGTGCCAGCGCGGCCGAGGTGCTCGACGAACCCCAACTCGTCTGCTCGGCGACGGCCACGACGGTGGTGCCGATCGGGAAGGTCGCCAGGAACAGGGGGGCGGCTGTGCGCACTTCACCCACCCGGCCGGTCGCCGCCACCACCACAGCCGCCGCCGCCGCGACGAGGGAGCCCTGATGTCCACAGAGTTCCAACGGTTCCCGGCCCCCGCCGAGCGGCCCGCGCCCCCAACCCCAGCGGTACTCCCGGCACCCTCCACCCCCCACCTCCTCCACCACCTCCTCGACCTGGCCGCCGAACGCACCCCCCAGGCCCCCGCCCTGAGCACACGCGGCGGCAGTCTGACCTACGGCGAGCTGGCCGACGCCAGTGTGCGGGTGGCCGGGCGGCTTCGGCGGGAGGGGCTGGGCCGGGGTGACCGTCTCGTCGTGAAGGCGGCGGACGGGCTCGGTGTGGCGATGCTGGTGTACGCCGCGTCCCGGATCGGGGCGGTGTTCAGCGTGCTGCACGAGCAGGTGCGCGGCGGCCCGTTGGAGCACGTGCTGGGCGACTGCGAGCCCCGTGTCCTCGTCTCCGACGACCCGGAGGCCCTCCGTACCGCGGAGGGGGTCGGCGTCACGGCCGTACGGAGCGAGGACCTCGTACGAACGGCCCTCGACCCTCGTGTACCCGGTGCCCACCACGCCGCCCCACCGACCGACCCTCACGATCGCGGCCGCCCGCTTCCCGGGAACCGCACCACTCCCCCTCAGCCCAGCCCCGGCCGCCTCGCGCGAAACGGCACCGCTCCCTCTCCGTCCACCGCCGCCCCCCTCACCGTCGACCCGGTCAGCCTCATCTACACCTCGGGGACCACGGCCCTGCCCAAGGCGGTGGTGAGCACTCACCAGCAGGTGCTGTTCGCGGCGTCCGCCATCCAGGCCTGTCTCGGATACCGCGCCGACGACGTCGTGTACTGCCCGCTGCCGCTCTCCTTCGACTACGGCCTCTACCAGCTCTACCTGTCCGCGCTGAGCGGAGCGCGGCTGCATCTGGGGACGGTCGAGGAGGCGGGGCCGCCGCTGCTGCGGAGTCTGGAGGAGAGCGGGGCGACGGTGCTGCCGGGGGTGCCGTCCGTCGCCGACCGGCTGGCGTGGCTGTTGCGGCGCGGTTCCGGGAAAGCGAGCGGCCGGCTGCGGGGGCTGCGGCTGCTCACCAACACCGGGGCGGCGCTGTCCGACACCACCATGGCCGCGTTGCGCGGCGCGCTGCCGGGGCTGCGGATCCAGGTGATGTACGGCCTCACCGAGTGCAAGCGCACCGCGATCATGCCGCCCGACGGCGACCTCGCCCGGCCCGGCTCCTGCGGGCTGCCGCTGCCCGGCACCGAGGTCTTCGTCGTCGGGGACGACGGCGAGCGGCTGCCGGCCGGCGAGATCGGGCAGTTCGTGGTCCGCGGACCGCATGTGATGGCCGGCTACTGGCGGCGCCCCGAACTGACCGCCGAGCGCTTCCCGCGTGCCGAGGGGCTCTTCCCCGAGCTGCGCACCGGCGACTACGGCCGGCAGGACGACGACGGCTACCTCTACTTCGCCGGGCGCCGCGACGACCTCTACAAGGAGCGCGGCTTCCGGCTCAGCGCCACCGAGGTCGAGGCCGCGGCGGCCCGCGTCGAGGGCGTCGTATCGGCCGCCGTCCTGCCTCCCGACGGCCGGCGGTCCGCGGTGCTCGCCGTGGTCGCGGACCTGCCCGCGGAGGAGGTGCGCGAGCGCATGCGCGACCTGATCGAACCCTTCAAGATCCCCCGGCGCTGCGTACGCCTCGACGCGCTGCCCGTGAACGGCAACGGAAAGGTCGACCGGAAGCAGCTGGCCGCCCTGGTGGCCTCCCCCGACTCGCTCGCACCGGCCGCCCGCTGATCGCCCTCGCCACCCTTCCTCGGCACACCAGCACACCAGCACACCAACCCCACAGGTAAGGACATGTGATGGATCGCCAGAACGTCGTCACCGCACTCGAAAACGCCCTCACCCACGTCCTCGAACGGCCCGTCACCGGTCTCCACGGCGACATCCGGCTCTTCGACGACCTGCACCTGGACTCCACGACGATGCTCGAAATGCTGATGGCGCTGGAGGACTCCATAGGCCTGGTCGTCGACCCGGAGGAGCTGGACGCGGACGACTTCGTCTCGGTGGACACCTTCACCGACTTCGTCCTCGCCTCGGGTGCCACAGCCGATACCGAGCGGGCAGCCGTATGACCATCGCCCCGCCCGACCTGAGCGTCTTCGAGACCCTGGAGTCGGAGGTCCGAAGCTACTGCCGGGGCTGGCCCACCGTCTTCGACCGGGCCCGCGGCAGCCGGCTGTACGACGAGGACGGCCATGTCTACCTGGACTTCTTCGCGGGCGCCGGTTCGCTCAACTACGGGCACAACAACCCCGTGCTCAAGCGGGCGTTGCTCGACCATCTGGAGCGGGACGGCGTCACCCAGGGCCTCGACATGGCCACCACCGCCAAGCGGACGTTCCTGGAGACCTTCCAGAACCTCGTACTCCGGCCGCGCGACCTGCCGTACAAGGTCATGTTCCCGGGGCCGACCGGCACGAACGCCGTGGAGGCCGCGCTGAAGCTGGCGCGGAAGGTCAAGGGCCGGGAGTCGGTCGTGTCCTTCACGAACGCCTTCCACGGCATGTCACTCGGCTCGCTCGCCGTCACCGGCAACGCCTTCAAGCGGGCCGGGGCCGGGGTGCCCCTGGTGCACGCGGTTCCGCTGCCGTACGACAGCTACTTCAGTCGCTCCGACGGCTTCCGGGCCGACGGCCGGGTCCCCGGACCCCCCGGACCCCCCGGACCTCCCGGACCCCTCGGACTCCCCGGGCTTGCCGAGGAGCTTCCTGAATTCCTCTGGTTCGAGCGGTTGCTGGAGGACCGGGGCTCGGGTCTGGACACGCCCGCCGCGGTGATCGTGGAGACCGTGCAGGGCGAGGGCGGTGTGAATGTCGCCCGCCCGGAGTGGCTGCGGGCGCTGGCCGCGCTGTGCGAGCGGCGGGACATGCTGCTCGTCGTCGACGACATCCAGATGGGCTGCGGTCGTACGGGCGCGTTCTTCTCCTTCGAGGAGGCGGGCATCGTCCCGGACATCGTGACCGTGTCGAAGTCGATCAGCGGGTACGGGCTGCCGATGTCCCTGACACTGTTCAAGCCGGAGCTGGACGTCTGGGAGCCGGGCGAGCACAACGGCACCTTCCGAGGCAACAACCCGGCGTTCGTCACCTCGGCCGCCGCGCTCGACGCGTACTGGGCCGACGACCAGACGGAGAAGCAGACCCTCGCCCGCGGCCAGCAGGTCGAACAGGCGCTGCTCGCCCTCGTCGACGAGCACCGGGACGCCGTCCACCGGGGCCGCGGCCTGGTCTGGGGAGTCGAGTTCCACGACCGGGCGCGGGCCGCGGCCGTCTGCCGCCGCGCCTTCCAGCTCGGCCTGCTCCTGGAGACCTCGGGCCCCGAGGACGAGGTCGTCAAGCTGCTGCCTCCGCTGACCATCACCCCCGACGAACTGGACGAGGGGCTGCGCGTCCTGGCCCGAGCCGTCCGCGAGACCGCGTGACCCCAGCACCGGACCGCCTGACAACAGCACCGGACCGCCTGACCAGACGACGAGACCGCCTGACCACTGAAAGGGCTGAACTCACCGTGATCGTCCGATCGTTCAAGGACATCGAGAACACCGACCGGCATGTGAAGGCGAAATCAGGCACCTGGGAGAGCAAGCGCATCGTGCTCGCCAAGGAGCGAGTCGGCTTCTCCCTGCACGAGACCACCGTCTACGCGGGCACCGAGACGACCATGTGGTACGCGAACCACATCGAGGCCGTGCTCTGCGTGGCGGGCGAGTCCGAGCTCACCAACGAGGAGACCGGCGAGAAGCACTGGATCACTCCGGGCACGATGTACCTCCTCGACGGCCATGAGCGGCACACGCTGCGGCCGAAGACCGACTCCCGTTACGTCTGCGTGTTCAACCCGCCGGTGACCGGCGCCGAGGACCACGACGAGTCCGGCGCGTACCCGCTGCTGACCGGAGTCACCGAACTGACCGGTGAGGGGGCGGGCCGACCGTGACCACCTCGATCGACGCGCGGACCACCGCCAAGGACACCTCCAACGACACGGCCAAGGACACGGCCGCCGAACCGGCCCGGAGGGCCGTCTTCCGTGAGCCGCGTCCCGAAGACGGCTTCGCTGTTTGGGAGTTGGTGAAGAACACCCCCGGCCTGGACACCAACAGCCCCTACTCCTACGTCCTGTGGTTCCGGGACTTCGCCGACTGCTCGCTGCTCGCCACCGTGAACGGCGAGATCGTCGGCTTCCTCACCGGCTACCGGCGTCCCGACGAGCCCGAGACGTACTTCGTCTGGCAGACGGCCGTCAGCCCTCGGCACGGCATCCCGTTCCTCGGCGTACGGCTCTTCGAGGCCGCGGCCGAGCGGCAGCGCGAGCGCGGCGCCCGGTACGTCGAGGCCACCGTCTCCGCCGACAACAAGGCCATCCTCATGGTCCTCAAGCAGTACGCCCGCAAGCGGTCGGCCGAGGTCGCCGAGCGTGTGCTGTTCCCGGCCGCGTGGCTCGGCGACGGCCATCACGACGAGGTCCTGCACCGCATCGGCCCCCTCAGCACCGACACCCACCAGGAGAAGGAGAAGGCATGACCACCGCCGCCACCCGCATCGACCGCTACCCGACCCGCGTCACCGGCGAGGCCATCGCCCAGCCACGCCTCGACCCGACCGTGTGGGGCACCCAGGAGGGGCCGCTGAGCCGACGGGAACTGGAGCGCTACGAGGCCGACGGCTACCACGTCTTCGACGACCTGCTCAGCGAGCAGGAGGTCCAGCTCTACCGTGCGGAACTCCAGCGGCTGAGCGAGGACCCGGCGGTGCTGGCGGGCGACCGCGTGGTGCTGGAACCGGACTCCGACCGCCTCCGTTCCGTCTTCGAGGTCGAGAAGGTCAGTGAGGTCTTCGCCGACCTGCTCGCCTCGCCGCGGCTGACGGACGCGGCCCGGCAGGTGCTGGGCTCGGAGGTGTATGTCCACCAGAGCCGCGTCAACTACAAGCCCGGCTTCGGCGGCGCCCAGTTCGACTGGCACTCGGACTTCGAGACCTGGCACGCCGAGGACGGCATGCCCAGGCCGCGCGCGTTCAGCGTGTCCATCGCGCTCAGCGAGAACTACGAGTTCAACGGCCCGCTCATGGTCATGCCGGGCACGCACAGGACGTTCGTCCCGTCGGTCGGCGAGACGCCCCCCGACTTCCACAAGGAGTCGCTGCGGGTGCACCGCATCACCGTGGGCTCTCCCGGCCCGGAGCACCTGACGCGGATGGCCCAGGAGCACGGGATCAAGCAGATCGCCGGACCGGCCGGATCCGCGGTGATGTTCGACTCGAACCTGATGCACGGCTCGAACGGCAACATCACCCCGTTCGCTCGGTCCAACATCTTCATCGTCTACAACAGCGTGGAGAACGCCCTGGAGGAGCCGTACGCCGCCGCCGTGCCCCGGCCGCAGCACTTGGGTAACCGGGAGTTCCCGCGCGGGATGTGACCGGCGGCGACCCGTACGACCAGTGGGGCGGCTCCTCGAAGGGGCCGCCCCACTCGGCGTCACAGGACGCGGAACGCTCCGGCGTCACAGGGCACGGAACGCCCGACGTCACAAGGCGCGGAACGCGCGACGTCACAGGGCACGGAACGCCCGACGTCACAGGGCGCGGAACGTCGTGCGGTACGCGCTCGGGGACGTCCCCAGGGCCGCCTGGAAGTGCCGGCGCAGATTGGCCGCCGTACCGAGGCCCGTGCGCGCGGCGATCTGGTCGACCGGCAGGTCCGACTCCTCCAGCAACTCCCTGGCCCGCTCGACGCGTTGCTGGGTGAGCCAGTTCATCGGAGTCATGCCGACCTCCTCGCGGAACCGCCGGTTGAAGTTGCGCACGCTCATCGCCTCCCTGGACGCCAACTGCCCCAGGGTGACGGGCTCATGGAGGTGCCGCAGCGCCCATTCGCGGGCCGCGGATGTGGCGGGCGCCGAGAGGGCGGGCACGGGACGGCGTACGTACTGGACCTGGCCGCCCTCACGGTGCGGGGGCACGACGGTGCGGCGGGCCACGTCGCCCGCGACGGCCGTGCCGTGGTCGCGGCGGATCATGTGCAGGCACAGGTCGATGCCGGAGGCGCAGCCGGCCGAGGTCAGGACGTCTCCGCCGTCGGTGTAGAGCACGTCCGGGTCCAGCTCGACCCGGGGGAACAGCCGGGCGAAGAGGTCGGTGTACCGCCAGTGGGTGGTGGCCGTGTGCCCGTCGAGCAGCCCGGCCGAGGCGAGGACGAAGGCACCGGTGCAGATGGAGGCCATCCGGGTGCCGGGGCGGATGCGGGCGAGGGCGTCCGCGAGCGGGGCGGTGAGGTCGGGGGTGTCCTGGACGTAGTCCTCGTGGGACGACAGGACGATGACGGTGTCCGCCTCGGCCAGGGCCTCCGGGCCGTACGGGACGTTGACGGTGAAGTCGCCGTCCGTGCGGGTGACACCGGCCCGCAGCCCACAGGTGACGACCTCGTACAACGGTTCCCCCGCCGCCGTCGCGCCCTCTCTGGCCTGCCCGAACAGCTGGTGCACGATGCCCAGCTCGATGGGCAGGAGCAACTGGCGGGCGAGTACGGCGACGCGGTGGCGGCCGGGGTCGGCGAAGACAGGCATGGCCATATTGTTGCGTATATGGTCCATCTGGCCACTCGTGAGGACGGGACCCGGTCACCAGGCTGGAGACATGGCTGAGTTGACGACCCGGACGACGCACACCGAGCACAAGGACACCGAGCGCACCGAGCACACCGAGCACACCGACTTCGAGCACACCGAGCACACGGACTTCGAGCACAAGGACATCGAACACGCCGAACGCCCGGAAGACACCGGCCCTCCAGGCGCGCCCGGCACGGCCGACCCCCGCTTCCACCGCGCCTGGGCCGTCGCCGTCGCCGCGGGCGCGGCCATCGTCACCGCCGGGGCCTTCACCACCGTCCCCGGTCTGCTGGTGACCCCGCTGCACGAGAGCTACGCCTGGGACCGGGGCCAGATCGCCCTCGCCGCCTCGGTGAACATGGTGCTGTTCGGTCTCACGGCCCCGTTCGCCGCCGCGCTGATGGACCGCGTGGGCATCCGGCGTGTGGTCGTGGGCGCGCTGCTGCTCGTCACCGCGGGCGCGCTGCTCACCAGCGTGATGGCACGTCCCTGGCAACTGACCGCGTACTGGGGCGTGTTGATCGGGCTCGGCAGTGGCTGCCTCACGATGACGTTCGCGGCGAGCATCACCGGCAGCTGGTTCGAGCGCCGGCGCGGTCTGGTCACCGGTGTGCTCAGCTCCTCCAGCCATCTGGGCCAGCTGCTCTTCCTGCCGCTGCTCGCGTGGGGCGTCGACCGGCACGGCTGGCGTCCGCCGGTGGTGACGCTGGCGTTCGTGGCCCTCGCGGTGGCCGCCCTCGTCCTCCTGCTGCTGCGCGACCACCCGGCGGACGTGGGCACGAAGCCCTACGGTGCGACGGAGTTCGTGCCGAAGCCGCCGCCGGCGTCCGGGGCGGCGCAGCGTGCCCTGAAGGTGCTCGTCGACGCCGCGCGCACCGGGCCGTTCTGGGTGCTGGCCGGGATGTTCGTCATCTGCGGCGCCTCCACCAACGGGATCATGTGGAGCAACTGGGCGCCCGCCGCCCACGACCACGGCATGCGCGCCACCGCCGCCGCGTCGCTGCTCTCGCTGATCGGCGTGTTCTCCGCGCTGGGTGCGGTCTTCTCCGGCTGGCTCACCGACCGCTTCGACCCGAGCCGGCTGCTGACCGCGTACTTCGCGGTCCGCGCGCTCACCCTGCTGGCGCTGCCGATGGTGTTCTCGTCCACCGTCACCCCGACCATGATCGCCTTTGTCGTGATCTACGGCCTTGTCGACGTCGCCACGGTCCCGCCCGTCATCGCCCTCAGCGACCGCGTCTACGGCGAGGACGGCCCCATCGTCTTCGGCTGGGTCAACTCCGCCCACCAACTCGGCGCGGGCGCCTCCGCGTTCCTGGGTGCCACCGCCCGTGACCTCTTCGGCGCATACGACGTCGTATGGACCACCCTCAGCGCGACCTGCCTCGTCGCGTCCCTGCTGGCTGTGGTCGTACGGGGCCCGCGCCACTGACCCTGGCGCCCTCACTCGCCTCTGAATGCCCGCCGGTACGCGTACGGGCTCGTCCCGACCACCCTCTTGAAGCGGTCCCGGAAGGCTGTGGGGGAGCCGAAGCCCGACTGGGTCGCGATGCGTTCCACCGTGTGGTCGGTGGACTCCAACAGGTACTGGGCTCGGCGGACTCTTGCCCGGTGCAGCCACTGCAACGGTGTCGTGCCCGTCTGTTCGCGGAAGCGGCGGTTCAGGGTGCGGGTGCTGGTGCCCGCGTGGAGGGCGATGTCGTCCAGGGTCAGGTCGCGTTCGACGTTCTCCTCCATCCAGCGCAGGAGGGGTTCCATGGTGGCGCCGGCGGGGGCCGGGGGCTGGTCCTGGACGATGAACTGGGCCTGTCCGCCCTCGCGTTCGAGGGGCATGACGCACATGCGGGCGGTGAACGCGGCGACCGCCGAGCCGTGGTCCTTGCGGATCATGTGCAGGCACATGTCCATGGCCGCGGCCGCGCCCGCCGAGGTCAGGAACTGACCGTTGTCGACGTAGAGGACGTTCGGGTCGACGGTCACCTCCGGGTGGCGGGCCGCCAGATCGGGTGCGGCGATCCAGTGGGTCGTGGCGCGCAGGCCGTCCAGCAGGCCCGTCGCCGCGAAGATGAACGCGCCGACACAGATCGAGGCGATCCGCGTCCCGCTCGCCGCCGCCGCGTGCAGCGCCTCCGTCACGCCCGGCGGCAGCGGCACCGTCGGGTCCTCGGTCCCCGGCAGGATGATCGTGTCGGCCTCGGCCAGCGCGTCGAGACCGTACGGCGCCCGCACGCTGAACGGCCCCGCCTTCACCTCCCCGTCCTCCGCCACCGAGCAGACCCGCACCCGGTACGCCTCCCGCCCGTCCGGCAGCCGCGCCCAGCCGAAGGTGTCGATCGGGGCGGAGAGATCGAAGGGGATGACCTGGTCCAGCGCCAGTACGGCCACGGTGTGCATGGCGGGAGCGTAGGCCTGCACCGGGTTCCCGCCAAGCAGACCTGGGTGTCCAGGGGGGCCTCATGCCTGGTGGCAGACCCCTGGCGAGAATCCGTTGAGTCCTGGCAGTCTCGCCACTTCTACGCGGTCGTCGCGCGCCCTACCGTCCCAGCGTGACCAAGTTCCTGCTCTCCCTCCACGTCCTCGCCGCGATCATCGCCGTCGGACCCATCACCGTCGCGGCCAGTATGTTCCCGCCGAGCGCGCGCAAGGCGCTGGCCGAACCCGGGAGCGAGCGGGCGGTGTCGGCCCTGCGGCTGCTGCACCGGATCTGCCGGGTCTACGGCGGTGTGGGCATCGCCGTGCCCGTGCTCGGGTTCGCCACGGCGATGAGCATGGGGGTGTTGAAGGACGCCTGGCTGATCGTGTCGATGCTGCTGACCGCTCTCGCCGCCATCGTGCTGCTGGCCCTCGTGCTGCCCCGGCAGGAGGAGATCCTGGAGGGGGTCGGGGGTTCCGCGGTCGGCCCGCAAGTCACTGCCCGACTGGCCATGTTCACCGGTGTGTTCAATCTGCTGTGGGCCACGGTCACGATTCTGATGATCGTCCGGCCCGGTTCCTCCACTGGGGCGTAGACCTCCCTGGAAAGCCCCCGTGGCTGCCCCGTGGCAGCCACGGGACACCCCGCCTTCCCAGAACCAGCCATCGCCGGGCATGATCCGGCCATGCATCCACAGCAGTCCGCCTCCCAGGCCTATCTCGCCTCCGTAGCCGCCCGTCTCGCCGCCGACGAATGCCAGACCTGGTGGGAGGACTGGGGTGGGTTGCCCGTGCTCGTGGGGCGGCGGGCCGACTTCCGGCTGCGGTGGATGGGGACCAAGCTGCATCTGTTCACGGTGGCGGCCGCCGTCCCGGAGATCACCATGCCGACCATCGGCACCTTCACCTTCCAGGCGATGGAGTACGCCAAGCGCACCAAGGGCGGGCTGCCGGCCGGTCTACAGACCGGGATCGGCGTGTTCCCGGTGCTGGTCAGCGACCGGGTGGACCCGGCCGCCATGCAGTGGGCGGAGGCACAGGCGCGCAACGAGTGGGCCATCATGGCCCGGCCCGTCGTGGTCGACAGCGCGCGCCGGTATGTGGGCACCTTCCGGCGCAGGGGTTTCATAGGCAGTGGCTACGCGTCGCACCTCATCAAGAAGAGCAGGCTCTACTTCGACGGCCAGTGACGCGGCGGTGGCACTGCCCGTCGGAGGGGGCGGGCGGTACCGCCCGCCCCCTCCGACGGCCGCTGTGCCCTGATCAGCCACTCCTCGTCCACCGCCTCCGCCCTGAACCGCCGCGCCACCGAGGACGCGATCAGCACCCACGCGCCGAGGACGAGCGTGAAGAAGGCCCAGGCGAGGGGCCAGACGGCGGCGTCGGGGGGTTCGGGGTGGCTGTGGAAGGACACGTACATCAGGGCGGACGGTGGGACCGCGACCAGGAGCAACGGCCAGGCCAGGGCGTCCCGACGGCCGAAGTAGGCCGCGAGGAGCAGCAGGACGAGGGCGAGGACGGCGACCCCCAGGACGGTCACGGGGGTCGTCTCCGTGAGGGATCCCTCCAGTTCGGGCCGGTTGCGCAGGTCCCACGGGAGACAGAGGCGGTACGTGGCCGCGGCGAGGGCGGCGCCGAGCAGGCGGGTCAGCCAGCGTTCCGGCCAGGGCCGCGTGCGCAGGGGGCGGAGCAGCTTCTCGGTCATGCGTACGAGGGTTCCGGGACGGGCGGCGGGCCGACAGAGTACGGGTACTCAGCCGGCCGCACCCCGAAGGTACTCAGCGGTACCTGAGTAGCGGCGACGACCGGCGGCCCTGGGTGGCGACGGCGGCCGCAGCCGACAGCGGCTGGGCGATGTCCTCCAGGGAGCGCCGCTCCGCGCGCACCGCGAGGAAGGCCGCGACGAGCCCCGCCGCGCACATCAGGCCCGCCCCGATCTGGAAGGCGAGGACGGTGTCGGCGACGACGCCGGACTCGGTCAGCTGGGCGAAGATCAGCGGGCCGCTGATGCCGCCGGCGGCCGTGCCGAGAGCGTAGAAGAAGGCGATGGCCATGGCCCGGGTCTCCATCGGGAAGACCTCCGAGACGGTCAGGTAGGCGCTGCTCGCGCCGGCCGAGGCGAAGAACAGCACCACGCACCAGCAGACCGTGAGGGACACCGCGTTGAGCGCACCCCGGTCGAACAGCCAGGCCGTGCCGAAGAGCAGCACACCCGACAGCAGATACGTCGACGAGATCATGATCTTGCGGCCGGCCGTGTCGAACAGCTTGCCCAGCAGGAGCGGGCCGAGGAAGTTGCCGGCGGCGATGAAGGCGAAGTAGTAGCCGGTGTCGGAGGTCGGGACGTCGTAGAACGTCGTCAGGATCGCGCCGAAGCCGAAGGTGATCGCGTTGTAGAGGAACGCCTGGCCGATGAAGAGGGAGAAACCGAGGACCGCGCGGCGGCGGTACCGGGAGAAGACCGTACGGGCGATCAGGCCGAAGCCCACGCTCCCGCGCTGATGGATGGTCATCTCCTGGTCGACCGCCGGCAACGGGCGGCCCGTCTCCGTCTCGACCCGCTCCTCCACCTCCCCCACCAGCCGTTCGGCCTCCTGTTCCTTGCCGTGGATCAGCAACCAGCGGGGGCTCTCGGGGACGTTCCGGCGGACCAGCAGGATCACCAGGCCCAGCACCACACCGAGGGCGAAGGTCAGCCGCCAGCCGACGTTCGCCGCGAAGAGGTCCGTGTTCAGGGCGACGATCGACAGGAGCGAACCGCCGATCGCGCCGAGCCAGAAGCTGCCGTTGATGACGATGTCGACGCGGCCCCGGTACCTGGACGGGATCAGCTCGTCGATCGCGGAGTTGATGGCCGCGTACTCGCCGCCGATGCCGAAGCCGGTGAGGAAGCGGAAGAGGAAGAACCACCAGGAGGAGAAGGAGACGGCCGTCAGCGCGGTCGCCGCCAGATAGACCGCCAGCGTCACCATGAACAGCTTCTTGCGGCCGAACCGGTCGGTCATATGGCCGAAGAAGAGGGCGCCCGTACAGGCGCCGGCCACGTATAACGCGGCCGCGATGCCCGTGACCTGCGCGGAGGTGATCGGCAGACCGCTGCCGTCCTCGGAGAGCCGTCCCGCGATGTTGCCGACGACGGTCACTTCCAGACCGTCGAGGATCCACACCGTGCCGAGGCCGATCACCACCGTCCAGTGCCAGCGCGACCAGGGCAGACGGTCCAAGCGGGCCGGTACGGCCGTGGTGACTGTACCGGGGGGCTCCGGGGTCTCCGGGGACTTGTGCGCGGTGACGGCCATGGGCTTACGGCTCCCTCCTCGTCGAGCGAACCCGGTCCGGGTGCCCGTACGAGGTGGGACTACGCCCCGGAGGTGGGACTACGCCCCCAACGCCCGCGACACCGTGTAGATCAGCAGGCCGGCCAGCGAACCCACGACCGTGCCGTTGATCCGGATGAACTGCAGGTCGCGGCCGATATTGGCCTCGATCTTCCTCGTGGTGTGCTCGGCGTCCCAGCCGGCGACGGTCTCGGTGATGAGGGAGGTGATCTCCGCGCGGTAGGTGGTCACGACGTGCACGGCCGCGCCCTCCAGCCACTTGTCGACCTTGGCCTGCGCCAACGGCTCGGTGGCCATCCGGGTGCCCAGCGACAGCAGGGAGGCACGGACACGCAGCCGCAGCTCGCTGCGCTCGTCCTCGGCGGCGGCCACCATCATCGACCGTACGGCCGTCCAGGCGGAGGCGATGAGATCCTGGACCTCGCCCCGGCCGAGCACCTCGCCCTTCAGCCGCTCCACCCGCGCACGCGTGTCCGTGTCGGACTGGAGGTCCGTGGCGAAGTCGGTGAGGAAACGGTCGAGGGCGCCACGGGCCGGGTGGGTGGGTGAGTCGCGCATCTCGGTGACGAAGCGGAGCAGTTCCTTGTAGACCCGCTCACCGATCCTCCGGTCGACGAAGCGCGGGGTCCAGCCGGGGGCGCCGCCCTCGACCGCGTCCATGACCTGCTCGTCGTGGAGGATCAGCCAGTTCTGGGCACGGGCGCAGATCAGGTCGACGGCCCGCCGGTGGCCGCCGTCGACGACGATCTTCTCCAGCATCTTGCCGATGCCGGGCGCTATCTCCTGGGCGTTCGCCCGCCGGGTGATCGCCTCCCCGACCACGGCCTGTACGTCCGAGTCGCGCAGCACGGTCAGCGCGCCCCGGAGCGCGGTCGCCAACTCCGCCGTCACCCGGTCGGCGTTCTGCGGCTCGGCGAGCCACGCGCCGAGCCGGCTGCCGATGCCGACGGCGCGCAACCGCTGCCGTACGACGTCCTGGGAGAGGAAGTTCTCGCCCACGAACTCACCGAGAGTGACGCCCAGTTGGTCCTTCTTGGTGGGGATGATCGCGGTGTGCGGGATGGGCAGCCCGAGCGGATGCCGGAACAGGGCGGTCACGGCGAACCAGTCCGCCAGCGCGCCCACCATGCCCGCCTCGGCCGCCGCCGCGACATAGGCGGCCCAGGCGCCGGCGCCCTCGTGCGAGGCCCACTTGGCCAGCACGTAGACCACCGCCACGAACAGCAGCAGCCCGGCCGCGATGAGCTTCATCTGCCGCACGCCCCGCTGCTTCTCCTCGTCGGCGGCGCTGAAGGTCGTCATGGTGCGGTGCGACACGCGCGGCTCGGCGCTCTCATCCGCTTTCGTACGGTCCATTCACTCCACCCGTTCCTGTCCCCCGTACACATTGTCCCGTTCTCCGGCGCTTCTGCGCTTCGGCGCTTCAACTCTTCGGCGCTTCAACTCTTCGGCGCCTCAGCTCTTCGGTTCTTCGGCGCTTCAGCTCTTCGGCTCAACAGCTCGTCAGCTCTTCGAACCCTTGGTGACGTACCCCATAGAACTACTCAGACCTACTCCTGGAACGGAACAGGAGTTCCCCGCGTCTGTCCGGGCGGGGGAACCGATGGGGGTTCTCACCAGCCGCCCCCATCCCATGACGCATCATGGGGTGATCACATCGGAGCCTCGGGGCTCCACAGCCCGAGGAGTAACACACCGCATGACCAAGCAACACGGTTATGCACTTCTGGCGGCCATGACCGCCCTGGTCGTGGCGATCTCGGCCGCGATATACATCGGCGTCGGCATCGACGACGGCACCCAGCGCCAGGAGACCTTCGCCCGCGCACCCCGCAACAGCGCCGCCCCCGCCTCCACCGGCGTCTGGGTGGGCGCCTGGGCGACCTCGCCGAGCGGGGCGGAGCCGGGCACCGAGACGAACGGCTTCGCCGACCGCTCGGTCCGCAACGTGGTGCACACGACGGCCGCCGGTACGAGTGCCCGCGTCACCCTCTCCAACCTCTACGGCCAGCAGCCGCTGACCATCACCCACGCCTCGCTCGCGGTCGCCGCCACCACGAACACCCCGGCCGCCGCGGCCGACACCATGCGCCGCCTCACCTTCGCCGGCAACCCGACGGTCGTCATCGCGGCAGGTCAACAGGTGGTGAGTGACGCCGTACGGGTGGCGATCCCGCACGACAGCGACGTACTGATCACCACCTATGCCCCCACCGCGTCCGGCCCCGCGACCTACCACGCGCACGCCCGGCAGATCTCGTACACCGCCGAGGGCGACCGGGTCGCGGACGTCACCGGGGAGCCGTACACCACCCAGTCCCTGCACTGGCGCTACGTCACCGCCCTGGACGTGCTGAGCAACGAGTCCGACGGCACGGTCGTCGTCCTCGGCGACTCCCTCACCGACGGCATCACCTCCACCGTCGGCGAGAACCGGCGCTGGACGGACGTCCTCTCCGACCGCCTCCGCGCCGCCGTCGGCACCTCCGAGACGCCGCGCTACAGCGTCGTCAACGAGGGCATCAGCGGCAACCGCGTCCTCACCGACGGCAACGGCCGCCCCGCCGAGAACCCCAGCGGCCTCAACCGCTTCCAGCGCGACGTGCTCGGCCGTACGGGCGTCAAGGCCGTCGTCATCGACCTCGGCGTCAACGACATCCTCAGGAACCCCGGCCGGGCCGACCCCGACGCCATCACCACCGGCCTCCGCCAACTCGTCGACCGGGCCCACGCCCGAGGCCTCCGCGTCGTGGGCACCACCCTCATGCCCTTCCACGGCCACCGCGGCTACTCCGACCAGCGGGAATCCGTACGCCGGGCCGTCAACGACCGCATCCGCTCCGGCAACGTCTTCGACACGTACGTCGACTTCGACAAGGCCCTGCGCGACCCTTACGACCCGCGCCGGCTCCGGTCGGACTACGACTCGGGGGACCACCTGCACCCGAGCGACAAGGGGTACGAGCGCATGGCGGAGGTCTTCGACCTGGAGAAGCTGAAGGGCGCCGTTCCAGCAAAGCTGTAGGCGGCGTCCCTCCAGGGGCGGCGTCCCTCCAGGGCGGGGCCGTGTCGATATGCGGCTCCGCCGCGTGGGTGCGGGCAACCACGGACGACGACCCGCACCCGAAACTCGGCCTAGTACTCCCGTTTCCGCCGCCGCTCCTGCTCCCGCTCCGATCGCATCGCCTCTCGTACCTGCTCCATGGCGTCGCGATGACCGTCGTGCAGGTCATGCAGGTGATCACGGCGGGAGGCGCGGAGTTCGCGTCGTGCCTCGCGGCGTTCCAGCCGCTCCTGGCGCCGCGCCTCCTTCTCCCGCTGCCGCTCGGCCTTCGGCACCTTCCGCTCGACCCCGACACCGCCCCAGAAGGCGAACCCGGTGATGACCACGCGCGGCGCCCCGGGGTCCCCCGGCACACCCTCCTCGCTGTGGTCGAAGCCGCCCATGATCCCGATGCCCCGGACCACGACCTCGACCCCCGGCGGCACGATCACATTGATCCCGCCCATGATGGTCACGCAGTTGATCGTGACCTCACGCTCCGCGAAGTCCGCGTCCCGCAGATCCAGCTCGCCACCACCCCAGAACGCGAAGCAGTCGAACCGCTTGGGCACGGTCCACCGCCCCTTGCGCTCGAACCCGGACATGACCGCCACGCCCCACGTGGACGAGCCCTCGCCGCCGACGATCCGCTCGGGCCAACTCGCGCCCGCCGCAGGCCCCTTGACCAGCGAGACGGACGACGGCGGCACGACGGTCGGCGGCGCCAGGGTCCCCGCACCCGGCAGATCACGCGTGATCGGCGCCAGCTCGCCGTAGGTCCGTGCCTTGTACGTCGCGTCCAGCCGCTCCTCGAACTCCTCCATGTCGAGCCGCCCCTCCGCTAGGGCGTCCCGCAGCTGCTCGGAGACTCGTTCACGGTCGGCGTCGGAAGCGCGGAGGTCCATGGCGGCCGGAAGATCCGGCAGGTCGTCCGTCATACGAATCAGCGTACGAGGAACCCCCCACGCCGTGCTACGAGACGGCCGCACTCGTCGCCCCGGGCTACGACACGGCCCCACCCATCTCCCCCGAGCCACGACACGGCCCCACCCCGCCTCCCCCAGTCAGGACACGGCCCCACCCGCCTCCCCCGGCTACGGCACGGCCTGCTCCGTCTCCTCCACGCGCTCGGCCTGCTGCGCGTACATCTGGGCGATCACGGCCTCGATGTCCGGCTCCCGCACCGACAGGTCCACCAGCGGATACTCCGACGCGATCCGCGCCACCAGCGGGGCCGCCGACTCCGACGCCGGGAAGGCGAGCCACTGCCGGGGCCCCTCGACCCGTACGACCCGGGCGGGCGCGGCCTCGATCGGCGGCAGCTCGCGCTCCAGGTCGACGACGAGGGTGCGCTCGCTCTCGCCCACCTCGTGCAGCCCGGTCAGCGGACCGTCGTACATCAGGCGCCCATGGTCGATGACCATCACCCGGCGGCACAGTTGTTCGATGTCCTGGAGGTCGTGCGTGGTGAGCAGCACGGTCGTGCCCTGCTCGGTGTTGAGGTCCTTGAGGAACTCACGGACCCTGGCCTTGCTGATGACGTCGAGCCCGATCGTCGGCTCGTCCAGATACAGCACCTCGGGGTCGTGCAGCAGGGCAGCCGCGATGTCCCCGCGCATGCGCTGGCCGAGCGAGAGCTGCCGTACGGGTACGTCCAGCAGCGCGCCCAGTTCGAGGAGTTCGACGCAACGGTCGAGGTTCTCGCGGTAACGGGCGTCGGGGATGCGGTACATGCGGTGCATCAGCCGGTAGGAGTCGATCAGGGGGAGGTCCCACCACAAAGTCGTACGCTGCCCGAACACCACCCCGATACGCCGGGCGAGCCGCGTCCGCTCCCGGGACGGATCGATGCCCGCGACCCGCAACCGGCCGCCACTGGGCGTCAGAATCCCCGTCAGCATCTTGATGGTGGTGGACTTCCCGGCGCCGTTCGGCCCGATGTAGCCGACCATCTCGCCGCGCGCCACGGTGAAGGAGATCGAGTCGACGGCCCGCACCTCGCGCCGCTCCCGGCGCAGGAACCCGGTCTTCTTGCGCACGTCGAAGACCTTCTCGACCCGGTCGAGTTCGATGAAGTGACTGTCGATGTCCGCGACCTGACTGCCCATGTTCTTGACGTGACCGTCCCTGTTCTTGACGCGACCGCCCATGTCCTTGACGTGACCGTCCATGTCCTTGTCCATGTGCCCCTAACTCCCCGTGCTCCGATACGAACGCAGCCCCGCCCGCCACGCGACCCCCGCCAGCGCGCAGCAGGCCACGCCGACCAGCGGTGGTGCGAAGGCCAGCCAGGTCGGCAGGTCCAGCGGGTAGGGGCGGCCCAGGATGTACAGCCCGGGCACCCAGTTGACGAAGGCGAGCGGCAGGACGAAGGTCACGCCGCGCAGCAGGTCCTTGGCGAAGAGGGCCGGCGGGTACTGCAGGAGGGTCGCGCCGCCGTACGTGAACGCGTTCTGCACCTCGGAGGCGTCCTGCGCGACGAACTGGAAGGCCGCGCCGCCGACGAACACCGCGGCGAAGATCAGCCCGCCGCTGCACACCATCAGCGGGATCATCAGCACCTTGGCCGGAGTCCAGACGACGTCGAGCGTGGCGAGGGCGTACCCGAGGACGAACAGCCCCTGGGTGACCCGGCCGAGGCGGCGCAGCGCGAACTTGTCCGCGGCTACCTGGGCGAGCACCGGCACGGGGCGCACGAGGAGGGTGTCCAGCGTGCCGTCGCGCACCCGGCGCCCGAGCCGGTCCATGGAACCGATCATCAGATCCGCGAGACCGAAGGAGACGGCGGAGGTGCCGTACAGCAGGGCGATCTCGGGCAGGGCGAAGCCGCCCAACTCGTCGACCTGGGAGAACATCAGCAGGATGGCGAGGAAGTCGAAGGAGGTCGCCGCGAAGTTCCCGAAGGTCGTCATGGCGAAGGAGGCGCGGTAGGCCATCGTGGAGCGGATCCACATGGCGGCGATCATGCGGTAGGCGCGCAGACCGTCCCGTACGCGGCTGTACACGCCGTACTCGCCGAACGGGTTCTCCTCCTCGGCCGCCTCCTTGCCCCGTGCGACCGGGCGTTCGTCCGCACGCTCGTCGAGGTCAGCCACCCTGGACCACCACCTTCCGCGTCGCCGCCGACTGGATCAGCCGCCCGACCGCCAGCAGCACCACAGCCCAGGCGAGCTGGAAGGCGTACGTGCCCAGCGGGTCGGCCTCGCCCAGCAGGACGTCCGCGGGGGCCTGGAGCAGCGCGGACCAGGGCAGGATGCGGGCGAGGTCGCCGAGCGCGCCCGGGAAGACGTTCAGCGGGAGGAGCATCCCGGAGAAGAAGACTCCGGTGAGCCAGGTGATCTGCATCGCTCCGGCGCCGTCGAGGAGCCAGAACGCCCACAGAGCGACGATGTATCGGATCGCGAAGCTGACGAGGGCCCCGAGGGCGACCGCCACGAGACAGGCGAGCCACGGCAGCGGGCCGGAGGGCAGCGCCAGGTCGAAGAAGAGCGCGCCGCACACCATCGGGACGACACCCCGTCCGAGCAGTTGGAACAGGGCCCGGCCCATGTCCGCGGCGAGCCACCACAGCTGGAGGTCGACGGGCCGGTACAGGTCGACGGCGATGTCGCCCGTGCGGATCCGCTCGATCAACTCCTCCTCGAATCCCACGCTTCCCAGCACCATCACCGCGAACATCGCCTGGCCGACCCATACATAGGTGAGTGCCTGCGCCTGGTCGTAGCCGCCGAGGTGGGGCTTCTCGTGCCAGAGGGCCAGGTAGGTGTATGCGAGGATGAAGCCGAAGACGGTGTTGGTGAACACCCCCGCCGCGGTGGCCACCCGATATGTCGCGTACCGCCTGAAACCACCGGCGGCGACGGCGGCGTACAACCGCCCTGTGCCCACGAGGAAACCCCCATCCGCTGCGAAGAGTTAGGCGCAATGCCGAGGCCGAGACCGATTCGGGCCGAAGCGGAGAAGCCTAGTCCGCGGCCGGAGTGGGCTGCCACACGTTTTTCGGGGCGGACGGTGGCGCTCGCGGGGCGTACGGGGCACGTGCCGGGATTCGGGAACGGATCGAACGGTGCGAGAGTCTTTACTCAGGGGTGCAGAACCGGCCCAGAGCGGGCGCAAAGCGTACTAGGCCGTACGGAAATGAACGTACGACGCGAAAACAGGAGCACGGCAGCACGATGAGCGACGAGCCGCAGCGGAACGGCCCGGGCTGGGCACCGAGAGAACCGGAGCCCCGCGCTCCGGGCGCGACTCCCGGGTCCGCCGACAACGCCGCCAAGGGGAAGACCGACGGTAAGGCGGACCCGACGCCCGACGGGAGGCCCGGCACAGCACCTGACGGGAAGCCCGACAGCAGGCCCGGCACGGCACCCGGCGGCAACTCCGGAGCAGCGCCTGCCGCGCAACCTGGCAAGGCGTCCAGCGACACGCCCGGCACGGCACCCGGCGGGAAGCCCGGCGGGAGGCCCGGTGCGGCGTCCGGCGGGCAGTCCGGTCCGGCGTCCAGCGGGAAGCCCGACGGGAGGCCCGGTGCGGCGTCCAGCGGGCAGTCCGGTCCGGCGTCCAGCGGGAAGCCCGACGGGAGGCCCGGTGCGGCGTCCAGCGGGCAGTCCGGTCCGGCGTCCAGCGGGAAGCCCGACGGGAGGCCCGGTGCGGCGTCCAGCGGGCAGTCCGGTCCGGCGTCCAGCGGGAAGCCCGACGGGAGGCCCGGTGCGGCGTCCGGCGGGCAGTCCGGTCCGGCGTCCAGCGGGAAGCCCGACGGGAGGCCCGGTGCGGCGTCCGGCGGGCAGTCCGGTCCGGCGTCCAGCGGGAAGCCCGACGTGGCGTCCGGCCGGAGGCCAGGCGGGAACCCGAGTGCGGTGCCCGCAGCGGCACACGGCGGGAAGCCCGGTGGGCAGTCCGGTGGGCAGTCCGGTCCGGCGTCCGTTGGGCCTTCTGTCGCGGCGTCCGGTGGGCAGTCCGGTCCGGCGTCCAGCGGGCCGTCCGGCCCAGTGTCCGACGGGAAGCCCGGCTCGACGACCCCCGGCTCGACGACCCCTCGCTCCACGCCCGGCGGGAAGCCCGGTGCGGGATCCGCCCGGACGCCGGAGACCAGGCCGACGCCGACCTTTGACGGCCGGCCCTCAGGGGCCGGTGCGGGTCAGCCCTCAGGGGCCGGTGCGGGTCGGCCCTCAGGGGCCGGTGCGGGTCGGCCCTCCGGGGCCCGTGACGGTTATCCCGCCGGAGCCCGCGACTCCAAGCCTGCCGGCGTCCACGACGGCAAGGCCCCCCGGACGCCCCCCGTGGCATCCGGCGCGGCCGCTGACGACACCCCCACCACCACGCTCGGCATCACGCCGGCCCGAAAGGCCGCCGCGGCGCCCGCCCGGCCGCTCGACGACACGCCCACCCAGGCCCTGGGTGTCATTTCCGCCGGGAAGGCCGCCGCCCCGGCGCCCGCCGCCGTGCCCGACATCACACCGGTCCCCCCGGCCTCGGACGGCAAGGCGAAGAAGCCCAAGCGGACCAAGCGGACCGGCTTCAGGCGGCTGATCCCCACCTGGCGCTTCGTACTCAGCGCCTTCATCGTCGGGCTCATGCTGATCATCGGCGCCTTCGTCCTCGGCTACAACATGGTCCACATCCCCAAGCCGCAGGACGCCGCGACCAAGCAGAGCAACGTCTTCCTGTACGCGGACGGCACCCAGATCGCCCGTGACGGCGAGGTCAACCGCGAGAACGTCCCGTTGTCGAAGGTCTCCAAGGACGCCCAGCACGCCGTGCTGGCCGCCGAGGACCGCGACTTCTACTCCGAGCCCGCCATCGACCCCAAGGCCATGATCCGCGCGGCCTGGAACACGGCCACCGGCAAGGGCAAGCAGTCCGGCTCGACGATCACCCAGCAGTACGTGAAGAACTACTACCTGGCCCAGGACCAGACCGTCACCCGCAAGGTGAAGGAGTTCTTCATCGCGATCAAACTGGACCGCGAGGTGACCAAGGACGAGATCCTGGAGGGCTACCTCAACACCAGCTTCTTCGGCCGCAACGCCTACGGCATCCAGGCCGCCGCCCAGGCCTACTACGGCGTCGACGCCGACGAACTCACCGCCGAGCAGGGCGCCTACCTCGCCGCACTGGTCAACGCGCCCAGCATGTACGACGTCGTCGCACACCCCGAGAACAAGGACGCGGCCGTCGCCCGCTGGGACTACGTCCTCGACGGCATGGTCAAGGAGGGCTGGCTCAAGGAGTCCGAGCGCACCGGCGCGAAGTTCCCGATGCCGAAGCAGGCCACCACGTCCTCCGCCTTCTCCGGACAGCGCGGCTACCTCGTGGAGGCCATCAAGTCGTACCTCATCAACAACAAGATCATCGATGAGGAGGCCCTGGAGAACGGCGGTGGCTACCGCATCACCACCACCATCCAGCCCAAGATGCAGAACGCCTTCGTCAAGGCCGTCGACGACCAGCTGATGGACAAGCTCGACAAGAAGAACCGCAAGGTCGACAACTACGTCCGCGCCGGCGGTGTCTCCATCGACCCGAAGACCGGCAAGGTCATCGCGATGTACGGCGGCATCGACTACACCAAGCAGTACGTGAACAACGCGACCCGCCGCGACTTCCAGGTCGGCTCGACCTTCAAGCCGTTCGTGTTCACCTCCGCCGTGGAGAACGCCTCCAACAACCAGAGCGGCCAGGCGATCACCCCGAACACCGTCTACGACGGCACCAACAGGCGCCCCGTGGTGGGCTGGCCCGGCGAGGCGTACGCCCCCGAGAACGAGGACTACGTCAACTACGGCAACATCACCGTCCGCCAGGCCACCCAGAGCTCCGTGAACTCGGTGTACGCGCAGATGGCCGTGGACGTCGGCCCCGAGAAGGTCGAGAAGACCGCGATCGACCTCGGCCTGCCCAAGAACACCCCGGACATGAACCCGTACCCGTCCGTCGCCCTGGGCACCGCCACCGCGAGCGTCCTCGACATGACGGAGGCGTACGCCACGCTCGCCAACCACGGCAAGCACGGCACGTACACCATGGTCGAAAAGATCTCCAAGGACGGCGAGGCCATAAAGCTCCCCTCCACGGAGCCCACGCAGGCCGTCAGCCGCAAGGCCGCCGACACCACGACCGCCGTGCTGCAGAGCGTCGTCGAGAGCGGCACCGCCACCGCCGCGCAGGCCTCGGGCCACCCGGCCGCCGGCAAGACCGGTACGGCCGAGGAGGACCAGGCCGCCTGGTTCGCGGGCTACACCCCCGACCTCGCCACCGTCGTCTCCGTCATGGGCCAGGACCCCAAGACGGGCGCCCACAAGTCGCTGTACGGCGCGATGGGTCTGCCCCGCATCAACGGCGGTGGGGCGCCCACGGAGATCTGGGCGCAGTTCACCGAGGCCGCCCTGAAGGGCAAGAAGGTCAAGGACTTCGACCTCGACCTCCAGGTCGGCGCCGACGTCGTCATCACCCCGCCCAGCACCCCCGCCGACGAGCCGGGTGCCACCGGCGACGAGGAGACCGGCGGCGCCACGGGCGACGAGGAGACCGGCGGCCCGACGGACGGCGGCACCGACGACGGCACGACCACCGGCGGCACCCCCACCACGGACGGTGGCACCACGACGACCGGAGGCACAACGACGGACGGCGGTACGACGTCGACGGGCGGAGGCACCACCACCGACGGCGGAACGACGGACGGCGGCGGAGGCACCACCACCGACGGCGGAACGACGGACGGCGGCGGAGGCACCACCACCGACGGCGGAACGACGGACGGCGGAGCGCCGACAGGGGGCGGGACGACGGAGGGGACGTTCCCATAGCGCCTCGACGCCTCGACGGCTTGACGCCTTGATCGAACGATAGAAGGGGCTGGTGACGATCGTCACCAGCCCCTTCTATGTCTGAAATCAGAGATATCAGAGATACAGGCCCGTGGAGTCCTCCGACCCCTCGAAGCGGTCCGCGGCCACGGCGTGCAGGTCGCGCTCGCGCATCAGGACGTACGCGACACCACGGACCTCGACCTCGGCGCGGTCCTCGGGGTCGTAGAGGACACGGTCGCCGACCTCGACGGTCCGGACGTTCTGGCCGACCGCGACGACCTCGGCCCAGGCGAGACGCCGGCCGACGGCCGCCGTCGCGGGGATCAGGATGCCACCGCCGGAACGCCGCTCGCCCTCGGCGGTGTCCTGCCGCACGAGCACACGGTCGTGCAGCATCCGGATGGGCAACTTGTCGTGCTGGGTCTTCTCGCTCACGCCCCGAACCTACCTGCCTTCCCTACCTGTCTCCGTCAGGACCTGTCTCCGTCAGGCCCTACGACGCCGGGTCCCGAGGGCGAGGAGCCCCACGACGCCCACAACACCCACGACCACGAGAGCGACGGGCACGATGCGCTCGACCCTGGGCGCCCCGTCCTCGTCGACGAACTGGCCCCTGACGTCACTGACCACACGATTGACCGAGACGTAGGCCTTGCCGAGGGTGTGGTCGATGTTGGAGACCACCTTGGCCCTGGCGTCGCCCACGATGGTCTTCGGGTGGACGCGGACGCCGATCTCGTCGAGGGTTTCGGCGAGGGTGTCGCGGCGGCGCTTGATGTCCGCCTCGATCTCGGCCGGGCTTCTGGTGTCCGAGGTCTCCGCCACCGCGCTGCCTCCGTTGTCGGTGAAATCTCTTCTTTGCGGACAGTCTGTCAGCTCCACCCGGCGCCGTACCGCCAGGGCCCGCCATTACGCTGGACCGATGAGCGAGCGACTCCAGCCCGGGGACGTGGCCCCCGCCTTCACCCTCCCGGACGCCGACGGCAACGAGGTGTCCCTGTCCGACCACAAGGGCCGCAAGGTCATCGTCTACTTCTACCCGGCCGCCCTGACCCCCGGCTGCACCAAGCAGGCCTGCGACTTCACCGACAACCTGGAGCTCCTCGCGGACGCCGGGTACGACGTCATCGGCATCTCCCCCGACAAGCCCGAGAAGCTCGCCAAGTTCCGCGAGAAGGAGTCGTTGAAGGTCACCCTTCTCGGCGACCCCGACAAGACCGCCCTCGACGCGTACGGCGCCTTCGGCGAGAAGAAGAACTACGGCAAGACCTACATGGGCGTCATCCGCTCCACGATCGTCGTGGACGAGGAGGGCAAGGTCGAACGGGCGCTGTACAACGTCCGGGCGACGGGCCACGTAGCCAAGATCATCAAGGACCTGGGCATCTAGCGCGCCGGCCTGGCTCCACCCACGGCCCGTACCGGAACCCTCCGGTACGGGCCGTTCCGATTTCCGGGCGTGACCGTCCGATTAACGGTTCGTTACTCCGTACGAGGTCACGAACAGGTGGCCGGGACGGAGGGGATCGATGGGGGTCAGCCCATACACGAAGGAGCGGCTACAGGCGGCCGCGAGGGCTTGTCGGACGCTATCGGAGGCGTTGGGGAGGCTGGGGGTGGATCCGAGGAGTTCGACGCGGAAGTACATCCGCGAGCGGATGAAGAGGCTGGGGGTGGACATCTCACACTTCGAGCGCGAAGGAGGGCGATGGACCAGGGAAACCCTCCAGTCCGCCGTCTCGGCCTCGACGAACATGTGCGAGGTACTGCGCCACCTCGGCGTCGAGGTAGTGGGTGGCCAACACACGCACATCAGCCGCCGGATCAAGGTGTACGACATCGACACCTCGCACTTCCAGGTGCCGAGACAGCGCGGCAAGGATTGGCGTCCCCGCACCCCTGAAGCCTTGCTCGTCGAGCAGCCGGTCACTCACGCCCGGCGCGTCCAGAGCGACCGCCTCAAGTGGGCGATGACGGGGCTGGGTGTACCGGAGCAGTGCGCCCTCTGCGGTACGGAGGCAATCTGGCGGGGCCACCCGCTCCCCTTGGAGGTCGACCACATCGACGGCAACTGGCGGAACAACCGTCTCGAAAACCTTCGGCTCCTGTGCCCCAACTGCCACTCAACAACGGACAATTACCGAGGGCGCGAGGCAAGGCGCGTCAGGGGTGACGTGTCATGAGCAGGGGCGTGCAGTACACCCCCGAGCGACTGGCCGCTGCGGCTGCACAGTGCTCCGACATCGACGAGGTCATCACCTACTTCGGCACTCGACCGTACGGCAAGCTCCGCATCTATCTCACGAGGCGATTCGCTCACTTCGGGATCGACATCTCGCACTTCCGCAGTCGCACCACGCGGGCACGGCCCACACACGACGAACTGCGCGTTGTGATCGCCGAGTCCATCTCCATCGCCGAGGTACTGCGCCGCCTGGACCGTCCAGACAACAGCAGGAACCGTGCGCTGTTGCGCCAGTGGCTAACGGAAGGGCAACTCACAATCGAGCACTTTCTCGGACAGGCACATCTTCAAGGGAAGTCGCGCCCAAGCCTTACGAGAAGCGCCGAGGACGTTCTGGTCCAACATGGCGGTTCGCACCGGACCAGAACCGAGCTGCTGCGTCGGGCCCTCCGCGAAACCGGCGTACCCGAGGAATGCGCCGAGTGCGGAATCGGACCCGAGTGGCGCGGAAAGCCCATGACGCTAGAGGTCGATCACGTCAATGGGGGACTGGAGCGACGACCGGCGCGAGAACCTGCGGTTACTGTGCCCCAACTGCCATGCGATCACCAGCACGTGGTGCAGAGGCGGAAACCCCAGCCACACGCGTCCCCGGTAGTATGGGCAAGCACGCGCGGCCGTTGCTGAATGGTATAAGCAGAGGTTTTAGGTGCCTCGGGGCATTTGCCCATGTGGGTTCGACTCCCATCGGCCGCACACACGGAAGGGGCCGTCCATCTGGGCGGCCCCTTCCGTGCCTCAGCCCAACAGCTCCCGCAGCACCGGCACCAGCCCCCGGAACGCCTTCCCCCGATGGCTGATCGCGTTCTTCTCCTCAGCAGTCAGCTCGGCGCAGGTCCGCGAGTCCCCCTCCGGCTGGAGGATGGGGTCGTACCCGAAGCCGTTCGTGCCCGTCGCCACATGCCTCAGTACGCCCCTCAGCTGCCCCTCGACGACCCGTTCCGTGCCGTCCGGCAGCGCGAGGGCCGCCGCGCAGGTGAAGTGGGCGCCCCGGTGTTCGTCGGCGATGTCGCCGAGCTGGGCCAACAACAGCTCCAGGTTGGCCTTGTCGTCGCCGTGGCGGCCGGCCCAGCGGGCGGAGAAGATGCCGGGGGCGCCGTTGAGGACGTCGACGCAGAGGCCGGAGTCGTCGGCGATGGCGGGGTGGCCGGTCGCCTGGGCGAGGGCGTGGGCCTTCAGCAGGGCGTTCTCGGCGAAGGTGACGCCGGTTTCCTTGACGTCGGGGACGTCCGGGTAGGCGTCCGCGCCGACGAGGTCGTGGGTGAGGCCTGCGTCGGCGAGGATGGCCTTCAGCTCGGTGAGCTTGCCGGCGTTGCGGGTGGCGAGGATCAGGCGGGTCATGCCCCCAGTATCCCGGCCACCCGTGGCCCGTCGATTACGAGGTGCAGACCTTCGTCAGTTCGCTCGCGGCGCCGGTGATGCCGCTCAGGTCGGGGGTCGCGTCGCCGTCGTTGACGGCCGTCTGGACGTCGTCCACGGCCTTCTGGAGGTCGTCGACGGCCTTGTTGACATCGGCGTTGTCGGTCTTGTCGCCGATCTCCTTCAGGTTCTCGTCGATGGAGTTGAGGGACTCCTCCAGCTGGGTCGGGTCGTTCGAGGCGTCCTCGACGGCCTGCTGGAGGTCGCCCACGCTCTGGGCGATGGCCTCGGCGGTCTGGACGCAGTCCATGGCCTTGCTCACGGCGTCGCAGCCGGTGGTGAGCCCGGCCGTGAGGGCGACGGCAGCTATGGCTCCGGCGATGGCGGTGGTACGACGTCGGCGGCTCGCGGCCATGGGACAGTCCTCCTACTGGTTGCAGGCCTGACGGCCCCGGGTACGGCTACTTGCCTGTGTGGCGGGGCGCACGGTGGTGTGCCGTGCACCCGTATGTGCAAGGACGCGGGCGGGGCCGCCGTGGTTGCCGACGGCGGCCGTCGCTCTTGGTGTGTCCTTTACCTTTCGAGGACCGTATCAAGCGCCTTGCGCTGCAGGAGCGCCAGCTCCGTACAGCCGGAAACGGCCAGGTCGAGCAGGGAGTTGAGTTCCTCGCGGGCGAACGGCTCGGCCTCGGCGGTGCCCTGGACCTCGACGAAGCGGCCGTCACCGGTGCAGACGACGTTCATGTCGGTGTCGGCCTTCACGTCCTCCTCGTAGCAGAGGTCGAGGAGGGGGACGCCGCCGACGATGCCCACGGAGACCGCCGAGACGGTTCCCGTCAGGGGCTGACGGCCGGCCTTGATCAGCTTCTTGCCCTGGGCCCAGGACACGGCGTCGGCCAGCGCCACGTACGCGCCGGTGATCGCGGCCGTACGCGTGCCGCCGTCGGCTTGCAGGACGTCACAGTCCAGGACGATCGTGTTCTCGCCGAGCGCCTTGTAGTCGATGACGGCGCGCAGGGAGCGGCCGATGAGGCGGGAGATCTCGTGGGTCCGGCCGCCGATCTTGCCGCGTACGGATTCGCGGTCGCCGCGGGTGTTGGTGGCGCGGGGGAGCATGGAGTACTCGGCGGTGACCCAGCCCTCGCCGCTGCCCTTGCGCCAGCGGGGGACGCCTTCGGTGACGGAGGCGGTGCAGAAGACCTTCGTGTCGCCGAAGGAGACGAGGACGGAGCCCTCGGCGTGCTTGCTCCAGCCGCGTTCGATGGTGATCGGGCGGAGCTGTTCGGGCGTGCGGCCGTCGATTCGAGACATGGCGCTGAGCCTAGCCGCACATACGGAGGGGGCTCCTCCCCCGGCGGGAAGGAGCTCCTGCGCATGCCGTGGTGGTGGGCCCGGCCCACCGCCTCGGGGCGAGCCGGCGGCTCACATCATGTCTTCGATCTCCGCGGCGATGGGGTCGGCGTCCGTGCCGATGACGACCTGGATCGCGGTGCCCATCTTGACGACGCCGTGGGCGCCGGCGGCCTTGAGGGCGGCATCGTTCACGAGGGAGGCGTCGTGGACCTCGGTGCGCAGGCGCGTGATGCAGCCTTCGACCTCTTCGATGTTGTCGAGGCCGCCGAGTCCGGCGACGATCTTCTCAGCCTTGCTGGCCATGGCACTCTCCCTGTTTTCCCTGATCCAAGCCGCTTTGTCGCAGCAACCCACAGTTGGTCCCGCTTTGCGAGCGGCCCTGTCGTACCTACCGGATGATGACGTTCCCGACGGCGGAACCGTACGCGGAACAGCTTGCAGGACTGTCCGCGACTGGTCTACACCACCGGGCGAGCGGTCGCCAAATAAGCGCGAGCACCCTGTTCCAGGCCGGCGATGGACGGTGATGGACGGCGTCCTGTCCGGTTCGGCACCCCTGGCCGGATTCCGCCCGGTGCGGCGAATTCCGCTTGCCCCGGCCGCCGGGCGGCGCGGTAGTCGTAGAGGTTCGGCCGCACACGATGTGCGGCAACGCCGTACGACGACTTGGAAGTTGATGACCATGACCACGGCCTCCACCCCGGCCTCCGCCGAGGGCCGGCAGCCCTCCGAGGGCCGGGCCGACGGCGAGGAGCCGCCTCCGTCCTGCCGCGATCTGATCGGCGTCCTCGCCCAGACCGATCGGCGCGACGCCTTCGCGGCCCTCGCGCTCGGTGCGACCTCCGTGGCGCAGGTGGCGGAGCGGGCGGGGCTGCGCCCGGCCGCCGCGGCCGCCGCCCTGCGGAAGCTCGTCGACGGGCGGATCGCCGCGTACGACGCCGAAGCCCGCGCCTACCGGCTGATCGACGACACGTTCCGGCTGGCCGTCCAGGCGGAGGCCAGGATCTCCGGACGGGGCGGCGGCGACGGCGCGGGGGCCTACTTCCGCAAGGGGCGGCTGACCTCGATCCCCGGCAAGGCGGAGGTCCGCAGCCGGGTGCTCGCCGTCGTGGCCGACTCCTTCGAGGCCGGTGTCACCTACTCCGAGGCCAAGGTCAACGCGATCTGCGGCCAGTGGTTCGACGACTGGGTGACCCTGCGCCGGGCCCTGGTGGACGAGGAGTTGCTGCGCCGCGACGAGTCGGGCACGCGGTACACACGCGCATGACCGCCCGGCCGCGCCCAGCACCTCGGCCCGGTCGCCCGACACACGGGTACCCCCGGTAACTCTCCCAACGATCACCGGACGTTCCTGGAACGCTCACCGGCCGCTCACCGACCGCTCCGCGAGCCGTCCGGAAGCCGGGGAGGAATCGAGGGTTCCTGTTCCCTTCCCCATCTGCTACAACAGGTCTACACCACTGAGTGGTGTAGACCACCACCCGATGGAGGAAGTCTATGAGCACCGCCACCGCGCCCTCGGCGGCACCTGCGAAGAAGTGGGGATCAGGCCTGATGCAGGGCCTGCAGAAGGTCGGCCGCAGCCTGCAGCTGCCCATCGCCGTGCTGCCGGCCGCCGGCCTGCTGGTCCGGCTCGGCCAGCCTGATGTGTTCGGGGCCGATGGCCTCGGCTGGGACAAGGTCGCCGCGGTCTTCGACAAGGCGGGCGGCGCCATCACCGGCAACCTCGCGATGCTCTTCTGCATCGGCGTCGCGATCGGCTTCGCCAAGAAGGCCGACGGTTCGACCGCCCTCGCCGCGCTGGTGGGCTTCCTGGTCTACAGCAAGGTGCTCGAAGCCTTCCCGGTGACCGAGGCCGAGATCACCAAGGGCGCGGACGTCGCCGCGACGTACAACAACCCCGGTGTCCTCGGCGGCATCGTCATGGGTCTGCTCTCGGCGGTCCTGTGGCAGCGGTACCACCGCAAGAAGCTGGCGGACTGGCTCGGCTTCTTCAACGGCCGCCGCCTGGTGCCGATCATCATGGCCTTCGTCGGCGTCGCGGTCGGTGTCTTCTTCGGGCTGGCCTGGGAGCCGATCGGTGAGGCCATCGGCAGTTTCGGCGAGTGGATGACCGGCCTCGGTTCGCTCGGCGCGGCCCTCTTCGGTGCGATCAACCGGGCGCTCATCCCGATCGGCATGCACCAGTTCGTCAACACGGTGGCGTGGTTCCAGCTCGGTGAGTTCAAGGACGCCTCCGGCGTGGTCTCGCACGGCGACCTGAGCCGCTTCATGGCCGGTGACCCGAGCGCCGGAATGTTCATGTCCGGCTTCTTCCCGATCATGATGTTCGGTCTGCCGGCCGCGGCACTGGCCATCGCGCACACCGCCCGCCCCGAACGCCGCAAGGTCGTGACGGGCATGATGATCTCGCTCGCCCTGACGTCCTTCGTGACGGGTGTGACCGAGCCGATCGAGTTCTCGTTCCTGTTCATCGCCCCGCTCCTCTACGTGATCCACGCGCTGCTGACCGCGCTCTCCATGGCCATCACCTGGGGGCTGGGCGTCCATGCCGGCTTCAACTTCTCCGCCGGCTTGATCGACTACGGCCTGAACTGGAACCTGGCCACCAAACCCTGGCTGATCATCCCCATCGGCCTGGTGTTCGGCGCGATCTACTACTTCCTCTTCCGCTTCGCCATCGTCAGGTTCAACCTCCCGACCCCGGGCCGCGAGCCCGAGGAGGAGGTGGAGGACCTCACCAAGGCGTGAGCCGGCACCAAACGACGTCGGGCCCCCGGAGCATGCGGCTCCGGGGGCCCTCTTCGTACGTACGGGCTCAGATCTCGTACGACATCCGGGGCACCGCCAGCTCCACCGGGCCGTCGTACACCTCGCGGGCGTCGACCAGGTTGATCTGCGGGTCGGTCCACGGCGGGATGTGCGTGAGGACGAGGCGGCGGGCGCTCGCCCGGGCGGCCGTCTCCCCGGCCTCGCGGCCGTTGAGGTGGAGGTCCGGGATGTTCTCCTTGCCGTGGGTGAAGGCGGCCTCGCACAGGAACAGGTCGGCGTCGCGGGCCAGTTCGTCCAGGGTGTCGGTGACGCCGGTGTCCCCGGAGTACGTCAGAACCCGGCCACCGTGCTCGATGCGGATGCCGTACGCCTCGACGGGGTGGGCGACCCGCTCGGTGTGGACGGTGAAGGGGCCGATGTCGAACGTGCTCGGCTTGACCGTGTGGAAGTCGAAGACCTCGCTCATGGAGGAGGCGGACGGGGTGTCGGCGTAGGCCGTGGTCAGACGCTGCTCGGTGCCCTCCGGACCGTAGACCGGAATGGGATCGCAGCGGCCGCCGTCGTGGCGGTAGTAGCGTGCGACGAAGTACGCGCACATGTCGATGCAGTGGTCGGCGTGCAGATGGCTGAGGAAGATCGCGTCGAGGTCGTAGAGACCGCAGTGGCGCTGCAGCTCGCCGAGGGCACCGTTGCCCATGTCGAGAAGCAGCCGGAAGCCGTCGGCCTCTACGAGGTAGCTCGAACAGGCCGATTCCGCGGACGGGAACGACCCCGAGCAGCCGACGACGGTGAGCTTCATGAGAGCTGGAACCTCCGCGCTGGCGTGAAGTCGTGACAGTCGTGTCAGTCGAGACATGCAGACGGGTTGCGGATTGCAGTTGGCTGGGTTGCGAAGGACGGACGTGGGTGCAACAAGGGTTTGTGCGGTCCGTTGAGCGTAAGGCGCAAAAGGGTGGGTCGCTCCTCCGCCAGGGGCCGTTGTGGGCGAACTCACCTGTGGTGTCACCGGTTCGGCTGGTGGTGGGGCCCGTTGGGGCGCGCGTGAGCCGGGGTGAGGCGGTACCGAAGAGCGCGGGAGCGTGCGACAGGGCGGGCGTGGCGTGGTGTGCGCCGGTACCGTCGGGGCTATGGACACGTCCTGGTGGTTGGCGCTCGCGGCGGTGGTGTTGCTGGCGCTGCTCGCGACAGTCGTCGACGGGTGGGGGCGGTCGCGACGGCCGCCGAGGCGATCGGAGCGGCCCGGTGGGCGGACGCGGCCGCCGGGGCGCCCCGAGCGTGCGCGCGGGCCCGTGCCGCGGCCCCGGCCGTCCGAGATCTGGTGGGCCAGCGTGCCCTTCGAGGACGGGCCCGGAGGCAAGGACCGCCCCTGTCTCGTCCTGGCCGTCCGTGGGGATCGCGCCCGCGTGGCCAAGATCACCAGTCGGTACCACGACGAGCGGGCCGGTGTGATTCCCCTGCCGCCGGGCACGGTCGGCGATGCCCGCGGCCGTCCCAGCTTTCTGGAGACGGGGGAGCTGCGTGAGGTGCCGGTGGGGGACTTCCGGAGGAAGGCGGGGGTGGTCGACCCGATCCTTTGGGACCAGGTCCGCCACCTGTCGAACTGACGGCCGCCTGTCGGGGGAACTGCGGCTGTCGAACCCCCGAGCTACTGGACGCCAAGGGGTCGAAAGGGCCCGGCCCCTACGCCCAGAGCTGGCCCTGCAGTGTCTCGATGGCCTCTTCTGTCGTCGCCGCCGTGTAGACGCCCGTCGAGAGGTATTTCCAGCCGCCGTCGGCCACGACGAAGACGATGTCGGCGGACTCGCCGGCCTTCACCGCCTTGTTGCCCACACCGATCGCCGCGTGGAGGGCGGCGCCGGTGGAGACACCGGCGAAGATGCCCTCCTGCTGCAGCAGCTCGCGGGTGCGGGTCACCGCGTCGGCGGAGCCCACGGAGAAGCGGGTGGTGAGGACGGACGCGTCGTAGAGCTCGGGAACGAACCCCTCGTCGAGGTTGCGGAGGCCGTAGACGAGGTCGTCGTAGCGTGGCTCGGCGGCGACGATCTTGACGTCCGGCTTCTGTTCGCGCAGGAAGCGGCCCACGCCCATCAGGGTGCCGGTGGTGCCGAGACCCGCCACGAAGTGGGTGATGGACGGGAGGTCCGCCAGGATCTCCGGACCGGTCGTCGCGTAGTGGGCGCCCGCGTTGTCGGGGTTCCCGTACTGGTAGAGCATCACCCAGTCGGGATGCTCGGCGGAGAGCTCCTTCGCCACCCGCACGGCCGTGTTGGAGCCGCCGGCCGCCGGCGAGGAGATGATCTCGGCGCCCCACATGCCGAGCAGGGCGCGCCGCTCCTGGGAGGTGTTCTCGGGCATGACGCACACCATGCGGTAGCCCTTGAGCTTCGCCGCCATGGCGAGGGAGATGCCCGTGTTGCCCGAGGTGGGCTCCAGAATCGTGCAGCCGGGCGTCAGACGGCCGTCCTTCTCCGCCTGTTCGATCATGTGCAGAGCGGGGCGGTCCTTGACCGAACCCGTCGGGTTGCGGTCCTCCAGCTTCGCCCAGATGCGGACGTCGGCGGACGGCGAGAGCCGCGGCAGGCGCACCAGAGGGGTGTTGCCCACCGCGGCCAGCGGGGAGTCGTATCGCATACGGGATCAGCGGCCGATCGGATCGGAGGCGGAGGACTGGGGACGGATCAGACCATGCCGCCGGCCACCGCCGGCAGGATGGTCACGTTGTCGCCGTCGGACAGCTTCGTGTTGATGCCGTCCAGGAAGCGGACGTCCTCGTCGTTGAGGTACACGTTGACGAAGCGGCGCAGCTCACCGCCGTCCACGATGCGTGCGTGGATGCCGGTGTGACGGCTCTCGAGGTCGGTGAACAGCTCGGCGAGGGTGGCACCGGCTCCCTCCACCGCCTTCTGACCGTCGGTGTACTGGCGGAGGATGGTGGGGATGCGGACCTCGATGGCCATGGTGTGCGGCTCCTGTCGGGAGTAGTCGGTCGGTGGGCGCGCGGCAGCGCGGACGTGCGTGGTCACACAGGTGGCGGCGCCGCGGCTCGCAGCCGTACGGCGGCAGGGGTCGGCGTCAACAGATGGCGCTGGCAAGCCTGCACAGGTCGACGTGCAGCCGCGCCACGAGCAGTGCGCCCGGCGTCTTCTCGCTCACGTCGTCAAGAACCATGCGCTCATCGTATCGATTCCCGGTCCGGGTCCCGGAATGTGATCCCACATGCCGGACGGATTCGGGCCGGGGAGTGAGACCGCGCACCTCAGCGACATGGTTCGGGCGGGCCACCACGGGACGTTCAGGCCGACTTCCGTACGACCAGCCGCGTGGGCGTGACCACCGAGGACAGCGGTCTCACCTCCGCATCCCCCCTCTCCTGCGTACGGCTGAACAGCAGCCGTGCCATGAGCCGCCCCATCCCCTCGATGTCCTGGTGGACGGTGGTCAGCGGCGGGTCGGTGTGCTCGGCGATGGGCGCGAGGTCGTCGAAGCCGACGACGGCCACGTCGTCCGGCACCCGGCGCCCGCGCTCGCGCAGCACCTGGAGCGCGCCGGAGGCCATGAGGTCGGAGGCGACGAAGACGGCGTCCAGGTCGGGGCACCGGTCGAGGAGCGCGGCCATGGCGTCGACGCCGCCCTGCCGGGTGTAGTCGGCGGGTTCGACGAGCTCGGGCGAGGCGTCGAGCAGGACGTCCCGGTAGCCGCCCAGGCGGTCGACCGCCGACGCCTCCTGGTCGCACGGCCCGGTGATCGTCGCGATGCGTTCCCGGCCGAGCGAGACCAGATGGCCGACGGCCTGGCGGGCCCCGCCCCGGTTGTCGGCGTCGACGTACACGCAGTCGCGTACGGGCTCGCCCTCGCGGACCAGGGGCCGGCCGCCGAAGACGGCGGGCAGGCCGAGCCGGTCGATCATGCCGGGCAGCGGGTCGTCGGCGCGCAGGGAGAAGAGCAGGGCGCCGTCGACATGGCCGCCGCCCAGGAAGTCGCCGACGCGCGGGTACTCCTCGGGCTCCTCCAGGAAGAGGAGGACGGGCTGGGCGCCGTGGGCCACCAGCTCCTTGCGGATGCCCCGGAGGTGGAGGTCGAAGAAGGGGTCGATGAAGAGGCGGTTCTGCGGCTGGCTCGCCACGACGGCGATGGCGTTGTTGCGGCGGGTGACCAGCTGCCGGGCGGCGGAGTTCGGCACATAGCCCAGTTCGGCGATCACTTCCCGGACGCGCTCGACGACCTCCCCGCGCACCTTGTCCTCGCCGTTGATCACCCGCGACACGGTGGACTTCGACACTCCCGAGCCGCGTGCGACGTCGTCGAGCGTGGGGCGCCGGCTGTGCGGTCGTCGCGTCTGATGTGTCAACACCGTCTCCGTCGCGGGCAGTTGTGTGCGTGCGCGTGCGTACGACCACCGTAACCGCGAATTCCGCTCACCGACGGGTCAGTACACATCCGCACGCGTCGGTACGCCTCCGCACGGGTCAGTACGCCTCCACGATCTTCACCTCCTCCTCGGTCACCTCGCCCTCGACGATCCGGTACGAGCGGAACTGGAAGTCGCCGAGTCCGTCGGTGTCCGCGGTCGAGACGAGGACGTAGTGGGCGCCCGGCTCGTTGGCGTAGGAGATGTCGGTGCGGGAGGGGTAGGCCTCGGTGGCCGTGTGGGAGTGGTAGATGACCACCGGCTCCTCGTCGCGGTCGTCCATCTCGCGGTAGAGCTTGAGCAGGTCGCCCGAGTCGAACTCGTAGAACGTGGGCGACATGGCCGCGTTCAGCATCGGGATGAAGCGCTCGGGGCGGTCCGAACCCGCCGGTCCCGCGACGACGCCGCACGCCTCGTCGGGGTGGTCCTTGCGCGCGTGGGTGACGATCTGGTCGACGAGGGCCTGGGTGATGGTCAGCATGCTCGTCAGGATAAGCAGAAGGGCTGTTCCGTACCGGGGGGTGGTACGGAACAGCCCACATGCTGGAACCGTCGAGGTCAGCCGACCTTCTCGAACTCCGACTCGCCGCGTTCGGTGACCTCCGGGTTGCGGGACTTCAGCACGGCCCAGCCGATGCCGAGGGCCGCCGCCCAGCCGGCCATGACGTAGAGGCTGACGCGGGCCTCGTGGTCGTAGGCGATGAGGCAGGTGACGAAGAGCAGGAACACGATGGCGATCCAGCTGCCCACCGAGCCGCCCGGCGCCGGGAAGGAGGAGGCGGGCAGCCGGCCCGCGTCGACCGCGCGGCGGTAGCGGACGTGGCTGATCAGGATCATCAGCCAGGTCCAGATACCGGCACCGGTGGCGACGGAGACGACGTAGCCGAAGGCCTTCTCCGGGACGATGTAGTTCAGGACCACGCCGATGCCCATGAAGAGCACGGACACGGAGATGGCGAAGGCCGGCGTCTTGGTGACGGACAGCTTGTTGAAGGCCTTGGGGGCCTCACCGCTGTCGGCCAGGGTGCGCAGCATGCGGCCCGTGGAGTACATGCCGGAGTTGCAGGAGGACAGGGCCGCGGTCAGGACCACGAAGTTGACGATCGCGGCGCCCGCCGGGATGCCGATCTTCGCGAAGGCCGCGACGAAGGGGCTGACCCCGGGCGCGAACTCGGTCCACTTCACCACGCACAGGATCACGGTGAGGGCACCGACGTAGAACAGACCGATGCGCCAGGGCAGGGTGTTGATCGCCTTGGGGAGGGTCTTCTCCGGGTTCTCGGACTCACCGGCCGTGACACCGACCAGTTCGACGGCGAGGTACGCGAACATGACGCCCTGCAGGGTCATCAGGGACGAGCCGATGCCCTTGGGGAAGAAGCCGTCGAAGGCCCAGAGGTTCGACACCGCTGCCGTGTCACCGGCGGCGCTGAAGCCGAAGGTGAGGACGCCGAGGCCGATCACGATCATGCCGATGAGGGCGGTGACCTTGATCATCGAGAACCAGAACTCGATCTCGCCGAACAGCTTCACCGAGATCAGGTTCGCCACGAACAGGACGACCAGGAAGACCAGGGCCGTCACCCACTGCGGGACGGATGGGAACCAGTAGTTGATGTAGATCGCGGCGGCGGTCAGTTCCGCCATGCCGGTGACGACCCACAGCAGCCAGTACGTCCAGCCGGTGAAATAACCGAAGAACGGGCCGAGGAACTCCCGGGAGTACTCCGCGAAGGAGCCCGAGACGGGGCGGTAGAGCAGCAGCTCACCGAGCGCCCGCATGATGAAGAAGATGATGACGCCGGCCACGGCGTACATCAGGATGAGGCTGGGTCCCGCCTTGGCGATGTTCGCCCCGGCGTTGAGGAAGAGGCCGACGCCGATGGCGCCGCCGATCGCGATCATCTGGACCTGACGGCTGCCGAGCCCGCGCTCGTACCCCTCTTCGGGTGCGTCGCCGCGCACGGCTTCGTCGTCGTTCTTGTTGACCTGAGCGGAGGTCATGTGTGGTGCGCCTTTCTCCACGCCGTGCCGATCCGGGCCGTTCGTCGACCCCGGATCGGGTTCCGATCCCCCCGGATGTGATGGAGCTGAGCGGGCTCTCTCAAGCCCGCTCGTGCCTGGTCGGCGATGGCCGACTCGGTGGCGCACCCGACGGGACAAGGGTGGTGTCCGCCGGGCGATCGTGAAGATCTATCACGGCCGCAATCTTGATCGACTGGGCGTTTTGTGGCGCACAACACAAGGAGAAGCGGACAAAGAACACCCGCGAGGGCATCCCTCGCGGGCGCGGTGACGCGATCGTTATCCGGATTTGAGTGTCCTCTGAGCGAACGCGAAGCGTCCGTGGAGCGAACATGGAGCGAACGTGCGGCCAAAGTGGAGGGGCCGGAAAGAGGCCGGAAGGGAACTCCGAATTCCGGCCTCAGAGCCTCAGGTCTCAGGGCATCAGGCCCAGCGCATCAGGCTCCAGAGCATCAGACCTCAGAGCATGAGCGTCGTGACGAGCGAGTCCTGGAGGCCGCCCAGCCACAGATAGGCCATCACCATCGGCTTGCGCGGGTCCTCGTCCGGGAGGCGGTAGAGGAGGTCGCTGTCCTCCTCGTCGACGATGTCGAGCCGGGAGCCGATGGCGAGGCGCAGATCGTTGAGGCAGCCGAGCCACTGACGGGAGTCGTCCGCCGACAGTTTCAGTACGGCCCCGCCCTCACCGGCCGCCGCCAGCGCGTCCAGGGAGTGGATCACCGCGAGGGCGTTGTCGCGCTTGCCGGCCCGCAGATCGTTCTCGGTGAAGCGGCGGAACTCCGAGGAGTACGCCTGCTGCTCCTCCGCCTCCCGGGCCGTCGGCGTGCCCTCGGGATCACTGTAGGCGTCCGGGAACAGCCGGAGCAGCACGGGATCCTTGGGCGGCTCACTCGGCCCCTCGGCGAAGAGTTCGGCGAGCGGGTCGTCGCCGGCGTCCTCCGCGGGGCCCGGGCCGATCAGCTCCAGAAGCTGCACCGCCAGCGAGCGGATGATGGAGATCTCGACCTCGTCGAGCGCGACGGCCGCGCCGCCGCCGGGGAGCGATTCGAATTGTCCTGGCATCAGGTGCGTCGCTACTTCCGGTCCTGCTGGAGGGTGGCCCACAGACCGTAGCCGTGCATGGCCTGTACGTCGCGTTCCATCTCCTCGCGTGTTCCGCTGGAGACGACCGCGCGGCCCTTGTGGTGGACGTCGAGCATGAGTTTGGTGGCCTTGTCCTTCGAGTACCCGAAGTACGACTGGAAGACATACGTCACATAGCTCATGAGGTTGACCGGATCGTTGTGGACGATCGTCAGCCACGGTACGTCGGGCTCGGGTACAGCGAAGACCTCCTCCGCCGACTCGGTCTTCTCGATCTCGATGGGTGCGGCTGCCGTCACACGGCCCATGCTGCCACCACAGGGGGGCGGACGCACAAACGGGCCTCCGCCACCAGGCCTCGGGAGAAACCATCATCCGGAAATCGTCAGACTGACGAGATGGGAGTACGATCCTTGCCATGAACACAGCGGACCTGGGTTTGCCGGTCGACGTCCCTTCGACCGCGCTCTTCACGGACCACTACGAACTCACGATGCTGCAGGCCGCGTTGAAGGCGGGTACGGCCGAGCGGCGTTCGGTGTTCGAGGTCTTCACACGGCGACTGCCGGAGGGACGACGGTACGGCGTGGTCGCCGGCACCGGGCGGGTGCTGGACGCGGTGGAGAACTTCCGGTTCGACCCGGGCGTCCTCGGCTTCCTGCGCGAGCGCTCCGTGGTCAACGCGGAGACCCTCGACTGGCTCGCCGGCTACCGCTTCAGCGGGGACGTGTGGGGCTACCAGGAGGGCGAGGTGTACTTCCCGGGCTCGCCGATCATGCGGGTCGAGGGCACCTTCGCGGAGTGCGTCCTCCTGGAGACCGTGATCCTCTCCATCCTCAACCACGACTCGGCGATCGCGGCCGCCGCCTCCCGGATGTCGAGCGCCGCCGGGGAGCGCCCGCTGATCGAGATGGGTGCCCGGCGCACGCACGAGCTGGCCGCCGTGGCCGCCTCGCGCGCCGCGTACGTCGGCGGCTTCACCTCCACCTCGGACCTGGCCGCCGGCTTCCGCTACGGCATCCCGACGGTCGGCACCAGCGCCCACGCCTTCACCCTGCTCCACGACCGCGAGCGGGACGCCTTCCAGGCCCAGGTGGACTCCCTCGGCCGGAACACCACGCTGCTCGTCGACACGTACGACGTCGCCGAGGCCGTACGGACCGCCGTGGAGATCGCCGGGCCCGAACTCGGCGCCGTGCGCATCGACTCCGGTGATCTGCTCCTCGTCGCCCACCGGGTGCGGCAGCAGCTGGACGAGCTGGGCGCGAGCGACACGCGGATCATCGTGACCTCGGACCTCGACGAGTACGCCATCGCCTCGATGGCCGCGGCCCCCGTGGACGCGTACGGCGTCGGAACGCAGCTGGTGACCGGCTCCGGCCATCCCACCTGCTCGATGGTCTACAAACTCGTCGCCCGCGCGGAGTCGGCGGACCCCACGGATCCGCTCGTCCCCGTGGCGAAGAAGTCCAGCGGCGGGAAGACGTCCATCGGGGGCCGCAAGTGGGCGGCCCGGCGGCTGGACGAGCACGGCGTCGCGGAGGCCGAGGTCGTCGGCACCGGGCCCGTCCCCGAGGAACTCCAGGAACGGCAGCTCCTGGTCCAGCTGATCAGGGACGGCCAGGTCCTCTCCCGTGAGTCCCTGGACGTCGTACGCGAACGGCATGTGGCCGCCCGTGCCAACCTGCCGCTGTCCGCTACACAGCTGTCGCGTGGGGAGGCCGTCATTCCGACGGAGTACGTCTGAGGCCGCGCAAGTACGTGGGGGATGCCGGCCGGGGGTGGTGGGGGCACGCTGAGGGTGGACGTGCCCCGCTGCGAGCCGCGCAGCGCCCGCGCGTCCGGCCCGTGCTCCGGTCCGCGCCCCGGGCAAGCGCCGGATGCCCCCTCCCGAACAGCTCTCGAAGTCTCTAGGCTCGGAAGTTCGTAGTTTCGAAGTCCAGCGTTTCGCGGCACAGCAGATCGGCCGGCCCGCACGACCACGCCATGACCGCGCCCCAGCACCCGTCCCAGACCTCACCTCACCCTCATCCTCGAAGGACACCGACACCATGCGCCGCGCCTTGATCGTCGTTGACGTGCAGAACGACTTCTGCGAGGGGGGCAGCCTCGCGGTGGCCGGCGGTGCCGATGTGGCCGCCGCCATCACCGAGCTGATCGGCCAGGCGGCCGGCCCCGGGTACCAGCATGTGGTGGCCACGCGCGACCACCACATCGCGCCGGGCGGCCACTTCGCCGACAATCCCGACTATGTCCACTCCTGGCCCGCCCACTGCGTCGCCGGCACGGAAGGGGTCGGCTTCCACCCGAACTTCGCCCCCGTGATCGCCTCCGGCGCGGTCGACGCCGTCTTCGACAAGGGGGCGTACGCCGCGGCCTACAGCGGTTTCGAGGGCGCCGACGAGAACGGCGTCTCCCTCGCCGACTGGCTCCGCGCCCGCGACATCACCGAGATCGACGTCGTGGGCATCGCGACCGACCACTGCGTACGGGCCACCGCCCTGGACGCCGCGAGGGAGGGCTTCCGGACCCAGGTCCTCCTGGACCTGACCGCCGGGGTGGCCGAGGAAACCACCGAGCGGGCGCTGGAAGAGCTACGAGAGGCAGGCGTGGAACTCTCGGGCAAGCCGGTGGTCTAGCCCCGAGTCACGCCCCGCAGCCGGCCCCGCGGCTCACACCCGTACCGTCGGCCGCCGAAGCAGCGCTCTGATCGGGTGCCACAGCTCAGGGGTCGTCGAGGCCGGGCAGGCGGGTGAGGTGCGCCATATGAGGCCGTCCGGGTGGTGGAGGACCGCGGTGATCTCGTCCGGGGTCGGGGGCGCCGCGTTGCCGCGGAGGTAGATCGCGCGCATGCCCAGGTTGCGGAGCCGGGTGAGGGCGCGGGCACGGTTCGCGGCCAGGACGAGGACCCGTACGGCCCCGTCGCCGGGCACGGCCCCCGCCGGAACGCCGACCATGGCCCCGGCAGGCGCGCCGAAACCGGCCCCGGACAGGGTGGCCGGAGCAGGGGTCGGCACGGCGGGCAGGCACTCCGCCGCGGGCCAGGGTACGGCCCCGGCAGCCCCGGCAGCGGACGCGGACGCGGACAGGGTCCCGACGCCGACCCCGGCCGATGCCCCGGCGACGGCCCCGGGCAGAGCCCCGACCGCAGCCTCGGGCAATGCCCCGACCGCAGCCTCGGGCAGAACCCCGACGGTCCCGGGCAGCCCCCCGGAAACACCTCCGGAAACACCCCCAGCGGCATCCCCCGGCAGGGCCCCGGATGTGCCTCCGGGCCTGGGCCTGGGCAGCGCGTTCCCCCCGCCCCTCGCCGTCGCTCCCGGCAGGTTCAGCGCGACGACGACATTGCCGTCCGGCAGTTTGCAGAAACCTCCTGCGGCCATGCAGGTCACACCCCCGTGCGCGTCAGTGTCAATAAGAAGGCCACACCCCGCACCTAAACACGTCCGGCCGCGACCCGCCAAGGGGGTCGCGGCCGGACATGCTCTGACCTGCGGAAATGCTGGCTACTTCACTGCGGGGCCCACCTGGACCGAGATCGTGGAGCCGTCCTTGGCCTCCTTGACGATCTTGATCTTGGTGTTGGTGTCAGTGATCTTGACACCGGCGAGGGGGGTCGCCTCGTCGTAGTACGTGTGTGTGTGGTCGTTGAAGGTGGACACACCCTTCGACGACGGGATCTTCGTCAGCACGTCCGCCTTGTGCAGCTTCAGACCGTCCGTGCGGTACAGGCTGAACGGCGAGTCGTAGGACTGGATCCGGCTGCGCATCACCGTGCCGTCGGCCCACTTCAGCGCCGCCGGGTGCGAGTCGACCGGCAGCAACAGACCCGTTCCCGGGTGGACGCTGGTGTTGTTGTCCGCCTGCGAGGTGTCCCACTTCCAGATCAACAGACCGTTCTGGTAGGGGAAGTGCTCCACCCAGGCCGGACGCGTGGCCGAGAAGCCGAAGTTGTACGGGCCGACCTTCAGGGTCTTGTCGTACGACACGTACTGACGGTTCTCGGCGATGTAGTACTGGGCGTAGTCGTCCGTGATCGCCGCCCCCACGCGGGAGAAGCCCTTCGCGGTCCAGGCCGCGTCCGCGCTCTCCGCGTCGTCCGAGAAGAGGACGGAGCCGTCGGCGGTCACCGCGATCGAGTCGGCCGTGAAGCCCTTCGGGGCCACGCCGCCGTCCGTCTGGTAGCGGAAGCGGAGGTCGAACTTCTGGCCCGCGTAGGCGTCCAGGGAGTACGACAGCTTCTTGTACGCGGCGGAGGAACCGGTCAGCGCCGGCTTGCCGCTGGCGTCGCGCGGGATCGCCGCGCCGTCCACCGTGCCGTCGATCGACGTCCAGTTGGCGCCGCCGTCGGTCGACACCTCCGTGTAGAGGTAGTCGTACTCGGCCTCGATGTCGTACCAGCCGTCGAGGGTGAGCGCGGCCGAGGACCTGCCCGTGAGGTCCACGGAACGGGTCAGCGTGTTGGAGAGGTTGTCACCGCTGCCGCTCCACCACTGAGTGGAGCCCTGCGCCGGCTCGACGATCTCGGTGGTGACCGTCTTCTTCGGCAGCTCGACCACGAGGGCCTGCTTGTCCTTGGTGTTGTACTCCGCGACCCCCAGCTTGTGCTTCGACTTCGTCGCGGCCTTCGCCGTGTCGTAGTCGAGCCAGCCGAGCTGGAGCTTGTCCCAGGCGGTCATGTCGCCGGGCAGGTCACCGATGGCTTCCTTGCCGGTGCCGAGCCAGGAACCGGAGGACATCAGGGTCCAGAAACCGGTGGAGTTGTCGCCGCCCTGGGTGTCGTAGTGGTCCGGCAGACCGAGGTCGTGGCCGTACTCGTGGGCGAAGACACCGAGTCCGCCGTTCTCCGGCTGGATGGTGTAGTCGCCGACCCAGATGCCGGTGTCACCGATCTTGGCGCCGCCGAGCTTGTTGCCGTCGGGGCCCGTCGCGCCCGCGTCGGTGCCGAACGCGTACCAGCGGTGCGCCCAGATGGCGTCCTCGCCCTGCGCGCCGCCGCCCGCCGACTCGTCCTCACCGGCGTGCACGATCTGGAAGTGGTCGATGTAGCCGTCGGACTCGTTGAAGTCGCCGTCGCCGTCGAAGTCGTAGCGGTCCCACTGGTCGAACTCGGCCACGTCCGCCTTGATCTCGGCGTCGGTGCGCCCCGCTGCCTTCTGCTGGGCGACCCAGGACGTGAGACCGTCGCTGACCGCGTTCCACACGCTGGAGCAGGTGGACTGGCCGCAGGCGTTGTTGCCGTAGCGCGCCTCGTTGTAGGGGACCTTGACCCAGTCCGAGACCTCGCCCTCGATCGAGTAGCGGCCCGAGGACTGCTTCTCGTAGTACGTCTTCATCGAGGCGGTGCCGTCGCCGAAGTACAGGTCCTGGAAGTGCTCCTGGTCGTAGTCCGCCTGCCAGGCCGTGGAGTTGTCCTGGGTGCGGTCGGGCTCGGCTATCTCGTTGTGCGCCGGGCCGGCGGTGCCGCCGTAGCGGCTGTCGATCTGGTCGCCGAACTCGACCAGGATCGTGAAGATCTTGTCGGTCTTCTCACGGCCGAGCTCGACGTACTTGCTCTTGCCCTTCTTGCTCTTCAGCTGCACGACCTGCGAGCCGTCACGGTTCTTGACCGTGGCGTCGCCGGATATGACCTGCTGCAGGGCCTCCTCGCGCTGGGCCTCCTGAGTCTTGCTCAGGGGGCCGTCGAGGTCGTGGTCGGCGTGCTCGTGGCCCGCCGGGTCGTGCCGGTCCACAGCCGCCGCGGGCGTGCCCCCGGCGGCCTGCGCCACCGTGAGGCCCGACAACGTCGCGGCCGCCGTGGCGACCGCGACGCCGATCGCGGCCGCTCTGAACGTCCAGGGTCTACTGGTCACTTGAGGTCCTCCCCCGCGCCCGTTCGCGCGGAAGGGGATGGCCCCGGTCGTGGAGGGTCCGCGCGCGGTATACGCGTGTAGTCAAGTGACGCCATTCGACCGGAGTTTCGAAATAAAAAATAGATCTTGACTTGGACAGGTCAAGTGCACTATCGGTGTCCACAGGAAGCGCTTGTTCGTTATCCGGACGTTACGTGTATCACCCCCGCACCCCCGCGCATCCCCCGCACCCCTCGACCCGGCGCGCATATGCCTCCTGTCGCCGGACGCCGTGAATCCGTGCGCCCCCTGTGCACCCGGCACCGTGTGTCAGGTCACGCTTACCTGTCGTTCCACTCGGGCACCCTGGCGAATAGAGTCGATTGGCGGAGCGCCGGAAGTCGGCGGAAGCCAAGCCGACGGCACTGCTTCACCTTTGATTCGTATCCGTAACCCTCCCCTCATCGTGAGAGGCACGGGGAGACCCACCCGAGGACACGATAGCCATGCCTCGTCCGACGACCGCACAGCTCGCCTACGGCTCCTGCACCGTGATCTTGTCCACCCTCGCCATGCTGCTGCTGTCACAGACGAGTTCGGGCGTGGGCATCACGGTGATCGCCCTTTCCGCCCTCGCCCTCGGCCTGCTCGTCGCACTGACCGTGCCGCTGCCCAAGCCCGCGACCAGGACCGTCGCGCGCTCCACGACATCCACCGCCGCCCCGGCCCCGGCTGCCGTGGAGTTGGAAGCGGTACGGGAGCCGGTGCACGAACCGACGGGTTCCTGAACCGGCACTCGGTGACAGCTTGCTGAAACGCTTCGGCGGGCCGTGGATCATGGATCCCGGACCCGCCGTTGTCGTGTCGCGCCGTCTCGTCTCGTCTCGTCTCGCCCTCCCCCGGTCGAGCCGGCTCTCTCCGGTCAACCGGTGCTGACCACCACCGTCTTGGCCGCCTTGTCGTGCAGACCCTGTTTGTAGGGCTTGTCGAAGAAGCTCCAGCCGCCCGCGATAGCGGTCCAGATGCAGGCGCAGCAGAAAGCGAAGGGGATCCACAGCACTGCCGCGCGCGTCAGCGCGGTCTGCGTGGAGGGCGTGGAGCCGTCGTTGAGGTTCGCCACCCGCAGCTTCATCAACCGCTTGCCGAGGGTCCGGCCGTTCTTGACGGTGAAGTAGGTGTCGTACCCGATGTAGAGGATCGCGGCGAGCGCCTCCTGCGCCAGGGACTTGCCGAACTCGAAGTCGCCCGAGTCCACGGTGTACTGACTGATCCTGAACGCCCACGCCAGCAGCCCCACCACGATCCCCACGAGGATCATGTCGATGATGCGCGCGAGCACCCGCTTCCCGCTGTCGGCGAGCGGCGGCATGCCCGAGAGCGGGTCATTGGGGTACGGCCCGCCGCCATAGGGGTCACCGCCGTAGGGACCACCGCCGAAGGGCGGCGGCTGGCTCCCGTACGGCGGTTGCGGGCCGTCGCCGTACGGCGGTTCCCGGGGCGGGGGGTCGTACGGGGAGCCGCCGCCCTGGTGCGGCGGGGGCTGCTTCTTCCTGAACGGGTCGTCGTCCGGGGACTGACCGGATCCGAAGGGCGGCGGTTCGGTACTCATGGCCCGAGTCGACCGCGAACCCCCCGGCCCCGCATCCGGCACGGGGCCGTCCGGGGTACGAAGTCCCGTACGCCTCCCGTCCGGCCCGTCTCTCTAGTCGCCCGGCGCGACGCCCGTACCGCCGCCCGCCGCCGCGCCGCCCGTACCGCTACTTGCTCGCCACGAACGTGTGCGCCGCCTTGTCGTGCCAGCACTGGCGCCACGGCTTGTCGATCACGCACCACAGGACGCCGATCACACCGAAGCCGAGCAGCCCGGAGACGGTGTGGACGAGCCAGCGGCGCAGGGAGCGCCCGAACGACGGGGGCTCGTGGCCCTCGATGTCCCGGACGTCGATGCCGAGCAGCTTCTTGCCGAGGGTGCGGCCCCACTTGGCGGTGGGCAGCACCTCGTAGAGGGCGCTGACCAGGAACAGGACGCCGAGGATGATGCCCAGATAGACGGAGGTCGTGCCGTCGACCAGCCAGACGGTGACCCTCTCGCCGGAGAGCTTGGCCGCGTCGATCTTCTCGTTGATGTGGTCCATCGCCTTCGTGCCGAACGGCACGGCGGCCCCGGCCGTGACGGCGCCGACGACCAGGCTGTCCACGAGCCGGGCGGCCAGCCGTCTGCCGAGCCCCGCGGGCCGGGCCTCCGACTGCCGCCGCACCACCGCCTGGAAGGGGTCCTCCACGACCGGCTTCCACGGCGCGACCGGCTGCTCACCCTCACCCCCGGCGAGCCGGTGCACCTGCTGGGCCCAGGAGGGCTGCCCGCCACCGGAACCGACGGCCATGGGTGTCTCCGCAGACTGCCGGGCGGCGGCCTGCTGGGGCACGCCCGGCGCGGGCTGCGGGGCGGGCGCGGCCTGCGGGGCCTGCTGCGGGAAGGCACCGCCGAACGGGGGCTGCGACAGCTGCGGTTGCGACTGGGCCGGGGCGGTGGGGGTGGCTGGGGCGGCAGGAGTGGCGGGGGCAGCCGAGGCAGTGTTGCCCGTCTGCGGGCCCTGCTGCGAACCCTGCGGACTCTGCGGGCCCTGCTGCGGTCCGGACGGCGCTGTCGTGGGCGTAGAGGACTGGGGGGCGAGTCCCAGGGCCTGCTGGGCGGCGGCCTGGGCGCTGGTCAGTGGGGCGCCGAAGACGCCGGGGGCCGCGGCCGCGCCCCCGTCCTGCTGTCCCGCGCGCGCGGAGGACGGACGGAACGTCATGGTGCCGTCCGTCTGCGGTGGTTCCGCGCTGTCGGCCGCCCCGGGGGGCCCGGACGTGTTCGGGCGGCGGAAGACCACCGTGCCCGGCGGGGCGTCGTCGCCGGTGTTCGCCGGCGGGATCGTCGCCGTACCGTCCGTACTCGCCGTACGCCCGGAGTCCGCGGAGTCGATGTCGCCGCCCGTGTCCGCCGCGAGGGAGACCCGGGGGTCGCGCGGGTCGGCGCCTGGGGCCGAACCCCAGGAGACCCGGCGATCCTTGTCGCCGCCGAAGCCGGTCTGGCGGGAGCGGTCGGCGCCCCACGCGGAGGCGGGCTCGGGGCGGGAGCCGTGCAGGGCGTTGTCGGAGGGCGGGCGGGCCGGTTCGCCGTCGGACGCGGGGTCCTCGTCGAAGAAGTGCGGGCCCGTCTCCTCCACGGCGCCGGCCGAGCCGGGCGGTGGGGCGAGCGGTTCGCCGTCGGAGGGCGCCGGACGGCTCGTACCCGGCACCCAGGCCGCGCCGTTCCAGTACCGGACATATCCAGGAATGGACGGGTCCGGGTAATACCCTTCGCGGGGCCTGTCGTCGCCGGGGGCCGGGGTTGGGGCGCTCATGTCCGTCGTCCCGTATCTGCTCGTGGGTTTGGTAGGAGGCATCCACATCTACCAGACGCCGACAAGTCCCATGACCGCTGCCGCCGGACCCACCCCTTTCGAGCACGGATCTGCTACGGAAGGAAAGGGCCGCCGGAGGCCGTAGGACAGCGGGAAGACGGCCGGAAGACGGCCGGAAGACGGCCGGAGGACGGCTGACGGACATTCGGAAGCCCGTCGGCGAACCCGCCCGTGAACCCGCCTGTGAACGTGCCGGTGAACTCGTCGGAAAAAAGTTCCTCGAACCCGCGTAATGCTTCGGGCCCCACCGCCCTCTCACTCGTACGGGCCCGCCCACAGGGCCCCGTACGAGAGAGGAATGATCACCATGCGGCACACCGTCGTGGAGCGCGAGCTGGAGCTCAAGCTCGTCCTGTCACCCGAGCGCAGCATCCCCGTGCCGGCCAAGCTGCGCTACCGCAGCGACGACCCGTACGCCGTCCACATCACCTTCCACGTCAACTCCGACCGCCCGGTGCACTGGACGTTCGCGCGGGAACTGCTCGTGGAGGGCGTGTTCCGACCCTGCGGGCACGGGGACGTGCGGGTGTGGCCGACGAAGGCGTCGGGCCGCGGCCTCGTGCTGATAGCACTCAGCTCGCCGGACGGGGACGCGCTGCTCGAAGCGCCGGCCGCCGCCGTGTCGGCCTGGCTGGAGCGGACCCTGCGGGTGGTCCCGCCGGGGTCCGAGTTCGGCATACTCCGCATCGACGACGGCTTGGCCGAACTGCTCGCCCAGTGACGCGCGGGTCAGAACAGCTTGCCCGGGTTGAGGATGCCCAGCGGGTCGAAGACGGACTTCACCGCCCGCTGCATCTCCATGCCCACCGGGCCGATCTCCCGCGCCAGCCACTCCTTCTTGAGGATGCCCACGCCGTGCTCGCCGGTGATCGTGCCGCCGAGTTCCAGGCCGAGGGCCATGATCTCGTCGAAGGACTCGCGGGCGCGCCGGGACTCGTCGGGGTCTGCCGCGTCGAAGCAGACGGTGGGGTGCGTGTTGCCGTCGCCGGCGTGTGCGCAGACCCCGATGGTCAGGTCGTACTTCGCGGCGATGCGGTCGACGCCGTCGAGCAGTTCGCCGAGCCTGGAGCGCGGCACGCACACGTCGTCGATCATCGTCGTGCCCTTCACCGCCTCCAGCGCGGTGAGCGACAACCGCCGTGCCTGGAGCAGCAGTTCGGACTCCGCCGCGTCGTCCGCCGGTACGACCTGGGTGGCGCCCGCGGCCTCGCACAGCTCGCCGACGGCGGCGAGGTCGGCGGCCGGGTCCGGGGTGTCGAACGCGGCGAGGAGCAACGACTCCGTGGTCTCCGGCAGGCCCATGTGGGCCAGGTCGTTGACGGCCTTCACCGTCGTACGGTCCATGAGTTCGAGCAGTGAGGGAACGTGCCCGCCGGCCATGATCCGGCACACCGCGTCGCACGCGGCGGCCGCCGACGCGAACTCCGCGGCGAGCACGAGTTGCTGGGGCGGCTGCGGCTTGAGGGCGAGAATCGCGCGGACGACGATGCCGAGCGAGCCCTCCGAGCCGACGAAGAGCCGGGTGAGGTCGTACCCGGCGACGCCCTTCGCGGTCCGCCGGCCGGTGGACATCAGCCGGCCGTCGGCGAGCACGACGTCCAGACCGAGGACGTACTCGGCGGTCACCCCGTACTTCACACAGCACAGGCCGCCGGAGGCCGTGCCGATGTTGCCGCCGATCGTGCACATCTCCCAGCTGGAGGGGTCGGGCGGGTAGCAGAGGCCGTGCTCGTTGACCGCGCGGGAGAGGGTCGCGTTGATGACGCCGGGCTCGACGACGGCGATGCGGTCGACGGGGTTGATCTCGAGGATCCGGTCCATTTTCGTCAGGGACAGCACGATGCAGCCCTCGGAGGCGTTGGCGCCGCCGGAGAGGCCCGTGCGGGCGCCCTGTGGGACGACCGGGACGCGCAGGTCCGTGGCGACGCGCATGACGTGCTGCACCTGTTCGACGGTCCGGGGCAGTACGACGACCGCCGGGACACCCGCCTCGCAGAAGCTCGCCATGTCGTTCGCGTACGAGGCCGTGACATCCGGGTCGGCGAGGACCGCCTCCGGCGGCAGGCCGCTCAGCAGACGGTCGACGAGGTTGCCCGTCATCTCGTCGCGGGGGGCTTCGATACGGCTCATGATCACAGGTTCGCACTCACGGCCATCGGTGTGAACCCGTCGGCGCGAGCCTTCCGGGGTGCGGGATGTGGTCGTCGTATTGACGCACAGTGAGCGGCATGTCTGTGGAGAACGAGGAGCGGGCGGCGCGGCGGCTGGCGCGCGTGGTGGGCGGGGAAGCGTGGGCGGCTCTGCGGAGGGTGCCTGGGTGGGGGCGGGGCGTGGCCGGTGCGCTCGCCGGGTGTTTCGTACTCGGGGGTGCGCTGATGGTGGTGCCGCCGGACGGGGGTGACGGTGGTGGGGGTCTGGCGGCGCGGGTGGTGGGCGCGGCGGGGCCCGAGGGGCGGACGCGGGCGGTCGTGACGGCCGGGATGCCCGCCGTGCTGCCCGAGGTGACCGCCGCCATCCGGGAACGTGAGGCCCGGGTGCGGGAGCGTCCGCACGACCACGCGTCCTGGGCGGTGCTCGGCGTCGCGTACACCGAGCGGGCCCGGAGAACCGGCACCGTCGCCGACTACCCGAAGGCCGAACGCGCGCTGCACACCTCCCTGCGGCTCCGGCCCCACGGCAACGCGGACGCCCTCGACGGGCTGACCGCCCTCGCGAACGCCCGCCGCGACTTCCGGACGGCGAAACAGTGGGGCGAGGAGGCCGTACGGGTGACACCGGGCCGCTGGACCTCGTACGCGCTCCTGATCGACGCGTACGACGGGCTCGGCCGGTACAGGGCGGCACGCGGCACCCTGGAGAAGCTCCTCACCGTGAGCTCCGGGCCGGCGGCGCGGGCGCGGGCCGCGCAGGTCTACTGGGACCAGGGGGGACGGGAGGACGCGGCCGCGACGATCGCGGATGCGGCGGCCTCGGGGACGTCGGCCGCGGGGGCCGCGTGGTGGGTGCGGGCCGGGGAGATGGCCTGGGAGCGGGGGGAGCCGGAGGAGTCGTTGCGGTACTGCGAGGCCGCCGGTCGGCTGACCGCCGGGGGTGACCCCGACGCCGATGCCTGCCGGGGGCGGGCGCTGGCCTCGCTGGGGCGCGCGGCGGAGGGGGTACGGGCGTACCGGGTGGCGCTCTCGCGGCGGCCGTCGGCCGAAGTCGCGTTGCGGTTGGGCGAGTTGTACGAGTCGCTGGGGCGGGCGAAGCAGGCGAGGGAGCAGTACGGCGTGGTGCGCACGCTGGTGGGGCGGTCCGTCGCGGCCGGGGTGAACGAGTCGCTCGTCCTGGGCGCGCTCGAGTCGGACCACGGTGATCCGGAGGTGGCGGTGCGGGTGCTGCGCGCGGAGTGGGAGCGACAGCCGAGTCTGCGGGTGGCGGATGCGCTGGGGTGGGCGCTGCATCGGGCCGGGAAGGATGAGGAGGCCCTGGGGTACGCGCGGCGGGCGACCGACAAGGAGCACGGTGGGGAGGTGCGCAGCGCGGATTATCTCTACCACCGGGGAGCGATCGAGCAGGCGCTGGGGCGGGCGGCCCCGGCCCGTCGGCATCTGGCGGAGGCACGCCGCCTCAACCCGTATTTCTCGGTGCGCGGGGAGAGTTTCGCCTGAGAGCTCGGGGAGTGCGGTGGATCGGGCGACTGCGGTTCGTGTGTGGCTGATCGCGCAGTTCCCCGCGCCCCTGAGAGACCCCGAGCGCGACCCATGCCGCTAAGGGGCGCGGGGAACTGCGCGAGCAACCACAACCCACCCGCACTCGCCGACGCACAGTCACCCCCGAGCTACTGGGCGCCCCTCAAAGATTGCCGCGCTTCTCCTGCTCCCTCTCGATCGCCTCGAACAGCGCCTTGAAGTTGCCCTTGCCGAAGCCCATGGACCCATGCCGCTCGATGATCTCGAAGAAGACCGTCGGACGGTCCTGGACCGGCTTGGTGAAGATCTGCAGCAGATACCCGTCCTCGTCGCGGTCCGCGAGGATCCTCAGTTCGCGGAGGGTCTCCACGGGGACGCGGGTGTCGCCGACCCACTCCCCCAGCGTGTCGTAGTAGGAGTCGGGCGTGTTGAGGAACTGCACCCCGGCCGCCCGCATCGTCCGTACCGTCCGCACGATGTCGTTCGTGTTGAGCGCGATGTGCTGGACGCCCGCGCCGCCGTAGAACTCCAGGTACTCGTCGATCTGGGACTTCTTCTTGGCGATGGCGGGCTCGTTGATGGGGAACTTGACCTTCAGGGTCCCGTCCGCCACGACCTTCGACATCAGCGCGCTGTACTCGGTGGCGATGTCGTCGCCCACGAACTCCTTCATGTTCGTGAAGCCCATGACCCGGTGGTAGAACTCGACCCACTCGTTCATGCGCCCGAGCTCGACGTTGCCGACGCAGTGGTCGATGGCCTGGAAGGTGCGCTGGGCGGGCGGCTCGACGATCGGGTCGGCGGCGACGTACCCGGGGAGGTACGGGCCGTCGTAGCCGGTGCGCTCGACGAGGGTGTGCCGGGTCGTGCCGTACGTGGCGATGGAGGCCAGGACGACCGTGCCGTGCTCGTCCTTCACCTCGTAGGGCTCGGCGACGGAACGGGCGCCGTGCTCGATGGCGTAGGCGTACGCGCGGCGGGCGTCCGGGACCTCGATGGCGAGGTCGATCACGCCGTCGCCGTGCTCGGCGACGTGCTCGGCGAGGAAGTGGCCCCAGGTGGTGGCGGGTTTGACCACCGAGGTGAGGACGAAACGGGCCGAGCCGTTCTCCAGGACGTAGCTCGCCGTCTCGCGGCTGCCGGTCTCGGGGCCGGCGTAGGCGACGAGGCGCATACCGAAGGCGGTCGAGTAGTAGTGGGCCGCCTGCTTGGCGTTGCCCACGGCGAAGACGACAGCGTCCATTCCCTTGACCGGGAAGGGGTCTGCCTGCCGTGCGGTGTGGGGAGCGTGGTCTGTGGTCTGCGTCATTGCCGCAGACTCCTCCCGCCACGGCAAGGTGCGCAACACTTCGCGTTTCTACTGGACAATCTGCGCTGCGGGATACGGATAATCGCGGGTGTTCTGTACAGAGTGACCACCGGGAGAGACCCCATGGCGATCGATCATCTGGACGGCCGGCTGATCGTCCTGCTCGCGCGCGAGCCGCGGATCGGGGTGCTGGAGATGTCGCGGCGGCTGGGGGTCGCGCGGGGCACCGTGCAGGCCCGGCTCGACCGGCTTCAGTCGAATGGAGTCATCCGCGGGTTCGGGCCCCAGGTGGATCCGGCCGCGCTCGGCTACCCGGTCACGGCGTTCGCGACGCTGCAGATCAGGCAGGGGCAAGGGGCGGACGTACGGGCGCACTTGGCGACCGTGCCGGAGGTGCTGGAGCTGCACACGACGACCGGCAGCGGGGACATGCTGTGCCGGCTCGTGGCCCGTTCGAACGCGGATCTCCAGCGGGTGATCGACCGGGTTGTCGGTTTTGATGGCATCGTCCGGGCCGCCACGGCGATCGTCATGGAGAACCCCGTTCCGCTGCGGATCATCCCGCTGGTGGAGCAGGCGGCGGAGGACCGGGAGACGACGACCTAGCCGATCCTGGGGGTACGTGCCGGTGAGTTTCTGGGAGTACGTGGGCAGCTACCGCGAGAAGCTGCTGTTCGACGCGTATCAGCTGGCCAGCGCGGTCTTCCAGTGCATGGTCGTGGCCACGGTCGTCGGGGTGCTGATCGGTGTCGTGACGTATCGCAGGGAGTGGGCCGCCGGGCTCGCCACGACCACCACGGCCACCCTCCTGACCATCCCCTCCCTCGCCATGATCGGTCTGCTGATCCCGGTGGTGGGGCTGGGCGTGGCTCCTACGGTGATCGCGTTGACGCTGTACGGGCTGCTGCCGGTCGTCCGGAACGCGATCGTGGGCCTGCGCGGGGTCGACCCGGCGCTGGTGGACGCGGCGAAGGGCATCGGGATGTCCCGGCCCCTGCGGCTGCTGCGCGTCGAACTGCCGCTCGCCTGGCCGCCGATCCTCACCGGGATCCGGGTCTCGACGCAGATGCTGATGGGCATCGCCGCGATCGCCGCGTACGCCTCCGGGCCGGGCCTCGGCAACGAGATCTTCCGCGGCATCGCCTCCCTGGGCAGCGCGAACGCCCTCAACCAGGTACTCGCGGGCACGCTCGGCATCGTCGCGCTGGCGCTGCTGTTCGACGCCGCGTACGCGCTGATCGGGCGCCTGACGATTCCGAGGGGGATCCGTGGCTGACACCGGCACGACGGGGGCCACCATCGAGTTGGTCAACCTCAGCAAGCGATATCCCGGCAGCCGTCAACCTTCTGTCGACAGCGTCAACATGCGGATCAACGCGGGCGAGACAGTCGTGCTCGTCGGGCCGTCCGGATGCGGCAAGTCAACAACGCTCAAGATGATCAACAGGTTGATCGAGCCGTCCAGTGGTTCCATCCGGATCAACGGTGAGGACGTCACCGGCATTGATCCGGTCAAGCTGCGACGCGGGGTGGGCTACGCGATCCAGTCGTCCGGCCTCTTCCCGCACATGACCGTCGCCCAGAACATCGCGCTCGTGCCGAGGATGGTCGGCTGGTCCGCGGCCCGGGTGAGGGCGCGGGTCGCGGAGATGCTGGACCTGGTGGGGCTCGACCCGGGTGAGTTCCACGACCGGTATCCGCGTCAGCTCTCCGGCGGCCAGCAGCAACGGGTGGGCGTGGCACGGGCGTTGGCCGCCGATCCGCCCGTACTGCTGATGGACGAGCCGTTCGGGGCGGTGGATCCGATCACCCGCGACCACCTCCAGGACGAACTGCTCCGGCTCCAGCGCGAGCTGCACAAGACGATCGTGTTCGTCACCCATGACTTCGACGAGGCGATCAAGCTCGGCGACCGGATCGCGATCCTGCGGGAGCGGTCGCACATCGCGCAGTTCGACACCCCGGAGGCGATCCTCGCCGGCCCGGCCGACGACTTCGTCTCCGGTTTCGTGGGCGCGGGCGCCGCCCTGAAGCGGCTGGACCTCACGCGCGTACGGGACGTCGAGCTCACCGACTTTCCGACGGTCGATGTGGGCGACCCGCTGCAACAGGTCTCCCACCTGCTGCGGGCCGACGGCACCGGCGAGGTCCTGCTCCTCGACCGGCACGGGCGGCCCTTCAAGTGGCTGCGGCGCGGCGACCTGATGCGCGCCAAGGGGGCGCTCGCGCGGGCCGGGACCCCGGTGCGCTCCACCGTGGCCGAGGACGCCACCCTGCGGGACGCCCTGGAGGCCGTGCTGGCCGACAGCGCGGGGCGGGTGGCCGTCATCGGTCGGCACGGGGAGTACACCGGCGTCGTGGACATGCAGACCCTGCTCAACTCCGTCCGCGGGCCCCTGGAGGCCGACCGGCTGAACGCCCTGGAACACCAGCACGAGCTGGAGGAGACCCGAACCGGACAGACGCACGCCGAGCAGGAAGGCGTCGAAGAGGTCTCGTCGGGGGCAGGGACGTGACCGCGGCCGAGGTGGGCTCCACGACCGAGGCGGACGACGACGCCGGGGCGGGGGCTGGTGCTGGGGCGGGCTCCGGTGCCGAGGCAGGGGCCGGAGCAGAGGCCGGTGCCGGAGCAGAGGCCGGAACCGGAGCAGAGGCCGGAACCGGAGCAGAGGCCGGAACCGGAGCAGAGGCCGGAACCGGAGCAGAGGCCGGAACCGGAGCAGAGGCCGGAGCAGGGGTCACTGTCGAGGCAGGGGCCGGTGTCGAGGCAGGCGCCGCTGTCGCGGTGGGCTCCGCCTGCGCGTCGGAGGGCATCTCCGCGCCGGGCAGGGCCCCTGCCGCCGATGAGATCCCTCCGCCGACCGAGCCCGCCGCCCCCCGAGTGACCTGGCAGAAACTGACCCTTCTGCCCTCCGTTCTCGTGGTCGTCCTCCTCACCACCTGGCTCTGGTTCCAGCAGGCCGAGCTGGACGCGGTCTCCTCGAACGCACTGTCGAACGGGCAGGTGTGGCAGGCCCTGTGGCAGCACATCCAGCTGACCGCGATCTCCACCTTCTTCGTGCTGATCATCGCGGTCCCGCTGGGCGTCCTGCTGACCCGGGAAACGTTCCGCGGAGCCACCCCGGTGGCCATGACCTTCGCCAACACGGGCCAGGCAACCCCGGCCATCGGCCTGCTGGCACTGCTGGTGATCTGGCTGGGCATCGGGCGGACGGCGGCGCTGATCGGCATCATCGTCTACGCCGTCCTGCCCGTCCTCGCCAACACGATCGCCGGCCTGAAGGCGAACGACCCGGCCCTCCTCGAAGCCGCCCGGGGCATCGGCATGTCCCCGGCGGAGGTGCTCACCCGCGTCGAACTCCCCCTGGCCGTACCGCTGATCCTCGCGGGCGTACGGACGGCCCTCGTCCTGAACGTGGGCACGGCGACGCTCGCCACCTTCGGCGGAGGCGGCGGCCTCGGCGTACTGATCACGACCGGGATCACCAACCAGCGCATGCCCGTCCTCGTGCTCGGCTCGATCCTGACGGTCGCCCTGGCCCTGCTCGTCGACTGGCTCGCCTCGCTGGCGGAACTGCTGCTCCGGCCGCGCGGCTTGGAGGCGGATTCGTGAGACCACGTACGCCCCTGCTGCTGCTCGGGGGACTGCTGGTGGCCGGTTGTGGGCTGACCAGCGGCTCCCCGATGACCGACGACGTACTGCCGGGCTCGGTCGGGCAGGGCCGCCCCCTGGAGGGCGCCGAGCTGACCGTGACCTCCAAGGACTTCACCGAGAACCTGATCCTCGGCGCCGTCATGGGCATCGCCTTCCAGGCGGCCGGCGCGGAGGTGGTCGACCGCACCGGCATCCAGGGGTCGTTCGGCGCCAGGGAGGCGGTGCGGAGCGGGGACGCGGACGCCATGTACGAGTACACGGGCACCGCCTGGATCACCTACCTGGGCAACAGCACCCCTCTCACCGACCCGCGGCGGCAGTGGGAGGAGGTACGCGACGCCGACCTCAAGAACGGCCTGACCTGGCTCCCGCCCTCCGCGCTCAACAACACGTACGCCCTCGCCCTGAACCGCTCCAACTCCACCAAGTACGCCACGAAGACCCTCTCCGACGTGGCCGTGCTGGCGGCGAAGGAGCCCAAGGCCGTCACCCTGTGCGTGGAGAGCGAGTTCGCCAACCGCGCGGACGGGCTGCCGGGCATGCAGAAGGCGTACGGCATGAGCCTGCCCACCCGGAACATCACCCAGATGGACAGCGGGATCATCTACACCCAGGCGGCCAAGGGGAGTTGCCTGTACGGCGAGGTCTACACGACCGACGGGCGCATCGAGTCCATGAAGCTCGCGTTGATGGCCGACGACCGGAGGTTCTTCCCCAACTACAACGCGGCCCCCGAGATCCACTCCAAGACCCTGAAGGAGTGGCCGGAGATCGCCGACGTCCTCGCGCCCATCACGGCGAAACTGAACAACGACGTGGCACGGGAGCTGAACGCCAAGGTGGACGTGGACGGGGAGGACCCGCACCGGGTGGCGTTGGAGTGGATGGTGGCGGAGGGGTTCGTGAGGGAGGGCTGAGCCGGCACGGGCCCTGTCCGATCAAGGTCCGGGTATCAGCACCCGCGGTACCAGTACCGAGGTATCAGTACCCGAGGCATCAGTACCCGAGGCATCAGCAGCTGGGTACGGAACCCTTGCCCGACTCCAGCGCCACGAGCGAGCTGACCGCGCCCTTCAGCGTCGTCACCGGGATGAGCCGCAGCCCCTCGGGCAGTTCGGTCTTCGCGTCGGAGCACTCGGCCTTGGGGACGAGGAAGATCGTGGCGCCGTCGCGGTGGGCGGCCTGGGTCTTGAGAGCGACTCCGCCGACCGCGCCGACCTCGCCGGCCATGTCGATGGTCCCCGTACCGGCGATGACGCGGCCGCCCGTGAGGTCGCCGCCGCTGCCGTCGCCGTCGAGCTTGTCGATGATGCCGAGGGAGAAGAGCAGGCCCGCGCTGGGGCCGCCGACGTCGGCGAGACGCAGGGTGACCTTGATGTCGTCGGGGTCCTCGCCGAGGTAGGCGAGCGCCGCCTCGGCGGCCGTGTCCTGGGACTCCTTCATCTCGGCCTCGTTGTACTCCTGGATCTCCTCGGTGGTGTCGCCGCTGGGGTAGACCGCGTCGCGCGGCATGACGGCCTGGTCCGTACGGAACCAGCCGTCGAGCACATCACCCAGCCCGACCCGGGCGTCCGGCCCCGTCGCCTCGATCGTCGTCATCCGCAGCTGGCCGCTGGTCTTCCGGGGCTCCGCGCCGGTGATCGTGATCACCGGCTCCCCCTTGTTCTCGCCCAGCACGTTCGCCGTCATCCCCGGCTGAGCCACGGAGAACGGCAACGGCGCGAACACCGCCGTGGCGAGCAGCCCCACCACGGGCAGGGCGCATACGGCTACGGCCACGGGGCGCGAAAGGCTGGCGAGACGAGAGAGCACGGGGTCAATCTAACGTGAGGGCTGGTTCCGGCCACGGGGCGGTAGTGCCCGGGGGGACGGGGCCACGGCGGTGGGCCGGTGCAGGAAGGCGGGCCTGGAGGGGGCGGGCGTCAGTTGACGTCCACGTCCTCGAAGAGGGCGAGCATACGCGTCAGCACCCGTACACAGGCGTCGACGTCGGCTCCCGTCAGGTCCCCGCTCGCCCGCTCCAACAGCACGCTCTCCCGAGCGATCAACGTGTCGATGGTCGTACGTCCGGTGTCGGTCAGCCGGATCAGGGAGGACCGCTGGTGGGCCGGGTTGGGGATGGCCTCGACGAGGTCCCGCCCCGCCGCCTCGTTGACCATCCGCTGCACGAACTGCCTGCTCAGCGCCAGGGTCCGCCCCATCTGCGGCACGGTCATGGGCCGCCCGCCCATGCGCAGCAGCTCCAGGACCGCGCGTACGCCGACGGGGAAGCCCTCCTTCGACTCCTTCAGCTCCAGCGCGCGGGTCGTCCGCCGGTAGAGGGGCCCGAGCACGGCGAACACCTCGGACAGCCGCCCGGCGAGGACATCGGGCGGCAGCGGCTCACCCTCGCCGCCCCGCGCCTTCCCGGCCCGATCGCCTCCGGTCCCGGCCGGGTCGCCTCCCGTCCCGGCCCCGTCTCCCCCGATCCCGGCCTTGTCTCCTCCGGTCCAGTCCCCGTCGCTTCCGGTCCCGTCCTTCTCGTTCTCTGTCACGGGCTCATTGTCTCCACGCTCTTCCGCGCTCTCCCAGGACTCCCCCGCGCTCCCCGGCAACCAGAATGACAACCTGGTTGCCAACCCACCCCCCAAGATGACACCTTAGTTGTCATGACTGATGCCTCGCAGGTACTCACGTTCCAGTCCGACGACGGCCCGCTCGCCTATCGGGACGTCGGTTCGGGCCCCCCGCTCGTGCTGCTGCACGGCGGCTTCACGGACCACCGCATGTGGCACGACCTGGTCCCCGCCCTCGCGGTCGACCACCGCGTCATCACGCCGGACGCGCGCGGCCACGGTTCCTCCGCCAACGCGAGCAAGCCGTTCCGCCTCACCGACGACCTCGCCGCGCTGCTGCGCCACCTGGCCACGGGCCCGGCGGTCCTGATCGGCATGTCGATGGGCGGGGCCACCGCCGTCGACACGGCGCTGGAGCACCCCGAACTCGTACGCGCCCTCGTCGTCAGCGGCGTCGGGACCAGCGAGCCCGAGTTCACGGACCCCTGGACCAAGGACAACGTCGCCCGGTATTACGGCGCGCTGATGTCCGGCGACATCGAGGGCTGGCTCGACATCGTCGGCGAGGCCGTCGCCGGCCCGCACCGCGCGATCGCCGACGTGGACCCCGACATCGTGCGGCGCGTACGGGAGATGAGCCGTGCCACCGCCGCCAAGCACACGGTCGGCGAGACGGACTGGCACGTCCCGGTGACCGACACCTGGGCCCGCGCCGCCCACATCACCGCCCCCGTCCTCGCCATCAACGGCGCCCTGGACGCCTCCGACCTCATCGCCATGGCCGAACGCCTGGTCACGACGGTCGCGAGCGACAGCCGCGCCACCGCGATAGAGGGCACGGCCCACTACGCCAACATGGAACAGCCGGACACCTTCACCAAGCTCTTGCTGGAATGGCTGAGCACCCTGCCGTAGCGGCCTCGACTGCCGGGCACCCCACAAGACCGGCCGTCACCGCAGCGCGTCCGCCACCTCTCGGGCCGCGTCCATGACACGCGGCCCGACCCGCTCCGGTATCGCGTCGGCCAGCATCACCACTCCCACACTGCCCTCCACCCCGGTCACCCCGAGCAGCGGAGCCGCGGCCCCACTGGCCCCCGCCTCCAACTCCCCGTGCGTGAGCGCGTAGCCCGGCCAGTCCCCCGGCTGCTGCCGCCCCGACAGAATCGCCCGCCCGGCGGCCCCCCGGTCCAAGGAGTGCCGGAACCCGGCCCGGTACGCCACGTGATAGTCCGTCCACGTCGGCTCGACCACAGCGACGGCCAACGCCTCGGTGCCATCGACGAGCGTGAGATGCGCCGTGGCCCCGATGTCCTCGGCCAACGACCGCAACGCGGGCAACGCGGCCTCCCGTACCAACGGATGCACCTGCCGCCCCAACCGCAGCACCCCCAGCCCGACCCGGGCACGTCCGCCCAGGTCACGCCGTACGAGGCAGTGCTGCTCCAGGGTGGCGAGCAGGCGGTACACCACGGTCCGGTTGACCCCGAGCTTGTTGGACAGCTCGGTGACGGTCAGCCCGTGATCGGTGTCGGCGAGCAGCTTGAGGACCCGCAGTCCTCGATCGAGAGTCTGGGAAGTCTCCGCGGTCACGACGCCCACTCCTTCGTGGTGAGGGCGGCGACCTCTGTCACGGCGGATGCACCACCGGTCCCGTTCGGCGACGCGCTACAGAGGCCGCCGATCGGCTGAACCCGGTTGATCCGGGCGGAGTCGCTTCACGGCTGCGCTCCGCGGCGGCGCTGCCACGGGGCGTGTGCGTAGCGGGACAGTAGACGAGCGGGTTCGCTGAGCGGAAGACTCCGTCCAGAATCCGGGCAGTGACCGGTATGGACTAGTTCCATTTGTTGCGAAATGTACGGGCGCATCTCACCCGGCGTGCGCAACCCACGCCCAGCGCACACGCGGACGCACGAGCCCGTCACTTCATCCGGGTTGCCCACTCCTGCACCTTGGCGATCCGTTGCCGCAGCTGCCCCGCCGTGGCCTCGGCGCTCGGCGGTCCGCCGCACACGCGCCGCACCTCGGTGTGGATGACACCGTGCGGCTTGCCGCTCTGATGGGAGTACGCGCCGACCATGCCGTTGAGCTGTTTACGCAGCTCAAGCAGCTCCTTGTGGGTGACGACGGGCCGCCGGTCGGCCGGCAGCTCCACGAGATCGGCCTCGGCGTCCGGCTTCTTGCGGCTGTGCGCGATCTGCCGCGCCTGCCGCTTCTGGAGCAGCATCTGCACCTGGTCGGGCTCCAGCAGTCCCGGAATCCCGAGGTAGTCCTGCTCCTCCTCACTACCGGGGTGGGCCTGCATACCGAACTCGGCGCCGTTGTACATGACCCGGTCGAACACGGCGTCGGACTCGAGCGCCTCGAACGGCAGCATGTCCTGCTCGCCGGTGTCCTCGTCCTGCTCCCTCTCCGCCTCCTGGAGGAGCTTCTCCTCCTCGGCGTACGGGTCCTCCTCGCCCTCCTTCTTCGGCTTGTCGAGGGCGTGGTCCCGTTCCACCTCCATCTCGTTGGCGAAGGTGAGCAGGTCGGGCACGGTCGGCAGGAACACGGACGCGGTCTCGCCGCGCCGCCGGGACCGCACGAAACGCCCGACGGCCTGGGCGAAGAAGAGAGGGGTGGAGATCGTGGTGGCGTACACCCCGACGGCCAGCCGGGGGACGTCGACGCCTTCGGACACCATCCGAACCGCCACCATCCACCGGTCGGTGTTGTGGCTGAACTCGTCGATACGATCCGACGCGCCCGAGTCGTCCGACAGGACGACCGTCGCACTCGTCCCCGTGATCTCCCGGATCAGCTTGGCGTAGGCGCGCGCGGAGTCCTGGTCGGTGGCGATGACGAGCGCGCCGGCGTCCGGGATGCCTTTCCTGACCTCGGTCAGCCGCTGGTCGGCGGCGCGCAGCACACTCGGCATCCACTCACCGCGCGGATCGAGCGCCGTACGCCAGGCCTGGCTGACCGCGTCCTTGGTCATGGGCTCGCCGAGCCGCGCGGCGATCTCGTCGCCCGCCTTGGTCCGCCAGCGCATGTTGCCGCTGTAGGAGAGGAAGATGACGGGCCGCACGACGTTGTCGGCGAGCGCGTTGCCATAGCCGTAGGTGTAGTCGGCGGACGACCGTCGGATCCCGTCCGTTCCCTCCTCATATGTGACGAAGGGGATGGGATTGGTGTCGGACCGGAAGGGCGTACCGGTGAGGGCGAGCCGTCGGGTGGCGGGCTCGAAGGCCTCCAGGCACGCCTCGCCCCAGGACTTGCTGTCGCCGGCGTGGTGGATCTCGTCGAGGATGACGAGGGTCTTGCGCTGCTCACTGCGGTTGCGGTGCAGCATGGGCCGTACGCCGACGCCCGCGTAGGTGACCGCGACCCCGTCGTACTCCTTGCTGAGCGGCCCCGCGCTGTACTCCGGGTCCAGCCTGATCCCTATCCGCGCCGCGGCCTCCGCCCACTGCTTCTTCAGATGCTCGGTGGGCGCCACGACCGTCACCTGCTGCACGACATGATGGTGCAGCAGCCAGGACGCGAGCGTCAGTGCGAAGGTCGTCTTCCCGGCGCCCGGGGTCGCGACCGCGAGGAAGTCCCGCGGCTGCTCCTGGATGTACTTCTCCATCGCCCCCTGCTGCCAGGCACGCAGCTTGCTGGCGGTACCCCAGGGGGCACGCCCGGGAAAGGCGGGAGAGAGGTGGTGGTTCGAGGAGGCGGCGGTGGTAGTCACGGTCTCCGGTCTGGGGGTCGAGCGGCTCGGCGGGTAGCCCCGGGCGACTCGCGCAGCGACTCGGACACCTCGGCTACGTATGACAACCGGGCCACCCTACCGGCGCCGGGACCATGTCCACGCGCGTACGACACCCCCTCCCCCACCGATGGGACCCACCTCACAACGACCGCAACCGCCCCGCGATCACCTCGACATCACCTTCGTCCCCGGAGGCGACGTCGATGACCAGGTCGTAGGCCCGGTCCTGGTCCACCCCAGCCATGTCCACACCGTTCACCGCGAGGAACGTCACGGCCGCGAGCCAGGCCGTCCGCTTGTTCCCGTCCACGAGAGGGTGGTTGGTGGCGATGGCGTGGAGCAGGGCGGCGGCCTGGTCGTAGAGGTCGGTGTAGGCGGCGGTGCCGAACATACGGGCGCGCGGCCGGTGCACGGCCGACTCCAGCAGCCCCGGCTCCCGCGTCTCGGGCGTACGGCCGCCGAAGGCGACCTCGGCGATGGCCGTCACCTCGGCCACGGTCAGATGACGGCTCACTCCCCCAACCTCCGCAGCAATTCGGAGTGCTCACCCGCGAGCCGCTCGGCCTGCCGCCGTACGACCGCTCCCTCCGACCGCAGATACGCCTTCACGGCCTCGCCGGCCACCTCTTCGGGCTTCCGCCCCTGGGCATCGGCGAGGTCGGCGAGGGCCCGGTGGCGCACCGGGTCGAGGTGAAGAGTGATCTCAGTCATGGGGCGATACTAAAGATCGGAATTCCCGGTTTCCATCCGTTTGTCATCACCGCTCCCGCAACCGCGTAGTCACCCAGGCCCCCACCAACGCCACCACCGCCATCGGCAGGAACACGGCGACAAAGGCGGCCGGATGTGCCCCGGCGCCGGTGGCCGTGGGGGTCGTGTGCGCGACCGCGCCGCCGCCCAGCGCGGCGAAGGCCGCGCCGCCCGCGGCCAGGAGGAGCGCGTTGGAGAGGCCGTCGGATATCTGGAGGGCCGCGGAGTTGGTGCCGGCCTGCTCGGGGGCGGAGAGCTTGAGCAGCAGCACGCTGGTGGAGGAGATGACCAGCCCCATCCCGAAGCACCCGAAGGCCCACGCGACGGCCACGGTCCACACCGGGACGGAGTCGATCAGCACACTCGGCAGCGTGGTGATCGCCACCGCGACCAGCACCATCCCCGACGTCATCAGCCGCTCCCTGTACGGCTCCACCCGCGCCCGCGTCTGGACCCACGACCCCAGCGCCCACGCCCCGCCACCCGCCGCGAGCGAGAACCCGGCGAGCGTCGGCGACAGCCCCCGCTGCGTCACCAGCATCAACGGCACGAACGACTCGGCCGCGACGAACGCCCCCGCCGCCACCCCGCGCAGCAACACCACCGACGGCAGCCCCCGCACCGCCCGATACGTCCCCGGCGGTAACAGCCCCAGCACCGCCGGCACCAGCAGCGCACCCCCTGCCACCGCCGGCACGAGCGACCACCACCGCAGATCCTGCGCCGCGTACTGCAACAGCCCGGCCCCGAGCGAGATACCGAAGGCGAGCCGGATGCGGCGCCGGCCGTCGGCGGTGCTGTTGCGCGGGGCGGAGCCGGACGCGGAGCCGGAGACGGACGCGGAAGCCGAGGTGGACGCGGAAGCGGAAGCCGAGGCGGAGCGCGCCCGAGAGGAGGACGAGCCCGGTGTGGTCACCCCCTCCACCGGCCCGGCAGCCCTCCGCCGTATCTGCGGCAGCGCCAGTCCCAACGGCAGCACGACCAGCACCGGAATCCCCACGAACACCCAGCGCCAGCCCAGGTGTTCCGTGACCGTGCCCGCGGCGAGGGGGCCGACGATGGTCGGGAGAACCCAACTCGCCGCGAACGCCGCCATGATCGACGGCCGCAGCCGCTCCGGATAGGCCCGCCCGACCACCACATACAGCGCGACGATCACCAGCCCGCCGCCGAGCCCCTGCACGGCCCGCCCGAGAACGAAGAGCCACATCGCCCCGGCCGTCCCCGACAGCACCAGCCCGGCCGCGAAGCCCCCGATCCCCGCCGTCAGCGCCCCCAACGGCCCCCGCCGGTCCGCCCACTGCCCCGCCAGCACCATCCCGAACAAGCTCGTCGTGAAGTACGCCGAGAACGCGAACCCGTACGCCGAGATCCCGTCCAACTCCCGCGCCGCCACCGGCATGGCCGTCCCGACCGCCGTGGCCTCGAACGCGATCAGCAGCACGACGGAGACGATCCCCACACTGAGCGCCCGGTACGAGCGCCCCAGCACACCCTCCTCGCCCTCGGCGACAGCAGGCAGGTCAGGCTTCGTCTGCGCGACGCCCGTGTCACGCGGTTCCAAGGCGGCCATGCCCGCCAGCGTAAGGGGCACCACCGACATTCACCCCTGTCGGAAGTCCCCCACCCCCTACGACCTTGGCCCTACACCCGCCCGTTCATGAACGGCGTATGGCAGTCCCATTGCAGCGCCCCCGAGCCCCTTGAGCCCCCACCCGACCCCCGCCTACGGTCGACACATCGAGTTCGGAGCCCCAAGGCGACAAGCCCCGAAGCTCCCGACCCGGCCGTGTGCCCGAGTGGTTCAGGGACTCGCCTGCAAAGCGAGTTACGTGGGTTCGAATCCCGCCACGGCCTCCAGCCCGGTGTGATGGCCGACCGCTTCCGAGTGGTCGGCCATCATTGCGTGCGCGGGGCCATCATTGCGTGCGCGGGGTCTCAGAGATCCGCGCAGGACTCGTTCCGCAGCCGCTCCACCCAGCACCCCGAGGCCGTGCCCTCCCGCTTCTCGCGGTGCAGCAGCCACAGCCTGAACGCGAGCGTGGAGACGTCGGCGTTCAGAGGGCTCAGGGTCGACTCGGGCTCGCTCCAGTTGTGGATCGCGCCGGTGGTGCCGTCGACGACGAGGCTGTTGCCCTCGACGAAGTGGCCGAGGCGTATCAAGTGGGTGGCGCGGGCCGGGAGTTGGGCGGGGGTGAACTCGCCGGGGCGCTCGTTCGCGTAGTACTCGGCGAGGGTCGGCAGCGGGACGTCCGTGTCGAGTTGGAAGAAGCCGTGCTCTTCGGGCAGGCCCATGTCCCGCAGGAAGCGGCGGGTCGGCTCGTGGGTGAGCGTGGCCGGGAAGTCGAAGTCCTCGAAGCGCCACACCTTGCTCTGGCCGAACTCCTCGTCCAGCAGGCGGGCGGGCAGGTCGAGCGCCAGCCCCGACCGGGTGACCGGCCCTCCGGTCAGTACCGCCAGGTCGTTCAGTTGGTTCAGGTTGTTCAGTTGGTTCAGGTCGTTCAGGTCCGTCAGGCCCATTGTCCCCATCGTCATTGTGCTCATGGCTCCCCCCAGCACATGGTTCGCATCGTGCTTCCCCCAGTGAGGTCACGCCCGACCGCTCAGCGGCCGTCCGCCCCACTGCCAAGAACCATACGCCGCACCACTGACAACGCCCGACGTACGTGCGAACACGCACCTCAAGGGCTACGTCAGGGGCGCCTACGCGCCCGTCACCACCGCCGCCTGCGGGCGGATCGGCAGGCGGTTCACGGGGCGTCCCGTGGCCGCCCGTACCGCCGCCGCGATGGCCGCCGGAGACGTGACCACCGGCACCGCGCTGGCCGCCTTCGCGCCGAAGGGGGCCACGACGTCCCGTTCCTCGACCAGCTTGACGATCTGGATGTCAGGGGCGTCGAGGGCGGTGGGCAGGGCGTAGCCGGTGAGGTCGGGGTGGCGGATCAGACCACGGGGGGTGCGGAGGTTCTCCGTGAGCGCCACGCCCACGCCCTGGGTGAGGCCGGCCTCGATGCGGGCGTTGAGCTGGGCGGGGTTGAGGATCCGGCCGACGTCCTGGGCGACGGCCAGCTCCACGACCCGTACCGAGCCGAGTTCGATGTCGACGTCCACGACCGCGCGGATCGCGCAGAAGGCGAGGCCGACGAACGCGTCGCCCTGGCCGGCGCCGTCCAGCGGCTCGGTGGGGTGCGGGCGGCACTGGGCGGTGGCCCAGAGTTCCTTGCCGTCCATCGCCTCCGCGACCGTGGTCGACAGGACACCGTCGTACGAGGTGATCTTGCCGTCGGTGATCTGCAACAGCTCCGTGGACATGCCGAATTTGTGGGCGAGCGGTTGGAGCAGTTGCGTGCGGACCATTTTCGCCGCGCGCTCCACCGCGCCGCCCGAGACCCAGGTGTGGCGGCCCCGGCAGCCCGGGCCCGCCGGGGGCTGGTCGGTGTCGACCTGGGCGATGTGGACCTCGTCGATACCGAGGGTCTCCTGGACGATCTGCCGGGCGAGGGTGGCGAAGCCCTGGCCGGTGTCGACGGCCGCGCACAGGACGGTCGCGATGCCGTCGTGGACCTTCACGGTGGCCGTGGAGACCTCGTCCGCGCCCTCGGCGCCGAGCATGTGGACCATGCCGAGGCCGTAGCCGACGCCACGGCGGACGGCACCCGGCTCGCCCGCGCCCTCGGGGCCGCCGGGCAGCAGCCACTCCTCCTCGGGGGTGTCCTTGGGCAGCGCCGGGAGCGGGAACTCCTGGACGGCCTGGAGGAGCTCGGCGACCGGGGCCGGGCAGGTCACCGACTGGCCCGTCGGCAGTACATCGCCCGTGGACATCACGTTGCGCATGCGCAGTTCCGCCGGGTCGAGGCCCAGCTTCTTCGCCAGCTTGTCCATCTGGGCCTCGTACGCGGCGCAGACCTGCATGGCGCCCTCGCCGCGCACATGGCCGGAGGGCGGGTTGTTGGTGCGTACGGCCCAGCCCTCGATGAAGGCGTTCGGGACGACGTACGGGCCGCAGGCGAACGAGACGGCGGCGGCCAGCGCCTCCGACGACGTGTCGGCGTACGCGCCCGCGTCGAGCAGGATCTGCGCCTCGACCTTGACCAGCTTGCCCTCGGCGTCCGCGTGGTGGCGGTACCGGAGCAGGGTCGGGTGCCGGTGGGCGTGGCCCAGGAAGGACTCCTCGCGGGTCGCCGTCAGCTTGACCGGGCAGCCGGTCTTCAGGGCCAGCAGGCCGAGCGGGAGCTGGAAGCCCTGGTCCTCGCGGTCGGCGGTGGCGCCGGGGACGCCGGTGACGACGATCTTGACGCGGTCGGGTGCCAGGCCGTAGCAGGCGGCGGCCGCGTCGCGGTCGGTGTGCGGGTCCGTGGAGGCCACATACAGCTCGACACCGCCGTCGGGGCGGGGCACGGCGAGGCCGGCCTCGGCGCCGATGGGGGCCGGGTCCGCGCGGCCGATGCGGTACTGGCCCTCGACGACGATCTCGCCGGCCGCGTTCGGGTCGCCGTGGCGCAGCGGGATGTGCCGGATCAGGTTGCCGTCGGGGTGCAGGGGCTCGGCCTCGAAGGCCTGCTCCGGGTCGATCACCGGGTCGAGTACCTCGTACTCGACGATGACGGCGGCGGCGGCCATCCGCGCGGTGTCCGGATGGTCGGCGGCGACGGCCGCGATGGGCTCGCCGTGGTGGCGTACGACCTCGGAGGCGAACAGGGGGCGGTCGGCCTTGCCGCGGCCGTGCAGGGCGACGCCCGGCACGTCCTCGTGGGTGACGACGGCCCGTACGCCGGGCATCTCGCGCGCGTGGGACGTGTCGATGGACACGATGCGCGCGTGCGGGTGCGGTGAGCGGAGCACGGCGGCCCACAGCAGGCCCTCGGCCCACAGGTCGGCCGCGTACGGGAAAGTGCCCTCCGACTTGGCGCGGGCGTCGGCGGACGGCAGGGACACGCCGATGCCGTGCGGCAGTTGCTCGGGGGCGGGCGCGGCCTCCCCGGGGCCCGCGGGCGTCGCGATGACGGTTTCGTTGCTCACGCCTGGCCTCCGTCCTGGCCGAACGATCGACCCTGACCGCCGTACGAATCGTCCTGGCCACCGAAGGACCGGTCCTGGCCGCCGTACGAGTCGTCCTGACCGCCGAAGGACTGGCCCTGACCGCCGTACGTGTCGCCCTGGCCGCCGAAGGACTGGCCCTGACCGCCGTACGTGTCGCCCTGACCGCCGAAGGACTGGCCCTGACCGCCGTACGTGTCGCCCTGGCCGCCGAAGGACTGGCCCTGACCGCCGTAGGTGTCCCCCTGGCCGCCGAAGGACTGGCCCTGACCCCCGTACGTGTCGCCCTGGCCCCCGTACGTGTCGCGCTGACCGCCGAAGGACCGGTCCTGGCCGCCGTACGTGTCGTCCTGGCCGGTGAACGACATGCCCTGGCCGCCGTACGACCGGTCGGGGTCATGCGGTTCCGGTGGGGGTGCTCCCTGGGAGTCGTACGCCGCCGGGTTGACGCCGCCCGCGCCGGGGCCCGCCTGGTGCGGGATGCGTGCCTCGTCGGCGTCCGCGCCGGCTTCGTTCCCGGCGGCGGTGTGCGCCTCCCGTCCGGCGACGACCTCGCGGACGGCCGCCAGGACGCCCCGGTAGCCGGAGCAGCGGCAGAGGTTGCCGCAGAGTGCCTGGCGGGTCTCCAGGTCGGTGGGGGCGGGGTTGCCCTCGAGGAGGTCGTGGACGGTCATCGCCATGCCGGGGACGCAGAAACCGCACTGCACGGCACCGCACTCGGCGAGGGCCCGCTGCACGTCCGAGGGCTGTCCGTCGGCGGCGAGGCCCTCGACGGTGCGCACCTCGCTGCCGGCGGCGGTGACGGCGGGGACCAGACAGGACGCCACGAGCCGGCCGTCGACCTGCACGTTGCAGGCGCCGCACTCGCCCTGCGAGCAGCCGTCCTTGGCGCCCGCGAGACCGAGCCGCTCACGCAGCACGTAGAGCAGCGACTCGCCGATCCAGGCGTCGCTGACGGGCCGGTCGGTGCCGTTGACGCGCAGGACGTACGAGGCGAGGGGGTGGTCGTCGTGCGGGGGTGGGGCGGGCTCGTCGGAGAGGGCCGGGTCATCCTCGGCGTCGGCCACGGCAGCCGCGGCGGTCTCGGGCGCCTCGGAGGCCGTCTCCGGTTCCTCCGGCCCCCGGGGCTCCCCGTCGGCCTCCCCGACCGGCTCGGACGGCTCAGCGGGCTCCTGGGCGGCCTCAGGGGCCTCCCCGGGGCTCTCGGGGGCCGGATCGGCGTACGCGGCCGCAGGAGCCGCGGAGGGCTCTCCAGGGGCCTCAGCGGTCACGCCGGTCGCGTTCTCCCCGGCCGTACGGTCGGGAGCGTCGTGCTCCTCGGTCCGGTCCGGCGGCGGCGCGGTCCAGGCCGTGCCGATCTGCTCGGTCGCCCAGGGCGCGGAGGCGCCGCCGGGGAGGGTGGTCGGCGGGGTACCGCCCCACTGCTCGACGAGGGCCGAGGTGCTGAACTCACCGGATTCGTCCGGAAGATCACCCCCGGCGACCGGAATCGACCACTCGCCGGTCACGTCGTGACCGGGAGCGGCGCCTTCCTGTGCGGCCGGCTCCTCGAACGTCCACTGCCCGGTCGAGCTGGGGTTGTACGTGAACCCGTCCTGCGTCGGGGGCTGCGGCTGCCCGGCGTTCGGGTCGTGCCACTGGGTGCCCTCGGCCGGCATCGCCCAGTCGCCCGGGGCGGACGGATCGGTTCCGGCGGTGTTGGCCGGGTTGGCCGCTATGGGCGGCGGCACATAGCCGTGGCCGGGCGCGGCGAGCGGGCTGTTGGCGGCGAGGAGCGCGTCGATGCCCCCCTCGGGGAGCTGAACGAAGGTGGTGGCGCCGTCGTCGTAGTCGCCCTGCGGCAGCCGCTCCCAGCCGCCCTGGCCCCCCTGCTGCGGGGTGCCCTCTCCGTGCTGGTCGTCGGTCACGACAGTGCCCTCCCCAGTGCTCGTCGGGCCAGCGCGGCGACGGTGCGCCGCAGGTGCAGTACGGCGGGCGGAAGCGGTGGTACGGAGCCGTCGACCTCGGGGGCGGGGTCGGGGATGCAGGCGGCGGCGACGTACTCGCCGAAGGCCTGCAGCGCCTCGGGGACGAGGGTGCGCTCGCCGTCCCAGTCGATCAGCTGGCCGACCCACGCCTCGGCGTCCAGGGGCCGCAGCGGCATCGGCGCTATGGCACCGACGGCGCACCGCACCCCGCGCCGGGCGGGGTCGAGGACGAGGGCGACGGAGGCGACCGCGCGGCCGGGGCCGGTGCGGCCGGTGGCCTTCAGGAAGACCTGGGGCGCGTGCAGCAACGGCACGCGCACGAACCCGATGAGTTCACCGGGGCGCAGCATCTCCATGCCGGCCAGCAGATGCGACACGGGCATCTCACGGCGGGCCCCACCCGGGCCCGCGATGATCAGCGTGGCCTCCAGGGCGGCCAGCACCGGCAGCGCGTCCCCCGTGGGGGCGGCCGTCGCGATGTTGCCGCCGAGGGTGCCCGCGTTGCGGATCTGCGGTGGTCCGGCGGCGCGCGCGGCTGCGGCGAGCGCCGGAATGAGCGCCGCGAAATCCGGGCGCCCCATCCGTGCGTGCGTCAGTCCGGCGCCGAGCAGAGCGTGTCCGTCCTGGTACTGCCAGCCGCGGATCTCGCTGATCTTGCCGAGCCCGACCAGCGCGGCGGGCCTGAGCTGACCGGAGTTGACCGCGGCCATGAGGTCCGTGCCGCCCGCCACCGGAACCGCCCAGGGCATGGCGGCGAGGGCCGCCACGGCCTCGTCCAGCGAGCCGGGCAGGGTCACGGCCTGCGCCGCCTGCGGTGCGTGCGTGGTCAAACCGGCTGCCCCTTCCCGCTGCCCCACCTGGTCCGCCTGTGTTGCCGTACCGTACGTGCTGACAGGGCGGACGTGGCAACTCTGGCACATTCTCGCGAGGCCCGAACGCGGGGGTCCGCTAGGAGGCATTCGCCCACCTCACCCGAGAGATGGTCCGTTTTGGCACAGCATCACCCATAGGTGCGAATTGACACCCTCCGGTGAATCTTGCGCCTCTTGTTCCCGCTGGGGCCACCGTCGCAGGGCACGCGCTTTCGGTCCTACGGGTTCGCGAACGTCTCACACGTTCGGGGGCGCCCCCTCGATCGGACGTCCGAGCACACCGGGTCGCCGCTGCCACGGACGTGGGCCCGAAGGCGGCCGATAACCGACCCCCAGGGCGTCAAGTCGCGGGTAGTGGGCCGTCATCCGGCGCTCGAAGTCCCCGAAGTCCCGCTCGGCGGGTTCCGGCAGGCGGCTCCAGGCCACTTCGGCGAAGGCCGCCAGGCGCGGGAACGTCTGGTAGTCCACGCGCGCGGGATCCTCCATCGCCTCGGTCCACACATTGGCCTGGGTGCCCAGCACGTGCCGTGCCTCATCGGGCGTCAACTCCGGTGGCACCGGCTCGAACCGGAAGACGTCCTCCAGGGTGCGTACGTAGCCGATGGGCACCGGCTCGTCGGGGCCGCCGTCCTGGCGGTGGTCCAGATACACCTGCTGCTCGGGGCACATGACCACGTCGTGGCCCGCGCGTGCCGCCGTGATGCCGCCCGCGTAGCCCCGCCAGGACGACACGGCGGCGCCCGGCGCGAGGCCGCCCTCCAGGATCTCGTCCCATCCGATCAGGCGACGCCCGCGCGCGGTGAGCCAGTTGCCGAAGTGCCGGACGAACCACGACTGCAGCGCGTCCTCGTCCGCGAGCCCCAGCTCCCGGATGCGGGCCTGCGCGGTGGCCGACTCCCTCCACTGGTCCTTGGCGCACTCGTCGCCGCCGATGTGCACGAAGGGCGAGGGGAAGAGCTCCAGGACTTCCTCGAACACCCCCTCGTAGAAGCGCAGGGTGTTGTCGGTGGGGGCGAGTACGTTTTTGTTGATGCCCCAGGTGTCCCAGACGGAGAGGGAGGTCGTGTCGATGACATCGGTGTTGCCCAGTTCCGGATACGCGGCGATGGCGGCCTGGCTGTGTCCAGGGATGTCGATCTCGGGGACCACGGTGATATGCCGCTGGGCCGCGTAGGCGACGATCTCGCGGATGTCGTCCTTCGTGTAGTAACCCCCGTGGGGCTTCTCCTCCCAGAGGGGTGACGCGCGATGGCCGAATTTCGTACGCGCCCGCCAGGAGCCGACCTCCGTCAGCCGCGGATGGCGCTCGATCTCGATGCGCCAGCCCTGGTCGTCCGTCAAGTGGAAGTGGAGGACGTTGAGTTTGTGCGCGGCCATCAGGTCCAGGTAGCGCAGGACTCCGTCCGTGGGCATGAAGTGGCGGGCGACGTCGAGCATGAGGCCGCGCCAGGCGAAGCGGGGGGCGTCCTCGACGGTGATCTCGGGGAGGTCCCAGTCCTTGGCGGGATCCAGCGGGGCCCGGCGGAAGGCGTCGGGGCCGAGCAGCTGACGGAAGGTCTGCGCGCCCCAGAAGACGCCGGCCGCGCTGCCGCCCTGGATCAGGTGGTCGGCGCCCTCGATGACGACGCGGTAGCCCTCCGCGGGCAGCTCGGGGTCGATGCCGAGCGCCAGGCGGTACGCGAAGTCGCCGCCCTCCGGGAACGGATAGCCGGTCGCCGAGCCGACCGTCGCCCGCAGCCAGCGCGCGACGCCCTCGGTGCCGGGCCCCGCCTCCAGCCGCGTCTCCTCGTCCAGGCGCCCGTAGCCGGGCCGGTTCCAGGAGATGCTCCCGGGCGCCGGAATCAGTTCCCATCCCACTGGATCAGTCACGTCATTCGTCATGCCGTTCGTCACATCAGTCCTTGACCGCTCCGCCCAGTCCGGAGACCAGCCGTCGCTGTACGAGTACGAAGAAGATCAGCACCGGAATGGTCATCACCGTGGACGCCGCCATCACCCCGCCCCAGTCCGGCTCTTCCGGCTTGTAGAACACCAGGAGGGCCATCGGCAGGGTCGACTGTGACGTGTCACTGATGATGAACGACTTGGCGAACAGGAAGTCGTTCCAGGCCGAGATGAAGGAGAAGACGCTGGTGGCCACCAACCCCGGGAAGACGAGGGGGAAAAGGATCTGCCAGAGGAATCGGGAACGGCTCGCCCCGTCGAGGTAGGCCGCCTCCTCCAGCGCCTCCGGTACGGCCTTCACAAAGCCGCGCAGCATCCAGATCGCGAACGGCAGCGAGAAGGCGATGTGGGGCAGGATCAGCGAACCCAGGGTGTTGAGTTGGCCGAAGTCCCGCATCTGGAAGAAGAGCGGGATGGTCAGCGCCTCCACGGGCACCATCTGGGCCACCAGGAACATGATCAGCAGGGTGGTGCGGAAACGGAAGCGGAATCGGGTGACCGCTGTCGCCGCGAGAAACGCGATCAGCGCGGAGACCACCACCACCGTGCAGGCGACGACAAGGCTGTTGACGAAGTAGCGGCCGAATTCCTGCTGTCCGAAGACGCGGCGGAAGGAATCCAGGGTCGGCGCGAGGGTCCACGGCCTTGGCTCGCTGGACTCGATCTCACCCGCCGGTTTGAAGGCGCTGAGCACCATCCAGTAAAGGGGGAACGCCACCGCGGCCGCGATGACCAGGGCGGATGCCTCCGCGGCGAGCCGCCAGGGCCGTCGTATGAAACCGGACGAATTCACAGCTCCTCCCCTTGCCTGCGCAGCAGTCGCAAATACACCAGGGTGATCGCCAGCAGAATCACCAGCATCACCACGCCGATCGCCGAGCCGAGGCTGTACTGGGAGGACGCGAAGGCCTTCTGGTAGGCGTACACGTTCAGTACGAGGTTCTGCCGGGCGATACCGCCGCCGTTGGTCATCACATAGATCTGGGTGAAGACCTTGAAGTCCCAGATGACCGACTGAATGGTGACGACGACGAGGATCGGGCGGAGCATCGGCGCGAGGACCGACCGCCAGATCCGCCACTGCGAGGCGCCGTCCAGGGCCGCGGCCTCCAGGACCTCGGACGGTACGGCGCGGATGCCGGCGTAGACGGTCACCATCACGAACGGGAAGGAACACCAGACCACTTCGAGCAGGACGAGGAGGAAGGCGCTGTACCGCTCGTACGTCCAGGAGTGGTCGCCGAGGCCCAGGATCCGGTTGACCGGGCCGAAGTCGGGGTCGAAGAGGAGCAGCCAGACCGTGGAGCCGGTGATCGCGGGGGTCGCCCAGGCGCCGAGCGCGGCCAGCATCAGGGCGAGGCGGGGCAGGGCCCGTACTCGGGTCAGCAGGACGGCGAGTGCGCAGCCGACGGCGAGCGTGGAGACCACGCAGGCCGCCGCGAAGACGACGGTGGCCAGCAGGACCCGCCAGAACTCGGCGTCCCCGAACAGCTCCGCGTAGTTCCCGAACCCCTGAAAACTGGTCGGCTCCCCCCCGCTGACCTGGGCCTGGGTGTACTCCAACAGCGAGATCAAGCCGAGCTGGTAGACGGGATAGACGAGCAGCCCGCCGAGAACGACGAGCGCGGGGAGGAGATAGAGCCAGGGAGTCCAGTCAGCGGCGCCCTGGGAGCGTCGTGCGCCCCCACCCCGGTAGGGGCGCGGGGAGCTGCGCGACCGGCCACGAACGGCCCGCACCCGCCCACGAACCGCACCCCCCGAGCTGGTGGGCGCCGATTCGCCAACCTCCACCTTTGACGAAACGGCGCCCTCGGTCACCGGCTTCACCCCGCGGAGCTGAACGCGTCGTTCATCTGCGTCGCCGCGTCCTTCGACGCCTCAGCCACGTCCTTCTTGCCGCTGACGACCTCCTGGAACATCGTCGGCAGGACGAGCGACGCGTCGATCTGCGCCCAGGCCGGCGAGGCCGGCACGAACTTCGTGCCGGAGGACAGCGTCTTGACGAAGGGCTCGATGAACGGCTCCTCCTTGGCCGCCGCGGCCCGTACGTCGGTGTACGTCGGCAGGAAGCCCATCGCGTCGAAGAGTTCGCCCTGGGTCTCCTTGGACGCCAACCGCTTCATCAGGTCGACGGCGAGGGTGCGGTGCGTGGTGCTCTTCAGGACACCTACGTTGTTGCCGCCCGCGAACGCCGGCGCCACCGAGCCGGACTTCACACCCGGCAGCGGTACGACCGCGTACTTGCCCTTGACCTTGCCGGCCTCGACGGCCGCGTGGCTGAAGTCGCCGCCGATCGCCATGCCCGCCTTGCCGGCGGCGAAGGCGGTGACCGTGTCGTTGCCGCCCATGCTCGCGCACTTGGCGGCGGGGCAGTTGTCGTCACCGAAGAGCGAGGTGTACGCCTCGATGCCCTTCTGGGCGGCCGGGCTGTCGATGGACGAGGCGTACGAGCCGCCCTTGCCCTCGGCTATCTCGCCGCCGTTGGCCCAGACGAAGGGCATCGCGCCGTAGGTGTAGGCGCCGCCGACGACGAGGCCGTACAGGTCGGGCTTGGCCGCGCGGATCTGCCTGGCGGTGCCGGCCAACTCGTCGAGGGACTTCGGGGCTTCGAGGCCGAGCTCCTTGAAGACGTCGGTGCGGTAGTACAGCGCGCGCACGCCCACGAAGAAGGGCGCCCCGTAGATCTTGCCGTCGACGGTCACGGACGTCTTGGCGGTCGGGTCGGAGTCCTTCGACTCGGACCAGTCGTTGAACTCCGTGGTGACGTCGGCGAGTCCGCCGTCCTTCACATAACCGGCCGTGTCGGTGTTGCCGTACTCGATGAGGTCCGGGGCGCTCTTCGGGTCGTTGAAGGCGGCCTTGATGCGCTGGGCGCGGGTCTCGACGGGGATGTACTCGACCTTCACCTTCGCGCCGTCGTGCGCCTTCTCGAAGGCCGAGACCACCTTGTCGACGACCTTCTGCTTCGGCTCGTTGCTCACCTCCTGGAAGAGCCAGACCCGGAGGGTGCCGGTCGTCTCGTCCTCCCCGGAGGACGAGTTGTCGGAGGTCTGCGGAGCACAGGCGGTCAGCCCTGCGAGGGCTAGGGCCGCTACGGGCACGGCGAGTCTGGCGGCGAGCTTCATGGAGCGTCCTCCGAGGGGGGAGCGGAGCGTTGCAACATATGCAACGAGCGTTTTGCTCTCTACAACACCCCGGAGGCTAGGGAGTACATGAACATGCCCACAAGAGGTCTCAACCACCTTGTGACCGGCAGAAGCGCTCCGTGCAACGCAACGATGGCCGGAGGCGGCCGGGAATGGGGGAGTTCAGTGATCAACGGCCGAAAACGAACGGCGGCCGGCACACCCGCGCCGACCGCACCCACGCATGACAAGCCGACCGCGCCCGCGCCCGACAAAACCACCGTGCCGACCTCACCCGCGCACGACAAGACCGCGGCACCCGCACCACAGGCACCGCGGCCATGCTCGACGAGCCGGCGTACCGCCCCCCGGCGGGACGCCCGGACCGTCGGCTACTTCTTGCCGTCGCCCTTGCCGCCCTGGTCGCCGCCGCCGGCGCCGAGGGACTCGAAGATCTCCTTGCACATGGGGCACACGGGGTACTTCTTCGGGTCACGGCCCGGGACCCACACCTTGCCGCACAACGCCACGACGGGCGTGCCGTCGAGGGCGCTCGCCATGATCTTGTCCTTCTGGACATAGTGGGCGAAGCGCTCGTGGTCACCATCGCCGTGCGACGTCTGCGGCGTCGGTTCGACGAGGGTCCCCGTACCAGTACCGCGCTCGGGCTCAAGAGTGCTCATGACGCCAAGGGTACTGAAGCTCACAGGCATCAGTTGAGCGAAGGGTCGTCCGGGTACGTGGCCACCATCGCGAGTTCGTTGCGCTGGCGGCGCAGGACCTCGCGCCAGAGTCTCTCCGGGCAGGGCGAGGAGACGTCGCCGGGTTCGGACTCGACGACGTACCAGGCCCCCTCCACCAGTTCGTCCTCCAACTGGCCGGGCCCCCAGCCCGCGTATCCGGCGAAGATGCGCAGCGAGCCGAGCGCGGAGGCCAGCAGCTCCGGCGGGGCCTCCAGGTCGACGAGGCCGATCGCGCCGTGGACGCGCTTCCAGCCGAGCGGCGCCCGGTCGACGGAGCCGCCGCCGGGTATCACCGCGACCCCGAGCGCCGAGTCGAGCTGCACCGGGCCGCCCTGGAAGACGACACCGGGTTCACCGGCGAGTTCCGCCCAGCCCTCCAGGATGTCGCGGACATCCACCGGGGTCGGGCGATTGAGGACCACACCGAGCGAGCCCTCCTCGTCGTGGTCGAGGAGCAGCACCACCGCGCGGTCGAAGTTCGGGTCCGCCAGGGCGGGCGTGGCCACGAGCAGCCGCCCTGTGAGCGAGGACACCTCGGTCATGCCAGACATGATCCCGCATCCTGCCCGCGCGCGGGGAGCCAATGCCGGTAGCGGTGTGCACGCAGCTCAGGGCGCACCGGTGCGGAACCCGCGCACACACGTGACGGTGACCCCGTGTGGCCGGTGGTGAACGGTTCGTGTTGTGGCAAAGCCATGACGTGCTTGAGAGGCCCTTGGGCTTACGGAAGGGGGGTAGGCGGCGATTACGCTAGCTCTCCGGCTCACGCCGCGCCGACGCCCGCACAACGGGTCAACCGGCCGGCCGCACACGCCGGAAAAGCCTCTGCCCAACTCCACGGAACGCGAGATTCATGACCGTCAACGGCTCTGACGACGTACTGCTTGTACACGGCGGCACCCCGCTCAGTGGCGAGATCCGTGTCCGCGGTGCGAAGAACCTCGTACCCAAGGCCATGGTCGCCGCGCTGCTCGGCAGCGGTCCGAGCCGGCTGCGCAACGTCCCCGACATCCGCGATGTGCGGGTCGTGCGCGGACTGCTGCAACTGCACGGCGTAACGGTCCGCCCGGGTGACGAGCCGGGCGAGCTGGTGATGGACCCGACGAACGTGGAGAGCGCGAACGTCGCCGACATCGACGCCCACGCCGGTTCGTCGCGCATCCCGATCCTGTTCTGCGGTCCGCTGCTGCACCGGCTCGGCCACGCCTTCATCCCCGGTCTCGGCGGCTGCGACATCGGCGGACGACCGATCGACTTCCACTTCGAGGTGCTGCGGCAGTTCGGCGCGAAGATCGAGAAGCGGGAGGACGGGCAGTATCTGGAGGCGCCGCGGCGGCTTCGGGGTACCAAGATCCAGCTGCCGTACCCGTCCGTGGGCGCGACGGAGCAGGTGCTGCTGACCGCCGTCCTCGCGGAGGGTGTGACGGAACTCGCGAACGCGGCGATAGAGCCGGAGATCGAGGACCTCATCTGCGTCCTGCAGAAAATGGGCGCCATCATCGCGATGGACACCGACCGCACGATCCGCATCACCGGTGTGGACTCGCTCGGCGGCTACAACCACAAGGCCCTCCCGGACCGCCTGGAGGCCGCCTCCTGGGCTTCCGCCGCGCTGGCGACCGAAGGCGACATCTACGTCCGGGGCGCCCAGCAGCGCTCGATGATGACGTTCCTGAACACCTACCGGAAGGTGGGTGGCGCGTTCGAGATCGACGACGAGGGCATCCGCTTCTGGCACCCGGGCGGGCAGCTGAAGTCGATCGCCCTGGAGACGGACGTCCACCCCGGCTTCCAGACCGACTGGCAGCAGCCCCTGGTCGTCGCCCTGACCCAGGCCACGGGCCTCTCGATCGTCCACGAGACGGTCTACGAGTCCCGGCTGGGCTTCACCTCCGCGCTGAACCAGATGGGCGCGCACATCCAGCTCTACCGCGAGTGCCTCGGCGGCTCGCACTGCCGGTTCGGCCAGCGCAACTTCCTGCACTCCGCCGTCGTCTCCGGCCCCACCCGCCTGCAGGGCTCCGACCTGGTGATCCCCGACCTCCGCGGCGGCTTCTCGTACCTCATCGCGGCCCTCGCCGCCCAGGGCACCTCCCGTGTCCACGGCATCGAACTCATCAACCGCGGCTACGAGAACTTCATGGAGAAGCTCATGGAGCTCGGCGCGAAGGTGGAGCTGCCGGGCAAGGCACTCGGCTGAGCCGCGCCCCGCAAGGGGCTGCGCCTCCCTACGACGATGGGGGCGGCACCTGGTTTCCCAGGTGCCGCCCCCATCAGGCGTTCTACGCGCCCTACACCATCCCGTGAGGTGGAGACGGCAAGGTCACTTACCCTTGGCCGCTTCCTTGAGCTTGCTGCCCGCGGAGACCTTCACGCTGTAGCCGGCCGGGATCTGGATCGGGTCGCCGGTCTGCGGGTTGCGCGCGGTGCGAGCGGCACGGTGGGTGCGCTCGAAGGTCAGGAAGCCGGGGATGGTGACCTTCTCGTCGCCCTTGGCGACGATGTCGCCGACGACCTCGGCGAACGCGGCCAGCACGGCGTCGGCGTCCTTACGGGTCACCTCGGCGCGGTCGGCCAGTGCGGCCACCAGCTCACTGCGGTTCATGTTGTTACTCCCGTGTTCTTCTTGCCGTTGAGGCGGACCCGGGTCCGTCGTCAGACCCAACGCCCAGAGACGCATCCTGCACTCACCTGCGGCGGGAAAGCCAATCCGGCACCCCTGAGGAGTCACACGGACACCCTTGGGAGTCACACGGAAAGCGCCACCATCGCCACGGCGGCGCGTCGACCGCTCGCGGAGCGGACCAGGGCCCGGCAGGCCTGAGCTTGGCCGCCACACTAAAGGGCGACACAAGCCCTCCGGCCCCGCGACGCGCCGGTGGCGCGGGGCCGTGGCGACCGTCACAGCGGGGCTCAGGCCGACGCCGCCGCCTTCGCGGCCTCGCGCACCGCCCCGGCGACCGCGCCCGCGACCTTGTCGTTGAAGACGCTGGGGATGATGTAGTTCGCGTTCAGCTCGTCCTCGGTCACGACGTCCGCGAGGGCCTTCGCGGCAGCGAGCATCATGTCCGTGTTGACGGTGCGGGACTGGGCGTCAAGGAGACCGCGGAAGACACCCGGGAAAACCAGCACGTTGTTGATCTGGTTCGGGAAGTCGGAGCGGCCGGTGGCCACGACGGCCGCGGTCTGACGGGCGATCGCGGGGTCGACCTCGGGGTCGGGGTTCGCGAGCGCGAACACGATCGCGTCGTCGGCCATGGCGGCCACGTCGTCGCCGTCGATGACGTTCGGGGCCGAGACCCCGATGAACACGTCGGCGCCGCGCACGGCCTCCTTGAGCGTGCCCGTGAGGCCCTCGGGGTTGGTGTTGTCGGCGATCCAGCGCAGCGGCGAGTCGGCGGCGGCGTCGACCAGGTCGGCACGGTCGGCGTGCACGACACCGTGGATGTCGGCCACGACGGCGTTCTTCACACCGGCGGCGATGAGCAGCTTCAGGATGGCCGTACCGGCCGCGCCCGCGCCCGACATGACGACGCGAATGTCCCCAACCGCCTTGTTCGCGACGCGAAGTGCGTTCGTGAGGGCGGCGAGGACGACGATCGCCGTGCCGTGCTGGTCGTCGTGGAAGACGGGGATGTCGAGGGCCTCGCGCAGCCGGGCCTCGATCTCGAAGCAGCGGGGCGCGGAGATGTCCTCCAGGTTGATGCCCGCGAAGCCGGGGGCGATCGCCTTGACGATCTCGACGATCGCGTCGGTGTCCTGGGTGTCCAGGCAGAGCGGCCAGGCGTCGATGCCGGCGAACCGCTTGAAGAGGGCCGCCTTGCCCTCCATGACCGGCAGCGCGGCCTTGGGGCCGATGTTGCCGAGGCCCAGCACGGCGGAGCCGTCCGTCACGACCGCAACGGAGTTGCGCTTGATGGTCAGACGCCGGGCGTCCTCGGGGTTCTCGGCGATCGCCATGCAGACGCGGGCCACGCCCGGCGTGTAGATCATCGAGAGGTCGTCACGGTTGCGGATGGGGTGCTTGGACTGCATCTCGATCTTGCCGCCGAGGTGCATCAGGAACGTACGGTCGGAGACCTTGCCGAGCGTGACGCCCTCGATGCCGCGGAGCTGCTCGACGATCTCGTCGGCGTGCGCGGTGGAGGTGGCGGCGATGGTGACGTCGATGCGGAGCTTCTCGTGGCCGGAGGCGGTCACGTCGAGGCCGGTCACCGAGCCTCCGTGGGACTCGACGGCCCCGGTGAGCTGGGAGACCGCGGTTCCGCTCGCGGGCACCTCCAGCCGGACCGTCATCGAGTAGGAGACGCTGGGCGCCGTTGCCATGGCCGACTTCCTCTGCTTTCGCTGCTACTGCGTTTGCTGCGTTTTGCCGTCCGATCGTCGCACCTACCGCCGGGTAGGCGTTAGCCGCGTGGGATTGAGAACGTTTTGTTCTCAACGTGAAGAGGTCCACGTCACAGGTGACGTGGACCTCTTCTCCGTTCAGTGGCACCGACCCGCCATGCTCGCCTCGCGGCAAGTGGTCGCTCTAAGCGACGAAGGTTGGGCCCGGGGGCTTGGATCGAGCCGGTGCCACACCCAGGCTAACAAACAGATCCCGTAAGGCCATTCCCGCACCGGGAGTTGTTTTCGCCGGTCGCCTCGGAGCCCGGGTGGTCGGGGGTCGTGGCAGAGGGAATCAGTCGCGCAGCAGGTCGGGTACGCCCCTCTCGTCCGGCTCGTCCCGCTCCCCCGACACCAGGGTCAGCTGCTGCGTCGCCCGCGTGAGGGCGACGTACAGCACCCGCAGCCCCGCCGGGGACTCGTCGGCGATCTCGGCCGGGGAGACGACCACCGTCGCGTCGTACTCCAGGCCCTTCGCCTCCAGGCTGCCGAGGGCGACGACGCGGTCGCCGAGGCCGGCCAGCCAGCGGGCGGCCTCGTCGCGGCGGTTCATGGCGACGACCACGCCGACCGTGCCGTCGACCAGGTCCAGCAGGCGGGCGGCCTCCGCGCGGACCGTGCGGGCCAGGGATTCCCGTACGGCCGTGACGAAGCGGGGCTGGACGCCCGTCGAGCGGACCGCCGACGGGGACTCCGAGCCCGGCATGGCCAGTGCCAGTACCTTCGCCGCGAGTTCGGCGATCTCGGCGGGGTTGCGGTAGTTGACGGTGAGGGTGAAGCGGCGGCGCGGGCGGGAGCCCAGGGCCTCGTCACGGGCCTCGGCCGCCTCGTCGGGATCCGACCAGGAGGACTGGGCGGGGTCTCCCACGACCGTCCAGGTGGCGTGCCGGCCGCGACGGCCCACCATCCGCCACTGCATCGGGGTCAGGTCCTGCGCCTCGTCGACGATGACGTGCGCGTACTCGGTCCGCTCCTGCGCCAGCCGCTCGGCCCGCTCGCGCTGGGTCTCCTCGCGCACGGGCATGAGTTCCTCCAGGCCCGAGAGCTGGTCCAGGGGGTCGAGGTCGCGTTTCTTCCGGGGGCGGGCCGGGAGGCCGAGGATGGCCTGGAGTTCGTCCAGCATGGCGACGTCGTGGACCGAGAAGCCGTCCCGTTTCAGGGAGCGGGCGACGCGACGGACCTCACCCGGATTGAGGATGCGGCGGGCCCAGCGGCCGAGGCGGCGCTCGTCGGCCATGGCTGTGAGGACTCCGCGCGGGGTCAGCTCGGGCCACCAGGCGTCGAGGAAGGCGATGAAGTCGTCCTCGGTGGTGATGTCCTCGTCGAAGGAGGAACGCAGCTCGGCGGCCAGTTCGGGGTCGGTGTGGCGGCCGGCCGCACCCGACTGGGCCCACAGTGCGTCCAGGAGCAGCTTGCGGGCGCGGGGGCGCAGGAGGTTGACGGGGGCCGTGCCGCCGAGCGCGTTGTGGCGGACGCGGTCCAGTTCGGCGGCCTCCAGTTCGAGGCGGCGGCCGAAGGCGACGACACGGAGGCGGTTCGGCGCGGCGTTCGACTCCAGCGCGCCCCGGGCGGCCTTCCGCAGCACCTTGAGCATGCGGTACGAGCCCTTGGCGCGGGCCACGGCCGGGGAGTCGTACAGCGTGGCCTCGGCGCCGCCCGTGTCTTCGGCGAGTGAGCCGATCGCACGGATGGCGACCTGGCCCTCCTCGCCGAGGGACGGCAGGACGCCCTCGGTGTACGCCACCAGCAGCGGGGTCGGGGAGACGATCAGGATGCCGCCCGCGTACCGGCGCCGGTCCTGGTAGAGGAGGTAGGCGGCCCGGTGCAGCGCCACGGCCGTCTTGCCCGTGCCCGGGCCGCCCTCGACGTACGTCACCGAGGCGGCGGGGGCGCGGATCACCAGGTCCTGTTCGGCCTGGATGGAGGCGACGATGTCGCGCATGGTGTGGCTGCGGGCCTGGCCGAGGGCGGCCATGAGGGCGCCGTCGCCGATGACGGCCAGTTCGCCGCCGTCGAGGGACGCCTTCAGCTCGGGGCGCATCAGGTCGTCCTCGACGCCGAGCACCTTGCGGCCCTTGGAACGGATGACCCGGCGCCGGACGACCCGGCCGGGGTCGACCGGGGTCGAGCGGTAGAAGGGGGCGGCCGCCGGGGCCCGCCAGTCGATGACCAGCGGCGCGTACTCGGAGTCCAGGACACCGATGCGGCCGATGTGCAGGGTCTCGGCGATGTCGGCGGTGTTGTCGGCGCGGACCGCGCCCTCGGCGGGTTCGACGGCGGTGTACGCGCCGTCCGGACCCTTCTTGCCGTCCTTGCCGAGCAACAGATCGATACGGCCGAAGAGGAAGTCCTCGAACTCGTTGTTCAGGCGATTCAGGTGGATGCCCGCCCGGAAGACCTGGGCGTCCCGCTCGGCGAGCGCGCCCGGGGTGCCGACCTGACCACGCTTGGCCGCGTCGTTCATCAGGAACTCGGCCTCGTGGATCTTCTCCTCAAGGCGCCGGTACACCCGGTCCAGATGTTCCTGTTCTACGCCGATCTCCTTCTCACGCACCGAGTCGTGAGCGGAGTCGAGCGTTTCCTGCTGAACCTGAGCGGCCACCCGGGCCCCCTTCTGACGTGCTGGGCAGCCGTCCACCGTACGCGAAAAGGACCCCGACAGGCTATGCGCCCGACCGGGGTCCGTTCACCACTCGCCTCGATGTGTCATGCCTTGACCGAGACGAGCTTCTTCCCGCTGAAGGTCAGGACCTCGAAATGGTCGATCTGGTCCGGGGTGAAGGCGGCGCCGCCGTGGACGTAGAGCGGGTTCTTGGCCTGCTCGGTCTCGGCGTTCTTGATGCCGTAGCCCCATTTCGGGACGGACCAGGAGGTGACCGTCTCACGCTCGCCGTTCTTGCCGACGGCGATGAGCGAGCACTTCTCCGGGCCCTTGACGTTCTTGAGCTCCAGGACTGCGTGCGTGCCCCAGGGCTTGGACTCCAGGCCGACCGTGGCGGTGACCTGCGTGGAGGCGTCGGTGCCCGAGACCTTGTCCTTCGCCCCCATGTGCGTGAAGGCGTCCTTCGCCGCGCTGAAGACCTGGTTTTCCTGCGGGGTCTCGTTCCCGCCGCCCGCCGTCGCGAACACCGCCGTCGGGCCGCCGACGATCAGGGCGACGCCGGCCGCCAGCATGAAGAAGTTCCGTCGGCTCTTCTTCGCGCGGTGCTGGACGACCTCGCCGACCAGCCGGTCCGCGAGTCCTGTCGTCGGTTTCGCGGACAGGGACTCGCCGATCGCGGGTGTGCCCTGGGAAGCGGGCAGGTCCGCGAGGGCGGCCAGCATCGGTTCCATACCGGCCAGCTCGTCCAGCTGCTGGCCGCACCACTCGCATGTGGCGAGATGCATCTCGAACTGTGTGGCCTCGGCGTCGTCCAGTATCCCGAGGGCGTACGCGCCGACGGTTTCATGGACATTGTCGCCGGAACCTTGGGCTCCTTGCACAGACCCGGGCATTCCCGGTCCATACCCCCCGTAGATGTTGCTCATGCCGTCACCCCGCGCTCCTCTAGAGCCAGCTTCATCGACCGCAGGGCGTAGAACACCCGGGAGCGGACGGTGCCACTGGGGATGCCAAGCGTCTCGGCCGCCTCATTGACCGTACGCCCTTTGAAATAGGTCTCGACCAGGACCTCCCTGTGAGCAGGGGTCAGGTCGTCCAGCGCGTCCGACAGTGTCATCAGCCACAACGCCTTGTCGATCTCGTCCTCCGCGGGGATGACCTCCAGCGGCGACGGGTCGACCTCCTGCGGCCGGGCCTGCCGGCTGCGGTGGCCGTCGATGACGATGCGGCGTGCGACCGTCACCAGCCAGGGGCGTACCGATCCGGTCGCTCGATTGAGCTGACCGGCGTTCTTCCAGGCCCGGATGAGAGTTTCCTGCACAACGTCCTCGGCGCGTTGGCGGTCGCCCGCGACCAGACGCAGCACGTACGCGAGCAAGGGTCCAGCGTGCTCGCGATACAGCGCGCGCATCAGCTCCTCGTCTGGCTCTGAGGGCTGCGATGCGCGATGTCGTGCCCTGTGCGGGCGTTCATCGGCCACAGCGGAATCCTTGCGCACGGCTACCTCCGGTGTCCGGGGGTTCCCCCAGTCGGTCGCTCACATCGGGATACGTAGGTAATCAGTTGTGTGTTCAGAGTTGAGACACAACTTTCTCGATTCACCTTGGTGCGGGAGGGGCAGGCGGGAGACAAGTGCGTCCATATCCGCTGTTAAACCGGCACTCATGGACGGGAATTGTGAAGATGCCTGATCCGTGGTGTGAAAAACAGCACTGCTGCTTCTTTACGGGGGAACCGGGTTTGCCCAACTGGCGTCCGGGGTACGGAAGATGGGCAATTCCGTGCCAACTGGAGGAAGTTGGGCGCGAGCGGCCCGTGTGGGGGCGTCCCGAGACAGGACTACGCGCGGGCGAGGCCCGTTCGGCGGCGGTGGCGGGCCACGCGTTCGCGGTTGCCGCAGATCTCGCTGGAGCACCAGCGGCGGCGCCGGCCGCGGGAGGTGTCGACGTACACGATGGGGCAGTTGTCGCCGGCGCACTGGCGCAGACTCGCGCAGGCGGCGGGGTCGGTGAGCAGCTCCACGGTGTCGCGGGCGATCACGGCGAGCAGGGCGGCGCAGTCGGGGGCCCGGTCCAGGGCGCGGGTGAGGGTGCCGTCGTCCGTGCGGACGGCCCGGGGGGCCGGAGTGGCCGCGCGGGCCAGGTCGTTGATCCTCGCCAGGGAGATGTCGAAGGGGCGGGAGTCGGACTTGCGGTCCGGTTCGGTGCGGACCAACTGGCCTATGTGTCCGCGTAGTTCGCGGAAGCCGACCAGCCAGGCCGGGGTGATGTGGTCGAGGGGGGTGTCTACGGGGACCAGGGCGGCGGCGGTGATCCAGGTGCGTAGGCGCGGCGCCGAGTCGAGTTGTTCCTCGGGGTGGGTTGTCGCGAGGAAGTCCAGGCAGAGGTGGCCGCAGTCGAAGCGGGGGTGTGTCATGCGCCTGTCACCGCCTTGGGTTGCCGTGGGGTGCCCCTGGGGGCGTACCCCCTACAGTGCCTGGCCGCACCCTGTGCTGGAACCCTCCGGGGTTCGGGGGGATGTGCTCGCCCCCGCCGCCCCTACCCGTCCCATCCCCCAGGGGCTGTGCCCCTTCGACCCCCTTTGAGTGCCTAATAGCCCGGGGCTTCTGCTGGGGGGCGGGTGCGGGTTCGTCGTGGTTGATCGCGCAGTTCCCCGCGCCCCTTGAAAGCCCCGGGCGCGGCCCATGCTGTTAAGGGGCGTGAACCGGCGACTTCCTCAGACGTCGCCGTACTTCGTGTCCGCTGCTGGGTCCAGGGCCAGGCGGTAGCCGCGTTTGACGACCGTTTGGATCAGCTTGGGGGCGCCGAGGGCCGTGCGGAGGCGGGCCATGGCTGTTTCCACGGCGTGTTCGTCTCGGCCGGCGCCGGGGAGGGCTCGCAGGAGTTCCGAGCGGGCGACCACCCAGCCCGGCCTGCGGCAGAGCGCGCGCAACAGCGACATGCCGGCCGGGGGGACGGGGCGGAGGGCGCCGTCCACCAGGACCGCGTGGCCCCGGATCTCCACGCGGTGGCCGGCGATGGGGAGGGTGCGGGCGCGGGCGGGGAGCTCCTGGCAGAGGAGCTGGACGAGGGGGCCGAGGCGGAAGCGTTCGGGCTGGACCGTGTCCACGCCGTGGGCCTGGAGCGGGAGGGCCGTCACCGGGCCCACGCAGGCGGGGAGTACGTCGTGGTTGAGGGCGTTGAGCAGCTCCGGGAGCAGACCCCGGGCTTCGGCCCGCGACAACAGCGACGCCGCCGCCGGGGCGCTGGTGAAGGTCAGGGCGTCGAGGCCGCGGCTGACCGCCGAGTCGAGGAGGCGGTCCACGGGGGTGATGTCCTCGGGGGGCATCCAGCGGTAGACGGGGACGCCCACCACCTCCGCTCCCGCGGCGCGCAGGGACTCCACGAAGCCGGGCAGCGGTTCGCCGTGGAGCTGGATGGCGATGCGGAGGCCCTCGACTCCCTGCTCCAGCAACCGGTCCAGTACCTCCGCCATGGATTCGGAGGACGGGGACCACTCCTCCGTCAGGCCGGCGGCTCGTACCGCGCCCTTCACCTTCGGTCCGCGCGCCAGGACCTCGACGCCCCGCAGCCGGTCCAGGAGGGCTTCGCCCAGGCCCCAGCCGTCCGCGGCTTCGATCCAGCCGCGGAAACCGATGGCGGTGGTCGCCACCACGATGTCGGGCGCCACGTCGAGCAGGTCCTTGGTGGCGGCGAGCAACTCGCTGTCGTCGGACAGCGGCACGATGCGCAGGGCGGGCGCATGGAGGACCGCGGCTCCGCGGCGCTGGAGGAGTGCCCCGAGCTCGTCGGCCCGGCGGGCGGCCGTCACACCCACGGTGAACCCCGCGAGCGGCCCGTGTTCCTGTTGCGCTGTCCGATCCATCCGATCCGTCCTGTCTGGTCGATCGGCTCGATCTGATCGCTCGGGTCGCTGTTCGTCGTACATGGCTCTCGTCCCGGAGTCGAGTCGTTACACCTACATGCCGAACGAGCCTGTCAACGGCGCGTGACAGGCTCGGTTCGGGTTCATGTCGCTCGTGTTACGTCGCACGTGTCACGGCATGGGCGATGTCACACCTCGGCGTAGCTGAGCTGCGGCTTCGAGTCCGTCGCGGCCTCGGTCGCAGTGGCGTTCGAAGTCGACTTGCGAAGGTATACGGCCCAGGTCACCGCGAAGCACAGGCCGTAGAAGGCCAGGAAGCCGATGAAGGCGCCGGTGCCGGAGCCGACCGAGAGGAAGGACTGGCGGAAGGCCAGGTTGATGCCGAGGCCGCCGAGCGCGCCCACCGCGCCGATGATGCCCATGGAGGCACCGGAGAGGCGACGTCCGTAGGCCGCGGCCTCCTCACCCTCCAGACCCTTGGCGAGTGCCTTGGCCTGGAAGATGCCCGGGATCATCTTGAAGGTGGAGCCGTTGCCGAGTCCGGTGAGGACGAAGAGCACGATGAACGCGGTGGTGAACAGCGGCAGCGACTTCTGCATGGAGGCGATGACGATGATCCCGGTGGCGCCGGCCATGGCGACGTAGTTCCACAGGGTGATCTTGGCGCCGCCGTACTTGTCGGCGAGCGCGCCGCCGAGGGGCCGGATCAGCGAGCCGAGCAGGGGGCCGATGAAGGTGACGTACGCGGACTCCAGGGGCGTACGGCCGAACTGGGTCTGCAGGACGAGGCCGAAGGCGAAGCTGTAGCCGATGAAGGAGCCGAAGGTGCCGATGTAGAGGAAGGACATGATCCAGGTGTGGGCCTCCTTCACGGAGTCCTTGGCGGCGCCGGTGTCGTTCTTCACGGACGAGATGTTGTCCATGTAGAGCGCGGCGAGCACGGCGGCGATGACGATGAAGGGGATGTAGATCCCGAGCAGGACGCGCGGACCGCCGCTGGCCCCGATGACGGCGAGACCGATGAGCTGCACGACCGGGACACCGATGTTGCCGCCGCCCGCGTTGAGGCCGAGCGCCCAGCCCTTCTTCCGCAGCGGGAAGAAGGCGTTGATGTTGGTCATGGAGGAGGCGAAGTTGCCGCCGCCGATACCGGCGAGCATCGCGCAGATCAGGAACGTGTTGAACGAGGTCCCCGGCTCCATCACGACGAAGGCCGCGACGGTCGGGATGAGCAGCAGGCTCGCCGAGGCGATCGTCCAGTTGCGGCCGCCGAAGATCGCCACCGCGAAGGTGTACGGGATGCGCACGATCGCGCCGACCAGCGTGGCCATCGAGACGAGGAAGAACTTGTCGGCCGGGGTGAGCCCGTACTCGGGGCCCATGAACAGCACCATCACCGACCACACGGTCCAGATGGAGAAGCCGATGTGCTCGGAGAGCACCGAGAAGAAGAGGTTGCGGCGGGCGACCTTCTCACCGGTCTCGTTCCAGAAGGCCTCGTTCTCCGGATCCCAGTGCTCGATCCAGCGGCCTCCCCTACTGGCAGCGGGGGCAGTGCTCGGGGCTGTCATGACGCCTCCATGGTTCTCCGGGCTCGGGTGTTGCGGTGCGGTGATGAGGGGTGATGAGTCCCGAAGGTAGGGAGAGCGCGTTTCCTGCCTGTGGCACCGAGTGACCGGAAGGGAACTTTGCTCTCACGTGCGGGCGACCCGGCCGGTGAGGAATCGGTGAGCAGAGCGTCATACCCTGCGGTCACGCCACCTTCGGCGCCGCCCTCATGCCAATGTAGGCGCACCGCGTGCCATCGCTCAGCGTGGCGAAGACCACAGGCATCCAGTCCTCCGCGAACGAGGCGCCGCCGCCCGCCCCGGCGAAGACCGTGTCCGACAGGGGGACGAGCTCCATCTCCAGGTCCGGCGAGTAGCCGACCATGCCGTCGACGAAGGCGTACGTGAGGTGCGGTGTGCCGTTCCTCTCGCCGACCGTGATGACCACTCCCTCCCTCTTGTACGTACCGGTCCAGGGCGTGATGTCCACGGCGGGCGGCTCCGCGGCCGGGGCGAACGGCGCGGGCATGGCGATTCCGGCCAGTTCCGCCATCAGCTCACGCAGCAGGTCGGCGTAGAGGAGGCGGGAGGAGCCGCCGTTGGTCAGCAGCGCGACGGCGACGCCCTCGGTCGGCACCACGCGGAGGAAGGCGTACTGGCCGGTCGCGGCCCCGTCGTGCCCGTAGCCCGGGACGCCGTCCCAGTCGTACAGGGTCCAGCCGAGGCCCCAGCCGTCGGCGCTGACCGTCCACTTGTCGGGTACGTCGGTCTCGCGGGCCTGCATGGCGGTCACGGTCTCGGGGCGCAGGATCCCGCCACCGCCGTCGAGGTGTGCCTTCGCGTACCGGACCACATCGCCGGCGGTGGCGAGCACCCGGGCGCCCGGGCCGGCCGCGCGCGGCATCAGGTCCCAGGCCGGGGCCGGTGTCTGCGTCCCGTCCTCCCCCGCCAGGTGCCCCATGGCCACGCGGAACGGCAGCGCCTCCTCCGGCAGCGTCATCGTGTGCGTGAGACCGAGCGGCGCCAGCACCCGCTCCTTGAGCGCCTGGTCCCAGGTCAGCCCGGTCAGCACCTCGACGATCCGGCCGAGTACGACGTAACCGATCCCGCTGTACGACACCGCCGTACCCGGCGGGCAGTCCATCGCCACGCCCTTGGCAGCCTCGACGTACTTGGCGATCGCGTCGTCTCCGCGCCCTGTCTCGACGTGGAAGTCGCAGGTCAGGCCGCTGGTGTGGGAGAGCAGCATGCGGGGTGTGATGACCTCGGTGGCCGACGGGTCGACGGTCGCGAACTCCGGCAGCACCTTCACCACGGGGACGTCCAGGTCGAGTTCGCCGGACTCCACCAGCCGCATCACGAGGGCGGCCGTGTAGACCTTCGCGATCGAGCCGAGCTGGAAGACGGAGTCGGTGGTGGTCTCGACGCCGGTCGTCCGGCTGAGCACACCGCTCGCCAGTTCGTGGACCTCGCCGTCGACGAGGAAGGCGAGAGCCGCGCCGGGGACGTCGTGGGTGGCGCGGAGGGTGTCGAGGCGGCGCTGCCAGTGGGCGAGGTCGAGGGTGCGGGTGGGCTGCGACATGGCGGTTCCTTCGTGAGTGGGTGGTTCGGGCTTCGCCGCCGCACGCTGTGCGGCGACAAGGAACACTGTACGCAGAGCGAACGCTGTACGCAAGAACGTACGACGTTCTCGCTCGCCCACATGAAAGGCCGCCCATGCGAAAGGCCGCCCATGGTGGTTGCGTGGGCGGCCTCGGTTGACGTGTCTCAGATGTGCCGTGCGGTCAGAGGCGGGTCGCCAGGCCGTCGAGGACCCACTGGAGGCCGTGGTCGAAGTTGTCCTGGGCGATGTCCGCCGACTCGGCGCCGGCCTGTGCGGCGTACCGGCGGCCGAGGTGCGGGTAGTCGCCGGTGGCCCGTTCGATGGCCGACGCCAGCTGGCGGGTCCAGTCCTCCGGGCTCTGGCCGCCCCGTGCGAGCATCACCAGCCAGGCGGCCTCGCTGGTGGTCATTCCGAGGACGCACGGTGAAGAGGATCCGCACCGCGCGATCGGCCCGGTCGAGCGCGAAGCCCGCGGTGTGCAGCATGGCGAGCATGCTCTCGGTCAGCCGTAGCGAGTGGGGGCCGAGGGAGACGCCGACCTCGCCCAGCATGGGGGCGATCCAGGGATGGCGCAGGATCGTCGCGCGGATGCTGTGCGCGCAGCGGGCGGCGGCGGTCCGCCGGTCCTGGGCGGCGTCCGGGCCCGGCACCTCCATCTCGCCGTAGATCCGGTCGACGACCAGCTCGGTCAGCTCGCCCTTGCTCGCCACGTGCGAGTACATGGAGCACGGGCGAGTACATGGAGGTCGCGCCCGCGTTCAGCCGGGCACCGGGGCGGCGCATGCTCAGCGCGTCGACCCCCTCCTCGTCGAGCAGCCGGACGGCCTCGGTGACGATCAGGTGCCGGGTGAGCGGGGGGCCGCTCGCGCTGGGGGCGGTGAAGGCGGGTCCAGACGGAGGGGATGACCGCGGCGTCGGAGCCTTTCGGGTTACTGGAACCCTTGGCTCCCTTGAGGCTTTCGGGGCTTTCGGGGCTCTCGGACTGAGGCTTTCGGGGCTTTCGGGGCTCTCGGACATGACGGGGCGCCACCTCCCGGCTTCCACGACCGCGCGACGTGACGTACGACGGACATGACGTTGCGTACAGCGCACGTCCCCCCGCACGCTGTACGACTGTCAGGCGCCACCGGTCAGGTGCCGGCCTGGCCGTCCGCCCCCGCCTCCGGGATCGCCGGGCCCGTGGTGCCGAGTCTGAGCTGTTCGGTGATCTGCACGAAGGCCGCCCGGAGGTGTTCCGGGATACCGAGGGCGGTCGCCGCCTGCTCGGCGGAGAGCCCGTGATCGGCGGGGGCCGCACCGGCCTCCGGAGGCGCCGGGGCCTGGGGCAGGTCCTGCTCGGTCAGCTTGCCCGATCGGATCAAGACATCCCGGACCGGGATGCCGAGCGCACGGGACAAGCCGCGCATCGTCTCCAGATCGGGCATGCTCTGGCGCTGCAGCAGCCGGGTGATGGCCGCCCGGTGCACCCCCGCGTCCTCGGCGAGCCGGGTCTTGCCGCCGCCGCGCGGGCTGTCGATGTCGTAACCGCGTGCCCGCATCACGCCTTCTATCCAGGCTGCGAACTCGTCGATGTGTTCGGCATCGCTCTTCATGTGTGAACGCTCCCCTCGGCTCACCCCCACCTTAACGGTCGTGCGCACGCGAACTATGCAGTTGCGCGCACGCACGAGTAAAGGTTCAGTGAGGGCCTTCCGTCAATCCGGCCTTGCTCCGACCTCGTTCCACCTCGAACCGACCTTTGGCCGATTCTCGGCGCAACCCCATTCCGGTTGTCGATGTGATCGCCGATCTCCGTTGCGCGCGAGATCGCAACATGTGAAGCTGTGTGCGGGCTCGCAACAACAGGAGACTCTCCTTTCCCTTCCGTTGCCGCCATCCCAGCTCTTGGTTGCCGTCGGTCGGCATTTCGTTGCCGTCGCCCGGCTCCCGGTTGCCCCAGATCGGAGTGTGTCCACCATGTCCTCAGACCTCGCCGCCCAGCACACCGCCCGCGCCGCCCGCTGGATCGACATCCTGCGGCGCCAATTCCCCGAGCTGCTGGCGGAGTTGGCGCCGGGCCGCCCGGGCGCCGGGACCCGTTCCCGCCCGCCGCTGGGCCCGGCCGCGCTCCGCGCCCTCGGCGAGCGGGACGCCGCGGAGCGCGCCGAGGCGCTGCTCGGCGAGCAGCACGGTCTCGCCCCGCTGGGCGCGAGCGCCGCCCCGCTCCGCCTCCATGTCTCCGACGCCGTCCGGGACATCACCGACGGGGTGGTCGAACTGGAGGAGGCGGTGTGGGAGAAACTCGGTCTCGGCCGGCCCCCGCGGGCGGACGTGCCACGGCGACTCGGCCGCCTCACCGCCCTGCTCGACGATGTCGCCGGGCATCCCGTACTCGCCCGGCACGTCCTCGACGAGTGTCGCCGGATGGCCCGCCGCTGCGGCCGTACGCTCGGCGACCCGGAGACCATGGTCCGCGTCAGCGGCCGTTGCCCGTGGTGCGATTCGGTGTCGCTGCGGGCCATGCCTGCCTGGCGCACGGTCCTGTGTGTGAACCCCGGATGCCGGTGCGCCGACGAGGAGTGCCCGTGCGCGGACAACGCCGCCCACCGGCACAGCTGGACGGAGACCGGCTGGGCGCGGCTCGCGGCGGAGGCGGGGGCCGACGCGGACGAGATCGCCGCGCTGGTCGACTCCGACGAGGCCGGAGACCCGGCCGGGGCGGGGGCGGCGTGATGGGGAACTCTCTCGCGGGGCCCACGGGATCCTCTCCGGCGCTGGTGACCGGCGCGGCCGCCGCGGCCGAGGCGGGGGTGGCCCCCGCGACCGTACGGAAATGGGTCCAGCTGGGCCATCTGGAGGCCGCCGGGCGGCAGGGGCGGACCCATCTCTACCGGCTGGAGGACGTGTTCGCGGCGGAGCGGGCCACGCGGGGGCGCGGGCGTCACGGGCATCGCGGGCATCGCGGGCATCGCGGCTGAGAGCACGACGGCGGAACCGATCTTCGTTGCCCCGCCACACCTGTTGGGTGTGGCGGGGCGATCTGCGTTTCGGGGCCATTCGAGGTCCTCCCCGTACGGCCGTTCGAGGTCAGTCCTCCTCGTACGGCCGTTCGCTGGTTCCGGAAAGAAGTAGTTGCGCGCGCGCTCGCAACGTGTCACAGTTGGTGCAGCGGCGGAGCTGTGCCCACAGGGGCACGGCCCCGCCGTTTCGCATACCTCCGACACAAGAAGGGAGGTCTCACCGTGGCCGATCCGACGGTCACCTTCCCGGATGTCGAACGACTCGTCGTCGACTTCCTGACCGACCGTGCCGAACTCTCCACCGCGACCGTGGACAACGTTCCGCCCAGCGGGTTCGACGGCACCCAGCAGGTCGTCCTGGTCTCCCGCGCCGGCGGGGCCTGGGTGGACGACCTGCGTCTGGACCAGCCGCTCGTGGACTTCGAGGTCTACGGGCCCACCAAGACGGCGGCGCATGCGCTGGCCTTGACGGTTCGTTCCGCGCTGATCGCGTTGCGGGGGACGTCGTACGGGACCGCGTACGTCGCCGATGTGGTCGAGGCCGATGGGCCCCGCTGGCTGCCGGACTGGAATCGGGCGGCGGCCAATCGCTACTACGCGACCGTTCGGTTGCACATCCGTCCCGCCTGAGAGCTCGGTCCGCCATGACGGTTCGCGAGTGCGGGCTGCTTGTGGTTGATCGCGCCCACGCGGCGGAGCCGCAAATCAAACACAGTCCCGCGCCCCTTTCGGGGCGCGGCAGCACAACCCCTCTCATTACGCACCCCATCTCTCAGAAGGAGTTACGCATGGCAGGCAGCAACGCCAACGAGATCCGTGTCGCCGGTACCGGGCGGATTCTGGTCGCCCCGGTCGGGACGACCGCGCCGGCCGATGTCACCTCCGCGTGGGGGTCCGGCTGGAAGGACCTCGGCTTCACCTCGCAGGACGGCATCAAGCTGGCGAAGAAGGACAAGCTCGACCCGGTCGAGACCTGGCAGTCCGTCTCCCCGGCCCGGTTCATCTACTCGGACCGCGACCTGACGGTGAAGTTCCAGCTGCTCCAGCTGAACGAGGACACCCTGCCGTTCTTCATGGGCGGTGACGCCGTCGCGGAGACCACCACCGGTTCCGGTGTGTACAAGTACGAGCTGGCCGCCGACCCGAAGTTCAACGAGAAGGCGATGGGCATCGAGTTCAGCGACGGCACGGACATCACGTACCGCTTCGTCATCTCGCGCGGTCAGGTCACCGAGACCGAGGAGCTGTCGCTGACCCGCACGGCCTCCATCAAGCTCGGTGTCACCTTCACCGCGCTGGCCGTCGACAACACCAAGCCGCTGGCCACCTTCCTGATGAAGGACCCGGCGTACGGCACGGCCTCCTGAGCCACGGCCCTCTGGGTCACGGCCTTCTGAGTCACGGCCTTCTGAGTCACGGCCTCCTGAGCCACGGCCTTCGCGCCTGAAGGCTCCCGATCCACCGCCCCCGCCCGTAATCCGGGCGGGGGCTCCCCCCCCCGGCGGGCGGGCCGGGACCTCCCCCCTCCCCGGCCCGCCCGCCACCCCTCTCCACCGACACACCGCCTGTGAAAGTCATCGACAAGGAGTAGCTCCATGGCATTCGACGTCAGCGCCGCCCGTGCCCAGCGGCAGGAGGCGCTCGGTCGCGCCTGGTCCTTCACCATCGAGGGGGACACCTTCACGCTCCCCACCGAGCTGACCCGCAAGACCGCGCGCACCCTGCGCGACCTCGACGACAACGACGTCGACGGCCTGCTGCGCACACTCCTGGGCGACGCCCAGTACGAGCGCTTCGACCGCCTCGACGTCACCATGCAGGACATCGCCGCGATCATGGAGGCGTACGGCAAGGAGACCGGGCTCGGCCTGGGGGAAGGCTGAGCCTCGGCGAGTTCGTCGATGAACACGCCGAGGCCCTCGAAGCGGACCTGCTCCGCCTCTACGGCGTGGACCTGCTCGACTGGCACCGCGGCCGGCTCTCCTCCCGCCGGCTCGCGGTGCTGGTCAAGCACCTGCCACGCGACAGCGCGACCCTCCAGGAAATCCACGGTGAGGCCGCCCTCTGGTCCGTCAACGACTACCTGCTGGCGTCCGTCGTCGACCAGCTCGCGGAGGCGAACTGGATGTTCGCCACGGTGAACCGGGACGAGGACGCGGAGCCGCTGGACTACCCGGAGCCGGTGCCGCGCCCGGTGACGGCGGAGGACGGGCGGACCGGACCGGCGTCCACGGCGGCCACGGCGGCCACGTCACGATCCGGCGCGTCGCCCTCCGGGGCGTCACCGTCCGGCGCGTCAGGGTCGTCGGCCGCCGAGCCGGTGCGAAACCCGACGCCCATCGAACTCGCCCAGTTCTTCTCTTGAGCCAGTTCTTCTCCTGAGCCCGGTTCCTTCTCTTGAGCCAAGGAGCGATCCCTCCCATGACCCTCTACACCCCACTCGGTGGGCTGCCGTATCCGCAGCCCGCCGATGTCGCCAACCTCCCGTTCCATCTCCAGTCCCTGGCCGAGGGCATCGACGGCCGTACGGTCCTGCGGTACGCGACCGCCGCCGACCGGGACGCCGCGATCACCACCCCGGCCGCCGGCATGGTCGCCTGGCTGACCAGCCCCGGCACGCTCAGCTACTACACCGGCTCGGCGTGGGTGGCGATGGGCGTCTGGAACACCTACACGCCGGCCTGGACGGCCTCGACGACCAACCCGGCGATCGGCAACGGGACGCTGACCGGCAAGTACGCGATCGTGGGCAAGACCTGCCACTTCACGATGCTGATGCAGTTCGGCTCGACGACGACGTACGGCAGCGGCGACTACTTCCTCTCCTACCCGGTCCAGGCGGGCGCGCTGGGCGGGCTGCCGCAGCACCAAGGGGTGGCGACCAGCGGTTCGGGCAGCAGCGCGGGCCGCGGAATGATCAGTTGCCAGCCGACCGCGAGCAGCAACGCGACGACGTACACGCTGTGGGGTCCGGCCTCGGCCTCGACCTCCCACCTCGGCCAGCTCGGCAGCAGCGGGCTGCTCGGGTACGCCTGGACGAGCGCCAACGTCGTCCGGATCGGAGGCACGTACGAGGTGGTGTGAGCCCCGACCGTACGGCGTGAGGTGGCCGGGAACCGTCTCCGTTTGGTCCTGGCCACCACAGGCACTTCGGGTATCCTGCGAGGTGCTATCGAGCATATGTTCGAAGCAAGTGTTTGGAGTCTGGGAGTGGGGGCCGAGTGACGAACAACGAGGGCGAGGCGTGGGGCGGCGTCGAGCTGGACAGAGCCGAGGCCGAGCTGCGGCAGGTCCTTGCCGTACGCATGCAACGCGCCGTCCCTGCGGACCTGGTCGTCACCACCCGGACCGAGATCGAGAAGCGCGAGTTCAAGGCGTACGGGCAGGGCTGGCGGGACCGGGGCGAGCACGAGGACCAGCGGCGCCGGTCCGCGGCCGCGCTCCGCAGCCCGGGCCACGGCCAGGCGGCACCGCCCCGCCGGGACCCTGGCGGCAAGATCCTTCCGTTCCCCCAGCAAACGCCTCCGCCGGCCTCGCCCCCTCACCAGCAGCAGACTCCGCCGACCGCGCCTCCTCACCCTCATCCGCACCCGCCGGCCGCGCGCCCGCACCCGTCGGACGGCGATCTGTAGGCCGTAGGCCCGCGGAACGGGACATTCACGTGTCCACGGTTCGGCGGACACACATGTCAATGGTCAAAAAAATCCCGGCGGTCCGACCGCCGGGATGACCCACGTTCGAGCTTCGGGATGGTCGGCGACTTCGATCGAGCGCTCTTCTCGACGAAACGGGGCCGCCGTTTTCGGGGCGGCAGGGCCGGGTCCTCGGCCGGCTCCCGGCCGGCGCCGTCGGCCCCCTCGGCATCCCGCTCTCCTGGAAAGCGCATAGGCGGCGAATTCCCGCCGTCCCATCTCCGCCGCGGTGAACAGCACGGCATCCGATCCGCCGTGCGCCCGCACCAGTCCGACCGGCCGAGCCGGCGCCCCCTCGCCGACGACGCCACCAAAGCGACGCTGACCAGCGAGTTTCGGGCATGCGGACTAGGCGAACGTAAGGACGCCGGTCACGACCACGAGTACGGACACCACCGCGATGAGCACAGGGGCCCACTTACCGGAGTCGGCGTCGTTGGCGAATCGGGCCCCCTTGAGATTGCTCGGGTCGTAGACGATGTCGACCGCGTCACCGATGCGAAGCGGCGGGCTGGTGAAGTAGCCCACCGTGGGCCTGACCGGTGTGCCGTCCGGGCCGACACACTCCATCACAAGTCCCACTTTGTCGCTGGTCCCCTCCTTGGCATGTTCCACACATACTGCGCGCGCTCGAATTCCTTTTCTTCGGAGAGCACTCCGCGAAATATGATTCACCACAAGACTCACCAGGACAATGCAGAGAAAGATAAGAATTCCCAGCATTCAAGCCCCCCACTGACTACCACCCGGATGAAAGGAAATACGCCCCGAGAGTAGCAGAGGGCCCCACCGAACAGCATCTGTACGGCACACATCCAACCCTGCCCGAACCAGGATAATTCGGAAGGAGGGGTCGTGGCTGACTCCAAGAACGACGAAATCCTCACCAAGATCCAAGAGGTTAAGACTCGGCTGACGGACCAGAGCACCAACGGACTCGTTACCCGGGCATATCTCGACCAGAAACTCAAGACGAATCCTGAAAAGAAGAGCGACACCAACAGCGACACCAACAAGGAGAAGAGCGAGGAAAAGCCCCCGCCAGGCCTCCTGAGCCAGTTCCTCGAAGTGACCGGCCTCAAGCCTGTGGTCGAGGCTTTCAAGTCCGGCGGATGGCTCGTGGGCGCGGGAGCGATCCTCGCCGCGGTCGGCGTGAAGCTGATCGATTTCGAGGCTCTCCTTTCCGGGATCCTCAGCAAGTCCGGCCGCCAATTGGGAACCAATCAGTACGGTTTCCCCAGCGTCAGCCCCGCACCCCCCGAGCCGGTCGTCGCGGAAGCCGGCAGCCAGGCCGAGAAGCTGCAGAAGCTCAATAAGGCGGCAGAGGACCTGACCTCCAGCCTCCGCGATTTGTCAACAGCGATGCAGCAAGCGGAAAACAGAGCCTGAAGGAGGATGACATGGGACTGAAGAACTCTTTCCTGGCAGCCGCCGGCGGGGCGTCCAAGATGCAGAAGAGCATCAGCGGAGCGACTTCCAGCCTGCAGCGGATCCAGAACATCGCAAAGACCGCGGCGGCTTCGGTCGGAAGCCTCAAGAACCCGGCGAATCAGGCCGCGCCCGCTGTCGGACGGGTCAAGAGCAATGCGGACCGGACCGCCTCTTCTCTGGTGAAGCTCAAGACCTCCGCCACCCAGGGCGGCACCGGCTTGAGCAAGCTCAGGTCCGAGGCGAATGGGCTCAACACCGGTGTCGGGAAGGCCAAGGGCGGCAGCGACAAGCTCAAGTCCTCGCTCGACAAGCTCAAGTCGTCCGCCGACAAGACCAAGACAGCGCTCCAAGGCGTGAAGAAGCAGGCCGATGCCGTCGAGAAGTCGGTGGGGAAGGCCGGGAAGAACGCCGACAAGGGCGGGAAGTCCATGGGCAACCTCGGCAAGGGACTCAAGGGCGCCTCGCTCGCCCAGAAGGGGCTCAACCTCGCCATGGCGGCCAGCCCGTTCGGGCTGATCATGACACTGCTCGCGCCGCTGATCGCCCAGTTCGTGAACATGGACAAGGTCGCCGCCCTGGTCAAGCGTGGGCTCGTCGCCGCCTGGAGCGCCATCAAGAGCGCCTCGTCGTCGGCGGCGAAGATGCTCGGGCCGCTGTTCAAGGGGGTCGTCAACGGGTTCATGCTGCCGTCGCGGATGCTGATCCGGGGGCTGAACGCGCTGATCGGCTCGCTGAACCGGGTCAAGATCAAGGTGCCGGACTGGGTGCCGGTGATCGGTGGCAAGGGCTTCCAGTTCAACCTGCCGACGCTCCCCGTGCCACAGCTCGCCAAGGGCGGCATCGTGCAGGCCCGTTCCGGCGGCACGCTCGCGCTGCTCGGTGAGGCCGGCGAGCACGAGGCGGTCATCCCGCTGTCCAAGCTGGAGCGGATGCTCGGCTCCGGCGGCGGTCTGCGCACCCTCGCCTCCGCCGTGGAGCGGCTCGCCGACCGGCCCGTCGTCATCCAGGTCGACTCCCAGCAGATCGCCCGAGCCGTGTTCCTGGGCCAGCGGCAGCTCGCCCGCCGGTAACGACATCGGGCGGAGTTCCACAGCACCACCCCCACCAGCATCAGCATCAGCACCGGTCGATGGCATTCGGCACCCGCCGCCATCGGCTTTTTTCATGCCCTCAACCGCCCACCACCAGGGGAAATCATGGGAAACCTTTGGATCGGCCCGCCCGGTTCCATGTACGAGATCGATCAGGCGGCCAAGTCCTTCGACCGCACCGCCGATCTGGGCGTCAGTGAGTTCAAGTCGCTCGGCGGTCGGGTCACCGTCACCCGCAACCTCGCTCCGGTACGCCGGATCAAGCTGTCCTGGGACCTGCTGCCGCCGGCGCACGCCCGGGCGCTCGACCGGATCGCCCGGCGGGTCGACAGCTCGCTGGCGCCGACCGTGTTCCTCGTGGACCCGGCCGCCGGCAATGTGCTCACCGCAGGTCAGGCCCTCGGCCGGGGCACCACCAAGGCCGTCGACATCACCGGGCTCGCCCAGTGGTTCACCACCTCGACCGGCACGGTGGCCGAGAGCGCCACGGCCGCCGGTACGTTCACCTTCACCGCGGTGGACACGAACAGCGCCCTGGCCTGGCGCTGCGTCGGCACCGTCGGCAACTTCCCGGTCTCGCCGGGGCTCCAGGTCTCGTTCCGGGCTCCGACCGCCATCGCCGCGCTCGGCACGGAGAGCGTCGGCCTGGATTTCAAGAGGGTCGACGGTTCGTACATCAGTACGGCATCCGCCTCGGGCGCGCTGGTCACCGGCACCGTCCCGGCCGGTGCCGCGTACGTCACCCCGACCTGCAAACCGGGCACGGCAGGCACGTACTCGCTGGCCGGCGCCTGCCTGACGTACGGCGGGACGGCGGCGGACGGCGTCCCGGGTGACGGGCTGCCGCCGATGTCCGTGACCGGCTACAGCGACGCGCCCGGCCGCCCGCTCCCGTTCCGCAACTTCAGCCTCGACCTCGTGGAGGTGTCCAGTGCAGCAGGCTGACGACGCCACCGAGTCCGCGCTCGCGGCCGGTGAGCGCACCACCACCCACACCACCCGCCTCGGCGGCAAGGACGTCTCGGCGCAGGTCCAGTCGTGGCAGGTGGAGCGGTCGTACGCGACCGATCTGCCGGCCGCGATGCGGGCCTTCTCCGGTTCGTCCGCGGCGCAGCTGCAGGTGCAGCTGTCCGGCACGGCGGGGAACTCGGCGCCGGAGATGTACTCCCCGTGGGCCGACCGGGCCACCGGGGACGTCGTACGCCCCGGCCAGTCCGTCGTCCACGAGAACGGGGTCGGGGGCGCGAAGCTCCCGGCGTTCCGGGGCACCGTCCGCTCCCGTTCCGCCACCTCCGGGACCGACAGTGTGCAGGTCACCGCGCTGGACGGGGCGGAGCGGCTGCGCGGCCCCGCCGTACTGCCGAAGCCGTACGCCGGGTTCCTGTGGAAGAGCGGCCGTCCGGTGTCGTCCGCGACCTGGTGCGTGTCGGAGCTCCTGCGCCAGGGCGGGGTGTACGCCTGCCCGCCGCCCCGGTACCCGGACTTCGTCGAGGGCCGGCCGCTGACCCTGCTGTACGCCTCGCTGCACGGCGGGTTCAGCACGCCGTACGGGCAGCCGGAGCACGTACCGGACCCGAGCACCTATGTCTTCAGCAGGGAGGGCGCGCCGCACGAGCTGGCGCTGGTACCCAAGGGGCCGCAGCTGAAGGCCAGTTGGTTCCCGCGCAGCCGGGTCACCGTGCCCGGCAGCCGGATCTTCGTCGAGGCCTGGGTGAACAACGCGGTCTCGTACGGCGACCTCGTCGACGACGCGGTACCCAGCAACAGCGACCGGGTCACCCTCCAGTTGCAGCTGAACCGCAACGGCTCGGCCACCGGCTATCTGGAGCTGATGGTCGACTTCGCCGAGGGCTGGGTCCGCATCTACTCCTCGGACACGGCCAACGGCAGGTACTTCCAGTGGTCCGGCATCAGCGAACCGACCCTGCGCGGCATCTGGCAGCAGCGTGGGGTCTGGCACATCGGCGCCTTCTTCGACACCAGCTCCACCGGCACCAGCGTCTACCCCACCGTCCGCCCCCAGCTGACCGCCCCCGACGGCACCCGGTTCCTCGGCACGGCGGAGACGTACACGGACCCCTCGGCGCTCCAGCCGGCCTCGGAGCTCCGGCAGATCAGCCTCTTCACGGACATGCCGACCGAGTGCGTCCAGGTCACCAGTGGCCTGGCGGCCATGCCGGGCCTGGAGGAGTTCTCGCACACCGGGGCATACGCCTGGACCAAGAGCGTCGAACTCGACGACGCCATCCTGCCGTTGACCGTGCTGCCCCGGGTGACCGGTTCGCAGTGGGAGGTGATCTCGCAGATCGCCAAGGCGAGCATGTCGACCGCCGAGATCGACGAGCGCGGCGTCTTCCGCTGGCAGAACTACTCCCGGTTCGCCACGAAACCGACCTCCGCCGACCTCACGCTCACCAGCGTGCGGGAGATCGCGTCGCTCACCGCGACCGAGGAGATCGACGCCTGCCGCAACTACTGCATCCAGCCGTACAAGGACTGGACCGGTATCACCGGGCCCGTCACGGCGACGACGTTCACCGACACGGTCATCCGCACGATCCCGGCCAGTTCGACGACCACCGTCAAGTATCTGATGGCGGACGACGAGTACGACGTCAGCCCGCCCGGCACGGACGACGACTCCGTCACCGAGCCGGGCACGAACGTCCGCTTCGGCACCGCCGCCACCGGTGGTACGTCCGTCAAGGGCGCCGTCGACCTCCTGGTCCGCCGTGAGGACGGCTACCTAGTGGTCCGGTTCGCCAACCGCGGCACGCAGACCCTCTACACGGCCACGAAGACGGGCACGCCGTCGTTCGTCCTGCAGACGTTGAAGCCGTCCGCCGACCCGGTGGAACGCCAGGCCATCGCCTATCTGGAGGATCCGGCGAACGATCCGGCAGGGGTCGCCAGCGAGAAGTTCTACGGCCGCCAGGAGTACACCGCCGAGACCACCGACTGGGTGCAGGACGCGTCCGTCGCCGCCGCCCTCGCCCACGCGATGCGGGACGCGGGTGTCCTGCCCGTGCCGGTCATCGGCGACGTCGAGGTGCTGTACGACCCCCGCATCCAACTCGGCGACGTCGTACGGGTGGTGGACACCACCGGCGCCGCGCTCGACACCCTCGCGTGGGTCGTCGGCGTCCGCACCTCGGCCACGGCCGACGGCGGGGTCCAGCAGACGCTGACCCTGCGCGGTGTCGACCCCGGCCCGCTGCCGGCCGACGCCGGGCTCACCCCGGACGCCCCGAGCAACCCGGCGACGGTGACGTACGCGACGTACGCCTCCGTCACGAGCACCTTCCCGACCCTCGCGCAGCTGACCGCGTCCGGGCTGAGCTGGGGAGAGATCAAGGAGTCCGCGCATGTCTGAGAGCAGTTCGGAGACGGTGCCGGTCGTGCTGGCCGAGGAGCAGCTGCTGCGCCTGGCCTCGGCCGTGGCGACCAGCCTCACCGCGTACTTCGAAGCGAAGGAGGAGCAGGTCACCGTAGTGGACGCCGCTCCCGTGGAGGTGACCGTCACCGAGAACGCGCCCGAGGAACAGCCCGCACCTGACGAGCAGGAGGAGGACGAGGTCACCGCCTCGCCCGACGCGGCGGGCGGCAACAGCACGGCGGAGGAGGAGCCGCAGCCGGTGGAGGAGACCGATCCGGACGCCGGGACCGACACGGAGACCGAGGCAACCGGAACGGAGTCCGCATGACCGCCTACACCCCCCTCAACGGGCTGCCGTACCCCCAGGCCACCGACACGGCCGATGTCCCGGCGCACCTCCAGTCGCTGGCCGAGGCGATCGACAGCCGTACGGTCCTGCGCTTCGCGACCGCCACGGCCCGCGACACGGCGATCACGACCCCGGCGCCCGGCATGGTCGCCTGGCTGACCAGCCCCGGCCAGCTCACCCACTACACGGGCACGGTATGGGCCCCGGTCGCCCCCGTCCCGGTGTTCCTCTACAACAACGACGCCGGTACGACGACGTCCACGACCCCCGCCGAGACCCTGACCAGCGCGACCGGCGACCCCCTGGTGGCCGCCTTCGTCGCGCCGCCGACCGGCAAGGTGATCGTCACGGTGGGCTCGATGATGTTCAACTCGTCCGCCACCACCTGCTACATGGGCGCGACCGTCAAGAAGGTCTCCGACGGCTCGGTCTTCCTGGCCTCCGGCATCGACCGCGCCGCCATGATCATCGGCACCGACCGCGCCTCCACGTCCAGCCAGTTCCTGGTCTCGGGCCTCACGGCGGGGACGGCCTACTCGGCGACCCCGACGTACTGGTCGGCGGTGCCCACGAGCACGAACACGGCCAACTACGACAACCGCTTCATCAGGGTCGACCCCATCTACTGATCCCCACCTCCAACAACCCCGGTACGCCGCCCCACCTGCGGCGCACCGGGGTTTTCGTATGCCCGAAGGAGCCACCCATGGCCACACCACTCTCGGCCGCCGCCTTCGAGGCGGCCCTGCGTGCCGAAGGCGTCACCGTCAAGGAGCACGGCAACTGGTCCACCCACAACCGCAACGCCATCGGCGCCTGGGGCCCGGCCCAGGGCGTGATGCTGCACCACACGGCCGGCTCGAACAGCGTCTCCCTGTGCCGTACGGGCATGGCCGGTCTTCCGGGCCCGCTGTGCGTGGCGGTGATCGCGAAGGACGGCACCGTCCACCTCGTCGGCTACGGCCGCACCAATCACGCCGGCCGCGGCTCGACGGCCGCCTACAACGCCGTACGCAACGGCACGACGATCCCCTCCCGCCCGGGCTCGGACGCGGTCGACGGCAACGCCCACTTCTACGGCTTCGAGATCGAGAACCTCGGCAACGGCCGCGACCCGTACCCCGACGCCCAGTTGGTGGCCGTGGAGAAGATCGCGGCGGCGGTGTGCCGCGCCCACGGCTGGGGCGCTGGCCGGGTCATCGGCCACAAGGAGTGGACGACCCGCAAGATCGACCCGACGTTCTCCATGCCGGCGATGCGGACGCGGATCGCGAAGCGCCTGACCAAGACGGCGAGCGGAGGCAACGCGAGCGGCGGCAGCGGAACACCGGCCGTCACCTACGAACCCTTCCCGGGCGCGGCGTTCTTCGCCGCCGGCCGCCGCAGCGCGGTCATCACGGCCATGGGCAGACGCCTGGTGGCGGAGGGCTGCGGCCGTTACGAGGTGGGTCCCGGCCCGTCCTGGACCGCCGCCGACCGCCGTTCGTACGCCGCCTGGCAGCACAAGCTCGGCTACTCCGGCACCGACGCGGACGGCATCCCGGGCCGCGTGAGCTGGGCGAAGCTGCGCGTCCCGCGCATCTGAACGGAGGTTGAGGACAACGATGACCGACTCGAACCGCAGAGCGGTACGTACGGCGTTCCAGGCCATGTTGGCGGTGGCGGCCGCCGTCCCGTTGCTCGCCGACACCCCTGGGGTCGCCGACCTCCCCGGCTACGCCACGCTGGTCGTCGCGGCCACGGCGCTGAGCCGGCTGATGTCCATGCCGTCGGTGGAACGCCTGCTTCCACCGTGGCTCAAAGCCGATACCGAAGAGGGCGCCGATGGTGAGCAGTGACGAACGGGCCACCGTGGCCCTGGAGTTGGAGCGTCTGCGCCGCGCCGTCGACGTGGGCTTCGCCACCACCCGGGGCGACCTCGCCCTCCTCCTCCAGCGCGCCGACCAGACCGACAAGACACTGTCCGAACACGAGGACCGCCTGGACGCCCTGGAGCGCTCCCGCTGGCCCCTGCCGTCCTTGGCCGCGCTGACGTCGTGCGCGGCGCTGGCCGTGACGGTGTGGTCGGCGACGACGTCACGGTAGGCGGTGCAGGGTGGTGGGGGCGGGTTCTCCGCCCCCACCACCGATCAGAAGCCACCGATCAGCAGTGATCCAGGAGCGTGAAACTACGCCCGGGATCCTCCCCTCGGGAAGCCCCTTCGCCCTGTCACTTCGAGCATGCGATCAAGTGGACTCGCAGTGTCACTCCCCCATCCGCCGGAACTCCTCGTACAGCGCCGAGGCGGCTACCGGTCGCCATGGGCCGCCTTCTCCACGGTTCAGCCGTGACTCCAAGGCCGAAGCGCGCAGGCATCCCAGGAGAAGCGGCGCAGACGTGCCTGCTCGACATGCGTGGCAGTGTCGCCGTAGGTGGTGTTGAGATGGCGTCCAAGGACGACGACGGCCACGCTGCCTGCGCCAGAGGCCTTCAGAGCTGCCGTTGCGGACTGGGCGTGGTGGCCGGTGGTCCAGGTGTCGTCGATGAGCAGGACGTTCTCACCCCAGAGCGCCGATGAGGTGTAGCGCGAGGGGGAAGCCGTGCGGCCGAGGCTGGTCGCGTTCGGCGCCGGTGTGAGCAGGTCCCGGTGACGGTCGCGGGTGGCGCCGACCATGTCGGCCACCATGGTGCGCAAGGGATGGTCGTCGCGCCCGCTGGTGCTGGGAACCGTGGTGACGACGCCGAAGCCGGGGACGGCGCAGTGGGCCGCGACGCAGCCCTCGTGCAGGGCGAGGAAACGCCACAGGACGGCCGCGAGGCCCATGCGGAAGTACTGCCGTTGCGGGCCCGCAGTGTTCTTGTAGCGCCACAGCTCGTTGGCGTACTGCTCATTCTTGAGGGCCAGGCTCACCGGGGCCACGGCGTCGGCGACCCCCGCACCAAGGGTTCGCCTGGCCTCGTGGCACTGCCAACACGTGGGATAGCCTGCCTTCGCGGGACCTCGGCATACCTGACACACGCCCGTGTCCGGCAGTAAAGGGTGAACCAGAAAGTTGGCGTAACGGGCGGACAGCCCTTCGACGGTTGCCACCCGGATCCGCCGGTTACGCCCAGGTCAGCTCGCCCGTGGCGGGGACGAGTGAGTCGAGGTGGCCGAAGACGTCGTCCGGGCCGTCGATGACGGTGGTGTTCGGTCGGCTCGCGTACTCCCGCGCCCATTCGTGAGTCATGAGGGAGCGCATGAGGAAGACCCGGCGGCCGTGTTCCAGGGCGAGGCGGGCCTGCATGCGAGCCCCGCTGCGGTACGCCGCCTCGACCACCACCGTGGCCAGGCTGTAGCCGCTCATCACAGCGTTGCGCATGGGGAACGACGCCTTCGAGGGCGCCGCGTCCGGCCAGAACTGGGAGAGCACCAGTCCTCGCTCGGCGATCTCCTGCTGCAGGCGGGCGTTCTGCGCCGGGTAGGCGTGGTGCAGGCCTGTGCCGACAACCGCGACTGTCCGGCCGCCGACTGCGAGCGCGGTGCCGTGTGCTGCCGTATCGATCCCGGCGGCCAGGCCGCTGACCACCGTGACTCCGCGCTCGGCAAGTCCCCCGGAGATGGCGCGAGCGTGGGCGATTCCCTCGGGCGTGGGGGTGCGAGTGCCGACGACGGCGACCCGTAGGTCGTCCTCGACAGCGGTGCCGCGTAGGAACAGGAACGGCGGCCGCTGATGGACCAGCCGCAGGTAGAGCGGATAGTCCTCGTCAAGGATCGTCACCAGGCGCATGCCCTCGCGCTCCCATGCGGCGATCTCGGCAACGACGGCCTTCAGATCCACGGAGGGCTCGGTGTCGAACAGAGCGCCCTGGCCCGAGGCATCGAGCACGCTCTCCAGGACCTCGCGGGCGCTCCCGACGGTCTCGATCTGGTCGGTGAGCTCGGGCCAGGAACGCCCCCCACGCCGCAACAGCGCGACGAGTGCGGCTCGCTCCAGGTCCTGGTCCATGGCTTGAGTATAGGGACGGCTCCGTGACCGGACGTCCGGCAGACGAGAAGCGCGGTACTGGCCGACGGCCACCCATACGTCGGCTGCGGCACGGTCCGCGTTCAGACAGCTACGCATTGCGGCCCTACCCCTGCGCCACCCAGCTCGAACCACATCAACTTCCCTCCACCTCTCCCCAGGCTCCCGCCCTCCAGCGGCCAGCACCCCCACCGGTCGGCGCACTCCCGGACGAGGAAGAGGCCGCGGCCGTGGTCGATGTCCGTCGAAGGCAAGGGTGGGGCGGGTACGGCGTCAGGGTCATCGAACGGAGGCGGGACGTACGCGCTGTCGTCCCAGACGAAGACCCGCAGGTGACCGCCACCGAGGGCGACCAGGCGTACGGAGGAGGGGCCCTTCGCGTGCTGGTACGCGTTGGTGACCAGCTCCGAGGTCAGCAGCTCGGTGACATCGACGATCTCATGGAGGCCGTGGCTGGAAAGGGTCGCCCGCACGGTCACGCGGGCGATCCGGGCGGCCCGAGGGTCGCAAGGCAGACGAAGGGCGTACTTCCAGCATTCGGGCGAACGGGAGTCGAGCGGGGATACGGTGACCATGAACGCCTCCGGGGAGAAAGGGGACTTGGGCTCGCTCAACGCCGGTGTCGTGCGGTGGCAGTGCCTGGGTCGGTGCGCTTCCGGCTTACGGGCCGGGCCAGTTGAGCGGTACGGGAATCACCGTAGCCGAGACGATGTGAGATTTAATATCGATCGGGCGCTAGAGTTCACAATTGCCTCCTGTGGGTGACCACAGAGGCACGGCATAGACGAGAGAGGGCCCAGTGCCACCCAGCACCCCCACCCTGCGCCAGCAGCGCCTGGGTGCCGAACTGCGCAAGCTCAGGGAGCAGGCAGGGCTGTCGTCCAGCGCCGCTGCGGGGCTGCTCGGCGTCAAGCAGGCGCAGATCAGCAGCATCGAGGCGGGTCGCTACGCCGTGAGTGCCGATCGTGTGCGCACCTTTGCCCGTACCTACAGCTGCGCCGACCCGGCGCTAGTAGACGCCCTCGCCGCGATGACCGGAGGCCGCACGCGAGGCTGGTGGGACGAGTACCGGGAGCACCTGCCGGTCGGGCTGATCGACCTTGCTGAACTGGAGCACTACGCCACCGAGTTGCGCGTAGCCCTGGTCATCCACATCCCCGCCCTGCTACAGACCACGGACCATGCCCGTGCCCTCTTCCGTGGCGTCTTCCCGCCACTGCAGCAGTACGAGATCGAGCACCGGCTCACCCATCGCATCAAGCGGCAGGGCATCCTCCACCGGGAAGAACCCACTCCGTACACGGCGACGATCCACGAGGCAGCGCTGAGAATGGGATTCGGCGGCCGAGACGTGACCGCCAAGCAGCTCCGGCACATCATCGACACGAGCGAACTCACCCATGTCACCGTCCGGGTCGTCCCCTTCGGCGGGGAAAGCTTCCACGGCACCGGCCAGGGCATCGACTACGTGGCGGGGGCGGTGCGCCAGCTCGACACCGTGCAGCTGGACACCCATCACGGCTGCGAGTTCCTCGACGGCGAAGCCCAGTTGAGCAAGTACCGAGCCGTGATCGACCACATGGAGGCGAGCGCCTTGACTCCCGAAGCATCGCGCGACTTCATCCATCGCGTCGCGCACGACCTCTGAGAGGCCCCGGCATGTCCACCCACTGGCAGAAGTCCACCTACAGCGGCGACGCCTCCAACTGCGTCAACATCGCCACCGCCCCCACCGGGCACCTGCTCCTCCGCGAAAGCGACACCCCCGCCACCATCCTCACCACCACCCCAGCCCCCCTCCGCTCCCTCATACAGACCCTCAAGGGAGCGAAGGCGAAGTAGCAGCGGCGTCAGCTCGACGACTCGCCCACATAGCTGAGCCTGTCCGTGCCGCCGGCCTCCCAGGTGATGATCACGTCGTTGCCGGAGCGGCGGACCGTGCCGAAGGTGATGTCCTCGTCGGCGACGTCCTTCGAGGCCATGGGGGTGAGGGCGATACGGAAGCTGTTCTCGTCGCGGTAGGCGCCGACGCCCGTCATGATGCCCTTGCCGCCGACCATGTCGATGTAGGAGAGCGGGTGCTGGCCCTTGCCCTCCCCGGTGGTCTGCTCGGCGCCGATCGTCAGGGTCCTGGCCTCGTCGTCCTGCCACTGGCCCTCGACGCCCGTGGCGGGCGCGACGGACGAGCCGCCGTCGTCCAGACCGCCGTCGGGCGTCGTGGTGGCCGTGTCGGTGGCCTCGTCGGTGGGCTCCTCCGTCGGGCTCTCGGACTCGGTCGCCGTCGCCGAGACGCTCTGCCCGGGCTTGGCCGTGGTCTCGTCGTCCCCGTTGGAGGTGAGGAGGAAGATGCCACCGCCGATCACCGCGAGCGCCGCCACCGCGGCGACGATGATCAGCGCGACCTTGCCGCCGTTGCCGCCGGAGGGCGGGGGCGGCGGCGGGTAACCCCCGTACTGGGCACCGTAGTTGGGCGCGCCAGGAGCACCCGGCATACCTGGAGCTCCCGGCATGCCCGGCGCACCGTACGGCGGCTGCCCGCCACCCCCGTACGGCTGCCCGCCACTGCCGTACGGCTGCTGCGGAGCCGTCGCGTACGGGTTCGGCGGCTGGTCCGGGACCTGGCCCGGGGCCGGCGGCTGCCCAGGCACCTGGCCGCCTGGAGCCGGCGGGGGCGTGTACGGCCCCGGGTACGGCTGCTGCGGCGGCTGGGCGCCGTAACCGTCGTGCGGCGGCTGGCCGGGAGGCTGAGTCATCGGCGGGTGTCACTCCTTGAGTCGCTTCGGCGAGGCACGACGTGCGCGGAACACCTGCCTCCAGCGAGCCCAACATCCACCACCCGCTCAGTCGTACGCAAGTGCGTATCCCGGTTGGTTACGCGGTCAATACATGACCGACCATCCCCAAGCCCCGCACCGCTTCACGGCCTTCGCGGACTCCGCCCGCCCTCCGCACGCTTCGGCCACAACCGCGGCCTCCGCCGGGCCGCCAGATCCTCCGCCCAGCCGAACGCGACGACACAGCAGGCGATCAGCAGCCAGGTCACGACCAGCACGGGCCAGACGCTCTCCAGCAGCCACGGAACGTTCCGTTCGAGGAACACCACGCTCCACAGCCGGTCCCACTGGGTCGCGGCGACCAGGACGCAGGTGTTGTGCCAGAGATAGATCGTCACCGCACGGGAGTTGAGGAGGGTGATCGCCCCGTCCCAGCGGCGCAGCCGGGGCGGCCACTCGGGCCACGACGGGCTGATGTGCAGCAGCAGCGCCACCGTGGCGAAGGACCAAAGGGACTGGGCGAACGGCATGCTGTCCAGGTCGTTGCCGTCGCCGAAGCCGTGGTTCAGGGCGTACCAGAGGCCGGCCAGGGCGATCACCGGGGCGACGGACGGAACGATGTACCGCGGGAGGCGCTTGAGGATGCCCTCCTGGTGGGCCATGCCGAGGATCCAGCAGGCGCCGAAGGTGCTGAAGTCCGTCAGCCCCGAGGCGAACCGCTCGCCCGGCAGTTCCAGGAGGCCCAGTTCGAACACCCCCGCCAGCGCGATCGGCGCGAGGACCGTCACCACCGGCACCGCCCGCAACGCGCGGAGCAGCAGCGGGGAGAGGAGGACGTACCAGAGGTAGGCGCGGACGTACCAGAGCGGCCCGGCCAGCTCCACGGCCCAGTCCGCGCCGATGAAGCCCTGCACTCCGGGCAGGCCCTCGGCGTACGGCGGGTCGCTGATCGGGAGGATCCAGAACGTGAGGTGGAACCACCACCAGAGGGGATGCCCGTCCGCGTCCGGCCCCCAGCCCTGGATCACCATCCCCGTCACGCCCACGACCCCCAGCAGCCACACCGGGGGCAGCAGCCGGCGGAGCCGGCCCCGGATGACGTCCACCGCCGGGCGCCTCAGCGAGCGCGCCATGAGGTTGCCGGCGAGCGCGAACATCACGCCCATGGAGGGGAAGAGGAGGGGCAGCCAGGCCCAGCCGGTGAGGTGGTAGAGCACCACCCGGAAGAGCGCGAGGGCCCGGAGCAGGTCGAAATAGCGGTCTCGGGCGGGAGCGGTCGGCGCCGCCGGGGTCCGCGGGGTGGAGTCCTGGGTGAGCGTGCTCATCCGACCGGCCTCCGCTCCCCCGCCCGCTGGGGCACGGCCGGTTCCTGGGGCGCGCCCGGCAGTCCCACGGCCCCCGTCCGCCGCAGCTTCTGCCAGCGCAGCCGGCCGCCGGTCAGCGCCGTGATCCACGACTGCAGCAGGACGACGTACATGAGCTGGCGGTAGAGCATCTGCTGGAGCGGCAGCGAGATCAGATGCGTCATGCGCTCCTTGTCGAGGTGGAACGCCAACGCCGCGCACACCGCCTGGACGGCCAGGACGCCCAGCCAGGCGCCGATCGTCTTCTCCGTCGGCCCGAACACCAGCCCGTAGAGCAGGAACACGTCGATGAGCGGGGCCAGCAGGGGCGCCACCACCATGAACAGCGACACCAGCGGCAGGCCCACCCGCCCGAAGCGGCCGGACGCGCCCCGGTCGAAGAGCGAGCCCCGGTGCTTCCAGATCGCCTGCATCGTGCCGTACGACCAGCGGTAGCGCTGTGACCACAACTGCTGGACGGATTCCGGGGCCTCGGTCCAGGCCCGCGCCTTCTCGGCGTACACGACGTGCCAGCCGTCGCGGTGCATGGCCATGGTGATGTCGGTGTCCTCGGCGAGCGTGTCCTCGCTCATGCCGCCGACGCGTGTCAGCGCCTCGCGCCGGAACGCCCCGACCGCGCCGGGGATCGTCGGCATGCAGCGCAGGATGTCGTACATACGGCGGTCGAGGTTGAAGCCCATCACGTACTCGATGTGCTGCCAGGCGCCGATGAGGGTGTCCCGGTTGCCGACCTTGGCGTTGCCCGCGACCGCGCCGACGCGGGGGTCGGCGAAGGGCTGGACCAGCTCTCGGACGGTGGACGGTTCGAAGACCGTGTCGCCGTCCATCATGACGATCAGGTCGTGGCGGGCGTTGGCGATGCCCCGGTTGAGGGCGGCCGGCTTGCCCGCGTTGAGCTGCCGTACGACCCGGACGCCCGGCAGGTCCCGGCCCAGCTCCTCGACGATGCCGGCCGTGCCGTCGCTGGAGCCGTCGTCGATGACCAGCACCTCGATGGGGTGGTCGCTCGCGACCAGCGAACGGACCGTCTTCTCGATGCACTTGGCCTCGTTGTACGCCGGGACGAGCACGGACACCGGTTCGGTGACGGGCCCGTCCGGTCCCCAGCGGAAATCGCGACGCCTGACCTTGCGGGCGTGCGCGATCGACAGGATCAGCATCAAGCCGAAGCGGGCGAGGACGAGGACGCCGACGACCGCGAGGGCGACGACGAGGAAGCTCGTCGTCTTCTCCGAGATCTGCACGAGCGTCACCCAGACCTTGCCCTTCCACAGGCCGAGCCCCGTGACCGGCGTGTGCGCGCTGGGCGCCTTGAGGGCTTCGGTCAGGGTGTCGAACTCGTAGCCCTTGACCTGGAGTCGGCTGATGTAACGGTCCAGCGCGGCGACGGTCTGCGAGCGGTCGCCGCCGGAGTCGTGCATCAGCACGACGGCGCCGTCACCGTGCTCGGGCGTGGACCGGCGGATGATCTCGTCGACGCCCGGCCTGCTCCAGTCCCGGCTGTCCGTGTCGCTGACGACGGTGATGTAGCCGCGGCTGCCGATGTACTGCGTCACCGGCCATGTGCGGTTGTCCATGCGCTCCGAGAACGAGGAGTACGGCGGCCGGAACAGCGAGGTGCGGATGCCCGCCGCGCCCGCGAGCGCGAGCTGGTTCTGGGACAGCTCCCAGTCGATACGGTCCTTGGACTGGAGGGTCAGATCCGGGTGGTTGAAGGTGTGCAGACCGATCTCGTGGCCCTCGTCGACCATCCGCCGGACCAGGTCCGGGTAGCGCGAGGCCATCGTGCCGGTGATGAAGAAGACGGCCTTGGCCTCGTGCTTCTTCAGCACGTCGAGGACCTTGGGGGTCCACACGGGGTCCGGCCCGTCGTCGAACGTCAGGACCAGCTCGTAGTCGGGGATGTCGAGGCTGAGCTGGCGTCCCGGGCGGGTGTCGATCACGGGCCCGCCCTTGAGTATCTTCTTCGGCACCCGGTCGTTCGCCACGGGCGCCCCGACCCGGTGGTCCGCGAGGATCTCGCTGTGCACGTATCCGCGCAGCATCAGCATCGCCATCAGCGCGAGGAGCAGCACACAGGGCAGCAGATGGCGCAGCGGCAGGCGCCGCCCCGAACGCTTCTGCGAGCTCTTCCGCGAACCCTTCCGCGAGCGCTTGGCGGAGCCTTTCGCCGTACTGGCGGCGGTGCCGTGGGCCGGGCTCTTCGCCGTGCCGTCAGCCGTACTCTCGGCCGTGCCTTCCTCGGCGCTCATCGACGAACGCGGTGAGCGGGTGGGGCGCTGGGCGGCACGCGAGGGCGTGCCGCCGCGCTTGGAGCGGGTCATCAGGCGGGAGTCTCCGGGTTCTGCGGGTCCTGGGGGCTCCGCGGGCTCTGCGGGCTCTCCGACGTCGCCGGGCCGGGCTCGACGGGTGTGGGGGACGCCGGGCCGTAGGCGACGGTGTCCGTGCCGGAGCCCGTCCCCGGGGCGGCGGAGTCCGAGGGTGTCGGCGAGGGCGTGACCGAGGGGCTGGTGTCGACCTTCGGCGGCTCGGACAGGGAGGCCGACGGCACGGGGGTGGCGCTGGCGCTCGGCTTCGGCTGCGGCGGGACGTCGGCACTCGGACCGGCCGAGGGCTTGGCGCTCACGGATGCCTCCGGCGTCCGGGCACGGCCCGACGAGCCGGTCGGGGACTTGGCGCCCGGCGAGGACGTCGCTTCCGTACGACCCCAGCCCGGCCCCGCGTCCGGGACGAGGCCGTCCGCCGCGTCGGACCGGTCGGCCGACTCGGCCGGCAGCGGCGGTGTGTCCACCTTGCCCGCCGGCTTGTCGTGCTTCTGCATCGGCACCGGCAGCCAGGGCGCGTCCGAATTGCCCGACACCAGGGTGCCGACGATGACCACGGCGTACGCCGCGCAGGCCGTGCCGACGGCGATACCGAGCCGCCGGTAGAGGTTCCTGCGCCGCCCCGACTCGTCGACGAAGACCGGCCCGTCGGAGTCGCCGGCACCCGCCGCCGCGTCCTGGCCCGGCCCCTCGTCCACTTCGCGTCCCACACCGTCGAGTTGGACGGTCACCTCATGCGGGTCGTGATGGCGACCGGGCTGATCGGGCTGCTCCCAGGGCGCCGACAGGACACCCGACGCGCCCGGCTCACACCCCGAAGCTCCCGAGGTCCCCGAAGCCCCGTAAGCCCCGGAAGCAGTCGGCTGCTGAGGCACTCCGACACCGGTACTCGACTGCCCGGAGACGCCCGCCCCGTACTCCCGTTCCCCCCGGGACACGGCTCCCGTTCTGCCGACGGCCTCGGGCCAGACCACCTCGTCCTCGGAGCCGCTACCACCACGGCCTCGGCCAGGGCCTTCGCCATCGGTCGGCTGCGGCTGAATGCCCTTGGGCCAGTTCTCGACGTGCACGCACTTCCCCCCACGGGATCGTTCCGGGTGCGTGTTCGATGCCGGGCTGTCGCACTTTCCTGTACCGGACCGGGCCCCCACCCGATCCGGGGCGCCCCGCCCATCACACGCACCCGGGCCCCGAATGTAGGGGTGGGGGAGATGTCTACCTGTGTGATATCAGGTGAAGGTCATCATGATGAGTGCATCTGTGGCCGGAATCCACCCGTCCTCCGGATGTGATAGCCATACTTCCGCCCGCGCCAACGCGACGGCGGCCCGCCGCAACGCGTCGAGTCCGGGATGCGCGAGCCCCTTCCGCCACACCAGCGAGACGGGCGACAGCGGCACGGGATCGACGAGCGGTCGCGACACCGTGCCCGGCATGGGCGGGAAGTCCACCACCGCCAGCACAGGCGTCCTCGTCTTGGCCATGATCCGCTGGAACTCCTCCTCCCCCACGGCCAGCGGGGCGGGCGCCGCGACCTCGATCCCCCGCCCCTCGAACAGCCGCGCCGCCAGTTCCGTCCACTCCGGCGTACGGGGATTGCCGGCCCCCGCGTACACGCTCTCCCCCGCGAGTTCCGCCAGCGGTACGGCGTCCAGCGCGGCCAGCCGGTGGTCCTCGGGCAGGATCACGGTCATCGGCTCGTACCGCACGGGCTGCTGTTCGAGCCGCGCCCGCACCGCCGGATCGAGCCCCGCGAACCTCCCGAACGACACGTCCAGCCGCCCCGCGAGAATCTCGGCCGCCGCATACGTCAGCCCGCTCTCGTACCGCGCCATCAACTCCAGCTCCGGCGCGAGCTCACGGGCCCGACGCAGCACCCGCACCCCGGTGGCCAGCCCCGGCGAATTCAGATCCACCAACAGGGGCCGGACCTGCCGAAACGCGGTCACCAACTCCTCCTGCGCCTCCAACACCCGCCGCGCGTAAGGCACCAGCCGCTCCCCGTCAGCCGTCAACACCACCTGCCGAGTCGTCCGCACGAACAGTTCCGTGCCCAACTCCCGCTCCAGCCGCCGCACATCCCGACTCAGGGCCTGCTGAGCGACGTAGAGCCGGGCGGCGGCCCGGGTGAAGTGCAGTTCTTCGGCGACGGCGAGAAAGGCGCGGAGGAGACGGGGTTCAGGCACCCCGGGAACTTACAACCGAAGTGCGTGAATGACCACGGAGTAGGTGTTGGACGGTGGATCACCACCCGGGCGACGGTGAACACATGCCGACTCCCCCGCCCGAGAGGGCCCACTCCCCCCTGCTCACAGTGACGGCGGACACGCTGGTGGCAGCGGACTTCACCGCTCGTCGCAGGCCAGGGCCCGCGCCCCTTGGGGAGCGCGGGGAACCGCGCGACCAGCCACCACCGAACCGCACCCGCCGAACAACAGACGCCCCCGGGCTCCCAGGCGCCACAACCCCCTACCGCGCCCTCTTCCACACGCCGGGCACCCTCCGCTTCACCGCCGCGGGCGTCCTCGCCCGCCTCCCCATGGGCATGTTCAGCATCAGCGCCATCCTCATGATCGCCGGCTCCAGGGACTCGTACGCCCTGGCCGGCGCAGTCGTGGCAACCGGCCTCGCCGCAACCGCACTCGTCGCCCCCTGGACCGCCCGCCTGGTGGACCGCCACGGCCAGGCCCGAGTGGCGGTCCCCGCCACCGCACTCGCGTTCCTGGGCAGCCTCGCCCTGATCACCTGTGTCCACTGGAACGCCCCCGACTGGACCCTCTTCGCCTCCTACGCGGCCACCGCCACCGCCCCCAACACCGGCGGCATGTCCCGAGCCCGCTGGGCCCACCTCCTGAAGGACGACCCGGCAGCCCTCCACACCGCCAACTCCTTCGAACAGGCCGTGGACGAGCTCTGCTTCATGCTCGGCCCGGTCATCGCGGCCTTCCTCTGCACCACCCTGTTCCCCGAGGCCGGCACCCTCATCGGCGGCCTCCTCTGCATGACCGGCGTACTGGTCTTCGCCACCCAACGCGCCACGGAACCGCCCCCCACCGGCCGTACGACCACGAAGTCCCCCCTCCGTGCCCCCGGCATCCCGCCCCTCCTCGCCGTCTTCCTCGCCACCGGCGCGGTCTTCGGCTCCCTGGAGGTCGTCACCATCGCCTACGCGGACGCCCGGGGCCACCCCTCGGCGGGAGGCGTGATCCTCGGCCTGCAGGCGGCGGGGTCCTGCGCGGCGGGCCTGGCCTATGGCGCCCTACGGGTGACAGGCCCCGCGGAACGCCGCTTCCGCTGGTGCCTGGCGGCGATGACGACCCTGATGGCCCTCCCCTGGCTCACCGCCACCGCCACCGGCTCCCTCCTGCTCCTCGCCCCGTCCCTCCTCCTCGCCGGCATGGCCACCGCCCCCACCATGGTCACCGCCATGTCCCTCATCCAACGCCGCACCCCCGAGGGCCGGTTGAACGAGGGCATGACGCTCGCCGTCACCGGCCTGCTCGGCGGTATCGCGGGCGGATCGGCACTCGGCGGCTGGGTGGTGGAACACGGACCGGGATCCGGGTCCGGCACGGCGGGCTTCGGGGTGCCGGTGGCCGCGGCGGCCCTGGCCCTGCTGATCGCCTCGGCACAGCGCACCGCCGGACGCACCGCCGTTCGACCCGCCGAACCCCCGACGAATTCCCGTCCGTCCCATTGACGCGCCCTTAGCCCGCCCTTACCTTCCGTCGAAGCGCTTCGACGTCACGCATCGAAACGATTCGACCACGCCGTTCGACGACCGTCGTACGGCCGCCGCGTGACGTCCCGAGAACCATCCGACTCCCTTGGAGGCACAGGATGTCAACGGTACGAAGGCGTGTGGCGGCGGTGGCGGCGGGGGCCCTGAGCGGGGTCCTGCTGCTGGCCTCCTGCGGCGACGCGGAGAGCGGTTCCTCCGACGGCAAGACCCTTCGCCTGTGGCACTACGAGAGCCCCGACAGCGCGATGGGCGTGGCCTGGAACGCGGCGATCGAGGAGTTCGAGAAGACCCACCCGGGCGTGAAGGTCGAGTTCGAGGAGAAGGGTTTCGAACAGATCCGGAAGACCGCCCCGATGGTCCTCAACTCCTCCGACGCGCCCGACCTCATGGAGTACAACAAGGGCAACGCCACCGCCGGACTCCTTTCCAAGCAGGGGCTCCTCACCGACCTCACCCCGGAGGTCACCGAGCGCGGCTGGGACAAGAAGCTCAGCGCCGGCGTCCGTACCACCAGCCAGTACGACGCCAAGGGGGTCATGGGCTCCGGCAACTGGTACGGCGTGCCGAACTACGCCGAGTACACGATGGTCTTCTACAACAAGGACCTCTTCGAGAAGCACGGCATCGAAGAGCCCACCACCCTCGCCGAACTCACCGCCGCCATGGACAAGTTCGTCGACGCGGGCATCACCCCGCTCGCCAACGCCGGCGCCGAGTACATGGCACAGCAGTACCTGTACCAGCTGGCGCTGAGCAAGGCGGACCGCGCGTGGGTGGACTCGTACGAGCTGTACGAGGGGAAGACGGACTTCCATGACGCCGCGTGGACGTACGGGGCGGAGACCTTCGCCGACTGGGTGGAGAAGGGGTACATCAGCGAGAAGTCGACGGGCACGAAGTCCGAGGACGCGGGCGTCTCCTTCATCCAGGGCAAGGCGCCGATCCTGTTCTCGGGGAGCTGGTGGTACGGCCGGTTCAGGGCGGAGAACACGTTCGACTGGGGCACCTTCCTGTGGCCCGACACGAACCTCACGCTCGGCTCCGGCGGCAACCTCTGGGTCGTCCCGAAGGGCGCGAAGAACAAGGAACTCGCCTACGACTTCATCGACATCACCATGTCGGAGAAGATCCAGAACCTGCTCGGCAACGAGGGCGGGGTCCCGGTCGCCGCCGACCCCGCCGCCATCACCGACGCGCGGGCCAAGGACCTGATCGCGGACTTCAACACCCTCTCCGACGGGGACGGACTGGCCTTCTATCCCGACTGGCCCGCCCCCGGCTTCTACGACGTCCTCGTCTCCGAGACCCAGAAGCTGATCACCGGCAGCGCGGACCCGGACGCGTACCTGGACGCGATCGGTGAGGCGTACGAGAAGGACGTACCGGAGCAATGACGGCGACCGTCGAACGGGGGTCGGCGGTGGGCAAGGAGGGCCACGCCGGCCGCCCGCACCACCGCGACCGCCGCCGCCCCGGTGACTCGTACGCGCTGTTCCTCCTCCCCGGCGCCCTCGCCTTCTTCGCCGTCGTCATCGTGCCGTTCCTGATGAACACGGGTGTGAGCTTCACCGACTGGCAGGGGGTCGGCGGCCCGGAGTGGTCGGGGCTCGCCAACTACCGGGAGCTGATGGGCGATGCGGACTTCTGGGCGTCGTTCCGGCACAGCCTGTTCATGGTGGTCGCCATGGCCGCCGTACCGACCGCGCTCGGACTGGTCCTGGCCGCCGCCCTGTTCGACCACGTCGGCAAGCACTTCGGCAGCCGGGTCACCGCCGTCCTGCGCGCCTGCTTCTATCTCCCCCAGGTGCTGCCGATCGCGGTCGCGGGCATCGTCTGGAGCTGGATCCTCGCCCCCGAGAACGGCTCGCTCAACGAGTTCCTCAAGGCCGTCGGCCTCGGCTCCTGGCAGCAGGACTGGCTCGGCGACCCGGGCCTCGCCCTGTGGACCGTGATGGGCGTGATGGTGTGGGTGCAGCTCGGCTTCCCGCTGGTCGTCTTCATGGCGGGGCTGCAACGCGTCGACCCGGCGCTGTACGAGGCCGCCGAGCTGGACGGCGCCGGCTGGTGGCGCCGCTTCCGGCACATCACGCTGCCGCAGATCCGGCCCGAGATCCATGTGGTCCTGCTGTGGTGCACGATCGCCGCGCTCAAGGTGTTCGGCGCGGTGTACGTCCTGACGAAGGGCGGCCCCGGCGGCGCCACCGACGTCCCGTCCTACTTCTCCTTCACCACGTTCTTCGAGAAGACCCAGGTCGGCTACGGCGCCGCGATCTCCACCGTCCTCACCGTGATCATCCTCGCCCTGGCCCTGATCGGCCTGAGGCTCCAGACGCGCGCCGAGGACGCCGAGGAGGGAACACGCGTATGACCGCCCTCCGCCGCTACCCGGTCCTCGTGGCCCTCGGCGTCGCCGCCCTCTTCATGATCGTCCCGTTCCTGATCGTGGCCGTGAACGCGGTCAAGTCCCCGGCCGAGTACTCCCAGAACGGCCCCCTGAGCCTCCCCGACGGCCTCTACCTGGACGGGCTGAAGGACTTCTGGGAGCGCGTGGACTACAGCCAGAAGCTGCTCAACTCCGTGCTGATCAGCGGCTCGGTGGCGGTGCTGGCCGTTGTTCTGTCGGTCCTCAACGCGTACGCGATCGGCATCGGCCGGCTGCGGGGCCGTACCTGGATCCTGGCCTTCTTCGTGCTCGCGAACATGCTGCCGCAGGAGGCGCTGGTCTACCCGGTCTACTTCCTGTCCAAGGAAGCCGGCATCTACGACACCCGCCTCAGCGTGGTCATCGTCTTCACGGTCATCCAGGCGGCCTTCGGCACGTATCTGCTCGCCTCGGTCCTCGGGCGGTTCCCCCGCGAGATCGTCGAGGCGGCCCGGATCGACGGCGCCACCAAGTGGCAGGTCCTGTGGCGGATCGTCGTCCCCGTCAGCCGCCCCACCCTCGGCGTGCTCCTCGTCTTCTTCTTCGTCTGGACCTGGAACGAGTTCCTGCTCCCCCTGGTCATGCTGATCTCCAACGACAACCAGACCGTCTCGGTGGCCCTCGGCGTCCTCCAGGGCCAGCGCCTGATGGACGCCACGATGACCAACGCGGCGGCCCTGCTCGGCCTGCTCCCCGCCCTCGTGTTCTTCCTCCTCTTCCAGCGAACACTCACCCGCGGAATCGCCGTGGGAGCCGTGAAGTAGGCCGTGACATAAGGAGATTCCCCCCACATGAAGTTCACCGACGGCTACTGGCTGCTCCGCGAAGGCGTCACCGCGGCCCATCCGGTCGAGGTCCTCGATGTCACCGCCACGGACGGCGGCGCCCTGGAGGTCCACGCCCCGACCCAGCCCATCCGCCACCGCGGCGACCTGCTGAAGGGACCGGTCGTGACGATCAGTGCCCACGCCCCGATGCCCGACGTCATCGGCGTGACATTCACACACTTCGAGGGCGAACAGCCACGCGGCCCGCAATTCGAGCTCACCGCCGAGGAGTTCACCCCCCACACCTCCTACGACGACGAACACGCCACCCTCACCGCCGGAGATCTGTCGGTACGCGTCTCCCGCACCGGCCCCTGGCACGTCGACTTCCTCGCCCACGGCCGCCCCCTCACCACCAGCGGCCCCAAGTCGATGGGCATCATGCGCGACGCCTCCGGCGCCCACTACCTCCGCGAACAGCTCAACCTCGGCGTCGGCACCTCCGTCTACGGCCTCGGCGAACGCTTCGGCCCGCTCGTCAAGAACGGCCAGGTCGTCGACGTCTGGAACGCCGACGGCGGCACGGCCACCGAACAGGCGTACAAGAACGTGCCGTTCTATCTCACCGACGCGGGCTACGGCGTCTTCGTCGACCACCCCGGCAAGGTGTCCTTCGAGGTCGCCTCGGAGGTCGTGTCGAGGGTCCAGTTCAGCGCGGAGACCCAGCAGCTGACGTACTACGTCATCTACGGCCCGACCCCGAAGGACATCCTCCGCAAGTACACGGCCCTCACCGGCCGCCCCGCCCTCCCGCCCGCCTGGTCGTTCGGCCTCTGGCTGTCCACGTCCTTCACCACCTCCTACGACGAGGAGACGGTGACCTCGTTCATCGAGGGCATGCGGGAGCGGCGGCTGCCTCTCTCCGTCTTCCACTTCGACTGCTTCTGGATGCGCGAGTTCCAGTGGTGCGACTTCGAGTGGGACCCCCGGGTCTTCCCGGACCCGGAGGGCATGCTGGCCCGCCTCAAACGCCGTGACCTGCGGATCTGCGTCTGGATCAACCCGTACATCGCCCAGCGCTCCCCCCTGTTCGCGGAGGGCAAGGCGCTGGGTCATCTCCTCCGCAGACCCGACGGCAGCGTCTGGCAGTGGGACCTCTGGCAGCCCGGCATGGCCCTCGTCGACTTCACCAGCCCGGCGGCCCGCGCGTGGTACGCGTCGAAGCTGGAGGCGCTGCTCGCGCAGGGTGTCGACTGCTTCAAGACGGACTTCGGCGAGCGGGTGCCCCTGGACGTGGCCTGGTCCGACGGCACGGACCCGGAGCGGATGCACAACTACTACACGTACCTCTACAACCGCACGGTCTTCGACGTCCTCCGCAAACACCGGGGCGAGGGCGAGGCGGTGCTCTTCGCCCGCTCGGCGACGGTGGGCAGCCAACGCTTCCCCGTCCACTGGGGCGGCGACTGCGAGTCCACGTACGAGTCGATGGCCGAGTCCCTGCGCGGCGGCCTCTCCCTGGGCCTCTCCGGCTTCGGCTACTGGAGCCACGACATCGGCGGCTTCGAGGGCACGCCCTCCCCCGCGCTCTTCAAACGCTGGATCGCCTTCGGCCTGCTCTCCTCCCACAGCCGCCTGCACGGCTCGTCGTCGTACCGCGTCCCGTGGCTCTTCGACGACGAATCGGTCGACGTCCTACGGAAGTTCACCCACCTCAAGCTCAGCCTGATGCCCTACCTCTACGAGGCCGCGCGCACCGCCCACGCCGAGGGGGTGCCGATGATGCGCGCGATGGTGCTGGAGTTCCCGGACGATCCCGGCTGCGCGCATCTGGAGCGGCAGTACATGCTCGGCCCGGACCTCCTCGTCGCGCCGGTGTTCAGCGACGAGGGCGACGTCACGTACTACGTCCCCGAGGGCACCTGGACCCGCTTCCCGACCGGCGGCACGGTCACCGGCCCCCGCTGGGTCCGCGAACGCCACGACTTCACAAGCGTCCCGCTCCTCGTCCGTCCCGGCGCGGTCGTCCCGGTCGGCGAGGTGACGGACCGCCCGGACTACGACCACGCCGACGGGGTCACCCTGCACGCGTACGGCCTCGCCCACGGCGCCCAGGTCATGGTCCCCGTCGGCGACTCGACCTTCACGGTCGTCCGGGAGGGCAACGTACTGCGCGCCTCGTGCAGCGAACCGAGGGCGCCGTGGGGGCTCGCGGTGGGCGACCGCGAGGTCCGGGCGGAGGCGGGCACGGGCTTTCTGACCATGGACCTGGACCCGGAAGAAACGGAGTCGGCGTGACGGTGAAGATCACTGATGTGGCCCGGCACGCGGGCGTCTCCCCCAGCACCGTCTCGTACGCCCTCAGCGGCAAGCGCCCGATCTCGGCGGAGACCCGGGCGCGGGTCGAGGCGTCCATCCGCGAGCTGGGCTACCGCCCGCACGCGGGCGCCCGGGCCCTGGCCAGCAGCAAGTCCAACGTGCTGGCGATGGTGGTGCCGTTACGGGCCGGCATCAACGTGCCGGTGGTCATGCGGTTCGCGGTCTCGGCGGTCACGACGGCCCGCGAACACGACCACGACGTACTGCTGTTGACGCAGGAGGAGGGCGAGGAGGGCCTGCGCCGGGTCGCGGACACGGCCCTGGTGGACGCGCTGATCGTGATGGACGTCCAACTCCACGATCCACGGCTGCCGTTGCTGCGCACACTGGACCGCCCGTCGGTCCTGATCGGCTTCCCCGCCGAGCCGTCCGGCCTGACCTGCATCGACCTGGACTTCAGGGCGGCGGGCGAGCTGTGCGTGCAACACCTGGCGGGCCTCGGCCATCGCGTGGTGGGCCTGATCGGCTCCCCGCCCGAGGTCTACGTCCGCCAGACCTCCTTCGCCCAACGCGTCGTCCAGGGCTTCACCTCCGCCGCCACCCGCAACGGCATGGCCTCCACGGTCCACCCCTGCGAGCCCACCCCCGCGGCCGCCCGCGCGGTGGCCGAACGCCTCCTCCGCGAACAGCCGGCCCTCACCGGCGTGGTGGTCCACAACGAGGCGATCCTGGACCCACTCCTGGACGCCTTCGAACACCTGGGCCTGCGCATCCCCGCCGACCTCTCCATCACCGCCCTCTGCCCCGACGACCTCGCCGAGTCCCTCCGCGTCCCCATCACCTCGATCGCCATCCCGTCGGCCGAGGTGGGCGAGCAGGCAGTGGACCTCCTGATGAAAAAGCTTGATGGCGTCGCCGTACCCCAGGCCACGCTGCTGCCACCCCGCCTGACCGTGCGGGCGAGCACGGCACGCCGGGTGGCCGGGTGAGGAATGACGAAAGCCCCGCTGCTGTGTCGCAGCGGGGCCTCGCCCACATGGGAATTGTGGAGATGGCGGGAATCGAACCCGCGTCCAACGGTGCGGAGCCAGGGCTTCTCCGTGTGCAGTTCGCTGTGATTTTCTCGGCCCCGGCGATCACGCGAACAAGTCGCCGACGGGCCCAGTCACTGTTAGATTTCCCTCTTCACCCCGTGACCGGGATCAAGGTTTAGTCCCCTAGCTGATGCCAGGATCCGGGTCGGGAACACTCCCGGGCTGACACTCCCTTTAGTAAGGAGTTCGCGCGTCGCTACCTGAGATCAGGCGGCGAGGGCGAACGACTTGGGAGAATCGCTCTTAACAGTGGCGATTATTTTTTTCGGCCTGTGGTTTACGAGATCATGGCCGCTTCCTCGACACGCTTCCCCTGCCTCGACATCCGCTGTCGAAACCGATCATCCCCATGTTGCCACTCTTGAATTAGATACAGCTCAATGCTCACACCGGACTGGCCGGTGTTGGTGCCATCGTACGTGACCAACGCGAGCGCATGCCACCGTATTCCCCGCGGCTACGCCCGCTCCTTGCGCTTCACCGCCGCGATCGCGCGGTCCGACTCCCGCCGGTCCTGCTTCTCCCGCAGGGTCTGCCGCTTGTCGTACTCCTTCTTGCCGCGCGCGAGCGCGATCTCGGCCTTCGCCCGGCCGTCCTTGAAGTACAGCGCGAGGGGCACGATGGTGTGACCCGTCTCCTGGGCCTTGGCCTCCAGCTTGTCGATCTCCTCGCGGTGCAGGAGCAGCTTGCGCTTGCGGCGCGCGGAGTGGTTGGTCCAGCTGCCCTGGTGGTACTCGGGGATGTGGGCGTTGTGCAGCCAGGCCTCACCCCGGTCGATCTGGACGAAGCCGTCGGTCAGCGAGGTGCGTCCCTCGCGCAGCGACTTGACCTCGGTACCGGTGAGTACGAGGCCCGCCTCATAGGTGTCGATGATCGCGTAGTCGTGCCGGGCCTTCTTGTTCTGGGCGACGATCTTGCGCTTGCCGCCCTTCTCGCCGTCCCGGCCCTGGGCGGCCGTCCCGCCCTGCTTGGGCTGGGACTCCTTCGGTACGTACATTCCCTTGCTCATAGTGCCGTCCATTTTCGCACTACGGAGGGGGTCCGCGGAAAGCCGATTAACGGGAGCGGCGACCAGGGGGAACGCGGCGGTGGGGGCGGCTCACTGCCCGAGGCCGCTCAGTACCGTCTCGGCCCGCTGGAGGGCGTCCTCGTCCGCTTCGAGGTCGGGGGTGATGCCGCTGCCGTCGACGCCGCGGCCGGAGGGGGTGCGGTAGTGGCCGACGGTCAGTTCGGCGACGGAGCCGTCGGGGAGGCGGCTCGGCATCTGGACCGAGCCCTTGCCGAAGGTGCGGGAGCCCACGACCACCGCGCGGCCGCGGTCCTGGAGAGCCCCGGTGAGCAGCTCGGCCGCGCTCATCGTGCCGCCGTCGACGAGCGCGACCAGGGGTCTGGCGGTGTCGCCGCCGGGGTCGGCGTGCAGGGCCTGCTGCTCGCCGTTGACGTCGTACGTGGCGACGAGGCCGCCGTCGAGGAAGGCGGAGGCGGCGGTGACGGCCTCGGTGACCAGGCCGCCGGAGTTGCCGCGAAGATCGAGGACGAAGCCGGAGGCGTCGGCGGCCTGCTCGACGGCGGCCCGTACGAGATCGCCGGAGCCCTTGGTGAACGCGTCGACCTTGATGACGGCGACCCCGCCGGCGATGTGGCTGACGGTCACGTCCTCGGTGGACAGACGTGCCCGGCGCAGGGTCTCGTGCCAGGTCCGGGTGGAGCGCTGCAACTCCAGCGTCACCTTCGTACCGGCGGCCGCGCTCTCGGGGGTGTCGGTGGTCCCGCTCCTCCCGTCGATCGCGTCGCCGCGGAGTAAGGCGACGACCTCGGTGACCGGGCGGCCGTCGACCTTCTCGCCGTCGACGCTGACCAGCCGGTCGCCCGCGCGGATCCCGGCGCCGGCCGCGGGCGAGCCGTCCTGCACCCGGGTCACCTCGATACGGCCGTCGCGCTCCAGCCGGGCCCAGAGGCCGACGCCGGTGTACTCGCCGTCGAGGGCCTCCTCGAACTCCTCGTACTCGCCCTCGGAGTAGACCGCGCCCCACCGGTCGCCGCTGCGGCTGACGGCGCGCTCGGCGGCCTCCACGGGGGACGTGCCCTCGGCCATGGCCTCGGCGGCGGCGTCGGCGACGTCCTGTTCCTTGTCGGCCGGGGTGGAGCGGGGCCTCTCGACGGCGGAGGCCGTCCCGCGCTGCGGGCCGTCGAAGGAGCCGGTCGCGGCGCCCGTGGCGAGCACGCTCGCGAAGACCAGTGCCAGGGCGGCCCCGCGGCCGATGCGGCGGGGCTGGGAGAACAGGTCGCGGCCTGACATGTCGGCGAGTCTAGGACAACGCGAAGGGCCGTACCGGCCCTTGCCGGTACGGCCCCAGGGGCGTGCGTCACACCTTCAGGTACTTGCGCAACGCGAAGAAAGCGGCCAAGGCGGGCATCAGGAAGCTCGCCGCGAGGATGAGCGGCAGCTTGGTCAGGACCGCGTCCCAGCCGACGAAATTGATCAGCGGCAGGTTCGTCGACAGGGACGCCCCGTTGTCGATCACGAAGTACTGCCCCAGCATCAGGATGGCGCAGGCGATCGAGCCGCCGATGACGCCGGCGACCGCGGCCTCCATGATGAACGGCGCCTGGATGTAGAAGCCGGACGCGCCGACCAGCCGCATGATCCCGGTCTCACGCCGGCGGCTGAACGCCGAGACACGCACCGTGTTGACGATCAGCAGCAGCGCCACGACCAGCATGACCGCCATCACACCGCGCGCCGCCCAGTTCAGATAGCCGAGGAGCCGGAACAGGTTGTCCAGGATGCCCTTCTGGTCCTGCACCGACTGCACACCGTCACGCCCGTTGAAGGCGCTTGCGATGACCTGGTACTTCTCCGGGTCCTTCAGCTTGATCCGGTACGACTCCTGCATCTGGTCCGGGGTGAGGCTGCTGGCCAGCGGGGAGTCGCCGAACTGCTCCTTGTAGTGCTTGTACGCCTGGTCCTGCGACTCGTAGGCGACGTTGTCGACGACCGACATCTTGTTCAGATCGGACTTGATCTGGTTCTTCTGCTCGGTCGTGACCGCGCCCTTGGCGCAGTTGGGGTCGGACTCCGCGTCGCTCTTGTTGCAGAGGAAGACCGACACGTTGACCTTGTCGTACCAGAAACCCTTCATCTGGCTGACCTGGTCGCTCATCAGCAGCGATCCGCCGAACAGGGCGAGGGAGAGGGCGACGGAGACGATGACCGCGAAGGTCATCGTGAGGTTGCGGCGGAGACCGACACCGATCTCCGAGAGGACGAACTGGGCGCGCATGGCGTCTCGCTGAGCCTTTCCGTGGACTGTGCGGTCAGTGCTGGTAGCCGTAGACGCCGCGCGCCTGGTCGCGGACGAGGCGGCCCTTCTCCAGCTCGATGACGCGCTTGCGCATCTGGTCCACGATGTTCTGGTCGTGGGTCGCCATCACCACGGTGGTGCCCGTCCGGTTGATCCGGTCGAGCAGCTTCATGATGCCGACGGAGGTCTGCGGGTCGAGGTTGCCGGTGGGCTCGTCCGCGATCAGCAGCTTGGGCCGGTTCACGAAGGCCCGCGCGATGGCCACGCGCTGCTGCTCACCACCGGACAGCTCGCCCGGCATCCGCTCCTCCTTGCCGCCGAGGCCGACCAGCTCCAGCACCTGCGGCACGGACTTGCGGATCTCGCCGCGCGACTTGCCGATGACCTCCTGCGCGAAGGCGACGTTCTCGCCGACCGTCTTGTTCGGCAGCAGCCGGAAGTCCTGGAACACCGTCCCGAGCTGGCGGCGCATCTGCGGCACCTTCCAGTTGGACAGGCGTGCGAGATCCTTGCCCAGGACGTGTACCTGGCCCTGGCTGCACCGCTCCTCCCGGAGGATCAGCCGCAGGAAGGTGGACTTTCCGGAGCCGGAGGACCCCACGAGGAACACGAACTCGCCCTTCTCGACCTCCAGGGACACATCCCTGAGTGCGGGGCGGGTCTGCTTGGGGTAGACCTTGGACACGTTGTCGAATCGGATCACGGATGCACCACAAGCCGTCGGGAATGGATGGACGAGACTGTACCGTCCCCGGCCCGGTAAGGGGCGCGGGGGAACTGCGCGACCAGCCCCACCGGGCGCAGCCGCGCGCCTACGGCCACCGCCCCTTTCGCAGGCGCCCGCGCAACCGCCGGAGGAACCTGGCACAGTGGAGTAGAGGAACGGTCCGGTTCCGCGAAGCGTTGAGGTATGTGTGAGGCCGTTGCAAGGAGGGCGAGGCGCATGACGTACGACCGGTTGGTGTGCGCGAACTGCGCGTCCCCCGTCGCCGAGGGCCGCTGCCATGTGTGCCGGGCCAGCCGCGAGCGACTCCAGCAGGAGAACCCCTTCGCGAGCCTGAGCCCCATGACCCTGATCGCCCTCCTGGCGATCCTCATAGCGGCAGTGGCCCTGCTGGCGCACCAGACGGCATAGGACGTACGACGACACAGGGCGTACGCGACGCAGGACGTACGAGGAAGGCCCGGGGCTGGCTGCCCCGGGCCTTCCTCGTTCACGTACTCAGACGCTCACGCGTCCGCCTGTCGCGGAGTGCTGTCAGGCGGCGGCGCCGCGGCCGACCATCAGGCGCGGCAGCAGACGGAAGCCGATACCACCGGCGATCATCGTGGCGGCGCCGACCAGCAGGAACGTGGTCTCAGCGGCACCCGTCTCGGCCAGCTCGCCGCTGCCGGCGCCCTGGGCCTCGGTCTCCGAGCCGGTGTCCGTGAGGGCCGAGGAGCCCTCCTCCTGGACGACCTCGTCGTTGCCACCGTCGGGGTCGGTGCCACCGGAGGTGGAACCACCGTCGGTGGAGCCGCCGGAGGTCGAACCGCCGTCGGTCGAACCGCCGTCGGTGGAACCGTTGGAGGTGGAGCCACCGGAGTTCGCACCGTTGGAGGTCGAACCGCCGGAGTTCGCACCGTTGGAGGTCGAACCGCCGGAGTTCGCACCGTTGGAGGTGGAGCCACCGGAGTTCGCACCGTTGGAGGTCGAACCGTTGGAGGTCGTACCACCGTCGGTGGTGGTGCCGCCGTCGGTCGTCGTGCCACCGTCCGTGGTGGTGCCGCCGTCCGTGGTCGTACCGCCGTCGGTGGTGGTGCCACCGTCGGTCGTCGTGCCACCGTCCGTGGTGGTGCCACCGTCGGTGGTGGTCCCGCCGTCCGTGGTCGTACCGCCGTCGGTGGTGGTGCCACCGGCGGTGGTCGCACCGATGATGGTGTTGCCGTCGGTGCTGCCGTCGGTGCTGCCGGTATTGACCTCGACACCGACATTGGCGGAGACACCGTCGTCGGTGCTGACACCGACGCCGACGCCGAGGTCGAGTGCGGAAGCGGCACCCGCGGCGGTCAGCGACGCGCCGGCGGCGATCACGGCACCCGCGGCGATTCGCGCCACGCGGATCCGCGTCTTCTTCGTCATATGGCTGCTACCCCCAGTAGCTCATCAGTAAATGGAGCAGAGCGCCCGGGGCCGCGATCAACGGGAGCAGTCGGTTGATTCGAAGTCCCCCGGTTCACATGCGCCCCAGTAATGCGCATGCCACGCGCCAGCCTTCCCAGTTTTCGCAGCAACGTCAAGGTCGTTGCGTACGCGATGTCCCGTTCACCGCATTTGACCGCGACAACGACGTGTGAGTGTGACGTAAAACCCAGACATCTCCGCACGGACAAGGCAACTGCCTTCCAGGGGAAGGCAGTTGCCTTGTCGACAAAGCGCTGAAATTGTCCGGGATTTCTCGCCCGCGGCTGGTCCCGCTTGCGCGGCCGCTACTTCTCCTGCTGCTTGCGCCAGCGAATCCCGGCCTCCAGGAAGCCATCGATCTCGCCATTGAACACGGCCTCGGGGTTGCCGACTTCGTACTCGGTGCGGAGGTCCTTGACCATCTGGTACGGGTGCAGGACGTACGAACGCATCTGGTTGCCCCAGGAGTTGCCGCCGTCGCCCTTGAGGGCGTCCATCTTGGCCTGCTCCTCCTGCCGGCGCCGATCGAGGAGCTTCGCCTGCAGCACGTTCATCGCGGACGCCTTGTTCTGGATCTGCGACCGCTCGTTCTGACAGGAGACGACGATGCCGGTGGGGAGGTGGGTCAGCCGCACCGCGGAGTCGGTGGTGTTGACGCCCTGGCCGCCCGGGCCGGACGACCGGTAGACGTCCACGCGCAGCTCGGACTCGTCGATCTCGATGTGGTCCGTCGTCTCGACCACGGGCAGGATCTCGACACCCGCGAAGGAGGTCTGGCGCCGCCCCTGGTTGTCGAAGGGCGAGATCCGGACGAGCCGGTGCGTGCCCTGCTCCACGGAGAGCGTGCCGTAGGCGTACGGGATCTGGACGGCGAAGGTGGTCGACTTGATGCCGGCCTCTTCCGCGTACGACGTCTCGTAGACCTCGGTCTTGTAACCCTTCTGCTCCGCCCAGCGCAGGTACATCCGCTGCAGCTTCTCGGCGAAGTCGGCGGCGTCGACGCCACCGGCCTCGGCGCGGATGTTGACGAGGGCCTCACGGGAGTCGTACTCGCCGGAGAGGAGGGTGCGGACCTCCATCTCGTCCAGCGCCTTCCTGACGGAAGTCAGCTCCGACTCGGCCTCGGCGCGGGTGTCCGGGTCGTCCTCCTCCTCGGCCATCTCGAAGAGGACACCGAGGTCGTCGATGCGACCTCGCAGGGCCTCCGCCTTCCTGACCTCGGCCTGGAGGTGGGAGAGCTTGCTGGTGATCTTCTGCGCCTCGTCCGGGTTGTCCCACAGGGACGGCGCGGCCGCCTGCTCCTCGAGCACGGCGATGTCTGCCCTCAGCTTGTCGAGGTCCAAAACGGCCTCGATCGACTCCATGGTCGAGGAGAGGGACTTCAGCTCTTCGGATACATCGACGACTGCCACGCCCCCAGCGTAACGGCTCCGCCGGGTAAGCCACGGCGAGGTGACCGCAGCGGGGGCCGGCACCGGGTGCCGGGGGTTCAGGGTGGGGGCTGTGGCGGGTTCGTCGGCTGCGGGTGAGTGAGGGCTGGTCGCGCGGTTCCCCGCGCCCCTTAACGGCATGGGTCGCGCCCGGGGCTTTTCAGGGGCGCGGGGAACCGCGCGAGAAGCCCCACCGGATCCGCACCCGCCAACGGACAGGCACCCCCGAGCTATGAGGCGCCCCGCTCAAGGATTCCCCGGCGCCGAATTCTTCGTGTCGGACGGCGCCCCACCCTCCTCGTCCCCGGAGGTGACCGCCCACGTCCCCACCCCCACCGCCGCGATCAAGGCCACAGCCGCCGCGCTCAACGTGATCCGCCGCCGCCGAACCGCGCTCCCCCGGTTCCGCGCGGACCCCGGCCGAGGCGTCCCCGCCGCCCTCGGCACCCGCGCGGTCCCCCGCGCACCCCCCGCCAGCTCATCCGGCCCCGGCACCCGCATGGACGTATGCGTATCCCGGTTGGAGTCGGGCTTGGCCCCCGGCACCAACGGCACCGCCCCCCGCCGTACGCGCTCACGCGGAGCGGCGGCCTCGGCGGGAGCCTCCTCGTACCCGTCCCCGGACTCCGTCCCGGGCTCGTCGACATCCAGCGGCGGCATCCCCGCCAGCAACGGCATCTGCTCCCGCAACCGCGCCGCCAGCTCGGACGCCCGCAACCGCGAGGCCGGTGCCTTGGCGAGGCACTGCACGAGCAGTTGCCACAGCTCCTCGGGAATGCCGGGCAGCGGGACGACGGTCTCGGTGACGTGGCGGCGCAGCACGGCGCCGGGATGCCCGCCGCCGAACGGGGTGAACCCCGCGAGCAGCTCGTACAGCACGGTCGCGAGGGCGTAGATGTCCACGGCCGCACGGGGCGGCAGGCCCTCGACTATCTCGGGGGCGAGATAGTCCGGCGTACCGATGATCTTCGTCGCGCGGGTGCGGCGAGGAGAATCGATCAGCTTGGCGACGCCGAAGTCGGTCAGGAGGGCGGGATGCGAGCCGCCGGGGCCGAGGGGGCCCTGCATGTCGAGGAGGACGTTCTCCGGCTTCACGTCCCGGTGGACGACCCCGGCCGCGTGGGCCGCCGACAGGGCGTCCGCGATGTCGGCCACTATGGCGACCGCCGCCTCGGGGGCCATGCGCCGCTCCCGGTCGAGGCGGGTGCGCAGGTCGGTGCCCCGGACGAGGTCCATGACGAGGGCGAGGTCGTTGCCGTCGACGACGAGGTCGCGTACGGAGACCACGTTCGGGTGGTCGAGTCCCAGCAGCGCCGTGCGCTCCTGGACGAAACGGCTGACGAGTTCCTGGTCGGACGAGAGGTCCTCGCGCAGCAGCTTGATGGCGACGGGGCCCTCGGGGCCCTCACCCAGCCACACCGTGCCGGCGCTGCCCCGCCCCAGAATCTGGTTCGCGGTGTACCGGCTTCCGATCTTCCGTCCCAAGACTGCTCCTACAGGCCGCGTGTTGGCGACAAAGCTACGCGCACCAAGACCCAACCTTCACCGCCGAGGCGGAAATCACCCCTCAGATATCGACAAATCCCCAACCTTGGCGATGAGATGCGCCGACAGGCACGGAACCACGGGCCGACGGAAGCCCGAAACGAGGGCCGAAGGCCGGAACCGAGAGGAGAGGCCGACGGCGAAACGAGAGGCCGACGTCAAGGCATCGCACCGGAAGGCCGACGCGGGACGCCCGGTGCCGGGCAGCCGAAGCCGGCACCAGGAGGCCGAAGTGGGGGGCTGGCATCAGGACACGGCAGGCCGACGCGGGACGCCCATGGCGGGCAGCCGAAGCCGGGACCGGAAGGCCGAAGTTGGAGAGCTGGCGTCAGGACATGGAAGGCCGAGGTCGGACGGGGGCGCCGGAGCCGGGAGGCCGGAGCGGGGACAAGGTTGAAAAGCTGGTGCCGCCCCGGCCCACCGTCACTGCCCTGAGCCGGACCCCGTGCTCGGGTCGTTGCCCAGGTCGCCGATCCACTTGCTGGCCTCGGTGAACCAGTCGGTGAGCTGTTCCCACCAGCTCTTGCCTGTGCCGATCCACCCCTGGAGGGGGGTGAACTCCCAGATCAGCCAGCCGCCGACGAAGAGGAGGACGATCATGAACAGGCAGCCCTTGAGGCAGCCGAGGCCCGGGATCTTCATCGGGTTGGCACTGCGCTGCCGCGGCTCGCGGGGCGGCCGGGGCTCACGCTGGGGCCGGGGCGCGGGCTGCTGCGGCTGTGGGGCGGGGGCGTACCGCTGCGGCTGCTGGCGCTGAGGCTGCGGCGCGGGGGCGGCGTACGGCTGTTGCTGCTGCGGGTGGCCGTACCCGGGGCCGGGGCCGCCCTGGGGCGGGCGCTGCTGCCGGCGCGGAGGCTGCTGCGGGGGCTGCTGCGGGCGGTTGGCCTGCCGCTGGGGGCGGCGGCGCAGCGGGTCCTCGCTGGGGTCGAGGTGCTGGACCTGGGTCTGCTCGTTGCGGTCGCGGGCCGCGCGGAGCTGGTTCTGCCAGGGGTGCGGCTGCTCGGGCTGCTGCCCGCCCGGGTCGTGCGGCGGCACCGGCGGCATGACGGAGGTCGGGTCGGAGCCGCTGGTGTGCGGGAGTACGGCGGTGGGGTCGGCCGCGCCCGCCGGGCCCGAGGTGTGCGGGAGCACGCTGGTCGCGCCGTTCGGGTCGTACGAGCCGGCGCCGTGCGGCAGCACCTGCGTCGGGTCGGCCGAGCCGAACGGGTCCGGGGCGCCCGGCACCTGCGCGGGCGTCGGGTCGGGGGCGAGGAGGTGGCCCACGCCCTCGGCGGCGGCGATCTGCATGGAGTTCGCGTGCACGCCGACGCCCTCGGCGACGACGCGGAGCGCGCGGGCGAGGTTGACGGCGCTGGGCCTCTCCCTCGGGTTCTTGCGCAGACAGCGCTCGATGACCGTCCACAGCGGTTCGGGGACGGTGGACGGGCGGCGCGGCTCGGCGCTGAGGTGCTGGTGCAGCACTTCGAGCGCGGACTGGCCGTTGAACGGCGGGCGCCCGGTGACCAGTTCGTACATCAGGATGCCGGCGCCGTAGATGTCGACGGCGGAGGTCTGCGGCTGGCCCTCGGCGGACTCGGGGGCGACGTACGCGGGCGTGCCCACGAACTCGCTGGTCCGGGTCAGGCCCGGGGAGTCGGCGAGGCGGGCGATGCCGAAGTCGGTCAGCATCGGGTGCATCTGGCCGCCGTCCTGATTGAGCAGCACGTTGGCGGGCTTCAGGTCGCGGTGCACGACGCCGTCGGCGTGGCTCACGGCGAGCGCGTCGGCGATCTGCGCGGACAGCAGGGCCGCGCCGACGGGTGTGAACGGGCCGTTCTCGCGGAGGTACCGGTGCAGATCGGGGCCCTCGACCAGGTCCATGACCAGCGCCAGCAGATCGCCCTCGACCACGAGGTCCCGCACCCGCACGATGTTCGGATGGGTGAGCCGGAGCAGCACGGAGCGCTCCCGCAGGAACCGCATCACGATGTCCGCGTCACTCGCGAGCTCTTCCTTGAGGACCTTGATCGCCACGGTCTCGCCGGGGTGGCCGGGCACGGCCGCCTCGGCCCCCGCGGTCTCCCGCTGGCGGGCGCGCCAGACAGTGCCTGTGGCGCCGCGTCCAATCGGCTCCTCAAGGAGGTACTTGCTCCCTACCGGCCGCACGTCATGCGCTCCCTGCTGCTTGCTTGCCTGGTATCTGCTCGTCTGGCCTCGTCCTTCGGACGTTCCGACCCACTGTAGTGCGGCCGTCCGCGGGACCGGGCTGTCGCCTTCCTGTGCCTTCCTGCCCGCTTGCCGTGCCTTGCTCCGGCTTGCTGTGTGCCGGCTGTCGGTGTCCGCGTCCGCGAGTACGTACGGGTACCCGTGTGCGTTCGATGGAAAGACGCTCACCCCTGGGCGGTTGGTTGCCGGATACGGACGTACGCGATTCCGGATACGGACGCGCCCCTTGCCCGGATACGGACGCGCCCCGGCCCGGATGCGGACGCGACCGATCCCGAATACGGACGCGACACGGACGTGACCGATCTCAAGTGATCAACTAGCGGGCACTGGTCAGGCACTTTTGGGGGCAGAGCCGACCAATCAAGATCACTTGACGGTGGGCGGCGGGCGTGTTGTCAGTGGCAGGTGCGAGGATGCCTCCAGTACTGGCCGACGTGCCCGTGAGCGGTGGGGGAAGTCTGCGGTGGGGACCGCGCAGTCTCGTCCTCGTCGTCGCGGGTGCCCGCGCGGAAGGGACCGCTGACGGCGATGCAGATCCGGCTGACCGTCGTAGACCCGCTGGGACCGCCCTCTGAGCCGCGAGGACGTGCCACGGCCTGCGACGTGCTGGTCACGGCGCCAGCCGGGACGGCCCTCGCCGCCGTGGCCTCGGGCCTCGCCTCCGCCGTCGGCGAGGGCGGTGCCGAGCGGCTCGAACGCAGCCGCGAGGTCGGCGGCGGCCAGGTCGTGCTGTACGCCGGTGCCGAGCGCCTCGACGCCCAGCGCTGCACCCTGGGCGAGCCGCCCCTCATCGACGGCGCCGTGCTCTCCCTGGGCGCCCCCGCCGAGCCGGGCCCCGAGGTCGACGAGGCCGCCGCCCAGCTCCACGTCGTGGCCGGCCCCGACGCGGGCGGCGTCCACCTCCTCCACGGCGGCAAGATCCACATCGGCCGCTCCGCCGACGCGGACGTCCCTCTCGACGACCCCGATGTCTCCCGCCTCCACTGCGCCGTCACCCTCTCCGCCGACGGCCGCGTCTCCATAGTCGACCTCGGCTCCACCAACGGCACCACCCTCGACGGCACCCGCGTGGGCGACCGCCCGGTGCGTCTGACCCCGGGCGCGCTGCTCCGCATCGGCGAGTCCGCGCTTCGGCTGGCCTCGTCGTCGGGCGCGCGGGGGATCGGGACGACGCCTGATGGGGAGGGACATGTTCGGGTGACGGTGGGGGCGGGGGGACCGGGGGGTTCCGGGGCGGGAGCGAGGGCCGGTACGGGTTCTCGCACGGGAGCGGGGGCCGAGGCCGGCTCCGGCTCCGGCTCCGGCTCCGGCTCCGGCTCCGGCTCCGGCTCCGGCTCCGGCTCCGGCTCCGGCTCCGGCTCCGGCTCCGGCTCCGGCTCCGGCTCCGGCTCCGGCAGAGCGTCTCGCGGGGGCGTGTCCGGGCAAGTGGCGGAGGAGCTGGGGCAGGGGCGTGCCGAGCGGCGGACGGTGCCGGGGCAGGGTGGGGCGCCGGGCATCGAGCGAACGGCGGGGGAAACGGAAGCCGCGTCCGGTACGGGCCGGGCGGGCGCGCACGAGGGCGCGACGGGCGGAGGCGGGGCGGAAGCCCATGGCCGACTCGGCGATGCCCGTGACGCCCACGAGCCGCGCAGTAGTCGTGATCCGCGCAGCACTCGTGATCCCCGCGATGCCGGTGATTCCCGCAGGTCCGGCGGATCTGGCGGGCCAGGCGGGCCTGGCGTGCGGGCCCACGGTTCCGGCGGGTCGGGCGGCGCCGACGATCCCATCGACTCCGGTACCCGTAAGGGCACTCCCCTTCGGGGGACGGAGGTGCCGCGTGGGATGCGTAAGCGGGGTGGGTTCGGGGCCTGGGCGCGGCGGCTGACCGGCGGGCGGGGGCAGGCGGGGGCGGAGTACGACCCGTACGAGTACGACGCGGAGTACGACGAGGACGAGCGCGGGGCGATGGCCTCCGTGCTGCCGGCCGGTGGGAAGCGGCTCCCGGAGACATGGCCGGATCCCGCCGCGCTGCTGCTCACCGCGCTCGGGCCCGGCGCCCGGCTGTGGGAGCGGGGGCCGGGGCACCCGGAGGCGCTGACGGTGCGGCTGGGTACGACGGACCGGGCGGCGCCGGACGGGTCGGCGCTGTTGCCCGCGGTGCCGGTGACCACCGGGCTGCGCGAGGTCGGGGCGCTGGGGCTGGCCGGGCCGCGCCCTCGGCTGATGGGGCTGACCCGCGCGGTCGTGGCCCAGCTCGCCGCGCTGCACTCCCCCGACATTCTGGAACTGGTCCTCATCAGTGCGGACCGCTCCCGCTCCGCCGAGGAACGCACCGCCGACTGGTCCTGGCTCGGCTGGCTCCCTCACCTCCGCCCCGCCCACGGCCAGGACTGCCGCCTGCTCCTCGCCTACGACCGCGAGCAGACGACGGCACGTCTGGACGAGCTGCTGCGCCGCCTGGAGGACCACGCGGCGGACACGGCGGGGCATGCGCCCGGCAGCGCGGCGGGCGACGGGACCGGGCGTACGCCGCGCGGCGGAACCAGTCGTACGCAGGGCACCGGGACCATGGGCGTGGCCGGCCACCGGCCGGACGACACGACGGGCCGTCTGTACCGGGAGGCGACGGGCCGCACCGCCGGGGCCGGGGGCACCACAGGCCATGGGGCGGCCTACGGGGACGACGGGGCCTCCGGTCGGCGGGCCGGGCGGCGGCCGTCGTGGGCTCGGGAGGACGACCCGGCGGACGGTGGCTTCCCGGGGCCCTACACGGTGGTGATCGTGGACGGGGATCCCGGGGGCGCGGATGTGCGGAAGGCCGTGATACGGCTGGCGCAGGACGGACCCGTCGCCGGGATCCATGTCGTGTGCCTCGCCGAGACGGAGTCCGCGTCGCCCGCCTCGCCGGTGACGGAGACGTACGCGGCGGCCTGCGACGTCTCGCCCGCGTTCCGCGCGTGCGGGGCCGTCGCCCTGCTCAGCGGCGATGTCGCCACGGCGCTACGGCTGCTGCGCGTCGCCTCCGGCGGGTATGCCGCGGTGAGCGGTCCCGGGGCGCCCGGCCCGTCGGGTCCCGCTCGGCCCGGGCCTACGGGGAGCGCGCACGACGGCTTTCACGACGGCTCTGTCGACCACGCGCGCGGTACGGACGCCGACGGCCCGTCGAGCCGCCCTCGTTCCGACCGTGCGGCTCCCTCGGACCCCGGTTCGGTGAGCCGTACCCACACCAACATCGATCTCGCGAGGGCCGCGCTCGCCGATGCCGACGAGCGCACGCATCCCGGCACCCAGGGCCTCCCCTCGCTCGACCCGGAGGCGGCGCCGGGGCTGTTGAACCACGGCACGGTGGCCACACTGGACGCGGTGTCGGTGGCGTGGGCGGAGCGGTTCGCGCGGGCGCTGGCGCCGTTGCGAACGGACGGATCGGCCGGGGACCGGCAGGCGCGGGTGTCGGCGCCGTTGCCGCAGTCGGCGCGGTTGTTGGACGAGCTGGGGCTGGCACGGGCCACGCCGGCGTCGTTGATGGCCCGGTGGGCGGACGCGGCCGATGACACCGCGGCGCTCGGCGGGCGGGCCTGGGCCGTGCTCGGCGCGGGGCCGCGCGGGCCGGTGTCCATGGACCTCGTCGCCGAAGGCCCCCATCTGCTGATCGAGGGGCCGGCCGGCAGCGGTCGTACGGAACTGCTGCGGTCCGTCGCCGCGTCGCTGGCCGCCGCCGAGCGGCCCGACCGGCTGGGCATCGCGCTCGTGGACGGGCGGGACGGCGGTGGCGGCGGCGGTGGCGGCGCCGCTGGTGCGGGCGGGGGGCGGGCCGGGGAGGGGCTCGGGGTCTGTACCGACCTGCCTCATGTCGGGACGCATCTCACGGCCAACGATCCCGTCCGGATGCGGGACTTCGCGCAGTCGCTGAGCGCCGAGTTGAAGCGGCGGGCCGAGCTGCTCGGCGGGCTCGGGTTCGTGGAGTGGCACACCCGGCGTGAGGTGTCGGGCCGTATCGTCCCGCAGCGGTCGGCGGGGGCCGGGTCCGGCGGCGCGTCGGCGGGCTCGTCGGGGGCGGCCGACCTCGACTCGTCCTCCAGTTCCACGCTCCGGCTGCGGCCTGCGGCCGGTCGCAAGGCCCGGGACCAGGACGGCAAGGGGGCGGCCGGGAAGCACCCTGCCCCCGGCTCGGAGCTGCCCCGTCTCGTCGTGATCGTCGACGACCTCGACGCCCTGCTGTCACCTCCCTTGGGTTCCACGGGGCGGCCTGCGGCCGGGTCCGTCGTACGGGCGCTGGAGGCGGTGGCCCGGGAGGGTGAGCGGCTCGGGGTGCATCTCGTCGCCACCACGGGTGGGGGCGGGCGTACGGGTGAGAGCGAGCTGGGGCGTGCGCGTGGGAGGCGTGTCGTGCTGAGCGCGCCGGTGCCGGGTCCGGACGAACCGGCGCCCGGGCGGGGGGAGTTGCTGGGCGAGGGGGGTCGGGCGACCGCGTTCCAGGCGGGGCGGGTGACGGGGCGTATCCCTCGTACGGCGACCCTGCGGCCCACCGTCGTACCGCTGGACTGGGCGCGGATGGGAGACCCGCCGGCGCGGCGACCCGTACGGGAGTTGGGGAACGGACCTACGGATCTGGCGTTGCTGGCCAGCGCGTTGGACCGTGCGGCTCGGGAGGTCTCGGCGGCGGGGGTGCCGTCCCTGCTGTGAGCGCGCCCGGCGCCGGACCTGGGCGGGGGCAGAAGACGCTTACCGGCGCTGCCTGCGCCCACCCTCCCCACACTCTCGTTTTCAGGGGCGCGGGGAACTGCGCGAGCGACCACGGCCGACGGGAAGCCGCCCACGATGAGCCACCCCTACGGCGCATGGGCGCCCCCGTTGCTCCCGGCCTCATGGTCACGACGCGGTCACGATCAAGGAGTTGACACCGCAGGCGCTCTTGCCGCCCCCAGGCCCGCGGCGTAGACCAGAGCGCACGGGACAGCGCTTCTACGTTCGACGACGCACGGAGAACGGGGTCAGTCATGCGCAGCATGCTTCGTACATCCCACGCCAAGGCCCTCGCCGCTCTCGCCGCAGGCGTCCTCGCCGCCTCGCTCACCGCGTGCGGCGGAGACGACGACGGCGGTGGCAGCGGTGACAGCGGCAACGGCGGCGGCAGCAAGGCCACCGTCCAACTCCCCAAGCTGGACGGCCAGAAGCTGGAGGTCGCGGCGGTCTTCACGGGCCCGGAGCTGGACAACTTCCAGAAGGTGCTGGACGAGTTCGAGAAACGCACCGGCGCCTCGGTGACGTTCGTGCCGACCGGCAACAACACGTCCACTTTCTTAGGTACGAAGATCGAGGGCGGCAAGCCGCCGGACGTGGCGTTCCTGCCGCAGGTCGGCGTGTTGCACCAGTTCGCCGAGAAGGGCTGGGTCAAACCGCTCGGCAGTGAGGCCCAGGCACAGCTGGACAAGAACTTCTCGGCCGGCTGGAAGGACCTGGGCGCGTACGAGGGCAAGCAGTACGGCGTGTACGCGAAGGCCGCCAACAAGTCCCTCGTCTGGTACAATACCGCGGCCTTCGAGGCGGCGGGCATCACCGAAGAACCCAAGACGTGGGACGACTTCATCCAGACCGCGCAGACGCTCTCCGACGCCGGCTCCCCCGCCGTGTCGATCGGCGGCGCGGACGGCTGGACACTCACCGACTGGTTCGAGAACGTCTATCTGTCGCAGGCGGGCCCGGAGAAGTACGACCAGCTGGCCGCCCACGAGATCAAGTGGACCGACCCCTCCGTCAAGGAAGCCCTCACCACGCTCGCCGAGCTGTGGGGCAAGGACGACCTCATCGCGGGCGGGGCCTCCGGCGCGCTGCAGACCGAGTACCCGAAGTCGATCACGCAGACCTTCGGCGGGGACACCCCGGCGGGCATGGTGTTCGAGGGCGACTTCGTGGCCGTCACCATCAACGGGGACACGGACGCGAAGATCGGCACGGACGCCAAGGTCTTCCCGTTCCCGGCGGTCGGCGACGCCTCCCCCGTGGTGACCGGCGGCGACGCGGCCGTGGCGCTGAAGGACGGCGAGGGCGCGCAGGCGCTGCTGACCTTCCTCGCCTCGACCGACGCGGCGGAGATCTGGGCGGCGCAGGGCGGTTTCCTCTCCCCCAACAAGGAGATGGACCAGGGGACGTACAAGGACGATGTCACCCGGGAGATCGCCAAGGCTCTGCTCGCGGCGGGCGACGACTTCCGCTTCGACATGTCCGACCAGGCTCCGGCGGCGTTCGGCGGCACGCAGGGCGTCGGTGAGTGGAAGGACTTGCAGGACTTCCTGAAGAGCCCCGACGACGTGGCCGGTGCCCAGAAGCAACTGGAGACCGACGCGGCGAAGGCCTACGGGAACGGCTGACGGCCCGAGATGTCGTCCGCCGTGGCGAAGACGGCGGGGGGCGCCGGCGCAGCGCCGACGCCCCCCGCCACACCGCGCAAGAGCGTGACGGGTACCCGGTGGTGGGTGGCAGGGCTCTTTCTGCTGCCCGCGCTGGTGCTGCTCGGCGCGCTCGTGGTCTACCCGATCGGGTACTCGGTCTGGCGGAGCCTGTTCGACGCGAACGGCTCGGGCTTCGTCGGCCTCGACAACTACGCGGAGATCTTCTCCGACGACTCCACCCTCGTCGCCGTACGCAACACCGCGATCTGGGTCGCGGTCGCCCCGGCGCTCGTCACCGCGCTCGGTCTGATCTTCGCGGTGCTGACCGAACGGGTGCGCTGGGGAACGGCGTTCAAGCTGATCGTCTTCATGCCGATGGCGATCTCGATGCTCGCCGCGGGCATCATCTTCCGGCTGGTGTACGAGCAGGATCCGAACCAGGGCGTCGCCAACGCGATCGTCACATCCGTGCACGACGTCTTCGTGGACGAGTCGGTGTATCCGAAGGCCCGGCCCAACGCCCAGGTGAGCGATCTGCGGGCGTCCGGCGGGGGTTCGTTCACCACGGAGGGGAGTGTGCGGGCCGGGACGCCCGCCCTCCTTCCCCTCGTCGGTATCGCGCCCAACCGGCTGCCCGGCGACGCGCAGGACGCCGAGGCGGCCACCGGCGACGGTGTCACCGGCACGGTCTGGCTCGACTTCCGGCTCGGTGGCGGCGGTGAGAAGGGAGCCGTCGACCCGGGTGAGAAGGCGTTGGAGGGCGTCAAGGTCGAGGCGGTGAAGGACGGGAAGGTCGTCGCGACCGCGACCAGCGGCACCGACGGCACGTTCAGCCTGCCGGACTCGGCCGAGGGGGCCCGGCTACGGTTGCCCGGCTCGAACTTCGCGGCGCCCTACAACGGCATCGACTGGCTCGGCCCGGCCCTCGTCACCCCGGCCGTGATCGGCTCGTACGTGTGGATGTGGGCCGGCTTCGCGATGGTGCTGATCGCGGCGGGGCTGGCCGGTGTGGACCGCAATCTGCTCGAAGCGGCCCGGGTGGACGGGGCGAACGAGTGGCAGGTGTTCCGCAAGGTCACGGTTCCGCTCCTCGCACCGGTCCTGGTCGTCGTCCTCGTCACGCTGATGATCAACGTGATGAAGATCTTCGACCTCGTCTACATCATCGCGCCCCAGCCCACCCAGGACGAGGCCAACGTCCTCGCCCTGCAGCTGTACCTGGTGTCGTACGGCGGCGGGGGCGACTTCGGGATCGGCAGCGCGATCGGTGTGATCCTGCTGCTGCTCGTGCTGCCGGTGATGTGGGTCAACATCCGGCGACTGCGGAAGGAGCGCCAGCGGTGACCACTCTGGAAACCCCGGCCCCGGCTCCGAAGACCCCCGAACTGGACAGGCCCGTACGCGCCAGGCGCTCCGTCGCGGCCCGGCTGGCGAGCGGCGTGGCGGGCGGCGCGCTGCGCGTCTTCCTCCTCGTGGTGGCGCTGTTCTGGCTGGTGCCGACCTTCGGACTGCTGGTGTCGTCGTTCCGCGATCCCACCGACATCTCCACCTCCGGGTGGTGGAAGGTGTTCTCCGCTCCGGCCCAACTCACCACCAAGAGCTATGAGTCGTTGCTGGAGAACGACGACATCACCAACGCCCTGTTCAACACGGTCTGGATCACGGTCCCGGCGACCCTGCTGGTGGTCGTGATCGGCGCGATGGCCGGATACGCCTTCGCCTGGATGGACTTCAAGGGCCGCGACTGGTGGTTCATGGTCGTGGTGGGGCTGTTGGTGGTGCCGGTGCAGGTGGCGCTGATCCCGCTGTCCGGGCTCTTCCGGGACCTGGGGATCTTCGGCGACATCATCGGCGTCGTCCTCTTCCACGTCGGCTTCGGACTGCCGTTCGCGATCTTCCTGTTGCGGAACTTCTTCGCGGAGATCCCGCGTGAGCTGCTGGAGGCGGCCCGGCTCGACGGGGCGGGCGAGGTACGGCTGTTCGCGACCGTCGTCATGCCGCTCGCCGCGCCGGCGCTCGCGTCCCTCGGGATCTTCCAGTTCCTGTGGGTGTGGAACGACATGCTGGTCGCGCTGGTCTTCTCCAGCTCCGGCTCACAGCCGCTGACGGTCGCACTCCAGCAACAGGTGAGGCAGTTCGGCAGCAACATCGAGATCCTGGCGCCGGGTGCGTTCATCTCGATGGTGATCCCGTTGGCCGTGTTCTTCGCGTTCCAGAGGCAGTTCGTGTCGGGCGTGATGGCGGGGGCTGTGAAGTAGGGCCGGGGGGCGCCTTGGAGTTCGGGGCGCCCCCTGCCCCGGAGCTGTCAGGCGCCCCCAGCCCGGCGGGGCCCACCGCGCGGACACACCCACACAGGCCCGCGAGTTCACACCCGTACGCCCCACCACCCGGCGATATTCCCCCGTTTGGAACACGTCGCGTAACCAAATCATCGGATCGGCCGTTTCAGGGCAGTATGCCCGCGCCGACCCATGGATGTCCCCCTTGCCCAGGTTCAGTGTCATCGTTCCCGCGTACAAGGTTCAGGCGTACCTGCACGAATGCCTGGATTCCGTGCTGTCCCAGTCCTTCACCGACCTCGAACTGATCGTCGTCGACGACGCCTCGACCGACAACTGCGCTGCGGTCGCCGAGGAGTTCGCGGCCCGCGACACCCGTGTGCGGCGCCCGGTGCGCCTGCGGGAGAACGCGGGGCCGGGTGCCGCCCGCAACAAGGGAATGGAGTACGCGAGGGGCGACTACCTCCTCTTCCTCGACGGCGACGACACGTTCACGCCGGGCGCGCTCCAGGCGATCGCCGACCGCGTCAAGGAGACCGGCGAACCCGACGTCCTCGTGTACGACTTCGCCCGCACCTCCTGGTCGGGTGAGCCCGTCCGTGACGAACACGCTCTCCAACTCACCGAACAGGGCACGGCCCCGTTCCGCCTCGACGACCGCCCGGGGCTGCTGGACGTCCGCCCGGTGGCGTGGAACAAGGCGTACAAACGCGAGTTCGTCGAGGACCACGACTTCCGGTTCCCGCCCGGCATCTACGAGGACACGGCCTGGACGTACCCGGTCCTGATGACCGCCGAGTCCGTCGCCACCCTCGACCGGGTCTGCGTCCACCACCGCAGGCGCCGCCACGGCAGCCTGCTCGACGCGACCACGCGGGCGCACTTCGATGTGTTCGAGCAGTACGACCGGGTGTTCGCGTACGTCGACGAGCGGCCGGAGCTGGCCCCGTGGCGTCCGGTGCTGTTCCGGCGCATGGTCGACCACCTCACGTCCGTGTTCTCCCGGCGCCAACGGCTGCCGCGTGGGGCGCGCTCCGAGTTCCTGCATACGGTCCGCGCGCACTGCGCCCGCTACCGCACTCCGGGCGCCCCCATCCGCGCCCGCGTCCGGCTGCGGCACGCGCTCCTACGGCTGGGCAGCCGGCGCACGTACGGGGCGCTGCGGGCCGTGGCACGGCTGGGCCGGAGCGCCGGGCGCCGGGTGGCGGGCCTGGCCCGGCTGCTGCGCGCCGCCGGGCTGCGCGTCCATTACCGCGTCCAGCGCCTCCTCCCGCTGCGTGCCGACCGGGCGGTGTTCGCCGCGTACGGGGGCCGGGGCTATGTGTGCAGCCCGGCCGCGCTGGAGAACGCGTTCCGTACGCACGTCCCCGGGATGCGCACCTCGTGGATCGCGCGCCCCGAACACCACCACACCCTTCCGGTGGCGACCCGGCGTGTACTCCCCGGCTCGATGGCGTACTGGACGGCGCTCGCCCGCTCCAAGTACCTGGTGAACAACGTGGACTTCGATCCCCGCCTGGTCAAGCGCCCCGGCCAGATCCTCCTCCAGACCCAGCACGGCACGCCGCTCAAGCACATGGGCCTCGACCTCCAGGACCGCCCGGCGGCCGCGCGCGGCACGGACTTCGCCGCCATGCTGCGCGGCAGCGACCAGTGGGACTACGTGCTGTCCGGCAACCGCCACTCCACCCTCGTCTGGGAGCGCGTCTACCCGTCGGCGTACACGACCCTCGAGTACGGCTCCCCGCGCAACGACGTGTTCCTGAGGGCCAGTTCGACGGATGTGGCCCGGGTGCGCGAACACCTCGGCATCCCCGAGGGCGCGGTCGCCGTCCTGTACGCCCCCACGCACCGCGACTACCGCCACTCACAACGCTCCCACCTGGACCTGGAGCGGGTGCTCCGCAAGCTCGGCCCGCGCTTCGTGATCCTGGCCCGCGCCCACCACGTGTACGACTCCCCGCTGACGGACCTGGCGCACGGCCGTCTCCTCGACGTCACGGCCTACCCGAGCGTCGAGAACCTGTGCCTCGCCTCCGACGCGCTCGTCACCGACTACTCCTCCCTGATGTTCGACTACGCCATCCTCGACCGGCCCATCGTGATCCACTCCGAGGACTGGGAGGCGTACGAGGCGGCCCGCGGCACGTACTTCGACCTGCGCTCCTTCCCGCCGGGCGCGGTCGCGCGCAGCGAGGACGAGCTGATCGACATCTTCGCGACGGGCCACTGGCGCGGGTCGCGCTCCGCGCAGCTGCGGGCGGCCTTCCGGGACCGGTTCTGCCAGTACGACGACGGGCGCGCGGCGGAGAGGGTGGTGCGGCGGGTCGTCCTGGGCGACACCACGCCGGCCGACTTCGTCCCCTTGTCCCACCGCCACCCGGTGCCGTCCGCCGCCGCGGCCCGCCCGTCGTCGCCGCTGGCGACGGTGCCGGGGCAGGCCCAGCCGGGTGTGGACGACCGCTTGCACCCGTGACGCGTCAGAGCTACGGGGCGCGGGTCGTACGGCGGGTGCCGGTTGCATGTGGCTGCTCGCGCAGTTCCCCGCGCCCCTGAGAGGCAGGGGCCGCACCCCGCACCTCACTCGATGTGGTGACCGCGGGCTAAGCCGGTGACCCGCACGGGAATATACGGCGAATGCCTCGAACAGCCCATACCGGTCACGATTCCGGCCGCGGTCCTCTGCGAGTCGGCACCCGGCGTCGCCGTATCACCCTCGGTGCCACCGCCCTGCGCGGCGGCCGTACCTGGCTGACCCGGCGGCCGACTCCCCATGTCGTCGTCGGCGGGCTGTTCTGGCTGGTGATGACGCTGGCGTACTGGCGGGTGCCGCTGTGCTGCGACGCCGGTCAGCACGCGGCGGTCGTCGAGCGCCTCCGCTGGAACCTGCTGCACCCGGCCCACCCGACCGCCGACCTGCCGGGCGCCGGCAGCCCGTACTACTCCCCGTACGCCGTCGCCCAGGGCGTACTCGCCCGGCTGACCGGCCTGAGCGGCTGGTCGTTGGTGAAGCTCGCCGGGCCGGTGAACCTGCTGGTGCTGCTCACCGGGATCGGCCGTTTCGTGCGCGTGCTGACGCCCCGGCCGTGGGCGCCGGTCCTCGCACTGCTGTTCATGACGTCGCTGTGGGGCACCGAGCGGGTCCTGTGGAGCGGCAATCTCGGGCTGATGTCGATGACGACGAACCTCGGCTATCCGTCGGCGTTCGCCATCGGGCTGACGTTCTGGGCGTGGGCGTGGACGGGGGCACGCGCGCGTGGCGGCGGATTTTCGCGGCGGGTGCGGTACGTCGGACCGAGCGGCCTCGGCAGCGTCTGGGCATACGCCGGACTGGGCGCGCTGTACGGGCTGATCCTGCTGGTGCATCCGATCACGGCCGTGGCTTCGGCGGCCGGGGCCCTGGCGATCGTGGCGGCCTGGCAGCGCGGATGGCGGGGCCCGGTGGTGGCGCGCTGGGCGCTGGCGGGAGCGGTCGCCCTCGCGGTCGCGGTGTCATGGCCGTACTACGACGTCCTGTCGCTGGCCGGGAACACGGGCGTGGACGCCATGCACCGGCCGCTCTACGAGAACGCGGCCGGACATCTCTGGCTGGCGCTGCTCGGGCTGCCGGCGCTGTGGGCACGGGGGCGCAGGTCGTCGAGGGACCCACTGGTGCTGGTGTTCGCGGCGGAGTGCCTGGTGGTGGCGTACGGCTGGGTCAGCGGGCACTACACGTACGGCCGCGTCCTGGGGCTCGCGGCCGTGCCCGCGCAGTTCGCCCTGGCGGTGGAGCTGGCGGCGCCCCGGCCGTGGGGATGGGCCCGGCGAGTGCTGGGCGGGGCGGCGGTCGCGGGGGTGTGCGTGGGGTTCCTCACCGTGCAGGCCGGGGCCGTGGTGCCGTCCCGGCTCGACCCCGTGGGGTTCGAGCCGCCGCCGCGGTGGCCGTCGTACGAGTGGGTGGCGCGGCATGTGCGGGCCGGCGAGGTGCTGATCACGGACGGGTACTTCGCGGGTCGTGCGATCGCTGGGTACGGGGTGAACATGGCGGTGCCGACGTGGCCCGATCCGGCGCTGGACGAGCGGGAGCGGGTTCGGCGGTACGCGGATGTCCGGGCGTATCTGGATCCCGCGTCCTCGCGTGCGGGGCGCGCGGTGATCGCGCGGCGGTACCGGGTGAAGTGGCTGTTGCTGACTCGGTGGCAGCGGGTGCCGGAGGAGGCGGTGGTCGTGGAGTGGAGTCCTGAGACCGGGGAGGTGCTGGCGCGGATCGCTCCGTAAGGGGGGAGGTCGGAGCGATCCGCGAGCTGACGGCCGGTGGGGCTGGTGCGGCTGGATGGGGCTGCTAGTCGCCCACGCGGCGGAGCCGCGAACTGTTACAGCCCCGCGCCCCCGAGAAACAGGTCCCAGCCCCTTCCGGATCGCGTGACTACTCGACGACCAGCTCGACCGGCATGTTGTTGCGGGTGGCGTTGGAGTAGGGGCAGACCTGGTGGGCCTGCTCGACGAGCTTGCGGCCGGTGGCCTCGTCGACGGTGTCGGGGAGTTCGACGCGGAGGGTGGCCTTGAGGGCGAAGCCCTCGCCCTCCTTGCCGATGCCGACCTCGGCGGTCACGGCGGCCTCACTGACGTCGACCTTGGCGGCGCGGCCGACGAGGCCGAGGGCGCTGGCGAAACAGGCGGCGTAGCCGGCGGCGAACAGCTGCTCCGGGTTGGTGCCCTGGCCGTTGCCGCCCAGCTCCACCGGGAGGGCCAGGTCGAGGTCGAGCTTGCCGTCGTTGGTGACGGCACGACCATCGCGGCCGTGGGTGGCGGTGGCGACAGCGGTGTAGAGCGCGTCCATGGGAGAACCATCCCTTTCACAGGTCATGTCACGTCCGGCGGTCCGGTCCGACCGCCGTTCATGGACTCAAGTAGAGCACACAATTCAATTGGACACAACTAAATGGTGGGCACGAGGTATCCTGGAGCCATGACCACGAGTGCCGCCCCCTTGCCCGAGGGGATCTCCCAGGAGATCCCCGGGCAGGTCTCCGAGGAGGACCTCCTCCGTCTCGACCGGCAGATCTGCTTCTCCCTGCACGCCGCCTCGCGCGCCTTCAACAGCGTCTACCGCGTGGTCCTGAAGGACCTGGGGATCACCTATCCCCAGTACCTGGTGATGCTGGTGCTGTGGGAGCAGGGCGAGTTGCCCGTGAAGAAGCTGGGCGAGCATCTGCGGCTCGACTCCGGGACGCTCTCGCCGCTGCTGAAGCGTCTGGAGGCGGCCGGTCTCGTACGGCGGGAGCGCAGCGCGCTCGACGAGCGGTCGGTGGTGGTGCGGCCGACCGAGGAGGGCACCGCCCTGCGGGAGCGCGCGCTGGCCGTGCCGCGCCGGATCGTCTCCGCGACGAGCTTCGACATCGACGAGATCCGCGATCTGCGCGACCGCCTGAACCGTCTGACGACCGCACTGGACGAGGCGGCACTGGAGGAGCCGGGAGAGCGGGCCTAGTTCCAGCTGGGCCCAATGCCGCTGCGGCATTGGGCCCAGGCCGGGCGGTTCTGCTGGTACCAGCCATTCGGTCCAACCGGCCCGTTCGGCCCGTTCGGCCCAACCGGCAACCGGCCCATCAGCGCGGAGTCGCCCGCCTCGACAGGCCGATCCAGCCTTCCGGCCCTCCGGCCCTCCGGCCCACCCGGCCCCTTCGAGCCATCCGGGCGATGAGACGGAATCCAACAACCTCAAACGGAACCCCGACCTCACGGGCGCCATCTTCCCCACGGGGCCGCGAAGGCTCCCTTAAGGGAAGATTGCACACATACCTCTCACAGGTGCGGGGCAACCATGGCTCTTCAGCAGGCGCACGTCTCCGTCGTCGTCATCGGGTACGACGACGCCGCCCAGGTGGCGGACGCCGTGCGCTCGGCGCTGGCACAAGGGCCGGCCGTCCGTGAGGTGCTCGCGGTCGACGACTGTTCGACGGACGGCAGCGGGGAGCTGCTGGAGCGGCTGGCCGAGGACGAGCCCCGCCTGAGGGTGATCCGGCGCGGGACCAACAGCGGTGGCTGCGGCACCCCGCGCAACATCGGGCTCGACGCCGCGGCCTCGCCGTACGTGATGTTCCTGGACAGCGACGACGTGCTGCCGCCGGGCGCCGTGGACGCGCTGCTGGGCGCGGCCCTGGAGCACGACGCGCCGGTCGCGTCGGGGCTGTGCGTGCGCAAGGAGCTGCCGTCCGGCCGCGAGACCCCCTGGCAGCCCGAGCTGTACGCCCAGCGCACGCTGGTGGCGCACCCGTCCCTGCGGGTGCGCCTGGTGCACGACACCCTCTGCGTCAACAAGCTCTACCGCACCGCCTTCCTGCGCGAGCACGCCATCCGTTTCCCCGAGGGCCGCTTCCCGTACGAGGACTTCGTGTTCGTCGCGCGCGTGCTGGCCGCCGGGCCCCGCGTCGCGCTCGTCCCGGACCCGGTGTACGTCTGGCACGTGCGCCGGTCGGCGCCCCGGCTGTCCATCTCCCTGGACCGCTCGGGCATCGCCAACTGGCGGGCCCGGCTCGATGCCGACCGGCTGTCGTACGACATCCTGCTGGGCGCCGGCGAGAAGCAGCTCGCACGGGCGACGCGGACGCGCTTCCTCGACCACTCGCTGCGGATGTACGCGCGTGAGCTGGACCTGCGCGGCACGGGGTACCGGCGTGAGTGGTGGGCCCTGACGCGCGCGTACCTGGCCGCCTTCGACGAGGGCGACTTCACGCCGGCGCCCGCGCCCGGCCGGGTCGTCGCCCGGGTGATCCTCGCCGCCGAGGAACCACGCGACCTGGCCCGCCTCAAGGAGATGGCGGCCCGCCCGGCCCGGCTGGCCCCGCCCTACGCGCGCGCGGCCGACGGCTCCCCCGTCTGGTCCGCCGACCTGCCCCAGGTGGAGCTGGACCACCTCCTCGTCCGGCCCGTACACCTGCTGCCCGCCGCCGTCGACGCCGAACTGAGGCCACGCGCCCGGGGAACGGTGCTCCGGCTGCGCCTGCACGAGCTGTACGGGCGGATGGCGGACGCGGGGCCGGAGACCGTGGAGGTGGAGTTCGCCGAACGGGAGACCGGGCGGGTCGGGTTCACCGGCACGGCGGCCCTCACGGTTCAGCCGGACTTCGACAGCTGGACGGCCGAGGTCCCGCTGGACCTGGCGGCGTTGGGCAGCGGCACCTGGGATCTCCGGCTGCGGCTGCGGTTCCAGGAGGGCACCCACCGAGAGACCACCGCGCACGCCGTCGCGGGCGCCGGGCTGCTGCGCCGGAGCGCACTGCCGAGCACGCGCCACGGAGTGCTCCTGGTGCAGCCGTACGCGACGCACGCGGGGGCGCTCGCGGTGCGGATCGCGCCCGGTTGGCGAGGATTGACCGAAGTGGTACGCCGTCGCCTCAAACGACTGCTTCACTGATGACCTGCCGATGCCCCACCTGCGATGACCCACCTGCCTGCACCCGCTCGCACCCGCATCATCACCATGACTACGAAGGGACGGTCGTACATGACCTGGCTGATCACCGGTGGCGCCGGATACATCGGGGCGCATGTGGTGCGCGCGATGCTCGACGCGGGCGAACAGGCCGTCGTCTACGACGACCTGTCCACGGGTATCGCCGAACGGGTCCCCGACAGCGTGCCGTTGGAGATCGGCTCCACCCTCGACGGGGAGCTGCTGGCGCGGGTGATCCGGGACCGGGGCATCACCGGAGTCGTCCATCTCGCGGCGAAGAAGCAGGTCGGCGAGTCCGTCGAACTGCCGCTGCACTACTACCGGGAGAACGTCGAGGGCCTGCGCACCCTGCTGTCGGCCGTTACGGACGCCGGGGTCGCGTCCTTCGTCTTCTCGTCCTCCGCCGCCGTGTACGGCATGCCCGATGTGGACCTCGTCACCGAGGGCACACCGTGTCTGCCGATGAGCCCGTACGGCGAGACCAAGCTGGTCGGCGAGTGGCTGGTGCGGGCCACGGGCCGGGCGACCGGCCTGTCGACGGCCTCGCTCCGCTACTTCAACGTGGCCGGGGCGGCGACCCCCGAACTCGCGGACACCGGCGTCTTCAACCTCGTGCCCATGGTCTTCGAGAAGCTCTCCGAGGGCGCCCCGCCACGGATCTTCGGCGCCGACTATCCGACCCCCGACGGGACCTGCGTCCGCGACTACATCCACGTCGTCGACCTCGCGGAGGCCCATGTGGCGACCGCGCGGCGGCTGCGCGAGGCGCCGGGCACGGACCTCACCCTCAACATCGGTCGCGGGGAGGGTGTTTCGGTGCGCGAGATGATCGACCAGATCAACACGCTCACCGGCCACGACCTGCCTCCGACGGTCGTCGACCGGCGCCCGGGCGACCCCGCGCGCGTCGTCGCCTCGGCGGACCGTATCGCCTCCGAGCTGGGCTGGAAGGCGCGGTACGGCGTCGAGGACATGATCGCGTCGGCGTGGGCGGGCTGGAACGCCCGCGATGTTCTGCCTCCCCACGGGAACTGACAGTCACCGGTTACGCGTGTGTACTGAGGGAAGCGAAAAACGTACGGCGTATCCGACAGGAGCGTTACGGGGGTAGCGACGATGCCGGCTTGGGACATCGATCCGATCAATGTGCAGACCACGCTGAACTCGACCGGTGAGGCGGCGGGCGGCCTGGAGAAGGCCGCCAACTCACTGGTGACGAACATGGCGAGCGCGGCCGAGTCCGCCGGCACGGCCGTGCCGGGCGGGCAGTTCAACGGGCCCATGATCGGGCCGGTGGCCGCGGGCACCCCACGGGTGCCGGTCGGCCCGGTCGCGGCGGCGTTGAGCCAGTACCTCCAGGAGCGGCAGCAGAAGCTGGCGTTCATGGCGCAGCGGACCATCGACTCCGTGCAGGGTACGGCCAAGGCCACCAACGCCTATGTCACGGGCGACCTGGACATGGCCGCCGAACACCAGGCGGGCGCCCTCAAGGCGACGGTCGTACCTCCGCCGCCGGGTGTCGACGGCAACGGCGGGCAGGGGCCGAAGTGAGCGACGACATTCCCGTCATCCCGGAGGAAGTCCCCGAGTTCACGGGCAATCTGGAGCTGCTGGACCAGCACATCGCGGGCGTCCGTTCGGCCGGCACCTCCCTGAAGGATTCGGGCTCGGCGATCCACACCCGCTTCGGCGGCCTCTCCGCGTACTACAAGGCGCCGGAGGCGGAGGCGCTGTTCGCGACGACCGCGCCGGTGGCGACCAAGGGCGACGAGTTCGCCACCGAGCTGGAGACCGTGGCCTCGGCCCTGGACACGTATGCCGCGGCCGTCGGCCCGCTCAAGCAGAAGTTCGACCAGCTGCGCCAGGACGCGATCGCCTTCCGCAGCAAGATCGCGGACGACGAAGAGTGGCGCGCCGACGGCGACCTCATCGAGGAGAACAACAACCGCCGCTCCGACATCAACGCCGCGTACGCCGCCTTCCAGGCCGCCGAACGCGACTGCTACAACAAGATCGTCGCGCTGGTCGGCGGCGAGCAGCTCGTCGTCAACGACGGCTCCAACCAAGAGAACATGTACGGCTACCGGGGCGAGGACCTCAACAACGCCGGCGGTCTGCCCTGGGGCGACCCGGTCGAGGAGTCCAACCCCTGGTACTACATCCACGAGCACGCCTGGGACTTCGCGGTCGGCTTCGTCGTCGACGGTGTGTGGGGCACGATCAAGGGGCTCGGCACGCTGGTGGGCTTCAACGGCCTGGACGCGGCCGGCCAGGCCTGGGTCGGCCTCGGCAAGCTCGCCACCGGCATCGTCATCATGTCCAACCCGGTGACCGCCGCCGCGTTCTGGCTCACCCCCGACGACAAACTGCCCTCCTGGATCCGCGACTCCCGCACGGCGGTCGTGGAGACCGGCAAGGCGCTCATCGCCTACGACGAATGGGGCAAGAACCCGTCGCGGGCGGCCGGAGCCGTGACCTTCAACGTCCTCACCACCATCTTCACGGGCGGCGCGGGCGGTGCCGTGGCCGGTGCGGGCAAGGCCGGCGCCATCGCCAGGGCCATCTCCTTCGCGGGCAGGGCCGGCCGGATCGTCGACCCGATGACGTACATCACCAAGGGCGCCGGCGCGACGGCGGTGAGGATCAGCGACGTGATGGCGGGCCTGCGCGGCATCACCGACGGCACCCACATCAAGCTCGGCGAGGGCACGTACCAGATCGCCGATCCGCCCAACATCACGGACGACCTGCCGACCGGGCTCACCCCCGAGAACACCGTCCGCATGGAGACCCCCAAGGGCGAGGTCGTCTACCTCAACACCGAGACGCTGGTCATGCACAACGCCGACGGCACGGTGCGGGAGTCCCTGGACAGCATCAAGCAGGAGGGTACGGCGGCCGAGCGGGGGGCCGATGTCTCGCAGCGCCAGCCGGAGCTGGTGGGCGCCGGGGCCAGGGTGGGCGACGGGACGGGGACTGTGGGGCAGGTCGGGGACAACGGCCTGCCGTCCGGGAGCCATGAGACGCCGACCGGTGGTGGTCGTGGTGAGACACCGGGTGGTGGACAAGCAGAAACCCCCTCGGGCGGCGGTCACCCGGAGAGCCCTGCGGGCGGCGGTCACAGTGAGACGCCCGGCGGTGGCGGCACCGACGGACCCGGCAGCGGTGGCACCGACGGAACCGGCGGTGGCGCTGACGGTCCGGGTGGGCCTCCGCAGGATCCGCCGGGTGGCCCGGGAGCCGGTAGCGGCGGTCCGGACGAACCCAGCGGATGGGAGCGGCCCGACGGCGACCCGGCGCCCTTCGAGCGCGGCGGTCAGCTGGAGGACCAGGTCCGTCAGCAGCTCCGGGGTACGAAGGTCAAGCCGGGCGACGTCGAGTCGATCCTGAACACCCTGGCCGGGCACCCGGCGGGGCGCGAGGTCGCCGACGTCATCGCCTCCGGGCGCTTCAGGGACGCCCCGAACTTCTCGGACGTCGTCTCCAACATGTCCCGTCCTTCGGAGATGCCCGGGAGCCTGGAGCAGATCCGGCTGGCCAACCGGCTGCACGAGAGCGGACTGACCGACATCTCGTTCGAGGTCAAGCAAGGAGGCCACGAGATCAAGCCGGGAGTCGTCACCGGCGAACGGACCGACCTGGACCTGATGGCCCGGGACGCGGCCGGCAACGTCCACGGCTGGCAGTTCAAGGACGTCCAGTCGACCAACCCCAAGAACGTGATCGGCAAGGTCTTCAAGGAGATGCGCCAGCTGACGGACTCGGGCGCCGACGTGCAGACCTTCGTGCTGGATACGGTGGTCTCGAAGGAAGACCTCGCGCCGCACCTCGGACGGCTCGAAAAGAACTACATGGACAAGAACGTGCAGGTCGTCATCCGCACCCCGGACGGAATCGTGTTCATTCCGCCGGGCGGCAGGTTCATGCCGGAGGGAACGCTGTGATCGCCACCACGCCCGTCGCCCGGTGGACCTGGGGACGGGACGACGAAGCCGCTGACGGTCTCGTCCTGTGCCTGCACGACGCGTTGGCCGCATACGCGGTGCTGGCCTCGCATCGCTTCGCGGTCGGGGCGCCGAAGGTGCGTCTCAAGGTGCCCGAGTCGGGGAACCCGAGGAACCTCCTGTTCGAGGGCGAACTCCTGCCAGGCGCGGAGCTCCCTGCGGAGGAGACCGCCATGCGTCTCGCCGACGAAGTGCGGGCCGCTCTGCGCCCCGGAGAGATCGGATCTGTGGAAGCCGACATCACCTGCACCGGCGTACTGCTCGACGGTGAGGGCGCGGAATTCCTCCAGGAGGGGCTGGTCCTTCTGGGTACCGCCTCGTACCGCGACTACGTCACCACGGACCTCAGGACCTTTTCGGACGCCTGGATGCCGTACGACCTGGAGGGGCGTCCCCAGACCGGCATTCACGCCGCGAACCACCCACGGCTGGCCGCCGCGCTGCACGACTTGTCCGAAGCTCTGGGGTCGGAAACCGACCCGGACGACCCCACCTACTTCGGCAGGCCGACCGAGACGGGCGTCGACAACTTCTTCGAGCCGGACGGCTCCCCGTCCGACGTGTGGTCCCGCTTCGAGATCCCGAGGCGTAGCGAGGTCTTCCGGCATGGCCCCGTCTTCGACTCCGTGGGCTACAAACGGTCCGGGGCCGAGCAGGTCCAGTGCGTCCCGGTCGTCGCCGACCACGGCGGCGTCCTCGGCTACCTGTGGGCCTCGGACGCCGACGCCGCCGCCAGCTTCGAACCGCGCGAGGCGGCCGATGAGGAAGGCCGCAAGGCGGGGCTGGTGTGGCTGGAGCGCCTGCACGAGTCGTACGAGCGCGGCCTGACCCCGGTCCAGGCCCTCGCGGCCTGCGCCGCCCTGCCCGCCGACCCGGTGGCGGGCCACGTATCCGAGAACGCCGAGCCGCAGATCATCGCCCTCGACGCCCTGCGCGAAGCCGCCATGCACGGCGACTGACCCGCCACGGTAAGGGGATGGAAGTGACGAACACGCCCGGCCACGCTCCCAGGCTGGGCGCCGGTGGATGGACGCCGCCGGGCTCGATCTCCATGGTGTCGATCTGTCCGGCAGGGTCAGCCGCATCGTCCACGATCTGTGAAAGGAACCGGAATGCGCTGCCCTCTCAACTGGCAGAAGTCGTCCTTCTCCGGCACGGATTCCGGCGACGACTGCGTCGAACTCGCCCTCGCTCCTGCCTCCATACGAATACGCGAAAGCGACCACCCCACTACCCGCCTCACCACCACCCCCGCCCCCCTCCACGCCCTCCTCACCACCCTCAAGGCGGGCACCCTTGGCCGACGCTGACCCGCAGCGCGCCCTCGGCGCGATCCTCGGCTCCGCCACAGGCGACGCCCTCGGCGCCCCCTTCGAGTTCGGCCTCGAAGGGGCGTTCTCCGCACGCTTCCCCAAGGCCGGGCACGGCGGTGAGATGTGCGGCGGCGGTGGCTGGGATCCGGGCGAGGCCACGGACGACACGCAGATGGCCGTGCTCGTCGGGGAGTCGCTCGTCGAACACGGCGGGCTCGAACTCCCCGACATCTTCCGGCGGTTCCAGCGCTGGGCCGCCTCCGGCCCCAAGGACATCGGCATCCAGACCGAGGACGTCCTCACCAACGGCGAACCCTGGGACCTCGCCGCCGCCCTCCACTTCCAGGTGAACCTGCGGGCGGCGGGCAACGGCGCGTTGATGCGGGCGGCCACCTCGGCCGTGTATTTCGCGCCGTACGGGCGAGAGGCCGCCATGGACGCCGGGCGGCGGCTGTCCGCGCTGACGCACGGCGACGCGGCGGCCTGGGAAGGCACCGCCGTCTTCCACGAGCTGGTACGGGTCGCGCTGGACGGAGGCGATCCGCTCGCCGCCCTCCCCGACGCGCTGGACGCCGTACGGGCCGATCACCGCGCCCGGTACGCCGTCGTCCTCGCCCCCGACTGGCACCCGGACGACGCCACGGAGTTCAACGGCGCCGTCTGGCCCTGCCTCGGCTCCGCCGTCTGGGCCGTGCGGACGACCGACTCGTACGAGGACGCCGTACGGGCGGCCGTCGACCTCGGCGGCGACACGGACACCGTCGCCGCGGTGACCGGCGGGCTCGCGGGGGCGGTGTACGGCGCCGACGCGATCCCGGAGCGATGGCTGGAGCCGTTGCACGTACCGCTGCCCGGTTTCGGCGGCCGGGTCCTGCGCACCCCCGAACTCACCGCACTCACCCGGCGGTTGCTGCCGGGCGCCCCTACAGCGCCCGCAACGCCCCCGCCGTAGCCCGCGTCAGACCCTCCAGGTACCCCTTCGGCAGCTTCGGCGCGCGCACGACCACCGACCGCCAGTACAGCGGCCCGGAGATCACATCCAGAGCCAGGTCCTCGTCGACGCCCTCCCGGACCTCCCCCCGGGCGACCGCCGCCGCGAGGATCCCCGTGGCCACGCTCTGCTGCCCCTCCCGCAACGCCTTCTGCATGGCCTCGGCGATCTCCGGGTTGCGCGCGGCCTCGGCCTGGAGGTCGGGGATGATCTGGCCGGCGACGGGGTGGCGCAGAGCGCGGGACGTGACCTCGTAGAGCAGCCTCAGATCGCCCTCCAACGAACCCGTGTCCGGCATCGGCAGGCCCTGGACGGCCACCGCCGAGACGAGGTCCAGCACCAGGTGCAGCTTGGAACGCCAGCGCCGGTACACCGCCGTCTTGCCGACCCCCGCGCGGCGCGCGATCCCCTCGATGGACATCCGGGCGTAGCCGACGGCCGCCAGTTCCTCGAAGACCGCCGTCCGGATCGCCTCGGTCACGTCCTCACGGAGCACGGCCGCCCCGGCGGGGGCCCGGCGACGCGGCCGTGGCGGCGGCTGCGCTGCTGAGGGGTCGGCGTTCGTCGTCATGTCTCACAGCATAGGGCGTGACGACGAAACGGTTGCGTTCCGACGTCATAACGGATTACTCTCGCGTTGCGACGATACGGTCCCGTCCCGACGTAAGGGCAGGGCAAGGGCGGCGTGAGAAGCATGAGCCGCCGAGTGCCCGGTAGCCGATCAGCCGAGTACGCGGGACGCCCCCCACTAGCGAAAGCAGCGGATGTGAGCCAGGTCCTCCACACACCGCCACCCCCGACGGCGGCCAACCCCCCGGCCGCCCCGGGCACCCCCGCCGAGACCCCGTCCCAGCTCGCCGAGCGGTACGGCCTCAGCGTCAGCGGGGCCCGCCCCTCGCTCGGCGCGTATGTACGGCAGCTGTGGGCCCGGCGGCACTTCATCACCGCCTTCGCCACGGCGAAGCTGACCGCGCAGTACAGCCAGGCGAAGCTCGGCCAGCTCTGGCAGGTCGCGAACCCGCTGCTCAACGCGGCGGTGTACTACCTCATCTTCGGTCTGCTCATGGGCACCAAGAAGGGCGTGCCGGACTACGTCCCGTTCCTCGTGACCGGCGTGTTCGTGTGGACCTTCACGCAGAGCTCGATCATGGCGGGCACCCGGGCCATATCCGGCAGCCTCGGCCTCGTCCGGGCCCTGCACTTCCCCCGGGCGTCGCTGCCCCTGTCGTACTGCCTGCAGCAGCTCCAGCAGCTGCTGTTCTCCATGGCCGCGCTGGTCGTGATCCTGCTCGCCTTCGGGGTGCCGGTCGCCGCGTCCTGGCTGCTGGTCGTGCCGGCGCTCACGCTTCAGTTCGTGTTCAACGCCGGGGTCGCGATGGTCATGGCGCGGGTCGGCGCCAAGACCCCCGACATCTCGCAGCTGATGCCGTTCGTGCTGCGTACCTGGATGTACGCGTCGGGCGTGATGTTCAGCATGGACCACATCCTCGCCGACCGGGACCTGCCGGCCTTCGTGCACGTGCTGCTGGAGTTCAACCCGGCCGCCGTCTACATCGACCTCATGCGCTTCGCGCTGATCGACAGCTTCCACGGGGGTCAGTTGCCGCAGCACGTGTGGGCGATCGCCGCGGGCTGGGCGCTCCTCGCGGGCGTCGGCGGGTTCATCTACTTCTGGAAGGCTGAGGAGACGTACGGCCGTGGCTGACACCATCATCACCCCGCACACCGGGGAAACCGCGCACACCGGGGAAACCGCTCGGGAGACCGCCGCCGAAGCCGTCCCCACCGTCGTCGTCGACGGCGTCGACATCGTCTACCGCGTCAACGGCACGGGGGCCGGGCGCGGCACCGCCACCGCCGCGCTCAACCGCATCCTGCGGCGGAAGAAGACCGAGAAGGCGGCCGGCGTACGCAAGGTACACGCCGTGCGGAACGTGTCCTTCACCGCGTACCGGGGCGAGGCCATCGGCCTCATCGGCACCAACGGCTCCGGCAAGTCGACCCTCCTCAAGGCCGTCGCCGGACTCCTCCCCGTCGAGAACGGCCGTATCTACACCGACGGCCAGCCGTCTCTGCTCGGCGTGAACGCGGCCCTCATGAACGACCTCACCGGTGAACGCAACGTCCACCTCGGGGGGCTCGCCATGGGGATGTCCCGTGAGCAGGTCAAGGAGCGGTACCAGGAGATCGTCGACTTCTCGGGCATCAACGAGAAGGGCGACTTCATCACGCTGCCCATGCGCACGTACTCCTCCGGAATGGCGGCGCGGCTCCGGTTCTCCATCGCCGCGGCCAAGGACCACGACGTACTGCTGATCGACGAGGCCCTCGCGACGGGCGACGCCTCCTTCCGCAAGCGCTCGGAGGCCCGCATCCGTGAGCTGCGGAAGAACGCGGGAACGGTGTTCCTCGTCAGCCACAACAACAAGTCGATCCGGGACACATGCGATCGGGTGCTGTGGCTTGAGCGGGGGGAGCTTCGCCTGGACGGGCCGACGGACGATGTGCTGAAGGAGTACGAGAAGTTCACGGGTGGGAAGAAGTAGGCCGCGCTCCTCAAGCGCAGGGGCTACCTCTCCAGGAAGCTGAACAACGCCTCCCACCTGTCCACGATCTCGGTCGTGCCGTAGCGGCGAATGTTCTCCCTCGCCGTGTCGCCCATCCGGTCCCGCAAGCTCTTGTCGGTCAACAACAGGTCCAGCTTGCGGGCCAGTTCGCCCGTGTTGCCGGGGGCCACGAGCAGCCCGTCCACTCCGTCCCGCACGATCTCGTGGACGCCCGGCGCACAGTCGAAGGCGGCGCAGGGAACACCCATGGCCATGGCTTCCATGAGGGCGAGGGGGAAGCCTTCGCCGCGGGAGGAGAGGGCGAAGACGGAACCGCCGCGCAGGGCGGCCGGGACGTCGCTCGTGCGGCCCATCCACCGCACCGAGCCGTCGAGGCCGAGGGAGGCGCACTGCTTGCGCAGGATCTCCTCGTCCTCGCCGGAGCCGTAGATCTTCAGGACCCAGTCGGGGTGGCGGGGGGCCACCTCGGACCAGGTGTCGAGAAGCATGTCGACGCCCTTCTCGTCGCTGAGCCGGCCGATGCTGATGACGGCCTTCTCGGTGCGCGGCGACGGCTCGTCCGGCAGCCAGGGCACGGCGTTCGGGATGAACGAGGTGTTGTTGAGGCCCTCACCGATCCACAGGTCGGCGTCCTCCCGGGTGAGGACGAGCATGCGGTCGACGTCCCGGTAGTGGCGCAGGACCCGCCGGAAGCGGGAACTGGCCTTCGACGTCTGGTACGACTCGTGGCTCATGCCGATGACGGCCAGACCCCGGGTGTCGGCTTGGTTCACCCACTCCATCGCCCACACCTGGGTCACGATGACGACCCCGCCGGGACGCGCGGTGCCGAAGAGCCGGGTCAGCCGGGCGGCCCGCTCACGCATGCTCGCGTCCCGCGCCCGGCCGGGGCCCGGCGGCTGGCCGTCGTACAGCCTGGTCGTGGGGTACGGGAGTTCGCCGAGGTCGTGCGGATCGTCGGGCGTGGTGATGCCGATGACATGGACGCGGTGACCGCGCTCGGTGAGGAGCCGGGCCATGTGGTGCGTCCAGCTGGTCACACCGCCCAGCTCGTCGACGCTGTTGGCGACGAGGAAGATGTCCCGCGGCCCGGTCACTTGTGCCTCCACTCGGAGAAGAACTGGTCGACGATGCTCTGGGCCGCCGTGCCCTTGTCGTACTCGCCGAAGTCGGCCGTGAACCGCTCCCGCACGGCGGCGTACTTGATCGTCTGCTCGTCCAGCGACGACTCCCGCAGGACGGAGTGCAGTTCGTCCTCCGTCCGCAGGATCGGGCCCGGCGCGCGTTCCAGCAGGTCGAAGTAGGTGCCTCGGCCCTCGTGCACGTACTCCTCGTAGTCGTACGTGAAGAAGAGCATGGGGCGGTCCAGGAGCGCGTAGTCGAACATCACCGACGAGTAGTCCGTGATCAGCGCGTCCGCGAGGGCGAGGACGGGGGTCACGTCGTGGTGGGCCGATACGTCGATGACCCGGCCCCGGACGGAGGGCGGGAGGACGACGTGGTTGAGGTAGTGGGCGCGGACGAGGAGGACGTACTCGTCGCCGAAGGTCTCGGCGAAGCGCTCCACGTCGAAGGGGAGGGTGAAGCGGCGCTGTCCGTGGTGCCGGAAGGTGGGGGCGTAGAGCAGGATCTTCTTGTCCGCGGGGATGCCCAATTCGGCCGCCAGCGGCGGGCGTTGAGCCGTCTCGCGGGCCTGTGCGAGCACGTCGTTGCGCGGATAGCCCACCCGCAGCAGCACTTTCTCCCGCAGCCGGAAGGCCTTCGCCAGCGTGCGGACGTCGTGCTCGGAGCGGATCAGGAAGTGGTCGAAGCGGTCCAGGGTGCGCTGTTGTTCGGCCTGCTCGGCGCGGGTCTTGAGCTTCCAGCCGGGCTCGTCGAAGCCCATACGCTTGAGCGCGGAGCCGTGCCAGGTCTGGAGGTAGGTCGTGCCGGGGCGCTTGGTCAGCTTCAGCGGGTAGCTCTGGTTGTCGATCCAGAACTCGGCGCGGGCGAGGGCCCGCAGGTAGGGCAGCGACCAGCGGCGCACGAGGGTGGCGTCGGAGGGGAAGCCCTCCGGGCGGCCCGTGTACGACCACACGGCCTCGAAGTCGAGGCCCTGGCGGCGCATCTCCTCGTAGATCGCCCGGGGGCTGTCGCTGTACTGCCGGCCGAGGTGGCTCTCGAAGACCACGAGGCGCCGGTGCACCGGCATGCGCTGGAAAACCTCGTGATAAAGGCGGATTTTGGTGTCTCCGGAGGTGGCCTTCTTGCGCAGCGCCTTCGCCTTGCGGTAGCCGTTCTTGGCGAGCCGGGCGGGGGTGCCCTGGAGGCCGCGGGTGACGAGGACGTTGGCCTTCTTGTCGGGGACCAGGCGGAAGGCGAGGTGGCCGCGGGCGGAGATCTGCGGCTCGACGCGGTCGGCGACCAGGCGGGTGAGACGGGGCCGGACCGGCAACTCGCCGGTGGCCAGGCCCGGTTCGGCGGCGGTGAGGCGGCTGGTGGTGCGTTCGCCGTCGACGTCCAGGTGGAGACGTACGTCCCAGACGGCGTCCACGATGCCGAGCGGGCGGACGGTCTTCGAGATGTCCGCCGTGGCTTCCCAGGACACATGCGGGCCCTCGTGCCGGACCGTGGGCACCGGGACGCGGAACGTCTGGAAGCGCACGCCCGGGCGGCGGGCGTAGAACTCCAGCGCGGCGGCGAGCCGGGCGCCGGGCGGGATGACGCCGAGGGGGTTGGTGACGCGCCCGGCGAGACGGACACCGCTCCGGCCCGTCTCCTCGTACTCCGTCAGCTCGTTGCGCAGGAACAGCTTCCCTACCGGGCGGGCGTGGTAGCCGAGTTCGGTGACGTCCAGGATCCGGCGCGCGAACTCCCCCTCCTCGCCGGGCGCGTCCAGGTGCTCGGCGCACCAGTAGATCCGTCCGTCGCGCTCGACGAGCGGCGCGGAGACCTTGTCGCGGTTGGTGAGGGTGTCCACGGCGGGCAGCAGGTTGTCCCAGTCGCTCATCCGCAGCAGATACGCGCAGACCGCGTGGATGGGATCGACCTCGTCGTACGCGGCCGGGTCGATCGACGCCAGATAGGCGCGGGCCAGCTCGGCGAACTCCTGGCGGTACGCGGCGTCCCGGAAGGGCAGGTCACGCAGATGCAGCACCAGGTCGTGCTTGAGGAACTTGACGTCCTTGTGGAACTTCAGCGCCTCCATGCCCTGGTCGGCGAGGAGCCGGTCGACCCGGCGGTGGATCTCCATGCGGTGCGCGAAGTTGGCGATCTCGGCCCGCCGGTTGCTGATCGAGGCCTCGGACTTCCCTGAATTCTGGACGACGTTCCAGTCGTAGACCCGGTTGGGGATCAGGGTGATGCGGCGGGCGGCCGCGTACGCCTGGGCGGAGAAGAAGAGGTCCTCGTAGTGGATGCCGACGGGGAACTCCAGGCCGTTGTCGACGAGGAAGTCCCGGCGGTAGCACTTGTTGGTCGACAGGGTGTCGTAGACCAGCAGGTCGGGCAGCTCGGAGACCGAGTCGAGGGTACGGGTGCGGGCGTACAGCCACGGGTACCACTTGACCTCCTTCCGCGTGCGGGTGTCCACGTGGACGCGGACGCAGAGGCCGGAGACGAGGTCGGCGCCGGTGGTCTCGGCGGCCTCCAGCATGTTCCGGCAGGCGTTCCGCTCCAGGACGTCGTCGCTGTCGAGGAAGAGGACGTACTCGCCGCGGGTCTCACGGATGCCCTGGTTGCGGGGCGCGCCGCAGCCGCCGCTGTTCGCGGGGAGCCGGTACGCCCGTACGCGGTCCGGGTGCTCGGCGGCGAGGCGGGCGGCCACCTCGTACGAGCCGTCCGTGCTGTGGTCGTCGACGATCACGACCTCGACGCTCCGCAGTGTCTGCTCCAGCACCGAGCGCACGGCCGTGGGCAGCCTGGCCTCGTCGTTGTAGACGATCACGACGACCGATACGGCGGGTCGCTGGTCCACGTTCGCGTTCACCCCATTCGTTCCGTTTCACTACTGCTTCTACCCTCTATAGACCGTGGTGCGGTTGAGGGCCACTTGGGTAGATGTCCCCGAGGGTGCGCGGGTTGCCTCATCCACCACCGGGGGATGCCTGCCGCGATACGCTCCGGAGACAGGCGTGAGCGGAGGGGGCGGTCGATGCGCGGGGTGGTACCTGAGCCGCTGCGGGTGGAGGATCCGCGGGAGATCGCCGGGTATCCGCTGTACGCCCGGATCGGTGAGGGCGGCATGGGCACCGTCTATCTCTCCCGCAGTCGGGGCGGCCAGCCGGTCGCGCTGAAGCTGGTCCGCCCGGAGTACGCCGACAGCCCCGCCTTCCGTGAGCGCTTCGCCCGCGAGGTGGCCGCCGGGCGCCGCGTCTCCGGCTACCACCTGGTGCCGATCGTCGACCACGACGCCGGTGCGGAGCGCCCCTGGCTCGCCACCCACTACGTCCCGGGCATCCCCCTCGACCAGGCCCTGGAGACCCACGGCCCGCTCCCCGTCGCCACCGTCCTCCAACTGCTGGCCTGCGCCGCGTACGCGCTGGACGCGGTGCACACCGCCGGGGTGATCCACCGCGACGTCAAGCCCGCCAACCTGCTGCTCGCCGCGGAGGGGCCCTGGCTGCTCGACTTCGGTATCGCCCGGGCGGCGGGCGCGGCCACCCTCACCACCGCCGGACGCCTGATCGGCACCCCGCGCTACATGTCCCCCGAGCACGCCCTCGGCCGCCGGGTCACCTCCGCGTCCGACGTCTTCGCGCTCGGCCTGATCGCCGCCGTCGCGGCCACCGGCCGGCATCCGTACGGCCGCGGCAACCCCCTCGCCATCGCGACGCGCATCGCCGGCACCGATGTCGCCCCGCCCGCCCTGGACGGCATCGACCGCCCCCTCCTCGACGTCGTACGCCGCTGCCTGACCGCCGACCCCACCGCCCGCCCCTCGGCCGCCGCCATCGCCGAACACTGCGCGGGCGCGGCCCGCCGTGACGTCCGCGACTTCACGTCCTGGCTGCCGGGCCCCGTCGCCACGTCGGTGGCCATCATCGAAACGGCCTTCCGCACGCTCTCCCTCACGGAGGCCCCGACGACCCCGGCCCCACCGCCCCGCCTCTCGGAGGCCCCGACGGCCCGACAGCTACCGGCGACGGCACCGATCACGGTGCGGGACGAGGAGTGGCGGCGCAGGGTCCGCCGGGACCCGTAGGCGCGTCGGCGGGTGCGGGTTGGTGGGGCTTCTCGCGCAGTTCCCGCGCCCCTTCAGCTGTCCCCGTCGGCCCTCGTCGCCCCCGCCTCGCTGTGTCCCAGTACCGCACCCTGTCCCGGCAGTCACACGGAACCGTAACGCCCGACCCAAGTGTCATAAGTGCCGTATAAGCTTCGGACCGCTTCAAGTGCCCAGCCACGGCACAGGAGTTCGGCACCGCACGGGGGAGGCTCCCATTACCACCAGCACTGGCGACATCCTGAGCCCACTGGGGCCTCAGGACCCACGAGAGACCGCCGGCTACCACCTGCAGGCCCGCATCGGCGAGGGCGGCATGGGCACGGTCTATCTGTCGCACACGCGCGGCGGCCAGCCGGTCGCACTGAAGGTCATCCGCCGCGAGTACGGCCAGGACCCCGACTTCCGCCGCCGCTTCGAGCAGGAGGTCCAGGCCGCCCGCCGCGTGCAGGGCTACCACATCGTCCCGGTCGTCGACCACGACACCACCGGCGAACTCCCCTGGCTGGCCTCGGCGTTCATCGCGGGCATCCCCCTGCACGACGCCCTCGTCGCCTTCGGCGCGCTCCCCCTGCCCGCCGTCTTCCAACTGGTCGGCTGCGCGGCCCGCGCCCTGACCTCCATCCACGCGGCCGGCGTCATCCACCGCGACCTCAAGCCCAGCAACATCCTGCTGGGCTCGCAGGGCCCGTACGTCATCGACTTCGGCATCGCCCGCGCCGCCGACGCCACCCAACTCACCCAGTCCGGCGGCCTGATCGGCACCCCGCAGTACATGTCGCCGGAGCACGCCCTCGGCGAGCAGGTCACCCCGGCCACCGACGTCTTCTCGCTCGGCCTGATCGCGGCGGTCGCGGCCACCGGACGCCACCCGTACGGCGACGGCGGCGCCATCACCATCGCCGCGCAGATCGCCAACACCGCCCAGCGGCCGCCGAAACTCGACGGGTACGACGAGCGGTTGCGCCCCCTGCTGGAGCGCTGTCTGACGGCCGAACCGGCCGAGCGCGTCGGCACCGAGGAACTGGCCGCACTCTGCCAGGAGTTGGCCGGCAGGGGCCTCAGCGACTTCACCGGCTGGCTGCCGGAGCCGCTCACCGCCGAGATCGCCCGGCGCGAGCAGTCCGCCCAGACCCCGCCCCCGCCGACGGCACCCCAGCTGCCGTCGGCACCCCCGGTCATGCCCCCGGCCGGCCCCCCGACCACCGCTCCGACGCCTCCCGCGACGCCGCCCCACGACCCGGCGGCCCAGGGCACCACCCAGGGCGTGCCCCAGGCATCCCCGGCGACCGGCTTCGGCCCGGCAGCACAGGGCCCGGCACCGGGCTACGGCTACCCGCCCCCGGCGACCCACACCTACAACCTCACCCCGCAGGCCCCCGGCCCGGCCCCGGCCCCGGCCGCCGCTCCCAAGAAGAGCCGCCGCGGCCTGAAGGCGGCCCTCGTCGCACTGGTCCTCGTCCTCGTGGCCGGCTCGGGCGCGGCCGCCGCGGCGTGGGTGCTGAACAAGAACGACGACGACAAGAGCGACAGCAACACCACGGCCGACGACAAGACCACGACGCCGACCCCGACCCCGACCGAGTCCGGCTCGGGCGGACAGGACACCCAGGACGACGGCGCCGACCCGACCGCGTCCACCACCGACGTCCCCGCGAACGCCACCTATCAGGTGCTCTTCGAGGACAAGACGATGAGCGTGCTGGGCCCCGTCAGCCTGGCGAACACCTATGTGGACCTCGACGTCCCCAAGGTCGACCCGGCCAACTACATGTCCGTCGAGATCCAGGAGTTCTCCGCCAGCTCCACGGATCTCACGTTCATCCGGCCCATGGGCAAGGCGGCCGGCGCGACGCCCGAGGAGTGCCTGGCGGGCGCCGAGCAGAACCCCTTCACCCAGACGCTGAGCGGTGAGTCCATCAACCGGGACGACGCGATCGTCAAGGGCGACCACCTCTGCACGGTCACCGGCGAGGGCAACCTCGCGCTGTGGACGATCACTGACGTCGAGGCCCCCAGCGACCTGGACCGCCTGCCCAACCTCAAGGGCACGATCACGGTCTGGGAGATCGAGCGCTGACGACATGAGACGGGGGCGCCCCAGAGCCATGGGGCGCCCCCGTCGCCGTACCGCCGTATCCGCTACGAGTGGCCGCGCAGCAGCGTCCGCATCGTCCGCATCGCCACCGACAGGTTGGCCAGGTCGAACGCGTCGGAGCCCTGGATGTCCTCCAGGGTCGTGCGGGCCCGGCCCAGCAGCGCCGCGTTCTTCTGCTCCCACACCTTGAAGCGCTGTTCGGGTGTGGAGGTGCCGTTGCCCGCGGACAGGACATCGGCGGTGAGGGAGGCGTGGGCCGCGTACAGGTCCTCGCGGATCGCCGCGCGGGCCATGGACTGCCAGCGGTCGGCGCGCGGCAGCTCGATGATGCGGTCCATGAGCTGGGTGATGCGCAGCCGGTCGGCGAGGTCGTAGTACACCTCGGCGACCTCCATCGGTGTCCGGCCGACCCGGTCGGCGACGGCGACGATGTCGAGCGTGGGGAAGGCCGAGGAGAAGCCCGCGACGCGCGTGGCCAGCTCCTCCGGGACCCCGGCACCCGTCAGCTCGTCGTAGATCTTCTGGTACCACTCCAGGTCCGCGCCGCGCAGCAGCTTCGGCAGCTCGCCCCAGACCAGGTGCACACCCTCCTTGAAGAAGGCGATGGTCCCGCTGAGCTCCAGCGGCTGCGGCCGGTTGTTGAGCAGCCAGCGCGTACCGCGCTCGACGAGGCGGCGGGAGTGCAGCCGGATCCTGGTCTGGACGGCCGCGTCGACCGTGTTGTCCAGGCTCTCGACGCCGTCCCACACCGCGCCCGACCCGAAGATCGCTCGGGACGCGGTCTGCGCCCGGACGATCTCCTCCAGCGAGGCCCCGGTCTCCTCCCGCAGCCGGTGCAGGAAGCTCGTACCGCCCGTGTTGACCGTGTCGTTGACCAGCAGGGTCGTGACGATCTCACGGCTCAGCGGGTGGCTCTCGACATGCTCCGGGAACCGCTCGTGCAGCGCCGTCGGGAAGTACGCGTGCAGCAGCTTGCGCAGATACGGGTCGTCCGGCAGCGAGGTGTGCAGCAGCTCCTCGGCGACCGTGATCTTCGTGTAGGCGAGGAGGACGGCCGTCTCGGGGCCGGTGAGCCCCTGCCCGGTGCTGAGGCGCTCACGGATCTGCCGCTCGGTGGGCAGGAACTCGAGCGCCCGGTCGAGGTGGCCCTCCCTGACCAGGTGGCGCATGAAGCGCTGCTGGGCGTGGAGCATGTCCTTGGACTGGGCGAGGGCGTTGGCGATCGCCGTGTTCTGCGCGTAGTTGTTGCGCAGCACGAGGCGGCCGACCTCGTCGGTCATCTCGGCGAGCAGCTTGTTGCGCTGCTTGACCGTCATGTCGCCTTCCGCGACCACCCCGTTGAGCAGGATCTTGATGTTCACCTCGTGGTCGGAGGTGTCCACGCCCGCGCTGTTGTCGATCGCGTCGGTGTTGACCCGCCCGCCCTTCTGCGCGAACTCGATCCGGCCCAGCTGGGTCAGGCCGAGGTTGCCGCCCTCGCCGACGACCTGGACGCGCAGGTCGGCGCCGTCGACCCGGATCGCGTCGTTGGCCTTGTCCCCGACGTCGGCGTGCGACTCGGTCGAGGACTTGACGTACGTGCCGATGCCGCCGTTCCACAGCAGGTCGACCGGCGCCTTGAGGATGGCCTTCATCAGGTCGGCCGGGGTCATCTTGGAGATCTTGTCCTCGATACCGAGGGCGTCCCGGATGTGGCCGTTGATCGGGATCGCCTTGGCGGTACGCGGGAAGACGCCACCGCCGGTGGAGATCAGACGGGTGTCGTAGTCGGCCCAACTCGACCGGGGCAGCTCGAAGACGCGGCGGCGCTCGGCGTACGAGGTGGCCGCGTCCGGATGCGGGTCGATGAAGATGTGCCGGTGGTCGAAGGCGGCGACGAGCCGGATGTGCTCGCTGAGCAGCATGCCGTTGCCGAACACGTCACCGGACATGTCACCGATGCCGACGACCGTGAAGTCCTCGGCCTGCGTGTTCACCCCCAGCTCCCGGAAGTGCCGCTTCACCGACTCCCAGGCGCCGCGCGCGGTGATGCCCATGCCCTTGTGGTCGTACCCGGCGCTGCCGCCGGAGGCGAAGGCGTCCCCGAGCCAGAAGTTGTAGCTCTCGGCGACCTCGTTGGCGATGTCGGAGAAGGTCGCGGTGCCCTTGTCGGCGGCGACGACGAGATACGTGTCGTCCTCGTCGTGCCGTACGACGTCCGACGGCGGCACGACCTCGCCCGCCACCATGTTGTCGGTGATGTCGAGCAGCGCGGAGATGAAGGTCTTGTAGCTCCGGATACCCTCGGCCAGCCAGGCGTCCCGGTCCACCGACGGATCCGGGAGCTGCTTGGCGACGAAGCCGCCCTTGGCGCCGACCGGCACGATGACGGTGTTCTTGACCATCTGCGCCTTGACCAGGCCCAGGATCTCGGTCCGGAAGTCCTCCCGCCGGTCGGACCAGCGCAGCCCGCCTCGGGCGACCTTCCCGAACCGCAGGTGCACGCCCTCCACACGCGGCGAGTACACCCAGATCTCGTACGCCGGACGCGGCGCGGGCAGGTCGGGGATGACCTGCGGGTCGAACTTCATGGAGACGTAGTCGTGCGGCTTGCCGCCGGCCGCCTCCTGGAAGAAGTTCGTCCGCAGCGTCGCCTTGATGACGGTCAGGAACGACCGCAGGATCCGGTCCTCGTCGAGGCTCGCCACCTGGTCCAGGGCCGCGTCGACCTCTTCGAGCAGCGCGTCCACGATCTCCCGGCCCGCCCGCTGCCGGTCCGGCGACATCCGCGCCTCGAACAGCGACACGAGCAACCGCGTGGTGTGGACGTTGTTGCGGAGGGTGTCCTCCATGTAGTCCTGGCTGAACGTGGACCCGGCCTGCCGCAGGTACTTGGCGTACGCCCGCAGCACCATGGCCTGCCGCCAGGTGAGCCCCGCGCTCAGCACGAGCGCGTTGAACCCGTCGTTCTCGGCCTGCCCGGTCCAGGTGGCGGAGAAGGCCTCCTGCACCCGCTCCCGCGCGTCGTCCCCGGCGTAGTCCACACTGCCGGCCTGCGGCCTGGGCATGCGCAGCCCGAAGTCGTAGATCCACGCCGTCGTCCGGTCCGAGCAGCGCAGCTCGTACGGCCGCTCGTCGATGACCTCGACGCCGATGCGGTTGAGGACGGGCAGCACCGCGGAGAGCGAGACGGAGCCGCCCTTGCGGTAGATCTTGAACCGGCGCTCGTCGGGCGCGGCGCCCACCGGCTCGTACAGGCTGAGCTCGAAGTCCTCGTCCTGTTCGAGCTCTTCGAGACGGACAAGGTCCGCGACGGCCGAGCGGGGGTTGTGGTCGGCCTTGTACCCCTCGGGGATGCCGTTGCCGTACCGGCGCAGCAGTTCCGCGGCCCGCTCCTCGCCGACCTCGGCGTTGAGCGCCTCGGCGAACCCGTCCGACCAGGACCGGGCGGCCTCGACGAGCTTCGCCTCGATGCGGTCCTTGTCGGCGTCGCTGAGGTGCGGCAGCTCGGTGCCCGGCTCGACGCGGACCACGAAGTGCAGCCGGGAGAGGATCGACTCGGTGTTCCAGGCGGTGAAGTCGACGCTGATGCCGCCGAGTTCCTCCTTCAGGATGTCGATGATCCTGAGGCGTACGCCGGTGGTGTAGCGGTCACGCGGCAGGTACACGAGGGCGGAGTAGTAGCGCCCGTACTCGTCCTGGCGGAGGTAGAGCCGCAGCCGCCGGCGCTCCTGCAGATAGAGCACGGAGGTGACGATGGACCGCAGCTCGTCGGGCGGGGTCTGGAACAGCTCGTCGCGCGGGTACGTCTCCAGGATCTGGAGCAGATCGCGCCCGTCGTGGCTGTTGGGTGAGAACCCGGCGCCCTGGAGGACCTCGTCGACCTTGCGGCGGACGACGGGCACCCGGCGCACGGACTCGGTGTAGGCGGCCGAGGAGAACAGTCCGAGGAACCGGCGCTCGCCGACCACGTTCCCCTCGGCGTCGAACTTCTTCACGCCCACGTAGTCGAGGTAGGACGGCCGGTGGACGGTGGCCCGGCTGTTGGCCTTCGTCAGGACGAGGAGCCTGTGCTCACGGGCCTTGGCGCGGGCGTCGGCGGGCAGCCGCTCGAAGGAGGAGCTGACGGGATGCTGGTCGTGCCCGGCGTGGTGCGGGTCGGCGCGCAGGATGCCGAGTCCCGTGCCCGGGACGGCGGCGAGCGAGTCGTCCTGCCGCAGCTCGTACTCGCGGTACCCGAGGAAGGTGAAGTGGTCGTCGGCGAGCCAGCGCAGCAGCTCGCGGGCCTCCTCCACGTCCTGTTCGCGCAGGTCGTCGGCGGTGTGCTCGGCGGGCAGTCCGTCGGCGATACGGACCGCCGCGTCCCGCATCTTCTCCCAGTCCTCGACGGCCTCGCGGACGTCGGACAGGACGCGCAGCAGATCGTTGTTGATCTGCTTCAGGTCCGCCCGGTCGGTCTCGCGGTCGACCTCGACATGGATCCAGGACTCGATGTGCGCGTCGTGCGGCAGCGTCTCACCGGCGGCCACGGCGGCGGACGCCGCGGCGACGGCGGCCGGCTCGGTGATCAGCTCGACCAGCTTGCCGGTGACGTCCCGCCGGACGACGACCTGGGGGTGGATGACGACATGGATGCCGCGCCCCTGCCGTGACAGCTCATTGGTCACGGAGTCGACGAGGAAGGGCATGTCGTCGGTGACGACCTCGACGACGGAGTGGCTGCACGTCCAGCCGTTCTCCTCGACGGTCGGGGTGTGGACCCGCACATTGGCCGTCCCCTGAGGGCGGTTCTCGGCCAGCCGGTAGTGGGAGTAGGCGGCTCCGAAGACGTCGACCGGGTCGCGGCCGCTCAGGTCCTCCGGGGCGGTGTGCAGGTAGTAGCGCTGGAGGAACGCGAGCACGGTGTCGTGGTCCGGGGTGCCGGACGTACTCTCGCTCGTCGTCCCAGTCGGTAGATACCCCCCGACCGGGCTGTTCTCAGCTACCCGGGCGGCCCTCTCGAGCAGCTCGGCCTTGGCTTCGTCCAGCTTGGTCTGCATTGTCCTCTGGCTCCTGTCGCGCGCCGTTGCGTGACGTAGAAGGAAGTACGGTCTCGTCTCCTCCGACGCGCCACCACGACACGGGGTGTCCGGTCTGTTTCGACGCTATGCCGCAGGGTGAGATGAGCGGGGGGTAATCAGCCATTCTCGGTACCCGACAGGGGTGTGACGCTGCTCTCGGCGGCGCCTGACCAGTGGGTGCACCCGGCGTCCCGGGAGCCCTGGTGGCTCCCTCCCGCCCGCGAGGACCAGCGACCGCCGCCCGGACACGGATGTCGTCCGTGTTCACCGGGCGCAGGGCAGGGACGATGACGTCCCCGCGAACTATCGCGCTGATCACGCCACAAGGCTATCTCTCCGGACGGGGGGCCCGTCATGAGCCGTATGTGTACAAAACCGAGGGTCGAACTTTGACGTTCCGCACAGTGCCCATCGCGCACTTTTGAGCTTACCTCCGCGCAACCGAGCCTATACGCGCATCCCGCCGGACCCCGAACCCGCACGCCCCCTTGGCAAACCTTCACCCCGGATGCACGTTGCTCAGGAAGGCCTAGCCTGACGAATGAAGCCCGCAGAACCCCTGGACCGACGCAGGACGCAGGCCCTGGCCCGACGAAGGAAGCCCTGAGAAAAGCCCTGAGAAGCCCTGAGAAGTCCTGAAGCCCTAGCCCGACGAAGGCGGAGGACGCGCCGAAGCCGACCGGCGCCCGACCGCGCCCGCCGCACAGCCGAGGGGAGCCACACCATGACGGCCAAGATCCTGATCGTGACCGGCGACGCGGCGGAGTCACTGGAGGTCCTGTACCCCTACCAGCGCCTTCGCGAGGAGGGCTACGAGGTCCACATCGCCGCCCCCAACCGCAAGAAGCTCCGCTTCGTCGTCCACGACTTCGAACCGGGCTACGACACCTACACCGAGAAGCCCGGCTACACCTGGCCCGCCGACCTGGCCTTCTCCGAGGTCGACCCCGGTCAGTACGCCGCCCTCGTCATCCCCGGCGGCCGGGCCCCGGAGTACCTCCGCAACGACCCGGAGCTCCGCAAGATCCTGAAGTCCTTCTTCGACACCGACAAACCGGTCGCCCAGATCTGCCACGGCCCGCTGCTCACCGCCGCCGTGGACGCCCTCCGCGGCCGCCACGTCACCGCGTATCCCGCCCTGGAACTCGACATGCAGGCCGCCGGGGCGACCTTCCACGACGCCGAGGCCGTCGTCGACGGCACCCTCGTGTCCGCCCGCGTCTGGCCGGACCACTCCCGCTGGATGCGGGAGTTCCTCACGGTGCTGCGGGCGAAGGCGCCCGTGACGTAGAGGCCGGCCGGGCGGAGGTACGCGGGTGCTCCGACCGCTACGCGGCCAGCCGCTCGGCCTCCGCGACGGCCTCCTCCAGGGTGTCCACGACGGACACCCCGACCCCTTCCAGGCTGGCTCGGCTGTGGGACCCCCCGGTGTAGAGCACGGCCTGCGCACCCACGTGCCGCGCGGCGACGGCGTCGTCTGCGGCGTCCCCGATCACGACGGTCCGCGCCGGTTCCACGCCCACGAGCCGGCGCAGATGCCGCACCATGTGCTCGGTCTTGCTGCCCCCGGACGGCCCGGTCCGCCCGTCGACCCGTATGAAGTGCGGCTCGATCCCGAAGCCCCGCACCAGCGGAACCAGCTCCTCATGCACATACATGCTGAGGATCGACTGACTGCGCCCCGCCGAACGCCAGTCCGTGAGCAGCGCCGGCACACCGTCGGTCAGCCCGCACGCGACCCGGTGCTCCGCGTAGTACCGATGAAAGACCACATCCATGGCCTCCCACTCTTCATCCGTAGGCAGCCGCCCGATCAACCGCTCGTAGAACTTCGGTACCGGCACGCAGTACAGCTCCCTGTACCGCTCCAACGTGATCGGCTCGATCCCCAACTCCGCGAACGCCGCGTTCGTCGCCCCGATGATCGCCTCGTTGTCATGGAACAACGTCCCATTCCAGTCCCAGACGATATGCGCCCCGACTCCGTGCTTCCCCATACCGAAAACGTACCCTCCACCACCGACAACGCACCGCGAGCACACATACGCCAACCGCACACGCGCACGAACTCCCGGCTACCTACCCACTGCGGGCGCCACGCCATCAGCACGCTCCTCACCATGCATGACTGCGGGCAGTCGTGCCGCTGGGGCGATGGGGGTACCTCCCGCTCATGGGGGTCCCTCCCGCTCATGGGGGTCCCTCCCGCTCGAGCGAAGTCGAGAGTGGGGGAGAAGTCGAGAGTGGGGGAGAAGTCGAGAGTGGGGGAGAAGCCGAGAGTGGGGAAGGGTGGGCGCAGGGGCACCCGGCAAGCGCCGGTGAACGACACCCCGCCCCGAGCTGAGCCCCAGCGGAGGGCGCCCCGCCTCAGCCCGCGAGGACGCTCCCCCAACCCGCCCAGGACGCTCAGCCCCCCAACCCCACCAGGTTGGGAATCTCCTGCGTCGCGTACCAGAGCAACTCGTGATCGTCCGCCCCGTCCACGATGAACTGCGCGTCGTCATCCCCCTGATCCGCCGCCCCCAACGCATCCGCGGCCTCCCCCACCTCCCCCTCGGCCTCCACCGAGTCGACATGTACAGCCGCCGCCTTGCCCAACGACACCGGCCCAGCCACCCTCACCTCACCCAGCGCCACCGGATCGAGCCCCCGGTCGGGATCGGCGACCGCGTCCCGGTCAGCCACATCCACCGCCACGACAACCCGCCGCCGAGCAGCCCCCGGATCCCCCGCCACCAACCGCAACGACGCGAGCGCCGCCCGGTTCAACGCCGCGTACTCCAACTCCTCGATGTCGTCGGACAGATACCACTCCCGCAACGCCGGCGTGACGGCGTACGCGACGAACGCCCCTTCCCCCAACTCACCCGTCTTGTACGCCTCGGCGAGCCCGGGAAGGGTCAGGGGGACGTAGACGCGCATGGCAGGCCGCTTTCGTAGTCGTGGTCGCTGATCTCGGAGCGTTGCGGAGGATCGCCGCGGGGGTCCCACCGCAGAGGTCGTTCCAGAGGTTCTCGTGAAGCCTCCGGACGGCCTTCAGGATACGTGCGGGCGTCCCCTTTCGAGCCCCCACCCAACCCCGCGGACGCGTCCACCCCAGGCCCGCCACTCACCCGGTGCGCCCCCGCCCCGCCGGGCCCGAACCCCCACCCCATCACCCTGATAGGTGAACATTTCGCGACCTCCGCCGGACGCCGCCCTTCCTTGCGACGGCACCCTCCCACCTCGTACAAGATCCCCACCACAAAGTTACCGACCGGTATACAGCGGCCTCACCGACGAACGGGGATCTCCGATGAACAAGGTCATGACCAGGACCAAGCGCAAGCCCGGCACCCGCCCGCCCGTCCGCCACGACACCCGCCGCCCGGGCCGCACCCCCGCCCGCACGACCCCAGGAGGCGGCCACCCCTCAACGGCCCAGTCCCCAGCACTCGCGACCCCGCCCCTCTCCAGGCCGGTCCCCCAACCCCGCCCCACCGACCACTTCGCCGACCTCCTCCTCGCCGTACTGAGCGGCCGCCGCCCGGTCCACAGCATGCTGCGCCACACCGCGGGCCGGGCCTACGACGAACTGGCCTGGCTGGCCGAACGAGGCCCCCTGCGCACCACCCACGGCGCACACCCCGTCGTCCGCGACATCGGCTACTACGTCGCCGCCCCGGGCGCCCTGGAGGTCTTCGCCCGCATCGGCGCGGGTGAACAACTCCGTGCCATGGCCTTCCGCCTGGAGCACGGCCCCGACCACCGCTGGCGCTGCACAGCGGTGGAACTCGGCGGCCCGAGGCTCCCCCACCCGGACGACGACTGAGCCGCAGCCCACACCTGAACCATCCGCGCGTGACCGCACCGCCGACGCCCCTCAAGCACCCGCACACGGCCGCGCCCCCCACACACCACCACAGGGCCACACCCCCACACGGCACACGGCCGCCACACGGCCTGACTGCCGTAAGCCACCCGACCCCCGCCGTACGAGCCTGAACCCTCGTACGGCCTGCCCCCCACCCGAGACACACGAAGGGCCGGGCACCCGAAGATGCCCGGCCCTTCAAAGCCTCACGGACCGCTGCTCACGGCCCGCTGCTCACCGCTCACGGCTCGCCCCTCGCGGAGCGACCCTCACTTCTTGCGGCGGCGGCTGGTCTTGCCCTGCTGCTTGCGGCGCTCCGCGCGGGTGAGGCCGTCGGCCTCGGAGCGGACGGGCTCGTCCTCGGGGAGGTCGCCCTCGACGATGCCGCCCTCACCGTCGACGGTCGGCGCGGAGAAGTGCAGCCGGTCACGGCGCTGCGGGGCCTCCAGGCCCTTCGCACGGATCTCCGGCCGGGACGCACCCGCCTGGGCCGGCACCGCGTCGGTCTTCTCCAGCGACGGCTTCTCGTCCTCGACCGGGACCTCCTCGACCTGCTGCTCGACCTGGACCTCCAGGTTGAACAGATAGCCGACGGACTCCTCCTTGATGCCCTCCATCATGGCCTGGAACATGTCGAAGCCCTCGCGCTGGTACTCGACCAGCGGGTCCTTCTGGGCCATCGCGCGCAGGCCGATGCCCTCCTGGAGGTAGTCCATCTCGTAGAGGTGCTCACGCCACTTGCGGTCCAGCACGGAGAGGACGACCCGGCGCTCCAGCTCACGCATGATCTCGGAGCCGAGCTGCGCCTCACGCGCCTCGTACTGCTCGTGGATGTCGTCCTTGATGGACTCGGCGATGAACTCGGGGGTCAGCCCGGCCCGGTCGCCGGCCGCCTCCTCCAGCTCGTCGACGGTGACCTTCACCGGGTAGAGCTGCTTGAAGGCGCCCCACAGCCGGTCGAGGTCCCACTCCTCGGCGAAGCCCTCGGCGGTCTCGGCGGTGATGTACGCGTCGATCGTGTCGCCCATGAAGTGCAGGATCTGCTCCTGCAGGTCCTCGCCCTCCAGGACGCGGCGCCGCTCGCCGTAGATGACCTCGCGCTGCCGGTTGAGGACCTCGTCGTACTTGAGGACGTTCTTCCGGGTCTCGAAGTTCTGCTGCTCGACCTGCGACTGGGCGGAGGCGATCGCGCGGGTGACCATCTTGTTCTCGATCGGGACGTCGTCCGGCACGTTGGCCATGGACATCACGCGCTCGACCATCTGGGCCTTGAAGAGCCTCATCAGGTCGTCGCCCAGCGACAGATAGAAGCGGGACTCGCCCGGGTCTCCCTGACGGCCGGAACGACCGCGCAGCTGGTTGTCGATACGGCGGGACTCGTGCCGCTCGGTGCCGAGGACGTAGAGCCCGCCGAGATCCTTGACCTCCTCGAACTCCGCCTTGACCGCGTCCTCGGCCTTCGCGAGGGCCTCGGGCAGGGCGTGGGCCCACTCCTCGATGTGCTCCTCGGGGTCGAGCCCGCGCTGGCGCAGCTCGGCCTCGGCGAGGTCCTCGGGGTTGCCGCCGAGCTTGATGTCCGTACCACGACCGGCCATGTTCGTGGCGACGGTCACGGCGCCCTTGCGGCCGGCCTGGGCGACGATCGTCGCCTCCCGGTCGTGCTGCTTGGCGTTGAGCACCTCGTGCTGGACGCCGCGCTTGCTCAGCTGCTGGGACAGGTACTCGGACTTCTCGACCGACGTCGTACCGACGAGGATCGGCTGGCCCTTCTCGTGCTTCTCGACGATGTCGTCGACGACCGCCTCGAACTTCGCGACCTCGGTGCGGTAGATCAGGTCCGACTGGTCCTTGCGGACCATCGGCCGGTTGGTCGGGATCGGGACGACGCCGAGCTTGTAGATCTGGTGGAACTCCGCGGCCTCGGTCATCGCCGTACCGGTCATGCCGCAGAGGCCGGCCAGTTCCTTGCCGGAGTGGTCGTGACGCTTGTAGAGGCGGAAGAAGTTCTGCAGGGTGATCGTGGCGAGCGTCTGGTTCTCGTCCTTGATGTCCACCCCTTCCTTCGCCTCGATCGCCTGGTGCATGCCCTCGTTGTAGCGGCGGCCGGCGAGGATACGGCCGGTGTGCTCGTCGACGATCATGACTTCGCCGTCCATGACGACGTAGTCCTTGTCCTTCTTGAAGAGCTCCTTGGCCTTGATGGCGTTGTTCAGGTAGCCCACCAGAGGCGTGTTCACCGACTCGTAGAGGTTGTCGATGCCCAGCCAGTCCTCGACCTTGGAGACGCCGGACTCGTGGATGGCGACGGTGCGCTTCTTCTCGTCGACCTCGTAGTCGCCGGTCTCCTCGATGCCCTTGAGTTGGTTGCCGGGCTCGCCCTTCTTCAGGCGCGTGACCAGCTTGGCGAAGTCGCCGTACCACTTGGTGGCCTGGTCGGCCGGGCCGGAGATGATCAGCGGCGTACGGGCCTCGTCGACGAGGATGGAGTCGACCTCGTCGACGATCGCGAAGTTGTGGCCGCGCTGGACGAGTTCGTCCTTGGCCCATGCCATGTTGTCGCGGAGGTAGTCGAAGCCGAACTCGTTGTTCGTGCCGTAGGTGATGTCGCAGTTGTACTGCTCGCGGCGCTGGGCCGGCGTCATGTTGGCGAGGATGCAGCCGACGCTCAGACCCAGGAACTTGTGGACGCGGCCCATCATCTCGGAGTCGCGCTCGGCCAGGTAGTCGTTGACCGTGATCAGGTGGACGCCTTCACCGGACAGCGCGTTCAGATACGCGGGCAGCGTGCCGACGAGGGTCTTGCCCTCACCGGTCTTCATCTCGGCGACATAGCCGAGGTGGAGGGCGGCGCCGCCCATGATCTGCACGTCGTAGTGGCGCTGGCCGAGGGCGCGCTTGGCGCCCTCGCGCACGGTGGCGAACGCCTCGGGGAGCAGATCGTCGAGGGTCTCGCCGTCGGCGTACCGCTGCTTGTACTCCTCGGTCAGGGCGCGCAGCTCGGCGTCGGAGAGGTCGACGAAGTCCTCTTCGATGGAGTTGACCTGGTCCGCGATGCGGTGCAGCTTGCGCAGGATTTTGCCTTCGCCTGCACGCATGATCTTCGAGAGGACGGACACGGGGGTTTGTCTCCTTGCCGGTCGGGCCTGGGACGGTCGGTTTCAATGACAGTTGGCAGTTTTAAATCACAGCTTGAGCAACGGCCATCGTAAGCGAGGACCCCGCCGTGCCGGGAGGTCTGTCAGTGACAGCCACTAGGACAACGGGCGGCCGATGCGGATGGTGCCGCGTTCCGTCCACGAAACACGCGAATTGTGACCGTCTCCTCACACATCGCGCCCCTGGGCCGTCCACAGAACAGCCTCACATGGGATGGCGTCCTTCGGTTCCGCCGAGCAGAATCGCCCGATGGACCCCGTCACCCTGACCACCGCGCGCCTGCTGCTGCGCACCGTGGACCGGCACGACACCGACACGGTGTACGCGGCTGCGCAGGACCCGGACATCCAGCGCTGGACCACGATCCCCTCGCCGTATCTGCGTGAACACGCGGAGGGTTTCGTCGAGCAGGCCGTTCCCGAGGGCTGGGCCAACGCCTCCATGTTCACCTTCGGCCTCTTCCTCCCCGCCGGGGAGCTGGTGGGCATGCTCGGCGTCACCATGCGGTCCCTGGGCACCGGCGAGATCGGTTTCTGGGCCACCAAGGAGCACCGCCGCAACGGCTACATCACCGAGGCCACCCGCGCCGCCGCCCACTGGTCCTTCACCACCCTCGCCCTCGACCGCCTCGAATGGCGCGCCGAGGTGGGCAACACCGCCTCCCGAGCCGTAGCCGAACACACCGGCTTCACCCTCGAAGGCACCCTCCGAGCCGCCCTCACCAACAACGGAGTACGCCGCGACTGCTGGCTGGGCTCCTTGCTCCCGTCGGACCTGGGGCTGCCCTCTGCGACGCCGTATCTGCCTGCACCGGGATGACCCGGCCCGTCCGAACCATCCAGCCCGTCCGGCGTTCGCGGAAAACCCCCTCCCCCACCCAGCAGCTCATCTTCCGCTGTCAGTACCCTCCCCTACCCTGCGGAGCATGACCTCCCTCCCGCGCCCCACCACAGAACTCACCGCAGACGAGGCCCGCCGAATCGCCCTCCGGGCCCAGGGCTTCCTCGGCGCCCCGGACCGCAGATCCGGCGTCCGCGGCGTCCTGCGACACCTGGGCGCGGTCCAACTCGACACGATCTCCGTCCTCGCCCGCTCCCACGAACTCATCCCGTACGCCCGCCTCGGCGCCATAGGCCGCACCACGGTCGACAAGGCGTACTGGACGGCTGCGTCCACGGGCGCGCCTCCGTCACGACCCCACGCCTTCGAGTACTGGTCCCACGCCGCCTGCATCCTCCCCATCGAGGAGTGGCCCCACTTCGCCTTCCGCCGCCGCGCCTACCGGGCCCGCCCCCTCTGGAACCACCAACTCCCGGACGGCGCCTACGACCGCGTCATCAAGCAGCTCCGCGCCGAGGGCCCCCTCACCGCCACCGAACTGGGCGGAGCCAAACGCACCAGCGAGTGGTGGGACTGGTCCGGCGAGAAGGTCGCCGTCGAACGCGCCCTGATGTACGGCGAGGTGGTCTGCGTGGAGCGCCGCGGCTGGAAGCGGGTGTACGACCTGGCCGAGCGTGCCGTCCCCGACACATTGCTGCACGACGAGCTGGACGACACGGAGTGCCTACGCCGCCTGGTCCGCCTGGCCGGCGAGGCCCTCGGCGTCGGCACCCGCGCGGACATCGCCGACTACCACCGACTCAAGGGCGAGCAGTTCGACGCGGTGGTCGCCGACTCCGGCCTGGTCCCGGTGACGGTGCAGGGCTGGGCCAAGCCCGCCTGGGCCGACCCGGCAGCCCTGGCAACACCCCCGCGCGGCCGCCACCGCACCACGCTCCTGTCCCCGTTCGACTCCCTGGTCTGGGAACGGGCCCGCACGGAACGCCTCTTCGGCTTCACCCACCGCCTGGAGGCCTACGTCCCCAAGCCGAAGCGCGTCTACGGCTACTTCGCGATGCCGGTCCTGTCCGGCGGCCACCTGGTCGGCCGGGTCGACCCCGCCCGCGACGGCCGCACCCTGGTCGCCAAACAGGTCACCCTCAACGGCCCCAAGGCGGTCCCGGCGGTCGCCCAGGCCCTCCTGGAGGCCGCGACCTGGGTGGACTGCACGGACGTACGCGTGGAACGCGTGGACGCCCCGGAGCTACGCGAGCCCCTGGTCCGCGCCCTGACGTGACCTCGCGGCCCAACGACCGGACCTAACGAATCTCGAGGATCTTCTCCCGCATCGCGTACACCACGGCCTCCATCCTGGAGTGCAGCTGAAGCTTCTCCAGGATGTTGCGCACATGGTTCTTCACGGTGTTCTCGGAAATGAACAGCTCCTTGGCGATGTCCCGGTTGTTCATCCCGGTCGCCACGAGCTTGAGCACCTCCAGTTCCCGGTCCGTGAGCCGCGGCGCCGGGACGAGACGCCGCTCGTCGGTCCGCTGAATCATGGATTTGAACTCGGTGAGCAGCTTCGACGCCATCGAGGGACTGATCTGCGACTGTCCGTCGGCGACCGCGCGAATGGCCGTGGCCACTTCGTCCGTGGAGATCTCCTTGAGGAGATATCCGGTGGCCCCCGCCTTGATCGCGTCGTAGAGGTCGGCCTCCTCATCGCTGATCGTCAGCATGATGATCTTCGCGCTGGGGGCCACCTCCTTGATGGAGGTGCATGCCTCGATACCGCCGCGCTTGGGCATCCGTACGTCCATCAGCACGATGTCGGGCAGCAGATCCGCGGCCTTGTCGACCGCCTCCGCCCCGTCACCGGCCTCACCGACGACCTGGATGTCCTCCTCGGCGGCGAGCACGATCTCCAGTCCGCGGCGGAAGAGCGCGTGATCGTCCACGACGAGGACCCGGATCGGCTCCTTACCCGGGGAGCCCGCGGCGGGGCCCATGCCGACGGAGCCTTCGTCGGCATCCTCGTCACGCATCGGTCCAAAACTGCTGTCCGCCATCGTTCCTCCCCCTGAAGGCCGTGGCCTGTGTTTCTGTGCCATCGCCAAACCAAGGCAACGGCCCGCCGGTTGGGGCCGGTTCGGCCATGATTTCATGCCCGGCCGACACTGCGGTGACAGAGCGGGCCACGAGGGGTCGCACACCGGTGCCCCTGGGGGCGCACGAGCGCTCCAGGGGCACCGGCTCAGCTGTCACCCGGCGCGGTCAGCCGCCGAGCGCGCCGCCCGCGGCGTCCGAATGCGCCTGGGCGACCATCGGGTCCGTGCTGAGGTGGATGACGCCGTAGTCGTAGGCGTGCCGCCGGTAGACGACACTCGGTTCCTTGGTCTCGGAGTCGACGAACAGGTAGAAGTCGTGCCCGACCAGCTCCATCTCGTAGAGAGCCTGGTCGAGCGTCATCGGGGAGGCGACGTGGGTCTTCTCGCGGACGATGAGAGGGCCTTCGCCCTTCACTTCCAGCGAGCCGATCCTCTTGGTGGGCACGCCGTCCGGCTTCTCCTCGTCGGCGACGTATCCGTTGCCGTTGAGCGTCGCCACACCGGGGACGTGGTCGGCGACCTCCGCGGCCGTGAGCCTGCGCGCGCCTCGGCGCGTGTAACGCTTGTCGTGCTGCTTGCGCAGCCGGGCCTCGAGCTTGTCCGCCGCCAGGTCGAGCGCCGCATACGGATCACTTGCCGCGGCCTCCGCCCGGATCACCGGTCCGCGGGAGTGGAGCGTGATCTCCACCCGGTCACTGCGGTCGGCCTGTCGGGGGTTGGGCTCCTTGGACACCTCGACGTCGAGGCTGATCACCTTGCCGTCGAGCTTCTGGATCTTCTCCAGCTTCAGCTTCTCGGCCACGTGCTTGCGGAACCGCTCGGGCACCTCGGTCTTGCGGCCCTTGACGACGATGTCCACGCAGAACTCCGTTCCCGGATCGCTCCGCTCCACTGGCGGAGCATCTCCCTTGTGCACCAGGTTCCGGTGTCTCCCGGAACCGCGGACTCGGTGACTTCCACCTCCTCCTCCCCCGTGGACAAGATCTCCACCCCACCGGCGCGGGTGATTCGGAAAACCCGCAGCACAGCATTCGGATATGTCGTGGACGGCCGGGGCCATTCCCTCACAACCGAACATATCTCGCTCGGGCGGATGTCGTCACCCTCTACCGAGGCGTACCTCCGTTCAGGTGAATTGACCCTCTCATTACCTGCAACGATGCAAGTTCTCTGTCAGTTCCGGTTTATTTGGAAAGAGTCGGGCGGCGCGGCGACCACCGCCGCGCGGATCCCGTCTCCGACTCCGTCCGCCGTTCCCGTTACGCCTTGTGTTCGCACGACCTCCTTTGCCGTTCGCCCCGCGTCGTACTCCCCCGGAGCCACCCCCCGCCCGGCCCGGGCCACCCGCACCGCCCGTGCCGCCTCCGCGAGCGAGGCACCGGTCGTCATCAGGTCGTCCACGAGCACGACCGGGCCTCCACCCAGCAGCCGGGTACCCCCGGCAACCACCTCCAGGGCACCCGCGAGGTTGTCCAGCCGCTGCCGGGAGTCCAGCCCCGACTGATCGGCCACGGCACGCCGCTGCCGCAGTACCCCGAGCACCCTGGCCGGCGTCCCGGTACGCCGCAGCTCCCCGGCGGCCGCGAGCGCGATCCGCCGCGCCGGGTCGTGCCCGCGCGCCCGTACCGCCCGCCGCGCGGACGGCACCGGAACCAGCAGCACCGGCCCGCCGCCACCGCCCTCCCGTACGGCCCCTGCCAAGGCCGTGCCGAGCGGTCCGGCGAGCGCCAGCGCACCCCGTTCCTTGTGCGCGAGCAGCGCGGCCCGCACCGCGTCCTCGTACGGAGCCGCCGCATGCACCACGGGCAAACCCGACGGCTCCGGCACCGGTCGCACCCGGCACGGCGCGTCTCCGGTCAGAGCCGCACGGCACTCCGGGCAGAGCACCGCGCGAGGCCTACCGCAGCCTCCGCACTCGGCCGGCAGCACCAGATCCGTGAGGTCCTGCCACCACCCCCGCATGCCCACCACTGTGCCAACGCATGCGACGCCCTGCCACCCCTGTGGACAACCGCCTGTGGACAACTCACCGAAACCACAGAGGGTTGTCACCCACCCGAGCGACGGGCGCCTGAAGAAGATCGAGTGCCTTCAGAAAAGGCCGTGTCCCGTCAGAAAAGGACCGGGCGCCGTCACAAATGGGCGCACGCCACACGCTCCGCCGCGTGTCGACGACGGCCGGAACCACGGGCGTCACCGAACCGGGGCGCCACCGAACCAAGGCCGCCCGGAAGCCTCTCGTGTACAGCCCTGCGGGGCCCTCCCCCGGACACACCGCACAAGCGGAGAGACGGCCCGCCCTGGACCTCACCCCGGATAGACCGGAGCCGTCCCCTCCTTGACCACCGTCTGCCACTGCTCCCCCGGAGACAGCCGGACGATCCCGTCGGCCGAGTGCGCGACCAATGGCTGGCTCTCGTCCTCGGACGCGGCGATCTCCTCCACGCCGGTGAGCGCGGAAGGCCCGGCACCCGGCGTCGGGGAACCGTCGACCCGGACGTACCGCATCTGCTGCACACCGCCGGGTTCGCGCCCCACGACCACGAGTTGGCTGTCGCCGGCCCACGACATGGCGGTGACATCCTCCAGGTCCGGTGTCACGGACCGCAGTTCGACGATCGAGACGGTGGTGCCGTCCGCGTCGGCGTCGCGCTCGATACGGCCGATGTACAGCGCCCGCTCGCCCTCGTCCTCCAGGATCAGCGCGACCCGTACCCCGTCAGCGGCCACACGCACCGCCTCGACGCGCCCGTTGAGCCCGGGCGACCTGACCTCCAACGGCTCCCCCATGCCGTCCGCCAGCACCAGCAGACGGGGGTTCTTGGGGTCGCGGTCGGCCACCCACAGGTCGCCCCGCCCGTCCCAACTGGGCGTCGTCAGCCGGTCCTTCGCGGTGGCGCCCGAGCTGCGCAGCACCGGATCGCCGAGCGCGCCGCCCGCCGTCAGCGGCGACACATACAGCTCGCTCCCGTCGAGCGACACCCCGGCGGCCCGGTCCTCACCGCGTGACACGGCGGCGGACCGCAGCTGCTTCTCCCCCTCGCCGAGCGCGCCGGGAACGGCCGTCGGCGTGGTCACCGTGTTCCGCTCGGGCAGTCGTACGAGCTTGTGCTCGCCGTCGATGAAGTACTCGTACTCCGCGCTCTTGCCGAAACCGTGCGAGGCGATGATGTCTGCCTGGCCCTCACCGAGCACGCACAACTGCGCGCCGGTCGAGCCCTGCAGCTCCACCTCGTCCACGCCCGTCGGCATGTAGTCCTGGAGCGTGAAGAGGAGTTGGGCGGCCATCTCCTCGCATCGGCTCTCCGAGACGCGGTCGGCCTTCTTGTTCAACGGCACGACCAGCGTGTTCTGGTCGTCCGGCGTCAGCGCCCCGGTGCCCTTCCGCAGGGCCGTCCCGGAGGGGAAGCTCGTCCTCGCGACCGGGTTGAGCCAACTGGTGGGCCCCTTCAGCAGGTCCCGGACCACCTGGGTCACCGGGTCGACCTGGCTGCGCACATAGACCGGGTCGGCGACCGTCCCCGGCTCACCGGACTGCGCCGCGGAGGTGAAGTAGTACTTGTTGATCGACTTGTAGTTGCGCTCGAAGTCCGACCTCCCGAGCACCACGCCCGGCGGCAGCTGGTCGATGCGCCACTGCTGGGTGTCCTTCACGCGCGTGAGGTGCACGGTCCGGCGGTACTCGCCGCTGGTGGGCGTGTACGCGTGCTGCCCGTCCACCAGGGCGACCTTCTTGCCGGACAGCTCGTACCGGTACTCGTCGGCCTGCGGCCGCTCCCCCGTGACCTGGGTGTAGGGGGTGGGTGCCTCGGCGAGGACCGTGGTCGACTCGCCCGGCTTCCAGTCCTTGAGCGCGTCGCCGGTCAGGTATTTGCGTGCCGTCTCGTAGTTCAGGTCGTCGCTGGTCAGGGCCTCCAGGAAGCCCTGCACGATCTCCCGCGGCTCGGCGTCCTCCGCGGGCGGCAGGGCGAAGACCCGCACCTGGGCGTCCTGCCTCGGGGTGGACTCGACATCACGCATGTCACCGCTGTCCGGCATCGAGGCACACCCCGCCAGCAGTACGGCACCGATGCCGACGTATGCCGTCGCCCACATCGGACGCCCACGGCCGCGTTTCCCGCGGTCAGCGCCCACGGAATGCCTCCCCCTGCTCGTACTGCTGCTCCGCGCCGCTCTCCGACGGCCTCTGCTCGGTCTGCCCCGCGTCTTCGGACCTCCGCTCGGGCGAGGCCGAGGACGGTGTCGTGGGCGGCATAGCCGGCCGGGGCACCACACGCGCGCCGCTGCCGGGGAGCGCCGTCGGGTCGGCCGTGGGCATCTGCCCGGCACCCGGCCGTGGCCCTATGGCCGCCCTCGCCGCCCCGTGCTCACCGGCCTGGACCGGCACCGTGGCGAGCTTGCCGCTGCCGCCGAGCGGCAGACCGGCGTCATTGAGCCCACGGTTTCGCCGGGAGTCCTTCGGTTCCAGAGGTATCGGCGACCCTCGCAGCGGCTCGTCCGCCGTCCGCGGCAGGGTGAGCCGGAACTGCGAACCACCGCCCGGCTCGCCCCACGCCTGCAGCCAGCCGCCGTGCAGCCGCGCGTCCTCCAGGGCGATCGACAGCCCCAGTCCCGTACCGCCGGTGGTACGCGCGCGTGCCGGGTCGGCCCGCCAGAAACGGCTGAACACCCGGGTCGCCTCGCCCGGCTTGAGCCCCACGCCGTAGTCGCGCACCGCGACCGCGACCGCGCCGCCCGCCGCCGCGAGCTTGACCACGACGTCCTTGCCCTCGCCGTGCTCCACCGCGTTGACCACCAGGTTGCGCAGCACCCGCTCCACGCGCCGGGCGTCGGCCTCGGCGACGACGGGCTGCTGATCCCCCAGGACCCGTATCTGCGTCCCCTTGCGCTCGGCGAGCGGCTCGGCCCCGCTGACGACCTTCCGCACAACCTCGCGCAGGTCTATCGGCTCGGCCTCCAGGGCCGCCGCGCCCGCGTCGAACCGGCTGATCTCCAGCAGGTCCGCGAGCAACGACTCGAACCGGTCCAGCTGATCGGCGAGCAACTCGGCCGACCGCGCGGTCACCGGGTCGAAGTCCACGCGCGCGTCATGAATGACGTCCGCCGCCATCCGTACGGTCGTCAGCGGCGTACGCAGCTCGTGCGAGACATCGGAGACGAACCGCCGCTGCATCCGCGACAGGTCCTCCAGCTGCTGGATCTTCAGCTGCAGGTTCTGCGCCATCTTGTTGAAGGCCTCGCCGAGCCGCGCGATGTCGTCCTCGCCGCTGACCTTCATACGCTCCTGCAGGCGCCCGGCGGAGAGCCGCTCGGCGATCCCGGCCGCCATCCGCACGGGCGTGACGACCTGCCGCACCACGAGCCAGGCGATGGCCCCGAGCAGCACGACGACGAACAGTCCGGCCGTCGCCAGCGTCCCCTTGACCAGGCTGAGGGACTTCTCCTCCTGGGTGAGCGGGAAGAGGTAGTACAGCTGGTACGGGGCGCTGTTGGGGTCGCTGACCTGCTTGCCGATGATCAGCCCCGGCTGGGGCTCCTGACCGTTGTCGTAGTAGATCCGCGTATAGCTCTGGACGGCACCGGTGCCGTCGTCGACCCGCTCGCGCAGCTCCACGGGCACGCTGAGGTCCCATTTCACGCCCCCGGAGACACGCGGTCCGAGGCCCCCGGTGTCGCCGTCGGCGGAGGCGGGGCTGAGCGTCACGACGTCGAACGCGCCCTGGCCGCCGCTGGAGAGCGAATTCACCAGGGTGGTCATCCACTCGACAACGTTCTGCACTCGGTCGCCGTCCGGCTCCACGCTGTCGTTCCCGGCCGCGCTCGCCTCGCTGTCCGCCTTCTGCTCGGCGACCGTGAAGCCGCCGGTGGCCTGGCTCTGCGAGGCCTTGACCTTGGCGTCCAGCAGTCCATTACGGACCTGCCCGATGACGACGAAGCCCAGCAGCAGCACAACGCTGAGCGACATCAGCAGGGTCGTCACGACGATCCTGAGCTGGATATTGCGCCGCCACAGCCGCATCACGGGCAGCAATGGACGGCGCACCCAGCGCATGAACAACCTCAGAACCGGGCTGCCCTGGACTCCACCCTGCAGCAAACCGCCCGCAAGGAGACGCCCCCAGCGGGAACCCGAGGACTTCCGGCCGACAGGCCGCTCCGCGCGGGTCCCCGGCTGGCCGGGCGCCGAAGCGGCACTGTCACCGGACATGTCAGCTGGGCCCTGCCTTGTATCCGACGCCCCGGACGGTCACCACGATCTCCGGCCGCTCCGGGTCCTTCTCGACCTTGGAGCGCAGCCGCTGCACATGGACGTTCACCAGACGGGTGTCCGCAGCGTGGCGGTACCCCCAGACCTGCTCCAGCAGGACCTCCCGGGTGAACACCTGCCACGGCTTCCGCGCCAGCGCGACCAGCAGGTCGAACTCCAGCGGCGTCAGCGCGATCGACTGCCCCTCCCGCTTCACGGAGTGCCCGGCCACATCGATGACCAGGTCACCTATGGCGAGCTGCTCCGGCGCCGGCTCCTCCGACCTCCTCAGCCTGGCCCGGATCCGGGCCACCAGTTCCTTCGGCTTGAACGGCTTCACGATGTAGTCGTCCGCGCCCGACTCCAGGCCGACCACCACATCCACGGTGTCGCTCTTCGCCGTGAGCATCACGATCGGCACCCCGGACTCCGCCCTGATCAGACGGCAGACCTCGATCCCGTCCCGGCCCGGCAGCATCAGATCCAGCAGCACCAGATCCGGTTTGGCCTCACGGAACGCGGCCAGCGCCTTGTCGCCGTCGGCTACGAAAGACGGCTCAAAACCTTCACCACGCAACACAATGCCGAGCATCTCGGCCAGTGCGGTGTCGTCGTCGACGACAAGGACTCGTCCCTTCATGAATGCCATCATCCCATTAACTAAATCGTTACCTGGCGTGACCTGTCACACAGCTCGGCAAGCGCATCGGCGGTCACGGGCGACACAGCCCCTTCCTCGGTGACAATCGCCGTCACCAACTCGGGCGGCGTCACGTCGAACGCCGGGTTGTACGCCTGGGTCCCCAGGGGTGCCACCGCGATCCCGCCTCCCGCCTCTGCTCCCGCCACCGGCACCTGAGGTGCCGTGATCTCGGTCACCTCATGACCCGCGCGCTGTTCCACCTCGATGGACGCCCCGTCCGGGGTGTCCGGATCCACCGTCGTCACCGGCGCCACCACGATGAACGGCACGTGGTGATACCGGGCAAGGACCGCGAGCGGGTAAGTCCCCACCTTGTTCGCCACCGATCCGTCGGCGGCGATCCGGTCGGCCCCCACCAGCACCGCGTCCACCTCCCCCGCCGCGAAGAGCGAACCCGCGGCATTGTCCGTGAGCAAGGTGTACGCCATTCCGCTGCGCGCCGCCTCATAAGCGGTCAGCCGAGAACCCTGCAGCAACGGCCGCGTCTCGTCCACCCACAGTCGACGCAGCCGCCCCGACCGGTGCGCGGCGAGCGCCACCGCGAACGCCGTGCCCTCACCACCCGACACCAGCGAACCGGTGTTGCAGTGCGTGAGCACCCGGTGCCCGCCGCCCGGCAGCAGCTCGTCGAGCAGCGCCAGCCCGTGCGCGGCCATGAGGGAACTCGCCTCGGCGTCCTCCCGGTGCAGCGACCGCGCCGCGGCAAGCGCCGCCCGCGCGGCCTGCTCCTGGTCGCCCGTCCGGCCGAGCTCGGCCCGGTGCGCGGACCGTGCGCGGCGCACACCGACGGCGAGGTTCACCGCGGTGGGCCGGGCACCCTCGAGCGCCTCGGCGGCGTCCTCCACGTCGAACCCACGCGCGGCGGCGAGCGCGACGCCGTACGCCCCGGCGATCCCCAGCAGCGGCGCCCCGCGGACGGCGAGCGAACGAATCGCCTCCACCAGCGCGGGCGCGTCCGTGCACACCAGCTCGACCTCCTCGGCCGGCAGCCTCGTCTGGTCCAGGAGGACCAGGACGGGGCCTTCAGGTGGCTCGTCCCAACGGATCGCGGGTATCTCGGTCGGCCGGGTGTCGTCGCCGGATTGCGCGTACTGATCAGCCATGCCGTCAGTCTGCCCCGTATCCGTCGGACAATTGAAGGTACGCAGCGCATACGGCCCCCGGTCACTTCTCGGACAGCGCGTGGCACGATGGGCGCCAAGCTGCCGCCGCGACCGCGGACGAGCACCGTGAAGGAGCGACGATGAAGGACACTCCGGGCTGGGCCTCGCCCGGATCCGCCCCCTCGGACGGCCAGGAGCCGGACCAGCAGGGCTCCGCGCAGCCGGCGGACCACAGCGGCGCGGACCAGGCGCAGCCGCCGTCCAAGTGGTCCAAGGAACAGCCACCACCCGCCCAGTGGACCGCTCCGAGCCCGCAGAGCCCCGGCCAGACCCCGCCACCACCGCCGCCTGTCCCGGGCTGGAGCGGACATCCCGGCGCACCCCATCCCGGCCCCCCGCACCCCGGCCCCGGCGGCTACGGCCCGCCCGGCGGCCACCCCGGCTACGGCGTCCCCGGCCCGGGCTACGGCGCTCCCGGCTGGGGCGGCGGATGGGGAGGCCCCCCGCCCGCGGCCAAGCCCGGCGTGATCCCGCTGCGCCCGCTCGGCATCGGCGAGATCCTCGACGGCGCGGTCTCCACCATGCGCACGCACTGGCGCACAGTCCTCGGCATCTCCCTGACCGTCGCGGTCATCACCCAGATCGCGGCGATCCTGCTCCAAGGCCTCGTCCTCAACGACACCGCGAACTCGGACGTCCTCAGCGACCCGACCGCCACGCCCGACGAGCTGGGCCGCGCCCTCGGCGACACCCTGCTGACCACCTCCGCCGTCCTGGTGATCTCCCTGCTGGGCACCATCATCGCGACGGCCCTGCTCACGACCGTGACCAGCCGAGCCGTCCTCGGCAAGCCGGTGACCACCGCCGAGGCCTGGCGGGACGCCCGCCCGCAGCTCCTCAGGCTGGGCGGCCTGACCCTCCTGCTGCTCGTCATCGCCGGCCTGATCATGACCGTGGGCATCCTGCCCGGGGTCCTCATCGCCGCCGGGGGCTCGACCGGTGCGGGCGTACTCCTCGCCCTCCTCGGCGGACTCGGTGCCTTCGTCCTCACCGTGTGGCTGATGATCCGCTTCTCGCTCGCCTCGCCCGCGCTGATGCTGGAGAAGCAGGGCGTGGGGAAGTCGATGAACCGCTCCGTCAAACTGGTGCGTGGCTCCTGGTGGCGGGTCCTCGGCATCCAACTGCTCGCCGCGATCATCGCCTACGTGGTCGCGTCGATCGTCGTGATCCCCTTCTCCGTCGTGGCCGCTCTCCTGGACGGCAACGGCATCTCCGACTTCCTCGCCTCCGGCGGCGCAAACATCGGCTGGACGTACCTCGTCATCAGCGGCGTCGGCGCGGTGATCGGATCCACCGTCACCTTCCCGATCAGCGCCGGCGTCACCGTCCTCCTCTACATCGACCAGCGCATCCGCCGCGAGGCCCTCGACCTCGAACTGGGCCGCGCCGCCGGTGTCCAGGGCTACGGCGGCGACACCTCCGCCGCCACCCCGGGGAGCTGATGCGGTGAGACTGTCGGGGGGAGCGCTGACAGCCGTACCGATGTCGTGGCGCTCGGCGGACGAGCCACCCGTCACCCTCCCGCGCGACCCCGCGCGGGAGGCGGCGCAGCGCGAGCTGTCCAAGGGCATGTACCACGAGAACGACCCCAGCTGGTACGAGCGGGCCATCGACGCCTTCTGGGACTGGCTCGACAAGCTGTTCGGCGCCGCCTCCGCAGCCACCCCCGGCGGCACACTCGGCCTCGTCGTCATCGTCCTGGCCGTTCTGGCCCTCCTCGGAGCGCTGTGGTGGCGCCTCGGCACCCCTCGCCGCCCCCCTGTCTCGTCCGCCGTGCTCTTCGACGACGGCCCCCGCAGCGCCGCCGAACACCGCGCGGCCGCCGAGGCACAGGCCGCCCAGGGCCACTGGAACCAGGCCGTCCAGGAACGCATGCGTGGCGTTGTCCGCTCCCTGGAAGAACGCGCCCTGCTCGACGCGCGCCCCGGGCGCACCGCCGACGAGGCGGCCTCCGAAGCGGGCCTGGTCCTTCCCGCCCAGGCGGACCGACTGCGCGCCGCCGCCCGGGACTTCGACGACGTCACGTACGGCGGCCGGTCCGCGGCCGAAGGAACGTACCGTCGGCTCGCCGCCCTCGACGACGACCTGGAACGCACCAAGCCCGCCCTGGCGAGCAACACCGCCAGCACCGCGAGCACGGCCCACAGCAGCCGCCGAGGAGCCGCCGAATGACCACCGAGGCCACGCTCCCGCCCACCTCGGTCTCGCCCACCACCCGCCAGGTGTGGACCCGCGCGCGCGGTGTCGTGCTCGCGGCCGTGATCCTCCTGGCGGCGGCCGTCGTGATCGCCGTGATCCGATCCGGCGCCGAACACGGCCGCCTCGACCCGCGCTCCGCCGACACCAACGGCAGCCGCGCCGTCGCCGAACTCCTCGCCGACCAAGGCGTGTCCACCCGACTCGTCACCACTCTCGACGAGGCAAGCGCCGCCGCCGGCCCCGACACCACGCTCCTGATCGCCGTCCCGGACCTGCTGACCGACTCCCAGCAGAGCCGCCTCCGCACGGCGACCGAGACCTCCGGCGGCCGTACGGTCCTCATCGCCCCCGGCTCCTCGTCCGTCAACACCCTCGCCCCCGGGGTCACCGCCGACTCCGTCCTCAGCTTCGACTCCACACTCGTGCCCCGCTGCGACCTGGCAGCCGCCCGCCGCGCGGGCAGCGCCGACACCGGCGGGATTCGCTACCACGTCACGGCCCGCGCGGCGGACACCTGCTACCCCGACGAGGGCCTGCCCACCCTGGTGCGCGTCCCGGCAGCCGAGGGGGACGGCGACACCGTCGTACTCGGCGCCCCCGACATCCTCTACAACAGCAGCCTCGACGAACAGGGCAACGCCTCGCTCGCCCTCCAGCTCCTCGGCTCGCGCCCTCATGTCGTCTGGTACCTCCCCTCGCTCTCCGACGACTCGGCCACCGACTCCGGCAGCCGCAGCTTCTTGGACCTGCTCCCCTCGGGCTGGCTCTGGGGCACCGTGCAGCTCTTCGTCGCCGGAGCCGTGGCCGCCTTCTGGCGGGCACGCCGACTCGGCCCCCTGGTGCCCGAGAAACTCCCCGTCGCGATCCGCGCCTCCGAAACCGTCGAAGGCCGCGCCCGCCTCTACCGCAAGGCCAACGCCCGCGACCGCGCGGCCGCCGCTCTTCGCTCCACCACCCGCACGCGCCTCGCCCCCCTCGTAGGTGTCCCCGTCTCCCGGGCGCACACGCCCGAGGCCCTGCTCCCCGCCCTGTCCGCCCATCTCCACGGCGACGGACAGTTCCTGCACGCGCTCCTCTTCGGCCCGCCGCCCAGCGACGACACGGCCCTCATCGCCCTCACCGACCAACTCGACGCCCTCGAAAGAGAGGTACGCCGTTCATGATGGACCCGACCACTGACAACGCCGGGACCACCGAGGACCCGGGCGCCGCCCGAGCCTCTCTGGAGGCCCTGCGCGCCGAGATCGCCAAAGCCGTGGTCGGCCAGGACCCCGCCGTGACCGGCCTCGTCGTCGCCCTCCTGTGCCGCGGACACGTCCTACTGGAAGGAGTCCCTGGAGTAGCCAAAACGTTGCTCGTCCGCGCCCTGGCATCCGCACTCGAGCTGGACACCAAGCGCGTCCAGTTCACCCCGGACCTCATGCCGAGCGACGTCACCGGCTCACTCGTCTACGACACCCGCAGCGCCGAGTTCTCCTTCCAGCCCGGCCCGGTCTTCACCAACCTGCTGCTCGCCGACGAGATCAACCGCACCCCGCCGAAGACCCAGTCCTCCCTGCTGGAGGCCATGGAGGAGCGTCAAGTCACGGTCGACGGCACCCCGCGCCCGCTCCCGGACCCGTTCCTGGTCGCCGCCACCCAGAACCCGGTCGAGTACGAGGGCACATACCCCCTCCCCGAAGCCCAGCTGGACCGTTTCCTCCTCAAACTGACGGTCCCGCTCCCGTCCCGCCGGGACGAGATCGACGTCCTCACCCGCCACGCCGAGGGCTTCAACCCGCGCGACCTGCGCGCCGCCGGCGTACGCCCCGTCGCGAACGCGGCCGACCTCGAAGCCGCCCGCGCCGCCGTGGCCAAGACGACGGTCTCCCCCGAGATCACCGCCTATGTGGTGGACATCTGCCGCGCCACCCGCGAATCCCCGTCCCTCACCCTCGGCGTCTCCCCCCGAGGCGCCACGGCCCTCCTCGCGGCCTCCCGCGCCTGGGCCTGGCTGACGGGCCGCGACTACGTCATCCCCGACGACGTCAAGGCACTGGCACTCCCGACCCTCCGCCACCGCGTGCAGCTCCGCCCGGAGGCCGAGATGGAAGGCGTGACGGCCGACTCGGTCATCAACGCGATCCTCGCCCACGTCCCCGTCCCCCGCTGATGGCCCCCACTGGACGCGCCGCACTCCTCGCGGCCCTCGGCACCCTCCCCGTAGGCATCTGGGAACCCAGCTGGACGGGCATCCTCGCCGTGAACGCCCCCTTGGCCCTGGCGTGCGCCTGCGACTACGCCCTCGCCGCCCCCGTGCGCCGCCTGGGCCTCACGCGCTCCGGCGACACCTCCGTACGTCTGGGCGAAACCGCGGACGTCACCCTCACGGTCACCAACCCCTCCAACCGCCCTCTGCGCGCCCACCTCCGCGACGCCTGGCCCCCCAGCAGTTGGCTCACCGGCACCGAAGTGGCCGCATCCCGCCACCGCCTCACGGTCCCCCCGGGCGAACGCCGCCGCGTCACCACGCGCCTGCGCCCCACCCGCAGAGGCGACCGCCAAGCCGACAAAGTCACGGTCCGCTCGTACGGCCCCCTCGGCCTCTTCGCCCGCCAGGGCAGCCACAAGGTCCCCTGGACCGTACGCGTGCTCCCGCCGTTCAACAGCCGCAAGCACCTGCCCTCCAAGCTGGCCCGTCTGCGCGAACTCGATGGCCGCACCAGCCTCCTGACGCGCGGCGAGGGCACGGAGTTCGACAGCCTCCGCGAGTACATCCCCGGCGACGACACCCGCTCCATCGACTGGCGCGCCACGGCCCGCCAGTCCTCGGTCGCGGTACGCACCTGGCGCCCCGAACGTGACCGCCACATCCTTCTCGTCCTGGACACCGGCCGCACCTCCGCGGGCCGCGTGGGCGACGCCCCCCGCCTCGACGCCTCCATGGACGCCGCGCTCCTCCTGGCCGCCCTCGCCTCCCGCGCCGGCGACCGCGTGGACCTCCTGGCCTACGACCGCCGCGTACGAGCTCTCGTCCAGGGCCGCACAGCCGGCGACGTCCTCCCGTCCCTGGTCAACGCGATGGCTCCCCTCGAACCCGAGCTCGTCGAAACGGACGCCCGCGGCCTCACGGCCACCGCACTCCGTACGGCCTCCCGCCGCGCCCTGATCGTCCTCCTCACGACCCTCGACGCGGCGCCCGTCGAACAGGGCCTGCTCCCCGTCCTGTCCCGCCTCACCCAACGTCATACGCTTCTGGTGGCCTCGGTCGCTGACCCGCATATCGCCCGTATGGCCAACTCCCGAGGCACCACAGAAGCCGTCTACGAGGCCGCAGCAGCCGCCCAGGCCCAATCAGACCGCCACCGCACCGCCGAACAACTCCGCCGGCACGGCGTCACAGTCGTCGATGCGACTCCGGAGAACCTGGCGCCGGCCTTGGCCGATGCCTATCTGGCCCTGAAGGCAGCAGGCCGCCTCTAATCCCTCTGATTCAAAGGCGCGTAACCCTGGAAAGGGAGCACCCCAAAACGCAGAAAGGCCCACACCGTGAGGTGTGGGCCTTTCCGTAATATTTGTTCGGCGGCGTCCTACTCTCCCACAGGGTCCCCCCTGCAGTACCATCGGCGCTGTAAGGCTTAGCTTCCGGGTTCGGAATGTAACCGGGCGTTTCCCTCACGCTATGACCACCGAAACACTATGAAACAATCAACCGCACCACGCTCCGTGGAGACGTGGGGTTGTTCGTGGTTTCAGAACCAACACAGTGGACGCGAGCAACTGAGGACAAGCCCTCGGCCTATTAGTACCAGTCAACTCCACCCCTTACAGGGCTTCCATATCTGGCCTATCAACCCAGTCGTCTACTGGGAGCCTTAACCCATCAAGTGGGTGGGAATACTCATCTCGAAGCAGGCTTCCCGCTTAGATGCTTTCAGCGGTTATCCCTCCCGAACGTAGCCAACCAGCCATGCCCTTGGCAGGACAACTGGCACACCAGAGGTTCGTCCGTCCCGGTCCTCTCGTACTAGGGACAGCCCTTCTCAATATTCCTGCGCGCGCAGCGGATAGGGACCGAACTGTCTCACGACGTTCTAAACCCAGCTCGCGTACCGCTTTAATGGGCGAACAGCCCAACCCTTGGGACCGACTCCAGCCCCAGGATGCGACGAGCCGACATCGAGGTGCCAAACCATCCCGTCGATATGGACTCTTGGGGAAGATCAGCCTGTTATCCCCGGGGTACCTTTTATCCGTTGAGCGACGGCGCTTCCACAAGCCACCGCCGGATCACTAGTCCCGACTTTCGTCCCTGCTCGACCCGTCGGTCTCACAGTCAAGCTCCCTTGTGCACTTACACTCACCACCTGATTGCCAACCAGGCTGAGGGAACCTTTGGGCGCCTCCGTTACTCTTTAGGAGGCAACCGCCCCAGTTAAACTACCCATCAGACACTGTCCCTGATCCGGATCACGGACCCAGGTTAGACATCCAGCACGACCAGACTGGTATTTCAACGACGACTCCACCTGAACTGGCGTCCAAGCTTCACAGTCTCCCAGCTATCCTACACAAGCCGAACCGAACACCAATATCAAACTGTAGTAAAGGTCCCGGGGTCTTTCCGTCCTGCTGCGCGAAACGAGCATCTTTACTCGTAGTGCAATTTCACCGGGCCTATGGTTGAGACAGTCGAGAAGTCGTTACGCCATTCGTGCAGGTCGGAACTTACCCGACAAGGAATTTCGCTACCTTAGGATGGTTATAGTTACCACCGCCGTTTACTGGCGCTTAAGTTCTCAGCTTCGCCACCCCGAAGAGTGACTAACCGGTCCCCTTAACGTTCCAGCACCGGGCAGGCGTCAGTCCGTATACATCGCCTTACGGCTTCGCACGGACCTGTGTTTTTAGTAAACAGTCGCTTCTCGCTGGTCTCTGCGGCCACCCCCAGCTCAGGAAGCAAGTTCCCTCACCAGTGATGGCCCCCCTTCTCCCGAAGTTACGGGGGCATTTTGCCGAGTTCCTTAACCATAGTTCACCCGAACGCCTCGGTATTCTCTACCTGACCACCTGAGTCGGTTTAGGGTACGGGCCGCCATAAAACTCGCTAGAGGCTTTTCTCGACAGCATAGGATCATCCACTTCACCACAATCGGCTCGGCATCAGGTCTCAGACACATGGCATGCGGATTTACCTACACACCGTCCTACACCCTTACCCCGGGACAACCACCGCCCGGGATGGACTACCTTCCTGCGTCACCCCATCACTCACCTACTACCACCTTGGATCAGCGGCTCCACCACTTTCCTTTCCCCGAAGGGTCCGGAACGGCTTCACGGCCTTAGCATTAATGGGTTCGATGTTTGACGCTTCACAGCGGGTACCGGAATATCAACCGGTTATCCATCGACTACGCCTGTCGGCCTCGCCTTAGGTCCCGACTTACCCTGGGCAGATCAGCTTGACCCAGGAACCCTTGGTCAATCGGCGCACACGTTTCTCACGTGTGTATCGCTACTCATGCCTGCATTCTCACTCGTCAACCGTCCACAACTCGCTTCCGCGGCTGCTTCACCCGGCAGACGACGCTCCCCTACCCATCCCAGCGGGCGTTGGCCCTACATGCTGGAATGACACGACTTCGGCGGTACGCTTGAGCCCCGCTACATTGTCGGCGCGGAATCACTAGACCAGTGAGCTATTACGCACTCTTTCAAGGGTGGCTGCTTCTAAGCCAACCTCCTGGTTGTCTGTGCGACTCCACATCCTTTCCCACTTAGCGTACGCTTAGGGGCCTTAGTCGATGCTCTGGGCTGTTTCCCTCTCGACCATGGAGCTTATCCCCCACAGTCTCACTGCCGCGCTCTCACTTACCGGCATTCGGAGTTTGGCTAAGGTCAGTAACCCGGTAGGGCCCATCGCCTATCCAGTGCTCTACCTCCGGCAAGAAACACACGACGCTGCACCTAAATGCATTTCGGGGAGAACCAGCTATCACGGAGTTTGATTGGCCTTTCACCCCTAACCACAGGTCATCCCCCAGGTTTTCAACCCTGGTGGGTTCGGTCCTCCACGAAGTCTTACCTCCGCTTCAACCTGCCCATGGCTAGATCACTCCGCTTCGGGTCTTGAGCGTGCTACTCAAACGCCCTGTTCGGACTCGCTTTCGCTACGGCTACCCCACCCGGGTTAACCTCGCAACACACCGCAAACTCGCAGGCTCATTCTTCAAAAGGCACGCAGTCACGACGTTGAGTACAAGTACTCAACGCGACGCTCCCACGGCTTGTAGGCACACGGTTTCAGGTACTATTTCACTCCGCTCCCGCGGTACTTTTCACCATTCCCTCACGGTACTATCCGCTATCGGTCACCAGGGAATATTTAGGCTTAGCGGGTGGTCCCGCCAGATTCACACGGGATTTCTCGGGCCCCGTGCTACTTGGGTGTCTCTCAAACGAGCCGTACAGATTTCAGCTACGGGGGTCTTACCCTCTACGCCGGACCTTTCGCATGTCCTTCGCCTACCTGTACGGTTTCTGACTCGCCTCACAGCCGGCAGACTGTGAAAGAGAGATCCCACAACCCCGTATACGCAACCCCTGCCGGGTCTCACACGCATACGGTTTGGCCTCATCCGGTTTCGCTCGCCACTACTCCCGGAATCACGGTTGTTTTCTCTTCCTGCGGGTACTGAGATGTTTCACTTCCCCGCGTTCCCTCCACTTGCCCTATGTGTTCAGGCAAGGGTGACAGCCCATGACGACTGCCGGGTTTCCCCATTCGGACACCCCCGGATCAAAGCCTGGTTGACGACTCCCCGGGGCCTATCGTGGCCTCCCACGTCCTTCATCGGTTCCTGGTGCCAAGGCATCCACCGTGCGCCCTTAAAAACTTGGCCACAGATGCTCGCGTCCACTGTGCAGTTCTCAAACAACGACCAACCACCCATCACCCCGAACCAACCGGTTCGAGTGCACTGGGGCCGGCAACTGAGGGGTTCATTCCCTCAGACACCCAACAGCGTGCCCGACCAGCTCCCACCCGAAGATCATGCTTTCCACACTCTCACGAGCAGTACTCACAGCCCCCGACCCGGAAACCAGCCGAATAATCAACGTTCCACCCATGAGCTGACCACCGCAGAACATTTGCCTGCGTAGTGGCTCTGGATCCCTTGCGAGATCTAGATGCTCCTTAGAAAGGAGGTGATCCAGCCGCACCTTCCGGTACGGCTACCTTGTTACGACTTCGTCCCAATCGCCAGTCCCACCTTCGACAGCTCCCTCCCTTACGGGTTGGGCCACCGGCTTCGGGTGTTACCGACTTTCGTGACGTGACGGGCGGTGTGTACAAGGCCCGGGAACGTATTCACCGCAGCACTGCTGATCTGCGATTACTAGCAACTCCGACTTCATGGGGTCGAGTTGCAGACCCCAATCCGAACTGAGACAGGCTTTTTGAGATTCGCTCCGCCTCACGGCTTCGCAGCTCATTGTACCTGCCATTGTAGCACGTGTGCAGCCCAAGACATAAGGGGCATGATGACTTGACGTCGTCCCCACCTTCCTCCGAGTTGACCCCGGCAGTCTCCTGTGAGTCCCCATCACCCCGAAGGGCATGCTGGCAACACAGAACAAGGGTTGCGCTCGTTGCGGGACTTAACCCAACATCTCACGACACGAGCTGACGACAGCCATGCACCACCTGTACACCGACCACAAGGGGGCGACCATCTCTGGCCGTTTCCGGTGTATGTCAAGCCTTGGTAAGGTTCTTCGCGTTGCGTCGAATTAAGCCACATGCTCCGCTGCTTGTGCGGGCCCCCGTCAATTCCTTTGAGTTTTAGCCTTGCGGCCGTACTCCCCAGGCGGGGAACTTAATGCGTTAGCTGCGGCACCGACGACGTGGAATGTCGCCAACACCTAGTTCCCACCGTTTACGGCGTGGACTACCAGGGTATCTAATCCTGTTCGCTCCCCACGCTTTCGCTCCTCAGCGTCAGTAATGGCCCAGAGATCCGCCTTCGCCACCGGTGTTCCTCCTGATATCTGCGCATTTCACCGCTACACCAGGAATTCCGATCTCCCCTACCACACTCTAGTCTGCCCGTATCGAATGCAGACCCGGGGTTAAGCCCCGGGCTTTCACATCCGACGCGACAGACCGCCTACGAGCTCTTTACGCCCAATAATTCCGGACAACGCTCGCGCCCTACGTATTACCGCGGCTGCTGGCACGTAGTTAGCCGGCGCTTCTTCTGCAGGTACCGTCACTTTCGCTTCTTCCCTGCTGAAAGAGGTTTACAACCCGAAGGCCGTCATCCCTCACGCGGCGTCGCTGCATCAGGCTTTCGCCCATTGTGCAATATTCCCCACTGCTGCCTCCCGTAGGAGTCTGGGCCGTGTCTCAGTCCCAGTGTGGCCGGTCGCCCTCTCAGGCCGGCTACCCGTCGTCGCCTTGGTGAGCCATTACCTCACCAACAAGCTGATAGGCCGCGGGCTCATCCTTCACCGCCGGAGCTTTCCACACTCATCGGATGCCCGAGAGTGTTGTATCCGGTATTAGACCCCGTTTCCAGGGCTTGTCCCAGAGTGAAGGGCAGATTGCCCACGTGTTACTCACCCGTTCGCCACTAATCCCCACCGAAGTGGTTCATCGTTCGACTTGCATGTGTTAAGCACGCCGCCAGCGTTCGTCCTGAGCCAGGATCAAACTCTCCGTGAATGTTTACCCGTAATCGGGTGCACACATCACGAGAGCGGAACAGCCAGGCGGAATAAGCCCGGCCGTTCACAGCGTCCTCGCTGTGTTTATTTCAAAGGAACCTCGCCCCAACCGAATGGCCGGGAACGGGGTATCAACATATCTGGCGTTGATTTTTGGCACGCTGTTGAGTTCTCAAGGAACGGACGCTTCCTTTGTACTCACCCAAGTTATCCTCAGGCTTTCCTCCGGGCGCTTCCCTTCGGTCTTGCGTTTCCAACCTTACCAGATCCGTTTTCCGTTCCGTTCCCGGTCGGAATTCATTTCCAGCGGCCGTTGGAGGGCCTTGCCTATTTGATTGCCTTGCGGCTTTCTTTTCGGCGAGTCCGACTTTATCAGAAGTTTTTGGCCGGACTAACCAGCCGCTCGTTCTGAATCATCGGATGGGGCTCACTCGGGAACGCATTCACGAGGAGCCGACAGATGTGCACTGTCACCGGGGGCGTCTCCACCTCTAGGCAACTGTGTAAATCTACCTCCCCGCACGCACCGTGTCAAGAGCTCCTGCGGGAACGAAGAGGAGACTAACAGCCCGGCGGGGGTGTCCGCACATCAGGCGGCCGTAGGGACCGCAGCGCTGCGTTCGTGCTCCTCGACGTCACCCGTGTCGCCGGCTCGGACGGCGCGTCCGCCCAGGACATAGACGTAGGCGAGGAAGGCGAGCTCGGCGAGGACGCCGATGGTGATGCGGGCCCAGGTGGGCAGGCCGGACGGGGTGACGAAGCCTTCGATGGCGCCGGAGACGAAGAGGACCAGCGCCAGGCCTATCGCCATGCCGAGGGCGGCTCTCCCTTCCTCGGCCAGGGCCGAACGTCGGGTACGGGGACCGGGATCGATGACGGTCCAGCCGAGGCGTAGGCCCGTGCCGGCGGCCACGAAGACAGCGGTCAGTTCCAGGAGGCCGTGCGGGAGTATCAGGCCGAGGAAGACGTCGAGGCGGCCGGCCGAGGACATCAGGCCGATGCCCACGCCGAGGTTGAGCATGTTCAGCAGCAGGATCCAGAGGACCGGCAGGCCCAGGAAGATGCCCAGGACGAGGCACATCGCGGCGGCCTGTGCGTTGTTCGTCCATACCTGGGCGGCAAAGGAGGCGGCGGGATGGCTGGAGTAGTACGTCTCGTACTGGCCGCCGGGACGGGTCATCTCGCGGAGGTCGTCGGGGGCCGCGATGGTGGCCTGGACCTCAGGATGGGCGCCGATCCACCACCCCAGGAGGACGGCGACGAGCGTGGAGAGGAGTGCTGTGGGGACCCACCAGTGGCGGGAGCGGTACACCGCGGCCGGGAATCCATGGGTCAGGAAGCGCGTGACGTCGCGCCAGGAGGCGCGTCGGTTTCCTGTCACGGCACTGCGCGCGCGTGCCACCAGTTGGCTGAGGCGGCCGGTGAGCTGGGGGTCCGGGGCGCTGGACTGGATCAGCGAGAGGTGGGTGGCGGTGCGCTGGTAGAGGGCGACGAGTTCGTCGACCTCGGCGCCGTTGAGGCGGCGCTGGCGGCGGAGCAGGGCGTCCAGGCGGTCCCACTCGGCGCGATGGGCGGACACGAAGACATCGAGGTCCATCGGGTGTGCTGCTCCTCGTCCCTCTCGTATTGCGTGTCAGCTTGTCGTACTGATCGCACTGCGGCGCGATGTGACCTCAGCTTGGCAGACTGGCCAGTCTCGGGGCAGGTCAGGGATGAAACCGGAAGGACTACGGGTGTGAGTGAGCTAGTGACAGGTGAGGCGGTGGCGCTGGAGCTGCGTCCCGCGAAGCTGCCGAGCCGGGCGCTGGCCGTGTTGGTCGACCTGATCGTGGCCATGGTCGTCTACTTCGCGGTGGTCCTGATCCTGGTGCTGGCGACGGCCGGTCTCGACGAGGCCGCGCAGATGGCGATATCCATCGCGAGCTTCCTGCTCGTACTGGTGGGCGGGCCCATCGCGGTGGAGACGCTGAGCCATGGCCGTTCGCTGGGGAAGCTGGCTTGCGGGCTGCGGGTGGTGCGGGACGACGGCGGGCCGATCCGGTTCCGGCACGCGCTGGTGCGCGGTGCGGTCGGGGTGGTCGAGATCCTGATGACGTTCGGGGTCGTCGCGTGCATCGCCTCGCTCGTGTCGGCGCGGGGGCGGCGGCTGGGTGACGTGTTCGCGGGGACGCTGGTCGTGCGGGAGCGGGTGCCGGCCGGGCAGACGGCGTTCATGCCGCCCCCGCCGCCCTGGCTGGTCGGGCGATTCTCCGGGCTCGACCTGTCCGCCGTTCCGGACGGGCTGTGGCTGGCCATCCGCCAGTACCTGACGCGCATGCGGCAGCTGGACCCGCATGTCGGCGCTGCCATGGCGGAACGTCTCGCCTCGGACCTCGCGGCGCGTACGGGGGCGCCGGCGCCGCACGGAGTGCCCCCGGGCGCGTATCTGGCGGCCGTGGTGCATGAGCGGCAGGCTCGGGAGGCTCGCCAGGCGTTCGGGGGCGCGGGGGCAGTCGGGCGGGGAGCGCCGGTCGGTGGTTCCGGGTGGGGTGGTCCGATGGCTCGGCCCTCGATGCCTCAGCCTCCGGTGGCCCCGGCGTATGCGCGGCCTGAGGGTTTTGTGGGACAGGCGCCGCCTGCCGATCCCTCGGGATATGTGCCACCTGTGGGAGCCGCCGGCGTACCCGGGGCTGGTGCTTCCGACGCGACGGCTCCGGGCGCTTCCGAGGCGCCGCAGGAGCCACTGGGGCCGCCTGCCGAGCGGCCGGGCACCGGGTTCGCGCCGCCCGCGTAAGCGACGACCCGTCACGTCCAAGCCGCTGTCAGTCGAACGTCGACGGCGGTGTTTCCAGGTGCTCCAGCTCGATTCCGGGTGCCGCAAGAACGACGTCGCCCGCGATGTGAACGGTCTGCTGCTCGCCCGTGTCCAGGGCTGTGACCTGGTATTCGTCCACGGTCAGAGGGCCGTTGTCAGTGGTGTGTGCTTCTCTTGCGATCAAGGCCCAGGACTGGTCGAGGGTGCGTGGGGCGAGGACCGGGTCGGTGAAGGCGACGAGGCGTACGCGGGTGGCGGGCTCGGAGGGGGTGAGGCGTAGGAGACGGGCGGTGGCGATGAGGAACGCCGGGGAGGTGCCGGTGAAGGAATGGGCGCGGACGTTGCCTTCGGTGGCCTCCGTGCCGGTGGGGTCGGTACGGACCCAGGTGACGCCGTCGAGGGCTGCGCCGCGGACCTGCCAGCTCGCGGCGTGGAGTTCGAGGCGGATGGGGCGGCCGAGTTCGTCCAGGGCCAGGTCGACGGAGCCGGCGTGGTCGCCGGAGGGGGTGGTCAGTTGGGACACATAACGCCAGCCGGAGGGGCCGGGCGCGCAGTGGAAGTGTTCTTCGGCGAGGAGGGTGTGGTCGTGCGTGTCGTGAAGCGAATACCGGCCGCGGGGCATGGGGGTCCTGGATCTTGACGGGCTGGTCCGGCCGACGGGCTGGGGAGCCGAACGGGCAGGCCCCCGGCACGGGGGTGCGGGGGCCTGCCTGGGAGCTGCTGCCGACGTGGGTGCGTCAGTGTGCGGACACACCCGTCGCCGGGCGGATCAGTAGCGGTAGTGGTCCGGCTTGTACGGGCCCTCGACGTCTACGCCGATGTACGCGGCCTGCTCGGGGCGGAGCGTCGTGAGCTTCACACCGAGCGCGTCGAGGTGGAGGCGGGCGACCTTCTCGTCGAGGTGCTTGGGCAGCGTGTAGACGCCGATCGGGTACTCGGACTGCTTGGTGAACAGCTCGATCTGGGCCAGGGTCTGGTCCGCGAAGGAGTTGGACATCACGAACGACGGGTGACCGGTGGCGTTGCCCAGGTTCAGCAGACGGCCCTCGGACAGGACGATGAGGACCTTGCCGTCGGGAAACTTCCAGGTGTGGACCTGCGGCTTGACCTCGTCCTTGACGATGCCGGGGATCTTCGCGAGGCCGGCCATGTCGATCTCGTTGTCGAAGTGGCCGATGTTGCCGACGATGGCCTGGTGCTTCATCTTGGCCATGTCGGCGGCCATGATGATGTCCTTGTTGCCGGTCGTGGTGATGAAGATGTCGGCCTTGTCGACGACGTCGTCGAGGGTCGCGACCTGGTAGCCGTCCATCGCGGCCTGGAGCGCGCAGATCGGGTCGATCTCGGTGACGATCACACGGGCGCCCTGTCCGCGCAGGGACTCCGCGCAGCCCTTGCCCACGTCGCCGTAACCGAAGACGACCGCGGTCTTGCCGCCGATGAGGACATCGGTGGCGCGGTTGATGCCGTCGATCAGGGAGTGGCGGCAGCCGTACTTGTTGTCGAACTTCGACTTGGTGACGGCGTCGTTCACGTTGATCGCCGGGAAGAGGAGGTCGCCGTCGCGCTGCATCTCGTACAGGCGGTGGACACCGGTGGTGGTCTCCTCGGTGACGCCGCGGATCTCCGAGGCGAGCTGGGTCCACTTCTGGGAGCCGTCGGTGATGGTGCGGTGCAGGAGTTCGAGGATGACGCGGTGCTCGTCGGACTCGGCGGTGTCGACGGAAGGGACCTTGCCGGCCTTCTCGTACTCGACGCCCTTGTGGACGAGGAGGGTGGCGTCACCGCCGTCGTCGAGGATCATGTTGGGGCCGCCGGTGGGGCTGTCCGGCCAGGTCAGCGCCTGCTCGGTGCACCACCAGTACTCCTCCAGGGTCTCGCCCTTCCAGGCGAAGACCGGGACGCCCTGCGGGTTGTCCACCGTGCCGTTCGGGCCGACCGCGATGGCGGCGGCGGCGTGGTCCTGGGTGGAGAAGATGTTGCAGGAGGCCCAGCGGACCTGGGCGCCGAGGGCGGCCAGGGTCTCGATGAGGACGGCGGTCTGCACGGTCATGTGCAGGGAGCCGGTGACGCGGGCGCCGGCGAGGGGCTGCGCCGCGGCGTACTCCTCGCGGATCGCCATCAGGCCGGGCATCTCGTGCTCGGCGAGGGTGATCTCCTTGCGGCCGAACTCGGCCAGGGAGAGGTCGGCGACCTTGAAGTCCTGCCGGTTGTCGACAGTCGTCATTACGAGCTGCTCCTCGGTGTCGGGTCGAGGGTGGATAGGGCTGGTCTGCGCGGCGGCGGACACAGGGGTGCCCGAAGAGGACACAGGCATGCCCGCGTGCGCGCAGCGCAGTCCGTCGGAGGCCCTCTCTCCCTCGGCCGGTCCTCGCTGGGACCGCCCGACCGCCATCAGCAGCGACGTCTGGCTCCGTCCCAAGCTACACCGGTCGGCCCGGCCTGCCCCAGTCCGGCTGCGTACAGATCAAGCCGAAGAGGGTGGTTGGGTTCGGCGGCCCGCGGCGGAGACCGTATGGGCGGGGACGGGGCAGGGCCCGTCGCTGCGGTTCACGACGGGCCCTGGCGTCTTGCGGAGTGGCCGGTGGTTCAGTGCTCGGCGGTGGGGGCCGGGCCGCCGGGGGCGGCATCGGGGTCGGCGCCCTTGGCGGCCTCCGCCTCGCTGTAGATGTCGGGCTCCAGGTAGATGACGCGGGCGATCGGGACGGCCTCGCGGATGCGGGCCTCGGCGGCGTTGATGGCGGAGGCCACCTCGGCGGCCGTGTCGTCGTGCTGGACGGCGATCTTGGCGGCGACGAGGAGTTCCTCGGGGCCGAGGTGGAGGGTGCGCATGTGGATGACGCTGGTGACGGTGTCGCCGTCGACGACGGCCTTCGCGATCTTCTCGACGTCCTCGGCACCCGCGGACTCGCCGAGGAGCAGGGACTTGGTCTCGGCGGCGAGGATGATCGCGATCAGGATGAGCAGGACGCCGATGCAGAGGGTGCCGATGCCGTCCCAGATGCCGTCGCCGGTGAGCAGGGCGAGGCCGACGCCACCGAGGGCGAGGATCAGACCGACGAGGGCGCCGAGGTCCTCCAGGAGGACGACCGGCAGCTCGGGGGCCTTGGCGTGGCGGACGAACTCGGTCCAGGACTTCTTGCCACGCAGGACGTTGGATTCCTTGATGGCGGTCCGGAAGGAGAACGACTCGGCGATGATCGCGAAGACGAGGACGCCGACCGGCCAGTACCAGTTCTCGATCTCGTGCGGGTGCTTGATCTTCTCGTAGCCCTCGTAGAGGGCGAACATGCCGCCGACGGAGAAGAGGACGATGGAGACGAGGAAGGCGTAGATGTAGCGCTCGCGGCCGTAGCCGAAGGGGTGTTGCGGGGTCGCCTCGCGCTTGGCCTTCTTGCCGCCCAGGAGCAGGAGGGCCTGGTTGCCGGAGTCGGCGAGCGAGTGCACGGACTCGGCGAGCATCGACGACGAGTGGCTGAAGAGGAACGCCACGAACTTCGCTACCGCGATCGCGAGGTTGGCGGCGAGTGCCGCCACGATCGCCTTGGTGCCGCCTGACGCGCTCATGTGTCCGAGGTGTCCCTTCGCCTACGCATATGTCTGTGCATGGGCATGGGTACCCACGCTTCCGTCCGTCACCGGCCGGGCTTTGCCAGCCTTTTGCAGGGGGCATTGTTGCAGCCCGGTCCGACGTCGGTACGCCAGGCTGTGGATCAGGAAGGGTTCACGCCGTTCAGGCGACCACTGTGGCGCGGAACAGGGTGCCCGGTCCGGACACCAGTGCCTTATCGTCCGCCGGTACGAAGACCGACTCACCGGGGGCGAGCGTGTGTTCGCCCGCGCGGACGGAACCGGCCGTGCAGAGGAGGATCTGCGGGGTGGCGCGGGTGAGGTCGTGCGGGGCGGTGGCCTCGGGAAGGACGTAGCGGGAGAGACGGAACTCGTCGATGGGGGTCTCGTAGACCTCCTCGCCGTCGGGGGACGCCTCGGGGCGCAGGACGCCGGGGTCGGTCGCCTCGAAGCGGACGATGCGCAGGAGTTCGGGGACATCGACGTGCTTGGGGGTCAGGCCGCAGCGCAGGACGTTGTCGGAGTTGGCCATGATCTCGACGCCGAGGCCGTTCAGGTAGGCGTGCGGGATTCCGGCGCCGAGGAACAGGGCCTCGCCGGGCTGCAGGCGGACGTGGTTGAGGAGCATGGCGGCGATGACGCCGGGGTCGCCCGGATAGTGGTGGGCGATGTCGGCGTACGGGGCGTAGGCGCCGCCGAGGCGGGCGCAGGCGGCCGCGGCCTCGGTGACCGTGTGGGTCATCTCCTCCGGGTCGGCGCCCAGGACGGCGGTCAGCACCTCGCGCAGGGCGGCCTCTTCGGGGTGGGCGTGCAGGAGGTCGACGTACGGCTTGAGGGAGTCGACATCGAGGGCGGCGAGCAGGTCGGCGGCCTGGAGCGGGTCGCGGAAACCGCACAGGCCGTCGAACTCCGTGAGGGCGCAGATCAGTTCGGGCTTGTGGTTGGCGTCCTTGTAGTTGCGGTGGCCCGCGTCGATCGGGATGCCCCGGCGCTCCTCGTCCTCGTACCCCTCCCTGGCCTGTTCGAGGTTGGGGTGAACCTGGAGGGAGAGGGGCGCGCCGGCGGCGAGGAGCTTCAGGAGGAACGGGAGGCGGGGGCCGAACTTGGCGACGGTTCGAGATCCCAACTCACGTTCCGCAGCCTCGTCGATCACCTCGGTGAGGGGGCCGCGCCCGGTACGCGAGGGTGCGCCGGGGTGGGCACCCATCCACATCTCCGCCTGCGGCTCGCCGGTGGGTGCCACGCCGAGGAGCTGGGGGATGGCGGTGGTCGAGCCCCAGGCGTAGGGGCGGACGGTGTTGTCGAGGCGGTCCATGGTGTGTGTTTCTCCGTAGGTGGGGAGCCTGCCGAGGCCCCGGTCAGGGGCGGGCTCCGGTAAAGATCAGGCTCTGGAAGCGAGCGACAGGTAAACGGCGGCGAAATCCGTGATGGCGATCATCTCCGCGAGCGTCTCCAGATCGCTGCCTTCCTCGGGTTCCAGCTCGCTGATCGCGGTGTCGTGGCTGAGGGCCAGTTCGCGGGCGGCCGGTACGGCGCTCAGACCGCCCGTCGGGCGGTCGCGGAGGAGCACTACGCGCGCGTGGAGGGCGGGTGGCTCCTCGACCCGGTCACGGAAGAAGTCGTCGGGGTCGGCGCTCGCGGCCAGTGGGCCGGACAGCAGCACCGTGTGCGAGGCGAGGGCCTCGGGCAACTGGGCGGCGAGGGAGGGGCGGCCCGCCAGTTCGGCGAGCGCGGCCGCGAAACGGCGGCCCACCGGGCCCGCGGCCTGGCCCTCGGTCCAGATCACCGGGAGCCCGTCGGCGAGCTCGGCGGCGAGCGTCTTGGCGGGGTTGCTGTACGTGGCGATGGCCGGGCCGCAGCGCTCGGCCACCCCGTCGAGGCGGTCGGCGACCTTCTGCAGGGCGTCCGGCGGGGCGGCGACCAGGCCGGTGCGGTCCAGGAGCGCGAGCATCGGGGTGAGCAGCGCCCACAGCACGCCGGGGGCGGCCGCGCCGAGGGGCACCTCCTGCTCGTACGGGCTCGTCGCCATCGGTACGAAGAGGCCGTGGGCGCCCTCCACCGCCTCGGCGACAGGGGTGCCGGCCGGGGCGACGGCGACGACCGTGCTGCCGCGGCGGTACGCCTGGTCGACGAGGAGCGACAGGCCGGGTTCGCTGCCGTCCGCGGTGGCGACCAGGAGGAGGTCGACCGGGCCCGCCCAGCCGGGCAGCTCCCAGCGGAGGGCGCCTGCAGCGGGGGCCACGCCGGTGGGGTGGAGACGGATGATGGGGCTGCCTGCGCCCGCGAGGGCGCCGAGCAGGTCGGCGACGCCCGCGGAGGCCATGCCGGGGCCCGCGATCAGGAGCGCACGGGGGCGGCCGTCCGGTTTCAGGCCGGGGATGCCGGCCTCGATGCCGAGGCTGATGGCCGTACGGACCCGTGCGCCGGCCTCGGCGGCGCCGCGGAGCAGGCCGCGGTGGTCCGCCTCCGACAGGGCGTCGGGGGTGTCTAGCAGCGATTCGTCGAGCATGGGCGGCAGCCTCCGATTCGCCGGGTGCCCTTTTACGCCTTTTCGCCTTTACGTTCGCCTGTACGCCTACGCCGGGTTTCCGGCTCGTGCGTGCTGTGCCTTGTGTGAGAGCTTGACCGCGTCGGTCACGCGGAACGGCGGGCCTCGTCGACGAGGAGTACGGGGATGCCGTCCCGGATCGGGTAGGCGAGGCCGCAGTCCTGGCTCGTGCAGGCCAGCTCCGTTTCCTCCTCCGTGAGTGGGGCGTGGCACGCCGGGCAGGCGAGGATCTCCAGGAGGCCGGCTTCGAGCGGCATGTCGGGTCCCTTCGGGGGCGGGTTGTGCGGTGCGGCCTGGTCAGAGTACCGCCGCGTGGGGGTTGGCGCCGGGGTTGGGCTTCGGTGGGTGGGCGCCCGGTGGGGCCGGGGCTCGGCGTCACCAGGCGCCCGGCGGCTTCGGCTGGGCGGAGGACGGGTTTTCACTCACCGGCGCTTGCCGACTGCCTCCCCCACTCTCGGCTTCGTTCGAGCGGGGCCCCCATCGCCCACCCGTGCCGCAGCTGGGTACGACCGCGGCCGACCCCGGCCGGGGCGAGCGTCAGCGGCCGCTCTGGGCCCTCAGGCCCTGATGATCCCCAGGACCTCGTCGCGGACCTTCGCCATCGTCGTCTCGTCCCTCGCCTCCGCGTTCAGGCGGAGGAGGGGCTCCGTGTTGGACGGGCGGACGTTGAACCACCAGTCGGCGGAAGAGACCGTGAGGCCGTCGAGGTCGTCCAGGGTGACGTCCTCCCGGTCCTCGTACGCGGAGCGGATCGCGGTGAGGCGGCCCGTCTGGTCGGCGACCGTGGAGTTGATCTCGCCGGAGCCGGCGTAGCGGTCGTACTGGGCCACGAGGCCGGAGAGGGGGCCGTCCTGGCCGCCGAGGGCCGCGAGGACGTGGAGGGCGGCCAGCATGCCCGTGTCGGCGTTCCAGAAGTCGGCGAAGTAGTAGTGGGCGGAGTGTTCGCCGCCGAAGATCGCGCCGGTCCTGGCCATCTCGGCCTTGATGAAGGAGTGGCCGACGCGGGTGCGCACCGGCGTGCCGCCGTTCTCCTTCACCACCTCCGGGACGGACCAGGAGGTGATCAGGTTGTGGATGACCGTGCCCTTGCCGCCGTGCTTGGCGAGCTCGCGGGAGGCGACCAGGGCGGTGATCGCGGAGGGCGAGATCGGGTTGCCCTGCTCGTCGACGACGAAGCAGCGGTCGGCGTCGCCGTCGAAGGCGATGCCGAGGTCGGCGTCCTCCTCGCGGACGCGCTTCTGGAGGTCGACGATGTTCGCCGGGTCGAGGGGGTTGGCCTCGTGGTTCGGGAACGTGCCGTCCAGCTCGAAGTACATGGGGACCAGGTCCAGCGGCAGGCCGGCGAAGACCGTCGGGACCGTGTGGCCGCCCATGCCGTTGCCCGCGTCGACGACGACCTTCAGGGGGCGGATGGGGGTCAGGTCGACGAGGCCGCGGAGGTGCGCCGCGTAATCCTCCAACGTGTCCCGCTGGGTGATCGTTCCCGGCGTGGCGGCCGACGCCGGCGCGCCCGACTCGCTCCAGCCCTCGACCAGTTCGCGGATCTCGGCGAGGCCGGTGTCCTGACCGACGGGTGCGGCGCCCGCGCGGCACATCTTGATGCCGTTGTACTGGGCGGGGTTGTGGGAGGCCGTGAACATCGCGCCGGGCAGGTTCAGCGCGCCCGACGCGTAGTACAGCTGGTCCGTCGAACAGAGGCCGATCTCGGTCACATTCACCCCGAGCGCCGCCGCACCGCGCGCGAAGGCACGCGACAGGCCGGGCGAGGAAGGCCGCATGTCGTACCCGGTCACAAGGGCATCCGCGCCGGTCACCCGCACGAAGGCCGCCCCGAAGAGCTCGGCCAGCGTCTCGTCCCACTGGTCCGGGACCACCCCACGTACGTCGTACGCCTTCACGATCGTCGACAGATCAGCAGCCACGGCCAAACCTCCTGAAGTCCTCACCGGTCACCCAAACTACCCGCCCGAGCCGACAGTCGGCTGTGCGACCTCTGAGGACACCCGAGAGCCTTGTGCCGCCATCTCGTGAACGCCTCCACTCCCGTCACGGCAGCATCCACTCCAGTACGGGCGTGTTCTGCCCCACCACGATCAGGCACATCACCAGTAACAGTCCCAGGCTCCACGGCAGCACCTTGCGCAGCAGGTCGCCCTCGCGGCCGGCGAGGCCGACGGCCGCGCAGGCGATGGTGAGGTTCTGCGGGGAGATCATCTTGCCGAGGACCCCGCCGGAGCTGTTGGCCGCGGCGAGCAGTTCGGGCGACAGGCCCGACTCGCGGGCCGCGCTCACTTGGAGGGCGCCGAACAACGCGTTGGCGGAGGTGTCGGAGCCGGAGACCGCGACGCCGAACCAGCCGAGGACCGGTGACAGGAAGGCGAGTCCCGCGCCGGCCGCCGCCACGAAGTGGCCGATGGTGGCGGCCTGTCCGGAGAGGTTCATGACGTAGGCGAGGGCGAGGACGGACGTCACGGTGAGGATCGCGAACCGCAGTTCGTGGACCGTCGCCGCCCACTCCCTGACGGCCACGCGCGCGTGGACCCCCAGTACGACGGCCGTGCACAGCCCGGCGAGCAGCACCAGGGTGCCGCCGGTGGCCACGATCGGCCAGGTGAAGACATTGCCCCCTACGGGGTCGCCGTCGGGGTTCGCGACATTCAGGAAGGGCCAGTCGTACGTCTGCGTCGCGTTGGCCAGCCAGTCCTTCACCACCGGGATCTGGGCGACGGAGAAGATGGCGACGATCAGCGCGTACGGGGCGTAGGCGCGCAGGACTTCGCGCGGCGGGTCCTCCTCGTCGAGGTCCTCGCTGCGCGCGCCGGTCAGGACGGCGGCGCGGACGGGTTCGGCGGCGGGCCGGCGCGCCTGCGGTACGGCGACGAGGGCGCCCGCACCCAGCAAGGCCGCGCCGATGTCGGCGAGTTGCGCGGAGACGTAGTTGGAGGCGACGAACTGGCCGACGGCGAAGGCGAACCCGCAGGCCAGGGCGGGCACCCAGGTCTCGCGCAGGCCGCGTCGCCCGTCGACGAGCCAGACCAGCACCAGGGGCACCACGAGGGCCAGCAGCGGTGTCTGCCGGCCGACCACGGACGCGACGGTGTCCAGGCGCAGTTCAGTGACCTGGGCGAGCGTCACGACCGGGGTGCCCATGGCGCCGAAGGCGACGGGCGCGGTGTTGGCGACCAGGGCGACCACGGCGGCCTTCACCGGTTCGAAGCCGAGCGCGACGAGCATCACCGAGCAGATGGCGACCGGCGCGCCGAAGCCGGCGAGGGCTTCCAGGAGCGCGCCGAAGCAGAACGCGACGACGAGCGCCTGGATGCGCGGGTCGTCGGAGAGCCGCCCGAAGGAACGGCGCAGGATGTCGAAATGCCGGGTGTGGACGGTCATCCGGTACACCCACAGGGCGTTGACGACGATCCACATGATCGGAAAGAGGCCGAACACGGCCCCCTGGGCGGCGCTGGAGAGCGTCTGGCCGAGCGGCATCGGGTAGGCGAGCCAGGCGACCAGAACGGCCGCCAGAAGGCCGATCAAGCCCGCCAGATGCGCTTTCAGGCGCACACCGCCGAGCAGGACCAGGACGATGACGAGGGGCAGGGTCGCGACGAGGGCGGACAGGCCGAGCGAGCCGGCCACGGGTTCCAGTTCCTGGACGTACACGGGAGCCTCCCCGTATTCCGCGATGCGGAAAGCGGTTTCTCACGGCACGGGCACCCGGAATGGTCACGTCCACGGCGACACCGCGTCAACAGGCGTGCGCCACCGAGCGGAACGACAGGAACGGAAACAGCCACACGGAGCGGGAGGGGTGACGACCACGAAGAGCGCGTCCGGCAACAGCCGTGTCGGGCCCGTCAGTTGTCGCCGGGTCAGTTGTCAGTGTGTCAGTTCTCGGGCGAGCGCAGCACCCGGAGATGGCCGCGGCGGGCGACCTCCATCGGGTCGGCCGAGCGGGCGCTGCCACCGGCCTCCGCGGCGCGCCGCTGCGGGCGGGCCGCCTCGCGCACGGCATTGGCAAGCGCTTCCAGGTCGTCACCGCTGGGGCCCGCGGGAGCCGAACTGTCCAGCAGGCGTACGACTTCCCAGCCGCGCGGTGCGGTGAGGCGCTCGGAGTGTTCGGCGCACAGGTCGTAGCAGTGGGGTTCGGCGTAGGTGGCGAGGGGGCCGAGGACCGCGGTCGAGTCGGCGTAGACGTACGTCAGCGTCGCGACGGCGGGGCGGCCGCAAGCGGTGCGCGAACAGCGACGTACAGGGCTCACGACGTTGGACGGTACCGCACTCTTGAGCGGGCCGCGACGACTCTCCACCAGGTCACTCCACCGTGTCGTGCTGTGAAACGCCCCACACACCCCTCCGAACCCACCGCGTTGACCTGCGAGTAGCCCCTCGTCCGGGATGCCGAACGGTCCCGAATTCGGTCAAATTTCGATACAGACCATGCCAATTGGCGCTAGTTCGTCAGTCTCGGAGAGATATGGAATCGAGCCCAACCTTGGCCGGAATGGTCATCCTGCGACATGCCGCACGACCCTCCGAGGCACCGTCGTACGGCGAGCCGGTTGGACATGCCAGGTCAGCGGTGTCAGGCCGGTGGGTGCGGCCGGGAGTGTGGAGCCGGGCGGGAGGACCTCGCGGGGACTACGCTTCGTAGGTGATGGACAACCTCGTACCGCCCCGCGCCGCCTCCGCACCGGGTCCCCGCCGCCGAGATCGGCACGGCAGGGGGATGCGCGGGCCGATCGCGCCGCCGCAGGTGCCGCTCGCAGCGAGTCGTGCGGAGACGTTCGCGGATCTCGTGCAGGACTCCGTGGAGCGGCTGGAGCGGCGGTGGCCGCAGCTCGCGGATGTCGACTTTCTTGTGCTTGAGGTGCCTCGGCTCGACGGGCCCGGGGATGCGGACTGGAATGACGAGGCTGTGCCCCTGGGCGGGATCGCCGTTGCGCGGGAGGGGCGGCCGGCTCGGGTTGTCGTCTACCGGCGGCCGGTGGAGATTCGGACCAAGGGGCGGGATGAGCGGGCCGCACTGGTGCATGAGGTCGTGGTGGAGCAGGTGGCCGAGTTGCTGGGACTGAATCCGGAGACGGTGGATCCTCGGTACGGGGAGGACTGAGACGGCGGGGGTTCGCCCGGGATGGTTTTCGCCCCCCGCACCCCCAACCGTTCCTCCCCTCCCAAACCCCACTCTCGGCTGCGGGTGGTGGGGGTAGGTCGCAACCACAAACAACCCCCACGCCCCCGATTTCTCCCGCGCGCGGCCTACCGCTGCAGTACGGACAAGTCCTGTTCCGCCTCCGGGACCGCTACCGTGCCTCGGTCGTTCGGGAGGGTTTGGATGGTGAAGGCGGGGAGGGTGTCCAGCTTGGATTCCAAGGTGCGGGAGGCGTAGACGGGGCCGCCGGAAACCGGTTCGACGGTGAGGGCGTAGATGCCCTTGAGGCCGGGCGGGGCGGGCATGTCGATGTTCTGGGTCGTGCCGGCCTTGATCGTGAAGGTTTTGGTCGTGGGTTCGCCGGCGCTGGTGCCGGCGGAGGCGGTGACCTTGACCTTGGCTGTGCGGGCGGGGGCGGTGAGGGCGAGGGTGGTGCCCTTGGCACGGTTGTCGGCGACTGTGGCGCGCGTGCCGACCGGGTGGGTGGCCGCGATGAAGGCCGTTTCCTGGTTGTCGCCCTTGCCGCGGACGACGCGGAGGGCTGCCACCACCGGGACCGACGCGTCGGTGGGGGTCAGCAGCAGTGAGCCGGCCTCGCCGCGCGTGATGTCGCCGAGGTCTGCGGAGGCGGTCATGCCCCCCTTGACGTGCAGTGTCTCGTTGCCGGCCGGGGTGATCGGGCCGTTGGGCGAGGCGAGTCGCAGCTTCAGGTCGGCGTCGGTCTCGCCGGGGGCGAAGACGACGAGGCGTACGGAGGTGGCGTCCTTCGGGATCCCGGGGAGGACCAGGTCGGCGGCCGGGTCGGTCGCGGCGGCGAGCCAGTCGCCGCCCAGCTTGTCGTCGAGGGCCTGGACCGCGGCGGCGACCCGGCCGCTACGGACGCTGACGTGGACCGTGAGGTCGGCCTCCTTCGCCGTGGCGAGCGTCGACAGCAGGACCGGCTCGGTGGAGCGGGGCTGGACCGTGATGCCCTCCCCCACCGTGGACTTCAGGGCGCCGTCCTTGCCGTAGAGCTCGATGTCGACGACGGCCGCCGAGTCGTCCGGGTTGGTGAGGTGGACGTAGTCCGTGCGGTCCGCGACCGTGCTGGCGCCCGGGAACCAGAACTCCGTGTCCGGGGCCGTGCAGTTGACGCCGAGCAGGCCGCGGCCGGTGCCGACGGCGACCTCGGTGGTCTCCTGGACCGTCCAGCCGGGCGCGAACTCTCCCTCGGCCGTGCCGATCAGCGCGGGCGCGTCACCGCCGTCAGTGCTGCCGGTGACAGGCTTGCCGGGCTCCTTGGGCTCGACGACGGGCGTGTCGGCCTTGTCCTTGCCGGTCTTGCCCTTGTCCGCCTTGTCCGCCGACTCCTCGCCGGCCGCCACGAGTTCGGCGCCGCCTTCGCCGCCGGCGCCCTCGGTCACGGGGGTGAAGGAGGTGTACGCCGTCTCCGCGACGTCCGAGGTGCTCGGCTGGGGACAGAGCAGGCTCGTGCGCTGCACGGGCAGTTGGGCGGCGGCCTTGGTGGTGGTGTCGCCGCCGGAGGCGTCGGGCGCGGTGAGTGCGGCGAAGCCGGTGACGGCGGCGAGGGCGGTCGTGCCGGCGATCAGAGACAGGGTCGTGCGGTTCACTGCTGGCTCCCGTCGGGGCGCTCACTGTCGGCACCGGTGCCGTGCGACGGGTCGTACGTCGCGTCGTAGCCCTGGGTGTACGTCTGGTCGTACGAAGCCGTGTTGCCTCCGTAGGAGGCGTACGGGTCGTACTGGCCGCCCTGGTAGGGGTCGCCCTGGTAGTGCTGCTGGTCGTACGTGCCCGCCGGGTACTGCTGGGCGCCCTGGTACTGCTGGTCGTACTGACCGTATTCGGCGCCCGCGCCCGCGTGGGTCTGGGTGTCCCTTCCCCAGTCTTGAACATCCTCGCCCGGGGGGACCCCCATGCCGTACGTGTGCTGCTGCGGGACCGGGGCGGCGACCGGGGCCCCCTCCGGAGGGGAAGGAAGGTCGGTGTCGGCGGACTGTTCGGCCTCGGACTCCGCCTGGGCGCGCAGGCGGCGGGCGCGGCGGCCGTCGCCGGTGATGTCCTGGGCCGGCACGGCGACCGGCTCGTCCGGGAGGTCGTCGTCGACGTCCCGGCGTCGGCCGGGCAGGGCGAGGACCACGAGGACGACGGCGAGCGAGCCCTGGGCCCACAGCCAGCCGGTGTGGGTCACCGGGGCATCGAAGGTGACATCCAACTTGCCGCCGTCGGCGGGCAGTTGGAAGCCCTGGGCCCAGCCGTCGACCGTGGTCGCGGTGAGCGGTTTGCCGTCGAGGGTGGCGGTCCAGGAGTCGTCGGCGGTGTCGGCGAGACGCAGGACCCGGCCCGAGCCGCCGGCCGGGATGGTGGTGTGCACGTCGACGGGGCCGGCGGCGACGGCCTTCGGGTCGCCGGAGGAGGCCTCGATGGTGACGCGGGCGACCTGGCGGTCCACGCGCCACAGGGCGCTGCCGTCCTGCTGACTGAGCCGGCTCAGGCCGGGCGTGGCGTCCAGGACGCGGCCGACCTCGCGGGGCGCGCCCGGGCGGACGAGGACGTACCGCACGGCGAAGCCGCCGAGCTCGTCCGTCTGGTCGGCGCCGGAGCCCGCGACCAGGTTGGCGACGACCTCGCCGAGCTGCTTGTTCTCCCCGGCGGCCGCGGTGAGTTCGGCGTCGCCGAGGCGGACGCCGGAGCCGCGGACCAGGGTGTAGCCGACCCTGGCGGTGGTGTCGCTGTCGAGGACGAGGGTGCGGGCCTGGTCGCGGGTGCCGCTCTCCTCGGCGACGAACGCGGGCACCTGGACGGGGTCGCGGCGCTCCAGGGGGCCGTCGGCGCCACCGATCACCCATCCGGCGGCGGCCAGCAGCGGGCCGACGGCGGCTGCGAGCGCGATGAGCGCGGCCACCGGCTGGCGCCAGCCGAAGCTCTGCTCGGCCACGCGCGAGCGTGCCCCGTCGGCGCCGAGGGTGGCGGCGGCGAGGAGGGCGATGCCGTAGACGAGGGTCGCGGGGCCGGCCCAGGCGGAGCCGTTGGAGAGGACCGCGAAGACGAGGGCCACGAGTGCGGCCGTCCAGGCGGTCCGGATTCCCAACTGACGTTCCGAACGCAGCAGGGCGGCCAGCGCGGCCAGGACGACGCCGACGAGCGTCAGTCCGCCGACCGTGCCGGGCCCGCCGGGGCTGATGCCGAGCAGATCGGTCGCGGAGGCCGTGCTCCCGCCGTACTCCATACCGGCCTCCTGGAAGAAGCCGAACGGCAGCAGCGTCAGCGACCAGGGGGCGAGGATCAGCAGCGGGGTGCCCAGCTGGGCGAGGAAGCGCAGCCCGTAGGAGGTGATCTCGCGGCGGCGCACCACGAGGAGCCCGACGCCGAGGAGCAGCGCGATGGGCCACACGATCGGGGTGAACGCGGTGGTGATCGTCAGCAGCAGCGCGTACGCCCAGGTGGCGCGCCAACTGCCACGCACCCCCGTGCTGTTCGTCAGGCCGCCGGCCGCGGCGCCCGCTCGGGCGATGAGGGGCAGCAGGATCGCGAGGACGGCGGTACCGATGCGGCCGGCCGCGAGCGCGCCGGTGACGGCGGGCAGGAAGGCGTATGCGACGGCCGCCCAGGCACGCAGCAGCCGGGACTCGACCAGGGGCCGCGAGGCGAAGTACGCGGTGAAGCCGGCCAGGGGCACGGAGGCCACGAGGAGCACGGTGACCGCGAGTCCGGTGGAGCCGAACAGCAGGGAGGCGAGCATGGCCACGAGCGCCAGATACGGCGGCGCGGCCTCGGCGCCGCCCGCGCCGATGGGATGCCAGGCGTCCAGGTAGCGCGACCACAGCTCGGCGGAGTCGGCGGGGGCGGGCAGCAGGGCGCCGCCCGTGAGCGCGCCGCCGCCGAGCAGGTCGCGGCAGGCGGCGAGCGAGGCGAGCAGCAGGAGCGCGAAGAGCACGGGCCCGGGCTTGCGGGCGACGCGCTTGAGCCGGGCGAACTGCTCGACCTGGAGGAAGTCGGCGTCCTCGTCACCGGGACCCGACTCGACCGCGCCGCCGTGCCGTCCGGCCGCGGTGGAATCGGCGTCGGAACGGCCGAAGAGATCGCCCGCGACCTGTTCGACGGTGGCCCGGACGGTGGCGCCGGGCGGCGGGAACAGCGGGCGCAGCTCGCCCTTGTCCAACTGCGGGCGGCCTCTCCTGCGCCGCCCGGCGATGATCCGCTCGGGCCGCAGCAGCACGCTCAGCAGACCTCGGATCTCGTCGACGGCCTGTCCGGGGACCTTGCCGAGGAGATACGCGACGGTTCTGAGCAGGGTGCCGAGGACGACGCGCAACAGCACCCAGGGGAGCTGTGCCGCACGGGAGTTGACGAGGAGGGTGTAGATCGCGCCGGCCTTGTCGACCATGTGGGGGGAGGCGGCGCTGCGGCCCACGCAGTCGACGGTGCGGCGCTCGCGCGAGGACGCCTCGGCGTGCCGTACGACGGCTTCGGGGGCGACGAGGACGCGGTGCCCGGCGGCGGTGGCGCGCCAGCACAGGTCCACGTCGTCACGCATCAGGGGCAGGCGCCGGTCGAAGCCGCCGAGCTCCTCGAAGACGTCGCGGCGGATCAGCATGCCGGCGGTGGACACGGCGAGGCTGGGCTTGATGTGGTCGTGCTGGCCCTGGTCCTGCTCGCGGCGGTCCAGGCCCGTCCAGCGTCGGCCGGAGTTGGCGATGGTGACGCCGACCTCCAGGAGCTGACGGCGGTCGTACCAGCCGCGCAGCTTGGGGCCGACGACGGCGACGTCGTCCCGGCCCAGCTCGCGCTCGTTCTCCACGACCCGCAGCAGCTGGGCGAGGGCGTCGGGCTCGGGGGCGCAGTCGTCGTGCAGCAGCCACAGCCACTGGACCGGCTCCCCGTGGGGGAGCTCCGGCATGTCGTACGCGTCGTCGCGCCAGCTGCGGGTGACGGGGTCCCAGCCGCTGGGGCGCCTGAGGTACGTGAGGTGGTCCTGGGTGAGGACGCCCGCGGTGCGGTTGGCCTCCTCGACGGCCTGGCCGAAACCGGTCCGTCGGGCCAGGTGCAGGACGCGGTCGGCGCCGAGGGCGTCGGAGAGGAGCCGGGCGGAGTCGTCCGCGCTGCCGGTGTCGGCCGCCATGGCGCTCTGCACGGGGCGCTCCTGGCCGAGCAGCCCGGCGAGCGCGTCGGGCAGCCAGCGGGCGCCGTCGTGCGCGACGAGGACCGCGGTCACCACATGACGTGGGAACTCAGGAGTGGCAGCGTCTTGGTGAGCTGCGGTGTGGCTGTGCACGGACATCGAGGTACGGGCCCCGGTTCGATGGACTGCGGTGGACGTCCGTGTCCGGCGGGGACAACGGGACGTCTCGGACGAGGGCCCACACTAACGGCTGAGCAGCACAGCGGCCCGCCGCCTGTGGACAACCCACGTGCGACGGGCCGTACCTGTCGGTTTTTCCTGTTCGACCGTTGCGGACGGGGGTCAGACGGCTGCCTTCTTGAGGCGGCGGCGCTCGCGCTCCGACAGGCCGCCCCAGATACCGAACCGCTCGTCGTTGGCGAGGGCGTACTCAAGGCACTCGGAGCGGACCTCGCAGGCGAGGCAGACCTTCTTGGCCTCTCGGGTCGAGCCGCCCTTCTCGGGGAAGAAGGACTCGGGATCGGTCTGGGCGCACAGCGCGCGCTCCTGCCAGCCGAGTTCCTCGTCCGCGTCGTCGACCAGCAGTTGCTGCACGAGCTCGGTCATGTGCGCCCCTCGTCCGTCTTTCGCGTCCCCGTCGTGCGGCCGTTACCGATTTCGGCTGAACGACACGAGTGAAATTACAAGTGTGCTGCTACGGGCGAGTCAAGCCGAGATCTGCTATTGAGCCCCTTATTCACTCTGCGGAACCAAGGCTATGCGGAAAGTGTTCAAATCGGCATAAACCCTGACAGGGCTCTGACGGCAGACGGGAGTTCCGGATCGGTTCTCCCACCCTTACGGGAAAGGACGCCCAGGAGTTCGATCTCGTTCCGACTCGTTCGAGTCGACTCGCTCCGGGTGTGCCGACGACCCGCCACGCGCGCGTGCCGATGGCGTGCCCGGTTGTGCGCCATGTCTCCGCGGCGCCCCCAGCACAAACCTTTCGCCGAGCGGATGCACCGGAAGAGGTGAACCGGCATCCACATACCGGACGTGAAGTTGACAGCGGAGGTGTGAACCGGTGTCCTTGTGGGCATGTTCGCGAACTCGGCACTCACCTCGACCCGCTCCGCCGGGTCCCCCGGTGCTGCCCGTTGTCGCTGTAGCTGTTGCTGTTCCAGCTGTTGAGCCAAGCGCGCTCCGGCTGCCACTGAGCCCATCCAGGCTCGGCCGTTGTTCCCCTTCGCCCACAACCGGGCACTCGCCCCGCCCGTGACCCGGGCGGACGGTATGCGATACCCAGCCATCCCCCACGCTCTCTCCGTCGAGGACCACCTCACTCCATGAACAGCGACAGCGACCTCCAGATCGCCGGCGACCTCCTCGAAGTACCGCACCTTCTCCAGGCGCCGCGCCAACACCCGGTCACCGTGGCCGAGTTCGCCGGACTCGCCCGTTCCCTCGCCGACGACCGCTCCCAGTGGGAGCACCTCGTCGAGTACGACGCGACGACACGCTGGTACCACCGGCTGCGGACCGGCCCCGGGTACGAGGTGTGGCTGCTGTCCTGGGTACCGGGGCAGGGCACCGGACTGCACGACCACGGGGGCTCCTCCGGCGTACTCACCGTGCTGGACGGCACGCTGACCGAGCGCACCGACCGGGGCACGCGGGCGCTGGGCGCGGGCGCGCAGCGCGTGTTCGCGCCGGGCTACGCGCACGAGGTCGTCAACGACACGCTGGAACCGGCCATCAGCCTGCACGTCTACTACCCGGGCCTGACGGACATGCCGATGCACACGAAGGCCTGCGCGGCGGAGACGGTGACCGTGACGGCCTGAGCCGCGCCGCCGGAACCGTCACCGTCCGGCCGTCGCGACCGGAACCGAGCGAAACCGGCCGTGGTCGCGGGCCTGGCGACCCGTTGTCGTACCTGCCTGCGAGACTGTCCCACCCGTCACCCGACCACCACCCCTCAACGAGTCAGCCTGGCGGCTGACACACTGTTTCAATGCGCATTGTGGTTCTGGCAGGCGGCATCGGTGGTGCCCGGTTTCTGCGCGGTCTCCAGCAGGCCGTGCCGGATGGGGACATCACGGTCATCGGAAACACCGGGGACGACATCCATCTCTTCGGGCTGAAGGTCTGCCCCGACCTCGACACGGTGATGTACACGCTCGGCGGCGGCATCAACGAGGAGCAGGGCTGGGGCCGGGCCGACGAGACCTTCCATCTGAAGGAGGAGCTGGCGGCGTACGGCGTCGGTCCCGAGTGGTTCGGGCTCGGGGACCGGGACTTCGCCACGCACATCGTGCGGACGCAGATGATCAGTGCCGGGTATCCGCTGAGCGCGGTCACCGAGGCGCTGTGCGACCGGTGGAAACCGGGCGTCCGGCTCATCCCCATGACCGACGACCGCGTCGAGACCCATGTCGCCGTCGAGCAGGACGGGGAGCGCAGGGCGATCCACTTCCAGGAGTACTGGGTGCGGCTGCGGGCCTCCGTGCCGGCCGAGGCGATCGTGCCGGTCGGCGCCGACCAGGCGAAGCCGGCGCCCGGCGTCCTGGAGGCCATCGCCGAGGCGGACGTGATCCTCTTCCCGCCGTCCAACCCCGTCGTCTCCGTCGGCACCATCCTCGCCGTGCCCGGCATCCGCGAGGCGATCGCCGAGGCCGGGGTACCGGTCGTCGGCCTCTCCCCCATCGTCGGCGACGCGCCCGTGCGCGGGATGGCCGACAAGGTCCTCGCCGCCGTCGGCGTCGAGTCCACGGCCGCGGCCGTCGCCGAGCACTACGGCTCCGGGCTCCTCGACGGCTGGCTCGTCGACACGGTCGACGCGGGCGTCGTGGAGCGCGTCGAGAGCGCCGGGATACGGTGCCGGGCCGTGCCGCTGATGATGACGGACCTGGACGCGACGGCGGCCATGGCCCGCGAGGCGCTGGCGCTGGCGGAGGAGGTGCGGGGAGCTTGAACGGGAAGTTCGCTTCCGGCGGAGCAGCCGCGTCGGAGTCGGCTGCCGCCGGGTCCCCGACCGGTGCCCGGCCGGCTTCGGGAGGCTTGGCCGGTCCCGGCTACCGGGTCTGGGCGCCGGTCGGTGTTCCCGAGGTGCAGAAGGGTGACGACCTCGCCAAGCTGATCGCCGCGGCCGAGCCGGGGCTGGTCGACGGGGACGTGTTGCTCGTCACCTCGAAGATCGTCTCCAAGGCGGAGGGGCGGGTCGTCGAGGCGGTCGACCGGGAAGCCGCCATCGATGCCGAGACCGTGCGGGTCGTGGCCCGGCGGGGGGCGCTGCGGATCGTGGAGAACCGGCAGGGGCTGGTGATGGCCGCCGCCGGGGTCGACGCCTCCAACACGCCGTCCGGGACCGTGCTGCTGCTGCCCGAGGACCCCGACGCCTCCGCGCGGGCGATCCGGGACGGCATCCGGGACGCGCTCGGCGTCGAGGTCGGGGTCGTCGTCACCGACACCTTCGGGCGGCCCTGGCGCAGCGGGCTGACGGACGTCGCCATCGGGGCGGCCGGTGTGCGGGTCCTCGACGACCTGCGGGGCGGGACGGACGCGCACGGCAATCCGCTCAGCGCGACCGTCGTGGCCACCGCCGACGAGCTGGCGGCCGCCGGTGACCTGGTGAAGGGCAAGGCCGCCGGGCTGCCCGTCGCCGTCGTACGAGGGCTGGGGCATGTCGTGGCCGAGGACGAAGGCGAGGGGACGCGGGCCCTGGTCCGGGGTGCGCGGGACGACATGTTCCGGCTCGGCACCTCCGAGGCCGTACGGCTGGCGGTGACCCAGCGGCGTACCGTACGGGCGTTCACGGACGAGCCGGTCGATCCAGGGGCGGTGCGGCGGGCCGTGGCCGCCGCGGTCACCGCGCCGGCGCCGCATCACACGACGCCGTGGCGGTTCGTGCTGCTGGAGTCCGAGGAGTCGCGGGTACGGCTGCTCGACGCCATGCGGGACGCGTGGATCGCGGATCTGCGGCGGGACGGCAAGAGCGAGGAGTCCGTCGCGAAGCGGGTGCGGCGCGGGGATGTGCTGCGCGACGCGCCGTATCTGGTGGTGCCGTGTCTGGTGATGGACGGGGCGCACTTCTATGGGGACGCGCGGCGGGACGCGGCCGAGCGGGAGATGTTCGTCGTCGCCGCCGGGGCGGGGGTGCAGAACTTCCTCGTGGCGTTGGCCGGGGAGCGGCTGGGGTCCGCGTGGGTGTCTTCGACGATGTTCTGCCGGGATGTCGTGCGGGAGGTGCTGGGGCTGCCGGAGGGGTGGGATCCGATGGGGGCGGTGGCTGTGGGACATGCGGCCGGGTCGCCTCCGGCCAGGGCGGAGCGGGATGCGGTGGCGTTTGTCGAGGTGCGGTGAGGCGGCGGTGAGTGCGGGTGCGCCTGCCGTTGGGGGTGGTTCGGGTTCGGTGTGCGGGTGCGGGTGGGGTGTGGTTGCTCGCGCAGTTCCCCGCGCCCCCAAAAAGCGTCGCGGGCCCCTAGGCTCATAAGGCACCGCTCTCTCAAGGCGCCCCTCTCTCAAGGCAGCGGTCTCATGGAGCACCGCATCACTTTCCAGGACTCATCGTGGCCGGACGTTTTGTTCAGCGGCCCACCCGTACGACTGTGCGGGGTGGGCATGTTGGCGTGCCCGGTGGGGTGCCTCGGCAGGTGGGGGCGGCTGGGGTCAGGCGTACGTGGGTGCCGGAGGGGGCGCTCGATCTGGGGCTGGTTCTGGGGCCGCTTCGGCGGGGGCCCGGGGATCCCACGTTTCGGGCCACGCCGGACGGGTCCGTGTGGCGGGCCAGTCGTACGCCGGTGGGGGCCGGGACTCTGCGGGTCGCGATGCGGGGTGGGGTCGCCGAGGCGGAAGCCTGGGGGCCCGGGGGTGAGTGGCTGCTCGATCGGGTGCCTTCGATGCTCGGGTCCTTGGACGAGCCTGAGATCTTCGCGCCTCGGCATCGGGTCGTGGCGATGGCCTGGCGGCGGCGGCCGGGGTTGCGGCTGACGCGGACCGGGCTGGTGCTGGAGTCGTTGATTCCGTCGGTGCTGGAGCAGAAGGTCACAACGGACGAGGCGTACCGGGCGTGGCGGTTGCTCGTACGCAAGTACGGGGAGCCGGCGCCGGGGGCCGTTCCGCCGGGGATGTTCGTGATGCCCACGGCTCGGGAGTGGGCGCTGATTCCGTCCTGGGAGTGGCATCGGGCAGGGGTCGACAACAAGCGGGCGTCGACGATTCTGCGGGCGGTCCGGGTGGCGGGGCGGCTGGAGGAGGCCGTGAGGTTGTCGCCGGGTGATGCACGGGCGCGGTTGGAGTTGGTGGCGGGGATCGGGCCGTGGACCTCGGCGGAGACTGTGCAGCGGAGTCATGGGGCGGCGGACGCGGTGACCGTGGGGGATCTGCATCTGCCGGGGATCGTGGGGTTCGCGTTGGCGGGGGATCGGGACGCGGATGATGCCGTGATGTTGTCGTTGTTGGAGCCGTATGCGGGGCAGCGGCATCGGGCGGCTCGGTTGATCTTGTTGTCGGGGCGGGTTCCGGCGCGGCGGGCGCCGAAGATGCCCCGGGGGGACATCGGGCGGTTGTAGGTCGTCCCCGCCGCCCCTGCCCGGCCCATCCCCCAGGGGCTGCGCCCCTTCGACCCCCGGCCGCGGGTCCGGTGGGGGCTGGTCGCGCAGTTCCCCGCGCCCCTGAAAAAGCAGGGGCTGCGCCCCGTGCTTTTTCACCGGCCCGCACTTTCAGGGGGCGGGGAACGCGCCCGGCGTTACTCGTCCGACGAGAAGCGGAGCGCCCCCGTGGGGATTTGGGCGTCGCACCAGACTCGGACGCCGGTGCGGAGTTCGTTGTCGGCGCCGATGATGGCGCCGTCGCCGACGACGGTGCCGGTGAGGATGGAGCGTTCGCCGACGCGGGCTCGGGCGCCTATGAGGGAGTCGGTGATGACGGCTCCGGGTTCGACCACCGCGCCTGCCAGGACCGTGCTGCCGAAGACCCTCGCGCCCTCGCCGACGAACGCGCCCTCGCCCACGACCGTGCCGCCGGTCAGCTTGGCGTCGCCCGCTACTCGGGCGGTGGGGAGGATGAGACGGTCGCCGCAGCGGCCGGGGACGGCGGGGGACGGGGCCCGGCCCAGGACCAGGTCCGCCGAGCCGCGGACGAAGGCCGCGGGGGTGCCCAGATCCAGCCAGTACGTCGAGTCCACCATGCCCTGCAAATGGGCGCCCGCGGCGAGGAGGTCCGGGAACGTCTCTCGTTCCACCGAGACCGGGCGGCCCGCCGGGATCGTGTCGATGACCGAGCGGCGGAAGACGTACGCCCCCGCGTTGATCTGGTCGGTGACGATCTCCTCGGGGGTTTGGGGCTTCTCCAGGAAGGCCAGGACGCGGCCCGTCTCGTCGGTGGGGACGAGGCCGTAGGCGCGCGGGTCGGTCACCTGGGTCAGGTGGAGGGAGACGTCCGCGCCGGTCGTCTCGTGGGTGGCGACCAGGCGGCGGATGTCCAGGCCGGTGAGGATGTCGCCGTTGAAGACGAGGACGGGGTCCTCGGGGCCGGAGTGGAGGTACGAGGCGGCGTTGCGGATCGCGCCGCCCGTGCCCAGGGGCTCCTCCTCCGTGACGTATTCGAGGTGGAGGCCGAGGGCGGAGCCGTCACCGAAGTGGGGTTCGAAGACCTCGGCGAGATAGGAGGTGGCGAGGACTATGTGGTCGACTCCCGCCGCCTTGGCTCTCGCCAACTGGTGCGTGAGGAAAGGGACTCCGGCCGCCGGGACCATGGGCTTGGGAGTGTGCACCGTGAGCGGACGCAGCCGGGTACCTCTGCCGCCGACCAGGAGGATCGCTTCTGTCACCTGTCGTCTCTGCTTCCTGCCGGGACCGGCCGAACTGTCATTCGACCGGCCAGTGTATGCAGACCGTTCCATGGCGCCTTCGTGGCCGTGCGGATCTCCGTCGACGGGCGAAGAGGCACGTCGACGGGGTTGTCCGGCGAGGGCACGCTGGGCGTGCCCTCGGCCTGTGCTGCGTTCTGGCGGTGACCTCCGGCCGGTCACTGGTTTCTGGCCGGGGTGCTCGGACCCCGGTTCCCCCCATCACCCTGTCGCCGCGCTATCGGCCCTGATAGCGGGCGGCCGCCGTGCGTGCCGCGCCGAGCTTTCCGTAAAGGCGCCCCCCCGGGCACTCGGTCGCGAACCCGTCCCGGTGGCCGGAGATCACGTTCAGTCGCACCTTCTTACCTTTTCGGTAGAGATTGCCACCACCCGAAGTGAGGTATGTCTTGCCTTTTGGGTTCGCCCCGTAAAGACCAAGTTTCCAGGCGGTTAGTTGCGCGATCGCCTTGACCGACGCAGCGGGCGGCTTGGTGGCGCCGAAACTGCCGAGGACCGCGATGCCCATGCTGTTGGTGTTGAAACCGAGGGTGTGAGCACCCATGACGGCCTTCGCGACACCACCCGCGCGGCCTTCGTAGATGTTTCCGCACTTGTCGACGAGGAAGTTGTAGCCGATGTCGCGCCAGCCACTGCTCACCACGTGGTAGCGGTAGATACTGCGGATGACGGAAGGCGCCTGCGCACATCGGTAGTTGTTGCCCGATGCCGTGTGGTGCACGAAGGCCGCGCTGACCCGGTTGGTGTAGAGGAAGTCGCGCTCGCGCAGCTGCTCGTCGGCGCCCCAGCCGCGCCGCGTGACGATACGCGGACGCGGGCCGATGTACGGCTTCGCCCCCGGCACCAGGTTCGCCAGCCGCTCCTCCGTCTCCTCGCGCGACAGCGCCGGGATCGTGGTGGCGCCGAGCGGCGCGAGGTCGGCGTTGACGGCGGAGGAGGCGGCCGATTCGGCGGTCAGCACGCCCAGCCGCGGGGTGTCCACGGGGGTGCCGACGGGCGGGGGTTCGGCCCCAGCCCAGGTCGCCGTCCCGACTGCCGGTCCCGCCGCGCCCTCCGGGGCGTCGGAACCGGGGTCGACCAGCTCCAGACGTAGGCCGTCCGGGAGCATCTGGACGCCGGGAGCGGCCGTACGGCCCGGGGTCTCGGCGCGTACGCGCACCTCGACGCCGTCGGAGTCGCCCACCCACAGGGGGGCGGTGGAACCGCGCACCCGGCCCGAGGCGCGTTCGGCGGTGTCGGGGTCGGCGGCGTGCTCGTGGTTGTGCGTCTCGACGTCCTGCCAGTCGGACCAGCGGGCGGTGCCCTTCGCGCGCGTACGGACCTGGACGCGGCCCTGGAGTTCGGCGTCCGGGTCGTCCCAGACGACGCCGACCAGCGAGAACGACCGTACGTCCCGCTTTCCGAGGCCTTGTTCGGCGGCGGCCGGGCCGAGGTGACGGTTCGATCCGCGCGGATCGAGGGGGAGCGACTGGGTGCTGCCGGACGCGGACGCGAGCGCGAGCGGGCCGGTGGGGGCCGGGGTCCGCGCCGGGGTCAGGGCTGCTGTGGAGGACGAGTCCGTCGGGGTCGCCGCGGAGGCCGTCGCCGGGAGTGCCGCCGGGAGGGCGAGTGCCGCCGCGCAGGTGACGCCGATCGAGGACGCGAGGAATCGAGATCTACGCATGCGTCCGATCCTGGACATAGTCATACATATCTGTCCATCGCGGAATTGACGGACCGTCGACTGCGCTCCGCCGAACCGGTGGTGCTTCCGGTCCGGCAGGAGACCCGCGCGCGGCCCGGCCCCGCGTACGCTTACGCGGGTGAACGCCATCGACCGCACCCCTGCCGACCTGCTGCGATCCGCGCTCGCCGCGGATCCCGCGCGCCCCCTGGTGACCTTCTACGACGACGCCACGGGCGAGCGGGTCGAATTGTCCGTCGCCACCTTCGCCAATTGGGTGGCCAAGACCGCGAACCTTCTTCAGGGCGAGTTGTCCGCGGAGCCGGGGGACCGGGTCGCGCTGCTGCTCCCGGCGCACTGGCAGACGGCGGTGTGGCTGTTGGCGTGTTCGTCGGTGGGAGTCGTCGCCGATGTCGCCGGGGATCCGGGGGCGGCCGACATCGTGGTGAGTGGGCCGGAGACGTTGGAGGCGGCTCGGGCGTGCTCCGGGGAGCGGGTCGCTCTCGCGTTGCGGCCGCTCGGGGGGCGGTTTCCGCAGGCCCCTTCGGGGTTCTCCGATTACGCCGTGGAGGTGCCGTCGCAGGGGGACCGGTTCATGGCCCATGCGCCGGTGGATCCCGATGAGGCCGCGTTGATCGTGGCCGGGCGGGAGTTCAGCGGGGCGGAGGTTGTCGAGCGGGCTCGGGCCGAAGCCTCCGGCCTGGGGCTGACCGGTCCGGGGTCTCGGTTGTTGTCGGGGTTGGCGTACGACACATGGGAGGGGGTGGCCGCGGGGTTGTACGGGCCGCTCGCCACCGGGGGGTCCGTGGTGCTGTGCCGTCACCTTGAGCAACTGGGTGAGGATGCGCTGGCCAAGCGGATCGAGAGTGAGCGGGTGACCGCGACCGCGCGGTGACACCGTGGGGGTGAGGTCCCGGGGCGGCTGCGGGTGAGTCGTGGTTGCTCGCGCCCACGCGGCGGAGCCGCACAGGTCACAGCCCCGCGCCCCTTCGGGCGCCCCGGCGCTCCCGGCCCCCTCCCCCATTCGGCCTAGCCCCGGCCGCCCCCACCCCCCTCCCGCGCCATCGTCGTAAGAGCAACGACTCGCTCGTACGCCGTGAGGGGTGGCCGGAAGTGGACGACGTCGGAGGGAAGGTGCGTGGGCTGGGGCCCGGTGCGGGCGGGTCGCCCACCGGGGTCGGGCTCGGGCGTCTGCGCCGGCGGCGATGGGTGCGGTGGGTGGCGGGTGGGGCGGTGCTGGTGGTCGTCGGGGCCCTGGGCGTGGGGTGGGCGGCGTATCGGAAGCTGGACGGGAACATCACGTCGGACCGGGCGGCGGCGGATGAGCTGGCGCGGTTCGAGGGAGAGCGGCCTACGGCGCTCGTGCGGGACGCGCAGAACATTCTCGTCATCGGGTCGGACTCGCGGTCGGGGGACGACAACGGCAAGTACGGACGGGATTCGGGGACCGAGCGGTCGGACACGACGATCCTGTTGCATCTGGCGGCGAATCGGCGGAGTGCGACCGCGGTGTCGCTGCCGCGGGATCTGATGGTGGATGTGCCGAGCTGCCGACGGGCGGACGGCAGCCGCACCGAGCCGGTGTTCACGATGTTCAACTACGCGTTCCAGAGCGGGGGTTCGGCCTGCACCATTCGGACGGTCGAGCGGATGACCGATATCCGGATCGACCACCACGTCGTCGTGGACTTCAGCGGGTTCAAAGAGATGGTCGACGCCGTGGACGGGGTCGAGGTCTGCCTCACCGAGCCCATTCACGACAAGCAGGCCAAGCTGCGGCTTCCCGCGGGGAAGGTGAAGCTCAACGGCGAGCAGGCGCTGGGGTATGTGCGGGCCCGTAAGTCGCTGGGGGACGGCAGCGACACCGAGCGGATGGACCGGCAGCAGCGGTTCCTCGCGGCGCTGGCGACAAAGGTGCGCGGCAATGACGTACTGCTGAATCCGGTGAAGCTGTATCCGGTGCTGGACGCGGCCACGTCGTCGCTCACCACGGACCCGGGACTGGCGAGTCTGCGCGGGCTCTACGACCTCGTACGCGGCATGCGCACGATTCCCATGGAAAAGGTGCAATTCCTGACTGTTCCCCGGAAGTCGTATGCGCACAACGCCAATCGCGACGAGCTCGTCGAGCCGGCGGCGCGGAAGCTTTTCGCGCGACTGCGCTCCGACGCCCCGGTGGCGGTGGCACGGGAACTGCCGGAGGGGATGCGGGAAGGGCATTCGGAAGAGCTTTCGGGAGGCCTCTCCAACGCCCCGGATCCGATGCCGACTTTCCGTGGCAGTACGGCCGCGGAGGAGGCCTGCGGGTGACCTCGAAGGGGTTCCGCAGGTAAAGCGCGTGTCAACAGAAGGAACAAATGCTCCGGGAAATGGGCAGATTGCCCAGTTGTAGGGACGTGCAATTTGTCACCGCCGTCGCTTGACGCCTGATCGGGCGGCTAGTGTGAGCGATCCGGTGCGCCAGGCCTTCTCGGTCACGCACCACTTGCATCGAGACCCGAGCGTCTTTTGAGGGGGAAGGCGCCGCGTGGCCCCGACGGAGGAATCAGACAACCGTGGACGCGCAAGGCCGTGGGCGGGCGGACGACATCGACCCCGCAGACCAGTGGGTACTCAACCCGAGCACCGGTGAATACGAACTGCGACTGACCCCTTCCGCACCGCAGTCGGGGGGTGTGCCGAGGCCACGCAGGGCCACACCCACGCCCGCTGCGACGGGGGCCAGATCGGCCGGCACGTCCGCGCGCTCGGCGTCGGCGGGCACGGACACCCGGGAGATCCCCGACACGCTGCCGGGGCCCCGGCGTCGGCGGGGCGTGCCCGAGGAGGACCCGCTGCCGGGCCGGCGCGGGGGCCGGGGAAGGACGAAGCCCAAGAAGTCGGTGGGCAAGCGGATCCTGGTGTGGACGGGCGGCACGCTGGCCTTCCTGCTGGTCGGCATAAGCGCCGCGGGCTACCTCTACTACCAGCACCTCAACAACAACATCAACAAGATCGCGGAGGACGGGGCGGGCACCGGCGGTTTCAGCAAGGACCGCGCGATCAACCTCCTGGTGATCGGCACGGACAAGCGGACCGGTGAGGGCAACGAGAAGTACGGCGACGCGGAGAGCGTCGGTCACGCGGACACCACGATCCTGCTGCACGTCTCCAAGGACCGGACGAACGCGACCGCGATGAGCATCCCCCGAGACATGATCGTGGACATCCCGGACTGCCTGACCACGCAGGAGGACGGCTCCAAGAAGAACATCAGGGGCGCGGACGACGTCCGGTTCAACACGAGCCTCGGCCAGGACGGCCGCACCCCCAGCTGCACGATGCGGACCGTCACCGAGCTGACCGGGATCACCCCCGACCACTTCATGGTGGCCGACTTCAACGCGGTGAAGACGCTCTCCACGGCCATCGGCGGTGTCGAGGTCTGCCTGGAGAAGGACATCAAGGACTCGAAGTCGAAGCTGAACCTCCCGGCGGGCAAGCACACCATCGAGGGCGAGCAGGCGCTGGCGTTCCTGCGCACCCGCTACAGCGTGGGCCTCGGCAGCGACCTGAGCCGGATCGAGCTGCAGCAGCAGTTCCTCAGCTCGATGATCCGCCAGATGAAGTCCGAGGACACGCTCACCGACCCGACGAAGGTGCTGAACCTCGCGGAGGCCGCCACCAGCGCGCTGAGCGTCGACTCCACGATCTCCGACATCAAGAAGCTGGCCTCGCTCGGCCAGGAGGTCGGCAAGGTCAAGACGAAGAACATCACCTTCACCACGGTGCCGGTGGTCGACAACACCGACGGCGCGACCGTGCTGCCCACGCCGGGCAAGGCGGAGCAGCTCTTCGAGACCATCAGGGACGACATCTCGCTCACCGAGGTGAAGAAGCAGGCCAAGGAGAAGGAGGCCGCGAAGCTCAAGGGCACGCGCGCCAAGGCCTCCGAGGTCCGGGTCAACGTCTACAACGGCGGCGCCGAGGCCGGCAGCGCACAGGCCACTCTCAACTGGCTGCAGAACGATGTCGGCGTGACCAAGTCGAGTCAGCTCGGCAACGCCGACAAGACGTTGTCGAAGACGACTCTCGCGTACGACCCCGACCAGGCCGACCAGGCACGCAAGCTGGCCGATCTGATGGGCCTGTCCGCATCGGCGCTGAAGCCCGGCGAGGGCAACAGCGAGGCCACCTCCCAGGGAGTGCCCGCGATGGTGCTGACCCTGGGCAAGGACTTCGAGGGCGCCGGGGTGTCGCTGAGCGGGTCGTCGGCGGCGGATCTGGACGTCCAGAAGAACACCGCGGACAAGGAAAAGTGCGCCAGTTGATGACCTGACGGGGTCATCGCGCGTCTGACAGGACGCGAGTGCGGTGAAAACCGGTCGGGCGCGAGGATGCGTCCGGCCGGTCGGTTCTGAATGTCATCGGTGGCCGGTGCCGCCGTACCGACCTGCGTCCGCGTCCGCGTACGGCGTCCGATGGGACGTACGCGAGCGGTGCCGGCGCGGGCGGTCGTGCGGCGATGTCATCCGACCGGAACTCATGACGCGTTCAACAGAACATGAGTACATCCGAGTCGGGGTCTCGACGGTCCAACAGGAGGCGGGGACGGCCCCGTCGGCACGGCAGGGTGGGGAGGGGCAGGGAGATGGTACGGAGCGACGTGCGCGGGGACGGGGGGCGGCCGCGTGTCGAGGAGCCCGGCGAACCGGACGGGGATCTGGAGCGGCCGGAGGAGTCGTCCGGCGAGGACGCGGACGTCAGAGTTCCCCAGCAGCGCGGGCGCGGTGCCCGGCGCGGAGGCGGGGGGCGGGGGCGCCCGAAGACCACCGGGAGGCCCCGGCGCAGACGGGCGCTGCGGTGGTCGGCGTCGGTGCTGGCGGTGGTGATACTCGGCACCGCGGGTGCCGGTTATCTCTACTACCAGCACCTCAACGGCAACATCAAGAAGGAGAAGCTGAATCTCGGCGACACGAAGATCGCCGAGCCGACCCCGAACGCGGCCGGTCAGACCCCGCTGAACATCCTGCTCATCGGTTCGGACGCGCGGGACACCGAGGAGAACCAGAAGCTCGGCGGCGCCAGGGAGACCTTCGGTGCCACCCCGCTCGCGGACGTGCAGATGCTGGTGCACCTCTCCGCCGACCGCACCAACATGTCGGTCGTCAGCATGCCCCGCGACACCCTGCTCGACATCCCCAAATGCACCGACCCCGACAGCGGCGAGGTGTACGAGGCGTCCAGCACGACGATGACCAACCAGTCGCTGGGGCGGGGCGGCCCCGGCTGCACGGTCGCCGCCTGGCAGGAGCTGACGGGCATCCACATCGACCACTTCATGATGGTCGACTTCGCCGGTGTGGTGTCGATGGCCGACGCGATCGGCGGTGTGCCGGTCTGTGTGACCGACAACATCGAGTCCAAGGACAGCCAGGGCCACGGCTCCGGGCTGAAGCTGGAGAAGGGCACCACGTACATCCAGGGCGAGCAGGCCCTGCAGTGGCTGCGCACCCGGTACGGCTTCGAGGACGGCAGCGACATAGCACGCGCCAAGGCGCAGCACATGTACATGAACTCGATGGTCCGCCAGCTGCGTGAGAACGCGACGATCACCAACCCGAACAAGCTGCGCAAGCTCGCCGAGGAGGCCACGGAGGCGCTCACCGTCGACGAGGGCCTCGGCACGGTGACCAAGCTGTACGACCTCAGCACGGAGCTGCGCAAGGTCGAGCCGGCCCGGATCACGATGACGACGATGCCGTACACGTACGTCGGTGCGCGCGTGGTGCCCAAGGAGGGCGACGCGGAGAAGCTGTTCCGGCTGGTCCGCGAGGACATCGCGCTGGACGGCAAGGACAAGAAGAAGACCACCACCGAGGACGAGACCTCCGACGATCCGGCGGCGGCCAAGGACGAGATCGGCGTGCTGGTGCAGAACGGCACCATGACCTCGTCGCTCGGCCCCGTCAGCGGCCGGGCCCACACGGTGTCCCAACTGCTCCTCGAGGACGGCTTCGCCAAGGCCTCGTCCGACACGACCACCGCGACCGTCGAGGACAAGACGGTCGTGCGCTACCCGAGCGCCGAACTGGAGGGCGACGCCCAGGCGGTCGCCGAGGCCCTCGGTATCCCGCTGAGCCAGGTGGAGAAGTCCACGAACGTCAGCGGGGTCACTCTGATCGTCGGCGCCGACTGGCGTGAGGGCAAGGCGTACGAGGTGGAGAAGGAGGACGACTCGACTCCGAAGTCGGCGGACGCCCTGAACGGCGCGAACAAGAAGGCCTGCATGGAGGTCAACCCGAACTTCACCTGGTAGTCGTCGCAGGACATACGCGTCGGGCCCCTCTCGATCACGAGAGGGGCCCGATCGCGTACGCGTGTGTTCAGCTCTCGGTCAGCACCGCCGGGCGCCGGGACGCGATGACCTGCTTCGCCAGGGACCTGGGGCTGGTCAGGAAGCCGAAGCCCCAGGACATGTGCATGGTGGCGAGGGCCACGGGGATCTGGAGGCGGGCCTTGAGGGCCAGGCCCCTGCCCGCCGGGATGGAGCCCGCGACGATCGCAGCGAGATAGCCGCCGGGGACGAGGTAGCCCAGCGGGGTCAGCAGAGCGCCCACCAGGATGCCGGCCGCGATCGCGATGACGGCGGTCGGCGGGGCGAGGTAACGCAGGTTGATGGAGCCCTCGTGGTAGCGGGCGACGACGTGGCGCCAGCGGCCGTAGTCCTTGTACTGCTTGGCGAGCGCCTTCACGCTGGGCCGCGGCCGGTACGACACCTTCAGCTCGGGCGAGAACCAGATGAGGCCGCCCGCCTCGCGGATCCGGAAGTTCAGTTCCCAGTCCTGGGCGCGTATGAACTCCACGTTGTAGCCGCCCTGCTGCTCCAGCGCCTCGCGCCGGAAGACGCCCAGGTAGACCGTCTCGGCCGGACCGGCCTGCCCGCCCGTGTGGAAGGCGGCGTTGCCGACGCCGATCTTCGAGGTCATGGCGGCGGCGACCGCGTGCTCCCAGTCGTTCTCGCCCTCGGCGTGCATGAGCCCGCCGACGTTCTGCGCGCCGGTCTCCTCCAGGAGCCGTACCGCGGTGGCGATGTAGTTCGGCGAGAGCATGCCGTGCCCGTCGACGCGCACGACGATCGGATGGCGGGAGGCCTTGATCGCGGCGTTGAGCGCGGCCGGCGTACGACCGGTGGGGTTCGGGACGGTGTGAACGCGCGGGTCTTCCGCTACGAGCTCGGCGGCGATCTCGTCCGTGCGGTCCGTGGACGGACCGATGGCGATCACGACCTCCATCTCGCCGGCGTACTCCTGCGCGAGGATCGCTTGGACGGCTCCGCGCAGATGCCGCTCCTCATTGAGGACGGGCATGATCACAGACACGGCGGGGAGCTGCACGTCGGGCTTGGCGTTCATAGGGGCCACACGTTACCGCGAACGGGGGACACCGACGCGCGCCGCCCGGCCGCCGGGACGGGGCACGGATCATGGGGCCCTACGGTGCTCACGGATCCCTGACTTCCCCTGACCGGTCTAGCGGAGGTGTCCACCGTGTCCACGCCGCCCCGCCGCCCAGCCCGCCCGCAGCAGCCCCGGCCCCCCGTACAGCCCCAGCGGCTGAGCTGGGCCATGCGGGCGGTGACCACGCTTTCGGTGGTGGTGCTGGCCGCCGCGGGCATCGGGCACGCGGTGGTGACCCGTCTGGACGGTGAGATCGCCCGGGTCGACGCCTTCAAGGACATGAAGAACCGCCCCGAGGCGGGCCACGGCATGAACATCCTGTTGGTCGGCACCGACGGCCGCGACCGGATCAGCGAGGAGGAGCGGCTGAAGTACCGGCTGGGCGGCGCCCCTTGCCACTGCACGGACACGATGATGATCGTGCACATCTCGGAGGACGGGGAGCGCGCGAGCATCGTGAGCCTGCCGCGCGACTCGTACGCCGAGACGCCCGAGCACACCGACCGCACCACCGGGAAGACGCACCCCGCCCACCCGATCAAGCTGAACGCGGCCTACGCGGAGGGCGGTCCGCAGCTCACCGTGCGCACGGTCGAGCACATGACCAAGGTGAAGATCGACCACTATGTCGAGGTCGACTTCACCAGCTTCATGCGGACCGTCGACGTCCTCGGCGGCGTCAAGATCTGCACCGCCCGCCCCCTCAAGGACGCGTACACCGGCCTCGACCTCGCCGCCGGCACACACGAGCTGGACGGCGGCCAGGCCCTCCAGTACGTCCGCTCCCGGCACGCAGACGGCTCCTCCGACCTCGGCCGGATGAAGCGCCAGCAGCGGTTCATGGCGTCCCTGATGTCGCAGGCCACCTCCTCCGGCGTCCTGCTCAACCCGATGAAGTTCCGCGACATCACGCAGGCCGTCATCGGTTCCGTCCGCGCCGACAAGGAGTTCGGCACCGGCGAGCTGATCAACCTCGGGCGCGCGATGCGGAACCTCACACCCGCCTCGTCAGAGTTCACCACCGTCCCCATCGGACGCATGGGGTACGCCGTGGAGGGCATCGGCTCGACCCTGAAGTGGGACGACGCCAAATCCGCCCGCCTCTTCAAGGCCCTCCGCGACGACCGCCCCCTCGCCCCCTACAAGGCCCGCGGCACATACGTCCTCGTCGACGTGGCCCCCCAGCAGATCCGCGTCCAGGTCGAGAACGGCACGGCCGTCCCCGGCCTCGGCAAGAAGGTGGACCGCGAGCTGGCCGCCACCGGATTCCGCACCACCAAGGCCCCCGTGAACTCCCAGCAGCGCGACGTCCAGCGCACCGTCGTCGTCTACGACCCCCGCTGGGACCGCTCGGCGAAGTCCCTGGCCACCGCCCTCCCCGGCTCGGAGCTCCGCCCGGTCCGCGCCCAGGGCCCGACCCTGAAGGTCGTCGCCGGCACGGACTTCAAGAAGGTCCGCAAGGTTCGCGCCGAGGACCCCCAGCAGGGCGAGTTCGGCGTGGTGACGGGCGACCAGGTGGCGTGCGCCCGGTAGGACAGGTGGCGTGCACCGTAGGACAGGTGGTGTGCACCCGTAGGACAGGTGGTGTGCACCCGTAGGGCAGGTGGCGTGCACCGGTAGGGCAGGTGGCATGCACCCCGTAAAAGACGCACCAGCTCTCCCACACGCGTGCGATTTGTGTCAGCTTGGCAACAGCCCTGCCTTTGTTTTTCATCGACCCTTGTAAACGCCACAGCTGGACCCTGCACACTGGACCGCATGAACGATTGGCCCGAGGGATGGTCCGGCAACAACCGCGGCGGCGGGTACGGACACGGCAGCGCGAGCGCACAGCCCGACGGGGCGCGTGTGATGCGCCAGGTCCGTCGCGGCCCGTCGGCACCCCCTCAGGGAGGTGTGCCCCAGCAGCCGTCGTACGGCGATCAGTACGGTGACGGCTACGGCAACGGACCCGACCAGTACGGCGGCGGGTACGACAGCGACTACAACACCGGCCAGGTGTACGGCTCCGGCGGTCCGGGCGGTCCCGCCGACCACGGCGGCCGGGGTGACCGGCCGGCGCCGAACTGGCGGCGTCGTATCAAGGTGACGGCTATCACGGCCACCGTGGTGCTGCTCGCGACGACGATCGGCACGTACTTCTGGGCCGACTCCAAGCTGAACCGCGAGGTCGACCTGTCGAAGGTCATCGAGCGGCCGGAGGCGGGCGAGGGCACCAACTACCTGATCGTCGGCTCCGACAGCCGCGAGGGCCTGTCCGACGAGCAGAAGAAGGAGCTCCACACCGGGTCCGCCGACGGCAAGCGCACGGACTCGATGATGATCCTGCACACCGGTTCGAACGGTCCGACGCTGATCTCGCTGCCCCGTGACTCGAACGTGGAGATACCGACGTTCGTCGGTTCCGAGTCCGGCAAGACCTTCCCGGGCACCGGCCGCCAGGTGAAGCTGAACGCGGCGTACGCGGAGGACGGCCCCGAGCTGCTGGTCCGCACCGTCGAGGCCAACACCGGCCTGCATATCGACCACTACGTGGAGATCGGCTTCGCGGGCTTCGCGAACATCGTCGACGCGGTCGGCGGGGTGGAGATCGAGATTCCCAAGGGCGGCATGAAGGACACCAAGTCCGGTGCCGACTTCGAGGCGGGCAAGCAGACCCTGAACGGCGAGCAGGCCCTCGCCTTCGTCCGGACCCGCTACGCCCTCGCGGGCAGCGACCTGGACCGTACGAAGAACCAGCAGAAGTTCCTCTCGGCCCTCGCCAGTCAGACGGCGACGCCGAGCACGGTGCTGAACCCGTTCAAGCTGTACCCGACGATGAGCTCGGGTCTGGACACCCTGATCGTCGACAAGGACATGGGCCTGTACGACCTGGCCGACATGTTCTGGGCGATGAAGGGCGTGACGGGCGGCGACGGCAAGTCGATGAACATACCGATCTCGGGCAACTCGGCCAACGGCAACCTCCAGTGGGACACCGCGAAGGTGAAGCAGCTGGTGGAGCAGTTGAAGAACGACGAGACGGTGACGGTGTCGAGCACCTGACCCGCACCACCTGGCCGAGGGGCATCCCGTGACGGGGTGCCCCTCAGTCGTACGCGGAGTCGTACGGCGGATCAGGCGGTCGCGCCCGCCATCGTCCGGCACGTCTCGGAGCAGCGGCGACACGCCTCCGCACAGCGCGTCATCTGCTGGTCGTCCGGCATGGTCATACACGCCTCGGCGCACATGTCACAGGCGCGGGCGCACATCGCGCACATCTCGGCGGACAGCGGCGAGCGGCGCATCATCATGTCCGCGCACATGCGGGTCATCTCGGCGCAGTCCATCAGCGCGCGCATGATCTGCATCCGGGCCTGGCCGCCGGCCTGCATGCAGGAGCTCATGGTCTCCTCGCACACGCTGTGGCACGTCATACAGGCGTTGACGCAGTCCTGCATCTCCTTGCTCATCGCGGGCATGCTTCCGGCCTGCTGCTGCGTCATGGCTCCTCCTGGGGGTGGTGGAAGCGGGGTCCGGGGCGGACCCCGTGCCCTTCCGTCCTACGCCTCCCCGCCCCCGTCCGCCATCGGGCGGACGGAAACAATCCGCCGTATACGTCCCGCACGACAACGGCCCCCGGCGGGGTGCCGGGGGCCGTGTCCGGGGCGCCGAAGGGTTTACGGCAGGTTGCGGGCCATGACGATGCGCTGCACTTGATTCGTGCCCTCATAAATCTGGGTGATCTTGGCGTCGCGCATCATGCGCTCGACCGGGTAGTCGCGGGTGTAGCCGTAGCCGCCGAGGAGCTGGACGGCGTCGGTGGTGACCTCCATGGCGACGTCGGAGGCGAAGCACTTGGCGGCGGCGCCCTGGAAGGTGAGGTCCTTGTCGCCGCGTTCGGACTTCGCCGCCGCCTGGTACGTCAGGGCGCGGGCGGCCTCGATCTTCATGGCCATGTCGGCGAGCATGAACTGGATGCCCTGGAAGTCGGCGATCGGCTTGCCGAACTGCTTGCGCTCCTGGACATAGCCCTTGGCGTAGTCGAGGGCGCCCTGGGCGACGCCGAGGGCCTGGGCGGCGATGGTGATGCGGGTGTGGTCCAGGGTCTGCATCGCCGTGGCGAAGCCGGTGCCCTCCTCGCCGATCATGCGGTCGGCAGGTATGCGGACGTTGTCGAGGTAGACCTCGCGGGTGGGGGAGCCCTTGATGCCGAGCTTCTTCTCCGGGGCGCCGAAGGAGACGCCCTCGTCGGACTTCTCGACGACGAAGGCGGAGATGCCCTTGGAGCGCTTGGTGGGGTCGGTGACCGCCATGACCGTGTAGTAGTCGGAGACGCCCGCGTTGGTGATCCAGCGCTTCACGCCGTTGAGGATGTAGTGGTCGCCGTCGCGGACCGCGCGGGTCTTCATGCCGGCCGCGTCGGAGCCGGCGTCCGGCTCGGAGAGGCAGTACGAGAACATCGCGTCGCCCTTGGCGAGCGGGCCCAGGTACTTCTTCTTCAGCTCCTCGGAGCCGGAGAGGATCACCGGGAGCGAGCCGAGCTTGTTGACGGCCGGGATGAGGGAGGAGGAGACGCAGGCGCGGGCCACCTCCTCGATCACGATGACCGTGGCGAGCGCGTCGGCGCCGCCGCCGCCGTACTCCTCGGGCACGTGCACGGCGTGCAGGTCGTTGGCGACCAGCGCGTCGAGCGCCTCCTGCGGGAAGCGGGCCTCCTCGTCAACGGCGGCCGCGTAGGGCGCGATCTTCGCCTCGGCGAGGGAACGGATCGCGTCGCGGAGCATGTCGTGCTCCTCGGACGGGCGGTACAGGTCGAAATCAGCCGATCCGGCCAAGGTCTCTCACGCTCCTGACGCTAACTACCGTTAAGTAACCCAATTTTAGAGGTCCGGCCACGCGAGTGATACGTGAGCTTGACGACAGGGAGAGGGCCAAGGAGAAAACTGCCCGGTGAAGGGCTCGAACACGCCCCGACTATGCTCAGGCAGCGCACTTGTCGTGCACTCGCAGCGCACCCACGGCCGAACATCCCAGGAGCACCCATGGCCCTCAAGATCACCGTGATCGGCACCGGCTATCTCGGCGCGACGCACGCCGCGGCCATGGCCGAGCTGGGGTTCGAGGTGCTCGGACTCGATGTCGTCGAAGAGAAGATCGACATGCTCCGGCGGGGCGAGGTCCCGATGTACGAGCCGGGCCTGGAGGAACTGCTGCGCAAGCATGTCGCCGGGATCGAGGGGTCCAGCGGGCGGCTGCGCTTCACGACCGACTACGCCGAGGTCGCGGCCTTCGGCGACATCCACTTCGTCTGTGTGAACACCCCGCAGCGGCATGGCGAGTACGCCAGCGACATGTCGTACGTCGACGCGGCCTTCGCCTCGCTCGCCCCGCACCTGACGGGCCCGGCCCTCGTCGTCGGCAAGTCGACCGTGCCCGTGGGGTCCGCCGACCGGCTGGCCACCTATCTCGCCGAGCACGCGCCCGCCGGGGCGGACGCCGAGCTGGCCTGGAACCCGGAGTTCCTGCGCGAGGGCTTCGCCGTGAACGACACGCTGCACCCCGACCGGATCGTGGTGGGCGTGCGCAGCGAGAAGGCCGAGAAGCTGCTGCGGGAGGTGTACGCGACGCCGGTCGGCGAGGGCTCGCCCTTCATCGTCACCGACTTCCCGACCGCCGAGCTGGTGAAGACCTCCGCGAACTCCTTCCTCGCCACCAAGATCTCCTTCATCAACGCCATGGCCGAGATGTGCGAGGCCGCCGGGGGCGATGTCGCCATGCTGGCGGAGGCCATCGGACACGACGACCGGATCGGCAAGAAGTTCCTGCGGGCCGGCATCGGCTTCGGCGGTGGCTGCCTGCCGAAGGACATCCGGGCGTTCATGGCGCGCGCCGGTGAGCTGGGCGCCGACCAGGCGCTGACCTTCCTGCGCGAGATCGACTCCATCAACATGCGCCAGCGCGGGCAGATGGTGGAGCTGGCGCGGCAGGCACTGGGCGGCGGCCCCTTCCTGGGCAAGCGGGTCGCCGTGCTCGGCGCCACCTTCAAGCCGGACTCCGACGACGTACGCGACTCCCCCGCCCTCAACGTGGCCGGACAGATCCATCTCCAGGGCGGCCAGGTCACCGTCTACGACCCCAAGGGCATGAACAACGCCCGGCGGCTCTTCCCGACGCTCGCGTACGCCGACACCGCGCTCGACGCCGTACGGGGCGCCGACATCGTGCTGCACCTGACCGAGTGGCGCGAGTTCCGCGAGCTGGACCCGGCGGCGCTGGGCGAGGTGGCGTCGACGCGGCTCGTGCTGGACGGGCGCAACGCGCTGGACCCGGAGCTGTGGCGGCGGGCGGGCTGGAAGTACCGGGCGATGGGGCGCCCGACCGCCTGACACGGGGTCCCGCGACAGCGGCGCCGATCGATAAAAGGCCTGCGTCCAAAGGGCAGTTGACCCTCGCGCATTCGCATTCAATTCGAGCATTGTGAAGGAATCGACGTCCCTTCTGCTCGCCTTCTTCACGATCGCATTACGCGGGATGCGGTCGATGTCGACCGTTCTCACGGGAGGGCACCCCCGGAAGGGAGGTGGTCAACAAACGGTCAACAGATGTGCATTCACAGGGAATCCGCTCGCCATTCCCCTGGTCCGTATTCGCTGATCCGCATTCACGGACCGGATCGACCGGCCGGATTGATGTCGCGGGAGCGCTCGTCGGACACCGCTGCGACGAGGGTGGGCGCCGGTCCGGCCGAGGCTCAGTCGGCCGGACCGGCGCCCACCCCCATTCTCCACATCCTCCGCACACCCGGGGAACCGCTTTCCAAGGAGATCCGGGATGACAACCGTCACCCCTGGCCACCGCTCTCCCGCCCCCGGAGTCAGGTCCGTTCAGGCTTCGCCCGGTACCGGCGCATCTTCACGCGCGCCCCGCAGACCGACATCGAGCACCAGCGGCGGCGGCCGGCCGGGCTGCGGTCGTAGTACGCCCAGTGGCACTCGGGCAGCTCGCATGCCTTGAGGCGGAGCCAGGTACCGGCGGTCAGCGCGTGCGCGACGGCGGCCGCCACGCGGGAGAGCAGCGGGCCCTCGTCGGCGGGGGCGAGGCTCGCCGAGCCGTCCCGCTCGTCGACGGCGACGTACAGCGGCGCCCGCGCCAGCAGCTCCCCCAGCGGTGTCACGGCGCGGTGCGGCGGATGGCCCGCGTGCGCCAGGCACACGGCGCGCAGCGACTCGCGCAACTCGCGTACCTCCGCCAGCTCCGCCTCCGCGATACCGAAGGGGGCCCGGCCCTCGGCGGTGTCGAGGGCGTCGGCGCCCGACTCCAGATCGAGGGTGTTCACCAGGGCCTCCACCAGGGCGAGGCCATCGGGTGCGGGCGCGCTCTCACTCATGGCAGCGACGGTACCTCCGTTTTCCGCTTGCGACGTTACCCCCTATGCGGCAGCATGCAGTAACGGTTACTGGTTACCCGCCTTGTTGGGGTAACCCGGGTGAGTGACCCATGGCGTGATGTGACCCGGGTGGGTAACCCGTGGAGTGCCACCGATTTCAAGGAGGAAGTCATGGCTGTCGCCAAGCTGGGCGTCGTCGTCCTGGACTGTCCCGATCCGCGCGCGCTCGCCGGTTTCTACGCCGGCGTGCTGGGGGGAACCGTCGAGGACGACGACGGGGACTGGGTGGACCTGAAGGTGCCGGGCGGGCAGTCGCTGGCGTTCCAGGCCGCCGAGGGGTACGTACCGCCGAAGTGGCCCGCGCCCGACGCCTCGCAGCAGTTCCATCTGGACCTGACCGTGGAGGACCTGGACGCGGCAGAGAAGGACGTGCTCGCGCTCGGGGCGCGGCCGCTGGACGCCGAGGACCACTCGCGGAGCTGGCGGGTCTACGCCGACCCCGCCGGGCACCCGTTCTGCCTCTGCGCCGGCTGACTCCGCGCCTGCCGAGGCGCCCGGCGGCCCCTCGGTCTACCCGTCCAGCTCCGTTATCCTCGCCGTCGACGCCTCCCGGCGGTCCTGGGTCGCCCGCGCCGTGAAGTCGGCGCTGCGCAGGACGCGTTGGACGTTGCCCCAGGTGAGGAGGGCGAGGTCGTCCGCCGACCAGCCCCGGCGTATCAGCTCGGCGACGAGGTGGGGGTAGCAGGAGGCGTCGGGGAGGTTGGCGGGGTGGGCGACGCCCGAGTCGTAGGTGCCGGCCAGGCCGACACACGCGGGGCCGGCGACCGCGCGGACGTGGTCGAGGTGGTCGGCCACGTCGCGGATGGACGGGCCGGTCTGCTCGGCGGTCAGCGGCACCATGCACAGCCCCTGGGCCTCACCCAGCTCGGCGAGGAGGTCGTCCGGGAGGTTGGCGGGGTGGGGACGCAGGGCGCGGGCCGCCGAGCGGGTGCACAGGACCGGGGCGCGGGAGACCGCGACGGTCCGGCGGACGGTCGCCTCGGAGGCTCCGGAGACGTCGGCGAGGACACCGATGCGGTTCATCTCACGGACCACCTCCTCGCCGAACCTGGTCAGCCCGGCCTCGCCCGCCCAGGACACACCGGCGAGGGTGAGGATCTTCAGGCCCAGGGCGTGCAGGGCGCGCAGGGTGCCCAGGGAGTCGTCGAGGGCGGGGGCTCCGGCGGGGCCGAGCAGGATGGCGACGCGGCCACAGTTGCGGGCGTCGGTGGTCTGCCCCGCGCCGTACACGAGCCGCAGGCTCTCGGGGTGGGACTGGACGACCGTCCGGACGAGGTCCAGCTGCTCCAGGGTGGCGCCCACCGCCCGGTCGCCCGTCATGCCCTCCGGCAGGTGCAGCGACCAGAACAGCGCGCCGATGTGTCCCTTGCGCATCCTCGGCACATCGGTGTCCACGCCGCCCTCGCCCAGTTCCAGGTCGTACCAGGGCAGATGGCGCAGCACCCACGGCAGCCCGCTGTAGCCGTCGGCGACGGGGTGCGCGACCAGGAAGGTGTGCGCCTGCGCCAGCTCATCGGGGGGCTCGGCGACCCCGGGCTCGGCGGTGGCGGGCGCGGTCGTCCCTGCTTCGGGCTGCTTGGCGGTTCCGGCCTCGGGGTGTGCGGCGGTCCCGGGCTCGGCCGTCCACGTCGTCCAGTCGCCCGGTGTCATGGGCTCCGCGCCCGGTGGCCGATCGCCCGGTTCCGGCTTCCGCTTCGGACCGGTGGTGAGCGGGGAGCCGAGTCCCCCCGCCTCCCCCGCCGCTTGCAGTTCCTCCTGCAGATCTGCCATGGCGGACCTCCCTAGCCGTTGGGTGATCGCAGTACTGGTCACCGTGGCACGGGGGCCGCCCGCCTTCCTGGTGGGTGGGGCGTTCGGGTTGTACGGCCGGCGCGAGGGCCGCCGTGCACCATCCGGGTGACGCCCGGGTGGCGCACGGTGTCACCCGTCCAGCTGCTCCAGCGTCGCGTTCGACGGGCCCGTACGGCTCTGGAGGTCCCGGGCCACGTCCTCCGCCGCGCCCAGGACCCGTACCGCGTTCTGCCAGGTCAGCTTGGCCAGGTCGGTCCGGGACCAGCCGCGGTCGAGGAGCTCGGCGATCAGGTTCGGGTAGCCGGAGACGTCGTCCAGGCCGTCCGGGGTGAACGCGGTGCCGTCGTAGTCGCCTCCGATTCCCAGGTGGTCGATGCCGGCGACCTCGCGCATGTGGTCGAGGTGGTCCGCGACCGTGGACGCCGTGGCGGTCGGGCGCGGGTTCCGCTCCTCGAAGGCGCGGTGGACCGCCATCCCCTCGGGGGTGGTGTCGAGGTGGTGCATGCCGTGGGCGCGCATGTTCTCGTCGGCGGCGGCCGTCCAGTCGACGGCGGCCTGGAGCACGAACTTCGGCACGAACGTCACCATCGCCACGCCTCCGTTGGCCGGCAGGCGCTCCAGGACGTCGTCCGGGATGTTGCGGGGGTGGTCGCAGACGGCCCGCGACGAGGAGTGGGAGAAGATCACCGGGGCCACGGACGTGTCGAGTGCGTCGCGCATCGTCGTCGCGGCCACGTGCGAGAGATCGACGAGCATGCCCTCGCGGTTCATCTCCCGGACGACCGCGCGGCCGAAGGCCGACAGGCCGCCGACCGCCGGGGCGTCGGTCGCGGAGTCCGCCCAGGCGATGTTGTCGTTGTGGGTGAGCGTCATGTAGCGGACGCCGAGCGCGTACAACGCCCGCAGGGTGGCGAGGGAGTTGTCGATGGAGTGGCCGCCCTCGGCGCCCATCAGGGAGGCGACGCGACCCTCGGCGCGGCCCGCCTCCATGTCGGCGGCGGTCAGCGCGGCCCGCAGCTCGGCCGGGTAACGGGCGATCAACTGCCGTACGCAGTCGATCTGTTCGAGCGTCGCGGGCACGGCCCCCGGGCGAGCTGCGGCATGTGAGGGTACATACACCGACCAGTACTGCGCCCCGACTCCGCCCGCGCGCAGCCGCGCCAGGTCGGTGTGCAGATAGGCGCTCTGGTCGGTGGCGATGTCCCGCGCGTCCAGGTCGTAACGGACCTGCTCGCGCAGCGCCCAGGGCAGGTCGTTGTGCCCGTCCGCGACCGGGAACTCCCGCAGCAGTTCCCGGGCTACTTCCAGCGATGCCATACCCATGTCCCCCGTCATCCCGTCATCCGTTACGTCTACTTCCCGAAGCCGAAGCCGTTGCCGGCTCCCTCGACCTTGGTGCGCAGGCGCTTGCCCTTCTCGGCGGCCTGGTCGTTCAGCTCCTGCTGGAACTCCCGCATACGCCCGAGAAGTTCCTCGTCCTGCGTGGCCAGGATGCGCGCGGCCAGCAGACCGGCGTTGCGGGCCCCGGCGACGGAGACGGTCGCGACGGGCACACCGGCCGGCATCTGCACGATCGAGAGCAGGCTGTCCATGCCGTCCAGGTACTTCAGCGGCACGGGAACACCGATGACAGGGAGGGGGGTGACGGAGGCGAGCATGCCCGGCAGGTGCGCGGCACCGCCCGCGCCCGCGATGATCACCTTGATCCCCCGGTCCGCGGCCTCCTCGCCGTACGCGATCATCTCGCGCGGCATCCGGTGCGCCGAGACGACGTCGACCTCGTACTCGATCTCGAACTCGTCGAGGGCCTGCGCGGCTGCCTCCATGACGGGCCAGTCGGAGTCCGACCCCATGACAATGCCTACGACCGGGCTCATTCGGTGATCGTGCCTCTCAGGTAACCGGCAGCGTGACGGGCGCGCTCCAGCACGTCGTCGAGGTCGTCGCCGTAGGTGTTGACGTGGCCGACCTTGCGGCCGGGCTTCACGTCCTTGCCGTACATGTGAATCTTGAGCTGGGGGTCCCGGGCCATGCAGTGCAGGTACGCGGAGTACATGTCCGGGTAGTCGCCGCCGAGGACGTTGACCATGACGGTCCACTTGGCGCGCGGGCGCGGGTCGCCGAGCGGCAGGTCGAGGACGGCTCGTACGTGGTTGGCGAACTGCGACGTGATCGCGCCGTCCTGGCTCCAGTGACCGGAGTTGTGGGGGCGCATGGCCAGTTCGTTGACGAGGATGCGACCGTCGCGGGTCTGGAAGAGCTCGACGGCGAGGTGGCCGACCACGTCCAGTTCCTTGGCGATGGTCAGGGCCAGTTCCTCGGCCTTGAGGGCGAGGGCCGGGTCGAGGTCGGGGGCGGGCGCGATGACGGTGTCACAGACGCCGTTCACCTGCTGCGACTCCACGACCGGGTACGCCACGGCCTGGCCGTGCGGCGACCGTACGACGTTGGCGGCCAGCTCCCGTACGAAGTCGACCTTCTCCTCCGCCAGGACCGGCACACCGGCGCGGAAGGGCTCGGCGGCGTCCTCCACCGACCGGACGACCCACACCCCCTTGCCGTCGTAGCCGCCCCGGACGGTCTTGAGGATGACCGGAAAGCCCTCACCCTCGGCGGCGAAAGCGGCCACGTCGTCGGGGTCCGCGACGATGCGGTGCCGGGGGCACGGCACACCGATCGCGTCGAGCTTCGCGCGCATCACCCCCTTGTCCTGGGCGTGCTGGAGCGCGTCCGGCCCCGGGCGGACGGGGACGCCGTCCGCCTCCAGGGCGCGTAGGTGCTCGGTGGGTACGTGTTCGTGATCGAAGGTGATCACGTCACAGCCCTGCGCGAACGCACGCAGCGTGTCGAGGTCGCGGTAGTCGCCGATGACGACATCACCGACGACCTGCGCCGCGGAATCCTGAGGGGTGTCACTGAGGAGCTTGAACCTGATGCCGAGCGGGATGCCCGCCTCGTGTGTCATACGAGCGAGCTGCCCCCCGCCGACCATGCCGACTACCGGGAACGTCACGCCCCCAGGGTATCGGCCACGGAATCGGCCACTCCCGGCCGCCCGATTTCCCCGCCCTTTTCCCCCTGGTCCACCCCTGTACCGCCGCTGTACCGCCGCTGTGAGCTTCTGCACAGGCATTGCCAAGAGGCGCTGGTTAGCATGGCTGAACCAGTGGTTTTCGACCGAAGATCAACTCATTTCGGACGGAACAGCAACCGGCTGACCACCGGCACCACACCGACCGGACCGAGTGACGGGGGCTGTACACATGGGAAGTACGACGTCGGGGCCTGATACGAAGCCCCGCGGCGCCCTGCGACGCCGGATCGACCTGCTCGTACGGGAGGTCGCCAAGTTCGGCGCGGTGGGCGGTGCGGGGCTGTTGGTGAACCTCGCCGTCTTCAACCTCGTGCGGCACACCACCGACCTCCAGGTCGTGCGGGCGAGCGTCATCGCCACGGTCGTCGCCATCGCCTTCAACTACGTCGGCTTCCGCTACTTCACGTACCGGGACCGTGACAAGAGCGGCCGTACGAAGGAGCTGTCGCTCTTCCTGCTGTTCAGCGCGGTCGGACTGGTGATCGAGAACGGCGTCCTCTACGTCGCCACCTACGGCTTCGGCTGGGACAGCCCCCTCCAGTCCAACATCTTCAAGTTCCTCGGCATCGGCGTCGCGACCCTCTTCCGCTTCTGGTCGTACCGCACATGGGTGTTCCGGGCCCTGCCGGCCCGTGAGGCGGTGGCCAGCGCGGAATCGTTCCTCGAAGCGAAAGCCGGCCACCCGTCGGCGCTGACCGGGGGTACGGTGAAGCGGTCCAAGGGCGCCTAGATCCAGACGCCCCGCGGCCACGCCACGGCGTCAGTGCCACGGCGCATCCGCGACGATCACCGAACCGGCCGGTCCTCTCCCCCGGACGGGGCCGTCACCGGCGTACGCGACAGGAACAGTCCGAACACCGGCGGCTGCGCCTGGAGCATCTCCAGCCGCCCGCCGTCGGCCTCCGCGAGGTCACGCGCCACGGCCAGCCCGATCCCCGTCGAGTTGCGCCCACTGATCGCCCGCTCGAAGATCCGCGCCCCGAGGTCGGTGGGAACGCCCGGCCCCTCGTCCGTGATCTCGATCACCGCCTGGTTCCCGGTCACGCGCGTACGCAACGCCACCGTGCCGCCCCCGTGCATGAGCGAGTTCTCGATCAGCGCGGCCAGCACCTGCGCGACAGCGCCGGGCGTACCCACGGCCTGCAGGTGCCGCTTGCCCGAGCTGACGATGGCCCGCCCGGCGCTGCGGTACGCCGGCCGCCACTCCTCCAGCTGCTGCTTGATGACCTCGTCGAGCTCGAAGGAGACGGCGGAGCCGTTGCGGGGGTCGCGGGAGTTGGTGAGGAGCCGCTCCACGACGTCCGTGAGGCGTTCGACCTGGGTGAGCGCGATGTGCGCCTCCTCCTTCACCGTGGCGAGGTCGTCGGTGAGGGTGATCTCCTCCAGCCGCATGGACAGCGCGGTCAGCGGCGTACGCAGCTGATGGGACGCGTCCGCCGCGAGGCGCCGCTCGGCGGTCAGCATCCGGCCGATGCGCTCGGCGGAGGCGTCCAGCACGTCCGCGACCCGGTCCAGCTCCGGGACGCCGTATCTCTTGTGGCGGGGACGCGGGTCGCCGGAGCCGAGCCGTTCGGCGGTCTCGGCGAGGTCCGTGAGGGGGGAGGCGAGGCGGTTGGCCTGGCGTACGGCGAGGAGGACGGCGGCGATGACGGCGAGCAGGGCGACCGCCGCGATGATCAGCAGCGTGCGGCCGACCTCGCGGCTGACCGCCGAGCGGGACTCCTCGACCGTGACGATCTCGTCCTTCTCGCCCTTGGCCTCGTGGCGGATGACGTCACCGACGGGCTTCTCGCCGATCTCGATCGCGGCCTGGCCGGGGATCTCGATGCGGGCGTAGCGCTCGTCGCCGACCTGGTCCCTGAGGACCTCCGCGGTGATGCGTTCGTCGCCGATGATCCGACTGTCCACGATGCTCGTCAGCTGGACCGCCTCGGACTCCACGCGTTCCTGGGCGCTGTTGCTGATCGTGCGGGTCTCGACGATGACGAGGGAGACGCCGAAGACCGCGATGACGACGAGGACGACGGCGAGGGTGGACTGGATGAGACGGCGACGCACGGTTGCCCTCCGGGCGGGCGGGGTGTTTTACGTGGACCAGTGTGCCCCCAGGTGTTCTGGCACCCGGGGTCAGGGCCGCCCCGTAAGGGGCGCGGGGCCGCGTCAACAGGCGGCTCCGCCGCGTGGGCGCGATCAGCCACGAACCACGCGCGGCCGCCCGGAGCGCGAACCCCCGAGCTACCAGGCACCCGCCCCGCGCGTCAGTTCTTCTCGAAGCGGAACCCGACCCCTCGCACCGTGGCGATGTACCGCGGATTCGCCGCGTCGTCGCCCAGCTTCTTCCGCAGCCAGGAGATGTGCATGTCGAGCGTCTTCGTCGAGGACCACCACGTCGTGTCCCAGACCTCGCGCATCAGCTGGTCACGGGTGACGACCCGCCCCGCGTCGCGCACGAGCACCCGCAGCAGGTCGAACTCCTTGGCGGTGAGCTGAAGCTCCTCGTCCCCCATCCACGCCCGGTGCGACTCGACGTCGATCCGCACCCCGTGGGTGGCAGGCGGCTGCGCCGGCTCCGCGGCGCCGCGGCGGAGCAGGGCCCGGACACGGGCGAGCAGCTCGGCGAGCCGGAAGGGCTTGGTGACGTAGTCGTCGGCGCCCGCGTCGAGGCCGACGACGGTGTCCACCTCGTCGGCACGCGCGGTCAGGATGAGGATCGGGATGGCGTGGCCCTCGGCGCGCAGCCGGCGGGCCACCTCCAGGCCGTCCATACCGGGCAGCCCCAGATCCAGGACGACCAGATCGACGCCGCCCTGCATTCCGGCGTCCAGCGCGGTGGGGCCGTCCTCGCGGACCTCCACCTCGTACCCTTCCCGGCGCAGTGCGCGAGCCAACGGCTCCGAGATGGACGCGTCGTCCTCGGCGAGCAGTACACGGGTCATGGAGTGATGGTAGTCCGCCGAGAACCGCAGGTGGAGGGTGATCGGCAAGCGTGATTCACACCTTTGTCCAACGGTTCTCTTACTTCACCGGGGCATGATCCACTCCGGCGGGCGTTTCGTCCCGCCCCGGTGAAGATCCGCGCCGGTACGTGGAGAAGGCGCCCGGGTCCGGTGGGGATCGCGCGCCGATCCCGTGAACATGGCGTCGCGGGGCCGCACGCTCCGCGGCCGCCTCCTGCGTCCACACGACGTGAACGGACGAATGACCTTCGAATAAGCGATCACGTCCCCTTCTTATTACCTGTGACTCGCATCTCAAGCCGTTCCGTTTCCCGCGACCTTCTGGCTGTGGCTGAGCCGTCAGGGCAGGGAGCCCGGCACGGCCGTGAGGCTCGCGATGGCCCTGGTGCTCGTCGGCGTCTCGTTCTACTTCTTCCTGATCCCGCTGGGCATGGCGGCGAGCGGCACGCCGACCAGCCCGATGTGGCTGGTGGGCATCTACTTCATCCAGACCGTCGGTGAGCTGCGCCTCTCCCCGGTCGGCCTGTCGGTGACGACGAAGACGGCCCCGGCCAAGTACGCCGGCCAGATGATGGGCGTGTGGTTCCTCGCGGTCACCGCGTGCGACTCCGTCACCGGCCTGCTCACCAACCCCGCCGTCGGCGGCTCCGACCTCGGCGGCACCGGAATGGTCGCCTTCGAGGCCACCCTCGCCGCCCTCGCGATCCACATGTACCGCAAGAAGGTCAGGGCCCTCACGGGCGACGTCCACTGATCCCGGCGCCGGACGATCCGGACGATGCGCGGGAAGGGCCGCCGTACCTCCGGGTGCGGCGGCCCTTCCTCGTCGCTCACGTGGAGGTGTCCTCCTGCCGTGCGGAGAGCTGCGGGGCCCGGGTCTCGCCCGGATCGGTGTCCGGTGTGAACCACGGCAGGGTAGGGGTCGTACGCGTTCGGGACGACGTACGGGGTTGCGCGTGTGCGGCGGTCGAGGTGCTCAACTTTGGTACCCACGCGGGGAGTTCGGGCATCCTCCGCCCCCGTCCCCGCCCCCGCCCTCGTCGTCCGGCCGTCGTACGCCCCGGCCGAACCCGGTCCACCACCGCCATCCCGATCCGGAACAGCGCGGCCGGTACGACGGCGCAGAGCATCAGCCAGAAGAGGGTGACGCCCCAGGGGCGGCCCACACCCCACGGCTGTTCGGCGAGGACCTTGCCGCCGTACTCGAGGGAGACGGTGTAGTCGCCGTGGGCCCCGGCCGCGAGGTCCACGGGCAGGGTGATGAGGGCCTCGCGGCCCGGCCGGATCGTGCCGTGCCACCGCTGTTCCTCCCACTGCGGCGCGAACACGCCGTGGGAGGTGCCGACCTGGAAGACGGGGTTCTCGACCGAGGAGGTACCGACGTTGCCGACGGTGAAGACCAGTTCGCGGGCGGGCGGCGCCCCGAACCAGGTCAACAGCCCGCTGGAACCCTTCAGCCGACCGTCCGTCAGGAGCGAGAGCCGTCCGCCGGTCGCCTCCTGGGGCAATGGTTCGACCGAGTGCCCGGCGACCTGGAGGACCGCGTCGGCCTCGGCCTTCGGACCCGTGATGGTGCTGACGTGCACGACGCACGGACACGGCACCGGCGGCTCCGCCACCGGCAACTCCCGCTCGAAGTCGCCCTTGCCGTCGGCGGTCACGGCCCGCCCGTCGGCGTTGGCACAGGAGTCGGTCCCGCCGGGCACACCCCGCGACGGATCGGACTGACCACAGACCAAGACCATCAGGATCGCCTTCGGCCGCCAGCCGCTGCCGGTCACGGTGACCGAACCACCGGTCCCGGCCTGTGACTTGGACAACGTCACCGTCGGCTTCTCCGCGGCCCGGGCGGCTCCACCGGCGAACGGCACCACGAGCACCACGACCAGTGCGAGCACGAACGTGAACACCACCACCGCCGACGCGGAGAGCCGCCGCCCTTCGATCACGTCACCGCTCCCGTCTCCCGTCAGCGACGTACGGCCTGATTCCTGCGGGTCACCCACAGCACCCCCGCCGCCCCGGCGAGCAGCACCGTGCCGCCGAGCGTGCCGAGCGCGACCGCCGAGTCCAGGGGCCCGGTCTGCGGAAGTTCACCCTCCGACCCACCGGACCCGCCGGAGTCCGAGCCGCCCCCCGTATCACCCGAGGTACCACCCGAGGCGCTGCCGCCCGCGGCGGTGACGTCGAGCGTCAACGACGGCCCGGGATCGTTGCCCGGCGTGCAGGTCGTCACCGTTCCGAGGGCCTTGATGGTGAGCACGCCCGCGGTGAAGTCGACCTTGCCGGTCTCCTTCGGGGTGTACGTGCCGCTCAGATCATTGATCTTGATCGGCGTATTGGCCGGAATCGCCTCTTGGTTGGCGGGCCCGGTCACCGTGAGCGTCCCGCTGTCGACCCCGCCCAGCTCGATCGTGGCGCTCGGCGTCATCGCGCCCTTGCCCAGCTCGACCGGGCTGGACGACACGCCCTTCTGCCACGACATCGTGATCTTGTAGCCGTCGCCGCTCTCGACGCCCTTGATGTCGATGGGCGACACCGCGGACTTGTCCCCGATCGGTGTCTTGCAGTTGTACTCCACGTCCACGACCTCGGCATGGGCCACCGGAGCGGCCATCAGCACCGCCGAGCCGGCCAGGGCCGCGAGGGACGCGAGCGCGGCGGTTCGTTTCTGGTACGTCCGGTACGACACCTTGGCACCCCACATTCTGACGGAACATCAGATTCGGCCGCTCAAGGTACGCCGGGCCTCGTGGAGAAGGAAGACACACGCAAGTGTCGGATGTGTGCCGATGAAGGTTCGGCTCTCGTGGAGGAGGCGCGCCCCGGCTTTCGAGGGGCTCGGGGCTGTTACCTATGCGGCTCCGTCGCGTGGGCGCGTTCGGCCACGAACGACTCGCAGACCGAGAACGGCCGTCTGCGTCACGGCGGTTCTCGCCTTGCCCTGCGGAGCGTCTACGCCGGAGCCCCCAACTCGGCCCACACCGTCTTCCCAGCGGCCCCCGGAGCCCGTACAACCCCCCAGTCCAGACAGAGCCGCTGCACGATGAACATCCCATGCCCCCCCGGCCGCCCAGCCCGATGCGGCGTCCGCGGCGCGGGATTCCCCGCCCCCCGGTCGGACACCTCGATCCGCAGCACCTTGTTGTCGCAGCTGATCCACAACTCGGCCGGGCCCTCCGCGTGGAGACACGCGTTGGTGACCAACTCGGACACCACCAACAGCACATCCTCCGCCGCCGCCCGCTGATCCGCGGTCGCGGCCGGCAACCACCCCCACGCGTAGAGCGCCTGCCGGGCGAAGTCACGGGCGAGCGGCACCACCCCGCTCTCGCCGTCGAAGCTCAGCCGGCGGGACTGACGGCTCGCGGCGGGTGCCGCGGGCGGGTCCTCACCTGGCGCCCCGGAAGCGCCGCCGGCACCCGGTTCCGGGCCGCGGTCGCCCGGCGAGAAAGGCCGGGTGGTGCTCATCAGCGCTTCACCTCACCGATTCACCAGTTCACGATTCAGGACTTATCAAGGGTGCGGGACGAAGACCCGCGGCACGTGCCGTTTTCTGCTGTCATCCGTAGCGCCATCCGTACTTCCGTCGTACTGCCGAGCCGCTGCCGGCCGCTGCCGGCTCTGCCGAGTTGCCGCCGGGCCGCCGCCCAACCCCCGTCCGTCCACGCCGCCGCCCGTCCGCGCCGCCGTCACCGAGCCGCTTCCGGGCCGCTGACGACATGTTCAGGATGTCTCCTGCCCGAGCGAACCGTCAGAACACCCACGTTTTCGGCACAGAACCTGTGACGCGAACAACCCGCCGTTCGAGGTGGGACACCTGGGGGACGGCTACGAAGGCGGGCGACCGGTCCGAGGGCCGAGACCGGTCCGGCCGACTGGCCGGCGGCAGCCCGGGACGGGGTGCCGCCGGCCAGTCGGCCACCACTAGTCGCCCAAGGCCGCCGCAAGGGTGTCGTGGACGGTGAACACCGCATCCGCCCCGGTGATCTCGAACACCCGCGCCACCGCCGGGAGCATTCCCGCCAGATGGACTCCGCCGCCCGCGGCCTCCGCCCCGAGCCGGACACCCAGCAGGACGTTCAGCCCGGTGGAGTCGCAGAACTCCAGACGCGAGCAGTCCACCACCAGGCGCGTGAATCCCTTTTCCAGGCAGCTTTCGAGTGGCTCACGCAACAGATCGGCGGTGTGGTGATCGAGCTCACCCGCCGGGGTCACGACGGCGCTGGAGCCCTCTTCCCGCACCTCGACCCGTAGTCGGCCCGACTGTGCGCTGCCGACCGTCCCACGGTCCATGCCGTCTCTCTCCCGACCGTCGTGACTGCTGACTCGCCCTCGAACACTACGCCTTCTCCACACTCCCCGACACCTGAACAATCGCCCACAAATGGACATTTCGCCACAGTAGGCACTTGCGACGGCGTCGTGAAACCGGGTAGGGCTAGTAGAGACACGAATCGACACGGCCGGCTTTGGAGGCGCCGCACACCGCAGTGCACGTATTGGCATCGGCGGCCATATGCCGAGAACGATGGAGGACATCATGTCACCCCGGCTCGACGAATCGCATACCCAGAGGGCGACGTCGGCACCCTCTCCGGAAGAGATCCCGGACGACCTCGCCCACAATCCGGGCGACGCGCTCGCCGACCTTCCGGAGATCCCCCCGTACGACGAGGTGGGGCCGGTGGACGCACGGGCCCTGTCCAAGACCCTCTTCGAGCGGCTGGAGTCCCTCGAAGAAGGCACGTACGAGTACTCGTACGTCCGCAACACCCTGGTCGAACTCAACCTGGCCCTGGTGAAGTTCGCCGCCTCCCGCTTCCGGTCGCGCAGCGAGCCGATGGAGGACATCATCCAGGTCGGCACGATCGGCCTGATCAAGGCGATCGACCGCTTCGAACTGAGCCGGGGCGTCGAGTTCCCCACTTTCGCGATGCCGACCATCGTCGGTGAGATCAAGCGGTTCTTCCGTGACACGAGCTGGTCCGTGCGGGTCCCGCGCAGACTTCAGGAACTCCGGCTCGACCTGGCCAAGGCCGGTGACGAACTCGCTCAGAAGTTCGATCGCGCTCCGACAGTGGGAGAGTTGGCGGAGCGCCTCGGCCTGACGAACGACGAGGTCGTCGAGGGCATGGCGGCGTCGAACGCGTACACCGCCTCGTCGCTGGACGCCCAGCCCGAGGAGGACGACTCCGAGGGCGCGCTGGCGGACCGGATCGGCTACGAGGACCACGGCCTCGAAGGCATCGAGTACGTCGAGTCCCTGAAGCCGCTGATCGCCGAACTGCCGTCGCGCGACCGGAAGATCCTCTCCTTGCGGTTCGTCGCCAATATGACGCAGTCCGAGATCGGGGACGAACTGGGCATCTCCCAGATGCATGTCTCCCGGCTCCTGTCCCGCACGCTGGTACGGCTGCGCAAGGGACTGACGCTGGAGGAGTGAGCGCGAGCCGACACCGAGGACTTCGGTGACGGCGACAGCGACAGCGCGCAAGTCGGCCGGGTACGGCAGGAGTTGCGACACTCCTCGCGTACCCGGCCGAACTGGTGCCGGCCCGACCCCTGCCGTATCCCCTTACCGCGAGAAACACCCTCCCCGCGGTTCTCCTTCCGCCACTATGGTCACGCGCCCAGACTGATCGGTATGCAGAGCCGACGGGCGGACACGGGGGTCGAGGAGGCACGAGGATGACTCGGGCTCGGGACGAGCGCCCCGGCGACGACGACAGCCATGAGGACCAGCGGGACACCGGCGCGCCGGGCTCACGTCCGAGCGACGCGTCCGACGCACGGCTCACCGCGCTGTTACGCGCCGACTCGCCCACCGCGTATCCGGCTCTGCGGGAACTCCGCGAACGCCACCACCCGTCGGTCCTCGCCTACGCGCGGCTGTGCGCCGCGAGCGAGTCCGCGGCACGGCAGTTGGCGACCCAGGCGTTCACCGTCGCCACCCGGGAGACGGCGCGCGGCAGCGAGCCGACCGTCCCCTGGCGCCACCACCTGCTCCTGCTGACCGCCCGGGCGGCCGCCACCTGGGCCGCGGACGACCACGCGTCCGGCCTGGCCCCCGCCCTCCGCCTCGCCTACGACACGGCGGGCCCCGACGGCCCCGTCCCGCCGCCCCTGCTCGCGGCGTTCCAATCCCTGCCGCCGCGCGCCCAGGGCCTCATCTGGTACGGCGCCGTGGAGCGCGAGCCCGACGACCGTACGGCCGTGCTCCTCGGCCTCACCCCCGACGAAGTGGCGTACCGGCAGGAGCCCGCGCTCCGCGCCCTGCGCCAGGCCTGCCTCAGAGTGCGCCTCGCCGCCTCGGAGGATCCGCGCTGCCAGGACTTCCGTCGGCTGATCGAGGAGTCCGTACGCCCGGACAACCCCCGCCACAGCGTGGATCTGCAGGCCCATATGGCGCACTGCACACACTGCACCGGCGCGTACGAGGAACTGTGCGCCCTGCGCGACCACCCGCGCGCGACACTCGCGGAGGGGTTGCTGCCGTGGGGTGGTACGGCCTACGCGCGCGGCGGGGTGGGGCCGCTTGGCGGACCGGGTGGGCGTGGCGGACCGGGTGCGCATGGCGGCGGTCGTGCGGGCGCCGGGGCGGAAGCGGCGGAGGATTTCGCGGACCCGGGGGCCGGGGCCGGGACGGGAACACGGGCGGGGGCCGGGGCAGGCTTCGGAGCGGGGGGATGGACGCCGGCAGCGGCGGAGCCGTGGGGAGAACCGGGCGTCGGCTCCGACGCCGACGGCCGGGACCGGGCGGTGGCCGGGGCGGGCGCCGAGGCCTGGACCGGTGCCGTGGCCGGGGCGGGCGCTGAGGCCCGGGTCGGTGCGATGGCCGGGGCAAGGGGCGGGACCGGAGGCGAGGCCGCAGTCGGCGTGGCAGCCGAGGCCGGGGCCGGCGCTGCGGCCGGGACGGGGCCCCTGGCTGCCGTGCGGTCGCCGTCACGTCGGCTCGTGCTGTCCGCGGTGGCCCTGGGGGTGGCGCTGGCGCCGCTGCTGGCGTTCCTGGTGTTCTCGGGCCAGGGAGACTCGTCGTCCCCGGACGCGGCGGGTTCCGGCGGTACGCCGTCGGTTCCGCCACCGGTCAGTGTGACGCCGACGGTTCCGTCGAGCCCGACGCCGTCCCCGACCGCTTCGCGCACCGAAAAGCCGTCGAAGCCCCCGAAGTCGCCCGAGCCGACGAAGAGCCCGAGTCCGAGTCCGAGTCCGTCGAAGGCGGACCGCGCGACACCGTCGCTGCCGTACGGGCCACCGCTGAACGGCGCCTACACCCAGGTGGTGAACGTCGCCTCGGGCCTGTGCCTGGACATCCGGGGTGAGTTGGAGAAGGGCACCGACGTCGTCACGGCCATCTGTTCCTCGCGCGACACCCAGCGCTGGCGCGTCGACTCCGACCGGGACGCCCTCCAGTCGTTCGCCGACCCCGACCTGTGCCTCGACAGCCGGGGGGCGACCGACGACGGTGTGGGTATCTGGGAGTGCGACTCGCTCGACGGCGACAACGGCGAGAACCTGCGGTTCGAGGTCGACTCCCGGGGAATGATCCGCCCGGCGATCGCCCCGGACCACGCGGTGACACCGGACGCGCTGGGCTCCGTCGCCTTCGCCGAGGAGCAGGGGCGCGACCGGCAGCGGTGGCGTGCGGGCGCCGGGCCCGTGCACGACTGAGGCCCGGTCAGGCGACGCGTACGCCCCTGCGCCACACCCCCGTGACCAGGGGAACTCCCGGCCGATAGGCGAGATGGACGTGGCTCGGCGCGTCCAGCAGCACAAGATCGGCGTACGCGCCCGGCGTGAGGCGGCCGATGTCATCGCGGCGGAGCGCCCGCGCGCCCCCCGCCGTGGCCGACCAGACCGCCTCGTCCGGGGTCATCCCCATGTCCCGTACGGCGAGCGCTACGCAGAACGGCACGGACGAGGTGAAGGACGACCCCGGGTTGCAGTCCGTCGAAAGAGCCACGGTGACACCCGCGTCGAGGAGACGGCGCGCGTCCGGCCACTCGGCGCGGGTGGAGAACTCGGCGCCGGGCAACAGCGTCGCGACCGTGCGGCTGTGGGCGAGGGCGTCCACGTCGGCGTCGGTGAGGTGGGTGCAGTGGTCCGCGCTCGCCGCGTCCAGCTCGACGGCGAGTCGCACGCCCGGACCGTACGACAACTGGTTGGCGTGGATGCGCGGGTGCAGGCCCTTGGCCTTGCCGGCCGTGAGGATCGCGCGGGCCTGCTCGCCGTCGAAGGCGCCCTTCTCGCAGAAGACGTCGATCCAACGGGCGTACGGGGCACAGGCGTCGAGCATCTCGCCGGTGACGAGGGCGACGTAGGCGGCGGGGTCTTCGGCGAAATCTGGGGACACGATGTGGGCGCCGAGGTAGGTGACCTCGTCGGTGTGGGCGGCGGCGATGCGCAGCGCCCGGGCCTCGTCCTCGACGGTCAGGCCGTAGCCGGACTTCGTCTCGAAGGTGGTCGTGCCCTGGCGGAGGGCCTCGCGGAGGTAACGGGTGAGGTTGGCCTCCAGTTCCTCGTCGGTGGCGGCACGGGTGGCCGCGACGGTCGTACGGATGCCGCCCGCGCTGTAGGCGCGGCCGGACATACGGGCGTTGAACTCGGCGGTCCGGTCGCCCGCGAAGACGAGGTGGGAGTGGGAGTCCACGAAGCCCGGGATCACCGCCCGGCCACCGGCGTCGACCCGATTGTCAGTGGCGGGTGCTTTGCTTTGATCACCGGTCCACGCGATGCGTTCACCGTCGATGACGACGGCCGCGTCCTGGATCAGTCCGAGGGGGGATCTGTCGCCGAGGGAGGGGTCGTTGGTGACCAGGGCAGCGATGTTGGTGATGAGCGTGCTTGCGGTGCTCGCCGAGTTGGCGGGGCTGACGGTCGTCGGGCTGCTCATGGCGTCCTTGGTTGCCTGGTCGGCGGTGGGGTCGGGTTCGGGGTCGGGGTCGGGGGCTGGTCGCGTGGGCGGGGGGCCGGGCGTCATCCGCGCAGTGCTGCGACGGCGTCCGCGAGGGCTCTCGGCACATCCGGTACGAGCGCGTGCGCCCCGTCCCGTACGACGTGCCGGCCACCCACGACCGTATGCGACACGTCTGCTGCCGACGCGGCGAATACCGCGGTCTCCGCGCCCAGCCGTGGAAGCGGCCCTGCAGTCCTGACCGAGTCGAGCGCGATCGTCGTGAAGTCGGCGAGCGCGCCCGTCTCCAGGACGCCCGCGTCGTCCCAGCCGATCGCCGCGTGGCCGTCGGCCGAGGCCGCCCGCAGAAGGGCCGCCGCCGTCCAGTGACCGCGCGTACGGGTGCGCAGCCGCTCGTTCAGCTCCATCGCGCGCGCCTCTTCGAGCAGGTCGATGACGGCGTGGCTGTCGGAGCCGAGGGAGAGCGGGGAGCCCGCCCGTTGCAGGGCTGCGGCGGGGCCGATGCCGTCCGCGAGGTCGCGTTCCGTCGTCGGGCACATGCAGGTGCCGGTGCCGCTGTCACCGATCAGGGCGATGTCCTCGTCGGTGAGGTGGGTGTTGTGGACGCCCGTCGTCCGGGGGCCCAACACGCCGTGCTCGGCGAGGAGTTGGGCGGGCGTGCACCCATGTGCCTGACGGCAGGCGTCGTTCTCCGCCGTCTGCTCCGACAGGTGCACGTGCAGCGGGGCCCGCCGCTCCTCGGCCCACCGCGCCACGGTCGCCAACTGCCCTGCCGGCACGGCCCGTACGGAGTGGACGGCCGCACCGATCCGCGCGTGATCCCGGTCCTTGAGAACTGAACAGCGTTCCGCCCAGGCCTCCGCCGTGCCGTCGGAGAAGCGGAGCTGGTGGTGGTCGGGTGCCTGGCCGCTGTGCTTGTTCAAGATGCCGGCGGACAGGTAGGCCGTGTCGAGGAGGGTGATCCGGATCCCCGCCTCGGCGGCGGCCTCGATGAGCGCCTCGCCCATGGCGTTGGGGTCGGCGTACGGGGTGCCGCCGGGCGCGTGGTGCACATAGTGGAACTCGCCGACGGCCGTGATGCCGGCCAGCGCCATCTCCGCGAACACCGCCCGCGCGAGAGCGTGGTACGTGTCCGGGGTCAGCCGTTCCGCCACCCGGTACATGACCTCGCGCCAGGTCCAGAAGGTGCCCGAGCCGACCTGGACGGTGGCGCGCAGGGCACGGTGGAAGGCGTGGCTGTGGGCGTTGGCGAGGCCGGGCAGGGTGAGCCCGCGCAGGACCACGGCACCGGGCGGCGGGGTGGGCGTGCCGGTGCGCACGGCGGTGATGCGGCCGTCTCGGGGGCTCCCCCCTCCGGCCACGGTCAGGGCCACACCCGGTTCGACATCCGTGCCGAGCCAGGCGTGTTCGAGCCAGTAGGTCGTCTCCGTCACCTGCGGGCCAGCCCTTCCAGTACGTCGGCGAGCGCGGTCACTCCGGCCAGGCAGTCGTCCTCGGCGGCGTGCTCGGCCGGGGAGTGCGAGACGCCCGTGGGGTTGCGCACGAACAGCATGGCGGTCGGGACGCTCCCCGAGAGGATCCCGGCGTCGTGTCCGGCCCCGGTCCCGAGCACCGGCACCTTCAGTTCGGCCGTGTCCCGGCCCAGGATGCGGGCGATCTCGTCCCGCAGCGCGTGCTCGAACTCGACGACGGGCGTGAAGGACTCCCGGACGACCGCGAGCTCGATCCCGTGTTCCCGGGCGTAGTCCCGGGCGGCCTCCTCGATCGCACCGACGACCGTGTCCAGGGTCTTCTGGTCCTCGGCGCGGGAGTCGAGCCAGCCGCGCACGAGGGAGGGGATGGCGTTCACGCCGTTCGGCTCGACGGTGATCTTGCCGAACGTGGCTACGGCCCCGGCCAGCCGCGCCTCACGCCGGGCCGCGAGCACGGTCTCCGCGTACGACAGCATGGGGTCCCGCCGGTCGACGAGCCGCGTCGTCCCGGCGTGGTTCGCCTCGCCCCGGAAGTCGAACCGCCACCGCCCGTGCGGCCAGATCGCACTGGCGATCCCGACGGCGTGCCCCGACAGATCCAGCGCCCGCCCCTGCTCGACATGCAGTTCGACGAAGGCCCCGATCCGCGCCAGCCGCTCCGGATCGGGCCCGATGCCCTCCGGGTCGTACCCGGCCGCCTCCATCGCCTGCGGCAACGTGACCCCGTCCCCGTCGGTCAGCCGCCCCGCCTGTTCGACGGTCAACTGCCCGGCAGCCAGCCGAGACCCCACACAGGCCAGCCCGAACCGGGCCCCCTCCTCATCCCCGAAGTTGACGATGGCGAGGGGTTTGTCGAACCGGGCGCCCCGGGCGCGGAGTTCATCGAGCGCGGCGAAGGAGGACACCACACCGAGGGGGCCGTCGAAAGCGCCCCCGTCGGGCACGGAGTCGAGGTGCGACCCGGTGACGACGGCATCCCCGGCGGCGGGATCACCAAGCCAGGCCCACTGATTCCCGTTCCGGTCCACCTCGTGGGCCAGCCCACGGTCCCGGGCCTGTTCCTCGAACCAAGCCCGGCACTCGGCATCGGCGGCGGTCCAGGCGAACCGCCGATAGCCACCGGACTCGGGGTGTCGCCCGATGGGCTCGAGCTCCCGCCACATCTCGTGAAAGGAGGCACCGCCGGTGACGGGCGATCGCCGAGGCTCCTGTGCGGACCCCTCCCCAGGTGGTGGGCGGTCGTTCCGCGGGGCGACGGGGGTCTCCCCGCTCGAGCGGAGCCGAGAGTGGGGGAGGGTGGGCACAGCCGGATCCGCGGTCGGCGACGAGGTGTCAGCCCCCACCGACGGGGCCCCGCCACGGCCTCCCTCGCGCCGGGTCACGCGTCCTCACCCTCACGCATCGGCACCCGCACACCTCGCTCATCGGCGACGGACTCCGCGATGTCGTACCCGGCGTCCACGTGCCGGATCACACCCATTCCGGGGTCGTTGGTCAGCACCCGGCGGATCTTCTCCCCGCCCAGCTTGGTGCCGTCCGCCACGGTCACCTGCCCGGCGTGGATGGAGCGGCCCATGCCCACACCGCCCCCGTGGTGCAGAGAAACCCAGGACGCACCGGACGCCACGTTCACCATCGCGTTCAGCAGCGGCCAGTCGGCGATCGCGTCGGAGCCGTCGAGCATGGCCTCGGTCTCGCGGTAGGGGGAGGCGACGGAGCCGGAGTCCAGGTGGTCGCGGCCGATCACCAACGGCGCGGCCAACTCCCCGCTCGCCACCATGTCGTTGAACCGCTCACCGGCCTTGTCCCGCTCGCCGTAGCCGAGCCAGCAGATACGCGCGGGCAGGCCCTGGAAGTGGACGCGCTCCCGGGCCATCCTGATCCAGCGGTGGAGGGACTCGTTCTCGGGGAAGAGGTCGAGGATCGCCCGGTCGGTCTTGGCGATGTCGGCGGGGTCGCCGGAGAGGGCCGCCCACCGGAAGGGGCCCTTGCCCTCGCAGAACAGCGGCCGGATGTAGGCGGGGACGAAGCCGGGGAAGGCGAACGCCCGGTCGTACCCGGCGAGTTCGGCCTCTCCTCGGATGGAGTTGCCGTAGTCGAAGACCTCGGCACCGGCGTCCAGGAAGCCGACCATGGCCTCGACGTGCCGGGCCATCGACTCACGCGCGCGGGTGGTGAAGCCGGCCGGGTCCTTCGCCGCGTACGACGCCATGTCGTCGAAGTCCACGCCCACCGGCAGGTAGGCCAGCGGATCGTGGGCGGAGGTCTGGTCGGTGACGATGTCGATCGGAGCGCCCATGGCGAGCAGCTGCGGGACGAGCTCGGCGGCGTTGCCGAGGAGACCGATGGACAGCGGGCGGCGGGCGTCACGGGCCTCCACCGCCAGCTGCAGGGCGTGGTCGAGCGAGTCGGCCTTCACGTCGAGGTACCGGTGCTCGATACGGCGTTCGATGGCGCGCGGGTCGCAGTCGATGCAGAGGGCGACGCCGTCGTTCATGGTCACGGCGAGCGGCTGGGCGCCGCCCATTCCGCCGAGGCCGGCGGTGAGGGTGATCGTCCCGGCGAGCGTGCCGTCGAACTTCTTGGCGGCGACGGCGGCGAAGGTCTCGTAGGTGCCCTGGAGGATGCCCTGGGTGCCGATGTAGATCCAGGAGCCTGCGGTCATCTGCCCGTACATGGTCAGGCCCAGCTGTTCGAGCCGTCGGAACTCGTTCCAGTTGGCCCAGTCGCCGACGAGGTTGGAGTTGGCGATGAGGACGCGGGGCGCCCACTCGTGGGTCTGCATGACGCCGACGGGACGGCCGGACTGGACGAGCATGGTCTCGTCCTGCTTGAGGGTTTTCAGGGTGCGGACCATGGCGTCGAAGGAGCGCCAGTCGCGGGCGGCCTTGCCCGTGCCGCCGTAGACGACGAGCTTGTCGGGGTGCTCGGCGACCTCGGGGTCGAGGTTGTTCTGGAGCATGCGCAGGGCGGCTTCCTGCTGCCAGCCCAGGGCGCTGAGTTCCGTACCGCGCGGCGCTCGAACGGGGCGGGGTCCTGACACGTCTGCCTCCTCGCTTTACAGCAACTATTCACATCCTGACTTGATGAATAGAGCTAGTCAATACAGCCGTAGGGCCAGCGACGGCGCGCTGCGGGTGTTTGGCTGGACACACGGACCGCATGGGTTCGGACATCGACACGGCAACGGGGGAAGAGATGGGAGACCTGACGAACGGGACCGGTGGAGAGGGGCCGGCCGAGGGCCGCGCCCACCCGCAGCACGAGGGGGACAGTGAGCGCACGCTCCGACTGTTCGACACCGACGGCGAGCGGGCCGCCCGGCGGGACGAGGCCGTGCGGGCGGCCGTGGAGCAGGGGCTGCTCGGTCCCGGCACCCCAGTGGCCGCACTGCTGGACGTCACCGGGATACGGGCCTCGGCGGGAGCACTGCGGAGGGCGTTCGACGCGGTGACGGCGCCCGGCACACCCGTCCTGCACGCGTTCGCGGTAAAGGCGACGCCGCTCGTGCCCGTGCTGCGGCTGCTGCGGGAGGCGGGGATCGGCGCGGAGGTGGCGAGCGCCGGGGAGCTGGCCCTGGCGCGGGCGGCCGGGATGTCGCCGCGGCAGACCGTGCTCGACTCCCCCGCCAAGACCCCGGCGGAGCTGCGGGAGGCGCTGGCCCTGGGCATCGCGGTCAACGCGGACAACCCGCAGGAGCTGGACCGCATCGACGCGCTCGTACGGTCGGCCACCACCCGCTCCCCCCTCGGCATCCGGGTGAACCCGCAGGTCGGCGGCGGCACGATCGACGCGCTGTCCACGGCGACGGCCACGTCGAAGTTCGGGGTGGCGCTCCGGGACGAGGGCGCCCGGGAGTGGGTCGTACGGGCGTACCTGGACCGCCCGTGGCTGAGTCGGCTGCACGCGCACACCGGGTCACAGGGGATGCCGCTGTCACTGATGACGCGGGGGATCACCGAGACGTACGAGCTGGCGGAGGAGATCAACCGGCGGCTCGGGCGGCGGCAGATCGACACGATCGACATCGGCGGCGGGCTGCCGGTGAACTTCGCGTCGGAGGCGGCGACTCCGACGTACGAGCAGTACGCGCGGCTGCTGGCGGAGGCGGTGCCGGGGCTGTTCGACGGGCGGTACGGGCTGGTCACCGAGTTCGGGCGGTCGCTGCTCGCGAAGCACGGGACGATCGTCGCGCGCGTGGAGTACACGAAGAGTGCGGGCGGGCGGGTCATCGCGGTCACCCATGCGGGGGTGCAGGTGGCGACGCGGACGGTGTACGCGCCGGGGTCCTGGCCGTTGCGGATCGCGGCGTACGACGGGAAGGGCCGGGTGAAGAGCGGGCCGGTGGCGGTGCAGGACGTGGCCGGGCCGGCGTGTTTCGCCGGGGATCTGCTGGCGGAGGGGCGGGCGTTGCCGCTCTTCGAGCCGGGGGACTACGCGGCCGCGCTGGACACGGGCGCGTATTACTTCGCGCACCACTATGCGTACAACTCGCTGCCGCGGCCCGGGATTTACGGGTATGCCCCCGGGGAGGGGCGGATGCGGTTCGCGGTGGTTCGGAAGGCGCAGACCGTGGAGGAGATCGTGGCGGAGGCGGGCGGAGTCGAGAGGGCGGGGCTTCTCGGGCTCTGACAGTCGCCTTGGAGTTCGGGGGGGAACCGTGGTGTGGCGACTGCGGGTTCGTCGTGGCCGATCACGCAGCTCTCCGCGCCCCTGAAAGCACGGGAGCGCCCGGGAGTATCAACCGCTCCCCTTCACGCGCCCCTCAAGCCCCCTGAAATGATTGACGGGCGGCGTCGCGTCCGGCAATCGACATGCAGGCTGCCCGCATATGCCCACCTCAGCGCATCAGCGCGTCCCCCGGGTCTCAACAGCAGCGAAAACCAGGCAAGTCGACCCACCTTACCCACCTGTCCGCATGTTCCGCTGGAAAATGCCAGATCCCTCACTCCTCGCGCACACGTTGCGTAGCGTCTGCGTCACTCATCCGAACCGCAGGCAGGAGGGGAGCCACGGTGCCCGGAATCGACGAGTGTCTGGTGGAGGCCATGAGGCTGCCCGGTGCGCTGGGCGCCGCGGTGGTCGACTGGACCAGCGGGCTGGCACTGGGCACGGTCGGGGAGGCGCCCGGCGGTGACCACGAGACGACCGCGGCGGAGGCGGCGGAACTGGCGCGGCTCGCGGCGGAGCACCGGGCGTTCGCGCCGAAGGAGGGCTCCGACTGGTCCGGGGCGGATCTCCCGGTCGAGGACCTGATCGTCAGCAACCGGGACACGTACCACGTGCTGCGGTTCGTGCGGACGACGTTCGACAGCAGTGTGTTTCTCCATCTCTGGCTGGCCCGTACGGACGGCAATCTCGCACTGGCCCGGATCCGGCTCGGCGAGATGGCGGGACGGCTGGTGCTGGCATGAGCGTGATCACCACACCGGCGCCCCGGCTGCCTGTCCGGAGCGGGTACACCCCGCAGGCCGTCTCCCCCATGCTGAGCCGGCTCGCCGCCGAGCGGGCCACCGGCGTACTGCTGCGCGAGAGCGGTTCGCTGTATCTGTCCGAGGGCGAGGTCGTGCACGCCGAGAGCCCCCGGTCCCCGGGCCTCGACGTGCTGCTCACCACCGGCGGCATCCTGGACGGCGACGGCTGGCGGGAGGCGGTCGACACGGCCGGGGCCGGGCTGCGGGTCGGGCGGTTCCTCGTGGACAGCGGCCGGGTCGCCCGGGGGGCGCTGGAGCTGTGCCACGCGGGGGCGCTGTTCGACGCGGCGTACTTCGTCCTCGGCCCGAGCGGCGCGCCGGCCAGCTTCCGTTACGGGGCGGCGCACTGGCTCGGACCGATCCGCCCGGTGCCGGTGGCCACCGTGGAGCGCGAGGCCCGGCGCCGCCGCGACCTCCTGCACCGCATCTGGCCCGACCCGGCGACGGACGACGCCCCGCTGATCAGGGCGGCCGCCCTGGACGTCCCACCGGTCCCGGCCCGCCAGGGAGCCGTACTCGGCCAGGTCAACGGCTTCCGCACGGCCGCCGAGATCTCCCTGGCCCTGGGGCGCCCCGCCTTCCACACCCTGGTGGACGTACGACGGCTGGCGGCGGCGGGCCTCATATCCACCGCTCGGCACAGCCCGCCCGGAACACCACCGATGCCGGCCCGCCCCGGCCACGCCCCGCCGACCGGACCGGGCCGCGACCCGTCGGCCGAACCGCCGGTCGGCGACGGGGCATCACCCCCCACCCCACCTTGGCCGCTCACCACCACAGACCCCGACGTGGCCCTACTGCAAAGGCTCAGGGATGCGCTGGAGGCCCTTTGAGCGGCAGCGGGAGCTTCCCGCCGAGAGGAGACTGCTCATGGCCGCGGAGGCCGAAGTCCTCGACGAACTGCACAGGTTGAGGGCCCGTGTACCCCAGCTGACCGGCGCGCTCGCGGCCAGCGTGGACGGGCTGGTCCTGGCCCACGACACCCCCGGCGTGGAACCGGAGGGCCTGGCGGCGCTCACCGCCGCCGCGCTCGGCGTCGCCGTACGGATGACGGACGCCGCCGGCCGGGGCGAGCTCCGCGAACTGCTGCTGCGCGGCGACCACGGCTATGTGGCGACGTACGCGGCGGGCGACTCGGCCGTACTGACGCTGCTGGCGCAGGACCGGGTCAACGTGGGCCGGCTGCACCTGGAGGGCCGCCGCGCCGGCGGCCGTATCGGCGAACTGATGGACGCCCTGCCCCGGCCGGACGACGCGGCCGCCGCCAAGGCGGCCACCAAGAACCCGGCCCGGTCGGTGGCGAACGGCGCGAGCGCGGCCACGACCGCGGCCACGCCCCAGACCCCGGCCAAGACCACGGTCAGGTCGACCATGCCCCGCCGGACCCCCCGCACCACCACCCCCCGCGCCACCCCCAGAACCACTCCCAACACAGCTACCAGCACTGAGAGTTGAAAGGACACCACACACCATGGCCAACACCGAGACCGCGTTGAAAGAAGCCCTCGCGTCCATCGAGGGCGCGACCGGCGCCGCGCTGGTCGACTACACCAGCGGCATGGCACTGGGCACGATCGGCGGCAGCAAGGGGTTCGACCTCACCGTCGCCGCCGCCGGCAACACCGACGTCGTCCGCGCCAAGCTGCGCACCATGGAACACCTCGGCCTCAAGGGCGAGATCGAGGACATCCTGATCACCCTGTCCGACGCGTACCACCTGATCCGCCTGCTCACCGGCCGCGGCGGCAACGGCCTCTTCCTCTACCTGGTCCTCGACTCCAAGCGGGCCAACCTGGCCATGGCCAGGCACCAGCTGAAGAAGATCGAGGCGGAGTTGGAGATCTGACCGCCCCCTGACACCACGGCTCCGGCGGCGCCCCCCTCGGGGAGCGCCGCCCAGCACATTCCTCCGCAGGAGCCCAACCCCCGCACACCCGTGCGAACACCGTCCCCGTCCCTCCGCTACCGTGTCCGCCCTGGAACGACAAGGGGAGGGTGGCCGTGGGAAGAGCGGTACGGGGGACGGTGCTGGCGCAGACGGCGCTGCTGGCCGGGGTGCTGACAGGGTGTTCGGAGGCGGCGCAGAGCGACTACGCGAAGGCGTCGGCCGGCGCCACCAGGTCGGCGACGGCGGAAGCAGCGGCGGACGCCGCCGAGAGCGGCGGCAGCGTCGGCGCGGCCGGTTCCGCCTGCGAACTGCCGGTCACCTTCGACACGGCCGAGAAGTGGCAGGCGGAGGCCGTCGAGACCGAGGTGCCCGGCGGCGGGAGCGGTTCCGAGGAGGACGAGCTCGCCGCGGAACTGGCCGAGGGGCTGCTCCACCAGGGCCCGTTCACCGCCGCGTGCGAGATCGACGCCAAGCCGGCCGGGAACATCGGCTTCATCCGCGTCTGGACCGGCGAGGCGGGCGCGAAGGAGGGAGACGCCGAGGCGCTGCTCAAGGAGTTCGTGGCGGCCGAGGGCAACACCAGCAAGGCGAAGTACAGCGCGTTCACCTCGGACTCCGACGTCTCCGGCACCGAGGTCGAGTACCTCTACACCAGCGAGGCCCTGGAGGAGACGAAGAAGGAGCGGGCCTTCCTCACGGTCACCCCGGACGGCCCCGTCGTCGTCCATCTCGGCGGTTTCGACACCCAGGAACACGAGGAGATGCTCCCGGCGTACGAGCTCGCCAGACGGACCCTGCGCACCACCTGAGCCCCGCGCGCCCCACGCCCACCCCGCGAGCCGAGCCCGTGTCCCCGAACCTCTGGTGAACCTCTGAGAATCGGTTGCGAGTGCATCCATGGCCCGCGACCGGGCAGGACTCCCTCGGACGGATCACCGATCGGGGGAGGTTCTCTTGTCCACCACCGAAAGCACCGCCGGTACGCCGGCACCCGCCGAGGAGACCGGCCTCAAACGGGTACTCGGCCCCAAGCTGCTGATCCTCTTCGTGATCGGCGACATCCTCGGCACCGGCATCTACGCGACCACGGGCAAGGTCGCCGGGAAGGTCGGCGGAGCCCTCTGGCTCCCCTTCGTCATCGGTTTCGTGGTGGCGATCCTGACGGCGGCCTCGTATGTCGAACTGGTCGGCAAATACCCGAAGGCGGCCGGGGCGGCCCTCTACACACAGAAGGCCTTCAAGCTGCCCTTCCTGACCTTCATCGTCGCCTTCATGGTGATGTGCTCGGGCCTGTCGTCCGCGAGCGCCGCCGCACGCGCCTTCAGCGGCGACTACCTGGACGAACTGACGAACGGCGCCCTGCCGCCCACCCTCGTCGCCATCACCTTCATCGTGCTGCTGGCCGCCCTGAACCTCAGGGGCGTCTCCGAGTCGGTGAAGACGAACGTCGTCCTGACCCTGGTCGAGCTGACCGGCCTGCTGATCATCCTCACGATCGGCGCCTGGGCGGTCCTGGGCGGCGACGGCGAACCGTCCCGCCTCACCGAGTTCGAGGCGAGCGGCACGGGATACGCGCTACTCACCAGCGTCCTGGGTGCCACGGCCCTCGGCTTCTTCGCCTTCGTCGGCTTCGAGGACTCGGTGAACATGGCGGAGGAGACGAAGGACCCGACCAGGACCTTCCCCCGCGCGATCTTCATCGGCGTCGCGGTGACGGGCACGATCTACGTCCTGGTCGCCCTGGTCTCGTCCCTCCTCGTCGACGCCAAGACCCTGGCGGGCTCCAGCGGCCCGCTCCTCGAAGTGGTGAAGGCCGGCGGGGTCGACTTCCCGCCCAGGCTCTTCGCCCTGATCGCCCTCTTCGCGGTCACCAACTCCGCCCTGATCAACATCATGATGGCCTCCCGTCTCTGCTACGGAATGGCCAACGAACGCATCCTCCCGCGCGGCATGGCCCGTGTCCTGCCCCGCCGCCGCACCCCGGTCGTGGGCATCGTCTTCGTCACCCTCCTCGCGATCGGCCTGGTCTCCACCGGCGAGATCGAGGGCCTCGGCGACACCACCGCCTTCCTCCTCCTCTGTGTCTTCGCCGTCGTCAACATCGCCGTCCTCGTCCTCCGCCGCGACCCCGTCGACCACGCCCACTTCCGCACACCGACGGTTCTGCCGGTCCTGGGCGCCATCACCGCACTGATCCTCGCCAGCCCCTTGGCCGACCGCCCGGCCGACGTCTACATCCGCGCCGGCGTGCTCCTGGCCATTGGCATCGCTCTGTGGGCGGTGAACAAACTGGTCCTCCGGACCCGCGGCGAGTCCTGACCTCAGGACTGGGGCCCAGGTCATCGAGGGGCCCTACCGCCGCCCGCCCCCGGGCCCCGCGTCCCCCGCGCCGATGCCGGTGACCCGATACCCGGCCACCCGCTTGCCCGTCGGGCGGCCGCCCCCGGCGGAGAGCCAGTCGACGCGGACCCAGAAGAGCTGCCCGGCGGCGAGTTCGCGGCGGCCGAGCCAGGCCGCCTTGAGGCGAAGGCCGGTGCCGAGGCCGGCGAGGAGCATGCCGCCCGCCGCGGGCAGCGCGAAGGAGGAGCCCAGGGCGGCCGCGAAGCCGAGCAGAAGCCACCAGCGGTGGCCGCGGCGCCAGTTGCGGAGGGTCACGGCACGGTCCTGGAGGACATCGTGTTTACCGGCCCGTGCGGCTCCGCGGGCCGGTGCCAGGTACCGGCCGCGCCGCGTCCACGCCACCGCACCGGCGGTGACGAGGAAAAGCACGGCCCCGGCCAGTACCCCGATCCGCCGCCCGGTCAGCCCTGCCGGCAGCACCCCGACCCCCGCCGCGACCACTCCGAGCCACCACAACGGTGCCGCTCCGGCCCGCACCACGACGGCCACCCGAGCCAGCCCCTGCCCTCCGCGCGCCACGCTCCCCGCCTCCCGTAATTCCAAGGTCGTACGACAGTTGACGGGCACGGTAACCAGCGAACGTGAAACGCGCCTGAGAATCGCGAAACCCGCGTCGGCCGGGAGACCCCGGCCGGGCGGGCTACTCCACGAACAGCCCCCGCGTCGCGGCCCTCGCGTCGAACTCCTCCAGGCGGGCCTGGGCCTCCGGCAGGTCGTCGCACATGGCCTCCAGGAGCACGCGGCCGAGGAGCATCGGGGCGCAGGCGGTGTCGAAGGCGAGCCCGGTACCGACGGCGGCGGGCAGGAGCAGGTCGGAGACCTTGGCGACGGGCGCGAAGGCCGAGTCGGCGACCGTGACGACGAAGAGCCCCGCCTCCCTGGCGTACGCCAGGGTCTCGACGACCTCGCGCGGATGCCGTGGCAGCGCGAAGCAGAGCAGCGCGGTGGCGCCCGCCCGTACCGCCGCGTCGATACGGTCCTGGAGCATGCTGCCGCCCTCGTGCAGCAGCCGTACATCGGGGTGGACCTTCGCGGCGAAGTACGCGAAGCCGTACGCCTGGGAGGCCGCGGCGCGCAGCCCGAGCACCGGCAGCGGCCGGGACGCGGCCAGCAGCCGCCCGGCCCGCGCCACCGGGGCGGGATCGGCGAGCACCTCGGCCAGATGCCGCAGGTTCTCGATCTCGGCCTCGACGGCCTGCTGGTACTCGTTGTAGGCGGTGGTGTCCACGACCGGTTCGGCGGGCGCGACGTCCCGCAGATGCCTGCGCAGCGCCGGGTAGCCGTCGAAGCCCAGCGCCACCGCGAACCGTGTCACCGACGGCTGGCTGACCCCGGCCAGCTCCGCCAGCTCCACGCTCGACAGGAACGGCACGTCCGCCGCCCGCCGCACCATGCTGTGGGCGATCCGCCGCTGGGTGGGCGTCAGGCGGTGCCCCTCGAAGAGGGTCTGCAACCGCGCGGCAGGACTGTCCGTCAGGCCCGTGCCCTTGTCCGCGCTCATGACGCGCTCCCCCTCCGCAGGTCGGTCTGGACGTCCGTCCAGACCTCGGTGAACCGGTCGAGCAGTACGGCCGCCGCGCTCACGTCCGCCGTCAGCGGCCGGTCGGCGGCGTCCGCGTCCAGCACGGCCTCCGCCAGCTCCAGCGCCCGCCCGACGGGCAGCTCCGGATCCGGCCGCAGATCCCGCTGGCGCAACGCCCGTACCGCGGCGACGAGTTCGCAGCCGACGACGAGCCGGTACGCGCCGCACGCCCGCAGCGTCTGCCGTGCGGCGAGCGAGGCGAAGCTGGCCTGTTCCTCGACGCCCCGGGAGAGTACAGCGTGGCCGAGCGACGCGGGCGCGGAGAAGGCCCTCAGGTCACCGAGGGCGGCGCCGGCGGCGTACTCGAGGATCATCACACCCGACGAGGCGGGCTCGTGGTCGGCGAGGAAGGGCCGCAGCCGGGTGTAGGCGGGCTCGTTGAGCGAGGACAACCGGGAGGTCGACAGCCGCGCCACCTGCGTCACCGCCAGCCTGAAGTGGTCCAGGGCGAGGGCGAGTTGTGCCTGGTAGAAGCCGCCGTGGTGGTACGCGGCCATGTCCTCGGGGCAGATCAGCGGATTCTCCGCGGCCGCGTTGATCTCCACCTCCAGCACACCCTCCAGCGCGTCCGCCGCGTCCAGCGCGGGCCCGTGGACCTGCGGCAGACACCGGAAGCCGTACGGGTCCTGTATCCGTCCCAGCGGCGGGGTCGGCCGGTCGGCCGCACCGATCAACTCCCGCATGCGCCATGCCACTTCGCGCGACCCCTTGTGGGCGCGCGCGACGTGCACGGGCGCCGCGTACGCCTCGTGCGAGCCGTCCACCGCGAGCAGCGACAGCGCGGCGACGACCTGGGTGGCCGCGATCAGCCCCCGCAGTTCATGCAGGGCCAGCGCGGCCTGTCCGAGCGTGAGCGCGTTACTGCTGATCAGCGCGAGGGCGTCGTTGTTGTCGAGCGGCTGGGCCTCGGGAACGCCGGCGGCCCCCGCCACAGCCGCCGGGCCCCGCCACGGATGCTCCCCCGCCAGCGCCAGCCCCATCTGGGCCAGCGCCGCGATGTCCCCCGTCCCCACCGACCCGAACTCGTTGACCACGGGGTACGCCCCGCTCTCCAGCGCCTCGCACAGCGCGGTGACCACCGTCGGCCGGAGCCCGGCGCCGCCCGCGAGCAGCTGGTTGGCGCGTACGGCGAGCATGGCCCGTACCTGCCGGGCGGGCAGCTCCTCGCCGATGGCCCCCGCGTGGCTGCGCAGCAGCCGCAGACCGTGCTCGGCGGCGGCCTCGGTGGGCACGTCCTCGGCGCGGTTGGCGCCGACGCCGGTGGAGCGGCCGTACACGCGTCCGGTCGCCGCGATCTGCCGGGCCGCGTCCCAGGACTCCTCGACCCGCCGCATCCCCTCGCTGCCGGGCACGGGCCGCGCGGCCCCGTCGGCGAGCCGTACGACATCGGCGACACCGAGCGCGTGCCCGTCGAGGACGACGAGACCGGTCGGAACGGCCGCCACGGCGAGAGTGGGGGCGTCCGTCGCGCCCATGATCCGAGAGGACATCACCCGCAGCCTCCTCAGCCCCAAGCAGACACCACATATTCAGACACCGAGAACTCTGCATGAGGTTATACAGGCCGGGCAAGAGCTGCCGGACAGGAGAATCCGGGCCGGGGAACCGACGGGGTACCTGCGGCGGAACAGGGGGGCTAACCCCAGTGCCAAGCGGCCACCCGCTCCCTACCGTGAACAGCATGACCGGTATGAATGCCCGTGACGCGCAGCTCGGGGACCCCGAGCTGAAGAAGGAACTCGCCGCCACCCTGCACGCGCGCAGGGAACTGGGCGAAGACTACGAGTCCGCGCTCGTGGAGTCGTTCCTGGAGAAGGTCGACCAGCGCATCGACGGCGCGGTCGACCGCCGGGTCCGGCGTCAGATCTCCGAGCAGCAGATGATGGTGGCCCGTGGCGCCCGCTCCCCCAAGTCCACCGACACCTGGGGCGAGCGCTACGGCTTCGGCGTCGTCTCCCTCGTCGTCGCCATGCCCCTCTCCGGCATCGGCGGCGGCATCGCCGACCTCCCGGGCCTCTTCGTCACCTGGGCGGGGATCGTGGGCGTGAACATGGCGTGGGCGCTGCGTGGTTCGTCGGCCCTGCGCCGACGCGGGGGCAAGGGCGGCGACTCGGACTGGGACGAGTGACTCGTCTTTTCAGCGACGCACACCGCAACCATCAATTGAGGAACCACAACGGCGACCAGCCAGGTCCGCGAGAGCGGCGCCGGTTTAGGCGCAAAGGGGGGTGTAGCGCGGGGACCGCCGCACCCCCGTGTGACGGGGGGCGGGACGACGGCGGTCCCCGCGAGGGACGCGGGCCGGGTCAGGACCGGGCTTACGCGTCCTTGGCGTCCATGGAGGTCCGGGAGCCGCTCCGGAGGTCCTTGACGCCGTTTTGGTTGCCGGCCGGGGCGGGGAGCCGCTCCCGCCCTGCCGACACCCACTAATGTGCCGGACCCGTGTTAAGCGAGTGCTGCGCGGACGTGTCGCGCTCGTACCACTTCCGCGAAGTTAAACCCGCGACCGCGCAATCCCCGACATGGAGAGCCCCTTGAGGGCATTCCCTCCCCAGATGAGGCATTCCTACTGCTTCATCCCGCCCTTGGCGAGGAACGCGAGCAGGTCCTGCCGGCTGACGACACCCTTCGGCTTGCCCTCGACCAGCACGATCGCCGCGTCCGCCGAACCGAGTACGGACATCAGGTCGGCGACCGGTTCACCGGAACCGACCTGCGGCAGCGGCGCCGACATGTGCTTCTCCAGCGGGTCGTCGAGCGCGGCGCGCTGGGTGAACAGGGCGTCCAGCAGCTCCCGTTCGACGACGGACCCGACCACCTCGGCGGCCATCACGTCCGGGTGCCCGGCGCCCGGCTTCACGATCGGCATCTGCGAGACGCCGTACTCCCGCAGCACCTCGATCGCCTGCCCGACCGTCTCGTCCGGGTGCATATGGACGAGGGAGGGGATGGCGCCGTGCTCCTTGTCGCTGAGGACGTCGGCCACGCGCGCGCTGGGCCCCTCGTCCTCCAGGAAGCCGTAGTCGGCCATCCACTCGTCGTTGAAGATCTTGCTGAGGTAGCCGCGTCCGCTGTCGGGCAGCAGGACGACGACCACGTCGTCCGGGCCGAGCCGCTCGGCGACCTTCAGCGCGGCGACGACGGCCATGCCGCAGGAGCCGCCCACGAGCAGGCCCTCCTCCTTCGCCAGCCGCCGGGTCATCTGGAAGGAGTCCTTGTCGGACACGGCGACGATCTCGTCGGCGACGGTCCGGTCGTACGCGGTCGGCCAGAAGTCCTCACCGACGCCCTCGACGAGGTACGGCCGCCCGGACCCGCCGGAGTACACGGACCCCTCGGGATCGGCGCCGATGACCTGGACACGGCCGTCGCTGGCGTCCTTCAGGTAACGCCCCGTGCCGGAAATCGTCCCGCCGGTCCCCACGCCCGCCACGAAATGCGTGATCCGTCCCTCCGTCTGCTCCCACAGCTCAGGGCCGGTCGAGTGGTAGTGGGAGAGCGGGTTGTTCGGGTTGGAGTACTGGTCGGGCTTCCAGGCACCCGGCGTCTCACGGACCAGCCGGTCGGAGACGTTGTAGTACGAGTCGGGGTGCTCGGGGTCGACGGCGGTGGGGCAGACCACGACCTCGGCGCCGTAGGCCCTGAGCACATTGATCTTGTCGGTGCTCACCTTGTCGGGGCACACGAAGATGCACTTGTACCCCTTGCGCTGGGCGACGATGGCGAGCCCCACGCCCGTGTTTCCGCTGGTGGGCTCGACGATCGTGCCGCCGGGCCTCAGCTCCCCGCTCTCCTCCGCCGCCTCGATCATGCGCAGCGCGATGCGGTCCTTCACGGAACCGCCTGGATTGAAGTACTCGACCTTGGCCAGGACGGTCGCCTGGATGCCCTCGGTCACGCTGTTGAGCCTCAGCAGCGGGGTGTTGCCGACGAGGCTGATCATCGAGTCGTGGAATTGCACCGTTGTCTCCGGAGCTGCAAAAAGGGATGTCGTGATGTTCCGCCAGCCTAAGCCCCGCCCTCACTCTCCTCCCCCCTGTTCACCTCCCGTCGGGATTGGCCGAGGGCCGGTACGGGGCAAGGAGTGTGTACGGCTAGGAGGAGGTGGCGGCGGCGTATGTCGAGCATGTCTAGGGCGAGGGTGGCCCGGCGTATCGCGGCGGGCGCGGCGTACGGCGGTGGTGGCATCGGGCTGGTGGGTGCGGCGGCCGTGGGTGTGCTGCTGGCCGAGGTACGGATGGCCAAGCGGGTCGTGGGCAACGGGCACAGCCCGCATCCCCCGAGCGCGGAGGGCCTCTACGGCCACGCCTACAGCCGGCACGGCCGTACGTACGGCTCGTACGGCAGTTCGCACAACGCCCCCGACGATCCCCCGCTCCGGCTCGTCATGCTCGGCGACTCCACCGCCGTCGGCCAGGGCGTCCACCGGTCCCGGCAGACCCCGGGCGCCCTCATCGCCTCGGGGCTCGCGGCGGTGGCCGAGCGCCCGGTGCGGCTGCGCAACGTCGCGCTGCCGGGCGCCCAGTCCGACGACCTGGACCGGCAGGTGGCGCTGGTCCTGGAGGACCCGTCCCAGGTCCCCGACGTCTGCGTGATCATGATCGGCGCGAACGACGTGACCCACCGGATGCCCCCGACCCGCTCGGTGCGCCACCTGTCCGCGGCCGTACGGCGACTGCGGACCGCCGGCGCGGAGGTGGTGGTCGGCACCTGTCCCGACCTCGGCACGATCGAGCCCGTGCAGCAACCACTGCGCTGGCTCGCCCGCCGGGCCTCGCGGCAGTTGGCGGCCGCCCAGACGATCGGAACCGTCGAACAGGGCGGCCGCACCGTGTCCCTGGGCGACCTCCTCGGCCCCGAGTTCGAACAGAACCCCCGTGAACTGTTCGGCCCCGACAACTACCACCCCTCCGCCGAGGGCTACGCGACCGCGGCGATGGCCGTCCTGCCGACGGTGTGCGCGGCGCTGGGCCTGTGGCCGGCGGAGGAGGAGCGGCCGGACGTCAGCCGCCGCGAGGGCTTCCTGCCGGTGGCCCGCGCCGCCGCCGAGGCCGCGTCCGAAGCCGGCACCGAGGTGACGGCCGCCATGCCCACAGGGCCTCGTGGGCCCTGGGCCCTGCTGAAGCGGCGGCGTCGGCGGAGGGTGCCGGTGCCCGACCCGGAGCCGACCGCTGCCGCGGAGGCGCAGCCGGGCGCGTGACAGCTCGGGGTACCTGTGATCGGGCGACTGCGGGCGCGTGGGGGCTGCTCGCGCAGTTCCCCGCGCCCCTGAGAAGCAGGGGCTGCGCCCCGTGCTTCTCGGCCCGCAGGGCCGTGTCTTTCAGAGGCGCGGGGGAACCGTGCGAGCAACCACGTACGACCGCAGTCGCCCGGCAACCGAACCCCCGAGCTGTCAGGCGCCCGACCCAAAAAGCAAGCGCTTAGAAAAGTGCGGTCGGAGTCACACCCTCTTGCCCGTGACCCCGACCATACGTACGGGTAACTTCCCCCACAGCCCTGCTTTCCGTCCGCATGCCAATGGAGCCGTGATGCCCGAAGCCGTGATCGTCTCAGCCGCCCGCTCCCCCATCGGCCGCGCTTTCAAGGGCTCGCTGAAGGATCTGCGCCCCGACGACCTGACCGCCACGATCATCGAGGCCGCCCTCGCGAAGGTGCCGGAGCTGGACCCGAAGGACATCGACGACCTGATGCTGGGCTGCGGCCTCCCCGGCGGCGAGGCGGGGCACAACCTGGGCCGGATCGTCGCCGTACAGCTGGGCATGGACCACCTGCCGGGCTGCACGATCACCCGTTACTGTTCCTCCTCGCTCCAGACGTCCCGCATGGCCCTGCACGCCATCAAGGCCGGCGAGGGCGATGTCTTCATCTCGGCCGGTGTCGAGACGGTGTCCCGGAGCATCAAGGGGACCAGCGACGGCCTGCCCGACACGCACAACCCCCTCTTCGCCGACGCCGAGGCCCGCACGGAGGCCGTGTCCAAGTCGGAGGGCGCCGACTGGCACGACCCGCGTGAGGACGGCCTGCTCCCCGACCCGTACATCGCGATGGGGCAGACCGCCGAGAACCTGGCCCGCCAGTGGGGCGTGACCCGGCAGGACATGGACGAGTTCGGCGTCCGCTCGCAGAACCTCGCCGAGGAAGCCATCAAGAAGGGCTTCTGGGAGCGCGAGATCACCCCGGTGACGCTGCCCGACGGCTCCGTCGTCAGCGCGGACGACGGCCCGCGCGCGGGCGTCACCCTGGAGGCCGTACAGGGCCTGAAGCCGGTCTTCCGCCCGGACGGGCTGGTCACCGCCGGCAACTGCTGCCCGCTGAACGACGGCGCCGCCGCCCTCGTGATCATGTCGGACACGAAGGCCCGCGAGCTGGGTCTGACCCCGCTCGCCCGCATCGTCTCGACGGGCGTCTCCGGCCTCTCCCCCGAGATCATGGGCTACGGCCCGGTGGAGGCGTCGAAGCAGGCCCTGTCCCGCGCGGGCCTCACCGTCGACGACATCGACCTGTTCGAGATCAACGAGGCCTTCGCCGCCCAGGTGATCCCCTCGTACCGCGACCTGAACATCCCGCTGGACAAGCTGAACGTGAACGGCGGCGCCATCGCCGTCGGCCACCCCTTCGGCATGACCGGCGCCCGTATCACCGCCACGCTCATCAACTCCCTCCAGTTCCACGACAAGCAGTTCGGCCTGGAGACGATGTGCGTCGGCGGCGGCCAGGGCATGGCGATGGTCATCGAGCGCCTCAGCTGACCGACCGCACCCGCGCGAAACCGTGACCGTACGGGTGCGCACGGTGATGCTGTGGCCCGGAGTCCCGGATTCTGCGGGGCTCCGGGCCGTTTTGTGATCCAATCTCCCCCAGGATGTGACCTATCTCCCCCCGGAGAGCGATTTACGCAGGTCAGAGCTGTTTCACCACCAAACATCGGGGCAAAAATCCTGCCCGTTTCGTGACGTTACGCACTGACAGCTGGTTAGTCCGCCCTTCAAGCTGATGTAGGAAGTCGGGGGTCGACTTTGAACCGGGAGTACGTCAGTGAGCGCCATGCCGATCGCCTTGATGCTCACCACGGCAGCCACCGCCGCCGTGGGCGTCGCCGTCCTGCGCACCCTCATGGGACTGCGCCGGCAGGTCGCCGCCTTGCGCATCGAGCTCGCCGAGAGCCGGGCGGCCGGTACACGCGCCCTGGTCCCGGCCGCCCGTCCGGCCTCCGACACGGAGGAGATACGCGCGGCGGTCGCCGAGGCGCTCGCCGAGGAGCGGGAGCGGGAGCTGGCCGAGGCGCGGGCCTTCTGGGCCGCCCAGGAGTCCCGTGACGTCTCCGACACGCCCTCCCTGCTGGGTCTGTCCGACAGCGACCTGTTCCTGCCCCGGCAGTCCGATTTCGCGGGTCTGGAGCACCTTGAGCCGGTGACCGAGCCGAGCCTTGAGGGCGACGAGTTCGCCGGGGACTCCGCGGAGCTGGCCGCGGCCCGCCGCCGCCACCCCTCGCACCCCGACTTCGTGCCGGTGCAGTCCCCGGTCACCACCGACCACGAGCGCACGGTCGCCTGCCTGGAGGACCTCGCCGCGTCCCGCACCGAGCTGGCCGACGTCCGCCCGGGCCCCCTCGGCACCCTCGACGTCTACGTCTTCGCCGACGGCACCACCCTCTGCATGACCCCCGGCCACCGCGAGACCGCCGAACGCCTCGCCGGCGCCCTCCACACGGGCGACACCCCCGTCCTCCTGGGCGGCTCGGGCATCTCCGGCGCCTACACCCTCACCTTCCAGTGCGGCGACGACATGGTCTACATCCTGGCGGACAGGGTGATCGCGTCGCTGTAGAGGGCACCCCCGGGCTTTTCACACCCCGGCCCGCCGCTGCGCCTCCTCCACCAGCGCCACAGCCTCCGCCAGCTCACCCTCATCACCCAGAACCACCGCGAGATCATTCCCGGCGACCATGACCTGATCGGCCGCCGCGAACATCCCCGCATCCGGCATCTCGCGAAGGGGCCCCTCGGGGGACTCCAACCGCTGGGCACGCAGTGCAAACTCCCTGGCCAGCCCCAGTGCCTCCGCGGCGGCCCCCCGCTGCAGCCGACTCTGCGGAGCGGCCCGCAACCGGTCGGCGAAATGGTCCACGGCACGGGTCAACGGCGTCGTATCAAGCACGCCGCGAGAGTACGCGCCTCAACCGGACTGTTGCCAACAGGCCGCCACTCAGGCAACGTGACCTGAAGGACCGGCTTACATTCCCTTTCGTCCGGAGGCGCCGATGTCCCAAGTCTTCTCTGAGGAGACCCATCGCAACCTGCTCGCCCGCATCCCCCATTGCACCGGTCGTGAGATCTCCGACTGGATCCGCAAAGTCGACGAAGGCCCCGCTCTCTTCAACTTCGAGGAGAAGGTCAGCTGGCTCCGGCACGAGTACGACCTCGCGTACGGCCACGCCAAAGCGATCATTCACGAGTACGACCTGAGGAGGGCCGCGCGCAAGCTCCGCTGAGGGCACCGAAACCACGAAGGGCCCGCGAACCTGTCGGTTCGCGGGCCCTTCGACCGTGTCACATTGCCTTACAGGGCGGTTTAGTCGTCCCCGCTGAAGATGGCGACCAGGCGGAGCATCTCGACGTAGATCCACACGAGGGTCATGGTCAGGCCGAACGCGGCCAGCCAGGCCTCCTCGCGCGGGGCGCCGTAGGCGATGCCGTCCTCGATCTGCTTGAAGTCGAGGGTCAGGAAGAACGCGCCGAGCAGGATCGCGAGGATGCCGACGATCGCGCCGAGCGGGCCCATGCTGCGCAGTCCGCCGTCCGGGGCGAGCCCGAAGACGACCAGCAGCAGGTTGACCGCCATGACGAGGATGAAGGCGATCGCGATGGTCATGCCGATACGGGCGTATCGCGCGGTGACCCGGATCCAGCCCGCCTTGTAGACCAGGAGGGTGGCACCGGAGACGGCCATGGTGCCGAGCACCGCCTGGAAGGGCGCGCCGCTCCACTGCGAGTTGAACATCTCGCTGAGCACGCCGAGGAAGACACCCTCGAAGGCGGCGTACGTCAGGATCAGCGCGGGCGAGGCCTTGCGCTTGAAGGACTGCACCATCGCCAGGACGAAGGCGATGAGCGCGGCGCCGATGGCCAGCCCGAAGCTCGTGGGCGTCACGGGCAGGAGGGCCCAGGCCAGGATCGCGCCGACGACGACGGTGCCGAGCGTCATGGCCGAACGCATGACGACGTCGTCCATCGTCATCCGGCCGGTGGTGACCGGGGCCTGCGGCGGGGCGCCGTGCTGTACGTCCTGCTGGGCGTACGGGTTCGTCGCGTAGGGGTTGCCGCCCTGGGCGTAGGGGTTGCCCTGGGTGCCGACAGCTGCTCCCCCGGCCTGCGGCGCGGTGTTGAAGCCCGCGTAGCCGTTGTCGCGGCTGAACCCCCGTCGCGAGAAGACCGGGTTGCTGCTCCTCATTTCACTCCTCCATGGCCACCCTGCGTGGCCTTGGCTCAAGAGTAATAGGTAGGCAAAGGATTGACCCTAGTGCTTGGGGAGGATCTTTCCCCTGCCTTGTCATCGAACACGCTACGCGTCTCCGTGATTCCCCGTCCCATCACCCTCAACCCATGACGAACCCGGTACACATCCGCGATCGTCCAGAGATCAACCACCGGCGCTCATGGAAACAACGCGCGACCGGGGGTCGGCCGCAGGTTGCCCGAGGGGGGCGACATGGGGGATTGCGGGAGAATTTGTTCGATTTTGGTCGGAGGTGCCCGGAACCGGACTTGAACCGGTACGCCCGCGAGGGCAGCGAGGTTTAAGCTCGCCGTGTCTGCATTCCACCATCCGGGCAGGCCATGGGCTCCGCGCTGAGGTGCCGAGCCTATCGGGACGCTTCCCCCGAACAGTCGATGAGCGGACCGATGTTGTCTTATTTTATTGACGTCTGAGGGTGCATCAGCCCACGGAACACGCCATCCGCACTTGCCAATAGCCTTTCGGACCGCACGACCGGGTGTGTGCGGATTGACGGAATTTCACCGCCCGAACGAGCGGCCCCACCGTGAGCCGAGCGGTGACGCGGTGACTCGTGTCGGTCATGTCTCCCCAGAAACCACCTTCGGGGCCCGCCGTCATCCCCAGGTATGACGCGATGCCTGTCCGTCCGCCAGAAGTCTGCCCCCGGAACCAGAACAGCGGCTGACTACACGGCGCCCCTCCGCCGCGACGATGGAGGTATTCCACGAAACGGCCTCCGGCACGTCCCCGGCCGTCCCTCGAAGACCCCGAACGCCGTCGCCCGCAAGGAGTTCCCACCCGTGACCACCACTCCCCTCGCCGACCGGGCCACCGCCGTGGCCGCCCGCGCCACGGAACTGTCGAAGGTCTACGGACAGGGCGAGACCCGGGTGGTCGCCCTGGATCAGGTGACCGTCGACTTCCGGCAGGCCCAGTTCACCGCGATCATGGGTCCCTCGGGGTCGGGCAAGTCCACGCTGATGCACTGCGTGGCGGGCCTGGACACCTTCTCGGCCGGCTCGGTCCGCATCGGTGAGACCGAGTTGGGCTCACTGAAGGACAAGCAGCTCACCAAGCTCCGCCGGGACAAGATCGGCTTCATCTTCCAGGCGTTCAACCTGCTGCCGACGCTGACGGCGCTGGAGAACATCACCCTCCCGATGGACATCGCGGGCCGCAAGCCGGACAAGCGGTGGCTGGACACCGTGATCCAGATGGTGGGCCTGGCCGACCGGTTGAGCCACCGGCCCGCGCAGCTCTCCGGCGGTCAGCAGCAGCGCGTGGCCGTGGCGCGGGCGCTCGCCTCGCGGCCGGACATCATCTTCGGGGACGAGCCGACCGGAAACCTCGACTCGCGTTCGGGGGCCGAGGTGCTGGGCTTTCTGCGCAACTCCGTACGGGAGTTGGGGCAGACCGTGGTGATGGTGACGCACGACCCGGTGGCGGCGGCGTACGCGGACCGGGTCATCTTCCTCGCCGACGGGCGCATCGTGGACGAGATGCACGAGCCGACGGCGGACTCCGTCCTGGACCGTATGAAGCGGTTCGACACCAAGGGCCGTACGAGCTAGGGGAGTTCACCCCCGCCGCCCTTACCCGTCCCCACCCGTTCCCGGGAGGCCGCGCCCCCAGGCCCCATCGGCCTCCGGCTTCGTCCGCGAACTCCCCCACGACGGGCTGAATGTGCCCGCACTCGGCTGAAAGTGCCAGCCCCCGACCCCGAAACAGGGATCCCTTCATGTTCCGTACCGCCCTGCGCAACGTGCTCTCGCACAAGGCCAGGCTGCTCATGACCGTGCTCGCGGTGATGCTCGGCGTCGCCTTCGTGTCCGGCACGCTGGTCTTCACGAACACCATTTCGGACGCGCTCCAGAAGAGCTCGGCCAAGGGCTTCGACCACGTGGACGTCGCGATCGAGCCGGACTACCGACCGGACGAGGGCGACAGCATCGCCGAGCAGCCGAAGCTGACGCCGGAGCTGCTGAGGAAGGTCGAGCGGGCACCCGGCGCCGAGTCGGCGACCGGTGTGGTGAGCGGGTTCACCGCGCTCGCCGACAAGGACGGCAAGCTGATCGGCGGCGGCTTCCAGTCGCAGGGCGGCAACTACTGGGGCACGGACGACCCCCGGTACCCGATCCAGGACGGCGGCCGGGCGCCCAAGGGTGAGAACGAGATCGCCATCGACTCGGAGACCGCGAAGCGGGCCGGGTACGAGGTGGGCGACACCATCCGGCTGTCCGTCAACGGGCCGGTACTCACCTCCACCGTCACCGCGGTCTTCACGACGGACGACGGCAACGTCGCGGCCGGCGGCAGCCTCACCCTGTTCGACACGGCGACCGCTCAGAAGCTCTTCCACATGGACGGCGAGTACGACGCGATCAACGTGACGGCGGCGGACGGCACCAGCCAGGCCCAGCTGCAGGCGGCCGTCGAGAAGGTCCTCCCCAAGGACACCGCGTACACCACCACCGGCCAGGAGCTGGCCGACGACCAGGCCACGCAGATCGCCGCCGAGATGAGCGGCATGAAGAACGGGCTGCTGGTCTTCGCGGGTATCGCCCTGTTCGTGGGCACGTTCATCATCGCCAACACCTTCACGATGCTGGTCGCCCAGCGCACCAAGGAGCTGGCGCTGCTGCGCGCGGTGGGCGCCTCCCGCCGCCAGGTGACGCGGTCCGTGCTGATCGAGGCGTTCGTCGTGGGCGCGGTAGCCGCGGTCACCGGTCTCGCCGCCGGCATCGGCATCGGCGCCGGGATGCGGGCCCTGATCGGCGCCCTCGGCGAGACCGTCCCCGACGGCCCGCTGGTGGTCTCCCCCGGCACGGTCGCCACCGCCCTGGCCGTCGGCGTACTGATCACCATGGTGGCCGCCTGGCTGCCGGGCCGCCGCGCGGCGAAGATCCCGCCGGTCGCCGCGATGAGCAGCGTCCACGCGAAGGCGACGACCAAGTCGCTCGTCGTACGGAACACGATCGGCGCGCTGCTCGCCGGCGCGGGCACCGCCACAGTCCTCTACGCCACGACCATGGACGGCTCGGACGGCCAGGCACCGATGGGTATCGGCGCGGTCCTCCTGATCATCGGCGTCTTCGTCCTCACGCCCCTCCTCTCCCGCCCCCTGATCGCGGCCGCGGCACCCGTCATGCGCGTCTTCGGGATCTCCGGCAAGCTCGCCCGGCAGAACTCCGTCCGCAATCCGCGCCGCACCGCCGCCACCGCCTCGGCGCTGATGATCGGCCTGACGCTGATCACCGGTATGACGGTGATGGCGGGCAGCCTGCAGACGTCCATCGGCAAGATGGCCGCCGACGCGATCAAGGCGGACTACGTCGTCTCGATGGCCAGCGGCAACTACCTCTCCCCCGACGTGGAGAAGAAGCTCGCGGCCACCGAGGGTGTCACCGCCACCTCGTCACTGCGCAACGCCGAGTCGCGCATCGGCGGCGAGACCGAGTACCTCACCGGCGTCAACGGCTCGGCCATCGGCAAGCTCACCAACCTCCCCGTGGACAACGGGACGTTCAAGGTCGGCGGCGCGGACGTCGTCGTGGACGCGGAGACGGCCGCGCGGTACGGCTGGAAGGCCGGTTCGGAGTTCACCGCCGGGTTCCAGGGCGGCGAGAAGCAGAAGCTGACGGTCGCCGGGGTCTACGAGAGCAACGAACTGCTCCGGGGCATCCTCCTGGACAACGCGACGCTCACCGAGCGCCTGCCTGCCTCCACCGACCCTGCCGACATGATGGTCATGGTCAAGACCTCGGCCGGCGCCTCCGACACCACCAAGGACCGGCTGGAGAAGGCCCTCGGCGAGAACCCGGCGATCAAGGTCCAGAGCGGGCAGGACCTCTCCGACGACATCGCGAAGATGTTCACGCTGATGCTGAACATGCTGTACGGCCTGCTGGCCATGGCCGTGATCGTCGCCGTACTCGGCGTCATCAACACCCTCGCCATGTCCGTCTTCGAGCGCCAGCAGGAGATCGGCATGCTCCGCGCGATCGGTCTCGACCGGCGGGGCATCAAGCGGATGGTCCGTCTTGAATCCCTGGTCATCTCCCTCTTCGGTGGTGTCCTCGGCATCGGTCTCGGCGTCTTCTTCGGCTGGGCCGCCGGCGAACTGCTCGCCACCAAGATGCCGACGTACGAACTGGTCCTCCCCTGGGCCCGGATGGGCCTCTTCCTTCTCTTGGCCGCCACGGTCGGCATCCTGGCCGCCCTGTGGCCGGCCCGCCGCGCGGCGAAGCTGAACATGCTCGCGGCGATCAAGTCGGAATAGCCCCGAGGGAGGCGTGACAGCAGGTGAGTGGGCCCCCGTTCCGCGCAGGACCGGGGGCCCACTCGCGCCCGCGTATACGAGGGCTGTACGGGGGAGGACTCACTTACCGCGGCGCACCCATACGTGCCCGCTCACGCCCCCGTACGGGCCCTCAGGTTCCCCACGTCCGGGCCCTGAGCGGTAGCCCCGACGCACCCCCTTCCGGAGTCCGTACGGCCAGGACCTGGTTGACGCCGATGCGGTTGCGTTCGAAGCCGAGGGCGGAGGCGGCCATGTAGAGGCGCCAGACACGGGCGCGGCCGACGCCGACGAGGTCGACGGCCTGGGCCCACCGCGCTTCGAGGTTGGTGACCCAGGCGCGCAGGGTGAGGGCGTAGTGCTCGCGCAGGGACTCCACGTCGCGGACCTCGAACCCGGCGCGTTCGAGCAGGGTGACGGTGGTGCCGACGGCGGCGAGTTCACCGTCCGGGAAGACGTACGCGTCGATGAAGCCGTCGACGGAGTACGTGCTCTCGTCGCGCTGCGGCCGCCGCGAGATCTGGTGGTTGAGCAGCCGTCCGCCGGGGGCGAGGAGCCGGTACAGGTCCTCGGCGTACTCCAGGTACTTGTCCGCGCCGACGTGTTCGGCCATGCCGACGGAGGAGATCGCGTCGTAGGGCCCGTCGGTGACGTCGCGGTAGTCCTGGACGCGGATCTCGACCCGGTCGGTCAGGCCCTCGTCGGCGACGCGTTTACGGGCGTACGCGGCCTGTTCCTGGGAGAGGGTGACGCCGACGACGCGGACGCCGTACTCGCGGGCGGCGTGGACGGCCATGGAGCCCCAGCCGCAGCCGACGTCGAGGAGCCGCTGCCCCGGAGCCAGGTCGAGTTTGCGGCAGATGAGGTCGAGTTTGTCGTGCTGGGCGGCTTCGAGGGTGGTGCTGTCGTCGGCAGCCGCCCAGTAGGCGCAGGAGTACACCATCGACGGGCCGAGGACGATCTCGTAGAAGTCGTTGCCCACGTCGTAGTGGTGGCTGACAGCCCGTCTGTCGGTGCGCCTGGTGTGCAGGTGTCGGGTGCGGACCTCCTCGCGGGGCGGTTCGGGCGGGATGAGGACGGCGGGGCCGGCCAGCTTCAGCAAACCCTTGACGGCCGCCCGCACGTCCGGGTCGCGCAGGGCCTCGCTGAGGCTCCGGGCGTCCTCGTCCCGCTCCCACACATGTCCGGCCACCAGGTCCAGTACGGCGTACAGGTCCCCCTCGATGCCCAGGTCTCCGGCGACCCAGGCTCGGGCGAGGCCCAGCTCGCCCGGCTTCCACAGCAGCCGGCGCAGGGCCCTGCGGTTCCGTACCACCAGTGCGGGGGCCTGAGGGGGGCCGGCCTCCGAACCGTCCCATGCCCGCAGCCGGACCGGGAGCGGGGCTCCCAGCATCTGCTCGAGCAGGGTCTTCAGCCGCGACGCGGCGTCCTGCATGGCGCACACCTCCGTGACAAGAGATCCCGGAATGTCCAACGCCAACGTAATCACCTGCGGGGCTGCGCCGTATTCCCGCCATGAGGTGTGTTGTTCGGGTTCGGGTGCGTGGGGGGCTTGTCGCGCAGTTCCCCACGCCCCTGAAAGACACCGGGCGCGACCGACGCCGTCAAGGGGCGCGGGGCACTGCGCGAGCAACCACGAACCACCCGCAGTCGCCACACCACCGAAACCCCCCGAGGTCTCCCGGGAACGCCGAAGGACCCCCCGCACCACGGATGGCGGGAGGTCCTTCAGGTCGAGCAGAGGGTGACCGGAAAGGTCAGGAGGCCTTGGCCTTCTCCTCGGTCTTGGCCGGAGCGGCGGCGACCGGCGCCGGCTTGGCCGCCTCGTAGAACTCCTCGCGGGGAGTCTCGATGGCGCCGAGGGAGACGACCTCGCGCTTGAGGAACATCGCGAGGGTCCAGTCGGCGAAGACGCGGATCTTGCGGTTCCAGGTCGGCATGGCCAGACCGTGGTAGCCACGGTGCATGTACCACGCGAGGCGACCCTTGAGCTTGATCTTCATCTTGCCCATGACGATCATCGCGACGCCCTTGTGGAGGCCGAGGCCCGCCACCGCACCCTTGTTGGAGTGCGCGTACTCCTTCTGCGGGAAGCCCCGCATACCGGAGACCACGTTGTCACCGAGGACGCGGGCCTGCCGCAGCGCGTGCTGCGCGTTCGGCGGGCACCAGGCGTTCTCGACGCCGGCCTTGCGGGCGGCGACGTCCGGGACCTGGGCGTTGTCGCCCCCGGCCCAGATGTAGTCGGTGCCGGTGACCTGGAGGGTCGGCTGGGCGTCCACGTGGCCGCGGGGGCCGAGCGGCAGGCCGTAGCGCGAGAGGACCGGGTTCGGCTTGACGCCGGCCGTCCAGACGATCGTGTTGGAGTCGACCTCCAGTCCGTTCTTCAGCACGACGTGGCCGTCGACGCAGGAGTCCATGGAGGTGTTGAGGTAGACCTCGACCCCACGGCCCTCCAGGTGCTCCTTGCCGTACAGGCCGAGCTTCGGGCCGACCTCGGGGAGGATCTTGTCGGCGGCGTCGACGAGCACGAAGCGCATGTCCTCGCGGGACACGTTCTTGTAGTACTTCGCGGCGTCGCGCGCCATGTCCTCGACCTCGCCGATGGTCTCGGCGCCGGCGAAGCCACCGCCCACGAAGACGAAGGTCAGCGCCTTGCGGCGGACGTCCTCATCGGTCGTGGAGTCGGCCTTGTCGAGCTGCTCAAGCACGTGGTTGCGCAGGCCGATGGCCTCCTCGATGCCCTTCATACCGATGCCCTGCTCGGCGAGGCCGGGGATCGGGAAGGTGCGGGAGACCGCGCCGAGCGCGATCACCAGGTAGTCGAAAGGCAGCTCGTACGCCTCGCCGACCAGCGGCGCGACGGTGGCGACCTTGCGGTCCTGGTCGATGGTGGTGACCCGGCCGGTGAGAACCTCCGCCTTGGGGAGCACGCGTCGCAGCGGGACGACGACATGCCGCGGGGAGATGCTGCCGGCGGCGGCTTCGGGGAGGAAGGGCTGGTAGGTCATGTACGACCGGGGGTCGACGACCGTGACGGTCGCCTCGCCGTAGCGCATCTTCTTGAGGATGCGCCGAGCTGCGTACAGGCCTACGTACCCACCGCCTACTACGAGGATCCTGGGACGCTCCGTGGTGCTCATGCCATCGAGTATGTACCCGCCATCCGGGGGTCGCTCGTGCGCCCCTTCACAAGCTTCCTCACACCCTCTGCTACACTGCGCGACCCCCGTGCCACAGGTCATGAGGGACCAGGGGAACCAGCCTCCGAGGCCGACCGTTGTCAATGCCGCGTGAACTGCCGTTCCGGGCCCGCGAACCCCCTGAACCACACTCTGGTTCCACAGGGACGAGACCCCCACGAAACCCCCTCGGGGACACCCCGTCGACCCGCCGGAGCCCGCGAAGGCTCTGCACAGCCTCAAAACATCGCTCAACAGGGCCGATTCTCTTGTGAAGAACTTCACGAACTTTCTCGGCGGCGAGTCAACGAGGGGCACCGAAGCACCCCCCGGATGCGCTCATACGTTATCCGAACAGCTCAAGCGAGGCTACCGGCGAGTAGTAAACACTTGCCCACAAGCGCCGCCGGGGCGCTGGGAGAGCATCGGAACCCGTCGGACCTCAGGCCACGGACCAGGCGATTCCGTCCAGAATGTCGTGTTCGCTCACCACGACCTCCTCCGCGCCGATCCGGTCCATGATCGACAGAAGGACGAGCGCACCTGCCGCGATCACGTCCACCCGCCCCGGATGCATCGACGGGACGGCCTCCCGCTCGGCATGCGTCGACCGCAGCAGCCACTCGGTGATCTCCCGGACGCGGTGGTACGGGATCCGGGAGTGGTGGATGGCCACCGAGTCGTACGCGGGCAGGTCCTGGGCGATCGCGGACAGCGTCGTGACCGAGCCCGCGAGACCGACGAGGGTGTGCGCCTCCCGCAGGGGGACACTCTGCTCGGCGAGGTCCAGCGCGGCCTCGATGTCGGCGCGGATCGCGGCGATCTGCTCCGGGCCGGGCGGGTCGACGACCACCCCGTCCCGTACCAGGTGGCGCTCGGTCAGCCGTACACAGCCGATGTCCACGGAGCGGGCGCCGTCCACCTGGTCGTCACCGACGACGAACTCGGTCGAGCCGCCGCCGATGTCCACGACCAGGTACGGCTTGGCGAGGTCCGCGCGCCCCTTCAGTTCCCTGGTCGCGCCGGTGAAGGAGAACTCGGCCTCCTGGTCGCCGGAGATCACCTCGGGCTCGACGCCCAGGATGTCGAGCACCCCGCGTACGAACTCGGCCCGGTTCTCGGCGTCGCGGGAGGCGGAGGTGGCCACGAAACGGATCCGCTCGGCGCCGTGCTCCTTGATGACCGCCGCGTACTCCCGGCAGGCCGCGAAGGTCCGCTCCAGCGCCTCGGGGGCCAGCCGGCCCGTACGGTCGACGCCCTGGCCGAGCCGGACGATGATCATCCGCCGGTCCAGCTCGACGAGTTCACCCGTGGCCGGGTCCGCGTCGGCGACGAGCAGACGGATGGAGTTCGTACCACAGTCGACGGCGGCGACCCGGGTCACTTGCCGGCCTCCGTGGACGCGTCCGGGTCGAGGGGCTTGGCCGCGAGGTGGCCCGACTCACCCTCGGCGGCCTCCCCGCCCTCACCCCCGGGCGGCGTGGAGGGCACCACGCACGGACCCTTCGCCCACCACTCCGGCAGCATCTCGATCGCCTCGTCGCCCAGCGGGTTGACGCCGGGGCCCGCGGCCAGGGAGTGGCCCACGAGGACGTGCAGGCACTTCACGCGGTCCGGCATGCCGCCGGCGCTCGGGAAGCCCTCCAGGACCTCGATCTCGTCCCGGCGGGCGATGTAGTCCTCGTGCGCGGCCCGGTACGCGGCCGCCAGCTCGGGGTCCGTCGCCAGCCGTTCCGTCATCTCCTTCATCACGCCGTTCGCCTCCAGCGTGCCGATCGCGGAGGCGGCGCGCGGGCACGTCAGGTAGTACGTCGTGGGGAAGGGCGTCCCGTCCGGCAGGCGCGGGGCCGTCTCGACGACGTCCGGCTGCCCGCACGGGCACCGGTGCGCGATCGCGCGCAGCCCGCGCGGCGGGCGCCCGAGCTGCTGCTGGAAGGCCTCGACGTCGGCCTCGGTCGGCTCGGTGCGCGGGGTGGGCGGCGGGGGCGTCTGCATACCTGTACGTAAGTCTCTCTTGAGCTCTGGTCGGTTCACTGGTCGGCGGCGTCGGCCTTGTCGACCCCGTCCCAGACGTTGGTGTACCAGGGGCGGTCGGCCGCCCCCTGCGTCGTACGGGACTGCTTCGCCGCGTCCGGGTCGATCATCGTGTAGCCGGTCTCGCCCGGCATCACATAGTGCAGCCGCTCCCGGATGCGCTGCTCGGCGTACGCGTCGTCCTGCCAGCGCGCCTTGAGGTCGCGCAGCTCCTCGACGCGCTCGCGCGCCTCCTCGCGCTGCCGCTGCATGTCGGCGATCTCGGCGCGCTGGGAGACGTACTGCCTTATGGGATAGGCGAGCGCCACGATCATCGAGCAGAGGACGAGGGCGAGCAGTGCGGCCCGGCCGGTCAGCCGGGAGCGTCGGGCCTGGCGCTTGGTCTGGGAGCGGTAGACCCTGGCCGCCGTCTGCTCGCCGAGCAGCTTCAGCCGGGTCGCGGTGGAGAAACGGTCCCGGTCCCGGTCCTTCACGGCCATGCCCCGCTTCCCCTTCTTCTGTGCGTCCCGCGTGTCTCCCACGCGCGTACGTCCCCGCACACGGTACGGGACCGGTACGGGGACGTACGTACGACTGGCTCAGGCTTGGCCCTCAACGGCTCAGCCCTCGCTGTGCCCGTGGTCCGCGAAGCGGACGTGCGGGAAGGCTCAGCCCTTGAAGCGGGGGAAGGCGCTGCGGCCGGCGTACACCGCGGCGTCGTCGAGGATCTCCTCGATGCGCAGCAGCTGGTTGTACTTGGCGACGCGGTCCGAGCGGGCCGGGGCGCCGGTCTTGATCTGACCGCAGTTCACGGCGACGGCGAGGTCCGCGATCGTGACGTCCTCGGTCTCGCCGGAGCGGTGGGACATCATGCACTTGAAGCCGTTGCGCTGGGCCATCTCGACGGCGTCCAGGGTCTCGGTCAGCGAACCGATCTGGTTGACCTTGACGAGCAGGGCGTTGGCGGCGCCCTCCTCGATGCCGCGGGCCAGGCGCTCGGGGTTGGTGACGAAGAGGTCGTCGCCGACGATCTGGACCTTGTCGCCCAGCTTCTCGGTGATGATCTTCCAGCCGTCCCAGTCGTCCTCGTACAGCGGGTCCTCGATGGAGACCAGCGGGTACGCGGAGACGAGCTCCTCGTAGTACTCGGTCATCTCGGCGGCCGAGCGGGACTTGCCCTCGAACTCGTACGAGCCGTCCTTGTAGAACTCGGACGCGGCGACGTCGAGCGCGAGCGCGATCTGCTCGCCGGGGACGTAACCGGCCTGCTTGATGGCCTCGACGATGAGGTCGAGAGCGGCGCGGTTGGACTCCAGGTTCGGGGCGAAGCCGCCCTCGTCACCGAGGCCGGTGGACAGGCCCTTGGTCTTCAGCACCTTCTTGAGGGTGTGGTAGACCTCGGCGCCCCAGCGCAGGGCCTCGGAGAAGGACTCCGCGCCGATGGGGGCGATCATGAACTCCTGGATGTCCACGTTGGAGTCGGCGTGCGAGCCGCCGTTCAGGATGTTCATCATCGGAACGGGCAGCAGGTGCGCGTTCGGGCCGCCCAGGTAGCGGAAGAGCGGCAGGTCGCTGGCCTCGGAGGCGGCGTGGGCGACGGCGAGGGAGACGCCGAGGATGGCGTTGGCGCCGAGGGAGCCCTTGTTGTCGGTGGCGTCCAGGTCGAACATCGCCTGGTCGATCAGGCGCTGCTCGGTGGCGTCGTAGCCGACGAGCTCCGGGCCGATCTGCTCGATCACGGCGAGGACGGCCTTCTCGACGCCCTTGCCGAGGTAGCGGTTGGGGTCGCCGTCACGGAGCTCGACGGCTTCGAAGGCACCCGTGGAGGCGCCGGACGGAACGGCGGCACGACCCGTGCTGCCGTCGTCGAGGCCGACCTCGACCTCGACCGTGGGGTTGCCTCGGGAGTCCAGGATTTCCCGGGCTACGACGACGTCGATGGACGGCACGAGCATCTCCTTCTTGGGGTGTGACGCGATGGCGACTAGAGCCTAACCGCCCCGGGCCCGTCGGCAGCCGACCGACCGTCCCGTGGACAGACAGACCGTACCCATTGTTCCCGTCCGGAACAAAGAAGGGGTGAACAAAGAGGGGATCGACAAGGGAAGGGGCACAGGGGAAGAGGTGAACGGGAAACGAAAAAGCCCCGCCCCGGTGCGTACGGGGGAATGCGCACCGGAGCGGGGAGCCCGTGGGGACGGGGGGACGGCCCTCACGAGGTCTTCACTATGGAGGACACGGATGTGAGCGGGCTGTGGTTCAGCCGGGGAGCGGCCTGATTTTTCGGCCCGGCTGAACCTGCCTCACCGGCCCGGCCGTGGGGGGCGGCCATGGAGAGTGGGCCGGGGCGGCGGACGCCCGATGGTGGCCGTCGCGGGCCCGGGTCAGCTCAGGTGGAGCTGCTGGCCCGGGTAGATGAAGTCGGCGTCGTCGATGATGTCCTTGTTCAGCTCGAAGAGCTTCTCCCAGCCACCCTTGACGTTCTCCTTCTCGGCGATGGCGCTGAGGGTGTCACCGCTGACGACCTTGTACTCGCCGTCGCCCTTCTCGACCTTCTTGCCGGTCGGGGTCTCGACGGTGGCGCGCTCGGAGGAACGGGAGGCGCGAGTCTCCTGGGCGCTCTCCTGCGAGGAGGAACCCGAGTCCGAGCTGGAGGAGCCGGAGTCCGCGTTGCCGCTGGAGGCGGCGGCGCCGTCGTACGAGGCGCTGGACAGGCCGGTGCCGCAGACCGGCCAGGCACCCTTGCCCTGGCCCGCGAGGACCTTCTCGGCTATCTCGATCTGCTGGGCCTTGCTCGCCTGGTCGGCGGTGGAGGCGTACTGCGTACCGCCGTAGCCGGCCCAGGTGGAGGCGGAGAACTGCAGACCGCCGTAGTAGCCGTTGCCGGTGTTGATGGACCAGTTGCCACCGGACTCGCACTGGGCGACGGCGTCCCACTCGGAGGCGGTGGCGGCGGAGGCGCTGCCGGCGACCATCAGCGGGGCGGCGATGGCGGCGGCACCAGTGACACCGGCGACGGCGATGGCGCGAGCAGACCGATGAAAAGCGGCCGGGCGGCGGTGCTTGCCCTTGCTGGAAAACAGCATGGAGTGATCCCCTCACCGACGCCTGCGAGGTGAGCTGTCGGGTTCGGGCCGGTTGAGTTGCCCGGCCGCGCCCGTTCGCCTTTCGGCTCACGTTGCGCGGCTTCACCCCGAGCCGGTTCCGGCGGTGCGCCCCGAAGGGCTCAACTGCCGGACCCGGCACTTACCTTGGGTCCCCCGCTCCTGCCTACGGCGCTTGACGCGACGACTGTTCCCATACGGCCGTTGGCAGGATTCGGCGTACCGACCGCAGGGGCCCGCTGTGGCGAGCGGTCACGACCGTAAACACGTGATTCGCCGAATATCAAAGACGATCAGGGGGTCTGTGATTCATCTCCCACCGAGATCAAATCCGACATTCAGGGACGAAACCTGACCCGAACTCCCGCTACTTTTCGCCCGATTCGACACCGACTTCGAGGGTCTGACCGGGAAGGATAAGGTCCGGGTCAGTTCCGACCATGCCTTCGTTCTCCGCATACAGCTCCCGCCACCCGCCGTCCAGCCCGAGCGAGTTCGCAATGACCGTCAGGCTGTCGCCCGCGCGGACGGTGTACGAGCCGTCCACGGCCTCGCGCGCCGCGTCGCCACCGCGGGAGGCGTGACGGCCGGAGGGCGAGGAGTCCGTACGGGAGCCGTCGGTCGCGTCCGTGTCGGCATCCGTGTCGGCACCCGTGCTTTCGTCGGCACTGGTGCCGCGGTGGCGACCGGTGCCGCTTTCGGTGTCCTCGGCGGCCGAAGACCTGTCACTCCGCCCCGATTTGTCCGAGTTGTCACTCTCGGAGCTGTCCGTGGAGGAGCTGTCGGACTCCTTTGAGGCGCCACTGCCGGAGTCGGCGGAGTCGTCCGCGTCGGTGTCGGTCCTGGTGGAGCCTTCGAAGGTATTCGAGGACGAGTCTGGCGTTTCCGATGATCCGGACGACCTGGACGATTCACCTGAATCCGTCGAGTCGGGTGAGTCGGGCGAGGTGGACGAATCCGATGAACCGGATGAACTGTCCGAGTTCGATGAGCTGCCCGTGACGCCCGTGTCCACGTCGGCGGAACCGGAGTCGCCGGCGAGGTCGTGGAGCACTCCACAGACGGACCAGACGCCGACGCCCTGGTCGGCGAGCACCTTCTCGGCGATTGCTATTTGCTGCGAACGGCTGGCCTGGTCGGCGCTCGTCGCGTAGTCGAGGCCGCCGTACTTCTCCCAGTTCGCCTGGGTCAGCTGGAGGCCGCCGTAACGCCCGTTGCCGGTGTCCGCGCTCCAGGAGCCGCCGCTCTCGCACTCCGCCACCTGGTCCCAGGTGGTTCCGCTGGCCGCGCTCGCGCCGGTGGCGCCGAGGAGTGGGATGGCGATGGCCGAGCCGGTCACTCCGGCCGCGACGAGGAGGGCCGGAGCCTGACGGGGGCGACGGTGACGACCGTTCCCGGAGAGCATGCGGTTGCCTTTCACGCGACAGCAGTGGCCTGTGCGACGGGCGTGGCGGCCCTTCGCACTGACGTGTGAACGTAGCGGCAGTCGATCAGTTGTCACAAGTTAATGCAGCACAGATCACGTGAAGATCACAGACTTGAGGGTATGTCAGCTTTGTTCCGGCGGGCAGGGGTGTTCCCCGGCTCCCGGCGTACCCCTCAGAACAACCTTGAGCTCAGGCAGCACGGGCCGCTGATAGGCAGGCACTCCGCTTGTTCCGGCGTTCAAAGCCTCCATGACCTTCGGCCAGGCACCGCTCTGCCACCAGGACAGCTGACGCTCCCGAATGGGGTTCGTCGGCCCCCAGGTGAGAGGCATGTCGCCCCAGGACAGTCCCTCGCGGAGTCGATGCAGCATTCCGTTGAACTGTTGCCTGATGTCGTACTTGCTCGTGAAGTGGCGTTTGGTGAGGAACGGTCGGACTGTCGCGACCACGATCTGCCATTCTTCCTCGGAAGGGTTCGGCGGAACGAGAGTGCCCGTCATCCAATGCCACTCGCTCACGGGGCATTTGACGCCCGGTTTGAGTCTGTTGTCCATCACACCCGGGTGGACCGTGACACCGAGATGAGCGAAAACATCCCTGCACTCCCCCAAGGAGAGTTTGTCCAGGCTCCCTTGAGCACTCCCGATGACGTCGATGAGGCTTCGAGGGCTGCACTCGGGCTCCCTGTCTCCCGCCAGCCACTCTTCGGCCAGGGCGCGCTGCCGGCGAACCTCGTCCAGGTCCTCTCGCATCTTCGCGACCGACGCTCTGAGGACCACCGGGTCGACGCCCGCCTTGATGTACTCGGGCACCCTGTGCTCGATCAAGTCCTCAAGTTGCGCGATCTTCTGGGCGGACTCGGCAACGCGTGCCGCGTACTTCCCCCTGTCGCCGCGGAGCTTGGCGTCGGGCTCGGCCTCCACATCCAAGAGCCCGCCCCCGTCACCGAAGAACGACGCCACCTTCTGCCAGACCACCCGCTCGATTTCAGGCGCGCTGAAGTACGGCTCACGGCACGACGGATTCTTGAGCAGTCCTACAACGATAGGCGCGGTCGGCTTCGTTGCCACCCTCGACCTGCGCCGGTATAGACCTCGCCGCACAGGCCCATGATGCGGCCGCTCAGCGGATAGACACGGTCACCCTGCCGACCGTTGCGGAAGCCGACCTCCTTGAGCGCGCTCATGAGCAGCTTGGCCCGTTCCACAGAGAAGATGGCTGGCACGCCGATCTTCACCTGCTCGCCGTGAACCGGAGTGCCGTCCGCATGAACGAGAGTGTTTCGCCTGCCGACGCCTCGATCTGTCTTGCGGTAGAGGACGTACCCGTCGTGGATTGTTTCGCTGTAAAGGCGGTTCCGGAGGTTGGCGGTCGTCCACGGAACCCCACTGCGGGTGTGGAGTCCGCGCCGGTTCAGTGCCGCTGCCGTCTCAGTGATGTTGACGCCTTCGTCGATCAGGAGGGCTACGGCGGCGGCCAGCACCATCGACTCGTGCTCGTCCGTGACCAGGACGGAGAACTTCCTGCGGTTTTCCCAGACCCGCGTGGTGTCGTCGGCGATCCTGTAGCCGTATGGGGCCGGACCGCCGGGCCAGCCGCCGTAGCCGATCTTCAACTCGCGGCCGGCGAACGTGCGCTCCTTGATACGTCGCCACTCCATCTCGGAGAAGGTGACATACCGCTTGAACTCATCCCAACCGGCTTCGGTGCTCGTGTCGATGTCTTCTTGGACCGAGATGAAGTGGATGCCGAGATCCGCCATGTCCCAGGCCCATTGGTAGGCGGCTCGGGCGCTGCGGCCGATTCGGTCCACCTGCGGGACGCAGGATGCAGTCGAAGGACCTCCTGCGCGCATCGCGGATGAGGCGGTCCATCTCGGGGCGACCCTCCCAGGAACCAGGGACTGCTCCGTCCACATAGTCATCGAAGACGGCGACCTCGGGGTGGTCGTCGAGCCAGGAGTCGCAGATTTTGTCCTGATCATCCAGTCCGAAACCGTCAAGCTGCCTTGATGTGGAGACGCGTCGGTATTTGGCGACGACTATTGGCGATTCGGCCGACGGCCATGGGCGTGCCACAATGGACATGTTCAGTCCTCCGCGACTGTTCCAACCCCGAGGTGGTAGGACACCGTCGGGATTTTCCCGGCCTCGGCGTGCGTGCGCGCCGAGGCCGGTCCTGTTATTGCAGAGCCTAATTGATCAGCACTGGAACCGAGTAAGAGTCAGCGGAATTGCTTCCTCTGGACCGTGAATTCCACTGGAAGTTCCCGCAGACCTCGCATGATCAAGCCTCCGCGCCAGCGAAGTTCCGTAGAGGCGGAGGCAAGCTGCATGTCCGGCAGACGGCGCAGCAGGGTCATGAAGGCGACTCGCGCTTCGAGGCGGGCCAACGGAGCGCCCAGGCAGTAGTGGATGCCGTGCCCGTAACCGAGGTGCTGATTGTCTCGCCGTGCGACATCCAGGGTGTTCGGCTCGGGGAAACGAGCGGAATCACGGTTTGCGGCAGCGAGGACAACCAGCACAGGATCACCCGCGGTGATTCGCTGGCCTCCGATTTCCAAGGACTCGGTGGCGAAGCGCCATGTCGCCATCTCAACCGGGCCGTCGAAGCGGAGAAGTTCCTCAATGCCGAGCTCAATCAACCCGAGCTGCTCCCTCTCGATTGAATTCTGTATCAGAGCTCGCTGTTCAGGATTGCCCAGTAGTGCGTACATGCCGTTACCGATCAAGTTCACGGTGGTCTCGAAACCCGCGAAGAGAAGCACGAAGCACATCGCGGCGGCCTCGTTCTCGGTGAGGTGCTCGCCGTGGTCGGAGGCGCGGATGAGTCCGGAGATCAGGTCTTCGCCGGGGGTGGGGGCGTCGGGCAGCGCCTCGCGCTTGCGGTGGATGAGCTCGGCGAGATAGCCGCGCATCTTCTTCACCGATCGCGCGACGCCGCCGCGCGGCCCGCCCCCGTGCCGGATCATCATGCCCGCCCAGTCCCGGAAGTCGTCCTGGTCCTCGCGGGGGACGCCGAGCAGGTCGCAGATGGCGTAGATGGGGAGGGGGAAGGCGAAGTCGTGGATGAGATCGGCTTCGCCCGTGTCCGCGAACTGGTCGATCAGGTGGTCGGTGAGTTCCTGGACGCGCGGGGCGAACTCGGCGACCCGGCGGGGCGTGAACGCCTTGGAGACGAGGCGGCGGAGGCGGGTGTGGTCCGGTGGGTCGATGTTGAGGAGGTGCGTCATCAACTCGGCCTTGCGCTCACCGGGGATACCGGTCTTGCCCTTCGCGTGGGCCGGCTCGTCGTGGTGGGCGGGGTTCTTGGAAAGGCGTCCGTCGGCGAGGGCCTGCTTGGCGTCGGTGTAGCGCGTGACCAGCCAGGCTTCCACGCCGCTGGGCAGCCGTGTCCTGTGGACGGGGGCGTGTTCGCGGAGCCAGGCGTAGGCGGGGTAGGGGTTGGTGGCGAATTCCCAGGTGAAGAGATCCGGGGCCGGGGTCGGGGAGTGGGGCTGGTTGGTCACACGTCGACGGTAGCGGGCCCGCCCCCGCCGCCGATCAGCAAGTCGCCCCACTGGTGCGCGGCATCGGCGTCACCGCCGTCGGCAGCTATCCCCTTCGGCAGCTATCCGCAGCCACCGCTCCGCGCGTTGCCGGTGCTGCCGTCCCGCCGCCCTCGCCGCGCCGCCTGTGCTCCCCCGACAGCGACCGACTTGCTGCCGCCGGCCTCCAGGGAGCGCTCTTCACCGGTCTCGTCTTCCGACTTCCGCCCCACACAGCCCCCACGCGTCGCGACCGCCCGTAAGGGCAACGGTACTAAGCGTCCAGTCCCTCGGCAGCCCGCACCGCGTCCCGGTACGCCCTCGCCGCCGCCCGCAACGCCGCCTCGGGGTCGACCCCGGCCGCCTCGGCGCGCGTGGCCAGCGCGAGCAGTTCGTACCCGACGCCCTCGCCGGCCGGAAGCGGGACCTCCAAGCCCGCCGTGCGCACCCGTGACGCCAGCTTCGACGCCAGGGCGAGGCCCGGCTGCCCGAGGGGTATGCCGTCCGTCACCGACTCGCGCTGCTTTTCTATGGCCTTCGTGCGGAGCCAGTGTTCCTTGACCTCTTCCGGGGTCGTGGCGGTCTCGTCGCCGAAGACGTGCGGATGGCGGTGGATGAGCTTGGTGACGATCGTGGCGGCCACGTCGTCGATGGAGAAGGGGGTGTCGGGGTCGTCCTCGGCGATGCGGGCGTGGAAGACGACCTGGAGAAGGACGTCGCCCAGTTCTTCGCGGAGTTCGTCGCGGTCGCCCTCCTCGATGGCCTCGACGAGTTCGTACGCCTCCTCGATGCCGTACTTGGTCAGGCCCTTGTGGGTCTGCTGGGAGGACCAGGGGCATTCGGCGCGGATGCGGTCCATGACCTGGACGAGGTCGAGGAGGCGGGCGCCGGGGAGGTCATAGGAGGCGGGGAGGAGCTCCAGGGACGGCATCTGTACGCGGCCGGAGCCGGCGAGGCGGGCCAGGCCGTCGGTGAGGTGGGGTTCGCCCTCGGCGGCGGCCACGACGACCACCGTGCGGCCGCCGGCGCAGGCGTCGACCAGTTCCTCGGCCGTCGGCGTCGCCTGCTCGACCGTTATGCCTGTCTCGCGGAGGTAGGGGAGCTGGGGGTGCGCCTCGTCCGCGCAGAGGACGCGGTCGGCTCCGTGCAGCGCCTGCCAGGCGGGCCAGGAGAGCAGGCCGGGCGCGACACGGTGGCTGGTGGTGAGCAGGACGACTCGGCCGGGGCCCGGCCCAGGGGCGGGGGCCGGGGTGGCGGGGGCGCCGTCGGGGCGGTGTGCGTTCACCCCACGAACGTAACCCACGCCACGGACGACCTCCGAAGTTATCCACAGACCGCGAGAACCGGCTCGCCCACGTCGCCGACAGGCCGGCCCGGCCTCCGCCCGCGACCGACCTGCCGTCCCCGCCCGCGGCGAGCCCGCTCGCGGCGAGGCCCTCTTTGCGATGAGGCCCGGCCAGGACACCGTCCAGGCGCCCGCGCCGGCCCTCCGAATGCCGTGGCCGCTACGCCGACTCCTGCGTCCCCGTCCCCGTGACCTCCCGCAGCCACGGTGTCTTGGCCTCCACCAGGCCCACGCGGCCGGACTGGTCGACGCCCCAGCTGCCGTAGCGGGGGTTGAGGTCCACGTCGAGTTTCTTGGAGGCCTCGGAGAGGGCCTGCCAGAAGACGGTGCCGCCCTCCGGGGTGTTCAGGTCGGCGCCCAGGGCGGTGGAGAGTTTCTGGACCTCGACGTCGCTGCGGAGGCTCTCTTCGAGCTGCTCGGGGGCGACGTTGTAGCGCTGCAGGTAGGCCACCTCCAGGGCCTCGGCGCCGCCGGCGTTCTCTTCGAGGTCGGAACGGTACTGCTGGACTTCCTTGCGGGTGACGGTCACGCCGACGTCCTTGAGCGCCTGGTCGAGGACCTTCTCCAGGACCATGCCGTTCAGGGTGTTGCGGGTGAGGGCGCTGCTCTGGGCGACGACCTGCTGGTACTGGGTCTGGTCGGTGCTGGCGGCGCGCTGGGCGGCGCGTACCTCGTTCACCCGGTTCTCCAGCTGCGAGACCGTGATCCGCTCGCCGCCGACCACGGCCGCCGCACCGGGATGCGCATCGTTTCCGCAGGCGGTGAGGAGCGGGGCCGCGGCGGCGATCGCGGCGGAGAGGAGGAGCGCGGTGCGACGGCGGCGGTGCAAGTGGGCCTCCCAGGGAGATTGTGCGGCGGTGCACAAGGTCTTGCGGTGATCGATGGTAGGCAGTGGCCCTGCTCTCGGCCAGCCATTCGACCAACGATTCACGCCGACTTTGGCACCGCCCCATGCCACGTCCGGCTCACCCCACGAGCACCACCGGCGCGTCCCACGCGCCGCCGCACGGGTCAGCCGCCGTGCGTCAGCCTCGTACCTGCCCCAGCCACTGCAGTGTGCGCCGGACCTCGCTCGCCAGCGGATGGCCGGGTCCCCGCAGCCGCTCCACGTCGAGCAGCAGGCGGCCCAGGGTCTCGTGGGCGGCGCCGCGGTCACCGAGGGCGAGGAGGAGGAGGCCTATGCGGCGGCGGACGTCGAGGGAGAGCTCGGGATCGCCACCGACGTACTGGTTCTCGAAGTACGGCAGCAGAGAGCGGTACTCGGCGAGGGCCGCGGCCGGTTCGCCGAGCTGTTCGAGGCACTGGGCGGACTCGTAGCGGAAGCGCAGGGACTGTGGGTCGGCCTGGCCGGCCTCGGCGGCGCGCTCGTCGGCGAGGCGGCGCAGCTCGGGCAGGGCCCGGCGGTACTGGCCGTCGTCCATCAGCGTGGCCGCGTACTGCTTGCGCAGGGTGCGGACGACGGGTGAGTTCTCGCCGTGCTGGGCGGCGGCCGCCGGGAGGATCGCGCCGAGGATGTCGACGGCCTGGGTGATGCGACCCTCGCCGAGGAGCCGCTTGACCTCGTCGACGGCGCCCGCCACGTCGGGCTTGTCGACCGCGGGCGCGGGGGCGGGCGCGGCGGACGGCTGTGGCGCGGGGATGCGGGCGCGGTCCGGCCAGGGGGCGTGTGGGCGCAGGAAGGGACGCGTGGGGTCGAGCGGGGAGCCGGTGGGCATACCGCGCGCGGGGAGCAGCGGGAGGAGTTGTTCGTACGTCTCCTGCGCCGAGGACGGGCGGTGCTGCGGATCCTTGGAGAGCAGCCGGAGGACCAGGGCCTCCAGGTTCTCGGGCACCTCGGGGCGCAGCCGGCGGACGGGGACCGGCGGCTCGTAGAGGTGGCGGTGGAGGACGCCGAGGGCTGTGGAACCCGTGAACGGGACGTTCCCGCTGAGTAGTTCGTGCATGAGCACACCGAGGGCGTACAGGTCGGTGTACGGGCCTACGGCGCCGCCCATGGCCTGTTCCGGGGCCATGTAGGCGGGGCTGCCGATGGGTGAGCCGGTGTGGGTGAGGCGGGTGGTGTCGGTGTCCATGACGGAGGCGACGCCGAGGTCGAGGACGGTGACCGTGCCGTCCTGCTTGACCATCACGTTCCGCGGCTTGAGGTCGCGGTGGATGATCGGCACCGCGTGCACGGCGGAGAGCACGGCGCACAGCTGGGCGGCGACCGAGACGGTCCACTGCCACGGGTAGGGGTCGTGCTCGGCGAGGTGGTCGGCGAGGTCGGCCCCGTCGATGTACTGCATGACGAGGAACAGCTCCTCGCCCTCGCTGCCGGCGTCGTGCACGGTCACCAGGCCGGGGTGGTCGACCTGGGCCGTGACGCGGCACTCGCGCACGAAGCGGCGGCGCAGCTCGTCGGCCTCCTGGCCCGCGACCTTGTCCGGGCGCAGCAGCTTCACCGCCACGCGCCGGTCGAGGCGCTGGTCGTACGCCGTCCACACCTGGCCCATGCCGCCCTGCCCGATGAGCGTGGACAGTTCGTAGCGGCCGGTGATCAGGCGGCCGGTTCCCTGTCCCCGGATCACCGGTCTCCTTCGTGTTTGCGGAGATAGTCACTGAGCTCGTCGAGCTCGGCGCGCACCTGGTCTATGCGGGCGGGCCCGGGGCCCTGCGGTTCCGCCGCCGGTCGGGCCTGGGGCTGCGGCTGGACGGGCGGCTGCTGGACCGGCGGGACGGGTGTGTAGGGCCCCGGGGCCTGGACCGGCGGGTAGCTGTACCCGGTCTGCTGCGAGTACACCGTGGTCTGGGCGTACGGCGACGGCGGGACCGTACGGGAGCGACTGAAGTGACGTATGTCCGCGTACAGGTAGTACGCGATGATCGCCGCGAGTCCACCGAAGAGCATCGCCAGGCCGACGTCGCCGCGCCAGGTGGTGAAATCCTCCTTGCCGGGGTCGGAGCCGAGGATGTACACGGTCGCGACGATGTGGACCATCGCCAGGGCGAAGAGCCACCAGTCGCGGGGCCTGCGGGTCACCGAGGCGAGCCGCAGCAGGCATGCCCAGGCGAGCAGGCCACAGCTCATGACCGCGACCACCACGAAGATCACACGGAGTGTGGCCTGGCCCCCCTGATCGGGGCCGGGGGGCGGTGTCGGCGCATAGCCGTGGCCTTGCATGGCTGCTCCTGATGGCCTGGTGAGAGCGGACTTGCGATGTCGTCCCGAGGGTATCGGTCGACCACGACATGAGGTCCAGGGTTGTGGACAACCGTTGTAGTACCGCAGTGCTGGTCACGCCGCCGGACGCGGAGTGGTTCCGTCCGGTAGGCCTGATCGTAGAGGGAGTTGGCCGAGTCGGGCCGGGCGACCGCTCGTCCGTCGCTGCTAGTCCGGGGCGACCGTACCGTCCGTCAGACCGTCGTACATGCCGCGCACGAGCCGTTCGCCGAGGCGGCCGGCCTGGCGGAGGGCGTCCTCGAAGGCGGCGAGGGCGCGGAACCGTTCGCCGTAGCGGAGCTGCTGGTCCAGGGGGAGCCGGGGCAGCTGAAGGCGGCGTACGTCGAGGCGGGTCGCGGTGGAGGCGTAGCTGCTGGCCTGGCGGCTGTTGGCGGTGCCGCGCAGGAAACCGGCGACGAACCACGCGTCGAGCGCGGCCGGATCGGGGCGCAGCAGGGTGAGGTTGCGGCCGAGGGCGGCGCCCGCGGTCTCCTCGTCGATCACCCGCGCGACACCGCCGCCGCCGAGGACGGGGACGACGACATCGCCCGGCTCCACGAGCACGGGGTCCTCGCCGGTCTCCGGCAGGGTTCCCGAGGGTGCCGTGCCGGCCAGGACGTCGTGATCGGTGAGTACGCGCGTGTGGGGGCCGTTTCCGCCCGTGCGCAGCAGCAGGGCTCCCCCGCGCGCGAGTTCGCCGACCGTGGTGAGCGGCCAGCGGGCGGGCTGCGCGTCGTCGGCGAGCGGGGGTGTCAGGTCGGCGGCCAGACGGAGGGTCTCGCCGAGGCGTTCGCGTACGGCGGTCAGCTCCTCGGCGCCGCCGCCCGCGGCCGGGGGTGGCAGATGCCGGGCGGGAGCCAGGTCCACGTCGTCGTCGAGCAGTTCGATGACCGGTACCGAACGGCTGAGCCCCGGCCGCTCCACCACCTCGCCCGCCCGGTCGAAGGGCTGCCAGGCGTCGAGCACGGCGGTGCGCACCGCCGCCCAGTCGAACCCGCTCCGCCCCTCGGCGCCGAGCCGCCCGGTGTCCACGAACAGCAGCTCGGGCCGCACGGGCGCCTTGTCGGGCCGGCGCAGCACCCACAGGTGCAGTGGGATGTTGTACGGGGGTGCCGCGCCCACGGGCAGGGCGATCACGGCGCGCAGGGCGCCGCGGCGCAGCAGGTCGGCGCGGATACGGCGCCCCGAGCGGCGGCTCGCCGCGGCCGGCGGCATCAACAGGACGGCGGTGCCGCCGTCCTCCAGGCGGGCCAGCGCGTGTTGCACCCAGGCGAGTTCGGATTCCGTACGGGCCGGGAAGCCGTACTCCCAGCGCGGGTCGTAGGCGAGTTCGTCGTGGCCCCAGTTGCGTTCGTTGAACGGCGGGTGGCACAGGACGGCCTCGGCCCTGAGGTGCTCGTAGGCGTCCGCGCGGAGGCTGTCCCCGGGGGCGGTGCGGATCGTGCTCTTGGTGCGCAGGGCGAGGCGGAGCGCGGTGAGGGCGGCCAGTTCGCGGGTGCTGTCCTGGCCGTAGAGCTCCTGGCCGGGGCGGGCGGCGACGGCGCGCAGCAGGGCGCCGGTGCCGCAGGCCGGGTCGAGCACCGAGCGGGCGGGACCGGCGAGTTCGGCCATCAGCTCGGCGAGCTCGCCCGGAGTGAGCGTGTACTGGCGCGGGTTGGCGTCGAGGTGCCGGGCGAGCAGGAATTCGAAGGTCTGCCGCGCTCCCAGGTCGGCAGCGAGTTCGGTGGCGCCGCGCAGCAGCGGGATCGAGGGCAGGAACTCGGCGGGCGTCGGGTGCGGCACGGCCGGTTCACGGACCAGGCCGAAGCGCGGGGTGAGGACGTGCCAGAGCGGCTCGGGCAGGATCCGGGCCAGTTGCTCGTCGTCGGGGCAGGCGCTGAACTCCAGCCAGGCCAGGGGGCGGTCGTGGAGGTACAGCAGGGCGCAGCCCGCGTGCACCAGAGCCGTGACGGGGCCCTCCCGGTGGCCGGTGACCTGCTGCCAGACGCGCTCCTTGAGAGGCACCTCGGCGAGCTTGCCCTGGTTGCGCAGCCACTCCTCGACCTCGCTGAGCGCGAAGGCCGGGCTGGTCTCGGTGCCGCCGACCGGTTTGGGGAAGTCGGCGTGCCGGCGACGCCAGTTGCTGACGGCGGCGCGACCCACACCGGCGAGCCGCGCGATGTCCGCGGCGGTGACCTCTGTCCCGTTCCCCTGCACGCGCCCGGCTCCCCTCGTACCTGGTCTGTGGCGTCGAGCATACCGGCGCACGCAAGATCTACCCATACACGCCGTGTACAGACTCAAATCTGTGAACCGTGTTGACTCGGTTCACAAGCTCTGCTGTCATTGACCCATCGAACGACGATCCGCCCGATCCGGGTGGTCACACGTCAGCCGCGCTGTCACACACCGGGGGAGGAGTACGGCCATGGGGATGAAAGCCCAGCTCGCAGTGAATGCGGCGGTCGGTCTCCTCGTCATCGGTGCGGTCTCGGCGAACACCGGAAGCGGTGTCACCGCCGGGAACGGCGACGGCTCAGCCCACCGCTTCAAGGCCTTTGTGAACAGTCACGGCACCTCCGCCGAGCGAGCCGCCGTCTCCCATGTCACCGAGGTTCACAGGGCCGCCCCACCGGCGGGCGACACCGACACCGTCGACGTCCACACCGACTTCACCGGTGGAGCGCCGGGTGGCGGCACCGACCCCGCCCGGCTGATCACCGCAGCATTCGCCGACTGGAAGCACGACGGGCGGGGCCGCGTCACGGTCTACGACTCGGCGGGCGAACAGCTCGGCACCCGCACGTACTGACGCCGCCGCTCACCGGCCCGCGCACCACCACCGCTCACTTCACACCGATTCCCTGGGGGGAACTCCCATGCGTCGCACCGCACTCACCGCTCTCTGCATCGCAGCCGCAGCCACCTTCTCGCTCACCGGCTGCCTGCCCGGGGACAAGGACGAGCCGAAGGGCCCGTTCGCCGGGCTGACCGGCGACGAGATCGCCAACAAGGCCGTGAAGGCCACCTCGGACGCCGAATCGCTCCGGATGAAGGGCGAGGGCCAGGACAAGTCCGCCGGCGGCACGGTCCAGATGGACATAGCGATGAACAAGAAAGGGGACTGCGCCGGCACGCTGAGCATGAACGGCGAGGGCAAGACCGAGCTGATCAAGGTCGGCGACACCATCTACATGAAGTACGACGAGGCGTTCCTGCGGGCCCAGTCGAAGGGCTCCTCCAAGGAGGAGACCGACATGGTCGTCGACATGCTCGCCGACAAGTGGACCAAGACGTCCGCGACCGCCGAGGACTCCAAGGACATCGCGAGCTTCTGCGACCTCGACACCGCGCTCGCCGACTTCAAGGACGTGAACTCCGACGCCACGCGCGGCAAGACCACCGAGCTCGACGGCACCCCCGCGCTCGTCCTCAACGAGCGTGACGGCAAGGACCGTTACACCCTGTATGTGGCCACCGAGGGCAAGCCGTACCTCCTGCGGGTCGTCAGCAAGTCCGCCGACGAGCCGAGCGACCTCACCTTGACCGACTACAACAAGCCCGTCCCGGCCGAAGCCCCCAAGGGCAAGGTCATCGACCTGGACGAGGACTTCAACTGACGCACCCTCCCGTGAGGCGGCACCGCAGCAGCTTCAGTCCGCGTGGAAGCGGGCCGGGGCCTTGGTGGGGTTGCCGCCGGTGGGGAGTTTCTGGTCGGGGCAGGTAGTGAGGACACGCTTCATGGCGGACTGTTCGGCCGAGGTGACCCACAGGCCGTACTTCGTCTTCACGGCGACCTGGGCGGCCACATAGGTGCAGCGGTAGGCCTTGTTGGGCGGGAGCCAGGTGGCCGTGTCGCCGTCACCCTTACCGCGGTTGGTGCTGGAGTCGACCGCGAGGAGGTTGAGGGGGTCGTTGGCCAGGGCTATGCGCTTGCTGTCGTCCCATTGCTGGGCGCCCTTCTGCCAGGCGTCGGAGAGAGCCACGATGTGGTCCACGTCGATCTTGCTGCGGCCCCGCACGTACGGCACGTCCTCGCCGGTGTACGGGTCCGGGTCGAGTACACCGGAGACCACCGTGCAGTCCCCGTCACGGAACTTCACGTCGTCCAGGTCGCGTTTGAGTATGTCGTCGCGGGTGCCGCAGCTGTTGGAGTCCGTGTCGGCCCAGGGGCTGCCGAACTCGCCGCGGTCGTAATCGGTCTTGGGCGCCCGCCCCTTGACGGTCAGCGCCTCCGCGGCGGCGAACGCGGCGCCGCCCCCACCGGGGTTCTCCTGCGGTCCGGCCGAGCCCTGTGTGTCCAGTTCGCAGCCGGTGGCCGCGACCATCACCAGAGCGACGACGGCCACCCCACCCCTCAGACGCACCACGCGACACCTCTTCCTTCGTCTGTGCTCTCAGCCGGTCCTGCGTGGGGTTCCCCGTCTTCCCTGCTCAATACCGTAGCGGCCGCCGGGTACGGCGATACCGGCACTCAACAGGCATCAGGTGCACGCCGGGCGTATCTCCGGTGGTGAGTGGGTGAGCACGCGGAGGAAGTCGGCCGGAATCCGTCAGGGGGCGTTCACACTTTTCCTATGCCCAGGGTCGTCTCCGACGGCAGCAGGCCCGAGCCGAGGACGGTGACCCAGAACTCGCCCAGCAGGTCGACGAGTCGGGCGGTGTCGGACGGGCCGAGGAACTGCCAGGGGGCGGCGGCCAGTCGGTCGGTGTGCCGCTCGACCTGTTGGCGCAGGCTCCGGCCGGCCTCCGTGGCCGTACCGTCCGGGTGCACCAGGCCGCGTGCCGTGAGGCGGTCGCGGGCGGCGGCCCATTCGTCGGGGCTCCAGCCGCGGCTCTCGAAACGCTCCACCGAGGCCGCGCCTATCGCGGCGAAGGAGACGAGGGACTCGGCGGGGTCGAGGTCCGCGATCAGCAGGGCCGCGAGATGGCCGTCACCACGGTGTTCGCGCAGGATCGTGGCCGCCCGCCAAAGCTGGAGATGCGCGGGCTCGGGCCAGGGCAGCTCGGCGTTGGCCGCGGCCAGGGGGCGGCCCGCGGTGTTCGCGAACCCGGAGGCTCGGCGGGCCAGGGCGGCGGCCTCGGCGAGTTCGGGGCTGTCCACGCGGTCGCCGAATATCGCTCGGTAGGTCCGGTCGATCGCTCGGTCCCGGGCCTCCAGAACGGCCTTTGGAGTCGCGGTCTTCCAGGCCGGTTCGATGTGCTCCGCGACCATGCGGGGGCTGAAGCCGTAGAAGGCGGAGGCCGTCCGCTCGACCCCGACGGCCCCCAACGGCGCCGCGCGGAACGGGAAGTAGCTCGGCCACCGCTCCTCCACTCCGTACCCGAGCGAGGCCGCCTCCTCGAAGGCCTCCGGTGCGTAGTAGAGGACGGCATGCAAGGGCTCCAACAGATGCCACATGCGACGCACCTCGCTCAGGTCGGCCGGCTCGACACTCTCGGACACGACGACATCCCCCCTTGCCACTCCCCCGGCCGTACCGACCGAGCCAGAACTTGACACTGACTAGATTGCCCGATCGCCCCAGAACTTGTCAACGACTAGATGGAACGTTCCGGGGGACCTACGCTGTGTCCATGCCCCGCAGCATCACGGCCGATCAGCCTGAACAGCCCAAGCAGTCGAAGCGATCTGAACAGCCCAAGCAGCCCAACCGCCCTTACCACCACGGCGACCTGCGTCGCGCGATACTCCACACCGCTCTCGACGTCATCACCGCCGAGGGGCCGTCGGCGCTGAGCCTGCGGGACCTCGCCCGCCGCGCGGGGGTCTCGCACGCCGCGCCCGCCCATCACTTCAAGGACCGCACGGGACTGCTGACGGCGATCGCGGCGGAGGGGCACGCGCTGCTGGCGGCCGCACTCGCGGAAGCCGGCGATCTGCGCGACGCGGGCAGCCGGTACGTCCGTTTCGCCCGCGAGCACCCCGCGCACTTCCAGGTGATGTTCCGGCCGGAGCTGCTCCGCGAGGACGACCTCGAACTGACCACCGCCCGCGCCCTGTCACGTGAGCAGCTGCGCACCGCCGTCACGACCGCACGCCCCGAGACCCTCGACGCCGACCCCCGGCTGGCCGGCATCGCCGCCTGGTCCCTCTCCCACGGCTTCGCCACGCTGCTGCTCAGCGGCAATCTGGCCGCGGTCGTGGGCGACCAGGACCCCGAGGAGGTCTTCCGCACCGCCACGGAGCTGCTGTTCCCGTCCACGCCATCCGCGCCCCGACTCGGCCCCGAGGGCTAGGGGCACGACTGCTGCGACACACCGCCACGCCAGCCACGCCAGCCACGCCAGCCACGCCAGCCACGCCAGCCACGCCAGCCACGCCAGCCACGACCCGGAACGACTACGACCCAGAACGAGTACGACCAGAACGGCTACGACCCCAGAATCGATGCCAGGAACTCCCCGGTCCACCCCAGCAGATCCCGTCCGACCAGCGGCTTGCCGCCCACCTTCGCGGTCTTAGGCCGGGGCACCAGCACTTGATGGGCGGCCGGCTTGATGACCGTCCCCGGATACAACCGCTTGAGGCGCAGCTCCTGCGACTCCCTCAACTCGACCGGCGCGAAGCGGATGTTGTTGCCCTGGAGGACGATCTCGCCGACGCCGCAGGCGCGGGCGAGCATCCGCAGCCCCGCAACCAGCAGGAGGTTCTCCACCGGCTCGGGGAGCTTGCCGTAGCGGTCGACGAGTTCCTCGCGTACGGCGGTGACGTCGGCCTCGGTGTTGACGGAGGCGATCGCCCGATAGGCCTGGAGCCTCAGCCGCTCACCGGGCGCGTAGTCGTGCGGGACGTGCGCGTCGACCGGCAGCTCGATCTTGACCTCGAGCGGCGGCTCCTCCTCGATCCCCCCGGTCTCCAGCTGCCGGCGGTAGTCCGCGACGGCCTCGCCGACCATGCGGACGTAGAGGTCGAAGCCGACGCCCGCGATGTGGCCGGACTGTTCGCCGCCCAGCAGATTGCCCGCGCCCCGGATCTCCAGGTCCTTCATCGCCACGTACATGCCCGCGCCCATCTCCGTGTGCTGGGCGATGGTGGCGAGGCGCTCGTGGGCCGTCTCCGTCAGGGGCTTCTCCGGCGGGTACAGGAAGTACGCGTAGCCGCGCTCCCGTCCTCGGCCCACCCGCCCCCTCAGCTGGTGCAGCTGCGACAGACCGAAGGTGTCTCCCCGCTCCACGATCAGCGTGTTCGCGTTCGAGATGTCGATGCCCGACTCCACGATCGTCGTCGAGACGAGGACGTCGAACTTCTTCTCCCAGAAGTCGACGACGACCTGTTCCAGGGCCTGTTCCGACATCTGGCCGTGGGCCGTGGCGATGCGCGCCTCGGGGACGATCTCGCGCAGCCGGGCGGCCGCTCTGTCGATGGATTCCACCCGGTTGTGGATGTAGAAGACCTGGCCCTCGCGCAGCAGTTCGCGGCGGATGGCCGCGCCGATCTGCTTCTCCTCGTACGGGCCGACGAAGGTCAGGACCGGGTGCCGCTCCTCCGGCGGAGTGGTGATCGTCGACATCTCCCGGATGCCCGTGACCGCCATCTCCAGCGTCCTCGGGATCGGGGTCGCGGACATCGTGAGCACGTCGACGTTCGCGCGGAGCTTCTTCAGCTGCTCCTTGTGCTCGACGCCGAAGCGCTGCTCCTCGTCGACGATGACCAGGCCCAGGTCCTTGAACCTGGTCTCGGAGGAGAAGAGGCGGTGGGTGCCGATGACGATGTCGACGGCGCCCTCGCGCAGGCCCTCCAGCGTGCCCTTGGCCTCGGTGTCCGTCTGGAAGCGGGACAGCGCCCGGACGTTCACCGGGAACTGCGAGTACCGCTCGCTGAACGTGCCGAAGTGCTGCTGCACCAACAGGGTCGTGGGCACCAGGACAGCCACCTGCTTGCCGTCCTGGACGGCCTTGAAGGCGGCTCGGACCGCGATCTCCGTCTTGCCGTAGCCGACGTCGCCGCAGATCAGGCGGTCCATGGGGACCGTCTTCTCCATGTCCTCCTTGACCTCGGCGATCGTCGTCAGCTGGTCGGGCGTCTCCACGTAGGGGAAGGCGTCCTCCAGCTCCCGCTGCCAGGGAGTGTCCGAGCCGAACGCGTGACCGGGCGCCGCCATCCGCGCGCTGTAGAGCTTGATGAGGTCGGCGGCGATCTCCTTGACCGCTTTCTTCGCGCGGGCCTTGGTCTTGGTCCAGTCGGCGCCGCCGAGGCGGTGCAGGGTCGGGGCCTCACCACCGACGTACTTCGTGATCTGTTCCAGCTGGTCGGTGGGGATGTAGAGGCGGTCGCCGGGCTGGCCGCGCTTGGCGGGGGCGTATTCGACGACGAGGTATTCGCGGGTCGCGCCCTGCACGGTCCGCTGGACCATCTCGATGTAGCGGCCCACGCCGTGCTGCTCGTGGACGATGTAGTCGCCCGCTTCGAGGGTGAGCGGGTCGATGGTCTTGCGGCGGCGGGCGGGCATACGGGCGCCGTCCTTGCCGGCCGCCTTCTGGCCGGTGAGGTCGGTCTCGGTGAGCACCGCCAGCTTCAGGGCGGGGTCGATGAAGCCGTAGTCGATCGAGCCGCACGCCACATGCACGACCGACGGGGAGATCTGCCCCAGCTCGGCCTCCAGACGGGCCGCGATGCCCTCGCTGCCGAGCACCTCGACCGTGCGGGCGGCCGGCCCGTGGCCCTCGGTCACGAACACCGTGCGCCAGCCGTCGGCGAGCCAGCCCTTGGTGTCCGCCAGAGCCTTGGCCGTGTCGCCGCGATACGTCTCCGGCGCGTGCATGCCGAGCTTGAGGGTGTCCGCGTCGCCCGCCGCGTCAGCGGCTGATGTCCACGTCTCGTCGGCCGCGAACGGCGACACCGACCACCACATCATGTCCAGCTCACGCGCCCGGTCGCGGACGTCCGCGATGGACCAGAGAGAGGCCGCGTCGACATCGATGGGCGCCTCGCCGCCACCGGCGGTGGCCGCCCAGGAGGCCTGCAGGAACTCCTGTGACGTGGCCACCAGGTCCGCCGCCCGCGTGCGCACCCGCTCCGGGTCGCACACGACCGCCATCGCGCCCTTCGGCAGGACGTCGACCAGCAGTTCCATGTCGTCGACGAGGACCGGAGCGAGGGATTCCATGCCTTCGACGGCGATGCCCTCGGCGATCTTGTTGAGGAGTTCGCCCAGCTCCGGGTGGCGTTCGGCGAGGGCACGCGCGCGGTCGCGTACCTCGTCGGTGAGGAGGAGTTCGCGGCAGGGCGGGGCCCACAGGCCGTGCTCGGCGACTTCGAGGGAGCGCTGGTCGGCGACCTTGAAGTAGCGGATCTCCTCGATGTCGTCGCCCCAGAACTCCACCCGGAGGGGGTGCTCCTCGGTCGGCGGGAAGACGTCCAGGATGCCGCCGCGAACGGCGAACTCGCCGCGCTTCTCGACGAGTTCGACGCGTGAGTACGCCGCTGCCGCCAGGGCTTCGACCGTGCGGTTGAGGTCGGCCGTCCGTCCCGTGCGCAGGGCCACGGGTTCCAGGTCGCCCAGGCCCTTGACCTGGGGCTGGAGGACCGAGCGGACGGGGGCGACGACCACCGAGACCGGGCCGGTCTCCGGGTCGTCGGCGCTCGGGTGGGTCAGGCGGCGCAGGACCGCGAGGCGGCGGCCGACGGTGTCGCTGCGCGGGCTGAGGCGCTCGTGCGGGAGCGTCTCCCATGCGGGGTACTCCACGACGCCGTCCGGGGGCAGCAGCGAGCGCAGGGCCGCCGCCAGGTCCTCGGCCTCGCGGCCCGTCGCCGTCACGGCGAGTACGGGGCGGCCCGCGTCCCGGGCGAGGGCGGCCACCGCGAAGGGGCGGGCCGCCGGGGGGCCCACCAGGTCGACGTGGGTGCGGCGGCCGTCGGCTGCCGCCCTGATCGCTTCCGCGAGGGGGGCGTCCTTGACTACGGCGTCTAGCAGACCGTGGAGGCTCATGAAGGGCGGTTCCCGTCCGGGGTGGGCAAGGGTGTGGGGCAACACGAACACCCGGACTCGTGTGACGGGCCGGGGGTGTCCAGGGTACGACGCGCCGTACGGGTGGTGCGGGGGCTGTGGACAACCGTGTGGTCTCGCCCCCGCCGCCCCTACCCATCCCGTCACCAGGGGCTGTGCCCCTTCGACCCCCTTCCCGGGCTGCCGCCCCAGGCCCCCGCCGGGGGGCGAAGGGTGTCTGCGGTGAGTGGCTGTGTGGGTGGGCGGGCGGGTGTGTGTGCGGGCGGGCGGGGGTGTGTGGGCGGGGGTGTGTGCGGGCGGGCGGGGGTGTGTGGGCGGGGGTGTGTGCGGGCGGGCGGGGGTGTGTGGGCGGGTGCCGGAGCGTCGTGGCTTGTCGCGCAGTTCCCCGCGCCCCTGAAAAGCACGCGTTCCCCGCGCCCCTGAGAACGCACCGTTCCCCGCACCCCTCAAAGCGCGCCGTCCCCCACACCCCTGAGAACGCACCGTCCCCCGCACCCCGGAAGAAGGGGCTTCGCCCCTTCGAAGGCGGCGCGCCTAACCTTTGGGGCAGCCGTCGCCCCTGTCCCATACCGAACGCGAGCATCCATGGTCCCGACCGCCCCGTCCCCGAGCTCGTCGGCGCCGTCGCTCATACCGGGGCCGGTCGCGGTCTCGTCCCCGCCCCGTGACCGGCGCTTCTCGCTCGAGCGGCGCGAGCCGTACGTGCTGGCGGTCGTGCTCTTCGTCGCGTACACGGCGGTGTCGGTCGGGCGGTATCGGCGGATGGGGAACCGGTCGTGGGATCTGGGGATCTTCGAGCAGGCGGTGCGGGCGTACGCGCACTTCCAGGCGCCGATCGTCGATCTGAAGGGGCCGGGGTACAACGTTCTCGGGGATCACTTCAGTCCGGTCACCATCCTGCTCGCGCCGTTCTACCGGGTCTTCCCCTCACCCGTGACGCTGCTCGTCGCGCAGGCCGCGCTGTTCGCGCTGTCGGCGATACCAGTGACGCGGGCGGCTACGCGGCTGCTGGGGCGGGCGCGCGGGCTCGCGCTGGGGGTGGCGTACGGGTTGTCGTGGGGGCTGCAGAGGGCCGTGGACTTCGACTTCCACGAGATCTGTTTCGCGGTTCCGCTGATCGCCTTCTCGCTGGAGGCGCTGCTACGGCACCGGTGGCGCGCGGCGCTGCTCTGGGCGCTTCCGTTGGTGCTGGTCAAGGAGGACCAGGGGCTGACGCTGGCGGTCATCGCGGTGGTCGTCGCGATACGGGCCCGGCGGCACGGTTCGCCCAGCGTGGTGCCGTACGCCGTCGCGGTCGCGTCGTTCGGGGCGGTCGCCACGCTGCTCACGTTCACCATGATCATCCCGGCCTTCAACACCGCGGGCGCCTCCGACTACTTGTCCAAGGTCGGCGGTGCCGGGCCCCTCACCGGCGCGGACATCAAGATCCGCACCGTCCTCTGGCTGCTGATCCCGACCAGCGGTCTGCTCGCCCTGCGCTCCCCGCTCCTCCTCGCAGTCCTCCCCACCCTGTGCTGGCGGTTCGTCTCCTCCGACCACCACTACTGGGGCACGGACTGGCACTACAGCGCCGTACTGATGCCGATCGTCACCCTCGCCCTCGTCGACGCGCTCGCCACCGCCCGCCACAGTTCCCGCCCATGGCTGCGTTCGTACGCCGTCCATCTGCCCACCGCCGTCGTCGCGGCCGCGCTCGCGCTGACGACCATGCTTCCGGTGGGCACCCTGACCGAGGCCGACGCCTATCGGGTCCCGGCCGGCGTCCGGGCCGTGGAGAAGCTGCTGGACACCATCCCGGACGGGGCCACCGTCGAGTCCAACGTCGGCCCCATCAGCCGGCTGACCTCCCGCTGCCGCGTCTTCTGGATCGGCCGGGCCAAGGGCCTCACCCCCGACTACATCGTCTTCAACAACGCCTCGCGCTGGGTGAAGGACGTTCCCGGGTACGCCCGTCAGCTGCATCCGCGGGCCCGGTACGAACTCAAGGGCGTCATCCAGGGTTATGTCCTTTTGGGACGCATCTGAGGTAAAGGGGGATGCGGAATATAGAATTCAATTTCCGCACTGCCCGAAAGGACAATAGCCCGCCCTTATCCGAACGTGTCATCGTTGCAATCGCTTCCAGCAGCCAAGCAGAAAAGGAAAGCAACCTTGACTACCTTACGCAGAGTAATTCCCGGCGCCGCCCTTTCGGGAGTTCTCCTTCTCACCGGTGCCGCACCCGCTCTGGCCGGTCCCGCCCAGTCGGACGGCACGGCGTCCACGCAGGCCGCCGCCGCAGCCCCGACCAAGGCACAGAGGCTCGCGAAGCTGAAGACGGTGACGGAGAACTCGTCCGCCTCCCAGACCAAGTGGTACACGGCGCTCGGTCAGCACCGGACGAACAAGCAGGCAATCAAGAAGTACAAGTTCACTTGGAAAACCGACTACTGCTCCTGGGCACCGGAGAAAATCGCGGGCGGGTACGACTTCACGTTCGCGTGCTATCGGCACGACTTCGGGTACCGCAACTACAAGAAGATCGCGGGCAAGCCCGCGTTCACGCGGTCCCACAAGCTCCGGATCGACAAGGCGATGCTCGGCGACATGAACCGGGCCTGTGGCCAGAAGTTCTGGGCCGACCCCCTGACGCCCACCGCGCGCAAGAAGGCCAAGGCGGCCTGTCTGAAGACGGCGAAGAAGTACTACTCGGCCGTCCGCTCCTTCAACTGAGAACGACGACCGGCGGGGCGTGGCATCACCGCCCACGCCCCGCCGGTCCCCCGGCCCGTGCCCCGCTGCGCTACTCCGTCGCGATCGCGTTGAGCACGTTCATCCGTCCTGCCCTGAAAGCGGGGATCAGTGCAGCGAACAGTCCGACGAACGCCGAGCCGATGAACACCCCGATGATGGTCGGCCACGGAATGTCCAGGACCTTCAGGCCCTCCAGGGCGAGGAGCCGCTGGGCGGTCGCGCCCCAGCCCATCCCCAGCCCCAGTCCCAGCAGCGCGCCGAACAGGGCGATCACCACGGACTCCAGCCGGATCATGCGGCGCAGCTGGCGGCGGGAGAGGCCGATGGCCCGCATGAGGCCGATCTCCCGGGTGCGCTCGACGACCGACAGCGCCAGGGTGTTCACGACGCCGAGGACCGCGACGATGATCGCCAGGGCCAGCAGACCGTAGACCATGTTGAGCAGCTGGCCGATCTGGTCCTTCAGGTTCTGCTTGTAGTCGGTCTGGTCCATGACCTTGACCGTGGGGTCCTTGGAGACGGCGGTCTTCAGCGCGGCGTACGCCTGGTCCTTGCCGCCCTCGTCCGCCTTGGCGAACAGGGCCGTGTCCAGCGGCAGCCGCTCGGCCGACATATGACGCTCGACCGTCGTGATGCTGGTGTACATCGTGCCCTGGTCGAGCCCCGTGTCGTCCGAGGTGATGGCCGCGAGCCTCAGCTCGGCCGTGCGGCCCCCGGTGAAGGCGACCGTCAGTGTGTCGCCCACCTTCACACCCGCCTTCTCGGCGAACTCGGAGCCGACGGACATCGCGTTGTCGCCGTACGCGGCCGAGAGGTCGCCGGAGAGCGTCTCGCGGCGCAGGTCCTCGGCGTAGGTGGACTCGGCGGCGAGCAACTGCCCCGACTGGGACGTGCCGTCCGGCGCGGTCACCTCGGCCGGTATCTCCTTCGTACGGGTGACGTGGCCGAGGCCCGGGACCCCTTCCACCGCCTTGACCGTGGCGGGATTGATCGGCTTGCCGCCGTCGCCCGCCCGGATGATGAAGTCGGCGCCGACCGACCTGTCCAGCTCGCCGGTGGCGGAGGTCACCATGGAGGAGCCGACCACGGAGAGGCAGGCGACCAGGGCCAGGCCGATCATCAGGGCCGCGCCGGTGGCGCCCGTGCGGCGCGGGTTGCGCAGCGCGTTGCGCTCGGCCATGCGGCCGACCGGGCCGAAGGCCCGCAGCAGCACGGCGCTGAGCACGCGGACGACACCGCCCGCGAGGAGCGGGCCGATCACCACGAAGCCGATGAGGCTGAGGACGATGCCCGCGCCCAGGACCAGCGAGCCCTCGCTCGCCTTGTCCGCGGTGGCGGCCAGGTAGAGCGCGAAGGCACCGGCGCCGGTGAGGACCAGGCCCACCATGCCCCGCAGGAGTCCGGCCCGGCCGTCGGCCGGGGTGCCCGCGTCGCGCAGCGCGGCCATCGGGGAGACCTTGCCGGCCCGGCGGGCGGGCAGATAGGACGCGAGGACCGTGACGACGATGCCCAGCAGCAGGCCGATGGCCGGGGTCGTCCACCGCACCGTCAGGTCGCGGGTGGACAGTTCCATACCCGCGGCCGACATGAGTTTCATCAGCCCGACCGCGAGGCCGACGCCCGCGCCGACGCCCAGCACCGAGCCGAAGACGCCGAGCAGGGTCGCCTCGACGAGCACCGACCGGTTGACCTGGCCGCGGGAGGAGCCGACGGCGCGCATCAGACCGATCTCGCGGGTGCGCTGGGCGACCAGCATCGAGAACGTGTTGATGATCAGGAAGACGCCGACGAGGAACGCGATCCCGGCGAAGCCGAGCATCCCGTACTTGATCACGTTCATGAACTCGTCGACGTCACTGCGGTTGGCGTCGGCGGTCTCCGCTTGCGTCCGGACCTTGTACGACGCCTCCTGCGCCGCCAGAGCCGTGCTGACGTTCCGCTTCAGCTGTGTGTCGCTGACGCCGGCCGCGGCGGCGACGTTGATCTGGGTGAACAGACCCGTGGCACCGAGGAGTTCGCGCTGCGCGGTGGCGGTGTCGTAGAAGACGACGGCGGCACCGGGGTTGGTCACCTTGAAGGAGGCGATGCCGACGATCCGGGCGGTGATGTCACCGCTGACGGTGATGGTGCGCAGCTCGTCGCCGAGCTTCAGGCCGTGCTTGTCGGCGGTGTCGGAGTCGACCATCACCTCGGTCGGTCCGCGTGGGGCGTGGCCGGAGGTGATCTCCATCGAACGCAGGTCGTTCTTCGTCCAGTTGCCCGCGATGGTCGGGGCGCCGGTCGAGGACCCCATGTTCTCGTTCTCGCTGTTCACGACGGTCACGTCCATCGAACCGACCGCGCCCTCGGCGGACTTGACGCCCTCCGCCGCGGCCACCTGCTTCACCAGGGAGGCGGGCAGTGACTCGGGCCTGCCGGTCCGTGAGACCTCGTCGTCCTCCTCGCCGCTGTCCACGGAGACCGTGACGTCGGAGGAGGTGGCCGCGAACAGCTTGTCGAACGTCGTCCCCATCGTGTCGGTGAAGACGAGGGTCCCCGTCACGAACGCCACCGACAGCAGGACCGCGATGGCCGAGAGGGCCATCCGTCCCTTGTGCGCGAAGAAGTTGCGCATCGAGGTCTTCATGACGGTCATGACGTACGTCCCCGGGCGTCGAAGTCCTTCATGCGGTCCAGCACGGTCTCCGCGGTCGGCCGGTACATCTCGTCGACGATGCGGCCGTCGGCCAGGTACAGCACGCGGTCCGCGTACGAGGCGGCCACCGGGTCGTGGGTGACCATCACGATGGTCTGGCCCAGCTCGTCGACCGACTGGCGCAGGAAGCCGAGCACCTCGGCGCCGGCCCGCGAGTCAAGGTTGCCGGTCGGCTCGTCGCCGAAGATGATCTCCGGCCGGGCGGCCAGCGCCCGGGCCACGGCGACGCGCTGCTGCTGGCCGCCGGAGAGCTGGGTGGGCCGGTGCCTGAGCCGGTCGCTCAGGCCGACGGTGTCGACGACCCGCCCCAGCCACTCCTTGTCCGGCTTCCGCCCGGCGATGTCCATCGGGAGCGTGATGTTCTCTATCGCGTTGAGCGTCGGCAGCAGGTTGAACGCCTGGAAGATGAACCCGATCCGGTCCCGGCGCAGCCGCGTGAGCTTCTTGTCCTTCAGCCCGGTGATCTCGGTGTCGTCGAGGAAGATCTGACCCGACGTCACATTGTCGAGTCCGGCGAGGCAGTGCATCAACGTGGACTTGCCGGAGCCCGAGGGGCCCATGATCGCGGTGAACTGGCCGCGTGCGATGTCCACGTCGACGTGGTCGAGGGCGACGACACGGGTCTCACCGGACCCGTACGCCTTCACGACCTGCCGCGCCCGCGCGGCAACGGCCGTAGTCCCTCCAGTACCCCCGTGCCTGGTGATGGTCACAGCCGATGTCACGGTATGTCTCCTATGTCGGGCATCAGATGGTTCTGTTGCTCAGCGGATGAGCCGGTGAGCTGGTGAGCCGGTGAGCCGTAGGAAGTGGCTCGAAGCGGTACGTCGATGAGTCTGGTCCCCGGAGGGGGCGCAGCGCGCTGGTGCCCAGCGCAGTCTTCTGCTGGGGAAAACCCCACCCCCACCGGTCCGGTACACCGCCCCCCAGCGGCGTAAAGCCAGGTTAAGGACGCCAGGTGCCCCGTCTCCTCCTCCGGCGGTACGAAGCCTCCCCGAGCCGTAGTACGGAGGTCCCCCTAGGGGATCTCGCCCCCCGGGAGGAGACGGCTCGGGGTCGGCCTCCGCCTTCCGGTACGGCCAGGCCGCACCCTGCCGTGGCGTGAGGGTCAATGGCATGGTGGTCGACGGCAGATGGTTGCAAGGGGAAGGCATCCGGTGGACGACACGCGACCCGCGATACGCGATGCGGCACAACACACCGGAACCGGCCGACGAAGAACCGTCACCGCCGCCCTCATGCTGGCCATGGGCCTGGCCGCGCTGGACTCCACGATCGTCTCGACCGCCGTACCGCAGATCGTCGCCGACCTCGGCGGCTTCTCCGTCTTCTCCTGGCTCTTCTCGGGCTATCTGCTGGCGGTGACCGTCACCCTCCCCGTCTACGGCAAGCTCTCCGACACCTTCGGCCGCAAGCCGGTCCTCATCGTGGGCGCAGCCCTGTTCCTGCTGGGCTCGCTGCTGTGCGCGCTGGCCTGGAACATGGGCTCCCTGATCGCCTTCCGTGTCATCCAGGGCCTGGGCGGCGGGGCGCTCCAGGGCACGGTGCAGACGCTGGCGGCCGACCTCTACCCCCTGGAGGAGCGCCCCAAGATCCAGTCCAAGCTGTCCACCGTGTGGGCGGTGGCGGCGGTGGCGGGCCCCGGGGTGGGCGGAGTACTGGCCGCCTACGCGGACTGGCGCTGGATCTTCCTGATCAACCTGCCGCTCGGCGCGGCGGCGCTGTGGCTGCTGGTCCGTCATCTGCACGAGCCGCGAGGGGAGTCTACGGGCCGGCCCCAGGTGGACTGGGCGGGCGCCCTGACCGTCTTCGCCTGCGGAGGCGCCCTGCTGACAGCGCTGGTGCAGGGCGGGGTGGCGTGGGAGTGGCTGTCCTGGCCGTCGATCACCTTGCTGGGCACCGGAGTCGCCCTGATCGCTCTGCTGGTCCTGATCGAACGCCGGGCCGCCGAGCCGATCATCCCCGGCTGGGTGTGGCGCCGCCGCACGATCGCGGCGGTGAACCTGGCGCTCGGCGCGCTGGGCCTGCTGATGGTGGCGCCGACGGTCTTCCTCGCGACCTACGCCCAGTCCGTGCTGGGCCTGGCCCCGGTGGCGGCCGGTTTCGTCGTCTCCATCTGGACGCTGAGCTGGCCGGTGTCGGCGGCCCTCAGCCAGCACGTCTACCGCCGCATCGGCTTCCGGAACACGGCGATCCTGGGCATCGCGGCGGCGGCCGCCCTCCTCTTCGCCTTCCCGCTCCTGCCCTACCCGGGCGAGGCCTGGCAACCGACACTGCTGATGCTCGCCCTCGGCGCCGCCCTCGGCCTCTTCCAACTCCCCCTGATCATCGGCGTCCAGTCGACCGTACGGTGGGAGGAGCGGGGCACGGCCACGGCGTCGATCCTCTTCTGCCGTCAGACGGGCCAGACCCTGGGCGCGGCGTTGTTCGGGGCGGTCGCGAACGGGGTACTGGCGTCCCGGCTGGGCGGCGCGGGAGACCTGGACGCCGTCACCCACTCCCTCGACGCCGGCACGGCCGCGGAGCCGGTCCGCCGCGCCGTCGCGGACGCGGTCCACGCGGTGTACCTGGGGGCGGCCTGCGCGGCGACGGTGGCGCTGGTGGTGCTGCTGGTGGTGGCGCCGCGGAGGTTTCCGGTGCTGAAGGACTGAGGGCCCGCCGGGAAACCGATGCTGTTTGGCGAATCGCCAAGCGAGAGCCAAGTGGGCGCGTAGTCCCAGCGACACGCCCTGCAGGCGGCGTGTCGCTGGGACTCTCACGCCACTTGACGGCCGGTGACAGGATTCGCCAACAGCATCGGAAACCCGGCGGGCCCTCACCCTGTCAATCCGCATGCCCTGCTTCGAGGAACCGCCGGTGGACGAGGTCCAGCAGCGCCGCCGGTGCGAAAAACCTGAGTTAATCCGGGTAACACCCCAGGTCAGCGCGAGATGCGCGAAGTAAGCGCATACCGACCGATCAGTTTGTCGAAAATCCCCCACACCGCCGAACCCGCGAGTAGCGTTCACGCCCGCCCCCCGCTCCCTGCGGTCCACACCGGACCCGAGCCACGCAAGGAGACCAAGGGATGACCGACGCCTTCTCGTCACCCCCGAACCAGCCCCCGTACCCACCGCACGCCTCGTCCCCCTCCTACCTCGCCTACCCCTGGGCACCCCAGGAACCGGTCCCCGCACCGGAACCGGCCCCCCGGTCCACCCGCCGCTCCGCCCTCGGCCACCACAGCGACCTCCGGGTCCTGCGCGGCGCGTACCGCCGGCAGCGGCGGGTGGCGACGCTGACCGCGCTCGGCTACTTCGTGCTGTTCCTCCTTCTGTCGGCGTTCGCCCCGTCGTTCATGACGGGCACGGTCAGCGGCGGGCTGTCGACGGGGCTGCTGCTCGGGCTGGTGCAGGTGCCGGTGACCTGTCTGGCGATCTGGCTGTACGAGCGCACCGCGCGCCGACGGGTCGACCCGCTGGCCGACCGGATACGCGGCCTGGCCGCGGTGGACGCGCAACGGGATGCGCGGCAGGACGCGCGGCGGGGGGCCATGTGATGACACCCACCGACCCCTCGACCACAGCCGCGGGCGGCCTCACCGAGTTCAGCGGATCGGCCCAGACCATGTCCCTCGTCGGGTTCACCGCGATCGCCACGGTCACGCTGCTGCTGTGCGTGATGACGGGCCCGGACCGCGACGACCTCGACGAGTTCTACACCGGCTACAGCTCGCTCTCCCCCCTGCGCAACGGCCTGGCCATCGCGGGCGACTACATCTCGGCGGCGACGGTGCTCGGCACGGGCGGAGTGATCGCCCTGTTCGGCTATGACGGTGTCGTCCTCGCCCTCTCCACGGCCCTGTCCCTGATGCTGCTGATGTTCCTGCTGGCCGAACCGCTGCGGAACGCGGGCCGGTTCACCATGGGCGACGCGCTGGCGCGGCGGATGCCCGGCCGGTGTGTACGCATCACCGCCTGCGTCGTCACCCTCGCCGCGCTGATGCCGATGATGCTGGTCCAACTGGCCGGCACGGGCGATCTGTTGGCGTTCATCCTCGGCTTCACCAGCGAGAGCCTGAAAACCGGGGTCGTGGTGGTCGTCGGCACACTGATGATCGGTTACGCGGCGATCGGCGGCATGAAGGGCACCGCCCTCGTCCAGATCGTCAAGATCGTGATGCTGCTCGGCTCCGGCGGACTCGTCGCCGTACTGATCCTCGCCAAGTTCGACTGGGACCCCGGCCTGCTGCTCGGCGCGGCGGCCGACAAGAGTGGCATCGGCACCGGCTACCTCCACTCGGGGCTGCAGTTCTCGGGCGGCCCGCACCCCGAACTCGACATGATCAGCGCCCAGTTGACGGTCGTCCTCGGCGGCGCCTGCCTGCCTCACGTCACCATGCGCATGTACACCGCGAACAGCGCCCGCCAGGTTCGCCGCTCGCTGTCCTGGGCCGTCCCCTCCGTCGCCCTCTTCGTCCTGATCATCGCGGTGATCGGCTTCGGCGCGACGGCCCTGATCGGCCGCGAGGTGATCGCGGCGGCCGACCCGCAGGGCAACACGGCCTACCTGCTGGGCTCGATGGCGGCGTTCGGCACGGAGGTCTCCACGGCGGAGACCCTGCTGTTCACCACGGTCACGACGGCGGTCTTCCTGACCCTCCTGGCCTCCGTGGCCGGCATGATCCTCGCCTGCGCCAACTCCCTCGCCCACGACGTCTTCGCGGCCCGCGCCACCGAACCCCTCAGCCCGCGCCGCGAGATGACCCTGGCCAGGCTCTCGGCCTGCGCGGTCGGTGTCACCGCGATCGTCCTCGCCACGATGGTCCAGCACCGCAACCTCCAGCCCCTGGTCACCCTCTCCTTCTGCCTCGGCGCCTCCGCCATCGCCCCCGCCCTCGTCTACGGCCTCTTCTGGCGCCGCTACACCCGTACGGGCCTCATGTGCACGCTCATCGGCGGCACCCTCTCCGTCCTCGTCCTCATGACCGGCACCAACCTCGTCTCCGGCTCCCCCGGCTCCGCTTTCCCGCGCGCCGACTTCAACTGGTTCCCCTTCACCACGACAGGGCTGTTGTCCATCCCCCTGGGCTTCGCCTTCGGCTGGCTCGGCACCCTCGTCTCCGGCCGCGCCAAGGCGGAGGAACAACGCCGGCAGTACGAGGCGGTGGAGGGCTGGATCCTGGCGGGGGCGGTGCGACGGAACGAGTGACGGGAGCCGTCCCGAGCAACCCGGGCCACGATCGGCCAAATCCGGTCAATCACTGTTCGGTTCCGTGCTTTCCGCATATGCGGGGCGAGCCACAGGGCACAACAGCCGTACGGCGTCGAGCACCGCCGGACGCGCCAGCGCGTACTCAACGGGGGAGACATGGGGACCGCTTCACGGCACAGCGCATCGAGGTCGCCAGAGGCATCGGCACCATCGGGACTCTCAGGGCCCTCGGGAGGGGCCGGCGACACCACGCCCCACACCGACGATCACGCCACCGACGATCACGCCACCGGTCACGCCACGGACGGTCACCCCACCGACCGTCATGCCTTCGACCGCATCGATCTCACCGAGGCCATCGCCTCGGTCCGTGACCAGCTCGTCGAGGCCGCGACGCGCGCCATCGGACAGCCGGTGGTCTTCGAAGTGGGCACCATCGAGATGGAGTTCACGCTTGAACTGCGCAAGGAGACGAAGGCCGGCGGCCGGGTCAAGGCCTGGGTGGTCGACGCCGGGGCCGACGCCGCCCGCGCCACCGGCCGCACCCACCGCGTCGCCTTCACCCTCACCCCGCGCGACTCCCGCACCCACGCCCCCTGGCTGGTCGGCGACGACGACCCGGGCAGCACGGCGGGATTCGGCCAGGACACACCCGGTCCGCGCCCCGCGCACCCCACCCGATGACACCGGCGGACAGCCCCGCGAGCCGTGCGGTCGTGGTCCTCGGCGACCGGCAGGGCAGCGGCGTCGCGCTCAACGGACGCCTCGTGCTGACCTGTGCCCACGTCGTCGGTGCCAGCAGCGCCCCGCAGGTCGCCCACCCCCGGCGCACCCACCGCACCACCGCCCAGGTCATCTGGTCCGACGAGGAGCAGGACGCCGCGCTGCTCCTCACCGCCGAGGAACTGCCCTGCGCCGCGCACGTCCGGGTGGGCCATCTCGCCACCGAGCGGGCGCTGCCCGAGTGCGAGATCATCGGCTACCCGCACGTCCAGCGCCACGCCGGACGCCATCTCGCCACGGACCAGTTCACCGGGCGGGTGCTGCCCGCCGCGGCCCGCCCGCGCTCCGTCCTCACCTTCTCCTTCGACCGCGCCCCCGCCGTCGAACGGCCGGACGCCCCGAGCCCGCTGGCCGGCCTGTCGGGCGCCCCCGTCTTCTCGGGCGACGTCCTCCTGGGCATCGTCACCTCGGTCCCGCGCGATCGGGGCCACCTGCGCGCCGAGGGCGTCCCGGTCAGCGACCTGACGTCACTCCCGTACGACTTCCCCGAGACCGAACCGATCACCCGGCACCACCTCCTGGACCGCGAGTACGAACGGGACTACGCCCGCTCGGTGGGCAGCGCCTTCCGCAGGATGAAGATCTTCGGCCTCGACGACCTCAACCGCCGCGAGTCCGAATGGGACCTGGACACCGCCTACCTGAGCCTGGAGGCGTCGCCGCGCATCTCCGAGAGCGCGGCACGGAACCTGGACACGTCGACGACCCGGCAGCCGTTCTCCCTCACCGCACGCGCCCCGCAACGCGTCGACGCCCTGCTGTCCACCCGGCCGCGCGTCCTGCTCCGCGGCGAGGCCGGAGCCGGCAAGACGACCCTCGTGTGGTGGCTGGCCGCCCACACCGCCGCGGGCACCCTGGGCCCCACCCTGGCCGGGCTCAACAGCCTGGTCCCCTTCATCATCCCGCTGCGCACCCTGCGCTCCCAGAACGGCGCCTTCCCCTCACCCGCCGGGCTGCCGCACGCCGCACGCCTGGTGGTCGACGAGGCGCCCGACGGCTGGGCGAGCCGCGTCATGGAAGCGGGGCGCGCGCTGCTCCTCGTGGACGGCCTCGACGAGATCCCGCAGTCGGACCGCGAGGAGGCCCACCGCTGGCTCTCCGCGCTGCTCGCGCGCTATCCCCACAGCCGCTGCCTGGCGACCGTACGTCCGCTGGCCGTCGAGCCCGACTGGCTGGAGGCGGAACGGTTCGAGGAGCTGCGGCTGCTGCCGATGCGGGACGACGACATCCAGCGGTTCATCACCGCCTGGCACCGCGCGGCCCGCCTGGAGGACGACGACCACGCACTGCTCGCCGAACTGGAACAGGACCTGTCCCAGCAGTTCCGCCACAACCCCGCACTCAGCGACCTGGCCCGGACCCCGCTGTTGTGCGCGGTGATCTGCGCCCTGCACCGCAGGCACCAGGGATTCCTGCCCGAGACCCGCTTCAAGCTCTACCAGTCCGCGCTGGAGATGCTCCTCGGCCACCGCGACACCCGACGCCGTGTCCACTCCCCCGACGGCATCACCATGACCGTCGAGGAACACCACCAGATCCTGCAGCGCATCGCGGTCTGGCTGGTCCGCTGCGGCCAGACGGAGTTCACCCGTGACCAGGCCCGGCCCCAACTGCGCACCGCGCTCGCCGGCATGGAACGCGTCCGCCGCCAGGACAGCCCCGAGGCCATCCTCACGCATCTCCTCAACCGCTCGGGACTCCTCCAGGAACGCGGCGACGGCTCCTACCAGTTCATCCACCGCACCTTCCAGGACTTCCTCGCCGCGAAGGAACTCGTCGAGAGCGACTCCCTGCGCGAACTCGTCCGCAACGCCGACGACGTGCTGTGGCAGGACGTGGTCCTGCTGGCGGCGGGCCACTGCCGACGCGAGATCGGCGAACTCCTGACCGGCCTGCTCACCAGGGCGGACGCCCCCGACACCCCGGCCCCGCCGCGGGTCCAGCTGTATGTACTGACGGCCCTGTGCGCCCAGCACGCCGCCTGGCTCGACAGCGGACTCCAGCAGGTGGTGCGCGACCGGATCACCGCCCTCGTGGCCTCCCTCACCTCCGCCGAGGTGCCGCAGGTGGCCCGCCTCGGACCGCACGTCCTGCAGTTCCTGCCGGACCCCGAGACCCTGGATCCCATCCGGGGCCGGGCCGTCGCCGAACTCGTCGGCAGGGTCGGCGGATCCGAGGCCATCCCCTACGCCCGGCGCCTCGTCACCACACCCGGGCTGCCGAGTGCGGTCTCCGCCCGGCTGGCACACGCCTGGAGCAACTTCCCCGCCGCCGAGTACGCGCACGAGGTGCTCGGCGAGATGCCACCCGATCCCGCGCTCCCCCTGCCCGTGACCACCAGGGAGCAACTGGGGCTGCTGCACCGGCTGGCGGTGGGCCGGCACCTCGCGCTCAGCGGCCCCCTCACCTCCGCCGAACTCGCCGCGGCGGAGCTGCCGCAGCTCCAGACCCTGCGCCTGGACCGGCTCCCCCACCTCGAAGACCTGGACTTCCTGCACGTCCACGGGCAGCGGCTCCAGCACCTGAGCGTCACGACGAGCGCCTCCGCGCTGAAGGACATCTCGGCCGTGACCGCGCTTCCCGTACTCGCCGTCCTGTCACTGCGCGTACAGCTCCAGAACGACGCGCTCGGGCACCTCGCGGAGATCCCCGCGCTCACCGCCCTGACCCTGTCCACCCCGTACATCACCTCCGTGGGATCGATCCCCGTCCACCGAGGTGTCACCCGGCTCTCCCTGCCGGTACAGCGACTGGTCGACACCCAGGGCCTCGACGCCTGGGAGTCACTGACCTCCCTCATGCTTCCCAGCCCCCTGAACACCCGCGGATTCTGGGGCTTCATCCGCGACTCCGGCCGCGTCTCGGAGGTCGACACGACCGTGCAGTCCTTCTCGGAGTCGTTCTCCGAACTGCGGCACCTCGGCGTCCTGCCCGGAGTGAAATCCCTGCGCCTGCGGCAGGTCACCGACCTGAGAGGGGTGGAGCAACTCGCGGAGGTCTTCCCGTCCCTCACCAGGCTCGCCCTCACGGCCCCCACGGGCCATCGGCTCACCGCCGAGGACCCGAGCCTCACCCGCCTCACGAAGGCCCGGCCGGACCTGGAGATCAGCCTCACGCACCCAGCCCCGGTCGCCCACGGCTGACCCAAGGGGGAGAACACGGCAGCCGTCACGGCAGAGAGGTCACTGCCACGGCGTCTGCTCTCCCGGAGCCTGGCCGGTCAGCGCCGAGAGGCTGCTGCGTACGTGATCCATCTGCGTCTGCACCTCGTCCCACCGCTCCCCGTGCTCGCGCAACACCCTCTCGGTCTCCGCCACCACCCACTGCTCCTGTCGCCGCGCCTCCGCGACCAGCTCGGCGGCGCGGGCCTCGGCGTCGCCCTGCAGCCGCGCCGCGGCCGCCTCCGCGTCGGCGAGAGCCCGTTCGGCCGCGGCGAGCTCGGCCTCCGCGCGGGCGACCCGCTCGCCGTACCGGGCGTCGAACACGGCCTCCCGTTCGGCGACCTCCCGCTCGATGCCGGCCACCCGGTCGTCGAACTCCCTGTCCAGGTCGGCGAGCATCCCCTCGGTCCGCTCCCGGACCTCCCGCAGCGCGGCCAGCGCCTCGCCCCGCCCCTCCTTCACCGCACGCCGGGCCGCGATCCGCAGGTCGTCGGCCTCGGCCTGGGCGGCCAGCAACCGGTGCCGGGCCCGCTCGTCGGCCTCGCCGCGCACCTCGTCGGCGTACGCCTGCGCGGCCCCCCGCAGCCGCAGCGCGGCCTCCTCCGCCTCGGCGACCATCCGCCGGGCCTCGGAGCGCCCGCCCTCGCGAACGGCCGTGGCCTCCTCGACACCGAGTTCGAACAATTGGCGGGCGCGCTCACCGAGCGCCTCGTACGTCTGCGGGGGCAGCGCGGCGACCGTCTCGCGCAGCCGGTCGAGTTCCGCGCCCATGTCCTTGGCCAGCACGGTCAGCCGGGCAGCCCGCTCCCACGCGGCGTCCCGGTCCCGCCACAGGGCCGCCGCGTCGGCGTCGACCTGGTCAGGGCGGTAGCCACGGCGTACGACGTCGAACTCGAAGCCATGGGGTGCCGTCGGTTCGCTGCTCATGCTGGGCCCTCTCCGCCGGACGCACACGAAATGATGATTTCGCGCACATCTTGATGTATCGGGCAGAAGTGTTCATAACGCGACACTCCGTGCGAGGGACACGGGTGGCGGCGGCCGGGCATGCGAAAGGGCCTGGCCCGGTCGTGCGAGACCGGGCCAGGCCCCTTGCGTCGTGCGGGTGGCGGCGGCCGTCAGCCGCGACGGATCACAGCAGCCCGTCCCACATCTGCTCCAGCAGCACCGACCACCAGCTCTCCGGCGAGGCGAGCGCCGCCGGATCGAGACCGGCGAGCTGCGCCTGGAAGTCGACGGTCCAGCGGCCCGCCTGCTCCTGGTTGAGGCCGAACCGCAACCGCCACATACGGCCGAGAAGAGCGAGGCAGCGCGCGAACTCCGGCAGCCCGGTGTTCACGAACTGCGGCGGCACGGGCACACCGCCCGGCCCCGCCTCCACCGGCACCGCCACGATGTTCGCCGTGCCGTACTGCACACACAGCGCCTTGCCGAAGTCGCTGCCCATCACCAGGTACGAGCCCGCGTCGGCCGCCGGCTGCACACCCCGCTCCTGCGCCAGCTCCGCCAGCGTCGGCACCGGACGGCCCGGCTGGGCCTGCGCCCAGAAGAACGGCCCCATGTCCACCGGCAGCCCGGCCACGACCAGCGTGTGCGCCACGATCGGCGGAACCCCCTGCCGCGACACCGCCTGCTGGTCGAACCGGAACACCCCCGGCCCGAACGCCGCCGCCAGCTCCTGCCCGATCGCCTCCGGCGGGACCGGCGGCGCCGGCTGCACCGGCTGCAACGGAGCCCGCACCGGCGCGAGCCGCGCCGGACCGTCCGCGACCTGATGCAACTCACCCTGATGCGCGATGAGTTGGGCCATACCCTGCTGCCGGCTCGCATGGTCCTTGCCGTACGGAGCTATGGACGTGATGTGCGCGTTCGGCCACTGGTCACGGATCATCCGCGCGCAGTACGCCCCCGGCAGCTCACACGACTCCAGCTCCGTGTGCAGCTCCAGCACGGCCTCCGGCGGGATGTTCATCCCGCGCAGCTCGTGGAAGATCTGCCACTCCGGGTGCGGCGTACCCGGCGCCGAACGCCGGATCACCTGCTGCTCGGAGCCGTCCGGCGCCCGGAACCGCAGGACGGCCTGGTAGCCGGGCCCGACCGTCGGCTGCCCGGCGGGCGGCTGCGGATAGCCGTACGCCGGCGGAGCACCCATCGGCTGCCCCGGCTGACCGGGCATCGGCCCGGGCTGGCCCGGGAACCCCTGCGGAGCCCCCGACGGCATCCCGGGCGGACCGGGCGGCTGCGGCGCACCGGGACCGCCGGGCGGCGGCCCGGCCAGCATCGTCTCGGCATGGTGCACGGGACCGGGGGCACCCGGCGGCATCCCCGGATGACCCGGCTGACCCGGAGCCCCGGGCGCACCCGGACCGCCCACCGCGGGCCCGGCCAGCATCGTCGCCGCGTGGTGCACGCCGCCCGCGGGCGTACCGCCCGGCGGATTCGGCGCACCAGGAGCACCAGGAGCACCAGGACCGCCCGGCTGACCGGGAGGACCAGGTACACCAGGACCACCCGGCTGACCCGGAGCACCAGGAGGCCCAGGCGGCAGCGGCGCGCCCGGGCCGCCGACCGCGGGCCCGGCCAGCATCGTCGCCGCGTGGTGCATGCCACCCGGAGGCGTACTCCCGGGCGGATTCGGCGCGCCGGGCGCACCAGGAGCACCAGGACCGCCCGGCTGACCGGGAGCACCGGGGACGCCGGGAGCACCGGGCCGACCCGGTGCGCCAAGACCCTCCGGCCCGTCCGGGCCGAGGGAGGAGATCAGCTGGGTCGGCACGTACCCGCCCGCCGGGGTCCCCGGAGCACCGGGCCCGGACTGCGGCGCAGGCGTGGCGCCCGGACGGGCACCCGGCGTACCCGGCGCTCCGGGCGGAGCCGGAGGCGGCGGCGCACCAGGCCCGGCGCCCCGACCGCCCCGGCGCGGAGGCGGTGCCGCCTTGCTCGTGGCGGCATCGGCGATGTCACCGGCATGGGGCGGCAGCGGACGGCCCGGCGGCGGCGTACCCGGCCCCTGCGGGCCACCGGGACCCTGCGGATAGCCGTACGACGGCGCACCCGGCGGCGGAGTCCCCGGACCACCGGCTCCCTGCGGATAGCCGTACGACTGCGCACCCGGCGGCGGCGTACCCGGACCCGCCGGCTGCTGCTGCTGCGAAGGGCCACCCGGAACACCCGAACCCGGGCCCCCCACGGCCGGCGCCACCGTCGTACGCGGGAGCCCGCTGCCCCCGGAGATCAGCGCGGTCTTGGCCTCCGGCGGCGTGCTCGGCGCCGGGGGGACGTCCTGGTCGTTCACCTCGGACAGCTGCGGCGCGAACACGGTCTCCGGCAGCGGCACCGAACGGTCGTCCTCGGCCTCGGCGTTGGTGTCCGTCCCGGCCCACGGCGTCGCCCCGTCAGGCACACCCGGCACCGCGTCCCGCGGCTCGGCATCCCTCGGCGGCACCGCGTCCCGCACCTCACCGTCCGCCGCCGCGGCGGCCGGCCACGGCGTGGCATCGGCCGGTGCCACAGGCACCCCGCGGCCGGCCGAAGGAGACTGCCCCACCGGCCCCGGCATCGTCTCGGGCATCGAACCACCGCCCCCGGACACCCCGTTGGCACCCGACGAACCAGAACCACCCGAATCAACCGCAGCCGGACGAGACCCGGCACCATCAGAGGCACCCGCTCCCGACCGGCGGTCCGGAATCCCCAGCTTGTCCGCCGCGTCCTGCAACCACTCCGGCGGAGTCAGCAGGAACGACGTCTGGTTCAGATCCACCCGGGCCGGAGGCGCGGGCGCGGCAGCCGGAGCCTCGCCCGTACGGCCGTACTCCTCCTCGAACCGGCGGATCACCTCACCCACCGGCAGCGACGGCCACAACGTGGCCTCCCCGCTGTCCCGGGCGATGACCAGCCGCTGCGCACCCCCGTCGGACCGCGGGCCGTCCGCCCGGTCCTCGGCCCACACCACGAACCCGAGGTCGAACTCCCGCACCCGCACCTCACGGTGCTGATAGCCCGGCAGATCCCCGTTGATCCACTCCTCGGCGCGCTCCTGCGCCTGAGCGAACGTCACCATCGAAAACTCACTCCCCCACCGAAGACGCCGAGGCGCCCGCGACGACCGGCACGGCACGTGCGAAGCCACCGTCCACCATCAGGTTCGCCACCGTCTCCAATTCCGGCGGATTGCCCGCCAGCCGGGACAGGAACGCGTCGAAGTCCTCACCGGCGGGAAGCAGCAACCGCTCCACCCGCTCGGCCGGCGGCCACGACGGATCGACATCACGGGCATCGTCGTACGCACAGAACCAGACCGACCCGATCCGGTCGCCCTTCACCTTCACCGCGAGAATCCCGCCCTGCGCGAACCCGACCGCCAGATAGTCCTTGGTGAGATGGTCCCGCAGACACTTGTTGACGTACACCAGGTCGTTCACCGCGGCCTCGTCCCGCACCGTGAAGAACGGCTGATCCACCAGCAGCCCCAACTCCGCGTCCAACGCCGCCCCCACGGGAGCGCAACCGCCCGCCGCCTTCAGGAACGACCGGTACGCGCCCGGCAGCCGGTACCCGAGCTCCTCCTCGACCCCCTGCACCTGCACCTCGGTCACCGCCACCGCCGACGACTTCGGCAACCCGAAGTGCGCCGGCCGGGTCTCCTGCAACGGCCGCGTGCCCCGCTTGTGCTGGTCCACACGCGCCGTCGCGATGCCACCGTGATGCCGCAACAGCGCCTTCACCTCGACCGGCACCAACTCCAGCCGCCGACCGCCCGGCGCGTGATGCCACGTCCAGCCGTGCGGCGTCGCCACCGGAGGGATCGTGTCCCACAACTCGTGCCCCGTCGCCGCCAACGCCGCGTTCGCGGACACATAGTCCGTCAACCGCAACTCATCGACCCCGAACCCCTCCGGGGGATCGGCGATCTCCGCCGCGGCACGCGCATAGGGCGAGAAGTCCGGATAACCGTGCGCGTCAACACGGACACCCCTCGGATGACGCGCCGCCCGGACCGGGTCCGGGAACTGCACGACTTGCCCGGCGTAGGCCGCGTTCGGCGGCGCGGCTTGCTGCCCGAGCCGACCTGTCGTCATGGCGGTAGCCCCCTGCGGCGTTCTGTGTGACCTGTTCTGGCTGGCTGCGAAAAGGCCCGCGTACGGCCCGTTCCGGTTCCCCCGATCCGCCCTGAACCCGCCCTCGAACAGCCCTTGAACAGCCCTCGACCGATCCTTCGGTCTACCCTCGGCCTGCTCTCGATCTGCCCTCGAACACGGGACCCGTACGGATCGCGGTTGTCGACAGCCTATGCGGTACGGCGACACCGGTCACCGGGCCTCCGCTTCCGTGACCAGCCGTCACACCACCCTTACGCAACGCCGAAGCCCGGGCGTGTCGCACTGCCCCAGCTTCCGCACCGGCCACGCCGTTTGGCACTCTGTGTCCGCTGGCGGGGGATGTAACAGGAGGGGATCACGACGATGAGCGCGACGCAGGCGGGACCTTCGGGCGACCCTCGCATCGGCTGGAGCACCGTGGAACAGCCACATGCCCCCGCCCTCCTCCACCGCCGCGACGGCATCCTGCCCACCGTGGCCGCCGCCCTCTCCGTACGCGGCGAGACCCTCACCGGCACCGCCGCCCGCAGCGACCAGGCCCCGCCCCTGCACCCCCTGGTCCAGGAGTTCCTCGACTCCCTCGCCACCGCCCAGCGCGACCGCTTCACCGGCCGCTGCGCCGAGGCCATCCTCATCTCCCGCCACATCACCAGCGCCGACGCCGGCCGCAGCAAACGCGCCGCCCGCAGACCCATGACCAACGGCGAGGCCCGCAAAGTCCTCAAGCAGGCCAAACTCACCACCCGCCACATCCGCGAGGACGGCGACCCCCTCCACGGCGGCTTCGCCCCGCCCTGCCGCTCCTGCACGGCCCTCAGCGCCCACTTCGGCGTCCGCATCGTGGACCCGACACAGGAGAACTGACCGAGACCCCCCCCGAAGATCACGTCAGAAAACAGAAAACCGCCCCGGGAACGCCGGCCCACCTGGTACGCCAACGCCCCAGCCAGACTCCCGACCAGAGTTCAAACCGCCGACGAACCCCCGACGAACAAAGGGCAGATGCACACCGACCGCACCTCCACGCGCTTCTCCGTACCCGTCGACGCCGCCCTGCGCGCCGCCGGGTGGCAACCAGGCCGCTGGGACATAAAGCAGGCGGAATTCTGGGCCGACACCCTGCGCGAGCACACCTCCCCCGCCGGCCACCGCCACGCCGTCTTCCCCGCGGCGGTCGAGGCCTGGGCCGAATTCGGCGGCCTCCACCTCACCGCCCAGGGCCCCGGCCGCCAGCTCGCCCCCGCCGACCTCCACCTCGACCCACTGCACGGCCTCCACATGGCCCGCACCCTCGGCGACCTCGGCCGCGCCCTCGACACCGAGGTCTGCCCCCTCGGCCACGAAACCGCCACCCGAGCCCTCATCGCCATCGACACCGAAGGCCGCACCTACGCCCTCGACCACACCGGCGACTGGTACCTGGGCCCCAACATCGACACGGCCCTCACCACATTGCTGGCAGGCCTCGACCCGACACGCCTGACCGCAGGCTGAGCACGCCGCTATCGCTGTCGTCCCAGCTGCGGGCAGTCGTGCCGCCAGGGGCAGCACGGGTGCGCTATCGCTGTCGTCCCAGCTGCGGGCAGTCGTGCCGCCAGGGGCAGCACGGGTGCGCTATCGCTGTCGTCCCAGCTGCGGGCAGTCGTGCCGCCAGGGGCGGCACGGGTGGGCGCAGCGGCACCCTGCACGCGCCGGTAAGCGAAACCCACCCCCGGCCCAGCCGAAGCCACCGGGTGCCCCACAAGCGAGGCCCAGCCCCGGCGCCGGGTCGTCTCCCAGACACCCCCTACGCCGCCGGAATCACCGCAGACACCCGAAACCCCCCGGCCTCCGTCGGCCCGGACACAAAAACGCCCCCCAGCTCAGCCACCCGCTCCTTCATCCCGAGCAACCCGTTCCCCCCACTCGGCAACCGCGCCGCCCCCGCCGCCCCCGGCTCCGGCGGCGGCCCGTTCTCCACCTGCATCGCGATCTCCGCCACCCGATGCGCCAACCGCACCTGCGTCTTCGCCCCCGCCGCATGCTTGTGGACGTTCGTCAACGCCTCCTGCACCACCCGGTACGCCGTCTGCTCCACCTCGGCCGCATACACCCGCACCTCCCCCTCCACCGACAACTCCACCACCATCCCCGCAGCCGCCGACTGCCCCACCAACACCTCCAGCTCAGCCAGACAGGGCCCCTCACCCAACTCGTCCTCGGCCCGCGAAGCCGCCGCCGCGGCCGCCACCCCCACCGCCGCCAAAGGCACCGGCACCGGCTCGGCCCGCGCCACCGACGAAAACCCCTCCCCCGACCGCAACACCCCGAGCATCTCCCGCAACTCGGTCAACGCCTGCCGCCCCATGTCCCCCACGAGCGCCGCGTTCCTCACGGCCTTCTCCGGATCCTTCCGAGCCACCGCCTGCAACGCCGCCGCATGCACCACCATCAACGACACCCGATGCGCCACCACGTCATGCATCTCCCGAGCGATCCGGGTCCGCTCCTCCCCCCGAGCCCACTCCGCCCGCTCCTCCGCCCGCTCCGCGAGCAACTGCAACTCCCGCTCCAGCGAATCCGCCCGCTCCCGCAGACTCTCCATCAACCGCCGCCGCGCCCCCACGTACAACCCGAGCAGCACCGGCGGCGCGGTCAGCCCGATCGCCATCGTCAACGCCAGGAACAGCGCGAACGCGTCCCCGCCCCCGACAGCCCCGTCCCCCTGCATATCGCTCTGCGTGGCCTGCACGAACCACACGATGAACACACCCGCGAACGCCATCCCCGACAACGCCCCGATGATCCGCCGCGGCGCCTCCGACGCCGCCAGCGTGTACAGCCCGACGAGCCCCATCAGATACCCCATCTGAGCAGGCGCGACGGCAATGAAGACCAGCACGACGGCGACAGGCCACATCCGCCGCACCAACAACACGGACCCGGCTGTCGCCCCGAAAACGACCCCCACGGCCTCCGGCAACGCGGCGTTCTGAGCGAACTCGACACCCTCCACCGCACACTCGACCGCCGACACCAACGCCAGCCCACCGTCGAACAACGCCCCGCGCCGCCGCTCCCACCACCACGGCCCGGCCCTGTCCCCCGCCCCGGCCCCGGCCCCGGTGTGGTCTTCCCCCGTCGTGGTCATAACCCAAGCCTACGTTCGAGCGCCCTCGCTTTTCCGGCGAGTTTCCCGTACAGGCCTACACCACACGGCCCCTTCGAACAGAAGCGAAACCGACCACTATCCCCCGAACTGCTGAATCGCACACCGTTCGACCCCGGAACGGATCATTCCGCCCGGACCGTAAGCACATGACACACGCACACCCCAAGTACGCCGACTTCGAGGGCCTGCGGGAGCGGGCGGTCGCCTTGCGGCGAGCCGGCCTCAGCCTCCGGCAGATCAGAGAGGAGCTGGGCGTCCACAACAGCGAAACCCTGCAGCGACTCGTCGAAGGTGAACCACCTCCGGAATGGACGAAGCGCCCCAGGGCGAAGGACGACATCCGCGAGAAGGCGCGGGAGCTCCGGCGACAGGGTTGGACGTACAACCAGATCAAGGCAGAGCTGGGCTGCTCGAAAAGCTCGGTGTCACTCCGGGTGCGCGACTTGCCGACACCAGAGCCACGCCGCACGCCCGAGGAGCAGCAGGCACGCATGAACGCCGGGCTCACACGGCTACGAGCGGAACAGGACCGCGCGCGCCAGACCGTCAAGCAGGCTGCGGCAGCAGCGATCGGCGAACTCTCGGATCGTGAACTGTTCCTCGTGGGCGCCGGCCTGTACTGGGCGGAAGGTTCCAAGGACAAGCCCTACCGCCGCACTGAGGTCCTGCAATTCATCAACAGCGATCCGAACATGATCAGGCTTTTCGTGAGCTGGCTGACGCTCCTCGGGGTAACGCGAGACCGCCTGACCCTCCGAGTCAGCATCCATGAGTCCGCTGACGTAGAAGCCGCCGAGAGGTACTGGGCCGACGTCGTCGGCGTCGACGTGTCCGCATTCAGCAGGGCCACGCTCAAGAGGCACAACCCACGCACGGTCCGAAAGAACACGAGCGAGACCTACCACGGCTGCCTCGTCCTCTACGTCCGACAGAGCGCCGATCTATACCGTCGCATGGAAGGCGCCTGGTACGGCATAGTAGGAGGCGCCACTCGACGGCCTGACTAAATGTCCGGTTTGGTTGAGTTTATTCCCCCGTGGTGTAATTGGCAGCACTGTGGCTTTTGGTGCCATCTGTCCGGGTTCGAGTCCTGGCGGGGGAGCTTTACCAAGTTCGGGTCCTGACTGAAGCGATACGGGTCAGGACCCACTCACATTTCCCCCTCACAACGCCCCGGTATCCTGCGGATGTCCACACCCCACCCATCCACAGCCGAAGGGCATCCCCGTGAGCGCAACCCGCCCGGCAGCCGTCGTCGTACTCGCAGCGGGTGAGGGCACCCGTATGAAGTCGGCCACACCCAAGGTTCTGCACGACATCTGTGGCCGCTCCCTCGTCGGCCATGTCCTCGCCGCCGCGCGCGAGTTGGACCCGGAGAACCTGGTCGTGGTCGTCGGGCACGCCAGGGAGAAGGTCACCGCGCACCTCTCCGAGATCGACCCAGGCGTACGCACGGCGGTCCAGGCGGAGCAGAACGGCACGGGGCACGCGGTGCGGATGGGGCTGGAAGAGCTCGGTGGGGTCGTCGACGGGACGGTCGTGGTCGTCTGCGGCGACACCCCGCTCCTCACCGGCGAGACCCTCCGTCGGCTCTCCGCCACCCACTCCTGCGACGGCAACGCCGTCACCGTGCTGACCGCCGAGGTCCCGGACGCCACCGGCTACGGCCGTATCGTCCGCGACGGCGTCTCCGGCGCCGTGACCGCCATCGTGGAGCACAAGGACGCCACCGAGTCGCAGCGCGCGATCCGTGAGATCAACTCCGGGGTGTTCGCGTTCGACGGCCAGCTCCTCGCGGACGCGCTCGGCAAGGTCCGTACGGACAACAGTCAGGGCGAGGAGTACCTGACCGACGTCCTCGGGATCCTGCGGGAGGCCGGGCACCGTGTCGGGGCCTCCGTGGCCGACGACCACCGGGAGATCGCCGGTATCAACAACCGCGTGCAGCTCTCGGAGGCGCGCCGCATCCTCAACGACCGGCTGCTCACGGACGCCATGCTCGCCGGTGTCTCGGTCATCGACCCGGCCACGACCTGGGTCGATGTGACGGTCACGTTCGAGCAGGACGCCGTGATCCACCCGGGCACCCAGCTCCTCGGGGCGACGCACCTGGCCGAGGGCGCTGAGGTGGGGCCGAACTCGCGGCTGAAGGACACGAAGGTCGGGGCCGGCGCGCGCGTCGACAACACGGTCGCGGACGGTGCCGAGGTGGGGCCGCAGGCGACCGTGGGGCCGTACGCGTATCTCCGTCCGGGTACCCGGCTCGGCCTGAAGTCCAAGATCGGTACGTACGTCGAGACCAAGAACGCCTCCATCGGCGAGGGCACCAAGGTCCCGCACCTCTCCTATGTCGGTGACGCGACGATCGGTGAGTACACGAACATCGGGGCGGCGAGCGTGTTCGTGAACTACGACGGTGAGCACAAGCACCACACGACCGTCGGCTCGCACTGCAAGACGGGTTCGGACAACATGTTTGTGGCGCCTGTCACGGTCGGGGACGGTGCGTACACCGCCGCCGGGTCCGTGATCACGAAGGATGTGCCGCCCGGTTCGTTGGCCGTGGCCCGTGGCCAGCAGCGGAATATCGAGGGTTGGGTGGCTCGTAAGCGTCCGGGGAGCGCGGCGGCGAAGGCGGCCGAGGTGGCTTCCCCGGAGGGGGCAAGTGAAAGCTGACCGGAAACGGGTGCGTCTGGGACGGCGTACCGTGATAAGTGCACACTCGTACGGCAGCTGAGCGGCTGTCGTATGCCCAGCTGAGACACCTCTGAGGAGACAGTGCTGTGACCGGGATCAAGACGACCGGCGAGAAGAAGTTGATGTTCTTCTCCGGCCGCGCCCACCCCGAGCTTGCCGAGAGGGTGGCCCAGCAGCTGGGTGTCGGGGTTGTCCCGACGAAGGCTTTCGACTTCGCCAACGGTGAGATCTATGTCCGTTATGAGGAGTCGGCGCGTGGTGCGGACTGCTTTGTGATCCAGAGCCACACGGCTCCGATCAATCAGTGGATCATGGAGCAGTTGATCATGATTGACGCGTTGAAGCGGGCGTCGGCCCGCTCCATCACGGTCATCGTGCCGTTCTACGGTTACGCGCGGCAGGACAAGAAGCACCGTGGGCGTGAACCGATCTCGGCGCGTCTGATCGCGGACATGATGAAGACGGCCGGTGCTGACCGCATTCTGACCGTGGATCTGCACACGGACCAGATCCAGGGCTTCTTCGACGGTCCGGTGGACCACTTGTTCGCGCTGCCGCTGCTCGCGGACTACGTGGGCCGGAAGGTGGACCGGAACAAGCTCACGGTGGTTTCGCCGGACGCGGGTCGGGTCCGGGTGGCCGACCGTTGGTGCGACCGTCTGGGTGCGCCGTTGGCGATCGTGCACAAGCGGCGTGACAAGGACGTGGCGAACCAGGTGACCGTCCACGAGGTCGTGGGTGAGGTCGAGGGTCGGGTGTGTGTCCTGGTGGACGACATGATCGACACAGGTGGGACGATCTGTGCCGCTGCGGACGCGCTGTTCGCGCATGGTGCGGAGGATGTCATCGTGACGGCGACGCACGGTGTGCTGTCGGGTCCGGCGGCGGACCGGCTGAAGAACTCGAAGGTCAGTGAGTTCGTGTTCACCGACTCGCTGCCGACGCCGGGTGAGCTGGAGCTGGACAAGATCACGGTGCTGTCGATCGCGCCGACGATCGCGAGTGCGGTGCGTGAGGTGTTCGAGGACGGTTCGGTGACGAGCCTGTTCGACGAGCAGTGACGGTCCTCGTCTAGCTAGATCGATTTCTTGTACGGCCTTCCCGCTGCGTAAGCTGTCACAGTTGCTCGGCGAGGGAGGCCGTACATGTGTGTACGGCGGTCCGTTATCGACGCGCTCTTCGTAGCAGGCCGATTGTTTGGCCGGGTGACCACCTTTCCCCAGTTCTACGAGGAGTGAACATGGCCGAGGTCAAGCTCGCAGCCGAGACCCGTACCGAGTTCGGCAAGGGCGCCGCCCGCCGTATCCGTCGTGACAGCAAGGTTCCCGCCGTGGTCTACGGCCACGGTGCCGACCCCGTGCACATCACGCTGCCGGGTCACGCGCTTCAGCTCGCCCTGCGTACGCCGAACGTGCTGATCAGCCTGGACATCGAGGGCAAGACCCAGCTGGCGATCCCGAAGGCCGTGCAGCGCGACGCGATCAAGGGTTTCCTGGACCACGTCGACCTCCTTCTGGTGAAGCGTGGCGAGAAGGTCAACGTCGAGGTCTACGTCCACACCGAGGGTGACCTGGCTCCGGGTGCCTTCCTGCTCGAGCACGTGCTGAGCACGCTGACGGTCGAGGCCGAGGCCACTCACATCCCCGAGTCGGTCACCGTCTCCATCGAGGGCCTGGAGGCCGGCGCCTCCATCCTCGCCAAGGACATTCCCCTGCCCGAGGGCACCACGCTGGCGATCGACGAGGACGCGGTCGTCCTCCAGGTTCTGTCCGCCCAGGCGGAGGAGCCGTCGGAGGAGTCCGCCGAGGGCGGAGAGGCTGCCCAGGCCTGATCCTCGGCTCTGTCATTGGTTCGTCGGCCGCTGTTCCCTTCAGGGGGCAGCGGCTGGCGCGTATCAAGGAGACATGTACGTGACGAGCGATCCGAGTGCGCCCTGGCTTGTCGCCGGCCTCGGGAATCCCGGGCCCGAGTACGCGGCGAACCGGCACAACGTGGGGTTCATGGTGGCTGATCTGCTGGCCGAGCGGATCGGGGGGAGGTTCAAGCGGGCCGGGAAGGCGCAGGCGCAGGTCGTGGAGGGGCGGATCGGGCCGCCGGGGCCGGGGAACCGTCGGGTGATTCTGGCGAAGCCGATGTCGTACATGAACCTGTCGGGTGGTCCGGTGACGGCGTTGCGGGACTTCTACAAGGTGCCGGTGGCGAACATCGTCGCGGTCCATGACGAGCTGGACATCGACTTCGGGACGTTGCGGTTGAAGCTCGGTGGTGGTGACAACGGTCACAACGGGTTGAAGTCGATGACGAAGGCGATGGGGGCGGACTATCACCGGGTGCGGTTCGGGATCGGTCGTCCGCCGGGGCGTATGCAGGTCGCGGACTTCGTGTTGAAGGACTTCTCCTCCGCCGAGCGCAAGGAGTTGGACTATTTCGTGGACCGGGCGGCGGACGCGGTGGAGTGCCTGGTGATCGAGGGGTTGGAGCGGGCGCAGGGGACGTACAACTCCTGAGTCCGGTGGTGCGGTTACCGAGCTGTACGACTCCTGAACCGATCCGGACAAGTCCCGAATTCGGCCGTCGCCGTGCCGGCCTGCGGGAGTTGACCGATCGCAGCGTCATGGCCAATGATCCCCGCCATGTCTGCCATCAAAGCCCCCGCTCCCCGCTCGCGGCGCCGTCCGCGTCCGGACGGCGGTGGTGCGTCGGCCGCGCTGCGGTACGCGCGGCTCGGGGCGATGGGTGTGGTGACGGTGGTGATCCTGATCGCCGGGGTGTGGGGTTCGTGGGGCTGCGCCCAGCACGTGATGCTGAGCAAGGGGCGCGAGCAGGGGACGATGACGGTGTCGCGGTGCGCCGGTGAGACCTGCTGGGGGCCGTACGAGCCGGTGTCGACGGGGTCGCCGGCCCGGAAGCGGGTCGACATCGAGCGTTCGGTGGCGGTGGAGACGGGTGAGACGTACACCGTCGTCGTGAAGCCGGGCAGCAGCGATGTCGTACGGACGGGCCCGGCGGGTCTGTTGCACGCCTGGGTACCTCTCGGTGGCGCTCTGCTGCTGGCGGCGGTGGTCGTGGCGGGCGGTCTGCGCATGGTCCGCTCGGCCTGGGTGCTGGGTGGCGCGGGGATCGCGCTGATCACGGCGGCGTGGGCGGCGCTCTGAGCCGGTTCCGCGTGTTCCCTGACATGACGGTGCCCCCACGGTCGTACGGCCGTGGGGGCACCGTCGTGTGCGCGAGGTGTCAGCCGGTGTTGCGCAGGCCCGCTGCCACGCCGTTGACCGTGAGGAGCAGGGCTCGGGCGAGGAGCGGGTCGGGGGTGTCGCCCGCGGCCGCGGTGTCGCGCTGGCGCTTGAGGAGGGCGACCTGGAGGTAGGAGATGGGGTCGAGGTAGGCGTCGCGGATGGAGAAGGTCTGCTGGAGGACGGGGTTGGCGTCGAGCAGCTTCTCCTCGCCGGTGATGCGCAGGACCTCGCGGACGGTCAGTTCGTGTTCGGCCCGGATGGTGGCGAAGACGTGCTTGAGGTCGTCGGGGACGAGGGTGTCGACGTAGTGCTGGGCGATCCGCAGGTCCGTCTTGGCGAGGGTCATCTCGACGTTGGAGAGGAAGTTGCGGAAGAAGTGCCACTGTTCGTGCATCTCGTCGAGCACGGTGTCGAGGCCCGCGTCGCGCAGCGCCTTGAGGCCGGAGCCGACGCCGAACCAGCCGGGCACGATCTGGCGTGACTGGGTCCAGCCGAAGACCCAGGGGATGGCGCGCAGGCCGTCGAGGCCGGCGCCGGAGTCGGGGCGGCGCGAGGGCCGGGACCCGAGGTGCAGGTCGGCGAGTTGGTCGACGGGGGTGGAGGCGAAGAAGTACGCCGGGAGGTCGGGGTCTTCGACGAGTCGGCGGTAGGCGGATTCGGCCGCGTCGCTGACCAGGTCCATGGCCGCGTCCCAGCGGGCCAGGGCGTCCTCGGACTGGCGGGGGGCGGTGTGGAGGGCGGAGGCCTGGAGGGTGGCCGCGACTGTCAGTTCCAGGTTCTCCCTGGCCAGGGAGGGGACGAGGTACTTGTCGGAGATGACCTCGCCCTGCTCGGTCACCTTGATCTCGCCTTCCAGGGTGCCCCAGGGCTGCGCGAGGATCGCGTCGTGCGAGGGGCCGCCGCCGCGGCCGACGGTGCCGCCGCGGCCGTGGAAGAGCCGGAGCCGTACGCCGTACCGGTGGGCGACGTCGCGCAGGCGGCGCTGCGCTCGGTGGATCTCCCACTGCGAGGTGGTGATGCCGCCGAACTTGGAGGAGTCGGAGTAGCCGAGCATGACCTCCTGGACGTCGCCGCGCAGGGCGACGAGCCGTCGGTAGGAGGGGTCGGAGAGCATTTCCTCCAGGATCGTGTCGGCGGCCTTGAGTTCGTCGGTGGTCTCCAGGAGCGGGACGATGCCGATCTTGGCCCAGCCGGCGTGCAGGTCGATGAGTCCGGCCTCGCGGGCCAGGACGGTGGCGGCGAAGACGTCGTCCGCGCCCTGGCACATCGAGATGATGTACGACTCGATGACTTCGGGGCCGAAGACGGCGAGGGCCTTCTTCACGGTCTCGAACACGCCGAGGGTCTTGGCGCCGGCGGCGTCCAGGGGCGCGGGCGTGGGAGCCAGCGGCCTCCTGGACCTGAGCTCGCGGGCGAGGAGCTTGTGACGGTACTCGCGGGGCATGTCCTCGTAGCGCCAGGATTCCTCGCCGAGGCGGTCGAAGAGCTGGCCGAGGGTGTGGTGGTGGGCGTCGGCGTGTTCGCGGACGTCCATCGTGGCGAGCTGGAGGCCGAAGGCGGAGAGGGTGCGGATCGTGCGGTTCATTCGGCCGTCGGCGAAGAGGCCGCCGCGGTGCTCGCGCAGCGAGGTCTGGATCAGCGTCAGGTCGGCGATCAGCTCGGACGTGCCCAGGTAGTCGCGGCCGGGTTCGTGCGGGATGCCCTTGGCCAGGCGTTCCTTGGTGTTCTCCAGCTTCTGCCGGATGCAGGTGGCCTTGAGGCGGTAGGGCTCCTCGGCGTTGAGGCGCTTGTAGCGGGGGCTGATCTCGGGGAGGGCTTCGAGGTCGGCCTGGAGGGAGGTCAGCAGTTCTTCGGTGGCGCCGGTGTAGCGGATGGAGTTGGAGAGGAAGCCGCGTAGCTCGTCGATGAGTTCGAGGGCGTCGTTGATGCCGTGCTCGTGCTGGAGGATGAGGACGTCCCAGGTCACCTGGGGGGTGACGTTGGGGTTGCCGTCGCGGTCGCCGCCGATCCAGGTGCCGAAGGTGAGGGGGCGGGTGGCGTCGGGGAGTACCACGCCCACGCGCTCCAGTTCGGCCGTCAGGTCCTCCAGGACGTCGCCGACGGCGCCCGCGTGCAGTTCGTCGAGGTAGTAGATGGCGTTGCGGGCCTCGTCGGCGGGCTCCGGACGTACGACACGGAGCTCGTCCGTCTGCCAGACGAGGTCGATGTTCTCGGCCAGTCGGGTGTCGTAGCGGCGGCGGTCTGACTCGATGACGGGTGTTTCCAGAAGCGCGGCGATGCGCCGGAGCTTGTTGAGTACCGACCGGCGGGCGGCCTCGGTGGGGTGGGCGGTGAAGACGGGGCGGACGTTGAGGTTCCCGACCGTCTCGCGCAGGTGTTCGGGGTCGGCGTCCTTCAGGCGATCGGCGGTACGGGCGAGGAGGCCGCCCTCGGCGGCACGCCGTGCCCTCAGCTCGCGGCCGCGGTGGACCTGTTCGGTGACGTTGGCCAGGTGGAAGTAGGTGGAGAAGGCGCGGACGAGCTTGGCGGCGGTCTCCAGTTCGGTGCCGCGCAGCAGGTCGGCTGCGGCTTCGCCGTCCTCGCGGGTCAGGCGGCGGACGCGCTCGACCAGCTCCAGGAGTTCGGGGCCCTCCTGTCGTACGAGGGTCTCGCCCAGTAGATCGCCCAGGCGCCGGATGTCGGCGCGCAGCTCGCTGCTGACCGTTGCGGTCTGGTCGTCGGCACTGCTCACAGGTGCGGCTCCTTGCAGTGTTGAAGCTCGTCCGGAGGGGGAACCCGAGTGGTTGCCCGGCGGCTGGGCGCCTGTACGGGCTTGGCATCCGGGCAGGATTGAGAGCGGACCGCGTTGTCCGACCGACTCCAGGATAGGTGGCCACGTGGACGCACCTGGCGACGGGTGCCATGTTGGCGGCACTGAGTGCCACATGCCCGCCGAGGTCGGCTGCTCCACCTGGACGCGCGGGGTCGGTCGTCTCTTGCCGCCCGGCACCGCGCTGCCATACTTACGATGCCGTAGGTTACGGAACCGTAGGGAAAGCCGACAGGTAGCCCCCGCACGCTGTTGCCGCAGGCACCTCCCCCTCTCTCCACCTCGACCCCACAAGGGGACGCCCCATGAGCTCAAGGTTCGATGTGATCGAAGACGCCTCGAATGTGACCGATTCGCCGGCCCCCGACGCGACCGACTCCCCCACTTCGTCGGCGACGCTGGGCGGCGAGCAGAAGCGTTCGATCGAACAGATCACGCTGCTCCTCTTCATCACCGTCCCGTTCCTCGCGCTGCTCGCGGCGGTGCCGCTGGCCTGGGGCTGGGGCGTGAGCTGGCTGGACGTCGGCCTGCTGGTGTTCTTCTACTACCTGGGCTGTCACGGCATCACGATCGGCTTCCACCGGCATTTCACGCATGGTTCGTTCAAGGCCAGGCGCCCGCTGAAGATCGCGCTGGCGATCGCCGGCTCGATGGCCGTCGAGGGCCCGCTGGTCCGCTGGGTGGCGGACCACCGCAAGCACCACAAGTTCTCCGACGCCGAGGGCGACCCGCACTCGCCGTGGCGTTTCGGTGAGACGGTCCCCGCGCTGATGAAGGGCCTGTGGTGGGCCCACATCGGCTGGATGTTCGACGAGGAGCAGACCCCGCAGGACAAGTACGCCCCGGACCTGATCAAGGACCCGACGCTCCGGGCGATCTCCCGTCAGTTCATCCTCTGGACGGCTCTCTCGCTCGCTCTCCCTCCCCTGATCGGCGGCCTGGTGACGATGTCCTGGTGGGGCGCGTTCACGGCGTTCTTCTGGGGCTCGCTCGTCCGGGTGGCGCTGCTGCACCACGTCACCTGGTCGATCAACTCGATCTGCCACGCGGTCGGCAAGCGCCCGTTCAAGTCCCGTGACCGCTCGGGCAACGTGTGGTGGCTGGCGGTCCTCTCCTGCGGCGAGTCGTGGCACAACCTCCACCACGCCGATCCCACCTCCGCCCGGCACGGTGTGGAGCGCGGCCAGCTGGACTCCTCGGCCCGGCTCATCCGCTGGTTCGAGCAGCTCGGCTGGGCGTACGACGTCCGCTGGCCGTCACGCTCGCGTATCGATTCCAGGCGCAACACGGGTGAGGACGGCTCCCGGCACCGGAAGGCGCCCGCCGAGGCGGCATGATTGACGCTGTGGCGACCGACTCCAGCAGCACCCCGAGCAACGAGAAGCCGCGGCGTGCGCGCCGCACCCGGATGACGGGCGCCGAGCGCCGAGCGCAGCTGCTGGAGGTCGGCCGCGCGCTCTTCGCCGCGAAGGGCTTCGAGGCCACGTCGGTGGAGGAGATCGCGGCGAAGGCCGGGGTGTCCAAGCCGGTGGTGTACGAGCACTTCGGCGGCAAGGAGGGCCTGTACGCGGTGGTGGTGGACCGCGAGATGAGCCGTCTGCTGGACATGGTGACCAGCTCCCTGACGGCGGGCCACCCGCGTGAACTGCTCGAACAGGCCGCCTTCGCCCTCCTCGACTTCATCGAGGAGTACACGGACGGCTTCCGCATCCTGGTCCGGGATTCACCGATCCCGCAGTCGACGGGCTCCTTCGCCTCCCTGATCTCGGACATCGCCACCCAGGTGGAGGACATCCTGGGCCGAGAGTTCAAGAGCCGCGGCTTCGACCCGAAGCTCGCCCCGCTGTACGCCCAGGCCCTCGTCGGCATGGTCGCCCTCACGGGCCAGTGGTGGCTGGACGTCCGCCGCCCGAAGAAGGCCGAGGTGGCGGCCCATCTGGTGAACCTGGCCTGGCACGGCCTGGACGGCCTCAACCAGAAGCCGCGGCTGATTGGACACCGCAAGAGTTAGTGGGGGGCGCGGTTCTCGGTCGGGTGCGGGTGAGTGGGGGCTGGTCGCGCCCACGCGGCGGTAGCCATCCACACAGCCCCGCGCCCCTTAACGACAGGGGCCGCGACCGGGGTTTTCAGGGGCGCGGGGAACTGCGCGACCAGCCACGACGGATCCGCAGCCCCCCCAACGGTCCAGAGCCACTACGGCGATGAGGCTCTTCAGTCGGTCTCTTCCACATCCTTCGCGCTGAGCGCCAGGTCGTTGTTCACAGTGAAGTACGGCCTCACCCGGGTCCGCCCCCGCTCAAGGTGCTCAAACACCTGACCAGGCACCAGATCCGTCTTCCGCCGCTCCACGACGTCCCCACCGATCCGCCCCACGGGAACGGCCCCCAGCCGCAGATCCCACAGATCGTGCTCGGCACTCCGCCGAGCCATGACCTCGCCGTACGGAACGGTGAACCGAACCTCCCGTTCCCCCACGGCCCACGCGGCCACGGAGAAGTCGTACGCGGTATCGGTCCGCGACACCACGCGAACCACGGCTCCCTCCCCCAGGGGAGCGGCGTCCCCGTACACCGTCGCGGTGACGGTCACCGACCCCTCTCCCACCTCGACCGTGTCGATCTCGGCATGCGCCGGCCGCAGCCATGTCCGCAGGGCGAGGAACCCGTCGGCGGTCGGGTACGGAATCCACGCCCCGACCCCCCGCTGATCGACGCTCGGCGCCCGCCCGACCAGCGCGGCCTGCTCCACCAGCCGCACGGCCAGCCGTACTCGCTTGTTCGTGCCGCGTGGTGCGACGTAGCAGTCCCAGCGGCCCTCGGCGAGGGTGTGCTCGGCCCGGCGCAGGGTCGCCTGAGCCACGGTGTCCGGGGCGTCGGCGCTCGGCAGCACCGGCACGCGGATCTGCCGCTTGCCGGGGTCGCGGCGCAGTCGGGCGATGAGGTCGAGGGGCCCGGCGGGCAGCTCGGCCGGGTCGAGGAGGACGGTCATGCCGCCGTCGGTGGTCGCGCGGACGTGCGCGGCGGGTGGTGTGGGAGCGCTCCCCTCGGGTGCGGTGACGGCCTTCGCGGAGCGCGGGCGGACGGTGCGGGCGGCGAGTTGTCTCAGCCGGGCCACGCCGTCCCATCTGCGGCGCCGGGACTTGGACAGTTCCTCGAAGAGGGCCTCGTAGCGGCGGGCGATGGCGGCGGGCGCGTATGTGTCGGCCTTGTTGAGGGCCCCCTTGCTGAGCCGTTCGCGCAGGGCCTCGTCGGTGACGATCCGCTTCAGGGCGTCGGCGTAGGCGTCGACGTCGCCGTCGAGCGGAACGAGCAGGCCGTCCTCGCCATGGGTGATGATCTCGCCGGGACCGTGCGGGCAGTCGGTGGCGACGGCCGGGACCCCGCAGTGCATGGCCTCGACGATGGTCATGCCGAAGGACTCCATGTCGGAGGAGACGGCGGCGACGGCGCCCTTGGCCCATTCGGTCTCGATCGGTGAGACCGCTCCCATGAGGAACGCGCGGTCGTGCAGACCGAGCCGGTCGATCTGCTCCCGCAGGTTCGCCTTCTCGGGGCCGCGCCCGTAGATCCGCAGGGTCCAGCCGGGGTGTTCGGCGGCGACCTTGGCGAAGGCGTTCACCAGCCTGTCGTACCGCTTGATGGGGATGAGGCGGCCGGCGGCGACGATGACCTGGGAGTCCAGGGACGACCGTACGACGGCGGGGGCCCGCACCCCGTTGGGGACGCAGACGATGGTCGTGGTGATGTCGGGCAGGGCGGCGCGGTACTGGGCGGCGTCGGCCTCGGAGACGGTGACGTAGGCGTCGAGTCCGGCGATGGCCTTGTTCTGGTTGGTGCGCAGCGGTTCCCGGTACTGGTCGAGGCTCAGGTGTTCCTGGCCGACGCGCAGATAGCGGCGGCGTCCGTCGCGGGCGAGATAGCCGTTGAGGTCCGGGCGGGTGGCGATGACCACGTCGGCCTCGGTGCGGGTGAGGAAGCCGCCGATGCGTTCGTCCTGCAGGGCGGTGTAGAGCTGGTTTCCGGTGGCGCCGCTGTACGGGAACATCGTGCCGGGCAGCTTGGTGAGCGGGTGGTCGCCCTCGTGGCCGGGGCTTTCTTCCCGCAGGTCGATCAGCGAGGTCAGGCGTACGCGCGGGTCGAACGGCAGGGCCGGTTCGTCGCGGGAGCGGTGGACGCTGATGACCTCGACGTCGTGCCGGTCGGCGAACGCGGCGGACAGGTTGGCCGTCGAGCGGATGGTGCCGCCGATCCCGAAGGCGTTGTTGATCAGAAAGACGATTTTCACGTGTGTTTCCCCCTGGAGCCCGCCCGGTGTGGGCGGCATCGCGTCCGCGGCCCCTGGCGGGGTCCGGTCGGGACCCTGGGGCTGTGCGCGGGCACGGCGATTTACATCGTCGGTGAATAGGAATTAATTGACGCAGCAGAAATCGACCGATCGGGAGAGACGAGCTCGGATGCGCACGGGAACGCATCGGAAAAGAAATCCCGGTCGGCGACGGAAAGGATAGCGACGCGCGTCACGAAACGGCGCACGGACGCGCCGGACAACTCAGCAGAAGCTCACTGGCCCGAATCCCCCCTGGTCAAGGCAGCCTCCCCCGCTACCTCGGCATGAACATCCAAGAAAACAAAAAGTGAAGTGAGGATATAGCCGTCACAAAGCGAAGCCAAAGAACATTATCGGCCAGAAACGATCCGGAGATACCGGCCTCGGAATGTAGCGCTCCACTTTTGGTTACGGTCTTTCGAGGGGAGCGGGCCGCAGCGGGGTCGTTTCCAGGACCTCCGCCGCCATTCGCCCGGCCGGTCCCGCCGTCTGCTCCGCGATGCGTCGGAACGTGTCCTGGGCCTGCCGCGCGGGCCATTCCGCCGGCAGGTGCCGGACGGGCAGCCGGGGGTCGGTGCGGATGATGCGCAGCCATTCGGCGACCAGCCGCAGCCGGGTGGCGATCGGGTCGGCGGCGGCGAGGTCGGCGGTGGTCCAGCGCTTGTCGAAGGCGACGTACCGCGCGGCCAGGGTCTCCAGGTCCCAGCTCTCGCGGATCATCAGCCCGATGTCGGTGAACTCGTCGGCCCGCGCGTGGAACACCTTCACATGCGCGTCCAGCCCCAGCCCGGAGACGATCTCCCGCACGTCCACCCGTCCCGGTGCGATCCACAGGCCGCTGTACAGGGCGCCGAACCCGGACCAGGTGAGCCGCGAGCGCAGATCGTGCCGCTGGCGCTGCCAGGACTCGGGGAGGGAGAAGCCGAGGAGGGTCCAGGTGCCGTCCCAGTCCTCGTTCACCGCGCCGTCGCGCCAGATGCGCTGCCCGCCGTCCCGCAGGATGTCCCCCGCGTGCGGGGTGAGGCCGAAGAACATCCTCCGGCCCTCGCGCTGCCGCCGCAGCAGCCCCCGGTTCACCATCCGCGTCAGCGTCGACCGCACGGCCTGCTCACCTGTGCCGACCCGCCCGAGCACATCGATGATGCTTCCCGAGTACACCCCGAGGTCGCCTTCGCCCCGGTCCAGCACGTGGTTCCCGAAGAAGGAGAGCACAAGCGACTGCGGCCGCGGCTGCGGCGCGTCGACGACATCGGCGTCCAGCGTTTCCAAGGGGTCCAGGATCTCGTCCTTCACAGCGGTAAGGGTACGGTCCAGGCCTGGTCAAGCGCCCTGAAGGGGCGCGAAGTTGTAGTGGATCCACGGCTCCGCCGCGGGGGCGCGAGAAGCCCCGCCCGGCCGCGGCCGGGCGACGACCCGCAGCCCCCGACCACCACCCGGGCGGAGCTCGGCGCGCCGGTTTACGAGGCCACTTCCTCCTTCGCGGCCCCCTCCCGGAGGGACGCGTCGCCCAGCGACTCCCGGTGCGTCTCCCGTACGAACCACACGGTCACGGCGGTGATCGCCGCACCCCCGCACACCAGCAGCGAGATCGGCGTACTGGAACCTCCGTTGGCCGCCACCAGACTCCCGGCGATCATCGGGGAGAACCCGGCGCCGATCAGCGTGGCCAGCTGGTACCCGAGGGACGCCCCGGTGTAGCGGACCTTCGTCCCGAACATCTCGGTGAGGAGCGCCCCGAGCGGCCCGTACATCACGGACTGGGCGAAGCCGTGGCCCAGGACGACGGCGAGGATCAGCAGTCCGGGCGACTTCGAGTCCACCAGTGCGAGCACGGGGAAGGCGAGCGCGGCGGAGGCGATGGCTCCGGCGAGGACGACCGGGCGGCGGCCGACGCGGTCGGAGAGCGCCGACGCGCACGGCAGTACGACGAGCGCGACGGACGCCGAGACGGTGAGCGCGGTCAGCACCTGCGGCCGGGGATAGCCGATGCCGGTGGCGTACGCGATGAGGTAGCTGGTCAGCAGGGACTGCGCGGTGAAGGCGCCGATGCCGACACAGGCGGCGAGCACCAGCGCACGCGGCCGGCGCAGTACGTCGACGATCGGCATCCGGGACTCGGCACGGTCCTTCTTGACCTTGGTGAAGAGCGGGCTCTCGACCACCTTCAGACGGACGAAGAGGCCGACGCCGAGCAGTACGACGCTGAGCAGGAACGGCACGCGCCAGCCCCACGCCGCGAACTGGTCCCGGGGCATGGCCACCACGAACGTGACGACGAGCGAGGAGAGCAGGGAGCCGAGCGGTGCTCCCATCTGCGTGAAGCTGGACCACAGGCCGCGCCGCTTCTCCCCGGCGTGTTCGACGACCATCAGGGTGGCACCGCCCCATTCACCGCCGATGGCGATGCCCTGCAGCACCCGCAGGGTGATCAGCAGCACGGGCGCCCACACGCCGATGGTCTCGTAGGTGGGCAGCAGGCCGATCAGGAAGCTGGCGCCACCCATCAGGCCCATGGTCAGCAACAGCATGGACTTACGGCCGAGCCGGTCGCCGAAGTGCCCGAAGATGATGCCGCCGAGCGGGCGGGCCACATAGCCGGCGGCGAAGGTGCCGAACGCGGCGATCGTGCCGACGGCCGGGTCTGCGCCGGGGAAGAACAGTTGGCCGAAGACGAGCGCGGCGACCGTTCCGTAGACGAGGAAGTCGTAGAACTCGACGGCCGTACCGAGCAGCCCGGAGAGCGCGACTCGACGCAACTGCCTTGTCCGCAGGGTCTGTTCGGCTTGCTCGGCGGGGTTGGGGAGGGGGGACGGGGACATGCGGGTCTCCCTGGAGCTAAGGGGGAACGAGGGAGGAACACCGCGAAGGTAGGCGTGCATCTGCCTGCCGTCAATATTTTGCACAACATCGACATCGCCGATCGGCCCTCGCGACGCCGCCCCCTCGCCCCCGACTCAGACCGGCTCCAGGAACTCCAACCGGTTCCCCACCGGATCCTCGGAGTAGAACCGCCGATACCCCGGCAGGTCGTCGTCCCAGGTCACGGACGCCCCGCGCGCGACCAGACGGGCCGCGTACGCGTCGATGTCCCGTACCCGCAGCCCGGGGTGGGCCTTCTTCGGCGCCCGAAAACCCCTTTCGGTCCCGAGGTGCAGAATCACCTCCCCCGCCCCGAACCAGCACCCTCCCCGCACCGCGAGCGCGGGGGGCTTCGGGATCTCCGTCATGCCGAGGACGCCGACGTAGTACGCCCGCAGGCGGTCCTCCGAGCCCGGTGGGGCGGCGAGGAGGACGTGGTCGATCGCGGTGATCACCGGGCCGCTTCCGGCTTGCGGGCGACGGCGAAGACGCGGCGGAACGGGTACGGCGTGCCGTGGGCGGTGGGGGGATAGGCCTCGCGCAGGGCCGTGCGGTATTCGGCGACGAACGGGTCGGCGTCCGCGCCCAGTTCGGTGAGGACCGGTCGCAGTCCCGTCCCCTTGACCCAGTCGAGGACCGGGTCCTCGCCCTGGAGGAGGTGGACGTACGTCGTCTCCCAGGCGTCGACCTCGCAGCCGAGGTCGGCGAGGGCGGCGAGGTAGTCGGCGGGCGTGTGGACCGCGTCGTCGTGACGGAGGGTCTCGCCGAGCCGGTCCCGCCAGCGGGCGGAGTGGGCGAGTTCGCGCATGAGGCGGTGGCTGGGCGAGTCGAAGTTGCCGGGGACCTGGAAGGCGAAGGTGCCGCCGGGGGCGAGGGCGTCCACCCAGGCGGGGAAGCGGTCCCAGTGCCCGGGGACCCACTGGAGGGTGGCGTTGCTGACGATCAGGTCGTACGGCTCCGGGGGCGCCCAGGTGCGGACGTCCGCCGCGGCGAAGTCGACGCGGCCGCCGCCCGGGGTGGGCCCCTCGTGGTCGACGTGGGCCTTGTCGAGCATCTCGGGCGAGTTGTCGTACCCGGTGATGTGCGCGGTGGGCCAGCGGTCGGCGAGGAGGCGGGTGACGTTGCCGGGGCCGCAGCCGAGGTCGGCGATGCGCGGGGCCTTCGCGGGCGGTTCGGGGACGTGGGCGAGCAGGTCGACGAAGGCGCGGGCGCGGTGGCCGGCGTGCCGCAGGTACTGCTGGGGGTCCCAGGTGGGGCTGGTGGCGGGCATGGGGGACTACCTCCTCGTGAACTCCTCCGGACTCCGGCGGCGCCGGGCGTCACCCGTCGACCCCGGACGACTTCACTTTCCTGGGCAGGTATCTCGAAGTCAAGAGACTTGATCCTAATTTCCTCGACTTCAAGAGACTTCATGTCGACACAACCACTACACTGATCGTCATGGAGGACGAGGTCGATCGGCTGGTCGCAGCGTGGCGCCGGGAGCGCCCCGACCTCGACGTGGAGCCGCTGGAAGTACTCAGCCGGGTGAGCAGGCTGGCCCGGCACCTGGATCGCGCGCGCCGGCTGGCGTTCGCCGAGCACCAGCTGGAGCCCTGGGAGTTCGATGTGCTGACCGCGCTCAGGCGCGCCGGGCACCCGTATCAGCTCTCCCCGGGTCAGCTGCTCACACAGACTCTGGTGACCTCGGGCACGATGACGAACCGTATCGACCGGCTGACGAAGAAGGGCCTGGTCGAACGGCTGCCCGACCCCAGTGACCGCCGGGGCGTGCTCGTCCGGCTGACGCACGAGGGCCGGGACCGCGCGGACCAGGCGCTCGCCGGGCTCCTCGACCAGGAACGGGCGATCCTGGCCGAGCTGTCCAGCGCCCAGCGCGGCGAACTGGCAGGCCTGCTGCGCCAGCTGACCGCACCGTTCGACAACATCCCCGGCTGAGGGATCCCGCCGGAGACGCGGGGTGTGGCACGCACTCCCCACCGTCTTGGAGGCGTGGAGGAACCCCCAGCCCCGTTGTCGTCACTCGTCGGCGGTTGTCAGGCGCTGCTGCTTTCCTCCGGCATGATCCGCCCGACAGGCCCCAGGTCGACCGGCCCGACACCCGCCCGGCGCGCGAGCGCGACCGCGGCGAGGGTGGAATGGACGCCCAGCTTCCCGAGGACGTTCTGCATATGCGTGCGGACGGTGTGCGGCGAGAGGAACAGGCGCTCGGCGACGGCCTTGCGCCCCAGCCCCGCCACCATGCACCGAAGCACTTCCCGCTCACGCGGAGTGAGGGACTCGACGAGCCGCTCACTCTCCGTGCGGTGCTTGCGTGCGGCGGTCAACTCCCGCAGGACGCCGGTGAGAAGCGCGGGCGGCAGATGTGTCTCGTCGCGCAGCACTCCCCGGATCACGGTGAGCAGCCGGGACAGCGAGCAGTCCTTGGCGACCCACCCGGACGCCCCGGCCTGCAGGGCGAGCGCGGCCCGGCGCGGATCGTCCTTCTCGGCGAGGACGACGGTCCGTACGCTCGGCTGTCCCGAACGCACACCCGAAACGAGCGATATGCCGTCCACGAGCCCGTCCTCGCTGCCATCGGGCACGGGTACGGCGGCCGGACGCGCGCCGGGGACATGAGCATGGCACCCCAGGTCGGCGTCGACCAGAAGCACGTCGAACTTGCGCCCTTCCGCCGCGGCACGGTCCAGACAGCGCAGCGCGGCGGGGCCGCTGCCGGCCGCGGACACGTCCACGTCCGGCTCGGCGGCAAGGGCCGCGGCGAGCGACTCGGCGAAGATACGGTGGTCGTCAACGACCAGGACTCGGATGCGAACCACTGAAACCCCCACTGGTCGGGGGACGACCGGCGCGAGTACGGCGCCCGGAGCGCTCCCCGGTTTACACCTGGGACGGGGCGTCGCAGCCGCACGGCCGCCGCCGTGCTGAACCGCTACCCCCACTCCGGGCGTCGTACCCGACTGTCTCGCCCCCTGATCAGCACCGGCCCCCACCGGCGCTGCTCATCAGGGTAAGGCCGGGGGGCAGGAGCGGAAGGTAATTTGCAGAACTGGTTGTCCAGCACGTTTATGGTGTGCCGCATGTTTCGTATCGAGACAGAAGTCGACAAGGAACGAAGCCAATTGCTGCGTTCCCGACTGCGTGCCAGCAACACCGCGGCTTCGCCGATCCTCCGGGACCTGCGCGGAACCCCTGGTGAACGGGAGATTCCGCTCCAGGTGTGGGCCCTGGACGAGGCGGGTGATCTCGCCGGCGGCCTGGTCGGCCACACCTGGGCGACCTGGCTCCACATCACGTATCTCTGGGTCGACGAACGCCACCGGGGTGCGGGCCTAGGCTCGCACCTGCTGTCCCGGGCCGAGCGCACGGCCGCCCGCGAGCGCGCCTGCCGCTCGGCCCGCGTGGAGACCTGGGACTTCCAGGCACCGGAGTTCTACAAACGATCCGGCTACGAGGTGGTGTGCGTGATCCCCGACTATCCGCCGGGGATCACGGAGTACACACTGACGAAAAGGCTCGGCTGAGCCCGCGCCGGAGCGGGCGGGAGGGAAGGTCGTGATTGCCTCGGCTCGCCTCAGCGCCAGGAACTACTGTCGTGAGCATGGTCGAAGACGATGCCCTCAGCGCCACCCGCGAGGCCTACGAAGCCGCTGCCACCACCTATGCGCAACTGTTCCACGACGCGCTGCGTGACAGGCCCCTGGACCGTGCGATCCTGGGTGCCTTCGCCGAGGTCGTACGTGCGAGCGGGGACGGTCGGGTCGCGGACCTGGGGTGTGGGCCCGGCTATGTCACCGCTTATCTGGATGAGCTGGGGCTGGCGGCCTTTGGCATCGATGCCTCTCCCGCGATGATCGAGTTGGCTCGACAGGCCTATCCGGGCCTGCGGTTCGACGTGGGCTCGATGGCCGCGTTGAACATCGCTGACGGCGTGCTGGACGGCGCACTCTCACGTTGGTCCATCATCCACACTCCGCCGCGGGAACTCCCCGCCATCCTGGCGGAGTTCCATCGCGTGCTGACACCTGGCGGCCACCTTCTGGTCGGCTTCTCGGCAAGCGAGGGCCCGTCGCACCCGACGCAGGTCTTCGATCACACGGTCGCGCCGGCCTATCGGTGGTGGCCCGATCACCTCGCCGCGATGCTGCGCGAGTCCGGGTTGGCCGAGGTGGCCCGGATGGTTCGCGAGCCTCAGCCCACCGACCGGCGGCAGTTCCAGGAGATTCAGCTGCTCGCCCGCAAAGCCTAGGCCGACGGGAGGACGGCACCGGCTCCCCTGCCGGCACCACCCTCCCGTGGCGAAAGTTGCGAAAGTGGCGAGGGTCAGGAGACCCGCCGCGCCCCCGCCGAAGGCACCGCCACGAAGACGCGGGGCGCAGTGAAGCCGGCTGCGGCGAAGGCCTCCTCGACCGCCTTGGTGATCGTGTCCGCGGTCGTCGCGTCGACGAGGACGATCGCGGAGCCGCCGAAGCCGCCGCCGGTCATGCGGGCGCCGAGGGCGCCCGAGGCGACGGCGGTGTCGACGACGAGGTCCAGTTCGGGGCAGGAGATGCGGAAGTCGTCGCGCAGGGAGGCGTGGCCCTCGATCAGGACGGGGCCGATCGCGCGGGTCTCGCCCGACTCCAGGAGGGAGACGACCTGCTCCACCCGGTGGTTCTCCGTCACGATGTGGCGGACCAGGCGGCGGACCTCCTCCTCGTCGCCGAGGCGGTCGAGGGCCGCGTCCAGCTCGTCGTACGCGACGTCCCGCAGCGCGTCGACGCCGAGCAGGGCGGCGCCCTTCTCGCAGCCGGCGCGGCGCTTGCCGTACTCGCCCTCGCTGTGGGAGTGCTTGACCTGGGTGTCGACGACGAGGAGCTGCATGCCCTCGGCGGCCAGGTCGAAGGGGATCTGGCGCTGGGAGAGGTCCCTGGTGTCGAGGAACAGGGCGTGGCCGGCCTCGCAGCACGCGGAGGCCGTCTGGTCCATGATCCCGGTCGGGGCGCCGACGTAGACGTTCTCCGCGCGCTGGCACAGGCGGGCCAGCTGCCAGCCCTTCAGGCCGAGGGAGAAGAGGTCGTTGAGGGCCAGGGCCACGACCACTTCCAGGGCCGCCGACGAGGACAGGCCGGCGCCCGTCGGGACCGTCGAGGTGAGGTGGATGTCCGCGCCGGTCACCGCCGTGTGGCCGGCCTCGCGGAGGGCCCAGACGACGCCGGACGGGTACGCCGTCCAGGCGCGGTCGGCCTCCGGGGTCAGCCCTTCGAGCGGCAGCTCGACCACGCCGCCCTCGACGTCGTCGGAGTGGAGGCGCAGGACGCCGTCCGTGCGCCGGGACACCGCCGCGACCGTGGTGTGCGGGAGGGCGAAGGGCATGACGAAACCGTCGTTGTAGTCGGTGTGCTCGCCGATGAGGTTCACCCGGCCCGGCGCGGCCCACACTCCCTCCGGCTCCGCCCCGTACAGCTCCTCGAACCGCTCGGCGACGACGACAGCCTCGCTCATCCCCTGACCCTGACCTTTCCGTACTCAACCAACGAACTGGATCGACCAACGAACCGGCCGACCCGGCAGACTACTTGGCGCGCGCATCCCACTACGTGACTACTTGGCGTGCGCCCGCGCGAACCCCCAGGCGTCCGCGACGATCTCCGCGAGGTCCGCGCGGGACGGGTTCCAGCCGAGCCGTTCGCGGGCCGTGGCGGCGGAGGCGACCAGGGTCGCCGGGTCGCCGGCGCGGCGGGGGGCGACCACCTCCGGGATGGGGTGGCCCGTCACCTGGCGGACGGTCTCGATCACTTCCCGCACCGAGAAGCCGTTGCCGTTGCCGAGGTTGCAGATGAGGTGTTCGCCGGGGACGGCGGCGTCCACCGCCAGCAGGTGGGCGTCCGCGAGGTCGGCCACGTGGATGTAGTCGCGGATGCAGGTGCCGTCGGGGGTCGGGTAGTCGTCGCCGAAGACGGAGATCGCGTCCCGCCTGCCCTGCGCGACCTGGAGGACCAGCGGGATGAGGTGCGACTCGGGGTCGTGGCGCTCACCGCAGGAGCCGTATGCGCCGGCCACGTTGAAGTAGCGCAGCGAGACGGCGCCCAGGCCGTGGGCCGCCGCCTCACCCGTGATCATGTGGTCGACGGCGAGCTTCGACGCACCGTACGGGTTCGTCGGCTTCGTCGGCGCGGACTCCACGATCGGGGTCGTCTCCGGCTCGCCGTACGTGGCGGCCGTGGAGGAGAAGACCAGCTTGCGGACGCCCGCCTCGCGCATCGCGCCGAGCAGCGCCATGGTGCCGCCGACGTTGTTGTCCCAGTACTTCTCGGGCTTCACGACGGACTCGCCGACCTGCGAGAACGCGGCGAAGTGGAGGACGGCGTCGAAGGAGGCGTCCAGCCACTTGGCGGCGTCGCGGATGTCGCCCTCGATGAAGGACGCGCCCGTGGGCACGCCCTCGCGGAAGCCCGTGGAGAGGTTGTCGAGCACGACGACCTCGTGGCCCGCCTCCAGCAGATGCTGGGCGACCACGCTGCCGACATAGCCCGCGCCACCGGTGACCAGGTACTTACCGGATTTCCCGCTCATGAACTCGCTACCTCTCGCAGTCGCTCGGCCGCGCGCTCCGGCGGCACGTCGTTGATGAACACGTTCATGCCGGATTCGGAACCCGCGAGGAACTTCAGCTTGCCGGAGGTTCGGCGGATGGTGAAAAGCTCGAGGTGGAGCGCGAAGTCGTCGCGGTTCACGCCGTCGAACTCGTCCAGCGTGCCGAACGGGGCCTGGTGCCAGGCCGCGATGTACGGCGTCGAAGGCTCACCTTCGCCGAAGATCCGGTCGAAGCGCCTCAAGAGTTCCAGATAAACCTTGGGGAATTCTGAGCGCGCGTCCTCGTCGAGCGCGAGCAGGTCGGGCACGCGGCGCTTCGGGTAGAGGTGGATCTCGTACGGCCAGTGCGCCGCGTACGGCACGAAGGCCGCCCAGTGCTCGGTCTCGAGCACGATCCGCTCGTCGGCGAGCTCCCGCTCCAGGACGGCGTCGAAGAGGTTCTCGCCACCGGTGGCGTCCTTGTGGGCCGCGAGCGAACGCAGCATCAGGGCGGTACGGGGCGTGGTGAAGGGGTAGGCGTAGATCTGCCCGTGCGGGTGCCCCAGGGTCACACCGATCTCGGCACCGCGGTTCTCGAAGCAGAACACCTGCTCGACGGAGGGGAGATGCGACAGCTCTGCGGTGCGGTCGGTCCACGCCTCCAGGACGAGGCGGGCCTGCTGCTCGGTCAGGTCGGCGAAGGACGCGTTGTGGTCCGAGGTGAAGCACACGACCTCGCAGCGGCCGGAGTCACCGGCCAGCGACGGGAAGCGGTTCTCGAACACCACGGCGTCGTACGAGGAGTCGGGTATCTCGCTGAGCCGGTCGCCCTCGGAGGGGCAGAGCGGACACTCGTTCGCCGGGGGGTGGTAGATGCGCCCCTGGCGGTGCGAGGCGATCGCGACGGAGTCGCCGAGCAGCGGGTCCCGCCGCACCTCCGACGTGGTGACGGTGCGCTCCAGGGGTCGCTTGTCCACCGCGTCGCGCACGGTGTCGTCGCGCAGGTCGTAGTAGATCAGCTCACGACCGTCGGCCAGCCGGGTCGAGGTCTTCTTCACAGCAACATGCCTTCCTCACGCGCCAACGCCCGCAGCAGACAGACGGCCGGGGGTCCGGGGGGGTGCCCCCCGGGAGATGCAGCACGCCGGACTCCCCATCCGTACCGCATCAGGCAATCGAGTCATCAAACAGAACCGAACACATCAAAGCACAAGTCCCCACCCCCGTCACCATCAAAAACAAACAAAGATCACCAGAATGCCAACCGAAGCGAGCTGCGCATGGAGAATCTCGCCGCCGAGCTACGGCTCCCCACCGACTGGCTCGACTACACGATCCTCGCCCTCTACTTCGTCGTCGTCCTCGGCATCGGATTCGCCGCCCGGCGGTCGGTGAAGACCAGCCTGGACTTCTTCCTCTCCGGGCGGTCCCTGCCGGCCTGGGTGACGGGCCTCGCGTTCATCGCGGCCAACCTGGGCGCCACCGAGATCCTCGGGATGGCCGCGAACAGCGCGCAGTACGGCGTCTACACCACCCACTGGTACTGGATCGGCGCCATCCCGGCCATGGTCTTCCTCGGCCTGGTGATGATGCCCTTCTACTACGGCAGCAAGGTCCGGTCGGTGCCCGAGTTCCTGCTGCTGCGCTTCGACCGGGGCGCGCATCTGCTCAGCTCCGTCCTGTTCGCCTTCGCCGCGATCCTGATCGCCGGGGTGAACCTGTACGCGCTCGCCATCGTCGTCGAGGCACTCCTGGGCTGGCCGGAGTGGGTGTCGATCGTCGTCGCGGGCGTCTTCGTGCTGGCGTACATCACCCTCGGCGGTCTCTCCTCGGCGATCTACAACGAGGTGCTCCAGTTCTTCGTGATCCTGGCGGCCCTCATCCCGATCACCGTGCTGGGCCTGAAGAAGGTCGGCGGCTGGGACGGCCTCTCCGACTCGCTGACACAGAGCCGCGGGCCCGACTTCGTGACGGCCTGGGGCGGCACCGGCATAGGCAGCGACAACCCACTCGGCGCGAACTGGCTGACGATCGTGCTGGGCCTCGGCTTCGTGTTGTCGTTCGGCTACTGGACGACGAACTTCGCGGAGGTGCAGCGCGCGCTGAGCGCGAAGAACCTGTCGGCCGCTCAGAGGACCCCGCTGATCGCCGCCTTCCCGAAGATCTTCATCGTCTTCCTGGTGATGATCCCGGGGCTGGTCGCGGCCGTGCTGGTCCCGAAGTTCGGCACGCCGGAGTCGGGCTACCAGTACAACGACGCGATCCCGTACCTGATGGAGGACCTGCTGCCCAACGGCGTCCTCGGCATCGCCGTGACCGGCCTGCTGGCGGCGTTCATGGCGGGCATGGCTGCCAATGTCTCGTCCTTCAACACCGTCTTCACCAACGACATCTGGGCGAAGTACGTGGTGCGGGGCCGGGAGGACGCTTACTACGTGCGTTTCGGCCGCCTGATCACGGCGGCCGGCGTGCTGGCCTCCATCGGAACGGCCTTCCTGGCGTCCTCCTTCTCCAACATCATGAGCTACCTCCAGACACTGTTCTCCTTCTTCAACGTGCCGATGTTCGTCGTCTTCATCATCGGCATGTTCTGGCGGCGCGCGTCGATGAAGTCCGGCTTCTGGGGCCTGCTGGCGGGCACGACGGCCGCGATGATCAACTACTTCGTCCTCTACAAACAGGACGTCATCGACATCCCCTCCGACCAGGGCGCCAACTTCGTCTCCGCGATCGCGGGCTTCGTGGCGGGCGCGGTGGTGATGGTGGCGGTCTCGCTCTTCACGGCCCCCAAACCGGAGGAGGACCTCCAGGGCCTGGTCTACGGCACGCGCTCCCCCGGCATGGAGGAGCCGCCCGGCGAGGGCGACGACGCGTGGTACCGGAGGCCGGCCCTGCTCGGCTGGGGCGCGGTCGTCCTGGCCGCCGCGTGCTACATCCCGTTCTCGTTCTAGGCACCGAGGAGCATCCCCATGTCCGAGCACTCCGGTTCCTCCGGTTCCTCCGCTTCCTCCGGATACTCCGAGCGCGACGTCCAGCGCGAGGTCACCGAACTCCAGGGCAAGTCCGCCACCGCCGCCCAGCTCTTCGACATCCGCCGCATCATCGGCGGCCTCTTCGTCGTCTACGGCATCATCGTCACCATCGCCGGCATCACCGCCTCCGACGCCGACATCGACAAGGCGGAGGGCGTCAACATCAACCTGTGGACGGGGTTGGGGATGCTGGGGTTGGGGGTGTTCTTTTTGGCGTGGCTGCGGCTCAGGCCGACACCTCCGCCGGTGGACGCGGAGCGGCTGGCGGAGGAGGAATCCGAGTAACGCCGCGAGTGAGGGCCGGAGTTCACCCTGACCCTCATCCGCGGGCCCGAAGTTACGATCGTGGCTGATCATTGTCGCTCAGGAGGGGGATCCGAGAATGAGCGGGACGGTCACGGCGGTCAGCAGCAACGGCGAGTACTCGTTCACCAAGCCGAACCGGGACAGCATCACCCTGCTCGCCGGGCTCGGTGTGGAGGGTGACGTACATGCCGGGGTGACGGTCAAGCACCGCTCGCGGGTCGCGCAGGATCCCACCCAGCCGAACCTGCGCCAGGTCCACCTGATTCATGAAGAGCTCTTCGCCGAGGTCGGTGCGGAGGGATTCAGGGTGGTGCCCGGTGACCTCGGCGAGAACATCACCACCCGCGGCATCGATCTGCTCGGGCTGCCGGTCGGCACGCTGCTGCGCATCGGGGACGATGCGGTGCTGGAGGTGACCGGCCTGCGCAATCCCTGCCTGCAGATCGACAACTTCCAGAACGGGCTGCTGAAGCGGGTTGCCGGCCGAGACGAGGCCGGGAACATCGTGCGCAAGGCCGGAATCATGAGCATCGTGAAGGAGGGCGGCGCGGTGCGCCCCGGCGACACGATCAAAGCGGAGCTTCCCAGCGGGCCGCACCGACCCCTGGAGCGGGTCTGACGTTCGGCAAGACCCGCTCCAGGAACGGCCGACATCAATCGCGGGCCGACCTGTCAGTCCTCATCGAACAGGTCGGCCGCTTCGGTGACGTCGTAGGCGCGGTCCACCCAGATCTGGAGCAGGTCGGGGTCGGTACAGCCGCGCACGCGCTGGCGGACGGAGTCGGGTACCTCGATGTGGCGCCGGTCCAGGGTGCGCAGGATGCTCGCGATCTGCTCCTCCACCCGGCCCTCCACTCGACCTTCCTCGCGCAGCTTCACCGCGACCGGGTTCTTGAAGAAGTAGTTAACCGGCATCATCAGCTCCCTCCACACCTTCTTCGCCTGGGAGTCAACCAGGCCTGACTCGACGAGCTCCGCGAACACCGACGCAGTGTCAGGGTTCACGGTGTCCAGAACCGCTGCGAGTGGTTCCAGTATCGCAGCGGCATCCCGGCCTTTACCATGCGTGATCGCCGAAAACACCGCGAGGGTGACATCCCGCGCCACCTCCGCCTCGTCCGCGATCACCGGCACGTTGTCCGGCCCGAGGACGAGCGGCCGTACGACCAGCGAGGCCCAGGCCGGAAGACCGAACCGGATGGGCTGGGCGGCCCACCGGGCGGTGGAGCGGTTCTGGGTCATGACGATCAGCACCGGTTCGCAGCGGTACTTCTCGTGGAGGTACGCGAGGTAGTACGGCCAGCTGCCCCGCTTCCGATCGTCCTTCTCCCCCTGCGATTCCAGAACCAGCAGGAAGGCGCCCTCATCGGTGTCCACCCGCACCAGGCTGTCCACCCGGCGCTCCACCGGAGCGATCTCCGTCAAGTCCGTGTTGACCACGGAGATCGAGCGAGGCTCCGGGAACGGCACATGGAACAGCCTCCGGAAGCTGCGGATCATGCCCTCGGTGTCCTTCTGGCAGATCTGATGCAGCGCCTCGTGCGGCGAACTGACCATCGGATCTCCTTTCTGTCGGCGTGTTCAACGAGCTACGCGGCCATCAGTTCGCACCACACGTATTTGCCCCGGTGCCCGAACCGGGACGACGGCTGCCAGCCCCATACGTCCGTGCAGGCGCGTACGAGGGCGAGGCCTCGGCCGTCCTCCGCGCCAGGCTCCGCCAACCGGCCCGGGGGTTCCGGTGGTTCGGGGTCGGCGTCCCACGCGCCGATCCACAGCGCGCCGTCCGACCAGCGCACACGCAGGGCCGCGGGGCCCTTGGTGTGAAGTACGGCGTTGGCGATCAGCTCTGTGGCAAGGAGTTCGGCGGTGTCCAGGAGGGCGGTCAGGCCGTGCATCGTCAGGATGAGGCGGAGGGTACGGCGGGAGACGGTGACGGCCCGGGGGTCGTGGGGGATGTGGAGGACGTACTCCCAGGGTTCGGAGTCGTTTTCGGGCATGGGTCAGCTCCATCCGGGGGTGGGGAGTTTGTCGGGGCGGGCGGTGGCATTGCCTCAGCCGTCGTGGCGTGACGGAGTGGTGCGCTTCCGGAGGCCCGGCGTTCCGCAGCGTGTGCGGCGCGTCACCGACGGTAGGGCATTAATTTCTGCCTCTGCAACCCGCTGCCGTAATCTGGCACCCGAACGTGGCACAGCAACAAAGACGTTGGGGAGTACATGGCGGCGAGGAGTCATCCCACCGCGCGGCAAGTGCGCCTGGGAGCAGAACTGCGCAAGTTGCGTGAGGCCGCCGGCCTGAAGGCCCGCGAGGTCGCGGCGTTCCTAAACTCGACCTCGACCCAGATGAGTCAGGTGGAGGCGGGCATCGCGGCCGTCAGCGCAGAACGCATCCGCCTCCTCGCAGCTCACTACGCCTGCACGGACGAAGAGTTGATCAACGCGCTCGCGGCGATGGCGGGCGATCGCACACGCGGCTGGTGGGACAAGTACCGGAACGTCCTACCCCAGGTGAACCTGGACGTGGCCGAGGCGGAACACCATGCGACGTTCCTGCGCGAGATCGTCATCAACCGCGTCCCCGGGCTCCTCCAGACCCCGGACTACGCCCGAGCGGTCTTCAGGTACATGCGCCCGGAGCTGCCCGAGAGCGAGCTAGCGCCCCGGGTCGAGTACCGGATGAGGAGACGCTCAGTCATCGAGGGCGATGCCCCCACCCCGTACGAGACGACCGTCCACGAGTTCGCCCTGCGCATCCGAGTGGCCGACCGTCAGGCCTCCCTCGCTCAACTCCGGTGGATTCTTGACCGGATCGAGCAGGGCCACGTCACCGTGCGCGTCATTCCCATCGACCAGGACGGCTTTGGCGGTGCCGGAACCTCGATGGTGTACGCGGGCGGTCCAGTGCCGCAGCTGGACACCGTGTTCCGAGACTCCCCCACCGGCGTCGTATTCATCGATGCAGACCCACAGTTGCAACGGCTCCGAACACTCCTTCGTAAGGTGGAGGAAGCGTCGCTGGACCCGGTGGCGTCGCGGGACTACATCCACTGCTTGACGAAGGAGCTGTGAGGCACCCCATGAACCACACCCTGCGCTGGCAGAAGTCGACGTTCTCCGACGGCGGCGAAGGAGACACCTGCGTCGAACTGGCCGCCATATCACCCCACTTGGTCACCCTCCGCGAATCCGATACCCCCACCACCCACCTCAACACCACCCCCACCCCCCTCGCCGGCCTCCTCCACCACATAAAGACCGGCGGCTTCCGTACCCCGAACTGAGGAAAACCCCCGCCGGCACGTGGGGGCCCGCCGGATGGCATGCTCCAAACGCGCGTTCCTACGGTGGTCGCATGCCTACCCCCACGCCCCACACCACCGGCCGAACGGCCGCGACGTCAGCCGTCGGTCTCGCCCTCGCGCTCCTCGCAGCCCTCGCCCCGGCCCACGCCCAAGCCGCCGCCTCGGACCCCCTGCAACGTGACACCGACGCCCTGCGCGACGCCGGCGTGACCGGGGTGTCCGTGCGGCTGGACTCGCCTCACCGCAAACGGACCGTCCGCAGCGGCGTGGGCGACCTCACCACGGGCGCGCCCGTGCCGCCCGCCGGGTACATCCGTCTCGGCAGCACCACGAAGACGTACGTCGCGACCGTGGTCCTCCAACTCGTCGGCGAGGGGCGGCTGTCGCTGGAGGACAGCGTGGACCGGTGGCTGCCGGGGGTGGTCCGGGGCAACGGCAATGATGGGCGGCGGGTCACCGTCCGACAACTCCTCCAGCACACCAGCGGGCTGCCGGACTACACCGCGGACGTCGTCCCGGACATGAGCGCCGCCGGGTATCTGAAGCACCGCTCGACGACCTACACCTCGGAGCAGCGCGTCGCGTTCGCCATGACGCATCCACCGGTCTTCGAGCCGGGGGCCCGCTGGGAGTACTCCAACACCAACTACATCCTGGCCGGCATGGTGATCGAGGCGGTCACCGGCCGGGCCTGGGGCCAGGAGGTGCGGGATCGGATCCTGCGCCCGCTGGGGCTCACGCGCACCCTCACGCCGGGCAACGACCCTCGTCTTCCCCGCCCACACGCCCGTAACTACCAGCAGTTCCAGCCGTCCGAGTCGGGGGACGGCCCCATGACGGACGCCACCCTCGCCTATCTCCCCTTCGACGGAGACGCCGACGGCTCCATGATCAGTACGACCGCCGATACCAACCGCTTCTTCTCCGCGCTCCTGAGCGGCAGGCTGCTCGCCCCCGCGCAGTTCGTCGAGATGCGGCGCACGGTAGCCGTGCCCGAGACCCCCGACGAGGTGCCGGGCTCGCGCTACGGACTGGGACTGGCGTGGACGCCCCTGACCTGCGGCGGAGGCTACTGGGGCCACAGCGGCAGCGGCTTCGGCTATCTGGCGTGGCCCGCGACCACGCCCGACGGCCGGGTCTCGGTCACCGTCTCCGTACACAGCCGGCCGGGCGACGAGGAGACCGCCGTACGCCAGATCCATGGCATCACGGACCTGATCGACCACGCCGTGTGCGCCCAGGTCGGGAAGGACAGGAAGTAGCCGCCGGGTCACAGCCCCCGCGCAGAAAGCAGGACTCTGCTGGCGGATCCCGCTGAGGCGAAACAAGTGTCCGCACCGTCTCACGACACGCCGTGAAACGGCCGATCGGGATGGGACTCGCGAGCCAATAGGCAACCGTTGGCCGGATTCGCCGACAGCATCGGAAGCAGCCGCCGGGGGGCCGGGCCCTAGTCCCCCACCCCCGGCGGACGATGCGGTACGGGCCCCGCCCGGTCCAGCAACCCCGTGCGCGCCGCCAGTGCCGCCGCCTCCAGCCTCGACCCCACGCCCAGCTTCATCAGCACCCGCTGGACGTGGGTGCGGGCGGTGGACGGGGCGATGCCCATGCCCGCCGCGATCAGCCTCGTGTCCTCGCCGTCCGCGACGCGGACCAGGACCTCGACCTCGCGAGGCGTCAGCATCTGCAAGAGCCGCTGGCCCTCGTCGTCCGGCTGGGCCGCCGGGTTCAGCAGCTCGCTGAAGGCGCTCTGGAGCAGTTGGGGCGCCACTGCGGCCTCCCCGGCGCGGGCCTTCATGATGGCCCGCTCGACCCCCTCGATGCGCTCGTCGTGCCGTACGTAGCCCGACGCGCCCGCGGCGAAGGCGGCGGCTATGCCGCGCGGGTTGGGTACCGGTCCGAGGACCAGGACCGCCACCTGCGGACGTTCCCGCTTGATCTTCACCACCGGGTCGAATATGCCCGGCTCGGCGGGTGTCGCCGTGCCGAGCAGGCACACCTCGGGTGCCCTTGTGATCACCAGCTCCGCCGCGCCCGCGGCGGGCGCCGCCGCGGCGAGCACCCGGTGCCCCCGCAGCTTCAACGCCGAGGCCAGCGCCTCGGCGAGCAGTCGGTGGTCGTCGACCACCATGAGCCGCACTCCCATCGAGCCAGCCACCCCCCAGTCCCCCCAATGGTTGCCAACTATGGCTGCCCACTGGTGCTCACGGACAGAAGCCCCCCGACTTCCCCGTCTACTCCCCCGCACTCATGCCCCCGGAAGCTACACGCTTGTTCGACGTTGCGCTCCCCCTATCGGAGAGAAGTGCCCCGGATTACCGAAATTCCCTCCCATTCGAGCGTGATGAGGGATACGTGCACGGCCCCGCCCCTGAGCTGGGACGGGGCCGTCGAACGAGGCCGAGGGGGCGCGTGGGGTTACTTCGCCCCGAAGCCGAGCGCCGTGTACTCCTTCTCGTCGGCCGAGTACGGCTGGCTGACGAGATCCTTGCCCATGAAGAGCCGTCCGTCGGTGTAAAGGAGCTCGCTCAGCGTCGGGACCATGCCGCTGATCGCGGAGCGGACCGTGTCGGTGGACGGGGTCTCCAGGAGCACCGTCTGCTTCAGCGTCTTGCCGTCGACGGAGACCACCTGGGAGCCCTTGTCGTACGGGCCGTCCTTCCAGGCGATGATGTTCGGCCCGTCCATGCGGATCGGGAACAGCTCGTAGTCGTCGCCCGCGTCGACGCGGTCGCCGGTGGACTTACCGGAGGCCAGCGAGAAGGAGACGATCTCGTTGGTCGAGCTGTACGCGCCGGTGCCGTCGTGGTTCTCGGTCGGCATGTACACCTTGTCGTTGCCGACGTAGATGCCCTTGCAGGCCCAGACGCCGCGGACCGGGCACTCGTAGTTGTATTTCTTGTCCGGGATGGAGATCTTGGCGCGCAGCTTGCCGCTCTCGTCGAGCGAGAAGATGTCGCTCGTACCGGTCAGCGGGACGTCGCTGCCCGTCACCACACCGAAGACCACCGGCTTGGTGGAGATGATCTTGGCGCGCTGGATGCCGGAGGGCACCTTGTAGGTCCACTTGACGCTGCCCGACTTCGGGTCGAGCAGCTGGACCTCGAAGGTCTCGCTGCCGTAGTCGCCGCACTTGCGGACCGCGATCAGCTGGGCGCCGCCCGCGTAGCCCTCGTCCGTGCACTCGCCGGCCTTCGGCGACCACAGCACCTTGCCGGAGTTGACGTCGAAGGCGCCGCCGCCGGAGTAGCCGCCGGCCGCGGCGACCGTCGTACCGGAGATGGTGACCTCGCCGAACGGCACCTTCTCGCCGCTCAGCTCGGAGCTCTTGGTCCACAGCTCCTTGCCGGTCTCCACGTTGAACGCGGTGACCTCGGTGCAGGGCTGGCGGTCGTCGTTGTTCTTGCGCTTGGCCGCCTCGGTCACCACGACGGCGACACCCTCGGTGGTGATCTCACGGGAGGCGGCGCAGGTCTGACCGGCCAGGTCCAGCGTCCACTTGGACTTCCCGCTGTCCGGGTCATAGCCGATGATCTTGTTGAGCGCGGCCTTGGCGTACGTGGCCTCCGTCAGCCAGGAGCCCTTGACGCTGTCGATCGCCTGCTTTTCCTTGACCTCGTGCGCGGGCACCTGGAACAGGATCTTCGCACTGGTGCTGGACGGCACCTTCTCCTGCGCGTCGGCCGGCACCTCGACGCCGCCGGTCGACGAACCGCCGGACGACGACGTGCCGCCGTCGTCGCCCTTGGTGTCGTCCTTGCCGCCGGTCGTGCCCTCCGAACTGGCCGTTTCGTTCTTGCCGTTGTCGTCGTCGCCGGAGGAGGTGGCGAGATAGACACCGCCGCCGACGATGAGCGCGATGGCCGCGACCGCCGCGGTGATGATGATCGCCGTGGAGTTGAGCTTCTTCTTGCCGACCGGGGCCTGCCCCACCTGCGGCTGCATCGGCATGGTCTGCGGCTGGTAGCCGTACGGCCCGGGCTGGGGCTGCTGGCCGTACGGGCCGGGCTGCGGCTGGCCGTAGGGCCCCGGCTGACCGGGCTGGCCCGGGTAGCCGTAGCCGGGCTGCGGCGGAGGCGTCTGCTGCGGGTAGCCGTAGCCGGGGCCCTGCGCGGGCGGGGGTGCCTGCGGCGGCTGGGCCGGCGGTGGGGTCTGCTGGGCCGGGGGTGCCTGCGGGTAGCCGTAGCCCGGGCCCTGGGCGGGCGGGCCCTGCGGCGGGGGCGTCGGGGCGCCGAACCCGCCGGACGGCGGGGGTGTGGGCGCGCCGAAGCCGCCCTGCGGCGGGGCGTCCTGCGGGGGCTGGGCGGGCGGCTGGTTCGGGGGCGGGCCCGGCGGCTGGTTCGGCGGGGGCGGCTGGTGCGTCATGGCGTGGATACCTCGGAGCGGATCTGGGTGGACGGGTGAGGGACGGGCCGGGAGGTCACTTGCCGTAGGCCAGCATCAACTTCTCCTTCGCGTCGTCGACACCGTTCAGCAGGGTGTTGGAGATGTAGAAGCGCCCGTCCACGTAGTCGACGGCCTCCCCATAGAAGGTGCTCTCGATCTTCGCGGCGCTCGCCGGCAGTTGCATGAGCTTGGTGGCCTTGCGGTTGTCGCCGGTCGTCGGGAAGGACACGACCTGGCCGCCCTCGCCCTGCGACGGCTCGACGTACGTGATCAGTTTCGAGCCCTCGATCTTGACCGACGCCATCACCGCGTCGGAGGAAGGGGACTTGACGCGCCACTTCTCCTTGCCGGTCGCGAGGTTCAGCGCGACGATCTCGTTCGTTCCGTCCTTCTCCTCGGTCGGCAGGTAGAGGGTGTTCGCGTCGGCCGCGACGCCCACACAGCTCTGGATGTCGCGGGTGACGATCCCGCCGTCGCACTCGGGCGCGAACGTCTCGGCCGAGTCGACCTGCGAACGGATCGAGCCGTCGGCGTTCAGGGTGGCGATGTTCCAGGTGTTGTCTTCCTCATTGGTGAGGTAGAGGACGAGCGGGTTCACGGAGTACGCGTGCTCGACCCGCCAGCCCTTGGGGACCTTCCACGTCCACTTGGCCTTGCCGGTCGCCGGGTCGAGCTCCTGGACCTCGTCGTGTTCCTTCTCGGTGGTCACCGCGCAGGAGGAGAGGGAGATCAGCCGCGCGCCGCCCGCGAACCCGGCCGGGTAGCAGGACTGGCCGTAACTCTTCTTGTCCCACAGCTTCTTGCCCGTGTTGACGTCGTACGCCGTCCCGGACTGGGAGCGGCCCACCAGGAGCGTGCTGCCGGTGACGGACAGCTGCACGCTGCTGGCGCTGTCGAACAGGTCGCCCTTCTCCAGCTCCACGTGCCAGCCCTTCTCGCCGGTGTTCAGGTCCACCTGCTGGAGCTGGTCGCACTCGGCGTTCGCCGAGTCGTTCTCCTGGTACGAGATCACGATCCGGTCGCCGGAGGCCGCCTGCGGGGTGACCGAGCAGATCTCGCCGCTGAACTCGATCGGGTCCCAGGCGGGGTTCCCGTCACCGACGTTGTAGGCGAAGAGCTGCTTGTACGCCGGCTTCACGGCGACCTTGTCGGTGACCCACAGGCCGGGGGCGTACGCGCCGGAACCGGGGGCGTCGGGCGCGCTCTTGTACCAGAGCACCTTCGCCTCGCCGGCCTTGCGGTCCGCGTTGAGGTCGGAGACGTCGACGTCGTCGCCGCCGTCGCCGCTGCCGTCGCCCTTGTTGACGGGCTGGGTGGGCGAGGGCTTGGCGTCCTCGGTCGGGCTCGCGCTCTCCTTGGCGACCGGCTTCTTCTCTCCGTCGTCACCGAGGCCCGTCACCGCGAACACCGTGCCGCCGACCACGAGCAGCGCGGCCACGGCAGCGCCGATGATCATCGCGGGCTTGCCCTTGAAGGGGTTCTTCGAGCCACCGCCGGCGCCCGGCGGCGGGGTGGGCGCGCCCGGGTACTGGGACTGCGGGTAGCCGTAACCGGCCTGCGACGCCGGGTTGTAGGGGCCGGCCTGCGACGCCGGGTTGTAGGGGCCGGGCTGCGCGTACGGTCCCGGCTGCTGCGGCTGGGCGTACGGGCCCTGTTGCGCGGGCGGTTGCTGGGGGTAGCCGTAGCCGGGACCCTGTGCGGGCGGGCCCTGCGGCGGGGGCGTCTGTGGGTAGCCGTACGGCTGTTGCGGCTGCGACGGCGGTGGTGGGTTCTGCGGAGCTCCGAAGCCGCCCTGCGACGGCTGATCGGGTGGCTGAGTCATCAGCGCTTTCCCCCTGTTCGCTGCTTTCGAGCCACCCGTGGTCACGCGTGGTGTCGCTTCTCAGACTGTTGAGACTCTTCTCAGACGGCTCTTTCTATCACTGCGACGCTGCCACGCACGGGGCCGGTCGCTCCCCTGTTCCCAAGGGAGAACCGGCCCGTGATGCCCTCGTTACGCTCCTTCACGCCCCCTTCACGGGACGTGCGCGCCTTGCGCCATACGCCATTTGAAGGCGCGGGCGCCTTATTGGCGCCGGGCAAGGGCCGGGCCCTGAAGGGGCGCGGGGCTGTGTTGATATGCGGCTCCGCCGCGTGGCGCGACCGGCCACGAACAACCGGCGCCGGCACCGAACATCAGCCCCAACGACGAGCGGCCGCCCGGCTCTACCGCTACGCGTCGTCGGCCAGTTCCAGCCACCGCATCTCAAGCTCCTCCTTCTCGGCGCCCAACGCCCGCAACTCCGCGTCGAGTTCCCCCACCTTCGCGAAGTCCGTCGCGTTCTCCGCGATCCGCGCGTGCAACTTCGCCTCCTTCTCGGAGACCTTGTCCAACTGCCGCTCGATCTTCTGGAGTTCCTTCTTCGCGGCCCGGGCGTCGGCGGCGTTCTTCTGCGCGGCCTCGGCGGCGGGCTTCACGGCGACCCCGGCGGCGGCCGCCGCCACTTCCTCCATCTTGTGGCGCCGCTCGATGTACTCGTCGATCCCGCGCGGCAGCATCCGCAGCGTCGCGTCGCCGAGGAGGGCGAACACCTTGTCCGTCGTGCGCTCGATGAAGAACCGGTCGTGGGAGATCACGATCATCGACCCCGGCCAGCCGTCGAGGAGGTCTTCCAACTGCGTGAGGGTCTCGATGTCGAGGTCGTTCGTCGGCTCGTCGAGGAAGAGGACGTTGGGCTCGTCCATCAGCAGCCGCAGAATCTGGAGCCGCCGCCGCTCACCACCGCTGAGGTCGCCCACCGGCGTCCACTGCTTCTCCTTGTTGAAGCCGAAGGTCTCGCAGAGCTGCCCCGCCGTCATCTCGCGCCCCTTGCCGAGGTCGACGCGGTCGCGGATCTGCTGCACGGCCTGGAGCACCCGCCAGGTGGGGTCGAGCTCGGCGACCTCCTGGGACAGATACGCGAGCTTGACGGTCTTGCCCGTGACGACGCGTCCGGCGGCGGGCTGCTTCTCGCCGTCGCTGCGCGCGGCCTCGGCCATGGCCCGCAGCAGGGAGGTCTTGCCGGCGCCGTTGACCCCGACGAGCCCGATCCGGTCGCCCGGTCCGAGGTGCCACGTCAGATGCTTCAGCAGCACCTTCGGCCCGGCCTGCACGGTGACGTCCTCCAGGTCGAAGACGGTCCTGCCCAGCCGGGACGACGCGAACTTCATCAGCTCGCTGGTGTCACGCGGCGGCGGCACGTCCGCGATCAGCTCGTTCGCCGCCTCGACCCGGAACCGGGGCTTCGACGTACGGGCGGGCGCCCCGCGCCGCAGCCACGCCAGCTCCTTGCGGACCAGGTTCTGCCGCTTGGTCTCCTCGGTGGCGGCGATGCGCTCCCGCTCGGCCCGTGCGAAGACGTAGTCGGAGTACCCGCCCTCGTACTCGAAGACCGAGCCCTTCTGCACGTCCCACATCCGCGTGCACACCTGGTCCAGGAACCACCGGTCGTGGGTGACGCAGACGAGCGCGGACCGCCGCTCCCGCAGATGGCCGGCGAGCCAGGAGATGCCCTCCACGTCGAGGTGGTTGGTGGGCTCGTCGAGAACGATCAGGTCCTGCTCCTCGATGAGCAGCTTGGCGAGCGCGATGCGCCGCCGCTCACCGCCGGAGAGCGGCCCGATGACGGTGTCGAGCCCCTGCGGGAACCCGGGCAGGTCGAGGCCGCCGAACAGCCCGGTCAGTACGTCCCGGATCTTGGAGTTCCCCGCCCACTCGTGGTCCGCCATGTCCCGGATGACCTCGTGCCGGACGGTGGCGGCCGGGTCGAGGGAGTCGTGCTGGGTGAGCACGCCGACGTGGATGCCGCCGGAGTGGGTCACCCGCCCGGAGTCGGCCTCCTCCAGCTTCGCGAGCATCCGGATCAGGGTCGTCTTCCCGTCCCCGTTCCGCCCCACGACGCCGATCCGGTCCCCTTCGGAGACGCCGAGCGAGACCCCGTCGAGCAGGGCGCGGGTGCCGTACACCTTGCTGACGTTCTCGACATTGACCAGGTTGACGGCCATTACTCTCCTGCCACGGGGACGATCGACCCTCCAGGGTAGTCGGCGGGGCGGAGGGGCGTGACGGGGCGGCGGGGCGGGACCCCGTGACCGGGACCGGGAACGCCGTGACCGGGACCGGGACGCCGACGGGTCCCGGGCGAGGCATCGCCGCCGGGACGAGGCATCGCCGCCGTGGCCAGGCACCGCCGCCGGGCCAGGGCTAGACGCCGTGACCGCGGCCGGGGACGCCGACTGGGGCCGGGGGCCAACGTCGCCGACTGGGGCCGGGGACCAAGGGCCAAGGGCCGGGAACGCCGCGCCCCAGGGCCAGGGCGCCGACGGGCCCCGGGCGAGGCAGCGCCGCCGGGACGCCGACGAGGCCCAGACGAGACGCCGCGACCACGACCGGGGACACCGGCTGGGGCCGGGGGCCGACGTCGCCGACTAGGGCCGGGGACCAAGGGCCAAGGGCCGGGAACGCCGCGCCCCAGGCCGGAGCCGGGAACGCCGCGACCCAGGGCCAGGACGCCGACGGGCCCCGGGCGAGGCAGCGCCGCCAGGACGCCGACGAGGCCCAGACGAGACGCCGCGACCACGACCGGGGACACCGACTGGGGCCGAGGGCCAACGTCGCCGACTAGGGCCGGGAACGCCGCGCCCCAGGCCGGAGCCGGGAACGCCGCGACCCAGGGCCAGGACGCCGACGGGCCCCGGGCGAGGCAGCGCCGCCAGGACGCCGACGAGGCCCAGACGAGACGCCGCGACCACGACCGGGGACACCGACTGGGGCCGGAGGCCAACGGCCAAGGGCCGGGAACGCCGCGACCCGGACCGGAGCCGGGAACGTCGGCGTCCCCGGCCCGATACGCCGGCGGGCCCCGGGCGAGGCACCGCCGCCCGGCTTTTCAGCTGGGCGCGGCAGCGCTCTCGCCCGTGCGGCCGGGGCCGGCGGGCCGAGTCGGGCGTCCCGCGTCGGTCCGCTCGCCGCGGGCGGCCTTCCGGAGCCGGCGGCCGCGCTTGGTGAGCCCCCAGGGCTTCAGCACCGAGATCACCGTCATGAAGACGTACGCGGAGAGCGAGACGACCGGCCCGAACAGCACGTCTCCCACGTCGGGCAGCGGGCCGCCCGCGGCGACGGCGGTGACGGCGGAGTTCACGCCGGGGCGCAGCGCGACGACCGTGGCGGTGAGGGTGGCCAGGGTCAGCCAGAACTTCGTGCAGACCCAGCGGTACCGGGCCAGCCCCCACCGGGTACCCAGCGACAGCGCCAGACCGCTGACGAACGTCAGGAGCGCGACCGGGATCAGGAGCCAGTCCGCGAACAGTTTCATGGCCCGGACGGACGCCTCCACCGTCACCGCGGACCCGGTCGTGCCCGCGGTGACCCCGAGCGCGAGCAGCCCGAACGTGAGCCCGAGCCAGCACGCGGAGGCGGCTACATGGACGACGAGGAAGGCCCGGCGTACGGGACGGCTTGTCTGCATGCGCACCACGGTGCCGGGCAGGGGCGCCGGGGTCGTCTGCTCACGGGAGTATCCGGGGCTACTGGGCTCGGCGTACGGGACGGAGTCGCGGCTGCTCCCCGCTCCTCTCGGCGCACCGGCGTGGAGGGGGCGTTCGGGGCCGTACGGATCAGGCCGTCAGCGTGACGCGGGGCAGGCCCACGCTCGCGCCGCCCCCGAAGCCCTCCACGCGCGGCCGGGTGCCCGCCGGGAAGTGCCGCTGCGGGTACGCCTGGCCAGAAACGACCAGCCGAACCGCGTCAGCGCCCGTGCGTGGACCACGAACGGGTGGAGCGCCGACACCAAGGGTGAGGAGGTCGGAGGGGTCCGGGCCTACCGGTGGTGACGGACGGACACCTCGACCTCTCCCCGATACGTGCCCGTGTCGTACGAACCGACGCAGCCCAAGATCATGAGTTACGCCGCAGCGCGCACCCCTGTCCCGAGGCTCCAACTCCCCACTTTTGAGACCCGATTGGGCGCCCGAATTGAGTGAGCCGAGGGGCGCGGGCGCATCTCCCTACCCGTACGTAGGGATTCCCCTCATTGACGTGATCGCGTCAATGACATCACTGTATGTCACCAGGACGCCACCCCCCAATTTCGGTCAGTCCGCGCAAGTCTTCACGAGAGGGGAACCACCCCGATGTTCGTGCAGCACTCCACCACCCCCCACGCCCCCGGTCGCCGCAGACGCGGTGCGCTCGCCGCCGTGGTCTCCGCCGCCGCCCTGTTCACCGTCGGTGCCGCGACCGCCGCCCCCGCGGTCGCGGCGCCCGCGGAGGGCAAGATCGTCGGCGCGAACGCCGAGAACGCCATCAAGGGCAGCTACATCGTCACGCTCAAGGAGAGCCTCCCCTTCAAGGCGGCCTCCACCAAGGGCAAGGCGGTCGCCACCCGGTACGGCGCCGAGGTCGAGCAGACGTACAAGAGGGCGCTGAACGGCTACGCCACCGAGATGACCGAGGCGGAGGCGAAGCAGCTCGCCGCCGACCCGGCCGTCGCCACGGTCGCCACCAACAAGACCGTCCACATGAGCGACACCCAGACCGGCGCGACCTGGGGTCTGGACCGCATCGACCAGGCCGACCTGCCGCTCGACTCGTCGTACACGTACCCCAGCAGCGCGGGCAGCGGCGTCACCGCCTACATCATCGACACGGGCGTACGGATCACCCACACCGACTTCGGCGGGCGGGCGTCCTACGGCTACGACGCCGTCGACAACGACACCAGCGCCGGCGACGGCAACGGCCACGGCACACACGTCGCCGGCACCGTCGCCGGCACCACCTACGGTGTCGCCAAGGCCGCCGACATCGTCGCCGTCCGCGTCCTCGACGACGAGGGCTCCGGCACGACCGCCGGTGTCGTCGCCGGTATCGACTGGGTGACCGAGAACGCCCAGTTCCCGGCCGTCGCCAACATGTCGCTCGGCGGCGGCGCGGACTCCACCCTCGACGCCGCCGTCGCCAACTCCATCTCCGCGGGCATCACCTACGCTGTCGCGGCCGGCAACGACAACGCCAACGCGTCCAGCTACTCGCCGGCCCGTGTCGCCTCCGCGATCACCGTCGGCGCCTCCACGAGCGCCGACGCCCGGTCGTCCTTCTCCAACTACGGGTCGTCGCTGGACATCTTCGCGCCGGGTTCGTCCATCACCTCCGCGTCGAACAGCTCCAACACGGCCACCGCGACCTACTCCGGTACGTCGATGGCGTCCCCGCACGTCGCCGGCGCGGCCGCCGTCTACCTCGGCGAGAACCCGAGCGCCACGCCCTCCGCGGTCTCCACGGCCCTGACCTCGGCGGCATCCGCCTCCACCCTCACCAGCGTCGGCACCGGCAGCCCCAACCTGCTGCTCCAGGTCACCCCGAGCGGTGACGGGGACGACGGCGGTGACGACGGCGGCGACACCGGCGCCGCCTTCGAGTCGACCACCGATGTCTCCATCCCGGACGCCGGTTCCGCGGTCTACTCGCCCCTCACCGTCAGCGGCCTCACCGGCAGCGCGCCCAGCGACCTGTCCGTGTACGTCAACATCGTCCACACCTACCGCGGCGACCTGGTCATCGACCTCGTCGCCCCGGACGGCTCGACGTACCGCCTGAAGAGCAGCAGCTCCTCCGACTCCACGGACAACGTCGACGCCACCTACACGGTCGACGCCTCCAGCGAGACGACGGTCAACGGCTCCTGGCAGCTGAAGGTCCAGGACGTCTACAGCGCGGACACCGGTTACATCAACAGCTGGAAGCTGACCTTCTGATCAACCGGCCCCAGCAGTAGATCCCAGCGACAAGAACGCCGTGCGCCCCGGGGACACCCCCACCCGAGGCGCACGGCAGCTTTCGTGCCCGGCCGTGCGGCTACCGCCGCCGCTGCTGCTGCTGGATCAGCGCCGACGCCGGGGCCGGCGAACGCCCGTCGGAGGCCGACTCGTGGTGGACGGGCATGTCGTCGCGGATCAGGTTCTCGGGGATGAAGACGGTCGCGGCGACGCCTCCGTTGGTCGACTGGCGCAATTCGACGCGCAGACCCTGGCGGTCGGCGAGCCGGTTCACCACGAACAGCCCGATCTGCTTGGCGTCGAGGAGGTCGACCTTCTCCGACCGGATCTTGCGGTTGGCGTCGGCCATCGCCTCCTCGTTCATGCCGAAGCCGCTGTCCTCGACCTCGATGAGGACACCGTCGCGCGTCCGGGCGGCGCGCAGCTGCACCTTGGTGGAGGGCGGGGAGAACGCGGCGGCGTTCTCGACGAGCTCGGCGAGCAGATGGATGACGTCGGCGACGGAACCGCCGTTCAGCGACACGCGCGGTGCGGCCCAGATATGGACGCGGGTCGCGTCCTCGATCTCGGCGACGGCGGCCCGCAGGATGTCCGACAGCGCGATCGGGTCGCGCCAGCCGCGCCCGGGGGCGATCCCGGACAGGATGAGCAGCGACTCGGAGTGGCGCCGCATCCGGGTGGCGAGGTAGTCGATGCGGAAGAGGTCGTACAGCTCGGCGTGGTTCTGCTGTCCCTGCTGGCGCTGCTCCATCACGCTGAGCAGGTCGAGCTGGCGGTGGAGCAGCACCTGGCTGCGGCGGGCGAGGCTGACGTACACCCCGGAGATACCGCTGAGGAGTTCGGCGCGCTCGGAGGCCGCCTTGAGCGCTGCCCGCTGGACGGCCGTCAACGCGCTGCCCACCTGGGCGAGTTCGTCGCCGGCGAGGCGCCGCATCGGGGCCTCGGCGTCGATGTCGACACCCTGCCCGGCGTGCAGCTTGCGCATGGCCTGCGGCAGGCGTCGGCCGGCGACTTCGAGGGCGGAGTTGCGCAGGTCGAGGAGTTCGACGATGAGGCCGCGGCCGACGCTCACGGAGACGAGGAGCGACAGCAGCACGCCGACGAGACCGAGGACCACCGCGACGCCGGAGGCGCCGAGCGAGTCCCAGCCGAAGACCTCCGCCTTCGCCGCCGCACCCGTACCGGCGTCCTCCTCCGCCTCGGCGAGGCCCTTGAGCACGGACGTCGAGGAGGATTCCCAGTCCTTCAGCACGGCCGCCGACACGGCACCCGCCCCGGCGTCGCTCACCCGGTCCTCGACCTTGCCGAGGGTGGTGTAACCGTCGCTCTTCAGCAGCGCGTCGTAGGCGGGCCGGTGCTCGGCCTTGAGGTCGGCGACGGCGGGCCTCAGCAGCTCGCGCTGTGTGGCGACGGCACCGATGAACCGCGCGTACTGCTCCTTGGTGAGCGTCCCGGACGCGGTGGCGGCGGCCAGCAACGCCTGCTCGCGGGCCACGGCGTCGCGGACGCGGGAGAGTTCGAGGACGACACGCGCCTCGGAGGTCGCGTCCGTGCCCTTCTCGCTGGTGAGCGCACCGGTCACGGCGAAGGCGTGCTCGACGACCGTCGAGTACCCGGTGTACGCCGTCGACACCGAGTCCTCCCCGGCGGACCCGGTGGACTTCGCCCCCGACCCGGTGGTCTCCGCGCGCAGGGCCGCGAGGGCGCTGAAGTCGGATTCGAGCGCGTCCAGGCGGTCGGGCAGACCGCTGTCGATGAGGCCCGCGTCCGAGCTGGAGGAGTTGAGGCCCTCACGGAGCGCCGTCACGGCCTTGTCGGTGGTCTGCTGATCGGCCCTCAGGTCGTCCAGGCCGGATTCGGTGCGCCCGGCCGCGTACCGGATGGCGGCGGTCCGCTCGGCCTGCAGGGCGGTCACGAACTCGGCGACCGGCGCGAGCAGTTCGATGTTGACGTCCTTGGCACGCTCGGTGTCACCGATGCTCGCCACGGTCGTCACGGCGGCGTAGCTCCACAGCGCCATGAGCGACACGATGGGCAGCATCAACAGGGCGACGATCTTCGCCCGCACGGATCTGGGTCGCAGCCGGGCGGTCATACGGAAGACTTTCATGGGGACCTCGCTCGGAGAGGGCGGCTCAAGCGCCCCGTGAGGGGCGCGGGGCCCTGCGCGACCAGCCCCCCACCGGCCCGCAGGTCACAACGGCGCTCCAAGCGGAGCGCTCACGTGCTCAGGCAGTCGACAGTTCGACCTCACGCAGCAGTTCATCGGCGAAAGCCGACTCCGCACGCTTGCCGGTCGGCGACAGCGCCACGTACGCGGCGGTCAGGAAGAGGAACGAGCCCAGCAGCACGGCCAGCGGGAACAGGAACTCCGTGGCCGTGGCCCCGCCCAGCTCGGCGGTGCTGGGCGCGAGGTCGATGCGCACGGCGTACATCGCGGTGTAGTGCATGCTGCTGACCGCGAGCCCCATGACCAGCGCGGCGATCGCGGCGAGGACACCGCCGCGCACGATGAGCGTGAGCGTCAGCGCGGCGGTCGCGGCGACGACGGCGATCACCACGGAGGCGATGACCAGCGAAGGGTGGTAGTCGACCTCGCCGTGCAGGTTGAGCGCGGCCATCCCGGTGTAGTGCATGGCGGCCACGCCGAGCCCGGTACCGAGGCCGCCGAAGGCCACCGCCCGGACCCGGGAGCGGCCGTAACCGGCGGTGAAGACACCGGCGCCGACCACGGCGATCGCCATCACCAGGCTGAGGACGGTCATGGGGACGTCGTAACGGATGGGCGTCCCTTCCACGCCGAAGCCCATCATCGCCACGAAGTGCATGGTCCAGATGCCCGAGCCGATCGCGAACGACGCGAGGATCAGCCAGTTCCGCTTCGAGGCGCCCTCGGCCTCAAGTGCCCTGACGGTGCAGCGCAGTCCGAGTGCGGAGCCGACGCAGGCCATGACGTAGGAGAGCACGGGGGTGACCCATCCGGCGCTGAAGTGGTCCATGTGTCCCATGAAGGAACCCCTCTCGCCCGCCGCGCGGACGACACCGTGCGCACGGGAAGTACCGTCGGTAACGAGTCACCGGGGATCGAGATCATGCCACTCGCAATTGACGTGCAGAGCAGGCGAAATGGGGACCAGCACGGATATTCGGGAGAATCAAAGTACTGTGGCGTGGGTTACAGCACAGCAAGTGCCCGTCCGGTCACGGCGAAAACCCTGTGACCTGCACGTTTTTCACACATCGTCCGCACGCCACCGTCATTGGGCGGTCACCCGCGCCCCACACGCTCCACCATCAGCCATCCTATGAGCGTCATGGCCACCGCCGCCGGAGCGCTCACCTGAACGGCGATCAACAGGGCCGTACGCCCCTCGAACAGCCCGCCGAATCCGACCATCGAGAGCCCGAGCACCCCGAAGAGGCAGAGCACGACACCGAGGGTGGCAGCGGGCCCGGAGTACGCCGCTGACCTGCCCGAACTCCCTTGCGTGCGCGGGGTGACGGACTGTACGACGGCCCGTGCGGCGGGTCGTTCGAAGCTCCGGAAGGCGGCGACGAGGACCGCCGTGAGGACGGCCGCAGCGGCGATCCGCAGGGGCAGTTGGGCCCACCAGGCACCCGTCGCGGGCGCGGGCAGCGGCACATCCAGCGCGAGCAGGACGCCGTACACCCCGAGCATGGCCGAAAGGTGCCACAGGAACGCCGTCATCGAGATGCCGTTGGCCGCCACGACCGCCCGCCACACCTTCGGCCGCTCCAGCCACCGCGTCACCGGCCCGCGCAGCCACTCCACCGCGCCGACCAGCCACAGCCCGTGGCACAGCAGCGCGAAGGTCGGCGGCGCCATGTTCGACACCTTCTCGCCCGGCATCCCCACCATCGACAGCGGATACGGCCCGTACGCCACCAGCAGCGCGGCCCCCGCGAGCCCTGCCCCGGCGAGCAGATACGGCCGCGTCAACCGCCCGTCGGCACGCAGGAACCCGAGCTGGTGGATCGCGAGCCAGACGAACGCGAAGTTGAGGAACTCGACGAACGGCACGTCGAGCGCGAACCGCAGCACGTCCACGAGCGCGGCGGCCGCGACAAGCCCCCCGAACGCGCCCCACCCGTACTTCTCATGCAGCGTCAGCAGCGGCGGGGTGAAGGCGACCATCGCGAGATAGATCCCGATGAACCACAACGGCTGCGCGACCAGCCGCAGCGCGACGTCGAGCAGTCCGCCGCCTTCGCCCACGAGGTGGAGAAGCACGGCGGCGGCACCCCACACGCCTATGAACACCATGGTGGGGCGGAGGAGCCGCTGGAGACGGGCGCGGAGGAAGGCGGGGTAGACGGAAGAAGCCCCCTCGCCCGTGCTCTTGCGGCTGAGCGAGCGGTAGGAGAGAGCGTGTGAGAAGCCGCCGACGAAGAAGAACACCGGCATGATCTGCAGGGCCCAGGTGAGGATCTGGAGCCGCGGCTCGACGGCGAGGAGGTTCCCCACCTCGACCCGGCCGTCACCACCGGTCGTGACCGCCGCCATCAGCCAGTGGCCGAGGACGACCGTGCCGAGGGAGGCGACCCGCAGCAGGTCGACGTACCGGTCTCGGGTGGACGGGGTGGCGGCGGCGAGTTCTCTCGCACTCACGCTTGCACTCATGGGAGTACGGTCGCGCGGGCGCCCGGTCGGGCATCAGCGCTCCCGTACTCAACTCACGTCTGAGTACGTCGCGTTCGCGGGGCTTGTGGGACGACCGTCGCTCCCGGCGCGGGCGAGGCGGCCACACGCGCGGCCTTGCAGGTGCCGGACGCGAGGAGCCCCTGAGCGATGGTGTGTGCCGACTCGGCGTCCCGGGCGAGGAACGCCGTGGTCGGCCCCGAGCCGGAGACGAGCGCGGCGAGCGCGCCGGCCGCGTGGCCCTCGGCGAGGGTGTCGGCCAGCTTCGGGAACAGCGAGAGGGTGGCGGGCTGGAGGCCGTTGGAGTCCGGCAGGAAGGCCGCGAGCGCGTCGACGTCGCCCTTGGCGAGCGCGTCGAGCAGCACCTGGGAGGCGATGGGCTCGGGCACGACGTCGTGCTCGTGGAGCCGGTCGAACTCGCGGTAGACGGCGGGAGTGGAGAGCCCGCCGTCGGCGACGGCGAACACCCAGTGGAACGAGCCGCCCACGTCGAGCGGCCGGAGCTGCTCGCCCCGCCCGGTCCCGAGGGCCGCCCCGCCCACCAGGCTGAACGGCACATCGCTCCCCAACTCCGCGCAGATGTCGAGGAGTTCGTCGCGCGAGGCGTTCGTACCCCACAGCGCGTCGCAGGCGAGCAGCGCGCCGGCCGCGTCCGCGCTGCCGCCGGCCATGCCGCCGGCCACGGGGATGTCCTTGGCGATGTGCAGATGCACGGCGGCCTCGACGCCGTGGCGTTCCGCCAGCGCGAGCGCGGCACGGGCGGCGAGGTTCGTACGGTCCAGGGGGACCTGGTCGGCGCCGGGGCCCGCGCAGGTGACGGTCAGCTCGTCGGCCGGGGTGGCGGTGACCTCGTCGTACAGCCCGACGGCGAGAAAGACGTTGGCCAGGTCGTGGAACCCGTCGGGGCGGGCGCCGCCGACCGCGAGCTGGACATTGACCTTGGCGGGGACGCGAACGGTGACGCTCACGACTGGCCGGGCTCCTTGGTGTCGGTGTTGTCGGTGCCGGTGGGGCTGGCTGCGTCGCCCGCGTCGTCGGTGTTCTCCGCGACCCTGTTCTCGGCGACGGCGGCGAACTCCTCGACCGTCAGGGACTCGCCGCGGGCCTGCGGGGAGACGCCGGCGGCGACGAGGGCGGCCTCGGCGGCGGCCGCGGAACCGGCCCATCCGGCGAGGGCGGCGCGCAGCGTCTTGCGCCGCTGGGCGAAGGCCGCGTCGACGACCGCGAACACCTCGCGCCTGGTGGCGGTGGTCTTGATCGGCTCGGTCCGGCGGACGAGCGAGACGAGCCCGCTGTCGACGTTCGGCGCCGGCCAGAAGACGTTCCGCCCGATCGACCCGGCCCGCTTGACCTCCGCGTACCAGTTCGCCTTCACCGACGGCACGCCGTACACCTTCGAGCCCGGCCCCGCGGCGAGGCGGTCGGCGACCTCCGCCTGGACCATCACGAGGGTGCGCTCGATGGTCGGGAAGGTCTCGAGCATGTGCAGCAGCACGGGGACGGCGACGTTGTACGGGAGGTTCGCGACGAGGGCCGTGGGGGCCGGGCCGGGAAGCTCCGTGACGTGCATGGCGTCCGCGTGCACGAGGGCGAAGCGGGCGGCGCGGGTGGGCATGCGGGCGGCGATCGTCGCGGGGAGCGCGGCGGCGAGTACGTCGTCGATCTCGACGGCCGTGACCCTGTCCGCGACCTCCAGCAGGGCCAGGGTGAGGGAGCCGAGGCCCGGCCCCACCTCGACGACCGTGTCCTCCGGGCGGACGTCCGCGGTCCGCGCGATCCGGCGCACCGTGTTGGCGTCGATGACGAAGTTCTGGCCGCGCTGCTTGGTGGGCCGTACGCCGAGCGCGGCCGCGAGTTCGCGGACGTCGGCGGGGCCCAGGAGGGCGTCGGGGGTGGGGCTGGTCACGGGACAAGGGTACGGGGCGGGGACTGCGCCCCCGCCCATGGGCGCCGTGGAGCTCGGGGGTGCGGATTGGGCGTCCGACGACCGAAATCCACCGGGTTCTCCTGCGCCGGATGGCCACGAGGCGCCCTCAGCTGTGCAGGCGGGCGCCGCAGTGCGGCCAGGGACTCGCCCCCCGCTGGACGTACAGCTTCTTCGCGCGGAGGGTCTGTTCGGCGGCGGGGGCGTCCTGGGGGCGGCCCTGGCCGCCGAGGCTCTGCCAGGTGTAGGTGTCGAACTGGTAGAGGCCGCCGTACGTGCCCGAGGAGTCGACCGCGTCCGGACGGCCGCCCGACTCGCACGCCGCCAGGCCCGGCCAGTTCAGCCCCTCCGCCTCCTGCGCCGACGTCGGCACCGGCTTCGTCCCGACCTTGACGATCTGGTCCTGCGGCTCACGCACGACCTCGGTCCGGAGGAGCCGGGGCCGCTGCTTGACCCCGTTGACCGTGCGGAGGGCGTAGGTGACCCGGCGGGTGCCCGGGTGGCCGGCGCGTTCGACGACCTCGGTGCCCCGGAACAGGGAGGGATCCTCGGTACGGCGTACCCAGAAGGGGATCGGCTCCTCGCGGACCTCCTTGGACCCGGTCACCCGCAGCACGGTCACGGTCTGCCCGTCCCGGGGGAAGCTCGCCCCCGCGACGGAGGTGGTGTCCTCCCCGCGCAGGGTGACCCCGGCCTGCTCGACCGCCTCCCCCACGGTCGCCGCGTTCGTACGGATCGTCCGCGTCCGCCCGTCCGCCATGATCGTGACGGCCCGCTCGGTACGGACGTCCAGCTCCAGCCCCTGCCGCCCGATGCGCTGGGAGCGCGAGGTCGACACATACGCGCCCTCCGCACGCACCCCGAGCTGCTGGAGCGCCCCGTCCACCGTGCGGGCGGTCGTCCAGACCCTGCGCCGGTGGCCGTCGAGGGTGAGGGCGACGGGCCGCCCGTAGCGCACGGCGACCTCGTCACCGCTGCTCAGCGCGGTACCGGGAGCCGGTGCGACGACGTCGTGCGCGCCGAAGGCGACCCCCTCGTCGGCGAGGAGTTCGGTGACGTCGTCGGCGAAGGTGTGCAGCGTGCGCGGCCGCCCGTCGACGGTCAGCTCGATCGCCTTGTCCTTCGCCACGAACGCGGAGGTCCCGCCCGCGAGAAACGCCACCACGAGCGCCTGCGGCACCAGCCGCCGCAACGGAGCGGACCGGTCGGGCACCCGTCTGCGCCGAGCGGACCGCCGGGAGACGCCCCGGCCGTCGACCGGACCAGCAGGCGTCGAGGCCGGGTCCGGGTGGTCCCGCAGGTCTTCATAGGCGGGCCGGTACGTGTCCTCGTGGACCCCGTACGACTGCGCCTCGGCGCCGTACGCCGGCTGCCAGTCCGTACCGTCCGGGCCATAGGTCTCGTACGACGACGACTGCACGTTGCTCACGACGACACGCTCCAGAGGGGATCCGGGTCCGGGTCGGGCGACGTGAACCTAGCGGACTCCGGTCACCCTCCAAAGCAACGTGGTCACACAGTGTCGCGACACGGGTCACTGATCATCTTTTCGAGCCCCTCCAACGGCCGACGAAACGTGACCCGTCAGTAATCGAACGCCCTCGCCGTGTTCGCCGCGATCGCCGTCGCCAGCGCGTCCTCGTCGATGTCCCGCACCGCGGCCATCGCCCGAACCGTGACCGGAATGAGATACGGCGCGTTGGGCCGTCCGCGGTACGGCGCGGGCGTCAGGAAGGGCGCGTCGGTCTCGACGAGGACGAGTTCCAGGGGCGCGACGGCGAGGGCGTCGCGCAGCGGCCGGGCGTTCTTGAAGGTCATGTTCCCGGCGAAGGACATGAAGTAGCCGTGCTCGGCGCAGATCCCGGCCATCGCCGCGTCACCGGAGTAGCAGTGGAAGACGGTCCGCTCGGGCGCGCCCTCCTCCTTCAGGATCCGCAACACGTCGTCGTGGGCGTCGCGGTCGTGGATGACCAGCGCCTTGCCGTGCCGCTTGGCGATCTCGATGTGCGCGCGGAACGACCGCTCCTGGGCGGCCTTGCCCTCCGGCCCGGTCCGGAAGTAGTCGAGCCCCGTCTCCCCGACCCCCTTGACCTGCGGCAACGCGGCCAGCCGGTCGATCTCGGCGAGGGCGTCGTCGAGCGCCGCGTCCCCGCCGGGCGTGCGCGCACCCTGCCGGGACCAGCCGTCCGGGTCGCCGTGCACGATCCGCGGTGCCTCGTTGGGGTGCAGCGCGACCGTGGCGTGCACGGCCTCGTACCGCTCGGCCGTCTCGGCGGCCCAGCGCGAGCCCTTGATGTCGCAGCCGACCTGCACGACCGTCGTCACCCCCACGGAGGCGGCCTTCGCGAGGCCCTCCTCGACCGTGCCGGACTGCATGTCCAGATGGGTGTGCGAATCCGCGACCGGCACCCGGAGGGGTTCGGGGAGCGGGGGCGCGGCGTTCTTGTCGTTCTTGCCGGACGCGTTGCCGGAGTCGTTCGAAGGCATGCCCCGATCCTACGAATCGCACGATCGGGGCATGCCCTCCAGGCTCGCTGGGGGAGGGTCAGCTCGCCTTGCGGTGGAACGGGTGCAGCAGGTCGGCCAGGTGCCAGTGGTGGTGTTCCCCGGGCTCCGCCGCGTCGGGCGCCGTCGCGTCCGTCTCCGCCGGGCGGGGCTTCGGCAGGTGCCGCCGCCGCTCGGCGTCCCGCACCGACGACACCTGGCCCGCCCGCATGATCCGTACGACATGACCGTCACAGTTCTGGCACGTGGGCCTGGAGAGCGGGGACGGCACGACCTGGCCGTCGGCCACGTACATCACGAAGTCGCGCCCCTGGGCGTCGTTGTGGTGCTCTATCTCGTACGACTGCTCCCAGCCGTACCCGCAGCGCATGCAGGCGAACGCATACGACTCGTGAACGACGGCGGTGGCGGTGTCGCGCAGTACGGCCCGCTCTGCGATCTGGGTCATTGCCAGCTCCTCTTGTCCGCTGGACGGTGAGAACCTGTACGTCCTCACCACCCAGTGGACGCCTGCGCCGACCCCGAACGCACCCCACCTGCCGAGGTGTTGAAGCCGTTTTGGCCTCCCCTTGTGGGAAGGCCGCCCGCGCGAGGGCTGTGCTTTGCTCGGCTTTGCCTTGGCATGGGGCGGGGCGTTTTCCGGGAAGCGTCACGGGGGTGCGGCGTACGTCGCGGAGTGCGGGTGGTGTGGGGCTGGTCGCGCAGTTCCCCGCGCCCCCAAAAAGCCAGGGGGCGCCCCCGGCTTTTTTGGGGGCGCGGGGAACTGCGCGAGCAACCACGACCCACCCGCACCCGGCGCACGACACGCGCCCCTACGGCGCAGCCCGCTTGGAAGCCACCACCGCGTCGAAGACCTCCCTCTTCGGCAACCCGGCCTCCACCGCCACCGCCGCGATCGCCTCCTTACGCCGCTCCCCCGCCTCCTCCCGCACCCGAACCCGCCGCACCAACTCCTCGGCGTCGAGTTCCTCCGGCCCCTTCTCCGGCGCGCCCTCCACGACGACGGTGATCTCCCCGCGCACACCGGCCGCCGCCCACTCGGCCAGCTCCCCGAGGGGCCCCCGCTTGACCTCTTCGTACGTCTTGGTCAGCTCCCGGCACACCGCGGCCCGTCGCTCGGCACCGAACACCTCGGCCATCGCCGCGAGCGTCGCGTCCAGGCGGTGGGGCGCCTCGAAGTACACGAGCGTGCGCCGCTCCTCCGCGACCTCGCGCAGCCGCCCGAGCCGCTCCCCGGCCTTGCGCGGCAGGAACCCCTCGAAGCAGAACCGGTCGACGGGCAGCCCGGACAACGCGAGCGCGGTCAGAACCGCGGACGGCCCCGGCACGGCCGTGACGCGGATGTCCTTCTCCACGGCCGCGGCGACGAGCCGGTACCCGGGGTCGGAGACCGACGGCATCCCCGCGTCCGTGACCAACAACACCCGCGCACCGCCCACCAGCGCCTCGACGAGCTCCGGTGTACGCGCGGCCTCGTTGCCCTCGAAGTAGGACACGATCCGCCCGCCCGGCTGCACGCCCAGCGCCTGGGTGAGCCGGCGCAGCCGCCGGGTGTCCTCGGCGGCGACCACGTCCGCGCCGGTCAGCTCCTCGGCGAGCCGGGGCGGGGCGTCCGCCATGTCGCCGATGGGGGTGCCTGCCAACACAAGGATTCCTGTCACGCCCCCATACTCCCAGGGACGAGGCGAAGCCCTGATGGGGCGAAGCTCCCAAGGGGCGCGGGGCTGTGCCGATATGCGGCTCCGCCGCGTGGGCGCGACCAGCCACAACCCACCCGCAGCCGCAAGATCACAAGCACCCCCGAGCTATTGGGCGCCCCGGCCACATTCCCCGCCCACGGGACTCCCACAGCGGTGTTCCCTACGATGGCGCGGTGACCAGTACCGCGTCCTCCACGGACACCCGGCAGGACCAGGCCACCGAAGAGCAGCGGCCGTCGTGGCAGCAGCGGCTGCGCCGCTTCGGCTACGCGGCGCCGCCGAGAAGCGACGTCCGCGACCGACTGGTGCCCCCGTACACCCGGCCGAGCCCGCGCGTCTGGGCCGTGCTGGGGCTGCGCGAGGAGCTGGGGGCGCTCATCGCCCGCTGGTCGGCGTGGGGCGGTCCGCTGCTGGTGACGTTGGCCGCGGGGCTGATGCGGTTCCACAACCTGGGCAGCCCCAAGGCGGTGATATTCGACGAGACGTACTACGCCAAGGACGCGTGGGCGATCGTCCACCGCGGGTACGAGGTCAACTGGGCCAAGAACGCCAATGAACTGATCCTCCAGAACAACGGGAACGTACCGATCCCGACGGACCCGGCGTATGTGGTGCACCCGCCCGTCGGCAAGTACGTCATCGGGCTGGGCGAGCTGATGTTCGGGTTCAACCCGTTCGGCTGGCGCTTCATGACGGCCCTGCTCGGCACGCTGTCCGTCCTGATGCTCTGCCGGATCGGCCGCCGTATCTTCCGCTCGACGTTCCTCGGCTGTCTCGCGGGCGCGCTGATGGCGGTGGACGGCCTGCACTTCGTGATGAGCCGCACGGCGCTGCTCGACCAGGTGCTGATGTTCTTCGTGCTCGCCGCCTTCGGCTGTCTGGTCGTCGACCGCGACCGGGCGAGGAAACGACTGGCCGAGGCACTGCCCCCGGACGGCGACGGAGTCGTACGCCCCAACTCCCTCATCGCCGAGACGACCCGCCTGGGCTGGCGCCCGTACCGCCTGCTGGCCGGTCTCTGTCTGGGCCTGGCCTTCGGCACCAAGTGGAACGCCCTGTACTTCCTGGTGTTCTTCGGCGTCATGACGGTCCTCTGGGACTACTCGGCCCGCAAGGTCGCCGGCGCCCGCCAGCCACTGATCGCCATGCTCCAGCGCGACCTGGGCCTGGCCTTCCTGTCCACGGTCCCGGTGGTGATCGTCACCTATCTGGCCTCCTGGACCGGCTGGATCCTCTCCCCGGACGACGGCACCGGCGGCTACTACCGCAACTGGGCGGCGACCGCGGGAAAGGGCGGCTGGTTCAGCTGGCTGCCCGACTGGCTGCGCAGCCTGTGGCACTACGAGCACGCGGTCTACGAGTTCCATGTCGGCCTGTCGTCCCCGCACACGTACCAGTCGAACCCGTGGAGCTGGATCGTCGTCGGCCGCCCGGTCTCCTACTTCTACGAGTCCCCGTCCCCCGGCAACGACGGCTGCGCGGCCGGCACCGCCGAAAAGTGCGCCCGCGAGGTCCTCGCCATCGGTACACCACTGCTGTGGTGGGCCGCCGCCTTCGCGATCCTCTACGTCCTGTGGCGCTGGTTCTTCCGCCGCGACTGGCGCGCCGGCGCGATCGCCTCCGGCATCGCCGCCGGCTACCTCCCCTGGTTCCTGTACCAGGAGCGCACGATCTTCTTCTTCTACGCCGTCGTCTTCCTCCCCTTCCTCTGCCTCGCCGTGACGATGATGATCGGCGCCATCCTCGGTCCCCCCGGCGCGACGGAACGCCGCCGCGTAGCCGGCGCGGCCGGCGCAGGCGTCCTGGTCCTCCTGATCGCCTGGAACTTCATCTACTTCTGGCCCATCTACACGGGCCAGGCGATCCCGATCGACAGCTGGCGGTCGCGGATGTGGCTGGATACGTGGGTGTGATGGCCTGAAGCGGGTCGCCCCGGCCCGCTGGGCTAACAATCAGGGAACACACAGGGAGCATTTTTCCCTCGCGTCACTCCCCCGTGCTTACAGTGAGCCCTCTGCAAGCGGTTTCTGAACGCGTTCAAAGGGGGGTCGCGTCATGCGCAAGGGGGTCAAGGTCTCCATAATCGGCGGGGTCTTCGCCGCGATGGTGGGGGGCGCCGGGTACGGCGGGTACAACTTCGTGACCGCGCTCAACGGGGGCGGTGGCGGTGCGGAGAAGCGGACCGGGCCGCCGAGTGCCGAGGAGGTCCAGGAGACGTCGGAGAAGTTCTTCGCGGCCTGGGAGAAGGGCGACTCGGTCACGGCGTCGTCGTACACGAACGACGCCGTGGACGCGGGGAAGGTGTTCGGCAGCTTCGTCGGCACCGCGCGGATCGACGACGTGAAGATCGAGCCGGGGAAGCCGACCGGGACCGGCGGCCGGACCGTCCCGTTCTCCGTCGCGGCGACGGTGTCGTACCAGGGGAAGAGCAAGAAGCTCGCGTACGAGAGCGAACTGACCGTCGTACGCGGGAAGACGACCGGGCGGGCGCTGGTCGACTGGCAGCCGTCCGTCGCGCACCCCGAGTTGAAGGCCGGCGACACGTTGTTCACCGGGGAGGCCGCCGCGCCGCCCATCGAGGCCGTGGACCGGGACGGCACCGTGCTGACCAAGGAGAAGTACCCCTCCCTCGGGCCGATCCTCGACACCCTGCGCGAGCGCTACGGCGCCGACGCGGGCGGTACGCCCGGTATCGAGCTGGGCATCCGGCACACCGACGCGGAGGCGGGTGACACCACCCTGCTGACCCTCGCCGAGGGCAAGGCGGGCAAGCTGGAGACGACGATCAGCGCGCGTGTGCAGGCGGCGGCCGAGAAGGCCGTCAAGAAGTACGCCGAGTCGTCCGTGGTCGCGCTGCGGCCCAGCACCGGGCAGGTGCTGGCGGTCGCCAACAACCGCCAGGACGGCTTCAACGCGGCCTTCCAGGGTGAACTCCCGCCCGGCTCCACCATGAAGATCATCACCGCCGCGACCCTCATCGACAACGGCGTGACCTCGATGAACGGCCCCGCACCCTGCCCCGACACGGCGACCTGGCAGAGCCAGACCTTCAAGAACCTGCCGGGGCTCAAGGCCGACGAGACGCCGAACGCCACGCTCGCCAACAGCTTCATGCGGTCCTGCAACACGGCTTTCATCAAGCTGATCGACGAGGAGCCGATGGACGACGCGTCGTTGACCGAGGAGGCCCAGGAGCGGTTCGGGCTCGGCAGGGACGACTGGAAGACGGGCATCGTCTCCATGGACGGCAAGGTGCCGCCGTCCAGCGGGCCGAACCGGGCCGCCAACGCGATCGGCCAGGGCGACGTCCTGATGAACCCGCTGAACATGGCGTCGGTGACGGCGACGGCGATCACGGGGCAGTTCCGGCAGCCGTACCTGGTGTCGCCGGAGCTGGACGACCGGGAGCTGGCCACGGCGAAGGGGTTGAAGGCCGGCACCTCGTCACAGTTGAAGCAGATGATGCGGCTGACCGCGACGCAGGGAACGGCCGCGAACGTCATGTCCGACCTCGGTGGGGACATCGGCGCGAAGACCGGATCCGCGGAGATCGACGGGAACGCCGAGGCGGACAGCTGGTTCACCGGTTTCCGGGGGGATGTCGCCGCCGCGGCCATGTCGGAGGGGGGCGGTCGTGGGGGTGAGGCGGCCGGGCCGATGGTCGTGGATGTGCTGAAGGCGGGCGGGTGAGTTTGCGGGGTGCGCCGTAGGGGTGCGGATTCGTTGCGGGGTGCGGGCTCGTCGTGGCTGGTCGCGCCCACGCGGCGGAGCCGCACATTGACACAGCCCCGCGCCCCTGAAGACACGGCCCTGCGGGCCGAGAAGCACGGGGCGCAGCCCCTGCTTCTCAGGGGCGCGGGGAACTGCGCGACCAGCCCCCACCCACCCGCACGTACTTCCGGCCGAACCCACGGAGTGACCCGCGGGACTCTAGTGTGGTGTTCTCGTTGACGAACGAGAGGCAGCCGGGGGCAGCGGAAGGTCGGAGCGTGGGTAAGAGAAGGCGTGTCGACGAGCGGAAGACCGTGATGTCGTCGAAGGCGGGCAGGTCACGGCGGCACGTCGCGCTGGGCGGAATCGCGGTCGTGGCCCTCGGCGGCGGCGCGTTCGCCGTGTACACGGTGTTCGGTGGTGGCGCGGCGGCCAAGGACGGTTCGGCCGACGCCAAGGCCGTGAAGACCGGGCCGTTGTCCGCCGGCGAGGTCCGTACGGCCGCCTCCGCCTTCCTCACCGCCTGGCAGCAGGGCACCGTCGCGAAGGCCGCCGCCGCCACGGACGACACTGCGGCCGCGAAGACCGCGCTGACCGGCTTCACCAAGGACGCCCACATCAAGGACGTCACCCTCACCCGCGGCAAGCGCTCGGGCGGCAAGGTGCCGTTCACGGTGAAGGGCACGGTCTCCTACAAGGGCACGGAGAAGCCGCTGACCTACGAGTCCGCCCTCACCGTCGTACGGGCGGAGAAGGACGGTGAACCGGTCGTCGAGTGGCAGCCGTCCGTCGTCCACCCCGACCTCGACGAGGGCGACCGCCTGGTGACCGGCGAGGCGGGCACGCCCCCGGTGAAGGCCCTCGACCGGGACGGCGGCGAGCTGACGACGAAGAAGTACCCGTCGCTGGGCTCGGTGCTGGACGGCCTGCGGGAGAAGTACGGCAAGAAGGCGGGCGGCAAGGCGGGCGTCGAACTGCGGGTCGTCCGGGCCGCGGCCAAGGACGAGTCGGGCGGCTCGGACGAGCAGTCCGGGACCTCCGAGAAGTCCACGCGGGAGAAGGCGGCCGACAAGACGCTGCTGGAGCTGAGCGAGGGCACGCCGGGGGAGCTGAAGACGACGCTCAGCCCGTCGCTCCAGGCCGCCGCCGAGGAGCAGGTGAAGTCCACCAAGCGGGCGTCGGTGGTCGTGATGCGGCCGTCGACCGGAGAGATCCTCGCCGCGGCGAACTCCAGCAGCTTCAATGTGGCGTTCCAGGGCTCGCTCGCCCCCGGCTCCACGATGAAGATCGTGTCGTCGGCGCTGCTCATCGACAAGGGCCTGGCCTCGACGGACAAGGTCCACCCGTGCCCCAAGTTCTCGTCGTACGGCGGCTGGAAGTTCCAGAACGACGACAAGTTCGAGATCAAGAACGGCTCCTTCAAGGCGAGCTTCGCGCGCTCCTGCAACACCGCCTTCATCTCCCAGGCGAAGAAACTGGACGACAACTCCCTGGCCCTGGAGGCCCAGCAGGTCTTCGGGCTCGGCCTGAACAACTGGGCCATCGGGGTGTCCAGCTTCGACGGCGCGGTTCCGGTGCAGAGCGACGCCCCGATGGCGGCCTCGCTGATCGGCCAGGGCGGGGTGCGGATGAACCCGCTGAACATGGCGTCGGTGGTCGCCACGGCCAAGACGGGCGTCTTCAAGCAGCCCTATCTGGTCCCGCCGTCGGTCGACGGCCGTACGCTCGCGACCGCCTCCCGGCCCATGTCCGGCGCCGTCCGCGCCCAGCTCACCGAACTCCTCCGGTACACCGCCGCGGCCGGTACGGCGGCCGAGGCGATGTCGGGCCTCGGCCCCGACTACGGCGCCAAGACCGGCTCCGCCGAGGTCGACGGCCAGAAGCAGCCCAACGGCTGGTTCACCGCCTGGAAGGGCGACCTCGCCTCCGCCGGAGTCGTCCAGCAGGGCGGCCACGGCAGCGAGTCGGCGGGCCCGATCGTGGCGGCACTCCTCAAGGCGGGCAGCGGGGGCTGAGCGGCGCGGCCCGTGGGCTTCCGCTGGGAGCCTCAGCTCCCGGAGGCGGTCGTACGGTGCCTTCGGTGGTGGATGGGCTTCTTCTCGTACGACTCGGGTGACGGGTCGAGGCACCAGTCGAACATCGACGGCCAGGAACCGTAGCCCGCGTCGAGGTCGAAATGGGCCTCGCCCGGCAGCACGTCGGCGGGCAGGTCCAGCGGTTCGGCGTACGTCGCGGCCGCGCCCCGCAGGCAGTACGGGTCGCTGTCGCTGCCGACGACCCGGGTGTACGAGGCGGCCGCGGCCAGCCGTGCGGGCGCCGGCTCCGGCGGGGCGAACTCGGCGATCTCCGGGTGTTCCAGCGCGACTTCCGGGGCGGGCGGGGCGACGAGCAGGACGCGGTCGACGGGGCCGGACAGCACGTCGTCCCGCGCGACCGCGTGCAGCCACAGCAGACACGCCAGGCTGTGGCAGACCACGGTGATCCGCCGCCCCGCCAACTCCCCCAGCAGCGCGTCCAGTTCTGCCAGCCAGCGCTCCAGATCCGGGTCGTCCGGCTCCGGCAACTGCGGATACGCCACCTCGTGGCCCAGATCGGTGAGCCGGTCGGCCAGCCAGTGCTGCCAGTGAGCGGCCGGCCGGTGGTTCTGCCACCCGTGCAGGATCAGGAAAGCGCGGCCGTCGTTGCCTGCGGGGGTCGGTGGAGCCGGCGGAGTCTCAGTCATCCCCCGATCGTCGACGAAACGGATCAGTCGGTCCAGTGCCGTCTCTGCGACTGGGCGGGGTTGCCTGGGGTGCGTGTGTTGGCTGCGGGTGCGTGGGGGCTGGTTGCGCAGTTCACCGCGCTCCTGAAAGCAAAAGGCACCGGGCGCAGCCCCTGCTTTTTGAGGGGCGCGGGGCCGTGTCGATTTGCGGCTCCGCCGCGTGGGCGCGAGCAACCACGGACCACCCGCACCGGCCCGACAGCCTCAACAACCCACTCGCATGGCCCGTACACCCACCGCTAGCGTGCCGGACATGACCAACGCCGCGCAGGACACCGAGGGCTCCGGAGCCCATCCCCGTTTCGCCGAGGCACTCACCACGCTGGGTCTGGGCGAACTGCACGCCGAGATCCGCCGGTTCCCGGAGGCCACGAGGACGGCGGCGGAAGCGGCCGCCGCACTCGGCTGCGAGTTGAGCGAGATCTGCAAGTCGTTGATCTTCGCGGCGGACGGCATCCCGGTGCTGGTGCTCATGGACGGCGCGTCCAGGGTGGACGTGGAACTGGTCCGGCGCGAACTGGGCGCCACCAAGGTCACCCGGCCCCGCGCCGACGTCGTACGGGAGACGACGGGATACGCGATCGGCGGGGTCCCGCCCTTCGGCCACCGCACCAGGACCCGCGTCCTCGCGGACCGCTCCCTCCTCGACCACACCACGGTGTGGGCCGCGGCCGGCACCCCGTACACCGTCTTCCCCATGGACCCCAAGACACTGATCGCCCACGCCGGCGCCACCTTGGTGGACGTGCGGGAGGCCGGGGAGATCCGCGAGCCGAACGCGTGACGCCGGTCGTCACCGCGGCGGTACTGCTCGCCGCGGTCACCCACGCCAGCTGGAACGCGATAGCCCACAAGATCACGGACAAGCTGGTCGGCTTCACGCTGATATCCGGCGGCGGCGCGCTGATCGGGTTCGTGATGGTGCCGTTCGTGCCGCTCCCGGAGGCCGGCGCGTGGCCGTATCTGATCGTCTCGACGATCGTCCACCTCGTCTACTACGTGTTGCTGATGACGTCCTTCCGGCTGGGCGACTTCGGCCAGGCGTACCCCATCGCACGCGGCTCCGCGCCCCTCGTCGTCACCGTCCTCGCCGCGGTCTTCGCGCACGAGGTGCCGGACGGCTGGGCCGCGGCCGGCATCCTGCTGAGCTGCGCCGGGCTGACCGGGGTCGCGCTGTGGGGCCTGCGCGGCAGTCGGCCGCACTGGGCGGCGATCGGGGCGGCACTGGCGACGGGCCTGTCGATCGCGGCGTACACGGTCGTGGACGGCCTCGGCGTACGCGCCTCCGGGTCCGCCATGGGCTACATCGCCTGGCTGATGGCCCTGGAGGGGCTGGCGATCCCCGCGTACGCGGTCTGGCGCTGGCGCGGGCGGACCGTCGCGCTGCTCCGGCCGTTCGCCACCGTGGGCCTCCTCGGCGCCGCGCTGTCCGTGGCGGCGTACGGGCTGGTCCTGTGGGCCCAGACGAAGGCGGAGCTGGCGCCCATCGCGGCCCTGCGGGAGTCGTCGATCATCGTGGGGGCGGCGATCGGGGCGGTGTTCTTCAAGGAGCGGTTCGGGGCACCTCGGCTCGTGGCGGCGGGGCTGCTGGTGGTGGGGATCGGGCTGATGCTGCGGGCCGGGTAGCTGCGCGGAGCCACCTTGTCCGAATGGTCGGCGGAGTGAGCGGGCTACTCGGTCAGCCCGTCGGGCGGCTCGGGCAGGCCGTGCATCGGCGGGCGCGGAGGAGCACTCTGGAAAGAGCGATTCCGGAGGTGTTCGTCATGATGAAAACCGCTGTCGGATGGCATATCGAGCTGGAGTTCCAGGAGGACGATCAGCGCACACGGGCGGCGGCCCTCGTACGGCTCCCCGACGGGAAGGAAGTACGCGCCAACGGCTACGCCAGCCGCCACCACACCGACCCCAATCAGCCCCGGGTCGGCGAGGAGATAGCCGGGGCGAGGGCCCTGAACGAGCTCGCCATGAAGCTCCTCACCAAGGCCCACGACGAGATAGACGAGGCATCGGGGCGGACGTCGCATCCGATAGCGCTCTGATTGAGGCCGATAAGCACTGCGCCTGCCCGTTCAGTCGCACCCCAGCTGCGGGCAGTCGTGCCGCTGGGGCGGCACGGGTGGGCGCAGCGGCACCCTGCGCGCGCCGGTAAGCGCCTCCGAGCCCCGCCCGGCCACAGCCACCGGGCGCCCAACCGCCAGTTCAGCCCTGTGGTTGACTGACCGTTCCTAGGGACTGAGCGGGAGTGTGTCCTGTTGCCAGGGCTCATGCTCAGCCGAACACCCCGAACGGTGTTGGGTGTTCTGGTGGCCCGCGTTCGCTCCGCGTCCGGCGCGCACGGATCGTGTCCGTGGTCCGGGAATGCGGGGGCGGGTTCCCTCACGCCCGGGGATGCCTGGTCGGGCCTGGACGGTCCGATGCCCCGCACGATCGCTCTGGTCGTGTGGGGGCGGTGCCGTCCGTCGCCGGATCGGGTGTCCCTGAGCGCGCCTGCCGATCGCCACGGCGGCAGCGTCGTGGCGAGTGGTTCTGCGGGTGGTGCTGGTGAGGGGTTTCTGCCAGTGCTGGGCGCCCCATCGGGAGGTGTAGGCGGGGTCCACGGCGATGACCGCGATACCCGTCTGGTCGGCCATGGAGGTGAGCCGGGCGCGCAGGCGGGCGGTGGGCATGCCGGAGATGAGCTGCCGGAAGCGTTTGCGGCGGCCGTGTTTCTCGCGGGTCTTCTCGGCGGTGAAGTCCAGGTCCTCCACCGCGATCGCCTTCACGCCGCAGGCCTGGGCCCAGTGCAGCAGGCGGGTCAGGGCGTGGCGGACCTGGGCGTCGCGGTGCTGGGCGGTGCCGGTCAGGTCGTAGAAGAAGCGGCGGGGATGGCCGATGGGGTTGCCGTGCGCATCGAGGCGCCAGGCGGCCAGGTGATCGGCGTTCATGTCGATGCCGATCACGCCGTGGGCGAGTGCGGCGGCCAGGGGGATGGTGGGGGTGGGCGGGATCTGCCAGGCAGCGGTCAGGTACCAGCGGTCCCGGCCGGTGTCGTAGTGGATGCGGTAGGCCACCGCCCGGTTAGCCGCGACGCGGTCGGCCCACTCGGCGCCCCGGTGCGCAAACCTGACGCGGGACGCGAGGACGTACCGGCCGTGCCCGGCGTTCGCCAGATGGGCGAGCGGGGCGGGCAGCTTGATGCTCACCTCACCCTCGGGGCTGACCCGGATCGTCTCGTTGCCGTGGCGCTTGCCGGACTCGCCGTCGGCGGCGAGGAACCAGCGTTCGGCCTCCCACCGCCGACGCCACTCGCGCTCGCTGAGCCGGGCGGCCTCCAGATGGTGCCGGGTGCGGGCCAGACGCTTGCCGCCACGCACGACGTGCACGACGCCCGCTTCACGGTCGGCCCGCTCGGCTTCCAGCCGGTCTTGCAGCACGTGCAGGCGACGCGCCTTGGCATGCCACTCCCGCCGGGACCGGTATCCGCCCGGTGCCTGCTTGGTGCCCCTCTGCCCGACGGGCAGGGACAGCCGGTGTGTGATGGCTCTGATGCCCGCTTCCAGGCTCTGGATGTGTGCCAGCTGACCACGGCGGGCCAGCGCCCACTGATCGTGCGACGCCTTGGTGATACTGCCCGCCCAGCGTGACGACGACAGCGGCGTCAGCTCCCGCTTACGTGCCGCCCAGGCATCGACGGAGTGCTCCAGGCCGTCCCGGCAGCGCGCCCTGAGGTCCTTCGAGGCAAGCCCTCCCAGATGTGCGCCGACCAGGCGCAGCACCTCCTCGTCCCCCGCCGTCAGCTGCTTGAGCCGGGTACGGATCGCCACACCACTCGGGCCGGACGCGACGAACGGCTCAGCCATGTCCCGCAGCCCGCCCACCCCGCCACCCCCACCGCCAAGGACCCTGACACCAGCCTCAACGACTACCGCCCGCAAAGGTCACGCATTCGACACAGGAACGCCAGTTCTCTCTACTGCGGGCCACGCCGGTCCACGCGATCGGCGCGCGCTGGGGTTTCCGCGCGCCGCCGAGTTCAGCAGGGCGTTCCGGACGGCGTACGGGGTGCCGCCGAGCGAGCTGCGGCGCGGGGTGGCTTCCAGCCAGGTGGCGGAGAGTGGACGCGTTGCCAAGTAACCGTGGACCCTCAGCCAACGACACGGGACGGACTTCGGCGCATCCTGGTGATCGCCGCCACGGAGGGCGGCCGTCCGGATCATCGGGATCGGGCCAGGACACCAGCGGGGGAGCCCTGGGCCGGTCCGGCCGCTCCTCCGTGACGGTCGCTCCGTGGTGTTCGCCGGGCGCCTTATAGCTCGGGGGTAACTGTCGTCCGGCGGGTGCGGGTCGTGCGTGGCTGGTCGCGCCCACGCGGCGAGCCGCAAATCGACACAGCCCCGCGCCCCTAAAGGGCGCGAAGCGCCCGCACCAGCGCCTGTGCCCTCGGGTCCGCCGTCACCGTTTTGCGGTAGCCGTTCGTGACGTAGCCGAAGGCGATTCCGGTGGCGGGGTCGGCGAAGCCGAGGGGGCCGCCTCGGCCGGGGTGGCCGAAGGAGCCCGCGCCCAGGAGCGGGGAGGCGGCGCCGTGGAGCATGTAGCCGAGGCCGAAGCGGGTGTTGATGACGAGGACGCGGTCGGGGCCGGCGGACTCCTCGGCGCGGGCCGCCTCCATGGTCGTGGGGCCGATCAGCCGTACGCCGTCGACCTCCCCGATGAGCGCCGCGTAGAAGCGGGCCAGGCCGTCCGCCGTGGCGATGCCGTTGGTCGCGGGAAGGGCGGACGCGCGGTACGCGGGGTCGTTCTGGTCGGGGAACGGGGTGATCGCGGCGAAGGCGCGGCGGGTGAGGGAGTCCGGGTCGTCGTAGGCCTCGGTGACCGAGCGCTTGGCGCGCACCCGTAGGCCGCCCGTGGGCTCGGGAGCCGATTCCAGGCGGCCGGCACGGCCCACCCGGCCCGTGGCCGCCACCGACTCCGGGAGTCCCAGCCACAGGTCCGCCTCCAGGCCCAGCGGGGCGGCGATCTCCGACGCGATCCACTCACCGGTCCCCCGCCCGGTCACGCGTCGGACCAGTTCGTCGAGCAGCCAGCCGTACGTCAGCGGGTGGTAGCCGTGGTCGGTGCCGGGCTCCCACGCGGGGGCCTGGGCGGCGACGGCCTCGGGGCCCCGGCGCGGGTCCAGCGCCTCGGCGGGGGTGAGGGGACGGTCCAGGACCGGGAGGCCGGCCCGGTGGTTCAGGAGGTGCCGGACCAGCACGCGGTCCTTGCCGTGCGTCTTGAACTCCGGCCAGTACCGGCTCAGCGGCGCGTCCAGGTCCAGTTCCCCGCGCTCGGCCAGCATCAGCGGTACGGCGGCGGCGACGCCCTTCGTCGCGGAGCGCATGATCTGGGCGGTGCCGTGCTGCCAGGGCTCGGTGCCGTCGACGTCCCGCGTGCCGGCCCACAGGTCGACGACCTTGCGGCCGTGCCGGTACACGACGACGGCCGCGCCCCGCTCGCCGAGCGCCTCGAAGCCCCGTACGAACGCCGCCCTGACCGGCTCGAAGCCCTCCGCGACAGTGCCGTTCACGTCCACGCCCGCACTCCCTCTTCGTTCACCTGCGGCCATTGTGGCCCTGGGGGGAACACGCGCTCGGAGGCGGGGATTCCGTGGGCGGTCAGCCCAGCAGGATCGTGACCTCGATGTTGTCGCGGGTCGCGTTCGAGTACGGGCAGACCTGGTGCGCCGCGTCGACGAGCTTGGCGGCGATGTCCTGGTCGATGACCGGGAGGGAGACGCTGAGGGCGACGGCGAGGCCGTAGCCGCGCTGCCTGTTGGGGCCGATGCCGACCTTCGCGGCGACGGTGGAGCCGGTCAGGTCGTATCCCTCGCGGCGGCCGACGAGGACCAGCGCGTTGTGGAAGCAGGAGCTGTACCCGGCGGCGAACAGCTGCTCGGGGTTGGTGCCGTCGCCGTCGCCGCCCAGCTGCGGCGGCATGGCGACCTTGAGGTCGATCTGGCCGTCCTGGCTGGTGATGTACCCGTCCCGGCCGCCGTGCGCGGTGGCCTCGGCAACGTACATGATCTTCGTCGGACGGGTATCGGGACGGGCATCGGGAGCAGCGTCGGTACTGGTCTCCACTGCGGCGCCGTCAGTCATTTGTCTTGGCCTCCCCCAGGACGAGCGCGTGGCCTCCCCAGGACAGGCGCGCACTAATACATCGTGCACAAGGTACCGGCCGGTAGGCACTCGTCGGTTACCAGGGGGTAGTAACCAGGGGTAACCCAAGGTCACCGTGGACCGGCCTTCCGGCCCCGAAAGTCAGCGACCGCTCAGCGGCCCGCCGCCTTCGTCGCGCGTGCCGTCAGCTCCCACAGTTCCGCGCGCAGCCGGGCCACCTCGGGGCCGTGGAGCCCGGTGGCGGCGGACAGGGCCGTGGGGACGGCGGCCGCGCGGTCGCGGAGCTGTTCGCCGCGTCCGGTGAGTGTGACGCTCACCGAGCGCTCGTCCCGCGGCGACCGCTCCCGGCGGAGCAGCCCGGCCGACTCCAGCCGCTTCAGCAACGGCGAGACCGTGCCGTAGTCGAGCCGCAGGGCGCCCGCCAGGTCCTTCACGGTGGTCTCGCCGCTCTCCCAGAGGCAGAGCATGACCAGGTACTGCGGGTAGGTGAGGCCGAGTTCGTCGAGCAGCGGGCGGTACGCGGCGGTGACCGCGCGCTGGGCCGCGTACAGCGCGAAGCACAACTGCTCGTCGAGGAGCAGCGAACCGTGCCGTTGCGCATCCGCTTGATTCGTCACGGGCCCATTGTCGCGGATGCCCCATGGAACCGTGCCGGGGGACCGTGTTCACCTGCGGGCGGGTGGGGGTTGCTCGCGCCCACGCGGCGGTAGCCGCAGATCCCACACAGCCCCGCGCCCCTGAAAGACCCCGGGCGCGACCCATGCCGTTCAGGGGCGCGGGGAACTGCGCGAGCAACCACGGACCACCCGCACCCGGCATACGGCCCGTACCCCCGAGCCCTAACCCGCCCTCACCGACCGCGGGTCGAACCCGAACGGCAGTTCAAGCCGATGCGCCCGCATCAGCTCGTCGTCGGCGAGAAGGTCACCCGTCGCCCCGTCCGCCGTAATGACACCGTCGCTGAGGATCAGCGAGCGCGGGCACAGTTCGAGGGCGTACGGCAGGTCGTGCGTGACCATGAGGACGGTGACGTCCAACGACCGCAGGATGTCGGCGAGTTCGCGGCGGGAGGCAGGGTCGAGGTTGGAGGACGGCTCGTCGAGGACGAGGATCTCGGGCTCCATGGCGAGCACGGTGGCGACGGCCACCCGGCGGCGCTGCCCGAAGGAGAGGTGGTGCGGCGGCCGTTCCCTGAACTCGGCCATGCCGACCTGTTCGAGGGCCCGGTCCACCCGGGACTCCAGCTCGGGGCCCTTCATTCCGGCCGCGGCGGGCCCGAAGGCCACGTCCTCCCGCACGGTCGGCATGAACAACTGATCGTCGGGATCCTGGAAGACGATGCCGACCTTCCGCCGGATCTCGGCCATGTGCCGCTTGCCGACGGGCAGTCCGGCGACGGTCACCGTGCCCGCGCCCCCCGTGAGGATGCCGTTGAGGTGCAGGACGAGGGTGGTCTTGCCCGCGCCGTTCGGCCCGAGCAGGGCGACCCGCTCGCCGCGCCCGATCGCGAAGTCGACGCCGAAGAGGGCCTGATGGCCGTCGGGGTAGGCGAAGGCGAGCCCGGCGACGTCGAGGGACGGGGGCACGAGCTCGTTGGACGTGGTCATAGGGTCCATCCCAGCAGACATACGACGAGTGCGGCGCAGGGGAGCGCGAAGGCGTACGACCACTGCGCCCGGGACGCGGTCACCTCGTCGATCACGGGCATGGTGCCCGCGTACCCCCGGCTGATCATGGCCAGATGGACCCGCTCCCCACGCTCGTACGAGCGGATGAACAGCGCCCCGGCCGATTTGGCGAGCACACCCCAGTGCCGTACACCGCTCGCCTCGAAGCCGCGTGACTCGCGGGCGATCCGCATCCGCCGCATCTCATCCGTGATGACGTCCCCGTACCGGATCATGAAGGACGCGATCTGGACGAGCAGTGGCGGCAGTTTGAGGCGCTGGAGGCCGAGGAGGAGTTCGCGGAGTTCGGTGGTGGCGGCGAGGAGGACGGAGGCGGCGACGCCCAGCGTCCCCTTGGCGAGGACGTTCCAGGCACCCCAGAGACCGCTGACGCTCAGCGACATGCCCAGCACCTCGACCCGCTCGCCCTGCGCCACGAACGGCATGAGCACGGCGAAGGCGACGAACGGGATCTCGATCAGCAGCCGCCGGAGCAGGAAACCGGCGGGGACGCGGGCCCCGTACGCGACCACGCCGAGGAGCACGGCGTACAGCCCGAACGCCCACATCGCCTCCCGGGGCGTCGACACCACGACCACCACGAAGGCGAAGACGGCCGCGAGTTTGGTGTGCGGCGGCAGGGCGTGCACGGGCGAGTGCGCGTGCCGGTAGAGCTTGTGCGCGTGACCGGCGCCCATGTCAGGCGTTCTCGGGCACGGAGGAGGGGGACGTGGCCTCGCCCTCGCCGGTGGGGCGCTTGCGTACGGCCCAGAAGATCCCCGTCCCGGCGACGACGGTGACGCCGACGCCGATCACGCCCGCGAGGCCGCCGGAGAGCCGGGCGTCGGTGAGGCCCTCGACGCCGTAGTCGGCGAGCGGGGAGTCGGCGGCGGCGTGGTCCTCGGCCCTGGCGTCGATGCCCTTGTCGGCGGCGATCTTCTCCAGGCCGTCGGGGTTGGCGGAGGCGTAGAAGCTGACGACACCCGCGAGGAGGAGGGAGGTGCCGAGGCCCGCGAGGATCAGCCTGCGGGGCGATCGGGCGGCGACGGGGGCAAGCGTCGGCTCGGCCGTGGGCGCGTCGACCAGCCGGCCGTTGATCCGTAGCTTCAGCGGGGCGGTCAGGCCGCGGGCGCCGTGCACGAGGTCGGGGCGTACGGCGATGACGGCGCCGACCGTGGCGGCGGTGATCGCGGCCTCGCCGATGCCGATGAGGGTGTGGACCCCGACCATGGCGGTGAGGACCGAGCCGAGCGGCACGTCCGTGGTGCCGCCGATCGCGTAGACGAGGGTGAAGGCGGCGGCCGCGGCGGGCACGGAGATCAGGGCGGCGACGAACGCGGAGACGGTGACGGAGCGCCGCACCTTGGGCAGGACGGTGACCAGCCCGCGGAAGACGACGTACGCGACGACGGTCGTGACGACCGCCATGACGCCGATGTTCACGCCGAGGGCGGTGAGGCCGCCGTCCGCGAAGAGGATGCCCTGCATGAGGAGCACCACGGACACGCAGAGGACCCCGGTATAGGGACCCACGAGTATCGCGGCCAGGGCCCCGCCGAGCAGATGTCCGCTGGTGCCGGCCCCGACCGGGAAGTTCAGCATCTGCACGGCGAAGATGAACGCGGCGACGAGCCCGGCCAGAGGCGCTGTCCGCTCGTCCAGTTCACGCCGGGCGCCACGCAGACTGACCGCGACCGCACCGGCGGCGACGACTGCGGCGACCGCCGAGACGGGGGTGTTGATGAATCCGTCGGGGACGTGCATACGAGGGCTCGCTCTCCTGGTCGGGGGCCGGGCCACCGGTGGGGCGCGCCGACCGGGGTGCCGGTCGGCGGATGGCTGGAACCATACGATGATAGAGCCTTATTGCGAGTCCCTTGCAAGAGCGCTTTGTAGCCGATTAGCGAACGGATTGCCGACAGCCGGGGCCTGGGTGATTCCTCGCGGCGGCCTGGACGCTCCTTCAGCGGCGGGCCCGCGCGAACCCCTCCTGGCGCACCCGGACGATCGCCCTGGCGCGCCGGGCGAACCCACTCCCCGCAGTTCGGTCCATCCCTTCCGGGGGCGCGGCGCGAGAAATATGCGACATTGGAGAGGCAGCGGACAGCGGATTTACAGCTTCCGATTGGGTCACTCAGCGTGAGGAGCCGCCCGATGTCTGTCACGGTCGAGCAGTACGCCCGGGCCCATGTCGTCACGGACACCCCCGAGGACCATGACACGGTCCCCGTCATCCTCCGCTACGACACCGACGCCTCCGCAGTCCGCGTGGGCCTTCCCGGCCCCGACGAGTGGACCTTCCCCCGCGACGTGCTCGAACGCGGCCTCCGCACCCCCACCACCGCCGGCCCCGTGAGCATCTGGCCCTGCGGCCGCGTCCAGGCCGTCATGGAGTTCCACTCCGCCCAGGGCGTGGCGGTGATGCAGTTCGACACGAAGGCGTTGATCCGCTTCCTGCGACGGACCTATACGGCGACGCCGGTGGCGCGCTGACGCGTCGCGCGGGTACGCCGGACCCTGTCGGGGCAGGCTGAAGCGAACCGCGCCACCGGGCATCCGTGCGCTGCGCGCTGCGCTGCCTGTCGGCGGCCACTCCCCGGCCACGGACAGACAGCCAGTCGTTCCACCGGGTACGCCCGGGTCACACCGGAACGGTGAGCGTGGCCGTGTAGCCCTTGTCGGTGCTGCCCTCGGTGGCCGCCAGTTGCTGGTCGTAGCCGTCGCTGAAGATGCCGTCGGTCTCCAGGGAGAGCCGGCCGAGGTTCGGGACGCTCTCGCTGTAGCCGTCCGTCGCGTACACGGTGTCGCAGACGTCCTTGGGGAAGGCGAGCTGCGAGGTGGCGACGATGTTCTGGGCGGCGGTGGCGTCGTCGATGCTCCCGTACACCTCGAAGTGGATGTGCGGCCAGCGGCCCGGGTAGCAGCCCGGGAAGATCGACGTGAAGGTGACCTGGCCCTTCTCGTCGGTCTCCTGGACGCCGCGCAGGTAGTTCTCCTCGGTGACGCCCTCGGAGTAGAGGGAGTAGTTGCCCTCGCGGTCGCAGTGCCAGAGGTAGACGGCGGCGCCCTCCTTCGGCGTCTCGCAGCCGGAGGCCTGGTCCACGACGGTCAGGGTGATCGTCAGCGGGACGCCCTCGGCGACGCCGTCGGCCGAGCCGAAGCTCTTCGTGATGTCGCTGCGGACGACTCCGCTCTCCTCGAGGACGTTCACACCGTTCGAGCCGTCACCCGGGTACGGGCCGGCCGTCTCCTCCGGGATGACCTCGCAGTCCGAGCCGGTGGACGAAGCACCGGAGGAGGACGAGCCCGGGGACGAAGAGCCGGAGGAGGACGACGAGGACGACGGCGAGTCCTCCGAGCCCGAACTGCAGGCCGCCAGGAGCGGGGCCATGCTCGCCCCGGCCAGCAGTGTGATCATGCGACGACGGGCGAACACGGGGAGGTCGTGGACGAGCCCTCCGTCGATCTCGTGCTCGTCGTCGTGGTGGTGGCCGTGGCTGTGACTGCGGGGCTTCTCGCTCATGGTGTGCCTGCGCGTTCTCTTGGGGTTCCCGTCATGGAATGCGCGCTGATGCTATGAGCGATTCCTGTGCGATTCCCATCAGTTCGCCGAGAAGTTCTTGAGGAAGCGGGGGGTCCGGGTGGCAGGGCGACGGGTGGACACGTTGCTCCGCATCGAGACGAAGAGGGGTCAATTCCTTCTGGCCGTCGAGGCCCAGGGAAAGAAGGTTCTCGACAAGCCCAGGAACTGGGCCTACTACTTGGCGCATCTGAACGCGAAGTACGACATGCCTGCCGTCCTCCTCGTGGTGTGCGACTCCAGAAACACCGCCGCCTGGGCGTCCGAGGCCGTGGACTTCGGCCCGCCCGAGTGGCCCGCCCTCACACTGCGCCCTCTCGTTCTGGGGCCGGACAACGTGCCGGTCATCGACGATCCGGTCAAAGCCCGTCGCGACATTCCGCTGACTGTTCTGTCGGCTGTTCTTCACCGCCGCGAACCAGGTGTCGGTGCCATACTCAAAGTACTGGTGGACGCCCTGAAGGGCCTGGAAGCCCGTGACCCGGAAACCGCGACGATCTTCGTTGAGCTGACATCCCAGGGGCTGGGCAAAGCACCCGCCGCCGACACTTGGAGGGACCTCATGACCGACCTCTCGTTCTTCACGTCGCCGATCTCCGAGGAACTCCGGGCGGAGGGCAGGACCGAGGGCAGGACCCAGAGCAAGGCCGAGGACATCTTGCTGCTACTCGACCGCCGTGGGGTACCCCTGTCCGCCGTCGATCGCCACCGCATCACGTCCTGCACCGACCTCGACACCCTCAACCGCTGGTTCACCCGCGCCATCACCGCCACCTCCGCCTCCGAGGTGTTCGGCGACGACCTGCCCGGCACCGGGGAGTGATTCCCCCTCGGTCCAGGGTGGTCAGCGGCGCCGGCGTCGTCGGCGTTCCTTGCTCAGCTGTACGGCCCAGCTTCCGATGATGAGGAACCCGGCGTAGATCGCGCTCTGCAGCCAGGTGAACGGCGGGGTCCTCAGTTGGCCGACGAGCCAGAAGACGACCATGTAGACCGTCCAGTAGCTGAGCCACAACATGCCCTCGAACCACACCGGCAGCGCCTCGTGCTGGACGGGCAACCGGGGAGGGTCCCAGCGGAAGCCTCCGTTCCGGGCGTAGTGGGCCTGGCGGCGGCGTTCGAAGCGGCAGAAGAGCCAGACGAAGAGCCCGGCGCCCAGGCCGATCAGCGCCGTCTGGAGGAGGAGTACGGGATCGCGGAAGGCGGACAGGGCCAAGGCGAGCGGCAGCCCCGTGACGACGCCGCAGACCAGGCCCGCGCCCACCGGGTGGCGGGCCACGAACACCTGCGCCTTCGGCGGCGGCTCCGCCCCACCGTGGCGGCGGTCGTAATCCAGAAAGGCCCGCCGCAGTCTCTCCACCGACGCCCCCATCCCTTCCTGCCCCGGCCGCCCTCGCGGAAGCAGTCCGCCCAGAACACCATCCTGTCCAGCGGGCGCCCCCGCACACGCTCCCTCACCCACCCACGAGCCCCCTCACGCCCCCACCGTCCCGTCCACCCCCTCCCGCAGGAAGTCCGCGTGGCCGTTGTGGCGGCCATACTCCAGCAGCACGTGCACCATCACCATCCGCAGCGAGACCTCCTCGTTCCAGCGCGGCTGGTGACCGGCGAGGTCCAGGGACTCCGCCTCCCGTTCGATACGGCGCGAGGTCTCCACCTCCGCCTCCCAGGCCCCGAACGCCTCCGCCCGCGTGGATGCGCTCGCGTCGTACGCCGCCTGGAAGTCGATCTCCTTCGACCACACCATGGGGGCGTCGTGGTCCTCGAAGACCCGGCGGAACCAGGCGCGTTCCACCTCTGCCATGTGCCGGACCAGCCCGAGGAGCGACAGCGTCGACGGGGGCATCGAACGGCGGCGGAGTTCCTCGTCCGTGAGGCCCTCGCACTTCATGGCGAGGGTCGCGCGGTGGTAGTCGAGAAAGGCTCGGAGCGTCTCGCGTTCGGTGCCGGAGTGGGGCGGGCCTGTGCGGGGGTCATCGGTCACTGGTCGTGTTCCTCGCAGTCGGAGTCGTCGAAGTCGTCGAAGTCGTCGAAGTCATCAGAGTCCTCGGAGTCGTCGGAGTCGTCGGAGGATTCTGTCGAAGAAGTCGAAAGAACCCATACGGCCGCACGCAGAAGCCGGTGAGGGCGCCCGTCCCCACGGGCCCTCACCGGCGGTCCTGCTCGGAAGCCGTCCGTCGCGTCAGGTGCGGACCAGTTCCCTGTCCTCGTCGTCCTCGGCCGCGTTCTTCGAGACGGCGTCGTCCCGCGCCCGCAGGGCCTCACCCTCGACGTCGACGTTCGGCAACACGCGGTCCAGCCACTTCGGCAGCCACCAGGCCTTGTCGCCCAGCAGCGCGAGGACGGCCGGGACGATGGCCATGCGGACGACGAACGCGTCGAAGAGGACGGCGATGGCGAGGCCGAAGCCGATCATCTTGATCATCGACTCGCCGGAGCCGATGAAGCCGGCGAAGACGGCCATCATGATCGCCGCGGCGGCCGCGACCACCCGGGCGCTGTACTTGAAGCCGGTCACCACGGCCTGGTTCGGGTTCTCGCCGTGGACGTACGCCTCGCGCATACGGGTCACGAGGAACACCTCGTAGTCCATCGCCAGGCCGAAGACCACGCCCACCATGAAGATCGGCATCATCGACATGATCGGGCCGGTCTCCTCGACACCGATGAGTCCCGCGAGCCAGCCCCACTGGAAGACCGCGACCACGGCACCGAGCGCGGCCAGCACGCTGAGCAGGAAGCCGAGGGCCGCCTTCAGCGGAACCAGGATCGACCGGAAGATCACGATCAGCAGGAGGAAGGCGAGACCCACCACCAGCGCCAGGTACGGGATCAGCGCGTCGGTGAGCTTCTGCGAGAAGTCGATGTTCATCGCCGTGGCGCCGGTGACCAGCACCTTCGCGTCCGTGTCCGCCGTCACGCCGGCGCCCGCGTCACGGATGGCGTGCACCAGGTCCTCGGTCTGCGTCGAGGACGGCTTGGAGTTCGGGATCACCGTGATCATCGCGGTGTCGCCCGCCTTGTTGAACGTCGCGGGGGTCACCGTCACGACGTCCTTGAGGCCCTTGATCTCGTCAGTCACCGCGGTGGCGGCTTCCTGCGGGGACGCGCTGTCCTTGGCGTCGACGGCGACCATCAAGGGGCCGTTGAAGCCGGGCCCGAAACCCTCGGACAGCAGGTCGTACGCCCGGCGCTGTGTGGTGGACGTCGGCTGCGAACCGTCGTCGGGCAGGCCCAGCTCGAGCTGGGTGGCCGGGAGCGCGATCGCGCCCAGGCCGACCACACCGAACAGCAGCACGGCGACCGGACGACGGACGACGAAGCTCGCCCAGCGGGTGCCCATGTTGGGCTTGACCACGGCGGAGTCCTTGGCGGATTCCGGGGCGGAGTCATTGGTGGAGTCCTTGGTGGAGTCCTTCGCCTTGCCGCGTCCGAGCAGCTTGCCCTTCTCACCGGCCGGCCGGACCTTGCGGCCCGCGTAGCCGAGCAGCGCCGGGACCATGGTGAGGGCGATGAGGACCGCGATGACGACCGTGCCCGCCGCCGCGAGACCCATCTTGGTCAGCATCGGGACGCTGACGACCGCGAGACCGGCCAGCGCGATCACGACCGTGAGCCCCGCGAAGACCACCGCCGAGCCGGCGGTGCCGACGGCCCGGCCGACCGCTTCCTCGCGTTCCCGGCCCTCGGCCAGTTCGGTCCGGTAGCGGGAGACGATGAACAGCGCGTAGTCGATACCGACCGCGAGACCGATCATCAGGGCGAGGGTGGAGGTGGTGTCGCCGAGGTCGAGCGCGTTGGCGAGGGCGGTGATGGTGGCGACGCCGATACCGACGCCGATGATCGCCGTCAGCAGCGGCAACCCGGCCGCGACGAGCGAGCCCAGGGTGACGACGAGGACGACCGCGGCGAGGGCGAGGCCGATGATCTCGCCGGTGACCGCCGTCTCGGGCTCGGCCTGCAGGGCGTCACCGCCCATCTCGACGGTCAGCCCGGCGTCCTGCGCCTTGTGCGCGGTGGCCTCCAGAGCCTCCTTGGAGGAGTCCGTCAGCTCCATGCCCGGGACCTTGTACGTCACCGAGGCGTAGGCGACCGTTCCGTCCTTGCTGACCGCGTTGGTGGTGAACGGGTCGCTGACGGAGGCGACTTCGGAGCCGTCGCCCAGTTCCTTGACGGCCTTCTCGACGACCGCCTTGTTGGCGGCGTCGGCCATCTTCTCGCCCTCGGGCGCCTTGAAGACGACCCGTGCGGTGCCGCCGTCGGCGTTCATGCCGGGGAAGCGCTCCTCCAGCAGGTCGAAGGCCTTCTGCGCCTCGGTGCCCGGGATGGAGAAGGAGGACGGGCCCGCAGCGGGCGCGGAGGCGGCGCCGACGCCGGCGAGCGTCAGCAGCGCCACCCAGAGCAGGGCTACGAAATGTCGTCGCCGGAAGGCGAGTCGACCCAGTTTGTAAAGGAATGTGGCCACGGGGTGGTACTCCCGTTCAGGTCGTGGACGTGCAGGAGGGCGGGACGGATCAGCCCGTGCCGGAAGGCGGGGAAGGGCGAGACAAGGCAGGGGTGATCAGCCCGACGACGTGAGCGGTCGCGTCAGGTACAGGTCAGTCATTCGGCAGCCATGGACCAGCCATGGATCAGCCGCGCATCAGGCGGCGATGGCGCGGGGTCGGTCAGTCGTTCGGTACGCCGAGGGCGGGGAGCACCACGGCGTCGATGTACGAAGAGAGGAAGTCCTGCGTGGGCGGCCGGTCCTCGATCAGACCCCTCGCGACGAAGGCTCCGATCAACATGTGCAGCACATACTCGGCGGCCGGGTTGTCCGGGCGGACCTCACCCCGGTCGACGGCACGTTGCAGCACGCGGCGAAGCTCCATCATCTCGGGCTCGATGATCAGCTCGCGGAACGCCTTCAGAAGGTCGGGATTCCCGTGGATCGCCATGGCCAGCCCCCGCATCAACGCGGAGTTCTGCTCCATGGCGCAGTCGTCCTGGCTTCTCACCAGCGCGTGCATGTCGCCCGGCAGGGACCCGGTGTCGACCGAGCCGATGTCGGGACCCGGCTTGTTGTGCCGCATGGCCTTCGCCACCAGCTCGGCCTTTCCGCCCCACTGGCGGTAGAGGGTGGCCTTGCTGGACCGGGTGCGGGCCGCCACGGCGTCCATGGTGAGGGCGTCGTAGCCGACCTCCCGGAGCAGGTCGAGCACGGCCGCGTAGAGCTCGGCCTCACGCTCGGGCGTGATCCGACTGCGGCGCACCGTCGCGGTCTCAGTCATCCCACTCCCCTTACTCGGGCTGCACGTTCGAGACGACAAGGCTACCGGCCGTGCGGCATGGCACGGGCCCGGCGCCCCGCTTCTCGAACGAAACGGTTTCGTACGCTTATGAAGATACCCGGAGAGGTGCCCACCCTGTCAACGAAACGAAACGGTTTCGTTCGTGTCCTGGGTCACTCGGCCAGGTCGCCGCGGCCAAGTTGCCGGTACACCTCCAGGGGAAAAGCATGGGGAGGTGAGCGACGAGTACGAGCAGGCAGCCGGCAGTGACGCGTACGAGAGCACCGCCGGAGCTTCCGGCTACCTCCGCTTCCCCCACCTCAGCGGCGACCGCCTCTGCTTCGTGGCCGAGGACGACCTGTGGCTGGCCCCGCTCGACGGCTCCGACCGCGCCTGGCGGCTCACCGTCGACCGTACGAAGGTCGCCACCCCGCGCTTCTCGCCCGACGGCCGGCACATCGCGTACACGAGCTGGCGCAGCATCGTCCCGGAGATCCATCTGACCTCGGTGGACGGCGGCCGGCCCGCCCAACGCCTCACCTACTGGGGCAGCCCCGACACGGAGGTCCGCGGCTGGACGCCCCCTGCCTCCGACACCGAGGGCCGCTCGGACATTCTGGCCGTCGCCTCCCACGGCGAGCCCTTCTCGTACTTCACCTGGGCCTACAAGGTCCGCCTCGACGGCGACCCGGGCCGCAAGCTCCCCTGGGGCCCGGTCTCCGACATCCAGGTCGCCGAGATCGACGGCGAGCGCCGCACGCTGCTGCTCACCGGTACGCCCCCGCACGAACCGGCCTCCTGGAAGCGCTACCGGGGCGGTGCCATGGGCCGCCTCTGGCTGCACGGCGAGCGGCTGCTGGCCGACCTCGACGGGCACCTCCACTCCCCCATGTTCGTCGGCGGCCGTATCGCCTTCCTCTCCGACCACGAGGGCATCGGCAACCTCTACTCCTGCACGTACGACGGCTCCGACCTGCGCCGCCACACCGACCACGACTCCTTCTACGCCCGGCACGCGGCGAGCGACGGCACCCGGGTGGTGTACCAGTGCGCGGGCGACCTGTGGATCGTCGACGACCTCGACCCGGGCTCCTTCCCGCGCCGCCTCGACGTGCGGCTCGGCGGGTCGCTCACCGGGCGGCGGCCGTACCAGGTGCCGGCCGCCCAGCACGTCGACGGCCTCTCGGTCGACGAGACGGGCCGGGCGAGCGCGGTCGTCGTACGCGGCAGCCTGTACTGGCTGACGCACCGCGAAGGCCCCGCCCGGACCATCGCCGACACCCCCGGCGTACGCGTCCGGCTGCCCGAGATGCTCGGCTCCGGCGGGCAGGTGGCCTACGTGACGGACGCGGACGGCAAGGACGCGATCGAGATCGCCTACCTTCCCCGGGCCACCGGCGACCGCGAGCCCCGCCGCCTCGCCGCCGGCGACCTGGGCCGCGTCCTGGAACTGGCGTCGGACCCGGGCGGCGAACGCCTGGCCATCGCCGCGAACGACGGCCGCGTCCTCCTCCTCACGGTGTCCGAAGAAGCGGCTGCCGCCGCGGGGACGGAGGAATCGAACGGCGAGGTCACCGAACTCATCACGTCCCTCAACGGTCCCGTCCGCGACCTCGCCTTCTCCCCGGACGGCGCCTGGCTGACCTGGTCCCACCCGGGCATCGGCCGCAGCCTCCGCCAGATCAAGATGGCCCGTATTAAGGACCGGCTCATCGTCGACGTCACCAACGGCCGCTTCGAGGACGAGAACCCGGTGTTCACGCGCGACGGCCGCTACCTGGCCTTCCTGTCCTGGCGCGGCTTCGACCCGGTCTACGACGTCCACACGGGGGACCTGTCCTTCCCGCTGGGCTGCCGCCCCTACCTGGTCCCGCTCTCCTCCGCCACACCCTCCCCCTTCGCCCTGAACCCCGACGGCCGCCCGGTGGCCGGGGGCATGGACCCGGCCGAGGACGAGGACACCGGCGGCACGGTCACCGTGGAGATCGAGGGCTTGGAGAACCGCGTCACGCCCTTCCCCGTCACCGCCTCCAAGTACTCGGCGCTCCACCCGGTCGCCGGCGGCGGCCTCGTCTGGCTGCGCTGGCCGATCTCGGGTGCCCTGGGCGAGACCTTCGCCAACCCGGACGACATGACCGGCCGCCCGACCCTCGAATACTTCAACATCAGCAAGGCGAAGAAGTCCGAACTGGTCGAACACCTGGACTGGTTCACGGTGAGCGGCGACGGTTCGCGGCTCGTGGTCGTCGACGAGGTCGATCTGCGGGCGGTCCCCTCCACCGAGCCCGGCGACGGCGACTCGACCGTCTGGATCGACCTGCGGCGCGTGCTGCACCAGGTCGACCCGGGGGCGGAATGGCGCCAGGCGTACGCGGAGGCCGGCCGCCTCATCCGCGCGTACTTCTGGGACCCGAAGATGAGCGGCATCGACTGGGACGGGGTCCTGGACCAGTACCGCCCGCTGGTCGAACGGGTCGCGTCCCCGGACGAGTTCGCGGACCTCCTGAGGGAGGTCCTGGGCGAACTGGGCACGTCCCACGCCTACGTCTCTCCCGCGCGCCGCAACGAGGGCCCACCCCACTACCAGCGCCGCCAGGGCCTCCTGGGCGCCAACTTCGTCCGCAGGGACGAGGGCTGGGTGGTCCGCCGTATCCTCCCCGGCGACTCGTCCGACTCCAAGGCCCGCTCACCGCTGGCCGGCCAGGGCATCCGGGAGGGCGCGGTCCTGACCCACGTCGACGGCCGCCCGGTGGACCCGGTGACGGGACCGTATCCACTCCTCGCCGGCGCGGGCGGTTCGACCGTCGAACTGACCTTCGCCCAACCCGTCGCCCACCACCCCCCTTCCGAGGAAGGCCCTTCTTCCGAGGTAGGCCCTTCGGGCGGCCCCTCCGATGCGGAGGGCGAGGGCCGCTCCCGCCGCGTGGCCGTGGTCCCCCTCATCGACGAGCGCCCCCTCCGCTACCAGGACTGGGTCGCCAAACGCCGCGAGGTCGTACGGGAGCTGAGCGGCGGCCGCTGCGGCTACCTCCACATCCCGGACATGGGCGGCTCCGGCTGGGCCCAGTTCAACCGCGACCTGCGCATGGAGGTGTCCCGCCCCGCCCTGATCGTCGACGTACGCGGCAACGCGGGCGGCCACATCAGCGAACTGGTCGTGGAGAAACTCACCCGCACGATCCTGGGCTGGGACCTGACGAGAAACGCCCAGCCGGTGTCGTACGCGTCGAACGCCCCGCGCGGCCCGGTCGTCGCCCTGGTCGACGAGGCGACCTCGTCCGACGGCGACATGATCACGGCGGCCTTCAAGCTCCTCCAGCTCGGCCCGGTCGTCGGCCTCCGCACCTGGGGCGGCGTCGTCGGCATGACCGGCCGCCACCAACTGGGCGACGGCACCGTCATCACCGTCCCCATGAACGCCGCCTGGTTCGACGCGTACGGCTGGTCCGTCGAGAACCGAGGCGTCACCCCCGACCTGGAATCCCTCCGCACCCCCCTGGACTGGGCCGAGGGCCGCCACACCCAACTCGACGCGGCGGTGACCCTGGCCCTGAACCTCCTCGACTCCCAGCCCCCGGCAGCCCCCCCGGACTACACCAACGTCCCGGACAGATCCCGCCCACCCCTGCCACCCCGAGCCCCCTAAGGGGCGCGGGGAACAGCGGGCCTTTAAGGGGCGCGGGGAACTGCGGGCCTTTAAGGGGCGCAGGGAACTGCGCGACCAGCCACGACGAACCCGCACCCGCCAAAGAACAGAACCCCCCGAGCTGTCAGGCGCTCAAGGGGGTCGAAGGGGCACAGCCCCTGGGATGGGACGGGTAGGGGCGGCGGGGGCGAAGAAGAAGAGTGGGGCACCCTCACAACAAGGGCACCCCACTCAAAGCCGGCCGCTAGGCCAAGCAGAACTCAGATGTCGTAGTCCTGCTGAAGCCGCTCCTCGGACTCCCGCTGCTCACGCTCACGCTCACTCTCCTGCGGCCGACGCTGCGGCTGCCCATGCTCACCAGGGCGTTCACCAGGGCGCCCACCAGGGCGCTGCCCCGCACGCTCACGCTCCTGCCGTGCAGGCTCCTCGGGGGAACGCCCACGCGACTCCTCCGGCGACTGACCGGACTTCCGCTTGGCCTGCTGCTTGAGCTGCTCGGCCTTGTCCTGGAACTGGTCCTTCATGCCCATGTGGATTCACTCCCGTTTTGGGTGAGGGGATCGGGCCTCGACCAGACAAACACGCCCGGACATACAGCGCATTTCGAGCAGTAACGCTCAGTCATGAGGAGCCCGGCGCCCCCGCCCCCCGCGTCCGCTCGTCCGCCGCTCCACCGGCTCCCACCAGCCCCTTCGACACCCCACGAAGCCTCGGCTCCATCCGCCGCACCTCCCGCGGCGCGAACGTCCCTATGAGGCCGGGGAGATAGCCGCGTACGCCCTGCGTCCCCCGCAGCCACCACTGCCCGTACACATGACTCGACCGCCGCTCGATCCCTGCCACGAGCCGGTCGACCGCCGGCCCCAGCGGATACGTCTTCCCGGCCGGCCACGGCAGCCGCTCCCGCAACTCCCGCAGCGCCTCGTCCTTGTCGGCCCCGCGCACCATGTCCGTGTCGGTCCAGGACAGATACCCGACGCCGACACCCACCCCTTGGTGCCCGACCTCGGCCCGCAGGCAGTGCGCGTACGCCTCGACGCCCGACTTGGACGCGCAGTACGCCGTCATCATCGGCGCCGGAGTGATCGCCGCGAGGGAGGCTATCTGGAGCAGATACCCCCGGCTCTCGATCAGCGCGGGCAGGAACGCCCGTCCGGTGACGGCCGATCCGACGAGGTTGACCTCGATGACGCGCCGCCAGGAGTCGGGGTCGGAGTCGACGAAGGGCCCGCTGTTCGCGACGCCCGCGTTGGCGACGACGATGTCGACCCGCCCGAACCGCTCCTTGACCTCGGCGGCGACCCGCGCCATGGCCTCGTGGTCGGTGACGTCGGCGTGCCAGTACTGTCCCCCACTCTCGGCTTCGCTCGAGCGGGAGGTACCCCCACCGCCGTAGAGCCGTTCGGAGACCCGCTTCAGTTCGTCCGGTTCAAGCCCGACCAGCGCGACCCTCACCCCCCGCACCGAGAGCTTGCGCGCGAGGAGTTCCCCGACGCCCCGCGCGGCCCCGGTCACGACCGCGACCCGCCCCTCCAGGGTGCTGCCCCTGCTCATGCGCCCGCCTCCTCCAACTCGTCCCGCCTGGCCCGTACATACGTCGTCACGAGCCCGCGTATCCGGGCGGTGACCGCCTGCGGCGCCTCCACCGGTGCCATGTGCCCGACCCCTGCCAGCTCGCTCACGCCCACACAGTCCGGCAGCGCGGCGGCCAGCGCCCGCGCGTGCACGGGCGGGGTCATCCGGTCCGCCGCGCCCACGACGACGGCCGTCGGCACCGTCAACTTCCTTACGCCGTGGTCGAGATCGAGCGAGTCGAGGACGTGCGACCAGGCGTGGCGCACCCGCGTGGGACACGCGTGCGCGATCCTCGCGCACGCCTCCACCATCACCGGCGACGAACCGGGGCCCATCGTCGCGTACTTGAGGATCCGCCGGGAGATCGGCGTGACCGGCCCGAGCGGCGCCCGGGAGCCGAGGACCTTCCGGGTGATCCAGGTACGCGCCCGCCCGGGCCGCAAGGGCACGACCAGCGACTCGGCGACCAGCCTCGAACTGCCCGTGCTGCACAGCAGGACCGCCGCCGCGTGCTCCCGGAAGCCCGCCCGCCCGGCGGCCGCCATCAGCGTCATCGCGCCCATGGAGTGCCCGGCCAGCACCGCCTTCTCGCCCGGCGCGAGCGTCGCCGCGAGCACCGCCTCCAGATCGTCGGCGAGGGCGTCCGCGGTGCACGCGGCGGAGGCGGGACTGCGGCCGTGGCCGCGCTGGTCGTAGGCGACGACCCGGTGGTCGACGGAGAGATCCCGGATCTGTGCCGCCCAGTACGCCGTCGAGCACGTCCAGCCGTGCACGAGCACCACCACCGGCGCAGCCGTGTTTTCGAGGGGTCCGTGCACCTCGACGTGCAGCCGGGCCCCGTCGGCGGACACGGCCGCCAACTCCCGTACGGCGACGGGCGGCGCGTAGGGACCGTGCTTGACATGGGTCAGTCGTGTCACGCTCCGGCCTCCACCTTCACCGTGTCGGTCTTCATGGACCTCTCCTCGCTCTCCGTACGCGGCCGAGCCACCCGCAGCACCTCGTACTCACTCAGCTCGACGCGCCGTGTCGCACCGCGGAACTCAGCTGTCGTCCCCGGCCAGATGGTCGTGTTGCGGCCGTTCGCGTCGAGGTACCAGCTGGTGCAGCCACCCGTGTTCCAGATCGTGCGCTCCATGCGCCGCTGGACCCGCTCGTTCCAGGCCGCCACGGCGGCGGGCCGGGCGTCGAGGGCAACCCGGCCGCCCAGCACGTCCAACTGCCGTACGAAGTCCGCCATGTAGGCGAGCTGGGACTCGATCATCAGGATCATGCTGGAGTTCCCGAGACCCGTGTTGGGCCCGATGATCGTCATCCAGTTCGGGAAGCCGGCGGCGGAGGCCCCGCGCAGCGACCGCATCCCGCCGTCCGCCCAGGCCTCGGCGAGTGTCCTGCCGTCGGCGCCCACGACCCGGTCGGCGATGGGCATGTCGGTGACATGGAACCCGGTGCCGAAGACGATCGCGTCGACCTCGGCGGTGCTGCCGTCGGCGGCGACGAGGGTGGAGCCGTCGACCTTGGCCAGTCCGGAGGCGACGACGTCGACGTTCGGCCGGGTGAGCGCCGGATAGTAGGTGTTGGACAGCAGGATCCGCTTGCAGCCGATGCGGTAGTCGGGGGTGAGCCGGGCGCGCAGGTCCGGATCGTCGACGACCCGGGCCAGGTGCCGCTTCGCCACCCGCTCCACCACGCCCAGCACCTCGGGACGCTTGGTGAAGGCCTGGACCTGCAACTCCCGGATGCCCCACAGCAGTCCGCGCCGGGCCTGCGCGGTCAAGGGCAGCTGCCGGTGCAGCCACCGCTCGACGCCGCTGATGCCCCGGTCGACGCGCGGCAGCACCCATGGCGGGGTCCGCTGGAAGAGGGTCAGCCGGTCGACCTCGGGCTGGATCGCCGGCACGATCTGGATCGCGGAGGCCCCCGTACCGATCATCGCGACCCGCTTGCCGCGCAGGTCGTAGCCGTGGTCCCAGCGCGCGGAGTGGAAGACCTTGCCGGGGAAGGAGCCGAGCCCCGGCAGTTCGGCCTCGGTCGGGATCTTCGGATCGGAGAGCGGCCCGGTGGCGGAGACAACGACATCGGCCGACAACCGCCCACCGCTGGTCTCGATGTCCCAGCACAGCCGCTCACCGTCCCACCGCATCATCGTCACCTCGGAGTCGAAGCGGATGTGCGGCCGGAGCCGGAAGACGTCCGCCACATGCTCCAGATAGGCCCGGATGTGCTCCTGCCCGGAGAAGGCGCGCGGCCAGTCGGGGTTGGGCGCGAACGAGAACGAGTAGAGGTGGGACGGCACATCACAGGCGCACCCCGGGTAGTCGTTGTCCCGCCAGGTGCCGCCGACGGAACCGGCCCGCTCCAGGACGACGAAGTCGGTGATCCCCTCGCGCCGCAGCCGCACGGCGGCCCCGAGTCCGCCGAAGCCGGACCCGATCACCGCCACCCGCACATGCGGCCCCCGCTCCCGGCCCGCCCGCTCCCGTTCATGTCCGTGCTCGGCCATCCGGTACCTCCACGCCTCATCGCGTGCGCACACCGCGTTCGCACCTCATGTCCGCGCCAGTAATCACTGGCGCAGTGGGGAGCGTAGGGCAGGACCGTACCGATGGGTAGGGGTCGGGAGCTGCCAAGTTACCGGCGGTACAACATAGGCTTCCCGCGTGGCAGATGACGGCGAGCGACACGAGTACCGCATGGAGGAGCTGGCCGGGAAGGCCGGCATCACCGTCCGCACCCTGCGCTTCTACCGGGAGCGCAAACTGATCCCGCCGCCCCGCCGCGAGGGCCGTATCGCCTGGTACGACGACACGCACCTGGCCCGGCTGCGCACGATCGCGGCACTGCTGGAACGCGGCCACACCCTGAGCGGCATAGCCGAGCTGGCCGAGGCCTTCGACCAGGGCCGCCACGTGGGCGAACTGCTCGGCCTCGGCGCCCCCAGCGAGGAGGTCCCGGTCCACCTCTCCCCCGAGGAACTCGCCGACCACTTCGGCGACCAGGCGACCTCGGAGAACCTCTCCGCCGCCCTCGACCTCGGCTATCTCGCCACCGACGGCGGCGAGATCGTCCACATCAGCCGCCGCCTGCTCGACGCCTCGGCCGCCCTGGTCCGCGAGGGCGTCCCCCTCGCCGACGTCCTCGCCGCCGGCCGCCACGTACGCGAACACGCCGACGCCCTCGCCGCCCTCTTCGCCGACCTCGTCCTCACCCACGGCAACCGCACCCCCGAAGACCTCCAACGCCTCCGCCCCCTCGCCAAGAACGTGGCGGAAGCGGAACTGTCACTGGCCCTGGACCGGCGACTGCGGCAGCAGTCATAGACAGCCACGGACCTGCGACCTGCGGGCTACGGGCTACGGGCTACGGGCTACGGGCTACGGGCTACGGGCTACGGGCTACGGGCTACGGGCTACAGGACATGAACCCCTAGCCCTGGTGCCGACACCCCACACGCCACGTCACCGTTCGAAGACGACCGTCACGGGAGCGTGATCCGACCACCGCTCGTCATGGCTGGCAGCTCGCTCCACGAACGCCTTGACCGCCCTCTTCGCAAGACCCGGGGTCGCAACGGCGAGGTCGATCCTCCAGCCTGTATCCGCGTCGAAGGCCCGCCCCCGGTACGACCACCACGTGTACGGCCCCTCGACATCCGGATGCAGGTCACGCACGACGTCGACGTATCCCCCGTCCGCCTCGTCGAACACCTGCCCGAGCCAGGCCCGCTCCTCCGGCAGGAACCCGGAGTTCTTGGTGTTCCCCCGCCAGTTCTTGAGGTCGGCCTGCTGGTGGGCGATGTTCCAGTCGCCGCACACCACGACCTCACGCCCGTTCGCGGCGGCCCGTTCCCGCAGCTCCTTCAGATAGGCGAGGAACTCCCCCATGAACCGGACCTTCTCGTCCTGCCGCTCGGTCCCGACCTCACCGGAGGGGAGATAGAGACTGGCCACGGTGACCCCGGGCAGGTCGGCCTCGACGTACCGCCCGCTGCCGTCGAACTCGGCCGATCCGAAGCCGACCTGGATCCGGTCGGGCTCGCGGCGGCTATAGAGCGACACCCCCGCGCGCCCCTTGGCGACAGCCGGGGCATGCACGACATGCCACCCGTCGGGCTGCCGCACCCCCTCGGGCAGTTGCTCCGGCTGGGCCCGCACCTCCTGAAGGCACAGCACATCCGCCGAGGTCCCGGCGAGCCATTCCACGAAGCCCTTCTTCGCGGCGGCCCGCAGCCCGTTCACATTCACCGAGGTCACGGTCAGCACAGCACTCTCCCGTATAGCAGAGGGCCCGTACGCTACCCGGCGCGTACGCCGCCGCCCGCCTCCGCTACCCGTTCAGCGCCCGCGCGCCCTGGCCTCGCACCGACCGCACGCACCCTCGCGGACACCCGAAGCGGGATCCCGCATAGATGTACGATGCATGGCATGCTTATCCGCCGCGTACCCTTCGACCACCCCGACGCCGTCAAGCTGAACGACGAGGTCCAGGCCGAGTACAGCGCCCGCTACGGCGACGCCGGCGACGCCACGCACATGGACCCGGCGCACTTCGTACCGCCGACCGGGCTGTACCTGATCGCCTACGACGAACACGGCAGACCTCTCGCCACCGGCGGCTGGCGCTCCCAGGAGACCAACGGCGAGGGGTACCAGGACGGGGACGCCGAGATCAAGCGTATGTACGTCACCCCCGAGGCCCGCGGCCTGGGCCTGGCCCGCCGCATACTCGCCGAACTGGAGTCCGATGCCCGTACAACCGGCCGCACCCGCATGGTCCTCGAAACCGGCGCCAAGCAGCCCGAGGCCGTGGCCCTCTACACCTCCAGCGGCTACGAGCCCTGCGCCAAGTTCGGCTACTACCGCTTCCACGAACTGAGCCTGTGCTTCGCGAAGCCGCTCTGACGGCGCTTCCGGACACGTAAATCCCCGTGCCCGCGACGGCGTTGGCCGCCTACGGTGTCCCCGTGACGAAGAACAACCGTCTGCGCCGTCTCGTCGTGGGCGACACCACCTGGCACTGGACCGTCCGCCAACTCCCCCACTCCCGACCTCGCTCGAGCGGGAGGGACCCCCATCGCGTGGCCTACGACCACTGCCGCCTCAAGCTGTCCCTCTACCCGGAGGGCCCCCGGCGTCGGCGCCTGGTCCTGCTCTTCGGCCCGGCCGAACACCGCTCCGTCTCGAACTGCTACTTCGACTCCGGCGCGCTGGTCCGCCTCCCGGACCACACCTACCTCAACCTCCACGAGCCCGGCACGGTCCGCCGTCTCCTGGAAGCCGCCGCCCCGAACCTGGACCTCCACCCGTCGTCCCAGACGGTCGAGGTGGACGGCTGGCCGTACTTCGACGCGATCACCGAGCCGCCCGAGAGTGCCTGACGAGCAACCCCGCCTGACAACACGTCAGAGCCCCCAGTGGTGATCACCACTGGGGGCTCTGAGCTGCGTGGACCTGTGGGGATTTGAACCCCAGACCCCCTCGATGCGAACGAGGTGCGCTACCAGACTGCGCCACAGGCCCTTGCAACGAGTGAAACTCTAGCATCCCCATCACGGTGCTTGGAAATCCGTTCCCGGGCGACTCACGGGCGACTGCCGACCGGCTCGTGACTGGTCAGCGGAGTGGGAGATCCGGGCGGACGAGGGTCACTCGTTGGCCGCGCGGGGGCGGTCGCCGTCCTCGTACTGGTCGAAGAGCGGCGTACGGCCCCGCTCGCGGGAGCGTCGCGCGGACGCGGCCCGGCGGGCGTCGGAGCGGCCGCCGTCGGGAGCGTCGGCCGCGTCGTCGGCACCGCCGTCGTCCGCGTGCTCCTCGCCGCCGCACTCCCCCTCAGCGGTGTTCGAGGCGGCGCTCGACGAGCCGTGCGGGTCGGCCGAGCTGGAGCGCGCGGAGCTCCACGCGTCCGGGGCGCCGAGGTCGACACCGGAGGTGGCCCGGGGGGCCACCGGCGCGGTGACATACGTCGGGAGCGGCACGGGGACGGGGTCCCAGCTGTCGCCCTGGGCGGGCCGCCGCTGGCGCTCGCGCTGCTGGTCGACCCACTCGGCGTGGTCGGTCTGCTCGACGAGGGCACGGCGGTCGGCCGCGAGCGCGGTCAGGTCGGCCCGGTTCTCCTCGTTCTCTGGACCGTCCTCCGGCTCGTCGGTGTCCACCGGGTCCGGCATCGGCCGCCGCCGCTGGGGCTGCCGCTCCCGCAGCCGCTGCGCCGCCACCTCGGCCTGCCGCCGGTCCATCGTGTACGCGAACCGCTTCCGCTCCTGGCGGCGCAGGTGCGCGATGTACGAGCTCAGCAGCACCGCCGGTACGGCCGGCGCCCACAGGAAGGCGAGTCCGCCGACCGCCGCGACGACCGCGCCGAGCGTGAAGGCGAGGAAGAGCATCACGGTCGTACGCCGTCGGCGCGCGAGCACCTTCAAGCGCCGGGCCCGCGCGATGGCCTCCGCCGAGTCGCCCCGGCGCGCGCCCGCCGTCTGCTTGCCCGGGCGCTTCGCACGGGCGGGGGCGGGCACTCCGGCCGCGCCCTGCCTGGCCGGCGGCTGGCCGCCCTGCTTGGCCGACGGCTGGCCGCCCTGCTGCGGCACCGGCGCCTGTGCGTGTACCTGCGCTTGCGCCTGCACCTGTGCCTGCGATGCCGATTTCGCCGCCTGCGCCTGCGCGTGCTGCTGTGATGGTTGCTGCAGTTGCTGCGGTGACTCACCCCGCTCCACCGGCAGTTGTGCCCTCGTGCGCTCCCGGTGCGGGGGCATGGCGAAGGCCCGGACGTCCACCGAGTCGGTGACGCCGTCCGGTTCGGCGCTGGGCTCCCCCTCTTCGGTGGAGCGCGCCCGCAGGTCCTTGGCGTATCGGCGCTCCATCCCCGCCCGGCCGGAAAGCAGCCGGATGGCGGTGCTGAAGCGTTCCGTCGGACGGGCTTCGTTCAGCTCGTCCTGCCTACGGAGCCACATCGGCACCAAGTAGGCGGCCCAGGCCCCGACGATGACTGCGTAGATGAGGCCGCTGCTGCTCACGCCTCACACGGTAGAGGGGTTTGCGTGAGGCCATCCGCCAATTGAGCCGGTGTGTCGCACGATCTGGCTGATATTTCGAGCTTTTTTTGTGACCGATCCGATCAGCGGACCGCCGAGAGCGCGAAATTAACGTGCGGAGAACGGTTCGACTCGTTCAACTCGATCGCCGACCGGACATTTATTCGAACATGCATTGCATTTATTGGGACTGTCCGGGCTTGCCCGCGTCGGAGCCCGCGTTCCGGGCGTCCCGCGCCCGTTCCCGCTGCCAGCGGCCGAGCAGGCCTTCCGGAACCTCTTCGGCGGTGAGCGCGAAGACGAGATGGTCGCGCCAGGCGCCGTCGATGTGAAGATATCGTGGACGAAGGCCTTCCTCGCGGAATCCGAGTTTCTCCACGACCCGTCTGCTGGGCCGATTCTCGGGGCGAATACAGACCTCGATGCGGTGCAGTCCGACGGTCCGGAAGCAGTGGTCCACGACGAGCGCCACCGCCGTCGGCATCACGCCCCGCCCGGCGACCGACTCGTCGACCCAGTAGCCGACATGTCCGGAGCACATCGAGCCCCAGGTGATCCCGGCGACCGTCAACTGCCCGACGAGGCGCCCCTGGTACTCGATCACGAACGGCAGCATCCGGCCCGCGTTCGCCTCCGCCCGCAGATGACGGACCATCTGACGGTACGTCGGCCGGTGCGCGATCGGCCCGCTGGGCGTGGGCGGCGGAATGGTCGCCTCCCAGGGCCGCAGCCAGTCCCGGTTGCGCCGGTTGACCTCGCGCCAGGCCCGCTGGTCGCGCATCCTTATGGGCCGGAGGACGACATCGCCGTCCACCAGCGCTACGGGCCAGGATGGGCTGTTCAGCTCGCACCCCCCTGGCTGGATCTGGAGTGGTCCCCGCCGCGGATCTGGTCGACGGCGTGGGTGAGAAGGGGTTCCAGTACGGCCAGGCCGTCCCGTACGCCGCCGGTGGAGCCCGGCAGGTTGATGATCAGCGTCCGGTCCGCGACTCCGGCGAGGCCCCGGGAGAGAGCCGCCGTCGGTACCTTGTCCCGGCCGTACGCCCTGATCGCCTCGGGGATGCCCGGCACCTCGTGGTCGAGGACCGCGCGGGTCGCCTCGGGGGTGCGGTCGGTGGGCGAGATCCCGGTTCCGCCGGTCGTCACGATCACGTCGTACCCGGCGTCGACGCCCGCCCTGAGGGCCGCCTCCACGGGGTCCCCGTCGGGCACGACCTGGGGGCCCTCGACGGTGAAACCGAACGCCGTGAGCCCCTCCGCGATCAGGGGCCCGCCCCGGTCCTCGTAGATCCCGGCGGCGGCGCGGTTGGAGGCGGTCACGACCAGCGCGCGGTACGGCCTGGCGGGCGTGGCCCGGGGTGTCGGGTCGTGCGGGGTGGCGGTCATGCCCGGCTCCAGTCGCCCGACTTGCCGCCCGTCTTCTCCTCGACGCGTACGTCCGTGATGACCGCGCCCTTGTCGACCGCCTTGACCATGTCGATCACGGTGAGGGCGGCGACGGTGACCGCGGTGAGGGCCTCCATCTCGACGCCCGTACGGTCCGTGGTCTTCACGGTGGCGAGGATCTCGACGGCGTCGTCCGCGACCGACAGATCGACCTTGACGCCCGACACCGACAGCGGATGGCAGAGCGGGATGAGGTCGGGGGTGCGTTTGGCGCCCATGATGCCGGCGATACGCGCGGTGGCGAGGGCGTCACCCTTGGGCACCCCCTCGCCCCGGAGCAGTTCGACCACCTTGGGTGAGACCAGGACCCGGCCGCTGGCGCGGGCGGTGCGCGCGGTCACGTCCTTCCCGGAGACGTCGACCATACGAGCGGCGCCCGCCTCGTCGATGTGGGTCAGTCGGTCCTGCGGCGTACTCATGGTGGTGTGGCGCTCCCGGTCGGGGCCCGTCGCGGTGCGGCGTGCGGCCTGTTGTGCGCGACACGGTACGCCACCCTCGAGGGTTCAGCCGAGCAGGACTACCTCGACCTCCGCGCCGGGCTCGACCGACTCGGCGTCCTCGGGGATCACGATCAGCGCGTCGGCGTGCGCGAGAGCCGCGACGAGGTGCGACCCGGCGCCCCCCACAGGGGTGACCTGGCCGTCGGCGTACGTCCCGCGCAGGTACTGCCGGCGCCCGGCGGGCGAGGTCAGCGCCTTGGGTGCCTGGAGGGTCGCCGTGGTCGTCGGCCGGTGGACGTCCTCCAGGCCCATCAGGGTGCGGATGGCGGGCCGGACGAAGAGTTCGAAGGAGACGTACGACGACACCGGGTTGCCGGGGAGTGCCAGCAGTGGGGTGTGGTCGGGGCCGATGGTGCCGAAGCCCTGGGGCTTGCCGGGCTGCATGGCGAGCTTGCGGAAGTCGATGCCGGTGCCCTCCTCGTCCTCGTCGCCGACGGACTCCAGGGCCTCCTTGACGACGTCGTACGCCCCCACGCTGACCCCGCCGGTGGTGACCATCAGGTCGGCGCGGACGAGCTGGTCCTCGATGGTGGAGCGGAGGGTCTCGGCGTCGTCGGCGACGGCGCCCACGCGGTAGGCGATCGCGCCCGCGTCCCGGGCGGCGGCCGTCAGCGCGAAGCTGTTGGAGTCGTAGATCTGGCCGGTGGCCAGCGGCTCGCCCGGCGGGATCAGTTCGCTGCCGGTGGAGAGCACCACCACGCGCGGGCGCGGGCGCACGCGTACGGTCGCCCTGCCGATGGCGGCGAGGAGGCCGAGCTGCGGCGGGCCGAGGATCGTGCCGGCGGCGAGGGCGCGGTCGCCGGCCCGTACGTCGCTTCCCTTCGCGCGCACGTGCGCGCGGGCCTCGGCGGCGCGGTGCACGGCGACCTGGCCGGTGGCGTCCTCGGGGCGGGCGCTGCGGGCGCGCATCCCGGAGACGGGTCCCTCGCCGAGGCCGCCGTCGGTCCACTCCACCGGGACGACCGTCTCCGCGCCGGGCGGCAGCGGGGCACCGGTCATGATGCGGGCGGCTTCGCCGGGGCCCACTCGGGGCTGCTCGGCCTGGCCCGCCGCCACGTCCCCGATCACCGTGAGCACGGCCGGGAACTCCTCGCTCGCGCCCGCGATGTCCGCGACCCGCACCGCGTACCCGTCCATCGAGCTGTTGTCGAAGGGCGGCAGTGACACCGGCACCGTGACGTCCTCGACCAGGACACAGCCCTGGGCGTCGAGAAGCTGCAGCTCGATGGGTTCCAGGGGGCGGACGGTGGCGAGGATGTCCTCCAGGTGTTCGGTCACCGACCAGAGGTGGTCCCGGCCGGTGGTGCGGGTCGCGGCGGTGCTCAAAGTGGCTACATCTCCTCGGCTACGTAACTGCGAAGCCAGGTCCGGAAGTCCGGGCCCAGGTCTTCACGTTCGCACGCGAGTCTGACAATGGCACGCAGGTAGTCGCCACGGTCTCCGGTGTCATAGCGGCGGCCCTTGAAGACGACGCCGTGCACGGGGCCACCGATCTTCTCGTCCGCGGCGAGCTGCTGGAGGGCGTCGGTGATCTGGATCTCGCCGCCGCGGCCCGGCTCGGTCTTGCGCAGGATGCCGAAGATGCTCGGGTCGAGGACGTAGCGGCCGATGACCGCGTAGCTCGACGGGGCGTCGGCCGGGTCCGGCTTCTCGACCAGGTCGGTGACCTTCACCACGTCGGTGTCGTCGGTGGGTTCCACGGCCGCGCAGCCGTAGAGGTGGATCTGCTCGGGGGCGACCTCCATGAGCGCGATGACGCTGCCGCCGTGCTCCTCCTGGATCTCGATCATGCGCTTCAGGAGGGGGTCGCGCGGGTCGATCAGGTCGTCGCCGAGGAGGACCGCGAAGGGCTCGTCGCCCACGTGCGGGGCTGCGCACAGGACGGCGTGGCCGAGGCCCTTGGGGTCGCCCTGGCGGACGTAGTGCATGGTCGCGAGGTCGCTGGACTCCTGGACCTTGGCGAGCCGGCCGGCGTCGCCCTTCTTCTGGAGGGCGGATTCCAGCTCGTAGTTCCGGTCGAAGTGGTCCTCAAGGGGGCGCTTGTTGCGGCCGGTGATCATCAGGACGTCGTCGAGCCCCGCTGATGCGGCCTCTTCGACCACGTACTGGATCGCCGGCTTGTCCACGACCGGCAGCATCTCCTTGGGAGTCGCTTTGGTGGCCGGCAGGAACCGGGTCCCTAGACCCGCCGCGGGGATGACAGCCTTGCTGATCCTGGGGTTCGCCTCACTCATGCGCCGAACCCTATCCGGTGCCTTTGTGTGGAATCTGTGGCTCCGATGAATTCGCTCTCATATGAGCTGATTACGAATAGTACTGGAGCAACCTGTGAGCCTGATGGGACCCGAACCGGAGCTTTCCAAACGAATGTTGCGCCGAGAGCTCCTCCTGGTGAGGAACGGGTTGACGCCGGATGACGTCCGGAAAACGACGGGCGCTCTTGCCGACCGGGCCCTCGATCTGCCCGAGCTGGCGCACGCGCGCACGGTCGCGGCGTACGTCTCCATGGGGAGCGAGCCCGGCACCCTCGCGCTCCTCGACGCGCTGCGCGCGCGGGGCGTGCGCGTCCTGCTGCCGATCCTGCTCCCCGACAACGACCTGGACTGGGGCGCCTACGAGGGGGAGGCCTCCCTCGCGCGCGTGCGGCACGGCGGCGGCCGCATGACCCTCCTCGAACCCGCCGGCGACCGACTCGGGCCGGACGCCGTGACCACCGCGGACGCCGTCCTGCTCCCGGGCCTGGCGGTCGACACACGCGGGATGCGCCTCGGGAGGGGCGGCGGCTCGTACGACCGCGTCCTGGCCCGCCTGGAACGCGCGGGCGCGGATCCGGCGCTGGTGGTGCTGCTGTACGACACGGAGGTGGTCGACCGGGTACCGGAGGAGGAACACGACCGCCCGGTGCACGCGGTGGTGACCCCGTCGGGGGTACGACGGTTCCGGTGATCCGGACGAGAAAGCGGCCTCCACGCGTGCGTGGAGGCCGCTTTCCGTGCTCAGGCGGGGGTCACGGTTTCAACAGAAGCGTGTCGCTCGTGTTGCTCTCGACCGCCTTGTCCGAGAACGACCACGTCAGCAGCTCGCCCTTGGCCCACTTGTCGGTCTGGTCGGTGTAGTGGGCGTTGTACGCGTGCCCGGAGGCGCCGGTGAGGTTGATCCACTTGGACTTGTCGAGGTCCCCGAGGTTCACCACCATGCGCATCGAGGGCACCCAGACGACCTCGTAGCCGCCCGCCGAGTTCCAGCCGGTGGCGTTGACCGTGGCCTCGCCGCCGCCGAGCTTCCAGGGGCCGCGGTTGAGCATGTACTGAAGGAAACCGGGGCCCTCGGTGCCGAGGGTCTGGTTCTTCAGGAACAGGCGGTGCAGCCGGCCCCAGCTCCAGGTGTCGATGTCCTTGCCGAGCTTGGCGGTCAGCTCCCAACGGGCGTCCCGCATGGCCCGCTTGAACAGCTCGTCACGGGTGTCGACGGCGCCCTGGGTACGCGTCTTCGGCGTGGACCACCAGTCGTTGTCCTCGTCACCGATGATCCGGCGGACCACCTCGAACCAGCGGTCGCCGCCGTCCGGCTGCGCCTGGTCCGCGTCGCGCTTGCCGCACTCACGCACCCGCTGGTCCTCGTCGGCGGGCCCGGTGGTGTCGACCGGCTCGACCGACAGGCACTGGCCCTCGACGCGCAGTTCCTTGGGGAGCTTGTCGCCGAAGGCGAGCTTGAGGATGTTGCGCCAGACCGAGTTGAAGTACGCGGCGGCCGCCGAGTCGGCGTCCTGCGTGTAGTCCCAGCCCTCCAGGAGCTTCTGCGCCTGGCGGACTTCCTTGTCCTTGACGTCGATCTTGAGCAGCAGCGGCACCAGCAGCTTGGCGATCTCACTGCTGTTGTCCATCTGCATCTGCCGCATGTCGTCGGTGGAGATCTTGCCGCCACCCTTGATCTTCGACTCGATGAGGCTGGTGATCCGCTGCGCGCGCGTGCCGTAGCCCCAGTCCGCGGTGAGCGTGTACGGGTACTTCTCGTCGACGACGGCCTGGTTCGCGGTGACGATGTAGCCGCGCTCCGGGTTGTACTCGTACGGCAGTTCGTCCTGGTCGATGTAGCCGGTCCAGCGGTACTTGGTGTCCCAGCCCGGCGCGGGCACCGAGCCGTCACCCTCCCCGCGGGTGGGAATCCTGCCGGGCAGCTGGTAGCCGATGTTGCCCTCGGTGTCGGCGTAGATCAGGTTCTGCGAGGGGACGTCGAACAGGGCGGCGGCCTCGCGGAAGTCCTCCCAGTTCGCGGCCCGGTTCATCGCGAAGACGGCGTCCATGGAGGTGCCGGGGTCGAGCGCGGTCCAGCGCAGGGCGATGCCGTAGCCGTCGCCGCGGTCGGGGGCGTTCTGGTCGACGGAGGCCTTCTTGCCGACCTGGACGAGTTCGTCGTTGCGGTCGGAGAGCAGGGGGCCGTTGTTGGTGGTGCGGACGACGATCTTCTTGGACGTGCCGCCGGCGACCTCGATGGTCTCCTCGCGGGTGTCGAAGGGCAGCACCTTGCGGCCGTACTCGTAGCCGTCGCCGGTGAGCTTCTCCAGGTAGAGGTCGGTGACGTCGGCGCCGGAGTTGGTCATGCCCCAGGAGATGTCCGCGTTGTGGCCGATTATCACTCCGGGCATGCCCGCGAAGGTGTAGCCGGCCACGTCGTACCGGCACTTCTCGGAGACGGCCTTGCAGTGCAGGCCCATCTGGTACCAGACCGACGGGAGCTGGGCCGACAGGTGCGGGTCGTTGGCGAGGAGCGGCTTGCCGGTGATGGTGTGGTTGCCGGAGACGACCCAGGAGTTGGAGCCGATGCCGTTGCCGTTCACTCCGACGGCCTCGGGCAGGTCCTCCAGGACGTTGTAGAGCCCGTCCAGCTGTGTCTGGAGAGCCCCGGACTCCGTGGAGGTCCCGGCGGTGCCGGCCTCCGCTCCCGTGCCGCTGGTGCCCTGCGTGGAGCCGTCGGTGCTCTGCGTCGACGGGGACCCGTCCGACCAGGTCTTGGTGAGCTCGTCGTACGCGCCCTCCTGCACGATCGTCTCGTTCCGGTCGTACGGGTACTGCGGGTACAGGTCGGCGATCTGCTTGGGGCCGAGGCGGCTGGTCATCAGGGCCCGGTCGATCTCGTCCTGCATGTTGCCGCGCAGGTCCCAGGCCATCGCCTTCAGCCAGGCGATCGAGTCGACCGGGGTCCACTCCTCGGGCTCGTAGTCGTTGGAGAAGCCGAGGGCCGCGTACTCCAGGGAGATCTCCTCGCCGTCCTTGCCGGCGAGGTAGGCGTTGACCCCCTTGGCGTATGCGTCGAGGTACTTCTTCGTCTCCGCCGAGAGCGTCTTCTCGTACTCCTCCTCGGCGATCCGGTGCCAGCCGAGGGTACGCAGGAACTCGTCGTTGTCGACCTGGCCCTCGCCGAACATCTCCGAGAGGCGGCCGGCCGTCATATGGCGGCGCACGTCCATCTCGTAGAACCGGTCCTGCGCCTGGACGTAGCCCTGCGCCATGAACAGGTCCTCGTCGGAGGAGGCGTAGATCTGCGGGATCCCGTAGTCGTCGCGCTTGACGTCGACCGGTCCGGACAGGCCGTCCAGGGTTATCGAGCCCTTGGTCTGCGGGAAGGAGCCACGCACGGTGGAGATGGACCAGAACGCCCCGTAGCCGACGCCACCGATGATGGCCAGTACCAGGACGATCAGAAGAAGACGGACTTTGCGCCCCTTCTTCCTGCCGGACTTGCCGGACTGCTGGCCGGAGGAGGCGGTGGTGTCGGTGGGCATCGCTGTCCTTGCTGTCCTAACACGAGCGGCAGGTCGGGCTGTGCTTTGTACTGAACGCTGGAGCAACCATAGGCGCAGGGCCCGACGCGACTTGACGCGGAGTCGGGAACTGGCCCGGACGGCTGTTCGATCTTGCCCTCGAGATCGTCAAGAAATCGTCAAGAGTTAGGTAAGGTAACGAAGTACTTGCACTGACGTAACCGCAACAACACGGTTTCCGTGATCGGCTTCGCATGCCCACACGCGCGCGTTCCCGCATCCAGTGCTCGGCATCCCCACACTCGGAACCACGTGCGGTTCGGCGAGAAAGGTTCGGCCCTCTGACTGTCCACGACCTCAACCAGCTCCTGCTCGTCTGCTCACTCGTCCTGCTAGTCGCGGTCGCGGCGGTCCGGATCTCGTCGCGCAGCGGGCTCCCCAGCCTGCTCGTCTACCTGGGCATCGGCATCGCCATGGGCCAGGACGGCATCGGCGACATCCACTTCAACAACGCCGAACTGACCCAGGTCATCGGCTACGCGGCCCTCGTCGTGATCCTGGCGGAGGGCGGCCTCGGCACGAAGTGGAAGGAGATCAAGCCGGCCCTGCCGGCCGCCAGCTCACTGGCGCTGGTCGGAGTCGCGGTGAGCGTCGGCGTCACGGCAGCGGGCGCGCACTACCTGATCGGGCTGGAGTGGCGGCAGTCGCTCATCATCGGCGCTGTCGTGTCCTCCACGGACGCGGCGGCCGTCTTCTCCGTGCTGCGCAAAATCCCCCTCCCCGCGCGCGTGACGGGCACCCTGGAGGCCGAGTCCGGCTTCAACGACGCCCCCGTGGTCATCCTCGTCGCCGCGCTCTCCATGGCCGGACCGGTCGAGCATTGGTACGTCCTGATCGGCGAGATAGCTCTGGAGCTGGCGATCGGCGCCGCCATCGGTCTCGCGGTGGGCTGGCTGGGCTCCTGGGGCCTGAGGCACATCGCGCTGCCCGCCTCCGGCCTCTACCCGATCGCCGTCATGGCCATCGCCGTCACCGCGTACGCGGCCGGCGCCCTGGCCCACGGCAGCGGATTCCTCGCCGTCTACCTGGCCTCCATGGTCCTCGGCAACGCCAAGCTGCCGCACTGGCCGGCCACGCGCGGCTTCGCCGAGGGGGTCGGCTGGATCGCCCAGATCGGCATGTTCGTCCTGCTCGGCCTGCTGGTCACCCCACACGAGATGGGCGACGACATCTGGCCCGCGCTCGTCATAGGGCTCGTGCTGACCATGGTGGCGCGACCGCTCAGCGTCATCGTCGCGCTGACGCCGTTCCGGGTGCCGTGGCGGGAGCAGACGCTGCTGTCGTGGGCCGGGCTGCGCGGCGCCGTGCCCATCATCCTGGCGACGATCCCCATGGTCAGCGGGATCGAAGCCAGCCGCAAGATCTTCAACATCGTCTTCGTCCTGGTCGTGGTCTACACCCTCGTCCAAGGGCCGACGCTGCCCTGGCTGGCCCGGAAGCTGCGCCTGGGCGGCTCCGGCGACGAGGCCGCCGACCTCGGCATCGAATCGGCGCCCCTGGAGCGGCTGCGCGGCCATCTGTTGTCCGTCGCCATCCCCGAGAAATCCCGCATGCACGGCGTCGAGGTCAACGAATTGCGGCTCCCCGCGGGCGCCGCCGTCACCCTCGTCGTCCGCGACGGCATGTCGTTCGTGCCCCTGCCGACCACGGTGCTGCGGCGCGGCGACGAACTGCTCGTCGTCGCCACGGACCCCGTCCGCGACCAGGCGGAACGCCGTCTCAGGGCCGTCGGCCAGGGCGGCAAGCTGGCCGGGTGGCTGGGGACGGGCAACGGGAACGGCGAGGCAGGTCGTTAAGAACATGTTTCACACCGTTCACACCCTCTGGATTCGTGGGTGCGGCCGCACATGGTGCTCATTTTCACAGGTGACTCCGCCGATCCCCCTGTACGATGAAGGCGCACTTGATCGGACCAACTCTGTCTGACGCAGAGCTGGCGCGACCGTATGGCGGCCGAGACGCCCCTCACCGTGGGCCCGGCATCTACCGCAGTAGCGCAAGAGGACAGCTCTCGGCGCACGATCCCCGTGAACCGGGGGCCGCGCTACCAGGCGGCGGAAAGGCACGGCCGTGGCGTCCACGGTCACCTCGAACCCCTCGAACACCTCGAAGGCGTCCCGCCCGGGCTACGGGCAGCTTCTGCGTACCCGTGGCGCGTGGACGTTCCTCCTCCCCGGCTTCGCGGCCCGCCAGCCGTTCGCGATGCTGACCATCTCCATCGTGCTGCTGGTCCAGCACACCACCGGCTCGTACGGGGCGGCCGGCGCCGTCGCCGCCGCGACCGGTGTCGCCATGGCGCTGTTCGCCCCGTACAGCGGCCGTCTCGCCGACCGGCACGGCCAGCGGGCCGTCCTGATCCCCGGCATCCTCGTCCACGGGGTGGCGGGTCTCTCCCTGACGGCGCTGGCGCTCGCGGACGCCCCCTTGTGGGCGCTCTTCGCCGCCGCCGTGCCGACGGGTGCCTCGGTGCCGCAGATCGGCCCCATGGTGCGGGCCCGCTGGGGCGTCAAGCTCCAGGACTCGCCCCTGATGCCCACCGCGGCGGCCTTCGAGTCCGTCACCGACGAGCTGACCTTCGTGCTCGGCCCGCTGGTGGCGACCGCGCTGTGCACCGCCGTGCACCCGGCCGCCGGCCTGCTCACGGAGGCCGCGCTCACGCTGATCGGCGGTCTGCTGTTCGCCGCCCAGCGCGGCACCCAGCCCAGGGTCGTCTCCATGGCGCACGCGCGCGTGAAGCACGTTTCCGCCCTGTCGGTCCCCGGCGTGCGCGTCCTGATCGTCACCTTCCTGGGCATCGGCTCCGTCTTCGGCGGCATGCAGGTCTCGCTCGCCGCCTTCTCCGAGTCGATCGGCGAGCCCGGCCTGAACGGCGTCCTGTACGGCGTCTTCGCGGCCGGCAACATGCTCTCCGGCGTCGTCTGCGGCGCGATCGCGTGGAAGGCGGCCCCTCAGCGGCGCCTGATCGTCGGCTACACGGCCCTCGCGCTGGTGGCCTCCGCCCTGTGGACCGCCGACTCCGTGCTCGTCCTGGCCGCGCTCGGCCTGCTGGTCGGCATGTGCATCGCCCCGGCCCTGATCACCGGCTACACCCTGGTCGACGGCCTCGTACCGGCGGGCGCCCGCACCGAGGCCTTCACCTGGCTCACCGGCGCCGTCGCCCTCGGCCAGGCCGCCGCCGTCATGGCCGCCGGACAGCTGGAGGACCGGCTGTCGACGGGCGCCGGATTCCTGGTCCCGATGGCGGGTACGGCACTGGCGCTGGCGACCCTGCTGGCGCTCCGTGCACGGCTGGCGACCAGGCCCCGGAGCCGTACCGTCGCGCGTGTCGTCGGTCACCGAGTGCCGGTGACAGTGGACTGAACCCCTGGGAATAGGTCAGTATGGATCGTCGTTAGCACTCATCGAGTGAGAGTGCCAGGAGGAAGAACCAGTGCCGACGTACCAGTACCAGTGCACCGAATGCGGTGAGGGCCTCGAAGCGGTGCAGAAGTTCACCGACGACGCCCTGACCGAGTGCCCCAGCTGCAACGGCCGCCTCAAGAAGGTGTTCTCCGCGGTCGGCATCGTCTTCAAGGGCTCCGGTTTCTACCGGAACGACAGCCGCGGCTCCTCGTCGAGCAGCAGCCCGGCGTCGAAGTCGCCCTCGTCCACGTCGGACTCCAAGTCCTCGTCGGACGCGAAGTCCTCGTCCACGTCGTCTTCGTCGTCCTCCGACTCGAAGTCGTCGTCCTCGGGCTCTTCCTCCACCAGCAGCACCTCGGCCGCTTAGCACCTCCGGTCCGGGACCCTGCCGTCGTACGACGACCGGCGGGGTCTTCGGCGTTTCCGGGCCCGGTTAAGGTGCGGGCATGGCGAACACGGAGCACGTGGGGAACGGGGCGGGTCCGGTGGGTGGGGCGGCGAGTCCGGCGAGCCCGGCGACAGAGATGGCCGGAGCGGCAGGCTTGGCCGAGGCGACCGGAGCGGGCGGGGCTGCCGAGCCGGCCAGGACGTCCGGAGTCGAGGTGGCCGGGGCGTCCGAGGCTGTCGGCACGTCGGAGACAGGCCTGGCGGAGATCGGTGTCATCGGAGGCTCGGGGTTCTACTCCTTCCTCGACGACGTGACCGAGATACAGGTCGACACCCCCTACGGGCCGCCCAGCGACTCCCTCTTCCTCGGCGAGATCGCCGGCCGCCGGGTCGCCTTCCTGCCCCGCCACGGCCGTGGCCACCACCTGCCGCCGCACCGCATCAACTACCGCGCCAACCTGTGGGCCCTGCGTTCCGTCGGGGCCCACCAGGTGCTCGGCCCGTGCGCGGTGGGCGGCCTGCGGCCGGAGTACGGACCGGGCACACTGCTCGTCCCGGACCAACTGGTGGACCGCACGAAGTCCCGCACCCAGACCTACTTCGACGGCCTCCCGCTGCCCGGCGGCGCCGTCCCCAACGTCGTCCATGTCTCGCTCGCCGATCCCTACTGCCCCGTCGGCCGCAAGGCGGCCCTCGAAGCGGCGCACGGGCGCGACTGGGAACCGGTGGACGGCGGCACCCTCGTCGTGATCGAAGGCCCACGTTTCTCCACCCGCGCCGAGTCCGTGTGGCACCAGGCCCAGGGCTGGTCCGTGGTCGGCATGACCGGCCACCCCGAGGCGATCCTCGCCCGCGAACTGGAGCTCTGCTACACCTCCCTGACCCTCGTCACCGACCTCGACGCCGGCGCCGAGACCGGTGAGGGCGTCTCCCACGAGGAGGTCCTCCAGGTCTTCGCCGCCAACATCGACCGCCTCCGAGGCGTCCTCTTCGACACGGTGGCCGCGCTACCGCCGAACGGCACGCGGGATTGCCTGTGCTCGAAGGCGCTGGGCGGGATGGATCCGGGGTTCGAGCTGCCGTGACGTGAGAAGAGTGGGGGGGAAGGACGGGTAGGGACGGCGGGGGCGGAACTCCTCGTTCGGGTGGCGGAGTTTTCCACAACCAGTGGGTAATCCACCGGCCCTCACACACGCCGCCGCGAAGCCTCATCGTGGGACCGCAAGCCGATCTCACACAGCAGGTGGTGACCCTCCCATGTCCCGTCCCACATCCCCGTCCTCGCCCTCACCCTCGCCCTGGTCCTCGTCCTCGCCCGGATCCCCATCCGCCCGCCGTCCTTCCTGGGCCGCCGGCCCACCCGGCAGCGACACCCCTCCCACCTGCGAGGTCCCGCACTTCGCCCCACTACGGGTACGCGGCGGGACCCACCGCCTCCGCCGCCTCGCCCGCTGCCGAAGGCGAGCCATGGCCGCGGGCCTGGCGGTGACCGCCGCCGCTCTGTTGGCGACGGGGGCGGGTCCGAGGGAAGCCGAAAGGGTCAGGGGTCACCCCGTGGCCGACCCCGTCCCCGAACGCCCGGCCACCGCCGCCGAGACGGTGACCGCACCGGTACGCATCGCCGACGGCGCGACGGTACGGCTGCTGCGCCCGGGCGACCGCGTCGACGTGATCGCGGCCGAGGAGTCCGCGACGGGCGGCGGCGTCGCCCGGGTCGTCGCACGCGGCGCCCATGTGTCCAAGGTGCCGACCGCGAGCGCCACCGAGAGCGGAGCCCTGGTCGTCCTGACCGTGCCCCGCCCCACGGCGGCCCGGCTGGCCGGCGCGGGCGCCACCTCCCGCCTGGCGGTGACGCTGTGGTGACCCCGGACCCCGGTGCGGGCACTCCCGCCGGCTCATCGAAAACCGGTCCCCACCCGTCAAGTCCCACGATGAAGGGCCCCAGTCGGACACCCGGGTCACGCCCTGCCGTAGGTTGCGGAGTCGTTTGTTCCACAATCAGCGCAGAGAGGCCTCGTGGTGAGCGAGAAGAAGGAGCCGAGCATCTTGGAGGGTTTCAAGGCCTTCCTGATGCGGGGGAACGTCGTCGACCTGGCCGTCGCCGTGGTCATCGGCGCGGCCTTCACCAACATCGTCAACTCGGTGGTGAAGGGGGTCATCAACCCACTGGTGGGGGCGTTCGGCACCAAGGACCTCGACAAGTACAGCTCGTGTCTGAAGGACCCCTGCAAGGTGGCGGCGGACGGCACGGTCAACAGTGGCATCCCGATCATGTGGGGCACGGTCCTGAGCGCCACGCTCAGCTTCGTCATCACCGCGGCCGTCGTCTACTTCCTGATGGTCCTCCCCATGGCCAAGTACCTGGCCCGCCAGGAGGCCCGCAGGAAGGCGAAGGAAGGCACCCACGAGGTCATCGAACTGACCGAGTTGGAGGTGCTCAAGGAGATCCGCGACGCCCTGGTGGCCCAGCGCGGCTCGGGCCACGACCGCGAGTAGCGGCGTTCGAGGCCGTCGGCAGACGGTGTCGACAACTCAAGGTCTTGGGCCGGCGGTGTCAGCGGCTCAAGACCTTCGGCCGGCGGTGTCAGATGTGGTGGGGCGGCTTCTCGTCGAGGAAGCGCTTCAGGTCGGCCGCGCTGTCGCCGCCGTCGCCGGGCCGCTCGCCCCACCCGTGGTCCGTGTCGTCGGACGACGGCCGGGTCAGCGGGTCGTCGAAGACCAGCGCGGCCTTGGGGTCACGCGGTTCGGGGGCGGGAGCGGTACTCATGCCTCCAGAGTACGGCCCCGGGCACGGAGAACCTCCGGCCCCGGGCGCTCCCCCGGCCCGCCCGCACCTTCACCGGGCCTGTCCGCGCACTCCCTCTGTCCACCCCTGCACTTGTGAACACCTGAGCGAGAATTCCACCGGGTTTTCTGCTGTGCTTGGCCCCATGACGTCCAGTTCGCCCTCGCCTCCCCCGGCTCCGGGGCCCACCCCGGGCTCCGCCACGACCGAGGCGGCGGCCTCGCCTCCCGTCTCCCCCGGCGCCGGCCGGCCACCGATGCGCAAGCTCGTCGCGCGGGGGCGTGGGGAGGAGCACCGGGTCGCCTCGCCGCTGGAGCTCTTCTTCGACCTGTGCTTCGTCGTCGCCGTCGCCCAGGCGGGCGTCCAGCTGGTGCACGCCGTCGCGGAGGCGCACGCGGCCGAGGGCATCGTGAACTACGCGATGGTCTTCTTCGCGATCTGGTGGGCCTGGATGAACTTCACCTGGTTCGCCTCGGCGTACGACAACGACGACGTGCCGTACCGGCTGGTGACGCTCGTCCAGATAGCCGGTGTGCTGGTGCTCGCCGCCGGGGTCGCCCGGGCCTTCGAGGACCACGACTGGCTGCTGATCGTGCTCGGTTACGTGATCATGCGGCTGGGGATGACCGCGCAGTGGCTGCGGGCCGCGCGGACCGCGACGGGCGCCGAGCGGGTCATGGCGCTGCGGTACGCGGGTGGCGTGGCACTGTGCCAGATCGGCTGGCTGGGACTGCTGGTCCTGCCGGAGCCGACGAGACCCTGGCTGTTCCTGGTGATGGCGATCGCCGAGCTGTGCGTGCCGGTGTACGCGGAGCAGGGCTTCCAGACGTCCTGGCATCCGCATCACATCGCCGAGCGGTACGGCCTGTTCACCATCATCGTGCTCGGCGAGACGATCCTGGCGGCGACGGTCGCCGTGAAGTCGGCGGTGAGCGAGAACGACGCGCTGGGCGAGTTGCTGCCGATCGCGGTGGGCGGGCTGCTGATCGTGTTCTCGGCGTGGTGGATCTACTTCACCGTTCCCATCCACGGTCATCTGCGCTCCAAAAAGGAGAGTTTCCTGTGGGGTTACGGCCACTACCTGATCTTCGCGTCGGCCGCCGCGATCGGCGCCGGGCTGGAGGTCTCGGTGGAGCAGGCCGTGCACAAGGCGCACATCTCCACGCTGGCCGCGTCCGCCGCGGTGACCCTGCCGACGGCTCTGTTCCTCCTCTCCGTGTGGGCGCTGCACGCCCGCCACCACAAGGTGGGCACGGCCCAGCAGACCGTGCTGCCGCTCGCCGCGCTGGCTGTGATCGTGTGCACGTTCCTGGGCCACTGGGCGGTCCTGGCGGCAGGCATCGTGTCGGCCGTGACGGTCTCGGTCGGGGTGATCCTCGCCGCCCGCGGGCACAGCACCCACGCCACGCACAACGCAACCCCCAACGCCATCGACCACCATGACGCCCATGACGCCCATGACAGTTGACGCTCTGACCGATGTCGCCGGCCTGCGGGTCGGCCACGCCACCCGGACCGGCGAGGGCTGGCTCACCGGTACCACGGTCGTGCTGGCTCCGGAGGGCGGCGCGGTCGCGGCCGTGGATGTGCGCGGGGGCGGGCCCGGCACCAAGGAGACGGACGCGCTCGACCCGCGGAACCTGGTGCAGAAGGTCGAGGCGGTGGTGCTGACCGGCGGCAGCGCGTACGGCCTGGACTCCGCGTCGGGCGTGATGGCCTGGCTGGAGGAGCGCGGACGCGGTGTGCGGGTCGGTCGCGATCCGGCGCACGTGGTGCCGGTCGTCCCGGCCGCCTGCGTCTTCGACCTGGGCCGGGGCGGGGACTTCAAGGCGAGACCGGACGCGGCCACCGGCCGGGCGGCGGTCGAGGCCGCCGCCGCGAGCGGGCTCGGTGCCCGGGTGGCGGAGGGATGCGTGGGTGCCGGAACGGGGGCGACGGTCGGGCTGCTCAAGGGCGGCATCGGCACCGCGAGCACGGTGCTGGACTCGGGGATCACGGTGGCCGCGCTGGTGGTGGCCAACGCGGCGGGATCGGCGATGGATCCGGAGACGGGGGTGTTGTACGGGGAGTTGTTCCAGGGGCGGCGTACGGCGTATCCGGCGCCGGAGGTCCATGAGTTCGCGCGCCGGCGGCTCGGCGAGGCCGCCGCGAAGAGCCCTCCTCCCCCGCTGAACACCACACTGGCCGTCGTGGCCACCGACGCCGATCTGACCCGCGCCCAGGCCCAGAAGCTGGCCGGCACGGCGCACGACGGGATCGCCCGCGCCGTACGCCCCGTGCATCTGCTCAACGACGGGGACACGGTGTTCACCCTGGCGACGGGTGCCCGGCCGCTCCCGCCCCGGGCCGGTCCGCTTGCGCTGAACGAACTCCTCGCGGCGGGCGCGGACTTGGTGACGCGGGCGATCGTACGGGCGGTGCGGGCGGCGGAGTCGGTGGACGGGGCGGGCGGAGTGTGGCCGTCGTACGGAGAGTTGTACGGGGAGGTCCGGGGGATATGAGGCGCCACCGGGGTCGGCAGGTGCAACGCCGGTAGCTCCAGCGGCTTTCGCCCGGGGCGATTGTCCCGGTTCTGTCACGTGATGTCGACGGGCGGGCATGGGGGGAACCCGCTCGGCCGTCGTTCGCTCCTTCTTCACGTACCGAGCGGATCACGTAGATCGCGTGGACACGAAGAAGCTGGAGCAGATCGTGACGAGGCCGAAGATTGCTGTGCGGCGTGCGACGGTGGCCTGTGCCGTGCTGGTGGTCGGTGCGCTGACCCTCACCGGCTGCGGCGGGGACGCCAAGGCCGACAACAAGAGGGGCGGCAAGGGGGCGTCGGCGGAGGACGCGGCGGCGCGGATCACGATCTCGGCGAAGGACGGGGCGACGGACGCGTCCATCAACGCGACCGGTGTGAAGGTCAGCGGCGGCAAGCTGACCGAGGTGAAGATGACCGCGGCGGAGGGCGGCGCGGTCGTGGCGGGCGAGATAGCGGCGGACGGGCGGTCCTGGAAGCCGAAGGAACAGTTGGAGCGCGGGACGAAGTACCGGATCTCCGCGACCGCGAAGAACGCCGAGGGGAAGACATCGGCGGCCAACTCCATCTTCACCACCGTCTCGACGGCGAACAGCTTCATCGGGACGTACACACCGGACAACGGCACCACGGTCGGGGCGGGGATGCCGGTGTCGTTCACCTTCGACAAGGCGATAACGGACCAGAAGGCCGTGCAGTCGCACATCACGGTGACGTCGAGCAGCGGGCAGGAGGTGGAGGGGCACTGGTTCGGGGCGCAGCGGCTCGACTTCCGGCCCGAGGAGTACTGGAAGGCCGGGTCCAAGGTCACGATGAAGATCGACCTGGACGGCGTGGAAGGCGCGAACGGCGTCTACGGCGTGCAGGACAAGACCGTCACCTTCACGGTCGGGCGCTCCCAGGTCTCCACGGTCGACGTCAACACACAGACCATGACGGTCGTACGGGACGGGAAGACGATCAAGACCGTGCCGATCTCGGCGGGCAGCGCGCAGAACCCGACGTACAACGGTCAGATGGTGATCTCGGAGAAGTTCACGCAGACGCGGATGAACGGATCGACGGTCGGGTTCGGCGGGGAGTACGACATCCCGGACGTGCCGCACGCGATGCGGCTGACGACCTCGGGCACCTTCGTCCACGGCAACTACTGGTACAGCAGGTCCAACCCGCCGTTCGGTCGGCAGGGCACCAGCCACGGCTGCGTCGGCCTCGCGGACGCCCAGGGGGCACAGGGAGACACGCTCGGCAAGTGGTTCTTCGACAACTCGCTGATCGGTGACGTCGTGGTCGTCAAGAACTCCCCGGACGAGACGGTCTCGCCGGACAACGGCCTCAACGGCTGGAACATGCCGTGGAGCGAGTGGACGGCGGGGAGCGCCAACTGACCACGGGCTTCCGGGAGTTCATGACACGGGCATCCGGGAGTTCGTCGGGCCGCGCGGGAACCAACCGCGCGGCTCCGGCGTTTTAGGAACGTACGTTTTCTCGGTTCCCGGACATGATGTCCGACCGAGGGGCTACGGTATGCACCCACAAGGTGACATGCAGCAACGCCGGGAGAAACCTTGAGCGTTCCGTACGAGACGGCAGCGTACGAGCCACCCGAGTCGCCCGAGTCTCCTGAGGAGCACCTCGCGCGACTCCTCGGCCGCGCCCTGAACTCCTTCGAGCTGCCCGACGAGACCATACGGCAGCTCGACTGCGCTCTGGCGCACGACAGCTCGTTGCACTCCGCGCACTACAGTTCGGGGCTGCACCGGGCGACGTACCGGCACACATGGCTGCTCGCCGACGGCTCCGCCGTCACCCTGTGGGAGCTGGTGCACAACACGGTGCCCGGCAGTGACACCCAGCACGAGGTGTACACGGACGACGAGGAGCTGCGGGCCGCCACCGCGCGCCTGCCGCTGCCGCCGGACGCCCCCGACTTCGAGCTGCCCACCATGGTGGAGCTGGCGGCGTTCCCGGAGCCGCGCCACGAGTATGTGCCGGACGACTCGGCGGACCACGCCCGTCGGCTGCTGCGGCGCGCGGAGAATCCGGACCCTCCTGGGGACGAGCTCGCCACGCTGCTGCTGCGGACCGCGTTCGCGCACGAGATCACCCAGGCCTTCGGCCGCCCGCACCGCCCCGCTCGGCATGGCAGGCCCGGGTTGAGCTTCTCGCTCTACGAGCACGCGTTCCTGCTCACCGACGGGCAGGAGATCTCCCTCTGGGAGGTCGAGCACACGGCCACTCCGGACGGACGCCATATGTGCGAGGTGTACTCGACGGAGGACGCGGCCCGGGCCGCGATGGAGCGGCGGGCGGGGATGCTCGGCTGATCCGGCGCCGACCTCGGCACTCGACGACGACAGCCGGTCTCCTACCGGCGGTCGTCGCTGAACTGGCGGGCCAGGAACGCGAAGGCGTCCTGTTCCGCCGGGGTCAGCTCCACGTGCTCCACGTGCGGACCCTTGTGGCGCTGGTGGGGCAGGGCCCGCAGGCGCTGCCCACGGCCGCGGGCCAGCTCGGCGAAGCGGCCACGGTGGACCTCGCGGTCCCGGCGCAGAACGCGGACGAGCACGGCGACCCAGATGACCGCCGCGAGGGCGAGGGCGGCCACGCCCACCAGCTGGAGGATCGACACATGCTCAGGCATGCCCTCCAGTAGACACCACCGGAAGGGACTTTGAGCCCGGACCGTGACGTATCTCGCAGGTACGGCGTACAAGTCACAGGGGTTGTAAAGGCGCCCAAAGGGGCGCACGGGGCGTCCGACCCGCTCGTGGGAAACGCGTCCGGCCGCAGTCCCCCTCGCGAGAGGGGGACTGCGGCCGTCGTACGGTCACGGCTTCAGGCCGGGACCGGCGTTCCCACGGGTGGTGCTCAGTCGCTCAGGCCGCGACCGGCTCCTTGGCCTCCGCCTTGGCGGTGGCGGGAGCGGACTCGGGCGCCGTGCCCGGCTGGGTCTTGCGCATGCCCTTCAGGATGATGACCAGGCCGGCCGTGATCGCCGTACCGACCGCGATGGCCAGCAGGTAGAGGAACGGCTTGCCGATCAGCGGGGTGACCCAGATGCCGCCGTGGGGAGCGCGCAGGGTCGAGCCGAAGGCCATGGCCAGCGCGCCGGTGACCGCGCCGCCCGCCATGGAGGCCGGGATGACCCGCAGCGGGTCGGCGGCGGCGAACGGGATCGCGCCCTCCGAGATGAAGGAGGCGCCGAGCACCCAGGCCGCCTTGCCGTTCTCGCGCTCGGCGGTGGTGAAGAGCTTCTTGCGGATCGTGGTGGCGAGGGCCATGCCCAGCGGCGGGACCATGCCGGCCGCCATGACCGCCGCCATGATCTTCATCGCGGAGTCGCTGGGGTCCTGCACGGCGATACCGGCGGTGGCGAAGGCGTAGGCGACCTTGTTGACCGGACCGCCCAGGTCGAAGCACATCATCAGGCCGAGGAGGACGCCGAGCAGGATCGCGTTGCTGCCGGAGAGGCCGCTCAGCCAGTCGGTCATGCCCTTCTGGGCCTCGGCGATGGGCTTGCCGATCACCACCAGCATCAGGAAGCCGACGACCAGCGACGAGATCAGCGGGATCACGACCACCGGCATGATGCCGCGCAGCACCGGCGGGATCTTGATCCGCTGGATACCGAGGACGACCGCACCGGCGATCAGACCGGCGGCCAGACCACCGAGGAAACCGGCGTTGATGTTCGCGGCGATCATGCCGCCGACGAAGCCCGGGACGAGACCGGGCCGGTCCGCCATGCCGTACGCGATGTAGCCGGCGAGGACGGGGATCAGGAAGCCGAAGGCGACGACACCGATCTGGAACAGCAGGGCCGCCCAGCTGTCGATCTGGAGCCAGTCGAAGTGCTCGGTGACCGGCTTGGCCTGGTTGATCTCCCACCCGCCGATCGCGAACCCGAGGGCGATCAGCAGACCGCCCGCCGCGACGAACGGGACCATGTAGCTCACGCCGGACATCAGCCACTTGCGCAGCTTGGTGCCGTAGCCCTCGCCGGGCTCGCCCGCGCGGTCGACAGGGGTGCCCGGGCGGGCGGCGGCCGTGACCTCGCCGCGCTCGGCCTTCCCGCGGACCTCGGTGATCAGTTGGGCGGGGCGGTTGATGCCCGCCTTCACACCGACGTCGACGGTGGGCTTCCCGGCGAACCGGTCCTTCTCCCGTACGGGCACGTCGTGGGCGAAGATCACGCCGTCGGCGGCGGCGATGACCGCCGGGTCGAGCCGGGTGAAACCGGCCGAGCCCTGCGTCTCGACGACGATCTCGACGTCACCGGCGTCGCGGCCCGCGTTCTCCAGCGACTCGGCTGCCATGTAGGTGTGCGCGATGCCGGTGGGGCAGGAGGTGACGGCGACGATACGGAAGGGGCGGGCCTCGGCGGGGGCGGCCTCCTGCGGAGCGCTCGGGGCCGGGGTCGCGGTCGTGTCCGTGCTGCCCGCGGCGGCGTCGGGGGAGGCCGTTCCGCCCGACGCCGCCGCGGAGTCTTCGGTGCCCGAGGTGTTCTCAGCGGGCTGCGCGTCCTCGTCGCCCCGGATGAGCGCGGCGGCGCGGGCCGCGTCGTCCACGGCGCGCAGCGCGTCCGTGAACTCGGTGTTCATCAGCTGTCGGGCGAGGGAGGACAGGATCGTGAGGTGGGCGTCGTCGGCGCCGGCCGGGGCGGCGATCAGGAAGATCAGGTCGGCGGGACCGTCGGGCGCGCCGAAGTCGATCCCGGCCGCGCTGCGACCGAAGGCGAGGGTCGGCTCGGTGACGTGCTCGCTTCGGCAGTGCGGGATGCCGATGCCGCCGTCGAGGCCGGTGGGCATCTGCGCCTCACGGGCGGCCACGTCGGCGAGGAAGCCGTCCAGGTCGGTGACCCGGCCCTTCGCCACCATGCGCTCGGCGAGGGCACGTGCCGCCGCTTCCTTCGTATCGGCGGACAGGTCGAGGTCGACCAGATCCGCGGTGATCATCTCGCTCATCGCGGGCTCCTTCGCACGCGTATCGCCCGGGGGGTGTGGTGGGCGGGGGTGGGGACGGAAGTGTGGGGGGCACGGGCCGCTGGGGCCGACGGGGTGCGGGGTGGGGCGGTGGTGAGTAAGGCGAGTAACTCGTGGCCCCCACCGCTCGGGGCATCCCGGAGCGGGCGCATCGCGCTCATGACACCGGCTCCTTCAGCATCCGGTCCGCCGGTACCTCCGCTGTCACCGTCACCGCGGCCGGGTCCAGGTCGGCCGGGGTCGGCATGACGCTGCCGGGGAGTTGTACGGCGGCGGCGCCGTGGGCGACGGCGGAGGCGAGGGCCTCGGGGCCGTTCCCACCGGCGATCAGGAAGCCGGCGAGGGAGGAGTCGCCGGCGCCGACGTTGCTGCGGACGACGTCGACGCGGGCGCTGCCGAACCAGGCGCCCGAGGCGTCGACGAGCAGCTGCCCGTCGGCGCCGAGGCTGGCCAGCACCGCGCCCGCGCCCATCTCGCGGAGCTCCTCCGCGGCCTTGACGGCGTCGCCGACGGTGGCGAGCGGGCGGCCCACGGCCTCCGCGAGTTCCTCGGCGTTCGGCTTGACCACGTCGGGGCGTTCGCGGAGCGCGGCCAGCAGGGCCGGGCCCGAGGTGTCCAGCGCGATGCGGGCGCCGGCCGCGTGGGCGCGGGCGACGAGTGCGGCGTACCAGGACGGGGCGAGGCCGCGCGGGAGGCTGCCGCAGCAGGCGATCCAGGAGGCGTCGGCGGACTGGGCGCGGACGGTCTCCAGGAGGAGTTCCTCTTCGGCGGCCGACAGCTCCGGGCCCGGCGCGTTGATCTTCGTCAGGACGCCGTCGGCCTCGGCGAGGGCGATGTTGGACCGGGTCGCCCCGGCCACCGTCACCCGTGCGACCTGGATGCCCTGCGCGTCGAGCAGGTCCGCGACCAGCGCGCCCGGCGCGCCGCCCAGCGGCAGTACGGCCACGGTGCGCCGCCCGGCGGCGGCGACCGCGCGGGAGACGTTGACGCCCTTGCCGCCCGGGTCCATTCGTTCGCCGGTGGCCCGGATGACCTCACCGCGGTCGAGGGAGGGGACCTCGTACGTACGGTCGAGGGACGGGTTCGGGGTGACGGTGAGGATCATGAGCGGTCTTTCCGGCCGTTGGTCCGGCCCGCGGCGGAGCCGCTGACGGGCTCCGCGCCCGGGACACGCCGCACTTCGGTGCCCTTGCGCTCGATGGCGAGGGCGTCTTCGGGGCTCAGCCCGCTGTCGGTGATCAGCAGGTCCACATCGCTCAGGTCGCCGAAGCGGGCGAAGTGCTCCTGGCCGTGCTTGGAGGAGTCGGCGAGCAGCACCACGCGCCGAGCGGCGGCCACCGCCGCTCGCTTCACCGCGGCCTCGGCGAGGTCGGGGGTGGTCAGGCCGTGCTCGACGGAGAAGCCGTTGGCCGCCACGAAGAGGACATCGGCGCGGATCTCGCCGTAGGCCCGGAGCGCCCAGGCGTCCACGGCGGCGCGCGTGCGGTGGCGGACGCGGCCGCCGACCAGGTGGAGCTGGATGCCGGGGTGGTCGGCGAGGCGGGCCGCGATCGGCAGGCTGTGCGTGACCGCGGTGAGCGCGGCCTCCAGCGGGATCGCGGCGGCGAGGCGCGCGACCGTCGTGCCGGCGTCGAGGACGACCGTGCCGTCGCTCGGCAGTTCGGCGAGGGCGGCCTGCGCGATACGGTCCTTCTCGTCGGCCGCGGTGCCCTCGCGCTCGGCCAGGTCGGGCTCGAAGTCAAGGCGCCCGGCGGGAATCGCGCCGCCGTGCACCCGCTGGACGAGGCCGGCGCGGTCGAGGGCCTTCAGATCCCGGCGGATCGTCTCCGCCGTTACCTGGAACTCCTCGGCCAGCGACACCACGTCCACCCGGCCGCCGTCACGGGCGAGCCGGAGGATCTCCTGCTGCCGCTCCGGTGCGTACATGTCCGTTCACCTCCGACCGATGCCCGATTCTGTGGTTTCGATCGGGAGGCTACGCCCGGATTTCCGAAAAGTAAACAGGTTCGGGCGCGACTCGGACATGATCGGGCTTACGGCAGGAGCGGGGCGGGCACCTCGGGTGCCGCGCCCCGCTCTCGTCGCCGCCGGTCACGGCACCAACTGCGACTCCCGCTCCGTGTCTTCCACCGTTCCCACCGCTTCGGCCGCCTCATGGTCCACCACCGAGGATCGCCCCGGCAGGGCGAACATCAGCAGGAAGATCGCCAGCAGGACCGCGGCCACCCAGCCGAGCGCGTACTCGAAGGCGTCCACGAAGGCGGGGCCGATCTCGGCGGGGAGCAGGTGGTCCTCCATGACGCCGAAGAAGACGACGGCGACGAGGCCGAGGCCGAGCGCGTTGCCCATCTGCTGGACCGTGCTGATCAGCCCGGACGCGGAACCGGCGTGCTCGCGCGGGACGCCGGAGAGGATCGCGTCGGTCAGCGGGGCGACGATGAGTCCCATGCCCGCGCCCATCACGACCAGCGGGAGCGCCATCTGCCAGGGGGTGATGGCGAGGCCGTACCGTTCGGACTCCGCCAGGTACAGCAGCACGCCGGCCGCCATCAGCAGCGCGCCCGCCTGGAGGACCTTGCGGCCGAAGCGCGGGACGAGCTTCTGGACCGAGATCCCCGCCGCGACCGAGACCGCGAGGGAGAACGGGATGCCGGTGAGGCCGGCCTTCAGGACGCTCCAGCCGAGGCCGGTCTGGAGGTAGAGGGTCCAGACGAGGAAGAAGACGCCGAGGGCGATGCCGAACACGGTCTGTACGGCGATGCCGGCCGCGAAGCTCTTCACCTTGAACAGCGACAGTTCGATCAGCGGGGAGCCGTCGCGCGCGGTCTTGCGCCGCTCGTACGCCACCAGCGCCGCGAACACGACCAGCGAGCCGGCCATCGAGACGTACCCCCACAGCGGCCAGCCCAGCTCCCGGCCCCGGGTGAGCGGGTAGAGCAGCATCAGCAGGCCGCCGGTGACCAGGGCGACGCCCACGAGGTCCAGCTTCAGAGCGTGCGGGGCCTTGGACTCGGTGATGAAACGGCGGCCCAGGATCAGGCCCGCGACGCCGACCGGAAGGTTGATCAGGAAGATCGCCCGCCATTCGAGGCCGAGCGGGTTCCACTCGATGAGCAGGGCGCCGAGCAGCGGGCCGGAGACCGCGCCGAGGCCCACGATCGCGCCGAACAGCCCGAACACCTTGCCCCGTTCGTGCGCCGGGAAGGTCGCGTGCACGATCGACAGCACCTGCGGGACCATCAGCGCGGCGGTCGCGCCCTGCGCGATCCTCGCCGCCACCAGCATCTCCGGGTTCGCGGCGAGGCCGCACAGTGCGGAGGCGAGCGTGAAGCCGCCGATGCCGAGGAGGAAGATCCGCCTACGGCCGTGGATGTCGCCGAGTCGCCCGCCGGTGACGAGGCCCGCCGCGAAGGCGAGGGCGTAGCCGGCGGTGATCCACTGGATCTGGCTGAACGTGGCGTGTTCGCTTCGCTGGATGGAGGGGATGGCGATGTTGACGATGGTGACGTCCACAAGGTCCATGAAGGCGGCGGTCATGACGATGGCGAGGGCGATCCATCGTCGGCGGTCGGCTCCGCCGGGGGGCGCGTCGAGCGCCGTTCGGGTATCTGCCGTGGGGTCGCTGCCGGTTGGTTGTGGCTGGTCGCGCAGTTCCCCGCGCCCCTTCAGGGCGCTTGTGCTCAGGGACGTGTCGAGTACGGGCTCGCTTGAGGTCATGGCCCGAAGCTAGAAGGCCAGTAGGTCAGGTCATGTCCTACTTCTGCGGCATGCTCGGGGCATGACGACAACAGGGAAACCGTGGGTCGGGAAGGGGCTCTCATGACCACCGACACCCCCGCCCGGCTGCTTCAGCTCCTCTCCCTCCTCCAGACGCCTCGCGAGTGGCCCGGCGGTGAGCTGGCCGACCGGCTCGGGGTTTCGCGTCGTACGGTCCGGCGGGACATCGACCGGCTGCGGGAGCTGGGTTATCCGGTGCAGGCGACCATGGGAGCCGAGGGCGGGTATCGACTGGTGGCCGGGAAGGCCATGCCCCCGCTCGTGCTGGACGACGAGGAGGCCGTGGCGATCGCGGTGGGGCTGCGGGCCGGGGCCGGGCACGCGGTGGAAGGGGTGGACGAGGCCTCCGTGCGGGCGCTCGCCAAGCTCGAACAGGTGCTGCCGTCGCGGCTGCGCCACCGGGTCTCCACACTGCAGGCCGCCACCACTCCCCTGACCAGCGGCGACGGGGCGACCGTCACGCCCGAGACGCTGACCGTGATGGCCTCGGCGGTGGCGGGCCACGAACGTCTCCGCTTCGCCTACCGCTCCGGCGACGGCACGGACTCGCGCCGCCACTGCGAGCCGTACCGGCTCGTCTCGACCGGCCGCCGCTGGTATCTCGTCGCGTACGACCTCGACCGCGCCGACTGGCGTACCTTCCGGGTCGACCGGGTCGAGGAGCCCTTCGCCACGGGCGCCCGGTTCACGCCGCGCGAGCTGCCTACGGGGAGTGCCGAGGAGTATCTGAGGCAGTCGATGTACCGGCGCCAGGAGACGTACGCGTTCGACGTCACCTTCGCCGCGCCCGTGGAGTTCATCGCGGCCCGGCTCCCTCGCTGGTTCGGCACTCCCGAACCCGTCGACGAGCACAGCTGCCGGCTGCGGGCCTCCGTCGGCGACTCCGTGGAGTGGCTGGCGGTACGGCTCGCCGTCGTCGACTGCGACTTCACGGTGCACGAGCCGCCGGAACTGGTCGGGTACATACGGGAGTTGGGCGCGCGGCTGGCCCGGGCGGCGGGCGGCGACGAGGGGTGAGGCGGCGGCCGCCGGGGCCCTGACGTGCGGGTATGGCGCCGCCACGCCTGCGGCGGAGTGTGGGTGCCCCTGTGACACAATCTGCCATTCGGGTCACCCCGGGGTTCAGGTCCGGGGTGGCCCTTTGGTCTGCCAGGACGCCTTGGGCCGGGCCAGGCCGAGCCGAGCCGTCCTGACGAAATGGAGCCGGGCTCCGGCGCCAGGGGGGGGAGGCGCCGAAGCCCGGCTCTGGGAGAGTCCCGGCGCTGGGGGGAGAGCGTCGGGACTCGGCTTCGGGTGGCTTCGGATTGCTGCGGTTCGCTGCGGTCGGTCGGCTGTGCTTTGTTTCGGCTTGCTGCGGCTTGCTTCGGCTTCAGTCGGCTTCGACGAAGACGACGACGTACGGCGGCACAGGCTTCGCTTCGGTGCGTTGTGGTGCCCCGACTCCCTCGGACTCCGGGTCCCGGGCCTGGCGGCTCCGGGCCCGGTGAAGTGGTGGGCCCGGAAGTCTTGTGCCCCGGGATCGGGGAGTTGAAGCGGCGTAGAACAGCCAAGGTGTGGCCGAGTGGCCGACGTATGGCGGTACCCCGGGGCCGGACCCCGCGGCGGCCCCCAGGGGAGGGCAGAGCCTACGGGGTCCCGGTCCGCACCGGGCTCCGGTCCGGGGCCGGAGCCTCGGGCCGTATCCAGCCATCAACCGCCCTCGGGCATCAACCGCCCTCGGGTCGGATCAGGCGGCCGCGTCGAAGCCCGTGTCGCGGGCGAGCTTCTTCAGTTCGAGCAGGGCGTGCTTCTCGATCTGGCGGATCCGCTCGCGGGTGAGCCCGTGCTCCTTGCCGACCTCGGTGAGCGTGCGCTCGCGGCCGTCCTCGATGCCGTACCGCATCTTGATGATGGAGGCGGTGCGCTGGTCGAGGCGTCCGATCAGGCTGTCCAGCTCCTCGCTGCGCAGCAGCGTGAGCACGGACTGCTCGGGCGAGACCGCGGAGGTGTCCTCCAGCAGGTCGCCGAACTGGGTGTCGCCGTCGTCGTCCACCGACATGTTCAGCGAGACCGGGTCGCGGGCCCAGTCCAGGACGTCGCTGACGCGGTCCGGGTTGGAGCCGAGCTCGGTGGCGATCTCCTGGGGCTCGGGGTCGCGCCCGTGCTCACGGTTGAACTCGCGCTGGACGCGGCGGATCCGGCCCAGCTCCTCGACGAGGTGGACGGGCAGCCGGATGGTGCGCGACTGGTCGGCTATCGAACGGGTGATGGCCTGACGGATCCACCAGGTGGCGTAGGTGGAGAACTTGAAGCCCTTGCGGTAGTCGAACTTCTCGACCGCGCGGACCAGGCCGGCGTTGCCCTCCTGGATGAGGTCCAGCAGGGGCAGGCCGCTGCGGGGATAGCGCCGGGCGACGGCCACGACGAGTCGCAGGTTCGACCGGATGAAGATGTCCTTGGCCCGCTCGCTGTCGGCGACGAGGGCCTGAAGCTCCTCGCGGGTGGCGTCCGCCCTGGCCTCCTCCTCGCCGTCGAGGATCTGCTGCGCGAACACACCCGCCTCGATGATCTGGGACAGCTCGACTTCCTTGGCGGCGTCGAGCAGCGGTGTACGCGCGATCTCGTCGAGGTACATGCCGACCAGGTCGCGGTCGGCGATCTCGCCGCCAGAGGCGCGAACGCTGCGAGCCGCGTCGGTCCGGCCGGCGGACGAACGACGAGCGGCGACGGCACGGGTTGCCATGCGTGCTCCCTTGCGATGGTGGGCTGGCAGGGTCGTATCTGGTCCAACAGGGGTCTTGATGCGGCCGCTCGGACACTCTCCCGAGTGCCCTGCTTCCGATGGAAACAACGACTGGAATCAGGACAGAATTCCCAACCCGTCCCACTATTTTTCTGATCTTGCAGTACCCTGTGCCGCCACAGGAGGAGGCGGGATGTCGGCGGAGTCCGCAGAGGTGCAGGTCAGACCAGGAGTCGAGACCGACCTCACCGCCCTCACCGACATCTACAACCACTACGTCCGTGAGACGCCCATCACATTCGATACCACTGTCTTCACTCCGGAAGAGCGCCTTCCTTGGCTCCTCTCCCACCTTGAAGACGGCCCGCATCGCCTGATGGTTGCCATGTCCACGGACTCACAGAGGATTCTTGGCTACGCCACGAGCAGCGCGTTTCGCGCGAAACCGGCGTACGACACCTCGGTGGAGGTGTCGATATACCTCGCCCGGGACGCGGGCGGCCGGGGCGTCGGCACGCTGTTGTACAAGGCCCTGTTCGAGGCCCTCGCCGACGAGGACCTCCACCGCGCCTACGCCGGCATCGCCCAGCCGAACGAGGCGTCGACGCGGCTGCACGAGCGGTTCGGGTTCCGGTACGTGGGGACGCACCGGGAGGTCGGGCGGAAGTTCGGGCGGTATTGGGATGTGGCCTGGTACGAGAAGGAGCTCTGAGGGCCAGGAACGGGGCCTGGGGAGCTTCGCCATCGCGGCGCGGATCGCCTCGGTGACGTCGATGCCCAGGTCCCCCATCAGCCGACGGTCGTCGACTTCACCGCGCCGGCGCTGATCCCGAGGGAAACGGCGGGCCCCTACCCGAACTGCACCGACCGCTTGGCCAACCCCTTCCAGAAGCCGTCGATCACCGACTGCTGGGCGTCCAGTTCGCCGGCGGCCTCGGCCGCGCCCATCGTGACGAAGAGGGGGGCGAAGTGCTCGGTGCGGGGGTGGGCCAGTTGGCCGGCCGGGGACTTGTGGAGGAAGTCGAGGAGGGCGTCCCAGTCGCGGGACTCCAACGCGCGGTGGCCCCAGTCGTCGAACTCAGCGGACCAGGTGGGGGTGCCGGGCTGGCGGAGGGCGGCGAGGTTGTGGGTGAAGAAGCCGGAGCCGACGACGAGGACGCCCTCGTCGCGGAGGGGGGCGAGCTTGCGGCCGATGTCCATCAGGCGGACCGGGTCCAGGGTCGGCATGGAGATCTGGAGGACCGGGATGTCGGCGTCCGGGTACATCTCCACGAGGGGGACGTACGCGCCGTGGTCGAGGCCTCGGTCCGGGATGTCCTGGACAGGGATGCCGGGGGCCTGGAGGAGCTTGCGGACCGAGGCCGCCAGCTCGGGGGCGCCGGGGGCTCCGTACCGCACCTTGTAGTAGTGCTCCGGGAAGCCCCAGAAGTCGTAGACCAGAGGGACCGGGTCGACCGCGCCGAGGGCGAGGGGGGCCTCCTCCCAGTGCGCGGAGACCATGAGGATCGCCTTCGGGCGGGGCAGGGTCGCGGACCAGGCGGCGAGTTCGCCGGGCCAGATCGGGTCGTCGGCGAGCGGCGGGGCCCCGTGGCTCAGATAGAGGGCGGGCATGCGCTCGGCGGTGGCGGCGGACATAGGGGTGACTCCCTCAACACACACGCGACGCACACGAGCACACCTCGCACCTCACGCCTCGGCGGGAACGGTGGTCGCTTTTTGTCTCCTGGTTTTCTTTCGCGCCTTCCGGCGCTTGAGACTTCCCCCAACTCCCCAGTGGTTGAAGTCTCAATATTTCTTGTTTCACCTTACATCTCTATAGTTCAATTTTCAAGAAGGGTCCTCGTACAGTGGGGGTATGAAGACCGCATCCGCCGACGAAGAACCCCGCTGGCTCAGCGACGAGGAGCAGCGCACCTGGCTTGCATATGTGCACGCCGCGACCCTTCTTGAGGACCATCTCGACCGTCAGTTGCAGCGCGACGCGGGCATGCCGCATCTCTACTACCACCTTCTCGTGGTCCTGTCCGCGGCGCCGGAGCGGCGGCTGCGGATGACCGAGCTGGCGATGCGGACGAAGATCACGCGGTCGCGTCTGTCACACGCCGTGGCCCGGCTGGAGAAGAACGGGTGGGTGCGGCGCGAGGACTGCCCGTCGGACAAGCGGGGGCAGTTCACGGTCCTGACGGACGGGGGGCTCGAGATGCTCTCGAAGAGCGCGCCGGGGCATGTGGCCGCGGTGCGGCAGGCGCTGTTCGACCGGTTGTCGTCGGAACAGCAGAAGGCCCTCGGCGAGATCATGGGGATCATCGCGGAGGGACTTCAGCCGACGGAGGCCGGTGCCGATCTGCCTTGGCTTCGGTAGGGGGCCTTTCCGTCGTGGAGATGTGCGTTGTGCGGGTCGGCGGGCGCTGGTCGCGCCCACGCGGCGGAGCCGCATATCGGCACAGCACCGCGCCCCTGGAAGGAGAAGGGGCTGCGCCCCTTCTCCTTCCGACCTGTCAGTGAGCGATCACCGGGACCTTCACCCCGTCCAGCGCGTCCTCGCCCTCTCCCGTCGTCGCCGTCATGTCCGGCTTGCCCGTCGTGACGAGGGTGAAGGCGATGACGGCGGAGGCGACGAGGATGGCCACGGCGAACCAGATGGCGCTGGTGTAGCCGTTGACCATGCCCTGGAGTTCCACCAGTTGGGCGGCCGACTTCGACGTGGCCGTGCCGATGTGGTCCTCGATGTAGGACGTGGTCGCGGAGGCGGCGATCGTGTTCAGGAGGGCCGTGCCGATGGCGCCGCCGACCTGCTGGGAGGTGTTGACCATCGCGGAGGCCACGCCCGCGTCACGCGGTTCGACGCCGTGGGTCGCGAGGGACATCGCCGGCATGAACGCCGTACCCATGCCGAGGCCGAGCAGCAGCTGGGCCGGCAGGAGCAGACCCACGAACGAGGAGTCGATCTCCATCTGGGTGAGCAGGAGCATGCCCAGGCCGGCGACCAGGAAGCCCGGGGCCATCAGCAGGCGCGGCGGGACCCGGGTCATGAGGCGGGTGCCGATCTGGGTGGAGCCGATGATCATGCCCGTGATCATGGGCAGGAAGGCGAAGCCGGTCTTGACCGGGGAGTACCCCTTCACGATCTGCAGGTAGTAGGTCAGGAAGAGGAAGAGGCCGAACATCGCGATGATCGCGAGGCCGAGCGAGAGGTAGACACCGCCGCGGTTGCGCTCGGTGATCACGCGCAGCGGCAGCAGCGGGGCCTTGACCTTGGACTCGACCAGCACGAAGGCCGCGAGGAGCGCCACGGAGGCGACGAACAGGGAGACGGTCGTCGAGTCGCCCCAGCCGTCGGACTCGGCCCGCGTGAAGGCGTAGACCAGGGTGACCAGACCCAGGGTGGACAGGACCACGCCGGGGATGTCGAGCGGGGAGCGGTTGCGGCCGCCCGCGGGCTCACGGATGACGAAGTACGCGCCGACCGCCGCGATCACCGCGAACGGGATGTTGACGAAGAACGTCCAGCGCCAGTCCAGGTACTCGGTCAGGAAGCCACCGAGAATCAGTCCCACGGCGCCGCCGCCACCGGCGATCGCGCCGTAGATGCCGAACGCCTTGGCGCGCTCCTTGGCGTCGGTGAACATCACGGCGAGGAGGGAGAGCGCGGCGGGCGCGAGCAGCGCGCCGAAGGCGCCCTGGAGCGCGCGGGCGCCCAGCATCATCGCCTCACCGGTGGCCGCACCGCCCAGCGCGGAGGCGCCGGCGAAGCCGATCAGACCGGTGACGAAGGTGCGCTTGCGGCCCCACAGGTCGGAGATGCGTCCGCCGAAGAGGAGCAGACCGCCGAAGGCCAGCGCGTACGCGGTGATGACCCATTGGCGGTTGCCGTCCGATATCCCCAGGTCCTGCTGGGCGGACGGAAGGGCGATGTTCACGATGGTCGCGTCGAGCACGACCATCAGCTGGGCGAGGGCGATGAAGACCAGCGCTTTCCAGCGGTTGGAGTGCGAGTCGTCCACCGATTCGGGGACGCTGCGGACTGTTTCAGACATGGGGATACCCACTTCGGGACTTCGTGACGGAAATATCGGTATCGGGGTGAAGAAAAGTCGTTGGCAGAGAAGTCGGCGGCGGAGAAGTCGGTGACAGAAACGCCGTTGACGGAAAAGTCGGCGACAGAAACGTCCTTGACGGAAAAGTCAGTGACAGAAACGCCGTTGGCGGAAAAGTCGGTGACGGAAACGCCGGTGGCGGGCGACGAGAAGGGTGTCCGGAGACAGCGGCTCGTCGTCGTCGACAGCCGTGAGCCCGGTGGGTCGGATCAGGTCAGGACTGGCATGGCCTCCGCAGGTCCTCAACGGTCACGGGAGTGCCGGGCAGGACGGAGGGGGCCGGGGCCCGCAGGCCGTCCAGGAACAGTTGCAGGTGGCGGTGGAGGAACGGGTCGGTGCCCGCGCACTGGGTTCCGGCCGGAGGCCTGCTGAGCTGGCTGACGGCGATCATCAGGTCGCCGACGCCCACGTCGGCGCGGAGCTGCCCGGCGTCCCGGGCGCGCCGCATGATCCCTTCGACCTGCCCCTCCAGCCGCTCGCGCGCCGCCTCCAGGTCGGGGTGGTACTTGTCGAACGTGCTCTGGACCATCGGACAGAGCGCGCTGATCCGCTCGTCCGCGGAGGTGTGCACGAAGCGCGACAGCGCCTCGAACGCGTCACCGGTCTCGGTGAGCGCGACCTCGGCCGCCAGGGCCGTACGGTCCATGACCGAGCAGACGACCTCGCGGACCAGTGCGTCGCGGTCCGGGAAGTTGCGGTACAGCGTGGCGTTGCCCACGCCGGCCCGGCGGGCGACCTCGTCGAGCGGCACGTCGGGGCCGAACTCCACGAACATCTCCCGGGCGGCGGTGACGATCCGCTCCCGATTGCGCAGGGCGTCGGCCCGCGGGCGGGACACCTTGCGACGTACGGCGGCGGTCTCCACGGTGTGCTCCTCTTCCTGATCCGGCGAAGTGGGGGGGGTGCCCGGTGGCTATCCGGGGATGGAGTCCCCGTTTCGCTCGGACACATGACCAAACGGGGAAACGGTCCCCGGTTATTTCCCGTCCCCGAAGACTTTCCCTGTGACCTGGGTCACGCCGCACTCGACGGGGAAACCCACGTTCGGCCCTTCCAACGCGCGCCCCGCCCACCCCTGGACACAGGGTGATCGAAAGGGTGCAGCCTCGTCACCGGGCGGCTGCCGTGGAGCGAAGGGCGCGTGTATGCAGCAGCCGTTCCGCAGAAACGGGGCACCTCCGCGCCGGACACGTCCGTCCAAGCCGCCCCGCGCGCAGCGGAAGGCGCACCGGATACGCCCGCGCCGCGTCGTCGCGCTCGTTTCCGTCACCGCCCTCACGCTCGCGGTCAGCACCTCCGCCGGCAACGGGCACCTGATGGCGAAGGAGGGGACGACGGCCGCGGGGGCCGCCGCCCTCCCCCGCGGTTCGGCGCTCGGTCCCTGCATGATCCGCGGCCCGCTCGACACCCAGATGTCCGAGGGCATCCCGACCTCGCCCGGCTACTCCCGCTCCACCGGCACGGTGCGCGCCCTGAACCTGATGATCGACTTCTCCGACGCGCCCGGTGAGGGCAGCGCGATGGACCGCTTCGCGGAGTTCGCCCCCCAGACCCAGAAGTGGTTCCGGACCAGCAGTTACGGCCGTATCGACTACCGTCCCGAGGCCCCGCTCACCGAGTGGCTGCGGATGCCGGAATCCTTCCGCTCGTACGGCATAGAGCGCGGCGCCCCCTTCGACCCCGGCTACCGCCGACTGGTCCAGGACCTGGTGCGGGCCGCCGATCCGCTGGTGGACTTCCGGTCGTACGACCTCGTCAACGTCCTCGTCACCCCGAACGCCGGCCCCTCCGCCCTCGACACCGTCCTGTCGGTGACCTTCGCCGGCAACCGTGAGGCGCCGGTCGCGGACGGTGTCCCGGTCGCCAACGCGTCCTTCGTCTACAGCCGCCAGGACGACGGCTCGGGCTCGTACACGGAGACCGGCTACCGCGTCCTCCCCCACGAGAACGGCCATGTCTTCGGCCTTCCCGACCTCTACACCCACGAGGGCGGCGGCGCGGTCGGGCACTGGGACATCATGAGCGAGGACTGGGGCGTCGACAACGATCTGCTGGGCTGGCACAAGTGGAAGCTCGGCTGGCTCGACGAGACCCAGGTCGGCTGTGTGGCCGCCGACGGGAGCGCCGAGTACACGCTGACCCCGCTGGCCGAGCCCGGCGGCGGGAAACTGGTCGTGATCCCCCTCAGCCCCCGTACCGCGTACGCCGTCGAGCTGCGTACGCGGGCCGGCAACGACGCGGCGGTGTGCCGGCCCGGTGTACTCGTCTACCGGGTCGACGCGACCGTCGACACCGGGAACGGGCCGATCAAGGTGTACGACTCCCGCCGCGACAGCGGGGGGTGCACGCGCAGCCCCAACGTCCACGCCGAGCTGTCCGACGCGCCGTTCGTGCCGGGGGAGTCCTTCAAGGACGGGCGGGCGGGGGTCGAGATCGCGGTGGAGGAGGCGGATGTCGGGGGGAACCACCGGGTGGTGGTGAGTCGGCAGTGACGGCGGAGGGAGTGGGGACGGAGGCGGGGACGGGATCTGGTGTCCGGTCCGGGATGGGTCGGTCTGTGCGGGTGGGTGAAAGGTGTCCGGCGCGGCGGCGCGGCCCGACCGCATTACCGTGACCTCATGCTCCCGAACGTCATCGCGGCCTCCTCCTCCGCGCCCGCCGAGGCCGTCGCACCCCTCATGCGGGGGATCACCGTGCTGCGCCGGCTCACCGAGGCGGACGGGACGTTGAGTCTGAGCGGGCTGGAGAAGGCCACCGGGCTCGCGCGCTCCACGGTGGACCGGATCACGGCGACGCTGGCCCGGATGGGATACGTACGGCTGGACGGCCGGGACGCGGTCCTCGCCCCCCGTCTGATGGAGCTGGGCAACGCCTACCTGGCCGCGATCCGTCTCCCCCGCCTCCTCGACGCCCACGCGGACGCCCTCGCCGACGATCTGGACGAGTCGGTGTCCCTGGCGGTCCGCGACCGGGACGGCATCCGTTTCATCCACCAGGCCACCCGCCGCCGTGCGATGTCCCTCAGCTTCCGTATCGGCGACCTCCTCCCCGCCGAGCGCACCGCGCCCGGACCGCTGTTCGCCAGCGAGTGGGACACAGCCGACTGGGCCCGCTGGCGGGCCCGCCGCGACGCCGACCCCGAGGGCCGCGGCTTTCCGGCGGTGCCACCGCGTAGCGGCGCGTACGACGACTTCGAGGCCCGTACGGCTCGGGCGGGCGCCCAGGGGTGGGCACTGGACGACCAGTTGATCGAGCCGGGGCTGGTGGCGGTGTCCGTACCGGTGCGGGATCCGCGTACGGGGCGGGTCGCGTGTGTGGCGAGCGTCGTCAGCCACACCAGCCGGCACACCGCGGAGTCCCTGCGCTCGACGCTGCTGCCGCGGCTGCGGGCGACCGTGGCGGCGATGGAACGGGAGCTGCGGGAGCGGAGAGAGCCGCGTGAGCGGGCCGCCCCGGGGGACGGTTCCCCGGGGCCCTCCGGGCTCGCCGCCTGGACGGGTGCCTCCAAGCAGGAACTGGGCCGGGAGTTCATCGAGTCGCTCGCCCGGGGGCTCACCGTGATCACCTCCTTCGGCGAGGGGCGGGCCGAGCTGACCCTCACCGAGGTCGCGCAGGCCACCGGGCTCGCCCGGGCGACGGCGCGGCGGGCGCTGATCACGCTCCAACACCTCGGGTACGTCGAGTCGTACGACCGTGTCTTCCGACTCACGCCCCGGGTGCTGGGACTGGGCTTCCCGCCCCTGTCGATGCTTCCCCTCCCCCGGATCGCCGCCCCGCATCTGGCCGAGCTCTCCGAGCGGGTCCACGACTCGGCGTCCCTGGCGATCCTCACCGGGGGCGGGGACGAGGTGCAGTACACCGCGCGGGTGGCCACCAGCCGTGTCATGAGCGTCAACATCACCCTCGGGACGCGGCTGCCGGCGTACGCGACGTCCCTGGGGCGGGTCATGCTCGCCGACCTGCTCCCGGAGGTCTCCCTCCCGGAGCGTCTCATCCGGCTGACCCCGCACACGGTCACGGACCGGCGGGAGCTGCTGGCCGTCCTGGAGCGTGTGCGGGTCGCCGGGTACGCGCTTGTCGACGGGGAGTTGGAGGAGGGGTTGCGGTCCATCGCCGTGCCTGTGCGGGACGGGGGTGGACGGGTTGTCGCGGCGGTGAATGTCGCGATGCACAGCAGTCGGCGGAGTGTCGAGGAGTGTGTGGGGGAAGTACTGCCGGAGCTTCGGGCGGCGGTGGGGCGGATCGAGGGGGAGTTGGGGGTGGCGGGGATGTTCCGGCGCGTGTCGGGGGTCTGACCGGGTTTCCTCGCCCCCGCCGCCCCCTGCCCGTGGGGCCGCGCTCCCCACCCGCGCGAACACCGTACGCTTAGCGCGTCAGGCGTACGCAGACAGAGGAGATGTCCATGTCACCGGAGAAGCCGGTCAGGAAGCAGCAGGCCTTCCAGTCGGTGTGGACCCGGCCCCGGACCGGGCGGGAGCAGCCCGTGCTGAGCCGGGAGCACATCGTGGCCGAGGCGTTGCGGCTGCTCGACGAGGAGGGCATCGACGCGCTGAGCATGCGCAGGCTCGGCGGCCGGCTGGGCGCCGGCGCCACCTCGCTCTACCGGCATGTCGCCAACAAGGACGAGCTGATCGAGCTGGCCGTCGACGAGATCTACGGCGAGATCGAGGTCCCCGCCGAACCCGACCCGGCCGACTGGCGTACCGACACGGCCCGTTGCGCCCACAGCCTGCGCGCCACGATCCTGCGCCACCCGTGGCTGGCCTCCGTGCTCGGCGAGATGGGCATGTCCTACCTCGGCCCGAACTGGATGCGAGCCTCCGAGGCCATGCTGAACCTGCTGACCACCGCCGGGTTCCCGGCCGACGAGGCCGACCGGGCGCTCTCGACGATCGTCGCGTACGTCACCGGCATGGCCACCAGCGAGGCCGCCTGGCTCAATGTCCTCGCCCGCAGCGGCCAGGACGAGCAGACCATGGTCGAGCGGCTGTGGCCGGCCGCCGAGGAGGCCGCCCAGGACTACCCGCTGCTGCGCGAGGGCTACGCCGACCAGCGGGGGGTGGATCCGCGGGCGGCCCGGGAGGAGGGGTTCCAGTACGGGCTCGACCGGGTGCTGGACGGGTTGGAGACGCGGCTGAAGTGACATCCGAGGGAACCGACCGCCGACTTGGCGGCCGCGTCTCCAACCCGCCCTACCCGCTCACCCGTTGACGCCCGTGTACCGGCCCAGGCTCCAGTTCCACAGCAGCCGTGACAGCACGAAGGCCGTGAGGCCGATGAACGGTGAGGCCACGGCGAGCGCCTCCGGTACGCCCATCGCGTCGCCGTGCCCGGTCAGTACGCCGGCCGGGAAGTAGGCGATGAACGCGAGCGGTACGACGAAGGTGAACGCGGCGGAGGCGGCCTTCGGAAGGATGCTCAGGGGATAGCTGCCGAAGGTCCCCATCAGCTCCTCCAGCCACTGGCTCCAGTACGAGGTGGCCGGGAAGTGGAGCGCGGCGGCGGCCAGGGCCGTGAAGAGCGCGGCCTCGACGAGCATGCCGCCGAGCACGCCCGCCACCACGTACGCGATCCGGCCCGCCGTCCAGTCGAGGGAGCTGCGCTGGAGGGCGGCGACGAACAGGCCGACCGCGACGACGAGGTCACCGATGGCGTTGACCGGGAAGAAGGCCAGTTGGACCTGCCGGTAGACCGGCATCGGACGGATCAGACAGGGTTCGACGATTCCTTCCTGGACGAGGAGGTTCATGTACTGGACCCGCCCGAGGAACAGCACGTACAGCCCGTGGGCCAGCATGCGCATGCTGGCGATCAGCAGCACGTCGGAGCTGGACCAGCCGCCGAGGCCCGGGAACCGGGTGAGCAGCACCGAGGCGAAGACGACGATCGAGACCTGCCAGATCGCCCCGACGGCGACACCCATCAGGAACTCGCCCCGGTACTCCAGCCGGGCCTTGAAGTTGAGCTTGGTGATCCGCCAGACGACCCGCCAGGCGTGGGCGGTCCCTTGTGGAGTCGTCATGGTCATCCTCCCTGGGCCACGACGCGTCGGCCGGCCCGGTCCCAGAGCCGGCGGGTGAGCAGCGCGAGCAGCACGATCCAGACGGCCTGGATCGCCATCTGCCCGAAGGCGTCGTCGACGCCGATCCGTCCGACGTAGATGGAGAGCGGTACGCCGAGGGTCGCCTGGAAGGGCAGGAACGTGCTGAGCGTGATGAACCAGTCCGGGAAGTACCAGAGCGGCGCGTACACACCGGAGAGCAGGTTCTGCGCGAAGACGAGGATCATCAGGGCCGCCTCGTTGCGCAGGGTCCAGAAGCACAGCAGGTCGACCAGCATCATCACGTAGTACAGGACGAGTTGGCCGAGCAGCATGCTCACCGCGAAGACCCCGGCCACCGCGAGCGAGGCGGGCGGGGCGACGACCCCCACGGCGAGACACAGCACGTATCCGGCGAGCACCCAGCCGAAGCCGTACAACTGGTCGCCGAGGGCGCGCAGCGCGTAGTAGCGCTGGGGCTTCATCGGCCGCAGGTACCAGTAGACGATCGTCCCGAAGTGCAGATGCTGGATCACCGTGTCGCGGCCGGCGCGCCGGTCGAGGCCGCGGATGCGGTTCGCGAGCACGGCGAGTACGGCGTAGCCGACGGCCTGGGTCTCGTTCAGCCCGGCGCTGGAGTCGGTGTTCGCGTACAGGCCCCGCCAGAGGTAGACGACCAGGCACACCTGGACGAGGAGCCGTACGGCGGTGGCGGTCATCCGGGGCGGTGTGAGCAGTTCGCCCCGGGGCGTGATCCAGGCGACGCGGCGGGCGCGCGCGACCGCGGTGGCGGTGGTGGTGGTCTCGGCCGGTGTCCCGGTCGTGGCTGCCATGGCTCAACCGCCCTGGGCGGCGGCGGAGGTGACGGTGGCCGGTTCCTGGGCCGGTACGTCGCTGAGGTAGGCGGCGCGCATGACGTCCTCCAGGTCGTTCTCCTCCAGCGCGAGGTCCGCTACCCGGAACCGCCCGATGATGACCTTCAAGGCCTCGTGCACGGTGGGCGCGTCCTCCCCGACCGGCCCGAACACGAACCGCGGCCCCTCGCGCCGCAGCACAGCGATGCCCGCGAAGCCGGGCAGCGAGACAGGTCCGCCGGTTCCCTCGCTCCGCTCGATCTCCTCGACGTCGGCCGGGTCGGCGAGGGTGGCCCGGACCTGCCAGGTGCCGCCGAAGCGCCGCCGGATCTCCTGGAGCGGGCCGTCGAGCACGATCCGGCCGTGGTTGATCAGCACGACCCGCTCGGCGAGCCGTTCCACCTCGGTCATGTCGTGCGTGGTGAGCAGGACGGTACGGTCACGCTCCTCGACCTGGTGCCGCAGGAACCGCCGTACCTGCTCCTTCACCACCACGTCCATGCCGATGGTGGGCTCGTCGAGGAAGACGACGGGCGGGTCGTGCAGCAGCGAGGCGGCGAGATCGCAGCGGACCCGCTGACCCAGCGACAGATGCCGGACCCGGGTGTCCCAGAACTCGGAGAGTTCGAGCAGCCCGTCGAACTCCTCGATACGGGCCCGGAATTGGCTCTCGGGGACCCCGTAGATGTCCCGCAGGATCTCGAACGACTCCCGGGCGGGCAGATCCCACCACAGCTGGGTCCGCTGCCCGAACACGGCCCCGATGTTGTGGGCGTTGCGCTCCCGGTCCCGGTGCGGGACGACCCCGGCGACGAGCGCCTCGCCGGAAGTGGGTGTCAGAATTCCGGTGAGCATCTTGATCGTGGTGGACTTCCCGGCCCCGTTGGGACCGAGCAGAGCGAGTAACTCCCCCTTGCCCACACTGAATTCGACGTCCTGCACCGCGACCTTGGCCACCCGCTGCGGACTGACGAGCGACCTGAGCGCACCCGCGAAGCCGGGTCGCCGAACGGTCGTCTGGAACACCTTGGACAGCCCGCGCGCCTCGATCACCGCAGACAATGGCATCACATCCGTTCATATCGATACGTTCGGAATCTCGAACATCATCCGGAACAACGGCGGCATGCTAGGCCCCGCGCACCAGAGGAGAGAAACGAAATTGTTGGCCGTCATCGTCACCGAGAGCCTCAAGGACCCCGCCCTCCTGCGGAAGGTCCCGGGCATCGAACTCAAGCGCTACACCCTGCCGCTCAATGACGGCCCCGTGGAGATCATCGAACTCGACATACCCAGGCAGGCCACGCAGGAAGCCTGCCTCCAACTCGCCGCGGCCCTCCGGCCCGAGCGCTACTACGCGCACCTCCAGGACGCCCACGTCATGTACGTCGTCTTCCCCCACACGATCTCCGTCGTACGCCGCTCCGACCCGGCGTCCGAGGCGGCGGCCCAACGCGTCGGCGCCCTCTTCTCCATCCCGCTCGCCCAGATGAATTTCCTGGACATGTTCACCACCACCCACCCGGGCATCTCCACCCCGTGGTGACCTGCGGGACGGCCGGCCGACAGCCACCCGCCGGGGTGGTTCGGGCCGGCCATCACCGTGGTCCTCGCCGCGTTCACCCAGGCCCGCCGCAGAAACTCTCGGCGATCGCCTCCAGCACCGTCCTGCCGGCCGGCCGGCCGGACCGCACCCAAAGTGGACAGGGCGATCCGATCGCTAGAGTGGCTGTCATGAGCTCTGGCGCCCAGCACACCGACGGCCCCGCCGCCCAGCCTCTGCGCAGCGACGCCGAGCGCAACCGGGAGCGGATCATCGCCGCCGCGCGGACGGTCTTCGGACGGGACGGTCTGGGCGCCTCCATGGCCTCCGTGGCCCGCGAGGCCGGCGTGGGGATCGCCACCCTCTTTCGCCGCTTCCCCACCAAGGACGACCTGTTCGACGCCGTCTTCTCCGACCGCATGGACGCCTACGCCGACGCGGTCACCACCGCCCTCGAAGACCCCGACCCCTGGCACGGCTTCACCGGCTACATCGAGGCCGCCTGCGCGATGCAGGCCGCCGACTACGGCTTCGCCGACGTCCTGACCACGACGTTCCCCAACGCCAAAGCCATGGAGAAGCGTCGGAACGAGGCCTACGAGGGGATGGTGCGGCTCATCGAGCGCGCCAAGGCCACGGGCCGCCTGCGTGAGGACTTCGACCCCTCGGACCTGGTGCTGATCCACATGGCCAACGCCGGCGTCGTCAACGCCACCGGCGACGCCGCCCCCGACGCCTGGCGCCGCGTCGTCGCCCTCATGATCCAGTCCTTGGCGGCCCCGGCCCGCGGCCCTCTGCCCTCCTCACCCGACCACGACGCCCTCTACCAGGCCATGCTCCGCGCCGGCCGGGCAGACGCCACGGCACCGGAGCCGGGGAAAGGCACCTGACCGGCGGGACCAGGCCCATCGCCTCCGGCTCGGCCGGGTAAGGCGGCAGCGCGCGCGAGGACGTCGTTCCTCGCCCACACCGCCGGCGAGGAGGGCCGGAAGGCCCTTCCCGAGATCCGCTACGCGCCCCTGCCGGAATCCGTCGCCGCCGAAGTACGTGACGTCATCGGCGAGTTGTCGTGAGGCGAGGTCCGCTCAGCGGTCGTCGGCGACGAGTCGGGCGATCTCACGGGCGGCGTCGCGTGCCGGTCGGCCGACGCCGATGAGGGTGGCGGAGGCGGGGCCGGTCCAGTCGCCGTAGCCGAGGAGGTGCAGGCGCGGTTCGTCCACGGCCTGTGTGCCGACGGTGGCGATGTGGCCGCGCCGGCCGCGCAGCCCCAGCGGTGCCAGGTGCGAGAGCGCGGGGCGGAAGCCGGTGCACCAGACGATCACGTCCGCGTCCGCCCGGGTGCCGTCGGCCCATACGACGCCGTCGCGATCCAGGCGTACGAACATGGGCGACGCCTTGAGCAGTCCGGCGTCACGGGCCTCGCGGACCGGCGGTAGGGCGACGATGTCGCCCAGGGACCCGACTCCCCCGGTGTCGACATGCCCTTCGTCAAGGGCACGCCGGCGGGCGGTGGCCACATCGAACAGGGCACGCCCGTCGATGTCGTCGGCGAGGAAGCGGGGCGGGCGCCGGGTGACCCAGGTCAGCTCGGTGTCGTACGCCAGGTCGGCGGCGATCTGCGCGCCGGAGTTGCCGCCGCCGACCACGACGACACGCCGCCCGGCGAAGTCACGCGGACCGCGGTACTCGGCCGTATGCAGCTGACGCCCCCGGAAGTCCGAGCGCCCCGGGACGGCGGGCAGGAAGGGACGCCACCAACTGCCGGTCGCGCTGATGGCAGCCGGGGCACGCCACGTGCCGGCGTCGGTCTCGACCCGCAGCAGCCTGCCGCCGTCCCGGTGGACCCCCAAGACCCGTACGGGCCGGTGCACCGGAAGCTCGTAGCGCCGCTCGTACGCGGTGAGATAGCCGACCACGTGGCCCGCGTCCGGGTACGGCTCGCCCACCTGCACGGGCATCGGACGCCCCGGCAGGGACGAATACGCGGCCGGCGAGAACAAGTGCATCGAATCCCAGGCATGTTGCCAGGCACCGCCCGGTTCGGTCCGGGCGTCGAGGACGACGAACTCCAGGCCGAGGCGGCGCAGATGGTAGGCGGCGGCGAGCCCGGACTGGCCGCCGCCGATCACCACCACCTGCGTCGTACGGGTCATTCAGCGGACCGGCCCGGCATGAAGATCAGCGCCACCAGCGCCAACCCGACCACACCGCCGATGAGCTGCATGCCGATGAACCCCGCGACCGATCCCGGCGCGATGCCCGCGAAGGTGTCGGTGAAGGCGCGGCCGACGGTCACCGCCGGGTTGGCGAACGACGTGGACGAGGTGAACCAGTACGCCGCACCGATGTACGACGCGACGGCGACGGGCGCGAAGCGCAGCTGGTCGGCGCGGGCCAGGCCGAAGATCAGCAGGATCAGCCCGGCCGTGGCGACGACCTCACCGAGCAGCAGATGCCCGGCCGAGCGGTCGTGCGTGGACCACTCCACCAGCGGCTTCCCGAACATCGCGTCGGCCAGCACCGCCCCCGCGATCGCGCCCACGACCTGGACCGGGACGTACACGGCCACCTCGCGCGCGGTGACACCGGCACCGCCCCGCCGGGCGTTCCACCACTCGGCCAGGGTGACGACCGGGTTGAAGTGCGCGCCCGAGACCGGGCCGAGCAGGAGGATCAGGACACCGAGGCCGAAGACGGTGGCCGTGGAGTTGGCCAGCAGCTGCAGGCCGACGTCCTTGGTCAGTTCGGTGGCCTGGATGCCGGAGCCCACCACGACCGCCACGAGGGCGGCCGTACCGATGAGCTCGGCGGCGGCCCTGGCGACCAGGGGCGTACGCGGCGGGGTGGCACCCGGCGCCGGTTCGACGGACCCGGCGGACCGGCCGGACCCGGCGGACTCGGGCTCGGCGGCGGGCATCACGGACTCCGCGGTCGCGGGGGCTTCGGCGGGGGTCATGGGCAGGCCCTCTTGTTCTCGGAAGCGGTACGAGCGGACTCGGCCAGGTCGGCGAACTGTCCGGCGAGCTGGGCGACGACGTCGGGCTTGAGCCGGTAGTAGGTGAACCGGCCGCACGGCTCCGTCTCCACGACACCGGCCTCGCGCAGCACTCTCAGGTGGTTGGAGAGGTTGGTCTGCCGGGCACCGGTCTCCTCCACGAGGTGAGTGGTGCACAGCATCTCTTTGGCGAGCAGGGTCACGATCCGGAGCCTGAGCGGGTCGGCCAGCACCCGGATCAGGTCAGTGTCGACTGACGTCATCATGGACTGATACTCTCACATCAGTGGTGGCTGACACCATCGAGTGCTGAAGTCATTCATGCCTGATGCCGTCGTGAGACAAGAGAGACCTCCTGATGTCCGACAAGCCCTCCGTGCTCTTCGTCTGTGTCCACAACGCCGGCCGCTCCCAGATGGCCGCCGCGTGGCTGACCCACCTGGCCGGGGACCGCGTCGAGGTCCGCTCCGCCGGCTCCAATCCGGGCGCGGGCGTCAACCCGGCCGCCGTCGAGGCCATGGCCGAGGTCGGCATCGACATCTCCGCCGAGGTCCCCAAGATGCTCACCGTGGACGCGGTCAAGGAGTCCGACGTCTGCATCACCATGGGCTGCGGCGACACCTGCCCCGTTTTCCCCGGCAAGCGGTACCTGGACTGGCAGCTGGAGGACCCGGCGGGCCAGGGCGTCGACGCCGTCCGCCCCATCCGTGACGAGATCAAGGTGCTGGTCGAGGGCCTGATCAAGGAGATCGCGCCGGAGCCCCAGGCATGAGCACGACCCTGGACACGACCACGACCACGACCACGACCACGGACACGGACACGGACACGGACTCGGACGTCCGCCACGTCATCGTCATCGGCTCCGGCCCCGCCGGATACACCGCCGCCCTCTACACCGCCCGCGCCTCACTGAAGCCGCTGGTCTTCGAGGGCGCGGTCACGGCCGGCGGCGCACTGGTACAGACGACCGAGGTCGAGAACTTCCCCGGCTTCCGCGACGGCATCATGGGCCCGGACCTGATGGACAACATGCGGGCCCAGGCCGAACGCTTCGGCGCCGAGCTCGTCCCCGACGACATCGTCGAGGTCGACCTCACCGGCCCCGTCAAGACCGTCACCGACACCGCCGGTACGGTCCACCGGGCGAAGGCCGTCATCGTCGCGACCGGCTCACAGCACCGAAAGCTGGGGCTGCCGGGCGAGGACGCGCTCTCCGGCCGGGGCGTCTCGTACTGCGCGACCTGCGACGGCTTCTTCTTCCGCGAGCACGACATCGTGGTCGTCGGCGGTGGCGACACCGCGATGGAGGAAGCCACCTTCCTCTCCCGCTTCGCCCGCTCCGTGACCATCGTCCACCGGCGCGACACCCTGCGGGCCTCCAAGACCATGCAGGACCGTGCCTTCGCCGACCCGAAGATCTCCTTCGCCTGGAACAGCGAGATCGCCGAGATCCACGAGGACGGCGGCAAACTCGCCGGGCTCACCCTGCGCGACACCGTCACCGGCGAGACCTCCCGCCTCCCGGCCACCGGACTCTTCGTCGCCATCGGCCACGACCCGCGCACCGACCTGGTCACCGGTCAGCTCGACCTCGACGACGAGGGCTACCTCAAGGTCGCCTCCCCGTCGACGCGTACGAACATCGCGGGCGTCTTCGGCGCCGGCGACGTCGTCGACCACACCTACCGCCAGGCCATCACCGCGGCCGGCTCCGGCTGCGCCGCCGCCCTCGACGCCGAGCGGTACCTCGCCGCGCTCGCCGACGCACCCAGGCCCGGGGCCGCCCTGGAACGCGAACTCGCCGACCACCTCGCCTGACTCCTTACCGACAGCGCCTCACTACGATCACCGACCATGGACTGGTTGGAGCGCATCGCGAAGCTCAGACAGTGGACGAGGAGCGGGACGCGCGCCCCGCACAAGCCGCTGCTGCTCCTGCACGCCCTCGGCCGGTTCCAGCAAGACCCCGACAGCGAGCTGCGGTACAGCGCGGTGGAGGAAGAGCTACAGCTCCTGCTGTCCGAGTACGGCCCGCCCAACAGGACGACACCCGCCTACCCGTTCCACCATCTGGTCAGAGACGGCGTATGGGAAGTGCGTACCGACCGGGGGCCCGGCAGTCCCGGAACCGGAGTGCGAGTTCTCCGGGAAACAGGTGCCACCGGTCGCCTCGCCCCGGAACTCAGAACCGCTCTGCGAAGCGAACCGGAACTGCTGGGGCGAATAGCGCGGTTGCTGCTCGACCTCCACTTTCCGCCCTCCCTCCACGGTGAGTTGTGCGAAGCCGCCGGCCTGGAACTGGAACCGGCCGAGACCGAGCAGCTCTCGACCGTGCGGAGGCAGCGGGACCGGCGCATGCGCGAACGGGTGCTGACCGCCTACGAGTACCGGTGCGCCTTCTGCGGCTACGACGGCAGGATCGGCACGGTCCCGGTCGGGCTGGAGGCAGCGCACGTGCGCTGGTGGGCGTTCGGAGGCCCGGACGACGTCGACAACGGGCTGTGCCTGTGCTCGCTGCACCACAAGCTCTTCGACAAGGGCGTCCTCGGGGTCGACGACCGCCGGCGCATCCTGGTCTCCCAGCGCTTCGTCGGCCACAGCCCCGCCGCCCGCCAACAGGTCATCTCACTCGCGGGCCGTCCGCTGGTCGGCCCGCAACCGGGCGTAGCCCCCGTCGCGGCCGACCACCTCGCCTGGCACACCAGCCAGGTCTTCCACGGCACACCACGCCCCGCCACCGCCGCCTGACGGATCGACCTACCGCCAGACTTCAGTTGGGCTTCGTGGGCCAGTCCAGCAGCCGGGCGCCGATCACCGCGGTCTGCAGGGTGTAGCGGTGCATCGGGTCCGACGGGTCCGCGCCGGTGAGCTTGTGGATGCGTTCCAGGCGGTAGGTGAAGGCGCGCACGCTCAGCGAGAGCCGCCGCGCCGCCTCCGCGGACACACAGCCGGAGTCGAAGTAGACGGTGAGGGTGTCGAGGAGCGGCTGGGCGCCGCCGCGGGCTCCGCGCAGCGGACCGAGCGCGTTGTCCACCAGGTCGGCCATGGCCTGCCGGTCGCGGGTGAGGACCGGGTAGACAAGGAGGTCGGCCGCGTGCAGCACGGGTTCGTCGAGTTCGAGGCGTTCTCCCAGGTCGAGGGCGTTGAGGGCCTCCTCGTAGGACTGGACGACGCCGGCGGCGCCGGGTTGCGGGCGGCCGATGCCCACCTGGCCGCCGCCGGTGGCGGCGAACGCCTGCTCGGCGAAGTGAGCGAGTACCTCGCTCTGGCCGCCCGGGGCGATGCACACCAGTCGGCCGTCCTTGGTGGTGAGCAGGATGCTGCGGTCGCCGAACCGGCCGATCAGTGCGTGCTCCACCTCCCGGAGAACCGTGTCCCCCTCTTCGTACGCGACCGGGCCGCGCGCCACGGCGACCGCGTGCTCGTACGACAGCCGCAGCCCGTAGCGTTCCGCGCGCTGGGCCAGTCGTCCCAGGTCGCTGCGGCCGTACAGCAGGTCGTCGATGAACTCGCGGCGAGCGGCTTCTTCCTGGCGTACGGCGAGCCGCTGCGCCCGCTCATAGCCTTCGGCGAACGCGTCGACGGCCTGCGCCACGGCGCCCAGTACGTCGTCCACGGAAACGTCGCCCCCGGTCGGCCAGTGCGCCCGGGTGGCGGCCATGTGGGCGCCGACCATGATGCGCAGGCCCAGGCCCGCCTCCGCGGCCTGCTCGCCCAGCGCGCGGCGCGAATCGCGTTCGCTCCGGGTCAGCCGGCGCCCGGTCGCCGCGGCGTTCGCAAGGATGCGGGCGTACCCCTCCAGGTACTCGTCGTACTCCTCGGACGCGTCCCGCCCCGCCATGTTGGTCCCCCGAAGTTGATGCGTTGTTGACGTCTTTCTAGCGCATGACCGCGGAAGGCACCCGTACAAGCCGGGTCTCGTTCAAGCCGGCTCTCGTTGCCTGCTTCCGGCAGTTGACCGACGCGCTGACACGCCGACTGCGGGCAAGCTGTCTGTCACCGCCGCGCCGAGGATCGAGAGCGGGCATCACTCGTACCTCGTTACGGAAAACCGCCCGGGCTGCGGAGAAATCCGCACGCTTACGGCGAGCCCGGGCGGCTCGCGCGAGCCCGGGCGGTTCTGGAACCGCCCGGGCTCGCGCGAGAAGGCGCTTCAGCTGTCTGGCACCGCACTCGATGTCGGCGTCAGCCGGTGATCTCGACCTTGCCGTTGGCCTCGCTGGGCGCCGTCGTCGCGGGCTGCGCACCGCCGACCCGCCCGGTGATGCCCTTCAGCAGTTCGGCGATGTCGACTCCGGTGGTGGAACCGAGGAGTTCGAGGCCCTGGGCGACGTTGTCGGCGACCGTGCGCGAGAGCTGGCTGGCGCCGTCGGTGGAGATCACCGTCATCTTGTCGATCGCGCTGAGCGGTTCGGACGCCTTGGCGACGACCTGGGGCAGCACCTCCACCAGCATCTGCAGGACGGCGGCGTCGCCGTACTGGGCGAAGGCGTCGGCCTTCTTCCGCATGGCGTCTGCCTCGGCGGCACCCTTCGCACCGATGGCGGCGGCGTCCGCCTCGCCTTCGAGGCGGACGGCGTCGGCGAGCGCGGCGCGCTGCGCCTTCTCGCCCTCACCGGTCAGCCGGGCCCGCTCGGCGGTCGCCTCGGCCTCCTTGACCAGCGCGACGCGGCGGGCCTCGGCCTCCTGTTCGGCCTGGTAGCGGGCGGCGTCGGCGGGCTTGCGGACCTTGGTGTCCAGTTCGCGGTCGGTCAGCGCGGCCTGGCGTTCGGCGACCTTCTCCTGCTCGCCGAGCACCTCCTGCCGGCGGGCGGCCTCGGCGAGCGGGCCGGCCGCGTCGGCTCGGGCGGCGGCCTCGTCGGTCTCGGCCTTGATCTCGGCCTGCTTCAGCGCGAAGGTCCGCTGGGCGATCGCGATCTCCTCCTCGGCCTTCAGCCGCGCCTGCTCGGCGGCGCGGCGGGCGACGGCCTCGGCGATGTCGGCCTCCTGCTTGGCGCGGGCGGCCTCCGGACGGCCGAGGTCCTCCAGGTAGGAGCCCTCGGTGCTGATGTCCTGAATCTGGAAGGCGTCAAGCACCAACCCCTGCCCGGACAGGCTCGCCTCGGCCTCCTCGGCGACCTGACCGGCGAACGCGGCGCGGTCGCGGATGATGTCCTCCACCGACATCCGGCCGACTATGGCCCGCAGCGCACCGGAGAGCACTTCCTGGGTGAAGCCGACGATGCCGTCCTGCTGCATCAGGAACCGCTGGGCGGCGGCCCGGATCGAGTCCTCGGTGCCGCCGACCTTGACGATGGCGACACCCTCCAGGTGCGCCTTGACGCCCCGCAGTGTGACGGCACCGCGCACGGCGACCGGGATGTGCCGGGACGACAGGTCGAGGGTGAACTTCTGCTGCACGAACGGCACGACGAACACCCCGCCGCCGACCACGACCTTCTGCCCGCTGTTGTCGGTGAAGACCCGGCCGGTCTCCGGATCGGTGGCCTTCTTGCCACGCCGCCCGGTGACGATGAACGCCTCACTCGGACCCGCCACCTTGTAACGGGTGACCACGACAAGGCCGAGCAGGACAAGGAGTACGACGACCCCTGTCACGGCGACGACGACTGGACTCATGTTGTCTTCCCCTCAGCCCTCCCGGGGGACGGCAGATCGGTACGAGTTCATGTGGATGAAGGAGCACCGATGTGTCGGCGCTCGATGCGCGATGCGGCGCGGCGGGTCAGCGATCGACGGGGCGCACGGAGACCGCTGTCTGCGACAGCGTCTCCTCGACCCAGATCTCGACGCCGCGCGGCACCGGGGTCGGACTCTTCGCCGCGAGCTTCACCGGTTGCCCGGCCAGATGGACCAGCACCTCGCCGTAGCCGTCGGCCGGAATGGCCGTCACCACGGAGCCGGCGGCGCCGATCAGGTCCTCGCCGCGCGGGGCGGCACCGGACGTGTCGCTCAGCAGCGCGCGGCTGAGGCGGTGGGCGAGCCAACCCGTGGCGGCTCCGGCGGGCACTCCGATCGCGGTGGCCCCGACCGCGCCGAGCCCGGTGGTGCCCATGACGATCGCGCCGGAGAAGCCGAGCATGGACACGAACCCGGCGATGACCGGGAGCGACAGCCAGCCGTCGAAGGGACCGTCGAGCGCGTCGACGCCGTCGAAGAGGCCCTCGATCACACCGTCGAAGACGAGGGACAGAACGAGGAGTACGACTCCTGCGATGCCGAGACCCAGAAACCAGGTCATCCGCGTCCACCGCCTCTCCCCCACTGTCACCGCGCCGGTGGCCAATGCTCACACGTGGGTCTGCCGGAAACACTGCCTGGTTCCGGCAATGTTCATGCTCCTTTGATGCCGGTCTCTCACGGCTCGGCCTAAGGGCGGCGAGCGCCGGGGGCGGCTGTGCCTGGAGAAGGTCAACGGTGTGGTGGGGGCGGCCGGTTGGGGGGCGGCCGGTTGGGGGCGGCAGCCGGTCAGGGACGGCAGCCGAGGAGTTCGGTGAGCCCCTGCCGGGCGGTCGGCCGGGTGGTCATCGGCACGACCCGGTCCTCAGGGCGCAGGACGTCCCCGGTCCTCGGGCCACAGGACGTACCGGGGTGCAGTTCCCGGACCAGCCCGCGAGGCCGGTCGTCGCCGCCGGACGGATGGGCCGACGCAGGGTCGGGGCGACGGCCGGGAGGGGCGGCCGCGTCCAGGGCCGGAACCCGTCGGGCCCCGGGGCGGAGGAAGGCTTCGGCGACCGTGCGGCCCTCCAGGTGCGGGTGCCCGGCGACGACGAGGGCGGCGAGAGGAGCACCTTGCGTTCGACAGGGACGGCGCCGTGGATCTGGCCGCCCCTCATCACGCCGGCGAGGCACCGTCCTCAGGCGTTGGCGTTCCGCCGCGCCGGCCAGGCCGGTTGCGGAGATGCGCACGTCGGCGCTTGCAGCGCGTCGGCACCAGCCGCCGTTGGGTGCCGCGCCCGGTAGCCGGGGTGCCGCCCGAGCCGTCCGTCATCACCGGTTCCCCGGTCCGCGGAGCCTGTGGCGCTCGACGAGCCGGGAGATGTCCCGCACGGTGATGATGCCCACCGGGTACCGGCCGTCGGTGACGAGGATGGGCAGGCCGCTGCCCGGGCGGAGCTTCTCGAGCACGTCTTCCAGCAGGTCGTCCGGCGCGCAGGTCGTGACCTGTGACAACGGGGTCGCCACGTCACGCACCCGCAGTGTCCGCCGCTGCTCGGCGGGGACCCGCGCGAGCCGCGGCAGATCCAGCGAGCCGCTGAGGCTCCCTTCGAAGTCGGTCAGGGCGAACGTCGACCGGAGGGTCCGCAGGGCCACGTCCTCGACGCAGCGTTCCACGGTGAACCAGTCCGGGCAGGTCTCCACGGGACTGGTCATGGCATCGGCCGCTTTCACTCCGCGCAGGGCCGGGGCCAGGGTCGCGCGCTGCCGTTCGGCGCCGGCGACGATCACGAGGAAGAAGCCGATGACCGTCAGCCACAGGCCTCCGAACGCGCCGCGCAGTACGGAGATCCATCCGAGAGCGATCAGCAGGATGCCGAGGACCTGTCCGCTGCGTGCGGCTGCTCGTTCGGCCCGGTCCCGGTCTCCCGTACGCCACCACATCAGCGCCTGCACCACCCGTCCGCCGTCGAGGGGCGCGCCCGGCAGCAGGTTGAACACGCCCAGGACGGCGTTGACCCACCCGAGCCAGACCAGGACGGCCGTGGGCATCGCCCAGCCGGACACCGCGTCCAGCCCGATGCCCGCTCCGAACGCCGCCGCGCCGACGACGAGGCTGGTGAACGGTCCGCTCACCGCCACCACGAAGGCCGCGCGGGCCGCACGCGGCCTGCCCATCTCGGTCATCCCGCCCAGCGCCCAGAGCGTGATGCTCTGGACCTCGATGCCCCTCCTCCGGGCCGTGATCGCGTGAGCGGCCTCATGGGCCAGCAGGCTCCCCACAAGCAGCAGGGCACCGGCCAGGCCGGCGGCCGTGTAGGCGGCGTCGGACTGGTCCGGAACCCAGGCGGGAAGCGTCCGGCTGCCCAGGCTGTACCCGAAGAGCAGCACGAGCAGCGGCACGGTCCAGTGGACGCGCAGCGGCACCCCGAGCACTCGTCCCATGCGTACCGAGCCGTTCATCACCATCTCCTGCGGACCGGAGCCGGCGGTCCCGCGCCCGAGCCGACAGGCCGGGGCCTCCACGGGACCGGACCAGCGCGATGTCCACCCACTGACAGTCTCACTCGCCGGGGCGGACGGCGGAGGATGTGGCTCTCCTGGACCTGGGCGGATCACCTTTCACGTGTGGGTGAGGTGCCAGGGTCGCCACTTCCGCCGGGGCGGTCCTCATGGGGCCCGCAGCGCTCCCGGCCTCGCCGCCCCGCTGTGCTTGACCGCCCCGGTCGTGCACGCCTCGGACCTGCTGGTCTTCCAGGTTCTCGGCCCGGCCACTCACCGGCCACGACCCCACCGATCCCGGCCGGCGAGACATCCCGCACACCGCCGCCCTCGGCGCCCGCCTCCTCGACTGGCCCGCCCGCTCCCCGCCTCCGCAGCCCGCAGCCCGCAGCCCGCAGCCCGCAGCCCGCAGCCCGCAGCCCGCAGCCCGCAGCCCGCAGAATGATCCGCCGCGCCCTCAGGGGGTACAGATCAGGCATGAGCCAGTGGTCGCCCGTACCCCTGGAGGGGTACCTGCCGATCGAGGACCACGGCCTGATCGGCGATGGCCGCGGCTGCGCCCTCGTGGGCCGCGACGGCGCCATCGGCTTCATGTGCGTCCCCCGCTTCGACTCCCCGCCCCTGTTCTGCTCGCTGCTCGACCGCCGGAGCGGCGGTTCCTTCCTGCTGGCCCCGGACGGGCTGCGGCACAGCCGTCAGTACTACGTGGAGGACAGCGGCGTCCTCGTCACAGAGCTGCGGTCGGACACGGGGGTCGTCGAGGTCACCGATGCGTTCCTCCTCGAACCGGGGGCGCGCCTGGAGGAGGACGCGCCGGTCGGCCGGGGTGAACTGGTCCGGTGGGCGAGAGTCACCCACGGCACCGTCGATCTGGCGGTGTCGGTACAACCGCGCGGCGGCGCACGGTACGAGCCTCGGACCGGGGGTTGGCGACTGACCTGCCCCCGGCAGTCCCTGAGGCTGCACCTGACAGCCTCCCGGCCGTTGCCCGACCACCCGTTCACCCTGCCCCTGCGCGCCGGGGACGGCTTCTGGGTGCGCCTGCGTTGGAGCCAACGGCAGGACCCCTCCGCGGAACGAGCGGAACGAACGGCCTCCAGCTGTATCGACGACACCACAGGGGTGTGGCGCCGCTGGTCCGCACGCGTGGTCGACGACACTCCCCGCCCGGAGATGGTGCGTCGCTCGGCCATCACGCTGAAGCTCCTCGACCACGTCGAGAACGGTGCCATCGTCGCCGCTCCCACCTCCTCGCTGCCGGAACGCATCGGCGGCGACCGCAACTGGGACTACCGCTACACCTGGATCCGCGATGCCGCGTACACCGTCTTCGCCCTGCGCCGGATCGGCCTGCCCGAGGAAGCCGGGGGTTTCCTCCACTGGGCACTGACCGCCGACTGGCGGGACGGGCGGCCCCGCGTCCTGTACGACGTGGACGGCAGACCGCCACAGCCGGAAGTGATCGACGAGGAGCTGGAGGGCTACCGCGCCTCCGTACCCGTGCGGTGGGGCAACGCCGCGGTCGAACAGATCCAGCACGACGTCTACGGAGAGATCCTGGACTGCGCCTTCCAATGGGCCGCCATCGGCAGACCCTTGAGCGCCGACCTGTGGCACCGGCTGTCCGGGCTGGCCGAACGGTCACGCACTGCCTGGACGACGCCGGATCACGGCATCTGGGAAGTACGCACCCACGGGCGCCCCTTCACGTACTCCGCGGCCATGTGTCAGGTGGCGCTCGACCGCGCCGCACGGCTCGCCACCCGCCTCGATCTCCCGGGCGACGCCACCACCTGGGCCGCAGAGGCCCGGTACCTCACGGACCGAATCATCCACGACGCGTGGGACGAGACACAGAACTCCCTCACCGAGCACCTCGGTCACCGAGGAGGACTGGACGCCTCGCTCCTCGCACTCCCGCTCAGACGGGTCCTGTCCGCCGATCACCCACGCATGGTCGCCACCGCACAGGCGATCACCGAACGCCTCGGCGCGGGCGACGGACTCCTGTTCCGCTACCTCCCGCAGGACTCGCCCGACGGGATCAACGAGCCCGAGGGCGCGTTCCTGCTGTGCAGCTTCTGGCTCGTGGACAACCTCGTCGGCCAAGGCCGCGTCGACGAAGCCACCGAACTGTTCGAGAAGCTCTGCTCCTACGCCAGTCCCCTCGGCCTGTTCGCCGAACAGATCGACCCCGCGGACCACTCCTTCCTCGGCAACTACCCCCAGGCGCTCAGCCACGTCGGGCTGCTCTCCAGCGCCGTCGTCCTGTCCCGCGCACAGCGCGGCGTACGCCCGGAACTCTCCACCCACGCCTGGTTCCAGTAAGGGCAACGGCCGACGCCCGTACCCGTACCCGCCGACGGACCGCGACTGCGTCGGGCCGCTCCGGAGGCCATGGCGCCGGATGGGTACGCGTCGCCTCAACTCGGTGCGGTGCGGCGGACGTTGAGCGCCTCGGCCCGCCGGGCGAGCTCGGCGGCCTGCACGGCCAACCGGTCGCGCAGCACCTCGTAGGTACCGGCGTCGAGCGATTCCCGCGTACCGGTGGAGGAAGTCGGGTGCATCACGGTCCGGAGCCGCCGTCCCCTGTGCGGCAGCTCCGGACCGCGGATCATGGGGCGGTCAGGACAGGACGAAAAACACGAGGAACGCCATGAGCAAGCAGGCACCGACACTCGCGATCATGGCGTTCATGAGGAACATCCTTCGCAGGTGATGAAGGCAAAGCCTGAAAGGCCCCGGAGCACCCGGAGAGGCGTCGGAGGTCGAAGGCCGGAGGAGTCCGCTGCCGCGGTAGGTTCCGCCAGAGCGCGGCGCCGGCTCAGGCGGCGCGGGAGCCTGGGTCGACAGCCGCCTCATGGCAACCGGCCCCGTGACCACCGGCCTCGTGACCACCGGCCCCGTGCCGACGCCCCCGGTAGAACTCGCCGGCCCCGGCCTCGTTGAAGGCGTACGACGGACCCGTGCCGGTATCGCCGGACCCGTGCCCGGTGAAGTCCGGCCGGGGCGGCCCGGGTTCCTCGGGGAAGAGGCGGTGCAACGGCCGTACGAGCACGCGGGCCACCCGCCAGGCGAACAGCGGCGCGGCGATCAGTACGGCGATCCCGGTCAGCGCGCGCATCGGCCCCGAGGGGACGAGCGGATCCAGGAGAACGTTCGCGCAGAGGCTGCCGAGCCAGGCCACGCCCGTCACCAGCGAGAACCCGATGGAGACCGGCACCCCGCCCAGGCCCCAGACTTCGGCGTCCGCATCGTCGTCGAAGCTGCCGGAGTGGGTCGCGCCCACCGCGACCAGCAGCCAGAAGCACACGACCACGATCAGGGCGACGGTGAAAGGGAAGACCGGGTAACTCGTGGCGGCCTCGAAGAACGTCCGCATTTCCGATCCCCCGATCGTCCCGATCCGTGACAGCCTCAGCGCACACTTCAGGCCCTGATACCGGTCACCTGCGGGTGCCCGGCACCGAGGCCGATCCGTGTGCTCCCCTCCCGACCAATCCTGCCTGGGGAACACTCCGAGCACATTGCTGGGTTCCGGCAATCTTTGCCCAGTCCTCCATGCCGGTTCCTGCTAAGGGGGCGTCAAGACCCGCGTGACCTGCGGCTTCGCTGGCCGAGCTGGCGGGCACGACCGCGCCCGCCAGCCACCCCTGTTGACCGTGGCTGACCCCCGCATCCGGCACAGCTGTGGCACGCGCCTTCTTCGTGGCTGCGTACGCGCTCAGCGTTTTTCGCGCTCGTAGCGTTCCACTCGACGGGCCAACTTCTCCCGATACCTCTCGGGCGAGTGGGAAGCCTGAGAGCGGCGCACCATGTCCTCTGCGTTGAGGCTGTCTGCGTAGGCCCGGAGCGCGGGTATCCGGAAGAGGACAGCGCGCCGCGCTTCGGCTTCCTCGGTAGTCCTCAGTGGGGTGCTGTCGTTGCGTTCATGGTTGCAGCCCCAATGTGTGAGGCGCACATTGTCGCGCGTGTCGGTTCCGCCGGCCGCGATGGTGCGGACGTGGTCGATGCTCGGGGACCGAGGGTCTGGATGCTGATAGGCCTGGTCAACTGGGTCTTCACACAGACCACAGATCCAGTCGTCCCGTCCACCGATCTCTTCCGCTGTGTAGCGCTCGACGCTGCCATTGCTCCGCATGCGCTCACGGCGGCGTCGATCCTGGGCGCGCTTGGCTTCGCTGCGCCGTGGCGCGGGCAGGTCTGCGTAGCTCACCTGTGCCTCCTCTGCTATGCGCTGATGGGCAAGGCCCTTGCCCGCTCCCGAGCTTTGGCACGTACTTCCTTGAGGCGGTCGTGGAAGCCGTTGTGGCGGTTCTGATCGAGGTTCAACGGGAGGTCAAGCTGAGCGATTAGCTCCGACTCCAAGGTCCACGGCTCGTCGCGTTCCAGCCAGCACACCTGCGCGTGGTCAGCCATCCACTGACTGAGGGTGGCTTCCCCGCTCTTTCCGAACGTCAGGCGGTTGCCGCTACCCACGCGGCGTAGCTCCAGCCCGAGCAGACAGCCAAGGGTGAGCCGCAGCGTTGATCCAGCCGCGTTGCCCCGGTAGTGGTATCGGACGCGCTTCCTCAGATTCTGCGTACTGGTCCGGTTGGACATCCGGCGTGGAGCTATGCCGACGTAGAGCAGTTGTCCAGGGGCCAAGTCGGAGTGGGGCGCCTCTTTGAAATGCCACCCGTAGACTCCGGCCGCTGCTGGCACAGGGCACTGCCGCACCAGGACCTCGTGCGCCGACCACAGCCGTGCGGGTTCGGTGAGGGTGGTTGCGTCCATGGAACCTCCAACGCCGGAAAAGACGCTGGATGCAGGCTACTTGGCGAGAACGAGTGGAGACGTCCGCACCCGTGATCCGGGCCATCCGGCTCCGCCGACAAGAGACACACGGCTTGGGAAGCTCGTGTGCCGTGTGGGTGGGAAGCTGGCTGACCTGCGGCGGAACGATGGCGGCACCTGATGCCCACGGCCTGCGTTCCCCGGTGTTCCCCGTGGCTTCCCGCACAACCTGGCACGGTTCTGGCACGTGTGCCTGGAGTGCCGGTCGTAGGAACAAGAGCGTTGTCAGTGGCGGCTGTTAGCTTCCGTGGCAGAGATGAGCCGGTTCGCTGTTCTCCCCGAAGAACACGGCGGCCAAGGGGGGGTGGCCGGATAGGGGTCTCCGGACCAGCAGGTCCCGGGACGCCGAATGGCTCCGCACCCACCCCCCTCACGACCTCCTGATCCGTAGCTCCAGCGAGATCGGGCAGCGACGTCCATGCCGGTCGCTTCGAGGGCCCACCGGGACACTGCCGGGCGGGGGCGGTTGCGGTACCCCGCTGCTGCACCGCTGGCCGGACTGCCAGTCACTCCTGGCCTACCCCTCGACTCCCTTGAACGCGTTCAAAAAAGGTGTCACTATGCGCTATGCCCTTCGTGGTCACCTCTCCTTGGCACCGACTCGGCCGTGTCGGCTTGTGCATCGCTGATGCCGTCGGTCGCTACCTGCTGATCTGGGTGGCGGCATGGCTCGTCCATGCCCTGACGGCTCCCCGCCAGCACGAGCTTGTGTCCTACCTGCCTCGCACCCGCTCGTACTGGGAGGACACCGCCTACTACCTGTGGGACGAATCCATTGCCTCGGTGGGGCTCATGGTGGGCATCCCCTCGCTGCTGGTAATCCTGTTGTTCGGGCTGCTCAACGAGCGCAAGGGGGCGGCATTCCGTATCCGTCTGGCGGGGCTCCTCCTCCTGCCCACATGGTTCTTGCTCTTCCAGAACTTCGTGGCGCTCCTCTTCGTCCCAGTCCTGACGCAGGTGGCCTTCGCGCTCTGCCTGATGCCGGTTCCCCTGGTTCGCTTCCCCGCGAAGGCCGAGGACTGATTGCCCAGGCGGGCGCGCGCCGAGTGGTGGCGGATGGACAAGGCCTTGCGAATCGACAGGCATGACCCTGGCTTCCCCGCACACGTGCGGATGCGATTCGCCCACAGCACCTGAGCAATCTTGAAAACCGCCGTGGCGCGAGTCACCGTGGGTTCGAATCCCACACCCACCGCGTGCGGAAACGGCCCCTGACCAGGTAGTTGGTCAGGGGCCGTCGTGCTGCGAGGTGCCCGCTCGGCACCGTGATTCCCCGTGGTTCCCCACCCGATCGGGCACGGAGGGGGCACGGGCACTTCCTGACCCGTAGCTCTCGCGGGATCGGTCAGTTACGGCTATTCCGGCCGCTACCGAGCCCCCGCAGGGGCGCTACCGGACGCGGGCGATCGCTGGGTTGCGGTACCTGGCTGATGTACCGCAGGATCCAGACGGGGGTGATCATGGAACGGCATGTGCTGGAATCGCTGTTGGCCGGTGATGACGAGGCTTCCGTGATTGCTCTGGCCACCCTCCGCAGCGGCGCCACCTACTGGGTGGCGGACCGGGCACAACCCGCAGGGCAGCATGCCGGAGTCTTCAAGCGCCGACTTCAGCGCATGCGGATGCACGGACTCGAACCTCTTGGGCTGGAACGAGCAGTGCAGCTCATCCGCGAACATGGCCGACCCGTGCGCACAGGGTTTGTCGATGCTGCCGATCGGACATGGACCACCCTGCTCTTCCTCACCGAGGACGGCAGCGCACTAGTGGCCTGCGCCGGCTGGCCGCTGCCGCTGGTTGCCAGGAAGCCACCGCTTCAGGAGAGAGGCTGGAGAACTCTCGGGCTGACCTGGACTTCGATACCGGGTGAGGCGGCCGGCAACGCGACCGTAGGACACCCTCGTTGACCGCGGCTGACCGCTGCATCTGGCACGGTTGTGGCACGAACCTCAGCCGACGACAGCCGGCCACGACGGCGGGCGGGCCGACCGATCACCCACGCGTGTGCCTCGGCTGTATCCCACCCGCCTCACCTCGCGTCCTGGGCGGTCGAGGACATGGGTGTCCCAGGGGCGGGTGCATGGTGGGTGGGGGTGTCGTGGTGCTGCCGCGCCATCGGCCGACTTCGGCCGGTGTTCAGTAGGCCATGTGAGCGTTCTGGTCAGCCGCTGGGAGGCGGTTCCGATCGAGGTCCGTCACTTCGACATGATGAAATCCAGGGCGTAGCCGGGAGCAGTCGTCCAGTAGGTGACACGCTGGAAGTCGTTGGCGTACAACGTGTCGACGGGCATGGGGACATCGATCGGCTTGCCCGCGCTGCTGCCGGACTTACGACCCTGGAGGCTGAGGGTGATGCTCTTCGCCTCGTACTCATCCATGGGGCCGTTGACGAGCAGAGCGGCATATCCCTCCTCACCCGGAGCGAGAGTGACGGGCACCCCCGGGTTCGGGGCGCTCTCCTTGATCACGGGGGCCGTGGTCCGACCGTCACCAAGCCGCACGAGAGGGTAACGGTAGAGGTTGCACTTCTTGTCGCCGGCGTTCTGGACGATGAGGAGGAGGTGCCTGGCGTCCTTGCTGTCTGCGGGCTCCGTCACGGCGGACACCCCGAGGACCTTCTGGGAGCAGGCGGCGATGGTGCCCTTGTCGCCACTGCCGCCCGAGCGGTGCGTCACCGCGTCATTGGCCTTCCCGCTGATCGTCCGCGGCCCGGTGGTGGAGGCCTGTGCCGACACACCACACCCAAGTGCCAGGACGAGACCCGCGGCCACGGCCACACGGTGGGCCGCAAGGGACTTCATGTTCATATGTGTGTTCCTTTTCTGATCGGTATGAGGTCGCGTGCTTGGCTGTCGCCGCCACACCACCGCCTCCTTCTCGCACCGCGGTGGCGGGGGCGAAGGTGGTCGGGCGCCCCCTTGAGCGTCCGCACCCTGCACCCGGGTGCCCAAAGAGATGGGTGTCTCCGTGGACGGGTGAGTCGGGGTGTCGTGGCGCTGCCGTGCGGTCGGCCGCTTCAGCCGGTGCGACAGCCATAGCGTCGGATGCCTCATGGGGCTGGGACAACGGCTGCCCCCAACCTGGAACGGTGGGACGATCCCACCCCCGACAACCTGCAGAGACAAGGAAGCCTGGGATGTCTGTCTGGGATGGGAGCCCCCTGAGGCAGGCGTCCGACACCCGGGGACTCGATCCGCGCCCGTCGCCTCGGCCGGCGGCGGTGCGGAAGGCGGCGCCCCAGGGCCGCGGGTGAGGGTGGTCTCAAGGAGAGGGATGGCGCAACCCTGCAACCATCCCAGCCTTATTGACGTGCAGGTATGGGGAGTGCAGGGGATGCCGTCCCGGATCAGGACATGACGGGACGGCAGAGGCCGACGGATGGATGCGAGTACGGACCACATGGATGCAATCCACGACGACGTAGCGGAGTTCGCGCTACTGCTGACGCGTCTGAAGGACCGCACGGACCGCAGCTACGCGGCGCTGGCCCGCCGTCTGGGCATGAATGCCTCCACGCTGCACCGCTACTGCGCCGGTGAGGCGGTTCCCATGGACTTCACCAGGATCGAGCGGTTCGCCGCACTCTGCGGAGCCTCCCCCGAGGAACGCGTGGAGTTGCACCGCCGGTGGATCCTGGCAGTCGCGGCACGGCAACGACCACGCCCATCCGATGCCCGGCGGGCACCGACGCCCCACGACACCACGAGCACCGTGGCATCGGCCGCATCCGCGAGCCACAGCAGCCCGGCGGACAAGGCACCCGAGTCGGCCTCACCGGTCGGCCCACGCCCGGGGCCGACCTCACCGGCCGACCGGCGGCCCCATGCCGGGCGCCCCCGACGACGGCCCGTGCGATCGATAGCCCTGGCGGCCTCGCTCGCCATTGCGCTCGCCGGCCTCACCACATCCGCTGCCGGGCCCCCCTCCGGTGGCGGTGGGTCGTCGGCCTCCGCCCGCACCACACCGGAGCCCTCGACGCCGGCCACGCCCAGCGACGGCAGCCCGCGGAAGAACCAGTCGAGCGCCGACACGGACCAGCCACCGGCCCCGCTCACCTGGACGGTCGACTCCCAGCTCTGGCAGCTCGACTGCGCCCACGACTACGTCATCGCCAAGCCACCCCAGAAGGTCCCGCCGCCGCCGATCCCGGCGGACGCCGCGGTGTGGGCCGCGTCCCAGGGGGCGGTGCACGGGCGCACCACCAATCTGCGGATCTCGGTGCAGGGACGCGACTCCGCCGCCGTCGTCCTGGAGGCAGTGCATGTGCGCGTGGTCAACCGCACCGCCCCCGCCGCCCGCCCGGACATCGCCTACTCCATGTATGAAGGCTGCGGCGCCATCCTCATCCCCCGCCACTTCTCCGTGAACCTCGACGCGAACCGACCCTTGGCCCGTTCGAGGCCCGGCAACGACCCGGACAGACCGGCCCCCGCGATCGGCTTCCCCTACCAGGTGTCCCTGCAGGAGCCGGAGGTCCTGATGCTCTCCGCGCGCACCGAGTCCTGCACCTGCGACTGGTACGTCGACCTCGACTGGTCCTCACAGGGCCGAACCGGCACGGTGCGCATCGACGACCACGGCCGCCCGTTCCGCACCACCAGCATCAAGGGGCTACCGCACTACTGGTACCGCAACCCCCATGGCTGGGTCCCCATGACCGCTGCCAACGACAAGGCGGAAACCGGCGACTGACGAAGCAACAGGCCGCACAGCCCGTCCTATGGCAGGACCGGCGGGGGCAGGGGCCCGGCCGTCCCCGCCGTCGGTGGGATCCGGACGGGACCGGGGCAAGGGAGGCGGTGCCGCGCACCTCGTGAGTCTGTTCGGCTTCAGGTCCCGCAGCGCGCAAGCCACCGTGTGGTGTCAAGGCCTGCCAACTCCCGCGGGCCCTGATGAACACGGCCGTGGACGACGAGCTGATCCGGCGCAACCCGTGCCGCGTCAAGGGAGCGGATCGCTACGCCGTGCCCGAGCGGCCGATCCTCACGGTACCCGCGGTCTTCGCCGTCGCAGACTCCCTCGCGCCGCGCTATCGGCTGCTCGTGCTTCTGGCGGCCTTCACCACGCTGCGGTTCGGGGAGCTGGCGGCCCTGCGGCGTCGGGACCTCGACGAGGAGGGGCTGACCGTCACTGTTCGCCACGCTCGGGCTGAGCTGCAGAGCGGGCGGCTCTTCGACAAGGGCCCGAAGTCTGCGGCTGGGGTGCGTACCGTCTCCTTCCCGGCCGAGCTGCTCGACGACGTCACGCGTCACCTGGAGCAGTTCGCCGCTCCTGGTCGTGACAGTCACGACTTCGTCGGGCCGCGGGGCGGGCAGCTACGGCGGAGCAACTTCCGGGACGACTGGGGCAAGGCCCGGAAGGCGGCAGGTGTCACGTCCGAACTGCACTTCCACGATCTTCGGCACACCGGCAACACACTGGCCTCGACCACTGGGGCCAGCACCCGTGAGCTGATGACCCGCATGGGCCACAGCAGCTCACGCGCCGCGCTGATCTACCAGCACCTGACCAGCGACCGTGACCGGGCCATCGCCGATCGGCTCAGGGCCATGATCCGTGAGGGCGGGGGAGAGGCCACCGGCCAGGAGTGATGCGGCATCCGCGTGGCATTAGTGGCACGCGTGTGGCACGGCCTTGAATACGACGAAGGGCCAGCCTGGGAGGAAACCCTCCTGAGCTGGCCCTTTTGCTGTGCCCCCGGCAGGATTCGAACCTGCGACACCCGCTTTAGGAGTTCGATCGCGGGTCGGGCCCGAAGCCTCGGCGCTTTTGCTGGTCTTGTGCTCTCGGTCGCTCAAGGCCGCCTACGTGCGCCGTCGTTGATGTCAGCTGGTGATGTCAGGTTGGATGGCGTGCTGGAGCGCGCTGAGGCGCAGCTATGCCAGGCTTTCCTCACTGGCATAGACTGACGTGCCAGCTCCGACCGTGCCAACCATGGGTGACAGGCAACTGGCTGCCTCGTACGGTTTCAGCACGGCTGTGTAGCCAGGCAGGTTTCCTTGCTGGCGCCGCTGCAGTCAGAGTGCGTGACACGTCCGCCACCTGCAGCTATAGCGCAGCGTGACCCTTGAGTAGTCCCTTGGGGGCCTCGGGATGGGTCACTCCCCTTACGCTCGGTCGCTACGCTGCACCTACGGTGACCGAGCGTAAGGGGAGTGACCCATCCCGAGGCGGGGGATTACCTCATTTTTACCTCTTGGTTGCCTCTTCTTTGCGATTTCACGCTCCACTGCCCTGTGTGGGGCCTCGTCACCCTGCCCGTCTAGCTACTGCCGAACAGCGGGGCTGGTGCTGCTGGTGCGGAGGGGGCTATGACCGCGCAAGCGATGAATCCTTGCAGCTGGGTGTACTTGCCGGTTAGGATCCATGAACACGACAAGGGAGATCCTAACCGGCAAGTAGTTGCACTTCCGTGAAAGTGCAGGTCAGGGGCTGAGGGGTCGTCTCTGTGGCCCGCAGGCTTGCAAGGGTGTCACTGTTGTGCTTCACTTGACCTCAGCATAGCTAACCGGTGAGTAGGGATCTCTCCCGAACACCACATCCTAAGGCCGCCCCTTGTGGGCGGCCTTAGCGCTATCCTGCGCTGGTGCATATCTGCTATCTGGACGAGTCTGGCGGATCCGAGGCTGACACGCTTGGGCCAAGTGCGACGCCGGTAATGGTGATCATGGGTCTCATCATCGAGGCTGCCAAGATACCTGCCCTCACGCGTGATTTCTTGGATTTGAAGCGAAAGCACTTCCCTGGCAGGTTCAATTACAGTCCTGCGCTTGATCACGTGCTGACTGAAGTGAAGGGGTCGGAGATTCTCCAAATGACCCGTTCTAAATCGCGCAACAAACGGCGGCAGGCAGAAAGGATCCGTAAGGAGCTCCTTTCTATCGTCGAGTCTCATGGCTGTAAGCTAATCGGTCGGGTCTGGGTTAAGGCGTCAGGTGTACCACTCAAGCCGACCCCTAGCTACTGTTATGCCGTCCAGGATATCGCGCGCCATTTCAGTGAATTCTTGCAGGTTAATTCATCCGAAGGGATGATCATCGCGGATGGGCGGGTGCACGCTTCGAACGTGCAGGTAGCGCACTCGATCTTCACCCAGAAGTGGCGCACAGGGGGTGACCCGTTTGGTGCACTTCGGGAGGTTCCGGTCTTCTCTCACAGCGAGAATCACGTCGGAATTCAGTGTGCTGACCTGGTCGCCTCCACCCTCGTTTTCCCGATGGCTGCCTCTGCCTATGGGCCCGGTGTGTCAGGAAATCCGCATGCTTCACCGTCGTATCATGGAGTTCGTAAGGCTTTCGGGGAACAGGTTAAGTCGCTGCAGTATCGCTATAGAGATGAGACAGGGCGCTGGCGAGGTGGGTTGGTTGTTAGTGACCAGAAAGCTCATCGCTCGGGTTCGCTTCTGTTTAAGCCTTGATGTTGATGATGCCGCCAGTGGGTATGCAAGGTTGGCGGAGCGGCTTTGGGCGGGAGCTGCTTTGGGGCGAGTGATCATGGCCCCGTAAGCTCATGGCGAGTCGGGCAGTCAGTGGACCTGCCCGTAAAGCACGACGTTGGGGCCATGATCTTAGAGGCTCGCCCCAAAGTGGCTGCCTAAAGCCGTGGAGCCGACCGCCCCAGCCATAGAGGGTGTCTCCCACTTCATGCCCGCAGCCGCCGAGCGCGCCGCCGGGCGCGGCCAGCCGGGGCGCAGACAGGAGGCAGGCCGCGCCGCAGAGGCGGCGCGCGCCCGCGCCGTGCGCGGGCTCTTGATGATGTAGGGAAAGTTCTACCGCGCCGCCTGGTGCTCCTGGTGATCCATGGCGGTCGTACCACCACATACGGATTTCCGTACGTGCTCCTTCTCGCTACGCTTGCGCTGGCGAACGCAACACGACGACAGGGAGCGTGCTCACCGGATGGGACCGAAGTCAGAGCGGGTCTACCGAACGATCCGAGAGTGGATCGCGACAGGCAAGTACCTGCCAGGCTCCAAGCTCCCGTCTGAACGGACCCTGTCGGAAGAGCTGGACATTGGCCGTACGGCACTCCGCCAGGTGCTCGCCAAGCTCATCACCGAAGGCGCCATCGAGGTGCATGGCCGTAGCTCGTACCGGGTGCCTGATCGGTCTGTGACGACTGAGGCGCCCACGGATGTCGAGCCGTGGCAGATCCATGGTGAGCGGACGCTGTACGACAACCGTTGGGTGACGCTCAGCCTCGTCGACGTCGAGCCGCCTGGAGTTGAGCGCTTCGAGCATCACGTAGTGAAGCTGCACCACGTCGCCATCGCTGCCATCATCGACGACCACGAGCGCGTGCTGATGATGTGGCGGTACCGCTTCGTCCCCAACTCGTTCGGCTGGGAGCTCCCCGGCGGCATCGTCGACGAGGGTGAAGAGCCCTTGCAGACGGCGCTGCGTGAGGTCGAGGAAGAGACCGGCTGGCGCCCGGACGCTCTTGAGCACGTGGTCACCTATCAGCCCATGGTCGGCATGGTCGACTCGCCGCATGAGATCTTCGTCGGCCAGGGTGCCAAGCTCGTCGGTGAACCGACAGATCTCGAAGAAGCTGGGCACATCGCTTGGGTGCCCCTCTCCGACATTCCAGGGCTCATGGCGCGCGGCGAACTGATGGGCTCCGGGACACTCGTCGCCCTACTCCATGTCCTCGCCTCACGGGGTATTGGAGCTTCGCCTACAACCGCTGCGTGAGCTGTTCGACTCGACGTCGCTGGCGTACCGATCCCGTGCGGCTGGCGAGCAAGCGGGCCTGGCGTAGGTGGTCGTGCGCCTGGTCGTACTCGCCGCGGGCCATGTGCGCCTGTGCGAGGTCGCAGCGCAGTCCCGCAGAGGCTCGTATGAACGTGGGATCGGCAGTATCGAGGGCCGCGTAGAGGCTGCTGACGGCTTCGTCGTCGCCTATCAGGGCGAGCGCGTTGCCGCGCCACCTGGTGAGGTGCCCTTCGTTTAGGAAGATGCTGAGCATGTCCGGATCTCGGGCCTCCTCGCCCGGCGGAAGGGATTGCATCGCGTTCTCCAGCGCCCGCCGGCACTCATCCGCCATACCTGCTCGGGCGCATATCTCGGCTTCGGCCGCGTACAACCACGCTGTGAGACGCGGGGACATGGCCTTGCCTCCAAGTCGCTGAGCGTCTCGTATCAACTCGACCGCCATGGGTGCGCGGCCCGCGTCGCAGAGCACGTAGGCCTGCTCGGCTGTGGCGTGCGCGAGATACATCGGCTCGTCGGCTTCCTGAGCAGCTCGCTTGCCCAACTCATAGTGCCGCCAGGCGCGTTCTACCGCTCCGACGTCCAGCGCCTGCCATGCTGCCAGCGTCGCCGCCCCGACCAGAGCCCGAGCGACCGGACGCCGGGTTTCAGGGAGTACAGCGAACGTGAGTGCGTCCTCAAGGGTCGTCAGATGGGCGCCCATCTGGTCGACGAGGCTCGCGGCCCCCATCTGCCGGTCCATGGTCCTGAAAAGCTCCGTCTGGTCCATGAAGGTCTTCACCATGGTCAGACTGACGGTGCGAGCCGCATCGATCCGGCCCATGAGTTCGTCATATCCGTCCGCCGTGGCTGGCGCGGCTGCGGTGTCCGCCCTGCCCATCAGTTCGTCGTCGGTGATGCCGAGCAGAGCACGGAGGATCTTCGCGTAGCGGGCCGAGATAGGGCGCCGACCGTTCTCCCACTCCGAGACGTACACCCGCAGACTCGCCGTTGATGCGACGGTGAGCATGTGCTGTCGCGCATGGCGCTCAATCTCGCGAACCAGCCGCTCTTGCGACCACTCTCGTGCGCTCCTTGCTGCCTTGAGTCCGTTCGTCACGTTGCGCCGCCCTGCTTGGGTTGTTGAGACCTTCTAGCAGCATGCCTCACATCGCCCCAGGTCGGCAGGGGTTAACGCGACAGGTGTTAACCCCTGTTGGCTACCGGGCCGTTGGCGGAAACGGTTCTCTTGAACCGTCGCAGTAAGGCGAGTTGAAGCGCCGGACCGGCGACACCGCTTGACATCTGGTGCGCACCAGATGCAGTCTGTTGGTGCGCACCAGTTGGAAGCGCAAAGGCCTGCGGCTTAGCTGCGGGCACATCGCCAACGCACGGGAGCGGCGACCCACCGCCAAGCAAGTGCGCCGCTCCCACCCCTCTGAAAGGGAGTTCCATCATGCGTCAGATTCCCGTCGACACCTCCGCCGCAACCGTGATGATCGCCAAGGCTCCGCAGCCGAAGGTCAAGGACCGCCGTACCGGTGAGATCGCCCTCGACAAGGACGGCGTGACGCTGATGACCGTGGAGGTCATGTTCTCCACGCCGGACGAGGTCGAGATCCTCAAGCTCACCGTTCCGCAGCCGGGTGTCTCCGAGGACCTGGCCATGGGCACCCCGGTCGCGCTGACGGGTCTGGTCGCCTCGGCGTGGGAGAACGAGTTCAACGGTCAGAAGCGCCACGGCATCGCGTTCCGCGCGGTCGCGGTCACCTCGCTCGCCGCCGCTGCCTCGAAGCCGAAGGCGGCCTGATCATGACCTGGTTCACGGTCGCTCTGGTGCTGGTCGTCGCCTCCGCAGTGATCCTGCGGTGGCGGCGCCCCGCCTGGTACTGGCTGACCTTCGGGGTTGCCCTCGCCACGGTGCGGGTCCTGGTCCGCTACGCCTCGGTTATGGATGCCTGCGGGCTGACCGTTCCGCCTTCCCGCTGGCGTCTGGCTCTGGCCCGGGTCGCGAACCGGGAGGTCCCGCAGTCCCGCCCGCCGCGCATCCTGCGTATCCGCCCGACCCGCACCGGCCTGGTCCTGCGCCTGGGCCTGCGCCCCGGACAGGACGCCTTCGACGTCGCGGCGTCCGCCGACCGGCTGCGCCACTCCTTCGGCCTGTACGGCGTCACCTCACGTGAGCTGCGCTCGGGCGTGGTCGAGGTGCGGATGACCGGCTACGACGTGCTCAGGCGGGTGCAGATGCCCGCCAAGACCGACGCCCGCCCGATGCGGGTCCCGGTCGCCCTGCGGGAGGACGGCTCGGTGCACTACCGCGACTACCGGACCGTCCCGCATGGCCTGACCCTCGGGGCCACGGAATCGGGGAAGTCGGTCTACCAGCGCAACCTGGTCGCCGGGCTGGCTCCGCTGGATGTCGCGCTGGTGGGCATCGACTGCAAGCAAGGGGTGGAACTCTTCCCGCTGGCACGCCGGTTCTCCGCGCTCGCCGACAACCCTGACACCGCCCTCGCCCTGCTCGAAGCGCTCGTCACGCACATGGAGGACGTCTACCAGCTGATCCGGGCCAACCAGCGGATCACGGTGAACGTGCCGGATGCGGAGATCGCCGCCGACATCTGGGACCTGCCCGAAGACCTGCGCCCGGTCCCGGTCGTGGTCCTGGTCGACGAGGTCGCCGAACTCGCCCTCTTCGCCACCAAGGACGACGAGAAACGACGCGACCGCATCATCACCGCGCTCGTCCGCCTCGCCCAGCTCGGCCGCGCCGCCGGCATCTACCTCGAAATCTGCGGACAGCGCTTCGGCTCCGAACTCGGCAAGGGCATCACCATGCTCCGCGCCCAGCTCACCGGCCGCACCGCCCACCGCGTCAACGACGAATCCTCCGCGAACATGGCCTTCGGCGACATCGCGCCGGACGCCGTCCTCGCCGCCATCCAGATCCCCACCGACACCCCCGGCATCGCCGTCACGGGCGACGCCTCCGGCGGCTGGGCCCGCATCCGCGCCCCGCACACCTCGCTGCGCGAGGCCGTGAACATCTGCAACAAGCACGCCGACCGCACCCCGGACCTGCCCGCCCTGGCAGCCTTCCGCCCCGCGCTCGCCCCAGCGCCCCCGGCCCCGGTGCCGCTGTCCAAGACAGCCCCCGCCACAGCCTGACACTCCCGCTTCCCCCGGTCGGCGCGACCGCTTCGCGCCACGTCCCTACCCCCTCCATGCCTCACGACAGGAAGGAGCCTCCTCGTGTTCTGCGAACACTGCGGCGACGTCGACGGCGAAGAGACCGGCATCGACCACGACGAACGTGACTGCCCCTGGTACGACACCGACAACGGCACGGTCACCATCGACCCCGACCAGCTGACCATCACCCTCCAGACCGGCGCCGACGGCTCCCCGGCCCTGCGCGCCGCGATCGGCCTCCTCATCGACCACGGCCTGTGGATCAAGCGCCTGGCCGAACGGCCCGGCCTGCTCCTGATCGACTACTCCGGACCCGACCCCGAGCCCTACGGCGTCGACTGGCTCAAGGTCGTCGAAGCCCTGGCCGCGAAGGAACTGCCCGCCTCCAGCGGGGAACTGCGCATCCTTGCCCTCGCCGCCTCGCTCGCCGACACCGCCGCCCGCATCCCGCTCGGCGACGCCGTCACCGGGCTCGACACCACCAACCTCGCCCTCGTCCTGCAGGCGATCGTCACGGCCAACGGCCGACCCGTGGCGGGGTGACCGTGATGGCCTCGCGACTGCGCATCGACGCCGTACTGGTCCAGGCGGTCATTGCGGGTGCGCTGTCCTTCGCCCACCTGCACGACCTCGCCGCCGCTGCCGGACAGGACGGCTGGAAAGCCTGGGCCTACCCGGTCTCGGTCGACCTGCTCCTGGTCGCCGCCTGGCGACGCTTGCGCACTGATGGACCGTCCCGGCTGGCCTGGTGCTGGTTCGTGATCGCGCTGGTGGCCTCGCTCGGCGCCAACGTCGCCACCGCCGGACTCCTCGACCTCGACCAGGTCCCCGCCTGGCTCCGCATCCTCGTCGCCGCCTGGCCTGCGCTGGCTTTCATGGGCGGCACCCTCCTCGCCCACTCCGCCGAAGACCGGGTGCCGGATCCGCCGGCACCCGCGCTCCACCTCGACCCCGAACCTGAACCGGTCACCGAAGCAGCGGAGTTGGACGCCGCGACCTCGCTGCCGCCTGCGGTCGAGGACACTCCGGCCCTTCCCGCACCTGAGCCCGTCCCGGCTCCGCTCGCGGCTACCGCTCCGCCCGTTCCGGCCGCGCTCGTCGACCACGCCCGCAAGGTCGCCGACGACCACCAGGCCCGGACCGGATCGCCGATCGACAGCGACACCCTGCGCGCCCGCCTCGGCGTCCCGCCGCAGCTGGCCGACGCCATCGCCGCCCAACTCGCCTGACCCGAAAGGAAACGACTCGATGCCTGCCCGCGACCACTTCCACTCCGTCATGCGGATCGGCCCCGTGCAGATCGGCACCCACCGCGACCGCAACGGCCGCACCAAGCACGCCGCCGTGTGCACCAACGACCGCTGCGGCTGGTCCGCCGACTACTCCAGCTCCGCCGCCGCTCAGCTCGCCGCCCGCACCCACCGCTGCACCGTCCGCTAGGAGGCCACCGCCATGGAAGTCCCGCTCTGGTTCGCCCTCGCCGCCATCGGCTACCTCGGCATCAAGCTCATCCGCCCGCCGCTCTGGCTGGTCCTGGTGCTCCTCCTCGGCGGCTACCTCATCGCCGACAGCATCCTCGCCCCCGTCATCGACACCGCCGTCAAGTAACCCGCCCGCGAAAGGAGATCCGCTGATGTTCCGCCCGAAGATCCCGAGCATGCCCCAGCCGACCGGCCTGATCACCCCGCCCGCCGCCATCGAGCCGACCGCCGTCATCCAGCACCAGCCGACCACCACCCCCGCACCGGTCACCCCGGCTGCGGTCCCGGCCCGGCCCACGGTCCAGCTCACCCCGGGCGCCACCGTCGCCCTGGTCGGTGGCGGCACCGCCGTGGTCCTGGTGGTCGGCGCCGTTCTGGTCTCGATGCTCCTCGCGGTTGCCATCACCGGCGCCTCGGTCGCCATCTGCGCCCTGGTCATCCGCTCGCTCCTCAACACCGAGGCCAAGCGCCACTGACCGGCCCCCGGGCGGCCTCAACCGCCAAGTCGCCGCCGCCCGGGAGCCCTGCCCCATTCCGAACCAAAGAGCCGGAAGGAACCCCCAGCATGACGCACCCCACCACGCCCCGCATCTGCCCCAACTGCGACGGACACGCCTCCGCCGCCATCACCCTCGGCGGCCGCGACGCTTACGGTCACCTGCGCACCATCACCGCGCACTGCCCGGCCTGCCACGGCACCGGCACCCGCCCGGTCCGCACCCGGGAGGGTGCCCGTGCCTGACCAGCTGCTCGACCCGACCACCCTCGGCGACCTGCTGAGGGTGGCTTCGGCCTCCGACTACGACCGCTGGCACGAGCAGATCCGCCGCACCGGCGGCTGCGCCGACCCCATCCACCTCACCGGCTGGACCATCGCCAAAGACAAGACCACCGGCGAGACCCTGCACCACTACTCCACCGAGAACGAACCCGGCGGACGCCTCCGCCTCGCCTGCGGAAACCGCCGCGCCTCCCGCTGCCCCTCCTGCGCCTGGACCTACGCGGGCGACACCTACCACCTCATCCGCGCAGGGCTCGCCGGAGACGACCGCCGCGCCATCCCCGCCACCGTCCGCGACCACCCCCGCATCTTCGCCACCCTCACAGCCCCCTCCTTCGGCCGCGTCCACAACCGCCCCGACCACGGCGCCTGCCGCTGCGGCACCCACCACACCGCCGACGACCCCGCCCTCGGCACCGCCCTCGACCCGACCACCTACGACTACGCGGGCGCCGTCCTCTTCAACAACCACGCGGGCCAGCTGTGGCAGCGCTTCACCAACCGCCTCCGCCGCGAGGTCGCCGCCCGCGCGGGCCTGACACAGCGAGAACTGAAGGAAGCGGCTCGCCTGTCGTACGGCAAGGTCGCCGAGTTCCAAAAGCGCGGCGCCCTGCACTTCCACGCCGTGATCCGCATCGACGGCCCCGAAGGCCCCGAGACCCCGCCGCCGTCCTGGGCGACGGTCGACCTCCTCACCGACGCGATCCGGGCGGCCGCCGCGCACTCGTACACCTCGGTCTCCGTGCCCGCCGCCGACGGCCAGCCCGCCCGTACCTTCCGGTGGGGCACACAGCTCGACGTACGCCCCGTGAGGGCCTTCGGCGACGGCTCTGACATCACCGAACAGGCCGTTGCCTCCTACGTCGCCAAGTACGCCACCAAGGCGGCTGAGAACACGGGCACCCTGGACCGCCGCATCGGCGAACTCTCCGAACTCGACCGCCACCAGGTCCCCGACCACACCCGCCGCCTGATTGAGGCGTGCAAGCGGCTCGACCCTCTGTACCCCGACCGCCGCCTGTGGGCCTGGGCTCACATGCTCGGCTTCCGCGGCCACTTCTCCTCCAAGTCCCGCCGCTACTCCACCACCCTCGGCGCCCTCCGCCAGACACGCGCCGACTACCGCGCCGCCCAGGAGCACGCTGCCCTCGGCCTCGACGACCGCGAGCCGGACACCGTCCTCGTCCTCGCCGACTGGCAATACGCCGGACACGGCCACACCCCCGGCGAATCCGCCCTCGCCGCCACCATCGCCCGCGACCTCCAGCACAACCGCGAAACCGCACGTGAAGCCCTACGCGATCAACTCGCCCTGGAAGGAGCCGCAGCATGACCACTGCCACCCCTGAACTGCTGACCGTGTCCGACGTCATGGCGAGGCTCAAGGTCGGACGCTCAAAGGTCTATGACCTGATCCGAACTCGCCGCCTGATCTCGATCAAGATCGACGGTGCCCGCCGCATCCCCGCTGACGCCGTCCGGGACTTCGTCCTCGGTCAGATTGAGGAGTCTGCCTGATGGCTGGCCAGCGCAAGCGCAACCCGAACGGGGCAGGCACGATCACCAAGCGCAAGGACGGCCGCTATCAGTGCGCCGTCTACGTGCTCCAGCCGGACGGCACGCGGGCCCGTAAGTTCGCCTACGGCAAGACCTGGCAGGAGTGCGACACCAAGCGCCGTGAGCTGCTGGCCAAGGTCGACCAGGGCGTACCCGTGCCGACTCGCTCGGCCAAGCTCTCCGAGTGGCTGCCGTACTGGCTGGACAACGTGATCAAGCCTCGGCGGAAGCTCAGCACGTACGACAAGTACGAGTCGCACGTCCGGCTCTACTTGGTACCGCTGCTCGGCTCCAAGCGGCTCGAATCGCTCGGCGTCGCCGACGTACGCCGCTTCCTCGTCCGCCTGGAGAAAGAGGCCACCGCCGCAACAGCCAAGGAATCGCACCGCGTTCTGCGTTCCGCTCTGTCATCCGCCTGCCGAGAGGAGCTGATCGCGCGCAACGTCGCCAAGCTCGTGGAGCCGCCTCGTACGGACAACCGGGAGCTGAAGCCCTGGAGCCTGGACGAGACGCTCGACTTCCTCGCCGCGTCCCGCAGAGACCCGCTCTACGCGGCCTTCGTGCTCGCTATCGCCATGGGCCTGCGCCGGGGAGAGATCATCGGTCTTCGCTGGTCTGACCTCGACCTCGAAAACCGTGTCCTCTACGTCCGCCAGCAGACCCAGCGACGCCGTGGCGTCCTCTACGACGACGACCCCAAGAGCCGTCGCCGTCGCGTCGTCCCTCTGCCCGCGCTCTGCATCGCCCCGCTGCGCTGGCACCGGATGCGGCAGACCGCCGCTCGCGCCAAGGCGGGGGAGCAGTGGCACGAATCGGGGTACGTCTTCACCACCCGCACCGGTCGCCAGGTCGAGCCTCGGAACGTCTACCGATCCTTCACCCGCGTCGCCGAGTCCGCCGGCCTTCGCGTCATCCGGTTGCATGACGCTCGGCACGGCACGGCGACCCTCCTCACGGCGGCCGGAGTCGCGCCCCGCGTCGTGATGGAGATCCTCGGGCACTCCCAGATCAGCATCACCATGGACGTCTACACGCACGTCGTGCAGGACACTCAGCGCGAGGCGATCAGCCACATGGATCGGCTGCTGAAGCGGCGGCCGGTTGTGAGTGACCGTGCTCGTTGATGTCAGAAGTGGATGTCAAAGGCCCCGGACCAAGATCGGTCCGGGGCCTTTTGGCTGGTGCCCCCGGCAGGATTCGAACCTGCGACACCCGCTTTAGGAGAGCGGTGCTCTATCCCCTGAGCTACGAAGGCGGGGGCTTGTAGAAAACCTTGGAGAAAACCCAGGAGGTGGATCTTCTGTGAGGAGTACAAGCCCACTGGTCAGGCATGGTGCAACCTGCTCAGCAGCCTCACTTGAGCAGACAGTGCGGTGTACCAACGACTGACCAGGGATAGCGTAGCGGATGCCCGCCAGGGAGGGGTGTCGGTATGGGGAGCAGACGGGCGGGGCAACATGCAAGAGCGCCTCTGACCTGCTGGTTCTGCGGCTCTCGGTAGATGATTGGGGAACGGCGAGGGGGTAGGGGCCGAGGGTGGTTGGTTGGTTCGTTCTGCCCCCTGCGTCAGGGTGTGGGGGGCTTGGTGGCGGGCGTGGTCGCTGATGCGCCGAGGGTGAGTTGGTGCGGGATGGTGCGGTAGTCGCGTACGAAGGGAGTCGCGTCCTCCCGCAGCGCCACAGGCACCTTGAGGAGTTCGGCGGTGGCCTTGCGAGGCATCCGGACGTTCCGCACCACGTCGAAGCCGACGAGCCGCAGTTCGACCACGCCCGGTTTGACCGTCGTCACGTACACGGCGTGAACGCCCCAGGCGTGCCGCAGCCGTTCGGCCGAGGCGGCGACGTCGGCGGGTTCCTGGCCGGGAGCGAGCCGGAGGCGAAGCCGCAGCCCGGTCGAGGTGGGCCGGATGATGCCCCGGCGCGGCGGTACCGGCCGGACCTCCTGCCGAGTGGCGGCCTTGACGGCGAGACCCGCAGCCGGGACGGCGCCACGGTCAGCCCGCACGCCTCCAGGGCCGAGCCGTACGAGCCGAGGTGCCGGGCGGTGGATATCGGCAGGCCGACCGGGGGCCAGTACACGCGGGGGTGCTTGGCCCGGGTGTAGGCGGCCCCGCCGCCGAGTGCGGCGACAGGACCACCCACCTCCAGAAGTGTCACCAGATCGGACATCAGGCGGTGGCCCCCATGGCGGCCGGGAAGGCAGCCGGAGTCACGGCGGCGGCGCGGAAGGCGATGCCGTGTCGCTGCTGCCCGTTGAACACCGACTCCCATGGCCGGGCGACCAGCCCCGGCAGCGAGACCGGCGCCCCCAGCGTCAGCCCCTCGGCCACACCGCCCTCAGGAACGGTGACCTTGACCAGAGACGATTCCCCGTCCTCGATGTAGACGACGCCGAGCGTCATCAGCGCCTCACCGCTGACGGCGTCCTTGGCGATTTCGCCCGTCTGCCGGTCGCGGACCTTGGGCTCAGGGGCCTCGGTCAGCAGGATCGTCGCGGCCGAGGTCTCAACACGCAAAACAACAGGCGCCGTTCAAGGGCTGCACTAAAGTTGGCCCACCATGCCCGATCTCCTCGGAATAAACCATCTGACTCTTTCCACGACCGACCTCGACCGGCTCGTGGCCTATTACACGGAAATGCTCGGAGCAGCGCTCGCATTCGAGCGCGCTGCCACCCCGTCCGATCCTCGGATCGCAGTCATCGATGTCGGCGGGAACGACCACCTAATGATCGTCGAAACCGCTACCGCCCCCACCACTGAACTCGACCCCTTGAGCAGGGCGGGATGGGGACTCCGCGTGGCAACGTACGCGCAACTGTGTGAGGTACGCGAACAAATCCTGGGTGCCGGGTGGCCTGTCGGACAGATCGAGACACTGCCCACCCAGTGGACGATGACAGCTCGCGATCCCGATGGACGCCCTTTGGACATTCGAGCCCATCGCCCACGCAATGCATCGCCCTCACCAAGCACTGGCTAACGCTGCCCCGACCTTCAGAACAGGCCCAAGGTGAGTGTCTGACTGTGTGACAACGGCGACGCACGGCAGCGAACAACCGTGAACGTCGGCGGTGATGGCGATTCTTGAAAATGGTTCAGGCAAGATTTTCGTGGAGCGTGACGGAGCGTCAGCTACCTGGCATCGTCACCTAAGTGTGACGAGCTTCTGGATATAGCGTTCCCGCACCTGAAGACGGTGCTGGTGGAGCGGGTGTTTGTCGAGGGTGGCACGGTGCATGTCACCGCGCGTACTCGGGACGACTTCGTGGTGGACTGCCCCGGCTGCGGCTCGGCCGCGCATCGTGTCCACAGCCGTTACCAGCGGCACCTCGCCGATACCGCCGTCGCCGGGCGGCCCGTCGTCATTGACCTGTCGGTCCGCCGCCTCGTCTGCGATCAGCCGGCTTGCCTGCGCCGTACCTTCGTTGAGCAGGTCGAGGGCCTGACCGTGCGCTACGGCCGGAGAACCCCGCCACTGCACCGCCTGCTGGTGGCGATCGCGTTGGCCCTGGCCGGGCGGGCCGGAGCCCGGATGGCGGCGGTGCTTGCGGTGGCAGTCAGCCGGGTGACGCTGCTCAGCATGCTGATGGCTCTGCCCGACCCGCCCGCGACCAACGCAGCGTCCAGTCCGCTGGTGCTGGGGGTGGACGACTTCGCCTTCCGCAAGGGCCGGACCTACGGCACCGTCCTGGTCGACGTCGACTCCTCGGCGGTGATCGATCTGCTTCCCGACCGTTCGTCCGACACTCTCGTTGCGTGGCTGACCGCGCACCCCGGCGCCGAGGTCATCTGCCGTGATCGCGACAGCAGCTACAGCCTCGCTGCGACCACGGCCTGCCCAGATGCGGTGCAAGTTGCTGATCGATGGCATTTACTTCAGGGCTTGTCCCGGGCGGTCGAGCAGGTCTGTCACCAGCACCGCGGCTGCCTGAAGAAGCACGCAGAGCGGGGCCAGGGCCGCCCCGTTCAGCTGCCTGTGCTCGATGCCCTGCCTCCGACGTTGATCGTCCAGCGTGTCCTGAACCGGCACGTGGAGATCAACCGCATGGTCAATATCGGCTACCCGGTCAGCGAGATCGCCCGCCGCCTGGGCCTGGACCGCAAGACCGTGCGCCACTACCGTGACATCGACCTCGACACCCTGCTCGCCTCCGCCCGCGACCGCCGCAGCGTCCCCCTCGACCGCTTCAAGCCCTTCCTGCAGGCCGAGTTCGCTGCCGGCCGCACGAGCGGCAAGGAGTTATTCCAACGCCTGCGCGAGCAGGGCTACCGGGGCGGCTACTCCACCCTCACCCGATACCTCCGCACCGTGCGGGCCGGCACCGCACCCCCAGCCCCCGCCGAGATACCAAGCCCGCGGCGGATCACCGGCTGGATCATGCAGGCCCGCGAGAACCTGTCACCACGCAGCACCGCAGGGCTGGACGAGGTACGGCTTGCCTGCCCGGACATCACCGCAGCCTGCGACTTCGCCCGCGCGTTCACCGACCTGCTCCGACATCGCCGAGGCGCCCAACTGGAGGACTGGATACGCCAGGCCGAACGAACGGCACCGCCGCCCATCAAGGGCTTCGCGGGGTTCCTGCGCCAGGACCTCGACGCCGTACTGGCCGGACTGACCCTGCATTACAGCTCTGGCATCGTCGAGGGGCACGTCAACAGACTCAAAACGCTGAAGCGGCAGATGTACAACCGCGCCGGACTCCCGCTGCTGCGCAAGCGGGTCCTTCTCGCCTGATCGCGATGACGCTCCGTCACGCTCCACGAAAATCTTGCCTGAACCTTGAAAATCACCACCTCCGCTCGTCGCCCCACTCGGTCCGGAGTCCAACGGAGTGGGGAGATTCAACGAGCGCGGCGCGCGTTGTCGGCCGGGGCCGCCCGCTCGTGGAGATGCCAATAAGAACCGTGTCACCAGCCGCAAACGGCGGTCCTCCCGCTGCCGTGAACTCCGTTCGGGTGAAGGGCCGGGGGTACCGGGTTGTGTGTCAGGTCCGGGGAGTCAGCGGTCTGAGATACGACTCCATGTGCTGCTTGCCGCCGTGCTCGGCCCAGCCGAGCGGGGTGGCGTGATGGTGGGTGTCTTCGATCGTGGGGTCGGCGCCGAGTTCGATCAGCACACGGGCCGTCTCCACATCGTCGTTCCAGGCGGCCTCGTGCAGTGGGGTGGCCCGGCCGCGGTGGTTGACGTCGAAGCCAAGCCCGACGAGCAGCCGGACCGCCGCGGGGTTGCGGTGCTCGGCCGCACGGTTGATCAGCTCGGGGTGTGCGGCCAGCGCCCGTGCGAGGGCCTCGGGGCCCAAGGCGGCCACCGCCTCGTGATCGGCGCTCATGCAGGCCGCGGCGAACGCGTCCATCCCGTCCAGAGTTGCCGTCGCGCCTGCCGCGGCGAGGATCTCGGCGACCTCAGTGTGTCCATGCAGCAGCGCCAGCTCGTACGGCGTGCGGCCGCCGTAGGCCGGATGCTCGCCACAGTCGTCCGGCTCGGCGCCGTGTGCCAGGAGCAGCCGGGCACGGCGCGGGCCGCCGTGCAGAGCGGCGGTGGCCAGCTCTTCGCGCAGCAGTTGGCGCGGGGACCGCGGGGCCGGGCCCAGCCGGGTCCGCCAGGGCCCGCCGTCGCCCTGTCCCAGGCCGTACTCCAGCAGCAGTTCGAGGTGGGCGGTGCCGGCCTCGTCGTCGGCGAACGAGCCACCGAGTCCCAGGTTGTACAGCGTCTGGCCGTCGTTGGGATCGGCGCCGGCCTTGAGCAGCAGTCGGGCCAGCTCCATGCCGTGGGGGTGACGCGCCTGGTGGCCTTCGCCGCCCCCGAACGCACCGGTAAGCGCGGTGAACGGCGAGGGAAGGCGGTCCCACAGAAAGCCGGTGTTCGGATCGGCGCCGTGGCGCAGCAGCAGACGGGCGGACGCCACGCTGTCACCGGGGGCCGCCAGGCGCGCATAGGTCAGATAGAGCAGCGGCTCCCAGCCGAAGGGTCCGCCCTGGGACCGGGCGAGGCCGGGGCCGGCCGCCAGCGCCGCGGCCAGTGGTTCGGCTGAGCCGGTGGCGGCCATCGTGAACACGTCGGCGGTGGCCAGCTCGGGATGGCGCGTCAGCAGTTGGTCGGCCTCGCCGGTGCGGCCCGGGTAGTCGTCGCCGTAGGTGAGGCAGGCGAGCCGCAGGAACTCCCGGGGAAGGTCTTCACCGGGCGGGACTTGGTGAGGCGAGCGGGAGAAGCGCTCCACGATGTCGAGGTGCTGCTTCAGCCGGGGCCAGCTGGTGAAGCCGTACATGCGTGCGGTGACCAGTTGCGCGTCGGACAGCTTCAGCGCGGCGGGCGGCCGCGGATGGAATTCCGCGACCAGCGCGAGCGCGCTCGGAATCCCCGCCCGCACAGATTGCAGCAGAACCTTGGCCTGCTTGCGCAGACGCTCCAGGCTGGGCTGGTCGGGCAGTCGGTGAACGGGCACGAGGGCCTCCCTTCCGTATCTGCCTGGTGTCCGCTTGATCAGGCCGGAAAAGAGGATGGCTGCGCAGAGCTACGAGCATCAGGTGGGCTTCGCCCTTTCCGCGGACCGGTCGCGCCCTGAGCGCGTACTGGTCAGGATACGCCGTCAGGCGCCGACTCCTCGGCCGGTCCGACGTCTCGCATGACGAGGCCAACCGTGCGTGGGCGGAGGTGAAAACTGTGCCACTTCGCGCATCACCGCAGGTCAAAGGTCTGCTGTCGGTGATGACGACGACCTCTCCGACGAGATCCAGAAGTGCTCCGGTGTGCCACCGTCCAGCAGATCGCCGACATGTTCGGTGTTCCCCGCTCCACGATGCACGGGCACATCGACACGACCAGACCGTGCCCCACCAGCCCAAGAAGAGCACGGCTACAAAGCCCTGACCGCTCGTTTGCGGCCGGTGACACGGTTCTTACCGGCACCCCCGTGATCCCCGTGGGTTTAGGGAAACCGGAGATCCTTCAGCGCGAACCCACGGGTCCATCGGTGTGCGTCAGGCCGATGCATCCGTGGGTTCGGGTGAAACACGAGGATGCTGAGCGATTCGAAGGGTCTCGGCGGTGACGTCGCCCTGGATGTCCTCGGTCATCACGACCGCCTGCCGAACTGCCAGTTGTGCACCCAGAGTCGGCGTACCGGTCCGGGGTCGGGATGGCGCGTGCCGTGTCCGGGTCCGGCCTCCGGACCAACGCCGCCGTCCCCAGCCGGGTGGCGCCGTTGTCGGACAGCCGCAGCCCGTAGGCGATCAGCTCGTCCCGGTCGAGCGACACCGCAAGGTCGGCGGCCTGCCCGGTGCCGAGGTCGAGCACCAGGTCAGGTCTGATCCGCGGCGCGCAGGGCCCGCGCCAGCCATTCCAGTTCCTCGGTCGCGTCGGGCGACGAATTCTGCCCGCGCACACGGGCGACGAGCCTGCGGTAGTGCTCCGCTCCTGCCTCGATCCCGGCCTCCAGGCTGCGCAGCACGGCGGCCCGATCGGCGTCACCGAACAGCTCGGACAGCACCTCGGCCGCTGCCGGCCCCTCGGGAGCGACCCCGCCTGTTCTGACCTCCGCGACGGTCTGCACGATCTGCCTGGCCCACCAGATGGACGCCCCGGGGGGACGGCCCTGCCCCGGTATGGGCGTGTTGAGCTCCATCCATGTGCGCAACCGGGCGCGGAACCCGGGGTCCCGCACTAATTCGGCCAGTTCGATCCAGGCGTCGACCTGCTCAGGTGTGGGATCGTCGGGCAATTCGATGCTGAAGGTGCGCATGCGGTCGCGCAGGCGCGGGTCGTCGAGGCCGCCGAACACCTCCTCCTTGAACTCGTCGATGACCTGCTTGCGCTCGGCGGCGGAAAGCCGCGCCAACCGGTTCATCAGTGCTGTCTCCTCAACGGTCGAACCCCGTTTCGCCACGGTGGACAGGACGGCCCGGCTCACCTTGAGGGAGCGGATCTGCGCGTCGAGCGCGGCCACATGTGCGTCGGCGACCTCGGCGACCGTGGTTCGGCCGCTCAGGACGCGGCACACGTCGTCGAGCCCGAGGCCCAGCTCCCGCAGGGTGCGGACCAGCTCGACGCGGGCCACGGACTCGGCGTCGTACAACCGGTAACCGCCCGCGGAGCGGGCCACAGGCGGCACCGCTCCCTCGTCCGACCAGAAGCGCAGGGTAGGCACCGGAAGTCCGGTGCGGTGCGCGAGCCGGCCAATGGTGAGTACTTCGGGGCGGTCGTCGTCCATGAGCAACATCCTGAACTCTCCTGCGGCTAGAGACTCAAGCGCCTCAGTGCGACATCCCGTGAGTTCTCCAGAACTCTGCCGAGTTTTCTCACCACCGCGAGACCGGCTGATGCCACGCGGAGGCCACATCTCCTAGCCGGAGGCCCCTCCCTCACCCTCGCGGATCATGGCCCCGAGCCGGTCCGCGATGGCCCGGTCCCGGTCGCTGGTCATGTGCTGAGGCGCTCTCCAAGGCGGTTCAGAGCGATCGGGAGATGGCTGCGCTGATCAAAGCGGCCCCGCGGCTCGACACCCGATCGTCACCTCGGCGCTCATGACCCTGGAGGCATGAGACCCACGCGACAGGTCGAGGCGGGCACTTCGGAACTGGACGCTGTCCCGGATCCGCATCGTGCACACGGACGACCAGGTGACGAGGAGTGTTTCCCCAGGCCACCCGGCCGTCGGCGGTCAGCGGTCAGCGATCAGCGATCAGCGATCAGCGGCCGCAGCACGACGAGAGGCGCCCCGAAGAAGACCGAAGAAGACCGAAGAAGAGCGAAGAAGGCCGACGAAGACCTCGGGGCGGTCATCGAGTCGGCGTCGGATCCCACCGCACCCGCAGGCCGGTCGGGGCGAGCACGCTCTCCCAGGTGGGGGTCAAGTCGGCCTCGCCCACGGCCTCGACGGTGTACTCGGTGGCCAACAATGCGGCAGCAAGGGTGAGTTGGAGAAGGCCCAGCCGATAGCCGGCGCAGATACGGGCGCCGCCGCTGAACGGGATGTAGGCGTGGCGGGCGCGGCGTGCCGGTGACTCGTGCAGCCAGCGCTCGGGCCGGAAGCGGTCGGGGTCGTCCCACCAGCGTGCGTCGCGCTGGAGAAGGTACGGGCTGAACACCAGCTGGTCGCCGGGGCCGACCTCGTACCCGGCGACCTTGGCGGGGAGGGCGACGTCCCGGGTCATCAGCCAGACCGGTGGGTGCAACCGCAGGGATTCCTTGACGACGGCGGTGGTGTAGGGCAGGTCGCCGTCCATCCCGCGAGCGGTGACCTCGGCGCGAATGGACCCCAACAGCCCCTTTCGCGTGGCGAGTTCGGCCAGCAGCCAGGTGAGCGCGGCGCCGGGGACCACATGTGTGCCGGTGAGGGTCATCTGGAGGGCGGCCCTCGCGTCCTGGACGGAGGCGTCGGCGTCTGTCAGGAGCGCGTCGAGCAAGTCGGGATCCCCGTGCCCGTTTTCGCCGCCGCGCCCGCGTTCTTCGACGACTTCGGTCAGCACGCTCGCGAGGGAGCGTACGGACGCACGGGCGCGGTGGGCGGCCGAGCCGGGTACCCAGGCGGGAACCGGCAGCGTCGCGTCGAGGACGCCGGTGAGCCGTTCAGCGGCTGTCGCGAGGCGGGCGGGCAGTGTGTCGGGGACCGCGGCGAGGCAGTAGGCGAGCGCCGCGCGTGAGCACAGTCCGGGAGCCTCGTCGGCCGCGTTCACCGGCCGCCCGGTGAGGGCGGCCAGGTCGGCGCGGATCCGCTCGCGCATGCGGTGCGCCCCGGCCGAGGCCGCGCGTGCCGTGAGCCCGGCCCGGCCGGCCCGCCGTCCCCGCATCCACAGTGCGGTGATCTCGTCGGGGTTGCTGCGGAAGCCGTCGAGGATGTCGCGTCCGGTGTGGAACGCGCGCCCCGTCTCGGTGAGAACCGTGTGCACCTCGTCCGGGTCACCGAGGAAGACCGCGTTCCGTCCGAACCGGAATGTGTCACCGCACCGACCGACCGCCTCCGACAGGAACCTGACGGGGTCCTGCTCGTACGCGTAGGCGTCCGATGCCCGCCATACCGTGCCGGACGTACCCGTAGCCCACGGTATGAGCTGCTCCGGCTGTTCATCAGCCGAGTCGACGGCCGCCATCATGCCCCTTCGCGTTCGCGCTCTCCCGGCAGCACTCCAGGGCCGCACAGCGGCGGCCCTGGAGTTCCTTGGAGTTCCTTCGCCCGCGTACGGCCGCAGTGCGTGGCCGGAGCGCGCTCAGGTCGGGTACGGGTAGAGGTAAGTGCCGCGCATCCTGCCCAGGCGGTGGCGTACGTACGACGTGATGCGAGCCATGCTGCCTCCCAGAGATCTTGGTTTTCGACGGATCTTGGTTTGTCGACGGATCTTGGTTTGTCGACCGAATCAGTGTGAGCGACCCGAATGATGCGGGCCGGAGATTGCCGGAATTCGGCTGGATCTGATGGTGGGCGTGGCAAACAGGGCTCTCTTGACATGAATATTCGGCCCAGTTGTACTGGGCCTCACATTCATAACTCAGCACGGGAGGAGTGTGTTCATGCAGGCTGTCGAGGAAAAGGGCCGAGTCGAGGCGGACCAGAGCGCCGATGAGGTATTCGACCTGGTGATCGGCGATCTGGAACAGGAAATTCCGCCCCTTGCGTCCCCGACGAATTCGGGCAGCGGTACCGCCTGTGGTTCGTGCGCGAGCGTCTACTGCTGTTGATGCGTGCCGGGTGGTGCCGCTGATGGCGGCACCGCCCGGATCGGTCTCGCGTCCCGCAGCAACGAGTCGAGAGGGCGGCTTTGTCGGATGCGCCGGCGGACATCGATCCGCTCTGGGTGATGCGTGCCCCGACCGGCGACGCCGGTCAGGACGTTCCCGCCGAACTTCCGGCGGTGGCACGGCGATTGATCGACGCCGTCCGCGAGGGCACCGCGGGCGGGCTGTTCCCGCCGGTCGTCACGGCCGGCCCGGAGGGAACGGTCACGGTCGACCGACTGCTCGGTGGCGCGGCGGACGCGCGGATGCTCGCGCACGCGCTCGGGGACCGGCGGTTCGCGCCGCTGCTCGCGTTGTTGGATCGGTTGGACGGCTGGTGTGTTTCCGCCGCGCGAAACTATTCGACGGTTGTCGCCACCGGAGTCCTTGACATTACCAACGCCGAAATTTTCGGACCGGTCGTTTCCGAAGCATTCGTGGCGTGCGCGACCGGGCGGCCACACTACGCCCGGGACCGGGTTGCGGAATGGGCGGCGCGCTGCGAGGCGTTTCTGACGCTCTTCCTCGACCGGTTACTGCGGGACATGAATACCTGCTGGCCAGAGGACCCGGCGTTTCGGGGACCGGTCGTCGGATTGTGGGCCCACGGCGAGGAAACCCACAACGGCCGCCAACGGGTGGTGCGCCTCGACTGCGCCGGCGGTGGCCGGGTCGCGTACAAGCCGCGTCCGGCGTCCGGCGAACTGCTGTTCACCGCGTGCGGCGCCGCCGACTCGCCGGCCTCCCTGTTCGAACTGCTCAACAACGCGCCCGCGGCGTCCGGTGAGATCCGGCTGCCGGTGCTCTCGTGCTGGTCCGGCGCCGACCAGGGGTATCTGTGGCAGGAGTGGATCGAGCCGCCCGCGCAGTGGGGGCCGATCCGCACCTCCGGGCCGTGGTCGCTGACCGGCACCCGGCTGACCCGACGGGAGGCGGCACGCTACTGGCACCGGACCGGCTCGCTGACCTCCGCGACGTTCGCCTTCGGGATCACCGACCTGATCGGCAGCAACGTGGTGACCGGGAGCAGGCCCGGCGAGCGCGAACCGCTGCTGTACCCGATCGATCTGGAGATCTACTTCTGCCGGATTCCCCGGCTCTACGACACAGGCCTGCTGTACGACCCGACCGCCGAGGTCGACCAGCACCACGTCGGTCTGGAGAACACCCCACGATGGTGCTCCGCCGAGGGCCCGCCGGTGTGCTGGCACGCGGAGCCGGCAGGGGCGCTGCGCCTGTACCGCCGCCGTCGGCCCTTCGCCCGGGACGAGACGAGGAACGTCGTCGCGGACTCCGATGGGCGGGCCGGGTACGGCCCCTACCTGACGGCGATGCTGCGCGGCATGTTCGACGCCTGGACCCTGATGTGCCGGCAGCGGCCGGCGATTCGGCGGTTCCTGTCGACCGCCACGGCCGGCCACTACGTCCGGGTGCTGCGCCAACCCACGTTCCGGTACTTCGACGCGCTGGTGCCACGCTGGCTGTCCGGCGGCGGCGCCGCACCGGTGCCCGCCGAGCCGGACGTCCACTTCGACCGGGCGGAACTCGACCAGCTCCGACGCATGGACGTGCCCTATTTCGTCCGTTCGCTGGAGGGCGGGCCGGTACTGCGGGTCGAGCCGCCGCCACTGCCGTTCGGGACGGCCCGGGTCGCGGCCCGGCCGGAACCCGAGGGCGGCTGGCCCCCGCTGCCGGCGCTGCTCGAGGGCGCCAACCTCGAACTCGCCGGTCTCGGAGTGGCACTTCGGGACGCGGTGGAGCACGTGTTCGACGACGTGACCGAGCACGTCGTCACGGACGAGTCGCTGGGTGTGCGGCTGCACCTGCAGAGTCCTGCCGAGGGCCAGGTCGGCTTCGACTGGCCGGAGGTGGGCAGGCGGGTCACCTACATCTGGAACAAGGAGAAGGTACGGCTGCGCATCGACGCGGTGGACGCGCCGGACATCCCGGCCGAGCCGGCGCCCGCCGGGGAGATCCGGCGCCGGCTGCTGCGCCTCGACCGGCTCGACGGTGCCCTCCGGATGCCGTGGGCGGAGGGCGGCATGGTCGACGGCGTCGCCGAGCGCCGCCTGCGGACCCTGACCGACGCCGGCATCGCGTGGCTGTCCGAGGTCGTGGCCGACCACGGGTGGCCGGGGCGCACGATGGTCGGTGCCGCGGCGGCCGCCGCCGCGAGTCGCCTCGTACAGCACGCGAGAGATCACCTGGACTTCCGTCGGCACTGTCTGGAGCTGATGCGGCAGGCGGCGGCGGACGGTGATCTCCCCTGGCGCGAAGTCGCGTCGCTGACCGACGAGTTGCGCCTCGCCGACGGGCTTCCCCAGGTGTACGGCACGAAGTTCGAGCCGGTGGCCGGGGAACTGGTGCCGTACCGGATCGAGGAGCCGGACGACGTGGACCGCCGGCGCGCCTCGATGGGCATGGAGCCCCTGGCGGAGTACGCGGACCGGATCCGGCAGCGGTTCCCCCTGGCGGGGAGGGAGGCATCATGACCACGCTGACCCACGAGGTTCGGCAGGCGCCGGACGACGTCGACTGGGCGCTGTTCGGGCAGCGGTACTGGGACAGGCGGCCCACCCGGCTGTGCGCCCGGCCGCCGGTGGGCCTCGACCGGATCCACGCGCTGACCGTTCAGTCGTGCGCACCGTTCCGCGCCGGCACCCGGTTCTGGGTGATGCCCGATGTCCGGTTCCTGGTCGGCGACGGCCGGCTGCGCGCGCCGGGCACACTGCTGCCGGACACCACCGACCGGACCCTGGACGACTACCTCGGCCGGCTGGATGCCGACGTGTCCGGGCAGGGCTACCTGCTGACGGTGCATCAGCCGCTGCTCCTGGACTTCGCGCTGTGGTCAGCGGTACGTGACGCGATCCGCGGGCTGTGGCGGGCGGTCGGCTGGCCGAATCTCCCGGTGGAAGCCGAGGTGCTGATCGGCGACCGGTTCACCCAGCACGCCGGCGCGACCGAGGCACCGACGCACGCGGCGCTGACCTGGGTGCTGCGCGGGCGGATGGACGTACGGCTGTGGGACGAGCGCGGCGGTCCCCCACCGGCCGCGGTCGCCGACCCGGACCGGGACCTGGACGGCGTGCACACCTTGAGTGCCGATGCCGGAGAGCTGCTGTACTGGCCGGGCGACCGGCGCCACGTCGACACCTACCGCGAGGGGTGTGTGGCGCTGCGCCTGCGGATTCCGGTCGACCGGCGGCTGCCGTTCACCGCCTTGCGGGATCTGCTCGCCGAGCTGGTGCACGGTCGGCAGGGCAACGACGAGACCGTGCCGTACTTCCCGTTCGGTCCCGGGTCCCGCGTCGACGAGCCGGGCGGGGTGTTGCCCCGTCTGACCGCGCTGGGCGACGAGTTGCGTACGGTCGTGGACGGCGAGCAGCTGCGCAGGATGCTGCGGGTCCGCTGGGCGGCGCTGCGTTCCGCGGCCGGTCTCGAACCGATTCCGGTGCCGCGCGAGGGCATCCCGATGACCCGGCGGACCCGGATTCGCCGGTCGGGCGAGATCGTCCGGATGCCCGACGGGCCGGGGCGCGAGGTGTGGGCGGTCAACGGGAACGTCTTCACTCTGCCGACAGCCGCGAGCGACCGCGCGTTCGCCGCACTGGGCGACGGCGAGGAGATCGGCGTCGCCGACGTGTGCCGGGCCCTCGGCGATGACACCACGAACGACAAGAGTGTCAACGACAAGAGTGTGCTCGCGCTGCTGGACAAGCTGTACCGGCTGCGCGGCATCGACGTGGTCGAGGTGCCTGCGCGATGACCGAGCTGACCGACACGGCCGACACGGCTCACACGGCCCACACGGCCGAGACAGTTGAGACGGCCGAGACCGCCGAGACCGCCGCGCTGACGGTGACCACCGGGGCGTCCTTCGACTGGGACACCTTCGTCGACCGGTTCTGGGACCGGAAACCCGTGCTGTACAAGGGTGTGGGCGGCGCACCGTTCGCCGAAGCGGAGGTGTTCGAGACCGCCGTGCTCGGCAGCAGGCCGCCGCATCCGCTCGCCGTGCCGGGGAACGTGCAGTTCCTCGTGGAGCGGCGGCAGCAGACGCAGCCGCGCGACTGTCTGCCGGACCTGTCGGACCGTTCGTTCGACAGCTACGAGCGGCGCATGGCCGACCGGTTGAACCGGCAGCGTTACGCCCTCGTGGTGCACCGGTTCCACGCGTTCTCCCATCCCTTGTGGGCACGCGCGCAACGGTTCTACGCCGGTCTGTGGGAGCGGGTCGGTCAGCCGACGCACACCGCGGGCTCCACGTTGTTCCACGGCTCCTACGAGCACAGCCCGGTCGGCGTGCACCAGGATCGCTTCGCCACCTTCATGTACTGCGTGCGGGGCACCAAGCGGATGCGATTCTGGGCCGAGCGCCCGTGGTCGGATCCGGTGCACACGATCCTCGACTACCAGCCGTACCTGGCGTCCTCGTTCGTCGCCGAGGTCGAGCCGGGAGATCTGCTCTACTGGCCGGCGCGGTACTACCACGTCGGGGAGAGCACCGGCGACGCACCGGCGACCAGTGTCAACGTGGGCATTCCCCGCCGCGAGCACCGGCCGTACTACGAGATCAAAGACCTCTTCCGCGGCACCGAACCGGTGGCGTCGGCCCCGTTGTTCACCCCGGATGCCGGTCCGGACGGGCAGCTGGCCGGTGCGTTGCCCACGGCCCTTGCCGACGCGGTGGACGCGTTCGCGGAGTGGCTGAGCGAGGACCGGTTCGCCGATCGGGCCACCTCTCTGGCCCTGCGGGTCAGAACGGCGGGCGGGTTCTGGCCGACCCGGCCGCCCGCCGGGCTCCGCCCGCTCGACGACGACACCCCCGTGCGCGGCTGCGCTCCCCTGCTGGCCGCGCCCGGCGACGGTGCCCGCAGGTTCGCCGCGAACGGCAACGTCTCGTCCGGCACGGTCGGCGCCGCGGCCCTCGCGGTCCTTGACCGGCTGAACGCCGGCGAAGTGGTACGCGTGAGCGACCTGCCCGTGCCCCAACGCGCGGAAGTCCGCCACCTGTTGCAGGAGTTGGAGAGTTTCCGTGCCGTCACCCGCACCGACACCGACTGACCGGGCGCCGGCCCACGGGGAGGCGGCCGCCAGGATCGTCGCCGAGATCGCCGACCGGCTGGCGGAGCCCGACCGGGTGGCCGGGATCGCGGGCGCGCCGGACAACCTGATGCGTTATCCGGGCAGCCCGCAACCGGTGTGGGATCCGCTGCTGCTCTTGGACGGTCACCCCGGAGTCGGGCTGCTGTTCGCGGAGTTGGCCGTGGGGGCACCGGAGCGGCGCCGTCGGGCACACGCGCACCTGTCCGCGGCGCTCGGCAGCGGGATCCGGCTGCTGCCGCAGTCACTGTTCGGCGGCATGGTGGCGCTCGCGTTCGCCGGGCACACCGCGGCCACCGGATTCGGCGGCTATGCCACGATGCTGGCCGGTCTCGACCGGCACATCACCGACCAGGTTCGGATGCGCGCGCGAGCCGACCGGGAGCGGGTGCGCACCGGAGAGCCGATCGGCGCGTGGGACCGCTACGACGTCCTCGGCGGCACCACCGGCATCGGCCGCTACCTGCTGGCCCGGTACGAGTCGGCGGCCGAGCCGGCCGTGCGGCAGGCGGCGGGGCTCGCGCTGACCGATGTGCTGGAGTCGCTGGTGGCCGTGGCGACCACGGACGACATCGCGCGCCACGGCACCCGGCTGCCCACGTGGTGGATCACCGATGGCCTGGAGCACGGCCTCGCCGAGCATGCCAACTTCGGTCTCGCACACGGCGTCTGCGGACCGCTCGCGCTCCTGTCGGTCTCCTGGCGGGCGGGGTTCCGGGTGGACCGTCAGGACGAGGCCATCGAGCGGATCATGGCGCTGCTGTCCCGCTGGCGCACGACCGACGACGCCGGCCCGCGCTGGCCGCACCTGGTCACGGCGGCACACATCGAGAGCGGGAAACCGCCGGAACGCGGGCGGGACTCGTGGTGCTACGGCGCCGCCGGTGCGGCGCGTGCCGTGTACCTGGCCGGCGCCGCCCTCGACCGTGCGGACTGGCGCGCCGACGCACATGCCGCCCTCCGTGGTGCGCTGACCGCGGCGAACGACGAGCTGATCCTCGACTCCGCGCTGTGCCACGGCTGGGCGGGCCTGCTTCAGATCGTGCTGCGCATGGCACACGACAGCGCCGACCCGAGCTACCACGCCGTCGCCGACGGGCTGGCGGTGCGGGTGATGGGCGGGTTCGACCCTGAGGCGCCGTTCGGTTTCCGCTACCGCCATGCTCTCGCGCCCCGCGCTCTCGACCGCCCCGGCTTTCTGGAAGGAGCCGCGGGCATCGCCCTCGCCCTCCACACCTACGCCACGGGGAACGTACCGGCGACGTCATGGGACAGCGCCCTGCTGGTGAGCTGAGCGCGGCCTCCCGGTGGCTGAATCCGTCGCTGTCCGTCCCCCATGCCGAGCGGCCTGTTCACCGAAGCACCGGAACCCGCCTGATTCCGGGGCCGAAGCCTGTCCACCACCCCCTTTCACCTGCGCGAGCACGCATTTTCCGCCACACCCCCCTGATAAGATCCGGCCACTTGTGCGAGGGCGCGGGCCCCCGCAGGGGAGGGAACTCACGTGGGCAGACACGCCCCGAGACGGGGCGGGCTGGCCGCTGCCGTCTCCTCGCTCGTCATCGCCGTCGTAGCGGCGTCCGTCACCGTCCTGACGGAGGGCAGCGGATCCGCGGACGCGGCCGGAGCCGACACCACAGCGATCACGCTGGTCGACCCCAGCACCACCACACCGCGTACCGACCGCCCGTACGTCGCCGGCGACAGCGGCTTCCTGCACCGGCAGACCGGCAGGCCCGGAATGCTGTGGACCGACTACGCGACGGGCAGGACCGTCACCGTCAAGAAGGCCGACGGCAGCGTCTACGCCCCGTCCACGGCCTGCTACTACATCGACTCCGAGTGCCGTACGGCCTGGTACGGGTCGGACAGCGACCTGGTCGCCCTGGCGCCGTCGTCGGTGACGTACTCGTCGTATGTCACGCTCTGGGACCCGGCCACGGCGACGACCCAGAGCCTGAGCTGGGCCGGCTCCACCACCCACGGCTACTACCGAGCCCTCGCCGGGAACACGGTCGTCACCACCTACTCCCTGATCGACAAGGTCGACGGCGAGTGGCGCCCCCGCAAGGTGACGGGTGACCCGACGGCCGTGGGGAGCACGGACGTCCTCGGCGCGGACTCCTCCGGCGTGCTCTGGTCGGTCGACACCGGCAGGATCGGCTACATCGACGTCGCCTCGGCCGTGAACACCCAGGTGTTCACCAACGCCACCTACGCCTCGCACCACGTGATGAGCGAGGACCGCATCGGCTGGTACCAGGCCGGCACCGCCGAGCTGCACCTGAAGTCACGCACCGACCTCGCCGCCGCCGAGCAGGTCGTCACGCTGCCCACGAACCCGGGGACGCTCGACGGCGACCCGGTCCTGGTCGGCGACTGGCTGCTGCTGCCGCTGTCCTCCAGCTCGCTCGGCTCCCAGCTGCTCGCGGTCAACGTGAACGACCCCTCGGTGCAGCAGACCCTGCTGGCGAGCGCCGGCGAGTACGCGCTGGCGGCCGGTGGCAGGAGCGCGCTGGTCTCCGGCGGCACCGACGCCACCGACTGGTGGGTGCAGCGGGTGCGCCAGGCCGAGGACGGCACGCTGAAGCTGGAGAAGGTCCAGCAGGCACCGGCGTTGGAGAACACCAAGACGGGCATCGCGCTCAGCCGCGGCAGCCTGCGCGTCGTCGAGGACGACCCGAACGCCATCGCGGACACCACGTCCGTGCGCACCCTCACCACCGACGGCTCCGCCACACTGACGGCGTCCGAGGCCACGGTGGGCGGCTCGATCCACTCCGCCCTCTGCCCGTACGAGGGCAGCACGTGCTCGGCGCTGTGGGGGAACCTCGACGCCCGGGACGTCTACCTCGACGCGGGCGGCGGCACCGACGAGGGCGAGGGCCTCGGCGACGACCGGCTGGTGGAGATCGGCGGCCACTACCTGGACTTCGGCGGCCAGGGCGGCCGAATCGTCGACGTCTCCGACGACTACGCCGTCTTCGACTCCGGTGGCACCACCCCGGCGCAGTACGTCGGCGAGTTCGGCCAGGGCCAGAAGCTGAAGCGGTCCGTGCGCGCCGCGGCCCTGAACGGCTCCACCCTCTGGAGCGCCACCACCACCGTCGGCACGCTCACCTCGTACAGCGTCCCGCTGGCGAAGACGCTCGCCACGGTGACCGTCCCGGGCCTGGCCTGCACGCCGAGCGAGCTCCAGGCGGCGGGCCGCTGGGTGTACTGGGCCTGCGGGACGGACTCGGCTGGCGTGTACGACACCAAGGCGGGTACGTCGACGGCGGTCACCCCCGGTGACGTGCTCCTCGGCGACGGCTTCACCGTCCGCCACGACCATGGCGCGGGCACGCTGGTGCTCACCGACGCGACCGCCGGCACCACCCGGGTGATCGCCTCCGACCTGGCCGACAAGGGCCTGACCGCGGACCGCCGTTACCGCTGGACGGTCGACGAGTACACCGGCCTGGTCGCCTGGTTCGACGACTACGAGCGCACGCACGTCACCACGACGGGCGTCGCCCCGTCCGCCGTCACGGCCTTCGAGACGTCGGCCGGCAGCTACGTGGACCCGGGTATGCCCTTCGAGGGCCACTGGGTGCTGTCCCGCCCGGTCACCTCCTGGTCGCTCACCTTCACCTCGGTGCAGAGCGGCGCGAACGGCAAGGCCACCCGTACGCTCACCGGCGGCACGACCCCGGGCAGGGTGACGGCGACCTGGAACGGCAGGACGGCGAGCGGGAGTTACTTCCCCAACGGCCACTTCACCTGGACCCTGAAGGCGACCGGCCTCGGCACCGCCGCGGCGAACACGGTGACCGGCGGCGAGGGCTTCCTGCAGCGCGGCGCCGCCGTGCGCCACGACTTCGTCAGCCCCGACGGCGCCGACGGCCGCGGCGACCTGCTCACCCTCAACTCCTCGGGCGGACTGACCTTCCACAGCGGCACGGGCACGGGCAGGTTCGGCGACAAGTACACGGGCACCGGCTGGCCGACGACCGTCAAAGCGGTCCCCTTCGGTGACCTGAGCGGCGACCGCTGCAACGACGTCCTCGTGCGCTACAGCAGCGGCGCACTGCGGCTGTACAAGCCGGGCTGCGGGGCGGCGGTCAAGCCGTCGACGTCGTACACGACCCTCGCGGCCGGCGGCTGGACGCAGTACGACGTCCTGACGTCGCCCGGCGACGTGAGCGGCGACGGCCGCCCGGACCTGATCACGAGGAACTCGTCCACCGGAGCGGTCTACCTCCACAAGGGCACGAGCGACGGCAAGCTCGCCTCCCGCGTCAAGCTCTACGACAACTGGAAGGGCTACAAGAAGATCGTCGGAACCGGCGACATCACCGGCGACGGCACCGCGGACCTCCTGGCCCAGGACACGTCCAACAACCTCTACCGCTACGACGGCAAGAGCGACGGCACGTTCGCGGCCCGCGTCAAGGTGCTGTCCAACTGGGGCGGCTCGTACAACGCGGTCGTCGGAGTCGGCGACATCACGGACGACGGCAGGCCGGACCTGGTCTCCCGCGACACCAACGGCAACGTGTGGCGCAACAGCGGGGACGGGAAGGGCTCGTTCGGCCCGCGGGCGCAGATCGCGAGCGGCTGGAGCGGCTACAAGTCCCTTTCGTAAGCGGTGAGTCGATGCTCCAAAGGCGCCCGGCGGCTTGATGTCGCCGGGCGCCTTCACTGCGCGGGGAGCTCCCGCCTCGTCTGCCGTCGAGCCAGGCAGAACCGAGCAGACGCGGTGCTTGCGGAGCGACGAGAGTCGGGGCTGAGCGGCCCGTCCCGTCCGGCGCTCATCCCAGACGGGGACGTCGTGCTGGTCGAGGGCGTCGGTTCTGGCTACAACCCGCGGCAGCGTGCGGTGAGACTCAGCGTGGAGACGACCGAGCGATGGCCGGTCAGGGGCCGATTCAGCCCTGGCGCAGGGTCAGGATGCAGAGCGAGTGGCCCTCGTCGGGGTCCCCGACATAGGTCCAGAGTTTCAGCGTCTTGCCCTCGCGCAGGGCCTCGTAGGTGGAGCTCACGCGATCGGCTTCGAACGACACCGTGACGCGGCTCTGTCCCTCCGAGCCATCGTCGCCCCAGGTACCCGATCCCGACCGGGGGTCGTTCTCCGGCCCATAGGCAGAGAAGTGGTAATCACCGCAGACATCATCGGCAGTGAACGTTCCGTCCGGCTTCAGCTCCAGTGTTCCGCCCGCGCCGTCGCCCCACATGGTCGCTGTCTGCGATCGGGGCAGCTCGGCCGGCTTGCCGTCCGGGACTGGCGGGAAGGCGAGCCTGCCACATGCGACAAGGGCGAACGCGACGGGAACGAGGACCAGGACTGACCGACAGGAACGCAACTCACGCCACCCCAACACTTTCGGCGGGACACACGAACGCCCCGGGTTCGACCGGTCGTCGAGCACGTGCCCGTCATCCTGGCAGCATTATTGAACATGTTCAACTGAGAACGGGCTCGACCTGCTTTCCCCGGAGCACCCACCGCCCGCAGGTCAGAAAGTGGTCCCGCAGAAGGCCGCCGTGCGGGTGCCGAACAGCCGGTCCGCGTTCGGCAGGGCCTTGCCGTCGGTCATCCGCAGATCGCCGATCCCGGCGAGAGTCGCGAAACTCGTGGTGCCGAGGTAGACCATGGCCAACGCGTCGACGTTCAAGGACAGTTGCGCTTGGTCCAATGTCGGCTCCACGCCGTCGGGTGAGATCCGAAAGCTTCCGGAGTTGGCGGGCAGCAGCTCGTCGATGACCTCCAGCACCAAGGGGTCACCGTCACCGTAGGCACGTGCGTCCAGCGCCTTCGGCAGGTCGACGAGCCGTAGCCACAGGTCGTCATCGAGTGAGTGGGTGCGGCAGGCCCGCCAGTTCACCAGCATTCCCTCGACGAGTTCGTCGGTCGGCCGGCGGCGTACACACACCTCTTCGACCAGGTCCACCCCCAGCAGGAAGCGCCACAGGCCCGCGACGGCCTCCGCGTTCGCCGCGTGGAAGTCCGTGACCATCAGCGTGACACGGGCGCCGGAATCCCCACTCCGCATCGCCCGGTACACGACGAAGCCGTCATCACCGTCCGGTCCGGAGTGCACGGCGACCACGGGACCCTTGCCCGAGCGCACCAGTGGCTCCCACTTGGCCTTCCACCAGGCCGCGGAACGTCCGATGACACCGGGCCGGTAGGGGCCGAGCCGTTCGTACACCCGGGGCAGCAGGCTGATCGACGACTCACCGTCGATCAGCCGCACCTCGCCGCCGCGGTGCACCTCGGGCCGCAGCCGGGCTTCCTGTGGGTACAGTCGCACCGCGCGGGACAGATTGCCGACCCCGTGGCCGAAGCGGCGGTAGATGGTCGCCTCGCTCACGCGGCTGCCCACCACGGAGAACCCCTGTTCCACGGCCAGGGCAAGGGATTCGCGCTCCAGCCGCGTGAAGACTCCACGCCGCGTACGGTCGGCGCGCACGCCGTTTCCGGTCGCGGCGGCCATGGGCACGGTCGCCCCGCCGGGCAGCGCGAGTCGCGACCGCAGGAGCCGGGTCGTACCGACCAGCTCTCCGCCCAGGAACGCGCCCAGAGCCAGTCCGGGCTCGTGGAGATCCCCCACGTACGCCCATTCCGCGTCGGAGATCGGTGGGGTGTGGTGCGCCGCTCTCGCCAGGTCGTGTGCGGCTCGATGATCCGACTTCGCAAGGACTCGGACCTCGGTCTCCGCCATGAGCCGTCCTCTCCGTGCTCGACGCTGTTCCGCGCAACTGTCCGTCCGCCTCCCTATAGCCTCTCTATACGCGCAGCCTCTGCCAGGCCGGGCGAGGAGCCGACCTGGCCGAGCACGCCGTGGTGGTACGGGGGCCTTCCGCGGCGGCGCCGTCCCGCCGCGTCGTCCGCGGCGCCCGCCTCGTGTCCTGCCCGGGGCCGTGGCGTATAGCGCGGATATAGCCGAGGGACTCAGAGTGAGGGAACGCCGTACCGGGGCCGTTGCGGCGTGGACGGGACGGCCACTGCGGGCGCTGGGTTCTGCCCCCCTCTACGTATGGAGTCGACCGTGCACTCCCCGTCGATCAAAGCGACCGGACGATGAACGACAGCCGCGGCCGTCTTGCCGCGACAGGCGCGGTCCATGTCTGGCACGGTCGCGTCCCGGACGAATGCACCCCGGACGACCTGGCCCTTCTCGATGACGAGGAACTCCGCCTCGTGCGCGGTAGACGCCCTCCGCTCCAGGCCCACTACGCGGGCGCGCACGCCGTGCTGCGCCGCTTGCTCGCCGATCACTATCTCGGCGGGCCACCCGGCGCGATCCGGTTCGGTCGGCACATCTGCCCGGCCTGCGGGGACCGCACCCACGGCCGGCCCCGGATCGTCCGGCCCGCCACCAGTCTGGAGTTCAGTCTCTCCCGGTCGGGTCCGCACTGGGCGCTGGCCGTCACCGCCGGGGGGAACATCGGCGTCGACATCGAGAGCGGGCACGACTTCGCTCCGGAAGGCGTGTCGGAACTGGCGCTGTCCGACCTCGAACTCGCCCGGCTGCGGGCACTGGAGCACGAGGACGACCGACGGCAGTTCTTCCTCCGCTCCTGGACGCGGAAGGAGGCCGTGCTGAAGGCCGTCGGGATCGGCATCGTCACGGACCTGCGCGCTCTGGACGTACTGCCCGCCGAAGCGGGTGCGGTGGTCGTCGAGCACACCGGGCCCGGTCCCCGCGGCAGATGGCTGGTGGAGGAGGTGGACCTGGGCCCCGGCCTGGTCGCCGCGCTGGCCAGGAAGGCGGGGCGGGGCAGCGGCCCCGTCGTCCTGCGCGGCCTCGCCGACGCGCGGGAGGGGACGGTCGTCGCACGGCCCTCGGCGCTCTCGTCGAAGCGGCGGGCCGCGCCGACCTCGTCGGCCGTCCGATGAGCGTAGTCGAGTGGTGCAGGAGCGCATGATGACGACGCAGAGCCCGTTCCGGCGGTTCGTGCCGCGCCCCCGGGCGCGAACGCGGCTGTACTGCTTCCCGCACGCCGGGGGATCCGCGAGCGCCTTTCACAGCTGGGCGCGCCTGCTCCCGGAGACGGTCGAGCTGATCGCCGTCCAGTACCCCGGGCGACAGGACCGCTACCGCGATCCCATGCCCGAGTCGATACCCGAGCTGGCGGACGAGATCGTACGGGGCATGGAGACGCCCTTCGACCGTCCCACCGCGTTCTTCGGGCACAGCATGGGCGCCGTGGTGGCCTTCGAAGCGGCCCGTCGGCTCCAGCCGCGCTTCCCCTCGCCGCTGGCCGCCCTGTTCGTCTCCGCGTGCAAGGCGCCCGCCGAACGCGCCCCCAGAGGGCTGTCGTTCGAGGAAGACGAGTTGCGGGCCTACCTCCGCGGGCTCGGCGGAGAGGGCGCGCGGGCGCTGGAGGAGGACGAGGAGCTGTGGCGGATCGCCTATCCCGTCCTCTCCGGAGACCTGCGTGCGATCGACAAGTACGAGTACACCGGGGGCGCTCCGCTGACTTGTCCGCTGGTCGTTCTGGGCGGCGACCGGGATCCGTCGGTCGCGCCCGCCGACCTGGAGCTGTGGAAGGACTACGCCATCGGCGGCGCCGAGGTGCACGTCGTCGACGGCGGGCACTTCTACTTCGACGAGTCACTGCCCCGGACCACCGGGATCCTGGCCGCGAAACTTGAGCAACTCCCCGTCTGACAAGCCGAGTTCGGCCATGGTGGCGGGTTCCGTATGCCTCACCCTCCGAAACCCTGAGACCGCCGGCCCGCAACCCCTAGGGGTTGACTCTCAGATACCCCTGGTCCCTGCCGTCGGCTGTTGATAACCGGCTTGGCACCTGCCAACGTTTGTATGCGGGTGCAGTCAGGAACACAACAAACCAAGGGAGTTGGTGGGCATGGACAGCGCGCACTGGATGTACGCGCTCCTCATCCTCGTCACCCTGCCGCCCATGGTGCCGAACTCCGCCCTGCTGGCGAGTGCGGGAGCCCTCGCCGCGACGGGCGGCCTCGACCTCGCACCCCTGGCGCTCACCCTCCTGATCAGCGCGGTGCTGGGAGACCTCGGAGTCTTCTGGATGGGCCACAGGTCGCGCGGTCGCGCGCTGGCCTGGCTGTCGCGGGACGCCCGGCGCCGCTCGACACTGGAGTGGACGGCGCGGCGGATCCAGCGGTACGGCGTGCCCTCGGTGATCGCGATGCGCTTCGTGCCCACCGGGCGCGGCACGGGCGGACTGGCCGCCGGGATCGTGGGTTACCCGGTGCGCAAGTACCTGATGGGTGCGGGGATCGCCGAGGCCGTGTTCCTCTCGTACACCATCGGCTTCGGCTACCTGGGCGGTCGGGTGCTCTCGGACGACATCCCCCCGTTTCTCATCGGACCTGCGATCTCGCTGCTCATCGCGGGCGGCGTCATGGTCGTGCAGCAGGTGTTACGCCGACGCTCCAACAGGCCTGTGTTGTGAGCGAGTTGGCGATGGGAGTGCTTGATCGACATGACTGGAAACCCCTTCATGTACCTGCTAACGTCTGTTGGCATGTTCGGTGTGTCACTGTGAGAATCTCCTTCCGCGACGGGGACGACATGGTGCATGTGTTGGCGACACTGGCCAACCCGCACCGCCTTCGGGTCGTGGCCGCCCTGTCCCGTCGACGCAACTATGTGAGCCAGTTGGCCCGCGAGCTGGGTATCAGCCGCCCCCTGCTCCAGGCCCACCTGAGGAAGCTCGAGGCCGCAGGCCTCGTCTCGGCCCACCTCGAGATATCGAGTGACGGAAAGGCCATGAAGTTCTACGAGGTGTCTCCTTTTACGCTCAACCTCACACCGGAAACCATCGCGGCCGCAGTGCTGACGCTCAGCTCGCGCGATGCCGTCCAGCCGGACGGTGAGAAAGGATCTCCTTCATGAACTCCCGGGGCTGGCAAGAAGTCATCGGAGCCGTCGGCATTTTCGGCATGGTCATCGTGATCGTCACGATCGTCGTCTGGAACATGGCCGCGACCTGGCGCGCCAGAGCCATTCTCGCCCGCGACTACGAGTATCGGACCCTGGCCGAGAAGGCGAACCGGAACCAGGACGCCATCGAGCAGAAGCTGACCGATATCGACGAGCATCTCGCCGATCTGCGGAGCCGTATGCATTCGGTCGAGCGCGTCCTCAAGGAGATCGAGTGACGAGATGACAGAACCGGGCCGTCAAGCGGCAACTTGACGGCCCGGCAGAAGGCAGCAACGCCTCGCCGTTGGCGAGTCTTCAGCGCATCGCCCCTTTCGGGAAGGACCCTAGTTCATGCCGTCCAAGCGCAAACCAACCACTACGCAGAGTGATCGACCGGTCACCGGGTCGCCGGATCGCGAAACGTCGGAAGTGCCCACAAGAGGCGACTTATCCGGTGGTGGAGGTCAGGGCGCTTTCATCGAGCGGATCGCCGGCTGGTCGATACGGCACCGCGCACTGGCGATCGGCGGTTGGCTGGGCCTCGTCGTCGTAGCGCTGTTCGCCAGCGCCGTGTTCTCCGGATCCAGTGCCAGGACGGAGGATCCGGGTGAGTCCGGCGCCGTCAAGCGGGTGCTGAGCGCGCAGAAGAACTACGAGCCGACCCTGGAGAACGTCCTCATCCAGCCGCGTGACGGCGGCGGCGGGGAGTTCCTGGACGACCCGGCGCTCGTCAAGGCCGCCGAGGACCTGGTGGCCGAGTTCGACAAGACGCCGGGAGCGGTCACCGGCCTGCGCACCCCGATGAATCCCGGGTCGGAACAGCAGATCTCGGAGGACGGCCGCTCCGGTCTGGTCACCTTCTTCGTGGCCGGCCCGAACGAGGAGATGACCGCGCACTTCGACGCGGTGACCGAGGCGGTGGACAGAGTCGCCGACCGGAACAAGGACGTACGGGTCGTACAGGCCGGTGACGTGAGTCTGTCCCGTGCCGTCGACGACGCCGTCAAGAAGGACTTCGCCAGTGCGGAGACCACCGCGCTGCCGATCACCCTGGTGATCCTGCTCTTCGTCTTCGGAGCCCTGGTCGCGGCGTCGATCCCGCTGATACTGGCGGCGACCACGGTCGTGGGCACCTTCAGTCTCATCGCCATCCTGGAGCGGTGGGTCGCCGTCAACAGCGCCGTCACCTCGATGATCCTGCTCATCGGCATCGCGGTCAGCGTCGACTACTCCCTGTTCTACCTGCGGCGTGAACGCGAGGAGCGGGCCGCCGGACGCGGTGTGACCGAGTCGCTGCAGATCGCCTCCCGGACCTCGGGCCATGTCGTCATCGTCTCCGGCCTGACCGTGATCCTGTGCCTGTGCGGCCTGCTCCTCAGCGGCCTCGGCGTGTTCCGCGGTCTGACGCTCGGCACCGCTCTCGTGGTGGGCCTGGCGATGATCGCCTCCGTGACGGTGCTGCCGGCCCTGCTCGCCACCCTCGGGCACCGCGTCGACAAGGGCCGCATCCCGTGGCTCGGCAAGCGCCGGACGACCGTGGCCGAGTCCCCCGGCTGGGAGAAGCTGGCGCGCGCCGTCGTCAACCGCCCGAAGGTGTGGGGCGGTGCCGCGGTGGTCGCGCTGCTCGTGATGGCGGCGCCGGCCGTCGACATGCGTCTGCAGGACGCCGCCGTCGTCAACAGCCTGCCGCGCAGCGCCCCCACGGTGGACGCCGCGATCCGTATGCAGGAGGCCTTCCCCGGCTCCCCGACCCCCGCGCGAATCGCGATCTGGGGCGTCGACGGCGGGAAGTCGGACACTCCCGAGGTGAAGGCGGCGGTCGACGGACTCCACCAGCAGATCGCCGACAGTGACGGTCAGCTGGCGGGCCCGATCTCGACGGTGCAGGTCGACGACGTCCTCATGGTGCGCGTTCCGCTGGCGGGCAGCGGCACCGACGAGGTCTCGAACAACGCCCTGGAACGGCTGCGGGAGGTCGCCCTGCCGGCGACCCTCGGCAAGGTCGACGGCATCGACTACGCGGTCGGCGGCCGGACCGCGTTCGCCGAGGACTTCAAGGAGCAGCTCACCTCACGGGCGGCGCTCGTCGTCGGGTTCGTCCTCGTCCTGGCGTTCGCCCTGCTGCTGATCGTGTTCCGCTCGCTGGCCATTCCGCTGGTCTCGATCGCACTGAACCTGCTGTCCATGGGCGCCGCGTACGGCGTGCTGACCTGGGTGTTCCAGGACGGCGCCTTCAGCTCACTGCTCGGCTTCACCCCGTACGGAGGCGTGGCCGGCTGGCTGCCGCTCTTCATGTTCGTGGTGCTGTTCGGCCTGAGCATGGACTACCACATCTTCATCCTCAGCCGGATCCGGGAGCGCAGGCTGGCCGGAGCCACCACGCGGGAAGCCGTCGTCGGCGGCATCGCCGCCAGCGCCGGCGTCGTCACCAGCGCGGCCGTCATCATGACGGCGGTGTTCACCGTCTTCATCACCCTCTCCGCCATCGAGAACAAGATGATGGGCGTGGGCATGGCGGTGGCCATCCTCATCGACGCGACCATCGTGCGCGGCGTGCTGCTCCCCGCCGCCGTGGCCATGCTCGGTGAACGGGCCTGGACCCTGCCGGGGCGGCTGAACCGACTGCCCGGCAAGGGCGAACAGTCGCGGCCGGCACCCGTCGCCGCCACCACGGGCGCACACGCCGAATAGGCCCGCCCCCGGAACACGCACACCCGAAGCCCTCCGGCCCGGGACCCGACTTCGAATCGGGTCCCGGGCCGGAGGGCTTCTTGGCCGGATAGCTCCGATATAGACGGAGTATTGGGTCGCCGAGAAAACTGATCGAACAGATATGGAATGCCCGAATGCCGTTTACCGACGGCTTCTTGAAGGGGTTTGTCATGGCTGACGAACAGGATGACGGCCAGATCTACCGTGTCGTGGTCAATGACGAGGAGCAGTATTCCATCTGGTGGGCGGACCGGGACCTTCCCGCCGGTTGGCGCGCGGAGGGCACCGAGGGAAAGCGTGCGGAATGCCTCACGCATATCGGTGAGGTGTGGACGGATATGCGCCCCTTGAGCTTGCGTCGTCGCATGGAGCAGGCAGCGGGGAACTGACCTCTCGCTGTCCCGGCACATCTAAGAAAAGCCCGACGGTTTGTCGGACACGAATGGGTCACTCAATAGCGGCGGCAGCGGGAGGCTGGAACAGATGAGCGTCGGGAAGAAGAAGCGGACGGACGTCGACGCCCTTCAGGAGAAGGCCCTTCAGGAGAAGCTCCTCCGCCGGCGGCTCGGCGGAGGACGTCCCCGCGGCCGCCGCTCGGCCGTCACCCCCGTCGACCGGTCCGGGACACTGCGGCTGTCGTTCGGACAGCAGCAGATGTGGTTCCTCAACCGGCTGGAGCCGGACAGCGCCGAGTACCTGGTGCCGCTCGCCTTCCGGGTACGGGGCAAGCTCGACACCCCGGCCTTGGAGCGGGCGTGGAGCGCACTGATCGCACGGCACGAAGTGCTGCGCACCCGGTACGCGTTGGCCGACGGCGAGCCGAGCCAGATCATCGACCCGCCCTCGGCCGTCGCACTGCCCCTGGACCTGCGGACGGGTGCGTCCGCCGACGAACGAGAGCGGCACGCCGCCGAGTTCGTGACGCGGATGTCGGCCGTCCCCTTCGATCTGGAGCACGAGTGGCCCGTCCGGGCGCGCCTGCTGCGGCTCGCGGACGACGACCACATCCTGAGCGTCGTCCTCCACCACATCGCCTTCGACGCATGGTCCACCCGCGTCCTCGTGACCGAACTCGGGGCACTGTACGAGGAGTTCAGGAACGGACGGGAGCCGTCCTTGCCGGCCCTTCCCGTGCAGTACGCGGACTACGCCGCATGGCAGCGCGCGGAGGAGAGCGGCGGGGCCTTCGCCCGGCACGTGGACCACTGGCGGGAGCAGCTCGCCGACATCACCCCGCTGGACCTGCCCACCGACCTGCCCCGTCCCAGCCACCGCCGCCACGAGGGCGCGGACGTGCCCTTCGCCCTGCCCGACGGTCTCTCCGAGAAGGTCCACGAACTGGCGCTGAAGCACAACGCGACCCCCTTCGCCGTGCTGCTCCCCGCCTTCCAGGCCCTGCTCGCCCGCTACACCGGCCGACGTGACATCCCCGTCGGCACGGTGGTCTCCGGCCGCACCCGCCCCGAACTCCAGGGCCTCATCGGTTACGGCATCAACAACCTGGTCATGCGGGCCCGTTGGACGGGCGACCCCTCTTTCGCCGAACTGATCGAGCAGGCCCGCGAGAACCTGATCCAGGCCTATGAGCACCAGGCCGTGCCCTTCGCCCGCCTGGTCGACGAGCTTCAGCCCGAACGGGACATGTCCCGCACCCCGCTGTACGAGGTGGCGTTCACCCTCCATGAGCGCGGCAGCGAGGGCGTGGAGCTGCCGGGGCTCAGCATCGAGCCCGTCACCGCGACCGGCGGCGTGGCCAAGTGCGATCTGGAGTTGCAGGTGAACTCCGCGGCCGACGGCACGTTCCAGGGCCAGCTGGTGTACTCCACCTCGCTCTTCGAGCGGGACACCGTGCGGCGGATGGTCCAGCACTTCGTCCGCTTCCTTCAGCAGGTCGTCGAGGACGAGACCACCCGGCTGTCCCGCGTGGACATCCTCGACGAGGCCGAGCACGCCCTGGTCGCCGGAAGGCCTCACGACGAGTGCCCGGTGACGCGGACGGTGCACGAGTTGTTCGAGGAGCGGGCGGCACGGACCCCGGGCGCGGTCGCGGTCATCGCCGACGGTGAGTCCCTGACCTACGCCGAACTCGACGCCCGCGCCAACCGTCTCGCCCACCACCTGCGCACCCTGGGCACCGGCCCCGAACACCTCGTCGGCGTCTGCCTGCCGCGCGGTACCGACCTGATGCCCACCCTGCTCGGCGTCCTCAAGTCCGGCGCCGCCTACCTGCCGCTGGACCCGGCCAACCCCACCGACCGGCTCGCCTACATCCTCAACGACGCCGGCGCGACCGCCGTGATCACCGAGACGGACCTCCTGCCGCTCGTCCAGAACATCCACGACGGCCCCTTCATCGTCCTCGACCGGGACCAGGACCGGCAGGCCCTCGCCGCTCAGCCGGCCACCGCCCCCACCACCGTGTCCGGCCCCGACAACGCCATCTACGTCATCTACACCTCCGGCTCCACCGGCCGCCCCAAAGGCGTCACCCTCACCCACACCAACGTCGCCCGCCTCCTCACAGCCGCCCAGGAGCACTACGCCTTCGACGACACCGACGTCTGGACCATGACCCACAGCTACGCCTTCGACGTCTCCGTCTTCGAAATGTGGGGAGCACTCCTCAACGGCGGCACCCTCGTCGTCGTCGACCAGGACACCGCCCGCTCCCCCGACGACCTCCTCGACCTCCTCGTCGAACACCAGGTGACCGTCCTCAGCCAGACCCCCACAGCCTTCCGCTCACTGGTCACCGCGGCCGCCGACAACGACCCCCGCATCCCCCGACTCACCCTGCGACACGTCGTATTCGCCGGCGAGAAACTCGAACTCGCCGAACTCACCCCCTGGACAGAGCGGCTCGGCCTCGACACCCCCGCCCTCATCAACATGTACGGCATCACCGAAACCACCGTCCACACCACCTACCACCAGGTCACAGCCGCCGACCTCGACGCCGCCGGCAACCCCGTCGGCCACCCCCTCAGCGACCTACGGGTCCACCTCCTCGACAGCCACGGCAACCTCGTCCCCCTCGGCGTCCCCGGCGAGATCCACGTCGGCGGACCCGGTGTCGCCCGCGGCTACCTCAACCGCCCCGAACTCACCGCCGAACGCTTCGTCCCCGACCCCTTCGGCCCACCCGGCACCCGCCTCTACCGCAGCGGCGACCTCGCCCGCCGCCGCCCCGACGGAACCCTCGACTTCCTCGGACGCGCCGACGACCAAGTCAAAATCCGCGGCTACCGCATCGAACTCGGCGAAATCGAAACCACCCTCACCACCCACCCCCACATCCGCGACGCCGTCGTCATCGCCCGCGAGGACACCCCCGGCGACAAACGCCTCGTCGGCTACCTCGTCCCCGCCGACGAGGCCGCTCCGGAAACCGCGGACCTACGCGAGTTCCTCGGCCGTGGCCTGCCCGACTACATGGTCCCGGCGGCGTTCGTCACGCTGGACGCCCTCCCCCTCACCGCCAACGGCAAGCTCGACAAGCGCGCCCTGCCCGCCCCCGGCCAGGACGCCTTCGCCCGCTCCGCCTACCTGGCACCCCGCACCCCCGCCGAAGAGCGGATCGCCGCGGTCTGGGCCACCGCTCTGGAGGTGGACCGGGTCGGCGTCCACGACAGTTTCTTCGACCTGGGCGGCGACTCCATCCGCGCCGTCGCCCTCGTCGGGGCCCTGCGCGACGAGGGCTTCGACCTCTCCGTACGCGACGTGTTCGACCGGCGTACCGTGGCCGAGCTGGGTGAGCTGCTGACCGGCCGCGCAACGGTGCCGGCGGACCAGCTCACGCTGGTCGAGCCGTTCGAGCTGATCTCCGACGAGGACCGGGCGAGCCTGCCCGACGGGATCGTGGACGCCTACCCGCTGTCCCAGATCCAGACCGGCATGGTCATCGAGATGCTGGCCGACGAGGAGAAGAACCACTACCACAACTGCAGTTGCTTCCGGATCCTCGACGACCGGCCCTTCGACTTCGGCGCCTTCCAGCAGGCCGTCGCTCAGGTCGTGGAGCGCCACGACATGCTCCGCACCTCGGTTCATCTGACCGACTTCTCGGTGCCGCTGCAACTGGTCCACGAGCACGCCGAGGCCGCCGTCGGGGTCCGCGACCTCAGCCAGCTCGACGAGGACGAACTCCAGGCCGCGCTCCAGGAGTTCGTCCATGCCGAGCGCGCCGCTCCCTTCGATCTGAACACCCCCACCCTGATGCGCTTCCACGCGCACGTCACGGGCGACACGGTCTGGTGGATCTCGGTCACCGAGTGCCACCCGATCATGGAGGGGTGGAGCTACCACTCGCTCCTGATGGAGCTGCTGAGCTGCTACCGACGCATTCGTGACGGCCGGGAGCCCGAGCCGTACGAGCGGCCCGCGGTGCGCTTCGCCGACTCCATCGCGGGGGAGCTGGCCTCGCTCGCCTCCGCCGAGGACCGTGCCTTCTGGCGCCGGATCACCGGCGACTACGAGAAGTTCACCCTGCCGTCCGGCTGGGGCGACGACAGCGGCGCGCCCCGCGTCAAGCACCATGTGCAGATCTCCTGGGAGGACCTGGAGCCGCGGCTGCGGGCGCTCGCCACCAAGGCTAGGGCCTCGCTGAAGAGCGTGATGCTCGCCGCGTACGGCAAGGTCATGAGCGGGCTCACCGACGCCCGGACGTTCCACGCCGGTCTCGTCTTCGACGTGCGGCCCGAGGTCACGGGCGCCGACCAGGTGTACGGCATGTATCTCAACACGCTGCCGCTGGCCTTCGACCGGATGCCGGCCACCTGGCTGGAGCTCGTCCGCGCCACCTTCGCCCGCGAGGTCGGGACCTGGGAACACCGCCGCCACCCGCTGCCCGCCGTGCAGCGCGAGATCGGCGGCACCCAGCGTCTCATCGACGTGTTCTTCAACTACCAGGACTTCCGGCAGGTCGACGCCGCCCTCGTGGACGACCGGGTCGGCATCGACGACAGCCCCACCGAGTTCCCGCTGACCATCTCCTCCCGGGTCAAGCACATCTTCCTGACCGCCGACTCCTGGTCGCTGACCCTGGAGAACACCGAGCGCGTCGGGGCGATGTTCCGCACCGTGCTGGAGGCGATGGCCGCCGACGCCGACGGCGACGCCCGCGTACCGCTCATCCCGGCCGAGGAGCACGAGCGCCTGGTCGGCGAGTGGGCCGTCAACCCCGCCGAGCCCGTCACCACGACCGTGTTCGAGCTCTTCGAGGAACAGGCCCTCCGCTCCCCCGACGCCCTCGCGGTCGTCGCCGGCGACGAGCGGCTGACCTACGCGGAACTCGACGCCCGCGCCAACCGCCTCGCCCACCGGCTGCGTGAGCTGGGTGTCGGGTCGGAGTCCGTGGTCGGTGTGCTGCTCGATCGCGGCGCCGATCTGGTCGTCGGACTGCTCGCGGTGTGGAAGGCGGGCGGCGCCTATCTGCCGATGGATCCGGTCTTCCCCGCCGAGCGCGTGACGCACATGCTCGCCGACGCCGGCGCCGGGGTGCTGCTCACCCAGTCCGCCCACCAGGAGTGGTCGGGAGACGGCTTCGGCGGCCGTACGCTGCTCGTCGACCGGGACCGCGCGTCCGTCGACGCCCAGCCGTCGTCGGCTCCGGATCGGGTCGCCGATCCGGACCGGCTGGCGTACGTCATCTACACCTCGGGATCCACCGGGCGGCCCAAGGGTGTGCTCGTCCCGCACGGCGGGCTGGCCAACCATGTCCGCTGGGCCGTGCGCGAGCTGACCGGCGCCGGCGGCGGTGCCCCGCTGTTCTCCTCGATCGCCTTCGACCTGGTGGTGCCCAACCTGTGGGCGCCGCTGCTGGCCGGACAGCCGGTGCATGTCCTGCCCCAGGATCTGGACCTGGGCCGACTCGGCGAGGCGCTGGCGGCCGGTGCCCCGTACGCCTTCGTGAAGCTGACGCCGGCCCACCTCGAAGTGCTCACGCACCAGCTCTCCGCGGACCAGGCGCGGCGGCTCGCCCCGCTGCTCGTCGTCGCGGGCGAGGCGTTCCGCCGTCAGGCCGTGCGGTCCTGGCGCGAGCTGGCGCCGGACACCGTGCTGGTCAACGAGTACGGCCCGACCGAGAACTCCGTCGGTACCAGCACCTGGCCCGTCCCCGAATCGGCGCCCGGCGGGACGCTGCCCGAGGTGATGCCCATCGGGCGCCCGCTGCCCGGTGTGGCGATGTACGTACTCGACGAGCGCCTCCAGCCCGTACCGGCCGGTGTCGCGGGAGAGCTGTACGTCGGCGGGACCGGCGTGGCCCGCGGTTACCTGGGGCGCCCCGAGCTCACCGCCGGACGGTTCGTCCCCGACCCCTTCGGCCCGCCCGGCGGCCGGCTGTACCGCACCGGGGACATCGTCCGGCTCCTGCCCGACGGCAGCGTCGACTTCCTCGGCCGCGGCGACGGGCAGATCAAGATCCGCGGCTATCGCGTCGAACTGGGCGAGATCGAGGCCGCGCTCGTCGACCACCCACGCGTCTCGGACGCCCGTGTGCTGCTCCGCGAGGACGCCCCGGGGGACAAGCGGCTCGTCGCCTACCTGGTACCCGACGGGGAGAGCGCCCCCGACCCGGCCGAACTGCACACCCTGCTCGGCCGCACCCTGCCCGAGTACATGGTGCCGTCCGCGTTCGTGGTCCTGGAGTCCATCCCCCTCAACGCCAACGGCAAGGTGGACCGGCGGGCCCTGCCCGCCCCGGGCGAGGACGCCTACGCCCGGGTCGAGTACACCGCGCCGCGCACCCCGCTGGAGGAGCGGGTCACCGCCGTGTGGGGCCAGGTGCTCGACGACGGCCGCCTCGGAGTGCACGACGACTTCTTCGACCTCGGCGGCGACTCCATCCGCGCCGTGGCACTCGTCGGCGCCCTGCGCGGCGAGGGCCTCGACGTGGCGGTCCGTGACGTCTTCGCGCACCGCACCGTGGCCGGACTGTGCGAACTGCTGTCCGGGCGGTCGGCGCTGACCGCCGGGGAGCGGGCCTTCACCGCGCCCTTCGCCCTGATCTCCGGCGGGGACCGGGCGAGGCTGCCCGAAGGCGTCGTGGACGCCTACCCGCTCTCCCTGGTGCAGACGGGCATGCTCGTCGAGACGCTCGCCGACCAGGAGCGCGGCAACTACCACAACGTCAACGTGTACCGGGTCCACGACGACCAGCCGTTCGACGCCGACGCCTTCTCGGCGGCCGTCGGGACCGTGGTCGCCCGCAACGAGGCGCTGCGCACCTCGGTGGCGCTGACCGGCTACTCCGTACCGCTGCAGCTCGTCCACGCGGACGTCGAGGTGCCCGTCGCCGTGCGCGACCTCCGCGGACTGACCGAGGAGCGGCAGCGGCGGAGCATGACGGCGTACGTCGCCGACGAACGGGCGCGGGTCTTCGACCTCGCCGGTCCCGAGCCGCTGCTGCGTGTCGCCGCGCACGTCCTCGGATCCGACTGGCTGTGCACCTTCACCCAGAGCCACGCCGTCATGGACGGCTGGAGCAACCAGCTGTTCCTGGTGGACCTGGTCCGGGTCTACCGGCGGCTGCGCGACGGCCTGGAGCCGGAGCCGTACGACGCCCCCGGGGTACGGTTCGCCGACTCCATCGCCGCCGAACTCGCGGCCCTGGAGTCGGAGGACGACCGTGCGTACTGGGACGGCGTGGTCACCGGTCATGCCAAGGCCGGGATCCCCACGGGCTGGCACGGCGACCTGGCGGAGCCGGCCGGGACCGTTCGCGCCGGGGTGCGCTTCGGCGACCTGGAGGAGCCGCTGCGCGCGCTGGCCGGGGCGGCCCGGACGTCGGTCAAGAGCGTGCTCGTCGCCGCGTTCGTGAAGGTCGTGGGACAGCTCACCGACGCGCCCGCCTACCACGCCGGCCTGGTCACCCACTGCCGGCCGGAGGCGTCCGGCTCCGACCGGATCTACGGCACCTATCTGAACACCCTGCCGTTCCCCGCCGACCGCTCCGCCCGCACCTGGCGGGAGCTGGTGCGTCAGATGTCCGACCGGGAGATCGAGGCCTGGCCGCACCGACACTTCCCGATGCCGGCCATCGCGCGGCCCGACGGCGGCCGTCTGGTCGACGTCTTCTTCAGCTATCTCGACTTCCATCGGATGGACTCCGAGGAGGCCGAGGACGGCTGGGGCTTCAACGACGCCCCCAACGAGTTCGCCCTCACCGTCACGGCGCTCGGCGGCGTCCTGAGCCTGCGCTCCACCTCCCATGTGCTCAGTCAGGCCAACGCCGACCGGATCGCCGGGATGTTCCGTGCGGTGCTGGAGGCGATGGCCGCCGACGCGGACGGCGACGCGCGGGCCGTGTACCTGCCGGAGGGTGAGCGTGACCAACTGCTCGCGGCGGGCCGGGCGGCAGCCCCCTCGGCGCCGGTGACGCGGACGGTGCACGAGTTGTTCGAGGAGCGGGCGGCACGGACCCCGGACGCGGTCGCGGTCATCACCGACGGACAGTCCCTGACCTACGCCGAACTCGACGCCCGCGCCAACCGCCTCGCCCACCACCTGCGCACCCTGGGCACCGGCCCCGAACACCTCGTCGGCGTCTGCCTGCCCCGGGGTACCGACCTGATGCCCACCCTGCTCGGCGTCCTCAAGTCCGGCGCCGCCTACCTGCCCCTGGATCCCGCCAACCCCACCGACCGGCTCGCCTACATCCTCAACGACGCCGGCGCGACCGCCGTGATCACCGAGACGGACCTCCTGCCGCTCGTCCAGAACATCCACGACGGCCCGTTCATCGTCCTCGACCGGGACGAGGACCGGCAGGCCCTCGCCGCCGAGCCGGCCACCGCCCCCACCACCGTGTCCGGCCCCGACAACGCCATCTACGTCATCTACACCTCCGGCTCCACCGGCCGCCCCAAAGGCGTCACCCTCACCCACACCAACGTCGCCCGCCTCCTCACAGCCGCCCAGGAGCACTACGCCTTCGACGACACCGACGTCTGGACCATGACCCACAGCTACGCCTTCGACGTCTCCGTCTTCGAAATGTGGGGAGCACTCCTCAACGGCGGCACCCTCGTCGTCGTCGACCAGGACACCGCCCGCTCCCCCGACGACCTCCTCGACCTCCTCGTCGAACACCAGGTGACCGTCCTCAGCCAGACCCCCACAGCCTTCCGCTCACTGGTCACCGCGGCCGCCGACAACGACCCCCGCATCCCCCGACTCACCCTGCGACACGTCGTATTCGCCGGCGAGAAACTCGAACTCGCCGAACTCACCCCCTGGACAGAGCGGCTCGGCCTCGAAGCGCCCGCCCTCGTCAACATGTACGGCATCACCGAAACCACCGTCCACACCACCTACCACCGCATCACCAAGCAGGACCTGGCACCCGGCGCGGGCAACCCGATCGGGCGTCCGCTCAGCGATCTCACGGTCCACCTGCTCGACCCGTACGGCAACCTCGTCCCCCTCGGCGTCCCCGGCGAGATCCACGTCGGCGGACCCGGTGTCGCCCGCGGCTACCTCAACCGCCCCGAACTCACCGCCGAACGCTTCGTCCCCGACCCCTTCGGACCGCCCGGCACCCGCCTCTACCGCAGCGGCGACCTCGCCCGCCACCGCCCCGACGGAACCCTCGACTTCCTCGGACGCGCCGACGACCAAGTCAAAATCCGCGGCTACCGCATCGAACTCGGCGAAATCGAAACCACCCTCACCACCCACCCCGACATCCGCGACGCCGTCGTCATCGCCCGCGAGGACACCCCCGGCGACAAACGCCTCGTGGCGTACTGCGTCATGGCATCCGATGCGGCGTCGCCCTCCGGGGCCGAACTGGCCGCCCGCTGCGGGCTGACGCTGCCCGACTACATGGTCCCGGCGGCGTTCGTCACGCTGGACGCCCTCCCCCTCACCGCCAACGGCAAGCTCGACAAGCGCGCCCTGCCCGCCCCCGGCCAGGACGCCTTCGCCCGCTCCGCCTACGTGGCACCCCGCACCCCCGCCGAGGAGCGGATCGCGGCCGTCTGGCGCGACGTCCTCCGCGTGGACACGGTCGGCGTCCACGACAGTTTCTTCGATCTCGGCGGCGACTCCATCAAGGCCGTCGCCCTCGTCGGCGCCCTGCGCGAAGAGCTGCTGGACGTCTCGGTCGGCGATGTCTTCGCTCACCGTACGGTCGGTGAACTGGGCGGACTCCTCGCCGGACGGGCCGGACTGGCGACGGGCGACGAGCGTGTGGAGCCCTTCGCGCTGATCTCCGACGAGGACCGGGCGAAGCTGCCCGCCGGCCTCGCCGACGCCTACCCGATGTCTCAGGTGCAGACCGGCATGGTGGTGGAGATGCTCGGCGGCGGCGACGCCTACCGCAGTTTCATGTCGTACCGGATCTCCGACAGCCACGCCTTCTCGGAGGAGGCGCTGCGCGAGGCGGCCCGTACGGTCGTCGGCCGGCACGAGATGCTGCGTACCTCGTTCGACCTGCATTCCTGCTCGCTGCCCATGCAGCTGGTGCACGCCGAGGTGGACGTGCCGGTCACCGTCCACCGGGTGCCCGCGACGGCGTCCGGGGCCGAGGGCGCCCCCAGCGCGGAGCTGATGAGCCTGCTCGGCGCGGAGCGGGACGCCGAGTTCGACCTGAGTCGCGCTCCGCTGCTCCGGGTGGCCGCCTACGTCGGACAGGACACCGAAGCGGGCTGGTGGCTGTCGATCGCCCGGCCGCACGCCATCACCGAGGGCTGGAGCCACAACTGGCTGCTGGCCGAACTGACCGGCGTCTACCGCAGGCTGCGCGACGGCCTGGAGCCGGAACCGTACGACGCCCCCTCCGTGCGTTACGCCGACTACATCGCCGCCGAACTGGCGTCCCTGGAGTCGGAGGAGGACGCGGCCTACTGGCGGAACGTGGTGGACACACACGCCCCGTTCACCCTGCCCGACGGCTGGGACCGCGAGGCGGGGGCGGGTGAGAGCTACGACCTGAAGGTGCCGCTCGACGACATCGAGGACTCACTGCGGGCTCTGGCCACCCGGCTGCGGGTCTCCGTCAAGAGCGTGCTGCTGGCCGCGCACGTCAAGGTCATGAGCCAGCTCACCGAGTCCCCGGCCTTCCAGGTCGGCCTCGTCTGCGACGCCCGTCCCGAGCTGACCGGCGCGGACCGGGTGTACGGCATGCACCTGAACACGGTGCCCTTCCCGGCGGACCGCTCCGCCCGCACCTGGCGGGAACTGGTCACGCAGGTCTTCGACCGCGAGACCGAACTGTGGCCGCACCGGCGCTACCCGTTCCCCGCCATGCAGCGCGACCGGCACGGCGGCCGACTGGTCAACGTCGCCTTCAACTACGTCGATCTGCCGCGGCTGGGGGCCACGGCCCCCGTCTCCGAACCGGACGGCGGCATACCCGGTGACGCCCGCGCGGACGCCCGGTTCGGTGTCTCGCGGACGGAGTTCGACATCACGCTGCACTGCCGCGGCGACCGGCTCAACCTGACGACCGACACGGCCGTGCTGAGCCGGGCCGACGGTGAGCGGCTGCGCGGCATGTACCGGGCCGTGCTGGAGGCGATGGTCGACGACGCCGACGGCGACGCCCGCGCCACCTACCTGCCCGACGGCGAACGCCGCCTCCTGCTCGACCAACTGACCACGACCGGGCGTGACCCCGTGAGCCTGCGCGTACCGGAGGAGTTCCAGCGCCGGGCCGCGGCCGCGCCGGACGCCGTCGCGGTGGTCACCGACGACTCGGTGACCACGTATCAGGAGCTCAACGCACGGGCCAACCGGCTCGCCCACCGGCTCCGGGAGCTCGGCGTGGGCCCGGACGTCGTCGTGGGCATCTGTCTGGAACGCTCCCCCGAGCTGGTCCTCTCCGTGCTGGCGGTGCTCAAGGCCGGCGGCGCCTATCTGCCGCTCGATCCGGAGGCGCCCGCCGAGCGGCTCGGCTTCATGCTGGAGGACGCCGCCGTACGCCTGGTGCTGACCCGGCGCGACCTGGCGGACACCGTGCGGGGGGACGACGAGCGCGGGACCGTACTGCTGGACGACGAGCGGACATGGTCCGGGCAGCCGTCCGCCGACCCCGAGCCGACCGCCGCGGACGACGACCTGGCATACGTGATCTACACCTCGGGCTCGACGGGCCGCCCCAAGGGCGCCATGGTCCGCCGCGACGGCATGGGCAACCACCTGCTGGCGAAGACCGAGGACCTCGGTCTCGGCCCGACGGACGGCGTGGTGTTCAACGCTCCGCCGGCCTTCGACATCTCGGTGTGGCAGATGCTGGCGGCCCTCGTCACCGGCGGCCGGGTGCGTGTCGTCGGCGGGGACACCGCGCTCGACCCGAGCGGTCTGTTCGGGCGCGTCGCCGACGAGGGGATCACCGTCCTGGAGGTCGTGCCGTCCCTGCTGCGCACCAGCCTGGACTTCTGGGACGCCGGGGCGCCCGCGCCCGGACTGCCCCTGCTGCGACGGCTCGTGGTGACCGGCGAGGCGCTCCCCGCGGAGCTGTGCGACCGCTGGCTGGACCGCTACCCGGACATCCCGCTCGTCAACGCCTACGGCCCCACCGAGTGCTCGGACGATGTCACGCACGCCCTCGTGTCCGGTCCGCCGGGCGAGGGCCGGGTGCCCATCGGCGAACCGGTCAGGAACACCCGGCTGTACGTCCTGGACGAGTGGCTTCAGCCGGTCCCCGTCGGCGTCGCGGGTGAGTTGTACGTCGGCGGCGCGGGCGTCGGCCGCGGCTACCTCAACCGATCCGCGCTGACCGCCGAACGGTTCCTGCCCGATCCGTTCGGGCCGCCCGGTGCGCGGCTGTACCGCACCGGCGACCTGGCCGCCTGGCGCGCCGACCGCTCCCTGGACTTCCTCGGCCGCGTCGACGACCAGGTGAAGATCCGCGGCCACCGCGTCGAACTCGGTGAGATCGAGGCGGCGTTCGGCGCCCACCCGGATGTGCGCCAGGCCGTCGTCCTGGTGCGCGACGAGCGGCTCGTGGGCTACTTCACCGCGCTGGACGAACGGCCCCTGCCCCCGGAGGAACTGCGCGAGCGGCTCGCCCGGACCCTGCCGGACTACATGCTGCCCACCGCGTTCGTCCAGCTGGCGGCGATCCCGCTGACGCCCAACGGCAAGGTCGACAAGCGTGCCCTGCCCGCGCCCGACGACGAGTCCTTCGTGCGGGGCGAGTACGTGGCCCCGCGCACGGAGAGCGAACGACGGGTCGCGGAGATCTGGCGGGACGCGCTCGGGGTGGAGCGGGTCGGCGTCCGGGACGGCTTCTTCGACCTGGGAGGCGACTCCATCCGCGCCGTGGCCCTGGTCGGCGCCCTGCGCGCGGAGGGCATCGACATCGCCGTACGGGACGTCCTTCAGGCCCGTACCGTCGAGCGGCTCTGTGAGCTCGTCGCGGACCGGGACGGTCTGGCGCCGGCCGACCAGGAGTTCACCGAGCCCTTCGCGCTGATCTCCGACGAGGACCGGGCGAAGCTGCCCGAGGACGTCGTCGACGCCTACCCGGTGGGCCGGACCCAGCTCGGCATGCTCATCGAGATGATGGACGGCGAACGGAACCCGTATCACATCATCAACACCTTCCGGGTGGCCGACGACCAGCCGCTGGACCCCGACGCGCTGCGGCGGGCCGCCGCCGTCCTGGCCGCGCGGCACGAGGTGCTGCGCACCTCCTTCCGGCTCACCGGCTACTCCACGCCGCTGCAACTGGTGCACGCCACCGCGGAGATCCCGGTGCGGGTGCACGACGTGCGGGGGCGCTCCGAGGAGGAACTCACCGCCGTCCGCTTCGCACTGATGAGGGGGGAGCGCGCCGAGTCCTTCGCGATCGACCGGGCGCCGCTGTTCCGGATCGTCGCCCACGACGAGGGCGACGACGCGTGGTGGGTGACCTTCACCCAGTCGCACGCGATCACCGAGGGCTGGAGCTACCACCAGCTCCTAGTGGAACTCCTCGACTGCTACCGGGCGATCCGGGACGGCGCGGACCCGGAACCGTACGACCTGCCCCGGGTGCGGTTCGCCGACGCGATCGCCGCCGAGCTGGTCTCCCTCCGGTCCGCGGACGACCAGGCGTACTGGCGGCGGATCACCTCCGGGTACGTCCCGGTGACGTTGCCCGCCGAGTGGGCGGGCGAGACGGACGAACCGCTCTACAACGAGGTGCCGTTCGACGACCTCGGCGACCGGCTCAGGAAGCTGGCCGCGTCGGCCCAGGTGTCGCTGAAGAGCGTCCTGCTGGCCGCCCATATGAAGGTGCTGGGCCAGATCACCGACGAGCCCGCCTACCACGCCGGACTCGTCGTCGACACCCACCCCGAAGCCCTGGGCGCCGACCGGGTGCTGGGCATGTACCTCAACACCCTGCCCTTCGCGGTCGACCGCTCCGCCCGCACCTGGCGGGAGCTGGTCACCCAGGTCTTCGACCGCGAGGTCGAACTGTGGGCGCACCGCCGCTATCCGATGCCCGTCGTCCAGCACGAGTGGGGCGGCGGACGGCTCATCAACGCCTACTTCAACTACATCGACTTCCACCAGGTCGACACCGAGAAGGTCGCCACCGGGACGCGGATGACCAGCGCGGCCAACGAGTTCGACCTCACCGTCTTCAACCGAGGAGACCGGCTCTACGTGAACACGCGGGACAGCGTCATGAACTCGGCGCACGCGCGACGGGTGGCGGGTATGTACCGTGCGGTGCTGGAGGCGATGGCCGACGACGCCGACGGCGACGCGCGGGCCGTGTACCTCCCCGAGGGCGAGCGGGAACGCCTCCTCGAAGCGGGCGTCTCGGGCGCCCACCGTACGGACAACCGTGAACAGCACTGTGTGCACGAGTTGTTCGAGGAGCAGGCGGCGCGGACCCCGGACGCGGTCGCGGTCATCGCCGACGGTGAGTCCCTGACCTACACCGAACTCGACGCCCGCGCCAACCGCCTCGCCCACCACCTGCGCACCCTGGGCGCCGGCCCCGAACACCTCGTCGGCGTCTGCCTGCCCCGGGGTACCGACCTGATGCCCACCCTGCTCGGCGTCCTCAAGTCCGGCGCCGCCTACCTGCCCCTGGATCCCGCCAACCCCACCGACCGGCTCGCCTACATCCTCAACGACGCCGGCGCGACCGCCGTGATCACCGAGACGGACCTCCTGCCGCTCGTCCAGAACATCCACGACGGCCCGTTCATCGTCCTCGACCGGGACGAGGACCGGCAGGCCCTCGCCGCCGAGCCGGCCACCGCCCCCACCACCGTGTCCGGCCCCGACAACGCCATCTACGTCATCTACACCTCCGGCTCCACCGGCCGCCCCAAAGGCGTCACCCTCACCCACACCAACGTCGCCCGCCTCCTCACAGCCGCCCAGGAGCACTACGCCTTCGACGACACCGACGTCTGGACCATGACCCACAGCTACGCCTTCGACGTCTCCGTCTTCGAAATGTGGGGAGCACTCCTCAACGGCGGCACCCTCGTCGTCGTACCCGGCGAAGTGACCCGCTCCCCCGACGATCTCCTCGACCTCCTCGTCGAACACGAGGTGACCGTCCTCAGCCAGACCCCCACAGCCTTCCGCTCACTGGTCACCGCGGCCGCCGACGGCGACCGGCGGATCAAGCGGCTGATGCTGCGCGCCGTGATCTTCGCCGGTGAGAAGCTGGAGATCGGCGAACTGCGGCCCTGGACCGAACGGCTGGGCCTCGGCCGGGTGGCCCTGGCCAACATGTACGGCATCACCGAAACCACCGTCCACACCACCTACCACCGCATCACCAAGCAGGACCTGGCACCCGGCGCGGGCAACCCGATCGGGCGTCCGCTCAGCGATCTCACGGTCCACCTGCTCGACCCGTACGGCAATCCGGTGCCGGTCGGCTCCCGAGGTGAGATCCATGTGGGCGGCCCCGGTGTGGCGCGCGGTTACCTCAACCGCCCCGAACTCACCGCCGAACGCTTCGTCCCCGACCCCTTCGGACCGCCCGGCACCCGCCTCTACCGCAGCGGCGACCTCGCCCGCCGCCGCCCCGACGGAACCCTCGACTTCCTCGGACGCGCCGACGACCAAGTCAAAATCCGCGGCTACCGCATCGAACTCGGCGAAATCGAAACCACCCTCACCACCCACCCCGACATCCGCGACGCCGTCGTCATCGCCCGCGAGGACACCCCCGGCGACAAACGCCTCGTCGGCTACCTCGTCCCCGCCGACGACCGGACCCCGGTCCCCGCGGAGCTGCGCGAACTGCTCGGCCGTACGCTGCCGGAGTACATGGTCCCGGCCGCGTACCAGGTCATCGACCGGATCCCCCTCACCGCCAACGGCAAGCTCGACAAGCGCGCCCTGCCCGCCCCCGGCCAGGACGCCTACGCCCGCTCCGCCTACCTGGCACCCCGCACCCCCGCCGAAGAGCGGATCGCGGCCGTCTGGCGCGACGCCCTCCGCGTGGACACGGTCGGCGTCCACGACAGTTTCTTCGAGTTGGGCGGCGACTCCATCAAGGCCGTGGTGATCGCCGGCGAGATGTCGGCGGCCGGCGTCGAGGTCACGGCACGCGAGGTGCTGGAGCACCGGACCATCGACGCCTTGTGCGCCAGGACGGCCGGAGGGACGGTGACGACGGCCCCGGCGACCGTCGAACCGTTCGCGTTGCTGACCGAGGCGGACCGGGCCCGGCTGCCCGAGGGGCTCGTCGACGCCTACCCCCTGACCCAGGCCCAGAACGGCATGCTCGTCGAGATGCTGTCCGGGGACGGCCCGATGAATTACCACCGGGTCTCGTCGGTCCGCATCGGCGCGGCGGAGCCGTTCTCCCGCGAACCGCTCCAGCGGGCGTTGAGCGAACTGGTCAGCCGTCACGATCCGCTGCGCTCCCGCGTGGACACCGAGTCGTACTCCGTACCCATGCAGTTGGTGCACGCCACGGCGGAGGTTCCGCTGCGGGTCGTCGACCTGACCAGCGCGAGCACCGAGGAGCAGGACCGGGCGCTGCGGGAGCTGGTGGCCGCCGAGAGTCGCACACCGCTGCCGCACGACACCGCCCCGCTGTTGCGGCTGGTGGTGCACAGGTTCGCGGACGGCGACTGGCAGATCACCGTCACCCAGTCGCACCTGATCATGGACGGCTGGACGTTCGGGGTGTTCCGCGCCGAACTGCTGGATCTCTACCGCACCTTCCGCGACGGGCTGCCCGTCGCGCCGTACGATCCGCCCGCCGTGCGGTTCGCCGACACCGTCGCCGCCGAGCTGCGGGCCCTGGCGTCCGCCGAGGACCGCGCGTACTGGACCGGTGTCGTCGGGGACCACGCCAGGTTCGCCCTGCCCTCCGGTTGGGGCGACCCGGACGGCCCGGACGACCGGCACCGGACCCGGGTACCGCTGCACGACCTGCTGGACGGTCTGCGCGCGGTGGCGTCCGACGCCGGGGCGCCGCTGAAGAGCGTCCTGCTCGCCGCGCATCTGAAGGTGCTGAGCCAGCTCACACCCGAGCGCCGGTTCTTCACCGGCCTGGTCACCCACTGCCGCCCCGAGGCGCCCGGAGCGGACCGGGTGTACGGGTCGCATCTCAACCCGCTGCCGTTCCCCGTCGACCTGTCCGCCGCGACCTGGCGCGAGCTGGTGCGGCAGGTCCGCGACCGGGAGATCGAGGCCTGGCCGCACCGGCACTTCCCGACGCACGCCATCCAGCACGATCTGGGCGACGGCAGCCGGCTCCTCGACGTCCGCTTCAGCTACCACGACTTCGCCGCCGCCGGGGCGGGCGTCGCGGCTCCCGCCGCCTCCGGAGACAACAGCGGCTTCAGCCGTATCGAGGTGCCGCTGGGCGTCTCGACCGTGGAGGGGTGCCTCGAACTCAACGCCGACAGCGCCTTCCTGAGCCGGACCGAACTCGAGCGTCTGACCGCCATGTACCGGGCGGTGCTGGAATCGATCGCCGCCGGCGGCGACGGTGACACACGGACGGTCTTCCATCCGCCGGGCGAGCGGGACCAGCTGATCGGCCCGTGGGCGACCGCCGCCGGCGAGCCGGTCGAGCCGGTCTCCTGGACCGCGCCCCAGGCGTGGCGGGACCAGGTGGCACGGACCCCGGACGCGGTGGCCCTGGCCACCGACGACACGACGATGTCCTGTGCGGAGCTCGACGTCCGCGCCAACCGGATCGCGCACCACCTGCGGGCCGCCGGTGTCGGCGCCGAGTCCGTGGTGGGCGTGCTGCTGGAACGCGGCACCGACCTGATGGCCACGCTGCTGGGCGTGTGGAAGGCGGGCGGGGCGTACCTCCCGCTGGACCCGTCCTTCCCCGCCGGGCGGCTGCGCGACATGCTCGCCGACGCCGGGGCCGATGTGCTGGTGACCGCCTCGGACCTCGCGGGCCCGGTCGCGTTCGACGGGCCGCATGTGCTGATGGACCGTGACCGGGAGGCGCTCGCGGCCCTGCCGGGGACGGCGCCCGAACAGGTCACGGACCCCGACTCCCTCGCGTACGTGATCTGCACGTCCGGGTCCACCGGACGCCCCAAGGGCGTACAGGTCACCCACCGGGGGCTGGCGAACTACCTGCGGTGGGCGCTGAGCGCGTACCTGGCCGGTGGCGGCGGCGGTGCCCCGCTGTTCTCCTCGATCGCCTTCGACCTGGTGGTGCCGAACCTCTGGGCGCCGCTGCTGGCCGGGCAGCCCGTGCGCCTGCTGCCCGAGGACACCGATCTCGACACGCTGGGACAGCGGCTCCTTGACGGCGGTCCCTACGGGTTCGTCAAGCTGACGCCCGGTCATCTGGAGGTCCTGTCGCAGCAGATCGCCCCCGAGCGGCTGGCCGAGGTGGCGGGTGTCGTCGTCGTGGCCGGTGAGGCACTGCCGGTGCCGCTGGCCGACACCTGGGCCCGGGCGCTGGGCGCGGGGCGGCTGCTGAACTCGTACGGGCCCACCGAGACGACCGTGGCGAGTTCCGGCTGCGCTGTGGACACGGTGCTCCCCGCCCGGCGGGCGGGCGGGACGATTCCCGTCGGGCGGCCGATCCCCGGGGCCCGACTGCTGGTCCTGGACGGCCACTTGGAGCCGGTGCCGAGGGGAACGACGGGCGAGCTGTACATCGGTGGTACCGGGGTGGCGCGCGGATACGCCGGCCGGCCCGACCCGACCGCCGACCGGTTCGTGCCGGATCCGTACGGCCCGCCCGGCGGCCGGCTGTACCGGACCGGGGACCTGGCGCGGACGCTGGCGGACGGGAGCGTGGAGTTCCTCGGCCGCGCCGACGACCAGATCAAGATCCGCGGCTACCGCGTGGAACCCGGTGACATCGAGCGGGTCCTGGTGACTCATCCGGACATAGCCGAGGCCCGGGTCGTCCTGCGGGAGGGCACGTCCCCGAGCGCCGGGTCGGACGCGGCCCCGGGCGACGGACGGCTCGTCGCCTATGTGACGGCCGCGCCGGGCGGGGCGCCCGAGCCCGGGGACCTGCGGGACTGGGCCGGCGGGAGCCTGCCGTCGTACATGGTGCCGGGCGTGTTCGTACGGCTGGAGAAGATGCCGCTGACCGCCAACGGCAAGCTGGACCGGGCCGCGCTGCCGGATCCCGACGACCAGGCGTCCGCCCGTGCGCCGTTCGTCGCGCCGCGCACCCCGGTGGAGCGGACGCTGGCCGCGATCTGGGCCGAGACCCTCCAGGTCGACCGGGTGGGGGTCCACGACCGGTTCTTCGCGCTGGGCGGTCATTCGATCGTGGTGTTCAAGGTGATCGCGGCGGCCCGCCGGGCCGGTGTCCCGCTCTCCCTGCTCACGATCTACCAGGACGACTCGCTGGAGGCGGTGGCCGCCGCCGCGGAGGCGGCGTCGGAGAGCCAGGTGGTGACGCCGTCGGCGCAGCCACCGGCGGCGCAGACACCGGCGGTCGAGCGGCCCGACGCCGCCACGGGCCCGCTCCACGGCGTGGAGAACGTGCCCGGGGTGAGCATCGCCGTGATCCGGGACGGCGAGCTGGTGTCCGTCGAGGCGCACGGTGTCCTGGCGGCGGGCGGCACCGACCCGGTCACTCCCGAGACCGTCTTCCAGGTCGGTTCCCTGAGCAAGCACATCACCGCACTCGGTGTGCTGCGGCTGGTCGACCAGCGGGTCCTGGACCTGGACGAGGACGTCAACGCGTACCTGCGGAACTGGCGGGTGCCGGACGGCTTCCGCATCACGCTGCGTCAGCTGCTCGGCCACCTCTCCGGTCTGGCCCCGACGCCCGTCGTGCACCTGCCGCGCGGACAGCGCGCTCCGTCGCTGACGGACCTCCTGCACGGCAGGGGGCCGGGGGTGAGCGCGCCCGCGCGCGCCGAGCTGGAGCCGGGACAGGTCTTCCGCAAGGCCAACGTCCACTACTCGGTGGTCCAACAGGTACTGGAGGACGCCACGGGCCGGCCCTTCGCCGAGCTGATGGACGACGTTCTGCTGAAGCCGCTGGGCCTGACGGGCAGCAGCTTCGACCCGGCGTTCCCGGAGACGACGGACCGACCCGTGGCCCTCGGCCACGACCCGGCCGGCCGGCCGGTCGAGGGGGGCTGGCTGACGCGGCCCGAGCCGGCCGCGGCAGGGCTGTGGACGACGGCGACCGACCTGGCGAAGGCGGCGCTGGAGATCCGGCGGGCCCGCCTCGCCCGGCCGCTCGCGCTGCTCACCGCCGACTCGGCCCGGGAGATGCTCACGGCACAACACCTCCACAGCTCCTACGGCCTGGGCACGGTCGTCGACGACCTCGGCGCCGATGTCCAGTTCGGGCACGGCGGCGGGGGCGCCGGCTACCACTCCCTGGCGATGTGCCGGGTGGGTCCGGGCCGTGGGTTCGTCGTCCTCACCAACGGCGAGTCCGGGGCCGAGGTGGCTAAGCGCCACACCTCGCTCCTGGAGCCGGACGAATCCGGGAACCGGTCCCGGTGAGCCCTGCCGACGGACCGGCCACCGAGACCGGCCCGCCCCGGCCCGCCGGGCCGCTGCGCCGGAACCGTGACTACCTGCTGCTGTGGCTGGGCGCCGGCGTCTCGGCCCTGGGGGACCGGACGGCCGCCATCGCCTACCCGCTGTTGATGCTGTGGGACGGGGGATCGCCCACCGACGCCGGTTTCGTGGGCTTCGCCGCGCTGCTGCCGATGCTGCTCGTCCAGCTGCCCGCGGGCGTGCTGGTCGACCGTCTGGACCGCCGCAGGACGATGATCGTCTGCGATGTGGCGGCGTTGCTGGCCCTGACGAGCGTGGCCGTGGCGGTGTTCAGCGACAGGCTGTGGCTGGTCCACATGATGACCGCGGCCTTCGTCGGCGGTACGGCGTCGATCTTCTACCGGCTCTCCGAACGGGCGGCGGTCCGCAATGTGGTCCATCCGGCCCATCTGTCCGCCGCCCTGTCCGGGAACGAGGCCAGGACCCGGGCGGCGGGCCTGCTGGGACAGCCGCTCGGCAGTTCGCTGTACGGGGTGGCGCGATGGTCACCGTTCGTGTTCGCGGTGGTGGGTCATCTCGCCGCGCTGGTGAGCCTGTTGTTCATCCGCCGGCGGTTCCAGTCCGAGCGCGGCCGTTCCCCGCTGCGGCTGCGGGCCGAAATGGCCGAGGGATTCCGCTGGTTGCTGGGCCAGCGCTTCCTGCGCGCCGCGATAGGGCTGGTCGCCGTCACCAACGTCCTGTTCCAGGCACTGTCGTTGGCGCTGGTCCTGATCGTCAAGGAGAACGGCGGCTCCCCGGCGGCCATCGGTGTCATCGGACTGGTGTCGGGCCTGGGCGGGATCGCGGGCGCCCTGTCCGGTTCGCAGTTCGTCCGCCGGCTGCGCCCCGGCCCGGTGATCATTTCGATCTTCGGGATCTGGACGGTGCTGATGCCGATGGTCGCGCTGGCGCGGGAGGTGTACCTGCTGGCGGCGCTGTTCGCCGGCACGTCCTTCGCCGGTGCGGTCCTCAATGTGCTGGCCGGCGTCTACCAGGTGCGGATGACTCCGGACGAGATGCAGGGCCGGGTGGGCGGCGTCTCGGGCCTGCTGAGTTCCGGGGCCAGTTCGCTGGGCTCGCTGGCCGGCGGATTCGCGCTGAGCTCCGCCGGATCGACCAGGACGGTGCTGGGCGTCGGGGCCTTGATGCTGGCGACCCTCGTGGCCGCGGCGCTGATCCCCGCGGTGCGCGACGCCCGGCGCGTCGACGATCCGGACGAACACGACGTACCGGCCGAGAAGTCCGGGGAGGCCGGGGAGCCCGAGAAGTTCGGGGAGCCCGGGGACCCCGGGGAGCCCGAGAAGTCCGGGAAGTCCGGCGAGCCCACGGAGCCCGGGGAGCCCGGGAGAGGTACGGCGGAACGGGCCGGTTCGTCGTCCGATTCCGCGCGATAACCGCGATATAGCCGCAGTATTGGCCGGTTCAGCAAGATCTTCGCGTGGCGGGCGGCGGGCAACACGACGCGGCCGCCGCCCGTGGGGGTGCCCGGGCCGAGCACTGCCGAGCCATTGGGAGAGTTGATGAACCACCCGTCGAATCCGTTCGCGGCGGAGCCGCTCCACGAAGTCATCGCGCGCCGGGCCGCGTCGTCCGACCACGCCCTCGCAGTCGTGGCCGGGGGGCGGGCGCTGACCTACGGCGAGCTGGACCGCCGCGCCAACCGGCTGGCGCACCTGCTGTTACGTACGGGGGCCGGACCGGACGCGCCGGTCGGCGTCCTCCTGAACCGGGGCACCCGCCTCGCCGTCACCCTGCTGGCCGTCTGGAAGACCGGCGCGGCCTATGTGCCGCTCGACCCCGGCCACCCCGCGGCCCGTACCTCCGCCGTACTGGCGGACACGGGGGCCGCGGTGGTGGTGACCGGGCCGGACACGGCCGAGCGCTTCGAGGGCTCGGCGGTGCGGACGGTCGCGCTCGACGCCGACGCCAGGGCACTCGACGGTCTGCCGCAGGACGCCCCGGCGGTCGCGGTGTCCGGTGCGCATCCCGCGTACGTGCTCCACACCTCCGGTTCCACCGGGCGGCCCAAGGGCGTCGTGATCAGCCACGAGGGTCTCGCCAACCAGGTCGGCTGGCGGGTCCGCGCCCACGGCCTCGGCCCCGGCGACCGCGTCCTGCACAAGACGCCCCTGACCTTCGACGCCGCCGGCTGGGAGATCTTCGCACCGCTGGCCGGCGGCGGCACGGTGGTGATGGCGCCGACGGGTGCCGAGCGGGACCCCGCCCTGCTGGTCCGCACGGTCAACGAGCACCGCGTCACGGTCCTTCAGGTCGTGCCGTCGGTGCTGCGCATGCTGGTCGACGAGCCCGCCTGGCGGGACTGCGCCACCCTCCGGCTGCTCTCCTCCGGCGGCGAACAGCTGCACGCCGAACTCGTTCAGCGCTTCCTGCGGGCCATGGGCGACCGCGGGGCCGAGGTCGAGGTGTGGAACACCTACGGTCCCACCGAGTGCACCAACGAGGTCACCGGTCACCGCTTCGACCCGATCCAGCGTTCCGGTCCGGTGCCCATCGGCACGCCCGTCGACGGTATCCGCACGGTCGTCGCCGACCCCGCCGGACATCCCGTGGAGCCCGGCCACCGGGGGGAGCTGTACCTCGGTGGCATCGGGCTGGCCCACGGCTATCTGGGCCAGGCCCGGCTCACGGCCGAGCGCTTCGTGCCCGACCCGTTCGGCCCGCCCGGCGGGCGGCTCTACCGGACCGGCGACCTCGTACGGCAGCGGGCCGACGGCAGTCTCGAATACCTCGGGCGCACGGACCACCAGGTCAAGATCAACGGCGTCCGGATCGAGCCCGCCGAGGTCGAGGCCGCCCTGGCCGGCCACCCGGGCATCCGGGAGGCTGCCGTCACCTCGTACAAGACGCCGACGGGCGACACACGGCTCGCGGCCTATCTGCTGAGCCGTCCGGACGAGGCCCCGACGGCCCCCGAGGCGCTGCGGGAGTTCCTCGCCGGGCGACTGCCGGAGAGCCATCTGCCCTCCGTGTACGTCGAGATGGCGTCGTTCCCCAGGACGTCCAGCGGCAAGCTGGACCGGCTGGCGCTTCCCGCCCCCGATGCGACGGGCAACCCGGAGGCCGTGCCCACCACGGACGCCGAGCGGCTGGTCGCCGGGCTGTGGCGGGAGTTGTTCCACGCCGAGGACATCGGTGTGCACGACGACTTCTTCCGACTGGGCGGCTCCTCCCTCCAGCTGACCCGGCTCGCCAACCGGCTGCGCGCCGCGACCGGCCGGGACATCGAACTGCCCCGGCTGCTCCGCGCGACCACCGTCGCCGCGCAGGCCCGCCTGATCGCCGTGGAGGACGACGGCACGGAGCGGGCCGAAGCGCCCGCGGTGCGCCCGGTGCCGCGCACCGGCGGCCTGCCGCTCTCGCTCGGCCAGCGGCGACTGTGGCTGCTGGACCGGATCAACCCACGCAGCCGCGAGTGGGTGACCGGCCTCTTCCTTCGGGTGCCCGCCACCGACGGCGAACCGCTGGTACGGCGCGCCCTGGACGAACTGACGACACGTCATGAAGCGCTGCGTACGCGGTTCGTGGCGGACGGCGGCCAGGGCGGAGAGCCGTCCCAGCTCATCGATCCGCCCGGCCCCATGACGCTGCGCACCGTCACGGCCCCGCGGGCAAGGGTCGGCGAACTCGTCGAGCGGGACGCCGCCGAGGGATTCGACCTGGAACACGGCCCCGTCGCCCGCGCCTTGCTGATCAGCGAACCCGATACCGGCCCCACCGCCGAGGCCGCCGACCGCACGTTGGTCCTGCTGATGCACCACATCGTCGGCGACGGCTGGTCGGCGACCGTCCTGCGTGAGGAGTTCCACGAGATCCTCGGCGCGCTGCGCGCCGGCCGCCGCCCCGAACTGCCCGAGCTGGCCGTGCAGTACGCCGACTACGCGGTCTGGCAGCGCGAGCGGCTCACCGAGGATGTCGTGGCGCGCGAGCTCGACCACTGGAGGACGGTGCTCGACGGGGCCGCTCCGCTGGCCCTGCGCACCGACCGGCCGCGGCCCCCCGCACGGGACGCCCGCGGTTCGGTCGTCACGTTCACCGTGCCCGCCGACATCGCGGAGGGGCTCACCGAGTTGGGGCGGCGCGGTGACGCGACTCCGTTCATGGTGCTGCTCACGGCGTTCACGACGCTGCTGGCCCGGTACACCGGTCAGTGGGACGTGGCGATCGGGACCCCGGTGGCCGGGCGGGAGCGGCCCGAGATCGAAGGCGTCGTCGGGTTCTTCCTCAACAGTCTCGTCCTGCGCTGCCCGCTGGACGGATCGCTCGCCTTCGAGCAGGCGCTGGAGCGGGTCAGGGAAGTCTGCAAGGACGCCTTCGGCCACCAGGAACTGCCCTTCGAGGAACTGGTCGCCGCACTCGCGCCCGAGCGCGACCTGTCCCGCACGCCGCTCTACCAGGTGGCGTTCGACTACCACGGCGAGGAACTCACCGGCTCCGCGGCCGACGCCGACGAGCTCGACGCCGTGACCGAGGTGTCGTCCATCGCGAAGACGGACCTCACCCTCTACATGCGCGGGCAGCCCGACGGCACCCTCGTCGGCGCGTTGGAGTACGCCACCTCGCTGTTCGAGCGCGCCACCGTGGAGCGGCTCGCGGGCCACTTCCGGCAGCTGCTGGAGTCGGTCGTCACCGAGCCGCTCGGGCGCCTCGACACCTTGGACCTGCTGCCGGACGACGAGCGACTCGCCCTGTCCGCGCCGGGGCGGCACAACCACACCCCGGCGCCCGACGTGACGGCGTCGGTGCCGGCGCTGTTCGCGGCGCGGGCCGCGGCCGTGCCCGACGCCACGGCGCTGGTCGCCGACGGCGCGACGGCGACCTTCGCCGAACTGGACACGCGGGCGAACCAGCTGGCCCACCTGCTCCGCGGTCTCGGTGTGGGGCCCGAATCGGTGGTCGGTGTGCTGCTCGACCGCGGCATCGACCTGCCGGTGACGCTGCTCGCCGTGTGGAAGGCCGGCGCCGCCTATCTTCCGCTGGATCCGTCCTTCCCCGTGGACCGTGTCGGCGGCGTGCTCGCCGACGCGCGGGCGCGGGTGGTGGTGACGCGGTCCGAGCACCGGGAGCGACTCGCCGATGTCTTCCCCGGACGGTTCGTGGCCACCGACGACGACGCGGACCTGATCGCGGCGCAGCCGGGCTCACCGCCGGCCCGTCCGGCGCACCTGGACCCGGGGCTGGGCCGGGATCTGGACCTGCCGGCGTACGTGATCTACACCTCCGGTTCCACAGGCCGGCCCAAGGGCGTGCAGATCACCCATCGCGGACTGGCGAACCATGTCCGCTGGGCGGTCGAGGAGCTGGCCTCCCGGGGTACCGGCGGCGGCGCGGTGTTCTCGTCGGTGGCCTTCGACCTCGTGGTGCCGAACCTCTGGGCTCCGCTGCTCGCGGGCCTGCCGACGCATCTGCTGCCGCAGGATCTGGATCTGGCGGAGCTGGGCACCCGGCTCCGGTCCGCCGCGCCGTTCTCCTTCCTCAAACTGACTCCCGGGCACATGGAGATCCTCGCGCGGCAGCTCGATCCGGAGGTGCTGGCCGGGCTGGCCGGGGTGATCGTGGTGGCCGGGGAGGCGCTGCCGGTGCGCCGGGCCGACGAGTGGGCGCGGACGCTGGGCGCCGGACGGCTCATCAACGAGTACGGGCCCACCGAGGCGTCCGTCGGCACCTGCGTCTACCCGGTGACCGCTCCCGTGAGCGGTGAATCGGTGCCCATCGGGCGGCCGTTGCCGGGCGTGACCATGCATGTCCTCGACGATCTGATGCGCCCGGCACCGACGGGTGTCGTCGGCGAACTGTATGTCGGAGGCCTGGGTGTGGCCCGTGGTTACGCGGCTCGCCCCGAGCTGACCGCCGCGTGCTTCGTACCGGACCCGTACGGTCCGGCGGGGGCACGGCTCTACCGGACCGGCGATGTGGTCCGGTTGCTGCCCGACGGCCACGTCGACTTCGTCGGCAGGCGCGACAGCCAGGTGAAGATCCGCGGCTACCGGGTCGAGCTCGGCGAGATCAAGAGCGTGCTCGACGCACACCCCGCCGTCGCGGAAGCGGTCGTGACGGCCGTCGAGGACGCGGACGGCAACACCGGTCTGGCCGCCTACTGGGTACCTGCCCCCGGGGTGCCGGAACGCGCGGAGACCCGGGAGGAGCTCGCCGCCCATGTGGCCGAGCGGCTCCCCGGTTACATGGTCCCCCGTACGTTCACGCCGATCGCACGGGTCCCGCTGAACGCCAACGGGAAGCTCGACCGGGCCGCGCTGCCGAAACCGCGGGAGGCGGCGGCGGACGACCTCGTCGAACCGCGGGGTGTCGTGGAGGAGCGGATCGCGGAGATCTTCGAGGAACTTCTCGGAGTCCGCGCGGGCGCGCACAGCCATTTCTTCCGCAGCGGCGGCAACTCGATTCTCGCGATCCGGCTGATCGCGGAAATCCAGCAGGCATTCGACATCGACTTTCCCACCCGAGCCGTCTTCGAGGGCGGCACCGTCGCCGAACTGGCCGAGGTGGTGGAGACAGAGGTCCGCGCGGAGATCGATCAGATGTCGCAGGAGGATCTGATGGCGGAGGCACTGGAGTGGGACGAGCACCCCTCGCCGAACGGCACCACATGAAATCCCCGGCACCACACAGAAAGCGAGAACCGATGACCGAAGAGGATTACGTTTCCGCGCTCGTCAAGTTCATTGGAGAGGAATTCCTCCAGGGCGAAGAGCAGGCGAAACTGAACGACGTCTCCCCGCTCATGGAGTCGGGCGTCCTGGACTCGCTGCGGGTCGCGCTCCTGCTGACCTACATCCGTGACGAGCTGGGCCTGTACGTCTCTCCCGCGAAGATCGACATCGATCATTTCAAGGACATCCGGACCATCGCCGGCATGCTGCACGAGCTGTCGCTGGACGCCGGCGCCCAGAAGGAGAAGGCATGAAGGCGGACTTCGATGTCGCGGTCATCGGTGGCGGGCCGGCCGGCTCGACCATGGCCTCGTATCTCGCCAGGGCCGGCCTCTCCGTGGTCGTGTTCGAAAGCGAGACATTCCCCCGGCCGCACGTCGGTGAGTCGCTCGTCCCGGCGACCACACCCGTGCTGCACGAGATCGGGGCCCTCGAAAAGATCGACGAGGCCAGGTTCCCGAAGAAGTACGGCGCCTCGTGGACCTCCGCCGAGTCACGGGACATACCCCGCATGGGATACAGCGGCCTCAGCCACGGCTGGACCGCCGACATCGCGTTCGTGGAACGCAACCAGCCGGGTGTCGACCGCGACTACACCTTCCATGTGGACCGCGGCAGGTTCGACGCCATCCTGCTCAGGCACGCCGACGAACAGGGCGCCACCGTCCTGGGCGGTGCCCGGGTCCTGAAGGTGGACTTCGCCGACCCCGAGTCGGTGCGGCTGACCGTCCGGCTGGCGTCGAAGGAGGCGGACTTCACCGCCCGCATGGTCGTGGACGCCTCCGGCCGCGGCACGCTGCTCGGACGGCAGCTCAAGGTGAAGGTCGCCGACCCGGTCTTCGACCAGTACGCCGTCCACACCTGGTTCGAGGGCCTGGACCGGAACGCGATCGCCGCCGACGCCGCCCAGGTGGACCACATCTTCGTGCACTTCCTGCCCATCAAGGACACCTGGCTGTGGCAGATCCCGATCACCGACACGATCACCAGCATCGGTGTGGTCACGCAGAAGAAGCGCTTCGCCGCCGCGGCCAAGGACCGTGAGGGGTTCTTCTGGGACTTCGTCTCCAGCCGCCCCGAACTGCACGACGCCCTGAAGAACGCGGAGCGGGTCCGGGAGTTCAAGGCCGAGGGCGACTACAGCTACGCGATGAAGCAGATCTGCGGCGACCGCTTCGTGCTCATCGGGGACGCGGCACGATTCGTCGACCCGATCTTCTCCAGCGGTGTGAGCGTCGCCCTCAACAGCGCGCGCATCGCCGCCCAGGACATCGTCGCGGCGCACGAGGCGGGCGACTTCGCCAAGAAGCGTTTCGAGACCTACGAGACCAAGCTCCGCCGTGCGGTGAAGTACTGGTACGAGTTCATCTCCATCTACTACCGCCTGAACGTCCTGTTCACCGCCTTCGTCCAGGACCCGCGCTACCGCATCGACGTGCTGAAGATGCTGCAGGGTGACGTCTACGACGGGGAGGAACCCAAGGCTCTCGCGGCGATGCGGGAGATCGTGGCGGAGGTGGAGAACAACCCCAGCCATCTGTGGCACCCCTACCTCGGCACCCTCCGGGCCCCGGCCTCGGCGCCCGGTTTCTGACCCAGAGCCTGTCCGACCCTGATCCGCCGGACAGGCCCGAGCGGGCCGCCCGTCGGCGGCCCGCTCACCGGTACGGACTTCCGCCCGGCGACCGCCTGCCGCGGCGCCGGGACGGGGAGTCGGTGGACGTCTCTTCCGGACCACCACCCACGGGGGCGAACATGCAGAGAGTTCATTTCACCGTCGGCGATCTGGCACGTACCCGGCTGCGGAGCACGCTCGGCCCGGTCGCCGAGGGCGTCTTCGCGCTCGGTGTACTGGCCGGATCCGGCCAGGCCGACTACGCGCGATGGCGTGGCGAGGGCCATCGCCGCCTGCTTCAGCTTCGGCAGGCCGCGTCCTGGTCGCCGCCGGCCCCGCTGCCGCGCACCGTCGACGCGCCGGACGACCTGCTGTTCCTGCTGGAACGGGCGGCGCCCGCGAGCGGTCGGCCGCCCCTCGGGCCGCCCCGCGCCGACGCGGCCCGGCTGGCCCTGGACGTGTGGCGGGCGGCGGTCGCCCCGTACTGGGACCGCATCGGCGCACGGCTCGAAGCCGAGTGCGAGGCACGCGGCCGGATCGTCATGGCCGGCGGTGTGGAGGAACTGCTCGCCACCCTGCACCCCAGAATCGTGTGGACCGGCTCGGTCCTGGAGATACCCGACGGCCCCGACCGCGAGATCCACCTCGACGGCCGGGGCCTGTTGCTGTGCCCCTCCGTCTTCCTGCCCGGCAAGGTCGGCCGGGTCGTCGAGTGCGAGCGGGACACCGGTATGGCGGCGCTCGTCTTCGCCGCCCCCCTGGCCGGCACCCGGGCCGCCGACCTGTGGGTCGGCCCCGAGCTCGACGTCCAGGCGCTCGGAGCCCTGCTCGGCCAGACCCGGGCGGCCGCGCTGCGGGTGCTGACGACGTCCGCCTGCACCACCAGCCAGCTCGCCGCCCGCCTGGGGATCTCCTCGGCGGGCGCCAGCCAGCACACCGCCGTACTGCGCCAGTCGGGGCTCATCACCACGCGCCGGGTACGGAACAAGGTGCTGCACACGGTGACGCCCCTGGGCCTGGCGCTGCTCGGCGGCCGACTGCGCCACCACACGGCGGCGGTCAGTGCTCCGGCCATGGCCGGAACTGCCGCAGGCCGTACAGCAGCGGGATCCGGTCACCTCGCCGGGTGACCCGGCGGATCTCCCCGTACACCGTCACGTGGTCGCCCACCGGCTGCGCCGACAGCACCCCGCAGTCCGCGACCGTGTGCGCGTCCCGCACCAGATGCGGTCCCGCGGCCTGGGGGCCCGCCTCCCAGGGGACCTTGCCGAAGCGGTGCGGATCGCCCGAGGCGAACAGTTCGGCCGTCGGCCGCGCGTCCGCGTGCAGCAGGTTCACCGCGAAGGCCCCGGAGCACAGCACCGCGTCCAGCGTGGGACTGCCGCCCCGCAGGCACACCAGCAGGACCGGCGGCTCCAGCGACACCCCGCAGAGGGACGAACAGGTCATCCCGCGCTGCGCGCCGTCGGTGTCCGTCGCGGTGACGACGGCGACCCCCGTGGGGAAGCCGCTCATCAGCGTCCGGAAATCGTCAGGGGTCGCCGAGACCGGTGTCCCGATGGTCGATTCGCTCATCGCGCTCCGTTCTCTGCCGGTGACGGCCGCCCGGGGGAGGCCTGCCGTGGCGGGCCCGCACAGCGGCCCCGCCACGGTCTTCGGAGGTGACACGTCACGACGGCGTCAGCGCACCTGCGTGAAGTAGTCGTACGCCGTGGGCAGCGTCCTGCTGAACTGCTCGGTCTTCTCCCGGATCGCCTCGAACTCCCGATGCGCCGCACCGGGGTCGGCGAGCGCGAGCGCGGGCGACGGCTTCAGGTCGATGCCGCCCATGCCGAGCAGGATGCACATGTACGAGTACGGCGGCAGCCCGTGGTAGTACGGGAACACCGTCTCGCTGTCCGGCAGTTGGGTGCGCCACCGTTCGATGCGCTCGGCGAGCCCGTCCGGAACCGGGCGCGTCTTGGTGTCGCGCCAGTACTGCGTGTCGGCCCGCTTGGCCGCCACGTAGTGCAGGACCAGGAACTCCCGCACACCGTCCATGACATGGGCGATGGCGTCGTTGTACCGGTCGCGGTGGGTGGGGTGCCAGTCGGAGCCGGGGAAGTTCTTGGTCAGCTGCTCGATCGCATGGTGGATGAAGAAGATCCCGGTCGACTCCAGCGGCTCCACGAACCCGCTGGCCAGCCCGATGGCGACACAGTTCTTCACCCACGAGTTGCGACTGCGGCCGATGCGCATCCGGATGTGGTTGGCCTCGACGTCGGCCGCCGCGGGACCGACGAACTCGCGCAGCGTGCGCTCGGCCTCCTCGGGGGAGACGTAGTCCTTGGCGTAGACGTAGCCGGTGCCGACCCGGCCCGTCAGCGGGATGGTCCAGATCCAGCCGGCGTCCTGGGCGGTGGCCGTCGTGCAGGGGCGTATGCCGCGCTTCTCCATGTCCATCGGGACCTGGAGCGCGACCGCACTGTCATTGGGCAGAGTGTCCTGGTAGGAGATGAACGGCTCCTCCAGGGCCTTGTTCAGCAACAGGCCGCGGAAGCCCGTGCAGTCGATGAACAGGTCCCCGGTGAAGTCACCGTGCTGGGCCGTCCTGACCGAGCTGATCCAGCCCCGCTCGTCGAGGTCTACCGTTTCGACGTCGTCGATCACATGCCTGACGCCGCGTTCCACGGCGTACGTCGTCAGGTACTTGGACAGCAGCGCGGCTTCGAAGTGGTAGGCGTACGGGAACTGGGTCTTGCCCTGATGCTCGGACATCGTCAGGCCCTGCATTTCATCCGCGTGCTCGTCGTACGGCGTGTCGAGCAGAGAGCCGTCGAGCCTGCGCGGGCTGAGCCCGGCGTCGATGACGGAGGCCATCACGAAGCAGTCCTTGTCGAACCGGTCGGTGGGACCTTGCTGGAGCCACCAGTCGGTCAGCGGATGGCCGTTGACCGAACGCATCTGCTCGAACGGGTGGTAGAAGTAGTGGCCCTTCTCGCGCCAGTTCTCGAACCGCACCGCCAGTTTGTACGTGGCATTGCAGGACGGCATCCAGTCCTTCTCCTTGAGCCCCAGGAACTCGAAGAAGTGCCGGATGTCACTGAAAGTGGCCTCCCCCACCCCGATGGTTCCGACTTTCCCGGACTCCACCAGCGTGATATCGATCCGCTCGCCGAAAGCGGCCTTGAGATACGAGGCGGTCATCCAACCCGCCGTACCGCCTCCCACGATCACGACTCTGTTGAGCATGCGCGCCTCTTCCGTCAAGTTGGGCCGCAAAGGCCGGACAGGAATTGAGACTAGGTTCGCGGCGGAACCCCGGGAAGGCCCTTAAGCGACCAGTGAAAGTCGCAGGTGATGCACAGTTCTTCACCGGCCGCAATCCATCGCATTTCACCCGGCCCTGTCCGTGCATTCCGGAAGCGGGTTTACGATCCCGGCGCACGCTTTCCCGAAATCTCGACAAAGGAGTTCTCGGATGTTACGCACCCTGAAGGCGGCCGGAGTCGCCACGGCGGCGGCACTGGCCGTGACGGGCGTCGCCGCGACCCCGGCGACGGCGTCGGCACTGGTGACCTCGGCCCATCAAGACTGCGACTACGCCGAGGTCGACGCGGAGGGCCTGGGCTACCAGCCGGGCCAGACCATCATCGTCGAGCATGAGATCGACGACAATTTCGGGGGGCCGGACGACACCCTGCCGAGCGACACGCTGACGGTCAGGGCCGACGGCACCTGGGCGACCCACCACGACGGGGGCGGCCACGGCACCACGTACTACGTCACGGTCAAGAACACCCAGGGCACGGTGCTGGGCTCCGACTACAGCTACTGCGGTATCTGGTGACCCGCTGACGGCGCACACTCCCCTCGGACATCCTGACGAAGGAGTTCTCGGAATGCTTCGCACCCTGAAGGCGGCCGGAGTCGCCACGGCGGCGGCGCTGGCCCTGACGGGCATCGCCGCGGCCCCGGCCCAGGCCTCGGCCGCCCCGGCCCAGGCCCCGACGTCGGCGCAGGCGCAGGCGCTGTACACGGACGGCTACCTGGACTGCGATCTGTACTCGGTGATCGCGTGGGGCAGCGGCTACACGCCGGGCCAGACGATCATCGTCCGCCACCTCGGCGACTGGCTGGAGGTGCCGCAGGACACCCTCGTCGTCGAGGCCGACGGGACCTGGGAGACCGACTACAAGCCCTTCTCGGGCTGGGAATACACGGTCGAGGTCCGGGACACCCAGGGCAACGTGCTCGACAGCGAGTGGATCCACCAGTGCGGAATCTGGTGACCGGCCCACCCGCTCCGGGACCCGACTGACACCGCCCCCCTCTCCGGCCGGAGAGGGGGGCGGTGTCCTGTGCGGGTGGGCTCACTCCGCCGACAGCAGCTCCGCGACGTGCTCGCCGATCGCCACCACCGTCGGCTGGTGCCACAGCAGCGTGGCCGGCAGCTTGTGCCCGAACCGCTTCTCCAGACGCCTGCGGACGACGATCGTCATCACCGAGTCGAGGCCCTGCTCCACCAGCGAGCGGCGGACGTCGAGCGACGCCACCGGCAGCCGCATCTCGCCGGCGATCTGCCCGGCGATCTCCTCGGTCAGCCGCTCGCGCAGTTCGTCGTCCGACAGGCCGGCGAAGAGGTCGCCGCCGTCCTGTCCCGCGTCGGCCGCGGCGGGCGCCGCCGTGCCGAGCTCCCGCAGCAGCGGCAGCCGTTCGGCGCCCGCCTCCAGCGGGATCGTCCGCAGCACGGGGAAGTGCCCGGTGCCCCGGCGCGCCGCGTGGTCCCACGCCGCGAAGGCCTCGGACAGCGAGATGTCGGAGACACCCCGCTCGCGCAGCTCCAGGTCCACCACCTCGTTCACCGCCATGCCCTGGCCGCGCCAGGACGTCCAGCCGAAGCTCGTGGTGTCGCCGCGGTGGTGCGCCAGCGCGTCCAGGAAGGCGTTGGCGGAGCCGTAAGCGGCCTGGCCCGGAAGGCCGAGAAGCTGACCGCAGGAGGAGAAGAGCACGAAGAAGTCCAGGCTGCCCACCGGGAACAGGTCGTGCAGCACCCACGCGCCGTGCGCCTTGGGCCGCATCACGGCCCGCAGCGACTCCTCGTCCACATCCGGGACCATCCGGTTGTCGAGGACGCCCGCCGCGTGCACGACGCCCCGGATCGGCGGCATGCCGAGGGCGTCCGGCGTGAGCAGCCGCGCCGCGGCCGCCGCGTCGGCGACGTCCAGGGCCACCACGCGGACGCTCACCCCGAGCGCCTCCAGCGCCCGCACGCCCGCGATATGACGCTGTGTCACCTGGTCGGTCGCGCCGTCCCAGTCCGCGCGCGGCGGCAGCCCGCGCCGGCCGGCCAGCACGAGGCGCCGGGCGCCCCGCTCGGCCAGCCAGTGGGCGACCTCCAGTCCCAGCACACCGAGACCACCGGTGATCAGATACGTGCCGTCGGACCGGCAGGCCACGGCGTCGTGCCGCTCCTCCCGCTCCGTACGCACCAGCCGGGACGCCTCGGCGGCACCGTCCGCCCGCAGCGACACCACATCCTCCCGCGGTGCCGCCCGCACCACGTCGAGCAGCCGGCCCGCCAACTCCCCCACGGTGTCCGCCCCGTCCGACGGCAGGTCGACGATGCCGCCCCACAGTTCGCCGTGCTCACCGGCGACGACCCTGCCGAGCCCCCACAGCGCGGAGTGGGCCGGCCCGGTCCTGTCCCGGCCTTCCCGCACCCCCGTGGTCACCACCCACAGCCGGGGGAACCTCACCGTGGCCGGCGCGGCCAGCCACTGTGCCGTCTCCAGCAGCAGCCAGGCGTTCGCGGCCGCGGCGTCGGGCACGGCGTCCTGCGGCGCCGGCTGCGGCGGCAGCACCAGTACGTCCGTGGCCGCGTCGAGCCCGGCCGCCGGTCCTTCGAGGTCGCCGGGCCGCTTCACGGCCAGGAACCGGCGCCCCTCGGCGGTGACCCGCTCGCGCAGCGCATCCGCCAGCGGATGGTCGACGGCGCCGATCAGCACGACGTCCCGCCCGGCGCGTTCCGTGGCGGCCCCCGCCTCCGGCGCGCGCTCCAGCGGACGCCATACGACCTCGTGGACCAGGTCGCGGGGTGGCACGGCCACCATCGACTCCCGGCCGATCGCCCCGTACCGTACGCCGGTCAGCGCGGCCAGCACCCTGCCCTCGGGGTCCGCGATCAGCACGTCGACCGTGTCGGCCGCCGCGTCATGGGTGACCCGGACGTCGGCCGCCGGCGGCGGAGCCCCCTCGACGCGCAGCTCGGCGAGAGCGGCCACCATGCGCAGGGTCGCCGGGCCGGGGTAGGCGGAGGGGGCGATGGACAGGGCGGCGTCGAGGATCGGGGCCCAGGTCGCCGGTGCTCGCTCCGGCCGGCCGGGCCGTACGCGGGCGTGCACCGTGCCTTCGGCGCGCAGGAGGTCCTCGATGGTCCAGTCGAATCCCATGCTCGGGACACCGACCGAGGCGAGGTGCCGCTGGATGTCGCCCGGGTCGGCGGGGACCAGGCCGTCGGGAGCGGGCAGTTCGCCCAGGGACAGGCCATCGGCCGGCCCCGTGGTGGCGGTCGTATGGATGAGCCAGGAGCCGTCTGCCTCGGTCGGCCGGGACGACAGCTGGAGCCCGTCGTCCTCCTGCACGACCTGGAGTTCACGGCGCTCGGACATCATCAGCGGCAGTCGCAGCGCGATCTCCCGCAGACACCCGGAGGTCGGCCCGCCCGTGTTCCCGGGTCCGCCGCCCGACGCGGCCAGGAACGTGTTGAGCAGCACGGCGGCCGGGACGATCTCGGTCCCGTTGATGGTGTGGCTGCCCGGATAGGGCCGGTTCGAGTCCTCCAGGAGCGTGCGCCACAGGCGCAGGGAACGGCCGGAGACGGACACGGGCTGCCCGAGCAGTTCGTGGGCGTCCACATCGTGTCCGCGGCCCTGGCCGGCGCCGGGGAAGGACGTCTCCCGCCAGTGCGGCCGGCGCTGCCAGGCGACCCTTGGGAGGGCGACCAGCTCACCGGTCGGCTGGAGGCGGGTCCAGTCGAGGCCGACGCCATGGGTGTGCGCGGCGGCGAGGGCGGCGAGCAGGGTGTCCGGTTCGGACCGGTCGCGCCGCAGTGAGGAGCCGACGAAGGCGTCCTCGATGCCCTCCTCGGCCAGCGTCTCGCCGATCGAGTGGGCCACCACGGGGTGTGCCGAGATCTCCAGGAAGGCGCGGTGGCCGTCCTCCGCGGCGGCCCTGGTCGCCGCCGCCAGCCGGACGGTGTTGCGCAGGTTGGCCGCCCAGTAGGCGCCGTCGGCGGCGGGAGTGGTGCGCGGGTCGGGGTGCGCGGTCGAGTACATCGGAATCCGCGGCTCACCCGGCCTCAAGTCGGCGGCTGCCGCCGCGAGTTCATCGAGGAGCGGGTCCATCTGGGGGCTGTGGAAGGCGACGTCCGACGCCACCCGGCGCACTTGCAGGCCCTCGGCCTGCCACGCCTCGACGAGGGCCTCCACGCCGGCGATGTCGCCCGAGATCACCGTGGAGTTCGGCGACGCCGCGATGGCGGCCACCACATCGGTGCGGCCCGCGAGCCGCTCGGTGGCCTCCTCGACGGAGACGGAGGCCATCGCCATCGCGCCTCGGCCGGCCACCCGGCGCAGCAGCTTCGACCGGCGGCAGATCAACCGGGCGCCGTCCGCGCGGGAGAGCAGGCCGCAGGTCACGGCCGCGGCTATCTCGCCGACGGAGTGGCCTATCACGGCCTCGGGCTCGACTCCGTACGCCCGCCAGACCTCGGCGAGACCCATCTGGACCGCGAAGATCATGGTCTGGACGCGGTCCACGGTCTCGAAGTCGCCGTCCAGCAGGACCTGTCGGGGAGAGAAGCCGATCTCTTCCAGGAAGACCGGCTCCAGTTCGTCGATGACCGAAGCGAACACGGGTTCCGACGCCAGCAGTTCGCGGCCCATGCCCGCCCACTGCGAGCCGTGTCCCGAGAACACCCACACCAGGCCCTTGCCCGGGTTCGCCGGGGCCGAGCCGACGACCGCCTCGCGCGACTCGTCGCCGTCGGCGATCGTCCGCAGCCCGGCCGCCAGTTCCTCCCGGTCGCGCGCGACAATCGCGGCCCGGGCGTCCAGGTGCGAGCGGCGCAGCGCCAGGGTGCGTCCGAGGGAGTCCAGGCCGGTCTCCCGGCCCTCGTCGGTCAGCCATCGGGCGAGTTCGCCGGCGTAACCGCGCAGGGCGGCCGGCGACTTCCCGGACAGCGGGAACAGCCGTGGGCCCGCCACCGGTCGCGGCGTCGGCGCGGGGACGGTGGGGTCGGGCGCCTGCTCCAGGATGACGTGCGCGATGGTGCCGCCGTAGCCGAAGCCGGAGACACCGGCGCGGCGCGGCCGGCCGCGGTCGGGCCACGGGGTGCGCTCGGTGACGACGCGCAGCCCGCCCGAGTCCCAGTCGATGGCCGGGTTGCCCCGGGTGTGGTTGAGGCTCGGCGGGATCTCGCCATGGGCGAGGGCGAGCGTGGCCTTGAGCAGACTGGCGACGCCGGCACCCGCCTCCAGGTGGCCCACGTTCGGCTTGACCGAGCCGATCAGGACCGGTTCACCGGGGGGCCGTCCCTTGCCGTACACGGCACCGAGCGCGCCCGCTTCGAGGGGGTCGCCGAGCCGGGTGCCGGTGCCGTGGGCCTCGATGTAGTCGACCGATGCGGCGGTCACGCCCGTGCGACGCAGGGTCTCCTCCAGCAGCCGCCGCTGGGCCGCCCCGCTGGGAGCCATGATGCCGTTGGTCCGGCCGTCCTGGCTGACGTGGCTGCCCCGGACGACGGCGAGCACCCGGTCGCCGTCGCGCTGGGCGTCGGCCAGTCGCTTGAGCACGAGGACCGCGCCGCCCTCGCCACGCCCGTAGCCGTTGGCCGAGGCGTCGAAGGGCTTGCAGCGGCCGTCGGGTGCGGTGGCGCCCGCGGACTCCAGGGTCGCGGACAGGCCTGGCGAGATGATCAGGTTGACGCCGCCGACGAGAGCGACCCCGCTCTCCCGGGCACGCAGGCTCTGGCAGGCCAGATGGGTGGCGACCAGCGACGCGGAGCACGCCGTGTCGACGGCCATGCTCGGGCCGTGCAGATCGAGGGCGTACGAGATCCGGTTCGCCGCCGCGCACATGGCGCTGCCGATGCCGGTCCAGGCCTCGATGCTCGGCAGGTCCTCCAGCAGCCGTCGCCCGTAGTCGTCCGAACCGATGCCGACGAAGACGCCGGTGTCCCCGCCGGCGAGGCTCTGCGGCGGGATGCCCGCGTCCTCCAGCGCCTCCCACACCACTTCGAGGAGCAGTCGCTGCTGCGGGTCCATCAGCTCCGCCTCGCGGGGAGTGAGGCCGAAGAAGGCGGAGTCGAAGCCCTCGATGTCCTTGATGAAGCCACCCGGTACATCGGCGCGACGGACCACGGCGCTGTGCTCCGGGCCCAGGTCCCGGTAGATGTGCCAGCGGTCCTGGGGCATGTCGCCGATGCCGTCACGTCCGGACAGCAGCATGTCCCAGAACTCGCCGGGGGAGTCGGCGTCGCCCGCCAGGCGGCAGCCGGCCCCGATCACGGCTATCGGTTCGGGCGGGGTCATCGATGAGGTACTGGTCGCCGCCCCGGCCACGGCCGCGGACTCGTCTCGAATGGACACGACTTCGGTCTCCTTAGCCTTGTTCAACTGCGCCACGGGGCGGTGTCCCGGATCCGTACGACCGCGCTCGACAGGGTGACGCCCGGCCCGACGCCGAGCATCAACAGGTGGTCACCGGGACCGAGTTCACCGTTGAGCAACAGGTGGTCGAGCGACACGATCTGGTCGCTCGCGCCGAGATGACCGACCGTGCGGCCGAATTCCCAGGTGGACTTCTCCATGGGCAGGCCGAGCGCGGCCATGCAACGCTGCTCGACGATCTCCCGGGAGTAGTTCATGTACGCGACCCGGGTGACGTCGGCCATCCCGATGCCCGCTTCGGCCAGCGTCCGCTCGACCAGCGCCAGCGTCATCCCGTGGACCTTGACCAGTGCTCCGGTGCCGGTTCCCTCGGCGAGGGCGGCCTGCTTGAACTCGGCGTTTCGGGCCCGGAAGTCCAGGGGGCGTCCGACGGTCGGGCCGGGCGGGAACAGCGGCTCGGCCCCACGGTGCATCTGCTCGGCCGCGGACACGGCGACCGAACCCACCGCGAGCAGCTGGGCGAAGGACGGTTCGGTGGTGAGGAGGACCGCGCTGGCGGCGTCGCCGGCCACGTAGCCCGGGCCCATGCTCCAGCGGTTCATCATCGGGGTGCCGAAGTTGTCGGACGCGACGAGCAGCGCCGTCGTCGCCGGCTCGCCGTCCGCCGCCGCGGGCCGGCCCCGTAGATAGCCGGCGGCCAGTTGCAGCGCGGCGAACATACCGTTGCAGCCCTGCCGTACCTCGACCGAGAGCACGTCGTCGCCGACCAGGTGCCGTTGCAGGTAGTACTGCGGCTGCCAGCCGTCGGGTCCCTGGTGCCAGGAGTCGGCGTACAGCAGGACAGCGGTCTCCTCGGGACGGTGACCGCAGCGCTTGTACGCCTGCTGCGCGGCACGCAGGGCCATTTCGGGCGCGGGGATCTCTCCGGCCACCGCCGCACCGGCCAGTTCGTGCAACTCGACCTCGATGGCGGGGTAGTGCCCCTGCTCGACGGCCTCTTCGATGGCGACCGGGTCGGGCACGAAGGTGCCGAGCCCCTTGATGAATACGTCGGGCGTCCGCAAGGCCGCCTCGCCTCCTCGGGATGGGGTGGGGGTGGTGCGGGGGGGGTCGTGCCAATCAGTGCTGGTCAGTGCCGGTCAGTGCCGGTTCGGGAGTGTCTCCAGCGTGTGCACCAGCCGGTCGAGCAGCCGCTTCGCCTCGGTGCGGGAGAAGACGTCGGGCCGGTGGCCGAGCCGCAGGGTCAGCGTGCGGCCCGCCAGGGCGGCCAGGCGGAGCGGGTAGTGGGTGCCGTCCTCCACGTCGAAGGCGGCCAGGCGGAGCCCGTCGGCCCCCGTCGGCCCGCCCGCTTCCAAGGAGCGGTTGACGAACGTGATGGCGGTGTCGAAGAGCGCGCCGCCCCGGTAGCCGAACCCGGCGCCGTCCCGCGGGCCCGCCGCCTGCCGCTGAATGTCGGCCAGCGCCAGATGGTGGTGGGGCACCAGGGACAGCTGTTCCTCCTGGAGCCGTGCCAGCGTCGCGATCACGCTCTCGCCGGCCCGCAGCCGCAGCCGGACCGGGACCGTGTTGGTGAGCAGGCCGACGATGTCCTCGACACCCGGAAGCTGCGACGGGCGCCCGGAGACGGAGGTGCCGAACAGCACGTCGTCGCTTCCCGTGATCTGGGAGAGCAGCAGCGCCCACGCACCGTGCACGGCGGTGCTCAGCGTGATGCCGTGGTCGAGGCAGAACGCGGTGAGTGTCCCGGTCCGGTCCGCGCCGAGTTCGTGCGTGAGGTGGTCCTGGTGCTCCTCCGCCGGACCCGTCACGCCGTCCGCGACATAGGTGGGACCGGCCAGGTCCCGCAGAGCGGCGGCCCAGGCGCGCCGGGACACGGACCGGTCCTGCACGGACAGCCAGGCCAGGTAGTCACGGTGCGGACGGGCGGGGGGCAGCCCGGCAGCGTCGCCGCCACGGCCGTACAGCGTGAACAGCTCGCGCACCAGAATCGCCGTGGACCAGCCGTCCCACAGGATGTGATGTGCCGTCAGGACCACCCGGTGACGGTCGTCGGCCAGCTTCAGCACCAGGAACCTGAGCAGCGGTGGCGCCGTCATGTCGAACGGCCGGCACCGTTCGTCCGCCGCGAGTCGCAGCGCCTCCGCTTCCCTCGCGCCCTGTGGCACCTCGGACAGATCCCGCTCCGCCCAGGGCGGCCGCAGCCCTTCGCAGACGATCTGTACGGGCTCCTCGGTGTCGGCGTGCCGGAACGCCGCCCGCAGCGCCGCATGCCGTGCCAGCAGCGAGGTGCCGGCCGCCCGCAGCGCCGCCGTGTCCAGCGGGCCGTCGAGGTCGAAGCGGAGCTGTGCCGCGTAGGAGTCGACGCCGTCCTCGGCCAGGATGCTGTGGAAGAGCAGGCCTTCCTGAAGGGGTGTCAGCGGGAGCACGTCGGACATGCCGGGGTGGGCGGCGTGCAGGGCGTCGATCTCCGCCTGGTCCAGCCGGACCAGCGGAAGGTCGGCGGGGGTGAGGCCGACGGCGCCCGCCGGGCGGCCGGGCGCCGGCAGCCCGCGGGGCGCGGCCGGACCGCTCTCGGTGCCGGCGGCGTCGGGCTGCTCCGCCCCGCCGGTGACCGACCGGACGTGCGGGGCGAGTTGGGCGACGGTCGGGTGCCGGAAGACCTCGCCCACCTCGAACTCGAGGCCGGCCCGGTGTGCCTGGGCCACGAGTCGCAGAGCGAGGACGCTGTCGCCGCCGTGGGCGAAGAACGAGTCCTCCACCCCGAACCGGTCCAGCCCCAGCACCCGCGCGAACAGCGCGCACAGGAGCTCCTCCCGGTCGTCGCGCGGCGGCCGCCCGGTCCCGGCGGAGGAGAAGTCCGGTGCGGGCAGCGCGCGGCGGTCCACCTTGCCGTTCGGTGTGACCGGCACGGCGTCCAGCTCCACCACCATGGGGACCATGTGGTCCGGCAGCGAGCGCGCGGCCACCCGGCGTACCTCATCGGTGTTCAGCACCGTGCCGGGCGCCGGCACCACGTGGGCGACCAGCCGCCCGCTGCCAGGGTGGTCCTCCCACACCGCCGCGACCACCGCCCCGACCGACTCCTGGCGTGCCAGCACCGCCTCGATCTCGCCGAGCTCGATGCGGAAGCCGCGGACCTTGACCTGGCTGTCCGCCCGCCCGAGATACTCGAGCTGCTCGTCGGCCCGCCAGCGGACGAGATCGCCGGTGCGGTACATGCGCGACCCGGGCGGCCCGTACGGGCACGGCACGAACCGTCCGGCCGTCAGCTCCGGTCGCCGCAGATAGCCCTGCGCGATCCCGGCACCCCCGATGTACAGCTCCCCCACCGCGCCGGGCAGTACCGGCAGCATGGCGTCGTCCAGCACATACGTCCGGGAGTTGGCGATCGGACGGCCGATCGACGGTACGCCGGCGGGGTCCAGCGGCGGGCTCACGGTAGTGGTGACCGTCGCCTCGGTGACTCCGTACTCGTTGAAGATCCGCCGGCCCGTGGTCCACCGCCGCAGCGTCTCGGGGGCCGGAGGTTCGCCGCCGGTGACCAGTACGCCGAGCTCCGGCAGGTCCTCGGCCGGCATCCGGCTCAGAAAGACCGGGGGGATCGCGGCATGCGTGACCCGTCGCGTGCGCAGCAGCCCCGTCAGTTCCTCGCCCGTCACGGTCCGCCCCTCGGGGGCCAGTACCAGTCGTCCCCCCGCCAGCAGGGTCGGCCAGATGTCGGCCATCGCGACGTCGAAACTCGGCGACACCAGCTGCAGCACGCGGCTCCGGGTGTCGAGGCCGTACCGCCGTACGCGGTCCTCGACCAGGTTCCTGAGGCCACGGTGCGGCACGACGACGCCCTTGGGCGCGCCGGTGGAACCGGACGTGTAGATGACATACGCGGTGTCGTCCGGGCCCGGAGCGGGCGGGCGTGCCGCGGAGCGCGCGCGGTCCGACGGGATGTCCGTGCCGTCGAGGAGGATGCGGGGGCTGCCGTCGGGCAGCCGCGTCTCATCACTCGTCGTGATCACACAGGCGGGGGACGAGTCGTCGAGGGTGTGGAGGAAACGCTCGGTGGGATAGGAGACGTCGACGGGGACGAAGGCCGCGCCCGCCTTGAGCACGGCCAGCATGGCGACGACGAGCTCCGGTGACCGCGGCAGCGCGAGGGCCACGAGGTGCCCGGCACCGATGCCCCGTTCGGCCAGTTCGCCGGCCAGCAGGTCCGACCGCGCGTCGAGCTCCCCATACGTCACGGTGCCTGAACCGTGGACGAGCGCGATGCGCGAAGGGGCGGCGGCCGCCCGCTTCCCGAAGAGCTCCGGCACCGTCTCGTCGGTCAGGGGCAGCGCGGTGGCGTTGCGTTCCACGAGGAGCCGTCGCCGCTCCGCCGCACCGAGTACGTCGATCGAGGCGAGTGGGGTCTCCGGAGCCGCGGCGACGGTACGGATGAATGCCGTCAGGCGTTCCTGGTGCCCCGAGAGGCTCTCCAGGTCGTGCGTGTCGGGATTCCCGTCCAGGACCATGGAGAGGCCCTCGCCGTCGGGTTCGGGACGGAAGGTGACGAACAGGTCGAGGACCGGTCCCGAGGCCAGGTTGTGGCTGGTGGCCGGGGCGTCGCCGAAGCGGAGCGGTCCGCCGTACGGCATGAAGTTGACGATGGGACCCATCAGCGCCCCTATTCCGTCGTGCGGGGCCAGTTCGCGCTGCAGGTCCTCCAGCCGGAAGCGTTCGTGTTTCAGCGCCTCGCCGACCTCCTTCGTCAGACGCGGCAGCAGACCCGTCAGGCTCGCCCCCGGAGCGAGGTCCAGACGCACGGGGACGCTGTTGGTCGCCATACCGGGGATCCGTCGCGCGGCGACACTGCGCCGTCCCGTCACGGGCACACCGAGGATCACGTCCTGACGGCCCGTCACCCGATGGACGTAGGCGCCGACGATGGTCATGAGCAGGATCTGCCATGTGGTGCCGGACACGACGGCGGTCTTCCGCAGAAGTTCGAGATCGTCGTCGAGGAGCGGGGCCGTCAGGCGCAGCCGCAACCGCTCCTCCGGCAGGCTCGATCCGGGGCCTCGGCGGCCGGGCACCCGCAGGGGTTCGGGCCGGTCGCCGAAGCGCTCCACCCAGTAGGCACGGTCCGCCGCGAAAGCCTCGGACGCACGATATTCGGCTTCGTCGTCGAGAAGGTCTTTCAACGGACCGAATACCCGGGGAACATGGGTCCGGCCGGCGGCCAGCGCGGAATATATCTCGGCCAACCGCTGTCCCAGCAGATGAACCCCGTAGCCGTCGATGACGACATGGTGAATGCGGTAGTAGAAGAAAAACCTCGTGCCGGAGAGCTTGATCAGGGCGAAGGAGGAGATGGGGCCCCTGCTCAGATCGACGGGGCGCCGGACATCGTTCCGCATCCACCGCTGCGCCCGGGCCTCCGGGTCGTCGTCGTCGGAGAAATCGATCAGCGGAAGACCGGTCGCGTGATCCGGGTCGAGTACCTGCCACAAAACGTCGTCCTGGACCACGGACCCGATGCGTACGACATCGGCCTCGGCGCGCAGCGTCGTCCAGGCCGCGCGGAACAGAGCGACGTCGACCGGGCCGTCGACAGCGAGGTACTCCGCGCAGTTGTACTTCCGCCCGGAGGAATCCAACTGGTGGGCGAACCACACCCCTTGCTGGCCGGCGGACAAAGGAAGCCGGATCGCGTCCTGGTCGACCATTCTCGACTCCGTCGCTCGCTGTTTCCAGGGAATCCCGCACACAGAACTGCACGGTAAAGACCACCCTGGGTATCGCGGCTATAGGCCGCCTATACAACCTCCGGTTCCGGCCGGAGCGGACGGGTGGAAGAGGGCCGATAGGCCGGGTAGCGAAGAAATATAGACGTGGTCCTCAGGGTCGGACCGACCAAGGTCCTGCCGCGAGGAGAAGCCATGACGGACGGTTACAGTGCCTGGGCGCCACTTGTCGTCACTCCGGCCGACACCGGGGCGGAAGCCGCCCCGGGCGGCCTGATCGGCCATCTGCGCGGCCTCGACGATCTGGACACCCTGCTGATCCGGGAGAAGGCCCTCGTCTTCCGCGGATTCGGCGTCACCACGGCCGAGCTGGAAACCGTGATGGATCTGCTGCTGCCGAATCGGCTCGCCTACGTCAACGGCAACTCGCCCCGCACCAAGGTCGGACAGAACATCTACACGTCGACGGAGTACCCGCCGGAGTTCACCATCTCGATGCACAACGAGTTGAGCTATGCCCATCGGTGGCCGGCCCGGCTGCTCTTCTTCTGCGAGCGGGCAGCCGAGACGGGCGGCGCGACGCCTGTGGTGGACGGGGTGCGCTGGCTGGAGGCTCTCGATCCCGAGGTGCGCGAGCGCTTCGCCGACGGTGTGCGCTACTCGCAGAACCTGCACGGCGGCATGGGCTTCGGCAAGAGCTGGCAGGACACGTTCGAGACCGATTCACGCGCCGAGGTCGAGGCGTGCCTCGCCGACACCGGCGCGCGCCATGAGTGGACGCGGGACGGCGGGCTGCGGGTGAGCCAGGTACGGCCGTCGACGGCCGGGCATCCGGTGACCGGTGCCGAGGTCTGGTTCAACCAGGCCGACCAGTGGCACGCCGCGGGGCTCGGCGACGAGACGGCTGCGGCGCTCCACCGGATCATGCCGGAGAAGGATCTGCCCCAGTCGGTCACCTTCGCCGACGGCTCGCCCATCCCGGCGGAGTACATCACCCAGGTACGCGACCGCGGTCTGGAGGCCGCCGTCGATGTCGACTGGCAGACCGGTGACGTGCTGCTCATCGACAACATGCTGGTCGGTCACGGCCGCCGGCCCTTCACCGGTCCGCGCCGGGTCCTCGTCGCCATGTCCGACTGATTCGAGGGAGAGACTCCGTGGTGATCGCGGTGGGGCCGGTGCCACCCCTGGGTGGGCACCCACTGGCCATGTTCCTGGTCCAGGTCGCGCTTCTGCTGCTGGTCGCGACTCTCCTGGGGCGGCTCGCGGCGCGCTGCTCACTGCCGCCCATCGTCGGCGAGCTCCTGACGGGCATCGTCCTCGGACCCTCCCTGCTCGGACACACGCTGCCCCGGGTCTCCGAATGGCTCTTCCCCAAGGTGCCGGAGCAGGCCCATCTGCTGGACGCCGTGGGCCAGATCGGTGTCCTGTTGCTGGTCGGCATCACCGGTCTGCAGATGGACACCGCGATGATCCGGAAGAGAGCCACGACGGCCGTACGGGTCAGCCTGCCCGGCTTCGCCATTCCGCTGGGCCTCGGCATCGCCGCCGGATGTCTGCTGCCCGCCGCGCTGCTCGTGGAAGGCTCCGACCGCACGGTCTTCGCCCTCTTCCTCGGCATCGCGATGTGTGTGAGCGCCATCCCGGTCATCGCCAAGACACTGATGGATCTCGGCCTGCTGCACCGCAACGTCGGCCAGCTCATCCTCATCTCGGGGACGGTCGACGATGTGCTGGGCTGGCTCGGTCTCTCCGTCGTCACCGCGATGGCCACGAGCGGACTGCATGCCGGAAGCCTGATCCGGTCGGTCGGTTTCCTCCTCCTCTTCGTCGCGGGCGCGGCACTGATCGGCCGTCCGCTCGTGCACCGCGCCATGCGGACGACCGTCAGGTCGGCCGAGCCGGGAGTGACCCTCAGCGTGGCCGTGGCGCTCGTCATCGCGTTCAGCGCGACGACCCACGCGCTCGGCTTCGAGGCCGTCTTCGGCGCGCTGGCCGCCGGAATCCTGATCCGCGGGGCGGGCAAGGACGTACTGACCCGGCTGGCGCCGCTGCGCACCTTCGTCGTGGCGGTACTGGCGCCGGTGTTCTTCGCGACGGCCGGCCTGCGGATGGATCTGACCGCGCTGGCCGACCCGGCCGTGCTGGTCACCGCACTGGTCCTGCTGCTCATCGCGATCGCCGGCAAGTTCGTGGGGGCCTTCATCGGCGCCTGGATGAGCGGCCTCAACCGCTGGGAGGCGATCGCGCTCGGCGCGGGCATGAACGCCCGCGGTGTCGTCGAGGTGATCGTGGCGATGGTGGGTCTGCGCCTCGGGGTGCTGAGCACGGCGATGTACACGGTCATCGTGCTGATCGCGGTGGTGACCTCGTTGATGGGGCCGCCGATTCTGCGCCGGGCCGTGGGCCGGATCGAATTGACCGCCGATGAGGAACTGCGGAGATCCGAACTCCGGTCCACCCTGCACAAGGACGATCTCAAGCCTGTGGAACAGGCGTAGCCGACAACACCAGCCGAACCTGTCCGAAAGGCAGCCATGAACCAGCCCACCCTCTCTTCCACCCCTTCTTTCAGCGTGATATCGGGCGCCCAGGTGCATGAGGTGATCAACGGGAAGGAGGCCGAGGTCACGCGGATCGTCGAGGCCGCCTACCGATTGCACGGAACCGGCCGGACGGTGAATCCCGACTCCTACTTCCTGACCTTTCCGGATGACCCGTCGTCTCGGATCATCGCGCTACCCGCCTCGCTGAGGGGAGAAGGGGGAGTTCACGGGGTCAAGTGGATCTCAAGCTTCCCGGAGAACGTGGCCCGCGGCATTCCGCGCGCTTCCGCGGTTCTCATCCTCAACGACGCCCGTACGGGGTATCCGTTCGCCTGCCTCGAGAGCTCCATCATCAGCGCGGCGCGCACCGCGGCATCCGCGGCGCTGGCCGCCGTCGAGCTGAGCGAACAGCGTGGCGGCCGTCCGACCCGGGTGGGATTCTTCGGCACCGGGCTCATCGCCCGCTTCATTCACTCCTATCTCGCCGGAAACGGCTTCGTCTTCGACAGGCTGGGGATTCACGACCTCTCGGCCGAGCACGCCGGGGATTTCCGCGGCTATCTCGAACGGACCGAGAAGGGAGAGATCACGGTCCACAGGACGGCGGAGGAGCTGGTCAGGTCCTCCGATCTGATCGTGTTCGCCACCACCGCGTCACGGCCGCATGTGACCGATCCGGACTGGTTCGCCCACAACCCTCTGGTTCTGCATGTTTCGCTGCGCGACCTGTCACCGGAGATCGTGCTCGCGTCGCACAATGTCACCGACGACATCGAGCACTGCATGAAGGCCAACACCTCGCTGCACCTGACCGAGCAGCAGGTCGGCAACCGCGCGTTCATGGCCGGCACCCTGTTCGACGTACTGACCGGGCAAGTGGCCTGCCCGCGGGACCGGCCGGTCGTCTTCTCCCCGTTCGGCCTCGGCGTTCTGGACCTGGCTGTGGCCGGCCATATCTACGACCAGGTGTCCAGGAACCGGTCCCTGCACACCGTCCCCGATTTCTTCAGCGAGCTGAAGCGCTATGGATGACCGATTCCGTTCACCGCGAGGAAGGACTCGGGGCGCAGGGGGGAGTCGTCGCCGATCGGGTCGCGCTCGGGCAGACCGACCAGCACCTCTCGCTCCATCGCGTCGACACTGGTGGTGAGGATCGCCTGGTAGGTGCGGCGGAGCGCCGAACCGGGGTCCACCCCGAGCTCCTCGTCCAGCAACTGCCGGCCCTCGTGGAAGACGGTGAAGGCATCCGCCTGCCGGTCACTGGCGTAGAGCGCGAGCATGAGTTGCGCCCGCAACCGCTCCCGCAGCGGATGCGCGTGCACCAGGCCCACCAGCTCCGAGGTGAGTTGCGCGTGCTGACCGAGCGCCAGGTTCGCGGAGATGCGACTCTCCAGCGTCTCCATGTAGGCCTCTTCTATGCTCGGCCTCTCGGTGTCCCAGAGATGCTCGGTCACATCGGTCAGGGTGGGTCCCCGCCAGAGGCCGAGCGCGGCGCGCAACAACTCCGAGGCCCGCTGGTATCTCCCTTCCCGCAGCGCGGATCGGCCGGAGTAGGACAGCGCCGTGAAGTCGCCGTAGTCGAATCGGCCCGAGGTGATGCGCAGCATGTAGCCCGACCCTTTGCGTATGATCTCGGCGTGGTTTTCCAGGTGCTGCCGCAGGCGCGAGGCATAGGTGTATATCTGCGCCTGGTAGGTGCCCGGCGGCCGTTTTCCCCAGAGAGCCTCACCCAGTTGAAAGTCGGGGAGTACTCGTTCATCGGCCAGTAATAGGGCCGCCAGCATGGTGCGCTGCTTGGTTCCATTGAGCGGAATCTCTTTGCCCTCCACCCATGCTCCAACTGGGCCAAGAATTCGAAATTCCATCACGTTTGAACTCCTCCTTGGTCACATCAGGGGTATACGACGCGCGAGGGTAACGTTGTCAGCAATCTGCAGGAAGACGCGCCCGATGGGCAGGGCGACACGTTTGGAACAAGCCTTGGCTACGATTTCGGATGCGAACCCCGGATAAGAGGCTAAATCCCGAGAGAGAACTCCGGTGTCGCACTGCGGGACACCGTCAACGAGGCTGCCAGATGAGCGTTCATGTTCCGCCGCAAACCTCGGAGCAGCCGAAAAGGCCGCCGAAAAAGCAAGAGAAGCATCGGTCCCCGTCCCCGTTCCCCGTGAGCCGAAATTGCACGACTCCGCGACAGATTCATCGCCGCCTCAGCGACTGTAGGCACGGCCAGGAAGCGGAGTCAAGGAACACTGAATGATGATGGAACGACCGTCTGCCGGGCGTTCGGACTGCTCGGGCGGCTAAATCAGGCGGGGTGGAATCACTTTGATCATGCATTTACTATCCGAGTCGTCACAGCATGCCTGAATCATGGTGATATTTGCCTGCCGAGTGATGGCCCACGCCTGCTCAAGCACCCGCAAAGAGATTCTGGCGGGCACCTGCAATAAAAACTTGGCATGGCTGGTTTCCGGCGACGGACCAGGTGTGCCGCAGGAGGCCCGGACTCGGCTGCACGGGCGAGATGAAGGGCGACGGGCCTGCGGCCCCCGGAGGGAGCCCGGGAGCTGATGAAAGCTGGGAATTTACCACGAACGCGAGATGACTCCCCGCAGCGGGATCGCGGTCGCCGATAGATCTCGTATAGGTCAAATATTGAAGTAATTGCGAGAATTGATGAGCGAGTCGAGGAGGGCTTCTTGACGAGAATGGGTTGCATTACGTGACGGCTATCATCTCGAATCCCATGGACTTCAATGTCGAGGACCTCTATGTCGATCTCCGGCCGAGCGTGGGGCGTCGGCTCTTCCTGAAGTGCGAGGGCTTCAATTTCGCCGGCTCGATCAAGCTCAAGGCCGCCACCGAGATGGTGGAGGCGAAGGAGCGCGGCGGGGAGCTCTTCCCGGGTGCGACGCTGATCGAATCCTCTTCCGGGAACATGGGCGTCGCGCTGAGCACGGTGGCAGCGAGCCGCGGCTATCGGTTCATCTGTGTGACCGACGTGCGCTGTACGCCCGCGGCCCGGCGGCTGATGGAAGCGCTCGGCAGCGAGGTGCATGTCATCACCGAGCCGGACCAGGAGAACGGGTTCCTCGCAGCCCGGTTGTCGTACGTGAGACGGCTGTGCGCGGCGAACCCCGACTACCTGTGGCTCAACCAGTACGCCAACGAAGGCAACTGGATGGGCCACTACCGGACCACGGGGTCCGAGATCGCGAAGGCGTTTCCCCTGCTCGACGTGCTGTTCGTCGGAGCGGGGACGACCGGAACCCTGATGGGGTGCGCCAACTACTTCCATGAGAACCAGCCGTCGGTCACCATCGTGGCCGTCGACGCCGTCGGTTCCGTGACGTTCGGTGAACCCTCGGGCCGGCGTCTGATCCCCGGTCTCGGCACCAGTGTGCGGCCGGGGATTCTCGACATGTCGTATGTGGACGACGTCGTCCACGTCTCCGAGGCCGACACGGTCCGGATGTGCCGCAAGCTCGTGAGACGAGGCTTCCTCTTCGGCGGCTCGACGGGAACCGTGGTCAGCGGCGCGCTCGCCTGGATGAAGGCGAACAGCGTGGGCGACGACGTCACCGCGGTCGCCATCTCACCGGACTTCGGGACGAACTACCTCGAGACGATCTACAACGACGAGTGGCTGGCGCGGTCGTACGACGCACAGCAGCCGCCGGATCAGAGCACGTAGACGAACCGGTCGAAGGCCGCCCGGCCGCGTACCGCCTGTTGACCTCGGACCAGGAGCGGAGACATCTCGGATGATCCCGGAAACCGACATACCCCAGCCGACCGGCCTCCCTGTACAGTCCCAGCCCGGCAAGCCGCCGATCATCCGGACGCCGCGGCTGGTCGGCCAGGCCTCCGCGCGGGCCTGGGTCGTGGAACACACCGAGGCCATCCGGGCCGAGCTCCTGCGCCACGGACACCTGCTGATCCGAGGCCTTCCGATCGAACGGCAGGAACACTTCGCGGACCTGCGCGACGTCCTGGTGCAAAGACGGGCCGCGTACAAGGAGAAGGCCACACCCCGCAGCGACTACGGCGCTGACGTGTACTCGTCGACCGACCTCCCTCCCGTGCAGCCGATCCACCTGCACAACGAGAACAGTTACACCCTGGACTTCCCCGGACTGCTGCTCTTCTGCTGTCTCGACGCTCCCGACACGGGCGGCGCGACCACCGTCGCCGACGTCCGTCAGGTACGGGCCGCGCTGCCCCCCGACCTCGTGGATCGCTTCCGGGCGACCGGTTGGCTGCTGACGCGCAACTACCACGCCCAGGCGGGACTTCCCTGGCGGACGGCCTTCGCGACCGACGACCGCGAGGGCGTGGCCGAGTACTGCGAACGCAATCTCATCGGCCATTTCTGGCAGGGGGACGAAGGGCTGCGCACCGTCCAGAGGCGCTCGGCACTCATCCGCCATCCGCGGACCCATGAGGAGGTGTGGTTCAACCACGCCGCGTTCTGGAGCCGTTGGTCGCTGGACAAGGACATCCTGGACGTCATGGAAATGACCTTCGGAACGGACGGGTTGCCGTTCGACACCGCGTTCGGCGACGGCAGTGCGCTGTCGGCCCAGGAGGTGGACATCCTCAACGGCGCCTACGACTCCGCCACCCGTCGCGAGAGCTGGCAGCCGGGGGATCTCATGCTGGTCGACAACATCCTCTCGGCACACGGCCGCGACGCCTACCGCGGCAGCCGCAAGATCCTCGTCGCGATGGGCGAACCGGTAGCCCTGCGCGACTGCGCACCGACCGTGTCCCCGGCCCCGGGCTCGATCACCTGAGCCACCCGGCCCAGCGGGCCTCGGCCGCGGCCCGGGTGGGTGACGGGCACACTTGATGGCAGTGTGTGCAGTGTGCCGCCAGGCACCACCCGGGAAGGACCGAGATCGTGATCATCTTTGGCACCAAGGGATACCTGTACCAGCTGGCGATACTGACGCTGGTGTGCGGCCGGTGCGGGAACCCCGCCGCGCACACACTCAGGAAGCGGGTCACGAAGTTCACGCTGTTCTTCGTGCCGCTGGTCCCGATCTCGACCAAGTACCAGACACAGTGCACCTTCTGCGGCGCGGAACAGAAGGTGGACGCCGAGCAGGCGGAACGCCTCCAGGCACAGGCCGCGGGCGGCCAGGCCGGTCAGTACAACGGGCAGTCGCAGCAGCAGCCGTACCAATCCTGAACCCGTGGGCCGCGCGGCGGCCGTACCGGCCTGCACCGGTCATGCGCGCGACGGCCGTACGGGCCTGAACCCGTCTGCCGCGCGGCGGTCCTATGAGCCCTGAGGCTGTCGGCTATGGGGAAGCTGTGAGTTCCCTGATTCTCATTCTTCCCTCAGTACTCGCTCAGCGTCGCCCCAGAAGCGGCCTCGACAGTCGCTGCCATGAACGAAATGAACGCGGGAGGCGTCCGGCAGCGCTCGGTCGAGATCGTGGTGCCGGTCCACAACGAGGCGCACGTCCTCGCCGACAGTGTCGGCCGTCTCCACGCATACCTCGAAGCGTCCTTCCCGTTCCCGTTCCGGATCACCATCGCCGACAAGGCGAGCACGGACACCACCTGGGACACGGCCCTCGCCCTGGCCGACCGGCTCCCCCACGTCCACGCCGTCCACCTGGAGGCCAACGGCCGGGGCCGCGCGCTGAAGCACGTGTGGAGCCGCTCCACGGCGGATGTCGTCGCCTACATGGACGTCGACCTCTCGACCGGCCTCGAAGGCTTCCTGCCGCTGGTCGCGCCCCTGCTGTCCGGCCACAGCGACCTCGCCGTCGGCAGCCGGCTGCACCGGCAGGCGGACGTCGTCCGCGGCCCCCGGCGTGAGTTCGTCTCCCGCTCCTACAACCTGCTGCTGAAGCTGGGCCTCGCGGCCGGCTTCTCCGACGCGCAGTGCGGCTTCAAGGCGGTACGCGCCGACGTCTTCCGCGCGCTCGCCCCGCACATCGAGGACACCGCCTGGTTCTTCGACACCGAGCTCCTCGTGCTGGCCCAGCGCAACGGGCTCCGCATCCACGAGGTCCCCGTCGACTGGGTCGACGACCCCGACAGCCGCGTCGACATCGTCCGCACGGCCGTCGACGACCTCAAGGGCATGGGCCGCATGCTCCGGGCGACGGTCGGTCGCCGCGTCCGGATCGCCGACATGCCTCGCCGCGTGAATCGCTCATGGGTCCCGGCCCCCCGTACGACCGCTCCCGCCACCACCACCGCCACCCTCCCCGAGGGCCTCAAGGACATGGAGTACGCGTCATGACGACCCTCGCCCCGCCGCCCACCACCGGGCGGGACAGCGGCCACAGGCACCGGGCCGATGCTCCTCCCGCCGGCGGCGGTCTCGCCGCCCGGACCCGGAGGATCTTCACCGGCTCCCCCGAGGACCCGCGCTGGGCCCGCCCGGCCCTGTGGGCCATCCTCGTCCTGGCCACGGCGCTCTACGCCTGGAACATGTCCTCCATCACCGGCAACACCTTCTACAACGCGGCCGTCTACAGCGGCACGAAGAGCTGGAAGGCGTTCTTCTTCGGCGCGCTGGACGCGGGCAGCTTCATCACCGTCGACAAGCCGCCGTTCGCACTGTGGGTGATGGGCCTGTCGGCCCGGGTGTTCGGCTACGGCACCTGGCAGATGATGCTGCCGATGGTCGCGGTCGGCGTCGGCTCGGTGGCCCTGCTGTACCGCATGGTCAAGCGTGACTTCGGGGCCGTGGCGGGCACGATCGCCGCACTCGCGCTCACCCTCACGCCCATCACGGTCGCCATCACCCGGGACACCAACCCCGACCCGATCCTCGTCTTCCTGATGCTGCTCGGCGCCGCCGCGCTGATGAAGTCCGTGCGCACCGGCAGGCTGCTGCCGCTGGTGTGGTCGGGCGTCGCGATCGGCTTCGCCTTCAACACGAAGATGATGCAGGCGTACGTCGTCCTGCCGGCCTTCTTCCTCGTCTACCTGTGGGCCGCCGAGGGCGGCCTCGGCCGCCGGATCCGCAACCTCGCCGCCGGCACGGTCGTGCTGATCGTGTCGAGTGCCTGGTGGATGGTGGTCGTGGACCTCATCCCCGCCTCCTCCCGCCCGTACATCGGCGGCTCGACCGACAACACCGTCTGGGACCTGGTCATCGGCTACAACGGCTTCGGCCGCATCTTCGGCGCCGGCTCGTCGGTGGGCTCGCAGGGCAACGGGGCGAGCTTCGGCGGCGACGCGGGCGTCTACCGGATGTTCAACGAGATCATGGGCGGCCAGATCTCCTGGCTGATCCCCTTCGCGCTCATCGCCCTGGTGGGCGGTCTGGTGCTGCGGGGCCGCGCGCCCCGCACGGACGCCAAGCGCGCGGCCCTGATGCTCTGGGGCGGCTGGCTCGTCCTGCACTACCTGACCTTCGCCCTCGCCGAGGGCACCTTCCACCCGTACTACGTCACCGCCATGGCCCCCGGTATCGCGGCCCTGGCCGGTGCCGGCGGGGTCATGCTGTACGGCGCCTTCAAGGAGGGGTCGGTCGCGAGGTCTGGGTGGGTGCTTCCGCTGGCGGTCGCGGTGAGCGCGGTCTGGGCGGTCGTCCTGCTCCAGCGGGTCTCCGGCTCCGGCACCCTCTACACGGTCGCCGAGGTCATGGCCGGTGTCGCCGGTGCGGTCGCCGTGATCGGGCTGCTCGTCGGACGGTTCATGCGTCGGCGCAAGCTGATCGGGCTGGCCTCCCTCGCGGCGGTCGTCGCCCTGCTGGCCGGGCCCGCCGCGTACTCGGTGTCGGCGGCGACCACCGCGGGCTCCAACGGCACCAACCCGACGGCCGGCCCCGACACCGGCGGCGCCATGGGCGGGGGCGGCATGGGCGGTGGCCAGCGGCCCAGCGGCAGCGCGCCGAGCGGCAACGCGCCCGGCGCTACGGCCAACTCGGGCTCCAGCGCCTCAAGTTCGACGTCCAACACCGGAAGCTCCAGCTCCCCCGGTGGCGGCGGTGGCGGCATGGGCGGCGGCACCCAGGTCTCGTCCGAGATGATCACGTACCTGAAGAAGAACCAGGGCGGCGCCACCTGGCTGGTGGCGGTGGCCACCGACCAGACCGCGTCCTCGATCATCCTGGAGTCCGGCGAGCCGGTGATCTCCATGGGCGGCTGGTCCGGCAGCGACGAGGCCATGACCCTCGCCAAGCTCAAGCAACTGGTGAAGGCCGGCAAGCTCCACCACATCGTCGTCAGCGACAGCGGCCGGGGCGGCGGCAACAGCGACGCCGCCTCCGAGATCGCCGAGTGGGTCAAGGAGAACGGCAGCGCCGTGAGCGACTACAGCGGGCTTTATCGCCTGGACGCCTCCGACGTGAGCTGACCACCTCCCCCGCCAGACCGACCTGCCCCGGGGCGGGCCACCGGATCTCCCTCCGGCGGCCCGCCCGCCCTGCTGTCCCCAGGGCTGCGGCGCACGAGACCGCAAGGACACGAGACCCGCAAGGAGTCGACAAGGGGAGGGTGGGTGGACCTGGACGGCGGCACTAAGAGGGGGTCACGTCGTGCCGCGGACATTCAAGCTCGGTGTCAGGACGATAGGGGGTGGCAGTTCGCCTGCGAGGAGTTGGCCGACTTGGTGGATGGCCAGTTCGCCCAGCCGTCGCTTGTCGAGGTGGAGGGTGGTCAGCGGCGGGTCGACCAGATCGACGACGCTCAGCCCGTCGTAGCCGACCAGTGCGCAGTCGTCCGGTACGTGAACGCCGATGCGGCGGGCAGCCCGGAGCGCGCCGATCGCGACCAGGTCGTTGAAGGCGACCACGGCGGTGAGGTCAGGGTGCGCGGCGTACAGCGCCTCGAAGGCGGCGGCGCCCCCGGCCGGGGACTGCTCACCCATGACAACCCAGCCCTCGTCGACCGGCAGCGCGTGTTCGCCGGCGACGTCGAGGAAGGTGCGGTGCCGGACCATCGGGGCGCTCAAGCACTCGCAGTCGATCATGCCGATCCGGCGGTGACCCCGGTCGATGAGATGCTGCAGCCCGGCCCGGATTCCGGCAGCGGTGTCGATGTGGACCAACGCGTGGTTCGACGAGTCCAACCCGCGATCGACTATGACCAGCGGCACGCCACCCACGTACGGCTCCAGCTGCGCATCGGGATGGCTGATGTAGCCGACAAGAGCGTCAACCTGTTGGCCGAGTGAGCGGACCAATGCCAGCTCCCGGGACCGGTCGTTCTCGGTGCTGGCCACGAGCACCTGCCAGTCGCGTTCGTCCGCGGCCGCGATCACTCCTGCCACGAACTCCGGAAAGAAGGGGTTGACCACGTCGGGGACGATGAGCCCGACGGATACGACGTCCGGTCGGACCAGCCCCCGGCCGAACCGGCTGGGCCGATACCGCAGCTGCCTTGCGACATCGAGCACACGTTGCTGAGTGGCCGGGTCGATCTCCCCCTTGCCGTTGACCGCCCGGGAGACGGTCTGATGGGACACGCCTGCCGCCCGAGCCACGTCGCGGAGCGTGACGCGCTTGACGGTCCCCGCACCCCGTACCGGCTGGCCTTCCGTTTCCCGCTGTCCAGCCACGCTGCCCACTCACTTCCGTTCTTGTGCCGCCCTGTGCCCAAGTCAACCAGGTTCACCGGCCCACCGCGCCGCCGGCGGATCGTGAGCAGTCCGGCGGCGGCGTTGACGGCATCCGGTCTCATGGGCAAGACTTCCGTTAGCGGTCACGTTAACGGTAACGAAGCAGGGAGGAGAGCACAGTGGCTTCTTCGAGGGGCCCTCTACCGCAGGAGCCCCACCAGATGTTCCGTGGCGTGTTCAGCGGCTGGCACACAAAGGCAGGCGTCTTCTCGGCGCTGCCGGACGCACCTGTGGAGCCGGACGATCCGCAACGGCAGCCTTGGTGGCGCCAACTGTTGGTTCGGCGGCAGCAGCCGAACAGCGATGCATCTTCGCTCCGTCGGTCCACGGCGCCTCCCCGGGGCTGTCCTGTTCCCAGCGGGGACAGCCGGAGCTGACAAGAAGTGTTTCCCTGATCCGAGGTTCAGCTCCTCCAAGGGGCGGATCGCGGGTGAGTCCGCGGCAGCGAGGCGACACATGTGCCGATCGCCAGAACGTCGCTGCGAACAGCGGCGGCAATGACGCCCGGAAAAGGCGAACCAAGAACGGCAAGGTGGCGACGGGGCCGGTCGCTCGCACCCTGGCCAGGCGGCTGAGCACGCCAACTCACTGCGAGCGGCAGCTGCCGTCACCTCCACAGCCACGCACTCGGCGAGCTGATGCTCGGATCGAGCCGTTGCTGCCGGCTGTGCCGCGCCACCCGCAGGGGCTGGGCTTCGGTTCCGGCATGACGTGCTGGCGGCGCCTGCGTGACTGGAACGACGCGGGCGTCCAGTGCTCTGGCCGCATAGGCGCCGGGTTGGTGGTCGTGGCGGTTGGATGGGCGGTGGCGTCCGATCCGACCGCTGGAGGGTACCCCTCGCTGCTGCAGTCTGAATGACCCGGCGAACCCTGAAGAGTTATAGGTACGTTCTATGGCGGTCGAAGCACATACTCGCCCCGTGTGCTTGTAGACCGAGCTCAGGTTCCACCTACCTGCAGAAACGGGGACTTTCATGAGGCTTCGCAAGATCGTCGCGGCTACTTCGGCCGCCGCAGCTGCCGTGCTGGTACTGCCCGCGACGCAAGCTCAGGCGGCGGCCTATCCGACGTGCAACGGCGTCAAGAACGTTACTTACGGGGGCGGCGCGTACTCGGTCGTCCAGCCATATCACACCGGAAGCGGCAGCCGGGACTGCATCATGGGTTACGGAGCCCAGAGCTCGGCCGTCCGCAAGCTTCAGGACCACCTCATCAACTGCTATGACTTCTCTGGCGCAGACGGTATTTACGGCCGCCAGACGGAGGCGGCCGTGGAAGCAGTCCAGAGGAGGGAAGGCGCGTCGGTCGACGGCGAGTACGGTCCGGAAACCCGCAAGGAGATGCTCTGGTCCGTGGTGCGCAGCGGCGGTGGGTACAGCTGCAGGTATCCGGGGATCTGATCGTCTGGCGGCCGAGGGCAACGGGCCTGTAGGAAGCGGCGTTGTGCGGGCTGCGGTGGCGAGTGTTCTGCCCGCATAGGTTCGCCGGGTCATTCAGACTGCAGCAGCGAGGGGTACCTCCAGCGGTCGGATCGGACGCCACCGCCCATCCAACCGCCACGACCACCAACCCGGCGCCTATGCGGCCAGAGCACTAGCAGCGTCTGCACGAGTCGCTCCTGGCTGAGCTGAACGGCGCCGGTGCACTGGACTGGTCGAGGGCGGTGATCGACGGCTCGCACGTCCGAGCCCGCTCGCCGCCTGGTCGAGGAGTTCGCCCGCCATCGGCCACAGGGACGGCCGGACTACCGCAAGAACACCCGCACGCTCACCATCCTCATGTACTGGCTCGGCGCCGACACGAAGGTCCTCGAGCGCGATGTGCGTGACCTGGCCCGGATCGACTCCAACCTCGCGGCCAAGCCCGTTCAGCCAGTTCCTGCGCGCCCGCGGCCTGCTCGTGTACGACCCCGACCACCCGCCCGTCAGCTTCGGCTTGCTGAGCGGAGCCCTGCCTCGTGGGCTGACGTTGAGCGGTCTGCGCCAGGACCGCATCCTCAACGAAGCAGCCGAGAGCGCCGACCCACTTCGGCTGATGCGCCTGTTCGGCATCACCGAGCAGACCGCAATGCGTTACGTCACCGCCGCCCACCCCGAACGCACCGCCAAGCTGCCCCGATAGGGGCCATCAGCATCCACGGCGGGCGAAGTGAGCGCCGTTCGGGATTCGGTTGGCAGATGACGCCGGACGGCAGGCCCGCCTTTGAGGAGGCTTGGCAAGAATCTTCCAGTCGAAGGGCCACCGGCAGAATAATCTCCCCGGTTTGAGGGCGGGTGGGCGCAGATCGGAAGCACTTTCGGGGCGAAGCCACCTAGCGTCTGGTGATGAATCCGGGGACTCCGACAGGGAGCCTCGAGAAGCACGTCCGGAGGACACCATGAGCGAGCAGCCCGCCCCCTACGGCGGCAACACAGCGACCGCCATCGCCCCGGCTCCGAAGCGGGTCCGGATCCCCCATCTGCGCGAGATGAAGGAGCGCGGGGAGAAGTGGGCGATGCTCACGGCGTACGACATGTACACCGCGGCGACCTTCGACGAGGCCGGCATCCCGGTGCTGCTGATCGGGGACTCGGCGTCGAACAACGTGTTCGGCAACGCGACGTCCCTGCCGGTGACGGTGGATGAACTGCTCCCGCTCGTACGCGCTGTGTCCGGGGCCGCCCGCCGGGCGCTGGTGATCGCGGACCTGCCGTTCGGCTCGTACGAGGCGTCCGCGGAGCAGTGCTTCCATACGGCGGTGCGGTTCATGAAGGAGGCGGGCGCACACGCGATGAAGCTGGAGGGCGGCGAGGAGATGGTGCCGCAGGTGGAGATGCTGACCCGGTGCGGGATCCCGGTGATGGCGCACATCGGGTTCACCCCGCAGGCCGAGCACAGTCTCGGCGGCTACCGGGTGCAGGGTCGGGGTGAGGACGCGCAGCGGCTGGTGTCCGCGGCTAAGGCCTTGGAGGCGGCCGGTGCGTTCGCCGTGCTGATCGAAATGGTGCCCGAGGAGGTCGGTGCGGAGATCACGCGGAGTGTGGCGGTGCCGACGGTCGGCATCGGCGCGGGCAGCGGGTGTGACGCGCAGGTGCTGGTCTGGCAGGACATGGCGGGCCTGCGTACGGGGCGGCTGCCGAGGTTCGTGAAACAGTACGCCGACGTGCATGGCGTACTGCGCGAGGCGGCCCGGGACTTCGCGGCCGATGTGTCGGCGGGGACGTTCCCGGCGCCGGAGCACACCTTCTGACTCTGGAAGACCGGGCAGGTGGGAGCGGGCGAGTGGCCGGAGGATGCTCGCCCACCCCCGTTCCGCCGCGTGTCAGCGCGGCTCCGTCGCCGGCCATGCGCGCGGGTAGGGCACGTGCAACGCCTCGGCCGCCACAGAGGTGTGGTCGGCGGCAGCGTGCAGGCGTCCGTCGCGCAGGACGACCGCGCCGCTGGTGAGCATGGTCGTGACCAGTTCGGTGGCGAGCGCCTCGGGCGTGAGGTCCAGGAGGCGTGCGGCATCGGCGAGCCAGGCCCTGGCATGAAGGTACGGCTCGACCTCACCGGCGGGGATCCCGTCGCGGATCATCAGGGCGAAGGCGAAGATCCGCCGGGCGCCGTACCAGGCGGCCCCGTCGGGATCGTCGACGAGGCGCTGGGCGCGGCGCAGGGCAGCGGCAAAAGCCGTGGCGGGCTCGGTGGGAATCGGGCCGTGGGAGGGGAGGATCACGCGCGGGGCGAGGGCGGCCATCCGCTTGAGGGAGGCGAGGGCCGTGGTGGCCGAGTCGAGGCCGTCGAGGGCGAGGTTGACCCAGCCGACGTCGTAGTCCGACAGCGCGTCCCCGACCACGAGCAGCCGCTCCTCCGGCTGCCACAGGGCCAGATGGCCCGGGGTGTGCCCGGGGGTGCGTATGACTTCCCAGTCGGCGTCCCCGAGGCGGAGGACCTGTCCGTCGTCGAGCGCGAGGTCGACCATGTACGGGGCCACGGGCTGGTCGAGGTACTCGGCCGCGCAGCAGCCTGGGTCCCGGCGGGAGATCGCCTCCGCCTCGGGTGCCCCGGCGGCGATGGCGGCGCCCTGGGCCTGGAGGAGGGCGTTTCCGCCGACGTGGTCGGAGTGCCAGTGGGTGTTCAAGACGAGGGCGATGTCCCCGGCGTGCGCGCGGGCCCAGGCGGCGGTCTCCTCGGCATGGGCCACGAAGCCGGTGTCGATCAGGGTCGGTTGCCGTCCGTGCAGAAGGAGTGTGTTGGCGTCGGGGAAGGGGCGCTGCCACCAGGTCAGCCAGGACGGCAGAGACGGTTGCGGGCTCACTCGGCGGGCCTGGTCACGCGGATCAGGGTCTGCTGGCCGTTGGCGACGAGCTTCCGCTCGCCGTCGGGCTGGACGCCGTACACCTCCAGCCGGCAGACGGTCAGGGTGCGTCCGGGTTTCAGGACGGTGCCGATCGCTTCGAGGTGGTCGCCGGCGGCGGGCGCGAGGAGGTTGATCTTGTACTCGACGGTGAGGACCTCGGAATCCTCGTCGAACAGCGTGAGCGCCGCGTAGCCGCCGGCGCTGTCCGCGATGGCGCTGGTGGCGCCGGCGTGGACGTAGCCGTGCTGCTGGGTCACCTCGGGACGGGACGGAAGCACGATGTGCACGCGGCCGGGACCGATGTGGGCGAGGCGCGCCCCGAGGTGGGACATCAGGCCCTGCAGGTCGAAGCTGTCCTGGATGCGCTTCTGGACTGCGGGGGTCGCCTGTTCCTGCTGCCTCTGGTCGTCCACGTACGTGCTCTCCTTCGGGTCCGTGTCGGGTGGAACGAGACGGGTCCCTCAGCCGGCCAGGCGTTCCACCAGCAGGAAGGCGCCGATGGCGATCATCATGGCACCGCTGATGCGGGTAACGACCCGGGCGGCCGAGGGCCGGGTCTTCAGGACCGTGCGAGCCAGGACGCCGACAGCGAGGTAGACGACGGCGCACGCGGTCAGGTGCAGCATGCTGAGCAGCCCGGTCTGCGCGGCGACCGGCCAGCCGCCGGCGGTGTCTATGAACTGCGGAAACAGCGAGAAGTACAGCAGCAGCGCCTTCGGGTTCAGGCCGCTGATCCCGGCCCCCTTGAGCATGACCTGCGCGCGGGAGGCGTCCGCGCTCTCTCCAGCGGCCGCCAGCACGGCCGGCTGCCGCAGCACGCCCCAGCCCAGCCACAGCAGGTAGCCGGCGCCCGCCACAGTCAGGGCGGTGAGCGCGGCCGGGGAGCTCGCCACGATCACCGCCAGGCCCGCGACGGCCACCAGCGCGTAGGCCGCGTGTCCGGCAACCAGTCCTGTGACGGCCGGGACGACCGAGCGTTCCCGCAGTCCGGCGGAGATCGCGTAGGCCCAGTCAGCGCCGGGGGTGAATACCAACAGCAGGTCCACTGCCAGGAAGGCCGCCAGCGTCGTCGTGTCCATCGATCGTTCCCTCTCGCATTTCTTGCACTGGAGGGAAAGCTAGGCCGGACATGCCCGAAAGTGTTCTCATCTTTACCTCATGATCGCGCGATATGAGGGAGAATCTTCTCCATGGATGCCCTAGACCGGAAAATTCTTACCGAGCTGCAGTTGGACGGTCGTCTCACAATCACCGAGCTGGCCGGCCGCGTGCAGCTCAGCGTCTCGCCCTGCCACCGCCGCCTGCGCGACCTCGAACGCGAGGGTGCGATCCGGGGCTACCGGGCGGTAGTGGACCCGGTCGCAGTCGGTCTGAACTTCGAGGCGCTCGTCTTCGCCACCCTGCGCTGGGAGACCCCCGACACCGTCACGGCCTTCGAAGAGGCCGTCGCCGGTATCCCGCACGTCATCCAGGCCCAGCGTCTCTTCGGCGAACCCGACTACCTCCTGCGCGTCGCCACCACCGACCTGGCCGCCTTCCAGCAGCTCTACGACCAGCAGCTCGCCCGGCTGCCCGGCATCCAACGCCTGACCTCCACCCTCGTCATGAAGAACGTTGTCCAGGACAGGCCGCTACCCGAGTAGCCATCACCTCGGCTGCGCTCCTGAGCGGGGAGGCGGGGAGCACCGAGGGCGCGGTGAAGCTGCGAGAGCGTCACCAGCGTTCGAGCGGCGGCACCGACCGGTTCCGCCGCTCGGTTTTTGCCCCTCCTACGCTGGGGCGCGGCGAGGTCGATCTGGAACCCGCACGCGTCCCCGGCACCAGGGCGATGCTCGCGACCGGTTCAAGCCTCAAGACGTCCGAGAATCCGCGAACCCGCGCGCTTCTGCCCGAACAGGCTCCAAGCTCGGGCCGATCAAGAAGGGGCACACCGCCTCGCCTCCGCGCCCCCGCCGCCAGGCCCTTACAAGGCGCACTCCGCCCATACGGTCTTGCCCACGGTTCGACGGGGCACCGACCCCCAGCGCACGGTCAGGACATCCACCAGTAGCAACCCTCGACCGGATTCGCCCTCGGGGGACGACAAGGGCGGGGCAGTGGGCGGCCGCTTCGCGGAGACGGCGTCGGCGACCTCGATACGGACCAGGCCCGCCGCCGCGTCGAGAGCGAGCCGGAGGCCGAAGTCGCGTCCGGGAACACGGGCGTGCTGTACGGCGTTCGCCGCGAGTTCGCCGACGACGAGGGCGACCGTGCACGACACGTCCGACGCCGACGGGTAGCCCCACTCCTCCATACACCGGACGGCGAGACGTCGGGCGAGCTGCGCACCTCGCGGCGAGGAGACGAACTGCTCGGTGATTGAGGGGAGTTCACGGGACTCGTCTCCCACGGCGGTCGTTCCTGTCAGCACGGCTGGTCCGTCCTTGTCTGTCGAGCTGAGGCATCCCGTGACGTACACGATTCGTCACGTTCCGTGCTCAAGAGTCGTCCGATCGCCCTACGCTCGACAGGTGACACAGCCTTACTTTTCATCCCGTAAGGAACGGAAGTGACGCTTTGGCCAACGGAATTGACCCCAGCGCGTCGATGGCGGCGCTGTTCGGCGCGCGGGTGCGCAGGCTCCGTACGGCGGCCGGACTGACCCAGGCCGAACTCGGCGACAGGACCCACGTGGTGAGCACCCGGATCACACAGATCGAGCGAGCGTCCGGAGCGAAGCCGACGCTGGAGCTGGCTCGTGCGCTGGACGCGGCCCTCGGCGCGGACGACCTGCTGGTCGAGTTGTGGCCGTACGTGTACCGGGAGGCGTTTCCGGACTGGTCGCGGAAGTTCATGGAGTACTCGGAACGGGCGGTGGCCATCCGGCAGTACGCGGCACATGTCGTGCCGGGTCTGTTGCAGACAGAGGACTACGCGCGGGCGGTGCTGCGAGTCGGCCGAACGCTCGGCAGCAAAGAGCAGTTGGAGGAGCGGGTCGCCCTTCGTATGGGACGACAGGAGCGCCTCGGTACGCCCGATCGTCCCAGACTGTGGGTGGTCCTCGACGAGGCGGTGCTCAGGCGTCCGGTCGGTGGCCGGGCGGTGATGGGTGAGCAGTTGGCGCGGTTGCTCGGGGCCACGGCGGAACCTCGCATCACCGTGCAGGTACTGCCGTTCGACCAGGGTGAGCACGATGCCTTGGGTGGCTCGCTCACGGTGCTCACCATGCCGGACGGCTCGGAGATCGCCTACACGGAGGGCGCGCACTACGGCCAACTCATCGAGGATCCGGACGAGGTCAGGGGTTTCGCGCTGACTTACGATCGGCTGCGGGCGGCAGCTCTGCCCCCGCTCATGTCGCTCGACATGATCCGATCCGTGATGGAGGACAACCACCGTGGAGCGAAGGTCCCGTCCCGATCTGAACGGCGCCGCGTGGCGCAAGAGCAGCTACAGCAATCAGGAGGGAGGCGACTGCGTGGAGGTGGCCGACGGCTTCCCGGCCGTCGTCCCGGTCCGTGACAGCAAGGCCCCGCACGGTCCGGCGCTGTGCTTCGAAGCCGCCGCCTGGGCCGCCTTCATAGGCGAGTTGAAGGCCGGGCACCACCACCCCTGAGGCCGTCCGCCGCCACTCAACATGATCCGGTCCACGATGGAGGGCAACTACCATGGCGCGAATCTCCCGTCCCGATCTGAACGGCGCCGCCTGGCGCAAGAGCAGCTACAGCAATCAGGCGGGGGGCGACTGCGTGGAGGTGGCCGATCAGTTCCGAGGGGCCGTCGTCCCCGTCCGTGACAGCAAGGCCCCGCACGGTCCGGCGCTGTGCTTCGAAGCCGCCGCCTGGGCCGCCTTCATAGGCGAGTTGAAGGCCGGGCACCACCGCCCCTGAGGCGGCCGGGCCCCGGCCGCCGTCCGTGTTCCGGGCTCACCGGGCCCTTGTCCGCGAGGGTCCGGCGGGCCGCTGACCTCCTCAAAGAACCGGGGGAAAGAACTACCCGCCCACCCACCCTCCCCGGCCGTGAAGCCCACGTCACCCGTCCGGGTGACCGGCTTGCAGGCGCGGGATACGGACGGTTACGTTCGCCGCGACAACCGCAAACAGATACGGCCCCCGGCCGGGACTGGCATCCCGAACGAGGGCCTGACCAACCAGGAAGTAAGTGGCTTCCCGATGGCTGAACCGCAGTCTAACGCGCGCCTGCGCGCCGACGCCGGAGCTCCGACCTCCGGTGTGATCCACATCCGCACTCGCCTCACGGCCGACTTCACCGTGATCTCCAACGCCCTCGCCCAGCGACGCGGCAGCGCGGTCACGGTCGGCGTCGCGGTGTACATCCTCTCCCTGCCCACCGGCACCCCCGTGACCATCGCCGCCCTGTGCGAGCACTTCAGCGAGGGCGAGATCCTCATCTCGCGAGCGCTCAGGGAACTCGAAGAGGCCGGATACCTGGAGCGCCGCCGCGAGCGACTGTCCACCGGGCAGATCCGCACCCGGACGTACTTCTACGACATCCCCGGCGGCGGTCCGGACCTGGATACGGACCTGGATACGGACCCGGATACGGACCCGGACGGGCCTCCGGACCCGCCCAAGCCCCGCCGACCCCGTAAGCAGCCCGCCGTCGCGGCGGCGGTCACGCCCGCTTCCGCGGCCGTGGAGGAAACCGTGGCCGCGCCCGTCCAGGCCGAGGCGGAGACACCGACCCCGCTCGCCGACGCGGACCCGCAGGCCATCGCCGTACTCGCCGCCCTGCGCCGGGTCGACCCCCGCCTCGTCCTGTCCGTGCGGGAAGCCGCCCGCCTCGCCCCGGCCGTCACCCGGTGGCTCGCGGCAGGCCTCCTGCCGACCCAGATCACGGACCACCTCACCGCAAGGCTCCCGCAGCAGCTCCGGGGCCGCCCGGCCGGCATCGTCGCCCACCGGCTCAAGGAGACGCCCCTGCCCACACCGGCCAGAAGCATGGAACGCGCGGAACCCGCAGTACGTCCGGCGGTGGGGCGCATGCGGAACTGCGACGGTTGCGACCGGGGTTTCCGCTCGGCGGGAGACAGCCGCTGCCGGGACTGCCGATCCCATGACCAGCTTCGGGCGGCCGGCTGAGCCAGGTGGAGCCGGTGCGGAGGGGCAGCCTTCGGTGCCGTTCATCGCGGTGGCCGAGGGGCGGCCACGGTCTCCCCGTCGTGGCTGCCAATCGCGTCACGGTCGTAGCGCTGTGCCGCGCAACAGCGCGCCTTGCCGCCCGAGTTCAGGGACTGACGTCCAGGATGCGCACCGGCCGCCAGTCGGCGAAGAGGTTCTTCTGGATGCGTCAAGTGGCGTGAGAGTCCCAGCGACACGCCGCCTGCAGGGCGTGTCGCTGGGACTACGCGCCCACTTGGCTCTCGCTTGGCGATTCGGTGTCGACCGAAGTTGAGCGGGAGACGGTGTCCCGCATCTGTGAACGGGCCGTCAAGACGCACGCGCCGGTGACGTGAGCCCTGCCCGCTCGTCTCGTCCCGCCGCCCACAGCCCCAGCGTCACCGCCACCGACGCCCCCGCCATCACCGTCATCGCCGTACCCGGCGAGGTCAGTTGGGCCACAGCGCCCGCCAGGCCCGCGCTCACCCCCTGCAGCGTGAGCATCCCCGCCGAGTGCAACCCCAGGGCGTGGCCGGTGAGTTCGGGTGGGGTCAGGGCGAGGAGTCGCTGCTGCTGGACCAGGCTCGCGCCGAAGCCGATGGAGGCGAGGGTCGCGCAGGCCGCCGCGACGGGGGTGGGTGGGTGGAGGGCGAAGAGCGGGTAGGGGCCGGCCAGGAGCAGCAGGAGAGGTGTGGCCAGGCCGTCGCGTATCCGGGGCGGGAGGAGGCGGCCGACCGTCACGTCACCCGCCAGCATGCCGAAGGCCGCGCAGGCGAAGAGCAGGCCCGCACGGTCGGGGGCGTACGCGACGAACAGGGACTCGCAGCCGACGACGAGGCCGTTGGGGATCCACAGGCCGAGGTAGAGGCGGCGGCGCGGAGCCGACGACCACAGGTGGGCGTTCGTGCGCCAGGTCTCGGCGACGGACGGGCGGCCGGAGGCGCGTGGGGCACGGCGGGTCAGGCCCAGGGAGGTGCAGAGAGCCGCCGCCGCGTAGAGGGACGCCGATACCAGGAGCGTGACCGCCGGGGACAGCAACGCCACCAGGGCGCCGCCGGTCGCGTAACCGGCGATCTGCGTGAGTCCGTGCAGCATGTTGAACACCGAGCGGCCGAGCAGATAGCCGTCTTTCGGGAGGATCTCGTTCAGCAGGCCCCAGCGGACTCCCCCGCCGAGCGACGCGACGAGGCCCTGGGCCGCGATCACCGCGAAGACCGTCCACAGGGGCAGACCGGGCAGCGCCAGCGACGCCGTACTCGCCGCGAAGACCACGGCCAGACCCGTCATCGTCGCCCTCGGCGGCAGCCGGTCCGCCGCCGAGAGCAGGGTCGTCGCACCGACCACCTGGGCGAGGGACGGGCCGAACATGCTGAGGGCGGACAGGAGCGGCGAGCCGGTCGCCTCGTAGACGGAGGTGCCGAGGGCCAGGCCGCCGATCGTGGACGCGGCGACCTGGAGGGAGGAGGAGAGGAAGAGAGGGGTGAACTCCCTTGTGCGGAAGAGGGCTTGATAGCTGCGCATGGGCAGTGACCCTCAGGCACGCCGCCGGTCGGCCGTAATGTTTCGCGCACACGCGAAAGCCAAGACGCGCACACGCGAAAGACGAGGCGCGCACGCGCCGAACCCCGGAGGTGTCCACGTGGGCTGGTGGCAGGTCAACGCCGACACCCTCGCCCGGAGCCGGTTCGTCGTCTCACCGCTGGCCGAGACGTTCGCGAACCTGAAGATGCTGCACGCCGGGACGGGGACGCACCCCGGTGAGCGGACCTGGCTGGCGGACCGTCTGCCCGCGTACCGGGCCGAGCTGGCCCGCGACCCCCTCACCGCCCTGCTCGTCCGCTCGGGGCTCGGCAAGGAGTGGATCGCCGACTTCCTCACCCCTGCCCCGCGCGAGGGCGAGACCTTCGCCGACGAGGTCGCCCGGGTCCGGTGCGCCGACCCCGCCGCCGCCCGCGCCCACCTCGCCGTCTCCCTGCGCGGCCCCCTGCCCGCCGCCCTGCACCGGGACGACCTGCCCGACCGCGCGGCCGACCTCCTGACATACGTGTGGGAGGAGACCGTACGGCCGTACTGGGAGCGGCGGCGGCGTGTACTGGAGGCCGATGTCCTCGCCCGTACCGCGCGGTTGGGGCAGGGCGGCTGGGCGGCCGTACTGGACGCGATGCGGCCCGGGATGCGGTGGCTCGGGGAGAACCGGCTCCAGGTCAATCTCCATGAGTACCCGCCGCGGGAGATCTCCGGCGCGCGGCTCGTCTTCGTGCCGGTCACCCCGCAGCGCACCGGGTGGGTGGCGTGGGAGGAACGGGAGCGGTACGCCGTCGTCTACCCGTGCTCGGGCGTCCTCGCCGACGGGAACGGCACGACGGCCGTACCCGCCGCCCTCGGTCCGCTCCTCGGCGACGCCCGCGCCCGCGTCCTCGTCCTCCTCGACTCCCCGATGAGTACGACGCAACTGTGCGCGGTCACCGGGCAGGGCCTCGGCTCCGTCGGCCGTCATCTGAGGGTGCTGCTGGACGCCGGGCTGGTGCGGCGCGGGCGGGCCGGGCGGTCGGTGCTGTACGCGCGGACGGCGGCGGGGGAAGTGCTGACGCGTGCCGGAGAGACGGATATCTCCTCAGGTAACAGATATCTCCTCAGGTAGGGGCGGCGGGGGCGAAAACCCTTCCGGAGATAGCATCCGCATATGACTACAGACAACGCTGGCACCTCCGTCCTCGACGTCGAGATCGATGCCCTGAAGGGCGGTCCCGCGGACCTCGCCCAGTACGCCGGTCAGACCGTCCTCGTGGTGAACGTGGCCTCCAAGTGCGGCCTCACCCCCCAGTACACGGGCCTTGAGGCGCTGCACGCGCGCTACGCCGCGCAGGGCTTCACCGTGCTCGGGGTGCCGTGCAACCAGTTCCTCGGGCAGGAGCCGGGTTCGGCCGAGGAGATCGCGGAGTTCTGCTCGGCGACGTACGGCGTGACCTTCCCGATGACCGAGAAGGTCGAGGTCAACGGGGAGGGGCGGCACGCGCTGTACGAGCGCCTGGTGGGTCACGCGGACGCCGAGGGCCACACCGGTGACATCCGCTGGAACTTCGAGAAGTTCCTGATCGGCCGCGACGGCTCGGTCGTCGCCCGCTTCTCCCCGCAGACCGAGCCCGAGTCGGCCGAGCTGGTCGCCGCCCTGGAGAAGGCCCTCGGCTGACGTCTGGAGGGCTGCCGTTGACCTTGCCCCAGGGGCAAGGGGCACCGTCCCTCTCGCCGGGCGGAGGGCGCCCGGCGACGGAGGATGACCCAGTGGACCCGGACGACCTGCTCACCATCGGCGCCTTCGCCGCCCGCGCACGACTGTCGGCGAAGGCGCTGCGGCTGTACGACCGGCTGGGGCTGCTCACCCCGGCGTACGTCGACGAGGTGAACGGCTACCGGTACTACCGGGCCGACCAGGTCGAGCCTGCCCGTCTGGTGGCCCTGTTGCGCCGGCTCGACATGCCTCTCGCGCGGATCACCGAGATCGTGGACGCCGTCGAGCTGGACGGCGCGTCGGCCGCCGACCGGCTCGCCGCGTACTGGGCCGGGGCCGAGGAACGGTTCGCGTCCCAGCGGACCCTTGTCGCCTACCTCCGTGGACGGTTGTCGGGAAGGGAGTCCGGGATGGACGAGACGTACGGAAAATTCGTGGTCGAAACGGTTGATACGGCACCGCAGGTGCTGTTGACCCAGTCGCGGCACACCCTGGCGGACGAGTTGCCGGCGTGGATCGGGGCGTCGCTGGGGCGGCTGGAGGAGGGCGCCGCGGTCTGCGGCGGAACCACCGGGGCGCCGTTCGTGGTGTACCACTCCGAGGTGTCCATGGAGAGCGACGGGCCGGCCGAGTCGTGTGTGCCGGTCGCGGACGAGAGCGCCGCCGGGGCGTGGGCGGCGGAGCACGGGCGGGCCTGGGAGACGAAGGTGCGCGTGGAGCCGGCGGGGCGGCTCGTGTACACCCGGATCAGCAAGGCCCAGGTGGCGCATCCGCAGATCATCGCGGCCTTCGAGGCGGTCGAGCGGTGGATCGCCGAGCACGGCCTGGAGGTCACCGGCCCGTGCCGCGAGATCTACTTCGCGGACTGGGACGCGGCGGGCCCCGAGGACCCGGTGTGCGACGTGGCGTTCCCGGTCGCATCCTGACCCTGTTACAGCCGTGACCGATGCGGCCGTAGGGGTTTCCCTACGGCCGTAGCGGATCGCACACGTCCTGTCGGCCAACTGTCAGCGAGTGATTAGCGTCTACCTCAACAGCGTCTTCCTCAACACATGGAGAACGACGGAGAACATCCGGGAGACGTCTGTGAAGACCCGCACCCGCCCGCACGAGTCGAACGGAACGGAAGAGCCGCAGTGGCCTTTGCCGAACTGACCCCACGGCGACCCGTCTCGCGCGCCGACAAACCGTCGCCGACGCGCGAGCCGTGGCGCGAGCGCCACCGAGTGCCCCTCATGGCCGCCCTGTGCGCCCTGCCGCTGTACATCGTGTGGTGGGCGGTCTTCGCGACCGGCGGCGGCGATCTGGCGGCCCAGGTGGCGTGGGCGGAGTTCGCGAAGATGTACCCGGACTCCGCGGTCAACCTGTTCTGGTACGGCGGACTGCACGCGGCGAACTACAGCGTGCTCTCGCCGTACCTGATGGCGGCGTGCGGCGTCGTCCCCGTCACGCTGGTGTCGGGGCTCTCGGCGTCCTGGCTGGCCGGCGAGGTCATCACCCGAACAGGCGTACGCGCGCCGGTGCCGATCGCGCTGGCGGCGACGTTCTCGCTGTGGTGCCAGGTGGTGTCGGGGCGCTCCACGTTCATGCTGGGCACGACCTTCGCGATGGGGGCCCTGCTGGCGGTGCTGAGCGGACGCGGCGCGCGGCATCTCGCCGTGGCGGCGGTGTGCGCGACGCTGTCCACGATGGGGAGCCCCGTCTCCGGGCTGTTCCTCCTCGTGGTCGGCGCCGCGTATCTGCTGTGCCGCGAGTGGGGCCGGGCGGCGGCGCTGCTCGTGCCGCCGGTGACCGTCGTCGCCGTCACCACCGTGCTGTTCCCCTTCGAGGGCGAGCAGCCCATGGCCTTCAGCCGGATATGGCCGCCGGTCGTCCTGTGCGCCCTGGTCGTGCTGGTCGCCCCGAGCGCCTGGCGGGTGCTCCGCCTGAGCGCCGCGATCTACGCGCTCGGCGTGGTCCTCTGCTACCTGATCCCCACCCCCATCGGCACCAACGTCGAACGCCTCCTCGAACTGGCGGGCCCGGCCGCGGCCCTGGCGATCTGCCTGTACCGGGGCGAGGGCCGCACGGACGACTCCCGGCTGCCGCTGTCCTGGTTCACCCCCCGGCGGCGGATCGTGGCCGGCGCGGTGGCCCTGGTCCTCTCCGTGACCTGGCTGACCGGCAAGACGACCGCCGACATCGTCACGAACACCAAGGTGCCCGAGTGGGCCGTGAAGACCGACGGCGTCGTGAACGAACTCAAGCGGCTCGGCGCCTGGAAGACCCGCGTCGAGGTGGTACCGGCCCGCGACCACCGCGAGGCCGCCATCCTCGCCCCGTACATCAACATGGCGCGCGGCTGGAACCGGCAGGCCGACGTCGAGCGCGGCCGTCTCTTCTACGAGGGCCACGGCGGGACCGAGGTGCCCGAGGGCGCCTTCACCCCGGCCGCCTACAAGGCCTGGCTCTCCCAGTGGGCCGTCGGCTTCGTCGTCCTCGTCAACGGCGAGCCGGACGGGCCCGCCGAGCTCGAACACGCCCTGGTGACCAGCGGACCGGACTATCTGGAGCCCGTCTGGCAGGACGCCAACTGGAAGATCTACCGGGTGAGGAACGCGACCCCGCTGGTCGACGAGCCGGCCTCCGTCGTGAGCGCCGACGGCGCCAACCTCGTCGTCCATATGCCGAAGCCCGGCGAGGTCATCGTCCGCGTCGCCTACTCCCCCTGGCTCTGGGCCGACAACGGCTGCCTCACCGCCGACCGCGAGTCCGACGGCGACCTCACGGAGTTCACCCGTCTGACGGTCCATGAGGCGGGGGACGTCCGCATCAGCTCCCAGTACGGGGGGCCTTCGCGGACGACGGCGCTGGAGTGCGAGAAGGAAGCGGACGAGAAGGCCGAGCCGTAGGGGACGGGGACCCGGTCGCCCGTACGAACACGAGGCGCCCCTCCTGGCTCGGTGGCCTGGAGGGGCGCCTCTCCCGTTCGTACCGCCTTGCCGCGGTGGTCAGCTCACGCGGGTCAGCCTCGTGCCGAAGCCCGGTTCGGTGAGGTCCTTCTGGAGGGCGACCGGTACCTGGACGCCGTCGCCGGAGCCGTCGCCCACGGTCAGGGAGCCCACCTCGGTGCCGGTCTTCGCCTCGTTCGGGATGGACTCGCTCGGGTCGAGTTCGAGCTTGACGGTCTTGCCGGCCCAGCCGACCGCCGAGACGTCCTGCGTGACCACGACCGGGGTCTGTCCGCCGAGCCCGTCGTCGACGTATCCGACGACGTCGCCCTTCTTCAGGATCGTGCTGGACGTCAGCGCGTCCTGGGCGGCGACCATGGCCGTCTTGCTGACCGCGTTGACCGTGTCGATGATCGGCGACGTGTGCTGGCCGAGGATCGCGCCGACGACGATCACCGTCTCACCGCCGACCTCCTTCGTGGCCGCGAAGAGCAGGTTGCCGCCGGCGGCCGTGGTGGAGCCGGTCTTGATGCCGATGGCGTTGTCGTACGGGACGAGGGTGTTGTAGTTCCGGTGTTTCAGGCCTGAGGGGTCAATCCACTCGGGCAGCCTGGTGATGTCGGTGAGGGCCTTCATCTTCACCAGCGCGTTGCCGAGCTTGACCTGGTCCTCGGCGGTGGAGACCGTCGTCTCCTTCAGCCCGGAGGGGTCGGTGTACGTGGTGTTGGTCATGCCGAGGTCCTTGGCGGCGGCGTTCATCTTCTTGACGAACTCCTCCTCGGAACCGTTGCTGTCCCAACGGGCGAGCAGCCGCGCGATGTTGTTCGCGGACGGAATCATGATGGCCGCGATCGCGTCGTACTGGGTGAGCTTGTCACCCTCCTTGACGGTGTTGAGCGTGGACTCGCCCTTGCCGGGCTCGTCGTAGCCGCCCTCGATCTCCGCCTTCTCGTCGACCGGGATCGTCGCGCCCTTCGCGCCGACCTTCATCGGGTGTTCCTTGAGGATGACGTACGCGGTCATCGCCTTGGCGACAGAGCCGATGGCCGCGGGCTTCTGCTCGCCGAAGCTGTCCACCGTGCCGATGCCGTTGACGTCCATCCAGCCCTGGCCCTCGTCGGGCCACGGGAGGGAGGCCTTCTCGCCCTCGAACGCGTACGACTCGTCGGCGGTCAGCGCGAGCGTGGGCGTCGGGAGCGGGCGCACAGCCTGTACGACCGCAAACACGATCGCCAGCAGGATCGCCAGCGGCGTCCAGATCTTGACCCGCCGGATGACCGTCCGCACCGGGGTCTGCCGCGGCGGCGGAGTGTTCGTCAACTCCGCCAGCAGATCCAGCGGCGGCCTCGGCGGCAACGGCTGCTGCGTGGTCCGCTCCGGCCCCACCTGGGGAATGGCCCGCGTCGCCTCCGCGGGACTGAGGGCAGCCGCGTCCGCCGCTCCCTGCGGGGGCTTGGGCGCGGCAGGCTCGTCCAGCGGCTTGAGCGCTACGAATTTGCTGGTGCGCTCAACGGGAGGGACGACATCAGCGTCGTCACTTTTGGCGTCCTCGTCACCCTCGTCGACGTCGGCAGGCTTGGCTGCCCCACCCCCCAGCTTGAGCATCGTGGTGGGCTGATCCACAGCGGGCGGCCGAGGAGCCCGGAAGATCGCGGTCGGCTGGTCCACAGGCCGATCCGCCTCGGCTCCGCCGTCGCCCTCCGACTTTCCATCCGCACCACCCGCACCACCCGTGCGACTTTCGTCGTCATCTGCGGGTGACCCCTGTGGGGCGTCCTCACCGTCGGCGGCTTCCGGCTCGTCACCGTCAGCGGCTTCCGGCTCGTCGTCGGGCAGTTCGTCAGCGGAGGCGGAGCCGGGCGCGTTCTCGTCTTCCGTGCCAGGCCCCTTGTCGGCCTCAGCCCCGGCCTCCGACTCGGCGTCAGCGTCAGCAGCCTCGTCGCCGGCGGCGTCGCTCGGCTCGTCCTCGGCCTCGTCGTCGTCCCTGCTCGGCTCGTCCTCGTCCTCGGCGGCCTCGCTGTCGGGCTGCGCCTCCGTGTCGCCGTCAGAGCCCTCGGCAGCCTCGTCCGCCCCGTCACCGTCGTCCGACCCGGCGTCGTCCGATCGCCCGGCATCCGAGCCCTCGCCGTCCGCCGCATCGCCTCGGCCTGTCTCCGGCCCATCTGCCTTCGACCCAACGGTCCCTGGCTCGACGTCCTCCGACCCGGCGGTGCCCGCTTCCTCGGCCCTCGCCTCCTCGGCCTTCGCCCCTTCGGCCTTCGCCCGTTCGGCGCCCTCCGCCTCGGCCGGCTTCAGCCCCTCCGCCTCGGCCGCCTCAAGGAGTGCCCTGCGGGAGAACACCGCCGTCGCCTGGTCGACCTTCGGGGCCGGTCCTCGGGACATCGAGACGCGAGGGTCCGGGGGCGGCTCGGTGGAGCCGGAGGACTGGCCCGGGAGGGAGCCTTTGCCTCCCGGGGCCGGGGTGTCCGGGATCGGCGCCTCGCTCCCCGACGTCGACCCCGTCGACGACTCGTACCGCTTCGACCTGTCGGGGGACGTGCCCGCCACCGATGCCTCCTCCCGCGCGCCGCCCGTCCTAGAGCGCGCGCCCAACCGAACCGTGAAACCCGCCGCCCGGACCCTAACCACCGCGCGCACCACCGCGCCTCGCCGCTGTCCGAACCATGTACCAGTGTCCTGTGTGCGGGCTTAACCACTGCGGTAGACGAGAACGACATACCTATCGGTTCCACTACATTCCGGTCACGCACCCTCGACAGACCAATGTGAGAGGGGTCACCCTGTCATTCATCCACGCGGGGAGGCATGGATGGGCATGAGCCGCAGAACACTTCCGGAGGAGCTTCTGCTACTGGCGCTGGACCCGGCCACGGGTACCACCGCACAGCCGCAGTCGCTCGACCTTGGTCTGGCCGGAGCACAGCTAGTGGAGCTGGCGCTGGCCGGACGGATAGCCCCAGACGGGGATCGTATCGCCGTGGTGTCCCCACGGCCGACTGGAGATCCAACATTGGACTGCGCGTTGGAGTTGCTGCGAAGGCGTGGCGCTCCGGTACGTGCTATCCACTGGATTGGCGGGCCGCGTCTCGGGCTTCGCCAGACCTACCTCTCGCATCTGGAGCGGTGCGGCATGGTGCATGCCGTGGCGGGCCAGATGTGCGGAGTGCTGCCGACGACTCGCTATCAGGCGAGTCAGACCGAGATCAGCCGGGAGATCCGAGCCCGACTGGACTCCGCGATCCGCACCGGCGTCCCGCCGGACCCGCGGACCGCGGCGCTCGCCGCGCTGGCGCACGCGGTCGGCCTCGGCAAGCACCTGTACCCGGGGAACGAGGGACGCTCGTCCCGCTCCCGGCTGCGGGACCTGATCCGGCACGACCCCATGGGCGGCCTGGTGGCCCACGCCGTCATGGACGTCCAGAACGGCGTGGCCGCGCAGCCACGCCGCAGCCCGGCACCGACCGGCCGTCAGGCCGCCCCCGGCGCCAGGCCACCCGCACCGGAACCCGCACGCGGCGTTCCGATGCAGCCGCGCCGCGGCTCCATGGCACGCGTCGTGGCGCACTGAGGCACGGAGGTGTGAGGTGCCGGGCCCAGAGCCGCGGGCCTGACGCCGACCGCACCAGAGGTTCCAGACGTTCCACACGTTCCACAGCACCGCTTGCACCGCTTGCACCGCTTGCACCGCCGGCACCGGACCAACCGAAGGAACCCCAGGACCCGGTTCGGGAGCCGCAGGCTCGCGCGGGGCGATGAGGCCGTACGTACGACTCCGTACGACGCGACCCCAGCGCCCCGCGCGGCCGCATGCGCCCGTACATCCGGCGGATATCCCTCCGCAGCGGAAAAACACCGGCGCGAACGGCGCGTGCGCAGCGCATATCCGGCGTTTCCCAGCGGTACTCGGCATCTTGGTGGCAATCTGCTCAACGGCAGATACACAAAGTTGAGGCACGCAGCCGGAGGTGCACGTCCCGTGGCGTCCAATGTCAATCCCACTGTCAGGCGACGCCGGTTGGGCCAGGAGCTGCGTCGGCTCCGGGAGCTCAAGGGCATGACCGCCGAGGAGGTCGCCGAGCGGCTGCTGGTCTCCCAGTCGAAGATCAGCCGCCTGGAGAACGGCCGCCGCAGCATCAGCCAGCGCGACGTCCGCGACCTCTGCGGGGTCTACGAGGTCGAGGACCAGCGCGTCGTCGACTCGCTGATGCAAATGGCCAAGGATTCGCGCCAGCAAGGTTGGTGGCACGCGTTCGGGGACGTCCCGTACAGCGTCTACATCGGCCTGGAGACGGACGCGGCCAGCCTGCGCGTCTACGATCCCCAGGTCGTCCCCGGGCTGCTGCAGACCCGCCCCTACGCCGAGGCGCTCATCGCGGGCGCGCTGCCCGAGACCACCCCCGGCGACATCGACAGGCGCGTCCAGGTACGGCTACGGCGACAGGAACGTATCTCCGCGCCGGAGAGCCCCCTGCGGCTGTGGACCGTCCTCGACGAGGCCGCGCTGCGCCGTGTCGTGGGCAATCGCTCCCTCATGCGCGAGCAGTTGGAGTACCTGGTCGAGCAGTCCCAACTCCCGCACGTCACCGTGCAGGTCATCCCCTTCGACATGGGCGCGCATCCCGGCCTGAACGGGCAGTACGCGATCCTGGAGTTCCCGGACGCGTCCGATTCCAGCGTCGTCTACATCGAGGGCGTCACCAGCGACCTGTACCTGGAGAAACCCACCGACGTCCAGAAATACAGCGTCATGTACGAGCACTTGAGGGCACAGGCCCTGAACGTGGATCAATCCCGCCAGTTCATCGCGGACATCGCAAAGAACTATGCACAGCTCCGTCCGCAATGAAGTCCCGCTGAAACTCCACTGACGCCCCCTGACGCCCCTCTGGCGCCCCGCTGATGCCCCCTCCGATCGCCCCTCCGATCGCCCCTCTGATGCCCCCTCCGATCGCCCCTCCGATCGCCCCTCTGATGCCCCCTCCGATCGCCCCTCCGATCGCCCCTCTGATGCCCCTCTGATGCCCCTCTGATGCCCTCGTGGGGCTGAAGGGGCCGGAAGATACACCCATGACACTCCCGGAGGGAAGAGTTCCATGGAATATGCCACCCACCCGAGTGAATAGTCGCTTCGTCGGCCGATGTTGGCGAGTAGCGTCGATCACGCCAAGGGAATCAACGACCTTGGCGGAAACCGAACTGTGGATTCCGGAAACGGTCAGCAACGCCCCACGGCTCGGCGACAGCAACTCAACGACCAACCGGCAAGCGGAGCAGAAATGGCAATTCAGCAAGGCGCCACGGACACGTGGGTCAAGTCCTCTTACTCCACGGGCAACGGCGCGTGCGTCGAGGTCAAGTCCCCCGTCCTCTCGGCCCTGTCCGTGCGTGACTCCAAGGTTTCCGACGGTCCGACGCTGGCGTTCCCCACCGACTCGTGGAACGCGTTCGTGGCCGAGGTCAGCCGAGGAGCCTTCGACCTCGCGTGACCATGGTTCACCCCAACCATCATCACCACCCCTACAACTTCACATACACCCACTGACAGAGCCCTCTCGACCGGCCCGCCGTCCTGGCCGAGGGGGCTCGGCCTTGCCCGCCCCTCAGCCCGGGGTCACCGCAGCCGGTCCACGTACCTGTCCGTCCCCGGCACCGTCGGGATGAACGGCGCCAGCAACTCCAGCCGCCCCAGCCCCGCTTCCGCGACCGCCTCCCCCAGCCCGCCGAAGCACGCCTCCCAGCACTCCCGCGGATCGGCCTCCAGGAACCACAGCAGGGTGAGGCGGGTGTCGACGCCCTCGACCTGCTTCACGTACGACATCCGGTCGAGGGGCAGCGGGGTGGGCCGGAAGACCGTGACCATGGCCGCTGGCGACCCGGCGAGCCGCTTGGGCAGCTGCCGGACCCGCAGCCACTCCAGCAACTCGGCGCGCTCGTCCGGCCCTTCGGCGTCGATCACCTCCAGCACCAGGCCCGCGTACGGGTGGTCGAGGGCGTGGAAGTCGCGGGGCCCGGCGGCCCCGTCGCGGTAGACGGTCGCCTCGTGGTCCTGGAAGGCCGTGAAGACATGCGTACGGTCCTGGTAGACACGCGCGTCGCGATTCAGCCGTTTGTTGATGGCGACGGTCCAGCGCATGTGGTCGTCGTAGCGGCCGTCGGTGACCCAGTACGTGGAGAGATAGCAGCCGGCGGTGACTGGCTGGGCGATCGCCGACTTCTCGGGTGTACGCAGGAGTTGCAGGTCGCGGGTGGCCACCCAGCGGCGCCCCGCGAACATCCAGGGCATGGCCATCGCGCCCGCGTAGTAGTGGTCGTCCTCGTACCAGCGGTTGTACGCGTACTCGTGGCCCGGATGCGGCTCGACCATGGTGATCAGCGCATGGCCGGGGTGGACGCCGTACGGGCCGACGGCGGCCAGTTCGGCGTACGTGGCGCTGCGGGTGTCCTCGCTCATGTGCTTCCCCTTCCGTCCACCTGCGGTCGCCCCTACTCTGACGCTCCGTCAGATAGTGCGCCAGAGCCGGGAGGTCCCCGATGTCACTGCTCGCGGGCAAGACCGTCGTCGTCTCGGGGGTCGGGGCCGGTCTGGGCCACCGGGTCGCCGCGGCGGTCGTACGGGACGGCGGGAACGCCGTGCTGGGGGCGCGCACGGAGGCGAATCTCGCCAAAGCCGCGGCGGACGTGGATCCGGACGGCACGCACACGGCGTACCGGGCGACCGACATCACCGACGAGGCGCAGTGCGCGGCGCTGGCGGCGCTCGCGCGGGAGCGGTTCGGGGGCGTGGACGCCGTGGTGCACGTGGCGGCCTGGGACAGCTACTTCGGGGGTCTGGAGGACGCCGACTTCACCACCTGGCAGGCGGTCCTCGACGTGAACCTGCTGGGCACCCTGCGGATGACCCGGGCCTGTCTGCCCGCTCTGAAGGCGGCGGGTGGCGGATCGGTCGTCATGATCGGCACACAGTCGGCGGTGGCCGCGCCCTCGCAGGTGTGGCAGGCGGCGTACGCGGCGTCCAAGGGTGCGCTGACGAGCGCGATGTACTCGCTGGCGAGAGAGCTCGGCCCGCACCGGATACGGGTCAACACCGTGCTGCCGGGCTGGATGTGGGGGCCGCCGGTGGAGGCGTACGTGCGGTTCACGGCGCACGGCGAGGGCGTGGCCGAGGCGGAGGTGCTGGCGCGGCTCGCCGAGCGGATGGCGCTGCCGGAGCTGGCCACGGACGGGGATGTCGCGGACGCGGTGGTCTTCCTGGCCTCCGACCGCGCACGGTCGATCACCGGCCAGTCGCTGCTGGTGAACGCGGGAGAACTGATGCGCTGACCTGGCCCACCGACGGACGGAGCAGGCTCGGGGCTGATCCTTTTCGGCCAACTCACCGTTCATATACATAAACCGAGGTCATCGCTCGGAACTTTTTTACCCCCTCTTGACCTTCCACTTGCTTGCCGTGGGCATGCCACCGAACCCAGAGTTCACATGCCTGACCCTGACGGCGGACCCTGGAAGGGGGCCCATGAATAGTCTCGACTGGGCCGTGCTCATCGGCTACTTCGGTGTGATGGTCGCGATCGGCGTCTGGTCGCACAAGCGCGTGGACAACGTCAGCGACTTCTTCACCGCCGGCGGCAAGATGCCCTGGTGGCTCTCCGGCATCTCACACCACATGTCGGGCTACAGCGCGGTGATGTTCACCGGGTACGCCGGTATCGCGTACACCTGGGGCGTCACGTCCTTCGTGACGTGGTCCTTCCCCATCGCCCTCGGCATCGCCATCGGCTCCAAGCTGTTCGCGCCGCGCATCAACCGGCTGCGCTCACGGCTGCATGTGGCGTCCCCTCTCGAATACCTGAAGAACCGTTACAACCTGGGCACCCAGCAGGCGCTGGCCTGGTCCGGCATGCTGCTGAAGATCGTGGACGTCGGCGCGAAGTGGGCCGCGATCGCGACCCTGCTGTCGGTCTTCACGGGCATATCCCTGAACCAGGGCATCCTGATCACCGGTTCGATCACGGCCGTCTACTGCACGATCGGCGGTCTCTGGGCGGACGCGCTCACGGAGTTGGGCCAGTTCGTGATCCAACTGCTCGCGGGCATCGCGATGTTCATCGCGGTGGTGGGGAAGCTGGGCGACTACGGCGGCTTCTTCGGCGTCTGGGACCGTCCGGAGCTGAAGGGCCACGGGGAGCCGCTGGTGGGCCCCTACGGCACGATCTTCCTGCTCGCGTTCCTGTTCATCAAGCTCTTCGAGTACAACGGCGGCATGCTCAACCAGGCCCAGCGCTACATGGCCACGGCGACCCCGTACGAGGCCGAGCGCTCCGCCCGGCTGTCGGCGATCCTGTGGCTGGTCTGGCCGCTGGTGCTGTTCTTCCCCATGTGGATGTCGCCGCTGCTGGTGACGTCGGAGAAGGGCGACGGTTCGGACTCGTACGCCCTGATGACCGAACAGCTGCTGCCGCACGGCCTGTTGGGCCTGGTGATCGTCGGCTTCTTCTCGCACACGATGGCCATGTGCTCGTCCGACGCGAACGCCATCGCCGCCGTCTTCACGCGGGACTGCGCGCCGGTGATCTGGCGCCGGGCCCGTACGTGGAGCGAGGGGCAGGGGCTGCGGGTCGCCCGTATCACGACGGTCGTGTTCCTGGGGCTGTCCATGGCGGCGGCCACGCAGGTCAACTCACCCGCCTTCAAGGACATCATCACCGTCGTCATCAAGTGGGTCGCCGGGCTCATGGGTCCGATGGCCATCCCGATGATGCTGGGTCTGCTGCGGCCGTTCCGGCGATCGGGGCCGACGGCGGCGCTCACGAGCTGGGCGTGCGGTCTGTTCGCCTTCTGGCTGGTGAACTACCCGATCCACTGGAACATCGAGGGCGGGGTGCCTCTGCAGTACCAGGTGTCCATCCCGTTGGCGGTCTCGCTGGTCCTGTACATCGTCATCGGCTTCATCAAGCCGGAGGACACGCCCGAGCGGCTCGCGATCATCGAGAAGATCAACACGGATGGGGACGGCGACGGCAAGGGCGGAGCGGGGGCCGCGGCCGCGGTGCCGGCTCAGGGGAAGGACGCGTCCAGTCCTACGGGCGTCTGAGGACCCGACGGCAGCTTGAGCTTGAAAGCGAGGGCCGCGCCCGGTACCGACCGGGGCGGTCCTCGCCGCTGTTGTGCCCGGTACCGACCGTGGGGCGGTCCTCGCCGCTGTTTCGTGGCAGCGGGCCTCGCCACTGTTGTGCGGCCACACACGGCCGGGCGGGTCAGCGGTCCTCGTCGCTGCGCCGGGCGTTGTCGGTGCGCGTCGCTAGGGTGCCGCGCATGCGATCACTGATCAACGCCGTCCGCGAACACGACGAGGCCGCCCGGTTCCTCGTGTGGCCGGGCGACTTCGACCTCGACCGCGGCGACGACCACGTCGAGGAGGTCCACCTCGCGTCGGGTGCCCCGCTGGAGGCCTTCGCGGGCGACGGCGCCGGAGGCACGTTCTTCTTCTGCGGCGAAGGCGGCGAGGGCGGCGAGGAACGCCCCGTCCTCTACGCGGACTCCGAAGGAGGCGCCGCCCTCATAGCCATCGGCCTGCCCGAACTCCTCCGCCTCCTGCTGGTCGCCCCCTGGTGGCGCGGCTGCCGTACCTTCACGGCGGAGGAGAGCCGGGAGCTGGCCGCCGAATACCTGGAAGACCTCCCGAACCTGCCGGCCGACCGCGACCGCGCCGCCGCGGCCCTCGGTCTCGAACTCCCCACCGAGGCCGATGCCTTGGCGCGCCTGCACGAGGTGGCGGTCGGCCCCGGCAAGGACTACGTGCTCCTCTCCGCACCGGAGAACGAGCCGTACGATCCGCTGATCGAGAGCTGAGACAATCGCGGCCTTCCTCAGCTGACGTGGGCGGCGATGGTGCGGGCGCATGTCAGGGACTCGGTGTGGGTCGTGTCGACCTCCAGGTCGTAGTGCACGCCCTCGTGGACGATGTCCGCCTGCGCGGCGGCCATTCCCCGGACCCGGTCGCCCCGGGCGATCTCGCGGCCCGCGGCGACGGCGCTGTCGCAGCGGACGCCGACCCAGAGCACGTCCAGGCCGTCGAGGAGCTTCCGCCAGCGCTGCTGGGATGCCGCTCCGCCGAGGAAGATGTCGTCGATGATGATCCTGGCGCCCGCGTGGGCCATGGCCACGACACCCTGGGCCCAGGCTTGTTCCACGGCCCTGAAGTCCGCACCGATGACCACCTCGCCGTCCGCCGAGATCTCGATCCCGCCGTCTGACGTCTGCATCCTCGCGGGCATCGCGTCGATGAGGGAGTCGGCCCCGAACGCCAGCCACTGCTCCGGCAGTTCGGCCTGCAGACACCGTACGATTCCGGACTTCCCCGCGCTGGAACCGCCGTTGAGAATGATCATCTGAGTCGTCACGGGGTCACGGTAGGACGCCGCGTACGCGGCACGAAACCGATTTCGGACGGACGAGTGAGTGGCGGGGAGAGCGTGTGGATGTCGTCGATGTCATTGAGCGCGAGGTCACCGAGCCCTGGGAAGGGGTGCTGGTCGCTCCCGCCCACGGCAGTGATGTCGGTGTTCTGGTCCTGGCGGGTTCCAGTGGGCGCGTCGAAAGGGAGAGGGCACGTCTCCTCGCCCGGCAGGGCCTGGCCGCTCTGACGATCCGCTGGTTCGGCGGGGCGGGTCAGTCGCCGGGTATCTGCGAGATCCCCCTGGAGACCTTCACCACCGCCGTCGACCTCCTCCGAGCGAACGGGTCGGCACGCGTCGGCATCCTGGGCGTCTCCAAGGGGGCCGAGGCGGCTCTGCTCACGGCGGTGCGCGATCCGCGCGTGGACGTCGTCGTCGCGCTGTCGCCCACATCCCGGGTCTGGTGCAACATCGGGCCGGGCCGGGACGGAGCACAGCGGCCCTACCGGTCGTCCTGGACCTGGCGCGGGCGGGCGCTGACCTTCGTGCCGATGGACGATTCCTGGTCTCCCGCGGAGTCGGGCAGCGGGCCGGTCGCCGTCCGGGGGTGGTACGAATGCAGCGAGCGGACGTTCGCCGGCCTGCTCCCTCCGGCGGAGATCCGCGTGGACAGGGCCCGGGCCGATCTGCTGCTGGTCGCGGGCGGCGACGACGCGATGTGGCCGTCCCTGCCCTTCGCCGAACAGCTGGCGGAACGCCGGCGCTCGGCCGGGGCCCCCGCACGGCTGATCGCCCACCCCGACGCCGGCCACCGCCCGCGTCTGCCCGGCGAGAGCCCCGCGCCGGCCTCCCCACGCTTCGTCCACGGCGGCACCCCCGAAGCCGACGCCCTCCTGGGCGCCGCCGCCTGGCCCCACATCCTGGACATGCTCCGCAACGGGTCCTAGTTGTTCCGTCCACGGATACAGCTGGTTGCTCTGTCCACGGATACAACGGCTCGTTGTTCCGTCCACGGATGCAACGGCCGTGTGCGGGTCGCCCCCCCTCACCCACCCCCCGGCTCGCGCACCATGAACACGTCCACCGCGTCCTCCGTCTCCCACCTGAACCCGACCCTCTCGTAGAGCCGTCGGGCCGGACTCCCCCGCAACACGTTCAGGCGGACCACGACTCCGTCGCGGTCGCAGTGGTCGAGGAGGTCGCGGAGTACGGCCGTGCCGATGCCGGTGCCCTGCAGCTCCGGGGCGAGGAAGAAGTGCTCCAGCCAGTGGGCGTCGGGGGACGGGCGGAGGGCGACGCAGCCGGCGAACGAGCCGCTGACCTCGATGATCCAGGCGTGGGCCGGGTCGAAGGAGTCACGGAAGCGTTGGCGGACGCGGTGGGGGTCGTAGCGGCCGAGGCGTTCGAGGTCCGGGCGCATCGCCACGGCGCGCAGCTCGGCCACGGGTTCGGTGTCCGTCAGCGACGCCGGTCGTAGGTTCCAGTCCGCCATGATCTCCACTTCGCATCGAGAGAACCCATCGTTCCTGAACCTGTTCCCGACCCGTTCCTGAGCCGTTCCTGGCCCGTTCCGTCAGCCTCGCGGATACCGCGTCAGCCATCCCGGCACCGCCCCGCCGGGGCCGTGCAGCGCCGGCCCCTGCGTCATCTCCAGCGCGAAGTCGTCGGCGAGGACGAGGATGGTGGGGCGGCCTTCCAGCTCCGCCAGCCAGGCGGGAGGCAGGGCCGTCTCGCCGTGGAGGGCGCCGAGGAGGCCTCCCGTCAGGGCGCCCGCCACCCCCGAAGGGCCACCGTGGTTGACGGCCAGGCGCAGGCCGTGGTTCACGTCCTCGCCGACCAGGGTGCAGTACACGGCGACGGCCAGCATGCCGTCGGCCGTGCCGTCGGCGGCCAGTTGCTCGACGACGGCCGGGGTGGGCGAGCCCTGGCGGACGGTGGTGACGGCCTGTTGGAGGGAGTCGGCGACGGGCTGGTGGCCGGGGCGGGCGGCCAACAGCACCAGGGTCTTCTGGACGGCGGCGTCGAGGCTCTCACCGCGGGCGAGGGCGTGGACGATGACGGCGTAGGAGCCGGCGGCGAGGTAGGCGGTGGGGTGACCGTGCGTCTGGGCCGCGCACTCGACGGCCAGCTGGAAGACGAGCTGGGGTTCCCAGCCGACCAGGAGGCCGAAGGGGGCCGAGCGGGCAGCGGCCTCGGCACCGCACGCGCCGGGGTTCTTGGGGGCGTCGAGGGTGCCCATGGTCTGGTCGGCGAAGCCCAGGAGGCAGATGAGGGAGGGGTCGCGGCGTACGTAGAGCCACTCCTCGCGGGCGAGCCAGCCGTCGTCCTTGCGGCGTTCGTCGGGGCCCCAGTCCCGCTGGGTCGCGGCCCATCGCCGATACGCCCGGTGCAGATCGGTCGGGGGGTGCCAGACGCCGGTGTCGCGGCGGACCTGGGCGCGGATCAGACCGTCCACGGTGAACAGGGTGAGCTGCGTGAGGTCGGTGATGGCGCCGCGTCTGCCGTACGCGGAGACCAGATCGGTCAGCCACTCCGGGCCGTACGCCTCGCCGATCTGCGGCAGGGTCAGCTGGTCGACCGGCGCGCCCAGCGCGTCGCCGACGGCCGCGCCCAGCAGCGTCCCGCGCACCCGGCTGCGGAAGTCCTGCTGCTCGACCCGCCCCCAGACGGCACCGGCTGTCGCACCCACCCCGGCCTCCTCACGGCCCCTACCCGACCCATACGTCAGTACGTCAGTACATCCGTACGCCCGTACGGCTCGACAGTCCAGCACTGTAATCGAATGGGAACGGCCCGTTCAGGGCTCTCGACGAGCACAACCTTCCCGTAGACCACAACCGTTTAGCACTCTCGGTCGTCAAACGATCGGATGTGAACAGTCGACGTACCCGAGTGCAACTCCTGGAGAACCCGTGCCCCATCGCCACAGCCGTCGCACGACCAGCCTCCCCGCCCTCCGTACAAGCAGCCGCAGCAGTCGTAGCCGCAGCCGTACGGTCGCGGGATGCGCGGCCGTCGCCGCCGCGTTGCTGGCCGCTCCGCTCGTCGCCGCCGTGCCGGCCGCCGCGGTTCCGACGGCGCCGATCGCCGACTTCAACGGCGACGGTTTCGCCGACCTCGTGATCAACGCGCCCCGCGCCACCGTCGCGGGCGCCGAGAGCGCCGGCTACGTCTCGGTCGTGTACGGCTCCGTCGCGGGCGCCGACACCGCGCACCCCCAGGTCATCTCCCGCACCACCTCATGGCTGCCGGCGACCACCGAGGCGGGCACCTCCTTCGGTCAGACGACGGCCGCGCGCGACCTCGACGGCGACGGCTACACCGATCTCGCGGTCGGCGGCTTCAACGACGCCGACGCGATCCTGTGGGGCTCCGCGAGCGGCCTGGCCTCGGCCACCGCGTTCACCGGCGGGGTCAACCGCGCGGTCGACGGCGACTTCAACGGTGACGGCAAGGGCGACCTCGTCACCACCGGCGACGGCGGCCTCCAGATCCAGCTCGGCCCGTTCACCCGCGCCGGCGCCCCGGCCCAGACCTCCACCATCGCGATCGACGAGAGCGACGAGATCTGGGACATCGCCGTCGGCGACATGGACGGCGACGGCAAGGACGACCTGATCACCACGGGCGGCTTCGAGGAGATGTCGTACCAGGCACAGTGGCGCAAGGGCACGTCGACCGGCGTGAGCCAGACCGCCAGGTCCACCGGCTACTTCACCCTCGGCGGTGTCATCGCCGACGTGAACCTGGACGGCTACGGGGACTACGTCGCCCGCGAGGTCGGCCAGGTCTCGGAGGTGATGAACGGCGCGGCCGGCAACGTCCGCGTCGTCTACGGCTCCGCGAACGGCCCCTCCACCCGTACAACGAAGATCACCCAGAACACCACGGGCGTCCCCGGCGTCTCCGAGTCCGAGGGGCCCGACAGCGACTGGAACGGCGACCAGTTCGGCTACTCCGTCGCCGCCGGTGACGTGACCGGCGACGGCTACCCCGACATCGCGGTCGGCGTCCCCGGCGAGGACATCGGCTCCATCAAGGACGCCGGGTCGATCGTGCTGCTGAAGGGCGGCGCCACCGGTCTCACCGGCACCGGCGCCCAGGCCTTCGACCAGTCCGACCCCGGGGTCCCCGGCGCCTCCGAGGCCGGCGACACCTTCGGCGCGTCCGTCTCCCTCCTCGACGTGAACTCCAACAACCGCGCCGACCTGGCCGTCGGCGCGCCCACGGAGGACGGCACGTACCAGGACTCGGGCGCCGTCTGGCTGTTCCGCGGCTCGAAGAACGGCCTGGTCACGACGAATATCGCGTCGTTCGGTCCGGCCGTCCTCAAGGCACCGGAGGAGGGCTCGCGGTTCGGGCTCGGGTTCGCGAAGTAGCGCGGCCGCTCGCGAAGCAGGGCTCCTCGCCCACTACTCCGTACGGTCAGGCCGGGCCGCCGCCTCGGTGGCCCGGCTGTGTACGTCAGCGATCAACGGGTCACCCGGCCGCAGCGCGAGGGCCTGCTCGGCGTCGGCCAACGCCAGTCCCACGGCCCCGAGTTCGAGGTGGAGCGCGGCGCGGTGGCGCAGGGCCCAGGCGTACTCCGGGAAGAGCGACACCGCCACGTCGAGGTCCGCGAGGGCTTCGCCGTGGCGGCCCAGTTTGAAGCGGGAGACGCCCCGGCTGGCGTACGCGGAGGCGTACAGCGGGTTCAGCTCGATGGCCCGGTCGTAGTCGGCGAGGGCCTCCTCGTCCCGGTCGGCGGCGCGCAGGGCGTCCCCGCGCTCGCACCGCACCCACGTCGTGTCGGGCTCCAGGGCCACGGCGTGGTGCAGGTCGGCCAGTTGGCGATCGCGCTCGCCCCGGGAACGTCGTACGCGCGCCCGGCGCATCAGGGCCCAGACGTACTGCCCGTCCAGCTCCAGGGCACGGTCCAGGTCCGCGAGGGCCTCGTCGAGGCGGCCCTGCCCATGGCGGGCGGCGCCGCGTGAGGCCCAGGCCGAGCGGTGGACGGGGTCGAGGGCGACCGCACGGTCGAGGTCGGCGATCGCCGCGTCGAGGTCGCCGAGGAGACGGTGGTAGTCGCCGCGCAGGACGAGAGTGGTGACGTCGCCGGGCGCGAGCGCGTCCGCCCGGTCCAGGTCGGCCACGGCGGCCGCGTACTTCCCGGCGTGCGCCCGCACGACGGCCCTGCCCAGCCACGCCGTGGCCAGGTCGGGGTCGAGAGCGAGGGCCTGGTCGTACTCGGCCACCGCCCGCTCGTACGCCCCGTCCCGGTGCAGCGCCCGCCCCCGCAGGGCCCGTGCGAGCGCCTCCCGCCGGGCGTCGAAGCCGGCCCGGAGCAGCAGTACCCCCAGCGCGTCCTGGACGCCGCCGCGCTCCAGCGCGCCCAGCAGGTCCCGTCCCCAGCGGCCCGCGTCCTCGTCGTCGGCGTCCTGCCCGGCCTGCGCCAGGGCCTCGGCCCACCGCCGGGCCACGGCCGTACCCTCCCCGCACGCGTCCACGACGTCCCGCAGCACCCCGGCGAGCGCCCCGCGCTCGCCCGCGCACAGCCGGTGGTACGCCTCGGCCAGCCGCAGCTCCCGCCACCGCTCGGCGCCCCACAACTCACCGTCCTCCAGGCCGACTTCGGCCTCGGCGCGCCACCCGGCGAACGCCTCCGCCAGCCGCCGGTGCCGCTCGCTCCACCCCCGCGGCGAGCGCAGCCGCTGCAACCGCACCATCGGCGCCCGTACGACGTCGTGGTACACCACCCGGTCCCCGCGATCGGTGACGAACGGCAGGGCCCGCAACCAGGCGAACAGCCCTTCGGCGTCCCCGCCGACGTCTCCGTCCGTGCCCGTGTTCGCGCCCGTGTCCGTGTTCGTGTTCGCGCCCGTGTCCGGGACCGATACGGCCACCCGGAACACATCCGCGTCCAGCCAGCGGGGCAACGCACAGGTGAGCGCCGCGGCCCGCCGTACGGGATCCCCCTCCCACTTCAGGAAGCGTTCCACGGCCGTGGCGCTCGGGTCGCCGACGTCGGCGAGGTCGTCGAGGTCGCCGGGGCGGGCCTCGGCGAGGGTCGAGACGAGGACGGGCAACCCGCCGGTCAGCCGCAGGACCTCGTCCACGACCGGCCGGGAGAGCACCCCCTTCGCCGCGAGGAGCCCGCGTGACTCGACCTCCGTGAACGGGCTGAGCGGCAGGTCGAGGACGAAGTCGGTGAGGCCTCCCCAGCGGGCGGCGTCGAAGGGGCGCTGCCCCGCCGTCACAAGGACGAGGTTGCCGGGGAGGGGCCCGTACCGGTCGCCGGAGACGAGGTCGTGCAGCCACGGGTCGAGGAAGGCGCCGGTCCGCTCGTACGTGTCGAAGAACAGCACCAGCCAGGGCACTTCGGCCGCGGCCTCGGCCAGGCCCGCCAACAGCACGGGGGTGAGGACGGGTTCGGGGGCGAGCACCAGCTCGGCGTCCTCCGGCCCGCCGCGTGGACGGGAAGCGAGCCCCGCCCGCAACCGGTCGGCGTGACGGGCGAGTCGGGCCGGATCGACGGCACCGGCGAAGGGGCCGACCACGGGGACGAGCCCGAGCGCGACGAGGGTGGCCCGAGCGGCGGCCATGCTCGCGGCCGACGGCTCGGCGACGCCGGTGCCCCCCGGCTCCGCCCCCGACTCGGCCTCCGGCTCGGACAGGGCCACGGCCGCCAGCTCGGCCTCGTACCGCCGCTCACGGTGTGCGGCCAGCAGCCGCTCCAACTCCTTGAACCGCCGCCCCTCCCGGGCGAACCGGTCCGCGATCACGGCCATGGCCTCCGGCACGGTGCCGACACCGTCGTCGACATACGCGGTGAGCGCGCCGCGCTCGCGGGCGATCTGCTCCAACTCCCTTACGAGGAAGCTCTTTCCGATGCCCGCGTTGCCGTGCACGTGGAAGAGGAACCGGCGCCGTTCGTCCTCGATGGGGAGATCGAAGTTGGCGCGGAAGGCGGCACGTTCGGTGTTGCGGCCGACGAAGCCCTGCCGGGTACGCCGCCGGATCAGCTCCTGCATCGACGGAATCGGCGGTTGCGCGCGCCCCATGCGTATATCCCTCCGGTCGTCTCCGGCCATCTCCGGTCACCCTCGGTTTTCCGCCATCACCAGCCCTCATTGTGATCCAACGCGCCGAAAACCACCTGGGGTTGATCCATGCTCACGCACATAGTTGGTCCATGGCTGAAAACAAGACCCCCCACGCCTCACTCCTCCCACTGGCCTCGACACTGCTCGTCGGTACGGTCGCCCTCTACATGACGCTCGTCGCGTTCAGCAACATCACCGACTTCGGCACGAACCAGCAGTTCGTCCGCCATGTCTTCGCCATGGACACCACGTTCAAGGACGAGGACCTCATGTGGCGGGCCATCGAATCGAAGGGCGTCCAGGACGCGGCCTACGTCCTCATCATCATCTGGGAGACGATCTCCGCCCTGATCCTCATCGCGGCCACCTACTTCTGGGCCAGAGCCCTCGGCAACCGCGCCTTCCCCACCGCCCGCCGCTACAGCACCCTGGGCCTGCTGATGGTGATGCTCCTCTTCGGCGCCGGCTTCATCGCCATCGGCGGCGAGTGGTTCGTCATGTGGCAGTCCGACACCTGGAACGGCCTCGACGCCGCCCTCCGCGTCTTCCTGCTGAGCGGCGTGGTCCTGCTGGTGACCTGCCTCCCCACGAACAACCGGACGGCCGACTGACCGCCCACCGGCGACACACCCGTCAGCCGTACCACGTCACGTTGCAGACGTACACGCACTCGTGTCGGGGTACGGCGAGGAAGCTGATGAAGCCCCGTCCGCCCAGGAGGTCGAACTCACGCAGACCGCCCTCCCGGTCGGCGGGCCTTCCGACCCGTACGGAACCGTGTCCGAGAGCGGCGAGTTCGGTGGCGAGCCGCTCGATCTCCGCCACGACGCCGGGTGGCAGCCCTGCGGTGATGCACTCGGCGCTGGGGTTGTAGTCCCAGGACCAGTCCGTGGCCGGGCCACGAGCCCACTCCGTCACAGACCCGCCTCGGCTTCGGCGGCCTCCCGGATCGCCCGGATCTCGGCGATAGCCTCGGAGGGATCCTGTTCACCCGTGTCCACGATCCGCTCCAGCTCACGCAGGCGCCCAGCGCGCGCCGGGTGCCGCTCAATCGCGACGAACACGGCCCACGAGTGGACGAACGCGCGCAGCGGCGCGAGACTCTGCGTCTGCTGTGCGTTCGTCGTCGCCTCGAACAGGTGCTGGGTGAGTGCCGGGACACGGCTCGGCGCGATCCGGGCGACCGCGGCGCGGAGCGCGTCCGGAGTGAGCTCAGGCATGGGAATCAGCGGTCCGTACGGGCCGTCGCTCTGAGCACTCACGGTGACCTCCGGTGCTGGTGGTTCGCTCCTCGTACGGTACCGGCGGAGGCTCCGGCGCGATGCCGGGACAGCGCGGGCCACCTGATTCACTCGCCGCATGCCCTATGCCACCGCCCGTTGGCCGCATGGCGACGGCAGTCGCGGCAGCGGCCCGGGCCGTGGGCGCGGAACCCCCTGTCGCAGCCGTCGCAGTTCCGCATCCGGGCAGGCAGGGCCGTGGCGGCGGTAGTGGTCGACAGCGGCGGACGGGGCGGCGAGACTGCCGGTGGCGGAGTACGGCTGTGGGAGAGACCCCGCGCTCCAGCCAGGTGACCACGACCGATGTGAGACGGCGTACGTCGCGCTCGGTCAGCAGGAGGCGTGAGTCGTACGTGCGCAGGTCGGCGAGGAGGCGGGCCGCGGTGCGGTGCTCGAAATGCGCGATGGAATGATCCGGGCGCAGGCGCTCTCGCCCCGCGAGTCGCGGACCTTCATCGAAAAAGTACTGGGAGAACAGACATGACCTCCGCGCTCGGGTGGTTCAAGAGCAGCTACAGCGGCAACGACGAGCCCGACTGCGTCGAGGTCGCCATGGCCCCCACCAACACCACCGTCCACGTCCGCGACTCCAAGGACCAGCAGGGCGCACAACTCGCCTTTACGAACGGCTCGTGGACGGCGTTCGTCGGCTCCTACTCCGCCGCGTAACGCGCCTGGAAGCGGGCCGCCACGAGGAAGCCACTTACCGGCTCCCGCCATGCCGTGGATGTGGAACACGAACGTGTGTCGCTCATCCTCGGGCGCGGTACCGAAGTTCCCCCGGAACAGGTCGAGTTCAGGCGGGAGCCAAGTGGGCGCGTAGTCCCAGCGACACGCCGTGCAGGCGGCGTGTCGCTGGGACCCTCACGCCACTTGTAGCCGGCACTCAGCAGAGGCAGGGCTCGGTGCCCCAGCCCAGTTGGTTGATGTCGCTGTCGTCCAGAGCGCCGGCGAACGCGTGCACCTCGTCGACGTCGCCGTGAAGGTACTCCCCCCAGCCGTTGCCGACCTGAGCCCGGCCGACCTGGAGCGGGCCGGAGCTGGGCAGGCCGCCCGCGAAGTCGGCGGTGGATCCGGTGTCGAGGGCGCCGTCCAGGTAGAGCTTGATCCTGTCGGTGGCGTCGTCGTAGACGACCGCGATCCGGTGCCCCTCGCCCTCTCCCCCGTCGGCCATCGCCAGCTGGGCCACGACGGTCTCCGTGGCACCCGGCTCGTCCGCGTTCGGCATGAGCAGCTGCCAGGCGTACGAGGAGGGCTCGTACCGCACCCTGAACGCGTCGGTGTGCTCACCACTCTGGGAGAGCACGGTCATCGGACGGGTCGGCTCGGCGTCCGCGAGGCGTACGACCACGCCGACGGAGAAGCTGTCGGACGTGTCGACGACGGGCCCCTCCGTGGCCGCGTGCCCCGTCTCGCCGTCGAGCGCCAGATGGCCGTCACCGACGAGCGCGTACGGCACCACGGGGCAGTCGGGGTCGAGGTCCGGGAGGCAGGAGCCGTCCGGGCCGCGATGGATCGTCGCGCCGGGGCCCAGCTTCAGCGGCGCACCGCCACCCTGGTCGGGACTGGCGCCGTCCGACGCGTTCTCCAACGACCAGTGGCCGAGCGCCCGTGGCTTGCGGTGCGCCAGTTCGGCTGCCTCGTCGGGTACGACGACCCGGTCGTGGACCCTGATGTCACCGAGTTCGCCGTGCCAGTGGTCGCGGTAGGAGTCGCCGTCGCGGGCGCGGCCGATCTGGAAGGCGCCGACGGCTTCGCCCGGTACGGCCTCGGCCGTCGCACCGACCGGGTTGCCGTTGACATACAGCTGGGCCTTGCCCGTCTCCGCGTCGTACACGCCCAGCACGTGGGCCCACTCCCCGGTCTCGGGTGCGCCGCCCGACACTCGGGCACCGCCGACGGTGAACGACCAGACGGGAGCCTCGTCCCGGGTGGTCAGACCGAGGGCGAAGCCCGTTGCCCCGTCCGCGTCCTGGCCTGCGACGGTCATGTCCCGGTCGGTCCGCGCTGGACGTGCCCAGGCGCTCACCGCGAACGTCCCGCGCGGGTCGGCGACGGCCGGGGCGTCCGGAGTGAGGTAGCCGTCACCAGTGCCGTTCAGGGTGGCTGTGGAGGCGAGGCCCGTGCCCGTGGGCGCCGGTCCGCCGAAGGTGACGCCACCGCCGGCGTCGGCCGCGGTACCGGTCTCGGCCGCCGCGGTCGTGGAGCCCTCGGGATCGCCGAGCTTCCAGTGCGCGACGGGGGCGCGGCCGGACTTCACGAAGAAGCGGTACGACGTCTCGCCGCTGCTCCGGCCGGCGCGGTCGACGGCGCGCACCGTCAGTGTGTCGGGGCCCGAGGTGAGCGGCAGGAAGGGGAGGGTCACGGGGCCACCGGGTTCGTCCGGCCTGGCGGTCCCGGACACGCCGCGGAGGAAGCCGTAGCGGTAGGCCACGACGTCGTCGGAGGGCGAGTCGACGGTGAAGTGGCCGTACACGCCCACTCCGTCCACCCACAGCACGTCCTCGGGGTACTCGGAGGACGTGACCGCCGCCTTCTCCGGGTTCGCGTCGTCGTACACGAACTCGCAGGCCGAGCCCTCACCTTCGGAGCTCCAGGGCGACTTGGCCGTACCGTCGTCGGCTCGGACGTGCCAGGAGACGACGGTGTTCGCCGGGAGGTCGTCCCACGACAGTCCGAAGGTGAACGGGCTGCCCGACGCCTTCGCGGTGGTCGTGAGGGACCTGCGTTGCTCGACGCCCTCGGTGTCCGTCCACCAGGCCTCGAACTCACCGCTGACGCGGCCGCCGTCGGTGTCGTACAGAACGGCGTTGACGAGAGGCCGCGACTCCGCGAGGAACGCCTTGCCGTCGCCTGCTCCGCACGCCTTGCCGCCGGTCTTCAGATCCTGCACGAGCGGCTGTTTCGGCGGCAGGTTCTCAGCCGCGTGCGCCACTCCGGACGTGGTCGCCACCATGGCTGCCACGGAGCACCCCATCGCCAGCAGCGCACGGCCGCCGGATCTCTTTAAGCCCTCCATCTGTCCCCTCCCCTGTGAGCTTCCTCGTGCCCGTGGGTCGCACGGGCCGGAGGAGGCTAACAGGGGGCACGGACACCGCTGAAAGGGTTTTCCGACCTGCTCGCCGCAGACGTCAGTCCAGCACCGGCAGCAGCTCCGGCAGATGCCCGTCCGAGACGCTCGCCGCCCGCTGCCGTTCCTCCGGGACCTCGCCGTACAGCGTCGTCCGCGGCCTCGCCGGGCGGTCCGCCGCGTCCGCCACCGCGATCAGGTCCTTCACCGACTTGTAGGAGCCGTACGACGAGCCCGCCATCCGGGAGATCGTCTCCTCCATCAGGGTGCCGCCGAGGTCGTTCGCGCCGGAGCGGAGCATCTCCGCCGCGCCCTCCGTACCGAGCTTCACCCAGCTCGTCTGGATGTTGGGGATGTGCGGGTGGAGCAGGAGCCGGGCCATGGCCGTCACCGCGCGGTTGTCCCGCATCGTGGGCCCGGGGCGGGAGATGCCCGCCAGATACACCGGCGCGTTGGTGTGGATGAAGGGGAGGGTCACGAACTCCGTGAAGCCGCCGGTGCGTTGCTGGATGCCGGCCAGGGTGCGCAGGTGGCCCAGCCAGTGGCGGGGCTGGTCGACGTGGCCGTACATCATCGTCGAGGAGGAGCGGATGCCCAGCTCGTGGGCGGTCGACACCACCTCGATCCACGTCGCCGTCGGCAGCTTGCCCTTCGTCAGGACCCAGCGGACCTCGTCGTCCAGGATCTCCGCCGCCGTGCCGGGGATGGTGTCGAGCCCCGCCTCCTTCGCGGCGGTCAGCCACTCGCGGATGGACAGGCCCGTCCGGGTCGCGCCGTTCACCACCTCCATCGGGGAGAAGGCGTGGACGTGCATGCCGGGGACGCGGGACTTCACCGCCTTCGCGATGTCGAAGTACGCCGTCCCCGGCAGGTCGGGGTGGATGCCGCCCTGCATGCAGACCTCGACCGCGCCGAGATCCCAGGCCTGCTGGGCCCGGTCGGCGACCTGGTCGAGGGAGAGCGTGTACGCGTCGGCGTCGGTGCGGCGCTGCGCGAAGGCGCAGAAGCGGCAGCCGGTGTAGCAGACGTTCGTGAAGTTGATGTTCCGGGTGACGATGTACGTGACGTCGTCGCCGACCGCCGACCTGCGGACGTCGTCCGCGATCCGGCACAGCGCGTCCAGGGCGGGCCCGTCCGCGTGCAGCAGGGCCAGCGCCTCGGCATCCGACAGCTTCGTGGGGTCGTCGGCCGCCGTCGCCAGCGCCGCGCGTACGTCCGTGTCGATGCGCTCGGGGACCATGCCGGGGGCCGCCGCCTCGCGCAGGGCGCCCCAGTCGCCGTAGACGGAGTCGAAGTCGTCGCGGCGGTCGGACGTACGGCCCTCGGTGTCGATCGAGGTGTGCAGATCCGTCCGGCCGGCGGCGACGAAGACCTCCTCCGGCTCCTGCCACGGCCGGCCCTCGACGACCGCGTCCGGCAGGGCGAGGCCCGTCTCGGGGTCCGCCAGCGCCCGTACGTGCGGCAGCAGACGCGGGTCCAGCCACGGCTCGCCGCGCGACACGAACTCCGGGTACACGCACAGCCGTTCCCGCAGCTCGAAGCCGGCGGCGCGGGACCGCTCGGCGAGTTCCTCGATCTGCGGCCAGGGGCGCTCGGGGTTCACATGGTCGATGGTGAGAGGTGACACTCCGCCCCAGTCGTCGATCCCGGCGCCGATGAGCCGCTCGTACTCGCTGTCGACGAGGTTCGGCGGGGCCTGGATGCAGCCGGCGGGGCCCATGATGTGCCGGGCGACGGCCACCGTGGCGACCAGCTCGTCCAGCTCCGCGTCCGGCATGCCGCGCATCGCGGTGTCCGGCTTGGCGCGGAAGTTCTGGATGATCAGTTCCTGGATGCCGTGGTACGACCGGGAGACCTTCCGGAGCGCGAACAACGACTCCGCGCGCTCCTCGTACGTCTCGCCGATCCCGATGAGGACACCGGACGTGAAGGGGACGGAGGAACGGCCGGCGTCCTCGAGGACCCGCAGCCGGACCGCCGGCTCCTTGTCGGGGGAGCCGTGGTGCGGGCCGCCCGGCTCGGACCACAGCCTCGTCGCGGTCGTCTCCAGCATCATGCCCATCGACGGGGCGACGGGCTTCAGCCGCTGGAAGTCCGTCCAGCTCATGACGCCGGGGTTGAGGTGCGGGAGCAGGCCCGTCTCTTCCAGGATCCGGATCGAGATCGCCCGGACGTACGCGATCGTGTCGTCGTACCCGTGCGCGTCGAGCCACTCGCGCGCCTCCGGCCAGCGGTCCTCCGGCTTGTCGCCGAGCGTGATCAGCGCTTCCTTGCAGCCGAGCGCGGCCCCCTTCCGGGCCACGTCCAGCACCTCGTCCGGGGACATGAACATCCCGTGCCCGGCCCGGCGCAGCTTGCCCGGCACGGTGACGAAGGTGCAGTAGTGGCACTTGTCCCGGCACAGCCGGGTGAGCGGGATGAAGACGCTCTTCGAGTACGTGATCACCCCGGGCCGGCCGGCCGCGTCGAGCCCCGCGTCCCGCACCCGGCCGGCGGACGCGGCGAGGTCGTCCAGTGCCTCGCCGCGCGCCTGCAGCAGCACGGCCGCCTCGGTCACGTCGAGGGCGACGCCGTCCCTGGCACGTTTGAGGGCGCGACGCATGGCGTTCTCGGTCGGGCCGGTGCCGCCGGGGCGGTCGGTGGGGCCGGTGCCGGAGGTCGCGGAAGTCGTCATTGGTCGAGCATACGAGCGACAGGATCAGCCCAGACAGCCACGGGCGGGTGACATGGGCCGGGTGTCGTTACACGGTGTAACTGGCGACCTCACGACAGGCGACCACACCAGCACCCAGGGCCCCGGCGCTCGCCTCAACCGCCAACGGCCTGCATGCCCGCCAGGTCTCGCGCATCCGGCGCGGACGCCGCCGGTGTGGGGGCGAAGAAGGACCCGCGACGAATGCCACCGCGCCGTGGCCCTGGTGCCGGTCCTGGTGCCGGTCCTGGCCCTGGTGCCGGTCCTGGTTCCGGTCCCCACCGCACGGACGCCGAATTCCACTGACCGACCCCCGGGGCGACAACCGTCCAGCGATAACTGCCAGGTAATAACTGCCCAATGACCGGCCGGCTAATGAACCATCCAGTTAATGAACCGGCCGGTAATGAACCGGTCGGTAATGAACGGGCCAGTAACAACTGCCCAGCGCACAGCGGACGTTGACCGTCCACCCGATCCACCCGTGTACCTCCTCCGGTGGATCGGTGAACGCATTGTGCACAAGTCGAACAATGGCCATCCCGCAGCGAAGTTACTCGTGCCATAGACGATCTGGAACTTTCCTTTTTCCTCAATCTCCTGTCAAATACGTTCACTTGAACCATCACGCGTGTCACAAGCCGCAGGCGTCACGGAAGAGGACAGTCCGCTGCGCCCCCACGGCCGACCGCGTTCAGGAAGGAACCCCCCACAAGTGACCAGCAAACTGTGGACGTTCAGGGCCGCGGCAACCGGTGTGGCCCTGGCCACCGCCGCGGCGACGTTCACGACCTTCACCGTCACCACCACGCACGCCGCCGAAGGCCACACGCCGGCCGTCTCCGCGGATCACCACGACCCGGCCGACGCCCACGCCGCACACGAGGACAACCTCGAAGGCCCACTGAGCAGGACGCAGGCCGCCCAGCGCGAGGAGGCTCTGCAGCAGGTCATATCCGGCGACGCCACGGTCAAGAGCCGTGACGGCTCGAAGGTCGTGCAACTGAAGAGCAAGAAGGGCGACCCCAAGTACGTCGAGCTCGGCCGCGAGAAGACGGACAGGATCTTCACGATCCTGGTCGAGTTCGGCGACCAGACGGACAGCGCCTATGGCGGCAAGCCCGGCCCGCTGCACAACCAGATAGCCAAGCCGAACCGCAAGAAGAACAACACGACGGCCTGGAAGGCCGACTACAACCGGAAGCACTACGAGCAGTTGCTCTTCGGCACGGGCAAGAAGACCGAGTCGATGAAGAAGTACTACGAGAAGCAGTCCTCGGGCCGCTACTCGATCGAGGGCGAGGTGACCGACTGGGTCAAGGTCCCCTACAACGAGGCCCGTTACGGCTCCAACAAGTGCCAGCCCGACACCTGTTCCTGGCAGGTCATCGCGGACGGTGTCACCGCCTGGGCCGAGCAGCAGAAGGCGGCCGGGCGCACGGACGCCGAGATCAAGGCGAACGTGGCGAAGTTCGACGAGTGGGACCGTGACGACTTCGACGGCGACGGCGACTTCAACGAGCCCGACGGCTACATCGACCACTTCCAGATCGTGCACGCCGGTGAGGGCGAGGAGGCAGGCGGGGGAGCGCAGGGCGAGGACGCCATCTGGTCCCACCGCTGGTACGCGTTCGGCGACGACTGGGACAAGACCGGCCCCGAGGGCAACAAGCGCGGCGGCGCGAAGATCGGTGACACCGGCATCTGGGTCGGCGACTACACCATCCAGCCGGAGAACGGCGGCATCGGTGTCTTCGCCCACGAGTACGGCCACGACCTCGGCCTGCCGGACCACTACGACACCAGCGGCGAGGGTGAGAACTCCACCGGCGCCTGGACCCTGATGTCGGGCGGCTCCTGGCTCGGCCAGAGCAAGACCGAGATCGGTGACCTGCCCGGCGACATGACCGCCTGGGACAAGCTGCAGCTCGGCTGGCTGAACTACGACACGGCCAAGGCCGGGAAGAAGTCCACGCACAAGCTGGGCGTCGCCGAGTACAACACCAAGGACAAGCAGGCCCTCGTGGTCGAGCTGCCCAAGAAGCGGGTGAAGGTCGAGGTCGTGAAGCCCGCGGAGGGCTCGAAGCAGTGGTGGAGCGGCAGCGCCGACAACCTCTCCAACACCCTCACCCGTTCCGTGGACCTCACCGGCAAGACCTCCGCGGCGCTGACGCTCGACGGCTGGTGGGACATCGAGAAGGAGTTCGACTTCCTCTACACCGAGGTCTCGACCGATGGCGGCGTCAACTGGACCGCGATCGACGGCACCGCCGACGGCCAGCCGATCAGCCGTGACACCGGCGGCAGGCCGGCCCTGGACGGCACGACGGACGCGTACAAGAAGCTGTCGTACCCCCTGGACGCCTACGCGGGCCAGAAGATCGACCTGCGCTTCCGCTACAAGACCGACCAGTTCGTGGCCCAGAAGGGTTTCGTGGCCGACCGGATCACCGTCACGGCCGACGGCTCACCCCTCTTCTCGGACAACGCCGAGACCGCCGACCCCGCCTGGACGGCAACCGGCTTCTCCCGCCTCGGCAGCTCCTACACCACGGACCACGAGCAGTACTACATCGCCGAGAACCGCCAGTACGTGTCGTACGACAAGGCCCTCAAGCTCGCGATCAACACCACGCGCCCGGGCTGGGTGGAGCGCTACCCGTACCAGAACGGCCTGCTGATCTGGAAGTGGGACACCTCGCAGCAGGACAACAACACCAGCCAGCACCCCGGTGTCGGTCTGCTGCTGCCGGTCGACGCCCACCCGAAGGCCCTTAAGTGGTCCGACGGCGAGCTGGCGGGGAACGACCACCAGACGCACGACTCGACGTTCACCCTGGGCCGCACGGACGCCTTCACGCTGCACTGGGGCAAGAAGGTCACGCTGAAGATCACGTCGAAGAAGGGCGTGTCGACCTTCAACGACCGCACCAACACCTACTACGACAAGAAGAACCCCACGGGCGGCGTCAAGATCACCAACACCAACACCAAGATCCGGATCGTCAAGGAAGCCAAGGACGGCTCCACGGTCACGATCCAGGTGGGCCCCGCGGGGAAGTAACCACCACCGTAACCACCACCACCGTCCGACACCCCGAATCGGCCGCGACCTCCTGGGAGGTCGCGGCCGACAGGGTCCGGGGGCGGGCCTCCGAAAGGGGCGCACCCCCATGGGCGCCCCACCCCGGCCCCCCACACCCGTCACCCCAAAAACGCGCCGTACAAGTCCAGCACCCCCAGGATCTCGGCCTCCCCCGCCGGAGGCAGTTGCACCACGACCTCCTCGATCCCCAACTCCTCGTAGTACGCCAGCTTCCCCGCACTCGGGTGCACCGCATACGGCACCACCTGAAGCCCCGCCGGGTCGCGCCCGGCGTCGGCCCACACGGCCCGCAGCACCGGCAGCGCCTCCCCCAGCCCCCGCCCCCCGATCGGCAGCCACCCGTCCGCGTACTCGGCGATGTGCGCGAACAGCTTCGGCCCCGCCGCCCCACCGATCAGCGTGCGCGGCCCCACCACCGGCCCCCGCGGCTTGCGCACCGGCTTGGGGTGGGCCTCACTCGCCCGCACGCTCCCGAACTCCCCCTCGTACGCTGTCGGCTCCTCCGCCCACAGCGCCCGCATCAGTGCCATCCGGTCCCGCACCAGCTCACGCCGGGTGCGCCACTCGACCCCGTGGTCGGCGGCCTCCTCCACGTTCCAGCCGTAGCCGAGGCCGAGGGTGAGGCGGCCGCCGGAGAGGTGGTCGACGGTCGCGATCTGCTTCGCGAGGTCGATCGGGTCGTGCTGGGCGACGAGCGTGATGCCGGTGCCGAGACCCAGCCGCTCGGTGACGGCGGCGGCCTGGCCGAGCGCGACGAAGGGGTCGAGGGTGCGGCCGTACTCGCGCGGCAGTTCCCCGCCGGCCGGGTACGGGGTCGTCCGCTCGACGGGGATGTGCGTGTGCTCGGGGAGGTAGAGCCCCGCGAAACCGCGTTGCTCCAGCTCGCGGGCGAGCCGGGTCGGAGTGATCGTCTCGTCGGTGAGGAAGACCGTCACGGAGATGCGCATGCGGTCATCTCTAGCGGCTCCCGTGACGGATGTCCATACCGACCGGTCGGCACCTACTGGTCGGGCGGCCTCCCCTCAGGTCAAGCTCCGCCAGGGGGGTCCAAGCAAGGCACCGGGCGGGTCGGCGACCGACAGCCCGGCCCAGCCGGCCCGGCCCGGGCGCCTCCTGGCCGCCCACCACCCCCGCGGCCGTCCTGAACGGCGACACCGACCCCGACTCCAGCCGGATCGACGCGGCCGCCAACGAACTGACGGACGTCTGCACGGCATGAGGAGAGCCGCGAGCAGAACCCATAAGGAAAACTGGCGATTCCCTTCTCTTGCCCCGCAGTTCACCACCGCATACGAAGGTGGCACGCACCATCCCTGCACCACCCATGCCATGTCACTCACGACGACCTGGGGAGCAGCAGCATGTGCGACGACCACCACGGCGACGGGACCGGACTGGGAAGGCGTGCGTTGTTCGTGACGTCGGCCGCCGCCGCGCTTACGTTGGGAAGCGTGACCTTTGGGACGAGCGGCGCCGAGGCCGTCGACGGCGGCCAGGAGACGAAGACCATCCGGGGCACCCTCCCGGCCGGTTCCCCCGATTTCGTGTATCTGCCGGTCGAAGTACCGGGCGGCGTACGGGAGTTGAAGGTCTCGTACACCTACGAGAGACCGCCCGTCCCGGCCGGCACCGCGGGCAACGCGCTCGACATCGGTGTCTTCGACGAGCGCGGCACCGACCTCGGCGGCAAGGGCTTCAGGGGCTGGTCGGGCGGCGCCCGTACGGAGTTCTTCATCCGGGTGGACGAGGCGACCCCGGGCTACATCCCCGGCCCGGTCCGCCCCGGCACCTGGCACATCGCGCTGGGCCCGTACACGGTGGCGCCGGAGGGCCTGCCGTACGAGATCACGATCACCCTCACCTACGGCCGGCCGGCCACGCAGGTGAAACCGGTGTACCCGCCGGAGCGGGCCAAGGGGCGGGGCCGGGCCTGGTACCGGGGCGACTGCCACCTCCACTCGTGGTACTCCGACGGCCGCCGTACGCTCGCCGAGCTGGCGGCGCTGGCGCGGGCCGCGGGGCTCGACTTCATCAACAGCTCGGAGCACAACACCCATTCCGCGCACGCCCATTGGGCCGAGCACGCGGGCCCCCATCCCGACGGCGAACTGCTGATCCTGCTGGGCGAGGAGGTCACGACGCGCAACGGCCATGTGCTGGCCCTCGGCGCCGACCCGGGGACGTTCATCGACTGGCGCTACCGGGCCCGGGACAACCGGTTCGGCAAGTACGCCCGGCAGATCCGCCGCGCCGGCGGCCTGGTCGTCCCGGCCCATCCGCACGCCACCTGCATCGGCTGCAACTGGAAGTTCGGCTTCGGCGAGGCGGACGCGGTGGAGGTCTGGAACGGCGCGTACTCGCCCGAGGACGAGGTCGCCCTCGCCGACTGGGACGGCATGCTCGTGGCGGCCGTGCGCGAGGGCCGCCAGGACTGGATCCCGGCGATGGGCAACAGCGACGCCCACCGCGACCCCGACCCCGTGGGCCGTCCCCAGACGGTCGTCCTCGCCGACGACCTGACCAGGGAGGCCATCCAGGAGGGGCTGCGGGCCGGCCGCTCGTACGTCGCCGAGTCCAAGGACATCTCCGTGACCTTCACGGCGTCCGGGGCGCGCGGCGAGCACGCGGGCATCGGCGAGCGGCTGAAGGTGGACCCGGACACCCCGGTCACCGTCCGTCTGGAGGCGACGGGCTCCGCCGGTTGCGCCATCCGCTTCGTCACCGACCAGGGCGTCCTGTTCACCTCCGCCGAAATCCCGGCGTCCGGCGCCGGCTCGGCTCAGTGGCGTACGACGGCCTCGTACGCGGCGTACGTACGCGCCGAGGTCCGCCGCCCGCCGGTGATCCCGGGCTTCCCGGGCCCGATGGCGGCCTTCACGAACCCGATCTTCCTCGGGCGGCGATAGGCGGCGACAGCAGCCGGCGGGAAGGTGAGGGGGAACCCCCGTACGAAACACCTGTGTTGGGCCTTAGGTTTGGTTCGACACAACACGTGCGTCTGTATGTGTGACGCATCTGCACGGTGGAGGAGACGGCGCCCATGACCGATCACGCGACCACGCCCGACGCGACGACGCCCGACGCGGCGGCTACGGCGGCCAAGGAGAAGGTCGACACTTCGGTGCCCGCCTCCGCCCGCATCTGGAACTACTGGCTGGGCGGCAAGGACAACTACCCGGTGGACGAGGCGGCCGGCGACGCGTACGCCGGCGCCTACCCCGGCATCGTGACCATCGCCCGCAGCAGCCGCGCGTACCTGCGGCGCAGCATCCGGCATCTGGTGGAGGTGGAGGGCATCCGGCAGTTCCTGGACGTCGGCACCGGGCTGCCCACGGCCGACAACACCCACCAGGTCGCCCAGCGCAGCGCGCCGGAGGCGAAAATCGTCTACGTCGACAACGACCCCATGGTCCTCGCCCACGCCCGCGCCCTGCTCTACTCCTCCCCCGAGGGCGCCACGGCGTACGTCGACGCCAGCCTCTACGACCCCGAGCACATCCTGGAGGCCGCCGCCAGGACCCTGGACCTGTCCCGGCCCACGGCTCTGATCCTCAGCGGCATCCTGGGCCACGTCGGCGACTACGACCAGGCCCGCGACATCGTCCGCCGCCTCCTGGCCGGCCTGCCCTCCGGCAGCTACCTCAACATCAACGAAGGCTCCCGGGGCACCGACCCCGACTACGAGTTCGCCCAGGACGCCTACAACGAGACCGGCGCCGTCCCGTACTTCCTCCGCCCCATCGACCAGATCGCCGGCTTCTTCGAGGGCCTGGAGCTGGTCGAGCCCGGCATCGTCTCCGTACCGCTGTGGCACCCGGACGGCACGGAGGAGAGCGAGCCGAAGCCGATCGGGCAGCATGGCGGTCTGGGCCGGAAGCCGTAGGGCACGTGGAGGGTAGGGCGGCCGGGGGCGACCGGGGCCCTCAGTCCGCCCCGTCCGCCCCGTCCGCCAGGTCGGCCCCGTCCGCCAGGTCGGCGACGACGGCCACGTGGTCGGAGGGCCATACGCCGTCGACGGAGCCGTCGCCCGCCCGCCGTACGCCGCGCACGTGACCGACGCCGCCGGGACCCGGCGGCCCGACGTGGATGTAGTCGACGCGTACGCTCGGCCCGAAGGTCCCGGCGACGTACGGGTTCGCCGTGTCCCAGGTGGCCGACGGCGCGCCCGGTTCGGCGTACTCCCAGACGTCGAAGAAGCACTGCCCGGGTAGGGCGGGCGCGGTCTTGTAGCCGCCGAGCAGCCGGACCTCGTCGGAGTCGGGCCAGGCGTTGAAGTCCCCGGTGATCACGGGCGGGAAGCCGCCCCCGCCCCGGTGGCGGGCGACGAACTCGACCAGCGTGGTGACCTGACGGCAGCGCACGGCGGAGGCGTCGGTCGCGGAGCTGAGGTGGGCGGTGAAGAAGGGGACGGGCGCGCCCGGCGCGTCGAGGAGGGCGTGGAGCGCGCCGCGCCCGCTGTCGCCCTCACCCGTCGGCAGCCCGATGGCGGCCTCCGCCAGGACGGGCCACCGGCTGAGCACGGCGTTCCCGATCCCGACACTCGGGTCGCCGATCCGCCGCTGCCAGGCCTCGGGATCGCCGTACGCGCCCCAGGCCCAGTGCATGCCGAGCTCTTCGGCGAGCCACGCGGCCAGATTCTCCCGGTCCCCGTTCTCGCCGTCCTGCTCCCAGACCTCCTGCAACCCGACGACGTCGGGCCGCAGTTCACGCAGCACGGCGAGGATCGCCTTCTGCCGCTCCTGCCACGGTCCGAACCGCCACCACAGGTTCCACGTCACGACCCGCACCGGCACCCACCGCCCTCACCCCGTACCCGATCCTGTAATCCGTACCTCCCACTCCCCGAGGAGAACCAAGCCGATGTCCCGCAATGCGGACCACGCGAACCTCAAGCAACGTGTCGTCACGGCCTTCCAACGCCACGTCGCCAACCCGGTCCTGCGCCGCGTCCCGCTCCAGACCGTCCTGGAGACCACCGGCCGCACCTCCGGCCTCCCCCGCCGCACCCCCATCGGCGGCCGCCGCGTCGGCGACGCATTCTGGCTCGTCTCCGAATACGGCGAGAAGTCCCACTACATCCGCAACATCAAGGCCGATCCATCGGTCCGCGTCCGCATCCGGGGCCGCTGGCACGAGGGCACGGCCCACCTCCTCCCCGACGACGACCCGATCGCCCGCCTGCGGACGCTGCCCCGCATGAACAGCGCGGCGGTGCGGGTGCTGGGGGCGGAGCTGCTGACGGTACGGGTGGACCTGCGCGGCTAGGGGCCTTCCGCTGCGCCCGCGTGAGCGCGGACAGCGGTGACGGCCCTGTCACGACACTCGGGGATCGCCCCAGACGGCCGGGGACAAGAGGCAGTCTTGCGGGGATTCGGTGAGCAGGATGATCTGGGTCGCGCCCTGCAACTGGGCGTCGATCCGGCCGGGCTTGCCGTACAGGGCCGCGCGGGAGGAGATCTGTTCGCTGCCCTGTGGTTCTCCGTCGTGGTTGGCGTCGGCGTACACACGGAAGTGCGCCGTCTCGCCCTTGTCGATGTCATTGGCGTAGTCGGAGACTCCGACGGTGGCCGTCAGGCGCCGGTAGGAGCCGGGCAGCGCGAACACGACCCACTGTTCGCCGTCGTTGCACGGGCGTGTCCAGGCCAGGCTGTGGTCGTGGCGGGTGCCTCCCAGGTACCAGGTTCCCTGTGCCCAGGCGTCACCCGTGGCGTTCAGATCAGCCAGGTACCGGGGGGACGCCGGGGGACGGCTGGCGGGCGCCTCGCCGGGGGACTCCGTCGGTCCCGGAGTGTCCGAGTCCGCGGGAGGCCCGCCGGCCCCGGCCCTCGTGGGCGGTGTGGTGCCGGGCGACTCGTTCCGGCCCGCGGTGTTCGCCGGGTCGCCCCGGCCGTCCGTTGTCGTGCCGGGGTCTGGTTCGGTGAGGCGGTGGATCAGGAAGATGCCGAGCACCAGGACCACCGTCGCCACCAGCACCTGAGTCAGCGGGGAGCGGCCGCGCGGGGGACGGGGCGCATGGTCCCCGACCGCCGGGAGCGCCGGGGGAACATGGTCACCGCCCAGGGCGTGACTGGTGCGGAAGGGGTAGGAACCGTCCCGCTCGGCCAGCTGCCGGTACTGCTGTTCGTACGTGTTCAGGTCCCCTACGGTTGCCTCGCGCTGGGCCACGAGCTCGCTCTGACGGGCAGCCAGCTGCTGGTGCCGTGTGTCGAGTTCCTCCTTCCGCCCTCGGTCTGCGGACTCGCCCGCCTGCTGGGCCTCGCGGATCCTGGACAACTCCTCCTGCACGCCCACCAATTCGTGCAGCGTCGCCGAGATGGCGCCGGTCAGTGTGCGCAGGGCCGTTTTGCACTCGTACAGCTGCAGCATCACCTTGTGCAGGTTGTGCGCGGTGCCGTCCTGGTTGAGGCGGCGCAGCAGACGCCCGTAGGCGTTGAGGATCTCGTGCTCCGCGTCGTCCGTGAGCCCGTTGCGCATCCGGACGTCGTTCAGCAGCGCCTCGACGAACGCCAGGGGTGGGACCGTCTTGCCCGTCTGGTGTTTGGAGACCGTCCCGTCCTTGAAACCATGGGCCGCTTCGAAGTCGTTGGTGCTTCTGCCGGCCCGGGCGAACAGCAGGCGCAACAGCTGGGCGAAGCCCTCACGGGTGTCGGCGGCTTCCATGTGTTCCAGCGAGTCCCCGGCGTCCTGGGGCTGGTTGTCTCTCATGTGGTGCTCACCGTCACTGCGAAGGGGGCCGACACGTTCTGGCGGCAACAAGCTTGGCGCAGATGCTCACCATCACGCAGTCGGGTCAGGGTATTGCCCACCTCGCACCGCGGGGCCCCCGAACGGACGTGACGTGCTGCTGGGGGGACTTGAGCACGGCCCGCCCGGACGACCAAGGCTGTTCCACGGTCGCGGCGGGTCCCGCACACCTGGGAGACGCACCCGGCCATGAATCCTGTCGACAAGCTGAACGTGATCGTTCTCGCCGCCGCGGGTGGCCTCGCCGCCTACATCGCCTACCGCGACGAGCGGCTCGGAGCCGCCCTCGTGGTGGGCGCATCCGTCGTCACGCTCCTCTACCTGCTGCTGCTCGGTGGCTAGGTACTGTGACCGCACAGGTTCACCGGGTCCTTCGGACTGCGGCGGTGAGGAGGGGGTGGTGGTGATGGCTGATCGCGGTTGGGACGACGACAGTGACTGCCACGACGCGGTCCAACAGGCCGAACGAGCAACACGGTTCGGCTGGGCGGCGATCGCCGGGACCACGGGAGCGCTCGGCTGTGCGCTGATCGCCTTGGCCGCTGTCTCCGTGGTCGCGGTCCTCGCGTGCCTTTACGTGGTGGTGGCCATGGATTACTAGGACTTGTCCCGCCCCATGTTTGCCGTAGCGGTTGGACAAAAGGCTTGGATCGGCCACACCGCCGTTGGTCGACATGCCACGAACACGAACTCCCTCCCGGGCCGGTCGGGAGCGTCCCGCACGTCCTCCAGCACATAGCCGTGCGCGGCCAGATCCGCTTCGACGTCCTGCCGTTCGCGGAATCTGAGGGTGGAGTCGGAGGTGAGGGCGGCGCCAGTGCCGGTGCCGCCGCCGTCGTCATCGAAGGCGTAGTGCCAGCGGAAGGTCACCAGCGGGCCGGCGACCTCGATCAGCTCCACCCAGCTCTCCACCGCGCCGAGCCCCGGTACGTCGGTGACCGCGTACGAGTCCTCGCGATTCCACGCCTCCCAGGCCCGCCTGGCCGGGTCGCGGGTCTCGAAGACGAGACGGCCGCCCGGGCGCAGTGCCTCGTAGGCGCCCGCGAGTGTTCGTCGCCATACCTCCGGGTCGACGATCGCCTGCGCCACGTTGGCCGTCATCGTGACGAGGTCGACCGTCAGGGGCGGAAGTGCCGTGACGTCACCGTGGATCCACCGGACCCGGTCCGCCCCCGGCTTGGCCCGCGCGACATCGAGGGAGGCCCCGGCCGGATCGACCCCCACGACCTCCACCCCACGCTCCGCCAACAGCAGCGCGAACACGCCCGTCCCACACCCGATGTCCAGCACCTTCCTCGCGCCGAACTCCTCCGCGAGCAGGAGATAGGCGTCCAGATCACCACGGTCGGGGTCGAGCGGGTCGTACAGCTCGGCCAGCCGTCGGTCATGGAAGATCTCGTCAGCCATGCGGGCGAAAATACCGGGCCTCGCCGCCAACTCGCTGCCGTCCAGGCCGAATTCCGCGCGACACGACGGGAAGGCTCTGGAACGCTGTGCGTCGACCACCGAGAGCCGACCGAGGAACCCGAAGCCATGCCTGCTCGCCCGACGACCGTATCCATCACGGAGTTCCCCGTCTCCGGCGCCGAGGCGGGGCCGTACGGGATCACCACCGGGCCGGACGGCGCGCTGTGGTTCACCATGGTCCATGCCGGGCGGATCGGCAGGATCACGCTCGGCGGTGAGACCACTTCCTTCGCGCTCGAATCGAGCTCCGGCGGACCGTCCGTCATCGCTGCCGGGGCCGACGGGGCGCTGTGGTTCACGGAGTTCCGGGGGCATCGGATCGGCCGGATCACGACGGACGGGGAGCTCACGTCCTTCTCGTTGCCGACGCCGGATGCCGGCCCGTTCGGGATCGCCGTCGGCCCCGATGGCGCGCTGTGGTTCACGGAGGCGGGGGCCGACCGGATCGGCCGGATCACGACCGAGGGGGAGGTCGACGAGTTCCCGCTGCCGCTCTCCGGTGCGTTCCCGTCGGCCATCGCCGCCGGGCCGGACGGTCGCCTGTGGTTCACGATGAACCAGGCGAACGCGATCGGTGCCATGACGCTCGACGGTGAGGTCACGGTCCACCCGCTGCCTACGCCGGGCAGCGGCCCGGTGGGGATCGCCGCCGGTGGCGACGGGGCCATGTGGTTCGTCGAGATCGGGGCCGGTCGGATCGGGCGGATCACACCGGACGGGAAGATCGACGAATTCCCCCTCCCGGACCGCGCGTCACGCCCGCACGCCATCGTCGCGGGCGCCGACGGCAGTTGCTGGTTCACCGAGTGGGGCGCCAACCGCGTGGGCCGGATCACCACGGACGGCCGTAGCCACGACATCCAGGAACACGACCTGCCCACCCCGTCCTCGGAACCCCACGGCATCGCCCTGGGCCCGGACGGCTCGCTGTGGACGGCACTGGAGATCGGCACCGTCGCCCGCGTCACGACGGTGACCGCAGGTCGCTCACCGGGGTGAGACGACAGCCGGTCTGCTTGCTCTACGACTCCGTGGGCCGAGCCTGCCGGGGATCCGAGTGCCCGGCCTGCCGCTCCTCCACCTGGTAGCCGTCCGCATAGCTGATCACCGTGTTCGTCGGCTTGGGTCTGAACAGCACGTTCGTCGGCTTGGGGCCGTCCGGTGCCGCCTCCTCGTACCGCAGGACGACGGGTCGCTCGGTGAGGACGACGGCGTCCTCCAGGGGCCACCACCCACCGACCCGATACAGGGCCTCCTGCACGGCCTCCAGCGCCGGTGACGCGGGCAGGCCGGCGGCAGCCAGCATGCAGCGCCGATGGATCAGCCGCCTCGCGTCGAACCAGGTATCCAGGTGGCCGCCGAACTCCTCGTGGAAGTAGATCCACTCCCGGCTCGGCGGCGGTGGCGGGGTGATGACGTCGCCGTCCGCGACGGGTTGAACGATCCGCTCCGGCACCGGACCGCGGAGTTTCTCCACCAGGTGCCTGTGTACCAGCGCGCCGAAGTGGTCCAGCGGATGGCCGTCCGGCCAGGAGAAGATCCTGCTCATCTCCTGCTCCAGCTCGTATGCGCCGGGCTCGCCGCTCAACCAGTACATGTCGAGCTGGTCGTGCAGGGGATGGCCGAGGGCATGCGTCAGCTGGTTCTCCGCCCTGGTGGTGTCGCAGAACGTGCCGCCCAGCATCCTCCTCGCACGGCCGGCTCCCGGCCGGCTGTTTCCCCCGGCCGGGAGCTGCTCGCCGATCCGCTCCTCCGACCGCTGGGCGAACTCCGGCGACACCCGTAGCGGCGGTCCGGCGCCGACGTCGCCGAACAGCGTCCCGTCGAGCCGGTCCTCCCACCCGTGGCGCAGCGTCCAGGACGCCAGCGCGCCACCCAGCGGTGAGTCCATCCACACGATCGTCCGAGGGGCGGGCATGTCATGCGCCCGGTATACGGCGGCGACCGCGGCCTCGGCCGCCGGGCGGTCGCAGCGCTCGGTGGACAGCCCGGCCCGCAACCACCTCTCGGTCTCGGCCGTGACATGGGTTCTGACCGCCTCGGTCACCAGCGCTTCGTAACCCACGTTGCGTCCTCCCCTTGGGTACCGGTGTCCTTCCACGGCGATTTACTCTCGAACCGTCGTACTGGTTCCGTTCGTACGAGCCGCCCGACGCGTTGCGGATCTCGTCCGTGACGAATCGGGCCCGCTCCGAGGCCAGGAGAGCCACTGCCTCCGCGATGTCCGAGTGCGGCGTGCGCCCAACGGCCCGACGCTTCGATTCTCCGCAACCTCAGATCAGGCTCTGAACTCGCCCTTTCGCCTTGTTGCCGTAGTCGGCCCGGTGTCACGATCACGACCTCGCCCGCCACCAACGGGCCGACTGACGGGGGACGTTCATGTCACGCATGCCGCGCCGCACACTCGCCGCCCTGACGCTGCTCTCGGCGGCCACCCTCCTCTCCGCCACCGCCTGTTCGTCGGACGGCGACGCCGGGACGAACAAGCGGTCCGTACGATCGGCCGAGCCGAACCCGGCGAAGGCGACCCCGGCCGCGGACTCGAAGAAGGCCGGCGAGCTGGCGGAACGCGCCCCGGACCTGCTGGGCGACCGCGTCGTCCTGCGTCAGAGCCGGACGCAGGACAGCGCGTCCCTGGAGTTCGGCAAGGCACGGAAGGGCGATGGCGAGGCCCTGGCCATCACGGTGAGCTGCGAGGGCAAGGGCAGGATCGAGGTCGTCCTCCGCCCCACGGACGCCTCCTTCTTCATGGACTGTCTCGAAGGCGAAGTGACCAGCATCCACAACCGGTTCGCCGTCGACGGAGCGGACCGCGCGGGCACCGTCTCCGTCACCGCCGCCTCGGGCGTCCGCTGGTCCCTGTCGGTCGGCCGCGGGGAGCCGGCGGAGCAGGACCTCAGCGGCTAGGGCCGGACCGGCGGATCACGCCCTCACCCGGCCGCGCGGCGAAGTACAAGCTCGGCCAGCTCACCGGGGCTCGACTCGCCGTCCAGGAACACCGTGTCGGCGGGCAGGGTGTCGATCGCGGCCGTGCACGCCGCGATGCGCTCCTTGCACCACCGCCGGACGCGTTCGTCCTGCTCGGGAGCGTCCGGCGTGAAGCTCCGGCCGTCGATCCGCGCGACCAGTACGTCTTCGGGCACCTTGAGGAAGAAGTGGTGGACGGTGAGGTCGGCGGCCTCGATCGCGCCGAACACCTCCTCCAGGTAAGAGGAGTTCACCAAGGTCATCGGCACCAGCACCGGCCGCCGGTACTCCTCCACCAGGCCCACCACGAACTCGGCCACCTGGCGCCGCCACAGCCGCAGATCCTGGAAGTCCCCGGTCGGCACGTCCACGATCTCCCTCAGCACGTATCCGACCACCTCCGGATCGAACACCAACGCCTCGGGCCAGCGGCCCCGCAGCTCCTCCACCAGCGTGGTCTTCCCGCTCCCGAAGGCGCCGTTCACCCACACGATCATCCGTCGACCATCCCTCCGCCTGTTCTGTCCGTCCGGCCCTCGCGTGCGAAGGCCGCGAGGGCGGCGAAATCCGGTTCGCGCAGGCCGAGTCGGGGATCGACGTGGTGCAGCAGGGCGGAAGCGCCGTGGCGGGCCGTGACGAAGGCCCGGTCGGCGGCGCCCAGTTCGTCGTCGACCCAGGCGAAGGGGCGGCCGGCCGCGTGCTCCACGAGATGCGCGGTCTTCCAGAACAGCCTGGGCGCCCCGGAATCCGCGTCCGCCGACTCGTCGCGTCGCGTCTCGGGCCAGTGCACCACGGGCAGTTCCGGCAGCCCGATGACCGGCCCGATGAACGTGTTCGCCTCACTGCCCCAGGTCGTCGCCCACACCAGGTCGAAGAGTTCGCCCAGGTCGAGCAGCCGGCGCCCATGGTCCGGGTTGAGCCAGACCCGGAGCGGCTTGACGTACGCCGGAGGCTCTCCGGGGTGTTGGGCGAGCCAGCCCTCCGGCTTCATCCGATGCGTCGTGTACCCGGCGGGCCGCCGCTCCGGCTTCGCGGCGTACGGGTTCAACGGCCCGTCGACGTCCAGGTAGAGGAGGGGGCGACTTCGCCATGCCTTCTCCATACGCTGAACACGCTGAACACGCCGCATTCGATCATCATTGCGTTCACGACGATCGAATGGGAAGACCTCACCCGGCTCACCCCGGCCAGACGATCGCCTGCACCTCGCTGTACGCGTGCAGCGCGTACGACCCCACGTCCCGCCCGACCCCGCTCTTCTTGAAGCCGCCGAAGGGCGCCTCCATGTTGCGGCCGACGGTGTTCACTCCCACGCCCCCCGCCCGGAGCCGCCGGGCCACGCGGAACGCTCTGGCCACGTCCCCCGACCAGACGTAGTCGATGAGGCCGTAGTCGCTGTCGTCGGCGAGGGCGACGGCCTCGTCCTCGTCGTCGAAGGGGAGGACGACGACGACCGGGCCGAAGATCTCCTCACGTACGACACGCATGTCGGGGGTGCAGTCGGCGAGGAGGGTCGGCGCGACATAGAAACCCCGGTCGTACGGCGGCCGTTCACCGCCCGCCACCACCCGCGCGCCCTCCTTGCGGCCCAGTTCGACGTACGACTCCACCCGGTCCCGGTGGGCGGCCGAGATCACCGGGCCCACCACGGTTCCCTCGGCCCGCGGGTCGCCCACCCGCAACTTCCCGGCGTAGGCGGCCAGTTGGGCCACCAGCCGGTCGTACACCCCGCGCTGCGCGATCACCCGCGTCGGCGCCGTACAGATCTGCCCGCTGTAGAAGGAGAAGGTCGTGGCGATACCGGCCACCGCCGACCCCACGTCCGCGTCGTCGAAGACGATCGCCGCGCCCTTCCCGCCCAGCTCCATCAGCTGGCGCTTCATCCCGCGCCCGCACACCTCCGCGATCCGCTGTCCGACCGCCGTCGAGCCGGTGAAGCTCACCATGTCGACGTCGGGCGCATCGACCGCCGCCTCGCCCACGTCCGGCCCGGACCCGCTCACCACGTTCACCACACCCGGCGGAACACCGGCGGCCTCCAGGGCCTCCGCCATGCGGTAGACGGAGAGCGGGTCCTGCGGGGCCGGCTTCACGACCACCGTGTTGCCCATGGCCAGGGCGGGGGCGATCTTGCCGGCCGGGTTGGCCCAGGGGTTGTTGTACGACGTGATGCAGGTGACCACGCCCACGGGGTGGCGTACGGCGAGGGCGCCCATGACGGCCGCCTTGCCGAAGGGCCCCGCCTCGTTGATCTGGGGGGCGATCGGCTCCTCCACCGGCTCGACGCGGGCGTACCGCTGGAAACGGGCCGCGCCCACCCCCACCTGCATGCCTCGTGCGGTGCCGGTCGTCGCACCGGTCTCGGCCTGGGCGAGTTCGGCGTAAGGGACGGTGTGGCGTCGTATGTGGTCCGCCGTACGGGCCAGGATCGCCGCCCGCTCGACGGCCGGGGTCCGTGACCACGGGCCGAAGGCCTCGCGGGCGGCGGCGGCGGCCGCGTGCACCTGTTCCCGCGAGGCCTCCGGCGCCCGGCCGACGACGCCCTCGGTCGCCGGGTCGATCACCTCGTAGTGCCCACCGGCGGGCTCCACCCAGGAGCCGCCGATGAACAACCGCTGCGCGTCCGTCACCTGGGGCTCACCTCGTACTCACCGTCCGCGTGTCCCGCCCGCTCCGCAGCACCTTGCCGGGCACGGCCCCGGTCACGACGTCGTCGCGTATCGCCTCGACGCCGTTGACCCAGACCGCCCGTACGCCGATCGCCTTGGAGTCGAGGCGCGGGCTGTCACCCGGCAGGTCGTGCACCAGGGTGGCCTTGCCGGCGTCGACGCGCTCCGGGTCGAAGAGGACGAGGTCCGCATGCCACCCCTCGGCGATACGCCCCCGCTCGCGGAGCCCGAAGAGCCGCGCCGGGTCGTCGGTGAGCATCTTCACCGCCTGTTCGAGCCCGACCAGCTTCCGGCCGCGCAGACAGTCCCCGATGAACCGGGTGGTGTACGGGGCGCCGCACATACGGTCCAGATGGGCGCCCGCGTCCGAGCCGCCGAGGAGCACGTCCTCGTGCCGCCAGGTCTCGGCGCGCAGGGTCCAGGAGTCGGGGTCGTTGTCGGTGGGCATGGGCCACAGGACCGTACGGAGGTCGTCGGCCGCGCAGATCTCCACCAGGCAGTGGAAGGGGTCCTGGCCCCGCTCCGCCGCGATGTCGTTGACCACCCGCCCGGTCAGGCCCTCGTTCGCCGCGCTGTACGTGTCCCCGATGACGTACCGCCCGAAGTTGGCGAGCCGCCGGAAGACGCCCGCCTCCTTGCTGTCCGCGCGCCGCAGCATCTCGGCGCGGACCTCCGGGTCGCGCAGCCGCTCGATCCGTTCGGGCACCGGCAGGCCCAGGATCGGCCCCCATCCGGGGATCAGGTTCAGCGCGCAGAACGTGCCCAGCGACATGTTCATCGGCGTGAGGATCGGCATCGTCAGGGCCACCACCCGGCCCCCGGCCTTCCGCGCCCGCTCGCTCGCCTCCAACTGCCTCGGCACCCGCTCGGGAACCGCCGCGTCGATGGTCAGGACGTTCCAGTTGAGCGGCCGCCCGGCCACCGCGCTCATCTCCACGAAGAGGTCGATCTCCTCGTCGCTGAACTGGTTCAGGCATCCGGCCACGATCGCTTCGATCTGCGTGCCCTCGTGTTCGCCCACCGCCCGCGACAGCGCGATCAGCTCGGCGGGCTTCGCGTGCCGCGACGCGACCGGCTTGCCGTCCCCGTCGCTGTGTGTCGACGACTGCGTGGTCGACAGCCCCCACGCGCCCGCCTCCATCGCCTCGTGGAACAGCCGCAGCATCTCGGCCATCTGCTCGTCACCCGGCTGCCCGCCGATCGCATCGGGCCCCATCACATACCGCCGTAGCGCGCAATGCCCCACCATGAAGCCCGCGTTGACGGCGATACGGCCTTCGAGGGCGTCCAGATACTCCCCGAACCCGTGCCAGCTCCAGGGCGCCCCCTCCTCCAACGCGACCAGCGACATCCCCTCGACCTTGGACATCATGCGCCGCGTGTAGTCCGCGTCCTCGGGCCGGGCAGGGTTGAGGGGCGCGAGCGTGAACCCACAGTTGCCGCCCGCGACGGTGGTCACCCCATGATTGAGGGACGGCGTCGCGTACGGGTCCCAGAACAGCTGGGCGTCGTAGTGGGTGTGGGGATCGACGAAGCCGGGGGCGAGTACGAGCCCGGCCGCGTCCTCGGACGTACGGGCGTCCTCCGTGACCGTCCCGATGACGGCGATACGGCCGTCCCGTAGGCCCACGTCGGCGGTGTACGCGGGCGAGCCTGTCCCATCGACGACGGTCGCACCTTTGATGACATGGTCGAGCATGACTCACTCCTTCCGGGTGCCTGGTGAGAATGTGGGTGCCGCCCATGCCGTCAGGGGCGCGGGGAACTGCGCGAGCAACCACGACGGACCCGCAGCCGCCATACGACCCTCACCCCGCCGCCCGGAACCGCGAAGTCCTGTGCACAGGATCCGTGTCGATCTTCGGAATCACGTGCTCCCCGACCAACCTGATCGTCTGCAACGTCGCTTCCTTCGGCACCCCCACCGGCAACCCGAAGCTCAACTGATCCGCCCCGGCCTGCTCCCACCGCTTGCACTGCCGGACCACCTCGTCCGGGTCCCCGCAGATCAACAACTCTTCCTCGATGAGCAGTTCGATGAGCTCCTCGTTGTACTCGGGAAGCGTCTCCGGCCACGCGGGGAAGCCATCGGGGCGTGGGAAGGTGTCGTGGTACCGGAAGACGAGCGACGGCAGATAGTGCAGCCCGCCGTTCACCGCGACCCGCACCGCCTCGTCGTGCGTGGGCGCGCAGATCGCGGTCGTCGTCACCATCACGTTGTCGTTGACGAAGTCCCCGATCGGCTCGGCGTCGACGATCGCGGTCTTGTACTGCTCCAGCACCCACTCCATGTCGGAGACCTTCTGCACGCTGAAGCCGAGCACGCCGAGCCCCTTGCGCGCGGCCATGGAGTACGACGGCGGCGACCCGGCGGCGTACCACATCGCGGGGTGGGACTTCCCGTACGGCTTGGGCAGGATCTTGCGCGGCGGCAGTGACCAGTGCTTGCCCTGGAAGCCGACGTACTCGTCCTGGAGCCACATCTTGGGGAACTCGGCGATGGTCTCTTCCCAGATCTCCTTGGTGTAGTTCATGTCGGTCACCCCGGGGATGAAGCCGAGGATCTCGTGGGAGCCGGCCCCGCGTCCGCTGCCGAACTCGAAGCGGCCCTCGCTGAGATGGTCGAGCATGGCGACCTTCTCGGCGACCTTCACGGGGTGGTTGACCTGGGCGAGGGGGTTGAAGATGCCGGAGCCGAGATGGATCCGCTCCGTCGCGTGCGCCAGGTATCCCAGGAAGACGTCGTTGGCCGACAGATGCGAGTACTCCTCCAGGAAGTGGTGTTCGGAGGCCCACGCGTACTTGAAGCCTGACTTGTCCGCCTGGATGACGTACTCGGTCTCCTCCATCAGCGCCTTGTGCTCCGCGAGCGGGTCGGTCTCGGCCCGCTTGCCCACGTATCCCTGTACAAAGAGCCCGAATTCCAAGGAGGTTCACCGTCCTCAGCCATACCCCGGCAGCCGTATCTGACAGAACGTCAGATCTCGATACGGCCGACTGTTCCACCGGCCCCGTGGAGCGTCAATAGCTGACGAGCCGTCAGATCCGGCGGTTGCCGTTCAGATGAGGCTGACCCCGGCCAGCCAGCCCCCGTCGATCACGAACGGCTGCCCGGTGATGTAGGAGGAGTCCTCGCAGGAGAGGAAGAGGGCCAGCCGCGCGACCTCCTCGGGCCGGCCGATCCGGCCGAGCGGGACGCGCTTGCGGTAGAGCTTGTCGACGGCCTCGGCGGACGCCTCGTCGCCCGGGTCGGTCATCGCGGTGTCGACGGCGCCGGGGCAGACCGCGTTGACCCGGACGCCCTTGCGGGCCAGTTCCAGCGCGGCCACGCGGGTGAGGCCGACGATCGCGTGCTTGGTCGCGGCGTACGCGCCGACATACGCCATGCCCGTCATCCCGGTGTACGAGGCGGTGTTGACGATCGTGCCGCCGCCGGCCGCCTCGATCTCGGGAGCCAGGGTCTTGATGCCGAGGAAGACGCCGACCTGGTTGACCCGCACGACCTGCATGAACTCGTCGAGGGGGGTGTCGACAAGAGAGTTGAAGCGCAGGACGCCGGCGTTGTTGACGAGGCCGTCGACCCGGCCGTACGCGCCCTTGGCGGCGGCCACCGCGGCCGCCCAGTCGTCCTCACGGCTCACGTCCAGGTGGACGTAGAGCGCGCCGATCTCCTTGGCGAGGGTCTCTCCCTGGTCGTCGAGGACGTCGGCGACCACGACGTGGGCCCCTTCCGCCCGGAACAGCCGGGCCTCCTGCTCCCCCTGACCACGTGCGGCGCCTGTGACGAGGACGACACGTCCGTCGAGCTTGCCCATGTGGACTCCCTTCGCGGTGCGTTGGCCGAGGTCAGGGTACCTCCAGACCTGATGGAGCGTCAGATCGATGCCGAACGTTCACTTACGCAACCACAAGTGACCCACAAGTAGGGATGTTTGACCCTGTTGGACAGTCGTACAGCGCGTCAACATTCCTCCATCGGCAGGCAAAGGAACCCCCAAGGAGAAACTGATCATGGCAGCCAAGAGGCGCTTCAAGAACAAGAAGGTCCGATACATCGCGATCGGTGCCTCCCTCGTGTCCGGAGCGGCCGTCGCCACCGTTCTGCTTCCGTCGGCCAACGCCGCCGACGAGTTGACGGCCGAGCAGATCATCACGAAGTGCCAGCGGGCCGAGGTACTCAACGGCAAGCAGCAGGACATCTTCGATTTCAATGGCCATCCGATTGCCGGACCCAGCTTCGAGTCCGACAACTGTGATTTCGTCGAGACGAACTTCGAGACCTTCGACGGCCCCACGGAGAAGGTCACCGTCGACTTCCCGAACTGCGAGCCGAACGCCACCGACCCGGTGAAGGTGAGCGCCGGGCCCGGGCAGACGGTGGGTCAGGGCCAGGGCAAGTACACCGCGACCCAGCAGGGCGGCGTCGGTGGTCTCTTCTCAGCCCTGAGCGGCTCCTGGTTGAGGCACAAGGGCACGCTGGACATGACCATCAATTCGACGTCCGCCAAGAGTGCGGAAGGGTTCGAAGTCCCCGTCGGGAAGGTCATGAGCCTGACGTTCACGCCGAAAATGCAGCGCATGACCGGCGAATGGCGGGTGCGTATAGACGCCAGGGAGGCCACCACCACCACGAACGCCACTCCTGAGCAGAACCTGGTGGCACCGGATGTCGTCGAGGGACCGGTCATCCTGCCCGGTGCCGCCGGCAAGCCAGGCCTCGCGGACGGCACGTACAAGTCCACGGTCGAGGACTGCTGACCGACCGCCGTCGGTCGCCCCCACCTCCGCCACACAGGCTTCGACCGCCCCCTCCCCACCCACGGGGCACCCCTCCCCATCAGTGCTCCTCCCCCAATCACCCTTGCAGGAGACAGACATGACACGCACCGGTCGCAGCGGCAACCACCGCAGCAAGAAGAAGCGCATCACCCTCGCACTGGCACCGGTGGCCGCGATCGGACTGGCCGTACCCCTGATGTACAGCGCGGGTGCCGCGACTCCCGACCAGGTGGCCGCGGACTGCGCAGCGGACTCCAAGGAGCTGGAGAACTGCGAGTTCATCCCCGTGCAGCACAAGATCAACAGTCTCGGCCCCAACGAGCGGGTCACCTCGATCACCGACAACTGCAATATCACCACGGCGGCGACGAAGGCCTTCAGCGGAAGCGCATCCGTGACCCGCGTCATCCAGCTGGAGGAAGGCAACGTCGCGGGCGGCAGCACGAAGCTGGGGAACTCGTTCTTCGAGGTCGGTGTCGAGTTCAACACCACGGAATTCAATATCAAGCGTGACGACACCACGTCGTCGTTCGAGTTCACCTTGGACGGCATTGTGAAGCCCAACCACATAGCCTTCTTCATGTGGTCCCACAAGCGCACCGACGTGAGCGGATTCCTGCGGGCCACCTACAAGGAGGAGCAGGACGGCGGGAAGGTATTCGCCTCTCCCAGCGAGGGTGCCACCACCATTCACGCCTTCTATCCGCAGATCCTCAAGAACGGAACGCCGGACGGCCGCCTCTGGTTGCGCAATGTGGAGTGCGGCACACCGCAGGCCAACGGGCTCCTCAACAGCGAGGGGAGCGCACGCGCCGAACCCGGGTTCGGCGAGGGCGGCACGAACGTGACCGACGAAGAGGTCGCGCTCCCCGAGGTCACGCTTCAATAGCGGCCCGGGAACAGCCGATTGAGCCCCCGCATGATGCGCGGGGGCTTTTCCATACGGTTCGTCAAACAGGTTCTCCCCGTTCCTGACCGCGCTTATCCAGGCGTTCTCATACGCGAACCCTGGAGGTCGCCCCCAGCCACCTCAGCACCGCCTCCGTACTTCCCCGGGCGTCGAGCTTGGCGTAGATGTTGCTGAGGTTGTTGCGGACGGTCTTCTCGCTCAGCCGTAGACGCAGGCTGATCTCCTGTGCGCCGAGGCCTGTGGAGAGCAGCTCCATGATCTGCCGTTCGCGGGGCGAGAGCAGGGACCGCAGCCGCTCCCTCGCCTCCTCCTCGCCCGGCATGCGTCGGGCCGCGTCCCGGAGGGCGGCGCAGGCGGTGGGCGAGAGGTAGGTGTGGCCGACCGTGGCGGCCATGACCGCCGAGGAGAGCATGCAGGTGCAGTAGTCGCCCTCGACGAGATAGCCGGCCCCGCCCCGGAACACCTCGACGACCGTCTCCATGTCCCCGCGCGGACTGACGACGATCACCGGGGCGCTCATGGCCCCCATGGCCTTCAGCAGCCCGGGGAAGGAGACCGACGGATCCTCGCAGCGCAGGACCACGACATCCACCTCGGTCTCCCGGAGGGCGTGGTAGGGCGGCGGGATGTGCAGCACGCGGCCCACGTACCGGTCGTCCGGGGCCGGCCAGTCGTCGTGCGACCACTCCCCCTCGGCGCAGGCGAGCGCGACCGACAGGCCGTGGGAGGACTGCGTCGACACACGGGGAGGGTGTGCCGGGACACGGGAAGGCTGTGCCTGAGCAGCTGAAACAGTGGTGCCGACGTGCTGGGAAGTTCGAACGTGCCGGGGGGATCGCACTTCGCGTGTCCTTCCGCCGAAGCCATGACGTTCCTACATACGTGACTCGGGCGCCGGTTGTTCGAAGTTTCAAGAAGGAGTTGTCTGCCTGTCAGACAGGTACAGGCCAAGCCGCCCGCCGCAGCAGCGGAGCGATCTCTGCCTTGAACTCCCCTGTCCTGCCGCCCAGTTCACTGCCACCACGCCTGAACGGCGGTAGAGTCCGCATGTGCGTTGAGCTCTTCCGGGCGGTGGCCGAGTGCCGCCGCAGAACGGTGCGCGCGGCCCCGATGACGATAAGTCAGGGGCCGCCGACTGGCATACCCGTCGCCACCACACCGGAGATCACCAAATGGCCGCTCAGCAGCCCCTCATCTACACCTACGACGCGTTCGTCGAACTCGCCGCCGCCGACCCAGCTGTCGTCGGCCTCGTCCTCAAGGGTTCCCGGGCCCATGAGGGCATGACCACCGAGCACTCCGACCACGACCTCTACGTCGTCCTCGCCGATGGCGCCACGTCGGACCTCACCCGGTTCGCCGGGCGCCGCACCCCCGAACTCGACCTCGTCGTCCTCTCCCTCGACGAGTTCCGCGCCGCCGGAATGCCCGGCTTCGAGCGGTACGCCCTCGCCCGCGCCCGGGTCGTGCTCGACCGGCTCGACGGAGTCATCGCGCAGATCCTGGCCGACAAGGCACGGCTCGACGCCGATGAGGCCTTCCGGGAGGCGGGCGGATGGCTCGACGCCTACGCCAACTCCCTCTACCGCTCGGTCAAGAACGACCGCGACGGGCAGGCGCTCGCGGCCCGGCTCGACGCCGCCGACAGTGTCGGGGCTCTGCTGGAGTTCCTCTTCGCGCTGGACCGTCGTCCCCGCCCCTACAACAAGTACCTGGAGTGGGAGCTCACCCGGTTCCCCCTGCCCGGCTGGGACACCGGCACGCTGCTCGACGCCGTCGCCCACATCTCGGGAACGGGCGACGTCTCCACACAGCGTCGCCTCTTCGCCCAGGCCGAAGCAGTGGCCCGGCGCGCCGGGCACGGCGCGGTGCTGGACGCGTGGGGTGAGGACCTGGAGCTGATGCGACCGCGGTAGGGGTGGTTGTGGGCCCCGGGGAGTGGCTTGAGCCGGGACCACTCAACGGTCATGCTTCATGACTCGGACTCGTCAGTCGAACCCGACCCGTGGCCTTCGGGCGCATCGGCGGACTCTCGCTGGATGACGAACGATCCCTTACCGACGACCGTACGCAGGTAGCCCATCTCGGCCAGGAGGACCAGCGTCTTGCGGGCCGTCCCGCGTGCGATCCCGAACTCCTGCATCAGCCGGTCCACGCCGGGCACCGCCCGCCCCAGTGGATACACGCCGTTCTCGATACGGGAGATCAGGACGGCGGCGAGTTGCAGGTACAGCGGGTCCGCCGCGTCCGCGTCCAGTTCGTCATCCGGGCCGTAGCCCGCCGGGATGTCCACCATGGGTTGACCGTAAGCGGCCAGGGAAATCCACACTCATCTGTGTCATGGCATGGCATGCCATGACCAGGTTCCCCTAATGTCGGTCATGACACGAGAAGACCCCCGCGACGGATGCGACCCGTCCGGGGGCTTGGCCACCAGCTGCAAAGGAGCTGACGACAGTGAGCATTATCCACGCGCTCTTGCGGTGGGTTCTGGGCGCCTTCGCCCCAGGTACCGGCAGGAGGCGGGCCGGTACCCGCCTCGACGAGCCCGACCCCGCGTACAAGCCCGACGCATCCCCGACGGCCACCACGCGCCCCCCGGCCCCGCGTTCCCCATACAGCCTCGACACGGACTCCCCCCTCGACGGAGCCGTCTCCCCCCTGGTCCGCCCCTACCTCGTCGCCGCCGAGCGGGAGCAGGCACGGCAGTCCAGGCGGCGGCTCGCGCTGGTCCTCGCCGCCGACTTCGGGATCGATCTCGACTGCCACGTCGTCGGCGCCGACGGGGTGGTGGCGTGCTGAGGCCGCCGGAGGCGGACGCGGCGCTGTCCGCCGAATGCGCGCTCGCCGGGCGGCCCGGCTGCGAGGATCCGCACCTGGGGTGTCGTCAGACGGCTGACGTACCGCTGCCAGGAAGCACAGGGCTGCCGCCGATGTCCGCCTGCCCGTGTTTCCCGTCATGCGCACGGCAGGGGCGGGACCCGGTGAAGGCTGGGCGGTACCCCGAGAACGGGGCCTCCCGACTGACCATCCGCACCTACCGGATCAGACCCGACGGCGAGACCGACGGCCACGCACAGCAGCTCACGGTCACCAGCGAGCACGACACCGAGCGCCTGCCGAGGTCGCACGAGTGGCCACCGTGCCGCTGCCCGCGCTGCCGGACCGGGCAGGAGGCAGAACCCCGGTAGCAAGCCGCCGTCAAGTGGCATGAGAGTCCCAGCGACACGCCGCCTGCACGGCGTGTCGCTGGGACTGCGCGCCCACTTGGCTCCCGCTTGGCGATTCGCCAGCAGCATCCCTCCACGGGCGGAGGTGGGCGGCGGCTTCTACAGCAGCGGGGCCACCTCGGAGCCGAACTCCCCGATCTGGTCGACAAGTTCGGTCCGGCTCCGACTCCGGAAGCGGACCTGGATCTGGTTCACGCCCATCGCCGCGTACGCCCGTAGGGACTCGGCGAGGGCCTCCGGGCGTCCGGTGAGGGTGCGGCGCCCGACGTCCCAGTCCGGGTCGCCGACGTACAGCGGCTCGGTGATCGCGCCGATGGTGAGGGGGGCGGTGACGCCGGCCTCCTCCCGTAGGCGCCGGAGTCGGTCGATCTGGGCCGGGAGTCGGTCGCGGGGGTCGCCCTGGGGGAGCCAGCCGTCGCCGCGTACGGCGGCTCGGCGTACGGCGGCGGGGGACGAGCCGCCCACCCACAGCGGGACATGCTCCTGGGCGGGGCGGGGGCGCTGGCCCAGGTCGTCGAAGTCGTACAACTTGCCGTGGTGGGAGGGGAATTCGTCCGGTCCCAGGGCCGCTCGGAGCGCGTCGACGCACTCGTCGAGGACGGCCCCCCGGCGCTCGAAGTCGACCCCCAGCGCCGCGAACTCCTCCTGGACGTGCCCGGCGCCGACACCGAGGATCAGTCGGCCGCCGGAGAGGTGGTCGAGGGTGGCGTACTGCTTGGCGGTCAGGAGTGGGTGGCGGAGTCCGACGACCGCGACGTGGCTGAGGAGCCGGACGCGCTCCGTCACCCCCGCCAGGAAGGCGAGGGTGGCGACCGGGTCGTACCAGACCGTGCTCATCGCGGCCGCGAGGCGGCGCGGGATGGCGACGTGGTCGCAGGTGGCGACGTACGCGAACCCCGCCCCGTCGGCGGCCCGCGCGATCTCGGCCAGGTCCTCCGGCCCGGCGTCCACCTCCCAGGGTTCGGTGTAGAGGGTGCTCTGCGACTGGACGGGGAGCTGCATGCCGTAGGCCAGTCGGCCCGGCCCGCCCAGTCCGCCCAGTCCGCTCTCCTGCGGTGCTCGCATGGTCGCTCCCCCGGCTGATGGGCTGTCGGTGGCCGTCGTGTGCGTGGCCGCACCCATCGTCGTAGCTGACGATCCGTCAGACAAGGGGCGTGGAGCCACTTCCCGGGCGGGGCGAGGTGGGCTCGGTCGGGGGCAGGGAGCGGGCCGCCTCTCGTAGGTGTTCGGCCAGTGCCTCGACCGCCGTCGACGCGGGCGAGGTGCGGGCGCCGGCGCCCCAGGCCAGCAGGTGGTGGCGGCGGGCCCAGGGCTCGCGCAGCTCGCACACGTCCAGCGGCGGCTGGTCGGGGTCGAGTGCGCGGCGGGGTACGACGGCGAGGCCTACGCCGGCGGAGGCGAGGGCGACGAGGGTGCCGAGGTCGGCGACGGTGGTGCGGTGGCGGGCGGCCGGGGCGTGCGGGCCGAGGTGTTTCTCGATCCAACGGCGGAGGGAGGAGCCGGCGTCGAGACCGACGAGGGGGTGCTCGGCGACCTCGCTGTACGTCAGTGCCGTGCGGCCGGCGAGGATGCCGCCGGCCTGGCCGACCACGACGAGGGAGTCGTCGCCGAGGGGTTCCGTGTCGAGGCCCCGGTCGCGGGCCTCGTCGTCGACGACGACCCCCAGGTCCGCCTCACCGGCCGCGAGCATCCGCAGCGTCCGAGGGGTGCGGCTCTCGGAGACGGTGACGTCGATGTCCGGGTGGGCGCGCAGGAACGAGACCAGGGCTCGCGGCACCAGCCGGTGCAGGGCGGAGCCGCCGCCCAGCAGGGTCAGGGGCTCGGTCCGGGGGCGGGCGTAACTGGCGACGGCGCTTTCGAGGCGGGCCGTCCGGTCGAGGACCTCCCGGGCGTGCCGGGCCAGCGCGGTTCCCGCCGGGGTGGGCCGCACGCCCCGGCGGCCCCGGACCAGCAGGGCCACCCCTGCGTGGTGCTCCAGGGCCCGCACCCGTGCGCTGGCCGACGGCAGGCTCAGATGCATCCGGCGGGCGCCCGCCGTGATCGACCCCTCCGTCACGATGCCGAGGAAGAGCCGCAGGTCGTCGAGGTCGTAGCGCACCCGCGTCAGCCTATGGCAGGGACTTAGGCTGGGTACGGGATTCGCGCATGGTGGGCCCGTTGTGGGTGACCGCGTCCCCGGGCGATGCTCGGCAGATGTCCGAGATGCTGCTCGTGCTGCTGGCCGGTCTCGCCGCCGGGACGCTGAACGCCGTCGGCGGCGGTGGCACGTTCGTGGCACTGCCCGCCCTGGTCGCCGTCGGCCTGTCCCCGGTGACGGCGAACGCGGCCTCGACCATCGCCCTCCTCCCCGGCTCGGTGGCCGGTGCCTGGGTCTCCCGGCATGAGATGTCCCAGGTCGGAGCGGCCTCCACACGAGCGCTGACCACGACCAGCGTGCTCGGCGGTGGCCTCGGTGCCGCGCTCCTGCTGCTCCTGCCGTCGTCCTCCTTCGACGCCGCCGTACCCTGGCTGCTGGCCTTCGCCACGGTCGTCCTCGCCTTCGGCCGCCCTGTCCTGCGCGTGCTCGGCTCCGCCCCGGACCAGGCGGCCGGGCTGGGTCCGCGAGCCCTCCTGATCGGCCAGTTCCTGCTCGCCGTGTACGGCGGATACTTCGGCGGAGCCGTAGGCATCCTGATGCTGGCGCTGTGGAGCATCGGCCTCGGCCTCGACCCCGCCACCGGCAATCCCATGCGGATCGCCCAGGTCACCGCCGTCTACCTCAGCGCCACCGCGCTCTTCCTCATCGCCTCGGACGCGCTCAGCGCCCCGCTCCTCCTCGCCGCGATGCTCACGGGCGCCGTGGCCGGCGGCCTCACGGGCGCCCGCCTCGCACTCCGTCTGCCGGCCCGCGCCCTGCGAGGCGTCGTCCTGGGCACGGCCGTCACGATGACCGTCCTGTACTTCGTTCGCGACCGGGTGGGCTGAGATGGGCGAGGATGACCCCTCCGACGGCTCCGACTCCGGAACCGGCTCCCGCTCCCGCTCCCGCTACACAGACCTGTCGTACGCCAGACTCCTGACCTCCTACGAAGCGTACGAACTCGCCGAACTCGCCCGCGCCGCCGTCCCGATCGGCGCACACGAGCCGGGCCCCGGCGGAACCCCCGCCGCAGCGGGAGCCGTACTCGCCGACGCCGTACGCGCACTCACCGCCGCACACCGGCTCGTCGAGGCCGCCGTCGTGTACGAGCGACTGGGCGGCACCGACCCACGACTCATCGGCGCGCTCCTCGACCTGCCCCCGCACACCGCCGCATCCTGGTGGCGCCCCCTCACCCGCACCGCCCCCCTCGAAGCCGCCCTCGACCTCGACGACTGGGTGCTGCGCCACGAGGACGGCGACGACCTCGACACCGCGCCGGTGTCCGGTGGCCTGGTCCGCCGCGCTCCACAGATCCGTGGGGAAGACCGTCCGTGAACATGGTGGGCCCGGCCCGTCGGGACCGTGAGCAACCGGGTAAGACCGTTCCGACACGTCCCGCAAGGCCGCCGCCCGTCCCACGTGGACGGGCGGCGGCCTTGCGGGATGCGGTCACACGGCGGGGCACCGCTTCGGTGCCCCGCCGCCGGGGCACGTCAGTCCACCCACCACTTGCCGCACTTGGTGATGCCGTCGAACTCGCCACAGGCGCGTGCGGCGAAGTTGGCATTGAAGACGGACTGCGTGCGGCTGCCGGTGTAGGGGCCGCACATCTTCCAGCCGTCGCTCTTCGCCTGCTGGTCGCTGACGACGCCCTTGAAGTTGGGGAACGAGCGGTGGCTGCGGTCCACCCACAGCCGGTCGCCGGCCCTGCGGCCGGACTTGATCTCCGCGCGGCTGTAGCGGTCGAGCGCCGACTCGTTCTGCAGCTCGACGCGGCGGCCCCTGAAGTCGAACGAGGCTCCGGACTCGACGGCCCTGAAGACGCCGACGACGGCAATGCCGTCGCAGTCGTCCTCGGTGGCCGAGGCCACCGACGCGGGGACGAAGACTATGGCGCCGCTGCTGATCAGCACGGCCGAGGCCGCGACCACGCGGCCCATACGGGGCTTCTTCACATGAGTTCCTTTTTGGGTGACATGTACAAGTGGGGAGCTAACGCTGCGCTGGACAGACCGAGGCCCCGCTGAATGAAGTGCGTCGTCATCCGTTCACCTGATGACGTGTGCGACATCCACAGATTCCAGGACGCCGGGGAACCCCGACAACAGCTGCCGCCGTACCGGGACAGTGGGACCATCCCACCCCTGTTGACCTGTGGAAACAGGGAGACCCTGGGATGCCGTTGGGATGCGGAGACGACTCGCGCCGTGTCGGCCGACCATCGGATGCGGCCGACGTCGCTCGTCGGTCGCCGGTTTCCGCGTTGTCTCGGCAGTGGTCATGGGGACCCAGCGACCTCGCCACGTAGGACACGGTCCAAGTACCTCGCCCCAGCGCGGTCGGCGCCGCATCCGACCGCGCCGACCGGCTCATCTACCGGTTGCATCGTCAACCTAGCCACCACCAGCGACGGCACCAACTACCAGGGCCGCAGCCTGAGCCGTTACCGGCGGTGGCAGGCCCGCAAGCGCGCCGAACCCCAGGCGAAGCAGACGCGTTCGGCCACCCGCCGTGCGGCCCGCCGTGCGCGGAAGGAACAGCGTCATGCCACTCATGTGAACCACCGGATCAGCAAGGAGATCGTGTCCGTCGCGCAACGCACCGGTCGGGGGATCGCTGTCGAACAACTCGACGGGATCCGGGACCGGGTACGGCTTCGTCGCGACCAGCGGGGCACGCTCTCCTCGTGGCCGTTCCACCAGCTCGGACAGCACCTCGCCTACAAGGCCCGTAAGGCCGGGGTGCCGTTCTTGGAGGTGGATGCGGCCTACACCTCGCAGCGCTGCCCGCGCTGCGGGCACACCGAGCGGGCCAACCGGCCCGACCGGGACCGTTTCTCCTGTCGTCGGTGCGGCCTCGCTGGGCCTGCCGACCACGTCGCCGGGGTCGACGTGCGCAACCGCGCACGCTCGGCGTGGGTGTTCGTCACCGCACCCGTCCCCGCACCAGCCTGAACAGGCCGGAACGTGGGGAGATGCGACCCGTGACCGTCCTGCCGTAGGGGACAGTCGGGAGCGCGACAAGGTGTGAACGACCGAGTACACAAGCTCGGCCGTTCACGGCCGAGAAGGTGACCCGGGTGGCCACAGCCCGTACCCGTCGGCCTCGGAGAGGATCAGGTAATTACCCCAGCAGCAACAGCTCCGAACCCCCTAGCCACTCGTCAGGGTCCCGCCCACAACCCCTCCTCCGTCAGCCCCAGCAGCTCGATCGCGTTGCGGCGGACGATGCGGTCGACCACGTCCGGGTCCAGGTGGCCCATCTGGGCCTCGCCCACCTGGCGGGAGTCGGGCCAGGTGGAGTCGGAGTGGGGATAGTCGGTCTCGTACAGGACATTCCCCACACCTATCGCGTCGAGGTTCTTCAACCCGAACGCGTCGTCGAAGAAGCAGCCGTAGACGTGGTCGGCGAAGAGCTCGGACGGCGGCCGGTGGACCTTGTCGGCGACGCCGCCCCAGCCGCGGTTCTCCTCCCAGACGACGTCGGCGCGCTCCAGGATGTACGGGATCCAGCCGATCTGACCCTCGGCGTACATGACCTTGAGGTTGGGGAAACGCTCGAACTTGCCGCTCATCAGCCAGTCGACCATCGAGAAGCAGCAGTTGGCGAAGGTGATGGTGGAGCCGACGGCGGGCGGGGCGTCGGCGGAGGTGGACGGCATGCGGCTCGACGAGCCGATGTGCATGGCCACGACCGTGCCGGTCTCGTCGCAGGCGGCGAGGAAGGGGTCCCAGTCGTCGGTGTGGACGGAGGGCAGGCCGAGGTGTGGGGGGATCTCCGAGAAGGCCACGGCCCGGACTCCTCGGGCCGCGTTGCGACGCACCTCCGCCGCCGCCAGTTCCGCGTCCCAGAGGGGGATGAGGGTGAGCGGGATGAGCCGGCCCCGCGCCTTCGGGCCGCACCACTCCTCCACCATCCAGTCGTTGTACGCCCGGATGCCGAGCAGCCCCAGCTCGTGGTCGGCGGCCTCGGTGAAGGTCTGGCCGCAGAAGCGCGGGAAGGTCGGGAAGCAGAGGGCCGACTGGACGTGGTTGACGTCCATGTCGGCGAGGCGCTGCGTGACGTCGTACGAGCCGGGGCGCATCTGCTCGTACGTGATGATCTCCAGCTTGATCTCGTCCCTGGAGTAGCCGACGGCGGTGTCGAGGCGGGTCAGGGGGCGTTGCAGGTTCTCGTACACCCACCAGTCACCGATCGGGCCGTCGTCGCCGAGGGCGCCCATGACGGGCCTGAAGCGGCCACCGAGGAACGTCATCTCCTTCAGCGGCGCGCGGACTATGCGGGGACCGATGTCCCGGTACTTCTTCGGGAGCCGGTCCTGCCAGACGTTCGGGGGCTCCACCGTGTGGTCGTCGACGGAGATGATCTTCGGGAAGGCGGTAGGCGTCGCCGTGGCGGTCTCCATGGTCTCCATGTGCGCCACGGTAGCGCCGATCTGACGGTCCGTCAGCTATGCGTGAGGCGTTGATTGAGGCGTTGATGTGTCCGGGGTTCGGCGGACACGCGAACATCCAGGGCCCGCGGCCCGCCCGTCGGGACACGCGGCCCCGCCCGTCGAAACACGCGGCGACCGTCGAAACACGCGCCGCTGCGCCGCGGCACGCGGCGCGCCCCACAACCCTCGGGCGCGAATGTGGGGGGAAAGCTTGTGTGGACCTGGTGATATCCCGCGTGGCGACCTGTGATCGAGCTCTCGCACGGCTGACGGATCCGCCATGAACAAGGCAAACTGGCTAGGTTGTCAGGGAGGCCTAGGGGGGCTGTCGATGGGCCGTGAACCGGGAGTGCCGGAGGTCGGGGTGCCGCGAGTGCCGGAGCAAAGGGGTCCCATGGACGCTCGGATTCCGGAACAGGACGCCCAGGCCGCGACCGAGCTCCGCTTCAGCGTGCTCGGGCCCGTGCGGGCCTGGCGCGGCGCCGAGCCCCTCTCCACCGGTTCGCCACAGCAACGTGCGCTGCTGGCCGCGCTGTTGCTGCGCGAGGGCCGTACGGCCACCGCGAGCGAGCTGATCGACGCGCTGTGGGGCGAGGAGCCGCCGTCGCAGGCGCTGGCCGCCGTACGGACGTACGCCTCGCGGCTGCGCAAGGCGCTCTCCGCCGGTGTGCTGGTGAGCGAGTCCGGCGGGTACGCGATCCGGTCGCTGTCCGGCGGCGCGCTGGACCTCTCCGTGGCCCAGGACCTGGCCGCGGACGCCGAGAAGGCCAAGAACTCCGGGGATCTGCGCCATGCCCGCCAGCTGCTGAACAAGGCGCTGGGCCTGTGGGACGGCGAGGTCCTGGCGAGCGTGCCCGGCCCGTACGCGGAGACGCAGCGGGCCCGCCTCGACGAGTGGCGCCTCCAACTCGTCGAGACCCGGCTGGACATGGACCTGGAGCAGGGCTGCCACGCGGAGGCGGTGTCCGAGCTGACCGCCCTGACCGCCGCGCACCCTTTGCGGGAGCGTCTGCGCGAACTGCTGATGCTCGCCCTGTACCGCAGTGGCCGGCAGGCGGAGGCCCTCGCGGTGTACGCGGACACGCGCCGGCTCCTCGCCGACGAACTCGGTGTGGACCCGCGCCCGGGCCTGCGGGAGTTGCAGCAGCGCATCCTGCAAGCGGACCCGGGCCTCGCCGAACCCTCCGCCCCGCTGGCCCCCGAGCCCGCCGCCGCACCCGTCCGGCCCGCCCAACTCCCCGCCACCGTCCCTGACTTCACCGGCCGTTCCTCCTTCGTCAACGAACTGAGCGAGGTACTGGCGGAGGCGTCCGGCGCCGAGGGTCAGGTGATGTCCGTGTCCGCGCTGGCGGGCATCGGCGGCGTCGGGAAGACGACCCTCGCGGTGCACGTGGCCCACCAGGCGCGGCCGGCCTTCCCGGACGGCCAGCTGTACGTCGACCTCCAGGGCGCCGGCGCCCGCCCCGCCGAACCGGAGACGGTCCTCGGCTCGTTCCTGCGGGCGCTGGGCACGGCCGACTCGGCGATCCCCGACTCCCTGGAGGAGCGGTCCGCGCTGTACCGGTCGGTCCTGGACGGCCGCCGGGTGCTCGTGCTGCTCGACAACGCCCGCGACGCCGCCCAGGTACGCCCGCTGCTGCCGGGTACGGCGGGCTGCGCGGCCCTCGTCACGGCCCGGGTACGCATGGTGGACCTGGCCGGGGCCCACCTCGTCGACCTGGACGTGATGTCCCCCGACGAGGCCCTCCAGCTCTTCACGAAGATCGTCGGCGAGGAACGGGTCGCGGCGGAACGCAAGGCCGCGCTCGACGTCGTTGCGGCGTGCGGTTTCCTGCCGCTCGCCATCCGTATCGCGGCCTCCCGCCTGGCGGCGCGCAGAACCTGGACGGTGTCCGTCCTGGCCGCCAAACTCGCCGACGAGCGGCGACGGTTGGACGAACTCCAGGCCGGCGACCTGGCCGTGAAGGCCACCTTCGAGCTGGGCTACGGCCAGCTGGAGCCCGCCCAGGCCCGCGCCTTCCGCCTGCTCGGCCTGGCCGACGGCCCGGACATCTCCCTGGCCGCCGCGGCCGCCGTACTGGACCTGCCGCCGGAGGACACCGAGGACCTCGTGGAGATCCTCGTCGACACGTCCCTCCTCGAATCCGCGGCTCCCGGCCGCTACCGCTTCCACGACCTCGTACGCCTCTACGCGCGTGCATGCGCCGAACGCGACGAGCAGTCGACGGGCGAGCGGGGCGCGGCGATGTCGCGACTGCTGGACTTCTATCTGGCGACGGCGACGGAGGTGTACGCGATCGAGCGGCCGGGGGACCGGCTGGTGGACCATCTGGAGCCCACCGAGCATCCGGGGCTGCGCTTCAGGGACGGATCCGCCGCTCTGGACTGGCTGTACAGCGAGGCCTCACCCCTACTGGCCTGCGTACGACAGGCAGCGGGCACGAACCGGCTGCGGCGGGCGGTGGATCTGCTGTGGGCGGCCCGGGACCTGGCCGAGTCGGGTGCCAACTCCCATCAGTACGAGACGACAGCCAGGGCGATGTGCGAAGCCACGCAGCAGGCCCGGGACCTCCGCGCCGAGGGCCGGGCCCGCGCCACCCTCACCAATGTCCTGCTGGTCTCGGGCCGCATCCAGCAGGCCGCGGAGGAAGCGCGGCTCGCCATGGAATGCGCGGACGACGCCGGGGACTCCACCGCCAGCAGTTGGGCGGCCCAGGACCGCGGGGTCATCGCTCTTCACCAGCACCGGTACGCGGACGGAAAGGTGTTCTTCGACCAGGCCCTGGAGGGGTTCAGGGAAGCCGGCAACGGGCTCTGCGAAGCCACCGCCCTGTGCAACCTCTCGCGGGCCCACATGGGGATGGGCAACACCGCCAAGGCGATCGAGTTCGCACAGCACGGCCTCGCCGTCCACATCGAGGTGGGCAGCACGATGCGGCTGGCCAACGGCTACTACGCCCTGGGGGTGGCGCTGACCACGGCCGGACGGCACGCGGAGGCCCTCCATCAGTTCTCCGAAGCGCTGACCATCTTCATGGAGCACCGGCAGCGGCTCTGGGCGGGGACCACCCACTTCAGGATCGCCGAGGCCCATATCGTCGCCCGTCGCCCCGCCCAAGCAGCCCAGCACACCGAACAAGCCCTCTCTCTCGGGTGCATCGGCGGTGACCGGATGCGGGGCAACGTCCTGACGCTCCTGGGACGGGCGCTCTCCACGCTGGGCCAGGCCGACCGGGCCAGGGCCTGCTGGCGTGAGGCGCTCAACCTCCACGAGGAGAACGGGGCCCCGGAAGCCGACGCGGTACGCGCCCTGCTCACGCCCATCACCGCAGCGTGAGCGACGTACGTCCCACCGCGCGGGGCAGGCGTTCAGCATTCGTTTATCGCCGCCCGGCACTCTCTTCCTTGCCAGACCGTCGCGTCGGGGGGCAGGCGGTCTGAACAGGGGCGCAACCGGTTAGGGTGCAGCTCCGCATCGCCCGTCCGGCGGCCCCCGGGGGAGCCTCCGGACGGGCGTTCCTGACTCGTCACCACAGCAGTAGGGACTCTGGACATGAGCGACACGCAGAAGGACGCGGACGTCACCCCGCTCGACACCAACATGCCCACTCCGCCGGAGAACTCGGAGATCACCCCGCTCGACACCAACATGCCCACTCCGCCGAAGAAGTCGGGCGTCAAGACGCTGGACACCAACATGCCCAGCGAGCCGGTCAAGACGCTGGACACCAACATGCCCGCCCCGCCCGCCCTCGACCTCGACGGCGGCAAGTAGGCGGAAGCCGGACTTCCATTCCCACGGGGATCGGCCGCGGTGGCGCGGAGGGGGAGCCACCGCGGCCGAGGCGTGTCCGGACCTCACCGTGTGGCGCAAGGAAGGATCAGGATGACCGCTGCGTACGTCGAACCCGGTGAGCCCGTCATCTCACGGCCGGAGACCACACCACCGGCGCTGCGCGTCGCCTTGGCGCGGGTGGCCCCTCATCGCCTGGGGGAGATGGAACGGCAGAAGGACGAGGCCATCACCCAGGCCACCCGCACGGGCAGCCTCCGCCCCATCGCCCAGTTCCTCGAAACGTGGGCCGTGGCCGTCGAGATCGCCAGAGTTCCCGCCTCGGCCGCGCGGCTGCGCGCCGCCGAGCACACCGCGCGGACCGTCGACCACGACGATCCGGCCTGGCGCGAAGCGATGGACGAGATCCGCGATCTCCACTCCGCCGCCCGGGAGTCGCTCCACCGCGAGTGACCGGTGCCCGGCCCGCCTGAGCCCCCAGCCCGCCCCTCACCGCCCCCGCAGCTCCCCCTTCACCACCTTCCCGCTCGCGTTCCGCGGCAGCTCCCCCACGAAGTCCACCGCCCTCGGCACCTTGTAGTTGGCCATCTCGCGGCGGGACCAGGCGATGAGGTCGTCCGCGGTCACCAGGGACCCCGGGCGGCGTACGACGTACGCCTTGCCGACCTCGCCGAGTCGCGCGTCCGGGATGCCGATGACCGCCACGTCGGCCACGTCCGGGTGGAGACCGAGGAGTTGCTCGATCTCGGCGGGGTACGCGTTGAAGCCGCCGACGATGAACATGTCCTTGATGCGGTCGGTGATACGGAGGTTGCCCGCGTCGTCGAGGACGCCGACGTCTCCGGTGCGCAGCCAGCCGTCGGCGGTGACGGCGCGGGCGGTCTCGGCGGGGTCCTCGAAGTAGCCCCGCATGACGTTGAAGCCGCGGACGAGGACCTCTCCGGGAGAGCCGGGCGGCAGCGGGGCGCCCGTCGGTCCGACGACCCGCACCTGCGTCCCCGGGATCGCCCGGCCGGACGTCGACGCGATCACCGACGGCTCGTCGCCACGCCGGCACATCGTGACGATGCCGCTGGCCTCGGAGAGGCCGTACGCCGTCAGGACGGTGTCCACACACAGCTCCGCCCGGAGCCGTTCGACCAGTTGGAGCGGCACCACCGCCGCTCCCGTCACCACCAGGCGCAGGGCGCTCAGGTCGTAGTCGTCGCGGGCGGGGTGGTCCAGGAGGGACTGGTGGAGGGTCGGAGGGCCGGGGAGGACCGAGACCCGTTCCGACGCCACGTTGGCCATGGCCGTCTCCACGTTGAACACCGGCTGCGGAATCATCGTCGCGCCCCGCATGAGGCAGGCGATCACGCCCGCCTTGTAGCCGAAGGTGTGGAAGAAGGGGTTCACGATCAGATAGCGGTCGCCCTGCCGGAGGCCGGCCAGTTCGCTCCACACCTCGTACGCCCGCAGGGTCTGCGCGTGGGTGATGACCGCGCCCTTGGGGCGGCCGGTCGTGCCCGAGGTGAAGACGAGGTCGGACGGGGAGTCGCCGGTCAGCGCCGCCGACCGCGCCCGCACCTCCCCCGCCCCGACCCCGTCGCCGCTCGCGAGGAAGTCCTTCCAGGTGCGGAAGTCGGCGGGGGCGTCGTCCGCGAGGACCACCACCTGCTCCAGATGCGGGAGTCCGGGCAGCGGCCCCGGGCTCTCGCCCGCGCCGCCCGTCCCCGGCGCCCGCCGGCGCCCGCTGTCCGCCCCCGCCGCCCTCCGCAGCGACGCCACGTACGAGGTCCCGAGGAAGGTCCCGGTGATGAACAGCAGCTTCGTCCGGCTGCGCGCCAGCACGTCGGCCGCCTCGCCGCCCTTGAAGCGGGTGTTCAGCGGGACGAGCACCGCGCCCGCCGAGACCGCGCCGAGCGCGGAGACGATCCAGTCGAGGGAGTTCGGCGCCCAGATGGCGACGCGGTCGCCGACCCGGACCCCGTTCGCGACACACGCGCCCGCCGCGCGCTCCACCCGCGCGCCCAGCTCCGCGTACGACACCCGCGTACGCCCGTCGACGACGGCCTCGACCCCGCCGAACCGCTCGACCGCCGAGCGGACCAGCCCCGGGACGGTCCCCCACTCCACGTCACCGCGCCCATCCAAGTCACCGTGCACAGCAGGCCTCCGTACCGAGAACCAGTAGCCGAACCACTTCCGACTCTTAGCTGACTACCCGTCAGATTAGCTGTACCCTGACGGACTGTCAGCAGCCGACAGCCCTGTGCGGACGTGCGCTCCGCACAGCCCCTGTGCGGAGGTGTGCCCCATGGCCGTGCTCAAGGACGCGACAGCGATCGTCGGCATCGGCCAGACCCCTTTCGCCAAGCAACTGCCGGAGGCGGAACGGGCGTTGGCGTGCCGGGCGATCCTCGCCGCACTCGACGACGCCGGGATCGCTCCGGACGAGGTCGACGCGCTCGCCTCGTACACGATGGAGGAGACGGACGAGGTCGAGGTGGCGAAGGCGCTCGGCCTCGGTGACCTCACCTTCTTCAGCAAGGTCGGCTACGGCGGCGGCGGTTCGTGTGCCACGGTCGCGCATCTGGCCGCCGCGATCGCGACCGGACAGGCCACGGTCGGCGTCGCCTGGCGCTCCCGCAAGCGCGGCTCGGGCCCCCGCCCGTGGAAGAACACGACGGCCCAACTCCCCACCCCCGCCCAGTGGACCCGCCCCTACGGCCTGCTCCGCCCCGCCGACGAGATAGCCATGCTCGCCCGCCGCCACATGCACGAGTACGGCACGACCCGCGACCACCTCTTCAACGTGGCGCTGGCCTGCCGGAACAGAGCGAACCAGAACCCCGCCGCGATCATGTACGACCGCCCGCTGACCCGCGAGATGTACATGAACTCCCGCTGGATCAGCGAGCCCCTCTGCCTCTTCGACAACTGCCTGGAGACGGACGGCGCGCTGGCGTGCGTCCTCGTCTCCACCGAACGCGCCCGCGACTGCCGCCGGCCCCCCGTCTACGTCCACTCCGCCGCCCAGGGCCTGCCCGCCCAGCACCACGGCATGGTCAACTACTGGAACGACGACCCGCTGACCGGCCCCGCCTGGACCGCCGCCCGGCACCTCTGGAAACACGCGGACCTCACCCCGGACGACATCGACGTCGCCCAGATCTACGACGCCTTCACCGCCCTCATCCCGCTCTCCCTGGAGGGCTACGGCTTCTGCGGCCGGGGCGAGGGCGGCGCCTTCACCGAAGGGGGTGCCCTGGAGATCGGCGGCCGGCTGCCCCTCAACACCTCCGGGGGCGGCCTCAGCGAGGCGTACGTACACGGCTTCAACCTGATCACCGAGGGCGTACGGCAGTTGCGTGGCACGAGCACGGCCCAGGTGCCGGGGGCGGCGACCTGCCTGGTGACGGCGGGCGAGGGGGTACCGACCTCGGCGCTCCTGCTCCGCAACTGAACGAGTCGATGAGGACGGGGAATCGAGATGCTGACACCGGTGGTGGACGACGACGGCGCCCCCTTCTGGGAGTACGCCGCCCAAGGTGAACTGCGCATCCAGGCCTGCGCCGACTGCGGCGAACTCCGCTTCCCGCCCCGCCCCTGCTGCCCGCACTGCCGGTCCTTCGCCACCGAGTGGCGCCGCGTCGCCGGCCGGGGCCGTGTCTGGTCGTACGTCCTCCCCCACCCGCCCCTCCTCCCCGACTACGCCGAGCAGGCCCCGTACAACGTCGTCCTCGTCGAACTGACCGACGCCCCCCGCATCCGCCTCGTCGGCAACCTGGTGAGCGAGCCGGGCGCCCGGCTCGACTCGGTACCGGTGGAGCGGATCCGGATCGGCGCGCGGGTGCAGGTGGTGTTCACGGCCACCGGCCTGCCCCAGTGGGTACTGGAGCGGCCATGACCCTGCGCACGACGACGGACAAGGACACGGGCGTCGCGCTCCTCACGTTGGACCGCCCGGAGAAACTGAACGCCATAGACCTGACCACGGCGGACCAACTCACCACGACATGGCGGGAGTTGAGGTTCGACGACTCCGTACGGGCCGTTGTCGTGACCGGCGCCGGGGACCGCGCCTTCTGCACGGGCCTCGACCGGGACGCGGCGAGCGCCGTACCGCAGCCGAACTCCCCGTACACCATCGAGGACCCCCTCCTCAGGATCGGCCCGAAGTCGAACGACCTCTGGAAACCGGTGATCGCGGCCGTGAACGGCATGGCCTGCGGCGGCGCCTTCTACCTCCTCGGCGAGTCGGACTTCCTCGTCGCCGACCCCTCCGCCACCTTCTTCGACCCCCACACCACCTACGGCATGGTCAGCGCCTTCGAGTCCGTCCTCATGGCGCAGCGGATGCCGTACGGGGAGGCCGCGCGGATGGCGCTGCTGGGCACCGCCGAGCGGATGTCGGCGCGCCGGGCGTACGAGGTGGGGCTGGTGTCGGAGCTGACGGAGCCCGGCGAGGCCGTCGCCGCGGCCGTGCGGTGCGCCGAGGTGATCGCCGGGTATCCGCCGGAGGCCGTGCAGGGCACGGTCCGGGCCTGCTGGGCGGCCCAGGAAGCGGCACGGGCGCACGCTCTCGCGTACGCCCCGCACCTCGTGTCGCTGGGCAACCTGCCGGGGGAACGGCAGGCGGAGCTGTTCACGGGGCGCCGACCGGGTGGGTTCCGGGTGCGGTGAACCCGCGCCTCGCTGTGATCAGCTGATCGGCTCGGCCTCCGGCTCCGCCACGCAGTGGTCGACCGACGAGGCCATGCTCTTCCTCGCCATCTCGATGTCGACGGTCACCTTGTCGTCGCCGGGTACGTCGATCTTCCAGGTTTCGTCCTTGATCGTGGCCCCGTTCTTGTCCTTGAACGAGACGTCGACCCAGAACGCGGCGTCACTCGCGTTGGGGTTGGTCACCTCGACGGTCGCGTACGGCTCCTTCACGGTCGCGCACTTCACCAACCGCACGGTCGCCGACTCCAGTTGCTCCTCACCCGAGCCGGTGTCCTCGGTGGACGAGTCGCCGTACGAGTCGTCGTAGTCATCGTCGTTGTCGTCGTAGTCGTAGCTCTTGCCGGACGAGCTCCCGCCCGAGGACGAGGACGACGTGTCGTGGTCCTGGGAGGAGGAACTGCAACCGCCCCCACCGTCACTGCTGCCACCGCTGGAGCTGGTGCCGCCGCTGGAGCTGCTGCCGCCACTGGAACCGCGCCCCGTCGAGAACCCGGTCAACGCGAGCACGACGATCACGGCCATCGACGCGAACTTCAGCCCGCGCGCCCGTGTTTGTCCGCGCATGCGCGGCCCCCTCACTCGGCGACCCGCGACAGGCTGGTCAGCTTGCAGGTGCCGCCACGCGCCGCGAAGGCGCTGTCGTCCACCGAGCCCTCGACCACCTTGACGTTGAGGACGTCGGAGGAACCGGCGGGCACGGACCGGATGGCGCCACCCTCGGTGGTGGCGACGCGCTTGCCGTCGGCGTCCGTGAACTCGACCTCGAACTTGTAGGTGTACGTGGTGACCGAGCTGCTGTTGGTGGCGCGTACACGGGCGACGAGGCCCTTGTCGTACGCGCAGGACTCGATCTTCAGGTCCCTCTTGGCACCCTTGGCGCTGGACGACCCGCCCGTCCCCGAGGTGGTGCTGCCGCCCGTGGTGGTCGTGGTGCCACCGTCGGAACCGGAGCCGGAGTCGTCCTTGCCCACGTCACCGGTGGTGCTGCCACCGCTGGAGCTGGAGGAGCTGGACGAGGAGGAGCCGCCGGAGCAGCCTCCGCCGCTGGAGCCGCGGGCGCCGGTCAGGGCGAAGACGGCGATACCGAAGACGGCTATGGCCCGGACATGACGAGACTGCACTTGCTCAACCCCCGTTGAGTAGCGTCGATTTGATGTCACACCTGCAAACGGGATCGCTCCGGTGGCAGGCGCACGTCACCCTAACAGCACGTGGAGCACCCGAAGTTCGTGCTGCCCGGCGCTCACAGTGACCTGGCGGCGGCTTTCGTCCGGTGGGCTATGCTGCGCGGCCATGACTACCGGGACGGCATCGCGCCACACACGGATTGGTGACCCGGTGCTCTTCTGAGCGCCGTACGGGCCGGTGAGGGCCCGCTGTCCGATCGGGGATCTCGCGCTGCTGCGCGGGCTCCGCCTCCGTCGTGTTGATCACAGGCTCAACACATCAATCACGACAGGAGAATTCATGCCCATCAAGACGCTGCACATTCCCACCGCGGACGGCCAGGCCGACGCTTTCGCCGCCTTCCCCGACGGTGGCGAGCGGCACCCAGGGGTGCTGATGTACGCGGACGGCTTCGGCATCCGGCCCGTGCTGCGGGAGATGGCCCGCGAGCTGGCCGGGCACGGGTACTACGTGCTCGTCCCCAACCTCTTCTACCGGCACGGCCCGGCACCGGTGATCGACCTTCCCGAGCACATCGGAGAAGAGGTCCGGCCCGCGGTCTTCGCCCAGCTGATGCCCTTGATCGAGGCGCACACCGCCGAACGTGTCCTGAGCGACGCCGACGCCTACCTCAGGTTCCTCACCGCCCAACCCGAGGTCGGCGCCGGACCGGTCGCGGTGACCGGCTATTGCATAGGCGGCCTCCTGGCGATGCGCACCGCCGCGGCCCACCCCGGCCAGGTGGCCGCCGTCGCCGGATTCCACGGCCCCGTGGGCGCCGACGGGCCCGACAACCTCGCCAAGCTGACCGCCCAGGTCCACTTCGGCCACGCCGAAGGCGACATGACGCCCGAGGCCCTCGGCGAGCTCAACCAGGCCCTGGACGCCGCGGGGGTCGGCTACACCTCCGAGATCTACCCCGGCACCATCCACGGCTTCACCATGTCCGACACCGACGCCTTCAACCCCGCCGCGCTACAGCGCCACTGGGACCGCCTGCTCCCCCTCCTCGACCGCACCCTGACCAACCGCTGAGGCTCCGGCTCGGAACCTGCAAAGTTCACGCTGCCCGACGCCCACACGAGTAGGACCTCATTGGCGCCAGGCGTGGTCAGACGCTCAGCGGCGGGTGTGGGTGCTTCCAGCGGAGAGCCGGTTGGTCGCCGATCCAGTAGACGTGCGCTTGGGGAGTGACTGCCATGCGAACGGAGGTGATGTCGGGTTCGCCGGCGTCCCGCCACGCCATGACCGCCCGCTCGACCGCGTCCCAGACGGCGACCGGTCCCCCTTGACGGACGTTCCACTCGTCCCCGTCGGCGGTGAGGGCGGCGAACGCCTCACGGCCGGTGTCGAACAGGTAGACCCGTCCTCGTCGACGCCCTTTCGGAGCGGTGGGGCCACGACGTGCGGCCGTTCACCAAGTGCGTGTGGGCGTACTTCCTCGTGCCCGAGGAGTCCCGTTGCCCGAACTGAACCCTCTCCGGGCCCGGTGGCGGCGCTGGGCGGCGCGGGCCGCGCGGAGTTGGGCCACGCGGGGGCGGTCATTGCCGCTGCTTCCCCGCGAACCGTGCTGGGAGCCACCGCGTACACACGTGAACGCACGCACCGAGTACCCCGTGGCCGTGGAGCGGGACATCGTACGGCCGTACGTGGCGGCCTACTTGGGCGAGGAGCGGCCGGGGTGGGTATGAGCGAGGGGTCGGAGGACCTGGGCGCGGCCGCGTTCCGACGGTTGCTCGACCACGCCGCCGGCTGCGCGGACGCATGCCATGACCGGGCGCGCCGCTGCTACGACGCGGAACGGCTGGGCGACCGCTACCGCGAGGCCGAGAGAGCCGCACGCAGGGCGCGGAGGAGCGCACCGCCCCCGTGACGCCGCCCTGTCACCGATCGACAACTGTCGGTGCCCGAGGCGGCGTGGTTTCCGGCTTCCGGGAATCTGCACAGTGAATACATAGCCGCATCACGCCGCGCGCGATGTGCCTGCGCAAGGGCATGCCGGAGGCCGCTCTGTTGGTGTGAAGTGTCCTGTTCGGAATCCTGGCGGTAATTCAGTCACGCCCCGACACCACGCGACACGTAGAGAAGGTGTCCCCAAATCGTGTGCGCGCCTGCACGGTTGCCCCGCCCACTCGTTCGACTTCCTGGATGTGCGGTCCGGTTGATTGGATGCCCGGCCTGCTCCGTGCTTTGATCCTGCGGCCGAGGCCCGCTAGTCCCCAGCGGGGCCGCCCCCCTTGTGGATCATCCATACGAAGGGAAGTTTCCTCATGAACTCCGCTCCCCAGGTTGAGACCGTCGAGATCTCCGACGCCCAGCTCGACAACGTCTCCGGTGGCCTGGCCCCGCACGCCGGCCTCGCCGTCGGCCCCACGGCTGTCAGCGACGCGACCGTCCTGACCCAGATCGAGGGTGCCACGAACGAGGTCCTGGGCACCGCCGCCCAGTACAACCACGTCAGCTTCAGCGCCTCGCTCTGACCCACAGCCCGTAGGGCAGAGCATCTGGCGGCCCCGCGCCCCTGAAGGAGCTTCGCTCCTGAAGGGGCTTCGCCCGTTACGGGACCGGGCCCGCCGTCACGTCGTCCGCGCCGTCCCCGTCCCCTTCTCCGCGTCCAGCGCGTACACACACCGGTCCTTGCTGCACGCGTACACGACACCGTCCTTGACGACGGGCGAACCGGTGATCTCGCCTCCCGTCGCGAGCTTCCACCGCAGCCGGCCGTCATCCGCCTTCAGCGTGTACAGCAGGTGGTCCGTGGAGCCGAAGTGGATCCGCCCCTCCGCCACCGACGGCGCCCCGACGATCTCGCCGCCCGCCTGGAAGCGCCACTTCGGCGTCCCGGTGACCGCGTCGAGGGTGTACAGCCCCTTGCCGCTGCCCACGTGGACGTGCCCGGCGGCCACGAGGACCGGCTCCAGGGAGGAGCGGGACTCGGTGGCGATGCGCCAGCGGTCGCGGCCGTCCGTCGCGTCGAGGGCGTAGACCGTGCCGAGGTAGTCGGCGAGGTAGACGCCGCCCCCGGTGACCGCGGGGCCCGCCGCGAACGTGGGTGCGGAGAGGAAGACGGCCGGTGCCTCGAAGTGCCAGCGGACATGGCCGCTCGTCACGTCGATGGCGAGGACCCGGCTGCCGGCGGAGACGTACACATAGCCGTCCGCGGCCGGTGTCAGCCGTACCGGGACTCCGCCGCAGGACGCCGCGTCCCCGATGGGGTACGACCAGCGCTCGTCGCCCGTACGGGCCTCCAGTGCGCGCAGCCGGGCGTCCTTCCAGACGTAGACCGTGCCGTCCTGGACGACGGGACCGGCCTCGGGGGACTCGAAGTCGGTCTGGGCGCCGGTGAGCTCCCAGAGCTTCTGCCCGTTGGACGCCTCCCAGCCCTGCACGCCGCCGCCCCGGGTCGCGGTGACCACCGTCCCCCGGTCGGCCTTGAGGGAGTACACCCAGGCCTCCGTCGACAGCCGCCACAGGTCGGCGCCCTCGCGGGCGTCGAGCGCGAAGAGGGTCGGGCCGTCGGAGGCGTGGATACGGCCGTCCGCGACCGCCATCGACCAGGCGACATCGCGGGTCTTGAAGCGGCGGCGGCCGGTGGCCACGTCCAGGGCGTGCACCTCGAAGGAGGTGACGTAGACGAGGTCGTCGGCGACGGACGGGGTGCCCCAGACGTCGTTCGACATGCGGAAACGCCAGGGGCGCCAGCCGGAGGCGGCCGGCTCGGGAGCGGCGGGCGGGGCGGTCACGGCGGGCGCGGGGTCGGCTCCGTTCACGCCGGCGCGCGGCCGGGACCAGGACGCGGCGAGGCCCGCCTCGGGAGGGGGCGCCTTCACGGCGGCCGCGCGGGCGTCGGCGACGCGCGGCCCGGGGCCGATCGGCACCTGGCCGCCGGCGAGCCGTACCGGCCCGGTGTCGGGGGCGCCGATGGAGACGGGCGCGGGGTCGTACGAGGGCGGGGGCGGCGGTACGGGGGCGGTGGGGCGGCCCCCGCCTCCGCTGGGGCCGCTGGAGGTCTGCTGCTTGGGTGCCGGGCGTCCGCCCCGACGCGTCTCGATCAGGCTCACCGCCTTCTCGGGCAGCCACGCCGACGCCGTACCGCTGTCGTCCGAGCCGGAGCCGAAGAGGTGGGGGGCGAGCTGGGCCTGGAGGTCGGCGGGGTTGGGGCGGGCGGTCGGGTCCATCTGCATACAGGACTCGATGAGGGGGCGCAGATCGTCCGGGAGGCCGGAGAGGTCGGGGCCCTCGCGCAGCAGCATGAAGACGGTCTCGACGGGGTTGGCCCCGTGGAACGGCGCGTGGCCGGTGGCGGCGAACACGAGCATCGAGCCGAGCGAGAAGACGTCGCTCGCGCCGGTGACGCTCCGCGAGTCCTTCGCCTGCTCGGGCGACATGTACGCGGGCGTACCGACGGCGACGTTCGTCATCGTCAAACGTGTGTTCGAGACGCCGGACGCGATGCCGAAGTCGATCACGCGCGGCCCGTCCTCGACGACGAGCACGTTGGAGGGCTTCAGGTCGCGGTGGACGAGCCCGGCGCCGTGGATGGACTGGAGGGCCTCGGCCACACCCGCCGCCAGCCAGCGCACGGCCTGGACCGGCATCGGACCGCAGTCATTCACTATCTCTTCGAGCGAGGGCGCGGGGACATACGCGGTCGCCAGCCACGGCACGGCGGCGCGCGGGTCGGCGTCGACCACGGCAGCCGTGTAGAAACCGGACACCGCGCGGGCCGCCTCGACCTCGCGTGTGAAACGGACCCGGAAGAGCTGGTCCTCGGCCAGCTCCGTCCGCACCGTCTTGATCGCGACGCGCCGACCCGACGCGGAGCGCGCCAGATAGACCAGCCCCATGCCGCCGGCGCCCAGCCGTCCCAGCACCTCGAACGGCCCGATCCGCCGCGGATCGTGCTGCGTCAGCTGATCCACCACTTGCCCTGCCACCTCCCCGTACGGACCGCGTCACCCACGTTGTGCACGCGACCCCGTGCAGCGTCTCACCACCGCACCGCCATGGCGGCACGCACCCCGATTCTTCCTGCTACCGGGGGCAGGTTGCTAACCCGGGGGCGGATCGGGGTGTCTTAGGACAAAACCACGTTGTCCGCCGCTCGGGAAGCGGGAGCCCGGGTGGTGGGACACCGCGGCGAGCCGCGTACCTCCGGCGCACAACCCCGTACGTCTGCCCACGCCGGGGCCTCGGTACTCCTCCCGCGACAGTCTTCGTCGGCCCTCGTCCTCCGGCCGGACAGCCGTGGTCTTCTCGCTGGTCAGCCGATGTCTCCGGGCCGGTCAGACGTCGTCTTCCCGCTGCTCAGGCGGGGTCTTCGCGCTGGTCGTCCCCCTGTTGCCGCAGATCATCGGGGCGCTGTTCCGCCTGATCGGCCTCCTGCGGCACCTCCCGCCAGGCGTTTCCGTCGCTCCGCTGGAGCAGCGCGAAGGACGCGCCCTGATTGTCCGTGACGACCGCCACATTTCCATACGACGTGTCGAACGGCGGAACCTGCACCCGGCCACCGAGCCGGCTGACAGTCCGAAGCGCGGCCTCGGAGTCCTCCGTCCCGAAGTGGATCAGGAAGTGCGGCGGCATCTCGGCCGGGAAGACGTCCGTGAGCGTGGCCCGCCCGAAGTCCGGGGCCGCGTCCGGGCCGAAGAGCGCGTCGTGGAAGAGGTGCGCGTAGAAGGAGTTGGCCGCCTCGGTGTCCCGGGTGTACAGCTCGGCCCACACGAAGGTGCCGGGTGCGTGGCGCCGCCCGAAGCCGTTGTGCGTACCGGCCTGCCAGAGGCCGAAGACGGCGCCCTGCGGGTCCGTGACGAGCACGGCCGTGCCGAGCGTGCCGACCCGGGTCGGCGGGGTGATCACCTGCCCCCCGGCCGCGGTGAGCCGGGCGGCGAGGGCGGCAGCGTCCGGGGTCGCGAAGTGGACGGTCCAGACGGTGGGGAGCCGGCCATCGGGCTTGGGCGCGAGGGCGGCGACGGGGGTGAGGGCGTCGGCGGAGGTGAGGGCGTCGGCGGGGGTGGAGGCGTCGGCGAGGGTGGGGGCGTCGGCGGGGGTGGGGGCGGGCGCGGTGTACGCCCACACTTCGTGTGCGCCGTCGCCGGGGGCCACCTTGAAGGTCCACCCGAAGAGTTCGCCGTAGAACCGCTTGCCCGCTTCCACGTCGGGCAGCTGGGCGTCCACCCAGCAGGGGACGCCCTCGGGGTACGCGGTGGCAGGTCCCGTCTCGGCGGCTCCCGTCTCATCGGCCATAGGGCCAAGCTAACGGCCGCTCACGCGGGGCGCGCGTCGGGCGCGTCCACGGCGGGGACGGCGGTCTGCTCGCCCCCGCCGCCCTTACCCGTCCCCTCCCCGTCCCCTCCCCGGGTGCTGCGCCCCTTCGACCCCCGTCTGCGGGCGCGTTGTGGTTGCCCAACCCGCACCCGTAACAACACACCCGGAGCCCAAGCGAACGAAATCCGCCAAGGCGCACGGCGGTCAGCCCACGAACCCCTTGGTGAAGCCCGTACTCCCCATTTGCAGTCGGCCGAATCGCGCTCCGATCACCCCTCGGTAAGCTGACGGCATGACAGGACAAGTGCGTACCGTCGACGGCCGCGTGGCCGGCCGGCGAGGGCAGGCGACCCGGCAGAAGCTGCTCGACTGCCTCAGCGAGATGCTCAGCTCGTCGCCTTACCGGGACGTCAAAGTCATTGATGTCGCCCGGAAGGCGGGGACTTCGCCCGCCACCTTCTACCAGTACTTCCCGGACGTCGAAGGCGCCGTCCTGGAGATCGCCGAGCAAATGGCCGCCGACGGCGCCACGTTGACGAGACTTCTTGAGGGTCGCTCCTGGGTCGGCAAGGCCGGCTGGCAGACGGCCCAGGAACTCGTCGACGGTTTCCTGGAGTTCTGGCGCAAGAACGACGCGATCCTCCGCGTCGTCGACCTGGGCGCCGCCGAAGGGGACAAACGCTTCTACAAGATCCGTATGAAGATCCTGAACTCGGTCACCAACTCCCTCACGGAGACGATCTCCGAGCTTCAGTCCAAGGGCCGGGTCGACAAGGACGTGAATCCGGCGGCCATCGCCGGTTCCCTCGTCGCCATGCTCGCCTCGGTCTCCGGGCACCAGAAGGGTTTCCAGACCTGGGGCGTCAAGCAGGCCGAACTGAAGCCCAATCTGGCCCTGTTGGTCTACCTGGGCATCACCGGCAAGAAGCCCACGAAGTAGCCAGGAGCACCCCGGGCTCGCCCCCCGGACGCGATTCCTGTCACTCGGGCGGCACCCACACCCATGAGGCGTGCCGCCCGACGCGTTCAGGGGCGACTCGGACACCCGGACCGCCGTACGGCGACCGCGCCTCGCACAGTCGGCATCACCGCCGTACAGCGACCGCGCCTCACAGAGTCGGCATCACCGCCGTACAGCGACCGGCCCGCATACGGCCGGCGTCACCGCCGTACGATCCGGAACACCCGTATCTCCCGGTCCACCCGTGCCTGATACGTCGAGTACGGCGGCCAGAACCTCAGCAACTCCTTCCATACGGCCGCTCGTTCCTCCCCCTCCAGGAGGTGGGCGGTGACCGGGATGTCCCGGCCCTTCCAGCTGATCTCGGCGTCGGGGTGGGCCAGCAGGTTGGCGCTCCAGGCGGGGTGGCCGGGGCGGCCGAAGTTCGACCCGACGAGGACCCAACTGCCGCCCCCTTCCTCCGGCATACAGGCCAGCGGCGTACGGCGCGGCACCCCGCTCCTCGCCCCCGTCGCGGTCAGGACGATGCCGGGCAGCAGTTGCGCGCTGAGCAGCACCCTGCCCCGGGTCACCCGGTGCACGGCCCGGTCCAGCGCGGGTATGACATGCGGCGCGACCCGGGCGAACAGCGGAGCCGAGGACACCTTCTGCACCAGCCGCACGCCCATGCCCTTGATTCCCTCCGCGCTCTTCGAAGCCATCAGCCCCGCACCTCCCGCTGCTCGTCCCGCCCGTCGACCGTGAAGACCCCCGCCGCGTCGGCCGCCCGCCCCCGCAGCCGGTGCACCGGCCCGAAGAGCAGCTCGTCCCCCGCGGCCCGCTTGAAGTAGAGCTGCGCCTCGTGCTCCCAGGTGAAGCCGATCCCGCCGTGCAGCTGGATCCCCTCCCCGGCGGCCACCCGCAACGCCTCCAGGGCCTGCGCGAGCGCCGGCCCGCCGGCCCGCTCATGCTGCCCGCGGGGGCCGGTCGTGGCGGCGGACCAGGCCGCGTAGTACGCCGCCGAGCGGGCCGCCTGCACCCGCACATACACATCCGCGAGCCGGTGCTTCACCGCCTGGAACGATCCGATCGGCCGCCCGAACTGCACCCGCTGCCGCACATACGCGACGGTCCGCTCCAACGCCCTGTCGGCGGCGCCCACGGCCTCCGCGGCGAGCACGGCGGCGGCCGCGTCCCCCACCTCGGCCAGCGTGGACAGCACATCGACATCGTCGTCGGCGCCCAGCAACTCCGCTTCGACATCCCGGAGTTCGAGCCGAGCGACCGAACGGGTCTCATCGACGGAGGTCTGCCGCACCCGCACGAGCCCCGAGCCCGCCGTCTCCCTCCGTACGAGGAAGAGCAGCGTCCGCGAGCGGGCGAACCCCCCGGTATGCGCGGCCACCACCAGCATCCCGGCGCTGTGCCCGTCGAGGACCTGACCGACCTCCCCGTAGAGCCGCCACCCCTCCCCGGCTCGTCGTGCCTGGACGCCGCCGGCCCGTCCGCCGCCGGCCCACTCGCCCCGGTTGTCGCCGGTCAGCGCGAGCGCGGTGGCGAGGGCGGTACCCGGTACGGCGAGGGCGGCGGTGAGCCGGCCTGAGGCGAGGCTGGGCAGCAGTGCGGCGCGCTGGCGTTCTGCGCCGAGGGCGAGGATCAAGGGGGCGACGAGGACGGAGGTGGACAGCAGCGGCGAAGGGGCCAGCGCGCGGCCCAACTCCTCGACTGCCAGTGCCAGTTCGGTCACCGAGCAGCCGACACCGCCGTATGCCTCGGGGAGGGCGAGCCCCGGCAGGCCGAGCTGTTCGGAGAGGGCGGCCCACAGCGCGCCGTCATACCCCTCCCCCGTCCCCACGGCCGCCCGGACCTCCTCCGGACCGCAGCGCTTGAGCAGCAACTCCCGTATGGTGCGCCGGATTTCCTCCTGCTCGGCGGTGAAGCGGGCATCCATGGGCGGCCCCCCTTCCATTCCCCCGACCCTGGCTCGCTCTATCTGACGATCCGTCATATTAGAGCGGAAGGCGACCGAAGCACAGGGCCACCCGCATCCGATCTGATGTACCGTCAGATTCATGACTGCTGCGCCCGGCACCGGCCACGGAAAGGCGACAACAGGCGGCCGCCGAAAGGTGGCGATCGTCGGAGCGGCCCTGTCCGACTGCGGTCGAGTGGACGACCTGACTCCGTACGCCCTGCACGCCCAGGCGGCCCGCCGGGCACTGGCGGACGCGGGGCTTGAGCGCACCGCCATCGACGGTCTGGCGTCGGCCGGCCTGGGCACGCTGGCGCCGGTGGAGGTGGCGGAGTATCTGGGTCTGCGGCCCACCTGGGTGGATTCGACCTCCGTCGGGGGGTCGACCTGGGAGGTCATGGCGGCGCACGCGGCGGACGCGATCGCCGCCGGGCACGCGAACGTCGTCCTCCTCGTCTACGGCTCCACGGCCCGCGCCGACATCAAGGCGGGCCGCCGCACCGGCAACCTCTCCTTCGGAGCGCGCGGCCCCCTCCAGTTCGAGGTCCCCTACGGGCACACCCTGATCGCCAAGTACGCCATGGCCGCGCGCCGCCACATGCACGAGTACGGCACCACCCTGGAACAGCTCGCCTCCGTGGCCGTACAGGCCCGGGCGAACGCGGCCGCGAACCCGGAGGCGATGTTCCGCACGCCGATCACCGTCGACGACGTGCTCTCCTCCGCGCCGATCGCCGACCCGTTCACCAAGCTCCACTGCTGCATACGTTCCGACGGCGGCGCGGCGGTGTTGCTGGCGGCCGAGGAGTACGTAAGGGACTGCCGGCCGACGACCCCTGTCCGGGTCCTGGGCACGGGTGAGCACGTCTCACACACGACCATGTCCGAGTGGCCCGACTTCACGGTGTCCCCGGCGGCGGTCAGCGGCCGCCTGGCCTTCGAACGTGCGGGGGTGACCCCCGCCGAGATCGACTTCGCCGAGATCTACGACGCCTTCACGTACATGACCCTCGTGACGCTGGAGGACCTCGGCTTCTGTGCGAAGGGCGAGGGCGGCGCCTTCGTCGAGAAGAACCGGCTGACCCTCACCGGCGACCTCCCCGTCAACACCGACGGCGGCGGCCTCTCCGCCCAGCACCCCGGCATGCGCGGCCTCTTCCTTCTCGTCGAAGCCGTACGCCAACTGCGCGGCGAGGCGGACGGCCGCCAGGTCCGGGCAGCCGACGGCGACCTGCCCCGCCTCGCGGTGGTGTCGGGCACGGGCGGGTGGTTCTGCTCTTCGGGGACGGTGGTGCTGGGCCGGGGGTGAGGCCGGCCGGCCCCGGCTGCCCGCGCGCGGGACGGGACCACCGCCGGAATATGAGGCGGGGACGGCGCGCTGAACCGAATCGGCAGACGAAGACGTCCCCGAGTGGTTCCGGAGGAAGCGGCATGGCACTGTCCCGCAAGGAGCGCGAGGAGTTTCTGGCCGAGGCGCATGTGGCCGCGCTGGCGGTCGACGCCGGGGAGGGCAGGGCGCCGCTCACGGTCCCGATCTGGTACCAGTACGAGCCCGGGGGCGAGGTCTGGGTCATGACCGGCGCGGACACCCGCAAGAACAAGCTCATCCAGGCCGCGGGCCGCTTCTCCCTGATGATCGACCGTCTCGAACCCACCATCCGCTACGTCTCCGTCGAGGGCCCGGTCACCGACACGGCCCCCGCCACCCTCGACCACCTCCGCGAGATCTCCGCCCGCTACCTCCCGGCCGAAAAGGTCGACGGCTACGTCGACTTCGCCTCCAAGAACCACGGCGAACAGGTGATCATCCGGATGCGCCCGGAGAGGTGGGTCTCGTCGGATTTGGGCACGGTGTGAGCCCGTAGAGACGGGCGGCGGGACGGACGGAGGAATTGGGCGGCGGGACGGACGGCGGCACGGACGGGGGCACGGACTGCGGGACGGACGGAGGCACGGACGGAGGCACGGACGGAGGCACGGACGGCGGGGTGACAATCGGGGGATGAGCGCCGACACGTCTCCCCAGCCCCAGTCCGAGCCCCAGCCCCAACGCCAGCCAGAGCCCCAGCTCCAGCCCACCCCCCACTCCCAGTCGTCCGAGTTCGTGCAGGTCCTGCGGGGGCTGCGGGTGTGGGATCCGCAGGTCAGCGCGTTGCCGTTGTTCGACGTGGGCGCCGCCCCCGCCGAGCCGTTGCCGCTCTTCACCGCGTGGTTCGGGGAGGTCGTGGCGGCCGGGGAGGTGGAGCCGCACACGATGTCGCTGGCCACGGCGGACGCGGAGGGGCGGCCGGATGTCCGGACGGTGATGTTGCACGACGTGGACGCGCGGGGCTGGCACTTCGCCTCGCACACGGGCAGCCGGAAGGGACGGCAGCTCGCGGCACGCCCGTACGCGGCGCTCGGCTTCTACTGGCCCCTCCTCGGCCGCCAGGTACGCGTGCGGGGCCGGGTCACGGTTGAACCCGCCGAGGTCGCCCACGCCGATCTGCACGCCCGCTCGACCGGTGCGCTGGCCGCCGCCCTCGTCGGCCACCAGAGCGAAGTCCTGTTCTCGTACGAGGAGTTGGAGCGTGCGTCGGAGGCCGCCTGGGCGCGGGCCGAGCGGGAGCCGGACGTGGCCGTGCCGTCCTGGACGGCGTACGTCGTGGAGCCGGACGAGGTGGAGTTCTTCCAGGGCGACGCGCGGCGACGGCACGTACGGCTCAACTACCGTCGGACGGAGGAGGGTTGGGCCACCGAGTTGCTGTGGCCCTAGGAGCCCTGGGAGCCCTTCGGTGGCCGGCCGGCTCGTCGGGCCCCCGACTCAGACCTTCTCCCACACGGACACGTGCTTGGTGCTGTCGTTCGTGAACGGCTCCCCGTTCCACCCTGCCCACCGCTCCCGCAGCCGCATCCCGGCCAGCCGGGCCATCAGATCCAGCTCGGCCGGCCAGACGTACCGGAACGGGATCGACCAGTACACCGGCCGCCCGTCGACGACCATCATGTGGTGCGACCGCATCCCCTGCGTCGCCACGTCGTACGTGTCGAACCCCAGCCGCGTCGGCTCCACGCGGAACGGCACCGCGTCCTGCCCGGGCGGCAGCCTCCGCAGGTCCGGCACTCCGACCTCGATCACGAAACAGCCGCCGGGCACGAGATGCGCGGCGGCGTTGCGGAAGCAGTCCACCTGGGCGTCCTGCGAGGTCAGGTTGTTGATCGTGTTGAAGACGAGGTAGGCGACGGTGAATCCGGGTCCGTCCACCCGCGTCGTGGCGAAGTCCCCGATGGTGACACCGATGTCCGCGCCGCCCGGCTTGGCCCGCATCCGCTCCACCATGGCCCGCGACATGTCGATGCCGTGCACCGGCACGCCCCGACGGGCGAGCGGAAGAGCGATACGTCCGGTGCCGACCCCGAACTCCAGCACCCGCGCATCGCCACGTTCCCCCGCGAGACCGGCGATCAGCTCTACGACCGGTTCCACGGCCTCCGGGCTGAACATGTCGGCGGAGGTGTCGTCGTAACCCGCGGCGACGGCTTCACCGAAGTAGCCGTCGGGGTCGTCGCCGTCGTCATATTCGTCATCATGTCCGTCGACGTGTCCGTCGTCGTGCCCGTCGTCGTGTCCCTCTTCACGCATGCCGGGACCGTACCGATGCGCACGGAGCGACCGCACGCGGTTTTCTCCCCTTTCCCCTCGGAAGGGCCCTAGATCCCGGCCGGTTCCGGGTCCGTGGCCAGCCGTGCGTGCAGGTGGGCGTCCCGGAAGGCGTCGTGGGACCCCTCCTCGAACGCGGCCCCGCGCAAGGTCCCCTCGTACGGGAACCCGCACAGCTCGGCGATACGGCAGGACGCGGCATGGCCGACGGCATGGTCCAGTTCGAGCCGGTGGATGCCGAGTTCGGCGAAGGCCCAGCGGGCGGCGAGGTCGAGGGCGCGGGTGGCGACGCGGCGGCCACGGGCCTCGGGCAGCACCCAGTAGCCGACGACGGCCCTCCGCATGAACCCGTCGATCCCGCTCAGCCCGACATGCCCGAGGGTCACCCCGCTCTGCGCGTCCGTGACCCGGAAGGCCACGGTCTTCCCCTCCACGTCGGACTCCGCCCGCTGCCGCAAGGACTCCCGGGCGCCCTCAAGACTCCCGTCCAGCATCAAGGGCGTGTTCCACCGCCGGAAATCCGGATCGGTACGCCCGCGGAACCACGCTTCGACATCCGCGTCCGACTCGGCATCCCAGGCACACAGCCACAGACCGTGACCGGACGGCTCGGGGGAAGGCCACCGGGAAGGCTCAGGGAATCGTTCGTCAGTACGGCTCACACCCCCATTGAAACGCGCGACACCTCACGTCCGCGCGCGAAATACAGGCACCGCGAAGCCATCGGCCTCCCGGAACACCACCTCCAGCCCCATCCCCACCGACAACTCCCCGCCCCCTTTCCCCTCCCCCCACTCCACGACCTCGCTCATCATCCGCGGCCCCTCGACGAGATCGACGACCGCGGCGACGTACGGCGTGCGCTCTCCGAAGGGCGGCAGATCGTTCCGGTGGACGACGGACCAGGTGTAGAGCGTGGCGCGGCCGGAGGCCTCCTCCCACCGCACGTCCTCGCTCCAGCAGTACGGGCAGAACTCGCGCGGATAGTGATGGACGCGCCCGCACCCCGCGGCCCCGCAGCGCCGCAGGAGCAGCCGCCCCTCGGCGGCCGCGTCCCAGTACGTACGACTGAAGTCGTCGACCTCCGGCAGATCGAACCGCGCGGCACCACCGCTCACTGGGCCCACCCCATCAGAACAACCACCCCATCAGAACAACCAACCGATCAGAACAACCCCAGCGCACTGTCGACCGACCACGTCTGCCAGGACATTCCGAACAGCCCCACCACCGAGATGAGCGCCATCATCGAGTTCTGCCCCTGCTCGGCCCAGTCGTGGATCATCAGCACGAGGTAGAGGATGTTGAGCAACAGCCCGCCGACCAGCGCGACCGGCGTCAGAACGCCGAGGATCAGCCCGAGCCCGAGGGCGAGTTCGGCGTAGGCGACGACATACGCCATGGTCCTGGGCCGAGGCTTGACCACCACATCGAACCCACTCCGCACCGCCTCCCACCGATGCTTCCCCGCCACCCCGGCCGCCCACGAGATCCCGGCCCCCTCGAACCAGGTCTTCTTGTCCTTGTGCCGCCAACTCTCCAGCCACCACAGCCCGAGCCCGATACGGAGGACCGCCAACCATTCGGCACCAGAGAGCCAGACCGTGTCCATCGACGCCACCCTTCCGCATCCGAGTGGATTTCCTGACGTACCGTCAGTTCAGCGGATCGGGGGTGGATGCGCAAGGGGGACGGCCAGCGGCTCAGCCGACGTTCGGGGAAGCGTCGGCTGACGCAGCGAACGACAGCACACCCGGAAGAGCCGGGCATTCGACCAGTGACCGCACCCAGGTCAGCGCCCGGCCGCAGCGTCCGTTCCGGCCCCGTGTGGTTCCCCTCCGGCCCCGTGCAGCTCTCCTCCGGCGCCGTACAACTCCTCCAGCCCGACGAGCGCCACTCCCCCCTGCTCCGCCTCGGACCTCAACGCGTCGCTGAACCCGGCCGCGCTGAAGCACGCCAGCCGGCAGTCCTCCGTGTCCATGCCTCGCCCGGTGAGAAGGTCCCTGGCCCGGCGCAACCGCTCCAGATGGTTGACCCCCATCACCGTCCCCCACTTCGCCTCGCCGAGCAGCGCGACCATCGGCCGACTTCCCCCGGAGCCCTGCTCCACCACGGCCACGTCGACCTGGATCTGTTGACGTGCCTTCGGGTCGCTCACCACCCCGCCGCCGACCTCACCCAAGGACGTACGGAGCAGGGACCGGCCCGGACCGAGCACGTACTCCCGGCACATCCCCTCGAAGTACGGCCCCGCCACCTGCGCCGCGAAGCGCTCGGCCGACCCCGCCCACACCTCCGCCGCCTGACCGCTCTCCAGCCGCGCCCAGGAGGGACGCATGACGGCCTCGTAGAAGTTGATCAACGGTTCGGTGATCCGGTACTGCGACTTCCCCGCCCGGAAGATGTCCGCCTCACGTGCCAGCAGGTGACTGTCTTCCAGGACGTTGAGCGGGTGCGAGATGTCGACGGCCTTGCGGCCGATGTAACCCGCGATCCCGCCGCGCGTCGTGTTGCCCTGGGCGACCGCGGCCAGCACCGAGTGATAGAGCGCGGTGTCGCGGATGTCCGCCTCCTCGGCGAGCAGATAGCGCGCCTCCCGGAAGAGGGGACTGAACGGGGAGAGAACCGTGCGGCAGATCCAGTCGCCGAAGTCCCCCAGGCTCGCGGGAACGTCATCCGCCAGGAACTGGCGGCGATAGGCGGGCGTGCCTCCGAGAACGGCATGCAGCCGGGCGGCAAGCGCGGGTTCGGCCGCGACTCCCCAGAAGTCGGCGGCCGCCCGATACCCGAAGGGGCGTACGACGAGTTCGAGTTGCGCCCGGCCGCGCAGGGGCGCGGTGCTCGCCAGGAGCCCGCCCATGACGGACATCGCCGAACCGCACAGGAGAAGCCGCATGTGGCTCCGCTCGACCTGGAAGCGGTCGATCTCGCGCTGGATGAGCGAGGGAAGCTCCGGGGCGACCTTGGCCAGGTAGGGGAACTCGTCGATGACCACGAGAAACGGTGCGCCGGACGTCGCATGCGAGCCGACGCCTTCCCGGCCTGGCGCGACGCCTTCCTTCTCGGGGGCGGCGAGTCCGAAGAGATAGGAGACCGCGTCGTCCCAGGTGGCGAAGGAGAAGGGCACAGGGGAGCGCACATGGTCGGCGAGCGCGGCACTGAACTGGCGGAGGGACTCCGCCTCGGTCCCGGCCGTGGCCCCGAAGTAGAAGCCGCCCAGCTCTTCGACGAGCGCCCGCAGGAGATAGGTCTTGCCCATGCGCCGCCTGCCACTGACGATCCCGAGCATGGCGTGCGGCAGCGGCCGCCCGGCGAAGGCGGTGAGTCCGTTCCACTCGGCGGCACGATCGAAGACATGCGACGGCTTACCCGGCGGCCCCTGCGCCCCCTGCAACCTCGGCGCCCCCTGCGCCCCCTGCGGTCCCTGCTGCTGCACATCGACTCCTTAGGAGTGCACTCCTAAGGACTGTACTCCTAACAGATGTATACGCGCCGCCTCACCAGCTCCCCACACTCCGAGCGACCTACGCCACAGAACCCACCCACGCCTCCTACAGTCGTGATCAATCCGCAACCAATTCCGGGCTTGACCGAGACCCATCAAATAAGGGCGCGAATACGCTCAGGCACATGGCCGACTCCAGAGATTCCGCTACCCCAGTGTCCGACCGCCCCGTCTATGTGATCGGCGGCGGGCCCGGGGGACTGGCCGTGGCGTACGCGTTGCGTGCGCAGGGGGTACGGGCCGTGGTGCTGGAGAAGGCGGACGGGGTCGGGGCGTCCTGGCGGCGGCACTACGACCGGCTGCGTCTGCACACGACCCGGCGGCTGTCGGGGCTGCCCGGCCTGCCGATGCCGCGCCGCTTCGGCCGGTGGGTGTCGCGGGACAACGTGGTGCGGTACCTGGAGAAGTACGCCGAGGTGCACCAACTGGAGATCGTGACCGGCGTCGAGGTGTCCCGCGTCGAGCGGAGCGCGGACGGCGTCGGCTGGCTGCTGCACGCCACCGGCGGCCGCGAGCTGACCGGCAGCGCGGTCGTCGTCGCCACCGGCTACAACCACACGCCCCACATCCCCGACTGGCCGGGCCGGGACTCGTACGAGGGCGAGCTGGTGCACGCCTCCGAGTACCGCAACCCGGAGCCCTACGCCGGCCGCGACGTCCTGGTCGTCGGCATCGGCAACACCGGCGCGGAGATCGCCGTCGACCTCGTCGAGGGCGGGGCGGGGCGCGTGCGGCTCGCGGTGCGGACGGCCCCGCACATCGTGCGCCGGTCGACGGCCGGGTGGGCGGCCCAGTACACGGCCGTCCTCGTACGGCGGCTGCCGGTCGCCCTCGTGGACCGGCTCGCCAAGCCGGTGGCGAAGCTCAGCGTGCCGGACCTGTCGGCGCACGGCCTGCCCCGGCCCGACACCGGCCTCTACTCCCGCGTGAACGAAGGGTCCATCCCCGTGCAGGACGTCGGACTCATCGACGCCGTACGGAAGGGGAAGGTCGAGGTCGTCGGGGCGGTCAAGGGGTTCGAGGACGGCAAGGTCGTCCTCGGCGACGGCAGCCGGGTCGAGACCGACGCCGTGATCGCCGCGACCGGCTACCGGCGGGCCCTGGAAGGTCTCGTCGGACACCTCAACGTCCTGGACGGGCGCGGGAAGCCGGTCGTCAACGGGCCGCGCTCCCCCAAGAACGCCCCCGGCCTGTACTTCACCGGCTTCACCAACCCCATCAGCGGCATGTTCCGCGAACTCGCCCTCGACGCCGAGAAGATCGCCAAGGCCATCGCCCGGACGGGCGGGGTCGCCACGCGCGACGCGATCACCGTACGGATCCGCGCCGCGCGCTGAGCGAACACCGGGGCAGCCGACCGCCGAGCCGCCGAGCCGCCGGAAGGTCAGCCAGTCGCCGATACGACGGAGCAGGACGGGACGAGACGGGACCGGGGCGGGGGCGGGACAGGACCGAGGCGGGGGCGGGACAGGACCGGGGGCCGGACAGGACAGGACGGTCAGGTCCGGTTGCCGGGTGCGGGTGGTCGTGTGGCCGGGTGGCCGTTCGCGCGGTTCCCCGCGCCACCGCCGGGCCGGACGCCCCACCGCCATGCGTCGGATGCGAACGTATACGTCTGACCGCCGCCCCGCGCGGGTACAACTTCCTTACTGCCGCGTAACTTTGCTCGCACGACCCATTCCTGACGGAGCGTCAGTTCAGTAGTCTGAAATCTGACGTAGCGTCAGATACGTGAACACGTAACCGCGTAACCGCGTCACGTCACTGAATTGGCTGTCACACAGGAGCGGGCGGACCGATGCTTGGATCAACCCACGGCACCCTCACCACCGACTCCCGCCGGGCCCGCGCCATCGCCTGCGGCGAGAACCCCGCGCAGGTCGTGCACGGCAGACCCGCCGAGGCCGGCGACCTGGACGTCAGCGGACGTCCGCTGCACGTCGCCGTCCCCGATCTGGACCGCTTCTTCCGCCCCCAGTCGGTGGCCGTCGTCGGCGCCTCGGACACGGAGGGCCGGCCGAACAGCGGGATCACCCGGCAGTTGCTCGCCTGGTCCGAACGGGTCGGCGCCCGGCTGCATCCCGTGCACCCCACGCGTGAGTCGGTCTTCGGCATCCCCTGCTCCCCTTCCGTCGCCGACCTGCCCGAACAGGTCGATCTCGCTGTACTGCTCCTCTCCGACCCCCTCCCCGTGATCGACGAACTGGCCGAGGCCAAGGTGAGGTTCGCGGTCGCCTTCGCCTCCGGCTTCGCCGAGACCGGCGCGGAGGGCGCGGCCGCGCAGGAGCGGCTGGCCGCCGCCGTGGCCCGCTCCGGCGGTCTGCGGCTGCTCGGCCCCAACACCAACCTCAACGCCTTCGAGCGCTTCCGCGACGACCTCGACGGACCGGCGATCGCTCTGATCACCCAGTCCGGCCACCAGGGCCGCCCCGTCTTCTCCCTCCAGGAACTCGGCATCCGCCTCTCCCACTGGGCCCCCACCGGCAACGAGGCCGATCTGGAGACCGCCGACTTCATCTCCTACTTCGCCGAGCGACCCGAGGTGGGCGCCATCGCCTGCTACGTCGAGGGGCTGAAGGACGGCCGCTCCTTCCTCCTCGCCGCCGACCGGGCCGCCCGGCGCGGTGTGCCCGTCGTCGCCGTGAAGGTCGGCCGCACCGAGACCGGCGCCCGCACCGCGGCCTCCCACACCGGCAAACTGACCGGCGCGGACGCGGTGGTCGACGCGGCGATGCGGCAGTACGGCGTGATACGCGTCGACGGGCTCGACGAACTCCAGGACACGGCCACCCTGTTGGCGCGCTCCCGTCGGCCACGGACCCCGGGATCAGCCCAGCCGAGGGCCGAGGGCGTCGTCGTCTATTCGATCTCGGGCGGCACGGGCGCGCACTTCGCCGACCTGGCCACGGAGGCCGGACTGCCCCTCCCCACCCTCTCGGAGGCCAAGCAGGCCGAGCTGCACCAGTGGATCCCCGACTACCTGAGCGTGGCCAACCCCGTCGACAACGGCGGCCACCCCGTGGGCGACTGGCGCGGCCCCCGCATCCTCGACGCGATCCTCGACGACCCGGCGGTGGGGGTACTGATCTGCCCCATCACCGGCCCCTTCCCGCCCATGAGCGACAAGCTCGCCCAGGACCTGGTGGCCGCGGCGGAGCGGACGGACAAGCTGGTGTGCGTGGTGTGGGGGTCGCCGGTGGGCACCGAGGCCGCGTACCGCGAGACCCTCCTCGGGTCGTCCCGGGTGGCGACCTTCCGTACCTTCGCCAACTGCATCACCGCCGTCCGCGCCCACCTCGACCACAGCCGCTTCACCGCCGCCTACCGCTCCCCCTTCGACGAGGCACCCCGCTCCCCCTCGCCCTCCTTCCGCAAGGCGAAGGCGCTGATGCGGCCCGGGCAGCAGCTGAGCGAGCACGCGGCCAAGCAGCTGCTGCGCGCGTACGGGATACGCGTGCCGCGCGAGCAGCTGGTGACCAGCGCGGCGGCGGCCGTACGCGCGGCGAGCCTCGTCGGCTACCCGGTGGTCATGAAGGCGTCCGGCGCGCGCATCGCCCACAAGACGGAACTCGGCCTGGTGAAGATCGGCCTGACCTCCGCGAGCCAGATCCGCGACGCCTATCGGGAACTGACCGACATCGCCCGCTACGAGGACGTCTCCCTCGACGGGGTGCTGGTGTGCCAGATGGTCGAGCGGGGCGTGGAGATGGTCGTGGGTGTCACCCACGACGACCTCTTCGGGCCGACGGTCACGGTCGGCCTCGGCGGTGTCCTCGTGGAAGTCCTCCGCGACTCCGCCGTACGCGTGCCGCCCTTCGGTGAGGACCAGGCCCGCGCCATGCTCTCCGAACTGCGCGGGCGGGCCCTGCTGGAGGGGGTGCGCGGGGCTCCCCCGGCCGACGTGGACGCCCTCGCGGAGGTCGTGCTCCGCGTGCAGCGCATGGCGCTCGAACTCGGGGACGACATCGCGGAGCTGGACATCAACCCGCTGATGGTGCTGCCGAGGGGGCAGGGGGCCGTGGCGCTGGACGCGCTGGCGGTGTGCCGCTGAGCACCACCGCACACCAAAGACGACCAGCACACCGAGGACATCCATCACTCCGCGTAAAAACAGGAGCACCCACATGTCCGCTTCCCCCCTTGAACATCCCGAAAAATCCCGTGACTCATTGATACTGCACGCCACTGACAACGCCGTCTCGTGGATCACCCTCAACCGCCCCGAGGCGATGAACGCCCTCACCCCTGACCAGCGGGAACGCCTCATCCAACTCCTCTCCGACGCCTCCGCCGACCCCACCGTCCGCGCCGTCGTCATCAGCGCGACGGGCCGCGGCTTCTGCGCGGGGGCTGACCTGCGGGGCGCGGCGGCAGACAGCGGCGAGCGGGTGGCCGGTGACGTCGCGCGCACCATCCGGCTCGGCGCCCAGCGCCTCATCGCCGCCGTCCTCGACTGCGAGAAGCCGGTGATCGCGGCGGTGAACGGCACGGCGGCCGGCATCGGCGCGCATCTCGCCCTCGCCTGCGACCTCGTACTGGCGGCCGAAGAGGCCCGTTTCATCGAGGTGTTCGTACGGCGCGGCCTCGTCCCCGACGGCGGCGGCGCGTACCTTCTGCCCCGCCTCATCGGCCCCCATCGGGCGAAGGAACTGATGTTCTTCGGCGACGCCCTGCCCGCCGCCGACGCGGAACGCCTCGGCCTGGTCAACCGTGTCGTCCCCGCCCAGGACCTGGAGAAGACGGCCCGCGAGTGGGCGGAGCGCCTGGCCGCCGGCCCGACCCGCGCCCTGGCTTTGACCAAGCAACTCGTCAACACCTCCTTCGACACCGACCGCGCCACCGCCTTCTCCGCCGAGGCCGCCGCGCAGGAGATCAACATGACGACGGCGGACGCCCAGGAGGGCGTGGCGAGCTTCGTGGAACGACGGACACCGCGCTACGAGGGCCGCTGACAGGGTCTGGAGAACACCAGGACACCCCTGGGCAACCCGGGACGAACCCGGGAGAGCCGGTACGGGCCTTCACTTCTGACGCTTCGTCAGATTCAATGGGCGATGTGATGGGACACGCGGGAATGGCAGCAGCCGCCGTCCGCTATCTGCGGTCGGACCGGACTCGTACGGCCGCGAGGATGACGACGGGGCCGGTCGAAGCACTGCCCCGCCCCGAGCTGCGCTGCGTCGGCGAGGACGAGCGCGCGCCCGTCGACCAGGCCGAATTCCGGCGCGTACTGGGCCACTTCGCAACGGGCATCACGGTGATCACCGCCCCGGGAGCCCCGACGGCCCCGACGGTTTCGGGGGCCCCGGCGACCGACGACTCCGAGCCCGGCGAACACCCCGACGACCGCCCCGCCGGCTTCGCCTGCCAGTCGTTCTCGTCGCTCTCCCTCGATCCCCCGCTCGTCGTGTTCATGGTCGGTCGTACGTCGACGACCTGGCCCCGTATCGCCCGCGCGGGAGTCTTCTGCGTGAACGTACTGGGCGCCGACCAAGGCGAGTTGTGCCGGCGCTTCGCGGTGAGCGGCACGGACAAGTTCGCGGGGGTCGCCCACGAGCCGGCCCCCGTCACCGGCTCCCCTCGCCTCATCGGCGCCCCCTCCTGGATCGACTGCGCGATCCACGCCGTGCACACCGGCGGGGACCACCTGATCGTGGTGGGCCGGGTGGAGGCGCTGGGCACGGGCGGCGACGAGAGCGGGCCCTTGCTGTTCCACCGGGGCCGCTTCGGCGGCTTCGCGACCGACTAGGGCCGCGGCACCAGGTCCGCCCCTGTTCAAGGCCCCGCCCGCGCCCGGCTAACCCGCCACCACCACCCCACCCACGACCAGCACGCACAGCACGGCCAGCGTGCCCCACGTGAGGATCGGCGCGCAGGGCTGGACGGGGCGGCCCGCGTCGGCGCGTACGACCGTGAGGTGCACCGCCAGGGCCGGGGGCAGGACCGCCGCATAGAGCGCGAGGCCGGCGAGGTGCCAGGCGGGGACGACCATGGCGGGGAGTACCCACAGCGTGCAGGCGGGCGGGATCCACCACCAGGCGGTGCGGCCGGTGAGCTGGCGGGCGGTCCAGTGGGCGAGCAGTACGGCGGGGAGGACGTAGCCCACGGTCAGTACGGCGGCCGCGAACAGGATGAGGAGGAGGACCAGCGGGGAGATCAGGAGAGCCTGGAAGGGTTCCCCGGCCACGGGTTTCGAGGCCGCGTCCAGCGCGGCGAGGAAGAGGGCCGCGCACAGCAGCGCCCCCTCCACCCCCAGCACCGCCATGGCCACCGCCGACGGCGCGGCACCCTTCCGGACCGCGCCCTCGCCCGCCACCCCGGCCGTCGCCATGGACATCACCAGCACTCCTCCCCGCCTACAGGGAGTGTGCCCCGGCCGAAACGGTTGCTCTACCCGGCCCCCGGCCGAAACGGCTGCCTCGCACGCCCTCCGGCCGAAACGGTTGTCCCGCACACCCCCCGACCAAAACGGTTGCCGCACGGCCCCGGTCGAATCCGCGGCGCGTCGGTCAGGCGACCGCCACGCCCCCCTTCCCGACCGGCCTCCGCCGGATCACCAACGCCATCAGCGCCGCCGCCGCGCACAGCGCGCCCGAGGCGTACCACACGACGTCGTACGAGCCGAAGGCGTCGCGGGCGAGGCCGCCGAAGAAGGCGACGACGGCGGCGCCGACCTGGTGGGAGGCGAGGACCCAGCCGAAGACGATGGCGCTGTCGTCGCCGTAGTGCTCGCGGCACAGGGCCATGGTGGGCGGGACGGTGGCGACCCAGTCGAGGCCGTAGAAGACGATGAAGAAGATCATCGGGAGGTGCACGGCGGGGGCCAGCAGGATGGGGAGGAAGAGGAGCGAGAGGCCGCGGAAGGCGTAGTACACGGCCAGGAGGCGCCTCGGTTCGTAGCGGTCGGTGAACCAGCCGGAGGCGATCGTGCCGAGGACGTCGAAGATCCCGATGACCGCCAGCAGTGAGGCCGCCGCGGTGATGGGCATGCCGTGGTCGTGGGCGGCGGGGATGAAGTGGGTCTGGATGAGGCCGTTGGTGGAGGCACCGCAGATCGCGAAGGTGCCGGCGAGGAGCCAGAACGGCCCGGTCCGCATCGCCGAGAAGAGCACCTTCACCGCCCGGCGCGCCGCCCCCGGCACGGGCGGCGGCTTCGGCACGAACTCCTTCGCCCCGTACGGCTTCAGCCCCACGTCCGCCGGGTGGTCCCGCAGCAGCAGCCAGACGAAGGGGACGACGGCCAGGGCGGCGAGGGCGACGGTGACGGCGGCGGGCCGCCAGCCGCGCTCGGAGACGATCCACGACAGCAGGGGGAGGAAGATCAGCTGGCCCGAGGCCGAGGCGGCGGTCAGGATGCCCGAGACGAGGCCGCGCCGTTCGGTGAACCAGCGGTTGGTGACCGTCGCCGCGAAGGCGAGCGCCATCGAGCCGGAGCCGAGCCCCACCAACAGTCCCCAGCAGAGCATCAGTTGCCACGGCGAGGTCATCCACACCGTCGTACCGGCCCCGACCGCGATCACCGTCAGGGCGACCGCGACCACCCGGCGGATACCGAAACGGTCCATCAGCGCGGCCGCGAAGGGGGCCGTCAGGCCGTACAGCGCCAGGTTGATCGACACCGCCGACGCGATCGTGCCGCGCGACCAGTCGAACTCCTCGTGCAGCGGATCGATCAGCAGACCCGGCAGCGAGCGGAAGGCCGCCGCACCGATGATCGTCACGAAGGTGACGGCGGCGACGAACCAGGCGCGATGAATACGGGCGCGACCGGTACGACTGCCGGACTCGACGAGGGTGCGGTCGGCTGCGACGGCGGTGGTGGCAGGAGCATCGGTGGCGGCAGGGGCGTCGGTGGCAGCGGTACGGGGTGCGTCGTCGGCGATACCGGATGCGTCGTCGGCTGTCTGGGTCATGCCATCAAGCTTCCGACCTGGGGTCATTCCGAACGAGTGGCCCGAAGGTCAGCATTCGTTAGGATCGGGCCATGACCGCTGAGTCCTCCATGGCCCGCCACCGCATCGTGGTCCTCGCCCTCGACGGGCTGCTCCCCTTCGAACTGGGCATACCGCAGCGCATCTTCGGCAAGGCGCGGGACGCGGCCCGGCGGCCGCTGTACGACGTCGTCACCTGCTCGGTCCGGCCGCCCGGCCCGGTGGAGACGGACGCCGACTTCGCCGTCCTCGTCCCGAACGGCCCGGAGACCCTCGCCACCGCCGACACGGTCGTCGTCCCCGCCGCCTACGAGTTCGGCCCGGTCTACGAGGACGGCGTCCTCACCCCCGAACTGGCCGCCGCCCTCGCCCACATCCGCCCCGGCACCCGGCTGGTCTCCATCTGCACCGGTGGCTACGTCCTGGCCGCGGCGGGTCTTCTGGACGGCCGCCCGGCGACCACGCACTGGTACCACGCCGAGCACTTCCAGCGGCTCTTCCCGAAGGTCCGGCTCGACGCGGACGTCCTCTTCGTCGACGACGGCGACATCCTCACCTCGGCGGGCGTCGCGGCCGGGATCGACCTGTGCCTGCATCTCGTACGCCGCGACCACGGCACCGGCGTCGCCAACGACGTGGCCCGGCGTACGGTCGTACCGCCGCACCGGGACGGCGGGCAGGCCCAGTACATCGAACGCCCGCTGCCCGAGCCGCAGACCGCGACGACGACCGCCGCCCGCGCCTGGGCCCTGGGCCGCCTCCACGAGCCGATCCAACTCCGCGACATGGCCGAACAGGAGTCCATGTCGGTCCGCACCTTCACCCGCCGCTTCCGCGAGGAGGTCGGCATCAGCCCCGGCCAGTGGCTCACCCAGCAAAGGGTCGAGCGCGCCAGACACCTGCTGGAGTCCACCGACCTCTCCATGGACCAGGTCGCCCACGACGCGGGCTTCGGCACGGCCCAGTCGATGCGGCAGCATCTGCAGGGAGTACTGGGGGTGACCCCGACGACGTACCGGCGGACCTTCAGGACAGAGGAGGCTCGACGGTACGAGGGCGCCCCGTGACTCAGCTCCGAGAGTCGGCACGGCCCGTGCCACCCCGCCCTCCCCCGCCTTCCCGGAGTTCACCATCGAAGGTCAGCGGGATCACGTTCCAGGTACCACCGTGCGCGTCCTTGTGGTCCCCGGTGTGCCCCTTACCGAGGACGCAGGAAGACGTCTCACTGAAGATCGGAGCCCGGTAGAGCAAGGAGGCCCGGACCCTCCCGCATTTGCCGGTTGTGTCAACGGTCATCGGATCCCACCCCCGACCGGTACTGCGTGGATGTCGCGCGTATCGAGGTCGATGCCGAAGTCCGCAGCCATGACCAGGGCGGCCCGCCTGCTCAATCGGGTGACCCGCTCACGCGCCGCCCAGGAGGGCCGCACCCGAGCCGTATGCGGACCCGTCGCCGCCTCGGCGGCCCACAAGTCGTCGAGAGCGGGCAGGTAAGGCCGGGAGAGGGCTGATGCTGCACCATCGAGGGGTGCGTGGTCGGTGCGGTAGGGGGAACGCCGAGGGGGCTCAGGTGCAACCGGACGGACACAATCGATTCCGGTGAAGCGGTTCACCGGCCGTACCCCTGAGTCGCTGGGGTTCGCGATCCCGATGGCACGCGTCCACTCGGACGGAGCAGGAGGCCACGACATGGAGGCTGGGGAAGCCGGCACGGCTGACGCTGTCACAAGCCCGGAGCCAGAGCCGCAGAGCGAGTACGCGGGCATCTGGCTGTCCCGGTACGAGTTCTACTCGTCCAGCCGTGACGAGACGTTCGACTGCAAGCATCACGTCGTGATCGTCCAGCACGGCAACCGGCTGACAGCTCAGAGCCTGCCCGGAGCGTCGACGAACCCAGACAGCCCGTTGTCCCTGGATCTCACCGTTGATCGGAACGTCGTCACCGGTACGTGGACCGAGCAGACGGCGGCCAACGGGTACTACCAGGGCGCCCGGTACCACGGTGCGATTCAGCTGCTCATCGAGCCGACAGGCCGACGTACGGCGGGCAAGTGGGTCGGGTTCGGCAAAGACTTCGATGTGAACACGGGCCCGTGGGAGCTGCGCCTACTCGACCGATCGACAGGCCGCGCGAGCATCGAGCGGTACTCGACCACGCCGCAGTGAGGGATCGGGCGCTCCCCCCGGGGGCCGCCCCGTGCGGGCGCCTGGCCGCCGAATCCGCCTCGCCCGGCTGGAGACTGGCAGAGCCGCAAGCCCGCTTTCAAGTTCCCCAAAGCGTCACCAGGTTCCCTGCAGGGGCCGGAGGAACGTGGACATCAAGGCGGCGGTGGTGAAGACGACGATGTCGTAGAGGATGTGAACCACGATCGCCGCCCACAGCCCATAGTTGAACAACAGGTAGAACAGCAGCATCCCGATGAACCACGCGTTGACGAGGCGAAAAATGCCCCCAATGCCTTTCTGGTCGTTGTGCATGGCGCGGAAGCCGCCGTTCACCGAGACGATCGCCGCGCCGACCAGCCATTCGTCGCCGGTGAGCTGTGGAGCGAGGATTCCGAGCGTGACCGTGTCGGCCAGTGGCACGAGCACGACCGTGTACAACCACTCCACCAACCCGAATGTGATCAGGTTCAGCAGCGCCAGGCCCGGCGGCGCGCTCAGCAGGAAGAGCCACCGGTAGCGGAGTTCCTCGAAGAATCCCGCGTTCACGCTCTCCCAGACTCCCAGGCCCACGGCGGTGCCGGGTGGGACGAGGCGGGGTATGCCCTGCACGATCGCGATGACGCTGATCAGCAGCGTGACAGCCAAGCCCCAGACGAACAGGTACCAGGTATCGGCGATCCCACCCGGGATGTCGTTGGGTATCCGCCACACCTCCAAGAACCCGAACGGCTGGTCGATCCAGATCGATCCCACGAGGTAGACGACCGTCACGGAAGCCATGGCGCCCGCGGTGAACTGGGCCTGGAGGAAAGCGGCCCGGAGGCCGATCACGTTGGTCGGCGGGGGTGCGAAGTGCGGGTCGTTGATCCAGGCCATGGCGTCCTCTCGGATGGACAGGTCCGAGATCGCCGACGCAACTGCGGCTCACCACGGTCAGCCGCCGAAGTCGTCCCCCGTCCCGGTCCTTCCAGGGTAGGAGGCGGGCACCGTGGAGACGAGCGTTCCGACCTGCCGTTCGCGGCTGTCGGAATTCCCTCAACTCCTCTGGCGGGAAGCGCGGTTCACCGCCCGCGCCGAGCGGCGACATGACCTTGGCCGCCTCTTCGTTCCAGGGCCGGCTCCGTTCGGACATCGGCCGATCGATCTCGGGCTCGGACACTGGCTGCGAAGTCCGGCTGTCGGGGAAGCAGGACGTGGCCGGCACCTGGCCGCCAAGTCCGGCCCGACTGGTTCGCGCTGGCGAGTGCGCGAGATCGACCGCTTTTGGATCACCCCGGCATCACCACGCGGGGGTAGGTGTTCGTGTGGCGGTCAGAAGGTCAGCACCGCCCGCGCCACCCGCCCCTCCCCCGCGTCCTCCGCCGCCTTCGCGAAGTCCTCCACCGGATACGTGGCCGTGACCAGCTCGTCCAGCAGCAGCCGCCCCTCCCGGTACAGCTCGGCGTACAGCGCGATGTCCCGCTGCGGCCGCGACGACCCGTACCGGCAGCCCAGAATCGACTTGTCCAGGTAGAGGGAGGAGACGAGGAAGGACGCCTCGGCGGTGGCGGCCGGAACACCCAGCAGCACGGCCTGGCCCCGCCGGTCCAGCACATCGATCGCCTGGCGGATGAGTTCGACGCGGCCGACGCACTCGAAGGCATGGTCGGCGCCCGTGGGAAGGATGTCGCGCACACCCTCCACGGAGGTCAGGAAGTGCGTGGCCCCGAACCGCCGCGCCACCCCCTCCTTCTCCGCATTGGCGTCCACGGCGACGATCCGCGTGGCCCCCGCGATCCGCGCGCCCTGTACGACGTTGAGCCCGATACCCCCCGCCCCGATCACGACGACACTCTCCCCCCGGTCGACGCGCGCCCGGTTGAGCACCGCCCCCACCCCGGTCAACACGCCGCACCCGATCAGCGCGGCGGAGGTCAGCGGAATGTCTTCCGGTATCCGTACGGCCTGCACGGCCTTGACCACCGTCTTCTCCGCGAAGGCGGAGTTCGCCGCGAACTGGAACACCTCCCGCCCGCCCCGCGAGAACGGCCGCGTGGGCCGCCCGATCGCCCGACGGCACATGGTCGGCCGCCCCCGGTCGCAGTCGGCGCATGCCCCGCAGTTGGCGAGGGTGGACAGGGCGACATGGTCCCCAGGCCGGACATGCCGGACCCCCGCGCCCACCGCCTCGACGACCCCCGCCCCCTCATGCCCCAACACCACAGGAACGGGGAACGGTATGGTCCCGTCCACCACCGACAGGTCGCTGTGGCAGAGACCGGCGGCCGACACGGCCACCCGCACCTCGCCCGGTCCCGGGTCCCGTACCTCCAGGTCATCGACGACCTCGGCCCGCGTCCCGTCGAACACCACTCCGCGCATGGCTCCACCCCTCAGCTCAGCCTCTCGGCTCCTTCGGCAGACCGAGCACCCGCTCGGCGATGATCGTGCGCTGCACCTCGTCCGAACCGCCGTAGATGGTGTCGGCCCGGCTGAACAGGAACAGATGCTGGAACGGATCGAGTTCGTACGGCACGTCCGCCGACCACTCCCGAGGCCCCACCGCCGCCCCCGCACCCCGCACCTCCATCGCCAGCTCCCCGAGCCGCCGGTGCCACCGCCCCCACAGCAACTTGGCCACACTCGGCGCACCGGGATCCACGGACCCGCCCCCCGAGCCCGCTCCCTGACCACCCTCCGAACCGCCCAGCGTCCGCAGGGCGTTCCACCGCATGACCCGCAGCTCGGCCCACTGCCGTACGAGCCGATCGCGTACGACGGGATCGTCCACCGCGCCACTCTCCACGGCCGCCCGTACGACCGCCCCCAACTCCTCCGCGAAGCCGACCTGTTGGGCGAGGGTCGACACGCCCCGCTCGAAGCCGAGGAGTCCCATGGCGACCCGCCAGCCGTTCCCCTCGCCGCCGACCACATGCTCCGCGCCCGCGTGCGCGCCGTCGAAGAACACCTCGTTGAACTCGCTCGTCCCGGTCATCTGCCGGATCGGCCGCACCTCGATCCGCCCCGGCTGGTCCATCGGTACGAGCAGCAACGACAGCCCCTGGTGGCGCCTGGATCCCGCCTCGGTACGGGCCAGCACGAAACACCAGTCGGCCTCATGCGCGAGCGACGTCCAGACCTTCTGCCCGGTGACGCGGTACGTCCCGTCCGCCGTACGTTCGCCTCTCGTGCGCACCCCGGCGAGATCCGACCCGGCCCCCGGCTCGCTGTAGCCCTGACACCAGAGCTCCTCCCCCCGCGCGATCGCCGGCAGAAACCGCCCCTTCTGCTCCTCGCTTCCGTACGCGATCAGGGTCGGCGCCAGCAACTTCTCCCCGATGTGCCCCGACCGCGCGGGCACCCCGGCCCGCGCATACTCCTCGGCCCACACGACCTGCTGAATGAGCGTGGCGGTCCGGTTCCCGTATCCGCCCTCACCCCAGCCGAGCCCGATCCACCCGGCGGCTCCCAGCGTCCGTTCCCAGGCCCGCCGGTCCTCCCCCACCCCGGTCCGCGCCCCCAGCCACGCCCTCACTTCCGCCCGGAACGCCTCGTCCTCGTCACTGAACCCGAAGTCCATGCCACCTCCCAGGTGAACCGGTACCGACGCGCAACAACCGGGTGCGTTCACTGCGGGTGGGTGGGGGCTGGTCGCGCGGTTCCCCCGCGCCCCTGCCTTTCAGGGACGCGGGGAACTGCGCGAGCAACCACACACCACCCGCACCCGCCCTACACGCGAACCCCCAACCCCTCAGGCGTTCGGCCGTTCCCCAGACGCCGCCGCCCGAGCCATCCCCTCCACCCGCTCCAACATCGGCATCGGATCCACCCCCACCGCCCCCGGCAGAACCTCCGCGATCCTCTCCGGAGTCCAGCCCCCGTCCGCGTACGCCGAGCGCAGCTCACGCGGCTGCGCCCACACCGCGATCTTCGGCCCCGCGACCGTGTACACCTGCCCCGTGATCCGCTCCTCCCGAGCCCGATCCGACAGCAGATACACCACGAACGCGGCCACATCCTCCGGCTCACCGATCTCCGTCAACTCGACCGGCACGCCGGCGGACATCCGCGTACGCGCGACGGGCGCCACCGCGTTCGCGGTCACCCCGTACCGGTGCAGCCCCAGCGCGGCGCTCCGCACCAGCGAGATGATCCCGCCCTTGGCCGCGCTGTAGTTGGCCTGCGAGACGGACCCCTGGTGGTTGCCGCTCGTGAACCCGATCAAGGTCCCGGCCCGCTGCTTCCGCATGACGGCGGACGCGGCCCGGAACACCGTGAACGTGCCCTTGAGGTGCGTGGCGATCACCGGATCCCACTCCTCCTCGGCCATGTTGAACAGCATCCGTTCCCGCAGGATCCCGGCGACGCACACCACCCCGTCGATCCGCCCGTACGTCGCGACCGCCGTGTCCACGACCCGCTGTCCGCCCGCCATCGTGGAGATGTCGTCGGCGACGGCGACCGCCTCGCCCCCGGCCGCCTCGATCTCCTTGACGACGGTCTCGGCGACGGAACTGGTGGGCTCGGAGCCGTCGACGGAGACGCCGTAGTCGTTGACGACGACCCGCGCGCCCTCGGCGGCGGCGCCGACGGCGACCGCCCGGCCGATCCCCCGCCCCGCACCCGTGACGGCGACGACCTTGCCTGCCAAGAAGTTTCCCACCCCGGCCCCTTCCCCTCATCGCGGTTTCTGACGGACCGTTAGATTTACTCGCACGGCGATTCTACGACCCGTCAGATACACCCACACAAGCCCCGGGGAGAGCCGATGTCATTGCCCGCGGAGTTCCACGACATCGCCAAGCGCGTGAACAACTGGGGGCGTTGGGGGGCGGACGACGAGATCGGCACCCTCAACCTGATCACCGACGAGGTCGTACGGGAGGCCGCCACCGCCGTCCGCTCCGGTCGTCGCGTGCCGCTCGCGCTGCCCCTTCAACAGGACGGCGTGCAGACGGGGATGATGCCGGGCCGAGTGAACCCGCTGCACGCCATGGTGCAGATCAACCAGGAGATCTTCGGCCCGGGCACGGTCGCGTGCAGCGACGACGCCGTGACGATGGGGCTCCAGGCGGCCACCCACTGGGACGCGCTCACCCATGTCTCGCACTCGGGCCGGATCTACAACGGCCGCCCGGCGGACACGATCACGCCGCACGGCGGCGCGGCCTTCGCCGGCATCGACAAGGCCCGGCACATCGTCTCGCGCGGTGTCCTCCTGGACATCCCGCGAGCCCTGGGCCGTGGCGACGACCGCCTCCCCGGCGATCACGCGGTCACGCCCGAAGACCTGGACGCGGCCGAGGAGTTGGCGGGCACCCGGGTCCGTGCGGGCGACATCGTCCTCGTCCGCACCGGACAGATCCGGACCTACCTCGCCGGCGACAAGCACGCGTACGCCTTCCCGTCACCGGGGCTCTCGCTCCGCACCCCGGAGTGGTTCCACGCGCGTGACGTCGCCGCCGTCGCCAATGACACCCTGACGTTCGAGATCTTCCCGCCGGAGATCGAGGATCTGTGGCTGCCGGTGCACGCGCTCGACCTGGTCGAGATGGGCATGCCCCAGGGGCAGAACTGGAATCTGGAAGAGTTGTCCACAGCCTGTGGACAACTTGGGCGGTACGACTTCCTGCTCTCGGCGATGCCCGAGCCGTTCGTCGGCGCCACGGGCACGCCGGTGGCACCGGTCGCCATCCTGTAGGGCCCCGGCGACCCCAGGACCTACGGACCCCAGGACCTCCGGGTCGACTGGTGGCGCGCGCCCGCCGCCCCGAGCACGGCACCGCGCGCCACCATCCGGCTTCGGCGCACCGGCCCCGCCCCCCGGGCCCTGTCGGGAGCCGACGCCGAAACACGACCCACGCTCGCCGAGGGCCTCCGTCACCGAGACCCTCGTCGTCCCCTCGCGGCGAATCGCTGACCACAAGCGTGATCAAACGGACACGGCGCGTCAACACCCGCTCAGGGATCAGCCGGGCAAAACCCGCGTATCGACGGTGCGTACGGAAGCACATCCCGGCGCACGTTTTCGCTACCGCCGCCGAGCGGGTCAACGCCATGCGCTGCGCGCAGGCGTGCGCGACGCGAAACGCGTCGAAAGTCGGGCGCCCCCGCACGCCTGACAACTCGGGGGCATGGTCCGCCTGTCGTAGCCGCGGGCAGTCGCGCCGCTGGAGTGGGGGAGGCACCTCCCGCCCGAGCGAAGCCGAGAGGGGGGAAGGGTGGGCGCAGCGGCACCTCGTACCGCCGAGCAGCGGACCCGGCCCCGACCCCCCGGCCCACCGCACCCGCCCCGAACTAGACCGCCTCGTACGCCAATCCCTCGCGCACCAGACCCTCACGCGTCACCGCCGCGACCCCCGTCACCGCGCCGCACGCCGGATAGACGGCGGGCGTCGCGACCCCGCCACCCACCACGGGCGCTCCACCCGACGCACCCGAGACACCGACCGCCCCGGCCACCCCCGGCACCTCCCGGTACAGCTCGCACCAGATGCGCTTGCCGACGCCCTCGTAGGACCAGCCCCAGCGGTCGGCGAGGACCTCGACGAGGGCGAGGCCGCGCCCGCCCGTCTCGTCGCCGTCGACGCACCGCGGCGCCGGCGGGCACGCGCTGGTGTCGGCGACTTCGAGGCGGACCTTGCCGATGGAGCCGTCACGGAGGCCGGACAGCAGCAGCCGCATCACCGCCGGGCGCCCGGTGTGGACGACCGCGTTGGTGACCAGCTCGGAGACGAGCAGGGTCAGCGTCTCGGCGAGCGGCTCGTCAACTCCTATCCCGGACCCGGCGAGCCGTGAACGGGCCCATCTCCGTGCACGACCCACCTCTGCGGGGTCGGGCCGGATCTCCAGCTGCACTTGAAGCACCTGCACCGCTCACACCATCCGAACCGGCGGACACATCGCCGCACGCCCCTCAGGGGCCACGATCGTGGTCATCTGCTGCCTGGCCGACGCCACCGCCGTCGACACCATCGGCACCGGGATCACGGAACGTGATCCCCTTACAGGACAGCATGGTTGACGTACAGTCACCCCAACAAGCGCTTCGGGCATATTCCAGCGCGAAGGAGTACGCCTACGGCATACTGTGCGACGCTCATCGCGGGGAGTCGAACAGACCGGAGCGACGGGACTCCGGCCCACTTCACGAGCGCCGGGCACCGCCGGATCCGGGGCCGCCACAGGGGCAACACCGGCTCGGCTCGACCTCGGAACCACTCGCATCCCCCAGAAGGTACCGGAGTACGACTCCGACTCCAGGCCGTGACAAGTCACACCTAGGACACAACCCGGTATCAACGCTCGGTAATTCCGGTATGCCACGTTCCGCGACATTCGACCGATCCTCTGCCACACACTTCCGCACCTGCCCTGGTCAGCGCGGTCAGCCCGCCCCGGCCAGCAGTTCCTCCGCCAACAACTCCTCACTCTCCGTAATCGATCCGCCACGTTCTGCCCGTACCCACGCGCGCTTCAGACACAGATGTACGTCGGCCTCCCAGGTGAACCCCATACCGCCGTGCACCTGAAGACAGTCGCGCGCGCCGCGCACCGCCGCCTCGTCGGCCAGCAGCCGAGCCGCCGCGATGTCCACCGGGTCACCGGTCACGGCCGCCGCGTACACCGCCGCCCGCGCCACCTCCACCCGCACCAGCAGCTCCGCGCACAGATGCTTGACCGCCTGGAACGCCCCGATCGGCCGCCCGAACTGCTCCCGCGTCCGCGCGTGTTGCACCGCCAGCTCACAGGCCCGGACGGCCGTACCCAGTTGCTCGGCAGCGGTGAGCAGCACGAAGGGATCATCCGGGCGGGCGGAAGAGACATCCGCCGACACCCGGTGCAACGGCGTCAACGGGTCAACCGACCGCAACGCGACCGCCCCGGCCGCGACAGCACCACTCCCGCCCCCCACCACCACATCCGCCTCGTCCAGCCACTCCACCAGCCCTCCACCCCCGACGGCGGTCACCACGGCCTCCCCGGTCGCCGCCCCCGGCACCGTCCCCGCCGCGAGATGCGTGGCCACCAGCGGCCCGGGCAGCAGCACCCGCCCCGCCTCTTCGAACAGCAACACCGCCTCCGGCAGCCCGAGCCCGACGCCACCCTCCGCCTCCGTCAACCGCAACGCGAAGAACCCGGCCGCCCCCAACTCCCGCCAGAGGCCCCGGTCCAGCCCACCGCCGTCGACGGCGGCCCACAACGCTTCCCGCCCGAAGCGCCGCGCCAACAGCCCCCGCACCCCGTCCCGCAGCGCCCGCTGGTCCTCAGTGAGTTGAAAGCGCATGGCCAAGTACCCCTTGTCAACACCGAGTAGGACAGCGCGCCCCTGCTTTCAGGGGGCGCGGGGACCGCGCGACAAGCCCCCACCGGACCGCAGCCGCGACACCATTCGCAGCCCCCACCCGGAGCGCCACCGCTTCCCCCAGCGGAGCGTCACCCCTTGGGCAGCCCCAAGATCCGCTCACCCACGATGTTCCGCTGAATCTCCGACGTCCCCGCCGCGATCGTGTACGACAACGAACTGAGCCGATCGAGAACCCACCCCCGCCCGAGGTCGAGCGCATCGGGCCCGAGCACATCCGCGGCCACGTCGTACAACTCCTGACGCACACGCGAGTACCTCAGCTTGAAAACCGAACCCCCCACCCCCGGCACCCCTCCGGAGGACTCCGACTCGCTCACGTTCCACTGCGTGAGCCGCCACAGCGCCCGGAACTCGGCGTTCAGCCGCCCCAGCCGCCGCCGGACAACGGGGTCGTCCCAGCGCCCGTTCGCCCGCGCCTCCCGGGCCACCTCGCCCAACACCCGCCGACACGCGACCACTTCCCCCACGAACGCGGTCCCGCGCTCGTACGACAGGGTCACCATGGTCACGCGCCAGCCGTCGTTCTCCTCCCCGACCCGGTTGGCGACCGGCACGCGCACCTCGTCGAGGAAGACCTCGGCGAACTCGGTGGAGCCGGCGAGGGTGCGCAGGGGCCGTACGGTCACGCCCGGCGCGTCCATGGGCAACGCCAGCCAGGAGATCCCCCGGTGCTTGGGCGCCGAGGTGTCCGTCCGTACCAACAGCTCGCACCAGTCGGCGACTTCGGCGTGCGAGGTCCAGATCTTCGACCCCGTCACCACGTACTCGTCGCCGTCCCTGCGCGCCCGCGTGCGCAGCGCCGCGAGGTCGGACCCGGCGTCCGGCTCGCTGAACCCCTGACACCACACCTCCTCGCCGCGCAGCACGGGCGGCAGCCAGCGTGCCCGCTGTTCGGCGGTCCCCTCGGCGGCGATGGTGGGCCCTGCGTGCAGCAGTCCCACGAAGTTGGCGCCGACGTACGGGGCGCCCGCCTTCTCGGTCTCCTCCAGGAAGATCAGCCGCATGGTCGGGGAGGCGTCCCAGTGGACGTCGGCGTACCCGGCGTCGTACAGCGTCCGCTGCCAGCCGAGGTCGTACGCGCGCCGCCCCGGCCAGTCGTCGGGCGACGGCTTCGGCGGCAGCGAGGGAAGAACCTTCGCCAGCCACTCCCGCAGCCGCCCCCGGAACTCCTCCTCCTCCGGGCTGTACGCGAGATCCATGACCCGGCATCCGTTACTTGTCGAAGTCCAGGTCGAGCATGCGGATCGCGTTGCCCCGCATCAGCTTGTAGACCGTCTCGTCGTCGAGGCCCTTCACATGGTCGAGGGCGACTTCCTTGGTGTGCGGGAAGGTCGAGTCGACGTGCGGATAGTCGGTCTCGAAGGTCGCGTTGTCGCGCCCCACCACGTCCAGCGAGGCGACCCCGTGCTTGTCGCGGAAGAAGCAGCAGAACATCTGGCGGTAGTAGTACGTCGACGGCGGCTCGGGGATCAGGTCCCGCACCCCGCCCCAGGCGCGGTGCTCCTCCCACACGTCGTCGGCCCGCTCCAGGGCGTACGGGATCCAGCCCATCTGGCCTTCGCTGTAGGCGAGTTTGAGGGTCGGGAACTTCACCAGGACCCCGCTGAAGAGGAAGTCCATCATCGAGGCCATCGCGTTGTTGAAGGAGAGCGAGGCCTGGACGGCGGGGGGTGCGTCGGGGGAGGCGGCCGGCATCTGGGAGCTGGAGCCGATGTGCATGTTGATGACGGTCCCGGTCTCCTGGCAGACCGCGAAGAACGGGTCCCAGTAGCCGGAGTGGATGGAAGGCAGACCGAGGTAGGTGGGGATCTCGGAGAAGGTCACGGCCTTCACCCCCCGGGCGGCGTTCCGCTTGATCTCCTCGACCGCCAGTTCGACGTCCCAGAGGGGGATCAGGCACAGCGGGATCAGCCGGCCGCCGCTGTCGCCGCACCACTCCTCGACCATCCAGTCGTTGTACGCGCGCACGCAGGCCAGGGCGACCTCCTTGTCGTGCGCCTCGGCGAACGTCTGCCCGCAGAAGCGCGGGAAGGTGGGGAAGCAGAGCGAGGCCTCGACATGGTTGAGGTCCATGTCCGCCAGCCGCGCCTTGGGATCCCAGCATCCGCGCCGCATCTGCTCCCGCGTGATCCCCTCCAGCGTCATCTCGTCCCGGTCGAACCCGACGGCCGCGATGTTCCGCTTGTACGGGAACTTCAGGTCCTCGTAGATCCACCAGTCCGTGAGCTGCCCGGCCGGGTCCATCGTGATCTGGTACTTGCCGGCGACGTACGCGAGCTCACCGATCCCGGCGGTGAGGGGCTTGGGACCTCGATCGCGGTACTTCTCCGGGAGCCAGGTGTCGAAGAGGTGCGCGGGTTCGATCACATGGTCGTCGACGCTGATGACGCGGGGCAGTTCGGTCATGGGTCCCCCACTCGGGTGCCTCGAAATATCGTGCCTCGAATATCTGATGGACCGTCAGATTCTCCTCCACGAAGCAGGCTAGCCCCGACCCTCTGGACCGACAAGGCGCCGAGCCCTACGCTCTGCCCACAATCTGACTACCCGTCAGCTCCATGAGGGGGCCGCCGTGACCGACACCGCCCACGCGCTCAGCGAGTCCCGCACACTCTGGGAGCTGGTCTCCCGCCGCGCCGACCTCACCCCCGACCGGCCCGTCCTCCTCCAGGACGACCGCACGCTGAGCTTCGGCGAGCTGCGCCACCGGTCCGAGCGGGTGGCGGCCGGGCTGTACGACATGGGCGTACGCCCCGGCACGGTCGTCGCCTGGCAGCTGCCCACCCGCATCGAGACGGCCCTGCTCTCCTTCGCCCTGGCCCGCCTGGGCGCCGTCCAGTCCCCGGTCATCCCCTTCTACCGCGACCGGGAGGTCGGCTTCGCGCTACGGGAGTCGAAGGCGGAGTTCTTCGCGGTGCCGGGCGAGTGGCGGGGCTTCGACCACACGGAGATGGCACGGCGGCTGGCCGCGCGGGGAGTCTTCGAGGCGTACGACCGCCTCCCGGACGGCGACCCGTCGGTACTCCCCGCCCCACCGGCCGACGGCACCTCCGTCCGCTGGATCTACTGGACCTCGGGCACCACCTCCGACCCCAAGGGCGTCCTCCACACCGACCGTTCACTCATCGCGGGCGGCTCCTGCCTCGCCCACGCGCTACGGCTCACCCGGGACGACGTCGGCTCGATCGCCTTCCCGTACGCGCACATAGGCGGCCCGGACTACATGGTGATGCTCCTGCTGTACGGCTTCCCGGCGGTGATGTTCGAGCACTTCGCGCTGCCGGCCGCGCTGGAGGGCTACCGCAAGCACGGGGTGACGGTGGCGGGCGGGTCGACGGCGTTCTACTCGATGTTCCTGGCCGAGCAGCGGAAGCAGCCGGGCGTCCCGGTCGTCCCCTCCTTGCGACTGCTCGCGGGCGGCGGGGCACCGAAGCCGCCGGAGGTCTATCACTCCGTCGTACGGGAGATGGGCGTGCAGCTCACCCACGGGTACGGCATGACGGAGGTCCCGATGATCACGATGGGGGCGCCGGACGACTCGGTGGAGAACCTGGCGACGACGGAGGGGCGGCCGCCGGCGGGGATGGAGATCAGGATCGTGGACGGGGAGGTGCGGCTGAAGGGGGAGGCCGTCTGCCGGGGGTATGTGGATCCGGCGCAGTCGGCGGCGGCCTTCGACGCGGACGGGTTCTTCGTCACGGGCGACCTCGGACATGTCACCGACAGCGGTCACCTGGTGCTGACCGGCCGCCTCAAGGACGTCATCATCCGCAAGGGCGAGAACATTTCCGCGAAGGAGATCGAGGACCTGCTGCACCGGCATCCGGCCGTCCAGGACGTGGCGGTGATCGGGCTGCCGGACGCGGAGCGGGGGGAGCGGGTCTGCGCGGTGCTCGAACAGCCGCCGGGGGCCGGCCCCCTGACGCTGGATGACGTCAGCGACCACCTGCGCGAGGAAGGGCTGTCCGTCCACAAGCTGCCGGAGCAGGTGGAGGTGGTGGACGCCCTTCCGCGCAACGAGACCCTGCGGAAGGTCCTCAAGTACAAGCTGCGCGAGCGCTATTCGTGAACGGCTGTGCGCGAGCGGCTGTGCGCGAACGGCTTATTCGGGCACGGCTATTCGGGCACGGTGAAGTAGCGCGCGAACGCCGTCACGATCTCCGACTCGCTGACCTTGCCGTCGGTGTCGGTGTCGAGGGCGGCGGCGGTCGCGTTGGCGATCTGCTCGGGGACGCCGAGGGCCTTGAGGACCCGGGCGGTGTCCTCGACCGTGGCCGTGCCGTCCCCGTCGGAGTCCGCGACGGCGAGGGCCGCGTGCAGGAAGGGGCGGGCAATCTCGGCGAAGCGGTCGGGGTTGTCGCGCAGCCGCTTGACCGCGCCGTTCACGAACTCGTCCCGGGTGATGCGCTGGTCGCCGTCCCGGTCCGCGATTCCGGCCATGCCCTGCCAGAAGGCCTCGGCGCCGATGTACAGCGCCTGGCCCTTGTCGGACCGGGCGGTGGTGTCGAACTCGCTGAGAACCGCCTTGGTCGCCGCGTTGAAGTCCTCGCGGTCGATCCAGCCGTTGCCGTCCTGGTCGAAAGTGGCGAACCGGGCGGCGATCCTGCCCTCGTACTCGCTGCTGACCATGTCTCTTCGGGCCCGCCTTACGTCAAGTGGGGTGCTTCTCGGACGGAGCGTACGACGTGGGGGCCCGGGTCGGAGCGGGAAAGCGGCGCTTGTACCAAGACTGCGGGAATTCTGGAACAACCGTGTGGCCGCCGTGACGATGGGGGCACCTCCCGCTCGGGCGAAGCCGAGAGTGGGGGAAAGTGGGGAACCTCGAACCTATGTGCAGTTCAGGCCGACAGGGGGTCGGCCTCGTCGTCGGACTCCGGTGCGACCGCCGAGGGGACGTCCGGGTGGACGTCGAAGAGGCGGCGGACGCCGAGGGCGGCGAGAACGCGGTTGACGTGCGCGCCCTCGGCCGGGCCACCGCCCGCCCTGCCGTCGGCGGGGAGGATCAGCCGGAGGTGCCCCCGGCAGGAACGCATCAGCCGCCGGGTGGCGATCAGGACGCCCACGCCGCTGGAGTCGCAGAAGACGACGCCGGAGAGGTCGAGGACGAGACTTCGGCGGCCGTCCGCCACCGCCTCGTGCACCCGCTGGCGGAGCACGGGCGACGTCACCAGATCCATCTCTCCCGACACATGCAGCACAGCCCACTCACCGTGCCCGCCGTCGGTCACTTCGAACGCCACCGCGATGCCTCTCAGTCGCCGAACCGGAAGCCGATGCACCGCTTCCTGCTGCGCGGCTGCCCCGCCGTCGTTCCATGAAACACCCGTGGCCCACCGAAAGCGCGTGGCAAGCGAGCCATTTCAGGGGCCTTTTCGGTGCGATTTCCATCGAGTACGGTCACATGTGATCGACTATTGATCGTGAATGGATCCGACATGGTCCCTGGTGGTCGGATCCGTGCAGGGTAGGCACCATGCAAGGTCATACAGGGTCGTACAGGTATACGAAAGGCGGGCAGACGCCCACGTGAGCGGTGTGGCAACGGCTTGCGGACGAGGTTCATACCACCTTCAACCTTCTGAGGGGCGCACATTGCCATAAAGGGGCGTGCGCGGTCAGCGGTGCCGACTACATTCGGGACGGCAGCGCGGACAGGCTGGAATCGGGACGGAACCGGGCCGGGCCGACGGGGTCCGCGGCTCGGCGGGCATCAGGAACGGCGCAGGTACGAGCAGGGTGAGGGGGCCCGTATGGCGACGAAGGACGCACCGCCCCGCTGGGACCGCAGGATGCAGCAGCGGCTGGCGCACGGCGAGGCGGCGGCGCTCGGTGAGTTGTACGACCGGTTCGCGTCCCTCGTGCACGGGCTCGCCCATCGCGTCCTCGGCGACGAGTCGGCCGCCGACTCCCTCACTCGCGAGGTGTTCCTCCAGCTCTGGGAGAACCCCGAGTCGTACGACCCCAAGCAGGGCCCCCTGCGCTCCTGGATCGCGGCGCTGACCCACCGCCTGGCCGTGCAGCGACTGCGCGCCACCGAGACCGCCGCACTCGCCCGGGGCGGCGAGGGCACCACCGAGGACCTGGAGCGCAAGGTCCACCACGCCTCGGTCGCCGCCCGCGCCGACTACATAGTGCAAGCGATGCCCGCGCCCCTGCGCGCCGCCCTGGAACTCGCCTACTTCCAGCGCCGCGACTACCGCCAGGCCGCCACCGACCTCGGCGTCACCGAGGACGAGGCCCGCCGCCGCCTCCGCCTCGGCCTCCAGCTCCTCTCCACCGCCCACGACACCCGCCCCTCCGGAGCCCCGCCCGAATACGGGGGTGCGGTGTGACCGGCGGGACGAGCCCTTCGGGGGCGTACGACGAGGAGCCGGAGGGCCCCGAAGCCCAGGAGGAACCGGGGCGGACCCCGGCCTGGCCCGCGAGCGGGAGGGTGCCTTCGGCCAGGGTGCCGCTGGACGACGGGCCGCCGGACGCAGGCGGTACGCGGGAGCCCGGCGATTCCCACGGGTCGGACGGATCCGGCAGGCCGGACTCGGGCGACCCGCCAGGCCGCGGTGATACGGCGGAAGGTGACGGCGACGGCGACCCAGTGGGTCCCGGCGGCCACGGCGGCGGCAGCGGCCTCGGCGAGCCGCCCGGGCCCGGTGGGCCCCGGGGACCCGGCAACGGGGACGGTGGCGGTGGCGGTGGCGGTGACGAGCCGGTCGGGCCGCCGCGTATACCGCTACCGCGCGCCTCCGTGGAGGACAGCGGGCTGCCGCTGCCGGACCCCGCGCCCGAACCGACACCCCCGGCACCCGCAGCGCCGTCATCGGCGGTACCTCCCGCCCCGCCTGCCTCTCCCGTCTCCCCCGCTCCTCTCGTCCTTGAGCACCCCGTGCTGAAGGCGCTGCTCGGAGCCTGGGCGCTGGCGGTCTGTTCGGCGGAGGAGGCGTTGGCCGTCGAGGAGCATCTCGGGGAGTGCGGGTCGTGCGCGGACGAGGCGCGGCGGCTGCGGGAGGCCGTGGGGCTGCTGCATCCGCCGGAGAGCCTCGATCTCGATCCGTCGCTCCGTACCCAGGTACTGGACGTCTGTCTGGGCCGGCGCCCGCCCCGCATCCCCGTGCCGCGCTGGGCCGCCCCGTACGACGCGGAGGCCGCGCGGCTGGACGCGTTGCTGCAGGACATCGGGAGCGCGGACTGGCACGCGCCCGTACGGCTGCGCTGGTTCGAGGGCGAGGGGCCGGTGAGCCGTCGTACGACCGTCGCCGGAGTCATCGCCCACCTGCTCACCGTCGACGGCCTCGTCGCGATCGCCCTGGGCCTGGACGACCCGCTGGGCCTGCTCAAGGCGGACCCGGACAACGGCACGCCCGTGGCCCGCACCGAGGCGTACTGGAAGGCGTCCCACTTCCCGCCCACCCGCGCCGTCCGCGCGCCCTGGCGGGAGCAGAGCCATGACATCGTGCGCACGACGTCGTTCACGGGCGGCGGCAGCCCGGACGACTCCGACGGCTCGGACCGGCTGCCGGTCTCGTACGGCGGCTTCGAACTCCCCCTGCGGGACGCGATGCTGGACCGGGCGTTCGAGACCTGGATCCACGCGGAGGACATCGCCGAGGCCGTGGACTACCCGTACGAGCCGCCCTCCGGCCGCCATCTGCACGGCATGATCGACCTGGCGGCGCGCATGCTGCCCTCGTCCTTGGCCGAGCGCCGCCGGAACGGGCTGGCGTCTCCGCCCCCGCCCGGCCGCCACCTCGTGCCTGCCGGCACGCCCGGCCGCACCCTCCGCCTGGAGATCGAGGGCTCCGGCGGCGGCGAGTGGCTCATCCCCCTCGACTCCCCCGCGGCCCTCGGCTCCGCCGACCACGAGGTCGCCCACGTGGCCCTCGACGGCGTCGAATTCTGCCGACTGACCGCCGGCCACGTCCCTCCGGAGGACGCGGCGGCGGGCCAGAACGGCGACCGCAAGGCAATCAGGGACGTCCTGTTCGCGGCGGCGGCCATGAGCAGGATGTAGCGAAAGGGCGCCTGGTGACCGCCGGGTTCTCAAGGGGCGCGGGGAACTGCGCGATCAGCCCCCACGCACCCGCGGCCGCGATCCCGCACGCACCCCCGAGCTACTGGGCGCCCCAGCCCGGCGGAGCCTCCGCGCGGAGCCCCTACGCGAAGACGACCGTCCGTCGCCCGTTCCTCAGGATCCGGCGCTCGGCGTGCCACTTGACCGCCCGCGCCAGCGCCTGGCACTCCACATCCCGCCCGATCGCGACGAGCCCCTCGGGCGTCACCCCGTGCCCCACGCGCTCGACCTCCTGCTCGATGATCGGCCCCTCGTCGAGGTCGGCGGTGACATAGTGCGCCGTCGCCCCGATCAGCTTCACACCACGGGCGTGCGCCTGGTGGTACGGCTTCGCGCCCTTGAAGCTCGGCAGGAAGGAGTGGTGGATGTTGATGATGCGGCCGTTGAGCTGCTTGCAGAGGTCGTCGGAGAGCACCTGCATATAGCGGGCCAGGACGACCAGCTCGACGTTCTCCTCGCGCACGATCGCCAGCAGCCGCGCCTCGGCCTCGGCCTTGTTGTCCTTGGTCACCGGGATGTGGTGGAAGGGGACGTCGTACGACGCCACCAGCTCGGCGAAATCGCTGTGGTTGGAGACCACGGCCGCGATCTCCACCGGCAGCGCCCCCGTACTGGCCCGGAAGAGCAGGTCGTTCAGGCAGTGGCCGAACTTGCTGACCATGAGGACGACGCGCATCTTCTCGTCGGCCCGGTTGATCTGCCAGTCCATCTGGAAGGAGTCACCGATCGCCGCGAAGCTGGCCCGTAGCTTCTCGACGCTCACCGGCGCCTCCGCCGAGAAGTGCACACGCATGAAGAACAGACCCGTGTCGTGGTCGCCGAACTGCTGGCTGTCCTCGATGTTGCAGCCGGTCATGAAGAGGTAGCTCGACACGGCGTGCACGATTCCCTGCTTGTCCGGGCAGGCGAGGGTGAGGACGTACTGGTCGGCGGGGGCCGCGGCTCGGGTGGACTGCTCGTTCATGCCCGACAGGGTCCCATATGGCCCAACCATGTCGGCAATCGTCCCGAGGACCGGACCGCCCGCCTCCCTCCTCACCGCCGCCCCCGGCTCCTGCCGGCAGCCGGCCGCCGATCGCCGGCCTACGCCGCCCGCGTCATGATCCGCAGCACCTCGAGCGTTCGCGGCGGCGCGTCCGGGTCCTCCCCGTCGCTCACGGAGAGGCGCACATGGGCCTCCCGGGCGGCGCGGACGGCCTCGGGCCAGGCCTCGTGGTCGAGATACGCGGAGACGGGGGCGTCCGGGCCGACCTGGTGCATGATCCGCAGCACGCGCAGCACGGCGGAGTCGACGAGGGCCGCCTCCTGCGCGTCACGGAATATCGTGCCCACGTACTTCTCGGCGGACCAGTTGTCGAGCCAGGTGTCCTCGACCAGGCGGTACACGGCGTCGGTGACGTCCCCGTACCCGTCGACACCGGCCAGCCAGACGTTCTGCTGGAACGCGGGGTCGGAGAGCATGTGCAGCGCGGAGCGCACATTGCTGCGCCAGCGCCACCACGGCATGTCGTTCAGTGGCATGCCGCCCATGGTGGATGAGCGACGCCCGTGACGGGAAGGGTTCTCCGAACCTTGGACGGTCATCGATCGTGCGTTCCTCTCTGCAACCACTCGAAAATACGATCGTAGCTCCCCGTAATTCACCTCTCGGCCACCTCTCGTTGACCGTCCGTCACGCCCAGGTTGGTGATATGGCGGAATCGTGCGGAGCCATGACCGGCTTCCAGGCACGACGTACAACCCTGCCCAAAGGCCTCGCCAAAGGCCTGGTCAGAGTCACCACCCTCGCGGCGTGCGCGTCGTTCGTCGTCGGGTGCGGGGCCATCCCTGGTACCGCGGGGGGTTCCGGGGATGGCCCCATCACCGTCATGACCTGGGCCCCGGAGAAGACCGCCGCCACCAACAAGCCAGGCATGCCCGCGATGGCCAAGGCGTACGCCCGCTGGATCAACGCCAACGGCGGCATCGACGGCCGTGAGCTGAAGATCCTCACCTGCAACGACAAGAACGACACCGTGGCCGCCGCGAAGTGCGCCCGCCGCGCCGCCTCGGAGAACGTCGTCGCCGTCGTCGGCTCCTACAGCCAGCACGGCCGCGCCTTCCTCGCCCCGCTGGAGTCCGCGGGCATCCCCTACATAGGCGGCTACGGCGTCACCGACGACGAGTTCGCCAGCGCCCTGTCCTACCCCGTCAACGGCGGCCAGGCCTCCCTCATGGCCGGCCTCGGCGAACAGCTCTCGAAGGCCTGCGGCCCGGTCGCCCTCGTACGCCCCGACTCGATCGCCGGCGACCAGCTGCCGCTGCTGCTGGACTCGGGGCTGAGGTCGGGCGGCCACGGCAAGTCCGAGGACCAGCTGGCCGCCGAGGACGCGACCGAGTACGGGGAGCACGCCCGGGAGGCGCTGCGGCGGGCCACCATCGACCCGGCTGCCGAGGGATGCGTCGTGCCCGCGCTCGGCGACCGCACCTTCACCTTCATGGACTCCTTCCGCCGCGACCGCGACGACTACCCCGATGTCCGCACCGGGACCGTCCTCGGCAGCGTCGACCAGACGGTGATCGACGCGACCGGAGGCCGGTCGGGGCCGTACGAGGGGTCGTACGTCACCGGCTGGTACCCGGCGGAGACCGACAAGCGGTGGGACGAGATGAAGAAGGTGATCAAGGAGCACGCCTTCGGCGACAACCGGATCGACCCGGCGGACCCCGGTGTGCAGACCACGTGGATCGCGTACACCGTCCTGAAGGCCGCCATCGAGGGGATCGGCGACGGCGAGGTGACCTCCCAGAGGATCCGCCGCGTCCTCGACGACGGGCTGAAGGTCACCACGGGCGGCCTGACCCCCACGCTCAGCTGGCGCTTCGAGGACCTCATCGCCTCCGCCGGCTTCCCCCGCCTGATCAACCCCGAGGTCACCTTCCAGGTCGTACGCAAGGGCCAACTGGTCGCCGCCCGGCGGGGCTTCGTGAACGTGGAGAAGACCCTGGTGGACGCGGAGAACTGAGCCGCGCGCCGGGCCACCGGCCCGCGTCAGGGCCGCGGCCCGGCTACAGCTGGACCGCCTGACGCTGGGTCAGGCCGTACGTGGTGGCGATCGAGTTCCACAGCTTGGCGGCCTTGTTCTTCTCGGCGCTCGCGGTGCCGCTGGCCTGGTTGCCGGCCTGGGTCTGGCCGGTGGTGACGGCCTGGCCCTTCTTGCAGCCCTTCTTCCCGGCGGCCTGGTCGGCCCACGCGGCGTAGTGGTTGTCGGCGGAGGCGGAGGCCTTCCACGCCTTGGTGAGCGAGGTGGTCAGGGCCGCGTGGTTCGGCAGCTTGTCCACGGACAGCTCGCCGAGCCTGGTGACCAGGTCGTTGCGCTGCGCGGCTGCGGCCCGGAGGTCGGTGGCGGCCTTGCCCAGGTTGGTGCAGGCCTTGATGTTCGCGACCGCCTTGATCACGCTGCTCCGGCTGTCACCGCTGTCCGCCAGCAGCTTGTCCAGCGCGACCGCCTGCTCCTTCGCCGGGTCCACCGACGCGGACGCCGACTCCTCGGGCGCCCCGGTCGCCGCCACGGGCTTGTTGTCCTTCTGCGACGAGTCGTCCCCCGACCCGGCCATCAGGGCACCCGCCCCGATCCCGAGGACGGCTATCCCCACCCCGACGAGCGCGATGAGCGGCACCCGGGATCCCGTACGCCCCCCGCCGCCCCCGCTGTCCCGTCTCGCGGAGGCCCGCCCACCGTGACCACCATGGCCACCGTGACCACCGGGATCCCCATAGCCGCCGGGGCCCTGCGGCGCCGGCGCGGCATACGGGTGCTCGATCTTCGGCAGGTGCTGAGTGGCCCCGACGGCCCCGGCCCCCGGCTCGCTCCGGAAGAGACTGTCGAACACGTCCGGCTGCTGCGGCGCCTGCCGCTGGCCCGGCGCACCGTACGGCTGGGGCTGCGCCTGCGCGGGCACCGGCGGTATGTACTGCGTGGCCTCGGCGTCCGGGTTCCCGGCGGGCGCCGAGGGCATGGGCTGTGCGGGGTTCGCGGTGGGCGGCAGGGGCCCGGCACCGCGGTTGTCGGACACCCGCCCCAGATACGTCGTCGCGTCGGCCGACGCCTCCGGCGGCAGCGCTCCCGGTCCGACCGGCGGCAGATACTGCGTGGCGGCCTCCGCGGCGGGCGCCGCCGGGGCCACCGGCGGTATGTACTGCGTCGCCCCTTCGTCCACGGGCATGGCCCCGGCCGCCGGCACATACGGGATGTACTGGGTGGCCCCCTCGTCAACGGACGGCAGCGGCGCACTCTGCGGCGGTGCCGACGCCGCCTCCGAAGCCAGGGACACCTCCCCCGCGACCGGCGGCAACGGGACACCCGATCCCGCCCCGCCATACCCCTCGGCACCGTACGACTCCCGCTGCTGCGCGCCCTCGGGCGGCAACGGCATCCCACCGTCCTGCCCGCCCTGACCGCCCTGGGGTCCGTACGCGTCCTGCCCGCCCTGGGGTCCGTACGCGCCGTATGCGCCGTACGCGTCGTGCGCCCCCTGGCCGCCCCACTCGGGCGCGGACGGCACGCTGTTCCACTGGTCGGCCGGCGGCGGAGTCGGCGCGGCGGCGGCCCCCTCAGGGCCCCACTGCCGCTGCTCCCACGACTGGGCCGGGGCCGGCGGCAGCTGGGCCGACGGCAGATCGCTCGGATGGAGCGGCGCGCCACCGTCCGAGGGCAGCACGATGCCTTCGCGCGCGGTCCGCGCCGAGGGCTCCTCGCCCTGTCCACTCTGCGTCACCGAGACTCCTACGAATGGGGGACTTCCGGAATCGTCGCCTCACGCTACCCGGTCCGGGTGACAGCCCAGGCACCACCCGCGCCACGAGTAAGGGGCGCAGCCCCTACTCACGGGGCGCGGGGCTGCATCGACATGCGGCTCCGCCGCGTGGGCGCGACCGGCCACGGACGGCCCGCGGCCGCGAACCGACCGAAGTCCCTCACCGGAGCGGAGCGCCTACGCCGCCTGCAAGTCCATCCGCGCCCCGAACTCCCTGACCACCGCCTCCTCCCTGAACGGCTCCAACCGCTGCTGGAAGTCCTCCAGGTACTCGGCCCCCCGATTCGACCGAAGCGACCCCAGCAACTCCACGGCCTTCAGTCCCGTATGGCAGGCCTGCTCGACCTCCCGCTTCTGCACCTGCGCCGTGGCGAGCAGCACATACCCGATCGCCCGGCGCCGCGCCCGCGACTCGGGATGCCTGGCCAACGACTCCTCGGCCCGCCGGGCCGCAGCCTCCGCCTGCCCCAGGTCCCGGTGGCAGTGCGCCAACTCGTCGGCCAGATAGGCCTCGTCGAAGTGCTTGATCCACGCCGGGTCGTCCCCGGACGAGGGATCCGCCGCCTCCAACGCCTCCACGGCCCGCCCCGCCGCCGTCTGCGCGGCCCTCGCCTCGCCCATCAGCGCGTGCCCGCGCGCCTCCGCCGCGTGGAACATGGACTCCGCGCGCGCGGTCGCCCGCCCCCGCGCCCCTTCCTGCGCCGCGCGCGCCAACTGCGCGATCTCCCGCGGGTTTCCGAGCTGCGCGGCGAGATGGCTCATGGACGCGGCGAGCACATAACCGCCGTACGCGCGGTCGCCGGCGGCCTGGGCGAGGCGGAGCGCCTGGATGTAGTACCGCTGGGCGAGCCCGGGCTGCCCGGTGTCGACGGCCATGTATCCGGCGAGTTCGGTCAGCCGGGCGACCGCGGCGAACAACTCCCGCCCCACCGCCTCCCGGTAGGAGCCGGCCAGCAGCCCCGAGACCACGCTGTTGAGGTAGTGCACGACGACCGGCCGTACATGCCCGCTGCCGTACTGGTGGTCGAGGTCGACGAGCGCCTGGGTCATCGCGCGCACGGCCGCCACATCGGCGAGGCCCACCCGGGGCCCCGCCGAGCGGGCCACCTGGGAGTCCGGCGCGGAGATCAGCCAGTCACGGCTCGGCTCGACGAGCGCGGAGGCGGCGACGGACGACCCGGAGAGGAAGTCCCGCCGGCCCACGTCGCTGCGCCACAACTCGCAGACCTGCTCGATGGCGCCCAGTACCGTCGGCGAGAACTGGAGGCCGACGCCGGACGCGAGGTTCTTGCCGTTGGCCATGCCGATCTCGTCGATCGTGACCGTACGGCCCAGCTTGCGGCCGAGGGCCTCGGCGATGATCGCGGGTGCCCGGCCCCGCGGCTGCTGTCCGCGCAGCCAGCGCGCGACGGATGTCTTGTCGTAGCGGAGATCGAGGCCGTGCTCCGCGCCGCACATGTTGACCCGGCGGGCGAGCCCCGCGTTGGAGCAGCCCGCTTCCTGGATGAGTGCCTGCAGTCGTTCGTTCGGCTGCCTGGCGACGAGCGGCCTTGCGGCCATGGCGTACCCCCTGTGGCTGTGGTGCCTTGCCCACGCACCGAGTTGACGTGCCTTCAGCGGTCGAACCCTTCGCACACGCGGTCACGCGCCACCCGTGCACACGGCGCCCACGCACCGAACGCGCGTACCGAAAGCGCGTACCCACCTATCGAAAAGATCCGGCCTCGAAGATCAATGCCCCGCCGACATATCGAAGATGCGAGACATACCAGGATTGCCGGGGTAAACACGGATGCCGTACCCCACACGTGGCTACCCGGCTCACTCCGTGATCCCTCTCACGCGCCCCCGAGCGTGCACCCATGCGCCCCGGCCCCGTGACCGGTGCTCTCCCCGGCACATGTGATTTCCGTAACTCCTGATGACCGCTAGAGTTGTGTTCATCGTGGAAGAGACCATCGCGGGCCCTGAAGCTGCCCAAATCCCGAAGCAGCGTGGTGAATCGCTGCTGGACACCGCCGTTCGATACGCCGAAGAGCGCCACTGGGACGTGTTCCCCGGTACATGGCTGGAAGCCGTCGACGGGGTGCAGCACTGCTCCTGCGGCAACGCCGCGTGCGCCACCCCCGGCGCACACCCGGCGCGCGAGGACTGGGGGACCCAGGCAACAGGCAGTGCGACCGTCGCACGCCGTCTGTGGTCGAAGCAGCCCACCGCGTCGATCCTCCTGCCGACCGGCCGCACCTTCGACACGATCGACGTTCCCGAGACCGCGGGTCTGCTGGCGCTGGCCCGCATGGAACGCATGGAGCTGACGCTCGGTCCGGTGACGTGGACGCCGGATCGTCGGATGCATTTCTTCGTGCTGCCCGGCGCCTCCGTCAAGGCCCCCGATCTCGTACGGAAGTTGGGCTGGTCGCCGCTGGCGCTCGACCTCAGGGCGTTGGGTGAGGGCGAGTACGTGGCGGCTCCGCCCACGCGGTACGGGTCTCGGGGAGCTGTGCAGTGGGCTCGACGGCCCACGCCGGCGAATCGGTGGCTGCCGGATGCGGAGGAGCTGATCTCGCCGCTCGCCTACGCGTGTGGGCGGGACGGGCGCCGGTAACGCTCCGGATGGGGACCGCGGGTACGTTTCGCGGCTGCGGGTCGGTCGTGGCTGCTCGCGCATGGACCACCCGCACCCGCGAAATCACGCACCCCGAGCTACCGGGCGCACGGCCCCCTCAGTCCGACAGGCTGTCCAGGAACGGCTCGATCGCGGAGCGCCATGCGTCCGGCTGGTCGTAGTGGACGAGGTGGCCGGCGTCGGCGACCTCGGCGTACTGGCCGTGGGGCAGGACGCGGACCATTTCCTGGGACTCGGCGCGGCCGAGCTCGCCGTCGAGACCACGGACGACGAGGGCGGGGCAGCGGACCTGGGTCAGCTCCTCCCAGTGCGCGTCGTACACCCAGGTCTCGCGGGTCTTGAGCATCTGCTCGGGGTCGAAGACGGGCCGCCAGCCGTCCGGCCCCTCGTGCATGACCTCGGCGTAGAACTCGCCGCGGGACGGGCTGGGGCGCTCCACCCAGGGGTCGTCCTCGCCGAACCACTTGCGGACGTCGGCGAGGGTGGCGAAGGGCAGCGGCCAGGCCTTGAACCAGTTCTCCCACTCGCGCTGCGAGGCGGCGCCCAGCGCGGAGGCCCGCATGTCGCAGATGATCAGGCCGCGCACCAGGTCCGGGCGCTTGGCGGCCAGCTGCCAGGCGGTCAGCGCGCCCATGGCGTGGCCGATGAGGACGACCGGGGCGAGGCCCAGCTGTTCGATCGCGGCCTCGACGTCATCGACGTAGGCCTCACGGGTGTACGCGGCCTGCTCGGGCTTCGCGCTCTGGCCGTGGCCGCGCTGGTCGAGTGCGACGGCGCGATGCCGTTCGGAGAGCCAGCGGGCGGTGGGTGCCCAGTGCGAGGCGCGGCCCATGAGGCCGTGCAATAACAGCACCCCGGACCCTGGCGCGTGGTCGCCGCCCCGATCCATGGCGCCCTCGGCGGTCCCGCCCCCCGCAGTGTCGTCGACCTTGTCGCCGGTCTTGGGCGGGTCGCCGAACTCCCAGGCGGCGAGACTTACACCGCCCGCTCCGGTCACGTCGATGCGCCGCACCATTGGCACCCCCCAGACTCCTGCCCGGACCGCTCGCTCCCGCCTCTCGCTCCCGCTTCGAGCCGGCCGGTCCACTCGTCCCAACTGCTGTCGTACCGCTGTCGTGCTGCCGCTCCTGCTGCTTTGGCCACTTTTGCTGCTTTTGCTGCTTTTACTGTCGCGTGCGTCGCTCGGACGGCGAGCCCCTGTGTTACAGCGCGCATATCGGTTGACACGTTACGTGTGGGGTGTGCGCGTCGACTCCGACACGGGTCACGCAAGGCCGCCACGCCGGTACAGGTTATCGAATACACATTCGAAGATGCCGCTCTTGGCGACAACACCCCTCATTCGAGTGACCCCCATCAAGGATTGCCCGCAGCCACCGAGGGGAGATCTTCAACGGGAGGCGGGCCGCTCGGGGAAAACGGTCCGAGGGGAATGACCCTGGGAGCTCGGGGCTCCGGGTCAGCACAGGGGAGGACAGGCCCCGGCGCCACACGGCGCCGGGGCCCTCCTCATGTCCACGGCACATCCGCCCCGCCCCTTCCCCTGCCACCCGGAGATCGTCGTCTCGGGCGGCCAAGAGCCCCTCAGGTCATATGCCTCACGCGCAAGCCTCGCACGCGAACGGCCCGAGCGCTGCGATTCGGCGCACTGAATCTTGATTCGACGGGATCGCGGACATCGACCCCGATACGCCACAACTTCCCCTCCCACACCGGGAGTTGGCGGATGATACGGAAATCCATCGCCACGTGCCGAACGACGGCCGACAGGAGACGACAGGGGCCGACATGGGGCGACACAGGACGGCACCGGATGGTCGGAATAGGTCGGTGCGGCGGTGGCGTGCACGTGGGCCGGTTGCGGCGGTGCGACGGTGCCGAGCACGGAGGCCCGCGCCCATGGCGAGTACGTGGATCAGTACTCAGCCACGCGTACGCGGGTCATCAGTGCTCCGCCACGCGCACGCGGGTCAGCGCTTGGCCACGAACACGTGGGAGGCGACGTCCGCCTCCAGTTCCGCGGCCTCGCCGCCGCTGCCCACGAGGACACCGCCGGCCGCCTCCGTCACGCTCACCACCGAGCCGGGCTGCACGCCCGCGCGCCGCAGCGTGTACATCAGCTGGGCGTCCGTCTGGATGGGCTCGCCGATCCGGCGCACGACGACGGTCTTGCCCTCCGTGCCCGGGTCGAGGTCCGCGAGGGACACCATGCCCTCGTCCAGGAAGGGGTCCGCGCCGTCCTTCTCACCCAGCTCCTCCAGGCCCGGGATCGGGTTTCCGTACGGCGACTCGGTCGGGTGGCGCAGCAGTTCGAGGACGCGGCGCTCGACCGCCTCGCTCATCACGTGCTCCCAGCGACACGCCTCCGCGTGGACCTGCTCCCACTCCAGGCCGATCACGTCGACGAGCAGACACTCCGCGAGGCGGTGCTTGCGCATCACGCGCGTCGCCAGCCGGCGGCCCTCCTCGGTGAGCTCCAGGTGGCGGTCCGCGGCGACGGACACCAGGCCGTCGCGCTCCATGCGCGCGACCGTCTGGCTCACCGTGGGGCCGCTCTGGTCGAGCCGCTCGGCGATCCGGGCGCGCATGGGGACCACACCTTCCTCCTCCAGCTCGAGGATGGTGCGGAGATACATCTCCGTCGTATCGATCAGTCCGGACATACGTGCCCCTCGATGAGATTCAGCCGGGGGCTTCGACGGCCACACCGGCTTGCTGCGCTGACCCTGGACTCAATTCTTGCGCATCCGACTGACAACCGTGCGGTGCCGGTGGAACGACGGCGTTACGACGGCGGCCGGGTGGCCGATTTCCGCCCTTTCCGTCCGTTGTGGCGGCTCCTCCAAGGGCGGCGCCCTTGGATCCCCGCTTCAAGGGGCGCGGGGCTGTATCGATATGCGGCTCCGCCGCGTGGGCGCGACCAGCCCCCACTCAACCGCAGCCGAAGAGCACACCCATTGACACCGCAGTGGTCCAGACCTCTAACGTGATCCGCGACACTGCGGGCCGGGGAGAGGCTGAGAGGTTCACATGGACGACGGGACGCTGGGCGGGCGATTCCTCGACGCGGCCATCGGGCTGCTGGCGCGGGTGCGGGACGAGGAGGCGGAGAGCGTCGCCGCGGCCGGGGAGATGGTCGCGGACACCGTCGCCGACGGGGGGCGGCTCTTCGCGTTCGGGGCCGGGCACTCGTCGCTCGCCGCGCAGGACCTCGTCTACCGGGCCGGCGGTCTCGCGCTGATGAACCTGCTGGCCGTACCCGGAGCGGTGGGTGTGGACGTGCTGCCCGCGACGCTCGGGTCGGCGCTGGAGCGGGTCGACGGACTGGCGACCGCGGTGCTCGACACCAGCCCGCTCCGGGCCGGCGACCTGCTCGTGATCATCTCGCTCTCCGGCCGCAACGCGCTCCCCGTGGAAATGGCCACGCACGCCCGGGAGCTGGGCGTGAAGGTCATCGGCGTCACCTCGGTCGCGTACGCCACGGAGACGAAATCCCGCCACTCCTCCGGCACCTTCCTCAAGGACCACTGCGACCTCGTCCTCGACTCGAAGATCGCGGTCGGCGACGCGGAACTCACCCTCGACGCCATCCCCGCCCCCTTCGCCCCGGCCTCCACCGTCGTCACCTCCGCGATCCTCCAGTCGGTCATGGCCACCGCCGCCGCCTCCCTCGCGGACCGGGGCATCGAACCGCCGCTGCTCCGCTCCGGGAACGTCGACGGCGGGCTCGACTGGAACGACCGGGTGATGCGGGAGTACGGCGACCGGATCTTCTACCTGCGCTGACTGCGCCCCTGGATTCGTGGGAACGTTGAGAAGGGAGAGAAGGAAATCCGGCGTACAACGATTTCGTCCAAATCTTGCGCGAAGCAGATGTGGGCTGGGTCACGTTCGAGTTGAATGGTTGCGAGTGAGCGAACCGACGCGCCGTACATGCCCGTACACGCGGACGCAACGCAGCCTGCAGGGGGTTCAGGTGAGTGCTTCCCGGCGTAGTGGGACCACCGACGAGCTCGGGCCCGACGAGCCCGAGCGGGACGGTCCGACGGACGAGGACACCAAGGACATCGAGAACACCGAAGGCACGGAGAACACCGAGGGCACCGAGGGTTCCATGGACTTCGGTGGCTCGGATCTTCTCGCCGCCCTGCTGGACGGCATGGACGCCGCGCTGTGCGCGTTCGACGCGGACGGCGTCGTCACCCACTGGAACCGCGAGGCCGAACGGATCCTGGGCTGGACCGCCGAGGAGGCGGTCGGGCGCCGGGGATTCGCCGGGTGGGCCGTGCGGACCGCGGACGCCGAGGAGGTCGAGGGGCGCCTGATGGCCGCCATGCACGCGGCCGGCCGGCAGGTCCACGAGTTCGCCCTGGTCACCAAGGACGGCGGGCGGGTCCTCGTACGCACCCAGTCCGCCGCCGTACGCGGGCCCGACGGCAAACCCGCCGGCCTGTACTGCGCCTTCAGCGAGGTCCATGCGCAGATCGACCTCGAACGGTCGATCGCCCTCAGCGAGGCCCTCTTCGAGGACGCGTCCTGGGGCGTCGTCCTCGTCGACGCCGACCTGCGCCCCGCCGTCGTCAACGCGCATGCCGCGCGTGCCCTCGGCATCGGCCGTACGGCGGTCCTCGGGCGCCCGATCGGCGAACTGCTCACCCAGGGCGTCGAGGAACTGGAGAGCGCCCTCACCCACGTACTCGCCGAGGGCGCCCCGCCCGCACCCGCCGAGATCTGGGTCGGCGTCCGCACCCCCGAGGGCGAGAAGCGCCGCTGCTGGCGCAGCGGCTTCCTCCGCCTCGCCTCGCCCCTGGCAGAGGAACCGGTTCCGCTCGGCGTCGGCTGGCTCTTCCAGGACATCACCGAGTCCAAACAGACCGAGCAGGAAGCCGCCCAGCTCCGCTTCCGCGTCAACCAGCTCCACCGGGCCGCACGCGCCGCCGCCGAGTGCGAGGACCCCGGTGAGGCCGCCACCGTCCACCTCGACTTCGCCCTGGCAGGCTTCGCCGACCACGCCCTCATCGACCGCGTCGCCGGCGGCTCCCTCGCCGACGGCGAAGGGCCCGCCCGCCTCGTACGCGCCGCCGCCACCCCCTCCGGCCAGCCCGGCCCCAGCCACCTCGCCGGCCACGCCGGCATCCCCATCCGCTACGGCCAGGGCCACCCCGCCCTCCAATGCGTGGAGCGGGCGGGCTCGGTCCGCGCCGGCGCCGGCGCCGCCACCCCCGAAGCCGCCCGCGACTGGGCCACCGGCCGCCAATGGCCCCCGGACGCCGTCCACGCCCTCTGCGCCGTCCTCCGCAGCCGAGGCCGCACCCTGGGCGTCGTCACCTTCCTCCGCGGCGCCGGCCGCACCCCGTTCGAACGGACGGACGCGGTCTACGCCGAGGACATCGCCATACGCATCGCCGCGGCCCTGGACCTGGAGGCACTGGAGAGGTCGGCGGAGTAGTCACGGCACCGGAGCGGCGAGGGGACTCGCGGTTACGGGGGGGGGAGGAACGCGGCGGCGGGGAAAGGGCTCGCGTCCGTCCATCGGCCCGGCAGAGAATCCCCGCCATGGCACTCATCCACCGCACCACCCTCAAGCCCACCAAGCTCGAACTGCTCACCGCCTGGCTCCCCACCCGTCCCTGGTACGCCGGTGGCACCGCCGCACCCGAGCTGACCAAGGCCGGCGGCTTCCGCCTCGACGACCCCGAGGGCGAGGTCGGCATCGAGTTCATGGTCGCCACCGACGCCTCCGGCCCCGCCCCGGTCCACTACCTGGCTCCCCTCACCTACCGAGGCGCCCCGCTCCCCGACGCCGAGCACGCCCTCATCGGCACCATGGAACACGGCGTACTGGGCAAGCGCTGGGCCTACGACGGCTGCCACGACCCGGTCCTGGTCGCCCAGCTCCTGGCCCTCTTCGAAGGCAGGGCCGAACCCCAGGCCCAGAGCCTCACCGACACCCCCGACCACGAGGTCACCCGCGCTTACGAGGGAGACGGTCCACTGTCCGTGGCCACTCCGACCGCCACCGACACCGACGAGGCCACCGAGCTGCCCGTCCGACTCGGCACCACCGTCCTCCGCCTGAACCGGGTCCTGCGGCCCGGCCCGCTCGATCTCCCGGAGGGCACGAAGGGGCACGTCAGCGGCCACTGGACCCTCCCGGACGGCATCCGGGCCCGTGCGGTCTTCGCCGTACTGCGGTAATTCCTCGGCAATCGGCTCGGAAATCGCCTCGGAAAATCGCTTGAGCGTTCTGGGAGCGCTTCTTAGGGTGTGGGGTACACGAGAAAGGAGGTGGTTCGGCAGATGTATGACAACCGGACGCGTGAGGTGGCTGCGGGCTAGCGGCCCTGCACCACACACAGTGCGGTGCCGGACCAGCGCGTGTTGAGCGCGCAGCCGGCCCAATCTCCAGCAGTCACCCGACCCGCAGGCTCGCCGGTACGTCCGGCCGGCTTCTTCGTCCTTGAGGCGGAGGGACCCAGAGTCTGCGGGTCGTCTGCGTTTGAAGCGCGGTAGCCGAACGGCATCACGCGGGGCTCCTCGGCCCCACGTGATGCCGCACAGGAACTACCTACCGCGCGATGTCCCCGTAGCCCTCGATGTCCCTCGGGTCGCGCGGGCCCGGGCCGATGTAGCGGGCGGACGGGCGGACGAGGCGGCCGGTGCGCTTCTGTTCCAGGATGTGCGCCGACCAGCCCGCCGTGCGGGCGCAGGTGAACATCGAGGTGAACATGTGGGCCGGGACCTCGGCGAAGTCGAGGACGATCGCGGCCCAGAATTCGACGTTCGTCGCCAGGACTCGGTCGGGGCGGCGGGCGTGGAGTTCCGCCAGGGCCGCCTTTTCCAGGGCCTCGGCCACCTCGAAGCGGGGGGCGCCGAGGTCGCGGGCGGTGCGGCGGAGGACTCGGGCGCGGGGATCCTCGGCGCGGTAGACGCGGTGGCCGAAGCCCATGAGGCGTTCGCCCTTGTCGAGGGCTTGTTTGACGTAGGCGTCGGCGTCGCCCGTTCGCTCGATCTCCTCGATCATGCCCAGTACGCGGGAGGGGGCGCCGCCGTGCAGGGGGCCCGACATGGCTCCCACCGCGCCGGACAGGGCTGCCGCCACATCCGCGCCCGTCGACGCGATGACCCGCGCCGTGAACGTGGACGCGTTCATGCCGTGCTCGGCCGCCGATGTCCAGTACGCGTCCACCGCCGCCACGTGCTTCGGGTCCGGCTCGCCGCGCCAGCGGATCATGAAGCGTTCGACCACGGACTGGGCCTTGTCGATCTCGCGCTGCGGGACCATGGGCAGGCCCTGGCCGCGAGCGGACTGGGCGACGTAGGAGAGGGCCATGACGGCGGCGCGGGCGAGGTCGGCGCGGGCCTGCTGCTCGTCGATGTCCAGGAGGGGCTTGAGGCCCCAGACCGGGGCGAGCATGGCCAGTGCGGACTGGACGTCGACGCGGATGTCACCCGAGTGGACCGGGATGGGGAACGGTTCGGCGGGCGGCAGGCCGGGGCGGAACGCGCCGTCGACGAGGAGGCCCCAGACGTTGCCGAAGGAGACGTGGCCGACCAGATCCTCGATGTCGACGCCCCGGTACCGGAGGGCGCCGCCCTCCTTGTCCGGTTCGGCGATCTCCGTCTCGAACGCGACGACCCCTTCGAGCCCGGGTACGAAGTCGGACATCAGGCGGCTCCTCGTGATGTGTACGACAGGGGGGCGCCCGGCGGGGGCGGCGGTACGAGGCCCCACCGGAATGTTCCAGCACCTTACGCCTGAGTGCCAGGTTTGGGGAGGGTGCGCGGCACTCAGTGCCACCAACCTTCCGGGCGGCCGCCGATACGGCAAGATGACCACCGTGAACGATCCCGGCCTGGAACCCGTGCCCGACCCCGCTCGCATGCGCAAGCAGTACCGGGCCGACGGGCTCGACGAGAGCGAGCTGGCCGGTGATCCGATGGAGCAGTTCGCGCGGTGGTTCCGGCAGGCCGCGCAGGAGGGCGCGGTGTTCGAGCCGAACGCCATGGTCGTGTCGACGGCGGACGCCGAGGGGCGCCCCGGTTCTCGTACGGTGCTGATGAAGGCGTACGACGAACAGGGCTTCGTCTTCTACACGAACTACGACTCCCGCAAGGCCCACGACCTGGCGGAGAACCCGTATGTCTCGCTGCTCTTCCCGTGGCATGCGATCGCCCGGCAGGTGATCGTGACGGGTACGGCGCGGCGGACCGGGCGGGACGAGACGGCGGCGTACTTCCGTACGCGTCCGCATGGTTCGCAGCTGGGGGCGTGGGCCAGCGCGCAGTCCTCGGTGATCTCTTCGCGGACCGAACTGGACGCCGCGTACGAGGAGTTGCACGCCCGCTATCCGGAGGGCGAGCAGGTGCCGGTGCCGCCGAACTGGGGTGGCTTCCGGGTGGCGCCGCAGAGTGTGGAGTTCTGGCAGGGGCGGTGGAATCGGCTGCACGACCGGTTGCGGTATGTGGCGGAGGCGGACGGGTCGTGGCGGGTGGAGCGGCTGAGTCCGTGACCTCGGTGGAGCGGCTCAGCGCGTGACCTCGGTGGGGCGGCTCAGTCCGGGGTCTCCGTCGTCCGGTCCAGTGCCTCGTCCAGCAGGGCCGCCCACTGGGCCACCACCTTGTCGCGGCGTCCGGTGTCGTCCGTGAGGAGGTTGGCGAGGCCGAGGCCGCGGGCCATGTCGAGGAGGCCCTGGACGGTTTCGCGGACGCCGGGGACGGTTTCGTCGGCGCGGAGGAGGTCGACGGCGATGCGGTGGGTCTCGCGGCCGACGCGGGCTTCGAGTTCGGTGACGCGGGGGCGGAGCTGGTCCTCGTTGGAGGCGGCGACCCAGAGATGGAGGGCGGCGCGGAAGAGGGGGCCGGTGTAGAGGTCGACGACGGCGGCGACGACGGCGCGGCGGTCGGCGGGGCCCTCGGGGAAGAGGGCGCGCAGGGCGAGGGAGCGCTCTTCGGCGACGTATTCGACGGCCGCGGTGAACAGGTCCTCGCGGGTGCGGAAGTGGTGTTGTGCGGCGCCGCGGGAGACGCCGGCGCGTTCGGCGACGACGGAGACGGTGGAGCCGGCCCAGCCGTGTTCGGCGAGGCAGGCCACGGCGGCTTCGAGGAGGCGTTTGCGGGTGATCCGGCTGCGGTCCTGCTTGGGGCCGCGCTCGGCGACCGCCCCGGTGTCGGTGTCAACGGATGTGCCCACCATGCTCACAACACCCATCCCGGTTCCCGTCTTTCGAGGAAGGCCGTCATGCCCTCGCGGGCGTCGGCGGAGGCGAACAGCCGGGACGAGAGGCGGGTCAGTTCGCCCGTGTCCAGGTCGAAGTTCTCCAGCACCTTAGTGGTGAGCAGGTGTTTCGTCTCCGCCAGGGCCGTCGGGGAGGCTCGGCGCAGTCCGTCGAGGACGGGTTCGAGTACGTCGTCGACGTCGGCGCCGGCCGCGGTGAGCAGGCCGATGCGGGCGGCTTCGGCGGAGCCGAAGGTCTCGCCGGTGAGGTAGTAGCGGGCGAGGGCGCGGGCGTCGGTGCGGGGGCGGAGGGTGAGGGAGATGACGGCGGGGGCGACGCCGATGCGGACCTCGGTGAAGGCGAAGGTGGCCTCGGCGCCGGCGGCGGCGATGTCGCAGGCGCCGAGCAGGCCGAGGCCGCCCGCGCGGACGTGGCCGGTGACGCGGGCGACGACGGGTTTGCGCAGTTCGAGGAGCTGGCGGAGAAGCTCGACCAGGGCTTTCGGGTCGGGTGGGTCGCGGAGGTCGGCGCCGGCGCAGAAGGTGGTGCCGGTGTGGGTGAGGACGATCGCGCGTACGGTGCCGTCTCTGCCGCACTGTTCGAGGGTGGCGCGGAGTTCGGCGACGAGGGCGGCGGAGAGGGCGTTGCGGTTGGCCGGGGAGTCGAGGGTGAGGGTGGCGACTCCCCGGTGGTGTGCGGCACGTACGAGGGATTGGGTGTCTGTCACAGGCGTTCCCTGAGTTCGCGGCGGAGGATCTTCCCGGAGGCCGCCCGGGGGACGCCGTCGATGAAGGTGACGAGGCGGACGCGTTTGTAGGGGGCGACGCGTTCGGCGACGTACATCATGACCTCGCCCTCGGAGAGTCCGTCGGCCGTGGGGTGGCGGACGACGAAGGCGTGCGGGACCTCGTTGCCGTCGTCGTCGTAGTGGCCGATGACGGCGGCGTCGGCGATGGCGGGGTGGGTGACGAGGAGGGCTTCGAGTTCGGCGGGGGCGACCTGGAAGCCCTTGTATTTGATGAGTTCCTTGACGCGGTCGACGATGTACAGCCAGCCGTCGGCGTCGGCGTGGCCGACGTCGCCGGTGAAGAGCCAGCCGTCGGCGTCGATCATGTCGGCGGTGGCCTGGGGGCGGCCCAGGTAGCCCTTCATGACCTGGGGGCCGCGGATGACGATCTCACCGGGTTCACCGACGCCGACGTCCTTGCCGGGGTCGTCGAGGGAGACGATCCGCATCTCGGTGCCGGCGATGAGTTTGCCGACGGTGCCGGGGGGTGCGGAGGCGGCCTGGGCGAGGGGGACCAGGTGGGAGCAGGGGGAGAGTTCGGTCATGCCGTAGCCCTGGACGACGGGCGGCAGGCCGAGGCGGGCCGAGCAGGCGGTGGCGAGCTTCGCGTCGAGGGGGGCGGCGGCGGAGAGGATGTGCCGGACCGTGGAGAGGTCGTAGCGCTCGGCGGCCGGGTGCTTGGCCAGGGCCAGGACGATCGGCGGGGCGACGTAGAGGTGCGTGATGCCGTACTTGGCGATGGCCGCGAGGTAGACCTCCAGGTCGAAGCGGGGGAGGACGACGACGGTGGCGCCGAGCCGCAGCGGGGCGTTCATCAGGGCGGTGAGGCCGTAGATGTGGAAGAACGGCAGTACGGCGAGGATGCGGTCGCCGGGGTCGGCCGGCATGACCGGTTCGAGTTGGGCGAGGTTGGTGGCGATGGACCGGTGGGTGAGCATGACGCCCTTGGGGACGCCGGTCGTGCCGGAGGAGTACGGGAGGGCCGCCAGGTCCGTCACCGGGTTGATCTCGACGTCCGGCTCGGGTGCGGCGGAGGCGAGCATGTCGATCAGCGAACGGTGCCCGGGGGCGCTGTCGCAGACGAAGATCTCCCGTATGCCGCCGACGCGTTCGGCGGCCGTGCGGGCGGTTTCGAGGAGCGGCGAGACCGTGACGATCCAGTTCGCCCCGGAGTCCTGGAGCTGTTTGGCCAGCTCGCCCGGGGTGGCCAGCGGGTGGACGGTGGTGACCGTGGCGCCCGCGCGGGTGGCGGCGTAGAAGGCCGTCGGGTAGGCGATCGTGTTGGGGCTGTGCAGGGCGAGCACATCGCCCTTGCGGACCCCCGCCTCGGCGAACGCGGCCGCGAGGCGCCGGTGGAAGCGGTCCACCTGTTCGTACGTGAGGGTCGTGCCGTCGATGCCGTCGATCAGCGCGGGCAGGTCGCCGAACTCGGCGGCTCGGCCCAGTACGACGTCGTGGATGGGGAGTTCGAGGGGTGGGACGTCTGCGTACTCGCTGCGGAACATGGTTCCTCCTCGCGCCACACGGTGCCGGTCAGTACGACTTCGGCAGGCCCAGGGTCTGGTGGGAGACGTAGTTGAGAATCATCTCCCGGCTCACCGGTGCGATACGAGACACGCGCGCCGCCGTTATCAGCGAGGCGAGGCCGAACTCGTTCGTGAGGCCGTTGCCGCCGAGGGTGTGCACGGCCTGGTCGACGGCCTTCACGCAGGCCTCCCCCGCCGCGTACTTGGCCATGTTGGCGGCCTCGCCCGCCGCCGCGTCGTCGCCTGCGTCGTACAGGTACGCCGCCTTCTGCATCATCAGGCGGGCCAGTTCGAGTTCGATGTGGGACTGGGCGAGGGGGTGGGCGATCGCCTGGTGGGCGCCGATGGGACGGCTCCATACGGTGCGGTCGCGGGCGTAGTCGACGGCCTTGGCGAGGGCGTACCTGGCCATGCCGATCGCGAAGGCGGCCGTCATGATGCGTTCGGGGTTGAGGCCGGCGAAGAGCTGGAGCAGGCCGGCGTTCTCGTCGCCGACGAGGGAGTCGGCGGGGAGGCGGATGTCGTCGAAGGTCAGCTCGAACTGCTTCTCCGCGGCGCGGAGTTCCATGTCGATCTGGCGGTATGCGAAGCCAGGGGTGTCCCTGGGGACGATGAAGAGGCAGGGCTTGAGGGTGCCGGTGCGGGCGTCTTCCGTGCGGCCGACCATGAGGACGGCGTCCGCCCTGTCCACGCCGGAGATGAAGACCTTGCGGCCGGTGAGGAGCCAGTCGCCTGTCTCATCCTTGCGGGCCGTGGTGGTGATGCGGTGGCTGTTGGAGCCGGCGTCGGGTTCGGTGATGCCGAAGGCCATGAGGCGGGAGCCGTCGGCCAGTCCGGGGAGCCAGGCCTGTTTCTGGGCTTCTGTGCCGAAGCGGGCGATCACCGTGCCGCAGATCGCCGGGGAGACGATCAGCATGAGGAGAGGGCAGCCCGCGGTGCCCAGTTCTTCGAGGACGATGGAGAGTTCGGCGATTCCGCCGCCTCCGCCGCCGTATTCCTCCGGGAGGTTGACGCCCAGGTAGCCGAGTTTGGCGGCTTCGGACCAGAGTTCGTCCGGGTGGCGGCCCTCTTTGTTGATCGTGGCTATGTAGGCGCGGCCGTAGCGTTTACCGAGGGCGGATACGGCGGCTCGTAGGGCTTTGTGTTCTTCGGATTCCAGGACGGGGGACATGAGGGCTCCTAAGGGGGAGGGTCCGTTCGTCGTTCGGAGGGTGCGGGTTTGTGGGGGCTTGTCGCGCAGTTCCCCGCGCCCCTAAGTAGGCGGGTCCTGGACCACGGCCAGAAGTGCACCCATCTCGACCTGCTGTCCGACAGCCACGTGCAGGGCTGCCAGCGTGCCCGTCGTCGGGGCCGTGATCTTGTGTTCCATCTTCATGGCCTCCAGCCAGAGGAGGGGGGTTCCGGCCTCGACGGGGGTGCCCGGCTTCAGGCCCTCGGCCACGCGGATGACCGTGCCCGGCATGGGGGCCAGGAGGGATCCCGGGGCCTGTTGGGTCGTCGGGTCGGGGAAGCGCGGGAGTGCGGTGAGCTTGGTGGTGTTCACGTAGCGGTCGGCGCCGTACCTCGCCACCTCGAACTTTCGTCGTACGCCGTCGACTTCGAGTACGACGAGGTGGGCGTCGGCGTGGACGACCGTCACGCCGTCGGCCTCCAAGCCGGTGCGGGTGTGGCGGTAGGCCGGCTCGTATTCCTCGCCCGCCAGGGCGTAGCGCCTGGTCGGGGGTTGGGAGGGGACGTTGCGCCAGCCGCCGAAGCGGGGGTCGCCGTGGGTATGGGCGTCGGCGAGGGCGGCGGCCAAGGGGGCGTACGGGTCCGGGGTGGGGTGGGTCAGGTCGGGCAGGTGGCGGTCGTAGAAGCCCGTGTCCATGCGGGCCGTCCTGAATTCCTCGTGGCGCAGGGAGCGGGCCAGGAGGTCGCGGTTGGTGGTCGGGCCGTGGATCGTGGCGCGGTCCAGGGCGGCGGCCAGGCGGCGGATCGCCTCCGCGCGCGTGGGGGCGTGGGCGATGACCTTGGCGAGCATGGGGTCGTAGTGGACGCCGATGTCGTCGCCGTCGGCGTAGCCGGTGTCCAGGCGGATGCCTGGGGAGACGCTTTCGGCGACGCGTCCGGGGAAGCGTTCGGAGACGCCTTCGGCAACGCTTTCGGAGACGGTGAGGCGGTGCAGGGTTCCGGTCTGGGGGGTCCAGTGGTGCGCGGGGTCCTCTGCGTACAGGCGGGCCTCGACGGCGTGGCCACGCGCGCGTGGGGGGTCGGCCGGCAGGGCCCGGCCTTCGGCTATGCGGATCTGTTCGGCGACCAGGTCGAGGCCGAAGACGGCTTCTGTCACCGGGTGTTCGACCTGGAGGCGGGTGTTCATCTCCAGGAAGTGGGCCCTTCCGTCGGCGACCAGGAACTCGACGGTGCCCGCACCGACGTAGGAGACGGCTCGGGCGGCACGTACGGCCAGGTTGTGGAGTTCCTCAGTGAGTTCTTCGGAGAGTGCGGGGGCCGGGGCCTCCTCGATGACCTTCTGGTGGCGGCGTTGGAGGGAGCAGTCGCGGGTACCGAGGGGCCAGATCGTGCCGTGGGTGTCGGCGAGGATCTGGACCTCGACGTGGCGGCCGTTCTCGACGTAGGGCTCGACGAAGACCTCGCCGTCGCCGAAGGCGCTCGTGGCCTCGGCGCGGGCGCTCTCCAGGGCGGTGTCCAGGTCCTCCAGGCGGCGTACGACGCGCATGCCGCGTCCGCCGCCGCCCGCCGCGGCCTTCACGAGGACCGGCAGGTCGTCCTCGGTGACCTCGCGCAGGGGGGTGAGGCCCATCAGCTCCTTGGCCCGGGTCTTGGAGGCCATCGCCTCGATCGCGTCCGGGGTGGGGCCGATCCAGGTGAGGCCCGCGTCGAGGACCTGGCGGGCGAAGTCGGGGTTCTCGGAGAGGAAGCCGTAGCCGGGGTGGATCGCGTCGGCGCCGGCGGCGAGGGCGGCCTTCACGATCAGGTCGCCGCGCAGATAGGTGTCGGCGGGGGCCGCGCCCGGCAGCCGTACCGTCGCGTCGGCCACGCGCGCGTGGAGGGCGTTCTCGTCGGCGTCGGAGTGCACGGCGACCGTGTGGATTCCCCACTCACGGCAGGTGCGGAAGATCCGGCAGGCGATCTCGCCCCGGTTGGCGACGAGGACAGAAGTGATCACTGAAGGGTCCTTCGCATCAGTCACTGGGTCCCTCACATCCGGAAGACGCCGAAGCCACCGCGTGCGCCCTCGTAGGGCGCCGTGTGGATCGCGGACAGGCACAGGCCGAGGACGGTGCGGGTGTCGCGGGGGTCGATGACCCCGTCGTCGTACAGCCGCCCGGAGAGGAACATCGGCAGGGACTCGGACTCGATCTGCTGCTCCACCATCGCGCGCAGGGCGGCGTCGGCGTCCTCGTCGTACGGCCGGTCCTTCGCCGCCGCCGACTGCCGGGCCACGATCGAGAGCACGCCCGCCAGCTGCTGCGGGCCCATCACCGCCGACTTGGCGCTGGGCCAGGCGAAGAGGAAGCGGGGGTCGTAGGCGCGACCGCACATGCCGTAGTGGCCGGCGCCGTACGAGGCGCCCATGAGGACGGACAGGTGGGGGACCTTCGAATTGCTGACCGCGTTGATCATCATCGCGCCGTGCTTGATGATGCCGCCCTGCTCGTACTCCTTGCCGACCATGTAACCGGTGGTGTTGTGGAGGAAGAGGAGCGGGATGTCGCGCTGGTTGGCGAGCTGGATGAACTGGGCGGCCTTCTGGGACTCCTCGCTGAAGAGGACGCCTTGGGCGTTGGCCAGGATGCCGACCGGGTAGCCGTGGAGGGTGGCCCAGCCGGTGGTGAGGCTGGTGCCGTAGAGGGGCTTGAACTCGTCGAAGTCGGAGGCGTCGACGATGCGGGCGATCACCTCGCGGGGGTCGAAGGGGCTGCGGAGGTCTCCGGGGACGATGCCGAGCAGTTCCTCCGCGTCGTACTCGGGGGGCGCGGCCGGGGCCGGATCGGCATACGCCTTGCGGTGGTTGAGGCGGGCGACGACCCGGCGGGCCTGGCGCAGGGCGTCCTGCTCGTCGACGGCGAAGTGGTCCGCGAGGCCCGACACGCGCGCGTGCATCTCGGCACCGCCCAGCGACTCGTCGTCGCTCTCCTCGCCGGTGGCCATCTTCACGAGGGGTGGCCCGCCGAGGAACACCTTCGCCCGTTCCCTGACCATGATCACGTGGTCGGACATGCCGGGGATGTAGGCCCCGCCGGCGGTGGAGTTGCCGAAGACGACCGCGATGGTGGGGATTCCGGCGGCGGACAGGCGGGTGAGGTCGCGGAAGATCGCGCCGCCCGGGATGAAGATCTCCTTCTGGGACGGCAGATCGGCCCCGCCCGACTCGACGAGGCTGATGCAGGGCAGCCGGTTGGCGAGCGCGATGTCGTTGGCGCGGAGGGCCTTCTTCAGGCTCCAGGGGTTGCTCGCGCCGCCGCGTACGGTCGGGTCGTTCGCGGTGATCAGACACTCGACGCCCTCGACGGTCCCGATGCCGGTGACGAGGGAGGCGCCGACCGTGTACTCGCTGCCCCAGGCCGCGAGCGGGGACAGCTCCAGGAAGGGCGTGTCCGGGTCGAGCAGCAGCTCGATGCGCTCGCGGGCGAGCAGTTTGCCGCGTTCGCGGTGCCGGTCGATGTACTTCTCGCCGCCGCCCGCGAGGGCCTTCGCGTGCTCGGCGTCGAGTTCGGCGAGCTTGGCCAGCATGGCCGCGCGGTTCGCGGTGTGGTCGGGCCCGCCCGGGTCGAGGGCGGAGCTGAGGACGGTCACAGGTGAACCTCTGGAGAGTTCGGGCGGCGTGTGGTCACAGGTGAACCTGGAGAGTTCGGGCGGCGTGTGGTCACAGGTGAACCTGGAGAGTCCGGGCGGCGGGCGGTCACAGGTGAACCTGGAGAGTCCGGGCGGCGGGCGGTCACAGGAGAACCCCTGGAGAGTCCGGGCGGCGGGCGGTCACAGGAGAACCTCCGGTATGTCCAGGTGGCGGGAGCGGAGCCATTCGCCGAGGCCCTTGGCCTGGGGGTCGAAACGGTGCTGGGAGGCGACGCCCTCGCCGAGGATGCCCTCGACCACGAAGTTGAGGGCGCGCAGGTTGGGGAGGGCGTGCCGGGTGACGGTCAAGTCGGCGGTCTCGGGGAGGAGTTCGCGGAGGCGATCGGTGGTGAGAGCGTGCGCGAGCCACCGCCAGGCGTCGTCCGTACGGGCCCAGAGGCCGATGTTGGCGTCGCCGCCCTTGTCGCCGCTGCGGGCGCCGGCGACGAGGCCGAGAGGTGCGCGGCGGGACGGGAGCCCGTCCGGCAGAGGCTCCGGGAGGGGTGGCTCGTCGACCGGTCGCGGTACGAGGGTGTCGGCGGCCGGGGGCACGGGAACCCGGCGGCCGTCGTGGAGGACGGCCGTGTGCGGGACGGCTCCTTGGTCGACGTACGCCGACTCGAACACCCCGTAGGGCGCTCCCTTTCCCGGTGGGGCCAGGACGTGGAAGCCGGGGTAGCTGGCGAGCGCCAGTTCCACGGCGGCTCCGCTGAGGGCGCGGCCGACGGCGTTCCGGTCGGAGTCGCGTACGACGAGGCGGAGGAGGGCGCTGGCGGTCTCCTCGGTGGGGGCGTCGGGGTGGTCGGTGCGGACCAGTTCCCAACTCTCGTGTTCCGGGCGTGACTTGGCGGCGGCGAGGGCGGTTTCCAGCTGGTCGCGGACGAGGGCGGCCTTGCGCTCGATCTCCAGGCCGGTCAGGACGAAGGTCACCTCGTTGCGGTAGCCGCCGAGGCGGTTGAGGCCGACCTTGAGGGTGGGCGGCGGGGCCTCACCGCGTACGCCTTCGATACGGACGCGGTCGGGGCCGTCCTGGGTGAGCCTGATGGTGTCGAGACGGGCGGTGACGTCGGGGCCCGCGTACCGGGCGCCGCCCGTCTCGTAGAGGAGCTGGGCGGTGATCGTGCCGACGTCGACGAGGCCGCCGGTGCCGGGGTGTTTGGTGATGACGGCCGTTCCGTCGGCGTGGAGTTCGGCGAGGGGGAAGCCGGGGCGGCGGAGGCCGACGGCCAGGGGAGGCCGCCGCACGGCCGGGGCGGACCCGTGGGCCTCATGGGCCTCGTGGGCCTCATGGGCCTCGTGGGCCTCGTGGGCCTCGTGGGCCTCGTGGGCCTCGTGGGCCTCGTGGGCCTCGTGGAAGAAGGCATAGTTGCCGCCGGTGGCCTGGGCCCCGCACTCCAGCACGTGCCCGGCGACGACGGCGCCCGCGAGCCGGTCGTACTCCCCCGGGCCCCAGCCGAAGTGGGCGGCGGCGGGCCCGGTGACCAGGGCCGCGTCCGTCACCCGGCCGGTGACCACGATGTCCGCGCCCTCGCGCAGACAGGCCGCGATACCGAAGCCGCCGAGGTAGGCGTGGGCGGCGAGGCTACCGGGGTGGAGGGCGGTGAGGTCGTCGCCCTCGACGTGGGCGACGCGGACGGGGATGCCGAGTCGCCCGGCCAACTCCCTTACGGCGTCGGCGAGTCCGGCGGGGTTGAGGCCGCCGGCGTTGACGACGATCCGCACGCCCCGCTCGTGCGCGAGCCCCAGGCACTCCTCCAGCTGGCGGAGGAAGGTGCGGGCGTATCCGGCGGTGCGGTCGGTGGGGTCCCTCAGGCGGTCGCGGCCGAGGATGAGCATGGTCAGTTCGGCGAGGTAGTCGCCGGTGAGGACGTCGAGTTCGCCGCCGGTGAGCATCTCGCGCATCGCGTCGAAGCGGTCGCCGTAGAAGCCGGAGGCGTTGCCTATGCGGAGCACGCTCACCGGGCGGTTCCCTTCTCGGCACGTCCCGCCCCCGGTGGTCCCGCGAAGGCCTGGGCGATGTCCAGCCAGCGGTCGGCGTCGGGGCCTTCGGCGTGGAGGGCGAGGTCGGCGCGGTGGGCCCGCTGGGTGACCAGGAGGCAGAAGTCGAGGGCGGGGCCGCTGACGCGGTCGGTCGCGTCCGCCGGGCCGGACGCCCACAGCTCACCGCCGGGGCCGGCGAGTTCCACGCGGAACTCCTCGAACGGCGGGGTCAGTCCGTGCACGCCGAAGGCGAAGTCTCGGGTGCGGACGCCGAGGCGCGCGATGTGCCGGAGCCGGCCGGTGGGGGCGATCCGGGCGACGCCCAGTGCGTCGGCGACGTCCAGGCCGTGGGCCCAGGTCTCCATGAGGCGGGCGGTCGCCATGGAGGCGGTGGACATGGGCGGGCCGTACCAGGGGAACCGCGCCCCGTCGGGTGCCGCGCGCAGGGCGTCGGCCAGGGCCTTGCGCCCGGCCCGCCACTCCGCGAGCAGCCGCGCGGGCGGCTGCCCAGCCCCTTCCTCCGCGCCGTTGTCCACGAAGTCCCCGGGCGAGGTCAGCGCGGTCTCGACCTCACGGGCGAAGGCGTCCTGGTCGGTCACGGCCAGCACGGAGGAGCGGTCGGTCCAGGCGAGGTGCGCGATCTGGTGGGCGACGGTCCAGCCGGGGGCGGGCGTCGCGAGCGCCCACTGCTCCGGGCTCAACTCGGCCACGAGGAGGTCGAGTTCCTCGCTCTCGGCGCAGAGGTCGTCGATCACGGGCGTTGGGTCGGCCATGGGGGGAGCATGACAGCGGGACCAGAAACAAGCAAGCGTGATTGTATTTTCGGATGCGGCTTTCCGGCGGGGCGGACGGATCTCGGGAGGCGCACCCGTCGTCGGCGCCCTCACGGCCGTACGCCCGCCACCCCCCGTAAGACCCAAAAGTGGTTTACAGACCTGACTTGGTCCATTACTTTGAACTACGAAGTTTCCCCTATTGAACGAAGCGCTCTCGCTCCCCGCTCTTCCTGGACGGCTCCCGTGACACTCCCCAGCGCTGAACAATCCGCGTCGGCCACCACCACGACGACACCGGCCGGCCCCACGTCGGGCGGCGCTCGCGGGCCGGGCTCCCTCGGGCCGGTGGGGCTGGTGCTGGCCGGTGGGATATCGGTGCAGTTCGGCGGGGCGTTGGCGGTGACGCTGATGCCTCGGGTCGGAGCACTCGGGGTGGTGACGCTGCGGCTCGCGGTCGCCGCGCTGGTGATGCTGGTGGTCTGCCGGCCCCGGCTGCGCGGACACTCGCGCACCGACTGGGGCACGGTGATCCTCTTCGGCGTCACCATGGCCGCGATGAACGGCCTCTTCTACCAGGCCCTCGCCCGCATCCCCCTCGGCCCGGCCGTCACCCTGGAGGTGCTGGGCCCGCTCGCGCTGTCCGTCCTGGCGTCCCGCCGAGCGGTGAACATGGTGTGGGCCGGGCTGGCCCTCTGCGGCGTCTTCCTCCTCGGCGGCGGGGGCGGTTTCGGCGGCCTCGACCCGCTGGGCGTCGCCTTCGCCCTCTCGGCCGGTGCGATGTGGGCCCTGTACATCGTCTTCAGCGCGCGTACGGGCCGACGGTTCCCGCAGGCCGACGGGCTGGCACTGGCCATGGCGGTCGCGGCGGTGCTGTTCCTGCCGCTGGGGCTCGTCGAGTCGGGGACGCGGCTCCTCGACCCGACGACGATCGCACTGGGCGCCGCCGTCGCCGTACTGTCCTCCGTCCTCCCCTACACCCTGGAACTCCTCGCCCTGCGCCGCCTGCCCGCCTCCACCTTCGCGATCCTCATGAGCCTGGAACCCGCGATCGCCGCGACCGCCGGCTTCCTGATCCTCGACCAGACCCTGTCCACCACGGAATCCCTCGCGATCGCCCTGGTCATCGGGGCGAGCATGGGGGCGGTGCGGACGCAGGTGGGACGGGGGAAGGCGGGGGTCGCGGGGTGAGCCGCGGCGGTTCGGGCTGGGGCGAGGGGTAGTCGCTGTCGCTGTTGTTGTTGCTGCTGTTGTTGTTGCTGGGGCGTCGAGCCGGTCACCGAGGAGCTGGCGTCAGGTGTAGGTGTACGGAACGGGGGACGAGGCCGTCGCACCAGTGGAGGTCGTCGCGACCACGGCCACGGGCCCTGGGGTCGATGTCGGCGGTGTGACCGTCTGGACCTTGATGGGGGACATGACCTTGAAAGAGAGGGCCGGGACGCCGCCGTAGGTGACGCCGGTGACCTGGGACAGGAAAGTGCCGTTGAGGTTCACGATGCGGCTTCCCGTACGCGGCCCCGAGGTCGGGCTGATGCTGGTGATCGTGGCGGTGCCGATGTAGGTGTAGGAGAGGCTGTTGGACACGCCACCCACGCTGACCGTGTAGACGGGGACGGTCCGGGCGAGGGCCGACGGCGGGACGGTGACGGTGAGCTCGGTGTCCGACAGGACGGTGACGGGCGCCAGCACGGTGCCGAAGCGTACGTACTCGACACCGACGAACCGGAATCCGGTGAGGGTGAGGACGTTTCCCCCGTTCGTCGATCCGGAGGAGACCGAGACTGTGTTCACGACGGGCAGCCGACGGTAATAGAAATGACCGATGATCGCTGTTCCGCCGCTGGCGGTCACGGTGACCGGTACGGCTGACCGGATGGCGGAAGGGGTGACGACGGTCAGCGTGGTGTCGCTCACCACGCTGAAGCTACTGGCCTTTCGGACGCCGAATCGGACGGCGGTGGTCCCGAGAAAGCCCCGGCCTTTGATGATCACAGTCGTTCCCCCGCCACGGGGGCCGTTGTTGGGGGAGATACTGGCCGGCCTTCTGCGGACGTCGACGGTGTTGTCTCCGTGGTCGACGACATAGAGGTAACCCCCGTCCGGTGTGGTCGCCACTTCGTGGGGCTCGACGAATCCCGGGATCGTTTCGGTGACGTTGTTGCTGCTCGGGTTGATCACCGTCAGGGAGCCCGCGCCGGTCATCGACGCGTAGACGAGCGTCCCGTCCGGGGAGGCGGTGACATGGACCGGGCTGCTCGCGAGAGTGATGGTGTCGGTGACGGTCTGGGTGGTCGTGCTGATGACACTCACCGTGTTGGCACCGGAGTTCGCCACGTACACCTGGGCCCCGTCAGGGCTGACGACCACCCCCCAGGGGGCATTGAAGCCGGTCACGGTGGTCACGACGGCGTTGCTGACCGTGTTGATCACGCTGACGGTGCCGTCGGCGGAGTTGCTGACGTAGGCGCGCAGACCGTCGGGGCGGATGGTGATGACCTGGGGGCTGTTCCCCACGGTGATGGTGCCGGTGACGGTGTGGGTGGCCGTGCTGATGACACTCACCGTGTTGGCACCGGAGTTCGCCACGTACACCTGGGCCCCGTCAGGGGTGACGGCCAGCCCGCGCGGCGCGGTGAGGCCGCTGACCGTACCGACGAGGGTGTCGGTCGCCGTGCTGACGACGCCGACGGCCCCCGAGTCGGGCCTGGTCACGTAGACGTGCTGGCCGTCGGGGGCGACCGCCGCGGCCCACGGGCCGGTCCCCACACCGATGGTGGTGACGACGGCGCCGGCGGCGGTGTCGATCACACTCAGCGTGTCGGCACCCGAGTCGGTCACATAGCAGCGCAATCCGTCGGGCCGCATGGCGATGGAATGAGGTGCCGGTCCCACCGGGATCGTGTCGGTTTCGGCCACCGCGGACAAGACGGCGGACGGAGAGCTCCCGAGTTCCTGGACTGCCGGCGGGGCATTGCTGACGAACATGCTGACTCCTCTCGACCGGGCTCCCGAATTCGGTGAGTGTCAGAGGGAGTTGAGGATTTCATGCCCCGAGATTCAATAACCTGACGCCCGTTGCTCCAGGAGTCGATTCCATGTGTTCCCTGGATCGTCCCACCAATCGCGGCTCGATATAAGTGGTCAACCGGAGCACTCGGGCGCACTTTTCGCCATCAGGAAGCAATTCATATTTTAGTATTCACCACTCAACGCATCATGTGGACCCTACTCCATCCGTGGAATGCCTGCTTCACTTTTCGTACAAGGGATGCCCTGCGTGAGAACCCAACTCACCGAAATGGCGCCGATACATGTAGGCCCATTCGTGCTCCCGCATGCGGGGTCGTCTTCCAGAAAAGAAAAGCACCCAGCGCGAAGGAGAAGCCTCATGGTCACGCTGAACCCGAACCAGGGACCCACCGCAGGTGGTAACCAGGTCATCATCACCGGAACGAACTTCACGGGCGCCACCCTTGTGAAGTTCGGAACCAAGTCGGCCAGTTTCACGGTCAACAGCGCCACCCAGATCACCGCTGTCGCACCCTCGAACAACGCCGCGGTCCAGGTCGTCGTCACCACGCCGGGCGGAACATCAGCCCCGGTCTGGTACTACTACATCACTCCCCCGTCCAAATCGAGTCTCAGTGAGAACATGGGACCGCTCGACGGCATCCCCATCACCCTCACCGGTTCGAGCCTGCAGACCGCCACGTCGATGTCCTTCGGCTCCAACTCCGCCGTTCCCACCGTGGTGAACGACACCACGCTGAACGTCACGGTGCCGGCCGTGACTACGCCCCAGACCGTGGCAGTCAGCGTCACGACCAAGGGCGGTACCACCAACGGGCTCACCTTCACCTACGTGGGCGCCCCGACAGTGACCAGCATGGACCCCACCACCGGACCGGACTACGGCGGCACGGCCTCCACCATCACCGGCACCAACCTGAGCGATGTCGTGGACATCTCGTACGGCCCCGACTCGACCTCGTACAACGTCATCGACGACACCACCATCGTCGTCTACTCCCCGGGCGGCACGGGCACGGTCCCCGTCACCGTCACCAGCGCGGGAGGCAGCGACGCCTCGCAGTCGTTCACGTACACCGTCACCCCCGGCTGAGCCGGTCGACGACAGGACGGCCGGGCTACTGGAGCCTCCACCTGAGATGAACCGTTGGGCCAGGCAGGGCGGCCACACATGGCCGACCCTGCCTGGAGCATGCCGGCCGGTGCTAGCGCCCGCGCGCCACGCCGCCCGGCACGAAGTGGACCGGGATGTACTGGTCGTACAGCCGCTCGTTAGTCGCCGTGAAGTCGGCCCGGGTGACGATCGCGCAGCGTACGGTCTCGCCGCACACCTTGCCGTCGGCGATCTCGGGCCGGAGGTTCAGCGTCGTACGGAACGAGCCGCCCTTCTCGTACGGGATGGTGATGCCCGGCGTCCCCGTCCCGGTGTCGGTGATGCGGCGCGACGACCCGTCCTGCGCCTCACGGCCGCCGAGACAGGGGCCGGGGAGGGTGGTGTAGGTGGCGGGGTCGCCGACCTTGACGCCGTCCGGGATCACGCAGAAGGCGAGGAAGATGCCCTGCTCCCGGTTGTACCCGGCGCCCTTGACCTTGACGGTGCCGCCGGCGGCGGGCAGGACGACGGGGTCGGCCTTCAGCCGCAGCCGGAAGGTCTCACCGTCGGCGGTGGTGACGGTCCGCTGCGCCTTGCCGGTCAGCGGCGTGGCGGCGGCCGTTCCCGCCAGCGGAACCACGGCGGCGAGCCCGGCGGCGGTGACGGCGAGGGCGCCACGCAGCAGGTTCCTGGGCCTCGAGGTGGGGGGGTTCATGAGGCGGAGGCCATCCCTTCACTTACGAATTCACTTCTGGGTACTTGAGACCTGAAGTTCTTGATCCCATGCCTAAAACACGACCGCCGAGTAGGCAACGCCGATCCAGGCCATTCACAGTTCGCACGCGAGACCGCCACAGCGGGGAGCCCGGGGTCGAGACTAGGCCTGAGTCTCGATCGCGATCGCGATCTCGTAGCGCAGTCGCTGCCGTAGCGCCGGCATCACCATGCGGTCGACCTGGATGGGGCGGTCGTCGCGGTCCAGGGTGACCCTGGTCAGCCGGAGGACCGGCTCTCCCGGTGCGGTCCGCAGGGTCTCCCGCTCCTCGTCGTCCGGGAGGTCGGCCGTCACGTCCTCACGGACGAGGGCGCCGACGTGGCCCAGTTCGGCGAGCAACGTGACCGCTCCGCCGGGGATCTTCGCGGTTCCGGCGAGGCGGGTGCCGCGGGCGATGTCGACCGGGTAATAGGTGTCGGTCAGTTCGTTCGGCTCGTCATCGAGGAGGATCAGGCGGCGGCGCACGACGACGCTCTCGCCCTCGACCAGCCCGAACAGCCGCGCCACTTCGGCGGGCGCCTCCACTTCACCGGCGTACAGAATCCGCTGGGTGCCCCGGCGCCCCTGAGTCGCCGCGTCGGCACCCCAGGCGTCGCCCTGCCCCTTCTCCCGCGGGGTCAGGTACGGCATCGAGGTGCTGACCCAGCTGTTCGCGCTCACGGAGCCTCCCGGACGACCGACTTCTCTGCGAACCTTGCCGCACCCAGTCCGGGACTATGCCTCCCGCTGCTCCGGGGATTCCTCCGACCGCTCGGCGACGAAAGAGCCGAGGCCGACCTCGGCTCGGATCAAGCCCTCCGTCTTCAGGTGGGCCAGCGCCTTCTGCGCCGTCGAGGTCGCGATGCCGAACTCGGCGGCCAGTTCGACGACGGACGGCACGCGGGCACCCACGGGGTACTCACCACTGACGATACGGGCCCCTATGGCTGCGGCGACCTGCCGCCAGACGGGTCGGGTGCGGTCGAGCTCGGTACTCATGCGGTGGACGCTAAAACTCTGCGGTAGACCGCGCGACCGCAGTAGACTGCGGTAGACCGCGATTGAAGTGCAGAAAAACCCCCGCCACGGGTGGAGCCGTCCGGGGGCGCGGTCATCAGCGAACTGTGAACGGAGCCAATGACATGACCGACCTTATCGGTCGCCTCCTCGCCTGGGCGGGCTTCCTCTCGAAGCCGAGCGGTAGGCATCGAGCCGCTCCCGGCCGCCCCCACCCTCAACGGGCCAGCCCACCCCCAGCCCTCGACACCTCACTGCCCGTCCACCGCAGCCCCTATGGCCTCAACACCCCCCTCGACGGCGCCGCCACCATCGCCGTACGCCCGTACGTCACCGCATACGAACAACGGCAGCGACGACGTGAACTTGCCCTGTTGGCTGCGGGATTGGACGTGCCAGGCCCGTACTGGATCCATGGGACGGAGGTCGCGTGATGGAACCGCAAGCGGAAACCGGCACCGAAGCGTTCGAACGTCCCGGGGATGAGGTACGCCTGCTCCCCTGGGCCAGCACCGAAGGCAAGCCCTGCTACCTCATCACCGACGACCAAGGCGGTCCGGTCTCCCGTCTCGCCGACACCACCGAATCCATCCAGCTCGGCATGGGCACGGAACTCCTCGCCCACACCCACAACCTGCTCCCGGACGCCCCTCGCGGCGAACTCCGCTTCCTGGCCGAAAGGTTGACTGAGGCCCTCGGCGATGCACTTCGGATCGCCGAGAGTCGTGGGCGGCGGTTGCGGCGGCTGAATTGAAGGGAAGAGGTGGAGGGTGGCGGGCCCTGTTCCTGCCGCCCTCGCATTTCTGTCCCGCTCGACGGCATTCATCAGCCCCGCTCGGTCACCGCATCGAGCGCAGAGGTGGGTGTTGGGTGGTAATGCCAGGCGGCTGGAGGAGGGGTGAAGGTTCGGGGCCGGGGTCTTCCGTGGGGACGAGGCCGGCCGTGGTGGGGTCGAAGTCGGGCGGCCAGCGGGTCTGGTCGCTGGTGAGGGCTCCGGTGAGGCGGGCGTCGGTGAGGTCGGCGGTGGTCAGGTCGGTGCCGCGCAGGTCGGCCAGGCGGAGGTCGGCGCGGTGGAGGACGGCGCCGGACGCATCGGCCTTGCGGAGGTTCGCCTCGCGCAGGTCGCACTCGGTGAAGTCGGCCTCACACAGGTCGGTTTCGACGAGTCGGGCGCCCCGCAGGTCGGCCAGGGCGAGGCGGGCGCGGCGCAGGATCGCCGTCTTGAGGTCGGCGTGCCGCAGGTTGGCGGAGACGAGCGAGGCCTGGGTCAGATTGGCGTGGTAGAGGCCCGCCGCTTCCATGCAGGACCGATCGAGGTTGACCGAGGTCAGCCACAGTCCGTCGCAGTCGGCCCGTCGCAGGTCGGTGACGCTCAGGTTGAGCCAGGACTGCTCCCGGGGGTGCAGCAGCAACACGCCGAGTCCGGTCAGCGCCACCTGGGCGTCGGCCGCCCGTATCTCCAACGGCACGACGTCATTGATCGGCGCCTCCGCCGCCGGGGTTCCCGGTTCGGTGGGCGGCCAGGGCAGATGCGTACGCAGGTACGCGGCCAGGATGGAGAGGATCGCCTCGCGGTCCCGCGCCGAGTGCTCCGCGATCCGCCACAGCGCGTGAAGCCCGCCGATGCGTACGTCCGGCTTGTCGCTGCCGAGTTGGTCGACCGCCCGGCTGAACCGGTCGGTGACGTAACCCTCCTGGGTCGCGCGCAGACCGTCCTGACTGACCCGGAGCTGGCGCCATGTGGCGTACGCGCCGAAGAGTACGACCAGGCCACCGATGGCCTGCAACAACGTCGTACGGACGTCGCTCACGGCCTTCAGTCTGTCCCGCGCGTCCACGGTCGCCCCGGCGAGATCGTGGTCGACCACCACGCCTGGCAGGACGATGAGTATCGCGCCGAGGGCGATGAGGCCCACCAGTCCGGCGACGGCCACGGCGGCCGTCCGTCGCCGCCCCGCCAGGCGGTCTCGCCATGGTCGACGTTCGCGCCCCCGGATCTCCATGGGCACGGGAGCCTAGGCGTCGGGTGGAAATCGATCAAGGTACGGCGGTGGGGGCGACGGCGCCGCGCGGGTGGGGGTCGGCTGACCCGGCGCCGGGGATCGGTTGCCGCGGCGCGGAGGGGTCACGTGGCGTGGGGGCCGCGACTGCCGTCGGCCGCGTGCCGGTCGCCGTCACCGGCCGCTGTTGTATAACCGGCCCATGATCTACCACGTCGTGTCCCTCGAAGCCTGGAACGCCCACCCCGACCGGCCGTACGCCCCCGCGTCACTCCCGGAGGACGGTTTCGTTCACTGCTCGCCCGACGAAGCGACGACGCTGGCCGTCGTCAACGCCTTCTATCGGGACGCACCGAAGCCGTTGCACGTGCTGGTCGTCGACGAGGGGCGGCTGGACGCCGAGGTGGAGTTCGAGGCGGCCGCTCCCGCCCCGCCTCCGGGAGTCGGGGCAGACGTCCTGTTCCCCCATGTGTTCGGGCCCATCAACCGTGACGCCGTCGTGCGGATCCTGAGGATCCGGTGGGACGAGGAGGGCCGCGCGGCGGGGCTCGGGGCGGGTGCGTGAGGTTGCGGCCGGATGGGCGCCGACTCCGTGGTTCTTACGCCGTGGATGTCGGCGGTCCTCGCGTCGCTCTTCACCCTCCTGCGATCAGAACCCGCACCTGAACGTCTCCCCCGCCGAGTTCGTCACCTCCTCGCCGATGTCGTAGCAGACGTCCCCCTCTTCGGGGTTGCTGTCCGAGTCCGAGTCGCAGGACGCTCCGATGGCCACGAGGATGGCGATGAAGACGACGGAGCATCCCACCTGCCCCAGGCAGCCGCCGATCTTCTCGCCGAGACTCGCACCATTGCCGTTGTTTCCGGGCACTCCTGAAGCCATGGCTTTCCCCCGTCCGCCATTTGCCCCTATTCGCAAGACAGTTCCCATTAAATGCGAATGTGAGGGTGGCCTGCCCTACGGGGACGCCCCGCGTGTAGCGCTTGTGGGGTTGGGGGACGGCTGGGGTATGAGGGGTGGCCGTCCGTAGCCCTCTCCCGGGCTTCAGGCGCCCAGGAACCAACAGCAGGCGACCGCTGTTTCGCCCCTCCGGCAACGAAGGGTGCATTTCCGGACGTTCTTCGGGGCGGTCACCGGGAGGAGGTCCCCGGCCGCTGCGGCTGTTCCTCCGCCAAGCCCGCCGCCAGCACCTCCGCCAAGTGCAGCCCTCTTCTCCCCGCCAGCTGCTCCAGCTGCGTCCGGCACGAGAAGCCGTCCGCCAGGACGATCGCGTCGTCGGCCGCCTCCCTTACCGCCGGGAGGAGTTGGTCCTCCGCGCAGGCGACGGAGACGTCGTAGTGGCCCTTCTCGAAGCCGAAGTTCCCGGCGAGGCCGCAGCAGCCGCCGCTGAGGTCGCCGGTGAGGCCGGCGGCGGTGCGGAGGCGGCGGTCGGGGGCGTCGCCGAGGACCGCGTGCTGATGGCAGTGCGTCTGGCCGACGACCGGGCGGTCCACGGCGGGCGGGGTCCAGTCCGGCGCATGGCGTTCCAGCGCTTCGGCGAAGGTGATGACCGAGGCGGCGAGCCGGTGGGCCCGGGGATCGTCGGGGAGCAGGTCGGGCAGGTCGGTGCGGAGCGTCGCGGCACAGCTCGGTTCGAGGACCACGATCGGGATGGGGGGTACGGCGAGATCCGGGTCCTCGGCCAACATCCACTGCGGGACGGGGTTCAGGAACAGTTCGAGCAGGTCGAGCGTGCGGCGCAGCACCGCGCGGGCCTGGTCCAGCTGGCCCGTCGAGATGTACGTCAGGCCGCAGCAGACCCTCCCCTGCCGCATCGTGAACAGGGTGCGGGTGAGCTTCAACTGGGTGAGGGCGACCTCCTCGCCCGCCTCCGCCCTCCGCTGCCAGGCCGGCTTCCGCTTCATCCGGAACGTCGGCGGCACGATCACCTGCAGCCCGGCCGCCTCCAGCACCCGTAGCGCCGCCTGCCCCACGGACGGCGAGAGGTATTCCGTGAAGGTGTCCGTCCACAACAGCACCGTCGTCGGTGCCTCGTCGTCCTCGTCGTCCTCGAAGTCGTCGGCGGCCTCGAAGTCCACGTCGGCGCCCATCTCGGCGAGCGCGTCCGCCAGTTCCTCCGGGCGGAGGGGACGGCCCCTGACATCCCGCTTCCGCCACTTCCAGAAGCCCGAACCGCCGAAGGGGATCTCGATGACCGGCTCATCCCCCAACAGCTCCTCGGCCTCCGCCGCGTCCACCTCCTCCAGCTCGGCCTGCTCCCTGAGCCTCCGCTCGTACCACCGGACGAACGGCACCCTCGCCAGCCGCGGCAGCTCCCGCTCCCCCGCGATCCCACCCAGCCGTTTCGCCAGGTCGGCCAGAGGGCGTACACCGGCAAGGAAGTTGACCAGACCGGCCGTACGCGTACGGGCGACCAGGCGGAGCCACACCGGCAGCCGGCCCATCGTGTAGTGGGCGGCCGGGCGGCGGCGGCCGTCGTAGTGGTGGTGGAGGAACTCCGCCTTGTACGTGGCCATGTCGACGCCGACCGGGCAGTCGGAGCGGCAGCCCTTGCAGGACAGGCAGAGGTCGAGGGCGTCCCGTACCTCGGGCGAGCGCCAGCCGTCGGTGACCACTTCGCCGGCCAGCATCTCGTGCAGGAGGCGGGCCCGGCCCCGGGTGGAGTGCTCCTCCTGGCCCGTGGCGCGGAAGGAGGGGCACATGACGGCTCCGGAACCCGGACTCACCTCCGTCGTACGGCACTTCGCAACGCCCACACAGCGTCGCACCGCCGCCGAGAAGTCACCGCCGTCGTCCGGGTAGGCGAACTCCACCGGCACGGGCTCGCGTGGCAGGACCGCGAAGCGGAGGTTGGAGTCCAGCGGGGCCGGGCGGACGAGCATGCCGGGGTTCAGGAGGTCGTCCGGGTCCCAGACTCCCTTCACCTGCTCGAACAGCCGGACCATCTCGGTGCCGTACATCGTGGGCAGGAGTTCGGCGCGGGCCTGGCCGTCGCCGTGTTCGCCGGAGAGGGAGCCGCCGTGCGACGTGACCAGCTCGGCCAGCTCCTCGGAGAAGCGGCGGAAGCGGGCCACGCCCGGGGTGGTCATGAGGTCGAAGTCGATGCGGACGTGGATGCAGCCGTCGCCGAAGTGGCCGTAGGGCGTGCCCCGCAGGTCGTGGGCCCGCAGCAGACCCCGGAAGTCCCTCAGATACGCGCCGAGTCGGGCCGGTGGTACCGCGCAGTCCTCCCAGCCCGGCCACGCCTCCCTGCCGTCGGGCATCCGGGTCGCCGTACCGCTCGCGTCCTCGCGGATGCGCCACAGCGCACGCTGGGCGGCGGCGTCCGTCACCACGAGGGAATCCACGAGCGCGTCGGACGCGTCCGCCGCGCGGACGATCGTGTCGGCGTGCGCCCGTGCCTCGTCGGCCGTGTCGCCGCCCGTCTCCACGAACAGCCAGGCCCCACCGCGCGGCAGCCCCTTCGCCCCCGGCGGTACGAGGTCCGCGGCCATGCCCTCCACGGTCAGCGGGCGGTGCGGCAGCAGGCCGGGGGCCGCCTCGGCCGCCGCGCTCTCGTCGGCGTACGCCAGGACGGCGAGGGCACGCGCGCGGGGTGCCTCGACGAGCCGTACGACCGCCTCCGTGAGCACCCCGAGCGTGCCCTCGGAGCCGCAGAAGGAGCGGGCCACGTCGGCGCCCTTCTCGGGGAGGAGGGCGTCGAGGGCGTAGCCGGAAATACGGCGGGGGAGGTCGGGGAAGCCGGTGCGCAGGCGCGCCAACTCCCCCTCCACCAGGGGGCGGAGGCCGTCCGGAGCCCCTGCCCAGCCCTGCCCGAGTCGCAGTGCGTCGCCTCTTCCCCCGAGCACCGACAGCTCGCGCACACTGTCCGCCGTCGTGCCCCAGGCGACCGAGTGCGAGCCGCAGGAGTTGTTGCCGATCATGCCGCCGAGGGTGCAGCGGCTGTGGGTGGAGGGGTCGGGGCCGAAGCGGAGGCCGTGCGGGGCGGCGGCCTCCTGGAGGCGGTCCAGGACGAGACCGGGCTGGACGACGGCCGTACGTGCCTCCGGGTCGAGGGCGACGAGCCGGTTCATATGGCGGGTGAAATCCAGGACCAGGCCGGTGCCCGTGGCCTGACCGGCGATCGACGTGCCGCCGCCGCGCGCGACGACCGGCACGCCGTGCTCTCGGCACACGGACAGCACGGCCGCGACGTCGTCCGCGTCCCGGGGTGCGACCACACCGAGCGGGACGCGCCGGTAGTTGGACGCGTCCATGGTCATCAGCGCGCGTGCGGTCGCGTCGAAGTCGGCCTCGCCGCGCACGCCCGCCGCCCGCAGCGAGGCGGACAGCGCGGTCCGCAGCTCCGCCGCGTCCGCGTCACCTGCCGCGACCCGCGCGCTCGCGCCCCCACGGCCCGTCATGCCCCCGAGTTCCGTCATGCGTCCCAGGATGCACCTGACCACTGACAGTGACCGTGAGGTGACGGGGTGGCTTGTGGAAAGGCGGCGCGCCGCTCAAAGGGAACGTTGGCCGGATTCCGGGGAGCTAATCGGAAACCGGCCAACCATAGTCATGAACTCCCATATAGTGACGGCCAATTGAGCACCGGACGTCGCTTCTCATTCAGGGACCGACCGAGTTACCGACCCCAGGAACCGACTGAGTTACCGAGTTCAGAACCGACCGAGGACACCAGCCGATGACCGCGCCCAGCCCCCCTCGCTCACCAAGCGAACGCCCCGCCCTGCGCTCAGTCCTTCCGCTACCCCTGGTGACGGCCGTGTTCGCCGCGACCGCGGCCGGCGCCGCCGTCGCGCTGGCGCCGCAGTCCATACGGTTACCACTGGCGGGCGGCGCGGGCGCGGCCGCGCTGCTGCTCACGGTCGCCGTCGCGATCGCCGTGCACGCGCGCGTGTCGGTGAAACTGCTGCGCCACCGTCTGAACGCCGTCTCCCGGGACGCCGGTCTGCTGCTCCAGGAACGGGCCCGGATGGCCGAGGAGTTCGGGCAGGAACGGGGGCGGCTGACCGAGGAGTTCGTGCAGGAGCGGGCGCGGATCGCGGCCGAGTACGCGCGGGAACGGGTCCGGCTGACCACGGAGTCCGAGCGCGAGCGCGAACGGCTGTCCGCCGAGCGGGACCGTACGGCGGACGAGACCGCCCAGGAGCGGGCCCTGCTCAGCGAACGCGCCAAGCGGGCCGAGGCCGACCGCACCGCCGTCCTCGCCGTCACCGCCAATGTGGCCGGCCGGATGCAGGCCCTCGCCACCGGCACCCTCGCCGACCTGCGCGCCATGGAGGAACGTCACGCCGACGAGGACGTCCTCGCCGACCTTCTCCACCTCGACCACCGCACCGCCCAGGCGGGCCGGCTCGCCGACTCCGTCGCCGTCCTCGCGGGCGCGCGCTCGGGCCGCCGCTGGGCACGGCCGATCCCCATGGAGTCGATCCTGCGCGGCGCGATGGGCCGCATCGGCGCCTACCGCCGGGTCCGGCTGCACTCCTCCAGCGAGGCCGCCGTCGCCGGGCACGCCGCCGAGGGTGTCATGCACGCGCTCGCCGAACTCCTCGACAACGCGGCCAACTTCTCGCCTCCGACCGCCGAGGTCCATGTCTACGTCGAGGAGGTCCCGGCCGGCGCCATCATCTCCGTCGAGGACTCGGGCCTCGTCATGAGCGACGTCCAGCTCCGCCGCGCCGAACGCGCCGTGTCGGGCGAGGCCGCCGACCTCACCAGTCTCTCCGGCACCCGCCTCGGCCTCGCCGTCGTCGGCCGCCTCGCCCGCAAGCACGGCCTGAGGATCTCCTTCCGCCCGTCCGCCCGCGGTGGCACCGGCGTCCTGATGCTCATCCCCCAGGACCTCCTCGCGAGCACGATCCCCTCCGCGACGCCCGCCGCCGCGCCCGACCGGTCGCGCCCCTACGACACCGTCCGCGCCCCGCACGACCTGGACACCGAACCGACCCCCACGCACGAGTTCCCGACGGACGCCCCAGCGGCCCCCGTGACCGACCCGGTGGCCGACGCCTTGATCGACTCCCTGTCCGGCTTCAGGCCCGGGACTTCGCCCCCGCCCGACGCCCCGACCGGCTCTCCGTCGTTCGGCTCCTCATACGAAGCCTCGTACGGCTCCTCATACGGCTCCTCATACGGCTCCTCATACGACGCCTCATACGGCTCCTCACACGACGCCTCCTTCAGCTCGTCGTTCAGCTCTGAATTCGGCTCTGGGGTCGACTCGGGCGTCGGTTCCGGGGTCGACTCGGGCGTCGGCTCTGGGGTCGACTCGGGCGTCGGTTCCGGGGTCGACTCGGGCGTCGGTTCCGGGGTCGACTCGGGCGTCGGCTCTGGCGTCGGCTCTGGGGTCGGCTCCCACCTTGGCTCCGAGCCCGGCTCTCCGCCCGCCGCCGACGAGCCCCCCACCGCCTCCGACTCCCTCCCCCGTCGCCGCCGCGGCCGGTCCCTCGCCGAGGCGGAGGCCCGCACCCGCGCCGCCGATACCTCCGCCCGCCCGGAACGCGCCACCAGCCCCGCCGAGGAAGCCAGCACCGGCGCCATCCGCTTCAGCAGCTTCCGCCGCGCGGTCCGTGGCACAGGCGGCCTGGACCAGGCGTTCGTCCAGGGGACGGCCACGGGGGACGAGGCTTCCACGGGGATGCCGGGGGCGGCGGGCGGGACGGGGACGGGGACGGCGGAAGTGCCGGGCACGACGGGGACGACGGGGTTGCCGGACCCGGCCGCCGCCCCGGGCATGAACATGGACCCGGCCGGGGTCCCCGTACAGGGGGGCGCCCTGGAACCCGTACGGGATGCCGCTCCGCGTGTTGAGGTCGTGCGGCACGCCGAGTTGGAGCCGGTGCGGGAGCTTGAGTGGGGTGCCGTAGGGGGAACGGCGTGGGATCCCGAGCCCGCGCGGGAGGCCGAGTGGCAGCCCGAGGCCGTACGGGAGACCGCATGGGAACCCGAGGCCGTAGGAGAGACCGCTTGGGAACCCGAGGCCGTACAAGCGACCGCATGGGAACCCGAACCCGCGCCCGGACTCCCGTGGCAGCCGGAAGCGGCGCAAGAACCGGCGCTGGAGCCGGAAGCCGGGCGAGAGCAGACGTGGCAGCAGGAAGCCGGGCGAGAGCAGGCGTGGCAGCCGGAAGCGGCGCAAGAACCGGCGCTGGAGCCCGAGACCCCGCCAGAGCCGGCCTGGGGACCCGAGCCCGGGAGAGCGTCGGCGTGGGAGCCGGAAGCGGCGAAAGAGCAGGCGTGGGAAGCGGAAGCGGCCAGAGAGCTCACGTGGACGCCCGAACCCGTACGGGAAGCGAAGTGGGAGCTCGATCCGGTACGGGAACTCGCGTGGGAACCCGTACGGGACACGCGCCCCGGCCCGGACGACGGCACCGCTCCCGGCCACTCCCCCTCCTACCCGGCGACGGGCCCGGACCCCGACCCCGACCCGGCCAGAGCGCGGCCCCCCGCCCCGGACCCGCGCACGCACCCCCACCTGGAAGGCGACCACACCCCATGACCGGCACCGGCATCACCGCCGACGACAGGCTCACCTGGCTCATGGAGGGGTTGCTGGAACGCACTCCGGGCGCCCGGCACGCGCTCGTCCTCTCCCGGGACGGCCTGAAGCTGTGCCGTACGCCGGAGCTGTCGATCGACCAGGCCGACCAGCTCGCCGCGATCGCCGCCGGCATCCAGTCGCTGTCCCACGGGGCGTCCGTGGAGTTCGGCGACGGCAGCGGGGGTGTGCGGTCGGCAATGGCGGAGTTCTACGGCGGCGTCCTGTTCATCGTGGAAGCGGGCGAAGGCGCGCATCTGGCCGTGGTGACCGACGAGGAGGCGGACGCCGGCCTCGTCGGACACAACATGAGCGAACTGGTCGAACAGCTGGGCGAGCACCTGAGCGCGAAGCCGCGCCGCCCGACGAACACGACGGGCACGACCGGCACGACGGGCACGACCATCACGACCGGCACGACGGGCACGACGGGCACGACCGGCACAGGTACCGCAGGCACGACGAGCACAGCCAGTACGGCGAGCAAAGCCAGTACGACCACGACCTCGGCTACGGCTCTGGCGCCCCGTACGTCATGAGCCGGCCCGGCAGGGACGACCTGCCCGACCGGCTGTACACGCTCACCGGAGGGCGCAGCCGGTCCGCGTCCGGAACGCCGTTCGACCTGGTGACGCTCGTGGTCGCGGAGAGCCAGCCGGTGCCGGGCATGCAGTCGGAGCATGTGACGATCCTGCGGCTGACGGAGCGGCCGACGGCGGTGGTGGAGATCGCCGCCGAGCTGCGGCTGCCGGTGAGCATCACGAAGGTCCTGCTCTCCGACCTCCTCGTGGCGGGCCGGGTCAGCGCCCGGCATCCCAACCAGGCCGCGCTGATCGATCTGGACATTCTGGAGCAGGTGTTAGTTGGACTTCGCAACCTCTGAGAACGGCAACGGCGCGGGCCACTCCGTACCGGTTCCCGTGCCCATACCCGTACCGGTACCCGTCATGGGTGCCCGCTTCCATGCCGAACCCCGCACCTTCTACGGGGAGTTGCGGCGCGAGCACGGCGAGGTGGTGCCCGTGCTGCTCGACGGGGGCGTACCGGCGTGGCTGGTGCTCGGCTATCGCGAGCTGCACCAGGTGACCAGTGATCCGGAGCTGTTCAGCCGGGACTCCCGGTTGTGGAACCAGTGGCCGAACATCCCCGCCGACTGGCCGCTGTCACCCGTGATCAGCCGGGAAGAGCCGTCGATTCTCGGCACGGTCGGCGAACGGCACCGGCGGCGTGCCGAGCTGATCGGCGAGGCGCTGGACGCGGTCGACCCGCTCGAACTGCGCGGTCATGCCGAGCGGTTCGCCGACGAGCTGATCGACGCGGTGTGCGGGGCGGGCGCTGCCGACCTGGTGGCGCAGTACGCGGCGCTGCTGCCGGTCCGTGTCCTGGCGTACCTCTTCGGTTTCCCGGAGGAACAGGGCCCGGGACTGGTCACCGCGTTGAACGACATCCTCGACGGCCAGGACCGTGCGCGGCCGGCCGGGGCGCATCTGAGGGCGGCGATGGCCCGGCTGGTGGCGGAGCGGCGGGAGCGCCCGGCGGACGACGTGGTGTCCCGCCTGCTGGCGAACGCCTCCGCCCACGGTTTCACGGCCGAGGAGGTCACCCATGACGTGATGGTCATGCTGGCCGCCGGGCACCAGCCGACCACCGACTGGATCGGCAACTCGCTCCGTCTGATGCTGACCGACGAGCGCTTCGCGGCCTCCCTCTTCGGCGGCCGCAGCAGCGTGGCCGAGGCCATGAACGAGGTGCTCTGGGAGGACGCTCCCATCCAGAACGCCGCCGGCCGCTGGACCACCCGCGACACCCGCCTCGGCGGCCGCGACCTGCGCACCGGCGACCTCGTCCTCCTCGGCCTGCAGGGCGCCAACTCCGACCCCCGCGTCCGCACCGACGGCTCCGCCCTCACCGGCGGCAACAACGCCCATTTCTCCTTCGGCCACGGCGAGCACCGCTGCCCCTTCCCGGCGCAGGAGATCGCCGAGGTCATCGCGCGGACGGGCATCGAGGTCGTACTGGACCGGCTGCCGGACCTCGATCTGGCCGTACCGGCTCACACGCTCACTCGGCGGTCCTCGCCCTGGCTGCGGGGGCTGGGGGAGCTGCCGGTCCGGTTCTCGCCCGCGCCGGCGGTCGGCGGCGGTGCCTGGTGACCGGACCGGTTACCCCTCACCGGTCACCGGTGCCTGGTGACCGGTGACCCGGGACCCCAGCGGCGTCGCGCCGAGTGGCGAGGTCAGGAATCGGCTGCTGAACTGAAGGCAGGGATCCCTCTCCACCTCGACATCCCGTGCCCGGGAGCGTCGGCCCACGGCCGATCCCGGCGGAGCCGACGGAGTGGTGGTCAATGGGATACGCACTCCCCCCGCGCAAGGTCAAGATCGTCACCGGGCCACCGGAGGCAGGCCCGCTCCGGGAACTGTGGGCGCGTGGCCGACGCCCCTTCGTGGCCGTCTTCTGGCACCTCCGCAGCCGGTGGCTGCTCCACCGGGGTGTGACGCACGCCAGACGGTGGTGGAATCCGCCGTGGACGACCGTGTTGGTCGCGGTGGTGGCCTTGTTGACGGCGGGACTTCTCGCATGGTGCTTCGTCGCGGTGCTGGACCTCGTCGGAAAGACGGAGCTGGTGCGGGGCTTCGGGCCGCACGACCTGTGCCAGGGTGGCGAGGGCGACGGCGAGGGCAGCAACGCCGCCGCGTGCGACGCGGTCACCGGCGTGGCGATGCCCGTCCTGCTGCTCGCCGCCTCCACCCTGCTGTTCCTCTCCTGGCGGCTGTGGCACGTCCGCCGCTTCTGCACTTACCAGGCGCGGCACGAGCCCGGCCGGCTGGTGCAGACGGCGGGCAGTCTGATGGACGAGGTGGTCGGCCGCGACCAGCTCTGCGACGCCATCATGGAGAACCTGCGCGACAAGAAGGTCCGTCGGCCGCATGTCGTCGTCGGGGGCGTCGGCGCCGGGAAAACGGCGTTGGTGGTCCGGCTCGCCCAGAAGCTCGCGGCCGTGGGGGCCGTCCCCATCCCCGTACGGCTGCGCGACGCACAGGGCGAGGAGCCGCTGGACTTCGATGAGCTGGCGCTCGCCCGGTTCCGCGAGATCGTACGGTCGAAGGTACGGTCCGACGGCGAGATCGACCGGATCTGGCGGTGGCTCAGGCAGCGGGCCGACCGGATCGTGGTCCTCGCGGACGGTCTGGAGGAGGCGTTCAGCCAGGACCATGCGAGCGGCCGCCGCGACAATCTGATCCGGGACGCGATACGCAGGGCCGGCGAGGACGGGCTGCCCCTGGTCATCGCCTCGCGGCCGCATGACCCGCTGCGCGCGATGCAGGCGGCCGTCTCGGAGTTGGAGCCGCTGAGCAACGAGGCGGCGTTGCGGTACATCGCCCGCAGCGGCAGTTGGCGCTCCGATCCGACCCTGCTCGACCGGATCGTGGAAGCCGCCGACATGGCGGAGTCCCCCATCTACCTCAAGATCGCCAAGGATCTGCACGGCAAGGACCTGCTGGAACCCCTGTGGAACGGGGGCGGGGATCCGGACCTCCAGCTCTGCGACAGCTGGAAGTTGCGGGCGGAACTCATGGAGACATGGATCCACGCGCTGGTCGACGGGGACGTCCACCCCGAACTGCCCATCGACCACGACACGAGGCTGGCGGTCGTGGAGTACATCTCGGCGCTCGCGTGCGTCGGTCTGGCCTCGGACAGCGCCGACGTCCGGCTCGGGGAACTCTCCCCCTCCCTCGACGGCCAGGACGGCGGTTCCGGGAGCCGCGGCTTCGGAGTGCGGGCGGGTTCGAATCCGGAGTGGAACAGGCGGGTCGCCCGGAAACTGGACCGCCGGATGGCGGAACTGCGGTGGCGCCCGGAGGAGTACGCCCTCAAGCGCGGCACGCCTTGGCAGGGTCGAGTGCACCCCTGCCAGGAGAGGCGGGGCGGTGCCGAATGGTGGGTGGGCCCCAGGGTCGACATCCGGATCGCCGCGACCTGGGGGACGCGGATGGGCCTGGTCCACGAGAACGGTGACAAGGTCCGCTTTCAGCACAGCATCGTGCAGGCCTACCTCGGCTCCCGCTTCCTGGACGAGATCTTCGAGCCCTCGTCGCCCGACGGCCCCGCGGCGACCGGCGCCCCGTCGATGTCCGGCGCCAGGCCCGCGACTGCCGCGTCATCGACGGCCACTCCCCCGTGGACGACCGCTCCGTCATCGACGACCACTCCTCCGTGGACGACCGCTCCGTCGTGGACTACCGCTCCTCCATCGACTACCGCTCCTCCATCGACGACCGCTCCTTCGTCGACTACGGCTCCTTCATCGACGGCCGCCGCGTCGGCGACGCCCGCCGCTTCATCGACGGCCGCCAACCCGGACCCGGCGGCCGAGGCGCACATCACCCGGGCCCTGCGGCGGGGCGGGCGGGAACTCCTCATCGCCCTCACGCTGTACTCGCGCTCCCGGAAGGGAAAGTGCGTCTGCGACGGCTCCGCGACGGCCCGACGGACCTGCCCCGTCGACAGGATGCGCGAGCTGCTCAAGGAGCGCGCGAAGAACCTGCTGACCGACGCGGCGAACGCGCGGAACGTCTCCGATCTGTCCCCGGACCTCGGCGACGGCGTGTTCGACGAGCGCGGCAGCCCCCGTCTGAGGGCGCTGGAGATCTACGGCGCCGCCGTGGAGATCGACAGTGTCGGGACCGTCCCCCGGCAGGAAGACCTCATCAAGGAGATCGAGAAGGACTGGAACCGTCTCGGCCAGGACGAGGACCCCGCCCGGCTCCGCGAGGCGAAACTCGCCGTGGTGAAGCAGTGCGGAACGGCGGTACGCCGCGTCGCCGCCGTGCGGAGCCGCGACCCCGGCTACGGGCATCCGGCGTACCCGGCGTACCCGGCGTACGACGTCATGTTCCAGATCGGCCGCAAGGAGCCCGACCGCCGGGTGCGCGAGGCCCTCGTCAAGGAAGTCGGAGCGGGTGGCGAGCCGGCGTATCAGGCGCTGTGCGGCAAGCTCTCCGAGGCCTGTGCCGCGGTCGAGACCGGACAACGACGGTGCCGCGGCCGGCGGCCGACGCCCTCGCCCGACGAGGCGTGGGCGGACCACCCCGCGTCCCGGTGGGATCTGGCGGAGCGGCGGGAGCGGGAGGAACGCAGGTCGGCGGAGGAGGAGGCGCTGGCGGAGAAGGGGCGATGGAGCTGCAACACCATGCGCGCCTGGCTGCTCCCCCTGCTCGTCGACTCCTCCATGATGGCCCGTCGCCAGGCCAGCCCCCGCGACGACCTGGACAACTGGGTCCAGGCGGCGACACGGGAGACCGGCGCCTGGATCCATGACGACGGGCCCGGCGCCCCCATCGGCCTCGGAGTGGCACTGGCCCAGGGTTTCAAGTACGCCGCCAACCGGCGCCCCGGGCCCCGGTCGAACCGCAGGGCCCGCGAGTTCCTCGTCAAGCAGGCCCAGGAGCTGCTGAAGCAGAGCAGCTTCTGGTACACGCGGCTGACGCTGCTGCACGCGCTGACCCTGTGGAGCCTGCCCGACGACGTCACCGCGGACCAGCCGATCCGCGGCCACGGGGCGGATCCCCGGGGCCAGGTGCGGGAGTGGCTGGCGCTGGGCGAGGGAGGCCGGGAGGAGCACCCGCTGGTGGAGGGGGCCGCGAAGCTGGCGGTCCGCGCGCTGCAGACCCGGCGGCCCGAGCGGTTCCTGTGGATCGACGAGGCGGCCGTGGCCTCCTGCATCGGCACCGAGGTCGGGCTGCCCGGGGAGCAGCGGGCCCACAACCTGTGGATACCGCCGTCGACCGGATGGAGCACCCTGGACCCCACGGCGCAGCAGCTGCTGGCGGACGTCCTGCTGCTGGTGGTGCTCGGCGAGCGGTCGCACCGGCCGAAGGACGCGTTCCGCATCCTGGAGTTCTGTGCCCGCGAGCCGGCCCAGATGCCGTCCTGCGTACGCAGGGACCGCACCCGGCTGAACCCCGTCCGGGGCGCGGAACGCGCGGCGCAGCCCGGGTCCACGTGCACGGACGACTGCCGGATGAAGATGTGCCCCTACCCGGCCAAGGTGGAGAACCTGCGCATGGAGTTCAGCGAGGTCTTCTGCCTGCGCCAGCGCGACCTGCTGAGGAAGTGGCAGCCCTGGGCGTGGGCCTCCCTGCGGTTCCGGCGGGAGGCTCCATGGCAGCGCAGGGTGCCCGTCGCCGGCATGCGCCGCTTCTGGGACCAGATGAGCGACCGGGCCCGCGACGTCGACCCGGACGACGGGGAGACGGCCGCCGACCGCACGCACGTCGCCGGCTGAGGATCGCGGCCGCCGCCAGGCCTTACGCCGGCTGGGCTGCTGGGCGGCATGGGCGGCTGGCCGGGGGCCTTGAACGGTCGTCCCCGTCTCCCCGCCCCCCGTCTCCCCGCCCCCCGTCTCCCCGCCCCCTGTTTGCTCGCCTCCCTGTCTGCTCGCCTCCCCGTCTCCCCGTCTCATCCGACGGACGACATTTCGCCCACGTTTCGTGGAGCCGATAGGCTCGCGCCCGTGGCTGATATCCAGATCCCCGCTGACATCAAGCCCGCCGACGGACGTTTCGGCGCGGGCCCCTCCAAGGTGCGGACGGAGGCGCTGGACGCGCTGGCCGCGACCGGTACCTCTCTGCTCGGCACCTCCCACCGTCAGGCCCCGGTGAAGAACCTGGTCGGCCAGGTCCGCGAGGGCATCAGTGAGCTGTTCTCCCTCCCCGAGGGCTACGAGGTCATCCTCGGCAACGGCGGCTCGACGGCCTTCTGGGACATCGCGACGCACGGCCTGATCGAGAACAAGAGCCAGCACCTCACGTTCGGTGAGTTCAGCTCGAAGTTCGCCAAGGCCGCGAAGCTCGCCCCCTGGCTCGCCGAGCCGACGGTCGTCTCCTCCGACCCCGGTACGCACCCGGAGCCGACCGCCGAGGCGGGCGTCGACGTCTACGCCTTCACCCACAACGAGACGTCCACCGGCGTCGCCGCCCCGCTCAAGCGTGTGGCGGGCGCCGACGAGGGCGCCCTCGTCCTGGTCGACGCCACCTCCGGCGCCGGCGGCCTCCCCGTCGACATCACCGAGACCGACGTCTACTACTTCGCCCCGCAGAAGTCCTTCGCTTCCGACGGCGGCCTGTGGATCGGCGTCTTCTCCCCGGCCGCCATCGAGCGCGCCGAGCGGATCCACGCGTCCGGCCGCCACATCCCGGAGTTCTTCAGCCTCCCCACGGCGATCGACAACTCCCGCAAGAACCAGACGTACAACACCCCGGCCCTCGCCACGCTCTTCCTGCTGAACCAGCAGCTGGAGTGGATCAACGGCCAGGGCGGCCTCGCCTGGTCCACGGCCCGCACGAAGGACTCCTCGACCCGCCTCTACACCTGGGCGGAGGAGTCGAAGTACGCGACCCCGTTCGTCTCCGACCCGGCCAAGCGCTCCCAGGTCATCGGCACGATCGACTTCGCCGACGAGATCGACGCCGCCGCCGTCGCCAAGGTCCTCCGCGCCAACGGCATCGTCGACACCGAGCCCTACCGCAAGCTCGGCCGCAACCAGCTCCGCGTCGCCATGTTCCCGGCGATCGCCCCGGCGGACGTCGAGGCCCTCACGAAGTGCGTCGACTACGTGATCGAGAAGCTCTGATCACTCGGGTCACTCCGGTCACTCCCGAACGACACTGACTCCCGTACGACGCTGAAGGGCGCCCGGCGACCACCGGACGCTGTTGGCGAATCCCGTCACCGGCTGTCAAGTGGCGCGAGAGTCCCAGCGACACGCCGCCTGCACGGCGTGTCGCTGGGACTACGCGCCCACTTGGCTCCCGCTTGGCGATTCGCCAACAGCATCCGACCACCGCCGGGCGCCCTTTCCGTGTCTCACGCCGCCCTGCACCGGGTTCCCGGTTTTCGGTACAACTCCTCCCCCGGGCCACGTGTCTAACGGGGCGATCGGAAAAAACACCCGCACCACGAACCGCAACACCGACCGCCCTCGCACAGCCCCGGCCGAAGGGTTACTTCCGCATGCGCTCGTACAGAACCGTCGCCGCCACCGCCTCTCTCGCCCTCGCCCTGGGCGGAGCCGCGCTCGCGGCGCCCACCGCCCAGGCGGCCCCGACGAGCACGGCCACCGTCGCCTTCGAAGCCGGCCTCCTGCGCTACCAGGCCGGCGCCGGACAGTCGAACCGCTTCGCGGTCTCCGTGGCGAGGGAGGAGAGGCCCGACTGGGAGTGGGGCTACTGGATCATCACCTTCCGCGACCGGGTGGACATCGCCATCGATGCGAGCGCGGCGACCCAGCGTGACTGCACCTACCCCGAGGCGACCGATCACAAGGTCGTCCACTGCGCCCAGGCAGTTCACCCGAGCGGCGAGGACGAGTTCGTCTACGACGTCCGCCTCGGTGACGGCGACGACTCCGCGACGATTCCCGCCGGCTCCCTGTACGCCGGGATCTACGGCGGCTCCGGCAACGACGTCCTGCTGGGCAGCGCCGAGGTCGAGCTCTACGGCGAGGACGGCAACGACCGCATCGCCGGGGGCGGCGGTGTCTGGGGCTTCGGTTCCCGGGGCGGCAAGGGCCACGACACCATGACCGACTGCTCGAACTGCGGTGGCGGCGCCGGGAACGACACCCTCACCGGAAGCACCAAGATGACCAGGAACACGCTGAGCGGGGACTCCGGCAACGACATCCTGTACGGCAGGACCGACGCCGACGACCTCTGGGGCGGCGAGGGCAACGACAAGCTGTACGGCGGCCGGGGCAACGACACCCTGCGCGGCCAGCAGGGCAACGACGTGCTGTACGGCGACCAGGACAACGACACGCTCTGGGGCAACGGCGGCAACGACGTACTGCACGGCGGCCAGGGCACGGACAAGCTCTCGGGCGGCCCGGGCAACGACAAGGTCCACCAGCACTGAACGGGACCGTCGGCCGCCGCCGCACGTCGTTGAAGGGCGCCCGGTGCACACCGGGCGCCCTGAGGTCCAAGTCGGACCACCGTGAAGCTCGATGACTGCCGTCCGCACGGTGTAGGGCGACCGCCGCCGGACGCCTCGCGCTCACGGGCCAGGCGCCGTCCTCACCCGCGCCTCATCCACGGCCTCACGCAGAGGGACAGCCTCGGCGCACTCCACGCCCAGGCTGACCCGGCACCCGTTGACGCATCTCCGCACATGCGTGGCCCAGGCGAGGAACTCCCGCTCCTCCACCGCGTGCAGTACCCGAGCGGCCCGATCACTCATGGCCCGCCACCTCGCCGAGAGCGACGAGCACATACGTACGCACCGGGTGCCCTGTCTCCCACTGCTCCCGTCGGGCTGCCCGACAGGGGCCCGCCGACACCCGCCGGCCCTTCGAACGCTGGGAGCCCGACATCGTCTACCTCGAAGGGCTGACCGGCAACAGGTTCCTGGAAGAGACCGGGGAAGTCCAGGCGTACAGCAGGCTGTTCAACCGACTCATGATGTCCGACTCCCTCAGGGGAGCCGAATCGATGAAACTCATCGAGAGCCACCTCAACAACTACCGTGAAGGGTAGGCAGGAATGTCGGAGCACATGATCCCGGACGCCTCCAAAATATCCACCACATGGCAGAAGTCATCCGCCTCCGGAGGCGACGGAAACTGCGTCGAGTTCGCCGCCCAGGAAAACGGCGTAGCCATCCGACACAGCAAGGCCCCGAACGGCCCCGCCCTGCTCTTCACCCACTCGGAGATCGCCGCCATGCTCGCGGGCGCGAAGGCCGGCGAGTTCGACCACCTCACCCAGGGCTAGGCCATCGCACACACGGGAGGGCCAGGGCTTCGGGGGCGGCGGGGAAGCGAGTCCGTCGAGCAGGGGCGGCTTCCCTTATCTCCACGAAATTAATCGAGTAATCAACGCCGATTATCAGAGCCGGATCAGAGTCGGATCAGAGAAGTGGGGAGGTCGCGTGGACGCCGCAGGTTCCCGGCAATCAGCGGGGTTACGGTGAACTCACCGAAGGGGAAGGGCAGTTCAGCTCGGAAACCAGTTGGACGTCCGATGCCGCCTCCCCTCCGGCTTTCACTGTAAATAAGGAGTAAGTAAATGAAGACCTTCGCGAAGAAGGCTTTCGTGGTGACGGCTCTGGCCGGGACCATGGCGTTCGGTGCCGCTGGTATCGCGGCTGCGGCCAACGTGGGTGACACGGTGACGGGCCGGGGCAACGCTTCGCAGGAGGGCGTGGCGTACGCCAACGCGCTGACCGAAGCGCGGAACCAGTGCCCCAACCGCAATGACGTGTCGCTGGTCGACCGGAGCACCTGGCGGGAGAGCAACGGTACCTGGAGCGCGCAGATCCGCCTCAGGTGCAACTAGCGGCCGGCGGCCGTAATCGCGTCATTCGACGCCGGACTGAGAGTCTGGGGTCAGGGCCTCGGCGTCATCGCATGATGGCTGCCTCCTGACCAGGTGAGCCGCATGACAAGGGCACCCGGCGAGACGCCGGGTGCCTTTGTCGTGGCCGTACGAGCTGATGCTCAGGCAGGCACGCTCAGCCGCGGAAGCCGAGGATGCCGTGCAGGGTGTCACCGCTCGTCGCGGCCGGCCCCTGCGTCGAATTCAGCGTCGACTGGGCCGAACTCTCTTGCGCGGCCGCAGGCTTCGGGTCGGGCAGCTTCTTGCAGACGGCGTCGACCTTGCCGCTGCCACGGGGCACCTTGCCGTTGGTGAGGTACGTCGCCAGGTGCTTGTCGAGGCAGGTGTTGCCGCTGAGCGTGATGCCGTGGTTGCCGCCGCCCTGCTCAACCACCAGGCTGGACTTCTTGAGCAGCTTGTGGACGGTGACGCCACCCTGGTACGGGGTGGCCGCGTCGTCCGTCGCCTGGAACAGCAGCACCGGCGGCAGCTTGGAGTTGGCGACGTTCACCGGCTTCAGCGACTTGGTCGGCCAGAACGCACACGGCGCGTTGTACCAGGCGTTGTTCCAGGCCATGAACGGCGCCTTCTTGTGCACCGCCCAGTTGTCCTTGGTCCACTTCTTCCAGTCACGCGGCCAGGACGCGTCACGGCACTGCACCGCGGCGTAGACGCTGTAGCCGTTGTCGCCGGAGGAGTCGATGGCGGCGAAGTTCTCGTACGACTCGACCAGCGGGGCGTCGTTCTTGTCGTTCACGTAGGCCGCGAACGCCTCGGCGAGGTAGGGCCAGTAGCCGTTGTAGTAGCCGCCGGGGAGGAAGGTGTCCTCCAGCTCGGAGGCGCCCACCTTGCCGCCCGCGGGCTTCTTGGCGAGGGCCGCCCGCATGGCGTACCACTTGGCCTCGATCTTCGCCGGGTCGGTGCCGAGCTTGTAGGTGGCGTCGTACTTGGCGACCCACTTCGTGAACGCCTTGTGGCGCTTGTCGAAGGCGTAGTCCTGGTCGAGGTTGTCCTCGTACCAGACACCCGTCGGGTCGACGATCGAGTCCAGCACCAGGCGCCGCACCCGCTCGGGGTACAACTTGGCGTAGACCGCGCCGAGGTAGGTGCCGTACGAGTAACCGAAGTAGTTGATCTTCTTCGCGCCGAGTGCCTTACGGATCGACTCCAGGTCCTTCACGGCACTGATCGTGTTGATGTACGGCAGGACGTCCTTGTGCTTCGTGGCACAGGCCTTGGCGAAGGACTTGGCGCGCGAGAGGTTGGCCTTCTCGATCGCGGACGTGCTGGGCACGGTGTCCGGGCGCACCGGGTTGAAGTGACCCGGCTTGCAGTCCAGGGCGGGCTTGCTCTTGCCCACTCCGCGCGGGTCGAAGCCGACGACGTCGTACTGGGCCGCGACCTTCTTGGGCAGGGAGGACGCGACGAACCCGGCCAGCGTCAGGCCACTGCCGCCGGGGCCGCCCGGGTTGACCAGCAGCGGGCCCTGGTACTTCTTCGCGGTGTGCGGCACGCGGGACAGCGCCAGCGTGATCTTCTTGCCGCCCGGCTTCGCGTAGTCGAGCGGCACCTTGACCGACGCGCACTGGAGCGTCGGGTAGTCGGCCGTGGCGCACTTCTTCCAGGCGACCTTCGCCGCGGCGGCCTGGACGGTGTTCGCGGAGTGCGACGCGCTGGCGTTGGCGGGGACGGCTGTGAGCGTCCCTGCCAGGACGACGGAGGCGCCGCAGAACACGGCTGCGCTTCTTCTCATGGAGTTCTCTCGCAACGATGAGGGGGGTTCAGGGCCGCGAGGTACGCGGCCCGTGCCGCATGCTTGCGGAAGAGCGCACCACACAAGAACCTATTCGACCAAGACTTGACTGAATTGAGTCATTGCAAACGCTCAAGTGACTCACAGAAAAGAGCAGTTGAACCAATCCGGGACATTGCCGTCCCACCGATGAGGGCGCTCGGCGAGCACCGGGCGCCCCCTCTCACGCCGTGGTCACTCCGCCGCACAGCTCACGCTCGGCGCACCCCCACCCCCGGGCGCGCCCCCGAGGCCGAAGCTCGCCGAACCTCCCGCGGCGACAGCCCCGTTGTGGGCGGCGTTCGTCGCCGTCACCGTCGTGCCGCTCTGGGTGTACGACGCGTTCCACATGTTGGTGATCCGCTGGGCGCCGGGCCAGGTCCAGGTCACCTTCCAGGAACTGATCGCGGTCGTACCGGTGTTCGTCACCTTCACCTCGGCGTTGAAGCCGCCGCCCCAGTCGCTGCTGACGGTGTAGGCGGCGGCGCAGGCGGCCGTTCCGCCTCCGGGGCCGCCGGGGTCGTCCGGGTCGTCGGGGTCGTTCGGGTCGGTGCCGTCGGACGGGAAGCCCGGGGCCTTGATGCTCGCCAGATAGCCGTCCTTCACCGTGTCGACGGTCTGCCAGTCGTCCTTCAGAATCCCGCCGGTGTCACCGGAGTTGGGGTTCCAGGACCAAAAGGTCCAGTGGAAGGAGTCGTTGCCGTGGGCGGAGGTCGAGCGCAGGTACGTCACCAGGGCGGCCAACCACCTCTGATCGACCGTCGACTGGAGCGTCGTACCGAACTCGCCCACCCACACCGGCGCGATGTTCTGCTTGAAGATGTAGCCCCAGTACTTGTCCCAGATCCCGGGCATGTTGTCGGGGAAGGACGGGTCGCTGAACCAGCTCTGCTGGGCGACGCTCGTGGCGTAGTCGTGGGCCGAGTAGACGACGCGGTTGGGGACGTCCAACTGCACCGGGTACTGGGCCACGCCCATCAGGTTGCCGCCCCACCAGCCCGAGACGCCGTTGAACGTCTGGACGCCCTCCACGAGGATCAGCAGGTCGGGGTTGACGGAGAGGACCGCGTTGCCGGCGCGCTGGGCAGCGAGGCGCCAGTCCCTGGTCGTGTCGCCGCAGCCCCAGCAGGCTGGATCGTGGGGCTCGTTGTGGAGGTCGATGCCGATGACCGTCGAGTCGCCTTTGTAGCGGGTCGCCAGTGCCTTCAGGTTGGTGATCCACGTCGTCTCGGGGACGGCCGACGTGTACCAGAGGGCCGACTGGCCGGCCGCGTCCGGGCGGTGGCGGTCGAGGATGACCTTCAGGCCGCTCCGACCGGCGTACGCAACGATCTTGTCGAGCACCTGAAGGGACGTCAGGCCTTGCAGATCGGCGTTCTTGCCGTCGGAGTAGTTGACGCTGTCCGGCATGGTGCCGGACTTGAGGATGTCGTCGCTGTAGGGCATCCGGATGGTGTTGTAGCCCAGCGACTTCATCTGGTCGATCATGCTCTTGTAGTCGCGGGCCCAGAGGCCGTGGGTGACGTGGTTGGCGGTCTCGAAGCCGAACCAGTTGATGCCGGCGATGCGGACGGGCTGGCCGGACGCGTCCAGGAGCCGGCGGCCACTGGTGTGCCAGTAGCCGGCGCCGGCCTCCGCCGCGCCGATGCCCGCCGCGCCGACCTCCGGCGCGGTCGCCGCGGCCGCCGGGTGCGCGCCGCCGGACAGGGGCAGCACGAGCACGGCGGCGGCCGCGCACAGGGCGCCCAGGGTTCTCCGTAAGCTGCGGAACATGTCGCTGCTTCCTCCTCGGGAGGCGCGGGCCCGGAACCGGTGGGAGCGCTCCCACCACCCGCACCTCCCATGGAAGACAGGTCACATGGACACGTCAAGGCGTCCGGCGTCACCTGGTACACCGGACGCCCCCGCGACGACGAGACGCGGCCTCGCCGACCTACGTCAGCGGCCGAGCGCCTTGAACCTCCGCACCGTCAGCGGCTGAGCTTCTTGAACCTCCGTACCGCCAGCGGCAGGAAGATCACCGTCAGCACCACCGGCCACACCCCGGCCATCAGCAGCGCGTTCTGCTCGATCCAGGAGTCGCCGCCACCGACCGGCGTCCCGAACAGTTCGCGGGTGGCGGCGGCTGTGGAGGAGATCGGGTTCCAGGCGGCGATCCAGCCCAGCCAGTCGGGCATGAGCTGCGGGGCCACGAAGATGCTGGAGATCATGGTCAGCGGGAACGCGACCGCGAACAGACCGCCCGCCGCCTCGGGGTTGGGGACCATCAGGCCCAGCCAGACGCCGATCCAGATCAGCGCGAAGCGGAGCCAGAGGAGCAGGCCGAACGCGGCCAGGAAGCCGAGGCCCGCGTCCGGGCGCCAGCCCATCGCGAAGGCCGTCAGCATCATGATGGCCAACTCCGCGCAGGCGACGAGGAGATCGGTCACACCCCGCCCCGCGACCACCGCCGACGGCGCCATCGGCATGGAGCGGAAGCGGTCGATGACACCCTTGGTGGAGTCGTAGACCACCAGCGTCGCCGTGTTGATGAACCCGAAGGCCATCGTCATCACGAACATCCCCGGCATCAGGAAGTCCCGGTAGTCCCCGCCGCCGGGCACCTGCATGGCGCTGCCGAAGACATAGCCGTACAACAGCACGGACAGGATGGGAAAGCCCAGCTGCCAGGCGATGTTGACCGGCTGGCGCCGGTAGTGGGTGAGGCCGCGGCGGACGATGTTCCAGCAGTCGGCGAGCAACCAGTACGTACGGCCGTGCGTGCCCGGCGCGCTCAGGTCGACGGCGGTCATGCGGCAGCCCCCTTCTCGGTCTTCCCGGCCTTCCCGGCCTTCCCGGCCTTTTCCGTCTTCTCGGCCTTGTCGCTCTTCCCGGCCTTGTCCCTCTTGCCGATCTCGTCGGCCGTCCCCGTCTTCTCCGTGCGGTGTCCCGTCAGGCGCAGGAACACGTCGTCGAGGCTCGGCCTGCGCAGCCCGATGTCCTCGACCCGTACGCCCTCGTCCTGGAGGGTGCGCGCCACCTCGGTCAGGGCCGAGACGCGATCGGTCACGGGCGCGTGGACACGCAACTCCGTGTCGTCCGACTCCGGTTCGCCGTCCGAGACGCGGGCGACGACCTTCACCGCGCGCGCGATGTCGGCGCGCTCGGCGACGACGACCTCGATGCGGTCGCCGCCGACCGTGCTCTTCAGCCCGTCCGGGGTGTCGTCTGCGATGGCCCGACCCTGGTCGATGACGGTGATGCGCGAGGCCAGCTTGTCGGCCTCCTCCAGATACTGGGTGGTGAGCAGGACGGTCGTGCCGCTCGCCACCAGCGCCCGTACCGTTTCCCAGACTTCGCCCCGGCTGCGCGGGTCGAGGCCGGTCGTCGGCTCGTCGAGGAAGAGGACGGCCGGGGCGAGGATCATCGAGGCGGCGAGGTCGAGCCGGCGCCGCATACCGCCGCTGTACTTGCCGACACCCTTGTCCGCGGCGTCGGTGAGCTCGAACTGGTCGAGGAGTTCGGCCGCGCGCAGCTTCGCCCTCCTCCCGCCCAGATGGAACAGCCGCCCGAACATCTCCAGGTTCTGACGGCCCGTCAACACCTCGTCCACCGCCGCGTACTGGCCGGTGAGGCCGATCCTGGCCCGCACCTCGCGCGGATGCCGCGCCACGTCGAGGCCGGCCACCGTCGCCCGGCCGCCGTCCAGGCGCAGCAGTGTGGACAGGATGCGTACGGCCGTGGTCTTGCCCGCGCCGTTCGGGCCGAGGAGGCCGTGCACCGTGCCCTCGCGGACAGTGAGGTCGAAGCCGTCGAGCGCGCACTTCTCCCCGTACCGCTTCTCCAGGCCCTCCGCCCGCACCGCGTACCCGTCGCCGCCTCGGGCTCCGTTTCCGTCGCTCATGAGTCCCCCTTCTCTTTAATTGGGTACACCGTACCCGATTGCGCGTACGTCGTACCCAGTTTTTTCCCGAGGACATAAACTCAGGTCATGACAAGGGGCAAGGGCAGTACGGGCGACGGCGCGAGCGGCGGCCGTACCGGTGGCGGTGCCGGCGGCGGTACGGAGACCAGCGGCAGCGGCGACATCGTCCGCACCCTCCAGCTGCTGTGGGACACCGGTCGACGCCCCAGCCGGGGTCCCAAGCCGGGGCTCACCCTGGACCGGATCGTGGAGGCGGCCGTCCTGGTCGCCGACGCCGAGGGCCTGGCGGCCGTCTCCATGCGCCGCGTCGCCACGGAACTCGGCACCGGGACCATGTCCCTGTACCGCTACGTCCCCGGCAAGGCCGAACTGCTGGACCTGATGCTCGACCGCGTCCAGCGGCCCTCCGAGAACCCCGCCGACCTGGGCGACGGCGACTGGCGCTCGGCCCTGGAGGCCTTGGGCCGCGCGACCCTCGCCCTCTACCAACGCCACCCCTGGCTGCTCCAGGTCAACCAGTCCCGCCCGATCCTCGGCCCCAGCGCCCTCGACGGCATGGAGAAGGTCCTCTCCCGCATCAAGTCGATGGGCCTGACCGACCCCGAGCTGGTCTCCGTGATGATCGCCGTCGACGGCTATGTCGTCGGCGCCGCCCGCACCCAGCTCTACCAGCAGGAGGCGGAACACCGGACCGGCCTCACCGACAAGGAGTTCTGGCAGGCCCAGGCACCCGTCCTCGAAGAGCTCATGACCTCCGGCCGCTATCCCCTCCTCGCCGGCCTCTCCGAGGACGCCTTCGCCCCGGACTTCGACCACTTCGAGTTCGGCCTGCAGCGCATCCTGGACGGGCTGGAGGTGTTCGTCGGGCAGCGGCGCGGGGGCGGGAGCAGGGTCCGGGGCGGGGGCAGGGGCGGGGAAAAGGTCTGACGACGAGGGCTTTCGGGGGACTATCTTGCTCGGGCGAAAAGCCGTCTCGTCCGCCCAACCGGGCGCCAGGGGCTAGGAGTTGGAGATGGACGCACCGCACGTGCCGGACGCGCAGGACGCACCGGACGCGCAGGACGCACCGGACACGGCCAAGCGGCTGCGGGCGATCGGCGACGAGCTGTCGGACCGTTTCTACGAGCGGGCCGACGTGGTGCGGACTCTGGTCGTGACGCTGCTGGCCGGACAGCACTCGCTGGTGCTCGGCCCACCCGGCACGGCGAAGTCCGAGATGGCCCGGGAGCTCACCGGCAGAATCGAGGGCGCGTCCTACTGGGAGATCCTGCTGTCGAAGTTCACCGCGCCGACGCGGATGTTCGGCCCCATCGACGTCGCCGCGCTGGCCCGGGGCGAATACCGCCAGGTCTACGACGGCCGCGCCACGACCGCGCACATCGCGTTCATCGACGAGATCTTCAAGTGCTCCACGGCGGCGCTGAACGAGACGCTGGGCTACCTCAACGAGCGGATCTACCACCCCGAGAGCGGCGGCGAACCCATCCGCTGCCCCCTCATCGGGGCCATCACGGCCAGCAACGAACTGCCCGGCGGAGAGGACTCGGCCGCGATCTACGACCGGCTGCTGGTACGGATCGAGGTCGGATACCTGGCGGACCCCTCGAACTTCGCCGCGCTGGTCCGCTCCGCCGTCAGCCGCCCGGCGGCACCGACCCGGACCACCGTCGAACTGGCCGCGTTGCAGCACGCCGTGACCGAAGCCGTCCCGGCCGTGGGCGTCCCCGACGTGATCGTGGACGCGGTGTGCACCTTGCGGGCCGCCCTGCGCCGCAAGGAACTCGTCGCCTCCGACCGCCGTTGGCGGCAGGCGGTACGGCTGCTCCAGGCGTCCGCGTACCTCGACGGCCGCCCGGCGGTCGCCGAGACCGACCTGTCGGTGCTGACGCATGTGCTGTGGGACTCCCCCGCCGAGCGCCCGACCGTCGAACGCGAGGTGCTGCACCTGGTCAACCCCGACGCCAAGGAGGCACTCGACCTGGCCGACGCCATCGAGGAGCTGGAGGCCCAGCTCGACGCCATGGCCGGGCAGTCCCGCGAGGCGCTGAGCGAGTGGGTCATCAAGAAGGCCCACAACAAGCTCGCCATGGCGGGCAAGCGGTTGGAGAAGCTGCGCGAGGAAGCGGCGAGCGCGGGCCGCTCCACCGCCGCCATCGACCGCGTCACCGGCCGCCAGCGCGCCGTCCGCGCCCGCGTCCTCACCGAGGCCCTCGGCGTGGACGCGAGCATGGTGCAGTCCCAGTTCTGAGGACCGGGAGCGCCTGGACACCGGGAACACCGGGAACACCGGGGACACCGGGGACACCGGGGACACCGAGGGAGATCAGGACCATGGGCGAGAGACCGGGCAAGACCATGGACACGGCACCGGACAAGACGATGGGTACGGCACCGGGCAGTCTCGACGAGTTGGCGAGCCGGGCCGGTCCGTGGCTGGGCCTGTCCGCCACCGCTCCCGAGCGGCACACCGAGGCGGTGGTCGCGGACCGGTTCGACCGGATCACCTGGCGCGACACCTATGAGCAGTCGGCCGGACTGCGCGAGCTGGCCCAGGAACTGAACGAGCGCCACGCCCACACCGCCACCGACCTCCTGACCGACGCGTTCCTGGCCGCCTACAAGGTCCGCCCACGGTTGCGCGAACGCCCGGAGATGGACCCCTCCCGGCTGGTCAACCACCAGGTCATCACCTCGCTGGTGGAGTCACCGGAGTTCGCCGAGCTGCACCGGGAGACGGCCGGCGACCCCTACGCCGCCGCCATGGCCGTACTCGCCCAGGCCAGCGCGCTGCGCCGGATGCTGGACCACGCCCGGGACGCCCGGGAACAGGCCGAGCGGGCGAAGAAGGCCCAGCGGGACGCCGAAACCGCGGCGACCGCCGTGGGCGAGGCGCTCCAGCGGGCCGCCGAAGGCGGTGCCGAAGACGGCACCGTGTTCCCGACCCCGGTTCCGACCCCGACCCCGGCCGCCGCCGACGCCGTACGACAGGCGATCGAGACCGCCGAGGCCGCCGAGGCCACCGCTCGGCAGGCCGCCCGGACCGCCGCGCAGGCGCTCGCGGCGGCGGCCCCCGGTATCCGTACCGCCGCACGGAGCGCGGCGGCGAAGGCCGCCGAGGCCGTACGCGAGGAGGCCGCGCTGATGCGGGCATGGGGCGTCGGTGCCGGCGAGCTGGAGCGGCTGCCGTTCGACCAGCGGGCCCGGCTCGCCGAGCGGCTGCGTACCGGCCGTCTCGACCAGTGGGCCGAACTGATCGGCCGCTTCCGGCAGATGGCCGCCGGTGAGCGCGCCCGCAAGGTGGAGAACGCCACCGGGGAGCTGGTCGGCGTGACACTCGGCGACGACCTCTCCCGCGTGATCCCTTCCGAGCTGGCCAACCTCGGACTGCCCGGGCTGCGCGCGGTGTTCGCCGCCCGCTACGCCGCCGGGGAACTGATGCTCTACGACAGCCAGGGCGAGCAGACCACCGGTCAGGGCGCCGTCATCGCCTGCGTGGACACCTCGCACTCCATGTACGAGGCGGGGCCCGGCGGGGTCACCCGGGAGGCGTGGGCCAAGGCGTGCGCCCTGGCACTGCTGGACCAGGCCCGTGACGCGGGGCGTGACTTCGTCGGCATCCTGTTCTCCGCCGCCGACAAGCTCCAGGTCTTCCGCTTCCCGGCCGGCCAACCCGCGGGCATCGACCGGGTCCTCGACTTCGCGGAGACCTTCCTCGGCGGCGGCACCAGCTACCAGAGGCCGTTGACGGCGGCCGGCGAACTGCTGGCGGAGGAGTTCGACGACGCCGCCCGCAGACGCGGCGACATCGTGATGATCACCGACGACGACTGCGGTGTCACCGAGGAATGGATGCGCGGCTGGAACGACGCCAAGCACCGGCTGGGCTTCCGCGTCTTCGGCGTGGCCGTCGGCGCCCCGCGCGTCGCCGAGGCCGACTCGGTCCTGGACGCCCTGTGCGACAACCTCCGCGCCATCGAGGACTTCACCGACGTCCACGCCGCCGCCGACCTGTTCCGCGTGATCTGACCCGGCCTCACGTCCACGTGACCGGTGCCGGGTGGGTCAGGACGGCCGGCGCAGCAGCCGCTCGAAGGCCCCATACGGGGTTCAGGACGGCCGGCGCAGCAGCCGCTTGAAGCCCCATACGACGACCACGGCCCCGGCGACGGCGAGTGCGCCGACCTTGACGGTGGAGCTGGTGCCGTCGCCGTCCGCCTGGGTGGTGCCGGAGGAGCCGTCCCCGTCGGAGGACGACGAACCGGAGCCGTCGCTCCCGGAGCCGCCGCCGGGCACGTCCCGGGCGACGACCGTGCTGCCCGACCCCTCACTGCCGTACATGATCGTGGAGCCGTCGGTGGTGAAGGTGACGGACTCCCCCTGCCGCTGCAACGGCACGCTCAGCCGCTCGGCCTTCTTGATCTTGCCGTCGTTCCAGTCGTAGAGGATGGCGCCGAAGTACGCGCGCAGGGCGAGGTGCTTGCCGTCGGGCGAGAACGCGCCGTCGGTGACCTCCAGGTCGGGGACGGCGGCGACCTTCTTGAAGACGTTCGTGCCGGAGGCGGAAAGCTCGGCCGGTCCCTCGTACAGCGACCCGCCCGCCTCGTTCTTGTCGGCGATGTAGACCCGCCCGGTCTTCGGATGCACCATCAGCGCCTCCGCGTCCCGCGCCCCGTCCTCGTACTTCACGACGTACTGCGTGGCCTTGATCGTCTGGTCCGTCAGCTCCTTCGGCTCCGGCAGCTCGTAGATCCACACGTACGCCCAGGTGCCGCCGAGGTTGTCGCCGATGTCGCCGACGTAGAGCCTGTTGTCCGGGCCGATGGAGATCGCCTCGACGTCCCGCGGGGTGCCGACACCCGTCATGGTGACGGTGGCGACCGTCTCGCCCGTCTCGCTGTCCACGGCGTACAGGAACGCCCCGTCGTCGCTGTCGTTGTGCGTCCAGTAGACCCCCGGGTGCTGCCGCGACGCGGCCAGTCCGCTCGACTCGGTGATCCTCGGATCCTTCATCGTGAACCCGTCGTCGGCGGCGACCGCGGGCGCGGCCGACACGGCGGCGAGCAGGATCGCGGCGAGACCGGCGAAGCCGGCGAGGAACGGGTGGAGGGGGCGACGGCGCATGTGCCAAGCCTGCCATCCCGCTCCGCCGGGTGGGGCGGGGAGCGCCGTGGGGGTGTCCGGTGGGTGGTCGGGGTGCGGGTTGTCCGGTGGTTGGTCGGATGCGGATGGTCCGTGGTTGGTCGCGCAGTTCCCCCGGATGCGGATTGTCCGTGGCTGGTCGCGCGGTTCCCGGCGCCCCATTTGACAGAACCTCCCGAGCCACGTGGCGCCGACACCGTGACGTGGCAAGGTTCACAGCGCTGTCCGGGCCGACAGCCCCTACCGGCCGGTAGCGATCGTTCATGATGTGCGAATGCTCAGGTTCATGCCCGTAGGCGACTCCATGACGATCGGGAGCGCGGGCGAACACACATGGCGCTACCGGTTCTGGCAGCACCTGTGCGCGACGCACGACGACCCCTTCAAGATCGTCGGCCCGCGCGAGACGCTCTACGACAAGGCGCTGGACGCCCCGACGTCGTACGAGTACGCCGACACCGACCCGCGTTTCCCCCGCGCCCATCTCGCCGGCTGGGGCGAGGGCTGGCTCCACATGGCCCCGCTGATCGCCGACGCGATCCGCGAACACCGCGCCAACGTGCTCCTCGTCTCCCTCGGCCTCATCGACCTGGGCTTCTACACCAACGCCGAGCAGACCGCCGAGAACACCCGCCGCTTCGTCGCGGCCGCCCGCGAGGCGAACCCGCGCGTGCGCATGGTCCTCCTGCCGGTCACCCCGAACGTCCGCGCCGAGTCCGACGCCTCCTTCGCCACCCAGGTCGCCCGCTTCAACGAACTCCTCGCCAAGACGGCCGCCGACCTCGACGAACCCCGCTCCCCGCTCCTCCTGGCGTCCCCGCCCCCGTCGTACGACATCCACTGGGACACCTACGACGGCACCCATCCCAACGCCTCCGGCGAGCACAAGATCGCGGCGGCTTTCGCGAGCGCGATGCACGAGGCGTGGGGGCTGGGCGGACCGTACGAGTCGTCGTAACGGCCACGGGTCGTCGTAACTGCCGGGGGTCGTCGTAACTGCCGGGGGCCCGAGCGGTCCTCGTCGTGCACCCGCGCCTAGGCGGGCTTCCTGGCCGTCACCAGCGCGAACGACAGATACTCCCCCCGATCGGCCTCCAGCATCTCCACGACCGCCTGATTGATTCCCCCCGGCTGCGACTGCCGCTCGACGCACGCCCGCGCCCACAGCGACCAGTCCCGCCAGCCGTCCTCCTGGAGCCGGGCCGAGGTGACGTCGACCAGCTCGGTGATCGCCCACTGGAACCGCCACCACTCGGCGGTGTGCCAGGCGATGGCCTCCCAGCCGACGACGTCCTTGATGTGGGCCGGTATGAACCCGAGGTCGCGCACCTCGCGGGTCAGCGCGGGCGTGGCGACGCCGAGCTGCCCGCCGGGCCGCAGGAACCGCACCAGATACGGCAGATAGCCGTCCGCTGTCCCGAAGTACTCGAACGCGTCGACGCTGACGACGGCGTCGAAGCTCCCCTCCTCGAACGGCAGGTCGTGCGCCTCCGCCCGCACCGCCGTCACCCGGTCCCCCACCCCGGCCTTCTCGAAGACGCCCGCCGCCTCCTCCGCCGCGATCCACCAGTCCGCGGCCACCACCTCCACCCCGAACCCCCTCGCCAGGAACACCGACGTCGCCCCCTTCCCCGACCCCAGGTCCAACACCCGCATACCGGGCCGGAGTTCGAGGTCCCCCACCAGGTCCTCCAACAGCCACAGCGGATTCGGTCCCATGTCGAGATCGAGCAGCCAGGAGGGGTCGTAGGCGGAGGAGCGGGGGTAGCGGTCGGGGCGGTGGAGGGCGGCGAGCGCGGTCGTGGTCATGAGGGCCGACCCAAGCGGTTCGGGCGACGGGCGCGCAAGGGAGTTTCGCCGTGCCATCCGTGTCCCGGTCACCGTGCGTATCGTTGTACTGCGCGGCCGTCCTCGATCGAGGGGCGGCCGGGGAGGAGCGCCACGATGACCGTCCTTGACGACAGGATCGAGATGGCCGAGGGAAGCCGCGAGCTGACTCTGGACGTCATGTTCGAGTGCCTTGAGAAGATGCCCATCCCCGAGGGAACGAAGGTCGAGATCGTCGGGGGAAACATCTTCATGTCGCCGCAGCGCCAGACTCACTTCGAGATCATCTTCGACATCTTGGTGCAGATGCGCGACAAATACACCCCGAAGCGGCTGGCATCGGACGTACGCATCGACTTTCCCGGGGAGCTGAACGGCTTCGCCTGCGATGTGGCAGCGGTGGCCGATCGGTCCGTGAAGGACAGCAGCGGCCGTTGGCGCTACCAGGACATCGAATTCGTGGCGGAGGTCATCTCAAAGGGCACCGCCGCCAATGACTACGGCCCCAAGAAGCTCGCCTACGCCGTCGCCGAGGTGCCCGTCTACCTCATCGCCGACCCGTACCAGGGCAGGTGCCACATCTACACCCACCCCAAGGACGGCGACTACGCGACCGAGACGAAGATCCCCTTCGGAGACGACGTGGACCTCGCCGGCACCGTGGTCGGCCTCACCCTCAAGACCGACGAGTTCCCCCGCGACTGAGCCCGTCGCGTCAAGCCGTCAAAGGCCTGGCCAAGAACCGCTCCCCAGTCGGCCGGTGGCTTGATCGGCCGCCTCATGCTCGCTTGGATGACCCGGTCGGACGTGACCCGCGCGGGCCGCGTCGAGCGGCGCCGCGGCGGGAGGGGTACCGGAGATGGTGGGGGCCGGGCGGGCGCTGGGGCGGGAGTTCCGGTGGCTGTGGGCGGCGTTCGCGGTCAGTTCGTTCGGTACGCGGCTGGCGTTCGACGCGTTCCCCCTGATCGCGGTGCTGGTCCTGGACGTCGGCCCGACGGAGGTCTCCGCACTGGCGGCCACCGGCCTGGCGGTCGGCGCGGCGGTGGCCGTACCGCTCGGCCCCTGGGTGGAGTTCCGCCGCAAACGCCCGGTGATGATCACGATGGACCTGGTCCGCTGTGCGACGCTCCTGACCGTCCCGACGGCGTACGCCCTCGATCTGCTCACCTTCCCCCAGCTCCTGCTGGTGTCCACCGTCGTCGCCGCGGCCGACATCACCTTCACGGCGGCGAGCGGCGCCTGTCTGAAGTCCCTGGTCCCCCCGGAACACCTGCTGGCCGCCAACGGCCGCCTGGAAGCCACGACCTGGACCGCCACCATGCTCGGCCCCCCACTGGGCGGAGCCGCGCTGGGCATCTTCGGCCCCGTGACGACCCTTGTGGCCGACGCGATCAGCTACCTCCTCTCGGCGGCGGGCATCCGAGCGATCGGCGGCAGAGAGCCCCGTCCGACACGACACGGGGCGCTACGGGAACCCGCGCCGGGAAACGACCCACGGCCGGAGCCCGCGCCGGAGACGGGCCCGCAACCGAACCCCGCGACAAGGACCAGCCCGCAACCGGAGCCGGCACCGAAGACCGGCCCGCAACCAAAGCCCGCACCGCAGACCGGCCCGCAACCAAAGCCCGCACCGCAGAAGCCCGCCACGGAGACCATCCCGCCACAGGAGTCCGATCCGGGAAGCGAGCCGCCCCGGGAACTCGATCCGGGAAACGCGCCGCCCCGGGAACCCGATCCCGGAAGCGCGCCGCCGCTGGAGCCCTCGTCACAGCGGCCCGCGCCAGGGAACGGCCCGCGCCCCACCCCCGCACCCCGTCTCCGCCCCGGCGACCTCCTCGACGGCTGGCGCTACATCCTCACCAACCCGGCCCTCCGCCCCCTCTTCCTCAACACCCTCCTCGTCAACGCCCTGATCATGGTCGCCTCGCCCCTGATGCTCGTCCTCATGGTGGGCCAACTCGGCTTCTCCGCCTGGCAGTACGGCCTCGCCTTCGCCGTGCCCTGCGTCGGCGGTCTGATCGGCTCCCGCCTCTCCCGCCGTCTGGTCGCCCGGTACGGGCATCGCAGGGTCCTGCTGACCGCGGGAACACTGCGGGCGTGCTGGCCGCTGGGGCTGGCGTTCGTCGGCCCCGGTGCCGCCGGTCTCGTCCTCGTCATGGTCGTCGAGCTCGGCCTGATCACCTGCATCGGCGTCTACAACCCCGTACTGGCCACGCAACGCCTCAACGAGACCCCACCGGACCGCGTCGTCCGCACCCTCTCCGCCTGGTCCGTCACCAGCAAACTCACCACCGCGGCCCTGACGGCCCTCTGGGGCCTCCTGGCCGCCGCCACCACCCCCCGCACCGCGATCACCGCCGCCGGCGTCCTCCTCCTGGCGACCCCACTCCTCCTGCTCCCCCACCGCCGTCCGACCCGCCCCACCGAGTCGACTCTCAAGACCCCCCAACGCCCCCGGAACCCCCAGAACCCCCGGAACCCCCGGAATCTCCCGAAGACCTGAGCCCGAGCGTGGCGGCGAACGCCGAGAAGGTGGGCGCCACCACTCGCCACTCGCAATGCCTGGGGTCCGTCCAGAAGTCGCTGCCCACGACCCTGGGGTCCGCCGGATCGGTGCGGTAGTCGAGCGCGAGGGCCACGTCGTCGCCCGGCCGCCGATTGACGGCGACGAGGTACGCCTTCTCCACGTCGAGCCAGGGCAGTTCGACGGGCACCCCCCGCCGACTGCCCCGCACCACGTGAAACAGATCGGAGTCCGAGTCGTCGGCGAACATGTCCATCGACCGGGACTCCCGCTCCATCTCGGCCACGCCGCCGCAGAAGTGCAGCGGATCCTCGAACCAAGGAATCACCCGACCCATCTCCGCGTCCCCCGGATGCACCCACCGCCCCTCCCGCAGCAACGACACCAGCAACGGCGGCACGACCAGTCCCCGAATCCACGCGCGCTCCATGGCGCACAGGGTGGCACGGCCCCGTACGCCCATCACCGTCAGAACATCGTGTTGTCGTTGGCCGAGGTCGCCGGCACGTCCTGGAGCACGTCCCAGTGCTCGACGATCTTCCCGTTCCGTACCCGGAAGAGGTCGATGACCGCCTGTCCGCGTTCCCCCGGCGCGTTCACGTAGTGGCTGTGGACGGCGACGAGGTCGCCCTCGGCGATGACGCGCTTGGGGGAGACGGAGAGCTGGGGGAACTGCTGGAAGTAGGCGCCCAGCCCGGCCTTGACCCCCTCCACGCCGTTCGGGATGTTCGGGTTGTGCTGGTGGTACTCGGGGCCCCAGTACCTGTCGACCGCCGAGAGGTCCTTGCGCACCAGCAGCCGGTCGAACGCCTTCGTCACCAGCTTCTCGTTGTACGAGGTCAGCCAGGCCGGCCCGGGCTTGCTGGTCTGCGGCCGACTGACCGTGGAGAACATGTCGTTGCCGTTCGCCGACGACTCCGGCACCTCCTGCACCACGTCCCAGTGCTCCGCGATACGACCGCCCTGGAACCGGAAGATGTCGAACACGGCGGAGCCCCGACTGCCGGGCGTCAGCACGACGTTGGAGTGCACGAGGACCAGGTCGCCCTGCGCGAGGACCCGCTTGACGTCGTACTCGGCGTCCGGGAACTGCTGGTTCATCACCCCCGCGAGACCCTTCAACGTCTCCGCCCCGTCCGGCGCGAGCGGGTTGTGCTGGATGTAGTCCGGCCGCACGTAGCGGTCCACGACCGCCGTGTCCCCCTCCTCGAACACTCCCTTGAGGACGCGAACGGCAATGGACTTCTGGTGGGCGAGGCGCGCGGCGTTCCCGTACGAGACCCGCTCGGCGGCGGCCGTCGGGGCCGCGACCGCCGGTACGACGGCGACGGTGGACGTGAGCGCGACGGCCGCGAGGGCGGCGACAAGGGCACGACGGACAGGCGTGGTGGGGGTCACGATGCTCCCGGTGGATAGCTTGAAGTTTCAAGATTGCACTTACCGAAGGAAAGCACTAACCATGAGATAGCGTCAAGATCTCGTCCGTCCGGGCTGCCAGAACCCAACTCCGCTTGCCTAGAGCGCACTCCACCGCCTTGGCTAAGGAGCCATGAAGTACACACAGCTCGGACGCACGGGACTCAAGGTCAGCCGGCTGGTGCTCGGCACCATGAACTTCGGTCCGCAGACGGACGAAGCGGACAGCCACGCGATCATGGACGCGGCGCTGGACGCGGGGATCAACTTCTTCGACACGGCGAACGTGTACGGCTGGGGCGAGAACAAGGGCCGCACCGAGAGCATCATCGGCAACTGGTTCGCGCAGGGCGGCGAGCGCCGCGACAAGGTCGTGCTCGCCACCAAGGTGTACGCGAACATGGCGGCGAACCCCGACGCCTGGCCCAACCACGACAAACTCTCCGCCCTGAACATCCGGCGCGCGGTCGACGCCAGCCTCAAGCGGCTGCGGACGGACTACATCGACGTCTACCAGTTCCACCACATCGACCGGACCACTCCCTTCGAGGAGATCTGGCAGGCGATCGACGTCCTCGTACAGCAGGGCAAGATCCTGTACGTCGGCTCCTCCAACTTCCCCGGCTACAAGATCGCCCAGGCCAACGAGATCGCCGCCCGCCGGGGCGGCACCATCGGCCTCGTCAGCGAGCAGTGCCTCTACAACCTCGCCGAGCGCCGCGCCGAGATGGAGGTCATCCCGGCCGCGCGGGAGTACGGCCTCGGGGTCATCCCCTGGTCTCCGCTGCACGGCGGACTGCTCGGCGGCGTCCTCAAGAAGGAGGTCCAGGGCGGCCGCCGCGCCTCCGGCCGCGCGGCCGAGGCCCTCGCCGACCCGGCCGTCCGCGCCCAGATCCAGTCCTACGAGGACCTCCTCGACAAGCACGGCATCGAGCCCGGCGAAGCCGCCCTGGCGTGGCTCCTGACGCGCCCCGGTGTCACGGGCCCGATCGTCGGCCCCCGTACGGCGGAACAGCTCGAATCCGCGCTGCGGGCGTCGGAGCTGGAACTGAGCGACGAGCTCCTGACGTCACTGGACGAGATCTTCCCGGGCCCGGGCCCGTCCCCGGAGGCCTTCGCCTGGTAACCACCGGCCGTCCTTGAGGGCGCGGGGAACTGCGCGACCAGCCCCCACCGGCGCGCGGGTCCACAACGGTCCGCAGTTCCCCGACGGCCGCCGGAACGTACGGCTCGTACGGCTCGTACGGCTACTTACCAAGCGCCGCCGCGACAGCAACCACCGCGAACATCAGCACAAGCACACCGGCCATGATCCGGTTACGGGTCTTCGGGTCCACACCACCGAGCCTAACCGCACGCCCCCGGCCCCCTCAGGCGACCCCGGCGGCCAAGCCCCAGCGGCCAACGACCTCGTACCGCGGCTGCTCCCCCGGCACCCCCGAGGTCGGCAGATCGCTGCGCATCAGCGCCAGCTCGGCGACGGTCCACGTACGCCCGACGAAACGACCGAGCGCCTCGACGTACGGCCGCACCTCGAACGCCTCCCGGCCGCGGGCCACCGTCAGATGCGGCTTGTACCGACGGTGCTCCCCCATGTCCACCCCGGCCTTGCGCCCGGCCGCCTCCGCCCGGTCGGCCAGCAGCCGCAGGGCACCCAGGTCGCCCTCCGCCCCCGCCCACAGCGCCCGGCCGTGACCGAACTGTCCGCCGCCCCCCACCGCGAGCGGAAACGCATCGGTCCGGTGCGCGGCACGCGCCAGCCGCTCCGACAGATCCGCTGCGACGTACGCGTCGACCTCCCCGTAGAAGGCGAGCGTGAAGTGCCACCCGGGCGGCTCGGTCCAGCGCAGCCGGTCGGCGTCTGCCCGGCTCCTCAACTCCCCGATCACCAGGGCGAGTTCGTCGACGACGTCGGCTGGTGGCAGCACCGCGGCAAACAGTCTCATGCCGATCACCCTTCCAGGGAACGGATCACCTGGCGAGCGCTCCACGACCATGGACGTACGACATGAAGAGGTACCGGGGGGACGTCGGCCATGGTCGTGGTGGGGGGTGGGGGTGGGAGGCGCGCTCGCCGGCGTACGAGAACACGTACACGGAGACGAACGCGCGCTGCTGTAGATCGCCTGCTACAACGGTACGCTCCCGCCGGCTTCGAGCCGCCCCCGCAACGGATACGGGAGATCAGGGAGCGGAGGCGGACACCGGCTGCTCCTTCGGTTCCACCGGCTCCACCAGCTCCACCGGCTGCTCCTTCCGTTCCACCGGCTCCTTCGGCACGAACCGCACCCGTGGATGCCCCTCGTTCCACCCCACCGACAGTCGCATCCCGCCGGCCCTCACGAGGATCAGGCCCACGGTGACCGCGGCGGCCGTGGCGACGGCGCCGCCGGCGACGAAGCCGATCCGGGGGCCGTACACGTCGGTGACCCAGCCGGCGATCGGCGCGCCGAGGGGTGTGCCGCCGAGGAAGACCATCATGTAGAGGGCCATGACGCGGCCGCGCATCGCGGGGTCGGTGCCCATCTGGATGGCCGTGTTGGTGGTGACGTTCACCGTCAGGCCGAACATCCCTATCGGCACCATGAGGAGGGCGAAGATCCAGTACGCCGGTGCCAGCGCGGCCACGATCTCCAGCAGGCCGAAGGCCAGCGCGCCCCCGATCAGCACGCGCAGCCTGGCGGTGCCGCGGCGGGCCGCGAGCAGGGCGCCCGCGACCGAGCCGACCGCCATGAGCGTGTTGAAGAGGCTGTACGAGCCGGCGTCCGCGTGGAACACGTCGTCCGCGTACGCCGACAGCCAGACGGGGAAGTTGAAGCCGAAGGTGCCGATGAAGCCGACGAGGACGATGGGCCAGAGCAGTTCGGGGCGGCCGGCGACGTAGCGCAGGCCCTCGCGCAGCTGGCCCTTGGCGCGCGGGGCGCGGCGGACGGGCTGCAGGTCGCGGGTGCGCATCAGCAGCAGGCCGGTGATGGGGGCGACGAAGGAGAGGCCGTTGTAGAGGAAGGCCCAGCCCGTGCCGACGGTGGTGATCAGCACACCGGCGACGGCGGGGCCGACCAGGCGGGCGGACTGGAAGTTCGCCGAGTTGAGGCTGACCGCGTTCTGCAGCTGGTCGGGGCCGACCATCTCCGACACGAACGACTGCCGGGCCGGGTTGTCGACCACGGTGGCCATCCCCACGGCGAAGGCGGCCACATACACGTGCCACACCTGGACGTGCCCGGAGAGCGTCAGCGCGGCGAGCGCCAGCGCCGTCACCGCCATCGACGTCTGCGTCAGGAACAGCAGCCGCCGCTTCGGGAACCGGTCGACCAGCACCCCGCCGTACAACCCGAACAGCAGCATCGGCAGAAACTGCAGCGCCATCGTCACACCGACCGCGGTCGACGACCCCGTCAGGCTCAGCACCAGCCAGTCCTGCGCGATCCGCTGCATCCACGTGCCGATGTTCGACACCACCTGCCCGAGGAAGAACAGCCGGTAGTTCCGGACCCCCAACGAACGGAACATGGAGACGCGCTCGCGGTCACCGAGGTCCTCGGAAGCGACGGACGTCTCGGAAGCGACGGCCGACGGGCTGGGGGCGGCCGACAGGCCGGGGCCGGGGGCGGCCGACGAGGAGTCGGAGGCTTCAGGCGGACCGTCGGAGGTCTCGGGCGGACTGTCGGAGGTCTCGGGCGGATCGGGAGGCGTCGGCGAACCGGACTTCACCGGGCCGTCGACGCCCGGCTGCACCGAATCGGCGGCGTCCGGCCGAGTGGGAGCGGCAGCGGTAGCGTCCCGCTTGAGCAGGCCGGCGGTATCCGGCGGCGCTTCCGGGACGGCAGGGGTGGGCGGGGGCTCGTGGGTGGGTGTCGGTGCGGGGACGGAAGGTGCTCCGGGGCCCGTACTCAAAGGGGTTCGCCTCCTTGCGTGAAACGCGTGCACATCCTGCGGTTGCGTGAGCCTCACCGCTCCTGTTCTGTCTGCTGGTTTTCGGCTCGGCCCATGCCCGCCCCCTGACGGCGCACGGGCTGCAGGCCAGGGCGTACCGGCGGCCGATCCGGCGCACTCCGACGGCTCCGGCGCACCCGCCGGCCGGGCGCCCGGTCAGAGATGGGCGAGCTTCTCCAGCACCGGCGCGGCCGCGCGGAGCTTCTCCCACTCGTCCTCGTCGAGGCCCTCCACGAGAGAGGCGAGGAACGCGTTGCGCTTGCGGCGGCTCTCCTCGAGCATCGCCTCGGCCCGCTCGGTCTGGGTGACCACCTTCTGCCGCCGGTCCTCGGGGTGCGGCTCCAGCTTCACCAGCCCCTTGCTCTCCAGCAGGGCGACGATGCGGGTCATCGACGGCGGCTGCACATGCTCCTTGCGGGCGAGCTCGCCCGGTGTGGCGGTGCCGCAGCGGGCGAGGGTGCCGAGCACCGACATCTCGGTCGGGCTCAGCGACTCGTCGACCCGCTGGTGCTTGAGCCGACGGGACAGGCGCATCACGGCCGAGCGGAGCGCGTTCACAGCGGCCTCGTCGTCGCCATGGTTTAGGTCAGGCATGTTCCTTAGCGTAACTCATTACCCTCGCTAACGACTACTGGAACTCCGCGACCGGCGCCGTGAGTCCCACCACTCGCGCCCCCATACATCCCCGCGCACCTAACCGCTCGCCCTTCTCACTCATACGGGTGACTAATACGCAGATCCCGACACGACAGACCACAGCACACCTGACCCTCGTACACATGGGGACCACTGTGCTCAGCCTGCGGATAGACGGGGAGCTTCTCGACCGGCTCCGGACCCACGCGGCGAAAAGGGGAATGACCGTCCAGGACTACGTGATCGGGACGCTCATTCGCGACGACTTCGACGAGCGATTCCAGACCGCCGTCGAGGAGACGGAGAAGTTCTACGGAGTGACGTGACCGGCCGGCTTCGAGTGAGCCCGCAGCGACGCGCGGCTCACGTCGGCACCAGCGCCGCCACCAGGCAGGAGAAGACGAACACCGCCGACACCACGTACATGACGGCACGCCCATGAGGAGCGAAGCAGGCGGCAGCAGGAACGCCGTCTCCGCGCGTAGACCCGTCCGCCTCGTAAGCTGTGCCCATGGCCGGTTTCTTTTCGGGATCCCCCAAGCACGAGGCACCGGAGCCCCTCGAGGGCCCCATCGTGCCGACCATCGTCGGCGGCACGATCCTCTGGCTCGTCCTCTTCGTCGTCCAGCTCCCGTTCTACGGCTGGTACGAGGACCACGGGCACGCGTGGTGGGTGTGGACCTGTCTGGCGGGGGGCGGGCTGGGGTTCATCGGCATCTACTACGTGCGCAGACGGGACGCGGCCATCAAGCGGGACGCGGAGCGCAAGGCCGCCGCGGAGGCCGCCGCGGAGGCCGACGCCACCACCGATGTGACACCGGTCGAGTAGGCACCCTCCGCTGAAGCCGGGCCCCGACTGAATCGCCGTGTCCGACCACGGCATCACGGCACCCTCCTACCTCCCCCCCTCCTCCCCCGGTCGGATCTTTGGCGCACTCGGCGGGTGAACGCCCAAATCCGCACGTACCGTCGAATGCATGACGCACATCGACGCGGGCACCGACCTCGATCCTGTGCACCCCACCCCTGTCCCGGCCGCCTCGGCCCACGGGCGGGCGCGTGGCCTGACGGCCGCGGAGGTCGCCGAGCGGGTGGCCCGCGGCGAGGTGAACGACGTCCCCGTACGGAGCAGTCGCTCCACGGTGGACATCGTCCGGGCGAACGTCCTCACCCGGTTCAACGCGATCATCGGTGTGCTCTGGCTGATCATGCTGTTCGTCGCGCCGATCCAGGACGGCCTGTTCGGCTTCGTGATCCTGGCCAACACGGGCATCGGCATCATCCAGGAGTGGCGGGCGAAGAAGACCCTGGACTCCCTCGCCGTCATCGGCGAGGCGAAACCGAGGGTCCGCCGGGACGGCGTGGCGGTCGAGGTCGGCACCTCAGAAATCGTCCTCGGGGACCTCATCGAGATCGGACCCGGCGACAAGATCGTCGTCGACGGCGAGTGCGTCGAGACCGACGGCCTGGAGATCGACGAGTCACTGCTCACCGGCGAGGCCGACCCGGTCGTCAAACAGCCCGGGGACCAGGTGATGTCGGGCAGTTTCGTGGTCGCGGGCGGCGGGGCGTTCACCGCGACGAAGGTGGGGCGGGAGGCGTACGCCGCCCAGTTGGCGGAAGAGGCGAGCCGCTTCACCCTCGTCCACTCCGAGCTGCGCTCCGGGATCTCCACGATCCTCAAGTACGTGACGTGGATGATGGTCCCGACCGCGATCGGCCTGATCATCAGCCAGCTGGTGGTGAAGCGGAACGACTTCAAGGACAGCGTCGCCCGCACGGCCGGCGGCATCGTCCCGATGGTCCCCGAGGGCCTGGTGTTGCTGACGTCCGTCGCCTTCGCGATCGGTGTGATCCGCCTCGGCCGAAAACAGTGCCTGGTGCAGGAGCTGCCCGCCATCGAGGGCCTCGCCCGCGTCGACGTCGTATGCCTGGACAAGACGGGCACGCTGACACAGGGCGGCATGGACGTCACCGGGCTGCACCCCCTCAACGGCAGCGAGGAGTCGTACGTACGAAGGGTCCTCGGCGCACTCGGCGAATCGGACCCCCGACCGAACGCCTCGCTCCAGGCCATCATCGACGCCTACCCGGACAGCGAGGACTGGCGCTGCACCGAGTCGCTGCCCTTCTCCTCGGCCCGCAAGTACAGCGGTGCGTCCTTCAGTGAGGGCGACGGCGAGTCCAGCACCTGGCTGCTCGGCGCCCCCGACGTCCTGCTCCCCGACGACGACCCGGCCCTCACCGAGACCGAACGCCTGAACGAGGAGGGCCTGCGGGTCCTCCTGCTCGCCCGCGCCACCCGCGAACTCGACGACCCCGAGGTCGCCCGCGGCGCCCGCCCCACCGCCCTCGTCGTCCTCGAACAGCGGCTGCGCCCCGACGCCGCCGACACTCTCCGCTACTTCGAGGAGCAGAACGTACGGGCGAAGGTCATCTCCGGCGACAACGCGGTGTCGGTCGGCGCGGTGGCCGGCAAGCTGGGCCTGAACGGACAGGTGGTCGACTCCCGCCGGCTCCCCGCCGAACGCGACGACATGGCGAAGGCACTGGACTCCGGCACGGTCTTCGGCCGGGTCACCCCCCAGCAGAAGCGGGACATGGTCGGCGCCCTCCAGTCCCACGGCCATACGGTCGCGATGACCGGCGACGGCGTGAACGACGTCCTGGCCCTGAAGGACGCCGACATCGGCGTGTCGATGGGCTCGGGCTCGGAGGCCACGAAGGCCGTCGCCCAGATCGTCCTCCTCAACAACAGTTTCGCGACGCTGCCGTCAGTGGTCGCGGAGGGCCGCCGGGTGATCGGCAACATCACGCGGGTCGCGACGCTGTTCCTGGTCAAGACGGTGTACTCGGTGCTCCTGGCCCTCCTGGTGGTGTGCTGGCAGGTGGAGTACCCCTTCCTCCCCCGCCACCTGACCCTGCTCTCCACCCTGACGATCGGCGTCCCGGCCTTCTTCCTCGCCCTGGCCCCCAACAAGGAACGCGCCAAGCCCCACTTCGTACGACGGGTTATGCGGTACGCGGTCCCGGGGGGCGTTCTGGCGGCCGTGGCCACCTTCGTCACCTATCTGATCGCCCGTCACCACTATGCGGGCGAGGGCGCGTTGGCCGCCGAGACCAGTGTGGCGACCCTGACCCTCTTCCTGATCTCCATGTGGGTGCTGGCCATCATCGCCCGCCCGTACACCTGGTGGCGGCTCTGCCTGGTCGCCGCCATGGGCGCCGGATTCCTGCTCGTCCTCGTCGTGCCCTGGCTCCAGGACTTCTTCGCGCTGCGCCTGGTCGGTACGACGATGCCGTGGCTGGCGGTCGCCATCGCGGCGGGCGCGTCGGCCGCGCTGGAATTCCTGTGGAAGTGGGTGGACCGGCGGTTCCCCGCGTAGGTCGCGCACGCGGCGCGGCTCCTTCGGTCAGTCGGGCCGGTGCGTGTGCAGGTCGCCGCGCTGGACGGCGTAGACGGTGCCGGAGTCGTGTGCCGTGTTGGTCTGCTCCAGCACCAGCCGCCTGAGGTCGTTCGGGAGGGCGCCGTCGATCTCGGCGGTCAGCCGGGCCAAGGGGGCACGGCAGGAGGGGTCGCGGCGGAGCAGGGCCGTCAGCTCCAGGGCCCAGACGGCGGCCAGGGCCCGGCGGACGTCGTCGGGGGTGGCGGTCTGCTCCACCAGGGCGGCGTTGCCGTCGAGTTGGGCCTCGATCCCGGCGCCGCGGCCCGGGCCCGGTTCGGCCCGGCGGAAGAGTCCGAGGACGGTGTCCCTCGTCCCCTGCCACAGGTCCGTCGCCATCGCCGTGACCACGGCGGCGGCTCCCGCCTCCGCCAGCAAGGTCAACTCCTCGTTCACCTGCGCTCCTTCATGTCCCGGGGTGGTGGTTGATGGTCTGGGTGCCGCTCTGGAGCGCGTAGACGACACCGTTGCCGGACGCCTTGTTGATCATCTTCGCGTGGCCGAGGGGCCGCTCGTCGGCGGGAGCCGGCTGCGCGGGCTCCTCCGCCTGCGGGGGCTTCACCACCTGCGGGGGCTCCTCCGGCTCCGAGGGCTCCACCAGCTCCGAGGGTTGTGGAGGCTCCTCCGGCCCCGAGGCAGGCGCCTGGTGCTCGGGCAGGTGGAGCCAGGCCGAGGCGGTGTATTCCTTCTCGGTGAAGGTGACTTCGCGGAAGGCTGCGGGATCGATGCCCGGATGGCCGTGGCAGACCGTCTCGTCGTAGAAGTGCGGCGAGATGAGCAGTGCCGCCACCGCGTCGGGGGCCTGCCGCAAGGCGGTGCGGGCCGGGGAGGCGTTGAGCAGCCGGGCGAGGACCTCCAGGGGGCGGCCGACAGCCTGGCCACCGGAACCGATGTGGACCTCGCCCGCGTGGAGCGCGATCCGCACCCGGACCTGCGCGCGGGGCGCGGCCAGGCTGTTGTGGGCGCGGAGGCGGGCCGTGAGTTCATGGATCAGCGGGTGGATCAGCCTGGTCTTGCGCAGCCGGGCCGGTGTCGTCACCTGCATTCCGTCGCCGAGGTCGTGGCGCAGGCACTTCTCCCAGTCGATGCCGCTCCGCTCGAACGACTCGCGGAGCGCGGTCGACAGCGCCTCGCGGATCCTCAGGAGAGCGGGGTCGCCGCGTCCCGCCGAACTCTCGATGTCCACGGCGAGCAGGGCCCGGTATTCCCACTCGTCCAACTCGTCCAGCCCATCCGACTCGTCCAACTCATCCACCCTTTGGCGCTCTTGTCGCATCTCTTCCCGCATTCCTTGTTCCATACGGCCCTCCGTGCCCCCGTCACGTTCGTCATCCACTGTGGCCCGATTGAACGGGATGGATCCCGTCGCAATACTGGATCGCCCGGAGTCGCGGGGGAGGCCGGTACACATGGGCGCTACAGCACCAGGGCGGGAAGATTCCTGGCCGGAGTCGAGTCTGCTCGGAGGGCTCGCCCGGCCCGCCCTGGAACGGTTCCTCGAACTGGGTACACGGGTGCCGTTCCCGGCGGGCCGCGTGCTCATGCGGGAAGCCGAGCGAAGCGACTTCGTCCTGATACTTCTCAGCGGGGTGGTCAAGGCGACCGGGCTCACCCATGACGGCCGGGACGCCCTGCTGGCCGTCCGCATGGGCGGGGATCTGGTCGGCGAACTCGCGGCGGTGGACGGAGAACCCCGGTCAGCGACGGTCACGGCCTGCGGGCCCGTGGCCGCCAGGGTCGTCCAGCGCGACGACTTCCTCGGTTTCCTGCGCCGGGACCCCGGGACCGCCCACGCGGTCAACGCCTCCGTCGTCGCCAAGCTCCGCGCCGCCAACACCCTGCGCATCGACTTCACCGGGTGCGACGCCACCACCCGGCTGGCCCGCGTCCTCCACCAGATCGCGATGACCCACGGGGTGCGAGTGGGTGCGGCGGTGATGATCCCCTGGCCGATCACCCAGCCGGAGCTGGCGACCCTGGCCGGTGCGGCGGAACCCACCGTGCAGAAGGCGTTGCGCAAACTCCGCGCGGCGGGCGTGATCGCCACCGGTTACCGAACCGTCCGGATCGAGGACCTCACCCGCCTGCGAGACATCGCCTTCGACGAGCGCGAGTGGTGAACGGTGAGTGGTGGCCTGGGGTGAGTGGTGACCTGGGGTGAGTGGTGACCTGGGAAGGTGAATGGTGACCTGGGGAGAATGGTGCGCAATGCGCCGTGGGCGGGGCCGCGTGACGGGGCTGCCGACGGTCGCGAGCTGTGGAGCAAGTGAGCAGAAACAGTCGTACGACGGTATTCGTCGGCGGGGCCCTCGCTAACGTGACATTCCTGGAGCCGACGGGCGGCCGGAGCGGTTGTGCCGCCGAACTGCCTGTCAGAACAAGGGACTTCGACATCGGCCACCGCTGCGGTCGGCCGCTGGGGGCGGTCGCGCACTCCGCGACCGGGAATGAGACGTGGCGATGCAAGAGGAAGAGACGGGCGGCGCGGACGTAGGCGAATCCGCCGGGCCCGACGGGGACACGACGACCGAACCGACCGGGGACACAACGGGCGAACCCACCGGCGAACCCAGCGAGGACACGACGGGCGAACCCAGCGGGGACACGACGCGCGAACCCACCGGCGAACCCACCGGCGAACCCACCGGCACCGTGCGCCGAACGACCAACCAGGTCACGGCGCGGGACGTGTCGGGGACGCTGGTCGTCGGCAACCACAACGTCGTCGTCAACGGTGACGGTTCGACCGTGACCGTCGTGCCGCCGGACGAACGCCCCGAACCGGTGCGCCGGGACCAGGTCGAGCTGTTGCCCCGGCGCCAGCGGGAACCCCTGGGACGGGACGACGCGTTGCGCGAGCTGGCGGCCGCCGTGGCGGCGGGCGGTCTGGTGCAGGTGTGGGGGCCGCCCGGGATCGGCAAGAGCACCCTCCTGCGTTACGCGGCGCAGCACCTGCCGACCGGACCCGACGGAGTGGTCTTCCTGAGCGCGGCCCATCGGGAGGTCGAGGATCTCGCCCAGGAGATCTTCGAGGCCTGTTACGAGGCTCCGGGATACGCGCCGACCCGGATGGAACTGCAGCGCCTGATGGCCGGGGTTCGGGTGACGGTGTACGTCGACGACGCGGATCTGTCCCCCGAGCAGCTGAACGCACTCGCGCAGTCGGCGCCGAGCGCGACGTTCGTCTTCGCCAGTCGGGAACGGTCGCTGCTGGGCGAGGGGCCGGCGGTCGCGTTGGAGGGGCTGCCCCGTGCCGCGGGGCTGGAACTGCTGACCCGGGAGCTGCGGTACCCGCTGCCGGAGAGCGAACTCGTCGCGGCCGGCGAGCTGTGCATGCTGTCGCTCGGGCGGCCCCTGCTGCTGTTGCGTGCGGCCGGACTGGCCCGGTTCGAGGTGTCGTCGGGGGTGGTGACGCTGCCCCGCGCGGCCGAGATCAAGGGCCTGCTGCCGCTGCTGTTCGACCGGATCGACACGGCGGCACGGAGCGCCCTGAACCTCCTCGCGACCCTGCGCGACGCGGAGTTGGACCCGGCGCACATCGGCGCCCTGTGCGGCGTACCCGACCCGGCGGCGCTCTGCGGCGACCTCGCCGGCCTCGGGCTGGTACTGGTCACGGAGCGCGGATACCGGTGTGCCCCGGACGCCGTACCCGAAGTACGCCGCCGGACCCCCGAGGCGTTCCCCGTCGACCGCTTGTGCGACCACTTCGCGAGCTGGGCGGCACTGCCGACCACCACTCCGGCTCAAGTCGCCGATCATGGACGGGCGTTGGAGGTGACGGCCGAACTGGCCGAGGCGCAGGGGAAGCCGGAGCTCGCCGTGCGGATCGCCCGGGCCGTGTCGCCCGCGCTGGCCCGCTCGCTGCGGTTCGGGGTGTGGGGCCGGCTGCTCGACCAGGGCGAGAACGCCGCCCGGCAGGGCGACGACGAGGCGTCCAGGGCGGCCACGGCCTACTTCACCCATGAGAAGGCCATCCGGTTGCTCCTGATCGGCCAGCGGGTCGTGGCCGCGGCTCTCCTGGCCGAGGCGGTGGTGCTGTGGCAGCAACTGGGGGACAACGAGGGCGTCAACGCGGCGCTGAACGCCCAGCAGTACACACCGCAGCCGCCGCAGTCACCGCCGTCCCAACCGTCCCAGCCGTCGGGGCAGCCCTCCCCGGAGGGCGACGGCACTGGCCCGGGAACCGACAGCCCGGCCGAGGACGGCACGCTCACGGGACCCGACACCACGGCGTCCCCTCCCTCGACCGACAACGGAGGCGCGGCTTCGGGAGCCGATGTCGGCACCGCGCCGACCACCCCCGACGTGGGCGCCGACTCGGTCCTCCACAACGTGGACATCACGACCACGGGAGCCAACCCCGTCCCTCAGAGCCCGGCGCCCGACGTGACGGTGGACCCGGCAGCGCTCGCCTCCTCCCCTCCACCCGGGGACGGTGGCGCGGGGCAGCTGCTGGACCCGGTCGGACAGCTCGCCTCCCCCGCGTCGAACGCGGCGGGCGGGGGCGCGGGTGCCGGCGGGGGCGCGACGGTCGGCACCACCGGGACCGTCGCGGCGGGCGGGGGCGCGGGTGCGGGGGTGGCGGGCGGGGTCCTGACCCTGGTCGGCGCGATCACCGCTGTCGCCGTCGCTGTGGGCATCGGCGTCAGCCAGAGCCAGGAGGCGGACAACCAGCCGGCGGTGTCGGTGTCCCAGCCCTGGTCGGCGGAGGCGCAGACGTGGGAGCCGGAGCCCACGGAACCGGAGACCGAGGTGTGGGAACCGACGGATGAGGCCGAGCCCACGTTCGGGAACGATCTGGCGGGGGTGTGGGAGGTCGACCAGGGCGGTTACGTACAGGTCGTCGAGTCGGGGTACGGCACGTACACATACACGGAGCAGAACTCCTGCGGTAGCGACACCGTCGAGATCACTGGCAGCGACGGCAGTTACAGCGCCACGGTGACGGTGTGGGACAAGGATTCCTGCACGGCCGCCGGAGAAGCCGACGTGACCTACACCGTCGCCTCCGACGGGACCAGCGCCGCCGTCCAGACGACCGCGCGGTCGGACGGCACGTGGGAATGCATCAGCGGCTGCGGATCCGAAACCTGGACCCGAGTGTCCTAGGACCCGCATCCTCGCCCCCTTCCGTAAGGAGCCTCACCATGACCTCGTCCTCAGGCGACCAGTTCGAGATCCACATCGGCGGTGACGCGTCCGGCACCGTCGTGATCGGCCACGGGAACCGCGTCGAGACGGGCCCGACCCAGACGAACATCGCGAACGACAACGCCACCGTCTACGCCGTCCAGGAGGGCGAACAGAACGTCCACCACGGGGACGGGCCGCACGGGCCGCAGGCACCGCGGAGGGAGCAAGGGTGATCCGCTGGGCGGAATGGAAATTCCGTTGACCGGGAAGTTACGTGCGCGGCATCCGGGAGAAATGCCGCGCCCGTTCCCTGTACGCGATCGAGCGCCGTTGGGGCGGCCCGCGCAGGGAGAGACACACATGACGGAAACCACGGACGCCACCGGCGCGGAGACGGGGGGCAGAGGTACGACGCCCGTGCCGATGCCCGAGGGGTACTCCCCCAGGCTCTACAACGAGGACCTGGCCCCGGCCACCGAGCGCCGATGGGGCGCGTTCAGCATCTTCAATGTCTGGACCTCCGACGTACACAGTCTGTTCGGCTACTTCCTCGCCGCCAGCCTGTTCCTCGTCGCCGGGAACACCTTCAAGTTCCTCATCGGCATCGGCGTCGGCTCACTGATCATCTACTGGCTGATGACGCTCATCGGCAACGCGGGCGTGAAGACCGGCGTCCCGTACCCCGTCCTGTCCCGCGCCTCCTTCGGCACCTTCGGCGCCAACGTCCCCGCGCTCGTCCGGGCCGTCGTCGCCACCTTCTGGTACGGCGCCCAGACCAGCGCGGCGGCCGGCGCGATCGTCGCCTTCCTGGTCCGCTACGACGGCCCGAAGAACCTGCACGAGACAAGCACCCTCTTCGACCACACCGGCCTGGAGGTCATCTGCTACCTCCTCGTCTGGGCCGCCCAGCTGCTGATCATCAGCAAGGGCATGGAGACCGTCCGCCGCTTCCAGGACTTCGCCGGCCCGGCGGTCTGGCTGATGATGCTGATCCTGGCCGTCGGCCTGTCGATCAAGGCGGGCACGCTCTCCTTCTCCGTCGACATGTCCGCCAAGGAGCTCGCCACCCTGGCCAAGAGCGCCACCGGCCTGGACGTGACCCCCGGCTCCTTCGCCGCGATCGCGGCCATCGCGGCCACCTGGGTGACGTACTTCGCCGCCCTCTTCCTCAACTTCGGCGACTTCGCGCGCTTCACGCCGGACGAGAAGACCCTGCGCAAGGGCAACGTCTGGGGCCTGCCGGTCAACCTGATCCTGTTCTCGCTGGTCGCGGCCCTGACCACGGCCTCCGCGAGCAAGGTCTACGGCGAGGTCATCCTCGAACCGGCCGCCATCTCCGCCAAGTTCGACAGCGCGTTCCTGGTCCTGCTGGCCGCCCTGACCTTCGCGGTGGCGACCGTCGGCATCAACGTCGTCGCCAACTTCGTCAGCCCCGCCTTCGACTTCGCCAACGTCGCCCCGAAGCACATCACGTTCCGCCGCGGCGGCCTGATCGCCGCCGTCATAGCCCTTCTCCTGTACCCGCTCCACCCGTGGGACAACGCCCCCAGCTTCGTCAACGCCATCGGCTCGACCATGGGCCCGATCTTCGGCGTCCTGGTCGTCGACTACTACCTGCTCCGCAAGGCCCAGCTGAACGTGCCCGACCTGTACAAGGAGGACGGCGAGTACCGCTTCCAGGGCGGCTGGAACATCCGCGCCTTCGTCGCCGCCGGCATCGGCGCGGTCTTCTCCAGCATCCTGCCGGTCTACGGCCCCTCCGAGTACGGCGCGGCCCTCGGCCCGTACTCCTGGTTCATCGGAGTGGCGGTCGCCGGAGTCATCTACTTCGCGATCAGCGGGGCGAAGAGCCCGCTGACGCCGAAGACGGAGGCAGCCGCCGCCGAGTAGAGCCCGACCGCCGGAAAACGAGAAGGGGCGTTGCGGCCACCGGCCACAACGCCCCTTTCCATGCCTCTACTGCACGTCGACGTAGTCACCGGTGGCGTTGACCGGCGCGGTCGTCGTGGTACCCGCGAAGCTGAGGCGCCAGTAGCCGTCGTAGGTGGCGGTGCCGGTGGCCTTCACATTGCCGTACGCGTCCGAGTACACCGTCTTGATCGTGGTGTACGTGCTGGTGCCCGCCTTGCGGAACTGCAGCTTGACCGGCTGGTTCGCGAACGCCTTGTACGTGTGGCTCTGCCAGTCGGCGCGGGTCAGCTTGCCGGTGGCGGTCACGGTTCTGCCCTTGACGACCGGCTCGGGGGCGGCGTTGACGGTCAGCTTGGAGTAGCGCTGGACGAGAGTGGACCCCAGGTCCCCCTGGTCCTTGTAGCCGACCTTGTTGTAGTCGATGCTGCCGCTCGTGGGGTCCTGCCCGTTGAACGCCACGGCGTCGGCGCCCGCCTTCCAGGTCCCGGCCTGCGAGTTGAGCAGGTCGCCCTCGGCCGGGTAGACGGCGATGGTGCCCTTGCAGGTCGCCGTGGTCGACGAGGTGGCGGTGCAGGTGGCGAAGTCGTCGCCGAAGAGCTGAGGGGTGCTTTCCTCGCCGAAGGTGCCCCGGTAGAGGAAGGGCTCGGTGAAGAAGTCCTCCGCGGTGATGTCGACGTCGGACCCGTGGGTCAGCGTGTAGGTGACCGCCGTACTGACCTTGTTGCTGGTCCCGACCTTGATCGACTTGGCGATCTGGAAGTTCGAGAAGCTGACGCCCAGCGTGTACGGCGTCCCCGAGTCCTCGGCCCGCGCGGCCGGCACGGCAAGGGCGGAGAGTGCGAGGGCGCCGGAGACGGCGGCCACGGTGGCTCTTGTGCGCATGTGTTCCCCAAGTGGAGAAAGAGGATCATGGGCCTGTTGGCCCGGATGATCTCAACACATTCCACCTGACCGATTCCACCCCGAACATGCATTTGATGCGAACATGCGCATCCTTGAGGCGCGCATACGGAACCGTTGGTTCACCCCTTACGAAGGAGGCGCCGCCCCCGGGAGAACCCGGAGCCGACGCCACCCGCAACCGCGTAGCGCCCCTCCGGCCGGAAGTCACGGACCCGGCCGGAGAGTACGCGACACGTCTCCTACTTCACATCGATGAAGTCACCCACGGCCTTGACCGGCGCCGTGCCGGCGGTGCCCGCGAACACGAAGCGGTAGCTGCCGTCGGCCGAGGCCTTCACCGTCGTCCTGAGAGCGCCGGCGGAGCCGGACTTGATGGTCTTGACGTCCTTGTAGACGGACGTGCCCTTCTTCTTGAACTGGAGCTTCACGGACTGGCCGCTGTAGCCCGCGTACTTCCCGGACTCCCAGTTGGCGCGGGTCAGCTTGCTGGTGACCGTGATGGTCTTACCCTTCTTCACCGGCTCCGGCGAGGCGTTGGTGCCCGTGAGCTTGGCGTGGCGCTGAAGCTTGGCGGTGCCGAGCTTGCCCTGCCACTTCTCGCCCGTCAGCTGCCCGTTGCTGTCGGCCTGGATGGCGAGGCCGCCCGCCTTCCAGGTGACGGCTTCGGAGTTCAGGAGATCACCCAGGCCCGGCCGGATGTCGATGAGCGCCTTGCAACTGGCGGTGGTCGCGGAGGTGGCCTTGCAGGTCGCCGGCTCGTCACCGAAGAGGGTCGGGTCCGTGAAGTCCTGCTCGACCGAGGTGGGCAGCGACTTGAGGTAGAGGAACGGTCCGTTGAGGAAGTCCTCGGAGGTGATGTCGATGCCCGCCGCGTGCGTGAGCGTGTACGTCACCGGCACGGAGACCTTCTTGGTGCCGACGACGACGGCCTTGCCGTTGTTCACCTTCATGCCGGAGAAGGAGACGTCGAGGGTCGCCACGGCCGCGTCGGCGGCGGTGGCGGCACCGAAGGCGGACTGCCCGGCACCGGCGGAGATCGTCCCCCAGTCCGGGACTGCCGAGCCGTCGGCCTGTGCGGCCGGGACGGCGAAGGCGGAGAGAGCGAGGGCGCCGGAGACGGCGGCCACGGTGGCACGAATACGCATGCGTTCCCCCGGTGGAGAAGTGGGGCCCGACGGTGGTCGTCACATGGGGCCCGGGGTGACCGCGAGTCCGTTGACCCGCGAGATCTGGTGCGTCGGGGGACGCGCCGGTTCACCCGGCGCGTCCCCCTGCCTCCCACTGCGGCGCCAGGCCGACCGGAGAGACATGAGCCCTGGGGCTCGCGTTTACTTCACGTCGATGGCGTCGGCCGCGGAGGTCACGGCCGCCGTGCCCGAGCTGCCCGCGAAGACGTAGCGGTACGCACCGTCGGCGGACGCCTTGACGGTGGTCTTCAGGACGCCCGCGGAGGACGTCTTGACCGTCTTGACGTCCTTGTAAGCGGACGTGCCCTTCTTCTTGAACTGCAGCTTCACCGACTGACCGCCGTAGGCCGGGAACTTCTCGGTGTCCCAGTTGGCACGGGTCAGCTTGCTGGTGACCGTGATGGTCTTGCCCTTCTTGACGGGCTCGGGGGAGGCGTTCGCATCCGTGAGCTTCGTCTGGCGCTGGATCTTGAAGGTCTTCGCCGGGTCCTTCTTGACGTAGTCGGCGTCGTTGGCCGCGGCGAGCGCCCAGACCTTCCAGGTGCCGGCCACGGAGTTGATCAGGTTCTTCTGCGTCTCGACGGTGAAGCTCGCCTTGCAGGACGCCGTCGTGGCGTTCACCTTCTTGCAGGTGGCAAGGCTGTCGTCGTTGCCGTTGGCCACGGCGCCGCTGTCGGCGGTGTCGAGGCTCGCGCCGTGATACAGGACCACGGTGACATCCTTGAGGCTGATGCCCGAGTTGTCCGTGGCGGTGAAGGAGACCGTGAAGGTCTTCTTGCCGGCGCCGACGACGACGTTCTTACCGCCGTTGACGACGACGTTGGAGATCTTCGTGTCCCCCGCGGTCGGAGCCGCCTGCGCGGCCGGGGCGACGAAGGCGGTCAGGGCCAGGGCGCCGGTGACGGCACCTACGATGGCACGCTTGTGCAATGTGTTCCCCACGTGGAAGGGACCTCGCGGTACGTCCTGTCACACGAGATCCGGTTCAGGTCTGGTGAGCGCGTCAACTCCCGGGAATCAAGCGACTCCTGGGAAAGCCGTTGGCTCGGGTGATCAGATCCACGAGGGGTGCGAATGGTTGTACGAGATTTGAATCTCTTGTGGAAATGTTGTCCAGATCACATTCACACCTCTCGCCACCGGGGTCCCCACGGCTGACTCAGTCGAACCAGCGGTCCCGCGCCAACTCCTCGGTCCTGGACGGGTCTTCGAGCAGTGCGGCCACCTCGAAGCGGCGCGGCCACTGACCCGCCGCCCAGGCCAGGCCTGCGGCGACGCCTTCCAGAGTCGAAGCGTGCAGCACGCCGTCCCGCGTCCGGCGCCAGTCCAACTCCACCCCGTCCACGACCAGTTCCTCATGTTCGAAGTACGACGAGGGGGTGGCCGGGCCGAGCAGGACCCGTACCGACTCCGGTACGTCGTGCTCCGTGCCCTGCGAATCCACCTCGCCCGTCACCGACTCGCTGAGCCGCCGCACCTGGAACAGCTCGGCCAACTCGGCGGCGCGTGACGGCCGTACGGGGAGGAGAGGCACGCCGGAGGTGAAGGGCAGCAGGTCGGGGGAGTCGACGACCATGGCGTCGGCCGCGTCCACGACGGTCACCTCACCGTCCACCACGGCCCGCAAGTCGTCCGGCAGGGTCACCTGTTCGGGATCGAGGTCGGCCAACGCGCTGTACAGGCCGTGCAGTTGGGCCGAGCTGACCGGCCGGTCCGGGTCGGCCAGGCGGTCCAGCAGCTCGGCGGCGCCGCCCGGCTCGTCCAGGAGCGCGGCCACCGACGTGCGGACGCCCAGCGCCCGCAGCACCTGCTCGTCGTCGAAGCCGGTGGCGTCGGCCTCTTCGTACAGACCGTGCAGAAGCGGGTCACCCCCGGCCGCGAGGAGGCCTGCCGGGCGGCGGCCGTCGAGGACCGGGTGGCCGCGCAGCCACCATGCGGTGTAGGGGCGTACGACCTCGTGCGTGCCGTCCGGGAGCAGGATCCGTACCGGCTGGACGAGGGCGTCCCGCAGCGGCGGCTGGGCGAGCAGGGCGAGCGCCTCCGGCCAGCGGTCCTCGTCGACGAGGTCCAGGTCGCGCACGGCCACGATCTCGGTCGCGACGGGCGGCACCGGGCTGTCCGGGAACCGGTCGAGGATGTCCTCGGACCACACGTCCACCGCGTCGAGCAGCCCCGCGTCGTCGGGTTCGGCGAAGTCCCCGTCGCGCGGCTCCAGTTCGTCCGGATCGAGGACGACATCGGTGGCGCGTACGAGGGCGAAGTTGGCCAGGACTCCACAGGCGGCCAGCGGCTGTTCGCCCCAGCGGTCGGCCAACCCCGCGTCCACGAAGGCGAGTTCGTCCTCACGCATGACCTGGGCGAAGGGGCTGCCGGGAAGGACGAGTTCACCGGCGGGGGCCGGCTCGCCGTCCTCGTCTGGGAGGGCGAGGGCGCCGAGCCAGGGTTCGTCGCCGGGGTCGAGGGCGGCGTCGCGGACCAGCGCGAGGACGAGGTCGGCCAGTTCGTCGGCGTCCGGCCGGCCGTCCTCCTCGTCCCACACGCCGCCCTCGTCGTCCAGGGACGCGGCCACGGCGGCCCGTACCTGCGGGGTGGTGAGCACGGCGCGCGGGGTCGCGGGCAGGGCGCCCAGCTTCTCCAGAAGCGGATGCGCGGCGTCCGGGTGGGCCACCTTCAGGCCGAGGCGGGCGAGGATCTCGGGGGCGGTCCGCGGCCCGTCGGGGGTCGGGAGGAGCACCTGCCGGGGCCCGATCGTCGTCCGCCCGTCCGCGAGCGGCACCGGGAGTCCGGACAACCGGTCCGGGTCGACGCCCGCGAGGCTGTCGTAGAGCCGCCGCCACCAGTCGGGCGCCTTCTCCAGGCCCGCGAGCCGGTCGATCGCGTCGCCCAGCGGCACCCGCGCGACGCCCAACGTCCGCAGCTCCGCTCGCCGTTCGAGCCCGGCGGGCAGCAGGCTGGACAGGACGTCCGCGAGCACCTGTACGGTCTCGGCCCCGGCGCCCTCGACGACCTCGGCGTCACGGGGGCGGAGGGCGAAGGGCGCGTCGGCCCACTCATCGGCGTCGGCGTCGCCCTCGGCGGACGGGGTACCGGAGCCCTCGCGGCCCCGGAACGGGTTGGGGACGTCGGGCCAGGTGTCGGATTCCGGGGCTTCCACCGCCGCCGCGGCGTCCTGAAGTCGGCCGGCCCGCGCGGACGGCGCCACCGCCCGCGGCAGGAACGCCGTACGCGGCAGCCGCTCCAGGATGGCCTGGCGCAGGGCGCCGTCCAGCTCGCCCTTGCCCAGCGGGCCGGGCACGAGGTCGATGATCCCCTCGGTCACCGGCTCCCAGGCGGCGAGGAGTTCGGCGTACGCGTCCGCCGCGCGCTGCACGAGGAAGTCGGTGAGCGGCCCGGGCGCGGCGTGCCGCCGGGTGGTGTCCAGGGGGAAGGACGCGATGAGCAGCGCGGGCACGCCGAGGGTCTCATCGCTGGGCGTGGGCGCGTGCACGACGGGGCTGGTGCGCGGCCGCACCGGCGCGCCGTCGGGCCCGGTCGGCACCGCCCAGGTCACGGACCAGTACGGGCGCAGCCGCTCCTCGACGGGCCGGTCCGCGAGCAGCCCGGCCTCGATCGCCCCGTGCCCGGCGGCGGTACGCCAGCGCGTGGCCCCGTCCCGCGAGTCCTCGACGACGACGTACGCCCCCTCCACGCGCCGCCGCAGCGTCCGTACCTCGCTGGGACCGTTCTCGATGATCACCTCGTCGAGGCCGGGCAGGGCGAGGAGCAGCGCGTCGTCGACGCCGTGCAGCAGCCGCTCGGCGAGATCGGCGGCGGCCGCGTCGCGCAGCGGCAGGATGACCACGGTGTCGTACGGGTCCGGTGCGCTCCCCTCGGCCGCGAACGGCAGCCGCAGCAGCGGCACATGCCCGTCACGCCGGCGGATCTCGTCCCCCAGCCCGGGGCTGTGCCGAGCGACGTCGGCGGCCAGCAGCCGGGCCTCGGCGAGCGACCACCGGATACCGCCGTGCCGGCCCACGACGGCGGGCTCGTCGGTCACGGCGAGCACAGCCGCGAACCCGACACCGAACCGCCCCACCGCGCTGACGGCGCTGTCAGCACCGTCAGCGGGTTCCCGCTTCGCGGACGCGCGCAGCGTGGACAGCGACTCGACGCCGGCCGCGTCGAGCGGCGCGCCGGTGTTCGCGGCGACGAGGACGCCGTCCCGGAGGGTGAGCCGCAGCCGCCCCGGGACCTTCGCCCTGGCCGCCGCGTCGGCGGCGTTCTGCGCCAGCTCCACGACGAGACGGTCCCGGTAGCCGCCGAGGACGAGATCCTCCTCGGCGTTGGCATCCTCACGGAACCGGGCCGGACTGGTCGCCCAGGCGTCGAGCACGCCCCGCCGCAGCCGAGCCGTCCCGAACGGGTCCGCACCCTCGGCCGCCGGCCGCACGAACTTGCTCACGGTTCACCTTCCCTGTCGCCTGGTGCACGAAGGTACCGCGTGGCCGCGCCGCTCACGCCAGGCGCCCAGTGGGGTGGCGGTGCGGTGCGATGGCGGGTGCGGGTCGGTGGGGGCCGGTCGCGCCCACGGGGCGGAGCCGCATGTCTGCACGGCCCCGCGCCCCTTGAAGGGGCCTGCGGCCCTTCGTTCACCAGGAGGCGCGGGGACATTTCACTCCGCTCAGCAGTACTTCTGCTGGACCAGGCGGCCGAGGCTCTTGCCGTTGACCCTCTCGCCGCAGCGGACGGCGCCGTCGACCTGGGCGCTGAAGGTCTGGGCCTTGCCCCAGGTCTTCTCGATCCACTTGGTGCCCTTGTCGCAGTAGAAGCCCTGCCAGGTGCCGGAGGCCTTCACCGTGCCCCGGTAGAAGAAGTACCGGCCCTTCTTCGTCAGCGTGTCGGTGACGGTGACGCTCCTGGTCGTGGTCTTGGACTTCGAGTGCGTGTAGGAGCCCTCGACGTGCGCGTCGAGGCTCACGAGGACCTTCTTCACGCCGAAGCCGGCGCCGGCACCGCCGCCGATGCTGTAACCGGACGTGACGGTCTTGTCGTGGCCCAGGCTCCGGGAGATGGTCCGGCTACCGCCGGAGTAGCCCTTCTCGTACCCCTTCACCTTGTGCGTCAGCACCCGCGCCCGGTTCGTGGTCACCCACTTCACCGACCGCGAGCCCGGCTCACAGATCAGCGGAGCCGCACTGGCCGTGCCCGCCGCGGGCAGGGCCACCAGCAGCGAGGTGGCGATTCCGGTGGTGGCGAGAGCAGCCGTCAGTCTGGTCTTCACTCGAACTCCCCGTTGTGTGGGCCCCGTGCCGACGCTCAGGGCGTATACACATCACAGCAGGTTCACCAGACGGAACACATTGTCCAGAAGGGCAAGTTGACTTCTCCGGACACCCCTGTCACAGCCACGGTCCTCCCGCGGCCGCCCGACAGCCCCGCCTCCCGAGCTCTCAGGCGGACCTACGAGTGGCCCAGATCGGCCTCGGCCTCGGTCTCCTCGACTCCCACCGGCACCGATCCCGAATCCGGCGACGGCCGCAGCGGGAACGGATCCACCCGCGTCTCGTCGAGCCGCGGCGGAGCCGGCTGCGGCGGCTTCGGCATGACCGCCGCCTCCGAGTGCCCACCGCACCCGTACGTCAGGGAGACGATCCGCCCGTCCGCCGGCGCGAACTCGTTCGCGCACACCCCGAAGGCCTGCCCGAGCGACCCCCCGATCGGCACGAGGAAGCCGCAGCTCACACAGGACGCGGGCGCCGCCTGGGCCATCGCGGTCTTCGCCCCGAACCCTTCCTCCCACCGGTCCGCGGCCGTGTGCAGCCCGTACCGGGACAGGACGCGGGCCCGCCGCATGCCCAGTTCCTCGGCGACCGCGGCGATCGACCCGCGGGTCGGCGCGAGCGGCAGGTTCGCCGGCACCCCGGCGGTGACCTCGGCGTCCTCCGCCTCGACCAGCTCGGCCATGTCGTGGGAGACCGGGGAGTTCGGCAGCGGCTCGTCCTCGCCGGAGTACCCGGGCTCCAGCCGCAGGTCCTCGGCGTCGGTCGGCAGCAGATCGCCCGGCCCCATGTCGCCGGGCCGGAGCCGCTCGCTCCACGGCACCCACTCCGGTGCGAGCAGCGCGTCGGGGCCCGGCAGCAGGACGACCTCGTCCAGCGTCACGAATTTCGCGCGCGAGGCCCGGGCGACGGTGACGGCCCAGCGCCAGCCTCGGTAGCCCATCTCCTTGCACTCGAAGAAGTGCGTGACCACTCGGTCACCCTCGGAGACGAGCCCCGCGTGCTCGCCCACCACGCCGGGGGCGGCGGCTTCCTCGGCGGCGGCGCGGGCAAGGTCGACTGCCTCGGCACACAGGCGGTCGGGGGTGCGGCTTCGCGTTGTCGCTGCGCTCACAGGTATCGCTTCTCTCCTACGCCGTCTCACGAGTGCGCCTCCCTCGGCGGGGGTGCGGACGGAGCGGACCGGAGGGCCGCGTCGACGTCCGCGCCCGATCGCACTCGGGCGCACCTATGTCATCCATTCTGCGGGATGAACGAGAGGCGCGCGGCCGAGAACAACCGCCGCAGGCGCGCTATGCACGCTACCTTCTCCGAGGCGCCGCGCCCACACCGACGTAATGGTTCCGCGATTCCGCTGCGCCTGGCTTCGGCCCGGGAGGGGGTCGGAGGGGGCTCGACAAGCGCCGTCGGCTGTTGGCGGGAAAACGCCGGGACGGCGTGCAGGGGGCGCTTGAGAGCTCGGGAAGTGCGGGTCGTCAGGCGTCTGCGGGTGGATCATGGCTTGTCGCACAATTCCCCCACGTATCCGCACCAAACACACGCACCGCGGACGCCCCCACCCCGCCCCGGGGCCATACGAGCGGTAAACGCACTACAGCCCCCTTTCTCGGGGCACTATGACGAGGTGACCGGCGCCGAGCGGAGCGGAGCGCGCGGATCGGGTCGGGTGACCGGGGCCGTCCGCTCGGTGGGCCGTGCCCTGCATCTCCCGGTGACAGGACCGGCCCGCGGCATCCGGAAGGCGACGCACGCGCACGGCGCGGGTGAATCCGGCCTCGGCAAGCTGATCGAGCTGCACGGTGTGAACGGCGCGGGCGACGTGATGATCACCGTCTCGCTCGCCTCCACGGTCTTCTTCTCCGTCCCCACGGACGAGGCCCGCGGCCGCGTCGCCCTCTACCTCGCCATCACCCTCGCCCCCTTCGCCCTCCTCGCCCCCGTCATCGGCCCCCTCCTGGACCGCCTCCCGCACGGCCGCCGCGCCGCGATGGCCGGCGCGATGCTGGCCCGCGCCCTGCTCGCGCTGATCCTCGTCGGCGCCGTCGAGACCGGCAGCCTCCAGCTCTACCCGGCCGCCCTGGGCGTCCTGGTCGCGTCGAAGGCGTACGGGGTCGTGCGCAGCGCGGTCGTGCCACGGCTGCTCCCACCCCGGTTCTCCCTGGTGAAGGCCAACTCCCGGGTCACCCTCTGCGGCCTGCTCGCCACCGGCGTCGCCGCGCCCGTCGGCGCCGGGCTGCAGGCGCTCGGGTCCCGCTGGCCGCTCTACGGCGCCTTCGTGATCTTCGTCGCGGGTACGTTCCTCTCGTTCACGCTCCCCTCGAAGGTCGACTCGGCGAAGGGCGAGGACATCGCGCTGCTCGCCGCCGACCCCGAGCATCTGCACGGCCCGCACCGCACCAGCACGCGTCTGCGCCCGGGTCTGCGGACGGTCGGCCCCGCGGTCACGCACGCGCTCGGCGCGAACGCGGCCCTGCGCTGTCTCTCCGGCTTCCTGATCTTCTTCCTGGCGTTCCTGCTGCGCGAAGACCCGCTGCACGGGCAGAGCGCCGCCGTCTCACTGGGCATGGTGGCCGTGGCGGCCGGTACGGGAAACGCGCTCGGCACGGCCGTGGGGGCGTGGGTGAAGCAGCGCTCGCCGGAACTGATCATCGTGGCCGTGGTCGCCGTCGAACTCGGTGTGGCGATCACGGCGGCCCTGTTCTTCGGCACGTTCTTCATCGCCTGCCTCGGCGCGGTCGCCGGCTTCTCGCAGGCCCTGTCGAAGCTGTCCCTGGACGCCCTGATCCAGCGGGACGTCCCCGAACAGGTCCGGACCTCCGCCTTCGCCCGCTCCGAGACCCTGCTCCAGATGTCCTGGGTGGTCGGCGGCGCCATCGGTATCGCCCTCCCCCTCAACGGCACCCTCGGCCTGTCCGTGGCCGCCACGATCGTCGCCGCCGGCTGGCTCACCACGGTCCGCGGTCTCCTCTCCTCCGCCCGCCACGGCGGCGCGCCCCGCACCCGCGTGGCCTGACCCGGCGCGGACGGCGTGCCCGGTCCGGTGGCCGGGGACGGTCCGCCCCGGCCCGCTGCCCCCGGCCCGCGTGACCCGGCGAAACGGGACCCTCCCCGGCCACCGGACCCGGCGCGCCGCACCCCACGTAGAGGCACCCCTGGACATGCCAGATAGCCTTCGCCCATGACCTCCCAGCGTTCCCGTCGCGCCGCAGCCACTCTCGGCGCCGTTTCCGCCGGACTTCTCGTCCTGTCGGCCTGCGATGAGCCGACGCCGATGGCGACCGTCACGATCGGCACCGACTCGATCAGTGCCGAGGCCGAGTGCTACCGGACCCTCGACGCCGCACAGGCCAAGGAGTGCGCGAAGGAGAAGCCCTCCAAGTCGATCGAGCTTCCCGAGGGCGAGATCCTGCGCATCGGTGTCGACCCGGAGGTGGCGGACACGGGCTGGGCCCTGTGGATCAACGGGGAGCAGGCCACCAGCAACACGTTCAAGAAGACGTACTTCTCCTTCGAGGACGCCGCCCTCTTCGCCACCCAGCCCGGTCAGACCGCCGCGAAGTCGCTGACCATCAGCGTCGTCGAGCAGAACAAGGACGGTTCGGACATCAAGGGCGTGTGGAACTTCAAGCTGACGAACCCGGACGCCTGATCCACGCCCGCCGCCCATGCGCATCCTCGTAGCCACCGCGGTCCCCGCCGAACGGGACGCGGTGGCACGGGCGCTCCCGGGCCCCGGCACCGACGTACGCCTCCCGGCGGCCACCCTCCACCGCTTCCGGACCGCCGGTGACGACCACCCCGACTCCCCGCCGTCCGGTCACGCGCAAGGCTCCCCGCCCACCGGTCAAGCCCACCGATCCCCGCCCACCGGTCAGGACGACAGTTCTCGGCCCACCGGTCAGGACGACGGCGGCTCTCGGCCCACCGGTCACGCGCAAGGCTCCCCGCCCTCCGGCCCGGTCTACGACCTCCTCGCCGCCGGTGTGGGCCCCGCCCTCGCCGCCGGCTCCACCGCCGCCGCGCTGACCGCCGCGGCCCTGGACGGCAGGCCGTACGCGCTGGTCGTCTCCACCGGGATCGCGGGCGGTTTCCAGCCCGAGGCCCCCGTCGGCTCCCTGGTCCTCGCCGACGAGATCACGGCGGCCGATCTCGGCGCCGAGACCCCCGACGGCTTCGTACCGGTCACCGCGCTGGGCTTCGGCACGGTCACCCACCACCCGCCGCGGGCCCTCGTACGCGCCGTCGCGGCCGCCACCGGCGCCCGCACCGGCACCGTGCTGACCGTCTCGACGGTGACCGGCAGCGCGGAACGCGCCACCGCGCTCCGTACCCGCCACCCGCGCGCCCTGGCCGAGGCGATGGAGGGCTTCGGGGTCGCCGAGGCCGCCGCCGCGCACACCGTCCCCGTCCTCGAACTGCGGGCCGTCTCCAACCCGGTCGGCCCGCGCGACCGCGCCGCCTGGCGCATCGGCGACGCGCTGACCGCGCTCACCGATGCCTTCGGGAAGCTGACGCCCGTACTGGAGAGTTGGGACCCACATGACCCACATGACCCACATGACCCACATGAGCTCTGAGACGCTGAACAGCACGCTGCGGATGGCCTATTCGCCCTGCCCCAACGACACCTTCGTCTTCGACGCCTGGGCCCACGGCCGGATTCCCGGCGCGCCCGCGCTCGATGTGACGTTCGCGGACATCGACATCACCAACGGCATGGCCGAACGCGGCGACCTCGACGTGCTGAAGGTGTCGTACGCCGTGCTGCCGTACGTCCTCGACGCGTACACGCTGCTGCCCTGCGGCGGCGCGCTCGGGCGGGGCTGCGGTCCGCTGGTGCTGACGCGGGAACCCGGCACGGACCTCACCGGCCGTACGGTGGCCGTGCCGAGCGAGCGGTCGACCGCGTATCTCCTCTTCCGTCTGTGGGCGGCGGACACGCTGCCCGGCGGGGTCGGGGAGATCGTGGTGATGCCGTTCCACGAGATCATGCCGGCCGTGCGGGACGGGAAGGTCGACGCCGGTCTCGTCATCCACGAGGCCCGCTTCACGTACCAGAACTACGGCCTCCACAAGCTCGCCGACATGGGCGAGCACTGGGAGGGCACGACCGGCCTGCCGATCCCGCTGGGCGCGATCATCGCCAAGAGGGCGCTGGGCGAGGAGACGTTGGCGCGGATCGCCGAGACGATCCGCACGTCGGTCCGCGCGGCCTGGGACGACCCCGAGGTCTCCCGCCCGTACGTCCTCGAACACGCCCAAGAGATGGACCCGGCCGTCGCCGACCAGCACATCGGCCTGTACGTCAACGAGTTCACGGCGGATCTGGGCGAGGACGGCTACGCGGCGGTCAGGGGCCTGCTCACCCGCGCGGCAGCCGAGGGACTCGTACCGCCCCTCGGCCCGAACGCGCTCGACTTCCCGTAACGGGATCGCGTGGCCGGCTACACGTCCAACTGGTCGGCCACGGCCCGGAGCAGACCCGCGATCTTGTTGCCCGCGGCACGGTCGGGGTAGCGCCCCCGCTCCAGCATCGGCGTGATGTTCTCCAGCAGTGTCGTCAGATCCTGCACGATCGAGGCGAGCTCGTCGGGCTTCTTGCGCTGGGCGGCGGCGACCGAGGGCGCCGGCTCCAGGATCGTCACGGAAAGGGCCTGGTCGCCGCGCTGACCGGCGACGACCCCGAACTCGACCTTCTGGCCCGGCTTCAAGGTGTCGACACCGGCGGGCAGTACGGAGGAGTGGACGAAGACGTCACCGCCGTCGTCGCGGGAGAGAAAGCCGAAGCCCTTCTCGCTGTTGAACCATTTGACCTTGCCGGTAGGCACGTCTGTCCTCGTCCTCGTACTCGTCGGAAACTGCGTCTGAAAAGTGTTCTGGGTGTGCGCAAACTGCTCTGGATAGCACTACAGCGGGTCGTCGGACCCGCCGGTACCAGCCTATTGGTCCGGGAGCAGGTGACAAGACGTCGGCCGACTGTTCCCTCGCGCTGGGAACTACCCTGGTCGGGTGCGTGACAAAACCCAACCGAATTCCGCCGAACCCGGTGACCGGCTGATCCGTGCCGGGGCCATCGTCTTCTTCGTCGGCGCCGTGGCCACACTCGTCACCGTGGCCCCGCTGTTCCTCGGAACGACTCCATTCCCCACCTACATGTTCGTCCTGAGCATGCTCATGGGCGTCGGATTCCTCATCGCCGGCGCCGGAGTGCTCCAGTCCGCCGCGGCGGGGCGCAGAAGGGCGCGCGAGGCGCGTACGTAGCTAGTACCGGTGACTGTGACCGGTCAGCCACTGCGGGAAGGCGGTCAGGTCCGTGAGGACGACGTCGGCGCCTGCCTCCTGGAGTTCCCGCTCGTCGCAGGGTCCGGTGGCGACGGCGACCGAGTACGCCTGTGCCGTGCGGGCGCCGCGTACGTCGCCGGTGTGGTCGCCGACGTACACGCTCGCGCCGTGCGCGCGCAGCGCCGCCGCCTTGGCCTCCGCCCAGAGGTCGCCGACGACCACGTCCGGCTCCATGCCGAGGTGCTCCAGGTGCAGCTTGGCGTTGGGCTCGTACTTGGCGGTGACCACGATCGCCCGGCCACCGGCCGCCCGGACCGCCGCGATCGCCTCCGGCGCGCCCGGCATCGCGGGGGTCGCGGCGATCGCGATCGCCGGGTACATCTCGCGGTAGAGGTCCGCCATCGCCGGGATGTCCGCCGCCGGGAACCAGTACGCCAACTCGTCCACCAGCGGCGGCCCGAGCCGCGTGATCGTCAGATCGGCGTCTATGTACGTCCCCGTCCTCGCCGCCAACGCCTCGTAACAGGCGTGGATCCCCGGCCGCGAGTCGATCAACGTCATGTCGAGATCGAACCCGACGGTCAGCACGTGAGAGTCCATGCGTCCATTGTGGGCCGGGTGAGGTGGTGACTTGGGTGCGGGTGGGTGGGGGCTGGTCGCGCCCACGCGGCGGAGCCGCATATCGATACAGCCCCGCGCCCCTGAAAAGCAGGGGCCGCGCCCCGTGCTTTTCGGCTCGCAGGGCCGTCTTTCAAGGGGCGCGGGGAACTGCGCGAGCAACCACACACCACCCGCACCCGCCAACGCACCCCACCCCCCGAGCTCTCAGGCGCCCCGGTGGTCATCGAGCCCGCTGGGAACGCCAGAGCAGATACAGCGCGGAGGACACGGCGGCAAGACGAAGCACCCAGGGCCAGGTCTCGACGAGCGCATCGCTCATCTGCCCCTGCGCGATCGGCTCCCCCCACCGCGCATCACTCCGCCCCCACAGCCAGAGGATCCCACCCCCGGCCACCACTCCCGGAATCCCCATGACCGCCCATTTCGACTCCGCGGGCGTCAACCGCCGCGAGAGATAGGCGATCAACCACCCAAGCCCCAACGGCACCAGACTCCCCATCACCGCCCCCGCGACCAACAACACCGCGGCCAGCAGCAACAGCGGATTGCTCCACCCCCCGCCGACACCCCGCAACCGAGGCAACCGCCGCCGAGGCACCTCCTCCTCCGCGTCAGCCGCCGGAAGGGCCTCTGCCTTCCCCTTCTCGGCCACCGCCTTCCCCGGCGCCCCCTTCCCCTCCTCCTTCACCGGCGGCGGCTTCAACAACTCCGGAATCTCCACACCCCCGACAAACCCCGGTACGGCGTCCCCGAGCCCGAACCCGAGATCACCGCCCTCGGGCCCGGCGCCCCCACCGACCCGCCACCAGTCGGGCTGCACAGCCCCGTCGCCCAACTCGTGCAGCGGAGCGAGATGCGGCGGAGCGGCCCCGTCCCGCACCACCGGCGGCGGCACGTCGTCGGCGGGCCGCGGCCGGGGAACGACCCGCCGCAGACTCCTGGCCAACCCCTTGGGCTGCTCTTCGTCCTCGCCCTCACCGCTCGTCGCCCGCTGCACGGGCACGGCGGCGGCCCTGGGCTCCGGTACGTCCCCGGGGGCGCCCGCGGCCTCGACGACCTCGTCCGGGGTGCCCAGGCGGGCGATGATGCGGCGTACGGCGGCCGGGCTGTCGACCGGCGCCTTCGCCCGCCGCCGGTCGATCTCGTCCCGCAGCCCCGACACGAGCCGCATCCGCGTCGCCGACGGCAATTGCCGCTGCTGGGCCAGGTCTCCGACCCGGCTCAAGTACTCGTAGACGACCTGGTCGCTCTCAATCCCCACGAAGCCCCTCCGGGGTTGGCGCGCATACTCCTCCGACGGTATCGCTTCCTCCTCGGCACCCGACACCATGACTGAGCTGGGGCAGGTTTCGCTCACCGGCGCCGGCCGGGTGCCGCTGCGCCCACCCTCCCCCACTCTCGGCTTCTCCCCCACTCTCGGCTTCGCTCGAGCGGGAGGGACCCCCATGAGCGGGAGGTGCCCCCATCGCCCCAGCGGCACGACTGCCCGCAGCTATGTCAGCGGGTTCGCGCCCCGTAAGGGGCGCGGGGAACTGCGCGAGCAACCACGACCCACCCGCAGCCGCCACACCGCACGCACACCCGAGTCACTAGGCGCCCCGGTTCGGCGCAGCCCCTCCGCTACCGTTGGCCGGATGAGCACCGAGGAGCACACCCCCACGGAGGCGGCGTCGGCCGGTGGAGCCCCCCGTTCGTTGGCGGAGGCCCTGCGCGGGCGGGACGACCGTTCGCTCGCCGTGCTGCTCCGGGCGCGGCCGGACCTCATCACGCCCGTGCCCACGGACCTGACCCAGCTGGCGACCCGCGCCGGAACGCGCGCGTCGGTCGTACGGGCCCTGGAACGCCTGGACCGGTTCGCCCTGCAGACGGCGCAGGCCCTGGCCGTCGCGGCCGACCCGGCGTCGTACGACGAACTCGCGTCCCTGCTGGCCGGCGACGACGCGGACCCGGCCGTCACCGCCGCGCTGCCCCACGCCCTCGGCACGCTGCGCGACCAGGCCCTCGTCTGGGGCCCCCACGACCGGCTCCGCCTCGTCCGCACGGCCCGCGAACTCCTCGCCCCCTCACCGCAGCACCCCTCCCCCACCGGCCTCGGCCCGACCGTCGCGGAGGCCACCGCCGGCATGTCACCGGGACGTGTGCAGGAGATCGTCGCCGAGGCCGGTCTGGCGAGCACGCACGACTCGGTGTCGGCCGTCACCGCCCTCAGCGGCCTCTTCACCGACCGTCGCCGCATGGCCGCCCTCCTCGCCTCCGCGCCCCCCGAGTCGCTCGACGTCCTGACCCGCCTGGTCTGGGGACCGCCGTACGGCCAGGTCACCGCCAACCCGGCGGCCCATCTGCGCTGGCTCCTGGACCGCGGCCTGCTCCTGCCCACCGCCCCCGGCACGGTCGTCATCCCCCGCGAGGTGGCCCTGCATCTGCGGGCGGGCCGCGCGCACCGGGAGGTCCAGCCGGTGCCGCCGCCGGTCGAGGCGGCGGCCGCGCACCGTCCACAGGTTGTGGACGCGACGGCGGCCGGCCAGGCGTACACCGCGCTGGCGACCGTCGAGGAGCTGCTGAAGGACTGGGACGAGGGCGGCCCGGGCGTCCTGCGGGCGGGCGGGCTCAGTGTGCGGGACCTGAAGCGGACGGCCGTGGCCCTCGACATGCCCGAGCCCGTCGCCGCCTTCTGGGTCGAACTCGCCTATGCCGCCGGGCTGTTGGCGTCGGACGGCGAGGCCGAGGAACGGTACGCCGCGACCCCCGCGTACGACGAGTGGCTGGAGCTGCCCGCCGCCGAGCGCTGGGCGCGGCTCGCCACGACCTGGCTGACGGCGACCCGCACACCTGGCGTCATCGGCGAACGGGACGCCAAGGAACGTACGCTGTCGGCGCTGGGCCCGGGCCTGGACCGTTCGGCCGCGCCCGAGGTACGCCACCGGGTCCTCGCCCTGCTCGCCGGGCTCCCCGAGGGCACCTCGGCCACCCCCGACTCCGTACTGGCCCGCCTCCACTGGGAACGCCCCACCCGCGGCGGCCAGCAGCCCCCACAGGCCCAGCAACCTCCGCAGTCCCAGCAGCAGCCCCCGCAGCCCCGCCAGACCGACGACCTGCGCGCCCGTATCGCCCGGTGGACCCTTTCCGAGGCCGAGTCGCTCGGCATGACCGGGCGCGGGGCGCTGTCCACGCACGGCCGCGCCCTCCTCGGCTTCCCGCACGGAGCCACGGCCACGGCCGGCCTGCCCGAGACCCCCGGCGACAAGCTCCCCGCCCACCACGTCCCGCTGCCGGCCCACCCCGCCCCCTCCCCCGACCCTGTCGCCGAACAGGCCGCGGCCGCCTCCCGGGCCGCCCGGCTGCTCGCGCCGCTGCTTCCCGAGCCGCTGGACCACGTCCTGCTCCAGGCTGACCTGACGGCCGTCGCGCCCGGGCCGCTGGAGCGGCCGCTGGCGGACATGCTGGGCGTACTGGCGGACGTGGAGTCGAAGGGTGGCGCGACGGTGTACCGGTTCACGCCGGGGTCGGTGCGCCGGGCGCTGGACGCGGGCCGGAGCGCCTCCGACCTGCACGACTTCCTGACCGCCCACTCCCGCACGCCGGTCCCGCAGCCGCTCGCCTATCTGATCGACGACGTGGCCCGGCGCCACGGGCATCTGCGGATCGGCGCGGCGTCGGCGTATGTGCGCTGCGACGACGACGCGATGCTCAACGAGATCCTCGCCGACAAGCGGTCGCAGGGGCTCGGGCTGCGGCGCCTGGCGCCGACCGTCCTCGCCACCCGGGCGGACCCGGCGGCGCTGCTCGACGGGCTGCGCGCGATGGGCTACGCGCCGGCCGCCGAGTCCGCGGAGGGCGACGTCCTGATCACCCGGGCCCACGCCCACCGCACCCCGCCCCGCACGGCCCCGGAGCCCGTCCCGGACGGCCCCCCGGCCCCGGACGACACCCTGCTGGGCGCCGCGATCCGCGCGATCCGCGCCGGTGATCTCGCCTCCACCACGCCCCGCAAGACGGCGACCGGCGGTCCGGCCCCGGCCGGCGCCCTGCCCCGCACCAGCTCCGCCGAGACCCTCGCCACCATGCAGGCCGCCGTCCTCACCGGCGAGGCCCTGTGGATCGGCTACGTCAACGCCGAGGGCTCCGCCAGCCAGCGCGTCATCGCCCCGGTCCGCGTCGAGGGCGGCTTCGTGACGGCGTACGACCACACGGCGGACGAGGTGCGGACGTACCCGCTGCACCGGATCACCGGGGTCGCGGAGCTGGCGGACGAAGCCACCTGAGCACCCCTCCGCGCCCCGATCCGACCGAGTGGATCAAGCAGTCTCCCGCTCATCACCCGTTCGGGCGTATGCCGGATTTCATGCGGGCCACCTGGCCGTTTCCCCCCGATGAGCGGTCGCGCCGGGGCCCGCGCATCGTGGCGCGGGCGGCGGGGCAGCCACCCTGGGTCCGATCGAGATCGACTTCCTGCGCCCGAAAGGCCCCCACGTACGCATGCGCCCCATCGCCACGCTTCTGTCCGCCGTCGCCGCCGTCGCCCTGGTCGGTGTGCTCGCCACCCCGGCCGCCGCGGCTGCGCCACTGCCCCTCCCCGAACTCGGCACTCTGGTGGGCGAGGGCCTGACCCTGGAGGGGCCGATGCTCCAGAACGTCAGCCTGGTGAAGTAGCCCGCCGCAGCCGGTAGCTGTCCCCTTCGAGGCGGACGATCTCGGCGTGGTGTGCGAGGCGGTCGACCATCGCCGGTGCGGCCCCGCCGAAGATCTCCTCCCAGCGGCCGAGCGGGCGGTCGCTGGTCACGATCAGCGAGGCCCGCTCGTAGCGGTGCGCGACGAGCTGGAAGAAGAGCCGGGTGGTGTCCGGGTCGAAGGGGAGGTAGCCGACCTCGTCGACGATCAGCAGGGGGCAGGAGTCGAGCGCGGACAGCTCCTCGGCCAGCCTGCCCTCCGCCCGCGCCCCGGCCAGCCGCGCGGCCCACTCCGTGGCGGTCGCGAACAGCACCCGGTGCCCGGCCTGGCAGGCCCGTACGCCGAGCCCGATCGCCAGATGCGTCTTGCCGGTGCCGGGGGCGCCGACGAACACCACGTTCCGCCCGGCGGCGACGAAGTCCAGCGTCCCCAGCCGCGCCAGCAGCCGGCGGTCGAAGGAGCGCGGGTGCCCCTGGTCGAACTCCTCCAGCAGCTTCCGCGCCGGGAACCCGGCCGCCCGCACCCGCCCCTCGACCCCAGCCTCGGCCCCGGAAGGACCACGCCGGATCTCGTCCGCGTACAGCGCCCGCCGGCCCGCACCGCCGTACGGCGCCCTTCGGGCCTCGTCCCCGTACGGCACGGGCCGCGCGTCGTCCCCGTGTGGCACACGCTGTGCCCCGTGCCCGTCCCCGTACGACGTGCGCCGGGCCTCGTACTGCACGAGCCGCGTGCCGCCCTGTGTGAACCGGGTCTCGTAGGGGGCGACGCGGCTCTCGTACGTCTCGTAGTTCTCGTACGAGGTGGCCTGGGCCGGGATCGGCAGCGGCGCCCGGAAGACGACGGGGGCCGCGGGGGTGGCCGGAGGGCGGGGCACGCCCGTTCCGCCGGCATCGGGGCCCTTGGGCTCGGCCGGCTCCATGGGTTCCGAGGGTTGCGTGGGTTCCGTAGGCCTCCTCGGGCCCTGCGGGTCGCCGGGCGGGCCCTGCTGCACCCCGTGGTGGGAACCGTGCCCCTTGTCCTCGCGCAGCATCGGCCCCGACATGTACGCCAGGAGCACCGCCGAGGCGATGAAGGCCATGTGGATCACCGTGCCCCACAGCAGCGCGTGGTGCGAGGTGTGGTGGACGTCCACGAACATCTGGAGCAGATGGACGGAGGAGATGCCCACGATGGCGGTGGCGAGCTTGACCTTCAGCACGTTGGAGTTGACGTGCGAGAGCCATTCGGGCTGGTCGCGGTGGCCCTGGAGGCCGATGCGGGAGACGAAGGTCTCATAGCCGCCGACGATCGTCATGATCAGCAAATTGGCGATCATGACGACGTCGACCAGCTTGAGCACCGTGAGCATGACGTAGTTCTCCGTGGCGCCTCCGCTGACGCACCGGACGATTAACGTCCACAGCTCGTTGAAGAACTTGTAGACATACACCCCCTGCGCGGCGACCAGCCCGAAGTAGAGCGGCGCCTGGAGCCAGCGGGTGGCGAAGAGGGCGTAGCCGAGCGTGGTGCCGTGCGGGGAGGCGGACGGGGTGAGCGGATCGGCGGGGTCGGCCGGTGTGGGTGGCTGCACGGTTCGCCATTCTTCGGAACCATTGCCGCAAATCTGAATTCCCGCCACTCAGGGGAATGAATAGACATCCAATAACACTGGTGAGATGGGGCGGCCGAACGGGAAGGACCGGCGGCCGGGCCGAACGATCAGGCACACTGGACGTTTGACTGAAGCGCCGGAGAGCCCTCGGGCCGAATCGAAAGGGTGTCGCGCGTGAATGGTCCACTCATCGTCCAGTCGGACAAGACTCTGCTCCTGGAGGTCGGCCATGAGCAGGCGGACGAGTGCCGTCGGGTCATCGCGCCGTTCGCCGAGCTGGAACGGGCCCCGGAGCACATCCACACCTACCGGGTGACGCCGCTCGGGCTGTGGAACGCGCGGGCGGCCGGGCACGACGCCGAGCAGGTCGTGGACGCGCTCGTGCAGTACAGCCGGTATCCCGTGCCGCACGCGCTGCTCGTGGATGTCGCCGAGACCATGGACCGCTACGGCCGTCTCACCCTGTCCAAGCACCCGACCCACGGCCTGGTCCTCACCACCACCGACCGGCCGGTGCTGGAGGAGATCCTGCGGTCGAAGAAGGTCGCTCCGCTGGTCGGCGCGCGCATCGACCCGGACACCGTCGCCGTGCACCCCTCCGAGCGCGGGCAGATCAAGCAGACGCTGCTGAAGCTGGGCTGGCCGGCCGAGGACCTCGCCGGGTACGTGGACGGCGAGGCGCATCCGATCGAGCTGGCCGAGGACGGCTGGGCGCTGCGGCCCTACCAGAAGCAGGCCGTCGAGAACTTCTGGCACGGCGGCAGCGGGGTCGTCGTGCTGCCCTGTGGCGCGGGGAAGACGCTGGTCGGCGCCGGTTCCATGGCCCAGGCGAAGTCCACGACCCTCATCCTCGTCACGAACACCGTCTCCGCGCGGCAGTGGAAGCACGAGCTGGTGAAGCGGACCTCGCTGACCGAGGAGGAGATCGGCGAGTACAGCGGGACGAAGAAGGAGATCCGCCCGGTCACCATCGCCACGTACCAGGTGCTGACGACCCGGCGGAAGGGCGTCTACCCGCACCTGGAGCTTTTCGACTCCCGCGACTGGGGCCTCATCGTCTACGACGAGGTGCATCTGCTGCCCGCGCCGGTCTTCAAGTTCACCGCCGATCTGCAGGCGCGGCGGCGGCTGGGGCTGACCGCGACGCTGGTGCGGGAGGACGGGCGCGAGTCGGACGTGTTCTCGCTGATCGGGCCCAAGCGGTTCGACGCGCCGTGGAAGGAGATCGAGGCGCAGGGATACATCGCGCCCGCCGACTGCGTCGAGGTCCGGGTGAACCTGACCGACTCCGAGCGGCTCGCCTACGCCACCGCCGAGCAGGAGGAGAAGTACCGCTTCTGCTCCACCACCGCGACCAAGCGGAAGGTGGCCGAGGCGATCGTCCGCCGTTTCGCGGGGCAGCAGATCCTCGTCATCGGGCAGTACATCGACCAACTCGACGAGCTGGGCGCCCACTTGGACGCGCCGGTGATCAAGGGCGAGACCAGCAACGCCCAGCGCGAGAAGCTCTTCGACGCGTTCCGGCAGGGTGAGATCAACGTCCTGGTCGTGTCGAAGGTCGCGAACTTCTCCATCGACCTCCCGGAGGCCACGGTCGCCATCCAGGTCTCCGGCACCTTCGGCTCCCGCCAGGAAGAGGCCCAGCGCCTCGGCCGCGTCCTGCGCCCCAAGGCCGACGGCCACCAGGCGCACTTCTACTCCGTCGTCGCCCGCGACACCATCGACCAGGACTTCGCCGCCCACCGCCAGCGCTTCCTCGCCGAACAGGGCTACGCCTACCGGATCATGGACGCGGACGAGCTGCTGACGGAGGGGACCTGAGCAACGGCGCCACAGCGCGCCGATCACCCGATCGCGGCACCCATCAAGGGGACCGTGGTCGTGGAGGCGTACGCCACCTTCGCCGCCCGCTATTTCGTTCGTGATCCCGGTGCGGTCGCTCCCCCGGACATGGAAGCGGCCGAGACGGGCATGCGCGTGATCCTCGCCCTGTAGCCGCAGGCCGCGAAGGCCAGCAACACGCACGCGAACAACGGATACGGCGACGCCAACGGGCCCTGCCACCACGGCAGTCGGAGGTCGCGGGTGCCCTCGTGGGGGACCAGCCACAGGGTGCGGGCGGTGAAGACGGCGGCCACGAGGGCCGCGCAGCGGCGGTGGCCCTCCGTCCACAGCACCGCCAGCAACGGGACGCACCAGACCCAGTGGTGGGACCAGCTGATCGGCGACACGAGCAGGGCGGTGAAGGCGGCGAGGAGTACGCCCCAGCGGTCGCCCCGACTCCGGTCCCGTCCCGCCCGGCAGGCGAGCCAGAGTCCCGCCGCCGCCACCCCCGAGGCCGCCACGGCCCAGGCAAGCCCCGGTGAGGGGTCCCCCATCGCCCGTGCGAGCAGGCCCCGCAAGGACTGGTTGTCGACGATCCAGGTCTTGCCGACGCGCTCGGTCTCGTACAGGCGGCGGGTCCAGAAGTCGATCGTGGCGGACGGGAGGGCGAGCGCGCCGACGGTGACGGTGGCCAGGAAGGCGGTCAGGGCGGTGAGGGCTTCACGGGGGCGTCGGGTCAGGAAGAGGTAGGCGATGAAGACGGCCGGCGTCAGCTTCACGCCGGTGGCGATGCCGAGGGCGACTCCCTTGCCCGGCGCGCCGGGTGGCCGGGTCAGGTCCCACAGGACCAGGCAGGCGAGGGCGAGGTTGATCTGGCCGAAGAGGACGGTCTGGAAGACGGGTTCGAGCCAGAGGGCCAGGGCCGTGGCGGTGAGCATGGCCGGGGTCGGGAGGGGGCCGGCCCCGGCCATGCGTGCGGAGAGATGGACCAGGAGTGCGAGCAGAGCCGTGTTGCCGAGGACGAAGGCCGCCTTGAGTGCGGGCAGCGGGAGCCAGGTCGTCGGGACGAAGAGAAGGGCGGCGAAGGGGGGATAGGTGGCGGGCAGGCGCCACTCGGTGACCGTGAAGCCGTAGAGATCCGTGCCGTTCCGAACGGCCGCGCCCTCGGCCCGGTACACCAGGGCGTCGGCCATGGGGGCGCCTTGGGCGACGCACAGCGCGACGAAGGCGGAGAGGGAGGCGAGGAAGAGGGTGCCTGACGCGAGGAGTGATCGGTCGGTCACGCTGCGTCGGGTCACGCGACAGGACCTTAGTGGTCCGCAAGGGTGTACACCCCGCGGCTCACTCGGAGGTCACGGAAGCGAACGTCGCCTCACCGGCGGCGTATGCCCGCTTCCTCCGCGTACTCGCCGAGGACGATCACGCCGAACGCGGCGCCCACGAACACCTTGACTGCGCGGAGGGCGTCGGCGAGGCGGTGGCGGTGGTGGTGGTCGTCGAGGCCGGTCGCGCCGGGCGGCGGACCGGGTCGGCCGGCGGCCGAGGCTGGGATGAAAGTCGCTGCACTCATGTCTCCATGGTGGGACTTCCGCCCGCGGATTGCGTCGGTCTGCGGAGTGAACCCGCTGAGCCCTCGGCTCCCTCTCAGGTCCAGCCCACCCGTAGTACCCGCGCAGTACGAACCCCCTAGGGGTACGACGAGGGCAGATCAGGGACGACGAAGCGGGTGAACCCCAAGTCCGTGGCGCGTCGGACCCCACGTCCATGGCACGTCGGGCGCCGCGTCCAGGGAAATCCGTTGGCTTCCGCCCCCGCCCCTCACCTACACTCTCCGCTCTTGCCCGCCTCCCGTCCGTGGAGCGCCGCCGCCCGGACGGAAACCGGTCGGCCACCGCCGCCAGGCAGAACCCGCCCTTAGGCGGACCCCTAGGTCCCGTAGGCCACCGGAGGCACCCCCTTGCCCGCGCACCCCCACGACCCCGCCCCCAGCGCCGTCATCGATTCGGCCGATCCCGCCGATCCCACCGACCCCACGGACCCCCTCTCCCGCGAACGCTCCCACCTCGCCGCCTCCCGTTCCGCACTCCGGGCCATGCGCGAGGACGTGGTGGCGCTGGACATCAGGGACGTCACCGCGAACTGGGTGAACGCGGAGGTCCTGGCACGCCAGATCGAGGAGCGGATCAAGGCGCTGGCCGATCTCAGCCACACCCCGCTCTTCTTCGGCCGCCTCGACTATCTGCACGCCCCCGGCGCCGACCAGGCGGAGGGAGCGGAGGGGGAGCACTTCTACATCGGGCGGCGACACGTCCACGACGCCGACGGCGATCCCATGGTCATCGACTGGCGTGCCCCCGTCTCCCAGCCCTTCTACCGGGCCTCCAAGACCGACCCGATGGACGTGGGCCTGCGCCGCCGCTTCGGGTACACCGGCGGCGACCTCACCGCGTACGAGGACGAGCACCTGTCCGACCCCGCCGAGGTGGCGGCCACCAGCAAGCTGCTCCAGCAGGAGATCGAGCGCCCGCGCGTCGGCCCGATGCGGGACATCGTGGCGACGATCCAGCCGGAGCAGGACGAGATCGTCCGCTCCGACCTCTCCGGCTCGCTCTGCGTCCAGGGCGGCCCCGGCACCGGAAAGACCGCCGTCGGCCTGCACCGGATCGCCTACCTCCTCTACGCCCACCGCGAGCGCCTCTCCCGCACCGGCACCCTCGTCATCGGGCCGAACCGCTCGTTCCTCCACTACATCGAGCAAGTCCTCCCGGCGCTGGGCGAGCTGGAGGTCAAGCAGGCGACCGTCGACGACCTCGTCGCCCACGTCGAGGTGCGCGGCACGGACGAGGCCGCGGCCGCCGTCGTCAAGGGCGACGCCCGGATGGCGGAGGTGCTCCGCCGAGCCGTACGGTCGCACGTCACCCTCCCCACCGACCCCGTCGTGGTCGTCCGGGGCTCGCGGCGCTGGCGCGTACCGGCGTACGAACTGGAGGACATCGTGCGCGAGTTGCTGGAGCGGGAGATCCGCTACGGGGCCGCCCGTGAGGCGCTGCCGCAGCGGATCGCGCACGCCGTGCTGGTGCAGATGGAACGGTCCGGCGAGGCGCCCGACGACCGGGTGCAGGACGCGGTGGCCCGCAACACCGCCGTGAAGGCGGCCGTCAAGGCGATCTGGCCGCCCGTCGAGCCCGCCAAGCTCGTCCTGCGCCTCCTCTCCGACGCGGACTTCCTCGCCGTACACGCGGACGGGATCCTGACCGAGGACGAGCAGAAGACGATCCTCTGGGCGAAGCCCGTGCGGAGCGTGAAATCGGCCAAGTGGTCCGCCGCCGATGCCGTACTCATCGACGAGACCACCGACCTCGTGCAGCGCACGCACTCACTCGGGCATGTCGTCCTCGACGAGGCGCAGGACCTCTCCCCCATGCAGTACCGGGCGGTCGGGCGGCGCTGCACCACCGGTTCCGCGACCGTCCTCGGCGACCTCGCACAGGGCACCACCCCCTGGGCGACGCGGAGTTGGCGGGAGGCGCTGACCCATCTGGGGAAGGCCGAGGCCCATGTGGAGGAGCTGACCGCCGGTTTCCGCGTGCCGACCGACGTCATCACGTACGCCTCCCGTCTCCTCCCCCACATCGCGCCCGGCCTGACCCCGGTCGCGTCGGTCCGTGAGAACCCGGGCTTCTTCGACGTACGGCCGAGCTCGGGAGACTCCCAAGTGGTCGCCGCCTGCGAGGAGTTGCTGCGCAACGAGGGTTCGACCGGGCTCATCGCCGCCGACGCCCGGGTGCCCGCCCTCGCCGAGGCCCTCACGGCGGCCGGGATCGGCCATCTCGCGCCGGGCGAGGAGACGACGTACGAGACGCGCCTCACCCTCGTACCGGCGTCGCTCGCGAAGGGACTTGAGTACGACTACGTGGTGCTGGACGAGCCGCAGGCGGTCGTCGACGGCGAGCCGGACGAGCGGACCGGTCTGCGCCGCCTGTATGTCGCGCTCACCCGTGCCGTGTCGGGCCTGATCGTGACCCACGCGGCACCGCTGCCGGCGCAACTCGTCTAGGGCCCGCCCGGGGTGTCCGGGTCGGCGAAGTGGAACGGGACCGAGAGGTGGGCGGCCAGGGCTCTGCCGCAGCGGTCGGCGGCTGCGGCCGACGGGTGGCCCCCGGCCGGGTCCCGCTCCTCGCCGAGGTAACGCTCGGCCGTCCCCCAGTAGATGGTGGCCAGCGGATGCTCGCCCTCGGGGTCGGCGGTGACCGCCCGCAGGTTGACGAACCAGTCGTGGACCGTGTCGCCGTCCCACACCGCCTCGATCGCGACGACCCGGCCGGGGCAGCCGGCGGCGAGGGCGGCCAGCGACTCCGGGTCGAGAGGGCTGTCGGGGGTGCGGGCGACGCGGTCGCCATGGTGGAGGTAGCGGTCGTGGACGACGTGTTGGGCATCGGTCAGCCCCAGGCCCAGAGCGCGGCCGACCGTGAAAACCACGCGGATCGCCTGGAAACGGGCGTCCTGGAGGACGTATCCGTCGACCTGTTCACGGATGCCGGCGGGCAGCAACTCCCACCACTCGGATGTGTCCACGCCACAGAAGGTACGCGAAAGGCCCCCGGCGACCGAAGTCACCGGGGGCCGAACACCCATGAACGCGGGGCCTACTTGAACTTTTTGCTGGTCGCCAAGTAGACCTCCTTGGCGTTCTTCCCGAGGCGCGGCCCGGTGATGAACGTGGAGCGGTCGCTCAGGGAGTTGTTGGAGACCAGGTAGGTCTTGCCCTTGTGGGTCATGAACCAGGGGCCGCCGGAGGCGCCGCCGTTCATGGTGCAGCCGACCATGTACTGGGCCGGGTAGCTGCTCGGGTAGCTGTAGCCGAGGACGAAGCGCTTGGTCGCGCCCTGGCAGTGGTACATCTTCGAGCCGTCGTACGGGGCCTCGGCCGGGTAGCCGCGGACCTTCATGTTCTTGACCTTGTTGGCGGCGGGGGCGTTGAACCACACCGGCAGGGCCGAACCGAGGCGCTCCTCAAGGGACTTGGAGCCCTTCTCGGGCTTCACGTGGAGGACGGCGTAGTCGTACGCGGCGGCCACGGTGCCCTGGCTGGCGGCACCGCCCTTGATCCAGGTGCCGGAGGTGGTGGCCCAGTCGGCCCAGGCGACGCCGTACGGGGAGACGTTGCTCGCGCGGTAGTTCTTCGACGCCTGGCTGATGTTCAGCTTGGCGGTGTTGTTGAAGGACGGGACGAAGGCGATGTTGCGGTACCAGCCGCCGCCCTTGCCCGCGTGCACGCAGTGCCCGGCGGTCCACACGAGGTTGGACTTGCCCGGGTGCGCCGGGTCCTTCACCACGGCGGCCGAGCAGACGCTGGAGCCCTGGGGCGTGGTGAAGAAGAGCTTGCCGACCGGCGGGGCGTACTTGTGGTAGGTCGCCTTGACCTTGGCGGCCTGCTGCTTCTTGACCTTGCCGTCGGGCAGCCAGACCTGGGTGGTCTTGCCGGCCCCCTTCGCCGTGTTGCCCGCCTCCGCGATCGTCGGCAGCTGCGCCATGTTCTCCTTGGCCTCGGCGATGCGCTCCGGGGTCCAGAAGTCCTCGATGTAGGGGTTGGCGAAGTCCTCCGCCTTGGAGGCCCAGTCGCTGCCGAAGTCCTGCCAGCCACCGTCCTTCCACTTCTGCAGCGCGTCACCGGTGAGTTCGGTGGGCACGCCCTCCGGGAGCTTGAAGCCGCCGACGGTCGTGTCACCGCCGCTCTCGTTCTCGCCGGTGTCGATGTTGTCGCCCGCGTCCGCCTGGGCGGTCGTCGACGCCGAGGCCTTCGCCCCGTCGTCCTCGGTCTTGCTGCAGGCCGTGGTGGTGACCATGACCGCGGCGATCACGGCGGCTGCGGCCGTGAGGCCGCGGCGGCGTATGGATGGCATGGAGCCTGTCCCCCGTTGTGGCTTGAAGTTGTCATGCCCCCGCTTGACCGGGGCGAGACAACTATGCACGCGCGCGGGCGCGGAATGATCGTCAGGGCGACCCTCGCGGCGACTCCGCACACAACAACTACGTGGCGGATATCTATCCGTGATGTGACGTCATGTCACAGCAGACACCGGATGCTCCCCGCACATCCCCAACTCACAGCGTTTTCACATTGATTGATTCGTCATCAGTCCGACACCTCCCGACACTTGTGCGCTACCCACGAGTAAGGCGAACCTGACCTGCGCATGCCATCCCCACACCCGGCATCCCCCCGCGCCGCGGTCCACCAGGAGGACGCAGTGAAGACAAGCTCCCGCATAGGAAGATCCGTGCTCACCGTCGGCGGCGCCCTCGCGCTGGTCGTCGGCATCGCGGGCAGCGCGTACGCGGCTCCGCCCGCCGCGCTGCCCGCCAACGCCGAGGCCCTGGAGACGACCTGGCAGCCGGCGTACGACTACGACACCGACGGCTGTTACCCGACCCCCGCGATCGGCCCCACGGGCACGGTCAACGGCGGCCTCAGCCCGACCGGTTCACTCAGCGGCGACTGCCACGACCAGTCCGACCTGGACAACACCAACGGCTACTCGCGCTACAAGTGCAACAACGGCTGGTGCGCGATCATGTACGACCTCTACTTCGAGAAGGACCAGGCGCTCGCCAACAGCAGCATCGGCGGCCACCGGCACGACTGGGAGCACGTCGTCGTGTGGGTGCAGAACGGCACGGCCCGGTACGTCTCGACGTCCAACCACGGCGACTTCACCGTGCACGCCGCGTCCTCGGTCCTCTGGTCCGGCACGCACCCCAAGATCGTCTACCACAAGGACGGCATCAGCACGCACTGCTTCCGCATCGCGGGCTCCGGCGACGAGCCGCCGGAGAACCACGAGCGCACCTGGCAGTACCCGCCGCTCGTCGGCTGGAACGGCTACCCGTCGACCGCCATTCGCAACACCCTCGCCGCGTACAACTTCGGCAGCGCCAACTTCGGCCTCAAGGACGGCAGTTTCGCCTCCAACCTCGCGGCGGCGATGCCGTCGGGGATCTCGTTCGACCCGAACGCCTGACGGACCGACCGGTCGCGACTGACGTGAGCCACTCCGGGACGGTTCACCGCCCCGGAGTGGCTCACGGCTGGTGAGCCGTGAGCGTCCCCAGGGGAACGTCCGTCTCGAAGCCGCCTGGACTACGGCGCCGACGCCAGCGCCAGGAACCCCACCAGGTAGGCGGCCACGAACAGGGGCGGCACCCACTGTTCCAGGCGGGTCAGGGGCACGTACCGGCGCCAGTCCTCACCCTCCCCCAGTTCGGTCCATTCGGCGCGGGAGTAGGCGTAGGCGGGGAGCCGGTTCTCGAACGCGCCGATCACCGCCCACTTCGCGGTGTTCAGCTGGCGGTAGGAACGGACCATCAGGTACCACGCCACGCACTGCCCGACGAGGATCAGCAGACCGGCGAGGAGCAGCCAGACCGACACCCTGCCCGGACGCGGACCCAGCCCGCCGACCATGGCCGTGGCGATCGCGCTGTTGAGCGACAGGAAGAAGGTGTTGGCAGCGCCTCGCCGCGCGCTGACGCGGTCGGCCGTCTCGACACAGAGCTTGTACTGCTCGAAGAGCACGCCCAGATAAGGGGTGTTGGCGGGCGTGTAACTGTCTGGGTCGACTTCGGAGTTCCACAGGGAGTGGTGGAGGTCTGCCATCCGCTCATCATGTCCGCCGCGCCGGGGACCCGTCGGTACGGGCCCTAAGGTGCCACGAAAGAGCGAATCCGGCCCGGTAATCCCCTTTGTTCGATTGCGCGTTGTAGCTGGCTCCGATCTGTTGTTTTTCATGACTGATCACCCTCCCTTCGGGACTCCCCGGCGGCGCCAGCGCCCGCTGTTCGGATGTGCGTTACGGCTCCTGGGCTTGGCGGGGACGATCTGGGGCGGGCTGATGGTGATCATGGCCGCCAAACGGATCAACACCGTCTTCATCCCGGTCGCGCTGCGCACCCAGCCCATGTGGCTGGACGTGCTCATCGTCGCGGGGTTCGGGCTCTGGGGCGCGGTGTCGCTGCTGGTGGGCCTGCGCATGCGGCGGCACGGGCGGCGCCATCACGTCCGGGTGGTCCGGACGATGGAGGAGGCCCGGCGGGAGCCGTACGTCCTCTATCTGCGCCCCTTCGCCGAGGACGCCACGGGCACCCTGATGCGGCACGCGTTCAGCCGTTGGATGGGGGTGGGCGGCTCACTGGTGAGCGGCAGTTCGCTCACACTGGAGGAGGGCGTGTGCCGGACATTCAGCGGTTTCGGCCGTCCGCTCGCCGTGGGCGAACCCGACGAGGCACTCCCCCTCGCCGGCTCCCGCCGCCTGTACCTCCCCCTCCACGACTGGCAGCCCACCGTCACCTCGCTCATCACCGACGCCCGCCTGGTCCTCCTGGTGGCCGGCACCAGCGAGGGCACCCTGTGGGAACTGACCGAGGTGATGCGCCTGCGCCGCCCCGAGTCCGTACTGGTCCTGATCTACGGCGACCGGCAGACGTACGACGTCCGGGCGGACTACGACATCTTCCGGACCGCCGCCGAGCTTGAACTGGAGAATCGGGCCGAGGAGTTGCGGCAGGTGCACGGCGCCGACTGGCAGCCGCCCCGCTTCCCGCCCCTCCCCGGGTTCCACGACCCGGACCGCCTGAAATGGACCACGCTCCTGCGGGCCGTCATCCGCTTCCGCTCCGACTGGACCCCCGAGATCGTGCTCCTGGACCCCACGGCCGTCAGCGCCTGGACCTTCGAGGGACGCATCCGCAAGATGAGCCGCACCCAAGTGCTGCCACTGCTGGCCCAGTTGCACAACGACTTGGACGACCCCGAAGGAGCCGCTGTCAGCGGGGTCCGGTCTACGACGCTACCGGCGGACCCGCAGTGACGCGGGCGGCCGGGGGTGACGGCGGTTGCTCGTCCAAGGCGTCGAAGATGTCGTCGACCAGCCGCTCGGCCATCCTCGGCCGCAGCAGGGTAACCAGCCGACGTTCGCCTGCTCGCTCCCCGTGTTCCTCCGGTCGGTTGATTCCTCCCTCCGCCTGCCGCCATGCTGTCGAGGTATGGGGGAAGCGACGACACCGACAGCCATCGGCGCCGACACCGGGGCACAGGTGGTCTTCCATCTCTTCGCCGCGCCGGATCGCGAGGAGACGGGCGCCGCGAGAGATGTGTTGAGCCGGGCCGGTGTCGCGTACGCGGACTTACGCCCGCCGGGCGCCGACGCCCCCGGCGATGACGTCCTCACCGGCACCGCCACCGCCGCCGCCCTCGCGGACGCCGTCGCCGCGCTCCGTCACTTCTTCCGGTACGGCATCGCCGTACGCCTCGCGGGGCCGACCGATGTCGTCGTACGGTCGGATCCCCGCGTCGAGCACGGGCAGATCGTGATCCGCAAGCCGCGCCGCGACGTGCCCGTACGGGACGCCGGAGGCCTGCGCTCCGCTCTCAACGGCCTGCTCGCACAGGGAGCGCCGGACCCAACGCCCCTCCCCTACGCGCCCAGCATCATGTTCCGCGAACACCAGAGCACCGAGCTCGCCGCCGAGGCCACCCGGCTCGCCCGTGTCTTCACCGACCCGGACTACGTCAGCGGCGCCGACCCCACCGGCACCCTGCTCGACAACCCGGAGAAGCTGGCCGACATGTCCGGCGGGCCCCGCAGACTGCTCGACCTGCTCCTGCTCGCCCACGCCTTCTCCCGTACCGACGACGGCGATTACCGCGTGCGCGACCCGCGCCTACCCGACGTGGACGAGGTCCGACGAGCGGCCTCCACCGTCGAGGTCTTCGTCCAGCCCTCCACCGAGCCGGAGTCCCGGGTGCTGGCCCGCCCGCTCGCCGACGGCCGGCAGGGCTTCGTCATCGGACTGGCGCCGCAGACCAGTGATTTGATGGCCAACATCTCCTGGGCCCTGCCCACCCTCTTCGCCGTCACCGGGGAAGCGGCATCCGGCGCTGCCGATCCCGGCTCCTTCACGCCCGACCGCGACAGCACCTGGGCCGACGTCGACGACACCGTCGCCTCGTACCTGTGCTCCTGGCGACCCCCGCGCGCCGCCACCCTGCTCCCGCCCCGGCCGCTCATCCCGATGGCCATGCCGGAGGGCGAGGTCCGGTACGGGTCCGGGGACCCCTACCTGGTCTTCGACGCGTGCACCCTCTTCCTCATCGCCCGCGAGCTCACCCCGATCCTCGAGGGCAGGCTCGGCGACGGGGCCGAGCCGCCCCTGGTGCCGTTCACCGAAGGGCTGCCCCGGGAGGTGCGCCTGGCGACGCAGGCGGACTGCGCGGCATACGTCCACACGATGAACGCCCTCATCCTGGGGGCCGGCAAGGACGGCCCCTTCGTACCCGACTTCGACAACATCCGGCGCCACTTCCATCACGGGCGGCCGAGCCGGTTCGGCCGGACCCGGCGGCTGGAGGAACAGGCGCGGCACGAGGCCGCAGTGGTGCTGGCCTGCGTGAGCCGCACGACCGAGGCAGTGCTCAGCTACTACGCCGTGGTCGACATGTTCGCCGCGCTCGCCCGAGCCCGCCGCGACGGCGCGCTCGCCCGCCGTCTGGAGGCGATCGGCGACCGGCGCGAGGCGGTGTGCCGCTACATGCTGTGGATCAAGGAGCAGGAACTGCCCAAGGCCTGGGGGCTGCGCACCCGGCGGGAGGGGGAGGAGAACGGGTGGGAGCGCGTAGGGGAGTACGTCCGCCATGCGCAGCGGCATCTGGTGCCCACGCTGGTCGACCCGTCCGGCTGACCTTCCGCCGTCGCGGGGACAGCCGCCTCGGTCCGTCGCTACGGTGGCCGTATGAACGACATCACCGTCGGCGAAGCCATCGACCACCTTCGAGCCGAACTGACCGCCGCCCGCGATCGCGCCAGGGACTCCGGTGTGCGCTTCCAACTCGGCGACATCGCCCTGGAGTTCACGGTCGAGATGCGCCGCGAGCAGAGCGGGAAGGGGTCCATCAAGGCGTGGGTCGTCTCCGGGGAGGCGGGGGCCGTGAAGTCCGAAACCGCCACCCACAAGCTGGCGTTCACGCTGCGCGCGGTGGACCAGGACGGCGAGGGCATCCACATCGGCAACAGCGATGCTCCGACGGCCGGTCTGGCCGGTGGGGGCGGGCTGACCCGGTAACTCGCCCGCAGGCGTACGACGGTGAACGGGGGCCCGGATGGAACTGAGTCGTATCGTCGCGGTCCTGCTCCCGGGTGCGGAGCAGCGGTACGGCGGCAACGGAACCGGCTATCTCCTGGGCCGCAGGCTGATAGTGACGGCCCGTCACGTACTGGAAGGGCGGGACACCTGCGACGTTCAGGTGCCCGGCGGTCGCGCCGTACCCTGCACCGTCGTCTGGCGCGGCGCCACTCACGTCGACGCGGCCCTGCTCCTCGCCGAGGCAGACGTCCGCGAGCAGGTCGCCCCGGTCCGCTGGGGGCGGCTCGTCACCGCCCGGCACCAGCCCTGCGACGTCGCCGGCTACCCCGAGGCCGGGCGCCGGGCCGACGGCGGCCTCGACCTCCAGCAGCCGCGCGCCACCCTCGCCCCCGGCACCGGCGCCCTGTCCCACCGCTACACCGTGGAACTCGCCAGCGCGCCGCCCGCCGACCCCACCCGCCGCACACCCTCCCCGTGGAGCGGCCAGTCCGGCGCGGCCCTCTTCAGCGGCCCGCTACTGACCGGCGTCGTCGTGACCGACGTCAGCGGCTGGGGGCTGCCGCGCTGGGAGGCCGTACCGGTGTACGCGCTGCTGGCCGACCCGGAGTTCACGGACCTGGTCACCCGGCACACCGCCGCCGCGCCCGTGTGGGAGCCGGTCGACCTTCAGGGCCTCGTCACGCCCGCCGCGGGCTGGCGGGTCCGGTCCCCGGCGACGCTGCTGGACCAGCGCGCCGAGGTGGTCCGCTTCCACGGCCGCGAGCGCCTGCTGGGGGAGCTGATCGACGACTGGTGCGACGGCGACGGCGTACAGCTCGCCGTCCTCACCGGGCCCGGCGGTGCCGGCAAGTCCCGGCTCGCCCGCGAACTGTGCACCCGGCTGCGCGACCGGCACGGCTGGGTCTGCGGCTGGCTGGACGAGCGCGGCCCGGCCGAGGACCTCGGCGTGCTCGCCGAGGTGGACCGCCCGCTGATCCTGGTCGCCGACTACGCCGAGCTGCGGATCGCCCAGCTGACCGCCCTGCTCACCGTGCTGGACCGACGGCCCGACGGCCGCCCTCCGGTACGGCTGCTGCTCACCGCGCGGGCGAGGGGCGACATCACGGGCGGCTGGTGGGACCAGCTCAGGACCCGCACGCGCGAGACGAGAAACCTGACCTACGACGCCGCGCACCACGAACTGCCTCCGCTGACGGAGTTACCGGACCGCGGCGCGCACTACCGCGACGCGCTCACCGACCTCGCCCGGCGCCTCCCCGAGGCACTGCCCCGGGCGCTCAGGGATGTCACCGGTGACTGGACGGGACACGTCGCCCTCGTCGCCCCGCGCGATGTGAGCGCCCCCGAGTACGGCTCGGCCCTCACCCTGCACATGACCGCGCTCACCGACCTCCTCGCCACACACCCCGCGACCCGCCTGGACGACACCGGTCTGCGGGTCGAGGAGCAACTCCTCCTGCACGAGCGCGCGTACTGGGAGGACAGCGCCGCCGGCCGTCCCCGACTGGCGGAGGCCGGCCCCGTATCCCTGGCCGACGCGGTCGGCACCGCGGTCCTCACCGCGGGCGCCGAACCCGCCCTGGCCGCCCCGCTGTTGCGCTCCTCACCCGGCTTCCGCACGGCGGACGCCCCGACCCTGGACCAGGGCACGGCCTGGCTCGCCGAGATGTACCCCGCCCCGGGCGACAGCTGCTGGGGGGCCCTCCAGCCGGACCGCCTGGGGGAGTACCACGTGGGGGACCGGACACGGGCGGACACGGACCTGGTGACGCTGCCGTTGCTGACGTTGGCGGGGGCAGGGGCGGCGCTGTGGCGGTCCCGGGTCGAGGAGCCGGCGCCCGCCGGGAACCCCGGGTCGCGACCCGCCCCGCCGAGCCCTGAGCGCGGTACCACGTCGGCAGCCGCCCGCACCGAACAGCCGCCGCCCGCAGGGAGTACCGAGTCGCCTCCCGTCCGCACCGAACAGCCGACGTCGGCCGAGACCCCACCGCTCCCCTCCGCCGCCCCCACCCTCCTCGCCGCCCTCGTCACTCTCTCCCGCGTGGCCGAACTCCCCCGCCACTGGGACCCCGTCGCCCGCGCCCTGGACGATGCCCTCGCCCGTGACTCGGCCCTCGCCGGCACGGTCATGGAGGCCACCACCCTCACCGAGTCCCCCGAGCCCCTCCTCGACGCCCTGCACCGGCTCACCGACGCGCCCGACACCGACCCCGAGCTGCTGCTGGAGCTGCTGGACCGGCTGGGTGCGGGGCGTAGCCGGGTGCTCGCCGGGTGGGCCACGCGTACCGCCGCCACGGCCGCGCGGGGGCTTCCCCCGACCCCGCGAGCTACCGCGCTCGTGCACGAGGCGGGGTGGCGGCACACCGCCGGGGACCACTGGACGGCCGTACGCCGATGCGACGAGGCGCTGCGGCTGTACGACTCCGGCGAGGCTGAAGCCACCCCCGCCGCACGGTTCACCGCGCTGCTGACCATGGCCCGCTCGCACCGCTGGACCACCGAGTTCGACAAGGCCCGGGCCGCGCTGGACAGGGCCGCCGACCTGGTCGGCACACTTGCCCCGGCCGACCAGGCCCCCGCCGAGGCCGAGATCCTCGGCGAGCGTGCCCGTGTCCTCGTCGGCGCCGGTGACGACGATGCCGCGCGCCCCCTCCAGGAGCAACGCGTCACCCTCCTCAACTCCCTTGCCGACAGCGGCGATCCCGTCGTACTCGAACGTCTCGCGGATGCCGAGGCCGAGCTCGCGCGCACCCTCAATCGCAAGGGCGAGTTCCGTGCCGCCGCCCAGCTGTTGTCCGAGCCCACCGCGCAGACCCTGCGGCAGATGGCCGACGAGCGGCCCGACGCCCTCGGCCACGACGCCGTGGGCAGCCTCGTCGGCCGTGCCAACCGGCTGCGCCTGCTGGACCGGTTCGAGGAGGCACTCGCCGTCCTGCGCGACGCGCTCGCCGTCGTCGACCGGCCGGAGAGCCTGGCCACCCCGGTGGCCGCGGAAGGCTTGGCCGTCGTCCTCAACAACATCGGTGGCACGCTCGTCTCCATGGGCAGACCCGAAGAGGCGCTGGAGCCGATCCGCCGCGGGCTCGCCATCCGACGAACCATCGTCGCGGACGCCGGCGTGCCGAACGAGCTGTTCTGGAACTCCCTCCTCCAGCACGGGTCCGCCCTGACGGAACTGCGCCGTCTCGACGAGGCGCGGGAGGCCGCCGAGGAGTGCCTGGAGGTCGGCTCCGAACTCGTCCGCCGCAAGATCTCCCGCCCCAGGGTGGAGGCCCAGGCCCAGATCATGCTCGCCGAGAACCTGATCGACCTCGCCCGAAGGAACCCCGACCAGCAGGGTGACCTGCGCAGGGTGAAGCGACTCGTCGACCGGGCCGTCCGCAACTACGACCGCGACATCAAGAACCTCCCGGGCGACCACCTGGGCGAGTACACCGCCCTGCTGTCCGTCGCCGTCGACCTCTACTTCGCCCTCGGTCGGCCCCGGGCGGCGCGCTCCACGATCCGCCGGGCGATGTTCGTCCGCCGCCTCCTGATCCGCCGTGACCCCGAGCAGCACGGCGACCTCGTGGCGGCTCGGCTCGAAGCCCGGGCCCAGGAAAGTCTGCAGGCCGGGCAGATGGGCAACGCGGAGAGCCTGCTCGGCCAGGTGGTCGCCATCCGGCAGGTACTCCTCGACGTGTGCGGCCTGCCCACCGACCGGTCCGCCCTGGCCGGCGCCCTCGGCCAGTACGCCGGTGTGCTCTCCCAGATGGGCCGTCAGCGCGAGGCCCTGCCCGAGCTGTACAGGGCGCTGGAGCTGACCCGCGAGGTGGAGCCGCACGTCGAGCCCGACCAGTACGCGCTGGCCGTCGCGACCTGCCACTACAACCTCGCGGACACCCTCCCCTGGACCGGCGCCTTCGACGAGGCGCTGCGCGAGGTGGCGGCCTCCGAGCAGAGCCTCGCCCCGCTCGCCGACCTGAACCCCGATCTGTACGCGCGCGAGATGGCCGACTGCGCCCAGCTGCACGACGCGATCGTCAGGGCGGCGGAGCGTGGTCTTCCCGAACGACGTCATTCCTGATCCACGCCCGGTGCACGTGGCGTCAGTCGCCCCTGGTTCTGCTTCCCGCGCGGGCGGCGCGGGCGTCCAGCGCCGTACGCCATTCCCGTACGGCACCGGCGGCGACCGGCGCGGTCCATCCCTCGGGGCGGGCCGCGCCTCCGATGTGGAAGGCGTCGACGCGGGCGGCGCGCAGGCGTGGGACGTGGTCGAGGCGTAGGCCGCCGCCGATCATGAGGCGCTGGGTGTAGCCGGGGTCGCCACGGCGGGCCGCCTCCGCGAGGAGTACGGGCAGACCGTCGTCGACCCCTGCCGCCGAGCCCGCCGTGAGGTAGGTGTCCAGCCCCGGCAGGTCCGCGAGCTGCTTGCGCAGGGCGTCCCGGTCGGCGGCGCGGTCGATCGCCCGGTGGAACGTCCACGGCCGCCCGTCCAGCTCCGCGACCACCCGCTCCACGGCGTGCGGGTCCGGTTCCCCCTGCGGGTCGAGGAACCCGAGCACGAACTCCTCCGCCCCGGCCGACCGCATGTCGCACGCCGCCCGCACCAGCGCGTCCACGTCCCCCGCCGCGAACCCGTCGGCGAGCCGCAGCATGACCCGTACCGGGATGTCCACGGCGGCCTGCACCTCCACGAACGTCGCGACCGCCGGGGTGAGTCCGTCGGCCCCCATGTCCGTGACCAGCTCCAGCCGGTCGGCACCTCCGGTCTGGGCGGCGACGGCGTCCTCGGCGTCGAGGGCGATCACCTCCAGAAGCGCGCGCGTGGCCATGGGGCCCCTTCCATCGGGCATCGATCGAGTGACGACTACAGGTCTAGTCCAATTTACAACAACGCGGACCGCTGGACGCGTACGTCACGTTTCGCACACGAACGGACACCCTCCGCTCTACCCTCGTTCGGGCGCGCTTCAACAAGACCGGCTGTACGAGAGGGAGTTGCCGTGACGGCGGCCCGCGAACGGTGACTGTTCGTCATCAGTAAATGGTGATCTGCTCGATCTTGTGGACCTTGCCGCTGGGGGCACCGGACGCGAGGCCGAGGTCGAAGGCGTACCACTTGGGGAGTCGGCCCGAGTCGTACTGCGGGCCACCCAGGACCGTGCGGTACTTGAAGCTCACCTCGTTGTTGTTGGTGTCCATCCAGCCCACGCCGTAAATGGCGACGTTGATGGTGCCGGCATTGGCGAAGCAGGGATTGACGCCGTCGACCTCGAAGTAGAGGAAGTCATTCCCGCTGGCGCAGTCCACCCGGTTGATGGCGTGTGCGGGGAGAGCGGTCGCGACGGTGGTCGCCAGGGCGGCGGCGGCCACACCTGCCAGGCGCATGAGGTTCCGGCTGGTCGGACGGGTCATCGAAGGTCCTCCCGGTTGAAGGAAGTTGAGTGGAGTTGAGTGAAGTGGATCGGACAGCAAGACAGGGCAGCGACGGACCAGGTTGCTCCGGAATCGGAAATCCTGCCCTTCCGGGCAATGCGACTGCCCCCTCGCGCATAACAAATACCCTTACGTAACCAGCAATTACGCACAGGAATTGCAGAGCCGGAATTCCGCTGTACTCTCTGGCCGATCGATTCCAGGCTTCATCGGCCAGAAGGAAGTCATGCGTAAATTGAAAGCGGCCCTCGTCGCCGGTTTGATGACGCTCGCCGGAGTGGCGGTGGCGAACACCCCTGCCCAGGCGGCCACGAGCGCGGAATACGTCGCGCTCGGCGACTCGTACGCATCCGGCGTCGGCGCGGGCTCGTACGACGCGTCGAGCGGCGACTGCAAGCGGAGCACGAAGAACTATCCCCGCCTGTGGGCGGCGGCCAACCCCGAGTACGCGCTGAAGGACGTCACGTGCAGCGGCGCGACGATCGCGGACGTACGGGCCAACCAACTGTCCGCGCTGAGCGCGAACACCAACCTCGTCACCCTCACCGTGGGCGGCAACGACACCCAGTTCTCGACGGTGGTGAGGACGTGCCTCACCGACACCGACGCCGCCTGCGCGTTCGCCACGGGGTGGATGTCGTCCGTCGCCAGGAACCAGCTCGTGAATGACCTCACCGGCCTGTACAAGGACATCAAGGCCCGCTCACCGAAGGCCCTGATCCTCGTCTTCGGCTACCCGCAGACGCTGTCCACGACCGGTACGTGCTCGCCGATCGAACTCAGCCCCACGAAGCGCACCGCGATGAACGGCCTGGCCGACGCGCTGGCGGAGGGCACCCAGAAGGCGACGGTCAACGCGAGCGTGTACTTCATCGACATGCGCAAGCAGTTCACCGGCCACGGGGCGTGCGGCACCGACCCGTGGGTCCACAGCGTCGACGCGTCCGACGCGACGGCGTCCTTCCACCCCAACGCGGCGGGCCACGAGAAGGGCTACGCGGCGACGTTCAAGGCCACCTGGGGCTGACGCCCGGCTTCCGTGGCCGGGCTCAGGCGTAGAGGTTGAGCTCGGCCTCGGTGGCGCCGGCCAGTTCGTACGTCGTGTCGGCGGGTGGGCGGCGTCCCGAGCAGAGCCGTACGAGGGTGGTGGCGTCGCCGATGTAGCGGGCGGGCGGGCCGTCGCCGGTCGCCGCGCCCAGCCGCAGCGGCTCGTCCAGGTCGTCGAGGTCGGCGTGGAGCGGAAGGGTCCCGCGCACGCGGGTGAGGTGGGCCAGGAGTTCCAGAGCGGGCCCGAGCTGCGCGCCGCCGTACGCTCCCGGCAGTTCCCAGGCCTCCCGCACGTCGCCGGCGTGCACCCACTCCCCGAGGGCGATCCCGTCCAGCACCCCGCCGGCCTCGGCGATCACGGGCCCGGCCTCGGTCATCCCGCGCTCCAGCTCGTCCACGACCCGCGCGACCGCCCAGGCGTCCCGCTCGGCGATGTCCCGGTCGTTCGACTCCGGACCGAACACCCCTTCCTCGAACCGGCTCTCCACCACCCGCGACAGCACGGCCCCGCAGTGCGCGAGCACATGCCGCACGGTCCACCCCGGACAACAGGTGGGGGCCGCGAAGTCCTCCGCCGGCCGCTCCCGCAGCAGCGGCACCAGCGCGTCCCGCTCGGCGGTCAGCAACCGGCCGGGCAGCTCGGGGTCCCGTACATCGTGTGTATCGGCAACAGTCATGGGACCCACGCTAGGAGGAGGGAGCCGTCATGTCTCCCGGCGGGTCCGGCCCACGGCACAATGCCTGCATGTCCGACGCCCTCGACGCACTGGAAGCCCGCTGGCTCCAGGCCCTCGTCTCCGCCCGGGAAGGCACCCGCGAAGGCGCCCGCGAGCCCAGCCCGGCCCCCTACGCCGCGAACCTCCTCAAGCGCTGGTCCGAGCCGCAGCGCAAGTACCACACGCTCGACCATCTCACCGCGGTCCTGGACCACATCGACGCACTGGAGGAGTACGCCGACGACCCGGACCTCGTACGCCTGGCCGCCTGGTTCCACGACGCGGTCTACCTGCCGGAGCGGTCGACGAACGAGGAGCGGTCGGCCCGGCTCGCGGAGCGGGCGTTGCCCGAGGCCGGGGTCTCGGAGGAGAAGACGGCGGAGGTGGCACGGCTGGTGCGCCTCACCGTCACACACGACCCGGCCGACGACGACCCGAACGGGCAGGTGCTGTGCGACGCCGACCTCGCGATTCTGGCGTCGGCGCCCGACGCGTACGCCGCCTATGCCGCCGCCGTACGGGAGGAGTACGGATTCGTGCCGGACGACGCCTTCCGGGCGGGCCGGGCAGCTGTGCTACGGCAACTCCTCGACCTGCCAAGGCTGTTCAGGACGCCGTACGGGCAGCGGGAGTGGGAGGGGCGAGCGCGGGAGAACCTGCGGGCGGAGCTGGACGGGCTGACGGCGGGCTGACGGCGCGGCTGACAGTGAGCTGCTCGGTGAGGGAAGGTGAGGGAATGCGCCCCCGTGGCCGTCGGTTGCCCATGAACATGCCCTCAGCCGCCGCCTCCCCAGACCATGCCCGTTTCCGGATTCCACTCTCCGTCTACGTCCTCGGGCTCGCCGTCTTCGCGCTCGGGACGAGTGAGTTCATGCTCTCGGGGCTGCTGCCGCCCATCGCGGAGGACATGGACGTGTCGATTCCGCGGGCGGGGCTGCTGATATCGGCGTTCGCGATCGGGATGGTGGTCGGGGCGCCGCTGCTCGCCGTGGCGACCCTCCGTCTCCCCCGCCGGACCACCCTCGTCACGCTGATCACGGTCTTCGGGTTCGGGCAGGTCGCGGGTGCGCTCGCGCCCAGCTACGGCGTTCTCTTCGCGTCCCGGATCGTGAGCGCACTGGCCTGCGCGGGGTTCTGGGCGGTCGGGGCGGCCGTGGCCGTGGCGATGGTGCCGGTGAACGCGCGGGCCCGGGCGCTGGCCATCATGATCGGCGGGTTGTCGATCGCGAATGTGCTGGGCGTGCCGGCGGGGGCGTTCCTCGGGGAGCACTTCGGGTGGCGGTCGGCGTTCTGGGCGGTGGCCGCGGCCTCGGCGATCGCGCTCGTCGGGGTCGTCACGCTCGTGCCCGCGATCCCGCTGCCCGACGAGCGGCCCCGCCTCGCCCAGGAGGTCCGGATCTACCGCGACCGGCAGGTCTGGCTGTCCATCGCCGTCGTGGCGCTCGCCGCCGGCGGGGTCTTCTGCGCGTTCAGCTATCTCGCGCCGCTGCTCACGGACGTGGCCGGGCTGGACGACGGGTGGGTGCCGACGGTCCTCGCGCTGTTCGGGATCGGGGCGTTGATCGGCACGGCGATCGGGGGACGGATCGCGGACGCGCACCTCTTCGGCGTACTGCTCAGCGGTACCACCGCCTCCACGGTCCTCCTCGTCGGCCTGGCCCTGCTCGCCGAGTACGCCGTCGCCGCCGTCCTCCTCTCCTTCCTCCTCGGGGTGTCCTGCTTCTACACCGCCCCGGCCCTCAACGCCCGCCTGTTCAACGTCGCCGGCGCGGCCCCCACCCTCGCCGGCGCCACCACCACCGCCGCGTTCAACCTCGGCAACACCGGCGGCCCCTGGGTCGGCGGGGTCGTCATCGACGCGGACTTCGGCTACACCTCGACCGCCTGGGCGGGCGCCGCCATCATGGCGGCCGCCATCGGCACCACGGCCGTATCGCTGCGCCTCCACCGACGTACCAGGGCCTCCCGCCTCGTGGCCGGGACCGGGACCGGGACCGAAACAGGGACCAGCGGCAGCACCGTAAATCCGGTACGTACGGACGTGTGAACCCTCCTATCCTCGCCCCCATGCGACCAATGGGCGGGGAACAGGTACAGCAAGCCGTCGAACACAGCCTCGCGGTACTGCGGACAGCGGTCGACGGGGACTGGGAGGGCGTCAAGGCGGGGCGGCTGGAGTGGAGTTGCCGGGAGACCGCCGAGCACGTCGCGTCGGACCTGATCGCGTACGCGGGGCAGCTGGCGGGGCGGGCGACGACGACGTGGGTGCCGTTCGAGATCGACATGGCCGAGTGCGAGCGCAACGCCGACGTACTGCATGTGATCGAGACGACGGGGGCGCTGCTCACCGCCGTCGTCCGTACGACCCCCCGCGAGGTGCGCGCCTTCCACCCGTATCCGTTCCGCTGGGCCGACCGTGAGGGCTTCGCGGCGATGGCGGTCGCCGAGGTGCTGCTGCACACGCACGACATCGCGGAGGGCGTCGGGCTCCCGTCGTCCTCGCACGTACCGCCCGTCGCGCTGTGCGAGTCCGTACTCGCCCGCCTCTTCCCGCACGTCAGGCCCGGTGACGCCCCCTGGGCGACACTGCTGTGGGCCACCGGCCGGGGCGACCTGCCGGGGCGCGCCCCCGTCACCGAGTGGCGGTGGAGCAACCCGCTGCACATCGACGCCGGGCGCATCGTCCTACAGGGCGTCCACCCGGCGGCCGCCGCCGATCTCGCCGAGGGCGGCACCGGCGGCTTCGAGTGGATCGCGGGCGGGCCGGTCGAGGGGACGCGGATCGGCGCGGGGCTGGTGTTCCAGGCGTACGAGGCGGGGGTGCACCGGCCGGAGTGGGGCATGTTCGTGCTCGTACGCAAGGAGGACGGGCTGGCCGTCGGTGCGCTGGGCTACCACGGCGCCCCGGACGAGGAGGGCCGTGTCGAGGTCGGCTACGACCTGGTCGAGGGGGCGCGCGGGCGCGGTTACATGACGGAGGCGCTGGGCGCGCTGGCCGGCTGGGCGCGGGAGCGGAGCCGGGAGCGGGGAGACGTACGGTCGCTGTTCGCGGTCGTCGACAAGGCCAACTCCCCTTCGCAGGGCGTCGTTTCGCGTGCCGGATTCGAGAAGGTGAGCGAGGACTGGGGCGACGGGGAGCACGGGGAGCAGTTCGCCTACGAACTCCGTCTGCGCGTCTGACGTACGCAGGGCGCCAGGGGGTGTGACCTCGTCGGTCAGGCCGGGACGACGGCGTGACCTCGTCGGTCAGGCCGTCGTCCCGCGCCGCTTCGGCCTGCGCAGCCCCGCTCCCGTGAGCCGGCGCAGCAGCTCCTTCGAGCCCACCTCCACGGCGCCCGCCCGCACGACCTCCGCGTAACGGTGGGACGGGATGTCGTAGTGGTCGCGTTCGAAGGCGCGCTCCGGGATGCCCAACTGCCCGGCGAAGGCGTGCAGTTCGTCGAACGACACGTCGCTCACGAGGTGCGACCACATGCGCCCGTGCCCCGGCCAGGTGGGCGGGTCTATGTAGACGGTCACGAGGACCGCGCCCCTCCGGAGGCCGTGCCCAGCGCCCCCAGCGCCGCGACCCGCACGCCCGCCTTGTGGCACACCCACTGCGGATCGGGCCCCAGCTCCGGCTCGACGTCGAGCGCGTGCGGGTCGCCGACGCCGCAGACCGGGCAGAGGGGCCAGCGGCCGTACCGTTCGAGCAGGGCGTCCTGGACGTCCTGGGCGACGAGCCCGGCGACGTACGCCGCACCGTCCGGCCACTGCTCGACCCACCAGCGGCGCTGTACGACGGATTCCTCGACCATGGAGACGACGTCCGCCTCGGCGACCTCACGGGCCACGAGATCGGCGATCACAAGGGCGCGGGCCGCGTGCAGCGCCTGCTCAAGGGGGCTTACGGGGTCCACGGGGTCACTGCTGGGACTCATGCATCCATTGTGCGCAACCTTGACCACACGACCGAACAGAAAATATCTTTCATAAGGTGAGTGATGACGTGAAGGAAATTTTCGCTCCTGTGGAGGGACAGACCGCGGGCCGCCCGGCCGGCGGTCAGAGCGCGGCCGCGCCACCCGCCCCCGCCGCCCTCGCGGCGAAGGTGCGGACGCTGGCCCCTTCCATGACCCGTTCCATGCAGCGGGTCGCGGAGGCCGTCGCGCACGACCCGGCGGGCTGCGCGGCGCTCACGGTCACCGGCCTCGCCGAGCTCACCGGCACCAGCGAGGCCACGGTCGTCCGCACCGCCCGCCTCCTCGGCTACCCCGGCTACCGCGACCTGCGCCTCGCCCTCGCCGGCCTCGCCGCCCACCAGCAGTCGGGCCGCGCGCCCTCGGTGACGGCCGACATCGCGGTCGACGACCCGCTCCCGGACGTGGTCGCCAAGCTCGCGTACGACGAGCAGCAGACCCTCGCGGACACGGCGGCCGGGCTCGACATGGCCCAGCTCGGCGCGGCGGTCGGCGCGCTCGCCGGGGCCCGCCGCATAGACATCTACGGCGTCGGGGCGTCCGGCCTCGTCGCCCAGGACCTCACGCAGAAGCTGCTCCGCATAGGGCTGATAGCCCACGCGCACAGCGACCCGCATCTCGCCGTCACCAACGCGGTGCAGCTCCGCGCGAAGGATGTCGCCATAGCGATCACCCACTCCGGCTCGACGGGCGACGTCATCGAGCCGCTGCGGGTCGCCTTCGACCACGGGGCCACGACGATCGCGATCACCGGGCGGCCGGACGGGCCGGTGTCCCAGTACGCCGACCACGTCCTGACGACGTCCACGGCCCGGGAGAGCGAGCTGCGTCCGGCGGCCATGTCGTCCCGGACGAGTCAGCTGTTGGTGGTGGACTGTCTGTTCGTCGGGGTGGCGCAACGGACGTATGAGCAGGCGGCGCCGGCGTTGTCCGCGTCGTACGAGGCACTCGCGCATCGGCATCGGATCGGAGGGCCGTCGCGGTAGAACGCCGGGCGCCGTGGATGGCTGAGCAGCGGGTCCGGCTGCCGGTCGTTCGTGGCCGATCGCGCCCGCGCGGCGGAGCCGCATACCGGTACAGCCCGCACCCCTGAGGCACAGTCACACCGCACCGTACGGAATGAGTCGTCATGCACACCTCCCCCCACGCCTCCGCCCACGCCTCCGCCCTCCCCAACCACCTCGCCGTGCGTGCCGAGTTGGAACAGCTGACCACGGAGGCGTTCCGCCCGGAGCTGGCGGACATCGATCAACTTCCCACCCTCGACATCGCGAAGCTGATGAACGCCGAGGACGCGACCGTGCCGACGGCCGTCTCCGCGCAGTTGCCCCTCATCGCCGCCGCGATCGACGCGATCGCCGAGCGGATGGCCCGGGGCGGGCGGCTGGTCTACGCGGGCGCGGGCACGGCGGGCCGGCTGGGTGTCCTGGACGCGTCCGAGTGTCCGCCGACCTTCAACACGGCCCCCTCCCAGGTCCTGGGCCTGATCGCGGGCGGCAGGGAGGCCATGGTCACCTCGATCGAGGGCGCGGAGGACTCGGCGGAACTGGCCCGCGCCGACCTCGACGCGCTCACCCTCACGCCCGACGACACGGTGGTCGGCGTCTCCGCCTCCGGCCGCACGCCGTACGCGATCGGCGCGGTGGAGCACGCGCGCGCGACCGGCGCCCTGACGGTGGGCCTGTCCTGCAACGCGGCCAGCGCGCTCGCGGCGGCCGCCGATCACGGCATCGAGATCGTCGTCGGCCCCGAACTGGTGACGGGCTCGACCCGCCTCAAAGCAGGCACGGCGCAGAAGCTGGTCCTCAACATGCTCTCGACGGTCACCATGATCCGCCTCGGCAAGACCTACGGAAACCTCATGGTCGACGTCCGCGCCACCAACGACAAACTCCGCGCCCGCTCCCACCGCATCGTCGCCCTCGCCACCGGCGCGACGGACGACGAGATCGAAACGGCCCTCACGGAGTGCGGCGGCCAGGTGAAGCACGCCATTCTCACCATCCTGAGCGGCGTGGACGCAACCACGGCGGCCCGCCTGCTGGCGGAGAACGAGGGACATCTACGAGCGGCCCTGGCGGCGGCCGCGACGACGGGCTGAGCCCCACACGCGGACAGACAGGGCCGACGGACCACGCCCCGAAACGTCCACCGCCGAGCGTCACACCCGGTCTCCGGGGCCACTGTCAGTGGCGTGTGGCACGGTGGTGGGGATCGCTGATGTCTCCCAGGGAAGGCCCGAGCCCGTGAACCACGCCCAGCTCACCGCCCTCGGCCGAGCCCTGCGCCTCCTCGGGGAGCACGGCGAGGCGCTGAACGCCGACACCCCGGACGCGCGGCTGCACGAGGTGAAGGCGGACATCAGACGAGCCCTGGAGCTGCTGGACGACACGGTCACGGCGGCCAAGCCGACGACCCGCTGCGCCGAGCACCCGAACGGCCCGGTCGACGAGGAGGCCCCCGACGGCTGCCTGCTCTGCGAGACCCGCCGCCGCACCGCCCGCCGCTCCCAGCTGAACGGCAGCTACGGCCCGGCCCACCCCACCGGCCCGGTCACCCCGACCCCGTCCCGGTACGGCGTACGGGACGACCGCCCCCAACCCCAGCAGCGCTGGCTCCCGGAAGCGTGGAACGGCCAGGTCTGGCAGCTCTGCGGCACCCCCCGCCGCGACCGCCGCGAGGCCGAGCTCTACCTCACCGCCCAACGCCGCGGCCCCCGCCCCGCCATCGCCTACCGCCTGGTCTACGAGTTCACCGACTACGAGGTGCTCCGCATCTGGGGCGAGCCGGTGCGGGTGGACATCGAGCCGATGGGGAACCTGTAAGCCCTGTCCGGCCGGCACGCGGTGAGGGCGACCCGCCCGCGCGCACAGGCGGTTCACGGACTACGCGGCGTCGCACACCCGTCGATACGGCACCTCGGGAAGGTAGAGCCGCCACTGCTCCCGGGTCAGGCCGCCGTCGGCACGTTGGCACACGGCGGCGGTGGTCCGGTCGGCCGACACCGGATACGTGCGCAACGGGACGTGCGCCCCACTGGCGAGCAGGCTCGCGCCGTCGCGGCTGAAGGCCAGGTCGAGGATCCCGTCCCCGGAGGTGGGCAGCGGGGAACCGAGGGGCTGGGCGCTCGCGACGTCCCACAGGCGCAGGGTGCCGGACGCGCCGCCGACCGCGAGGGTCTTCCCGTCGGGGGAGAAGGCGAGCGCGGAGACGGGTTCCCCCTCCACTTCCGGCCCGTCGCTTGGCGACATCGCCGCGAGCTCGTCCTGCTGCGTCCCCACGAAGGCGGCGAGCCGGTGTACCACCGGGCCGTCCCACAAGTGGACCCAGCCGGTCGAGTCACCCGCCGCGAGCCGGTCGCCCGCCGGGGAGAACCGCAGGACACCGACGCCCTCCGGGCTGAGCGACCGGTTGGTGGTGCGCCCGGCGGGCAGTTCGGTGACACGGCCGGTCACCGTGGCCATGAGGCGTCCGCCGGGCCCGAGGTCCAGCGCTCGGGCGGGGATCCCGTTCCCCGGCAGGCTGACGCCCGTCACCAGGGCGGAAGCGGGCGCGTCCGGATACTCCACTCGCCGTTCCCGCTTGCCGTCGCGTACGCCCCACTGCTCCCATCCAGCGTCCCCGAACCGGTGCACCAGCAGCGAGTTCGAGTCGGCGGAGAGCGCGAGACCGTCCACGTGGAACTCCTCGGATCCGGCACGGAGATCCAGCGACGCCGTCCGGCGCCCGCGCCCGATGTCCCAGACGGTGACGGGAGCCGTCGCCCCGGCACCGGCGGAGGCGTTCCCGCCGTCCTCCCCGGGGGACGGGGTCTCGTGGGGGAGGTCGTCGGGAAGGTCGTCGAGGCTGAGGGGGTCGTCGGAAGTGGGTTCGACCGAGGGCTCCCCGGACGGCATGGACGGCATGGACGGCATGGGAAGCGGCTCGGGATCGTCCGGCAGGACGATACCGCCCGAGGCGTCGGTCGGGCGCTCCTCCGCGCTGGTGCCGTAGGCGAGCGTCCGCCCGTCGGAGCCGAAGGCGAGCAGTACGACGCACGTGTCCTCGTCTCCTGACGGACAGGGCGCCGAGGGGAGTGCGCGGCGAGTGCCGTCGCCGGTGCGCCGCAACTCGAACCGGGCCGTGCCGGCGGTCGCGGACACCCGGGCCAGCAGCGTTCCGTCCGGGCCGAACCGCGCGTCGACGGGCGGTGACTCCTCCCACCGCGAGGTGGTGGTGACCGTGTCGAAGGCGACCGTACGGACCCGCGTGGTCCTGCCCCCCGAGGCGGCCAGATAGCGCACCACCCCCTGGGCGGCATCGATCCGCAGGTCGACGACCTTCTCCTGACGGAGGGCGAAGCGGAGGACGGTACGGGATTCGCTGCCCAGCCGCCACAGCCCGATCCCCGTGTCGTTGTACGCGGCCATATAGGCGCCGTCGGCACTGAAGGCGACACCGCCGGGTGTGCGGAAGGGGAGCAAGGGCAGCTTTTCGCCGGTGTCCGTGTCCCACATGCGTATGCCGTCGTCGGTGAGGGCGACGAGCCTGTTGCTCCTCGGAACGAACCGCGGGCGATACGCGGAATCACAGACCGAGGGCGACGCGTCGGTCACCCAGCGGGCGTTCACCCGGCGGTTCTCACGGACCTTCCACACCTGAAGGGAACCGGAATCCGTGCACAGTGCCACCAGCCGGTCGTCGGCGCTCACCCCGGCCATGTCCCGGCTCGTCTCTTCCACCGAATCCGTGCCCCCCTCGGCAGGCGGGACATCCAAGCTGCTGAGCGCCCGTTCACCGTCGTTGGTGATGACCCTGCCTTGCAGCGCGGTACCGGCGGTGAACAGCACACGCCGCGTGGCGAGATCCCACAGCCTCACCCCTTCGTCATCGTCCTCCCCCGGGAGCGTCCCCGAGAAGGACAGAGCGGTCCGGCCGCTGGGACCGAACACGGGCTGCCAGAAGTCCTCGGGGAACGGCTTGCCTCTGTCGGTCGGACCTCCGGAGACGTCATGGAGATACGTCCCTTGATCGGGCCCGGTCGCCAGCATCCGCCGCCCGTCGGGGGACAGATCCAGCCATCCCCACTCCTCGCCGTCTCCCCACTCCGCCGATTCCTCCGCCAGCAGTTCCCTGTCCTGATGCGCGGACACGTCCCATGCCCGGACCTTCGCCCCCGCCTCGACGAGGGTCCGGCCGTCGGCACTGAGGAGCGGCTGCACGGCCTGCTCCGCATCCGCGATCGGCAGGGTGAGCGCGTCGACTTCCGGCTGGGTGGCCGCCTCCAGCAGTGCCGCCCGGGTCTCGGTGGTGTCGCTGATCCGCCGGGCCGCCGCGCTGAGCCGCATGGACAGCACCGGGTCGGAACTCCGCAGGGAGTCGGCGAGGGCGGCGACCCTGCGGGCGGCGGCCTCCTCGCGGCGCCGGTCGGCCTCGCCGTCCCGTTGCCAGGCCACCGACAGGGCGACAAGCAGCGCGACGACGGTCGTCCCCGCCACGACCCGCAGCACACGCCACCGCCGCCGCTCCCGCCGACGGGCGAACCGGCTCGCGAGCAGGAAGTCCCTCTCACCCGGAGTGAGTTCATCGAAAGCCGTATCACCGCCACCCGCGAACGCCCCCTCCGCCTCCGCCAACCGAACCCCCCGATAAAGCGCCCCCGAATCGCGGCCCGACTTCTCCCAGCCGTGGGCGTCCTGAGTGAGTCGGCGGTGGAGCAGAAGCCGACGGCGGTTCTCGTCGATCCAGGCCCGCAGGCGTGGCCAGGCGGTCAGCAGGGCCTCGTGCGCGAGGTCGACGGTGTCGCCATCGAGGATCAGCAGCCGGGCCCGGGCGAGCCGTTCGAGCACCTCGTCGACCCCGGCCGGGTCGGGCCCGCCGACGGCGTGCAGTTCGGCGCGCTCGGCGGGGCGGCGGGTGTCGGGAGCGCCCTCGGAGCTGTACTGATCGGAGGGGCCCTCCCCGGGAAGCCGCTCCCCAGGCGTGACCAGGCGCAACAACACCCGGCGGGCCAGCGCGGCCTGGCCGGGGGACAGGTCGGCGTAGACAGTCTCGGCGGTCTGGGCGATGGCGCCGCGCAGCCCGCCGGCGGCCTCGTAGGAATCGAGCGTGAGGTTACGTCCGATGCGGCGGCGCCAGGTCTCCAGCAGGGCATGGGACATCAGCGGCAGCCCGCCGGGCTCGCCGAGGGTCTCCGCGACCAAGCGGTCGGTCAACTCCCGTCGTACGAAGAGGCCTCGCTCCCGCGCGGGCTTGGAGACGGCCTCGCCCAGTTCCTCCTTCGTCATGGGGCCGACCGGCAGCGCGGCCTCGCGCAGTACGTCGGCCAGCCCCGGGTGCTGAAGGCAACGGCCGTAGAAGTCGGCGCGGATTCCCAGGACCACACGCAGCCGCCTCGCGGGGTCGCGGGCGGCGGCGAGCAGTTCCTCGACAAAGCCGGCTCGCGCGTCCCGGTCGTCGTAGAGCGTGAAGAGTTCCTCGAACTGGTCCACGATCACGACCGTCTCGCCCACCCCCGGCGCGGGGACCAGCGCCTTCCGCAGCCGGTCGAAGGGCCGGCCGCCGGGCGTGAGAGGACGAATCGAGGCCGGCCGCTCGCGGCGACCGGTGCCCCCGCCGTCCCCGCCGCCCTCGTCGTTCCGCTCCAGACGAGGGACGAGCCCCGCGAGGAGCAGCGAGGACTTGCCGCTGCCGGACGGCCCGATCACGGCCGTGCACCGATGGGTGTCCACGAGAGCGAGGAGTTCGGCGGTCAGCCGGTCCCGTCCGAAGAACAGCCCGCTGTCATCCCGCCCGAACGCGGCCAGCCCCCGGTACGGCGACGGCCCGTCCCCCTCCTCCTCCGCACGGCCTTGGACCTCGGCCTCCCGTACCTGCCGGGCCAGATCCCGCCAACGGCGCTCCCACTCCTGGAGGTCCTCCCCGGCGCCCCCGCAGGCCGCGACATAGGCGAGGGTGACCTCCAGCGACGGCAGCTTCTTCCCCTGGGCCGCCGTGGAGAGCGCCACCGACGAGTAGCCCGCCTTCGCGGCCATCCTCCGGTACGTCAGCCCGCCCGGCACCGCCTCGCGCAACCGACGTAACTCGGACGCGAACTCCTGCACCGGGCCCGCCGAGGGATCCTCCGGCTTCTCGGGACGCCCCACGATTCCCCCGCTTCCGACACCGCGCTCTGGTCACAGACCCCGTCACGGTACGCAGGCTCATCCGTTTTTGATAAGTCCCAGGTCAGCCCGGTGCTTATCAACGTTCCAGCCGCTGAAGTCGAGTTCAGGCAGGGCGAACGGCCCAGCCGGCAAGCACGCAGACAGACAGCGAAAGGAAACGACATGCTTCTCAAGCACAGCGGCATCGGAGCGGCGACCCTGGCGGTCGCACTCGGACTGGGCCTCGCCCCCGCGGCCGACGCCTTCGACGCGAAGCCCGCCGAGACGTCCGTGGCCACCGTCACCGACTCCAATCGGGGCGCGGCCCAGGGCGAGGTGAAGGCCGCCGCCAAGTGGCACCGCCAGTGGGGGCCGACCGCGGTTCCCGCCAAGTACTTCCAGACCCACACCAAGTGGGTGTCCAGCGCCTTCGTCGCGAGGGGCACGTCCACCGGCGTCCACTTCAACTGCTCGAACGGCGGTGACGGGGCGAGGATCAAGGCCCAGATCTGGGACGTCGAGAACCGCAAGTACGTCGCCGTCAAGGGCAACACGGGCTACCACCTCTGCAACAAGGCAGGGAAGTGGATCCAGACAAAGAAGAGCCACAAGGGCAACGCCCTGAAGGTGGTGCTGCTCAAGCAGGGCAAGGCCCACACCGTGTACGAACTCGCGGGATACGACTGGCGCTGAGCGCGGTAGGCGCGACCGACCACACCCGGCGGCACCTCGACGGTGCCGCCGGGCACGGCCACGCCTAACACGGCAGCCGGCCCTCCCTGTTCACCTGCCGCACCCGTGCCCGCAGCACCTCCCCCGGCGGTGCCTCCCGCAGCGCCTCCGGTGGACAGTCCCACTCCCGGCCGCCACCCACGGGCCGTAGCTGCACGTAACCGCCCTCCTCCCCCATCACCTCGCCGAGCCGCCCGTCGCGTACGTCCACGGCGTACGACCGCCGCCGGGCGCTCACGTCTCCGCCGCCTTCCGCAGTACGGCGGCCAGGCGGGCGGCGACCTGGAGGTTGCAGCAGCCCAACTCGACGAGCGGGAACGGCAGTTCGCTGGCGCCGGTCACCGGGTCGACGCGCAGGGACGGCAGGATGATGCCGACGCCGCGCAGGGCCTGGTCGAGCTGTTCGACGGCCTCCTCGGTCGTCCGCGCCAGGATGCGCCCCGTCGTGCCCCGCCCGTTCGCCGCTCTGTTCTTCACGTCCACTTCCTCCACGCTGGGTTTCCGCTTCACCACACAGCGTGGCCGACAGCCCTCTAGCCTGACCAGATACGACGCCCCAACAGGGGGACTGCTGGACAGGAAGCGGTGGCCATGCCAGGACCGAAGGACCTCGACCCGTCGTCGTCACCCCGGGCACTCCTGGGCGCCGAGCTGCGCCACGCCAGGGAGAGGGCGGGGCTCAGCCAGGAGGAGTTGGGCCAGCGGTTGTTCGTGAGCGGTTCGTTCGTGGGGCAGCTGGAGTCGGCCGTACGGCGCCTGCAGCCGGAGATCGCGCGGCTTATTGATGTCGCCCTGGATACGGGGGACTTCTTCAGCCGGAACTGCAAGGCGGTGGCCAAGTCCCGCTATCCCGAGCACTTCACAGAGGCAGCGGAGGCGGAGGCGCTGGCCACGGCGATCCGTGAGTACCAGCCGCTTCTGATCCCCGGGCTGCTCCAGACGCCCGCGTACGCACGGGCCGTGAACCGCGCGTACGCCCCGACGGCACTAGAGGAGACCATCGAGGAGTGGGTGGAGGGCCGGATCGCACGGACCCGCCTTCTCGACGATCCAACAAAGCCCTTGCTGTGGGTGGTGCTTGACGAAGCGGTACTGCGCCGGGAGACCGGCGGCCGGGCCGTGATGGCAGAGGCCCTGACTCACGTCGCGGGCCTGGCCCACCGGAGCCGGGTCATCGTGCAGGTACTGCCGTTCAGCGCGGGAGGGCACACAGCCATGCAGGGCTCGCTGAGGCTGATGGACTTCGAGGACGCCCCTCCACTGGCCTACTTCGAGGGCGTCCGCATCGGACGGCTGGAGGACGACCCGGCCCTAGTCACTCAACTCAAGCTCACCTTCGAACTCCTCGCGGCCTCCGCGCTCCCGCCAGAGAAGTCCCTGGCCATGGTCGAGGCGTTGGCGCAGGATTATGCCCATGAGGAACATCCCTGACCACGACCTGAGCACCGCCACCTGGCACAAGTCCAGCTACAGCGGCGGTGGCGGCGACAACTGCCTAGAGGTCGCCCGCTGGCGCAAGTCGACCTTCAGCGGAGGCAGCGGAGGCAACTGCCTGGAAGTCGCCAGTGGCCCCCTCCCCGTCGTCCCCGTCCGCGACTCCAAAACCCCCCTCGGCCCGAAGCTCGTGTTCCGGGCCGAGGCGTGGTCCGTGTTCGTCGAGAACCTCAAACGCGACTGACCCGCCCAAGAGGTCAGGATCTGACCTACATGGCTCCTACCGTGAAGCCATGAACACCACCACGAGCACCCCCGCCCCCGCCCTGACCACCGACGAGCGCACCGACCTGCTGGAGACGCTGGCCAAGCACCGCCAGTTCCTGCGTCTCACCACCCGCGACCTCACAGACGAGCAGGCCGGGCAGCGGACCACCGTCAGCGAACTGTGCCTCGGCGGCCTGATCAAGCACGTCACGTCGGTGGAACGGGGCTGGGTGGACTTCATCCTGAACGGCCCGTCGGCGATGGGCGACTTCACCGCCATGACGGAGGAGGACTGGGCCCGCCGGGCGGACGAGTTCCGGATGCTGCCCGGCGAGACGCTGGCGGACGTGCTGGCCGCGTACGCCGAGACAGCCAACCGGACGGCCGAAGTCGTCGCCGCCCTGCCCGACCTGGGCGCCTCCCACCCGCTGCCCAAGGCCCCGTGGTTCGAGGCCGACACGCGGTGGTCGGCCCGGAGGACTCTGCTGCACATCATCGCCGAGACCGCCCAGCACGCCGGCCACGCCGACATCATCCGAGAGTCCCTGGACGGCGCCAAGACCATGGGCTGACGCACCGGCAGAACGGGTCCCGAAGCTCAAGCCCCCAGCTTCGAGCCCTCTTTGTAAGGAATGGGAGGTGGGCCTCACCCCACCCTCCCACCCGGCGTGTTGACTTGCCGCATTCGGCTTGCCACGCACGGTGACGTTGCTGATAGCGTGCGCGCAGACGAAACAGCCCCCGCCAGGTGTTACCAGCACCTGCGGGGGCTTGACCTACGAGATCGAAGGACAAGTTCGATCCCCATGGCTGCTGCCCAGCTTAGTGCTGCCTCCCTGCCCGCGCACGCGGTCCCGACCCCGTGCCCCCACCCGCCCATGGCCAACCCGGGCTACGGCAAACGCACCGCCCCCGGCCAACGCCCCCGCACAGCCCACGACTTCGCGCACCTCCCACCCCGCGAAGCAGCCATCGCCGCGTTCATCGACCGCCTCCCCGACGGCGCCGACATCTCCGTGAAGACGCTGGCCAAGACACTCCCGTACGGCCAATGCGCCCTCCGCACGGCCCTCAACAGGCTTCAGGAGGCGGGCCACTTGCGGCGGGGCCGTGAGTGCGTGACCACAGACTTGGGCAGTTCGCGCTGGATCACCTGTTTCTTGCGAGGAGGCCCCGGCGTTCACGCCGGGGAGGAATCGCATCCGGACGTTGCGACGCGGAGCGTCGCCGCATCCGGTTCAGGGCACGGAGCACCTGTAGGGCTGTCGGCATCACCGAGGTGATGCGAACGCGTGTGCCTGTGGTCGCTGGTCGGGGTGGTGGCTGTGGGATCGGGGCGTGTTTGTGCGGCTGTCGTACGTATGGTCCTTCGCACGGTTGGCTTCGGGACGGTGCGGTGTCCCGGCCGGGTGGCTGTGAGGGGGCGAGATGGTTCAGGTGGGGGCGGCTGCGGGGGCCGGGCATGCCCGATACACCTACCGGCTGCGCGTGTCGTCCGCTGCCCGCACCGCCCTGGCGGCGGAGTGGGACCGGTGCCGCTGGCTGTGGAACGAATGCGTCGCCAAGTCCAGGGCCGTACACCTGCACAACAAGTCCACCGGCCAGAAGACCACGTGCGGCCCGGCTCAGCTCGACCGGATGCTGACCGAAGCCCGCGCCCATGTGCCGTGGCTGCGTGAGGGCTCGTCGGTTGTCCAGCAGCAGGCCATCCGCGACTTCGGCCGCTCCCGCGCCAAGGCCCACAAGGACATCAAAGAGCGCCTGCCCATGGCACGCCGGGCCGGGATGCCCACGTACAAGAGGAAACGCGAGGCGCTGGCGACCCTCAACTACACCAAGCGCGGGTTCCGGTTGAAGGACGGCCGGCTGCATCTGGCGGGCGGCATCGTCGTGGCCGTGGTGTGGTCGCGGGAGTTGCCGGCGGAGCCGTCCTCGGTACGCGTGTACCAGGACAGCCTCGGGCATTGGTATGGCTCGTTCGTCGTCCCCGCCCAGGTCCATCCCCTGCCGGAGACCGGCCGTGTACTCGGTGTCGACTGGGGCGTGACGGAGACCGCGACCACCACGTCCGACGCGCACGACCTCCCCCATGCCGGGCACGGCAGGAAGGCGAAGGCGAAGCTGACCCGGTATGACCGGATGATGGCCCGCCGCAAGCCGAAGAAGGGCCGGCCCGGATCGAAGGGCTACCGCGAGGCGAAGAAACTGCGGGCGAAGGCGCACAAGAAGGTCGCCAGACAGCGTCAGGACACCGGCCGCAAGTGGGCCAAGAAGGTGGTCCGCGACCACGATGCCATCGCTGTCGAGGACTTCCGCCCGAAGTTCCTGGCCAGGAGCAGCATGGCCCGCAAGGCCGCCGACGCCGCCATCGGCGCCACCAAGGCCGCTCTGATCGAGATGGGCCGCAAGCACGGGCGGGACATCCGCCTTGTACACCCCGCGCACACCACGATGGACTGCGCGCACTGCGATGCGAGAGCCAAGCATCGCCTGCCGCTGGGTGAGCGTACCTACACCTGCACCGCGTGCGGAAACGTGTCCCCCCGGGACAAGAACTCCGCACGCGTCATGCTCGTCCGGGCTGGTCTCAACCCGGCTGGTGCTGATGGCGGAAGACCTCCTGGAGCGCAGCTCCAGGAGGCGGCCTGAGCCAGGAATCCCCTCCCTTCAGGGAGGGGAGGATTCAATTCCCACGACCGCGACACCGACCAGCGCGACCGAATCGACAAGCCTGTCGGCTACGCGGCAGCCGGCATCCCCGTCTACCTCCTCATCGACCGCGACAACAACACCCTCACGGTGTTCAGCGAGCCGAAGGACGGCCGCTATCAGCAGGCGCCCTCCTATCCCTGGGGCGCGACCGTCGAGCTCCCCGCCCCCGTCGATATCACCCTCAGGACCGAGAAGCTCAAGGACTACGCCTGACCTCCGATGCCGGGCCCGCAGCACCCCTGGACCCGGCATCGTCACCCGCGCGAACGCCTACTTGAACGGAACGTTCACGCAGGCCAGCCGGGTCCCGGCCGTCCCCGCGTGCCCCTCGTGCGTGGACGTGGCCGCCTCGTGCAGCACCACGGAACGGGCCCCGCCCTCACGGAAACGCCAGTCGACGATGCCGACGGAACGCGCGGAGCCGTCCTCGTTCGTCGTCACGTCCAGCCACACCTCGTTCTCGGCGTTGGCGTACTCCGGGTCCACGGACGGCTGCTTCGGGTCCGCCTCGTCCTGGTAGTGCGGCCCGGCGTCGGCGGGCAGCTTGCCGCAGGGCTTGGTGTGGACGTGGGCGCCGTACGTACGGTTCGCGACGAGGTCCCGCAGCCGCAGCTCGATCCGCGTACCGCCGTCCCGCCGCAGCTCCTCCTTGACCTGCACCCGCCCGGCCACCGGCACCAGTTCGGTGTTGTAGGTGACCGCCGGCGCCACGTCAGCGGTGCCGGCCGGGGCGAACACCGTCTTGACGACGACCTTCTCCACCGGCCTGGTGACCGTGACCTCGGCCGAGGCGTCCACCTTGACGTCGGCCGGGGTCTCGCTGGCGCCCGCGGTGGCGGCGACGGCGAGACCGCCGGCGACAGCCGCCACGGCGGCACCGGCCGCGATGAAGCGCTTGTTCTTGAGGGTGAGCTTGTGTCGTGCCATTGGATCTCTCGTCCCGTTCGTGGGGGGTGAAGGGGAGCGGCCGCACACAACAGAGCACCCCAACTGCCGCCGGAAAAGCGGCAGTTGGGGTGCCGTGCGACGCTGCGGTCTCGACCCTACAGCGACGCATATGACGGAATTGAATCACTACCGCCGGGTACTGGGGAGACTTGGCGAAAGGTCCCCGGATCGGCGGCGGCTCGGATCAGCGGCGCCTCAGCTGAGCGAACCCAGCGCCGCCGGCTCGAACGCCTTCAGCTCGCCGAAGCGGCCGTCGAGCACCTTCGCCGCCCACTCCGGGTCCTGGAGCAGCGCGCGGCCCACGGCGACCATGTCGAACTCCTCGGCCTCCAGGCCGTCCAGCAGGTCGTCGATGGCCTTGGTCTGGGACCCCTCACCGGCGAACGCGGTGATGAACTCGCCGTCCAGACCGACCGAGCCGACGGTGATGGTGGGCTTGCCGGTGAGCTTCTTCGTCCAGCCCGCGAGGTTGAGCTCGGAGCCCTCGAACTCCGACTGCCAGTAGCGGCGCGTGGAGGCGTGGAAGGCGTCGACACCGGCCGCCGCGAGCGGGGTCAGCAGCGCCTCCAGCTCCTCCGGCGTCTCGGCGAGCCGCCCGTCGTACGCCTCCTGCTTCCACTGCGAGTAGCGGAAGATGACGGGGAAGGTCGCGGACACGGAGTCCCGTACGGCCGCCACGATCTCCGCCGCGAACTTCGTACGGGCGACGAGGTCACCGCCGTAGGCGTCCGTACGGCGGTTGGTGCGCTCCCACAGGAACTGGTCGATCAGGTAGCCGTGGGCGCCGTGGAGTTCGACGCCGTCCATGCCGATGCGCTCGGCCTCGGCGGCGGACTTGGCGAACGCGGCGATGACCTCGTCGATGTCGGCCTGCGTCATGGCCCGGCCGCCCTCCGCCTCGGTGCCGTCGACCCGCAGGCCGGACGGACCGAGGACCGGGGCCTCGGGGAAGAGCTTGCCCTGCTGCCGGACGGTCCCGATGTGCCACAGCTGCGGCACGATCGTGCCGCCGCCCGCGTGCACGGCCTCCGCGACCTTCGCCCACCCGGCGAGCTGCTCCTCACCGGCGAACCGCGGCACCCCGTCCAGGTCCCCGGCCGTCTCGTGCCCGACGTACGTCCCCTCGGTCACGATCAGGCCCACCCCCGCGGCCGCCCGCCGTCCGTAGTACGAGGCCACGTCCGCGCCGGGCACACCGCCGGGCGAGAACACCCGCGTCATGGGCGCCATGGCGATCCGGTTCGGGACGGTCAGGCCGTTGATCGTGACGGGGCGGGACAGAATCTCGGCGGCACGGGAGGTGGCGGCGGTGGTCACGTAGAGGCTCCTCGGAGAGGGTCATCAGGACATCGTGTGGAATATGCACTACATGCGCACGCATATAGCGCCACTCCGCACAACCGCCCTGCCCGTCACCGAATTCCGCCGCCGCGCGCCGCCCGCTGTGACCCCGGACACGCCCGCCGGGATGTCCTGGGCGCCCACCGGTTCCGGACACGGGTTCCGGACACGCCCGAGGGCGGCACCCCCTGCGTCCAGGGGGTGCCGCCCTCGGTACTGAAGGACGGTGATCGACCAGGGTCGATCAGAAGTCCATGTCACCGCCCGGCATACCGCCGCCGGCGGGCGCGGCGGCCTTCTCCGGCTTGTCGGCGATGACGGCCTCGGTGGTGAGGAAGAGCGCGGCGATGGAGGCGGCGTTCTGCAGGGCAGAGCGCGTGACCTTCGCCGGGTCGATGATGCCTTCGGCGATCATGTCGACGTACTCACCGGTCGCGGCGTTCAGGCCGTGGCCGACGGGCAGGTTGCGCACCTTCTCGACGATGACGCCACCCTCGAGACCACCGTTGACGGCGATCTGCTTGAGCGGGGCCTCCAGGGCGAGCTTCACGGCGTTGGCGCCGGTCGCCTCGTCACCCTCGAGCTCCAGCTTCTCGAAGACCGAGGAGGCCTGGAGCAGGGCCACGCCACCACCGGCGACGATGCCCTCCTCGACGGCCGCCTTCGCGTTGCGAACGGCGTCCTCGATGCGGTGCTTGCGCTCCTTGAGCTCGACCTCGGTCGCGGCACCGGCCTTGATGACGGCCACGCCGCCCGCGAGCTTCGCCAGGCGCTCCTGGAGCTTCTCGCGGTCGTAGTCCGAGTCGCTGTTCTCGATCTCGGCGCGGATCTGGTTGACCCGGCCGGCGACCTGGTCGGTGTCACCGGAGCCGTCGACGATCGTGGTCTCGTCCTTGGTGATGACGATCTTGCGGGCGCGGCCCAGGAGGTCCAGGGTCGCGTTCTCCAGCTTGAGACCGACCTCCTCGGAGATGACCTCGCCGCCCGTGAGGATGGCGATGTCGCCGAGCATGGCCTTGCGGCGGTCACCGAAGCCCGGAGCCTTGACGGCGACGGACTTGAAGGTGCCACGGATCTTGTTGACGACCAGGGTCGACAGGGCCTCGCCCTCGACGTCCTCGGCGATGATCAGCAGCGGCTTGCCCGACTGCATGACCTTCTCCAGGAGCGGGAGCAGGTCCTTGACGTTGGTGACCTTGGAGTTGGCGATGAGGATGTAGGGGTCCTCCAGGACCGCCTCCATGCGCTCCATGTCGGTCGCGAAGTACGCCGAGATGTAGCCCTTGTCGAAGCGCATACCCTCGGTGAGCTCCAGCTCCAGACCGAAGGTCTGGGACTCCTCGACGGTGATGACGCCTTCCTTGCCGACCTTGTCCATGGCCTCGGCGATGAGCTCGCCGATCTGGGTGTCGGCGGCGGAGATGGAGGCCGTGGAGGCGATCTGCTCCTTGGTCTCGACCTCCTTGGCCTGGTCGAGCAGCGCACCGGAGACGGCCTCGACGGCCTTCTCGATGCCGCGCTTCAGGGCCATCGGGTTGGCGCCGGCCGCCACGTTGCGCAGGCCCTCGCGGACGAGCGCCTGGGCGAGAACGGTGGCCGTGGTCGTACCGTCGCCGGCGACGTCGTCCGTCTTCTTGGCGACTTCCTTGACCAGCTCGGCGCCGATCTTCTCGTACGGGTCCTCGAGCTCGATCTCCTTGGCGATGGAAACACCATCGTTGGTGATCGTGGGCGCGCCCCACTTCTTCTCGAGGACGACGTTGCGGCCCTTGGGGCCAAGGGTGACCTTGACGGCGTCGGCGAGCTGGTTCATCCCGCGCTCGAGACCGCGCCGTGCCTCCTCGTCGAACGCGATGATCTTGGCCATGTGAAGTGGTCCTCCCGGACAGGGGGTGGATTTCTCCGGACCGCGCTGGCGCCCGCGACGGACGGCCTGCCTGCCTCGTGGTTCCTTGCCCCACATGGCCTGCGGGCCTCACCGACCCGGTCCTCGTTGTCACTCTCACCTTCAGAGTGCTAACGCCAATGATTAGCACTCGGCATGGTCGAGTGCAAGCGCCTCCAGGTGATCCGCAGGTGAACGCGCCCCCGCGCGCCCTCTCGGTGATCCGCGGTGAACGCGCCCCGCGCCCTCGGCACCCCTCACACGCAGGAGGGCCCGCACCCCTGTGCGGGGTGCGGACCCTCCCGAAAAGAACGAAGAACGTCGCTGCGTTGAAACCCGGCGCGTTACTTCAGCCGGCCGCGAGTCGGACCATGTCCGCCTGCGGCCCCTTCTGACCCTGCGAGATCTCGAACTCGACCCGCTGGCCCTCTTCCAGGGTGCGGTAACCGTCCATCTGGATCGCGCTGTAGTGGACGAATACATCCGCACCACCGTCGACCGCGATGAAGCCGTACCCCTTCTCCGCGTTGAACCACTTGACGGTGCCCTGAGCCATGCCTAACTCCCCTATTACTGGCCCTTGCACAGATCCACACTTCGCGGATCCGGGTCAGACCTCACCCCCCAACGGTTGGGGGTGTGCGCCGGAACGCGTCGACCGCGGCCGAATGTATCTGTCCAACTGCCCTCTGCAACAGGTCAATCGGACGAGAATTCTGGACACGACCGGTCGGGAATGTACGAACAATTCCCCCGAATTCAGGGCAAGTCGGGCCCCACAAAAGGAACGAAACACGCAAAAGCCATGCACACTTTGGCTACTTCATATAGGGCGTGCGGCGCGATCAGATATGCGCCCGGCATGAAATCACTACGCCGATCGATCCGGGTTCCCCAACTGTACCGCGCTCAATCATAGAGAATTGCCCCCTCCGCTTCTCTCGCGGAGAGGGCAATTCGATGAACGCTCGGTAATCAGTGTTACCCACGGTTACTACCGACGGGTACTGACCACGGGTCAGCCGCCGGCGACCGCCGGGATGATCGACACGCCCGCACCGTCCGGCGTGGCCGTCTCCAGTCCCTGCTCGAACCGGACATCGTCGTCATTCACGTACACATTCACGAACCGGCGCAGCTTGCCCTGATCGTCCAGAACCCGGGCGGCGATGCCGTTGTGGTTCTTCTCCAGGTCGGCGATCACCTCAGCGAGGGTGGCCCCTTCGGCGGCGACCTCGGCCTTGCCGCCGGTGTAGGTGCGAAGGATGGTGGGGATACGGACGGAAACGCTCACGATGGGACCTCCGGTCAGCGGTGTTTTCAGGGGCGCGGGGAACTGCGCGACCAGCCCCCACCGGCCCGCAGACGAACGACTACCAGGCCTTACGCAAGCCCGGCCTCACGGAACGAATCAAGGTTGGGCCGAATCGTCGCGGTAAGCCCCGTCCCGGCCACCGCATCCAACGTCTTCAGACCATCCCCGGTGTTGAGCACGACCGTCGTCAGCGCCGGGTCGAGGACACCCGCCTCGATCAGCTTCTTCGTGACGCCGACGGTCACACCACCCGCCGTCTCCGCGAAAATACCCTCGGTCCGCGCCAGCAGCTTGATCGCCTCGACGATCTGCTCGTCGTTCACGTCCTCCACGGCCCCACCCGTACGCCGGGCGATGTCGAGGACATACGGCCCGTCCGCCGGGTTGCCGATCGCGAGCGACTTCGCGATCGTGTTCGGCTTCTGCGGCCGTACGACGTCGTGCCCGGACTTGTAGGCCACCGACACCGGCGAGCATCCCTCGGCCTGCGCACCGAAGATCTTGTACGGCTTGTCCGCGACGAGCCCGAGCTTGATCAGCTCCTGCAGACCCTTGTCGATCTTCGTGAGCTGCGAGCCGGAGGCGATGGGGACGACCAGCTGGTCGGGCAGCTGCCAGCCGAGCTGCTCGCAGATCTCGTACGCGAGGGTCTTGGAGCCCTCCGCGTAGTACGGCCGCAGGTTGACGTTCACGAAGCCCCAGCCCTCGCCGGCCGGGTCGCCGATCAGCTCGGAGCAGAAGCGGTTCACGTCGTCGTAGTTGCCCTCGATGCCGACGAGCTCGCCGCCGTAGATCGCGGCCATGACGACCTTGCCCTGCTCCAGGTCGTGCGGGATGAACACACAGGACCGGAGGCCGGCGCGCGCGGCGGCGGCGCCGACGGCACCGGCGAGGTTGCCGGTGGAGGAGCAGGAGAGGGTGGTGAAGCCGAAGGCGCGGGCCGCCTCCAGGGCCTGGGCGACGACGCGGTCCTTGAAGGAGTGCGTCGGGTTGCCGGAGTCGTCCTTGATGTACAGGCCGCCGGTGACGCCCAGCTCACGCGCGAGGTTGTCGGCCTTGACGAGCTGGGTCCAGCCGGGGTTGATGTTCGGCTTGGTGGCCACGTCGGCGGGGACGGGCAGGAGGGGGGCGTACCGCCAGATGTTCGCGGGGCCGGACTCGATCCGCTTACGCAGCTCCTCCGTGTCGTATGCGGAGTAGTCGTACGCGATCTCCAGCGGCCCGAAACACTCCTCGCAGGCGAAGACCGGTCCGAGGGGGACGCGGTGGCCGCACTCGCGACAGCTCAGTGCGGCGGCGGGGCCGAGGTCGACGGTCTTCGTGGATTCGGTGACAACAGTTTGCGCAGCCATGTGAGGCGAGGCCCTTTCTCCTCATCTTCCTCACGACGCACTTCGCCGTGAGACGGATTTGGCACCTTCCCTAGCCGGGAGCCTCGCGGTGCGATCGTCAATGATCGTCACGAGACCGGCTGGAGGGTTGCCGGGGCTTCAACGGGCCGTATCCCTCTGCCCCTCTGGATGAGCGGTATTCGGTTGTATACGCGGACGAGCCACGACATGCGATGGTCACCAGCGTTGTCCAAGACTGTAACCGAAGGCCAGGACAGTTGAGGAAGCCGTCCGAACCGCGAGATGAACGCAGAGGAGCCGCGCACTGTGCTGAAGGAAGTCGAGCGCTGGCTGAGCACCCGCTCCTGGTCCATGTCCGACCGCCCGCTCCACAAGATCATGGCCGCCAAACGAGCTACGGGCCGGACGGTCAGCGTCGTCCTGCCCGCGCTGAACGAGGAGGAGACGGTCGGCGACATCGTCGCGATCATCCGTCATGACCTCATGCTGCAGGTTCCGCTCGTCGACGAGATCGTGGTCGTCGACTCCGGTTCGACCGACCGTACGTCCGAGGTCGCCGCGGCGGCCGGGGCGAGGGTCGTGCACCGCGACGAGATCCTGCCCCGCCTCCCGGCCGTCCCCGGCAAGGGCGAGGTCCTGTGGCGCTCGCTCCTCGTCACGACGGGCGACATCGTCTGCTTCATAGACGCGGACCTCAAGGAGTTCTCGTCGGACTTCGTCTCCGGGATCGTCGGCCCCCTGCTCACCGATCCCGGCGTCGACCTCGTCAAGGCGATGTACGACCGCCCCCTCGGCTCGGCGGCCGGCCAGGGCGGCCGTGTGACGGAACTCATGGCCCGCCCCCTGCTCAATATGCACTGGCCCCAGCTGGCCGGCTTCGTCCAGCCCCTCGGCGGCGAGTACGCGGCCCGCCGCTCCCTGCTGGAACAGCTCCCGTTCCCGGTGGGATACGGGATCGAACTGGGCATGCTCGTCGACGCGCTCCACCTCGTCGGCCTCGACGCCCTCGCCCAGGTCGACGTCGGCGTCCGCAAACACCGCCACCAGGACGGCCAGGCCCTCGGACGCATGTCAGCGGCCATTTACCGCACCGCGCAACTCCGGCTGGCCCGAGGCCACCTCATCCGTCCCGTCCTGACGCAGTTCGAACGGGGGCGGGAGGGCTTCGAGCCGCGCACCTACTCGGTGGACCTGGAGGAGCGGCCGCCGATGGTGGAGATCGCGGAGTACGAGGAACGAAAGGCCGCGTGATCGAAGGGGTGGGGCTGTGGAGTGGCGGGTGCGGGTGGGTGGGGGTTGCTCGCGCAGTTCCCCGCGCCCCTGAAAAGCAGGGGCTGCGCCCCGTGCTTTTCGGCCCGCAGGGGCCGTGTCCTTCAGGGGCGCGGGGAACTGCGCGAGCAACCACCCACCACCCGCACCCGCCGCAACAACAGTGACCCCCCACCCCCATAGGCGCTCCTGTATACAGCCGACCCGCACGTTTGAGCGCCGAACCCCCGGGCTAGGTTGAGCCGTATGGCATCAACGCACGGTGCACGCATCCTCGTCGCCTCCAATCGAGGCCCCGTCTCGTACGCGCTGGACGAGAAGACCGGCGAACTCACCTCCAAGCGCGGCGGGGGCGGACTGGTGTCCGGCCTCTCCGCGATCGACTCGGAGGCAGGCGCGGTCTGGGTGTGCTCCGCCCTGGGCGACGGCGACCGCGAAGCGGTACGACGCGGTGTCGGCGAGCCCGGCGTCCGCATGCTCGACATCCCCGCCGACGTGCACCACGACGCGTACAACGGCGTGGCCAACTCCACGCTGTGGTTCGTGCACCACATGCTCTACCAGACACCGCTGGAGCCCGTCTTCGACGCGGAGTTCCGGCGCCGGTGGGCGTCGTACGAGACGTACAACCACGCCTTCGCCGAGGCGCTCGCGGAGGAGGCGGCGGAGGGCGCGGCCGTGCTCGTCCAGGACTACCACCTGACTCTGGTCCCCCGGATGCTGCGCGAACTCCGCCCCGACCTGCGGATCGGTCACTTCTCGCACACCCCGTGGGCGCCGGTCGACTACTTCCGGCTGCTGCCCGACGACATCGCCGCGCAGGTGCTCGGCGGGATCCTCGGCGCCGACCGGGCCGCGTTCCTCACGCAGCGGTGGGCGGACGCGTTCACGGAGTGCTGCCACGCGGTACTGGGCCCCGGGATCCCGTCCGGCACCCGGATCGGCGTGCACGGTCTGGGCGCCGACGCGGACTTCCTGCGGGTCCGCGCTCACGAGGCCGACGTCGACGACCGCATGGCCGCGCTGCGGGAGCAGATCGGGACGGCCCCCGACGGCACTGCGCGCCGCACGATCGTCCGCGTCGACCGCACGGAGTTGTCCAAGAACATCGTGCGCGGGCTGCTCGCGTACCGGCAGCTCCTCGACGACCAGCCGTCCTGGCGCGAGCGCGTCGTGCACGTCGCCTTCGCCTACCCGTCACGGCAGGACCTCGCGGTGTACCGGGAGTACACCGCCGAGGTCCAGCGGGTGGCGGACGAGATCAACGAGCGGTACGGGACGCCTGGTTGGACCCCGGTCGTGCTCCATGTGAAGGACGACTTCGCCCGGTCGCTGGCGGCGTACCGGCTGGCCGACGTGGCTCTGGTGAACCCCATCCGGGACGGTATGAACCTCGTCGCCAAGGAGGTGCCGGTGGTGTCCGAGGAGGGGTGCGTGCTGGTGCTTTCGCGGGAGGCCGGGGCGTACGAGGAGTTGGGCGACGACTCGGTGGTGGTGAACCCGTATGACGTGGTCGGTACGGCGAGGGCGTTGCACGAGGCGCTGAGTCTGCCGGGGGGTGAGCGGGCGGAGCGTACGAAGCGGTTGGCCGCGGCGGCTACCGCGTTGCCGCCGACGCAGTGGTTCCTGGATCAGTTGCGGGCGTTGGAGGGGTGAACACGGGCCTCGCCCTCCCGTCAGAGGTGCTCGGCGATCGCCGCCAGTAGGTGTACGACTCCCTGCGGACCGTCCACCACCACGTCCGCCCTCTCCGACAACTCCGTGACCTCCGTGCTGCCGCTGCACACCAGCAGGGCCGGGGTGCCCTCCGTGCGGAGTTTTTCCAGGGTGGCGAAGGCGGGGAGGTCGCCCAGGTCGTCGCCGGCGTAGAGGACGGAGTCGGCGGCGGCTTCTTCCAGGTATTCGCGGAGGGCGACGCCCTTGTCCATGCCCGGGGGGCGGAGTTCGAGGACCATGCGGCCCGGCTCGACGATGAGGCCGTGGCGGGTGGCGAGGTCGGTCAGAGGGGTGCGGAGGGCTTCGAAGGCGGCCTGGGGGTCGGTGGCGCGGCGGGTGTGGACGGCCAGCGCTCGGCCCTTCTCCTCGATCCAGGTGCCCTGCCAGGCGCCGACGCGGTCGAGGAAGCCGGGCAGTTCGGCGCGGACGGCGGCCACGCCTGGGTGCGGGGCGGGGGCGCTGACCGTGCCGGTGACGGCGTCCCAGCGTTCGGCGCCGTAGTGGCCGAGGACGACGAGGTGTTCCAGGCCGGGGACGCCGGCGAAGCCGCCGTGGCGGACGGCGACTGCGGCCGGGCGCCCGGTCACCACGGCGACGGAGGCGACCTTGGGGGCGAGCGCGGCCAGCGCGGCCACCGCGTCGGGGTGGGCGCGGGCCTGTTCGGGGTCGGGCACGATCGGGGCGAGGGTGCCGTCGAAGTCGAGCGCGATCACCGTACGGCCGGGGCCGGCGAGGATCGCGTCCAGCGCGTCCCGTCCGGCCGGGGTCACGGGGGTCGGCAAGGTGGCCTTGGGGTTCTCTGCGTCCTTGTGGCTGCCCATGGGTCCGACCCTATCCGTCATCTCTCGGCCCGGCGGGCCTCCCGCACCCTCCGCAGCCGGTTCACTGTCACCGGGTCGTGGGCGAGCGCGCGCTCGTCGTCGAGCAGGGCGTTGAGCAGCTGGTAGTAGCGCACCGGGGCCAGGCCCAGGCGCTCCCGTATGGCCCGCTCCTTGGCGCCGGGCCCCGGCCACCCCTGGCGCTCCAGCGCGAGGATGGCCTGTTCGCGCGGGTCGAGATCGTCCATGCGGACACGGTAACGGGCGGGTGTGACATCGCGCCGTGGAGCTCGGGGGGTTCGGTTGTTCGGCGGGTGCGGGTGGGTGGGGGCTGGTCGCGCAGGTCCCCGCGCCCCTTGACGGCATGGGTCGCGCCCGGGGGCTTTTAGGGGCGCGGGGGACTGCGCGAGCAACCACGGACCACGCGCGGTCGCAGACGTGCGGGCACACCCGAGCTCATCGGCGCCCCGCCCGGCGCCCTCAGTCCTCGCGGTCCACCACAGTGGCCGTCTTCTGCAGTTGCTGCAACACCGCCCGCGGCTTCGCGTCGGGCCGCACCGCGCGGCCGATCTGTTCCTTGACCGCCGCGCTGACGTCCGCCCAGGACGTCTTGCCGACGGGGGGCAGTTCGGCGTCGGGAAGCTCGTCGAGGAACGGCGTGAGGTCGGCGTCGTCCTTGTCCGAGGCCATGGCCTCGGACGCGGACGCGGTCACCGGCAGCAGGTCGTACTCGCGGGAGAAGGACAGGACGTTCTCGTCGCTGTAGACGAAGTCGAGGAAGTCGCCGATCTCGTCGCCGTGGCCGTTCTGCTTGAAGGCCATCATCCAGTCGGCGACGCCCATCGTGGCGTGGTCACGGCCGTCGGCGCCGGGCATGGCGGCCGTGCCGTACTCGACACCCTGGTCGGCGGCCATGTGCATCAGGCTGGGGTGACCGTTGAGCATGCCGACCTCGCCGCGCGCGAACGCGGCGAACGCGTCGGCGCGGTTGAGCTCGGCCGGGGCGGTGGGCCCGGTGAGGCCCTTGTCGACGAGCTTGTCCTTGAGCCAGGTGAAGGTCCGGACGTTCTCGTCGGAGTCGAGCCGGTAGGTGCCGACGTTGTCGGTGTAGCCGGCCCCGCCGCTGAGCAGCCACTGCATGGTCTCGGCCTGGGCCTCCTCGGGGCCGAGCGGCAGCGCGTACGGCGTCTCGACCCCGGCCTTGTCGAGGGCCTCGGCGTCGGCTGCCAGCTCGCTCCAGTTGCGCGGGGCGCTGTCGATGCCCGCCTCGGCGAAGAGCTTCTTGTTGTAGAAGAGGACGCGGGTGGACGCGGCGAACGGCATCCCGTACGCGACCCTCCGCACCTTGCCCGCGTCGGCGAGCTGGGGAAGGAAGCCGGCCTGGACGGGGATGGAGAGCAGGTCGTCGACCTCGTAGAGCCTGTCGGCGGAGGCATAGTCGGCGTAGGTGCCGATCTGCGCCATGTCGGGCGCCTCACCGGCGGCGACCAGCTCCTTGACCTTGCGGTCGACGTCGTTCCAGGAGTAGACGCTGACGTCGACCGTGATCCCCGGGTGGTCCTTCTCGTACGCCTTCACGAGCTTGTCCCAGTACTTCTGGGAGCTGTTCGCCTTCGAGTCGCCGTAGTCGGCGGCGACCAGCTTCAGGGTGACGCCCGGGCCGTCGGCCTCCGAGGCACCGCAGCCCGCAAGCGTCGCCATCAGCCCCAGCACGGCCAGAGCCGCCGTTCCGCTGTTCCTGGCGCCGGTCTTCGTCCGCCGCTGCCACTGTCGCACTCGTACTGCCCCAACCTGTCGCACGTGCCCCGCACACAACAGCCTGGATCACAGGGCCTGCACCCAAAGCTGTCAATCTCTCAACTTCTCGAACTTCTCCATAAGGTCTACACCACCCTGGCCCATAAGGTCTATACCACGTAAGTGGACTAGACCTCTCGCGGGTCGAAGGGTCACACTGTCCTCCGTGAGACATGTCATCGCCCTCGATGTGGGCGGCACCGGGATGAAGGCCGCACTGGTCGGGGCGGACACCGCGCCTTCCGCGGGGACACCCCCCGGGCCCCCCGTGCTGCTGCACCAGGCGCGGCTCGCCACCGAGCGCGAGCGCGGACCGGACGCCGTCGTCGCGTCCATCCTCGACTTCGCCGCCGAGCTGCGCGCCTACGGCGAGCGGCACTTCGGCGAGCCCGCGGCCGCCGCCGGGGTCGCCGTCCCCGGCATCGTCGACTCCGACCAGGGCATAGCCGTCTACGCCGCCAACCTCGGCTGGCGCGACGTCCCGCTGCGCGCGCTGCTCGCCGAGCGCCTCGGCGGCATCCCGGTCGCCCTCGGCCACGACGTGCGCACCGGCGGGCTCGCCGAGGGGCGCGTGGGCGCGGGCCGGGGCGCGGACCGCTTCCTCTTCGTGGCACTCGGCACCGGGATCGCCGGCGCGATCGGCGTCGACGGCCGGGTGGAGGCGGGCGCCCACGGCTTCGCGGGCGAGATCGGCCACATCGTCGTACGGCCCGGTGGCACCCCGTGTCCCTGCGGCCAGCACGGCTGTCTGGAACGGTTCGCCTCCGCGGCGGCCGTCAGCCAGGCCTGGGCGGAGGCCTCCGGCGACCCCGGGGCCGACGCGGCGGACTGCGCCAAGGCCGTCGAGTCGGGCGACCCCCGCGCCGGCGCCGTCTGGCAGCAAGCCGTCGACGCCCTCGCCGACGGCTTGGTCACTGCCCTCACCCTGTTGGACCCCCGCACCCTCATCATCGGCGGCGGCCTCGCCGAGGCCGGTGACACCCTGTTCATCCCCCTGCGCACCGCCATCCGCCACCGCGTCACCTTCCAGAAGGTGCCGGCCATCGTCCCAGCCACCCTCGGCGACACCGCAGGCTCCCTGGGCGCCGGCCTCATGGCCTGGGACCTCATCAACCCCACGGACCCTTCGGAGGTACGCACCTGATGTCCGACAGCGCCGCTCAAGGGGCGCGGGGAACCGCGCGGCCAGCCCCCACGCACCCGCAGCCGCCACACAAAGCACACCCCTACGTCCTCGAAGGCGCCAACGTCGTCCTCCCCACCGGCACAGTGAAAAACGGCCGAGTGATCATCGACGGCACCAAAATCACCGCGAACGCCCCCGAGAACGCCCACACCATCGACGTCCGCGACCACTGGGTGGTCCCCGGCTTCATCGACATCCACAACCACGGCGGAGGCGGAGCCTCCTTCACCTCCGGCACCGTCGACGACGTACTCCACGGCATCCGCACCCACCGCCTCCACGGCACCACCACCCTCGTCGCCTCCACCGTCACCGGCGACATGGACGGCCTCGCCCACCGCGCCGGCCTCCTCTCCGAACTCGCCGAACAGGGCGACGTCGCCGGCATCCACTTCGAGGGCCCGTTCATCTCCCCCTGCCGCAAGGGCGCGCACACCGAGGAACTCCTCCGCGACCCCGACCCGGCGGACGTCCGCAAACTGATCGACGCGGCGCGCGGCAGGGCGGCCATGGTCACGCTGGCCACCGAACTCCCCGGCGGCCTCGACTCCGTACGCCTCCTCGCCGAACACGGCGTCATCGCGGCGATCGGCCACACGGACGCGACGTACGAACAGACGGTTCAGGCCATCGACGCGGGCGCGACCGTGGCGACCCACCTGTTCAACGCGATGCCCCCGCTAGGCCACCGCGAGCCCGGCCCGATCGCGGCGCTGCTGGAGGACGAGCGGATCACGGTCGAGCTGATCAACGACGGTACGCATCTGCACCCGGCCTCCCTCCAGCTGGCGTTCCGTCACGCGGGCGCCGACCGGGTCGCGTTCATCACCGACGCCATGGACGCGGCCGGCTTCGGCGACGGCCTCTACTCGCTCGGCCCACAGGCGGTCGAGGTCGTGGACGGTGTGGCCCGTCTGGTCGAGGGCGGCTCCATCGCGGGCTCGACCCTCACCCAGGACCGCGCCTTCAAACGCGCCGTCACCCTCGACCGCATCCCGGTCGAGGACGCCGTCGCCGCCCTCTCCGCCAACCCGGCGAAGCTCCTCGGCCTCTACGACCGCGTGGGCTCCCTCGAACCGGGCAAGGACGCCGACCTCGTACTCCTCGACGCGGACTTCGACCTCAAGGGCGTACTGCGGAAGGGCGAGTGGGTGAAGGATCCTCAACTGACCTGATCGGTCCGGTTGTTGGCAGGTGGTGAGCAATGCGGCGGTTGGCCCGGAGGACTGGGCCGACCGCCGCTCTTTTGGCATGATCGAGCCTCCGCAACAGCTTCCGCCGATCGCATCCTGGTCAATGACGACCGAACGCGCGCAGTCGAGACTCAAGGGGGTAGGCCAGGTGATCCTCACGGTCACGCTGAACACCGCTCTCGACATCACCTATCGCGTACGGGGCCTCAGTCCTCACGCCACGCACCGGGTGACCGATGTGACCGAACGGCCCGGCGGCAAGGGCCTGAACGTGGCCCGGGTGCTCGCGGCGCTCGGCCACGAGGTGACGGTCACCGGTTTCGCCGGCGGCGCGACCGGCCGCGCCGTCCAGGACCAGCTCACGCGCACACCGGGTGTCGTGGACGCGCTGGTCCCGGTCGAGGGCGCGACCCGCCGGACGATCGCCGTGGCCGACGCGAGCGGCGACACGACGCAGCTCAACGAACCGGGCCCGCTCATCGCCCCCGCCGAGTGGTCCGCCTTCCAGGAGGCATACGCCGTTCTGCTGCGCTCCGCCTCGGTGGTGGCCCTGTGCGGCAGCCTGCCACCGGGGGTGCCGGTGGGCGCGTACGCGGGTCTGATCCGTACGGCCCGCACCTTCTCCGTGCCGGTCCTCCTCGACACGAGCGGCGAGCCGTTGCGTCGCGGTGTGGCGGCCCGCCCGGACCTGGTGAAGCCGAACGCCGACGAACTGGCCGAACTCACGGGCTCCCACGAGCCCATCCGGGCCACCCGCGACGCCCGCCGCCGGGGCGCGCAGTCGGTCGTGGCGTCCCTCGGCCCCGACGGCCTCCTCGCCCACACCCCCGAGGGTCACTGGCGCGCCGTCCCGCCGCGCCGCTTCCGGGGCAACCCGACCGGTGCGGGCGACTCCGTGGTCGCGGGCCTACTGTCGGGCCTTGTCGACCGCCTCCCCTGGCCGGACCGCCTCGCCCGCGCCACCGCCCTCTCGGCGGCGACCGTACTGGCCCCGGTGGCGGGCGAGTTCGACCGTCAGGCGTACGAGGAGATGGTGGGGCAGGTGGCGGTGACGGGGGAGGTCACGGCGGCCTGAGCGAAGGCTCTCAGCCTTCCTCGTCCTTGTTCGTCAGGTACAGCTGGTCGATATTGACGTCGCAGGAGTTGCTCTGCTCGCAGGAGATCTTGATCTCGTTCGTGCCCTTGTTGAGCTGGACGGCCGCCCAGGTGTACGTCCAGCCCTTCTCGTAGTCGCCCTCCGGGCCCTTCGCGAAGTTCTCGAGGTTCAGCGGGCGACTCTGGACTGTGCCGTTGACCGTGAGCGTGGCGTTGGCGTTCTTGCCGGGCACGCCGTAGACGACGTACAGCCGGTAGGTAGCGCCCTTCGGCACGTCGTCGGCCTTCCACGTCACCGACGAACCGACCGAGTTGAAGTTGCCGACGTAGAAGCCCCCGTCCGACTTGGCGCCGGGGATGTCGGAGGCGATGGCCGCGGTGCCGCCGAGGAGGAGCGTCTTGGCCTCGGCCTTGGGGAGTTCGGCGGAGTCCGCGTCCTTCGACTTGCTGGCCGACGGGCTGGGCTCGGTGCTCTTCTCGGCGGTGGGGCTGGTGGAGGCGCCGGTGTCGTTGCCGGAGGTGTTCTCGGAGTCCTTGTCGCTGAGCATGGCGACGCCGATGCCGATCACGACGGCGGCCACGACCGCGATCGCGCCGATGAGGAGGCCCTTGGTGTTGGGGCCACGGCCGCGGCCGCCGCCCCCGCCGTTGCCGTACCCCTGCTGGCGGGTCGCCGGGGCGCCGCCGGGGAGGCTCTCGGGGGCCTGGTAGTGCGCGTTCGGCTGGCCGTACGCCTGCTGGTGCGGGACCTGCCCGTACTGCGCGGTGGGGGCCTGCGGGGCCTGCTGGGTCTGCTGCCCGTACTGGCGTTCTCCGACCGGTCGCGCCCGGTTGACCGCGTTCGGGTAGCCGTAGCTCGCGGTGGGCGGCTGGGCTCCTCGGGCCTGCCCGTCGGCGTAGAGGTAGCCGAACGGGTCGTCGTCCTCGGGCGTGCTCGCGCCGTTGTTGCCGGGCGTCATCCCTAGGTCTCCTCAGCGGTGCGGTACATACGCGTACGGGTGGCGGGTTGTTGCGTGGGGGTGTAGGAGAGCGAGCCTACCCGCTCGCGCTGGCCCAAACAGGTGACTCAGACCTCATCGTCCCGCCGACGCACCGCCCACCAGGCGCTTTCCAGCCGTGAACAGCCTCTGACCTGGGCTTCTCTCCGACTGTCATGGGCGTCACTCCGGCCGTCCGCGGTTTCGTTCCGGGCCGCTATCCGGCCCTCCGATGTTGCCTGGGACGAGATCGTTTCTCGACGTACATCCGCTCGTCAGCTGATTTCAACACCTCGTCCGCCGTCATCCCGCAGTGCGCCCATCCGATGCCGAAACTGGCGCCGACACGCATCGCGCGGCCGTCCACCCTGATCGGCTGAATGATCTCGTTGCGGAGGCGTACGGCGAGGTCCTGGGCATCCGCGCGGCCGAGGCCGTCGGCGAGGACGACGAACTCGTCCCCGCCGAGCCGCGCCACGGTGTCGCCGTCCCGCACGCCCCGGCTGAGCCGCCGGGCCACCTCGATGAGGACGGCGTCGCCCGCGTTGTGCCCGAACCGGTCGTTGATCGACTTGAACCCGTCGAGGTCGCAGAAGAGCACCGCGAGCCCCTTGGTCCCGTCGTCCCGCTCGCCCTCGGGCGCGACGGTGTGCACATGATGATCGAAGGCGTCGTACGGCCCACCGGCCGCGTGGAAGTCGAAGACGTGCCCAGCGGCCTCGTACGCGTCGAACGACGGATGCGGAAGCCGCGCCGCCTGCTCGCCGACGCCGTACTCCCCCTGCTCCCCGAAGGCCGCGTTCATCGAGTCGGCGGCCGCGTCGGCCGGGAGGGACTGGGGGCGCTGGCAGATCCGGGCGGAGAGGCGCGAGCGCAGCTCGGCGGAGTTCGGCAGCCCGGTGAGCGCGTCGTGCGAGGCCCGGTGCGCGAGCTGGAGCTCGCGCCGCTTGCGCTCCTCGATGTCCTCGACGTGGGTGAGCAGAAAGCGGGGCCCGTCGGCGGCGTCCGCGACCACGCTGTTGCGCAGCGACACCCACACGTACGTCCCGTCGCGCCGCCCCAGCCGCAGCTCCGCGCGCCCGCCCTCGGCGGAGGTCCGCAGGAGGGTGCCTATGTCCTCGGGGTGGACAAGATCGGAGAACGAATAGCGCCGCATGGCGGAGGCGGGCCGCCCCAGCAGCCGGCACAGCGCGTCGTTGGTCCGGAGGATCCGACCGTGCTGATCACCGCCCATCTCGGCGATGGCCATGCCGGAGGGGGCGTACTCGAAGGCCTGGCGGAAGGATTCCTCGCTGGCGCGCAGCGCCTGCTGCTCCCTTTCGAGCCTGACCAGTGCACGTTGCATGTTTGCGCGAAGGCGCGCGTTACTGATCGCGATGGCGGCCTGGAAGGCGTACATCTGGAGCGCTTCCCGTCCCCATGCGCCCGGTCGCCGACCGTTTCGCGGCCGGTCCACGGAAATGACACCCAGCAGCTCACCGCAGGAGGCGCCACCGGCGCCCGGTGTGTACATGGGCGCGAAGAGCCGGTCAGAGGGATGCCACTCGTCCTCGAAGCGGGGCGCGGGCCCGTCGGTGTACCACTGCGGCACGTCGTCCTCGTCCAGGACCCAGCCCTCGGTGTGCGGTATGAACCGCAGGTCACCCCAGGACTCGCCCATGGTCAGCCGACGGTCCCAGGAGGCGCGGGAGCCGACGCGGCCGGTGATCAGGGCCTCGGCCGCGGAGTTCCCGGCGAGGGCGGCGACGACCAGGTCGCCGTCGGGGCGGACGAGGTTCACGCAGGCCAGCTCGTACCCGAGGCCGTTGACCACACCGTCGGCGACGGTCTGCAGCGTGTCGGCCAGGCTGCGTGCGGTGTTCATGTCCGCCATCACCTGGTGCAGCTGCCGCAGCGTCGTCAGACGGACGTAAGGCTCCGACTCGGTTTCCATGCGCCCTCCCCCCGAGATCTCGTGGCAGCTCCAGGCTCCAGGGTCGTTATAACCTGCGTAACCGGCGGGCTTACTCCGCTTACAGTTCCCGCTTACAGCTTGCAGCGTCCCCGCCACTGAATCACAGCGCGAAGCCCACTCGGTACACAGGGTCAACAAAATATGGCTCCTGTGACTCAAGTCACAACAGAAGATGAGCAATTGAGTGGAGTTTATGCGTTTCCCACGCGCGCTTATTGAACAGAATTCAGAACTCTGTGTAGGCATTGTGCGCGGGGTTTGAGCGGGCCCGGCGAGGCGGCCGGCGGGGGCGGGCGGGCCCGACGCGCCGGTGCGGTGATCGCAGGTGATCGCCCTGGCCACAGGTCCGGTGGTCGTCGTCCTAGGTCGTAGGTCCGGGTGGTGTAGGTCGTAGGTCCGGGTGGTGGTCGGGCCCTGGGCCGATGTGGTGGGCGGTCGCCGGGGATTAGCGTGCGGGCGTGCCGAAGACTCCACCCTCAGCTCCGCCGGTGACCCCGCGCTCGCCTCTGGCAGAGATGCCCGCCGAAGTGTCCCTCCCGAATCCCTCCGCCGTTCCTCTCGCAAATTCGTCTGCGGCTGCCGAAAGCACCCCGGGCGCCCCCGGCCCCGTCGGCGGCGGGCATGCTGAGGGGGTGAGCGAAGACGAGTTCCGTGCCGCGATGTCCCGGCTGGCGGCGGGTGTGGTCCTGGTGACCGCGCACGAGCCGGCGCTGGATCCGGAGGGACCGCGCGGCGAGGACGCCGGCATGACGGCCACGTCCTTCATGTCCGTGTCCCTCGACCCGCCCCTCGTCCTGGTCGGCCTCCGCGAGGGCTCCCGCATGGACGACCTCCTCGCCGAACAGCCCCTGTGGGCCGTCTCCGTCCTCTCCGAGCACCAGCGCACCATCGCCGGCCGCTTCGCCATGAAGGGCCGAGTGAGCGACCGCCTCCTCTTCGCGGACATCCCGTACACCCACGGCGAGGCCACCGGAGCCCCCCTGATCTCCGACGCCCTCACCACCCTCGAATGCCGCACCGAACAACGCGTGCCCGCCGGCGACCACACGCTGGTGATCGGCCGGGTCCTGGCCGCGAGGGTGCCGGGGGCGGAGGGGGGCCCGCTGACGTATTTCCGGGGCCGGTACAGGCAGTTGGGCTGAGGGACCCTGAACGGGGCTCCGCCCCTTCAGTGGCACGGGGAAGGGGTAGAGGTAGGGGTGACGGGGACGGGCAGGGGCAACGGGGACGGGGACGGGAAACCCCCTCGACGTCACCCCCCGAGCACCGTCACATCCAACGCCCCCAACCGCTCCTCCTCGGTCACCGCGTCAATCGCCGCGATCCGCCCCTCCACCACCGTGAACGCCAACACCCGGTCCACCCTCCCGTCCCGCACCACGACGAGCCCCACCGCCCCGTTCACCAGCGCATACCGAGCAACCCCTGCGAGGTGCCCGTACATCCGGGCCTGCGAGGCCACCGCCACCGCCCCCCGAATCACCCCGGCGGCGGACCGAGCCACCACATCCGGCGCGAGAACGGCGACCAGCCCCTCGAAGTCCCCCTCCCGCGCCGCCCCGAGAAACGCGTCGACGACCTCCCGCTGCCGCTCGACATCCGCGTCCGGCACCGGCGCCCCACCCCGCACCCGCCGCCGCGCACGACTGGCGAGCTGCCGCGCCGCGGCGGACGTACGGCCGACGATGGGCCCGATGTCGTCGAAGGGGACGCCGAAGAGATCGTGCAGCACGAAGGCGAGCCGTTCGGCGGGCCCCAAGGTCTCCAGTACGACGAGCAACGCGAGCCCCACGGAATCGGCGAGCAACGCCTCCTGCTCAGGGTCGACCCCACTCACGGGACTGACGACGGGCTCGGGCATCCGCAGCCCGGCACCACCGCTGAGGCCATCCACGCCGCCACCCGCCCCGAACGGCCCGTCCAACAGCTCCTCACCACGCGACCGACGCGTACGCAACATGTCGAGGCAGACCCGCCCGACCACGGTCGTGAGCCAGCCACCGAGATTGCGCACGTCACCCGCGTCCACCCGGCTCAACTTCAGCCAGGCCTCCTGCACGGCGTCGTCCGCCTCCGCGAGGGACCCGAGCATGCGGTAGGCGACGGCCCGCAGCTGAGGCCGGTGCGATTCGAACTGCCGAGCAAGGACTTCCCGGTCTTCACGGTCCTGGCTGTCGCTCATCGAGGGCTCCCCGTCGTCGTGACACGTCATCACTCCCTTGACGCGTCACGCCCCACCGATGTGACAAACCACTGGCCAGCCACTGGCCAGCCGCTGAGCAGCCGCTGAGCAGCCGCTGTGACAAACCACGGGGGCCGAACCGCTGCGACGAAACCGTCGGGCGGGCCAAGGGCCTCACCCCCAGTCGCGCCCCGTCCGCCCCCGCTTGGTGTCGGACCGCTGCTTCTTCTCCCGCAGCCGCCGTTCGTTGATCCCCCTCGGGATCCGGGTCGCCCGCCGCGGCTTGGGCGGCGGCGCGGTCGCCTCCGCGAGCAACGCGGCGAGACGTACGGCGGCGGTCTCCCGGTTTCGCCACTGGGAACGGTGCTCGGAGGCCCGCACACTGACGACCCCGTCGACGAGCCGGGCGGCGAGCCGCTCCAGCGCCCGCGCCTTCCACACCTCGGGCAGCGCCTCGGTGCTCGCGAGGTCGAACCGCAGCTCGACCTGCGAGTCGCTGGTGTTGACATGCTGTCCGCCGGGACCGGAGGACCGGGAGAAACGCCACATGAGCTCGGCCTCGGGAAGCGAGACGGAGCCACGGATGACGTAGGGACCGGACATGCCCCCATGGTCGCGCGAATGTCCGGTCCACGTCACGCCCTTTTTCCGCGTCCGGCCCCGAGTAAAGAAAGTAAAAACCGCTGGAACCTCTGGCGCCCCTCCCTACGTTCATAGGGGTACAGGTAGCTTCGTCCCCGGCACGAAGCCCGTAAGGCACGTACGCAACGAGGGAAGGACTCCCAACCATGGCTGTAAGCCTGTCCAAGGGTGGCAACGTCTCGCTTACCAAGGAGGCTCCGGGCCTGACCGCCGTCACCGTGGGGCTCGGCTGGGACGTCCGCACCACCACCGGCACGGACTTCGACCTCGACGCCTCCGCGATCGCGGTCAACACGCAGGGCAAGGTTTACTCGGACGGCCACTTCGTCTTCTTCAACAACAAGCAGACCCCGGACCAGACCATCGTCCACACCGGCGACAACCGCACGGGTGAGGGCGCGGGCGACGACGAGGCGATCAACGTCAACCTGGCGGGCCTCCCGGCAGACATCGACAAGATCGTCTTCCCGGTCTCCATCTACGACGCGGAGAACCGCTCGCAGAACTTCGGCCAGGTCCGCAACGCCTACATCCGCATCATCAACCAGGCCGGCGGCGCCGAGCTCGCCCGCTACGACCTCTCCGAGGACGCCGCCACCGAGACCGCCATGGTCTTCGGCGAGCTGTACCGCAACGGCGCCGAGTGGAAGTTCCGCGCCGTCGGCCAGGGCTACGCCTCGGGCCTCGTCGGCATCGCCCAGGACTTCGGCGTCAACGTCTGAGTCCCACAGAGTTCCCGCTCAAGCCCCCGGCCACACGCGTGCGGCCGGGGGCTTGATGTGTCCCGTCCTCCCGACCCGCCCGTCCGCCCGGACGGCAGGGCACGCCACCTCGGGCTTCGCCTCGGCAAGCACGTCTGGTTCGAACCGCACGGCGGCCGTGGTGTCAGCGGCAGTCGATAGCGTGCGGACATGCTGCAGCTCGAAACCCTCCGCACGGCCGAGGACGGGGCCATCCCCGGCCCCCTTCTCGCCGAAGTCACGGCCCTGCACGCCTCCAACCGCGACTTCTACGCCCTGAGCGGTGACTTCCCGGACGCGAACGACATCCGCCCCGAGCAGGTGAACGCGGCCCTGGCGGTGGAGTTGGCCAACCGGGACGTGGAGGTCCTGCTCGCGCGCGAAGACGGCGCCGACGCCGGCGGGGACATCAACGCAGGTGGCGGGGACATCGACGCAGGTAAGGACTGCGGCGGCAACGGCAACCGGCCGCTCGTCGGAGCCGCCATCACCCTCGCGCGGCATCCCGACCCCGCCGATCCCGACCCGTGGATCGGGCTGATGCTCATCGACGCCGGAGCTCAACGGCGGGGGTACGGGCGGCAGTTGGCGGCGCTCGTCGAGGAACGGTTCCGGCAGGCGGGGCGTACCGCCGTACGGCTCGCCGTCCTCGACAACAACCCCGGCGCCCTCGCCTTCTGGACATCCCTCGGCTACGAGGTCATCGAGCATCGGCGGGACCGCCAACTGGGGCGCCCCTGCGCGGTGTTGCGCAAGACGCTGCGTACGCCGCGCCGGGCCGCACGTGTCGCCGTACTCGACCCGGAGGGTGCCGTCTTCCTCTTCCAGTACGTCAACGACGAGGTGGGCGTGCACTGGGCCCTGCCCGGCGGCGGCCTGGAGGCGGACGAGACACCGCGCGAGGGCGCCCTGCGGGAGCTGCGCGAGGAGACGGGCTGGACGGACCTGGAGCCCGGCGCCTTCCTCTGCGACTGGGAGCATGACTTCACCCGCGCCGACATCCCCGTCCGCCAGCACGACCACATCTACGTGACCCGGGGCCCACGCCGCGAACCGGTCGGCGGTCTCCTCGCCGCCGCACGCGCCGAGGAGGGCATCCTGGCCTGGCGCTGGTGGACCCGCCAGGAACTCACCGAGGCGGAGGAGGCCGTATGGCCGCCCGCGCTGCCCCAACTGCTCACGGAATTCGAGGGGTCGGGGTCGGGGAACCCTGCGGCTTGACCTCCCCGTACAGCCAGTCCTCCCACACCGGGGTCAGGTCGGCGTCGGGGGCCGTCTTCTTCGCGTACTTCTCGGCGTACGCGGTGAAGTCGGCCGTATCCGCGTTCCCGTGGCGGTGAGCGGTGGCCCAGCCCTGGAGGAGGCCGAAGAAGGCGTCGTCCCCGATGGCCTCACGGATCTTGTGCAGGACCATGGCGCCCCGCTCGTACACCGGACTGTCGGAGATACGGGCGGCGCTCGGGGGCTTCGCCGGCGGGAAGTCCCAGACGGCCTCGTTCGAGGCGGCGTCCTCGTAGTAGTCGCCCTCGTACAGCGCGTCGAAGATCTCCTGGGCGGTGTCGCCGCCGTGATCCTCCTGCCACAGCCACTCGGCGTACGTGGCGAAGCCCTCGTTGAGCCACATGTCGCGCCAGGTCTTCGGGGTGACGGAGTTGCCGTACCACTGGTGCGCCAGTTCGTGGACGAGGAGCGAGATGTCGGGGGCGCCGGGGAAGACGGGGCGGTTCTGGGTCTCCAGGGCGTACGCGACGTCCCCCGGTCGGTCGACGATCGCACCGGTGGAGGAGAAGGGGTACGGGCCGAAGTTCAGCTCAGCCCACTCCACGACCTCCGGGATACGGCCGAGGACCTCGCGGCCGTCCTCGGCCTGCGCCGGGTCGACGGCGACGTACACCGGAAGTCCGCCCCCGGCCGCCTCCTCGCCCGCCTTCTTGCCCGGTTCCTCGCCCACCGTCGAGCGGCGGATCTCGTACGTGCCGATCGCGATCGTGGCCACATAGCTCGCCATCGGCTCGGCGGTGTGCCAGACGTACGTCGTACGGCCGTTCTTGGTGGACTCGCTCGCCAACTCCCCGTTGGAGACGGCCCGCAGGCCCTCGGGGACGGTGACCGTGAGGTCGTATGCCGCCTTGTCGGAGGGGTGGTGGTTGCCGGGGAACCATGTCATCGAACCCGTCGGTTCGCCGAGCGCGAGGGCCCCGTCGGCCGTCGGCAGCCAGCCCTCCCGGGAGCCGTCCGGGTCGGTGATCGTCTCCGGGGTGCCCGAGTAACGCACCGTCGTACGGAACGTCTCTCCCTTGTCGAGCCCCTGCCCGGGTGTGACGGTGAGTTCCTGCCCCGCCCGTTTCCACCGCGCCGCCCTGCCCTCGACGGTGACCGACTCGACGTCCAGCCCCTTGAGGTCGAGGTTGAAGGCGTCGAGGGCGCGTGTCGCCCGTGCGGTGACGACGGCGGTACCGCGCAGGTGGCCGACCGCCTCGGCATCGGCATCCGCCTCGGCACCGGCGCTGGTCTCGGACTCGGTGTCGGCGTCGGCGTCGGACGGGGGTTCGTACGTGAGCGTGAGGTCGTAGTGCGTGACGTCGTACCCGCCGTTGCCGAGCTTCGGGAAGTACGGGTCCCGTAGGCCGGCGGAGCCCCGGAGGCCCTCGGTCTCGCCGCCGCGATCGGCGGCGCCGCCGCCCCCGGTGCACGAGGTGAGGGTGAATGCCAGCGCGACGGTGAGCAGGGCGGCCGGGACAACCGGTACGGATCGGGACACGTCGGAGATCCTATGAGGACATGACACCATCGCCTACGTGCTCGACATCGGCTACGCCCTCTCCAACCGCTTCCCCGATCCACCGCAGACCGACTACCGCCGCGCGGACGTCTACGCCCTGCGGCACGACCTCTTCTGCGGTGACGTCTACCTCGCCGACACCAAGGCGGACCGGGAGCTGTCCACAGCCTGGGGATGGGTGCCGGTGCTGGACTTCGCGTGGGCGCTCTGCGACATCGTCGAACAGCTGGACCAGGACCCGGCGGGCTCCCGCGCCTCCCGGCCCCAGCACGCGGAGCTCGACTTCACCGAGTCGACCGACCGCATGCTCTTCGAGCGCCGCTTCGGATGGGTGGACGTCGAGGCGGACTGGATGCCGGCGGAGGAGCCGCCGCTGACCTTCTCCCACGCCGAGCTCCGCAAGGAAGCGAGGGACTTCCTGCACGACCTCGTCGCCGACCTGTGCGATCTGCACGACGACCTCGACGAGAACCCCGCGATCTGGACCCTCCAGGCCCGCTTCCCCAGGCTCCCCTAGGGCTCCTCGCCCCGCGACCCCGGCAACAACGACCCCGTCACCCCTCCACCCGAATCCCCATCTCCCCCGCCAGCACCGGCGCCAGATCCATCAACTGAGCCGTACTGATCACCGCCCCGGACAACCGATCCACCCCCCGGGCGATCTCCACCGACGCGGCCTCCCGCAGGTCCACGTCGACCAAGGTCACCCCGCTCAGATCGGCCCCCTTCAACGCGCATCCCACCAACGCGACCCGCTCCAACCGCGCACCCCCGAAATCCGGCTCGACGAGCACGCAGTCCTCGAAGACGACGTCCCTGAGCCGGGCCTCACGCAGGTTGAGATAGTCGATCTTGCCGCCGCGGACGACGACCCGCTCCAGCACGGCGCCATGCAGCTGCATCCCGCCGAGGCGCGCGTCGACCAGCTCCACGTCACGCAACGTCGCCTCGGCCAGATTCGTGCCGACGCCCCGTATCCCCGTGAGGACGGAGTCGAGGAAACGGGCGCGGTGCAGCCGCGTCTCGTCCAGCGCGCAGCCCGTCAACGCGCAGTCCATGAAACGGGCGCCCCCGCCGTCCTGCCCGACGAAGTCCTCGTCCCGGAACTCCAGCCCGTCGTAGTCCCCGTCGGGCTCCAGCTCCCCGCCCGTGTACGCCTCCAGCACCGGCAACCGCACCTCCGGCCGCCGCGCCGTCTTCACCACCGACCTCGCCCTCACCATGCCCCCATCCTGCACCCCACCACCGACAATCCGTCTGACCTGCGGAAACGAACCGGTGAAACCCCCATCGACAGCCCGATGTCACATTCCGGCGCCCTCGACCTGTCGTACTCGCGGACAGGCCACACCGACCCGAGGGAGCCCAGCCATGCACCGCGCTCCAGCCACGCACCGCCCCTCCGCCCGTACACGCACCGGCCCCCGAACCCGCGCCGCCTCCGCCCCCACCCGCACCCCCGTCCCCCTCACCGTCATCGGCGGCGGTTTCGCCGGGCTCACCGCGGCGATCACCGCCGCGGAGGCGGGCGCGAAGGTCACCGTCCACGAGGCGCACCACACGCTCGGCGGCCGGGCACGGACCGCGGAAGGGCCGTACCGGACGAACGAGGGGCCACACGCGCTGTACAACGGCGGCCCGCACTGGACCTGGCTCGGCCAACGGGACCTGATCGGGCCGCTCGCGCCCCTCCCGCCCCTGGAGGCCGCCCGACTGCGCCTGCACCACCGGGGCGCCCTGCGCCGGACCCCGCCGTTCGGGATGCTCAAGCTCCTCCGCCCACGCCGTACGAGCCAACAGGCCCCCATCGACGTCGACTTCCTCACCTGGGCGACCGAACAGGCGGGCGAGGAGGCCGCGCGTGCCGCCGCCAACTACTCGGCGGTGGCACTGTTCCACCACGACCCGGGCTCACTGTCCGCCGCGTTCGTTCAGGAACGGCTGCGCCGGGCCACGAAGTTGCCCCCGGAGGCGCACTACCCGCGCGGCGGCTGGGCGAGCGTCATCGACCGGATGGCGGCCCGCGCCTGGAACCTCGGCGTACGGATGGAGACCCTCAGCCGGGTGGACAGCCTCGACGACCTCCACGGCTCCGGCTCCGACTCCGGCATGGGACCAGTCATTGTCGCCACCTCCCTCGACGCCGCCCGCCGCCTGCTCGGGGACGACTCGCTGACCTGGCCGAGCGGCCGCACGGCACTCGTCGACCTCGCCCTCCGCACCCGCCGCGGCGACGCCTTCGCGGTCTCCGACCTGGACGCGCCCGGCTGGATCGAACGGTTCACCGCCCAGGACCGCACGCTCGCCCCGGCGGGCGAGCAACTGCTCCAGGGACAGTTCCCGATCGGGCCGCACGAGTCGCGGGCCGACGGCGTCGCCCGGGCCGAGCACCTGCTGGACCTGGCCTTCCCCGACTGGCGGGACCGGACCACCTGGCGGCGCGAGGCGACCGCGAACGGCCGTACGGGCGCGGTCGATCTCCCCGGCACCAGCTGGCGCGACCGCCCGGCCGTGGACCGGGGCGACGGCGTCTACCTCGCGGGCGACCAGGTCGCGGCGCCGGGCGTGCTCTCGGAGGTGTCGTTCAACAGCGCCCTCGCGGCCGTCTCACTGGCACTGGGCAGGAGGTCGAAGAACACCCTTGACCTCAAGCAAGCTTGAGGTTGGAGACTGGGCCCACCGAACGAATTCACCAAGGGGGAGCCCTCCATGCACGCCATCCGTCTCCACGCCTTCGGCCCGGCCGAGAACCTCACCTACGAGAAGGTCGCGGACCCCGAGCCCGGCCCGGGGCAGGTGCGTATCGCCGTCGCCGCGGCGGGCGTACATCTGCTGGACGCGGCCATCCGCGAGGGCCGTCCGGGGCCCGGACCGGCACCGGAACTGCCCACGATCCCCGGCCGGGAGGTCGCCGGAGTCGTCGAGGCGCTCGGCGAGGACGTCCCCGAGCTCTGGCTCGGCAAGCGGGTCACCGCCCATCTCGGCTTCGTGCCCGGCGGATACGCCGAGTTGGCGGTCACGGAGGTCGAACGGCTGCACGAGATACCGGAGAACCTCGACCACGCCGAGGCCGTGGCGATGATCGGCACAGGCCGTACGGCGATGGGAATCCTCCTCTTCGCCCAACTGGGCCCGGACGACGTGGCCGTGGTCCCGGCCGCGGCCGGCGGCCTCGGCACCCTCCTCGTGCAGTACGCCAAGAACGCGGGCGCCACGGTCGTCGGTCTCGCCGGCGGGCCCGAGAAGACGGCCCGGGTGGCGGCGAACGGCGCCGACCTCGCCGTCGACTACACGGACCCGGCATGGCCGGAGAAGGTCGCCGCGTACCGGGGCAAGGCAACGGTCGTCTTCGACGGAGTCGGCGGGCCAGTGGCACGGGAGTCCGTCGCCCTCCTCGCCCCCGGCGGCAAACACCTCGTCTTCGGCTGGTCGGCGGAGGGCATCAAGAACGGCGAACCGTACATCGTCGAAGGCGTCTCCGAGACGGTCCTGGGCGAGGAGATGAGGCGCCGGGCGGGCGGCCCCGACCCCATCCGCACCCTCGAACTCCGCGCCCTCACCGAGGCCGCGACCGGCCGCCTCACCCCGTCCGTCCACCGCTTCCCCCTCGCCGAGGCCGCCGCCGCCCACCGCGCCCTGGAGAACCGCGGCACAACCGGAAAGGTGGTACTGGAGCCGTGACGTCACCTGCCGCACGGCCCGGCCACGACCTCACCGACACGCCCGACCGCGAGAGCGTCGTCCACGGCTACACCATCGCCCTCTGGTGGGCCCCGGGCACCTCCTCCTCGCGGGCACCATCGCGGCGACCCTGATCACGGCGAAGACCCCGAAGCACGCCCTCGCCCGACAGTGAGGATTGACCACGGCATCGCCCGAAGGCCTACCTCGTCGCCTGACGGACACTTCGGTCGTCCCGGGCGGAAATCGTCGGCCTGCCGGACAACGCCGCGTCGGCCTGCCGGACAACGCCGCATGGCACATGGCCGGTCGGGCGACTGGGACCTCAGGAGGAGTCGACCGTTCCCCCGCGGTGACGCCCCGCGGGCGCGAAAATCCGTACAAGGGCTGTCCGCACCACGGGACGGTCCCCAAGGCCGCGGCGACCGACATCGCGAAGGCGTCCGGCACGGTCTGCCCGCGCGTCCCGCACGACACCATCGAAGGGCGACGCGTTCAGAAGGTCCGGACGGCGCCATTGACGGTGCCGACATTCGCGCCCCCGCTTCTCATGAACGCAAGCCAAAGCCCGCCCACCCGGACCTGTCTCCTTCGGATGTCGTGTTCGGATGTCGTGGCGCAGCGCACAACCCGCCGCCGGCCCGAAAATCCAAAGAAAACGGGGAAAGCGCGCGCGTAGGGTCGCCCGCATGAGCGATGCCATCTCGGTCCCGGAGGAACTGGCCGCCACCCTGGAGATGTTCTTCGACGAGGAGGGCCGGGCCTTCGCCGCATCCCTCCCCGACCTGGCGGCCGACTTCCTGGACCGCTGGGGACTACGCCTCGACGGCCGCCCCATGCACGGCATGTGCGCCCTGGTCCTCCCAGTGATCCACACAGCCGACGGCACCCCGGCGGTCCTCAAGCTCCAGATCCTCGACGCCGAGAGCGAGGGCGAACCGGTCGCCCTGCGCGTCTGGGACGGCGACGGGGCCGTACGGCTCCTGCGGTACGACGACGAAACGGGCACCATGCTGCTCGAACGCCTCGACCCGGCCCGGATGCTGTCCCACCAGCCGGACACCCGCGAGGCCGTCCTGGTCATCGCCCGCCTGCTCGCCCACCTGACCGCCGTACCGGCCCCGCCGACCATGCGCCGCCTGACCGACATCGCGGCCGACATGCTGCACCGCACCCCACCCGTCCTGGCCCGCATCCCCGACGCATCCGACCGCCGCCTGATCGCGGACTGCGCGGCAGCGGTGGGCGAGGTCGTCACCGAACCCGGCGACCGCCTCCTCCACTGGGACCTGCACTTCGACAACGTCCTCGGCGGCGACCGCGCCCCCTGGCTCGCCATCGACCCCAAGCCCCTCGCCGGCGACCCCGCCTTCGAACTCTGGCCGGCCCTCGACAACCGCTTCGACCCCACCGAGGTCCGCTGGCGCTTCGACGCGATGACCGACGTCCTCGCCCTGGACCGCGCCCGAGCCCGCGCCTGGACCTTCGGCCGCCTCCTCCAGAACGCCATCTGGGACATCGAGGAAGGCCGCCCCCTCCAGCCCGACGACCTGGAAATCGCCCGCCGCCTGCGGTGAAGGATCCCGCCAGAGGCAGCCCTACAAGCCGACACACCGGCGGACGATCCTCAACGAGCCAGCCGTAGACCTGCCGCGAAGAGACCGGAGACCGCCGTGAAGCCCCCACAGGGTCGTCGGCGGTATCCGCTGAACGCAGAAACCCCAGGTCAGAAGAGTTCTGACCTGGGGTTCCAGTGGAGCCCCCTGTCGGATTCGAACCGACGACCTTCGCTTTACAAGAGCGGCGCTCTGACCAGCTGAGCTAAGGAGGCATCGCGCACAACAACGCCGTACGCGAAGGCTGCTCCACTGTACACAGAGCAGGTTTCCCCAAACCACGAAGTTCTCCACGCCACACGATTCCAGCAACCGCGCGTAACCATCCGTGCACCCGTTCGTTGATCGATCTGACGTGCTGTTCTGAAGATCGGATCGTCGGGGAGGGGTTCATGGGGGAGTTGGCGGAAAAGGCCAAGCCGAAAGCGGTGAGGGGCGAGGAGGCCAAGCGCATCAAGCGCGAGGCCCTCGGCATCGGCGGTCGCCGCAAGCACCACTCACGCAAGGCGACTCCTATGAAGGGACACGCCAAGGAGCCCGACACCCACCACCGGCTCTACCGGTTCCGCTTCTATCCGACCGTCGAACAGGCCGAGCAGTTGGAGAGGACCTTCGGCGCCTGCCGGTGGGTCTACAACGAGGGCCTGGCCCTGCGGTCAGGGGCATGGGAGCGGCACAGAGTGAATGTGGGGTTCGCGGAGACGTGCCGGGCACTGACCGGCTGGAAGCAGGTCGAGGAGACGGCGTGGCTCAAGGATGTGTCGTCGACCGTGCTCCAGCAGTCTCTGCGCCATCTCGACCAGGCGTTCACTCGCTTCTTCCAAGGTCAGGCGAAGTACCCCGAGCGGAAGAAGAAGGGGCGGTCGAGGGATTCGGCTACCTACGTGCGTACGGGCTTCAGGTGGGTCGAGGACCCGGAGGACCCGGGGACAGGGCTGATCACGCTTGCCAAGCAGTCCGAGCCGCTGGACATTCGCTGGTCGCGGGCGCTGCCTGCCGGAGTGGATCCGGTCCGACTGTCGGTGACGCGTGACCGGGCCGGACGGTACTTCGTGGCCGCGCTCGTGGAGGAGCGGATCGCGCCGCTACCCACCGCCTTCCTACCGGACACACAGGAGCCGAAGGCAGTGGGACTGGATCTGGGACTGGCATCTCTGGTCACTCTCGACAACGGGACGAAGCTCGACCATCCACGCCTGTTGAAGCGGTACGCGGAGAAACTGGCGCGGCTCCAGCGCGAGCTGCACAAGAAGGTGAAGGGATCCAAAAACCGGAACAAGATCAGGCAGAAGATCGCCCGCGTCTACGCGCTCATCAGTGACGTACGCAAGGACATGTTGGACAAGTTCACAACCCGCCTCGTGCGCGAGAACCAAGTGCTCGTGGTGGAGGACCTGTCCATCCTGACCCTGCTTCGTCCGGCACGCGGCAAGGGCCGTCGGCGGAAGGCGAAGCTGAATGAGGCGATCATCGACGCGGGATGGGGTGAGCTGCTGCGGCAGTTGCGCTACAAGTGCGAGTGGTACGGCCGGACGCTGGTGATCGTCGACCGTTTCTTCCCCTCGACACGGCAGTGTTCGGCGTGTCAGGCGAAGGGGCCGAGGATGGACGTCTCGGTGCGGGAGTGGATCTGCGCCGAGTGCGGGGCAGGCCACGATCGAGACGTGAACGCGGCTGTGAACCTCCGGGATGAGGGGATGCGGCTCTATTGGCTGGTGAGGGCCGGCTTGCCGCAGGGAAAGGCGATGCCGTCTGTGATCAAGGCATCGACACTTGCGGAGTGTTTGCTGGCCGCGTAGGAGTGGCCGGTGCGTTACGGACCGATGGGCCGTCGGCCGGAATGCCTGTGGAGCGCGTGTAAGACCGCTCGTACGCAACTCGTCAGGGTTGCGTGTGTGGCGGCAGTGTGCGGTGAAGCAGGAAGCCCAGGGCAGGGCTGGAAGGGGAATGCTCTGCCATCGTCGAGGCGAGGTCAAAAGTCAGCTGCTCTGCCCTTCGAAAATTTCCACGAAGTTCACAGAGCCCCAGGTACTGACAGACCCGGTGAACGGAAGGTACCGTCCTGACCCAATCCACTCCCGTGGACTACACCACCGGCATCGCCCGCGGTGGATCACCACCTTTACAACGGATCGTCCGGCACGTTCCTGCCGGTGAAGGGGGCCTACGACCCATGGCCACAGTCTCGTTCGACAAGGCGACCCGGATCTACCCGGGTTCCACGAAGCCCGCCGTAGACGCGCTCGAAATCGAGATCGAGGACGGCGAGTTCCTCGTTCTGGTCGGCCCGTCCGGTTGCGGCAAGTCCACCTCGCTCCGCATGCTCGCGGGGCTCGAGGACGTCAACGGCGGAGCCATCCGCATCGGTGACCGCGACGTCACGCACCTGCCGCCGAAGGACCGGGACATCGCCATGGTGTTCCAGAACTACGCGCTCTACCCGCACATGTCCGTCGCCGACAACATGGGCTTCGCGCTCAAGATCGCCGGCGTCAACAAGGCGGAGATCCGGCAGAAGGTCGAAGAGGCCGCGAAGATCCTCGACCTCACCGAGTACCTGGACCGCAAGCCGAAGGCCCTCTCCGGTGGTCAGCGCCAGCGAGTCGCCATGGGCCGTGCCATCGTGCGTGAGCCCCAGGTCTTCCTCATGGACGAGCCGCTGTCGAACCTCGACGCCAAGCTCCGTGTCTCGACCCGTACGCAGATCGCGTCCCTGCAGCGCCGCCTCGGCATCACCACCGTCTACGTCACCCACGACCAGGTCGAGGCCATGACGATGGGCGACCGTGTGGCGGTCCTCAAGGACGGTCTGCTCCAGCAGGTCGACACCCCGCGCAACATGTACGACCGCCCGGCCAACCTCTTCGTCGCCGGCTTCATCGGCTCCCCGGCCATGAACCTGGTCGAGGTCCCGATCACCGACGGCGGCGTGAAGTTCGGCAACAGCGTCGTCCCGGTCAACCGTGAGGCCCTCAAGGCCGCCTCCGACAAGGGTGACACCACGGTCACCGTCGGTGTCCGTCCCGAGCACTTCGACATCGTCGAGCACGACGGTGCCGTCGCCTCCTCCCTGTCGAAGGACGCCGACGACGCCCCGGCCGGCCTCGCCGTCACCGTCAACGTCGTCGAGGAGCTCGGCGCCGACGGTTACGTCTACGGCACCGCCGAGGTCGGCGGCGAGACCAAGGACCTCGTGGTCCGCGTCAACGGTCGCCAGGTCCCGGAGAAGGGCGCGACGCTGCACGTCGTGCCGCGTCCGGGCGAGAACCACGTGTTCTCGACCTCCACGGGCGAGCGCCTCTCCGACTGAGCCGGAGCGCGTCCGTCGACGCGACCGTTCGCGAAACCACCGACCCGGGATAAATCACCCAGGTTGACGAAGAAGGCCCCGCAAACATCTGCGGGGCCTTCTTCATTACCGCCCACTACCTCGGCAAATCGGTTTATTTCGACCAGTGTTCGTCAACCCCCTACCCAGAAAACGGCGCTTCAACGTCCCCCATATCGGTGACTCAATGTCGCCATATCACTACCGCACGCTACCCTCTCTCGCGTGAAGCACACCCACACCTACACGCAACGGACGCGGCGCGGCCGCGGCCCCGCCCGCCGGATCGGCCGCTCCCTCGCCCTGGTCCTGCCCGTCGTCCTGGTCCTCTCCGGCACCCTCGCGGTCACCCGGGTCAACTGGTCGGGCTCCGACCCCGCCGAGTCGGTGCTCGCCGCCTCGGAGGTCTCCCCGCGCGCCAAGACCCGAGCCCCGCACGAGGTGCTGCGCGACAAGCTCCTCGTGGAGCTCCAGGAGGAGAACCCGGGGGTCGCCCTCACCCACCTCCAGCAGGCCGTGAACGGCCGCCCCTCGCTGGCGAAGCACTGCACCTCCATCGCCCGCGCCCTCGGCCGCGCCGCGGTCCGCGCCTACGGCCCCACCCGCGCCCAGTCGTACGCCCGCCCGGTCTGCGACACGGCCTTCGCGACAGGAGTGGCCGCCCAGTACAGCTGAGGGCCGCGCAGGGCACCGCTGAAGGCCCCACAAGGCCGTAGAGGAGCCCGGCGGCTCCGAAGGACCCCCAGGGCTCCAGGGCTCGCACCCCCCGTATACCGACCCGTTTCCTCTCCGTATACCGATCCCAGGGCCGTGCTCCCGCGAACGGGGCGCCACGTACAGTTCGGTCATGACCGATCCGAACGCCGCGTCGCGCCCCGTTCAAGCCGTGATCCTCGCCGGTGGCCAGGGCTCCCGGCTGCGCCCGTACACCGATGACCGGCCCAAGCCCATGGTCGAGATTCCCGGCACGGGCACCCCCATCATCGGCCATCAGCTCGGCTGGCTCGCCGAGGAGGGCGTGACCGACGTGGTCGTCTCCTGCGGCCACCTCGCCGACGTCCTGGAGAAGTGGCTGGACTCGGCCGACCTGCCGGTCCGCGTCACCACGGTCGTCGAGACGGAACCCCTCGGCCGAGGCGGAGGCCTCAAGTACGCCGCCTCCCACCTGCCCCACCCCGACCGCCCCTGGTACGCCACCAACGGCGACATCTGGACCCGCTTCTCGCTCCGCGACATGGCGGACTTCCACACCGAACGCGACGCCCTCGCCACCCTCGCCCTGGCCCGCCCCCGCATCCCCTGGGGCGCCGTGAAGACGGACGGCTTCGGCCGCGTCACCGACTTCATCGAGGCCCCGCCGACCACGTACGAGATCAACGCCGGCGTCTACGTCTTCTCCCCCGAGTTCACCGGCCTCCTCCCCGAGCGGGGCGACCACGAACGCACCACCTTCCCCCGCCTGGCCCGAGAACGCCGCCTGGCAGGCTTCCCGATCCCCCAGGGCGCGTACTGGCGGGCAATCGACACGGCGAAGGACCTGACGGAGGCGGCGAAGGAGTTGGCGGCGCTTGGCCGTTAGGGCGCTGGGCCATCAGGCCGCCAGGCAGCCGCCGGTCTTTCCAGGGGCGCGGGGAACCGCGCGACCAGCCACAAACGGCCCGCAGCCGCCACCCCACAACTCCCCCGAGCCATGGGGCGACCCACTCATTCCCGCTCATTCCCTCTCCGCCAGAACACACACCAATGGGCCCCGCACAAACCACATGCGGGGCCCATCTGCATATCGGCGCAGTCGGCGGTGATTACCCGAGCAATCCCCCCACCAACCCAGACTGCCCACCGGAAGAGCTCCCACCCGAACCCCCGGTGGAACCTCCCGACCCTCCGGTCGTACCGCCGGAGGCACCCGCACCCGCACCGGTACCCCCGCTGCTGCTGGGCCCGGCAGTAGTACTCGGCACCTGTTCAACCGGCGAGGACTGCTGCGGCGGCGCCTGCCCCGCCGTCCCCTGCGTCTGACTCGGCTGCCCCCCGGTGACCGCCCCGGTTTCCCGCGTAGCCCCCGGCGTCGTGGCCTCCTGCGAAGGCTGCGCCGAAGTGGCGCCCGCGGTGGGTTCGTTGGACGCGGAGGGACTGTCCTGGCTGTCCTGGCGGCCCTTCGTCGGCTCACCCGGCAGCGGCGACCCCGGCAGTTCGTTGCGCGGCGCCTCGCCGGGCCCGGGGACGACGATCCGGTCGGCGTCCCGCACGGCCCCGCCGAGCATGGACCCCGCCAGCAGCGTCACCCCGACGGCGATCGCGGTGACGAGTGCGCCCCGCCGCAGCACATAGCGTCGCAGCTCCCAGATGTCGGCGCGCGGTCCGAGCCTGCGCCAGGCGCTGCCGGCGAGCCGCGCGTCGACGGAGTACACCGGCGCGCCCGCGATGACCAGCGGGGACCAGGCGGCGAGGTAGATGATGTCGGGCGTCTCGTAGACGGGAACGGTCTTCCAGCTGACGGTGACGAGCAGCGCGGCCGACAGCAGCGCACCGATCCCGGCGGCGACCCGCTGCCACAGTCCGAGGACGGTCAGCACGCCGACGATGACCTGGGCGAAGGCGATGACGAGCCCCGAGCCCACCGGGTGTTCGAGGGCGAACTGCCGCATCGGCTCGGCGACTTCCCACGGGTGCAGCGTGTTCAGCCACTTCACCATGGAGCCGCGCTTGCCGCCGTCGAAGTAGTGCGGGTCGCAGAGCTTGCCCATGCCGGCGTAGATGGAGATGAAGCCTAGGAAGACGCGCAGTGGCAGCAGCACCACGCCCAGGTTCATCCGGCGGCCGGGGTAATAGGCGTGCCGGACGGGCTCGTTGCCGGTCCGGCGCCCGTTCCGCTCGTCCTCGCCGTCGTCGTACGACTCGGCGAACTCCCCGTCGGCGTAGGCGTCCTGGTCGTGGCGCGCCTGGTCGTATCGGGATTCGTCGTTCCGGGGCTCGTCGTACCGGGGCTCGCTGTACTGGGGTTCGTCGTACCGGGGTTCGTCGTACGCGCCGCCGACGCCGCGCATGGCGGGCAGCAGTCGGGTGCCGTCGGGGGTGGCGTGGTCGCCGTGGGTGCGCTGGCTGCCGACGATGGGCGTCTCGACGGTCAGGTCGGCGCCGTAGCGCCCGCTTTCGGTGTCGTAGCCGCCGCTGCCGGGACCGTCGACGCGTGGGATGACCTGGGTCGAGCCGGTGTCGCTCAGGGGGTCGGGGGCCTCGCGGCCGATGCCCGCGCCGCGGACCGCCTGGAGGAGCCGGTGGGCTCCGGTGTCGTCCGGCGCGGACTTCCCGCTCCAGACGACGGGCGCGCGCCGGCGCCCGGCAGCGGGCGCGCCGGACCGGCCCGCCGTGCCCAGGACGGGGATGCGCGTGGTGTCGTCGCTGGCGCTCAAGTGCCGTGCGATGCGCGGGGACGCCCGCGTGGAGGCGCCCAACTGCACGCGGAAGCTCGCGTGGTTGACGATGACCTGCGCCGGATCGCTCGGCACCTTCACCATGCTCAGCGCGGGAGCGTCGTCGAATCCCGAGTCGAATCCCGACGAACGGTCCCCCGTGGGTGTGCGGGGTGTTCTGGTGTCCACACTCAACTAACCGAGTGACGTGTCGTTAGGACACTGCTTTGACCGCCCCGATCTGTCCGGACCCCGTCAAGGTGATCCAGAACCCGCCGAATCCCCGGTCAGGGCCCCTTTTACGCCCGCCGCCGAGCCGCCTCGTACAACACAACTCCCGCCGCGACACCGGCATTCAACGACTCGGCCCCACCGGGCATGGGAATCCGCACGCGGAAGTCGCAGGTCTCGCCGACGAGGCGGGACAGTCCCTTGCCCTCGCTGCCGACCACGATGACGACGGGGCCGTCGAGGGCCTCCAGGTCGCCGATCTCGGACTCGCCGTCGGCGGCGAGGCCGACCACGACGACGCCGGCCTTCTTGTAGGCCTCCAGCGTGCGCGTGAGGTTGGTGCAGCGGGCGACGGGCGTACGGGCGGCCGTGCCGGCGGACGTCTTCCAGGCGCCGGCGGTCATGCCGGCCGCGCGCCGCTCGGGTACGACGACGCCGTGGCCGCCGAAGGCGGAGACGGACCGGACGACGGCGCCGAGGTTGCGCGGGTCGGTCACCCCGTCGAGGGCGACGATCAGCGGGTCCTCGCCCTCGTCGAACGCGGCGTTCACCAGGTCCTCCGGGTGCGCGTACTCGTACGGCGGGACCTGGAGGACGAGCCCTTGGTGGTTGAGCCCGTTGGTCATCCGGTCCAGCTCGGGCCGCGGCGCCTCCATGAGGTTGATGCCGCCGCGCTCGGCCGCGAGTTGCAGCGCCTCACGCACCCGCTCGTCGTTGTCGATGAACTGCTGGACGTAGAGCGTCGAGGCGGGCACGCCCTCGCGCAGCGCCTCGACGACGGGGTTGCGTCCGACGACCATCTCGGACGTGCCCTTGCCGCCCCGGCGCGCCACGGGGCGGCGCGCGGCCTGCTTCGCCTTGGCGTTCGCGATGCGGTTCGCCTTGTGCTTCTTGCGCATCTCGGCGGGCGGCGTCGGGCCCCTGCCCTCGAGCCCCTTGCGTCGCTGGCCGCCACTGCCGACCTGCGCGCCCTTCTTGCCGGACATGCGGCGGTTGTTAGCGGCCATGACCTACCCGTCTCCTGAAGCGTTCGTACGTACGTCCGCGTGTTTCGGCGTACGTCTGTGAAGTGTCGTCTATGCAGTGTGCCGCCCGGATGGCCGGGCGGCACAATCGATCAAGGTGATCGGCGAGAAGTCAGCGCGGTCCGAGCGTCCAGCGCGGCCCGTCCGGACCGTCCTCGATGACCAGACCCGACTGGTTGAGGTGGTCGCGGATGGCGTCCGCGGTGGCCCAGTCCTTGCGGGCGCGGGCGGCCTCGCGCTGCTGGAGGACCAGCCCGACGAGCGTGTCGACGACGCCGTGCAGGTCCTCGCCGCGGTCGCCGCCGTCCCCGGCCCAGTGCGGGTCCAGTGGATCGAGGCCGAGCACGGCGAGCATGGCCCGCACCTCGGCGAGCCGCGCCACGGCCGCTTCCTTGTCGTCGGCGGCCAGCGCGCTGTTGCCCTGCCGGACCGTGGTGTGCACGACGGCGAGCGCCTGCGGCACCCCGAGGTCGTCGTCCATCGCCTCGGCGAACGCGGGCGGCACCTCGGCCGCGGGCTCCACGACCCCGCCGGCCTTCTCGGCGACCCGCTGGATGAACCCCTCGATACGGGCGAACGCCGACTCGGCCTCGCGCAGGGCGTCCTCGCTGTACTCGATCATCGACCGGTAGTGCGGGGTGCCCAGGTAGTACCGGAGCACGATGGGCCGCCAGTGCTTGACCATCTCGCTCACGAGCACCGAGTTGCCCAGGGACTTGGACATCTTCTCGCCACTCATGGTGACCCAGGCGTTGTGCACCCAGTACTTGGCGAACTCGTCGCCGAAGGCCTTGGCCTGCGCGATCTCGTTCTCGTGGTGCGGGAAGATCAGGTCGAGGCCGCCGCCGTGGATGTCGAAGGCGCTGCCCAGGTACTTGTGCGCCATGGCCGAGCACTCCAGGTGCCAGCCCGGCCGCCCCCGGCCCCAGGGCGTCTCCCAGGTCGGCTCTCCGGGCTTCGCCGACTTCCACATGGCGAAGTCACGCGGATCGCGCTTCCCCGTCTCGCCCTCCCCGGAAGGCTGGAGAAGGTTGTCGAGTTCCTGGTTGGACAGCTGCAGATACTCCGGGAACGACCGCACGTCGAAGTACACGTTCCCGTCGGCCTCGTACGCGTGTCCGCGCTCGATCAGCCCGCGCATCATCTCGACCATCTCGGTCACGTGCCCGGTGGCCCGTGGCTCGTAGGTCGGCGGCAGGCAACCGAGCGCGCTGTAGCCGTCGTTGAACGCGCGCTCGTTCTCGTAGCCGATCGACCACCACGGGCGGCCCTGGTCGGCCGCCTTCGTGATGATCTTGTCGTCGATGTCCGTGACATTCCGGACGAACGTCACGTCGTACCCGCGGTACTCGAACCACCGGCGCATGATGTCGAAGTTGAGCCCCGACCGGATGTGCCCGATGTGCGGGGCCGCCTGCACCGTGGCGCCACACAGGTAGATCGAGACACAACCCGGCGCGAGCGGGGCGAAGTCACGAATCTGCCGGGCGCTGGTGTCGTACAGGCGAATAGTCACGAGTCCCAGGGTAGTAGGCCAGCGCCGATGCCCCGAGCCCTTCACCCCAAGGACCACAGATTCGTGACGTATGCGCGCCCCGCCCCAGGGGCCGCGGGTCCAGAAGGGGCGGGAAAACCGCGGCTCAGCCCACCCGCACGACAAGCGCCGTGGCGACCGCCATCAGCCCCTCGCCCCGTCCCGGAAACCCCAGCCCGTCCGTGGTCGCCCCGGACACCGAAACCGGCGCCCCCACGACCTCCGAAAGCACCTTCTGCGCCTCGTCCCGCCGCTTCCCGATCTTCGGACGAGGCCCCACGACCTGGACAGCCACATTGCCGATGGCGAACCCCGCGGCCCGCACGATCCGCGCCGCCTCCGCCAGCAACGTCACCCCGGACGCCCCGGACCACTCCGGCCGCCCCGTCCCGAAGTGCTGCCCGAGATCACCGAGACCGGCGGCGGAGAACAGCGCGTTGCACGCCGCGTGCGCCACGACGTCCGCGTCGGAGTGCCCGGCCAGCCCCGGCCCCTCCCCCTCCCACTTCAGCCCGGCACACCACAGCTCCCGCCCCTCCTCGAAGGCGTGGATGTCGGTACCGATCCCGACCTGCGGCACCACCACGGAACCCGGCACCGGTGCCGTCTCAGAACCCATCGTTCAGCCTCCTGCGCGCCAGAACCGCCTCCGCGAGCACCAGATCCAACGGCCGCGTCACCTTGAACGCCTCCTCGTGGCCGGGCACGACCACGACGCCCAGCCCGAGCCGCTCCACCATGCTCGCGTCGTCGGTCACCTCCCCGGTGACCGTGTCGTGCGCCCGGACCAGGGTCGCCCGGTCGAATCCCTGCGGCGTCTGCACTGCCCGCAGCCGCGCCCGCTCCGGCGTGGCGACGACCGGCTCCGGCGCCCCCGGCGCGTCCGCCGGCTCGACCTCCTTGACCGTGTCGGCGAGCGGCAGCGCGGGCACCACGGCCGGCGCCCCGTCCCGTACGGCCTCGATGACGGCGTCGACCGTGTCGACGGGCACGAGCGGACGCGCCGCGTCGTGCACCAGCACGATGTCGTAGCCGGGCGGAAGCGCGTCGAGGCCGAGCTTCACCGACTCCTGCCGCGACTCACCTCCGGGGACGACGAGGAAGTCGGTCCGCTCGGGCAGCGCGTGCGCGTCGAGCAGGGTCTTGACCTCGGGGGCGCCGTCGGGCGGTGCCACGACGACCACCAGGGAGACGGCACGGGACGCGGCCATGGCCCGCGCCGCGTGGATCAGCATCGGAGTGCCGTTCAGCGCGCGTAGCGCTTTGGGGGCGCCCGGACCGAGGCGTACGCCCCGGCCGGCGGCCGGAATCACGGCCGCTGTACGTGTCCCCGTACTGGTTCCGGAAGGCGAAGGGCGCGAATCGTCAGACATCGGTTCCTGTCAGGTTTGTGTGCTCGGCATACGTGGGTATGGCCACAGCGTGCCGGGCGCGACACCTTGACCGGACCCTTCCGTGACATCTGGTCGAGCCAGCTGCCCGGGCCCGGCACGCCAAGTACGAGTACTTGTACTGATGAGTACCGGGGCACGCCAAGTATCGGGGACCCCATTCCGGCGTACGGCATCTGGGCACGAACATGCCGCAGCGCCCGGCGACAATACATACGTCATCGGGCACCGCGGCATTTCAATGTGCTGCGCTGAACGGCTGAGCGGGCTGGCTGCCTGCCTCAGAAGTCAGTTCAGGACGCGAGGACCTCGTCGAGCAGGGCCTCGGCCTTGTCCTCGTTCGTGTTCTCCGCGAGGGCGAGCTCGCTCACCAGGATCTGGCGGGCCTTGGCGAGCATGCGCTTCTCACCGGCGGACAGTCCGCGCTCACGCTCACGACGCCACAGGTCACGCACGACTTCCGCGACCTTGATGACATCGCCGGAGGCGAGCTTCTCCAGATTTGCCTTGTAGCGACGCGACCAGTTCGTGGGCTCCTCGGCATACGGTGCGCGCAGCACCTCGAAGACCCGGTCCAGGCCGTCCTGACCGACCACATCACGTACGCCGACGAACTCCGCATTGTCCGCTGGCACACGCACTGTCAGGTCACCCTGAGCGACCTTGAGCACCAAGTAGGTCTTGTCCACGCCTTTGATCTGGCGAGTTTCGATGGCCTCGATCAGCGCGGCCCCGTGATGGGGATAGACCACGGTGTCGCCAACCTTGAACGTCATGTGACAGGTACCCCTTCCGTGGCTATCCAGGGTAACACGGAAACGGCGGGTTCTGAATGGCGTTTTCGCAGGTCAGGGCATATCTCGGGGCTTGACAACAGCAACAGGAACGTGCTGCGGGGGCCGAACGGAAGTGGGTATTCGCAGGTCGGAGCGGCTCTCCGGGCGGAGTGAAACGCGTACCGTACACGCATCCGGAGGGCTCCACGAGCAACTGAACGTCCCGCTTTGTCCGACTCCAAGTGTGCGACTTCCGTTACTCCGTTCGGTGAGTGGAGTCGGGTACGAGACGAATCCGGAATTGATCAAGGAGTTCGATCTCGGGGGGATGTTCCGCCGTTACCGGATCGTGTTCCTGCGCCGTTCTGCCGGGTGATCGATTTTCCGTGGTGCTCCGCATTCCTTACCGGAAATCCGGGACGGCGGCGAAGGGATCGACGGCGGTATCGATGGTGGTTATGTGAATGCCGGACGAGCGTGGGTCGGGCGTCCGGTCAATTGCTTCCCGTGACTTGTCGGGGGCTTGGGGAGGGTCGGGTGCGACGGCGGCGGAACGGCTCGGTAACCTGAGCCCGCCACAGACCATGTACCGCCCACGTTCAAGGAGATGCCGCCGCCGTGAGCAGCAGCCTTCGACGCGGCGCCCTCGCCGCCGCCGCCCTCGCGTTCTCGATCGCCTCACTCGCCGCGTGCGCCGCCGGCAGCAATGCCCAGACGCTGGAGATCAAGCCGGACAACGCGGCCACCAGCGTCGGCGACATCAAGATCCAGAACGCGATCGTGGTCACCCAGCCGGGTACCGAGACCAAGGGCCCGGCCGTCGTCTCCGCGACCGTGTTCAACACCAACCCCAAGACCGACCAGACCCTGGACTCCATCACCGTGGAGGGCGCCGGCACCGCCGAGATCACGCCGGTCAAGGGCGAGGGCAAGGGCGGCAAGGTCGTCATCCCGGCCGGCGGCTCCGTGGTCCTCGGCGGCGAGGGCAACGCCTCCGCGGTCCTGGCGGACGTCTCCGACGCGGTCAAGGACGGCAACGCCCAGCAGGTCACCTTCGACTTCAGCGAGACCGGCGAGGTCGGCCTGCGCGCCTTCGTCGTGCCCGCCGAGCACTACTTCGAGAAGTGGGGCCCGACCGACATCCCCGAGGCTCCCGCCACGAGCGCCTCGCCGTCCGAGGAGACCACCGGCTCCCCGTCTCCGTCCGGCACGGGCTCGCCGTCCCCCGACGAGGGCACCGTCGAGGAGGAGGGCACCGCCGCCGGCTCGACGGCCTCCCCGGCCACCTCGGCCGCGGAGTCCCAGGAGTCTTCCGCTCACTGAGGTACGTACACCTACGCCGAAGGGCGGCACCCCGGCCGGGGTGCCGCCCTTCGGCGTAGGACGAGCGCGTGGTCGCGGGTCCATGGCTCCGAGTCGGTTTACGGCTCGAACTTGTACCCCAGGCCACGCACCGTCACCAAGTACCGCGGCGCACCCGGGTCCGGCTCGATCTTGGCGCGGAGGCGCTTGACGTGGACGTCGAGGGTCTTGGTGTCACCGACGTAGTCGGCGCCCCAGACTCTGTCGATGAGCTGCATACGGGTCAGGACGCGGCCCGCGTTTCGCAGCAGCATTTCGAGCAGGTCGAACTCCTTGAGGGGGAGATCGACCTTGGAGCCCGAGACAGTGACCACGTGACGGTCGACGTCCATGCGGACGGGGCCGGCCTCCAGCGCGGCCGGGGTGACCTCCTCGGGCTCACCGCGGCGGCGCAGTACGGCCCGGATACGGGCAACGAGTTCGCGGGAGGAGAAGGGCTTGGTGACATAGTCATCGGCTCCTATTTCCAGGCCCACGACCTTGTCGATCTCGCTATCCTTGGCGGTGACCATGATCACCGGGACATTGGAGCGGCCGCGCAGCTGACGGCAGACCTCGGTGCCCGGCAGGCCGGGCAGCATCAGGTCGAGGAGGACGAGGTCGGCTCCGTTGCGCTCGAACTCGTCGAGACCGTCGGGCCCGGTGGTCGCGATGGCGACCTCGAAGCCCTCTTTGCGGAGCATGTAGGACAGGGCGTCGGAGAAGGACTCCTCGTCCTCGACGACGAGCACTCGGGTCACGGAAGGACCTCCGGGGCGGGAAGCGGTTCATACGGGGATGGGTCGGTGTGAGGCTGTCCGTCCTCGGCGTCGAGGTCCGGGTGCTGGGCCGCGCGGTCGCGGGACGCGCCCGCCTCCGGCAGCCTGAGGGTGAACGTGGAGCCCTGTCCCTCTGAGCTCCACACCGTGACCTCCCCGCCGTGCGAGGCGGCCACGTGCTTGACGATCGCGAGACCGAGACCCGTACCGCCGGTCTGGCGGGAACGGGCCGGGTCCACGCGGTAGAAGCGCTCGAAGATGCGCTCCTTGTCCCTCTCCGAGATGCCGATGCCCTGGTCGGTCACGGCGATCTCGATATGGTCCCCGCCGGGCGCGCTGACCCGTCGGGCGGCTATGCCGACGCGGGTGCGGGCCGGGGAGTAGTTGACGGCGTTCTCGACGAGGTTGCCGAGGGCGGCGGCGAGCTGCCCGCGGTTGCCCCAGACGTGCAGCTCGGCGGTGCCGCCCGCCCGTCGCCCGCCACCCTGCTCGTGCCCTTCGGGCGCCCCCATGTTCGAAGCCATGGTGATCTGCTTGGTGCCGGCCTGGTGGCGGCAGCGGTCGACGGCCTCGGCGACCAGCTCGTCCACGCGCACCGGCTCGGCGTCCTCCAGCGGGTCGTCGTTCTGCACCCGGGAGAGGTCGATGAGCTCCTGCACGAGGTTGGTGAGGCGGGTGGCCTCGATCTGCATCCGCCCGGCGAACCGCTCCACCGCCTCGGGGTCGTCCGACGCCCCCATGACGGCCTCCGAGAGGAGGGAGAGGGCCCCGACCGGCGTCTTCAGCTCATGGCTGACGTTGGCGACGAAGTCGCGGCGGACGGCCTCTATGCGGCGGGCCTCGGTGAGGTCCTCGACGAGGAGCAGCACGAGCCGGGAGCCCAGGGGTGCGACACGCGCGGAGACGGCGAGCGCCTCGCCGCGTCCCGTGCCGCGCCGGGGCAGATCCAGCTCGACCTGTCGTATCTCGCCGTCCCGGCGGGTGTCGCGCGCCATCTTCGACATCGGCTCGACGGCGAGTTTCCCACCGCGCACCAGCCCGAGGGCGTACGCGGCGGAGCTGGCCTTGACGACGGCGTCGGCCTCGTCGAGCACGACCGCGGAGGAGCGCAGTACGGACAGCACGGTGTCGACGCCCGGCGGAAGCACCGGGTCGGTGTGCAGGGAGGTCCTGGTGGGACGCTTCTGCTCGCGCTCGCTGACGCGGAACGCCAGCATGGCGATGACGCCGGTAAGCACTCCGGCGATCGCTGCCGCTGCGGCGACAGCCGCGTTCACGTCCATGCATCCAGGTTAGGCACGAGGTCGGACATCCCCACAGCGGTCGGAGGGCGACCTCGAACACTCGTCGCCCAGAGTTCACCTTGGAGCCAGTATTGGTTCATTTGGGGTGGCGGAAACGGACGCGTACGGCCCGGAACGTGGGAGCGTGGGGTTCGTCCGGGACCCCGGTCACCGTTCATTCGGTCGCCCTGGCCTGGCGGAACGGCTTTCGGCACGGCTTTTCTGGTTACCCACGAGCAGAAGTACGTAAGAGAGGGACACACTGATGCGGGACGCGTACCACGAGGAACTTGACTCGATCGGTGAGGGCCTGGTCGAGATGGCCCGGCTGGTGGGGTCGGCGATCGGACGCGCCACGACGGCGATGCTCGACTCCGACCTGAAGCTGGCCGAGAGCGTGATCGAGGCCGACAAGAAGGTCGACGACCTGCAGCACGACCTGGAGGCTCGCGCGATAGCCCTGCTGGCGCGGCAGCAGCCGGTGGCCACGGACCTCCGTATCGTCGTGACCTCGCTGCGCATGTCGGCCGACCTGGAGCGCTCCGGCGACCTCGCCCAGCATGTGGCCAAGCTGACCCGGCTCCGCTTCCCCGACCGCACGGTCCCGGGCGACCTGCACGCCACGATCCTGGAGATGGGCCAGCTCGCGCAGCGTCTGATGGCCAAGGCCGCCGAGGTCATCATCACCAAGGACGTCGACCTCGCGCTCCAGTTGGAGACGGACGACGACGCGATGGACCTCCTCCACCGCGCTCTCTTCCAGCACCTCATGGACGACCGCTGGCAGCACGGCATCGAGACCGCCGTCGACGTCACTCTCCTCGGCCGCTACTACGAGCGCTTCGCCGACCACGCGGTGTCCGTCGCCAAGCGCGTGGTGTACCTGGTGACGGGCGAGCACGCGGACGAGCTGCAGGCGGACATCCAGCCGGTCACTGGGGTGGAAGGGGCGTAGGGCTGCGGCGGGGCAGGGCTGAGGGCGGGCTCCGGAGCCTCCGGCGGTCGATTGTCCGGCTGCTCGACGCTCCCGGCGCCTGGTGCTCCGTCGGGGCGTGTGGACGCCTCTGTGCGCCGTTGATGCGCCCGGCTGAACGGGCATGCAATGGGGCAATCCAATGGGCACAGGCACCAGCCTTCGAGGAGGGACCATGGCCGAATCCCCCGCCAGCCCCAGCACGCCGGACCCGACGCGGGTACGGGACACGCATCAACCCGCCGACATCAAGATCCTGCCTCTTGTCGGCGCCTGCGGCTGCGGCTCCGGATGTGCGTGCGGGTGCCAGTCCGGCAACCCGTGCCAGTGCGGCTGACCGGCACACGGCTGCTTTCGTAGGCATTTTCGTACGTGGGAGAAGGGGGCTGTCGCTCGCGACGGCCCCCTTCACTCATTCCGGGGACGGGTGTGCCCGGCGTCCCGATAGCGCACGAGAGGTCGCCCGCACGGCCGTACGGGAGCAGCATGAGGGGAGGGGCCAGGAATCGGAAAAGGAAAAGTGAAGAAGGAGGTGCGGGCCATGACCCAGTTCATGGACGTCCACCACGGGATGAAGGGCATCACCGCCGACCAGCTGAAAGCCGCGCACAAGGCCGACCTCGACATAGAGAAGGACGAGAACGTCCACTTCGAACGCGCCTGGGCCGACCCCCAGTCCGGCACCGTCTACTGCCTCTCCGAGGCCCCCTCGGCCGAAGCCGTCCAACGCATCCACGAACGCGCCGGCCACAAGGCGGACGAGATCCACCCGATAACGCTGACGGTCTGAGCCGCCGCCGGACGCACACCCCGCCACGCCGCTCCTCCGCCTGCGCGCAACCGCGGGCGGGCGGACGACCGTTGCAACCGATGCCGACGTGAGCGCGCCCGCATGCAGAGCGAACTGTGTGACAAGTGTGCGCGCGAGAGACGCGGTCGACTGGGTGGAGGTACTGATCCGGGCTGCTACGCGCCAGGAGGCCGGTACTGCACTTGCTCGGCTGTGCGCAGGGCCTCCATCGTTTCGTCGACGGTCAGGAGGACAGTCGTCTCGAACGAACTCAGCGCGCCGCCTCCGCTGATCGCCAACGCCACCGCGGCCATGGACACGTTGTCCGGAGCTTCCCAGAGGTTGTAGCCGTCGTGCGTGCCGAAGGCATACCAGAAGCCATGGAGTTTCCCGCCGACGGACTCGATGTACGACTGAGCGGCCTGTGCACGATCCTCCGGATGGCCGATGAGTCTCGCCCAAGTCTCCGGGGTGTAGCTGAACCTCGACAGGTAGAGCGGCATCATGTCTCCCTTTCGTTCCCGTCAAGGGATGCCCCCGGAGGGTGGGGAAGGCACCGGCGAAGGCCCGCGTATCCCCCGAACGGCCGGGCCGATGACCGGCACGGCGACAGTCGGTGGACGCCGCGACCGACCACCACACCTTGGGAAGCTGCGATCACATGAAGGCCGGTTCGGGCACTGACCTGGGCGAATGGCGGCTTCGGGGCCTTGTCTGCCTCGGTTGCCGGGACCGCACCCGGAGGGCCTTCGGGCTGGCGCTCCGGCCGAAGGAGCCTGGGCGTTGAGGGCCCACAGCGGGCCCAGGTCGTGAAAACGCCCCCGATCCGCACCGTAGGCGCAGGTCGGGGGCGTGATCACAAAACCTACTTCTTCTTGCCCTGGTTCTTGACCGCCTCGATGGCGGCTGCGGCCGCATCCGGGTCGAGGTAGGTGCCGCCGGGGTTGAGCGGCTTGAAGTCGGCGTCCAGTTCGTACGACAGCGGGATGCCCGTCGGGATGTTGAGGCCCGCGATGTCGGCGTCCGAGATGCCGTCGAGGTGCTTGACGAGGGCGCGGAGGGAGTTGCCGTGGGCGGCGACGAGGACCGTGCGGCCGGCGAGGAGGTCGGGGACGATGCCGTCGTACCAGTAGGGGAGCATGCGGGTGACGACGTCCTTGAGGCACTCCGTGCGGGGGCGGAGCTCCGGGGGGATGGTCGCGTAGCGCGCGTCGGCCGCCTGGGAGAACTCGGAGTCGTCCGCGAGCGGGGGCGGCGGGGTGTCGTACGAGCGGCGCCACAGCATGAACTGCTCCTCGCCGAACTCCGCGAGGGTCTGCGCCTTGTCCTTGCCCTGGAGGGCGCCGTAGTGGCGCTCGTTCAGGCGCCAGCTGCGGTGGACGGGGATCCAGTGGCGGTCCGCGGACTCCAGGGCGAGCTGGGCGGTGCGGATGGCGCGCCTCTGGAGGGAGGTGTGGAGCACGTCGGGGAGCAGGCCGGCGTCCTTCAGCAGCTCACCGCCGCGCGTCGCCTCCTTCTCTCCCTTCGGCGTGAGATTGACGTCCACCCAGCCGGTGAACAGGTTCTTCTCGTTCCACTCGCTCTCGCCGTGGCGGAGGAGGATCAGCTTGTACGGTGCGTCGGCCATGGCTCTGAGCGTAATCGACGGCCTGGATCCACTACACGCCTGGCCGACAGGCGGACAGCCCGGGCCCACCCCTCACCGTTCACCTCGACAATTGACTGGGGTTGTTAATTGGGTGGCCCGGTTCCGGAGGGTGTTCGTAAGTTGTGTCTGCCGCCTTAGCCACTTACGTCCGTGGGGGACCTCCATGCCACTCGTCGCTGCCAGACGTGCCGTCCGGGAGTCCGTCTCGGGGCTGCCCCGGGAGTTCTGGTGGCTGTGGACCAGCACGCTCGTCAACCGGCTGGGCGCCTTCGTCGCCACGTTCATGGCGCTGTATCTGACGCTGGACCGCGGGTACTCCGCCTCGTACGCCGGGCTGGTGGCCTCGCTGCACGGCCTCGGCGGTGTCATCTCGTCGCTCGGCGGCGGAGTCATGGCCGACCGGCTCGGGCGGCGGCCCACGCTGCTGATCGCGCAAGCCTCGACGGCCGTGTCGGTCGCGCTCCTCGGCTTCGTACAGGATCCCGTCGCGATCGCCGCCGTCGCCTTCCTCGTCGGCGCCACCAGCAACGCCTCCCGGCCGGCCGTGCAGGCGATGATGGCGGACATCGTCCGGCCCGAGGACCGCGTACGGGCGTTCTCCCTCAACTACTGGGCCATCAACCTCGGCTTCGCCATCTCCTCCATGGGCGCCGGGTTCATCGCCGAGGTCAGTTATCTCGCCGGGTTCCTGATCGAGGCGGGGATGACGCTGGCCTGCGCGATCGTCGTCTTCCTGAAACTGCCGGAGTCACGGCCGGAGCGTACGGCGGTGGAGAAGGCCGGCGATGACGAGGTCGGGCTGGGGACCGTGGTACGCGACGGGCGGTTCATGGGCGTCGTCGGGTTGTCCTTCCTGGTCGCGCTGATCTTTCAGCAGGGATCGGTGGGACTGCCGGTCGCGATGGGGGAAGCCGGCTTCACGCCTGCCGACTACGGCCTCGCCATCGCCGTCAACGGTGTCCTCATCGTCGCGCTGCAGATCCCCGTCACCCGTTTCATCGAGCATCGCGATCCCGGGCGGCTCCTCGTCGTGTCGTCGCTGCTCGCCGGGTACGGCTTCGGCCTCACCGCCTTCGCCGGGTCGATCGGGGTCTTCGCCCTCACCGTCTGCGTCTGGACCCTCGCCGAGATCGTCAACGCGCCCACCCAGACCGGCCTCGTCGTCCGGCTCTCGCCCGTGCAGGGGCGCGGTCGCTACCAGGGCATGTACACCATGTCCTGGTCCGTCGCCGCCCTCGTCGCCCCGCTCATGTCCGGCGTCGTCATCGACCGCTGGGGCGCGGAGTGGCTGTGGGGGTTGTGCGCGGTGATCGGGACCGCGGCGGGGGTGGGGTACTGGGCGCTGATGCGGCGGATGCCGGAGGAGGAGGCCACGGCCGAAAAGCCCACCGGGGGGCCTTGCGAGAAGCCCATCGAGGAGCCCGTCGTGGAGTCCATCGGTGAGCCCGTCGCGGACACCGTCGTGCGTACGGCCGCGGACACCGTCGTGCGTACGGCCGCGGAGGCGAAGGCTCCTACCGGCTCGGTCTGAGCATCCTCACGGATGCATCCGCGCCCCCTTCACCACCTTGTCCACCCCGTTCCGCGGCCCGAAGACCGCCAGCCCCACCAAGTCCAACTCCCCCGTCCCCACGGCCCGTACGGCCGCCCGGTTGTCCCGGTCGTTCCCCGTGCTGAAGAGGTCGGACGTGAAAACGGCACGGGGCAGGGCCCGGGAGAGGGCCCGCGCGTGGGCGGCCTTCAGCACCTCCTTCGTGCCCTCGAAGACCACGACCGGCTGGCGGAACATCGGGAGATACGCCGTGCCGTCGGCGTCCTCGTACGGGTCGCCGATCACCTCGGGGACCCTCGACCCCAGGCCGCTGACCAGGAAGGAGGTGACGTTGAGGCGTTGCCAGGTTTCCAGGTCGTCGCGGAGGAGGACGGCGACCTTGGTGTCGAAGCGGATGGGGGGCTGATCCGTGGAGGTCTCGCTGCTCATGGGATCAGACTGCCGACCGGCGTACGACCCCGTCTTGTACGTTCTTTGCATGCGCCCCCTGCGGCCGAAGTCCCCTCAGCAGTTCCGTCAGGAGTCCCCTCAGCCGTCCCGCCACCAGTCCCCTCAGCCGTCCCCTCAACGCGAGGTCTCCGCCTGGCGGCCGCGTGTGCCCGGCATCGTCGAGGTCTTCCACGCGCACTACACCGAGTACGCGTACCCGATGCACGTCCACGACGCCTGGACGCTGCTCATCGTCGACGACGGCGCCGTGCGGTACGAGTTGGACCGGCATGAGCACGGGACGCCGAACGACACGGTCTCGTTGCTGCCGCCGCATGTGCCGCACAACGGGGCGCCGGTGACGGACGAGGGCTTTCGCAAGCGGGTGTTGTATCTGGACCTGGATTCGAGCGCGCTGGACGAGAGTCTCATCGGGACCGCGGTGGATGAGCCGGACCTCCGGGATCCGCTGCTGCGGCTGCGGGTGGGGCAGTTGCATGCGGCGCTCGCGCGGCCGGGGGACGAGTTGGAGGCGGAGAGCCGGCTGACGCTGGTCGGGGAACGGTTGCGGGGGCACCTACGGCCACGGGCCACCCGGAAACCACGCCCCGACGGTCGTACGGTCGCCCATCGACTGCGTGAGCTCCTCGACGAGCGGGTCGCCGACGGGGTGACGCTGGAGGAGGCCGCGGGGATGGTGCATGCCCACCCCGCGCATCTCGTACGGGCGTTCGGGGCGGCCTTCGGAATCGCGCCGCACCAGTATCTGATGTCACGGCGGGTGGAGCGGGCCAGGCGGCTGCTGTTGGAGGGAATGCGACCGGGCGAGGCGGCGGTGACGGCCGGGTTCTACGACCAGGCGCATCTCACGCGGCACTTCCGGCGGTGGGTGGGGGTCACCCCTGGTCGCTATCGGACTGGTCGGCCGCCCCTCGCGTGAGGTGGCTGAACGCGTCCAGGTTCCGCGTCGGTTCCCCCCGGGACACCCGCCACGCGTACTCCTTGCGGATCGCGGAGGCGAAGCCCAGTTCGAGGAGGGTGTTGAAGGCGCCGTCGGCTGCTTCCAGGACCTGGCCGAGGAGGCCGTCGATGCCGTCGGGGGTGATGGCGGAGAGCGGCAGCCGGGCCGTGACGTAGATGTCGCCGAGCCTGTCGACGGCGTAACTCACGCCGTACAGCTTGAGGTTGCGCTCCAGGAGCCAGCGGTGGACGCCCGCCTCGTTCTCGTCGGGGTGGCGGATCACGAAGGCGTTGAGGGAGAGGGAGTGCTTGCCGACGATCAGGGAGACGGTCGTCGAGAGTTTGCGCGTGCCGGGGAGTGTCACGACGTAGTTGCCGGGCCCCGGGCTCTCCCACGCCAGCTCGGCCTCGGTGAGGACCTGCTCGATGATCGACGCTGCGTCAGCCATGGGGCGAGCGTACCCGCCGGTACGAGCGGGTCGACGGCTCACCCGTAGTGGGCCCGTACCCGGTGGCGGCGGTGATCCTGCATGGCCTCCGTGTAGACGTCCGCGGTGGCGGCGGCGGCCGTGTCCCAGCCGAAGGACTCGGCGTGGCGGGCGGCGGCCGCGCCCATGCGGGCGGTGAGGTCGGGGGTGTCGGCGAAATCGCGCAGCACGCGCGCGTACGCGACGGGATCGTGGCCCTGGACCAGGAAACCGGTCTGTCCGTCCCGCACGGCGACCGGGAGGCCGCCGACCGAGGCCGCCAGCACCGGCGTACCGGCCGCCTGCGCCTCGATGGCGACGAGCCCGAAGGACTCGCTGTACGACGGCATCACCAGCACGGACGCCGCCCGGAACCAGTCCGCGAGCTGCTCCTGCCCGACCGGCGGCCGGAACCGTACGACATCGGCGATCCCGAGACGCGCGGCCAGCTTCTGCAGGCCTTCCGGCTTGGCGAGTCCGCTGCCGCTCGGCCCGCCGACCACCGGCACGACGATCCTCGACCGCAGCTCGGGGCGCTCGTCGAGGAGCACGGCGACGGCCCGGAGGAGGACGTCGGGAGCCTTCAGCGGCTGGATGCGGCCTGCGAAGAGGGGGATCAGGGCGTCCTGGGGCAGGCCGAGGCGGGCCCGGGCGGCGGCGCGGCCGTCGGCCGGACGGAAGCGGTCGAGGTTGACGCCCGGATGGACGACGGCGACCTTGGCCCGGTCGGCCTCGTAGTGGCGTACGAGTTCGTCGGCCTCCTCGGCCGTGTTGGCGATGAGCCGGTCGGCGGCGCGGACGATCTGGGTCTCGCCGATGACGCGGGCGGCGGGCTCGGGGGTGTCGCCGAGGGCGAGCGCCGCGTTCTTGACCTTCGCCATCGTGTGCATGGCGTGCACCAGGGGGACGCCCCAGCGTTCGGCGGCGAGCCAGCCGACGTGGCCGGAGAGCCAGTAGTGCGAGTGGACCAGGTCGTAGTGACCGGGGCGGTGGCCGGCCCAGGCCTGCATCACACCGTGCGTGAAGGCGCACAGCTGGGCCGGGAGCTCCTCCTTGGCCAGCCCCTCGTACGGTCCCGCGTCGACATGGCGGACCAGCACCCCCGGGGCCAGCTCGACCGTCGGGGGCAGAGCGCCGGTCGTGGCCCTGGTGAAGATCTCCACCTCGATGCCCTGCGCGGCCAGGCGCTGCGCCAGCTCCACGATGTATACGTTCATGCCGCCCGCGTCGCCCGTACCGGGCTGGTGGAGCGGCGACGTGTGCACCGACAGCATCGCGACCCGACGCGGCTTCCGGTGCAGCCTCAGCCGCGCCGCTGCGGCCGGGGAGCGTCGCCCGAGCCTGCTGACGTAGTGGCTCACGTGGCGTTCCTCCTCGCTCCGGGCATGCCGTTCGGAGGGCATCCGGAGCCCTCTGGTGTGCGCAAACGCCGGAGGAGCCAGTTCCATTTCCTCTTTGCAGAATTATTACCGAGCTTCGCTCAACCGTTCGAGCACTTTGGGGGTGGAGGGCACCCCGTGCAACCAGTAGAGGGCACCCGTGCTGTCAAGGGGCGCCAGGAAGCACACGACCAGCCAGCCACACACGGACCGCATGGCCAGGAGGAGAGGCACAAGGCAGCCGCCGCAAGGACGGGCCCCGGGCAGAGCCCGGAAACGAGGACCACATCAAGGAGCGGCGACCAGTAACCGTCCGTCCACATACCCTCGACCTCATGGCCCCCACCCCCATCGGCACCGTGACGCGCGGCACCACCAACCCCAACCGTCTCCGCCGCATGGACCGCTGGATCGCCGCCACCCACGGCGCCGGACTCCGCCGCGCGACCACCCCCCTCGCCGTGGACCTCGGCTACGGCGCCGCCCCCTGGACCGCGGTCGAACTCCTACGCCGCCTCCGCTCGGCAGCGCCCCGTACCCAGGTGGTCGGCATCGAGATCGACCCGGCGAGGGTCGCGGCGGCGAAACCGTACGAGTGCGAGGGCCTGACCTTCCGGCACGGCGGCTTCGAGGTGCCGGTGCCGGGCCGCCCGACCCTCATCCGGGCCGCCAATGTCCTGCGCCAGTACGACGAGGACGAGGTCGCCGCCGTCTGGGAACGCCTGTGCGCCCGCCTCGAACCGGCCGCCGTACCCCACCCGTCCGGCGGCCCCCACCCGTCCGGCGGCCCCCACCCGTCCGGTGGCTCCCACTCGTCCGGCGGCTCCCACTCGTCCGGCGGCTCCCACTCGTCCGGTGGCCCCCACTCGTCCGGTGGCCCCCATTCCACCGGTGGCGGCCCCCACCCCACCCACAGCCTCCACTCCTCCGGCGGTCTGCTCGTCGAGGGCACCTGCGACGAGATCGGGCGTCGGCATGTGTGGGTCGCCCTCGGCCCGGAGGGCCCCCGCACGATCACCTTCGCCACCCGGCTCGGCTCCCTGGACCGCCCTTCGGACTTGGCCGAGCGCCTCCCGAAGGCGCTCATCCACCGCAACGTCCCGGGCGAACCGGTGCACGCCTTCCTCCGCGACTTCGACCGCGCCTGGGCCGCCGCGGCCCCCTACGCCTCGTACGGCGCCCGCCAGCGCTGGATCCGCACGGTCCGCGCCCTGAGCGCGGACTGGCCGGTGCGGGACAAGGAGACGCGCTGGCGACAGGGCGAAGTGACGGTGGCGTGGGAGGCGTTGGCACCACGGGGTTGAACTCCTCCCGAGAGCCCACATGGTGACGCAGAGCAACATTTCCGTGACACACGGGAACGATCTCCGCGGGACGTTCGTCACACGGACAGGGGCGATGTCATGCAGGTGAGAGCAAGGGGGAAACAAGAGGGAGCGAGGGGATGCGAGTTCTTGCCCACCTCTGTCGCATCGCGCGACGCCATGACACGATCACCCGGGCATCAGGAAGTTACTGATGGTTAATCAGTTCTGTTGGGGTTGGGGGCAAGGGGTATGGGAGCCGGCAAGCGGAACCTGACCATGGCGGCCGTGGCCGTGGTCTGCGCGATGACCGTGCTGGGCACACCGGTCACCGCGTACGCGAGCCAGACGAAACCGACCGAGCCGACCCCGAGCCCCTCCCCTTCGGGAACTTCGGGCAGTTCAGACACTTCGGGTGATTCAAGCAGTCCTGACGCGGCCTCGACTCCTGTGACGAACGAGGAGTTGGAGGCCGTACGCGAGAAGCTGGAAAGCCTCTACCACGACGCCGCAGTCGCCACGGACGCGTACAACGCGGCTGAGGAGAAGGCCGACAAGCAGTCCGCCGAGATCGTCGATCTGGCCGACGAGATGGTCAAGGGCCAGGAGAAGCTGGACAAGTTGCAGGACCTCATCGGTGCCGCGGCCCGCGCCCAGTACCGCGGCGGCGGCCTCCCGCCCGAGGTGCAGCTGTGGCTGAGCGAGAACCCCCAGGACTTCCTGGAGGGCGCGGACCGCCTGCGCCAGGGGCAGCTCGCGACAAAGGGCCTGCTCGCCGAAATGACCCAGACCCAGCAGGACTTGGAGCAGTACTCCAAGGACGCTTCCGCACGTTGGGAGAAGCTGGAAGCCAACCGCAAGACCAAGGACAAGGCCAAGAAGAAGATCAAGAAACAGATCGCCGCCGCCGAGGAGCTCGAAGCGCAACTGGAGGACGACGAGCGGGAGCGGCTGGCACAGCTGGAGGAGGACGCCGCCCAGGAGTCACAGGCCGCGTGGCTGGACTCCGGCATCCTCGACGAGATCAACGGCAAGGCGTCCGAACAGGGCAAGAAGGCCGTGAAATTCGCGACGGACCAGATAGGCAAACCGTACGAATGGGGCGCCGAGGGCCCCAAGACCTACGACTGCTCCGGCCTCACCAGCCAGGCCTGGGCCGCCGCCGGCCCGACCATCCCCCGCACCTCCCAGGAGCAGTGGAAGCAGCTCCAGCGCATCGACATACAGGACATGCGCCCCGGCGACCTCATCATCTACAACTCCGACGCCAGCCACGTCGCCATGTACATAGGCGACGGCTCCATAATCCACGCCCCTCGACCGGGTCGTACGGTGACGATCGCGGGGGCGGGGACGATGGAGATCTTGGGGGTTGTACGGCCGGACGCTTAGGCACTCCCCTTGGGGCGGGCCCCAGCGGGTCGGGGGCCACTGCGGTTTGGCGACTACGGGCGGATCGTGGCCGGCAGCGCAGCGCCCTGCCCCGCACCCTGAAAGAGCCACGCAGTGCCCCGCACCCTGAAAGAGCCGCACGGTTCCCCGCACCCCTGAAAGATGGGGCCAGTGGCCGGCCCTTGTTCCCAGGGGCGCGGGAACTGCGCGAACGGCCACAAACCACCCGCATCCGCTCGTCGGCTCCAACCCCCGTGCTCTCACGCGCCCGAGTTCTCGCGCGGCGGCGGCCGCAGTGACCCATCGCACGTGACTCTCACCACCTTTTCCTTCCGGCTCAACCTCAGCCGCGTGACATTCGTCATCCCAGGAGAAAGCCCTGCCATGTCCAAGTGCGGTAGGGGATGCGGCATATGACGCTGGCCGATTGCCTCCCGGCACCCCGCCAACCATTCCGTTGCGACGGCGCCTGGCGCTAAGGTCCCCGTCGGTGGGTCGAGGTCCCTCGCCCCGTCGTGCCCTCGGGGGGAGGGAAGGAACCCAAGACGATGCCCGTACCCGTACCGCGGCAGAGAGCGATCCCGGCCGTGGAGAGTGGTCAGGCGCACGCCGTGTCCGCGCCCAGCGGCCCGTCCGGAGAGGGGGCTGCCCTGAACGCCTCGGCCCTGGCCCCTGAAGACAACTCAAACGCGCCCGGCGCCAAGGGCCCGACGGGCCCCATCGGTCCGACCGGACAAACCGGCCCCACCAACCTCACGGTTCTCCTCATCGAGGACGACCCGGCGAGTTCCCTCAACGTGCCCGAGTTGCTCGACTCCGCGGGCAGGCCGATCCGCGTCCGCGCCGCGCGCAACCTCACCGAGGCCAAGCGGCTGCTGACCGACGACGTCAACTGCATCCTCCTGGACCTGGCCCTCCCGGCCCCGACCCGCTCCACCGACTCGGGCCCCGGTCCTGGCCCCGGAGCAAACACCGGCACGCACGCAGCCACAGGCGCGAGCACCGGCACGGGCACCGGCACGGGCACCAACACCACCCCCGGCCCCGACAGGGCCAACCGCCCCGACGACGAGCTCTCCGTCCTCAAACGCGTCCTGGAACTGGCCCCCCGCCACGCCGTACTGGCCCTCACCGACTCCGGCGACGCCGAACGCGGCGCGGAAGCGGTACGGGTCGGCGCACAGGACTACCTCTTCCGGGACGAACTGGACGGCCGCCTACTGAGCCGCGCGATCCGCTACGCCGTGGAGCGAAAGCGGTCGGACACGGCCGAGCGCCGGCTCACCGAGTCCAAACTGCGCGCCCAGGAGAACGCCCGCCTGGAGCGCGGTCTGCTGCCGACACCCCTCCTTGAGGGTTCGTCCCTGCGGTTCGCCGCCCGCTACCGCCCGGGCCGTTCCCGCGCGCTGCTCGGCGGCGACTTCTACGACACGGTCCGCACCCCCGACGGCACCGTGCACGTCATGATCGGCGACGTCAGCGGGCACGGCCCCGACGAGGCGGCGCTCGGCGTGGAGCTTCGGATCGCCTGGCGAGCGCTGACATTCGCGGGCCTGTGCGGCGACGAGCTGCTGTCCACGCTCCAGCGCGTCTTGGAGCACGAGCGCGAGAACGACGAGATCTTCGCGACGCTCTGCACGGTCGACATCGCCCCCGACGGCCGCCGCGCGGGCCTCTGCCTCGCAGGCCACCCGTCCCCGCTGATCGCCCGCCACAGCCGGGGCGGAGCCACCCCGCCGGCCGAGCTACTGCCGTACGACAACGGCGGCCCCGCCCTCGGCCTGCTCCCGAACGCCCGCTGGCCGCGCACCCAGATCGAACTGGGCGCGGCCTGGAGTCTGATGCTCTACACCGACGGCCTCATAGAGGGCCGGATCGGCGAGGGCAAGGAGCGGCTGGGCCAGGACGGCATGGTGAAGATGGTCCGCCGCCAGCTGGCCGAAGGCCTGCGGGGCGAGGATCTGCTGCGCGCCGCGGTGAACGAGGTCCGCGATCTCAACGGTGGCGAACTGACCGACGACGTGGCGGTACTACTGCTGGACCGCGACGGCTGACCGTCCTGGATCCGTTCCCCGGGGGGTCCGTTCCCCGGGTCCTTTCCGGGTCCGTTCCCCGGGTCCGTTCCCCGGGTTCTTCACGGGTCCGTTCCCCGGGTCCGTCCCCCGGATTCTTCCCGGTCCCTCTCTGGGTCACCGACCGCCGTTGTACGGCCCGTACGGACCGTCACTGCTGGAGCCGCGGCGTCCGCCGCCCCCGCCGCCGGACACCTGCTTGACCGCGGGCCGCACATCCACGATGTACACGATGCTCGCGATGACGCCGATGATCGGCAGGAACGACAGGATCGAGAACAGATAGCTCACGAGGAGGGCGATCGCGAGGATGACCAGCCAGAACACCTTGGTCTGCTTGTCGGCCGCACGGAACGCGTCCTCGCGCCGGAACGCGGCGTCGAACAGCCCGAACGCGGCGAGAGCCATCAGGACGATCTTCAGAATTCCCAGGAACCCCGCGAAGCCCGTCATCAGCATGCCGCCCACACCACCCGTTCCGTTCGCTCTTCCGACTGCCCACCGATTCGGCCGATTCGGCGAATTCGGCTGATCCGACCGATCAATCTGCCGCCGCTACCGACGGCACTCCTACGCGGCCACCGTACCCGTAGAACGGGCCGGCCACCCCAAAGGTGCCCGGCCCGTCTCCGTACCGCGACGTACTGCGCGGATATCGCTCGCTCTGTCGCCGGCCCCGTCGCCGGCTCTGTCGTCCACCCGGCAGGTGCCCTGCCGCTTACTTGGCGGGCGGGGTGGTCTTCTTCGCGGTCGTCGTCTTCCGGGCCGGGGCCTTCTTCGCCACGGTCTTCTTGTCGGCGGGGGCGGGCACGGCCTGGGCCTCGGCGGGCTTCGCGGCCGCCGGCTCGTCCTTGACCTCGACCGGCTGGGACTTCGGCTCGACGGCGATCGCGAGCTCCTCGATCTCCTCCGCGGCCTCGCCACGCCAGGTCTTCACGGCGTGCTCACCGTGCTCGGCGACCTTCTCGTACGTCTCCCGGGCCTTCACGGCGTACTCGGCGGCTACGCCGACACCGCGCAGCGCGAAGTCCTGGGCGGTCTCACCGATCTTCTTCAGGTCGGTGTCGAGGGTGCCGAAAAGCTCGGTGACCTTGGTCTGGAGGTTCTCCTGGGTCTCCTTGACGCGGGCGGTCGCCTTCTCCTGCACGGCCTTCGGGTCGGTCTGGCGTACGGCGTCGATCCGAGCCGGGGCCTCGGCACGCAGCTGCTCGACGATGCCGGGGACCTTCTTCGCCTGCTGGAGGGCGAGGTCGGCGGTGCCGGCGGCGAAGTAGAGCGGCGTCGGGTCGGTGACGGCCTTGCGGATGTCGTCGGTGATGGCCATGGTGATGGTCCTCCCGGGTTGGTTCAGCTGAGGGTTTTTGTGTTGTTCCGGTCCGCGTTCGACGCCTTCGTCAAGTCGTCCCAGTCATCGAAATCAATCGAGGTCATCGACGTCATAGAGGTCGTCAACTCGCCGTCTGCTGCGGACCGGCATCGCTGCCGTCGGCCGTACGAGGGCCGGGGTCCGAGGGTTCCGCCGCGTCCGTCGCCACGCCGGCACCGAGGTCGACCTCGAATCCGTTCTCCTTGCGGAAGGACTCGTAGATCTGGAGCAGCACCTGCTTCTGCCGCTCGTTCAGCGTGGGATCGGCGAGGATGACGGCACGCGTCTCGACCTCGTCGCGATCCCGCTCGGCGTCGAGAATGCCGGCCCGCACATACAACGTCTCGGCGGAGATCCGCAGCGCCTTGGCGACCTGCTGCAACACCTCCGCGCTCGGCTTGCGCAGCCCGCGCTCGATCTGGCTCAGATACGGATTGGACACCCCGGCGGCGTCAGCGAGCTGCCTGAGCGACAGCTGCGCGTTTCGCCGCTGTTCACGCAGGTACTCACCGAGATTGCCGACGTTGAGCGATGCCATGTCTCCACCATGCCCCACCCCCGCTAACTTTTGCAAGCACCCGCTTGCAAAAGTGCGCTGCGCCACTGAGGCACGGGAAGGGCACCGGTGTCCTGTTTGTTCCACCCGCTCTGGCGCCGGGCTTTCAGCTCACTCGTCGAGGCAGCGGCCAGATACGTCGCAACTCCGGAAGGGCGCGGCTCTTCTGCGGTGACCATCACGAGGCGCCCTCGTCGTGATCGATGAGGGATATGTCGGATGCCAAAGCGCAGGCAGCAGCAGCGAAGTACTGCTCGTCGGCACCCTGCGCGAGGCCGAGGGTGACGCCCTGGCCGAGACCGACGAACAGCGCCCTGAGTGCGACGGCCAGGCGTTGCGCCTGGTGCGACGTCACGACGCTCCCGTTGTGCGACCTCCCCGTGAGCAGTGCGACCAGGTGGTCCTCCTGCGACCGGATGGACGTGGCGAGCTGAGACCGCAGGTCCGGGTCGTGCAGGGCCATATCCAGCAAGGTGATCTGGAGAGACAGGCGAGACAGCGCGTCCGGGACGTCACAGCCACGCCGGTAGTGCCGGGCAAAGGCATCAACCGAGGGAATGGTCTTTCAACTACCCCAGCTCAACGATGAGCTCGCTGGTGATTTCAGGACAACGATCTCGGCTGCCGTCCAGTGCCCTTCGAGTGCCACCCGCTCCCGGGGATCGGGTCGTCGCGTGGTGGGACCAGGCCCGGCGTATCGTCTCCGCGCGCCTGTCGCAGGAGCCTGCCGAAGGTGCGAAGAGGGCGATCGCCACCGTCCTTGGGCGGAAGCCCGAACAGTTGGGAGGAGGCTCCGCTGTCCCGCACTGGCGGAAAAGTACTGGGCACACCTACGGCCGGGGAATCATGAAGCATGCGCCCGGATGACTGGCACCTCACCGAAGACGTCGACGACTTTCTCGCCCGAGCCGGAGACTTCCTGCGCTCGCGGCCCGGCCCGCACGTCATGCAGTTGACGTGGGCCGAGAGAGTGCGAACTCGTGGGGCTGAGGCGTTCGGCACCGAAGCCCCCGTCTTCGGCGTGCTGGAGCGAGCGGGCGAGGTCCAGGCCACCTTCTACCGCCTCCCGCCCCGTGCCCTGTGCCCCACCCCGCTCACACCTGAACAGGCCGACACCCTCGCCGCCCACCTGGCCGCCGCCGGGCGCTCCCTTCCCTCCGTCAGCGCGGACCACGGCACCGCCACCGCTTTCGCCGAGGCCTGGCAGCGGCACACCGGGGCGACGCCGAAAATCCGCGACACACGGCTCCGTCTGTACCGCCTCGGCACACTCACCCCACCGGAGCCGATGCCGGCGGGCCGGGGCCGCGTCCTGGGTGAGCAGGACCTTGAGCAAGTCATGTTCTGGTGCGGCGAGTTCGCCAAGGCCGTCGGGGAAGACGTCTCCATCGACGCCGACTCCTGGGCGAGCACGCGCTACGCCGACAAGCGCTACACGCTCTGGGAGACCCCGGACGGCACTCCCGTCTCCATCGCGGGCATGAACCCCTTGATCGGCGGCCAGATCCAGGTGGACATCGTCTACACCCCGGCCCACCTGCGCGGTCACGGCTACGCGGGCGCCGCGACGGCGGAGGTGAGCCGGGCCGCGCTGGCCGCGGGCGCGCGGGATGTCGTGCTGTTCGCGGACCTGTCCAACCCCACCAGCAACGCCCTCTACCAGCGCCTCGGCTATCGCACGCTCACCGACTGGGCCGTGTACGACTTCGCGTAGCGGGAACGGACAGGGCGTCCGGCGAGACGGGCCGACGGCATCGATCAGACGGGCGGTTCCTGTCCCCCGTCCCGGGTCGCCGGGCGGATGCGCACCGTTCCCCTGTCCAGGTCCACCTGGAAGGGCGGGTCTTCCGCAGGTCTGACGTTCTTGCGTACGCGTTCCTGTTCCATCCCACGTTTGACGGCCTGGGCGCCGGGGTCGACCTCCTGGACGAGGTCGGCGCCGAGGGAGGAGAGGGTCTTCGTCTTGCGCCAGTAGATCCAGCCCCGGGCCTCCATCAGCAGCAGAACCCGATCCGCCAGGAGGACCAGGAGGACGAGGACGCCCAGCGCGGCGACGCCTCCCGCGATCAGCAGGACAGTGTCCATGCCCATGGATCAGCGCCCGGGCTTCAGACGGTCGGCCCAGCGGCGCAGCCCTCGGCGTGAGCGACGCGGGCGTGGCTGGTGTGGTCGCGGGTTCGCCGTTCCCACCTGACCCGTTTCGCCGGGGCTTCGGCCCCAGTGGTCGTCGGGCGACAGGAGCGGCGCCTTGCGTTCGGTCTGGGCTCGGATCTCGACGTGGGACGCGTGAGCGGTGACACGGAACGCCTCTTCGTACGAGGCCAGGGCCCCGCTCATCGCTCCGCCCGCGAGGCCCCGCCGACGAATGCGCGCCGCCAGCCGGACGAAGAGGCCCAGGACCGCGGCGAGGCCGCCCATCGAGATCAGGAACGGTAAGAACGCATCCATGACAACGAGCCTACTGACCGACTCGCGGCTCCGAGGTTCGCTCGCCGTACGCCAGTGGCGTTCCCCGCTGTGATCAGCGCCCGTCCCACGACGGGGAAAAACCGGGTGGCCAGAGATCGTGCGAGCGGCAGACTGACACCATGACCTCTGCCGCATCGGACGCCAAGGCCGACCTCCGCTTCTATCTGAAGTCCGCCCGCGACGCCCTGCTGTGGAAGCTCGAAGGGCTCTCGGAGTACGACGCCCGCCGACCGCTGACGCCGACCGGCACCAACCTCCTGGGTCTGGTGAAGCACGTGGCCGGCGTCGAACTGGGCTATCTCGGGGACACCTTCGGGCGGCCGTCGGGCGATTCCCTGCCCTGGCTCGAGAGTGACGCCGAGCCCAACGCGGACATGTGGGCCACCGCCGACGAGTCGCGCGAGTACGTCGTGGGACTCTACCGCCGGGCGTGGGCGCACGCCGACGCGACGCTCGACGCGCTGGCACTGGACACGGTCGGCAGGGTGCCGTGGTGGCCGGCCGGCAGGGACGAGGTGACGTTGCATCATGCCGTCACCCGTGTGATCGCCGACACCCACCGCCATGCCGGCCACGCCGACATCCTGCGCGAACTCATCGACGGCGCGGTCGGGATGAACGAGGGCAACACCAGCGTGCCGTCGAGTGACCCGGCGTGGTGGGAGGACTATCGCGACCGCCTGGAGCGCGCGGCCAAGGAGGCCGACCGGAAGGCGTGACTCCGGGCCGGCCCGACGAACTCACCGCCCCCTACAGGGATCGCCGCCCTAATTTGGTCCGGATACCGTCCGGGCACCGGCCGAATTCCGCCCGAATACCGTCCGAATACGCGTTGCCCATCCCCACCCGCTCCCCTTACCATTTCCCCATGACTGCCGGGTCGGCCTTGAGCCGTGAGCGGATGGGTCGCCCGGCCTCCGAGTGAGGCCGGGGCGGGCCAGGGGTCCGCCTATTGAGTTCCGCGCGCCGAACACCGTTCCTCTCGTGTTCCTTTCATCCTCCTTGCGCGCGCGTCGAATTTCTCACCACAGTGCAATCCCACGCATGCTGTCGCGCCGAGCTGCGCCGATGCGGGATTCCTTCCACTCCTCTGAATCCACCGCGCATTCCATCGGCAACGCGCTGCGGCGATCACCCCTGCCCGAATTCCGCGACAGAGCACAGAGCACTGTCCCCTGTCGCCATCCACAGAAAGCAGAGAATGCCCAACCCCTTCAACCAGCAAGTCATCGAAGAGTTCCGCGCCAACCACGGCAATGTCGGCGGCTATTTCGAGGGCGCTCGTCTGATCCTCCTGACCACCACCGGCGCCCGTACCGGCACCCGGCACACCACTCCCCTCGGCTACCTCCCGGACGGTGACGGCACGATCCTGGTCATCGCGTCGGCCGGTGGATCGCCGAAGCACCCCGACTGGTACCGGAACATCACGGCCGACCCCCGGGTCACCGTGGAGAGCGGGGCGTTCACCTACGAAGCCGAGGCCGTCGTACTGGACGGTGAGGAGCGGGACCGGGCCTTCGCGCGGGCGGTCGAGTCCGAACCGGGGTGGGCCGAGTACCAGGCGAAGACGGACCGTACGATCCCGGTCGTCGCCCTGCGCGAGGTCCCCGTGGCCGGTCCGCCGAACATCAACGCCGGTTCCATGGGCGAAGCCATCAAGGTCGTCCATGACGCGTTCCGCCGCGAACTCGCCCTGATCAAGAAGGAGTTGATCGCGAGCAACGGCAAGGCCGGCCTCGGCGCCCAGCTCCGCGTCAACTGCCTCACCTTCTGCCAGGGCCTCCACAACCACCACACCGGCGAGGACGTCGGCCTGTTCCCCTTCCTCGCCGACCGCCACCCCGAGCTGACCCCGGCCCTCACCCGCCTCCACGAGGAGCACGAGCGGATCGCCGCCCTCGCCGAGGAACTGCGCCGGGTGGTGACGACCGACAACGCCGACCCCGTCGCCGTACTCCCGGAGGTGGAACGGCTCATCGCCGAGCTCGAAGCCCATCTCACCTACGAGGAGGAGCAGTTGATCCCGACGCTGGACGCTGTGACTGTGCCGACGAAGTCCTGAGCGGTGAGGTGATCAGCAGCCGGTGAGCGGCGTACGAGCCCCTCGGGGGGGGGAGATCGGACTCGTGTGTTCCGCCGCTCACCGGCACCCGATCACCGTAGCCACGGGCCCGATCGCAAAGGTGCCGGTGCGGTCATGACTCCGCCGTCTTCCGGTAACACGGCCGCCGTCCCACCCGCACGCCCCCACTCCCCGCGCACCACCCGCACGCCTCACCCGCAGGCGCCACCCGCACCCACCCCCTCACGCATCACCACGGCAACGCTCGCGCGTGCACCACGTCCAACCGCGACACCGCCCGCGTGAGCACGACGTACAGCCGGTGCAGCCCCCGCCCCTCCGCCGCCACGATCGCGGCCGGCTCGACGACCACGACATGGTCGTACTCCAGCCCCTTGGCCTCGCCCGCCCCCAACACGGCGACCCGCGCCCCGAGTTCGCCGGGACCAGCCGTCGCGACCCCGGCCTCGCCGAGCGCCTTCCGCAGCCGTGCGACATCCGGCCCATCGGCCGCGATGACCCCGATGGACCCTTCCCCGGTGAGCGCGTCACGCACGGCGGCGACGGTCTCGACGGCGACGCCCTCGCCACCTGCCTGCACCCCGTCCACCCTCCTGATCCTCAACTCCCCGTCCCTCCGCAGGGACCGGGCGGCCGGCACGTCCACCCCCAGACGCCCCAGCAACCCGTTGGCCAGTCCTACGACGGCCTGCGGCACCCGGAAACCGGTCGTCAGAGGTACGACATGGGCGTCCGGCTTGCCTAGGTGGGCGAGGAGCCGAGGCCAGTCGGAGGCGGCCCAGGGGGTCGTCCCCTGGGCCAGGTCGCCCAGTACGGTCACCGAACCGAAGGCCGACCGGCGGCCGATCACCCGGCACTCCATCGGGGAGAGATCCTGGGCCTCGTCGACGACGACATGGCCGTAGCCGTCGGGGTGTTCGAGGAGCCCCGCGACCTCGTCGAGGAGGACGAGATCGGCGGCCGACCAGCGGGCCGACCGCCATGTACGCGGGGGCTTCGCCCAGCTGAGCGCCTTCTGCTCGGCGGCGTCGAGCAGCCCCTCCGCCGCGGCGGCGAGCGCTTCGGGATCCCCGAGCAGCCGCGCCACCACCTCCTCCGGCCGGACCCGCGGCCATACGGCGTCGACGTACGCGCCGACCGGCCGCGACCGGGAGAGCCGGTACAGCCACGCGTTCGGGGGCGGCCCGGCCCGCCGCTCCACCTGCGTCTGCACAAGCCGGACGACCCGCGCCCGGACCCGCTCCCGCCCGATGTCGTACGGCGGCTCCTCCGCCCGTACGTCCGCCACGATCCGCCGCAGCTCCTCACCGGACACCCGCCAGCGGTACGAACCGTCCGGTACGACAAGGGAGTCGGCGTACTCGGCGGTGACGCCGGCGTACAGGGCGCGGCGGAGCACCTCCGCCATCCGGGCGTCGTGCTTGACGACCGCGGCCCGCTCGTCGTCCTGAGCCGTGACCGGGTGCCGGGCGATCTCCTCCGTGACCGTCGACTGCCGTACGCCCGTCTCGCCGAGCGCCGGCAGGACCTCCGAGATGTACGAGAGGAAGGCGCGGTTCGGGCCGAGGATCAGCAGGCCGCCGCGGCGGATGCGCTGGGGGTGCGTGTAGAGGAGGTACGCGGCGCGGTGCAGGCCGACGGCCGTCTTGCCGGTGCCGGGGGCGCCCTGGACACAGACGGACGTGGTGAGATCCGCGCGCACCAGGTCGTCCTGCTCCGGCTGGATGGTGGCGGCGATGTCCCGCATGGGGCCGAGGCGGGGACGCTCGATCTCGGCGGTGAGGAGGCTGCCGGGTGGGGCGGAGCCCTGGTCACGCGGGGCTCCATGACCGAGGCGCTCGTCCTCCAGACCTGTGAGGTCGGCCGAGTCGCCACGACTCCCCGGCGCCCACCCGAAGCGCCGCCGGACGGCGACACCCCGGGGATCACGGGGGCTCGCCTGGTAGAAGGCGCGGGACACCGGGGCCCGCCAGTCCACGACGAGGGGAGGCGCGGCCGGGTGCTCACTGATCCGCAGCCGACCGATGTGATAGCTCTGCCCGGCGTGATCGGCGTCCGCGTGATCGGCATCCGTGTGGCCGGCGTCCGCGTCGCCGTCACCCGTCCGGTGAGCGGCGAAGTCGAGCCGCCCGAAGAACAGCGGCCCCTCCGGCAGTTCACGCATCTCCTTGGCGTGGCTGCGAAGCCGGTACCCGAGCACCTCCGCGTCGGCCCCCGACGCGGAGACGTCCTCACCGACGACGACCTGCTCCCCCGCTCCCTCGACCATGGCGGCGAGGGCGGCTCGGCAGGTGTCGTGGTACGTGCGTTCGTCGGCGAGGGCGGAGTGCAGGAGGTCCGGGTCGAGGGGGTCCTGGTCAAGGAGGGCAGGGTCGAGGAGGGCAGGGTCGAGGAGGGCAGGGTCACGCTCGGGAGACGTCATTCCGCCGAGCGTACCGAAATAACGTAACCGAGTTAAATTTCTTACCGAGACTCACGGGGAGGCGTGCGGCCTCCTTTTCGGCCCGCCGCCCCGAGCGGCAGCGCCTCCTCCAGCCGCCCGAACACCCGCTCAGCAGCGGCGACGGCATCCCGCTCGACCTCCTCCAGCGCGTCCCCCCGCTCCACCCGCCGCCAGTTCTCCTCCGCCAGCACCCGCCGTACGGCCACGATCTGCCCGGCGGCGACCCGCGCGTCGAGCCCTCCCCCGAGCACCTCGGCGAGCGCCTCCTCGGCCCGCTCCAGATGGCCGTACAGCCGAGCGACCAGCGACGGAGTCCCGTAGACCAGCCGATGGAACGCGAGCACGTCCGGATGGTCGTTCAGCCCGGTCACCGGATCCCGCCGGGCCAGCCCCGCCAGAAAATGCGCCCGCACCGCCCCCACCACCGACTCCCCCTCGGCGCGCCCCGCGACCACCCGCGCCGTCTCGTCCTCGTGATCGGCGATCCGGTAGAGCACGAGGTCCTCCTTCGCCGGGAAGTACCGGAAGAGCGTCGGCTTCGAGATCTCGGCCGCCGCGGCGACTTCGGCCACGGACACCGCGTCGAACCCCTTCTCGACGAACAACCGAACGGCGATCTCCGACACCGTCTCGTACATCCGCCGCTTCTTACGCTCCCGCAGGCCGCTCTCGCTCATGGGGCGAGCGTACGCACGTCGGGTCCCGGCCTCAGACTCCCGTGCCACGGGGCCAGGCCGGCCGCACAGCCAGCTGCCAGAGGTCGTCGAAGTGCTTGTTCCAGGTCGCCACGGCGGCCTTGGCGTCGTCGGTGTCTTCCCTCGACCAGACGTTCAGGTCGGTGAGGTAGCCCTTGGGGTCGTAGTACTCCGGGTCCGATCCGTAGCCCATGGTGCGGGCGGCCACGTCGTACAGGCCGTGCAGAACCAGCTCCCTGTTGAAAATGCAGATCTTGTCCCGCGGTATGCCCGGATAGAAGCGGTACTCGCACTCGGCCGTCACCCGCCCCACGACACTCAGCCGGTGGGCGATCGCCGACAGCCTCTGGTCGTACTCCTGGCACTTGAGTTCCAGGCGCTTGCGGAACTCCTCGTCGTCGACCGGTACGCCTTGCGGACCCACCCGGGAAGGGACGGTCATGGGCTGTTGGAAGTCGGGGACCAAGAACCGGACCAGGACGTGCCGCGTCGGGCCGGGGTCCTCCAGCAGGCCTTCCAACCGGTGGTAGAGCTCGTTGTAGAGCGTCTCCCCCGTGTAGCCGAGGAAGCTGATCTCCACCGTCCTGGCGTGGAACGCCTCCGTCACGAAGCCGCCCAGTTCGCGCGACTTCACCTGGGCACGCATGGGCGCCCGGAGGGAGACGGCGAGATCCTTCACCGTGTCGTACAGCACGTAGCCCACCAGGCCGAGCAGGGCGCCGCCGAGGAACACCTTGCCCTGCAGCGCTTCGCCCACGGGTTTCACGAACTGGGCGGCGAGTCCTGTGAGGAAGATGCCGAGCAACAACAGACGAGTGGCCACGGGCTCGTAGCGCGTCTGGAACCGTTTGAGGCGCTCACCGACACCGCCATCGGGCGGCCTTCTCCCACCACCGGACATCCGACTCCTCCCCCGTGCCGCAGCGCCCGGCTGTGGGTCAGCCGTCCGCAGCCCTGCCCGTCCTACCGGTTCCATCGTCGAGGCGGGGCAGCGCCTGGGCAAGATACGGGTTGGTCGGCTTGACCCCGAGCCCGAGCGACGCGGTCGCCGAGGCCAGGGTCATGGCATACGTGTCCACCGCCCGACGGACGTTGGGGGCGTCCAGGCTGTCGCCCGTGACCAGCCGGTCCAGGTCCACGTAGGCGGAGCGGACGGTCTCGATCCACCGGTACACGCGCCAGTCGTCGCGCCACCCCTTGGTGCAGTCCTCCGGCAGCGTCCGGGACCATCGGGTGAACAACCGGTCCCGGATCTCCGGGAGCGTAGGAGTCAGGTGTATGTGGCGGACCAGGTCGTAGAGCGGGTCGCCCACCATCGCCATCTCCCAGTCGATGAGGGTCAGCCCCGTACCGCCGTTTCGGCGCACCAGGTTCCAGGGGTTGAGGTCGCCGTGCAGCAGAACAGAGCGACGCGGGGTCACCATGTGCCGGTCGAGAAGCTCGCCGAGCCGACGGATGTTTCCGGGCAGCCCCAGCTCCCTCGCGAGCGCGAGCGTCTCCTTGGGAAGCTCGTCGACCATACGAAGCAGTTCGTCGCGCAGCCCCTGCCAGAAGTCATGGCCCAGCGTGTCCGAGCCCAACTCCTCACAGTCGACCTGGGTCAACTCGCAGAGCTGGTCGACGAGATCGTCCGCCTCGTGCGGCAGCAGGCCCTCCTCCGGATGGTCCGGATGCCGGATCTCGCCTTCCGGGCCCTCGTACGTGTGGATGGTGAACCGATCACTCAGGCTCGAGTGGCTGTCCCCCAAGGCCAACACCCTCGGGGCCTGCACCTTCACTCCGGACTTCTCGATCGCGATCAGGACGGCGTGCTCGTTCAGGAACCGCCGTTCCCGGGGGTTGGCCGAACCCACCTTCCGTCGCACCATGACCGGGAAGGGGATGCCCCGGACCTGCACAGCCGTACTGAGGTGGGCGGTCCCCTTGAACACGTGGTCCGCCGAGGCGGCGCCCTCCGAGAACAGCGCGTCCCTGACGGCCCACGCGGGGAATTTCGGATGCAGGGGAACCCGCTTGTCGGCCCGCCAGGGGATGGACTGCACTCTCCTGTCCCCGATGTGCTGCTTGCCGTTGGACACATACCAACTCACGAGAATCCGTTCGATGGCTCTCAGGTCCGGCACGTTCTTGAGCCGCAGGGGCTCCTCGGCCACCAGCAGAGCCCGATGCACGGCTTGGGTCGCGGCATCGAAGTCCCGTTGATCGAGGTGCCCGCCGAGCGAGGTCACCGCGCGCATCACATCGGGGTAGACGGACTGGGCCTGCTCGAAAGCGACGTAGTGCCTCAGATCCCGCTCGACACCGTTGACCGCCTTGCTGCGCCGCTGCTCCATGGCCTCACGCCACGCGTCCATCACCTCGACCCACTGCTCCCGGGGGTACGCCATCCGCACGAGATGTGTGGCGAGGTCGTGCACCGGGTCACCATAGGTCGCCAGTTCCCAGTCGACGCAGATCAGCGGGGGGTCACCGTGGTAGGAGAAGATCACGTTGTCGCGGTGCAGATCCGTGTGGAGCAGGCTGAAGGGACGGCTGACCATCGCCGGCACCCGCTCCGCGAACCGCACCATCGCGTCCTCCGGAATGCCCAGCGAGGCGAACAACCCGCCGAACCTGCGCCAGTTGGGTTGCCTGATCTGTTCCTCTGTCGCGAGCGCCAGAGTCCGGAGAAAGGCCCGGCTGTCCCGGTTGGTCCGGGGCCAGGACTGCGGCAGCGGCGGCAGGTCCTTTCGCTTCACCTGGGTCATGTCCGCCAACAGGCCGGCGAGGGCGGAGATCAGATGCGGTTCCAACGGCTTGCCACTGCGGCAAATGGTGGACAGCGGCACGCCCTGCACATAGCTCAGGACAGTCATGTCCCCGTGCCTCACCAGGCATTGCGGAACATGAGGCAGCACACCGCGGATCGCCCTGAGGATCTCCGCCTCGTCCTGCCAGGTCCTGATCACGACGGGCAGCGCGTGGCGGATCCGGCGCCGGACGGTGACCCGGTCGTGGCCGGCCAGAGCCGGAAGTCTGGAGGCGATCTCCTCCGACGGCCGCACGACGTAGTTCAGGTTGTGGTGGCCGCGGCTGGACTCCCCCTCGGTCCTCGCGTACGCCACGAGGCCGCTGAACGCGTCGTCCGGCTCCGACCTCGGAGCGGAAGGCCCGGGCACTGGCGAACGGCCCAAAGGTCACTCCTGAAAGGTTGTGCATCGCGGATGTGCATGCGCCGCGAGATGAGTGGGCACACTGTAGTGCTCCGAAGTCAGGCAGCTTGACCAAGTCGGGAAATCAACGCCGGAGTGTGACACCCACCACCAGCGGTCTCGCTGTGCGCGTCCGCCCCCTCAGAGGCGAATTCCAGGATGCCTGGGCAAGCCGTTCCCAGCGCGTTCGAAGGCGCCGCGCGACCGGCGCGCGCTCAGGACGTCCCGGCGAGCCGGTGCCACCATTCGTCGAACCAGGCCTGCCAGCTCTCTATGAACACCGACCCGGTCGAGTTCGGGTCACCGTCGTCGTTGACGTGACGGGTCAGCGTCGAGCCCAGGCCGAGGACGTCCCACGCGTCGATGTCCGTGTCGTCGTCCAGGAGAATCGACCGCCGCACCAGTTCGTACGGACCGAGCAGTGCCTCGGTGTTCCGCAGCAGGTACAGCTTGAAGGCCGGCGCCAGCGGGATCTCCTGGATGTCCACCCGCACGGACGGCACCAGACCCTCGGTCTCCAGGTCCCGCAGGGCCGCGTGCAACGAGGCCGTGTGCCGCTCGGTGATGGTGCGCAGCCGCTTCTGGAGCACCCGATTCAGCTCGGTGACGTCCCTGAGGTCGTCGCTCTCCACCTTCGCCTGCGGATACGGCAACTGGACCGACTCGGCGGGCAGCATCATCCGCAGCTCGATGTGCTCGGGGCTGATCTCCTTCAGGCGGATCCGCTCGGCCTGCAGCCTGATGTGCGCGTCCAGGCTCTCGGAGGTGAGGGTGAAGACGTCCAACTGCACGACGCGCTGAGCGAAGGACCGGGAGATGAAGGACCCGAGTGCGGCACGAAGCCGTGGTGTCGCCTGTGGCTGCGTCGTGGAGTGGATCGGCGGCTTCACCACACGTGACCCGCTGCCCTGACGGGACTCGATCCAGCCCTCGCTCTTCAGCTCCCGCAGAACCCGCTGCACGGTGTCGCGCGAGACGTCGAACTCCTCGGCGAGTTCCCGCTGCGGGGGCAGCAGCGAGCCCAACGGGTACCTTCCATCGGCCATGCGGGCACGCAACGTCTCCAGCAGGGCGAACCCCCTGCCACCGCCATCGCCACGTTCCACGTTCACATCGCGACCGTACCGCTCCCGGAGGGCCGACAAACCACCCCCAGTCACATTGGCAGTCCAATTGGAACGATTGCCGCCTTCCACCTCGATGTCAGTTAAGGGATCAAGCAGTCAGGGCACAACCAATTCAAGGCAAGCAGTCCAATTGGGCCGGTTGTTGATCGGTCCACCGGAGACGGGCAGGGGTGGGGTCCCATGGTGTTGATCCAACTGGTCGGAGCCGCGGTGATGTTCAGCATGGAGCAGCTCCTCAAATCGCAGTACGGAGTCCTGGGGCTGCTGTTCCTGACCCTGTTCGGCATCGGTGTCAAAGCTCGCAACACCACGTGCCTGTTCGCCGGCACCGTGGTCCTGCTGCTGCTCATGGCTCAGGCCTGACCGCGCAGCACCCGCAGCACGGGCTCCAGTGAGCTCACCACGACCTGGGCTCCCGCGTCCCTGAGCTGCTTCTCCTTGCGGTCGTTACGCGCATAGCCGAGGAACGGCACCCTGGCCCGCTCCGCGGCGACCAGGTCCGTGGGGGCATCGCCGATCATCAGAGCGGCGGACGGCGGGGCTCCCAGGGCGCTCAGAGCCCGATTCAGACAGTGAGGGTCCGGCTTCAGCAGATCGAGTTCGCCCGTGCGGCCGTAGACATGATGAGCGAAGCACTCGGTCAACCCTCGGCCGGCGAGGTAATCGGTCACGGTGCGTGGGGAGTTGTTGCTGGCCACGGCGAGTCGGCTGCCCATCGCGGACCAGGTGCGTATGAGCGGATCGGCGTACGCGGTGGGCATCGCGGAGGTGACCGCCTTGAGCTCCTGCCGGGTGAGGCGCTCCTCCAACTCGATCACCAGGTCGCTGTGCGGATGCCTCCTGTTGACGGCGTACAGCACGACCATGGGGTCCGGATGAACCCGCTCCTCTTCGGTGAGCAGGCCACGCAGCCCCTGCCGTTCCAGCCACGCGACCAGATCCCCGGCCACCCGCTCCGCCGAATGGCCGGCGAACAGACGGCAGACGGGGCCGTCGAAATCGAAGAGAACGTAACGAACAGGGGTGATCAGTTCTCGCAGGATCTCTGTCTCTACTGTCACCGGTTCAGTCTGCGCTGTATCAGGAGTCACTAGGAGAGTGTCAGGTCCGTCGTGATGGTTTCCCAGAGGGCGTTGAACCACAGTTGGGACTGCTCCACGAACGCGGCGTCACGCGGCCCGGTGCCCTTCTCGAAGGAGAAGAGGAGGGACTGGCTGCCGAAGGCGTCGTACATCTCCAGGGTTTCGCCCTCCATCTCCTCCTCTCGCTTCATGAGCATGTAGTAGGCGATCAGGGCTTCCTGGCCGTTGAGCAGGTAGAGCTTCACCGGTGGGGTGAAGGGCAGCGCGCGGAAGGTCACTCGGACGTCGAGCTGGTGGGAGGTGCGCAGGGCCTGGAGGTTGTGGCGGAGGACGCGGATCTGGGCGTTGCGCTGGTCGAGCCAGCGCCTGTGGACGGGGTCCTCCTCGTCGGCCTCGCCCCGGCCCTCCACCGGGACCGGGAACGCCAGGTTGATTTTTCGGGAGGGGAGGAGGATGCGTACGTCGATGGACTCGGGGCGGATCGTTCCCTCATGGATGCGGCGGACCGGTTCACCGAGGGCCAGCATCAGGGTCTCGGCGGTGAGGCAGGCGGCGTCGACGCGGACGTGCGGTGCGGAGAACGCCTCGGCCAGGCGGGGAGCGAGGCCCACCATCGTCGGCTGCGGCTCGTCGTCGCGCGTGGTGTGAGTGGCCTCGGCGACCCTGGGCGGGCTGCCCTTGCTCACGTTGCTCAGCAGCCCGTCGTCCCGCAGGGCCCGCAGGGCCTGACGGACCGTGCCGCGCTCCACGCCGAACTCCTCCGCCAGTTCGGCCTGGGTGGGCAGGCGCTCGCCCGCCCTGAGGTCGCCGCTGCGGATGCGATCCCGCAGGGTGTCGGCGATCTCCTGGGACGAGAGCTTTCTGCTGCCGTTCACTGCCACGTTCTCCTGGGTCACGACCAAACGCTACAACTCTCACCCATCTTTGGGGAGTTCACGAGAAGATGGTTATGAGGATCAACCAATTGGGAACCATCTAATCAGAGTTGGTTACCAACTTGGTTGAGTTGGTGAGAGTTCTCCCTCACCTCCGGCCCCCGGTCGCCCCAGCCCCTCGGAGGAGGTACCACCATGCCTGCTGCCATCGCCCTCATCTCCGCCCTCGTCGTCGTCGCCTTCCAGCGATTCGTCGAGTGGCGCTTCGGCACGATGGGAATCGTCGGCCTGCTGTTCCTCACGATCGGCCTGAAGGCGAACAACCACACGTGCAGCTCCATAGGCGCGGTCATCCTCGCGCTGATGTTCGCCGGGCCGGCCATGTGAAGGACGGTGCCGCGCCCGCCCCTGTGGCGGTCATCAGCTCGTGAGCAGCAGGTCCGAGCTGATGGTCCCCCAGAGCGCGTTGAACCAGAGGCGGGACTGTGCGACGAATGTCGTGTCCCGCGGGGCGGCGGTCCCGCCCTGTTCGAAGGCGAAGAGCATGGACTGGGTGCCCTCGGCGTCGTACATCTCCAGCTGTTCGCTGTCCACTTCGGCCTCCTTCCGCTGGACCGTGTAGTACGCGAAGAGCGCCTCCTGGCCGTTCAGGAGGTACAGCTTCACGGGCGGCGTGAAGGGCAGCGCACGGAAGGAGACATGGACGTCTATGCCGTGCGTGGACCGTAACGCCAGCAGGTTGTGCCGCAGGACCTGGCCCTGGGCGTTGCGCTGGACGAGCCAGCGGCGCTGCAGCCGGCCGTCGACCGAGGCGTCGACCGGGGCCGGGAAGGCGAGCGGGATGTCGCGGCTGGGCAGCATCACCCGGACGTCGACCCTGGCTGGTTTTGTGCGCCCCGCGTGAATCTCGCGCAACGACTCACCCACGGCGAGCGTGAGGGACACGGACGTCAGACAGAGGGCGTCGATCTCCACGTGCGGGGCCCCGAACGCGGCGGATATGCGCGGGGCAAGCTCCACCATCGTGGGCCGCGGCACCGCTCCCGGCCCGCCGAACCCGGCCGCGCCCACAGCTGGGGCGACAGTCGCCGGGCTGCCCTTGGAAACGTTGGTGAGCAGGTGCTCCGACTGCAGGATGCGCAAGGCCTGCCGTACGGCCCCACGCTCGACGCCGAACTCGTCTGCCAGCTTCGCCTGTGTGGGCATGCGCTGCCCCGGTCGCAGCTCGCCGGACCTGATCCGGCCGCGCAACACGTCGGCCACCTCGTGATGTGACCTCTGGGGCCGCTGTGACGACTTCCGTCCATCGACGGCCGTGCGTTCCCGCTCCACGAACAAACACTACAACTTCGCGCCATCTTTGGGCAGTTCGAGGGAAGGTGGTTATGAGACGACTCCAAGCGGAGATAAGTAAGGTGGAGTTGGTCGCCAACTTTCACAACATGGTCAAACATTCCGATGGTTGGTGACACTGGCAACTGCCACACAGACCGACCGATCGACCTCCCTTCCGGAGGGGAGCCGGGAGTTCGACCGGTCCGCACAGCCACAACTGAATGGTTCAGCCACAACTGAATGCGCAGCCACAACCACAACTGAATAGCTACGGACAGCCGCACACACCAAGGAAAGGTCCCAGTAGAAGTCTCAGAAGAGGTCCGGGCACCACGGGCGCCTGGACGTCCGCAGCAGGGCGTCGGCCATGGAGGCGGCGCCCTTCCGCTGTTCCCGGACCCGGCCGAGCGCGGCGAGTCGTACGGCCGACTCGTCGCCCAGCCACAGCGCCGCCAGGTCCGCGGCCTCCAGGACGAGATCGCCGTCCTCGCGCGTCGGCACGCAACTCGCCCCGTCCGGGCCCGCGTCCAACCGGTAGCGCCCGTCCGCGAGACCGTCCCTGTCGACGATCTCCAACACCAGCGTCCCGGTCCCCGCGTACGTACGGGCCTCCAGCGCCCGTACGACGTCCAGGATCCGCACCCACAGCCAGTCCGCCTGGGTGGTGACGCTCGCGGCGCGCGGGTCGGGGAAGAAGTGCGGGAGGAGGTCGTCGGGGGCCCGCCAGCCCGACTTGACCTTCGTGATCCAGTCGATCGAGCAGAGGTAGTGCCACAGGGCGCGCTCGGCGGGCGGGGTCGTCGCGATCAGCCAGTTGACGTCGGCCGTGTCGTGCGGCTGCTTCCGCTGCCAGTTGTCGTCCGCGGCGTACGAGACGAGGCCCTCGATCTCGCCGGCCGCCGAGCGGTACACGGCGTAGAACGGCTCGTCCCAGGAGGAGTTGATCCGCAGGTCACCGGTGTTGACCCGCCACCAGCGCTCGTCGCGGCTCACCACGCCGGGCTGGGCGTGGCGGAGCCGGTCGTGGAGGGCGGGACCGAGTGCGCGTACGGCCGCGCCGTCGACGAGGTCGACACGGCCACCGTCCGCCGGGCCCGACCAACGGGGGTCCAGACCGGTGCGGGGGACGTCGATGGTCCACTCGGTGGTCGAGGTGGCGGGGCCGAAGCCGTAGCGGCCGTAGATCGGGTACTCGGCGGCGATCAGGGTCGCCACGACGTCTCCGCGTTCCTTCGCGGCGGTGAGGTCGTGGGCCATCATCCGGGTGAGGATGCCTCGGCGGCGGTGCGTGGGGCTGACCGTGACGTTCGAGATGGCGTCGGCGGGGACGGTTCCGCCGCCGACGGTCGTCAGCTCCTGGGGGAAGGAGCGGAACGTCGCCACGGCCGGGGAGGTTCCCCCGGTGAGGAGTCCGGTGTGGGTGCCGGACTCGTCGAACGCGGCGAGGGTGCGGGGTGGGGCGATGTGGGACGTGCGGTCCTTGAGCTCCCGGGGGGAGAGGGGGGTCGGGGCACGTAGGAAGCCGGTGTCCAGGGCGCGGAGCCAGGCGGGCATCTCGTCCTCGGTTATGGGGCGTACGGCGATGTCCTGGGAGGAGCTCATGAGGTCACGCTAGGGGGGCGCCGCGGGTGTGTCGCGGGGATTTTCGCCCCCGCCGCCCCTACCCGTCCCTCCCCCATCCAGGGGCGCTGCCCCTTCGACCCCCTTTCTGGGGGCTGCCGCCCCCAGGCCCCCGCTGGGATGAGAGGGCCCGCGTGCGTTCGTAAGTGCCGGGGCGTCGTGGCTTGTCGCGCAGTTCCCCGCGCCCCTAGGGGGTTTCGGGCGCCCCTCGTTCAGAACGTCGGGCGGATTTCTCCCACCTCCCTGCCTCCGCCCAACAGCGGGGTGCTGCCGATGCTGGACGCGACCTCCGGCTCCACGCCCAGCAGCGTGAGGGCTCGGCCCAGCACTGGCCCCAGTGCCCTCGCCGCGCCGTCTTCGATCTTGAAGGCCAGGGCTCGACCGTCGGGAAGGGCTGTGGCCTGGACGGCTTCGGCGCCCACTTTGCTGAGCGTGCCGGGGAGGGTGCGCATGAGGTGGGTGTCGTGGCGTCGGGTGCCGGCCACGTACTCGGGGTGGGCGCGCATGGCGTCGGCGACGCGGCGTTCGGCGGAGTCGGGCGGGGCGAGGACGAAGGTGCGGAAGGCGCGGGCCAGGCCGGTGAGGCTGATCGCCATCAGCGGGGCGCCACAGCCGTCGACGCCCACCGCCGCCACCGGCTCGTCCGCCGCCTCCTCCACCACCTCGCGGATGAGGCGCTGGAGGGGATGGTCCGGGTCCAGGTACGACTCGGTCGGCCACCCCCGCAGGGCCGCCGCCGCCAGCATCGCCGTGTGCTTGCCGGAGCAGTTCATGGCCACCCGGTCGCGTACACCACCGGCGGCCAGATACGCCTCCGCCTCCACCCGGTCCACCGGCAGGTCCGGCGGGCACTGGAGCTGCGCGGCACTCAGGCCGTGTTCCGCCAGCATCTTCCGTACGAGATCTCGGTGGAACTCCTCCCCCGAGTGGCTCGCGGCGGCCAACGCCAGCCGTTCCCCGGCGAGTTCGAGCCCCGCGCGGAGCACACCGGCCGCCTGCATCGGCTTGTTGGCCGACCGGGGGAAGACCGGCACCGCCACGTCCCCCAGCGCCGCCTCCACCGAGCCGTCCGCCGCCAACAACACCAGGCTGCCCCGATGCCGTCCCTCCACGAACCCGGAACGTACGACCTCCGCGAGCACGGGAGGGGCGACGGCACCAGGGAGTTCTGCGGGCAGGGACGGTATCGCGGGGTTCTCGGACATCGGCGGGCGCCTTCCTGAACGGGAACGGGAACGGGAGTGGGAACGGAAATGGGAACGGGAACGGGAACGCGGATGGGCTCGGAAATGGGCTCGGGCACAGGCACGGGCACAGGCACGGGCTCGGAAATGGACCCGCTCCGGCCCCGGGGCCTATCCGTGCCGCAGCGGCCCCGGGTGCCCCCGGAGCCGCTGCGGCAGGTACGTCGGATACGTCGGATACGTCAGATCAGCAGGTCGTCCACTTGGGCTTCGCCCTCACGGTACCGGCGGGCGATCTCAGCGCTGCAGCCGTCGGCGGTGCGCTGGAGGCGCTGGCGGCGGCCGGAGATCTGTTGCTCGTGGTGGACGAGGCGGGCGAGGCCGGCGGTGAGTTCGTCGTCGGTGCGGGCTTCGAGGTCGGAGAGTTCGACCTCGTCGAGCAGCTCGGCGGCGAGCCGTCGGTACTCCTCACCGTACGGCGTGCCCACGGTGACATGGCGGGCCGACGAACGGTGCCGGGCCGGGGCGTCCGTGAGGATCGCCGAGAGCCGGTCGACGAGCGCCGAGGGTTCCCCCGGGTCCCCGGGGTCCGCCGCGCCGCCCCGGCGGGCCAGTTCGGCCCGCAGGATGTCGATACGGCCCTGGAGCAGCCGCCGCAGATAACTGAGATCGGCCTCGTCCCGCTGGGCGTCCCGGCGCAGTGTGCGCAGTGCGGGCAGCCGCAGCCGGGACAGGTCGTGCTCGGCCGGGTCCGGCGGCGGCAGTGGTCCGCTGTCCGTGCGCTGGACCGGTGGCCGGCGGACGCCGGGGCCGGGCCCCGGGGTCGTACGGGTAAACGTCGCAGTCCCCGGGGGCTGCTCGGTACTCGATGTGCTCATGCGCCTCAACCGTCCCCTCGACCGGTGTGTGTGAGCATGGTGCCACTCCCAGTGGCCACAATGTGACCGAGGCCCCCCGATCCACCCCAGATGGACGGTAATGGATCAATGAGAAAGTCCGGGCAAAGCTCTCTTCAAACGCCCGTGATCACAAACCCCCCGTAAGGAGGACCCCCTCGCGTACGGCCGATGGACGTCGGCGGCATGATGGTCGGCATGCGTGCGGTGGTGCAGAGGGTCGACGGCGCGAGCGTCGTCGTGGACGGTGAGACGGTCGGGGCGATCGAGGGCGAGGGTTTGTGCGTCCTCGTCGGGGTGACGCACGACGACACCAAGGAGAAGGCGGCGCAGCTGGCGCGCAAGCTGTGGTCCGTGCGGATGCTGCACGACGAGAAGTCGTGCGGTGATGTGGACGCGCCGTTGCTGGTGATCAGCCAGTTCACGTTGTACGGGGATGCGCGCAAGGGGCGGCGGCCCACCTGGAACGCGGCGGCGCCCGGCGATGTCGCCGAGCCGCTGGTGGAGGAGGTCGTCGCGCAGTTGCGGGCGTTGGGGGCGACTGTGGCGACGGGGCGGTTCGGGGCGAAGATGCGGGTGTCGCTGACGAACGACGGGCCGTTCACGGTGCTGCTGGAGATGTAGGGCGCCCCGAGCTGTCGCGGGGCGGGGGGGGGGGGAGGGGGCGCCACCCGGCGTGTACGGGATGCCGCTGTGCCCACCCGCCCCACCACCTACCTAGGGCTCCACGACCACTTCCTGCGCCGCAGCCGTCGTGTCCGCCAGCAGCCTCGCGTCGGTCGCCACGTTGCGTTTGACCAGGGCCAGGGCCACCGGGCCCAGTTCGTGGTGGCGTGCCGAGGTCGTGATGAAGCCGATCTTGCGGCCTTCGGGGCCGTCGTCCGCGAGGCGGATCTCCGCGCCTCGGGGCGGGAGGTGGACCTCGCTGCCGTCGAGGTGGAGGAAGACGAGGCGGCGGGGGGGCTTGCCGAGGTTCTGGACGCGGGCGACGGTTTCCTGGCCGCGGTAGCAGCCCTTCTGGAGATGTACCGCCGTGCCGATCCAGCCGAGCTCGTGCGGGATGGTGCGGTGGTCGGTCTCGAAGCCGAGGCGGGGGCGGTGGTGCTCGACGCGCAGCGCCTCGTACGCGAGGAGTCCGGCCGCGGGGCCCGTCTTCTCGGCGTACGACTCCAGGTCCGTGCGCGGGAGGAAGAGATCACGGCCGTACGGCGTCTCGCGCACGACCACGCCCTTCGGGACCTCGGCGATCGAACCGGCCGGGAGGTGGACGACCGCGAAGTCGTCCGTCCTGTCGGCCGCCTCGACCCGGTAGAAGAACTTCATCGACTCCAGGTACGCGAGGAGCGCCTCCTGGGTGCCGGGCTCGACGTGGGCCCAGACCGTCGTGCCGTCGTCGACCAGGTACAGCGCGTGCTCGATGTGACCGTTGGCGGAGAGGATCAGCGCCTCGGTGGCCTCGCCGGTGGGGAGTTCGCTGACGTGCTGGGTGAGCAGCAGATGCAGCCAGCTGAGCCGGTCCTCGCCGGAGACGGCGATGACACCCCGGTGGGAGAGGTCGACGAATCCGGCGCCGTCGGCGAGGGCTCGCTGTTCTCGGAAGAGGTCGCCGTAGTGGGCGGCGACATCTTCGTCCACGCCCTCGGCGGGAACGGCTCCGGGCAGGGACAGCAGAGGGCTCTTCATACGTCTAAGCCTACGACTCGGTAGTTGAACTCTTGGTTGTTGAATTCTTGGTGGTTGAGCTCTTGAGAGAGCAGTCCTCGCAGCGGCCGAAGATCGCGAAGTGCTTCATGTCCGTGTCGAAGCCGAACGTCTCGCGCAGCTTGGCCGTGAAGTCCGCCGCCACCGACACATCCGCCTCGATCACGTTCGTGCAGTCGCGGCACACGAGGTGGATGTGGTGGTGCCGGTCGGCCAGGTGGTACGTCGGCGCCCCGTGCCCCAGATGGGCATGGCTGACCAGCCCGAGCTCCTCCAGGAGCTCCAGGGTCCGGTAGACCGTGGAAATGTTGACCCCCGACGCCGTCTTCCTCACTTCCACGAGGATGTCGTCAGGGGTCGCGTGCTCAAGGGTGTCCACGGCTTCGAGCACGAGTTGCCGCTGCGGCGTCAGCCGGTAGCCGCGCTGCCTGAGGTCACTCTTCCAGTCGGTGCTCACCACACGCCCAGTCTAGGGCGGGGAGGCGGAGTCATGGCTCGGCAGACAGGACACCGTTCATCAAGGCGTCAGCGAGCACACTGCGGTACGCACGAGTCGCGCGAGTGATCTCGGCATACGCCTGGATCTTGTCGTCGAGGGCGGCGAGCGTGGCACCGATCGCCGTCTGCTCGGCGACCGACGGCACGAGGACGGGCAGCTCACCCAGGGTGCGAATGCTCAGTGACGGGATGACGGCCCCGGCCGTCCGTGTCCTGATCCAGTCCTGTGCCGTGGTCGCGCTCAGATAGGCCGCGAGATACGCGGCCTCGACCCCTCCCGCCCCGGGCAGCCTGAGCCGTACCAGGTTGGGGTGGAACAGCCAGCCTGCGTGCTCCCCGGTGACCAGTGCGCAACGGCCCACGGTACCGGTGCGGGTGATGAGGATGTCTCCCTCGGCCAGTTCGTACTTCGCCAGAGTCCGCGCCCGGTCCCACGGGATCGCGGGTACGGCCGGGGCCTCCTCGGTGACGATGCGCCGACCCCGCAGGTCACGCGGCAGGACGACGGGGACGCCGCCATCCGCCTGGGTGAGGCCCTTGTCCTCGGTACGTTGGCCCGGCCCGGCCTGGATGGAGGCCCACAGCTCCCCCAGCAGGCAACTCGACCAGCCGGCCGGTGGCACGAAACCCTTGGTCCCCTCGGTCGTCGTCACAGTCCGTACCTCCCGAGCCATCGGGCCGCTTCGGCCTCGGCCGCATCCGCCCGAACATGCAGGGTCGCGATCTCCTCGGCCAGGCTCGCCAGCCGGTCCCGGACCTCGGCGGGGCCGGCCGCTGGGGCGACCGAGGTCGGGCCGGGGAGCCGGACATAACGCGAGGGATCCAGATTGTGGCCGTGCTCCACGATGTCCGACACCGGCACGGCCCGGCTCAGGCCCGGGGTGCCCTCGAAGGAGCGCCCTGCCACACCGGTCCGGTACCAGGACACGTACTCCCCCACCAGCCGGGCGATGTCGTCGTCGGACAGAGCCCACTGGGTCCGGGCGAGCTGGTGTCCGAGGTGCGCGCCCGCCACGAACAGCACTTCGCGGTCCACCGCCCCCTGCGAACCGGGGGCACGCAGGAACCAGATCTGCGTCTTGACGCCGGTGAGTGTGAACAGCCCGCCAGGAAGCTCGATCACGCCCTCGACAGCCCCGGCTTCGACCAGTCCCGACCGCACCGTGTGGGAGGCACCGGCGTTGAAGGAGGCCCCCGCCGGCATCAGCACCGCGGCGCGTCCGTCAGGAGCCAGACGGGAGACGACGTACTGGAGCCAGTCGAACTCGGTACGCCGGGCCCGGCCGTACAGCCAGTAACGAGGAGACACGTCGTCCGGGACCCTGCCCCCGAAGGGCGGGTTGGTGATCACCACCTCACAGCTCGCCTCCGGGTCACAGAACGGGGAGAGAGCGGGGGTGACCGGCCCCTCGGCCAGCTCGCCGCCGTACGCGCCGTGTACCCGGACGTTCATCCCCGCGATCCGCCGCGCGCGATCGTGGAGAACCCGGCCACGCACCTCACGCGGTCCCGGTCCGCTCCTCCCCTCTCCGGCCGTGGCGTCCAGGTACGCGGTCAGTAGTTCTCCGGTACGGCAGTACGGGTCGAGCGGTACGGCCCCGGCGGGTGCGACTGCGGCGAGGGCGCCCGCCATGACCCGGGCGACGGACGGCGGCGTGAGGAAGTCGCCCCCCTCGTGTGCGTCGGCATCGCGCAGCAGGGCGAGGACGAGATCGAAGGCCCGGCGGCTCTCCTCGGCGGAACGGGGAGGATTGCGTTCGAGCCGGTCCTGGAGAGCGGCCGGGAGGCCACCGGGGTACTTCTGTTCCGGGAGGTCGACGTCACGTTCGGCCTGGATCCAACTGCGCCGACCCGCTTCCCCTCCGTCCGCCTCCACGATGGCGCAGAAGACGAGGTACAGCAGCCAGTCGAGGTAGAGCGGCAGCGGCACGGACCCGCGCATACGCTCCGCCCCAGGCCCAGTGAGTTCTCTGACCGCGGCCAGCAACCCTCCGGCCTTGCCCCCTGTCAGCCCTGCCCGGAAGCGGTCACCGTAGGTGATGCCGGTCGGTTCGCCGGGGAGCAGAGCGTTGACGGGGATGGTCCGCGAGGACAGCCAGGCCAGCACCTCGCCGGCCATGAACAACTCCGGTTCCGCGCTCACCGGAGCGGGGTAGTCCTGATACCGCCGCTGCCAGTTGCTGACGGCGGGGCGCTTCACTCCGGCGAGCCGGGCGATGTCGGACCTGGAGACGAGTCGGCCGGCGAACTCAACGGCGTCGACGTCGACGGTTGTACTGCTGTCGGCGCCCGGCCCTTTGGCGCGATCGGTCACAGTGTCTCCCGGGTTCGGGACTCGATGGATACGGAGCCGGTCCATCAGAACTGGGGCGGCCGGGTGCCGCGAAGGACATCGCCCCGGTCGGCGAGGACGGCCGGGAACCGGTCCATGGCCTGCGCCTCCTTGGCCAACTCCGGGTTGAGGTAGCCGAGCACACGGTAGATCTTGGCATGGTCGGCGGCGAGGTCTCGATGGTGGACCGGCTCGTGGTGCATGATGCGGTTCCGCAGCAGGACCAGGGAGGACAGGCCGTCGTAGAGGTCGCGACGGCGCCCTCGGTAGTGCGGGAACGCCTGGTGCAGCGCGGGCACCCAGAAGCTCCGGTCGTAGCCCGACGCATGGCTGAGCAGCGAGACCCAGAAGCCGAACGACAGCTCCGCGACCACGTCGTCCGCGGTCGTCCTTGACAGACGCCGTCGGCAGGAGCGGTGCGCGTCGTCGACCAGCTTCGCCCCCCGGTCGCTCAGCGGCGCGACCGTCCACCAGTCCGGCCTGCCGTGATGGCGTGCAAGCGTTTGGTGCAGGGCGTTGCGCAGCGCCAGCTCCAGACAGTGCAAGGGCCCGAACAGTGCGGCCGAGACCTCGACATTCCACCAGTACAGCCGCGATGCCGTGCGGGCATCACCCCGAGCGGCCCGGATGTAGCGCCGCAGTCGCGGCAGCGACAAGGTTGTCAGCATCCACGCGGGCAGGCGACTGGTCATGGTTCCCCCTCCATTGGTGATCGTCACCACACGGTGATGCATCTGCGGATGCGTCGTGCTACGGTCGAACACGAACGTTCTGGGTCCGCCTCTGCATGCATGCCGCCCAGGGCACGGCCTCCGGAGCCCCGACCGCAGTCAAGTTGCGGTCGGGGCTCCGTGCGTTCGTGACGCTGCGGAGCCCGCCCCCTCGAAGACATCCGTCACTCTAGCCACCACTCCCAGGGCGGCGCAAGCGCACTGCAATACTCGCTTATCTGTTAACCCCTGATCGGCATTAACAAGCGGCACGGCGCTGATAACGACCACTGATAACTGGTTGCGGCAGACGCTGCGCCACCATTCCCTCGCCCAACAGGGGGACTGCCTGTTGGCATGGTGGCCGAGGTGGAGCGCATCCTCGCGATCCCCCGTCACGAGTGCGTCTATGCCCGCAACATCATCTGGAACGGGTGAACCGGGCTCACTGGGCCTACTTGAAGAAGGCGATGCCGTCGTCCGGCATGTCGTCCGGGAGGGCCTTGGCCCAGCGCTCGACGTCCTCGGGGGTGACGACCTTCTTCAGGTGCGCGGACATGTAGGGGCGCAGCTCGACGTCGGGGGTCGACTTCTCGCCGACCCACATCAGGTCGCTGTGCACATAGCCGTACAGCCGCTTGCCGCCGCTGTACGGACCCGAGGCCGCCGTACGCGCGACCGCGTCCGTGACCAGGTCGATCTGCGGCTTCTGCTTGGCCAGCTCGCCGTACCAGACCTCGACGACACCGTCGTCGCGGGTCATGACGATCTCGACCTTGCGGTCGGCGTCGACGCGCCAGAAGCCGGTCTCGGTCTCCAGCGGGCGGACCTTGTTGCCGTCCTTGTCCAGCACCCAGCTGTGGGAGTGGTACTCCAGGAAGTCCCGGCCGTCGTGGGTGAAGGTGACCTCCTGGCCGAAGTTGCACTTCTCGGCACCGGGGAAGTCGTGGACGCCCGCGCCCGCCCAGTCGCCGAGCAGGAAGGCGAGGGGGACGAGGTCCTTGTGCAGGTCGGACGGGATCTCGATCATGAGTGGCGGTTCCTGGATGTCCTTGACGTGGGTCAGCGCTGGCCCTGGTACAGCTTCTTCACGGCCAGACCGGTGAAGGCGAGAACGCCGACGCAGACCAGGACCAGCAGTGCTTCGAAGAAGATCTCCACGGGGTGCTCCTCGGATGAGCGGAGGTTCGGTACTACACAAGGCCGGGCCCCAGCTTACGCGGCTGGGGCCCGGGGCGGTTCGCCAGGTTCTGTCTTCTGCGTTCTGCTCAGTCGAGCAACTGGCTCTGGAGGACGACTGTCTGCTGGAAGGGGATCGCCTCGGTGGTGCCCTTTCCGGACTGGACGACCACGGCGAGGGTGTCGGCGGCGGAGAGATACGCCTGCCGCACCTGTTCCTCGCCGTACGGCTTGCTCTCGACGTACGCGGCACGCTCGATGTCCACCAGCTCGGAACGTACGGGGAAGTCCTCGTCCCGGGAGATGGTCCCGTCGGTGCCGCGCAGGTCGTAGCGCGGGCTGTTGTAGCCGGTCAGTTCGAGCGAGAACACCTCGTCCGCGAGGGCCGCCGTGTTGAACTGCAGCAGGTAGATCCGGGTGCGGGTGCCGTCCGGCATGGTCCAGCCACGTGCGGCGATGTGCCGTACGCCGTAGTCGGTGAGCACCTGGCCGAGCTCTTCGGCGGCGTCGTCCTCCGGTGCGAACTCCGCTAGGAAGTCCTTGGTGGCCAGCCACCCGTCCTCGCCGCGCAGCGCCGCGTCCACCTTGGCGCCCTTCGGGGCCGGCAGGACGAGGTCCCGCAGGTCGGCGTGGTGGGCCCCGGCCTTGTTCGTCTCCGCGAACGGACCCGGGCTGCCCGACGGCAACGCCGGCTTCGTCAGCGTCGGGTACTCCCACCGTCCGTCCGACTCCGTCGCCAGACCCGGCACGTCCGTCCGCTCCATTCCGAGGACCCCGATCGCGGCCGTCACCCCGACCGCCGAGAACACGACGACGGCGGCGGTCCAGCGCAGGACGGCCCGGAGGACGCGGCGGTCCTTCTTGACCGGAGGTGCGGTGGGGAGGGGCGGAGGCGGGGGCGGGAACAGCGGTGCTTCGGGGATGGGGGGTGCGGATGCCGGTGGTACGACGGCCGACGGCTGGGGGGTGGGCTGCTCGTCGTCGGCGCCCGACTGTTCCGGTACGCCCGCCGGGGTCTCGGCGGGCGTGGCCGGGTCCTGTACGGCTGTCGGCTGCTCGGCGGCGGTCGTCGGGTTTCGCTGGTCGGCGGGCGGGGCCTGTTCCCGGTCCGCTGCGGGGCCTTCCCGGTCCGTCGTCGTCTGCTGGTCGGTCATACCGCCTCCCCCGGTTCGGCGATGCGGTCGAGCTGCTCGCGGACGAGCCGGGCGACCGCCTTGGTGTCCATCGGCTTGACGCCGTACGCGTCGACGGTGACCAGGACGTCTCCCTGGGCAGCGATGCAGAAGACCGCGTCGAGCTTGACGTCGGAGTCCTTCGGCGGCAGGAAACAGTTCGCGTTCTTGTGACCCTCGATCTTCGGGCCCTTGCGGAAGACGTCGAGGATCTCCAGGAAGTCCTTCTGGAACGTCGCGATGTCCTTGACCGCGCCCTTGTTCATCTGGACCAGTTCGACGCCGGCGGTGAACTGGTCCTCCGAGGACTGGGACCCGGCCTGCCCGAGATAGCTCCGCATCGCCATCCCCTGGATGTCCTGGCGGTCGATCTGCCGTTCCAGCTGGCGGCGCTGGGAGCGCGGGAGGTCGCGGAGGGACTCCTTGCGGAGGTCCGTGGCCTGGGCTCCGCTGAGCACGGCGTCCGAGCCGAACTCGCCGATGTCGGGGCCTCGGGTCCAGGCGTCATCGTCATACGGGACGAGCATGGCGGCGAGGCCGGTCCGGTCGGGGGCCTTCTTCTGTTCGGCCGTGGCCTTCGGGAACTTCCAGAGGGGGGCGCCCGGGTCGCGGTCGGCGGCGTCGACGGTCCGTGCGGTGTGGCCGACGGCGCCGATGGTGGTGGCGAGCAGCAGCGCGCAGGCCGCGATGGCGGCGATACGGCCGCGCCGACGGGGTGTTTTCTCGCCCCCGCCGCCCTTACCCGTTCCCATCCCTGGGGGCTGCGCCCCCGGACCCCCGCCGGGGAGCTGCGGCTGGGCGGAATCGTCCGCGGGTGCGTGGGAGGTATCGCGCTCACCCGCCGTATCGGCCGGAACCTTCGGAGGAGTCTCGTTCACAGCCGCTCCATCTGACGCTCGGCCACGTCGAGGATCTTGGACTTGGGGATGGGCTTGGTGTCGGTGAGCCAGATTTCGAGGGCGATGTCGCCGCGCCAGGCGTGGGCCTCGGCGGTGTAGTAGGGCAGGTAGCCGGGCTCGCTCTCGGGCTGGTTGTGGACGTAGGCCATGCCGTCGCCGGTGCCGGGGATGGGCCAGCTGTCGGTGTCGTCCTCTTCGAGGGCCCAGTAGTAGGCGTCGTCGGCGGTGTCGGAGGCGCCGAGGAACTCCTCCTGGTGGTACTGGACGAGGCGGATCTCCACCTGGAACGTGCTGCCGACCCGCCAGCCCGTGACGGCCACCCGGCGGAACTCCTCCTCCACGAGCGAGGTGAACGCGCCGTCCGGCTCGTCGTAGAAGCTCGCGTAGCCGGCCATGTCCAGCCAGCCGTCGTCACCCGACAGGGTCCCGGACTCGGTCGCGCCCTTCGGCTTCTTCAGCAGCAGCTCACGCAGGTCCCCGTCGGTGCGCACCTTCCGGTCCTGCTCGGCCGAGAGCGGCTCGGGCCCCTTCCCCTTCGCCTGCGCGAGCACCGGCTGCGACAGCGGGGGCAGCTTGGTGGGCTCCCGGTCGGCCTGCACGAGGAAGCCGGTGCAGGTCCCGGCCACGAGCCCGAGGGCGACCGCCCCGGCGATCAGCGCCGCCGTACGCCCACGCCGCCGCCGCGGCCGGTCGGCGGGAACAGGAGCCTCAGCCACCTCCGTCGGCGCCGCGGCCACCTCAGCGGCATCGGGCGCTTCCGAGACTCTCGGCGCTTCCGGCTCTTCCGGCTCTTCCGGCACTTCAGGTACTTCCGCGACTTCCAAGGCGATCCCCCACAGAACGTGAAGCGCGGATTCCGTATCCGCGCACAGGAGACCCGTGGCCCACGCATCGGGTTGCGCGGGGGTTGATTACGATTCGGACTACGATTCGGCCATGGCGAAGAAGCTCGTGATCAAGGTGACAGCGGGGGCCGATGCCCCCGAACGCTGCTCCCAGGCCTTCACGGTGGCCGCGGTCGCCGTGGCCAGCGGAGTCGACGTCTCACTCTGGCTGACCGGCGAGTCCGCCTGGTTCGCCCTCCCGGGCCGCGCCGCCGAGTTCGAACTCCCGCACGCCGCCCCGCTCCCCGACCTGCTCGATTCGGTCCTGGCCGGCGGCCGCCTCACCCTGTGCACCCAGTGCGCCGCCCGCCGCGACATCACCGAGCAGGACGTCATCAAGGGCGTACGAATCGCAGGGGCGCAGGTGTTCGTGCAGGAGACCCTGGCGGACGACACGCAGGCGCTCGTCTACTGAGACGCCCGCCCATCGACGGTCAAGGCTGCTGCCTCGGCCGCCTCTTGCCGTCCAGCTCGTCCCACCACTCGTCGGACTTCGGGTCGCCGGAGGGATCGTCCCACCAGCGGTCGTCGGGGCCTCGACGGTTGGCTACGACGGCGGCGAGGGGCGGGATGACCATGGCGACGACACACATGCCTACGGCGACCGGGACCGACCAGAGGCGTACGACACCCCAGGCCAGGACGAAGAGCACGAGGCACGTGCCCATCATGGCGAAGTAGAGGTGGCGCCGGCGGGCGTACATGACTTCAGCGTAAGTCCGCGACCCACGATCCCGAACACCCACACAAGCCCACACCCGGGCCCCGCCCACCGCCGACGGACGGAGTCCGGCGCAGGGCCCCGAAGCCTGCGCAGCAGTGCGAGGGGCCCATCAGGGAGAGCCGGTGGCGCCGGCGGGCGTACATGACTTCAGCGTAAGTCCGCGACCCACGATCCCGAACACCCACACAAGCCCACACCCGGGCCCCGCCCACCGCCGACGGACGGAGTCCGGCGCAGGGCCCCGAAGCCTGCGCAGCAGTGCGAGGGACCCGTCAGGGAGAGCCGGTGGCGCCGGCGGGCGTACATGACTTCAGCGTAAGTCCGGGTACGGCGAAGGGCCGCACCCCACGGGTTGGATACCCGGGGTGCGGCCCTCAGCCGTTTGTCGGAGGACTGCCTCAGACGGCGATCGCGACCTCCGCCAGGCCACCCTTCTGGGCGACGACGGTACGGTCGGCGGTGCCGCCGGGGACGAGAGCTCGCACGGTCCAGGTGCCCTCGGCCGCGTAGAAGCGGAACTGGCCCGTCGCGGAGGTCGGGACCTCCGCGGTGAACTCGCCGGTCGAGTCCAGCAGACGTACGTAGCCCGTCACCGGCTCGCCGTCGCGGGTCACCTGACCCTGGATCGTGGTCTCACCGGGCTTGATCGTCGAGGCGTCCGGGCCGCCGGCCTTCGCTCCACACATGTCTTTCTCCAAGAGAGGTCTGACCGGAAGGAAGGCCGGTCGGGGTTTGCGGGCTGAGCTCTTACTACTGGGCTTACTTGTTGGCGCCGAGCTCGATCGGGACGCCGACCAGGGAGCCGTACTCGGTCCAGGAGCCGTCGTAGTTCTTGACGTTCTCCACGCCCAGCAGCTCGTGCAGGACGAACCAGGTCAGCGCGGAGCGCTCACCGATACGGCAGTAGGCGATGGTGTCCTGCGCCAGGTCCACCTGCTCCTCGGCGTAGAGCTCCTTGAGCTCGTCGTCCGACTTGAAGGTGCCGTCGTCGTTGGCGTTCTTCGACCACGGGATGTTGCGGGCGGACGGGACGTGGCCCGGACGCTGCGACTGCTCCTGCGGCAGGTGCGCGGGGGCGAGCAGCTTGCCCGAGAACTCGTCGGGCGAACGCACGTCGACCAGGTTCTGCGAACCGATCGCGGCGACCACGTCGTCACGGAAGGCACGGATCGCGGTGTTCTGCGGCTTGGCCTTGTACTCGGTCGCGGGGCGGACCGGAACCTCGTCGACCAGCTCGCGGGCGTCCAGCTCCCACTTCTTGCGGCCGCCGTCGAGAAGCTTGACGTTCTCGTGACCGTAGAGCTTGAAGTACCAGTAGGCGTACGACGCGAACCAGTTGTTGTTGCCGCCGTAGAGGACGACGAGGGTGTCGTTGCCGATGCCCTTCTCCGACAGGAGCTTCTCGAAGCCCTCCTGGTCGACGAAGTCACGGCGTACCGGGTCCTGGAGGTCCTTCGTCCAGTCGATCCGGATGGCGTTCTTGATGTGGTTCTTCTCGTACGCGGTCGTGTCCTCGTCGACCTCGACGATGGCGATGTTCGGGTCGTCGAGGTTGGCCTCGACCCAGTCGGCATCGACCAGGACGTCGCTGCGGCTCATGCTCTTTCTCCTCCGGGGCAGTTGCGGCGGGGCGTGCGGGGCGCCTGACAGCGGTCGGGCCGGGCGCGCACGAGTGTCCCCTGGCTGGGCAGGGCGACGGGAAACGCGACAGTCGGGGCTGCCGCTCAGAAAGTGCGACAGAGCATGGCGGCGACGCGGCACAGGTCTACTGCCCGCCGCTTCGTGAGGTCCGCCTGTCGCTTCATGGTTGTCGATCGTAGGGAGGGACGGGCGGGCGTGTCACCGGCATGTCGTATGGTGAGACGCGATCGTCCGGAATGTGGGATGAGTGAGGCGTCGGGGCTGCGGCGACCGGGCCGCGCGGCCGTGTAGCCGTCCTCACATCTACGGTACGGACGGCGGCGTCTCGCCTTTCGGACGGCCCGCCGGTACGTGGACGCCGTTCGTCGTCCTACCCGGCGAGCTTGACGTTCGAACCCTTCACCGTGATGTCCACGCCGTCCGGCGCGGCCTCGACCTTGTCGAGCTTGATACCGCCGGGGAGGCCGTCGATGGCCTGCTGGAAGTCGGTGATCGAACGGACGGCGTTCTCGGCGAGGTCGAGGCCGCCCACGGTGGGCAGGGAGTCGGCGTTCACCTCGACCGTGTCGCCCTTGACGCTGACGGTGCTGAGGACGGAGACGGTCTGGGGGGCGAGGGCCGGCGGGTCGATCTCGACCTCGACCTTGATCTTGCCCTTGCCGCCGTCGGAGAGGCCGACGACGCGGGCGGTGAAGCCGAGACCGGCATCGGTCGGCTCCGACTTGGCGGCCTTGAGGAGTTCGTCGTACGCGATGGTCGCGGTGCCGGTGGCGCTGGCGGCCGTGGCGGAGGAGTAGTCGCTGGAGAAGGCGACGCCGCGCATGTTCGCCCTCAGGTCGGCGATGCGGATGCTCTCGTCGGCGTTGCCCGTGCTCGCCTCGAAGTTCTCGATGCCGATCTCGACGTCGTCCAGTTCGCCGCTCGCGACCTGGGTCAGGAACGGGAAGCCCTTGATGGACACCTCGGGGGTGGTGGCCAGGCCCTCGCTGGTCTTGAGCTGCTCGGCCGCCTCGTCCTCGGCGAACCCGACGGCCACGCGGTCGGCGACCACGAAGAGGCCGCCAAGGATCACGGCGACGATGACAAGTATTCGCAGTGCGCGCATGTCTCGGTGTTCCCCACGTAGTCCACTCGACGGTCCGTCCCGAGACTAATCGGGCCGGGAGAGGCCTGGGGATGGGTTCGTGCGCCTTGTTGATCACCTGTGACAGGGCGGGTGGGCGCGCCTCCTGGGTTTTGGCCCCCGCCGCCCCCACCCGTCAATCAGCCCAGTGCACGGCCCAGCAGGTACACCGCCGGGGCCGCCGCCGTGAGGGGCAGGGCGACACCCGCGGTGAAGTGGACGAAGCGGGAGGGGTAGTCGTAGCTCGCCACCCGGTGGCCGATGAGGGCGCAGAGGGCGGCGGCGGCGCCGAGGAGCGCGCCGGACGTGCCGAGGTCGGTCGCGCCGCCGACGGCCAGGCCCGCGCCGGTCGCCGCCAGGAGGGACACGACCACCGAGGCCGGTGTGGGGAGGGGCAGGGCGCGGGCCAGGACGGCCACCGCCACCGCGATCCCACCCACCGTGACCGCGTCCGCGACGGCCGCCAGGTACCCGGTCGCGATGATCGACAGCGCCGCCGAGGCGACCGTCGCCATCAGGCCGTACATCCGCTCGTCCGGGTCCGCGTGGCTGCGCAGCCCGAGCACGATCGCGAGCAGCACCCACACGCCCAGCGTCCCGAGGATCGCGGCCGGCGCGTGCTCCCGGCCGGCCGCCAGGAGGGCCACGTCCGCGGCGAGCGCGCCCGCGAACGCCAGCACGATGCCCTGCCGGGCCGGCCACATGCCGTTCAGCCGGAACCAGCCCGCCGCCGTCACGGCCTGCAGGATCACCAGGGGTACGGCGAGGGCGTACTCGCCGACCGCCGCGGCGCCGGCCAGCAGCAGGCCCAGTACGGCCGTGATCGCCGCGGGCTGCATCCCGGGCTCGATGATCGGCGACCGGCCCTCGGCCCGCGCCCGCTGGGCGTCGGTGACCCGGGTGTTGCCGGTGACGGTCGGGGGGCCGTAGCCGGGCTCGGACTCCGCCACGGGGGCGGTCCCGGGCTGGGCCTGGGGTTGGGCCTGGGGTTGGGCCTGAGGCTGGGGCGCGTACTGGCCGTGCTGCGCGTACTGGCCGTACTGCGCGTACTGGCCGTCCGCCTGTGAGGGCAGGTACGCCGCCTCCGTCAGGTGGGCAGCGGCAGGGGTCTGGGGCTGGCTCTGGGTCTCCCAGGTCTGGCCCTCCCACTGCTGGGTGTACTGCTGGCTCTCGTCGTAGCCCTGCCACTCCGGCTGCGCCTGGGGCTGCTGGTACGCGTCGTAGCCCGGGTGTCCCTGGTGGCCCTCGTGCCCGTACGGCTGGTTGCTCATGATGTGGGGGTCACCCTCCTGCGAACGGCGGGAGCACCTCGACCGTGCCGCCCTCGGCCAGACGTACCGTCTCATGTTCACGGGTGCCCACGGGGTTTCCGTCGACGAGGAACGAGCATCGCCGCAGTACGCGGCTGAGTTCGCCGGGGTGTCGCTCTCGGGCCGCGGTCAGGGCGTCCGCGAGGGTGGCCGCGTCATAGGGCTCCTCGGCGATGCCGGCCGCCGCCTTGGCGGCGGCCCAGTAGCGGACGGTGCCCTTTGGCATCTGCGTTCCTCTTGGTTAGTCGTGACGTGGTTCAGGCTACGGGGGAGTCGGGGTCGTGGGAAAACCGCGGGTGGACGGCGGCTGATCGCGCAGGTCCCCGCGCCCCTCACGGGGCACGGTCTTCGTCACCCACTCCCCGATCCGCTCCAACAGTTCCTCCCCCGCCGCGTTCTCCGCGTGCCCCATCCCCCTCTCCAGCCACAGCTCACCGTTCTCCCCCGCCGCCGCTGCCAGCATCTCCGGGTGGTCCGTCGGGAAGTAGCCGTCCCTGTCGCCGTGGACGATCAGCAGCGGGGTCGGCGCGATGAGCGGCACGGACTCCACCGGGGAGAGCGGGACCGGGTTCCAGTCGCGGTGGTGGATGCGCGTGCGGAAGCCGTAGCGGCCGAGGAGGCGGCCGGTGGGGCGGGTGATGAGCCAGTGGACGCGGCGCATGGGGGCCGTGCCCCGGTAGTACCAGCGGGCGGGGGCGCTGACCGAGACGACCGCGTCCGTGCCCGTGCCCGCGTCCGTGCCCGCGTCCGGGTCCGCCGCGTGGCGCAGGACGACCGAGCCGCCCATCGAGAAGCCCACCGTGGCGACGTGGTCGTGGCCGAGTTCGCGGGCCCAGCGGACCGCCGCCGCGAGGTCGAGGACCTCGCGGTCACCGACCGTGGAGTGGCCGCCCGACCTTCCGTGGCCGCGGAAGGAGAAGGTGATGACGGACCCGTACCGGGCGAAGGCCTCGGCCACTCTTCGAACGTGCGGGCGGTTGGCGTCGCCCGTGAAGCCGTGGGCGACGACGACGGCGAGGTGGCCGGAGGATGGAGTTCCGGTGCCGTCGGAGCCCTTGTATACAACGGCCTTCGGGTCGTATACAGCCTCGATGTTCACCCCGTCGTCAGTGCGCAGAAACCTGCGCAAAGGGCCTCGGGGCGGCCGCGAAACGGTTCGATCGGCCGTCTCAGAGTTCGGAATGTCGAAAGATCGCGTCACATGACCTGCCGGACCAGCACTCATGTGGGCTATTCTGCTGGACAGAGGACTCGGGCAACGTAGCCCCCGAGTCCTTTTGTGCTTTCGGTAGCGTTGTATACGAGCGGGAAACGCCAGGTGACCGCAGGTGTACGGGCCCGGGATCGCAGAGCAGAACACTGTGCAGCTCCGCAGCGCAGTCGCAGTGCCGCTAACGTCCTCGCAGGGACCGAGGAGGAACCAGACGTATGAGTTCTCTGCTGCTCCTGACCAACGCCCTCCAGCCTTCCACCGAGGTGCTTCCGGCCCTCGGCCTGCTGCTGCACAACGTGCGCGTGGCTCCGGCGGAAGGCCCCGCTCTCGTCGACACCCCCGGTGCGGACGTCATCCTGATCGACGGACGCCGTGATCTTCCACAGGTCCGCAGCCTGTGCCAGCTGCTCCGCTCCACCGGGCCCGGCTGCCCGCTCATCCTCGTCGTCACCGAGGGCGGTCTCGCCGCCGTCACCGCCGACTGGGGCATCGACGACGTACTCCTCGACACAGCCGGTCCCGCGGAGGTCGAGGCGCGTTTGCGGCTGGCCATGGGCAGGCAGCAGATCGTCAACGACGACTCTCCGATGGAGATCCGCAACGGCGATCTCTCCGTGGACGAGGCGACCTACAGCGCCAAGCTCAAGGGGCGCGTCCTCGACCTCACCTTCAAGGAGTTCGAGCTCCTCAAGTACCTCGCCCAGCACCCGGGCCGCGTCTTCACCCGCGCCCAGCTGCTCCAGGAGGTCTGGGGCTACGACTACTTCGGCGGTACGCGGACGGTCGACGTCCACGTTCGACGGCTGCGCGCCAAGCTCGGCCCCGAGCACGAGTCGCTGATCGGGACCGTCCGTAACGTCGGTTATCGATTCGTTACGCCGGAGAAGGCGGAGCGCGCGGGCGACGACGCGAAGGCCAAGGCTGCCCCGTCAAAGGCGGCGGATGCGGACGAGACGGTGCCCCTGGACACCGCCGAGATCGCGGCCGAGGCGTAGTGACCGACCCCATCGGGTTCCCGGCGGGTGCCGTACGCCCAGCTCCCGCGCAGGGAAGCCGGCGTACGCCCTGCCCAGGGGCGTTCCATCCGCGTAGACTCCGCGCGTGGCCAAGGTGACTCGGGATGACGTGGCAAGACTGGCGGGTACGTCGACCGCCGTCGTCAGCTACGTCATCAACAACGGACCCCGGCCGGTTGCCCCGGCCACGCGCGAGCGTGTCCTCGCCGCGATCAAGGAACTGGGGTATCGGCCCGACCGGGTCGCCCAGGCGATGGCCTCCCGGCGCACGGATCTCATTGGCATGATCGTGCCGGACGCGCGCCAGCCGTTCTTCGGGGAGATGACCCACGCGGTCGAGCAGGCCGCCGCCGAGCGCGGGAAGATGGTGCTCGTCGGCAACACCGACTACGTGGCCGAGCGCGAGGTCCACTATCTGCGGGCGTTCCTCGGGATGCGGGTCTCCGGGCTGATCCTCGTCAGCCACGCCCTCAACGACAACGCCGCCGCCGAGATAGACGCCTGGGACGCGCGGGTCGTGCTGCTGCACGAGCGGCCCGAGGCGATCGACGACGTGGCCGTGGTGACCGACGACCTCGGCGGCGCGAAGCTCGTCGTGGAGCATCTGCTCTCGCACGGCTACGCGTATGTGGCCTGTATGGGCGGCATCGCCGAGACGCCGCTCGTCGGCGACCCCGTCTCCGACCACGTCGAGGGCTGGCGCCGCGCGATGGACGAGGCCGGGATCCCGACCGAGGGGCGCCTCTTCCAGGCGCTCTACAACCGGTACGACGCGTACAAGGTGGCGCTGGAACTGCTCTCCGGGCCGGATCGGCCGCCGGCGATCTTCTGCTCCACGGACGACCAGGCCATAGGTGTGCTGCGGGCGGCGCGCGAGTTGCGTATCGAGGTGCCGAGCGAGTTGGCCGTGGCCGGGTTCGACGACGTCAAGGAAGCGGCGCTGACCGATCCGCCGCTGACGACGATCGCGACGGACCGTACGGCGATGGCTCGGGCGGCGGTGGATCTGGTGCTCGATGACGGGATTCGGGTGGCCGGGTCCCGGGGTGAGCGGGTGAAGCTGTTTCCGTCGAAGCTGGTCGTACGGCGGTCGTGCGGTTGCGAGTAGCGCCGTAGGGCTCGGGGTCGGCTGCTGACTGCGGGTTCGTCGTGTTGTTCGCGGGTCCGTCGTGTTGTTCGCGCAGTTTCCCGCGCCCCTCGAAAGCAACCGCAGGCGGTTGCCCTCTCCTGCTCCGCGCACCAAGGCCCGCGCCCCAGAACGAGGCGCGGGCCCTTGGCGATCGGCGCTCTTAGAACAGCGCGTTGTACTGGTTGTAGCCCGTACCCAGGTTGATGCGGCTGGCGAACAGGGACGTCGAGGCCTTGTTCGTGCCGGGGTAGAGCCACAGGGTGCCGCCGGAGTCGCGGGCGATCACGTCGGCGATGGCGTCGCCGGTGACGTCGCCGTTCGTGACGTAGGCCGTGAACTTCCAGCCCGTGCGGGCCTTGATGCGGGGGGACCAGGGGGCCGAGGCCTTGCCGGTGCCCTTGTAGAGGTAGAGCGAGGCGTCGGAGAAGCGGACCAGGAGGTCGGGCTTGCCGTCGCCGGAGAGGTCGCCGCGGCCGAGGAGCTTGGCACCCTTCCAGGCCTGGTTGACCACGCGGATCTTGGTGTTGAACTGGCCGTTGCCCTTGCCCGGGTAGAGGTAGACCGAGCCGCCGGCGTCGAGGGCGAGGAGGTCGGGGAGGGCGTCGCCGGTCATGTCACCGGGGATGGCGTACGACTTGTAGCCGCCCCAGACGGAGCTGATCTGCATCCAGTTCCACTCCCAGGTGGAGTGGTTCATGTAGCTGCGGTACAGCTTGCCGTCGTTCTTGTCCCGGATGATCAGGTCCTGGTAGAAGTCCCGGTCCAGGTCGGCCTGCATGCCCCAGCTCGCGTTCTGCCAGCCGTTGCCCTGGTACGCGCGCGCGGCGAGCGACGTGCCCCTGCTGTCCTGCTGGAAGAGGTTCCCGGAGGGCGTGCGGGCGAGGAGGTCGGCCCGGCCGTCGTACGACAGGTCGGTGTCGTCGATCCGGGGCTGGGCGGCCCAGGTGTACGCGGAGACCTTGGTGAAGACCGGGTAGGCGCCCTTGGCGGTGCAGCCCGAGACGCCCCACGACACGATGCCGACGACCTTGCCGCCGACCACGAGCGGACCGCCGGAGTCGCCGTTGCAGGTGCTCGTGGTGCCCTCGTCGCCGCCGGAGGCCGGGGTGCCCGCGCAGACCATGGAGCCCTCGGCGAAGTAGTCCGTGCCGAGGACCGACTTCATGGCGCTGTCGCAGGTCGTGTCCTTGACCAGCGGCAGCGTCGCCTTCTTGAGCTTCGCGGACAGCTGGGCGTCCGCACCGCCGGAGGTCAGGCCCCAGCCGTACACCGTGGCGCTGGTACCCGCGGTGTAGAGCGCGCTGTCGTTGGACGCGGCCAGGCGCAGCCACTTCTGCGGCAGCGGGCGGTCCAGGGTGAGAACGGCGACGTCGTTCCTGATGGTGTTCTCGTCGTACTTCGGGTGCTCCCACTGGCGCAGGACGCCCGCGACCGTGCCGGTCGTGTCGTCGTACAGGTCGGTCGTGCCGGCCAGGACCGCGCCGTTGGCCGCCCAGTCGAGGCCCGAGAGGCAGTGGGCGGCCGTGAGGACCTTGTTCGGGGCGACCAGGGTGCCGCCGCAGAAGTAGCCCTCGTCGGTGGTCGAGTCGTAGTAGGCGAGCTGGACCATCCACGGGGCGGCGGAGATGGTCGTCTCGCTGCCGCCGATGATGAACGGGGACTGGTTCGAGGCGTCCGACGAGTTCTCGGATGCGTCGGTGGAGTCGTCCGTCGCCGGTCTCGCCTGGTCCTCCGCCGCCTTGATCACGCGTTGGCGGAGTTCCTTGGCGGAGGCCTTGGGCGCGGCGGGCTGGTCGAGGGTGACGGTGGGCCGGTCCGACTCGTCGGCGGCTGTCGCGGGCTGCGCCGCGAGGACGCCGGCGCCGCTCAGCGCGAGCGCGAGGGCGGCGGCCGGAAGTGCCTTGAAGGCACGTATCACTCAGGGCTCCTGGGATGCGTGGTGGGTGTGGGTGCGGGTGGGTGTGGGTGCGGGTGGGTGTCGTGGCAGCCCGAGCGGGGCGTACGACGCCGACCGCCCCCGCGTCCCGGTTGTCCCGGCCACGGGTCGTATCGCGGAGCCCCCCTCCGGCTGGGTGATCGTAGGACTCGTACGTCCCGCCGTACACAGGAATCACAGGGGCCGGAAGGAGCCGGACAAGTATTCGGACGCCGCGTTCCGCAACATCACCGCACGGCAACCCTCTGTTTCCCTACGGGCGGGGGCCTCCGCGCATTTACATGAGGCATACGAGGTTCTGGCGGGCTTCTCAGGGAGCACTCAGGAAGGTCTCATGGTCGGGCGGCAAGCTCTGAGTCATGACCGAGAGCTTCCGCCGCAGCGGCGAGTACGAGAACCCCTTCCAGGGTGACCAGCAGCAGCACTCCGGGTACGCCGACGGCGAGACCCAGCAGCAGCCCACGTACCTCCAGCAGCAGCACGCCTCCGCCCCGGTGAACCCGGAGTGGCCGCCCCCGCCGGCGCACGACCCGGCCGCGGCCCCTTCCGCGCCGGCGCCTTCGACGTCGGTGCCTTCGGCTGAGTACGCCACTGGCGAGCAGCCCGCTGCGGCGGCCTCGGCCCACACCACCACCCCCACCGCGCTCCTCACCGAGCCGGTCTCCTCCGCCCCCGCCCCGGCCCCCGCGTCCGCGCCGAGAAGGCGCGCCCGGGGCCCGCTCGCCCTGCTGGCTGCCGTGGCGATCGTCGCGGCGGCGATAGGCGGCGGTACGGCGTACGGCATCCAGGAGCTGACCGGTTCGAACACCACCGCCTCCAGCTCCACCAGCACGAGCGTGGTGCCGACCAGCCAGAAGGGCACGGTCTCGGGGGTCGCCACGGCGGTGAGCCCCAGCATCGTGGAGATCAGCGCCAGCTCGAACGCGGGTGAGTCCACCGGTTCCGGTGTGATCATCACCAGCGACGGCGAGATCATCACCAACAACCACGTGATCTCCGGCGCCTCCCAGATCAAGGTGACGACGAGCGACGGCAAGTCCTACACCGCCGAGGTCGTCGGCACCGACAGCAAGAAGGACCTCGCTCTCATCAAGCTGCGGAACGCCTCCGGTCTGAAGGCCGCCACGCTCGGCGACTCCGGCGGCGTCAAGGTCGGCGACGAGGTCGTGGCGATCGGCTCCCCCGAGGGCCTGACCGGCACGGTGACCAGCGGCATCGTCTCCGCGCTCGACCGTGACGTGACGGTCTCGACGGACGAGAGCCAGGGTCAGCAGCAGCAACAGCAGGGCGGTGGCGGCCAGTGGCCGTTCGAGTTCGGCGGCCAGGAGTTCAACGGCGACACCGGCTCCTCCACGACCACGTACAAGGCGCTCCAGACCGACGCCTCCCTCAACCCCGGTAACTCCGGCGGCGCCCTCATCGACATGAACGGCAACATCATCGGCATCAACTCCGCGATGTACTCCGCCGCGGACGCCACGTCCTCCAGCGCCGGCAGCGTCGGCCTCGGCTTCGCCATCCCGATCAACACGGTCAAGTCCGACCTGAGCACGCTGCGGGCGGGCGGCTCGGACTGAGGTCCACCGCCACTCCACACCACCCCTCTCGCCTCTCCTCTCCTCTCCCTCCTCCAGTCCCGCTGAGTCCAAGGAGTTCGACATGATCACGCAGATCGCCCGGATCCAGACGGTTGCGCACGACGTCGAGACCGCCGGCGGCCCGGCCGGGCTGGGCCTCGCCCTCACGGTGGCGGCCGCACTGCACCCGCCGGTGACGCGGGCCCCCGAGGTGGCGACGGCGCCTGCGACGGCCCGCCGCAACACGGCGGCACGGCCGCACCGCCGTACGGTTCGCGGCTGATCCTTACGGGCTACTGCGTGGCAGAGGGAACGTGTAAGGCTAGGGCCGGTACTACGCGCCCCACCGGGGCGCGGGAAACTACGCGATCAGCCAACACACACCCGCACCGGACCACGCACCCGAGCCCCACTGCGCCCCCGGCCCGTAACCGACCCCACCCGAGGAACGACACCACCATGAGCCCCGCCGAAGGCGCCCCCGAACCCCAGCGCATCCTCATCGTCGACGACGAGCCGGCGGTGCGCGACGCACTCAAGCGCAGCCTCGCCTTCGAGGGCTACGGCACCGAGGTCGCCGTCGACGGCGCGGACGCGCTGGAGAAGGCGACCGCGTACAAGCCGGACCTGGTGATCCTCGACATCCAGATGCCGCGCATGGACGGTCTGACCGCCGCCCGCCGGATCCGCGGCGCGGGCGACACCACCCCCATCCTGATGCTCACGGCCCGCGACACGGTCGGCGACCGCGTCACCGGCCTCGACGCCGGCGCGGACGACTACCTGGTCAAGCCCTTCGAGCTGGACGAACTCTTCGCCCGTGTCCGCGCGTTGCTGCGCCGCAGCTCGTATGCGGCCGCCCTGACCGACACGGCCGAGCTGGACGAGGCGCTCACCTTCGCGGACCTGCGGATGGATCTGTCGACGCGGGAGGTCACCCGGGGCGGGCGGCCGGTGGAGCTGACCCGCACGGAGTTCACGCTGCTCGAAATGTTCATGGCCCACCCGCGCCAGGTCCTCACGCGCGAACAGATCCTGAAGGCGGTCTGGGGCTTCGACTTCGAGCCGTCCTCCAATTCCCTGGACGTGTACGTCATGTACCTGCGCCGCAAGACCGAGGCGGGCGGCGAGCCGCGGCTCGTCCACACCGTGCGGGGCGTCGGGTACGTACTGCGACAAGGCGGCGCGGAGTGAAGAAGGTGCTGAGCCGCTACCGGTCCCTGCCGATCCGGGCCCGGCTGTCGATGCTGGTCGCGGCGGCGGTGGCGTTCGCGGTGGCGGCGGTGTCGGTGACGTGCTGGTTCATCGTGCAGGGGAAGCTGTACGACCAGATCAATGACGAACTCGACAAGTCGACGCGCATGGGAGCGATTCAGGACGAGGCCGGGTATGCGGTCAGCTACTGCACCCAGACCGTGAGCGAGGAAAACCCCCGCTTCGGCCCCCGGAACACCTATTTCCAGGTGGTCCTGGAGGACGGAACGCCCTGTGTCCTGCGCTTCTCCGCCGGTACGGTCAAGGTCACCCAGACCGACAAGGACGTCGCCAAGGCCACGGACCACACCAAGGCCGTCTACCACAACACCACCGACTCGGACGGCAACGACGTACGCGTCGTGAGCCGACCTGTGAGCATCACCAACACGGTTACGGGCGAGGTGTCCAACGCGGCTCTCCTGGTCGCTCTCCCCCTCGACGGCACCCAAGCCACCCTCAACGACCTCGCCCTCATCCTCCTCCTCGTCTCCGGCATCGGAGTCGTCGGCGCGGGAGCGGCCGGTCTGGCCGTGGCCCGCGCGGGTCTGCGCCCGGTCGACAAGCTCACCGAGGCGGTCGAACACGTGGCGCGCACCGAGGACTTGAGCATCCGTATCCCGGTGGAGGAGGAGAGCGAGGACGAGGTGGCCCGCCTCTCCCGCTCCTTCAACTCGATGACGAGCGCCCTGGCGAACTCCCGGGAACTGCAACAGCAACTGATCGCGGACGCGGGCCACGAACTCCGTACGCCCCTGACGTCATTGCGCACGAACATCGAACTCCTCACCCGCAGTGAGGAGACGGGCCGCCCGATCCCGGCGGAGGACCGCAAGGCGCTGCTCGCCTCGGTGAAGGCCCAGATGACCGAACTGGCTTCACTGATAGGCGACTTGCAGGAACTGTCGCGCTCGGAGTCGGGGCAGCAGGGAGGCCGTCACCTCCAGGTGGTGGACTTCCAGGAGACCGTGGAGGCGGCGCTGCGCCGGGCCCGTCTGCGCGGCCCCGAGCTGACGATCACGGCGGACCTGCAACCGTGGTACGTCCGCTCCGAGCCCTCCGCGCTGGAGCGCGCGATCGTCAACATCCTCGACAACGCGGTGAAGTTCAGCCCCGAGGGTGGCACGGTCGAGGTCGCCCTGGACGCCGGTGTCCTCACGGTCCGCGACCACGGCCCCGGCATTCCCACCGACGAACTCCCCCACGTCTTCGACCGCTTCTGGCGCTCCCCCAGCGCGAGGGCCCTACCGGGCTCGGGCCTGGGTCTGTCCATCGTGGCCCGCACGGTGGAACAGGCGGGCGGCGAGGTGTCGTTGTCCCGCGCGGACGGCGGCGGCACGCTGGCGACGGTACGACTGCCGGGGGCGGCTACTCCTCCGCCGGAGGCGGTGTAGGGAACTCAAGCGGGTCAGCTTCCTGCCAGAAGACCTCTTCGACCACAATCTGGGGATCTTCGGTTCGGCGGACGAAGCTGTACTTCAGCCAGCCATGTCCGTTGTCGAACAAGCAGATGTGGCGGCCCTTCGGATCAGTGGACCGGCCCGGCACGACCCTCATGCCATCGGGCAGTCCGGCATCAGCATCGACGCCGCGGAAATACGGGTCTTTCGCCGTGACCAGTTCGGCGCGCGCTGCGAGGACGATCTCACGAACGTGGTCGGGCAGTGCCTCGAAGGTGACGAGAGCATCGATCCGCCAGTCCGCCTGCCAAGGCGGCCCCATGAACCCATCAGTCACTCGCCGGGCTCCAGTTCTCGGACCCGGTAGTGAATCTTCGCCGCTTCTTCGAGGAGGGCTTTGGCTTCGGTGATGTCGGTGCACTCATACGCAGCTCGGTGTTCGAGATCGCGCACATGTGCGTCCAGCTTGGGGTCGCGGGCGAGAGCGTACTCACCCCACCAGCGGGCCATGAACGCCGGCACCGGACCGAGGTCGTAGGCGTCGGCGATCGCCCATTTCCAGTGCTCGTCGAAGTCGGGCAGAAGCTCGGGCGTGTGCGTGGCGATCGCCTCGCGCAGTGCCTTGGGCGTCCGCTCGGGCATGGGAGGGATGACCGAATCGGATTCCGCAGCATCGGGAGCCATGATCGAGGGCCTCCTTCGTCGTGCCGTGTCTACGACCATAGTCACGCCCACCGCCCCCGCGTGGTTCGTCCACGCACCGGCTCCGGCCACGACGCGTACGGGTCGGCCGAGACGTCCGCCCGTCGGTCGAACCCTTCATCGAAGATCGCATTCACTGCCATGACGCCACGGTGACCGAACCACTCCCCCGCCCGTCCCGGTTTCCCGCCCGATTCACCCGACGGGATACACGCGGCCTGAACGTTGACAGCTGGCCGGCGTGATCAGCGACGCGGCGCGCTATTCGCTCTTTTTCACGGCCTCGATGAACGTCGTCCAGGGCCCATTCCCGAAGAGCAGCACGCCGTTGCCCGGGGCCTTGCTGTCCCGGACGGGGACTATGTGGGGGTGGGTGTCGGAGACTTCGAGGCAGTTCGAGGCTCCGCCGTCGCTGTAGGAGGACTTGCGCCACACGGCAGTGGTGAGGTCGGGGGTTCGCTTCATGATCTGCACTCCTCCAGAAGGCGCTTGATGAACGCCGTCGACTCCTCAGGGGTCAGAGCCGCGTCCCGGACGAGATCGTAGGACAAGCGGTAGGACAGGACCTTGTCCGGATCGTCGATCAGTTCGCCGATGCCGTTGCCTTCCACGTAGGCAACAGGGTCGCCGACTCGCTGCCAGAGCAGCGTGAGATCGCTGTTCATGAGGTCGTGCACACCAGCCGTGTAGGGCAGCACCTGAAGTACGACCGACGGCAGTTCCGCCGCCTCCAACAGGTACGACATCTGGTCCACCCACACCTTGCGGTTGGGGACAGGCCGCCGCACCGCCCCTACGTCCATGATCACGCGGACACTCGGCGCCGGTTGCCGGTGCAGCAGTTCCTGCCGCCCCATACGCGCGGCCACCTGTTCCTCGAACTCCTCGCCGTTGTCTGCCGTTGTCTGGGCTCTGGACAACCCTGACAACACCGTGCGGGCGTAGTCCTCGGTCTGCAAGAGGCCCGGTACTCGGAGCTGGAACATCCACAGGATGCGAGCTGTCGCCTCCAGTTCCATGTACGCCTTGTACTTGTCCTTGATGACCTCTCTCTGCGCGTCCTTCCACAAGCGAACCAGCAGGTCACCGGAGTCGTAGTAGGTGTCCAGGTCCTCCATGACCGCCCGCTTGGAAAGCCGCTCGCCCTTCTCCAGGCGGAAGAGATAGCTCTTGTCGTACGACGTCTCGGCGGCCAGTTGCGCCAGCGTCTTGCCCGCCTTCTCCCTCAGGAGTCGCAGCGTCCGACCGAGCGCGGCCCGCCCCGATCCCCGCTCCCCGTCAACCACTTCGCCCATGTCACCCCTCCCCGTTGCCTGGCGCTCCAGACAACGCCAGGCCTCTTCCACAACGTACGCCGCATCCGTGACGATCGGAACACGAACGGTAATCACCGCTCGTCAGACCAACCCTGAAATAACCCTGAGAAGGAAGAGGGGCACCGTCATGCGCGCACTCGTCGTGAGGCTCTGCGAGGCACTGCTCCGCTGGGCGGCGCCCAGCCCGCTGTCGCCCGACGCGGAGGAGCCGTTGGAACCGGGGCCGCCTCCACGGCACCAGAAGCCCGTCGAGATCTGGCCCTTCGAGCCCTACGACAACCTCGTACGGCCCTACGTGCTCAGCCCGGAGGAGCTTTACGCACGCGGCATGGAGGTCTCCGCATGATGGACGGCCTGCGCCTGCTGCCGTGGACCACCCCCGACGGCAAGCCCTGCTATCTCGACCCGGACACCGCGCACCCCGGGGCCCTCTCCCTCCTCGCCGACAGTGTGGAGGTGTCCCAACTGGGGTCGGCCGAGGAGGTGTTGGGCGGCAGCAGGGCCGTACTCGGGGACGCGGCGGCCGGTGAGAAGGCGGTGCGGTTCGCGCTCACGCGGGCGGCGGAGTCGTTGGAGGACGTGTTGCGGATCGCGGTCAGCAGGGGACGGCGGATCGGTGTGGATGCCGAAGGTGGTGAGGACGGGGGCTAGTCGTCGGCGTTGACGTGCAGGACCCCGTCGGCGGATGTCGGCTCGGGGGCCTGGGCCAGGGCCCAGGTGGTCGTACGGCCTTGCACGGCACCCTCGCGGCCCAGGCTGCCGGCGATGAAGGCGTACCGCTCGCCCACCAGCGGCCCCAGGATGGCGCCGGCGCCGTACCAGTTGAGGTCCAGGTCGCGCATGCGCATATGGCTGAGGTTTCGCTGGAGGTGGAGGTTGTGGCCGAAGACCAGCGTCGGGCCTCGGTCGGCCTCGATGTCCCGGATGTCGAGGAGGTTCTGGACCATGAGGGCGTCCCGGGTGGCGAGCAGGCGGGATATCCGGACGCTCTCTTCGATGGGCTGCGCCAACTGCCTGTGGTAGCGCAGCAGGCCGAGACCGGCGGTGAGGTGGGCCCTCGCCCTGAACCACTCGGCGCGTGACGTCGCCGCGATCAGTTCCGGTGCGCGGGCGTGGAACTCGGTGAGCATGTCGTCCGCGAGGGAGCGGAGCGTCTCGGCCTCCGCCGTGGCGCCGATCGACATGGCGGGGTCCAGGACCGCCTCCGTACGGCTCCACCGTTCGTCGTCGCCGGCGAGGCTCGCGATATCGACGGCGGAGGCGGCGGAAGCGGCGGAGAGGGCGAGGCTTCCTTCGTTGCCCAGGTAGGCGCGGGCGTGTTCGAGGTAGCGGCGCGGGCTGGGAGCGCTCATGTTCTCCATCTCGGCGTCGAAGCCGTAGAAGGAGAGGCGTTCCTCTGCCGGTCGGTCACGGTTGTACTCGCGCATCCAGCTGATCAGTTGCCTGTTGGGGGCCAGTTCGCCGCGGCCGTGGGCGATGCCTTCGCTCATCACCTCGTCGAAGCCGCCGGTTCCGTCCTGGACGTAGTCGTTCAGGGCGAGCGCGGGCACGCGATCGGTTTCCAGGGCGATCGAACGGAAGCCGTGGTCGACGAGTTGGGCGAAGAGTTCGTTGCGGATGCGGGGGAAGGCCGGTTCCATGTGCGTCGGTTCGCCGAGGGCCAGCAGGTCGCACGACGGGGTCACGAAGTCTCGAATGTCCTGACTCATGAGCCTCAATCGTATCCTTGAAGGTTCGATTGAGGGTTGTGGAGCTGTAGCCGAGGAGACGTCGCGTAAAGTCTCAAAGCGGTGACCACCATGCGACCTTCCGACCTCGCCCGCGAGCACGGCCTCTCGACCCAGGCGGTCCGCAACTACGAGCGGGACGGGTTCATCCCGGCCGCCGAGCGCACGGACAGCGGCTACCGGATCTACACCGAGGTGCACGCGGCCGCGCTCCGCGCCTTCCTCGCCCTCGTCCCGGCCTACGGCCACTCGACCGCCGGCCGGATCATGCGCGCCCTCCACGACGACGCGCTCGACGACGCCCTGACGGTCATCGACCGTGGACACAGCCAGTTGCTCCGTGACCGGGAAACCCTCGATGCGGTGCGCGACGCGGTGGATCATCTGATGGCGGAGTCCGATGGCGCGGGCGCTCCAGGTCGGTCGGTGGACCTCCGCAGCAGGTCAGCGGGCTCCGACACCCTGACCGTCGGCGAACTGGCCCGTCGGCTGGGCGTCACCCCGGCGACCCTGCGGAAGTGGGAGGACTCCGGCATCCTGGCGCCCGAACGCGACCCGCTCACCGCGTACCGGGTCTACCGCGCGAGCGACGTCCGCGACGCCGAACTCGCCCATCTCCTCCGCCGCGGCGGTTATCCCCTGGACCGCATCTCCACCGTGGTCCAGCAGATCCGGACGGCCGGCGGCACCGACACCCTGTCCGGCGCCCTGGACGACTGGCGACGGAGACTGACCGCCCGGGGCCTCGCCATGCTCGACGCGGCGACGCACCTCGGCCACTACCTCGGCCACCACCTCGATGTGCGCACAGCTCAAGGGCCGGGGCCGTACCGCTAGGCGGCGAGCGCGGCCGGCTCGCCGAGTTGGGCGGCTGCCGTGCGCCAGGCCGCCGTCACCGCGCTGTGCGCCTGCCGCGTGTTCGCGTTGTGGCCGCCGGTGAGGCTGAGCGGGGCGCCCACGTGGACGTGCAGGTGAGGGCGGCGCAGCGGTGCTGTGATCAGCCCCGCGAGTTGCTTGGCCGTGTTGCCCGAGGTGACCCGGCGTGCCCCGGCCTGGCCGACCGGGACGACGGGCGCGCCGGTGCGTTCGGCGAGCCGGGACAGGCCGCTGCGGAACGGTTCGGGCGCCGCTTCGGCGGCGTCCCTGCGGAGCGGGATGCCGCCTTCGGCGTAGATGAGGACCGGTCGGCCCGAGGCCAATACGGCCGCGGCGAGGTCGAGCGCGTGGGAGGCGCGCGGGTCCCTGCGGTGGACGGGGATGTGCCCTTCGCGGGCGAGCACGCGGCCGAGCAACGGGGTGCGCCACAGGCCGGCGGCCGCCATGACGACCGGCTGGACACCGATGCGGTGCAGCGCGGCGAGAACGATGGCGGGGTCGGCGAGCGAGGTGTGGTTCGCGGCGATGATGCTGCCCGGCGCCAGGCCGGGGCCGGTCTCGGCGGTCACCGTGAGACGTCCGACGGTGGGCACCAGGACGTCGGCGAGGCGGCTCAGCATGCGGGTCTCCCGGTCTCGACGATGTTGACCTTCATCGTCGGCGGGCACGCCGCGACCTGCCTGAGTGCTTGTACTCAACTTCGCGGGGTCCGGTACCCAGACCGCACGCCGGGCTCGGTCGACGTACGGGGAGTTCGGGGCGTTCGGCGCGTACGGGGTGTGCGGGGTGTGCGGGGCGCAAGCCTTGTGGATCTTGCGTGGCGGTTTCGTGACGAGTTTCTGAGGGGGGTCTGAGAAACCTCTGAGGCGGCTGTGATGTAGGTCGTGTTCGCTGCTGGTGAGCTCTTCGAGTTCTCCGTTCCCCCAGACGACAGGACCGGTGACCGCCGACGCCGGCGTACAGCAGTAGGAGCGCACACCTATGCGAACTGCACTCAAGGCACAGCTGAAGAAGAGCGCGCTCGGCGCTGCGGCCACCGCGCTGGCGGTGTCCGGTGTCCTGGCCGGCACCGGCTCCGCCCAGGCGGCCACCGGGCCGGGCGGCGCGACGAACATCCGGGGCGTGGACCCCGGCAACACCGACTCGATGATCGAGCGGCTCTGCGCCCAGAAGACGAGCCTGACCGGCGTGTACGGCGCCCTCAACGTCCGGACCGGCGAGTTCAAGACCCAGGACGAGTACCTGCGGGACGTCTTCGGGCTGTGGAAGCCGGCCGGTGACTGGGAGATCTTCCGCGGCTGGTGCGGTTACGCGCAGGCGTCGACCTGGTCCACCAAGGGCACCCCCGTCCGCACCTCCCCCTGGATCGGCAACCGGGGGTCGAAGGACGACAAGGAGACCTTCGTCAGCAGCTACAGCACCAAGACGTTCGCCAAGAAGAGCGTCGGCGGCTCCATCAGCCTCTCCCTCGCCAAGAGCATCTTCAGCGGCGAGCTCGGTGGCAACATCAACTACGAGTGGGGCTGGGAGAAGACCTCGTCGTTCGAGCGCCGCAGCGAGAAGACGATCCCGCCGTGCCGGCAGATCGCCGTGACGTGGACGCCGTACCAGCGCGTGGTGCGCGTGAACCCGATCTTCTACGTCGAGGACTACCAGTGGAACAAGGGCAACGGCGACAAGACCGTGCACACCTGGCGCAACCGCTCCTACCGCACGATCTTCTCGTACGGCTACTACATTGACGGCACCTCAGACAAGCTCCTCCCCAACGGCCAGCCCGACGGCCGTGACGACAAGTGGGAGGAGAAGCTGGACCCGAAGAGCTGCGCCCGCTGAGGCTCCCCCAGTCTGCCCAGCTGCCCAGCTGCCCAGAAAAAAGTTCCCCGCACCCCTATTGCTTTCAGGGGCGCGGGGAACCGTGCGGTCAGGCGACGATCGTGATCCGTGCGGTCAGCTGACGATCGTGATCCGGTTCGCCACCGGCGGCGCGATCGGGCTGGTGGCCGAGGAGTTGGCCAGCAGGTACTGCTCGAGCGCGGCAAGGTCGTCCCCGCCGACCAGATCGTTCGTGCCCTGGCCCAGCGTGGGGAAGCCGTCGCCGCCGCCCGCGAGGAAGCTGTTGGTGGCGACGCGGTACGTGGCGGCCGGGTCGATGGCGGCACCGTTGAGCTTGATGGTGTCGACGACGACGCGGTCCGCGCCGGACTTCGTCAGGTCGAGCGTGTACGTCAGACCCGACGACGGCAGCAGCACCTTCGGCGCGGCGGCGTTCGTACCGCTCACCTGCTCCTTGAGGATCGAGATGATCTGAGCACCCGTGAAGTCCTGCAGATTGACGGTGTTGGAGAACGGCTGGACGGTGAAGCCCTCGGCGTAGGTCACCACGCCGTCGCCCTCGGTGCCCTTGGCCGCGTAGGTCAGCGGCGCACGCACACCACCGGGGTTCATCAGCGCGAGGTCGACCTCGGGGTCCAGCGCCTTGCCGTACCAGTACTGCGCGTCGGCGATGAGGTCACCCATCGGGGACTCGGTGCCGGCGTTGGGCACGTCGGCGGATATGTGGCCGATGGCGCGGTTGCCGATGGGGGCGGCGAGGGTGTTCCACTTGCTGATGAGGGCCGTCATGTCGGCGGCCTTCGCGACGTCACGGGTGACCACGTGGTTCGCGGACTCCACGGCCGTACGCGAGATGTCGCCGGTCAGGCGGTCGTACGTCAGCGTCGTGTCGGTGTAGAGGCGGCCGAAGGACGCGGCCGAGGTGACCATGCGCGGCTTGCCCGCCGGGTCGTTGATCGTGCAGGCGTACGCGGCGTGCGTGTGACCGGTGACGAGGGCGTCGACCTTCGGCGTGATGTTCTTCGCGATGTCGACGATCGGACCGGAGATGCCGTCACCGGCGCCGGGCGAGTCGCAGTCGTAGTTGTACGACGTGGAGGCGGGGGCACCGCCCTCGTGGATCAGCGCGACGACCGACTTGACGCCCTGGCGCTCCAGCGCCTTGGCGTACTTGTTGATCGTCTCGACCTCGTCCTTGAACTTGAGGCCCTTGACGCCCTCGGCGGAGACGACGCCCGGGGTGTCCTCCAGCGTCACACCGATGAAGCCGATCTTGACGCCGTTCTTCTTCCACACCCAGTAGGGCTTGAGGAGCGGCTTGCCGGTCTTCTCCTGGATGACGTTCGCCGCGAGGTACGGGAAGTCGGCGCCCCCGAACTCCTCACCCTCGGCGTAACAGCCGTCGGTCGGGTGGCAGCCGCCCTTCTGCAGACGGGCCAGTTCCTTGGCGCCCTCGTCGAACTCGTGGTTGCCGACGCTCGTCACATCGAGGTCGAGCCCGTTCAGCGCCTCGATGGTCGGCTCGTCGTGGAACAGACCCGAGATCAGCGGCGAGGCGCCGACCATGTCACCGGCGGCCGCCGTGATCGAGTACTTGTTGCCCTCGCGGGCGGTGCGCAGATGCGTGGCGAGGTACTCGACACCACCGGCGTTGATCGTCTCGGTGTGGCCGTCCTCGTGGACGTGCGTGACCCGGCCCGAGGAGCCGGCCGGCGGCTCCAGGTTGCCGTGCAGGTCGTTGAACGACAGCAGCTGTACGTCCTGGTACCGGCTCGGCTTCTGCTTGCCGGGCGTGTACGACTCCGCCTCACCGGCGCTCGCCGGGATCGCGGCGGCGAGCGCGCCGACGGTCGCGATGCCGGCCGCGACGGCGAGGATCCGGTTGCGGCGGCTTCTGCGGCGTTGCGCATGGGGTGTGGCTGACATGTGCCCCCCTGGGTTCGTGAGAAGTAAGAGAAACGTGAGAACAGGCCCCGTCCGGCGGAAGCCTAGGGTCAACGCGCGTAGCGCGGCAGGGGGTTCATGGTTACGACCTGGTTGCCATCAAGGAGGACTCGCAGCAAAGGGGACGAACAGCGCGCCCGATGGAGTGCGGGGCAGTCACCTCCGCGGCTCCGTCGCGGGGCGCGATCAACCACATCAAGCCACAGCCGCCAGACCACGGATCCACCCGGGCTCATAGGCGCCCGGCCCTCCCGAAGGGCACCCACACGGCTAACCTCGAACCCATGACCAGCGACGACACCGCCCGGCCCGGCCCGGCCACGCGCAGTATCGAAACCCGACTGGAACTCACCCCCAGCCAGAAAGAGGCCGTCCTCACACTGCTGGACGAGGCCGCCCAGGTCGACGGCCAAGCCGCGGTGTCCGAGCAGGGCCGCCTCCAACTCCGCGGCGGCCCCCGAGAGGGCGTACGCCACCTCCTCCTCACCGTCGGAGCCGACCTGGTCGGCTACGCCCAACTGGAGGACACCGACCCGGTGGAGGCCCCCGCCGCCGAACTCGTCGTCCACCCCTCCCACCGGGGCCACGGCCACGGCCGGTCCCTCGGCTCCGCCCTGCTCGCCGAGTCCGGCAAACGCCTGCGCGTCTGGGCACACGGCGGCCACTCCGCCGCCCGCCACCTCGCCCAGGTCCTCGGCCTCACCCTCTTCCGCGAACTCCGCCAGATGCGCCGCTCCCTGGCCGATTTCGACCCACCCGAGCCGGTGCTCCCCGACGGCGTCACCGTCCGCACCTTCGTCCCCGGCGAGGACGACACGGCCTGGCTCGCGGCCAACGCGGACGCCTTCGCCCACCACCCCGAACAGGGCGCCCTCACCCAACGCGACCTCGACGACCGCAAGGCCGAACCCTGGTTCGACCCGGCGGGCTTCTTCCTGGCCTTCAGGGACGACGAACTGATCGGCTTCCACTGGACGAAGGCGCACGCCGCCGAACAGCTCGGCGAGGTCTACGTCGTCGGCGTCCGCCCCGGCGCCCAGGGCGGCGGCCTCGGCAAGGCCCTGACCACGATCGGCCTGCGCCATCTGGCCGCCCAGGGCCTGCCCACCGCGATGCTCTACGTCGACGCGGACAACAAGGCGGCGGTGACCGTGTACGAACGCCTCGGATTCGTGACGTACGAGACGGATCTGATGTACCGCAGCGAAACCTGACGCACCCGGCACGGCCAGGACGCCCGGAAGCGGAGTTGTCCACAGGCAGGGGGCGGTGTTGTTGACACCGCCCCCTCTCTTGCACCACCCTTTCACTACTCAATTAGTGAAAGGGTGGTTGTTCGAGTGGTCGAGTACCGCATCGACCGGCGCAGCGGTGTCGCCACCTATGTGCAGATCGTCCAGCAGACCAAACAGGCCCTGCGGCTAGGCCTGTTGGAGCCCGGCGACAAGCTCCCCACGGCCCGCGAGGTCGTGGAAGCCACCGCGATCAACCCGAACACGGTGCTGAAGGCCTACCGCGAGCTGGAGCGCGAAGGCCTGGTCGAGGCCCGCCGCGGCCTCGGCACGTTCGTACGGAAGTCACTGGGCACCGCGCCGGTCGACTCCCCGCTGCGGGCCGAGCTGGACGCGTGGGCCGTACGGGCCCGGGAGACCGGGCTCGAACGGGACGACGTAGAGGCGCTTTTCACTTCCGTACTGGATGAACACTTCAAGGAAGACCAGGGGGACGAGGCATGACCGGGACCGCGATGGAGGCGGCCGCACTCGGCAAGAAGTTCGGGTGGCGGCGAAAGGACTGGGCGCTGCGCGAGTGCACGCTGCGGCTGCCGATCGGGCGGGTGTGCGCGCTCGTCGGACCGAACGGCGCGGGCAAGTCGACCCTGCTGGCCCACGCGGCCGGCCTGCTCGCCCCCACCGAGGGCGGCATCAGCGTGCTGGGTACGACCCCGGCGGCGGCCCGCGAGCGCATCGCGTACGTCGCCCAGGACAAGCCCCTGTACCCCCAGCTGACCGTCACCGAGACCCTGCGCCTGGGCCGGGAGCTCAACCCCCGGCGCTGGGACGCCGCCGTCGCCGAGCGGGTGGTGGACGAGGGCGGGCTCGGCCGGGACGCCAAGATCCGCTCCCTCTCCGGCGGCCAGCGCACCCGGGTCGCGCTCGCCCTCGCCCTCGGCAAGCGGCCCGAACTGCTGCTCCTGGACGAGCCGATGGCCGACCTCGACCCGCTCGCCCGGCACCAGCTGATGGGCACGCTGCTCGCGGACTCCGCCGAGCACGGCACCACGGTTGTCATGTCCTCGCACGTGGTGGCCGAACTGGAGGGTTCCTGCGACCACTTGTTCCTGCTGGGCGCCGGGCGCGTCCGGCTCGCGGGCCCGCTGGACGAGATCCTCGCCGCGCACACCCGGATCTCCGGCCCGGCCGGCGATCTCGCCCCGCACACCGTCGTCGAATCCCGTACGACGGGGCGTCAGCTCACCGCGCTCATCCGCCCGCAGGGCCAGGTCGGCCCCGGCTGGCAGACCGCCGAGCCGACCCTGGAGGAGCTGGTCCTCGCCCATCTGAGGGCACCTCAGGCACCGGCGCTCACCCTCGACGACGAGAACGACGGGCACGACGGTGAGGCCGCCGGCGAGACCGGCGAGACCAACGGGGCCGACGCGCGGGAGGCCGCCGTATGAGCACCACGACCGTCAAGACCGCCGAGACCGTCAAGACCGCCGAGACCCCGGCCTCCCGTTCCATGAAGGCGGCCCCCGCCATGACCCCGGCCCGAGGGCTGATCCGGGCGACGCTCCGTCTGCACCAGTCGGCCCTGTGGTTCTGGGGACTGCTGGTGGTCCTCATCGGCGGCGGGCTGGTGTGGGCCGCCGGACCGGGCGTCGACGCGGCCTGGACCGAGTACGTGAAGAGCGGCTGCGCGGAGTCCGACTACTGCTCGACGGGCCCCGCGTACACCCGCTACCAAACGGCCGTCACCCTGGGCTCCGTGGTCCTCGTCATCGCCCCGGCCCTCATCGGTGCCTGGGCGGGCGGCGCCCTGATCGCCCGCGAGCTGGAGAGCGGTACGGCGAAGCTGGCCTGGACCCAGTCCGTCACCCCGGCCCGCTGGCTCGCCGCCAAGGTCGCGGTCCCGGCCACCCTGATCGTCTCGGGGACGGTCCTGCTGACCCTGCTGAACCGTCTGGTGTGGTGGCGGGAGGAGCGGCTGCGGCACGCGCTGGCGACGCGGGACTGGTTCACCTACAGCACCTTCGTGGGCAACGGCACCCTCGCCACCGCCTACGCCCTGCTCGCCCTGGCCCTCGGCGTCCTCGCGGGTGTGCTGATCCGCCGTTCCCTGCCCGCGCTCGCCGTCGCCCTCCTGGGCACGGCCGTCATCATGGGCACGCTCAAGTCGTACCGTCACCTTCTGTGGCCGGTCGAGACCCTCGTCTCCAAGAACTCGGACCCCGACTGGACGGGCGAGCTGATCCACCGCGGCCTCATCACCGCCTCGGACGACCGCCTCTCGAACGCGGGGTGCGCGGACGTCTCCTGCGACCGCACCGACGTCGTCGGCTTCTACGTCGACTTCCACCCCTCCTCCCACTTCTGGCCCCTCCAGCTCGTCGAGACCGGCATCGTCCTCACCGTCACCGCGCTGCTGGTCCTGGCCGCGTTCCTCCTGCTCCGACGTCGTACGGGAGGCACCGGATGACCGCCACCACCACCCCCGCCGCCCCCGTCACCCGCCGCGGCCTCCGTCTGCGCGGCACGGTCTGGACCGTGTGGCGTGCGCACCGCTCGGCGCTGCTGGTATGGGGCGCGTATGTGCTGGCCATGGCCGGGTGGCTGCTCTGGCTGCGCATCGTCACCCTGCACGAGATCGACCAGGAGGCGGCCTCGTGCGGAGACAGCGACCCGTGCATCGACGTCATGGCGGCGATGACGTACAGCTCGGGCCTGAGCATGATCGGCACGCTCGTCTCCTATCTCTGTTACGGCGTGGCCGCCTGGGCCGGGGCCGCCCTGACCGGCCGTGAGCTGGAGCGGGGCACGGCGAAGCTGGCCTGGACCCAGTCGGTGACCCCGACGCGGTGGCTGGCCGCCAAGCTGGCCGTGCCCGCCGTCGTGCTCGTCCTCGGCACCACCGTGCTGGTCCTGCTCTACCGCTGGGCCTGGGCGCCGGACCGGGGCATGGTGGGCGACGAGTGGTTCTACCCCGACCCGATGGTGAACCGGGGCCCGCTGCTCGTGGCGTACGCCCTGTGCGCGCTGGCCGTCGGCGCCCTCGCGGGCCTCGCCCTGAAGCGGGCGCTGCCGGCGCTCGCCGTGGCCCTCGGCTTCATGGCCTGGTTCCACGTGTACCTCGACCGGCACACCAGCGAGCTGTGGCCCACCACGACGCTCACGGACGCCGCCGCGAGCAGGGTGCCGGAGAACGCCGATCAGATGGCCCTCGGTTCGATCACCGAATCGGGCGCCCGGGTCTCCGATCTGAGCTGCTTCGTGGGCGAGAGCGCGGACGCCGTCCGCGCGTGCATGGCCAACCACGAGTTCACCGGCCTGTACGCCGAGGTCCACCCGCCCTCGCACTTCTGGCCGCTGCACCTCATGGCCACCGGCGTCGTCCTCGCCGTCACCGTCCTGGCCACCGCCGCCGCCTTCCGGCTGCTGCGCCACCGCACGCGCTGACGCCTGACGCCACAGACAGGCACGCCCTTCCTACGGGGGGAGGGGCGTGCCGACGGCACACGACGGACAAAGGGCGTACGGCGGAGAGACGGCGTCCGCCGGGGCCGGGAGCGTGCCTCCGCGGAACCGGCGGTCCTCCCTGCGATATCCCGCACGTAAGGTCGCCGTAACCGGCGATTCAGACGACCTTGCGACGCTTCCGCAATGAACCCCGTCGTGCCCGAGCCCTCGCCTCCCCCACGCAACGGCCCAAGCAACGGGAAGAGCGCGGGGAGAGGTCTCCAGGAGACCACGGTCGTCGTACCGGACGTCACCGCGGACGTCGTCGCGCGCATCGACGCGGACATCGCCCACAACGACGCCGCCAACGCCACCTCACCCGTCCCAGCGCTCCCACGGGCCACGTCCGACGCGCCGGTGATGCTCGCGGCGCGGAAGAATGGTGCCATGAGCCAGTCCAACGCCCAGGCAGCCCAGGTCCAGCACGCGCAGCCGTCCGTCGGCTCCATAGCCGCCCACCGCCCGCACACGGTGGCGGCCGTGGTCTCCGACCTCGAACCCGACATGGACGCCGACCTCGACGGCTACGAGGAGGCCCCCTACGACGGCGCGCAGCTGCCGCAGGGCCGTTTCCTCGACCGGGAGCGGAGCTGGCTCGCGTTCAACGAGCGAGTTCTGGAACTCGCCGAGGACCCGGACACCCCCCTCCTCGAACGGGCCAAGTTCCTGGCGATCTTCGCCAGCAACCTGGACGAGTTCTTCATGGTCCGGGTGGCCGGCCTGAAGCGCCGTATCGCCACCGGCGTCGCCACGAAGTCCGCCTCCGGCCTCCAGCCCCGCGAGGTGCTGGAGATGATCTGGGCGCGCTCCCGCGAGCTGATGGCCCGGCACGCCGCGACCTTCCACGAGGACATCGCCCCCGCGCTGGCCGAAGACGGCATCCACGTGGTCCGCTGGAGCGAGCTGACGGAGAAGGAGCAGGCCCGCCTCTTCACGCTCTTCCGGCACCAGATCTTCCCCGTCCTCACCCCGCTGGCCGTCGACCCGGCCCACCCCTTCCCCTACATCTCGGGCCTGTCGCTGAACCTGGCCGTGGTCGTCCGTAACCCGGTCTCCGGCCACCGGCACTTCGCCCGCGTCAAGGTCCCGCCGCTGCTCTCCCGCTTCCTGGAGGCCTCCCCCAACCGGTACGTGCCGATCGAGGACGTGATCGCGGCACACCTGGAGGAGCTGTTCCCGGGCATGGAGGTGCTTGAGCACCACACCTTCCGCCTCACCCGCAACGAGGACCTGGAGGTAGAGGAGGACGACGCCGAGAACCTGCTCCAGGCCCTGGAGAAGGAGCTCATGCGGCGCCGCTTCGGGCCGCCGGTGCGTCTGGAGGTCGAGGAGTCCATCGACCGGTACGTCCTCGACCTGCTGGTACGGGAGCTGAAGATCTCCGAGGCCGAGGTGTACCCGCTGCCGGGTCCCCTGGACCTCACCGGTCTGTTCGGCATCGGCGCCCTGGACCGGCCCGAGCTGAAGTACCCGAAGTTCATCGCGGGCACCCACCGCGACCTGGCGGAGGTCGAGTCGGCGTCGCCGCCCGACATCTTCGCCGCCCTGCGCGAGCGGGACGTCCTGCTGCACCACCCGTACGACTCGTTCTCCACCTCCGTGCAGGCGTTCCTGGAGCAGGCGGCCGCCGACCCGGACGTCCTCGCCATCAAGCAGACCCTGTACCGGACCTCGGGCGACTCCCCCATCGTCGACGCGCTCATCGACGCCGCCGAGTCCGGCAAGCAGGTCCTCGTGCTGGTCGAGATCAAGGCCCGCTTCGACGAGCAGGCCAACATCAAGTGGGCCCGCAAGCTGGAGGAGGCGGGCTGCCACGTCGTCTACGGCCTGGTCGGTCTGAAGACCCACTGCAAGCTCTCCCTGGTGGTCCGCCAGGAGGGCGACACGCTCCGCCGCTACAGCCACGTGGGCACGGGCAACTACCACCCGAAGACGGCCCGCCTGTACGAGGACCTGGGCCTGCTGACGGCGGACCCGCAGGTCGGCGCCGACCTGTCCGACCTGTTCAACCGTCTCTCCGGCTACTCCCGCCGTGAGACGTACCGCCGTCTCCTCGTCGCCCCCAAGTCCCTGCGCGACGGCCTGATCGCCCGGATCAACAAGGAGGTCCAGCACCACCGTGCCGGACGTCCCGCGCACGTCCGTATCAAGGTCAACTCGCTGGTGGACGAGGCCCTCATCGACGCCTGCTACCGGGCCTCGCAGGCCGGTGTGCCGGTCGACGTGTGGGTGCGCGGCATCTGCGCCATCCGACCCGGCGTCCCGGGCCTGTCGGAGAACGTCCGGGTCCGCTCCGTCCTCGGCCGCTTCCTCGAACACTCCCGGGTCTTCGGCTTCGGCAACGGCGGTGAGCCCGAGGTGTGGTTCGGCAGCGCCGACATGATGCACCGCAACCTCGACCGCCGGATCGAGGCCCTGGTACGGGTCACCGACCCGGCCCACCGGGCGGCGCTCAACCGCCTGCTGGAGACCGGTATGTCCGACACGACCTCCTCCTGGCACCTCGGTCCCGACGGCGAGTGGACCCGGCACTCGAACGACGCGGACGGCCAGCCCCTGCGCAACGTCCAGGAGATGCTCATTGACGCCCGGAGGCGCCGGCGTGGCACAGCAACACCTTGACCCCACGGACTCCACGGTCGTGACCGCCGATGCCCTCGCCGGCTATCTGCGGGCCCAGGCCACGGAGTTCCTCCGCGCGCTGCGCTCCCACCGCGAGACCGGTGGGGGCGGCGGGGGCACCCCCGCCCGAGCGCAGCCACGAGCGGCGGAAGCCGGACCCGAGGATTCCGCCGACGCGGCCCTCGCCCTGCGCCGCTCGGCCCGCCGCATCAGCGGCACCCTCCACACCTTCCGCCCCCTCCTGGACGCCGACTGGTCGGAATCCCTCCGCCCCGAACTGGCCTGGCTGTCGGGAACGTTGGGCAGGGAACACGCTTACGCGGCCCGCCTGGACCGCTTGGTGACGGCGCTGAACCGCCTGTCGGGGGCGACGGCGTTCCCGTCCCAGACCACCAAGACCCGTACGGCGGCGGGCAGTTCACAGCCGACGGTGGGCGGCCGTGCCGACGCCGGTGGTTCTCCGGTCGGCGTGGCTGCGGGCAGTCGTGCCGCTGGGGCGGCACGGGTGGGCGTAGCGGCACCCGGCACCGCCGGCCCAGGTACCCATCCCACAGCAACCCCCGACCGCGGCAACCTGACCGTCGGCGCGGCAAAAGCCGGCGCCCTCCTCGACCGCCAGCTCACCCTCTCCCGCACCCGAGCCCACTCGGCGGCCCTCCAGGCCCTGGGATCGAGCCGCTTCCACGCGGTCGCGGACAGCGTCGCCGTCCTCGCCAGCGAGGTCCCCCTCACCCCCACCGCCCCCACCACGGACCTGCGCCCCCTCGCCGCCGCGGCCCACGACCGCCTCTGCGACGCGATCACCGGCCTCCCGCTCCACACCGCCGGCCACCCCTACAACGCCGAGGCCCTCATCCACGGCCTCTCCCCCGACACCGCGCCCCACCCCCAGGACGCCCCCTGGCACCAGGTCCGGCTCCTCCTCCGCCTGCACCGCTACGCCCTGGAGGTCCTCCACCCCGGCGCCGTCCCCGTCGACGTCCGCCTCCTCACGGCGGGCGAGGCCCTCAACCGCCACCGCGACGCCTCCGAGGCGGCCTCCGCGGCGGCCGCCGCCGCCCGCACCCCCCGTATCGCCCCGGCCACGGCCTACGCCCTCGGCGTCCTCCACGCCGACCAGCGCCACGAAGTGGAGGCATCCCGGTTCGCGTTCCAGCAGTCCTGGCAGAAGGAGGCGGTGAGTACGTCGTGACCGAGAGCACCGACGCCATCATCCACGCGGCGGGCTGCGTCCTGTGGCGCCGTTCCCCCGGCGGCGCGGACCTGGAGATCTGCCTGGTCCACCGGCCGAAGTACGACGACTGGTCCCACCCCAAAGGGAAGCTGAAGCACGACGAGGACGCTCTCGCGGGCGCGGTGCGCGAGGTCGAGGAGGAGACCGGCTACCGCTGCACGCCCGGCCCCCGGCTGCCCACGACGCACTACTTCGTCAATGGGCGTGCCAAGCGGGTGAGCTACTGGGCGGCCGAGGCGGCCGACGGCCACTTCACGCCCAGTCGCGAGGTGGACCTGATCCACTGGCTGGACCCGGCCACCGCCCGCGACCGTCTCACCCAGCCCCGCGACCGGGACCTGATCGACGAGTTCCTGGCCACCCTCCGCCACGTGTGACGTTCACCAGCGGCCCGCGCCCACGGCCGCGCGTGACTCACCCGCGCGGCCCGCACGCGTCACCGTGCCGCCCGCCGTCACACCCCGCCCGCCTCGTGCCCGGCCGCGTCCGTCCGGGCCAGGCTCCGGGCCCGCCGGGCCGGGCCGCGCCAGCCGCAGGTGCAGCGCGCCACGCAGAAGCGGCCCTGTTCGACAGTGGTCGTCCGGTGCTGCTGCGAGGGTGCCGACTCGTCCTGGTGCGCCACACCACAACGTTACCCAAAGCAAGTAAGCGCATTCCGCTCCGCATGCCCCGCGACAGCCCCGCGTGACGACCTCCCCCACCCGTCGTTATCCGGACGAGCAGGAGGACCCGGTACGGACCCGGCCAGGGGGTTGGCAGGCGATGGTGACGCGGCGGCACAGCAGGACGGGCTCGGTGCTCGTCGCGGCGGGACTCATCGTCGGCGCAGCCGGCGTCACCGGCTGCGCGGGCCGCGGCACCGCCGACGCCCCCCTCCCCACCGACCCCGTCGACCTGCTCCACCGCGCCGCCCCGGCCCTCGTCCGGGCGGGCAGCTCCAAGGCCCGTACGGAGATGGAGATGGCCACCGGCGGCACCCGCGTGACCATCCACGGCGAGGGCGTCTACGACTACGGCAAGCAGCTCGGCAGGCTCAAGGTGCTGCTGCCGCACGACCCCGCAGGCCGCAGCGAGCACCGCCCGATCACCGAGCTCCTCGCCCCCGGCGCCCTGTTCATGAAGAACCGCGGCGCCGGTGTGCCCGCCGACAAGTGGGTCCGCGTGGACACCGGCACCCTCTCCGACGGCAATCTGGTCACCGGGGGCGCCACCGACCCGTTCGCCGCCGCCGAGGTGCTGCGCGGGACCCGCACGGCGACGTACGTGGGGGAGACCGAGATCAACGGCACCCGGGTCCGGCACTACCGCGGCACCGCCGACCTCACGGCGGCCTCCCGCGCGGCCTCCGAGGGCAACCGGGTCCCTCTGCGCGCCGCGGCCAAGGGCTTCGCCACCGCCCGTGTCCCCTTCGACGCCTACCTCGACGACGAGGGCCGCATCCGCAAGGTCCGCCACCGCTTCAGCTTCGTCAACGGCTCGCAGCAGGGCACGGTCGCCGTCGCCTCGACGACCCTGCTGTGGGACTTCGGCGTCCCCGTCTCCGTACGGCTGCCGAGGCCCGAGGACATCTACGCCGGGAAGATCGCCGAGGAGTAGCGGAAAGTACAGGGCCGGAAATGGTCCGTTGGTGCCATGCGCCGGCTGTGGGCCGCTGCCTACCCTAGGAGTCGGTGACGGCGGAGAAGAGGTGATGCACGTGGCTCCGGCAGGCGGTACGGCGGTTCAGGACCACGTGGCCCTCGCCGAGATCGAGCTCTGTGGCGACCTCATCATCGCGGCCTCGGCCACCGACGGCGACCGCCTCAGCCCCGACCGCATCGACGAGGTCCTGCGCGTCTGGGAAGAACGCTCCCACGAGGACGAACCGCCCCGCTGAACGGACGCCGTGGCCGAAAACCGACCCCGGCACCAGGGCCCCCGGATCCTCAGGTCCGCAGCAACCGCCCGATCGCCTTCGTGGCCTCCTCCACCTTCGCGTCGATCTCGGTGCCGCCCTTGAGAGCCGCGTCGGCGACGCAGTGCCGCAGGTGCTCCTCCAGCAGCTGGAGCGCGAAGGACTGCAGGGCCTTGGTGGAGGCGGAGACCTGGGTGAGTATGTCGATGCAGTAGACGTCCTCGTCGACCATCCGCTGCAGCCCACGAATCTGGCCCTCGATGCGCCGCAGGCGCTTCAGGTGTTCGTCCTTCTGCTTGTGGTACCCGTGGATTCCACGGTCGTGGTCGGTCACGACACCCGGCTCCACGCCGTCCACGGCGGAGGGAACCTCAGCGCCGGCCCCTGTGGTCGTCATCGCATCCTCCAGACATATACCCCTACCGGGTATATCGTATCGAAGTTTGGCGGGTATACGCCCTGCGGGCGGCCCCCCTGCCGGTAAATCTGCCTGATGGGCGACACTGGGGGACGGCCCATTAGCCGTGGCCGGATGATGCACCTAGCATCTGCCTGACCGAAACCAATGCATACCGAGGACCCCACGTGCGCTTTCGTCTGACCCCCAGGGAGACGAGCTTCTACGACATGTTCGCCGCGTCCGCGGACAACATCGTCACGGGCTCGAAACTCCTCATGGAACTGCTCGGGGCGGACACCGCCGGCCGGGCCGAGATCGCAGAGCGTATGCGGGCCGCTGAACACGCCGGTGACGACGCCACACACGCGATCTTCCACCAACTGAACTCCTCGTTCATCACGCCCTTCGACCGCGAGGACATCTACTCCCTCGCGTCCTCCCTCGACGACATCATGGACTTCATGGAGGAGGCCGTCGACCTGGTCGTCCTCTACAACGTCGAGGAACTGCCCAAGGGCGTCGATCAGCAGATCGAGGTTCTGGCGCGCGCCGCCGAGCTGACGGCCGAGGCGATGCCCAACCTGCGCACGATGGACAACCTCACGGAGTACTGGATCGAGGTGAACCGCCTGGAGAACCAGGCGGACCAGATCCACCGCAAGCTCCTGGCCCACCTCTTCAACGGCAAGTACGACGCCATCGAGGTCCTCAAGCTCAAGCAGATCGTGGATGTGCTGGAGGAGGCGGCGGACGCCTTCGAGCACGTGGCGAACACGGTGGAGACCATCGCGGTCAAGGAGTCCTGACCCCTTCATGGACAACTTCGCTCTGGTCGTGACCATCGGGGTCGCGCTCTTCTTCACGTACACCAACGGCTTCCACGACTCGGCGAACGCGATCGCGACGTCGGTGTCGACGCGCGCCCTGACGCCCCGCGCGGCCCTCGCCATGGCAGCCGTCATGAACCTCGTCGGCGCCTTCCTCGGCAGCGGCGTCGCCAAGACGGTCAGCGAGGGCCTGATCTCCACGCCCGAGGGCTCGAAGGGGATGGGCATCCTCTTCGCCGCACTGGTCGGCGCGATCACCTGGAACCTCGTCACCTGGTACTTCGGTCTCCCGTCGTCCTCCTCCCACGCGCTGTTCGGCGGCATGGTGGGCGCGGCGCTCGCGGGCGGTACGACGGTCTACTGGTCCGGCGTCCTCGAAAAGATCGTCATCCCGATGTTCGTGTCACCGGTGGTCGGCCTGGTCGTCGGCTATCTGGTGATGACGGCGATCATGTGGATCTTCCGCCGCGCCAACCCGCACAAGGCGAAGCGCAATTTCCGTATAGCGCAGACCGTGTCGGCGGCGGGCATGGCTCTCGGCCACGGTCTCCAGGACGCCCAGAAGACGATGGGCATCGTCGTGATGGCCCTCGTCATCGCGGACGTCGAGGACTACGGCGACCCGATCCCGGTCTGGGTGAAGATCGTCTGCGCGGTCATGCTGTCCCTCGGTACGTACGCGGGCGGCTGGCGCATCATGCGCACCCTGGGCCGGAAGATCATCGAACTCGACCCCCCGCAGGGCTTCGCCGCCGAGACCACCGGCGCGTCGATCATGTTCATCACGGCCTTCATCTTCAAGGCCCCCATCTCCACGACCCACATCATCACCTCGGCGATCATGGGCGTCGGCGCCACCAAGCGCATCAACGCCGTCCGCTGGGGCGTCGCCAAGAACATCATCCTCGGCTGGTTCATCACGATGCCGGCCGCCGCCCTGGTCGCCGCGACGAGCTTCTGGATCGTGAACCTGGCGTTCCTGTAGCCCCGCAGAACCGAGGAACCCGCGCCCCGCAAGGGGCACGGGGAACTTCGGCCCCGCAAGGGGCGCGGGGAACTGCGCGACCAGCCACAAACAACCCGCACCCGACTACCCACCCGGGGGTCTGGGGGCACAGCCCCCAGGAACGGGATGGGACGGGCAGGGGCGGCGGGGGCGAGAAAAGCCCCCATACCCCCCGCGCGGAGCGCCCCGCACCGACCGACAGAACGGGCCCGCCCCCGGGAGCCGGGGGCGGGCCCTTATCTACCTCGCGGTGGCACCGCCATGCAGCACCGTGAGGGGTCTTGGGAGGTCGGCCTAGCCGAAGCGGCCGGAGATGTAGTCCTCCGTGGCCTGGACGGACGGGTTGGAGAAGATCCGCTCCGTGTCGTCTATCTCGATGAGCTTGCCGGGCTGCCCGACCGCGGCGAGGTTGAAGAACGCCGTACGGTCGGAGACACGCGCCGCCTGCTGCATGTTGTGCGTCACGATGACGATCGTGAAGCGCTCCTTCAGCTCACCGATGAGGTCCTCGATGGCGAGCGTCGAGATCGGGTCGAGCGCGGAGCACGGCTCGTCCATCAGCAGCACCTTCGGCTCGACCGCGATCGCGCGGGCGATGCACAGCCGCTGCTGCTGACCGCCGGAGAGGCCGGAGCCCGGCTTGTTGAGGCGGTCCTTGACCTCGTTCCAGAGGTTCGCGCCCTTGAGGGACTTCTCGACGATGTCGTCCAGCTCGGACTTCTTCTTGTTGCCGACCAGCTTCAGGCCGGCCGCCACGTTGTCGTAGATCGACATCGTGGGGAACGGGTTCGGGCGCTGGAAGACCATGCCGACCTCACGCCGCACGGCCACGGGGTCGATCCCGGGGCCGTACAGGTTCTCGTCGTCGAGGATGACCTTGCCCTCGACGCGGCCGCCCGGCGTGACCTCGTGCATCCGGTTCAGGGTGCGCAGGAACGTGGACTTGCCGCAGCCGGAGGGACCGATGAAGGCCGTCACCGTACGGGGCTCGACGGACATCGAGATGTCCTCGATGGCCCGGAAGGAGCCGTAGTAGGCGTTGAGGCCGCTGACGTCAATTCGCTTGGCCATGGGAATCACTGCTTCTTTCGCGGGGGAGACTGGTCGCTGTATGGCCGCGTCAGCGACCGGACTTCGGGGCCTTCCAGTGGGCGATGCCACGGGCCGCCAGGTTCAGGATCATGATGAAGGCGATGAGCGTCAGTGACGCCGCCCAGGCACGGTCGTACGCCGCACCGGAGCCGCCGCTCTGCTGGAACTGCAGATAGATGTACATCGGCAGCGACGCCTGCGGGTCGGCGAAGGGGTTCGCGTTGATGAAGTTCGAACCCCACACCAGCAGCAGGACCGGAGCGGTCTCACCGGCGATACGGGCGACCGCGAGCATCACACCCGTCGTGATACCGCCGATGGCGGTCGGCAGCACGACCTTGAGGATGGTGCGCCACTTCGGCACGCCCAGCGCCAGCGAGGCCTCGCGCAGCTCGTTCGGGACGAGCTTGAGCATCTCCTCGGTGGAGCGGACGACGACCGGCAGCATCAGGATCGTCAGCGCCATCGCGCCGGCGAAGCCGGAGTAGCCCATGTCCAGGATCAGGATCCAGGTACTGAGGATGAACAGGCCCGCGACGATCGACGGAATACCCGTCATGACGTCGACGAAGAAGGTGACGGCCTTGGCGAGCCTGCCGCGGCCGTACTCGACCAGATAGATCGCGGTCAGCACACCGACCGGCACGGAGATCGCCGTGGCGAGGCCGACCTGCTCCAGGGTGCCGAGGATGGCGTGGTAGATGCCGCCGCCGGGCTCGGAGGTGGAGACAACGCCCATCGAGTGGCTGAGGAAGTAGCCGTCGAGGACCTTCACACCGCGCTTGACGGTCTCGTAGACCAGGGAGGCCAGCGGGATGACGGCGAGGAGGAAGGCGACCCAGACGAGGCTGGTCGCCACGCGGTCCTTGGCCTGCCGGCGGCCCTCGACGCGCGTCGTGATGACGAACGATCCGAGGACGAAGAGGATTCCGGCGATCAGTGCCCACTGGACGGAGCTCTCCAGGCCGGCCACGGCGCTGATACCGATGCCCAGGGCGATCGATCCGGCGGCGACCGCCCACGAGAACCACTTGGGCAGGGACGCGGCGCGCAGCGTGCTCGGGCCCTTGTTGGAGAGGGTTGCGTTGCTCATGCGTTGGCCCCCGAGAACTCCTTGCGGCGGGCGATGATCATGCGTGCCGCGCCGTTGACCAGCAGGGTGATGACGAACAGGACCAGACCGGAGGCGATCAGGGCGTCACGGCCGATCTCGGTGGCCTCACTGAACTTGCTGGCGATGTTCTGGGCGAAGGTACCGCCGCCCGGGTCGAGCAGGCTGAGGTTGATCTCGAAGCTGGACGACAGGACCATCGCCACGGCCATGGTCTCGCCGAGCGCGCGGCCGAGGCCGAGCATCGAGGCGGAGATGACACCGGAGCGCCCGAAGGGGAGGACCGCCATGCGGATGACCTCCCAGCGGGTGGCGCCGAGGGCCAGCGCGGCCTCCTCGTGCATCTGCGGGACCTGGCGGAAGACCTCACGGCTCACGTTGGTGATGATCGGCAGGATCATGATCGCGAGCAGGATGCCGACGGTGAGCATCGAACGGGGGGCGCCGCCCTGCCATTCGAAGATGCCGGTCCAGCCGAGGTAGTCGTTCAGCCAGCCGTAGAGCCCGTCGAGCTGCGGTACGAGGACCAGGGCGCCCCAGAGGCCGTACACGATGGACGGCACGGCGGCGAGCAGGTCGATCACGTACGCGATGGGGCCGCCCAGCTTGCGCGGGGCGTAGTGCGTGATGAACAGGGCGATACCGACCGCGACCGGCACCGCGATGGCCATCGCGATGACCGACGAGACGATGGTGCCGAAGGCCAGGACCGCGATACCGAAGACCGGCGGGGCCGCGGTGGGGTTCCACTCGAAGGTCGTGAAGAAGTTGGCCTCGTCCTCACTGATCGCGAGCGCGGCACGGTAGCTGAGGAACACGGCGATGGCCGCCATGAGCGCCAGCAGGAAGATGCCGGATCCGCGGGAGAGGCCGAGGAAGATCCGGTCGCCGGGGCGGGTCGCGGCACGTGCGGCGCGCTTCTGCTCGGCGTCGGAAGGCTGTGGGGTGGGGGGAGCGGGAGTGTCTTTTGTAGATATGTCCATCAAGGTCTCCGGTCTGCGGAGCCGTCTCCGTGCGGGCGGCGGCTCGGGGCGGAACCGCCCCCTGTGGGGGGAGGCTCCTGGCGGCGGTGCACCGGACGGTGCGGCCCAGTCCCGGTGGGGACTGGACCGCACTCAGGTCAGCTCAGTTCAGAGATGGTCGTACGGACCTTGGTGATGATCTCCTCGGGCATCGGGGCGTACCCGGCCTCGGCGAGCAGCGCCTGGCCGTCCTCGGACGCGATGTAGGTGAGGAAGGACTTGGTGGCGGGCAGGGTGTCCGCCTTGTTGCCCTTGTCACAGACGATCTCGTAGGTGACCAGGGTGATCGGGTAGGCGCCCTCGGCGGTGGGCTCGTAGTTGACCTTCAGCGCGAGGTCCTTGCCGGTGCCCACGATCTCGGCCTCGGCGATGGCCTTGGTGGCGTTCTCGACGGTCGCCTCGACCGGTGCGGCGGCACCGGTCTTGACGTCGACCGTGCTGATGCCGTCCTTGGCGTAGGAGAGCTCCATGTAGGAGATCGCGCCCTCGGTCTCCTTCACGCCCTGCGCGACACCGGAGGAGCCCTGCGCGGACTGGCCGCCCTTGGCCTCCCAGGCCTTGCCGCCCTCGTACTTCCAGTTGTCGCCGGACGCGGCGATCAGGTACTTGGTGAAGTTGTCCGTGGTGCCGGACTCGTCCGAGCGGTGGAAGGCCTGGATCTTGAGGTCGGGCAGCTTCGCGTCGGGGTTCAGCGCCGCGATGGCCTTGTCGTTCCACTTCGTGATCTTGCTGTCGAAGATCAGGGCGAGGGTCTTGGCGTCCAGGATCAGGTTGTCGACACCCGGGACGTTGTAACCGACCGCGATCGGGCCGCCGACCATCGGCAGGTCGATGCCCTGACCGCCGGAGCAGATCTCCTTGGAAGCCGTGACCTCTTCGGGCTTCAGCGCCGAGTCGGAGCCCGCGAAGGCGACCTGGCCCTGGGTGAACGCGGTGATACCGGCGCCCGAGCCGCTGCCCTTGTAGTTGATCACGACGTCCTTGCAGACGGCCGAGTACTGCTTGACCCACGCGTCGATCGCGTTCTTCTGCGCGGAGGAGCCGTCGGCCAGCAGCTGGCCCTTGGCGTCGCCGCAGTCGATGTCGCTCTTGGCGGTCGCCGTGCTGTCGCCGTTGCTCGTGGTGCTGGTGTCGTCGGACCCGCACGCCGTGAGGGTCAGGGCGCCGGTGACGGCGACAGCACCGAGAGAAAGGGCGCGCAGCCGGTTCTTGCGCTGAAGCTTCACTTTCGGGAGTTCCTTCCAGGAGCCGCCGTCCAGATTGGCGGCGTGCGAAGTCGTCGTATCAGTCTCGGGACCTGTCCAGCTGATGCCTCTGGTCCCTCAGACTGCTGTCGCCACGGGCCGCGCGGCCGTATTAAGGCCCGCGCCCCGCACCGGGTAAGGCCGAAATTAGGCAGATCAGGTGAAGCCGCCAATGGACGGAAGTGAACGGCGAGTGAACCCCTGCCGACAGTGCGGTGAGGTCACGGAACGCTTACGGGGAGAGCACGCGAGTATTCCGATCCCGAAACCCCCGAACAGCCACACCACCGGCCCCCCCCGGTACCCACGCGTCCCGGGGGCGGCCTCTCCCAATCACCTCACTGGTCCCGGGGGAGACGGGGGTTCCGCTACGCCTCAGGTGTCCTGGGAGAACGGGCTCTCGGTGGGGTGCCACCGCGCTTCAGCTGCCCCTGAGGGAACGGGCTCTCGATAGGGTGCCGCCACGCTTCAGCTATCCCTGAGGGAATGCGGCACATCACCCGCTCACCACGGCGTCCTTCTCACCCCCAGCGGGAGCCTGGCGGCGGCAGCCACAGAGTGGGAACCCCCACCCCGCCAGCCCCGTCTCGTTCCACGACCCATCGCGCGGCGCCCGGAGGCACACATGGAACGACGCACCTTCATCGGTGGCGGCGCAGCCGCACTCGCCACCCTCGCCACCTCCGCCTGCACAGCCGACGGCACCGGCACGGGCGCCCAGGCCACGGACACCTCCCTCCGTACGGCCACCGGCGCGGGAAGCCCGGCCCCCGGCACCGCCTCCAAAACCACCGCCGCGAACTGGTCCGCCCTCGCCCGGGACCTCGACGGCCCCCTCATCCGCCCCGGCGACAAGTCCTGGTCCACAGCCCGCCAGCTCTACAACACCCGCTTCGACAACCTCAAACCCACCGCCGTCGCCTACGTCGCCCACCCCGACGACATCCGCACCACCCTCGCCTACGCCAGGGCCCACGACATCAAGGTCTCGATCCGCAACGGCGGCCACTCCTACGCCGGCTGGTCCTCCGGCAACGGCCGCCTCGTCATAGACATATCGAAACTGAACAAGGTCCGCGCCTCCGCGAACGAAGCCGTGATCGGCGCCGGCGCGAAACTCATCGACGTCTACCGAGCCCTGGCCGCCAAGGGCGTGACCATCCCCGCCGGCTCCTGCCCCACCGTCGGCGTCTCCGGCCTCACCCTCGGCGGCGGCCACGGAGTGACCTCCCGCGCCTACGGCCTGACCTGCGACAGCCTCACCCAGGCCACGCTGATCACAGCGGACGGAAAGCTGCTCACCGCGAACGCCACCACGAACAAGGACCTCTTCTGGGCCCTACGAGGCGCAGGCAACGGCAACTTCGGCGTGGTCACCGAACTCCGCTTCAAGACCCACCCGGCCCCCCAGGGCGTCACCGCCTACCTCACCTGGCCGTGGTCGAAGGCCGCCGCCGTACTGAAGGCCTGGCAGGAGTGGGGCCCCACCCAGCCCGACGAGATCTGGTCGTCCTGCCACATCCAGAACGGAGGCACCCCGTCCGTCTCGGTCGCCGCCTTCTCCCTCGGCACATACGGCGAACTCGAGAACGCCCTCGACCGCCTGGCCGACCGCGTCGGCACCCCCGCCCGCAGCGTCTCCCTCAGGCGCCGCTCGTACGAGGACGCCATGGAGGTCTACGCGGGCTGCTCCTCCTTCTCGACCGACGCCAAGTGCCACCTGCCCGGCTCGACCCCGGGCCGCTCCCCCCAGGGCGCACTGGGCCGCGAGACGTACGCGGCCCGCTCGGACTTCTTCGACCGCTCGATCTCCTCGGCGGGCATCCAGACCCTCCTGACCCAGATCAGCGGAGTACGAGGCGGAGCCGGCTCAATCCAGCTGACAGCCCTCGGCGGCCAGGTCAACCGCGTCTCCCCCACAGCAACCGCCTTTGTCCACCGCCGCTCCCGCATGCTGGCCCAGTACCTCGCCTCCTGGAAGCCCGGCACCTCCGGCACGACGGCCCAGTCCTGGCTGAACACGGCCCACAAGTCCATGACCCCCCACGCCTCCGGCGCCGCCTACCAGAACTACACCGACCCCACCCTCCCCAACTGGAAAAAGTCCTACTACGGCGACGCGGCCCCCCGCCTCACCACCCTGAAGAAGAAGTACGACCCGAAGAACTTCTTCAAGTTCCCGCAGTCCCTGTAGGCCCCACGCCCGCAGCGCCTCCTCTCGAAGGCCCGCAGGCCTCTTCAAGGGGCGCGGGGAACTGCGCGATCAGCCCCCACACACCCGCACCCGCCGAACGACCGAACCCCCCGAGCCATGAGGCGATTGCGAGGTGCGACGCCTTACAGCTCGGGGGGTCGAAGGGACACAGCCCCTGGGGACGGGACGGGCAGGGACGGCGGAGGCGAAAAACCCGGAGACGAACCCTCAGGCCGCCAAGTCCCGCTCCTCCGCCGAAGCCCCCTCAACCCGAGCCCCCGGAATCACCGCCCGCCCCTCATCCCGCCCCCGAGCGCGCACGACCCACCCCACCCGAGGCGACCGCTCCACCGCCTTCATCACCGGCGTGAGCAACGCCATCGCCAGCGGCGAAAGCAACAACGCGACAGCGGTCCCCAACGCGAACCCACCGATCACATCGGTCGGATAGTGCACTCCCATGTAAACCCGGATGAACCCCCCGAGCAGCCCGACCACCAGCCCGACCACTCCGAACTTCCGATCGGCGACGAACAGGCCCACCGCCATCGCCATGATCAGAGTCGCGTGATCACTCACGAACGAGTAGTCGGTCTTCCCGGAGACCAACACGTCCAGCCCTTCGTGATCGAGAAAGGGCCGAGGCCGCTCGACGAACCCACGAATCGGCACATTGATCAGCACGGCGACACCGGCGGCAAGCGGCGCCCACACCAACGCGGCCACGGACGACGCGGCATCCTCCCCGCCCCGTCTCCGCACGCTCCACCAGCACCCCAGGATCAGCAGCACCATGACGAAGAGGAGCCCGTACTCACCCACGAACTCCATGACCCGGTCGAGCCAGGCCGGCGCATCCTTGGCCAGACCATTGATGTCGTAGAGCAGCTCAACGTCGGGGTTGGATCCGGATTCAGCGGCAAGTGCGGCATGCGCGGCGAGTCCAGCCATCGTGCTGCGGCCCTTTCGTCATCGTTCTCGCGACCGCACCCGTACGTGCGCCGCGCTCTGCCACCCCCGTGGTGTGCGTAGTGCTTCCGCGTAAGCGTCAACGCGCTACGTCAAATAGGAACGCACACTCCTCTTCAATGCGTTCCACCCTCCACTGAATGATCACCCAGACGTTATCGAAGAGATACACGTCTCCGCAGCTCAGGGCAGGGGTTCACGGAGAATTACGACACCGTCAGACCGTCGTGGGCAACGCTTTCGCGCCATCTTCGGTGACCCGGGTGGCACCGAAGTAGTCGGGGGTGTCAATCGGGTCGAAACGGATGACGGCACCCGTCCGCGGTGCGTCAATCATGTATCCGCCCCCCACATAAATTCCGACGTGCCGAATGGCCCGGGAGTTGGTGAGGTCGTCGGAGAAGAACACCAGATCCCCCGGCAGCAACTCGCCGCGCGACGGATGCGGCCCGGCGTTGTACTGATCGTTCGCGACGCGCGGCAGCGTGATCCCCACACTCTCGTACGCCGCCTGCGTCAGCCCCGAGCAGTCGAAGCGTCCGCCCTGCTCAGCGGTACCGGTACCGCCCCACAGATACGGCGTCCCGAGCTTCTTCTGCGCGTACGAGATGGCCCCGGCCGCCTGCTCGCTCGGATCGACCCGGGTCGTGGGCGCCGCGAAACTCTCCTGCAGCGTCGTGATCGTCTTGACGTAGTTCTGGGTCTCCTTGTACGGCGGGACGCCCCCGTACTTGATGACGGCGTACGCCCCCGCGTTGTAGGAAGCGAGCATGTTCGCCGTCGGATCACCGGGCACGTCCTCCACGTACGACGCGAGCTTGCAGTCGTACGAGGCGGCCGACGGAATCGCGTCATTCGGGTCCCAGACATCGCGGTCGCCGTCGCCGTCCCCGTCGAGCCCGTGCGTCGCCCACGTCCCCGGAATGAATTGCGCGATCCCCTGCGCGGCGGCGTGACTCTGCGCCTTGGGATTGAACCCGCTCTCCTGATACAGCTGCGCGGCGAGCAGCGCGGGATTGATCGCGCTGCACAGATTGCCCCATTTCTGCACGAGCGTCTGATAAGCGGCGGGTACGGCCCCCTTGGCCAGTCCGACCGATTTGCCGCCGACCCCGTTGGCAAGATTCCCGGCGACGAGGTAGACACCCACGACCAGCAGCATCACGAAGCTGAGTCCGGCGCTGCCGGCAGCGATCACCACGATCCACGCCTTACGCACCGTCAACCGCCCCTCACCGCCCGCCAGTCCGCCGACGGCAAGTGTAGAGCCGACCATCCGCCTTAGGAATGATCAACCGACGCTCCCCAGGTCACCCCACGGCGACTTCCCGCCGCGCGAGACGCCGAGTTCGCGCAGCACGGTGGAGTCGGTCGAATACTGCTCCTGTCCGCTACTGCACTGCTCCTGTCCCCTACTGCTCCTGTCCGCCTCGCTCAAGAGGAGAAGTCCCCGTGTCTGACATTCCCCCGGACCTCGACTGGATCCGCGCCGCCCCCGAGGACGCGACGGGCCCCGGCCCCTGGATCGAGCTGGCCTTCGGAGCCGGTGACGGCGAGGACGACCCCGAGGCCCCCGTCTACATTCGCGAAACGAGCGACCCGGACAACGTCGTGACGACGAACCGCCGAAAGTGGGACGCCTTCGTACTGGGCGTCCAGGCAGGGGAGTTCGACCACTTCGTAGAGGGAGTCGAGGGCTTCGAACCGACGGCACGGCAGCCGGAGGCCTGAAAAAGCGCCCGGAACCGGGGGCGTCCGGCGGTGTTCACCCGGCCGCGGTGTTGATCACGCAGAAGAGATTGCCCTCGGGGTCCGCGAGTACGACGAAGTCCGCGACCTCGGGATAGTCCCACTCCACCCGGACGGCCCCGAGCGCCGACAGGCGCTCCACCTCGGCCCGTTGCTCCTCCGCACTGTCGGTCCAGAGGTCGAGGTGCGTACGGTCGTCCTCGTCCAGCCAGAGCAGCGGCCCGGTACCGCCGGGCGGGGTCAGCACTTCGGGCCGGCCGGGGCGGGGGGTATGGCCGAGGGCGGTGCTCCAGAAGGCGGAGGCGCGGTCGAGGTCAGAGACGTTCAGCACGATCGATCCGATTCTCAGCATCGGCGCAGGATGGCAGGGCGGGGCGGTGGCGGTCACCCCCGAGCCCGGGGGCGCCCTCAGGGCCGTACGCGGGAGAGCGTCAACCTCCGCCGCTCCCGGTCGACTTCCGTGACCACGACCGTGATCTCGTCCCCCGCCTCGACGACCCCGTCCGGCGTCTCCACCGGCTCCGCCGTGAGCTCGCTCAGCGGGACGAGCCCCTCGATCCCGTCGGCCACCTCGACGAACACGCCGAACGGAACCAGTTTGGTGACCCGTCCGCGCAGCTTCCGCCCCGCCTCGACCCGGTCGGCGAACTCCTGGAAGGGATCCGGCCGCATCGCCCGCAACGACAGCCGGGCCTCGCCGTTCCAGGTGTCGAACTGCAGAAACTCGCAGGACACCCGCTGCCCGACCCGGACGACGTCCGAGACCGCTTCGATGCGCCGCCAGGACAGCTCGGGAACGGTGATGAACCCGACGCCGGGGTGGATCGGATGCTCCGGCCCGTCGTCCAGCGCCACGAACACCCCGAAGCTCTCGATCGACGCGACCGTCCCGGAAAGGACCGTGCCGAGCCGGAGCCCTTTCAGGAACGCCCAGAGTTCCGGATGCTCGGTGGCGGCCAACGACAGGTGGACCCGCCCCTCGTCCAGGTCGACGGCTGTCACCTCGGCGGTGATCCGCCGCCCGGCCTCCACAGCCGTGGCGGACCTCCGCCCCCACGGCATGTCCAACGACCCGATCGACCCCAGCGGACGTGCGGGAAAGCCGTCCAGCACCACCGCCGCCCCGTGCGATCGCGTCACTTCCGCGACGACCCCGCCGCAGACATCACCGACTCGTATCGCCGCCAGAAACGCCCGCACGGCGGCCTCCTGCCCCCTCGCCCTCTCCGGTTCACTCACCCTCTCCGGTCCCCGTCCCCGTCCCCGTCCCCGTATCCGCTCCCTCGCCGCCCTCGCCGCCCTCGGCTTCGGCGTCCGCCCCGGTGTACGCCGCGATCGTCCGGTCCGCGGCCGCCCGCGCGGCCCCCGCCTCGTCCCCATCGGCGACGGCGGCCTCGTACCACGCTTCCCCGCTGAGCGTCACGAACCGCCGCCCCTCGTCCGTCCCCATCCAGGCCATGGCCTCCTGGGGATCGACTGCGGCGCCGGTGGAGAGATGGATGACGAGCCCGATGAGCCCCATGTCCCATCCGATCCCGACCGCGCCGGGCCCGAACTCGGCCCACCGCTCGTCGTCGACATGGGCGATGTGTTCGAGCTCGAACCGTGCGCGCCCCTCCCCCTCGGCGGTGATCCGCACCTCGATCCAGCTCACCTCACCCCCGTACTCCCAGGTCGCGGTGAACCCCTTGGGCGGATCGCAACGCTCGACCGTCCCGCCGGCGTTGCCCTCCAGCTGATACCGCCCACCGAGCCGAAGCTCCCCGGAGACCGGCAGGAACCAGCGCGGAATCCGCTCCGGATTCGTACAGGCGTCCCAGACATCCTCGACCGTCGAGTCATACGCCTGACTCACGGTCACCACCCGCGCCTCCCCCGCCTTGAACTCCCGGGTCCCGACCCGCCGCCGTACGGCACTGATCTGATGGCTCACGTCAATCACGGTGCTGCTCCTGTCGCTATGGGTGTCATCACGACTGTCGTCAGGGTTGCCGCTCGTCCCCGGCCCCACGGGACCGCTCTTCCTCAGCCTCCCGAAGCCTCCGCTCCCGCTTGCCCCGGGCCAGCTCCGTGGCCAGGGCGTCCAGCCGAGGGGTCCAGAAGCGGCGGAAAGGGTCCAGCCAGGCGTCGATGTCCCGCAACGGCTCCGAGTTCACCGCGTACAGCCGCCGGGCCCCCTCCGGCCGTACCGTCGCGAAGCCGTTCTCCCGCAGCACCTTCAGATGCTGCGAGACCCCGGGCTGCGATATCCCGAACTCGCCCCGGATGACCTCCGAGACCTCGCCGGCGGTCATCTCCCCGTCGACGAGCAGCTCGAGAATCCGCCGCCGAACGGGATCCCCGAGCACATCGAACGCGTGCATGGCACCCAACGTATCACCACCCACTTATATAAGCCACAGCGAATATCAGTCCGTGCTACCGCACGCGGGGCATCGTAGGTACCGCGATCGGACAGTGGTGTCAGTGCTGTCAGTGCTGTCAGTGCTGTCAGTGCTGTCAGTGCTGTCAGCGGTGCTCGCCGCGGGACGGATGCGTCGGTACGCCGATGCCGGGCGCCCACAGGTCGCCGTCGTCTCCGGCGCTGATGCCCCACGCCCTCACCCCGTCCGGGCACGTCGCCCCGCGGGCCCGCTCCTAAGCGATCGCCAGCCGTGCCAGGGCTCGCGGAGCCCACGGGTCGGTCCCGGCCGACTCGGCGCACCCCCAGCCGTGTTCCTCCAGCTTCTGCCGACCACGCTCACGGCATCCGCGCCACTTCGTAGAAGGCGTCGAAGGCTTCGAGCCGACAGTGCGGCAGCCGGAAGCTCAGGAAGGCCCCTCCAGGCCGCAAGCTCTTCTGGCCGAGCTCCTCATCGCACCCGCGGCCCTACGCCAAGGATCACGCGGCCCCTCAAAGCCAGTTGACCTGTGCGCCGCTCTGAACCCAGTGCCAGTTGACGACCGGTCCCCACTGCTTCTTCAGAGCGGTGCGTGCCTTGCCGTACGCCCGGAGGGCGGCCTCCACCGCCGCCCCGAGTTCACGGATGTCGTCCGGCACGGGAACGCGCAGGACCAAGTGCTGCTTGACGTGCACGAGGAGCAGTTCACCGGTGGGTGTGCAGGACGTCAGGGCGAAATGGGTGAGCGGCTTGAAGGTCTTCGTCTCGGTGTCCAGCTTGGTCCGGCGCATTCCACCCTTGTTCCATACATAGAGTCCATTGCGGTTGAGGTGGAAGGCGAGGCCCCGCCGCGGGTCGGCGACGACGTTGAAGCAGAAGCCGGTGAACGGGCTGTCGCGGTACTCGTGCATCCCGTGCAGCCGCCCGGTCAGCTCCCCCTCGCCGTTGAGCAGGGCGAACACGAACGGCTGTCCCTTGCTGCCCGCGCGGAACGTACGGGCGAAGACCGGGACCACGAACAAGTCGTCGTCGAGCACCGCGGGCCGACCGAGCGTGGATCGCTCCCACATGTAAGGGTCCGTCTCCGGAGTCAGCATCTCGCTCAATGACGGCCGCGGCCGGTTCCCCAACCCCACCGGCTCGCACCGGAAGCGGACATAGGGACTCAGGTCCGCCTCCTCGGTCTGATACGCCGGCTCCGGGTCGAGTGAGGCGATCGCCCGTATCGATGGCTTGGACTCCGCTGACAGGACGCCGTCCGCCAGCCCGACGATGTTGGAACTTCTGCTGCCGAACCGGCCGACCCCGTACTCCGAAGTCACGCACAGGAGCCGCCTTGACGGTGTGACGCAGACCGAACTCGCGAAGGGATCACCGGAGTTCCGGCCTGGCCTGTCATAGGTGGCCAGAACGGCACTCAGGTCCGGCGCCATCAGTGTGGTGAGGTCCGGGTGCGCGCTCACCGACAGCGTGCCGTCCGGCAGCACGCACAGCGTCATGTCTTTCCCCGCGGCCACCTTCGACGGAGCGGCGTTCGGCCCCGGTGAGCAGCACAGCGCGGTCGCCAACGGTATGCCGTCCGGGGAGTACCGGGTGATGAGCCGATACCCGAAGTTCGCCACGGCCGGGTCCTGTTCGTCCTCGCTGACGTTCCACGTGTGGCGGTACACGCCGTACAGCGCATACATGTCGCCGGAGGGCGCGAGCACGGCGTCGTACGCATTGACTCCCCACCCCGTGGAGTACAGCGCCGACAGGTCGATGTCATGCGTGTCCACGAGGACGTCGGGCAACGGCAACGGAAGCGTCTGGACCATGCCCGGCATTCTCGGCGGTACCACTGACCGTCGGCTCAGGTGTCGATCTCGCCCCGCCACGCGAACGTCAGCAGAGCCTTCGGCAGGTACTCCGACTCGACCTCGATGGGGAAGCCCTTGTCGTGGGCGAGGCAGGCGATGGCCAGTGGACCGAAGGCGACGAGGCCGTCACTGTTGATGGCCCGGTCGTCGTCCGCGGTCCAGTACTCCTTGTGCCAGCGGAGCGCGTCGACCAACGCCTCGTTGAACTTCTCGTGGTCCTCACGCAGGTAGCGGTAGAAGAGGATGATCGGCGGATACAGGATCGAGGACATGTAGTCCTGGTCCGCCCACCGCGCCGAGTCCGGACCGGTGCCGTCGACGGCGGCGACCAGATGGTCGCCCACGCCGTCCTGGCCCAGCCAGAAGCGCTGGAGGGTCTCCACCCAGGAGTAGATGTACTCGTCGAACGTCGCGCCCGATGCCCGCAACAGCGAGACGGGCACCCGCGCCAGCTCGCCCAGCCGGTCGTTCTCACGGCAGATCAGCGCGAGGTAGAAGGCCTTGACCCAGCTACTGGCGTTCACATTGGGCTGGGGCCCGGTCGTCGGAAGGCTCCACTCCTTCTCCTTGATCCGGCAGGTCAAGGTATGCCCCTCGGAAACGGCAGCCAGGGCGAACCGCGCGTGGCCCAGTTGCATCGCGGTGACCCAGGCCTCCCAGGTCTCGAACTCCTCGGCGTCCGGGTCCACCTCGCATCGGGCCATGGCAAAGGTCAGCGTCGTGTCCAGTGCTCGCCGCCGGGCCATGTCCGACTGTTCGAGGCGTTCCAGAACCCGCGCCACGGACCCCGTCAACGCTTCAAGGCCCGCTGCCGTATTGACATGGGCAGCGAGACTCGGAGGGTTGTCATGGCGAAGAATGCGCGTGGCCACTGGTTCTCTCCTCTTAGTCAATCTTGAAGTGCTCCAGCTTCGCACCAGCGTAGGCGCCTGGATTCTCCGCCGCCTTCACCATGACGTACTTCAGTTTGCCGCTCTCCAGGGCCTCGGATATCAGGTCTGCGAGGTCGCCGTTGGTCACCGGTTTCCCCTTGGCGTCCAACACTGGGTTGCCCGCGCTATCTGTCGCCCCGAGCCTGTAGTTCTTCTCCATCTGGAAGAGGATCGTCTCGATGTAGGGCCGCGTACCCTGCTGCACCATCCAGCCTTCCGCCTCGCCGGCGCCCTTGCGCCACATCGGATTCGCCTGGGGCGCCTTCGCCTCCGCGATGACAAGCGTGCCGTCATCGAGTCGGTACAGCTGGTCGAACATGTTCGCGCCGTTCGACGTCTTCGGCAGGTCGATCCACTGGGCGTCCGGGAACCGCTGCGGAATGACATGCCGCATGGCCGCCTGCTCACCGAGTGCCTCGGCGATCGAGCTGTTGTTTGGCCGCCCCGGGAGCTGGGCGTCAAAGGCGTCCTGCGCCGTGTTGAGCTTCGCCAGATTCTCGGGTGAGGGATCAGCCCGGTACGCCCGCTCGGCTCTGGTCAGGTCGTTGGACACCTTCCGGTCCATCGCGGCGTCGTCAAGGTGACCGATCTGGTCGGTCCGAACCGACCCGCGATCGAATGTCCCGGGGTCGAGCGTGCTCTTCGCTCCCGGCTTCGGTGGCAGGGAGTCCTTGGCGATCCAGCTGCCGTCTGAGTCCTTGGCCAGGATCGGCAGCTCGTCGCCGTTCTCATCGAGCGTCTTGATGCTCTTACGGTGGCCGTCAGAACGGTAGAAGTTCTCGAACCAGGTCTGATCGGGATCGTTCGCCTTCCTGATCTGTTCCTCGATGATCTGCTTCTGCTCTTCGGGGGTACGTTCGCGCGCCTGTTGCCCCTCGTCCGCAGCTCCAGCGCCGTTGTCCACCGTGTCCCCGGCCCCAGCAGCCTCGTCGCCGGAACGGCCCGCGTCGCCGGCCGCGTCGTCGCCTACTCGCCCCGCGTCGTCCCCAGTACGCCCGAGATCGTCCAGCCCCCCGCTCCCGCCAAAGCCCCCATCTCGCCCCACTGGCGCGTTTTCGCCGGTACGGCCCCCGGCGCCGCCCATGTTGTCGCCCCCGCGCCCACCCACGGCCGCCGTATCACCCCCACGACCGCCCACAGCCCCGGTGTCCCCGACCCGGGTCCCGGCCCCGGCACCCACCAGCTCGCGCTCACCGGCAGCCCCCGGCGTCCGCTCTCCCCGCTGCCCGGCCTCACCCGCCCGCTGCTCCGCCGTAGCCTCGTGCCGAATGCTGTCCAGGGACTCCCGAACCGTCCCGTCGACGTTGTGCACGACCAGCGTCGTGGTGTCGAGGTAGACGACCTCGCCCTCGGGGGTCGTCATGCGGACGGAGTTCTCGGGGGTGAGCCCGGCCGGGAGGTCGTCGGCGATGTTCGGCGCGTCGGCGATCTGGTACGTCCCCTCGCCGAGCCTGATGTGGGTGCCGTCGGTGATGCCCCGCAGACTCGCCATCACGTCGCTGATCTTCACCCCCGCCGAGCCGACGCCCTTCGCGATGTACGTCATCGGATCGACGATCCGCCCCGCCTTGCCCGCGAAGGAGATGGCCTTCGCGATGGCACCCGCCTTGCCGGTCGCCGCCACCGCGCCACCCGCACCGCCCGTGAAGACGGTCGTCAGGACGTTGAAGCTGACCGCGCCCGCCGCCCGCGACGGATTCTTGCCCCACTCGTCGTACGCGATCAGCGCCTTGCCGGTCTCCACGACTGCCGTACGGGAGTCCCGCAGCCAGGACGGCAGCTTGTCGGCCGGAGTCAGCCAGTACGCGGCACCGAGCGGCGTTCCCGTGATCACGATGCCGGTCAGAAGCTTCCCCAGCCCCGTCCAGGCCTGTCCCGCCGCGTCCCAACCGTCGACACCCACCAGCGTGCCGAGCCCCCGGATGGTCCCCCACACACCGTCGACGAAGAACCCGACGGCGAAGTCCCAGGTGTGCTCGTGGAAGTAGTACCAGGGGTTGTCCTCCTCGACGACGTCACCCCACGGCAGTCCGGAGGCGGCATTGAGGTCCTCGGCTCGATAGCCGTACATGTTCTCTTTGTTCGAGCCGTCGTTGACGACGAGCGGCTCGCCGCCGACCAGCGCGACGATCTTGTTGTAGCAGGCCAGCTCGGCGGCCTGGAAGGCGGTCCAGGCTGCGTTCACCGCGTTGCGGCGGGCCGTGTTCTCGTCGATGAGGTCGCCGTCCGCGACCCACTCGTCGTCGTCCGCGACGCGCCGTTCGAAGGCCGCCGCCTCCTCGCGGAGCGAGTTGAGCTTGTCGACCAGGGGCCGGACCTCGGCGGCGTAGTCGAGCAACGCCTTGGAGACCGTGCCCAGCTCGGTCTGCAGGTCGTAACCGGCTGCCGCGACCGGCGCGGTCGTCGCGAAGAGCTGATCGGCCTCGGGGGCCTTGTAGAAGGGCGCCAGTCGGTTGAAGTTGGCGTCGATCAGCAGACCGGCCGCACCGACCGCCATCCCGTCGAACGCGATGTCCCCGGCGTCCGTCTCCAGCTGCTCCAGATTCCCCGTGAACTCCGGTATCTCGGCCGAGACAACGGGCCTCTCCTCGCTCACGCCTACCCCCGTGGACGCCCTCGCAGATTCGTTCCCTCAACTCGGCGGCCAGCCCTCACACCTGACACATGGACAGACAGGTCCACCCAGTCGATCATTTGTACCAAAATTGCAATCGCGATCCCACGCACTTCTGGCCAAAGCTTGACCCTCATGGACACCCGGCCCCCACACGCGACCCTTACGTCCACATCAGGCACACTCGAACCCCGGAGAACACCGGATCGAAAGGATCAACAGGATCGACGGGGCAGGACCGACACCCCGTCAGAAGCGGGACCGGACCGGCCGCTTGAGCCGACTCCTCATCGCCACCGAGCCCGACCAGGGGAAAGAGGGGCGAAGAGAGGACTAACGACGGAACCACACCACAGGTTCCGGTTCACCCTCGTTGCCCGTCGTGACCCGTCGTGATACACAGAGTGACGATACGGCCCTTCGCTTACCGTTCCGCGTCCCCCGTTAGGGGCTCACACGGGCCGACGGCAAGGGATCCGTACGAAACCCGCCAATCAATGACGCCAAGTCGACATACGACAGCGTCATTGTCGGCGAGAATGGGCCTGACCTCTGCGCACCCGCGCGGAGGGGTGCGGTGCGGACGCCGAGCGGACGCGGTGCACAACCAGCGGAACTACCCACTAGGGGCGGTGACTTACATGTTCGTTGCGGCCGACAAGGGCGACATCACCACCATCATCGGCGGAATCGCCCCGGACTGGGGGCCTTTCGGCAGCCTGGGCAACGAGGCGCGCGTGATGATCGAGGTCGTGATGGCGGTCGCCATCCTCCTCTGCCTCGGCATCGCGATCTGGGGTGCGGCCAAACAGCGCATCGGCGCGACCGCCCTCCGCGACACCTTCAGCGCCGAACAGGGCAAGGGCCTCATCATCGCCGGCCTCACCGGCGTCTTCATCATCGGCTCACTGGGCACGCTCTTCACCATCGTGTACGGCATGGCCGTGTAGCGCCGCGGCCGGCCCTCGTCCCGGCCGGGCACGCCAGCTTCGCCCGGTTCCCCTTCCACCCCACCCGTCCGTCGTGCCCACCGGCTGAGGTTGCGTTTCCCTGATGTCGAGTCACCACACCGCGCCCGCGCGGGAACCAGCGCGGCTACCGTCGTACTGCTACGCCTTTCGGTACGACGTCGAAGTTGAAGGGGCGACTGCGGCATGAGTCTCGGCGACGAGCACGGGTACGGCGAGTCCTCGCGCGCCGGTGACGACGGAGCGTACGGGGGCTACGCCGGCACCGGCCAGACCCGAACCCGCCTCCCCGAAGGCGGCGCCGACCCCCGCCGCGGCCGCTCCTCCTCCAGAAGCCTCGTCACCATCGTCGGCGTAGTCGTCCTCCTCATCGCGGCAATCGCCTTCGCGAACCGCGGAGGCAGCGACTCCGACACCGACGGCACCCCGGGCGGCGACAAGGCGGAGACGGCACCTACGGCGGCATCGGGGGAGCGGCCGGTGGAGACGAAGACAGGCGGCATCCCCTCCGGCTTCACGCACGACCAACAGGGCGCCGAATCGGCCGCGGCCAACTACTCCGTGGTGCTGGTCTCGGCCGACATCCTCAAGCCCGTACGGCGAAGTGAAATCGTCCAGCAGGTCTTTGTGGCCGACAAGGTGGCCGACCTGGAGGACAACCTCAACAAGGCTTACGACACGGACTTCCTGACCAACGTCGGCTTGGACAAGAACGGCAATGCCCCGTCCGGCAGCACGTACGTCTCACGAACAATGCCGGTCGGCACCAAAGCCACGAGCTACTCGGACAGCACCGCGACCGTCGAGGTCTGGTGCACCGGTGTGTTCGGCATGGCCTCAGAAGACACCACCAGCCCGGTCACCAGCGACTGGTTCACCATGACCTTCCAGTTGCGTTGGGCAGACGATGACTGGAAGGTCGACAGCTTCGCGCAGAAGGAAGGCCCCGCGCCGGTCAACGGCGACAACAAGGTCTCGGCTGCCGACGAGATCTCGAAGGCCGTCGAGGAGTACGGAGGGTTCACTTATGCCCGGTAGGTCACACAACGTACTCAAGGTCGCCGCCGTCCTCACAGCCGTACAGACCACGGCCGTCCTGCTGGCCACCAAAGCAGCGGCGGCGCCCACGCCTTCGCCCTCTCCCTCCGACGACCGCTGCGACCTCATCGTTGGCCCCGCCAAGGACTACTGCGAACGGGGAGCGGACGAAAAGGGCGACACCAGCACCCTCCCCAACGACGTAACCACCACCCTCGACCCCCTCTCCTCCCTCGCCCAAGGCTGCGCCGACGCCGCCTCCTGGACCGTCGACAAGCTGTCCGAGGCCGTCAACGAGACCGCGGACGTCGACTTCACGAACATGACGTTCCTGAAGCAGTACGCGGTCGTCTTCGCGGCCTCGGCGATCCTCACGCTCATCCTCTGGCTGCTCGCGGTGACGAAGCGAGCCGTACGGGGCGTGCCGTTCACGACCGCGATCTCGGAGGCCATCGGCTTCCTCTGGCTCACCGTGCTGGCGTCCGCCTTCACCCCGCTGATCCTCTACACCGTCGTCTCGGCGACCGACGGGGTCAGCGACGTCATCGCCCAGACGACCGGCAACCAGACGGACACTTTCTTCGGCACGTTCTCCGAGGCCCTGAAGCAGGGCAACGACATCGGCGGCGGCCCGATCATGCTGATCCTGGTGTCGCTGATCTCCATCGTCGCCGCAGGCGTGCTCTACATGGAGCTGTTCCTGAGGGCCGTCCTCCTCTACGTCGGCGCACTCCTCGGCGTCGTGGTCTACGCCGGCCTCGTCGACAAGGACCTGTGGGGCCATGTCCGACGCTGGGCGGGGATCATGATCGCGATCATCCTCGTGAAGCCCGTCATCGTCATCGTGCTCGGCCTCGCCGGCGCACTGACCACGGAGGAAGGCCCCGACTCCCTCGCCGCGATCGTCTCCGGCCTCGCCATCATCCTGCTCGCCATCTTCGCCTCGGCGATGATCTACCGCTTCGTCCCGGGCTTCGGCGACGAGATCGCCAACTCCCGCAACAACCGCATCATGCGTGGCGCCGAAGGCAAGGCCGCGGCCGTGATCAGTTCCCCGGCCACCCTCGTCGCCCAGGGCATCAAGACGCACAGCTCCCGGGCGGACAACAACGGCGGCGGAGGCGGAAGCAGCACCCCCCGCGCGTCCAACCCCGCATCCGGCGGCGTGGCCGCCCACAGCTCGCGCAACGCGAACGGAGGCGGCGGAACCGTCCCCTCCGCCGCACCCCCGCCCCGTACGAGCCCGGTCAACACCCCCCACGCCGGCAACACCCGCAACAGCAATCGCACGGGAGGTGAAGGGCGTTGACGGCTGATTCCCACGCGGCCCATTTGTCCCATCCGGTCACGCCCCGCCGTACATATCTGATCGGCCGCGCCCGGCCGAACGCGATCATCGGCCGGAACCGCGAGTCCGGCGAGATCGCACTGATCATCGCGGGCGCGTTCCTCGGCATGATGTGCGGCCTCCTCGTCCCGGTGCTCGTCCCGCGTATCGCCCTGCTGACGGGCTTCCCGCTGCTGGCGCTGGCCGCGGTGTACGTGCCGTACAAGCGGCGGACGTTCTACAAGTGGTTCGAGATCAACCGCAGTTACAAGCGCAGCCTGCGCAGCGGCACGACGTACCGTTCCTCGGTCATGGAGGCCGGTACGCGCATCGACGGCCGTGAGGTGGAGGTCGGGCCCCCGCCGGGCATCGGCCGTATCACCTGGCTGGCCGCACCCTTCGGCCCGGACGAGATCGCCGTACTGCTGCACGCGGACCGCAGAACCGTCACCGCGGCCATCGAGATCGAGGGCCCGGGCGTCGGCCTGCGCGACTCCGAGGACCAGGAAGCCCTCGTCGACCGCTTCGGCACCCTCCTCAAGCACGTGGCCAACGGCGACGGCTTCGTCACCCGCCTGCAGATGCTCGCCCGCACGCTCCCCGCCGACCCGGACGCCCACGCCAAGGACGTCGCCCAGCGCGGCGACGAGCGCGCCCCGGGCTGGCTGCAGCAGTCGTACGACCAGCTCCAGTCCATGGTCTCCACGAGCAGCGAGCAGCACCGCGCGTATCTCGTCGCCTGTATGCACTACAACCGCGAACTGGCCGCCGAGGGGCACGCCATGGCCCGCGCGGCCCGCCCGCAGGGCCGGAAGATGGACAAGGACGCGGGCCTCGCGGTCGTCATGGCGCGTGAGCTGACGGACATCTGCTCGCGCCTCCAGGAGGCCGACATCCGCGTACGGCAGCCGCTGGGCCAGGGCCGCCTCGCCTCCCTCATCCACTCCATGTACGACCCGGACCACCCCATCGACCACATCCAGGCCATGACCAGGCGCAACGCCTGGCCGGCCGAGCTGGACGCGATGGAGCCGGACTACCTCCAGGCCAAGACCCGCGAGTCCTCCACCCGCGCCCCCTGGTGCCACGCCACCGCCTGGGTGAAGGAGTGGCCGATGACCCCGGTCGGCGTCAACTTCCTGGCGCCGCTCCTGGTCCACACCCCGGACGTCATCCGCACCGTCGCCGTCACGATGGACCTCGAACCCACCGAGGTCGCCATCGAGCGCATGCTGACCGAGAAGACGAACGACGAGGCGGAGGCGTCCCGCGCCGCCAAGATGAACCGCACCGTCGACCCCCGCGACGTGGCCTCCCACTCCCGCCTGGACCAGCGCGGCGAGGACCTCGCGAGCGGCGCGGCCGGCGTCAACCTCGTCGGCTACATCACCGTCTCCTCCCGCTCCCCGGAGGCACTGGCACGCGACAAGCGGACGATAAGGGCCTCGGCCGGCAAGTCGTATCTGAAGCTGGAGTGGTGCGACCGCGAGCACCACCGCGCCTTCGTCAACACGCTCCCGTTCGCCACCGGAATCCGAAGGTAGGGCTGCCGCGATGCGGGATCATTCACGCCACACGCAGGTGCCACCGCCGACACTGAGCGTACGGCCGCCGGTACGGGGCGTACGACCCGAGGCACTCGGCGTACGCCCGGAAGTGCGCGGCGTACGCCCGGTGGTACACGGCGCACGACCCGAGGGAGGACACTGATGCGCGACCCGCTCTCCGCCCTCACGGAAGCCTTCACGTCCTTCCTCTTCGGCAAGGTCGAGACAACCCGCCTCCCGGTGCGCACCTCCACCGGCCAGGCCCAGGCGGTCTACCTCCCGACCGCCGCCCCCGGCCTCGGCGACTCCGGCGTGATCATCGGCCGCGAGGTCTACTCCGGCAAGGGCTACATCTACGACCCCTTCCAGCTCTACGGCCAACAGCTCCCCGCCCCGCACTGGCTCGTCCTCGGCGAGTCCGGCAACGGCAAGTCGGCCCTGGAGAAGACGTACGTCCTGCGCCAGCTGCGCTTCCGCGACCGCCAGGTCGTCGTCCTCGACGCCCAGGGCGAGGACGGCGTCGGTGAATGGAACCTCATCGCGCAGGAGCTGGGAATAACTCCCATCCGCCTGGACCCGACGGCCGCCCTGGACATGGGCATCCGCCTCAACCCCCTCGACCCCTCGATCACGACGACGGGCCAGCTCGCGCTGCTCCGCACGATCATCGAGGTCGCGATGGGCCACGGCCTGGACGAGCGCTCCGGCTTCGCCCTCAAGGTCGCCCACGCGTACGTCAACGAGACCATCGTCGAACGTCAGCCGGTCCTCACCGACATCGTCGAGCAACTCCGCCACCCCGAGCCGGAGTCCGCGGAGGCGATGAACGTCGCCATAGACGACGTACGGGCGTGGGGCCTGGACGTGGCACTGGTCCTGGACCGCCTGGTCGACGGTGACCTCAGGGGCATGTTCGACGGGCCCACGACGGTCGGCATCGACCTAGACGCGCCCCTGATCGTCTTCGACCTGTCCCACATCGACCGCAACTCCATCGCCATGCCCATCCTCATGGCGATCGTCGGCGTATGGCTGGAGCACACCTGGATCCGCCCCGACCGGAAGAAGCGCATCTTCCTGGTCGAGGAGGCCTGGCACATCATCAACAGCCCCTTCGTCGCCCAGCTCTTCCAGCGCCTGCTGAAGTTCGGCCGACGGCTCGGTCTGTCCTTCGTCGCGGTCGTCCACCACCTGTCGGACGTCATCGACGGCGCGGCGGCGAAGGAAGCGGCCGCGATCCTGAAGATGGCGTCGACAAGGACGATCTACGCCCAAAAGGCGGACGAAGCACGAGCGACAGGCCGCGTACTGGGCCTGCCACGCTGGGCGGTGGAGATCATCCCCACCCTCACCCCCGGCATCGCCGTCTGGGACGTCAACGGCAATGTGCAGGTGGTCAAACACCTGATCACCGAGACCGAACGCCCCCTGGTCTTCACCGACCGCGCGATGACCGAGTCGTCCGCCGACCACCTGCTGGACGAGGACGACGCACTGCGCGCCGCCGAGCTGGAGGCGGAGGAACGGGCGGCCGCGTTCATGGAACAGCGACTGAGCGAGGTCGACGGCTACGGCTCCTCCGAGTCCACGGTGGCCTGAGCGGGCGTAACGAGCGGGTCCGGTCTGTGACCGGCAGGAACAGGCGAGGGAACGGCGTGAACGGCGGCATGCGATGAGACCGGACGACCGGCGCCCCGAGCAGGGCGGAGGCGGCATCCCCGACGGGCTGCTGATCGCCCTCCTCAGCTTCCTGGTGGGCATGACCCTGCTGGTCTGGTCGGCCACCGGCCTGGCCGGCCTCTTCGCCCACGGCGCCTGGCCCGACGGCGTCACCTTCACCCGTACACCCCTGGCCGTACGCAGCCTGATCTCCGCCCCCCAGGACCTCCCCGGCGCCTGGCCGGACACCCCCACCGACCAACTCTCCGGCTACGGCCTCTTCTGGGGCCTCCTCATCAGCCAGCTCATGGTCCTCCTCGTCCTCACCGTCTTCGTGATGGGCACACTGGCCCGCTGGAGGGCCGTACGAGCACGGGAGAAAGCGACCCGGGCACAGGGGAAGGGCTGGACCGCGGCTGGTGCGCCGACCGAGTCCCCCGGCCGCGCCGCACCGCACACAGGCGGTTACGCCCCCAACACGAGTCCGGCCACCGCCTCGGCCCCCGGAGAGCCGGCATCCCCTCTCCCGCCGCACACCGGAGGCTACGGCCAGTACGGGGCTACGACCGCTGCCTCGGCAGCCGGGGCACCGGGAACGCCGGCCGCTCCCGCCCCGCCGGTCGCCGGATCCCAAAGCGGCAGTCTCGCTCCCCCCGCCGGGTTCCCTGCCACGCCCTCCACGCCGGTCCCCGAGCCGCGTGACGGCGCCACGTCCGCTCCGTTCGCGGCGGTGGCCGGCCCCGCCTCCACCGCTCCGCTGCCGACCGCGACCGGTACGGAACCCGGCGCTCCCCTCACCCGGCCCGGAGCCACAGAGCCCTCACCGGCTCTCTTCACAACTGGCGGCACAAAGATGGGCGGTTGGGCAGGTGCGCCCCCGTCGGTGATCCTCGGCCCCGCCGAATCCCGTCGCCCCGCCGCCGCCCAAGCCGTACGCGACGCCGAAGGCCCCGCCCTCGTGGTCACCTCCGACCCCACCCTCTGGTCGGACACGAAGGACGCCCGCGCGAAGCTGGGCCCGGTCCTCCTCTACGACCCCGCGCACCGCTGCGACACCCCGGCCCGCCTCCACTGGTCCCCCATCACCGGCTGCGAGGACAGGCCGACGGCGGCGGCCAGAGCGACCGCCCTCCTCGCCCCCATCCGCCCCACGGCAAAGATCGACCAGGCGATGGCGGACACGGCGGAAACGCTCCTCCGCAGCTACCTCCACGCCGCCGCCATAGACACCCGCACGATCCGCCACCTGCACCGCTGGGCCCAGGGCAGCAACGTCCAGGAAGCGGTGCGCACACTCCGTACGAACCCGAAGGCGGCCCCCGGCGCGGCGGGCGAACTGGAGTCGGCCCTCACCTCGCACCCCGAACGCCGAGACATCGCACAGGAGTTGACCGCCCGGGCCCTCTCCGCACTCTCCACGGTCAACGTCCGCGAATCCTGCACCCCGAACCGAGCGGACTCCCTGACCCTGGATTCCTTCGTACACGAGGGGGGAACGCTCTATGTGGTCGGCGACCCCATCGAGGACCCGAAGGCGAACCCTGCCGCCATGCCGCTCCTGACGGCCCTCGCCTCAAGCGTGGTCGAGCGCGGCCGGCGCATGGCCGAACGGTCATCCTCCGGCCGCCTCGACCCACCACTCACCCTGGTCCTGGACGACGTGGCAGCCGTGGCCCCGCTCCCCCAGCTCCCCGGCCTCCTGACCACCGGCCCCGACCAGGGCCTGCCCACCCTGGCCCTTCTCCGCTCCCGGGAACAGGCCAGATCCCGCTGGCCGAACCACGAACTCCCGCTGCCGTAACAGCCGTTCCCGCCCGCGGATCAGCAACTGTCACCCGGCCGGCTACCCGTCCTCCTGGGGCACCGCGTACCCGGGAACAGACGGCCACCGCACGGTCAGCACCACTGACTCCTCCTCCGCGACCCAGGAGTGCTCCACCCCGCGCCCCCAGACGACGTAGTCGCCCTGACGTTCCAGTACGACGCTGCGGCCGGGAAAGTCGACACGGAAGCGACCGCTGATCAGCACCTGCAGGGCGGTCCGTTCCTCACCCCGGACCCACTGCGCGCGCGTGTCGCCCCGTGGATGGACACCCCACTTGATCTCCACCTCGTCACTCCGACGGGGATCACCGTCCGCCTTGAAGTGCCCGAGCAGCCAGCCCCGGTCCAGCGCCGCGTCCTTGCCCGCATTGCCCACATACACGCTGTCGTCCATGCGGCCGAACGCTAACACCAGCCCGCCCGGCCGCCCCCGCCTACGCCAGCTCCAGCACGTACTCCAACTCCCGCCCCGCGTCGCCCTCCACGGTCACTCCACTCGCCGCGAATCCGACCCTCCGATAGAAGGCCGCAGCCCGCCCGTTCTCCTCATGCACGAACAACCGCGCCCGATCGACCCCGACCCCCCGAGCCCACTCCAACGCGACCGCGAACAACGTCTCGCCCACGCCCTTCCCCCGATGCCCCTCGCGCAGGAACACCCCCACCAGATGCCCCTGCCGCCGCTCGACGATCCCCCCGAAGAAGTCCCGCACGCCGGCTTCCTCCACGAGCACGGTCACCGTCCCGACCCACCCGTCGCCCCTGGTCTCCGCAACGAACTGTTGTCGCCCCCGAACCCCCTCCGCGGCCCCCTCGACCCGTTCCTTCCAGTACGCGTCCGACCGGGCCACGGCATCTTCATACGTCTCCAGAAAGGCGAGATGCGCGACCGGATCCTGAAGCGCCGCGAGCCGCAACTCCCGTGCCTCCCGCCACTCACCGGCACGAACGGACCGGATCACGTACCCATGGGGAACGCAACTCTCAGAACTCGACACCACATCCATGCCGACCACCGTAAGGGAACGGGAAACGCAGAAAGGCCCACACCGTGAGGTGTGGGCCTTTCTGTAATATTTGTTCGGCGGCGTCCTACTCTCCCACAGGGTCCCCCCTGCAGTACCATCGGCGCTGTAAGGCTTAGCTTCCGGGTTCGGAATGTAACCGGGCGTTTCCCTCACGCTATGACCACCGAAACACTATGAAACAATCAACCGCACCACGCTCCGTGGAGACGTGGGGTTGTTCGTGGTTTCAGAACCAACACAGTGGACGCGAGCAACTGAGGACAAGCCCTCGGCCTATTAGTACCAGTCAACTCCACCCCTTACAGGGCTTCCATATCTGGCCTATCAACCCAGTCGTCTACTGGGAGCCTTAACCCATCAAGTGGGTGGGAATACTCATCTCGAAGCAGGCTTCCCGCTTAGATGCTTTCAGCGGTTATCCCTCCCGAACGTAGCCAACCAGCCATGCCCTTGGCAGGACAACTGGCACACCAGAGGTTCGTCCGTCCCGGTCCTCTCGTACTAGGGACAGCCCTTCTCAATATTCCTGCGCGCGCAGCGGATAGGGACCGAACTGTCTCACGACGTTCTAAACCCAGCTCGCGTACCGCTTTAATGGGCGAACAGCCCAACCCTTGGGACCGACTCCAGCCCCAGGATGCGACGAGCCGACATCGAGGTGCCAAACCATCCCGTCGATATGGACTCTTGGGGAAGATCAGCCTGTTATCCCCGGGGTACCTTTTATCCGTTGAGCGACGGCGCTTCCACAAGCCACCGCCGGATCACTAGTCCCGACTTTCGTCCCTGCTCGACCCGTCGGTCTCACAGTCAAGCTCCCTTGTGCACTTACACTCACCACCTGATTGCCAACCAGGCTGAGGGAACCTTTGGGCGCCTCCGTTACTCTTTAGGAGGCAACCGCCCCAGTTAAACTACCCATCAGACACTGTCCCTGATCCGGATCACGGACCCAGGTTAGACATCCAGCACGACCAGACTGGTATTTCAACGACGACTCCACCTGAACTGGCGTCCAAGCTTCACAGTCTCCCAGCTATCCTACACAAGCCGAACCGAACACCAATATCAAACTGTAGTAAAGGTCCCGGGGTCTTTCCGTCCTGCTGCGCGAAACGAGCATCTTTACTCGTAGTGCAATTTCACCGGGCCTATGGTTGAGACAGTCGAGAAGTCGTTACGCCATTCGTGCAGGTCGGAACTTACCCGACAAGGAATTTCGCTACCTTAGGATGGTTATAGTTACCACCGCCGTTTACTGGCGCTTAAGTTCTCAGCTTCGCCACCCCGAAGAGTGACTAACCGGTCCCCTTAACGTTCCAGCACCGGGCAGGCGTCAGTCCGTATACATCGCCTTACGGCTTCGCACGGACCTGTGTTTTTAGTAAACAGTCGCTTCTCGCTGGTCTCTGCGGCCACCCCCAGCTCAGGAAGCAAGTCCCCTCACCAGTGATGGCCCCCCTTCTCCCGAAGTTACGGGGGCATTTTGCCGAGTTCCTTAACCATAGTTCACCCGAACGCCTCGGTATTCTCTACCTGACCACCTGAGTCGGTTTAGGGTACGGGCCGCCATAAAACTCGCTAGAGGCTTTTCTCGACAGCATAGGATCATCCACTTCACCACAATCGGCTCGGCATCAGGTCTCAGACACATGGCATGCGGATTTACCTACACACCGTCCTACACCCTTACCCCGGGACAACCACCGCCCGGGATGGACTACCTTCCTGCGTCACCCCATCACTCACCTACTACCACCTTGGATCAGCGGCTCCACCACTTTCCTTTCCCCGAAGGGTCCGGAACGGCTTCACGGCCTTAGCATTAATGGGTTCGATGTTTGACGCTTCACAGCGGGTACCGGAATATCAACCGGTTATCCATCGACTACGCCTGTCGGCCTCGCCTTAGGTCCCGACTTACCCTGGGCAGATCAGCTTGACCCAGGAACCCTTGGTCAATCGGCGCACACGTTTCTCACGTGTGTATCGCTACTCATGCCTGCATTCTCACTCGTCAACCGTCCACAACTCGCTTCCGCGGCTGCTTCACCCGGCAGACGACGCTCCCCTACCCATCCCAGCGGGCGTTGGCCCTACATGCTGGAATGACACGACTTCGGCGGTACGCTTGAGCCCCGCTACATTGTCGGCGCGGAATCACTAGACCAGTGAGCTATTACGCACTCTTTCAAGGGTGGCTGCTTCTAAGCCAACCTCCTGGTTGTCTGTGCGACTCCACATCCTTTCCCACTTAGCGTACGCTTAGGGGCCTTAGTCGATGCTCTGGGCTGTTTCCCTCTCGACCATGGAGCTTATCCCCCACAGTCTCACTGCCGCGCTCTCACTTACCGGCATTCGGAGTTTGGCTAAGGTCAGTAACCCGGTAGGGCCCATCGCCTATCCAGTGCTCTACCTCCGGCAAGAAACACACGACGCTGCACCTAAATGCATTTCGGGGAGAACCAGCTATCACGGAGTTTGATTGGCCTTTCACCCCTAACCACAGGTCATCCCCCAGGTTTTCAACCCTGGTGGGTTCGGTCCTCCACGAAGTCTTACCTCCGCTTCAACCTGCCCATGGCTAGATCACTCCGCTTCGGGTCTTGAGCGTGCTACTCAAACGCCCTGTTCGGACTCGCTTTCGCTACGGCTACCCCACCCGGGTTAACCTCGCAACACACCGCAAACTCGCAGGCTCATTCTTCAAAAGGCACGCAGTCACGACGTTGAGTACAAGTACTCAACGCGACGCTCCCACGGCTTGTAGGCACACGGTTTCAGGTACTATTTCACTCCGCTCCCGCGGTACTTTTCACCATTCCCTCACGGTACTATCCGCTATCGGTCACCAGGGAATATTTAGGCTTAGCGGGTGGTCCCGCCAGATTCACACGGGATTTCTCGGGCCCCGTGCTACTTGGGTGTCTCTCAAACGAGCCGTACAGATTTCAGCTACGGGGGTCTTACCCTCTACGCCGGACCTTTCGCATGTCCTTCGCCTACCTGTACGGTTTCTGACTCGCCTCACAGCCGGCAGACTGTGAAAGAGAGATCCCACAACCCCGTATACGCAACCCCTGCCGGGTCTCACACGCATACGGTTTGGCCTCATCCGGTTTCGCTCGCCACTACTCCCGGAATCACGGTTGTTTTCTCTTCCTGCGGGTACTGAGATGTTTCACTTCCCCGCGTTCCCTCCACTTGCCCTATGTGTTCAGGCAAGGGTGACAGCCCATGACGACTGCCGGGTTTCCCCATTCGGACACCCCCGGATCAAAGCCTGGTTGACGACTCCCCGGGGCCTATCGTGGCCTCCCACGTCCTTCATCGGTTCCTGGTGCCAAGGCATCCACCGTGCGCCCTTAAAAACTTGGCCACAGATGCTCGCGTCCACTGTGCAGTTCTCAAACAACGACCAACCACCCATCACCCCGAACCAACCGGTTCGAGTGCACTGGGGCCGGCAACTGAGGGGTTCATTCCCTCAGACACCCAACAGCGTGCCCGACCAGCTCCCACCCGAAGATCATGCTTTCCACACTCTCACGAGCAGTACTCACAGCCCCCGACCCGGAAACCAGCCGAATAATCAACGTTCCACCCATGAGCTAACCAGCATCAGACGTTCGCTGATGACCTGGCCTCTGACCTCACCCCGAAAGGATCGGTAGAAGTGCTCCTTAGAAAGGAGGTGATCCAGCCGCACCTTCCGGTACGGCTACCTTGTTACGACTTCGTCCCAATCGCCAGTCCCACCTTCGACAGCTCCCTCCCTTACGGGTTGGGCCACCGGCTTCGGGTGTTACCGACTTTCGTGACGTGACGGGCGGTGTGTACAAGGCCCGGGAACGTATTCACCGCAGCACTGCTGATCTGCGATTACTAGCAACTCCGACTTCATGGGGTCGAGTTGCAGACCCCAATCCGAACTGAGACAGGCTTTTTGAGATTCGCTCCGCCTCACGGCTTCGCAGCTCATTGTACCTGCCATTGTAGCACGTGTGCAGCCCAAGACATAAGGGGCATGATGACTTGACGTCGTCCCCACCTTCCTCCGAGTTGACCCCGGCAGTCTCCTGTGAGTCCCCATCACCCCGAAGGGCATGCTGGCAACACAGAACAAGGGTTGCGCTCGTTGCGGGACTTAACCCAACATCTCACGACACGAGCTGACGACAGCCATGCACCACCTGTACACCGACCACAAGGGGGCGACCATCTCTGGCCGTTTCCGGTGTATGTCAAGCCTTGGTAAGGTTCTTCGCGTTGCGTCGAATTAAGCCACATGCTCCGCTGCTTGTGCGGGCCCCCGTCAATTCCTTTGAGTTTTAGCCTTGCGGCCGTACTCCCCAGGCGGGGAACTTAATGCGTTAGCTGCGGCACCGACGACGTGGAATGTCGCCAACACCTAGTTCCCACCGTTTACGGCGTGGACTACCAGGGTATCTAATCCTGTTCGCTCCCCACGCTTTCGCTCCTCAGCGTCAGTAATGGCCCAGAGATCCGCCTTCGCCACCGGTGTTCCTCCTGATATCTGCGCATTTCACCGCTACACCAGGAATTCCGATCTCCCCTACCACACTCTAGTCTGCCCGTATCGAATGCAGACCCGGGGTTAAGCCCCGGGCTTTCACATCCGACGCGACAGACCGCCTACGAGCTCTTTACGCCCAATAATTCCGGACAACGCTCGCGCCCTACGTATTACCGCGGCTGCTGGCACGTAGTTAGCCGGCGCTTCTTCTGCAGGTACCGTCACTTTCGCTTCTTCCCTGCTGAAAGAGGTTTACAACCCGAAGGCCGTCATCCCTCACGCGGCGTCGCTGCATCAGGCTTTCGCCCATTGTGCAATATTCCCCACTGCTGCCTCCCGTAGGAGTCTGGGCCGTGTCTCAGTCCCAGTGTGGCCGGTCGCCCTCTCAGGCCGGCTACCCGTCGTCGCCTTGGTGAGCCATTACCTCACCAACAAGCTGATAGGCCGCGGGCTCATCCTTCACCGCCGGAGCTTTCCACACTCATCGGATGCCCGAGAGTGTTGTATCCGGTATTAGACCCCGTTTCCAGGGCTTGTCCCAGAGTGAAGGGCAGATTGCCCACGTGTTACTCACCCGTTCGCCACTAATCCCCACCGAAGTGGTTCATCGTTCGACTTGCATGTGTTAAGCACGCCGCCAGCGTTCGTCCTGAGCCAGGATCAAACTCTCCGTGAATGTTTACCCGTAATCGGGTGCACACATCACGAGAGCGGAACAGCCAGGCGGAATAAGCCCGGCCGTTCACAGCGTCCTCGCTGTGTTTATTTCAAAGGAACCTCGCCCCAACCGAATGGCCGGGAACGGGGTATCAACATATCTGGCGTTGATTTTTGGCACGCTGTTGAGTTCTCAAGGAACGGACGCTTCCTTTGTACTCACCCAAGTTATCCTCAGGCTTTCCTCCGGGCGCTTCCCTTCGGTCTTGCGCTTCCGACTCTATCAGATCGTTTTCCGATCCGATTTCCTCGGTGCTTTCCAGGTTTCCGCTTCCGCGTTTCCCTTTCCGGCGGTTCCGACTCTATCAGATCCTTTCGGGCCTGATTCCCAGTCAGCGGGAGTTGCCTTCGCGGCTGTTGGGCCGTTCCGACGTTCCAAACCTTAGCGGATCTGCTCGGCAGTTCCCAATCGGGGCTGTCGAACCCAAATCGAATTGAATTCGGGCACGCCGAATTGAACCCAGGTTGGGAGATCGTGCTGGTTGGTTTGGGTGCCGCTTGAGCGGCGGAGGTGCTGTCGCAGAACCGTTACGGCTCCGTGGCAACCCGAAGAACTTTACGGATCGCGGGGTGGACTGTCAAGCCTCCCCAAGGTGACCCGCGGTCAAACCTGGGACACCCCTCAGGCCTGCGGCTTCAGTCCAGGTCGGTGAGCCGGCCGCCGGCGTCCGGCTGGGCGTGCTCGACGCGGCGGAGGAGCCGGGTCAGGACCTCGCCCAGGACGGTGCGTTCCAGGGGTGAGAGGTCCTGGAGGAGGTCCTCTTCGAAGACCGAGGCGAGGCGCATGGCCTCCAGCCACTTCTCGCGGCCCTCGGGGGTGAGCTCGACGATGACGCGTACGCGGTTGTTCTCGTCGCGCTCCCTCGTCACCAGGCCCTCGGCGACCATCCGGTCGATGCGGTGCGTCATGGCGGCCGGGGTGAGGCCGAGCCGCTTGGCGAGCTCGCTCGGGCCCATGCGGTACGGGGGCCCGGAGAGGACGAGGGCCTTGAGGACCTCCCACTCGGCGTTGCTGATGCCGAGCGCCGAGGTCTGGCGGCCGTAGGCGACGTTCATACGGCGGTTGAGGCGGGAGAGCGCCGAGACGATCTTCTCGACCTGGGGGTCGAGGTCCTGGAACTCGCGCTGGTAGGCGGCGATCTGCTCTTCGAGTGTCGGCTCGGCGCTGCCGGAGGTGCCTGGGGTGTCGCCCATGGGCGCAGTATGGCACGCCATTGCTTGGCATCGAAGTCCTTCGAGGTGTACTGTTTAGGTTCTAAGTTTTAGCTTCGAAGTCTTCAGTGTTAACGCTTGAGCTGGAGAGCTTCCCTTACCTAGGCAGGTGAACGTGACCAGGGGGATGGGCGCAGCGATGCGTCGGATTCATGTGGGCAACGCGCTCGGCGCGTTCGGACTCGGCTTCACCGTCCCGTATCTGTACGTCTATGTGGCGCAGGTCCGGGATCTCGGTGCGATGACGGCGGGGCTCGTGCTCGCGGTCTTCGCCGTGGCCGCGCTGGTGGTGCTGCCGTTCGCCGGGCGGGCCATAGTCCGGCGCGGGCCGCTTCCGGTGCTGCTCACCGCCCTGGTCACCGCCGCCGTCGGGTCGCTGAGCCTGGGGCTGGCGGCCGGTGCGACGACCGTGTTGCTGTCCGCGGCGGCGCTCGGTGCCGGGCAGGCCGTGACGCAGCCGGCGCTCGCCACGATGATCGTCGACTGTTCGAGTTCGGAGAACCGGTCTCGGGCCTTCGCCACGCAGTTCTTTCTGCAGAACCTCGGGCTCGGGGTCGGTGGGCTGATAGGCGGGCATCTCGTCGATCCCTCGCGGGCCGGATCCTTCACCTTGTTGTTCTCCATCCAGGCAGCGATGTTCCTGCTGCTCGTGGGTGTGATGGCGACCGTGCGGACGCCCCGGGCGCCGAAGGTCGAGGGCGTGCCGGCGGGGGCGAAGGCCGAGGGGAGCTGGAAGCGGCTGCTCGGCAACCGGGCCATGGTGCAGCTGTGTGTGCTCGGGTTCGTGTTGTTCTTCGCCTGCTACGGGCAGTTCGAGTCGGGGCTCAGTGCGTACGGGGTCGAGGCGGCCGGGATATCGACGTCCGCGCTCGGGACGGCGCTGGCCGCCAACACCGCGGTGATCGTGGTCGCGCAGTTCGCCGTGCTGCGGTTCGTGGAGCGGCGTCGGCGGTCGCGGGTGATCGCGAGTGTGGGTCTCATATGGGCCGTGGCCTGGGGTGTGGCCGGGTTCGCGGGGCTCGGGCAGGTGAGTCAGAGCATGGCGACGGCGGCGTTCGTGTCGACGTATGCGTTGTTCGGGCTGGGGGAGGCGATGTTGTCGCCGACGGTTGCTCCGCTGGTGGCGGATCTTGCGCCGGAGGGGATGGCTGGGCAGTACAACTCTGCGTTCGCGCTGGTGAAGCAGCTTGCGTTGGCTGTGGGGCCGGTGGTGGGCGGGCCCATGGGGGCGTCGTTGCATGCGTTGTACGTGGTGGTGTTTCTGCTGTTCTCCCTCGGGATCGTCGTTCTGGCGATTCGGCTGGGGCGGGAGCTCACGGCCGTTCAGGATCAGCCGGCGTTGGTGAGGAGTCGGGTCGTGGCTCGGGGTGGGGTGCCCTCGGACTCCGCCGTGGTGCAGGCCTGACTCTTCGCCCCCGCCGCGGGATGGGGGCGGCGGGGGCGAGGAACCTGCTCGTTATGGGGTGGGGCGGGGTAGGGCGAACTCGCACCAGACCGACTTGCCGCCGCCGGGGGCTCGGCGGCTGCCCCAGTTGGAGGCGATGGTGGCGATGATCGCGATGCCGCGGCCGGACTCGTCGGCGGGGTCGGCTCGGCGGCGCCGGGGAAGGTGGTCGTTGCCGTCGGTGACCTCGACGATGAGGCGGCGGTCGGTGCGCCGGAGGCGTAGGCGCATGGGTGGGATGCCGTGCTGGAGGGAGTTCGCGACGAGTTCGCTGGCCGCCAGGACGCCCAGGTCGTGGAGGTCCGGGGGGAAGCGCCAGCTCGTGAGGACGCCGGAGGCGAAGGCTCGGGCCCGGGGGGCAGCTTCCACACCGCCCAGGAGTTCCAGGGCCGCGTTGCGGAAGAGTTCGCTGTCGGAGCCCGTGCGGGCGGGGTGCTGGAGGACGAGGACGGCCACGTCGTCGTCGTGGTCGGCCGTGACTCCCGTGGAGCGGACCAGGCGGTCACAGACGACCTGGGGGTTGCCCGTGGCGCCGGCCAGGGCGCGTTCCAGGGCCGCGATTCCCTCGTCGAGGTCCTCGTTGCGGCGTTCCACCAGACCGTCCGTGTAGAAGACGGCCGTGGAGCCGGGGCCGAGGGGGATCGAGCCGGAGGAGTGGGTCCAGCCGCCGGTGCCGAGTGGGGGGCCGGTCGGTTCGTCGGCACGCACGACGGTGCCGCTCTCGTCGCGGACGAGGATGGGGAGGTGGCCGGCGGAGGCGTAGACCAGGCGGCCCTCGTTGGGGTCGTGGACGGCGTAGACGCAGGTGGCGATCTGGTTGGGGTCGATCTCCGTCGCAAGGCCGTCGAGGAGTTGCAGGACCTCGTGCGGGGGGAGGTCGAGGCGGGCGTAGGCGCGGACGGCCGTACGGAGTTGGCCCATGACCGCGGCCGCGCGGACGCCTCGGCCCATGACGTCGCCGATGACGAGGGCCGTGCGGCCGCCACCGAGGGTGATGACGTCGTACCAGTCGCCGCCGACGGCGGTTTCGGTGCCGCCGGGGTGGTAGACGGCGGCGATGCGCAGGTCGTCGGGCTGTTCCAGTTCCTGTGGGAGGAGGGAGCGCTGGAGGGTGACGGCGGTTTCGCGCTGGCGGCGCTCGCTGGCGCGGAGGCGCTCGGCGGCCTCGGCGTGGTCGGTGACGTCGGCGGCGAAGATCAGTACGCCGCCGTCGCTCTGCTCGGCGCCGCTCGGTACGTCGACAGGGGTGCAGGTGATCGTGTAGCTGCGGCCGCTGGGGGCCTTGCGGGACTTGACCGTGCGGGGTCTGGAGCTGCGCAGGACCTGGTCGAGGAGCGGGAGAAGGCCGAGAGTGTCCAGCTCGGGCAGGGCCTCGCGGGCGGGTTCGCCGAGCGGGCGTACGCCGAAGGCCGCGACATAGGCGTCGTTGACGTACGCCGTGCGGTGGTCGGGGCCGTGTACGAGGGCGACGAGGGCCGGGATGCGGTCGAGGATCTCGCGAGTGGGGAGGTCGTCGACGGCGGGCACGGTCGGTGTGTCGTCCGGGGGGTCGTCGGTCTGCCGCTCGGCGCGGGCCGCGGGCACGGAGCCCTCCCCCCGCCGGTCCGGGACGACCGTGTGTTCGGTCCGCGCTGCGGCGCGGCGCTGCGTACCGGGGAGCCGGGCGCTCCAGCGCGTGAAGTTCACCGAATCCTTGCCTCGTGCCTCGTGTTGTTGTCTGTGGCCGGCTCCGGATCCTGCCGGTGGCCCGGGGGGTTGCCCCGGGTACGGCGGTGGGGGACGCCTGGTCGTGGGTGCCGAATGGGTGCTGGGCGAATGTCGAGCGGGTACATGAATGGGGTGGTTCGTACAGGAGTGGTGGGTGCTGCGTGGGCAAAGGGGTGGCCCCGCCCGAGATCGTGGATCACATCGCGGACCAGTCTGACCGACCGGACCGACATCCGTCAGACGTCGGCCTGAACGGTGGAGTTCCTGGATCCGGTCAGGACGACCCCTTCGGGTCCCCAGGAGGCTTTCCACCGGCCGCGAGTTCGAACTCCGCACGGGGATGTTCGAGTGATCCGAGCGAGACGATCTCTCGTTTGAAGAGCCCGGAGAGGGTCCATTCGGCGAGGACGCGGGCCTTGCGGTTGAAGGTCGGCACCCTGCTCAGGTGGTAGACGCGGTGCATGAACCAGGCAGGGTAGCCCTTCAGCTTCCGTCCGTAGACATGGGCGACGCCCTTGTGCAGGCCCAGGGAGGCGACCGAGCCGACGTACTTGTGGGAGTACGTCTGGAGCGGCTCGCCGCGCAGGGAGCGGGCGATGTTGTCGCCGAGGGCGCGGGCCTGGCGTACGGCGTGCTGGGCGTTGGGGGCGGTCTCCTTGCCGGGTTCGGCCGTGACGTCGGGGACGGCGGCCGCGTCGCCCGCGGCCCACGCGTGCGCGACGCCCTCCACGGTCAGCTCGGCGGTGCACTTCAGACGCCCGCGCTCGTTCAGCGGGAGGTCGGTGGCGGCGAGGATCGGGTGCGGCTTCACCCCGGCCGTCCAGACGACCGTACGGGTCGGGAAGCGGGCGCCGTCGCTGAGGACGGCGACGCGGTCGGCGCACGATTCGAGGCGGGTGTGGAGGCGTACGTCGATGTTGCGGCGGCGCAGTTCGGTGACCGTGTAGCGGCCCATCTCCTCGCCGACCTCCGGGAGGATGCGGTCGGAGGCCTCCACGAGGATCCACTTCATGTCCTCGGGCTTGACGTTGTGGTAGTACCGCGCGGTGTAGCGGGCCATGTCCTCCAGCTCGCCGAGCGCCTCCACGCCGGCGTAGCCGCCGCCCACGAAGACGAAGGTCAGGGCGGCGTCGCGGATCGCGGGGTCGCGGGTGGAGGAGGCGATGTCCATCTGTTCGATGACGTGGTTGCGCAGGCCGATGGCCTCTTCGACGGTCTTGAAGCCGATGCCGAAGTCCGCGAGGCCGGGGATGGGCAGGGTGCGCGAGATCGAGCCGGGGGCGAGGACGAGTTCGTCGTACGTCAGCTGCTCGGAGCCCGTGCCCTCCTCCTCGGTGGCGAGGGTGTCGAGGGTCGCGATGCGTTTGGCGTGGTTGATCGCGGTGGCCTCGCCGATGACGACCTTGCACTGGTCCAGGACGCGGCGCAGCGGCACGACGACGTGACGGGGCGAGATGGAGCCCGCGGCGGCCTCGGGAAGGAAGGGTTGATACGTCATATAAGGGTCGGGGGACACGACGACGATCTCGACGTCGCCCCGTCCGAGTTCCGGTTTGAGCTGTCGCTGCAGACGCAGCGCTGTGTACAGCCCGACGTATCCGCCGCCGACGATGAGGATGCGCATCGGTTCCTTCACCATCCCATGACGCACCTTGCTCGCTGGTTTGTCCACAGGCCCGGCAATTTGTGTGACCGGTCGCCGTGGGGGCGCGGGGTTGGCCGATTTACCGGCGTGTGCGCCAGGTGCGCAGGTCAGATGGTGTGAGCCGGGTGGCAGGAGGGGGCGCAAACCGGACGTAACCCGCCCGTACTCCGATCGGGGGGCGGTCCGTGCGGAACGTGCCCCTTCTGAATTGACTCCCTCTCAACTATGTTCGTATGTCGACGGGGTGTAGGGGGATGCGTTCAAGAGGTTCGGGGCCGGCTCTCCGACAAAGGGAATCGGGGACCGCCGAGGACCTTGGACGCTCGTTCCGCCGCTCCGGCTTCCGATGACGGGGAGAGTCTCCGGGGGGAGACGTCATTACCGGGGGAACACGTATGCATATTCAGGAGTCTCATTGGTCGTCCGCGTCCACCATCGCACCCGGTGGTGCGATCGGCTCGGCGGGCGGCAACGGCCGCGGTGACGGAGTGCGTTCCGCTCCGCTCCGCGTGGACGCACAGCGCAACCTCGAGCACGTGCTGCGCGCGGCGCGCGAGGTCTTCGGCGAGCTGGGTTACGGCGCGCCGATGGAGGACGTGGCCCGCCGCGCGCGGGTCGGTGTCGGCACGGTGTACCGGCGCTTCCCGAGCAAGGACGTCCTGGTCCGCCGGATAGCCGAGGAGGAGACGTCTCGGCTCACCGAACAGGCCAAGGTGGCGCTCGGGCAGGAGGAGGACCCGTGGCAGGCGCTGTCGCGGTTCCTGCGGACCTCGGTGGCCTCGGGTGCCGGGCGGCTGCTGCCGCCGCAGGTGCTGCGTGTCGGGGTCGCGGAGGACGGGTCCGACGGGGTCGGCGGGATCGTCGTGGACGAGGCGCGGGTGCCGCAGCAGCGGGTTCAGCCGGGGACCGAGCTTCGGCTGGTGTCGGCGGATTCGGGTGCGGGTGCCGTTGGTTCCGGTGGCGGGCCCGTGGATGATGCCGGGGCTTCGGCGCTGCTCGAGGTTGTGGGGCAGTTGGTGGAGCGGGCTCGGGCCGCGGGTGAGCTGCGAGCCGATGTGACCGTGGCGGATGTGTTGTTGGTGATCGCCACGGGGGCGCCTTCGTTGCCGGATGCGGCGCAGCAGGCTGCCGCGTCGGCTCGGTTGCTGGACATTTTGTTGGAGGGGTTGCGGTCCCGGCCGGCCTGATGGTGGTCGGGTGAGGTTCGCCAGGGGTGGTGTGGGGTGTTTTTCGCTCCCGCCGCCCCTGCCTTTTCCCACCGTCACCAGGGGCCCTGCCCCTTCGACCCCGGACTGCTTCTGGGGGCGCCGCCCCAACCTCCGGTGACAGGGCGCCGTTCTCACATGCGCATCACTCGTTTGAGTGAACGGCTGTACTGAGGTCTGGGGAGTCCCCTCGGACGAGTGGTAGGCCCTTGCCGCCAGGGACTGAACCAAAGCCACTATGGCAGTCTGACCTGGTGTTCGGGACTGGGTCGGCTGGCGGCGGGGGCTTCCGCGATGGGTGTTGACGGGCGGGACGAGTCGCTGTGTGAGGGTGGGGCCGAGGCCGGTGGAGGGGTGTCTGCGAAGTCGCAGACACCGCCGCAGGTGCCCAGCCAACGGGGACGTGGGAGTCATGGGAATGGGGTTCCGGCGCAGCGGGCTCGGTTGGGCTCCGGGGGGTTGCCGCCGCGGCGGGCGCCTTCCGATGCCGATCTGATCGAGTGGATGCGGTCGGGGGACGACTCGGCGTACGAGGAGTTGTACCGGCGTCATGCCGAGGCCGTGTGCCGGTATGCCCGGACCTGTTGCCGGGACGCCCATACGGCGGACGATCTGACGGCCGAGGTCTTCGCCCGGATGCTGCAGGCCGTGCGGGGCGGGTCAGGGCCCGAGCACGCCGTACGGGCTTATCTGCTGACGTCCGTGCGGCGGGTCGCCGCCACGTGGACGAGTTCCGCCAAGCGGGAGCAGTTGGTCGACGACTTCGCGGTGTTCGCGGCACAGGCGTCGCGTGGGGCCGCGGTGTCGGACACGACCGCGGCCATGGGCTCCTTCGGAGCGGGGCTCGATCTCGGGGCGGACGCGCGGGCGATGCACGAGGCCGAGCAGTCGATGGCGATGCGGGCGTTCCGGTCGCTGCCGGAGCGGTGGCAGGCCGTGCTGTGGCACACGGAGGTCGAGGACGAGTCGCCCAGCGAAGTCGCGACGCTCTTCGGGCTGGACGCCAATGGGACGAGGGTGCTGGCCAGTCGGGCGCGCGAGGGGCTCAAACAGGCGTATCTGCAGGCCCATGTGAGCGCCACGCTCGCTGGGAACTCGGCGCGGTGCGGGCGTTACGCCGACCGGCTCGGCGCGTACGCCCGTGGGAGTCTGCGTACGCGGGCCGAGCGCGGGCTGCGGGCACATTTGGAGGAGTGCGCGGCGTGCCGGCTGGCCGCGGGGCAGATCAAGGAAGTCGCCGGCGGTATCCCCGCCGTCGTACCGGTCGCGGTCATCGGGTGGTTCGGTGCGGCCGGCTACGCCAAGGTGGCCGCGCTCGTCGCCGGTGGCGCGGGGGCCGGGGCGGCCGCTGCCGCGGGGACCGCGGGTGCGGCGCCCGCGACGGGTGGTGGGTCCGGTGGCACGGGTGCGGGGGCCGGGGCCGCCGCCGCTGAGGGGCTCGGCGCGCCGGCCAAGGTCGGTATCGCGGTGAGTGTCGCCGGGATGGTCGCCTCCGCGGTGGCGCTCGGGCTGGCGGGCGACGACACGGAGATGAAGGAGCCGTCGGCCAGGCCGCCCGCCTCGCAGGCCATCGAGGCCTCGCCGGAGCCGTCGGCGCCACCGGAGGAGGAGCCCCCGACGGACGCGCCGCCGGTGGCGGTGGCGATGTCCAAGCCGTTGCCGACGCCATCACCGTCGGTATCACCGGTGCCCTCCGCGAAACCGACGCCCACGCCTACGCCCACCCCGACTCCTTCGCCGACCAGGTCGTCACCCACACCGACCCCCACGCCCCCTCCCCCACCCCCACCACCGGCCGTCCACCAGTGGAACGAGCTGGGGTACGACGTCTTCGGCGACGGCACCGAGCCCGAGATGCGGCTCGGGGAGAGCGGTTGGGTCTGGCAGCGGTACGGGGTGTCGATCGGCGGGAAGCGGTACGCGAACGGCGTGACCGTGCACGGCCACTCCTCCGTGACCGTCGATCTCAACCGGCGGTGCAGCGCGTACGACGCGCTCGTCGGCGTCGACGACATGACGCACGGCCTCGGCAAGGTCTCCTTCTCCTTCTCCGTCTACGGCGACGGGGTCCTGCTGTGGAAGTCCGGGCTGGTGCGGGGTGGGGAGCCGGCGGTTCCGGTCCATGTGGATCTCAGTGGGCGGGAGACGGTCCGGCTGGTCGTCGAGCCGCACAGCCACCACGACCCGGCGGCGTTGGCGGACTGGGCGGAGGCCGCGTTCACCTGCGAGTGAGGGAGCGGCGGCGAGCGTCGGCAGCGGGTGGGGGTTCAGCCGAGGCCGTCTTCGCGATCGTCGGGGGCGGCGATGGGTTTCAGCGCCTTTGCGAGGTCGTGCAGGGCGTCGGTCGGGGTGTAGGCCGTGCCGGTGGTGTGTTCGGCCTCGTAGCGGGTGGGGCCCAGGGCGGCGAGGGCGGCGGTCTCGGCACGCTCGGCGTCGTGCCGGTCGGGGAGCGGGCGGGGGTGGCCGCCGCGCCAGCTGGTTCCGGCGGCGAGGAGGCGTACCGCGCACGGGTGGTCGCCGAGGCCGGACAGTACGGTCGCGGCGCTGTCGGCCATGGCCGCCGTCACCGTCTCGGCGCAACGGTTGTCCACGGCGGTGCGGAGGGCGTCGGTCAGTCTACGCAGGCCGGGTTCCGGGCCCGACTCGGCGGTCGTGAGGAGGCCGTCGACAAGGTCCAGGAAGGCCTTGAACTGGGGCGGGGGTGTTCCCCGGTGGGTCTCCTCGCGGGCCAGGTGCCACAGATCGCGGGCGTGGGTGGTCTCTCCGTCGACCAGCGCCATGTGGGCGCGCAGGAGACAGACGAACGCGCGGGAGTCCGGCGCACCGAAACGGTCGGCCGCCGCCGTCGCCTCGTCCAGTGCGGTCAGGGCGGCCTCGCGGTCGCCCAGGCGGTGGGCGATCTCGCCGAGGCGGGCGATCAGGAACGGTGACTCGGTGTTCGCGCCCACCTCGTACGCGAGGCGCAGCGCCTCCTCGTACTCCCCCTTGGCCTCCGTGAAACGGCCGCGGGCCATCGCCGCCTCACCGGCCGCGCCGGCGACCTGGGCGCGCATCCAGCGGTCGCCCACGCGGACGGCGATCGTGCGCAGTTCGGCGAGGTCGTCCTCCACGCCGCGCATGTTGCCGGGGGAGTCGACGAGCATGTGGGTGCGGAGCATCAGGGTGAAGCCGAGTTCCCAGTCGCCGCCGTACGTACGGCAGTTGGTGACCGCCTCGTCCATCATCGCGTGGATGTCGACCGCGGCGGCGCCGTCCAGGACGTACGCGGTCAGGGGCCAGACCAGGCCGGGGAAGCGGGCGGCGGCCGGGCCGGTGTGGCCGGACTCCTGCCTCAGGCGCGCCACGTACTCGCGGGCCCTCGGGTCCTGCGGTACGCCGATGGGGCCGGACTCCGCGACCAGGGCGAGGTGGAGGAGGCGCAGGGCGATGCGGGGGTGGTGGCGGGGGTGCAGGGACGGGGCGGGGTCCGCGAGGAACGCGGCGATGTGGTCGACCGCCTCGGCTCCGCCCTCGCCCGGGCCGGTTTGCCCGCCCGCCCCGCCTGTGCTGGTGGTCAGGGTGAGGATGCGGTCCAGCCAGTGGGCGCCCTCGTGGCGGAAGTTGCGGAGCCACCAGAACCAGCCCATGGCGAGGGCCAGGTCGGTGGCGGCTGGTTCGTCGCCGGCGGTGAGGGCCCGGTGGAGGGCGGCACGGATGTTGTCGAGGTCGGTCTCCAGACGGTGGATCCAGGGGAGTTGGTCGGCGGAGCGGAGGCGGGGCTCGGCCTCGGTGAGGAAAGTCAGGATCCAGGTGCGGTGGCGGAGTTCGGCCGCCTCGCGAAGCGCCGGGGTCTCCGCGGCGCGTTCCGTGGCGTACTCGTGGATCGTCTCCAGCATGCGGTAGCGCATGCTGCGGGCGTCGTGCTGGGAGGGGGTGGCGATGATCAGGGACTTGTCCACGAGGGCGCCGAGGATGTCGGCCATCGATTCCGGTTCCGTGCAGACCGTCTCCGCCGCTTCCAGGTCCCAGCCGCCGGCGAAGACCGACACCTCGCGGAGCACCGTGCGTTCGGACTCGTCCAGCAGGTCCCAGGACCAGTCGACGACGGCGCGCAGGGTCTGCTGGCGGGGCAGGGCCGTACGGCTTCCCAAGGTGAGGAGGCGGAAGCGGTCGTCGAGGCGGTCGGCGATCTGGCGCGGGGTGAGCAGGCGCAGGCGGGCCGCGGCGAGTTCGATGGCCAGGGGGAGGCCGTCGAGGCGGTGGCAGATCTCGGCCACGGCGCCGGGGTCGGCACGCAGGACGGTGTTCGCGTCGGGCCGTACGGACGCGGCGCGCTCCGCGAAGAGGCGGTGCGCGGGGGCCGGGAGGAGGGGGTCGACCGGGCGTACCGACTCGCCGGGCACGCCCAGCGGTTCGCGGCTGGTGGCGAGGATCGTGAGGCCGGGGCAGTGGGTGAGGAGGGTCTCCGCCAGGGTGGCTGCGGCGTCGATCACGTGTTCGCAGTTGTCGAGGATCAGGAGCAGGTCCCGGTGGGCGCAGTACTCCACCAGCAGGGCGAGGGGGTCGTCGTGCGGGGCCGACGTCTCGTGCGTGAGCAGGAGGTCGTGGGGGATCAGTGCGGTCTCGCGCAGGTCGAGGGCGCTGACCACCGCGCCCGGTACCGCTTCCGGTCGGTCGAGCGGGGCGAGTTCCGCCAGCCATGCCTGGGGGTGGCCGGAGGCGGCCTCCTCGGCCAGGCGGGTCTTTCCGGAGCCGCCCGGTCCGGTGAGGGTGACGAGGCGGGACCCGCGCAGGTCGGAACGGATCGCTTCGAGTTCACGTTCCCGGCCGACGAAGGAGGTCAGGCGGGGGCGGAGGTTTCCGGTTCGGGGGCGGGCGGGGGTGGGGGTGACGGGCAGCCTGTTCTGTGGGGGTGGCTGTGCGGTGAGGAGGCTCTGGTGGAGGGCGCGTAGGTCGTGGCCCGGGTCGGTGCCCAGGGAGTCGCGCAGGGTCCGGCGTATGTGCTCGTAGGTCGTCAGGGCCTCCGCGGTGCGGCCCGTTTCGTGCAGGGCTCGGATGAGGAGGGCGTGGAGGGGTTCGTCGTGGGGGTGGGCCGCGGTCAGTTCGCGGAGTTCCGGTACGACGTCGGGGGCTCGGCCGAGTTGGAGGTCCGCCTCGATGCGGATGCGGAGGGCCTCGGTGCGCAGGGTCTCCGGGCGGACGGCGACCGCGGTGCGGTCGGGGAGGTCGGCGAGGGCGGGGCCGCGCCAGAGGGTGAGGGCTTCGCGGAGCGTGGTGGCGGCGGTGGCGGGGTCGTGGCGGGACAGGGCGGTCCTGGCGTCGTGGACCAGGCGTTCGAAGGTGAAGAGGTCCACGGCGGTGGGGGCGGTGGCGAGGCGGTAGCCGCCGGGTTCCGAGGTGATGGTGTGTCTGCCGAGGGCTCGGCGTAGGCGGGCGATGAGGGCCTGGAGGGCGGCGGGGGCGTCTGTGGGTGGGGTGTCCGTCCAGACCTCGGATATGAGGGTGGGGGTGGGGACCGGGTGGTCGGGGTGGAGGGCGAGAGCGGTGAGGAGGGCGCGGGTTCGGGGGCCGCCCAGGGGGATGGAAGTGCCCTGGTCGTCCTCTGCCTGGGTTGTTCCGAGGATCGCGTACCGCACCGGGTCATTCTCGGGGATGAACGGGCGGCCGGCGTGAGTTCGTACGTGCCGGACCGTCGTGGCTTGTCGCGCAGGCCCCCGCGCCCCTTACGGGGCTACCCCCACCTCGCCGTCGCCCCCGCTCCCAGCGCGCCCCTCTGCGGCGTGATGCCTGCCGGTACCGCCCGCTGCCTCGCCGGTGTGCCCGTCCAGCAGGTGCCGCGGCGGGAGAGCAGGCGACGTAGCCAGAGTTCCAGGGAGACCAGGTCGGCCAGGCCGTCCAGGGGGAGGGGTTCACCCTCTGCCGCCGCGCGGAGGGCCTTGCGGACCACTCGGGCCTCCACCAGGCCCGCCTGGGCCAGGAGGGGCGTGTCGAAGAGGGTGATCAGGGTGTCGGCGGCTGCGCGGAGGCCGGTGCGGGCCGCGGCGGCGGAGGTGGCGTGGGAGGGGGCGCCCCAGCCGGGTGGGAGGTCGGTGATGCCGGCGCCCTCCAGGACCGTACGGAGGATGGCGGCGCGGGCGCCCGGCTGGACGCGCAGGGCCTCGGGGAGGGCACGGCAGGCGCGGACGACCTGGTTGTCGAGGAAGGGGGCGTGGAGGCGCTGGGAACGGATCTCCGCGGCCTGTTCCAGGATCCTCAGGTCCGTGGCGTGACGGGCCAGGGCCGCGCGGGCGCGGAAGTCGCCGGGGCGCTGGCCGGGGCCCACGCTCGGGCGGCCGGTCATCGCGCCCAGGCGAATCGATACTTCCGCCAGGGCCTCGCCGGTGAGCCAGCGGGCCGCCGGGCCCGGTCTGGCCCAGTTGAGGGCTGCCAGGGAGGCGCCCGTCGCGCCTCCGGGTTCCTCGAAGCGGCGTTGCATCAGGCGGTCGGCGAGGACCTCGACGCCGGCTCGGTACGGGGTGCGGGCCAGTTTCCGTGCGGCGCCGTACACGCGCGCGGGGACCATCACCGAGCCGTCGGCCTTGGCGAGGGCGGCGACCGGGCGGACCAGGTGGCGGCGTTTGCGGTCCATGAGGAGGTCGGCGAGGCGGGCCGGGTGGGCGTCCAGGACCTGGCGTGCGCCGTAGCCGGTGAAGTGGTCGGCACTGCCGGAGGCCAGGCGGGCGCGGTGCAGGGCGGCCGTCACGAGGGACGGACCCGGTTCGTCGGTCAGGGGGCCTTCCAGGTCGGCGTACGGGAGTACCTCCTCGCCGCCCGTCACCACCACGTGGTGGAGGCGGGGGTTGGCGGCCAGGGTGCCCGCGCGTTCCAGTTCGGCTTCGCGGCCGGAGGTGGCCAGGTCGTTGAAGGTGACGGCGAGGAGACGTTCGCCGGCGCCCGTGCCGTGGCCGAGGACCGTGCCGGGGGCGCCGGGCAGGCCGGCGGCGAGCAGGGCCAGGGTGCCGGAGGCGGGGCCGCCGGAGAGGTCGGCGCCGATGCCGGGGACCGGCATCCCTCGGGCGGCGCGGCGCTCGGCCGGGCCCATGCCGGGCACGGGGCCGGGGTCGACGTCGGGTACGTGCCGGGGGGCGGAGAGGCGGGTCCGTACGGCTTCCACGAGGGCGTCGCGGACGGCGTCCACCGCGCTGGCCGGGTCGGCGGAGGGGGCGGCGACCGCGAGGGACGCGACGGGCTCGTAGCCGGCGATCTCGCGGGCACCGGCGCGCAGGATCAGTGCGTGCCCCGGGGGAATGCGGCGCACGCCGTCGTACGGAGTGGAGTCGTGGAGGGCGTCCGGTACGTCGGGGGCGGCCAGCAGGGCGGCCAGGTGCCCGAAGTCCAGGTTGGCCTCGATGAGGTCGGCGAGGGGGAGGGCGGCCGTCGCGTACGCGGTGCCGCCTGCCCAGGGCGTGTAGAAAACGGGTCGCGCACCCGCGAGGTCGCCGCAGACCGTCACCCGGCGGCCGACCTGGACGATGGCGGTGTAGCTGCCGGGCCAGGCGGTGAGATGGCGCAGGGCGCCGCCTCGGGCGGCGAACAGGCCCACGCGCAGCTGCTCGTCGGAGGCGCCGCAGATACCGAGGACGGCGATCTTCGTCTGGGCGTCGGCCTTGACGACGCGCACCTCGTCGGGGCGCCAGTCGCCGACGGCCCACAGCGGGTCGGGGTCGCCCCACAGGAGGTGGGATCCGACCGGATGCACGCTCTCGCCGTCGAGCCCGGTGGCGCCGGCGGAACCGATGACGGGTGCGCCAGCGGCGGTACTGCTCCATCCCACCAACCACCGCATCGACGCCTCCACAGGCTGTGGACAACCAGTGCACCGTACGAACCGGCTCCCATGCTGCCACGAAGGAGGCTTGTCGGAGGGCGTGTGCGATGGCTTGCACACCGGCAAGTGCGCCCCTGGGGAGCCTTGAGCGCTCCCCCGTCACACCCTCAAGTCGCCCTTGAAGAGGGGCGGTCGACAAAGGTGGACCCCGGGTCTACGACGTGAATGCGCCCCCGGTACGCTCCCCCAGAACACCTAACGCGCCCTCAACAGACGTGGTCGGAGCGGTATTCACCCTCCACGACCACCGTCGATTTTCGGCCAAATCAGCCCCGAAGGGCGGAGTTCGCGCGCCCTCCGCACCGTCCTCGATGGCGACTCAGCGTCAACGCACAGTCCGGGAGGCGGAGTTCGCCTCCCGGACCGGTCCGCCGCCCGCGGGGATGTAGGCAGCGGTGTCCCCCAGCCCACTGGATCCAGTACAGCGGGCCGACCCACGCACCACCATGGAAGCGCTCCCCCGGTGGCCGGAGAAGAGCGCACGGACAGGCGCACGGCCACACAGCGGGAGCACGTGACAACACTCCGTACTCTGTCCGCTTTTTCGTACGTACCACAATCCCGCCATCCGGATTTGGGCCCCTTAACGCTTGGGATGCGGCGAACTACGCTGGGTTTACGAATGCCGCGTGCCTATGCCGCCGCGGCAGCCGTCTGTTCGAGGGGTGGCGCAATGTCCAGGGAGCAACGCGGGCCGAACGAAAAGCTCGGCGCCGTTCTCGCCCTCGCGGGAATCAGCAACGCAGGACTCGCGCGTCGCGTCAACGACCTTGGCGCTCAACGCGGGTTGACACTTCGCTACGACAAGACCTCGGTGGCGCGGTGGGTCTCCAAGGGCATGGTCCCCCAGGGCGCCGCGCCCCATCTCATCGCGGCCGCGATCGGCCAGAAACTCGGCCGCCCGGTGCCGCTCCACGAGATCGGCCTGGCGGACGCGGATCCCGCCCCCGAAGTGGGCCTCGCCTTCCCCCGTGACGTCGGACAGGCGGTGCGCGCGGCGACGGAGCTGTACCGCCTCGACCTCGCCGGACGCCGCGCCGGCTCCGGCGGCATCTGGCAGTCCCTCGCCGGATCGTTCGCAGTGAGCGCATACGCGACGCCCGCCTCACGATGGCTGATAACGCCGGCCGACAGTTCGGTGGCGCGCGAGGCGGGCGCCGCGGAGGGTTCCGGGTCACCGCTGAAAGTCGGCCACAGCGATGTGCAGAAGTTGCGGGAGGCCGCCGAGGACGCCAGGCGCTGGGACTCCAAGTACGGAGGCGGCGACTGGCGTTCGTCCATGGTGCCCGAGTGCCTGCGCGTCGAGGCCGCGCCGCTGCTGCTCGGGTCGTACTCCGACGAGGTGGGCCGCGCGCTGTTCGGAGCGTCCGCGGAACTCACCCGTCTCGCCGGCTGGATGGCCTTTGACACGGGTCAGCAGGAGGCCGCGCAGCGGTACTACATCCAGGCCCTACGGCTCGCGCGCGCGGCGGCCGACGTGCCGCTGGGCGGGTATGTGCTCGCCACGATGTCCCTGCAGGCGACCTACCGCGGGTTCGGCGACGAGGGCGTCGATCTCGCGCAGGCCGCGCTCGAACGCAACCGGGGGCTGGCCACCGCGCGCACGATGAGCTTCTTCCGGCTCGTCGAGGCGAGGGCGCACGCGCGCGCGGGTGACGCGGTGGCCGCCGGGGCGGCCCTCAAGGCCGCCGAGGGGTGGCTGGAGCGGGCCCGCGACGGCGACAACGATCCGACCTGGCTCGGGTTCTACGGCTACGACCGGTTCGCCGCGGACGCCGCGGAGTGCTATCGCGACCTCAAGGCGCCGCGTCAGGTGCGCCGCTTCACCGAGCAGGCGCTGTCACGGCCGACGGAGGAGTTCGTACGCTCGCACGGGCTGCGGCTCGTCGTGTCGGCGGTCGCCGAGCTGGAGTCCGGCAATCTCGACGCGGCGTGCGAGCAGGGGGTACGGGCGGTGGAGGTCGCGGGGCGCATTTCCTCGGCTCGCACCACCGAGTATGTGAAGGATCTGCTGCATCGGCTGGAGCCGTATGGGGACGAGCCGCGGGTGATCGAGCTGCGGGAGAGGGCGCGGCCTCTTTTGATGACGCCGGCGTAAGCGCTCCGCTCGGGTGCGGGGCGCCTACTCGTCTGCCTGGTTTCTGTGGTTTTGGGTCTGCGGGTGCGTTGTGGTTGCTCGCGCCCACGCGGCGGAGACGCATATCGATACAGTCCCGCACCCCTTTGGGGCGCGACCTTGCGTGATCGGCGTCATGAAGACGTCTCCCGAGTTTGAGGGCATTGTCAGTGGTGCAGTGCACTATCGGAGTCGGGAGGTGGGGCGCGTGCGGAGGCAGGGCGCTTACGACTGTGATGTGCTCGTGGTCGGCGGTGGGATCGTCGGGCTGTCCACGGCGTATGCGATCACGCGGGCGGCGCCGGGCACGCGGGTCACCGTGCTGGAGAAGGAGCCCGGCCCCGCCCGGCACCAGACCGGGCGGAACAGCGGGGTCGTCCACAGCGGGATCTACTACCGGCCCGGTTCGCTGAAGGCGCGGTATGCGGTCAAGGGCGCCGCCGAGATGGTCAAGTTCTGCGCCGAGTACGGCATCGACCACGCCGTCACCGGAAAGCTGATCGTCGCCACGGAGAGATCGGAGCTCCCCCGGCTGCACGCCCTCGTACAGCGCGGGCGGGAGAACGGGATTCCGGTGCGGGAGCTGGGCGCCGCCCAGATCGCCGAGTACGAGCCGAAGGTGCGCGGGCTCGCGGCCATACACGTCGGGACCACCGGGATCTGCGACTTCGTCGGGGTCGCCCGGCAGCTCGCACGGGCGTCCGGCGCCGAGATCCGCTACGGCGCCGAGGTCGAGCGGATCGACCGGCGGGCCTCGCTGGGGGTCGCCGTGCGGATCCGGGGTGGTGACGTCGTACGGGGGCGGGTGCTGGTGAACTGCGCCGGGCTGCACTGCGACGAGGTGGCCCGGATGACCGGGGACGAGCCCGGGATGCGGATCGTGCCGTTCCGGGGGGAGTACTACGAGCTGGCGCGGCCCGAGCTGGTCCGTGGACTCGTGTATCCGGTACCCGATCCGGCGTTTCCGTTTCTCGGGGTGCATCTGACGCGGGGTATCGACGGGGGTGTCCATATCGGGCCGAACGCCGTGCCCGCGCTGGCTCGCGAGGGGTACGGATGGGGGACCGTGCGGATGCGGGAGCTGGGGGCGACGCTGGCGTGGCCCGGCGCCTGGCGGATAGCTCGGCGGCACTGGCGGTACGGGGCGGGGGAGCTTCGGCGGTCGTTGTCGAAGAAGGCGTTCACCGGGGCGGTGCGGCGGTTGTTGCCGGAGGTTTCCGAAGGGGATCTTGTGCCGGCGGCTGCGGGGGTGCGGGCGCAGGCGGTGCTTCGGGACGGGACGCTGGTGGACGACTTCCTGATTCGGGAGGGGGCGCGGGCGGTGCATGTGCTGAACGCGCCTTCGCCTGCGGCGACGGCTTCCCTGCCGATCGGCAGGGAGGTGGGGAGGCGGGCGTTGGGAGTGTTGGCCGGAGTGTGACGGGCGGCCCCTTGGTCTTCGAGGCGCTCAGCGGCTGGTGCTGGGCGGGGGGTCTCGCTCACTGGCGCTCGCCGCGTGCCGCTGCGCCCACCCTCCCCCACTCTCGGCTCCGCTCGAGGGGGAGCACCCCCATCGCCCCTGGCGGCACGATTGCCCGCAGCTACGGCACGCGGACCCTCCCCCGCCGCCGACGGGTGGGGGGCCGCCCTAGCGGCACGACTGCCCGCAGCTGCGCAGGGCAGCAGCTCCGCAGCAGCGAAGCGGGCGCGCCGCGGCTGAGACGGGGGGCGCGACGGGGTCGTAAAATCGTTCTCACTGTGTCTGACTCCGCCAGTTCTTCCGAGCCCCGCACCTCCGGTGCCTCCCTTCGGCGTGCCCGGGTCAAGGGTGAGCCTCGGTTTCCCGAGGGACCGAAGCCCGATCCGGCCGGGACGCACTTCGAGCGGCGGATCAGGAGTTTTCAGCCTCGGCGGAGTCGGGTGACGGCCGGGCAGGCGGACGCGTTGCAGCGGCTGTGGCCCAAGTGGGGGCTCGACATCGATGGGCGGGCGCTCGATCTCGTCGAGTTGTTCGGGAACGAGAAGCCCGTCGTGCTGGAGATCGGGTTCGGGATGGGGGAGGCGACGGCGCGGATGGCCGCCGCCGATCCGGAGACCAATGTGCTCGCCGTGGATGTGCACACGCCGGGCCAGGGGAATCTGCTGAATCTCGCGGACCGGGACGGTCTGACCAACATCCGGGTCGCGAACGGGGACGCGATCATTCTGCTGCGGGAGATGCTCGCGCCCGACTCGCTCGACGGGCTGCGGGTCTACTTCCCCGACCCCTGGCCGAAGAAGCGGCACCACAAGCGGCGGCTGATCCAGCCGGAATTCCTCACGCTCGTCGCGTCACGGCTCAGGCCGGGGGCGATCGTGCACTGTGCGACGGACTGGGAGCCGTACGCCGAGCAGATGCTGGACGTGCTGACCGCACATCCGGAGTTCGAGAACACCCGGGCCGACGGCGGGTTCGCGCCACGTCCCGCATTCCGGCCGCTGACCCGTTTCGAGGGGCAGGGACTGGACAAGGGTCATGTGGTGAACGATCTGCTCTTCCGCCGCGTACAGCAGCGTGAGCAGGAGCAGAAGCAGAAGTCCGAACAACCCCAACCCCCCACAGGCGTCTGAAGGCCGTCCTTCACAGTCCGGCGGGCGCGGTCCCTGCGGGCACGGTCCCCGCGGGCACGTCCGGCGGGCACGGTCAGTCCGGCGGGCGCGGTCCGGCGGGCCCGCACCACGTACCGTCGCGGGCGGCGCCCATCCCTCGTTAGGGTCAATGCAATGGCCACCAGTCCCCCCTACCCGACGCACCCCAGCGGACCCGCCGGTGGGTCCGCGTTCAGGCCCACGCGCTGGTGGCAGCGGAAGAGCGTCAAGTACGGGGCGCTCATCGGGCTGCTCGGGGTCTCCGGGCTCGTCATCCTCGCGCTCGTCCGCGAACAGACCGGCACAGAGGGGTTTCTCGTCGGGCTGGGGCTCGCTGTGCTGCCCGTGCCCTTGCTCATGTCCGCGTTCCGGTGGCTGGACCGGGTGGAGCCCGGGCCCCGGAAGAACCTGGTGTTCGCGTTCGCGTGGGGGGCGTGTGCGGCGGCGCTGATAGCCATCGTGGCGAACAGCTTCGCGACCCGGTGGATAGCGACCGCTACCGCGGATCCTTCGCACGCCGACGCCTTGGGTGCCACCCTCATAGCGCCGGTGGTGGAGGAGACCGCCAAGGCCGCGGCCGTCCTCCTTGTCTTTCTCTTCAGGAGACGGGACTTCACCGGGATCGTGGACGGGGTGGTGATCGCCGGGGTCACTGCGACCGGGTTCGCGTTCACCGAGAACATTTTGTACCTGGGGACCGCTTTCGGCACGGATCAGCTCAGTGGGGGGAGCGGGCTGGCGTCTGTCACCGCGGCCACCTTCTTCGTGCGGGTGATCATGTCGCCGTTCGCGCATCCACTGTTCACCGTGCTGACCGGGATCGGGTTCGGGATCGCGGCGTTCTCCGCGGAGTGGCAGCGGGTGCGGCGGGTGGTCGTGCCGGTGACTGGGTTGTTGCTCGCCATGGGGATGCACGCGGTCTGGAACGGGTCGGCGACCTTCGGGGAGTACGGGTTCTTCGCGGTGTACGCGGTGTTCATGGTGCCGGCGTTCGGGCTGCTGACGTGGTTGGCGATCTGGACGCGGCAGCGGGAGTTGCGGAACGTGCGGGAGGAGTTGCCGGCGTATGCGGCTGCGGGGTGGCTCACGCCACCGGAGCCGTATGTGCTGGGCTCGATGCGGGCTCGGCGGGTGGCGCGGGAGTACGCGGCGCATCACTTCGGAAAGGCCGGGGCTCGGTCGGTCGCGGAGTACGAGGCGTACGCGACGAAGCTGGCGTTTCTGCGGTATCGGGGGCGGCGGGGGCGGGCCGGGCGTGACTTCGTCCTGCGGGAGCGGGAGTTGCTGTTCGAGCTGTGGCGGCGACGGGAGTTGGCTCGGCCGGCGATGGGGTATGCGGGGCGGGAGGTTGGGCCCGGGGGTTGGTCGGGGAGCGGGTACGGGGGGTACGGGTACGAGGGGTACGGGGCGGGTTACGCGCAACCGGCGGTTCATGGAGTAGCGGCGTATCCCGCGTACAACCCATATCGGTACTAGGGATCGCGGGTGCCGCCCGGTGGGTGCGGTCCCGGTGCGCTTGGGGTCGGTAAGTGGGTCGGCTCGGTAACGCCCCCTTCTCGCCGTACGCGGCTGCCCCACCGTCAGGGTGCGCGCTCGCCCTGCCCAGTAGCTGGAGGGGTCCCCCCAACCCCGCAAGGCCATTGGGCCGCCCCGGCACACGACAAACGCCGCGTAATCCTCAGGGGATCACGCGGCGTTGCGGCCCGTACGGCCCAATGGCCTTGCGGGACTTGCTGGTTCTACGGGGTCAGGCCCTTGCTGCGCAGCCACGCCGCCGGGTCGATGCCGCTGGTGGAACCGCCGGGGTGGACCTCCATGTGGAGGTGGGCACCGGTGACGTTGCCCGTGGCGCCCACGCGGCCGATGACGTCGCCGGTGGCGACCTTCTGGCCGACGCTGACGCCGATGGAGGACTGGTGGGCGTACCAGATCTCGGTGCCGTCATCGAGGGTGAGGACGGTCTTGTAGCCGTAGGAACCCTCGTAGCCGGCCTGCGTGATGGTGCCGCTGTGGACGGCCTTGATGAGGGTGCCGGTGGGGGCGGCGAAGTCGAGGCCGGTGTGGTAGCCGGAGGACCAGTAGGGGCCGGCCTGACCGAAGGTGGAGGTGAGGGTGTACGAGGAGGTGGGAAGCGTGAACTGCTTGGCGAGGGCGGCGAGGCGCTCGGCTTCCCTCTTCGCCGCGGCCTCCTCCTCCGCCTTCTTCTCGGCGGCGGCCTCCTTGGCCTCGGCTTCCTTCTTCTCCTGGGCGGCCTGCTCGGCGGCCTTCTTCGCGGCGGCGGTCTGGGCGGCCTCGGCAGCGGCCTTGTCGGAGGCGTCCTGCTGGGACTCGGCCTGCGCCATGATGCGGGCGCGCAGCGCCTCGCCGGCGTCCGCGGTGCCCTGCTCGGTGTCGGCGGCGATCAGGCCGGCGCTGCTGAGGGGGGTGGTGGAGGCCTGCGGCTCCGCCTCGGCCTCCTCCTCGGTGTCGTCCTCGAAGACCGAACCGACGTCGGGCATCGATATGGACACCGGGGCCTTGCCGGACTGCGCGCTGGCCATGCCGGCGCCGCCGACGGCGGCTATGACACCGACGCCGAGAACCGTGGAGCTGCGGGCGATTCCGCCACGCGCGAGTCCGCCGCCCTTCTTGGCGACGCGGTGCCGGCCGCGAACGGGGCGAGTGGACTCCGCGGTGGGGTTCCACTCCTGGAAGGGGCCCTCGTTGTCGCTGTTGTAGCTGCCGTAGCCGAACGTCTGGCTGTCGCCGTCCCGTTGGCTGGGCACGAACGGGGCTTCGGTCGCGGACCGGTTGGACGCCACGTGGGCGTACTCCTTTCCTTCCTTCTCGCCTACCGGGTTAGCTGACGGGTTCGGAGCAGGAAGGTCTCCTACGCGCGTAAACCTGACGTGCTGCCACGACGGTTTCCGCGCGATTCACCCCAGGGTGGTGGTTCCCCGGTTCCCTTGCGGGATTCGGCGCGTGAGCACGGAGCCGTCTCTTGTGACGGCTGGGACGACCGCGCTGCGTTATCGAACGTTAATAGACGCGAGTACTCCATTCCAAGCTGTTCCGAGTGATCATTCCGGCTTTCGCGCCGGACTTACGGGTCATGACGGGCGGAAAACGGGCGAGTTGACCTCACCTCAGGAGTAACAAGAGTTCTGACGGTATGTCAGTTGGTATACGGAGGAAGGTCGAGCGGACACGTTCCGTGATATCCGTCGGCGTAGATGTGAGAGAGACGTGTGGGCAGGCCCACGAGGGGGCATCAGGGGCGCCGGACCGCCAGGAGTGCCATGTCGTCCGTCGTGCGGTCGCCGGTATGCCGGCGTACCTCTTCCGCGAGGGTCGTCAAGAGGGCGCGCGGGCCGGGGAAGGTACGGCCGGACAGTCGCTCGGCCGGGTCGTAGAAGACACCGCGGGCGTCCCGGGCCTCGGACAGGCCGTCGGTGTGGAAGAGCAGCGTGGCGCCGGGCGGGAATCCGGTCTCCTCGGCGCGGTCCGGCCAGGTGCCCAGGTCGTCCATGCCGAGCGGGAGCGCGGGCCGCGGGGCGTCCAGGATGCGCAGGACGCCGTCGGCGTACAGCAGCAGGGGTGAGGGGTGGCCGCGGTTGACGATCCGGGCGCGGCCGGCGCCGTGCGGGAACTCCGCCAGTACGGCCGTGACGAACTCCTCGTGCTCCACGGCCGCGTCCCGGCGCGCGGTCTCCCGCCGCGCCCTCTCCCGGGCCAGCGCCCGTTCCAGCCGCTGGGCGACCGCTTCGAGCGTCGACTCCTGCTCGGCCGCCTCCCGGAACGCCCCGATCAGCACCGCCACCGCCGACACCGCGCCAAGACCCTTGCCGCGCACATCGCCCACGATCAGCCGTACGCCGTGGGGCGAGTCCTGCACCGCGTACAGATCGCCCCCGATCGACGCCCCGGCCTGCGCCGCCTCGTACCGCGCGGCGATCTCCAGCCCGCCGATCCGCTCCTGCGGCACCGGCAGTACGGCCCGCTGCGCCGCCTCGGCGATCTCGCGGGCGGTGGCGAGCCGGGCGTCGCTGCGGCGGACGAGACGGTTGATGAGCACGGCCAGTACGGCGACGGTGGTCACCGTCGCGATCTCTGTGATCGCGTCCACGTGGCCCGTGTCGCCGTAGCGGACGTGTACGACGGTGATGCCGGCGACCGAGGCGACGCCGGTGATCACCGTGCCGTGCAGCGAGAAGAGCGGGGCCGCCACGAGAGGCGCGGCGGTGAAGAAGGGGACAGCCGTGAACTCGCGCGGAGTGAAGTGGTCGTAGAAGAGGCCGATGGCGATCAGCAGGACCGGGATGACACGCACGAGCGCACGGGCGTAGGAGAACCGCCGGCCGACCGGCTCCCTCGCGCCCTCTCGCTGCCCCACGGATACAGGGTTTCCGGGGGTGGGGTGCGGGGCCAGTCGGCGGGGCCGAGTGGGCTAGGTGTTCTGTCCCGTGAGGTTGTGGACGGTGATGCGGATCTCAGCTGCGGGATCTTGAACGGTGAGGGCCTGTCGTCCGGATCGCGCCCGGCCCGTTTCCGTTCCCTCCGGGACTCAGCCGGCCGTCAGTTCGGTCAGCTCCGGCAGGGGGAGCGTGTGCTGGGTCTGGAGGACCTTCGCGCGGAGGTAGCGGACGTTGTGGGCGGTGGTGAAGACGCCCGTGGGGACGCGGTGCCGGACACCGACGCCCAGGTCACGGAGCTGCTGCGCCTTGTCGGGGTTGTTGGAGAGCAGGTCCAGCTCGTCGATGCCGAGGGCACCCAGCATCTGGGCCGCCGCCGTGTAGTCGCGGGCGTCCTCCGGCAGCCCGAGCGCCGCGTTCGCCTCGTAGGTGTCGAGGCCCTGGTCCTGGAGGGCGTAAGCGTCGAGCTTGTTGTAGAGGCCGATGCCCCGGCCCTCCTGGCGGAGATAGAGGAGGACACCGCCGCGGTCCGCGATCCGCTCCACCGCCTCGCGCAGCTGCGGGCCGCAGTCGCAGCGGGCCGAGCCGAAGACGTCGCCGGTCAGGCACTCGGAGTGCAGCCGGACCAGCGGGGCCGTGCCGGGCTCCGGGTCGCCGAGGACGATCGCCACGTGCTCCTGGCCGTCGACGAGACCGTGGAAGGTGACCATTTCGGTGTCGACGCCGTAGCCGTCGTGGAAACGCAGCGGTACCCGGACGCGGGCACGCGGGGTGGCAGCGGGAAAGTCGGGCATGCGGGTTCTCCGGTCCTGGTGCGGGTGTCGCCGTGCTTCAGATTTGAAGCACCACGCTCGGCAGGACTCTATCCCGTGCTTCAAATTTCAAGCAACAGCATTCGGGGCACATCACATTCCTGCAACGCGGGAACTGTGGAAAACAGGGACGAATGACCCGCAAGGAAGGGCGCTACCGACCCGACCGGCCCGCCGGACCCGACTGGCTCGCCCGACCCGGCCGATTCACTTGATCCGACCGGCTCGCTTGATCGGACTGGCTCGCCTGACCCGACTGGCTCGACGGGCACGCGCGGCGGCGCCACGGCAGGTCGTCGGAGCCGGTGGCCCGGGGGTCGCCGCCCTGGATCGCCGTCGCGATGGACGCGCAGATCTCCTCGAACTGGCCGATCTGCTCGGGGCTGAGGTGGTCGAAGACGGCCTTGCGGACCGTGTCGACATGGCCCGGCGCCGTACGCTCCAGCAGGGCCATGCCCTCGTCGGTGAGCACGGCGACGCTGCCCCGCTTGTCCCACTGGCAGTCCTCGCGCCGCACCACGCCGTCCTTCTCCAGCCGGGTCACGGCGTACGTCAGCCGGCTGCGCGTGATCTTCAGGAACTCGGCGAGGTCGGTCATCCGCATCCGGCGTTCGGGCACCTCGGAGAGGGCGGCCAGCACGGAGTAGTACAGGTGCGGGAGGCCGGCCTCCTGCTGGAGCTGCCGGTCGAGCGCGTCCTCGAGGAGGGTGCTCGCGGCCACGTAGGCACGCCAGGCACGCTGTTCCTCGGGGGTGAGCCAGCGGGTCGTCATACGTACAGTGTAGTTATTGTTTAAAACTTGAACCAACCAGGAGTGCGTCCATGCCCCAGCCCTACGTCCTGTTGTCCGCCGCCGTCTCCCTCGACGGCTTCCTGGACGACACCGGGCCCGAACGGCTGCTGCTCTCGGGCCCGGCCGACTTCGACCGGGTCGACGAGGTGCGCGCGGCCAGCGACGCCATCCTGATCGGCGCCGGCACCCTGCGCACCGACAACCCCCGGCTGCTGGTCAACTCGCCCGAGCGCCGCGCGGCCCGCGTCGCCGCCGGGCTTCCGGAGTACCCGCTGAAGGTCACCGTCAGCGCGTCCGGCGATCTCGACCCGGCGGCCCAGTTCTGGCACACGGGCGGCGAGAAGGTCGTGTACACGACGGACAAGGGCGCGGAACGGCTGCGCGAACTGGGCCTGCCGGCCGGGCCGACTGGCGTGGACGTCGTGCCCGTCGGCGCCGACCTGGAGTGGCCGGCCGTCCTCGACCACCTCGGAGACGTACGCGGCATCCGGCGCCTCATGGTGGAGGGCGGCGGCCGCGTGCACACCCAGCTGCTCCAGCAGGGGCTCGCGGACGAGCTGCAGCTGGCCGTCGCCCCGGTGTTCGTGGGCGAGTCGGACGCGCCGCGCATGTTCGGCACGGGCGTGTACCCCGGCGGCCCCAAGAGCCGGCTCCGCCTGCTGGAGACCCGGCCGGTCGGCGACGTCGTCCTCATCCGGTACGTCCCCACCGTCCCCGGCACCGGCCCGGCCGTCTCCGCCGCCGACCGGCACTGGCTGGCACTGGCGTGCGAACTGGCCGCCGAGTGCCCACCCTCACCGACCGCGTTCAGCGTGGGCGCGGTCGTGGTCGCCGAGGACGGTACGGAACTGGCCCGTGGCCACTCCCGCGAGGGCGGCGACCCCGTCGTCCACGCCGAGGAGGCCGCCCTCGCCAAGCTCGACCCCGCCGACCCGCGCCTCGCCTCCGCCACGGTCTACAGCAGCCTGGAACCGTGCGCCCGCCGCGCCTCCCGCCCCGCGCCCTGCGCGCGGCTCGTCCTCGACGCGGGCGTACGCCGCGTCGTCACGGCCTGGCGCGAGCCGGACACGTTCGTCGCGGACGCCGCCGTCGGCAACGCGGTGCTCTCGGCGGAGGGGGCCGACGTCGTCGTACTGCCGGAGTACGAGGAGCGGGCGAAGGCGCCGAACGGGCATCTGCTGCGGTGAGCGAAGCCAGACGTACAGCTGAACGTACAGCCGCGCGGCGCGGAGGTACGGGCCGCTGTTTCGCCGGGTGAATCGGTGGTGATCGGCGGTCGTCGTAAACCCGTGTGCTTGGGGTCCCGCGGATGGCGTACACTGGTTTCAACGACGCGGGGTGGAGCAGCTCGGTAGCTCGCTGGGCTCATAACCCAGAGGTCGCAGGTTCAAATCCTGTCCCCGCTACTGAAGGCCTGGGGCCCGGAATCCGATGAGGATTCCGGGCCCCAGGTGTTTGTGCGTGTTCCCCCCGTGCACCGCGTGCTCCCGATACTCCCCGTGCTCTGCGTGCTCTGCGTGCTCATCGGCTAGGGCCGATCGCGGCGGGCTGCCACCGCATCGGTGTAGAGCTCGCGGGTGAGGTCCTCCGGGGCGATGCCGAGGTCGGTGAGTACCGAGCGGATGTCGTCGAGGGCCGCGGTGAGCTCCGATTCCTCCGGGACCAGCGTCTCGATCTCCAGGAACGTCCCGTCCAGCTCGGGGACCCGTACGAGGGTGGCGAGCATCTGCCGGCCGTACGCCTGGAAGGCGTGGCCGCGGCACCGTTTCTCGAACACGATCGCCGGTACGTAGCCGAGATGCTCCAGAATGGCGTGCGCGATCTGCGAGTCCTCCACCCGTGTCTCGTACTCGGGCTTCGAACCGGACGCCTCGTCCACCGCGGCCGCCTTGAAGGTGAGCAGGGTCCGCCGGTCGCCCGTGCGGCGGTCGACCACGAACCGCAGCCGCAACTCCTCGTCCCGCGCGCGCAGGCTGCCGTCCGGCAGGTCGTAATACGTGTCCTGGTACGTCTCGGACCGGCCCTCGGCCCGCTCGTCGAGCGCCCGCGCGACCGCCTCCGGCGCGCGGACCCGGGCCTTCAACTCCGCCTCGATCACGAGCCGTTTCCTTTCCTCGCGCCGCTCTCTCCCGCCTTGCTCTCCTCTCTGCCTTCCCCTCCGGCCATCCCTCGATGGGACCCCCGTCACCACATGTACGGCAACTCCACAGCGACCATGGTCGATCCGCCGACGAGGCTGGTCACGGTGACCAGGCCGTCCAGCGCGGCGACCCGACGTCGTATCCCCAGCAACCCGGAGCCCTCTCCCCCCGCCCGTCTCGTCCTCCGCGCCGGCCGGCCCCTCGTCCCGTACGACGGCCCGCAATCCGGTGCACACGCACTCCAGTTGGATGGCGGCTTCCCGGCGCAGCAGCCCGTGCGAGAGCGGGCCACCTCTCCGGGGTGTAGCCCGCTACACCCCAAAGTCGCGGTGGAAGCGCGGATCGCCCCCGGCGGCGATGTTCAGCGGTTGACCGCGAAAACCGCGCCGCTGTCGTTGCCGACGTAGACCGTGGCGTCGATCGCCGTGGGGGAGGAGCGGATGTCCGCGCCGGTGCGGTACCTCCACAGGGGCTTGCCGGTGTCCGCTCGTACGGCGTAGAGGTTGCCGTTCTTGCTGCCGACGTACACGGCGTCGCCGAGGACGGCCGGTGAGGAGTAGACGATGGCGCCGACGGTGAACTTCCACTTCTGCTTCCCGGTGAGGGCGTCGACGGCGTACAGGTTGCCGTCGTCGCTGCCGACGTAGACGACTCCGCCGGACACGACCGGCGAGGAGCCGACCCCGCCGCGGGTGGCGAAGGTCCAGCGGAGTTCGCCGGTGTCGCAGTTGACGGCGTAGAGGTTGCCGTCGTAGCTGCCCACGTAGACGACGCGGTCGGCGACCGCCGGGGAGGACTTGACGTCGCCGTCGGTCTTGAAGGCCCAGCGGCGTTCGCCGGTCGCCGCGTCGAGTGCGTAGAGCCGGGAGTCCTCGCTGCCGACGTAGACCTTGTTCCATGCGACGACCGGGGAGGAACGGATCCGGCCCGCCGCGGGGAACGTCCACCTCCGGTCACCGGAACGGGCGTCCACGGCGTACAGCCGCGCGTCGTCACTGCCCGCGTAGACCACTCCCCCGGCGACCACCGGTGAGGAGTTGACCTCTCCGCCGGCGCTGAACTGCCAGCGTTGCTCGCCGGTCTTCACCTCGACGGCGTAGAGGTGGTAGTCCGCGCTGCCGAAGTAGGCCAGACCGCCGGCCACGGCGGGACAGGTGTAGACGCCGTTGCCCGTGCTGAACTGCCAGCGCGGCTTGCCGGTCTCGGCCTCCAGCGCGTACATGCTCCCGTCCTTGCTGCCGGCGTACACCAGCCCGCCCGCGGCGAGGAGGGCGGGCGCCACGGGGCCTCCGGTGCCGCGCTTCCACCTCAGGTCTCCCGGGGTCGGCACGCCGCCGGGGCCCTTCAGGGTGTCGTTGTCCGATCCCTTGTCGGGGTCGTTCTCGCCGCGCCCCAGCAGGTACGTGCCCACACCCACGGCGGCGACGCCGCCGGCTCCGGCGAGCACGGCCAGCACGCGGCGGCGGGTCGGGGCGGCGGAGGCACGGTCTCCCTCGCCGGCCTGGGATAGGGGGCCGGGGGCGCCAGCACCGGCACCGGCATCTACATCTGCATCGGAGTGGCGTCGGTCTGCGGGAACGCGCGGGTCCATTCGGCCCCCGGCCGGCGCGGTCCGCGTACCGGGTTCCGGCACCGGCGTCCCGCCGGCCCCCCTCGTCCTACTGGCCCCGGCTGTCCCGCCCGTCTCCCCGGCGCGCCGCACCGAAGAGGCCACGGACTCGGGCAGCCAGGCTCCGCCATGGAGGGCGAGGGTGACGGTGTCCGTGCCGTACTCCGCTTCGGGCGCCGGGAGGATACGGCCGGCGAACTCGGCGAGCAGTTCCGCGACGGTGGGCCGACGGGCCGGAACCTTGTCGAGACAACGGCCGAGAAGGGGACGCAGACCCGCGGGGACGGCGGTCAGGTTCGGCTCGTCATGGACCACGCGGTAGCCGACGCCGAGCGACGGACCGGACCCGAAGGCGCCCTCGCCGCTGGCGGCGAAGACGAGTACTCCACCGAGGGCGAACACATCGGCGGCCGTACCGGCCCGGCCGCCCGTCAGCTGCTCGGGCGACATGTATGCGGGGGTGCCGACGACGACTCCGCTGCGGGTGAGCGAACTCGAGCCGGCGGCGATCGCGATCCCGAAGTCGATCACCTTGGGCCCGTCCGGGGCCAGCAGGACATTGGAGGGCTTCAGATCCCGGTGGACGAGGTCGGCGGCGTGAATGGCCTGGAGCGCCTCGCTCAGACCGGCTCCCAGGGCGAGCACCGAGGACTCGGGCAGCGGTCCATGGCGCGCGATGGTGTCGTCGAGCGAGATGCCCGCGACATGGACGGTGGCCAGCCACGGCGGGTCCCCGTAGGGATCCGCGTCGACGACCGCGGCCGTGAACGCCCCGCTGACGGCCCGGGCGGCCGCCGCCTCCCGGGCGAACCGCTGCCGGAACTCGGGGTCGTAGGTCAGTTCTGGCCGGATGGTCTTGACCGCGACCGCGCGGCCGCCCGGCGACAGCCCGAGATAGACGCGCCCCATCCCACCCGCGCCGAGGCGGCCCACGATCCGGTACGGCCCCACCTGCCGAGGGTCGCCGCTCTCCAACGCCTGTGCCATGGGCCCCCCTGCCCCCACCTGAGGGCGTTCGGCCCCCTGGATACCATCTCGTCCATGATGTCCGCCACACACGGAATCCGCACCTCACTGTGCGGTCGGACGCGGCACACGGACGGGAAGGTTCCCGTCTACGAACACGAAGGCTCCCGTCCGGCGTGAGCCGGACGTGGATGCCGCCGGCTCTGCAGGCCGGTGTCGTCCCCAGATCCGCCACCCCGAAGAGACCGGGCAGGTTGCGTACGCGATCGGACACCGGGGAGGCCGAGAACCCGTCCCCCAGAAGCGACTTGGTGGCAGCGGCCACCTGCCTCTGGTGCCCGACCAACACCGATTCCAGCCACCGGACAGTCGGCATTGTTCACACCTGGGCGTGACGGCGGCCGTCAGCGGAAGCGTCGGAAGAAGGCCCGGACATCGGCGGTGAACAGTTCGGGTTGCTCCATCGCGGCGAAGTGGCCGCCCCGGGGGAGTTCGGACCAGTGGACGATGTTGCGGTCACGTTCGGCGAGTCGGCGGACGGGCCGGGCGATGTCGGCGGAGAAGACGGCGACGCCGGTGGGGGTGGAGGGACGCTCCGTGCGGGTCGCCCGCGAAGGGTGGGCCGCCTCCCAGTAGTGGCGGGCCGAAGATCCCGCGGTCGCCGTGAGCCAATACAGCATCACGTTGGTCAACAGGCGGTCGCGGGGGACGGCGTCCTCGGGGACGTCCGTGTTGTCGGTCCACTCCTTGAACTTCTCGACGATCCAGGCGAGTTGCCCCACCGGGGAGTCGGTCAGGGCGTAGGCGAGCGTCTGGGGCCGGGTGCCCTGGATCTTTGCGTACGCGGACATCTCGGGCTCGGCGGCAAGGAGCCGACTGAGACGTGAGCGGTCGTCGTCCGTGAGGTCGGCGGCCACGGCGGGATCGTCCGGGGGCAGGGTCAACAGGGTGTTGAGGTGGATGGCGATGACCCGCTCGGGGGCGAGGGCGGCCAGTTCCAGGGTGATCGCATGGCCCCAGTCGCCGCCCTGGGCGCCGTAACGGTCGTAGCCCAGCCGCCGCATCAACTCGGCCCACGCGCCCGCGACTCGACGGATGTCCCAACCGGGGTCCCGGGTCGGCCCGGAGAGGCCGTAGCCCGGGATGGTCGGGATCACGAGGTCGAAGGCGTCGGCCGAGGCGCCCCTGTCGTATGCGCGGGGATCGGTGAGGGGACCGATGACATCGAGGAACTCGACGACGGATCCCGGCCAGCCATGGGTGATCAGCAGGGGCAGCGCGTCGGGCTCGGGGGAACGGACGTGCAGGAAATGGACGCCCGTCCCGTCGATCGTCGTCATGAACTGGGGGAACCGGTTCAGGTGCGCCTCGTGCTCGCGCCAGTCGTAGGCGGTACGCCAGTACGCGGCCAGCTCCCTCAGATACGCGGGCGGCACGCCCTGCGACCAGCCGGGAGCGGTGGGGTCGTCCGGCCACCGGGTGGCGTCGAGCCGCGCGGCCAGGTCGTCCAGGGCCGCCTGGGGGACGGCGAGTTCGAAGGGGCGGATCGTCGGGCGGGTCGCCGTCGACGCGGGGTCGGTCATACGCCGCTCCCGTCCTCGCCCTCATCGCCCTCATCGGGTTCACCGGGTTCACCGGCGAGTACGCGGGCGGCCGCGACGTCGTTCTCGTCCCAGCCCCAGTGGCCCGGATCCTCCTCCCGCTTGGCCTGCTGGTCGATCCACCGCTTGTGGGCCTCCCAGGCCGCCTGCTTGGTGGTGCCCAGCGCCGCGCCGATCTGGGCCCACGACGCCCCGGCCCGCCGTGCGGAGCGCACGGACAGCTGACGCCCGTAGACAGCCTTACGGGCGATCACCTCACCCAGCGCGAGCAACTCCAGCGCATCACCTCGCGACAGTGGCGCGCTCTCCGGATCGCCAGGCCCCTCCCCGGCCTCCTCCTCCGGCGCCGCGAGGGTCTCCCGCGTCCGCAACGCGTCATAGCGCGCCACCGCCGTCAGAAGAGTGAACCGGTCGTCGAGGTCATCAGGCGTCGTCGACATGAGCCGAGTCTGCTGTCAGGCCGGCTTGACGTCAAGGCAGCTTGACGATGGGGTGGGCTGTGCGCCCGGGGTCGTACGGCCCGCCGCATGAGCCGAAAACGAAGCAGCGCCCGACCCGACCGAAGCCGACCCAGGCGCTGCGTAGCAGGTCAAATGGGGTATCCCCCGCCTGCGAACCGTAGGCCCTGTGGGACTCGAACCCACAACCAATGGATTAAAAGTCCTGGCCAAAGCTTGCTGGGTCGTTCCGGACGCTGACTCGGTGTCCGGAATGACCTGGTCAGGACAGGTTCGCTATAGGGGACGGTCCACCCCGGGACAGCTCCTGCCACACCGTCCGCTCACGCATCGCTCACGCAGAGGGGGCGGATGACCAGTACGTTCGCGCCTTCTGACGCTGTTTCGCTTTCCGAGCAGTCTCGCCCGATCGGAGGAGGTTGAGCGGGCTTCAGCGCCGTAGGCGGCGGCGCAGTTCCGCGTACCACCAGGTCTCCGCGGCAGCCACCGCCGCCAGGACGGTGACCGCGCCGGCAAGAGCCGCGACCGGCGGTAGTACGGCCGCCGCAGGACTCCACCCGAGCAGCAGGAACAGGCCGCCCAGTCGGAACCGACTCCACTGGCGCAGCACGGTCCAGCCGAACAGGAGCAGCCCGGCCAGATACGTGGCGGCTCCGCCGCACAGAACCCAGGCGTAGAAGCCGCCCAGCGCTTCGCCGCCGGCCGCGTGAGCCATGACCCCCTCGACGCCGAAGGCCGTCAGCACGATGCCGGCCATGATCGGGAAGTGGGCGTAACCGTAGGCGTCGACCGCAAGCCTGACCCGGTCACGTCCCTGCGTCCTGCTCAGCTGGTGCTCTCCCACCAGCGTGGCCACGTCGAAGTACAGCCACCACAGTCCCAGGGCGACGGCGACGCCCAGGACCGCCGCGGCCAGCAGTGGTGTGGAGATCGGGCGGTCGACAGCTCCCGCGCCCATGGCGAGGAGCGACTCCCCGATGGCGATGATCATGAACAGCTCGTGCCGTTCGGCGAAGTAGGAGGCGCTGCGGATGCGCCAGTTGCCCCGGCGGGAGGTGGCGTACACGCCACCCCAGTCCGTAACGATCGCGGCCGCGAAGAGCGCCGTCTGCCACCGGCCTCCGATCACCGCACCGACGATCAGGAGGCAGGAGCCGCCCAGTACGGCGGGCCAGGAGACCGTGATCTGCCGCAACAGCCCGTGGTCACCGCGCGCGAGCACGCCGTAGAGGACGAGGTGCACACAGCGGACGAAGAGGTACGCGCAGGCCAGGACCACAGGCCCGTTGAGGCCGCCCGGCGCGTCGTGCCACGCCTCCGGGACGGTGAGGGCCACGACGAACACCCCGGCCATCGCCAGCGTCATGCCCGCGCGTACGACACCCGGATCGGCCTGGGCCTGGTTGCCGAGCCAGGCGTAGGCGGACCAGGAGATCCAGACCAGGGCCAGCAGGAGCACTCCGCGCAGGACACCGCTGCCACTGTGTTCGTGCGCCATGTAGGCGGTGACCTGGGTGAGGGTGAACACGTACACCAGGTCGAAGAAGAGTTCGAAGGTGGTCACCCGGCTGCCCGCGAGTACGGCGTGAGCCGTGCCCGGTGGTCCGCCTTCCTGCCCGCTTTCGCTCTTGTCCACCACAGACCGCACTTTCTCCGGATCACGGCCGCCTCGCATCTCGGCGCGGCGGTGGCTCAGGCGGCCACGCCTGCGAAGGAGCGGCTGAACTGCCGGCCCGACTGGACCATGCTCCGCACGCTGCCGAGCCGCTCGTCCTCGTATCCGCGCAGAGCTTGCGGCATGGCCGGTCCGCGTACGCCGGCGGCGACGGCTGCGGCGACGGCCTCGGCGTCGTGGAGCGAGGCGCTGAAGCCCGAGCCCGTCATCGGGGTGGGTACGTGGGCGGCGTCTCCGACAAGGGCGAGGCGGCCGTTGACGAGCTGGTCGGGGACGTACTCGGCGATCGGGGTGCCGATGACGGCACGCCGCTCGATGCAGTCGAGGACGGCCTCGCGCCAGGGCGACGGCCACAGGTCCTCGGCCCTGTCGGCGAGCTCGCGGAAGGTCGTCTCCGGTATGTCGGCCGAAGTGAGCGACCGGCGTACGACGTTGCCGACGACAGCACCCGTTTCGCGCAACAGATCGTTGCGGCTCGCGTCGTACCAGGCCCAGCCCACCTGGCGGGAGCCCGGGGCGACGGAACCGTCGGGGCCGGGCAGCGGGTAGCCGAGGAGGTAGTCCTCTCCACCGGTGAGGATGTCGACGTCCCGCGGCAGGCGGCGCGAGGTCATGAGCGCGGACTCGCCGGTCAGACCGAGCCAGATCAGGTAGCCGGCAAACGTCGCGTCGGGCTTGTCGGGTGCGACGCCGCCGCGCACCACGCTTCCGTGGCCGTCCGCTCCGATCACGACATCGCCCCGGAACGTCCGCCCGTCCGAGGTGATCACCCACGCCGAGTCCGCGTCCTGGCCGACGCTTCGTACGGTCGTGTGAGGGCGGAGCTCAATACAGGGGTCTGCATCGACGGCCGCTCGGAGCCGGGCGTGGACCGCCGTCCAGCTCTGCACACCGGAGGCCACCGAACTCAGCGGCGCCGGGCTGCTCTTCGAGAGATCGGATCCCGTGATTCTGCTGAGCAGGCCCTCACTCACCCCGCCGAGAGCGGCCCCTCTGCGGGCCCGGGGGACCGCCCCGGATCGCTCCAGCATCGTCACGTCGATTCCATTCTGCGAGAGGGCCAGTCCGGTCATCAGACCCGCGAGGGAAGCACCGACGACGACGGCGGTGCCCTGGCGCCCGTTCCCGGAGCGGCTCATGTCGCGCGTTGCTGTGGTCATGCTGGTGTTCTCCGCATTCAATGTGAGAGCAGCGCGGCGAGGTTGATCTTCCCGCTCTGCAGTTTCGCGTCGTGGGGTTCGTTCAGTCCGCCGTCGGTGATGTACAGCCGCTTCCCGCGCACCGCGGTGGCGGTGGGCGAGGCGAGGCCGTCCGAGGCGGTCAGCACGGTCCTGGTGGTGCCGTCCGGGAAGACCACCGCGATCTTGTTCTGCGTGTTCAGCGCGGCGAACACGACGTTGGAGCGCTCGCTGAGGAAGTTGAAGTCATCGACGCCGGTGAGGCCGTCGGCGACCGTGTGGATCCGGCCCGGGGCTCCGGTGGCGGTGACGGGGATCCGCAGCAGGGTGCCCTTGCTGAGGTTAGAGACCCATACGGCGCCGTTGTGGAAGCGGAGTCCGTTCGCGCCGTACGGCACGGGCGCGGACGCCTTGATCGCGAGGGCGGGGCCGACCAGCCACGCGGTCGCGGGACCGCCGGAGACCGGGACGGCCCAGACGGTGCCCATCTGGCTGTCGGCGACGTACAAGGTGCGCCCGGCCGGATCGATGGCCAGACCGTTGGGGACTCCGCCGACGGGCAATGCCGCGATGCGGTGGGGGGTGCCGCCGGGCGGCAGCTTCCACACTCCGTTGCGGGAGGCGTCGGAGGACCACACGTTGTAGTAGACGGTGCCGTCGTGGCCGCGGGTGTTGCCGGTGATTCCGTCGCCCTTCTGCCCGGTGACCAGCACGGTGCGGTGCCCGGACGGTGCGATCCGCACCAGGGCCGGCCGTTCGCCCGCGGGCGTGCCCACCATCGAGACGGTCAGTGAGTTGTCCGGGGCGACGGTGATGTTCTCGGGCACGTCGCCGATGGCGAAGTCGAATGCGGCCACGGTCTTCACGTGGGTGACGGCGGGCTGCGCGTCCGCGTGCTCGGTCGCGGCGGACGCATACGGTGCCGAGACGACGACGGCGGCGGCCGTCGCGGAGATCACCGTGAAGGTGAATCGCTTCTTCATGGGCAGGGCTTTCGTGATCATTGCGCTCTTGAGTTCTTTCGTTCGTGGGCTTGTCGGAGAGGTACTTCAGGGCCCCTAGTCCGGGATCGGGAAGCCGGCGTTCTGCAGGTCGAGTGAGTCCGGGTCGGGTCCGCCGCGTACGCCGGTGTCGAGGGCGTCGATCGCGACCACCTCGTCGGATGTCAGGGCGAAGTCGAAGACGTCGAAGTTCTCGGCGATGCGATGGGCCTTCACGGACTTCGGGATCGCGCAGAAGCCGTGGTCGAGGTGCCAGCGCAGCACGATCTGCGCGGACGTCTTCGCGTACTTGTCGGCCAGGGCCGTGATGACGGGGTCCTCAAGAGGGTTCGTCTCGGCGCCTCGGTACACGTAGGAACCGCCGATGGGCGACCACGACTGGGTCAGGATGCCGTGGCTTTCGTTCGCCGCCCGCCACTCGGGCTGCGTGTAGTAGGGGTGCACCTGAATCTGGTTGACGGCCGGGACGACGCCGGTGCGGGAGATGAGTTCGTCGAGCTGCTTGGGCGTCTGGTTCGACACGCCGATCGCACGAACGCGCCCCTCCGCGAGCAGTTTCTCCGCCGCTTTGTACGCCGAGATCGTCTTCTCGAAGTCGGACGGCAACGGCTGGTGCAGCAGCCACAGGTCGAGCTGTTCGAGGCCCAGCTTGCGCAGACTCACGTCAAAGGCTCGCAGCGCGGAGTCGTAGCCGTAGTCGCTGATCCACACCTTGGTCGTCACAAAGATCTCGGAACGGTCCACGTCGGAGCAGGCGATCCCCTCGCCGACCTCCCGCTCGTTGAAGTAGGCGGCGGCGGTGTCGATCAGCCGGTAGCCGTCGTGCAGCGCGGTTACGACCGCGTCGGTGGTCTCCTCGGGGGCGCTCTGGTAGACGCCGAGTCCCAGGGCGGGAATCTGGACGCCGTTGTTCAGGGTGATGAGTGGGTTGGTTCCGGTCATGGTTCGCTCCAATCAGGTGTGCGGACGTGGAGGGGTGCGCGGGCTCAGTCGGCAGAGACCGCTGTCGGCAGCTCGACCTCGGTGAGGTCGGCGCAGTAGGCCAGCAGGCGGTCCTGCACCTCGGGCGACTGCGTCGCCGGGTGTGGACGGCGGGGCTGCTGGTGGTGGAAGTAGCGGCCCGTAACCAGCGCCTCTGGGTCATCGGCGGCCGCCAGCCATGCCTGGGTCACCGGAGCCAGCCGCAGGTCGTCGGTGGCGCTGTTCCCGCCCATCTTTGTCGGCACCCAGCCCGGGTCGACGGCGTTGGAGAGCGCCGCGGGCCACTTCCTCGCGACGGCGAGCGTGAGAGCAGTGACGTGGAACTTCGACTCCGAGTACGCCTGGGAGCCCTGCCACGGCCGCGTCGTCCACTGCGGGTCCCGCAGGGTGGGGTCGCCGCTGTGGTGCATGCCGGAGCTGAGATAGACGAGCCGTCGGGGCGGGGTGATCAGCGCCGTGAGGAGGTAGGGCGCCAGCACGTTGACCGCGAAGACATCCGAGAGGCCGTCCTCGGTCTCCACCCTGCCTCGCCCGTAGTAGCCGACGCCGGCGTTGTGGATGACCGCGTCGAAGGTGCCCAAGTCGTTGACCTGGGCCGCCACATCGCGGGTCTGGGCGATGCTGGAGAGGTCACCGACGACGACGCCCGCGTTGTCCGGGAGCGCGGCGTGTGCGTCACGGGCCCGGGTGTCGTTGCGAGCGTGGAGCGCCACCGTGTGGCCCTGCCGAAACAGCAACTGAGCGGCCATCAGACCGAGGCCGTCGGTGGAACCGGTGATGAAGATGCGAGCCATGGATCTTTCCTGACGGGTTCGGACCCCGACCAGTCGCTAGGCCGGGTCGCTGACCCGATTGCTGGTGGTGACCTTGAGGGGTACTTCGAGCAGCGGGAGCAACCGCTCCACGACCTTCGTCACGTTCGGGTGCTCGGCGTGTTCCGCGACGGCTTCGGCCGAAGCCCAGCCATCGACGATGTAGAAGGTGTCGGGCTCGTCCGACTGCTGGTAGAGGTCGTAGTAGAGGCATCCGGCCTCCGCCCGCGCGGGGCCCACGAGCTCCAGCAGGAGCTCCTCGACCCTGGCGCGGTGGGCCGCCTGGCCGCGTACCTCGCAGATGATGTGGCGCTCTGCCGACTTGACCGTGCTCATGTGGATTCCTTCGTCAGTTCTGGCCGGCGTAGACGCGGGTCATGCCGCCGTCCACGACGAGGTCGACGCCCGTGATATAGCGGCTGGTGTCCGAGGCGAGGAAGACGAGGGCGTCGCCGATGTCCTCGGCCGTCCCCACGCGTCCCGCCGGGATCTCCTTCGCGACGCGCTCGACATAGGCGGCGATGTCGTCATCGCTCAGCTTCTGTTCGTGGCTGTAGCCCTCGGTGGGCACCACTCCGGGGCTGATCGAGTTGACCCGGATCCCACGGTCCTTGAGGTCCGTCGTCCAGCTGCGGGCGAGGGAGCGTACGGCCGCCTTCGACGACGCGTAGACGGCGAACCCGGGCAGCCCCATGTCGGCGGTGATCGACGCGTTGAGGACGATGGACGCTCCGTCGCGCAGGACGTCCAGCATGCTCTGCACCGTGAGGACGACACCCTTGATGTTGATGCCGAGCTCGCTGTCGATCTGCTCCTCGGTCAGCTCGGCAAGGGGCGTGGCGTGTCCGCCACCCGCGTTGGCGAAGAGTATGTCGAGGTGGCCGTGCGCCGCCTTGATCGTTTCGGCGACGCGCAGCATGTCGCTCTTGCTCGTGACGTCGGCCCGGATCCCGGTGGCGGACGGGCCGAGCTTCTCCACGGCGGCGTCGAGCACGTCCTTGCGCCGGCCTGTGATGTAGACAGTGGCTCCCTCTTCGATCAGACGCTTGGCGGCGCCGAAGCCGAGTCCGGTCGTGCCACCGGTGACCAGGGCGATCCGCCCCTTGAGTGCCTGCGATTCCATGTGAACTTCTCCTGCTGGGCAGGGCGTTCCTGACGAAGCGCATTGAACGACGCTTCGTCAGGAACGGCCCGATGGAGGCCGGTGACTTATCGGTTGATGGTCTTCTGCTGCGCTGCGGTGTACCGCTCACCCTTGATCTGCACCTGGGCAACGGCCTCTTCGATACGCCTGAGGTCCTCGGAGGTCAGTTCCACGCTGTCGGCACCGATGTTCTCTTCGAGGCGGTGCAGCTTCGTCGTGCCCGGGATCGGCGCGATCCACGGCTTCTGCGCCAGCAGCCACGCGATCGCGGTCTGAGCCCGGGTCGCCTGCTTGGCGTCCGCGATCTCACCCAGCAGCGCAATCAGGGCGAGGTTGGCCTCACGCGCCTCTTCCTCGAAGCGCGGCAGCACGTTACGGATGTCATTGGCCTCGAACTTCGTGTCCTGACTGATCGCGCCGGTCAAAAAGCCCTTGCCGAGCGGGCTGAACGGCACGAAGCCGATGCCCAGTTCCTCCAGCGTCGGCAGAATGGCCTCCTCGGGCTCACGCCACCACAGCGAGTACTCGCTCTGCAGGGCCGTGACCGGCTGCACCGCGTGCGCCCTGCGGATGACGTCCACACCGGCCTCGGACAGGCCGAAGTGCTTGACCTTGCCCTCCTGGATGAGGTCCTTGACGGCTCCCGCGACCTCTTCGATCGGCACGTCGGGGTCCACCCGGTGCTGGTAGAACAGATCGATGCGGTCGGTCTGCAGGCGCTTGAGGGACTGCTCGGCGACGATCCTGATCCGCTCCGGCCGGCTGTCCAGTCCCGCCGTGGGGTTGCCGTCCTTGAACCCGAACTTCGTGGCGAGGACGACCTGGTCGCGCACCGGCGCGAGGGCCTCGCCCACCAGCCTCTCGTTCGCCTCCCCGTACCCCTCGGCGGTGTCGAAGAGGGTCACACCACGTTCGGCGGCCGTCCGGATCAGTTTGATGGCCTCACCGGTGTCCGCGGCCTGGCCGTAGCCGAAGGTCATGCCCATACAGCCGAGCCCGATCGAGGACACTTCGAGGCCGCTGTTTCCCAGTTCACGCTTCTTCATGGGTGGTTCTCCTTTCGAGTGGCCAAGGGCGACGGCGCCCTGGCCGGTGTAGGTCCTGATGGTGGTGAGGTGTGACAGGCGTCTGGTCAGGCCGCGTCGTCGTGGGCCAGATCCCAGCCCAGCGCGCGCGATGCCTCGACCTGCGCCAGCAGTTCCTCGGCCTTGGCCTCTACGGCGGTGATGGCGTCGGCGCCGGCCACGAACCGCACCGGCGGCTCGTCCTGTTCGGCGATCTTCAGCAGGGCGGCCGCGAGCTTGGCCGGGTCACCGGCCTGCCGGCCGTTCATGGACTTCCAGCCCTCGATCTGCGCGGCGGTGCTCTCGGCGTAGTCGTCGACGGTCCGCTCCGGCCAGGTGGTGGAGGCGTCCACCAACAGCTCGGTGCGGAAGAAGCCGGGTTCCACGGTCGTCGTGCGGATCCCGAAGGGGGCCACGTCCAGGCGCAGCGCCTCCATCCAGCCCTCCACGGCGAACTTGGACGTGGTGTAGGCGGCGCAGAACTCCTGGCCGACCAGTCCGGCCAGCGAGGAGATCGTCATGATGTGCCCGGCGCGCTGCTCGCGCATGACGGGCAGCACGGTTCGGGTGACGTTCATCGGGCCGAAGACGTTGGTCTCGATCTGCTGCCGCAGCTGCTGCTGGGAGACGACCTCGAAGTAGCCGGCGAAGAAGTTGGCGGCGTTGTTGACGAGGACGTCGATCTGGCCGAACCGCTCCACGGCCGCGCGGACGGCGGCCTCGGCCGTGTCGGGGTCAGTGAGGTCCAGGTCGGTGACCAGCAGGTTGTCCTGCTCGCCGTCGAGGGCCTTGACGACGTTCTCGGGGCGACGACCGGTGGCGACCACCTGGTGGCCGGCGTCCAAAGCCTGGCGGGCGATGTCCACGCCCAGCCCGCGGCCGGCGCCGGTGATGAAGAAGACCTTGCTCATGGGGTGTTGCTCCAGACGGGTCGGCGCGGGGTCAGCTCGCGTCGGCGCCCTCGACGATGTTCTTCAGCTGGGTGATCGCGGACATCGCGTTGGGCCAGCCAGCGTAGAACGCGATGTGGGTGATGGCCTCGACCAGCTCGTCCTTCGTCACCCCGTTCTCCAGGGCCTTGGGCAGGTGGAAGGCGAGCTGGTCGGCGCGGTAGAGGGCGACCAGGGTGGTGATGGTGATCAGGCTGCGGTCCCGCTGGGACAGGCCCTTACCCGCCCACACCTCACCGAAGAGGACGTCGTCGGTGAGCCGGACCAGTTCGGGGGCGAAGTCGCCGAGCAGCTTCTGTGCGGCGGTCTGTTCCTCGGCCATGACGTTTGATCCTTTGCGCGTGTTTGATCTGTTACGAAAAGTGATCGGCTGTGGTGGGAGCGGCGACGGGGAAACCCGCTCGCCACGGCGTCCCGAATGGGGACCGGTCGGCCCCAAGGCGGGGCACTGACCATGCAACCGGGAACGGGCACGATGAGGGAGTCTCCGCTGTGAGGGGTAATGGCAGGGACCCCCAGCGGTATATGCGCAGGCCAAGGCCCCACCCTTGCTGTCGGCGGCAGCCGGAGAGGGCAGGACTACGGAGGGTGGTTCAGTTCTCGGAGTCCGCCTCGGCAGCCTGAACATCCGCGTCCTCGGCCGTGGCGGACCAGCTCGCCAGCAGCTTCAGGCCGTCCTCGGCCTCGGAGCCGGGGGCCGCGTTGTACAACGCCACGACCAGCCCCGAGCCGTCCGGCAGGTTCATCGATTCGAAGTTGAGCTCCAGGTCGCCGACGACCGGGTGCCGGAGGCGTTTCGTCCCGTCATGGAAGACGTGTACGTCGTGGGCGCCCCACATCACGCGGAAGGCGTCGCTGCGGGTCGACAGCTCACCGATCAGGTTCGACAGCTCCCGGTCGTACGGATTCTTGCCCGCCTCGATCCGCAGCGCGCCCACGGCACCCTTGGCGATCCGCTCCCAGTCGACGTAGAAACGCCTGGCCGCAGGGCTGAGGAACACGAACCGTACGGTGTTCGCCCCGCAGGCCGGATCGGCGTACATCTCCGAGAACAGGGCGCGACCGAGCGGGTTGGCGATCAGAATGTCGAAGCGGTGGTTCTTCACGAACGCCGGCATGCCCGGCATCCCGTCCACGATGCGCTGCACGCTGGGCCGCACAGCCGGCCGGGCAGGGGCGGGCCGACGCCTGGCCCGCGCAGGCGTTGCGTTCGCCGCGCGGGCAAGGTCGTACAGGTGCGTGCGCTCTGTGTCGTCGAGGCGTAGGGCCTGGGCCAGCGCGTCCAGGACACTGTCGGAGACACCGCTGAGGTTGCCCCGCTCCAGACGGGTGTAGTACTCGACGCTGACGCCCGCGAGCGTCGCGACCTCGTTCCTGCGCAGTCCAGCCACCCGGCGGTGGCCGTAGACGGGCAGACCGGCCTGCTCGGGCGTGATCTTGTCACGGCGAGACTTCAGAAAGGCACTGATTTCGGCGCGGTTGTCCATAAGGCCAGGGTAGGTTTGCCGGCCATTGGCTGAGGGTCCCTGCCATTACCCCCATCAGCAGTAACCCCCTCCCCGGGGATCGAGTCTGTACGGTCGTCGGCTGGACAGACCCTGGGGATCAGGACTGCTTCCAACCGTCAAGTGACACCTGTGGACCGTCGCCGAGATAACGGCGGAGGGCGCTGGCAGTCGTGTCCACGAACTCTTCGGGGATGGCGTCGGTATCGACCCAGCAGACCTGAGCGTGCTTGCGCGGCTCGCGGTTCTCGGGATCCCCCATCCATTCATGGGCAGCGAAGACGACGGTCAGGAAGCCGTTGGGGGCTTCGACGCCCCAGGCGCCGTGGATGATGTGCGCGACCTTCAGGGACTCTGGTTTCACGGTCAGCCCGGTCTCCTCATACAGCTCGCGTACTGCAGTCTCGGTCACAGGCTCGCCCTGCTCGCTCTTACCGACGGGAAGGTCCCACATGCCCTGGGCGAACTTGGCGTTCTGGCTGCGCTGGAGAAGGACGACGCGGTTGGTGGCCTTGTCGTGGACGATGACGGCGGCGACCAGCAAGGTCATGGATTCGAGAGCGGGCGGCAGGGCTTTGGGCTGGTCGTCGGTTGTCCGCTGAGCCACGGCTGGTGTCCCTTCGTCGGCCGGTTGGTGGGCAGTCAAGGGCGTGCGGATGACGGCGACACTCGGGCTCAACCCAAGCGTCGCCGGGACGCTGCAGAAACCCGTGAGAGCGGCGCACGGAGCAATCTATGATCGACCGTCATGGGCGTGTACATAAGCCGACATCGGACAGATGCGACACCGAAGCGAGCATCTGAGTCGGATGCCGAATTCTTCGAACGGATCGCAGGTCCGTTCTGGGACCAGGTTCGAGATGTGATCAACGAGTGGTGGTCACACCTGCCCCCCGATGCTCAGCCCGGCCTGCGCAGTCGGCTACGCGATCGCAATTCCGACGCGAACGTCTTCTCCGCGTTGTGGGAGCTGTACGTGCACGAGATGCTGCTCGGCTCCGGTTGTACCGTGGAGATCGAGCAGCAAATAGGCACAGGGGGAAAGTACCCAGACTTCCTGGTCACCCGTGGCGACGAGCACTTCGTTGTCGAGGCGATCTGGACGGCCGAGAATCTGGGCGCAACCGGGAGCAGCTCGCTCCCGCCTCAGGTGGTGGACGCGATTGACTGCGTTCCGAGCCCAAACTTCTACGTGGCGTACAAGGTTGACAGCGTTGGCTCGACCACGCCGCAGCAACGGCGGTTGAAGAACGAGCTGACACGATGGCTGGCAAGCTTGGACCCCGACCAGGTCACTGCCGAGTATGAGCAGAAGGTGCCGCTACCCAGGCATACCTGGCAGGAGGCAGGTTGGCGCCTCAGCTTCGAGGCGATCCCCCGCAGCCCCGGCAGGCGAGGCGAGCCGACGAGCAGGACAATCGGCTTCCATCCCTCGGTGTGGGTCGCCGATGACTCAGATCGGGTACTCAAAGCCGTGAGAAAGAAGGGAAGGAAGTACGGCGACCTGGCGCTGCCATTCATCGTGGCGGTTGGTAATTCGGCGGTCTTTCCCGAGGATGAGGACACCGAGAGCGCGTTGTACGGGACCTCGGTTGAGTACGCCCACCACACCGGATCGACCTTCGGCCGCAATACCGACGGCTACTGGACTGCTGCGCAATATCAGGCCCATAGCCGGGTCAGCGGCGTACTGACCGTCGATAACCCGGCACCTTGGACATGGGCGAAGAAGGTCCCAGTCCTCTGGCAAAGCCCCGCACCTGACTCGCTCCCGGCCCCCGTTCTCCCCACCTGGGAAACAGCAAAATTGGTCGATATTCGCATCGAACGCCAGCCAGCGACTCGCCCCATCCACACGTCTCTTAGTCTGCCTGAGCACTGGCCGATCGGGGACGCTTTTCCCCGGCGTCGGCCAAGCACCGAAAGCTGAGGGCCCAACGCCAACGGGCGGATGCCGGTCAGGACAGGTTAGGTGCCATCCAGCCAACAGGCTCAGTTGAAGACAGATACGCGGAAGGTGTTGCGGATGTCCGTCAGGGGTTGTCGGTCGCGGGTGTAGTAGAGCTTATTGGTCAGCAGGACCGCCCACCGTTGGAGCCGGGGGGAGATCCACATGCCGGTCCCCGTGAAGCCGTAGTGGACCCAGATGCCGTCGGAAGGATCGACGCTGGGTGCGGGGTGCCAGAAGAGACCGCGCGCGGGAGTCAGGGAGCCTGTCTGCGTGGTGAGTGACTCCGCCGTCCACGCGGACCCAAATCCTGCCCGCTCCTGGACGCTGTTCTGGTCCAGCATGTAACGCAGGAAGCGGGCGAGGTCGTCGAGGACCGTGAAGGCGCCGGCGATGCCGCATACGCCGCCGAGGAGGCGGGCCGAGAAGTCGTGGGCGATGCCCTTGAGGTGGGTGTTGGTGTCCGGGTCGAGTTCGGTGGGCGCGCATCGGGCGGCCGTCTCGGCGGGTAGGGGGCCGAAGCGGGTGGAGTTCATGCCCAGGGGCTGCCAGGTCCGTTCCGTGGCGAGCTGGTCGAGGGGCTGACCGGAGAGGTGTTCGGCGAGGTAGCCGAGGATGAGGGCGGCTCGGTCGGTGTACTCGACGGCCTCGCCCGGCGGGCGGTGCAGGGCTTCGTGCAGTACGCCGTCGCGGATGTCCTGGGGGTCGGTGCCGTACAGGTTCTTCAGTTGGGCCCGTAGCGGGACACCAGCGGTGTGGGTGAGGAGTTGGCGAGCAGTCACAGGCGCGAGCGGGTGGCCGTCGACCTCCGCCCAGAACTCGCCCAGTGGGGAGTCGAGGTCGAGTTTGCCTTCCTCCCACAGGGCTCCGACGGAGGACCAGACGGCGAGGATCTTGGTGAGGCTCGCGGCGTCGAAGACGGTGTCGGGCCGCATCGGAGCGTTCGGTTCGTCGGGGTCGAGAACTCCTGTGGTGCCTTGGGCCCGGATGCCCGAGGCGTCGCCGACGGCCCAGACGGCGCCGGGGTAGACCTTGTCGCGGACGCCTTCGTCGAGCAGGGTTTCGATGTGGTCGGTGCAGTACGTCATGGTCTCCCTGTTCGCCGTGGGCATCCCGCCGGTCAGCGTAGTGATGGGGGTGGGTGGGGCGGGGCAATGGCGTGTCGGACGGCAGTTGGCGCTGGTCGTTCTAGGTGAGCTGGCGGCTCAGGTCGGCCAGGGCCTGGGCGGTGGCGGAGAGCGGGTAGCGGGCGGCGTTCCCGTGGCCCGCCTGACGGAGGGCCGGGAGCAGGCCAGGTGTCGTGCGTAGCCGGTCCAGGTCGCGGGCGAGGGCGGCGGGGTTGGTGAAGTCGGTTGCCACGCCGGAGGCGGCGAGGGCTTCGCTGAGGCCGGGTACGGGTTGGTAGAGGACGGGGAGGCCGCAGGCTTGGGCCTCCAGTGCGACCAGGCCCATGGCCTCCAGGGTGGTGGAGGGCATGACCAGGAGGTCGTGCTCGGTGAAGGTTTTCCACAGCTGTGGGCGGCGGAGCCAGCCGAGGTAGCGGGCTCGTACGCCGGCTCGTTGCAGGAGCGGGGTCAGGGTGTGGAAGTGGGCTTGGGGTGCGGCGACGCTGAGTTCGATTCCCGGTACCGAGGCCAGGCTCTTCACCAGGGCCTCGACGCCCTTCTCGGCCGTGAGTCGACCCGCGTACAACAGCCGCAGATGGCTCGTCGGCGAGCGGGGAGGCCGGGCCGGTGGGTCGGTGATCAGGTGGTCGGGGATGCCCCAAGGGATGTGGGTGATCTTGCGGCGGTTGACCAGCGGGACCAGTTTGCGGAGTTGGTCGGCCATCGCGTTGGTGGGGACAACGATGGCGTCGGCGGCCTTCGTCGTCTCGTGCAGTACCTGGAGCTGGTCGCGGTGGGCCTCGGCATACAGCAGGTCGGTGCCGTGGACCAGCGCGATGCGGGGGTGTGCGGGGAGCGCGCGGATCAGGGCGGGGGTGGCGCCGAAGGTGAGGTGCTGCAGGTGCAGGACGTCGATCCGGGTCGGGTCGATCGCGGCCGTCAGTGCCGAGCGCAGGGCGGCTACGTATCGGCTGAAGGCTGGGCCCTCCAGGCACTTCCCGGGGACATGGAGGAGGTCGAGGCCGGCCCGGAGGGGAGGTCGGGGGCCGGTGGGGGCGAGCATGAACGCCCGCGCCGGGATGAGCGGTTGCTCGCCCGTGTAGAGGTCGAGGAAGAGTTCGACGCTGCCTCCCGGGCTTCCGACGGGCAGATCCAGCAGGGTGGCGGCCAGCGGCCCAGAGGTCGGTTGCGGGGTCATCGGACTCCTCCGGGGTTCTCTTCGTAGAGGCGGGAGATGTCGATGCCGTCCGTCGCCGCGTACTTGGCGCCCTGCAGCTGGTAGCTGGCCGGCGTGCCGAAGGCGCTGAGGAAGACGAGCTTGCCGAAGGTCATGCCCGCGTAGATGCGAACCGGCCGGGCGGCACGGATCTCCAGGGTCCAGCGGATGGCATGGCCTTGGTGGCCCAGCGGGGCGGAGACGTGGACCCAGATGCCGAGCGCACCGATGGTCCGATCGCCGTTGAGCATCTGCGCGTACAACTCGGAGCCCGTCCTCTCCAGCGTGACGCCGAGGTAGAGAACACCCGGCTTCAGAACCAGGCCCGCGGCGGGGATCGTCTGCTCGGCGCACTCGGTGGGGACGGCTGCGTCCAGGTCTCCGTCGCAAATACGGATGGTGTCGCCGAGTCGCCAGTCGTAGGCGTTCGGGGAGAGGCGGGCAGGGTCGTACGGGTCGATCGTGATCTCGCCTGCCTGGATGGCGGCGCTGATCGCGGGGCCGGTGAGGATCACGAGGCGACCGCCTTGAGCGGGGCCGTGTCGCGCCAGTAAGCGGAGGGCTGCGGGCCGACGGCGTCCTGGTATTTGCCCTGGTAGGGGGCGATGGAGCCGGTGGAGACGAAGAACATGATCTGCCCGATGCGCATGCCCGCGTACACCCGTAGCGGGCGGATCGGGGAGAGCATCAGCGTCCACTGGCCGTGGAAGCCGATGTCGCCGATCGGTGCGGTGATCTCGACGAACAGCCCGAGCCTGCCGACGGAGGAGCGGCCGAAGAGCAGCGGTACGTAGGTGTTGGAGCCGACCTGTTCGACGGTGTGTCCGAGGTACAGCTCGCCGGGCCGGAGTACGTATCCGCTCTTCCCGATCGTGATCTCGTGGGTGGGGTTGGGGCGGTGGGCGTCGATCACGGTGTCGGTGTAGGTCAGCAAGGTGGGGCCGAGGCGGACGTTGTAGCTGTTGGGGTTGACCTGCTCCGGTTCGAAGGGGGCGATGGTCAGGCGTCCGTCGTGGGCAGCGGCGGTGATCTCGGGCCCGGTGAGGATCATCGTTCGCCTCCTGCGACGGTGGGGGCGGTGCCTGCCAGGGGTGTGGCCAGGACGCTTCGTACGGCTTGGCTGAGCCGTAGTCCGGCTTGATGTGTTCGTCCGCCGAGGTGGCTGTTGGCGAGGTAGTCAGTCGTCAACACGCTGCTCGTGGCCGGGGGCAGAGGAGTGGGAGCGGTGACCAGGGGGCCGACGCGTGCGGTGAGGTCGCTGAGCAGCTTCTCGTGGTCCTGGGCGTGGTCGTCGGAGAGGTGGGCGTGGACGAGTTGGTTGTCGAAGGGCTCGATGGTCAGCAGGTCGCCGAGGGTGAGCATTTCGCCGAGAGGTGTGGAACGCAGGGCGGTCTCGTTGAGGACGACCGCGTCCGCGCCGAGGCCCGAGTGCAGTCGGCCGGCGACCTCTGTCAGCAACTGGTGTCGGTCCAACGGGGTATTGCGGTAGGGCTCGTTCACGTTCCCGAGCGGACTCGCGAGCCTCCGGTCGATGAGTTCGATCTCGTCTCGCACCGTGGCGAGGCCCTCGGGCCACCCGTGCGAGCTGGGGAAGGTGCCCCTGCGGGCGGCCCAGCCGGTCCCGACGGGCTCTGCGACGGCGTACCCGATGCCGAGTTCGCGTCCTTTGACGACGAGGGTGTCGCCGACGGCTACGGGACCGTACGTGTCGCTGTGGCAGTGCCCAGCGAAGATGACGTCCGCGAAGGGGCAGGCGGCGGCCAGCTTCAGGTCCTCGTCGAAGCCGGAGTGGGACAGCACGATCCAGGTGTCGGCGCGGTGGTGGTGTTCGAGCATCACCTCGCGCAGAGCCTGAGCAGGATCGGTGACGTAGTGACCGATGCGATCTCTGGCAGGGATCGCATCGAACGCCTGGATGCCGATCACCGCGCTGACGGCGACGCGTCGGCCAGCGATCCGCTCAATGCGTACGCGGTCGAAGAGGGGCTTGCCAGCGTCGTCAGTCGTGTTGGCGCACACGGTCATCTCGCGGAGCTCTGGCTCGAAGTGGTGGCGCCAGCCATGGTTTCCGGGAGCCAGCAGGTCGTACAGGCTGGTGAGGATCTCGCGCTCGATCTGGCCCTGGCCGAGGCGGTAGAAGCCGCTGCCTTCGAAGAAGTCGCCGCAGTCCACGATCAGGCTTTCGGCCCTGGCGGCGTGGAGGTGGGCGACCATCGGTGCGGGGGAAGCGAAGGCGGAGTGGACGTCGGTCGTGGCGATGACCTGCCGTAACTGTCGGTTCATGGCGTGACCTCGCAGATGTCGGCGCCGAGGGCGTACAGCTTGATGGGGAGGTCGGCGTGGCCCCGTCGGAGCTGGTCGAGGCCGCCCAGGGTGGTGACACCGTGCGCTGTCAGGCCGGCGATGAGCAGGGCGGAGCCCGTCCGGATGTCGGTGGCCTCGACTCCGGCCCCGGTCAACTGCTGCGGACCGGTGAGACGGCACTTGGTGGAGGACAGTTCCTGGATCACGGCACCGAGACGGGCCAGCTGCGGCAGCAGGTTGCCGTGGCGGCCGGGGTTGATGGTGTCGGAGAAGAGGTGGGTGCCGGAGCGGGTGAGGGCCAAGGCCATCAGGGAGGGTTCGAAGTCGGCGTCCAGACCACTGGGGGCGAGGGAAGCGACGGCTCGCAGTGACCGGCTGGTGGGACGGCTGTCTCGCGCTCGGACGGTGAGTACGTCGTCCTCCATGTCGGCGGGGACCCCGAGCCATCGCAGGGCCCTGACCAAGGGGACGACATCGTCAGCGCGTACGCCGCAGATGCGCGCGTCGCCGCCTGTGACCGCGACCGCGCACGCCAGAGTCCCGGCCTCGATCTTGTCGCCGGGCACCCGCCAGACGATGCTCTCCGGAGGAACGGACAAGGACGGCGCGAGAGCGAGAAGCGCCTCGCTCACTCGGCACTGCCAGCCAGCCGCGCGCAACGCTTCTACGACAGCGAGCACTTCCGGCGAGAGGTTGGGCGTCCCCAGCCGCAGAGGCCGTCCGGCCACGACAGCGCGCAGGAGAGCGGCGATGGTCGCGCCTCGGGAGCGGAAGGGCAGTGTGATCGCAACGGTTCCGGCCCGGGGAGTGCCGGCTGCTTCCACGACGTAGCCGTGGTCGTCGACGGTCGTGCGGTCGCCGAAGCGTTCGTAGACCTTGAAGTGCTGCTCCATGCCGCGTTCCCCGATCCGGCAGCCGCCCGGCCAGGGGAGCCGGGCACGCCCGTACGTGCCGAGTAGGGCGGGGACGAGGTAGTACGAGGCCCGGATGCGGGCGGCGATGTCGAGGTCGGGCCCGGCCTCGGGCTTGTGACCCGGCAGGATCACCGCGGTCTGCGGGTCGCTGACGGGTCGAGTCGTGTGCCAGCCGGCCTGCTGGAGCAGGGCGAGCATCGTCTCGACGTCTGCGTTCGCGGGGACGTTGCCCAGGTGCACCGGGCGGTGCAGCGCCGCCGCGGCGGCCAGGAGCGGCAGGGCTGCGTTCTTGGACCCGTCGACCGTGACGGAGCCGGTGAGAGGGCTCCCGGGTCGGATGGCCACCACTTCGGCGGCGACTGGAGGGATCCGTACGGCTGTCAACCGTCAACTCCTTTGCAGAGGAACGTGTCGTGAGGGCTGGAGCGGGCCGCCGACCTTGAACTCGGCCCAGCAGCGTTTGCCGGACGGCAGCGGGTCGACTCCGTGGCGATCGGCCAGGGCTGCGACGAGGAACAGGCCGCGCCCGCCCTCTGCCTCCATGTCCGGCAGTCCGGTCCGCGGTACCGTGTGGCTGGCATCGGTCACCTCGATCAGCAGGCACTCGCCGTCGAGACGTGCGCCGGCCGAGATCGGGCCGCGGCCCGCGTGCCGTACCGCGTTCGTCAGCAGTTCGGCGGCGACCAGCTCTGCCGTGCTCAGCAGGTCCTGGTCGAGGGAGGCGTCCCAGCGCCGTATCCCGTTCGCGAGCTGCTGCCGCGCGGAGCGGACGGCGGCAGGTGTGCCGGGAACGGAGAATCGGATCTGGTGCGCTTCCATGAGCTGCCTCCTGGATCGGTGCGGCTGCTCCAAGCAACCGCTCCGGAGGCAAGCGGGGCTACGCCGTGTGCTGGGGCTGCATCACTTATGCAGGAGCTGCATCGCGGTGAATCGCCGCTCGGTTACGCTCGGTTGAGCAGGCAGGATCGGCGACGGCAGGAGGGGCCGTGGCACAGATGGCCGAAGAACAGAGCGAGGCGAGACGGATCGGCGAAGTGATCCGTCAGGCACGTGCTTTACAGCGGCGCTCGCAGAAGGACGTGGCCGCCGCACTGGGGTATCACCAGTCGAAGGTGAGCCGTCTGGAAAGCGGCAGGGGCACGGAGGACGTGCGCACGCTGCGCGAAGTCGCGCAGGTGCTGGACATTCCGCCGCACCGTCTCGGCCTCGCAGCCGCTACTGACACCGGCCCCGCCGCCGAGCCCGGAGCAGAGGACATGCACCGCCGTACCTTCCTCGCCGCGAGCGTGGCCGCGCTCGCGGCCCCGCCGTCGCCGTCATCGTCGTCGACCACCGCGCATCACGACCTGATCCAGGTTCTGATGCCGGGCCCAAGCCCCGCCACCACCGGACAAGCCCTGGGCATCGACGAGCTGCGGGACCGGCTGCGGGCAGTACGCCGGATGTTCTACGTGTGCGACTACGCGGAACTGGAGCAGGCCCTGCCGGGGCTGATCGCCGACCTGCGCCTGGCCGCCGACGGTGGTTCCTCCGGCTCGGCGGAGGCGTCCGGGCTCCTCGCGACCGCCTACCAGACATCGGTGAGCCTGCTGCTGAAACGAGCCGACCAGGGCAACGCCTGGCTCGCGGCCGGTCGGGCCATGGCCGAGGCGGAACGATCCGGAGACCCGGTCGTCCTCGCCGCCAGCGTCCGCGTGCACGCCCACGTCCTCGTACGGGACAAGCACACCGCCCAGGCCGTGAACATGGTCCGCCACACCGCCGACCAGCTCACCGGCTCCTACGACCAGCGCTCCGCCCGCTACCTGGCGGCGGTCGGACTGCTCCTGCTGCGCGGGGCGACCGCCGCCAGCAGAAACGGCGACCGCGACACCACCCGGGACTTCCTCACCGAGGCCAGGGAAGTGGCCCGCTACGTCGCTTTCGACCAACCGGACGCCTGGGCGAACTTCAGCCCCACCAACGTCGCCCTGCACGAGGTCAGCGCGGCCGTCTCCTTCGGCGACGCCGGCATAGCCCTGCAGACCGCACGCCCCCTCATGCGCCGGCACATTCCCGTCCCCGAGCGCCGAGCCGCCCTCTGGGTGGAGACCGCCCGCGCCTACAGTCAGCAGGGCAGACTCGCCGACGGCTACCAGGCCCTGCGCATCGCCGAGAGCTGCGCGGCACAGGACATCCGCCGCCCGGCCGTACGCGAACTGGTCGCCGACATGGCAGCCCGCGACCGCCGCCGGGCCCTGCCCGAGCTGCACCACTTCAGCCGCCAACTGGGAGTGCCCGCGTGAGTGACCATCCCGACAAGCCGTTGCTCCAGATCGTGGTCTGCGCGGCCGGAGTCGCCGGGGACGTCGGCAAGCTGATCACCGCAGCGCACGAGCGGCAGTGGGACGTCGGCGTCGTCGCCACACCACAAGGGCTCGGCTTCCTCGACGTGGAGGCGGTGGAGAACCAGATCGGGCGCCCCATCCGCTCCGCCTGGCGCTCGGCGGGCGAACCGCGCCCGACCCGGCCCGCCGACGCGATCGCCGTCGCCCCGGCAAGCTTCAACACCGTCAACAAATGGGCCGCCGGAATCTCCGACAACCTCGCCCTCGGCATCCTGTGCGAAGCACCCGCCATGGACGTCCCCGTCGCCGTACTGCCGTATCTGAACTCCGCCCAGGCCGCCCACCCCGCATACCGCCGGAGTGTGGAGCAGCTGCGCGAAATGGGCGTCCTGATCGGCTCGTACGAACCCCACCGCCCCAAGGCCGGCGGCGGAGCCGACCGCTACCGCTGGGAGGAAGTACTGGAGCTGCTCGCCCCCAGGCTGTCCGGGCGGTCGTGATCAGGACTGCGCCGTGCGCCGTCACGCCTACGGGCCCGGCCATCAGTAGCCGGGCCCGTTCATGGCCTCTCAGTCGGAGTGCTTGTACCAGCTCAAAACCCGCCGTCGGCCCGCCCAAGTACCACGTCCACCACGTCAATGAGGGGTTCGGCCCGATCCTCCAGCGCCTCGCGAACACCGTGGTGCCGGTGCAGACTGAGCCCTGGTGCCGTGGTGTCGAGACAACAGGCAGAGCCACTTTCCGCTTCCAAGCCTGCTTTGGCCATGCCGGATAGGCACACTGCGCTGGGTGCCTACCGGCGCTGTCGGCGCTGCTGTTCGGTAGGCGATGGAGTCGCCGCTGGGAGCCGACCGTTTCCGGTCTGCTGAGTGGGGGTCGAGCCTGTCGTGGTCGTCTGCAGGCGGGCGGCTTCGGCTCGGCGGTTGGGTGCTGAGTTACGGCCGGTGTGTTGGATGCGGGTGATGAGGACGCGGGCGGGTTGGCGGGCTGTGGTCAGCTCGCGCTGGGCGGCGGCTTCCTTGAGGAGTTGGTGGGGTTGGTGGCCGCGGGCTTCGGCGTCGGCGAGGACGGTGGCGAGCGCGGGCCAGGCCGGGTCGGTGAGGATGCGCTCGGCGTGGTCGGGGACGGCTGCTCGTACGTCGCTGGCCAGAACGCGGCGGGCTGCCTCCTTGGGTGGCCGGGCTGTGAGTTCGGCGAGCGTCGAGGTGAGGGCGCGGTCGGCGGCTGTCTGGAGGTGCTGGACGGCCTGGCGGGCGGCGTCGGCCTGGTGGGCGTGGTTCTTCGCTTCGTGCCAGCGCCCTGCGACTATGACGGCCCAGACCAGGGCTGTGACCAGGGCGGCCAAGGCACTGCCGTCAGGGCCGGTGGCGGTATGCACGATGTCGCGTGCCGCGATGCGCAGAGCGTGGGCGGAACGGTCCTCCGCCCGTACCCGGGAACGCTGGGCGCGGGCGAACGCCTTGGAGGCGGCCCGGAGATCGGCGCGCATATGGGTGGGTGTCTTCTGGGCGGTGGCTTCGAGGAGTTCACCGAGGGCGGTGATGTGGGCCTGCGCGTGGATGTCGTCGGCGAGGTCGGTGTGGAGGGTGTCGAGGGCGTCGGTGGCTTGGTGCCAGGGGGTGTTGGGGTGGTTGCGGCGGGCGGTGGGGTGTTCTTCGGGTCGGCTGGATTCGAGGCGGGCCTTGATTTTGGGCAGGGAGAGGTCGGGGGAGATCTTGCTTCCGGGGTGGTAGATCTGCTCGCCGGCCTCGTTGACGTCGCCGGGGCGGCTGGCGGCGTAGCCGAGGAGGTCGCCTGACGGGCCGCGCCGGACCTGGACCTCGATGCCGCTGGCTTCGAGGTAGGCGATGAATTCCTCGGCACCGGTGACGTGGGGGATGGCGGCACGGATGCGGTCCTGGAGCCACTCGGCGCTGGTCTGGTCCCAGCCGAGGCGTTCGGCCTTGTGCATCTCGGCCTGGGTGGGACGGCGGGCGCCGGTGCGGTCCCCCTTCTTCAGGCGGCGCAGCCCGTAGTCCTTCTCGATCTCGCGGCAGGCGTCGCCGACGCGGATTCCGCTGTCGTGGAGTTTGGGGCGGCGTCCGTCTTCGCGGACGGTGGTGGCGAGGATGTGGATGTGGTCGTCGGCGTGGCGTACGGCGATCCAGCGGCAGGCCAGGTCGTCACCGGCCGGAGCGATGCCGGCGGCCTGGACGATGCGCTGGGCGATCTCGCCCCACTCGGCGTCGGAGAGGTAGCGGTCCTCGGGCGCGGTACGCACCGGGCAGTGCCAGACGTGGTCGGTGACAGGCTTGCCGAACTCGCTGTTGCGCAGCCGCACGGGCTCGTCGAGGTAGCGGGCGAGTTCGGTGAGGGTGGCGTTCTCGTCACGGCCGGGGTCGGGCATGCCGAGCATCGCGAAGCCGGCCACGATGTGCGGGTCGAAGTGCTCGTCGTGGGTTCCGCGGCCGTAGAGGTAGGCAAGCAGGCCACGGGTATTGGCCCCGGCGGGCTTGATGGCGGCGATCACGCGGATGCCTCCGTCTCCGGGTCGACGGGCTGGCGCAGGGCTTCGGCGATCAGCTCCAGCAGGTGGTGGAGTTCGGTCAGCCGTTGGCGTATGTCGGGTGGGGTGTGGTCGCTGTTGAGGGCGCGGGCGATCTGGTTGACGTTGACGCCGATCCGGTTGAGCTGGCGCAGAACCTGAACACGGAAGTGGTGGGTGCGGCGTCGGTCCTCGGACAGGGGCAGGTTGGCGGTGAACCGGCCGGTGATGAAGGCGAGGACGATGTCGGCGGCGAAGCCGGAGTCGCCCTTATAGCCGTGCTCGGCAGCGGCCTGCTGGAGATGGGCTCGCTGGTCGCCGGTGAAACGCAGCGGGCCGACACGGTCGTTGCGCTTGGTGCCGGTGAAGCGGCGGATCGTGGGCTGCACGCTCTGCACGGCAGGCTCGCCGGCGGCGATGGCTGCGCTGTCTTCGGGGCGCAGGACGGCTTGCTGGACGGAGTGCAGCGTGTCCAGGTCGGAGCCGCCCTCGGCTCCGACCCCCTGGTCCGGCGCCCCCTGGCGCGGGGCCGTCTCCGCCACCCCCGGGGCGGAGATCCCCGAAGTCCGGCCGTGAGTCGGACTCGGGGTACTACTGGCTCCGCCAGGGGCAGCCCGTCCGAACGCGCGGCGCAAACGCCCCATCAGCGTAGGGGACTTCGCCAGCGGCAGCAGGTCGTCGGGAGTGCGGTCGGAGCGATGCGGGTCGTGCGTCACGGGCGGTTCTCCGGAAAGGGCGGTTGCGGGTCGGCGGGGAAGGGCTGGCGGAGTGGTGGTGGTCGGCGCGCCATCCACAGTTGTGGATGAGCGAGCGGTGCCGATAGGCGGCTGGCCGGGGTGACCGGAAGGGGTTCCGGTCACCCCGCTGGGTTTCCGGTCAGCCGCTGCTCGGAGCGGTCTTGGCGGCGGCTTCGATGTCGGGCCGGAGGGTCTCCATCACCTCGGTCTGCCGCCGACTGCTGATCGTCAGGTCCCTGTCCTTAACTGCCTTCCGGAGTAGGGACCGGCTGAGTGTGCCGTGCTCAGCGAGGGCTATCCGGCCGATCGCCACGAGCTCTGCGAGCGTGGCCTTTGGCGGACGGCCACCGCGCGGCTTGCTCTCCGAAACCTCGGGCGGTGGTTCCGTCGGCTGGACGGAACCGGCGGCCGGAGGCTCAGTAGGCCGTACGGGCTCAGTCGATGGCTCGGCGGCCCCGGTGACCGGTCGTACCGGCGCCTGGACGGAAGCAGCGTCCGGGTGGCCGGCCGGTTGGTCGACGAGCTGGTGGATCTGCCGCATCAGGACACCGAAGGCCAGCAACGCGGCGGTCGGAGGAACCGCAGCGACCACATAGTCGAGCAGGGGCACGGCGCTGGCCTTGCCTGTACCGCTGACCCCGGCCACGTTGAGTGCGATGGAGCCGACCGATCCGGTGGCGGTGAGGGCGATGGCCCAGCCGTCGGTCACCCGGCGCAGGCCCGCGCGGAGCATGAGCAGTTCGCCCGCGACGATGAACGCGTCCAGAGTCGCCGGCCAGGCCCACTGGCGGACCGGGGAGCTCTTGAGGCCGTGCTGTCCGGCGACCTCGGCGAGGTGCGCGTAGGACAGCCAGAACCCGCTGGCGGTGAGCGCCACGATGACGACTCCCGCCGCGATGAGCGCGTACCGCTCGGCCGCCTGCTTGGTCGTCATCGGCCGCCCTCCGTCAGGACGATGGTCCCGGTGGGTGGGTGTGGAGAGGGTGGTCAAGCGGGGTTCTCCTGAGGTGGTGGCGTGGTCCGTCTTTGCCGTCTTGGCCGTTGCATGCGCAGGTCAGGGCCGGTACGGCAGGAGGGCTGGTGTTCCGTCCTGGCGGCGCCGACGCGCCCTGGGGGCACACACGGGCGGCGGGTGCTGCGGTTCGGTGGCCGTGGACGGATCGGATCCGTCTTGCCGTCCCGGCCGACAGCGTCGTGACCTGCGGTGATACGGCGGGGACGCCCGGGACGGCACAAGACGGATCGGGGCAGCGTCAGGTTGGTGGCAGCACGCTCTTCATGATCGCGTTGCCGTCTTGCCCCTGGTTTCCGTCCCGGCCGCATGCCGTTTGACCTGCGGGATCACGGCAGGGACGGCAGGGACGGTCACTGGGGGAGGCGGGGTTCAGCCCGAGGCTGGGGTGGTGGGTTCGGCGTTCACTGAGTGAACGGTGGGGCAGTAGCGCCGCCACGCGTCGAGGAACTTGTTGCGCGTGTAGCCCTTGCGCTGGGTTCCGTCGGCGAGGCGGACGTTGCCGGGCCTGATGTCGAAGGCGCGCAGCAGCGACCCGAGCTCACGCGGGCCCAGCCCCTTGCGACCCCACTCCGCCCACGGGCCTTCCAGGTCCTGGCGCAGGTGGTGCAGGAGTTCGTCCGTGGAGAGGCTGTCGACCTCCCGCTGGGCTACGAAGACCCGGCGGATGTCGGCCAGGATCCGCGCTGAGCTGGGGTGGTCCTCCTCGGCCGCCACTTCGGCTGCCACCATCTCCTCGCACGCCGCGCGGGCGAGGCGGGGCCAAGGGCCGGCGGCGAGGTCGGCGACGATCACCAGGGGTTCCCAGGTGTCGGCGGCGCGGTCCTCCACCGGCATCGCCGGTTCCAGGCCGGCGGCCTCGTCGAGCAGCGGCCGGGCCCAGGCGGCGATGCGGTCGCGCAGGTCGTGGAGGGCTGGGGTGTCACGGCGGGAGCGGAAGGGTTTGACGCTCTCGCCCTCGGCCCGGCGGCGCATGCGGATGACCACGGACCGGTCCATGATCGTGTCGGGCAGGTCACCGATCCCTGCCAGGGCGGCCATGGCGAAGGTGGCGAACCGGTGCGGGGTGTGGTCGTTGCCGACGACCCGGGTGACGTACCGGTTGCGCTGGTGACCGGCGTTGAGCAGGCCGCGCATCTCCTCGTTCTTCTCCGCCTGCTTCGGCGTGCCGAAGATGGTGTCCGCCTCGTCCACCAGCAGGGTGGGCGGCTCCTCGGTGATGGACCGGAAGACCGCCGCCGGGGTGGTGTTGATGGTGAGCATCGGCTCGTGGACCGTCTCGGTGAGCACGTCCAGCAGCCGCGACTTGCCGCACCGCTTCGCCGGCCCCACCACCGCCAGGCGCGGGGCGTGCTGCCACGCGGGCTGCAGATGCGTCGCCGCCACCCACAGCGTGACCGCGTCCAGCGCCTCCGGCGAGGGCAGGATCACGAACCTGGCTATCTTCGCGCGCAGTTCGTCCAGCAGCGCCGAGCCCGGTGTCGGCTCCGGATCCAGGGGTGTGTCCGAGGGCGCGGCGGCTTCGACCGGCGCGGTGTCCTCGGGTTCGCGCTGGTCGGGGTTGGCCGGCACCGCGACCAGCGGCCAGGCGGCGGTACCGGGCGCGGAATAGGGCTCGGGTGTCGTAGGTTGCACAGGGCGGCTCCTCTTCTGCGCTGCCGGGCATGCAGGCCCGGTGCGCGCGGATCGTTCGTTGGATGCGGGCGGCGGGGTTTCCCGAGCCTCCGGCGTTACCGCGCCGGAGGCTCGCTGCGTTCAGAGACTGAACACTCGCTCTGTCCCGAGACGGGACGCTCGCGTTGTTCCCCGAGGGAACACGGACAGTACGTCCACGCCCGTCGACAGTCCAGCGTTTCTGTGTCAGCTCAGCGCAGAACCGTTTGCTACGCTGCCCCGCTTTCACGCCGCCAGCCCGAGCAGCTCCAGCAGGTCTGCGGTCACTACCCGGTAGGCGTTGCCGAGCCGCAGCACCTTGCACGGATACTCGCCCCGCTTCGCCAGCTCATATCCCTTGCTCCGCCCTAGCCCCAGTGCTCGGTTACTCGTATCCAGGTCAACAGCCACAGGCAGGGCGAGCAGCTCTTCCCGGCTCATCCCCTTCGAGCCCTTCGACCGTCCGTCCGTCGCGTCTTCGCGCATGCAGTGCGCCCCTTTCGGTACAGCCCTCGGCGAACATGCCCATCACATCCGGCTCCAGGCGGGTACCAACCATCATGCGCAAGCTACTGTGTCTTCATGACACAATGCCGTATGGATGCTGATGAGGACGACTTCCCGGAGTGGGCAGATCGGATCAAGGCCAACGTGGCCGGCGAAGTCCGGCGCAGAAGGAAGGAGATGGGATGGAGCGCACAGGACTTGGCGGACCGGTGCGAGCAACTCGGGCATCCCATCCCGCGCAACGTGATCGCCAACATGGAGTCTGGCCGTCGGGCCAATCTGCCCCTCGTGGACGTCATGGTCCTGGCGGCGGCCCTGGAGACGTACCCGGTCTGCCTGATCTTCCCGGTCGGTTACGTCGAGGAGACCCAGGAACTCCCCTTCCAGCACCTCATCCCCACCTGGGACGCGCTACGGCACTTCACCGGTGAAGAGGAGGTGCCGATGTACGACGCGGGCCTGGTCCCCGACTTCGAGCGCCACGCCAGCCTCGTACAAACCGCCCTCGCCGCCCTCGAAGAGGAAGAACAGGCCCGGTTCGCGGCCAAGACGGCCACCAGCCGCGCCCAGCAGGAGGAAGCCGAGCGCAAGCGGGTCAAGTACGCCGACCAGGCCATCTCCGCCAAGTACAGCCTCCGCCACCTCCGCAGCGACCTCCGCGAGGAGGGCGCCACCCCACCCCGTCTGCCACCCGCGCTGGGCGGCGTCGACCCACCCGAAGAAGAACCCAACACCACCCCGGAGGAACGCCTTTGAAGGGCTCCACCCACCGCCGCTGCTACTGCCGCGACCCCAAGACCGGCAAACCGCTCGGCAAGAAGTGCCCCCAGCTCTCCAGCCGCAAGCACGGCTCGTACTCCATACGCCAGGAGCTCCCGCCCAACGAGGACGGCACCCGTCGCTCCTTCAGCCGCGCCGGCTACGACTCCCTGAAGGACGCTCAGGCGGACCTCGACCACGTCCGCTCCCTGCTCGCCCTGGCGGACAGCGACGACTCCGACAGCCTCCAGCGCCTCGTCGCCATGCTGGAGGAGGTCTCAGTCGAGAAAGCCCCGCTGCCGGCCATCGAGGAGACCCGCCGCCGTCTGCGGGCCGGCCTGGCCCTCCGCGGCAGCCTCACCGTCGGCGAGTGGCTCGACCAGTGGTTCGCCGCGAAGAAGCGCCGCAAGACCACGCTCAACGGCTACGCGTCCCACATCCGCGTCCATCTGAAGCCCCGCATCGGGCACGTACGCCTCGACCGCCTCAACGTCGGCCACCTGGTGGAGATGTTCGACGCGATCGCCGACGAGAACGAGGTGATCGCGGCCGAGAACGAAGCCCGGCGAGAGCAGATCGCCCGCTGCAAGCCGAGCAAGCCCGGTCGCCCCGTCGGAGCCGAGCGGAAGCTGCTCGCGGCCGAACGGGCCAAGCTGGCGGAGATGAAGCCGTTCCGGAAGACAACCGGCCCGGCCAGTCGTCAGGCGATCCGCCGCACTCTCCGCGCGGCCCTCAACTCCGCGATCGCCCAGCAGCTGATCACCTTCAACCCGGCCTCCCACGTCGAGTTGGAGTCCGGCAGGCGCCCGAAGCCCCTCCTGTGGACGGACGAGCGGGTCCGGCGGTGGCGCGAGACGGGCGAGATGCCTGGCCCGGTCATGGTGTGGACCCCGCAGCAGTTCGGCGCCTTCCTCGACGCCGCCGAGGGCGACCGCCTGTACGCGATCTTCCCTCTCATGGGTACGCGCGGCCTCCGGCGGGGCGAGGCAGTCGGCCAGGACTGGCACGAGATCGACCTCGACGCCGGCCTCATCACCCCCGCCAAGGAGATCGTGGTGGACGGCTGGGACCCCTACGAGTCCGAGCCGAAGACGGACGGCAGCGCGAACACGATCGCGCTCGACAGCATGAACATCGCCGCCCTGCGCGACCACAAGGCCCTCCAGGAGAAGGAGCGCAAGGAGTGGGGCACCGCCTGGCAGAACACCGGAAAGGTGTTCACCAAGGAGGACGGCTCCTGGCTCCACCCGGAGACGGTCTCGGAAGCGTTCCGCCGCATCCTGGCCACAACCGACCTGCCACCCATCACCCTGCGGGACCTTCGTCACGTCGCCGCGACGCTCACGCACGGAGGCGGCGGCGACATCCACACGGTGAAGGAGACCCTGCGCCACTCCACCATCACGCTGACCTCGGACACATACACGAGCCTGCTCCCTGAGCTGGACCGCGACATCGCCGAGAAGGCAGCGAAGCTGATCCCTCGATCGCGTCCGGCAGCTGTTGATCCGTCCGCCCAAGCAGCGTCCATTCCGCAGGCCACGAGCGCATCCGCTCACGCATCGCTCACGCAGTGGCTTCAAAACGAAGCAGCGCCCGACCCGACCGAAGCCGAATCAGGCGCTGCGTAGCAGGTCAGAGGGGGTATCCCCTCCCCCGCACCCGTAGGCCCTGTGGGACTCGAACCCACAACCAATGGATTAAAAGTCCACTGCTCTGCCAATTGAGCTAAGGGCCCAGGCGGTGTTGCGTGATGTTGCCTCCCCGAGCATAGCCGGACGTGGCCGGGAGTCCGATCGGGTATCGGGGTCCCGGCCGCGTCGAGGAGCCGCAAAAAGGTTCGCCGCAGAACAGAACGGGCGGAAGATCGGCGGAAGTCGGGCGGGTTGGCTGGTGTGGGAGGGCCGAGGAGCCTCCGGTGGACGCTCGCTCATATGCCTCAGGGAGGAGCCGCCGGTGGGCGTCCTGCCTCAGGGAGGAGCCGCCGGTGGGCGTTCGCTCCCACCCGCTACGGATCGACCGGCTCCGGCGCTCCCTTCCGCGCCGCCTCCCGGGCCACGCTCCGCTCGTGCTCGGGGTTGAGGAACCAGTGCCGGGCGGAGGCGGCCCACCAGATCGCGGCGAAGCCCAGCACGACCAGCACGGCGACCGGGGCGTAGTTGAAGTTCTCCCAGGTGACCGGGGACAGCTGCGGAAGCATGAACAGGACGGTGATCACGAAGACCCAGACCACCGCGACGAGGCCGATCGTGCGCGACCAGCGGCCCAGATGCCAGGGTCCCCGTTCGAAGGCCTCGCCCTTGCGGAGCCGCAGCAGGGTCGGGATGACGTACGCGATGTAGAGGCCGATCACCGCGATCGACGTGACGGCGGCATACGCCGTGACATTGATCAGGTACGGGAGTCCCAGCAGCAGCGCGCCGCCCGCCGCCAGCCAGACCGCCGCCACGGGGGTGCGGGTGCGGGGGCTGACGGTGTGCCAGACGTGGGAGAACGGCAGGGCGCCGTCGCGTGAGAAGGCGTAGATCATGCGGCTGTTCGCGGTCACGGAGGCCATGCCGCAGAAGAGCTGGGCGCCGATGATGACGAGGAGGAGGAGTTTGCCGCCGGTCGCACCCAGCGCGTCCAGGAGGATCTGGGCGGGCGGTACTCCGGTCTTCGATGCGAGAGCGCCGTCGTAGGACTGGATGGCGAAGGTGAAGCCGAGGAGGAGCACGAAGCCCGCCACCCATGACGTCCAGATGGACTGGACGATGCCCTTGGGGCCGGCCGTCGACGCGTCGTGCGTCTCCTCCGTCATATGGGCGGAGGCGTCGTAGCCGGTGAAGGTGTACTGCGCCATCAGCAGGCCCAGCAGCACCACGTACAACCCGCTGCTCCAGCCCGTGTTGTTGACGAACTCGGTGAACACGAAGGACGCCGACTGGTGGTCGTCGGGGACGATCACCAGCGCGCCGACGATGACCACGACGCCCACGACGTGCCACCACACGCTGATGCTGTTCAGCAGACCGACGATGCGTACGCCGAACGTGTTCAGGAGGCCGTGCAGCACCAGGATCCCGGCGAACAGCAGGATCGTCCGGCCCGGCGTCACCTCGAAGCCGAACTCGAGGTTCAGATACGCCGCCAGGAAGGACGCCGCGCCGAAGTCGATGCCCGCGGTGACGGCGACCTGGCCGAGCACGTTGAACCAGCCCGTGAACCACGCCCAGGCGGCCGCGCTGCGCTCGGGGGCCAGTCGATGGGCCCAGAAGTACAGGCCCGCGGAGGTCGGGTAGGCCGAACAGATCTCGGCCATGGCCAGACCCACGAAGAGGGTCATCAGGCCGACCGCGACCCAGCCCCAGATGATCACCGCAGGCCCACCGGTGTTCATGCCGAACAGGTAGAGGGTCATACAGCCGGACAGGACCGAGATGATCGTGAAGGAGACCGCGTAGTTGGAGAACGCGGACATACGGCGGGCGAGGACCTGCGTGTAGCCCAGCTGGGCCAGCCGTTCCTCGTCCGACATCGGCGCCGGCACCGAGACCGAGTCCGGCGCCGAGGCCCCGGGCGCCCCACGGGCTATGTCGTCATCTGTCATGCCCCCAGCAATTCCCCCACCGGGGACGTGACATGCGCCACAGTGTGGCCGAAAATCGGCTGGAACGAGGAGAACAAGACAGAAGGGCCCGTACGACCGGAGTCGTACGGGCCCTTCCCTGTGTCAGCCGTCAGTCGGCATCACACGTGAATCGGCTCAGCCGTTGCGCTTCCAGCGCGGCTTGTCGTCGCGACGGCCGAAGGAGGAGCCGGTGCCGGAGCCGGTGCCAGTACCGGTGCCAGTGCCGGTGCCGCGGTGGTCGTCACGACGGCCGTGCGGACGCTCGTGGCCACCGGAGCGGAAGCCCGGGCGGTCGCCGCCCTGACGGTCACGGTTGAACGGACGGTCGCTGCCCCGGTGCCCGCCGCGCTCGTCACGGCGCTCGAAGGTGCGGCCACCGCGGTCGTTGTCCCGACGGAAGCCACTGCCACCACGGTCGTCGCGACGCTCGAAGGTACGACCGCCACGCTCACCGTCACGACGCTCGAACCCACCACGGTCGTTGTCCCGACGGAAGCCACTGCCACCACGGTCGCTGCGGTCGAAGGAACGCCCGCCACGGTCACCGTCACGACGGTCGTCGCGGCGGTCGTTGTCCCGGCGGAAGCCGCTGCCACCACGGTCGTCGCGGCGCTCGAAGGTACGGCCACCGCGGTCGTTGTCCCGACGGAAGCCACTGCCACCACGGTCGTTGCGGTCGAAGGAACGCCCGCCACGGTCACCGTCCCGACGGTCGTCCCGGCGGTCGAACCCGCCGCGCTCGCCGTCCCGACGGTCGTCCCGGCGGAACCCACCACGGTCGCCACGGTCGTTGTCACGACGCTCGTAACCGCCGTTGCCCCGCTCCTCGCGGCGCTGGCGCGGCTGGTCGTAAGCGGGACGCTCGTACGCCGGCTGCTCGACGATCGCGGCCGAGGCCTCGACCGGCGCGCCGTCCTCAGCGACGGCGACAGCGGCGGTGGCGGTCTCCGCGGCAGCGGCGGCGACGGCCGCCTGCGGGTCCTCGCCCCGCTCCCGCGCGGCACGCGCGGTCAGCCGGTCGGCCTCCTCGCGCAGCTCGGCGGCGCGGCGCGTGGCCCGCTCCAGCTCCTTGTTGAGGTGAGCGACCTCACGCTCGGCCTGCTGCGCGGCGTTGCCGGCGGACTCGGCCTGGACCTCGGTCATCGACCGGGCGCCGGTGATCTCGGCGACCTCGGGGTCGAACGACGTACCGCCCTGGATGATGTGACGCCCGGCGTCGACGCCCGCGTCCTCCATCAGCCGGAAGATCTGGCGGCGCTGGTGCGGCAGGGAGAGGGACACGACCGTGCCCGTACGCCCGGCACGCGCCGTGCGGCCGGCCCGGTGCAGGTAGTCCTTGTGGTCGCCGGCCGGGTCCACGTTCAGGACCAGGTCGATGCCGTCGACGTGGATACCGCGGGCGGCGACGTCGGTCGCGACGAGCGCGTTGACGTAACCGTCCTTGAAGTCGGCCAGCGTCCGGGTCCGCGCGCCCTGCGTCATACCGCCGTGCAGCGCGTCGGCCTTCACGCCGGCGTCGCGCAGCTGCTCGGCGATACGGTCCGCGCCGAGCTGGGTGCGGACGAAGATGATGGTGCGGCCCTTGCGGGAGGCGATCGCGGCGGTGACCGGCGCCTTGTCCTTGGGCTTCACGATCAGGATGTGGTGCGACATGGTCGTGACGTTGCCCTGGGCGCTGTCGACCTCGTGCGTGACCGGGTTGCTCAGGTAGCGCTTGACCAGCGTGGAGATCTCGTTCTCCATCGTGGCGGAGAAGAGCATGCGCTGACCGCCGACCGGGACCTGGTCGAGCAGCTCGGTCACCTCGGGCAGGAAGCCCAGGTCCGACATCTGGTCGGCTTCGTCCAGCACGGCGACCTGGACGTTCTCCAGCGAGCAGGCACCGCGGTTGATGATGTCGCGGAGACGGCCCGGGGTGGCGACCAGGACGTCGACGCCCCGCTCCAGGGCGTAGATCTGGTTCCCCATGGAGGTACCGCCGCAGACGACCTTCATCTTCAGCCCGAGGACGTCCCCGTACGGCTGCAGCGCGTCCGCGACCTGCATCGCGAGCTCACGGGTCGGCGTGAGGATGACGGCGCGCGGCTTGTGCTTCTCGCTGCGACCGCCGGCCAGCGAGGCCAGGGCCGGCAGACCGAAGGAGAGGGTCTTGCCGGAGCCGGTACGGCCGCGGCCGAGGATGTCCTTGCCGGCCAGGGCGTCCGGGATGGTCGCGGCCTGGATCGGGAAGGGGACCGTCACGCCGTTCTGCGCGAGCTTGCGCACGATGCCGTCGGGGAGACCGAGGGTCGCGAAGGTGACCTCGGGAGCCGCCTCCTCGACGGAGACGTCCTCGATGTTCGAGATGCTCTCGATGTTCTCGACGTCTTCACCGTTCTCGGGCACGACGACGTGATCAGTACTGGAAATGGACATGCGTATGCGAAACCTTCCGGAGTCTCGTCGGCACGCGCCCGTCAACTCCGTGATTCGCACACGACCGCCTCTATGCGGTCCGCCACGGCAAGGGAGAGTACGCGCCACACGGCGCGCTCTGCAGTGGCGCCGGGCAAATGGGATCAAACGATCTACCACCATACGCACCCACCACCCCTCAAGGCAAACTGAGCGGATATCCGCAGGTCAGGACGGGAACTGCCCGGCCCTGGGTGCGTGCGATCGGGCCGGTGGGAGAGGGAGGGGAGGGGTGGTGAGAGGTCGGCGGATGTGGTCCGGCACGGAGAATCGTGACGGGGTTCTCAGTAAAACTTGCGGGGGAGCCCGGAAATTCCGCGACCTGACGACTCGACGCGGGCAAGTAACCCCGCGACCTGGCGCCTCGGCGCGAGCCGGCAGCCCCGCGACCTGGCGACTCGGCGCGAGCCGGCAGCCCCGCGGAGCCTCCAACTCGGCCGGCGCCAAGCAGTTCTGCGCGGCCCGACAACTCGGCGAGCACCTGGCGAACTCGGCGGCGCCCACCAACTCGGCGGGATTCCAAAGAACTTAGCGGGGGTCCAGGGGGCGCAGCGCCCCTGGCGGGGTCCGGGGCGGAGCCCCGCGAGGACACGTGCGGGCGGGGTCGAAGGGGCGGCAGCCCCTGGGGTGGGACGGGTAGGGGCGGCGGGGGCGAACCACCCAAGGGCGAGCCACCCAAGCGAACAGGCACGCACCCACCCAGCCCCGGCCCAACCGCCGGAGGCCTACGCCGCTTCCCCCGCCCGAGGCGCCGGCTCCCGCTCCACCAACTGCGCCCCCTGCTCATGCGCGGACGACGACGGCTCAGCCGAAGGCTCCGGCGACGGCGACTCCACCGGCTTCGTCGGCTCCGGCTCAGACTCCACCACCGTCGGCGTAGGAGTCGGCTCCCCCTTCGTCGGCTCGGGCTTCTCCGGTCGCTCCCCCTTCCCCTCCTCCTTGCCCCCCTTCGGCGGCATCGCCTTCCCGGACGGCTTCGCGGCCCCGGAGGCCGACGCCGACGGGGACGCCGACCCGGAAGTGGAAGGGTCGGGCGAGGCGGAGTCATGCCCCTTCCCCCGCCCGGCCTGGTACCCCGTACCGCCTCCGCCCGTCACCGCGGAGCCCCCGTCCGGCTTCTCGCCACCCGGCTGTCCCACGGAGGGCGACGGCCCGGGCTTCCGCCCGTCGTCCCCCACGCTCATACAGCCGGCGGCTGCCGCGACGGCCATGACCGTGGCGGCCAGACGGACGGATACGTTCAAGGCGCGCACAGCGGCCACCTCCGAAGGGGGGCGAAAAAGGAGTCCCCCTGCCCAACTCCCGCCGCCCACAGGAAGACACGCGCCGGCCCAAGCCCCCTACGAGCGCCTCGCCTCCCTCCTCCGAGTGCCGCGTCTCACAGCCCCCGACCGGAGCAGCTCCCCAAACCCCCACACACCCACACGTACTCGGAGCCCGTACCCCACCCCACGGCTTTCCTTACCCCAGCGCATGCAACCGCGCATCGTCGCCGTTGGTGGCGCGTGCGGCCTGCAGTTCCTCGGAGGAGGGCAATCGGTTCTCCCTCCCCTCACTCACGGTCCGGCTCACCCCGGAGGGGCCCCTGACCGCTCCGGACAGCTCCTGGACGTTCACCGTCTGAGCAGCGGCCGAGTGGCCCCGCCCGTCCGTCGTTCCCCCGTGGTGGACGGGCGGGGCCTCCGTGCCCCTCCGATTACGCGCCCCGTCGTTGACAATGGCTCTGTGCTGGAGATGACGCGCGACACGTTCGAAGAGCTGGTGAGTGAGGCCCTGGACCAGATCCCGCCTGAGCTGACGCGGGTCATGGACAACGTGGCGGTGTTCGTGGAGGACGAACCGCCCGCCGACGACCCGCAGCTACTGGGCCTCTACGAGGGGACCCCCCTCACGGAGCGCGGGGAGTGGTACGCCGGAGTCCTGCCCGACCGCATCACGATCTACATGGGCCCGACCCTGCGCTACTGCGAGACGCCGGAGGAAGTAGTCCACGAGGTGGCCGTCACCGTCGTGCACGAGGTGGCGCACCACTTCGGCATCGAGGACGCGCGGCTCCACGAGCTGGGCTGGGGCTGACCTCCTGGCGTTCCCGCCACGCCCCACCTTGGCCTGACCAGGGGTAATGGCAAGTCTCCAGGGTTGTCACCCACCTTGCTGAAGATCAGCAAAAGAAGTGTGCCACGGGGTGTTCCGCCACGAGAGATACGAGCAGCACGAGGCCCACCAGCTCCGCGAGCGGAACCAGCGGTACGGAAGCCACGCGAGCCCCCCGGACGCCCCGCCGGCATCCAACCCCGGCACCCCATCCCGCCCGCCGCATATCCACCTCCACCCCTGGGCATACGGGACCAATGGCCCGCGTCCCCGCCGCCCTAGCCACCGCCGCCAACGCTCTGCGTACGACCCTGCGCCGTATCCCCCTGGCCATGCCGCAGGCACCCCGCGCCCTGGCGCGGCACTATCGCTCCCGCCGCACGCAACCGACCCTCGAACTGGTCCACCACCCCCACCCCTGGGGCCGCGCGCTCGGACTGATCGCGGTCGTCCTGCTCGGCGCCTGGCTGGGACTGCTGATCGTGGGGAACGTACGCACCCCGGTCGGCCCCATGAACACCACGATGACCCTGCGCCCGTCCCTCACCGGCGGCACGAAGATCAACGTCTCCCCGCTCGGCGCCCTGGAACTACGCAGCCACAACGCCCCCGTACGCCTGGACGTGAACGTCGACCAGCTCGATCCGGAACGCGCCCAGGCCCTGGTCGACCACCCCGAGCGGATCTCCGGACTGCAGGAGGAGATCGCCTCCGACGTCGAGCACGGCACCCGCGACCTGGCCATACGCTCCGGCGTCGCCGTCGTCGCCGGGGCCACCACGCTCGGCCTCGCCGTCTACCGCCGCCCCCGCCGCGCCCTCGCCGCCGGCGGCCTCGCCTTCGTACTCCTGGCGGGCTCCGGCGGGGCGGCCGCCGCCACCTGGAACCCGAACTCCGTCCTGGAACCGAAGTTCTCGGGGCTCCTCTCCTCCGCGCCGTCCCTCGTCGGCAACGCACGCAGCATCGTCACCGAATTCGACGTCTACCAGAAGGAGTTGGCGCGCCTGGTGACGAACGTGACCAAGCTGTACGACGTCACGTCAACGCTCCCCGCGTACCAGCCGGACCCGACCACGATCCGCGTCCTGCACGTCTCCGACATCCATCTGAATCCGGCGAGCTGGAAGATCATCGCCTCGCTGGTGGAGCAGTACGAGATCAACGTCATCGTCGACTCCGGCGACACCATGGACCACGGCACCGCCGCCGAGAACGCCTTCCTCGACCCGATCGCCGACCTCGGGGCGCCGTACGTCTGGGTCCGCGGCAACCACGACTCACGGGAGACCCAGCGCTATCTGGCGGGCATCGACAACGCGCACGTCCTCGACGAGGGGAAGGCGGTGAGCGTGGGCGGGCTGCGCTTCGCGGGGATGGGCGATCCGCAGTTCACCCCGGACCGCTCGACCGACAAGTCCGGCCTGCCCTCGGAGGAGGCGGCCGGGCAGCGGTTGGCGGAGTCCCTGCGCGCGCAGAAGGCGGCGGGCACCCCCGTGGACATCGCGATCGCCCACAACCCGGACGCGGCCCGGGAGACGGACGGCGACGTCCCCCTCGTCCTCGCCGGGCACCTCCACCACCCCGAGATGGAGGTCCTGGACGAGGGCACCCGCCTCCGCATCGAGGGCTCGACCGGCGGCAGCGGTCTGCGCGCTCTGGAGCAGGAGTACCCCGACCCGATCGAGGCCTCGGTCCTCTATCTCGACCGTGACACCCGCCGTCTCCAGGCCTGGGACGAGATCAAACTCGGCGGCCTGGGCCTGACGACGGCCGAGGTCAGCCGCCATCTGCCAAAGGAGAACCAGCCAGGGGCCGAACCCGGGGACGAGCAGTCCCCGTCACCCTCGGGCAGCACGTCAGCCGACGAGTCCCCCGGGGGCCCGTAAACCGTTTTGGCGATACCTCCCGCCACCCCGTATGCTTCTCACGTCCCCGACGCGCTGAGAAGCGCCCAGGCGGGCCGATAGCCCTCATCGTCTAGCGGCCTAGGACGCCGCCCTTTCAAGGCGGTAGCACGGGTTCGAATCCCGTTGGGGGCACGCAACACTCTGTGCGAGACTAGTCCCGCACAAGCTAGGTCCTGTGGAGCAGTTTGGAGTGCTCGCCACCCTGTCAAGGTGGAGGCCGCGGGTTCAAATCCCGTCAGGACCGCTGGTGTTTCACGTGAAACATCGCGGCTGGGTAGCTCAGTTGGTACGAGCGATCGCCTGAAAAGCGATAGGTCGCCGGTTCGACCCCGGCCCCAGCCACAGTAAACGAAGACCCTCTCCGGGCGACCGGAGGGGGTCTTCGCGTGTGCGGCGACAGGCGGACGCAAAAGCGTTCGCCTGTCGTTTCCCGGAGGTGAGATCCTGGGTCGCGTATGTCCACTCACCCTGCCCCCACCTTCGGCGCCCTCGCCCCCCGTCTGGCCGAGCTGTCCCTGCGCGACGCGCACCGGCTCGGGCGCAGGCTCGAAGGCGCACGCAAGATCCGTAAGCCCGAGGCCCAGGCCGCCGTTCTCGCCGAGATCGAGGCGGAGGTCGCCAAGGGCGAGATCCGCATGGCCGAGCGCGCCGCGCGCGTGCCGGCCATCTCGTACCCCGAGCAGCTGCCCGTCAGCCAGAAGAAGGACGACATCGCGGCCGCCATCCGCGATCACCAGGTCGTCATCGTCGCGGGTGAGACCGGCTCCGGGAAGACGACCCAGATCCCCAAGATCTGTATGGAGCTGGGGCGCGGCGTGCGCGGCATGATCGGGCACACCCAGCCCCGTCGCATCGCCGCCCGTACGGTCGCCGAGCGTGTGGCGGAGGAGCTGCGGACGCCCCTGGGCGAGGCCGTCGGCTGGAAGGTCCGCTTCACCGACCAGGTGAACCCGGACGCGACCTTCGTGAAACTGATGACAGACGGCATCCTGCTCGCCGAGATCCAGACGGACCGCGAGCTGCGCGCCTACGACACGATCATCATCGACGAGGCCCACGAGCGGTCCCTCAACATCGACTTCCTGCTGGGCTACCTGGCCCAGCTGCTGCCCAAGCGCCCCGACCTCAAGGTCGTGATCACCTCCGCGACCATCGACCCCGAGCGCTTCTCCCGGCACTTCGGCGACGCGCCGATCGTCGAGGTCAGCGGCCGTACGTACCCGGTCGAGGTGCGCTACCGCCCGCTCCTCGAAGAGGACGGCGACGACTCCGACCGGGATCAGATCACCGCGATCTGCGACGCCGTCGAGGAGCTTCAGGGGGAGGGCAAGGGCGACATCCTGGTCTTCCTCTCCGGGGAAAGGGAGATCCGCGACACCGCCGACGCGCTGATCAAGAAGAACTACCGCTTCACAGAAGTACTCCCCCTCTACGCCCGGCTCTCGCACGCCGAACAGCACCGCGTCTTCCAGCCGCACACCGGCCGCAGGATCGTTCTGGCCACGAACGTCGCCGAGACCTCCCTCACGGTCCCCGGCATCAAGTACGTGATCGATCCGGGCTTCGCCCGCATCTCGCGCTACAGCCACCGTACGAAGGTCCAGCGGCTGCCGATCGAGGCGATCTCCCAGGCCAGCGCCAACCAGCGCAAGGGCCGCTGCGGCCGTACGTCCGACGGTGTCTGCATCCGTCTGTACTCCGAGGACGACTTCGAGGCCCGCCCGGAGTTCACGGACGCCGAGATCCTCCGTACGAACCTGGCGAGCGTCATCCTCCAGATGACCGCGGCGGGTCTCGGCGACATCGAGAAGTTCCCCTTCATCGACCCGCCGGACCACCGCAACATCCGGGACGGCGTACAACTCCTCCAGGAACTCGGCGCGCTCGACCCGGCACAGAAGGACGTACGCAAGCGTCTGACCGAGATGGGCCGCAAGCTCGCCCAACTGCCCGTCGACCCGCGCCTCGCCCGCATGGTCGTGGAGGCCGACAAGAACGGCTGCGCCCGCGAGGTCATGGTCATCGCCGCCGCGCTGTCCATCCAGGACCCGCGCGAGCGCCCCGCCGACAAGCAGGCCCAGGCGGACCAGCAGCACGCCCGCTTCAAGGACGAGACGAGCGACTTCCTGGCGTTCCTCAACCTCTGGCGGTACATCCGCGAGCAGCAGAAGGAGCGCGGCTCGTCGTCCTTCCGCCGGATGTGCAAGCAGGAGTACCTGAACTACCTGCGCATCCGCGAGTGGCAGGACATCTACAGCCAGCTGCGGACGGTCGCCAAGCAGATGGGCATGCATCTGGAGGAGCCTCCGGCGGATACTGCCGCCCCCGAACAGCACGTCCACGTCTCGCTCCTCGCCGGCCTGCTCTCCCACATCGGCATGAAGGACGTGAAGGAGGCCGCAGGAGAGGGCGGGAGGAACACAGGGAAGAACGAGTACCTGGGCGCGCGGAACGCCAAGTTCGCGATCTTCCCGGGCTCGGCCCTCTTCAGGAAGCCCCCGCGGTTCGTGATGTCGGCGGAGCTGGTGGAGACGAGCCGCCTCTGGGCGCGTGTCAACGCCAGGATCGAGCCGGAGTGGGTCGAACCGCTCGCCGAACACCTGCTGAAGCGCACCTACAGCGAGCCGCACTGGGAGAAGGACCAGGCGGCCGTGATGGCGTACGAGAAGGTCACGCTGTACGGCGTACCGATCGTCGCCCAGCGGAAGATCAACTACGGTCGTATCGATCCGGAGGCCAGCCGCGAGCTGTTCATCCGCAACGCGCTCGTCGAGGGCGACTGGCGTACGCACCACAAGTTCTTCGCCGACAACCGCAAGCTCCTCAGCGAGGTCGAGGAGCTGGAGCACCGGGCCCGGCGCCGGGACATCGTGGTCGACGACGACACGCTCTTCGACTTCTACGACCAGCGGGTCCCCGAACACGTCGTGTCGGGCGCCCACTTCGACTCCTGGTGGAAGCACAAGCGCCACGAGCAGCCCGACTTCCTGGACTTCGAGCGGGAGATGCTCATCCGGGAGTCGGCGGAGGCGGTCACGAAGGCCGACTATCCGGACTCCTGGCGCCAGGGACAGCTGAAGTTCCGTGTCACCTACCAGTTCGAGCCGGGCGCGGACGCCGACGGCGTGACCGTCCACGTTCCCCTCCAGGTCCTCAACCAGGTCACGAACGAGGGCTTCGAATGGCAGATCCCGGGTCTGCGGGAGGACGTGGTGACGGAGCTGATCCGGTCCCTGCCGAAGCCGATCCGCCGGAACTACGTACCGGCGCCGAACTTCGCGCAGCGGTTCCTGGACCAGGCGGTGCCCTTGCAGGAGCCGCTGACGGTGACGATGGCCCGCGAGCTGAAGCGCATGGTGGGCGTACCGGTCACGCCCGATGACTTCGACTGGGCCCGGGTCCCCGACCATCTGAAGATCACCTTCCGGATCGTCGACGAGCGGCGGCGGAAGGTGGCCGAGGACAAGGACCTGGAGTCGCTGCGGCTCAAGCTGAAGCCGAAGGCACGCCAGGCGCTCTCCCAGGCGGCCGCCGCCACCGCCGAACGCCAGGGCGGCGAGTCCCTGGAGCGGAAGGGCCTGACCGACTGGACGATCGGCTCGCTCACGCGCGTCTTCGAGACCCGCCGGGCCGGGCAGCCCGTGAAGGCATATCCGGCGCTCGTCGACGACGGACCGACGGCGAACACCGTCTCCGTACGTCTCTTCGACACGGAGGCGGAGCAGGCGGAGGCGATGTGGAAGGGCACGCGCCGACTGATCCTGCGCAACATCCCGGTCAACCCTGCGAAGTTCGCGTCCGAAAAGCTCACGAACGCTCAGAAGCTCGCTCTGTCGGCCAATCCGCACGGTTCGATCCAGGCTCTGTTCGACGACTGCGCGATGGCGGCGGCCGACAAGCTGATCGCCGACTTCGGCGGGCCGGCGTGGGACGAGTCGTCCTATCGCAAGCTGTACGACAAGGTCCGCGCCGAGATCGTCGACACGACCGTGCGGACGGTCGGGCAGGTGCAGCAGGTCCTCGCCGCATGGCAGGCCTGTGAGCGCCGTCTGAAGTCCACCCGGAGCCCGGCCCTCCTCGCCAACCTCGCGGACGTACGGGGGCAGCTGGACGCCCTGGTGAAGCCCGGGTTCGTGACGGAGGCGGGGCTGCGCCGTCTTCCGGATCTGATGCGCTATCTGGTGGCCGCGGACCGGCGGCTGCAGCAGATGCCGACCGGGGTCCAGCGGGACACCTCTCGCATGGAGAAGGTCCACGAGATGCGCGACGAGTACGCCTGGCTCCTGGAACAGCTCCCGCAGGGACGGCCGATCCCCTCCTCGGTCCTGGAGATCCGCTGGATGATCGAGGAACTGCGCGTCAGCTACTTCGCCCACGCCCTGGGCACGGCCTATCCCGTCTCCGACAAACGCATCGTGAAGGCGATCGACGCAGTGGTGCCGTAACGGTGTCCGCACGCTGAGTGAGTTCGACCGCGAGGCTCCCGCTCCTGTACAGTCTCTTCTCGCAGGCCAGCGCGGCAACATGGCGCGAATCTGCGAAACCTGGTCCTGTGGAGCAGTTTGGAGTGCTCGCCACCCTGTCAAGGTGGAGGCCGCGGGTTCAAATCCCGTCAGGACCGCACGATGACGAGAGGCCCGCATCCGAAGAGGATGCGGGCCTCTCGCGTTGCCGCACCCCGCAGCCGAGCTTCCTGTCGCCCTCGCACACCACGCCACCGACCGGGAAGGAACTCCCCGTGGCCGAGCACCGTCTCGACTCGGACCGGCTGCACGCCTGGTGCCAGGAGGTGTCGCGGCGCGTGGATCGGCTGATGGAGTCGTTCGAGGAGACGCACGGCTACCCCGTGGGCGACAACGCCGTGGCGCCGGTCGACGACGACACCCTGGGCGCGGTCGCCCTGCTGGCGGCCCACCGCCCGGCACCCGAGCCTCTGTTGTCGCTCTACGCGGTACTCGACAGCGTGTCCCTGCCCGACGTCGGCAACGGGTACTTCATCCACTCGCCGTCCACCGTGATCGCGCAGCTGGACGAGTACGGCACGGTCGCCCTCACGGGCGGCGGGCACGGAATCGTGTTCGGCAGCGACGGCGGCGGCCTCTTCGCCGTGGGGGACGACGGCTCGGTCCACAGGTCCGGGACCGCTTCGTGGAGCGGCGAGTTCCATGCCGTGGCGGCCGGCCTGGAGGGCTTCCTCGAAGAACTGCTCCGCGCGATCGAGCAGTTCACGGCCACGGGCCACCCGGGGCGTCTCTGAGCCCCCGACGGGCCGCACAGCCGAGCCGAGGGCGGCGGGGCGGGGTCACTGCACGTGTGTGCCAGGCGCCGTGGGGGTTGACGGCGTCACATTCCGCCGGTACCTCAGTTTCAGGGCCCAGAGACCCCCGGAGGTGGCGTATGGCGGCGTCCGCTCGGCATGAGACCCGCGCATTACTCCGTGCTCATCTGTCGGCCGCCTCCTCGTACCGCCACCTCACCCCCCACTGCCCGATCTGCCACCGCCTGCTGCGGCTGGCGACGGAGCCCGGGGCGGGCGGCGAGGACGGCATCGAGGGGCCCGCAGCGGACGAGACACCTTCCAAGGCGTGAGACTCGTCCCGTAGGGAACACACTCGGCGAGGGCGTGTCTCGCTCAACTCCCGTTCCCTTTACCGCAGATGCCGCTCAGGTAACAAGGATCCGGGCATGTGACGGGTGTCACCGCAAGAGTTTCCAGAAGGTCGGTACTTACAGGTCACCTACAACTTGTCAATTTTATATGTGCAATTGCACCAGTCCCCGAAGGCCTGCACAGGAGATCCGACACCCCTCCCCAGAGTCCGACAGGCCCGCGCACAACCCGCCACTTCCGGAGCTGAAATCCGCCGGCCCGCGCACCCTCGCCACCCCTCCGCGCACCCCCGCGCACCCCCGCGCGCCCGCACTGCACACCCACACGCCCCCGCGCACAAAAAAAGATCGCGCTGGACCCGGCGGAGTCCAGCGCGATCTACGACGCACCCTTGTTGCTTGCCTGACGATGTCCAGGGGGCATGTGGCCTCCTGGAAAGCTCTGAGTGGCTGGGGCGTGGGACCTGTTGGGGCAGGACCCGCGTCGCTTGGAGCTGTTTGAGCGGTGCTTCCGGACCCTCGGCCGATTGGGGGACCAGCCGAAATGCCCTGCTATGCGGCGGTTCAGGCCTCGCTGCGCTGCTGCGGAATGCCCGCGAGCAGTGCGCGGACCTCAGCCTCGCGGTAACGGCGGTGTCCGCCGAGCGTACGGATGGACGTGAGCTTGCCGGCCTTCGCCCACCGCGTGACCGTCTTGGGGTCGACGCGGAACATGGTGGCGACCTCAGCCGGGGTCAGCAGCGGCTCGGCATCAGGGGTGCGAGCGGTCATGAGCGGCCTCCTCGGGAGAACCGAACCTTCTCGGTTCTTTCCTCTAAATTCTGCACCTTGACCCGCGTTGCCCGAAATGGCGGACGCGAGTCGAGTCGGTTATAGGACGAACGGCTTGTCCTCGGCACTACAACTACACCATCTGTCCAGCCGCGTCGGCCAAACCGATGGAATTGCCCTCCCAGGTGTTCATCAGCGACGGATGCCGATGGACCATGCCATAGCGGACAGTCACGCCACTGTGACGATCAGTCACAGTGGCGTGCAGGAGTCACGAGACCCCCCAAAGCGTGCAATGCTGAGATTCCACCCATGCATGGGCAGAAGGAGCCTCCCCCGGGCTCCTTGTCCTATTTTGACACGAGGAGGTGCGTAAGAGGCAAGGCCCGCGTAAGTGCAATCCGTCACGCTTGGCGCCTGCTTGATACAAAAGCCCGGATCGGGACCTACGTCCCATGATGACGCCCCTGTGGAACTTCGGTGCGTCAAGCCTGGGCCAAGGGTGGACAGTTCACCATGCTTCGGCTTTCGTGGAAAGCCTTTTCCCACTGGCCTCACAAGTCACAAGTACGGCTGAGAGGTGGAGCCGGTTCAACCGGTTCGGCCCGATTCTGCTCCCCGAGCGCCGGTTCAGTTCGCCGAGCGCCGGTCCCGTACCGCCCGCCAGCGCTCGACCAGACGCCCGTACGCCTCCCCGGCGGCGAGGCCGTCCCCGGTGCGGAGGGCCTCGATGCCCTCGGCGACATCGGCGGCGGAGTGGTCGCCGTCCAGCTCGTCGGCGGGCAGGACGTGTACGAGGCCGCCGTAGTCCAGCTCGACCAGCGAGCGCGGGTGGAACTCCTCCAGCCAGCGGCCCACGTCGATCAGGCCGTCGATGAGCGGCCCCCCGTCGATCGCGTCCCGCAGTGCCCGCAGCCCGCGCGCCACGCGTCGCCGGGCCTGCACCATGGGCGTGCGATAGCGAAGCACGGGCAAGCTCTCGCCCGAGCCCTTCTCGTACCTCCGCTCCTCGTCCGAGACGAGCACGAACCAGTTCAGCGGCACGTGCCAGGTCGAGGTACGGATCCACGGCCGGGCGTCGGGGTTCCGGGCCATCCAGCGCTCGTAGTCCTGGCTCGCCTGCCGGCGCACCAGCGGCGGCAGCACCGCGTCCAGGACCGGGGCGGGCAGCTCCTCGGCCAGGTCGCCGAGCGCCTGCCAGCCGCGCAGCCGGGTGCGCCAGGGGCAGACATGGACCACCCCGTCGACGTCCAGCACGAAGGCGTCGCTGCTCTCGTGCACCGGCACCGGGATCGGCGGAACGGGCAGCAGATCGGCCAGCGAGCGGCGCAGCTCGTCCTGGTACGAGGGCCGGTCCGGGCGCCGGGCGTAGCGGGCCCAGTGGCCGCGCTCGGGCTCGGGGAAGGCCGCCAGCGGCTCGTACACGCGGAGGTAGGACGCGTACGGGACGATCACCGAGGACACCTTGGGCACGCCTGCTCCCTCCCCCGGCTGCCACCGGGGAAACCTGCCGAACCCGCACACCGGCGGGCCGGAAAACTGTGCGGATCCCACCACGGCCGTACTCCGGAAGTGGGGTGATCCTGAGGCTGCGCCGCTGTCCGGCGGACGCAGGCTCTAATCTCATGCTCACAGACCCCGCCACCCGTACGGGAGCCTGTCACCGACCGCCGCTTCTTACCCAGGAGTCACCACAGTGACCGAAGTATCTGACGGCGTCCTGCACACCCTGTTCCACTCGGACCAGGGCGGTCACGAGCAAGTCATGCTCTGCCAGGACCGGGCCAGCGGCCTCAAGGCCGTCATCGCCATCCACTCCACCGCGCTGGGCCCCGCTCTCGGCGGCACGCGCTTCTACCCGTACGCGACCGAGGCGGAGGCCGTCGCCGACGCGCTGAACCTCGCGCGCGGGATGTCGTACAAGAACGCCATGGCCGGGCTCGACCACGGCGGCGGCAAGGCCGTGATCATCGGCGATCCCGACAGGATCAAGAGCGAGGAGCTGCTGCTCGCCTACGGACGGTTCGTGGCCTCGCTGGGCGGCCGCTACGTCACCGCCTGCGACGTCGGCACGTACGTCGCCGACATGGACGTCGTGGCACGCGAGTGCCGCTGGACGACCGGCCGGTCCCCCGAGAACGGCGGCGCCGGCGACTCGTCCGTCCTGACCGCCTTCGGCGTCTACCAGGGCATGCGGGCCTCCGCCCAGCACCTGTGGGGCGACCCGTCGCTGCGCGGCCGCAGGGTCGGCATCGCGGGCGTCGGCAAGGTCGGCCACCACCTCGTGGAGCACCTGCGGGCGGAGGGCGCCGAGATCGTGATCACGGACGTGCGCGAGGACGCCGTACGGCGGATCCTCGACCGTCACCCGGAAGGCGTCACCGCCGTCGCCCACACCGACGCGCTCATCCGGGTCGAGGGGCTGGACATCTACGCCCCCTGCGCGCTCGGCGGGGCGCTCAACGACGACTCCGTGCCCGTCCTCACCGCCAGGGTGGTGTGCGGCGCGGCCAACAACCAGCTCGCGCATCCCGGTGTCGAGAAGGACCTCGCCGACCGCGGGATCCTCTACGCGCCGGACTACGTGGTGAACGCCGGCGGCGTCATCCAGGTCGCCGACGAGCTCCACGGGTTCGACTTCGAGCGGTGCCGAGCGAAGGCCGCGAAGATCTACGACACCACGCTGGCGATATTCGCACGCGCGAAGACGGATGGCATTCCGCCGGCTGCCGCGGCCGACCGGATCGCCGAGCAGCGGATGCACGAGGCGGCCGCCGCGCGCCGTCACTGACCCTCCGCAAGGACGTCGTACGACCGCCGCGCGGCGGTCGTACGATGTCGGCCGGTACCCGTCGGCAGCTTTAGAGAGAACTCTCACTTCCGTCGGCGGGTCGCTCGCCGAGAAACGGTTAAAATCACGGTTGACCAGCGAGGACAGGGCTCCTCGCAGGTTCTGGGCACAGGCACGTCCTGCGGGCGACGTACCGTATGGGCGCGGGCTCAGGTACCGTGGAAGCCCTACGGACCGGTCTCTCCACGGAGAGCCCGTTCCAGATCATGAACGCGTGTCAAGACTCTGGGGCCACCGAGCCCCGTATCCGAGGGGGTCGAGCCATGGGGCGCGGCCGGGCAAAGGCCAAGCAGACGAAGGTCGCCCGCCAGCTGAAGTACAGCAGCGGCGGGACTGACCTGTCGCGTCTGGCCAATGAGCTGGGCGCTTCGACTTCGAGCCAGCCGCCGAATGGCGAGCCGTTCGAGGATGACGAAGAGGACGACGACCCGTACTCCCAGTACGCGGCTCTCTACAACGACGACGATGAGGACGAGGACGACGAGTCCGGTCCCGCGTCGCATCGTCGCGGAGCTTGACGCCGCGCTGTTGCGCTTTGCCCGGTCCGAGCGGGTTTCCACCGCCGGACCGGGTTTTGTGCTGCATCGCTCCGCTTGGGGCGAGGGCGCCTGAGGGGTTGGGGTCCGCTGTGAATGGGCGGGTGCGGGTGCGTTGTGGTTGCTCGCGCAGTTCCCCGCGCCCCTTTTGGGCCTTCGGCCCATCCAGGGCGCCTTCGGCCCATCCAGGGCGCCTTCGGCCCATCAGGGGCGGGTCGCCGTTCAGGAGCGTGCGTAGTCGCCCACCAGTTCCGCGCCCGTCGCGTGGTTGTCGCGGTCGGTGATCTCGCCTGCGACCCAGGCCTCGACGCCGCGGTCCGCCAGGGTTGTCAGGGCCACGTCCGCCGACTCCTCGGGGACGATGGCGATCATGCCTACGCCCATGTTCAGCGTCTTCTCCAGCTCCAGGCGTTCGACCTGGCCCGTCCTGCCGACGAGGTCGAAGATCGGCGCCGGGGTCCAGGTGGAGCGGTCGACCGTGGCGTGGAGGGTGTCGGGGATGACGCGGGCCAGGTTGGCGGCGAGGCCGCCGCCGGTGACGTGGCTGAAGGCGTGGACCTCGGTGGTGCGGGTGAGGGCCAGGCAGTCCAGGGAGTAGATCTTGGTGGGCTCCAGGAGCTCCGCGCCGAGGGTGCGGCCGAGTTCGGCGATCTCGGCGTCCAGGGAGAGACCCGCCTGGTTCAGCAGGACGTGGCGGACGAGCGAGTACCCGTTCGAGTGAAGGCCGGAGGCCGCCATGGCGATCACCGAGTCACCCGTACGGATACGATCCGGGCCGAGCAGCCGCTCCGCCTCGACCACGCCCGTGCCGGCGCCGGCGACGTCGAAGTCGTCCGGGCCGAGGAGGCCGGGGTGCTCGGCGGTCTCGCCGCCGACGAGGGCGCAGCCGGCGAGGACACAGCCCTCGGCGATGCCCTTGACGATGGCGGCGACCCGCTCGGGGTGGACCTTGCCGACACAGATGTAGTCGGTCATGAACAGCGGTTCGGCGCCGCACACCACGATGTCGTCCATCACCATCGCGACCAGGTCGTGGCCGATGGTGTCGTAGACGCCCAGCTGACGTGCGATGTCGACCTTCGTGCCGACGCCGTCCGTGGCGGAGGCGAGCAGCGGGCGTTCGTAGCGCTTGAGGGCGGAGGCGTCGAAGAGGCCGGCGAAACCGCCGAGGCCGCCGAGGACCTCGGGGCGCTGCGTCTTCTTGACCCACTCCTTCATGAGTTCTACGGCGCGGTCGCCCGCCTCGATGTCGACGCCCGCGGCTGCGTAGCTGGCACCAGTTGTCTCAGACATGACGGTGAGAACTTTCGTGTCGTCCTGCGGCAGGTAAGCAGGTGTTACCCGCTGTCTACGGGCTGTCTTACGGGCGACGGATGGCGTCGGCCGCGGCCGTGGCGGCGGGCCCGGCTGCCAGCTCGGTCTCCAGGAGCTGCTTGCCGAGCAGCTCGGGGTCCGGCAGCTCCATCGGGTACTCGCCGTCGAAGCAGGCACGGCAGAGGTTCGGCTTGGCGATGGTGGTCGCCTCGATCATGCCGTCGAGGGAGATGTACGCCAGGGAGTCGGCGCCCAGGGAGGTGCCGATCTCGTCGATCGTCATGCCGTTGGCGATGAGCTCGGCGCGGGTGGCGAAGTCGATACCGAAGAAGCAGGGCCACTTCACGGGCGGCGAGGAGATCCGGATGTGGACCTCGGCGGCGCCCGCCTCGCGGAGCATCCGGACCAGGGCGCGCTGGGTGTTGCCGCGCACGATCGAGTCGTCGACGACGACCAGGCGCTTGCCCTTGATGACTTCCTTCAGCGGGTTCAGCTTCAGACGGATGCCGAGCTGGCGGATCGTCTGGGAGGGCTGGATGAACGTACGTCCGACGTAGGCGTTCTTCACCAGACCCGCACCGAACGGGATGCCCGAGGCCTCCGCGTAGCCGATGGCGGCCGGGGTGCCGGACTCCGGGGTCGCTATGACCAGGTCGGCGTCGGCGGGGGCTTCCTTGGCGAGCTTGCGGCCCATCTCCACGCGGGAGAGGTACACGTTCCGGCCGGCGATGTCGGTGTCCGGGCGGGCCAGGTAGACGTACTCGAAGACACAGCCCTTGGGCTTCGCGTCCGCGAATCGGGAGCTGCGCAGACCGTTCTCGTCGATGGCGATGAACTCGCCCGGCTCGATCTCGCGGACATAGGCGGCGCCGCAGATGTCGAGGGCGGCGGACTCGGAGGCGACGACCCAGCCGCGCTCCAGGCGGCCGAGGACGAGCGGGCGGATGCCCTGCGGGTCACGCGCGGCGTAGAGGGTGTGCTCGTCCATGAAGACGAGGGAGAAGGCGCCGCGCACCTGCGGGAGGACCGCGTGGGCGGCCTCCTCGATGGTCAGCGGCTTGCCGTCGCTGTCGACCTGGGCCGCGAGGAGCGCGGTGAGCAGGTCGGTGTCGTTGGTGGCCGCGACGCGGGGCGTACGGCCCTCCTGCTTGGGCAGGTCGGCGACCATCTCGGCGAGCTGGGCCGTGTTGACCAGGTTGCCGTTGTGGCCGAGCGCGATGGAGCCGTGCGCGGTGGCACGGAAGGTGGGCTGGGCGTTCTCCCAGACGGAGGCGCCGGTGGTCGAGTAGCGGGCGTGACCGACCGCGATGTGACCCTGGAGGGACCCGAGCGAGGTCTCGTCGAAGACCTGGGAAACGAGGCCCATGTCCTTGAAGACGAGGATCTGGGAGCCGTTGCTGACCGCGATACCCGCGGATTCCTGGCCCCGATGCTGGAGGGCGTAGAGCCCGAAGTAAGTGAGCTTCGCGACCTCTTCGCCCGGAGCCCAGACACCGAAGACGCCGCATGCGTCCTGGGGGCCTTTCTCGCCGGGGAGAAGGTCGTGGTTGAGTCGTCCGTCACCACGTGGCACGCCACCGAGTGTAGGCGAGATCGTGCACCGGTCCGAATCCGGTGATCTCGCCCGCCCCCGTCACCGACTGCGGGCCGTCGCATGTCACTTGTCGGCGACGGCGCCGATTCCCGCGTTGTTTTCGCTGGTCAGCGTGATACTGCGGTGATCGATCCGATACTCCACCGTGCCCTTGAAGAGCTCCAGAAGGGACCGCTCGGCGGCCATGAGTGAGTCGGAGCACATCTTCCGGGTGGTCCGCGGATTGCCGAGGGTGATCTCGTCGTCGCTCACCGTCGCCTTCGCCGACACCTCGTTGCAGCCGAGGCTTCCTTGAAGCGTTCCGGCCTTCTTGTCGAGGGTGAACCAGGCCTTGCCCTGGGCGGCCTCGGGGAGGGAGGTGGCGACGTCGTGGTCCATGAGGGAGTCGATCCGCCACTTCGTGCCGTACAGCTCGGCGGGCTTCTCCTCGCTGAGTTCGACGGTGTCGCCGTCGGTCGTGGTGAGGGTGAGCCTGCCGTCGGTGGTCTCGGCCGTGAACTTCTCGGCGTCGAGCGTGCGGGCCAGGTTCTCCTCGAACTTCATCGACACATCGCCGCAGGCCATCTCGGTGGACCGGGCGGTCTCGAAGTCGATGCCGTCGTCCTTGAAGGCGGCGGTCGAGCCGAAGGTGTTGCAGCCGTAGTTGCCGTCGACCTCGCCGTTGTCGGCGATCTTCAGGTAGGCACCGTCGGGGGCCTGCTCGGTCGTCCCGCCCACGGTGAGGCTGTCGACCTTCCAGCGGACTTCGGTGACCGAGGCCTTCGTGGTGTTCGAGCCGACGTTGCCGCTGCCGGAGTCGTCGGCCGACTCGGTACCGCAGGCCGCGAGCAGCGGAAGCGGAAGCAGGGCCAGGGCGGTGAGGGTCAGTCGCTTGTCCATGCCGGTGGGACGGGTGGGGTGCATGGGCGGTTCCACCGGGTTTTCGGGATCCGCGCTCAGCTCATGAGGGGCAGCAGTCCGCTCAGATCGGCCCGTTCGCCGCTCGCGCCGACCTTCGCCTCGTCCAGGGCTGTGGCCCATTCCAGGCGGCCGGTCGCGAGGCGGATCCAGGTCAGCGGGTCGGTCTCGACGACGTTCGGCGGGGTGCCCCGGGTGTGCCTCGGCCCCTCCACACACTGCACGACGGCATACGGCGGGATCCTCACCTCCGTCGAACCGCCGGGCGCCCGCGCGGCGAGGGTGTCGGCGAGCAGGCGGACGCAGGTGGCGAGGGCATGCCGGTCGTACGGGATGTCGAGGCCGGGGACGGCGGCGTTCAGGTCGTCGGTGTGGACGACGAGTTCGATGGTGCGGGTGAGGAGATAGTCGTCGAGCATCATGCCGCCGGCGCGGGTGTCGACGACCCGGTCCTGCGGGGTGGCGGCGAGCGCGTCGTCGATCCGCTGTCCCACCCCGGCGTAGAGGGCGACGAGGTCCGGGTTGGCCTCGGCCAGGTGGTGGCTGCCCTCGGCGACGGCACCGGCGTACGTGGCGGTCGCGGAGGCGTAGTCGAGCGGGCCCAGTTCGGCCTTGGCGGGCTCGTCCCGGCCGAGGGCGCGGCTGACGCTCTCGACGGCCATGGTGATGTGCGCGGCCAGGTCCCGGACGGTCCACTCCCCGAGCCGGGTCGGCTGCGCGAGCTGCACGGCGGTGAGGGTGCCCACGGCCTCCCGTACGTTCCCGAACTGGGCCAGCACGGCCTTGCGGGTCTTCGCGGGGTCGTAGGTGCGGGGGCGTTTCCTGGCCGGAGGCATGGTGGGGAGCCTATTCCGAGGGGAGGGCGGCAGAGGTCGGGAACTTGATGTCCGTGCAGTCGCGACGGGCGGTGATCCGGTCGACGTAGGACTGGAAGAGGGCGCGGAGGCTGGGGGCGAGCGTGTCGGTGTACGAGGAGCTGACGCTGATGGTGTGGACGGCGGGCTCGCCGTCGCAGGTGGAGGAGGCCCACCAGACGGCGCCGCGGTCGGAGCGGCCGGCCGTGCCGGGTCGTATGGGGGTGCGGTCGCCGCCGAACGCCTCGGCCACGACCTCGCGGGCCTCGTCGCCGAAGAAGGAGTCGGTCTGGAGCCACCACGGGGAGTGGGCCAGTACCTGGTCGAGCCTGAGGGAACCGCTCTCGGGGGCTTCCGGCCAGGCCTTCTCGACCTGGGCAGGGCTCGCCGCGAGCAGACAGCTCTCCTTGAAGCCGTGCTCGCCCACCGGTGCGGGGCGGGCGCGGTCGGGGAGGCCGGTGTCGTCCGGCAGACCGCCGACGAACTCGGCGTACCAGCGGCAGGACTCCTTCGCCGACGCGGCCTCCTTCAGCTTGGCGTCCGGTATCCACAGCCTGGGGAAAGAGGTGTGCTTGAAAGGCCCGTCCGGGGTGCAGCCGACGCGCTCCGCCGCCTCGTACGCGGCACCGGCGGCCAGCTCGATGACGGTCTGGAGATCCCGGAACGAGACATCGTCGTAGTCGGCCTCGGCCCGTACGTTCACCGAGGTGACGCCGTCCTTCGCCGACGCGCACGTCACCTTGAACGTGGCGCTGTCGTCGTCGTAGTGCCCGAGCCCTCCGTCGTCCTCCACCGGGTAATCCAACGGGTACTCGGGCGCGTGGTCGGCCACCCGCGTCACGTCCTCGACCTCCACGTCGCCGAAGATCCGCTCCTCGAACGGCCGCAGTGGATTGCCGACGGGATTGGCCCCGCCGTCACCGGGGTTCGTGCGGACGGTGAGCGCGAAATGGCCGTATGAGGTGCCGGGGGCACCTACGCGGTAGATCACGCAGCGGCCGGGGAGGGACTCCGCGGAGTCGAGTGTGAACGAGTCGTCGGCGTCGCTCCCCGAAATCACCCGTGCCGTACCGCCGTTGAGCCCCAGCACCCGATCGGGGTTCACAAGTCCCGCGCAGGCTTTGGTGATGTGCTCACGGCCGGCCTGCCTGTCCTCGTACTCCTCCCTCTCCAGCCACAGGCCCCAGCCGCTCGCGCCGATGCCGAACACGGCGATGACGGCGGTCAGTTGGTTGAACGCGTTGCGCGCGCGGCTGCCGCGGTCCGGGAGCAGCGGGCGGGAGCCGGTGGTGCGGGAGGGGTCGAAGGGGTCGGGGGTGTGCTCGGCGTGGAGGATCATGACGTGCCGAAGCTAGCACCGGCCACTGACAGCGAGGCCGCCGAGCCCGGCTCCCGGCTCCCGGCTCCCGGCTCCCGGCTCCCGGCTCCCGGCTCCCGGCTCCCGGCTCCCGGCAGGCTGTCACCGGATCGGCACGGTCCGTTCTTCGAGTGGACAGTGCGACGTTATGTGACGTAGGCCTCCTTGATCGATCATTCGTTCTTCTTGGGACGCATGCTCGATCAGGGGGACGAGAGGTGTTCGAGACCATCGCCGACTTCTTCGGCGGGCTGAGCAACGGGCAGATGTGGGCGGGTGCCCTGGTGTGCGCACTGTCCGCGAGCCTCGGGGCGTACTGGCTGGACAAATACCAGGGCTGGCGGCGGATCAGCTGGAGCGAGGTCTACAACGGGCCCATCAACAAGCACATCAACAACCAGCCGCCGCCCGGCATGTGGGAGATCCACTGGCAGGGCCGGCAGATCAGTGAGGGCAGCCTGGTCATCCTGGAGGTGCGCAACTCGGGGGTGCAGCCGCTGGAGCCGGAGCACTTCGTCGCCCCGCTGACCTTCCGGTTCGAGGGCAAGAAGGTCGTCCACTTCAAGGTGCGCGACGCCCACGAGCCCCTGGAGAGCGCCCTGCGCCCCTTCGTGCGCGCCGCCATCCAGCCCGAGCCGGCCGACGGCGACGATGCGCGGCAGCCCGCACCCGAGCCGACCGACACGATCACCCTGCCCCTGTTCACCCTCAACCGGGGCGAGCACTTCCGGCTGCTGGTGCTGGTGGAGGACGACGGCACCGGCACCACGAACAAACCCAAGATCACCCACACCGGCAAGCTGCGGGGCGGCCGTATCAAGTGGAGCTTCGGGCGGGCCAGGCGCCGGTTGGCCACCGCCATCGTCATTCTCCTCGTGGCCTCCTTCAGTGTCGGCACCGGTGTCTACGCCAACAACAGAAGCCTCGCGCTGAACGCCACCTGCTCCCCGGGCACGCTCACCCTGACGGGCTCGACCGCCTTCTCGCCCCTGGCCCACCAGGTCAAGGAGGTGTACGAGGAACGGTGCCCCGGGACCAGGGTGGAGCTGCGGCCGAGCTCCAGCGAGGAGGGGCTGCGGGCGCTGGCGGAGCACCCGGCCGACGAGACCATCGCCATGGTCGACAGCGTGGCCGGGCAGAAGCCGGAGCAGGGCTACGACGCCCACCACGTCGGGGTACTCGTCTTCGCGGTCGTGGCGAACGAGTCGCTCGGCACGGACCTCACCAACGGCGAGTCCCTCTGGGACAAGGGCCTGAGCCAGGAGCAGCTCCGGCAGATCTTCTCCGGCGGCACACTCGGCGACACCGAGGGCCGCCTCACGAGCGCCCCCGTGGCGGTCATCCGCTCCAACGGCTCGGGCACCCGGAACGTCTTCGAGGACCGGGTCCTCGGCCCCGTGACCGCCCCGCCCAGCGCCGACGCCTGCCCCCGCCCCGCACCGGGCCAGGAGGGCGCCGACAACGAGAATCCGCCCCGGATCTGCTGGGTGCGGTCCACGCTGGAACTGCTCGACTACGTCAACCGCACGCCGAACGCCATCGGGTACGCCGAGGCCGACGCCCTCCCCTTCTTCCCCAACGTCCGCACGGTGCCGATCAACAGCACGGCCCCCACCCACGAGAACGTCCTCAACGGCAACTACAAGTTCTGGGCCTCGGAAGTCCTCTACACCCAGCCGGGCGCGACCGGCCTCCCCCGCAACTTCCTCGACTTCCTGCGCAGCCGAGGCGTGTCCAAGCTGCTGGAGGGCCAGGGGTTCCTGCCGTGCCGGGAGGTGGAGGACTCCAGGGACACCGCGATGAGGTGCTGAGCGGCGCGAGGCCGCCGCCCCGGGCCCACGAGGGGACCCTGGAGCGGCGGCCTTGAGGCGTCGTACTGCCGACCGGCGTTACGCCAGCAGCGCCGGGATCGTGCCCTCGTGGGCCGTGCGCAGCTCCTCCAGGGTGAGGGTGAACTCGCCCTGGATCTCGACCACCGCGTTCGCATCGGACTCGGTGCCGTCCACGACGCCGATGCGGGTCACCGGCAGGCCGCGGGCACCGCACATGTCGTTGAAGCGGACCTCCTCGGAGCGGGGGACGGCGACGACGGCGCGGCCGGCCGACTCCGAGAGCAGGAAGGTGAACGCGTCCAGGCCGTCCGGGACGATCAGACGCGCGCCCTTGCCGCCGAGCAGGGCCGACTCCACGACCGCCTGGATCAGGCCGCCGTCGGAGAGGTCGTGCGCGGAGTCGATCATGCCGTCGCGGGAGGCGGAGATCAGGATCTCGGCCAGCAGGCGCTCGCGCTCCAGGTCGACCTGCGGGGGCAGACCGCCGAGGTGGTCGTGGACGACCTGGGACCAGGCCGAGCCGCCGAACTCCTCGCGGGTGTCGCCGAGGAGGTAGAGCAGCTGGCCCTCCTCCTGGAAGGCGACCGGCGTCCGCCGGGCGACGTCGTCGATGACGCCGAGGACCGCGACGACCGGGGTGGGGTGGATCGCCACCTCGCCCGTCTGGTTGTAGAGCGAGACGTTGCCGCCGGTCACCGGGGTGCCCAGCTGCTGGCAGGCGTCCGCCAGACCGCGTACCGCCTCCGCGAACTGCCACATGACCGCCGGGTCCTCGGGCGAGCCGAAGTTCAGGCAGTCCGAGACCGCGAGGGGCTTGGCGCCGGTGGTGGCGACATTGCGGTACGCCTCCGCCAGGGCCAGCTGGGCGCCGTGGTACGGGTCCAGCTTGGCGTAGCGGCCGTTGCCGTCCGTCGCGATGGCGACACCGAGGCCGCTCTCCTCGTCGACGCGGATCATGCCGGAGTCCTCGGGCTGGGCGAGCACCGTGTTGCCCTGCACGAAGTGGTCGTACTGGCTGGTGATCCAGGACTTGGAGGCCTGGTTCGGGGAGGCGACCAGCTTCAGGACCTGCTCGCGCAGCTCCTCGCTGGTCGCCGGGCGCGGCAGCTTGTTCGCGTCGTCCGCCTGGAGCGCGTCCTGCCACTCGGGGCGGGCGTACGGGCGCTCGTAGACCGGGCCGTCGTGCGCGACCGTGCGCGGGTCGACGTCGACGATCTTGCCGCCGTGCCAGTAGATCTCCAGACGGTCGCCGTCGGTCACCTCACCGATGACCGTGGCGATGACGTCCCACTTGTCGCAGATCTCGAGGAAGCGGTCGACCTTCTCCGGCTCGACGACCGCGCACATGCGTTCCTGCGACTCGCTCATGAGGATTTCCTCGGGCGAGAGGGTCGAGTCACGCAGGGGTACGTCGTCGAGGGTGACGCGCATGCCGCCCGAGCCGTTCGAGGCCAGCTCGGACGTGGCGCAGGAGAGCCCGGCCGCGCCGAGGTCCTGGATGCCGACGACCAGCTTCTCCTTGAACGCCTCCAGGGTGCACTCGATGAGGAGCTTCTCCTGGAAGGGGTCGCCGACCTGGACGGCGGGGCGCTTCGACGGCTTGGCGTCGTCGAAGGTCTCGCTCGCCAGGATCGAGGCGCCGCCGATGCCGTCACCGCCCGTGCGAGCCCCGTAGAGGATGACCTTGTTGCCCGCGCCGGAGGCCTTCGCGAGGTGGATGTCCTCGTGCCGCATGACGCCGATGGCACCGGCGTTGACCAGCGGGTTGCCCTGGTAGCAGGAGTCGAAGACGACCTCGCCGCCGATGTTCGGCAGGCCCAGGCAGTTGCCGTAGCCGCCGATACCGGCGACGACGCCGGGGAGGACGCGCTTGGTGTCCGGGTGGTCCGCCGCGCCGAAGCGCAGGGGGTCGACGACGGCGACCGGGCGCGCGCCCATCGCGATGATGTCGCGGACGATGCCGCCCACACCCGTGGCCGCGCCCTGGTAGGGCTCGACGTACGACGGGTGGTTGTGCGACTCGACCTTGAAGGTGACCGCGTAGCCCTGGCCGACGTCCACGACACCGGCGTTCTCACCGATGCCGACCAGCAGCGCGTCGCTCTGCGGGGCCTTCTCGCCGAACTGGCGCAGGTGGACCTTCGAGGACTTGTACGAGCAGTGCTCGGACCACATGACCGAGTACATGGCGAGCTCGGCACCGGTGGGCCGACGGCCGAGGATCTCGACGACCCTCTCGTACTCGTCCTTCTTCAGGCCCAGTTCGGCCCAGGGCAGCTCGACGTCGGGGGTCGCGGCCGCGTGCTCGACCGTGTCCAGAGGCGTCCGGCTCATGCGTTGACCAGCTTCTTGAGGATCGAGGTGAAGAAGGGGAGGCCGTCGGTGCGGCCGGTGCCGATGAGCGGCTCCACGGCGTGCTCCGGGTGCGGCATGAGACCGACGACGTTGCCCGCCTCGTTCGTGATGCCGGCGATGTCGTTGAGCGAGCCGTTCGGGTTGAAGTCCAGGTACCGGAAGGCGACGCGGCCCTCGGCCTCCAGCTTGTCCAGCGTGTACTGGTCGGCGACGTACCGGCCGTCCATGTTCTTCAGCGGGATGTGGATCTCCTGGCCGGCCTCGTAGTCGGTGGTCCAGGAGGTCTCCGTGTTCTCCACCCGCAGCTTCTGGTCACGGCAGATGAAGTGGAGGTGGTCGTTGCCGAGCATCCCGCCCGGGAGGAGGTGGGCCTCGGTGAGGATCTGGAAGCCGTTGCAGATGCCGAGGACCGGCAGTCCGGCCTTCGCCTGCTCGATGACCGTCTCCATCACCGGCGAGAAGCGCGCGATGGCGCCGGCGCGCAGATAGTCGCCGTAGGAGAAACCGCCGCACAGCACCACGGCGTCAACCTGGTGGAGGTCCTTGTCCTTGTGCCAGAGAGCGACGGGTTCGGCACCGGCGAGCCTGATCGCGCGCTGCGTGTCCCGGTCGTCGAGACTGCCGGGAAAGGTGACGACGCCAATACGAGCGGTCACTTTCCTGCCTCCGCGACTTCCTCGACCTTGACGGTGAAGTCCTCGATCACGGTGTTGGCGAGGAAGGATTCCGCCAGCTCATGGATGCGGGCGAGCGCGGCGTCGTCCACCGGTCCGTCAACTTCCAGTTCGAATCGCTTTCCCTGACGTACGTCGGAGACGCCCTCGAAACCGAGGCGCGGCAGCGCGCGCTGCACCGCCTGGCCCTGGGGGTCGAGGATCTCCGGCTTGAGCATGACGTCGACTACGACGCGTGCCACTGGCACTCCCGGTGTGTGGTGCTGAGCAGGTTCCTTCAGACTACCCGTACAAAATTTCTACGCGAGTAGATTGGTAGGAAACTACAGGGATTCCGGGTGACGGCGGTCACGATCCGGTATCGAGTGATCACCCTCGCGAAAACTTCTGGGAAAGATCCCGGATCCCTATTGCGCGAGGGACACGCGGGCGGATTAAGTCTGTCTTCACATTGCAATGCCGGGCACTGTACAAATGAATTGGCAATAGCCGATACTTTGCCCAAATAACAGCCGGACAGCCGACATCTCCCTGACGTCAGGGCACGTCAACGGAGAGATGTCGCACGAAGGGACCGATATTCGTGGCGCAGCGTGTCGTGGTCACTCTCTCCGACGACATCGACGGCTCGGAAGCGGCGGAAACGATCGCCTTCGGACTCGACGGCAAGTCGTACGAGATCGACCTGAACGAAGCCCATGCCAAGACACTGCGTAAGGCGCTCGCGCCCTACGTGGAGGCCGGCCGCAAGCGGTCGAAGTCGGGCAAGGCGTACAAGCAGACCCAGGTCGCCCCGGATCCGGCGGCCGTCCGCGCCTGGGCCCAGGCCAACAAACTGGAGGTCCCCGCGCGCGGCCGGATCCCCAAGAGGGTCTACGAGGCGTTCGCCGAGGCACAGTAGGCACACCCACGTCGGCCGGTCCTCAGGGTTCGTCAGCGAGCCTTGAGGACGGTCGACTTGGACCCCGGGGACAACCGACTTGCGTTGCCCCCCGGCGGATCGGCTAGAGTCTGGAGCACGCCGAGGGGCAAGGCCGAAAGGCCCGGCTCACCGGAGTCACGCGGGTGTAGTTCAGTAGCAGAACATCCCTCTTCCAGAGGGAAGGCGCAGTGTGCAATTCCTGTCACCCGCTCTGGATCACTTACCGACCACTGTTGTGGATGAGGTAAAGTAGTCCTAGCGCCGATCGGTGAGAGCCGGTCGGAGGCAATGCGGACGTAGCTCAGTTGGTAGAGCGCAACCTTGCCAAGGTTGAGGTCGCCAGTTCGAACCTGGTCGTCCGCTCGTGAAAGAAGACCCCGGTCCACTGGACCGGGGTCTTCTTCATGTCCCCTGCCGTATCCCGCGTCTGACATTTGTCATGCCGAGTGATGACACCGCGCACTGCCGCACGGCCCGTGGCGCCGAGACGCTGAAGGCATGAAAACGAACGGGCACGAGGGCGTGAACACTCACGATCACGAGAACGTGATCGAGGTCACCGACCTGCGGCGCGTGTACGGGGGCGGTTTCGAGGCCGTGCGGGGGATCACGTTCTCCGTGGGCCGGGGAGAGCTCTTCGCGCTTCTGGGCACCAACGGCGCGGGCAAGACATCCACGGTCGAACTGCTGGAGGGGCTCTCGCCGCCGTCCGGCGGCCGGGTGCGGATCCTCGGGCACGACCCCCACCAGGAGCGCGCGGCCGTACGCCCCCGGATCGGCGTGATGCTGCAGGAGGGTGGCTTCCCCTCCGAGCTGACCGTCGCGGAGACGGTACGGATGTGGGCCGGCTGCACCAGCGGGGCGCGGCCCGTCGGGGAGGCGCTGGAGATCGTCGGCCTCGGGCGACGGGCCGGTGTACGGGTCAAGCAGTTGTCCGGCGGCGAGAAGCGGCGCCTCGACCTGGCGCTCGCGCTGCTCGGGCGGCCCGAGGTCCTCTTCCTGGACGAGCCGACGACCGGGCTCGACGCGGAGGGCCGCCAGGACACGTGGGAGCTGGTACGGGAGTTGCGCGACGGGGGTACGACCGTGCTGCTCACCACGCACTACCTGGAGGAGGCGGAGGACCTGGCCGACCGGCTCGCCATCCTCCACGAGGGGAGCGTCGCCGCGACCGGAACCCCGGCCGAGGTGACCGCCTCCCAGCCGTCCCGCATCTCCTTCGAGCTGCCCGCCGGGTACTTCCTGGGCGACCTGCCGCCGCTCGGCGAGCTGGGCATCACCGGGCACGAGGAGGACGGGCGCGCGGTGGTGCTGCGCACGAAAGAACTCCAGCGGGCGGCCACCGGGCTGCTGCTGTGGGCCGAGCGGGCGCGGGTCGAACTGGGACGCCTCGAGGTGCGGTCGGCCTCGCTGGAGGAGGCCTTCCTGCGCATCGCGCGGGAGACGGCGGCGGCATCTCGTGCGGGCACGGAGTCCCGTACGGGCACGGAAGCGCGTAAGGACGGGGTGGCGGCATGAGCACGACCACGAGTACGGCGGCCGGGGCGAGTGCGGCACCGGGCGTCGGGGCCGGGACGACGACGCTCAAGGGCCGGATGGCCACCCTCGCCCGCGCCGAGCTCACGCTGTTGGGGCGCAGCCGGGCCACGCTGTTCACGGCGTTGCTCGTGCCGTTGCTGCTGCCGCTCAGTGTGCGGTCGGCGACGGACGAGATGGATCTGGAGAAGGCGGGGCTGAGCGTCGGGACCGTCATGCTCCCCGCCGCGATCGGCTTCTCGCTGCTCTTCGCGGTCTACGCCGCCCTGACCAACGTCTATGTCGTACGCCGCGAGGAACTCGTCCTGAAGCGGCTGCGGACCGGTGAGCTTCGCGACCCGGAGATCCTGGTCGGGGCGTCGTTGCCGGCCGTCGGCATCGGGCTCACCCAGTGCGTGCTTCTGGCGATCGGCTGCACGGTCCTGCTCGACGTCGGGGCGCCGCCCGCGCCCCACCTGGCCGTGCTGGGCGTGCTGTTGGGCGTCGTCATGTGCGTGGCGCTGGCGGCGGTCACCGCGAGCTTCAGCCGTACCGCCGAGAGCGCGCAGGTGACGAGCGTGCCGGTGATGTTCGTGTCGCTGCTCGGATCGGGCATCACCGTGCCGCTCGAAGTGCTGCCCGACCGCGTGGCATCCGTGTGCGAACTTCTGCCGCTCAGCCCCGTCATCACGCTGGTACGCGGCGGCTGGACCGGCGACCTGACCGCGTACGACACCCTGGGCGCCGTCGCCACCGCGCTGGCCTGGACCGTGCTCGCGGTGTTTGCTGTACGACGGTGGTTCCGCTGGGAACCGCGCCGATGAGGGGAGTTGGGCCATGCGGGGGCCGGGAGCCTGGTGGCGGGGGAAGAGCACACCGGCCAAGGTGGAGACGTATACGCGGTGGTCGTTCCACTCGTTCCCGTTGATCGAGGTCGGCGGGTTCGGGATACCGCTCTTCGGCCAGTTGCCGCTGGGATCCGCCGGTTGGTACTTCGCGCTGGTGTGCGTGCACGCGGCTCTCTCCTCGGTCGCGGTCTCCCGGTCGCTCGACTGGGTGCGCGGCGGCCGCGAGCAGCCCGTACGCCTGCTCTGGACGCTCGGGATCGCCACCGCGCTGGTCGGAGTCGTGGCGGTCGTCCTGGCCCACAGCGCGTCCCTCGACGACGAGGCCAGGACGGCACTGGGCGGGATATTCGGAGGCGTGCTGATCTTCGGTGTCGGCATCATCGCGCTCGGCATACGCAGCCGACGCCGGCTGCTGTCAGTGATCTTGGCTTTCGTCGGGGGCAGCGGGGCCTTGGCCCTCGCCGTCGGGGCCGACAGGACCGACATCCTGGCCACGCTGGTGGCGACGCTGTTCGGCACCACCTTCCTCTCCTTCACCTCCGTCTTCTCCGTCTGGCTTCTCAAGGCCGTCTACGAACTCGACGCCGCCCGCGAGACCCGCGCCCGGCTCGCCGTCGCCGAGGAGCGGCTCCGGTTCGGGCGCGATCTGCACGACGTGATCGGCCGCAACCTCGCGGTCATCGCTCTGAAGAGCGAGCTGGCCGTCCAACTGGCCCGCCGGGAGCGCCCCGAGGCCGTCGAGCAGATGATCGAGGTCCAGCGGATCGCGCAGGAGTCGCAGCGCGAGGTGCGGGAGGTCGTACGGGGGTATCGCGAGGCCGACCTCGGAGTCGAACTCACCGGTGCGCGGGGTGTGTTGGAGGCGGCCGGCATCGACTGCTCGGTCGGCGGGACGGACACCGCCGGGCTGCCCGGCGAGGTGCAGTCCGCGCTCGCCTGGGTGGTGCGGGAAGGGACGACGAACGTGCTGCGGCACGGGAACGCCGGGCAGTGCTCGGTGATGTTGAAGGTGGCGGAGGGGGAAGTGGTGCTGACCGTGGAGAACGACGGGATACGGGCGGACGGGGACGGAGAGGGGGCCGGGGACGCCGGGCGCTCCATAGGCGCCGGGTCCGGGCTCGCCGGGCTGCGGGAGCGGCTGGCGGTCGTGGACGGGACGCTGGAGGCGGGGCCGGTGGGCGGGGACGCGTTCCGGGTGGTGGCGCGCGTGCCGCTGACCTCGGAGGGCTCGGCGTGCGCGGCGGGCTCGGGCAAGGCTTCGGGATCGGGATCGGGATCGGGATCGGGATCGGGCAAGGCTGCGGGATCGGGCTCGGCTTCGGGGGGCGCGTCGGCGGCGGTCGGCTCGGCGGTTGTACGTGGGGGCGCGGCGTGACGGCCGTACGGGCGGAGGCAGCGGCGGGGGCGGGGCGGCCCGTGCGGCTGTTGCTCGCCGACGACGAGCACCTGATCCGGGGGGCGCTGGCCGCGTTGCTGACGCTGGAGGACGACCTGGTGGTGGTCGCGGAGGCGGCGAGCGGGCCGGAGGCGCTGGCGATGGCGCTGGCGCACGAGCCGGATGTGGCGGTGCTGGACCTGCAGATGCCGGGGGCGGACGGTGTGAAGGTCGCCACATCCCTGCGGTCCGAACTGCCCGGCTGCCGGGTGCTGATCGTGACCGGGCACGGGCGGCCGGGGCATCTGAAGCGGGCGCTTGAGGCAGGTGTGCGCGGGTTCGTCCCCAAGACCGTCAGCGCGCAGCGGCTCGCGGAGATCATCCGGACCGTGCACGCGGGGAACCGTTATGTGGACCCGGAGTTGGCGGCCGACGCGATTTCCTCCGGGGACTCGCCGCTGACCGCGCGGGAGGCCGAGGTGCTCGAATTCGCCGCCGACGGGGCGCCCGTCGCGGAGATCGCAGAACGGGCCGCGCTGTCCCAGGGAACCGTACGGAACTATCTGTCCTCGGCCGTCTCCAAACTCGGCGTGGAGAACCGCCACGCGGCGGTGCGGTTCGCACGGAAGCGAGGTTGGGTATAGTTGGCCTCGCGCCACGGCGCAGCGCGGACGTAGCTCAGTTGGTAGAGCGCAACCTTGCCAAGGTTGAGGTCGCCAGTTCGAACCTGGTCGTCCGCTCTTGAAAGAAAGCATGTGAAAGAAGGCCCCGGTCCATCGGATCGGGGCCTTCTTCGTGTTCCACGCCGTTACGACCAGCTCGTTCCGGTCAGGCGCTCGTACGCTTCCACGTATTTGGCGCGAGTCGCGGCGACGATCTCCTCCGGCAGCGGCGGCGGGGGCTGCTCGCTCTTGCGGTCCCAGCCGGAGGCCTCCGAGGTCAGCCAGTCGCGGACGAACTGCTTGTCGAAGGACGGCTGGGCGCGGCCCGGCTCCCACAGGTCGGCCGGCCAGAAGCGAGAGGAGTCCGGGGTGAGGACCTCGTCGGCGAGGACGAGGGTGTCGCCCTCGTAGCCGAACTCGAACTTGGTGTCGGCCAGGATGATGCCGCGGTCACGGGCGATGTCCCGGGCGCGGCTGTACACGGCGAGGGTCGTCTGGCGCAGCTGGGCGGCGGTCTCCGCGCCGACCTGGCGGGCGACCTCCTCGTACGACACGTTCTCGTCGTGCTCGCCGACGGCGGCCTTGGTGGCCGGGGTGAAGATCGGCGCCGGCAGCTCCGAGCCGTCGACCAGGCCCTCCGGGAGGGCGAGACCGCAGACCGTACGGGTCTGCTCGTACTCGGCGAGGCCGGAGCCGGTGAGGTAGCCGCGGGCCACCGCCTCCACCGGGACCATCCTGAGCGACTTGCAGACGAGGGTGCGGCCCGCCCAGTCGGCGGGGGCGCCCGGCGGGAGTTCGGTGCTCAGGATGTGGTTCGTGGCCAGGTCGGCGAGCTGGTCGAACCACCAGAGGGACAGCTGCGTGAGGACACGCCCCTTGTCGGGGATCTCCGTCGGCAGCACCCAGTCGAACGCGGACGTTCGGTCGCTGGCGACCATCACGAGGTCGCCCGCCTCGTTCTGGTACAGCTCGCGCACCTTGCCGGTGTGCAGATGCACCAGGCCCGGAACCTGAAGAGGCTCGGGCTTTTCTACGAATCCGGACACGGTTCCTCCCCGTGGTGATGTCCAAGTGGCTCGATTGTCCCGTATCGGGACGACCGGTCTCGGCCAGGGGTTGGGGTGTGTGCGCTCAGTCTCGTTTGCAGATGCGGTCCAGAAGGTTTGCTGTGGCTCGCTGGATGCGCGTGTCGACGTGGCCCGGACGGTCCAGGGCCGGGGACCAGGCGAACGTTCCGGATGCGAAGACCCAGGCGCCGGAGGGGGCCCGGTAGAGGGAAGTCTCCTGGTGGCGGACGATGTCGCCGGCGTCCCGGTACGGGGAGTGGGCGAGGAGTATGCGGCCCTGGTGCTCGGGGAGCGGGGTGCGCGGGAAGTAGCGGTCGGCCTCGCCCGCGACCATGCCTTCCAGCTCGTCGTTCTCGTGGGCGCCGGTCGCGTCCCAGAGCCAGTGGTCGGCGTTGCGCACGACCAGGGGGTGGGGCTCGGGCACCCGGCCCTCGTACTGGATGCCCATCAGCTGCTGCTCGGGACGGTCGATTTCGCGCCACAGCGCGGGTTTCCCGGGGCCCTGGCGTTTTCGGCAGGTGAGGAGGCGGTCGGGGACACCTGACGGGGACGGGTTCAGCTCCACCTGCCAGTACATGGTGTTGGAGGAGAGGAAGACCAGCGAGGTGCCGGTGTCGCGGGCGAGCTCGGTGGTGCGGCGCATCCGCGGCGACCAGTACTCGTCGTGGCCCGGGAAGACCAGGCCCCGGTAGCGGGACGGGTCGACGCGGCCGGAGTGCAGGTCGCGGGCGTCCGCGTAGGCGAGGTCGTAGCCGTAGCGCTCGGCCCAGCGGATGAAGTCGTAGGCGTGGCCGACATGGAGGGGGAGGCCTGCGCCGGCGTACGGGCGGTCGAAGGAGACGGTCGTCGCCGCGTCGGACTCGCCGAGCAGTCGGCCTTTCTCGTCCCAGGCGTGGTAGAGGCTGGCGCCCGTGCGGCCGTCCTCCGGGTACAGGTTGTACGCCTGCCAGGTGATGTCCGGCAGCAGGAGCAGCAGGTCGGCCTGGCAGTCGTCGCGGATGGTGAACGGCACGTGGGAGCGGTAGCCGTCGGCGGTGGTGAGGACGGCCACGTACGCGCCGACGTTCCAGTAGCTCGGGATCTGCAGCCGCCAGGAGAGCCACCAGTGGTGGCAGGAGACCGTGCGGTCGGCGGTGAGGGGCGGCGGCTGGACGATGCCGGAGAGGCGGGGGCTGGTGGTGATCTTCGCCGCGCCGTCGCCGCTGTAGTGGCCGATGCGGTAGATGTCGACGCCGAATTCCTGGGGCGGGTCCACGGTGATGTGGAAGTCGATGGACTCGCCGGGGGCGGCGGCGCCGGTCGCCGTGAACCCCTTGATCTGCCGGTTCACGTCGTCGGCGGAGCGCGGGCCCGGCGGGGTGCGGGGGGCGGGGACGCGGGCGCGGGTGCCGGTGTGGGTGCGGGTGCCTGTGGCGGGTGCTTCGGGCTCCTGCGGGGCCGGGTCCACGTACCAGGGGACCACTTGGCCGGTGTCGTCGAAGTACGTCACATTGCCCCGCAGCCAGGGGACCGGCCCCTGGCCGAAGGGGTCCGTCACGGCGTGGGCGAGGGCGCCCGATTCCCAACGGCGGATGTGGTGGTGCTCCGAGCCCATGAGTTCTCCCCTCCCTCGTCCCCCCGCGAGCTGTCGCAAGCCCTTGCTACGCAAGCGATCGGTCCCAGCACATCACATTACGCACGCGCTCCGTCACCGTTCGTCGCGAATTGATGGGAGTGGAACGGTGGGCTCCGGATGGGGAGTTGGGGAGCGGGGGTGGGTGGGGGCCGGGATTGGGCGGTCGGGGAGTTGGGTTTGGGCGGTCGGGGGGCCGGGATTGGCGGTCCGGGGGGCGGGTTTGGGTGGTTGTGGCTGGTCGCGGGGTGGTGAGGGGTGGTGAGGGAGCGTGGTGGGTGGTGTGGGTGGTCGGTGGGGATGGCCGCGTGAAGGGGCGGCGTGGGTGGCCGGTGAGGTTGGCGGCGTGAAGGGGCGGCGTGGGTGGCCGGTGAGGTTGGCGGCGTGAAGGGGCGGCGTGGGTGGCCGGTGAGGTTGGCGGCGTGAAGGGGCGGCGTGGGTGGCCGGTGAGGTTGGCGGCGTGAAGGGGCGGCGTGGGTGGCCGGTGAGGTTGGCGGCGTGAAGGGGCGGCGTGGGTGGCCGGTGAGGTTGGCGGCGTGAAGGGGCGGCGTGGGTGGCCGGTGAGGTTGGCGGCGTGAAGGGGCGGCGTGGGTGGCCGGTGAGGTTGGCGGCGTGAAGGGACGGCGTGGGTGGCCGGTGAGGTTGGCGGCGTGAAGGGACGGCGTGGGTGGCCGGTGGGGATGCCGCGTGGGGCTCGCCGCGTGGCTGGCCGGTGGGGATGGCCGCGTGGCGCTGGCGGCGTGGTGGGCTGCGGTGGGCTGCGGTGGGCTGCGGTGGATTGAGGTCCTGGTCGGTCTTGGTCAGACCAGGCGGACCGGTTTCTCCGGGCGGACGCCGAGGCGGCGGAGCCAGTCGCGGAGGGGGGCGGGGTCGCCGTCCTCCACAAGGGTGAGGACCCGGGGGGTGAGGTCGGCTGCCCGTTCGCCGTTGACGAGGAGGGAGGGGCCGTCCAGCCAGTCGAGGCCCGGGGTGGCGCCCGCCGTGTCCATCGCCGCGCAGCAGACCATCGCGGTGACGTGCTCCGCCAGCAGCTCGCGGCCCGTACGGGGCGGCTGCATCGGGAACAGAGGCAGCAGCCCGTCGTCCCACAGGGCCCGGTCCGGCCCTTGCGCTTCGGCTCCGCCGGGCGAGGTGGGTACGGCCGCCGGGGCCGCCGCCTCCTCCCGCGCCAACTCGGCGGTCAGAGCGGCGGCGAGGGCGGAGGACTGGGCGTTGGCGATGCTGGGTTCGTCCTCGTCGTCGGCGGCGTGACCTTCGGGGTCGGCCGGGTCGGCGGGGTGACCTTCGGCGTCGGCGTCACGACGGGGTATGTGGTGCCGGTCTGGTTCGTGGGCGGGGTTGTGGTCGTGGGCATGGGCGGCTTCGGGGTGCGGCTCGCGGTCGTGGGTGGCCTCGGCCTCCGGCTCGCGCTCGGCGGCAGCATCAGGGTTCGGGGCTCGCTCGGCTGCTTCAGGGCGCGGCTCGCGCCCGCCGACGGCTCCGGCTTCCGGGGCACGGTCATCGGCGGCGTCAGTTTCCACCTCGCGCCCGTCGGCGGCTCGGGCATCCCGCTCACGCTCGTCGGCGACTTCCGCGTCCGGCTTTCGCCCATCGGCGGCCTCGGGGGCGTGGGCAGGGGTGGTGGGTGAGGCTGTCAGGTGGTCCAGCACCCGGGACAGGGTGGGGCCGCCGGGGGCCGGGCCGGTCGGGTCCGTACCTGTGCTGCCCGTTGTGTGGCGGACGCCCAGCGCGTCGAGGACGCGGTGGAGGCGGGACGCGTCGGTGCGCCATTTGCGGTCGACGACCTCGTCCGGGTACTCCTGCCAGCCGACCGGGGCCCAGTCGGGGCCGGACTCGGCGGGGCCGCCGTGGAAGAGACGGGCGGCGAGGAGGGACGCGGCCTCGTCTATGGTGCCGGGCTCTTCCAGGAGGTCGCAGGCGGGGCGCTCGCCGAGCCGGGAGGCGAAGCCCTCAGCGAGGCGGTCACGGCGGGACAGCTCCGTGAGCGCGGCGACGACACCCGCGTCCAGGCGGGACGGCCAGCGGCCCATTCGCCAGGCGGGCAGCGCCACCCGGGTGAGGAGGCGATCCCAGCCCGCGTAGGCCAGGCCGACCTGCTCCTGGGCGACGATCCGCAGACCGTAGTCCACAGTCTGTGCACGCTCGGCCGCCGCGGCGGCGACCCCGCGCTCCATCTCGGCCGCGTGCCCCCGGCAGCTGCGCAGGAGCAGCCGGGTCACCCAGCCGACACCGGCCAGCACGGTCCGGACGAGCGGACCGCGCGTCGGTACGGAGCTGACGGCCACGGCGGCGTCCAGCCCGCGCACGAAACGGCGGGCCGCGGCTATGTCCGGGTGCGCCGACGGTCCCGTACCCGCGACGACCGGTGCCAGCACCGCCCGTAGCTCACCGACCCGCATCCACCACAGGAACGGCGAACCGATGACGAGCACCGGGGCGGTAGGCGCGCGGTGCCGCCCGGGCGAGGACAGTCCGGACGGCAGCCCGGGCGCCGATCCGCGTGCGCCCGCCATCTCGTCGGCCCTGTCACCGGTGCCGCCGGTGCCACCGCTGACACCACTGGCGCCTCTGTCGGCTTCGGGGATCGAGGAGGGGGCGGGCGGCGCGTGGGACGGGTGGGTGCGGTCCTCCAGCCAGCTGTCGCAGTCCGGGGTGAGCGCTATCGCGGAGGGCGGCGGGACGTCGAGGCGGTCGGCCAGGTCCCGGACCAGGCGGTAGAGATCGGGCGCGGCCTCCTCGGTGATCGAGACCGTGGGACTCACGGCGGGCCGGGCGCGGGCGACGACGAGCGCGATACCGACGGCGGCGAGCAGCACGACGGCGGCAAGGCCGGACACGACCCAGCTCGCCGCGGACCAGCCGGCGCCGATCAGACGGCCGGTGGACCCGCCGACCAGCAGGACGACGGCGACGGCCGCGGGCAGCACCGCCACGGCCAGGGCCCTGCTGCGGACGCGCAGCACGGCGAGGGCCCGGGAACGCGCGGCCTGCGCGCCCGCCTCCTCACCACCTGCCATACCGGTCACGACCCGACGTCACCCCCTGCTGTCCCGTGCGGCGCCCACCGCGACGACTGCTCGTCACCGTGGTCGCCGCCGAATGCCCTGACGTTGCTCACTCCCCCACTGTGGCACCCGCCACTGACATCGCAATGCCGGTGGGCCAAGTGCCGGAACACTTGCGCCGCACCCTAGTTGGGGCCTTGGCCGCCGTCAGCCGGATGGACCATCGCTCACTCGATGGAATGGCTTTGGGGAGAGGTGAATGACGCTGGGCAAGGATCGGGCCCCGGATTCCGACGGTTTTTCCAGAGGTGGCTGGAGGTCTCCGAGGGATTCCGGGGCCCGGGGTTCGTACCCGTTGATGATGATTCGCAAGCGGATGTCGCGAAGGGGACGGAAGGGGACCAACGGAAGGGTGCGGAGCGGCGCGGAAGGGCGCGGGTGTGCGACCGGGGCGACGGCCTGCCGATGGCACCCCGATCGGCCGCCGTCTGCCGGTCGGGGCGGGTTTGAGACTGTCGGTCCGTGCACCTGGCCGACGGCTCGGCGGCCGTCAGCCAGTACGCGTGTCGATCCGGCGGCCGTCAGCCAGCGCGCGCGTCGATGCGGTGACCCTCAGCCAGCGCGCGCGTCGAACCTGTGCCCCTCAGCCAGCGCGCGCGTCGAACCTGTGCCCCTCAGCCAGCGCGCGTGTCGAACCTGTGCCCCTCAGCCAGCGCGCGTGTCGAACCGGTGACCGTCACCGGTCATGAGGCCTCGGCTGCCGCCTTCGCCGCGATGTCCGAGCGGTGCTGGGAGCCGTCGAGGTTGATGCGGGCGACGGCGGTGTACGCCCGGTCGCGGGCCTGGGTGAGGTCCTTGCCGGTGGCCGTGATCGAGAGGACGCGGCCGCCGGCGCTGACGACTTCGTCGCCGACGCGCTTGGTGCCGGCGTGCAGGACGTACGCGTGCGGGGCGTCCACGGCGGCGACCTCGTCGAGGCCGGTGATGGGGTCACCGGTGCGCGGGGTGCCGGGGTAGTTGTGTGAGGCCACGACCACGGTGACGGCCGCGTCGTCGCTCCAGCGGAGGGGTTCGAGGTCGGCGAGGGTGCCGTTCGCGGCGGCGAGCAGGACACCTGCCAGCGGGGTCTTGAGGCGGGCGAGGACGACCTGGGTCTCCGGGTCACCGAACCGCGCGTTGAACTCGATCACCCGTACGCCTCGGCTGGTGATCGCCAGACCCGCGTAGAGCAGGCCGGAGAACGGGGTGTCACGGCGCCGCATCTCGTCGACAGTCGGCTGCAGCACGGTCTGCAGGACCTCGTCGACCAGCTTCGGGTCGGCCCACGGGAGCGGTGAGTACGCGCCCATGCCGCCGGTGTTGGGGCCCTCGTCGCTGTCCAGAGCACGCTTGAAGTCCTGCGCGGGCTGGAGCGGGAGGACGGTCACACCGTCGGTGATCGCGAAGAGGGAGACCTCGGGGCCGTCCAGGAACTCCTCGATGACGACCCGGCCACAGGCGAGCGAGTGCTCACGGGCCTGGGCGAGGTCCGAGGTCACGACGACTCCCTTGCCGGCCGCGAGCCCGTCGTCCTTCACGACGTACGGCGCACCGAACGCGTCCAGGGCCTCGTCGATCTCCTCGGCGGTGGTGCAGACGTACGACCGCGCGGTGGGTACGCCGGCGCCGGCCATGACCTCCTTGGCGAAGGCCTTGGAGCCCTCCAGTTGCGCGGCCTCCCCGGAGGGGCCGAACACCGGAATGCCCGCCCCGCGCACCGCGTCGGCGACACCGGCGACCAGTGGGGCCTCCGGCCCCACGACCACCAAGTCGGCCTCCAGCCGGGTGGCCAGCGCGGCCACCGCGGCGCCGTCCAGCGCGTCGACCGAGTGCAGCTCGGCCACCTCCGCGATGCCGGCGTTGCCGGGCGCGCAGTGAAGTGCGGTGACATCGGGGTCGAGGGACAGCGAACGGCACAGCGCGTGCTCACGAGCACCGGTACCAATGACGAGGACCTTCACGGGGTCAGCCTAACCGGAGGGGACGGGGGGCTTTGTGGGGGCTTCCGAAGAGTGGGATGGCGGAGGTTTGTCGGATCGTACGAAGGAGGAAGGAGGTGGGGGCAGGAGGAGGGTGCCGTCGCCCGAGGTCTTCCAGACCGCCGGGTGCCCGGGGCTCGGTGTGCGGCGTTGAGCGGCTGTACAGGCGGGTGGCGGCCGGGGGCAGGGCGGAGGGGGGAAGTCGCAGAGGGGTGCGGTTCAGCGGGGCAGGCCAGCGGGCCGAAGCCGCAGATGGTGCGGGCCTCGCGGCGCGGTCGCATAAGGGCGCGGGCCGCCGGAGGGCGGGTCGGTGGCGGAGTGGGGGCCGGTGGGCCGGTGCGGCCGGTGGGGCATGGGCGTCGCGCATCGTCAGCTGCCGGACGTGGCGCGAGCCTCGCGGCATGCCCCGCTCGCTGCTCGCCCTCTACTCGTTCTACTCGTTCGCGATCTCCTCCACCACCGTCGCCCCCAGTTCCCGCACGATCAGTTCATGGCCGGAGAGGGCGGACTCGTCGAGGTCGGGGTCGTCGTCCTCGGGGGTGTCGTCCTCGGGGGAGACAGGTGGGGGTTCGGGGGCCGGGGGCGTTGCGGCGGCGGGCGGGGCAGCCGAAGACGGCTGGTGGGACGCGGTCGGACCCGGGGATGCCGGGCGGGGTGCCGGAGCCGAGGCCTGGGGCGCGGAGGGACGGGACGCTGGGGCCGGGGAACCGCCGTAGCCGCCACCCGCGCCGCCACCGCCGCCTCCGTATCCGCCACCGCCGTAGCCACCGGCGGCCGGAGCGGGAGACCCGTAACCGCCGGGGGCGCCCGGCGGAGGGGACGAGCCGCCCGAGGTGTCGATGACCGCCTCGATCTTCCAGTGCACGTTGAACTGCTCGGCCAGCGCCGCCCGCAGTACGTCCTCGCTGCCGCTGCTCGCGAAGTTGTCCCGCGCGCCCGCGTTGACGAAGCCGATCTGCAGGGTCGTGCCGTCGAACCCGGCCACGTGCGCGTTCTGGCTGAGCAGGATCCAGGTGAACCGGCGGCGGTTCTTCACCGTCTCCAGGATGTTCGGCCAGAGCATGCGGGGGTCTGGGCCGCCGGGGGCAGGGTTGTAGGCGGCGGGTGCCTGGGGCGCCGACGGGGAGCCTGACTGGGCATACGTGGCGGGCGGGCCCGATGGGGCGGGCGCGGAGGACTGGGGCGGAGCGGTCGGGCCAGGGGCGGATCCACCACCGGCGGGCGCGGCCGTCGGCCACCCGCCGGGCCGCCGTCCACTGCCCGCGGCGGCCGGGGTGGGCCAGGAGCCGGGGGCAGAGCCGGCAGGGGTGGGGGCAGCCGGCGTGGAGGCGGGCGCGTGGGGACTGGCGTTCGCGGGAGCGGCAGGTGCGGCCGGAGCCCCGGTCGCAGCGGCCGGCGCGATCGGCGCGGCCTCCTGAGGGGCGGCCGGAGCCACCCCGGCAGGGCCACCCCCAGCCGGACCCGCCTGGCCGCCGACGACGCCCCCGGCACCGTACGCATCCGAACCCGCGCCCGGACCCCCACCGGGACCCGGCGCGGCACCACCAGGCGCACCCGGCGCCCCAGCCGCCCCCCGGACCGCGGCCCGAGCCGCCGCCGCCCCGCCCCCCGGCGGAACCTGCTGAGCCAGCGGAGTCGGCGAGGCCTGCGGAGCCGTGCCCATGGGCGCGCCCGCTCCCCCATGTACGTCGGGGCCAGGCACGTAGCCCATCGCGGGCCCGGCGGCCGCGCCGGAGAAGTTCACCCCGCGCTCCAGGCGGTCCAGGCGGGCCATGACGGACCGCTCGTCGCCGTAGGTCGCGGGGAGGAGTACACGGGCGCAGATCAGTTCGAGCTGGAGGCGGGGGGAGTTGGCGCCGCGCATCTCGGTGAGGCCCTCGTTGACGAGGTCGGCGGCGCGGCTGAGCTCGGCGGCGCCGAAGACTCCGGCCTGGGCCCGCATCCGCTCCAGTACCTCGGCGGGCGCGTCGATGAGGCCCTTGTCGATGGCGTCGGGCACGGCGGCCAGGATCACCAGGTCCCGCAGCCGCTCCAGCAGGTCGGCGACGAACCGCCGCGGGTCGTTGCCGCCCTCGATGACCCGGTCGACGACCTCGAAGGCCGCGGCCCCGTCCCCCGAGGCGAAGGCCTCGACGACCGAGTCGAGCAACGACCCGTCCGTATAGCCGAGCAGCGACGTGGCCATGGCATACGTCACACCCTCGTCCGTCGCGCCCGCCAGCAGCTGGTCCATGACGGACATCGAGTCACGCACGGAGCCGGCCCCGGCGCGCACGACCAGCGGCAGGACGCCCTCCTCGACCGGGATCTTCTCCTTGCCGCACACCTCGCCGAGGTACTCCCGCAGCGTGCCGGGCGGGACGAGCCGGAACGGATAGTGGTGCGTACGCGAACGGATCGTCCCGATGACCTTCTCGGGCTCGGTGGTCGCGAAGATGAACTTGAGGTGCTCCGGCGGCTCCTCGACCACCTTCAGCAGCGCGTTGAATCCGGCCGACGTGACCATGTGGGCCTCGTCGATGATGTAGATCTTGTACCGGCTGCCCGCGGGCCCGAAGAAGGCCTTCTCCCGCAGGTCACGGGCGTCGTCCACACCACCGTGCGAGGCCGCGTCGATCTCGATGACGTCGATCGAACCCGGCCCGTTCCGCGCCAGGTCCTGGCAGGACTGGCACTCCCCGCAGGGAGTCGGTGTGGGTCCCTGTTCGCAGTTCAGACACCGCGCCAGGATCCGCGCGCTCGTCGTCTTGCCACAGCCACGCGGCCCGCTGAACAGGTACGCGTGATTGACCCGGTTGTTCCGCAGCGCCTGCTGCAGCGGGTCGGTGACATGCTCCTGCCCAATGACCTCGGCGAACGACTCCGGGCGATAGCGGCGGTACAGCGCGAGAGACGACACGCCTACGAGGTTATAGGCGCCCACTGACAACGCGGACCGCCGCGGACCGCCGCGGAACAAGGGCTGAACCCGAACCGGCACCAGAGCACGGTTCCCACCGAACAAAAGCCAACGTTCCGGGTCGCGGTCATCGGGAGCAACGACGGCAACAGGGTGGCGGGATCAGAAACGGCCCCGGCGATCATGAAGATGGCCATGGGCGCGGGCTCCGGGACAGCGAAGACCCCTCACGCACCCGCCAGAGCCAACCTACCCTTGCTGCCTTCCGGCCCTGGGGGAGTTCAGTCAGATAGCGCCGCGTGAGGGGCTGGCCCCAGCCTACCCGATCCCCGGGGGGCGCCGACCCGCCTCCCCGCCCTCCCTCCCACCTTGATCACCCGACCTCGAACGAGTTCGCAAGCACCCTCCGCCGTCATGTAATGTTCCTGGCGGAGGATTCGCCTAGAGGCCTAGGGCGCACGCTTGGAAAGCGTGTTGGGGGCAACCCCTCACGAGTTCGAATCTCGTATCCTCCGCCAGTGCCTCACCGGGCACGATGTCGAAGGGCCCCACCGTTCGCGGTGAGGCCCTTCGTCGTGCTCCGTCTCAGTTTCCGTCTCAGTTCGTTTTCGGGAGCTCCCACAGAGCGTCGCCGACTTGCTGCGCGACCTTGCGGAGCATGGTCCCCGTCACGTGCATGTACCGGGCGCGCATCCGGGCCGCTCCCCCGGGCTCCCAACCCATGATCGAGTCGATCACGACGTCAGGGACGCCGAGGATCAGGAGGACGGTCGCGGCGGTGTGGCGAGCGTCATGGAGACGGCCGTCCCGTACGCCCGCGTCCCGGAGAAGCCGCTTCCAGACGTGGAAGTCGGTGTTCGGGCTCAGCGGCCCGCCGACCGGCGAGGCGAAGACGTACCCCTTGCCCTCCCAGTCGGCACCGGCCCTGATCCGCTCCCGCTCCTGGGCTTCCTGGTGCTGGCGGAGAATCTTGATCAGCGGATCGGGCAGGCCGATGGTGCGCCGTCCCGCACGTGACTTGGTGGACTTGTGCTCGCGCCGGGTCTGCTCACGCTTGGGGCAGTAGCCCGCCTTCCGGCCGCACGGGTTGGCACCGCAGCCGTGCGCGTATTTCGGGCGCAGTCGGTTCTTACGGATACGGACGTACCCGGCGGCGAGGTCGACGTCTTCCCAGTGCAGCCCCAGCGCCTCACCCTGCCGGAGGCCGAGGGCCAGGGCGACGACCCAACGCGCGCTGTTGCGGAGCTTGGCCGCCTCGACGAGGAGGCTCTGAACCTCTTCGATCGTGTACGGCTCGATGTCCTCCTCTTCGAGGCGGGGAGCCTTGGCGATCTCGGCGGCGTTCGTGGCGACGTGCCCACGTCGGACGGCCTCACCAAGGGCAACCCGGATCGTCCGGTGAGCGTGGTGAGCGGTGCCGGCGGAGCTCCCGGACTCCTGCATCTTCCGGTAGAAGCGCTCCAGGTGCTCGGGCTCCAACTTGGCGAGCTTGTGAGCGCCCAGGCCGGGCACGAGGTGAACGCGTACGTCGACCTCGTACCCGTCGTACGTGTTCTCGGAGACGTACGGCTTGGCGATGTTCTCGACCCAGTGCTCAAGCCAGGCTTGGAGCGTCCAGCTCTGCCCCGGCTTCCTGAGCTTCTTGTCGTCCCGCGCCCGCTCCATCTCGCGGACGGCCTTGGTCACTTCGGCCTTGGTCTTGCGCTCGATGTGACGGCGGTCGGGCTTGCCGTCGTCGCGGACGCCGACCGTCACTCGGCCGTGCCACTTGCCGTCCTTGCCGAAGTAGATCGAGGAGGCCCCGTTGGGCTGACGGGTGCGGTTCTTCTCTGCCATGTCGTCCCCCTCAGGCCGCTTGGGCGGGTCGGTGGCGCAGCTTGGCCACGTAGGCCGGTACGGCGTCGGTGGGGACGCGGCGGAGCCGTCCGACCATGACGGACTCGATCTCTCCCGCGAGGACGAGCCGGAAGCACGTCGTACGGCCGATACGGAGTCGACGGGCCGCTTCCTCAACGGTCAGGAGAGCCAGGGAGGGGTCGAAGGGGTCCGTCGTGGCCAGGGTGAGGTGGCGCTCAGCCATGGGTCGGATCACCTTCCGTCTCGGGGGTTTCGTCGGGTTGGCGTGAGGCGGCGAACCAGGTCTCTGCGGCGGTCAGACCGGTCCCGGCGAATCGCCAGTGGGAGAGGACCAGGACGGTGTCCGGGTCGGGCAGCGGGTGGCCCGCTTCGGCGGCGCGGGCGCGGGTGAGGGCTTCGTTGTGGTCGGCGCGTTCCTGGCGGAGGGCGCCGAGGGTGACGGAGTAGGCGCGGGACTTGGTGGAGAAGTGGCCGCGGAAGCCGAGCATGTGGGCCCACTTGCGCAGGCGGAGGGCTTCGAGTTCCGGGCGGGCGCCGAGGTGCCAGCAGGTGAGGATCAGCTGTCGGGCGTGGTCGGTGACGCCGGAGCCGATCAGGTCGGTGATCGGGTTGCGGATGGGGCGGTCGAGGGTGCCGGCCGTCTCGGCGCCCTTGGTGGCGTACTTCGCGATGTACGCGGCGACGGCGCGGCTCGATAGCTCCGAGGTGCCCGCGAAGTCGGCCGAGCGGATGGGGCGGATGTCGAGCTGTTTGCCGAAGCGGAAGGTGTGGGGGCGTCCGTCGAGGACCGGGCCGGGAGTTTCGGCGAGGCGGGCCGCCGTGCGGATGGCATCGGTGAGGAGTTCTGTCGTGGCCCAGGGCGGTGGGGTGTCCTCGGCGCCTTCCGGGCCGTCGAGGCGGATCACGGCGTGGAAGTGGACGGCGCCGCGCCGCTGGTACTCGGCGACCTTGGCGTACGAGACCTTGAGCCTGTGGCGGAGTTCCGAGCGGGTGAGGCCCGCGCGGGAGGCGAGTTGCTGGCGCAGGTAGGTGGTGAAGCGGGCCCAGAGGGCACCTGCGTGCGCGTTCCACAGGACGGCGGCGCGGTAGTCGTACCGGTCAGGGTCGAGGGGGGTGCCCAGGGCGGGGTCGTCCTCGGGGTGAGCCCGGCCGCAGCGGCACCGGCCGCCGGTGGGGCGGTTGTGGACAGGGCCGAAGGAGGGGGCGGTGAAGGTGGCGAAGACGCGGGGGTGTTGGGCGACGGCCGGGCCGATGCCCTTGCCGCCGCTGAGTCCGGCCGTGACGAGGTGGAACGTGTCCTTGCGGTACACCTCGGCGCAGGCGGCGCACCGGGTGGCCCGGCGGTTGTTGCAGCGGATGAGGAGCTGTCCGGCCGGAAGGTCGGTGTCGGCGATCTCCCGGACGATCTCACCCGTGGCCGCATGGACGTCGAGCCGGTGGCCCTCCATCCGTACGGGCCGCTCGCAGCCGCCGAGGCGCTGGATCTGCCGGGCGTAGGCGCCAAGGTCGCCGTATCGGGCGAGGCTTGCTAGGTGGCGGATGGCTCCGAGGGGAGCCGGGGGACGCATGTGCGGGTTCCTCCTTGCAGGGGTTCAGGTGTGACGGACCCACCCCTTCTGTCCAGGGGGCTAGACAGTGTGGGTAGGGGTGGGCCCGTGGGCCTGTCGTGTCAGCGGTGGGTCAGGAGGGAGCGGATGACGACGGCGCACACTGCGACCGAGGCGGCCGTGACGGCGACGGCGAGGAGCATGGAGACAAGGACGGCGCCGACGACCAGGACCACGGCGGTACCGCCGCCGACGAGCGCGAGCGCGGTGCCGGGGGTGAGCTGGACGGCCAGCCGGGACGGCGCAGGAGTAGCCGGGACCGGTTGCGGAGTCGGGGCAGCCGGGGTGACGGCGCCGGTCGGCTCGGCGAGGACGGGCGGGGCAACCAGGCCGGTCGGCTGAGGCATGGTCGGGATTTTCGGCCGGAGCATGAGCGGGTCTCCTTTCGCGGTTACTTGACGAGGGAGTTGATGACGGGGGCCAAGAGGCTGTCGGCGATGAGGTAGCCGCCCAGGAGCAGCACGGTGATGAGCCACCAGGGCGGACGGATGAGCTTGACGCCCAGGACCCCGACGCAGAGCAGGGCGAGCCAGAGCGGAACGTCCATGGGGGTTGGTCTCCTGTCAGGCCGAGCAGCGGTGGGTGCGGGCGGCGAGTTCGGCGGCGGCGCGGGAGTCGTACTCGGCGGAGAAGTCGCAGCGGGGCGCGGTGCAGGCGGCCAGGTGGCGGTGCTTGCCGCGTTCGACGTAGGAGGCGACGTTCACGGGGCCGATACGGCGGACGTTGCGGAAGCGGCGGTGCATGGCGGGACTCCTTTTCAGAGGTGGGCGGCGACGGACGCGGTCATGGACGGAGGCAGGCCGAGCCGGGCGCGTACGGCATCGGGGTCGGCAGGGTGGCCGGTGGCCGAGTGGTGTTCGGCGGCCAGGGCCCGGACGCGATCGACGAGGGCGGGCGGGAGCGCGACGGCGGGTACGGGCGTCGGGGTCGGCTCGGGGGTGAGGTCGGTCACCGGTTCGGCGGTGGTGGCCGGTTCGCTGGTGGTGGGCTCAGGGGCGGGGTCGGGGACCGGGACTGTGGACGGTGCGGGGAGCGCGTTTCGGTCTGGCGCGTCGACGGCGGTCGGGGCGGAGTGCGGTTCGTCGTGCGGGCCGGTCGTCGACGGGGCCGGGGCCAGTGGCGGTTCCTGGGGGTTGTGGGGCGTGTGAGCGAGGAGCGTGCCTCCGAAGAAGGCGACGGCCGGCCAGCCCGCGACCACGACGCGGAGCCAGGCGGGGACGTGGTCCAGGTCGAGGAGCCCGGCGGTGGCGACGTTGGCGCCGAGGGAGGCGGCCAGGGCCACCAGGAACCACAGACGCGGCCCCCCGGCCCCCTGTCCCGCTCCCTGCGCCTGCCGCATCCGACGCCAGGCGGCGACCAGCAGCAGGTCGACACTGACGGGGTAGGCCCACGCCTTCCAGCCGCCCTGTCCGGCCGCAGAGGCGAGGTCGTGCAGGTGGGAGAAGGACAGTGCACCCGCGATGACGGCCTGGACAATCACGGCGTCGACCCGCAGGCGCTTGACCATGGCGGTCACCGGGCCAGGGGGCGGCCGTTGGCGGCGGTGACGGCCCGAAGGACGAGGTCGAGGTTGGCCGCATCAAGGCCGCTGACAGCGTCACCGAGCTGGACGGGGGCAGCGGTGTCGGCGAGTGACACGGCCAGGGCCAGGATGCGCAGCTCCCCGCCGGAAGCGGGCAGTTCCTTGGAGTCCAGGGCCTGGGCGACCTTGCGCCAGTCGATCCCGTACGGCTGCGGAAACGGGCCCGAGTAGTCGATGAGGAGCAGGCCGGGCCGCTCGGCCAGCCGCTTGATCCACATGCCGTGACCGATCAGGAGGCCGATCGCGGCCCGCAGGGCGGGGGAGCCGTCGGCGGTGGTCGTCAAGTTGGCGGCCAGCTCGGCGGCATCGACGATCACCGGATTGTCGTCGCTGTCGTACCACGGGCAGTCGCGTTCGTCGTGGTCGACGCCGGTTTCATCACCGTCGACGTCACCGCAATGCTCGCAGAACATGGGTTTCCTTCCGGTTTTTGGCATGGGAGGGGTAGGGATGTGGCGCGAGGCGGTCACGCCGACCGGGTAGGAGGGAGAGGCGGCTACTCGGTCACCGGTTGAGCGGTGGGCGCGGCAGCGGTCGAGGGAGGCGGCCCGCTTGACTCGACGGCGAGGGCGGGCCGGAATGAGTCGAGCCGGGGCAGGTGCGGTACCAGGGCGGCGGTGTCACGGCAGACGGCCGCCGCTTCGGCGAGGGTGAAGTGCGGCGCGCGGACGCGGGACCAGCCGCCGGAGGAGTCGCCGACGACGGCGATGCCGGGCCGCTCGGCCGGGATGGAGGTGGCGGCGATCGCCGCCTCTGGGGAGATGTCGGCGAGTGCCATGTTCGCCGAGGCTTCGTCGTTGACGCGGTGGCAGACGCGGCCGGTCAGCTGGGCGCGGAGCATGGTGGCGCCCTTGCCGAGTTCGGAGCCGAAGCGCTGCCCGCACACCTCCAGGTAGATGCCGGCCGCACGCCCGAGTTGGGCGAGGCGAATGAGCTTGGTGACCATGGCGTCTCGCCGTTTCTCGTCGTCGTGGCTCGCGGCGAGGAACAGTTCCGCCACCTCGTCGACGACAACAACGATCGGCACCGGCCGCACGGCTTCGGGCAGTCCCCACACGTCCGAGGTGAGCACGGGATCCGGACCGGCACCGCTCGCGGCGCCGCTTCGGAGTCCGATGAGCCGGAACCGTGCCTCCATCTCATCCAGCAGCACGTCGAGGAGTTCGTCAGCCCGATCGGACGTGTCGGCGAGCGCCGACAACCGGGGCGCGAACGGCGCCAGTTCGACACCCCATTTGCAGTCGATGCCGACGAGGACGACCGACTGCCGGGCCAGGCCGCACAGCAGGTTGCGCAGGTAGACGGACTTGCCGGACTGCGTGGCGCCGAGGATCAGTTCGTGCGGCACGGTGCGGAAGTCCCGTACGTGCCACTCGCCGTCTTCCCGAAGTGCCAGCGGCAGGCAGAGGGGACCGGACGCCGACCGACGCCGGACGGGCCTCACTTCGGCGAGCACATCCCAGCCGACCAGCCGCAGTTCGAGCCGCCCCGGCTTTGTAGGACGGACGTACACGGCATGGACACCCCAGGCATGCCGTAGCCGGTCGGCGGAGGCCATGAAGTCCTCGGGAGCCTGCCCGGCCGCCATGCGCAGCCTCATCACGAGACCGGACCCGGTCGGCAGCGGGAACGACCGCCGAGGCGGTACGGGCGCAGCCTGCCGCCCGACCATCCGGGCAGTGGCCCGACGGATGGCCGAGGCCGGGACCGTCAGGCCGCAAGCGTCCATCGTGTCCCGGTACGAGACGAGCACCCGCAGCACGGCGACCGGATACCCGATGACCCACCAGAACAGGACCGGCATGCGACGGCGCACCACCAACAGCATGCCCAGGACCAGCAGGACCGGCAGCAGAATCGACAGCGGAACCCGGAAGTCGTCGGTCACGGCGATCAACCCTGAACCGGAGCCGGAGCGTTGACCATGACGGCATCGGCCCGGTAGGCGATGCCGTGCCGGGCACGCCCGCCGAACTCGCTCTCCCAGGGCCGGGCGATCAGACCGGACAGGATGACCGGGGCGCCCATGATCAGACCTTCACCGATGCCCTGCTCGGGAACGGTCACCTTGATCATGTCCGAGCCACCGGCCGCGATGAACACCAGCTCCAGGGTCATGAGCCGCTGATTGGTCACCGGGTCAACGGCGACCTCACCGGTCTGCCGGTCCCTCACCTTGACCTCCGGCAGCTTGGTGACGAGCAGAGTCGCGGCCGAGGTGTCCACGGGGATAACACGCATTGTCTGAACCTCACTTGGTTGTGTGCGCCGCTCACGCTGAGCGCCGCGATCTGAACTGGATACCCCCCTAGACAGCATGAAGGGGAGTCACCTCCCAACTGTCTAGGGGGGTGTACGGCTAAGGTAACCGCCAACCCTTGAACTGTCTAGGGGGGTATACGAGAAGTCGCGACCTCACTGCTCGCGTGAGCGGATTACGTCAGTCCAGCGCCCAGTGAAGGGCGGTCGCGTCGTCGCGAGCCTTCCCGCGCGGCCAGCGTCGGCCCTCAGGGTCGCCGGCCTCAGCTTCACGTACACAGCGGATCAGCTCATCTGGCCCCGAGGAGTCGAGGACGGACAGCACCTCTTGCCAGTCGGCGAGTTCGAACCGGTCGACGAGTCTCGTCGCGCCATCGCTCAGCAGCGTCACGGACGCCAGCGAATCCAGCGGTACGGCCCCCGTCAGGGAGTGTTCGGCCGCCCGCGGATCGGGACCGGCGATCCAGAAGCCGCCCGGCCGGTTACGGAGCCCGGTCAGGGCATCCCGGTACCCGGCGAGCGCGGCCGTGTGTTCCGGTGAGCCGGTGGGCAGTTGGTCGACGGGCCCGCGCAGCCGCTTGCCGACCTCGTCCAGGCGCCGGTCGGTGACCACGGTCGTACGGCCGTCCTGGTCGGCCAGCAGCAGGGAGGAGTCACCTAGGACGAGGTATTCCAGCACTCCCCCGCCGATCCGCGCCGCAACGACCGTACTGGTCGGGCTGGCCCGGTACGCGAGGTCGCAACTGTCCTCGTGCAGGGACCGGACGAGGCCGATCGAGTCGGCCAGGCAGTCAACGAGCGGCTGAGCGGGATGTGCGGTGATGCTGCGCAGGAGCAGGCTGCCCAGAGTTCCGGAGAACCAGGCGACGCCATGCGTACAGCCCGTCTCGGCCCCACCCACGCCGGCGCCGTCGAGGACAACAGCCGCACCGGGAGCGGCAGCGGCGAAGTCCTCGTTCTCGCGGTCGTTCTCGGCGGGCAGCGTGGCGAGGGTGAACCTCACCCCGTCGCCTCCGTCGCCTCTTCGTCGTGCCGGTAGAGCGGGCAGAGCAGTTCGGCGGACTGCGGTTCGCTGGTCTCCGGGTCGTACTCGACCCCGACCAGGGTGGAGAACCGGCGGTCACCGATCTGGCCCCACAGGGTGTTGAGGTCGTTGGCGAGCAGCTGCACGACGCCGAGGGAGCCTTGCGTGTGGATACCGGCGATGGCGAGGAGCGACCCGTTACCGTCCGGGCGCGGCAGCCGGCCGAGGTATCCGACGTCGTACGGCCGAGCCGGGTCGCCGTCCTGACCCGACCGGTACACGGTGCCGGTACGTCGGTCCACCACCGTCCAGGGCCCGTCTTCCGCGCGCTCCCAGCTCAGAACGGGATCTTGCGCGTAGGTGTCCCACATCTCCTGGGACATGCGCGGCCCACAGACGACGACGAGGCCGTCTCGGTTGAGGTCGATCCCACCGCCGACCGACACATGCTCCGAGGTGACGTCGAGTCCGTACGTCCGCGCGAGGTCTTCCAGCCGCTTGCCGGAGCTGACGTCGTCCATGGCGACGACCGTTCGCCCGCCCTCGTCATCACGGCGCAGGGGAGTGGCGACGACGACGGAGCCCCGGCCGAGGAAGGCCCCTTCCGGCGCCGGGCCGGTGTGCCGGATCTGGTGAATGCGCCCGCGGCTCAGGCCCGCCTTCTCGGCGATCTGCGCGTACGACAGCCCTTGCGCGTGCAGGTCCTGAACCACCCGTCGACGGAGGCGAGCCAGTTCGGTCACCTCCTGCTGTGCATCGGCCAACCGGGTCGTGACCTCGCGCAACAGCCGGTACGGATCATCGATCGCCATGATCCGCTGCAACTCGTCCGACATGACCTCACCTCCTAGCACTAACCAGGAGTCTAGGGCCCTAGACGGAATGGGCGGGAGACGGCGTCCCGTACTTACGCCGATCACGTAGAAGCGCGACCGCCTGCCGGGCACACCCCGAGGGCTCACCCGCCACCGCCCACAAGGCGACCAGAGACGGCCGTCGAGGCAGACGCGATCACGTGCTCTCCCGCACCAGGTCCGCCCAAACGGTCCGCCCGTCGGGCCAGTTCTTCACGCCCCAGCCCTTGGCGCACGCGGCGATCAGCGCCAGGCCGCGACCGCCCTCCTCCTGGTCCGACACGTCACACAGGCGCGGTTCGCGTTCACCACCCAGGTCAACTACCTCGATGCGCACGAGGTCGCTGTCGCCGCCGAGGACCACGATCACGACGAACCAGCCGCCGGCCGCGCCGCTCAACGAGTGCCGCACAGCGTTGGTCGCAAGCTCGCTGACGACCAGGACGGCTTCGTCGACCGGTCCTTGCTCGTCGAGCAGGGCAGCAACGAAGTGTCGAGCATTGCCCACCTCCTCGGCCAGGCCGGGAAAGGCACGGCACCACTTGGTTCGCATGGGAGATCCCTCACTCTACGTCTAGGGGGCTAGACAGCGCAAAGGCAGAGTATTCCCATGACCAGTCACGGGCCAGGCATCTTGAGGAATTATTCCTCTATCGAGTGAGGAGGTCTCCCAGACTGCGGAAGTCCGACATCACCCGCAACAGCAGTTCCCGCACCTCGTCGCCGAAGACTGCAGCCCCCTCGAAGCGAGCGAACGTCTCCTCGAAGGCGGCCAGTTCGGCTGAGTCAGCCGACACGCGCTCACTGTCGAAGGCCTCGACAACGACGGCACGCCGGTCGCACAGGGTGAACCCGTGGCGAGGCAGCACCGGCACCGGTTGGCGCCAGGGGATGACCCCGAGCCGCACCGTGCTCAAGCTCTCCACAGCCAGCAGCCGGTCGAGCTGGGCCAACATGAGCGCCGGAGACCCCGGCCAGGTACGCAACACGGCTTCCGTCAGCACGAACACCGACTCCCGCCCCGGCTCGTACAGCACGCTCTGCCGCTCGATGCGAGCAGCCACAGCCCGACCCACGGCATCAGGCGTCGACTTCGGCGCACTCACGAAGACGTGCCGGGCGTACTCCGCAGTCTGAAGCAGAGCGGGCAGCACAACGCACTGGAACGACCTCACCAGCTGCGTGGACCGAACCTCTTCATCAACGGTGCTACCGGCAGCCGGAGGTATGTTGTCTGCCGATTGGTCGGTACCCGGAGCGGCCATCACCGCGTCCAACAACTCACGCACCTCACGAACAGTCAACTCGTCGAGGCCGAGGGCACGCGAGAGCCGGTCGAGCACATCAACGCTCGGAACCATGCGCCCGGTCTCGACCTTGGACACGGTCGGCTGCCCCACCCCGGCACGCTGCGCCAGCACAGCACCCGTCAGACCGGCCTCTGCCCGAAGCCCACGAAGACGCGCACCAAGGGCCCGCATCTGCTCCCGCCGCTCACTCCCCATGCTCAGGGTTCTACACCACAGAGCAGCCGGGCCATGATTCAAACTTTCTCTACTGGTTCAAGGCCCGCGCACGGCGCGGGCGCGCGCCGCCTCTGCGGCGCGGCCTGCCTCCTGTCTGCGCCCCGGCTGGCCGCGCCCGGCGGCGCGCTCAGCGGCTGCGGGCATGAAGTGGGAGACACCCTCTATGGCTGGGGCGGTCGGCTCCACGGCTTTAGGCAGCCACTTTGGGGCGAGCCTCTAAGATCATGGCCCCAACGTCGTGCTTTACGGGCAGGTCCACTGACTGCCCGACTCGCCATGAGCTTACGGGGCCATGATCACTCGCCCCAAAGCAGCTCCAGCCCAAAGCCGCTCCGCCGACCTCAGTTGCTCAAAACCGCCCGAGCACCCCGCAGTCCGATGCAAAATGACTGCATGCTTGCGAATCTCCTGCCGGGAATCCGAGAAATTCGAGCCCCGTTAGCCGCCGGATACATTTGGATGATAACCCTTTGGATTGGCTTCTTCGAGTACATCCCCAAGAAAAAGGGCGCCCAGGGGATATGGAAGAGCCTATACGAGCTCAGCAGCATGGTTGGCATGACAGTCACGCTTGCCGCCGCCAGTTTCGCCGCATACCTAATCGGCTGCCTTCTTGAGGTTCGAGCGCGTTCCATCGTTCACTGGTTCAGATTCTCCGAATGGCAGTGGAGCTTGATCCAGAAAATTCTGGGCAATCCTTTGAGCGGCCAACTCGACGACCCTCGCATGTTGAGATGGATAGAGACACCAGAAACGAGCCGGGGCGCAGCAGGGTTGGACTCACTCGTTCTCCCGAACGAGTCCTTCACCGCCGTCAGGAGGCCAGAATGGGGCTCCCGCGCCTCACGTTCAGCCCTAATCGATCTCGCCATTCACATCCGCAGCGCCGGAGGAAGGACGGTTGACCTTAATTCCGCAATGGGAAGATTCGGTGACGAACTCGATCAACTTTCCATTCGCCTACAGGCAGGGAACATAGATCTTTACGGCACATACGATCGCACAGCCGCCGAGGCGGATCTTCGGGTGAATGTCGGCTTCAGCGCCTCGATACTTGTGAGCACCGCCGCAGCCAAAAGTACCCTTGCAGTGCTTCTGCTAATCCCCTGCGCTTGGCTGCTTATCATGCGAGGGCAACAAAAGGCGCGCGAGGCGAACGATGTGCTGATCCAGGCTGTAGTGTCCGGAGAGTTGCAATCCAGCGTCCTGGCATCTGCTCTACCTCAACTCGCCATTTCGACAGCAGAATCGAACGAAACTGGTGCAACCAACACGTCATCCGACGCCCCCGATACAGCGAGCAGTGTGGCTGAGCCCACTTGAAGAGGGCCGCTGCGGTGAGTGTCTAACTGCGTGACAACGCCGACGTACAGCGGCGGACAAGCACGGAGGCCTGCGGACCTTCAGCGCAGGTAGCGGACACACCAGCCCGAGGTAGGGGCCTCACCCAAGTTGCTTCGGGACGAAGAGGTCGCTCCGTTAGGGTGCGCCGCATGATCAACGAGGCCCCGACCTGTCCTGCATGCAGCCAGCCCATGAAGTCTGGTGGCCTGCTGCTCACCGAACGGGAGGACGACGGCCGGCGGACCTGCCGGTCGCTGTGGCGGTGTGCCGATCGGCATATCTGGTGGAGCTGGGCAGACCGGCCGGATGAACCATTGGAGGTCTGCCCGGTCCCAGGGCTGTTCCGCTGACATCCAACGTTGACATCAACGAGCACGGCCGGCGGCGACAACCAGCGGCCATGTACGGCGCCAGTGCGCGAGGCGAGTCCCCACCACGCCGGGCTCAGATCGAACTCCTAATGCGGTGCTCACACACGAGCGCCCTCCCGGGCCGTACTCGGGCCGTGGAAGGGCGCTCAATGGTGACCAACGTCGACAACTGCCGACAGCTCAGCAGCAGGTCAGGGCGTTGATCGATTAGACGGCCGCAGGTCACGGCCGCCGGTGATCAGTTGTGGCTGTACTGAGCGAGCGGCATTCAGCGACCCGCCAGCCACCGACAAGAAGCAACGTGGCTGAGGCCAGTGGGGGTACATCGAGACACACGCGCACCTGATCGGTCGGCGCACCCGCCGTCGTGGCTGGCTTTCGTCGGAGCGGCACAAACGAAACGCCACTGGACCGCCGAGCAGATGTCAGCCCGCCTGGCCCGGCTCGAACGGGCTGGCCCCCTCCACGACGGGCCGGTGCTACGGGTCTACAGCGCGCCGGCCGACGCAGGCAGCAGCTTCCCAAGCTGAGAGCTCAACCACATGTCCTGGGCTCACAGAGCACGCCGGCGCCCGGTCATGTGGCCGCTCTTCGTGTCCAGAGTTGGTTTACGTGGGCTCCATGGCGTTTGTACAACCAGGTTGGAGTGGGTGGTGCTCCCGACGTGGCCACGCAATAGTCCCCATATGCCGATAGTAGGGCGCCAATTCGACCTGACCTTAGCTCTTCTTCTGAGCAATCCGACAGTGCTTCCAAGCGTCGGTCCAGTAGTTCGCTCTTCGTTTCAGCCGAACGCCAGGCCGAGACTTCCGACCACTGCGTGAAGGCGGCACCGGAAGCAAGTGCGACTACGATTAGGCGAGCCAAGATCAAATTTTGCCCGTCTGAGGCGAGAGGGATCGCAACAAGCACGGCAGCTATAGCTACGATCACAAATACCCAAAGGATCTTTCCGTAATAGTCGGCAGCCTCCTTATACATGAATTTATTCCAGAACGCGTTCTCCTGAAGGTGATCACAGAGGCGACGCATTCCAACGGGTGCCGTGCTGGCGAAATAGTCCGGCGGAACCGGGGGTGGGGGGCTATCTCCCTGGCGAGGAGAAACCCGAATCAGCCAATTGTTTAGGTCGACTCGTTCCTCAGCTGACCCTAGTGCATCCAACAACAGTCCCCTTGTTCGACCTTCCTCCCCCTCATTGTGGCGACTCCCTGCACTCCGACGTACTGACCACGAGTAAATCTGAACACCGAGAGCAAGTAGGGCTGGAATGTAGGTGTACGGATTCGCAATGAAGATGGATGCAACGCTAAACAGGAAGGTCGCAACCTGAAGCCATCTGCTTCTTCTATATAGATCCCCTGCCTTCTCTAGCCGACTATTTGCCAGGGCGATGATTTCAGAAGATGACAGCTGGGAATTTCTCACCGAGCAAGCACCTCCAACATGCAATGGATCCGGCCACGTCGCCTTGTGCAGCACGCTCAAGTGCTTCTTGCGCAATCAGGGATGCTTCTCGAACGACGCGACATTGATGATCTTTCAACTTCTTGGGGGCATGCCTAGCCGCCTCTTCCAAAATGGCGGCGAGCGCCTCGGCGGGTGGGTGAATATGTTTCCAGCCTTGTGCAATACTGCTAGCAAATTCTTCGATTTCGTAGGACGGGAGCGGGCTGCCGTGCGTTCGGCTCCACCATTTAGTTAGGTGAATTGCTTGCTTAAATCCATCACCGAGCTTTCGAGTGAGCTGCTTAATCTGCCGATTTTGCTCCTCGGGCACATAGTCAAGCCAAGCTCGCTGTTCAGTTGGAATTTTATATAGTTCATGGCCAGACGAGTTGTTCCCCGCATGCAGTGCAGGAACTACGTCGACTCCTGGACCTCTAGGGAATGCGATGTGAATCGCGCTATCGAAATTTTGAACTTCCACGAATGTGCGCGACAAAAAATCGGAGATTGCGCTAATCGCCAGAACCGAATCTTCGGACATACCAGGCACATCCTTAATTACGGCGAGGATGTCGATATCTGAAAATGTCTGAATTGCCGTAGATCGCGCCATGGAACCCGTGATGAAGGAATATCGCACCAGCGAATATCTATCAAGATTCTCGCGGACCGATTCGGCCCTGCTTAGTGCCGCAGTTCTCTCGGACGCGCTCAGGCTGATGCGTTCTAGTAGAATTTGGAAGTTCTTCGCTGGAGAGGTGTTCATGAACGTCTGCACATTTGATGCCTGCTTACTCTGGCGCGTTGGTGTTCTTACCTCGCATAGATTGTTGTTCGGCGAGTTTGGCAGCTAGAGCCTCTAGAGCGGCGTTGGCCTTTTCTCGGTCTGCCTCCGTCAGGTCGCGAGGCGAGTTGCTGTATGTGATGTACTGGCTGGGGCTAATCATGTTGCCCGCGTGTAGCGTGAAGGTCAGGAAAGGCTGCCAACGCTTGCGGTGTCCCAACATGACTTCCAGCGTGACGGTGTAGTCCCTGGGTTGCGGAATGAAGCCGGGGAATGGTGCTCCGAACTCGATGAACCGTTGTTCGGCCTTTCTACCGTCGACGGCGAAAACCGCAGGCATCGCCGCACTGTCCTCACTTACAGGCCTCAGCTGCGGCCATGAATTGCGCCAGGGCAGGGGGAGGAGCGAATCGGGCTCATCGGGGAACCGAAGCTGGAGGTTCTGAACGATGATCGGCTTGGGTCCGGTGTTGTAGAGCACCAGAGGTAGGCGTATGAGCGTCAGCTGCTGAGTGGCTGCTCCGGCGAAGGAGTGGGGCTCGTATGACTTCAACCGGCCCTGGCGGGCGTTCAGCCACCAGAACGAAGCCACAGTGAAGACCAGGGCGCACCCTGCTACAACCGCAGCCGCCGGCAACGCGGACGACTGAGCTGCATGCGCGGCAAGTGTCGATGCAAACACACCGTAAGCATGCCAGCTGGTGATCGACGAGGCTCCAGAAACGGGGCATCAGACGTTGATACTGGGGCATCCCTGGGCCGTCCGACGCTCACTGAGGCCAACCCACAACCAGTTCCACGCCTGATTGCCGCTCCGGAGCGTGCCTGCGCGGAAGAAGCCCGCCCTCGATGCAGCTCAGCAAGACGGGCCCGTCTCAGTTTCCGTCTCATTCAGCGCCGTTCACGGCCGTTCAAACGGGACCGAAGCCCGTAGCCGCTCCGGCGACCGGCTGGCCATGAACGCAGGTGAACAGCCCTGTACGCGGACCCGCGAGGCACCACCACAGTTGGAAAGCGTGTTGGGGGCAACCCCTCACGAGTTCGAATCTCGTATCCTCCGCCAGATGGGGTCTGACCTGCGACTTAGCAGGTTGGACCCCTCTCTCGTTGGTGCTGCGACTGACCATCCAGACCCCGCTACGCAAGACGCTTGGGTGACAGGCACTTGTCTAGCGGGACGGACACAGGAGTCAGTCACCGTGACCACAGCAGCCAGGAAAAGCCCCCTCAGAACACAGCAGCGGTCGGCAGGGGTTGACCCTGCCTCCCCCTCTCTCCCCGCTCCCCGAGTAGTCAGGGCTGTGAAGGGTGCCGAGGATGCTCGGCTGGCGCAGATCAGTGAGCTAGAGCTTCACCTGTCCACCACCACCAACAGGCAGGGCAGGCCATTCCAGCGACGCACGATCAACGCCTACAAGTACGCAGCCACTCAGCTTCACCACTGGCTCACCGCACAGAAGACGGCAGGGGATTTCACTGCCGTCGACACAGGAACGCTCAACCGGTTCTTCCGCTGGTACTACCAGACCCACGATGTACCCAAGTCTCAAGACGGCAAGGGTGGTTACACAGGTGGGACCAACACGGTTCAGCGGAATCTCAGGGCGTTGTTCTCCTACCTGTCCGAGGAGTACGACACGACCGACCCGTACCGAGACCCGAAGCTTCAGAAATACGCCACTCCACCCATGGGCAAGCCCAAGACCCTGAGCACTGACTTCGTGTCCGACATGCTGAAGGCGACGGGCAACGGCTCACCCAAGACCAAGGACTTCCAGATGGTGAGGGATCACGCAATCATCCGTGTCCTCACCGAGGGTCTGAGGTCTGATGAGTTGCTGAATCTCAGGGTTCAGGATCTCGACCTTGCCGGGGGAACCCTCGTAGTCATCCCCATCAAGATGGACAGGAACTCAGTCGACGGCAGGATCATTCCTATCCAGCCCAAGACAGTGAAGGCTCTGTCTCGCTGGCTCAGGGCGAGAGCTACACACAAGCTTGCCGACAGGACGGATTGGCTGTGGCTGGGCACGAGGAACCGCAGCAAGCTTCTGTACGCCGGACTGCACCGACTCACGAAGAAGTGGGCGGAGGAAGCTGGGTACGACCCTGCTGCCGTCTCCCCGCATTCGTTCTGCCACACCTGGGCGGATGACCTGAAAGCGGCTGGAGTCTCGGGAGAACACATCATGGCTGTGCGTGGATGGAAGTCTCCGGCCATGCTCAGGAGATACGGGGCAGACATGGCTAGCAAGAGGGCTGTAGACGCTGTGCACGCATTGGGAGACCGGTACTGACCAGCTCTCCCCGCTAGACCTTGAGAGGGCCCCTGGCAACGCCGCCAGTGGGCCCTTTCCTGCTGGTGTCAGATAACGAGTCGGTAACGTTCGATGATCTTGCTTGTCGAAGTACTCAAGATGCACCCCTCTCTATAGGTAGAGGGCGTCACTCAGGAGCTGTGCAGGTAGATCACAGGTTGATAACGACCGAGATCCTGGCTTGCCTGAAGGTCGAGGTCAGGGGTCACTCTATAAGTAGAGGGTGAAACGCACGCTCCCTCGCACGGTGGCTGGTCTCCTCTGTGGTGACGCTTAGAGCCCTGACTGACTCTGGTTGGTCGGGGCTCTTTCATTTGGCCAAGAGGTACCCACCATGCAGAGGCCACCCCGAAGGTACGGGGGAGGCCACCCGGTGTCAGTGCCGTGATCTAAAATGGGTAATGAAGAAGTTCACCGGACTCCAGGCAACTCCCGACAGACCCTGATGTTGTCCGGCTTCTTCATCGGCCATCTCGCCGTTCACGTAGTTCCCGAGGGCTCTGCCCCTCGCCTCTCTTTTTGCCCGAAGGTCCCCACCTTCTTCCCGCCTGGGGATTGCTCTATCTCAAGGTCCCCACCTATCGGGCAGGGCTAAGACGCCCTGCCGTCACCACGAAGGAGATCACCCATGTCCAAGCGTCATTACACCCGACTCGCTGATGATGCATTCAAGTGCGTGTCCTGCCGTCAGGAGTTCAACACCCGAGAGGAACTAGGCAGGCACTACGGCCTTAGAGGTCAGTGCAAGCATCCGATATCCGTGGGTCTGCGTCTGGACATTGATGCGAGTCCGTACAGGTGGACCACAAACAAGCCTGTACGCCTTTCTAAGGCAGCGTGAGGCCGAGTAGCTATCGGATACATCAGGGCTACAGGGATAGGCCGTTAGAAGCCCACACGGAGGCGCATGGGGCACGGCCGGGGGTTATCCCCGGACCGGCCCACCACACCACTAAGGAGACCGAGCAATGACCACGAACAACATGCAGTGCGTAGAGACCGAGTGCACCCAGGAAGGACAGCCGTACGAGATTGGCGGAGTGCATCTCATCATGTGTCAGTACCACCGCTATCAGCTTGCCACTAAGAGCAAGGAGCGGGCCAGGAAGGTGATAGCGGAACTGGACAGCATCGGTGCCATAACCCATCACACCGAGGGCTGGACCTACATGGTTCGCATGGCGAATGGCATGGTCAAGATAGGCACCACTAAGAACCCTGAGCTAGAGCGGTTCCAGGGGCTGAGCCGAGAGAAGAACCAGGGTGTTCCCGTTCACGTGCTGGCAATCGTCAAGGGCGGTGAATCCCTAGAGTACCTGTTCCATGAGAAATGGTTCAGCCTCAAGGTTCCCGGACGCATGGAGGAATTCCATCCTGACCCCGTCCTACTCCGCTGGGCTGAAGGACTCGGCGTTGACTCTGAAGTGAACACGGACCGATATGAAGGATGGATTGAGAAGCGACACAACCGGAAGGACGCACCTATCCCTGAGGTGTTCGGGGGTGTGGTTGAGCAGATGGCACAGCTTCGGGAGTCTGAGGCTGAGTCTTTCTGGGAGTGAGTACACAGCAGGGCCGGGCATGCCCGGCCCATCCATTCGAGACAGCGAGGAGATAAGCGATGTCAAGCATCGGAAGCAAGGAAGCTAAGGGAGTCCTGTCCCAGCTAATCCAGCGGGCAGAGGGAGGAGAAACCATCCGCATCACCAAGTACGGACGCGACGCAGTGGTCATCATCTCAGCGGAGCGGTACGAACGACTGGCACGAAACCTGATGGAAGGCAACTGAGAGGCGGGGAGAAGTGAGACGACGTAAGCACAACCTCATTCCGGGAATCCTGACCGTGCTCGAATCCCTGAGCGTCCGGGCATGGGTTACCCCCGACAGGCTCATAGCCCATGACGGAGACGATGGGTTGCGAGAGGAGATACGCCAGAACATCGATCGAGTACGGCCTATCGGTCTACGTAAGACGGCACTGTTCTTTGCTGCTGTCCTGCTGGTGGCTATGGACCGAGGAACCTTCACCCCCGCTCATATCGAGAAGCTGGACGACCTCTCACGAGGCAATGCCCTGTACCTGCTGGAGAAGCTGGAGGAGAACGGTAGTGCATGAGCAGATCACAGAACTCTGGGATGAGTACCTGGGGCAGGGCGGTGAAGCCCTGCCGGTACTGAAGGTGCTCATAGACAGCGCCTGGGATTCCTTGAGCGGAGATGACATAGCCGAGCTACAGCGGTTCCTGAGCTACTGAGAGGTGAGGCTATGTACTCCGAAGGGTTCAAGGATAGGGAACGCAAGCTCATCTGTTCTGACTGCGGTGAGGGGTTTGACTTCCGGATTGAGATACGCAAGCACCAAGACCCCAACCTGAAGCAGTGTCCAGGAGCATTCCAGTCGACGGCCTACACGGCTATGGGTGGGATAGCTAGAGGGAAATGAGAACCCCGAGCCGGCTCGGCCTTTCCGAATAACTGACTGAGTCTCTTTGGTGGGGGCCGGGATGACCGGCCCCTTGCCATGGATACCCAGACAACCAAACCAACCAGCCTCCCAACAACACCGAGTCGATTGGACGAAGGCTATGGATATCAACAACCACCACGAATGGAGATACGAGTATGAGCTACGGCTACGAAGATATCTACACCGGAGACCTCAGCAAGATTGCCGAACAGTTCAAGCGGGTGACATGGGCTGGCACGACTAAGGCTACGAAGGAGTGGCCCAAGGGGATTCCCGGACAAGCGTCCGTTGTCGCGCTGATAGCTGACGGAGTCCCGTTCAAGGAGAAGGGCACAGGATTTCTCGCCCGCTGCGCCGACCGCATCAAGGAGCACGGCCGACTGCTGGCCAAGCGAGGGCAGCCCCTTGCCGCAGAGAACATGCCTCCGACTGGACAGGCGTACCTCTGGTATCGGGACGTCATTCAGTACGTACCCCTCAGCGGAATGCTGGCAGCCAAGCAGATAGCCCGACTGTGTGGGGATGATTCTCAGGTGACTATCCCTTGGCGCTCCCTGGCTGACGCGGTTGGCAGGAAGAACCGTGCAGGGAATCTCCGGTCCTACACAGAGCGAGGAGTACAGGCCCTGGTCGAGTCGGGTTGGCTCACGGTCAAAACCATCGGGAGTAAGCGAGGAGCTAAGACCACGTTCTACCTCCAGGTTGGGGACTTCACCGACCGGACATGGATGCGTGACGAAGACCTGTACGACGAGGAAGTCACGGTCTGACTTATGGCCCTAAGAGAGTGGCCAGCAGTCAGCCATGGGCCCTGGGAACTTATGGCCCTAGGTAAGGGGGCAGCGTCAGCCCCAGGTCTCCCCGACTTATGGCCCTAAGAGTAGGAGCAACGGTCACCACCAAACGCCAGGGAACTTATGGCCCTAAGAGTAGGAACCTGTAGCCCGATGATGTCTCACGACTTATGGCCCTAAGTAAGAGGCAACGGTGCCCACCCAAGCCCATGGAACTTATGGCCCTAAGAGTATGAGTCCTGGGTTGACCGTGACCCATGGAACTTATGGCCCTAAGTAAGAGGTAACTGGTCACGTCACGGGCTCACGACTTATGGCCCTAAGTAAGAGGCATCTAGTAGGGGGTGACGACGACTCCGCAGGAGGAGGAACCCCCCAACCTCTTATCTGGAACTGAGAACACTCAATAGGCACAGCTCCGGGCAAGGGCCCTACGCTGCGCTTGGAGCGGGGGGAAGAAGAAGGCGGGGAGAGAAGGGGGAGACTCTTGCCGACCCCTTCAAGCTACCCACTTCTACTTCAAGGGTCCGCAGAGGGCGCCTACGGGCAAAGGCCCTTCGGCACTCAATCATGAGTAGCTACTAGTAAGGCAGGCCGGGGGCGACCCCGGTCCTGCCGTACAGGGTGAGATTCATTGCTACTCCAGTCCTCTCCACTCTTCCCCCGCTACAGGGCTGGCATCGCTGCCAGCCCACACCTGAGTACTCCTGCTGTTACTCACACCTCCACTTTCTCCCCGCTGTACGGGAGTCTTCGGCTAGGGCCTCAGCCTCCCTCACTCACTCTCTCCCCGCTCCAGGGACGAAGGCTCTTGCCGGAGTCCCCTACTTCATGAGCACCAGTGAACGAGAGTCTTCGGGCTAGGGCCCTCAGCCTCTCTCCTCGTGTTCAGTCCTTTCCCCCGCTACAGGGGTGACTCCGACGGGCTACCGGAGGAGGAGTCACACCCTTACCTGCATTACCAGTCGCGCCACCTGCACCACCTTGATCCCTGTCGGGATCGCTCGTTGTGCTATTGCGCATACACCACCACCAAGGAGACTAACCAATGAAGTACACCGAACTGAGCAAGACCACTGTCCACACCAAGACCACCAGTGAACTGAAGTCCATCACGAGGACCAGAAGAGTAGTTGACTCCATGCTGTGGTTGATAGCAGCAGGAGCCATTCTCTTCAGCTTGATGACTGGTGCTCCATTCGTCTCAGAGCACAGCCAATGGAAGTGGACCGGGTGGCTACTCCCGGTCCTGGTTGATGCTGCTCTAGTCCTCTCCCTCTCTGCTGACTCCATTCTGAGTAGACACGGTATGGAGTCTGGTAAGTGGGCTACAGCATTCAGGTACATCACTGGACTGGCATCACTGTTCCTGAACACCTGGAGTTCAATAGCTCACAGGGACTGGGTTGGTATTGCAGTCCACTCCATCGCTCCTGTGATTCTGATCTGTGCCAGTGAAGTAGCACCCATCTACCGGAGGAAGTTCAAGGAAGTGGAGTTGAGTCTTACTGACCAGGTACAGGAGTTCACTGTCACTAAGGCAGTCTCGAAGAAGAAGACTGTAGTGAAGGACTCCACTACTGCTCCGCTCACCAAGAACCAGCAGGCCATTAAGGATGGATTCCTGGCGGGGAAGAAGGCTGGTGAAGTGGCTGAGGAACTGGGAGTCAGCCTCTCGTACGTTTACACCCAGTACAAGAAGATGAAGGCCGAGCTAGAGATGGCAGCGTGACAGTGTGGCTATACTCCCTTCACCCGAGTGGAAAGTACGTGAGAGGTGGGGGATGAGGATTCATTCAGTTGCCCTGTTGGCGGTGGTGGGCGTTGCTGCTATTGCGTGCACACCGAGCCAGGAGAACGAGGCTCTACGTGATGTCCGACAGGCGTGCACAAATCTTGGAATCGGCGATAGCGAGTCCGGGGATGACTCGGACGATGATGGAGCTACGACTTCAAAAGAGTTGGCGGACCTTGCCGACAGGATGGACAACACTGTAAACGCGGTCGCCAAAGCTGCCCGCACAGATCCCCGATGGGACAGACTCTCAAATGCGATCACCGATAGCCAGGAGTGGGCTAAGCAAATGGCCATCGCGATAGATGAGACACGGAGCGAAGTTGACCGCAGTTCTGCTCAAGAACAGGCGAACCAACTAGAGCCGCTCCACATCCTTCAGGTGGTGCGTCAGGAGTGCCGGAAGGCGCAGGCTCAATAAACGAGGGCCAGGACAAGGAGGGCCGGGATCACTCCCGGCCCCTTCCTATGTCAGCTCCCCTAGCGACGGGACATGCGTCCCTCGCAAACGCACCAGGACATACGTCCTGAGTGCTATCCACCCCGCTTACTCCTGCACCTATAGCAGCAGCAGGGAGGCCATACGGATGTCAGGAGTGGAGCACCTGCCTCTACCACCCGAGGAGGCTTCACCCATGTTTCCTCTCCGGTCTCCCCGTTCACTCGGTACACACCGATGCGCAGGGTCGCCAGGGGTGGTGCTCCGGTCTCGTCTGCTGTCTCGTCTGCCATCCCAGCCCCTTCGCTCCGTCCGGTGAACAGAGGGTGACGGACCGAAACCCGAGCCCACGACGACAGTCAAGACGTCATTCCGGCGACACAAGGGGCGTCAATCCGGTGTCATTGCAGGCGTCGGAGGTCTACCGTGATCGGTATGAGCACACCGAACAGCACGTTGCGAGCAGTCCGGTTGGGCTTGCTCTTGAGCCAAGACGATCTAGCACGACAACTACGAGAGGCAGGGGTGAGGGCGGGGGAACCCAACGGGGCCAGCAAGAGGCTCGTACAGCGCTGGGAGTCCGGCGACGTGACCAACCCTCGACCGGTCTACGCAAGGGCCCTGGAGGCTGTGACAGGACTCCCCATTGGGTCCCTTGGGTTTCAGTTCCCGGTTCCCATGGCCCGAGTCTCTGAGGATGGGCAGGGAGGCCACGACCTAGAGCCGTCGTCGACAACAGCCCCAAGCTCTACTACACCAACAGCCCAGACAGAATCCAGGAAGCCTAACGGGAACTACTCGGGTATCTGGCTGAGCCGTTACGAGTTCTTCTCCAGCGGTCGTGACGAGACATTCACAGGGCTTCACTACGTCGTCCTACTCCAGCACGGGAACAAGCTCACAGTCCGTTCCCTGCCCGATGCCTCCTTCAATCCGAACTCTCCTCTGACTATGGATCTGACGGTTGACGGGAATGTGGTTACCGGAACGTGGGTCGAGGAAACTGCCACGGATGGCTACTACGCCGGGGCTCGTTATCATGGTGCTATCCAGTTGCTTATTGAGCCGACCGGTAGGCGCATGGCCGGTAAGTGGGTCGGCTTCGGCAAGGAGTTCGACATCAACACAGGTCCGTGGTCTCTGGAGTTCAAGGATGCCTCCACCAATAAGGCCACCTTGGACAGGTACAACCGTAGGCCGGAGCAGTAAGCGCAGGTGAGGGGCCGGGGAAGTCCCGGCCCTTCTCTGTACAGCGCGGAGAAAGTAGGGCGTATCACAGAGAAACACAGGGTTAGATGCAGATAGCTCCTGCTTGCTCTGTGTTATTTCCTGCTACAGAGCGTTGGGGACTATGCCTCTGCACCTAGCGGGCGAGCACAGAGACGCCTTCGGGGGTAAGTGGGCATGTGCGGGAGTCCCTTGCATGTAAAGTTCTATGGCACATTTTTAAGGGGTCTCACCTACACCTACACGCCCCCAGTTTAATACCCCCGGGTCAGTCTGCCCCGATTCGCCCACACGTGAGAATACCTTGGGATTACCGGGTTGAATTCACCCAGGAATGCAGGGAGGAATGAGCTGGGAAGTCGAGAGGAAAGCCGGACCGGGAGGCAGTGCATTACCTAATGGGTGTCTGCCTGCATTCACATATGGGCTGAGCATTCCTCGACCATTCACCTTGCCTGCCTGCCACTCTCTCCCCGCTCAGGGCTTTACCCTCCTGTACGCCCCTCAGTGCCCTTCTAGCGGCCTCGCACCCCACCCCTAGGCCATCACCCCAGGACGTAGCTGGCAGGCCGGGAGACGGGCACGCAGGGCTTTGGGTGCCCACGGGTACGGCTGGCAACACGGCCAGCCGACACCAGGAAGGCAGGAGAGTCGGGGGCGCACATGGCTACGCAACACGCCTTGACTTCACGAGAACCGCTTGACTAGGGCGTTGCCCCTGGTCACAGTGGGTGTGTCGCAGCTTCTAGGTAACCTGATTGGAAAGCGTGTTGGGGGCAACCCCTCACGAGTTCGAATCTCGTATCCTCCGCCAGTGCCTCACCGGGCACGATGTCGAAGGGCCCCACCGTTCGCGGTGGGGCCCTTCGACGGTTGCAGTCTCATCTACAGTCTCAACGTGATTTTGCGGAGCCCTCCGGGCCGCTGCGCCACGTCGGCCAGGATCCCTCCCGTCACGTGCTGGTAGCGGGCCGCCATCGCGGTGGATGACCACCCCATGATCTGCATCACGACCCGTTCCGGAACGCCGAGGATGAGCAGGACTGTGGCCGCGGTGTGCCGGGCATCTCACGAGGCTCCGGACCGGGGGGCCACGAGAGCTAATCGATACCGTCCGGAAGGTCGAAGCCACGGACCCGACTGGACGGCGGTGGCCGCGCTACAAGGCGTGCGACGATGCTGCCGTGGCGTTCTGCCAGTGGTGAGCCAGCTCAAGCACTGACCGGAGCCTTATGGCTGTGGACGGGTGATTCTGATGTCCAGGCTGGTAACCTTCTCTGCCATTTCGAGATCACAATCATCCCCTTTCTGCATCGATTCGCACATAGTCACTCTGATTTCAAGATGCCGATGAGCGAGCGGCGAGAACGGAATCTTGAGATTTTTTTCGACAGCGCCCACTGAATTAGGGTTTACGTCTCCATCTGCAATGTATTCACATTTATCTGGACTGTCTAGGCAAGGATGCTGACTATCATAATCGATTCCATGAGGAACCCCGAGGATGGTGAAATAAATCCACTCGGTGTCACGCAGCTTCGCGGCGGAGATCTTTAGGGATATCACTCCCTCACTGCCATGGTATTCCGTGGCAGCATCCAGCTGGGGTAGCGAAGTGACAGCTTGATTCTTGGCTTCGATTCGGATAAAGGCGGAGGTGGCGCTGGAGATTAGTACTGCCGAGGCGAGGAGCAGCGTCAACTGCAGAGAGATGTTCGGGTTTCTCGGGCGTTTGAATAGCCACACAAAGATTCCAGCAACGGTGGCCGTCGCGAAGAAGATCCCGACCCCTAGGATCCAAGCCCGAGTCCATGTAGGGCTCTTTGGTATCTTGATTGCATAGATGGAGAATGCAGCGACAGCCAATGTGGCGGCTACTGTAGCCCCGGCGATCAATAGTGGTATTCGAGAGCGATTAGAGACAAATACGCTGGCGATTGCGGAGCCCAGGGCGGCTAGCAATAGAACTCCCGCGAGCCCTATCAGGATCCCCTGATTGCGCAGGAGTGTCGTGATTTCTGCGTTACGGAGACCGACAATGTTGACAGCTCCCGCGAATCCCGCAAGAAGCAAACCGAGCAGGTTACGAATGTCTTCGAGGTGGCTAACGGGAGCAAACTCAGTGCGATCCGGCGGGTGGGTATTGTGCGCTCCGGATGGAGCCATATCCGCCTCCATAGATCATATATGATCGTTTACTGCAGAACTTTTTTGTTTCATTCTGCTGTGAAAGTTTCAGCATGTTCGGCTCGTTCTCAGATGGTCGCGCATCGGCGTTCAAGTCGCCTCTTGGCTAGACCGACCGGTGTACGGCGGGAAGCAGTACGCCGCCGAGTCTGTGCTGGGGGAAGGCGCGCAGAGCACGGCATGACTTGGCGGCTGAGAAGTCGCTGTTGGGCGCAATGATGGCGTCGAAGGGCACCATCGCGGAAGCGGTGGAGATCATCTGCGGCAGCGACTTCTACCGACCGGTTCACGAACTGATCTATCAGGTCATCTGCGACCTGTCCGCCCGCTCCGAACCGGCCGACCCGATGACCGTCGCCGCAGAACTGGTCAAGCGCAAAAAGCTCGGCGAGATAGGCGGTCCGGCCTATCTCGCCGCCCTCGTCCAGAGCGCCTCGCGCGGCAAGGACCCCGCTGCCGGACGGGCTCCTTCCCGCCACTTTGGCCATCTGCGGGTACTGGACCCGCAGCAACGATGTCGAGACCGATCTTGTGGGCGCCGACCGGCGGCCGATGGCCAAGCAGTTGCCCTTTCTCGGCTCGGTCAAGTGCTGGAGAACTCCGCGTTCGACAACCACGATCTGGCCGCGTTGCGGAAGCACCGTGCGGCGATCACCGACGAGCCCATGCCTCGCGTGGCGGTCTCTCGCAACGGTGCCGGCCGTACCGGGCTTCAGGCGGCGTACGGCCCCGAGGAACTGCTCAGCGCCTGGCGGCGCAAGGCGTGAGCAGAAGCTGGGCTCCTGGGCACGTACCGCGATCAGCCATGTCCAGCCCAGCGGTGGGGCCGGGACAGTCGTGCTGTCCCGGCCCCACCGTGGTTCACCTCGCCGTGAGTGCGGGGGTGCTGCCGGTGGGCTGTGTGCCTGTCGCCTCGGCCGCGGTCATCGGACCGGGTTCCAGCCGTCGGTGCCGGCCAGGTACTTCTGGGCGGTGTAGTCGGCGGCCTCGGCGTCGGTCATCTGCGGGGAGTTCGCCAACCCGTCCCCGGATCCGAGGCCGTAGTTGTTGTACTCCTTGAACCGGGCCCACGACCAGCGATAGTCGGGGGTCATGTCGGTCCAGGGGTGGTTGGGATTGACGCCCGGCTCGATCACGCTGTCACGGACCACCGCCTGGGGCCAGGCATCCGGCGTGTTGCGCCACGGCCGGCCGAAGTACATCGTCTTCGCCGGCACGCCGTCGGTGTGGATCTCGGTGTCGGTGATGAGGATGCCGTACTTCTTCCGGTAGTCGGTGTTCGGCGCCAGGATCGTGCCGCCGGGCCAGTTGCGCATCATGATTTTGGACCGGTCGATCACCGCGGTGGCGTTACCGAAGATGAAGTCCACCGTGCCCGTGATGAAGCAGTTGACGAAGTACTGCCGGACCTGGTCCGTGGGCTTCGGCGCCTTGACGAGCAGGGTGTCCTGACGGCTGAGGATGCGGACGTTGCGGTACACCTGCCGGTCACCCTGGGCGGCCACCGCAACGGCCTGGGTCTCGTACGGGCCGATCTCCGGGTGGGCCTTGGGGTCGAAGGTGTTCATGACCGTGAGATTCTCGACGGTCAGGTCGGCCGGCCTGAAGGTGGCAACGGCGCTGCCCCCGGTGCCGTACATGGTGCCGTCGGGCTTGCGCGTCCCATGAGCCCTGAAGTTGTAGATGACGGTGTCCGCGGCGTTGTTGGTGGCGCCCTTGATCGTCAGGTGGGTCTTGTCCTTCGGGACGTCGATCACCTCGTGGTAGATGCCCTTCCTGACGAGGATGGTGTACGCGTGACCGTCCACGGGAACCGCGTCGATCGCAGCCTGCACGGTCCGGAAGTGGCCGGAGCCATCGGGCGCGACGACCAGCGTGAAGTCGTCCTCGAGGTGTCTCCTGGGCTTGCCGGATTTGGTGGGTCCGAGAACAGTCATGAGCAGGTGCGTGTATGTGGCCTCGGTGGTGAAGGACACGAGGTTCCACGCGAACGTCTCCGCGTCGGGCACGTACTGCCAGATCCACTGCGACTTGGCCTCCTCCGGCGCGACGCTCGTGTGGCCCGCTTCCATGCTGTTGAGGTCCGCGCTGAACTCGCTCCACCGGTTCTGCATCGACACGTAGCGGCCGTCGAGCTGGTTGTGGGCGTGGGGCACTTGGGACGCGGCGATGAAATTGGCCATGGGCCGGAAGCGGGCCGCCTCCGAGACGGCCTGGGCCATCACCAGGAAGGCGCGGGCCTGCTCCCGATCGCTCCGGTGGTCGGCGTGGATCAGCGTGTCCACCGCGTTGTTGAAGGTGCCCTGGTTCCAGTCGAGATGGGTGCGGTCGTTGCGCTCACCCACCGTCCTCTCGAGCTGGATGTAGCTGCCCCCGAACGGTGCTTCCACCGCCGCGAGGCCGTTGTCGTCGCCGTCGCCGCGGACCGGCGGGGAAGGCTGCTCGTCCACGGCGTGGTACTGCTCCTGGCCGCGAGCGCCGGCCCACCAGCCCATGAGGTACATGTCCGAGGTGCGCAGCCGCAGCGTCACGTACCGGTCGCCGTGCTGTTCCTCGACATCGACGTTGATGAAGTCATCGACGTGGAGGTAGTCGGAGCTGCTGGTGTCGGCGCGGCCCCTGGTGTGCGCGATCTGCCGTGAGGTGCCCGGAACCGAGGTGTTTCTCTCGACATTCACCGCACTGCTGATTCTCTCGATGAATGTCTTGTAGCTCTGTCTGTCGGCGACCTTCCAGCGGGCGACGCTGTCCTTGTCCGGCGCGGACGCGCTCGCGCTCTGCAGGACGCCCAGCGGGCCGAGCAGGGTGGCGAAGATCGACAGCACGACCGTGGTCACGATCGATACGACGGTGGCCTCGCGGGCGCGGCGACGGGGCGGTGACGGCGGTGGCTGAGGTACCCCCTGTTCGGGGAGGGCCGTGATGTCGGTAGGGGGCATGCGCTGTTCTCCAGGTACTCGGTGTGCTGGGGATCCAGGAACTCCGGGAGTCCGGGGTCCGGGCTGATGTGACCGAGGCTGACAGCGCCCACGTTGTTGCTCGCCCCCCTCTCATCAGGGAAATCAATCCCGCGCGGCGCCGCCGGATTGATTCGCGGGCCGGTTCCGCGGCTGTCATCAACGCCACATCTCGGCGGAAACCGATGACTCCCGAGCAGCGGGGGGAATATGTTTAGCGGCCTTACGAATCACTTCACGAGCCTTCCACCGCTCTGCGGAACCTGTACGGAAGTGGGTGAGCCGGTGGCGCGTCCCGAGAGGCCGCTGGATTCCGGGGCGGGCCCGGCGCAGCGCCTCGCCCATGAGCTGCGGGAGCTGCGCCGGGCCGCGGGCAGCCCGTCGTACCGGACCATGGCCGACACGGCGGGGTTCTCCGCGGCGACGTTGTCCAAGGCCGCGGCCGGGACACGGCTGCCGTCGCTCGCTGTGCTCCAGGGGTACGTGCGCGCCTGCGGGGGCGACCCCGGCGAGTGGGAGCCGCGCTGGAAGGAGGCCGAGGCCGAGGTCGCGGGGGAAGCGCGGCAGGACGCCGAGGACTCGACGCCGCCGTACCGGGGGCTGGCCCGTTTCGAGCCGGACGACCGCGACCTGTTCTTCGGCCGGGACCGGCTGGCGGAGGAGTTGCGGGAGTTGGTGTGCGGTCACCGGTTCGCGGTCGTGTTCGGGGCGTCAGGCAGCGGCAAGTCCTCGCTGCTGCGGGCCGGGCTGATACCCCGGATGCGGGAGAAGATCGCGGACCAGGGCGGCCCGGCGGTACTGCGCATCCTCACCCCGGGCCCACGGCCCGCCACCACGTACGGCCATTTGCTGGCCCCGGCCGAGGGCGAGCCGGACAGCTGGGTGGTGGTGGACCAGTTCGAGGAGGTCTTCACCCTGTGCCGGGACCGGGAGGAGCGCGAGCGGTTCATCGACCTTCTGCTCGCCGCCCGGGACCCCGGCAGCCGGGTGCGGGTGGTGATCGCCGTACGCGCTGATTTCTACGCCCGCTGCGCCGAGCACCGGGGGCTGGCGGACTCGCTGTGCCGCGCGTCCCTGCTGGTCGGCCCGATGACTGCGGACGAGCTGCGTGAGGCGGTCGTCAAGCCCGCCCAGGAGGCCGGCCTCCTTGTCGAGCGGGAACTGACCGCGCGGCTCGTCGAGGAGGTGCTCGACGAGCCCGGCGGCCTGCCGATGCTCTCGCACGCCCTGCTGGAGACCTGGCGGCGGCGCCGGGGCCGGGTGCTCAACCTCGCCGGGTACCAGGCGGCGGGTGGGGTGCGCGGCGCGATCGCGGCCACCGCGGAGAAGGTGTACGGGCAGCTGTCACCGGAGCAGTCCCGCACCGCCCGGCACCTGCTGCTGCGGATGGTCGAGCCGGGCCAGGGCACCCCCGACACCCGGCGCCCGCTCACCCGGGCCGAAATGGAGGAGTGGGCCGAGTCCGACGTACCGGTGGTCGTGGACCGGCTGACCCTCGCCCGGCTGCTGACCGCCGACGAGGACGGCGTCCAGCTCGCCCACGAGGCGCTGATCACCTGCTGGCCGCGGCTGCACGGCTGGATCGAGGAGGACCGCGAACGGCTGCGCCACCACCGCCGCCTCGCCGAGGCCACCCGCGCCTGGCTGGAGCACGACCGCGATCCCGGCGCTCTGTACCGGGGCACCCGGCTGGCGCGCGCGGAGGAACTGTTCGCGGACGAGGACGGCATGCTCACCGCGACGGAGCGGGCCTTCCTCACCGCCGCGCTGGACGCCCGTGAGGCGGAGCTCCGCGCCGCCGCCCGCTCCGCGCGGCGGTCCCGGGCACTGCTGGCCACGCTCTCGGCCGTCCTGGCCGTGGCTCTGGTCGCCGGCCTGGCCGCCTGGGTGGAGCACCACGACAACCAGCGGCGTCGTACCGACGCGGCGGCCCGCCGCGTCGCCGAGGTCGCCGATGCCCTGCGCACCACCGACCCGCGCACCGCCCAGCTGCTCGGCGTCGCCGCCTGGCGCGTCGCCGAGTCGCCGGAGACCCGCCGCGCCCTGCTCGGCGCCCTCGCCCAGCCCGAAACGGACACCTTCACCGACCCGGCGCCCGGCAGCGGCCCCACCCGCTTCCTCACCCGCTCCGGCCGCACGCTGCTCAGCGCGGACGACGACACCTGGCGCACCTGGGACGTGACCACGCACCGCCCCCTCACCTCGGGCCGGCTGCCGGACGGAATCGTCGTCGGAGCCGGTCCCGACGGGCGGCTGCTCGCGATCGCCGCCGACGACGGCGTAGGGCTGTGGGACACATCCACCGGGCAGTGGACCGGGCCGGCGCTGTCGGCCGACGCCACCGTGGACTTCGGCCCCGACGGCCGCAGCTACGCGGAGAGCAGTCCGTACGACGACCGAGTGCGGCTGCACTCGGTCGCGGACGGCACACCGCTGTTCGAGACCCGGGTGACCGGCCGCGCGAACGTCGCGCCGAGCACCGACGGCCGGCTGATGGCCGTCTGTCCCACCGGCCGCGCACCGCAGGTCTGGGACACCGCCCGCCACCGCACCCTGCCCGGCGCCTGGGAGGACGCGGGCGCCCTCTGCGACGACGACCACTCGATGCTGGTGTTCGGCGGCCCGGGCGAGGCCGCCGACCGGTTCGCCGTGGCCTCCCCCAGCGGCGTCCACGTCTGGGACGCCGCATCCGGACGCCGGATCGCCGACCTCGCGGACCCGGGCGTGCACAGCCTCGCCTTCAGCGAGGACGGAACCTTCCTCGCAACCGCCGACGCAAGCGAGATCAGGGCGTGGCGCCTCACCTCCTCCCCGACAGACGCCCCCGCCCCGGTCTTCCGCCACCCTCTGTACAACGAGCATCTCTACGGCGGCCTCGTCTGGGATCCCGACCGGCCGCTGCTGCGCTACCTCGAAGGCGGCACCGTCCACACTCTGGACCTCGCGGGCGCCGTCACCCCCGCTTGGCGCGACGCCCCCCTGGACGCCGTGCTGCTCAGCCCGGACGGCCGTACACTCGCCACCGCCGAACTCACCGGGGACACGGGCTACCGCTTCCAGCTGCGCGACACACGCGACGGGCGCGTGCTGCGGACGCTGCCGCCGGTACCCCTGCCCGTGTCGCGCGACCCCGAGCAGCCAGTCGTCGCGCAGGACACCCTGGCCCTGATGGCCTTCAGCCCCGAGGGCGGCACCTTCGCCTACGGCGTCTCCGCACCCGGCCGCCTGGCCGCGCCGCAGCGGTTCATGCTCTGGGACATGGCCCGCGGCCACGCGCGGACCACGCTGGACCTGGCGACGCCGTCGTCCGACGGAGCGGTCGTCACACTCGCCCTGGGCCCCGGCGGTCACGCCCTGTACGCCACGCGCACACCCGGCATCGGCGAGCTGAGCTACGAAGTGTGGGACACCGCACGGCACCGCCAAACCGCCGTGCACCCGGACGCGGCCGGCACCGAGCTGACCATCCACCCCGACGGGCAGCTGCTGGTCACCGCCGACCGCACCGTGCGCCTGCCCTCCGGCACGGTCCGCGCCCACGACCTCGTCCGGGGCGACGACGTCGGCGCCCTCGCCTTCGCCCCCGACGGCTCCCGGCTCGCGGCGGGCGACCAGACCGGGCGGGTCACTCTGTGGGACGGCGCCCTGAAACACCGCGCGGGCACGCTGCCCAACGTCTTCCCCACTTCGCGCGGCGACACCGCCGAGGCAGTCAGCGCCCTCGCCATCAGTCCCGACGGCCGCACCCTGGCCGTCGGCGGCGACGCCGGCACGCTCCAGCTGTGGGACATCGCCACCCAACAGCCCCTCGGCGGCCCGCTCACCACCCCCGGCGACGCCATCGCCTCTCTCTCCTTCAGCCCTGACAGCACCACCATCCACACGGCCGGCACCCACGTCCCACTCCAGCGCCACACCATCGACCCCGCCCGGGCCGTCACCCAGATCTGCGCCCGCACCGGCGACGCCGACCTGACACCCGCCCAATGGCACACATACGTGCCTGACGCGCCGTACCGCGAGGTGTGCGGCCACTGAGGCCGGGGGCGCCGGGCCGGGCCGCTGGGTCTCGGAGGAGTTGATTCCTCCCTTGGGCGGGGTTGGGCACCAACTCGCGCCGACAAAAGACTGCTCGCAGCCGGCCTCACGGCTACCGACCGCCCGGCCTCACACGTGTGGTCCCGCATCCAACGCGCAAGGACGTAAGAATCGTGCCCACCATCAAGAAGTGCCTCCTGACAGGCGCCGCCTTCGGCATGGCGATCAGCGGCCTGACCCTCGCCTCCGCCCCGGCCGCTATCGCGTCGACGGACGTCAACGGCGTACACGACTGGCTGCTCCCGAACATGTGCCAGAACGGCTCCAACCGGAGCGGCCAGAGCCTCTGGTACTACAACGTCGACACCAAGCAGCTGCTCGACAGGAGCCGTGGAAGCGTGGGGAACGCGCCGGTCTGGCGGTACATCGGCGGCAGCAAGGCGGGAAACCGCTACGCCATGAACCCGGGCTGGCGTGAGATCAAGGGCCACTGCTTCTACCCCGCGTCGTCCTCTTGGACGTATGAGGGGAGGCAGACGGCGTACTCCGACCAGGTGACCAACTGCTCGCAGGGCGGCAACGTCAGCGAGCGGGTCGACCAGAGCTACAGCACGACGACGACCACCACGAAGACGGTGAACGGCAGCCTCAGCGTCAGCCCCAACATCAGCAAGCTGTTCGGGGTCGGCCTCGGTGCCGAGTTCTCGTACTCGTGGGCCTACGGCAAGACCGTCGGCTGGGGCCGTTCCGTCAACATGGACGTCCCGCCCGGCCGGACCGCGTGGCTCACCGCGGCGCCCATCAAGCGCGTGGTGCGGGTCAACCCGCACTTCTGGATCGACGAGTACAACTGGTACGACGGGACCCAGAAGAAGGGCCACGACAAGTGGGGCATCAACGGCACCCAGCGAGACATCGTGGACCGCAACTACTACTACGACGGCACGTCCGACGTGCTCCGCAACGGGCAGCCGGTGTTCAAGTTCTACAAGCACGACCGTGCGAACAGATCGGGTGAATGCCGGCGCTGAGACGCCGCCGCTCCCGAAGACCCGGAGTGCCCGCCGGCCCGTGGCCGGCGGGCACTCCGTCCCGGTGTCTCGCGAAGCCGAACTGCTCGGAGTCATCGCCCGCGGCGCCCTGTCCCGCATCGGTGTCGAACATCAGCCGACCGGGCGCCCATCGGTGTCGAACATCAGCCGACCGGGCGCCCATAGGGTGCTTCCTCACGCGGAGGGCTGGTGTCGAACGCTTTCTCGTCGCGGACGCGGCCTGCTGTGCTCCGCCACGCTCGACCGGGGCCACGCCATGGCCTCCCTGCCCCATCCCTCCCGGGCCAGGGAGTTCGATCTCGATAGCGCCGATACAGACGGACGCGGGCAGCCGGTCCGCCCCACACCCAACGACACCGGAAACCCCCCTTGACCAGGCAGAACAGCTGCACCTCCGGTTGCAGTTGTCGAAGGGCCCCACCGTTCGCGGTGGGGCCCTTCGTCGTGCTTCTCAGCCCTCGTTGTCCTGGTTTTTGTCCGCAGGGGATTTTCCGGGGGTCACAGATGGCGTCGGCGATCTTCGGGGCCACGTCCTTGACTCTCGGGCGGGGGTCAGTGGGCCGGGGGCCGGTCGGACGGGTCGGGGGTGGGTGGGGCCTGGGCGGTGGTGAGGCGGCGGTAGGCGGCGCGGGCCTGGTGGAGGCGGGCGAGGGTGGTGCCGGTGAGGGCCGCGGTGAGGAGGCAGACGAGCCAGAAGGTGTCGCGGGGGTTGGCCCAGGTCAGGACGCCGGCCGGCGGGATGGCGAAGCCGTTGAGGAAGAGCCAGCACAGGGCGGCCGTGCCAGGGGCCGCAATGAAGCGGGCGTAGAGGCCCAGGAGTGCGGAGAGCAGTGACAGCGCGGCCAGGGCCAGGCTGGGGCGGTCCGTGCCGACCAGGGCGTTGAGGAGGGCCACCAGGGCCATCGCGCCGCCGAAGGCCGTGGCCCACACCAAGGGCGTGGCCACGGGCTGGGGGACCGGGCGGGGGCCGGTGCCCAGGGACACCCACCGGATCATGGGCACGCTCCAAGGGGTGTGGCTACTCCCGTTCCATGGGGGGCCGGGATATCCGCGCCAGGGCGCGTGGGGGCGCCTGTGCCATGGGGCGTCGAGGCGCCTGCTCCACAGGGCCTCGGGAGATCCGCTCCACTGGGTGTGGGGACACCCGTTCCACTGGGTGTGGGGACACCCGTTGGGATCATGCCGTTGCTTCCTTTCGGTTCTCCCCCGATGCCGTGGTGACTCCGGTCCGGACGTTGAAGGGGGATTGTTCCATCGGGGGTCCAACCTCGCTTCCGGCGGCCGGTTTTCGAGGTCTCGTTAGGGTGGCACCGACGGTCGTCCGAAGACATATCCGAATCAGACAGGGGGTCAGCCGTGAGTGCTCCGCGCCTGAGCAGTACGCCGTTGCCGGGGATCGGGGTCCGCTATGACCTCGCGACCAAAGAACAGCGGCGGCTTTCGGTGGTCGCACATCGGGACGGTGCGCGGACCTTGAGCGCGTACCGGCAGGACGATCCGGACGCGTGTGCGCTGTCGGTGCGGCTGACGGCGGGGGAGGCGACCGCCCTCGTCGACGCGTTGATGCCGGACCACCACAGCCCGAACGTGTTGTCCACCACGGAGTTGGGGCTGGTCGCGGAGCGGATCGAGCTGGCCTCCACGTCGTACTGGAACGGGCGGGTGCTGGGCGACACCCGGATGCGGACCGAGACGGGTGTGTCCATCGTGGCCGTACTGCGGCGGGCCGAGGCGATTCCCTCACCCACGCCGGACTTCCGGCTGGCCGGCGGCGACACGCTCATCGTGATCGGCACCCGTGAGGGTGTGGAGGCGGCCGCGGCGACCCTCGGTCGGGAGTGAGGGGAACGTGAGCTTCTCCGCTTCCCTGGCCTTCGCCCCGCAATCCGCCGGGCATTTCCTCGCTCAGTCCGCCACCACGCACTCCTCCGCCGTCTTTCTGATCGAGTTCGGCGCGATCATCCTCGGGCTGGGGCTGCTCGGGCGGTTCGCCGGGCGGTTTCGGCTGTCGCCGATACCCCTGTACCTGCTGGCCGGGCTGGCGTTCGGGGAGGGTGGGCTGCTGCCGCTGGGGGCCAGTGAGGAGTTCGTGGCGATCGGCGCCGAGATCGGCGTGATTCTGCTGCTGCTCATGCTCGGGTTGGAGTACACGGCCAGCGATCTCGTCTCCAACCTCAAGACCCAGTACCCCGCCGGGCTCGTGGACGCCGCGCTCAACGCGGTGCCGGGTGCGGCCATGGCCCTGCTGCTGGGGTGGGGGCCCGTCGCCGCCGTCGTGCTCGCGGGCGTCACCTGGATCTCGTCCTCCGGGGTCATCGCCAAGGTCCTCGGCGATCTCGGGCGGCTCGGCAACCGTGAGACGCCCGTCGTGCTCAGCATCCTGGTGCTGGAAGACCTCTCCATGGCCGTCTACCTGCCGATCGTCACCGCCCTGCTGGCCGGGGTCGGTCTGGCGGCGGGCAGTGCGACGCTGGCCGTCGCACTCGGTACGGCCGGGGTCGTGCTGCTGGTGGCGGTGCGGTACGGGCGGCACATATCCCGGTTCGTCTCCAGCGACGACCCCGAGAAGCTGCTGCTGGTCGTGCTGGGGGTGACGCTCGTCGTCGCCGGGCTCGCGCAGCAGTTGCAGGTGTCGGCGGCCGTGGGGGCGTTCCTGGTGGGCATAGCGCTGTCGGGGGAGGTCGCCGAGGGCGCGCACAGTCTGCTGGCGCCGTTGCGGGATCTGTTCGCCGCCGTCTTCTTCGTCTTCTTCGGGCTGCACACCGACCCCGCGAGCATTCCGCCGGTGCTGCTGCCCGCGCTCGTACTGGCCGTCGTCACCGCCCTGACGAAGATCGCCACCGGGTACTGGGCCGCGCGACGGGCCGGGATCTCGGTCAAGGGGCGCTGGCGCGCGGGCGGGACGCTGGTCGCCCGCGGCGAGTTCTCCATCGTCATCGCCGGCCTCGCCGTCACCGCCGGCATCGAACCGTCGCTCGGGCCGCTGGCCACGGCGTACGTCCTCATCCTGGTGATCGTCGGCCCGCTGACCGCGCGCTGGACGGAGCCGGTGGCGATGTGGGTGACCGGACGACTACGACGGCCTGCGGCAGCGGGGTCCGGGTCGGAGTCGGGGTCCGGGTCCGGGCCGGGGTTGGGGTTGGGGTTGGGAGAGGGGTCGGGAGAGGGCGGCGCGCCGCCGTTGGGTTCGGCGGGGGCGCACGAGGCGTTGGAGGGGCAGGACGCGGCCGACCGGGCGTGAGTGAGGGGTGCGGGCGGGCAGGCAGGCACGCCGCGGGCAAGCAGACGCATGCGGGCACGCCGGACAGGGAGACACACGCGGGCGTGGCGGACAGGAAGGCCGCACACGGGCACGCCGGGCAGGAAGGCGTTGGCGGGCGTGGCGTGCTATCGGGGCTGCGCGCCCGCCGGACGAGCGGGCATGAGTGCCCGTGGCCGGGGCGGCCGGGTGGCGTGTCGGCCGTCTGCCGGCCGTCGTCTGCCGTTGCCGTCTGCCGTCTGCCGTCGGCCAGGGGGTTGCCGCGCCGGCGGCGTCTCGGCGTCGTCGGCGGATGCGGCGAGTGCGGCCGGTCGTCGCGGCCCTGCCCGGCATCAGAGCCGTACCGAGTCCAGAGGGAACTTCGGGTAGAGGGGCGGTTCCTGGTCGGGGGTCAGGGCTGTGGGGCCGTAGATCCAGTCGGTGAAGGTGTAGTCGTAGGGGTCGCGGGCGCGGAGCAGGGCGTTGCGCTGGAGGCGTTTCGGGCCGTCGTGGTGCCAGAGGTCGCCCCATGCGCGGGCCGTGGTGACGACGCGGCGGCAGTGTTCGGGGCGTACGGCCTGGTAGGCGGCCAGGGCTCCATCCCAGTCGACGAGGCGGGACGAGTCGGTCCGCGCTTCGACGTGTTCCGCCAGGACCCAGCCGTCCTCGATGGCCATGACGGCGCCCTGGGCCATGTACTGCAGCGGGGGGTGGGCCGCGTCGCCGAGGAGGGTGATGCGGGCGGTGGTCCAGGTGGTGATCGGGTCGCGGTCGAACATGCGCCAGCGGCGGTCACGCCACATCAGGGGCAGGCCGCGCTGGATCTGGGCGCACATGCCGTCGAAGGCCCGGTCGAGTTCGTCGGGTGTGCCCCAGTCCGCCTCGCCGGCCAGGGCTTTGGGCGACTCGAAGACGGCGACCTGGTTCAGCATCCGGCCGCCGCGCAACGGATACTGCACGAAGTGGCAGCGCGGTCCGATGTAGACCACGACGTCCTTCTCGTGTACGTGTACGCCGTTGCCGCGCACCTCGTCGACGGGGATCGCCGCGCGGTAGGCGACGTACGCGGAGTTGACGGGTTCGTCGTGGACGAGGAGCCGTCGGGCGACCGAGTGGAGCCCGTCGGCGGCGATCACCGCGTCGGCCTCGTCGGTGCGGCCGTCGGCGAACACCGTCCGGGCGCCGCCGTCGACGTTCTCGTACGAGACGCAGTGCGCGTTCGTCACCAGGTCGACGCCGAGGCGGCGGCAGGCACGCAGGAGGAGGCCGTGGAGGTCGCTGCGGTGGATCACCAAGTAGGGGAAGCCGTAACGGCGTTCGAGGTCGGTCAGGTCCAGGCGGGTCAGTTCGGTGGCGTCGACCGCGTCCTTCATGAGGATGCGTTCGGGGAGCACGCCGAGCGCGACGGCCTCGTCGAGGAGGCCGTACGTGTCGAGGATGCGGGTGCAGTTCGGGGCGAGCTGGAGGCCCGCGCCGACCTCGCCGAACTCGGCGGACCGTTCGTAGAGCCGTATCCGCAGGCCCTTGTGGGCGAGGGCGAGGGCCGCGGAGAGGCCGCCGATGCCGCCGCCGATGACGAGGACGTCCGGGCGGCCGCCTTCCGTCCATGTGGTCATGTCCCTCTCCTCGATGGCATCCCTCTCCTCGATGGCGTCCCTCTCCTCGATGGCGTCCCTCTCCTCGATGGCGTCCCTCTCCTCGATGGCGTCCCTCTCCTCGATGGCACATGACTGGTCAGGCTGATGACAGGACTGGTCACAGGACCGGTCACAGCCATGGCGGCAGTGGTTCGGCCGGGGTGCCGTCCGGCGTCGTGACGCCCTCGTACGGGCGGCCGGCCAGGTACGCCGTGACCTCGGACGGGGTGCCGTGGACCGTGGGGACGGCGGTGCCGCCGCGCTTGGCGAGGATGTCGACGCGGAGTTCGGCGCGGAACTCCGCGGGCAGGTCGGCGAACCGCACGCCGCCGTCGAGGTCGACGGCGTGGACGAGGACCTCGCGGGCGCGCAGCCAGGGGATCTCGCTCGCCGGGACGGTCCGGCCCTGGGCCGTCACCACCTCCGCCCGCCACTGTTCGGCCGTGAGCGCGGCCATCGCGTCGGTCAGGGTCTGGGCGGACTCCTCGAACCAGACGGTGAGCCGGGCGCCGGGGAGCCGCGCGCCCCCCTCGATGTCCGCGTTGCGTTGGCCGGAGGACGCGTACATGGGGGTGGGTTCGCCGGTGCGCGCCCAGTGCACGAGGTTGCCGAGCGCTTCGGCGTTGCCGGCCAGGTGGGCGACCAGGTGCTTGCGGGTCCAGCCGGGGAGCGTCGAGGGGGCGTCGTACGACGTCTCGTCGAGGCCGGCGAGGACCTTGCGGCACAGGGCGGTGCCCTCGGAGACCCAGGCGAGTGTCGTTCGGAGGTCCCTGGCCTGCGCCTTCTCACCGGCCCTCATCGTGCGCCGTCCGCGATCACGGTGTTCTCCAGTCGGCCCAGGCCCGCTATCTCGGTGATCACCGTGTCGCCGGGGACGAGGAAGACCGGGGGCTTGCGGGCGTGGCCGACACCGCCCGGGGTACCGGTGGCGATGATGTCGCCGGGGTTGAGGCGGATCATCGTGGAGATGTAGCGGACCAGGTCTACGGGGTCGAAGAGCAGGTCGCCGGTGTTGTCCTGCTGCATCAGGCGGCCGTTGACCGTGCAGCTGATGTCGAGTGCCGGGCGCGGGCCGCCGAGCTCGTCGGTCGTGACGAGGTACGGGCCGACGGGCGTCGTGGCGTCCCAGTTCTTGCCCTGGAGCCATTCGCGAGTGCGGAACTGCCAGTCGCGGCAGGTGATGTCGTTCAGGACGGTGAAGCCGGCGATGGCGGCCGCCGCCTCCGTCTCGTCCGCGCGTCGGACCGGTCGGCCGATGACGACGGCCAGTTCGGCCTCCCAGTCGAACTGCTCGGTCTCGGCGGGGCGGCGGACGTCGTCCCTGGCGCCGATGAGCGTGTCCGCGAACTTGCTGAACAGGGTGGGGTGTTCGGGCAGGTCGCGGCCCATCTCCTTGATGTGCTTCTGGTAGTTCAGGCCGACGCACACCACCTTCGTCGGGCGCGGGACGAGCGGGGCGAACGCGGCACCGGCGGAGGAGCGGCGAGGACCGTCGGCGGTCGCGGCGGCCGCGAGTCCGCCCGGCGAGGCGAGTACGGCGCCCACGTCGGGCAGGCCGAGGTCGACGAAAGAGTCGCCTTCTACGCGTACGGCGGTGGTGCGGCCTCCGAGGCCGTCGAGAGCGTCGAGGCCGCGGAGGCCTCCGAGGGCACGGGCGGCGCTCCCGGCGTCCCCGGTGTCGTCGAGGCGGATGGTGGCGAGCTTCACGCGTGGCTCTCCTCTACGTGGCTGCGGAACAGGTTGAGCTTCGTGAAGATCGGCGCGTCGCCGAACTGGAACAGGTCGAGCGCGCCGGAGTCGGAGTCGGACGGGGACGCCTCGGAGCGGATCGAGAGGGGTGCCCAGGAGGGGACGACGAAGAGGTCACCGCGCTGGACCGACCAGGAGAAGTCGCCCACGGTCACGCGGCCCGAACCGTCGAACACCTGGTAGACCGACGAGCCGGTCTCCCGGCGCGGAGCCGTCTGCGTACCGCTGCTGATCCGGTGGAACTGCGCGCGGATGGTCGGCAGGACGTCCTGGCCGGTGGTGGGGTCGGTGTAGCGGACCAGCGCGTGGCCGGGCTCGACGGTGCCGGGGTGGCCCGCGCGTTCCAGCTCCAGCTGGTCGGTGAGAGCGGCGTCGGTGGCGGCCCAGGGATAGCGCAGCAGCGGGGTACCCGTGTCGGACTCGGACCGGGGCCTGAGCTGGGAGACGGGGGCCAGCCCGGGGTGGCCCCACAGCCGCTCGGAGCGGGAACGGCCGGGCGCCTGGTGCTCCTCCGCCGACAACTCCTCCCGCCCGAAGTCGAAGAACTGCGCCTCGACGTCGTACTGGAAGGGGATGTCGAGGCCGTCGATCCAGGCCATCGGCTCGTCGGCCGCGTTGTGGTGGGCGTGCCAGTTGAGGCCGGCCTGCGGCAGGAAGTCTCCGCGCCGCATGGGCACCGGGTCGCGCTCCACGACCGTCCACACGCCCTCGCCCTCCACGACGAACCGGAAGGCGTTCTGGGTGTGCCGGTGCTCGGGCGCGTTCTCGCCGGGCATCAGGTACTGGATGGCGGCCCAGAGCGTCGGGGTGGCGTACGGCCGGCCGCCCAGACTCGGGTTGGCCAGCGCGATCGCGCGCCGCTCCCCGCCCCGCCCGACCGGCACCAGGTCACCGGACCGGCCCGCCAGGTCGAGCAGCGTCCCCCACTCCCAGCGGTGCGGCTGGGCCTTCGACCGGGGGTGGGGCGGCATGAGGTCGCCGATCCGCGTCCACAGCGGCACCAGCAGGGCCTTCTCGAATCCCCGGTACAGATCCTCCAGCTCCGGGGTGACGGGCGGCTGGTCCGGCCGGTCCTCGGCGGTGAGGGAGACGGGGGAGCCGGCGTGCGGCTCCGTGTCGGTGCCGGTGCCGGTGCCGGTGTCGGTGCCGGTGTCGGTGTCGGTGTCGGTGTCGGTGTCGGTCATACGGGAACGGTGCGCCGCCCCGGCCGGGCGAGAACAGTAGATTCTGCACAGCGGAACAGCACAGGACCGGAGGGCGAGCATGGGAAGCGCCCTGCTCGCGGAACACGGACCACGGACCACGTAACGCGGACCACGGAACGCGGACCACGGATCACGGAACGCGGACCGCCTAACGCGGACCACGGATCATGGATCACGGATCGGGAGGTCGTCGTGGCCAAGCCCATGAAGAACCCGCCCACGTACGGCGTCACCAGCGTGGACCACGCGCTCCAGCTCGCGGTGATTCTGCAGGTGGAGGGCCCGCTCACGGTGTCCGAGGCGGCCGAGCGGCTCGGGGTGGCCCGGTCGACCGCGCACCGACTGCTGTCGACGCTCGTGTACCGGGACTTCGCCGTGCAGAACGAGGACGACCGCACCTACCGCGCGGGGCCCGTCCTGGAGATCGCCGACCGGGCGCAGTCGGACGTCACGGCCCTCCGGGCCGCCGCGCTGGGCCCGCTGCGCACCCTCGTCGACACCCTCGACGAGACCGCGAACCTCACCATCCGCACCGGCCGGACCGTACGGTTCATCGCCTCGGTCGAGTGCTCACGGGCGCTGCGGGTCGGCAACAGGGAGGGCATGGTCTTCCCCGCCCACCAGGTGACCGGCGGCCTCATCGCCCTGGCCGCCCTGACGGACGACGAGCTCACCGCGCTCTACGCCCCGGCCCCGGCCGACCCCGCCGAGGAACGCCCCGATCTGCCGAGACTCCGCGCCGAGCTCCGCGCGGTACGGCAGACCGGCGTGGCCCTCAACGTCGAGCGTTCCGAACGCGGCCTCGTCGCCGTGGGTCGGGCAGTCACCGACGCCGACGGCCGCACCGTCGCCGCCGTCTCGGTCTCCATGCCGAGCGTCCGCCACTCACCCGACCGGCTGAAGGAGGTCGTCACGGCCCTGACCACGGCGGCGGAGGCCATCTCGGCCGCCCTCTCCGAAGCTCACTGAGCCGTACCGGCCAGCAGCCAGCGCGTTACGGGGACTTCGAGCAGGACGCGGGTCTCGCCCGGCCCGTGGGGAGCGGTGACGTCCCAGCCGTACTTCGCGGCGAAGGCCTCCGTGACGTCCGCCGGGAAGGGGGACGGGCCGCGCCGCACCACCGCCGTCCCCTCCGCCACGACCGGGAACCGGCCGTCCTCAAGGGCCACGGACACCCGCGCGAACTCCTCGACGTTCCGGACCTTGACCGAGCCCCCGTCCGCGCCGATCCACCAACAACCCCGCAGGAACACGAACCACACCGGCGTCACATGCGCGGACCCGTCCGGCCGCACGGTGCAGAGCCAGGCGTTCCTCTCCGTGGCCAGCCGGTCGCGCACGGCGGCGTCGGGCGGCGCCGGCTCGCCCGAGGCGACGGGATCACTCATGCGCGCCCTCGACGTCGACGACCTCGTCGAAGCTGGCGAAGTACGCGGCGGCCATGTCCTCGTCGGCGTGGCCCTGGGCGGCGGCGCGGGCGAAGCGGTCGGCGCCGGCGGCGGCCACGTCGAGGCGTACGCCGTGCCGCTGCCCGGCCTCGACGATCAGGCGGGCGTCCTTGGCGGCGGTGGCCACGGCGAAGGAGGCCGGGGAGAGCCGGCCGTCGAGGACGAGGGCGGACTTGGCGCGCAGATAGCCCATGTCGAGCGGCCCGCCCTCGATGATCTCGAAGAAGGAGTGGGGGTCGACGTCGAGGGCCTTGGACAGGGCGAGGACCTCACCGGCCGCGTTGGTGGCGGCCAGCACCCAGCTGTTGGTCACGAGCTTGAGCCGGGTGGCGGTGCCCGCCGCGCCGTCCTCGCCGGTCCAGACCGTACGGGCGCCGACGGCGTCGAAGACGGGCATCACCGTCCCGCGCCCCTCGACCGGCCCCGCGGCCAGCACCGTCAGCTGTCCGGCCTCCGCGGGCTGGCGGGTGCCGAGGACGGGCGCGTCGAAGAACACCAGCCCGTGCTCATGGGCCAGCGCGGCCAGTTCGGCGACGGCCTCGACACCGGCGGTGGTGGACTGGACCCAGGCCGCGCCGGGGCTCAGCCCGGGCGCCGCCTCACCCATCACATCCAGGACGGCGGCCCCGTCGTACAGCATGGTGAGTACGACATCCGCACCCCGTACGGCCTCGGCCGGGCTCTCGGCGATCCGCGCACCGTCCGCGGCGAGCGGCTCCGCCTTCTCCCGGGTACGGTTCCACGCCTGTACGGCGTGACCGGCGCGGACGAGGCTGCGGGCCATCGCGGCACCCATGATGCCGGTACCCAGGACACTTACGGTGAGCTTGTCGGTCATGACATCAACTTCCTGCCGCGTACAGTGCGTTCGCAGTTTCGCAGCCCGGGGTGGGCTTGGGGGCGGTACGACACCGGGCGGGCGCGGTCGCGGTCGCAGCTCGCTCGGCCGACTCGCTCACTTGGCGGCCGCGGCGGCGAGGCCGTCGAGCCAGGCCTGGTGGCCGTTGAGCATGGGGTTGGGACGCTCCTGGGCCAGGGCGACGGCGGGGGCGCCGATCTGGTTGCGCTCCGGCTCGCTGACCGCCGCGGCACCACTGTTGGGGCTCTCCCAGCCGACGGTGACCGCGCAGATCCGTGCGTTGGAGCAGCAGTCCGGGCGCGAGCTGTTCACCCGGGCTCCCGCGCGGCATGGAACCCACCACCCTCGCGCACGAACTGGCCCGCCAGGTCTCCGCTCCGCTCGACGCGCTGGCCACGCTCGACGGCGGCCCCGGGACACCCGTCGGCCGGACGGCACCGGTGCATCTCGCCGGGCCCTCGGAGCTGCTGTGCGCCCGGGTCCTGCCGGCGCTCGCCGGGCTCGTCGCCGAGGGCCTACGCCTACGGGTGGCGCAGGGTCTGACCGAGCCGCTGCTGGAGGAGCTGCGGGCCGGCCGCCACGACCTGGTGATCACCACGCGGCGGCCACGCGGCCGGGCGTTGCCCTCGGCGCCCCTCACGGACGAGGAGTACGTGCTGGTCGCGGGCCGGAAGTGGGGCGAACGGGTCGGGCAGCACCTGGCGGCGGACGACCTGTGCGTGGCCCTGCGTGACGTCCCGCTCGTGACCTACGCGGAGGACCTCCCCATCGCCCGCCGCTACTGGCGAACCGTCTTCGGCAAGCCCCTCACCGCCCGGGCCGCCCTCACCGTCCCCAACCTGCACGCCGTCGTCGCCGCCCTCACCGCGGGCTCCGGCTACAGCGTCCTCCCCCGTTCCCTCTGCGAGGACCACCTCACCACCGGCACCCTCACCCTCCTCCACGACCCCGAAGAACCCCCGCTCAACACCCTGTTCCTCGTACAACGCCCGGGCGCGGACACCAACCCGGACGTGACGAGGGTGGGGGATGTGCTGCGGGGGGGCGGCGCGGGGTTGGTAGGGGGTTCGGCGTCCGACGAGGGCGTCCGGCGAGGGCTTCTGACGAGGGCTCTCATGAATCTGCGGAGGGCCAGGGGGCGCAGCCCCCGGTGAGGGGAATGTTGATGGAATGGACATGAGCGGTGGGGGTGCCGGGAGCCGTGGCGGGAGCGGAACAACCGATGCGACCTATGCGACACGTATGACGCACATGACACGTGCGACCGACACGGCAAAGGGTGAGCGATGACGACCATCGACACGGCGGGACCCCTCGACGGCCTCGACGTACGCCCGGCCTCCGGGTACATCGGCGCCGACATCCACGGCGTCGACCTCGTCGGCCCCCTCGACGACGCGACCATCGCCGGCATCCGCGCGGCCCTGCTCCGCTGGAAGGTCGTGTTCTTCCGGGAGCAGAAGCTGGACCACGCCGGACAGATCGCGTTCGCGCGCCGCTTCGGCGAGCCGATCCGGCCGCGTTCGAGGGGCTCGGTCTCACCCGCCGAGTACCCGGAGATCGAGACGACGGCCGACCGTCAGGAGCTGGGCCGCAAGCACGGCATGGACCAGGCCGAATGGCTGGAACGCCGCCGCCACTCCACGCTCCGCGGCTGGCACGCCGACCACACCGCGCGCATCGACCCGCCCGCCCTGACCCTGCTCCGCGCCGAACGCGTGCCGCCGTACGGCGGCGACACCACCTGGGCCAACCTCGCCACCGCCTACGCGGGCCTGTCCGAGCCGGTACGCCGGTTCGCCGACGGGCTGCGCGCCGAGCACCGCCTCGGTGTCGGCTATCTCGCCCGCTCAGGTCCCGACCCGTACCTCCACCACCTCCAGGACCACCAGGTCGCGTCCGTCCACCCGGTCGTCCGCATCCACCCCGAGACCGGCGAACGGATCCTGTACGTCAACCCGTACTACGTCGAGAACATCGTCGACGTGACCCGGGCCGAGAGCCGGCTGCTCCTTGAGATGTTCGTCGAGCAGATCACGCGCCCCGAGTACACGGTCCGCTTCCGCTGGGAGCCGGGTTCGGTGGCGCTCTGGGACAACCGCGCCACCGTCCACCTCGCCCCCAACGACACCGCCCACCTGGACTTCCCGCGCATCATGCACCGCGTCATGGTCGCCGGGGCCCCACCCGTCGGCGTGGACGGCACCCCGTCGAAGTCGCTCTGCGGCGCGCCGCTGCACGACCCGAGCGAGCAGCGGCCGGTGGGGGGCGAGTAACCAGGCCCCGGATTCCGGGTAACCGGCCCCCATGGGTGACGTACTCGTCGGAACCTGCTCGTGGACGGACCGCGCGCTGCTGGCCAACGGCTGGTACCCGCGCGGCTGTCGCGACGCCGAACCCCGGCTCCGTTACTACGCCGAGCACTTCCCGGTCGTCGAGGTGGACTCCAGCTACTACGCCCTGCCCAGCCGCCGCAACAGCCTCCTCTGGGCCGAGCGGACACCCCCCGGATTCCGCTTCGACGTCAAGGCGTTCTCCCTGCTCACCGGCCACCCGACCCGCCCGACGGCCCTGCCCGAGGACCTGCGGGAGGGGCTACGGGAGAACCGGCGCGACAAGAACCCCGAGTTACCGGACCGGGTGTGGGAACGGTTCGCCCACGCCGTCGAGCCCTTGCGGACGGCCGGCCGACTGGGCGCGGTCCTCTTCCAGTTCCCGCCGTGGTTCGCGCCGGGACAGCCGGGACAGCAGGCGGAGCGGACACTGGAGGAGTGCGCGGAGCGTACGGCCGGCTGGCCCGTCTCGGTCGAGTTCCGGCACCCCGGGTGGTGGCGGGGCGAACAGGCCGACCGGACGACGGCGTTGCTGGCCCGGCTCGGTCTGATCGCCGTAGGTGTCGACATGGCGCGGGACCTGGACTCCTCCCTGCCTCCCCTGGCCCCGGTCACCTCCCCCGAGCTGGCCGTCGTACGGTTCCACGGGCGCAGCCCCGCCTGGGGCACCGGCAGCAAGGAGGACCGATTCCGGTACGCCTACTCCGAGCCCGAACTCGCCGAGTGGGCACCCCGATTGAGGGCGGCCGCCGAACAGGTCGACGAACTGCACGTCCTCTTCAACAACTGCTGCGCCGACGCGGCCGTACGAGCGGCGGAGACGATGCGCCGGGTGCTCGACGCGACGTGAGCACCCGGGCCCCGGGCCCCGGCACCCGGCACCCGGCTGAAAGGCTTCCGCAGCCCGCCGGGCTAGCTCACCCGCACCGACTTCTCGACCGTGACCTGGTCGATCTCCGTCGTCCGGACCGTGAGCTTCATCGTCCACTTGCCGGGCAGGGGGAGCTGGAGGGTGTCGGTGGCCCAGTAGCCGCCGCGGTTGGTGAGCTTCGCGTCGATCGGGCCGATCTTCTGGGCCCGCAGGGTGAAGGTGAGACGCAGTTCGGGGACGGTCGCGATGCCGTCGTCGGGGCCGAAGACCACGGCCTGCACGGAGTTCTTGCCGACGCGTCCCGGACCGAGGTCGATCTGGACCTTGCCGTGACCGTTCGGGGTGCCGACGTCGAAGGGGACCGTCATCGAGGAGGACGTGACCGCACCGGCCGCCGCCCCGCTCGCACTCTCCTTCGCGATCTCCGCCGCCGCCCGGCCGGGCAGGGTCCCCGTCAGCACGGTGGTGATCACCAGCACCACGACCGCGACGGTGAACTCCGCGAGCACGGAACGCCGCAGCCCCTGACGCCGCAGATCGGCCGGCGAATCCTCGCCCTCGCCGCCCTGGTGACCAGGGTGTACGTCGTCGGGTCCCCCGGAGGGCACATCGGCGGCGTCATCCGAAGCGTCGGCGTCATCCGCGGCACCGGCCGGTACGTCCGCCCCGGCCTCCTCCGCGCCCCTCTCGTCCCTGTCGCCCTCCGCGCCCCTCTCGTCCCCGTCGCCCTCCGCGCCCCTCTCGTCCCCGTCGTCCTCCGCGTCGGCGACCCGCGTCACGGCCCCGACCCGCTCGGGCACCCGCGCCGCCACGACCACGGCGACGGCCACGGCCGACCGCTCGGTGACCTCGGCCTGCTCGACGGCCTTCGCCGACTCAGCGGCCTCTGTCGACTCAGCGGCCTCTGTCGGCTCAGCGGCCTTCGTCTGCTCAGCAGCCTTCGTCGACACGGCGGCCTCGGCCTGCTCGGCGGGCTTCGCCTGCTCGGCGGGCTCCCCCGAAACCGCCCCCAACCGCCCGGTCCACCGCCGCGAGACCCCCGCCGCCACCAGCAGAAGCAGCACCGCGCCCAGCTTGGCGACGAGGACCTCCCCGTATGCCGTGGAGGTGAAGGCGGACCAGGAGCCGAGGCCGCGCCAGGACTGGTAGACGCCGGTGACGGCGAGGACGATCACCGAGGCGAAGGCGAGGCGGGAGAAACGGTTGACCACGGCGGTCGACAGGGACCTCGGCGCCCGGTACAGCACGGTGAGCAGGGCGGTCAGTCCACCCAGCCAGACGGCCATGGCGAGCAGGTGCAGCACCGAGGAGGTCATCGCGACCGGCACCTGGATACCGGCGGAGGCGTGCTCGGCGGCCGCCCAGGTACCGGCGAGGCCGACGGAGAGCAGGGCCCCGCAGACGAGCGAGCCCCTCTCCCATGTCGCCTGCTTCTCCCGCTCCTGCCGCCGACGTACTCGTACGAGGAGGAACGCGGCCGCCGTGAGCAGCGCCAGCCGGGCCAGCAGCGCGAGTCCCGGCCGGCTCGCCATCGTCTCGCGCAGGACGGACAGGTCGAGGGCGGCCCCGATGCCGCTGCCCCGCTCGTACGGTCCACGGAGCAGCAGCAGAACCGCCGAGGCGAGCAGCAGCGCCAGCCAGCCCGCCAGGAGCAGCTTGCTCAGCACCTCGCTCGGGCCGCCGAGCACGACCGCCAGGAAGAAGGTCACGCCGATGAGGAGGGCGAGGGCGCCGTACGCGAAGTAGCGGGTGATGTCGTAGAGGGAGGCGGTGAGGGGGTCCTCGGTGAGGTCGGCGGGGAGAACCGCGGAGGTCGCGGAGGGTTCACCGATCGAGAAGATCAGGGCACCCGAGATCGGGTGGCTGTCGGCGGAGACCACCCGCCAGGCGATCGTGTAGGTGCCGTCGTCGAGGCCGGTGGGGAGGGTGACACGTGCCGTGTCGGAACGGCCGCCCGCGCGCCCCGGCTTGCCGGTGTCGACCGCCCGGTTCTCCGGGTCGACGACGCGGATGGAGTCCTCCAGGAGGCTTACCGACTCGGTGAAGCGGAGGGTGACGTCCCGGGGAGCGGAGTCGAGGACGCTTCCGTCGGCGGGGTCACTCCCTTTGAGAGCGGCGTGCGCGGACGCCGTCCCCGCCCCGCCGAGGAGGAACAGGACCAGCACGGTGCCCAGCAGCACCAGGCGCTGAACCCCTCGGCCCCGGCCGCCGGTTCGGCGTCCGTACCCGCCGGTGGCCCCGCCGGTTCCGCCATGTCGCCTCGTGCCTCTGTCCTTGTCGCGAGCGCTGCCGCGGTTGCTGTCGCGGTTGCTGCCACGAGTGCTGTCGCGATTGCTGTCGCTGTTCCCGTCCGTGTCCGTGTCCGTGTCCCTGGCCCTGTTCTCGACCAGGTTCCTGTCCCTGCCTTGCCCCACGTCTTGCTCCGGATCCACTGTCGCCGGCTCTCGGACTCCTCGGATACGTACGCACACCGCGAACACCGCGTTCAACGCGACCGGCGGCGGCCCGAACCGGGCCTATGCCCGCCCCAGCTCCCCTATCAGGGCGGCCCGGTCCGGGTACAGCCGCGCCAACTCGACGGCGTCCCCGTGCTCGTACCCCTCGAAGGTGAACCCCGGCGCCATCGTGCACCCGAACAACGTCCAGCCCACGCCACCACCACCCGGCACCCACGCGCCCATCCAGGTCCCGGCGGGCACGACGTACTGCACGTACTGCCCGTCGAGCACATCCGGTCCGAGGACGATGACGCGCGAGGACCCGTCCGGGGCGAGGAGCAGCATCCGGAGCGGGTCGCCGAGGTAGAAGTGCCAGATCTCGTCGCCGGGCAGCCGGTGCAGCGCGGAGCAGTCGCCCGGCTCGGTGGTGAGCAGGGCCACGATCGCGGTCCCCTCCGGCCGCCCGTCACCCCGCCCGGGCCCCGCCCACGTCTGGCGGAAACGCCCGCCCTCGCGCGGAATGGGCTCCAACTCGTAGTGCGCTATGAGGTCTTCAGGAGTCACCCGCCCGAGGCTACGCCCAGCGTCCGAACTACCGACCGATCACCGTCTCTCTCCTCAGGAACGCCAACCGCGCCCGCTTCTCCGGCAGATACACATCCGGCAGATCGATCTCCGGCAGCACGACGACCGGCCCGCACTCGAACCCCTGCCGCGCGAACCGCGCGATCGCCTTCTCGTTCCGCTCGTCCGGATCGACGACGACCCGCCGCCGGTCCAGCCCGACCAGGACGTACGACGTGAAGGCCGCGAACACCGACGACGACCACCCCGGTCGCGCCCCGCCCTCCCCGGCGGGGGCCAGCAGCACATGGACGCCGATGTCCCCGGGCTCGACCTCGTAGCACTCGCTGACCCGGTCGGCCTCCGGCTCGTACGTCTGCAGCAGCCCGACCGGCTCGCCGTCGCGCACCGCGAGGTAGGCGTGGTGGGTGTCGAGGGTGTCCAGGTGCTCGTAGATCTCCCGCACCTGCTCCTTCGTGAGCCCGTTCATGCCCCAGAACCCGGCCCGCGCCTCACTCACCCACCCATGGACCACCTCGGCATCGGCCTTCGCGTCCAACGGCAGGATCCGCACGGTCCCGAACCCGTCGACGACCTGCTCATGGACGGCCACACGGCCGCCGTACGACTCATACGACTCGTACTCATACGACTCAACGGTCATGGCGCTTCTCCTCGCTGTTCTGGCTGTCGTTGCCGTGGTCGTTGCCGTGGTTGCTGTCGTCGTCCTTGGTGAGCCGGTCCCAGTCGGTGACGACCGGTACGAGGTCTCCCCTGAACCACAGGGGGAGTTGGTCGCGGTGGTGGGCCGACCCGCCGACGCCGGACGCCCCGAACGGCACCACCCAGAGGCTGTCCTCGCGCCGGGCCAGGTCCCAGACGTACCGGGCGGCGGGCCCGCGAGCGCTGAGGTCGGTGATACCGGGGACGGCGGAGGTGCAGAGCACACAGTCGTGGTCACCGGCCAGCCCCGGCTCGTCGCTGGAGGCGCTGGAGGTGCTGGAGGCGTTCGGGTCGTCGTCGTCCGGGAGAGCACGCCACGGCGCGAGCCGATGGCTGTCGCCCCAGCGCCCGGCCTCACCACCGGCGACCTCCTCCAGCGCCTCCCGCACGAGCGCGGCCCGGTCGATCCCGTACAACTCCTCGGCCCTGAGCAGGTGTTCGAGCGCGAACCCGATCCGAACGGTGAGCGAGAGCCACGGCCGGAAAACCTCGGGATACGTCGGCGGCACGGCCAGCGCCGCGAAGGCGGGCTGCGCCGCGAGCCGCCGTACGACCGCCCCACGCAGCGCCGCGTACACCGCCGCGTCGACACTGTCGGCGTCCATACGCCGGTTCCAGCGCAGCAGCCGCTCGCGCAGCCCGGCCGCGGCCTCGGTGAGGGGCGCCGGTCGGTCGGGGCCGGCCTCGGGGATGCGAGGGGCGTCGGAGGCGTCGGCGAGGGCGGTGCCGTCGGTGAGGGCAGTGAGCGTGGTGCCGTCGGCGGCGTCGGTGAGGGCGGCCAAGTGATCCAACAGGGGCCCGGCGGAGGCCAGATGGGTGTCCATGTGGATGGTGGGCATGTCCGCGGCGGACCACACCTGCTTCTCGTCCAGCATCGCCCGGATACGTCCGGCCCGGTGCGGCGGGGCGAACTCCACGCCCAGCGGGGTCGCCGGACCACGCTGGTTGGCCATCACTGCGACGCCGCCCTCGAACGTGCCGTACGGCGTCTCGTGCCACCCCTCCCACTCGTGCCCCGGCTCCCAGGCCGCCACGATCCGCGTCCGGTTGTCCCGGCTCCGCACGGGCACCCGCCCCGCCACCCGGTGCAGCACCCCGCCCCGCGTGTCCGCGGCCTGCACGACGTTCACAGGCTCGGCCCAACGATCGAACGCGCGGTCCACATCGGCGACTTCACGGGCCCGGAGAAGGGGGAGGAGCGCACTGAGCCCGAGGTCCTCGGTGACGCGGGGCGGGTAGCGGAGGCTGATGGGGCCGACAGGCTCGGAGTCGAAGGAGAAGTCGGAATCGGAGTCGAAGTCGGAATCGGAGCTGGGGCCGGCGCCGGTGCGGCCGTCGGAGTGGAGGTCGGCGTCGGGATCCGAGCCCCCGATGACGACCGGACCGCGCGCGGTCTCGATCACCTCCACCTCGACGGGCTCCCCGCCCGCGACGTCGATGACCTCCACGTGCCGATGCACGGCCCGCCACACCCCGTCAGGATCGAGCGCCTCGACCACGCCCGAGCCCCGGCTTCCTTCCCCACCGGCCCGGCGGAATCGCAGTCGCTCCCGGTACAGGTCCTGGTAGTCGGCCATGGCGTTGGTGATGGCCCAGGCCACGTCGCCCGTGTGACCGAAGTGCGCGATGCCGGGCATGCCCGGGACGGCGAGGCCGACGACGTCGAACTCGGGGCAGGAGAGGTGGATCTGCTGATAGACGCCGGGCTCCTCGATGAACCGGTGCGGGTCGCCGGCGATGACGGCCTGCCCGGTCGTCGTACGAGAGCCGTCGACGAGCCACCCGTTGCTGCCGGAGGTGGCGGGCCCGTCGGTGGCGAAGAGCCCGACCGCGTCGGCGCCGAGATGCCGTACGGCCTCCTCGCGCCAGAGCTTGGCGGGGAACCCGGCGAACAGGATGTGCGTGGCGAGCCAGACACCGAGCGGATGCCAGGCTTCCCAACGCCCGGGGACGAGCCCGACCCGCTCGAACTCGGGCGCGCGCCGCCCGCCTTCGACAAGCCCTTCGTTCACGCCGTCCGCATACGCCTGGACCCAGTCGGCGGTCTCCGGGTCCGTTCTCTCCAGCCGGGCGAAGCATCTTCGGGCGGTGTCGGCGAGGCGGGCCCGTCTCGCGAACCGGTCCCAGCCGAGGGCGTCGGCGCCGAGGAAGGCAGCCGAGGTGCCCTGGACGCGATGGCGTTCGACCTCCAACTGCCAGGCACGGTCGAGGGCGGTGACGCGGCCCTGTGCGCGGGCGAGTTCACGGGCGTCGGCGGCGCGGAGGTGAGGAATACCCCAGGCGTCGCGATATGTCCCGCATGCCTCGTGGCTCAAACCGCTCGCTTGGGCGTGCCCCTGTGTACCGCCGATTTTCCGCATCCCTGTATCCCACCTGTGTATTAGGTTAGCCTCACCTAAGCAGTCTGTGATCAAAGCGTACGTGAAGGGTGCAGAAGCCATGGGGCAGGGGCACGGCTGGGAGGGAGCGGTCCTCAAACTGCTCCGCGCGAAGGACTTCGTCTTCACGGTGACGGGTGCTGAACAAGTCACCGAGCACTACCGCCGGCTCCACCTCACCGACGGCGGCATGCTCGCGGTGACAGGGTTCCACCCGACGATGTGGGTACGCCTCTGGTTCGAGGCGGCAGGCAAGCCGCACCAGCGCGCATACACCCTGGTCGACCCCGACCCGACCGCCGGCACCTTCAGCCTGGAGTTCGCCCTCCACGACGGCCACGCCAGCGACTGGGCCCGCGCCGCGAAGCCCGGCGACACGATCGAGGCCACGGTCCACGGCACCGCCTTCACCGCCCCCGACCCGACCCCGACCCACATCCTCGCCATCGGCGACCCGGCCTCCCTCCCCGCCATCAACTCCCTCCTGAACGCGCACCCATCGGCTCCGGCGACGATCTGGTTCGAGACGCCGGAGGAGAGGGGAACGGCGGGAACGGAAACGGAAACGGAAACGGGCGCAGGGACAGAGGCAGAGGTAAAGGCAAAGACAGAGGGGGAAGCGGAGGCCGAGGCGGCCGTGGAGCCGTCGGCGGAAGCCGAGCCCAAGGCCCAGGCTCCCTCCCAAGCCCAGCCCCATACGCTGGACCAGGCGCTGGACCAGGCCGCCGGGACGGACGGTCTCCCCCTCCACCTCGACCCCACCCGCCACGACTTCCGGCCGGTCCCCCGCCAGGACGCCGGCGCCCGCCTCCTCACCCAGGTGAAGACCGACGCCCCCGCCCTCCTGAAAGACACCCCCAACCCCTACGTCTGGATCGCCTGCGACACCGCGACGACACGATCCCTGTCGGCGTACTTCCGCAAGGACCTCGCCCTGCCGAAGCAGCGAATGCACGCGCTGGGCTATTGGCGGCCGTAGGACGAAGGAGGGGAGCCGAGGGACCACTGGGCCCCGACGGGCCGAGGGCGGAACCGGAGCCGGGCTACGACGCACCGCCGTGCGCCGAAGTCGGACCAGACCAGACCAGACCAGACCAACCGAGCGCCACCCTGACCGGGACCATGACCGGAGCCAGAAGGCGGCGCACGCCCCGGCATCCGGCATCCGGCATCCGGCCCCCAGCCCCCAGCCCCCAGCCCCCAGCCCCCAGCCCCCAGCCCCCAGCCCCCAGCCCCCAGCCAGGATGATGACGCGGCCCGGCCCCGCGACATCGACCGGAGGCCGGGGCTGCGGTGAATCGCTCGGCGCGCGATCATCGGGGCATGGACGTCACCCTTCACCTCGCCCAGGATCCCGAGGCGGACGAGCTTCTCGGGCGCAGTCCGCTCTCCGCGCTGGTCGGCATGCTGCTGGACCAGCAAGTGCCGATGGAGTGGGCGTTCAAGGGCCCCTGGACCATCGCCCAACGGCTTGGCGCGGACGACCTGGACGCCCACGAGATCGCGGCGATGGACCCGGAGTCCTTCGCCGCACTGCTGTCCACCAAACCGGCGGTACACCGTTACCCCGGCTCCATGGCCAAGCGGATCCAGCAGCTGTGCCAGTACCTCGTCGACCACTACGACGGCGACGCGAGCGCGGTCTGGCAGGGCGCGACGACCGGCCAGGAACTCCTCTCCCGCCTCGAATCCCTCCCCGGCTTCGGGCACCAGAAGGCCCAGATCTTCCTGGCCCTCCTCGGCAAACAACTCGGCGTCCACCCCACCGGCTGGCGCGAAGCCGCCGGTTCCTACGGCGACCCCGACTCCTTCCGCTCCGTCGCCGACATCAAGGGCCCCGACTCCCTCGCCAAGGTCCGCGCCCACAAACAGGAGATGAAGGCGGCCGCCAAGGCCGAGAAGGCCGCGAAGACCTCCGGCAAGTAACCCACCAGGCCCAGAAGGGTCTCAGCCCGTCAGAACACGGGGCACTGCAGCCCGGCCCCGAAGGGGCGCGGGGAACTGCGCGACAAGCCCCGACGGACCCGCACCCACCCACGCACCCCAGACCCCCTTCACCTCCTCCCCACCCACCCGCAAACACCCCGTCCCGCTCAGCGGAGGCCTGTGGGCCGCAGCCCCCGGATCGCAGTCCGGAGACGAATGGGCAGCGCCCCTGGGGAGGGGATGGGTAGCGGCAGCCGGGGCGAGACAAAACAAACACCCCCTACGCCGAGCGAGCGGATCTCCCACCCCACACGAGGCCCCGACCCACCCGCCGGGAAAACATCCCTCGTGAGCACTGCCCGCACCACCCGACGCACCCCCCACCCCGCCCCCAGGGGAACCCGCCCCCGAGCGGGGCACATACCCGGGGGCGGGGGCAGATCCTGGCTCAGAGTGCTCGCACTGACCCTCGCCCTCCTCGTCCCCATCACCCACGGCACAACCCACGCCACCCTCCCGCCCACCCTGTCGAGCGAGGCGCCCACAGCCGAGTACGACCTGATCGAGAACACCTCTCGCCCCCCGACCCGCCACACCCCCCGCCCGGCCACCGCCACCCGCCCGTCCCCGGTCGCATCCCGCCGCCACCCACCCGCGACCCACCACGGACGCGCCTTCCCCGCCCCACCCCGCCTGCAGCGCCCGTACGCCCCGTACGCCCTGCACGCCCTGCGCTCCGTGGTCCTGCGCTGCTGAGAGAGCCCAAAGCTCACTCACCCCACCGACACAGCACCGCAAGACCACCCACAGCACAGGACAGGACACCCCCATGCCCGCCGACCACTACACGGTCCTCCACGCCCTCCTACGCGCAGAGGCCCTACGCGACACCCCCAAGCCAACCCCCGAACAGGCCCCCGACCACCCCAGCGACCCGAGCACGGACGAGCACCCGCCGAAGAACCGGGACCACAACTGACCCCCTCCACAACCCGACAAAGAACGCCCTGGAGCACCCAGCTCCAGGGCTTCGCCGCCCTATGCCCCGCCGTATGCCCCTGCCTACGCACTGGGCGAGCGGCAGGCCCCACAGGAACAGCCGCCTCCCCAGGAGAACCCCAGGCAACCCGCCGAAGACCACCGCCGACATCGCGGCGCCCCTCCGGAAAAGCCCCGGAGAATCCCTGGAGAAGCCCCGGCAAGGCCCCAGCGAGGCCGCGCAGGGAACACGTAAAGGACGCACAGACAACCCGCGAGTGCCCCACCAAGCACCCAGGACCAGCACCGAACCCCCACAGAATTACCGTTTCGCACCGCTATGTTGCGTGTTTTCCGGGGTCGCACTCCGCCGCCATGGCTGCGCCCGGAACGTCTCGACCGGTAGGCTTTCCGTGTGATCTTCAAGCGCATCGGAAACGGCCGGCCGTACCCCGACCACGGCCGGGAAAGCACCCGGCAGTGGGCGGACGTCGCGCCGCGCCCGGTCCGCCTCGATCAGCTCGTGACGACCAAGGGGCAGCTGGACCTGGAGACCCTCCTCGCCGAGGACTCCACCTTCTACGGCGACCTCTTCGCGCACGTGGTGAAGTGGCAGGGCGATCTGTACCTGGAGGACGGCCTCCACCGCGCGGTCCGCGCGGCCCTTCAGCAACGCCAGGTGCTCCACGCCCGCGTCCTCGAATTGGACTAGCCCACGCGGACAGCTGTCACAAGCAGCTGTCACAAGCAGTTGCCACAAGCAGCCCTCATAAGCCCCCCCGGGCAGCCGTCCCAAGCAGCCCCTGCTGACAGCCGCACGGGCAGCGCCGCGACGACCCGGACGGTCCACGGTTGACCCTTTCGGGTTGGACTGCAGTGCGGTCAATGATCATCTAGTAGGCATCACCGTCCAACGGCACTACGCTGCGCCCATGAGCATGCTGACTCCTCCCGGCATGGGTGGCCAGTACCGGATCACGGGGGACAAGTACCCGCGGCTGCGGCGACCCAGGAGGCGCCGCAGGCTCGTGCTCGCGGTCGTCGCGTCCGCGACCGCGCTGGGCCTCATCGGCTGGGGAACCCTGCAGCTCATCGACGTCTTCACCGGCGACAACGACCAGGCGGCCGCGGCCGGCCCGAAGGCGGACTGCGCGTCCCGGGTGAGCCCCTCCCCGACGGCGGGCGGACCGGCCGAGAAGTCCGGGGCCTCCGGGAAGTCCGGGGCGTCTAAGGCATCCGGGTCGTCCGGCACGTCCGGGAAGGACTTCCCCGCGCCCGGCAAGATCACCGTCAACGTCCTCAACGCCACACCACGCGCCGGCCTCGCCAAGGAGACCGCGGACGAGCTGAAGAAGCGCGGCTTCCGCATCGGGAACGTGGGCAACGCGACCGAGGAGTACGACAAGAAGGTCAAGGGCACCGCGCTACTGCTCGGCGCGAAGGCCGCCGAGGACGCGGCGCTGCCCGTCCTCAACACCCAGCTCACCGGCGCCCGGATGAAGACCGACGGCCGCGCGAAGGCCACCGAGGTCGACCTGATCATCGGCACCGGCTTCAAGTCCCTCAGCAAGCAGAAGGACGCCGACAGGGCCCTGGCCACCCTGGCCAGGCCCGTGCCGACGCCCACCGCCACGAAGACCTGCTGAACCGAACCCCGTGAAGGGCCCCCGTGAAGGGCCCCTCGTACGGGACGTACGGGGCTATTCGGCGGCGCCGTACAGCCGGTCGCCCGCGTCTCCCAGGCCCGGCACGATGTAGCCGTGCTCGTTGAGGCGCTCGTCGACGGCGGCGGTCACGACCGTCACCGGGGCGCCCGCCAGCTCGCGCTCCATGATCTCGACGCCCTCGGGGGCGGCGAGCAGCACCACGGCGGTCACGTCGTCCGCGCCGCGGGCGATCAGCTCACGGATCGCGGCGACGAGCGTGCCGCCGGTGGCGAGCATGGGGTCGAGGACGTACACCTGGCGCCCGGAGAGGTCCTCGGGCATGCGCGAGGCGTACGTGGAGGCCTGGAGCGTCTCCTCGTTACGGATCATGCCCAGGAAGCCCACCTCGGCGGTCGGCAGGAGCCGGACCATGCCGTCCAGCATGCCGAGGCCGGCCCGCAGGATCGGCACGACGAGCGGACGCGGATGGGAGAGCTTGACGCCCGTGGTCGAGGCGACCGGCGTCGTGATGTCGACCTGCTCCGTGCGCACGTCCCGCGTGGCCTCGTAGGCGAGCAGGGTGACCAGTTCGTCGGCGAGACGACGGAAGGTCGGGGAGTCGGTGCGCCGGTCGCGCAGCGTGGTGAGCTTGTGAGCGACCAGGGGGTGGTCGACGACATGGAGACGCATGTCCACAACAGTAACCGCGGCCACAACGCCCAGCGCCCCGTCCCCGGCTCGTCCCCGCCCCGCCACCCGCTTCACCCTCCCGATGGCATCAAACCCCCCGTCGGAGGGAAAGTGGGATGAACGTAGCTGGACTGCCGAGCCGACGCCGGACGGTGGTGAGCCCATGGCAGACGTGGACGACGGTTCCCCGCGACAGCGCGACACCAACAGGGGGACCGATCAGGAGCATGCTGCTGACCAGCAGCAGAGGGCCGAGCGGGGGCGCATGGTCGACAGAACGGCACGGACGACTGACGGCGGCACGACACAGACGACCAGCAGGACGGCGCCTACGCCGGACCGGGCAGCGCGAACAGCCGGACGAACGGCGCAGACCGCCGGTGGGGCATCGCAGACGACCGGCGGGGCGGCACGCACGAACGGCCAGGCGCGGGCAGCCGGTGGGGCGCAGGAGGACGAGCGGGAGAACGACGCCGCACGTCGGCGGCGACGGGCGCAGTTCCTGCGGGAGCGGACGGAAGCGCGGGAACTGCGGGACCGGGTCCAGCCGCGACGCGCCAAGGCCGCCCGACTCCGCCACGCCATGCGTATGCGTACCTTCCGCTGGTGACCTCGGGCGGAACAGACACCGCCGCGCTTGGCTCACCCACTCCTCTACCCAGCCCCCTCCTTGGCCCTTCTCTCGGCTCACCCCGCCCCTCCCGGTCCTCCCTCACCTGGCTCTCCCTCACCTTCCTTCCCTCCCCACTCGTCCCAACGGATCCCCATCCCGTGCTCCCGGGGTACGCGTGGGCCGTTCCCGGGGTGGCCGTGCGGATGCGGCCAGGAACTCCGCGTACGATCCGCTGGTGGCAGCAACAGGTGCGCAGGTGAACGGCGGACCCACCGGCGATCAAAAGAGCCGGACACAGGGAGCCGAAGATGTCCCCTGGGCGCTCTGTTTCTGCCACGATTCCGAGTGGGTGGGGCTCGGACCGCAAGCCTCCCCATCCGCAACCTCCGCCGGGGGGACCCCCAACCGGCACGCCTATGACCAGTGGGAGAGTCACGGTGTACTTCGCCGCACTGCTCGCGCGCACCGAAGACGGGTGGGAAGCGAGCGACAGAGAGCTCGACGATGTGGAAACCCTGTCGGATCTGGCCGACCTGGCCCGTGAAGCCTCGCCCGAGGACGACACGGTGCTGGTGCTCATCGAGCAGGAGGACGCGTGGTTCGGCGTCGTCCGCATCGATGGCGAGGAAGACCCTCGTATCTACGTCTCTGACGCCGCCGCCGCTGCCCGCAGCAGCTACGGCGAGATCCTGCTCACCGACGAACTGCTCGGAAGGGAGCCCGGCGACGACGACCCCGACCTGGACGCCCTCGACCTCGACGGCACGGAGGACGGTGAGCCTGACGACGAGGACGACGACACGGCCGCCGAGGCCGTGCCGCACAGCCCGGTCGGCGACAGCGAGATCCTCGACGACCTGGGGGTGAGCGAGAAGGAGCTGCGCGCCCTCGACGCCGACGACGCCCTCAACTCGATCGCCGAGGCCCTCGGGGCGTCGGAGGTCCTGGAGACGGTCCGCTAGGGCCATCCGCTACGTTCCCGGGGTGACCGAAGCAACCGACGCAGAGGCACCGGGCCCCGATCCGGTACGCGACCGCTGGCGGGCCGCGATGCGGCTCGCCCTGGCCGAGGCCGGGCGGGCCGCCGAGGGCGGTGACGTCCCGGTCGGTGCGGTCGTCCTGTCCCCGGACGGCACGACCGTGCTGGCCACCGGGCACAACGAACGTGAGGCGACCGGCGACCCGACCGCCCACGCGGAGGTGCTCGCCGTCCGCCGGGCGGCGGCAGCACTCGGCGAATGGCGGCTGATCGGCTGCACGCTCGTCGTCACCCTCGAACCCTGCACGATGTGCGCGGGCGCGCTCGTGCAGTCCCGGGTCGACCGGGTCGTCTACGGCGCCCGTGACGAGAAGGCCGGCGCCACCGGCTCCCTCTGGGACGTCGTACGCGACCGTCGGCTCAACCACCGCCCCGAGGTCGTCGAGGGCGTACTCGCCGACGAGTGCGCCCGCCTCCTCACCGACTTCTTCCGCACCCGTTGACGTCCCGCTGACGTCCCGCTGACGCTCAGGTGCCGACTCCTTGACGGCTCGTCCGCACCGCGTCGCCACCACGTCCGCACCGGCCTCAGGCCCAGCCCGATACCGATTTCAAAGCACGCCCCACCTTGTTGTAAGGTCTCTCTCGGTAGCGTGTCCGAGCGGCCGAAGGAGCTCGCCTCGAAAGCGAGTGTGGCGCAAGTCACCGAGGGTTCAAATCCCTCCGCTACCGCCGAAGAAGGGTCCCGTCGTCAGACGGGGCCCTTCGTGCGTTTCCGGTCTCTCCTGCGAACGCATGATCGGGTTACACTCGCGGCCGACAAAGAGGACCCAAGGGGCCCACGGGGCACAGAGGCGGGGGAGGCCGCAGTGGCGGTGCAAGGAAAGAAGATCGCGCTGTATGTGCTCGTGGTCTTCGTGCTCTACGTGATCATCACGGACCCGGAAAACGCCGCCGACTACGTCCAGATAGGGTTCGAGGGCGTCTCGAACGCCGCCCAGTCCATCGGCGACTTCTTCACCTGGATCGCCGACGGGGCCGAATAGCACCAGCACCTCGTACGACCTTCCCGGAGCTCCCATGATCCGCCACCTGGTCCTCTTCAAGCTCAACGAGGGTGTCGAGCGCGACGACCCGCGCGTCGTGAAGGGCGTGGACGCCTTCCGCGCGCTCGACGGCAAGATCGAGGGGATCCGCTTCTGGGAGCTGGGCTGGAACCTCAGCGACCGGCCCATCGCCTACGACTTCGCGATCAACTCGGCGTTCGACGACGCGGACGCGCTGCGCACCTACGTCGAGCACCCGGACCACCAGGCCGGCGTCGCCCTGTGGCACGAGTTCGCCACGTGGATCATCGCCGACTACGAGTTCTGAGCCCAACGACGCGTTCGGAACCGTACGACGCGTTCTGAGCCGTACGACGCATCCGAGCCGCGCAACGCGTTCCCAGCCGCACGAACGCGTTCCCAGCCATACGGCCGTATCTTCCGCCCCGCACCCGAACAGTGCGGGGATTTTTACACCCAATTGCCCTTCCTGCGCTCAACTCTCGTTCAACACGGCGATATGCGGTGCTTGATCACAGTGCACATGTCTTGTGATGCTATGACCGCTTTTGACGGTTGAGTTGATGGATGAAGAGGTGGCGTTGACCGTGTCGGCCAGTACTGCGCCTCCCCAGGAAGACGTCCCGGCTCCCGATCCCTCGCCGACCCAGGTCACGGCCCCCGTCCCGGAGAAACGTCGCGGCGCCGACACCCGGGCGCTCACCCAGATGCTCTTCGGTGAGCTGAAGCATCTGGTGCCGGGCACCCCGGAGCACAACCGCGTGCGCGGGGCGCTCATCGAGGCGAACCTCCCACTCGTGCGCTACGCGGCCGCCCGCTTCCGCTCCCGCAACGAACCCATGGAGGACGTGGTCCAGGTCGGCACCATCGGGCTGATCAACGCCATCGACCGGTTCGATCCGGACCGGGGCGTACAGTTCCCGACCTTCGCGATGCCGACCGTCGTCGGCGAGATCAAGCGGTACTTCCGCGACAACGTCCGCACGGTCCACGTCCCGCGCCGGCTGCACGAGCTGTGGGTGCAGGTGAACGGCGCGACCGAGGACCTCACCACCGCCTTCGGACGCACCCCCTCCACCGCCGAGATCGCCGAGCGGCTGCGCATCACCGAGGACGAGGTCCTGTCCTGCATCGAGGCGGGACGCTCGTACCACGCGACCTCGCTGGAGGCCGCCCAGGAGGGCGACGGAATGCCGGGGCTCCTCGACCGGCTCGGCTACGAGGACCCCGAGCTCGACGGCGTCGAACACCGCGACCTCGTACGGCATCTCCTCGTCCAACTCCCCGAACGCGAGCAGCGGATCCTGCTGCTCCGGTACTACAGCAACCTCACGCAGTCGCAGATCAGCGCGGAGCTGGGGGTCTCCCAGATGCATGTGTCGCGGCTGCTGGCCCGGAGCTTCGCGCGGCTGCGGTCGGCCAACCGGATCGAGGCGTAGGCGCTCCGCTTGGAGCGCCGGGTACCTGCCCATCTGCCGGTTTCCTGTGGTTTTGCGGCCGTGGATCGAGTGCGGCTGGTCGCGCAGTTCCCCGCGTTCCTTCGGGGCGCCGCCCCGGCACGAGACGGGTGACCGTCGGTAACCAAAGGACCCCCGTCGCATCGCGGATGGACCATGGGGCACACGGGGCGCACAAAGGCAGGCGGGGCGCACAGAATCAGCCAGCGGGACGCGCATGCAGGCCATGGGCGTAACCGAATGCGCTGTCGAGGTATCACCGGGGAGAGCGAATCACCCATCACCCTTCTTTCCGGCCGTTCCGACCTGAAAGCCACTCAGACCGCCTTTTTCCAGGGCCTATTCACCCTCTCCATGTCGACATGTCACTACATCGCGTTGCCGACGTGTGACATTCTTCCCCCAGCGCGTTTGCCGTGGCCTCGCCGCCGGTATTCAGGTGGAGGCTGCGTTCCTTACGACGGAGCGTCCGCCGCGACCGTCCGCGACCCAAAGGGGGTGGCATGTCCGCAGACCAGGGCAGCTCGAAGGTGCTCACGCTCGACAAGAGCGAGACCGCGCCCGACGCTATCCAGGCCCCTCAGGACCTTCAGGCGCTTGAGGACCTTCCCGGTCCCCCGGCTCCTCCGGTGACTGACTTCCCGGCCTTGTCGGCCTCGGCGAACATCGACACCCGCACCCTGTCCCGCTCCCTGTTCCTGCGGCTGGCCGCACTCGACGAGAACAGCCCCGAGCGTGCCTATGTCCGGGACACCCTCATCGAGCTCAACCTCCCGCTGGTGCGTTACGCCGCCGCCCGTTTCCGGTCGCGCAACGAGCCCATGGAGGACATCGTCCAGGTCGGAACGATCGGCCTGATCAAGGCGATCGACCGCTTCGACTGCCAACGGGGCGTGGAGTTCCCGACGTTCGCGATGCCGACGGTCGTGGGCGAGATCAAGCGGTTCTTCCGCGACACCTCGTGGTCGGTCCGCGTCCCGCGGCGCCTCCAGGAGCTGCGCCTGGCCCTCACCAAGGCCAGCGACGAGCTGTCCCAGAAGCTCGACCGCTCCCCGACGGTCACCGAACTCGCCGCCGTACTGGGCGTGTCCGAGGAGGACGTCGTCGACGGCCTCGCGGTGGGCAACGCGTACACGGCGTCGTCGCTGGACTCCCCGGCCCCCGAGGACGACGGTGGCGAGGGCTCCCTCGCGGACCGCCTCGGCTACGAGGACACGGCGCTGGAGGGCGTGGAGTACCGCGAGTCCCTGAAGCCGCTGCTGGCCAAGCTGCCGCCCCGCGAGCGCCGGATCATCATGCTCCGCTTCTTCGCGAACATGACGCAGTCCCAGATCGGCGAGGAGGTCGGCATCTCCCAGATGCACGTCTCCCGCCTGCTCACCCGGACCCTGGCCCAGCTCCGCGAGGGCCTGATCTCCGACTGAGTCCCACGGGACACGTTGACACGTGACCGCCGGGGTGCCCTTGAGAGGGCAGCCCGGCGGTTGTCGTGCTTATAGGTGGGTGCTTATAGGTGGTGGGCGAGTGCGGGTCGTAGGTGGTTGCTCACGCGGTTCCCCGCGCCCCTGAGAGCGTGGGTGCCACCCGGCGCCTTCAGGGGCGTGGGGAACCGCGCGACCCGCCACGAACAGACCGGCAGCCGCAAGATCACAAGAACCCGGCAGATGAGCAGGCACCCATCCGGCAGGCGCCACACTCACGCCAGCGCGAGCCACACCACGGCGGCCACCACGGCCACCGCCGCGATCACACCGACGATCACACCGATCCGGGGCCCGGAGGACCCGGCCGCGGCCGCGGCCGTCCGTCGGCCCCCCGCAGGTGTCTCGTCGACGAAGGCGCGGAACATCTGGGTGCTGCCCGCGGGGTCGTAGTTGCCCTGGGGGCCCTGGTTGTCAGCCATGGCCCGAGACCTTAGCGAATGGGGTAACGGCGCCCCAAGCCCGGTTACTGCCCGGGAGCCCGCCGATCGTTCTCCTTTGCCAAGACTTGGGCCGCGAACACCCCGATTCCATTTGCCTGTAGCAACCATCCAGTCCTATGGTTGCCCTAAGCAACAAATAGGGAGGGACTCCATGGCCGGGCAGGCGCACTACGAGGAGCTGGCGCGACAGCTCAGTGCCATCGGGGCCGTGAAGCGGGAGATCGGTCGGATGCTGCCGTACGACTGCCCCGGCGGATCGGCGGGAGTCCTGACCCTGCTGGGGCGGCACGGCGACATGCGGATGAGCAGGCTCGCCGAGCTGCTCTCGGTGGACATGTCGGTGACCAGTCGTCATGTCGCGCACGTCGCCGAGCGAGGCTGGATCGAACGCCTCCCCGACCCGGCGGACAGACGCTCCCGCATCCTCCGCCTGACCCCCGAGGGCCGGGCCATGATCGCCGAGCTGTACCGGCGCAGCAGCCGGCTGATGGCCGAACGGCTGAGCGACTGGTCCGACGACGAGGTCGGACAGCTCGCCCGGCTCCTGGGCCGGCTGCGCGAGAGCTTCGACGCCGCCGCACCGCCCCGCACACCCGTGTAGCGGACCGCGAACGACAGACCGGCAACCCGTACACCCGCAAAGAGCACAGGAGAAGGAAGCCCCATGGCAACAACCACACCAGCCGGTGTGCGGGCTCACGCCAAGCACGGAGGCGGCACCGCCAAGGGTGCCCCCCACAGCGGTGGCGACGACGCCCCGATGACGCACCGGCAGATCATGGAAGCGCTGACCGGGCTGTTGCTCGGCATGTTCGTGGCGATCCTCTCGTCGACGATCGTGTCGAACGCGCTGCCGGACATCATCAAGGACCTGGGCGGCGGGCAGAGCGCGTACACCTGGGTGGTGACCGCGTCGCTGCTCGCGATGACGGCGTCCACCCCCCTGTGGGGCAAGCTCGCCGACCTGTTCTCCAAGAAGCTGCTGATCCAGCTGGCCCTCGTCATCTTCGTGCTCGGGTCGGCCGCGGCCGGGCTGTCCCAGAACGCCGGGACGCTCATCGCGTTCCGCGCGGTCCAGGGCATCGGCATGGGCGGGCTGTCCTCGCTGGCGCAGATCATCCTCGCGGCGATGATCTCCCCGCGCGAACGCGGCCGGTACAACGGCTACCTCGGCGCCACCTTCGCGACCGCCATGGTCGGCGGCCCGCTGGTCGGCGGGGTCATCACCGACACCGACTGGCTCGGCTGGCGCTGGTGCTTCTACGTCGGCGTGCCCTTCGCGGTCATCGCCCTGATCGTGCTCCAGCGGACCCTGCACCTGCCGGTCGTCCGGCGCAAGGTCAAGGTCGACTGGGCGGGCGCGTTCCTCATCACGGGCGCGGTCTGCCTGTTGCTGATCTGGGTGACGTTCGCCGGTGACAAGTACGACTGGGTGTCCTGGCAGACGTACGCGATGGTCGGCGGCACGCTCGCGCTGCTCGCGGTCTTCGTGCTGGTCGAGGCGAAGGCGAGCGAGCCGATCATGCCGCTGCGGCTGTTCCGCAACCGGACGATCGCGCTGGCCTCGCTGGCCTCGCTCTTCGTCGGTGTCGCGATGTTCGCGGGCACCATCTTCTTCAGCCAGTACTTCCAGCTGGCCCGCGACAAGTCCCCGACCATGTCCGGTGTCCTGACCATCCCGATGATCGCCGGCCTGTTCGTCTCGTCGACCGTCTCCGGACAGGTCATCACCCGCACCGGCCGCTGGAAGGCCTGGCTGCTCGCCGGCGGTGTGCTGGTGACCTCGGGCCTCGGACTGCTGGGCACGCTGCGCCACGACACCGCGTACTGGCACGTGGCGATCTTCATGGCCCTGCTCGGGCTCGGCGTCGGCATGATGATGCAGAACCTCGTGCTGTGCACCCAGAACCAGGTGGACCCCGGCGACCTGGGCGCCGCCAGCTCGGTCGTCACCTTCTTCCGCTCCCTCGGCGGCGCGATCGGCGTCTCCGCGCTGGGCGCGGTCCTGAGCCACCGGATCACCCACTACACGGAGGAGGGCCTCGCCAAGCTCGGTGTGTCCGGCTCCGCCACGGGCCACGGCGAGATTCCCGACCTGGACGCGCTGCCCGCGCCGATCCGCACGGTCATCGAAAGTGCCTACGGCCACGGCATCGGAGACGTCTTCCTCTACGCCGCCCCCTTCGCCGCCCTCGCGCTCGTCTTCTCCCTCTTCATCAAGGAAGTGCCGCTGAGGACCCACGGGGCGCTCGCCCAGGCGGCGGAGGCCAAGGCGGGGGAGACCGACGGGGAGGCGGAAGTGCCGGACGCCGCGCCGGCTCCGGCCATGGCCGCGGTGGCTGCGGCTTCCGCCGAGACACAGGCTTCGGCCGCGGTCCCGGTATCGGGCCACGGCAGCGGTGGCGGTGGCGGGATTCCCGTACGGGGTCATGTCCGCGGCGCCGAGAGCGCGCCCGTGCCCCGGGCCGCCGTCACCCTGATCTCGCTCGGCGGGCGGCAGCTCGGCCGTTCGGTCGCGGGGGCCGACGGGACCTACGTGGTGGACGCGCCCGGCGCCGGGTCGTATGTGCTGATCGCGGCCGCCGACGGGTTCCAGCCGCAGGCATCCACGGTGGTCGTGAACGGCGAGCCGGTCGCGTACGACATCCTGCTGAGCGGTACGAGCGGGCTGAGCGGTGTCGTGCGGACCGCCGGGGCCGGGGCGCCCGTGAAGGACGCCATGGTCGTGGTGACCGATGTGCGCGGGGATGTGCTGGCCGGCGGAGTCACCGGTGAGCAGGGCGAGTTCGGCTTCGGCGAGCTGGTGCCGGGTGCGGTCACCGTCGCGGTGAACGCCGCCGGGTACCGCCCGCGCGCCCTGCCCGTCGAGGTCGGCGGCACCGGCGTCACCCGGATCGAGGTCGACCTGGAGGCCGGGGCCCGGCTCCAGGGGGTCGTACGGGCGCCGGGCGGGCCGTTGGCCGACGCCCGCGTGACCCTCGTCGACGCGGCGGGCAACGTGGCCGGTACGGCCATCACCGGAGCGGACGGGGCGTACGCCTTCACCGACCTGGACGGCGGGGAGTACACGGTGATCGCCACCGGGTACCCGCCCGTGGCCACGGCCCTGACGGTCGCCGGCCTCGGCGTCGACGGCCACGACATCGAACTCGCCCACCCCGGCGAGTAGTTCGAGTAGTTCGAGTAGTTGAACCACCGGCCGGTGGAGCCACCCCCCGCTCCCCCGGCCGGTCGCATGCTGAGGAGTTGCACGGACATGGGACTGACCGCGAGGATCCGCACCCGGGACGGATGGGCCGTGTCGCACGCGGTCGTCACCGTGACCGACATGACCGGTACGCAGATGCTGCGGGCCGAGGCGGACACCGAAGGGGCTGTGCACGACCCCACGGCGCTCGCGCCCGGCGCGTACACCGTGATCGTCACGGCGGTCGGATACGCGCCGTTCGCCACCGGTGCCCTCGTGACGGAGGGGGGTACCTCCCGCCCGAGCGAAGCCGAGAGTGGGGGAGGCCGGGTCGAGATCGGCACCGTCACCCTCTCCCGGCTCGGCGGCACGGAACTGCCCCCGCCCGGGCCCTGGACCATCGACCCCGCCCACTCCTCCGTCGCCGCCGTGGCCCAGCACCTCGGCATCTCCAGCGTCCGCGGCCGCTTCACCGACTTCTCGGGCTCGATCGAGATCGCCCCGAGCCCGGACGAGGGGACCAAGTCCCGGGTGAAGGCGGTGATCCGGGCCGCCTCGATCGACACGGGAAACGGAATGCGGGACCAGCACCTACGGTCCCCGGACTTCCTGGACGTCGAACGGCACCCCGAGCTCACCTATGTCTCGACGGGGCTCACACCCGCCGGCCCCGACCGCTGGACCGTCCACGGTGAGCTGGGCATGCACGGGGTCGTCCGGCCGGTCGACCTGGACCTCGCCCACCTCGGCACCGGCCCGGACCCCTGGGGCGGCACGCGCGCCGCCTTCCGGGCCACCACCGAACTCCGCCGCGAGGACTTCGCCATGAACTACAACCAGGTGGTGCGGGCGGGCATCGCGGCGATCGGTACGACGCTGAGGGTGGAGCTGGACATCCAGGCGGTCCAGGGCGAGACGCTGCCGCAGGGCCAGGCATTCGCGCAGGCATAGGTACGCATGACAGGGTCAGGCTCGCGGGGCGGGTGAGGGCCTAGGCTGCGCCTCATGGCACGGAACATCGCGACCAACACGACGGTATCCCTCGAAGACCTGCTCGACTTCGTACGCCCCCGGCACCGGGCACTCCTGCTCACCCGACGGGCCGACGGCAGCCCCCAGGCCTCCCCCCTGACCTGCGGCGTCGACGACTCGGGACGCATCGTCGTCTCCACCTACCCCGAGCGCGCCAAGACACGGAACGCCAAGCGGGACGAGCGGGTGAGCGTCGTCGTACTCAGCGACGACTGGGACGGTCCCTGGGTCCAGATCGACGGCACGGCCGAGGTCATCGACTCCCCGGACTCCGTCGAGCCGCTGGTGGAGTACTTCCGGAACATCTCCGGCGAACACCCGGACTGGGACGAGTACCGCGCGGCCATGCTCAAACAGGGCAAGTCGATCATCCGGGTCACACCGACGAAGTGGGGCCCGGTGGCCACCGGTGGCTTCCCGGCACGACTGGTGTCCGGGGACTGACTCCCGCCTCACCGGACGACTGCCCGACGGACGGAGTCCGGCGCAGCCTGCCGAAGCCCGCGAAGCGGTGCAAGGGAGGCAAACGGAAGGGGCCCGCGCGGCCATGCTCAAGCAGGGCAAGTCGATCATCCGGGTCACACCGACGAAGTGGGGCCCGGTGGCCACAGGTGGCTTCCCGGCACGGCTGGTGGCCGGGGAGTAGGGCTGTGTCCCGGGAGTAGACCTGTGGCCGGGGAGCAGGGCCGGGTCCGGGGGTGGTCAGCCCCGTTCCGCCATCACCTCGATGCCGGCGACGAGGGTCTCCAAGGCGTAGGCGAAGTCCCGTTCGCGCATCTCCTCGACGGTGTCGCCGCCGCGGGCCTCCATGAGGTCCGCGGATTGCTGGACGACCTCGTGGTACTCGGGGGGGCCGGAGACCGCGCTCATGGCGTGCCGGAAGTACTCCTCCTGGGTCATCCCGGCGGTGGCGCAGCGCTGCACGAAGTGACCCTCGATGGTGCCGAAGCCGTACACGAACTGGAAGACCGCCGAGATGGCACCGGCCTGGCCGCGCGTGGGCAGGCCGGTGCGGCGGATCACGCGCTGCACGGCGAGCGAGAAGTCCAGCGAGTGCGGGCCGATGTTGAGGAAGGTGCCGGCGAGGGGCGACACCCAGGGGTGGCGGACCAGCACCGCCCGGTACTGCTCGGCCAGCGTGCGCAGCTGGTCCCGCCAGTCCTCGTCGGACTCCTCCGGGGGCAGCCGCATCTCGCCGAACGCCCGGTCCAGCGCCAGTTCCAGCAGATCGTCCTTGGTGTCCACGTACCAGTAGACCGACATCGCCGTCACGTTCAGCTCGGCGGCCAGCCGGCGCATCGAGAACTTGGCCAGCCCCTCCGCGTCCAGCAGCCGTACGGCCGTCTCCGTGATCCGCTCCCGGTCCAGCCCGGACGGCTGCCCGCTCCGCCCCGCCCGCGCCTTGCCCACCAGCCAGACACTGGCCCGCGCGGCGCCTTCGGCCCGACCGGCAGCCCTCACCATGACGCACCTTCCGAGAAATGACTCCGACGTTCTTTCACTGATGACGATGCTAGGCGTGCGGCGCTCCTCAAGGCGGCGCGCGCAGCGCGCACCTGCAGGGGCGCGGGGAACCGCGCGATCAACCACGACGTACTCGCAGCCGCACACGCACAGCACCGACCGAGTCAGTGGGCGATCACCAACTCCGCATCCCCCTTCTCCGCCCTGCGCAGCAGCCCCGCAGCCACCAACCCCCCGAGCAGCACAGCCACCGCCCCCACCAACAGACTCGTCTCCAGCCCGGCGGAAAACGCGTCCACCACCTCGGCCTTCTCCGCCGCCGTGTCCGCCGCCGCCAACGCCGCAGGCAACGACGCGGCCGCCACGGAAATCAGCGCCGCGAACCGGGAGTTGAGCACCGCGCCCAACACGGCCACCCCCAACCCCGTCCCGAACTCCGCGAGCGTGCCGTTGATCCCGGCGCCCACCCCCGCCTTGGCCGGCGGAATCGAGCTCATGATCGCGTGTGCCATCGCGGGGTTGGCGATCGCGCAGCCCACCCCGATCAGCACCAGTCCGAGCAGGGTCCCGGCGTAACCGCCGGAGGCCATCGTCGCGATGGAGGCCAGACCGCCGGACATCAGCACCATGCCCAGCGCGATCGACACCGGCATCCCGAGCCTGACCGTCCACTTCGCCGACAGCCCGGAGAAGTTGAGCACGACGACGACCAGGGCGAGGGGCGCGGTCCGCAGCCCCGCCTCCAACGCGTCGTAGCCGAGCACGAACTGCAGATGCTGGGTCAGCAGGAAGAGCGCGCCGCCCATGCCGAAGGTGATGAGGACCGCGCCCGCGACGGCGCCGATGAACCGCCGGTCGCGAAAGAAGTGCAGGTCGAGCATGGGATACGGGATACGGCTCTCCCAGTACGCGAAGGCCCCGAGGACGACCACGGCGACGGCGGCCGTGGCCGTCACCTGACCGGACGTCCAGCCGTGCTCGGGGCCCGAGATGATCGCGTAGACGAGGGCGGTCATGCCGATGGTCGACAGCAGCGCGCCCAGCAGGTCCGGCCGGTCGCCCTGCACCGGGGGTCCGGGGGTTGTCCCCCGGATGGACACAGCCTTCGACTCGGGGATCAGGGCGATCACGGCCACCAGGCCCAGCGCGGCGACCGGCAGGTTGATCAGGAAGATCGCGCCCCACCAGAAGTGGCCCAGCATGAAACCGCCGAGGAGAGGGCCGGCCGCGAAACCGAGGGCGTTGACCGCGCTCCAGATGCCGATCGCCTTCGGCTGCTCCTCGGACGCGAAGATCTGCATGGCCACGGCGAGGGTCGTGGTGAGGAGCAGCGCGCCGCCGACGCCCATCCCCGCCCGCGCGGCGATCAACTGCCCGGTGGACTGGGCGAGTCCGGCCACCAGCGAGCCGATGCCGAACAGCACCAGGCCCGCGATCAGCATCTTCTTACGGCCGTAGCGGTCGGCCGCGCTGCCCGCGGAGAGCAGCAGGCCCGACTGCACCAGCGAGTACGCGTTGATCATCCACTGGATGTCCGACGTGGCCGCCCCCAACTCCTCGGTGAGGGAGGGGATCGCCACGTTCAGCACGGTGTTGTCCAGCAGCACGGTGAGCTGGGCGAGACAGATGACGCCGAGGATCAGCCAGCGCCGGGGGTGGCCCTGGGCGATGGCACCGGGAGACTCGGTCGGGGCGGCGGGGGTCGGCATGCTGTACACCGTAGAACAACTCCTATACGGCGTACAACACGCTCGTCGTCGGCGTACGAGCGGGCGGTGACCCGGGGGTTCGGACGAACCCCCGGGTCACCGCCCCGCTTGCCGCCTGACCGTCAGCTGCCGCTCTTCGGCTGCGTCAGGTCGTAGAACGTCGTGCCGTCGACCGTCACCGACTCGAAGTTCTCCTGGACCCAGGAGCTGATCTGCGAGGAGGTGCCGTCGCCGCTGCCGCCCATGCCGCCGCCGGAGCCGCTGGAGATGAAGTAATGGATCTCGCCGTCCGCCACGTACTTCTTGAACTCCGCGAGGGTCGGGGACGGGTCGCTGCCGTTGAAGCCACCGATCGCCATGACCGGGTCACCCGTGGAGAGCTGGTAGCTCGCCGCGTTCTGGGCGCCGATGGCGGCGGCCGCCCAGGTGTAGTGACTCGCGTTCTTCTCCAGCAGTTCCTTGGCCTCGTCGCCGACGGAGGTGCCGTTGATCAGCCCGCCCATACCGCCACCGCCGCCGTCGCCCATGCCGCCGCCGGGGCCGTTCCGGGTCTGGCCGGTGCCCTGCCCCTGCTGGTTGTTCTGGCCGCCGACGGTCGGGGGCCGGCCCATCTGACCGTTGCCGTTCTGACCGTTGCCGTTCTGGCCGCCCTGCTGGTTGTTCTGGCCCGGCATACCGCCGCCAGGACCGCCGCCCATGCCGCCACCGCCGCCGGGACCGGCGCCGCGGCCGCCCGCGACCGAAGGACCGGCCGTGACGATCGAGCCGGTGTGGCCCTCGCCCAGGGTGGTGAGGGTGTACGCCGTCGGGCCGGCGACCGCGGTGACGAAGCCGAGGCCGACGACCGCGAGGGCCAGCCGCCGGCCGAGCCTGCCGACGAAGACCAGGCCGAGCGCGGCGACCAGGCCGCCGACGAGCACGACCCACCTGAGCCAGGGCAGGTAGTCGGAGGAGCGGTTGAGAAGGACGTAACCCCAGACCGCGGTGGCCGTCATGGCCGCCGCCATCGTGATCGTCGCCCACAACTTGCCGCGCTCCTGCCAGAGCAGGGCCCCGCCCATACCGATCAGCGGCGCGATGTAGGGGGCGAGGGCCACGGTGTAGTACTCGTGGAAGATGCCCTGCATGAAGCTGAAGACCACCATGGTGATCAGCAGCGAGCCGCCCCAGAGGAGGAACGCGGCGCGGCTGGTGTCGGTGCGCTTGAGCTTCCGCATCGCCCAGATCGCGGCGCCCAGCAGGATCAGCGCGGCCGGGATCAGCCAGGAGATCTGGCCGCCGATGGAGGAGCCGAACATCCGGTCCCAGCCGGTCTCGCCCCAGCTGCCGTTGCCGCCACCGCCGCCGACGCTGCCGGTCTCCTCGCCGTTGAGGCGGCCCAGACCGTTGTAGCCGAAGGTCAGTTCAAGGAAGGAGTTGTTCTGCGAGCCGCCGATGTACGGGCGGGAGGACGCGGGCCACAGCTCGACGATCGCGACCCACCAGCCACCGGCGACGACCATCGCCAGCCCGGCGAGCAGCACCTGACCGACCCGCTTCTTCACCGAAGCCGGGGCGAAGACCACGTACACCAGTGCCAGTACCGGCAGGATCAGGAAAGCTTGCAGGGTCTTGACCAGGAAGGCGAGACCGATGGCGACACCCGCCCAGACCAGCCACTTCGTCTGCGCCTTCTCCATCGCGCGGAGCGTGCAGTAGACCGCGGCGGCCATCAGCAGCGCGAGGGCCGCGTCCGGGTTGTTGAAGCGGAACATCAGCGCGGCGACGGGCGTGAGCGCGAACACCGCCATGGTGATGAAGCCGGCCGTGGCGTTGAAGCGACGGCGTATGGCCGCCCACAGCACCCCGGCGGTGGCGACGGCCATCAGGACCTGCGGGAACAGGATCGCGAAGGAGTTGAGGCCGAAGAGCCGTACCGACAGCGCCATCGGCCAGAGCGAGGCCGGGGGCTTGTCGACGGTGATGGCGTTGGCGGAATCCAGCGAGCCGAAGAAGAAGGCCTTCCAGGACTGGCTGCCCGCCTGCACGGCCGCCGAGTAGAAGGAGTTGGCGTAGCCCGAAGCCGTGAGGTTCCAGGTGTAGAGGCCGCCGATCAGCAGCAGTGTGAGGAGGAAACCGGGGCGTATCCAACGGTTGTCGTCCGGGCGGCCTCTCCACAGCCTGCGCCCGCGGGGCTGCTTGGGTTCGCCGGAGTCGGGGGCCGGGGTGCCGGTTCCGGTGGCATCCGGAACGACCGGCTCCTGCACGGCTGTTGTCGCCTCGGGCGGTCCCCAGGAAGGTTCCACGCCCCCCGGCTGGCTCGTTTTCTCGAACTGCGTGGTCATCGTGCGTTCCTCGAATCCTGATCGTGCGGGCGCACCGGCCGCATCTGCGTGGTCGCGTCCCCCCAGGTGCGGTCCGCGGCTTCACCGGCGCGGAACCGGTTCGTGGGGTACGGGGCGTTCTCGTTCGGGGCGTTCTCGTACAGGGCGTTCTCGTACGGGGCTTGGGGCGCCGTCGCGTACTCGGCGGTGTCGTTCCGGGGCGCCGTCGGGCGCTGCGGCAGCGGGTGGAACCGGTCCTGGTGGCCGTAGGGGCCGGGCTGACCGGGACGCACCGCCATCGACGTCGTGTAGGTGGGCGATGCCGGGTCGGCGGGCTGGTGCGAGGCGACGACGGTCGAGCCCGAGGAAGAAGGCGACCCGTCGCCCCGGTCCGGGAACACCCACGCCCGGAAGAGCAGGAACCGCAGCACCGTCGCGGCGAGGTTGGCGGCGATGAGAACCGCCAGTTCCGTGGAGTGCGCGGGGTCGGAGGTCGCCGCGTTCAGGGCGACCAGCGAGCCACTGGTGAGGGCCAGACCGATGCCGAAGACCACCAGGCCCTGGGCCTGGTGCTTGACGACACCGCTCCGGCCGCGGACGCCGAAGGTCAGGCGCCGGTTGGCCGCCGTGTTGGCGATCGCCGAGACCAGCAGGGCGAGCGCGTTGGCCGTCTGCGACCCCGAGAACGTCCGGAAGCCGCTGTAGAGGAGCAGGTAGAAGAGGGTGGAAAGGCCGCCCACGACGCAGAAGCCGAGGAGCTGGCGGGCGAGGCCGCGCGGCACGTCCTGGATCTCGCGGTCCCGGGGGTCGTCCCCGAACGGCCGGGCGATCCGGTCCAGCGCGAGCGATCCGGTGGCCAGGGCCCTGCCGACCCGCCAGACGCCCTTGAGGTCGTCGGTCGCCGTCTTCACGATGTGGACGGTCGAGTCCGGGTCGTCGACCCAGTCCACGGGCACCTCGTGGATCCGCAGCCCGGCCCGCTCCGCCAGCACCAGCATCTCCGTGTCGAAGAACCACCCGGTGTCCTCGACGAGCGGCAGCAGCACCTGGGCCACGTCCCGGCGTATCGCCTTGAACCCGCACTGCGCGTCCGAGAAGCGGGCCTGGAGCGAGCCGCGCAGGATCAGGTTGTACGCGCGGCTGATGAACTCCCGCTTGGGACCGCGCACCACCCGCGAGGAGCGGGCGAGCCGGGAACCGATCGCGAGGTCCGAGTGACCGGAGATCAGCGGAGCCACCAGCGGCAGCAGGGCGTTCAGATCGGTGGACAGGTCCACGTCCATGTAGGCGAGGACCGGCGCGTCGGACGCGGACCACACCGTCCTGAGCGCCCGGCCACGCCCCTTCTGCTCAAGCCGGAACGACGTGACCTCGGGGAGCTCCGCCTCCAGCCGAGCGGCCACCTGCGGGGTGGTGTCCGTGGACGCGTTGTCCGCGATCGTGATGCGGAAGGCGTACGGGAAGGTGCGCGCGAGGTGCTCGTGCAGTCTGAGGACGCACGGCTGGAGGTCCTTCTCCTCGTTGTAGACGGGGATCACTACGTCCAGGACAGGCGTACCGGCGTTTCCGGCCGGGAGGTGCTCCCGCGCCGGCAGGGTGCCGGGAGAAGAGTCGGTTCGCATGGCAACCACATTCGCGAGCCGCTCTGTTATGCCCGTGTGCTCACACTGTGCTGTGCCTGTGAGTCCGGTTGCCAGTTCGTCGCGTCGGCCACATCGAACTCGCCGTCGTGGTGCACGTCGTCGAGCTGCCAGTTCGCGGCGTCGTCGTACAGCGGCACATCGCGTCCGAGGGCGGGCAGATGCACCGTGAACACGGTCCTGCCGGGCACGCTGTCGACCGTCACGGCACCGCCGTGCGCGTCGGCCACCGCCTGCACGATGGCGAGCCCGAGCCCGGTCGATCCGGACGCCCGGGAGCGCGAGGAGTCCCCTCGCGCGAACCGTTCGAACACGTGCGGCAGCAGGTCCTCCGGAATGCCCTGCCCGTCGTCCTCGACATCGACGCACATCCACGGCCCACGCCGCTGGACGCGTGCGGTGACGGTCGTCCCGGGTGGGGTGTGGGTGCGAGCGTTCGCCAGGAGGTTGACGAGCACCTGTTGAAGTCGCGCGGCATCGGCCGATACGAGCGCGGGCAAGTCCGGCAGGTCGAGCCGCCAGCTGTGGCTCCGCCCGGCGACACGCGCGTCGCTGACAGTGTCCACGACGAGGGGGATGAGGTCGGTCTGCTCGAACTGGAGCGGGCGTCCCGCGTCGAGCCGCGCGAGCAACAGCAGATCCTCGACGAGCATGGTCATACGCCCGGACTCGGACTCGATCCGGCCGAGCGCGTGGCGCGTGTCCGGCCCGATTTCCTCTCTGCCGCGCCTGGTCAGCTCGGCATAGCCACGGATCGACGCGAGGGGCGTCCTCAACTCATGGCTGGCGTCCGCCACGAACTGCCGTACGCGCGTCTCGCTCTCCTGCCGCGAGTGCAGCGCGCCGTGGATGTGGTCGAGCATTCTGTTGAGCGCGGCGCCCACCTGGCCGACCTCGGTGTGCGGGTCGGTCTCGGACGCCGGCACCCGCTCGTTGAGGGTCACTTCGCCGGTGTGCAGCGGCAGTTCGGAGACACGGGTCGCCGTGGCGGCCACCTTGCGCAGGGGGCGCAGGGCCACGCCGACGAGGACGGATCCGGCGATACCGGCGGCGACGAGACCGGCGCCGGTGACGCTGAGCTCGACGGCGATGAGGGTGTTGAGGGTGTTGGTGACGGTCTCGGTGGGGAGGGCGACGTAGAAGTTGCCCCTGTTGCCCTCGATGTACTTGACCCGGTACTCGCCGAAGCCGGGGATCTCCACGGTGTGGGTGCCGGTCTTCGACACGTCGGCGAGAACCGCCACCTGCTCGGCGCTGAGTTCGCCGGTGGTCATGCCCTCGAAGCCCTCACTGTCGGAGGTCTGCTCCTTGGCGATCACGGCGTCGGTGATTCCGCCGGAGGTGCTCACCTGGGCGACGATGGTTTTCTCCTCGGTGCCGCCCCTCGTGACGAACCCGAACGGGCCGTCCGGCGGGGGCTTGTCACCACCAGCGCCCTCGGGCTTCTGCGGGCCGCCGGAGGCGCGCATGGCGACCTCCTGCACCTGATCGTTGAGCTGGTCGTTCAGATGCGAGCTCAGCGCGATCGTGGTCACCGTACCGATCACCGCACACACCACCGCGATCAACGCCACCGCGGAGACGACGAGCCGCGTACGCAGCGTGCGCGGCTGTCCTCGCCTCGGCCTCGGCTGCCTCTGCGCACGCGTCCGTCGTCGCCCGCTCATGACGAGGCGGGCTTGATCAGATAGCCGGCCCCACGCCGGGTGTGGATCATCGGCTCGCGCCCGGCGTCGATCTTCCGCCGCAGATACGAGATGTACAGCTCGACCACGTTGGCCTGGCCGCCGAAGTCGTACGACCACACGCGGTCGAGGATCTGCGCCTTGCTGAGCACACGCCGCGGGTTCCGCATGAGGAAGCGGAGCAGTTCGAACTCGGTGGCGGTGAGGTGGATGTTGTCCCCGCCGCGCGACACCTCGTGGCTGTCCTCGTCGAGCATGAGGTCGCCGACGACGAGCACGGAGTCGGAGCGGCGGTCGGCGGCACCGGAGCGGCGGATGAGCCCGCGCAGCCGGGCCACGACCTCTTCGAGGCTGAACGGCTTGGTGACGTAGTCGTCACCGCCGGCGGTGAGCCCGGCGATCCGGTCCTCGATCGCGTCCTTCGCCGTGAGAAAGAGCACAGGCACGTCCGGCAGCTCACGCCGCAGCCGCCCGAGGACGGTCAGCCCGTCCATGTCGGGCAGCATCATGTCGAGAACGACGGCGTCGGGCCGGAAGTCCCGGGCGGTCTGGAGGGCACCCGTGCCGTCCCCCGCACTCCGGATCTGCCATCCCTCATAGCGCAGGGCCATGGACAGCAGTTCGGTGATCGACAGCTCGTCGTCCACCACAAGCACGCGGACGGGGCTCCCGTCCGGCCTCAGCAGTTCGGTGCGCCCCTGGGGCGAGGTCGTGGTCATGCTGGACACCTTGTCGGGGCCCCCTGAGAACACCCTTTCTGGAACCTGTGATTTTTCTGAGAAACGCACAGGCGCCTCTCAGCCAACCCTTGGGAAGATCCCCGACATCTCGGACGTCGACCCCGCCGACCAGCGACTTTCTCATCTTTCTCACGGCATTCCTTGGGCCCGCTCACCGTGAAAGCACAGCTTCACGGCCACAGGAAGCACTCCGTACGGCCCTGATCCGACCCCACCGTCAGGCAAGCGCCGTCACGCTGCGCACTCCCCTCACAGAGCCGCCCCTCAGAACAGCCCGTCCTGCACGCCCGCGTCCCCTCGGCTCCTCAACTCCCTTACGGGCACGGTGAGTGCGTCACAAGCCCCCTCGCCGACAGGAGCGGTCAGCTCCCACCCGGTCATGAGCCGCGTATCGAGAACGACGACTCCCCGCCCGGTGGCCAGATGCAGATCGGGCCCGGCGGCGGCGAGCACCTCACCGCCCACGACCCCACCCGCGACCAGCTCACTCACCACCCCGTCGGCGGCCGGCAGCCCGTCCAGCCCGAACGCCCCGAAGTGATCGACCGCCCGGAACGGCACCGGCTCCAGCGACTCGGGCCACCCGTGGAGCCCCAGCGCCCGCCCGTGGAGCGCCGCCAGCTCCCCGACGCGTTCCTCGACGGCGGGAAGGCCGGCCCTCACGAGCCTCTTCTCGGCGTACGGAATGCGATCCGGCACCTTGAGCGCGGCCCGCAGCACCTCCTCCGCCCGCCGCGCGGCCATCAGCGGCCCCCGCCCGAGCCACCCGAAGCAGACGGCCCCCTGCTCCAGCAGCCGCGCCGATCCCCGCTCGACCGCGGTGATCCCGACCTTCACCATCCCGGGCCCGAACCACGCGAGATACACGTGATACGGCCGCGGATCATCGGCGATCGTGTCGGCGGCGACGGAATGCGCCCGATCGAGCCGCGCACACTCCTCGCACCGGGCCCCGGTGCTCCGCCCCGGCACCCCCGCCCGCACCGGACACGCGTTCCCCCGGGCTCCGACGCAGGTCCGCCGCCCGGCACCGACCACCTCGAAGGCCACCACCTTCCCCCGGGGCAGAGCGCTCCTCCGCCCGCCTTCCCAACCCAGCAGCGGCCCGTCCCCACCCCACCGCAGCCCCGTACATCTCCACGCCTGTGTCATCTCTCACAACATTAGGGGGCACCACCGACAACGGCCGTGGCCGCCGATGACGCGCTCCCCGGACGCCATGGACCGACGCACCCCCAGCAACACCGAGGGCCCCGGATCTCTCCGGGGCCCTCGGCCCACTGCTCCGTCGCTGTGCGCGCATTTCCAAGTCTGTCGGCGGGGCGGCGGGCGGCGCCCCGGACGAGGGGACGAAAACCGTGGCGGGCCTTGCCGTGCGGAGCTGGTGCGGATGCCTTCGGGCCTACTCACCACGAAACACCTCGTGGTGACCGTCGTAGACGCGTCGGCGGATGCCTGGTGCCGGCACGGCCCTGCCGGCGGCTGCTCGCGCGCCGTCCCGTGAGGATGCGGCTGCGCTGTCACCGGCCGGAGCTAACCGGCCTTGCGTCGAGTCGTGCCCATGTCCGGGGCGAACGCCGGCTCGTCGTCGATCAGGAAGAGCTCGCTCTCCCCGAAGTCCGGGGCCTGGAAGGGGTTCATCGTCGGGGGCGGCGATGCCGCGGTGGCGTGACGGGGCGCCCCTTCCGGAGCGGAGAACAGCGAAGTCGGTTCGATGAGAGGTCTCCCATTCGGTACAGGGCCGTCGAGGCACCTGGCGTGCCGTGACCGGGCACAACGGATCTACAGCTTGCTCATCTTGGTGTACGGACTCAGGATCCGCTGCTGCGCCGACCCGAAGTCGACGAGCGCCGCGATTCCGTCCTCGATGCCGATCACGCGGCCGAGGCCGTACATGTCGTGTGTGACCTGGTCGCCCACAGCGAACTGCTTGGGAGGCGGTGCGACCGGGGCCTTGAAGGGACTGGTAGGCAAATAGCGCTTCTGTGCACCTGGCTTTGTCATTGTGACCAGTATGCGCCTCGCGCGGCCTCCTGCGGCCAGTACTTACGCCGAGGGCCCCGGATCGCTCCGGGGCCCTCGGTCTGTGTGCACTCGGCAGGATTCGAACCTGCAACCTTCTGATCCGTAGTCAGATGCTCTATCCGTTAAGCTACGAGTGCTTGTGTTGTTTTCCTGCCGGTCCTGGTCCTTTCGGCCCGCTCGCGGCGACAGGAAGAACATTACATGACTGCCGTCGCCATGTGAAATCCGTTTGCCATACCCCTTGTGACCTGGGGAAACGACCTGTGGAGCACCCCGGAACAGGGGTGGGAACGACGAAGCCCCGGTCGGGTGGACCGGGGCTTCGGTGATCAAGCGCGGAGGCGGAGGGATTTGAACCCTCGATGGGATTGAAGTCCCAAACCGCATTAGCAGTGCGGCGCCATAGACCGGACTAGGCGACGCCTCCAGCACAACCGCCCGCGCGAGCGCGAGTGGTGCGTGCAGATGATGACACAGCCGAGTGGGCCGTCACCAATCGCCTCCCACGGTACTAGGCGGAGAGGCCGCAGGGCAAAGCCGTATGGCACGTGGGGAGGGGTGCGGGGGAGGCCGGGGCGGGTCGGACACGGGACGCGGCGGCGCCGCAACCGTGGGGCCGGCGTGGCGTTAGTCAGGTCATGTTGCAGAGTCCTCCCGCCCTCGTTCCCGCCTCCCCGCGTCAGCCCGTCGCGCCGGAGAGGAGTCCCGCCGCCCTGGGCCGGCTGTTCCTCGGCGTCGCCGCCTCGCTCGCCGCGGCCGCCGCCGGCACGCTCTCACCGGTGGCGCCGAGCGCGTACGCCGCCGAGCCGTTGCCACGTACCGCGCTGCCCACGTCCGCCTTCGGTCCCGGCGACCGGCTGACCGTCACGGTGCGGGAGGCGGGTGGCGGGGCGGACGGGACGTTCGAGTTGCGGTGCCATCCGGACGGGGGCAGCCACCCGGACGCGCGGGAGGCGTGCGGCCGGCTCGACCGGCGGACGACATGGGGGAAGGATCCGTTCGCTCCGGTCCGGCCCGGCACCATGTGCACGATGCAGTACGGCGGGCCGGCCACCGCGTATGTCACCGGGACCTGGGCCGGGCGTCGCGTCGACGCCCGCTTCGGCCGCGGGAACGGCTGCGAGATCGCCCGCTGGGACGCGCTGGTGCCCGTACTGCCCGACCTCCGCGCGTAGGCGACGCGACTGCGGTCCCAGCGGCGGACGGGAGCGGGACCGCGGACCCGACGGTTGAAACGAGCCACACGACGAGCGCGACGACCAACCCCCTCGGCGCCCGCCCGCAGCCCGTACATATGTGCCGCGAGAGGGGTCACCCGGCAAAACACACGGTCACGGCATCCCCGTTCGCACAGTCACGGCATCTCCGTATGTTCGGTGTGCGACCTCCCTCTCATCCGGCGTCGCGAGCGCAACCTCTGCCCGTAGACTCCCTCGCGTGACACGTTGCGGGCCGGTTGGCAAGATGGCCAGGGCCCCCGCGGTCGGCAAGGTGCGGTAACAGGGAGGAAGCGTCTCGTGAGCAGCAGGCCATCCCGAGGCGCTGCTCGCCTCGCAGCCATACTGGACGCGCTGCCCGACGCGTTGGTGCTGGTCAACGCCAATGGGACCGTCGTCAACGCCAACACGATCGCGCTGGAGGCCTTCGAGACCCCGGGGACGGCCCTCGTGGGGCGCGGGCTGCTCGATCTGCTGCCGGAGTTCGACTCCCGGCTCATCCCCGGATCCATGCGGCGGCCCGACACCATGGACCCGACGGGGCGGACCAAGCCGACCCGCATGATCGCCCGCCGGACCGACGGCAGTGAGTTCCCGGTCGAGGTCACAAGCGCGAATCTGGAGAACGGGCAGCAGGCGTACGACGGTTACGGCTACGCCAATGACGAGCTGCTCATGCTGGTCGTACGGGATCTTTCGGGCACCGTCGACACCGAGGCCGAACTCGCGCGTTCGCAACGGCAGACCGAGATGATCCTGCGGGCCGCGTCCGAGGGCGTGATCGGGACCGACACGGACGGGCGGATCGTCCTCGTCAATCCGGCCGCCGCTCAGATACTGGGTTATCGGGCCAGTGACCTCGGAGGACGCGAGCTGCACACGCTCGTGCTGCACTCGCGCGAGGACGGCGCTCCCTTCCCGTACACCGAGTCGCCGCTCGCGGACACCTTGCGGTCCGGGCGCAAGCACCGGGTGCGCGGGCAGGTGCTGTGGTCGAAGAACGGCGAGAAGGTGTCGGTCGATCTGACGACCGCGCCGGTGCGCGACGGGGACCAGCTCGTCGGGGCCGTGATGACGTTCACCGACCGGCGGCCGTACGACAAGCTCGCCGAGGAGAAGGACGCCGAGGCGGAGGCCCACGCGGAGGAGCTGGAGCGGCTCACCAGGGAGCACGCGGAGGAGCTCGAGAGTGCGCGGGAGAAGCACACCGCCGAGCTGGCCGAGCTGAGCGAGCAGCAAGCCGAGGAACTCGCCGCCGGGGACGAGCGGTACGCGGCGCTCGGGGAGCGGGAGAAGGACCGGTACGAGGCGCTGGCCGCGCGGCACGAGCAGTTGCTCGCCGTGCTGGGCACCTCGCTGCGCGGCCCGCTGGACCAACTCCGCGCCGAACTCGGCACGCTCGCCGCCGACGACGCCGGGCAGCTGTGGCCCGAGGCCAACCAGGTCCTCCATCACCTGACCGCCGGGTACTCGCGGATCACGACGCTCATCGACAACGTGCTCGGCTATCAGCGGATCGACGCGGGCGCGGACGTTCTCGACCGCAGGGCCGTCATGCTCGACGCGGTCGTCGCGGCCGGTGTCGACGGGGCCGTGGAGCTGGTCGGGCCGGGGCGGGTGCAGTTCGCCGTGCACGCGCCGCCCATCGAGGCCGAGGTGGACCAGGCGCGGCTCGCGACCGCGCTCGCGCATCTCGTCGCGGATGTCGCCGGTGTCGACGCGACGGGCAACGCGCCCATGTCCGCCGGCGGCTACATGGACAACACCGTCGTGGTGGCGGCCGCGCAGCGCGGTGAGGTCGTGCGCATCGAGGTGCGCGGGCCGTACGCCGGGGGAGACCCGGTGCACCAGCCGATCGTCCAGGGGATCGTGCGGGCACACGGCGGTGTGCTCCAGACGGTCGAGGTGCCGGGGATGAGCGGCAGCGCCTATGTGCTGGAGGTGCCGCTGGGCGGCGGTGCCGGGGCGGTGCCCGCCCAGGCGCTTCCCGCCGCGGTTGTCGATGCCGACTCCGGGTCCGAGTCCGTGGCGACCGGCGCCGAGGTCTCCCTGCCCGAACAGGCCGCCGGTGGTGGCGGGCGGCGACGTGCGCGGCGGTCGTCGGTGGACGCGTTCCTGGAGAGCGAGGACGCTCCCGAGGGTCGTGAGGCGGAGGTCGCCGTCGCGCCCACCGGGCGGCGCAGGCGGCGGGCGGAGGACGCGCCGGGTGGGGCTCCGGCCGCTGCCGGTGAACGTCCCGGGCCCGCGCAGGGCGCCGAAGCCGAGGGCTCAGGGGGAAGCGGGCGACGGCGTGGACCTGCCGCCTCGGCCGCCCCCGCCGGTGAGTCCGTGGCCACCGAGGGTGCGGTTGTCACGGCGGCCGAGCACGCGGCGGGTGCCGCTGCCGCCGCCACCGGGCTGGGCGGGACGGTGCCGCCGCAGGGCGTGCCCGCTCCCGCCGGGCGCCGCGCCCGCCGGGAGCCCGGACAGAACGCGTTGCCGCCGGCGCTGCCCGCCGGGCCGAGCCCCGCCACCGACGCGACCGCCACCGACGCCGCTTCCGGCGAGGCGGGCGGCGCCCAACAGCCCACCGGACGCCGCCGTCGCGCCCTCGCAGGCCCGGAGGAGCGCGCCGCCGCACCCGAGCCGGGCGCACGAGCCGTCTTCGCACTGCCACCGGCGGAGGCCGACCGGGGACCCGAGTACGGGCAGGCGGCCGGGCTCGGGCCGGTACCCGTGCCCCCGGGCTCGGGTACGCCCATGCCCATGCCCATGCCACTGCCCGCCGCGCCCGCCGCGCCCGCCGCGCCTGTGCAGGGCGGGGAGGGGTACGAGGGTGAGGGCGGCCAGGGTACGACCGCCGCGGTCGGGGCGATGGGACCCGCCGCTGGTGGGTCGGTTCCTGCCGGGGGGCCTGTGCCCGCCCAGGGAGCTGCGCCTGCTGGAGCGCCTGTGCAGGTCGGAGGGCCTGTGCCGGTCGGAGGCCAGCCTGTGCCGACCGGAGGTGTCGGGCAGCAGGTAGGCCAAGGCACCGGGGCGCCGGTGGTCGTTGCCGGGCCGGGAGTCGTTAACGGGCCGGGACACGTCGCCGGGCCCGGAGTCGTCGCCGGGCCCACAGTCGTCGCCGGACCGGGTGTGGGTCAGGCCGTCGGTGTGGGTCAGGCCGTCGGTGTCGGTCAGGCGCCCGATGTGGGTCAAGTCACCGTTGCCGGTCAGGCGCCCGGAGCGGGACACTCCGCCGGTGCGGGCCAAGTCCCCGCCGTAGGCCAAGTCCCCGCCGCGGGCCAGGTTCCGGGTGCCCCGGCCGGTGGTGTCGACGACGGTCGGCACGACGCCGCCCCGCACAATCCGGCCGACGACCACACACCGCCGCAGCCGCACCCGGTGCCCACGCCGACGGGTCGCCGCCGGGCGGTACGGCAGCCCGCACCTCAGCAGGGTGACGGCGTGGCCACGGTAGCGCCCGCGCAAGGGGCTCCGGCCCAGGGCGCTCCCGTTCAGGGAATTCCCCCGCAGGGCGGACCGGGACAGCCGGTGCCCGCCCAAGGCGTACCGGTGGCCGCCGCGCAGCCCGTACCCGCCCAGGGTGTTCCGGGTGGCCCGCAGCCGGTGCAGCCAGCTCCCGGCCAGCCCGTCCCGGCCGCACAGCCCGTTGCTCCGCAGGGAGTTCCGGCGGCCGCCACTCAGGCCGCCGCCGGACAAGCCGCCGTCCAGCCCGCTGCCGGACAGGCCGTCGCCTCACAAGGCGCCGTACCGCCCCAGGCGGTCCCCGGTGGCCCGCAGCCGGTGCCCGCGCAGGCCGGAGCCCTCGGCCGGTCCGTCACCGTACCGGGAGTTCAGGGCGTTCAGGCGGTGCAAGGCGTACAAGCGGTGCAGGGCGGCCCGGCGGTTCAGGGCGCCCCCCAGCCCGTGCCCGCCCAAGGTGTGCCCGGTGCCCCGCAGGCCGGCCCCGCTCAGGGTGCGGTCGGCGCACCCCAGTCGCAGCCGCAGACCTGGCCGGACGCCCACCAGGGGACCTCCGGCGTCGGCATCCCCGTAGCCGCTCCGCAGGCGGCGCTGCCCCCGCAGTCCACCCCCTCCTCTGGCACTCCCCTGCCTCCGGAGGTTGCCGTACAGCAGAAGCCGCGCGCCGCGCAGCCGTTGCCCGCCGAAGCAGCGGCCCCGGCGACGCCCACGGCTCCGGCCGCCTCCGCCACCCCCTCAGCACCCGCACCCGCTCCCGCCCCCTTCGACCCCAACTCGACCCAGGGGCGGGCGATCAGCGTGCGGACGCTCGGCCAGGGCGTACCGTTCGCCCGCCAGGGCGGCCCTCAGGCACAAGCCCAGGCCCAGGCGCAGCCCCAGACCGGAGCCACACCCGCCCCGAACCAGCCCGGCGGTTCCGGCAGGCGCCGCAAGCTCGGGACGCGGCCCCAGCCGGCGGCCGACCGCCCGGAGTCGGGAGCGCGCCCGCACCCGCAGTCCACCCCGTCCAACGGCACCGGCGTCGGCACTGGCCAGACCCCGCCCCCCGCCCAGGCGGCCCAGCCGCAGCAGGCGGCGGCTCAGGCGGCGCAGCCCTCCCTGGCCGGGCAGGTCCCGCTGCCGCAGCAGCCCTCGCTCGCCGGGCAGGTTCCGCTTCCGCCGCAGCCGTCCCTTGCCGGGCAGTCCCGGCTGGCGGGCCGTACGGAGGGGGCCGGGCGGTCGTACGCCATAGGGGCACCCGACGAGAACGCGGCCGAAGGTCCCGAGCCGCTCGACGGGCCCGGGGGCGCGGTGGAGGTGCCCGACCAGCCGCATCCGCAGCCGATGGACGACGAGTTGCCGCCGGAACCGCTGGACAACCCGCGCCGGCTGCTGGTGTGGCCCGCGCCGGATGCGGCGACCCACCAGGCGCTGAGCGATCGCGGATACCGGCCCGTCATCGTGAACTCCCGCGAGGACGTCGACGCCCAGATCGCCGCCTACCCGGCCGCCCTCTTCGTCGACCCGCTGACCGGCCCCATCACCCGCACGGCACTCCAGTCGCTGCGTCAGGCCGCCGTGGCCGCCGAGGTCCCCGTCCTCGTGACGGCGGGGCTCGGCCAGGCGACACGGGAAGCCGCGTACGGGGCCGACCCTGCCATCCTGCTGAAGGCGCTCGCGCCGCGTGACTCCGAGCAGCATCCGCCGCGCGTCCTGCTCATCGAGGAGCACGCGGAGATCGCGCTCGCCCTGACAGCCACGCTGGAACGGCGTGGCATGCAGGTCGCACGGGCCGCGTCCGACGCGGACGCCGTCACGCTGGCCGCGCAGATGCGGCCGAATCTCGTGGTGATGGATCTGCTCCAGGTGCACCGCCGCCAGGCCGGGATCATCGACTGGCTGCGGACGAACGGCCAGTTGAACCGCACTCCGCTCGTCGTCTACACCGCCGCCGTCGACACGTCCGAACTCCCGCGCCTGGCCTCGGGGGAGACAGTCCTCTTCCTCGCGGAGCGCTCGACGAGTCCTGAGGTGCAGACCCGGATCGTGGACGTGCTGTCACGAGTAGGTACGAACTGAGTGCTCGGGTCATGGCAGTGGGGGCGGTGTTTCACGTGAAACACCGCCCCCACTGCCCCGTGTACAAGCCCTAGATCTGCGTCACGTCCAACGCGCCCTCGGCGTACTGCCTCCGCAGCACCTTCTTGTCGAACTTGCCCACGCTCGTCTTCGGCACGGCCTCGATGATCGTCCAGCGCTCGGGCAGCTGCCACTTGGCGATGTGGCCGTCGTCGGCGAGGAAGGAGCGGAGGGCGGCGAAGTCGGTGATCGAGCCCTCCTTCAATACGACGGTGGCGAGGGGGCGTTCGCCCCACTTCTCGTCCGGTACGGCGACGACGGCGGCCTCGGCGACATCCGGGTGGGCCATGAGGGCGTTCTCCAGCTCGACGGAGGAGATCCACTCGCCGCCCGACTTGATGACGTCCTTGGCACGGTCGGTGAGGGTGAGGAAGCCGTCGGGGCTGATCGTGCCGACGTCGCCCGTCTTCAGCCAGCCGTCCTCGCTGAACTTGTCGTCGGGGCGGACGGGCTCGGCGCCCTGACCGCCGTAGTACGCGCCCGCGATCCAGGGACCGCGGACCTCCAGCTCACCGGCGGACTCGCCGTCCCAGGGGAGGCGTTCGCCGCCGGGACCGGTGAGGCGGGCCTCGACGGAGGCGGGGAAGCGGCCCTGGGTGAGGCGGTAGGCGAGCTCCTCCTCCGAGTCGGCCTCGACATGGGCCGGCGGCCGGGCGATCGTGCCGAGCGGCGACGTCTCCGTCATACCCCAGGCGTGGCAGACGCGCATACCGAGCTTGTCGAAGGCCTCCATGAGAGCGGGCGGGCAGGCCGAGCCGCCGATGGTGACCTGGCCGAGCGAGCCGACCTCACGCGGGCGGGCGGCCAGCTCCGCGAGCAGGCCCTGCCAGATGGTGGGGACGGCGGCGGCGTGCGTCGGCTTCTGCGTCTCGATCATCTCGGCGAGCGGGCCGGGCTGCAGGAACCGGTCCGGCATCAGCATGTTGACGCCGGTCATGAAGGTCGCGTGCGGCAGGCCCCAGGCGTTGACGTGGAACTGCGGGACGACGACGAGGGAGAGGTCCGCGTCCGTCAGGCCCATGGACTGGGCCATGTTGACCTGCATGGAGTGCAGGTAGATCGAGCGGTGGGAGTAGACGACGCCCTTGGGGTCGCCGGTGGTCCCGGAGGTGTAACACATGGCCGCGGCCGTGCGTTCGTCCAGCTCGGGCCAGTCGTACGTGGTCGGCTTGCCGGCGATCAGGTCCTCGTACTCGTGCACCTGGACGCTCGCTCCGGCGAGCAGCGACCGGTCGCCGGGCCCGGAGACGACGACGTGCTCCACCGGCTTGAGGTGCGGGAGGAGCGGCGCGAGGAGGGGCAGCAGCGAACCGTTGGCGATGATCACCCGGTCTGCGGCGTGGTTGACGATCCAGGCGAGCTGCTCGGGGGGCAGCCGCAGGTTGAGGGTGTGGAGGACGGCCCCCATGGAGGGGATCGCGAAGTATGCCTCGACATGCTCCGAGTTGTTCCACATGAGAGTCGCGACCCGTTCGTCGCCGTCGACTCCGAGGTCGTCACGCAGGGCGTGGGCCAGTTGGGCGGCGCGGGCGCCGATCTCGGCGTAGGAGCGGCGATGGGGCTCGCTCTCACCGGTCCAGGTGATCACCTGAGACGTCCCGTGGATCACCTGTCCGTGGGTCAGGATCCTGGAGATCAACAGCGGTACGTCCTGCATGGTGCTCAGCACGGCGTCCTCCCGGGGCGGCTCTGCCTACGCGGTGGTAACGGTCGCGCTGATTCTGCTCGCATACCGATCGGTATGTCACTAGGTGGCAGGATGATCGATCAGAGAGAGTCACCCGGCGAGCCGGATGCGCGAAGCCGCATGACCGGCCAACGAGCGAGCTACCGCACGGGTTCCAGCTCGGGGTCCTCGCGCAGTTTGCCCAGCGCGCGCGACACCGCCGACTTCACCGTGCCGACCGAGACGCCGAGGACCTCGGCCGTCTGAACCTCGCTCAGGTCCTCGTAATACCTGAGGACGACCATCGCCCGCTGCCGCGCCGGCAGCTTCGTGATCGCCCGCCACATCGCGTCGTGCAGTGCCTGCTGCTCGGCCGGGTCCGCGCTCTGGACCCCGTCGGGCTCCGGCAGCTCGTCGCACGCGAACTCGTCCACCTTGCGCTTGCGCCACTGGGACGTGCGCGTGTTCAGCAGCGCCCGGCGTACATAGCCGTCCAGGGCCCGGTGGTCCTCGATGCGCTCCCAGGCGACGTATGTCTTGGCCAGCGCCGTCTGCAGCAGGTCCTCGGCGTCGCTCGGGTTCGCGGTCAGCGACCTGGCGGTGCGCAGCAGCACCGGCTGGCGGGCCTTCACGTACGCCGAGAACGACGGGTACGACAGGTTCGTCAGGCTCGACAGGGTCGAGGGCGACAGGGTCCGCGTCACGGGTGCAGCGGCCTTCGAAGCGCTGGTGCAGACGGGTGTGGTCATGGCTCCACGCTAGGAGCGGGCCCCGCCCGGCGGATCGGCCGCAGGTCCCGAAGACGAATCCCCCTCAGGTTGTAGGAGTGGGGCAGGCCCCACCTACTGGAGGTGGATGAACGGCCCCCAGGTACTGAGGGTGCACCCCTGAGAAGCACCTGCCCGGGTTGTACGTTCACCAAGATCCAGGATGCCCGAAGACCGCCCCGACGACCTCACGAGCCGGTCCCGGACGGCCGGACAGGCCGGTCCCAGTCCCAGACGACCTCACGAGCCGGTCCCGGTCCCCGCCGATCTCACGGGCCGGTGCCCGACCGCTCACCCGTCCGTCCCCAGCACCAACCCCGAGGTCGGCACCCCCGTACCCGCCGTGACCAACACCCGCTCCGCGCCGGGGACCTGGTTCACGGCGGTGCCGCGCAGCTGCCGTACCGCCTCCGCGATGCCGTTCATGCCGTGCAGATACGCCTCGCCGAGCTGCCCGCCGTGGGTGTTGAGCGGCAGCCGCCCCTCCGCCACGAAGTCCGCCGCCTCCCCCGGCCCGCAGAAGCCGAACTCCTCCAGCTGCATCAGCACGAACGGCGTGAAGTGGTCGTAGAGGATGCCCACGTCGATGTCCTCCGGGGCGAGCCCCGAAGTCCGTCGGAGCTGGCGGGCGACGACGCCCATCTCCGGCAGTCCGGTGAGGTCGCTGTCGTAGAAGCCGGTCATCTGCTGCTGCGCCCGGCCCGCACCCTGGGCGGCCGCCACGACCACGGCCGGCGGCCGGGGCAGGTCCCGCGCCCGCTCCACCGAGGTCACGACGAGCGCCTGGCCGCCGTCCGTCTCCTGGCAGCAGTCCAGCAGCCGCAGCGGCTCGACGATCCAGCGCGAGGCGGCATGCTCGTCGAGGGTGATGGGCCGGCCGTGGAAGTACGCCGCCGGGTTCGTCGCCGCGTGCCTGCGGTCCACCACGGCCACGTGGCCGAACGCCTCGGGGGTCAGCCCGTACGCGTACAGGTACCGCTGGGCCGCCATGGCCACCCAGGACGCGGGCGTGAGCAGCCCGAACGGCAGGGTCCAGCCGAGCGCCACGCCCTCCGCCGACGGCTCCCGGTGCCGTACGCCCGACCCGAACCGCCGCCCCGACCGCTCGTTGAACGCCCGGTAGCAGACCACGACCTCCGCCACGCCCGTCGCCACGGCGAGCGCGGCCTGCTGCACGGTCGCGCACGCGGCGCCGCCGCCGTAGTGGACGCGGGAGAAGAAGGACAGCTCGCCGATGCCGGCCGCCTGCGCGACCGTGATCTCCGGGCTCGTGTCCATCGTGAACGTCACCATCCCGTCCACGTCCGCCGGCGCCAGTCCCGCGTCGTCGAGCGCCGCCCGCACCGCCTCCACGGCCAGCCGCAGCTCGCTGCGCCCCGAGTCCTTGGAGAAGTCGGTCGCGCCGATCCCGACGATCGCCGCCTGCCCACCGAGCGCGTCCTTGGTCCGTACGCTCATGCGGCGCCCTCCGAAGGAAACGTGAGCGTGACCGTGCCGGTGACGTGTCTGCCGATGCCGTTGTCGCCGATGACCCCGACCGTGGCCGTGTGGCCGTCGGTCGCCTCGACCGTGCCGGTCAACACCATCGTGTCGCCCGGGTAGTTGGGCGCGCCCAGCCTGATCGCCACCTTGCGAAGGACGGCCGTCGGCCCGAAGTGGTCGGTGACATACCGTCCCACCAGCCCGTTCGTCGTCAGGATGTTCATGAAGACGTCCGGCGACCCGCGCCGCCGCGCCAGCTCCTGGTCGTGGTGCACGTCCTGGTAGTCGCGCGAGGCGATCGCCCCCGCGACGACGAGCGTGCGGGTGATCTCGATCTCCAGCGGCGGAAGCGCCTCCCCGACCCTGGTCCTCATGCCCGCACCCCCTCGTCCGCCGCTTCCGCCGTCTCCTCCGCCCGGAACACAGGCAACTCCAACTCCTCGTCGTAGCGCACGAATTCGAGCCGTACGGGCATCCCGATCCGCACCTTGTCGTACGGCACCCCGATGACGTTGCTGACGATCCGGACCCCTTCCGCCAGCTCGATCAGCCCGACGGCGAACGGCGGATCGAAGGCAGGGAAGGGCGGGTGGTGCATGACGACGTACGAGTGGACCGTGCCGTCGCCGCTCGCCTCGACCGTGTCCCACTCGGGCGAGCCGCACGCGTTGCAGCCCGGCAGCCAGGGGAGGCGGAGCGTGGCGCAGTCGGCGCAGCGCTGGATGAGGAGACGGTGGTGTGCGATCCCTTCCCAGAAACCGGCGTTGTCGCGGTTGACGACGGGGCGGGGACGCCGGGGCTGTGGTTGTTCGGGCGGCGGCTGGGACTTCTCGGGTGCGGCGGCCGGCGCGTACTTGAGGATCCGGAAGCGATGCGTACCGACGAGTTCGTCGCCCACTCGCACGTCCATCCGGCTCGTCACGAAGTACCCGGTGCCGAGCTTCGTGGTCTTCCGCTCCGACACCGACTCGATGACCGAGTCGAACGTGATCTCGTCCCCCGGCCGCAGCGCCCGCAGATACTCCTGCTCGCAGTCCGTGGCGACGACGGAGGTGCACCCGGCGCCGTCCAGCAGCGCGAGGAGTTCGTCGTACGCCGGCGCGCGGGTCTCGTGCCCGCTCAGCCCGCCCATCGTCCACGCCTGGAGCATGGTGGGCGGGGCGATGGCGTCCGGGCCTGCGTAGGCGGGGTTGGTGTCCCCCATGGCCTCGCACCAGTGCCGGATCATGGGCGAGTTGACGGGATCCTTGCCGCGGCCGCCGAGGACGGCCGCGCGCCCCTCGTAGGACTTGAGTCGTACGGACAGGTCCTCGACCATCGTGCCGCAGCCCCCTCCGAATTATCTGACTGTTCGTCAGATTGAAGGAACTGCCGCCACAACTGTCAAGGTCGCCGAAAACGCCTGTGCGACGACACCGAAGCACCACCGCAGAGGCGCGTCACACCCCACAGTCGTTCTTCTGGCCTATCGCCGCGAGGCCGGAGCCGTCGATCTGGGCGGTGTTGTTCTGAGCGGTGTTGTTCTGAGCGGTGTTGTTCTGGTTCGAGGCGCCGGAGCCATTCGCCTGCCGCTGCGAGGTCGACGAGTTGCCGTTGTCGTCGTGACCGGCACCGCTGCCGACGATGCCAAGACGGCGGCCGGCGCGCGGGGCGTACGGACGCCTGCCAGCAAGATCAAGCGGGACAGGCGGCGAAGCGTTCCGGCACATTTCCAGCCAATCCGCGAACGGACCCCTCGCAACCGAAACGACGCCCGCGAACCCTCTTCCCTTTATCGAACACCCGTACGAAAATAGAAGGCATGGCCACCATGGACCGGCAGGCCACCACCCTGGCCCTGGCGCACGCCCTCTCCGCCGCCGAACGCGGACTGGCGGTGATCCCCCTGTCCCGCTCGAAACTCCCGGCCCTACGCTCCCCCCACCGGGACGACCCCGCCCCCTCTCCCTGTCACGGCGAATGCGGCCGCTTCGGCCACGGCGTCCACGACGCCTCCGCCGACCCCCACCACGTCCGCGAACTCTTCGCCGCCGCACCCTGGGCCACCGGCTACGGCATCGCCTGCGGCGTCCGTCCCCACCACCTGATCGGCATCGACCTCGACACCAAATCCGGCACGGACTCCTCGACGGCCCTGCGCGAACTGGCCCTACGCCACCTCTTCACCATCCCGGAGACGGTCGTCGTCCTGACCCCCAGCGGCGGCCGCCACCTCTGGCTCACCGGCCCGCCCGATGTCGTCGTCCCCAACTCCGCGAGCCGCCTCGCCCCCGGCATCGACATCCGAGGCGCCGGTGGCTATCTCGTCGGCCCCGGCTCCCGCACCGACCACGGCGTCTACGGCACGGCCCCCGGCACGGCCCACCTGCCTCCCGCCCCCTGCCCACCGGAGCTGCTCCGCCTGCTCCTCCCACCGCCGCGCCCGAGCACGTCCCGCAGGGCCGGCGGCCACGGCCACGGATTGGTCCACTTCGTCCTGACCGCCCAGGAGGGGCAACGCAACACCCGCCTCTTCTGGGCCGCCTGCCGCGCGTACGAGAACGGCCTCGGCCCCGACCTGACGAACGCGCTGGTCGAGGCGGCCGTACGCACGGGGCTCACGGAACGGGAGGCGAGGTCGACGATCGCTTCGGCGGCACGGATGTCGGGGCGGGGGGTGTGAAGGAGGCGCTTACGGTCGGCCCGGGGGCCCGTGGCTGAGGGACGGTGACTGTTCCTGACCGGCAGTCACGGCAGGACCCTGACCGCGGGCCCGGAAGCGCGCTCGCAGCCGACGAGGACGAGCCGGGCTGAGCGGCGGCCCTCGCCGGCCGCGGGCGTCACGGTGGAACTACCGCGGGGGGTCTTCGCGGCCGGGGTCGGTCCGCCCTGTCTGCTCGGAGCCCAACTGCTGCCTGAGCCTCTCCTGAGCCGTGTCGACCTGGCCGCTGTACTTCCCCTGCGTCCGCTCGTCGACGTAGTCGCCACCCTTGCCGACGCCTTTCCCGGCCTGCTCCTCATGGCCCTTCAGCATCTGCTTGAGCTTGTCCATCACAGACATCGCGGCTCCTTCCGCCGTTCGCCATCCCCTCCAGAGTCAGCGCCCCTCCCACAGGCCGCATCCCGTGCACACGCCGAAGGGGCGCCCCGCAAACCGGGACACCCCTTCTGACCAGCAAGTTCACTCGCCTGTGGCGGTGGGTGTGGGATTTGAACCCACGGTGACTCGCGCCACGACGGTTTTCAAGACCGTTCCCTTAGGCCGCTCGGGCAACCCACCTGCGCCCCGGCCCACCTGGGACGGAGCGGGTACAGCGTACCGGCACCGAGCGTTTCGCGGGGGCGTGGTCCACATAGGGGCCACGCCCCCGCCGCGTCACTGCTTCCAGGCCCAGTGCAGGCGGTCGAGGCCGCTCTGGTTGTTCAGCTTGAGGCTGAGGCGGGTGCCCGTGCCCTGGAGGGTGGTGAGGGAGTAGGTGTCGCCGTTGCGCAGGCCGGGCCAGTAGACCGAGCCCAGGCCCAGCTCCCGGATGGTGTCGGTCGCGGCCTGGATGTAGGCGACCTCGTTGGAGCCGTTGACCGGGCCGTTGTAGTCCAGGCCGGAGGTCATGGTCGCGCCGAACTCGTCGAGGATGGTGCGCGAGGCGCAGGTGCCGATGCGCTCCTTGAAGTCCGCTTTCCACTGGTCGACGCTGGTCCAGTCGGTGTGCCAGAAGCCGTAGTTGTGCAGGGCGATCCGGGTGCCGTCGAGCCGGCTGTCGGCGCACACCGGCTTGACGTCCTCGCTGTACTTGATGCCGCCGATGAGGACCCGGTCGCGGGGGATGAAGCGGTGTGTGGTCAGCCAGCGAGCGGCCACGTCACGCCACTCCTCGGAGGTGTAGCCGAACGGCTCGTTCATCGGCTCGAAGTACACCTTGGAGTTACCGGCGTAGGCGGAGGTGATCCGCGCCCACATCCGGTCCCAGGAGGCCTGGTCGTCGATCTTGCCGTCCTTGGTGTTGTCGGCCTCCCAGTAGCCCAGGATGACCTTGAAGCCCTTGGCGGTGGCGGCGTCGATCGCGCCCCGGTACGACTTCCAGAAGGAGCCGTTCACGGAGGAGGGGTTGACGGGCAGGCGGACCGTGTTGGCGCCGAGCTCGGCGAACCCACCGACGATCGCACGGGACTTGGCGTACGTCGTGGCGTAGCTGTCGGAGGTGGACAGGCCCGACGGTACGACCGCGTCGTCGGCGTAGTTGTCGCGCGGGTCGGCCCAGTTGACCCCTTGGAAGTCGCTGACGGGCGGCGGCGAGGCGTGGCGGGAGGCGGCTGCGGACGCGGGGGAGGCGAGGGCCCCGCCGAATGCCGTGACGCCGGCCAGAAACGCCCCCAGGCAAGCTGTCCCGCGATGGCTCTTTCGTGACACGACATCCCTTTCTGGGCAGTTGCGTCCGCGAAACCTCGACTGCAGGTCGGCGGCTCTGTGGCTCCCGCAAAGTAGAAGAGATCTCGAACAGAGGTCAACACATCTGCACACCAAATTTCATCAAGAACGCAGTACCGGAAAGCGGAATCACTACGAAACCCGACTCACTACGAAACCGGACTCACGACGAAACCGGGATCCCGACGAAAGCCGAATTAAGACGAAACCGGGATCACGAACGCGGGATCACGAGCGAGGCTCACTGGCTGCCCACGGCCAGCCCCGAACCCGTCAGCCGTACCCGGACACCGTCCTCCTCCACGCGGACGTCCCGCAGCCGTACGTCCCCGTGCTCCGGCTCGGGCAGTTCGAAGGACAGCGACAGCCGTTCGGCGAGGGCCGGGCGGGTGAGCCGGGACAGGGCGTCGAGGAGCGCCGGGTCGAGGCCCAGGCCGCGGAGCACCTCGGGGTTGTCCAGGGCCAGGTCGATGAGGTTGAGGCCCTGGGCCTGGCGGGCGAAGCGCGAGGAGCCGGTCAGCTCGGCGAGCTTGCCGTCGTCGTTCAGGGCCTCACGCACGGTCGGCTGGGACATCCCCAGCCGCCGCACGATCGCCGGGACCGACAGCAGCGCCTTCGCCTTACGGGTCTCCCGGGCGAGGTCGGCGGACGCCTTCGGCGTCAGGTGCAGGCCGTCAGAGGCCCGCGTGCCGGGGCGGTAGGTGGCCAGGTCCCCGATGTCCAGGCGCATACCGCCGATCTCCGTGGCGATGCCCCGCTCGCCCTGCCGCTGGATCGTGGCCTCGGCGCGCAGCCGCAGGTCGTGCCCGGCGACCGGCAGGGTGCCGCGGGCCCGGACGCGGTCACGGCCGTCTCCGGTGAACGTCACCTGGGACGCGCCGAGTTCGCGGTTGAGATCGGCGAAGGACAGCAGGACGTCGCCGTCGAGCCGGGGGACCCTGGCGCCGCGCACGGAGGTGAGGCCGTCGGCGTCCAGCCGTACGTCATGGGCCGTGGCCGACACCTTCGCCAGCGACACCCGGTCGGCCGCCACGTCCGGCACGGTCAGCCGCACCGAGTCCAGCCGTTTGTCGGCGAGTTGGGTGAGGAAGGGGAAGCCGCCGATCTCCACCTCGGGCGCCGCCGCCAGGTCCAGCCGGTCCTTGAGGGTGTCCGCGGTCCTGTGCTCGGCGTACAGCAGCGCCCAGCGGTCGCCGAGGGTGACGAAGGCGGCGAGCACGACCAGGCCCACCACCGCCTTCACCGCGAGCGGCAGCCCGGCGAAACGGCCCCGCCGACGCCGGCCGCCGCGCCGGTGGACGGGCGGGGTCCACTCCGGTTCCGGTTCGGGTTCCGGCTCGGCCCACTGACCGGTGGTGCCCTCGCCGAAGAACTCCTCCAGAGGGGTGTCCTCCAGGGGGCCGTCGTCGAGGGCGCCGAGTTCCTCGTAAGGGTTGCGCGGTACTTCGGAGCGGTCGTCGGGACGGTGATGCGGATCCATGCGGTGGGGGGTGCGCATCGATTCATCCGAACACGTGCACCACCCCCGCCCGCAACCTGAACCCCGGGGATGCGATTTAGTTCACGATCGCGATCTCATCCGTTTGGTTCACCACCGCGATCCCCTCCGTCAGCTGTCGCCCTCACGCTCGCCGAGGGTGACCTCTGCCGTGCGGGTCTTGCCGTCGCGCGTGTAGGTGAGGGTGACCTTGTCGCCGGGGAGGTGGGTCCAGATCTCGCCGATGAGGGTGGGGCCGCTGTCGATGACGTGGTCGTCGAGCTTGGTGATGACGTCACCGGGCTTGAGGCCGGCCTTGTCGGCGGGGCCGCCCGCGGTGATGGAGTCCGCGCCGTCCTCGGTGATCTTCGCTCCGCCGGTGCCTTCCTCCATGGAGACCGAGGCGCCGATCACCGGGTACACCGGCTTGCCCGTCCTGATCAGCTGCTGGGCCACGTTCTTGGCCTGGTTGATCGGGATGGCGAAGCCGAGGCCGATGGAGCCCGCCTGGCCGGAGCCGAAGCTGCCGTTGCTGGCGGACTGGATGGCCGAGTTGATGCCGATCACGTTGCCCTGGGCGTCGAGCAGGGGGCCGCCGGAGTTGCCCGGGTTGATCGACGCGTCGGTCTGCAGGGCGCTCATGTAGGAGGCCCTGCTGCCGGAGGAGCCGTCGCTGGAGGCCACCGGGCGGTTCTTGGCGCTGATGATGCCCGTCGTGACCGTGTTCGACAGGCCGAAGGGGGCGCCGATCGCGATCGTGGAGTCGCCCACCGCCACCTTGTCGGAGTCGCCGAGCGTCAGCGGCCGCAGGTTCGACGGCGCGTTCTTCAACTTGATGACCGCCACGTCGTAGCCCTGCGCGTGACCGACGACCTCGGCGTCGTACTTCTTGCCGTTCGGGAAGGTGACCGACACCTTGCCGCCGTCGACGGCTTCCGCCACCACGTGGTTGTTGGTGACGATGTGGCCTTCCTTGTCGAACACGAAGCCGGTGCCCGTGCCGCCCTCGCCGTCGTTGTTCGACGCCTCGATGGTGACCGTGCTCGGCAGCGCCGCGGAGGCCACGGCGGCGACCGTACCGGCCGCACGCTTGACGTCACCGCCGTTCTGCGAGGCCGAGACGGTCGTGGAGCCGGTGGAGTTGTCATTGCGGTCGGCCAGTGTGTAGCCGATGCCGCCGCCGACCCCGCCCGCGACCAGCGCGGCCACGAGGACCGCGGCGATCAGACCGCCGCGCTTGTTGCCCGCCGGCTTGGGGGCCGGCTGCTGCGTCTGCTGCCACGAGGAGCCCCAGCCGCCGCCCGAGCCGCCGTGACCACCGGGGCCACCGGCGCCTCCGGGCGCACCCGCGTTTCCGTACGCGCCGCTGCCGTGAGCGTACGCACCGCCGTTGTCCGCGTACGACGGGACGGCGGGCGGTGGCGGGGGCGGCCAGGCGGCGTCGGACGCGGAGGACCCACCGGGCCCGCCGGTTCCGCCCACGCCACCGGTCCCGTCGGGTGCCTGTCCGTAGCCCCCGCCTGCCGCCTGGGCCGCGCCCTGGCCCGCGGCCGCCGCGTAGCCGGGCGCCCCTGCGGACACCAGCTCGGGATGCGGCTGCTGTGCCGTCGGCTGCTCCGCGGGCACCTGCGGCTGTACCGCGGTCGCGTCCGGCTCCGGGGCCGTCGGCGGGACCGGCGGGAGCTGGGTCGTCGGCGCGTTGTCGGCGGTGGTTCCGGCCGGGGCCGCCTGGGCGGTGGTCTCCGCCGGTGCCGCGCTCGGCTCGTGCGCCGGCGCCGGCGCGGAGGCAGCGGGAGTTTCCACCGGCACGGGAGGTGCGGACGGGGCCGGGGGTACCGCGGTGCCCTCGTTCTCGGTGCTCACAGCTTTTCTCCTCGATCCACGGCTTCACCTTGTCGGCGGTCGACTGTTCTTGGTCGCACATGCGGCTGTGCGTGGTTGTTGTATGCGGTCAGCTTTTCCCACGAGCCGTCAGGGCACCATAAGCGGTGCCTGTGGGTCCGGGACCATCCTTTATATAGGACCTATCGGATTAATGACGTGTATCGTGCGCACGAACCAGGTCGTCCACCATGACCGCCCCCACGCGTACCCCGCCACGGTGGCACCATGACGCGGTGACCCACGCACGACAGCTCCCGATTCAGGTCGTCGCCCACCGGGGGGCCTCCGAGGCGGCCCCCGAGCACACCCTGGCCGCGTACAAGAAGGCGATCGAGGACGGGGCGGACGCCCTCGAATGCGATGTCCGGCTGACGGCGGACGGCCACCTCGTCTGTGTCCACGACCGACGCGTCAACCGTACGTCGAACGGCCGCGGCGCGGTCTCCGCCCTGGAACTCGCCGACCTGGCCGCCCTGGACTTCGGCTCCTGGAAGAACGGCGACGAGGCCCCCGACTGGGAGGTCACCCCCGAGGACCGGGCGGAGACCTCCGTCCTCACCCTTGAACGTCTGCTCGAACTCGTCGCCGACGCGGGACGCCGGGTGGAACTGGCCATCGAGACCAAGCACCCCACGCGCTGGGCCGGTCAGGTGGAGGAGCGGCTGCTGGTCCTGCTGAAGCGGTTCGGCCTGGACGCGCCGGAGCCGGCCGCCGAGTCGCCGGTACGGATCATGAGCTTCTCGGCGCGTTCGCTGCACCGCGTCCGGGCCGCGTCCCCGACGCTCCCGACGGTCTATCTGATGCAGTTCCTCTCACCCCGGCTGCGCGACGGGCGACTGCCCGCCGGTGTCGGCATCGCCGGCCCCTCGATCCGGATCGTGCGCAACCACCCGGCGTTCATCGAGCGCCTGAAGAAGGCCGGCCACCAGGTGCACGTGTGGACCGTGAACGAGCCGCAGGACGTCGACCTCTGTGTCGAGTTGGGCGTCGACGCCATCATCACCAACCGTCCGCGCGCGGTCCTCCACCAACTCGGCCGCTGACCGCACCCCTCCGGGGGCACCAAGCGAACGGGCTCCAACAACTCCGAACACACCTGTTTCGACAACTCCGCACACACCCTGCGGGTGGGCTTCGAACACGCCTCTGTTCACACCTGCGAGCACTCCACGGAGGCCTGTCACCGCCCTTCGCGGCCCTTGACGGAGGTAAGAATTCCGCCAAGACGGCCGGACCACACCTGAGGACAAGTCGGCACATCGGGGGCGAAATTCAGCCAACCGACTACGGGGAGTACACCGGCGCGTTCGATGAGTATTCGATCGCCATGAGTGCGCCAGAGCACGTGTGCCGGCCGGTTTCCAGTCCAGTCCAATGGGGCATTCACACCGTGGCGTGGGGCGAAGGAGGTCTCGGGGGTGGCGTTGGTGGTGGCACAGGAGGTGCCCACGTCGTCGAGCATGGCCGTACCCCATGGCCCTGCGGGCGTGGGGGAAGCAAGGCACCGGATGCGCGATCAGTTGCGCGACGGCGGTGTGGCGGAATCGGTCATCGACGATGCCCTACTGATCCTTTCCGAACTACTCAGCAATGCCTGCAAACACGGCAGGCCACTCGACGGCGCCCTGGCCGGTGACGGCGATGTGCGTTGCGCCTGGCGCGTGGACCCCTCGGGGCGGCTCACCGTCGAGGTGACGGACGGCGGTGGTCCGACCCGCCCGGTTCCGTCCACGCCCTCGGTCACCGCACACGGCGGCCGCGGGCTGAACATCGTGACGGCACTGGCCGACGACTGGGGCGTGCGCGACGACGCCTGCGGTGAGGTCACCGTGTGGGTCGTCGTCCAGCACGACGTCCGGCACGCCCACCGCCGGGACGACTTCGCCACCCGCGTCGCCGCCCCGGCTGTCTCCGCCCTCCCCGACCTGGACTTCGCGGACGCGTTCGACGACATGGACTGACCGGCCGGGACCCGCACGGCCGAGGACAGCCGGTCGGAACCGACACCACCGGGGGCCATCCCGGGGGCCGCCACGACCACGGCGGCTGCCAGGCGTGCACAACCTGGCCTGAACCACCGGTTCCGGGACGACTCGGTGCGTTGTCCACAGGGTCCCGTCGGGCGCCGTACGAGCGGCTAGGCTCGCGCCAGTACGAGACGAGCCGTGATCGGGAGACACCCACGATGGCCAAGAAGCGACCCCACACGAAGGCCAAGCGCCCGCAGGGCACCGGCGGAGTCGGCGCCGCAGGCGCTGATGGGCAGGTTCCGGTTGTCGGCGCGCGCGAGCAATGCCCCTGCGGCAGCGGCCGCCGTTACAAGGCCTGTCACGGCCGGGCCGCCGCCCAGGCGGTGACCGAGCTGGTGCAGCGTCCCTTCGGGGACCTGCCGGGCGAGTGCGACTGGGTCGCGCTCCGCGAGCTGGTGCCCGCCGCCACCGTCGAGCTGAAGCTGAAGGACGCGCTCCCCGAGGGCGTCCCCTCGGTCACGCTCGCCACCGTCCTGCCGATGGCCTGGCCCGCGCTGCGCCGCGACGACGGCACGGTGCTGCTCGGCCTGCAGAACGACACGGCGTCGGGCGACATCAGCCGCGACCTCGCCGACACCCTCCAGCGCGCCCTGGTCGCCGAGCCGGGCACTCCGGTTCAGGGCCGGCGCGCCCCGGCCGACGGTCCGCGGCTGCAGGACCTGCTCGACCCCGAGGGTGAGTTCGAGCCAGTTGTGCACTCGGGCTTCGAGTTCTGGATCCCGGACACGGAGAACGCGACCCCGGAGGTGACCGCCTCCCTGGAGCGCGCCAACTCCGCGGCCATCCCGACCGTGAAGCTCGCGGGCGTCGACTCGGCGTACTGGTGCGAGACCCCCGAGAAGAACCACCTGCGGTGGGTCATGCCGCACGCCGAGGAGCGGCTTCTGGACGCTCTCGCGCGACTGCACGCGGCGGGACGCTCCGGCCTCGGCGAGGGCACCCGGCTGGTGGGCTCCTTCCGTGCTCACGGCCTCACCGTGCCGGTCTGGGACCTGCCCAGCGGTGTCGGTGCGGACGACATCGAGAAGCCGGCGGCCGAGTTCGCCGAGCGGCTCGCCGCCGCCCTGGCCGACGAGTCCCCGCTCACCGCGGACGAGCGCCGGGCACGCGGCGGACTCACCAACCGGCAGGTCACGCTCAGCTGACATACGTGCCCGGGCAGACTGGAGCGCCGGCTGATCGAGTGCGTTCACAGTGTGGTGACTCCTGTCACAACTCCCCTACGTGACAGGCGAATTCGTGTCCGAATAGCCGAGATCGAATTTGCGAACCGCCGATCTCTTGTTACGGTTTCATTAGCCCGGTTGCTGGTGCATCCCCCGTCGCCAGCAACCGGGTCTTTTCATGCCCGGGCTCCGGAGCGCTCCGCTGTACGGAGCCCCCCTCGGCGTCAACGCCCTTACGAACGGCCTGAGTTGCTCCCTGAGCGCAGCAACAGCGGCCCACTGCCGTCGGGTGCCGCGAACTCCGCCACGGCCGTGTACGCCCCCATACCGCCCCGCGTACGCTCCCTCGGCGTCTCACACGCCCCCGGCTCGTCGTGCGCGCCCACGGCGCAGTACATGCGTACGGTGCGCCCGCCGGGCGCCATCATGCTGAGGACCGAACTCAGCTCCCGCCCGGTCGCGTTGCGGTAGTACGTGCGGGCCCATGTGTCCTCACCCTGGGTGAGGACACATGTCTGCGCCTCAATGCCGTCGGGGGAGGTGAGTTCGGGGCCGCAGCGGGCGACGGTGGCGAGTCCGAGGCCGAGCAGCATGCCCGACGCAGGCGCGGCGTCGTCCGCCGCGTCCGTGCCGTCCGCCGCCTTCTCGTCCGCCCCGCCCGCCCTGTCCGCCTTCGGGTCGGCACGCCCGGAAGACTCCTCGGCGTCCTCACCGGCCCCGTCCGCATGCCTGGCGGTGCCCCTCGCGAGCCCGGCGGCTTCACCGGCGCGCCCAGCGGCACGGTCGAGTTCGGAGGTGAGGGCGCGTTCGGACGTACGTACGTCGCCGAGCGGGCCGGCGGACGCGGCGAGCGGCAGGCCCAGCGCGACCGCCACCGCGGCGGTCAGTCCCACGAGGCCGAGCCGGCGCGGATCGGGCCGCCCGCCCGCCGACTTGGGTGCTCGGTGACTCCGGGACGGGGGAGCGCTGTGGCGGCCGCGCGACGGGGCCCCGTGGCCCCCGGGAAGACGCTGCATGTGCGGAAGATAACGACCGGCCGGGGCACCCGGTCCCCCGCGCGCCGGGCGGACTCAGAACTCGGGCGCGCTTACACCCGTACGAGTGAGGGCGTCGACGACCGCGTCCACGACCGCCTCGACGTCGGGGACCCAGGGTGCGGCCGAACCGGGCAGCGGTGCGCGCTCCCAGCGGATCGAGCCGTGGCCGGTCTCGGAGGGGGGCAGGGCCAGATAGCCGCCCTCGCCGTGGAAGCGGAGGGACCCGGGCACGAAGTCCTTGGCGTAGAGCAGCTCGCCCAGCTGCTCCATGGAGTACGGCGCGACGAGGATCGCCCAGCGGTGCGGGGCCGCGACCACGGGGCCGAGGCGCATCCCGGTGCTGTCGAGCGCGACGAGGGCACGGGAGGCGGCCAGGGCCGGCAGGCTCACCGCGCAGGGGGCGCTGCCTCCGGTGGCCAGCACGATCGGTGCCGTCGGCCGGTTGGTCCACCACCAGCGCACCATGCGCTCATTGGTGGTGGCGGCCAGCAGGCCGGGGTCGAAGGGGTGAGCGCCGGGCACCACACACTCCGGGTCCGGGCAGCCGCAGCGGGCACGCCCCTGCGGGTCCGGCGCCACCCCCGGGAGTACGGGCCACTGCCATTCCGTCGCGAACGTCAGGGCCTGCTCAAGAAGCTCGGGCCTCCCGCCGTTGCGCTTGGACAGGAGCCTGCGTCGCTTTCCGGGGATCTCGCGCATGAGCGCTCGTCCTTTCCGTTGCACGCATGGCAACACCGTGGGTCACTCACAACATGTGTCGTTCACTTCACTGTGCGTACCTGCTGGCGCATCACACCCCTGTCGCGGACAAGGGGGAACTCCTGTGGGCCGAGCTCGGTTACGTCCGCGTCCATCGCTTGCGTCGACTTGCGTCTGTCAAAAGCATGGGCATGGCGTAGGGGTGGCGGCGCCTGGCGTTTTGCTGTCCCGCATGTGCTCGCCGCCTCCGCCACGGGAGGATGGGGCTCGGTCGTCGGTGGATAGGACGCCCGGTTCCGTCGCCAGGTTCCGGGTGGCCTCGCCACCCCTGGTCTTCACCGAGTACGTACCCATCACGACCGCTGTGACGCTCTGTTGAACAAGGCCAGTCGACCTCAATACACCGTTCACCACAACACTTTCCGGCCAACTTTTCCTTTTCCGAAGGACTGGACAAGAAGGGGACTGGAGTCCAACGGCGCCTCACGGACACCAGATATCCCAGCAGGACAATGCTGGACATCCCCTCACGAGTGCGTGTACATGTGGAGACACTGCTAGCGGCGCAGAATGACATGGGGGTTTGCGATGCTTTTGAGCAATACGCACCGGTCGGAAAGCCGGACACCATGAACGCCCCTCACCCTCCGAAAGTGGCTGGAATCGATTCAACGGTTCCCTCCCCCGCACACACTGTCGCGCCCGCGCCCGCAGCCCCGGGTACCCCACCGGCCACTCCCGACACAGGACCGGACACCGCTCCCGGGGCCGTTCTGCAGGACAGACTCGCGGGCTGGGTCTCGGACCTCACGACGCTGCACGAACTCACCGAACGTCTGACCCGCACGAACTCACTCGACAGCGCCCTGAAGGAAACCCTGCACGCCGGAGCCGCCCTCGTCGGCGCCCGCCGCGGTCTCGTCGTCCTGGAACCGGGCGACGGACTCGGCCCGGACACCACCATCGGCCTCGGCCTCGGCCGCGCCGATCTCGGGCACATCGAGACCGTGCCGCGCAGCTCCCTGCCGTACGGCCGCATCCTCGACGGACTGCCGGGCGGCGACGGCGAGATCGCCCAGCCCGACCTGTTCGCCGAGGACGGGCTCGACCCCCGCCACCGCGAGGTGGCGGCTCGGCTCGGATACGCGGCGAGCTACGCGCTCCCCCTGTCCTCCGAGGCGGCCGGCCGGCTCGGCGCCGCCGTCTGGCTCTACGACGAGCCCGCGGAGCCGGTCGAGCGGCAGCGGCACCTCGTCGGGCTCTACACGCGGTACGCCGCCGAGCATCTGGCGCGGCTCGTCGAGGTCGAGCGCACGCGCGCGTGCATGGCGACGATCGCCGAGGAACTGCTCCCCTCCCGGCTGCCCCGGGTCGCCGGCGTCCAGCTCGCCGCCCGGCACCGCACCGGACCGCGCGGCGGCGGCGACTGGTACGACGCGCTGCCGCTGCCCGACGCCGCGCTCGGCCTCGCGGTCGGCTCGGTGAGCGGGTCCGGGTCCAGCGCGATCGCCGCGATGGGCCGGCTGCGCGCCTCGCTGCGCGCGTACGCAGTGATGGAGGGCGAGGACCCCGTCGCGGTCCTCTCCGACCTGGAACTGCTGCTGCGCCTCACCGAACCCGCCCGCTCCGCCACCGCGCTCTTCGCCTACGTCGAGCCCGCGCTGCGCAAGATCACGCTGGCCGGAGCCGGGCACAGCCCGCCGCTGGTGATCGGCGAACGGCGCACCGAGTACGTGGAGACGTCCCTGTCGGCGCCGCTCGGCATGCTCGCCTGCTGGGAGGCGCCCAGCGTCGAGCTGACCGCTCAGCAGGGAGAAACCGTCCTGCTGTACACCGACGGCCTCCTCCAGCGCACCGGTGAACCCGCCGACCGCGCCTTCGCCCGCCTCCACGCGGCCGCGGCCGGCGTCCCCCGGGCCCTGCGTACCGACCCCGGCGCGACCGCCGACCACGTGCTGCGGACCGTTCTGCCGGACGGGCTCGACGCTGCGGGCGGCGCGGAGGACGTGGTGCTGCTGGCGGCGCGGTTCGAGTAGGGACACCGGCCGGGCGGGTGCCGTGTGTGGTGCGCCGGACCTCCGTGGTCGCTTCGCGCGCGGGGGTGGCCGAGTCTTCGCGGCTGCTTCGCGTAAGGGCTCGGTGACCCGTCGTAAGAGGTGCTTCGGCCCTCCCGGGCCCCCTTCGGTGCGACCGTACGATGGACGAGGTCCAGTGCCGTACCTAGGAGGATGACCGTGGCGGACGAGCTCGAGCCGGCGATCCCGGAGACCGAGGCGACCGAAGCCGAGGAGCCGATCAAGCAGCGGAAGAACGGCCTGTACCCGGGCGTCTCCGACGAGCTGGCCGAGAACATGAAGTCGGGCTGGGCCGACACCGAGCTGCACGGGCTGGAGCCGATCGCGCAGGTCGCCGAGACCGCCGCCCGTCGCGCCGCGCTCTCCGCACGCTTCCCGGGCGAGCGCCTGGTCGTCCCCTCGGGCAACCTGAAGACCCGCTCGAACGACACCGAGTACCCCTTCCGGGCGTCGGTCGAGTACGCGTACCTCACCGGCAACCAGACGGAGGACGGCGTACTGGTCCTGGAGCCGGTGGGTGACGGGCACGAGGCGACGATCTACCTCCTGCCGCGTTCCGACCGCGAGAACGGCGAGTTCTGGCTGTCCGGCCAGGGTGAGCTGTGGGTGGGGCGCCGGCATTCGCTCACCGAGTCGGCGCAGCTGTACGGCATCCCCGCCGCCGACGTGCGCGAACTCGCCGACACGCTGCGCAAGGCCACCGGCCCGGTCCGGGTCGTACGCGGCCACGACGCCGGTATCGAGGCGGCGCTCACCGACAAGGTCACCGCCGAGCGCGACGAGGAGCTGCGAATCTTCCTGTCCGAGGCGCGGCTGGTCAAGGACGCGTTCGAGATCGGCGAACTGCAGAAGGCGGTCGACTCGACCGTGCGCGGTTTCGAGGACGTCGTCCGTGTACTGGACAAGGCCGAGGCCACGTCGGAGCGCTATATCGAGGGAACGTTCTTCTTGCGCGCCCGGGTCGAGGGCAACGATGTCGGCTACGGCTCCATCTGCGCCGCCGGCCCGCACGCCACCACGCTGCACTGGGTCCGCAACGACGGCCCGGTCCGCTCCGGCGACCTCCTCCTGCTGGACGCGGGCGTCGAGACGCACACGTACTACACCGCCGACGTCACACGCACCCTGCCGGTCAACGGCACGTTCAGCGAGATCCAGAAGAAGATCTACGACGCCGTGTACGACGCCCAGGAGGCCGGTATCGCCGCCGTGCAGCCGGGCGGCAAGTACCGCGACTTCCACGAGGCCGCCCAGCACGTGCTGGCCGAACGGCTGGTCGAGTGGGGGCTCGTCGAAGGGCCGGTGGAGCGGGTCCTGGAGCTGGGGCTGCAGCGCCGGTGGACGCTGCACGGCACCGGGCACATGCTCGGCATGGACGTCCACGACTGCGCTGCCGCGCGCGCCGAGTCGTACGTCGACGGCACCCTGGAGCCCGGCATGGTCCTCACCGTCGAACCCGGCCTCTACTTCCAGGCGGACGACCTGACCGTGCCCGAGGAGTACCGGGGCATCGGCGTCCGCATCGAGGACGACATCCTGGTGACGGAAGACGGCAACCGGAATCTGTCCGCCGGGTTGCCTCGCCGCTCGGACGAGGTCGAGGCGTGGATGGCTTCGTCGAGAGGTGCGCGGGGGTAAGGCGGGGCCTGTTCGTCTGCGGGTGAGTGGGGGCCGGTCGCGCCCACGCGGCGGTAGCCGCAGATCCAGCACAGCCCCGCGCCCCTTGACGGCATGGGTCGCGCCCGGTGTCAGGGGGGCGGGGGGTTCCCGGCGGCCCGTCGGTGACGCTCGACATCAGCGTCATGCGCGCGCCGCTGGTGCTCGTGGCCTCCGCCGTGGTCGTCGTCGTGGTCGTCGTCTCGGTCGTGGTCGTCGTCTCGTCAGCGAAGGCGGGCCTGTAGCCGGCGACCGCGAGCCTGTCGGCCGCGACCGTCCCTCCGGTCACCGCGAGGGCGCGGCGCCGGAGTGCTGAGAACGCTGAAGCCGCCCGGCATGTCACCTCTGACGCCCAACCGCCGTGCTCCTGGCGGACGGTGAGACGGTTCTCACGTTTGCCGACCCGAATGCGGACGAGGCTTGTGTTGCCGTCCGAAGCACTCCTCGGCGTCGGCTATGTTCTGGTCGCGATCAGTGGACGACCGAACATTCGGCACCGTTCGTCCCGTCGGCCGCTAACTTCTTCTGCGGTCGGTGCACGAGTGAGCAATTCCTGTCGGCATCTGCTTCATTGAGCCGCAAGACTCCGCAACCCCGTCAGTTTCCACGCACAGATTGATGAGGTCCCCATGAACGCATCCCTCGACCCCACGGCCGCAGAGTCAGGGACTACGGCCGCCGACGGTCCCGAGCGGGTGTCCTTGGTGCGGTTGGCGGCGCAGAGCAGCGGCGCGTTGTCGCCCGCTCTGGCCCGCGCCGTATCGAACGGCGTCGAACGAAGGAGCCCGGGAAGGGTCGCGGTGGCGGCCTTCCAGTCCTCCGTCTGACAGCCGCCGAAACGCGACGACACCCGCATGTCCGTCATGGGCCGACCGCACCTGCCGCTACGCCAGTTCGTGCTGAAGATGCACAGTCGCTGCGATCTCGCCTGCGACCACTGCTACGTGTACGAACACGCGGACCAGAGCTGGCGCGGTCGGCCCCTGGTGGTGTCGAACGAGGTCCTGCGCACCACGGCGGAACGCATCGCCGAGCACGCGAAGACCCATGGGCTGGACGCCGTCCATGTCGTGCTGCACGGCGGCGAACCCCTCCTCGCCGGCCGGACCCGACTGCGCGGGGCCGCCACCGCACTGACCGCCGCCCTCGACGGCGTGTGCGAGCTGGATCTGCGGATCCACACGAACGCCGTCACGCTCGACGAGCGGTTCCTGGACCTGTTCGCGGAGTTCGGGATCAAGGTCGGCGTCTCGCTGGACGGCGACCGGGCCGCGAACGACCTGCACCGCCGCTACGCCGACGGACGCAGCAGCCACGACCGGGTCCTCAAGGGCATCGCCCTGCTCGGCCGGCCCCGCTACCGGCACCTCTTCGCGGGCATCCTCTGCACCATCGACCTGCGCAACGACCCCGTCGCCGTCCATGACGCGCTCGCCGAACTCGCCCCGCCGCGCGTCGACTTCCTCCTCCCGCACGCCACCTGGGACGAGCCGCCGCAGCGCCCGGCCGACGACGGCGACGGCACGGCGTACGCGCGTTGGCTGCTGGCCGTCCACGACCGCTGGACCGCGACCGGCCGCACCATGGACGTCCGCGTCTTCGACTCCGTCCTGCGGACCCTGCGCGGCGACAGCAGCCTGACCGAGTCACTGGGGCTGGCCCCGGCCGACCTCGCCGTGATCGAGACCGACGGGACCTTCGAACAGGCCGACTCCCTGAAGACCGCGCACGACGGCGCCCCCGCCACCGGCCTGGACGTGTTCGCCCACTCCCTGGACGAGGTGGCCGCGCACCCGGGCATCGTGGCCCGGCAGCAGGGGCTCGACGGGCTGGCCGAACAGTGCCGTGCTTGTCCGGTCGTGCGCTCCTGCGGCGGCGGCCTCTACGCCCACCGGTACCGGTCCGACGGCAGCGGATTCCTCAACCCGTCCGTGTACTGCTCCGATCTGCTGTCCCTCATCACCGAACTCCGGGACCGTCATATGACCGACCAGTCCGTCCGGCCGGCGCTCGCAGAGCACCACCTCACCGAACTCGCCACCGGTCGCGGCACGGCCGCCACCGTGGACCTGCTGGCCCGCCACCAGCTCGCCCTGGTCCGCGAGTTGCTGGGACATGTGTGGCACGAGACGGCGCACACCCCGCAGGGCGAGGACGCCTGGCGGACCCTGACCGTCCTCGACAGCGAGGCACCCGAGTCGGTGGACCGGGTCCTGGCCCACCCCTATGTACGGACCTGGGCCCTCCGCTCCCTCGGCGGCGACGCGGAGGCGGCCGCGACGGCCGTTCGTGGGGTCGCGGAGATCGCCGCGGCCGCCGCGGCGCGCGCCGGTCGCCCGGAAACGGTCGTCGTCCCGGTCCGCGACGGCCTGCTGCGCCTGCCCACCCTCGGGACGCTGACGATGGACGCGGGAACCGAAGAAGCCGTGGTCCGCACGGACGCCGACGGCTGCACGGTCCACGCGGGCGGCCGGACGTACACGATGCCCCGGACGGGCGCCAAGGTCCCCGCCTGGCAGGGGAGTCGGCGGTTCGACCTGGACGGCTGGTCCGTCACCCTGGAGGACACCGACCCCTGGCGGGACTGCCACGGCCACCCGGCGCACCCCCGGCTCACCGAGAGCGAGGCCGAGGCATGGCGGGCCGACCTGACGGCGGCCTGGGCCTGGATACGCCGCGAACTGCCCGAGTACGCCCCGGGAATCGCCGCCGGGCTCCGTGTGATCACCCCGCTGCTGCCCTCGCCCGAGAACGCCGACATCAGCTCGGCGGCCCGCGACGCCTTCGGCGCGGTGGCCATCGCCCGGCCGGCCGCACCGGAGACGCTGGCGCTGCTGCTCGTCCATGAGTTCCAGCACGTGAAGCTGGGGGCGGTACTGGATCTGGTGGACCTTCACGACCCCGCCTGCGAGACGCTGTTCTACGCGCCCTGGCGGGCCGACCCCCGCCCTCTGGAGGGGCTGTTGCAGGGGACGTACGCACATCTGGCGGTGGTGGACTTCTGGCGGGCGCGGTGGCGGGGCGGGGGCGGCCGTGATGCGGAGGTGCGGTTCTCGCGGTGGCGGGACCAGACGGCTCAGGCCGTGGAGACACTGGCGAAGTCGGAGGCGCTGACGGGGGACGGGGAGCGGTTCGTCGCCGGGCTCCGGGAGGCGCTGGCCGGGGACGCGGTGAGCGCGGACGCCCTGCGGGCGGCCCGGCGGGCGGCGGAGGAGCACCGGCGGACCGTTCGGCCGCCGCGACATTGAGCCCGTTCGTCATATTCCACGTGCCGCCGCGCTCTTCCTACACTGAGGAAAGTCACCGGGCATCAGGGGGCATGGGTGCGAGGAGATGCGGCCAGGGGCGGCGGAAGCCCTTATTTCTTCCTCAGTTATGCGCACACGCCGCGAAACGACGCCGGTGACCTCGATCCGGACATCTGGGTGAAAAAGCTGTACGACGGGCTGTGCGCGCACATCATGCAGATGACCGATCTGCCGCGGGGCGCGAAGGCAGGCTTTCTGGACCAGGGCATGGCGGTCGGCACCCGCTGGACGGACGAGCTGTCGGAGAACCTCGCGCGCTGCAAGGTGTTCGTGCCGCTGTACTCGCCGCGCTACTTCCGCAGCGAGCAGTGCGGCCGGGAGTGGTGGGCCTTCACCCAGCGGCAGATTCACCACCGGGCGCGCGGCGGTGAGGCCCGGGGGCACGCGATCATCCCCGCGTTATGGGTGCCCGTGGAACTCGCCCAACTGCCGTACGCGGCAAGGGATCTCCAGTTCAACCACGTGTCCTTCGGCCAGGACTACGCGGAGGAGGGGTTCTACGGGCTGACCAAACTCCGCTACCTCCGCGACGAGTACGAGCGGGCCCTGTACCGGCTGGCCAAGCAGATCGTGCACGTGGCCAAGGCGACCGAGCTGGACGAGGGGCAGGTGTACGACGAGTACGAGTCGCTGCCCAGCGCGTTCGGCGCCCTGGGACATCCCCCGGAGTTCGACATCTCGGTCCTCGCCTGCACCCGCGCCGACCTGCCGCCGGGCCGCGCGCCCGACTGCTACGGCCCACTGCCGCGCGACTGGAACCCGTACCACCCGGCCTCGGCCCGGCCGCTCGGCGAACACGCGGCCGACCTGGTGCGCACCATGGACTACAAGGTGAACATCGGGGACTTCGAGAAGGACGCCGACCGCCTGCTCGGCCCCGGCCCGCCCCGGGCGCCCGGACTGCTCCTGCTCGACCGGTGGGCGCTCGGCTCCGCCCGGGGCCGGGAGCTGATGGAACGGCTGTGCGAGGAACAGCGGCCGTGGATCAGCGTGATGATCCCCCGGTGCGACGACGATGCCGGGTCGGCCCGGGACAAGAGGCTGACGGTACTCACGGAGAAGGCCCTGGCCACCCGTACGACGGAGGGCAGCGGGCACCGGACCCTCAACGGTGGCATCCGCACCCTGGACGCCTTCGGGAACGAACTGCAGACGGCCGTGAAGCAGGCCGTCGCCTCCTACGAGGCACACGCGCGGACCTTTCCGCCGATGGGACCCCGCACCGGACCTCCGCGGCTGAGGGGCCCGGCGGATCTGGGCGGCTAGGGCCCGGTGCCACCGGGGCGTACGGGCGTACGGCAAGGGCAGGTCGGACGGGCGGAGGACGGCAGGCGCATGACGGAGAACCGCAACGGCACGGTGATCACGTTCTACTCGTACAAGGGCGGCACCGGGCGGACCATGACGCTCGCGAACGTGGCGTGGATCCTGGCCGCGAACGGACACCGCGTCCTGGTCGTCGACTGGGATCTGGAGGCGCCGGGCCTGCACAAGTTCTTCCACCCGTTCCTGAACCCCGCCATGCTCCGGGCGACACCCGGACTGATCAACATCATCGACGACTACCGGCGGCAGGCCTTGCACGACCTGCCCGACCGCGCCCCCGACTGGCACCGCCGGCACGCCCGCGTCCGGCCCCACGCGCTCACCCTCGACTGGGCGTTCCCCGAGGGCGGCAGCCTGGACTTCCTGTCCGCCGGGCGCAGGCAGGACGACTACCCGCTGGTCGGCAACCTGGACTGGGAGCTCTTCTACGCCAGTTACGGCGGCGGCCAGTTCTTCGACGCGATGCGCTCCGACATGCGGCGCCACTACGACTACACCCTGATCGACAGCCGCACCGGCCTCAGCGACCTCGCGGACATCTGCACCGTGCAGATGCCCAACACCCTGGTCGTCTGCTACACGCTCAGCAGCCAGAGCATCGAGGGCGCCGCCGCCGTCGCCCAGGACATCCGGGAGCGGTTCGGTCACAAGGGCATCCGCGTCCTGCCGCTCGCCATGCGCATCGACCTCGGCGAGAAGGACAAGCTCGACGCGGGGCGCGCCCTGGCCCGGGAGCGCTTCGCCGGGCTGCCGGCCGGTCTGGCGGGCGAGCGGCTCACCGACTACTGGTCGTCGATGGAGGTCCTCTACCAGCCGTACTACGCCTACGAGGAGATCCTGGCGGCCTTCGGCGACCCGCCGACGACGGCCAACTCGATGCTGAGCGCCTGCGAACGGGTCACCTCCGTCGTCACCGAGGGCCGGGTCACCCGGCTGCCCCTGATCGGCGAGGAGAAGCGGGCCCGGTACAAGGCCGCCTACACCCGGCGGCGGCCGCTGCCGGTCTCCCGGCTGGTGCTGTACTACGTCTCCGAGGACCGGATGTGGGTGGACTGGCTGGAGTCGGTGCTGCGGGACGCCGGGTTCGAGGTGACGCCCATGGACGTCCGGGCGCTGCCGCAGGACGCCGACGCGCTGGCGCGGGACGACGACCGGGACGGGACCGGCGGCGAGGACACGTCCGACGGCTCGGAGCGGCTGCTCGCCGTGGTCTCCCACGCCTTCCTCAACTCCCGGCGGGCCCGCCGGGCCTGGGACGACGCCGTACGCGTCGGTGGGCGGGGACCGCGGAACCGGCCGGTGGCGGTGCGCGTCGACGACGTCCGGCTGGGCCTCCCGCAGTCCGGCCGGGGCGCGATCGACCTGAGCCGACTGGACGAGGAGCGGGCGTACACCACGCTGCTGACCGGCCTCGACCACCCGGACGTGCTGCCCGCGGCGCCCGGCGCCGCCGCGCGCTTCCCCAACACCGGGACGCGGATCTCCAACGTCCAGCCCCGCTACCCGTGGTTCACCGGCCGCTCCCCGATCCTGGACCGGCTGCGGGAGCGCCTGGTCAGCGGCCGCTCCGGACAGCGGCTGCCGCAGGTGCTGCACGGCCTGGGCGGGGTCGGCAAGTCCCAGCTGGCCCGCGAGTACGCCCACCGGTTCAAGGCGGACTACGACCTGGTGTGGTGGATCGACGCCGAACAGCCGGACCTGGTCCCGCCGAAGGTGGCCGCCCTCGCCCGGGAACTGGGCCTGCCCGTCGGCGACGACGTCTCCGAGGCGGCCGAGGCGGCCATGGCGGCGCTCCGGCAGGGGAATCCGTGCGCGCGCTGGCTGCTGATCTTCGACAACGTCCCCGACCTGGACCGGGCGTCGCACCTCTTCCCGGATCACATCGGGGCCCTGCGGGACCACGTCTACGGCCACATCCTGGTCACCACCCGCGCCCGGCCCGGCTCGACCCTGGTCCAGTCGCTGGAGATGGAGGTCTTCACCCGCGAGGAGAGCGTGGAGCATCTGTGCCGCCGGGTCCCCGGGCTGCGCGAGGCCGACGCGGACCGGGTCGCCGACGCGCTGGGCGACCTGCCGCTCGCCGTGGAGGTCGCGGCGGCCTGGCTGGAGGCGACGGCCACCCCGGTGCAGGAGTACATCGAGCAGCTGCGGGAGCAGTCCACCCGGGTGCTGTCCGTGCAGGAGGCCGTGGACGCCGTCGAGTACCCGTCCTCCGTCGGCGTCACCTGGAACATCTCCATCACCCGGCTGCGCGAGGAGTCCCCGGCGGCGGCCCGGCTGCTCGAACTGTGCGCCTTCTTCTCGGCCGAGCCCATCTCGATGTCCCTGATCAGCAGCGACGCGATGATCGACGCCCTGCTCCCGTACGACCGGGACCTGCGCGCCCGCTACATGCTCGGCCGCGTCACCCAGGCCCTGAACCGCTTCGCCCTCGCCAAGGTCGACTCGGCCGACAACTCGATCCAGGTGCACCGCCTGGTGCAGGCGGCGGTGCGGGACAGCCTGGACGACGAGCGGTACATGCAGACCATGCACGAGGTGCACCGCATTCTCGCCGCCGCCCGGCCGCGCGAGGGCGCCGTGGACGATCCCGCACAGTGGCTCGGGTTCGAGGTGATCTGGCCGCATTTGACGCCCTCGAAGATCCGCGAGTGCGCGGAGGAGGAGCCACGCCAGCTGATGGTCGACCGCGTCCGCTACCTGGGCAGGCGTGGCGAACTGCACGCCGCGCGGACCCTGGCCACCCAACTCGACGAAAAATGGACCGAGTTCGCGGAAGTGGACGACGAGCAGATTCTCAACCTCCGCTTCCAGTTGGCCAACGTGCTGCGCGCCCAGGGTGAGTACCAGGCCGCGAGGGCCATGGACGAAAGCACCCTGGACGGCCGCCGACGGCTCTTCGGTGAGGGGCACCCGAGCATCCTCATCGCCTCAGGCAGCCTCGCCGCCGACTACAGGGCGCTGGGCCGCTACAAGGAGGCCCTGGAACTGGACCTGCGGATCCATCTGGGCTTCAAGGAGATCTTCGGCGAGGACCACGGGCGCACGCTGTCCGCCGCCAACAACCTGGCCATCGACTTCCGGCTCGGCGGCGACAGCGAGACCGCCCGCCGCCTCACCGAGGACACGGTCCGCCGCCGTACCGCCCTGCTGGGCCCGACGCATCCCTACACCCTCGCCACCAAGGGTCACCACGCGCGGGACCTGCGCGACCTGGGGGACTACCGGACCTCCGCGGAGCTGCTGCGCGAGGTGCGCGAAGGATTCGAGCAGGTGTTCAACCCAGGGGTGCCGGAGGTGCTGCAGGCCGACAAGAGCCTCGCGGTCTCGCTGCGCAAGGCGGGCCGCATCGCCGAAGCGCTGCTGATCACGGAGGAGACCTGGAAGACGTACGCCCGCTACCACGACCGCTACGGCAGCACCATCCCCGAGGTCCTGGCCTGCGGGCTCAACCTCGCCGCGGACTACTTCGTCACCGATCCCGAGGACGGTCCCGCGCGGGCGGTCCGGCAGGTCGAGGAGGTGCTGGACGGGTACCGGGACTCGTTCGGCGCCGAGCATCCGTTCACCATGTACTGCTTCAACAACCTCGCCATGTACCACCGGGTCCTGGGGAACGCGGAGAAGGCGCAGGAACTGAGCCGCCACGCCCACGACAGCCTGGCGGCGACCCTCGGCGACGACCATCCGGCCGTCCTGTCCGCCGCCCTCAACCTGGCCAACGCCTATGGCGACCTGGGCCTGCACGAGCGCGCCGAACACTGGGAACGCCAGGCCGTGGAAGGGCTCCGCGAGCGTTTCGGCCCCGACCACCCCGATGTCCTGGTCGGCACGGGCAATCTGGCGATCACCCTGCGGGACACCGGCCGCACGGAGGAGGCCGACCGGCTCCAGAAGAAGATGGTGACCCGGCTCTCCCAGCTACTGGGCACCACCCACCAGGTCACCGCGCTGGTCCGTTCCTGGCAGCGGGTGGGCCGGGACTTGGAGCCGCATCAGATCTGAGGGAGGGGGCGCGGCGGGGGCGGGCGCGCCGGGCGTGCGATCGGTCTCGCGCGGACGCGGGCGCGAGCGGTCCCGTGCGGACGCGGGCGCGCCGGAGCGGGCGGCTACACCGCCACCAGCGGCGCGTCGTCGCGCCACTTGAGGATCTTGTCGAAGCTGACCACCGCGCCGCCGCGGCCCGGCTTGTTGCCGATGTGGACGTGGTCGGCGAGTTCGCGGATCAGGCCGAGGCCCCGGCCGTTCTCGTCGTCGGTGTGGGCCGGGCGGACCGGGTGGCGGTGGGGGAACCCGGGGCCGGAGTCGGCGACCTCGATACGGCATTTCTCGCCGTCGAGGTAGGCGGTGACCCGGTACGCCTCGGAGGTGCCGCCCGCCGCGACCGCGCCGCCGTGCTCGACGGCGTTGGCACAGGCCTCGCTGAGGGCGATGGAGAGGTCGTAGGACACGTCCGGGTCGACGCCCGCCGTCTCCATCGTGCCGATCAGCAGCCGCCGGGCGAGCGGCACGCTCGCAGCCTCACGCCGCAAATGGAGTGACCACCAGATGCTCATGCTCCAGCCTCCCGGCCGCGGCTCGACATACCGTTACGTATTGCCGCCAAGGGCGCCGCGCAATCGCCTGGAACCCGTCTCTCCGCCCATACGGCGGATGCGTCCACCTCACAATCGGTGTATGCGGACCGAACCCTTCCGAATCACCCATCACTTTGGCACCTCCGGCCCACATGAATCGGGGCGCGGGGAACGGCACGATTGGGGGCGCGGGGGACGACGCATTTTATGGGGGCGCAGGGGACGGCGCGTTCGTTGAGGGCGCGGGGAACGGCGCGTTCTTTGGCGGCGCAGGGGACGGCGCGTTCGTTGAGGGCGCGGGGAACGGCGCGACAAGCCACCCACAACCCGCAGCCGCCACGCGCACCGCACCCCCCACCGCGCCCAACCCTCACCTGAACACCGGCCCCGTTCCCCCCGTACCCCCCGTCGTGAACCCGCCGAACCCAGCGGAGCGCCCCGGTGCGATGATGAGCCCGCCATGACTGCCCCCCACCCACACCGGCCATGCGCCCCGCGCCGACCGCGCGCCGGAGGTGATCTCCGGGTTCTGCGGGCCGCGGTGTTCGCCGCGGTCTGCGTCGTGCTGGCCGGGGGCGGGCACGCGCTCGCCTCGTGCACGACGATCCCGCTGTGGAGCCTGGGCGTCGGGTTCGTCGGCGTCTTCACCGTCGCTGCCGCGCTGGCCGGACGGGAACGCTCGCTGCCCGGGATCGCGGCGATGCTGGCGGTGGGCCAGACCGTGCTGCACATCCTGTTCGGGCTGGGCCAGCACGGGACGGCGGCCGCATCGCGGACCGCCGAGACCATGGACGCGCTGCTCGTCGAGCGCGCCGCCCGGCTCCTGTGCGGCACGACCGCGGCGGCCCTGAGTCCCGCTCAGGCCCGGCGGATCCTCATGGACGCCGGGGTCGGCGGCACGCACGCCGCGCACGACCCGGCGGACGCCATGACGACCGCGGCGGGCTCCTCCGCCGCCGTTCTGCCGTCGCTGCCCATGCTGCTCGGCCATGTCCTCGCGGCCGTCGCCGCCGGGTGGGTGCTCCGCCACGGCGACCTGGCGCTGCTGCGCCTCGTCCGGCTGTCGGCCCAGGAGCCGCTCGTACGGTCCCTGCGCGGGGCACTCGCGCTGGCGCGGGCCCTGTGGGCCGGGCTCCCGAGTGCGCCGGAGGCCCTGTCACGCGCCTCGCGCGCCGCGACCTACGCGGCACCGACGGCCCTGCGGACGACCACCCTCCAGCACACGGTGGTCCGGCGCGGCCCGCCGACCGCCGCGCCCACCTTCGCCCTCGCCGCCTGAAACGACGCGCACTCACTCCACACAGCACCTGGGAGGGGACGCCGTCGTACGGCGTCGACACGCGCGCACCCGTTCCGCTCCCGGCTCTCGGCGCGCGCCGTCCCTTTCCTCTTCCTCATTCACTGTGGAGTGTCACCACTCATGAAGGCTTCTCGTATCGCCGCCGTCGGCGCCCTCGCCGGCTCGGCCGTCCTCATCCTGTCCGGCCCCGCGTTCGCGCACGTCAGCGTCGCGGCGGAGGGCACGGCGGCCAAGGGCGGGTACGCGACCGTCAACTTCAAGGTCCCCAACGAGCGCGACGATGCCACGACCACCAAGCTGGAAGTGAACTTCCCGACCGACCACCCGCTCGCCTCGGCCCAGCCGGAAGCCATCCCCGGCTGGAAGATCGACGTCACCGAGGCCAAGCTCGACAAGCCGGTCGAACTGCACGGCGAGCAGATCGACGAGGCCGTCTCCAAGATCACCTGGACCGCCACCGGCGACGGCATCGCGGCGGGCTTCTTCCAGAAGTTCCCGGTCTCCATCGGCCAACTCCCCGAGGACACCGACGAACTGGTCTTCAAGGCCATCCAGACGTACTCCAACAAGGACGTCGTCCGGTGGATCGAGGTGCCGCAGGAAGGCCAGGAGGAGCCCGAGAACCCGGCGGCGGTGCTCGCGCTGTCCGCCGCGACCGAGGACCACCACGGCTCATCCGGCTCGTCGGGCTCCTCCACCGCCTCCGACGAGTCGGCGGACGCCGCGGACGCCGAGGCCGCGTCGAACGAGACCGCCGCATCCGCGGACACCAGCGACACCACCGCCCGCGTGCTCGGCATCGTCGGCATCGTCTTCGGCGTCGCGGGTGTGGCGTACGGCGTTCTGGCCGGCCGACGGCGCACGAACGCCTGAGACTCCGGCCCGAGGCTGACCTCGGGCTACTCACTTCCTCCCCTCGGCGCGCACGCGGGCCCGTACGTACGACTGGCTTCCGTACGACTGGCTTCCCTACGACGTCTGTCGTACGGCTCTCCGCGACGGCGTACACCCCCGTGCGCGCCGGGGCTCGAACATCTGGGACATTTTTCTATGCGCACGAACACGAAGAAGAAGACGTTCGCGGCCGGCGCCCTGCTCGTCGCGGCCGTCCTCACCCTCTCCGGCTGCGGCACGGGCGACGACTCCACGACGTCGGTCGCCGAGGTCTCCGACACCGGTCCGCGGAAGGCGGCCACGGTCCTCGACCAGCCGTTCACCAAGCCGGACCTGGTCCTCACCGACACCAACGGCAAGTCGTACGACCTCCGCAAGGAGACCGAGGGCAAGCCGACGCTGATCTACTTCGGCTACACCAACTGCCCCGACATCTGCCCGCTGACCATGAACAACATCGCGGTCGCGAAGAAGGAGGTGTCGAAGAAGCTGTCGAAGTCGGAGCTGGCGAACCTCCGGCTCGTCTTCGTCACCACCGACCCCGAGCGGGACACCGCGGCGGAACTCGGCAAGTGGCTCAAGGGCATCGACTCCGAGATCGTCGGCCTGACCGGCGACTTCGACGAGATCCAGGCCGGCGCCCGCACCCTCGGCATCTCCATCAGTCCGCCGACCAAGGACAAGAACGGCAAGACCATCTCCGAGCACGGCACCCAGGTCATCGCGTTCTCGCCGAAGACCGACGGGGGCTATGTGCTGTACGGCGAGGACGCGACCGTGCAGGACTACGAGAAGGACCTGCCGAAGCTGCTCAAGGGCGAGAACCCGTGAGGCGTCGGCTCGTCGGACGTGTCCTGGCCGGTCCGGGCCTGGTCGCCGCCGCCGCGCTCGTCCTGACCGGCTGCGGTTCCTCCGGGTCATCCGGTTCATCCGGCTCCGCTGATTCCTCCGGTTCCTCCGCCGCGAAGCTGTCCGTGAAGGACGCCTACATGCCGCAGCCCGTCACGGACTCCATGGCCGCCGGCTTCCTCGTCATCGAGAACGACGGCGGTACGGCGGACGAGCTCACCTCCGTCACCAGCGACATCGCCCAGGACGTCACCGTCCACGAGACGACCGGGCAGTCGATGCAGAAGGTCACGGCTCTGAAGGTCCCCGCCGACGGCGAACTCGTGCTCAAGAGCGGCGGAAACCACCTGATGTTCGAGAACCTGAAGCGCAAGCCGAAGGAAGGCGAGACGGTGTCTCTGCGGTTGAACTTCACCAAGTCCAAGGCCATCACGGTCGAGATGCCTGTGAAGTCGGCGACGTACCAGCCGACCAGCGGGCACTGAGGGAGGTAGCACCGTTGAGCCGGTTGAGGCCGTTGCTGTTGCTGTTGTTCGCCACCCTCGGAGCGCTGCTCGCCGGTGCCGTGCCCGTCTCCGCGCACGCCGCGCTGACCGGCAGCGACCCACAGCAGGGGTCCGTGGTCCAGGAGGCGCCGGGCCAGGTGTCGCTCACGTTCTCCGAGAAGGTCGCGATGTCCGACGGCTCGGTGCGGGTGTACGACCCCAAGGGCAAGCAGGCCGACACCGGCGAGGTCACCGACCTGGGCGGCAACAGCTACGGGGTCGAGCTGCACTCGGGGCTGCCCGACGGCACGTTCACGGTCACGTACCAGGTCGTGTCGGCGGACAGCCACCCCGTCTCCGGCGCCTTCACCTTCTCCGTGGGGGCGCCCTCCAAGACGACGGTCGCCGTACCCGAGCAGGAGGCCGGCGGCGGGATCGTCGGCGGCCTCTACGGGTTCGCGCGCTATCTCTCGTACGCCGGTTTCATCCTGCTGGTCGGCGGCGCCGCCTTCGTGCTGGCCTGCTGGCAGCGCGGTGCCGGGGTACGGCCCGTGCAGCGGCTCGTCGTCTCCGGCTGGCTCGCGCTGACGACCGCCACCCTCGCGATGCTGCTCCTGCGCGGCTCCTACACCGGGTCCGGCAGACTCGGCGACATCTTCGACCTGGACCTCGTCGGCCAGGTCCTCCAGACCAAGACGGGCGCGGCTCTGGTCTCCCGGCTCCTGCTGCTCGCCGCGGCCGCGCTGTTCATCGCGGTGCTGTTCGGGGCGTACGCACGGCGGGACGAGGAGGCCGAGGACGACAGGGACGTCGAGGAGGTCGAGGAGGTCGAGCAGGTCGAGCAGGTCGACGGGGAGATCGCCGAGGGGGCCGGTGGCGCCGAGGAGGCACCTCGGGGTCGTACCTCAGCCGCCGATGACACCTCTGGGAAGGGCGTCTCCGAGAAGCTCACCTCTGAGGACACCGCAGAGGACTCCGCAGAGGACGCCGAGGACGACGAGGACGACGAGGACGAGGACGACGACCACTCCCGCCAACGGGACCTCACCTTCGGGCTCGCCATCGGTGGGGGCGTGGTCTCCGCCGGTCTCGCCGCGAGCTGGGCGATGGCCGAGCACGCCTCGACCGGCATCCAGACGGGCATCTCGATGCCCTTGGACGTCCTGCATCTGCTGGCGGTCGCCGCCTGGCTGGGCGGCCTGTCGACCCTGCTTGTGGCCCTGTTCCGGGCGCCCGTCGACGCACAGATCGAGACGGCGGCCGTACGACGGTTCTCGCGGGTCGCGTTCGGCAGCGTGCTCGTACTGACCGCGACCGGTATCTACCAGTCGTGGCGCCAGGTCGGCACCTGGTCGGCGCTGACCGGCACGTCGTACGGGCAGCTGCTCCTCGTGAAGATCGGCCTGGTCGCCGTACTCGTCGGAATCGCGTGGATCTCGCGCCGGTGGACCGCGCAGCTGGCGGAGGCGCCGGCCGCGGTGGAAGCGGAAGCCGTGGTGGAGAAGGAGCCCGCGGCCGCACACGCCACCGTCGGCGGTTCCGAGCGGGCCGCCGGGGGTGGCTCCTCGCCTGCATCCGGCAGTGGTTCCGCGGCTGCCTCCGACGGTGGCTCCGAGCGGGCCGTCCAGCTCGCCCGGCAGCAGGCGGCGATGGCGAGCGCGCGTGAGAAGCGGATACGGAGCGCCGATCCGGGCCGTACGGGGCTGCGTCGGTCGGTGCTGGCTGAGGCGGGCGTCGCCGTCGTACTCCTCGCCGTCACGACGGTCCTGACGGCCACCGAGCCGGGGCGCACGGTGGAAGAGGCCGAGGCGGCCAACGCGGCCGTGACGCAGGAAGCCGAGCAGTCCGGCGCGCTGGCGCTGGACATGTCGTTCGACACGGGCGGCAAGAACGGCAAGGGCGTGGCCCGGCTGGAGATCGACCCCGCGCGCGTGGGCGCCAACGAGATGCACGTCTACGTCCAGAGCCCCGACGGCAAGCCCTTCGACATCCCCGAGGTGAAGGTCGCCTTCACCCTGGAGACCAAGAAGATCGGCCCCCTGCCCGTCGTCCCCGACCGCATCACCACCGGCCACTGGACGGCGGACGGCGTGCAGATCCCCATGGCGGGCGACTGGAAGATCGAGATCACCGTACGGACATCTGACATCGACCAGGTGACCGTCAGCAAGAACGCGAAGATCGGCTGAAACACACCATGGCTGACCAGTCCACGACGGCCCCCTCCGAGGGGAACGACCCCACCGGGGGCAGCACTGTCGAGACAGGCTCCACCTCCCCAGGCGCGCGGGGCAGTGTGGAGAATGCGGCTGCCGCCGCGCGGGCGCGATCAACCACACATGACCCGCAGTCGCCCTCGGGCCTCTCGGAGCCAGGGCGAAGCGGCGACACACCACCCACCGGTGGAACGATCTCCCGGCGCCGTCTGCTCGGCACGGCCGGCGCCACCGGCCTCGCACTGGGCGCGGCGGGCGGCGCCGCCGGATACGCGGCAGCCTCTTCCTCTACTTCCTCCTCCGAGAAAGTGACCCCCCTGTCCTCCCTCGGCGCGGGGGAGGTGATGTTTCACGTGAAACACCAGCCGGGGATCACCACACCCCTCCAGGCCCGTGGCCACCTCGTCGCGTTCGACCTGGCCGCCGGCGCGGGGCGCAGGGAGGCGGCCGCCCTGCTGCGCCGCTGGTCGGGCACGGCCCGGCGGCTGATGGCGGGCGAGGCCGCGGCCCAGGACGACACGGACATCGCCCGTGACGCGGGACCGTCGTCGTTGACGGTCACCTTCGGCTTCGGACACAACTTCTTCTCCCGTACCGGTCTGGAGAAGCAGCGCCCGGACTCTCTGGACCCGCTGCCCGACTTCTCCTCGGACCATCTCGACAAGACACGCAGCAATGGCGACCTGTGGGTGCAGATCGGCGCCGACGACGCGCTCGTCGCCTTCCACGCGCTGCGCGCGATCCAGAAGGACGCGGGCAGCGCCGCCCGGGTGCGCTGGCAGATGAACGGCTTCAACCGTTCCCCGGGTGCCACAGCCCGTCCCATGACGGCACGCAACCTGATGGGCCAGATCGACGGCACCCGCAACCCGAAGCCGACCGAGTCCGACTTTGACGAGCGGATCTTCGTCCCCGCCTCCGCCTCACCGGACACCTCCGGCGACCCGGCGTGGATGGCGAACGGCTCCTACGCCGTCGTACGCCGCATCCGTATGCTCCTCGACGACTGGGAGCAGCTCTCGCTCAAGGAGCAGGAGGACGTCATCGGGCGCCGGAAGTCCGACGGTGCGCCGCTGAGCGGGGGCACGAAGGGGACCGAGACGACCGCGATGGATCTGGAGAAGACCGACTCCCAGGGCAATCTCCTCGTCCCGATCAACGCGCATGCCCGCATCACCCGCCCTGACCAGAACGGCGGCGCGGCCATGCTCCGCCGCCCCTTCTCCTTCCACGACGGCATCGACGCGGACGGCACCCCCGACGCGGGCCTCCTCTTCGTCTGCTGGCAGGCCGACCCCCTCCGCGGCTTCGTCACCGTCCAACGCAAACTCGACCGCGGCGACGCCCTGTCGAAGTTCATCCGCCACGAGTCGAGCGGCTTGTTCGCGGTCCCGGGGGGCGCGGCGGAGGGGGAGTACGTAGGGCAGAGGTTGCTGGAGAGCTAGCCACTTTCGGCGTCGTCGGCCGGGAGGCGCGAGGGCGCCTTCCCGGGCCGTACATCGCTCTCAGGGGTGGTGTACGGGAGACGCGTACGCCGGGTCGCCCTAGGCCCATTAGGGTGAGTCCATGCCAGCCAGCTACGTGTACCTCGGCCCCGAAGGCACCTTCACCGAAGTCGCCCTGCGCACCCTGCCGGAGTCCGCGACCCGCGAGCTCATCCCGATGGTGTCCGTCCCCGCCGCCCTCGACGCCGTCCGTAACGGCGAGGCCGAGGCCGCGTTCGTCCCGATCGAGAACTCCGTGGAGGGCGGCATCACGACCACGCTCGACGAGCTGGTCGCCGGGGCCCCGCTGATGATCTACCGCGAGGTGCTCCTCTCGATCACCTTCGCGCTGCTGGTCCGCCCGGGCACCAAGCTCTCGGACATCAAGACGGTCACCGCGCACCCGGCCGCCCAGCCGCAGGTCCGCAACTGGATGAAGGCCAACCTCCCGCCCGACGTCGTCTGGGAGTCCGCCGCCTCGAACGCCGACGGCGCCCGCCTCGTCCAGGAGGGCCGTTACGACGCCGCCTTCGCCGGTGAGTTCGCGGCCTCGCGGTACGGCCTGGAGGCCCTGGAGACCGAGATCCACGATGCGGAGAACGCCCAGACCCGGTTCGTCCTGGTCGGCCGTCCCGCCCGGCCCGCCGCCCCGACCGGCGCCGACAAGACCTCCGTCGTCATCTGGCAGCGCGACGACCACCCCGGCGGACTGCGTGATCTGCTCGGCGAGTTCGCCGTCCGCGGTGTCAACCTGATGCTGCTGCAGTCCCGCCCCACCGGCGAGGGCATCGGCAACTACTGCTTCGCCATCGACGCCGAGGGTCACATCTCCGACCGCCGGGTGGCCGAGGCCCTGATGGGCCTGAAGCGCGTCTGCCTACAGGTGCGTTTCCTCGGTTCGTACCCGCGTGCGGACGCCACGACGGCGAAGATCCGGCCCACGCTGCCGGGGACCTCCGACACCGAGTTCGTGGCCGCGTCGGACTGGGTGGCGCGCTGCCAGGACGGCCGGTTCTAGGACAGCCCTGCCGCCGGTCCTACCTGCTTATTTTTTTGTCCACAGAAGTTATCCACAGGTGGGCTTCTCGACCTGGGGACAAGTCGACAACGCGGTGCCACTTGGTCGACAAATCACCTTCGAGGGCCCCACTGCGTCCACAACCCCGTCGGTCACCCTTCGTCCACGCGTTTCCTCCAGTCAATCCTTTAGAGCGACCCATTCTTGTGCGAATCCACTCGAAAGGGGGCGGGAAGGTGGTTTGGGTGGGGAATCCTCGAGTCGACGCCCGCCTTCCCCAACGATCTTCTCCCGCATCCACAGATCTTTCGCACAGCCTGTGGATAACTCTCCGGCGCTGTGGATTTCTGTGGACAGTCGATCCCCAAGTCCCATACGCCGCAAGGGAGTCGAGTCAACCAGGCGTCACATCCGTGCCCCCTTTCAGGGTGTTCGACCCCATTTCATTGACTTCATCGAGGCTCACCGACATCCGTCATCGCCATCGACATTTGGTTCAGACCACCACAGAAGCGGCGTACAACGAATTCAAGTCGTGGGCCGGAACCACGCACCGGTAGCCTTGAGGGGTGATTGACCTTCGCCTGCTCCGTGAGGACCCCGACCGTGTGCGCGCGTCCCAGCGCGCCCGTGGAGAGGACGTCGCGCTCGTCGACGCCCTCCTGTCTGCCGACGAGCGGCGCAGGTCGTCCGGCGTCCGCTTCGACGAACTCCGCGCCGAGCAGAAGTCGCTCGGCAAGCTGATCCCCAAGGCCTCCGCCGACGAGAGGGCCGAGCTGCTCAAGCGCGCGGAACAGCTCAAGGCCGACGTCAAGATCGCCGACGCCGAGCGCGACGCGGCAGACACCGAGACCCAGGAGCTCCTCCTCCAGCTCGGCAACCTCGTGCACCCCGACGTCCCCGTCGGCGGCGAGGAGGACTTCGTCACGCTGGAGACGCACGGCGAGATCCGCGACTTCACCGCCGAGGGCTTCGAGCCCAAGGACCACCTGGAGCTCGGCACGATCCTCGGCGCCATCGACACCGAGCGCGGCGCCAAGGTCTCCGGCTCCCGCTTCTACTTCCTGACGGGCGTCGGCGCCCTCCTCGAACTCGCCCTGGTCAACGCGGCGATGGCCCAGGCCACCGCAGCCGGCTTCACCCCGATGCTGACCCCGGCGCTGGTCCGCCCGCAGTCGATGGCAGGCACCGGTTTCCTCGGCCAGGCCGCCCAGGACGTCTACCACCTCGACAAGGACGACCTGTACCTGGTCGGCACCTCCGAGGTCGCGCTCGCGGCGTACCACATGGACGAGATCCTCGACGCCGACCGCCTCCCCCTGCGCTACGCGGGCTTCTCCCCCTGCTTCCGCCGCGAGGCCGGTTCGCACGGCAAGGACACCCGGGGCATCTTCCGCGTCCACCAGTTCGACAAGGTCGAGATGTTCTCGTACGTCGCGCCGGAGGACTCGCAGGCCGAGCACCAGCGCCTGCTGGACTGGGAGAAGCAGTGGCTGACGTCGCTGGAACTGCCGTTCCGGGTCATCGACGTCGCCTCCGCCGACCTCGGCTCCTCGGCCTCGCGCAAGTTCGACTGCGAGGCGTGGATCCCGACCCAGGGCAAGTACCGCGAGCTGACCTCGACCTCCGACTGCACGGAGTTCCAGTCGCGCCGCCTGTCGATCCGCGTCCGTGACGGCAAGCAGGTCAAGCCGCTGGCCACGCTCAACGGCACCCTCTGCGCCGTCCCGCGCACCATCGTCGCGATCCTGGAGAACCACCAGCAGGCCGACGGCTCCGTCCACGTGCCCGAGGTCCTGCGCCCGTACCTGGGCGGCCGCGAGGTGCTGGAGCGGGTAGCCAAGTGAGCGAAGCGGCTGCCGCCGGGGACCCCGCGGGCTCCCCCCACTCCGGGAAACCCAAGATGTCGGAGGCGTCCGAGGCTCCCTCGGGCTTCCCGTACAAGCTGATCGCGACCGACCTCGACGGAACGCTCCTGCGCTCCGACGAGTCGGTCTCCCGGCGCACCCGTGAGGCGCTCGCCGCGGCCACCGCGGCGGGCGCCGCCCACATCGTCGTCACCGGCCGGGCCGTCCCCTGGACGCGCCACGTCCTTGACGACCTCGGCTACCGGGGACTGGCCGTCTGCGGCCAGGGCGCACAGGTCTACGACGCCGGAGAGCACCGTCTACTCACCGCCGTCACCCTGGACCGGCAGCTCGCCGCCGTGGCCCTCGCCAAGATCGAGGCGGAGGTCGGCCCCCTGCGCCTGGCCGCCAGCCGCGCGGGCCTGGAGGGCGAGGTACTGGTCGGCGCCGGGTACGCCCTGCACGGCTCGCTCCCCACTATCCCGCTCACGGATGTGTCCGACCTCTGGGCGGCCCCGCTGAACAAGATCTACATACAGCACCCCACCCTGACCTCCGACGAACTCGCCGAAGCCGCCCGTCAGGCCGCCGGCGGCTTCGTCACCGTCGCCATGGCCGGCGAGGGGATCGTCGAACTCCTCCCCCTCGGCCTCACCAAGGCCACCGGCCTCTCCCTGGCCGCCCGCCGCCTCGGCGCGAAGCGCACCGACACCCTCGCCTTCGGCGACATGCCGAACGACATCCCCATGTTCACCTGGTCCACGCACGGGGTGGCCATGGCCAATGCCCACCCCGACCTGAAGGCGATCGCCGACGAAGTGACCTCCTCCAACGAGGACGACGGCATCGCCGAGGTATTGGAACGGCTGCTGAGCTTGCCGGCTTGACGAACGATGGGCCGTCCGACGAGCCGACTTCGGCGAAGGACGGCCGGCGTCAGCACAAAGGACGGCCGGCGTCAGCACAGGGGGGCTCGGCTGCGGGCTACCCCAGTCTGGTGGGGAAAGCGATACTGCGGGTCCCGTACTTGCCCGATCGAAGTCGCCCCTCCGTCGTCGCCGTCCATAGCTGCGGGCAGTCGTGCCGCTGGGGCGGCACGGGTGGGCGATGAGGGCCCTCTCGAGCGAAGCCGAGAGGGGGGAGGCGCCCTGCGAGCGCCGGGAGGCCAAACCCACGCTCGCCCAGCGCAAGTTGCCAAACACCCTCAAGAACGCCCCGCGGCCCAGCACAGCAAGGGAGCCGCCCTACACGTACCCCCAGCCCAAGAACCCGGCCAAGTCACAGCGACAGAGAAACAGCGGAGGATGCACGAATCGAACGTGCGCGGGCAAAACCCGACCACGGCTTAGCAAGCCGGTGCCTTACCACTCGGCCAATCCTCCGGGTGGGCGGCCCACGCGAAGCGATTCGCGTGCTCGAAGCGGCCGCCCCGAGCAGCTCCCTGCTGGGGGGGGACGGACTCGACGGAGGGGTTACTACTCCGGAGCCCGCCGTGCGCTGCCCTGTCGGGAGCTCGACGTACTGCGCCTGAAGGACAGCATCGCCGGGCTCCTCTCCCAGAACATGGCGCCGGCTCGACCCGGCGGCCTGGACATCAACCACTGTGCCCGGCAGACGAGTTGCACGCCACCGAATATCCACCGCACGGCTGCCCACCGCGCGACGCGGTCACCGGCGGCGCCATCTGCGTCGTCGCGCCTTACTGAAGAACCACCCGGCGGGTGGTTCGTCCGACCGCCAGGGCTGGGGGTCGGGTGCCTGCTGCCGCCAGCGCGCCGCGAGCATCCGCGCCCGACCCGACGGCTCGGCCGTCTCGGCGGACCGTATGAAGTCCTCGTCCAGGACGAGGCCGTCCCAGCCATCCCCGCCCGCGCCCCCGACACCGGCCGCGGGCCTGAGCCTCGACGTGGATCCGGCTCCAGCCTCGTCAGCCGGTCCACCCTCGGCACCCGATCCGGCCCCGGAGCCCGCTTCGACTCCGGCTCCGGCGCCCAACCCCGTCCCGGAGCCCGCCCCGGCGCCCAGCCCGGTCCTGGAGTGCGCTCCGAACTCAGCCGTGTCGTCGCTCACCGAGCCCTGCGTCTCGCCGCCGTCGGGCGACACCTCCGCTGCCATCCCCGTTCCTCCCGCCTCCTGGCCACCCTTCCTGGCCGCGTATGCCCCATCGTTACCGCCTCGCCCAGTGTGCCGGGACGTACGTGAAGGCCCTGTCAAGATCAAGAGAGGTCGTCCTCCGGGGCCGACCACCCCGGAGGTTCCGTCACTCCTCGCCGGCCAGCTTGAGCGTCCGCAGCTTCTGCCCCGCGTACCAGGTCGCACCCGCGGTGACGACCGTCAGCAGAACCACCGCGGTCGGCAGCCCCACATCGGAGGTCACGAGGCCGCCGTCGGTGACCTTCTGGGCGACGGCAAGCGCCCACTGCTGAACGCTGAGCGTGCGCGCGCCGTCCACCAGGGACCCGAAGAGCGTCTCCCAGACGAGCGCGTACACGAGCCCGAAGACGACCGCGTGGCGGGTGACCGTCCCGAGGAGCAGGAACATCGCCGCGTACGCGATCGAGGCGACCAGCGCCGCCACCGTGTAGGCGACCGCGATCTGCTGTCCGTTGCCGTTCAGGATCAGACCCGCGAGCAGTGTCGGTATGGCCGAGAACGCCATGGTCACCGCGACAGCCACGATCAGCTTCGTGCAGATGATCGTCGGCCGCTTCACCGGCTTGGCCAGCAGATACACCACCGAGCCGTCGTCGATCTCCGGCCCGATCGCGCCCGTTCCCGCGATGACGCCGATGATCGGCACCATCGTGGCGAGGGCGAACCCGCCGAGGAGGTCCGCGGCCACCTGGTCGTCGGCGCCGCTCAGGGCGCGCACGGCCACGGAGAGCACGATCAGCAGGGCGGGCAGCGCGCTGAGGATGAGGGCCCGACGGCGGCCGAGCAGGGCCCGGTAGGTGAGCCGGGCGACTGTGGGGTCGTACATCTTGGCCTCCTACGCCGCGACGAGATACGAGAAGACGGACTCAAGGGACTCGTCCGACGGGGAGACCGTCAGCAGACGGATGCCATGGTCCCGGGCCACCCTCGGCAACAGGGTCGTGAACCGGCCGAAGTCGACGGCCTGGATGCGCAACGCACCCTCAGCCAGGTCCACTTCGATCCCGGCGGTCGACGGGTCGGCGATCAGCGCGGCGGCCAGGGCCCGGTCGTCGCTGGAGCGCACCAAGTAGCGGTGCGGGCGGTCGGTCATCAGCCGGCGGATGCGCCGGAAGTCGCCGCTCGCCGCGTGCCGTCCGGCGACGATCACCTCGATGTGGGCCGCCAACTGCTCGACCTCTTCGAGGATGTGGGACGAGAACAGCACCGTGCGGCCCTCGTCTCCCATGCGCCGCAGCAGGTCCATGAGCTGCATGCGCTGGCGCGGGTCCATGCCGTTGAACGGTTCGTCCAGCAGGAGCAAAGACGGTTCGTGGACCAGGGCGGACGCCATCTTCACGCGCTGGCGCATGCCCTTGGAGTACGTCGAGATCTTGCGGTCCTGCGCGTACTCCATCTCCACCGTGGCGAGCGCCCGCTGGGCGGCCTTCGCCCCGAGGCCGTGCAACTCGGCGTTGGCGACGACGAATTCGCGGCCCGTGAGGAAGTCGTACATCGCCTCGCGCTCGGGGACGATGCCGATGTGCTTGTAGATCTGCTCGTTGCGCCACACCGGCTTGCCGTCGAGGGTGACGGAGCCCGTGGAGGGGGCGAGGAAGCCGCCCATCATGTTGATGAGGGTGGATTTGCCGGCGCCGTTCGGGCCGAGGAGGCCGGTGACGCCGGGGCCGATCGTCATCGTGACGTCGTTGACCGCCACCACATTGCCGAACCAGCGCGAGACGTGGTCGATGTTGAGCGTGGTCACAGCCCGACCTTTCGGTAGCGGCGCATCAGCAGGCCGTAGGAGCCTGCGATGAGACCCAGGACGACGAGGAGATAGACGACTCCCTGCCCACTGGAGGGGCCGTGTCCGCCGGGGAAGGCGGAGGTGGCGCCCAGGAAGGCGGTCTGTACACCGTCTATCAGCGTGATCGGCGAGAAGAGGCCGAGCCAGGGCACCGCTTCGGTGCTGGACTGCACATCGGCGATGGCCTGGACTACGGACACGGCCCCGTAGGAGATGGTGAAGACGGCGATGACGGCCGCGATGCCGAAGCCGCGGCGCGGTGTGACCGCCGAGATCACCAGGCCGATACCGGCGAAGAGGAGCGACAGCAGTGCCACGGACACCAGTCCTTGCGCGAATCCCTTGGTCTGGTCGGTGAAGTCGAGCTTGGCCAGCAGCGCGCCCACGTAGAGCACGAGCAGGGGCACCGTGGTGAGGACGAAGAGCGCCGAGGTCAGCGCCGCGAACTTCGCGCGGACGTAGTCGGCGGTCTCGATCGGGCGCGAGAAGTACAGGGGGACCGTCTTGAAGCGCAGGTCGCGCGAGACGGACTGCGGTGCCTGGGAGGCGACGTAGAGGCCGATGACGGCCTGCATGATGACCGCGTAGTCGGTGTACTTGATGGGCAGGTCGTTGGCCTGGGTGGCGACCGCGACCGCCACCATGATGGCCGCCGGTACGCACATCACCGCGAAGAGCAGCATGGGCAGCACCTTGGACTTGGCCGAGCGGCCCAGCCCGTACGCGCCACGCAAGGACTGCGAATAGAGGGAGCGGCGGGCGTAGGCGCGGCCCAGACGGGGGCCGTCATAGGAGCGGTATCCGATGTTGTGGATGCGGCTCTGTTCGCCCGCACGCGCGGGCTGTCCACCGGTGAGGGCCGGTGCCTGTGCACCGTGCTGCTCAACCGCCATGGCCGACCGCCTCCTTCCGTGCGTCCTGGGCGCTCCGGGTGCCCGTCTGTTCGTCGTTGTCCGTGAAGACCTCGGCGATGTGGTGCCTGCGCTGCTCCATGCGGACCAGGCCGAGGCCCAGGTCGGCGACGATGTCGCGGACCAGGTCGTAGGTCTCCTCGCCCTGGGCGGTGAGGAGCAGGATGTGCCCGGCGCCCGGCAGGCCGCTGCCCTCGGAGACGGTCACCCCACGCCCGACGAGGGCCTCGCGCAGCGCGCTGGTGCCGTCGGGGTGTTCGTCGCTGTCGGTGACCTCGATCGCGAGGGTCGCCGTGTTCTGGGTGAAGTCCCTCGTGGAGCTGGACCGCAGCAGCTTGCCGCCGTCGACCACGACGACGTGGTCGCAGGTGCGCTCCAGCTCGCCGAGCAGGTGGGAGGTGACCAGGACCGAGATGCCGAAGTCGGTGTGGATGCGGCGGATCAGGCCCAGCATCTCGTCCCGGCCGACCGGGTCCAGGCCGTTGGTCGGCTCGTCCAGGAAGACCAGCTGCGGGTCGTGCACCAGGGCCTGGGCGAGTTTCACCCGCTGCTTCATGCCCGTGGAGTAGCCGCCTATGGGGCGGTACCGCTCCTCGTACAGGCCGACATGGCGCAGGGTGTCCGCGGTGCGCTCGCGCGCGGCGGTCGGCGGGAGGCCGGACATCCGGGCCATGTGCACGACGAACTCGGTGGCCGAGACGTCGGGTGGCAGGCAGTCGTGCTCCGGCATGTACCCCACCCGCTCGCGGATGGCGCCGCCTTTTGTGGCGACGTCGAGGCCGAGCACCTCGGCACGCCCCTCCGAGGCGGGGGACAGACCCAGCAGGATCTTGATCAGTGTGGACTTGCCGGCGCCATTGGCACCGACGAGTCCCGTCACACCGGGTCCGATGTCCACGGAGAGCCGGTCAAGGGCGGTTACCCTCGGGAACCGCTTGCTCAGGCTTTCGGTCGCGATCACAGTCACGATTTAGACATTAGGGTCGCGGGCCGCCGCGGTCGTCACCCCGCAGAGCTGTCTCCGTCTCACTCTCGAGTCGTACGGGCCCGTAGGGGGCATCAACCGCCGGTCCCCCTAGGGGTCACCCTGAGGTCGAACAACCGACGGTCTCGAGCCGCGGCAACGGCCGCCATAAGGGGGAACGACCGGCGTCACCGTTTCGTGCCCGCCTCCGTACCTGCCCTCGAGCCGCCGGTTTTCCACAGGCCTCGCGCACTGCCATTGACGCAGCCGTCAATCACTGTCACATTCATCAGTGTCACATTGCGAACACGGACCGTAGTCGATGGAGACAGGTGGGGCAGTGACATGACGTCGGCACTGACGGGCGAACTCACCGCGGAGCTGCGGGGGTTCAGGCAGGTGCAGACCCTCGCGTACGAGTGCGCGGAAGCGGTCGCGGCCCAGCTGAAACCGGGTGTGACCGAGCGCGAGGCGGCGCGGATGCAGCGTCGCTGGCTGCGCGAGCGAGGGGTGCGGGACTGGTTCCACCTGCCCTTCGCCTGGTTCGGCGACCGCACGGCGTTCGTGAACTTCCGCATACCGCTGCAGTTCTTCCCCACCGATCGTCGCCTCGAAGCGGGCATGCCGTTCATCCTCGACATGGCCCCCGTGTACAGAGGCTGTACGGCGGACATCGGTTATTCGGGCTGTCTCGGGCCGAGTCGCCTGCACGACAAGCTCATGGCGGATCTCCAGGCGCACCGTGAGCTGATCCTGCGCGAGGTGCGCGAGCGCCGGTCGCTGCGCGAGATCTACGAGGACGTGGACCGGCTCATGGTCCGCCAGGGATACGCCAACCGGCATCGCGCGTATCCCTTCGGTGTCATCGCGCACAAGGTGGACCGGGTGAAGGAACGCCGCTGGTCACCGCATGTGTTCGGGTTCGGCACACAGTCGTTGAAGGGACTGGCGGCCGACGCGCTGCATGGACATCGCGAGGGCTGGTCGCCGCTTTGGTCGCCGTACCGGTTCTCCGACCACCCGCCGCGGCCGGGGCTGTGGGCGGTCGAGCCCCACCTCGGTTTCCGGGGCACGGGCGCGAAGTTCGAGGAGATCCTGGTCGTCACCGACTCCGCGGATCCCGCGGAGAGCGCCTTCTGGCTGGACGACGACCTGCCGCACGTCCGGCGGTGGGCGGAGGAGAAATGCCGATGAGCGAAGGGAGACACGTGACAGGGCTCGAGAGCGCGCGGGAGCGCCGGGTGCGGGCGGACGAAGTCGAGTTGTGCGTCGCCGAGCTGGGCGACCCCGGGCAGCCGACCGTGTTGCTCGTGCACGGCTACCCCGACTCCAAGGAGGTCTGGTCCGAGGTCGCCGTACGGCTCGCGGAGCGTTTCCACGTGGTGCTCTACGACGTGCGCGGCCACGGCGGGTCGACGGCGCCGAAGCCGCTGCGCGGCGGGTTCACGCTGGAGAAGCTGACGGACGACTTCCTGGCGGTCGCGCACGCCGTCAGCCCCGACCGGCCCGTGCACCTGGTGGGTCACGACTGGGGTTCGGTGCAGGGCTGGGAGTTCGTGACGGTCGAGCGCACCGAGGGACGCATCGCGTCGTTCACCTCGATGTCCGGACCGTCCCTCGACCACATGGGGCACTGGATCAAGCGGCGGGTGAAGCGCCCGACCCCGCGCCGGATCGGTCAACTCCTCGGCCAGGGCGCCAAGTCCTGGTACAGCTACCTGCTGCACACGCCCGTGCTGCCCGAGCTCGCCTGGCGCGGCCCTCTCGGCAAGCATTGGCCCGGCCTGGTCCGGCGGGCCGAGAAGCTGCCCCGCGGTGACTACCCCAGCTCTTCGCTGCCCACGGACGCCGCGCACGGGGCGTGGCTGTACAGGGACAACATGCGAGCCCGTCTCGCTCACCCCCGTGACGACGCGTACGCGCACGCGCCCGTGCAGCTCATCACGCCCTTGAAAGATCAGTTCCTCTCCGAACAGCTCTACGACGACCTGGAGTCGTGGGCTCCGCAGCTGACCCGGCGCACCCTGCCCGCCAAGCACTGGATCCCGCGCACACGGCCCGACCAACTGGCGGCCTGGATCACCGAGTTCGTCACGGCCACCGAGGGTGGACGGCCCGCCCCGGTCGCCACCGGGAAGTACACCGATCGGTTCGGCGGGCAGTTGGTGCTGGTCACCGGCGCCGCCGGCGGCATCGGGCGGGCCACCGCCTTCGCGTTCGCCGAGGCCGGCGCGCGCGTGATCGCCGTCGACCTGGATGCCGAAGGAGCGGCCCGCACAGCGGAGTTGTCCCAGTTGATCGGCGCTCCCGAGGCGTGGGCCGAGGCGGTCGACGTCTCGGACGAGCAGGCCATGGAGAAGCTCGCCGAGAAGGTCTCCGCCGAGTACGGCGTGGTGGACGTGCTGGTGAACAACGCCGGAATCGGGCTCTCGGGGTCCTTCCTCGACACCACCGCCGAGGACTGGCGGAAGATCCTCGACGTCAATCTGTGGGGTGTGATCCACGGCTGCCGGCTCTTCGGGAAGCAGATGGCCGAGCGCGGCCAGGGCGGCCACATCGTCAACACCGCCTCGGCCGCCGCGTATCTGCCCTCCAGGACGCTGCCCGCGTACAGCACGTCCAAGGCGGCCGTACTGATGCTGAGCGAGTGCCTGCGCGCCGAGCTGGCCGGACAGGGCATCGGGGTCTCGGCGATCTGCCCGGGCATCGTCAACACCAACATCACCTCGACCGCGCGCTTCGCCGGCGTCGACGCGGAGGAGGAGAAGCGCCGACAACGGAGGACCGCACGGCTGTACGGACTGCGGAACTACCCGCCGGAGAAGGTCGCGGACGCCGTCCTGCGCGCGGTCGTGCGCAACCAGGCCGTCGTCCCCGTCACCCCGGAGGCCCACGGTGGCCGTCTCATGTCCCGCTTCGCCCCGAGAACGCTGCGCGCGCTCGCCCGACTGGAGCCGCCGCTGTGAGCCCCCAGGACGAGGAGCACGAGCGCGGGCACTGCACGATCGCCCCGCGCAGGGTCTCTTTCGACTGGGAGAAGACCCACTGCGCTGGATCCCCGACGAGCCCACGGCCAGTCACGTCATCAGTGGGCTGCATCTGCTGCTGTCGGCGGGGGAGCGGTGGTTCGTGAAGGTCTTCAAGGACGGGCTGCTGCTGACAACTCGGGGCAGGAGGCCCCACAGGGCCGTGAGTCACCCCCGAACGCCCGACGGATCACGTGCATGGCGATCCCGTCCCCGGTTCCATGCCTGCGGACGTGGGGACGCCGCCTATCTCATACGGCACGACCTCGAGCTCGCCGGACGCCTGCGCTTCTCGCTCGCCGCACAGAACAGGGCCGTGCACAAAGGCCTGTTGCCCACGTCGAAGGAGCTCGGCGTGGCCGTCCCCCGCTATCTGCGCCGCTCCTACCACCCCTCGCAGGAAGGCTCGCTGCGCAGGGCGGCCGAGTATCTGGTGAAGTCGCCCGCGGCACGCACCGCGGCGGGCGCGAGCGCGCGGGCGGCGTCGGCGTAACCGCCGCCGGACAGCGCGGGAAAGCAGAGAGAGGCACAAGGACCGTGAACGACGAACCGGCCGGGGCCGTGTACCGCATCGAGGATCTGGCGCACCGCAGCGGTGCCACGGTCCGGACGATCCGCGCCTACCAGGACCGTGGGCTGCTCCCCCGTCCTGAGCGGCGCGGCCGGGCGAACGTGTACTCGGACGCGCATCTGACCCGGCTGCGCCAGATCGCCGACCTCCTCGACCGCGGGTACACCCTGGCCTCCATCAAGGAGCTCCTGGAAGCCTGGGACACGGGCCGCGGCCTCGGCGGGGTCCTCGGCCTGGCCGCAGAGGTCGGCGGGCCGTGGACGGACGAAGAGGCCGTACGTATCTCGCGGGCCGATCTGGTCGAGCGGTTCGGCGGCGCTCCGGACGAGGCGGCGGTGGCGGACGCGGTCGAGCTGGGCGTGCTGGAGCCGGTGCCCGGAGAGGAGGATCTGTTCCTCGTGCCGAGCCCCCAAGAACTGGCTGTGGCAGCAGAGTTGCACGAGGCGGGGGTGCCGCTCCCCGCGATCGCCGGCCACCTACGGGAGTTGAGGGGGCAGGTGGAGCACATTGCCACGCGTTTCCTGGAGTTCACCACCGAGCACGTGTTCGCTCGCTACCTCGGGCAGCACCAGCAGCCGACCGAGGCCGACACGATCGAGGCGGCGACGCTCGTACGACGGCTGCGGCCGCTCGCCCAGCAGACGGTGGACGCCGAACTCGCACGCGCGATGCGGCTGTTCGCCACCCGGCAGTTGCGCCGACACCTTGATCCGGACGCTCCCGCCGAGTCCGCGGACGGGTGGCGTTCCGTACGGATCCCGGCCTCCACAATGCGAGCCGTGGAGAAGCTTGTTGGTCTGGAGCAGGCCTCGGCCTTCATCACCGCGGCGGCCGAACGGGAGGTACAGTCACGTACCCTGGATACCCTTGCTGCAAATATGCACGAAAGCAAGGAAATTGGTCAATTGCCGTGAATCGGACCGGCGGTTGTCCACAGAATCTTCAATTCGCCTGTGGATAACTCTACTTGGCTGTGGATCAAACATCCGGATCAAAATCAAGTGCGTGACGCGGGTCTCTCCATGCACGCTGGCGGGATGAACGAACGACGTACCGTGAGGGTGTCGAAGTATCTCTCCAAACACCTGAGGCATCAGCCGGAGCGGATCGGGCTCACGCTCGACGAGGGCGGCTGGGTCCGGATCGACACACTCATCGAGGCGGCCGCCGCCCATGGCTTCCGCTTCACGAGGGCGGAGCTCGACCACGTGGTCGAGGCCAACGACAAGAAGCGCTTCGCGGTCGAGGGCGACCGGATCCGCGCCAGCCAGGGCCACACCGTCGAGGTCGACCTCGGCCTGCTCCCGGCGACCCCGCCGCCGTACCTCTACCACGGGACCGTGGCGGCCTACCTGGGCGCGATCCGGGCCGAAGGCCTGCGCGCCATGAACCGGCACGACGTACACCTCTCGCCCGACCGTGAGACCGCCACCCGCGTCGGCGCCCGCCGCGGCCGCCCTGTCGTGCTCTCCGTGGACGCCGGCGCGATGCACCGCGACGGCCACGTCTTCCGTGTCAGCGCCAACGGGGTGTGGCTGACCGAGGCCGTGCCGCCCGAGTACCTGCGGTTCCCCGAATCGCACTGAGCGGGACCGGACGTGATCCGGCCTGCCCAGCCCCGACCGGCCGCCCGGTCCTGATCATCTCCTGCCTGTCCGGACCGGTCCGGACAGGCAGGCGGCTGCGCTTACGCTCGATATATGAGTCTGCGTCTGAGCACCGTGATCCTGCCGTACCTCCGCTGGCACGAGGGCGGCCGTGCCACATGGCAGCGGGCCGAACAACTCGGGTTCCACACCGCGTTCACGTACGACCACCTGTCGTGGCGGACCTTCCGGGACGGGCCGTGGTTCGGCGCCGTGCCGACCCTGACCGCGGCGGCCGCCGTCACCGACCAGTTGCGCCTCGGAACGCTCGTGACCTCGCCGAACTTCCGGCACCCGGTGACCCTCGCCAAGGAACTGATCTCCCTCGACGACATCTCCGGCGGTCGGTTCACCCTCGGGGTCGGCGCGGGCGGCACCGGTTTCGACGCCACCGCACTCGGCCAGGAGCCGTGGAGCCCGCGCGAGCGCGCCGACCGGCTCGCCGAGTTCGTCCCCCTGCTCGACCGGCTGCTCACCGAGGACTCCGTCTCTTACGAGGGCGACTACTACGCGGCCCACGAGGCGCGCAACATCCCCGGCTGTGTCCAGCGCCCCCGGCTGCCCTTCGCGGTGGCCGCCACCGGGCCGCGCGGGATGCGGCTGGCCGCACAGTACGGGCAGGCATGGGTGACCACCGGGGACCCCAAGCTGTACGCGACAGGCACCCCCGAACAGTCGGTTCAAGCCATTCGTGGGCAGGTCGAGAGGCTGGCCGACACAGCCGCCGCGCTCGGCCGTGACGCGGCCCGGCTCGACAAGGTCCTGCTCACCGGTTTCACCCCCGACCGCGGCCGACCGCTGGAGTCGCTGGACGCGTTCGTGGACTTCGCGGGCCGCCACGCCGATCTGGGCTTCACCGACATCGTGATCCACTGGCCGATCCCGGACTCGGACTTCGCCGCGGACGAGAAGGTGTTCGAGCGGATCGCCATGGAGGCACCGGCCCAGCTGGCGTGAGAGCGCCCCAAGTGGTCGCGGCCGAGGCCTGCACGACGGGTCATAGAGCGCAAGGGCGGCCGGTCGTAACCGCGCAGGTGGAGGGCGGACAAGGGCGGTAATCACTCACCTGTGCGGGCGCCCGCACGACCGTGCGCGCATATACGCGACAATGGGACCCGTGACCTCAGCGACGAGACAGCCCGAGACCCCGGCCCCGACCGTCCCGCCCCGGCTGATAGCCACGGATCTCGACGGCACCCTGCTCCGCGACGACAAGTCGGTCTCTCCCCGTACCGTCGCCGCCCTCGCGGCCGCCGAGGAGGCCGGCATCGAGGTCTTCTTCGTGACCGGCCGCCCGGCCCGCTGGATGGACGTCGTCAGTGAACACGTCCACGGCCACGGCCTCGCGATCTGCGGCAACGGCGCCGCCGTGGTCGACCTGCACGGCGGCCCCGGTACCCACCGCTTCGTCAAGATCCGCGAGCTGGCCCGGGAGAACGCGCTCGACGCCGTACGACTGCTGCGCGAGGCCGCGCCCGGCACCGTGTACGCGGTCGAGCAGACGTACGGCTTCAACCAGGAGCCCGAGTACCCGAAGCTCCACATGGAGATCCCCGACACCCTCGCGCCCGCCGAGAAACTGCTGGCCCCGGGCGGTGTCGCCGACGACGAGCCGGTGCTGAAGATCCTCGCGTACCACCCCACGATCGACCCCGACGACTTCCTGGCCACCGCCCGCATCGCCGTCGGCGACCGGGCCACCATCACCCGCTCCAGCCCCAGCGCCCTGCTGGAGATCAGCGGGCCGGGCGTCTCCAAGGCCAGCACCCTCGCCCTGTGCTGCGCCGAGCGCGGTATCTCCCACGAGGAGGTCGTCGCCTTCGGTGACATGCCGAACGACGTCGAGATGCTCACCTGGGCGGGCCAGTCGTACGCCATGGGCAACGCGCACCCGGACGTCCTCGCGGCGGCTTCCGGCCGGACCGTCGCCAACAACGAGGACGGAGTGGCGGTCGTGATCGAGCGGCTCCTGGTGGAACGGCTGTAACCCGTACCGGAAACCCGTATCCGAAATCCCTATCGGAGCGACTACAACTCCACCCCGTGCTTCAGCAGCCACGACACGGGCTCCACCCCTGACCCCAGCTCCGGTGTGCCCCGCACCTCGAAGTGCAGGTGCGGCCCGTGGAATTGCCCGTGGTGCCCGTGGTGCCCGTTCGGCCGATCCACTGGCCCGGGGCCACGCGTTCGCCCTGATCGACGGTGACGGCGGCGAGGTGCGCGTACTGCGTGTAGTAGTTGTCCCCGTGCTGGACGACGGTCGCGATGCCGAAGGCGCCCCCGCACGAACCTCCACCACGCGTCCCACCCCGACCGCCCGCACAGGCGTGCCGATCGGCACGGCGAAGTCCTGCCCGGTGAGGCGACCGGCCCAGTGTCCACCGCCGCTGCCGCAGCCCGCGCAGAACTCGTACTTCTCCACCGGAACGACCCACGACCTCGTGCGGCCGCTGGTCGGCTGGTCCAGCCGGACGGCTCCCCGGCATGCGCCGGCCACGACCGCCTCGTCGGCCTACCCCTGAAGCGTCCACCGCGCCTCTTCGAGCTTCCGCTGGATCGCCTGCTTGATCTCGGCCAGTTCGGTGTTCCGCCGCTCCAGCGTCTGCCACGCCGCCGCGGCCTTCGCCTCGTCCGCAGCGGGTCGCGCCTCGGATCGGCGGCTCTTGTCCGCGGCGTTGTTGACCGTCAGATCAGCCCGCTGGACGGCTCGCTGACTCCGCTTCAGCTCCTGGGGGTCTCCTCCGCGAGGAGCATCTGCGCTATGTATGGCACCCCGCGGCCCTCGCGGTACTGGGCGCGCGCGATCCGGCCGAGGTCGGCGAGTACCGCGGTCTGCTTCCGCTCGCGCACAAGCAGCCTCTCCAACCGCTCCGCCTCCGCCTTCTGCGACTCCGCCGTCTGCCGCCCCGCCTCGTACCGCTGCGTCGCCACCGCCGCTTCCTCGAACAGCCGCGTCACCTGGGCGCTGAGACCGGCCTCACCAGGGGCGCCCTGGGCCCTTCCGTCACTCTCGGCCGCCGTGGGCCGGGCCACGAAAAGCGTCGCGGCGCACAGCAGCACGGCGACGAACAGCGGGCGTCGGCGAGAGAAGCGTGTGTCAGCGATCGTGCCCCGGCCCGTCGCCGCAGTCCTGCAGGCCCCAAGCCGTGCTCCATGGCCCCCGAGCGCCGCGTACCGCGCGTGCGCCTGAGCGCGGGCCTCTCAAACCCTCACCAGCAGTTCCCCCGCCGCCTCCCGCTCCACCATCGTCCGCAAGGGACCGTCCACCACGGCCAGCTCCGCGTACGTCCCACGCTGCGCGACACGTCCCTCCGCCAGCACGACCACCTCGTCCACGGCGTCGAGCCCGGCCAACCGATGGGTGATCAGCAGGGTCGTCCGCCCCTCGGTCGCGGCCAGCAGATCCGCGGTGAGCGCGTCGGCGGTCGGCAGGTCCAGGTGTTCCGCGGGCTCGTCGAGGACGAGGACCGGGAAGTCGGCCAACAGCGCGCGGGCGAGGGCGAGCCGCTGACGCTGGCCGCCGGACAGCCGCGCCCCGTGTTCGCCGATCAGGGTGTCCAGCCCGTCGGGCAGTTCGTCGACCCAGTCAAGCAGCCGCGCCCGCGCGAGCGCGTCCCGCAGCTCCGCCGCGCCCGCTTCCTTCCGGGCGAGCAGCAGGTTTTCGCGCACCGAACTGTCGAAGAGGTGCGCGTCCTGGGCACACAGCCCCACGAGCCGGCGTACGGCGTCCCCGTCGAGCGCGTACGCGTCCACGCCGCCCAGCGTGTACGTCCCCTCGCGCGCGTCCAGGAACCGGAGCAGCACCTGCGCGAGCGTCGTCTTTCCCGCCCCCGAGGCACCGACCACGGCGATCCTGCGCCCCTGTTCGAGGGTGAGGTCCAGCCCGGCGAGCGCGTCCCGGTCCTGCCCGGCGTACCGCGCTCCGAGCCCTTCCAGCCGCAGCGGGAACGGCGACACCGGCGCCTCGGCCGACTCCTCCGGTTCACGTACGGGGTCCGGGGCGTCCAGCACCTCGTACACGCGCTCCGCGCTCCTGCGCACCCGCTGGCGGAACTGGGCGGCGAGCGGCATGCCCAGCACCGCCTCGAATGCCGCCAGCGGCGTGAGGACGACGACGGCCATGGCCACCCCGCTCAGCCGCCCGTCGACGACTGCCTGGGCGCCGAACAGCGCGGTGGCGGCGACGGTGAGCCCGGAGACGAGCGCGGTGAGCCCGTCGCCGAGGGCGGTGGCGGTGGCGGCCCGGGAGGCGATCCGGGTGAGCACCCGGTCGGCCTGGCGTGCCTCGGCGGTACGGGCGGGCAGGGCGCCCGCGACCGTCAACTCCGCGGTGCCGACGAGCAGATCGGCGACGCGGGTGGCCAGCACCCCGCGGGCCGGTGCCAACCTCTGCTCCGCCCACCGGGCCAAGGCCCCGGTCACGAGAGGCACTCCGGCCCCTGCGGCGAGCAGCCCGACGGCGAGGGCGGCGCCGGCTTCGGGCAGCAGCCAGGCGGTGAACCCGACGGAGGCGGCAGACACGGCCACTGCGGCCCCTGCGGGCAGCAGCCAGCGCACCCAGTAGTCCTGAAGGGCGTCCACATCGGTGACCAGCCGCGAGAGCAGGTCGCCCCGCCGGATCGTCCGCAGCCCGGCGGGCGCCAGCCGTTCCAGCCGCCGGTAGACGGCCACCCTCGTGTCGGCCAGCATCCGCAGCACGGTGTCGTGCGACACCAGCCGCTCCGCGTACCGGAACACCGCCCGCCCGATCCCGAACGCCCGCGTCGCCGTCACCGCGACCATCAGATACAGCACGGGAGGCTGCTGCGAGGCCCGCGAGATCAGCCACCCGGACGTCGCCATCAGACCGACGGCACTGCCCAGCGCGAGGCTGCCGAGCAACAGGGCGAGGACGAGCCGGCCCCGGCGAGGTCCGGCCATGCGACGGACGCGGGTCAGTACGCCGCCACGCTGTTCCAACGGCAGGTCTTCCATCTGCGCCGCGGGCAGGTTTTCCAACTGCCGCGGCCGACGGTTCAGTGCCAACCCGTCGCGCTCGGGCGCCGGTGCCACCGCGGGCGTCGTGACCTCCTCAAGCCGCACCACCCGGTCCGCCACCCCCAGCAACGCCGGCCGGTGCACCACCAACAACACGGTCCGGCCCACCGCAAGCCGCCGTACCGCCTCAACGACCTCCGCCTCGGTCTCGCCGTCCAGCGAGGCCGTCGGTTCGTCGAGGAGCAACACAGGCCGGTCGGCGAGGAACGCCCGGGCGAGGGCAAGCCGTTGTCGCTGTCCGGCGGAGAGACCGGCGCCGTCCTCACCGAGGACCGTCTCGGCCCCGGCGGGCAGCGTGTCCACGAACTCCAGCGCACCCGCGTCGGTGAGCGCCCGCCGCACCGCCGCGTCGTCCGCGTCCGGACGGGCCAGCCGTACGTTCTCGGCGATCGACCCGGCGAACAGGTGCGGCCGCTGCGGCACCCAGGCGACGCGCGAACGCCACTCGTCCAGGTCGAGCGAGGCGAGATCGGCTCCCCCCACGCGCACCCCGCCCGCCGTGGCCTCCGTGAACCCCAGCAGGACGTTCAGCAGCGTCGACTTGCCCACACCGCTCGGCCCGACGAGGGCCACTGTCTCCTCAGAAGCGACCGTGAAGGACACGTCCGAGACGGCGTCGTACGACCGCCCGGGGTACCGGACCGTCACCCCGTCGAAGCGGATGTCACCGGCAGACGGCACAGCCCCGTTCCCGGACGCCGGTACCGGTGTCTCCAGGACCTCGAAGATTTCCTCGGCCGCCGCGAGCCCCTCGGCGGCCGCATGGAACTGGGCGCCCACCTGCCGGACCGGCAGATACGCCTCGGGGGCCAGGACGAGGATGATCAGCCCGATGTACAGGTCCATCTCGCCGTGCACGAGCCGCATGCCGATGGTGACCGCGACCAGCGCGACCGAGATCGTCGCGAGCAGTTCCAGCGCGAAGGACGACAGGAACGCGATCCGCAGCGTCCGCATGGTCGCCTGCCGGTACTCGCCGGTGATCCGCTTGATCGACTCGGCCTGGGCTTTGGCCCGGCCGAACACCTTGAGCGTCGGCAGACCGGTGACGACATCCAGGAAGTGCCCCGACAGCTGTGACAGCAGCCGCCATTGACGGTCCATCTGCGAGCGCGTCGCCCAGCCGATGAGCACCATGAAGACCGGGATCAGCGGCAGCGTGCCGACGATGATCGCCGCCGACACCCAGTCCTCGGTGACGATCCGCGCGAGCACCGCCACGGGCACGACGACGGCAAGGCCCAGCTGTGGCAGATAGCGCGAGAAGTAGTCGTCGAGCGCGTCGACCCCACGGGTGGCGAGGGCGACCAGCGATCCCGTGCGCTGTCCGCTCAGCCACCCGGGGCCCAGCGCGGCGGCCCGCTCCAGCAGCCGGCCCCGCAACTCCGACTTCACCGCCGCACTCGCGCGGTGCGCGGCCAGCTCGGTGAGCCAGGACACCAGCGCCCGTCCCAGCGCGACAGCAGCCAAAAGGAGCAGGGGAGTGCGGAGCTCGGCGACCGACATCCCATGCTGGAAGGCGCCCACCACCACTTCGGCGATGAGCATCGCCTGCGAGATGACGAGCGCGGCCCCGACCATACCCAGGCTGACGACCGCCACCAGGAAGAGGCGGGTGGCGCGGGCGTACCGCAGCAGTCGCGGGTCGATCGGTTTCACGTGAAACACCCTCTTCTCAGCGGGCATGTTTCACGTGAAACATGCCTCTTCGGCCTGAGGTGGTGTGTTTCACGTGAAACATCGCCAAACACACCTCCTCACCGGAACTCAGTGCGCCGATTCGGCGATGTGCTGTGTACCGATCCGCTTGCGGAACACCCAGTACGTCCACCCCTGGTAGAGCATCACGACCGGCGTCGCGATCGCCGCGCACCACGTCATGATCTTCAGGGTGTACGGGCTGGACGAGGCGTTGGTGACCGTGAGGCTCCAGTCCTCGTTCAGCGAGGACGGCATGACGTTCGGGAAGAGCGTCAGGAAGAGCATCGCGACGGCGGCCACGATCGTGACCCCCGACAGGGCGAAGGCCCAGCCCTCACGCCCCGCTCGCACCGCCACCAGTGCCGTCACGAGCGCGGCGACCGCCACGACCGCCGCGACCAGCGAGACGCCGTCGCCCTTCTCGATCTGCGTCCAGAGCAGGAACAGAAGCGCCAGTCCGGCCGTCACGGCACCGACGCGCAGCGCCAGCTTCCGCGCCCGCTCCCGAATGTCCCCGACAGTCTTGAGGCCGACGAACACCGTCCCGTGGAAGGTGAACAGCGTCAGCGTGACCAGACCGCCCAGGAGTGCGTACGGGTTGAGCAGGTCGGCGAGAGTGCCCACGTACTCGAAGTCGCGGTCGATCTTCACTCCGCGCACGATGTTGGCGAAGGCCACGCCCCACAGGAACGCGGGGAGCAGCGAGGTCCAGAAGATCGCCGTTTCCCAGTTGCGCTGCCACCTCTCCTCGGGCCGCTTCACCCGGTACTCGAAGGCGACACCGCGGACGATCAGGCAGACCAGGATGAGCAGCAGTGGCAGATAGAAGCCGGAGAAGAGGGTGGCGTACCACTCGGGGAAGGCGGCGAAGGTCGCGCCGCCGGCCGAGAGCAGCCACACCTCGTTGCCATCCCAGACGGGCCCGATGGTGTTGATGAGGACCCGCTTCTCCGGACGGTTCCGGGCCAGCAGCTTGGTGAGGACACCGACCCCGAAGTCGAAGCCCTCCAGGAAGAAGTAGCCGATCCACAGGACGGCGATGAGGACGAACCAGACGTCGTGAAGTTCCATGACTGTGCTCCCTTGGCCCGGTGCGGCCTAGTACGAGAAGGCCATCGGCTTGTCGGCGTCACGGGAGTCGCCGCCGATCTTCGTGGGCGGGTTGAGGTCGGCCTTCGTCAGCTCGGGCGGCCCCGCCTTGACGTACTTCACGAGCAGCTTGACCTCGACGACGGCGAGGATGGCGTACAGCATGGTGAAGACGATCATCGAGGTGAGGATCTCGCCCTGGGAGACGCCGGGGGACACCGCGTCCTCGGTGCGCAGCACGCCGTAGACGACCCACGGCTGACGGCCCATCTCGGTGAAGATCCAGCCCCAGGAGCTGGCGATCAGTGGGAAGCCCAGGGTCAGGACCCCGATGCGCCAGTACCACTTGGTGAGGGTCGGGCCGAGAGCCTTCTTCGGCAGCAGCACGAGATGCGGCACCTCGTCGTCGCCCACCCGCAGGTGCTGCGGCAGCAGGAACTTCTTGCGAGTGAGCCAGAGTCCGACCATGCCGATGGCGAAGGACGCCATGCCGAAGCCGATCATCCAGCGAAAGCCCCAGTAGGCGACGGGAATGTTGGGCCGGTAGTCGCCCGGCCCGTACTTCGCCTGCTCGGCCTTGTTGACGTCGTTGATGCCGGGGACGTACGAGTCGAAGTCGTCGTTGGCGAGGAAGGACAGCAGGCCCGGGATCTCGATGGCGACCTTGTTGTGGCCCTTGTCGACGTCCCCGTAGGCGAAGACGGAGAAGGGTGCGGGTGCCTCCCCGTCCCACAGAGCCTCGGCGGCGGCCATCTTCATGGGCTGCTGCTTGAACATGACCTTGCCGAGCAGGTCGCCGCTGATCGCGGTGAGCATGCCGGCGATGACCACGGTGACCAGGCCGAGTCGCAGCGAGGTCTTCATCACCGGGATGTGCTTCTTGCGGGCCAGGTGGAAGGCGGCGATGCCGACCATGAAAGCGCCGCCCGCGAGAAAGGCCGCCGAGAGGGTGTGGAAGACCTGGGTGAGCGCGGTGTTCTGCGTCAGGACGAGCCAGAAGTCGGTGAGCTCGGCCCGGCCCTTCGCCTCGTTGATCCGGTAGCCGACGGGGTGCTGCATCCAGGAGTTGGCCGCGAGGATGAAGTACGCCGACAGGATCGTGCCGATGGAGACCATCCATATGCAGGCGAGGTGGATCTTCTGGGGGAGCTTGTCCCAGCCGAAGATCCACAGGCCGATGAAGGTCGACTCGAAGAAGAAGGCTATGAGTGCCTCGAAGGCGAGCGGGGCTCCGAAGACATCGCCGACGAAGCGTGAGTAGTCGGACCAGTTCATGCCGAACTGGAACTCCTGCACGATGCCGGTGACGACGCCCATCGCGATGTTGATCAGGAAGAGCTTGCCCCAGAACTTGGTGGCCTTGAGGTACTTCTCCTTCCCCGAGCGCACCCAGGCGGTCTGCAGGCCGGCGGTGAGCGCGGCGAGCGAGATCGTGAGGGGGACGAAGAGGAAGTGGTAGACGGTGGTGATGCCGAACTGCCATCGCGCCAGAGTCTCCGGCGCCAGAGCGAGGTCCACGTCTTCTCCTTACATGCCGTGGCACTGCGGCAGTTTGTCCCGCCTGTCACATACATCTCATGACAACCGGGACGCGCTTGTGAACGCGTTCACATTCACAAGCAATTATGGCGCATGCCCGTTCGAGCATCGATGGGTGGGGGGTCCCTAAGTTCGTGCCGATCGACCTATGGCGCAAACAGGCACGTCAGCCCTATCGCACACGCGGAAGGGGCCCAGGAAATCCCGGACCCCTCACCGCCGCGAGCGCCGAACCCTAGAGCTCCTTGCGGAAGGTCTCCGTCACCTTGAGAAAGATGTCGTTCGCCTCGGTCTCGCCGATCGTCACCCGCACACCCTCGCCCGGGAACGGCCGCACGACGACACCGGCCTGCTCGCACACGCCGGCGAAGTCGACCGTGCGCTCCCCCAGCCGCAGCCACACGAAGTTCGCCTGCGTCTCCGGCACCGTCCAGCCCTGGCCGCGCAGCGCCTCGACGACCCGGTTCCGCTCGCAGACCAGTGAGCCGACCCGGCCGAGGAGTTCGTCCTCGGCACGCAGCGAGGCGACAGCGGCGTCCTGGGCGAGCTGGCTCACCCCGAACGGCACAGCCGTCTTGCGCAGGGCGGCCGCCACCGGCTCGTGGGCGATCGCGAAGCCCACCCGGAGCCCGGCGAGACCGTACGCCTTGGAGAAGGTACGCAGCACACAGACGTTGGACCGCTCGCGGTAGAACTCGACGCCGTCCGGCACCTCCGCATCCCGTACGAACTCGCGATACGCCTCGTCCAGGACCACCAGCACATCGCCGGGCACCCGGTCGAGGAACCGCTCCAGCTCGGCCCGGCGGACCACCGTCCCCGTCGGGTTGTTCGGATTGCAGACGAAAATCAGCCGGGTCCGGTCGGTGATCGCGTCCGCCATAGCGTCCAGATCATGCACATCGCCCGGCGTCAGCGGCACCTGCACGGACGTGGCCCCGCTGATCTGCGCGATGATCGGGTACGCCTCGAACGACCGCCAGGCGTAGATCACCTCGTCGCCGGGCCCCGAAGTCGCCTGCAGCAACTGCTGGGCGACACCGACCGAGCCGGTGCCCGTGGCCAGGTCCGAGAGCGGCACCCCGAAGCGGTCCGACAACTCGTTCATCAGCCCCGTGCACGCCATGTCCGGGTACCGGTTGAAGGACGCGGCCGAGCCGGTCACGCTCTGCAGCACGCCGGGCAGCGGCGGATAGGGGTTCTCATTGGAGGACAGCTTGTACGCCACGGGGCCGCCCGCCGCGGCCGGCTTGCCGGGCTTGTAGGTGGGGATACCCTCCAGCTCGGCTCGCAGCTTGGGGCTCGTCTCGCTCACCGCAGTCCTCCTCGTCGACGTAATGCTTCTCACCTTATGAGGATTCGGCGCCCCTGCGAATGGCCTGTGGACAACCACGTCCCCATCGGTTCCACACCTCTGCCGTCCCAGCGGCCTCACGGGCATCAGCACACGAAGGTGTACGAATCAGGGGGGCGCGCCGTTCGCGGGCGCACGCGCCGGTGGCTCGCGCCGTGGCGCGCATCACCCATGCAGGTGAGTTGAGACCTCTTCGAAACATGAGCTACTTGGCAGGCCCATGCGCGTCGACAAGTCACGTACTGACATCGGATCGTTCAACTCCCTTGCATTATAAGGAAATTGACCCTTACTGACCTTGCAGAAACGTGCCTGTCAACGAGTGCATATGCGTCCGCACTACCCCACCGCATGAGCCCTACTATCGGCTCGCCATGACAGCAGCAGGGAAGCACCAGGTGAGCCGCGCGGAAACCCCCCGCCGAGGCAACCGGTCGGGCCGGGCGGGCATCCGAGACGTGGCCGCCGCCGCCGGAGTCTCCATCACGACCGTTTCCGACGCCCTCAACGGCAAGGGCCGGCTCCCGGACGCCACCCGACGCCATGTACGCGAGGTCGCCGACCGACTTGGCTACCGCCCCTCGGCGGCGGCCCGAACCCTCAGAACCGGCAAGTCCGGCCTCATCGGCCTGACCGTGACCACGTACGGGGATGAACCTTTCACCTTCACCGAGTTCGCGTACTTCGCGGAAATGGCGCGCGCCGCCACCTCGGCCGCGCTGGCCCGGGGCTACGCCCTGGTCATCCTCCCCGCGACCTCGCGACACGACGTGTGGTCGAACGTCGCCCTGGACGGCACGGTGGTCATCGACCCCTCCGACCACGACCCGGTCGTCAGCGAACTGGTCCGCCAGGGATTACCGGTGGTCTCCGACGGCCGACCGGCCGGCTCGCTCCCGGTCACCGCGTGGGTCGACAACGACCACGAGGCCGCCGTCCTCGGGATCCTCGACCATCTGGCCGACGCGGGCGCCCGCCGGATCGGGCTCCTCACGGGCACGACGACGGATACGTACACACATCTCTCCACCACCGCATACCTGCGCTGGTGCGAGCGCGTGGGCCAGGATCCGGTGTACGAGGCCTACCCCGCGCACGATCCGTGCGCGGGGGCCGTCGCCGCCGACCGACTGCTGGCCCGGCCGGACCGCCCCGACGCGGTCTACGGCCTCTTCGACCCGAACGGCACCGATCTGCTGGCCGCCGCCCGGCGGTACGGTCTGCGCGTCCCCGACGACCTGCTGCTCGTCTGCTGCAGCGAGTCCGCCGTGTACGCGACCACCGAGCCGCCGATCACCACGCTCTCCTTGAAGCCGCGCCGTATCGGTACGGCGGTGGTCCAGCTCCTCATCGACGCCATCGAGGGGGTCGAATCGGACCAACCGGTCGAGCAGGTGATACCGACGGAGCTGATCGTGCGGACCTCGTCCGAGCGGCGCCCGCCGCGTACGACGGTCAGCCCGCCACGATCACCTGAAGCGGGTTGACGCCCCAGCTGAGGATCCGAACGGGAATTGGGCGGGGAGAGCCCCGCCCAATTCGGGAGAAAACCGCGGTGAACTGGGGTCCTGCGCCATTTCACCACCCCTGGGTCATCACATGGCGCGATCCGCATTCCTATGATGGGCGGACGACACCGCGGGCCGCTGCGACCAGGCAGCCCGATGCGGTGCAGACGCGGGCGATGGTGGTGGAGGGGTCGATGACTCAGGGGGCCGGTCAGGGACCCGAGGTGCGGACGCCGACGGTGCGCGATTTCCGCGTGCCCGCGTACGTCCACGAGGCCGGTCCGTATGGACACACCACACACCCCGGCGGGACTCCCAGGCCCGCCGACGAACCGGAGAACTACCCCGAGGGGTACACCCCGACCCAGCGGGACCTGCCGGTGATCAACCGGGGTGACACGGTTCAGGTCGTGATCGACCCGGAGGCCGTGGCGGCCGAGCAGTCCTCCGCCGGGCCGAGTCCGCTCTTCGTCGTCGGCGATGTCCACGGCTACCTCGACGAGCTGCTCGCCGCACTCCGCGAAAAGGGCCTCGTCGACGCCGCGGGCAACTGGTCGGCGGGCACCGCCCGGCTCTGGTTCCTCGGCGACTTCACCGACCGCGGCCCGGACGGCATCGGTGTCATCGACCTCGTGATGCGCCTGTCCGCCGAGGCGGCCGCGGCCGGCGGTTACTGCAAGGCCCTCATGGGCAACCACGAGCTGCTGCTGCTCGGCGCCAAACGGTTCGGCGACACCCCCGTCAACTCCGGAGCGGGCACCGCCACCTTCCAGGCCGCCTGGCTCCTCAACGGCGGCCAGAAGACCGACATGGACCGTCTCCAGGACCACCACCTCCAGTGGATGGCCCGCCTCGACGCCATGGAGGAGGTCGACGGCCACCTCCTGATGCACTCCGACACCACCGCCTACCGCGACTACGGCGACTCCATCGAGGCCGTCAACGACACCGTCCGCGAGACGATCACACGCAACGACCCGGACGAGGTCTGGGACCTCTTCCGCAAGTTCACCCGGCGCTTCTCCTTCCGCGACGAGGGCGGCGCCGACGCCGTGCGCTCCCTGCTGGACACCTACGGCGGCACCCGCGTCGTCCATGGCCACAGCCCCATCCCGTACCTCCTGGGCGAAGTCGGCTCCGAGGACGGCGAGGACGGAACGGGTCCTTCCGTCGACGGCCCGTACACCTATGCGGACGGTCTGGCCGTCGCCATGGACGGCGGAGTGACCATGGCCGGAAAGCTGCTGGTCCAGGAACTTCCACTGCGTACCTGAGCCCTCACCGGGCAGGCGTCCCCCGTCGGAGGAGTTCGCTGGCCAGGGGCCAATTTCTTCAAACCCCCTGTCACCGCCCGCCGTCACGGCTCTACCATCGGCTTATCCGTAGCAGGCTCCCCTCCGTTTCTGCCCGACGGCTCGTCAGCATGCCGAGCCACAAGCCCTACGGAGCATCGGGGGATGCACATGAACAGCGTTCCGCAGCACTTGCTCAGTGAGGACCGCCAGGAATACGAGCGGATCCTCGGCGAGGCGCTGCGCTCCGCACCACACCGCCCGGAATTCGCCGCTGGTCTCCAGCGGCTCAACCCCGAACAACTGCGCACCATGGCCCTCAACGCCACAGCGATCATCACGACCGCCGCGGCGACCGAATACCAGTACTACGTCAAGGTCCGCGACGAATTCCGCAGCCCGTCGTCGCCCACCACATCCACCCCTGAGGGGACGGCGTCCGGCACCGGTGAGCCGGACGGCACCGCGGTGGGATTCGCTGTGGGCGAGGTCACCGAGGCGGCCGGCGCGGGCGCCGGTGCCATAGCCGCCGTGCTCGCGCCCGTCCTCGCCGGAACCGCCGCGGTGCTCTTCCTGCTCGTGGGGTACGTCATGAAGGTGCTCGACCCCGAGCGGGCGATCGCCGAGACTCTCCTCACCACGGGGTGGGTCTTCGGCGCGGTCACGGCGGCGGCGATCCTGGTGGCCGCGGTCGGCCTCCTGCTCACCGCCCTGCGCAACAACGCCACCGCTCTCCTGAACGACGGAGCGCGCAGCGAGCTGAGCGACGAGGTGTCCCGGGCCAGGGAGGCCTGGCGTGAGGCCCTCCTGGAACGCGGCATCCTGCCGTTCCTCCGTGATGCCCTCTCGAACGCCGGCCCGGTGGTACTGGGCGAGCCGGCACGGCCGGCCCCGCCCAGCCGCATGCCGCACCTCGGCTACGGCCGACCGAGTTTCACCAGCCCGGACAGCGGCGGCGCCGGCTCCCGCCCCAGCTACACCAGCCCGGACTTCAGCAGCCCGGACTTCGGCGGCCCGGAGCACCAGCCCGAGTAAGGCCCGGGACAGGCCGCCGCCCCGGAAGCCACCGGGCTTCGGCGGCCGCCCGGCGCGACACCGACGTCGGCTCGAACCGGCACCACCGCACCGACGACCCGCAGCGGCGGGCTCTCCCGGCAACCGGCCGGAAGAGCGCCGCTCGTCGCACGGACATCCGGCAGCCGCGACCTGGCCACGTCCGCCGTGCTTCACCCTCCGCGTCGGTGCGCCTCAGTCCGCCATCGGCAGACAGATCCGGTTCCCCGGCTCCGCGAACTCCTTGGACTTCTGGGCCATGCCCGATCAAAGGATGCCCGCCTGGCCGGCGGCAGCCATCCAGGTCGGGAACTCGGACAGGAGCCGGTCGTACAGCTCCTGGTCGGCGACTGTACTGATGTCGTCCACAGCGAAGAACCCGACGTTGTCGACACGACGGCCGGGCAGGGTGTCGAAGCGTTCCAGCACTCCGTAATTGGACCGTCCCAGGCCCACGAACTGCCAGAAGATCGGTTCCTCGACAGCATCCCGTAGTTCTTGCTCGATCAGAGCGTCGCGGTGGACACCCCCGTCGGAAAAGAACAGCACCAGGGTGGGGACAGCGACAGGATTTCCCCGGACATACGTACGGACTTGGGCGATCGCCTTCTGTTCTTCGTTCTGGATGCCAACCGTCCGCATGTCGACCTGACCGTCTTTCAATCCTTTGCCCGGTTTCTTGCTGCGGCGGAAGAGGCTCATCTGTCCCACCCGAACGTGCAGCCGCAGCCATTCGGGGAGGTCCCCGAGTCGCAGATCAGGGAGTCGCGCCGCATTCGAAGCGAACGTCCAGGCTTGCATGTCACCGTCATCGTCCAGCTGTGCGGCAACCGCTGCCATGCGCTCCACGACATCGGCGACGACGCCCTTGGAGTAGAGGAAGGACATGGATCCCGAGGCGTCCAGGACCAGGATGACGCGCGCGGTGACCCCGGCTGCTCCATGCTTTCTCAGACTGACTGCCACCTGCTCTTTGCGCAGGGACAGACGCTTGCGCATGTCGACGGGCAACTGTTCCTCGCCCTTGCTGAGGCGCGGGCCGACAGGTGCCGTGGCTGGGACGGGTGGTACTGAAGCAGGTGCCGTGGCTGGGACAGGGGGTACCGAGACAGATTCCGGCGAGAACGCGGACGTGTCCGAGGGCGCATCGTCAATGGTGATGCCGAAATCGGTGGCCAGCCCAGCGAGCCCGGAAGCATAACCCTGACCGACTGCGCGGAACTTCCACTGCCCCGACCGTCGATACAGCTCGCCGCCGATGAACGCGGTCTCCGTCTCGGCCTCCATGTGAAACCGTGCGATCTCGGTCTGTGTCCCGGCATCCAGTAGCCTCAAGGTCAGCCCAGGCACCTGCCCGAACGTTCCGCCATCGGCCGACGCACACAGCACGACCCGCTCGACGGCGGGGTCGAGCGAGTGCAGATCCACCTCGACCGTGTCGGTCAGGACACCACCGGCACTCTGCTTTCCCAGGTGAGTCACTGCGTTCGACGCGTGTTGCGGCTGGTTGTAGAAGACGAAGTCACCATCGTCGCGAACTCGTCCGACACCAGTGAGCAGCAAGGCCGAGGCGTCGACATCGGGTATGCCGGGACTTTCGGACCAAGCCAGCTCAACGCGCACCGCAGGAGAATCGACGCGAAGGTTGGCGCCCTTGCTCAGTGCTCTCGCTGTCATGGGGGCAGTCTGCCCGCTGAGAGAGCAGGAGGGCAGCCTTGCTGAGTTCCCGAGGGAAGCGATGCCCCGGAGCACCGAGGCATCGCACCCCGGGTTCTCATTCCGCGAGCGGCAGGTACACCCTGTTCCCGCTCGCCGCGAACTCCTTCGACTTCTGGAGCATCCCCTCAGCGACCTCCTCCTGCGACGCTCCCTCAGCCGCCACACCACCAAACCGCTCTGTGATGCTGTGACTAATCTTCATCGAGCAGAACTTCGGGCCGCACATGGAACAGAAGTGGGCCGTCTTGGCCGGCTCGGCCGGGAGCGTCTCGTCGTGGAACTCACGGGCCGTGTCCGGGTCGAGGGCCAGGTTGAACTGGTCCTCCCAGCGGAACTCGAAGCGGGCGTCCGACAACGCGTCGTCCCACTCCTGTGCGCCCGGGTGTCCCTTGGCGATGTCCGCCGCATGGGCCGCGATCTTGTAGGTGATGACGCCGGTCTTCACGTCGTCACGATTGGGCAGTCCCAAGTGTTCCTTGGGCGTGACATAGCAGAGCATCGCAGTGCCCCACCACGCGATCATCGCGGCACCTATGCCTGAGGTGATGTGGTCGTACGCCGGCGCGACGTCCGTGGTCAGCGGGCCGAGCGTATAGAACGGAGCCTCATCGCAGATCTCCTGCTGCAGATCGATGTTCTCCTTGATCTTGTGCATCGGGACATGTCCCGGGCCCTCGATCATGGTCTGCACGTGGAAACGCTTGGCGATCCGGTTGAGTTCCCCGAGCGTGCGCAACTCCGCGAACTGTGCCTCGTCGTTGGCGTCCGCGATGGAGCCCGGCCTCAGGCCGTCGCCGAGAGAGTACGTGACGTCGTAGGCGGCGAGGATCTCGCTCAGTTCCTCGAAGTTCTCGTAGAGGAACGACTCCTTGTGGTGCGCCAGACACCAGGCCGCCATGATCGAGCCGCCGCGCGAGACGATGCCGGTCTTGCGGTTGGCGGTCAGCGGGACGTACGCGAGGCGCACGCCCGCGTGGACCGTCATGTAGTCCACGCCCTGCTCGGCCTGCTCAATGACTGTGTCCTTGTAGATCTCCCAAGTCAGCTCCTCGGCCTTGCCGTCGACCTTCTCCAGCGCCTGGTAGAGCGGCACCGTGCCGATGGGTACGGGGGAGTTGCGCAGCACCCATTCACGAGTGGTGTGGATGTTCCGGCCCGTGGACAGGTCCATGACCGTGTCGGCGCCCCAGCGGGTCGCCCAGGTCATCTTCTCGACCTCCTCCTCGATGGAGGAAGTGACCGCGGAGTTGCCGATGTTGGCGTTGACCTTCACCAGGAACCGCTTGCCGATGATCATCGGCTCGATCTCCGGGTGGTTCACGTTCGCGGGCAGCACGGCCCTGCCCGCGGCGATCTCCTCGCGGACGACCTCCGGCGCGACGTTCTCCCGTACGGCCACGAACTCCATCTCGGGGGTGATCTCGCCGCGCCGCGCGTACGCGAGCTGGGTCACCGCCCGGCCGTCACGGCTCCGGCGCGGCTGGCGCGGCCGCCCCGGGAACACCGCGTCGAGGTTGCGCAGTCCGCCGCGAGGTGACGTGTGCTTGATCCCGTCGTCCTCGGGGCGGACAGGGCGGCCCGTGTACTCCTCGGTGTCTCCCCTGGCGATGATCCAGTTCTCGCGGAGGGGGAGGAGCCCCCTCCTGACATCGGTCTCCACGGTGGGATCGGTGTACGGGCCGGAGGTGTCGTACAGGGTGACGGACTGCCCGTTGGTGAGGTGCACCTGGCGGACCGGCACCCGCAGATCGGGGCGTGAGCCCTCGACGTACGCCTTGTGCCAGCCGATGGACTGCCCGGCCTCCAGAGGCTGTTCGCCCTGGTTCTTGCCGCCCTCGGACGAGGCGGATGCCGCGTCTGTCTGGATGGAGGCAGACGTGCGTGTCTCCTCGATGGTCATGAGACCTACTCCCTACGCCGGCATTACCCGGTAACAGGTTCAGCGGTCGACGCAGCATTTTCCGCCCGGCGATGTTCCACGTGAAACATCGCGTCTGCGGAGGTCAGCGCCCTCTCAGCCCGGTGCTCCGAGCTCCCGCGTGTGCAAAGGTGCCCCCACGCTAGCGGCAGATGTGGCGCGGTGAACAGTGGGCATCGCTCGTTCTTGCGATGATCGGTCGGTGACCACGACGCAGCAGCCCCCGCCTCCGCCCTCCGAGCCGCCCCATGGCCATGGCCCCGGAAACGGCCATGGGCATGGCTCCGACGGTGGCCATGGATACGGTTCCGGGGGCGGCCACGGCTCCGGAGGCGGGCATGGCCCCGGTGACGGACACGGCCAAGGACCGCCCTCCGGCGGCGGCCACTCCCACAGCCACGGCCCCGCCGCGCCCGTCTCGCAGCACCTGCGCAAGGTCATCGCGGCGGTGCTGATCCCCTTCGCGACCGCGGTCGTCGTGGGCCTCGTCGTGCTCTGGCCCGGCGGTGCGCCGGCTCACGAGCGCACCGGGGTGGGCTTCGACCGGCAGACGCAGCAGGCCACCGTCACCAAGGTCGAGGAGGTTGACTGCTCCTCGGTGAACGCCTCGGGTGTCCCCCCGACCGGCGACACGTCCACCGCCGAGGGCTCGTCCGCCGAGCAGCAGGCGAACGGCACCTGCAAGAAGGCCACGATCCGGGTCGACACCGGCAAGGACGAAGGCCGTACCTTCACGGAGATCGTTCAGCCGGACCAGTCACGGCAGTTGGAGCAGGGCCAGGAGGTCGTGGTCGCCTACGAGCCTGCCGCGCCCAAGGACCTGCAGTACTCGGTCACCGATGTGAACCGGAAGTTCCCGATGGCGCTGCTCGCCGGGATCTTCGCTCTCGCCGTCGTGGTGGTGGGCCGGCTGCGCGGTGTCATGGCCCTGGTGGCGCTGGCCATCAGCTTCCTGGTGCTGACCCTCTTCATCCTGCCGGCCATCCTGCAGGGATCGAACCCGCTGGTCGTGGCGGTGGTCGGGGCGAGCGCCATCATGCTGATCGCGCTCTACCTGTGCCACGGCCTCTCAGCCCGTACATCGGTCGCGGTGCTCGGCACTCTGATCTCGCTGCTGCTGATCGGCCTGCTGGGTTCGATGTTCATCGGCTGGGCCTATCTGACCGGCAACACGGACGACAACACCGGCCTGATCCACGGGCTGTACCCGACGATCGACATGAGCGGTCTGCTGCTCGCGGGCGTCATCATCGGTTCGCTCGGTGTGCTCGACGACGTGACGGTCACGCAGACATCGGCGGTCTGGGAGCTGCACGAGGCCAATCCGGCGATGGGCTGGCGCGGGCTGTACCGCGCGGGCATACGCATCGGCCGGGACCACATCGCGTCGGTGGTCAACACCCTCGTCCTCGCATACGCCGGTGCCGCGCTGCCGCTGCTGCTGCTCTTCTCGATCGCGCAGAGCAGTGTCGGCACGGTCGCCAACAGCGAGCTGGTCGCCGAGGAGATCGTGCGCACCCTCGTCGGCTCGATCGGCCTGGTGGCCTCGGTTCCGGTGACCACCGCGCTGGCCGCCCTGGTTGTCTCGGCCGACCGCCCAGGTGCCTCGGAAGCGGCGGCCGTGCCCGCTCCGGCACGAGGCGGGAAAGGCCGCCGCCGCAAGCGCTGAAGCGTTACGGCACCCCGGCGCCGTAGCGGTTCAGCCCGCGCTCTGCTCCTCCGCCAGGATGCGGTCCAGCGCCTCGTCGAGCAGGGTGTCGAAGTCGGCGAGGGAACGCTCCTGCCCCAGCGGCACGAGCTTGTCCGTGCGGTCCAGGAAGGCCACCAGCGGCGCCGTGCCGACCCGGAACAGCGCCTGGTCGGTGCCCACCTGAAGCCGGATCAGGACCTCGCCGAACGTCTCCGGATCGGCGGGCGCGATATGGACGTCCCCGTCCCCGCACGGCCGCCCCACGCCGTCGATGAGCAGTTCCCTTCCGAAGGCCCAGGTCACGGGAGCGTCGCCGGGCAGGTGGAAGGTCAGCCGCACGGCGTAGGGATCACAGGTCTCGTAACGCAACTCCACCGGGATGCGGAAGGAGAGCTCCTCCGAGACGAGGAAGCTCATCATGACCTCTGCCTGTACCGACTCGCGCATCGCCTACCCCGCCGTGTTCGTCGACTGGCCAGGAATCATCCGCCTGACACCCCTGGAAGTTTGCTGAAAGTACACGAGAGATCACAAGGAGTGATTTTTCAGATGCTGATAGAGATCGCGAGTGTCCCTAGTAGCTTTCCGATCTCGGACTGCAACTGATGGGCCACGGGCAGCAGCCGGTCGGCCTGGTGCAGGGGCAGCGAGATGGCGAGGGTCCCGGCGGTCGTCCCCGCGGTGACGGGAATCGCCGCGCAGACCGTCCCCAGGGCGTACTCCTGCCGCTCGACGACCGGTTCCATCCGCCCGATCCGGTCGAGGCGCCGTAGCAGCGTCTCGCTGTCACGGACCGTGTACGGGGTGATCGACTGCACCGGATAGCGGTCCAAGTGATCGCGGCGGGCCTCGTCACTCAACTGGGAGAGCAGGCACTGCCCGATGGCGTGTGCGTGACCGGTCTCCCGGAAGTCGGCCCACTCCTCGACCGCCGGGATGCTCGGGCTGTCGGCGACGCACTTGACCTCGATCTCGCCGTCCCGGTAGATCGCGAAGTAGACGGGTACGCCGAGGGCGTCCCGCCAGTGCGCCAGGGCCTCGCCCACTGTGCTGCGACGTTTCTGCTGCGCTCCGCTGCTGCTCAGCCGCTCGGCCGCCTCGCCGAGGAAGAACAACCCCTTCTCCCGGTGCAGATAGCCCTCGTGCACCAGCGTGCGCAGCAGGTGGTACGCCGTGGGCAGCGCGAGCCCGGCGTCCCGCGCCAACTGTTTGGCGGGGGCCCCGTGTTCCCGCACGGCGACAGCCTCCAGCAGTCGCATCGCCCGCTGTACGGACCCGATCAGGGTGCCGGAATTCGCTTCCGACCCGCCCGGCTGGGCTGCCGGGGACGGGATGCGCGCTCTCCTTCCCGAAGCGTGCCCATGAGGCGGCACGGGGCGGATGAGCCCCGCCGACGGTGTCTGTACCCGGGGCGAAAATGCCGGGGACTGCGCCAGCTCCTGCGTCTGCGCCGCGGGGGACTCGGTGCATCGCATGTCCTCCTCGCCGGGCGAGGTCCGTGGCTGCACAGGGGGAGCCGGGGCCTTCGAGGGTGTCGTCCGCGGCGGTGGTGGCTGAACATGGGCCTCCGCGGCCCGGACACACGGCTGCTCGGCGGCGGCCGTCGGTGTCGATCGAGGTCCCGGCTGGCTGGGGGGAACGGCGCTCTGTGTCGGCCGGGAACGCGGCCGGGCGGGTGGGAAGAGCGGTTCTGCGGGTGCGGTGTCAGCCGTGGCCAAGGGTCACTCCCGAAGCGCGAGGAGGGCCACCCGTGCGAGGGACACGGGAGGGAGATGCGCCGCCCGCGGGGTCGAGCCCGCGACGAGTTCCCGGACTCTAGCCGTCCATCACCGGTCGCAGACGGCCCCGCCGGGAAACTTCCCTCTGGCGAGGGAACCTCACGTTCCTGTTACCGCCCTGCCCTGACCAGGCCTCCCCCACTCACGCCTCAGCTGTTGCACGGTGCTGACGCCTCACCAGTCGCCGCGCGACGAGGAACCCGCCGTGAACTTCCTTACGACATAGATCAGTCCGCCGACCAGCGCCACGAAGACCAGCACCTTGAAGAGCAGGCCCACCACGACCTGGACGACGCTGACTATCAGCCCTCCGAACACCAGCAGGGCGATGACCGGCACCGCGATCCACTTCACCCACCACGGCATCCCCGCGAAGATCTCCCGCATGGCCCTTGCTCCTCGTGTCCACCCGTCGCCCCGCCACCGGAGCCCTGATTCCGGGCCTTCTGCTGTCCTGCCATCGATGCTAGGGCCGCCAGGGAGCCGTTCGGGGGCTTCGCACCCCTTGTCCATCCCTGATCGTCCCCCTAGGGAACGCCGTAGCGGACGTCAGCCCTCCGGCGGAGAGAACACCACCACGACCCTCAGGTCCTCGGTGATGTGGTGGAACTTGTGGGCGACCCCGGCAGGCACGTACACGACACTGCCGCGCGCCACCTGGGTGGTCTCCAGACCGACCGTGAGTGAGGCGCGGCCGCTCACGACGAGGTACACCTCGTCCTGGCGGTGCGGCTTCTGTGGATCGAGTTCGCCGGCATCGAGCGCGTACAGGCCGACGGACATGTTCCGCTCGCGCAGGAACTGCAGGTAGGCACCGTCATTGGCGGCGCGCTCCGCCTCCAGCTCATCCAACCGGAATGCCTTCATCGACTTAGTTGCCCCTGCCCAGTGCTCGTACCGATCGCTTCTGCCACGATCAGACACATGATGAATTTCCTAGTCAAGACGATCGCCAACGCGGGTGCCCTCGCGGTCGCGGTATGGCTGCTCGACAAGATCACGCTGACCGGGGACAGCACGGGCAAGGAGGTCGGTACGCTCCTGCTGGTCGCGCTCGTCTTCGGCCTGGTGAACGCGGTGGTCAAGCCGCTCGTGAAGCTGCTCACCCTCCCGCTGTTCATTCTGACACTCGGCCTCTTCACGCTGATCGTGAACGCCCTGATGCTGCTGCTCACCTCATGGCTGGCCGACAAGCTCGACCTGAGCTTCCAGGTGGAGGGCTTCTGGACCGCCGTCCTCGGCGGCCTGATCATCTCGATCGTCTCCTGGGCGCTCTCCCTCGTCCTGCCCGACGGAGACTGAGGGTCCGGCATGACCTACCGAATCTGCTTCGTCTGCACCGGCAACATCTGCCGCTCGCCGATGGCCGAGTCCGTCTTCCGCGCCCGCGTAGAGGAGGCCGGGCTCGACCACCTGGTCGAGGTCGACAGCGCGGGCACCGGCGGCTGGCACGAGGGCGACGCCGCCGATCCGCGCACCGTCTCCGTGCTGGAGGCGAACGGCTACGGCAGCATCCACGCGGCCCGGCAGTTCCAGGTCTCCTGGTTCTCCCGCCTCGACCTCGTCATCGCCCTCGACGAAGGCCATTTCAAGGCCCTGCGCCGTCTCGCGCCGACCGCGGCGGACGCGGACAAGATCCGGCTGCTGCGCTCCTACGACCCCGCCGCGCACGACGACCTCGACGTTCCGGACCCCTACTACGGGGGCATGGACGGCTTCGAGGAGTGCCTGGGGCTCGTGGAGGCGGCGAGCCCGGGTCTGCTGGCCGCCATACGCGAGAAGGTGGAGGGACGGGCCGCATGAACACGGAGAACTCCGCTGCGGGACCCGGTGACGGCACCCGCGCGGTGCGGGCCGGACTGCCCGAGCCCGTCAAACACGAGCCGACCCTCCCGGGGCCGGTCTTCGCCGCCCACTACCACCTGCCGGGCGAGCCCACCGGCCCGTACGCCTACGGGCGCGACCAGAACCCCACCTGGACCCTCCTGGAACGCGCCATCGGCGAGCTGGAGGCGCCTGAACAGGACGACGCCGAAACGGTCGCCTTCGCCTCCGGTATGGCCGCCATCTCGGCCGTCCTCTTCTCCCAACTGCGCACCGGTGACGTCCTCGTCCTGCCTAGCGACGGCTACAACGTGCTGCCCCTGGCGGGTGAACAGCTGCGGTCGTACGGCATCGAGGTGCGTAGCGCTCCCACAGGCGGCGACGCCCAGCTCGACGCTCTCGACGGCGCCAAGCTGCTGTGGCTCGAGACCCCGTCGAACCCGGGGCTGGACGTGTGCGACGTGCGGCGGCTCAGCGAGGAGGCACGCGCGCGTGGCTGTCTCGTCGCCGTCGACAACACCCTGGCAACCCCGCTCGGGCAGCGGCCGCTGGCCCTGGGCGCCGACTTCGCCGTGGCCAGCGGCACCAAGCAGCTGACCGGTCACGGGGACGTCCTGCTCGGGTACGTCGTCGGGCGCGACGCCTCGCTGATGGCGGGTGTACGACGCTGGCGCAAGATCGTCGGGGCGATCCCGGGCCCGATGGAGGCCTGGCTCGCACACCGCTCGCTCGCCACGCTCCAGCTGCGGGCCGACCGGCAGAACGCCAACGCTCTGGCCGTGGCCGAAGCTCTCAAGAGACGGCCCGAGGTGACCGGGCTGCGCTACCCGGGGCTGCCCGACGACCCCTCGCACAAGATCGCCTCGCAGCAGATGCGGCGTTACGGGTGCGTGGTGTCGTTCGCTTTGCCCACGCGCGCGCGTGCCGACCGTTTCCTCGACGCACTCCACCTCGTGGACGACGCCACGAGCTTCGGAGGGGTGCGGTCCACCGCCGAGCGGCGCGGCCGGTGGGGAGGCGACGCGGTTCCGGAGGGCTTCATCCGATTCTCGGCCGGCGCGGAGGACACCGACGATCTGGTGGCGGATGTGCTGCGTGCGCTCGCTGTTGCTACCGACTAGCACTCCGCTACGCACAACGGACGGTCCGAGCCTCCCCCCTCGTGGCTCGGACCGTCCCGGTTCTGCGCGCGAAGAACCGCGCGAACAAGGCTAGTTGACTCTGTGTCAGTGTCCAATCACAGTAGCGACAGCGACCTATCGACTTATTTATAGTTGGGCGCTCCGAGGGCGGCGAAGGGAGGGGCGACCATGGATCTGGCCTTACTACGAACGTTCGTGACCGTGCACCGGGCCGGTTCCTTCACCCGCGCCGCCGCCTTGCTCGGCCTCTCGCAGCCGGCCGTCACCTCGCAGATACGCACCCTCGAACGCCAGCTGGGCCGCCCGCTCTTCCTTCGCCAGGCCCGGGGAGTGACCCCGACGACCATCGGCGACGAGCTCGCCCACAAGGCGGCGCCGCATCTCGACGCGCTGGTCGAGATCGCCGAGACCGGCGACGACTCCTCCTTACGGACACTCCATCTCGCCGGTCCACCGGAGTTCACCGCCGAACGGGCCGCGCCCGCCCTCACGGAGCTGACCGGAGACGACGGTCAGGGCTTCGCGCTTCGGGTCTCCTTCGGAAACGCGGACGAGACGCTGGAGGGCCTCGCCGCCGGGCACCACGACCTGGCCATCACCACCGCCCAGCCGCGTGGCACCCTGCTCACCGCGACGCCGCTCTGCGACGAGGAGCATGTCCTGGTCGCCGCCCCGCGCTGGGCGGACCGCATCGTTCCCGGCAAGCTGCGCCGCAGGGAGGCGCACACGCTGGAGGACTTCCCCGTCGTCGAGGTACACGAATCACTACCGTTCATCGCGCGCTACTGGGCCTCGGTCTTCGACTCCCGGCCCGCCACCTCCGGCACCGTGGTCGTCCCGGACCTGCGCGCGGTCCTCGCCTGTGCGATCTCCGGCGCCGGACTGGCCGTGCTGCCCCGCTATCTGTGCGCCTCCGCCCTGGAGCGCGGTGACGTCGTCGCACTCCTCGATCCGGCGGTGCCCCCGCTGCGGACGTACTTCCTGGTGGCACGTACCGGCACCCTGGCCATGCCGCACATCGCGCGGGCCCATGAGTGGCTGCTGGGGGCCGCGGGGAACTGGTCCTGAGACAGCCCTGGAGCCCTTCGGCGGAGGGGAGTGACGACGGCGGGCGCTCACGAGTGCCGGGTTCCCCCTCTTCCTCGCTCCAGCAATGTTTCACGTGGAACATGCAGGGCCACATTTCTCCCATGACCGTACGACCTGTGGTCAAGCGCACCGCCCGTGCCGTCCTGCTCGACGGCGACGACCTGATCCTGATCAAGCGGACCAAGCCGGGCGTCGATCCCTACTGGCTCACGCCGGGCGGCGGGGTCGAGCCGGAGGACACGACTGTCGTCGACGCGCTCCACCGCGAAGTACACGAGGAACTCGGCGCGAAGATCACCGATGTGGTGCCCTGTTTCGTGGACACCGTCGAGCACATCGGCGAGGGCGGCGCCACCGGCGTGAAGGTCCAGCACTTCTTCGTCTGCCGCCTGGAGTCCATGGACCCCTCCAAGCGGCACGGTCCCGAGGTGGACGAACCTCTGGGCGAGTACGAGATCGTACGCATCCCCTTCACCCGGGTCGGCATCGCCTCCGTGCACCTCGTTCCGCTGTCCCTGCGGCACTACCTGGACGGGAACATCGAAGGCGTACGGGCGATGCATGCACCCGACCTGGGCTGACCCTCCGCCGACGACCACCATCCGGTGCCTGCGGAGACCTCGGCGGTCAGTCTCCGGAGGCCACCAGTTCCTCCACCGAGTCGTGGCGTATGCGATCCGAGGGGATGCCGGCACCCTTCAACGCGTCCACACCGCTGCGGATCATGCCGGGCGGGCCCGAGAGGTATGCGTCGTACCCGTTCCAGGGTCCGTGGTCACGTACGGCGTCGGGCAGCTGGAGCAGTCCGTGCCGGTCCACGACCGGGCGTACCTCCAGCCACGAATTGCTCTGCTGCAGCCGTAGCAGCGTGTCGAGGTCGTAGAGGTCCTGGCCGGTGCGGGCTCCGTAGAAGACCTCGACCGGGCGGTGCCGCCCGTGTTCGGCGACGTCCTCGATGATGGCCTTGATGGGCGCGATACCGGTGCCGCCGCCCAGACAGAGCAGTCCGCTGTCGGTGGTGTGGTCGACGGTCATCGCGCCAGCCGGCGGGCCCAGTCGCAGAACATCGCCGGGCCGGGCACGGTGCACGAGCGCGTTGGAGACCCAGCCCGCGGAGATCGCCTTCACATGGAACGACAGCAGGCCGTCCGAGCGGGGCACCGAGGCGAACGAGTAGTGCCGCCAGATCCGCGGCCACCAGGGGGTCTCCAGGCTCGTGTACTGCCCGGCGAGGAAGGGGTACGGCTGGTTCGGTCGGACGGTGAGGACCGCTATGTCCGCGGTCCTCAGATCGTGCGAGACGACCTCGGCGAGCCACCAGGGCGGGGAGCGCAGTTCGTCTGCCGCCGCCGCGTCGATCATCACCTGGGAGATCGTCGTGTACGTCCGGACCCAGGCCGCCTCGGTCTCGTCGTCCCAGCTCGCCTTGGCGTACCGGCTCAACGCGCCGATCAGGCACTCGCCGACGGCCGGGTAGTGCTCGGCCTGGGTGCCGTACTTGCGGTGGCCGCGACCGAGGTTCTGCAGATAGTCGACGAGGACCGGGGTGTTGTCGATGTGCTCGGCCGCGGTCAGCAAGGCTTTGAGCAGGCGGTCCCGCTGGGCGTCCATGGCCGGAGGGAACATCGACCGCAGCTCCGGGTGCTGAACGAAGAGCAGCGCGTAGAAGTACGAGGTGACCTTGTCGGCGACGGGCCCGATCTCGGCCATGGTGCGCCGGATGAGAACGGCGTCGGGAGAGCCTTCGGCTGCACGACCGGCGCGTTGGACGGGTACCCGGGCGTCGAAGACGGACTGCTCGGAGCCCTGTTCCTGGGCAGCCGGGCTCGGCTGGGGGCGAGGCGGGGCGCTGGGCGGAAGGTCCGCGGAGGTCTGTATTCGCTCCGGCGCGGCGCCGTCCCGGTTCTGCTGCTGGCCGTTGGGCGGCTCCTGGGACCGGCCCACGGGCCGCAGGGCGGCGAGGCGGTTACCTTCGGGCTCCTGATCTCCGCCAGGGGACGGCGAAGACGTGCGCGGTGTGAACCAGCCGCCTCCGTCAGTGCCCCCCGAAGCGCCGTTGCCGGCCGACGTGGTGGTCGGAGCGTCCATGGTGTGCCTCGCCTCGAGCATCTTTCGGTCGAACTGCGCACTTCCCCAGTCGGAAGTCGCATGCTTTCCCCCGCGGACGGCCTTGCTTTTCCCCGTTCGTTCCCCGACGGCCAATGCGGCCACATTCAATCCGGGTTCCCGCTCCGTACGGACAAGTAGGTGAGAGTGTGACGTGAGCCGCAGCACTCACCTCAGCGTTCCACAGCCCACGAACGCCCCCACCTCGTAACGGTAAACGCAGGTCCTCGATCTCCCTGTCCGGTTAGGCTGCATTGAGCTGCGTTCGCACCCCCGACATGAGACGACTCCATCTCGCTTCGGACACGAACCGGACTCGACCCTACCGGCAGGCGCGCCACACACAAGTCCCCCCTTGCCGTGCAGGGAATTCAACGGGCGCGAATCAACAATCCCTTCAATTACCGGGCGCGTCGCACCAATTCATAGGCATCCCACAGATCCTGCCCCAGGTACGAGTGAGTGGCGAGCCCCACCAGATGCCGATCGGCATTCACGGCGACCGAGATCGGAACAGTACCGAAGAGTTCCGCGTCGGAGAGGGAGTCGCCGTATGCGACGCAATCGGCACGGGTCAGCCCGAACTTCACGCAGAGCCGGTCCGCGATCTCCACCTTGGCCGCAGGCGTGAGGATCCCGGCCGGATCGACGGGCTCGGCGAAGGGCACGGCGGGGAAGCGCGAGCCGTACGCCTCGTGCACACCCCAGGCCTTGAGCCGCTCGACGAAGAACGAGGGCGAGAGCGAGATGACGGCGCAGTACTCCCCCCGGCCCCGGATCTCGGCCCAGGTGTCCCGAATGCGTCGCAGCCACGGCGCGCCTTCGAAGGCTGCGACGACATGGCTCTCGGTGAGCCCGGCCCACAGACCGTGGACGAGCTGTGCGTACGCCCGTGAGTCGATGCGCCGTGCCACGAAGTCCCGTTCGAGCTCGGCGATCTCCTTCTCCAGGCCGAGCTGCCGCGAGATCTCGACCGGGGCCGCCGTGTGGTGCAGCAGAGTCCCGTCCAGGTCGAACAGGTGCAGTCGCGTCATGGGAGCCGAGGCTAACCGTGCCTGCACGCGTGTGCCTGGAGACGTCTGTTTCACGTGAAACATCTGTCCGCGCGCTGTGCGGTTGTGCACGAGATGGCCAAAAGGGCGTACCTCTGACCGCAAACCGGTGGACGCCAAGGGCTCGTGTCGGACAGCCTGACCTGCGTGCCGACACCTCCCGCCGCCGCTCTGCCCATCCGCCGTCTGACGCCTCGCGATCTCACTGCCTGCGCCGATCTGTCCGAGGATCGGGGCTGGCCTCGCGAGGAGCACAAGTGGGGGCTGCTCCTCACGGCCGGGACCGGGTACGGAATCGATGACCCCGAGGGCGGCCTCGTCACCGCCTGCGTGGTGACCGAGTACGGCCCGGCGGGCCGTCCGGATCTGGGTGCGATCGGCATGGTTCTGGTCGCCGAGCGGCACGCCCGCCAGGGCGTCGGCCGCCGTCTGATGCGCCATGTCCTCTCTGAGATGGCTACTACCCCGCTGACCCTGCACGCGACTCCGTACGGACGTCCGCTCTATGAGGAGCTGGGTTTCAAGGTCACCGGACGGACCGAGATGGTCCGTGGACGCTTCACACCGGGCGGGCCTGACCCCTCGGTCTCCACGCGCCCGGCCACGGCCGAGGACCTCACCACGATCATCCGGCTCGACGAAGAAGTCTTCGGCACGGATCGCACCCACATCCTCACCCGGCTCCCCGCCTTCGCCGATCAGCTGCGCGTGGCCGAGGAGAACGGCCGGATCATCGGATACACGGCCGCCTGGCCCAACATGGACAACCATGTCGTCGGCCCTCTGATCGCCCGGGACACGCAGACGGCGAAGGCGCTCATCGCTTCCCTGGCCGCCCACACCGACCGACCGTTGCGCACCGACATCGACGTACGCCATGAGGAACTACTGACGTGGGTGAAGGAACGCGGCCTGGCGTCGATCGCCTTCAATTCGGTGATGACGTACGGGATTTCCGAGCTGCCGGGTGACTGGCCCCGGCGGTTCGCCCCGCTGACCGTGGCGGCGTGCTGAAGCTCGGTCCGGCGGATACGGCCCGCCGCCCGCCGTCATCGGTGGGCGGCTGCCCGCTGCTCGGCAGTTCCCACTCCCACAGCAACTGAGTCGGCTACGCTCCTCACGCGCTCCAGCGTCGCCGCGATGAAGGCCAGCGTGGGAGCACCGTGCGCCTGGTCGAGAACCCTCTCAGGGCGAGGACGACGGCCAGGGCACCTACAGATGAAGCAGGTCGCCGACGCCGCGCGCTACCTGTGCCCGACCGACCGTCGGGGCATCTACACCAACGTCTCCGAAGCCGGCCTCAAGCTCCTCGCGGAGGCACGCCCCACCAACGACGCCGCTCTGCGCGAAGCCCTCGACGCAGCGGCGAAGAACCCGAACTGGCGCCTCTGGTCCGCGTCGTGGAGCCGCTCCACCTGCCCGCGTAGGGTGCGAGCATGGGAGATCTTGAAATTCGCCCGGCGACCAAGGTCGACGTCCCGGAGATCGTCGCGATGCTGGCCGACGATCCCTTGGGAGCTCAGCGCGAGTCTCCGGACGACCTGGCCCCGTACTTCACCGCGCTGGATCGCCTGAGCGGCGATCGGAACCAGCACTTGGTGGTCGCCGTTCGCAAGGGCCGTGTCGTCGGCACGCTCCAGCTGACGATCATCCATGGGCTCTCCAGGCGTGGTTCCACCCGCTCGATCATCGAAGGTGTACGCGTCCACACCGATGAGCGCGGCAGCGGCCTCGGTACGCGGCTCATCGAGTGGGCAATCGACACATCACGGCACCAGGACTGCCAGTTGGTCCAGCTGACATCCGATGCCACGCGCACCGACGCCCACCGTTTCTACGAGCGGCTCGGGTTCGAGGCCACCCACGTGGGCTTCAAGTTGCCGCTCTGAGGAACAGCCCAGAATGCCTGTGGGGCCCTGTTTCACGTGAAACAACGCGAACGAGAACCCCACCATCGCCAGAATGACCCCTACGAGACCCCGCGCCACCCTTCGGAATCCACTCCACCCGGCACCGGAGCCCCCTCGTCGTACGGCTGACGCGTGAACACGAACGACCCGAGGTCCAAGTGGCTCACGGTCCCGTCAGGCCTTCTTACGGCCCGTAGGAGCTCTCCGGCGAAGTAGCCGTTGAGCCCGGTCCAACCGCCGTCGTCGTTGGGCCGGAACCGAGCACTGCGCAGCGTGGCGGACAGCGACTCCAACGAGACGCCACCGTCGGCGACGAGTCGCAGCACGAAGCTGTGCGTGCCCCAGTACCAAGGTCCGGCCAACTCCAGGACCAAGCGGTCCACTTGCGGCAGCGGTCGCCACGGCTCGGGGATCCGGGGCTCGGCCTCCGCCACGATGCGTACGAGGTCGGCGGCCACCTCCGACACCACCGGCCCGGAGGTGCAGTTGGCCAGCACGACAGCCGCCACGTCGTCCTCGACGCTGATCGTCAGGTTCGCGAGGAAGCCGGGAACCGAACCGCTGTGCCCGACGAGGAAACGGCCGTCCCGGTCCTGAAGCTGCATCCCGAGCCCGTACGCCGACCCGGACGACACATCGGCGGCCTCTCCCGGCGCAGCCGGCGTCCGCATCTCCAGGACGGACTCCGCGCCCAGCACCCGATCGTCCCCCTTGGCCAGGAAGACCGCGAAGCGCGCCAAGTCAGCTGATGTGGACCAGAGTTGACCCGCCGGTCCCATTCGGCCCAGATCCTCGACCTGCTCCGGCAGCATCACGTCCGCCCAGGGATGCACGGCCCAGCCGCCGGCGTGCGGTGCCTCCGGGTGCCACGTCGTACGGCGCAGGCCCAGCGGTTCGAGCACTTCCCGCCGCAAGATGTCCTCCCAGGGAGCGCCCCGCAGCTCTTCAACGAGGGCGCCGAGGAGTGTGAAGCCGGGGTTGGAGTAGTGGAACCGGCGGCCGACGGGATGCCGGTGGGGCCGCTCGCCGAGCACATCGGCGAGTTCCGGGCGCAGGGAGCCGGGGGTCCGCTCCCACCAGGGCGACGGCGACTCGGCTGCCAGTCCGCCCGTGTGCGCGAGCAGTTCGGCGATGGTGGCCTCCCCCGCACCGGTGCCCGGCAGATGTTTCTCCAGCGGGTCTCCGAGGTCCAGCACGCCCTCGTCCCGCAGCCGCAGGACCAGAACGGCGGTGAAGGTCTTGGTGATCGAGCCGATCCGGTACTGCACGTTCGCGTCCGGCGCATGCCCCTCCACCGAAGTCCGCGCCCCGTGCCACACTGTCTCCCCGCCCCGGACCACCGCCGCGACCAGCGACGGTGCCCGTCCCTCGGCCTGAGCGACGGCGATGCGGTGCAGCAGAGCCCGGCGCGTGGCGGGAAGCAGCTCTTCCTGAGGTGTCGTCATGCACCAAGTCCATCGGGACCGGCACCGCGCGTCGAGTGCATTTCTTGTGGGGTCTCACATCGCGTGACAGGTTGATCTCAGCTGACCAGCGGATTCCTGGGTTGTCTCAAGGGATGTGATGCGGCTGGCATCTCAGTGCCGTGGCATTTCTTCAGTTCCGTGCGCTTGGGTGATGTTGCGTCGTCTCAACGCGTCAGCGCCGCCCTGGCGCTATGGGCGGTACCGGTCCGGTCCTTCGGCCGCGCGTCACCTTGAGATGCGGACTTCAATGCCGTCGAGCAGGAAGTCGAGGCCGATCCGGAAGGTGTGGTCGGCGTCCAGGTGGGCGGCATCGCGCGCCACCGTGGCCAGCACGGGGAATCGGCCGGTGGCGAAGGTCCGCTTCAGATAGGCCCGAGTGAGGCCTGCCAACGCTTCTCGTCCATCCCTGTGGCCCGCTCGGCACGCCGCTCGGCGGCCTCCCGACGCACCGCGCCGATCGCGTACGCGTTGACTGCGGCGACCACCGGCATGATGGCGTCCACGTCGACGCCGCCCAGCGCGGCCACCACGGTCTCCCCACTGGCCAGCGCGTGCGGCCCGAGCTGGGGTCGGCCACCCAGTAGATCGGCGAGCCCTTCGTGCTCATCGACCCTTGCCGGCCCCGTTGGCAAAGGCCACGGTCGATGAGAGAGGGACAGGCGAAACGCGAACCTTCATTTCTGCAGGATCAGGTCTGCGCCATGTCCACAAACCGCGAATAGTGGCCCTGGAAGGCAACCGTGATCGTGGCCGTCGGGCCGTTACGGTGCTTGCCCACGATGATGTCCGCCTCGCCCGCGCGCGGCGACTCCTTCTCGTAGGCGTCCTCGCGGTGCAGCAGGATCACCATGTCCGCGTCCTGCTCGATCGATCCCGACTCACGCAGGTCGGAGACCATCGGCTTCTTGTCCGTACGCTGCTCGGGACCACGGTTGAGCTGTGACAGCGCGATCACCGGCAGCTCCAACTCCTTGGCCAGCAGCTTCAGGTTTCGCGACATGTCCGAGACTTCCTGCTGGCGGCTCTCGGACCGCTTGCCACCGGACTGCATGAGTTGCAGGTAGTCGATGATCACGAGCTTCAGGTCGTTGCGCTGTTTCAGACGCCGACACTTGGCGCGGATCTCCATCATCGACAGGTTCGGGGAGTCGTCGATGTAGAGCGGTGCGGCCGAGACATCCGGCATCCGGCGGGCGAGACGCGTCCAGTCCTCGTCGGTCATCGTGCCGGACCGCATGTGGTGCAGGGCCACGCGTGCCTCGGCCGACAGCAGACGCATCGCGATCTCGTTACGTCCCATTTCGAGCGAGAAGATCACGCTCGGCATGTTGTGCTTGATCGAACAGGCGCGCGCGAAGTCCAGTGCCAGCGTGGACTTACCCATGGCGGGACGGGCCGCGATGATGATCATCTGGCCCGGGTGCAGGCCGTTGGTGAGCTGGTCGAGGTCGGTGAAGCCGGTCGGCACACCGGTCATCTCCCCCGACCGCGAACCGATCGCCTCGATCTCGTCGAGCGCGCCCTCCATGATGTCGCCGAGTGGCAGATAGTCCTCGGTGGTGCGCTGCTCGGTGACCGCGAAGATCTCGGCCTGGGCTCTGTTGACGATCTCGTCCACGTCGTCGTCGGCCGCGTATCCCATCTGGGTGATGCGGGTGCCGGCCTCGACCAGGCGGCGCAGGACGGCACGCTCGTGGACGATCTCCGCGTAGTACTCCGCGTTCGCCGCCGTCGGCACCGTCTGGACGAGGGTGTGCAGATAGGAGGCGCCACCGACCTTGGTGATCTCGCCGCGCTTGGTCAGTTCGGCGGCGATGGTGATGGGGTCGGCGGGCTCGCCCTTGGCGTAGACGTCGAGGATCGCCTGGTAGATGGTCTCGTGTGCCGGCTTGTAGAAGTCGGGGCCCTTGAGGATCTCCACCACGTCGGCGATGGCGTCCTTGGACAGCAGCATGCCGCCGAGAACGGACTGCTCGGCGTCCAGGTCCTGCGGGGGTACGCGTTCGAAGGCCGAACCTCCGCCGTCCCACTCCCCGTTGTCCCGGCCGCGGTCGTGCCGTTCGTCCCTGCTCCGACCGCCGTCCTGGCCTCGGCGGGAGGAGGGCAGACGATCACTTGGCCCGCTGTCGGCCCACGGGTCGTCCAAGGGCTCGGAAATGCTCACCGAGCAACCTCCTCCCGTCCGCCGAGCGGACCTCGCCGTGCTTCTCATTTCTACGGCACGACACTGACAAATGAGAGGCCCAACTCCGGTTCTGGCTCGTCGGTTTTGCGAGGTTTCCGTGATCTGCCGAGGAGCGGGCGCCGCACCACCGTAGGCCCGTCGGCACCGTCAGCCAATCTGGTTATCCACAGGCCATGTGGACGACGCTCCAGATGCTGTGGAGAACCCCGCAAAACCTGTGCACGACTCGGTGGACAGGCCTGTGAACAAGACCTCGCCCCTTTCACGGAAACCACTCTGACCTGCACCTTTAGCGCCCAGCGGCTGTGCAGAAGAAAAACTTTCCCGACTGGATCAAGATCTTCACGATCAGTGCGCGACAGCGCACCCGACCAAGCGAGATGTAATAGCCATTAGTGCATTGCATCTCTTACCTGTGGAAGATTAGATTGGTGGTCATGACACAGGCCTCCGCGACTCCCAGAGCCACCCGGCGCCGGCACGATCGAGAGATCGTCTCGCTGGCCGTTCCGGCCTTCGGCGCGCTCGTCGCCGAGCCTCTTTTCCTGATGGTCGACACCGCGATCGTCGGCCATCTCGGCACCGCGCAGCTGGCCGGTCTCGGCGTCGCCTCGGCCCTCATCGTCACTGCGGTGAGCGTCTTCGTCTTCCTGGCATACGCCACCACGGCCGCGGTGTCCCGGCGGGTGGGAGCCGGCGATCTACCGGCGGCCATTCGCCAGGGCATGGACGGCATCTGGCTCGCCCTGCTGCTCGGGGCCGCCGTCATCACGGTCGTCGTTCCCACCGCCCCCACCCTCGTGACTCTCTTCGGCTCCTCGGACACCTCGGCTCCTTATGCCACGACCTATCTGCGGATCTCGTCACTCGGCATCCCGGCCATGCTCGTCGTGCTCGCCGCCACCGGTGTCTTGCGAGGGCTCCAGGACACGAAGACACCTCTCTATGTCGCTGTCGCGGGCTTCGTCGCCAACGGCGCCCTGAACGCAGGCCTTGTCTACGGCGCCGACCTGGGCATCGCCGGATCCGCCTGGGGTACGGTCATCGCCCAGGTCGGCATGGCCGCCGCATACCTCTGGGTCGTGATCCGCGGCGCCCGCAAACATGGCGCCTCACTGCGCCCCGACGCCGCCGGCATACGCGCCTCGGCCCAGGCCGGGGTGCCTCTGCTGGTCCGTACGCTCTCATTGCGCGCCATTTTGCTGATCGCCACCGCAGTCGCCGCCCGCCTCGGGGATGAGGAAATCGCCGCGCACCAGATCGTCCTCTCGCTCTGGAGTCTGCTCGCCTTCGCCCTGGACGCGATCGCCATCGCCGGGCAGGCCATCATCGGCCGTTACCTCGGCGCGGGCGACGCCCAAGGCGCCCGCGAGGCCTGCCGGCGCATGGTGCAGTGGGGGATCGCCACAGGAGCCATACTCGGACTGCTGGTGATCGTCGCCCGACCCTTGTTCGTACCGCTCTTCACCGGCGACTCGGGAGTTCAAGAAGCCGCGCTCCCCGCCCTCATTGTGGTGGCGCTCGCCCAGCCGATCTCCGGGATCGTCTTCGTACTCGACGGCGTACTGATGGGCGCGGGAGACGGTCCCTACCTTGCCCGGGCCATGTTGTTGACCTTGGCGATCTTCATCCCGGCCGCGCTGCTCGTTCCCACCTTCGGTGGCGGTCTGGCCGCCCTCTGGGCCGCCATGACGCTGATGATGGCGACCCGCATGCTGACCCTGTGGCTACGCTCCCGCTCCGGCCTCTGGATCGTCACCGGAGCGACGCGCTGAGAGTAGGGCTCCAACTCGGCTTCGTTTCACGTGAAACGTCGCCCAGTTCCCGCTGTTTCACGTGAAACAGTTACTCCGCCGACACGCTGAGCCGATCCAGACCGATTCACCAAAGACCCGGCAAGCATGTGGGGCCGCACCCCTCACAGGGTGCGGCCCCATACACCGCTTCAGCGAGCGCGACCCTTAGGCCGCGATGACCTCGATGTTGACCTTGGCGGCAACCTCGGGGTGCAGGCGCACGGACGTCTCGTGGGCGCCCAGCGTCTTGATCGGAGCAGACAGCTCGATGCGGCGCTTGTCGACCTCGGGGCCACCGGAAGCCTTGATCGCGGATGCGATGTCGGCCGGGGTGACGGAACCGAAGAGACGACCGGCGTCGCCGGAGCGGACAGCCAGACGGACCTTGACGGCCTCGAGCTGGCCCTTGACCTGGTTGGCCTGCTCGATGGTCTGGATCTCGTGGATCTTGCGAGCACGACGGATCTGCTCGACGTCCTTCTCGCCACCCTTGGTCCAGCGGATAGCGAACTTCCGCGGGATCAGGTAGTTGCGAGCGTAGCCGTCCTTGACGTCGACGACGTCGCCGGCAGCGCCGAGGCCAGAGACCTCATGGGTGAGGATGATCTTCATTAGTCGGTCACCCTTCCCTTAGCGCGCGGTGGACGTGTAGGGCAGCAGCGCCATCTCACGGCTGTTCTTCACGGCCGTGGCGACGTCACGCTGGTGCTGCGTGCAGTTGCCGGTCACGCGGCGGGCACGGATCTTGCCGCGGTCGGAAATGAACTTCCGCAGCATGTTCGTGTCCTTGTAGTCCACGTAGGTGACCTTGTCCTTGCAGAAAGCGCAGACCTTCTTCTTCGGCTTGCGCACAGGCGGCTTCGCCATGGTGTATCTCCTGTGTGATCAAGAAGTTTGGGGTACGGCCCCCACCCTCGACCTCGAAGACCGGTGATCCGGTCCGAAGGTCTTAGAAGGGGGGCTCGTCCGAGTAGCCGCCGCCGCTGCCGCCGCTGCCGCCGGAGCTTCCGCCCCAGCCGCCGCCACCGCCGCCGCCCTGGTTACCACCGGCGGGAGCGCCGCTGGCCCACGGGTCGTCGGCGGGAGCGCCGCCGCCCTGCTGGCCGCCACCGGGGCCTCCGCCCCAGCCGCCACCACCCTGGCCGCCACCGCCACCGCCGTAACCACCCTGGCCACCGCGGCCGGCAGTCTTGGTGACCTTGGCCGTGGCACTGCGCAGGCTGGCGCCGACTTCCTCGACGTCCAGCTCGTAGACCGTGCGCTTGACGCCCTCACGGTCCTCGTAGGACCGCTGCTTCAGCCGGCCCTGCACGATGACGCGCATGCCTCGCTGGAGCGACTCGGCGACGTTCTCCGCCGCCTGACGCCAGACCGAGCAGGTCAGGAACAGGCTCTCGCCGTCCTTCCACTCATTGGTCTGACGGTCGAAGGTGCGAGGAGTGGACGCGACACGGAACTTCGCGACCGCCGCACCGGAAGGGGTGAAGCGCAGCTCGGGGTCGTCGACAAGATTGCCGACGACCGTGATGACGGTCTCGCCTGCCATGGGGGAACCTCTCGGCGGGTTTGCTGCTGGCTGCTTGTGCTGCTACTCGGATCCCGGGATCAGCTGAGCGAGAGCTCAGTGGGTCTCGGGGCGGAGGACCTTGGTCCGGAGGACCGACTCGTTCAGGTTCATCTGGCGGTCGAGCTCCTTGACGACCGCAGGCTCGGCCTGCAGGTCGATGACCGAGTAGATGCCCTCAGGCTTCTTCTTGATCTCGTACGAGAGACGACGACGGCCCCAGGTGTCGACCTTCTCGACCTTTCCGTTGCCCTCACGGACAACGGAAAGGAAGTTCTCGATCAGGGGGGCGACAGCGCGCTCCTCCAGATCGGGGTCGAGGATGACCATCACCTCGTAGTGACGCATGTGGAACCCACCTCCTTTGGACTCAGCGGCCACGGTCGTTCCGTGGCAGGAGGGTTGTGATGCGTACGCAACGGTATCGGCCACCACTGACAATCGGGGATCCCCGTTGAGGATCCCTGTCATGGCCTGGGCAGACACCGGTGCAGACGGTACAGACTACCCGCACACCCGCTTCCGGTTGAAATCCGGTGGCGGTGACCGTCAATCTGTACACGTCGGGTGTGTATGGCGCTACGATGCGCCGCCTTCCGCAGGAGGTGCCCCATGGCACAGACATTGCGACCCAACATCGCCGGCTCTCTGCTCGCCACCGATGACAAGCCCCACCCCGTGCAGGACACCCTGCTCGCCGTGACGCTCGTGCTCGGGGCGGTCTCCTTCATCACGGCGATGTTCCACCATCTGCACCTGCTCAGTTCCTGGACCGGGCTGATGGGAATCCTGACCGGCGCGTACGGGCAGTTCATCTCGGAGACGACTCGTGAGCGCTTCGGCCTGATTGTGGGTCTCGGTGCCTCGGCCGTCGGTTTCTTCCTGGGCATGGCCCATGGAGGTCTCTTCGGCGGGGTCATAGGCTGATCCCGTACCGGCGGCCTCAAGGTCGGCGGACCATGGCCTTCGCTGTCCGCCGCCTTACATAGGACCAAGCGGCCGAATAACACCGCCTGACGTCCCGGCTGCGTACCGGCCGGGCCCCAGGTCCCATACGGCCATTCGGGGCGCCCGCAGGGCGCAGTAGGCTTCGGCGCGAGAGCCGGAGCCCCTGTACCCATGGGGACACACCAGCCCGAGGAGCGCCCCGAATGAGCCTGACCCTGAGGACGATCAGCCGAGAGCAGCATCTGGCGTACATCCAGAGCCTGCCCTCGGCTAGCCACATGCAGGTCCCGGCCTGGGCCGATGTCAAGGCCGAGTGGCGCTCCGAGAGCCTCGGGTGGTTCGACGACAAGACCGGTGAGATGGTCGGCGCCGGCATGGTGCTGTACCGCCAACTGCCCAAGATCAAGCGCTATCTCGCCTACCTGCCCGAGGGCCCGGTCATCAACTGGTTCGCACCGAACCTCACCGACTGGCTGGAGCCGATGCTCGCCCATCTGAAGCAGCAGGGCGCCTTCTCGGTGAAGATGGGCCCACCGGTGATCATCCGCCGCTGGGAGGCCACCTCCATCAAGGCGGGCATCCAGAACCCCGATGTGAAGCGGCTGCGCGACATCGAGGCCGACTTCATCGAACCGCGTGCCTTCGAGGTCGCCGACAAACTGCGTCGCATGGGCTGGCAGCAGGGCGAGGACGGCGGGGCCGGCTTCGGTGACGTACAGCCCCGCTACGTCTACCAGGTGCCGCTCGCCAACCGCTCGCTGGAAGAGGTCCACAAGAACTTCAATCAGTTGTGGCGCCGCAACATCAAGAAGGCCGAGAAGGCCGGCGTCGAGGTCGTCCAGGGCGGCTACCACGACCTGGAGGAGTGGCAGCGGCTGTACGAGATCACAGCCGTGCGTGACCGCTTCCGGCCCCGCCCTCTGTCGTACTTCCAGCGTATGTGGACGGCCCTCAACACCGAGGACCCCAACCGCATGCGGCTCTACTTCGCCCGGCACAACGGCGTGAACCTGTCCGCCGCGACGATGCTCGTCGTCGGCGGGCACGTCTGGTACTCGTACGGCGCATCGGACAACATCGGCCGTGAGGTCCGGCCCTCGAACGCGATGCAGTGGCGCATGCTGCGCGACGCCTACGCCCTGGGCGCGACCGTCTATGACCTGCGCGGCATCTCCGACTCGCTGGACGAGACGGATCACCTCTTCGGCCTGATCCAGTTCAAGGTGGGCACGGGCGGCCAGGCCGCCGAGTACCTCGGTGAGTGGGACTTCCCGCTGAACAAGCTGCTCCACAAGGCGCTCGACATCTACATGTCGCGCCGCTGACGCCCCCGTTTTTGCTTCCATACCTCTGATACACCGCAGCCACTAGAAAGGTTCCGGGACCGGCCATGGCGCTCACGCTCTACGTCGACACCGCGCGCTGGCGGGCACACCACAAGCACGTTCAGGAGCAGTTCCCGGGACTCGTCCCCGTCTGCAAGGGCAACGGCTACGGCTTCGGACACGAGAAGCTGGCGGAAGAGGCCACGCGCCTCGGGTCGGACGTCCTCGCCGTCGGCACCACGTACGAGGCGGCCCGGATCAAGGACTGGTTCAGCGGCGACCTGCTGGTGCTGACGCCCTACCGACGCGCTGAAGAGCCCGTACCCCTGCCCGACCGCGTCATCCGCTCCGTGTCGTCGGTCGACGGCGTGTACGGCCTGGTGGGCGCCCGTGTCGTCATCGAGGTCATGTCCTCGATGAAGCGGCACGGCGTGAGCGAGCAGGAGCTCCCGCAGCTCCACGCCGCCATAGAGAACGTGCGCCTGGAGGGCTTCGCCATCCACCTGCCGCTGGACCGCACCGACGGCTCGGACGCCGTCGAGGAGGTCATCGGCTGGATGGACCGGCTGCGCGCGGCCCGCCTCCCGCTGCACACCATGTTCGTCAGTCACCTCAAGGCCGAGGACCTCGTCCGCCTGCAGCAGCAGTTCCCACAGACCCGCTTCCGGGCCCGTATCGGTACGCGGCTGTGGCTGGGTGACCACGAGGCGACGGAGTACCGCGGGGCCGTACTGGACGTCACCCGCGTCGCCAAGGGCGACCGCTTCGGCTACCGGCAGCAGAAGGCGGCCTCCGACGGCTTCCTGGTGGTTGTGGCGGGCGGTACGTCGCACGGGGTGGGTCTGGAGGCCCCGAAGGCGATGCACGGCGTCATGCCGCGCGCCAAGGGCGTCGCCCGGGCGGGCCTCGCGACGGTCAACCGGAACCTTTCTCCGTTCGTCTGGGGCGGCAAGCAGCGCTGGTTCGCCGAGCCGCCGCACATGCAGGTTTCGATCCTCTTCGTGCCGTCGGACGCCCCAGAGCCCAAGGTCGGCGAGGAACTGGTGGCGCATCTGCGGCACACCACCACGCAGTTCGACCGCATCGTCGACCGCTGAGCCTGCCTCCTAGGGAGCGGAGGAGCCGGTCTCGGGCGGGAATGCCCGCGCTGCTACGCGGAAGGCCGTACACGAGGTTCTCGTGTACGGCCTTCCGCGTGATCCCGCCAGGCTCTGTTCGCTCAGGGCGAACTGTCCTCCGGGCCACGGCTGCCCCACTCCACCGGCGGCCCCTCGAAGTACATCGCGTGCCGCGGGGGATGGGCCGCGGCGCCGTACACATGAACGTCCTCCGCGCCGTCGAGCACCCCGCCGGACGGATCGTCGTCACCGGCCCGGCGCACCATGTCCCGCTCCGGCATGAAGATGTCGCGTACGACGACGACACACAGGAAGAGGGTCCCCAACAGGTGGGCCATGATGGCGAGTTGGTAGCCCTCGGCAGGCAGGCCCTTGTGAGCCTCTCCGCTGGTCGTGTACGCGAGGTACATCCAGATCCCCAGGAAGTACCCGACCTCGCAGGCCTGCCAGATCAGGAAGTCCCGCCAGCGGGGCCGGGCCAGCGCGGCTAGAGGCACCAGCCAGAGCACGTACTGCGGCGAGTAGACCTTGTTGGTGAGGATGAAGGCCGCGACGATCAGGAAGGCGAGCTGCGCGAAGCGCGGGCGGCGAGGGGCGGTCAACGTAAGTGCGGCGATACCTGCGCAGACGAGCACCATAGAGACCATTGCGTACGCGTTCGCCGTCTCGGGGGTGATCTGGATGTTCACCCGCTGCGCGATGACGAGGAAGAAGGAGCCGAAGTCGACGCCGCGTTCCTGGCTGAAGCGATAGAACTTCGCCCATCCGTCCGGTGCCAGGAGCATCACCGGCAGGTTCACCGCGAGCCAGGCCCCGACGGCACCGAGCAGCGCGGTCACGTATGCACGCCACTTGCCCGCCCGCCAGCACAGCACGAGGAGCGGTCCGAGCACCAGGAACGGGTAGAACTTGGCGGCCGTGGCGAGACCGATCAGCACACCGAAGGCGAGGGGACGCTGTCGCGACCACATCAGCATCGCGGCGGCCAGTAGAGCCACGGCGAGCAGGTCCCAGTTGATGGTTGCGGTCAGCGCGAAAGCAGGCGCCAAGGCCACCAGAAGGCCGTCCCAGGGGCGCCGACGGTGGATGCGCGCGCTGCAGACGGCGATGACCGCCGCGCAGACCATCAGCATCCCGGCATTGACCATCCAGTACCACTGCTCTTGTCTCTGGATGGTGCCGCTGCCCGGGGTGAGCCAGGCGGCGACCTCCATGAACACACCGGTCAGCACCGGGTACTCGAGGTACTCCATGTCGCCGGGGATCTTGTCGAAGTACGGCACGAGTCCGTCGGCGAAGCCACGCCCCTGGTAGAGGTGTGGGATGTCCGAGTAGCACGCGTGCGTGTACTGGGAGCTGGCTCCGAAGAACCATGCGCCGTCGTAGCAGGGCAGCTTCTGCACCATGCCGAGCGCGAACATGCCGATGGCCACCAGCGCGACGACCCGTACCGGCGTCCACCAGGATGTGCCGAGCAGGGCCCGCCGCCCGATCGGGCCGCCGATCAGCTCACTGCCGGTCGAAGCGACCTCGTCCTCCTTGGTCGGCCGCACTGGCTCCGGCTCGTCCACGCTCACTCGCGTCGTCTCTGCACTGGGCATGCCGCACATCCTGCCGTACGCGCCTAGGAATACGCCGAGGACCACCGCATCCCGTCGCATGCGACGGCCCCATGTTTCACGTGAAACACATCTCAACCGCTGTGTCCGAGTTCCTCGGCGGACACGGCAAGGGCCACCGCACATGGTCGGTGCGGTGGCCCTTGTTTCACGTGAAACACGTTCTGCGGGGCGGGGAGCTACCCGCTGGAGCCCCCGAAGAGACCCCCGTTCTGGTTGCCTCTCGAATCGTCCTCCGACTCCGTCGGTGTCCCGGTCACCCCACCATCGATGCCCCCGGTGTCCGTACCACCCGTGTCCGTACCACCCGTGTCCTCGCAGTTGGGGTTGAACGGGTTGTTGCAGGTCTCGCTGGGCGTCGGTGAGGGGAGGATCTCACTCTCGGACGGCGTCGGGCTCGGCTTGGGGCTCTCCTCCTCGGACTCGGTCACCGTCGGCGTCGGTGTCGGGTCCGGGTCGTCGTTGACGATCACACCGATCGGCTCGGGCTCCGGGAAGTCCTCCGACGGCTCGTCCTTGAGCGCGTCTTCCATGTAGTCGTGCCAGATCTCAGCCGGGAACGAGGCACCGTGAATCGTCTCCTGGCCACCCGTGCCGTACATCTCCAAGAACGTGCGCTTCTTGTTCGACTCGTCGTCGTCCATGCGGTACATGCTGATCGCGGTCGACAGCTGCGGCGTGTACCCGACGAACCAGGCCGACTTGTTGCCGTCGGTGGTACCGGTCTTGCCCGCCACCTCACGGCCGGTCAGCTGGGCCGACGTACCGGTTCCCTCGTCGACGACGGTCTTGAGGACATCGGTGACGTTGTCGGCGACCCCCGACGTGAAGGCCCGCTTCGGCTCGGCGATGTCGTCGTGGTCGAACATGGTCAGACCCTCATGCTCGACCGTCTTGACCGAGAACGGGTCATTCTGCTTGCCACTGGCGGCGAAGGTTGCATACGAACCGGCCATCCGGATCGCACTGGGATCGGAGATACCGATCGAGAAGGACGGGTAGCCCGTGCCGGCGAGGCTGCCCTCCTTGAGGCCTGCCTCCATGGCCGCTTCCTTCACCCGGTCCAGACCGACGTCCATACCCAGCTGCACGAAGGCGGAGTTCGCCGAGACCCGCATCGCCTCGCGGAGGTCGATCTGGTACTTCGGCGGGCTGCCGTACGACTCGTCGTCGTCGTTGGCCTGCAGCCACTCCTTGCCCTCTTCATTGGTCCAGATGTCGCCGTTGTAGTCCTTGATCTTGAGGTTGTTCTTACCGCTGTAGAGGCTCTTCGGCGAGACGATGGTGCGCTCGTCCTGCGCTTGGTCCGGATCGAGAGCGGGGTCACGCTTGCCCCAGGTCATGGCTGCCGCCAGGACGAACGGCTTGAACGTCGAACCGACCTGTGCGCCGGTGACGTCGGCGTTGTTGGTGAAGTGCTTGGTGGCGTCCTCACCACCGTAGATCGCCTCGATGGCGCCCGACTTCGGATTCACCGACGCACCACCGAACTGCACATGGGTGTCGGTCTTCGGGCGCTGGTCCGGCTTGATGTTCTCCTTGCGGACCTTCGCCACGGCCTTCTCGAGTTCCTTGACCTTGTCCTTGTCGAAGGTCGTGTGGATCTCGTAGCCGCCTTGCTCGAGTTCCTTCTGCGTGATCTCGGTGTTGTTGAGGATGTAGCCCTTGGCCGTGTCGACGAGGTAACCGATCTGGCCGCCCAGCTGAGCGTTGGAGCGAGGAGACTGGATCTTGGGGAAGTCGGGGTACTTGGCCTGGTCGGCTGCCGACAGACGCTTGTCCTTGACCATCTCGTTGAGGATCCAGCCCCAGCGTTCCGTGGCACGCTTGGTGTTCGCCTGTGCCGTGGCCGCCGGGTCGATCGACGTCGCTCCGGCCGGGTCGTAGTACGTCGCGCCCTTGAGAACGGCGGCGAGGAAGGCGCACTGGCTCGGGTTGAGCTTCTCCGCGTCAATACCGAAGTACGTACGGGCGGCTGCCTGAAGGCCATAAGCTCCACGGCCGAAGTAGGCCGTGTTTAGGTAGCCCCGCATGATCTCGTCCTTGTCGACGGAGGCGCCCACCTTCACCGAGATGAAGAGTTCCTTGACCTTCCGGGACAGCGTCTGCGACTGATCGTCGAGCATGGCGTTCTTCACGTACTGCTGGGTGATGGTCGAACCACCCTGCGTCTGACCACCCTTTGCCATGTTGACGACGGCGCGGGCGATTCCCATGGGGTCGACGCCGCTGTCGGTCTCGAACGTCTTGTTCTCGGCCGACATGACGGCGTAGCGCATCGCCTTGGGGATCTTCTCGTACGCGATGATCTGGCGGTTGACCTCACCACCGGTCGCGACCATCTGCGAGCCGTCCGACCAGTAGTAGACGTTGTTCTGCGCCGTCGCGGCCTCGGCCGGGTTGGGTACGGCCACAACCGCGTATCCGATGCCGGCCGCAGCCACAAGGCACCCGAAGAACCCGATGAACAGCCCTGTCACCTGGCGCCACGACGGCACCCAGCGCATCGCGCCGTACTTACCGGCACGCGGATAGTCGATAAATCGCTTCTTGCCGGGCGGAGCGGCGCGTCCACGGGCACGACCCGGGCCGCGCCCAGCAGGCTCGACCGCTCTACGACGGCCGCCGCCCGGACCGACGCCGGTGCTTCTCTGCGTCGCCCGTCGAGCCGCGGCACGGCCCTCGTACTGGGTCTCCTCACCTCCCGAGCCATAAGTGTCGGAAAGTGACCCGGTGGCGCCCCGCGGTGCCGCGCGGCGGCCGGAGGACGCCGACTGGCCGCGTCGGGCCGCGGCACGTCCGCCTCCCTGCGGCTGCGGCGGTTTGCGACGGTGCTCGCTCATCGAACGACTACTCCTCGGGCAGGCGCACCCGTGCGCGCCTGGAAACGGCGGCTGGTTTCCGGTCCCCCCGAAGTACGGATGCGGTCGTGTTGGCATTCATCCGTACCGCACCCAGGACGACCACGTGCTCAAACGTCACTCGGCTCCCAGTGGTGTGCATGCCGCACAGACTACGCACCGCCAAAACCTACTGAGCACCGAACTTCACCCCAAATCAGGCAACTTACTTCCTACTAATCGGTGATGTGATCCCGTTCACCGCGCCCCCACTTGTCGCATCCGTAGGGGCGTTCTATCGTCTGGATGTATCGAGTCGATACATCAGCTCGGCATAAAGCGTGCCGACAGGGCCAGCGGGAGAGGGGAGGCGACGATGAGCCGGCGCTCCGGAATACTTGAGTTCGCTGTCCTCGGCCTGCTCCGCGAAGCCCCGATGCACGGCTATGAGCTGCGTAAACGACTCAACACGTCACTGGGTGTGTTCCGTGCGTTCAGCTACGGGACGCTCTACCCCTGTCTCAAGACGCTGGTCGCCAATGGCTGGTTGATCGAGGAATCGGGGGGGACCCCGGACGATGCTGCCGCCGCCCCGCTCACGGGTCGCCGCGCCAAGATCGTCTACCGGTTGACGGCAGAAGGTAAGGAACACTTCGAGGAGCTGCTCTCACAGACGGGTCCCGACGCCTACGAGGACGAGCACTTCGCCGCTCGCTTCGCGTTCTTCGGGCAGACCTCGCGTGATGTGCGCATGCGCGTCCTGGAGGGCCGTCGCAGCCGTTTGGAGGAACGGCTGGAGAAGATGCGTGCCTCTCTGGCGCGCACCCGCGAGCGCCTCGACGACTACACGCTTGAGCTCCAGCGCCATGGGATGGAGTCCGTGGAGCGCGAAGTGCGCTGGCTGAACGAGCTCATCGAGAGCGAGCGGGCGGGCCGGGCCCTGAATGGCCCCGCCCACGGAGAATCCGCTCGCGACACCACAGAGGGAGCGCCGGGCGCCCTGCCCCGGCCCGGGGACACCCCCGGTCCGGATGCGCCCGGCGACACCACCACGTGAGGTCCCTGCCAGGACCTCACTCGTACACACAGGGAGCAACCGGAATGGGTTCGGTTCGCGTAGCCGTCGTCGGTGTGGGCAACTGCGCCGCGTCGCTGGTGCAGGGAGTCGAGTACTACAAGGACGCCGACCCGGCGTCGAAGGTGCCGGGCCTCATGCACGTGCAGTTCGGTGACTATCACGTCCGTGACGTGGAGTTCGTCGCCGCCTTCGATGTCGACGCCAAGAAGGTCGGTCTCGATCTCGCGGACGCCATCGGCGCCTCCGAGAACAACACCATCAAGATCTGTGACGTGCCGAGCACCGGTGTGACCGTGCAGCGCGGCCACACCCTCGACGGCCTCGGCAAGTACTACCGCGAGACCATCGAGGAGTCCGCCGAGGCCCCGGTCGACGTGATCCAGGTCCTCAGGGACAAGCAGGTCGATGTCCTCGTCTGCTACCTGCCCGTCGGCTCTGAGGACGCGGCGAAGTTCTACGCCCAGTGCGCCATCGACGCCAAGGTCGCTTTCGTCAACGCCCTTCCGGTCTTCATCGCCGGCACCAAGGAGTGGGCGGACAAGTTCACCGAGGCGGGCGTTCCGATCGTCGGTGACGACATCAAGTCGCAGGTCGGTGCCACCATCACGCACCGCGTCATGGCGAAGCTGTTCGAGGACCGGGGCGTCGTCCTGGACCGCACGATGCAGCTGAACGTCGGCGGCAACATGGACTTCAAGAACATGCTCGAGCGTGACCGCCTGGAGTCCAAGAAGATCTCCAAGACGCAGGCCGTCACCTCCCAGATCCGCGACCGCGAACTGGGCGAGGGCAACGTCCACATCGGCCCGTCCGACTACGTGGCCTGGCTCGACGACCGCAAGTGGGCGTACGTCCGCCTCGAGGGGCGCGCCTTCGGTGACGTCCCGCTGAACCTGGAGTACAAGCTCGAGGTCTGGGACTCCCCGAACTCCGCCGGTGTCATCATCGACGCAGTGCGCGCCGCGAAGATCGCCAAGGACCGCGGCATCGGCGGCCCGATCCTGTCGGCGTCCTCGTACTTCATGAAGTCCCCGCCGGTGCAGTACTTCGACGACGAGGCCCGCGACAACGTCGAGAAGTTCATCAAGGGCGAGATCGAGCGCTGATCAGTCGTTCGTAGTGGGCTGTTGGGGGTCTCCGGGTCATGTGCCCGGGGACCCCCTCCGTATGTGAGGCTGTGCCCCATGTCCGTCGTGCGCGACCTGCGCGTCCTGCTCCACTTCCGGGACTTCCGCCGCCTGCTCGCCGTACGGCTGCTGTCCCAGGGCGCCGACGGCGTCTATCAGGTCGCGCTCGCCACGTACGTGGTCTTCTCGCCCGAGAAGCAGACGTCGGCGGCCGCGATCGCCTCCGCGATGGCGGTCCTGCTCCTTCCGTACTCCCTCGTCGGCCCCTTCGCGGGTGTCCTGCTGGACCGCTGGCGGCGCCGCCAGGTACTGCTGTACGGCAACCTGCTGCGCGCCCTGCTGGCGTCCGTGACAGCCGGCCTGATCTTGAGCCATGTACCCGACTGGCTCTTCTACATCTCCGCGCTGTGCGTCACGGCGGTCAACCGCTTCGTCCTGGCGGGGCTCTCCGCCGCCCTGCCCCGCGTGGTGGACGCCGATCGCCTGGTGGTCGCCAACTCCCTCTCCCCGACGGCCGGAACGCTCGCCGCGACCGCGGGCGGCGGACTCGCCTTCGTCGTCCGACTGATGGCTGCGGACTCCGACGCCGCGGTGGTCCTCGTCGGCTCGGCCCTCTACCTCTGCGCGGCCCTCGCCTCACTGCGCATCGCCCGGGACATGCTCGGCCCCGACCCTGAGTTGGTGCAGCCGCGGCTGGGTGCGGCACTCGCGGGCACGGCGCGGGGCCTGGTGGCGGGTGTACGGCATCTCGCCGAGCCGGGACGGCGGACAGCGGCCTGGGCGTTGGCCTCGATGACCCTGATGCGGTTCTGCTATGGCGCCCTGACGGTCATGGTGCTCATGCTCTGCCGGTATGCCTGGTCGTCCGACAGCTCCGGATCGTCCGGCTCGGAGGAGGGGCTGGCCCTCCTCGGTCTCGCCGTAGGTGTCTCGGGGGCGGGGTTCTTCACCGCGGCGGTGATGACGCCCTGGGCGGCCGGGCGGTTGGGTCCGGGCCTCTGGATCGTCACCTGCTCCGCGGTCGCCGCGGTGCTGGAACCGGCCCTCGGCCTGCCTTTCACGGAAGTGCCCATACTGATCGCGGCATTCGTCCTGGGCCTCGTCACGCAGGGGGCGAAGATCGCCACGGACACGATCGTCCAGTCCTCGGTCGCCGACGGCTACCGGGGCCGGATCTTCTCCCTCTACGACGTCCTGTTCAACGTGGCCTTCGTCGGCGCCGCCGCCATGGCCGCCCTGATGCTCCCTCCCGACGGCCGCTCGGTTGCTCTGGTGATCACCGTGGCCGTGATCTACGCGGTGATCGCTGCGACCATGGCTCGCTTCGGGGTATCGAGGCGGCACTGATGCGGGAGGGCCGATGTTTCACGTGAAACATCGGCCCTCCAGTGCCTGCCTTACCGTTATCGACTCCCGGACAAGCAGCGCGGCGCGATGTTTCACGTGAAACATCGCGCCGCGCTGCTTGTCCTCCGAAGGAGGCAGAAGACCGGGCGTCACTGAACCTGCGGCACCTGGGCCCACCACTCCTTCAGAGCCGCCACCGCCTCATCGTGTTCCATCGGTCCGTTCTCCAGCCGCAGCTCCAGCAGGAACTGGTACGCCTGCCCGATCACCGGGCCGGGTCCGACGCCCAGAATCTCCATGATCTGGTTGCCGTCGAGATCCGGGCGGATGGCGTCCAGTTCCTCCTGCTCCTGAAGCTGGGCGATGCGCTCCTCCAGACCGTCGTACGCGCGGGACAGGGCGTTCGCCTTGCGCTTGTTCCGCGTGGTGCAGTCGGAGCGGGTCAGCTTGTGGAGCCGGTCAAGGAGGGGACCCGCATCACGCACGTAGCGGCGAACGGCGGAGTCCGTCCACTCACCGGTGCCGTACCCGTGGAAGCGCAGGTGGAGTTCGACCAGACGTGAGACATCCTTGACGAGCTCGTTGGAGTACTTGAGGGCCGCCATGCGTTTCTTGGTCATCTTGGCGCCCACCACTTCGTGGTGGTGGAAGGAGACCCGACCGTCCTCCTCGAAACGGCGCGTGCGGGGCTTGCCGATGTCGTGCAGCAGCGCGGCAAGCCTGAGGGTGAGGTCCGGTCCGTCCTCCTCCAGCTCGATCGCCTGCTCCAGCACGATCAGCGTGTGGTCGTAGACGTCCTTGTGCCGGTGATGCTCGTCACGCTCCAGCCGCAGCGCCGGCAGCTCGGGCATCACGTGCTCGGCAAGGCCGGTGTCGACCAGCAGGCTCAGGCCCTTGCGAGGGTGGGCGGACACGATCAGCTTGTTCAACTCGTCCCGCACCCGCTCCGCCGAGACGATCTCGAGACGGCCGGCCATGTCGGTCATCGCCGCGACGACCTCCGGGGCCACCTCGAAGTCCAACTGTGCGGCGAAACGCGCGGCACGCATCATGCGCAGCGGGTCGTCGGAGAAGGACTCCTCCGGGGTGCCGGGGGTGCGCAGTACCTGCGCCGAGAGATCCTCGAGCCCACCGTGGGGGTCGATGAACTCCTTCTCGGGGAGTGCCACCGCCATGGCGTTCACGGTGAAGTCACGGCGGACGAGGTCTTCCTCGATCGAGTCGCCGTACGACACCTCGGGCTTGCGCGAGGTGCGGTCGTACGCCTCGGACCGGTAGGTCGTGACCTCGATCTGGTAACCGTCCTTCTGCACCCCTACGGTGCCGAAGGCGATCCCGACCTCCCAGACGGAGTCCGCCCAGGGGCGCACGATCTTCAGCACGTCCTCGGGGCGGGCGTCCGTCGTGAAGTCCAGGTCGTTGCCGAGCCGGCCGAGTAGCGCGTCCCTGACCGAACCGCCGACCAGGGCGAGCGTGAACCCGGCCTCCTGGAAACGGCGGGCGAGGTCGTCGGCGACAGGGGACACCCGCAGCAGTTCACTCACCGCGCGGCGTTGCACCTGGCTCAGGGCACTGATGTCTTCGTTGGCGTTCGGCACAACAGAAAAGGGTACGTGGCGCCGGTGGCAGTGGTCGCCTCCATTGAACGTGCACAAGGGCTTCGCGCAGGTGACCCCATCGCCGACCCCCTTGATACGTGCACATACGGGGACAGCCCGGCCTCACCCCCGATCTTGTCGAGCGGACCGCGGCACTTCCCCTCAGCGTGCATCGTTACCATGCGTGGACGCACAATCCGACGACCACTGACGACGACGAGGGACGGGCGAGCGCGTGGCCGAGGCGGCAGACTTCCAGGGGATGAGTCCCTCACCTGCCCGCCGGTGGCTGCTGCGCACCGGAGCGCTGTTCGCCGGGGTACCCCTGTTGGCCGGTCTGCTCCAGCTGCCCGCAGCCCCGGACGCTCAGGCGGCGCAGAAGGCCTCCCTGACCGACGCCACGGGGTCGAACACAGTCGAGGTCTCCCTGGACTCGCTCAGCCCCAGCGTGCCCACCGACGGCGACACGATCACCGTCTCGGGCACGGTCACGAACAAAGGCAAGCAGACGGTCACGGACGCCCATGTGGGCCTGCGCGTGGCCTCGGCGGCCGTGACGGGCCGCTCGGCCATCGACGACGCGGCCAAGCGCACCGGCTTCGACCAGTTCACCGACGGGACAGAGCTCGGCGGGAAGTACGTGGAGAAGTTCTCCAAGCTCGCCTCCGGCGTGGCCCAGCCCTTCACCATCTCCGTGCCCGTCAAGGAGCTGGACCTCGGCTCGGACGGTGTCTACCAGCTGGGCGTCTCGCTCTCGGGCAAAACCTCCGCCGCTCCGTACGACCAGGTTCTCGGCATCCAGCGCACATTCCTGCCGTGGCAGCCCGACGACGCGGACACGAAGACGAAGACGACGTACCTCTGGCCCCTGATCTCCACCACCCACCTGACGGCCGAGACAGGTCCCGGCGAGCAGCAGACGCCGGTCTTCCTGAACGACGACCTGGCCAAGGAAATCTCCGCAGGCGGACGCCTGGAGCAGATGCTGACGCTGGGCGAGGACCTCGACATCACCTGGGTGATCGATCCGGACCTGCTGGCGTCCGTCGTGGCAATGACGGAGAGCTACCGGGTCCGGAGCGGGAGCACCACCGTCGCGGGCAAGAACCAGGCTGCCGCCAAGGAATGGCTGGCGGCACTGGAGACGGCGGTCCAGGGCGAAGAGGTGATCGCACTTCCCTTCGCCGACCCCGACCTCGCGGCGCTGGCGCAGAACGGCAAGACGATCACCGGCTCCCTCAGCCGGTTGAAGGACGCCACCGACGTGGCCGCGGACACCGTCCACAACATCCTCCGTGTGGTGCCGGACACGGATTTCGCCTGGCCCGTGAACGGCGCCGTGGACCCCTCGATCGTCAAGGTCGCCGTCTCCGCGGGCGCCGACAAGGTGATCGCCCGCAGCGACAGCCTGCAGGAGAACAACAGCCTGTCCTACACGCCCAACGCGGCCCGGCCCGTCGGCGCCGGCACCACCGCCGTGGTCGCGGACGCCCGGCTGTCGACCGCGTTCCAGGGCGATATGACGAAGGCCGAGAGCTCCACTCTGGCCGTGCAGAGGTTCCTCGCCCAGAGCCTGATGACGGACCTCCAGAACAACAAGCAGCGCAGCCTCGTGATCGCCCCGCAGCGCATGCCGTCCGCGAGCCAGGCGCAGACAATGGCGCAGGCTCTGACGGCGCTCCAGGGGGGAACCTGGTCGCAGCCCCAGGAGCTGTCCGCGGCCGCCGCCGCAAAGCCCGATCCGGGCGCCAACACCAAGATCCCGTCAGCCTCGGCGTATCCCACGTCGCTGCGCAAGCAGGCGCTGCCGAAGTCGGCTTTCCAGGAGATCCAGGCCACGCAGGTCGGCCTCAACCGCTTCAGGGTGATCCTTTCCGACCCGTCCCGCGTGGTCACGCCCTTCGGCAGGACCATGGACCGGGAAATGTCCACCTCCTGGCGGGGCCGTTCTTTGGAGGCGGCGGTCTACCGCAACGACTTGCATGGGACTGCGACGTCGTACCTCGACACGCTCATCGGCCAGGTCCGGCTGATCGAGAAGTCCGAGACGAAGCTCTCGGGCCGCAGCGCGACGATCCCCGTGACCGTGCAGAACAACCTCGTGCAGGGTGTCGACAACCTGAGGCTGCGTCTCACGTCTCAGTCCCCGAAGCGTCTGAAGATCGGTGACAAGTCCTTCGACGAGCGGTCCGTCGACATCTCCGGCGGGCACAGCGAGTCGGTGAAGTTCACGACAAACGCCGAGGCCAACGGGCCGGTCACCGTGGTAGCCCAGCTCTACACGGCGGACGGCGAGAAGTATGGTGACGAGGTCACCTTCACGGTCAACGTCACCGAGATCACGCCCACGGTGATGCTGGTCATCGCCGGTGGCGTCCTGCTCCTCGTCCTCGCCGGATTCCGGATGTACACCCAGCGCAAGCGCGCCGCCGCCCGACTGGAGGCAGAGGGAACCTCGACGGACGACAGCGCGGAAGACGTCCCGCCGGACGCGGACGCGAACGCCGAGGCTGCCTCAGTCGTACACACTCCCGAGGAGGAGTCCCCGGCGAAGTCCGGGGCAGACGAGCCGGAGCACCAGAGTGACCCGGCACCGGACACCGCACCGGAAAGCGCCGACCCGTCCGGCACGGGTGAGAGAGTGGACCGTTGAGCGACTGTCGTGGCCGGTTGGCCCGGGGACGATGAGGTGGGGTAACCATGAACGCGCCGTACGACGGTGACCGCGGCCAGGGTGCGGCCGACTCGGGGTATCCCGACGGCCCGCTGCCCGGGCCGGGCCAGGTGCCACCGCCGCAGCCCCCCGCGGACATGTACCTCCAGGACGCCTACGCCCAGGACCCGTACCGCGCCCAGGATCTGGCCGCCCAGGACCCGGTGGCCGAGGCGCTCTACGACCGTGCCGCGCACCCCCCGCCGGCCCCGGGCACCTACCAGCCGCAGCAGCCGCTCTACGGGCAGCCGTCGGCGCCTCAGTACGGCCCCGACCCACGCGTGTGGGCCCAGACGCCGGCCCCCGAGCCGGAGGGGCCTACGCGGCATCTGCCGTACGGCGACGACGCCCGTACGACCCAGTTCGTCGGCGTGGACGACCTGGTGACACAGGCCGGGGAGGAGCGCCACGAGCCGGACGCGTTCGCCCATCTCTTCCGCGACCAGCAGCAGGGGGGCCACGCCCCCGTGGCCATGGGGCAGCCGTCCGTTCCCGGGCCCAGCCCTGCCCCCACCCCGGGTCGCCCGGTGTACGAGGAGCCCGCAGCCGCTCCCACACCCGCGCCTCCGGCGAAGAAGGGCGGGCGTGCCTCGGGCCTGCTGAAGTCGAGCGCCGTGATGGCGGCCGGCACCATGGTCTCGCGCCTCACCGGCTTCATCCGCTCGGCGATGATCGTCTCGGCACTGGGCCTCTTCCTGCTGGGCGACTCCTTCCAGGTGGCGTACCAGCTGCCGACGATGATCTACATCCTGACCGTCGGCGGTGGCCTCAACTCCGTCTTCGTGCCCCAGCTCGTACGCGCCATGAAGGACGACGAGGACGGCGGCGAGGCCTACGCCAACCGCCTGCTGACCCTCGTCATGGTGGTTCTCGCTCTGCTCACCGCGCTCGCGATGTTCGCAGCGCCGCTCCTGGTACGCGCTCTGTCGGTGGGAGTCGCCAACAATCCCGCAGCCAACGACGTCGCCGTCACCTTCACCCGCTACTTCCTGCCCTCGATCTTTTTCATGGGCATTCACGTGGTGATGGGTCAAATCCTCAACGCACGCGGCCGGTTCGGCGCCATGATGTGGACGCCGGTCCTGAACAACGTCGTCATCATCGTCACCCTCGGCGCCTTCCTCTGGGTCTACGGCAGCGCGGCCGACTCCCACATGACGGTCGAGAACATCCCGCCGGAGGGCGTGCGACTGCTCGGGGTCGGCATACTGCTCGGCCTCGTCGTCCAGGCTCTGGCGATGATCCCGTATCTGCGGGAGACCGGGTTCCGGCTGCGGCTGCGCTTCGACTGGAAGGGCCATGGCCTCGGCAAGGCCGCGATGCTCGCCAAGTGGACGATCCTGTTCGTCCTCGCCAACCAGGCGGGTGCGCTCGTCGTCACCCAGCTGGCCACCTCATCCGGCATCGACTCCGGCGTCAACGGCACAGGCTTCGCCTCCTACGCCAACGCCCAGCTCATCTGGGGCCTGCCGCAGGCCATCATCACGGTGTCCCTGATGGCGGCCCTGCTCCCGCGCATCTCGCGCTCGGCCGCCGAGGACGACACCGGCGCCGTTCGTGACGACATCTCACAGGGCCTTCGCACCACAGCGGTTGCCATCGTGCCGATCGCCTTCGGCTTCGTCGCGCTCGGCATCCCGATGTGCACACTGATCTTCGGCTCCTCCGGCACCAGTGCGGCCACGAACATGGGCTTCATGCTGATGGCCTTCGGGCTCGGCCTGGTCCCGTACTCCGTGCAGTACGTCGTCCTCCGCGCCTTCTACGCATACGAGGACACCCGGACGCCGTTCTACAACACGGTCATCGTCGCCGCCGTCAACGCAAGCGCCTCTGCGATCTGCTTCTTCGTGATCCCGGCCCGCTGGGCCGTGGTCGGCATGGCCGCCTCGTACGGTCTGGCGTACATGATCGGGGTCGGCGTCGCCTGGCAGCGGCTGCGCAAGCGGCTGGGCGGGGATCTGGACGGAGCCAGGGTCATGCGGACGTACGCACGGCTGTCCATCGCCTCGCTGCCCGCGGCGCTGCTCAGCGGCGCGGCCTGCTACGGCATCAGCCGGACCCTGGGACAGGGCGTCGGCGGCTCGATGCTCGCGCTCGTCGGAGGAGGAATCGTTCTGCTCGGTGTCTTCTACGTCGCCGCGCGGCGCATGCGCATCGAAGAGCTCAACTCGATGGTCGGTATGGTCCGCGGACGGCTGGGGCGCTGAGGCTGGGTACGCGCACAACCATCGTCCGCCGACGCGTGTCGCTCATAGCGGCGGACTGTGGGCACAATTGGCTTTGGCGCCGTAGAGCGCTCAACGGATGGGGAGGCAGGAACGACGGTGGCGGAACGGAGCACGGCTGCCGTCGACGTGGCAGACAACAGCGGCGATGAGCCGCTGACCGCAGAAGCGGACCAGTCCACGGCCGACGGGGAGGCCCAGAACCGGGAGCGGGACACGGAAAGCGCGGCGAGCGAAGAGGCACAAGGGGGCGGCGGTACCGAGAGCCCTTCCCAAACGACACCGCCCGAACTGCACAGCGGCCACAAGCTCGCCAGACGCTACCGCCTCGAAGAGTGCGTCACCCGTCTGGACGGTTTCAGCAGTTGGCGTGCCGTGGACGAGAAACTGCGTCGCGCGGTTGGGGTACACGTGCTGCCCGCCGACCACGCGCGCGCTCGTTCCGTGCTGGCGGCGGCCCGCTCATCGGCGCTGCTGGGTGATCCCCGCTTCGTCCAGGTGCTGGACGCGGTCGAGGAGAACGACCTCGTGTACGTGGTGCACGAGTGGCTTCCCGACGCTACGGAACTGACGGCGCTACTGGCCTCCGGCCCGCTGGAGCCGCACGACGCGTACCAGATGGTCAACCAGGTCTCCCACGCCATGGCCGCCGCGCACCGCGAGGGACTCTCCCACCTGCGGCTCAACCCGAGCGCCGTGCTGCGCTCTGCCGCCGGGCAGTGGCGCATCCGCGGTCTCGCGGTGAACGCCGCGCTGCGGGGCATCGGCTCGGACACCCCGCAGCGCACGGACACCGAGGCGATCGGCGCACTGCTGTACGCGGCGCTCACCCAGCGCTGGCCGTACGAGAACGACGCGCACGGCCTCTCCGGGCTCCCCAAGGGTGTCGGGCTCATCGCACCCGACCAGGTCCGGGCAGGCGTCCACCGGGGCCTGTCGGAGCTGGCCATGCGTGCGCTCGTCAACGACGGCGCCACCGCCTCCCGCCACGAGTCCCCGTGCACGACGCCGGAGGAACTGGTGAAGGCGATCGGTGAGATGCCCCGCATCCGCCCGCCGGAGCCCGCGTTCACCGCGCCACCCGACTACCAGCGCACGACGTACCAGCAGGGGACATACGGGCGCCAGGCGCCGCATGCAGGCGTCACCCAGCCACTGCCCGCCCCGCCACCTCCGCTGCAGAGCCGTACCGGCAAGGCCCTCAAGTGGGCCGTCTCGGCGCTACTGATCGCCGCGCTCGGTCTCGGCAGCTGGCAACTCGCCGACGCGCTCATGGGCCGAGGAGGCCAGTCCGGCGAGCCGGACACCAGCCAGAGCGCGGACGGCAACGACAAGGGCACCGACAAGGCCAAGCCCGTCACGACGCTCAGCATCAAGGACGCCGCTGAGTACTACCCGGACGGCAAGCCCCAGCACGCGGACGACGCGGATCTGACGTACGACAGCAGCGCGTCGACCTACTGGCGGACCTACTCCTACAACGCCGGCCCCACGCTGGCGCCGTTCAAGCAGGGCGTCGGCATCGTCTACGACCTCGGCTCGGTCCAGGAGGTGTCGGCGGCCTCGATAGGGCTGTACTACTCCGGCGACCACACGACGGCCACGCTCTATGCGGCCGACTCCCTGTCATCGTCCGCTCCGCTCAGCTCCATGACGAAGATCGCCACGAACAAGACGAGTGGGACGGAACTGAAAATCTCCGCCAAGGAGCCGGTGAAAACCCGATACGTTCTCGTCTGGCTCACCGATGTGCCCAATGCAGCCGGTGACCAGTTCAGTGGCGCCGGCTACAAGCAGGCGATCACTGACGTGAAGTTCACGGGCTGAGAGCTCACCGAGGGAGGGGGTCCGATGGCGCATGGCGCTGATCACAGCGGTATAAGCGATCAGGATCTCCTGGCCCGGCATGTCGAAGGCGACCCCGATGCCTTTGGTGAACTCGTACGCCGGCACCGGGACCGACTGTGGGCGGTGGCCCTGCGGACGCTCGGGGACCGTGAGGAGGCCGCCGACGCCGTCCAGGACGCGCTCGTATCCGCCTATCGGGCCGCCCACACCTTCCGCGGCCAGTCAGCCGTCACGACCTGGCTGCACCGCATCACGGTGAACGCCTGCCTGGACCGTGCCCGCAAGACTGCCTCGCGCAAGACTTCGCCGGTCGACGACACCGAGCGCCTGGAGCTGCTCCTGGAGCCGCACGAGTCGGCATCCGCTCCGGCCGAGCGCAACGATCTGCACCGCCAGCTGCTGGAGGCTCTGGGCACCCTGCCGCAGGACCAGCGAGCGGCGCTCGTCCTGGTGGACATGCAGGGCTACCCGGTGGCCGAGGCCGCACGGATCCTCGACGTGCCGACCGGCACGGTGAAGAGCCGCTGTGCCCGTGGCAGAGCCAGACTTCTGCCGCTCCTGACCCATCTCCGTACGGATAGCGAGGGCGACGGCGACGAAAAGTCGGGGCGCGGAAGGAACCGGACGCAGGGGACATCCGTCCCACCCGCAGCGGGACCACATGATGCAGGGCCAAGCGATTCAGCTGCTGTGAAGGGCGGAGGTGGGCGAGCGTGACATCCACGACCGACACGGCCGGGCACCCGGAAGTCGCGGAGATCTCCGACCTCACCGAGGGTCTGCTCCCGCCGTCCCGTACCTCGGATGTCCGTCAGCACCTGGACGAGTGCCCCCTCTGCGCCGACGTGTATGCCTCGCTGGAGGAGATCCGCAGCATGCTCGGCACCCTGCCGGGCCCTCCCCGCATGCCCGACGACGTGGCGGGACGGATCGACGCTGCTCTGGCCGCCGAAGCCCTCCTCAACGCCACGGCGCACGATCTCGACGCCTCGGAGGTTCCGAACAGCTCCTCCGGTGCCGCGTCGGACGAGCACGACGCCGTGCGCGTTTCACGTGAAACATCGCTCCCGGCGAATCGCCCCGCAGGCCACTCCCGCGCGTCCACCGGGCCGGGCCGCCCGAGCTCCACGCGCCGATCCCGCCGCACGACGGTTCTCGCAGCCGTCTTCACCGCCGCAGCTCTGGGTCTGGGCACCCTGCTGGTCCAGTCGATGAGCGGCAACGGCTCCGGAGACGATCCGTCAGCGGCTCAGAGCCAGGCTTCCGACACTTTCTCCGGCGTGAAGCTGGAGAAGCGAGTGGCGGATCTCCTGGACGATGACAAGACCAAGGACGCGCCGGGCAGGGATACCTTCGGCGCCGCCACCATCCCCGGCACGCCGGAGTCGTCTGCGGCGAACCCGACCACGAAGCGCACGACAGACGTGCCTCCCTGCATCGCGAAGGGCATCGGCGACATCACGACTGCCATCGCGGCCGAGTCCGGGTCCTACCAAGGAGCGGACGCATATCTCGTCCTGCTGTCCGAGAGTGCCGACACCTCACGCGTCATGGCATACGTCGTCGACGCCTCCTGCATCGGCAAGTCTTCGGAGCCCGCCGGTGAGGTTCTGCTGAAGCAGTCCTACCCTCGCCCCTGAGCACTGTCGCGTTTCTCACCGTGCCACCCCTGGCATCCCTGTGCGGTGTGCCCCGTCTCCGTGTGCCCGGACACATCCGTGTGCCCGGACACACCGGGAATGCACGCCCCTTAGGATCCGTTGGGTGGGGTGAGAGTTCCGAGAGCAGCTCCCGCCGGCACTACGAAGCAGTCCCCAGAGACGAGGAATCAAGCCGTGAGCGACGTCCGTAACGTGATCATCATCGGCTCCGGGCCCGCCGGCTACACGGCGGCGCTCTACACCGCGCGCGCGTCGCTGAAGCCACTGGTGTTCGAGGGCGCCGTCACTGCAGGCGGCGCGCTGATGAACACCACCGAGGTGGAGAACTTCCCCGGTTTCCGGGACGGCATCATGGGCCCCGACCTCATGGACAACATGCGCGCCCAGGCCGAGCGCTTCGGTGCCGAGCTCATCCCGGACGACATCGTCGCCGCCGACCTGAGCGGCGAGGTCAAGACCGTCACGGACACCGCGGGCACCGTGCACCGTGCCAAGGCCGTCATCGTCACCACAGGCTCCCAGCACCGCAAGCTCGGGCTTCCCAACGAGGACGCCCTCTCCGGCCGCGGTGTCTCCTGGTGCGCCACGTGTGATGGGTTCTTCTTCAAGGACCAGGACATCGCCGTGATCGGCGGCGGCGACACCGCGATGGAGGAGGCCACCTTCCTGTCCCGGTTCGCCAAGTCCGTGACCGTCGTCCACCGCCGGGACACGCTGCGTGCTTCCAAGGCGATGCAGGAGCGCGCGTTCGCCGACCCGAAGATCTCCTTCGTATGGGACAGCGAGGTCGCCGAGATCCAGGGTGACCAGAAGCTCGCCGGACTGAAGCTGCGCAACATCAAGACGGGCGAGACGTCCGAGCTGCCGGTGACGGGTCTGTTCATCGCGATCGGCCACGACCCGCGCACGGAACTCTTCAAGGGTCAGCTCGACCTGGACGACGAGGGCTACCTGAAGGTGGCCGCCCCCTCGACCCGGACGAACCTGACCGGTGTCTTCGGCGCGGGTGACGTCGTCGACCACACGTACCGCCAGGCGATCACCGCGGCCGGCACCGGCTGCTCCGCCGCCCTCGACGCCGAGCGCTTTCTCGCCGCCCTCGCCGACAGCGACCAGGCCGCCGAGCCCGAGAAGACCACCGTCTGATCCCCGTCCGCCCCACCGCACCAACCAGTTAGGAGCCCTCAGTGGCCGGCACCCTGAAGAACGTGACCGACGACTCCTTCGAGCAGGACGTCCTCAAGAACGACAAGCCCGTCCTGGTGGACTTCTGGGCCGCCTGGTGCGGTCCGTGCCGCCAGATCGCACCGTCCCTCGAAGCGATCGCCCAGGAGTACGGGGACAAGATCGAGATCGTCAAGCTCAACATCGACGAGAACCCGGCCACGGCTGCCAAGTACGGCGTCATGTCCATCCCGACCCTGAACGTCTACCAGGGTGGCGAGGTCGCCAAGACCATCGTTGGCGCCAAGCCCAAGGCAGCGATCGTGCGTGACCTTGAGGACTTCATCGCCGAGTGATGTTTCACGTGAAACACGAATGGGCCGACCCAAGCGGGTCGGCCCATTCGTTTTAGAGCGGCCGCAGCGCGGGTTCCTTCTGAACCGCTCCCAGAAGTCGATCCAGCGCCAGTTCGACGTCCTCCTTCCAGGAGAGCGTCGTCCGCAGCTCCAACCGCAGCCGGGGATAAGTCGGGTGGGGACGGACCGTCTTGAAGCCCACGGCCGTCAGATGGTCGGCGGGAAGAACACACGCCGGCTCCTTCCAACGGGCGTCCCCGAAGGCCTCGATCGCCTTGAAGCCCCGCCGCAGCAGGTCCTTGGCGACCGTCTGGACCATCACACGGCCGAGCCCCTGCCCCTGGTAGCCCTGCATGATGAAGGCGGTCATCAACTGGACCGCGTCCGGAGACACCGGACTCGTGGGGAACGCCGTAGAGCGGGGCACATAGGCCGGAGGCGCGTACAGCACGAAGCCCACGGGCACCTCATCCACGTAGACCACCCGACCGCAGGACCCCCAGTCCAACAAAACGGCGGAGATCCAGGCCTCCTTCTCCAGTGCGGGGGTGCCCGCCTTTACCGCAGCCTCGCCGCTGACTGGGTCCAACTCCCAGAAGACGCACGAGCGACAGCGCTTGGGAAGGTCCTGAAGGTTGTCCAGCGTGAGCGGTACGAGCCGACGCCCCATGAAGGCTGATCCTCGCTTCCTTCGCCCGCGGCGTCGCGAGCGGCTGTCAGAGCGCTCCGCTCCCTGAGCAGACTTCCGACGAAGCCGCCGACCGCCCCCAGTCCCAGGCCTGCGGTCACCAGTCCGGAACGGCTCACGGTTCGCATGGCCCCCGCCTCTCCACAGAAGATCCGCCAGGTCGATGCGCCATACCCAAACGCATCGTATCCACGATGAGATTGCCTAGATACCGCCTGAAAGCAAAGAGCGGGCTGTGTCCGGTATACATCGGACACAGCCCATTCATGCGGTCGACCAGCCGAAAGCCGTCCTACCAATCGAAGGCTCAGGCCTCCGTCTGCTCCGAGTCGTCGTCCAGGAGACTTTTCTGGAGAGCGAGCTTCTCGCCCGGCGCCAGCGTGCTCAGGATGCGCTCAAGGTCCTCCGTGGAGGCGAACTCGACGGTGATCTTGCCCTTCTTCTGGCCCAGATCGATCTTCACCCGCGTCTCGAAACGATCCGAGAGCCGGGTGGCGAGCTCACCCAGAGCCGGCGAGGGCACAGAGCCAGCTCGCAGCCCTTTGGAACGCGCAGCGGTCTTCGGCCGCGAGCCCATGAGGGTGACGATCTCCTCCACGGCTCGGACCGAGAGTCCCTCCGCCACGATCCGGTGAGCCAGCTTGTCCTGCTCCTCCGAGTCCTCGATGGAGAGCAGCGCCCGGGCATGCCCCGCGGAGAGAACACCGGCGGCCACGCGGCGCTGGACCGGCGCCGAGAGCTTCAGCAGACGCAGGGTGTTGGAGACCTGCGGGCGAGACCGGCCGATACGGTCCGCCAGCTGGTCGTGCGTGCAGTTGAAGTCCTTGAGCAACTGGTCGTAGGCGAAGGCCTCTTCCAGCGGGTTCAGCTGGGCACGGTGCAGGTTCTCCAGGAGCGCGTCCAGAAGAAGCTTCTCATCATCCGTGGCCCGCACGATCGCCGGGATCGCCTCCAGCTCGGCCTCATGGCAGGCCCGCCAGCGCCGCTCACCCATGATGAGCTCGTAGCGGGCCGGGCCCACCTGCCGTACGACGATGGGCTGGAGAAGGCCAACCTCCTTGATGGAGGTGACGAGTTCCTGAAGAAGGTCTTCGTCGAACACCTCACGCGGCTGGCGCGGGTTCGGGGTGATGGAGTCGAGAGGCAGCTCGGCGAAGTAGGCGCCGATGGGTGCTGCGGGTACCTCTACCGCGCCGTTTGGTGACAGCGCCTCCGTTTCACGTGAAACAGGCGGAAGCGTCGCCACCTTCGAGGCCGCCACCCCACGCTCGGGGGTGAAGACGGATGGCACCGCCGGTCCTGCGGGTGCGGGCCCTCCTTGCGCGGGAGATTCCTTCTCTCCTGTCGAGGCCGCTGGGATCAGTGCAGCGAGACCACGGCCCAACCCCCTCCGTCGATCGCTCACTGGATCCCCTCCACCACACTCGGATTGTTCTGAGCACCGTTATGGGGGTGCGTCGGGTCGTACCCTACGCCCACGCCCCTCAGCGCGATTTCCCGTGCCGCCTCAAGGTATGAGAGGGCACCGCTCGATCCTGGATCGTAGGTCAGCACCGTCTGCCCGTAGCTCGGCGCCTCGGAGATACGGACCGAGCGGGGAATGCTCGTCCGCAGCACCTCTTCGCCGAAGTGGGTGCGCACCTCGTCGGCAACCTGGGACGCCAGGCGCGTCCGGCCGTCGTACATGGTGAGCAGGATGGTCGACACGTGGAGGACCGGGTTCAGGTGCCCCCGTACCAGGTCGACATTGCGAAGCAGCTGTCCAAGGCCCTCCAATGCGTAATACTCGCACTGGATCGGGATGAGGACTTCCTGGCCGGCGACCAACGCGTTGACCGTCAACAGACCGAGCGAGGGCGGGCAGTCGATGAGGACGTAGTCCAGGGGCTGCTCGTACGCCTGAAGCGCTCGCTGTAGTCGGCTCTCTCGTGCCACCAGAGACACAAGCTCGATCTCCGCACCGGCGAGATCGATCGTGGCGGGGGCACAGAAGAGACCTTCGACATCGGGAACGGGCTGGACGACTTCCGCCAGCGGCTTGCTGTCGATCAGCACATCGTAGATGGACGGCACCTCGGCGTGATGGTCGATCCCCAGCGCAGTGGACGCGTTGCCCTGGGGGTCAAGGTCCACCACGAGGACACGGGCGCCGTGCAGAGCCAGCGAGGCGGCGAGGTTGACCGTCGTCGTGGTCTTCCCGACGCCCCCCTTCTGATTGGCGACCACCATGACTCGGGTCCGCTCGGGCCGAGGCAGGCCCTCACCGGCTCGGCCCAGAGCCTCTACCGCCAGTTGGGCAGCACGACCGATGGGAGTGTCGTCCATCGGGGGCGGTGTTTCACGTGAAACATCCTCCCCCGTCGACTCGGTACGGGGACCGGGGACCGGATCGGTCATCGGTCCCGCGATGTTGGCGTCGGACCGCAAGGATTCACTCTCCTCGACTTCAGGCTCGCAATGAACAGAGCCTCCCATGTCTTCGGGGTCGTGAACCAGTGAGGCCTGGTGATCTGTGGAGAATTCCACCTCTGTGGAAAACTCCGTTACCTCTCCGAGTGACCCGAGAGGCTTCCGGTCGCGCGGTTCGGCCGCGGCGCGGCCACGGCTGATAATGCCGTGCAGCAGTGAGCGACGTTTCACGTGAAACACGATGCCTAGCGGCACCGGCCGCGACTGCGCGACACTCCGAGATGCGTAGGTTTGGAAGCTTGTGTGGAGTACGACTCGTCGTCAGGACGGATCAGCGAACGTCAAGATCAACGCTCATCGGCGTCGACGTGCTCGCCCTGTCCGGGCCGCCTTCGCCCGCTTCGCCGCGAAGCGCACGCCACCCGGGCTCTCCCCGACCTCTACACGGACGACCGTGGACAGCGGATCGACCACGCCATCGCCAACGTGGAGGATGGAGGTCTCCACGGCACCGAGCTTACTGAGGGCCGCGGCAGCGCTCTTCAGCTCCTCCTCGGCGGTGTCGCCCTTGAGTGCCAGCATCTCCCCGTACGGACGCAGCAGCGGAATGCCCCAGCCGGCCAGTCGGTCCAGCGGCGCCACGGCCCGTGCCGTCACCACATGGACCGGCTGCAGCGTCCCGAGGACTTCTTCGGCACGGCCACGAACCACAGTCACATGGTCGAGGCCCAGGAGCTCGACGACCTCGGTCAGGAAGTTCGTGCGCCGCAGTAGCGGCTCCAGTAGCGTGATCTTCAGGTCCTCCCGGACGAGGGCCAACGGAATGCCAGGAAGTCCGGCACCGGAGCCGACATCGCACACCGTCACCCCCTCGGGCACTACCTCGGAAAGCACCGCGCAGTTCAGCAGGTGCCTCTCCCACAGGCGGGGTACCTCCCGCGGACCGATGAGCCCCCGCTGCACTCCCGTCTCGGCCAGGAGTTCGGCGTACCGGACCGCGTCCGCGTAGCGATCACCGAATACGTCGCGCGCCTGCTCAGGCGCAGGGGGAAGCTCCGCTGCCTCCGTCACGGGGACCGTCCTTCCGTACCGCAAGAGTGCACTGGGCGCTGACACCAGAACAACAGGCTGACAAAGTTCGGCCCCGCCTGCGGGCAGACGGGGCCGGAGGAACGTACGTACCGAATCAGGCAGGAAGCACGACGACGAAGCGCTGCGGCTCTTCGCCCTCTGACTCGCTGCGCAAGCCCGCGGACTTGACCGCGTCGTGCACGACCTTGCGCTCGAAGGGCGTCATCGGCTTCATCTTCACGGGCTCACCGGTGCTCTTGGCCTCGGCCGCGGCCTTGGCACCCAGCTCGGAGAGCTCGGCACGCTTCTTGGCGCGATAGCCCGCGATGTCCAACATCAGACGGCTGCGGTCGCCGGTCTCCCGGTGCACGGCCAGACGCGTGAGCTCCTGGAGTGCCTCGAGCACCTCGCCCTCGCGGCCGACGAGCTTGTTCAGATCTCGACTGCCGGAGTCGCTGATGATCGATACAGAGGCACGGTCGGCCTCGACGTCCATGTCGATGTCGCCGTCGAGGTCTGCGATGTCCAGCAGACCTTCCAGGTAGTCCGCCGCGATCTCGCCCTCCTGCTCCAGGCGGGTCAGGGTGTCGCCACCCTCGGAGGCGGCGGAGGTGGTGCCTTCCGTCACGGGATGGGCTCCTTCTTACTTCTTGGACGGGGACTTGGGGCGCTGCTGGCCCTTGCGCTGACCGGACTGGGCCTTGCTACGGCCACCGCCGGTCTTGGGCGCGGCCTTCTTGGCAGCGGCCGGCGGCTTGTCGTCCTCGGGCTCGTCGGACTTGGTCAGCGAGGTGGGCTCGGCCTTCGGCTCGGAGTCGTCGGCGGTCTTCGTACTGCCGGACTGACGCTGAGCCTTGGTCTGGCGCTTGGGCTGCTGGCGCTTGGGGGTACCGGTCGTCGGCGTACCGTCCTCGGCCGTGGCGACGGCCAAGGCATCGCTCTTGACCACGGTGCCGTCGCTCTGGGCCGCGAGGCCCTCCTTGCCCAGGCCGTTGATGAACTTCCGCTCGTACTCGTTGCGGTCACGGCCCTTGGCGACAATCGCCTTGACGATGGCGCGCTCGCCGCGGCCGCGGGTCTTGCCGTGGTGCGTGACGTGCTTGGTCAAGCGCTCCAGGTACGCGGCCTGGGCCTTGGAACCCGGGGTCGGGTTGTTGTGGATGACGTACATCTGCTGGCCCATGGTCCACACGTTGGTGGTCAGCCAGTAGACGAGAACACCGACCGGGAAGTTGATGCCGAAGACGGCGAACATGATCGGGAAGATGTACATCAGCATCTTCTGCTGCTGCATGAACGGCGTCTTCACCGTGGTGTCGACGTTCTTCGTCATCAACTGACGCTGCGTGTAGAACTGCGAGAACGACATCAGGACGATCATGATCGCGGTGACCACGCGGACGGTGGTGATCGACGCGTCGAGCGCGGCGACGTCCGCGCTGCTGTCGGTGAACTTCGCGGCGAGCGGAGCACCGAAGATGTGCGCCTTCTGCGCGCTCTGCAGCAGGCTCTCGTTGATGACCCCGACAGTGTCGTTGTTCGCGATGCTGTTGAGCACGTGGTACAGCGCGAAGAAGAACGGGGACTGCGCCAGGATGGGAAGGCACGAGGAGAGCGGGTTGGTACCCGTCTCCTTGTACAGCTTCATCATCTCTTCGGACTGACGCTGCTTGTCGTTCTTGTAGCGCTCCTGGATCTTCTTCATCTCGGGCTGCAGTGTCTGCATTGCCCGGGTGGCCTTGATCTGCTTCACAAACAGCGGGATCAGGCAGATACGGATCAGGATCACCAAGGACACGATGGACAGGCCCCAGGCCCACCCGGTGTCATCGCCGAAGAGGGCGCCGTACACCTTGTGGAACTGGACGATGACCCAGGAGACAGGTGTCGTGATGAAGCTGAAGAGGCTGGCAATCGTGTCCACTAATCATGCTCCTTGGGCATGGGACGGGCTCTCGGCGGCCGGGCTCGAAGGAACGTGCCCCTCGATGGCCGGTTCGGCGGCGGAGGACCCGCCCTTGCGTGCGCGCCACGTTCCACGCAACATCTCGTGCCACCGTGGGCGCTTACGCGGCGGGACGTGGTCCACACCGCCGAGCGACCACGGATTGCACCGCAGGATGCGCCAGGCGGTGAGTGCCGTTCCCTTGATCGCACCGTGCCGGTCGATGGCTGTGTAGCCGTAGTGGGAGCACGACGGGTAGTACTTGCACACCGGCCCGAGCAACGGACTGATGGTCCACTGGTACAGCTTGATCAGCGCCAGCAGCGGGTACTTCATCGTGCGCCCCCTCCCAGCAGTCGCGCTATGGCGGCATCCAGGTCTTGGGCCAGTTGTACGTGGTCGGCGTCACCCGCTCCGGGCAGCGCTCGTACGACTACCAGGCTACCGGGGGGAAACAGGGCGACTCGATCGCGCATCAGATGGCGAAGCCTGCGCTTCACCTTGTTGCGTACGACCGAACCACCGACGGCCTTGCTCACGACGAAACCCGCACGCGTCGGGGGAGCGCTCTCCCCAGGCGCGTGCGGGCCCGTGGCACCGCTACGTAGGTGAACGACGAGGAGTGGGCGTCCGGCCCGGCGCCCTCGTCGTACCGCGGTCGCGAAGTCCTCGCGCCGCCTCAGCCGATGCTCGGTAGGCAGCACGACGTCATGACCTGATCAGGATCAGGCCGACAGGCTGGCGCGACCCTTGCTGCGGCGGTTCGCGAGAATCGCGCGACCGGCACGGGTACGCATCCGCAGGCGGAAGCCGTGGGTCTTCGCACGACGACGGTTGTTCGGCTGGAAGGTGCGCTTGCTCACTCGGGGGCTCCAGAAAGAAATCGGTGTTTGCGGGTGCCGTCCTGGCTGTCACCGTGCGCCCACGAGTAGCTCGTATTAACGCCCGAGTGCACCGCTGTCCGATCACCTGACGCGATCTGTGCCCATCGGAGGCAGGCGGCAGCAGCCATCGACAACTCGACCTGGTTACGGTACGCGCGGCTACGCCATCCGGTCAAACCGAAGGTCACGGGGAGACACTATCCACAGGCTGGGGACAACAACTTGAACCGCACCGGTCGCCGTGACTACCGTGACTGAACTCCGATTCGTTCCCTTTCATTTGGCTGCTGGGCCCCGACCCACCCACCAGCACCTCGTTTCGAGCGCCCCACCCGAGTTCCAACCCAACCCGTCCCAGAACCACACGTTCGTGGGACCTGTGAGAGAGCGTGCCCTGTGGCTGACGTACCTGCCGATCTTGCCGCAGTGTGGCCACGAGTACTGGAAAAGCTCCTCGGTGAGGGCCGCGGACAGGGCGTCGAAGTGAAGGACGAGCGCTGGATCAAGCGCTGCCAGCCACTCGCGCTGGTCGCGGACACGGCTCTCCTCGCGGTCCCGAACGAGTTTGCGAAGGGCGTACTCGAAGGCCGTCTCGCGCCGATCGTGAGCGAGACTCTGAGCCGGGAGTGCGGCCGTCCGATCCGTATCGCGATCACCGTCGACAGCTCGGTGGGCGAGCCGCCGCCCCCGCCGGTCCAGTCCCGCTTCGAGGATTCCGAGCACGCCTCCGTCCCGGGCCAGGACCGCGACGGCTATGACCGCAGGGACCCGTACGACGGTCAGGGGCGCGACTCGCGCGGTGGGTACGAGAGCCCGAATCCGTACGAGAACCAGAACGGCTACGAGGGTCAGGGCCGCGATCCCTACGAGGGGTACGGCCGCCATCGCGCCGACGACCGCGGTCCGGGACGCGGCGACCAGCTGACCGGCGGTCCCGGCGACCAGCTGCCGCCTCCGCGTTCGGACCAGCACCCCACCGGCCGCGCGGACCAGCTGCCGACCGCGCGCCCCGCGTATCCGTCCGACTACCAGCGTCCCGAGCCGGGCGCCTGGCCTCGGTCGTCTCAGGGCGACTATGGCTGGCAGCAGCAGCGGCTCGGTTTCCCGGAGCGGGACCCGTACGCATCGCCGTCGCCGGACTACCGCTCGCAGACGAGGGAGCGGCCGCCGTACGACCAGCAGCGTGCCGACTACGACCAGCCCCGCGGGGACTACGACCGGCCGGGTGGCGATTCCGACTATCCGCGGCCCGACCGGCGCGAGCTCCCCGAGCCGCCGCCCGGTTCGGGGCATGTACACCGGGGCGGACCGGCCAGCAGCGCGCCCGGCCCACTGGCGGCGCAGCCCGCGCCGGCGCCGGGTCCGGGTGAGCCGACCGCACGCCTGAACCCGAAGTACCTCTTCGACACGTTCGTCATCGGCGCCTCGAACCGCTTCGCGCACGCGGCCGCGGTGGCCGTCGCCGAGGCGCCTGCGAAGGCGTACAACCCCCTTTTCATCTATGGGGAATCGGGGCTCGGCAAGACCCACTTGCTGCATGCGATCGGGCACTACGCCCGCAGCCTCTACCCGGGCACGCGGGTGCGGTACGTGAGCTCGGAGGAGTTCACCAACGAGTTCATCAACTCCATCCGCGACGGCAAGGGCGACAGCTTCCGCAAGCGGTACCGGGAGATGGACATCCTGCTCGTCGACGACATCCAGTTCCTGGCGGACAAGGAGTCCACACAGGAGGAGTTCTTCCACACGTTCAATACGCTCCACAACGCGAACAAGCAGATCGTGCTCTCCAGTGACCGGCCGCCGAAGCAGTTGGTGACCCTGGAGGACCGGCTGCGGAACCGTTTCGAGTGGGGTCTGATCACCGACGTCCAGCCGCCCGAGCTGGAGACGCGTATCGCGATCCTCCGTAAGAAGGCGGTTCAGGAGCAGCTCAACGCCCCACCGGAGGTACTGGAGTTCATCGCGTCCCGCATCTCGCGCAACATCCGCGAGCTGGAGGGCGCGCTGATCCGGGTGACGGCGTTCGCGTCGCTCAACCGGCAGCCGGTGGACCTCGGGCTGACCGAGATCGTCCTCAAGGATCTGATCCCGGGCGGTGAGAACGCATCCCCGGAGATCACCGCGACCGCGATCATGGCCGCGACGGCCGACTACTTCGGGCTCACGGTCGAGGATCTGTGCGGCACCTCACGCGGCCGCGCCCTGGTGACCGCCCGCCAGATCGCCATGTACCTGTGCCGTGAGCTGACCGACCTGTCGCTGCCCAAGATCGGCGCGCAGTTCGGCAACCGCGACCACACCACCGTCATGCACGCCGACCGCAAGATCCGCGCGCTGATGGCCGAGCGGCGCTCCATCTACAACCAGGTGACGGAGCTGACGAACCGCATCAAGAACGGCTGACAGAAGGCCGTCGTACGCCGCCGAGGGCGCCCCGGGACGAGTTCCCGCGGGCGCCCTCGGCGTTCCGGAGAACTCTTCCGACAGCCCGAAACCGCTCCTGCGGGCCCCTTCCGACGGCGCTTCCGCCGCCCTGTGCCCGCCTGCCGAGGGCTTCGTCCGTCGCCCGGCCGTCATCAGGTGTTCGAATACCTGCCGCGTTACGGCTTCCCTCCACAGATTCGGTGACTTTCTCCCGTCCACACCCTGGGGATCGGGAAGTTATGCAGATCGTGTCCACAGGGCAGTCGGTTGAGGGATCATCGGACCAGGTCAGCCCCCTGTGGATCCGTGGACGAAAGATCTCCACAGGCTGTGGACGACGCGGAGATCCACAGACTGTGGACGGAGTTGTCCACCGGCGCCCCACAGGCTGCGGCCGGTTGTCCCCAGTGATCGTCGGCTTCTCCACATGGCTGTCCACTGTTCGGCAAGCCAACCCGCCTTCTCACCGTGTCGAGTGAAAGGCGTCACATGAAGTTGCCTGGTTGGGCTGTGGGAAAGGTGGGTAAACCTGGGGACGCCGTTGGGGAGAAGTGCCCCGGGGCTGTGCACGGTGTGTGCAGAACTTTCTGTTCTCCACAGATACCCCTGGTTGTCCACCGCCCCCACCCACAGGCCCGGTGGACAAAATTTGCCGCCTGAGCTGCAGAGACGGGGTTATCCACGGTTTCCACAGGCCCTACTACTACTCCCAACTAGAGAGAGCTGGGAATCCGTTTCGAAGTGGGTCCTGTGCACAACTCGCTCTGGGCTGCCTGACCGCGCCTCGTCACGACTTGACCCCGAGAGGCTCCGAGTGTCAGCGGTGTGCGTCAGACTGTTCCCCGGTGTCCTTCCCGTCACAGGAGCCAGCGACACCGAGACAGACGACGAAGCCAGGCAGGGCGAGAAGCGCCGGCAACAGCAGGAGGCGGCAACAGTGAAGATCCGGGTGGAACGCGACGTACTCGCGGAGGCAGTGGCCTGGGCGGCGCGCAGCCTCCCGGCCCGTCCGCCGGCGCCTGTCCTCGCCGGCCTCCTTCTGAAGGCCGAGGAAGGCCAGCTGAGCCTCTCCAGCTTCGACTACGAGGTCTCCGCACGGGTGTCCGTGGAGGCGGAGGTCGACGAAGAGGGCACGGTGCTCGTCTCCGGCCGGCTCCTCGCGGACATCTGCCGCGCACTCCCCAACCGCCCGGTGGAGATTTCCACAGACGGTGTACGAGCGACCGTGGTCTGCGGCTCCTCGCGTTTCACACTCCACACACTGCCTGTGGAGGAGTACCCGTCCCTGCCGCAGATGCCGAACGCCACGGGCACCGTGCCCGGTGAGGTCTTCGCCTCCGCCGCCGCCCAGGTCGCCATCGCCGCCGGGCGCGACGACACGCTGCCCGTCCTCACCGGTGTGCGCATCGAGATCGAGGGCGACACGGTCACGCTGGCGTCCACCGACCGCTACCGCTTCGCGGTCCGCGAGTTCCTGTGGAAGCCGGAGAACCCCGAGGCGTCCGCGGTCGCCCTGGTGCCCGCCAAGACGCTCCTGGACACCGCCAAGGCCCTCACGAGCGGCGACAGCGTCATCCTGGCGCTCTCCGGCTCGGGCTCGGGAGAGGGTCTGATCGGTTTCGAGGGCGCGGGCCGCCGTACGACCACGCGGCTGCTGGAGGGCGACCTCCCGAAGTACCGCACGCTGTTCCCGACGGAGTTCAACAGCGTGGCGGTCATCGAGACGGCCCCCTTCGTGGAGGCCGTCAAGCGTGTGGCCCTGGTCGCCGAGCGGAACACCCCGGTCCGGCTGAGCTTCGAGCAGGGCGTGCTGATCCTGGAGGCCGGCTCCAGCGACGACGCACAGGCTGTGGAAAGGGTCGACGCCCAGCTGGAGGGCGACGACATCTCGATCGCCTTCAACCCGACGTTCCTGCTGGACGGCCTGAGCGCCATCGACTCCCCGGTCGCCCAGCTGTCCTTCACCACGTCCACCAAGCCCGCGCTGCTCAGTGGCAAGCCGGCCGTGGACGCCGAGGCGGACGAGGCCTACAAGTACCTGATCATGCCGGTGCGGCTCAGCGGCTGACCGGCCGGACACCGCCGCGGCCGAGCCGCCGGAGGTTGTCCACAGTGCTGTGGGGGCCCGGTGGATCACCGGGCCCTCGGTGTGAAGCCGCAGGTCGGGGCGTACGTTTGAGCGGGTATGCCCACAGGTGTGCGTGAGCGTCCGGGTTTAGGCTCGTGCGTGGGTACGCAGGTGCCCTCATGCCACGTCGCAACCTAAGGAACAACTGATGGAGCTCGGTCTCGTCGGCCTCGGCAAGATGGGCGGCAACATGCGCGAGCGGATCCGCCGCGCAGGCCACACCGTCATCGGATACGACCGGAACCCGGATCTCGCCGATGTCCACAGTCTCGAAGAGCTTGTGGGCAAGCTCAAGGGCCCGCGGGTCATATGGGTGATGGTCCCGGCCGGTGCCGCCACCCAGTCGACCATCGACGAGCTGGCCGAGCTGCTCCAGCCCGGTGACGTCGTCGTGGACGGCGGCAACTCCCGCTGGACGGACGACGAGAAGCACGCCGAGGAGCTGGCCGCCAAGGGCATCGGCTTCGTGGACTGCGGTGTCTCCGGCGGTGTCTGGGGCCTGGAGAACGGCTACGCGCTGATGTACGGCGGCGACGCGGAGAACGTCGCCAAGGTGCAGCCGGTCTTCGACGCGCTCAAGCCCGAGGGCGACCTCGGCGCGGTGCACGCCGGCAAGGTCGGTGCCGGGCACTTCGCGAAGATGGTCCACAACGGCATCGAGTACGCGATGATGCAGGCGTACGCCGAGGGCTGGGAGCTGCTGGAGAAGGTCGACTCGGTGACGGACGTCCGCGAGGTCTTCCGCTCCTGGCAGGAGGGCACCGTCATCCGCTCCTGGCTGCTCGACCTCGCCGTGAACGCCCTTGACGAGGACGAACACCTGGACCGGCTCAAGGGTTACGCCCAGGACTCCGGCGAAGGCCGATGGACCGTGGAGGCCGCCATCGACCACGCCGTGCCGCTGCCCGCGATCACGGCCTCCCTCTTCGCGCGGTTCGCGTCGCGCCAGCAGGACTCTCCGCAGATGAAGATGATCGCGGCGCTGCGGAACCAGTTCGGCGGCCACGCGGTCGAGAAGAAGTAGCCCAAGGCACAGAACGCAAGAACGAACGGTCTACGAGAAGTCATCCACAGGGCCGCACGGCGGTCCACAACCCTGGGGGAGGTCGGCACCCGACCATGCACGTCACGCATCTGTCGCTGGCCGACTTCCGCTCGTACGCCCGGGTCGACGTCCCGCTCGACCCGGGCGTCACCGCGTTCGTGGGCCCCAACGGGCAGGGCAAGACGAACCTGGTCGAGGCGGTCGGCTATCTCGCGACCCTCGGCAGCCACCGGGTGTCGTCGGACGCGCCCCTGGTCCGCATGGGCGCCGACCGCGCGGTGATCCGGGCGCAGGTGCGGCAGGGCGAGCGGCAGCAGCTGGTCGAGCTGGAACTGAACCCAGGCAAGGCCAACCGCGCCCGCATCAACAGGTCCTCGCAGGTCAGACCGCGTGACGTCCTCGGCATCGTACGGACCGTGCTGTTCGCGCCCGAGGACCTCGCCCTGGTCAAGGGCGATCCCGGTGAGCGGCGGCGCTTCCTCGACGAACTGATCACCGCGCGGGCCCCGCGCATGGCGGGCGTGCGCTCGGACTACGAACGGGTCCTCAAGCAGCGCAACACGCTCCTCAAGACGGCCGCGCTGGCTCGTCGGCACGGCGGCCGCACCATGGACCTGTCCACGCTCGACGTGTGGGACCAGCACCTCGCCGGCGTGGGAGCCGAGTTGCTTGCCCAGCGGCTGGACCTGGTCGCCGCGATACAGCCGCTCGCCGACAAGGCCTATGAGCAGTTGGCGCCCGGCGGCGGCCCGGTGAGTTTGGAATACAAACCCTCCTCGCCCGGCATCGTCGGCCACGCGCGCGAGGAGCTGTACGAGCAGCTGATGGCCGCCCTCGGCGAGGCCCGCAAGCAGGAGATCGAGCGAGGCGTCACCCTCGTGGGACCCCATCGAGACGATCTGGTTCTCAAACTCGGTCAGCTGCCCGCCAAGGGATACGCCTCCCACGGCGAGGCCTGGTCGTACGCCCTGGCGCTGCGGCTCGCCTCGTACGACCTGCTGCGGGCCGAGGGCAATGAGCCGGTGCTGATCCTCGACGACGTGTTCGCCGAGCTGGACGCCCGCCGGCGGGAGCGCCTGGCGGAACTGGTCGCACCGGGCGAGCAGGTGCTGGTGACCGCCGCAGTCGACGACGACGTACCGGACGTACTGACCGGGACGCGGTACACCGTGTCCGATGGGACGGTGGAGCGCGTATGAGCGGATCCGAGGGAACCCCGAAGCCTCCCGAGCCCTCCGGTGTGGACCTCGCGCGCGTGGCGCTACGCGCCGCGAAAGAAGCGGCACGCGCGCGAGGAGAAGCCACTCAGCAGCAGAAGCAGGCCCGGCGGGGCGGCGGGCTGCGCTCCGGCGCGCGCGCCGACGGCCGGGACCCGATGCCCCTCGGCCCCGCGATCAACCGCCTGATCACCGAGCGGGGCTGGGAGACGCCGGCCGCAGTCGGCGGGGTCATGGGCCGCTGGCCGCAGATCGTCGGCCACGACCTGGCCAGAAAATGCGTACCGGAGCGGTACGACGAGGACGAGCGAGTCCTGCATGTGCGGTGCGAGTCGACGGCATGGGCGACGAACGTGCGACTGCTCGCTCCGCAGTTGGTCGCCCGTCTCAACGAGGACCTCGGGCAGGGCACCGTACGGCTGCTGAAGGTCCACGGTCCGGCCGGCTCCGCCCGTCGCTACGGGCCACTGCGCGCCCCGGGAAGCACCGGGCCCGGCGACACCTACGGGTGACCGTAGTCACATTTTTGGGCGCTACCGCACCCATGAGCGGGGGCTCTTCGCCGCCGGGCGAACGGCCACGTGCTCCGGCGCGCACGTTCGCATGCGGTTGCGAACATCGACCTGACCCGGGAGTAGCAAAGGGTTGACATCCGGAAGCGCTGAGTGCCGCTGTGAGCCTCTTGGAGCCCCGCTCCGCATATGGGGAGTCGGGAGAGACCGGTTCAGGGCGGCACATGCGGACTCAGGTACCGGCAAACCCCCATCACTGTCGGCGCTACCGGTAGACTGGAAGCTAATCCCGCCCCATTCGTGGGGACCGCTTCGGAAACACTGTGCAACGCTGACAAAGGCTTCCACCGCAACATGCCGCAGCCGCTCCGGCAAACCCGCCGGGAGTCTGGCTTGTGCTGTGCCAGAAAGGGCGCTTCGTGGCCGATTCCGGCAACCCCAACGAGAACATCCTGTCCACCGAGGCCCCGGCTGGAGTCGCCGAGGCCTCAACCACGGCGTACGACGCCAGCGCCATCACCGTCCTCGAGGGCCTGGACGCGGTCCGCAAGCGACCCGGTATGTACATCGGTTCAACCGGTGAGCGCGGACTTCACCACCTTGTGCAAGAGGTCGTCGACAACTCCGTCGACGAGGCGCTGGCCGGCCACGCGGACACCATCGACGTCACGATCCTCGCCGACGGCGGCGTGCGGGTCGTCGACAACGGCCGTGGCATCCCGGTCGGCATCGTCCCCTCCGAGGGCAAGCCGGCCGTCGAGGTCGTGCTGACGGTCCTGCACGCGGGCGGCAAGTTCGGCGGCGGCGGCTACGCGGTCTCCGGCGGTCTGCACGGCGTGGGTGTCTCCGTTGTGAACGCTCTGTCGACCAAGGTCTCCGTCGAGATCAAGACCGATGGCTACCGCTGGACGCAGGACTACAAGTTGGGCGTCCCGACGGCCCCGCTTGCCCAGCACGAGGCCACGGACGAGCACGGCACCACGGTCACCTTCTGGGCCGACCCAGACATCTTCGAGACCACCGAGTACTCCTTCGAGACGCTCTCGCGGCGCTTCCAGGAGATGGCGTTCCTCAACAAGGGTCTGAGGATCAACCTCGCCGACGAGCGCGAGTCGGCGAAGGCCACGGCCGGCGCGGACGAGGCGGGCGAGGACGAGAAGCACGAGGTCAAGAGCGTCTCGTACCACTACGAAGGCGGCATCGTCGATTTCGTGAAGTACCTCAACTCCCGCAAGGGAGACGTGGTGCACCCCACCGTGATCGACCTCGAGGCCGAGGACAAGGACAAGAGCCTGTCCCTCGAACTCGCGATGCAGTGGAACGGCGGTTACACCGAGGGCGTCTACTCCTTCGCGAACATCATCCACACGCACGAGGGCGGTACGCACGAAGAAGGCTTCCGCGCGGCGCTGACGAACCTGGTCAACAAGTACGCGCGCGAGAAGAAGCTACTGCGTGAGAAGGACGACAACCTCACGGGTGACGACATCCGCGAGGGTCTGACGGCGATCATCTCGGTGAAGCTCAGCGAGCCGCAGTTCGAGGGCCAGACCAAGACCAAGCTGGGCAACACCGAGGTGAAGACCTTCGTCCAGAAGGTCGTCTACGAGCACCTGAACGACTGGCTGGACCGCAACCCGGTCGAGGCGGCGGACATCGTCCGCAAGGGCATCCAGGCGGCCACCGCGCGCGTGGCGGCCCGCAAGGCCCGGGACCTCACTCGGCGCAAGGGCCTCCTGGAGACGGCGTCCCTGCCGGGCAAGCTCTCCGACTGCCAGTCGAACGACCCCATCAAGTGCGAGATCTTCATCGTCGAGGGTGACTCCGCCGGCGGCTCGGCCAAGTCCGGCCGGAACCCCGAGTACCAGGCGATCCTCCCGATCCGCGGCAAGATCCTCAACGTGGAGAAGGCCAGGATCGACAAGATCCTGCAGAACCAGGAGATCCAGGCGCTGATCTCGGCCTTCGGTACCGGAGTCCACGAGGACTTCGACATCGAGAAGCTGCGCTATCACAAGATCATCCTGATGGCGGACGCCGACGTCGACGGCCAGCACATCAACACCCTGCTGCTGACCTTCCTGTTCCGCTTCATGCGGCCGCTGGTCGAGGCCGGGCACGTGTTCCTGTCCCGTCCGCCGCTCTACAAGATCAAGTGGGGTCGGGAGGACGTCGAGTACGCGTACTCCGACCGCGAGCGCGACGCGCTGATCGAGATGGGCCGCCAGCGCGGCAAGCGCATCCGGGAGGACTCGATCCAGCGCTTCAAGGGTCTCGGCGAGATGAACGCCGAGGAACTGCGCATCACGACGATGGACCAGGAGCACCGCGTCCTCGGCCAGGTCACCCTCGACGACGCAGCCCAGGCCGACGATCTCTTCTCGGTCCTGATGGGCGAGGACGTCGAGGCGCGCCGCGCGTTCATCCAGCGCAACGCCAAGGACGTCCGCTTCCTCGACATCTGAGTCGGTCTCAGCTGACCGCACCAGGAAGGATCTTCACCAGCAATGGCCGACCAGAACACCCCCGTGACGCCCGAAGAGGGCGGCGAGATCGTCATGCGTGTCGAGCCCGTCGGGCTCGAGACGGAGATGCAGCGCTCGTACCTCGACTACGCGATGTCCGTCATCGTGTCCCGCGCGCTGCCCGACGTACGCGACGGTCTCAAGCCCGTTCACCGCCGCGTCCTGTACGCGATGTACGACGGCGGCTACCGGCCCGAGAAGGGCTTCTACAAGTGCGCCCGTGTCGTCGGCGACGTCATGGGCAACTACCACCCGCACGGCGACTCCTCGATCTACGACGCCCTGGTCCGCCTCGCGCAGCCGTGGTCGATGCGGATGCCGCTGGTGGACTCCAACGGCAACTTCGGCTCTCCGGGCAACGACCCGGCGGCGGCCATGCGCTACACCGAGTGCAAGATGGCGCCGCTGTCGATGGAGATGGTCCGTGACATCGACGAGGAGACCGTCGACTTCACGGACAACTACGACGGCCGCTCCCAGGAGCCGACCGTCCTGCCCGCCCGCTTCCCGAACCTGCTGATCAACGGCTCGGCCGGTATCGCGGTCGGCATGGCGACCAACATCCCGCCGCACAACCTGCGCGAGGTCGCGGCCGGCGCGCAGTGGTACCTGGAGAACCCGGAGGCCTCCCACGAGGAGCTCCTGGACGCGTTGATCGAGCGCATCAAGGGCCCCGACTTCCCGACCGGCGCCCTGGTGGTCGGCCGCAAGGGCATCGAGGAGGCGTACCGCACGGGCCGCGGCTCCATCACGATGCGCGCGGTCGTCGAGGTCGAGGAGATCCAGAACCGCCAGTGCCTGGTGGTCACGGAACTGCCGTACCAGACCAACCCCGACAACCTCGCCCAGAAGATCGCCGACCTGGTGAAGGACGGCAAGATCGGCGGCATCGCGGACGTCCGCGACGAGACGTCGTCCCGTACGGGCCAGCGCCTGGTCATCGTTCTGAAGCGCGACGCCGTCGCCAAGGTCGTGCTGAACAACCTGTACAAGCACACCGATCTGCAGACGAACTTCGGCGCCAACATGCTGGCCCTGGTCGACGGCGTGCCCCGCACGCTCTCCCTGGACGCGTTCATCCGCCACTGGGTGACGCACCAGATCGAGGTCATCGTCCGCCGCACGCGCTTCAGGCTGCGCAAGGCCGAGGAGCGGGCGCACATCCTGCGCGGCCTGCTGAAGGCCCTGGACGCCATCGACGAGGTCATCGCGCTGATCCGGCGCAGCGACACCGTCGACATCGCGCGCACGGGCCTGATGGGCCTCCTGGAGATCGACGAGATCCAGGCCAACGCCATCCTCGAGATGCAGCTGCGGCGTCTGGCCGCCCTGGAGCGCCAGAAGATCCTCCAGGAGCACGCCGAACTCCAGGCGAAGATCAACGAGTACAACGAGATCCTCGCCTCGCCCGTACGTCAGCGCGGGATCGTCAGCGCGGAACTCGCCGCGATCGTCGAGAAGTTCGGCGACGACCGCAAGACGATGCTGGTGCCCTACGACGGTGACATGTCCATCGAGGACCTCATCGCCGAGGAGGACATCGTCGTCACCGTCTCGCGCGGCGGCTACGTCAAGCGGACCAAGGCGGTCGACTACCGGGCGCAGAAGCGCGGCGGCAAGGGCGTGCGCGGCACGAAGCTCAAGGAAGACGACATCGTCGACCACTTCTTCGTGTCCACGACCCACCACTGGCTGCTGTTCTTCACCAACAAGGGCCGCGTCTACCGGGCCAAGGCCTACGAGTTGCCGGACGCCGGACGTGACGCGCGTGGACAGCACGTCGCCAACCTGCTGGCCTTCCAGCCGGATGAGGCGATCGCCGAGATCCTCGCTATCCGCGACTACGAGGCCACGCCCTACCTGGTGCTCGCCACCAAGGGCGGTCTTGTGAAGAAGACGCCTCTGAAGGATTACGATTCGCCCCGTTCCGGCGGTGTCATCGCGATCAACCTCCGTGAGAAGGAGGACGGTTCCGACGATGAACTGATCGGAGCGGAACTCGTATCGGCAGAAGATGACATCCTTCTGATCAGCAAGAAGGCACAGTCGATCCGCTTCACGGCGACGGACGAGGCACTGCGGCCCATGGGCCGTGCCACCTCGGGTGTCAAGGGCATGAGTTTCCGCGAAGGGGACGAGCTGCTCTCGATGAATGTTGTTCGACCCGGTACGTTCGTGTTCACTGCCACAGACGGTGGGTACGCGAAGCGGACCGCCGTCGACGAGTACCGCGTCCAGGGTCGCGGTGGCCTCGGTATCAAGGCCGCCAAGATCGTCGAGGACCGCGGTTCGCTCGTCGGCGCGCTGGTGGTCGAGGAGACCGATGAGATCCTCGCCATCACGCTGTCGGGCGGTGTGATTCGTACGCGAGTCAACGAGATCAGGGAAACCGGCCGTGACACCATGGGCGTCCAACTGATCAACCTGGGCAAGCGCGATGCCGTTGTCGGTATCGCCCGTAACGCCGAGGCGGGGCGCGAGGCGGAGGAGGTCGACGGCGACGACGCCGTGGACGAGACCGCCGAGGGTGTCACGACGACCGGCACGGACGAGGGTGAAGCGCCCTTGTCCGAGTAGCACGAGGAGTGAGTCAGCGTGAGCGGAGCCACGGGCGCCGGGTCGTCCGGTACTTCGGCCGGCACTTCGACCGGGTCGGAAGCGGACGGCGGCGGCCGTGGCTCCGCCGCGCGTGCGATGGACACGCACACGACCCAACTGAAAGCGATCAAGCCGAGCACGACCGACTCGGCCTCGCCCTCGCCCGATGGGCATGCATCCCAGGGGGGAACTGTGACGGACACCCGTGGTCCGCAGACCCAGCCGCCCGCGCCGGGCGGCCCGGCCGCGGCTCCGGGCGGGCCCGGCCGCCAGTCTCCGGCGCAGCCCCAGGCCCAGACCCCGGCCGGTGGCTCCGCGCTCCCCGGGGAGCGGCAGGCGCAGCAGCAGTCGGGGCCGTACCACCCGCCGCAGGCCTACCAGCCGGCTCCGGAGGGTTCGTCCCGCAAGCCGCGCACGGGGGCCCGTACGACGCCTCGTACGCGCAAGGCGCGGCTGCGTGTGGCCAAGGCCGATCCGTGGTCCGTGATGAAGGTCAGCTTCCTGCTCTCCATCGCCCTCGGCATCTGCACGGTCGTCGCGGCCGCGGTGCTGTGGATGGTCATGAACGCGATGGGCGTCTTCTCCACGGTCGGCGCAACCATCTCCGAGGCCACCGGCTCGAACGAGTCCAACGGATTCGACCTTCAGTCGTTCCTGTCGCTGCCCAATGTGCTGATCTTCACCACGATCATCGCGGTCATCGATGTCGTCCTCGCCACCGCCCTCGCCACCCTCGGCGCCTTCATCTACAACCTCTCCGCGGGCTTCGTCGGCGGTATCGAGCTGACGCTCGCCGAGGACGAGTGAGCACGGCGACGACATAGGGGATTGCCTACGGGGACGGCGTAGACGCTGTCCCCTACAGGGTGTCCCAGGGCATCACGGTTCCCCTCCAGGTATCGATTTTGGGACTGCCCACGTCGTGCGCTAATCTTCAGGAGTCAGCGCGCGGGACACACACCGCAGAGCGCGGCGGGGCTATAGCTCAGTTGGTTAGAGCGCATCCCTGATAAGGATGAGGCCACAGGTTCAAATCCTGTTAGCCCCACCAGCATGAAGACCCTCAGCCGATGCCGGTTGAGGGTCTTTGTCGTTCACGGTCGACAGCGAGTCGACACCGATTGGCATCGTCGATGAGTGAGCGGTCGATGAGTGTCGGAGCCGACGGGTGTCGAGCCGCCGAGTAGGGAATGTGCGAAACCCCCGGCTGGGAGGGCCGGGGGTTTCGCGCTCTTCCACGGGCGTCGTACGCAGGATCGCCGCTGTTCGGGTGTCTCTTCCGGTCGGGGATCAGCGCTGGAGGGGCGGGATGGGCTGATCGGCTTGTGGGAGAGGTGCGTCCGGGGCGGAGGCCGGGCCGGTGACCTTCGTGGCGGTGTCCGCGGCCGTATCGAGGGCCGTGCGGTGGCGGCAGGAGGGTGAGGAGCCGTGGGCCTCGGCGCGGATGCGTTGCTTCATCGTGGGGGGCAGGGCCCGGTCGTGGGGCCGGGCCGGGAGGGACATGGCCCGCGTCGTCGTGGGTGCCGTGCAGTTGCGGGTGGTCTCGGTCTGCGGTACCGCGGCGGAGACCGTGGTCGCGGTGAGTCCGAGCGCCGTCCACAGCGCGAGGAAGGCGATGACGATGGCGGTCCACAGCTTCATGACCTTGTTCTGGGCCATGGTCCCTCACTTTCGGGTTGGGCGATTTGCGTACTTTCCTCATGATGTGTATGTGGGCTCCGAAATCGTGGACCGACGCCCGTGGCGCGTTGCTCTTCAGATGAACACCACTCGGATGGGTGCAACGGGCGCGGAAAGTTCCCAGAAGCCGCAGGAAGGGGCGGGAGGGGCGCAAGGGAGGGGTAAGTGTGGAAGTGGTCGGGGCCGGCGAGGTGTGCGAGATGTGATGGGCCTGTGTGATGAACCTGCGATCGGAACAGTGGCGTCCGGTTCTACTGCGCTCTTCCCGGCGGGAGTTGAGGGGCCGACGCAGGTCACCGATCGGTATCGGTCGGTGTGTATAGTCGGGCGCCAGAGGTCCCCTACGTCAAGGAAAGACGAGGTCGCGCGGTGAAGAAGCTTCTCCTGGTCGCACTGGCCGCCATCGGCGGGCTCCTCGTGTACCGCCAGATCCAGGCGGATCGCGCCGAGCAGGATCTGTGGACGGAGGCGACTGACTCCGTGCCCACGGGTTCGTGAACATCGACATCAGTCTCAGAGCAGACCCCGGCCGCGCTCGCGGTCGGGGTTTTGTGTCGCTTGGGCGCATCGTCCCGGATGTGCGGGCCCATTCCGGCGGAACCTGTATTCGCTTTGGCGAACGATGCGCTTGCGATAGCAAAACAGTGGTCTGGTAAAGGCCGTTTTCAGCCGCTCGCCCCTGGGAACATGGGCATCTGCGCGTCCGGCCCGGCAGTATGGGCGCGTTCGGAGCCGCGGCCTCGGCACCGCGACTGCTGGACCACGGCAGCTGGGTCCTCATCCGGGCATCGACTGCCGGGGCTACTTCTGGGCTTCTTCCGGGCTTCGACTTCGGAGCCGCGACTTCGGGTCTACGACGAGGGGTGGCGCGTGATGGGGCGGCGCACGGTCTGGTGGCGAGTTGCGGCAGCCGTGGGAGCGGCCCTGTACATGGCGACGGCGCTGCCCGAATCTGCCGCGGCGGCCGACGCGCCCGCGCCGTACTCCTATGCTGAAGACGCGAGGACGGTCGAGGGCGCGACGAGCAGCACGGGAGCCGTGCGGCTGGCGGCCGGTACGACCTACCGGAGCTCCATCGGGCCGGGCGGCAAGCTCTACTACCGGCTCGATCTCGACGCCGCTACCAACGCGTACGTCTCGGCCACAGCCGTACCCGGGGCGGGGGCGACGGTCGCCTCCGCGGACGGCGTCAGGGTGTCCCTGCAGGACGCCGACGCGCACCGTTGCTCCTACGAGACCGCCCGCTTCGGTCCGACCCGCAGCGCGCACCCCGTCACGGCTTGGGCCTCGCGTGAGATCGGCAGCGACGAGTACATGTGCCAGGGGGCCGGGGTGTACTACGTCGTCGTCGAGCGGGTCGGTCCGGCTGCGGAGGCCGGGGCGGGGTCGACTACGGGCTCGGCTACTGGTTCCGTGTCGGGCTCCCCGTCGCAAGGCTCGTCGGAGGAGTGGGGGCTGGAACTCGGCTTCGTCTCGGAGCCCGCTGTGCGGAAGGGGGGTTCGACGAGTGCCCCTGAGACCTGGAACTCCGCGTCGCCCGAAGGGGTGTCGGGAGACCCCGAGAGTCGCCGTGGCGGTAGCGGCTTCGCCACGGCGAGCCCGGTGGCACAGGGCGTCTGGCAGGACGAGGCCGGGATCAGGGCAGGGCAGACGCTCTTCTACAAGGTGCCTGTCGGCTGGGGGCAGCAACTCTCCGCCACTGCCGAATTGGGCAGCACGACCGGTGGCGACGGGTACGTGGGAAACGCGTTCGTCGTGTCGCTCTACAACCCCGTACGGGGCTTCGTGGACGACAGGACCGCCAACTACGGCGGCGAACAGCGGTCGGCCGCCCTGGACCCGCTCCCACCCGTCGAGTACGAGAACCGTTTCTCCCTCGACGACGAAGTGAGCGGGATGCGGTTCGCGGGCTGGTACTACCTGGCGGTACACCTCGGGACGTCGGTCGCCGACCGGTTCGGTGATGAGCCTCTCGGACTGACTCTGAGGGTGCGGCTGGAGGGCAAGGCCGAGGCCGGGCCGGGGTATCTGGGCATCTCCGAGCCACGCGGCGTCTTCGAGGTCACCGAGGAGGACCGGGAGGCCGCGGAGAGCGGGGCGACGGGGGACACGCTGGACGGTGCGGAGGACAGCGGCGGTGAAGGGGACGAAGGCACTTCCGGCGGCGGGGAGGGCTCCGGGAACTCCACGGGCGCCGGAGACCGGCGTCTCGCCATGACGGTCGTCGCGGCGGGCGGCATCGGCACGGGGAGCCTGCTGGTCCTTGTCCTCGTGGTGTGGACACTCGTGGCGCGCAGGCGGGTGTCGGCCGTTGCGGAGTCGGAGCGGCCGCGGGCGGGCACGGCACCGCGAGGGCGGCATGGGGCGTCTCGGGGGTGGTAGGCAGGCCGACTGAGCTGGGGCAGGTACTGAATGAGCCGGTGGCGGGCACCTGACGAGCTGGTGGTGGGTACTGGCCGATGCATCATCGCCGCCGCAGGGTGACCGATGGGGGTGGCGAGCTGGGGCGACCATGAGACAGCGGACAGGTCAGAGCTGGCTCAGCGCCCAGAACCCCACCGTGAAGCAGGCCAGTGCGAGCAGCAGGACCGGAACGACCACCTTGGCGGGAGGGCCCGGACGGCGCCGCGACAGTGCCCTCGACCGACGTGGAACCTGCGGGGGCCGAGCGGTGTATGAACCAGTAGAGGCGTACGCGTGCTGCTGTACCGCTGCGGTCGGGGCCTGAGAGAGGCCCAGCGGCGGGTGTGGCTGGGGGGAGGGCACATGCGCGGGTTCGGGACGTGGCGCTGGGCCGGCTTGGACGGGCACCGCGGCGGGTGGAGTGGCCTGCTGCTCGGGTTGGTGTTGTGGGTGGCCGAGGCCGGGAGTGTGCTGCTGAGCCGCGTGGCGGGGCGGTGTGTGGGTGGCCAGCACCTGAGGCGGCGGCAGATGGAAGCTGCCGGTGTCCGACATCGTGGACGGCTGCGGCGGTACGGGGTCGCGTTCGGGCCGCGGCGGTACGGCGGCCGGGGGCGACTCGGGCGATATGCGACCCATGCCCGTCGAAGACGCCGATGGCAGGGAGCCGGAATCCTGAGACCACTGCCCAGTGCCGACACCGGTGTTCGGGCCTGTGCCGGAGCCAGAACCGGTGGAGCCGGTCCGGGGCGGGGCGTTGGTGGGCCTGGGCGGCGGCGGTATGGAGCCCGTCTGCGGAGGCTGGGGCACGGAGCCGGTCGGCGGTGCCGGTGGCGCGGTGTCCGTGCCGGGCTGCGACGGCGGGTCCTGGAGCGGCGGGCTGAGCGACGGCGGGTCCTGAGGCGGCGACGGTGTCACGTCTACGCCGGACGGTGAGACGCCTCCCGCGACCGGCTGCGAGACCGACGACGCCGACGAAGACGCGGATGAAGAGGGCGGTGACGCAGCGGACGGTGTGGAGGCGGGCGCCGAGGGAACGGCCGGCACCGGAGGTGATGAAGGGGCGTACCAGCCGGGAGAGTTGGAAGGAGTGGGCGTACCCGGGCTGGGAGTCGGCGAGGACGTGCCGCCGGTGCTCGTACCGGTCTTGTCCAGCCCCGACGCCCTCTGCAGTGGACCTTCGGGGCCGAACCCCTTGGGAAGCGGACCGAGTTGGTCGAAGACCTCCACCAGCTCGTCGTCGGGGCCCGGTTCGGGCAGGAGCTCGGTGGCTGCGGCGAGTGCCTTGCGTGCGCCCGTGGCGGTACGGAAGCGGGAGTTCGGGTCCGGCTGGAGCAGCGTGGCGATGACCTGCCACAGGGGCTCGGGAATGCCCCGCGGGGCTTTCGGTGTGCCGTGGGCGGCGAAGTGCTCGATGAGGGCCTTGGCGTCGGGTTTGGCACCCTCCAGCAGGTAGAGGGCGACGAGGCCCACCGCGAAGAGGTCGGCCGGGAAGTCCGGGTCGGCACCCAGCATCTGCTCGGGGGCGAAGTAACCAGGCGTTCCCACAACGTAGTTGGTCTCGGTCAGCCGGGGCTCGCCCAGCCGCATGGCGATGCCGAAGTCCGACAGTCGCAGGCGGGGCCGGGCCGTGCCGGTGGCCTCCAGCAACACGTTGGCGGGCTTGATGTCGCGGTGGATGACGCCTTCCGCGTGCACGGCGGCGAGGCCGGACAGGAGTTGGTCGAGCAGACCGCAGACGAAGGCGGGCGGCAGGGGGCCGTAGTCGTTGATGAGGTTGACCAGGGAGCCTCCGGCGACCAGGTCCATGGTGAACAGGACCTTGTCGTCATCGGCGGCCCAACTGGCGGGCGCGAGCACATGGGGATGGTCGATCCGCACGGCCTGCTCGCGGACGAAGCGCAGCAGGGCGTGCGCGTCACGCTGTTGCAGGACCTTGGCGGCCACATAGCGGCGGCGGCGGTGATCCCAGGTGCGCCAGACCGCGCCGACTCCCCCGCGCCCGATCGGGTCGACCAGTTCGTACCGGCCGGCGAAGACCTCACCCATGGCTGTGCGTCGTTCCCCCTTCGGCTCCCCCCTTGGCTGCCCGTCGGCGGAGGACACGGCGCTTGCGCCGCCCTCCGCGGAGCCGGCTTGCACGTGCCCGGCTTCCCTCGGAGCTTGCTTTTCGCCCCTGTCCCCCTGCCGTTTCCGTTCCGCTGTCTTCTCGGCTCTCCTGGAGCCTACGTCCACGTCCTGGTGGCTCACGAGGGGCCCGCAAGCCCCTCGCCCCCCTCTTCGGCTTCGGCCCGGTCGCCGAACCCCCTTTCGAGGACCGGGCCTTGGGCTCAGTTCTGGTGGGACTGGTAGTGCGCCACCGCGTCCGAGGTGCGGCCCGCGCCGTACACCCGGAGGAACTCTGCCAGTTCCGGGTGGGTCGGGGCGAGGGTGTCCGCCGCCTCGATGATGTCGCCGGCGGCCGCCACCGAGCGCAGCAGCGACTGGATCTCGCGGACGACCCGCTTGACCGTGGGCGCACCCGAACTCGTCGTCGACTGTGTGGTGTTGCTGAGCACCGAGCCCCCCTGTGACTTCTTGATCTCGTCCATGCGCTCGGTCGCCTCGGCGGCGCTCACGCTGCCGTCAGCGACCTGCCCCGCCAGGTCCTGCAGCAACTGCACCCGCTGGACCACTGCCGGGTTGCCGATCTTGGCACGCTGACCGCTCATCAGCTGCGACAGCATCGGTGCGGACAGGCCCAGAACCCCCGCGAGACGGGCCTGGTTGAGCCCCAGGTCCTCGATGAGCCTACGGAAGAGCGCCCCCAACGGCTCTCCGTACCAGTTCCGCTGCAGCTCCCGGGCTCTTGCGGTCGCTTCCTGCTGTGCGGCGTCCATTGCGTCTCCCCATCGCTTCCCCAAATACCGTGGTTCGCTGTAGCGAACCACGACGAGCATCTTACGGAGAGTGGTCGTCCACGGGGACCCCCAATCTTTTTGCGAGATCCCGGGGGTGACCCGGTACTCTGGTCTGCGAAGCCTCCCGGTGGTCGGTTCTTCCGGGTGGACGCTTCCCTTCCGGGGCCTTAGCTCAGTTGGTAGAGCGCTGTCTTTGCATGGCAGATGTCAGGGGTTCGACTCCCCTAGGCTCCACAGCGGATTGACCGGGCCGGATGTCGTAGGACATCCGGCCCGGTCTTTTTTCTTCCCTCCGGGGCCCTGGGGCGCCCATGGCGTTCGGGACGGTCTCGTCGCGATCGCTATCTGTGCACTCCGTGAGGAGATGGCCGTTGGTGCGGGGAGACGGGCGGTGGCACGTGTCGACGTGCGCACATGCGAAACCAGTGCTCTGGATCACAGAGGTGGGCGGCGAAATATGCACGTCACCCTTCGCAATCGGATCGATACATTCCGGTCACTGTGCTTCCGTGGCGCTGGGGAGGGTGGGCGTTTCACGTGAAACAGCCCTGCGGGGCAGGAGACTTGAAGGCCTCCTGCCCCGCAGGGCTGTGAAAGGTGCCCGCACGAACGCGCCCTCGGGCAAAGAACAAGCCCGCAAGGATCGTGCTCTGGAGCGACAGCAGCTCGGAGGGAGTGTCCTCGGCTGCCGTTCTCAGCCGCGGTTGTCGCGGTCGGCGGCCTCCTCCTCAGCCTGCTTGGCTTGAACCTCGGGGTCGAGGACGGACTGGCCGCTGCCGTCGACGGAGGACAGGTGGCCAGGCTCGGAGACCTCGGTGGCGGCGGGGGGCTCGACCAGCCAGTCGGGGTTGGCCTGCTTGTCCCACCACTTCCAGGCGGCGAAGGCGCCGCCCGCCAGGGCGCCCAGGACAGCCAGGCCCTTGGCTGCGCGGCCGAGCCTCGCACGGCGCTGCTGCCTGCGGACCAGCTTCTGGATCTGCTGGGGCGAGACCTGTCCGCGCAGCGCAGCCAGCGCCGCGACGCTGCGGGCGGTGGCCTCCTCTCGGACGGGGCCGGCGACGGCCACGGCCTGTTCGATGCGTGGACGGGAGTAGTCGGCGGCCTGGCGGGCCGCCTTGCGGGTACGGACGGCGGCTGTATGGGCCGCGTGGTCGACCTTCGGCGGTACATGCGTGCGGGCCTGCTCAAGACGCGGGACGACATGGGCGCCGTACTGGACGCGTGCCTGTTCCGCAGCCTGCGACACCTTCGGCGCGAGTCGTACGCGTGCCTCATGCGCGTAGTGCGAGGCCTTGTCCTTGGCCGTGTCGGCGTAGGGCGCCACCACTTCCGCGGCGTGCAGCACGCTGTCCTTCGCCGAGCCGGTCGCGGCGCGCACGCTGTCGATGCGGGTCACGGGATCCTCCTCCTCGGTGGCGTACGGTAATTCGACTTTCCACCCTTTTGGGGATCATGCCTCCCGGAGCGCTCCGGGGCATGTGCGGGCGGGCATCCGGGTCATGGGCGCCGACTCCGGCTGATCATCGAGCAAGAGCCGCTCATGAACCGATCACGTGCAATTGGGGATGAACACGGGGCAACGGGAAGTTGTCCACGCCAGTGCCGACAATGCCACGGATCGCCGCGAAGCGCGCCGGTACCGGGGGGACTCGACCCGTTTTCCGCGCACCCGCAGGACAAGAGCGTGGGCCTCGGGGGACGGACGGCGTCGTCCGTGCGAGGATCGGGGGAGTCACAGAGGACAACGGAAGGCAGATCGTGGCTGAGCAGCTGTACGCCACCCTGAAGACCAACCACGGCGACATCGAGGTGCGGCTGCTGCCGAACCACGCGCCCAAGACGGTCCGTAACTTCGTCGAGCTCGCCCAGGGCGAGCGTGAGTGGACCAACCCGGCCACCGGCCAGAAGTCCACGGACAAGCTCTACGACGGCACGGTCTTCCACCGGGTGATCAGTGGATTCATGATTCAGGGCGGTGACCCGCTGGGCAACGGCACCGGTGGTCCCGGCTACCAGTTCGCGGACGAGTTCCACCCGGACCTCGCCTTCGACAAGCCCTACCTGCTGGCCATGGCCAATGCCGGCCCGGGTACCAACGGCTCGCAGTTCTTCATCACCGTCTCCCCGACGGCGTGGCTGAACCGCAAGCACACCATCTTCGGTGAGGTCGTCGACGCGGCCAGCCAGAAGATCGTGGACGCCATCGCCGGCGCCCAGACCAACCCGCGCACCGACCGCCCGGTCAACGACGTCGTCATCGAGTCGGTCGTCATCGAGACCCGCCAGGGCTGAGGTCACCGGGGTTCACCGCCAGGGCCGAGCATGTCGGGTTCGCCGCGAGGCCGGATCCGAAAGGTTCACAAGGTCCCGAAGGGAACCAATCGCCCCGCTCATCCGTAAGGATGGGCGGGGCCGATGCGTTCCACACACGAGACGGAGGGACCCCATGGACCAGGTGCCGAGCAGCTCGCAGGACGCGCAGAGCCTGCCCACCTGCTACCGGCACCCGGACCGCGAGACGGGTGTCCGCTGCACCCGTTGCGAGCGCCCCATCTGCCCCGAGTGCATGGTGAGCGCCTCCGTCGGCTTCCAGTGCCCCGAATGCGTCCGCAGCGGCTCCGGCACGGGCCACGCGCCCTCCGCCTCCGCCCCGCGCACCCTCGCGGGCGGCGCGGTCGCCGCCGATCCCCGGCTCCTCACCAAGATCCTGGTCGGCGTGAATCTGCTGCTTTTCCTGGTGCAGATGTCGGCGGGCGACCGTTTCACCGACCGGTTCGACCTCATCGGGCGTGCCTGGGTCCCGGAACTGGGCTCCTCGCTCCAGGGTGTGGCCGAGGGACAGTGGTACCGGCTGCTGACGTCGATGTTCCTGCACGGCAGCGTCACGCACATCCTGTTCAACATGCTGAGCCTGTGGTGGATCGGCGGCCCGCTGGAGGCTGCCCTCGGCCGAGCCCGCTATCTGGCGCTCTACTTCGTCTCGGGTCTCGCGGGCAGCGCGCTCACCTATCTCCTCGCCGAACCGAACCAGGCGTCCCTCGGCGCCTCCGGCGCCGTCTTCGGCCTCTTCGGTGCGACCGGCGTCCTCATGCGCCGGCTCAAGTACGACATGCGCCCGCTGATCATCCTGCTGGTGATCAACCTGATCTTCACCTTCAGCCCGATGTTCAACATCTCCTGGGAGGCCCACGTCGGCGGCCTCGTCGGCGGAGTCCTGATCGGCTACGCGATGGTGCACGCGCCGCGCGAGCGCCGGGCGCTGATCCAGTACGGCGTTTGCGCCCTGGTACTGGCCGCCGTGGTGGTCATGGCACTGGTCAGGACCACCCAGCTGACCTGAGGTGACGGGAGGTCGGCACCGGCCCGGCACCGTTACAGCACTGTTGTCCACAGACCGTGGCGGATCTTGTGCATAGCGTGCGGGAACAGGCGTGCCCCCTGTCGCTCACCGACGTTTTCGCAGGTCAGACAGGGGGCGAACATGTTTGCGGAAGTCGGTAGGTCAGTCATACCGGCGTCAACGTCCAGTGAGTTATCCACAGATCGTCGTTCTTTTTCCCCACTGTGGAAAACACCTGTGGATAACTCGGTGGATAGCTCTGGGCAGAGTTACTTCCACCGAGCGGAGACCGCTACTTCCACTGGGTCGAGACGCCGAATCCCGCGGCGATGAAGCCGAAGCCGACCACGATGTTCCAGTTGCCGAGCGAGTCGATGGGCAGGGAGCCGTCGGTCACATAGAAGACGACGATCCAGGCGAGGCCGATGAGGAACATGGCCAGCATGACGGGTGCCACCCAGCCGCGGCTGTTCAGCTTGATAGCCGTGGCCTGCTTGGACGGCGGCGGCGTGTAGTCGGCCTTCTTGCGGATACGTGACTTCGGCACGAGGGTCTCTCCTGTCGATGCGCTGCGTGGCCGCGCAGGGAACTGTGGCGGGCTCCGGGGCAGCGTACAAGGGGACACTGAATGCTCCCCCGGCCGTCCGTTAGCGTAGTGCTTCCGCGGCGCCTAAGGAGATAAGGGTACGTTGAGCAATTCAGCCGACTCACCCCAGGCTGGTTCCGGCACCTCCCCGGAGGCCGGTTCCGTCGGCTCCTCCGGGACGGGCCCCGATCCCGCCGCCCGAGACGGCGACGCCTCCTCCCGAGGCGGTTTCCGACCCGTGCGCGTGCTCACCGTCGGGGTTTTCGCTCTCGCCGGGCTGATCTTCTTCACCAGCTTCGACACCGCCAAGGGCACCAACATCCGCACGGACGCCTCGCTGCTGAAGCTCTCCGACCTGATCCAGGAGCGCAGCCACAAGAACGGGCAGCTCGACGAGTCCAACGCCGTGCTCCGGGACGCCGTCGAGGCCCTCGCCGAGCGGGACGACGGCAGCACCAAGGCCGAGGACGCCCGGCTCAAGGGACTGGAGAAGAACGCCGGCACCCAGAAGCTCAAGGGCGAGGCCCTCACGGTCACTCTCAACGACGCCCCGCCGGACGCCACCGCCAAGCTCCCCGGCTACCCCGAGCCGCAGCCCGACTACCTGGTCATCCACCAGCAGGACCTGCAGGCCGTGGTGAACGCCCTGTGGCTGGGCGGCGCCGAGGGCATCAAGGTCATGGACCAGCGGCTGATCTCCACCAGCGCCGTGCGCTGCGTCGGAAACACCCTGATCCTCCAGGGCCGCGTCTACTCGCCCCCGTACAAGATTCAGGCGGTCGGTGACCCGGAGAAGCTCCAGAAGGCGCTCGCCGCGTCCGAGGCGATCCAGAACTACATGGTCTACGTCAACGTCTACGGGCTGGGCTGGAAAGTCACCGAGGACGGGCCGGTGACTCTTCCCGGCTACTCGGGCACAGTGGATCTGAAGTACGCGAAGCCCGTGGAGTAACGGCAGCCGGGGGACCCGTGTCGGTGCGCGTGATCGTGAGGACCGTCAGCGAACTCTGCATCACCGTCGGCGCCCTGATCGTCCTCTTCGTCGTCTACGTACTGTTCTGGACCGGTGTGAAGGCCGACACCGAGATGGACCACCAGGTCGACCTGCTCCAGGACCAGTGGGCGAAGCAACCGGTGAAACCGGCATCCGGCCCCGGCGCCTCGGCGGCTCCGGAGCCGCCCGCGCCGTACAAGGACGCCAAGCCCTTCGCCCTCATGTACATCCCGCGTCTTGGTTTCACGTGGAACAAGCCCGTCCTTGAGGGCACGAAGACGGACACTCTCAAGAAAGGGCTCGGGCACTACGCGAACACCGCTCAGCTGGGACAGAAGGGAAACTTCGCGGTCGCCGGGCATCGCCGCACCTACGGCGATCCCTTCAAAGATTTCCCCAAGCTGCGCCCCGGTGACGCGGTGGTCCTGACCGACGGCGCGGACTGGTTCACGTATGTCATAGACAAGGGGCCCTATCGGACATTGCCCACGGACGTCCAGGTCATCGACCCCGTGCCGACGAAGTCGGGGTACACGCGCGCGGGGCGCTATCTGACGCTGACGACGTGCGACCCGGAGTGGGGACACAGCCATCGGCTCATCGTCTGGGGCCATCTGGAATCCACACAGCCTGTGGAGGCCGGGAAACCGGAGGCACTACGCCGTTAGTCTGGTGGCGGTACGGCGTGATTCAGGTGCCGTGGTGCGAGGGAAGGGACGGCATGTACGGCTGGATCTGGCGACATCTGCCGGGCAACGTGTGGCTGAAGGCGCTGTTTTCGATCGTGCTGACCCTGGCCGTGGTCTATGTCCTCTTCCAATACGTCTTTCCCTGGGCGGAGCCCCTGCTGCCCTTCAACGATGTGACGGTGAACGACCAGTGAGTGCCGCCCGACCCACCCGCGTCCTCGTCGTCGACAACTACGACAGCTTCGTCTTCAACCTGGTCCAGTACCTGTACCAGCTGGGCGCCGAGTGCGAGGTGCTGCGCAACGACGAGGTGGCGACCGCACACGCCCAGGACGGCTTCGACGGCGTTCTCCTGTCCCCCGGACCGGGCACCCCCGAGGAGGCCGGCGTCTGCGTCGACATGGTGCGCCACTGCGCCGCGACCGGCGTCCCCGTCTTCGGCGTCTGCCTCGGCATGCAGTCCATGCAGGTGGCGTACGGCGGTGTCGTGGACCGTGCGCCCGAACTGCTGCACGGCAAGACGTCGCTGGTGGAGCACGAGGGCAAGGGTGTCTTCGCGGGACTGCCCACCCCCTTCACCGCGACCCGCTACCACTCGCTGGCCGCCGAGCCGGCGACCGTGCCGGCCGAACTGGAGGTCACGGCGCGCACCCATGACGGCATCATCATGGGCCTCAGGCATCGTGAACTGCCTGTCGAAGGCGTGCAGTTCCACCCCGAGTCGGTGCTCACCGAGCACGGGCACCGCATGCTCGCCAACTGGCTGGCGGAATGCGGGGACCAAGGGGCCGTGGCGAGGTCGACGGGGCTCGCCCCCGTGGTGGGCAGGGCCACGGCGTGACGGCCCTGCGCCCCGAGCGCGAGAGTGCCCCCTACAGCGGCGAGGCCGCGTACGGGGGCGCCGAGTCGTTCGAGGCGGAGGCCTTCCAGCCCGGGGTGCCGTTCCCCGACGCGGTCGAGCCCCAGCGGCAGTGGGCCGCCCAGCAGCAGGTCCCGCAGTACGTCCAGGGTGACTGGTCCGGGCAGCAACAGCCGTACGCGGACCCCTCATTCGGGCCGTACGAGGGCTACGAGACGCGGCCCCAAGCCCCGTACGACGGTTTGTACGAGTCCTACGAATCGACGACCGTCCACGAACATCCCTCGACCGGCATCGCTCAGGAGCACCCTCCGATCGACGAGGAGACCGTGGCGCTCCGGGTGGAGGAGGCGCGGCGCATAGCGGCGGCGGCCGAGCCGATACCGGCTCCGCCCGCTCCCGGAGGCCGTGCGGCCCGCCGTAAGGCCGTGAGACGGCACGGGAGGCACGGAGGCTCCCCGGGCGCCCAAGCGGGCTCCGGAGCCGCTCAGGGGCCCGAGGAGGCCTTAGAGGCGGCCGGGCAGGCGCCGCCCCGCTCCCGGGTCGAGGCGCGGCGGGCGGCGCGGGCGCGGAAGCCCAGCGCGGGAGTGATCGCGAGCCGGGCCATCGGCGAGGTGTTCATCACCACCGGTGTCGTGATGCTGCTGTTCGTCACGTACCAGCTCTGGTGGTCGAACATCCGGGCCCACCAGCAGGCGGGCAGAGAGGCGACGAGCCTCCAGGAGGAGTGGAAGAACGGCAAGCGCGCGCCGGGTGCGTTCGAACCGGGGCAGGGCTTCGCCATCCTGCACATTCCCCAGCTGGACGTCGTCGTGCCGATCGCCGAGGGCATCAACAAGTCGAAGGTCCTGGACCGGGGAATGGTCGGGCACTACGACGAGAACAGCATCAAGACGGCGATGCCCGGGGACAAGACGGGCAACTTCGGTGTCGCGGGCCACCGCAACACCCATGGCGAACCGTTCCGGTACATCAACCGGCTCAAGCCCGGCGCCCCGATCGTCGTGGAGACACAGGACACGTACTACGTCTACCACATGGCTTCGATCCTCCCGGTGACGCCGCCGTCGAATGTGAGCGTGCTCGAGCCCGTCCCTCCGGGGTCGGGCTTCACCGAGCCGGGCCGCTACATCACGCTGACCACGTGCACGCCGGAGTTCACGAGCAAGTACCGCATGATCGTGTGGGGCAAGATGGTGGAGGAACGGCCGCGCAGCGAGGGGAAGCCCGACGCGCTCGTCCAGTAGGGGCTCGACCAAGGGCGGAAGAACTGTGGCAGTGACCACCGACGACACCGAAGAGAAGACGGGCGCGCCCGAGACCGCGCCGCGGCGCCGCGGTATGGGCCGGATCGCCATGGCGGTCAGTGTCTTCGGTGAACTCCTCATCACGGCGGGCCTGGTGCTCGGACTGTTCGTCGTCTACTCGCTGTGGTGGACGAACGTCCTGGCCGACCGCGAGGCGGACAAGGAAGCGGACAAGGTTCGCGACAACTGGGCGTCGGCCGACGACAGCCCGGGGGCCCTGGACATCAAGGACGGCATCGGCTTCCTGCACGTCCCCGCCATGAGGAACGGCGAGGTCCTGGTGAAGAAGGGCACCTCCACCAAGATCCTCAACGGCGGCGTCGCCGGCTACTACATCAACCCCGTCAAGGCGACCCTCCCCAGCTCCGACAAGGACGGCAACTTCACCCTTGCCGCCCACCGCGACGGCCACGGCGCCAAGTTCCACAACATCGACAAGCTCAAGAAGGGCGACTCGATCGTCTTCGAGACCCGCGAGAACTGGTACGTCTACAAGGTCTACGACACCCTCACCGAGACCTCGAAGTACAACGTCAAGGTCCTGTCGAACATCCCCAAGGAGTCCGGCAAGACGAAGGCCGGCAAGTACATCACCCTCACCACCTGCACGCCTGTCTACACCTCCCGGTACCGGTACATCGTGTGGGGCGAGCTGGAGCGGGTGGAGCGGGTGAACGCGGAGCGCACGCTGCCGAAGGAGCTGCGTTAGCGACGCCGAGAACTACTTGCTCGTAGGGGACGTTTCACGTGAAACATTCACTTTCGCATGAAACGTCGCGAGCACGAAGGAGCCCCGGCACCCTCCCTTGAAGGGGGTGCCGGGGCTCCTTCGTCGTGCGGGACGAGGCGGTGGATCAGGCCTCGTCATGCATGGGAACCGGTGGCGCTATCCGAAGATGCCGCCGTCGTTCCCGCCATTGTTGTTGTTGCCGTTGCCGCCGAAGCCCACCGAGGCGAGGGTGATCGTCGTCTGGGCCGGGTCGGCTTCGTTGCCGCCGTCCGGGTCCTGGTCGGTGACGAGCGCGGTGTCGCTCTGGTCGCTGCCGTTGGCGAACTGGATGTTGGTGAAGCCGGCGGCCTGCAGGGTCTGCTTGGCCTGGCCCACCGTCTGGCCGACGACGTTCGGGACCTCGGACTCCTGCTCCTCGGCCTCCTTGCCGATCTGGATGGTGACCGTGTCGCCCTTGTCGAGCTCGGTGCCCTGCTCCGGGTTGGTCGCGATGACCTTCCCGACGAGGTTGTCGTCCTCGGTCTCGACCTCGGTGCAGGTGCCGACGAGGTCGTTGGCCTGCATCTGGGCCACGGCCTGGTCGCAGCTCTTTCCGGCGACATCCGGCACGGTGGCCTTCTCCGGCGCCTTGGCGACCGTCAGGGTGACCGTGGAGCCCTTTTCGATCTTGGTGCCGACGGGATCCTGGTCGATGACGACGTTGGGCGTGCGGTCGGACTCCTCGGTCTTCTTGTCGACCTCGAAGCCCTTGTCCTCCAACTGGGACTGTGCCGCGTCGAAGTCAAGGCCCTTCACGTCGGGAACCGTGATCTTCGGAGCACCCGTCGAGATCACCAGGGCGACGGTCTCACCCTCCTTGATCTCGGTGTCGGCGGCCGGGGTCTGCTTGCAGACGTTGCCGGTTTTCTGGTCCTCGCACTCGTCCTTGGTGGTCGTCACCTTGAGGTCGACGTTGATGGCCGCCTTCTTGGCGTCGGCCTCGGTCTGGCCGATGAAGTTCGGCGTCTTGAGGGTGTCGTTGCCGGCCTCATTGCCCGCGAACATCCACTGGCCGATGAGGATCGCGCCGACCAGTACCAGCACACCCGCGACGACCAGCAGGATCGTCGAGGTGTTGTTCTTCTTCTGCTGGCGGCGGCGGCCCTGACGGTCGTCGTAGCCGTAACCGTCGTCCGGGCCGACCGGGGGCAGCATCGTCGTGGCACCGGCGTCGGCGCGCAGAGCGGTGGTCGGCTGGTCGTCGGGGTAGCCGCCGTAGCCGACGGAACCCATGGCCGCCGTGGCCGCTACGGGCTGGCCGTCGAGACAGGCCTCGATGTCGGCGCGCATCTCGTCGGCGGACTGGTACCGGTAGTCCGGGTCCTTGACCAGGGCACGCAGGACGATGGCGTCCATCTCCGGCGTGATCTCCGGATCGAAGACGCTCGGGGGCTGCGGCTCCTCCCGCACGTGCTGATAGGCGACCGCCACGGGGGAGTCGCCGATGAACGGCGGACGGACCGTCAGCAGCTCGTAGAGCAGACAGCCCGTCGAGTACAGGTCGGAACGGGCGTCCACCTGCTCACCCTTGGCCTGCTCCGGGGAGAGGTACTGGGCGGTGCCGATGACCGCGGACGTCTGCGTCATGGTCATACCGGAGTCGCCCATGGCACGGGCGATGCCGAAGTCCATGACCTTGACCTGGCCGTTGCGCGTCAGCATGACGTTGGCCGGCTTGATGTCGCGGTGGACGATCTGGTTGCGGTGGGCGTACTCCAGTCCCTGGAGGATGCCGATGGTCATCTCCATGGCCCGCTCCGGCAGCAGCTTGCGGCCGCTGTGGAGAAGCTCACGGAGGGTCGAGCCCTCGACGTACTCCATGACGATGTACGGGATCGAGACCCCGTCGATGTAGTCCTCGCCCGTGTCGTAGACCGCCACGATCGCGGGGTGGTTGAGCGAGGCGGCCGACTGGGCCTCTCGGCGGAACCGGGCCTGGAAGGTGGGGTCGCGCGCGAGGTCCGCTCGCAGCGTCTTCACCGCCACGGTGCGGCCGAGGCGGGTGTCCATCGCGAGGTAGACCTCCGCCATGCCACCACGGCCGAGCACCTGGCCCAGCTCGTACCGGCCGCCGAGGCGACGCGGCTCTTCCATAGCTTCCTACCAGCCCTCTCCGTCGGTCCCGACCGCACCCATGTGCGGTCCGGCGGCTGTGCTCCGGGCATACGGTACCCGGCTCGCCTTCTGTGACCTGGCCAACCGCGTCACCCGATACAGGACCGGTATCGCAACGTGCACTGATGTGAAGGTGACGTGAGCGGGGTCACTTCTTGCTGTTGATCACTGCCTGCATCACGCTCTTCGCGATCGGGGCGGCGAGACCGCCACCGGAGATGTCACCGCGGTCGGCCGAACCGTCCTCGACCACCACGGCCACGGCGACCGGCGAGCTGCCGTCGCTGAGCTGGGCGTAGGAGATGAACCAGGCGTACGGCTTCTCCTTGTTGTCCACACCGTGCTGGGCGGTACCGGTCTTGCCGCCGACGGTGACGCCGTCGATCTTCGCCCTGCCGCCCGTGCCCTGCGGGTCGCTGACGACGGTCTCCATCATGTCCTGCAGCTTCTGGGCGTTCTCCGGCGAGACCGCCTGGGACAGCGTCTCGGGCTCGTGCGTCTCGATGATGTCGAGGTTGGAGGCGCGCAGCTGGTCGACCATGTACGGCTTCATCAGCTCGCCGTCGTTGGCGACGGCCGAGGCGACCATGGCCATCTGCAGCGGGGTGGCGCGGTTGGAGGCCTGGCCGATGCCGCCCATGGCGTTCTGCGGAGCGTTGTCCTCGGGGTAGACGCTCTCGGCGGCGCGGACCGGGACGTCCAGCTCGTCCTCGTTGAAGCCGAACTTCGCGGCCTGCTCACGCATTTTCTCGTTGCCGACGTTGTCCGACATCTTCGCGAAGACGGTGTTGCAGGAGACCATCAGCGCGTAGCGCAGGGTGGCGTTCTTGCACTCGCCGTGCTCGTTGGTGAGGTCGGTCTTCGTGCCGGGCAGCTGGTACGGGTCCGGGGCCTCCGTCTTGTCGTCGATGCCCGAGACGATGTCGTTCTCCAGCGCCGCGGCGGCCGTGACCACCTTGAACGTGGAACCCGGCGGGTAGGTCTCGCGCAGCGCGCGGTTCAGCATCGGCTTGTCGGAGTCCTTCTCCAGCTTCGAGAAGGTCTCGCTGTCCTTGTTGCTGATGCCGGCGAAGGTCGACGGGTCGTACGACGGCGTGGAGGCCAGGGCGAGGATCGCGCCGGTCTTGGGGTCGAGCGCGGCGACGGCGCCCTTCTTGTCACCGAGGCCCTCGAAGGCCGCCTTCTGCGCGGCGGCGTTGAGGGTGGTGACGACGCTGCCGCCTGCTTTCTTCTTGCCGGTGATCATGTCGAGCGTGTTCCGGAAGAAGAGCCGGTCGTCGTTGCCGGTGAGGATGCCGTCCTCGAGGTTCTCCAGCTGGGTCGCGCCGACGATCTGGGAGGAGTAGCCGGTGACCGGCGCCCACATCTCGCCGTTCTTCCAGGTGCGCTTGTACTTGTAGTCGAGGCCCTTGGAAGCGGCGGACCCGGTGATGGCCTTGCCGTCGACGATGATGTCGCCACGAGGCGTGGCATAGCGCTCGATGGCGACGCGACGGTTGTTCTTGTCGGTGGCGAGAGAATCCGCCTGGACGTACTGGAGCCAGTTGGTGCGGATGAGCAGGGCGAGGACCAGGAGCCCGCAGAAGATCGCGATGCGGCGCAGGGGCTTGTTCATGACGGGCGGACCACCTGGGTCATCTCGGCGTCGGGGTTCGGTGCGGGTGCGGGCGCGGGCCGGCGTGCGGTGTCGCTGATTCTGATCAGGATGCCGATGAGTGCCCAGTTGGCGATGACCGAGGAACCGCCGTAGGCCATGAACGGCATTGTCATACCGGTCAGGGGGATGAGGCCCATGACACCGCCGGCGACAACGAAGACCTGGAGGGCGAACGCGCCGGACAGGCCGACGGCGAGCAGCTTGCCGAACGGGTCGCGGGCGGCGAGGGCGGTGCGGATGCCGCGCTCCACGATCAGGCCGTAGATCAGCAGGATCGCCATCACCCCGGTCAGACCCAACTCCTCACCGAAGGTGGCGAGGATGAAGTCGGAGTTCGCGGCGAAGCGGATGAGCTCGGAGTGGCCCTGGCCCCAGCCGGTGCCGAGGGTGCCGCCGGAGCCGAAGGCCCACAGGGCTTCCATGGACTGCGCGGAGTGGCCGACCACGGTCTTGGAGAGCTCCCACTCGCCCATGGGGTCCAGCCAGGCCTGCACACGCTGCTGCACGTGGATCTCGAACGAGGCCACGCCGACCGCGCCGGCCGCGGACATCAGCAGACCGAAGACGATCCAGCTGGTCCGCTCGGTCGCGACGTACAGCATGATCACGAACATGCCGAAGAACAGCAGCGAGGTACCGAGGTCGGTCTCGAAGACCAGAATGAGGATTGAGATCGCCCAGACGACGATGATCGGGCCGAGGTCGCGGCCGCGCGGCAGGTACAGGCCCATGAAGCGACGGCTGGCCAGTGCGAGCGCGTCGCGCTTCACCATCAGGTAGCCGGCGAAGAAGATCGCCAGCACGATCTTGGCGAACTCGCCGGGCTGGATGGTGAAGCTGCCGACCTGGATCCAGATCTTGGCGCCGTAGGTGAGTTCCGCGCCGAGGCCCGGCACCAGGGGGAGCAGCAGCAGGACCAGCGCGCCGGCCATGGAGATGTAGGTGTAGCGCTGGAGGGTGCGGTGGTCCTTGAGGAAGATCAGTACGGCGATGAAGAGCGCGATGCCCATCGCTGTGTAGACCAGCTGATTGGTCGCCTTGCCGCCGGCCTGTCCGATCTGCTGGAGCAGTTCCGACTGGTCCAGTCGCCAGATCGCCACCAGCCCCAGCCCGTTCAGCAGCGTCGCCAGCGGCAGCATCAGCGGGTCGGCGTACGGCGCGAACTTGCGGATGACGAGGTGGCCGATGCCGGCCAGTACCCCGAGGCCGATGCCGTAGGCGGCCAGGCCGGCCGGGATCTCGTCGTTCAGGGCGAGACCCACGTTGACGTAGGCGAACACCGGGATGACGACCGCGAACGCCAGCAGCGCCAGCTCGGTGTTGCGCCGGCTCGGGGTGCCGATCGCGCCGATCGTGGACGTGTGCTGCGTCGACGGGTTGCTAGTACTGCTCATCGTGTGAGTGGGCCCCTCGCGGCTTGCCTACTGCTCACCGCACCGCGAGACCAGCTCCTGCTCCTCCTCCGAGAGGCTGGGGCCGGTCGACGGTGTGGGTGCGGTCTGGGTCGGGGAGGACGTCGACGGTGTCGACGTCGGGGACGGTGTGGCCTTGGACGTGAGGGAGGTCTTCGTGGTTCCCGTGACGCCGCCGGCCTCGCCCTCGCCGGTCTTGGCGTTGTTGTCCGCCGCCTCGCGGCGCTCGGCGTTCTTCTTGCACGCCGATGCCTGGGTGGACAGCTCCTCGATCTTCTTCCGGGCGTCGCTCAGACTGCCCTGGGGGATCGTGGACTCGACCTGCTTCTGCCAGAACGACGGCAGGTACTTGAGTTCGATCTCGGGGTGGTCCTTCTCCACCTTCGAGAGCGAGATCCACGCCAGGTCCTGGCTGATGCCGCGGTACAGCGCCACGTGGTCGTCGTTGGCGCCGACGTAGTACTGCGTCTGGGTCCAGCGGTAGCCGCCGTACAGGCCCCCGCCGATCACGGCGAGGGCGAGGATGCCGAAGAACGATCTCTTGAGCCACCTGCGCTTCTTGCGCGGCTTGACGAAGTCGTCGTCGGAGTAGTTCCCGAAGCTGCCCGCCGCCGGCATGTACCCGGTGGTGTCGCCGGAGCCGGGCGGGCCGAACTCGCCGCCGCCCTGCCCGTGACCCTGACGGCCCAGCCCGGAGGCGCGGCCGGCCGGGGTCTGCATGATGCCGTTGTCCTGCAGGTGGAGCTGGTTCTCGGCGACCGCGCCGACCACGACCGGGGTGTCGGAGAGCTGCCCGGCGAGGGTGTCCCCGGTGTCGAGGTCGAGGACGTCGGCGATGATGACCGTGATGTTGTCCGGACCGCCGCCGCGCAGCGCGAGCTGGATCAGCTCCTGCACGGTCTCCTGCGGGCCCTGGTAGCTGGCGAGGGTGTCCTCCATCGTCTGGTGGGACACGACGCCGGACAGACCGTCGGAACAGATCAGGTACCGGTCGCCGGCGCGGACCTCACGGATGGAGAGGTCGGGCTCGACGTGGTCGCCACTGCCCAGCGCGCGCATCAGCAGGGAGCGCTGCGGGTGGGTGGTGGCCTCCTCCTCGGTGATGCGGCCCTCGTCGACCAGACGCTGCACCCAGGTGTGGTCCTGGGTGATCTGGGTGAGGACGCCGTCCCTGAGGAGGTACGCGCGGGAGTCGCCGACGTGCACGAGGCCGAGTCGCTGACCGGTCCACAGCAGGGCGGTGAGCGTGGTGCCCATGCCCTCCAGCTGAGGATCCTCCTCGACCATCGCGCGCAGCTGGTCGTTGGCGCGCTGTACGGCGGTGCCGAGGGAGGTGAGGATGTCGGAGCCCGGGACGTCGTCGTCGAGCGTGACAAGGGTGGAGATCACCTCGGAGGAGGCGACCTCGCCGGCGGCCTGACCGCCCATGCCGTCGGCGATCGCGAGCAGCCGCGGACCGGCGTAGCCCGAGTCCTCGTTGCCCTCGCGGATCATGCCTTTGTGCGATCCGGCGGCGAAGCGCAGTGACAGACTCATGCGCACCTCGCCCGTCGGCTCCGGGTACATCCGCACGGTGCCCACCCTCCGGTCGGGAGCGCGCCGGGGCCCCTGGTGGGGGCCGCCCCTGCGTGCTCGCTCCGCTCGCGCCTATTCATGATGTAGCACTACTTCCGCAGCTCGATGACGGTCTTGCCGATGCGGATCGGCGCGCCCAGCGGAATGGGCGTGGGAGTCGTCAGTCGGTTCCGGTCGAGATACGTGCCGTTGGTGGACCCCAGGTCCTCGACGATCCACTGGCCGTCGCGGTCCGGGTAGATCCGGGCGTGCCGGCTGGAGGCGTAGTCGTCGTCCAGCACGATCGTGGAGTCGTGGGCGCGGCCCAGGGTGATGGTCTGGCCCTGCAGCGCCACGGTCGTACCTGTCAGCGTGCCTTCGCTGACGACGAGCTTGGTCGGGGCGTTGCGTCCACGGCGCCCGCCGCCACCGGCCGCGGCCGCGGGCTGCTGGCCGCGCTGCTGCGGGGGAGCGGCCTGGCGGGCGGCCTGCTGCGGCCGCGCGCTCTCTCGGCGCGACCCCCGCTGGGTGACGCGCGTACCGAACAGGTCGCTGCGGATGACCTGCACGGCCACGATCACGAACAGCCACAGTACGGCCAGGAAACCCAGCCGCATGACCGTGAGGGTCAGCTCTGACATTGCCCCCGCTTCACCCTTCGGCTTGCCGGTAAATGATGGTGCTGCTGCCCACGACGATCCGCGAGCCGTCGCGGAGCGTAGCGCGGGTGGTGTGCTGCCCGTCCACCACGATGCCGTTGGTGGATCCGAGATCCTGGATCGTCGAGGGCGTTCCGGTCCGGATCTCGCAGTGCCGGCGGGAGACGCCGGGGTCGTCGATCCGCACGTCGGCTTCGGTGCTGCGCCCCAGCACCAGCGTCGGGCGGGAGATCTGGTGGCGGGTGCCGTTGATCTCGATCCAGTAGCGCATGCGCCCACCGGCCGTCGGAGCGGCGGGCGGCCGCTGGCCGAGCGGGGCGGCGCCGGGTCGGCCACCGCCGGGCGGTGGCGCGGCCGGCATCGGCGGGGCACCAGCGGGCGCGGCGGTGGGCGGGTAGCCGTAGCCACCGGGGCGGCCCGCGGCGGGGCTCGCCGGGGCGCCCGCGGAGGCCTGCTGGTTGGTGGAGGAGGCGAGCGTACGGCTGCGTACCCGGTACAGACCGGTGTCGAGGTCGTCGGCCTTCTCCAGATGGACCTTGATGGGGCCCATGAAGGTGTAGCGCTGCTGCTTGGCGTAATCGCGCACCATGCCGGCGAGCTCGTCGCCGAGCTGGCCGGAGTAGGGGCTGAGGCGCTCGAAGTCGGGCGTGCTCAGCTCCACGATGAAGTCGTTGGGGACGACCGTCCGGTCGCGGTTCCAGATGGTGGCGTTGTTGTCGCACTCACGCTGGAGTGCTCCCGCGATCTCCACGGGCTGGACCTCGGACTTGAACACCTTGGCGAAGGTGCCGTTGACCAGACCTTCGAGACGTTGCTCGAACTTCTTCAGGACTCCCATGGGGCACCTCCTCCGTCGTCACCGCTCTGCGTACTGCGTCGGTACTGCTTACTGATCGTATCCACGCGCCGGGAAATCGGCTGGTTCCCCCGGTCGGCCCCGTCGACCGGTGTCACCCGGTATCGACGCCCACTGAAGTCCCCTCCCGGATTCCCGCCGGAGCTCCTCTTCGAACTACTCCGGCCGAACTCTGCCAAGGATCGTAGAGGCGGCGCGAGACCAGTGTCCCGCACCCGACTGTGCACCCTGTCCCTCTCCAGTAGAGATGGCCGGGACCGGTACGAGGTTGATACGTGAACCAGCACTCGTTGATACGTAGCAGGAGAGGTCATGTGTTCGGTCCGTGCTGGTGGGCCCGGCCAGGGCGACGTGGAGCGGGGCCGGCCACGGATAAGGGATGTGATTGCACCCTCCCCAGCGTGCTAATCTTCTCGATGTCGGAAGGCGCCAGCACCGCGAGGAACGCGGCCCGAGGACACACCTAATGCGCGGGTGGCGGAATAGGCAGACGCGCTGGATTCAGGTTCCAGTGCCCGCAAGGGCGTGGGGGTTCAACTCCCCCCTCGCGCACAGCGAAGCGGTCCCATCGTGATCACGATGGGACCGCTTCTTTTGTCTGCTTGCCTGCTGCGTCGAGAGGTTCGGCGGTCGGCTGACATGGCTCTGGAGTGTGAGGAGTCTCTCAGGGGATTCGGTAAGGGCTTTCGGGTTCCGGTGGCACGGGACGGCCCGGGGGCGCGCTCCGTCCCGTGTGCGCGGTCGGGGCGACGGCAGAGTCAGCATCACGCGAATCGTCTGTCTGCGGCCGGGGCGGCGGTGGGGCCGGCGTCATGTGAATTGCCGTGGATGTGTATGTGTGTGTATACGGGCGATGTTTCACGTGAAACGGCTCCGAGTGACCGTATGCGAGCTGTTCCGCCTGCGTGGCACCCCTGTGAAACCCGTCAGTACCGTTGACGCTCGCCTGCCTCATACCTATCTTCTGGTCGGAAATTCGCACAACGTTCGCAATTTCGAACGCGGTTCATGCTTTGTGACCTTCCGACGCCCCCACACCTGCCAGAGACGAGGCGCACATGGCACCGCCCCTCTCCAGACGTTTCCTCCTCCAGTCCGCGATACTCGCCGCGGCCGCACCAGGAGTCTCCTTCGAGGCGGGCGGCGGACGTGCGGTCGCCGCCACCGTTCCGATGCCGTCCACCTGGTCGGTGCGGCCGTTCGAACTCGAGGACGTGACGCTCGGCCAAGGCCTGTTCGCCGACAAACGGCAGCTGATGCTCGACCACGGCCGTGGCTACGACGTCGACCGGTTGTTGCAGGTCTTCCGCGCCAACGCGGGACTCTCCACCAAGGGCGCGGTCGCCCCCGGCGGCTGGGAGGGCCTCGACGGCGAGGCCAACGGCAACCTCCGCGGCCACTACACCGGGCACTTCTTGACGATGCTCGCCCAGGCCTACGCGAGCACCAAGGACACGGCCTACGCCGACAAGATCCGCTACATGACCGGAGCGCTGACCGAGGTGCGCGCGGCGCTGCGCACCGACCCGCGCATGCTCCCCGTCACCGGGAAGTGGGGCGGCGCGCACGAGAACGTCCGGGGCTCGAACCAGTACGTCGACCTCCCGGCGGCCGTGCTCGGCGGTGCCGCGGCGATCACCCTGTCGGTCTGGGTGAAACCCACCCACAACGCCAACTGGCAGCGCGTCTTCGACTTCGGCGACAACACCACCCGGTACATGTACCTCGTCACTCGTAACGCCAACGGAGTGCCGCGGTTCGCCATCACCACCAACGGGCCGGGCGGGGAGCAGGCGCTCAACGGCACCGCCGCGCTGGCGCTGAACCAGTGGAGCCATCTGGCGGTGACCATCTCCGGCACCACGGGCACCCTCTACGTCAACGGCACCGCCGTCGCCCAGAACACATCGATGACGCTCAACCCGTCCGTCCTCGGCACCCTGGCGAACAACTGGCTGGGCCGATCGAACTTCTCCGGCGACCCCGTGTACGCGGGGGCCTTCGACGAGTTCAACGTCTGGTCACGGGCCCTGACCGCGGCCGAGATCACCTCGCTGCAGACCAACGAGGCCAAGAATTCCTCCGCGGGGCTCGGCAACCTCGCGTCGTACTACTTCTTCGCCACCACCGGCGGCACCTTCGACGACGCCTCCGGACGCGGGCTCACCGCCACCCTGCGCCGCACCTGGGGAGGGCCGAGTCACCCCGGGTTCCTCGCCGCGTACCCGGAGACGCAGTTCATCGACCTCGAGTCGCGGACCAGCCCGGACTACACCAAGGTGTGGGCGCCCTACTACACCGCGCACAAGATCCTCAGGGGCCTGCTGGACGCCTACCTCGCCACCGATGACACCCGGGCGCTCGACCTCGCGTCAGGCATGTGCGACTGGATGTCCTCCCGGCTGTCCAAGCTGCCCGACTCCACCCTGCAGCGGATGTGGGGCATCTTCTCCAGCGGCGAGTTCGGCGGCATCGTCGAGACGATCGTCGACCTGTACTCGATCACCGGCAAGGGCGACCACCTCGCGCTGGCAAAGCTGTTCGACCTCGACAAGCTCATCGACGCCTGCGCCGCCAACACCGACACCCTGGACGGTCTCCACGCCAACCAGCACATCCCGATCTTCACCGGCTATGTCCGGCTGTACGACGCGACGGGTGAGACCCGCTACCTCACCGCCGCGAAGAACTTCTGGGGCATGGTCATCCCCCATCGCATGTACGGCATCGGCGGCACGAGCACGGCCGAGTTCTGGAAGGCCCGAGGGATGGTCGCGGGCACCATCAGCGACACCAACGCCGAGACCTGCTGTGCGTACAACCTGCTCAAGCTGAGCCGGAGCCTGTTCTTCCATGAGCAGGACCCCAAGTACATGGACTACTACGAGCGGGCCCTGCTCAATCAGGTCCTCGGCTCCAAGCAGGACAAGGCCGACGCGGAGAAGCCGCTGGTCACGTATTTCATCGGGCTCACGCCCGGCCATGTGCGCGACTACACACCCAAGCAGGGCACCACCTGCTGCGAGGGCACCGGCATGGAGAGCGCCACCAAGTACCAGGACTCGGTGTACTTCACCAGGGCCGACGGCAGCGCGCTGTACGTCAACCTGTACAGCGCGGCCACGCTGAACTGGTCCGCGAAGGGCGTGACGGTCGCCCAGAGCACCGACTATCCCCGGGAGCAGGGCTCCACGATCACCATCGGGGGCGGCAGCGCGGCCTTCGAGCTGCGGCTGCGGGTGCCGTCCTGGGCGACCGCCGGCTTCCGGGTGACCGTCAACGGCAGTGCGGTCGGCGGCACTCCGGCCGCGGGGAGCTACTTCACGATCCCCTCCCGCACCTGGCGCGGCGGGGACGTCGTGCGCGTGACGATCCCGTTCCGGCTGAGGGCGGAGAAGGCGCTCGACGACCCGTCGCTCCAGACCCTGTTCTACGGGCCGGTCAACCTGGTCGGCAGGAACAGCGGTACGAGCTACCTGTCGTTCGGGCTGTACCGCAACGCCGGGCTCTCCGGCGACCTGCTGCCCTCCCTCACCCCGGTGAGCGGAAAGCCGCTGCACTACACGCTGGACGGCACCGAATTCGCTCCCTTCTACGAAGGGAGCGAGGATCCGACCCACGCCTACATCAAGCGCTCCGAACCGAAGGTCGTCCTTGGCGGCACCGACTCGGGCGTCGAGAACCCGGCGAAGTCCGACGGCACGACCCTGCTCGACGAGATCTGGGCCGGGGCGCCGTTTGCCGGCAAGAGTGCGCTGGTGACGCGTGTGCAGTCGACCGTCGGCTCGTGGGTGTCGGCCGGGCTGCTGAGCCAGGCCGACGGGCAGAAGGTGGTGACCACCGCGCAGAACGCGACGTACGCGCCCTGACTTACGGCGATGTACACGGCCACGAGGCCTCGCGGCACGGGCGGCTGCTCCTTCGTGGGGGCGGCCGCCCTTCGCGTTCCCCGGAGGGCCTGCGCGGCGAGGCGCTCCGCGAGGCTCCTGGCCTTGACGAGCGCGTCGTCGAAAGCCTCGGCGCGGGAGGCATCCGAGCGCGGGACCAGCTCGCGCCGGGACCAGCTCGCGCATGGATGTTGCGCGGGGCCATCGTGAGCTGCGGGACGATGAAGTCGACCTCCATCCTCGTTCTTGGCGGTGCGGCCGATGAGGACCACGTTGTCCAGCCACGCCTTGAGGATCGCCGGGATCGAGAAGTTGTAGAAGTTGTACATGGGCGCGCCGATCAGATCGCGTCCGCCTGCTCCATCCAGCTCCGCCGATGAGTTTCTCGCGCTCGGTGCAGGCCGCGGCCTGCTCGTCGGTGTGCGTGGCGGGGCGGCGAAACCGGCGGTGTGCGCGTCGGCGCTGATGTGCGGCACAGGACCGGCGTGCAGGTCGCGACAGACCACCGTGCCGTCCGGGTGCTGTTCCTCCCAGGCCTTGTGGAAGGTCTCCGTCACCGCGCGCGACGTCGAGCCACCGACGGGAACACGGACGAGTCCAGGTGCAGGAGAGACGCCATGGGGACTTCAAAGGAAGTGGCTTCGTTTCCATACTTGACGGCGAATAACCATTTACTTACCTCTTTTCGCCGATATGGTCCCATGGCGGAGGAGCAGCAGGACATCCATGGCGCCGGACCATGCCAACGGGTCACGACGGCATCACCCGTTCGTGTTCGCTGTGCTCGGAAAGCGCTGGACGGGCACCCACGTGTTCGCCCGTGCTCGGAGAGCGCTGGACGGGCCTGATCATGGCCGTTCTCATGCCGCACCCCGCCCACTTCGTCGACCTGCGCAGGGCGATCGCGGCATCAGCGAGCGCATGCCCTCCGACCGGCTCACCGAACTCGGCGCGGCCGGCCTGGTCGTGCGCGAGGTCCGCGAGGGGCCACCGCTGCGCGTCGTCCACCGGCTCACCGAGGCCGGGAACGCTCCGAGTTCGGTGAGCCGGTCGGGACAGCAGCGCCCCGGGCGGGTCAGCGGTGCGCCGACCTGGTTTTCCACAGGTGTGGACGGTCGGGGCGCAGAGTTGTCCACAGGGTCTGACGCGTTTCGGCGACCGGCTGTAACGTCGTCACGAGTTGATGTTCGTGCGTGGACGTGTGCGGGGGAGGCGGTCGGTGTGATCGAGGCCGGTACGACGACGGCGGGGCCGGTGGCCGAGGTGGTATCGGCGGAATCCCGGGAGACCGGGGCGGAGGCGACGGGGCCGCGGTCTGTCGGCGCACGCGTGCCGGGGGTGCCGGGGTTCGCCCGGTGGCCCTCGCAGGGATCGCCCAAGGACGAGGGCAAGGCGTTGCGCACGCGGGTGCCCCGCAGCGCACACGCGGACCTCGTGCTCACCACCGACCGGCCGGACGCGGTGGCCGCCGTGGAGGAGTCCAACCGCGGCCGGATCCCCGGCCTCACCCCGATACGGGTCGGGCGCATGGCGGCCACCCCCTTCGCGTTCCTGCGCGGCTCGGCCGGCCTCATGGCCCACGACCTCGCGCATACGTCCATGACCGGCATCGGCGCCCAGATCTGCGGCGACGCCCACGCGGCCAACTTCGGCCTGTACGGGGACGCCCGCGGCGGCCTCGTCATCGACCTCAACGACTTCGACGAGACCGTGCACGGCCCCTGGGAGTGGGACCTCAAGCGCCTCGCCGCCTCACTGGTGCTCGCCGGCCGCGAGGCGGGCGCCGACGAGGACGTCTGCCGCAAGGCCGCGTACGACGCGACGGGCGCCTACCGGCGCACGATGCGGCTCCTCGCCAAGCTCCCGGCGCTCGACGCGTGGAACGCCATCGCGGACGAGGAACTGGTCTCCCACACCGACGCCCACGATCTGCTGGGCACGCTGGATCGGGTCTCGGAGAAGGCACGCGCCAACACGAGCGGCCGCTTCGCGGCCAAAGCGACCCAGCCGGTGGAGGACGGCGGCCGCCGCTTCGTGGACGCCCCGCCGGTGCTGCGCCGGGTCGACGACGAAGAGGCCACCGCGGTGGCCACCTCACTGGCGCAGTACCTGACCACGCTCTCCGAGGACCGCCACCCGCTGCTCGCCCGGTACGCCGTGCACGACGTGGCGTTCCGTGTGGTCGGCACCGGCAGCGTCGGCACCCGCTCGTACGTCGTCCTGCTCCTGGACCACCGCGGCGAGCCCCTCGTCCTCCAGGTGAAGGAAGCCCGCGCTTCGGCGCTCGAACCGCACCTCGCGACCGCCGGCTTCGAGGTGCCGGAGGTGGACCACGAGGGCCGCCGCGTGGTCCTCGGCCAGAAGCGCATGCAGGTCGTCAGCGACATACTGCTGGGCTGGACCACGGTCGACGGACTCCCCTTCCAGGTACGCCAGTTCCGCAACCGCAAGGGCAGCGTCGACCCCGCGGCCCTGGCCGCCGACCAGATCGACGACTACGGCCGCATGACCGGCGCCCTCCTCGCCCGCGCCCACGCCCACAGCGCCGACCCCCGCCTCATCGCCGGCTACTGCGGCAAGAACGACGAACTCGACGAGGCCATAGCCACGTTCGCCACGACCTACGCGGACCGCACGGAAGCGGACCACGGGGATCTGGTGGAGGCGGTGCGGACGGGGCGGATCGCGGCGGAGATGGGGGTCTGATGGTCGGGCTGCCTGGGCGCCCCGGTCGGTGGGGGCACCTGGGTTGGTGGGGTGTTTGAGCGGACGGGCGTGCCGTGCGGCTCGGGTGCGAGTGGATGCGCCGACTGTGCGGCCGGGTGAGTCGACTGTGCGGCCGGGTGAGTCGGCGGTGCGGTCGGGTGCGACGCGAGGGATCTCATTTCCTCCCGGGTCCCCGGTGGCTTTCGGTGGGGCTCGGAGCCGTGGCCTAGGCTGGGTCGGGTGACGACCCCGGAAGCCGAGCAGACACCGTCCGAGAGCCCCACCGAGCCCGCAGAGCCCGATGGGGGCGCGGAGCCTGCCGAAGGCAGGGCGTCCGCCGACGGGGAAGCGTCTGCCGAAGGTGAGGCGTCCGCTGAGGATGCGGCATCCGCCGAGAGCGCGGGGCCGGAGCGTCCCGAGGAGCGGCTGGAGCGGGCCGTGCGGGCGGCCGAGCAGGCACTGATCGAGTACGAGATCGCCGTGGAGACCTTCCGGGTCGAGGTGGAGAACTTCTCCCGGCTGCACCACCAGAAGCTCGGCCCCATGTACGCGCAGCTCGACGAACTGGACGCCCGGATCGCCGAGGCGAAGGCGGCGCGCACCGGCGACCCCGAGGACCTGCGGAAGGCGCAGGAGGCCCGAGCCCGGGTCATGCCCATGCCGGGCGTGGAGGAGCTGTTCCACGGCTGGATGGACTCGGAGGGCCTCTTCCCCGAGGCCGCCGCCATGCTCACCGACCAGCCCGTACGCCCTCCGGAGCGGGTGCGCCCGAGCGACGAGGCCCGCAGGCTCTACCGCGAGCTGGTCCGCAAGGCCCACCCCGACCTGGCGCCGGACGACAAGGAGCGGGAGCGGCGGGACGAGTTCATATCCCGGGTCAACGCCGCGTACGGCCGAGGTGACGAGGTGCTGCTGCGGGAGCTGTCCGAGGAGTGGGCGGCGGGGCCCGTACCGGAGGAGCGCAGGCCCAGTCGCGCCGAGGAGCTGTACGCCCGCCTCGAATGGCTCGCCCAGCGCAAGGAACTCCTCGCCCTCGTCGCCCGCGAGCTGGAGGAGGGGGCCATCGGCTCGATGCTCCGACTCGCCCCGGACGACCCCGACCGTCTCCTCGAGGAGATCGCCGACCAGTTGCTGGCGGCGGTTGAACAGCGTGAGGCGGAGCTGGCGGAGCTTCTCGGCGAGGGCGGGGAGTAGGTCGGAGGTCTGCCTTGATCGGCCGGACTGCCGGGGGCTCGGCCCGTCGGCTGTCCGGTCGGGTAGCGTCGTACACATGCATTTCGGAGCTGGTGTGCCCACGGTCGAGGTCGCGGACCTCAAGGACGACGACTTTCTGCTGGACGTCCGAGAGGACGACGAGTGGCAGGCGGGTCACGCTGAAGGGGCACTGCACATCCCCATCAGCGAGTTCGTGGCGCGCTACAGCGAGTTCACCGAGGCGGCCCCGCAGGACGGCAGGGTCCATGTGATCTGCCGCTCGGGCGGGCGCTCGGCGCAGGTCGCCATGTACCTCGTCCAGCAGGGCATCGACGCCGTGAACGTGGACGGCGGCATGCAGGTCTGGGCTGCGGTCGGCCGTCCGGTGGTGGACGACAAGGGCGGGGCGGGGTTCGTTCTCTAGGAAGCAACGCCGGGACCGGCCGGAATCCAGGAACGTACGTCGGGACTGGCCGGAATCCAGGAACGTATGGACCGGCCGCACCGAGGCGCGCAGACAGGTCGTGCGCGCCCCGAGCACCGGCGCGCGCGGCGCTCAGCCCAGCGGGTGTGCCGCCAGCAGGTCGCCCAGTGCCTCCTCGTGGGCCGCTGCGGGGCCGAGTGACAGTTCGAGGTGCTTGGCCCAGGCGTGGTAGCGGTGCAGGGGGTAGTCGACGTCGGCGCCGAAGCCCCCGTGCAGATGCTGCGCGGTCTGCACGACCCGGCGTACACCCTCCGAGGCCCAGATCTTGGCCACGGCGACATCCCCGGCCGCGGGTAGCGCGCCCCCCGCACCGGAAGTGATCCGCCAGGCGGCCTGCCACAGCGTCGCCTCCATCGCGCGCAGGTCGATGAAGCGGTCGGCGGCCTGGACGGCGACCGCCTGGAACGAGGCGATCGGGAACCCGAATTGCTCCCGTTTGCCGGTGTATTCGCTGGTCATACCGAGAACGCCCTCGCCCAGCCCGAGCGCCAGCGCGCACGTCCCGGTGGCCAGCAGCTGTCGCAGCCGTTCCCACGCGCCCTCCGCGTCGAGGACGTCCCGCGCGGCGATCCGTGCCGACTCCAGCCGCAGCTCGGCGAGCCGTTCACCGGCGGTGGACACCTGCTCGGCGAGCGCCACCCCCTCATGGACACGGGGAACGAGCGCGAGCACGACCCGGCCGTCGGCGAGAGCGGCCGCGTCCTGCTCGGATCCACCGGCGGACACACCGGGCGCCGGCGACTCCGGTGCGACCGTCGCAGGTACGACGACGAAGTCCGCGTTGTACGCCCACGGCACCGCCGTCTGCACGCCGTCCAGGACCCAGAGGCCGTCGTCCTCCCGCCGTGCGGTCACGGCGAGTTCGGCCGGGTCGTGGCCGGTGCGGCCGTGCGCGGCGACAGTCAGGACGACCTCGCCCCGGCCGATGCGCGCGAGCAGTTCCGCCTTCAACTCTTCGCTCCCGTGCGCCTGCACGGCCACCGCGGCCGCGCTGCTCTCCAGCAGCGGCCCCCTGGCCAGCACCTTCGCCGACTCGCGCAGCACCAGGCACAGCGCGATCGCATCGAGCCCCGACCCGCCGTAGGAGGGGTCCAGCAGCAGGCTGAGCAGGTCCGCGTCTGCGAGCTTCGCCCACAGTGGCCGGTCGAAGTCGTCGGCCACGGCCCCCGGCACGAGCGCCGGGCTCGGCACCCCGTCCGGCACGACCCCGGCGAACACCGCCCTCGCGGCCTCGGCCGCCGCCTGCTGCTCTTCGGTGAAGGTGAAGTCCACGGTCCCGCCCCTTCCCTGTCGCGGATGACGGGGCGTCAAGATAGAACAGGTTCTAGAAGAAGGGAATGGTGCGGCGTGGGCTGAGGGGCGGGGCCCCCCGTCCCCCCATCCCCCCGCCCCCACCCCTCGCCCCACCGGGCCCCGGCCGGCCACGCCCGCCCAGCCGTCCGCCCGCCCAGCCGCCCGGCCAAAGATCTACCGATCGTTCGGTCTGCTCGACCGGCACAACCCCATGGTGGACCACCGCGCCGTAAGGTGTCCCCCGCTGTGGATAACCTCGTGGTGCCGTACGAGCGGTGTGACGATGTGACTGCTGTGGTCATCGGGGCTGGGCCGGAGGAACGCGGCTGAGTAAGTTCCGGTGGGGAAGTGGACCGGACAGTGGAAATCGGGGAGCGGGGCGGAATGGACGCGTACGACGAGGTCTCGAACGCCCGGCGGGGGCCGGACGAGCCCGAGGGCTCCGCCTCCGCAAGCCCCGCCGACGAGGCTTCCGTCGGCCAGGGTTCCGGCGAGCAGGCTTCGGCCTCCGACACCCCCGTGGAGCCGCGACCGCAGCCGAAGCACATGCCCGCGGAGCCGCAACCGCAGCCGGAGCACATGCCCGAACCGGCACAGAGGGCCACCGGTATCACGACGCTCACTCTCCCCTACCAGATCGCCGTGGCGGTGGTGCTCGCCGTCGTGGCGGTGGCGGCGTGTGCGCATCTCGGGCTGGTGTTTTTGCATATCGCGCCCTCGAACACGCTGACGAAGCAGCATGGCCGGGCGGTGGACGAGTGGGTGTACCCGGAGTTCGAGCAGAACTGGAAGCTGTTCGCGCCGAACCCGTTGCAGCAGAACATCTCGGTGCAGGCGCGCGCCGAGGTCCGCACCGCGGGCGGCGAGGTGCGTGAGACCGGCTGGTACGACCTGTCGGCGTTGGACGGCGCCGCGATCGACCGCAATCCGGCGCCGAGCCACGCCCAGCAGAACGAGCTGCGCCGGGCCTGGGACTTCTACGTCGCCACGCATGACGGCGAGCACCGCGCCACGAGCTCACGCGGCGGCCTCTCCGAGCGCTATGTGCGCCGCATCGTGGTGATGCGCCTCGACCGCGAGCAGGCCGGCGGCCCCGGCGGTGTGATCGAGCGGATCCAGCTCCGGTCCCGTACCACCAATGTGCCGTCGCCCGAATGGAGCGAGGAAAAGGTGTCCGACAAGCCCGTCGTCCGAGAGCTGCCCTGGTGGTCGGTGACCGACAACGACCGGACGGACGCCGCCGCCAACGCGGACGCCGCCGCCAACGCGGACGGCGTCGGCCCGGCCGTCACCGGTCGGACGGAGGCGAGCGCCGAATGAGCTCCATGAGCCCGATCAAACCGGTCACTCCGGTGAGCCCCATGGGGCGTCTCGCCGCCGCGATAGGCAACGGGATCACACGGGTCACGGATCGTGCGCTGGGGCCGTACCAAAGCGCGATCATCCGTATCGGCTTCTCCGCGACCTGGCTGCTGTTCCTGCTGCGCGAGTTCCCGCACCGGCGCGAGTTGTACGGCCCCGACGGGCCCTGGAGCTGGGACCTGGCCCAGCAGCTGATCGCGAACAATGACGCCTTCACGGTGCTGATGTGGTCCGACAGCATGGTGTGGTTCGAGATCGTCTACGCCCTCGGCATCCTGTCGACCCTTCTGCTGCTGCTCGGCTGGCGCACCCGCGCCGTGAGTGTGCTCTTCATGGTGGGCGTTCTCTCGCTGCAGAACCGCAGCGTCTTCATGGGCGACGGCGGCGACAACGTCATCCATCTCATGGCGATCTATCTCGTGTTCGTTCGCTGCGCCCAGGTCTGGTCGCTGGATGCGCGGCGCGCACGGCGCACGCGCGAGCGTCTGGGGCAGGACGGGAGCGCGCCGAAGGACAGGGTTGGCCCCGCTCTGTGGTGCGTGCTCGGGTTCGCGCTGCTGGTGGCGACGTTCGGCGGTCTGATTCCCGGCGGCCTGCTGGGCGGCTGGCTGACGTTCTTCTGGGGTCTGTGGGCTGTGCACGGCCTGTGGTGGGCGGTCGGCCTCATGGAGTCGGACGTCAAGCCGCGCGTGCTGCTCGACATCATCGGCAATCTCGTGCACAACGCCGCGCTGGTCGTGATCATGGCCGAGGCGTGTCTGATCTACGCGGCCGCCGGCTGGTACAAGATCCAGGGCTCGCGCTGGCAGGACGGCACGGCCGCCTACTACCCGCTCCACCTGGACTACTTCTCGCCCTGGGCCGCGCTCTCCGACCTGATGTCGTCCAGCGGCACGATGGTGATGCTGGTGACGTACGGGACGGTGATCGTGCAGGTCGCGTTCCCGTTCACGCTCTTCAATCGGCGCGTCAAGAACGTCCTGCTGGCAGTCATGATGACCGAGCACGCCGTGATCGCCATCGTGCTGGGCCTGCCGTTCTTCTCGCTCGCGATGATCGCCGCCGACGCCGTCTTCCTGCCGACGCCCTTCCTGAAGCGCCTGGGCGGCTTCGTGGCCCGCACGCGTGACCGCGTCGTACGCCGTGTGCTGCCGGGGCGCAGCCGCACGCTGCCGGGCTCGCGCGAGCCGGAGCAGCCACCGCTCCTGCGGGAGAAGGAGCCGACCGAGCAGGCGCACGTAGGCTTCACCGCATGAACGATCCGGTGAGCGCACCAGCGGATGAAGTGGTGGGCGACGGCGACCCCCTACGGATCTGGCGCCGCCTCGCCGACACTTCCGTCCTGCTCGACGGGTTCCACGCCCTCAAGCACGCCGTGCGCTTCGGCGCTGAGGTCCCGGTGGCGGTCACCGCCGACCGCGCGGCGGCGCTCGCCCTCGCCGACGATCTGGCCCCGGACGTGCGTGACCGGCTCGCGCACCTCCTGCGGGAGATCCCGGAGGAGACGTACCGGGGTCTCGTGGCGCGCCCGCACCCCACCGCGGTCGCCGCCCTGGCCGTGCGCCCCTCGCGCGCGACCAACCTGGCGGCCCTCGCCCGCACCCCGCGCACCGCCCCCGTCGTCGTCCTCGACAATCCGCGCAACCTGGGCAACGCGGGGGCCGTGATCCGGCTGGCCGCCGGTTTCGGCGCGACCGGGGTGGTCACCACGGGCACCCTGGACCCCTGGCATCCCACGGTCGTACGCGGCGGGGCGGGCCTGCATTTCGCGACCGCCGTGGAGCGCCTGGAGGTGGCGGAGCTGCCCCCGGGTCCGTTCTTCGCACTCGACCCCGAGGGCGAGGACATCCGGGGTCTGAAGCTCCCGGACGACGGCGTCCTGGCCTTCGGCTCCGAACGCAGTGGCCTTTCCGCGGAACTCCGCGACCGAGCGGACCACTTGCTGTCGCTGCCGATGCGCCCCCAGGTGTCCAGTTACAACCTGGCGACGAGCGTGGCGATGACGCTGTACCACTGGAGTACCGGTTCCTTTTAGGCGCGTCCGGCCGGAGTGCCCCTTAGAGGGCACTCCGGAACTGCGCGACCAGCCGCAACAGGCCCGCAGCCGCCCCACGCCCTGAGCGACTGCTTACGCCTCGCGCCGAACTTCCACCACCCGGAAGCGATTGGCCACGAACGCCCCATCACACAGCGCGGCATTCGCGGCAGGGTTCCCGCCCGACCCGTGGAAGTCGGAGAACGCCGCGGTCTGGTTCACGTAGACCCCGCCCGTGAGGTTCAGCGACAACTGCGCGCACTCCTCCAGGCAGGCCTCCTCGACGGCCTCGGCCACCTCACCGGAGGTGGTGTACGCGCCGACGGTCATCGCGCCCTTGTCGCTGATGGTCCGGCGGAGCAACTCCACCGCGTCCGCGGCCGAGTCGACGGCGACGGCGAACGACACGGGCCCGAAGCACTCGCTCATGTACGCGGCCTCGTCGTCGGTCCGCTCCCAGTACTTCCGCGCGCCGTCGAGCTTCACGATCACCGGCGTACGGACGACCGCGTCCGGGAAGTCGGGGTTGCTGATCTCCCGTGAGGCGAGGGCGACTTCGCCGAATGACGCGGCGGCTTCGAGGCGGGCCTTGACGTCGGGGTTCACGATCGCGCCGAGCAGGGCGTTCGCGCGGGCGTCGTCGCCCAGCAGGCCGCCGACCGACTTGGCGAGGTCGGCGACGACCTCGTCGTAGGACTTGGGGCCTTCGTCGGTGGTGATGCCGTCGCGGGGGATGAGCAGGTTCTGCGGTGTGGTGCACATCTGGCCGCTGTAGAGGGACAGGGAGAAGGCCAGGTTGGAGAGCATGCCCTTGTAGTTGTCGGTGGAGTCGACGAGCACCGTGTTGACGCCGGCCTTCTCCGTGTAGACCTCCGCCTGGCGGGCGTTGGCCTCCAGCCAGTCGCCGAACGAGGTGGATCCGGTGTAGTCGATGATGCGGATCTCGGGGCGGGTGGCCAGGTTCTTGGCGATGCCTTCGCCGGGGTGTTCGGCGGCCAGTGCGACCAGGTTGGGGTCGAAGCCGGCTTCGGTGAGGACCTCGCGGGCGACCTGGACGGTGAGGGCGAGCGGCAGGACCGCGCGCGGGTGGGGCTTGACGAGGACCGCGTTGCCGGTGGCGAGGGAGGCGAACAGGCCCGGGTAGCCGTTCCATGTCGGGAAGGTGTTGCAGCCGATGACCAGGGCGATGCCGCGCGGGACGGGCGTGAACCGCTTGGTGAGCGCGAGCGGGTCGCGCTTGCCCTGGGGCTTGGTCCACTCGGCGCTGTCGGGGGTGCGGACCTGCTCCGCGTACGCGTACGCCACCGCTTCCAGGCCGCGGTCCTGGGCGTGTGGGCCGCCTGCCTGGAAGGCCATCATGAAGGCTTGGCCGCTGGTGTGCATGACGGCGTGGGCGAACTCGTGGGTGCGGTCGCTGATCCGCTTGAGGATCTCCAGGCACACCGCCGCGCGCGCCTGAGCGCCCGCGTCGCGCCACGCGCGCTGGCCGGCCTTCATGGCGGGCAGCAGCGTGTCGATGTCGGCGTGCGGGTAGGTGACGCCCAGTTCGATGCCGTACGGGGAGATCTCGCCGCCGACCCAGTCGTCGGTGCCGGGCTGGCCGAGGTCGAGGCGGGTGCCGAGGAGGGCGTCGAAGGCGGCCTTGCCCTCGGCCATGCCCAGGCTGCCGTTCTCGCCGTACGCCTTGGGGTGCTCGGGGTGGGGCGACCAGTACGCGCGTGTGCGGATCGTCTCCAGCGCCTGGTCGAGGGTGGGCCGGTGCTTGGCGATCAAGGTGTGCGCGGACGGTTCGGCGGCCATGCTTGACCAACTCCTCACGTCAGGGGCTCTTCTTTGAGCTCTGACCTGGGCAGGAACAGGCGGACAGAGTTAGAGTAACCGAACGATCGGTCGGGACAAGGGGGTCCGCCTCATCTGTGGACAACCCCGTGCGGGAGGATCGCGCACATGACAGCACTCGACCTCAGCAGCCCCGTGGCCGTCGTCGGCACCGGCACCATGGGCCAGGGCATCGCCCAGGTCGCGCTGGTAGCGGGCCACCCCGTACGACTGTTCGACGTCGTCCCTGGTCGCGCACAGGAGGCGGCCGAGGCGATCGGCGCGCGGCTCGACCGGCTCGTCGCGAAGGACCGCCTGAGCGGCGCCGACCGGGACGCCGCGCGCGCTCGGCTGCACGCCGCGGAGAGCCTCGCCGACCTCGCGGACTGTGCCCTGGTCGTCGAGGCGGTCCTGGAGCGGCTGGACGTCAAGCAGGAGCTGTTCCGCGCGCTGGAGGACGTCGTCGGCGAAGACTGTCTGCTCGCCACCAACACCTCCTCGCTGTCCGTCACGGCCATCGCCGGCGCCCTGCGCAACCCGGGCCGTTGCGTGGGCCTGCACTTCTTCAACCCGGCGCCGCTGCTGCCCCTCGTCGAGGTCGTCTCCGGGTTCGCGACCGATTTCGGGTCGGCCACGCGCGCGTACGAGACGGCCCGCGCCTGGGGCAAGACGCCGGTCGCCTGCGCGGACACCCCCGGCTTCATCGTCAACCGCCTCGCACGGCCGTTCTACGCCGAGGCCTTCGCGGTGTACGAGGCGCAGGCGGCCGAGCCCGTCACCATCGACGCGATCCTGCGTGAGTGCGGCGGGTTCAAGATGGGCGCGTTCGAACTGACCGACCTCATTGGGCAGGACGTCAACGAGTCCGTCACCCACTCCGTGTGGCAGGCCTTCTTCCAGGATGTGCGCTTCACGCCCTCGCTGGCCCAGCGGCGGCTCGTGGAGTCCGGCCGGCTCGGCCGGAAGACGGGGCAGGGCTGGTACGAGTACGGGGACGGTGCCGAGCGGCCGGAGCCGCACACCGCCGAGCCGGTCGCGGCGCCCGCGTACGTCGTCGCCGAGGGGGACCTCGGCCCCGCCTCCGAACTGCTCGCGCTGATCCGGGAGGCGGGCATCGCCGTCCGTGAGGACGAGGAGGACCACGGCACCCGGATCGTCCTGCCGGGCGGCGGTCAGCTGGCCCTCGCGGACGGCCAGACCTCCGTGGAGTTCCGGGACGTCGTCTACTTCGACCTCGCGCTCGACTACCGCAGGGCCACTCGGATCGCCCTGTCCGCCTCCCAGGACACCTCCCAGCAGACCCTCCACGAGGCCACCGGGCTCTTCCAGGCGCTCGGCAAGGACGTCAGCGTCATCGGGGACGCTCCCGGCATGATCGTCGCCCGTACGGTGGCCCGGATCGTCGACCTCGCGCACGACGCGGTGGCCAAGGGTGTGGCCACCGAGGAGGACATCGACACGGCGATGCGCCTGGGCGTCAACTACCCGCTAGGGCCCTTCGAATGGAGCCGCAGGCTGGGCCGCAACTGGGCGTACGCCCTCCTGGACGACCTGCACCTGCGCGACCCCTCCGGGCGCTACGCGCCGTCCCTCGCGCTGTACCGCCACGCCTACGCCTCCGACAAGCGGGAGGGCACCTCCTCATGACCACCGCCAAGCGCGACACGTACACCCCGGAGACCCTGCTCTCCGTCGCCGTCCGGGTCTTCAACGAGCGCGGCTACGACGGCACCTCCATGGAGCACCTCTCCAAGGCGGCCGGTATCTCCAAGTCGTCGATATACCACCACGTCGCGGGTAAGGAGGAGCTGTTGCGCCGGGCCGTCAGCCGGGCGCTGGACGGTCTCTTCGGGATCCTCGACGAGGAACCCGCGCGCGTGGGACGTGCGGTGGAGCGGCTGGAGCACGTCGTCCGGCGCATGGTCGAGGTGCTTCTCAACGAACTGCCGTACGTGACGCTGCTGCTGCGTGTGCGCGGCAACACCGACACCGAGCGCTGGGCCCTGGAGCGGCGCCGCGACTTCGACCACCAGGTCGCCGAGCTGCTGAAGGCCGCGGCCGCCGACGGCGACGTTCGCGGTGACGTGGAGGTGCGGCTCGCGACCCGGCTCGTCTTCGGGATGATCAACTCGATCGTGGAGTGGTACCGGCCGGACGGGCGGGGCATGGGCGAGCGGGAAGTGTCCGACGCGGTGGCGCACCTGGTCTTCACGGGTCTGCGCGCCCCGGACTGATCGGTCCCCTCCGAGGGGCCAGGGCCAGGGTCTGGGCCTGAGCCTGGAGCTCGGGAGTTGATCAGCCCTCCGGTTCCACGTCCTCCTCCTCGAACACGAGCAGCGTGCGCGTACTGAGCACCTCCGGGATGGCCTGGAGCTTGGTGAGGACGACCTCGCGCAGGGCCCGGTTGTCCGAGGTGTGCACCAGCAGCAGGACGTCGTAGTCGCCGCCCACCAGCGCGATGTGGGCGGCCCCGGACAGCTGGCGCAGCTGCTCGCGGACCGTGCGCCAGGAGTTCTGCACGATTTTGAGGGTGACGTAGGCGGACGTGCCTTTTCCGGCGCGCTCGTGGTTCACGCGCGCCCCGAAGCCGCGGATCACGCCGTCCTCGATGAGGCGGTTGATACGGGCGTAGGCGTTGGCGCGGGAGACGTGGACTCGTTCGGCGACGGACCGTATCGAGGCGCGGCCGTCGGCCCGGAGCATGCGCAGGATGTCCTGATCTATGGCGTCCAGCGGTCTAGGGGGCGGCAGGGCCGGGCCGTGCTCCGGCGGCTCGGCCATTTGTTCAGGTGCCATGTGCCCCCGCCTCCCTACCATGGACGTACTGCGTTCATTGCAGGCTGTGCAGAACCGTTTGTCCACAGCCTGAGGGTGCCTGTAGCCAAAATGCGTCAGCGACCGAACAATCGGTAGGTGAGACGCGTCACAACCGTGCCGCGTCCCAGAAGCCACTCCCACGAGGAGGTGCCGTATGACGGTCATGGAGCAGCGGGGCGCGTACCGCCCGACACCGCCGCCCGCCTGGCAGCCCCGCACGGACCCCGCGCCGCTGCTGCCCGACGCGCTGCCGTACCGCGTGCTCGGCACCGACGCGGCGGCCGACGCCGACCCCGCGCTGCTGCGCCGGCTCTACGCCGAGCTGGTGCGCGGCCGCCGCTACAACGCGCAGGCCACGGCCCTGACGAAGCAGGGCAGGCTCGCCGTCTACCCCTCCAGCACCGGCCAGGAGGCCTGCGAGGTCGCCGCCGCGCTGGTCCTTCAGGAGCGCGACTGGCTCTTCCCGAGCTACCGCGACACGCTCGCCGCCGTCGCCCGCGGCCTCGACCCGGTGCAGGCGCTCACGCTGCTGCGCGGCGACTGGCACACCGGCTACGACCCGCACGAGCACCGCATCGCGCCCCTGTGCACTCCGCTCGCCACCCAGCTCCCGCACGCCGTGGGCCTCGCGCACGCCGCCCGTCTCAAGGGCGACGACGTGGTCGCGCTCGCCCTGGTCGGTGACGGCGGCACCAGCGAGGGCGACTTCCACGAGGCGCTCAACTTCGCCGCCGTCTGGCAGGCCCCGGTCGTCTTTCTCGTTCAGAACAACGGCTTCGCGATCTCCGTCCCGCTCGCCAAGCAGACCGCCGCCCCGTCGCTGGCCCACAAGGCCGTCGGCTACGGGATGCCGGGCCGCCTGGTCGACGGCAACGACGTGGCGGCCGTGCACCAGGTGCTCGCCGAAGCCGTGGCCCACGCGCGCGCGGGCGGCGGTCCCACGCTGGTCGAGGCGGTGACCTACCGCATCGATGCCCACACCAACGCCGACGACGCGACCCGCTACCGCGGCGACGCCGAGGTCGAGACCTGGCGCGCGCACGACCCGATCGCGCTCCTGGAGCACGAGCTGACCGAACGCGGACTCCTCGACGAGGACGGGATCCGGGCCGCCCGCGACGCCGCCGAGACCATGGCCGCCGATCTGCGCGAGCGCATGAACCAGGACCCGGTGCTCGATCCCTTGGACCTCTTCGCCCATGTGTACGCCGAGCCCACCCCCCAACTGCGCGAGCAGGAGGCCCTGCTCAGGGCCGAGCTGGAGGCGGAGCAAGAAGGGGCGCACCAATGACCACCGTCGCGCTCAAGCCCGCCACCATGGCGCAGGCGCTCACCCGTGCCCTGCGCGACGCCATGACCGCCGACCCCGCCGTGCACGTCATGGGTGAGGACGTCGGCAGCCTCGGCGGTGTCTTCCGGATCACCGACGGGCTCGCCAAGGAGTTCGGCGAGGACCGGGTCACCGACACCCCGCTAGCCGAGGCGGGCATCCTCGGCACGGCCGTCGGCATGGCCATGTACGGGCTCCGGCCGGTCGTGGAGATGCAGTTCGACGCGTTCGCCTACCCGGCGTTCGAGCAGCTCATCAGCCATGTCGCCCGCATGCGCAACCGCACGCGCGGCGCCATGCCGCTGCCGATCACCATCCGTGTCCCGTACGGCGGCGGCATCGGCGGCGTCGAGCACCACAGCGACTCCTCCGAGGCGTACTACATGGCGACTCCCGGGCTCCATGTCGTCACGCCCGCCACCGTCGCCGACGCCTACGGCCTGCTGCGCGCCGCCATCGCCTCCGACGACCCGGTCGTCTTCCTGGAACCCAAGCGCCTGTACTGGTCCAAGGACTCCTGGAACCCCGAGGAACCCCGGACCGTCGAGCCGATCGGCCGCGCGGTCGTGCGCCGCGTCGGCCGCAGCGCCACGCTCCTCACCTACGGCCCGTCCGTGCCCGTCTGCCTGGAGGCCGCCGAGGCGGCCACGGCCGAGGGCTGGGACCTCGAAGTCGTCGACCTGCGCTCCCTGGTGCCCTTCGACGACGAGACGGTCGCCGCGTCGGTACGGCGGACCGGACGCGCGGTCGTCGTCCACGAGTCCGGCTCCTACGGCGGCCCGGGCGGCGAGATCGCGGCGCGGGTCACCGAGCGCTGCTTCCACCATCTGGAGGCGCCCGTGCTGCGCGTCGCCGGGTTCGACATCCCCTACCCGCCGCCGATGCTGGAGCGCCACCATCTGCCCGGCGTCGACCGGATCCTGGACGCTGTGGGGCGTCTGCAGTGGGAGGCGGAGAACTGATGGCCCAGGTGCTGGAGTTCAAGCTGCCCGACCTCGGCGAGGGACTCACCGAGGCCGAGATCGTCCGCTGGCTGGTCCAGGTCGGGGACGTCGTCGCGATCGACCAGCCGGTCGTCGAGGTCGAGACGGCCAAGGCGATGGTCGAGGTCCCCTGCCCCTACGGCGGCGTCGTCACCGCCCGCTTCGGCGAGGAGGGCACGGAACTGCCCGTCGGGGCCCCGCTGTTGACCGTCGCCGTGGGCGCGCCCGCCTCCGGAGTCACCGCCGACGAGGGCTCCGGGAACGTGCTGGTCGGATACGGCACGGGAGCGCCTCCGGCGCGGCGCAGGCGGGTACGGCCGGGGGAGCCCGTCCGGTCCGCGACATCCGCGGTACGGGCCGCGGCCGTCGAGACCGCGGGCGCGCCGGTCGCCGCCCCCGAACGACCGGACGGACCCGTGCCGGTCATCTCCCCGCTCGTCCGCCGACTCGCCCGCGAGAACGGCCTGGACCTGCGGACGTTGCACGGCTCGGGCCCCGAGGGGCTGATCATGCGGGCGGATGTGGAGCACGCGGTGCGGACCGCCACGACCTCCATGCAGGCGCCGCAGACCGTGACCGCGCAGCCCGTCGCCGCGCCTGTCGCGCAGCCCGCGCCCGCTGAGACCCCCTCCGGCACCCGCATCCCCCTCCGCGGCATCCGAGGCGCTGTCGCCGACAAGCTCTCCCGCAGCCGGCGCGAGATCCCGGACGCCACCTGCTGGGTGGACGCCGACGCCACGGAACTCATGAACGCCCGTACGGCCATGAACGCGGCCGGCGGCCCCAAGATCTCCCTTCTCGCACTGCTCGCCCGGATCTGCACCGCCGCCCTGGCCCGCTTCCCGGAGCTCAACTCGACGGTCGACATGGAGGCCCGCGAGGTCGTACGGCTCGACCAGGTGCACCTCGGGTTCGCCGCGCAGACCGAACGGGGGCTGGTCGTGCCCGTCGTGCGGGACGCCCATGCCAGGGACACGGAGTCGCTCAGCGCCGAGTTCGCCCGGCTGACCGAGGCGGCGCGGACGGGGACGCTGACGCCCGGCCAGCTGACCGGCGGGACCTTCACGTTGAACAACTACGGCGTCTTCGGCGTCGACGGCTCCACGCCGATCATCAACCACCCCGAGGCCGCCATGCTCGGCGTCGGCCGTATCGTCCCCAGGCCCTGGGTTCACCAGGGTGAGCTGGCGGTACGGAAGGTCGTCCAGCTCTCGCTCACCTTCGACCACCGGGTGTGCGACGGCGGCACGGCGGGCGGCTTCCTGCGGTACGTGGCGGACTGTGTCGAACAGCCGGCGGTGCTGTTGCGCACGCTCTGATCACCGGCTTCGCCTGTCGGCGATCACTGGCCTTGATCACCGGCATGCCCGTCGACACCGATCGCGCTCCGCCACCGGCCCTCACCCGGCCGTGATTGCGCGGCCTCCCCCGCGTTCCCTGTGATCGTGAAGGCACGCATACTCGGGGGGTGACCGCGTACGAGCCCCCGGGCGGCCCCGGTACCGAGGCGTTCGACGCCGTCGTGCTCGCCGGCGGCGCCGCCCGGCGGCTCGGCGGCGCCGACAAACCCGCCGTGCGCGTGGGCGGACGGGCCCTGCTCGACCGAGTGCTCGCCGCCTGCGCCGGGGCCGGGACGACCGTCGTCGTCGCCGACACCCGCCCCACCGCGCGGCCCGTGCGGTGGGCCCGCGAGGAACCCCCCGGCGGCGGACCCCTCGCCGCACTGGACGCCGGACTCCGGCACACCACCGCGCCGTACGTCGTCGTCCTCTCCGCCGACCTGCCGTTCCTGGACGAGGAGACGGTACGGCGACTGCTCGACGCACTCAGGGCCGACGACGCCGAGCCGCAGGACGCCCCCGTCGACGACGCCGACGGCGCCCTCACACCCGGCGGCGACGAAGACAGGACCCCGCCCGCTCGCGCCGACGGAGTCCTCGTCACCGACCCCGACGGCCGTGACCAGCCCCTCGTGGCCGTCTACCGGGCCGAGGTCCTGCGCCATGAGCTCTCACGGCTCGCCGTCGAGCACGACGGACTGACCGGGCTCCCCCTGCGGCGGCTGACCGCCGCGCTGCGCCTCACCCGCATCACCGACCCCGTCGCGTCCTTCGACTGCGACACCTGGGACGACATCGCCGCCGCCCGCGCACGGATCAGGGAGCATGGCCACGTGTTGGATGAATGGATTTCCGCAGTCAAGGACGAGTTGGGGATCGACCTCGACGTCGACATCACCGAGCTGCTCGACCTCGCCCGTGACGCCGCCCACAACGTGGCCCGGCCCGCCGCCCCGCTGACCACGTTCCTCGTCGGCTACGCCGCCGCCAAGGCCGGCGGAGGCCCCGAGGCCGTCACCGAGGCTGCCCGCAAGGCTTCCGCCCTGGCCCTGAGATGGGCCGCCGAGGACACCCCCGACGCCAAACCGGACGCCGGCACCGGCACCGGCCCGGACACCGCCCCGGATGCCGGATGACCGCCCAGGACGCCGAGGAACTCGACGTGGAGGAGGCGCTGGCCGTGGCCAACGACAGGGTGGCCAGGGGGCCGGGAGAGCCCCGCTCGTCCCGCGAAACCCCTACGACCGGTCAGGCCGGCGCGCACCGGGCCGAGGACGACTCCCACCACCGGGCCAAGGACGACTCCCACCACCAGGCCGTCTCCTGGCCGGAGGCCCGGGTCGTCGCGGAACGCGCCGCTCGCTCGGCCGGACGCCGGGTCCCCGTGTCCGTCACCGTCGACAACTCCCTCGGCCTTGTCCTCGCCGCCCCTCTCACCGCGCTCACCGACCTCCCCTCCTTCGACGCCTCCGCGATGGACGGCTGGGCGGTCGCGGGCCCCGGCCCTTGGGACGTGCGGGAGGACGGTGTGCTGGCAGGGCACGCCGAGCCCGGGCGGCTCACGGACGGGGAGGCGGTCCGGATCGCCACCGGCGCACGCATCCCGCCCGACACGACCGCCGTCCTGCGCAGCGAGCACGGCCGCACCGACGACAAGGGACGGCTGCACGCGACCCGGGACCTGGCGCACGGGCAGGACGTCCGCCCACGCGGCCAGGAGTGTCGCAACGGCGACCAGCTGCTGCCGCTCGGCACGCAGATCACCCCGGCCGCGCTCGGGCTCGCGGCAGCCGCCGGGTACGACACATTGAGCGTGCTCCCCCGCCCGCGCGTCGAACTGCTCGTCCTGGGCGACGAACTGCTCACCGAGGGGCTGCCGCGTGAAGGCCTGATCCGGGACGCCCTCGGCCCGATGCTGCCGTCCTGGCTCCGGGCACTCGGCGCCGAGGTCACCGCCGTACGCGGCCTCGGGGACGATGCCGACGCCCTGTACCGGGCCGTGAAGAAGTCCTCCGCCGACCTCATCGTCACCACGGGCGGCACGGCTTCCGGGCCCGTCGACCACGTGCACCCCACCCTGCGGCGCGTCGGCGCGGAACTCCTCGTCAACGGCGTGAAGGTGCGTCCGGGCCACCCCATGCTGCTGGCCCGCATCAAGCAGAACCAGCACCTCGTGGGCCTGCCCGGAAACCCCCTGGCCGCCGTGTCAGGGCTGTTCACGCTTGCCGAGCCCCTGCTGCGGACCCTTGCCGGACGCGCTGCCCCGGAGCCGTACACGATGCCCCTGCGGGAGGCGGTGCACGGGCACCCGTACGACACCCGGCTCATCCCGGTCGCCCTGCGTGGCGACGACGCCGTGCCGCTGCACTACAACGGTCCCGCTATGCTCCGCGGCATCGCCACCGCCGATGCCCTTGCCGTCGTACCGCCCGGCGGCGCCCGCCCCGGCCAGGAGTTGGAACTGCTCGACCTGCCCTGGGCGACAGCGGGGATCCAGGTGTGTTTCACGTGAAACCTCCGTATGCCCAACCGGCCTTGCGGATCACGCCGTTTCACGTGAAACAGTGGGCCGACAGGGGCGAAGTACAGCCAGGGGATGTACGTCGAAACGGGGAGTGTTTCACGTGAAACTGCCGGGCCATGACGTCATCGCCCGCAACGCGGACGAACGTCTCGTGACCCACCAGGTGAAACTGCCGAGACGAGAGGTCGAACGCCCGATCCGCCAGGTCGGCAAACGGCTGGCGATGGCGCTGTTCGTGCTGGTCTCCACTGGGTTCATCGTCTACGCCGACCACGGGGGCTACAACGACAACTCGGACGGTGCCGTCGATCTGCTCGACGCGTTCTACTACGCGACCGTCACCCTCTCCACCACCGGGTACGGCGACATCACCCCGGTCAGTGATGCCGCTCGGCTCACCAACATCTTCGTGATCACGCCACTGCGTGTGCTGTTCCTGATCATCCTGGTCGGCACCACGCTGGAGGTCCTCACGGAGCGCACACGCGAGGAATGGCGACTGAAACGCTGGAGGACGGCCTTGAGAGAGCACACCGTTGTCGTCGGTTTCGGGACGAAGGGGCGCTCGGCGATCCAGACCGTCTGTGCGACGGGGCTGAAGAAGGAACAGGTCGTCGTCGTGGACCCCAGCTCCAAGGTCATCGACGCCGCGACGGCCGACGGGTACACGGGGGTCGTCGGGGACGCGACGCGCAGTGATGTGCTGTTGCAGGCCGAGGCGCACAAGGCGCGGCAGATCATCATCTCGACCGCGCGGGACGACACCGCCGTACTGGTCGCGCTGACCGCCCGCCAGCTCAACCGCGGGGCGAAGATCGTGGCCGCCGTACGCGAGGAGGAGAACGCGCCGCTGCTGAAGCAGTCCGGGGCCGACGTCGTGATCACCAGCGCCAGCGCGGCCGGACGGCTCCTCGGGCTCTCCGTGCTCAGCCCCGCCGCCGGCATGGTCATGGAGGACCTCATCCAGCAGGGCAGCGGGCTCGACATCGTCGAACGGCCGGTCATAAAGGCCGAGGTGGGACGCAGCGTACGGGAGACGGAGGATCTGGTGGTCAGCGTGCTGCGTGGACATCGTGTGCTCGGGTACGACGATCGGTCCGTCGGCGCACTCCAGTTGACGGACCGGCTCATCACCATCGTCCGCGCCACACCGAGCACGAAGGTGACCCCCGAGACCAAGCACCTGCCGTAGCGGGAACGAGAGGGCGCCCCCGGGGACGTGAGCCCCCCCCCCGGGGGCGCCTGCGTATCTCGATCGCTACTTGCGGTTGTACAGGCGCATCGTGATCGGGCCGAAGACCAGCACGAACAGGGCGGACCAGCCCAGCGTCCAGGCGATCTCCGCAGTCGGCCACTCGCCCGCCATCAACTCGCGGACCGCCGAGGCCAGATGCGTGACCGGGCTGTTGTTGACGAACGCCTGGAGCCAGCCCGGCATGGTGCTCGGGTCGACGAAGACGTTGGACAGGAAGGTCAGCGGGAAGATCACCATCATGCTGACGCCCATCACGGACTTCTCGGTGCGCAGCATGAGGCCGAACATCGTCCAGATCCACGAGAACGCGAACGAGAAGACGATGAGCAGCGCGACCCCGGCGACCACGCCCACCACCCCGCCGTCCGGGCGGTAGCCGAGAATCATGCCGACGCTGAGCATCACCACGGAGGCGATCGCGTAGCGCAGGGCGTCGCCCAGCAGATAGCCGACCATCACCGACGGCCGCCAGATCGGCAGCGAACGGAACCGGTCGAAGACGCCCTTCTCGATGTCCGTGTTGACCGAGACGCCCGTGTACATCGTGATCATCACGACCGACATCACCAGGATGCCCGGCAGCAGGAACTGGATGTACTCCTTCGGGGAGCCGGCCAGGGCGCCGCCGAAGAGGTACGTGTACATCAGCACCATCATGATCGGGAACGCGGTGACGTCGAAGAGCTGCTCCGGCACGTGTTTGATCTTGAGTATGGCCCGCCAGCCGAAGGTCAGCGACGCCGACAGGGCGCTGGGCCGCTGCGGCCGCTCCTTGGCGATGAGCAGCGCGGCGAGCGACTCGGCGCTGACGGGGGCGAGTTCCTTGTTCTCGGTGGTGGTCGCGGTGCTCATGCCGCCGCCTCGTCCTTCGTCTCGTGGGTGGCGTCGGCCGGCGCGGCCGATGCCCTGGTGTCGTGTCCGGTGAGGGCGAGGAACACCTCGTCCAGGCTGGGCTGACCCAGCGAGAAGTTGTCGACGGTGATGCCGGTGCGGGCCAGCTCGGCGAGCGCCCGGGCGGCCGCCTCGGCGGCACCCTGTCCGTTGGCGGACCCCGCGCCGACGCGTGCCGTCAGCGCCACCGGGTCCGGCTCGCGCTGCACCTCGGCGTCGAGGGCGAGCCGCAGCACCTCCTCGGCCTGCGGCCGCTGGGCCGCCTCGCGCAGCCGCAGATGGACGGAACCGGCGCCCACGGACGCCTTCAGCTCCCCCTTCGTACCCTCCGCGATGACCTTGCCCTGGTCGATGACGGCGATCCGGGACGCCAGCTGGTCCGCCTCGTCCAGATACTGCGTGGTCAGCAGCACCGTCGTGCCCTGGGCGACCACCGCGCGCACGATGTCCCACACCTGGTTGCGGCTGCGCGGGTCCAGGCCGGTCGTCGGCTCGTCCAGGAACAGCAGATCGGGGGTGTTGAGGATGGACGCGGCGATGTCGATACGACGCCGCATGCCGCCCGAGTAGTGCTTGACCTGCTTCCCGGCCGCCTCGCTCAGCCCGAAGGCCTCCAGCAGCTGCTCGGCACGATGCCGTGCCGCCCGCTTGTCGTGGCCGAGGAGCCGGGCGAGCAGCACCAGGTTCTCGGTGCCGGTCAGGTCCTCGTCCACGGAGGCGTACTGCCCGGTCAGGCTCACGCGGCCGCGTACCTCGTCGGCCTCCCGGACGACGTCGTGACCGAAGACGTGCGCCTCGCCGCCGTCGGGCCGCAGCAGGGTGGCGAGCATCTTCACCGTGGTCGTCTTTCCGGCGCCGTTCGGGCCGAGGACGCCATAGACCGTGCCGGCCGGCACGGCCAGGTCGACGCCGTCGACGGCCCGGGTCTCGCCGAAGGTCTTCACCAGACCCGCGGTCTCGATCGCGAGGCCGGACGTCTGTGCGCTCATGTCTGGGATCCTTCCGCGTGCGGGGCCCGTGTCCGGGGCTACGCAAAGGGAGACCACCGGCACCGCCGAAACTCATCGGTCGCCGCGCGGGAAAACACGACTGCTCCGGCATCGGGGCGAAGCGCGTCGGCGAGAACCCGTGCGGCCATGGCGTCTCCACGGTCTCTCCGACGGCGACCGATTGCACCTCATTTAGGACCAAGGGGGCAGGAGGATCGGACCACGGACCCAGGCCGACCGGGACCGGGGGTACAGGCCACCGGGACCGGGGACTCGGTGCGGAGGCCGAGGGGTAGCGTCCCCCTCATGCATGCGATCACGATTCCCGAACCCGGTGGACCCGAGGCGCTGGTGTGGGACGAGGTCCCCGATCCGGTGCCCGGCGAGGGCGAAGTACTCATCGAGGTGGCGGCGAGCGCGGTGAACCGCGCCGACCTGCTCCAGCGGCAGGGCTTCTACGACCCACCGCCCGGCGCCTCCCCCCACCCCGGCCTGGAGTGCTCCGGACGGATCGCGGAGATCGGCCCCGGGGTGTCCGGGTGGAGCGTCGGCGACGAGGTGTGCGCGCTGCTCTCGGGCGGCGGCTACGCGGAGAAGGTCGTCGCCCCGGCCGGCCAGCTGCTGCCCGTGCCCTCCGGCCTCGACCTCAACCGGGCCGCCGCGCTGCCCGAGGTGACCTGCACGGTCTGGTCGAACGTCTTCATGATCGCCCACCTGCGGCCCGGCGAGACGCTCCTCGTGCACGGCGGCTCCAGCGGCATCGGCACGATGGCCATCCAGCTCGCGAAGGCCGTGGGTGCGAAGGTCGCCGTCACGGCGGGCACCAAGGAGAAACTCGACCAGTGCGCCGCCCTGGGCGCGGACATCCTGATCAACTACCGCGAGCAGGACTTCGTCGAGGAGGTCCGGAAGGCCACCGACGGCAAGGGCGCGGATGTCATCCTCGACAACATGGGCGCCAAGTACCTCGACCGCAACGTCCGGGTCCTCGCCGTCAACGGCCGTCTCGCGATCATCGGCATGCAGGGCGGCATCAAGGGCGAGCTGAACATCGGTGCCCTCCTCGCCAAGCGCGCCGCGATCAGCGCGACCTCGCTGCGCGCCCGCCCCCTGGAGGAGAAGACCACCATCGTCGCCGCCGTACGCGAACATGTGTGGCCGCTGCTCGCCGGCGGCCACGTACGCCCGGTCGTCGACCGCGAGATCCCCATGAACGACGCGGCCACGGCTCACCGGGTCCTGGAGGAGAGCGGCCACATCGGCAAGGTGCTCCTCGTCGTGCCGTAGCCGGCCGCAACGCCGCAGGGGAGCCGCCTGGGCGCGTACGCGTGGCCGCGACCGGTGCGGCGGCCGCGCAGGGGCCGCTGGAACACCGCAGGAGGCGCGCTGGGCCCCCGCTCAGTCCCGCCGTATCCGCAGTCCCACGAAGGCCAGCCCGAGGCCCAGGCCCATCAGCATGAGGCCGGTGCCGAGGGCGAGGGCCCGCAGGACGGGCTCCTCGGCGGTCTCGGTGCCGGTCCCGTGCGGGGCGGCGGGAACGGGCAGAGCGGCGTGCTGTGAGGGCTCGGGGGCGACGCCGACGTCCGGGCCGTCCGGTGCCGCTCCGGGCTCCTCCGAGGCCGCGTACGCGCCGTCCTCCGGTTCCACGGGGCCGGCGTCCTGGCGCCCCGGTCGCTCCCGCCCCTCGCCGGCCCGGCTGCCGGCCCAGGAGGTGGCGGGGTCGGGCTCGGCGGCGTACCCGGCCGTCACGGCGCCCGTCACCAGGATCACGAGCAACCCCGTGACGAGGACCAGTCCCGTCACGCGTACCGAGCGGAGCCAAGGAGCCACGCCCTCAGACTCACACGCCACCCTCGCCCCGGCATCTCGGATCCCGGCTGCCCTCGGCCCACCGACGATCACCCCGACACCCCACCGAGCAGGCGGAACCCGGTCCGCCGTGGGAGAACAGCGTGTACGTGAACGGCGGATCACCCTGCGTCGGGGGCACCACGATGATGAGGTGTACGTGTGCGAGAGAATGGCGGCATGGAGATGCCGAGGAACGAACGGTCGCCCGAACAGCCCCAGATCCTGGTCGTGGGCCAGGACGGCATGGCGGTGGGCGGCGGCGGAGGAGACGATGACTCCCGCGAGGTCCCGGTGACGGAGATGGTGGAACAGCCGGCCAAGGTCATGCGCATCGGCAGCATGATCAAACAGCTGCTCGAAGAGGTGCGGGTGGCGCCCCTCGACGAGGCCAGCCGGGCCCGGCTGAAGGAGATCCACGCCAGCTCGGTCAAGGAACTGGAGGACGGCCTGGCGCCCGAGCTGGTCGAGGAGTTGGAGCGGCTTTCGCTGCCCTTCACGGACGAGGCGATCCCCAGCGACGCGGAACTGCGCATCGCGCAGGCCCAGTTGGTCGGCTGGCTCGAAGGCCTCTTCCACGGGATCCAGACGACGCTGTTCGCCCAGCAGATGGCCGCCCGGGCACAGCTGGAGCAGATGCGCCGCGCGCTGCCGCCCGGCGTCGGCGGCCACGAGGGCGACGACGACCCGCGCACGCTCGGCCGCTCGGGCGGCCCGTACCTCTAGGCCTCCGGCCGACCCCCCACCACCGTACGTACGCAAAGGGCCCGGCACGCGAAAGTGCCGGGCCCTTCCTACGACCGGGGGACCGAGGGCCCCGGGCGTCAGGCCGGGTTGCCCGTCGACACCTTGAGGATGATCGACGGCATGTCCTTGGGGTCGACGTCCTCGTCGGCCGTCGGGTACTGCTCCATGACGGTGCCCTCGCCGTACGTGTTCTCGTCGACGTCCTGGGTGTCGTACTGCCAGCCCGCCGCCTGGAGGCACTTCTTCACCGAGTCGATGTTCTTGAAGGTGAAGTCCGGCAGTTCGATCTTCGCGGGGTCGTTGTACGACTCCGTGGGTTCCGTGCACTCGGTCGAATCGATGACCTTCGACGTGTCCGGGCCCTTGTGCCCCTCGACCACGCTCGGCGAGGCCGACGTGGTCGAGCCGTCGTCCCCGCCCTCGGACTCCGTGCCGGTGTTCAGGCTGAGCGCCGTGATCAGGCCGCCGATCGCGACGAGCGACACGACGATCGCGCCCACGATGACGCCCTTGTTGCTCTTGCCGCCCCCCGAACGCCCCGCCGAGAGCGACGACTGCTGGGGTGCGACGTTGTACGGCGGCGGGGTGGCCGAGCCCTGCTGGGGCGCGTACGCGGCGGTCTGCGGCGGCGTCTGGTAGCCGCCCTGCTGCGGGTAGCCGTAGGACGGAGCGGGCGCGGGCGTCGGCGGACCGTACCCGCCCGTCGCGTGCGGCTGGTACGGCGTCTGGACGCTGCCCGACTGCGGTGCGCCGGTGTGGTCGATCGGCGGGAAGACGGCGGAGGAGACCCCGGCGCCGCTGGACGTCTGCGCGCCCGGCACGATGCTCGGCGCGACGGGCTGGAGGGACGCGGCGACCCGCAGGCACTCGTCGCGCATCGCCTCGGCGCTCGGGAACCGCTCGTTCGGGTTCTTCTTCAGCGCGCGGGCGACGATGGCGTCCACGGCCGGCGGCAGCGAACGGTTGATCGAGGACGGAGCGACCGGCTCCTCCTGGACGTGCGCATACGCTATGGCCAGCGGCGAGTCCGCCTCGAACGGCAGTCGTCCGGTGGTGAGTTGGAACAGCATGATGCCGACCGAGTACAGGTCGGAGCGCGCGTCCACACCGCGGCCGAGAGCCTGCTCGGGCGAGAGGTACTGGGGGGTGCCGACGACCATGCCGGTCTGCGTCATCGACGTGACGCCGGACTGCATGGCGCGGGCGATGCCGAAGTCCATGACCTTCACGACGTTGCGCTTGGTCATCATCACGTTGCCCGGCTTGATGTCCCGGTGGACCAGGCCCATCTCGTGGCTGATCTCCAGTGCCGCCAGAACGTCCGCGGTGATCTTCAGAGCCTTGTCGGCAGGCATCGCGCCGAGCTGCGTGACGTCCGCGTCCAGCACCGAACCGAGGGGCTTGCCCTCGATGTACTCCATGACGATGTACGGCGTCGTCATGCCGTCCATCTCGTCCTCGCCGGTGTCGAAGACCGAGACGATGTTCGTGTGGGTGAGCTTTGCGACGGCCTGTGCCTCACGGCGGAAGCGCTCACGGAAGGCTTGTTCGCGCCCCAGCTCGGTGTGGAGTGTCTTGACCGCGACCTGTCGGTCGAGCACCGAGTCGTACGCGAGATGGACGGAGGCCATGCCGCCCTCGCCGAGCAGGTCACGCAGCTGATAGCGCCCGCCGGCTAGCGACCGCCCCGCGTACCGGCCCTGTGCGCCGTCCTGGCTCATCTTCCTGCGTCCCCCATCGGCGCGCGCGAAAGCTGCTGGAGTTGCTCCCGCGATCGGTGATCCTGGTGATCCTTTGTGCTATTCCCGGCCAAGTCTGCCCCAGGGCACTGACACGTCAAGCGCGGTGCCCGATCCGTGACCGTACGCGAAAGAAGCGTCGCGGAAGCGTTACAGGGGGCGTACGCCCGGTACACAGAACTTGCACGAGTGAGCGCGCTGCGGGTTTCATGGCCGATCGACCTTTTGAATCCACCGCGAACCCGTCCAGAACCCGTCGCGCATCCAACTCGGACCGGCCTGTTGCATGAAGGCTGTAGCGTGGCCGACGGTGACCGTAACAAGAACCGCGCGGACCGCGGGCAGAAACGACGGCGAGGACTGATGGCACAGCAGCAGCGCTCTCAGGGCCCGTCCGACCCCGAGGCGACTGGCGGCGGCATGTCAGACGCGCCGGAGTTGTGGGGCAACGGCGGGCTTGTCGGTGACGGCCGGTACCGGATGACCCACAGACTCGGCCGGGGCGGCATGGCCGAGGTGTTCGCGGCCGAGGACGTGCGCCTCGGCCGTACGGTCGCGGTCAAACTGCTCCGTTCCGACCTCGCCGAAGACCCCATTTCCAAGGCCCGCTTCACGCGTGAGGCCCAGGCGGTGGCCGGTCTCAACCACCACTCGATCGTGGCGGTCTACGACTCCGGTGAAGATGTCGTGAACGGCACCCCGGTGCCGTACATCGTCATGGAGCTGGTCGAGGGCCGCACCATCCGCGACCTGCTGATCAACGCGGAGGCGCCGGGACCCGAGCAGGCGCTGATCATCGTCTCGGGTGTTCTCGAAGCGCTCGCGTACTCGCACCAGCACGGCATCGTGCACCGCGACATCAAGCCGGCCAACGTCATCATCACCCACAGCGGTGCGGTGAAGGTGATGGACTTCGGTATCGCGCGTGCCCTGCACGGTGCGCAGTCGACGATGACGCAGACCGGCATGGTCATGGGTACGCCCCAGTACCTCTCCCCGGAGCAGGCGCTCGGCAAGGCCGTCGACCACCGCTCCGACCTGTACGCCACCGGCTGCCTGCTCTACGAACTCCTCGCGCTCAGGCCGCCGTTCATCGGCGAGACCCCGCTCTCGGTGGTCTACCAGCATGTCCAGGACATCCCGGTGCCGCCCTCCGAGGTCTCGGACGGGGCGGCGCCGCCGGAGCTCGACGGCCTCGTCGTGCGCTCCCTCGCCAAGGAGCCGGACGACCGGTTCCAGACGGCCGAGGAGATGCGCGGCCTCGTCCAGTACGGCCTGCAGATGCTGTACGACCAGGGCGGCCACACCGGCACCTGGAACACCGGGCCCGTCGCCATGCACGAGGGTAGGAACACGCCGCCGGGCGGCATGTCCGGTACGGCGGTCATGCCGCACCCCGGGGGACCGGGCACCTCGCAGATCCCGCAGCCGATCCTGCCCGGGTACGGCGGCGGGCGGGGCGACGACGGTGGTTTCGAGGGGAACGGCAACCGGGGCAGCGGCCGCGGCAAGCTGTGGATCCTCGCCGTACTCGCGGTGATCGCCATCGCGGCGGGTGTCGCGCTGGCGCTGAACAACAAGGGCGGGACCCCCGGCGACACCGATACCACCAAGTCGCCGACGGCCTCCACGTCCACCAAGGACAAGGACGCCAGCGAGACGCCCAGCGACGAGGCGACCGAGGACCCCACGCACGAGAGCACCAGTTCGGGTGAAGGCGGCGGCTACACACCGTCGTACACGCAGTCCCCGACCTACAGCCAGTCGCCGACGCAGAGTCAGCCCACGGAGGAGCCGACGGAGGAGGAGACGACGACGGAGGAGGCGACGCCTTCGGAGCCGGAGTCGCCGCCCGCTTCGACGCCCGACGACGGCAGTGGCGGCGGCACCGGCTTGCCGGGCGGCATCGACGGCGACGAGGGATAGCGGGCCGAGGCCGAGGAGTAGTGGGCCGAGGCCTCGTGGCGCGGCCCTCACCCTGCTCACTCCACGAACGCCTCGCGCACCGCGTCGTACTCCCGCGTCCACCACACCACCAGCGCCGAGGCCGCCGGGAACTGCGGATCGGCACGGGTGTCGCCCCGCTCGTAGTGCCAGCGCAGCATCCAGAAGTCGTTGAGCCGCTCCCACCACACACGGTGCACGGCGGCCGCGAGTTCCGCCGGGGCGGCGCCCGCGGCGCGGCGGTACGCGCGCGCGTAGGACCGCACTTTCGCCAGGTCGAGGGCGCCGACCGGACGCACGAAGAAGATCACCGCCGCTCGGACCGCCTCCTCCGCGCGCGGCTGCACGCCGAGCCGGTCCCAGTCGAGGATCGCGGCGGGCACGTCCGGAACGTCGTCCCGGTAGAGCACGTTGAACGGGTGGAAGTCACCGTGCACCCACCCCACCGAACCGCCCCTGGGCGGCCGCCGCTGCGCATGCCGCTCCAGCAGCTCCCGCCGTTCCAGCAGCCGGTGCCGGGCGAGCGCGTCGAAGGCGTCGGCCGGCCGACGACGGCGTACCCGGTCTAGCAGGCCGTCGATGAGGGCGAAGGTGCCGACGGGATCCGCGCTCTCGGACCCTTCGGCCCCCGCGATCGCCGCGTGGCCTTCGGCGGGGGCCTTGGCGGGCGTCCCTCCCCGGGCCTGCCGCTGGGCCGGGATGAGCCGTCTCCGACGCACCGGCTCCCGCACCCGTACCACCGCCTCGTGCACCGCCATCACCCGCTCCAGAGACGCGTGTACGACGCCCAGCAGCGCACCCAGGCGGGCGCACTGCCCGGTGGTGAGCTGGCCGCCGTGCCGATGGCGCCCCTCGATCCACGGGTGCAGGGCGTAGGCGTGGCCGCCGACGACCGCGACCGTACGTCCGTCGCGGCCGGCGAGCGGCGGGGCCACGGGAACGCCGAGGTCGGCGAGGCGCTGGGTGGCCCGGTGCTGGCGGACGATCGCGGCCGGATCGGCGGTCTCGGGGTCGAAGTGGTGCTTGAGGAAGTACCGGCCGCGGGTGGTGGAGAGCCGGTAGCCGCGGTTGAGCAGCCCCTCGTCGACGGGTTCACAGGTCAGGGCGGATCCGGCGGCGTACTGCTCCAGCAGGGGGCCCAGAGGGGGCGCATGATGCACAGGGGGTGGTACAGATGAGCGCGGCACGCGCCAGATGTTAGGGCACGCGCCGAACCGCTGACCTCAGGCTTGTCACAGACAGTCGTTACCGATCACAGAGTGCATAGACCCGAACTGCGGCTCGACGCACAGATATATGCCCTGAATTCGCCGTCTCCCCGGATGGAGCAATTCTCCTGGGCGATCTCCGGGCTCGGTCCGGGCGAACTCTTCCCGTGGCCGGGGTGGCCGGGATAACGTGCCCGTGTTCCGGCCCCCTGCCAGGCCTGTAACCAGTGCTGTGACCAGCGGCTGTTCCCGACGGACGCGACTTACTTGGACCCCCTAGTACCGAATTACTTGGAAATCCAAGGAAAATCGCAGGTCAGTGGGGGTTTCACAGGAATGTGAAGCACTGGGTAACGTGCCTTGTGCAGGGCGCTCGCCGGGGCACCTGTCACGTCTGTTCCCGGCCAAGGGCACCCACCCCGTGCACGGGTTTCCGGGATCAGGCGACCGCACTGGTCACCCGGCAACCCTGGGGGCCGGACCGACGGAGGAGCACACGTGACCGTGGAGAGCACTGCCGCGCGCAAGCCGCGACGCAGCGCCGCAGGCAAGACCGGCACCACCGGCAGCAAGGCGGCCGGCACCACCGGTACCAGGCGCGCCACTGCGAAGAAGCCGGCCGACGGCCGGCCCGAACTCGTTCAGCTGCTGACCCCTGAGGGCAAGCGCGTCAAGAACGCCGAGTACGACCCGTTCGTCGCCGACATCACCGCCGACGAGCTGCGTGGTCTGTACCGCGACATGGTGCTGACCCGTCGCTTCGACGCCGAGGCCACCTCCCTGCAGCGCCAGGGCGAGCTGGGCCTGTGGGCCTCGCTGCTCGGCCAGGAGGCCGCCCAGATCGGCTCCGGGCGGGCCACCCGCGAGGACGACTACGTCTTCCCGACCTACCGCGAACACGGCGTCGCCTGGTGCCGCGGCGTCGACCCGACCAATCTGCTCGGCATGTTCCGCGGCGTGAACAACGGCGGCTGGGACCCGAACAGCAACAACTTCCACCTCTACACGATCGTCATCGGCTCCCAGACGCTGCACGCCACGGGCTACGCCATGGGTATCGCCAAGGACGGCGCCGACTCGGCGGTCATCGCCTACTTCGGTGACGGCGCCTCCAGCCAGGGCGACGTCGCCGAGGCGTTCACGTTCTCCGCGGTCTACAACGCGCCGGTCGTCTTCTTCTGCCAGAACAACCAGTGGGCCATCTCGGAGCCCACGGAGAAGCAGACCCGCGTGCCCCTGTACCAGCGCGCCCAGGGCTTCGGCTTCCCGGGCGTCCGCGTCGACGGCAACGACGTCCTCGCCTGTCTCGCGGTCACCAAGTGGGCGCTGGAGCGCGCCCGCCAGGGTGAGGGCCCCACCCTGGTCGAGGCGTACACGTACCGCATGGGCGCCCACACCACCTCCGACGACCCCACCCGCTACCGCCACGACGACGAGCGGGTGGCCTGGGAGGCCAAGGACCCGATTGCGCGTCTGCGCGGTTACCTTGAGTCCGAAACGGACACGAACGAGGGATTCTTCGCGGAACTCGAAGCGGAGAGCGAGGCGTTGGGAAGGCGAGTGCGCGAAGTGGTGCGTGCCATGCCCGACCCGGACCACTTCGCCATCTTCGAGAACGCGTACGCGGACGGACACGCGCTCGTGGACGAGGAGCGCGCCCAGTTCGCCGCGTACCAGGCGTCGTTCGCCGATGTGGACGAAGAGGAGGGCAAGTAGCGATGACCACGCAGACAGCCGCGCAGCCGGCCGTGAAGAGCCTGGCGCTCGCCAAGGCGATCAACGAATCGCTGCGCAGGGCCCTCGAAGCCGACCCCAAGGTCCTCGTCATGGGCGAGGACGTCGGCAAGCTCGGCGGTGTGTTCCGGGTGACGGACGGCCTCCAGAAGGACTTCGGCGAGGACCGGGTGATCGACACCCCGCTCGCGGAGTCGGGCATCGTCGGCACCGCCATCGGCCTCGCCCTGCGGGGCTACCGCCCGGTGGTCGAAATTCAGTTCGACGGCTTCGTCTTTCCCGCGTACGACCAGATCGTCACCCAGCTCGCCAAGATGCACGCCCGCTCGCTGGGCAAGGTCAAGCTCCCCGTCGTCGTCCGTATCCCCTACGGCGGCGGCATCGGCGCGGTCGAGCACCACTCCGAGTCCCCGGAGGCGCTGTTCGCGCACGTGGCGGGCCTGAAGGTGGTCTCGCCGTCGAACGCGTCGGACGCCTACTGGATGATGCAGCAGGCCATCCAGAGCGACGACCCGGTGATCTTCTTCGAGCCGAAGCGCCGCTACTGGGACAAGGCCGAGGTCAACCCCGAGGCCATCCCCGGCCCGTTGCACAAGGCCCGCGTCGTCCGCGAGGGCACCGACCTCACGCTCGCCGCGTACGGCCCGATGGTGAAGCTCTGCCAGGAGGTCGCCGACGCGGCCGCCGAGGAGGGCAGGGCCCTGGAGGTCCTGGACCTGAGGTCCGTCTCCCCGCTCGACTTCGACTCCATCCAGGCCTCCGTCGAGAGGACCCGCCGACTGATCGTGGTCCATGAGGCGCCGGTGTTCTTCGGCTCGGGCGCGGAGATCGCCGCCCGCATCACCGAGCGGTGCTTCTACCACCTGGAGGCCCCCGTCCTCCGGGTCGGGGGGTACCACGCCCCGTATCCGCCGGCCCGCCTGGAGGAGGAGTACCTGCCGAATCTGGACCGGGTGCTCGACGCCGTCGACCGCTCGCTGGCGTACTGAGGGAGAGGTCCGTGACGACGATGACAGACACGTCTCTGCGCGAGTTCAAGATGCCCGACGTGGGCGAGGGACTCACCGAGGCCGAGATCCTCAAGTGGTACGTCCAGCCCGGTGACACCGTCACCGACGGCCAGGTCGTCTGCGAGGTCGAGACGGCCAAGGCCGCCGTCGAACTGCCCATCCCGTACGACGGTGTCGTGCGCGAACTGCACTTCCCCGAGGGCACCACGGTCGACGTCGGCACGTCGATCATCGCGGTGGCCGTGGCGGGCGGCGGCGCCCCGGCAACGGCTCCGGCACCGGTTTCGGCTCCGGCCGAGGAGGCCGCGCCCGCCGGGTCCGCGGCGAAGCCCGCGCCCGCGGCGGAGCCGGCGGCCAAGAAGCCCGAGGGCCGCAAGCCGGTCCTCGTCGGTTACGGGGTCGCCGAGTCGTCCACGAAGCGCCGGCCCCGCAAGGGCGTCCCGGCCGCCGCCGCGCCCGCCGAGGACACCTTGTACGCGGCCACCGCGATCCAGGGCATCCAAGGCGAGCTGAACGGGCACGGCCACGCCCCCGGCGGGCAGCGGCCGCTGGCGAAGCCGCCGGTGCGCAAGCTGGCCAAGGACCTCGGCGTGGACCTGGCGACGATCACGCCGTCCGGCCCGGACGGGATCATCACCCGCGAGGACGTCCACGCGGCGGTGGCCCCGCCGAAGGCGCCCGAGCCCGTGGTGGAGGCGCCCACGGCCGCCGCCGCGCCTGCCGTCGCCCCGGCGCCGGTGGTCTCGTACGACGGTGCGCGCGAGACCCGTATCCCGGTCAAGGGTGTCCGGAAGGCGACGGCGGCGGCGATGGTCGGCTCGGCGTTCACCGCGCCGCATGTCACCGAGTTCGTGACCGTCGACGTGACCCGCACGATGAAGCTGGTCGAGGAGCTGAAGCGGTCCGACGAGTTCGGGATGCGGGGGCTGCGGGTGAACCCGCTCCTCCTGATCGCCAAGGCCTTGCTGGTCGCGGTCAAGCGCAACCCGGACATCAACGCCTCCTGGGACGAGGCCGCCCAGGAGATCGTCCTCAAGCACTACGTGAACCTGGGCATCGCGGCCGCCACTCCGCGCGGCCTGATCGTCCCGAACATCAAGGACGCCCACGCCAAGACGCTGCCGCAGCTGGCCGAGTCGCTGGGCGAGCTGGTGTCGACGGCCAAGGAGGGCCGGACCTCCCCGGCCGCCATGCAGGGCGGCACGGTCACCATCACCAACGTCGGCGTCTTCGGCATCGACACCGGCACGCCGATCCTGAACCCGGGCGAGTCCGCGATCCTCGCGGTCGGCTCGATCAAGCTCCAGCCGTGGGTCCACAAGGGCAAGGTGAAGCCCCGACAGGTCACCACGCTGGCGCTGTCCTTCGACCACCGGCTGGTGGACGGGGAATTGGGCTCGAAGGTTCTGGCGGACGTGGCGGCGATTCTGGAGCAGCCGAAGAGGTTGATCACGTGGGCTTGAGGCCGTCGACTGGATAGGCTCCCTGTGAAGGGACCGGTCGCCAATACGACGAAGGGGGACCGCCGCTGGTGAGCGGTGGTCCCCCTTGTCGTACCGGGAGGGTCAGACCTTCCAGCTGTAGTTCAGGAGCTTCTTGGCGTCCACCGCGCGGTTGTCGATCGTGGAGGAGGCGAGGACGGTGCCGATGACCGTCTTGCCGTTGCGGGTGGCTGCGAAGACCAGGCAGAACTTGGACTCGGGGCCCGAACCGGTCTTCACGCCGATGGTGCCGCTGTAGGAGCCCAGCAGCGGGTTGGTGTTCGTCCACGGCGACATCGTGCGGGTGGCGCCGGACTTCGTGATCGTCTTGGCCGTGTACGACTTCGTCTTCACGACCGTCTTGAACGTGGAGTTCTTCATCGCGGCGCTGGCGAGCTTCGTCAGGTCGCGCGGCGTCGAGTAGTTGTTGCCCTTGCCGATGCCGTCGAAGGAGTCGAAGCGCGTGTTCTTCAGGCCGAGGCTCTTGGCCTTGGCGTTCATCTTGGAGATGAAGGACTTCACGCGGGCCGCGCGGGTCGAGCCGGTGCCGAACTTGTCGGCCAGCGCGTAGGCGGCGTCGCAGCCGGACGGCAGCATCAGCCCGTACAGCAGCTGACGGACGGTCACCTTGTCGCCGACGATCAGCTTGGCATTGGAAGCGAAATTGTTGTCGACGATGTAGTCGCTGTACGCCTTCTGGACCGTGACCTTGCTGTTCAGGTTCAGGTTCGACTGGCTGAGCACTACCAGCGCCGTCATGATCTTGGTCGTCGAGCCGGTGGAGCGCCTGGTGTCGGCGGCCTTGGTGTACAGGCTCTTGCCGGTGCCGTTGTTCATCACGAACCCGCCCTTGGCGGTGATCGTGGGCTTCGCGACGGCGGCCTGCGCGGGAGCGGAGCCGATGACCCCGGTCGCGATCATCGCACCGGTGGTCACGACGACTGCAGCGGCTCTGCGGACACGTGCGCCCTTTATGGCGGTAATCAAGTCAAGTACCCCGATTGCGTCAAATGTCTGTGGAGCGCGGCCACTTGGGCTCCGGGTTGCGGGCAAGCAGGGCCGCTTCTCGTGTGACAAGTGAGTAGCACAAAAGGTTGTGCGCCGAGTGAGGCAGGGGTCAATTCAAGTCCATCTCACAGCCCCTGACGGGTCATGCGTGGGGTTACTGTCCCGGATCGTGGACGGGAGCGGCGATGGGTACACGTTGTATCTATGCTGTGGGCATGCCCTCCGCCCCAGCCCCCGCCGTGAAGCAGCCGCCCGCCGCCGACCGTGTCTACGCCCACGTCAAACAGGGTGTGCTGGAACGTCATTACGAGGGTGGCACGCTGCTCACCGAGGGCGAGCTGGCCGAGGCGGTCGGGGTGTCCCGGACGCCGGTGCGGGAAGCGCTGCTGCGGCTCGAGGTCGAGGGACTGATCAAGCTCTACCCGAAAAAGGGCGCGTTGGTGCTGCCCGTCTCCGCGCAGGAGATCGCCGATGTCGTCGAGACCCGGCAGCTGGTCGAGGAGCACGCGGTCCGCAAGACGGTGCCGGCCTCGCCGCAGCTGATCGAGCGACTGGAGAGCCTCCTGGAGCAGCAGAAGGCGCAGGCCGCCGCCGGGGATCTGGCGGGCGCCGCGGTGACCGACCGCTGCTTCCACGCCGAGATCGTCCGCAGCGGCGGCAACGAGATCCTCTCCCGCCTCTACGACCAGCTCCGCGACCGGCAACTGCGCATGGGCGTCGCCGTGATGCACGCCCACCCCGACCGCATCACCAAGACGCTCACCGAGCACGAGGAGATCCTCCAGGCGCTGCGCGCGGGCGACGCGGAGGCGGCCGTGGACCTCGTGCACCGGCATGTCAGCTGGTTCTCCAACCTGGCGAGGGGGGAGGTCCGTTGAGCCCCGCCATATCCTCGTCCGCCGGGTCCCTGCCCGGGGACCCGCCCGGCGGCCGCCGCGCCCTCGCCGTCTGGGGTGTGGGCGCCTCCGTCTACTTCGTCGCCGTCATCTTCCGTACGTCGCTGGGGGTGGCCGGCCTCGACGCGGCCGACCGCTTCCATGTGGGCGCCTCCGCCCTGTCGACCTTCTCGATACTCCAGCTCCTGGTCTACGCGGGCATGCAGATACCCGTCGGCCTGCTGGTCGACCGGCTCGGCACCAAGAAGGTGCTGACCCTGGGCGTTCTGCTGTTCACGGCCGGCCAGATCGGCTTCGCGCTGTCGCCGTCGTACGGCACGGCGCTGGCCTCCCGGGCGCTGCTGGGCTGCGGCGACGCGATGACGTTCATCAGCGTGCTGCGGCTGGGCAGCCGCTGGTTCCCGGCCCGGCGCGGACCGCTCGTCGCGCAGATGGCGGGCCTGGTCGGCATGGCGGGCAACCTGGTCTCGACGCTGCTGCTGGCCCGGCTGCTGCACGGGGTGGGCTGGACGGCGGCGTTCGCGGGCAGCTCGGTCGCCGGGCTCGTCGTCCTCGTCCTGACCCTGCTGTTCCTGAAGGACCACCCCGAGGGGCACGAGCCGGAGCCGTTCCCGCACCACGGGGCGGCTTACGTCCGGCGCCAGATCGCGGCGTCCTGGCGGGAGCCCGGCACCCGGCTCGGGCTGTGGGTGCACTTCACCACCCAGTTCCCGGCGATGGTGTTCCTGCTGCTGTGGGGGCTGCCGTTCCTCGTCGAGGCACAGGGGCTGAGCCGGGGCACCGCCGGTGAACTGCTGACCCTCGTCGTCCTCTCCAACATGGTCGTCGGACTGGTGTACGGCCAGATCGTCGCCCGGCACCACGCGGCGCGGCTTCCGCTGGCGCTCGGCACGGTCCTCGCCACGGCGGCGGTCTGGGCGACCACGCTGCTGTACCCCGGCGAGCACGCGCCGATGTGGCTTCTGATCGTCCTGTGCTCGGTCCTGGGCGCCTGCGGTCCGGCCTCGATGCTCGGCTTCGACTTCGCCCGCCCGGCGAACCCGCCGGAGCGGCAGGGCACCGCCTCCGGGATCACCAACATGGGCGGTTTCGTCGCCTCCATGACGACCCTGTTCGCGGTCGGCGTCCTCTTGGACCTGACCGGCGACGACTACCGCGTCGCCTTCTCCGCCGTCTTCGTCCTCCAGGCACTGGGCCTCAGCCAGATCCTCCGCCTCCGCGGCCGCGCGGCCCGCCGTGAGCGGGAACGCCTGGTGGCGAGCCGGGTGGAGACGGTGCACGTACCGGCCTGAGCGGCGAAGACCTTGTGCGAACCGGCAGCGTAAGGAGCCTTTCCTGTAGACGCTGCCGTCTTGATTTGTCGGATGCACTAACGAGGTCGCCGCCGTGATGGGCACCGCGACCGACGTGTACATGTACCAGCGGCGGAACCGGCTCGACCGCTCGATACTTCTGCCGGTCGCGGCGCTCGCCGTCCCGTCCAGCGCCCTGGGCGTGTTGTGCGCGGCGAGCGTGCCGACTGGGTACTTCCGCCCCGTCAATCATGGCGCTGCTCTTCGGCGTGGCACTCCTCGTGGCGGTCAAACCGTCGTTCGGCGTGCAGCGGCTGGAGGCGGCGGTGACCCGGCGCCGCCGTGTCACGGCCCTCCTCCTCGCGGGCGTCGGGATCGGTTTCTGCGACGGGGTGTTCGGCCCCGGCGTCCCACCTTCCTGATCATCTCCTTCACCACGCTCCTGGCCACCCAGTTCCTGGAGAGAGCGGCCACGGCGAAGGTCGTCAACGCCTCGTCCAACCTGGGCGCGCTCGCGGTGTTCGCCTGGCAGGGCAACGTGCTGTGGGCCCTGGGCCCTGGGCCTGGGCATGGCTGTGGGAAACGTCGCCGGGGCCATGCGCGGTTCAGGGACCGCGCTCAAGCGGGGTTCCGGCTTCGTCCGGGTGGTGCTGGTGGTCGTCGTGGTGGCGATGGTGACGAGGATGGCCTTCGACCAGCTCGCGTGACCGCACGCACCGCGCTGCGGCCGGGCGGGAGCCGTCGGGAGCTACACGGTCACCGCGAACGCCCGCAGGATCGCGGCGATCAGGTGGGGATCGCCCTCGCCCTTGATCCGGTCGGCGACGACGTCGGCGGTCACGCGGCCGCAGGCCAGCCGGACGTAGGTCTCCCAGTCGAGGGTGAGGGTGGCGGCGGGGCCGAGGGCGGGGGTGGTCTCCAGGGTGCCGCGGCCCTGCATGTCGACACGGACGGTACGGAGGAACTCCACCGGGCCGTGCACGTCGAAGACGACGGCCGAACTGCGCGGCGCCTGCGCGTCCTCGGCGACGACCTTCGGCAGTACGGAGAGCAGCTCGTCACGGACGACGTACGCGCCCGGCGAGTCCAGATTCCCCGGCTGGCCCAGCGCGGCGCGCAGGTCCTGCTCGTGGACCCACACGTCGAACGCGCGGTTCCGCATGGCCTGTTCGAGGGTCTGCTCCGTGCTCAGCGGGCCACGCACCTTGTGACCCGGGTCCCGCGACTCGTTCCGCAGCTGGCGGTTGCGCCGGATGATCGTGTACTCCAGCTCGGAGGTCATCTCCGGGGCGGTGTGGTGACGGCGGGCGTCGACCTGCATCTCCATGTACCGCTGGTGCTCGGTCCGCACGTGGTACAGGTCGCGCGGCAGGGTGTGGATCGGCCGTGGGTCGCCGAGCATCTCGCAGTCCAGGCCGATGACATGGGAGACCACATCGCGCACCGACCAGCCGGGGCATGGCGTCCGCCGGTTCCACTCGCCCTCCACGAGCGGCGTCACCAGCTCGGATATCGCATCCACGGAGTGGGTCCAGGCGTCGGCGTAGGGCTGAAGAGTGGGATGCAGACTCACGGAACGGGACCCCTCGGGCGGTCGGTACCTGTCAGTACGGTCGATGCGTATCGGTATGTGGGGGGCGGATATCAGTAGGGGCGTCGGCGTTGACGGCGGGGAGTGGGCGTCGGCGGCTGTCAGTGGGTGCTGTGGAACGTTAAGTTACGCTGCTCTGAGGCACCCCGGCAGTGCTTTCGTGTGACGATCGTAGGCCCGTGTGGACGGCTCGAATGCCAGGACGGTGGTAGTGTGCGCGCCTCGCTCATCCAGATCAGCGTAGACGAGGATGAATCGGTCGATTCGCGCAGGCGGCGCGTGGCGTCGCTGGTGCGGGACCAGGCCGGTGCCGATCTCGTCGTCCTCCCTGAGCTCTGGACCGCGGGCGCCTTCGCGTTCGAATCCTTCGCCGCGACGGCCGAGCCGCTGAAAGGGCCGACGTACGAGGCGATGGCCAAGGCGGCGAGCGACGCGGGCGTCTGGCTGCATGCGGGCTCGATCCCCGAGCGTGCCGATTCCGACAGCGGCTCCGCCGCGGGTGACGGACCCCTTTACAACACCTCCCTCGTTTTCTCACCCTCGGGCGACCTCGCCGCCGCCTACCGCAAGATCCACCGCTTCGGCTTCGACAAGGGCGAGGCGGTGTTGATGGGCGCGGGCTCGGAACTCGTGACGCTCCGCCTCCCCGAGACGACCCTCGGCGTCGCCACCTGCTACGACCTCCGCTTCCCCGAACTCTTCCGCGGCCTCGTCGACGCCGGCGCCGAGACCTTCGTCATCCCGGCCGGCTGGCCCGAACGCCGCCGTGCCCACTGGACGCTGCTGGCCCAGGCGCGGGCGGTCGAGAACCAGGCGTACGTCCTCGCCTGCGGAACCGCCGGTACGCACGCGGGAGTTCCCCAGGCAGGTCACTCGATCGTGGTCGATCCCTGGGGCGAGGTCCTGGCCGAGGCGGGCTCCGACGAGGAGATCCTCACGGTCGACTTCGACCCGACGAAGGTCGCGACGACGCGGGAGCAGTTCCCGGCGCTGAAGGACCGGACGTTGGGTCTTGAGCCGCCGCGCCGCTGACCGCTGCTGGCCGTCCTTTCGCGGCTGACACCGGCCGTCCTTTCGCCGGCTGACTCCGGCCGTCCGCCCATTCTCCGCTGCCGCCAGTCGTCGTCCTTCTCCCTCTCCGCCCAGGTGGATCACGTATACCGCGACGGCGATCAGCAGGGCCGGGTCAGCGTCGCCGTACGACGTCGTGGCCGTAAGTCTCGCGCACGTCTTCTGATCGTCACCGAAGCCGGGGAGCCGGTCGCATACGAGGAATCTCATGCCTTCAGGCGGGCCCCGGGGCTCGCTTTGAAGCGTCGCCTCTAGGCCGAAGGGCTCAGCCCGGTCTCCCTACGCGACCGCGCGCGGAGGTTCGCGGCCGTCCCGAGTCCGCCGCGCTCGGCGACCACGTCGAGGCGCTCCTCACCGCGTTCGATGAGCCGCCGGACCAGAGTCACCCGCTCCCCGATGAGCCAGGCCAGGGGTGTCGTGCCGAGCCGGGCGCGGAAACGGCGGTGCAGGGGGCGGGCGACACGGCCGCCCGTGCGGCGAGGTCCGCGACCGTGATCGGTGCGTCGAGCCGCTCCTGCGCCCACGCCAGCACGGGACCGAGGGACTCGTCCGGCACGTGCGGCACGGGCCGCTCCACGAACTGCTGCTGCCCGCCGTCACGATGGGCGGCGAACACCAGCCGCCGGCTCACCGCGTTGGCGAGCTCCGCGCCGTGGTCCAGGCGCCAGATGTGCAGCCCCAGGTCGAGCGACGCCGCACTCCCGGCCGAGTTCAGTAGGTCGCCCTCGTCCCCGTAGAGCACGTCCGGTTCCAGCCGGACCTTCGGATGCGGCTCCCGGAGAGCTTCCGCCCAGCGCCAGTGTGTGGTGGCCCGGCGTCCGTCGAGCACCCCGGCCTCCGCATCGGCCTGCGTGAACCGGCGGGCGAGCGCACGGTCGTCCTGCCCCGGGGCTCGGTCTTCACCGTCCCGCGAGGCATCGAGCACAAGCCGTACGCCCCGGCCCGCGCCGCCATCCTCGTCATCGAGCCCACCGGCACCCTCAGCGTCGGCGACCGGCACGACGAGGTTCCGGACCATGTGGATGCGACGACGGGGCATGCGCTGAGCTGACCCGCGAGGGTTGTCCACAGGCCCGTGCGCGAGGTTGTCCACAGGCTCGCGGGCGGGCCGCCGGCAAGTGGCACTCTTGATCCATGAGCGATTCCACGACCCAGCACCCGGCACCCCGCCGTGTCCGTGTCCGCGCCCCCGAGCTGATCGGGAAGGGCGGCTGGCTGAACACGGGCGGTAAGCGATACACCCTCGCTGACCTGCGGGGGAAGATAGTGCTGCTGGATTTCTGGACGTTCTGCTGCATCAACTGTCTGCATGTCCTGGACGAGCTGCGGGAGCTGGAGGAGAAGCACCGGGACACGGTGGTGGTCATCGGGGTGCACTCGCCGAAATTCGCACACGAGGCGGAGCACGGGGCGGTGGTCGACGCCGTCGAGCGATACGGGGTGGAGCATCCGGTGCTCGACGATCCGGAGCTCGCCACCTGGAAGCAGTACGCGGTACGGGCCTGGCCGACGCTCGTGGTGATCGACCCGGAAGGGTACGTGGTCGCGCAGCACGCGGGCGAGGGCCATGCGCACGCCATCGAGCGACTGGTCGCCGAGCTGGAGGCCGAGCACGAGGACAAGGGCACGCTGCGGCGCGGCGACGGGCCGTATGTGGCGCCGGACCCCGAGCCGACGGTGCTGCGCTTCCCCGGCAAGGCGCTGCTCCTGTCGGACGGCGATTTCCTCGTCAGCGACACCACCCGGCATCAGCTGGTCCGGCTGGCGGCGGACGGCGAGAGCGTCGTACGGCGGTACGGCTCCGGTGAGCGCGGGTTCGTGGACGGCAGCGCGGAGCACGCCCGCTTCAGCGAGCCGCAGGGGCTGGCGTTGCTGGACAGCGGCGCCGTGGTTGTCGCCGACTCCGTGAACCACGCCCTGCGCCGGCTCGACCCGGCCACCGGCCATGTCGCGACGCTCGCGGGCACGGGCCGCCAGTGGTGGCAGGGCTCGCCGACCTCCGGACCCGCGTGGGAGATCGACCTGTCCTCGCCGTGGGACGTGGCCGTCTTCGGCGGCAAGGTGTGGATCGCGATGGCCGGTGTCCATCAGCTGTGGACGTACGACCCGGCGGACTGCACCGTGGCCGTGGCGGCCGGCACGACGAACGAGGGGCTCGTGGACGGGCCGGGCGGCGAGGCCTGGTTCGCGCAGCCTTCGGGGCTCGCGGCCACCGCCGACCGGCTCTGGCTGGCCGACTCCGAGACATCCGCGCTGCGTTGGGTGGACCTCGACGGGGCGGTCCACACGGCGGTCGGGACCGGGCTGTTCGACTTCGGGCACCGTGACGGCGCCGCCGAACAGGCGCTGCTCCAGCATCCGTTGGGTGTCACCGCCCTGCCCGACGGTTCGGTGGCGGTCAGCGACACGTACAACCACGCGTTGCGCCGCTACGACCCGGCGACGGGCGAGGTCACCACGCTCGCCACGGACTTGAGAGAACCGAGTGACGCGGTGCTCGTCGGGGACGACATCGTGGTCGTCGAGTCCGCCCGCCACCGGCTGACCCGGCTGCGGCTGCCGGAGGAGACGGTGAAGGTCGAGGCCGTCGCCCACCGCACACAGCGCGCTGCCACCGAAGTCGCCCCCGGCAGCCTGCGGTTGGACGTCGTCTTCCAGGCTCCGGCGGGGCAGAAGCTCGACGAGCGGTACGGCCCGTCGACCCGTCTGCTCGTCTCCTCCACACCGCCCGAGCTGCTGCTCCGGGGCGAGGGCGCGGACACTCCCCTGTCACGCCCGCTCGAACTGAACCCGTCCATATCCGAGGGCGTGCTCCATGTCTCGGCGATGGCGGCCTCCTGCGACGACGACCCGGCCACCGAGTACCCGGCCTGTCACGTCCACCAGCAGGACTGGGGCGTGCCGGTCCGGCTCACGGAGGGCGGGGTGGACCGGCTGTCGCTGGTGCTGGCGGGGATGGACGAGGGCGACGGGGACGATGCGGACAAGGGCATCGACGGACGCGTCTGACACTGCCCGCCCTCGCCCCGCTGTCCGCCGGGACGGTCACACGCCGCCGTACCCGTCGCGGTTGTGCCGGGTTTCGTCGATGACCGGAGTCGAGGGCGGCACCACCACCCGCCTCCGCTTGGCGATGCTGCTGAACGTCGCGACTCCGATAAGCCCGACGATCATGAAGATGATGCCGACCAGGTCGAGGTTGACCCCTTGCATGTCCCAGTCGGTGGCGAACGTGAGGATGGCTCCCACGGCGATCAGAATGATGCACCCGCCCAGGCCCATGAGTGTTCCCTCCCAGTGTCCGGTTGGGTCGGCCGGTCGTTCCGGTCGTTCGGTCCTACCGGTCGACACCGGGTACCCGGACAGGCCGGTCGGTAACTAGGGGTGCTGGGCGGGACTTCAAGCACCCCTAGCCCGCCAGGAACGCCACCAACGCGTTCGCCAGAAGGTACGGGTCCTTCGCGCCGCACAGTTCGCGGGCACTGTGCATGGAGAGGATGGCGACGCCGATGTCGACGGTGCGGATGCCGTGGCGGGCGGCGGTGATGGGGCCGATGGTGGTGCCGCAGGGCATGGAGTTGTTGGAGACGAAGGTCTGGAAGGACACGCCCGCCTTCTCGCAGGCGGCGGCGAAGACGGCGCGGCCCGAACCGTCCGTGGCGTAGCGGTTGTTGACGTTGACCTTGAGGATCGGGCCGGCGTCCGCGCGAGGGTGGTGCGTCGGGTCGTGGCGCTCCGCGTAGTTGGGGTGGACGGCGTGCCCGGTGTCGGAGGAGAGACAGACCGTGCCTGCGAAGGCACGCGCCCGGTCCTCGTAGGCGCCGCCGCGGGCGAAGACCGAGCGCTCCAGCACCCCGCCGAGGAGCGGGCCGTCGGCGCCGGTGTCCGACTGGGAGCCGTTCTCCTCGTGGTCGAAGGCGGCGAGGACGGGGATGTAGGGGAGTTCGTCGCCGGAGGTGGCGACGGAGGCGAGTGCCGCCGTACCGGCGTGCACGGAGAGGAGGTTGTCCATGCGGGGACCGGCGAGCAGTTCCTTGTCGCGGCCCAGGTACGCGGGGGGTTCGATGGAGTGGGTCATCAGGTCCCAGCCGGTGACCTCGCCGGAGGGCAGGCCGAGCTCCTCCTCCAGGAAGGCGATCAGGTCACCGTCGCTGACGTCGTCGCCCAGTCCCCAGATGGGCTGGAGGTGACGTTGCTTGTCGAGCTTGAGGCCCTCGGAGGTGACCGAGCGGTCGAGGTGGATGGCGAGCTGGGGGACGCGGAGGAGAGGTCTGTCGACGTTGACGAGTCGGCTGGTGCCGTCGCGCAGGGAGAGGCGGCCGGCGAGGCCGAGGTCGCGGTCGAGCCAGGAGTTGAGCAGCGGACCGCCGTAGATCTCGACGGCGACCTGGCGCCAGCCGTGCGCGCCGCTGTCGGGGCGGGGTTTCACCCGCAGATTGGGGGAGTCGGTGTGGGCACCGACGATACGGAAGGGGGTGTGTGGCGTGGCGCCCTCCGGCACGTACCAGGCGATGATCGCGCCGCCGCGCAGCACGTACTTGCCGCCCAGCGAGCCGTCCCACGCGTCCGTCTCCGAGACCTGTCGGAAGCCGGCCTTCTCCAGCCGTTCCGCGGCGCTCGCCACCGCGTGGTACGGGGACGGGCTGCTCGTCAGAAACGTCATCAGGTCGTCGGTGTGGCCGCGATCGAAGCGTGGGGGTGTGCGCATGGGGTTCACCTTAACGACGTGCGAGGGCCCACTCCCGGGGGATGGGAGCGGGCCCTCGTAGGGAGCCTGTGGAGGGAGGGGCGCCGGACGGCCGGGCAGGGTCCGTCCGGCGCCACGACCGGGGTGCGGCCGGGGGGCGGCTGCCTAGAAGGCCGCCTCGTCCAGCTCCATCAGGTCCAGGTCGATGCCCTCGGAGAGCTTGCGGGCGAGGGTGACGCCCGGCAGGACGTTGGCCGCGAAGAACTTCGCCGCCGCGATCTTGCCGGTGTAGAAGGCCACATCCTTGGAAGACATGGCCTTCGAGGAGGCGGTCTCCAGCTTCTCGGCGGCGACGGCGGCGCCCTTGAGGAGCAGGTAGCCGACGACCACGTCACCGGAGGACATCAGCAGGCGGGTGGTGTTGAGGCCCACCTTGTAGATGTTCTTGACGTCCTGCTCGGTGGCGGCGAGGTCCGTGAGCAGCAGGCCGACGATGGCCTCCAGCTCGACGGCGGCCTTGGCGAGGTGCTCGCGGGCACCGGCGAGCTGCTCGCCGCCCTCGCCGAGCGCCAGGAACTTCTTGATCTCCTCGGCGAGGGAGTTCAGCGCGGCGCCCTGGTTGCGGACGATCTTCCGGAAGAAGAAGTCCTGGCCCTGGATCGCGGTGGTGCCCTCGTACAGGGTGTCGATCTTGGCGTCGCGGATGTACTGCTCGATCGGGTACTCCTGCAGGAAGCCGGAGCCGCCGAAGGTCTGCAGCGACTGGGCGAGCTGCTCGTAGCCCTTCTCGGAGCCGTAGCCCTTGACGATCGGCAGGAGCAGGTCGTTCAGGGCCTCCAGGGCGGAGATGTCCTCGCCCGCCGCCTCCTTGACCTGGATCTCGTCCTGGATGGAGGCCGTGTAGAGGACCAGCGCGCGCATGCCCTCCGCGTACGCCTTCTGCGTCATCAGCGAGCGGCGGACGTCGGGGTGGTGCGTGATGGTGACCTTGGGCGCGGTCTTGTCCATGAAGTTCGCCAGGTCGGGGCCTTGGACGCGCTCCTTGGCGTACTCGAGGGCGTTCAGGTAGCCCGTCGACAGCGTGGAGATCGCCTTCGTGCCGACCATCATGCGGGCGAACTCGATGATGCGGAACATCTGGCGGATGCCGTCGTGCTTGTCGCCGATCAGCCAGCCCTTGGCCGGGTGACGGTCGCCGAAGGTCATCTCGCAGGTGTTGGAGGCCTTGAGGCCCATCTTGTGCTCGACGTTCGTGGCGTAGACGCCGTTGCGCTCGCCCAGCTCGCCGGTCTCGAAGTCGAAGAGGTACTTCGGGACGAGGAAGAGGGACAGACCCTTGGTGCCGGGGCCGTGGCCCTCGGGGCGGGCCAGCACGTAGTGAAGGATGTTCTCCTCCATGTCGTGCTCACCGGAAGTGATGAAGCGCTTGACGCCCTCGATGTGCCAGGAGCCGTCCTCCTGCTGGATCGCCTTGGTGCGGCCGGCGCCGACGTCCGAGCCGGCGTCCGGCTCGGTGAGCACCATGGTGGAGCCCCAGGTCTTGTCGACCGCGATCTGCGCGATCTTCTTCTGTACGTCGTTGCCCTCGTCGTAGAGGATTCCGGCGAACGCCGGGCCGGAGGCGTACATCCACACGGCCGGGTTCGCGCCGAGCAGCAGCTCCGCGTACGCCCAGATCAGGGAGCGCGGCGCGGTGGTGCCGCCGATCTCCTCCGGCAGGCCCAGACGCCAGTACTCGGAGTCCATGAAGGCTTTGTAGCTCTTCTTGAAGGTGGCCGGGACCGGAGCGGTGTTCGTCTCCGGGTCGAAGACCGGCGGGTTGCGGTCGGCATCCGTGAAGGACTCCGCCAGCTCGTTCTCCGCGAGACGGGCCAGCTCCTCCAGGATGCTCTTGGCGGTGTCCGTGTCCATCTCCGCGAACGGGCCGGTGCCGTACAGCTTGTCGCGCCCGAGGACCTCGAAGAGGTTGAACTCGATGTCGCGGAGATTCGACTTGTAGTGCCCCATGGCGACGGCTCCGTAAGAGAGATCGGCGAGGCACTGGATCCTCGCGCTAGTTCACGTACCAACAAGTAGCTTCGATGTCGATGATGCTACCCATCAGTAATAAGAAGCAACCCCGATCGGGTCATCTGTGACTCGTTACGCTTTGCCGCATGTACGGCTACGACCAGAGCGCCGGCCCTCAGCAGCAGTACGCCCCGCCGCCGCAGCAGCAGATGCCGGGGCAGATGCCCGGCGGCCCGATGGGCGGTTACGGGCAGCAGCCACCGCTGTACCCGGAGCCGTCCCCACCCTCCCTCGCGGACGCGGTCCGCGCCTTCACCACCGGGCAGATGGCCGCGGAGGACTTCCAGCAGGTCTTCGCGACGTCCAAGGTGTACTGCCCGCGCGGCGACAACCCCGGGTTCCTGGCGCTGCACAACACCCAGCAGCCGGTGATCCCGATGTTCACCTCGCTCAAGGAGCTCCGCCGGTACGCCGGCAAGGAGTCCAAGTACTTCGTGATCACCGGCGCGGAGGTGATCGATCTGCTGCCGACCGGCTACGGCTTCGTCCTCGACATGGAGGGGGAGCACCGGATGGTCTTCGACGCGAAGGCCGTGGAGCAGATGGTGGAGTTCGCGATGCGGCGTATGTACGGGTAGATCTGCGCCGGTATGTGCGAGTAGCTCCGCGTCGGTATGTATGAATAGCTCCGCTTCGGTATATACGGGTAGCTCCGCGTCGGTATGTGCGGGTAGCTCCGTGCCGGCCGGCTTCGCGCCCCTGTGAGGGCGCCTCTCGAACGTCTTTCGAGCGCCTGGAGGGAATGCCCTCCGGGCGTTCGTCGTTGGAGCTGGCAGAAAGTTCAATAATCAACTAAACTGAGCGCACAAGGAGGTACCGACATGCCTGCAGTGACCGTCGAGAACCCGCTGAGCCTGCCCCGTGTCGTCGCGCCGACCGACGCGGTGGCCCGTCCGGTGCTGACCGTGACGACCGCGCCCAGTGGTTTCGAGGGCGAGGGCTTCCCGGTTCGCCGAGCGTTCGCCGGGATCAACTACCGCCACCTCGACCCGTTCATCATGATGGACCAGATGGGCGAGGTGGACTACGCGCCGGGAGAGCCGAAGGGCACGCCCTGGCACCCCCACCGCGGCTTCGAGACCGTCACGTACATCATCGACGGTGTCTTCGACCACCAGGACAGCCATGGCGGTGGCGGCACCATCACCAACGGTGACACCCAGTGGATGACGGCCGGTTCGGGCCTCCTCCACATCGAGGCGCCGCCGGAGTCCCTCGTCACGTCCGGCGGTCTCTTCCACGGCATCCAGCTGTGGGTGAACCTCCCGGCCAGGGACAAGATGATGGCCCCGAAGTACCAGGACATCCGCGGCGGCCAGGTCCAGCTCCTCACCACCCCCGACGGCGGCGCGCTGCTCCGCGTCATCGCCGGTGAGCTGGACGGTCACGAGGGCCCGGGTATCACCCACACCCCGATCACCCTGCTCCACGCGACGGTCGCGCCGGGCGCGGAGATCACCCTGCCGTGGCGCGAGGACTTCAACGCCCTCGCGTACGTCCTCGCCGGGCGCGGCAGCGTCGGTGCGGACCGGCGCCCGATCCACCTCGGCCAGACGGCCGTCTTCGGTGCCGGTTCCTCGATCACCTTCCGCGCGGACGAGCAGCAGGACTCCCACGCGCCCGACCTGGAGATCGTCCTCCTCGGCGGCCAGCCGATCCGTGAGCCCATGGCCCACTACGGCCCGTTCGTCATGAACACCCGCGCGGAGCTTCAGCAGGCGTTCGAGGACTTCCAGAAGGGACGGCTGGGGACGGTTCCGGCGGTTCACGGGATGACTGAGGGTGGCCTCTGAGACTCACCGTCTCTCCGGCTTCGGTTACCGAGAGGCCCCTGCCCGTCGACGGGCAGGGGCCTCTCGGTGTGAGACAAGAGGTATGTACAGCTATGTACTGCGCATACTGGAGAAGAGTCCCGAATCGGGACCCTCACGTGAGTCTCATCGCGTGGGAGGCCGGTATGACGATTCCGACACCGACATCGCCGACGGCGCCTCAGCTCGGCGCGGACGAGCCCCCTCGAAGAAACCTCTGGCCCGGTATCGCCGGGATCGCGTCCGGCGTACTGATGCTGGTCGCGCTGATCGTGGGCTATGGCAACAGTCCGGACTACGACGGTTCGGACGGACTCCGGGACACGGTCGCCTTCTACCGCGACGGGGGCAACCTCGACCTCACCGAGGCCATGACCCTGGTGATGCTGGCCGCGACCCTGCTCTTCCTCTGGTTCCTGGCCGCGCTCGCCCGTCTCGCCGGGACCCGGTCCAACCTGGTGCTCGTCGGCGGGACCGCGTTCGTCGTGCTCGTCATGATCGCGACGATCGCCGGGGCCGTCTACGCGATCTCCGCCAACCACACGGAGACGTTCCTGGTGGGGCCGGGGACGGCGATGGTGGCCATGCTGCTGATGGACGTCTCCTACGCCGGGTTCGTCGCCGCCATGGTCGCCGCGGCCGTCCTGCTGTTCGCGGTGTGGCGCGTGTCCGTCACGACCCGGTCGCTGCCGGCCTGGCTCGGCTGGTTCGGGTTCGTCATCGCGGTGCTGTGCCTGGCGGGACCGTTCAGCGCGTGGCTGACGGTGCTCCTCATGGCGGTGTGGACGGTGGTGGCGGGGGTGGTGCTTGTGGTGCGTTCGCCGTCCGGGGAGTAGCTGAATTCCGATACGGTACGACTCGGCCCGAAGCCGCAACTTGGTTTTGCGGCTTCGGGCCGGTCTATGAGGGGTCGGTTACGGCGTTACGGCAGGACGCAGACCGGTGTCCCGTCCGGGGTGCGGCCCGCCGGCCGAACGCAACCCTGCTCGAACAGCATCTCCAGACAGTCGTGTACGCGCTCTGGTGACAACCCCGTACGGGTGGCGATTTCCTCCACGCGGTACGTGGCCCCTCCGTGCAGCAACGCCGGGGCCAGGTACGCCGCCACAGTGTGGATGTCGTCGGTGACGACGAGGTTCTTCGCCTTCCAGTTGGCGAGGAGTTGTCGGGGTGTCAGCTCCGCTGCTGGGGAGGGGTGAGGGCGGTCGCCGGGGCGGCGAAGTGTCTGCGCGATGTCGCGCAGCGCGTCGGCCATCACGTTCTGGCTGCGGCTGATCTGCCTCAGCAGGTCGTTCCGCTCCTCCTGGAACGCTGTCAGCAGCTCGTCCGCCCGGATGTTCCGCTCTTCGAGCCGGACGATGGCGTCGGCCACTTGCTGGGCATGACGTAGGCCGTGCCGCCGGTGCGGGCGGGTTGTACGGGGGCGGGTTCGAGGGCATAGGAGCCGTCGCGTTGGATGGTGGCGATGACTTCGGAGACCCAGGCCTTGAAGGGCTCGGCTTCCGGTTTGGTGCTGCTGTTGACCAACCGGATCAGGCCATGGAGATTGACGAGGTTCATGTCTCGTCGCCACTCTCGACCTGCTGGAACGCTGAGACTGTGCGCGCTGAGCACACTCTCGGCGCTTCCGAAATTAGTGGTGTCGGCGATGTTCCGCAGAGCGGAGCCGACATGGGCGAAGCCCAGGTTTCTGCAAACGTCCACCGCCGGGAACCAGTACGTCCCGTCCGGCAGCGTGAGCCTCCGGACCCGTGCCCCCGTCGCCGCGAACACGAAGTCGTTGATGTCGATCGCGTCCCGGTGCTGTGCCGTCGGCTCTTCCGGCGGCGTGTTGTTCTGCTCGTACATCGAGCATCACCTCCGCTCCGGAAGCTAGGCAGACGGGGGTATAACTCGCGCCCGCAGCAAGGACGTTCACCCGATAGGGGACAGAGGCATCGATTCTGCTGCGAAGGGGGGCGAGGAAGGTCCCCTCCGCCTCCCCCGCTCCCCCGCCTCAAAGTCTGCTGTTGCCGCCCTTGTTCGTGATGCTGGGCTTCTTGCAGTTGTTCCAGGTGAGCTTGTTGGGGCCCTTCTTTCCGCTGCCCTTGCCGCCCCAGCGGACGAGGGGGACGGGCTTGCCGTAGTAGCCGACGCCGTACTTGTTGTTCTTGAAGATGTTGCCGGCGCCGCAGGTCTCGCCCTTCTTCGGGTCGCGCCACTCGCTGAAGACGGCGTAGGTGCCCGACTTGGTGAAGGTGTTGCCGCTGACGGTGTTGCCGCGGCTGCGTACGGGGTCGCCGGTGATTGAGGAGAACTTGCTTCGGGCGCGGTACGCGGCGGAGGGGGCTGCGTGAGCGCTCCGCGTCGGGCGTGTGGTGGTGGTTGAATCCGCGGGCCGGTGGGGGCTGGTCGCGCAGTTCCCCGCCGCCCCTTGCCGGGCGAACCGACGCCGCGCGATCAGCCGTGGCGCCCTACCCCACCAAGCCCCCGTCCGACCCGTCCGGTGGTGCCGGCTCGTACAGCTCGAACCAGATGCTCTTGCCGTCGCCGCGTGGGTCCACGCCCCAGGCGTCCGCGAGCATGTCCATGAGGACGAGGCCGCGGCCGGAGGACGCGAGTTCGCCGGGGTGGCGCTTGTGGGGGAGGTCGTCGCTGGCGTCGGTGACCTCGATGCGCATCCGGCGCTTGCCGCCGTCGCCGGTCATCTCGGCGACGAGGAGCGCGTCGGCGTCCGTGTGGACCAGGACGTTGGTGAGCATCTCGGAGACGAGGAGGACGGCGGAGTCGACCTGGTCGCCGCAGTTCCAGTCGTGGAGCAGTTCGCGGACCTGCTGGCGGGCTCCGGCGATGCGCTCGGGCTCCGCCTGGGCGATGGTCAACGCGGTGCGGCGCACGGGAGGCCGTACGGCGGTGGTGTCCCCGCAGCCACAGCCCTCGCTCTCCCGGTACAGCAACAGCATCGCTATGTCGTCCTCGCGACGATCGGCGAGCGGACCGGGGGTGTGGTGGGAGGAGGGACCGTGCACGCCTTGGACGAGCGCGTCGGCCAGCGCTTCCAATTGGCCCGGCGCGAGGCCGTTCGGTTCCGCCTGGCCCGGCGCGAGGGCAGTCGGTTCAGGGGTCTCCGGTGCGAGGCCGCCGGGTTTCGGGTAGCCCGGTGCGAGGCCGCCGGGTCGCGGGCGACTCGGCGTGAAGCCGCCGGGCTCCGGCCCACCTGCCAAGAGGGCATCCCTCGCGAGGGCCCCAGCTTCCGGACGACTCATTTCAACGTGGCCCGGATCAAGGCCACGAGCTTCATCATCGACCGCTTCATGGTCAGCTGCTTCACCATCGGTTGCTTCACCATCGGTCGCTTCATGGTCAGCTGCTTCTTCGCCGGCGGCTTCACGGCTGCCTTGCCTTAACCCATCGACGACCAGGCCACCAGCATCCCGCCCCTGAGCGTCGAGCCCGCCGACAGCCACCCCCTCGGCCCCCAGCCCCTCAGCCGCCCCCGCACCCTCATACGGTCTCGCGTCCTCATAATCCTCGTACGGTCTCGCGTCGAAGGACTCCAGGATCGTGCGGATGCGGCGCCAACCCGTGTCGAGGTCGTGGCCGCCCGTTTCGATGAGGCCGTCGGTGCAGAGGAGCATGGTTTCGCCGGGCTCCAGGACCAGGCGGGTGGTGGGGTAGTCGGCGTCGGGGTCGATGCCGAGGGGGAGGCCGCCCGGGGTCGGACGGACCAGGACCGTGCCGTCGGCCATGCGGATGACCGGGTCGGGGTGGCCGGCGCGGGCGATGTCGAGCACGCCGGACACCGGGTCGACCTCGACGTAGAGGCAGGTCGCGAAGCGCAGGTCGGGGAAGTCGTTGGCGGAGTCGTTGGTGACGCCGTGCAGGAAGCGCGAGGCGCGGGAGAGGACGGCGTCCGGGGGGTGGCCCTCGGAGGCGTAGGCGCGCAGGGCTATGCGGAGCTGGCCCATGAGGCCGGCGGCGCGTACGTCATGGCCCTGGACGTCGCCGATGACGAGGGCGAAGCGGCCGCTGGGCAGGGCGATCATGTCGTACCAGTCGCCGCCCACCTGGAGTCCGCCGCCGGTCGGGACGTAGCGCGCGGCGACGCTCATGCCGGGTATCTCGGGTCCGAGCGTGGGCAGCATCGTGCGCTGGAGGCCGTCGGTCAGCTCGCGCTCGGTCTCGGCGGCCCCGGCGCGGGAGAGGGCCTGGGCGAGCATCCGGGCGACGGTGGTCAGCACCGAGCGCTCGTCGGGGGTGAAGGTGACGGGGTGGGTGAAGCCCGCCATCCACGCGCCCATGGTGCGGCCGGCGACGATCAGCGGCAGAAACGCCCAGGACTGGCGGCCGAACTGTTCGGCGAGCGGCCAGGCGGTGGGGTAGCGCGTCTTGTAGTCCTCGGGGGAGGAGAGATAGACGGCGCGGCCGGTGCGGACCACCTCGGCGGCCGGATAGTCCGTCTCCAGCGGCATATGGGTGAACGGGCCCTCGTCGCCCTGGTTGTGTCCGTGGTGCCCGATGACGGTGAGGCGGTCGGCCTCCACCCCGAACACGGCGAGCCCGTCCGGGGAGAAGCCCGGCATCGCCAGGCCCGCCGCGACCCGCAGCACCTCCTCGGTGGACCGCGCCTCGGCCAGCGCCCGGCCCGCGTCCAGCAGGAACGCCTCGCGCGAGCGGCGCCAGTCGCCGGTGACGGCGGGGGCTCGGGAGGCGGTCTGCGGCGAGGGCTCGGTGACCTCCTGGATGGTGCCGATCATCTCGACGGACTTGTGCACCGGGTCGAAGGTGGCCTTGGAGCGGCTGCGGACGGTGCGGATCACCCGGCCCCGGTCGTCCATGACCCGGATCCGTACCTCGGCGAGGGCGTCCTCGACGACGGCGAGCTGCACGACCGAGACGATCTCGTTCCAGTCGACGGGGTGCAGGCGTGACCGCGCCCCGGCCTGGGTGAGTGTCGTCGGCTCCGCGGGCAGCCCCAGGAGCCGGGCGGCTTCGGCGTCCAGGGTGACGGTTCCGGGAGCGCTGTCCCAGGTCCACAGTCCCGTCGCGAGGGCGGACAGGACGTCCCCCACGGTGGGCGGGGGCTCACCAGTGCGCATTGACCCACTCTAAGAACAGCTGATCGGACCGTGCCACCGAAGCCGTATCGGGCACCGAGCGGTACCGGAAATAACCATGACAAACAACCACGACCGGCGGCGACGGAGGTGACGACAATCGACGCTAGCGACAGTAACCGCTTGCGGTCCTGCCCATGGCTATGACCGTGTGTATCCAGACAGTGAGACGACGGGTGTGCCTCGGGCCTCGCGCGGCCTTGCGGGAAATGGTGGGGAGGCGATCCGGGGGTGGCCGGTACCCTGGGGGTTGTTTCACGTGAAACACCGGCCGTGAGACACCCGCCCAGATCCCCGATCAGCGAAGACTGGATGAACGACGATGCATCGGTACAGGTCCCACACCTGCGGCGAGCTCCGCGCCTCTGACGTCGGCACCGACGTCCGGCTGAGCGGCTGGCTGCACAATCGGCGCGACCTGGGCGGCATCCTCTTCATCGATCTCCGCGATCACTATGGCATCACGCAGCTGGTGGCCCGTCCGGGCACCCCGGCGTACGAGGCGCTGGACAAGATCTCCAAGGAGTCGACCGTCCGCGTGGACGGCAAGGTCGTCTCCCGCGGCACCGAGAACGTCAACCCCGACCTGCCCACCGGCGAGATCGAGGTCGAGGTCGGCGAGGTCGAGCTGCTCGGCGCGGCCGCCCCGCTCCCCTTCACCATCAACGCCGAGGACGGGGTCAACGAGGAGCGGCGCCTGGAGTACCGCTTCCTCGACCTGCGCCGCGAGCGCATGCACCGCAACATCATGCTGCGTACGGCCGTGATCTCCGCGATCCGTCACAAGATGACGGCGCTGGGCTTCAACGAGATGGCGACCCCGATCCTGTCCGCCACCTCCCCCGAGGGCGCCCGCGACTTCGTCGTGCCGTCGCGTCTCAACCCGGGCAAGTTCTACGCTCTCCCCCAGGCCCCGCAGCAGTTCAAGCAGCTGCTGATGATCTCGGGCTTCGACCGGTACTTCCAGATCGCGCCCTGCTTCCGTGACGAGGACGCGCGCGCGGACCGTTCGCCGGGCGAGTTCTACCAGCTCGACGTGGAGATGTCCTTCGTCGAGCAGGAGGATGTGTTCCAGCCCATCGAGAAGCTCATGACCGAGCTGTTCGAGGAGTTCGGGAACGGCCGCCACGTCACCTCCCCCTTCCCGCGCATCCCGTTCCGCGAGGCGATGCTCAAGTACGGCTCCGACAAGCCGGACCTGCGTGCCCAGCTGGAGCTGGTGGACATCACCGATGTCTTCGAGGGTTCGGAGTTCAAGGCGTTCGCCGGCAAGCACGTGCGTGCGCTGGCCGTGCCGGACGTCTCGGCCCAGCCCCGCAAGTTCTTCGACCAGCTCGGTGAGTACGCGATCGAGCAGGGCGCGAAGGGCCTGGCCTGGGTGCGCGTCGCCGAGGACGGTTCGCTGTCCGGCCCGATCGCCAAGTTCCTCACCGAGGAGAACGTCGCCGAGCTGACCAAGCGTCTCTCGCTGGCCGCCGGCCACGCGGTGTTCTTCGGCGCGGGTGAGTTCGAGGAAGTCTCGAAGATCATGGGCGCGGTCCGCGTCGAGGCCGCCAAGCGTGCCGGGCACTTCGAGGAGGGCGTCTTCCGCTTCTGCTGGATCGTCGACTTCCCGATGTACGAGAAGGACGAGGAGACCGGCAAGATCGACTTCTCGCACAACCCCTTCTCCATGCCGCAGGGCGGCCTGGAGGCCCTGGAGACCCAGGACCCGCTGGACATCCTCGGCTGGCAGTACGACATCGTCTGCAACGGTGTCGAGCTGTCCTCCGGCGCGATCCGGAACCACGAGCCCGACATCATGCTCAAGGCCTTCGAGATCGCGGGCTACGACCGTGACACCGTCGAGGAGCAGTTCGCGGGCATGCTGCGCGCGTTCCGCTTCGGCGCGCCGCCGCACGGCGGTATCGCGCCGGGCGTCGACCGTATCGTCATGCTCCTCGCGGACGAGCCCAACATCCGCGAGACCATCGCCTTCCCGCTCAACGGCAACGCCCAGGACCTGATGATGGGCGCGCCGACGGAGCTGGAGGAGGCACGGCTGCGCGAGCTGCACCTGTCGGTGCGGAAGCCGCAGCCGAAGTAGGCGATGAAGTAAGGCAAGCCACTCTCTTGGTTTGTTTTCGAAAGGGGTCCTGAAGCCGTCCGTCGGTTTCAGGACCCTTTTCTGTGCCCGGGGAGAAGGAGGCGTGCGCTCGGTCGTGGAGGTCGAGTGCGGCTCGACCTCGCATCGGGGTGCCGGGGTGCCCGCTTGGGAAGTCATCAGGAGACGCACAGGATTCTCGACGGATGGTCACAGCGGGAGGGCGTGTGATGGGACGTACAGGGTGAGGAACCCGTACGAGCCGCTACGGACCGTACGGCATGTGCGACCCGTAGGGGACGGACTGCCCGTAGGGGACGGACTGCCCGTAGGGGACGAGACGTCGGAAGGCTGGAGGAGGCCATGAAGCTGGCCGTGCTGGTGGCGGTGTTGCTGATCGTCGGGGCGGTGGTCGCGGTGGTCGCGCGGCGGCGGTCCGTGGACGAGTCCGCTCCGACGTCCGACCTGGACGCGGAGGCCGACGCCAACCGCTGGGTGGTACGGCTGGGCGGCAGCCTGGACGGCATCGACGTCCGGGCGCAGGCCGGGGCGGGCGGCAGCGCGGCCCGGTCCCTGACCGACGCCACCGAATGCCTCCGCACCGCCCGCGCCCAGCTGGCCAAGGCCCGTACGCCCCACCAGTACGCCCAGGTCACACGGACGGCGGTCGAGGGACTGCACCATGTGCAGGCGGCCCGTACGGCGCTGGGCACGGACGCGGGTCCGGGTGCCGGCCCGACTGGAGGCGGAGGTTCGGGTTCTGGTGCGACAGGTCAGGTCGAGGTGCCGCCGCCGCCACCGGCACCGGCACCACCGGTTCGTACGGCGATCAGCAGGCCGCTCGACCAGGCCAGCCGGGTCGTAAGAAAGTCCGAGCGCCCCTCCAGAACCGCGAGCAGGTCGGTCACCGCCGCCTCGTGACCCTCCGGCCAGTCGGGGGTGGGCGTGAGGTCGTCGATGACATACGCGCCGCCGGGCGCCACGAGCTGCAGGGCGCGGTCGAGGTGGTTGAACTTTCCGGGCCAGGTGTCGGCGAAGACCAGGTCGAAGGGGGCGCCGTCGTACTCCTCCAGCCAGTGTCCGCCGTCCTCGTTGACGAAGGTGACCCGTTCGTCGCCGCCCAACTGCTCCCGGGCCACGGCCTGCACGGCGTCGTCCAGCTCGACGGTGACCAGCGTCGCCGCCCCGTCCATTCCGCTGAGCAGCCAGGCGGTGCCTTCGCCGACACCGGTCCCGAGTTCGAGGATCCGCCCGCCGGGACGAGTGGCGGCGAGGGTGGCGAGCAGACCGCCGGTCCGGGGTTCACACGACATGGTGAATCCGGCGGCACGGGCTGCGACCTGCAACTCGGTCAGGGAAGAGGGGAGTTGGCCGGGCTTGGGAGTGTCATCCATGCGGGGGATTCTGGAAGCGCGGTGGCGGAACCCTCAACCCAATTCCGGTTCGTGGACGGTCCGTCCGCCCGCCCCTGAGCGCCTGGTCCGCGTACGGATGGTCCGCGTACGGGCCGACTCCGGAACTGCCGACTTCCCGTCCACGTCCTACTGATCATGACCACGCCGACCGCCACCACTCCCGTACCCACCCCCACGACTCTGGGCGAGGAGATCCTCCTCCTCGCCCTCGACGACACCACGGGAGAGGCCAGGCTCCCCCTGCGAACGCCCTACGCGATCGCGGCGGCGGCCCTGCTGGAGCGGTCCCTGGCCGACGACACCGACGACACTGCGCGCACCGGGGGCGTCGGGGGCGCCGCAGGCACCGACGGCTCGGCCGAGGCGGTCCTTCCTGACGACGCGGAGAAGTGGATCTCAGAACACCGCACGGAGGAGTACGAGGCCGCCCTCCAGGGCCTGCTGGCCAAGGGCCTGATCCGTAAGGAGAAGCGCCGCGTCCTGCTCGTCTTCCGCACCACCAGCTACCCGGAGTTGGACGGCACGGTGGAGACGGCCCTGCGCCGCCGTCTGGCGAAGGTGGTTCTGGAGGGCGCCGAACCGGACTCCCGCACCGCCGCCCTGATCACCCTCCTCCACCACGGCGAACTCCATACCCTCGCCTTCCCGGACGCCGACTCCGACGACTCCCCGGTCAAGCGGCGCATGACCGAGATGGCCGAACGCCACTGGGCCGACCCGGCCCTGCGCCGTATGGCCGAGACGGCGGCGGCGACCTCGGCCGCCCTGACGGCGGCGACGATGGTGACGACGGTGGTGGTGATCACGACCGTGACATGAGCGGTCAGACGGTGATGACGAGCTTGCCCCGGGGGTGGCCGTTCTCCAGGTGGCGGATGGCCGCGGGCGCCTCCGAGAGGGGGTACGCGCGGTCGATGGCCGGGGTGAGTATGCCTTTCTCGGCGAGGTCCTTGAGGGCCAGGAGGTCCTCGCGGCGGGTGACGGAGACGAGGTTGCGCAGGTTCTGCCCGATGAACGGGGAGAGCAGGACGGCCCGGAGACCGCGGCTCATACCCCCGAAGAAGCCGGTGCCGCCCTCGCCGCCGACGATGACCAGGGTGCCGCGTGGGGTGAGGGCGCTTCGCAGCACGGGCAGGGACCGAAGGCCCGCGTTGTCGACGATGACGTCGTAGCGGTGGGGGCTGTCGGTGATGTCGGCTGTGGTGTAGTCGATGACGTGGGTGGCGCCCAGGGAGCGGACGAGGTCCGCGCCGCCGGGACCGCAGACGCCGGTGACCTCGGCGCCGTACATCGCGGCGAGTTGGACGGCGTACGTCCCCACGCCGCCGGACGCGCCGATGACGAGGACCCGTTGACCTGGCTGCGGGCGGGACGTGCCGCTGAGGGCCTGGAGGGCGGTCATCCCGGAGACGGGAAGGGCGGCGGCCTGTTCGAAGGTGAGGTTGGCGGGCTTGGGCGCGAGCCGGTCCGCCTTGGCACGCGCGTACTCGGCGAACGAGCCCTCGCAGTTGCCGAACACCTCGTCCCCCGGCTTGAAGTCGGTCACCTTCGCCCCGACGGCCTCGACCCGCCCGGCGCCGTCCCAACCCCGCACGGGGTTCTTGGGCTTACGCAGCCCCAGCACGGCACGGGCCACGTACGGCCGGCCCGTCATCAGATGCCACACCTCGGGGCCCACACCGGCGGCACGTACCTCGACCAGCACCTCGTCGTCGCGGGGTACGGGGCGGTCGATGTCGCGCAGTTCCAGGAGGTCCGCGGTTCCGTAGGCATCCTGAACGATCGCCTTCATGGCGTAACTCCCCTTTGCGGCATCCGGCACCCGTACATCCCGGTTGTGCTGATCATCCCGGCGGCTCGAACGCCTGACCAGATTCCTGGGTACGGTCTTGGGAGCGGGCCCGATGAGTTTTCCTACGGCGAACGGTTTACCCCGTCTGCTGTCGCCCGCGGATGTGTCCGCCCTGGCCGCGGCGGCAGCCGACGCGCCCTCGGTGTCATGGGTGGAGTCGGGGTCAGCCTTGGTCCGGGTCGTCCTCCGGGGCCGCGGAGTCCTCCGTGAACAGATCCTCGGCTTGCGTGACCGTACGGGAGCGCTCCAGCCAGCGGTCGAGGAGTTCGAGGTCTGTGCATTGGGCGATGCGCTCGCGCACGCTGTCCGGGACAGGGATGCCTCGCACGTCCAGCACGTACAGGAGTCCCTTCGCCTCACCTTCAGCCTTGCCTTCGAGGTAGGCCGTCTCGCGGACTGTGCCCCGGCCGGGAAAGTAGGTGACGAAGCTCAAGATTTCCTCCCATTTGTCTCCGGCTGGGGTCCCCCGCAGGGTGACTTCCAGGAATTCGTAGAAGTAGTTGGTGCCTGTCCCGTCCCTCACCTGGAGGGCATGGCCCATTGTTTCCAGTATGGCGTCGATCTGAGGGCTGCGGGCGTGTGCGAGGGCGGAGAAGGCTGCCATCGCGAGGTTGTCCGCCGCGGTTCTCGTATCGGTGATTTCTGGGAGGTTGTCCGGCCCGATGACCAAGGGGCGCGTCGTCTGTGCGGTCCAGCCCCGGGCCCGGCAGTCGAAGGGACCAGTCGCCCACTTCGCGGTGGCCCGGTCCTGGCAGACCACCAGCAGAATCACCGGCAGACGGTATTTCGACTGGAGGTGTGCGACGTAGTACGCCCAGCTGAGCTCCTTGTCCGCATTGCGCCCGCTCTGGGCCTCGATGGCCAGCAGGAAGTCGTCACCATCGGACGGCCCGATGCGCAGGACGGTATCCACACGGCGTTCGAGCGGCTTGGTCTCCGTTACATCGGGGGTGAGTGCGTCCACCGTCGCCTTCTCCGGGAACGGCAGGCCCAGCACTCCGAAGACGGGTGCGAGGATCTCCGGCCGCTCCTGGAAGATGCGGTGCAGGCCCTCGTGAGCTGATGTGACCATGTGTGAAACCTAGGAAGGGTCGGGGCTGGGCGTCCGCTCGACGGAAGGGGATCACCCTTTCGGGTGTGGAAGGAACGTTCACGCCGCCGGGGTCAGTTCGCACCACACGAACTTGCCGTGGCTGTTGGGGCGTTGGGTTGCCGAGCCGAGGTGGTACCAGCCCCAGTTGTCGGCGCACTCCTCGATGAGGGTGAGGCCTCGGCCGGATTCGAGGGAGGGGGTGGGGGCGATGGTGAGCGGTGTCAGGGCCGGTGGGGTGGGGTCCGTGTCCCATACGCCGATGCGGAGGGTCGGGGCCGACCAGCGGAGCCTTATGGCTGCCGGGCCCTTGGTGTGTCGTACGGCGTTGGCGACCAGTTCGCAGGCGAGGAGTTCGGCGGCTTCGATGAGGTGGGGGAGGCCGTGCAGGGTGAGGATCAGGCGGAGGGTGCGGCGGGCGATGGTGACGGCTCGGGGGTCGTTGGGGATGGAGAGGGAGTAGGTCCAGGGTTCGGTGGGGTGGGTGAGGTCGTCGGGGGATTCTCCGGTTTCGGGCATGCGTGACTCCTGTGGGGTGGAAGGGAGTTGGGCTGCGCTGTGGGCGCGGGCGGTGGCATTGCCGCGCCCGTCCTGGCAGGGCGGTGCGGTGCGCTTCCGGGGTGTCCCGGCGTTCCGCAGCGTGTGCGTCGCGTCACTGAAGGTAGGGGGAAATATTTAGCCCTGGCGAGTCGTTCGCGTAATCTTGCACCCGATCGGGGCGGCCCAACCCCGCGCCGAAGGTGTGCTGTTGCGGAAGTGAGAGTCGTATGCCGGCGAGGATTCAGCCGACCGTTCGCCAGATTCGTCTCGGCGCTGAGCTGCGCAAACTGAGGGAGGCGGCAGGTCTAACTTCTCGGGACGCGGCAGGTTTGCTGGGGGTCAAGCCGGCGCAGATGAGCCAGTTCGAGGCGGGGAATGCCGGGATCAACGAGGAACGTGTACGGCGGTTGACGGCTCACTATGCCTGCACGGATGCCGAGTTGATCGAGGCGTTGGTGGAGATGGCGACCGACCGTACCGGGGGGTGGTGGGAGGACTACCGAGGTGTTCTGCCGCCGGTCTTCATGGATCTGGCGGAGCTGGAGCATCACGCGACGTTCATCGAGGAGATCTCGACCGCGCACATTCCGGGCCTGTTTCAGACGGAGGAGTATGCGCGGGCCGTGTTCGCCTTTTGGCGCCCAGAGCTGCCGGAGAGCGAGTTGCGACCGAGGGTCGAGCACCGGATGCGCCGCAAGGTGGTCCTTGAGAGATGTCCGTACGAGGTCGTGCTGCACGAGCCTGTGCTGCGTACGCGTGTCGCCGACCGACGCGTGGCGCGGGCCCAACTCGACTCGCTCCTGGCTCAGTCGGAGATGCCCACGGTGACCGTACGGGTCATCCCGTTCGACGTCGACGGCTTCGCGGGGGCCAGCGCGGAGTTGCTGTACGCGGGTGGCCGGGTCTCGGCGTTGGACACGGCCCAGCGGGACACTCCGCAGGGGGTTGCCTTCATGGATGCGGTGGCGCAACTGCGGTCGATGCGAACGCTCTTTCGTAAAGTTGAGGGGGTGTCCCTCGACCCGGTTCGGTCGCGGGACTACATCCACCGCTTGGCGAAGGAGCTGTAATCGTGACCCAGTGGCAGAAGTCGACCTTCTCCAGCGGGACCGATGGAAGCAACTGCGTTGAACTCGCCGACAGCGGGACCGGAGTGCTCCTCCGCGAGAGCGACGACCCGACTCGAATAGTTCCCGTCGCCCCCAACGCCTTGGCCGCCCTCATCCGGGGCATCCGCCGTTCATGACTCACCAGCCCGCAGAGTTCACCGAGGCACTGGCCGCCGTCCTGCGCGACCTCCGTGCCCAGTGCCCCGTCCAACCCCACGTCCGCGAGGAGGACGACTACCCCGGCGTCATGCTCTTCGCCCCCGATGGCTCAGGGCAGGGCGTGTACGCCGAGGGGGACGAGCGGCGGCCGGCGGTGCTGCTCGCCGAGGTGGCGGATCAGGTGCAGGGGTGGGCGGTGGAGGCGTTGTGGGCGGCGGGGGTGTCGGCGGTTTGGCCGGGGTGCCCGGAGCATCCGGATACGCATCCGTTGACGGCGACAGTCGAGAAGGGCGCGGCGGTGTGGGTGTGCCCTTGGAGCGGGGCGGTCGCTTGTGGTGTGGGTGAGTTGCCCTCGGGAGGGTGAGACGGACGGGGCTCGGCTGGAGTCAGGCGCTGAGCTGCCGGCGAGCGTAGGCGAGGTTGTCGCGGAAGATCAGAGTGGTGGGATGGTCGTGGCCGAGGATCTGCTCGCACTGCCTGAGGGCGGTTACGAGCAGGGGGATTGCTCGGTTCAGGTCTCCGGCTTCCTCGTAGGCGAGTGCGAGGTTGTTGCGGGTGTTCAGGGTGTTGGGATGGGTGTCGCCGAGGGTCTGCTCGCGTTGGGTGAGGGTGGTCTCGTACAGGGAGATTGCTCGGTTCAGGTCTCCGGCCGCGCGGTAGGCGGCTGCGAGGTTGTTGCGGCTGGCCAGGGTGTTGGGGTGGGTGTCGCCGAGGGTCTGTTCGGACTGGGTGAGGGTGGTCTCGTACAGGGGGATTGCCTGGTTCAGGTCTCCGGCCGTCTGGTAGGCGAGTGCGAGGTTGTTGCGGGTGTTCAGGGTGTCGGGGTGGGTGTCGCCGAGGGTCTGCTCGCGTTGGGTGAGGGTGGTCTCGTACAGGGAGATTGCCTGGTTCAGGTCTCCGGCTTCCTCGTAGGCGGCTGCGAGGTTGTTGCGGCTGGCCAGGGTGTCCGGGTGGGTGTCGCCGAGGGTCTGCTCGCGTTGGGTGAGGGTGGTCTCGTACAGGGGGATTGCCTGTTTCAGGTTTCCGGCCGTCTGGTAGGCGGCTGCGAGGTTGTTGCGGGTGTTCAGGGTGTCGGGGTGGGTGTCGCCGAGGGTTTGCTCGGACTGGGTGAGGGTGGTTTTGAGTAGGGGGATTGCCTGTTTCAGGTTTCCGGCCGCCTGGTAGGCGAGTGCGAGGTTGTTGCGGCTGGCCAGGGTGTCCGGGTGGGTGTCGCCGAGAACCTGCTCGTTGTGAGCGAGAACGGCTTGGCGCAGGAGGATGGTATGAGCATCCCGACCTTGCCGACGAAGATACTGGGCGGCCTCGTTGTATGCGGAGCGGGTTTCGTTTGCGTCGGTGTGGTCGAGTTGCACGCTCTCGGCGAGGGCGGTGATGTGGGGGAGTAGCTGTTGCCACTGCTCGGAGGTAGCGCGGTCTTCGGCGCCGGTCGGTATCGCCTTGTGGACGGCTCTCTCTGCGTCGTCGCGGCCTCGGGGTGGAGCACCCCTTGTGCTCAGGACGGTTTGTACGAGTCGGTGGATGCTGACGGTCCGTTTGGTGATGAAGGCGACCATGTTGTACGTGTGCAACACACCCAGTGCGTTGGCCAGGGCGATCGGGGTTGGGGCCAGGGGAGCCAGGAGGCTGCGGGGGATGTCGTCCGGGGCCAGCCAGGCCATGGCGTTCAGGAGGGTCACCGCCAGCGGGTCGCGGTCGGCGATGGCGGCGATCGTGTGGTCCCAGATGACGGCGATGGTGCGTTCTGGGTCGATGCCCTCGGCGGACTCGTTCAGATACAGGCCCAGCGACTCGCGATAGGTGTCCAGGTCGGTGCCGGTCTGGAAGGCGTAGGCGCCAGCCTGTTCCAGGGCCAGAGGTAGACAGCCCAGGTCCCTGGCGAGTGCCCGTGCCGCATAGCGGTCCCGGTCGGTGGCTGTGTCGTTCGGGAACGCGAGGGTGCACAGCAGGTCCGTGGCCTTGTCCAACGGCAGGAGGCCCAGGGACATGACCGGGGCCAGCGCGTGCCAACCCGTGGCCTTGCGGCTCGTCGCCAGGTGATGGCCACGGTGGAGAGTGCCCAGGTACGGCTGGAGGTGGGCCGGGTTCTCGATGTTGTCGAAGATCAGGAGCCAGTCGGGGTGTTCCTGGAGCCACAGGATCGACCAGGCTGCCCGTTCGTCCGGTCCGGCACTTCCCGCCCACTGCGGGCAGAGCGACATGGCCAGCCCCGACAGGCTCTTTACGATCGACTCGGCGGACTCGGCGGTGATCCACCACACCAGCGTGTACTCGCGGCGGTAGCGGTGCGCGTACTGCAGGGCCAGCGTGCTCTTGCCCACCCCGCCCAGGCCATGGATCGCGCGGACCGGCGCCTGGGTCACCGCTGCCGTGCCCTGGCCGGTCAACATCCGCCGTAGATCGGTGAGTTCGTCCTCGCGGCCTACGAAGACACCCGATGCCGATCCCGACAAGTAACCGGCCCCCGCCGGAGCTTGGACCGTTCGCGCCCAATGCACCGCTTCCGGAGGCAGCAGCACCACACGTGTGTTGTCGCCGCTGATCGCCACGCCGATGGAGCCGCCCGCAGCCATCGCGCGGTCGCCGGAGGCCGATACCTCCGGGGGCTGCTCGCCGATCACGGTCGTGGTACGTCGTGGCCGTCGCCGGTGATCGCGACGCCGATGTTGCCGCCGGCCGCGATTGAGCGCGTGCCCGACGCCGTGACCGTCACGGCTCCCCCACCGCCGGGCGGCAACAGGCCCGCCAGCTCGCGCAGCAGTTCCGCGTCCTCACGCAACGCCCGCTTGATCTGCTGGCGCAGGGCCGCCGACGCGTCCTCGTCCGACGGTTCCTCCGCCGCGTCCGCCACCGCGGATTCCAGCTCCGCCCGCCCCTGCTCGTCCCGGCGGTGCCACACCGCCTGGAGCATCCGGCGGCCGACGTTCGCCGTGGCCTCCACCGCCGCGCTCTCCGCTCGCGTCAGCACGCCGGTGCCGTACGCGACCACGGCCGCCGTCAGGTACGGGCCCGCCTGGCCCACCATCTGAACGATCTCCGTGCTCATCCCCAGCCCCTTCCCCCGGTTCCGGCCCGTCGCCAACACAGCGTAGGGATACGCCACTTCCCGTAGGTCGGAAACGCCGGATCAGCACATATCGGTTCCGGCGGTCAGCGCTTCAGGGCCCGGTACCGCTTCAGCAGCGCCGACAGCTTCTCCGGGTCCTTCCCGCCGTTCAACTCCCTCAGGAGGTCGTCGGGGCAGAGTTCGTACAGGTCCCCCCACCAACCCCGGCGCCGGTTGTCGTAGATGCGATAGCCGCCGGGGACGCCTCGGGCGACGTAGCGTCGCTTGCTCACCAGGTACTCACCAGGTAGTCACCAGGTACTCACCAAGGGTCGTCCTCCGTCGGGGGATTCAACGCCTCCTCTTCCAGGAGGCGTTCGGCGATGTCGTCGGCCCAGGCCTGGGCCCACCGGCGGAGTGACATGGTGGCCCGGTCGTCGAGGCCGTGGCGAGTGAATTCCCTGTCGGCGAGCCACTCGATGCCCTCCAGACGGGACTGGAGGTCGGCGAGGTCGAAGCCGGCGGAGGTGTGGCGGCGGGCCAGTTCCTCCAGTTCGGGGAGGGTCCAGCGGTCGGCGGCGGCGTGGACCGCGATGAGGTCCCGGGGGGGCGCCTCGGTCGGCCAGGGCGCGGACCTTGGTGCCGACCACGTCTTCGAGGGAGAGGGTCGGGCCCAGGGACGTCTCGACCGGGGGGCGCCACAGGGTCTCCTTGAGGATGTCGAGGGTGCGTTCCTCGGCCGTGGTCGGGTCGGTGACGCGGAGGCGGGCGGAGAGGGGATCGGTCTCCACCTCCTCCAGCAGCCAGCCTCGCTCCGCCAGGCCTGTCCGGACCGTGGCGGCGATCTGATCCATGGGGGCCGGGTGCTCCGTCGCCACCTCCAGGTACCGGCCGGGCGGTCTTCCCTCGGTCAGGCCGTGTGCCCGTACCGCGTGGTCGCCGGTCAGGGCCAAGGCGTAGGGGGCGCCGATGGTCAGGATGTCGGTGAGGAGGTGGTGGACCGGATCCGGCTCGGGGAGGCCGAGGTCGAGGCCGTTCACGTGGTGGCCTGTGGGGTGGTCCGTGGGGTGGGCTGTGGCGTTGCCTGTGGGGTGGTCGTGGCGGGTGAGGGTGGGGCCATGGGGGGATTATCACGGCCCCGGCCCCCGTCACCCGGTCAGTGCGGCCGTCGGCCCACCCGGTTGCCCGGGAAACCGGGGCGGCGAGGGCTTGGGGCGATGCACGAAGCGCCCGTGACTCCAGGGGAGTTCACGGGCGCTCGTCGGCGCTGGGGTCAGCCGGAGAAGGGGACGGCGTCGGCGGGGTTCGCGTGCCAGTTGGTGGCGATGGGCTGGTCGACCGTGACCATGCGGGGGAGGCGGAGGGTGACGAAGTTGTCCTCGTCGCCCGCGACGGAGAGGTGGATCGCCTCGAACTGCCTGCCGTTGTTGTTGTTCGTGGTCTTGGGGTTGATGCCGGCGTAGGCGGCGGTGGAGCCGGAGAGCTTGATGGTTTCGCTGACGCTGTCCTCGGCGGGCGAGAGCTCGGTGTCGGCGGCGGATCCGAAGGACCCGGAGGGGAAGACGCCCTCCAGGTAGCAGGTGATGCCGGGCAGGGCCTTGGCGGTGACGAGGAGGTAGCCGCCCGCCTGCGTCTTCTCGCTGACCTTGAAGGTCAGGTCGTTGGTGCCGCAGGCCTGTCCGACGTCCTTGCCGCTGTCCGCGGTGGCTGTCGTGGCCGCGGTGGCGGTGAGGGTCACCGCCGCGACTGCGGCCAGGGCGAGGCGGGCGGAGCGGGCCAGAAGACGCGAACGCATTGAAATCTCCATGGTGCGGAAGTGGGTCGTCCAGCGGGTTGCTTGGACCACCTCAGCTTGTTCCGCGATCTGTCCCACCCGCCACAAAAGGCGGCCACTACGGGACGCTGGAACGCCGGAACGGGCGCTGACCAGCACAGACGCTGACGGTCTGGAACGTTCAGCGGGACGGGGGAGCCGTGAGGCCATCCGTCTCGATGGCTTCATGGCGGCCTCAGTGGCCTCACGGCTCCCAGCGCCTACCACAGCCGTTTCACAGTCAGCTGTCCCCTTGGGTCAGGGACGCCTGCCGTTCACCTTCCGCACTTCTCAAGTTCAGTTAAGGAAAGGCAAAGCAAGCTCAAAGCTTGGCCCGCGATCGTCCATTGTCATGGACCAGACCCTTCTCGTGGTCGCCGATCTGGCTGCCATCTCCGTGCTGACCTTCGCGGTCTACTTCCCGCGCCACCACCGCCGGGACCTCATCGCCGCCTTCCTCGGCGTCAACGTCGGTGTCCTCGCGGTGGCGATGACGCTCAGCTCCTCGTCGGTGGGCATCGGCCTCGGAATGGGGCTGTTCGGCGTCCTGTCGATCATCCGGCTGCGCTCCAACGAGATCGCCCAGCACGAGATCGCGTACTACTTCTCCGCGCTCGCCCTCGGCCTGCTGGCCGGGCTGCCGGAGGAGGTGAACATCCTGTCGGCCCTGCTCATGGCGCTGATCGTCGCCACGATGTACGTCGGCGACCACCCGAAGCTGTTCGGCCGCTACCGGCAGCGCAGCCTGCGCCTCGACGCCGCCTACACGGATGAGGACGCCCTGCGCGCGCACCTCGAAGTGCTGCTGGGCGGGCGGGTGGTGAACCTGTCCGTGCAGAGCGTCGACATGGTCAACGACATGACCCTGGTCGACGTCCGGTACGTCGTCACCGGCGAGGGATCGCGGGCGCCGCAGGAGGCGGGCCACCGGGTCGAGCAGGGGCAGGCACGAGGGCAAGGGGTCCGGGCATGACGGCCGCGCGTGGCGGTCGGCTTCGCCGGGGCTTCGATGCCGAGCACCCGGCGCCGGCCCTCGACTCCGTCGCGCCCGTCGTCGGGGCGCTGCGCCCCATCGGCCTCGACGAACTCGTCGACCGGGCCGAACTGCTGACCCGCATGGACCGCAAGTACATGCTGCCCCTCACCGACCTTCCCCTCGTGGTCGGCGGGCTCGACGGTGGAGGCACATCCCGCACCTCCCGGTCGAGCGGAGCAGAGACCGGGGGAGTACGAGTCCTGGAGGTCGACGGCGAGCGGCAGTTCGCGTACCGGTCCGTGTACTTCGACACCCCGGACATGGACGGCTACCTGGGCGCCGCCCACCGCCGACGGCGCCGCTTCAAGCTGCGGATACGGACGTACATGGCGTCCGGCCAGCACTTCCTGGAGGTCAAGACGCGCGGCCCGCGCGGCACCACCGTCAAGCAGCGCGTCCCGTACGACGGGGAGCTGGGGCGGCTGGGGCCCGAGGCCCGGGCGTACGCCGACGAGGTGCTCGGTGCGGCGGGCATCGACGCACGCGGCTTCCGGCTGGTGCCGGCGCTCACCACCCGCTACCGCCGGACCACGCTGTTCCTGCCGGACAGCGGCAGCCGGGTCACCGTCGACACCGACCTGACCTGGGCGCTTCCCGACGGCACCGAACTGCGCACCCCCGAGCGGACCATCGTCGAGACCAAGGCCGGGCGCGCGGGATCCTGCGCCGACCGGCTGCTGTGGTCGCTCAAGCACCGGCCCTGCCCGGTCTCCAAGTACGGCACCGGGCTCGCCGCGCTGCGGCCCGACCTGCCCGCCAACCGCTGGTTGCCCGTTCTGCGGCGCCACTTTCCCATCGCACCGGCACTGAACGGGAGTTCAGCATGAACATCACGGCCAGGACGAGAACCGCACGACGACTTCGTACCCGTATGACTGCCTTCCGTGTGAAGACCTTCCGTACGAAGGGCTTCCGTGCGAAGGGCTTCCGTACGAAGGCCGCCGGCGCCCTCGCCTCCCTCGTCCTCGCGACCGCCGCGCTGGCCGGGTGCTCCTCCGGCAGCGACTCCGGCTCCGCGTCGTCCGACGCGTCGTCGAGCGCGAGCGCGGCCGCGGCCGCGTCGGTGGACGGGACGCGGGACGCGGCCGCCGTCCTCGCCGACAACGAGGAGACGCACGCCGAGGAAGGCGACACGGAGTACGACGAGTCCGACGCCGTGGACATCGAGTTGAAGGGCGACTCGGCCTCCGCCGATGGCAAGGGCGTGGACGTCGACGGGTCCACCGTCACCATCACCTCCAGCGGGACGTACCGGCTCAGCGGCTCCCTCGACGACGGGCAGATCGTCATCACGGCCCCCGAGGCGACGGTCAAGCTGGTCCTCGACGGCGTCGACATCTCCAGCTCCTCCGGGTCCGCGATCGCCGCGACCGAGGCGGAGCGGCTCGTGGTCGTGCTCGCGGACGGCAGCGAGAACAAGCTGAGCGACACCGACTCCTACGCCGACGACGCCGAGGCCGACGCCGCCCTCTACAGCGCGGGCGACCTGACGATCGGCGGCAGCGGCTCGCTCACGGTGCGGGGGAACGGCAACGACGCGATCGCCGGCAAGGACGGACTGGTCGTCGAGGGCGGGAACATCACCGTCGAGGCCGCCGACGACGGCATCCGCGGCAAGGACTATCTGGTGGTGAGCGGCGGTACGGTCACCGTCACGGCCAAGGGCGACGGGCTCAAGTCCGCCAACGCGGACGAGGAGGATGCCGGGTACATCGTCGTCGACGGCGGGACGGTCGAGGTCACCGCGAGCGGGGACGCCGTGGACGCCGCCACCGATCTCGTCGTCACCGGCGGCAAGCTGACCGTGAAGAGCGAGGCCTCCGACGACACCTCCGCACACGGGCTGAAGTCCGGTGTGATCATGGTGTTGGAGGGCGGCACGGTCGACGTCTCGGCCTCCGCCGACGCCCTGCACGGCGACGCGGCCGTCCACCTCAACGGCGCCGCCGTCACCCTCGCGGCCGGCGACGACGGCATCCATGCCGAGGGCGACCTGGTCATCAGCGAGGGCACCCTGAAGATCACCGGCTCGAACGAGGGCCTGGAGGGCAAGAACATCCTGGTCCGCGGCGGTACGTCGACCGTCACCTCCGACGACGACGGCGTCAACGCCTCCGGCAGCGAGGCGACGTCCGAGGAGGAGCAGGGCGGACAGGGCGGCGGTCCCGGTGGCGGTGGCGGCGGCGAGAACGTCGGCGACTACTCCGCCAAGGTCACCGGCGGCACCCTGATCCTCGACTCCCAGGGCGACGGCTTCGACTCCAACGGCACCGCCGAGATCACCGGCGGCACGATCGTCGTCAACGGGCCCGAGATGGGCGGCAACGGCGCGCTCGACGTCAACGGCAGCTTCACCGTCAGCGGTGGCACGCTCCTCGCCGCCGGCAGCGCGGGCATGGTCGTCGCCCCGGACAGCGAGTCCGCCCAGGGCTGGCTGTCGGCGACGCTGGACGCGTCGGTCGAGGCGGGCACGACCCTGCACATCGTCGACGCGGACGGCGAGGTCGTGGCGTCGTACGTCACCTCGAAGACCATCCAGAACGTCGTCTACTCGGGCGAGTCGATCAAGAGCGGCGAGGAGTACACCGTCTACTCCGGCGGCTCCACCTCCGGCTCCGAGACCGGCGGCCTCGCGGAGTCCGGCAAGCTCGGCTCGGCCGAGGAGATCGCCACGGTCACGGCGGGCGAGGCCCCGGAAGGCGGCGGCTTCGGGGGCGGCGGGCGGGGCAGCAGGCAGTAGCGGACTCCGCCCGGGGCTCTGGTGCAGGACTCCGCCCGGGGCTCTGGTGCCGGACTCCGCCCGGGGCTCTGGTGCCGGACTCCGCCCCGGGCCCTGGAACCGGACTCCCCCGGGGCTCTGGTGCCGGACTCCCCCGGGGCCCTGGAGCCGGACTTCGCCCTGAGCGCTGGCCGGCTACGCGGACGACCCGAAGTTCTGGGTCCAGTAGTTGCCCGGCTGGGCCAGGCCGATGCCGATCTCCTTGAAGCCGCAGTTGAGGATGTTGGCCTTGTGGCCGGGGCTGTTCATCCAGCCGTCCATGACGCTCTCGGGGGTGCCGTACCCTGCGGCGACGTTCTCGCCCGCCGACCTGTAGGCGTACCCGACGCGGGCGAGTCGGTCGGTCATGGACGAGCCGTCGGAGCCGGTGTGGGACATGTTCTGGTGGTCGGCCATGTCCTGGCTGTGGTTCTGCGCGGCCTTGGTGAGCTTGGAGTTCTCGGTCACCGGCGCGCAACCCGCCTTCTGGCGTTCGGAGTTGACCAGAGCCAGCACACGATCCGTGGGCCCGGAGGCCACGCTGCTCGCGGCGGCGCGGGGAGTGGTGGGGGCACGCGTCGCCTTCGGGGTGCTCGGAGGCGAAGTGGTCTTGTCGGGGGTGTCGGGGGTGTCGGCGGTGGGCCTGGCGGTCGGGCTGCCGGACTTCGAGGGAGACGCGCTCGGGCTGGTGCGGGAGCGAGAGGGGCTCGGCGTGCCGGACGGAGAGGCAGAGGTGTCCGCGGCGGAGGGCGTCGCGGACACGGACGGCTTTCGCGACGGTGTCGGGGAAGCCGTATCCGACGTGTCCCCTCCCCACCAGGAGAACGCCACACTGCGCAAGCCTCCGAGTCCGACACCGCTCGCCTGCGCGGCCACGGGAATGCCGATGGCGCCCACAGTCACCACGACGGCGGAGGCGATGGCTATCTTGCGGCGTTTCGAGCGTTTCTTTCCCTGGCGGTGCTTGCTCATCCGTGGCCTCACTCACAAGCGACATCGGCCGGCCCTGGCCCTTGCGAGCCGCCATTATGGGGACGGTCGCGCGCCCCGGGCAACGAACACCCGTACTAACGCCGAGTGGTGGCGAAGAGGCCCCGCCGGGGCGTGTAGGCCCACTGATCCGGCCGTCGACACACGCGAACAGGCCCTCCGGAACAGGCGGAAGGCGTTCTCCCGTAGTCACGGGCGCCGAAATCATCGAGTGGGAAGATCGGTTGAATTGACACTCGTGGCGCCAGATGTCCGATTGGTAGCCAAAAGAAGTTAGTTGTCGTCGAAGAGGAATCGGGCAGTCGGCGATATTCGGGAACAACCCCGGCGTGACGCATGTCACCGCGAAGTGTCGGCCCTGCGACCCCAGGGGCTTCAGGGACTCCAGGGGCAGGGCGTACGGGATCGGTGCAGACTGGAAGTGCGGGGTTTCCCGAGAGAGCGGACCTCTGTACGGACATTCCCCGAGGCCCCGCGGTGATCCAGTCGTGGAGGAATCATGACGGCAGTCACGCGGACGGATGTACCCGTCGAGATCGAGGGCAACGGCGTCGAACTGCGGATGCAGGACATCGGCGGCGACACGGAGGTCGCGTTCGTCCGGCTCCCCAAGGGTGCGGACATGCGGCCGGCCCTCAAGGACGAGACCGACGGCCTGTGCCAGGTCCCCCACTGGGGCTACATGTTCAAGGGCCGGCTGGTGATGCACACGAAGGAGGGCGACAAGACCTACGAGGAGGGCGAGGCCTTCTACTGGCCGCCCGGTCACGCGCCGGAAGCCCTTGAGGACTGCGAGTACGTGGACTTCTCGCCCCGCAAGGAGTTCGAGGAGGTCATCAGCCACCTGAAGTCGAACCTCGGCTGACCGTAGATCAGATTCCGCTACAGACAAGGAAGTTGGGGGGCAACCTTTCCCCGCACGGCGACCACAGATGAGTCGGAACTCCCTTCACGGAGTTCACGGGGGCTCCACACGAACCACGTGTTCCCCCGAACCCCGTAGTTACGTAAGGACTCATCCGTGGCCTCTGCCTCTCCGTGCCCGTCCCACCGCCGGTCCCTCCGAGGGCGCCGGACCCTCGTGGTCTCCGCCGCCGCCGTGGCCGCCGCTGTCGGCGCCGGCGTCCTCGTGATGAACGCCAACGCCTATCCCGTGGACCTGTACCACCAGGTGCTGCCCGCCAAGGACGGCTGGGCGGCGTCCGGTTCCGGTACGACCGGCGGTACGAAGGCCGACGCGGCGCACACCTTCACGGTGTCCACCCGGGCGCAGCTGGTGAAGGCGCTGGGCTCCGCGACCGACACCACGCCCCGGATCATCAAGATCAAGGGCACGATCGACGCCAACACCAACGACTCCGGCAAGAAGCTGACCTGCGCGGACTACGCCTCCGGCACCGGCTACTCACTCTCCGCCTACCTCAAGGCGTTCGACCCGGCGACGTACGGCAAGAAGGTCCCGTCGGGCACCCAGGAGACCGCCCGCAAGGCCGCTCAGGACAAGCAGAAGAAGAACATCGTCTTCAGGGTGCCGTCCAACACGACCATCGTCGGCGTCCCCGGCACCAAGGCCGGCATCCTCGGCGGCAGCGTCCTGGTCCAGAACGTCAAGAACGTCATCGTCCGCAACCTCGCCTTCGCGGACACCCAGGACTGCTTCCCGCAGTGGGACCCGACCGACGGATCGTCCGGCGAGTGGAACTCCAACTACGACTCCGTCACCCTGCGCGGCGTGACCAACGTCTGGGCCGACCACAACACGTTCACCGACGCGCCGACCTTCGACAAGACGGAGGCGACGTACTTCGGCCGCAAGTACCAGGTCCACGACGGCGCCCTCGACATCACCAACGGCTCCGACCTGGTGACCGTCGAGCGCAACCAGTTCCTCAACCACGACAAGACGATGCTGATCGGCTCCAGCGACACCGACAGCACCGGCAAGCTGCGCGTGACGATCCACCACAACATGTGGAAGGGGATCGTGCAGCGGGCACCCCTGGCCCGCATCGGCCAGATCCACCTCTACAACAACGTCTACGACACCACCACGGTCAACGGCTACGCCCCCAAGTACAGCCTCGACTCCCGCGCCAAGGCCCAGGTCGTCGCCGAGCGGAACGTCTGGAAGATCCCCGCCGACGCGAAGGTCGCCAAGCTGCTGAGCGGCGACGGCACGGGCTCGGTCGCCGGCACCGGCAACATCGTCAACGGCAAGGCCACCGACCTCGTCGCCGCGTACAACGCCGCGAACTCGTCGAAGAAGCTCAAGACCACCGTCAACTGGACCCCGGCCCTCACCGCCGGCCTCCAGACCTCGGTCACCAACCTCCTGACCGACCTGACGGGCACGACGGGCGCGGGCACCCTCTCCTGACCGCCCTCGCATGGACGTGACGCCGCCCGACCACCCTTCTCCGGTGGTCGGGCGGCGTCACTGTGGCTATGGTCCTGGTCACCAACAGGTACTGAAGACAGCTCGCCCGGACGTCTTTTGCCGGCCTCGTTGACGCCCACGCCGACCGGAGCACCCGCATTCCCGCATCACGCGAGGCGCATGACGTCGTTCTCAGGCGCCAGGAGCCAGCGGAAATGGTCTACGAGGGGCTCCACCGTGTGAGGATCACGCAGCACCACACCGAGTTCGATGTTGGCGGACAGGGCCCGACCGCGATCACGGATTCGGAGTTTCAGGAGGCCGCGAACCTGGCGCCGGAGCTGTTGCGGCGCTACCTGAGTGGCAAGGATGGCGCTCGGAGCGTGGCCTGGCCGGTGGTGAATTATGGGAACGGACCCCCGGCAGCGAACCCGGTCCGCCGTACGAGGTCCTGGTGCCGCTGACACAGCGGCGGGACTATCCGGGCCGCGTCGCCGACATCCTGGAGACCCTCGCTGTCGTCGAGGCCCGCGCTGCCGGTGCCATCCTGCGGGAGATGCAACTGCCGCCCGCGGACTGGCAGTTGCTGCGGCTGGTCCCACCGGGCCCGTCGGGTACGGCTCCTCTGCTGGACCTGGTGTCGGCCCTCTCCGGCCTGAAGGACCTGCACACCGCCGCCGGCTCCTCCGCGGACTCCCCGCAGGTCGTTCAACCGGCGCAGAAGCCACAGGTGGTGAAGGAACATGTCGCGTCGGTACGGCTGGACCAGACGCGTGTCAGCAGCTACATCATCGCGGCGCACACGCCTTTGCCGGATCCCAGTCCCCGACGAGGGCAGGACGAGGCACGGCAGGCTCGCTCATGACCTGTTCCCGGGCGACGGACAGGGCTTACGGTCCTCCGAGCCCTTCGCCCGTACGGTGTCCCGGATGCTGTTCGCAGGCGTCACCTGCGCACACGCGGTCGCTGAGGAGACGCTCGCCCGTGACTCCCTGGACGGCTTCGGGCGCTACACCGACGCGGGCCTCTCGGCCAACCTCTGCGAGGCGCTGGTGAAGATCGCCGGGGAGGAGCGGCGGTCCTTCTCGCTGGCCTTCGACTGGTCACCCGAGATGCCGATGGAACAGGACTCGCCCCCGGTGTCGCTCACCCCGCTCCACGTGCGGATGCTGGAGGAGGGAGCGAGGGAACTTCGCGAACGGGCGGCTCGCGAGGAGGGCGCCGTCCTGCGCGGGGTGGTCACACGACTGAGCGGGCAGGGCGACCGCCAGGCCACGATCTACGGTTCGCTGCTCCACGAGGACGCGTCTCGGGTGCGCAGCGTTCGTGTGGAACTGCGTCCGGAGGACGTGGACAGGGCCACCGCTGCTCGGCCGCCCGCCGGGCTGCGGGCTTGGGTTCGTCGGGCGAGTCCCCGTGCCGGCCCGGCTGGTTGCAGGAGACGGTGCGGGTGACGATCCGGCCGCCCTCCGTGCGTTCGCGGGTGCGGCGCAGGTAGCCGTGGGTCTCCAGTTCACGCAGGGCGGCGGCGATACGGGCCGGGCTCTCCGGGAAACGGTCGGCGAGGGTCCTGATGTCGGCGCGGGCTCCGGTAGGGAGCGACTGGATGTGGACGGCGAGTCCGATGGCCAGCGCGGACAGCTCCGCGTGCTGGGCAAGATGGTTGCCGACCACCGTGAAACGGGTGGTGTGGCGGGAGTTGTCGTGGATCACGCCGCCCGCGTGGGCGTTCCGGCGGGGGTGGTTTTTGCCTGTGGGACGGGTCTGGGCGTGCGGGTGCACGCTAGGGTTCTGCGTATCCATTGGGAAGGTGCTGCTTCCTCTGTGGTCAGGCCCTCGCACTGGGATTGCCGTCCCGGCGGGGGCCGTCGCATGTCTGCGGTTGTGGCTGCTGCGGTTGTGTGGTGCCGCGCTGAGCGTAGAGCAGCCAACCTGTCCCGAAGCCAGCCGAGTTGGTGATGTTCACTCGCGCGAGTGAGCGGGCGCCGTGGGCGGGAGGGGTGGGGCTTGGTGGGGTTTCTTTCCCCATCGTGTTTCTTTGGGAAGAGCGCCCGAGGCACCGGAGCTCAGGTTCCTGTGCTTCGGTGGGAGGCCGGGCTTTCGAGCTGCCACGACCGTGGCCTCACCGGCCGACGCGAGGGCCCGGCGGTGGCGGCGGAGTACGGCCGACTCACCCAGCAGCAGCGCGTGCGGCCGGTAGTCCGGGCCCCGTAGGGACCGCTCCAGAGCGGGCAGGTAGTTCCAGCGCACCGCGGAGTGCGCGAAGTGGTACAGGTCCCCGTACGGCAGCCAGGTGCCGCGGGCCAGCAAGGAGAGCGGCGCGTTGCGTACAGCCGCAAGCACCGACCGGCCTCCACGGCGACGGGCGTACCGGTGACCGGATCCGGACCGCCGGGCCAGCCGAAAGCGCAGCCAAGATCGCGTCCCCTCTCCGTCCGCCCGGAGCCGGACCAGCACCGTCCGAGGAGACGGACTCGCGGCTCCCGGTCGGCCGTACCCGCATCGGGGGGTGGCTCAGGAGACGGGGTGGTCAGATCTCGGTCGGCTTGATCCCTGCCTCGTGCAACGCCTTCATGTTTTCCCGGCTGAGCTCGGCGAACGCGCCGATGTGGGCCGGCGGGTGAGGTGGGGACGAGGGTGAGCTCCGCCCGCACTGTCTTACGGGAGGACGGGGCCCAGTTCGACGCCCCAACCGTCCGCGAGGGCCTCGACGAGGAGGAGGCCGTGTCCGGACTCGGCGTCGGGGGACGAAGGGGCGGCGGCCGGGGAGGTCGTCACCGCACGTGTCCGTCACTTCGATGCGGAGGGTGTCGCTGCCGGCCAGGAGGACGAGGCGGAAGTCTCGCCCAGGGAGGCGGCCGTGGCGGCGGCGTTCGCGGCGAGTTCGGCGACTAGGTGTGCGGCGGTCTCGGTGACGCCGTGCGGCAGGCCCCGGGTACACAGCCACTCGGTGGAGAGAAGTCGGGCGAGGCGGGTGCCGCGTGGCGTGCGGTGATCCAAGAATCGGCTCACCCGATAGGACCGTGGTTTGCTTCGGTCGGGGCAGGCCGTGTGGTGGAGCTGCCCCGACCGAAGACGCGGGCTGTTGGTCAGGACTAATGGCCGCGTTCGGCCCGGCGCAGGATGTCGCGTTCCCGGCCGGTCTGGGTGTCGCGAGAGTCCTCGTGGTCGATGACGATGGTGTCGTCGGCATCTTGGGCCCGGAGCTGGGCCCCGTAGGTGTCGCTTGCCCTCACCAGAAGAGCGTCCTGCTGTGCCGCGGGCCAGCTCTGGAGCAGATAGGACTCCACGACCTCATCCACCACTGCCGCATCGACAGCCGTGTCCCTGCCACGCGCGTGGACGCGCAGCCGGTACGGACCCGACCCCTGCGATGCCAGCGAGGGCAGGTCCACGGGGTCATCCATGAGAGGAGCCACGAGTACTTCCCCGGAAGGGGATTGCCATGAGATCTCGGCGATCTCTTCCCAGTCCGCAGCGGGCTCGGGCTTCACGGCATGAAGTTCGACGGTCACCTGGACGTTGCCGGTGTGGATCCCGGTCGACACCTCGATCGCTCCGTCGATGGCCGACACGAGCCCGTTATGAGATGCATCGAGGTTGTCGGCCACGGGCCCCTCCGGATCAGAGATCTGGAAGAGGTGATACTCGGCGTGCACCAGAGCGGTTCGGGTGCGGGCTGACTCATTCACGGTGTTGTCTTCCGGTCTCATCCGTCAGGGAGGCCCTCAGCTTGCGCTGACGCGGGATGCGTGGGCGGAGTTTGTGGCGTACGCGTCAGGGAGCTGATCCTGTAACTGCTGCGCCCCGCGCCAGCGGTCGTAAGAGCCTAGGTGCGGAATGAGCGGTGACACCCGGGTCTGCCTGATGTGCCCGGACTGCACGTGGGGGATGCCTCGGCGGTGTCTCCCGGGACAACGGAGGGGCCCGGTGACGTCGTACGACGTCACCGGGCCCCTTTTCTGATGCCCGCGCGTTACGCCGGCTCGCCGCCGAAGCGCTCCTTGTACGCCGCCAGGTCGTCCTCCGTCAGCTTCGCGAAGAGGACCGGGGGGACGGTGAAGGGGGTGCCGGCCGGGACGGAGTCCAGGGCCTTGGCCTCGTCCGCCGTCACCCAGGTCGCCGTGTCGTCCTTCAGGGCGAAGGCGGCGCGCATGGCGGCCGAGGACGCCGGGATGAAGGGCTCGGAGACCACCGAGTAGAGGTGGATGAGGTTCATGGCGGTGCGGAGGGTGAGGGCCGCGCCCTCCTGGTCGGTCTTGATCTCCAGCCAGGGGGCCTTCTCCTCCAGGTAGGAGTTGCCCGCCGACCACAGGGCGCGCAGCGCGGCCGCGGCCTTGCGGAACTGGAGGGCCTCCATCTGCGCCTCGTACTCGGCGAGGAGACGGGCGATCTCCTCGCCCAGCTTCGCCTCCGCCGCGCCGGCCGCCGAGCCCGCCGGGACCTCGTCGCCGAAGCGCTTGCGGGAGAAGGACAGGACACGGTTGACGAAGTTGCCGAGGGTGTCGGCGAGGTCCTTGTTGACCGTGGCGGTGAAGTGCTCCCAGGTGAAGGAGGAGTCGTCCGACTCGGGGGCGTTGGCGATGAGGAAGTAGCGCCAGTAGTCCGCCGGGAGGATCTCCAGGGCCTGGTCGGTGAAGACACCCCGCTTCTGCGAAGTGGAGAACTTCCCGCCGTAGTACGTCAGCCAGTTGAACGCCTTGACGACGTCGACCTTCTTCCACGGCTCCCGGATGCCCAGCTCAGTGGCCGGGAACATCACGGTGTGGAAGGGGACGTTGTCCTTCGCCATGAACTCCGTGTAGCGGACGTCGGTGTCGACGTCGTACCACCAGGACTTCCAGTCGCGGTTCTCCGGGTCCTGGTCCGACCACTCCTTCGTCGCGCCGATGTACTCGATCGGGGCGTCGAACCACACGTAGAAGACCTTGCCCTCGGCGGCCAGCTCCGGCCATGTGTCGGCGGGGACCGGGACGCCCCAGTCCAGGTCACGGGTGATCGCGCGGTCGTGCAGGCCCTCGGTCAGCCACTTGCGGGCGATGGAGGACGCCAGCTGCGGCCACTGGTGCTCGTGCGCGGTGACCCAGGCCTCGACCTCGTGCTGCAGCTCGGACTGGAGGAGGAAGAGGTGCTTGGTCTCGCGGACCTCCAGGTCGGTGGAGCCGGAGATCGCCGAGCGCGGGTTGATCAGGTCCGTGGGGTCGAGGACGCGGGTGCAGTTCTCGCACTGGTCGCCGCGGGCCTTGTCGTAGCCGCAGTGCGGGCAGGTGCCCTCGACGTACCGGTCCGGCAGGAAGCGGCCGTCGGCGGGCGAGTACACCTGACGGATGGACCGCTCCTCGATGAACCCGTTCTCCTTCAGCCGCCGGGCGAAGTGCTGGGTGATCTCGACGTTCTGCGGGCTGGAGCTGCGGCCGAAGTAGTCGAAGGCGAGGGCGAAGCCGTCGTAGACGGCCTTCTGCGCGTCGTGCGCCTGCGCGCAGAACTCGTCGACCGGGAGACCCTGCTCCTTCGCCGCCAGCTCGGCCGGGGTGCCGTGCTCGTCCGTCGCACAGATGTACAGGACGTCGTGGCCGCGCTGGCGGAGGTACCGGGAGTACACGTCCGCCGGGAGCATGGACCCCACCATGTTGCCCAGGTGCTTGATCCCGTTGATGTAGGGAAGGGCGCTGGTGATGAGGTGTCGAGCCATCGCGGGCTGCTCCCATGTCGATGCGTGGGGTGACGATCGTGTGTGCCGGCCTGCCGGCCGGGTCGTCTACGGAACCTTGAAATCGTAGCCGACATGGGTGTGCCGCCCGCCTCCCGTTTTAGGGGTGGGAAGCGGACGGCACGGTGGTGGAGGGGGTGGCTACGGGCGCCAGGCGGCCAGGATGCCCTCGTAGACCTCGGCGTCCGTCAGTTCGCGCGGGGTTTCGCCGGCCAGGAAGTGGGACGCGTTGTCCGTCTTCAGCTTGCGGAGGTAGTCGAACGCCTTGTTCTCCGGGTCACCGAACGCGACGAACGCGAAGTGGACGGCCGGGTGGTTCTTGGCGGCGTCCGCCAGCGCCTGGTTCGCCGGGGTCTTGGTGTCCGGGGCGCCGTCGGTCTGGAAGACGACGAGGGCGGGGGCGCCGGGTTCGGCTGCCTTTCCGTGCTGGGCGAGCACCTCCTCGACGGCCACGTGGTAGCTGGTACGGCCCATACGGCCGAGTCCGCCGTGCAGGTCGTCGACCTTGTTCTCGTACGAGTCGAGGGTGAGCTCGCCGGTGCCGTCGAGTTCGGTGGAGAAGAAGACGACGGGGACCGTGGCCTCGGGGTCGAGGTGGGCGGCGAGGGCGAGCGTCTGCTCACCGAGGGCCTGTGCCGAGCCGTCCTTGTAGTAGCCCCGCATCGAGGCGGACCTGTCCAGCACGAGGTACACCTTGGCGCGGGCGTCGGTGAGGTCCCGCTTCTCGAGTACGGCCTGTGCGGCGGTGTACGCGGTACGCAGGCTCGCGGGCACCACGACCTCGGCTTCGCCTTCGCTCGCCTCGGTCTTCCCACCCGCACCACCCGTGCCGCTCTCGTCGTCGACTGCGGGTGACTCCTGCGGGGCGACCTCACCGTCGGCGACCGCGGCTTCGGGGGTGGCTTCCACGGCCGCCGCCACGGGGACCGGAACGTCCTCGGGCTCGGGGGCGGCTTCGGGCTCGGGGGCGGGGGCGGGCACGGGTTCGGTGGCGGCCTCGGGCTCCGGGGCGGCTTCCGGTTCGGGGGCGGCTTCCGGTTCCTTTGCGGCTTCGGGCTCGGGCTCCGGCTCGACAACGGCCTCGGGCTCCGGTGCGTTCACGGCCTCCGGCTCCCGGGGTGCCTTGGGCTCAGAGGCAGCCGCCGGCTCCTTCGCAGCCTCCGGCTCGGGCTCGACCTGCGGCTCGGCCTCGGCTGCGGGCTCCGGCGTCTCCACACTCGCGGGCTCAGGCTCGGCTTCGACGGCCGGTTCCGGCTCGGACTCCTTCGCAGCCACCGGCTCGGGCTCGGCCACCGGCTCGGGCTCAGCCGCCGTAACCACCTCAGGCTCCGCCTCCACGACCGGCTCCGCCTCGGCGCCGGGGGTCACAGTCTCCGCGTCCGCGTCCGCGTCGGCGTCCGCTTCCGGCTCCGACTCGGCCAGCGGCGCCACGGACTCGGCGGCGGCCTCCGACTCAGCCTCCACCTCGCTCTTCGACGCCGCAGGCTCGGCCTCGGCCTCCGCCACCGCCTCCACCTTGGCCTCAGCCTCAGCCTTCGGCTCTACCTCAGCCTCAGGCGCCACCTCGGAAGCAGCCTCCAGCTCGGCCTTGGCGGACACCACGGGCTCAGGCTCGACAACCGCCTCAGCCTGGGCAACAGCCTCAGGCTCGACAACCGCCTCAGGCTCGGCAACAGCCTCCGCCTCGATCACCGGCGTGGACGCGACGACCGGCGTCTCCGCCTTCGTCTCCCCCGCCACCTCAGCCTCTGCCGTCGGCTCGGTCCCCGCCTCAGCCTTCGGCTCTACCTCAGCCTCTGCCGTCGGCTCTTCTTCCGCCTCTCTCTTCCGCTCGGCGCTGTCCTCATCCCGCGGCTTCGGCACCGTCACGTTGTCGAAGGCCGCCGAGACGAGTTCGTCGACGACGGAGGAGGGCGGGGTGGTGGCCGCAGGCTCGGCGGTGGTGGCCGTCGGCTCGGGCTCGGCCGACGTGGCCGGAACCTTCTGTTCGGCCTCCCGCGGGGAAGCCGCTTCGGCCTCCCGCAGGGAAGCCCGCTCGGCCTCCGTCGCGGAGGCGGCTGCGGCCTCCGTCGAGGAAACCCGCTCCGCCTCCTGCGAAGGAACCGTGTCGCGCCCCTTGCGTGAGCGGCTGAACGCATTCCGCAGGAGAGAGAGAATGCCCATGTGCGCAACCCTTCGGGTGAGTTGAAGCCCGTCAATCCCTGGCCAGGACGGACACGTAAGGTTAGCCGCCGGGATTGGCGATCTTGGGGTGGGGCGGGGGCTTTCACTATCTCCGCCACCCCACGCTGTCAACACCGCCTCAACGGCCGCAGGTTCACCTCCAGTTCACCTTCCGGCTCCGTTCTCGAACACGCGCCCCTCTAACGTCGCGCTCACACCAAAGGCACATAAGAGGAGCGCAACGTGCGCAAGCTGCTGCCCATGATCGCCTCGCACCCCGGCGGCCGTTCCGCCCTGACCTGTCGGTTCCGCTGTGGTGACGCCTGCTTCCACGAGGTGCCGAACACCAGCACCAACGAATACGTGGGCGACGTCATCGCGAGCGCGCTGAGCCGCCGCTCGGTGATGAGAGCCGCCGCCGTCGTCTCCGTGGCCACCGCGGCCGGGGCGTCGACCACCCTCGGCACCGCACTGCCGGCCGCCGCGGCCACGACCGAGGCCGCCACCACGTCCACGGGCAAGGGCAAGGCCGCCCGCGGCCTCCGGTTCGCCGCCGTCGAGCCCAACACCGTCGACGCCGTGACCGTCCCCGAGGGGTACAAGCAGAACATCGTCATCCGGTGGGGTGAGCCCATCCTGCGCGGCGCCCCGGCCTTCGACCCGGAGAAGCAGACGGCCAAGGCCCAGTCCGGCCAGTTCGGCTACAACTGCGACTTCCTCGCCCTGCTTCCCCTCCCCGGTGAGCGCGGCCGCCGGCTCCTCGTCGCGAACCACGAGTACACCGACGAGATCCTGATGTTCCGCGGCTACGACGCCGCCAACCCGACCCGTACGCAGGTCGAGGTCGCCTGGGCCGCCCACGGCCTCTCGGCCGTCGTGGTGGAGGAGGACCGGCGCACCGGCAGGCTCACCGCCGTGCCCCGGCACCACCTCAACCGGCGCGTCACCGCCACCACCGAGTTCCGGCTGACCGGCCCCGCCGCCGGGTCCGACCTGCTCAAGACCTCCGTCGACCCGACCGGCACGAAGGTGTTCGGCACCCTCAACAACTGCTCTGGCGGTACGACCCCCTGGGGCACCACGCTCCACGGCGAGGAGAACTTCAACCAGTACTTCGCCAACAGCAGCCGTACGACCGACAAGCGGTACGGCATCGGCACCGGCGCCACCGAGCGCAAGTGGGAGCGGTTCGACAAGCGGTTCGACGCCGCCCAGGAGCCGAACGAGGTGCACCGCTTCGGGTATGTGGTGGAGTTCGACCCGTACGACCCGACCTCCACGCCCCGCAAGCACACCGCGCTCGGCCGCTTCAAGCACGAGGCCGCCACCATCCGGCTGACCTCCGACGGGCGTCCGGTCGTCTACTCCGGTGACGACGAGCGCTTCGACTACTTCTACAAGTTCGTCAGCAGCAAGCAGATGAAGAAGGGCAGCTCGCGGGCCGTACGCGAGCACAACCTCTCCCTGCTCGACGAGGGCACGCTCTACGTCGCCAAGCTCACCGGCGACTCCCCGGCGATCGAGATCGACGGCACGGGCAAGCTGCCGAGCGACGGCGAGTTCGACGGCGCCGGCGAGTGGATCCCGCTGGCCACCGCCACCGCCAAGGGCGCCGTCTCGCACGTGGACGGCATGACGGCCGACGAGGTCTTCGTCTTCACCCGGCTCGCCGGTGACAAGGTCGGCGCCACGAAGATGGACCGCCCCGAGGACATCGAGCCCAACCCGGTCACCGGCAAGGTCTACGTCGCCCTCACCAACAACTCCAACCGCGGCAAGACCGGCTTCCCGGCCGTCGACGAGGCCAACCCGCGCAACGCCAACAAGCACGGCCAGGTCCTCGAACTCACCGAGCACCGCAACCGGCCCGAGAGCACCAAGTTCGGCTGGCTGCTCTTCCTCGTCGCGGGCGACCCCGAGGACCCGGCGACGTACTTCGCGGGCTTCCCGAAGGACGACGTCAGCCCGATCTCCTGCCCGGACAACGTCGCCTTCGACCCGTACGGCAACCTGTGGATCTCCACGGACGGCGCCCAGCTCGGCTCGCACGACGGACTGTTCGGTGTCGCCACGCGCGGTGAGCGGCGTGGTGAGCTGAAGCAGTTCCTGACGGTTCCGAGCGGTGCCGAGACCTGCGGTCCGATCATCGAGGACCGTCGCGTCCTGGTCGCCGTCCAGCACCCGGGCGAGCTCGACGGAGCCACCGTCGAGAACCCGAAGAGCGCCTGGCCCGACGGCGCGGGCAAGTACGTCCGCCCGGCGGTCGTCGCGGTCTGGCGCGCGGACGGCTGCGACATCGGCGTCTGAACTCCGGCCGCGGTCGGCGTCTGAACTCCGGCCGCGATCGGCGTCTGAACTCCGGCCGCATGAAAACGCGGGCCGTCCTCCTGTTCGGGAGGACGGCCCGCGTTCGCATGTGCGTGGAGCTCAGGGAGCGGTCACGCAGCCCACGCCCGGGAGAGCGGTCGGGTCCGTCAGGCCGGCCGGGTCGAGGAGCGCGGCCGGGTCGACGAGCTCCGTCGCGCCGGCCGGGGTCTCGGTGAGGCACGTGACGGCCCCGACCGGGTCCGGAATCGCGTTGGCGGTCGGGGCCATGGCGCCGGCGAGGGCGAGGGTTCCGAGCAGGACGGTGGCAGTGCGCCGCATGGCGAACATCCCCTTGTCAGAAAGGAAGTGAATAGTCCGGTTGGACAAGAGCGATCATTACGCGTTCCCTCCTGCGAACTCACCCTCCGTCACTCGTGCGGGGATGACGTAACGATTCGGCGCCCTGCGTCGAGTTGACCCGGAGGCCTGGGGCTCGGTGGGGTGACGTGTGCGGGGCCGGACCATGCGCCCCTGATGGCCGGAGCGAATGGGGCCTATCTGGCCTATCGCGCCTATCGCGCCTATCGGGAAATCGTGTGACGCTTTGTCGTTACTTGCGCTGGTGGAGGGCGAGGTCGACGGTGACGGCGTTGTGGTCGGTGCCGGACAGTTCCTGGAAGCGGATCTCGCGTGCGGAGAAGTCCTTCGCCGAGACGAGGACGTGGTCGATCTGGGTGCCGAGCCTCGGGGTCGTCCGGGCGGGCCAGGTCGGGGTCCGGTCCGCCCCGGTGAGACGGGCGGCGTCGTTCAGGCCCGTGTCGAGGATGCCGCGGAAGGCCGCGTGGTCCTGGGAGGCGTTGAAGTCCCCGGCCAGGATGGTCGGGGTCCGGGTGTCCGCCGCCGCGTACTCCCGGAGCGCGCCGAGCTCCCGCCGCCAGGTGTCCACCTCCCCCGGCACCGGGGGCATGGGGTGCACCAGCTGCAGCCGTACGGGATGGCCCTCGATGTCGGCCACGGCACCGGGCTGGCCCATCGTGCCCGGGATCGGGTCGGCGGGCTTGAGGGGGTAGCGGCTGAGGATGACGGAGCCGGTGGAGCCGTAACCCTCGACGGACTGGCGGTGGGGGTAGGCCGGGGTTTTGCCGCTCAGGTCGCCGAGGGTGTCGCGAAGCTTGGCCGAGCAGGTGAGTTCGCACTCCTCGACGAAGACGATGTCGGGGCGGTCGCGGCGTACGGCCTTGACGAGGGCGTCGGTGCCCCAGCCGAACTGCACGTTGGACGTCATCACCCGGACCTCGGCGAGCACGGTCCCGCTCGGCTGGCTCGCCTTGCCGTACGGCTCGATGAACCAGGCGAGCGCGCCGAGAACGGCCACGCCCCAGGCCAGGCCGATCCACCAGCGGGCGAAGAGGGCGAAGAGCAGGGCCAGGCCGGTGGGGGCGAGCAGCCAGGGCAGGAACGCGAGGAGCTGGGTCACCGGGGTGAAGGCGTCGGCGTCGACGGCGCGGCTGATGACGACGACGGTCACGCCGAAGAGGAGCAGGCCGGCGAACCATGCCCTGCCTCGGCGGCGCGGGGGGCGCCGTGTCGGGGGTTCTGGTGCGGGGTCCGGCCGCTCGATGGTCGTGCTCTCCACAGGCCGGTGCCTTCCGTTCGCCGCCAGGGTTCCTTTTAAGGACGGGTGGGGTGGGGCGAAGGTTGCGCGCGGCTGGGGCGCCCCCCACTCGGCATCAGAGTCCCGCTCCTGGGGCAGCGGGACTCTGACATTCGGGTGTGTGCGTCAGGTCACCGGGAGTGCGGCCACGGCGCGGTCCCAGGGGTATTCATGGGGTCGGCCCTGTCCAGGCGGGCGCGGTATGTATCCACCCTCGCCGAGCAGCACGGTCACGCCCGCCTCGCGGAGGGTTGCGATGCTCCGTTCGAATGCCGGGTGTTTGGCCTGCGCGGTGTTGATACTGGGCAGCGCGACGATCGGCAGGCGGAGCCCGATGGCCTCGGCGATCAGTCCGAGGGCGAGAGTGTCCGCAGTGCCTGCCGCCCACTTGTTCAAGGTGTTGAAGGTGGCGGGTGCGACGAGGATGGCATCCGGCGGCGGCAGCGCGTCAGGCTGTGAGGGAAGCTTGTAGGAGTGGCGTACGGGGTGGCCCGTGAGCTTGCGCAACTCGTCGATCTCGCCTTCGGCGTCTTCGACGGCCCACCGGTACGCGGCCGGGGTGAGGATGAGGCAGACGTCCCAGCCCGCGTCCTGTGCGGCGCGGATACCAACGGAGATCCGGCGTGCGGGCGGTGCCGCGCATGCGACCAGATACAGAGTTCGTTGATTCATCCGGTCAGTCCACAGCGGCCCGCAAGCGCATGCAAGCGCCCGTCCGCGCTACCTGCGCCCAAGAGCCGCAGGTCCTCGATGAGTTGCTTGGTTCGCGGTCGGCAGAGGACTTCCTCCTGTGCTTCTCCCTCGGCCTCCAGCAGAGTCTCGACGGCTTTCTCCCGACGGCCCGCCCGCTCATAGGCCAGGCTCGCACATGCCGTGTCGTCGTCACCGCGCCTCGGTGGCCCTGCGCAAGGCGTTCCGGTGCTCCCAGGTCCACGGGGCGTCCCGAAGCTCGTCGGGCAGCCCTTCCAACCCGGCATTGATGTGGTCCACGGCGTCGCCGTATCGGCCGAGGCCGAGGTTGGCCAAGCCCATGTTGAGCCGGTTGAACTCTGGCGTGAGCCAGTAGGCCGTCTCTGGCGGCGGCACGGCGGCGGCGACGTCTGTCAGCCGTTCGGCGTTCTCCATCATGCGGAGCGCCTCGTCGGTTTCGCCCAACTCGGCGAGTCCGGCGGCGGCCTGGAGCATGTCTCCGAGCCGTTGGGCGGGATGCGCGCCCGGTGTGAACGCGGCTGCCGAATACCACCGGGCGACCCCCTGTGCTCTGCCCTGCTGGCGTGCGAGGTACCCCTTGAAGTTCAGCGCTTGTGCGGCCAGTGTGCCGTTGCCGATTTCGTCGGCCAAGTCGACTGCCTCATTGAGAAGTTGTACCGCCTTGGTGTCCTGCCGGTCCTGGGCGAGCAGCCATCCGCCGAACTGGACGAACTCGGAGGCGACTTCGGCCAGCGGATCGCGATGATGCCCGCGTGCCTCTTTGAGGAGACGGGTGACTTCCCGCATCTGCGCCAGGGTCGCCGGGATCACCACCTTGGGATGCACCGTGTCGTCCAGTCTCCGGTACGCCGACAGCACACCGGCGAGGGCATCAACGGTTCCGGCGTCCAGCCTGGACGGCTTGGCGACGCTGCCGGTCACCCGGGACAGGTCGTCTGCTTCCAGAACCGTCCCGGCGAGTGCGCCGTCGGCCTCAAGGAGATCGTCAAGCGCCTTCGCCAGTTTTGGAGACGGCTGCTGCTTTCCGTTCAATACGCGGGAGAGGTAGGAGAGGTCATAGTTGATCGCGCGTGCGGCGGCCCGCATCGAATAGCCACTGTCGTGCAGCGCTCGGCGAACAAGGCCTGCGAATTCGTCACGCATTGTGAACCTCAGTGGGGTTGACCGGGACTTTCCAGAGTAGTCAATGCAGGTCAACTCCCGCAGGTACGCGGCGATTCGGTTGAGTGGTCGGATGCAAGGACCCCGGCGCCGCTCGCAACGGCCCGGGGCTGGCCAACGCTGCTGAGGAGCGCCGACAATGCACTTCGTATCACACGCACTCGAATGGGTGAGAGCCCTGCTGTTCCGGGCCAAGCGGCCCGTCGGGAAGGCCATCCCCGACCGGACCGCGCAGGCGCCTGCGCCGACGTCGCCCGATACACGAGTCGGCATGCTCGTGCTCCCGTGCCTGTGCCGGGCCGGACGGGTTCCCGTCCCGCTGGACGCCCAGCGCGACCGGTACGACGCACACCCCCTCGTACGCGCCTATGTCCTCCAGCCCGAGGAACGCCAACCTGCTGTGCCCGTACGGGATTTCGCGGGGGTGGGGCAGTGAGCGGCGGACGAGTCGGGGCGGCCGTCCGGCAGACCGAGATCCCCATGTTGCGTGCGTACCGCCTGTGGTTCGAGCACACGCGCAGGTGTGACAAGGGCTGCAAGGGTGTGCGCAAGGCGCAGGACGGCTGTGCGGACGGACGGGAGCTCTGGGGCGCGTACCGCGTCGCGCGGATCGGAGGCGTGTCATGACCTGGACCATCGAACGGACGCCGGGACGCCCCGTGCACCGCACCGATGCCGGCCAACTGGCCCTTCCTGTACAGCTGTCCCGAAACGGCGAACACGCTACGGACGCCGAACTCGTGCTCTCCCTGGTCGACGCCGAGCACCTGCACGCGGCGCTGTGCCGGGCCCTCGACGGGCAGCCGGTGCCGCCGTCCGCGCCGGACTGCCGCGACGCGGTCGAGGCCGCGCACGCGCTGAGCGTGAGGGTGGCCGACGCGAACCGGCGCAGCAGGAGGCGGCTGTGACCCGTTCGATCATCAAGGCCGCGGACTGGACCCTGGCACCGGAAACCGCAGAGGGCACTCCGCAGGGCACCTACTCGGCCGTGTGCCTGACCTGCGGGGCAGAGTCCCCTACGCCGGACAGCGAACGCCTGCCCGCAGAAGTCTGGGCGCTCAAGCACACCGGCCTGCACCCCCGGCACCGGCAGTTCAAGGCCAGGACGGAGACGTTCTGGCGCGTGACTCCGGCGGAAGGCAACCCCCACCGCGAGACCGACCCACGCAGCGCACAAGCGCCCGCTTAGCGCACTTCTCATCCATCGAGTAAGGGGAAACAATGCCCACCACCGTCGAAGCACGCCGAACCGCTGGACTGGCGCTCGACGCACCGGAACTACGGCTCCCGTTGAGCACGGACGGGGCCACCTCCATGCCGGAGTTCGCCGACCGGGAGGGACCAGCACCGTTCGCGTTGCGTTTCCTCACGCCGGTATCGGCCACGGGCGGCATCCTGCCGAGTGACGTCGAGTACGACGAGGACACGCAGACGGGAACCTACGAGGGCCTGCCGCCCGGCGTCTACATGACCAAGAACCCGCCGAAGACCTACGGCCCGACGGAGCCCACCGGCCAGATGGACGCCCCGGACGACCCCGGCCCGAGCGACGACTGATGATGGACGACGTCGGACAGGTCCTCATCCTGGCGGGCCGTTTCGACCCGACCTGCGATCTGGTCGTCGAGGAACTGAACCGGCGCGCCGTGCCCGTCTTCCGGGCAGACATGGCCGAGTTCCCGCTGAGGCTCACGCTCGCCGCGAGCCTCAGCGGGAACCGCTGGCACGGCACGCTGAACAACGGGCGCCGCACGCTCGACCTGGCGTCGGTCCGTTCCGTCTACTACCGCCGTCCCACCCGTCCCAAGTTCTCCGACCAGATGTCCCCCGAGGCACGCAAGGTCGCCGAGACCGAAGCCAGATGGGGCTTCGGCGGACTGCTGTCGGCTCTGCCGTGCCGATGGCTCCCGCCACCGGGGAAGGCGGCCGATGCCGAGTACAAGCCGCTTCAGCTCCGCGTCGCCGCCGAGGCGGGGCTGAGCGTCCCCAGGACGTTGATCACCAACGACCCCGACACGGCACGGCACTTCGCCGACTCGATCGGCGGACCGCTCGTCCACAAGCCGTTCTTCCACGTTCGAGGCACCGTGCACGGGCAGACTGCGGCCGTGTACGCGAGCATTGTCGGCCCCGACGATCTGCCACACCCGGACATCGCCACCACCGCCCACCTGTTCCAGGAGTGGGTGCCCAAGGCACACGAGGTGCGCCTCACCGCGATCGGAGGCCGGATCTTCGCGGCCGAGATCCACGCAGATTCGGACGCCGGCCGCGTCGACTGGCGTAGCGACTACGACAGCCACACGTACAAGGTCTGCGAGCCGCCGCCAGAAGTGGCGGCCGGAGCTCTACGCATGCTCGACCGGCTCGGTTTGCCGTACGGTGCCTTCGATTTCGTGGTGACCCCTGAGGGCGACTGGCGATTCCTGGAAGTGAACCCGAGCGGACAGTACGGGTTCATCGAGCAGGCGACCGGACTGCCGATCACAGCCGCGATCTGTGACTACCTGGAGGGAAGCGACGGGTGACGAACATCCTCGACGACGAACAACGCATCCTCGCCTCATGCGTGTCGCTCACCCAGCAGATCGACCGCGGAAGCGTGGTGCTGTCCTCGCGCCTGGCGGCTGCCTTCCTCAATGTCCCCCGGCATCCCTTCGTACCCGTCTTCTACCGCCGTGACGGCGAACGGTTCATCCCGTGGAGCAGTACTGACGGCGCTCCGGAGGCATGGCTGGCTGCCGTCTACGCGGACGACTCCCTCATCACAGAAGTCGATGACGTGCACGCCGAGGACGCGCCTTCCCAGGGGCTGACCGGCATCCCCACGTCATCCTCGACAGCACCGAGCCTCATGGCGGACATGCTCGACGCCCTCGACGTGAACGAAGGGGACGAGGTCTACGAGGCCGGTACCGGCACGGGCTACAACGCCGCCATCCTCTCCTTCCTCGCCGGAGACAAGCACGTCACGACCGTGGACCGCTCCGAGACACTCACGGCCAAGGCCCAACCACGCCTGGCCGCCACCGGTTTCGACCCGCACGTCATCCACGGCGACGGCGCCCGCGACTTCCCCGCCGACGCGACGTACGACCGCATCATCGCCACCGCGTCCGTACGACGCATCCCGCCCGAGTGGCTGACCCGACTGCGCCCCGGCGGCATCATGGTCGTCCCCATCAAGGGCACGCTCGCCGGCGGTATGGTCGCCCGCCTTACCAAATCGCCGGACGGCACCGCGACCGGCCACATCCTGCACACGCCCGCCGCGTTCATGCCGCTCAGGAGCGGTTCGCAGACGTCCGCACAGACTCCCGTAGTCCCGGACGGCCCGAGCCGGGAGGCCACGCTGTCGGCGCGTGCGCTGGACGACTGGACGTTCTCATTCTTCGCCCAGTTGCACATGCCCTCGGGCGTCGTCCGCACCTACGGTCAGTACGACGAAGGCCTGCACGTCACGACCCTGTACGACTTCACCGACGGCTCGACGACCCGCATCGACGACGCGCACGGAGGCCCGCCGACAGTCACCTCCACCGGCCCACGCGACCTGTGGCAACCGATAGAAGCCGCCCACCAACTGTGGCTGCGACTCAACCGCCCCCGCCGCGAGTGGTTCACCATCGAGGCCACTCCCACCGAGCAGGTGGTGAGGTACACCGCCCCGGACGGACGGGTCCACCGCTGGCAGCTGTAGGGAGGAGCAAAGACAGGGGAAGAAACAGGACCTTGTGTCGATCACGCCCCTACCTGTGGGAACTCCTCAAGCAGGGGGCGTGTTGCTGTGCCGAGCTCTTCGCCGGGCCCTCACCGCTGACAAGACAGACACGGCCAGCGGCCTCAAACCGGGACTTCCACCCGCTCACCGTCTGCGGGACGTACCCAGCTGCGCGGCGACCTCCGTCACCGTCGCACCCGCCAGCACCGCCAGCACCGCCAGCACCGCCAGAACTGCCCGGTACCTCTGCTCGACAACCGACCACTCCATCAGCGCCAATCCCAACCTCCCTACACACGCCGCAACGACGCGCACAGAAATGCCGAACACGGCCACTGTCAACCATCAGCTGGGATCGAACTGTCAAGCATCACCCGGGACCGGACACAGCCCCAGCAGACCGACTGAGTTACGACTCTCTCTACTGGTTCAAGGCGGCTCGCTCTGCTCGCCGCGGCGTCCGGCCGACCTGCGCGCCGCCGCTCATGCCTTCGTCCCGCTTCGGCGCGCAAGCCGGCCGGACGCCGCGCAATGAACTCCGAACCAGAGAGGCTTTGAGGCTCCGCCCTCCACCCCGGCCCTCCCTCGGAGGGGACTCGACCCAGAACTTGAGTCGGCTTACGGGCCAGAAGTTCGAGGCCTCGCGTGGTCCCCTCCTCGATCAGGCACCGAAGGCGTACCAGTCACCTTCAAGGAGCTCGCGAGAGTCGCTCGACCGAGGAGGGAAGCACTCGCTCCGCATCGAAACCCAGCTAATCGATTCTGACGAACACCTTCGAAGCACGACAGCACCTGGAATAATGCTCATCTTGCATCAGTCTGCATAGACGTGACTACCAGGGAGCTGACGTGGACAAAGTGGCATCCGCACATGTTACTGGCTTGTTCGGCTCGGTAAATCATTCAGTTGATTTCTCTGCGGACCACGCCGTAACCATCATCGCGGGCCCGAATGGGTGCGGGAAGACTCATTTGTTGCGCCTGATCTATGCCATTACCGCATATGATCTCAACTCTCTAGCCCGAACCCCCTTCAATACTCTGGAATTGACTCTACGAAGCAAGAAACGTATCAAGCTCAAGAAAACCACCACCGAAGAAGGGGTAGTTACTTTTGAATTCTCCGGCAAGGATGTCCGCGGTCGCCCATATAGCCCGTATAAATTCCCCTACTCCGAGGTGGCCGACGAAAGGGAGCTGCCTCCATGGATCACACAGACAATGGACGGAACTTGGTATGACGCGCGCGCCGAAAGAGTGGTAACCGCCGAGTTCATTCGACGGAGATACGGAGTATCCATTGAAACCCATGACGTAAGAATCCCGCAGCAGTTCTCTTGGTTGAGATACTTCTTCTCTGGCTCATCAGCCATTTTCATTGATACCCAGAGACTTGATGCTGGTCCACTGCGAAAATCCTCTCAAGATTCTTCTATGCGGCGCACGGGGGATGCGGCTCCCGTAGCCTCACGCATCAGCCAATATATGGAGCAAATCAAAGCACAGATCACGGAAGCCCGGCGATCATCCCTAGCAGCGTCACAAGACGCGGACCAGAGCTTCGCAGAACGGGTACTCGAGAAGGCCCGCACGACCATCAAAGAAAAGGACCTAAAGGAAAGATATCAGAAAATCGCCGACCAGCAAGCCGAGTTGCATGAGAATGGCCTGAGCGCTCAGCTTATGGCCGTAGCCTTCCCTGACAGTAGAACTAACCCTACTGAGCGAAGGATCTTGAATGTATTCTTGGACGACTGGGAGAAAAGGCTGACACCTCTCCTCCCAGTCAATGGCAAGCTGAAGGCGCTCCGAAAAATCGTGGAAGAGAAGTTCGTAGGTAAGGAGATGCTACTAGATCCCCGAGGGGGCGTTAGATTCTATTCGAAAAATACAAAAACCCCCCTCCGTGTGAGCTCCCTCTCGTCCGGAGAACAGCATCTACTTGCCGTCTTCACCCTCCTCCTCTTCTCGGCAGACAGCGGTTCCTTGGTTCTGATTGACGAGCCAGAGATTTCGATGCATGCCGCTTGGAAGCACGACTTTCTATCCGATATCTCCGAAGTGGCGGACATCAATGATCTCCAGATTGTGCTGGCCACGCATTCCAGCTCAATTATCAATGGCCAGTGGGGGCTCGTACAGGAGATCGGCGTAGCGGAATGACTATAAAGAGCATCCGAGAGTACGACAGACTGGCCGATAGGATCCGTCTGCACAGGCAGATAGATAAGAATCCTGTGATAATCGTGGAGGGACCTTCAGACGTATTGATGCTCAATAGAGCATTCCCTCACGAGTGGACCTATTTCCCTGCAGGGACTCGGCCTGTCGCACTGCAGGCGGTGCGTGAACTCCACGGCTGGAACACGCAAAAGTTCATCGGAGTAGTCGACCGGGATTTTGACGACGACGTGCAGGAGTGCGAAAAGCAGGGGCTCCCTCTTTTGCCCTACGAGAACGCCGATATCGAAGCCATGCTGGCTAACGGCAAAGCGTACCTGGCATTGCTGAATGAGCTCGGAAGCTCAGAAAAGATCAGCAAGGGCGGAGGTACCAGGGCGATTTTGCAGATCGCACAGAAAACGGTCGAGCCTATCGCATTACTTCGCCGAGCCAACTTCGAGAACCAGTGGGGTCTAGCTTTCGACGAAGTCGATGTGGCCTCAAAGATTGACCCTAAGACGCTGAAATTGAAGTTGCAGCCTTACTGTGCTGCACTAAGCGCAACGGTATCCAACGATCCTTCACAAAGCATACTGCTTGATTACGCCACTGGAAAAAAGACCCCGTCTTATATCCCTTCATGCCCCCGCGGCTCGGAACCGTACTATCGCGGAAGGGATCTCTTGGCAGTCACTGGCGTTGCCCTTCGAGCGCTTGCAGGATCCTGTGCGCGAAACATTACTGATGCCGAGCATCTCGCGAAGGTTCTTCGACTTACGGCTACGGCATTCATATATCACTCTAAATGGGGGAGCGAGCTAGTGGAACGCTTGGGGGCGAATTCTCCCGTGAAGCAATAACAGGGGCTCTTTGAGGCGGGCCCGCCTTAAACGACGCCACAAGCCGGTAGCGTGGCTGAGACCGGTGGGGGTGCAGCGAGGCATACGCGCGCCTGATCGGCTGACGCACCCGCCGTCGTGGCTGGCTGTCGTCGGCTGAGGTTCGTGCCACAACCGTGCCAGATGCAGGGGTCACCCACGGTCAACGAAGGTGCTCTGCGGTCGACTCTTCGGATACTCAGCAGGTACCGAAGAGCCAGATCAGCGGCGTGATTCTCCAGCCTCTCTCCTAAAGCGGGTGTCGCAGGTTCGAAATCCTGCCGGGGGCACCAGTTCAGAAGGGGGCTACCTCCGAAATTTCGGAGGTAGCCCCCTTCTGGCATCCAGATCTGGCCCCTAACTGGTTGGCACGAGTGCGACCGGGCGGACCGCGGTGAAGTCCTGGAACGCGTCGCGGGTGGCGGACAGCAAGAGCAGCCACTCGTCGCAGCCCTGCCACGGATAGAGGTCGCCGCCACCTCCACGCACCACCCGCGGTCCGTCGCCGGTGCGGGGGCGTGCGTCCGCCGGCGCGTCCGTGAAATGCGGGATCCACACATCGGCGCAGATCTCGTTCGCCGACCCCATCGCCGCCAACCCGAAGGCGTTCTCAGCCGAGGCAGTGCGCTCCTCGTCGGCAAAGTCGTCGAGCACCTGATCCTCGTCCGGCCTCCCGTCCCCGCGGAAGGTCAGAGTGGTCGTACCTGCCCGTGCCGCGTACTCCCACTCCGCCTCGCTGGGCAGCCGGAAGGGCAACGCCCCGAGCAGGTCGTCCAAATCGTCCTCGAAGCGGGCCGTGCTTGAATTTGATTCGGCGAAGCTGTCCTCGTACTCGGGCAGCCAGTGCCGTGCTTGCGCCACCGTGAGCGGATGTCGGGCGATCAAGAACGGCTCGACCCGCACTTCTCGTACCGGCCGGGCCTGGACAGCACCGGCGAAGAACGCTTCGAGGTCGTCATCGGCGCCGTCGGACCGCTCAATGGCACGAACTGCGTCCAGTTCCGCGTCGGACAGGCCCATCGTGAACGTCCCACCGGGGACAGCCCGGAAGACGACTCCGGAAGGGGTGTGCCGCCAAGCCGGTCGACCGGCCACGATCTCTTGAGCCCACATGGTGCCGGACGCTAGCAGCCGAGCATCCCGGACGAGGGAGTGGGCCCGGGAAGGGAATGTGGTCAGTTGATCACCTCCTGGACGCCGCAGCTCCGCACCACTACCGCACCAGATCGAGCGGGGAACAGCGGGGAATCACGGTGAAAGCCGACGGCACCTGCGAAGTGCAAGGTCAGCCATCAATGCAGGTCAGCGCCCGATTCAGCCTCGAATGATCGCAGCTTCCCAAGCTGAGTGCCCAATCGTGCCCGGCGATAGCCAAGGGCACGGTGGACCTTGGCCCAGCTGGTCGGATCCGCCTCACAGCTCCTCGCTACGATCCCTGCCCATGGACAGCAAGGGCGGGGATCCCTCACACCAGCACACGGACTCCGGTACGGCCGTGGAGTTCGTCTACAGGCCAACGGCAGCGGACTTCGAAGAGGCGCTCCGTGCACGAGCTCGTCGGTCACCGTCGGGGCGGGCCCAGGCACTCATGGCGCCGCTCGTGGCGCTCATCGCCGTGAGCGTCTTCTCGGTTCTCCAGGATGCCCCGCTGCCCGTGTGGATCATCTCGCTGGTACTCGCCGTGCCGGTTGCGTTCTGGGGCACTGTGCGAGGGCTGCGCACCATGGCCCGCCGGATGTTCAGCATCGTGGAGCCGTACGGGCGGTGCCGCATGGTGGCCGACGACCACGGCGCGGTCAGCACCGGCGAGCGGGTGTCCTTCACCGTGGACTGGACGGTGTTCCGGGAGTACCTGGAGACGCCCGGGCTCTTCGTGCTGCTGAGTGGCGACCGCGCGGCCGGAGTCGCGGTGCTGCCCAAGCGGGGCGCCCAGGACCGCGGGGACGTTGACCGGCTTCGGGCGATCCTGGACCGGAACCTGAAGCGGCTCTAGACGAAGGTCTGTGAGCCTGCACGGGAGGTATCTCCCGCCAGGGACCGCTCAGTTTCCGTCTCATTCTGTTGCGTTCACGGCCGTTCAACGGAGACTACGAGGCCGACTCACGTTGGCGATCAACCTTGGAGAACCCAGGTGAACGCCCCAGCACACAGCCCTCCACTCCACCACCACAGTTGGAAAGCGTGCACTTGGTGCTGACTCGGCGTACGGGTCGCGTCGGTGCTCAGTCCCACCTGTCTAGGTCGTGCGTTCGTGGTTGTGGGAGGTCGCCAGGGACCACATCACGAAGACGGCGATGGCGATGGCGATGACGGACCAGACGGGGGCGTAGGGGAGGAACATGAAGTACTCGATGGCGAAGAGGGACGCGAAGGCGATGCCCAGGCCGCGGGCCCAGTCCCTGCCCTGGAGGATGCTGTAGCCGGTGAGGGTGACGATGACGCCGAGGGCCAGGTGGATCCAGCCCCAGGTGGTGAGGCTGAACTCGAAGACGTAGTCGCCGATGGGCGTGTACACGTCGTCCGTGGCGATGCCGGCGATGCCGTTGAGGATGCCCATGATGCCGCCGACCATCATGAGGACACCGGCGAAGACCGTGCCGCCGAGGGCCCAGGCCGAGCCGGAGTGCTTCGCGTAGGAGGGCGTCGGTGTCGAGATGGTCTGGTCGGACTGGGGGTTCTCGCGCGGGGTGGTGCTGTGCTGTGTCATGTGGGCCTCCTCAGAACGTCATCGAATGTCTTCGAATGGATGGACAGTTCATCCGCAGGGTCGCGCCGCGTGAGGAGGGCCGCAGCCGGTGTGGGCCGAATGGGTGACGGCGGTGGCGTCAGCCGACCCTTGCCAGGAAGTCCTCCAGGGCCTTGTTGAAGTCGTCCGGGCGCTCCAGGTTCGGCAGGTGGGCGGCGCCGTCGATGACGTGGAGGGTGGAGTCGGGGAGGGCGGCGTGCATGGCCTCGGCGTCGGTGACGGGGGTGTACTCGTCGTCGGTGCCGACGACGACCAGCGCGGGGACGGTGACGCGGGTGAGCAGACCGCGGTAGTCGGGGCGTTCGGCGCGGCCGCGCAGGGCCGCCGCGGCGCCCTCGGGGTCGGTGGCGGTCATCATGCGGCGTACGTGGGCCGCGACCTCGGCGTCCGCGTAGGGCGCGACCATCTTGTGGAGCACCTCGTCGGCGTACCCGGTCATGCCCTCGCGCAGCAGCCGGTCGGCCATGGCGTTCCGGGTCCGCTTGCCCTCCGCCGTCTCGGCGGCCGGGAAGGTGTCGGCGAGGACGAGACCGCGGACGCGGTGCGGGAACTGTCGGTAGCACTCCATCGCGATCTGGCCGCCCATGGAGAGGCCCGCGAGGACGAAGTCGGAGACACCGAGGTCGTCCAGGAGCGTCGCGATGTCCTCGGCGAACGTCGAGAGCGGGGTGATGCCCGGGATCACGGGGGAGGCGCCGTAGCCGCGCAGGTCGGGGGCGACGACCCGGCGGGAGGGGGCGAAGGCGGTGATCTGGGGGTGCCACATCGTGCGGTCGAAGGGGTGGCCGTGGATGAGGACGAGGGGGAGGGGAAGGGAGGATTCTGCTTCCCCTTTGTCCTCGTATGCGAGGAAGGTGGTCATGGGTTCGACCCTAGGGTTCCTCAACTCCTCGGTGCAATAAGATCTTTGCTCTCGGTGCAATGTGGGGAGGGTGGGCGGAGAAGTGGTGGCTGCCGACTACCGGCGTATCGCCGATCGCGTCGCGGACGACATCGCCGCCGGGCGGCTGAAGCCCGGTGACCGGCTGCCGCCGCAGCGGGTGTTCGCACGGCGGCGGGGGATCGCCGGGTCGACCGCCGGGCGGGTCTACGCGGAGCTGGTGCGGCGCGGGCTGGTGGTGGGGGAGGTCGGGCGCGGGACGTTCGTACGGGCGGCGCCGCCGGTGTCGGCGGGGTGGGCGCTGGCGGAGCCGGCCACGTCGGCGCCCGTGAACCTGGAGCTCAACTACCCTGCCGTGCCCGGCCAGGCGGAGCTGCTGGCCGCCGGGATCGCGCCGTTGCTGCGGCCGGACGTGCTGGCGGACGCGCTGCGTACGGCGCCCGCGACCGGTACGGCCGCCGCGCGCGAGGCCGCGGCCGGACTGCTCGCCACGGGCGGCTGGCGGCCGGCCCCGGACCGGTTCCTCTTCGCCGGGAACGCCCGCCAGGCCATCGCCGCGGCCCTCGCCCACCTCGTACGGCCCGGGGGCCGGGTCGGGGTCGAGTCCCTCACGTATCCGCTGGTCAAGGAGATCGCCGGGCGGTTGGGGGTGACCTTGGTGCCGCTCGCGACGGACGAGGAGGGGGTGCGGCCGGAGGCCGTGGTGGCGGCGCATCGGGCGGCGCCGTTGTCGGCGGTGTATGTGCAGCCGACGTTGCACAATCCGACGTCCGTGACGATGGGCGGGGAGCGGCGGGCCGAACTCGCGGGTGTGGTGCGGGAGTTGGATCTGCCGGTGATCGAGGACCGGATCTGGGCGTTCCTGGCGGACGGGGATGTCCAGGCGCCGCCGCCGTTGGCCGCGTACGCGCCGGAGCGGGTGTTCGTCGTCGACGGGCTGTCCAAGCGGGTGGCGCCGGGGCTGACGGTCGGCTTTCTCGTGGTGCCGGAGGGGCGGGTCGACGGAGTGGCCGCCGCATTGCGTTCGGGAGGCTGGGCGGCGGGGCGGTTCGCCCTGGAGGCGGGGGTGCGGTGGATCGGGGATGGGACGGTGGGGAGGCTGGTCGCGGCGAAGCGGGCGGATGCGGCGGCGCGGCAGCGGCTGGTCGCCGAGCATCTCGCGGGGTTCGCGGTGCGGGGGGACGCGCGGGCGTACTACGTGTGGTGGGAGCTGCCGGAGCCGTGGCGCGCCGACCCGTTCTGCGCGGCGGCGGCGGAGCGGGGGGTGGCGGTGACCCCGGGGTCGGCGTTCAGCGTGCCCGGGGTTGGGCGGGGGGCGGGGTTCAGGGGGCCGGGGGTGGAGGCTTGGCGGGGGTCGGCTGTCAGTGGTCCGGCGGTCGGTGTTGGGCGGGGGGCGGGGGCGCTTGCCGGCGCTGACCGGGTGCCGCTGCGCCCACCCGTGCCGCCCCAGCGGCACGATTGCCCGCAGCCAAGTTGTCCGGAGGGGGCGGGGGTGCTTGCCGGCGCTGACCGGGTGCCGCTGCGCCCACCCGTGCCGCCCCAGCGGCACGATTGCCCGCAGCCAAGTTGTCCGGGGGAGCCGGGGGTGGGTGTGTTTTCCGTTCGGCGGGGCAGGGCCGTGGCTTCCGCGGCCGACTGCGTCAGGCTTGGACTTGGTTCGGTTTCTCTGTCGGAGTTGGCGGGGGCGCTGCGGGTGCTGGGCGACGTCGCGCGAGGCGGGACGTGAGCCAGGCGGCCGCGGCGACGGTGGCGCCGATGCCCAGGAGCCCCCAGGTCACGGTGCGGAGGGTGGCGGTGAGGGCGTCGTAGACGGCGCCGGCGGCCGCGGGGGAGACGTCCGGGGGCAGGTCGGCGAGGGTGAGGTGGCGGCCCAGGGCGACGGCGACGCCGAGCAGGGCGCCGCCGAGAGCCGTGCCGAGCCCCGTCGCGCAGACGGCCCGGCGGCGCTGCGTCGCGACGAGGATGCCACCGGCGGCCAGCGCGAGCGCGCCGACCGGGAGCCAGAACGCGGCGACTTCGAGCACGTGATACCCCTTCCGAAGCTGAACCAGTTGCGCGGCCGACAGCACCTCGACCTCGGTGTGCGCGACCGGGATGCGATGGGCGAACGGCACGTGGTCGCGGGCGAGCTGACGCTTGACGTGTTCGCCGACGGGCGCGAGGTCGAGCATCACCGGCCGCCCCTCACCACCGCCCGCGCCCCGGTCGTACGTGCCCTCCTCGCGCACCGCCGTCAGCACCGCGTCGTGCGCCGCCCGGTTCGCCGTGTGCCAGGCCGTGCGGAACGCCTCCGTCTGCGTGAAGGAGTGCGCCGCGTCGTGCGTGAAGGCCCGTATCCGCTCCCGCAGCGGCGGCCCCACCCGGACCTCGCGCAGGATCCCGGCGGCGACCGCGTCCGCGAGCGCCTCCCGTACGTCCGGGTCGGCGGCCAGCGGTGCCATGACCGCCTCGTACCGTGGCCGGTCCGCGATCTCGTACGTCGCCCACGCGGCCAGCGCACCCACCGGCGCGAGCAGGCAGGCGAGCACGGTCAGCACGGCCGACAGGGTGCCGCGAACACGTTGGGACACCCTTCCAGGCAAGACCGCCGCCCGCCCCCACGCGAGCGCTCCCGCAGCACGTGACTGCGAATGGCCCCGCAGGACAAGCCGAACGGGGAGCACCGGCCACCGCGACCGCCGGGGCCTCGCCACGCCGGTTCACGTGGACCTTCACGGCCTCCGGTACCTGGGAGCGGGAAGACCGGTCACCCCGACCGCCGCCCAACCGGTCACCCAGTCCGCCGCCCGAGCCGATGGCCCTGCGCGTCCTCGTGCGTGTAGTAGCGGTAGAACGTCACCGCGAAGACCGCCGCCGCGATGCCGAGCGACATGAGCGTGGAGCGCAGCACGGTGTGCTGGGGCGCCTGGCTGTAGAGGAAGCCGAAGGCGCAGCCCGCGAAGGCGGCCCAGAGGAGGGCGTGCGGTTCGCGGCGCAGACGGGGCGCGACGGTCGCTACGGCGAGGTAGAGCGCCGCGAACACGAACGCGGTGACGAAGCCGAAGAGGACGTTCCAGCCGGTGATGGGGCCGGCGTCGCGGTTCATGGCCGCGGCCCAGTAGCCGTAGACGAGGCCGAGGACCACGGGCAGGATCCGGTTCGTGAACCTGTGGGCGCGCTCGCCGAAGACATCGGGCGTGGCCGGTGCGGGCCGCGTGCCCGGAGCCGTGGGCCTGCCCGGACTCCCCGGACTTGCCGGACTCCCCGGCCGGCCCGGAGTGGGTGCCGCTTGAGCCATGGGAGCACTCCTCTCTTCCCTCCCCCGTCACTCTCCGCCCCGACTACCAGAGCACACCTGGGGAGGGACCCTGGCAAGTCGGGGCGGGGGAGTCGTGACAAGCCGGTGCGGCCGTACCCGGTGGCGCGGGGTCGGCGTACCCGGTGGCGCTGGGTCGGTGTGCCTCGTGGCGCGGGGTCGGCCGTACTGCTCGGGATGCGGGGGCCGGAGCGGCGTGTTTCGCTGTGGCTCATGCGGATGCCGATGCCGCGCGTGCGCCGGGAGCCGGACCCCGTCGAGCGGCAGCAGCTGCTGCGGCTCCGCGGGCGCGATGTCGCCTGGCTTCCGCCGCTGGTCGTGCTGCTCGGCGTGCTGGTGATCGACTGGGCGACCGGCGGCGACTTCCGGGTCGTCTCATGGCTGGTGCTCGTGCCGGGCGCGGCCGCCGCGGTCTGCGGGGTGTGGACGACGGCGCTGTTCGCGGCGCTCGCGATGCTTCTGTACATCGCCGGCGACAACTCGTGGCCGCACCAGGACCGCACCGGCCTCCCCGACTTCATCCTCGTCGCCCTGGGTGGGGTGCTGTCCGTGCTGGCCTGCGCGGTACGGCTGCGCGGGCAGGAGCGGATGCTGCACATGCGGGCCGTCGTCGACACCACCCGCCGTATCCTGCTGCGCCAGCTGCCGCCGGACGTCGGCGGCCTCGACCACGCGGAGATCTACCTCGCCGCCGACAGCGAGGCCCGCGTCGGCGGCGACTTCTACGACATCCAGCCGAGCCCGCACGGCACCCGCGTCGTCATCGGCGACGTCCAGGGCAAGGGGCTCGCGGCGGTGGAGGCGGCGTCCGTGCTGCTCGGCACGTTCCGCGAGGCCGCCTACTACGAGCCCGAACCGGCCACCGTGGCCGAGCGGCTGGAGACGCGGATGGTCCGCCACGTGCGCTACTGCGCGCACGTCGGCCGCGACGACGCCGAGCGCTTCGCGACCGCCGTGCTGCTCGACTTCCCCGAGCTGCGCAGCGAGCGCACCGACTGGGGGCCCGACCTCACCGGGCTCGGCGGCGCGGTCACCGTGGACGTCATCAACTTCGGCCACGAACCCCCGCTCCTCGTCTCCCCCGACGGCGTACGGGCGCTGCCGCTCCGGGACGGACTGCCGCTGGGGCTCGGCGGGTTGGCGCCGCAGGCGCCCCGGACGGCCACGGTGCGGCTCGCGGCCGACGAGACGCTTCTCCTCGTCACCGACGGGGTGACGGAGGCCCGTGACGGCGACCGGGCCTTCTTCCCCCTCCGCGAGTACCTCACCCGCGCCCTCGCCGACGGCCCGCGCGCCACCGATCCCGAGTCCCTGGTCCGCCTCGTCCGCGACGGTGTCCTCGCTCACACGGGCGGCGGCCTCGACGACGACACGACGATCTTCGCGGTACGGCGGGCGTCGAAGCCGGTACAGAGGGGAACTGGTGGCGGGGGCCGGGTGGGGTGAGGGCACGGGGTGCGGTGAGGGTGGTGTCGGGGGGGCGGCGCCGGTCGTCGGGCGGGGCCCGAAGTGAGCGCTCCTTTCACCGTTTGCACGCGCAGCGGTTACCGTGCTGGCTGGCGTACGTGATCGATGGGGAGGGAACGATGCCCGGAACAGTGCTGCTGCTCGCGGCCTCGCCCATGGGCAAGGGGTGCCTCGTGGACGCGGCCTCCGTGCTTCCCGTACTGGCGGCCGTCACGCCCGAGGTGCTGTCCGGCACGGGTACGGCGAACGTGGTCGAGCTGGCCGACCCGCTGGAGCCGCAGGCCGTCCTCACCCGGCTGCGCGCGGCGGCCACCGCGCCCGGGCCGCTCACCGTGTACCTCGCCGGGCAGCTCCAACTCGACCGCAAGCAGCGGCTCGTGCATCTGGCGCTGGCGCGTACGACGCCGGCGACCGTGCGCTACACCGCCTTCCCCTGGCACTGGATCGTGGAGGAACTGCGGCTGCGTACGCCCGGATCCACGACGTTGTTCGTCGATCTGCACGCCGACGCGGAGGTGTGGCGGGAGTTGGCGGGACGGCCGCTCGTGGTCGGGCCGGGGGTGAGTGTGTACGGGCGGATCGCGCCGCCGGCGGCGGGGGTGCGGCGGGGTGTGGCCGTGCCGGGGTACATGAAGGCGTTGGCGACGATATTGCGGAGTGGGCAGCGGCCGCAGGCGGGGGTGCTGCACGAGCAGGTGCTGGCGCGGACGGGGGGTCACGGGGATCTGGTGCTGGCGTGGGACGCGACCGCGCCGGGTGGGGGCGGCCCCCGGGGTGGCTCCCAGGGCGGCCCCCGGGGAGGCTTCGCCCCCGCCGCCCCTGCCCTCACCCCTGACGTGTCGGCGCCGGTGGAGACGTCCGGACCGGTGGCGGACGGCTTGTCCGGGGCCGCCGCGATCGCCGACCCCCATACCGCCATCACCGCCGCCGTCGAAGCCGGGCGGCATTCCGAGGCCGCTGATCTTGCGGCGCGGTGGGAGCAGGGGGCGTTGCGGGAGTTCGGGGCCGGGTCGGAGGAGGTGCTGCACTGGCGGGAGGTGCGGGCGGATCTGGCGATGTTCGCGGGGGACGCGGCGCGGAGTTGTGAGGCCTGGATCGGGGTCGCGGAGGCGCGGCTCGCGGTGGGGCAGTCGGCGCAGGATCCCATGGTCGAGGCGGCGGTCGACCGGGCCCATCATCAGTGGGGGCTGGTCGCGGACGCCGACCGGGCCCGTGAACTCGGCGTCGCGTTGGCGGAGTTGCGCGGACGCGTGCCGGGGCGGCAGGCCGGAGCGCTGGAGCACGTGCGGCAGCATCTGGCCGAACTGCAGCAGCGGGTCGGGGAGTTGAGGTCGGCCCAGCACGTACCCGGTTAGCCGAGCCGGTCGATGAGCCGTCGTTCCGTTCGTCGTAGATCGATGAGCCGTCGATCAGGGCGAATGCCGGGCCGACCTCGGAGGGGGAGTCGTACGAGGTCACACCGTTAAAGCACGTGGTGGACACCGCACGTTGATCACTTAAGCGGGCGTACCTCCGGAACGAATCGGATCCTGATCAGAGAATGATCAGAAACTCCCCAACCGTCGGCAAAATCCACCCTGCGTCACCGCCCGCGGGTTATGACGGTGCTGGGATGCGGACTCTGAACCAGGCGCCCCGGTGGGACGGGTGGGACGGTTCCAGTGTGACCATGCCGCCGTGGGCCGTCGCGATCGCCGTGACGATGCTGAGGCCGAGCCCACTGCCGGCGGCCCGTGTCTCCTCACCGCGTACGAAGGGGTCGAAGAGCCGGGCGCGGAGTTCGCCCGGGATTCCGGGGCCGTCGTCCAGGACCTCGATGACCCGGTAGCCGTCCTCCGTGCCGAGGCCGAGCGTGGTCATGGTGCCCGGCGGGGTGTGGACGCGGGCGTTGGTCAGCAGGTTGGCGACCAGTTGGTGGAGGCGTAGCGGGTCGCCGGTGACCGTGTGGTCGCCGGGGGCGAGAAGCAGCCGTACGGGGTGGTCGGGGTGGCAGTCGCGGGCGGCGGAGGCCGCGTCGCGGCACAGCTGGGCCAGGTCCACGCAGGTGAGTTGGAGGGGTTGGCCGAGGTCGAGGCGGGTCAGCAGCACGAGTTCGTCGATGAGTGTGCTCATCCGGCCGACCTCGGCGGCGATCCGGCCGAGCGCCTCCTGCCGCATCGGTTCGTACGCGGGTTCGCCGACTCGGGCGAGTTCGGCGTAGCCGGAGATCGTGGTCAGCGGGTTGCGCAGTTCGTGCCCGGCGGACGCCATGAACTCGCGCAGCCGCCGCTCGCTGGTCTCGCGTTCCCTGACCTCGAGGCGGCCGAGGCGGCGGGCACCGATCAGGACGGTCGCGAGGAGAGGGAGCGCGGCGGCCGTCTCGGCCTGGAGCAGGCGCTCGACCGCCTGCCGGTCGTCGGCCGTCGAGCGGGCCGTGACGATGTAGTCACCCTCGTGATTCCGGCCCGCCTTCGGGGCGCGAACCACCTTCGCGCGGTAACTCTCCCCGAACGCGGACGGGTTCGCGCGGGCCGCGTACGCCTTCAGGCGGGCGGGTGTCAGCTTCGGGAAGGCGGGGAGGGCGTCGGAGCCCGGGTGGCGCTCTACGACCTTGCCCTGGGAGTCGAGGACGAGGATCAGGTAGTTCTTGTCGAGGGACGGGGCGAAGCCGAGGCGGCTGAACCTCGCTATTTCCTGGTCGGTGCGGGCGGTCAGGTGGTGGGCGAGGGTGTGGGCGGAGAGGGCGGCGACCGCGCCCAGGGTGGCGAGGGTGGCGATCAGCCAGAAGCCGACGGTGCGTTGGCCGGTGTGGTGGGGGCGGATCGGTTGCTCGACGGGAGGGAGGGGGCGGCCGGGGTGGGGCCGGGAGCGTGTGTCGCTCGGTGCCAGCAGCCCGGCCGCCCTGATGTTTCCGCTCAGCCCGCTGAAGCCGCTCATCCGTCCGGTCCGTCCATTCGCCCAGTTTTTCTTCGCCCCCGCCGCCCTTACCCGTCCCTCCCCCAGGGGCTGCGCCCCTACGACCCCGCACCGCCACGGGGCTCCGCCCCGGACCTCGCCAATCGGCTTGGCCCCCCGGACCTCGCCAATGGGCTTGGCCGTCCGAACCGCGCCAATGGGCTTGGCCCTCCGGACCCCGGCCAAAGGTCTCCGCCCTCCGGACTCCGCCCAAGGGCTTGGCCCTCCGGACCCCGGCCAAAGGTCTCCGCCCTCCGGACTCCGCCCAAGGGCTTGGCCCTCCGGACCCCGCCCAAGGGCTTGGCCCTCCGGACCCCGCCAATGGGCTCCGCCCTCCGGACCCCGCCAATGGGCTCCGCCCTCCGGACCACCCCCGCTCATCAAACGCCAGCGGGGCTGAGTGGCTGTCGGGGCCGCCGTGTTGCTGGCCCTGCCCGCGCACCCCCCGGCCCGGCACCCTTCCCCCGGCTCCCTCCCGCCCGTCCGGCTTTCGAGGACTGGACCGGAGGGCGATCAGCCCCTCCGGCTTGGAGGACGGGACCGGAGGGTGGTGACGGTGCACCACCCACTCAGTCGCCGACAAGGCGGCGTCCGCATCGCTCAGTTCGAGCACAGTTGGTAGCCCACTCCCCGCACCGTCCGTATGAGGGACTGGCCCGGTTCGCCCAGTTTGCGTCGCAGGTAGTAGATGTACGTGTCGACGACGCCCGACCCCTCGTCGCGGTGGTTCCAGACGCGTTCCTGGATCTGGCCCCGGGAGAGGACGCGGCCGGGGTTCTCCATCAGGTAGCGGAGGAGGGCGAACTCGGTGGTGGTGAGGTCGACGGGGCGGCCGGCGGCCCAGACCTGGTGGGCGTCGGCGTCGAGTTGGACCGCGCCGGCGCGGAGGCGGTTGCGGTCGGGCGCGGGGTGGCCGCCGCCGGACCGGCGCAACAGGGCGCGGACGCGGGCGGCCACCTCCTTCAGTTCGAAGGGTTTCGTGACGAAGTCGTCGCCGCCCATGTCCAGCCCGCGCACCCGGTCGTCGACACCGCCGAGCCCGGTGAGGAACAGCACGGGAACCGCGTTGCCGCGGTCGCGCAGGGTCCGGCAGACCTCGAAACCGCCCAGGTCGGGGAGGTTGACGTCGAGGAGGATCAGGTCGGGGTCGTACCGGGTGACGGCCTGCAGGGCCTGACGGCCGGTGGCCGCGGCGCTCACCTGGTAGCCGAGGAATTCCAGCGCCATGGTGAGCATGGAACGGATGCCCTCCTCGTCGTCCACGACGAGCAGCCGCCCGGCGGGCGCGGCCGACGCGGCCGACGAGGCCGGTGCGGCCATTGACATCGATGTTGCTGGTGGGACGGGTATCGCTGCTGAGTGGACCGAGGGCACAGGGGTGGTCATGTCCTGTTCCTTTGCGACCGTGACCTCAGTTTGAGGTCTCAAGTTTCGGCAGTCGTATAGTCACATGTACCCGCAGGTAAGGGAGAGCGCTTTCGAAATGATTCGGAACGAGCCGTTCCCGAAATGCGGGAGCGCGCCCGGTCGATGACCGGACGCGCTCTCGGTGGTTCCGCCGCTCTCGGCGGTTCCCACGGCTGATCAACGGGTGATTCAACGGGTGATTCAACGGGTGATCAGCTGGTGAAGATGAAGTGCTTCCAGGCGCCGTGCGTCGTCGTGTTCACGTTGTCGCCGGAGTTCGTGTCGATGTACGAGGAGCGGATCCGGAAACGGATGCCGGTGCTCGGGGTGCCGGTGAGTTCGACCGCGCCCACGCCGCCCGACTCCAGCGTGAAGTACTCCTGGCCCGTGGTCCGCCAGGCGCCGTCGTAGTACGCCTGGACCTGCACCCGGTAGTTGCGGCCCGGGTAGTAGGTCATCGAGGTCGTGAACAGCGGGTCCACGGACTGCCGGAAGTAGTAGTACGTGTGGTTCCAGGCGTAGTTGGTCTTGTAGTGGCGGCTCGGCGTCGTCGACACCCTCACCTTGGTGTAGACGCGGCTCTCCACCGTCTTCGGCGCGTAGCGCGAGTCGCCCGCGAACTTGGCGGTGAGCTTGGTGTCACGGGTCAGGTCGAGGGTGACGGACAGGTTGCCCTCGGAGTTGACCGTGCCGGACTTCACCAGCGTGTTCGGCTTGTCGGAGCCGTAGGGGTCGGCCCAGATCTCGACCTTGCGGTTCTTGTAGGTCGTGCCGAGGTGCGCCGTGAACGTCACGTCCGCGCTGTACGCGTACACGTTGCCGTTCTTGTTGAGCGTCAGCGTGGGCGTGGCACGGGAGACCGCGACCGTGTCGTACGCGGAGGCCGCCTCGTGCGTGGCGTCGCCCGCGTAGGAGACGGTGTACTTCACCGAACCACCGGCCGGCGGGGTGTCCTTGAAGGAGTACGTGCCGTTCGCCGCGACCGTGACCGGGGCGAGCGCCTTGCCCGCCGGGGACTCCAGGTCGGTGCGGGTGACCGTGAGGGTGGCGCCGGCCGGGAAGGCCGCGGTCGAGGTGAGCGTGCCGGTGACCGTCAGCGCCTGGGCGCGGGTGGCCGTGGCGGGCGCGTTGACGGTGAGGGTCGTCGGGGACGGCTTGACGTCGTTCAGGTCGCGCAGTGCGTAGCCGCCCGTGCTGGTGGCGACGACCGCGAACAGGTGCGACTCGTCCGGCGTGAAGGCGAGGCCGCCGGGCACGAGCGTGCCCGCGCCGGTGCCGCCGGCCGTGTTGGTGAAGTCGTAGACGTGGGCGGCCGTGGCGGCGCCCGGCTCGTAGACCCACACGTCCGGCTCGTACATGCCGTTGATGCCCGCGGCGACCGTGCCGTCGGCGGCGATCTCCACGGCGTTCGGGTACGCGTCCGTCGGGTACTTGCCGTCCGGCGTCAGGTCCGAGGTCTTGTACACCTGGTGGAAGTACGGGGCACCGCTGGCCACCACGAGGTGGGAGCCGTCGGGGGTGAGGGCGAGGTCGCTCAGGTTGCTCGCCACGTACTCGCTGGTGTTGGGGCCGCTCGCCGTCTTGGCCGCCGTACCGGACGACACGTCGTAGACGGCCACGGTGATCGGGCTCATGCCCTCGATGCCCGCCGCCAGGGTGTTGGGGGCGCCGGGGGTGGAGGTCAGGGTCGGGGCCGCGTACCAGCCGCGGTCCTGGCCGAGCGTGAGCACGGGGTCGGTGCCGGAGACGTCCAGCGAGCCGATGTTGCCCTGGGTGGCGGCGCCGTAGCCGAACCACAGCTTGCCGCCCGCCCACGCCGGGTACTGCGGGTCGGTGCCCTCGCCGGTCGGGTACCGCTTGGTTTCGGCCACCGTCGCCGTGTCGATGGCCACGATGGCGTCGTCGCCCGGCACGGCCGCGTAGAGCGTGCCGGAATCGGGGGACAGCTCCAGGCCCTTGGCGCCGGGCAGGGAGGGCACGGTGCCGACGACCGTGCCCGCGTAGTCGGTCGCGACGACCTGGCCGCCGGTCGGGTCGGAGACGAAGACCCGCTGGTGGACGCCGTCCACGAGGATGTCGCCGGACGACTGCACCGGCAGGGGCGTGCTGGTGTCGGCCGCGGCGGGCGCGGCCGTGCCGACCGCGAGCGCGGCCGAGCTGAAGAGGACGGCCAGCGCGGTGGCGGCCGGAAGAGTGCGTGTGTGTCTGCGCACGGTGTTTCGAACCCCCGGAAGGAAACGATAGGGACAGCGAAAGAGACGCCGTCGCATACGGCCGCCGGCGCGGGATCGAGGACGTGCCTGATCCGTGGACCGTGTGGGGGGACCGTGTGGGGCGCGTGTGGCGCGTGAGCGAAGACTAGATCACGCCACTGACAGGAGCTTCACAGGGGGCGCCGGGAACGCGATGCCAGCGGCGTGACGGGTCACCCCGTGCGGCGTCCTGTGGGTCACCCTGTGGGTCACCGTGTGGGGCATCGCAGGTCGGGCAGGGAGCGGTTCGGGGAACAGGTCACCGGGGCCAGGGAGAGATACGTGGGGCGTTCGAGGTAGCGGCCGAGGGACACGTCCGCTCCCGAGTTCAGCCGCTCCACCGCGGAGTTGACGAGCGTGGCCAGGTGGATGGTGTCGCGGTCGTGGTCGGAGGCGAACCGGTGCGCGTACTCGGCCAGGGCGCTCGCCGAGCCAGGCTGCCGCGTCCTTCGCCTCGCTCCACGTACCGCGGACCAGGATCGGCGGCTTGATGAGCCAGTACGCCGTCTCCAGCGGCGGAAGATCGACGACCCTTAACTCCGCCGCCATTGGCAGCGCTGACTCGGACACGACGTCAGCTGCGGTGCCGATTCTCCTTGAGCGTGTGGAGGAGGGCGCCGAAGGCGGAGGAGGTGGCCCTGAGTACGGCTTGGGTGGGGTCGGCGCTTTCGGTGAGGTGGATCGTCTCGGGGCCGGCGGATATGTGGACGCAGGCGTCGCCTTCTTGGCAGTGGGACGACTTCCGTGCGGTGGCAGCGACATGGACGCAGGATTCGCCTTGGGCGGGCGCAGTAGGACGACCTCTGCCATGCGTGTAGGCGGTCATGCGGGGCCTCTCATAGTTCGGTGGACAGGTAACCGAACTCACCCCCATCGCCGAACTGCTGACCTCCGAGTTGGCGACCAATGCGGTCCGGGCGGATGCGACGTACGGCCAGGACATCGGGTTGGGGATCGAACTGACCGGTGCCGGGCTGCGGCTTGAGGTGGCCGATTCGGCGGACGGGAAGCCGGAGTTGAGGTGCGCCGGGGACGACGAGGTGTGCGGTCGGGGGCTCGCCCCGGTCGACGCGTTGGCCGACGACTGGGGCGTGGCGTCGCGTGACGGGGGCGGCAAGGTCGTATGGGTGTCGTTGGCGCTGTCGCTGTCGGAAGGGGCCGTGCGGTGACTGCGCTGGATCGGGCGGTTCGTTTCATGGCGCTGCTGGTGCTGCGGTTGCTGATGCCTGGCGGTGGTCGGCGGCGGAGGGCGCCCGGGAGGGGGCGAGGGAAGAGCCCGCATGTTGTGACCGGCCGAGACGCGAACGACGGCGTGGACCCGGCAGCGCCAACCCTGGCCCCCCGCTCCCCGTACAGCACCGACCAGGAGCCCTTCGACGGCAACGCGACCGCCCTGACCCGCCCGTATCTGTCCACCCTCGACATGTGGCTGCCGGGAACGACAGTCGCCGAGCCGATCGGGTTGCTGTTGGCGAATCGCCAAGCGAGAGCCAAGTGGGCGCGTAGTCCCAGCGACACGCCCTGCAGGCGGCGTGTCGCTGGGACTCTCACGCCACTTGACGTTCGCCAACAGCGTCCGATCGGGGGCGGGGCCCGATGGCGGTCATGGAGAAGGTAGACCAGGTCACCGGCAGGTGCGGCACGGTCCGCGCCTCGCTGCTGTACCGCGCACCGATCTTCAGCGAGACGGGCTCGTGTGTGCTCGGCAAGGGGCACGAAGGGGACCACCAGGACTCGCGGGCGGGAGCTGGAACGTGATCCCCTTCAAACCCTTCAGACCTTGACGATCTCCACGGCCGGGCCGCACAGGAGTGTCAGGTCTTCGGGGTCGGAAGTGAGGACGGTGACTGGGCGGGGCTCGGCGCGTCGCGGGCGATGGCGGCGAAGGCTGCATCGATGCCGTGTTTGTGGCCGTGGAGGTGATAGGTGCGAAGGAGGGGGGCGGCCCGGTCGGTGATCTCCTTGGTGACGTCGTGGACGTCGACACGGGTGCGCGTACGGCCTCGGCGAGGTTCTCGGGAAGACTGATCGAGTACTTCTTGCTCCTGCTCATGATGTTCATGGAGTGAGACGCTTGAGGGCAGTACGCAATGGGAATCGGTGCTGTTCGACCCGGAGACGGGCTACCCGGTGACCGAGACGCTTCAGCGGGGCAGCGTGGCGACGACGGACGAGAGGTCCTGAACGGATGCCGGAGAACAAGTATGTGAGGCCCGCGCGACTGAAGGCGGTCCACCTGCCGGGGCCCACGACGGGCGATCCGGAACAGTCCCGTGAGGAACTCGTCGATCACATCCGGGACGGCCTGGCGGAACGCCGTTACGTCCTCGGCGACATCCTGCCGACCGTGGCCGAGCTACGGGAGCGTTACGGCGTACCGGAGGGGGACGTTCACCTCGCGATCCGGGAACTCCGCAGGGCCGAGCTCCTGCAACTGCACGACGAGTACGAGGACACGTACTTCCTCGATCCCGGCCCCGAACAGCCGGCAGGTGAACCGCCGGAGGACCTCGCCGAGCGGGTGCGAAAGCTGGAGGCGCTGTATCGCGACCTGGCGGCCCGTGTGGAGGCGATCGAGCCGCCGCCACCCCCGTCGGCCTGACGCACCACGGCACGGAACGGCCGGGCACACCGGGTACGAGTCCCGTGGTGCCCGGCCGGTGTGCCGAAACAGCGTGCCCCGGACTACGTGAAGATGAAGTACTTCCACGCGCCGTACGTCGTCGTGTTGACGTTGTCGCCGGAGCTGGTGTCGCGGTACTCGGAGCGGAAGCGGAAGCGGATGTTCGTGGTCGGGGTGCCGGTGAGGGTGACGTCGGACTTGCCGGCCGTGCCGAGGGGGAAGTACTCGGAACCGGCGTCCCGCCAGGCGCCCTGGTAGTAGGCCTGGAGCTGGAGACGCTGCTTGCGGCCCTCGTAGTACGTCATCGTGGTCTTGAGGACCGGGTCCTTGGACTTGCGGAGGTAGTGGTACTTCTGGCCCCAGGCCGACTGGGTCTTGTAGTGACCGGCGATCGACGAGGAGATCCTGACCTTGGTGTAGACGGTGTTCGTGACCGTCTTGGCCTTGTAGCGCGCGTCGCCCGCGAACTTCACCGAGAGCTTGGTGTCGCGCTTGAGGTCGACGGTGACCGACAGGTTCCCCTTCGAGTTCACCGTCCCCGACTTCACCAGCTTGTTCGGCCTGTCGGAGCCGTACGGGTCGGCCCAGATCTCGACCTTGCGGTTCTTGTACGTCGTGCCGAGGTGCGCGGTGAACTTGACGTCCGCGCCGTACGCGTAGGTCTTGCGGTTCTTGTCGAGCGTGAGGGTGGTCGCGGCGCGCGAGACCTCGACGGTGTCGGAGGCGGACGCGGCGGTGTGGTCCGCGTCGCCCGCGTACGACACCTTGTACGTGACCTTCCCGCCGGCCGGCGGGGTGTCCGTGAAGGAGAACTTGCCGCCCGTGCCCAGGGTCTTGGTGCCGAGCGACTTGCCCTTCGGGGACTCCACGTCGGTGCGGGTGACCGTGAGCGGGGTGCCGGCGGGCAGCGCCAGGTTCGAGGTGAGCTTGCCGGAGACGGTGAGCTTCTTGGCGCGGGTGGCCGTCGCAGGGGCGCTGACCGTCGCGGTGCTGACGTACTTGCGGGGCTCGTCGAGGACGTGGAACCGGGTCTCGTACGAGGACGAGGTCAGCGCGAACAGCTTCTTGCCGTCGGGGGCCCACACCACGCCGTTGTCGTTCCACAGCGGTGAGGGCTGCAGGTCACGGACGCTCGCGGGCTGGTCGGCGCCCTTGGCGAAGACGTAGGTGTCGCCCTTGTCGTCGAAGTCGTAGACCGTCGCCGCGACCGTGCCGTCCGGGGCGATGTCGACGCCCATCGGCGCGTCCGGCACCGGGAACGTGCGCGTCTGCTCCAGGTCGGAGAGGCGGTACTCGGTGAGCGCGCGGTTGCCCGGGCCGGCCATCACGAGGTGGGTGCCGTCCGGGGTGAGGGCCGCGTCGTTGGGGAAGCCGCCCTTGTTCGCGGAGACCCGGATGACCGGCGTGCCGGAGGCGATGTCGTAGACGATGACCGGGCCGGAGCTGATGCCCGCGTCGAGCGCGACGAGCGTGCCCGGGTTGTCCGGGTCGGCGTACAGCATGGGCGGGCTGGCGTAGTCGTGGCCCCCGGCGAGGTCCAGCGTGACCGTCGGGGCCTCGGCGGTCAGGTCGACCGCGCCGAGCCCGGAGTCCCACTGGTCGCCGTAGGAGAACCACAGCTTGCCCTCGGCGAGGGCCAGTCGCGACGGCTTGGTGTTCGCGCCGGTCGCGTACTCGGCGGTCTGGGTCATGGTCGCCGTGTCGATGGCGACGATCTTGTCCGCGCCGTACACGGCCGCGTACAGGGTGCTGTTGTCCGGGCTGAGTTCGAGGTCCCTGACCTGCGACAGTCCGGTGATCTGGCCGACGACCACGCCGGCGTACGTGGTGACGGCGATCTTGGCCTGGTCCAGGTCGCTGATGAACAGCCGCTGGTGCTTGGCGTCCACGACCGTGTCGGACGGCCGCGCGACGGCGATGGCCCTGCTGCTGTCGGCGGACGCCGGTGCGGCCGTGCCGACGGTGAGCGCGGCCGAGCTGAAGAGGACTGCCATCGCGGTGGCAGCCGGAAGAGTGCGCATACGCACGTGTTTCGAACCCCCCGGAACGAAAGAAATGGGCGCGTCGTCGCGCGGGGCCGGTGTGTTCGACCTGTGCGGCGCGTGTGACGCGTAAGTGAAGACTAGGTCATGTCACTGACAAGAGGGTCACAGGGGGTGGGGGAGAACTCAATGGATTTACGTACGGCGACGGGCGGAGGTGCGCGTCGTCTCCGCCTTCCCGGACTCGCTCCGCTGTCCGGGCGGACGTTGAGCGCACCCGCCTTGGGGCGTGGGCCGGGGTCCTGGCCCCAGCTCGCGCGTCCGCGCGCCCCCCGCTTTCAGAGATATGAAAGATTTCCCGAAGGTCCTCCGTGTGTCCTTGGGTCAGGACGGGACGTACCCGCACATCACCCGAACCACAAGGAGTCCTTCGTGTCCCTGAAGCACCGAACGGTTCTCGGCGCGGCCGGCGCCGCTCTGTCTCTCGCCGGGGTCCTCGGCACCGCGGTCACGGCGGAGGCGGACACCACCCGGTACAGCACGCACAAGGCGGCGGTGGCGGCGCTGACGAAGGGCGGCATGTCCTTCAAGATCGTCTCCAGCGGCAACTGCTCCCTGCACAAGAAGGGCTACACCCGCTGCACGTCGCTCGACGAGGTGCGCAAGGCGAGCATCACCGGCATCCGGGCCTTCAAGAGCAGGAGCAAGTGCGCCGTCACGATCACGGGTGGCACGGAGGACGGCCACGCCGGCGGCACCACGTCCCGGGGCAAGACCCACTGGATGGGCTGGAAGCTGGACGTGTCCCCGACCTCCTGCGTGAACAAGTACGTCACCAGCAAGTTCAAGTACGCCGGCAAGCGCGGCGACGGCGCCAAGCTCTACAAGTCGCCCAGCGGCAACATCTACGCCCGCGAGAGCGACCACTGGGACATCCTCTTCAACAACGCCGCCGCCTGACGGGTACGACGACCCGCGCCCCTGTCGGGGTGCGGGTGCCAGGCCTACGGCCCCGGATGTCAGCCCGCGCCGTACGGGTCGAAGGAGATGCCGGACGGCTTGGCCCGCTCCAGTTCGAGGTTGAAGCGGCCGTCCTTCAGCGGGAAGTTGGCGTCGCCCCAGGTGGCGTTCTGCAGCCTGCTTTGGAGGTTCACGCCGTTGGTGCCCGTCCCCATGCTGTTCCAGCTGACCAGGCGTGGGAAGTCCCAGCCGCCGTCGCCCCAAGCCTCCGCGACCTCGCCCGACTTGGCGAAGCGGAAGGTGTGGGTGAGCGCGCCGTCTTTGTGGTAGACGACCTTGAGACGGACACCGTCCCTCGGGACCGAGCTGAACGACGTCGTCGTGTAGTTGCCGTGGCCGGAGACGGACGCGTACTCGGGCGTGCTCGCGCCCTGCCGTATCCAGATCACCGCAGCTTCCCAGTCGTGGCGGTGCGACGTGGCGGTGCAGTTGTCGCAGCTCATGTCCTTCTCGAAGTACAGGGTGTAGACGATCCCGCACCAGCCGTTGTTGCACTTGACTCGCGAGTAGGTGTTGGCGTTGCCGAGATGGCCCGAGCGGCACTGGCCGGTGACGGGCCCGCTGTCGTCGAGGCCGCCGTTGAGGGTGCCGTTGATGTCGATGGCCGCCACGGGGAGGCAGCCGTCCGTGTCGTAGTCGAAGACCGGCTGGAACTGCTTCTGGAACGTGGTGGTGCGCTCGGACAGCGGGGTCAGCACGGCGGCGCTGGCACTGCCTGTGAACCCGATGGTCAGCGCGGCGGCGGCGCCCGCGACGAGCGCGGTCCGGCCGAGGCTCCTGAGGCGGGGGAAGCGGGACGTTCTGCCACTCGGGGCGGCGGCTGCGGCTGCGTTCGACATCAGCGGTTCTCCACTTGTCGCTTGTTCTGCGTGGGGGATACGGATAGGGGAGATACGGGGCATGCCGTCGGTGACCCGGCACGGCGAGTGAAAGGCTGACAGAGACATGCCACCCTCGGAAGTGGCAACAGCGTCTGTTTGTCAACGCGTCGGACTGCGGTCACGGGAACCGCGTTCCGGTGATCGGGGGTTCACTTCCGCTCGGAATGGCATAGGGGAGACGTACTGCGGATGACGGGATTTCGACGGCTGTCGACCCTGAGGGGCCCACCAGCCGGCGCCTCCGTCACGCGCCCCGGCCTGAACACGAGCGCCCGCGTACGGGAGTGGAGGCCGTCGGCGCCGACGGCGAGGTCGAACGCCGGAGGCCTTCACCGCGTTCGTCGGGTCGCTCTGAGCGGCGAGGGCGCCGCCCCGTAAGGAGCGGCGCCCTTGAAGAGCTTTGGTCGGCCGTGGTGGGTCAGCGGTCGAGGACGATCTTCGTCGTGGTGACCGGACCGGCGTTCGGCGACGCGGACGCGGACTTCTTCTTGTCGGGGGTCGCATCCCTGGAACCCGGCGAGGCCGTGCTCTTCACCTGGGAGGAAGCCGACCAGGACGGCTACTCCTACCCCGCCCCTGCGGGTACGCCGCCCCGGCGACCCGGAGACGGACTGGGACGAGGACGAAGACGACGACGAGGACGAGGACGACGACGAGGACGAGGACGACGACGAGGACGAGGACGACGACGAGGACGACGTGTTCGCGTTGACCGACGTCCACATCGAGCTCGACGACGAGTGACCTGGCCGGTCAAGGCCATCTCGCCGTGCGCCCGACGGCGCCGATGTGCAGCAGGTCTTCGAAGTGTTCAGTGCGGTCGCTCCCAAGGGCTGGCGCGTGGAGCTGATCGAGGGTGAGATCTGTGTGACGTCGCTGGGCGACGGGCGACACGCGGCGATCGTGTCGGAACTCAGCGGGCAGGTCATCGGCCGTCGACAGGTCCGGTCCCTGCGCAACTACACCGGCATCGGCCTGAACGTCCCTGGCACATGCGAGACAGGTCACGTCGTCCCTGACCTGGTCATCGCCCCCAAGGGGAGCTTCGGCGACCAGGAAGAGTGGCACGATCCCTCCCCCGTCCTCCTTGCCGCCGAGGCCGGCCGTGCCCCTACCCACCCCCCTCGGCTTCGAGCTGGACACCGCCGAGTTCTGAGCGGAGCGAAGCGGTGTCGGGTCAGCGGGGGAACACGGTCGCGATGGTCATCAGCGCGGCGATCGCGAGGAGCGCCGCGGTGAGGGAGCGGGCGTGGCGGGTGAGCAGGTCTCGGATCACGGGGACCTCCCAGCGGCGACGTCAACGGTGACACGGGCAGCTGCGGCGGGGCCGGCCGGCAGCGGACGCTGAACCGCTGAGTGGCTTATTAAGCGTGGTTAACGCGTCGCTTAACGTAAGGCTTTGGCCTGCCAACGGCAAGAGGGCGTTGAGGAGTTGGGGTAAAGCGGTCGCCGTAAGCGGGCTTACTGGCATGCTTACGCCATGGCAGGTATGGCCGAGCGTGACGACCCCGAGGTCATCGGGCGCAGAGTGCAGCGGATGCGGACGGAACGGGGCCTCACGCAGCGGCAGTTGGCGGAACCGGCGTACACCCCGGCGTACATCTCGACCCTGGAGGCCGGCCGGGTCCGGGCCTCCGAACCCGCGCTGCGGCATATCGCCGAACGGCTCGGGGTCGGATATGAGGAGCTGGCCACCGGACGCCCCGCCGGCTTCGCCACCGAGCTGCGGCTGCGGCTGACCGGCGCCCAGCGCACCCTCGCCGGCGGTGCCACGGAGGCCGCCGCCGAGGGGTTCACGGTTGTCCTCGCGGAGGCGGAGGAGTACGGGCTGGCCGCCGAGCAGGCCGACGCGCTGCTCGGGCTCGGGGAGTGCGCCCTGGAGACGGGTGACCTGGAGGCCGCCCAGCTGCGGTTCGAGCAGGCCGAGCAGCGGCTCGGGGACGCCCCGCTGCCGGCCCGGGTCCCCGCCCTGCGCGGCCGCGCGGTCGCCCACTACCTCGCCGGTGAACTCCGCTACTCCTGCTACCTGTACGAGTCCACGCTGGACGAGCTCAACCGCAACGGCATGCACGACCCGGACGCGTTACTCCTCCTCTACACCGGCGTCATAGCCCCCTACATGGACATGGGCGCGCACGCCCGCGCCGCCCAGGCCGCCGAGCTGGCCCTCGCCCTCGCCCCGCAGTCCGGCGACCCGGCCCTCGTCGCCCGTATGCACCGCTCCGTCGCCCGGACGATGATCGCCGAGGGGCGGATCGCCGAGGCCGACGCCAGCCTCGCCAAGGCCTCCGAGCTGTACCGGCAGCTCCAGATCCGCACCGAGCTGGCCAACTGCCACTGGATGCGCGGCTACCTGCACGCCCAGAACGGCGACTACGAGCGCGCCGAGGCCGAACTCCGTGAGGCCCGCTGCATGCTCTCCGCCAAACGCGCCGCCCTCTACACCAGCCAGGTCGCCGTCGAACTCGCCGACGTCCTGCACCGCCAGGGCAAGTCCGACGAGGCCGCCGAACTCCTCCACGAGGTCCTCACCGACCTCAACTCCGAACGCGGCGCCCTGCACTCCGCCGCCGCCCACCGCCTCCTCGGCATCATCGCCGAGGACGCCCGCGACGCGGACGCCGCCGAGGAACACTACGTACGGGCACTGAGCCTGCTGGAACGGGCGGGCGCCGCCGGGGACCTGGCCGATCTGTGCCGGCTGCTGGGGGATCTGTACCGCCGCGGCGGCCGGGTGGAGGCCGCGCTCGACGCGTACCGCACCGGCCTCGGCCACCGCACCGCCCCCGGTACCACAACACTCGGACCGGCGCCCGCACAGCCGCCTCTTTGAGCCGGCCGGCCGATGATGGTCACCCGGCTCCTCGTCTCCTGCTGTGCGGCCGACGCCGGGTCGGTGCGGCGGGTGGCCGAGCCGGAGAACCCGTACGAGAAGAGGTGAGACCTCGGCGCGTCAGGGGCCGAAGTCCATCTCCGCGATCACCTTGTCGTCGCCGTCGTAGACCGTGACCTTGTGCACGGGGTTTTCGAAGTCGAGGGAGCGTGCGACGTCCTCCGGGACCTTCACATGACCGTAGTAGACGCCCCAGCTGGTGTTGCCCTTCAGACGCAGGACCGTGCCGTCGACGACCTTGCCGTCGTAGGCGGTGATCCTGACACCGGCGGCCGCGGACCGGACGCCGTAGAAGAGACCGTGGAAGGTGTAGCCGCCGCCGGCGGAGCCCGAGCCCTGCATGCTGAGGCCCGGCTCGCCGGTGTCGAGGTTGCCGTCGACCAGGCTGCGGAACTCGTCCGGGCTGGTCACGCCCGGCTCCGGGTCCGGATCCCGCCAGTGCTTGCCGTCCGCCGTCAGCCACAGCTCCGTGCCTTCCTCGGTGGTCACCCGCTCGTCGGGCGCGACGACCCGCACCTTCCCGGCGAGCGGCGTGGAGGTCGCGGACGTAAGGGTGGGCCTCGGGGTCGGTGAGGGCGAGGCGCTGGCGCTCGGGATCGCGCTCGGCGGGGCCATCGGCCGGACCGTGGAGGAGGGGCCGTCGGGGCGGAGGGCCAGCACGACCAGCGGGGCCAGCAGCAGCCCGCAGCCCGTGCTCAGCGCGGCGGCCCGGCGCCGCCGGCGACGCCTGCGGCCGTCCCGCTCGATCGCCTCCAGCGGTACGGGCGGCGGCGTGACGTCGTACGCGGCCTCGGTGAACGCCTCGCGCAGCCGCTGCCCGGTGGCGTCGGCGGCGCCCTCGCCACCGGCTCCGGTCGTGTCGGTCCCGGCGGTCGGGTGGTTCATGGGCGGGCTCCGGGGACGGGCGAGGGGGGCGCCGGGAGGGACGGGGGAGAGGGGGAGGCGGTGGAGCCGTGGGCGTCGTCCGTGTGGGGGGCGGCGGCGAACACGGGGTGGGTGCGCAGGGCCTGGAGGCCGCGTCGTACATGGGTCTTGACCGTGCCGAGCGAGCAGCCGAGCACCTGGGCGATCTCGTTCTCGCTGAGGTCCTCCCAGAAGCGCAGCACCAGCACGGACCGCTGCCGGGCCGACAGCGCGGCCAACGCCTCGGTGACGGCGGCGCGTTGGGCGACCGACTCGGCGTGCCCGGCCTGCCGCTCGTGCACCCGCTCCGGGAGGAACGGTGTCAGCAGATGGGCCACGCGTCTCTTCCGTACGCGGCTGATGTTGTTGTTGACCAGCGAGCGCCGTACGTAGAAGTCGACGTCGTCGCGCGGTATGCGCCGCCAGCGGGCGTACACCTTCGCCAGGGTGGTCTGCACGAGATCCTCGGCCTCGTGGAAGTCGCCGGTCAGCATGTGCGCGGTGCGCACCAGGCGAGGCCAGGCCGCGGTGGCGTACGCGGCGAAGCCGCCGTCCTCGGGCGGTCCGGGCTGCTCGTTCGTTCCGGGTTTCTCGTGCGGCACGGACGACGGTCCTCGGGGTCGGGAGTGGGGGAGCGTGCCCGTGCGGGCGGGGGAATGGTCAGGTCCCCCGCCCGCACGGTCACTTCGAGCTGCTGATCGCTCTGGCCGTCAGGTCAGCAGGGTCAGTCAGATCAGTCAGGTCAGGTCAGTTCAGCCGCAGCTGGGAGTAGACCCGGCCCTTCGTGTCGTAGACGGTGACATTGCGGAGGAAGTCCTCCCCGTCGTCCCCCGGGGGCAGGTCGGCGATGGCGTACCAGACGCCCCAGCCCGGCTTCCCGGCCAGCTCGATCAGTTTGCCGCGGACCTTGCCCGTGCTCGTGGCGACCTCGACGCGGGAGGCCGTGCCCTTGCCGCCGTAGTAGAGGCCGGAGAGGTAGTAGCGACCCTCGAAGCCGCTTGCCTGGAGGGACACCCCCGGCTGCGTCGGGTCGATGTTGCCGTCGACGACGCTGCGGAACTGCGGGTCGTCGGGCATGTCCGGGTCTGTCCAGTGCTTGCCCTCCGCCGTCAGCCACAGCTCGAAGCCGGGCGCGGCGACGACGTGCTCACCGGGCCTGACGATGCGCGGAGTCGGCGCCTTCTTGGCCGCCGCGGCCGCCGACTGGGCGGTGGTGTGCGCCGTCTCCCCCTGCGAGACGGCGTACGACAGTGTCGGAGCCCCCGCCAGCAGCGTGGTCAGCGCGGCGACGGCGACGTACTTGTGCATCCGTGTCATGGTCACGAACGGACTACCCCCATAGGTGTGTTGGTCTGACACCCTTGAAAACCCGTAAAAGGCAGGGGACGGATGACAGCGGCGGCCGACTTTTTTCCGGCCTCAGGAGCGGCCGACCGTGAAGTGCCGGGTGAGGCCCGCCCCGACCTGCACGGTGACGTTCGTGCCGGGCTTCCAGGAGACGCGCGGCCGGAAGTCGACGCGTTGCCCGTCGGCGAGGCCGCGGTCCTCGACCCAGCTCCAGGAGCCCCCGGCGCCGGAGTCCATGACGACCTTCAACTGTCTTTCCACCTCAGTACGTTCGGCCGTCGGCACCGGGCGGTCGAAGGTGACGGTGATCGGCGTGCCGGCTCCCACGGTCTGCCCGTCGGCGATGTCGACACGCGCGCTGTCGAGGGCCTTCAGCACGGTGGGCGTGGGCTTCACGTCCACGATCTCGGCGTCGACGCCGGCGTCCAGCTCGGCCTGAGCCTCCGGTATCGAGCTCGGCCCCTCGACCCGCACCCCCGTCCCGCTCCCCGAACAGCCCGTGAGCGCGAGCGCGAACGTACACGCGGCGGTGGCGACGAGCACACGAACGGGGCGACGCGCACTCCCCGTTCCCGCGGTCCTGCTCCTCGTGGTCATGGTCTTCCCCCAGCGATGTCTTTGAACGATTTCTTTCAGCGGTGTGTTCCGGCGATGTGTTTCGATGTGCGGCGTACGTACGGGACCTGTACGCACGGCGGGGGCGACCGGGTTGCATGGCGATGCACGGGACTTCGGACAACGGCAGGGGCATGACCGAGGAAGAGTTCGACGCGTTCTACGCCACCGCGTTCCCCCGGCTGACCGGCCAGCTCTACGCCTTCACCGGGGACCACGGCGAAGCGCAGGACGTCGTGCAGGAGGCCTTCGTACGTGCCTGGGACCGGCGGCGGGAGTTCCTCGCGGAGGGGGCGCCCGAGGCATGGCTGCGGACCGTGGCGATGCGGCTCGCGGTGAGCCGCTGGCGGCGGGCGCGCCGCTGGCTGGAGCTGGTGCGCCGCGATCCGCCCCCGGACCACGCGCCGGGGCCCGATCCCGAGCGCGCGGTGCTGGTCCAGGCGTTGCGCAGGCTTCCGGAGGCGCAGCGGATGGCAGTGGTTCTGCACCATCTGTGCGACTTGAGTGTCGAGCAGGTAGCCTCCGAGACCGGTGCGCCCGTGGGCACCGTCAAGGCCCGGCTGTCCCGCGGCCGGGCGGCGCTGGCGCGCGAACTGGCCCCCGGCGAGGGTGAGAAGGAGGACGGCCGTGTCCGATGAACTCACCTCCCGTCTGCGCGAGTTGGCCGAGACCGCCGAGTCGCCCCCGCCCGGCTCCGGCGCCGACGTCCGCGCCACCGCCGGACGCCGCCGTCGCCGTCGCCGTACGACCGCCGCGACCGCCGGAGGGTGCGCGGCCGCAGCCCTGGCCGCCTTCCTCACACTGAGCGTCGCCTCGTCCCACGGCACGGAGCACCGCCGGTCCCCGGCGGCTTCCGCCACCCCCGCCGCGACCGCGGCCGCCGCCCCCGACGCCAAGGTGGACCTCTCCCGCCGGATCCTCACCGTCGCCGGCCGCGAACTGCCCATCTCCTCGGGCACCTCGAAGACTCCGACCCCGACCGGCCTCATGACCGTCACCGCCAAGAACAGCGACAAGCTCGTCACCGGCGAGACGCTCGGCCTGGGCGACGCGTACGAGATGAAGCTGACGTGGGTCCTGGAGCTGTCCCCGGTCGAGCCAAGCGGGACGGGGGGCGAGGACGGGAGCGACGTGGGCGATGCGCCCGGTACGGGGGACGAGGACGGGAGCGACGTGGGCGACGAGCGCGGTACGGGGGGCGAGCGCGCCACGACGGCCCCGAGCGAGCCCGCGAGCGAGAGCCCGACGCAGCGCGCGGCCCGCAGGGTGGTCTACATCGCCGCCCTCACCTACGAAGAGAAGGCCCCCGGCAACTACGACACCACCCCCGGCTGGATCGGCCTCCGCACCGCCGACGCGCGCTGGCTGTACGAGCGGCTGCGGAGGGGCGCGCTCGTGGAGATCCAGGGCGCGCCGACGACAGCGGAACCGACCCCGGCCGTCACCACCCCGACGACGGACGACGGCCCGGTCGTCCCGACCGCCCTGCCCGAGAGCGCCTCGCCGGGGCGATGAAGATCGCGGACTCGGGGAACGCGGTGGAGGCGCACTCGGGCGGCCGTACGGGGTGTCCGGTCACCCTTACGCCCTTGTGCGCTGGTGGGCGGGCCCGGGTGGTGTTGGCGTAGGAGCGGAAACGTCGTGCTCTCGGGAGGCTCCGCCATGCGTCGTCCGTACCGTGTTCTCGCCCGGGTCGTGGGCGTCGGGATGCTCTCGGGGGTGGCGGCCTGCGCCGTGGACGATCCGGGGCACCCGCGCGGCTTCCCCGAGGCCGCCGTCGTCGAGGAGACCACGGCCGCCGCCTCGCCCACCGCCCCGCCGACCTCCGCCCTCACCGACGCCCATGTCCGCGGCGCCCTGCTCCGCCAGGGCGACCTCGGCGACGCCTGGGCCGACACCCAGGGCGCGGCGACCTGGCGGGACGGCATCCTCAAGGGCCGCACCGACCGCCCCGAGTGCCAGGAACTCCTCGACACGGTGTACACCGAGGGCCTCCTCGGCAAGCCCAGGGGCGGTACGGCCGTCACGGGCTTCGACGACAACGAGTACGGCGCCCAGCTGCGCTACCAGGTCGGCGCGTACGACAGGGCCGACATCGACGCCCGCCTCGGCCATCTCGGCCAACTCGTCGACGACTGCGGGGAGTTCACCATCACCGGCGTCCAGGGACGGGAGTACGCCGCCGAGGTCACCCCCATCGAGGTCCCCGACGGCATCGGCGACGCCAGGCAGGGGCTGCGACTGATCGTCAGCGGCGACGTCGACGGCGAGAGCGGCGCCCTCACCCTCGACCTCGTCACCGTACGCGTCGGCGACACCGCCGCCCTCCTCACCCACGGCGGCCTCCACGGAATCGACGACACGGCCACCAGAGAGGCCACCGAGGCCGGCACCCAACGCCTCCAGGACCTCCTGAAGAAGGAGAAGAAGGAGAAGAAGGACCGCGAGAAGAAGGACAGCGGGGAGAAGGAGAAGGAGACGCCCTCCGAGGCCCCGAGTTCCGAGGGGGCGCGCTGAGTGCCTGAAGCCCCTGGCAGGCCAGGGGCTTCAGGCACGGTCGGGGAAGGACGCCCGAAGGCCGGGTCAGGTCAGAACTTGCCGTAGCGGCCGGTCAGGTCCACCGTGGGGCAGGTCGCCGAGCCGATGAGGCAGGCGGTGCTGCCGTGCTTCCTCTTGTGGACGTGGGTCACCTGGCCACCGTCGTAGATGTAGATGTGGTGGTTCGGGTACTGGCGGTGGTTGCCGGAGCGGATCTCGTAGTTGCCGCTCTTGGACATGTTGATGGTGAAGGCGCCGGAGGCAGCGCCCTTCACTCCGCCCAGTCCCTTGCAGAACGGGTTGGTGGCGTGGAGGACCATCCGGATGCCCACGGTGTTGCCGCTCGACGCCAGCTTCTTGGCGTATGTGTTCTTGGCGCTGGCGGTCTTCTTGGCGACCAGCTTGTTGTTGTCCTTGCGGTACACGGTGGTGGGGTTGATGTTCTTGTTGGTCAGCACCTTCTTGTTGCTCCACGTGATGGTGGCGTGGAGCGCGAAGCGGTACTTGCTCGTCTTCCAGTTGAAGTCGGAGTGGTTGTCGCCACCGAACTTGAAGTTCTTGCCGTAGTCACAGCCCGCGACGGGAGCGCTGACGTACTTCTGCGGGATGAAGCCGTACCAGGTCAGCGTGGACGTCTTGGCCACGGCCGCGGTGGACGCCCGCTCGACCGCCGACTCGCGCAGCCCCGTGAGCGAGCCGGACTCCGGGACGGCGACCTTCATGCCGTAGAGCTTGGAGTTCGGGGCGCCGCCCTTCGGCAGCAGGGGGATGACCTGGTAGGCGTATTCGGCGCCCGCTTTCACGGTCGTGTCGCGGAAGGAGGTCACGCCCGCGCCCAGCGTGGCGATGTCCTTGCCGTCCCGGGCGACGACGTACCGGGCGTCCTTCGCGTAGCCCTTCCAGGACAGTTCGACGAAGCCCTTGCCGGCCGCCGTGGTTACACCCCGGCGTGCCATGGAGCGGTCGACGACAGCGGCCTCCCCCGAGGCCGCCCGCATGACACCGAACTCCTCCGCCTTCAGGGTCTTGCCCTGGGTGCTGTTCGAGCTGAAGCCGGAGATGTCCTTCAGCCCGCCGTCGGATTTGGCGGACAGCGCGGACGCGGAGAACGCCGCGGCGGCGGGCCGTGCGTCCTGAGCGGGCTGGTCCGCGAGGGCCGACGCCTGGAAACCACCCGCGACCAGCGTGAGCGGAGCCACGGACAGCGCCGTCACCTTCGCGAAACGAGAGAGCTGCATGTTTGTCCCTTCATCCCCGTCAATGCCAGGCGACCTGATGGGAGCGGATTGCCCTTTGTCAGGCGCCTGCCAACGACCTTAGGGAGGAGGGATTCGGGGTGTAAGTGACTCCTGGGGCAGTGCCCTTTTGGGCAGTGCCCGAAAGGGCGAGGCACGGGAGAAGGGCCCGGGGGCCTCAGAAGCCGCCGGCGAAGACGAAGATGAGGGAGAGCGGGTAGAGGAACCCGAAGGCGCCGGTGACGAGCCCGATGGTGCTCTTGGTCCGGTTGATCCTGCTGGTCAGGCCGAGGACGCCGAAGGTGATGGCGAGGGCGCCGGCCAGAATGCCGAAGATACCGAAGAAGAACGCGGAGATCAGCGCGATGACCCCGAGGCCGAGAGACACCGGCCCGTAGAGCGTCGCCGGGCTGTCGGTGGTTCCAGCTGCCATGTCTCGGGTCCCTTGTCGTGGGGCGTCGCCGTCCTGCGGTACGGGAAGCGGCTCGTGCCCTCCCATCCTGGCACTCTCGGTCGCTCCGGCCGCAAGCACCCCTACTCCGGTGTCTTCGGTGTCTTCGGTGTCTTCCCCGAGGTCTCCTTCAGCAGCGGAGTGAGAATGGTGCGCAGCTCCTTCTCGGTCAACGGGGCCTGGACGGCCCCGGCGATCCTGCCCTCCCGGTCGACGAACAGGGTGAAGGGGAGGAGCTGCGGGTTCACCATGTCGCGCGGCAGCTTCAGGAACTGCCTGCCGTGCGGGTCGTGCAGACTCGGGTAGGAGAGGCCGAACTCCCGCTGGAAGGCCAGCGCGTTCTTTCGCTCGACGTCGGTGCTGATCCCGAGCACCTGCACGCCCTGGTCCTTGAACCCCTGATACGTGCGCTCCAGAGCGGGCGACTCGGCCCGGCAGGGACCGCACCAGGTGGCCCAGGCGTTCACGACGACGACCTCGCCCCGGTAGTCGGAGAGGCGGACCGGATCTTCGTCGACCGTACTGCCGGAGAAGTCGGGGGCGTCCGCGCGCTCGGCCACGGGAACGCTCTTGAACAGCTGGGACCGGCCCGACTGCCCCGTGTCCGTGTCGAGCACCAGTGGTTCGCTCGTCGAGCAGCCGGACAGCGCGAGGGCGACCGCGACCGGGATCGCGCACACGGCCGCCCGCCGGACCGTCTTCGTCGTGGCCATCGGGTACTCCAACTCCCTTAGGGGGTGCTGTGCGTGCTGTGCGTCGGGCTCGGGGGCGCCGTGACATCCGAGGGGGAAAGACACTCGTTGCGTTGCTCGAGCGATTTCACGACGGGGGAGAGGCCGACGAGGACGGAGTCGGGGGCCGCCTCGCCGACGGTGAGCTGCACCTCGACGGACGGTTCGCGGCCGTAGGTGACCAGCACTTCCCGTCCGTCGTCGTCCGTGCTCGTACGCCATGCCCAGTCCACCCCGTTGACCTGGGCACACGCGTCGGCGGTGGCCGTGAGCCGGGGGAAGCCGCAGCGCGCGACGACGGCTCCGTCACCCCAGACCGCCGCACCCTTCGTACTGGTGTCCGACCGCTCCAGCCCGGCCAGTCGGTCGGGGTACCGCTCACTGACCCGGGTGCAGTCGGGATCGTCGGCCAGGGGGGCGGCGGCGAAGCTGAAGGAGGGCTCGCTCAGCATGCGCACGGCGACCACGGCGGCGGTGGTGAGGACGATGGCGCCGATGGCCAGACCGGCGATTCGGGTGCGGCGGGACATGACGGGATCGTACGGGGTGGGTGTGGGTGTCCCTTGAGGCAGTGCCCGAAGAGCCAATACCCCGCCACCGGCCAGGACTCTACGGTCTTGATCACCAAGTACGTGATCTCGAAAGGGCGGTGGCTTCATGAGGAACGCGGTGAAGGGGCTTGTGCTCGCCGGTGCGGCGGGCGCTCTGCTGGCGGGTGGCGCGCTGCCGGCGTCGGCGGCGGGCACCGGGGCGCAGGACAAGGTCCCGCCGGGCTACGGCAATGTGCGCCTGGAGAAGGTGTTCGGCACGCACGGCATGTGCCTGTCGATGGACAACTCCAAGGCCAACAAGGCGGACCTGAAGCTGCGCAAGTGCGCGCGGAAGGCGACCACGCAGCGGTGGGACCTGGTGTGGATCAATGACAACAAGCCCAGCCAGGCGCGCATATTCGTGATCAAGAACAAGCACTCCAAGAAGTGCCTGTACGTGCGGTCCGCCGCGACGAAGACGCAGGTGGAGCAGACGAGCTGCAACACCAGGTCCAAGGCGCAGCAGTGGACGTTCGCCGGCAGCACGATCAGGAACGTGTCCGCGAAGAAGGTGCTCACGGCCGCCAGCAGCAGGCCCGGGCAGAAGATCACGATCACCCCGTTCGACGGGTCGAACAATGGTCGCGTGAAGCAGGAGTGGGGCCTTTCCTGACCTTGTCGCCCCCTCTTCGAAGCGGAGGGCATCGGTATTCCGACGGTTGGACTGCTTGAACCGGAGGACGGTCTTGGTGCTGTGCTTCTTTGCGGGGGTGTAGTCGTAGAGGTACATCTCGTGGTTCGGGGCCTGCCTCTGCGTGCTCCGGAGGTAGAAGTCGCCGTTGCGGGAGAGGCGGGCGCCGTGGGCGGCCCAGGCGCCGTCGGCCTTGCAGAGGGGTTCGCCGCCTCGACGACGCCCGCACCTCACGGGTCCTGCCGTTGTGTTTGCTCATCGCCCTGAAGTCGAGCTCTCTTGGCGCCGGCGTGCTTGGCGCCGGCGTGCTTGGTGGCGATGAAGACGCGGTAGACGACCTTCGTCCTGACGTACTTCTTGGCGAAGGTCGTGTTGGCCGGTACCCGGGTGCCCCCGGCCTGGAGGATCCGCGCGTCGGTGGCCGCGCCGTCCAGGATGGGGAGGGTCTTCGGGCCGACGGCGGCGGGCTGCGCGGAGACGCCGCTCGAGGTGAACGCGCCGGTGTCGGCGTCGAGCACGAACGCGGGGACGCCCGCCCGGGTTCGAGTCGTCGGCGGTGACAGCGGGTGGGTGGGCCGAGCAGGAGTCGGGTACGGAGGAGCAGGGCCCGCCGGATGGCGGGCCCTGCTTCACACATCTCGCCTCTCGCCCCTCATCTTGTGGTCATACGCGCATCTACCCCCGTAAGTCGCTCGCGTCGCACATGAGTTGCATGCGCTCCGCTGGTCATTGAGCGGTCGCGATTCTCAAAAGTGAACGCAAAATCCCTTGCGGCGCACGCCGATGGGAAAACGCGTCCGGGATATAGGCCCGTGGCCGCCGCGGCCGGCCGGCGGTCGTGCCGGACGCTGGCCGCGGTGGACGGTCAGAGCGCGGGCACCCCGACGAGTCGGGGCAGGGGCGCGGCCGAGCCGCACGCGCACCGCGGATCGGCGCACAGCAGCTCGTGGGCGAGGACGGAGAGCACCGCGGCCTGCAGCCGCGTCTGCTGCTCCAGCTTCTCCACTATGCGTGCGACATGCGCCTTCACCGTCCGCTCGGCTATGCCGAGTTCCCGGGCCAGTTGCCGGTTGCCCAGGCCCGTGCCCAGCAGAAGCAGGACTTCCTTCTCCCGGTCCGTCAGCGTCTTGAGCCTGCTGATGTCCCGAACCGGATCGGCCCCCGTGCGCCGGTAGGCGCAAGCCGTGTCTCCTACGTCAGACCTCTTGGTCATTGGTCGGCCCTTCCCGATGCCGCTTTCCCGACAGAGCCCCGTGCCCCGGGTGCGGCGGCGATCTACCCCCCAACTTAGCGTCTGCTACTGACATCAGCACCCCTGAAATGACACGGCCACGTCACAGCGAGGGATCCCCTCAGGTCACTGCCCCAAAGGACAATTTCTGTCAACTCGGTTGAACCCTAGGCTCGTTGTCGCGCATCCACAGACACTCCGACCGCAGGGAGAACACCGTGCACAGCGTCACCACCCGTCGCCTCGCCACCATCGCCGTCGCGGGAGCGGCGACGCTGTCCGTGCTGGCCCCGACCGCGTCGGCCGCCGACACCGGCTCTCACCAGGGCACTTGGACGGCCGCATCGCAGACGGCCGCATCGCGGACCGTCGCGAAGCTGCCGGCGAAGCTGACGGTCAAGAGCTACACCGCCTACCTCAAGGCGCAGAAGACGCCCGAGGCGAAGCGGACCCTCAAGAGCTTCACCGCGCTGTCGGCCGCCAAGCAGACCAGGTTCGTCGGCCACCTGCAGAACGGCAAGATCTACGCGTCCCTCTTCAAGCAGCTCAAGGGCAGCCTCAACCGCCCGGTGAAGACCGTGACCCCGTTCAACAAGGACGTGAAGTTCGTCCACGAGGTCTCCTCCACCCGGAACGTCAAGGGCGCCGTCTCGGTCTCCTACACCGCGACCGAGACGATCTACGGCATCCCGGTCACCAGCGAGAAGCTGACCCTCCACTACGTGATCGTCAAGGGCAAGGTGCAGCGCAATGCCCGCGCCGTGGCCAAGGTCACCAACGTCAACGCCGCCGTCGCCATCAAGCCCGGCAAGGTGCGGGCCACCGTCAAGGGCATAGCCCGTGCCGACGTCACCTGGAAGGCCACCCCCCAGGTCAAGGCCGTGGGCAAGCCCGTGCTCAAGGACCAGTCAGTCACCGGCCACCTCAACACCTGGACCGCCGCGATCGTCCACGGCTGATCCCGGGCTCCGCCACGGCTGATCCCGGGCTCCGCCACGGCTGACCCCAGGCTCCCCCCCCGGCCCCCGGGATGCGGCTCCCCCCTTCCCCCGGGAGCTCTTCCGCCCGGGGAACGGCGCGGCACCCTCCGGCCCCTGGTCAGGGCCGACCCCATCCGGGGGTGCCGCGCTCCTCCGCTTCGCCGGGCGGCGTCACGCGTTCGCCGACGGACGCGGCGCGGACGCGGACACGGGCGCAGGCGCTGAGGTGGCGCAGGGCGAACCGACAGGCTCTCGGAGATGGTCGGCCAGTCGATGGGCCAGTCGGTCGGTCGGCCGGGCCGGCGGGGCATCCCCGCATGGCGTACGACCAGTGACTGACGGCGACTCAGACCGGCGGATCCGCCAGCGACTGCTCCGCCCAGATCACCTTGCCCTCGGGCAGGAAGCGGGTGCCCCAGCGCTGGGTGAACTGGGAGATGAGGAAGAGCCCGCGGCCGCCCTCGTCGGTGGTGCGTGGGTGGCGCAGATGGGGCGCGGTGGCTCCGCCGTCGAACACCTCGCAGATCAGGGTGCGTTCGAGGATGAGCCGGAGCCGGATGGGCCCGGCGGCGTGCCGGATCGCGTTGGTGACCAGCTCACTGACGACCAGTTCGGTCGTGAACGCCAGCTCGTCCAGCCCCCAGACGCCGAGCTGCCGGGCCGTGGTCTTGCGGGCCTCGGAGACCAGCGCCGGGTCGGCCGGCAGCTCCCAGGAGGCGACCCGGTGGGCGGGCAGCCGCCGGGTGCGGGCCAGGAGGAGGGCGACGTCGTCGACGGGCCGGGCCGGGGCGAGGGAGTCGAGGACGAGCTGGGCGTGCCGGTCGAGGGAGGGTTCGGGCCGGGCCAGGGCACGGCACAGCGCCTCGCGGGAGGCCTCGGCGAGCAGTCCGTCGGTGTGCAGGGCGATCACCGTGTCCTCGGGCAGCTCCACCTCCAGCGCCTCGAAGGGCCGCCCGTCGACACCGAGCGCCGGTCCCTCGGGCAGGGCGGGGAAGGTGACCGATCCGTCCGGGGCGACCAGAGCCGGGGCGAACGACCCGGCGGCGGCCATCGTGCACCTGCCGGACACCGGGTCGTGGACGACGTACAGACAGCGCGCCCCGACCGTCTGGACGCTGCCCGTGCCCGGCTCGGGGCCCTCCTGCCGCGCCGACTTGGCGACCATGTCGTCGAGGTGGGCGAGCACCTCGTCCGGCGGCAGATCGAGGTCGGCGAGGGTCCGTACGGCCGTACGGAGGCGGCCCATGGCGGCGGCGCCGTCGATGCCGTGGCCCGCGACCTCGCCGATGACCAGGGCCAGGCGGGCGCCGGAGAGCGGGATGACGTCGTACCAGTCGCCGCCGAGCCCGGTCAGTTCGTCGGCGGGCCGGTAGCGGACGGCGACCTCGGCCGCGTCCTGCTCGGGCAGCCGGCGCGGCAGGAGGCTGCGCTGGAGGACGAGGGCGGCGTCGCGCTCGCGCGTGTACCGGCGGGCGTTGTCGACGCAGACGGCGGCCCGGCCGACCAACTCCTCGGCGAGGCCCAGGTCGACCGCGTCGAAGGGGTCCTGCCGGTCGCGCCGGAAGAACGTGGTGATGCCCAGCGTGATGCCCCGCGCCCGTACCGGCACGATCATCACGCTGTGCAGCCCGAGCGCCTCGACGGGCACCGTCCGGCCGCCCGGGATCGCCCTCGCCCACTCCGCCGACAACGGGTCCAGCCGTGGCTCCGACCACGACCGCCCGCTGACCAGCGCCCGCACGGGGGGCGATCCGGCGGCGTACGAGGCGAGCGCGCCGATCTCCAGGACGGCCTCCGGCACTCCGGCGTGGACGGACTGCTGGGCGCACCGCCGCAGCGGGACGGAACCGTCGCCGAGGGGTCCCGGTTCGGCGCCGCGCAGCACCGAGTCGAGCAGGTCCACGGTCACGAAGTCGGCGAGCGCCGGCACCACCACGTCCGCCAGCTCCTGCGCGGTCCGTTCCACGTCGAGGGTCCGGCCGATGTGCTCCCCGGCCCGGTCCAGCAGGGCCAGCCGGGTGCGGGCGCGGTGCCGCTCCGACACGTCCACGACCGTGTAGTACACGCCGATGGGCCGGCCGTGGTCGTCTTCCAGCCGTGTGAACGACATCGCGTGCGCGGTCTCGCGATACGGCGACGACCGCACCCGGCCCACGTGTTCGTAGTCGAGCACCGGCACGCCGGTCTCCAGCACCTGCCGCATCTGCGCCTCGATCTGCTCCGCGTCGAGGCCCGGCTGCACCTCCGCGAGCCTGAGCCCCACCCGCTCGTGCGCCCGCCCGCCCCCGAACCGCTCCAGTGCCGCGTTCGACCACACGAACCGCAACCCCGTGTCCACGATCGCGATCCCGACCGGCGACCGCGCCGTCATCCGCTCCAGCACGGTCCGGCTCATGTCCCAACCGGGGGCGTCGGTGGCGTCGGAGACGAGGGCCACCCAGTGGGCGGGGCCGAGGGGGTCGGGAGCGGGGGCGGGCGTGGGCGTGAGTGAGGGCGAGGGTGTCGATTGGGGCTGGGGTGGCGGTGGAAATTCGGGGGAGGGCGTCGTGGGCGGGCGCGGGGTTCCTTGCGCTGTCCGTGGCGGTGCGGGCTTGGGCGCGGGCGGTCCCTGCCGGGGAGTTGGGCTTCCGGTGGTCCCGGCGGCCGGCCATGCGCCTGCCTCCCGGACCTGTGAACGCGTGGACTCGGGCGCGGGCGGAGTTGGGGATGTGGACGGGGATGGGGATGTGGACGGGGACGAGGGTTGCGTGGCGGACCCGGGCGCCTCGGGGTAGCCGGGGCGCGGTGCGGGCCAGGCGACGGGGCGGGGCCGGGACGGGGGCACCTGGGTCGTGTCGGCCGAAGGGCCGGAAGGGATGCCGGGGGTGGCATGGGCCGAAGGCCCGGAAGAGACCTCCGGGGTGGCGGGGGCCGCGGCGGTGGCCTCGCGCGTCGGTACGACGCGGACCATCACCTTGATGCGGTGGCCGTCGCGGTGGCGGGCGGTGAGGATGCCGGACCAGCCGCCGAGGGCACGGTGCGTTTCGGCCAGTCGGCCGATGCGTTCACCGTCCTCGTCGAGCAGGAGCGTACGGACGCTACGGCCCAGGATCTCGGCCGCCGGGTACCCGAAAAGCCGCTCGGCGTCCCGGGTCCAGCTCGTCACGACCCCGTCCGCGTCGATCAGCAACGGCGCGGCGTCGGCCACGTCGAAGCGCTGACGGGTGACGGCACTGTCCCTGTCGGTCCCCACGGCGGCCCTCTCTGTCGCTGAGACGCCCTCTGGCCCCATTATTCACCTTGTGTGATCGCAAGTAGGCCAACTCGTGACGGCGTAAATCACACGGCCGCACGCCGTGGCGCGCGGACCGGCATGCACAGGGCACAGAACCAGGCTCACACCAGGTACGGGACCGCCCCACACGAGCCCCCGGGATCGGGCCGGATCGGGCGTGATCGGGACGAAGCCGCCCGCACGAACACCCCGAAGCCGTACACACGACCGCCCCCACCTCCGGCCGTCCATGCAGCCGTACGCCGATGACGCGCCTCCGTACGCTCCCTGAGTTCCGGCGTGTCGACGCGACCGCCCCCTCCGCCGGGGAGGTGCGGAGGGGGCGGTGGATGGCCGGTTCGGGTCGGTCGGCGGCGGCCCGGGGAGGGCGGCGGCGGTCCGCGTGCTCGTCGGGCGTCAGCAGTCCCGGAACTCCGGCGACTGGTTGAGGATCTGCGACCGCAGCGACGTGAAGCGGGTGTAGGTCTCACCGCCACGCGCCTCGGTCGGGAAGACCGCCACCCGGTGGCAGTTCTGGAAGGCGAGCGCCACCCCGAAGTGCCGCTCCAGGCTGCCCCGGATCGCGTCGCTGGACAGCGCCCGCAGCAGCTGCCCACGCTCCTTCTCCGACGGCGGAGGGGTCTGGTTGTCGGCGAACTCGGCGGTATTCGACCGCAGTTCACCGGCGAGGGAGGCGATCAGGTCGTACGCGTACGGCAGCGACGTACGGACCGTTTCCACGAACTCCTCCTCCCGCACGTCGCCCTTCTCGGCATCGGCGAGCAACTGCGGGGAGACGTCGAGCGACATGGATGTTCCTGTTCTGGTGAGTCTGGTCGGACTGGAGAGTCCGGTCGGGCTGGTCGGGCTGGTGAGTCCGGTCGGGCTGGGAGGGCCGGGCGATCCCGGCGATCCGGGCGATCCGGCCGGTCAGAAGGAGGCGAAGGAGGCGGATGAGGCTTCGGTATGGGACCCGGCGGCCGACTCGGCTGCAGCCGGCACCTCCGGCCCGTGGCGGAACTCGGGGTCCACCTGGGCGGCCAGATCGTGCCCGGTGGCGTCGTTGGCCCAGGCGGCGGCGTTGCGGAGGTGGAACTCGACGGCGTGGCGCTGGAAGGTGGCCCAGTCCTTCGTACGGGCGTCGACGGCGGCCTTCAGCTGTGTCAGCGCGTGCAGGTTGTGCGCCTCCAACTCGCCCTGTTCCCGGCCCTGTTCCTGCGCGCGGACGTAGGACGACTGCACGCAGTGCGTCAGCAGGTCGTCGCCGACGTGCTCCTTGAGGAAGAGCAGGTCGTCCTCGCCGGTGACCTTGTTGCCGACGACGGCGATCGGGACGCCGAACTCGGCGGCGTGCTCCCGGTACTGCCGGTACACGGACACGCTCTTCCGCGTCGGCTCGACGACCAGGAAGGTCATGTCGAACCGGGTGAAGAGCCCCGAGGCGAAGGCGTCGGCGCCCGCGGTCATGTCGACGACGACGTACTCGCCGGGTCCGTCGACGAGATGGTTGAGGTACAGCTCCACCGCGCCGAGCTTGGAGTGGTAGCAGGCGACGCCGAGGTCGCTCTCGTCGAAGGCGCCGGTGACCATGAGCGGAACGCCGGCGACGCGCTCGACGTGCCGACCGTGGATCTCGTCGTCGCCGAGGAGCCGCAGCAGCCGTGAACCCCGGCCCGGCGGGGTCGTCTTGACCATGGCATCGCGGGAGACGATCCGCGGGTTCGTGCCGCGCAGATGGTCCTTGATCTCGCCGGTGCGCGAACTCAGCGGCGGTGCGCCGAAGTCGTCGTCCTCGTCGAGGCCGAGCGCGTGCGCGAGGTGCTGGTTGATGTCACCGTCGATCGCCACGAGCGGCACGCCCGACCGGGCGAGATGCCGGGCGAAGAGCGCGGAGAGGGTCGTCTTGCCGCTGCCGCCCTTGCCTACGAAGGCCACGCGCACGGACGCTCACCCCGCTCCATGCCGTCGGCACCCTTGAGGCCGATAATGAAAATGAATGTCATGAACGTAGATTCGGGAGCGGGGGCGGGCTTGTCAAATCCGTCCCATATCAACCCCCCTTGGCAATGCGGCGAGTTGGCGAACCCTGTGCGGATCGGCGACTCGCTGGTGGCGCATTCACGAGGGTTACGGAGTGGGGTATTCCCTTTGTGTCACCTATGTGCATCAGGTGTGGCGTACGTGTGCCGGGGCGAGAGGTCGAAGCGGGCACGCGACGGGCGTTTCCCGAGGTTGACAGCCCAAATCCGTTGGTAAACGATGTGCGGACTCTGTGGCTCAAGTGACCAATGAGCCCGGTGTCTTCTTCGACCACTCACACCCTGGCGCGGCCCGGCGTGGCTTCGTGCTGCCGTCCTGCCGCCGCGCCCGGGTCTCGTACGTTCCGAGTTCGAGAATGGGATCTGCATGTCCATAGCGAGACGTGTCATCGTGGGCCGCCTGTTGGGGACAGGCGTAGCCGCTCTTGCGCTGAGCGCGGCGGTGTCCGGCCCGGCCTTCGCCACCGGCACGCCCGGCGGTGACGGCTGGGGCAAGAAGAGTTACGCCCCCGGACAGGGCGCGGGCACGCCCACCGAGACCGACCGCTGCGAGTTCTCCCTGGACGGTGTGAACTTCGCCGACTGGGTCAAGCTCGACGACCAGAACCTCAAGCCCACCGAGGACGGCAAGGTCCACGTCAAGGTCCGCACCGCCTCCGACGCCACGACCTGTACGGTCTCCCTCGCGTCCTACCTGGCCCACGGCCCGACCTTCGGCACCTCCGGCGAGCAGGTCTTCGTCGACTTCGACACGGTGACGGTGAAGCGGGGCGCGACGGACTCGCTGGACATCGCGGTCCCCGACGCGGGCTGCTACGCCCAGATCGACCTGTACCGGGGTGCCGTGAAATTCGACGGCAAGCTCGACGCGAAGGACGGCTTCGAACACGGCGACGTCCCCAAGGGCCCCGACCGCCCCGTCATCAAGGACAAGCTGATCGCGGCCTGGAACGGCGGCACGAAGGACTGCACGACGGAGCAGCCGCCGACGGAGGAGAACCCGCCGACCGACGAGAATCCCCCGGTCGAGGAGAACCCTCCGGTCGAGGAGCAGCCTCCCGCTGAGGAGCAGCCCCCGGCCGACGAGAACCCCCCGGCCGACGACACCCCGGAGACCGACTCCCCGGAGCCCACCCCCTCCGACTCCACCCCGGCCGCCCCCACCCCCAACGGCGGCGAGCCCGGCGACCTCGCCGAGACCGGCGGCGGCAACGCGATCCCGATCGCGATCGGCGCGGCCGGCCTGGTGGCCGCGGGCGGCGCGATCTTCGTGGTGACACGGCGCCGGGGCGCGGGCGGCATGGGTTCCTGACCTCACCGTCCCACCCGGCCGTACGTCGCCGTACGTCGCCGTACGTCTCGAACCGACGCGGCGCCCGGCCTCCTCCGAGGTCCGGGCGCCGTATCGGTGTGTGACCCGGTGGCTCAGCGCACGTCGACGTAGTCCCCGGTGGCCTTGGCCGTCGAGGTGCTGCTGTTGCCGGCGAAGGTCCAGCGCCAGTAGCCGTCGGCGGTGGCCGTGACCGTGGTCTTCAGGGCGCCGCCGCTGCCGCTGGTCACCGTCTTCACGGTGCTGTACGTGGAAGAGCCCTTCTTACGGAACTGCAGCTTCACCGACCGCCCGGAGTAGCCCGCGTTCTTGTGGGTCTCCCAGTTGGCGAGGGTCAGCTTGCCGGTGACGGAGAGCTTGGCGTTCTTCATCACCGGCTCCGGAGCGGCGTTGACGGTCAGCTTGGCGAGCCGCCGCACGGTGAAGGTGGCGGACCTGTCCGCGAAGAGCACGTCGGCGTCCTTGCCGTACACGGTGGCCCCGATGTACCAGGGGTCGTCGGCCGGGGCGTTGTCGTACAAGTTGCTCGAGTCGATTGTCCAGGACCCGGTGCACGTCGAGGTCGTGGCGCTCTTCGCGGTGCACGTGAGCCCCCGGTCCGCCCTGTGGTACAGGTAACCCGGCAGGATCACATGCAGATCCATCTCGCCGATCCCCGAGTCGTCCTGCGCCGTGACGCTCACCTTGAAGGTCTTGGCCGCCGTGGGCCCCAGCGCGATTTCGGCCCCGCCGTTCACGACGACATCGGTGATCGTCGGGCCGCCGTCGGCATGAGCGGCCGGGACGGCGAACGCCGAGAGGGCGAGGGCGCCGGTCACCACGGTGGCCAGAGAACGCATACGCATGTGAACCTCCACATCGATCACTGATCATGCGAATCCGGCCCACACTCGCAGCCCTCGCCCCGGAATTGATCAGTGAAACTACGCAATCGACTACGCAAATCGACTGCGCAATCGGCTACGCACCCGCGTTCTCGAGCGTCGTCGCGCCGATCAGCCGCGCCCGCCACGACCGCCGCGCCCGCCACGACCGCCGCGCCCGCTACGACCGCCGCGCTCGCTACGACCGCCGCGCTCGCTACGACCGCCGCGCTCGCTACGACCGCCGCGCTCGCTACGACCGCCGCGCTCGCTACGACCGCCGCGCTCGCTACGACCGCCGCGCTCGCTACGACCGCCGCGCTCGCTACGACCGCCGCGCTCGCTACGACCGCCGCGCTCGCTACGACCGCCGCGCTCGCTACGACCGCCGCGCTCGCTACGACCGCCGCGCTCGCTACGACCGCCGCGCTCGCTACGACCGCCGCGCTCGCTACGACCGCCGCGCTCGCTACGACCGCCGCGCTCGCTACGACCGCCGCGCCCGACCGAGTCGTGTCCCGTGTCGTCAGCTGAGCCGATGCCTCAGCAGCTGCCCCCGACTCTCGGCAATCCGAAGCGCGTCCCCGAGCGCCTCATTCAACCGCTCGGTGAGCAAACGGAGTTCACCGCCGGGCGCGTCGTCCCGCACCATCTCGCGCACGGCCCCGTCGCACCTCCCGGACATTGTCGAGGTCACGTCACTGGCTGATGCGGCTTCCATACAACGCTGGGCCTGGCCGGAAATCGTTGCCATCGTGATCACTCGTCAGGGGCCACAGGCGGCACCCGATGAACGACAAGCACTCCAAGCTCTGGTCGTCCCAGTCGGGCCGGCATGCCACAACGAAAGCAACACGGGGGAACCATGTCTCTTCGCAGCCGGCTCACGCGCCGCACCCAAATCACCCTCATAGGCGTCGCCGCCGGAGGTATCGCGGCCGCGGTCGCCGTCGTACCGTCGCTCGCCGACAGCGGCTCCTCGAAGCCGGCGACGGCCGCCGCCCAGAAGGACACCGGCTACGGGCCCGAACCCGAAGCCGACAGCAAACTCGTCACCCAGGCCGGCGAACTGTCGACCATGGCCACGGCCACGCTCTCACGCGACACGATGATCAACCGCGCCCATACCTGGCTCACCGCCAACAACGGCAGCCCCGTCCCCTACAGCATGGAACGCACCTGGAAGGACGGCTACCGCCAGGACTGCTCCGGCTTCGTCTCCATGGCACTCGGCCTGGGCAAGCCCGGCCTGAACACCGTCGGGCTGGCCGACTCCCGCAACGGCGTCACCACCCGGCTCAGCAGCGTCAGCCAGCTCAAGAAGGGCGACCTCCTGATCGACTACAGCACCACCGACGGCGACTTCCGCCACGTAGTGATCTTCGAGAAGTGGGCCAACGCCTCCCACAGCGCCTACTGGGGATACGAACAGCGCAACAGGTACGGCACGACCCACCGCCAGCTCACGTACGGCATCGGCAGCGACAACTACGACCCCTTCCGCCCGGTCAAGCTGGGTGACGGCGGTGGCGGCGGGCAGCTCCCCTCCCCGAGTGTCTCCTGGCCCGTCCTCCAGAGCGGTTCCAAGGGCGCGGACGTGCGCTCCGCCCAGCAGCTGCTCACCGCGCGGGGCTACACACTCGGCACCGACGGCATCTTCGGCCCGAACACCCGCTCCGCGGTGATCCAGTTCCAGAAGTCCCGGTCCCTGGCCGCCGACGGCGTCATCGGCCCGAACACCTGGTCCAAGCTGATTACGACCGTGCGGTACGGCTCGTCCGGCCAGGCGGTCAAGGCAGCCCAGACCCAGCTGAACGTCTACGGCTACGGCCTCGCGGTCGACGGCCAGTTCGGCTCCGGCACGAAGTCGGCGGTGATCGCCTTCCAGAAGAGCCACCAGCTGCAGGCCGACGGCATCATCGGCCCGCAGACCTGGCGCACCCTGCTCGGCACCCGCTGACACAAGCGGTCCCGACAGCCGGCCGACGGCTCCTTCCCACTGCACCCGCAGCGGGAAGGAGCCGTCGGCGTACATACGCTGGCTGGTGCGTCCCAGGGTGCGGTGTCCGACGTCACCGCCGCCGTTGGCATCTGGGATTGAGTAATCCGCGGACATCACGCGTACCCCTCGTCGAGTGCACTCAGAACGAAGAGCAACGAAGAGCAACGTACGAGCCCCCGGTACGTAGAAGGCGAACGGAGAACAGGACGTGGTGACGAAGCTGACGCGTGGCGCCGCGCTGGCTGCGAGCCTGGCTGTCCTGCCCCTGATGGCGGCGTGCAGCGGTGATGGTGGCGAGGCCGCGGGGAAGGCGACGGACGAGTCCAGCCCGGTCGCCGCGGTCGTGGCGCCGGCCAAGGTCGAGGTGATCGCTCAGCTCACGGGCTGCAAGGTGAAGATCCGGACCGAGGCGGAGGAACTGCGCGAGGGCGTCTGTCGCACCGCCGATGGCGACTACCTCATCACCACCTTCCCCAAGGACGAATTGAAGGAAGTCTGGCTGGAGTCCGCCGCCATCTACGGCGGGAAGTACCTGGTCGGCCCGCGCTGGGCCATCTCCGCCAAGCCCGCCGTGCTGGAACCGTTGATGGCCAAGGTCGGCGGCACGATCCGGGATCTGAGCAGTCGGCCGAGTGCTCAGCCGAGCGCTTCGTAGGCGACGCGGAGGAGTCGTTGACCGGGGAACGTTCGATGGAATGACACGAGCCCCGCTCCGCAATCGCGGAGCGGGGCTCGTGGTTGGAGCGCCGGGCAGGCCTTGCACCTGCATCTCCCCGCAGGAAGCGGGGCATCTTTCCTTGGACCACCAACGCATTGAGGGCTACCGGGAGTTCGACTTCCGGTGAGCGGCTCGTGATCAACTATAGCTGATCTCCGGCGGCTTGGCATCCTGGCTCACGGCGGCATGGATCACAGCAAATGCGCCTGGGGCGCGTACTCCACCCTGAGGTACTTGGCGTTCCGTTCGCCCAGGAACTTTCGCAGGATGGGCTCGGCGGTGTCGGGGTCGTCGACGCCGACGTGGAGGTAGCCGGTGCCGTCCGGGCCCACCTCGCGCATCGTGAAGGTGCCGTCCCAGCGGTTCATGTCCTCGCTCATGAGGTCGACCAGGGCGTGGAGGTCCTTCTCGTTGATGTCGCGGTCGTGGAGGCGTAGGGTCACGCCCTTTTCGGCGGCTTCGCAGACGGCGGTGTCGAAGGGCTTGGAGGGGATGCGGTAGATGTCCACGGAGACTTCGTCCTCGTCCAGGACCAGGCCGGTGAAGACGGCGGAGTGGCGGCCCTGGGCCAGCTTGTCCACGTGCCTCAGGGTCCGCTCCAGTGGTGTGTTCTCCTCCGGGGCGCCGAGCCCGGCGCGGCTGCCGTTCGGCTGCTTGCCGTGACAGGTCCTCGAAGGGGTCGACACGTCCTCCACGGTCTGGGCGTCGGCCGTTGAGCCCTGGAGGCCGCCGAGTGCCGCGACGGCGCCGATCACGGCCGCTGCCGTACCGGTCCTGGCCCGCGTCCGCCTGGTCATGTGTCTCTCCGTTTCCGTCCGTCCATGCGTTCCCCGCGCGGTCGTCGGCGGGAGACTTGGACTGCGATCGGTACTGAGACGCCGGAGACGGTCGATGGGTTCGGTTCGGGGGAGATTGAGTGGGGTGGGGTGGGTTTTGCTCGCCCCCGCCGCCCCTACCCGTCCCATCCCTGGGGCTCCGCCCCAGACCCCGTTCGCGCAGTTCCCCGCGCCCCTGAAACCCGGCCCCTGATACCCCGCGCCCCTGAAACGCGCAGTTCCCCGCGCCCCTGAAAAGGGTGCGGGGAACTGCTGGTCGTGCCGCGCATGACAGGGCGCGGTCGGCTACCTCAGTAGCCCACCCGGAACGTCGCGTCCGCGCGTTCCGTCGTCGTCGAGATCGGGTCGATCCGGAGGGCGTAGCCGCTGTGGCGGATGTAGCGGGTCGGGTTGTTGTACGAGCGGAAGGAGGACCAGGTCGAGTCGGCGAGGCCGGCGACGCGGGTGAATGTGGCGTCGGCGGCGAAGGTGGAGGTGCCGTCGTTCGCGTCCAGGCGGAGGTTGTAGCTGTAGTGGCGGAGGTAGCGGGTCGGGTAGTTGACCGACTGGAAGGAGACCGCCGAGGAGTCCGCCAGGCCCGGGACCAGTTTCCACTGGGAGTCCGGGAACGGGTCGAAGGGGTACTCGTCGATGCGGCCCGCGAAGCCGCTGTGGCGGACGTAGCGGGACGGGTAGTTGTAGGACTTGAGGCGGTTCCAGGTGGGAGCGCCCCACTTGGACAGCAGGTTGGTGTACTCGGTCGACGTGATCGGGTGGATGCCGCAGTGCTTGGAGTTGAGCGGCTGGGTGTAGAGCTTCTGGTCGAGGGCCGTCCAGGTGCCGGAGGCCAGGTCGGTGGACTGCCAGACGTAGAAGACGCCGTTGGGGGTGTACGTGTCTCCCCAGAGGTACCAGTTCGAGGATGACAGGGACTTCACCACCGTCGGGGCTTCCGTGCCGCCGTGGGACACCGCCGTGCTGAACGGGGTGAAGCTGCCGGGGGTGAGCGTCGTCGAGCGGGCGCCCACCAGGGTCTGGTTGACCTTGTAGTAGAGGTAGTTGACGCCGTTGACGCCGACCGTGAGGTTGCCGTCGATGATGTCGTAGCCGGGGTCGAAGAACACCTGGGGGTTCGTCGTCGTCCGGAAGTCGGTCGTGTAGCTGACCATGATGACGTTGTGGCCGCTGCTGTTCACCGAGGAGTAGAGGATGCCGTACTGGCCGCGGGAGGCGTCCCAGTAGGCCTCGGGGGCCCAGCTGTGGGTGTCGGTCATGTCGTGCAGCTTCAGCAGGCGGTAGCCGGTGAAGGTGCGCAGGTCGGTGGAGTCCCAGACGTGGATGTTGACGCTGTCGCGGGTCCAGTCGGTGCCCGACAGGTCCGTCGCCAGGACGACGAAGGTGCCGTCCTGCTTACGCATCACGAAGGGGTCGCGGAGGCCGCCGGCGCCCAGGGTCGGGGTGACCACGGGGGCGTTCTGGTTCAGCGGGGTCCAGTTCAGGCCGTCCTGGCTGATGGCCAGGTGCAGGCCGTAGTCGGCCTCCAGCATGGTGTTGGACTCGGTGAAGTAGACCATCGCGTACGCCGAGTCGGCGGCGTGTGCGGTGCCGGCGCCGAGGGTCAGTGCGCCTGTCGCGGCCAGCGGGACGGTGGCGGCCATGCCGAGGAACGTACGGCGGGAGGGCCCGCTCGCGTCGGAGTGTCCGTTGACAGGGTGCACGGGGGTCACGTCTGGCTCCACTTCTGGTTGTTCTGACCGTTGCAGGTCCACAGGACGAGCTTCGTGCCGTTGGCGGTGGCGGCTCCGTACGCGTCCAGGCAGAGCCCGGAGGTGACGTTGGTGATCGTGCCGTCGGTGTTGACGTTCCACTTCTGGTTGTTGCCGCCGGTGCAGTCCCAGATGACGACGCGGGTGCCGTTGGTGGTGCCGTGGTTGTAGGCGTCCAGGCACTTGTTGCCGTAGACGACGAGCTCCTTGCGGGAGGTGTACGTCCAGGCCTGGTTCTGGCCGCCGGTGCAGTCCCACAGCTGGGCGTCGGTGCCGTTGACGATGGTGTTGTCGTTGATGTCCGCGCAGCGGCCGGAGCCCGTGCCGGTGACGAGCGTGCCGTTCATGCCCGGCAGCGGTCGTACGACGATGCCTTCGAGGGTCGGGGCGCCGGAGAACGAGATCGTGTTGGCGCTGCCCTTCGTCAGTGACAGGGCGACGGAGATGTTGCCGGGGGACGAGCCGGTCGGCGGGAAGGAGACCTTCGTCGACGTCTGGCCGTTGACGGTGAGCGTGCCGACGCGGGCCGTCGACGTGTTGTTGGTGTAGGAGACGTCGACCGTCTTCAGGCCGGTGTTCCCGGCGACCACACCGGAGAAGCTCGACGTGCCGGTGTACGTGCTCGCCGACTGCTCGGTGCCGCCCGTGACCGTGAGCATGACCGAGCTGCCCGCCGGGACGCTGGTGGTGTAACTCGTGCCGGGTGTACCGACGTTCGTACGGCTCCACAGGTTGCGGACCGTCGCCGCCGCGTTCGTCAGGCCGAGGTCGGCCCAGCGGACGGTCATGTTCTGGGTGGTCGACGTGCGGTTGAGGAGGACGACCGCGCGGTTGCCGGTGCCGGAGAGGACCTTGCCGTAGACCTGGAGGCCGGTCGTGTCCTCGGCGACCTTGACGCCCTGGAGGCCGCGCGGGTCCTGGTCGACCGCGATGACCTCGGAGTTCTTGAGGATGTTCGCCGTCTCGGTGGTCATGGTGGAGAGGTCGTTGCCGGCGAGCAGCGGGGCGCCGGAGATCGCCCACAGGTTCATGTGGGTGCGGTCCTGGGCGGCGGTGAGCCCCATGCCGACCATCAGCATGTCGGGGTCGTTGTAGTAGCCGGTGTGCTGGGCCGTGGGGTGCACGTTCCGGTCGTAGTTCGTCAGCATGTTGCCGTACGTGAAGGTCTGGCCGTGGTAGAAGATGTCCGTGTTCGTCCGCCACATCGGGCCCATGCCCGGTGCCCAGTTCCAGGGGTTGGAGTAGCCCCAGTTGCACAGGGAGAGGGCGAGGGGGCGGCCGGTGGTGGCGGTCGCGGTGGCCACGGCGTCGCTGATCGCCTGGTAGGTCGTCTTCGGGTCGAGGCCCTCGGCGTCACCGCCGCACCAGTCGACCTTCACGAAGTCGAAGCCCCACTTGGAGAACTGCGTCATGTCCTGGACGTAGTGGCCCTCGCTGCCACTGCCGGGCGCGGCGGGGCGGCCGGTGGGGAAGTAGTAGCCGCAGCCGTCCTTGCCGGCGTCGGTGTAGATGCCCGCCTTCAGGCCCTTGCTGTGGATGTAGTCGGCGATGGCCTTCATACCGCCTGGCCACTCGGCCTCGTCGATGGTGATGTTGCCCGCGCTGTCGCGGGTGCCCTGCCACCAGCCCTCGTCGATGTTGATGTACTCGTAGCCGGCCTCCGGCAGCCCGGCCGCGACGAACGCGTCGACCTGCTGCTTGATCACGTTGTAGTCGACCTTCGCGGCGAAGGCGTTCCAGGAGGCCCAGCCCATCGGGGCTTCGGGGACAGGTATTTGACGTTCCGTCACCGCGACTGGCGCGGCGTCGATTTGAGTGAGGGGCGCGGGTGCCGGCGTGCCGGTCGCCGTCGGCTGTGCGAAGAGCAGGGCGGCCGTCGCGGCGGTCGCGAGGGCGAGCGCGCGTACGGCGGCGGATCTGCAACGGCGCCTGAGCTCATGGGAGTTGGCGCGGGGAGGGGGGTACATGCGGCTCCTTCGATGGATATCCGGGTCGATATCTCGAACAAGGATCGGCTCGCCGAACGTATCGGCTGGCCGAAAGTAGAGCCGGGGGAGGTGGAAGTCAACGGGTGTGACAGAGACGGCTTTGAAACAGATGCCGCTTGTAGGATTCCAGGCCCCGTGGCCACATTCCACCAGTGATGGTCACGCGTGAGCAGCACGGTCACTGGTCGCGATGACCCGTTACCGGCACTCGGCTCAGCAGGCTGCCACCATGCTGAGATGGCCCACGACATAGTGTTCTTCCTCGCTCCGGACGACGAGAGTGCCGCTGCGACGCGCCTGCAGGGACCTGGTCGGGCGTTTGAGTCTGTGACCTGCCGTTTCATAGAGCCGGACAGTGCCATCGCGGAGTGGGACATGTACTTCGAGGAGCCCTCTGCCGAGATCCCGCCGATTGAGCAGCTCCTTCGGTGGTCGTGGCCGGAGTGGGTCACTGCCCCCTTGAACGATGGCGTTGAGGTGTTCGCTCTGCCGCCGCGGTTGATCCGGGCGTTGGCCGACGCCACTTCCACCGAGCTGGAGGAGCTTGCAGATCGCTGGACCGCGAGGCTCAGGTCTGCCGACGGGGACGAAATGACCGACGATGATCTGCTGGCGGTCCTGCGGGGAGTGGCCCGGCTGGCGGCGTCTGCGGTTGACACGGGTGGTGGCCTCTACAGCTGGAGCTTCTGATCGCCCGGCGAACCTCTTCTTGAGCAACGGGATCGCTGTCTCCGCCGGGCAATCCAGGAACGAGAACCGTCGAGGTCGGAGACGCGGCAGATGACACGGGTCGTGGGAACCCACACCGCTGAAGCGGTCGCTGCGGACAACGACGTGAACATGTCCGGCGATACAGCAGGGCATTCGTTGGTGCCGGCGTAGGGCGGCCTCTCTCAACACCACGACACCGAGCCCTTGTCGGGCCCGGCGCCGGGTTTCGGCGGCCGGTTTCATGACGGGAACACAGACGCGCCGAGTCGGAGAGGCGGGTCGCCTCTCGTGGGGGCTACTTCCTGTAACCCGTCACCTTCGCGATCCACTTGATGAAGTCGGCCGCGTCCTCGTTCGCGCCGTGGCCGCCGTCCCAGTACATGAAGGCGTTGACGTCGTCGCCGAGGTTCTCCAGGCGGGCGGCGAGGTTGCCGACGACCGAGAGCGAGGTGTCGCTGTCCTTGGTGCCGACGCGGATCCACCAGTGCTTGGCCCGCCGGGGGTTGGCCTTCGCGAGGAACGGCATCGGGTTCATCAGGGTCAGCGTCTCGGCCAGGTCGCTGTCGAGCCGCGCGCCGGCGCTGCCCTCGTGACGGAGGCTGTAGAGCGTGAAGTGGCGGGCCTCGGTGGTGCCCTCGCCGAAGAGGTTGTTCTCACCGGAGGAGAGGTCGAAGGCGTCGAAGGCGGGGGTGTCCTTCTTCCGGGCGCCCACGTGTGTGAGGAAGTCCTCCCAGGAGAAGGCCGCCCTGCCGCCGGACCAGGTGATGAAGGTGTTGCTCGCCAGGTACGTCGTCCGGTCCGCGTCCGACAGCGCGGCCAGGTACTTGGTGGCCGACGGCTCCAGGAACGTCTTCACCAGGTACTCGTCGAGGTTCCGTACGGTGAGCGTGCCGAGGCCCTTGGCCTTCAGCTTCAGGGAGGCCTGGTAGTCGGCGAACGCCGTCTTCAGCTCCTTGGACACCGTCCGGTCGACGAGCGAGCCCGAACCGAGCTTGTTGGCGCCCCAGTTCCACTCGTACGCCATGTCCGCGTGCTCCAGATCGGTGATCGGGCACCAGTCGCCGCTGGCGAAGATCGCGTCGGAGGCGTCCGCCGCACCGATCTCCTTCAGATACGCGTCGTACAGCGGGCTGTCGCCGGACGCGCCGAGCAGCGCGGACAGCGCACCCCCCGCACTGGTCCCGGACGACACGATGCGGTCGGTGTCGCCGGGGATCCGGCCCTTGTTGAACCGCAGGTACCGCACGGCCGCCTTGAGGTCCACGATCGCGGCCGGCGCGACACCGTAGTACGTCCCGTCCGAGTCGACGAGGGTACGGCCGCGCGCCCCCGGCTCGACCACGACGTACCCGGCCGCGAGCGCGAGCTGCGCGTTGCTGACGGCTTGGCCCCGCTGGTCGAGCTGGCCGTTGCCGCCGGACTCGACCTCACCGGAGCCGCTTCCGTTGGAGGCGGAGGCGGAGGAGGAGTCGCTGGGCGCGGAGGCGGAGGTCGAGGCGGAGTCGCCGGGCGCGCCGCCGCCCGGCATCCCGGTCATGCCGCCACCGCCGACCCCGGTGGCCTCGGCGACCGACGAAGGCATGTAGCCGCCCACCGCATTCGCGAACAGAATCGGCGCGTCGGTGGCATCGACCGTCGTCCCGTCGATCTCCACGGGGACGCTGACGTTCAACGACTGGTACGTCTCGTCGACCGGCTTCGTGACGTACGTGATCGCCTTGTAGAAGTGGTACTTCACCGCCACGTCACCGTCGTCGGTCGTGATCGTCGTCGTCAGCTCGGTGTAGTCGTCCTTGTCGAAGGTCAGGGCGCCGGAAGCGGTGGAACCGGAGGACTTGGCGGAGCTCCCGCCCGACGCCTGCGCGCTGAGGGCGAAGCCGCCGATCGCCGCGACACCCGCCGTCGCGCCGAGCCCCATGATCATGTTCCTGCGCTTGACCGCCCTGTGCTTCACGGCGCCCACTCCTTCGCTCGCGTCCTCTGCTTGTTTCTGCTTGCGAACGTAATTCTGTGTCCGCAAAATCGTCAACAATTCTGGCGGATTCATCGTTGACGCACAGAGGCTCACAGGCGGCGCACAGCCGCTAGCGTTCCGTCGCCCGCTCGCGTCCCCAGGCGGCCAGCGGCTGGAGCGCGTCGTTGAGGCGCGTGCCGCCCTCGGTCAGTGAGTACTCGACGCGGGGTGGCACCTCGTCGTAGGAGACGCGGCGCACGACGCCGTCCGCTTCCATCTCGCGCAGATGAGAGGCCAGCACCTTCTCGGTGATCCCCGGAACCAGTCGACGCAGCTCGCCGAAGCGGCGGTAGGGCTGCTCGTGGAGCGCCCAGAGGATCAGAACCTTCCACTTCCCGCCGATCACCTCCATCGCGGTGTCGATCCCGCAGACGTGTCCGTCTGGTGCACCCGGCCGGTTCAGCGTCGTCATGCCCCACCCTTCTGGCGTGCTCGCTCACCTCAGGGTAACCACCCACTCCGAAGTGCGTACTTGAGCATCTCCGGGCGTGTGACCAGCCTGATCGGCATGACACAGAAGACCGTTGAAAAGACCAAGACCGTTGAAAAGACCCCCGTCACGTTGCTGGGCCTCGGTGCGATGGGGACCGCGCTGGCCCGCGCCTGGCTTGCCGCCGGCCATCCGCTCACCGTCTGGAACCGCACCCCTGCCCGTGCCGAGACGCTCGCCGCCGACGGTGCGAGGGTCGCGGCCGACGCCGCCGAGGCGGTCTCGGCCAACAACCTGGTTGTCGTCTGTCTCTTGGACGACGCCTCCGTCGACGAGGTGCTCGCCGGCACCGACCTGGCCGACCGGGACCTGGTCAACCTGACCACCAGCACCCCTGCCCAGGCCCGCGCCCGCGCCGCGTGGGCCCGTGAGCGAGGCGCCCGCTACCTGGACGCCGGGATCATGGCCGTCCCTCCGATGGTCGGTGTCCCGGAGGCCGGAGGCTACGCCTTCTACAGCGGCTCGCGAGAGCTGTTCGAGCGGCACCAGGAGACCTTGGGCGTTCCGGTCGGCACCACCTACGTCGGCGAGGACGCGGGCTTCGCGGCCCTGCACGACGTGGCCCTGCTCAGCGCCATGTACGGGATGTTCGCCGGTGCCGCCCACGCCTTCGCCCTGATCCGCAAGGAGGACATCGACCCCGCGTCGCTCGCCCCGCTGCTCGCCGACTGGCTCGTCGCGATGGCCCCGGCGGTGCACCAGACCGCCGACCGGCTGCGGAGCGGTGACTACACCGAGGGAGTCGTCTCCGATCTCGCCATGCAGGTGGCCGGCACGCCGACCTTCCTGAACACCGCCGAGCAGCAGGGCGTCAGCCCGGAACTGCTCAGCCCCTACTTCGGGTTGATGCGCCGCCGCCTGGCCGAGGGCGGTGGCAAGGAGGACCTGACGGGTGTGATCGACCTGCTGGTGCGCTGACCGGCCGCTGTCACAGGTCGTCGGCAAGCCTGGCCAGGAAAGCGGTGCTTGGTGAGAGGCGGAGTCGACGTCGACCCGGTAGCAGGGGAAGGCACGGCAAGGCGCTCGACCGGGAGAACCCGGCCGAGCGTCTGTCGCAGTCGTATGCCGTTACGCCGGCTCTGTCATGTCGGCTACTCCGTCGCCGTCCGCCGCCGCGAAGCCCTCATCGCCTCGTCCACGTCCCTCAGCGGCCGCAGCCGGTACGTGTACGCGTAGTCGCGGTCGGCGAAGAGCTTGTACTCGTCGTGGGTGTGGGCGCCCCAGCTGTTGTCGCCGCCGACGCCCATCTGGCGGTGGTTGACGCGGAGGACGACGGTGTCGCGGGGGGTGAGGTGGTAGTCGTGGCGGAGGCCTGTCGACAGGTCCTCCGGGGTGAAGAACGAGGCGTTGACCTCGAGCAGGGGTTCGGCGGAGACCAGTAGGCCCATCCCGTCGCGGTCGGTCAGGGCCGCCCAGCGGACGTCGGTCTTGTTGCCGTTCTCCTGGGGGCGGATGTAGGCGGACCACTGCTCGGCGACCGTGCCGGAGTAGAGGCCCACGTCGGTGCCGTTGTTGCGGTCCCAGTGGTTCTCCTCCGGGCCGCGGCCGTAGTAGTGCAGGCGGTCGAGGCGGCGGGGGAGGCGGAGGAGGGTGCCGACCTCCGGGATGTAGGGGAGGGAGGCGGCCCCCGGATGAAGGGTGTTGTCGACCTTGATCTCGGCGTTGCCGAAGATCGTGTAGGTCGTGGTGTACGTGGACTCCACCGTCGTCGGGAGCGTGCCGCTGACCTTGATCTCGACGGCCCGCTTGCCCAGGGCCCGCACGGTCACGTCCGTCACCTCGCGGTGGGCGCCCGCGTCCCGCCAGGTCTGGTTGCGGGTGTGCTGCCCGTTGCCGTGGTCGTTGTCGGTGGGGGCCCGCCAGAAGTTCGGCGCGGGGCCCGAGTCGATCAGGCGGACGCCGCCCGCCTCGTACGAGGTGATGGTGCCGCTCGTCCTGTCGACGGTGACGGAGAAGCCGCGCCCCCTCGGCCCCTTGCCGGTGACGGTGATCTCGTCCGACCCGTCCCTGTACGTCAGCGTCGGGACGTCCGCCAGCGGTACGGGTGTCACCGCCGGGCTGCCCGCGTCGACGGCCAGCTGCTGCTTGGCCACCTCGAAGCCGGCCCTGGCCCAGGGGGTGCGCTCCTTGGTGGTGAAGGAGAGCTGGAGGAAGTACTCGGTGCCGGGCGCGGGGGAGGACGGGAGGCGGAAGGGGACGGTGATGTCCTTGGTGGAGAGGGGCGGTACGTCGAGCTGGGCGCGGGTGAGGCGGCCGCGCTGGACCACCTTGCCGTCGGCGACCAGCGACCAACCGCCGTCGAACTCTCGGAGGTTGGTGAAGAGGTACTCGTTGGTGAGGGTGACCGACTTCGACGTCAGGGTGTCGCCGTCGGTGGCCGGGGTCGCCTGGATCGCCTGGTAGATCTGCTTGACCTCGGCCGCCTTGCCGGTGTGGCCCCGGTCGGCCTTGACGATGCCGTCCGCGACGAAGGCCCCGTCGTTGGGGTTGTCGCCCCAGTCACCGCCGTACGCGAAGAACGAACGTTCCTTCTCGGACCCCTTCGTCTTCCGCTCCTCGACCTCCACCGTCGCCGCGTCGAACCAGAACCGCACGCCCTCGTCCCCCGGGCCACGGCTGCCGGAGGCCAGTTCCGTCGCGCTCAGCGCCCGTGCGTACACCCGGGCCCGCCGTATCGTGCCGCTGAACTCGCGGGTCGGGTTGTCGGTGTCGGTGCCGAGCGCGAGGGGCGCGGTGTTGACGCTGGGCCGCCGGGTGGTGGTCCGGGTGGCCTTCACCTCGCCGTCGACGTAGAGGGTGAGGGACCCGGCGTCGGCGTCGAAGACACCGGCGATGTGGTGCTCGCTCCCGGTCCAGCCGTCGGCCGGGAGGGCCCAGCTCGCGCTGACCCACTGGCCGCCGCCGTGGATGAAGAACTCGATGCTCTGGTTGCTCTGCTTCAGCGCGTACTGGGTGTCGCCCTTGGCGAGGATCGGCTGGTGGGAGCCGGTGACGTGCGGGGTGACCCAGGCCTCCAGTGTCAGGGAGCCGGTGAGGTCGAGGGCCGGGTCGCGGGGGAAGCCGGTGGCGCCGGAGACGCCCTTGTCGCGGTCGAACCTGGCGGCGGCGGTGAGGAGTTGGCCTTGCAGCCCGCTCGGACCGGCCTCCGTGAGCAGCTGCCGCCTCGGGATCGGCCAGGTCAGCGACTGGTCGACGAAGTCCCAGATCCAGCCGCCCTGGAGGACGGGGTAGCGCCGGATGATGTCCCAGTACTTCTTGAAGTTGCCGGTCGAGTTCCCCATCGAGTGCGAGTACTCGATCATCACGTACGGCCGCGTGTCCGAGGTGTCCTTCGCCCGCTGCTCGACCCGCTGTGGGCTGTCGTACATCTCCGAGCGGATCTGGCTGATCGTCGGCCGGTCGTCGCCCTCGTACTGGATGACGCGCGTCGGGTCGTACGACTCGATCCAGTCGCGCATGGCGACGAAGGTGGAGCCGCCGCCCGCCTCGTTGCCGAGGGACCAGATGACGACGGAGGCGTGGTTCTTGTCGCGGTGGACCATGTTCCGGGCGCGGGCCACGCAGGCCGTGGTCCAGTCGGCGTGGTTGCCGGGGTAGCGGTCCCGGATGCCGTGTGTTTCGAGGTTCGTCTCATCGACGAGGTAGAGGCCGTACTCGTCCGCCAGTTCGTACCAGAGCGGGTTGTTGGGGTAGTGGGAGGTGCGGACGGTGTTGATGTTGAGCCGCTTGATGATCCCGATGTCCTCGACCAGGTCGGCGCGGGTGAGCGCCATGCCCCGGTCCGGGTGGATCTCGTGCCGGTTGGTGCCCCGGAAGGAGACCGGCCGCCCGTTGATCCGCATCAGCCCGTCCCTGAGCGCGAACTCGCGCAGGCCGACGCGGTGGGAGAGGGTCTCGACGACCTTGCCGCGCGGATCGCGCAGGCGGAGCACGGCCGTGTAGAGGGTCGGATGCTCGGCGGACCAGAGCTCGGGGGAGGGGACGGACCTGGCGGCCTGTACGGTCACGTCCTCGCCGACGGCGGAGGCGCCCACGGCGACGGACTGGACGAGGGGGCGCGACCAGACCGCGTGGCCGCGGGCGTCGTAGAGCTGGGTCTCGACGGAGTACGAGCCCTCGTGCCCGGTCGCGTACGCGCGCACGCTCGCGGTGACGGACAGCTCGGCGGCCGTGTAGCCGTCACTGAGCGGGGTGTCCAGCTTGAAGTCGCGCAGGTGCACGGCCGGGGTGGAGTAGAGGTAGACCGAGCGGAAGATCCCGCTCAGCCGGATCATGTCCTGGTCCTCCAGCCAGTCACCGTCCGAGTACCGGTACACCTCGACGGCGATCTGGTTCGTCCCCGGCTTGAGGTGCTTGGTGATGTCGTATTCGGCCGGGTCGTACGAGTCCTCGTGATAGCCGACGAGTTCGCCGTTGATCCACACGTAGTGGGCGGACTTGACGCCCTCGAAGTGCAGGAAGGTGCGGCGGTCGCCGGCCCTCCAGTCCTTGGGGAGGGTGAAGGTGCGGCGGTACTGGCCGACGGGGTTGTAGCGGGTGGGCGCCGTCGGCGGCTGGGCCTCCTCGCCGAGGCCGTTCGGGCCCCACCACGGGTACGTGATGTTGATGTAGATGGGGAAGTCGTAGCCGTGCAGCTGCCAGTTGGACGGCACCGGGATGGTGTCCCAGGCGCTGTCGTCGACGTCCGTCCGGTAGAAGTCCTCGTTCCGGTCGTCCGGGCGGTCGGCGTACGCGAACTTCCACTTGCCGTCGAGGCTGAGCCGGTACGGGGAGCGGGTGCGGTCGGCCTTGATCGCCTGTCTGACGTCCGCGTACGGCATGAGGGTGGTGTGGGGCGGTTCCGCGCCGACCTGGAAGAGGGCGATGTTGCCGGACCACTCGGGGGTGGCGTCGGCCTTCGTCCCACTGCGGGGGGCCGCGTACGCGTCTCCGCCGGGGAGGGCCAGGGCTCCGAGGAGGGCGGCGCCGCCCTCCAGGAGACGACGGCGGCTTACGGGGTGCGGGTGCGGGTGGTGCATGGCCGGAACCTTCCTCGCGACGACATGGGGGTGCACGTACTGAGGAGCGTCGGATGCTGTCCGATGATGTTGGGAAAACCGGGCCCACCCTAGGACTTCGAACAGAAGCGGAGCAATGAATCTGTCGGACTTTGTGCGGTCCTGAGGGTGGAGACCTGAGGGTGGAGAGGGGCGGCCGTGCGGGTGTGCCGACCGGATGTCGCGTGGGCGCGTCCGCTGGTGTCGCGCGGGTGGGCCCGGGTTCCGCCCTTACTGTGCCCGCATGGTGGCGGGTGTGACGCTGGCGCTGTGCGCGGCGGTCTGCATGGGTACGGCGACGGTGTTGCAGGCGCTGGGGGCACGGCGGGCGGCGGATGCGGAGGGTGCCGAGGGCGCGCGCGGTCGGGCGCGGACCGTGGTGGAGGTTCTGCGCGGCTGGCCCTTCCTCGCCGGGGCCGGGCTGGACACGCTCGGGTTCGGGGCGCAGGTGGTGGCGTTGCGGCTCGTGCCGTTGTTCCTGGTGGAGGCGGCGGTGGCCGCGTCGCTGGCGGTCACGGCGGTGGTCGGCACCGCGGTGCTGGGCCTGCGGCTGCGGCGTGGCGAGTGGGGTGCCGTGGTCGTCGTATGCCTGGGGCTGGTGACGCTGGCGGTGTCCGCCGGGCACGCGGGCGACGGATACGGGGACACCCCGCTGCGGGTGGCGGTGCTGTGTGCGTCGCTGCTGGTGGTGGCGGGCGGCTGGGTGGTGGGCGGCCGGCTGCGGCGCGGCCGGGCCGTCGTGCTCGGCGCCGCGGCCGGCCTGAGCTTCGGCCTCACCGCGATCGCGGTCCGCCTGCTGCCGGACGCGACCGTCCCCGCCGTGCTCGGCGAGCCCACCGCGTACGCCGTCGTCGTCTCCGGCCTCGGCGGTTACCTCCTCCTCGTCCAGGCCCTCCAGTCCGGCTCGGTGACGGCGGCCACGGCGGCGATGGTGATCTGCGAGACCGTCTGGCCGGGCGTGTTCGGCGTGGCGTGGCTCGGCGACACGACCCGGGACGGTTACGGAGGGCTGGCGGTGGCCGGATTCGTGTGCTGTGTGGGGGGTGGGGTGGTGTTGGCGCGGTTCGGGGAGGCGCAGGAGGAGGCCGGGGGTGACCGAGCTGTGGGGCCGGGGCGAGTCGAGTGAGGGGAGCGCCGGCGACCTTGTCGGCTGCCTGTCCGCCTTCCTGACTACCTGTCTGTCCACCTCCATGACTACCTGCCTGTCTTCCCGCTCACCTTTCCGCTTGCCTTTCCGCTCACTTTTCCGCTTACCTTCCCGCGCCGTGTTCGTGGCCGTCCAAGGGCGTCATCACCCGAACGTTCGTCTGTTGGTAGATCACCGAGCTGCGGAAACTCACCACCTCCCGCCGGGCGCTGAACCGGTCCATGAGGAAGGCGTGCAGCCGGTCGATGTCCGGTACGGCCACGTGCACGATGAAGTCGTCGTCGCCGGAGACCACGAAGACGGAGACCACCTCGGGCAGTTGGGACAGATACGCCTCGAAGCCGGAGATCACGTCCCGGCTCAGCGGGCGCAGCCGGGCGAAGACCAGGGCCTGGAGCGAGCGGCCGAGCAGTCGTGGCTGCACGGCCGCGTGGTAACCGGTGATCACGCCGCGCGACCGTAACGCCCGGACCCGCTCCAGGCAGGTGGAGGGCGCGATGCCCACGAGGCGGGCCAACTCCCGGTTGGTGAGCCGTGCATCGCGTTGCAGATGGCTGAGGATCGCCGAATCAGTGTCGTCCATGGCCGCCATTTTCCAGGGCCCGACGAATATGGTTCGGCGGGCCGTCCGCATCGCCGTATCCCGCTCTAGATTCCCCTTCGCCTGCCGGATGCGAAGGGACACGTGCCTCATGCCAACCGACACAACCGACACAATCGACTCGACCGACGCAGCCGACACAACCGACCCGACCGCGATGACCGCCGCCGTGGACCACTACGACCGGTTCCTCGCCGAGCACTACACATGGATGCTGGGCGGCGATCTGCTCTCGCTCGCCGAGGCCCAGCGTGCGTTCCTGTCGGAGTGGGGTGTGGTTCCCGGTCCGGCGGGCGGCCTCGCCGTGGACCTGGGGTGCGGCCCGGGGCATACGAGTCTCGCCCTGGCCGGGTTCGGCTTCGACTCCGTGCTCGCCGTCGACCTGAGCGAGCCGTTGCTGGGCGAACTGGCCGCGCACGCCACCGAGGTGCCGACGGTGCGTCCCGTACGGGCGGACGTGCGTACCGCGCTGCCGGAGCTGGTCCGTCCGGGCTCGGCGGCGGCGGTCGTCTGTCTCGGTGACACGCTGACCCATCTGCCGACGCGAGGGGACGTGGCGGCGCTGTTCGGCGATGTCGCGGAGGCGCTCGCGCCCGATGGGACGGCCGTGTTCGGCTACCGCGACCTGACGGTCCCGCTGACCGGCACCGACCGCTTCCTCCCGGTCCGCGCCACCGAGGACCGGATCATGACCTGTTTCCTGGAGTACCCGGACGACTACGACGACTACACGGTCGTCGTGCACGACCTGATCCACAGCCGGGACGGCTCCGGCGGCGACTGGGTCATGGACGCCCACAGCTACCGGAAGCTGCGGCTCTCCCACGCCTGGGTGCTGGAGCAGTTCCGTGTCGCCGGGCTGCGTCCCACGCGGGAGGGGACCGGCCCGGGAGGCATGCGGATCGTGGCGCTGGAACGCGCGGCAGCCTCCGGCCGGTCGGCGGCAGCCTCGGGCCGGTCGGCGGCAGCCTCGGGCCGGTCGGCGGCAGCCTCGGGCCGGTCGGCGGCAGCCTCGGGCCGATCGGCGGCAACCACAGGGTGACGTGAAGGCACGTGAAATCCCACCCCACAAAGGGAGTTCACCATGCGCACCCGCATCACAAGACTGCTCACCGTGCTCGCCGCCGTCGTGGCCATGCTCCTCGCGCCCGGTCTGACGACCCCGTCCGTGGCGCAGGCGGCGAACGACCGATCGGCCCGGGCCCAGGCGGTGGCCGCCGTGGCGGACGTCTGGAACCCGCCCTCGAATCTGGTCCAGCCCCTCAACGAGGTCTGGAACCACGTCGAGTCCACGTACGGCGACCTGTACGGCTTCCGCAACTACGGCTGGGACCAGATCATGGCCAACCGCGGAAGCGTCAACTACTGCGTCCGCTGGGAGTCGGACACCCCGGTCAGCGCGACCCTGCGCGACCAGATCCACGCCGCGCTCAAGAAGCAGTTCGGCAAGTGGATGGCGGCGATGGTCGACAACGGCGCCGGTCACAACGCCTGGCCGTACACCAACGTCCCGGTCAACATCGTCGGCTGGGCGGTGAAGAACCGCTCCACCCTCCAGTGGACCGACAACTCCGTCGACATCTACACCAACATGCTCGACGGCGGCGGAGCCCCGCAGTGCAACCCCGACTGCGGCCGCTTCTTCCACCAGGACGGCAACTACTCCCGCTGTCCCGGCGGCGCCTCCCGCCACTACGACCAGTCCCTCTGGCTCACCGAGGGCTTCGGCGGCGGCGCGGGCGGCGACTGGGGTCAGCGTATGGGCCGCGCCTACTTCACCGGCGCGCTCAGCCAGGAGAACATCCACATCTACCTGCACGAGGTCGGCCACACCTTCGGCCTCGACGACTTCTACGACTGGACCCCCACCGGCCAGTGCTGCTTCCTCATGAAGGCCGGCAGCGCCGCCCAGATCACCGAGTTCGACAAGTGGATGTTCCGCGACTTCTGGCGCCGCTTGAAGTACCGGTACGGTCTCTGACCCCACCCTTCACTGATGTGCGCGGGGCCATGACAGATGTCATGGCCCCGCTGTGAACGTGATCGTCCACGAGAAGGATGTAGGGCGCACCGGTAGCCCGGGACAATCACCTGACAGGGCCCGGGAGTTGACCGACCTGGGCCGTCGGGAACGTCAGGAACATCAGGAACGAGGGACCAAGCCGTGCGTATCAAGCGTCTCGTGGGGACCGCTCTGGGCACCACACTTCTGCTCGTCACCGCGGTGCCGGCGGTGTCCGCCGCGCCGAGGGACGTGGATACGGCCCCGGCGCCCGCCGGACTGGACCGGGAGGGGCTGCGCGGCACACTCGACGCGATCCACGAGGCCGGTATGTACGGCACGTACGCGTCGGTCCGTGAGGGCCGTGAGCGCTGGACGGGCGCGTCGGGTCTGGCCGATGTGGACACGGGCCGCGAGGTCACCGCGAACATGCGGCACCGCGTCGGCAGCATCAGCAAGACGTTCACGTCCGTGGCGATCCTGCAGCAGGTGGAGCGAGGCCGGATCAGCCTCGACGCCCCGGTCACGGACTACGTCCCTGAGCTGTTCGACGGGACCGCCGCCGACCGGGAGCGCGGTGACGCCATCACCGTACGCATGCTCCTCAACCACACCAGCCACATCGGCGACTACGTCCTCGGCGCCTTCCCCTCGCTCGCCCAGAACTCCACCGCCAGCCTCGACGAGGAGCGCTTCCGCTCGATCAGCCCCGGGGAACTGGTACGGCTGGGCCTCGCGGCCGACGCCACCGGCCGCCCGGGCGCGCAGCCGGGCGCGTACTCCAACACCAACTACGTCATCGCCGGCCTCATCCTGGAGAAGGTCACCGGCCAGAAGGCGTCGACGTACCTCACCCGCCACGTCATCGACCGCGCCGGGCTGCGCCACACCTCCTTCCCGCGCACCCCGTACATCAAGGGCCCGCACCCCAAGATGTACGAGTCCTTCTACGGCCTCATCGACCCGCCCCGCGACTACAGCGTCTACGACATGTCCTGGGCCTACACCGCCGGCGCGATCGTCTCCACGACCGACGACCTCAACCGCTTCTACCGCAAGCTGCTCGCGGGCGACCTCGTCGGCCGGGCGTCCCTCGCCGAGATGCAGCGCACGGTTCCGGTGGGCCTCGCCCCGGGCGCCGCCATCGACTACGGCCTCGGCATCTACACCCTCGAACTCCCCGGCTGCGGGCGTTTCTGGGGCCACGACGGCGGGGTCTTCGGCGCCGGCACCATCAGTCTCACCAGGGCGGACGGCGGCCGCCAGCTCTCCATGGGCTGGAACCTGATGAAGTACCAGCGCCTCAACGAGGACGGTACGGCCCTGGAACCGAGCCCGATCGACGAGGCGATCAACGGTCATCTCGTCGAGGCGCTGTGCCCGACGCCGGAGGCGGGCTCGGGGGCCGGGACCGAGCTGAAGTCCCGGACCGCGGTCGGGGACGCCGGACGGATCCTCCCCGACGGCCTGCTGGGCGTGGACCTCACCACCGGAAGCCGCCCGGTGGCCCCGAACTGACGAACTGACGAACCGGCGAACCGGTGATGGAAGACCGCCGAAGCCGGGTGACAGTCCGGAGGTGAAGGCCGTCGGTGGGTAGAACGCTCCCGTAACCGTCCTCGCGCCGCAGGGAGAGCAGCGTTTTGCCCACCTTCGTCATCTTCGACCTGGAGTTCACGAGCTGGCCGGAGGCTCTCGAACAGGACTGGTCGGCCCCCGGTCAACTCCGGGAGATCGTGCAGATCGGCGCGCTGCGACTGAGGGAGGACCACTCGGTCGTCGAGGAGTTCGAGGCGCTGGTCCGGCCGGTGGTGAACCCGCGGCTCTCGCCGTTCTTCACCACCCTCACCGGCATCGACCAGCGGACGGTCGACCGGGACGGCCTCCCGCCGGCCCGGGCCCTGAGCGACTTCCTCGCCTTCTGCCAGGGCCGGTCCGTCCTCTCCTACGGCAACGACATGCTCGTCCTCGGCGAGAACATCGGCTGGGCCCGGGCCCGGGGTGAAGAGATCAAGCACAGCCCTCTCACCCCCGGCTTCCTCAACATCCGTCCCTGGCTCAACACCGTCGCCCCGACGACGGCGTCCAGCAACTCGGGCCGCCTGTGGCACGTGCTGGGGCTGCCACGGCCGGCCTCGGGCAGCGAACACTCGGCCCTCTTCGACTGCCACTCCATCGCGGCGGCCCTGCGACACCTCTCCGACGAGGGGGTCGCGTTGCCCGAAGGGCTGTTGTAGTCGGTCCGGTGTGTTCAGGACGCGAGGCGGTCCAGCTCCCGCCCGATCGCCTCGCGCAGCGCATCGTGCCGGGGCCCGAGCGCGTACCGCTCGTCGCCCCACCGCTCCCGCGGATACAGCCACACCGGCTTGCCGACCAACTCCTCCGGCTCCCACGCGTACCTCGGCCACACATGCGCGTGCAGAAACGGATCGGTGTTCCCCAGGATCTCCAGATTGACCCGCAGGAACGCCGGATCCAGCCGCCCGCAGGCCCGCTCGACGGCCTCCCCCAGCCGGTCCATGTCGGCCAGGAACGCCATCCGCCTCCCCCTCGGCAGGTCCGACAGCCGCCCCACCGCCGGATCGTCCACCAGCAGCACGGAGTAACCCGGCAGAAACTGCACGTCCCCGATCACCGCGAACCCGGCCCCCAGCCTCCGCACCACGGTCGGATTCCCACCCCGCAGCGCACTTCCGATCCGATCGGCCCGCCAGTCCTCGAACCTCGCCATCGAGCCCCCTTCGTCCCGTGGGACCTGAATCACCTCAGGTATCACCATCACCCCTTTGCATGATCATGCGCTGGCATGCATAATCTTCCTATGTCCAAGGTCCTCACCTCTCTTCCGGCCGGCGAGCGCGTCGGCATCGCCTTCTCGGGCGGGCTCGATACCTCGGTCGCGGTCGCGTGGATGCGCGACAAGGGTGCCGTCCCGTGCACCTACACCGCTGACATCGGCCAGTACGACGAGCCCGACATCGCCTCGGTGCCCGGCCGCGCGAAGACCTACGGTGCGGAGATCGCGCGCCTGGTCGACTGCCGGGCCGCGCTGGTCGAGGAGGGCCTGGCCGCGCTGACCTGCGGCGCGTTCCACATCCGCTCGGGCGGGCGGGCGTACTTCAACACGACCCCCCTCGGCCGTGCCGTCACCGGCACGCTGCTGGTGCGGGCGATGCTGGAGGACGACGTCCAGATCTGGGGCGACGGCTCGACCTTCAAGGGCAACGACATCGAGCGGTTCTACCGCTACGGCCTGCTCGCCAACCCCCACCTGCGGATCTACAAGCCCTGGCTGGACGCCGACTTCGTCACGGAGCTGGGCGGCCGCAAGGAGATGTCGGAGTGGCTGGTCGCCCACCAGCTGCCCTACCGGGACAGCACGGAGAAGGCGTACTCCACCGACGCCAACATCTGGGGTGCCACCCACGAGGCCAAGACCCTGGAGCACCTGGACACCGGCATCGAGACCGTCGAGCCGATCATGGGCGTCCGGTTCTGGGACCCCGAGGTCGAGATCCTCACCGAGGACGTGACGATCGGCTTCGACCAGGGCCGTCCGGTGACGATCAACGGCAAGGAGTTCGACTCCGCCGTCGACCTGGTCATGGAGGCCAACGCCGTCGGCGGCCGCCACGGCCTCGGCATGTCCGACCAGATCGAGAACCGCATCATCGAGGCCAAGAGCCGCGGCATCTACGAGGCCCCCGGCATGGCCCTCCTGCACGCCGCGTACGAGCGTCTCGTCAACGCCATCCACAACGAGGACACCGTCGCCCAGTACCACAACGAGGGCCGGCGCCTGGGCCGCCTCATGTACGAGGGCCGCTGGCTGGACCCGCAGGCGCTGATGATCCGCGAGTCGCTGCAGCGCTGGGTCGGCGCGGCGGTCACGGGCGAGGTCACGCTGCGCCTGCGCCGCGGCGAGGACTACTCGATCCTCGACACGACCGGCCCCGCCTTCAGCTACCACCCGGACAAGCTCTCCATGGAGCGCACCGAGGACTCGGCCTTCGGCCCGGTCGACCGCATCGGCCAGCTCACCATGCGCAACCTCGACATCGCCGACTCCCGCGCCAAGCTGGAGCAGTACGCCGGCCTCGGCCTCATCGGCACCGGCAGCCCCACCATCGGTGCCTCCCAGGCGGCCGCGACCGGCCTCATCGGCACCATGCCGGAGCTGCCGGAGGGCGGCGCCGAGGTGATCGCCTCCCGCGGCGAGGTCTCCGAGGAGGACGCGCTGCTGGACCGCGCCGCGATGGAGTCCGGCACGGACTGACCGGCCCGCGGTACCGCGGAGGCCGGCTCGACACCCACCCCGTCGAGCCGGCCTCACCCGTTCGCGGGCCGGCCTTCGCCGCGGTCAGACGACGCCGTAGCCCTTCAGCTCGTCGAGGAGGCGGCCCGCCTCATACCGGGTGCGGGAGGAGACGGCGGGGGAGCGCGAGAGCGCGGTGATCACGGCGAGCAGATCGAGCCCGTCGGGTACATCGGGCAGCTCCTCGTACCAGTAGACGTAGCGCCCGATGCCCACCAGCGCCTCGTGGCGGACGGGTTCGGACGGATCGTCGAGGTGGGACAGAAAGAGGGCTACGTCTCCGTCGTCGTCCTCGTCCAGGAGGGAGAGGACGGCCGCCCTGACCTCGTCGGACGGGTGGTCGATCAGGCGTCGGAGGGCGGGGCGGGTCTCGGGATACTCGCTGAGCGCGTCGCGGGTGTGCCCGATGATCGGCTCGTCGGTCGTCAGCAGTCCGAGCAGGGCCTCGGCCCTCGCGCCCCGCCGCCGGCGCCGCAGCCTGCGCCGTCCGAGCAGCCGCAGACCGTCCACCGCTCCGGCCCGCACCCGTTCGTCCGGATCGTGGAGGAGCGCCAGCAGTGTCAGGGTGGACCCGGTGGCAGCCAGTTCGCCCAGCGCGGTGGCGGCGGCCGCCCGGACCTCGGGACGACCGAGACCGGGGCCCACCTCGGGACCGGGGGTGGCGGCGACTGTCGCCCTGAGCCACTCGACCGCCGTCGGTGTACCGATGCCGACCAGGGCCTGCACGGCGATGGAGCCCGTCTCCGGACGGTCGAGCCAGCGCACGGCCGCGGGCACGGCGCGGGTCTCCTTCCACCGGCCGAGGGTGCGCAGGAGCCGGGCGGCGGTGTCGGTGTCGGTCTCGGCCTCCAGTGCCGACAGCAGGGCGTCGGCCGTGCTCGGCCGCCGGTCCTTGGACAGTTGGCGCACGACCGCCCACCGGACGTCCGGGGACTCGTCGCGCAGGCCGGCGAGGAGTGAGTCGCGCATGCGGCGGATGTCCTCCGCGGGCAGCATCTCCAGTGCCCGCACGCGAGCGAGGCCGTGGCCGTGCTCTGCGGTGCGCAGCACCTCGTCCAGTACGGGCTTCCGTGGCAGCGAGGCGAGCAGGGCCCTCCGGGCGGGGCCCCACAGGTACGGCGTCCGCTCGCCCAACAGCCGTATGAACACCGCCGTGTCGACGGTCTCGTCGCGACCGCTCAGCCCGAGCAGCCCGTTGAGCCGCAGATGCCAGTCCGAGTCGTCCAGCAGCAGCCGCCGGAACGCCTCGGTGACGGTCGGCCCGGTGAGCGCCAGCCGCTCGGCGGCGAGCGACGCCCGACGACGTACGTGCGGATCCGCGTCCCCCATCAGCTCGACGACCACCGCGCCCGCCACGCTGTCCCCGGCATCCCCGAGCCGTCCCAGCGCGTCGGCCGCCCCGGCCCGCACCTCGGCTTCGGCGTCCCGAGCCGCCCGGACGACGACATCACCGTGCTCGTCCCACTGCCCCAGCCGCCCGAGCCCTTTGACCGCCGCCGCTCTCCGCCCCGGTTCCTCCGCTGACAACTCCCTTAAGAAGAAGGCGACTTGATGTGCCGCGCCGCTCGCACCGCCCGTGCCGCCGTCCACTGTGCCGTCGTCCATGTGCTCCCCCTTGGATCCCCTGAACTCCCCGGTCGGAGAGACCCGTCGACGAGAACGACCGTTCGGGGGGCAAAGGAGTTGCACGTCGACACGACACGACACGACACGACACGGCTCGGCTCCGCGAGACGGGCTGATCAGCGCCCTCTGGCTGTCCTGGCTGTCCTAGCTGTCCAGGGTGTTCGAGTTGTCCTGGCCGCCCTGGGTGCGGGACTTGCCGCTCGCGCTGCGGGTCACTTCGCTGCCGAGCAGCGTCGCCTTGGCCACACCACGCACCCAGCGAGGGGCGTCGCCCCGGGCCGCCCAGAAGACGCAGACGCAGCCGCCGATGACGAGCAGGACGACGACGGACAGTATGAGCACGAGCATGCTCGACCCCTCTTCATATGGTGGTCCGCCATCTTCCCAAACCGCGCGACGCAGGCGGGCGCTAGCGGCGTACCCGGTAGAGCAGGTGGAGGACCCGGTCGCCCTGGATCACCGTGTGCGGGTCGTCGAGGAGGTGCTGGGTGTCGGTCGATCCGAAGTACCGCTTGCCGGAGCCGAAGACGACGGGGACGACGTCCATCGCCACCTCGTCGACCAGGCCGAGCGCGAAGGCCTGGCCGCCGACGTCGCCCGCCGCCACGCCGACCGTGCGGTCGCCGGCGAGCTCCTGGGCCTTCGCGATCGCCTCGGCGACACCGTCGACGAAGTGGAACGGGGCCTCCGGGTGCCATCCCTCGGGCCTGGGCCGGTGCGACACGACGACGATGTGCTCGCCCGCCGGAGGCGTCCCCTCCCAGCCGTTGGTGATGTCGAACACGTGCCGTCCGACCACCAGCGCGCCGAGGCCCGCCCACATCGGCCCGACGTACTCGGCCGAGACCTTCGAGACCTTGGCCCGGCCGACGCCGCCGAGCGGGACGTCGCCGTTGGAGTACCAGTCGAAGAGCGGGCCGACCTGATCGTTCGCGTCGGCGATGAAGCCGTCCACCGAAACCACGTTGTGCATCACCACGGTGCCCATCGCATCTCCTATGCGTTGCGTCTGCGTCCGTACACATGGACCGGGTAAACCGCCGAAACTCATCGGTGGGGCATCCACGATCCCGTTCGGCGGCCGCCACCACGAGGGAATGCCCTCCCGGAAGGGGGGTGTAGCCTGCTACACCCTGGCTGTCGGGAGGTGAGACGTGTGACTGAGCACGACAGTGGGACCTGGCCGCTCCTCGGTGATGCCCGTGACGCCCGTGCCGCCTCCGGTGGCAGGGCCGGTGTTCGTGTCTCCTTCATCGGCACCACGGCCGCCGTCAACGGGCCGCGGGCACGGTCCTGACATGGGCTGCTGCTTCTCCGCTCCCCTCGCCGCACTGGCGGGGCTCCCCGCCCCCGGTGACCTCCTCCGCTCCGGCGCGCTCCTCACCCCCGCCGTGTTCCGGTCCGCCCTCGCCGCGCGCAGGGAACGCCGTACGCACCCCGACACCGTGACGGCCCTCCACCTGGAGCTGGTCACCCTCACCGAGAACAGCGCCGTCATCACCTGGTACACCGCCGTGCCCGGTACCGACGACGGCTTCGGTCATCTGCTCCCCGCCGTCACCGAGGGCGAGGTCGTCTACGGCACCCACCCGGCCCACCTCGACCGCACCGCGGCGGAGGACCGCCCCACCGCCCACCACTACGTGGAACTCACGGACCTGGAACCGGGCCAGACGTACTACTACCAGGCCCGTTCGCGCGGCCGGGCCGCCACACCGACCCCCCTGCACCTGGTCCGGGGCAACGCCGTGGGCACCTCACTCCACGGCCTGGGCTCGCACGGAGGCCCGTACTCCTTCACCACCCCGCAGCCGCCCCCCGGCCGCCACCTCGTCTCCATCGCGCTCTGCAACGACCTGCACCTCGGCGAGACCACCGCGGGCCTGGTGGCCGGCGTACCGATGCTGCGCGGGGTCTCGCAGCCGCCCGGCCTCGCCCCGTACCCGGAGATCATGAGCCTGGCCATGATCGAGGAGGCCCAGCGGCGCGGAGCGGACCTGTTGCTGGCCGCCGGGGACATCTCGGCGGCCGGCGCGCCCCGTGACCTGGCGGAGGCCCGCCGCATCCTGGACGGTTTCGGCACCCACGGACGGGACTACTTCGTCGTACGCGGAAACCACGACCGCCCACGACACCCCGACGACGCCTTCCGCGACGGATTCCTGGGCGGCGGCGACGGGCCCGGATACTTCGCCCGCGACCTGGGCGGGCTGCGCCTGATCGGCCTCGACACCTACGAGAAGGACGGCAACGGGGGCGACGCGGGCGGCCTCGGCGCCGAGCAACTCGCCTGGTTCCGGGACCGGCTGAGGGCGGAGCGGGACCAACCCACCATCGTCTTCGGCCACCACCCGCTGACCACGCGGGACGCCGTCTTCCCCATGGGGCGCGGGCAGCGCCTCGATCGCCGCCAGGCCCGGGAGATCGTCGACGCGTACGCGTCCGCCCCCGGCGTCTTCCTCCACCACGCGGGCCACACCCACCGCAACAAGCGCACGGTCCTGACACACGCCCCGCACGTCACCCAGCAGGAGGTCAGCGCCGTCAAGGACTACCCGGGCGGCTTCTGCCTCCTGCGCGTCCACACCGGCGGCTACGCCCTCAACTACTACAAGAACAGCAGCGTCCCGGCCCGCGCCTGGGTCGAACGCAGCCGCCGCACGGCCGGCGGCCTGTGGCCGCACCACGCCCTCGGCCGCTCGGTGACCGACCGCAACAGCATGCGCCGCCATGACCTGTCCGGCGTCGGAGCGCACGGCTGAACGCGGGCGGGCCGGACTGTCAGTGCCGCGCAGTACGTTCCGGGGATGGGCATCTATCTGGGGAGCGTCGGCGCGGAGGAATGGTTCGGTGGGATCGAGGGCGAGGGTGCGGATCATGACGAGGACGAGGGCGGCTGGGGGCGCGTCGCCTCGGCGTTGAACGAGGAGCTGGGGCGGCGGGGGCTGCCGGCCTATGAGTCGGTGCCCGAGGAGGCGGAATTCGTCCGTGGCTCGGGGCTGGCCTTCGAGGAGAAGCTGGTCCCGCCGATGGACGGCTTCCTCAGGCTGTGCGAGGCCCACCTCACGCGCGAGGAGACGGAAACCCTCTGCGGCTGGACGGTCCTGGTGCCGTTGTCGCTCGACGAGGACATCTGGCTGGACGTCGAGGCCGGCTACACGGATTCGACTCTGGTCGCCGGCGCTCCCCGGGTACTGGCGCTCGCGGAGCGGCTGGCGGCGGTCGTCGAGCTTCCGCCCGAGACCCCGCAGATGTGCGACAACCTCGACCTGACCATGTGGTTCCTGGACGGAGAGGCGAAGGAACTGGCGGCGTCCCGGCCGGGGCCGTGGGCCGACGACCTCGACACGGCCTTCTACGTCGCCCTGTTCCTGCGCGCCGCCCAGCACTCGATCCGCCGGGGCTGCCCGATCGTCTATACCTGACGCCGGGCCCGCCTTCGGCCCCGGCCGCGCCTACGGCGCGAGCGTCGCGAAGGCCTCGTCCAGCAGGGCGACGAGGTCGAGGTCGCCGTCGGAGGCGGTCCAGTGGTCGAGGGCGATGTTCAAGCAGTCGAGGGCGGCGGCGGCCCGTACGGTGTCGGCGATGGCCGGAGGGCCCGAGGAGCCGTGGCGTTCGGCGAGGGCCTGGGCCAGTGTGGGCCGCCAGCCGTGCTGCTTCTCCAGCTGGCGTGCGCAGAGCGCGGGGGTCTCCTGGACGAGGCGGGTGGTGGCGAGGGAGCCGACCGGGTCCTGGTGGTACCGCTGGATGACCGTGTCCAGCGCCCGCCGCAGCGCCGTCCAGTCGTCCTCGTCGGCGGGGCGGGCGCGCAGCGCCTCGGCGACCCAGCCGCCGTGCGTGTCGAAGGCGCCGAGTACGGCGTCCTCCTTGGTGCCGAAGTAGCGCAGGAACGTGCTCCGGGACACCCCGGCGGCCGACGCCAGATCGTCGAGCGTCACCTTGTCGAAGCCGTCGCGAAGGAACAACTCGAAGGCCACTTGAGCGAGTTCGGTCCGTACGGCGGCCCGTGCGATGTCCCTGGTCTTCGTGCGCGCCGGATCCGTCGTCCTCCCGGGCGTCGCGTTCGCCGCGCCCTTCGCGCCCGTACGTGGTGCTCCGCTCACTTCGCTCACCCCGCGATGCTACCTCCCCACGACCCCGGCTTGCAGGTGTGCCGCTCAGTGGCTAGCGTGACACTCAGTTTCACATTGGCGCATCTCTTCAGTGAGGCTCGACCCCATGACCAAGACCCTCGGACTCATCGGCAGCGGAATGATCGGCGGGGCGGTGGCGCGGCTGGCCGTCGCCGCCGGCCTGGACGTCGTCCTGAGCAACTCGCGCGGTCCCGAGACCCTCGCCGACCTGGTCGGCGAACTCGGCGCCCGTGCCCGCGCCGCCACCCCCGCCGAGGCCGCCCGGGCCGGCGACCTCGTCGTGGCGACGATCCCGCTGCACGCCCACGCGCGGCTCTCCGCCGCCGACCTGGCCGGCCGGACGGTGATCGACACCATGAACTACTACCCGGAGCGCGACGGCCGCCTCGCCGAGCTGGACGGGTCCGAGCTGACCTCCAGCGCCCTGGTGCAGCGGCACCTGGCCGACTCGTACGTGGTCAAGGCGTTCAACAACATCGACTTCCGGCGGCTGTTCACCAGTGCCCGGCCCGCCGGTGCCGCCGACCGCAGCGCCCTGCCGATCGCGGGTGACCACGCGACCGCCAAGGCGGAGGTGACCCGCCTCCTCGACGCCCTCGGCTACGACACGGTCGACCTCGGCACCCTCGCCGACAGCTGGCGCAGTGAGCCGGGCACGCCGGTCTACGTCCAGCCGTACATGGCGCGGCGGCCGACCGGGCTCAGCCAGGAGGAGGCGGGGCGCTGGTTCTTCGAGACCCCCGGCGTCCCGGTCCCGGCCGCCCGGGTGAGGGAACTGGCCGACACGGCCGTCCGGGGCGAGGCGGGTGGCTCCCGCATGGCCCTCTCCGGGGACTGAGCCGCGACCCACTTCCCGTTCCCCCCCCCATGCAAGGAGAGCCCATGACCTCGACCTCCGTACACATCTCCCCGACAGACATCCCCAGCCCCGACGGAACCGTCGACGCGTACGTCTTCCACCCGGCCGGCGACGGCCCGCACCCCGCCGTCCTGCTCTACATGGACGCGTTCGGGGTGCGCGGGCATCTGAAGGGGATGGCGGAGCGGCTGGCGGCGGCCGGTCATGTCGTCCTGCTTCCGAACGTGATGTACCGCAGCGGCCGGGCGCCCCTGGTGGAGCTGCCCGACTTCATCAACCCGGCGGAACGGCCGGAGATCATCGAGCGGATCCGTCCGGCGATGCGGGGCCTGACGCCGGACGCGGCGATGCGGGACGCCGGTGTCTACCTGGACTGGCTGACGGCCTCGCCCCTGACGAACGGCGGCCCGGTGGGCATCACCGGCTACTGCATAGGCGCGGCCCTGGCGCTGCGGACGGCCGGGACGTACCCCGAGCGGGTGGCCGCGGCGGCCGGCTTCCACGGCGCGCACCTCGCCACCGACGCGCCGGACAGCCCCCACCTGCTCGCCGACCGCATCACCGCCGAGCTGTACTTCGGCCACGCCGACAACGACTCCACCAACCCGGCCGACCAGATCGACCGCCTCGACAAGGCCCTCACCGCGTCCGGCGTCCGCCACCGCGGCGAGGTCTACGCGGGCGCCCACCACGGCTTCACCCAGGCCGACACGGCCATGCACAGCCCCGAGGCGACGGAACGCCACTGGGCGGCGCTGCTGGACCTGCTGGCGCGCAACCTCTGAGGAGGGCGGCCGTACGGGCGGGCCGGTGTGGATAGTGAATAGGGGCGTGCATGACGTATGCACGCCCCCCCTGCCGCCCCCCACGGGTCACCCGCACAGGTCACTCACGGAGGTCACCGCGCCTCCGCCACCACCCTCCCCACGAACTCCGCCAGCGTGCGCGTGGCCGTGTTCCGGTCCGTGGCGGCGAAGAGCGGGTCGAGGTGGTTCATGCCCTCGTCGGTCTCGTGGACGGCGTACGGGATACGGGACTCGGCGACGACCCGCCGGGCGCCCTCCACGACGGTTCCCTTGGAGTAGCTGGTCTGGAAGGCGTAGAGCGGGATGTCGAGCCCGGCGGCGTGCCGCAGCCGCAGCCCGAGGGAACGGGCGAGATCGGTGTCGGCGTAGACGTCACTGACATCCAGATCCACGGACAGCCGGGCGGGCCAGTACCACTCCCACACCCCCGGTACGGGCCCGGCGTACGCCTCCGCGACCCGCCCGATGGGCGTGATCCCGTCATCGACCCACCCCCGTACGCCGTTCCCGTCCCCCTCGGCGGCGAGGTGCCCGGAGTGGACGCTGATGTCGTTGGGCCAGCCGAACCCGGCGTCGACGAAGGTCCCCAGCAGCGCGGCGTTGGTCACCGGGAACGGCACCCGCAGCGCCTCGGGCACCCGCTCCTGGAGGACGGACCGCCCCTCGGGGTCGTGATGGGCGTACCACCCGGCGAGCTGGTACCAGATCTGCGTACTCTCCGCCCGGCTGCCCAGCCCGACCCCGCTGAGCGTCATGTCGAAGACGCGCCCGCCGGCGATCGCCGCGAGCCGCTCCCGTACCTCCTCCGGCGAGTCCCGCACGGGCGTCCCGGTCCCCTCGAACGCCCCGCGCACACCCCCGTCGAGGACCGCCAGCCCGGCGAGATCCCGGTACCCGCCCCGCCCCGCGAAATCCCAGGCCGCATACGCCAGCGCGCTGGTCGCACCCCAGGAATGCCCCCCGAGCACGACCCGCCGCCGCCCGTCGCCCCGAGCGGCCAGCACGACACACCGAAGATCTTCAAGGGCCCGTTCCAGCCCCCACCCCCCGAAGAACCCGGCCCGGGCCGGCTCCAACGCCCGATACCGGCCGTCGAGGTAGTACCCCACCGGGTCACCACCCCCGAACCCACTGCGATCGGTCAGGTTCTCCTCCCGCCGATCAACGGCCCACACCTGAACGCCCGGCACCCGCGCGACCAGATCCCGAGCCATCAGCCGAAAGTCATTGGCCGCCCCGAACATCCCCGGCACCAGCACCACGACGGTCCCCGCATCCCGCGGCCCCACCATGAGGACATGCACCCGGTCACTTCCGACGGGCCCACCCCCGGCCCCCACGGAGATCGGCACATAGGCCTCCGCACCCGCTCCGGCCGCCCCACCGGGCCCCCGCCCGGCACCGGCCGCCCAGGCCCGCCCACCTCCCGCCCCGACCCCTGTCCCCGCCAGAGCCAGCCCTCCGGCCAGCCCACCACTCAACACCGCTCTACGCGCCAGCCGCTTCGTCATCTCCGGTCGTCTCCTTGGAAGTTGGGGGGCAACGACACGTCCCCAAGCTTCTCCCGCCGTGCGCGCGGGTCGGCCACCGGGGCCTCGGCCCCGCATCACCCCAGGCGGACCGGCAGCTCCGGCAGGCCCCTCAGCATGGTGCTGGTTCGCCAGGTGAGGGAGGTGGGGGTGGTGGCGAAGGCGAGGTGGGGGTGGTGTCGGAGGAGGAGCCGTAGGGCGATGGTGGCTTCGATGCGGGCGAGGGGGGCGCCCAGGCAGTGGTGGATGCCGTGACCGAAGGCGAGGTGGGAGTTGGGGCGGCGGGTGAGGTCGAAGCGGTCGGGGGACGGGAAGCGGAGGGGGTCGCGGGACGCCGCGGCCAGGGAGACCTGCACGGCGTCGCCGGGAGAGATCGGGGTGTCCGCGAGGATCAGGGGTTCGGCGGCGAAGCGCAAGACCGCGGCGTGGACCGGGGAGTTGTAGCGGAGGGATTCCTCTATCGTCGCGCCGGTCAGGGCGAAGTCCGTGCGCAGGGCCGCCAGTTGGTCGGGGTGGGTGAGCAGGCTGTGGACGGTCGCCGAGATGAGGTTGACCGTCGTCTCGTGGCCCGCGACGAGGATGAGGAAGGCCATGCCGAGGAGCTCCTCGGCGGAGAGGGCTTCGGGGGCCGTCGCCGTCAGTTCGCTCAGCAGGGTTTCGTCCGGGGCGGCGCGTTTTCGGGCTATCAGGGCCGTGAGGTAGTCCGTGAGGGCTGCCGCCGCGCCTGCCGTCGCTTCCGGAGACGTCGGCATCACCAGCTCCGTCGACCAGTCGTGGAACACGTTTCGGTCGGTGTCGGGGACGCCCAGGATCTCGCAGATCACCGCTACGGGGAGCGGCAGCGCGTACCGGCTCACCAGGTCCGCCGTGCCCCGAGCGGGCAGTTTCGACAGCAGGGCCGTCGCGATCTCCTCGATCCGGGGGCGTAAGGACGCCGTCCGGGCGGGGGTGAAGTGCGCGGCGACCGACTGGCGCAGCCGGGTGTGCTGCGGCGGGTCGCTCTGGAGCATGTTGAGGCCGATGGCGTTGCCGCCGTCCCTCTCCCAGGCGGAGTGGCGGATGTCGTTGCTCAGCCGGGAGTCCGTCAGCGCGGCCCGGGCGGCGTCCCGGCTCAGGACCAGCCAGCAGTCACCCGTCTGCGGGATGTGCACCCGGTGCACGGGGCCCTTCGCACGCAGGGCCGCGTAGACGGCGTGGGGGTCGGTCGCGAAGTCGTGGCCGTCGGGGGCCAGTTCGTCCAGCGTGGGTGCTCGCATGGCCTGTTCGCCGCCTTTCGGTTCGCGGTTCCGGAGGCTATCCGGGGCTATCCGGGGAGTTCTCCCCGTTTTATCGGTCGACGATAACATCGGGGTATTCGGCGCCGGGGAGCAGTCCCCGTTTATCGCGGAGGATGACATGACCGTCGGTGCGGACCGCTCGACACCGCCGCCACGGCGGCGCGACGCGCAGCGCAACTGGGAACTGCTGGTGGCGGCGGCCCATGAGGTGTTCACCGAGCAGGGGCTCGACGCGCCGCTGGATGTGATCGCCCGCCGGGCGGGAGTGGGGAACGCGACGCTCTACCGGCACTTCCCGAGCCGTGCCGTCCTCATCGACGCCGTCTTCCACGACCAGCTCACCGACACGATGGCCGTCGGGGAGCGCGTCCGGAATGCGCCGGACGCCTGGACCGGGCTCAACGAATACCTCGGCGCGGTCTTCGGCACGCTGGCCGCCGACCTCGGCACGAACGACCTCATGACCACCCACGTACCGGGCGTCGGTGTCCTTGAGGACGTGCACGAGCACAACCGGCGGACCCTCGACCATCTGCTGGGGCGCGGCCGCGACGAGGGCACCGTCCGGCCCGACATCACCACCGAGGACGTCCTCTTCGCCCTCGCCGCCCTCGGCCGCGCCGTCCCCGCCCTCACCGCCGCGACCGCCCCCGACGCCTGGCGCCGCCCCCTGGCCCTCCTCCTCGACAGCCTCCGCCCGCCCCGGCCCACGGCCGCCCCGCCGCAGCCCCTGCCCGGCCCCGCCCTCACCGACGCCCAACTCGGGGACGTACTGGAGGCGTTGGGACCTCATCGCGCGGCGAGGGGATAGGGGCGGCGAGGGGATAGGGGGAGACAGGTGGACGGCAGGGGCTCGGTGGTTGGTGCGGCTGCGGCCCGGTGGCAGCGCACGCATCGGCCCCCCGGCGGCTCACGCACCAGCGGGCCGGTGGCTCATGTCTCGTCGTCGACGGTGATCGCCGCCGCCGGGCAGACCGCCGCCGCCTCGCGGACGGCCGGGTGGTGCGGCGGGGTGGGTTCCGTGTCGAGGAGTACGACGATGCCGTCCTCGTCGCGCTGGTCGAAGACTTCGGGGGCGATGAGGACGCACTGGCCGGCGCCGCAGCACTTCGCCTCGTCCACGTGGACCTTCATGGCGGCTCCCTTCCTCACCAGCGCACCGGGACCTCGCGCAGGCCGCCCACGAGGAGCCCTTCGACCTTGCGCAACTCCTCGGCGGGGACGGCGAGTTCGAGGGTGGGGAGTTTGCGGAGGAGGACTTCGAGGACGACCTGGAGCTCGGTGCGGGCGAGGGCCTGGCCGAGGCAGGAGTGGGGGCCGGCGCCGAAGGTGAGGTGGGGGTTGGGGCTGCGGGTGAGGTCCATCTCGTCGGCGCCGGTGAAGACCCGCTCGTCACGGTTGGCGGCGGACATACCGCAGAACACGGTGGTGCCGCCGGGCAGCAGCTCCCCGTCGAGGTCGACGTCCTCGCTCAGATAGCGCCGCATGCCGAAGCCGCCGAGGTTGGCGTCGAAGCGCAGCACCTCCTCGACCGCCGTACGGACGAGGGACGGATCGGCGAGCAACTGCTCCCAGCGGCTGCGGTCGGCCAGCAGCAGCGCGGCCATCTTGCCGATCATGTTCGCGGTGGTCTCGTGGCCCGCGACCAGCAACCCCATGCCGGTGGCGAGGAGTTCGGCGTCGGTGAGCCGGTCGGCCTCCGGCAGCGCGGCGCTCTCCACGATCAGCATGCTGATCAGGTCCTCGCCGGGTGCGGCGCGCTTCGCCGCGACGAGTTCGGCCATGTACCGCGCGAACTCGGTGAACGCCGCCCCGGTCTCCTCCTTCGAGAAACGGCTGACGTTCAGGAACGCGTCGGACCAGTGCGAGAAGCGGTCCCGGTCCTCGGCCGGCGCGCCGAGCAGGTCGCAGATGACGTAGACCGGGAGCGGGAAGCCGAGGGCGGCCTTGAGATCGCCGGGCTGTCCGCGCTCGATCATCTCGTCGAGCAGGGTCTCGGCGATCTTCGCCATGCCGGGGCGCAGGGCCGCCATGCGTTTCGCGGTGAAGTACCGGCCGACCTGGCGCCGCCAGCGCAGATGCGGCTCGCCGGTCTCCGGGATCGCCAGCTCGTAGTCGGAGGACGCGTCGGCCGCGGCGCCGCCCGAGCCGTCTGCGGAGAGCCGAGCGGTGTCGTCCCCGGCGCGCGGACGGGAGAAGCGGGGGTCGGACAGGAGGGCGCGGACGTCGTCGTAGCGGCTCACGAACTTCGCCCGGTCGCCGCTCGGCAGCTCGACCGTGGCCACCGGGCACTGCGCACGCAGTCGTTCCCACTCGGCGGGCGGGTCCAGGGGGCCGGCGCTCGGCATCGGCAGCCGGACGACATCGCTGTCCCCATCCGTCCTGGTCCGGTTGTTCCGGATTGTCTCGTCCCGGATTGTCCCGTCCTGGCTTGTCTCGTCGCGGCTCGTTTCGACCTGGCCCATCTCGACATCTCCTTGTGGGGGTGGGGGAGGGAGACGGAAATGCACGCTACACAGGTAGTGCATGATGCATCAATGGTGCATCATGCACTCTCCATGCATGGCGCAATTTCGACGTAGGGTGAGGGGCCCATGGCGGCCAGACAGACAGGAGGGGAGCGGCGTGGATGCCCGAGAGGCGGGGGAGCGCATCGAGCGGGAGCTGCTGATCCTGACGCGGAACCGTGAGACGTCGACGCCCCGAGGTGTCCGCGACGGCGGTGCCCTCGACCGTAGCGCCTACGTCCTGCTCAGCAGACTCGAGGCCCAAGGGCCCATGTCCATCCCGGACTTCGTGGAGGCGTTCGGGTTCGCCGCGTCCACGTTCACCCGGCAGACCTCGGCGCTTCTGCGCGACGGCCTGGTGGAGCGGACCCTCGACCCCGACGGGGGAGTGGCCCGCAAGTTCCGGATCACCGACCAGGGGTCGGCGCGCCTCGCCGAGCAGCGCGAGGAGTTCGTCACCGGCCTGACCGGCGTCATCGCCGACTGGCCCGCCGAACGCCTCCAGCGCTTCGTCGCCGACCTGGAGCAGTTCAACACCGACATCGAACGCGTCAGCGGGCGTTCCTGGCCACGGCCGATGGCCGACGAACGCTGAAGGGCGATCGTCGACGGGAGGGTGTTTGTGGGCGGGAGGGGAGTGGGCTGACCGCCGAGGCCGTCAGCCCACGTATGGCGGCCGGTCGTCGTCAGCTCACGCACACGATGCCGAGCAGGCACAGCCCCGACGGTGAGGTGGTCGCCGTGTCGGAGCTCGAACCGTCCGACGTGTCCGTGCCCGTGTCCGAGCCGGCGTCCGAGCCACTGCCCGAGTCCGTGCCGGTGCTCGTGTCCGTACCCGTACCGGTGTCCGTCGAGGAGCCGGCGTCGTCGGTGGCCGGAGGCGTGGTCGTCTCGTCCGTCGGTGTACCGGTGGCGGCGTCGGTGGCCGTCTTGCCGGTGGTGGAGGAGCCGGTTCGCGCCTGCTGGCCGGACGGCGTCGACGCGGCCGTACGGGGGGAGCTGGGAGTGCCCTCGCGGGAGTTCGGCGTATCGGCGGCCGAGCGGTCGCGCGAGGTGCTGGTGCCCGGTGACCGCTTGGTGGGGCTGTTCGAGGTGCGCCGGGTGTCGTCGGTCTCCGTCGCCGACGTACGGCCGCGCTGCGAGCCCTGCTCCTTGACGCCGCCCAGGCTCTCGGCGTCCGGCGCCGTGGCCGCCTGGGTCCGGTCGGTGGACTGCCGGTCCATCCCGATGACGGTCAGGCCGCCGCCGACCAGCGCGACCGCGGTCGCGACCACGGCCCGGCGCTGGTTCTTCTTCCACCGCGCCAGCTGGCGCCGCCGCGCGGCCCGCCCCTGTGGCGCCGTCGGCACACCCTCCACATCCACGTCAGCGTCTACGTCTACGTCCTCGATGCCGGACGTCTCGGTGAGCGGGGCCTCGGACCGCGCGGCCCCATCCCCGCCGAGTCCGGCCGCGGGCGCCTCGGCGGCCAACCGGTCGGCCGGGAAGCCGTTCGCCGTCAACCGGTCGGCTGCGAAGCCGTTCGCCGTCAACCGGTCGGCTGCGAAGCCGTCCGCCGTCAACCGGTCGGCCGTGAAGCCGTCCGTCGTCAACTGTTCTGTGGCGTACTCGTCCGTCGCGAACCCGTCCCCCGCCAAGCCGTGCGCCGGTGTGCCCTCCTGCCAACCGCCGCCCATGGCGCCGTACTCCCAGGTCGCCGCAGGCACCGTCGGCACCATCGGGAGCATCACCGACCCGGTGGTCGTCCCGGTCGCCGGGGCCGGGACGACGCGGCTGTCGATCGTGGCCGGGGCTATGTCGGGCGCGTAGGCACCGCAGCCGGGGCACACGAGGGCTCCGTTGAGATGTCGGCGACATGAGGTGCAGTAGTCCATGGAGGTCTTCCTGTGTGGGCATGCCGTCGACCCGCCGGGCCGCGGCCCGGTCACGTCACGTTCGCACGTGGGATCGAGCGGATCGAGCGGTCAGTAACGCTAACGAGCCATTCTCAGAGCTGTGTGCAGGCTGTGTGATGCTCCTGCGCGGATCCACCGGGGAGTTGGAGGCGGTTCCGCAGGGATGTGCGGGCATGTGTTTGAGCCGTGCTCGCCGCCCCTTTCGTCGAATTCCGCCTCAACAGGCAACCCGGACACGTCGTTTACCAATCTCACAGGTTGCTCACAGGGCGACCGGAGCAAGCTCGGCCGGGTCCCAGGCGCGCGGGGGTGCGCCGTACGGCCGGCCGGCCGGTCGTCGTCCGTGGGCTGTCCAGTCCGATGCCACTGACCATGGCACTCGCAGACGAGGAACCGATGACCAGCCAGATGACCAGTTCGAACAGTCCGACGAACGGGCCGGGGACCGACGGTACGGGCGAGGGGGCGACCGACCGGACGAGAGGCCAGGAGCGCCGCAGTCGCCTGACGCGTCCGGGTCTCGCCACCCTGGCGTCGCTCACCGTGGTGGCCGCCATCGCCGGGGCCGCTCCCGGCGCCGGTGCCGCGCCCGCCGCGACGCCCGGCAAGCCGCAGCTCAAGCTGATCGCCGCGTCGAACTCCGTGACGCTCACCCGCTACGAGTGGTCCCAGGGCGTCAGCCTGCAGCTCGGGACGTACATCTCGGTCGACAACGCGCCCCTGGAGTTCCAGGTGACGCGGAAGTCGTACAAGGACCCGATCGTCGCCAAGCAGATCCTCCGCGACGGCAAGACCACGAAGACGAAGACCCTGCCCAAGGGGATGCTGAACGATTTCTCCGGGCTGACCGGCTTCCTGGAGATCTCGGTCAAGAACGCGGCCGGGGAAGAGGTGGTGAAGAGCGAGGGGAACTTCTGCCCGAACAACGCCTCGGGCCGGATCCGCCCGGACGCCCCGGCGACCAACCACTATCCGCAGAGCTGCTCCACCAACCCGTGGACGCTGGGCTCGGTGTGGGGCGTCGAGAAGGGCTGGGCGGCCAACACCACCAACTGGGACTACGACAGGGGGGTGGACCTGCCGGTGGGCGAGTACACCGCCCAGGTGGGCGTGGCGAAGAAGTACCGCGACCTGTTCGGCATACCCGACGACCGGCCGACCATCAAGGTGACGGTGCGGGAGGAGACCGAGGAGGGCGGCGAGGGCCTGACCACGTCGAAGTCCTCGTCCTCCGCCCACCACGGCGGCGCTCACGGTGGCGACCACGCGGCGCAGTCCGCTCCGGCCGGACAGCCGGCCATGGACGGTCATTACGGCCCGCGCGGCGCCGACGCCCCGACGCCGCCCGAGCTCTCCTACGCCCTCAAGGACCGAGGCCTCGCGAACCACCTGGGCGACGGCGCCGGCCACACCGACGGCTCGCGCATCGCGCCCGCGCTGAAGCCCGCCGCCAAGCGGCCCACCGGCAAGGCGGGTGCCCCGGCGAACATCCCCAAGCCGGACCTGCGGTCGCTGCCCGCCTGGGACATCGCCGTCACCGACGGCGAGGACGGCGACGCACCCGGCAAGGACTACCTCGCCTTCAGCGCGAACGTCTGGAACGCGGGCCCCGCGCCCCTCGTGGTCGACGGCTTCCGCAAGCCCGGCGCGGACCTGATGGACGCGTACCAGTACTTCTACGACGCCGACGGCAAGCAGGTCGGCTACACCCCCACCGGCACCATGGAGTGGGACCCGCGCGCGGGCCACGAGCACTGGCACTTCACGGACTTCGCCAGCTACCGCCTGCTCAGCGAGGACCAGACGAAGGAGGTGCGCTCCGGCAAGGAGGCGTTCTGCCTGGCCAACACCGACGCCATCGACTACACGGTGAAGAACGCCAACTGGCACCCGGAGAACACCGACCTGTCCACCGCGTGCGGTTCGCAGGACGCCATCTCCGTACGTGAGGTCCTCGACGTCGGCTCCGGCGACACGTACACCCAGTACCGTCCCGGCCAGTCCTTCGACATCACCGACCTGCCGAACGGCACGTACTACATCCAGGTCATCGCCAACCCGGAGAACCGCCTTCAGGAGACCAACCACAAGAACAACATCGCCCTCCGCAAGGTCGTCCTGAGCGGTGAGCCGGGCGCCCGCACGGTCCAGGTGCCGCCGCACGAGCTGATCGACGCGAAGTAACGACAGCCACGCCTTCGGAAGAGCACACGAACCCCCAGGCCCTGGGCCTGGGGGTTTCGCTGTGGGGGCGCTGTGTGAGGGGTGCCGTGTGGCGCTGGGTGGGGCGTTACGCCTTCGCCCCGGCGACCTCCGCCCGCTCGGCCGGGCCCTCGGCGGCGGCCGCCGCCGGGACGGCGGCGCGGCGCTTCGGGATGAAGGAGGCGAGGAGGAAGGCGAGGAGGGCGGCACCGGCGCCGATGGCCATGACGACCTTGAAGCCGTTCTCCGAGGGGAGGGCGTAGCCGCCGAAGTCGGTGGTCATCTGGGCGAGGATGACGCCGGCGAGGGCGCTGGCGAACGAGGTGCCGAGCGAGCGCATCAGCGTGTTGAGGCTGTTGGCGGCGGCCGTCTCGGACTCCGGCACGGCACCCATGATCAGGGCGGGCATCGCGCCGTAGGTGAAGCCGACACCGCCGCCGATGACGCAGGAGACGAGGACGAGGTGCCAGACCTCGCTCATGAGGACGATGTTGAGGCCGTAACCGGTGGCGACGATCAGGGCACCGACCATCAGTGTCACCTTCGGCCCCTTGGCCTTGGTGAGCGCCGCGGACACGGCGGACATGGCCATCATCACCAGACCCTGCGGGGCCAGCACCAGGCCGACGGTCATCATGGACTTGCCGAGGCCGTAGCCGGTCTCCTCCGGCAGCTGGAGCAGCTGCGGCAGGACCAGGGACATAGCGAACATCGAGAAGCCGAGCGCGATCGAGGCGAGGTTGGTGAACAGCACCTGCGGCCGGGCGGTGGTCCGCAGATCGACCAGCGGCTGCTTCGCCCGCAGCTCGTAGACGCCCCACGACCCGAGGACCACCACCGCGGCGGTGAACAGCCCCAGCGTCGTCCCGCTCGTCCAGCCCCAGTCGCCGCCCTTGGAGACGGCCAGCAGCAGCGAGACCAGTCCGGCGGACAGCCCGAGCGACCCGACGAGGTCGAAACGGCCGCCGGTGCGCACCTTCGACTCCGGTACGACCCTCAGGACCAGCAGGAAGGACAGGGCGCCGAGGGCGGCGGAGGTCCAGAACAGCAGGTGCCAGTCCCAGTTGTCCGCGATGAACGCGGCGGCGGGCAGACCGAGGGCGCCTCCGACACCGAGGGAGGCACTCATCAGCGCGGTCGACCCGGCGAGGCGCTCGGCGGGCAGGACGTCCCGCATGACGCTGATGCCGAGTGGGATGACTGCGGCCGCCAGCCCCTGGAGCCCCCGCCCGATGATCATCGGGACGAGCGAGTCGGCCAGTGCGCAGACCACCGAACCGGACACCAGCAGCACGATGCTCAGGAGCAGCATCCGCCGCTTGCCGAACATGTCGCCCAGCCGTCCGACGACCGGCGTGGCCACCGCCGCCGCCAGCAGCGTCGCGGTGACCGCCCACGCGGTGTCCGACGCCGGCGCGTCCAGCAGCCTCGGCAGCTCGGGCACGATCGGAATGACCAGCGTCTGCATCAGCGCGACGACGATCCCGGCCAGCGCCAGTACCGCCACCACGGCATTCGGCCTCAGCGGGGCGCCGGCACCCGCGTCGGCGGGTCGGTCGAGGGTGTGGGACATGGCGGGCCTCCGTCAGGAGAGAGTGGGTTGGGATCTGGGCGTCTCGTCACAGCCAGGACGTTGCTTGCCTTACTCAACCATAAGCCGATTGCTTGACTTACGCAAGTTAGTTTCGGTGGGGTGCGCCCGGGCGTGCCCGGGGTTGGCCGGTTCGGACGGATCCCGGCCGCCCCATGGGAGACTGGGGCGTGATTATCGAACGTGCGTACGCTCACGTTGCCTCGTCCGGCGAGGGGGAGTCTGGCAAGGGGGAGCCGGGCGGAAGGGGGTGGCCTTGGTCCGTGCCCTGTGTGCGCGGGCTCGTCGCGGACGGTCTGCGCTTCACCGCGCCGGTGACCTATCTGGTCGGTGAGAACGGCTCGGGCAAGTCGACCCTCGTCGAGGCCCTCGCCGAAGGCTTCGGTCTGGACTCCTGGGGCGGCTCGCACGACTGGCGTTACGCCGCCCACCGCCCCAAGTCGGTGCTGGGCGAGCGGATCCGGTTCGACGCGGCGCCGGGCGGACGGCGGATGCTGGGCAGCTGGTCCGCCCGCAAGGGCTTCTTCCTGCGCGCGGAGACGGCGCTGGACGCGCTGGACCGGGAAGGGTTCGCCCCGGAGTCGGTCAGTCACGGCGAGGGCTTCCTCGCGGCGTTCCGGGGAAAGTTCCTCCAGCCCGGCCTGTATGTGATGGATGAGCCGGAAGCGGCGCTGTCGTTCACGTCCTGCCTCGAACTCCTCGGCCACATCGATCAGTTGGTGAAGCGTGGCGGCCAGGTCATCTGCGCTACCCACTCCCCGCTGCTGACCGCCCTTCCCGGCGCGGACATCATCGAGGTCGGCGACCACGGCATGCGTCGGGTGGCCTGGGACGAGCTCACCCTGGTCGACCACTGGCGCCGCTACCTCGCCGACCCGCGGTCGTATCTGCGGCATGTCCTGGGCTGAAGGCGCCCGGCGAGGCGAGAAGGTCAGGAGCGCGGCAGCGGCAGTTCGGCGACCACCTCGAAGCCGCCACGGGGCCCCGGCCCGACCCGGAGCCGACCGCCGGCGGAGTGGGCGCGCTCGCGCATGCCGATGAGGCCGTATCCACCGCCGGGGGAGGGCGCCGGGGCGGCGGTCGCGTCGTGGCTGCCAGGGCCAGGGCCAGGGCCGGGGCCGGGGCCGGGGCCGGGGCCGGGGTCGCTGTCGGGGTAGGGGTCGGTGTCGTTGGAGATGGTCAGCCGGAGGTGCGACGAGGTGTAGGCGAGGTGGACCTGGGCGGTGCGGGTGGACGCGTGCTTGGTGACGTTGGTGAGGGCTTCCTGGACGATGCGGTACGCGGTGAGATCGGCACCCGAGGACAGTGGCCGGGGCTCACCCTTGCCGGTCACGGTCACTATGAGCCCGGCGTTCTCGAACGAGGCGGCCAGGTCGGGGAGTCGGGTGAGACCCGGCGTGGAGTCGACGGGCTTGTCCCCCTTCCCCTCGTACCCCTCGGCGCGCAACAGCCCGACGGTGGCCTTGAGTTCGCGAAGGGCCGAGGTCGTGGTCCCGGCCAGCTCGGTGATGAGCCGCTCCGCCTCCTCGGGCCGGTCCCGTACGAACCGGCCCACCGCGCCGGCCTGGAGGTTGGCCAGTACGAGGTGATGGGCGACGACGTCATGCAGATCCCGCGCGATCCGCATCCGTTCCTCGGCGACCCGCCGCTTGGCCTCCTCGTCCCGGGTCCGCTCGGCGTGCTCGGCCCGCGCCTGCACGGCCTCCACATACGCCCCGCGCAACCGCGTCACCGTGCCGAGCGAGGTCGGCAGCAGCAGCCAGGCCGTCGGCCCGATCAACTTCAGCACCAACGGCTCCCCGTCGGGCCCCGCGACCAGCCCCGTCGCCGCCAGCAGCGCGATGGCGGAGACGGTGAAGCAGTTGGCCGTCTTCCGGTTCGTCCGCACCGCCAGCGAGTGCAACGCGACCATCAGCGGCGCCAGCAGCAGAACGGTGAGCAGGTACCCGAGCGCACACGCTGCCGTCGCACACACGAGGGTCACCACCACCGTCGTACGCGGCCGACTGCGCCGCCACAGGAGAGCCACACACGACACCCCGGCCAACAACACCCCTGGCCACCACGGCACCGCCAGCCCCTGCCCGGGCCACGCGATCAGACTCCCGGGGAACGCGCAGGCGAAGAGAGCGGTGGCGAGGGCGACGTCGATGGCCCGGCGGAGGGTGTGGGGGGCGGCCTGGCGCGGGTTGCCGAGGGAGGGTGTGGTGAAGGTGGGGGTGGGGGTGCGGGTGGTCGCGGGGGTGGGGAATGCGGAGGGGTGGGGGTTCGCCGTGGGAGCGGTTCTGGAGGGATCCATGGTGGGTGAGGTCCTGTCCGAGTCGTCGTCGGTTTCTGTGCCGGTATCGGGTCGGTGGCAGGGCGGTGTCGATTTCGGTGTCTGATTTCGGGGGCGATACCGGCAGGCCCGGCGGCGGAATGGGGGAAGTGTTCCGGCCGCCGGGCCGCCGATCGCGCCGTGCCCCGTCCCCACGGGTCCGGCGCGCTGGGGCCGCCTCCGCTCTTGGCGACCCCGGTCCATGGGCTCGGCTCAGCTCGACCGGGCCGTTCCTGATTGCTTGACTTACGCAATCACAATCGACTTACTTAAGTCAAGCAATCATCAGGGCTGGGTGGATGGCTCGCGGAAGTCCTTCCCGACTGTCGATGTCAGTGGGTGGGGCTAGCGTTTGTGAGACATCAATCCGGCATGCGATCAGGGGGAACACCGTGACCACACTCGAAGGTCGACCGAACACCGCACTCCTCGTCGTCGATGTGCAGCGCGACGTCGTGCAGGAGGCCCACGACCGCGACGCGGTCGTCGCGAACGTGGCCGCGCTGGTCGAAGGGGCGCGGCAGGGCGGGGTCCCCGTTGTCTGGGTGCAGCATTCCGACGAGGACCTCGTGAAGGGGAGTGACGGCTGGCGGATCGTCTCCGAGCTGACCCCGGGCGATAGCGAACCGCTCGTCCACAAGAGCTACGGCGACTCCTTCGAGGACACCACCCTTGAGGCCGTGCTCGCGGGTCTCGGGGTCGGCCGGCTCCTCGTCGCTGGCGCGGAGACCGACGCCTGCATCCGCTCGACGCTCCATGGCGCGCTCGTCAGGGGGTACGACGCGACGCTGGTCGGCGACGCCCACACCACCGGCGACAAGTCGGCGTGGGGTGCGCCGTCCCCGGACCAGGTCATCGCCCACACGAACCTGTACTGGACGTACCAGACGGCCCCGGGGCGGACGGCCGGGACCGTCGAGACGAAGGATGTGGACTTCGGCGGATCCTGAATCTGCTCTCGCGGGCCTGTTGGGCGAGGCTCTCCCAGCCTTTGACCGTGGCCAGGGCCACGGTCGAGGTCGAGGTCGAGGTTGCGTCCGCGTCCGCGAAGCGGACTTCCCAGTCGCTCACAACAGGCCGAGGTCCCGGGCGCGGAGTGCCGCCTGGGTGCGGTCGCGCAGGGCGAGGCGGTTGAGGATGCGAGAGACGTGGTTTTTGACCGTGCCCTCGCTGAGGTACAGCCGCGCGGCGATCTCCCGGTTGGTGTGCCCGTGTGCCACGAGCCGCAGAATGTCCGTCTCGCGCGGGCTGAGGGCGACCGCGGGAGCCTCCGCGGCGGGGCCGGAACGCGGCAGGAAGGCGGTCAGGTGGCGGGTGACGGACGAGTCGAGCTGGGTGACGCCCGCGTGCGCCAGGCGGACGGCGTGGGCGAGTTCCTCGGCCGGCAGATCCTTGAGGAGATAGCCGTGCGCGCCGGCCCGCAGTGCCTGCACGACGTACTCCTCGTCGTCGAACGTCGTCAGCATCACCACCCGGCATTCCGGCGCCCGGTCGCGCAGGACGGCGACCGCCTCGACACCGTCCGTCTCCGGCATCCGGACGTCCATGAGCACGACGTCCGGCCCCAGTTCCAGAGTCTTCGCCACGGCGTCCCGGCCGTTCACGGCAGTGCCGACGACTTCGATGCCCGGCCGGATGGAGAGCAGAGAGGCGATGCCGTCCCGGATCAGCCGCTGGTCGTCCACCACCAGCACCCGCACGGGCGATGCCTGCTCCGGCTCCTCGTTCGCATCGTTCTCATCGTTCATGTCACTGCTCCCCCGTCTGCCCGGACTTCGCCGTCGCCCCCGCGCGGAACTGTCACCGTCATCCGGGTGCCGGCGCCCGGGCCGCTGGCGATGTCGACGCTGCCCGCCACCAGATGTACCCGCTCCCTCATGCCGAGCAGCCCGAACCCGGCGGTGGCCGCGTCCGGTGCGAAGCCGCGGCCGTCGTCCGTCACCTCCAGTCGCGCGGAGTCCCCGCCCAACTGGACCACAACGGTCACCTGTGAGGCCCGCGCATGGCGGCGCGCGTTGGTCACGGCCTCCTGCGCGGCCCGGTACAGCGCGGTCAGCTCAGCCGTGCCGTAGCCGTCCTCGTCGCCGCTCACCTCGACAGTGACCCGCGGTCGTGCCGCGCCGTCCCGCGCCAGCGCGGCGAGCGCCGCCGACAGCGTGGGGCGCGCCGCCTCGTCCCGCAGAGCGCGCACCGACTGCCGTACGTCGCCCAGCGCGAGCCGCACTGATCGCCGTGCCTCGTTCAGGGCCCGCTGGGCCGCGTCGGAGTCCCGGCTTCTGAAGTCCGAGGCCATCTCCAACTGCACGGACATCGCGGTGAGATGGTGACCGAGGCTGTCGTGGATGTCCCGCGCCAGCCGGTTGCGCTCGGTGGCGGCGGACAATTCGGCGACCCGCGCGGCATACGCCTCCAGTTCGAGCCGTGCGCGCTGCTCGCCGACGGCCACCGCTGCCATCGAGATCGCCAGCACCAGCCCGACGCAGAGCATCAACAGGTCGGACACGTGCTCCTGGTCGCGGTACCAGCCGGGCGCGGTCAGCAGGTAGGTGGTGAGCGGCCCGGCCAGACACAGCGTGCCCAGCACCAGCGCGATGGTGCGGCCGAAGGCGAAGTAGGCGGTGAACGGCAACAGCACGAACAGCACTTGGGACAGCCCCGAGGCGTCCAGCAGCACCACCGCTCCGATCAGGGCGCAGCGGGCCAGCAGCAGCGGCACCCGGGCAGCGGGCCGACGGCGTCCGGCCGCCTCCAGGGCGAACAGCGCACCGATCGCGGTGACGAAGCCGGCCGTCCGCCAGGCCGTCGGCCCGGGGCCGTCATCCAGGTCGGCCGCCGCGGAGTACAGACCACCCACCAGTACGACGCCGTACAGCAGCGGCGACACCCATCGCACGGGCACATACGCCACCATGCGCGCACCCCCTCACCCGTTGCCGCCAGGCTAGGCCGAGCACGGCCGCCCCCGGCACACCAGCGAGCAGATCAAGCCCGGATCAAGCCCGGATCGAGCCCAACGGCATGTGCCGAACGGCCCGGCACCGTCCGGAAGACGTGACTTCCGGCCACCGACGCCGGACGTCCTTCACCTGCCGACGCCGACCGGCCGCTTCCTACGGTTCCGTCTGAGCGACCACCAACCACCAACCACCAACACCAACCGTCCGAGCCACCGGGAGCGCCCCATGTCCTCACCCTTCACCGCATCGACATTTCGCGCCGGCGCCCTGTGCGGGGTGCTGTCCGGCCTGCTGATCGCCCTGCCCGGCCTGGTCGAGGCGTTCACCGGAGAGACCTCGGCAACCAGCGTGCCGCTCGCCCTCGCCCCCGCGTTCGCCCTGCCGCTGCTCACCGCGCTGCATCTGCGCCAGGGACCGGCTGCCGGGAGCCTCGGGAAGATCGCCGCAACCATGAACCTCATCGGCCTCGGACTGTTCGGCGGTGCCGCGTTCGCGTCGAACCTGGTGCTCTTCTACTTGGACGAGGACGTCGTCGACGAGACCCTGACCGGCCCCACCGTCCCCGCGCTCATCGGTTCCGCGGCTGTCTTCGCCGTGGGCTGCGCCCTGTTCGGGGCGGCCATGATCCGCGCCCGGGTCTTCCCGAGGGTCCCGTCGTGGGGGTACGCCGTGATTCTGCCGCTGTTCGCGTTCCTGACCGCACTGCCCGACTCCCCGCTCACCAGCGCGCTGCACGTCCTGGTCGGCGTCATCCTGGTGTGGCTCTCGGCCGCACTGTGGCGCATGGCCCCAGGCGTCGAGCAGCACACCACGGATCCGAACCGGACGCCGGCCGTCAGCGCGGGCTGAGGGCCCCTGGATCCTTGGCGTACACGGGTGAACGGGCCCTCGGAGCGGTTGTGCCGGTCCGAGGGCCTCACCTCGTCGGGTCAGTACAGGCGATCCAGGCGTTGGCCTCTGCTCTCCGCGACGCGGAGGGCGTCACCGAGAGCCTCGGTCAATCGCTCGGCGCCCCATGACCGCCGGTTGCGGCCCTTCGATGCCCGCGTCCATCAGGCGACCTCCATCCTGTGGATCCAGTACGGGCCCGGCATGTCCAACTCCAGGGCGGCCATGGCCAGTTCGCGGCGTCGATGGCGTTGTTCGTCGGCGGTGACGTATGGGCGTACGGCCACGGTTGCGGCGCCGTCGAGCGGGGTGTTCACGTCAAGGCCGGTACGGGCTGCGGTGGTGGGGAGGGACAGGGCTACGCGATCGGAACCGCCTGGCCGGTGACCCGGGTGCGGGGGTCCTCCGGGGACACGTCGATCCGCAGGTCGCTGGGGCGGCCCATGTCCTCGCCCTGGCGGATCGTGAGGGTGGCCGGGGCGGTGACCAGGCCGAGAGTGCGGAGGTAGCCGCCGAAGGCCGCTGCCGCAGCGCCCGTCGCCGGGTCCTCCACGACACCGCCCACGGGGAACGGGTCCCGGGCGTGGAAGTGGTCCGGGGACTCGCGCCACACCAGGTGGACGGTCGTCCAGTCGTGTCGCCGCATCACCTCGGCGAGGCCGTCGAAGTCGTAGTCCAGGTCCGCGAGACGTGCGCGGGAGGCGGCGGCCAGTACCAGGTGGTCGTTGCCGGCGAAGGCCACATGCGGCGGGAGTTCCGGGTCGAGGTCGTCGGGAGACCAGCCGAGGGTCTTCAGGGCCGCGTCCAGTTCCAGGGCCGTGGCGGGGCGGGAGCGGGCCGGCACGCTGGTGAGGGTGGCCCGTGCCGTGCCGTCGGCGGAGTCGACCGTGGTGGCGACCGGGATCTCGCCGGCGGGGGTGTCGAGGACGATCTCGCCGGGGCCCAGCCGCTCGGCGAGCGCCACGGCCAGGGCGACGGTCGCGTGCCCGCAGAAGGCCACCTCGGCGAGCGGGCTGAAGTAGCGCACCCGGAACCGGCGCGCGGTCTCGTCGGCGGCGGTGACGAAGGCGGTCTCGGAGTAGCCCACCTCGGCGGCGATCGCGAGCATCGCCGCGTCGTCGAGGCCGGAGGCGTCGAGCACCACCCCGGCCGGGTTGCCGCCCGTCGGATCGTGGGTGAAGGACGAGTAGCGCAGGGTCTCGGGGCGCGGCGTCCCGGTCGGCGGCTCGGGGTGCTCCTGGTCCATGGGGCCTGTTCCGTTCGTGTCGTTGGTCATGGCTCCAAGCTGTCATCGCATTGCCATCGAGTCCAACGATTGGTTTTGATGCGGGTAATCGGACTTATCGATGGCCGACGTAGGCTGGCGCCGTGGACACCCGACTGCTGCGCACCTTCACCACCCTCGCCCGGACCGGTGGTTTCACCACCGCCGCCGCCGAGCTGCATCTCGCCCAGTCCACGGTCACCGTGCACATCCGCGCCCTGGAGCGGGAGTTGGGCACCCGGCTCTTCGACCGGCTGCCCACGGGCACGCTGCTCACCGAGTCGGGCCGGCGTCTGCTGGAAGGGGCCGAGGAGGTCCTCGACGCCGTGGAACGGCTGCGGGCCGGTGGCGCGGAGGGCGACGGAGACGGTGTCGTACGGGGGCGGGTGAGGGTCGGCACCCCGGAGTCCCTGTGCGCGACCAGGCTGCCAGGCGTGATCGCGGCCCTGCGCACCCTCCATCCCGAGGTGGACGTCGACCTGTACGCGGCCGGTACGGCGGAGTGTGTCGAGGGGCTGCGGGCCGGGCGCATGGATCTGGCGCTGCTGCTGGAGGGCGAGGCCGACTTTCCGGATGTGACGGCCGAGCCGGTCGCGCGCGAGCCGCTCGCCCTCGTGTGCGCTCCCCACCATCCGCTTGCGGCGCGTTCGCGAGCGGCAACCTGGGCGCAGCTGGCCACGGAGACCTTCTTCCTGCTGGAGCAGGGGTGTTCGTACAGTGACGAGTTGGAGCGGCGGCTCCTCGCCGTGCCCGGGTCCGGGCCTCGGCTGACCCGGTTCGGCAGCGTGGACGCGGCACGGTCCTGCGTCGCCGCCGGTCTGGGGCTGACGCTGCTGCCGCTGACGACTGTGGAGGAGTACCTGGGGCAGGGGCGGCTGGCGAGGGTTCGAGGGCCGCGCTTCGCCGATGTCCCCGTGCGGCTGGCCCGGCATCGCAGACGATGGACGGCACCGGCGGCGGAGGCGTTCGCACGGGAACTGGTACGGCAGTTGGGCGCCTGAAGAGGAGTCCCGCCACCTCAGGCGGACGGCGGCGGGGGCAGGGTCGCGAGGGCCTCCGGTGGGATGGCGTGGTCGAGGAGGTGGAGGGGGGCCGGGCGCACTCCGGCGGCTTCGGCGGCGTCCCAGTGGGCGAGGGCGCGGGGGAGGTCGACGAGGCCGTGGATCAGGGGCAGTTCCGTACCGGAGTTCGTACCGGAGGCCGGGGCGGTGAGGTGGGCGTGGAGGAGGGACTCCAGGCGGCAGGAGGCCAGGGTGCCCGGGAGGTGGTGCTGGGTGCGGGCGGTGGCCTGGCCGGTGCGGGCGAGGGCCGGGAGGTCCGGTGACAGGTGCGTCTCGGTGGGGTGCAGGGCCAGCAGGCCGCCTCCGACGATCAGTACGTCCTGCCGGTGCTTCATACGGTCCAGCGCACGCGTGGTGTCGAAACAGTGCGGGAAGGAGTCGTCCACGACGATCGTGCCGGGCCGTAGCCGGTCGACGTCCAGGAGGGTCGTCGGGCCGCCGCTGACGCCGCTCACCGCTGTGACGATGACGTCGGCTGTCTCGTAGACCTCGGCGGGGAGGGTCCGGGCGTCGGTCGACTCGACCACCTGGACGGCCGTCGTGGGGTGGTCGGCCGACAGTTCCGTGGCGAGGTGGTGGAGGCGGGGGGCGCTGCCCGGCAGGTCGCAGAGGAGGAGTCGGGCCGGTGGGTGGGGGCTGCGGGCCAGGAGCAGGCGTAGCGATGACGTGCCGATCGAACCGCAGCCGACGACGGCGAGGGTGAGTTCGGCGAGGTCGCGGTTGGTCGCCGTGAGTGCCGTGCGGACGGTTTTGACCACGGCGACGGTCGTGGCCGCGTGCCCGGTGGTGAGGGTCGTGGGCGTTGCCGAGGTCTCCCGGAGGACGTCGTAGCCGTAGCCCGTGAGGGACGGGATCACGCCGGCCAGTGAGACGCAGCGGGCGCCGAGGGATGCGGCTTGTTCCACCGCTCGCGCTGTGTGGGTGGGGAGGTCCCCGGTGGGCAGCGGGCCCGTCAGCTCGTCGGCGAAGAGCGGGAGCGAGAGGAAGCCGGATCTGCCCAGGGGGGTGGTGATGCTCTCCAGGAGTCTGGCCCTGCCGTCCGGGAAGAGGAGGGCGCGGATCTGTTCGCGGCTGGGGGCCGCGTGCGGGGGGAGACCGGCGAAGGCGGCCAGGTGGTGAGGGGCGGGGAGGTAGCCGATGAGGGCGGCGTCGAGGGGAGGGGTGGAGGTGGGGGTGGGGGTAAGGGTTGGGGTGGAGATGTCGTTGTGGGGGGCGGCTTTGAGCTGGTTGTGCAACTCCCCTGTGAAGTAGGTGAGTTCGTCGGCCGTGAGGGCGGTCGCCGATGCGCGGGCGGTGATGCGTAGGCCTTCGCCGGTCGAGGACGGGCGTACCGCCAGGAAGACGTCTGTGCCGACTGGTGGCGGGGCGAGCGCGGTGTCGGTGTCGTCGGCGTGGAGGGTCAGGGTGGTGTCGGGGGGTGTGGGTGTGCCGAGGGAGGTGAAGTCGAGGAACGTGAAGAAGAACTGGGCGGTACGGGGGAGTCCTTGGGGCGTACGGAGGTTCAGGGGGCCGGTGGTGCGGGCCGCGATCGTTTCGGCGGCGATCCGGCGGAGGTCCTCGTCGAAGTCGGGGGCTGCGAGTGGGCCGTGGGATGTGGGCGCCGGGCGTAGCGCCACCGCCTCGGCGAACGGGCCGAAGACGCGGTGTGCGTCCGGTGTGGTCTCGTCGCGGCCGGTTACCGCCAGGCCGAGGACCAGGTCGCGGTGGCCGGTGAGGGTGGTGAGGGCGCGGTAGTACGCGGTGAGGAGGGGGGCGTAGAGGGTGGTGCCGGCGGTCTGCGCGAGGCGGCGCAGGGCGTGGGTGTGGCCGGCGTCGAGGGTGAAGGTGGCGGTGTGGAAGGCGGGGGTGGTGCCGCCGGGGTGGGGTGCCCGTAGGACGGGTGGGGTGTAGGGGGTGTGGTGGCGGGCGCGGTATTCCTCGCTTTCCTCGGTCCGCGGGTTCGGTGCCTGCGGGTCCGGTGCCTGGGGGGTCGTGGGCTGGTGGTGCGTGGTCCGGTGGAGGACGTGGTCGCGGAAGGTGGAGTGCAGGGGCTCCAGGCCGTGGGGCAGGCCGCGTTCGAAACGGCCGTACACGGTGAGGAGTTCGCGGGTGAGTAGCGCCGCGCTGTAGCCGTCGCCGATGAGGTGGTGGGCGTGGACGAGGAGTACGTGCTCGTCGGGGGCGACGGTGAACAGGCGCAGGCGCAGCAGGGGCCAGGCCCAGGGTTCGAAACGGCGGCTCGCCTCCTCGGCGACCCGTTCCTCCAGCAGGGCGGGGTGGGAGAGGGTTTCCGTCTCTACGGGGAGTCGTAGCGAGGCGGGGAGTTCCTGTTGCACGGGTGGACGGGCGCCGGCCGGGAAGACCGTGCGGAGCATGGCGTGTCGGGCCATCAGGACGTCGACGGAGCGTTGGAACAGGTCGGGGTTCAGGGGGCCGTGGATACGGAAGCGGGCCAGCCAGGCGGGGTTGGCGCCGGGGGTGCCGGAAGCGCCGGGAGTGCGGTGAGTGCCGGATGTGAGGGCGTCGGCGAGGAGGAAGCCCTGTTGGGAGGGGGTGAGGGGGTAGGGGGTGAGGGGGGTGAGAGGGGTGAGGGCGGGTTCGGTCTGTCGGGTATCGGCCGGGGGCGTGGTGGCGGGGGTCGCGTCGATGGCTGCCGCCAGGGCGGTCAGTGTGCGGTGTGTGTAGACGGCGGTCGGGCGTGGCAGTGCGGGGCGGTCGTGGCGTAGACGGGAGAACAGTTCCAGCACGGTGATGGAGTCTCCGCCGAGGGTGAAGAAGTCGTCCTCCTGGTGGATTTCGGGCTCCGGCACTTCCAGCAGTGCGGCCCAGGCGCGTGCCAGCAGGCGTTCGGTGGGGGTGGTGGGAGGGGTGCGCGGGTGCCCGTGCTGGGGCTCGGCGTCAGTGTGCGTGTCCGCCGTGGTTTCGCTTCGGGGCGCGAGCCGGTTGCGGTCGATCTTGCCGGTGCCGGTCAGGGGGAGTGCCGGGAGGGAGTGGATGCGGGCGGGGAGCATGTACGGGGGCAGGGTGCGGGAGAGGAAGGCGCGCACTTCGCGGGGGTCGAGGGTGGATGTGGGGGTCCGGGGCTCGACGTATGCCACGAGTCGTCCGTCGCGCAGCAGTACGGCCGCGCGGGCCAGGCCCGGGTGGGTGAGCAGGGCGGCCTCGACCTCGCCGAGTTCCACGCGGTGGCCGCGGACCTTGACCTGGTCGTCGAGTCGGCCCAGGAACTCCAGCACCCCGTCGGCCGTACGGCGGACGCGGTCGCCGCTGCGGTACCAGCGGCGGCCGTCCCGTTCGGTGAAGGCGGCGGCGGTGAGGTGGGGGTCGCCCAGATAGCCGGGGGTGAGGCCGGTTCCGGCGATGAGGAGTTCGCCGGATTCGCCGGGGGCGCAGGGGTGTCCGTCCTCGCCGACCACGGTCAGTTCGGTGCCGGTGATCGGGCGGCCGATGGGGAGGTGGCGTACGTCGTCGGCCGGGCGGGTGTCGATGATGTGGCAGGTGGCGTTGATGGTGGCCTCGGTGGGGCCGTAGAGGTTGGCGATCCGGTGGTGGCCGGGGCCGGGGCCGGTGGCGGTGACTGTGTCCAGTAGGTCGAACCAGCGGCGTACGTGGGCCGCGGGCAGTGCTTCGCCGCCGACGTGGACCCAGCGCAGTGCGGAGAGGTCGGGGGCCGTGCCGTTCTGCCGGGTGCGTTCCTCGGCGGCGGTCAGCAGGCGTTCCCACAGGGTCGGTACCGAGCTCCACACCGTGATGCGGTCCGCCACTACGCGGTCCAGCAGCGCCTCGGGGTCCCGCAGCAGGTCCCGGGAGAGGGTGTGCACCGTGGCGCCGACCAGCAGCGGGGCCAGCAACTGCCGTACGGAGGCGTCGAAACAGACCGACGCGGTCTGGGCCAGCCGGTCGTCCGGGCCGTAACCGAAGGTGGCCAGTGACCAGTCGAGGTAGTTCGTCATCGAGTGGTGGGTGATGGGGACGGCTTTGGGGCGGCCCGTCGAGCCGGAGGTGAAGATGACGTAGGCGATGGCTTGGGGGTGGGGGATGGGTGTGTCTTTGTCACCGGTGCCGGCGGTCGGTGGGACGTCGGCCGGTTCGGCCACGGTGACCGGTTCGGCCACGGTGACCGGGGTGATGCCGTCCAGACCCGCGGCGGCTTCGTGGGTCGCCCTGTCGCAGACCAGTACGCGCACTCCCGTACGGGACAGCTGATCCCGGTGCCGGGCGGTGGGGTGGGTGGCGTCCAGCGGTACCCAGCCGGCGCCCGCGCGCAGGATGCCGACGACTCCGGTGAGCGTGTCCGTGCCGCCCGGTTCGGTGAGGAGTCCCACCAGGTCGCCGGAGCGTACGCCGTGGGCGCGCAGGCGGGCGGCGAGGGCGGCGGAGGCGGTGTCGAGGGCCGCGTAGGTGAGCGTGGTTCGGCCGGTGTCGACGGCGATGGAGTGGGGGGTGGCGCGGAACTGAGCGTGCAGGCGGCTCACGATTCCGCCGGTGGCCGCTACGGCGGTCGACGGTGCCTCCCGCGTGGTCGTTTCCACGGCGGTCGCCGTGGCGGGCAGGGCGCTCGTCGGCCCCGCCAAGTGCATGACGGCCGCGCGCAGTTCGGCGACGTACTCGTCGGCGAGGCGGCGGACGGTCTCGGGGCGGAACAGGTGGGCCGGGTGGTTCCAGGACAGGCGCAGACTCGCGTCGGCCTCCCAGCAGAGGAGGCCCAGGCGGGTGGCGGCGGAGGCGGTGGCGGCGGCCGTCGGGGTGACGGTGACCGGCCAGTCGGGGCCGTGGACCACCGGGAAGCGGGCGAAACTGAACCCCGCCTCGGCCGCCGTGCGCGGCGCCGGGCCGGTGGTGGGGCGCACCTCGGACAGCAGTCGGGCGAAGTCGGCGCTGCTCAGGGTCGCGTGGGCCTCGGCCTCCCGCCAGATCCCGCGCAGCCGGTCGGCGAGCGCGGTGACCGGTTCGTCGGGGTCGACGTTCACGAACACCGGCAGGGTGTCGGCCAGCGGCCCCACCAGACGGTCGATGCCGGCGATCGGCAGCTCACGCCTGGCCCGCGCCACGTTGACCGCCACGGCCCGCCGTCCGCTCCACCGCGCCAGACAACGGCCGTACACCGCCAGCAGCAGGTGGAACAACGAGACCCCGTGCCGCGCGGCCGTCTCGCGGAGCGCGGCGGTCAGCGCCTCGTCGATGCCGGTGCGGTGGTGGGTGAGGGGTGGGGTGGGGGGTGCTTCGGGGTCGCCGTCGTACGGCAGGGAGGGGTGCGCGGTGGCGGTGGTGTGTTCGGCCAGGCGGTCGCGCCAGTACTGCTGGTCGTTGGCGTACGCCAGGGACTGGCGTTCGGCGGTCACGGCGGTCGCGTAGTCGGCGAACTCGGCCTGGGAAGCCTCGAGTTCGGGGTTCTCGTCCCCTCGGGTCAGGGCCGTGTAGAGCGACCACAGTTCCTCGGCGAGGAGCTTGAGGCTGTAGCCGTCGGCGGCGGCGTGGTGGACGACCAGGAGCAGGTGGGCGAGGTGGGCGTCCTCATGGTCGTGGACGAGGACGGCTCGTACCGGGTCCTCCGTCGTCAGGTCGAACGGGCGGTTGCACAGGTCCTGTTCGAGTTGGCGCAGATCGCGCGGATCGTGGGAGTCGCCGGCCTCGTACCAGCGAGGTGCCGCGTCCACGGGCCCGGCGGGTGCGGCGTACTGGCGGGGCCGTGCGCCGTCGTCGCCGGTGATCCGCAGGCGCAGCATGGGGTGGCGGGCGGCGAGGTGGGCGAGGGCCCGGCCGAGGAGGGCGGTGTCCAGGGGGCCGCTGATGCTCTGGCGTACGTAGCCGTAGGCGGTGATGCCCTCGTGGAGGGTTTCGGTGGTGTGGAAGGCGAGTTGGAGGGGGGTGAGGGGGAGGGGGCGGTCTTCGGGTGTGGGTGTCGGCGAGGGGGCGTACGGGGTGGGGGTCGGCCCCTGCGTCGGCTCTGGCGTCGGCCCTGGCGTCGGCGGGGTGGTCGTGGCCAGGTGAGCGGCCAGTTCGCCGATCGTGCGGTATTCGAAGAGGAGGGTGGCGGGGAGGGGCAGGCCGAGTTCGCGTTCGAGGCGGCGGGCGAGGTCGACGGCGCTGAGGGAGTCCAGGCCGAGGGTGAGGAACTGTTCGTCGTCGCCGATGTCCTGCGGGGCGCGGTGCAGCGCGTCGGCCAGGAGGCGGCGTATGACGGTGGTGACTTGGGACGCCCGGGTCAGGTCCTGCCGTTGAACGGACCTCTGCGGGTGGGGTGTCGTGGGAACGGGTGCGGTGGAGTCGGTTTCCGTGGGAACGGGCGACGCGGGGGCCGCGACGCCCGCGCCTGCCACCAGTACGTGCGCCGCGTCCAGGGCGATCGCCGCGTGCAGGCCTGCGAGGGCGGCCCGTGCGGTCATGGGGGCGAGGCCGTGTGACCGGAGACGGGTCTGTGTGCCGAGGCCGAGCCCCGGAGTGTTTCCTGGTGCGGTCCCGCCGGCCAGGCCCGTGCCGGTGACGGGGCCGAAGGCGATCGTCTGCCAGGGGCGGCCCGCGGCGCGTTCGGCGGTGGCGAAGGCGTCGAGGAAGGAGTTGGCGGCGGCGTAGTCGCCGAGGGCTCCGGCCAGGCCGGGCAGTACGGCGGAGACGGAGGAGAAGGCGACGCGGACGGCGCCCTCCTGGCCGTGCCGCCGCAGGGCCTCGGCCAGCAGCGTCGTGCCGCGCACCTTGGCGGCGAGCACGCCCTCGATCTCGTCGTCCGGCTTGCCGCGCAGGCTGCCGGGGCGGGCCGTACCGGCCGCGTGGAACACCGCGTCCAGGGGTGGCAGTCCCGCGATGAGTTCGTCGACCTCGGCCGCGTCGGTGACGTCTGCCGCCTGGTAGCGGACGCGGGCGCCGAGGGCGCGCAGTTCGGTGAGCAGGGCGCGGGGTGGGGTGGTGGTGCGGCCGGTGAGGACGAGGGTCGGGGTGCCGCGTTCCGCGAGGTCGCGGGCGAGGGCGGAGCCGAGGCCGCCCGCGCCGCCGGTGATCAGGTAGGTGCCGTTCGGGGGGAGGGTGGTCGGGGGCTTCGGGGTGCGGGGGGCCACGGCCCCGGGGGCGACCTCGGCCCTGCCCTCGGCCCCGGTCATCGTCCCGGCCTCGTTCGCGGGTACGGCCGTACGGGTGAGTCGGCGGCCCGTCCGCCAGGCGACGGTACCGCCCGCGCCGGTGCCGGGTGGGGTGGTGGCGGGTGGGGTGGTGGCGTTCGACTCGCCTTGCAACTCGCTCCACAACTCGCTTCTCAGCGCGCCGAGTTGGGCGTCCAGTGTGTCCTGGGTCGTCAGGTCGATGCTCAGCGAGGAGAGGCCCGGATGTTCCTCGGGGAGGGCGAGGGCGAAGCCGTGCAGGAGCGCCTGTGCGGGGCGGGGGCGGACGGGGGAGTCGGCGATGCCGGTGCTGTACGCGTCCTCGGTGACGAGCAGCAGGCGGGTGGCGGTCGTGCCGAGCCCGAGCGACGGCAGTACCTCGCGCAAGGCGGAGACGGCCGCGCCGGTCTCCGACTCCGCCCCCGTGGTGTCACCGGCGAACCACAGCACGGTCTCCGGGGCGGCCGTCGGCGAGGCCTCGTCCTGCCGCAGCACGGTCACGTCGTCTGCGGTGAGCCGGTCGGTGAAGGCCCGCCGGAGGGGTGTGTCGGCGCCGGTCAGACGTACGACATCGGGGCCGGGGGCGGCGGTCAGCGGGGCGTCGCACCAGAGGAGGGGCTGCGGCGGGGCGGGTATGTCGTGGGGGGCGGAGGGCGTCGTACCGGACCCGGGTGCCGTGTCGAGTAGCTCCGGCCAGTGGTGGCGGCGCTGGAACGGGTACGTGGGGACCGGCACCCGTCGCCGTGCCGTGCTCCGGGCCGGAGACGCCGGAGACGCCGGAGACGCCGGAGACGACGGGGAGGGCGGGGAGAGCGGGGAGCCACGGGTCCAGAGCCGACCCACTGTCTCAAGCAGCGCCCCGGCACCCACCCCCGATCCCGATCCTGATGCCGATCCTGATGCCGATGTCGCCAGCGCCGGCAGGACCTGCACCTCAGAGGGCGCGACGCCGGAATGCGCGGCCGCCACGGCGTGGATCGGGCCGGAGAGGGAGTCGCCGGGGCCCAGTTCGACGAAGGTGTCGTAGCCCTCGTCGAGGAGGCGGGTGACAGCGGCGCCGAAGAGGACGGGGCGGATGGCGTGATCGCGCCAATAGCCGGAACCGGAACCGGAACCGGACCCGGAGGTGGGGGTCAGGTCGGGGTTCCACTCGCCGGTGACGGTGCTCAGCATCGGCACGGTGGCGGGGTGGACGGTCAGGGCCTTCGCGGCGTTGTGGAGGGGGTCGAGGACGGGGTTCAGCAGGGGGGAGTGGAAGGCGTGCGAGACGCGGAGGCGGCGGGCGGCCACGCCACGGGCGGTGAGGGTGGCCACCGCGCGGTCGACGGCCTCCGGCGCGCCCGCCAGCACCACCTGTGCCGGTGAGTTGACGGCGGCCACGGAGAGCGTGCCGTCGGCCTGGGCGAGTACGGCGGCGACGGTGTCCTCGTCTCCCCGTACGGCCGCCATGGCACCCGGCGCGGCGAGCCCGCCCACCAGGCGCCCGCGTTCGGCGGCGAAACCGACCGCCTCGGCCAGGGGCAGGGCCCCGGCGACGCACGCGGCGGTGATCTCGCCGACGCTGTGCCCCACGACCGCGTCCGGCGCCACACCCCACGCGGCCAGCTGCCCGGCCAGCGCCACCCCGAACGCGACCAGCAGCGGCTGCGTCACCTCCGTCCGGGCCAGGGCCGCCGGGTCGGCGTCCTCGTCCAGACACCAGGCGGCCAGGGTGCGGCCGAGGACCGGCCCGGTGAGCGAGGACGCCTCGTCGAGGACCTCACGGAACACGGGTGCCGAGCGGTACAACTCCCGTCCGAGACCGGGCCGTTGGGAGCCCTGGCCAGGCAGTACGAACACCGTGCGCGGCCGGGAGCCCCGTACGGCCTCCGGCGCCGCGCTCGCGGAACCCAGCCGCCCGGCCGCTTCGAGCCGCTCCGCGAGGTCCCCATCCGCCACGACGGCCAGCCGGTACGGCCCCTCGTCGCGGGCGGTGTTGACGGTGGCGCACACGTCGCCCTCGTCCAGTCCGGGGTGGGCCCGCAGATGCGCGGCCAACTCGACGGCGGCGACGCGCAGCGCGTCACCGGTGCGGGCGGAGAGGGTCAGGAGGTGCGGGCCGTCGGAGGTCCGGGGTGCCTTGTCGGCCGGGGGTGTCGCGATCGTGCCTGCGGGTGTGGGCGTGAGAGCGGGAGTGGGCGTGGGTCTGGCCGTCACGGCGGGCGTGGCCCCGACCGCTCCCCTCGGCGCCTCCTCCAGCACCGCGTGTGCGTTGGTGCCGCCGAAGCCGAAGGAGTTGACGCCCGCGATCAGCGGGCGGCCCTCCGCCTCGGTCCATTCCTCGTCCTCGGTGACCAGGCGGAAGCCGGGGGCGACGCGTTCGAGGAAGGGGGCGGGTGGGGTGGTGTGGAGGGTCGGCGGGAGCCGGCGGTGGGAGAGGGCGAGGACGACCTTGACGAGGGCGGGCATGCCGGCCGCGTTGAGGAGGTGCCCCAGGTTCGACTTGACCGAGCCGAGCCGGCGCGGGACCCCGTCGGCGCGGGGCGGGAACGCCTGCCCCAGCGACTGCGCCTCGACGGGGTCACCGATCGGCGTGCCCGTGCCGTGCGCCTCGACGTACGACACGTCGGCAGGGTCGACGCCGCACTCCTCGTACGCCCGGCCGATCACCTCGCGCTGGCCGCGCGGGGTGGGGGCGAGGAGGCCGAGCGAGCGGCCGTCGTTGTTCACCGCCGTACCGCGTACGAGTGCGAGGACCGGGTCGTCGGCGGTGCGGGCGTCGTCGAGGCGGGCGAGGACGATCGCCGCGCCGCCCTCTCCCGGTACGAAACCGTCGGCGTCGGCACCGAACGCCCGGCAGCGGCCCGTCGGGGACAGCGCGCCCGTCGCTTCGAGGAGGCGGTGGCCGGTCGGGGTCAGGCCGAGGTTGACGCCGCCGACCACGGCGAGGTCGCACTCGCCGGACAGCAGGCTGCGCCGGGCCAGGTGCAGGGCGACCAGCGCGGAGGAGCAGGCCGTGTCGACGGCGAGGGCCGGGCCGTTCAGGTCCAGTATCTGGGAGAGGCGGGCGGCGATCAGGTTGGGGAGGTTGCCGGTGAGCGCGGCCTGGTGGCGGGCGAGATCTCCGTCGGCGGCCTCGGCCAGGATCTCGCGGTACCCGCTGTCCCCGGTGGCCGCGAACACCCCGACCCTGCGGCCGGCCCGACGGGGTCCCGCGTACCCGGCACGCTCCAGCGCCTCATGGGCCAGCTCAAGGAAGATCCGCGCCTGCGGGTCGGTCGCCCGCGCCTCGGCGTCGTCCATGCGGAAGAAGGCGGCGTCGAAGGACGCGGGGTCGGGGAGAAAGGAGCCGAAGCGGGGGCTCGGCCGCGGCCCCATCCCCCACCGCCCCTCAGGCACGCCACCGACCGTGTCCCCACCGCCGGTGAGCAACTCCCAGAACCCTTCGGGCGTCTCGACCCCCGGAAAACGACAGGCCGCCGAGAGAACCGCGACGGCGGCGATGGGGTCGGCGTTGGGATCGGGGTCGGCCTCGGGGTCGGCCTCGGGGTCGGGATCCGGGACGGGGCCGGCATCAGTTATGAGGTGTATGAGGCGCCCATCCCCACCAGCTCCCGCTTCCTCCAGCAGCCCAAGCACATGCCCCGCCAACCCCGCCACCGTGTCGTGGTCCCGCAGAGCGCCCGGCTCCACCGTCACCGAGAACGCGTCCTCCAACCCGGCGAGCACAGCCATCGCCTTGAGCGAGGACCCGCCGAGGTCGAAGAACCGCTCCCGAAGCCCGACTTCGGACTCGGGCAGCTCCAGAACACGCGCCCAGACCCCGCGTACCGACTCCTGAACCTCACGCAGGGAACGGGGGGCGACCACTCCGGCCCTCGCTCCGGCCTTCACCCCGGCCCTCACCCCCGCCGTCCCCGTCGCCGCACCCGCGACGGCCGCGAAGCGGCCCTCGACGGCCCCGTACCCCCCGGCCTCGAACCGCGTGCGCAGCACCCCCCGTCGCAGCTTCCCGCTGGTGGTACGGGGGAACGCCCCCGGAGGCAGCGGCAGCACACGCACGTCGTCGTGGCCGAGGGCCTCCCGAAGCCGCCCGGCGGCAGCCCGGAGCACCGGTGCGACGGTGGCGGGCTCGGGCCGCGCCCACTGCACGAACGCGACGACCCGCTCGCCCCCGCCGTCCGGATCGGTGGACCCCACGACCGCCACGGCACCCGGCGGCAGCCCCGGCGTCTCGGCGACCGTCTCCTCCAGGTCCGACGCGTGGAACGTACGGGCGTTGACGAACACCACGTCCTTGTGGCGCCCGGTGACGCACAGCCGCCCGTCCCGCAGGAAGCCGAGGTCTCCGGTACGCAGCCAGCCGTCGCCCCCGAACGCGTCCGCGGTCGCACCGGGCGCGCGGTGGTACCCGCGCCCCAACTGCGGCCCGCGCACCTCCACATGCCCGACCCGCGACTCACCCAGCAGGCCCCCGGAATCACCGGTGATCCGGACCTCGCACCCCTCCACCGGCAGCCCCAGGTCCATCAACTCCACCGCGTGCGGCCCGGATTCGGTCTCCGCCACCCGTCCCCGGCTGAGCGCGGCCCGGTCCAGCACCAGCGGTGTCGCGATCTCGCCCAGCGGCGGTACGGTCACCGCGAGGGTGGCCTCGGCCAGGCCGTACACGGGCAGCGGGGCGCGCGGGTCCAGCCCCGCCGGAGCCGTCCGGGCCGTGAACTCCCGCCAGACACGCGGGGCGATGGGCTCCGCGCCGACGAGCATGAGGCGTACGCAACCGAGGTCGAGGCCGGCGAGTGCGGTGGCCGGGACGCGGCGTACCGCGAGGGCGAGCGCGAAGTTCGCGGCCGAGAGGAGGGTCGCGCGGTGGCGGGCGACGGCCTCGAACCACAGCGCCGGGCGCTTGGCGAAGGACAGCGGCTCGATCCGGATCTGCTTCAGGCGCGCGGCCATCGGGACGAGATGCGTGCCGATGAGACCCATGTCGTGGAAGTACGGCATCCAGGTCGCGATCACGTCGTCGGCGGTGATCGCCGTCGCGGCGCGGATCTGGCGGAGGTTGGCGAGGACGCCGGCGTGGGTCAGTTCCACGCCCTTGGGGGTGCCGGTGCTGCCGGAGGAGAACTGGAGGAAGGCGATGTCGTGGGGCGAGGGCTGTGGCAGGTGCCGGGGCGGGCGCCCCTCGCGGAGCGCGTCCAGCCGCAACATCCGTATCTCGACGCCGAGTTGGTCGTCGAGTCGCTCGCTGACGACGGCGGCCGTCGACTCGTCCACCAGCACGGGCGGCCTGCCGAGGAGTTCCCACACCGGGCCGATCCGGCGCGGCTCCGGGGCGAGCGGTACGGGGACGGCTCCCGCCGCCAGCGCGCCCCAGAACATCGGCTGGAAGGCGTCGCCCCGGTCGGCGACCAGCGGCAGCGGGGTGCCCGGTGTCACGCCCGCCGCTATCAGCCCGCCCGCCACGCGCAGTGCGTCGTCCCGGAGTTCGGCGAAGGTGACCGTGTGCTCGCGGCCGTCTCCCCGGACGTGAACGACCGTCTGGCCGGGGGCCTCCGCCGCCGCCCCGAGCAGCACGTCCAGCAGCGTCTCCGCCTCTGTAGCAGCCGCTCCGCCGTTCAAACCTTCATTCGATCTCTCCACCGTGCGGAGATTACAAGTCGGGCTGTACAGAACACCGCCGCCGCCGAACGCCCGCGTGTCCGAGGGGCCGTGTGACCGGCTCCGCCCGGCCGGGACGACAGGGCCTAGCATGCCGAGCCATGGCGATGTTCGTGCACCTCACCTCGGCGGCCAACGCGCCGCGCATCCGGCGCTCCGGAGTCCGCGCGACCGCTCACGGGCAGGGCGGGGCGCGCGGGGCGTACTGCTTCCCCGTGCTGCCGTCGTACACCCTCACCCACCAGTGGCTGCGCGAACTGGGCCGGTTCGGCAGCAGGGGCGGGCTGGTCGCCGTCCATGTGCGGCTGGACGACGCCCAGGAGGTGCTGGTCGGGCGGTACACGGACCGTGCGCGGGGTGCCCAGGCCACGGTCACCGCCGCGGAGGCGGTGCGGCGGATCTCGGGGCTGGCGGACCCGCGGGGGTGGGAGGTGTTCGTGCCCCGGGCGATCCGGCCGCGCGAGGTGCACCGGGTGCGGGCGGCGCCGCAGGTGGTGGGATGGCGGTATCTGCCGGACGCGCACGGCACCCGGCCCTGCACGTGCTTCGGGTGCCGGGTGCGCGGCGGTTACGGTGCGCGGCGCCTGCGCGAACGGCTGCCGCATCCCCTGGACGGTCCGCCGCCGCCCGCCCGCGTGCTCCTCGCCCGGATCGACACGGCCGGCGACCCCGGCGACCCGGTCGCGCTGCGGGAGACCCTGCACTGGTTCGGCATGCGCCGCCGTGGCCCACTCGCCCAGCTCGCCCGCCTCGCCGCCCACCCCGACCCCGGCGTACGGGAGGAACTGGTCTGGGCGGTCTCCGGTTGGTCCACCCCCGGCGTCGGCGAACTGCTGGACCGCCTCGCCGACGATCCGCATCCGGACGTCCGGGAGGCCGTGGAGGCGGTACGCGACTCGTCGTGACGGCGTCGGAACACCGGCATCGTGACGGCGTCGGGGCACTGGCATCGTGACGGCGTCGGCGCACCGGCTCCTGACGCGTCGGCACACTCGGACCGGGACGCGGGACCGGTGACGTGTCAGATGAGGCCGGCACGGATCGCGTACGACACCGCGTGGACACGGTTGCGCAGGCCGAGGCGGGCCATGACGGAGGAGACGATCTTCTTGATGGTGCGCTCGGAGTAGCTCAGCTTGAGGGCGATCTCGGCGAGGTCGAAGCCCTCGGAGACCAGGCGGAGGACGTCGATCTCGCGGGCGCTGAGGCCCGAGGAGGTCAGGCCTCGCGGGCGCAGGACGTCCCGTTGGACGTGGGCGACCTGGTCGAGGAGGCGGCCCTGGACCGTCGGGGGCAGCCACGCCTGCCCGGCCGCCACGCGGACCACGGTCCGTACCAGCGCCGTCGGGTTCGCCTCCGCCCGCCACAGCACGGCCCGTACGCCGCACTCGACGGCGGCGGACGGATCGACGGACCAGCCGGTCCCCACCACCAGCACGAACCGGGCCCGCTCCGGGGCGGGCAGGTCGCGCAGGGTGTCCAGCGTGGTGGCGTCCGCGGTCTCGACCGCCACCAGCACGACGTCGGCCTCCTCCAGTGCCGCCGGCTCCAGTTGCGGCCTGCGGTCCAGGCAGGACTCCAGGCCGAGCTGAGTGAGCGGGTCGGCGGCGTGCACCGCCACACGGGGCTTGCTCATGTCATCGTCCTCACACGGTTGTCGGCCGACCTGTCGGGCCTCCTGCCATGCTTCGATGCGACGACCGGGGAGAAAGTTCGGAGCAGATTCGGGAGAGGGCGGGGTGCGGCTACGGCACGACCCTGAGGAGCCTGTTGGGTGAGCCTGTGCCGATGTTGCGCAACACTCCCGTCGTCGCTCCGTTGACGAGGGCGTTCCGCACGGTCGCGGGGCTCGCGGCGGGGTGGGAGGTGAGGTAGACGGCTGCGGCTCCGGCGACGTGGGGGGTGGCCATCGAGGTGCCGGAGAGCGTGGCCGCGGCGGTGTCGCTGGTGTGCCAGCCGGCCGTGATCGATGATCCGGGGGCGAACAGGTCCAGTACGGAGCCGTAGTTGGAGTAGCCGGCCCGGTAGTCGGTACTGGTGCTGGCGCCGACCGTGATCGCGGCGCCCACGCGGGCCGGAGACGTGGTGGCGGCGTTCGCATTCGAGTTGCCGGCGGCGACGGCATAAGTGATGCCGGATGCGATGGAGTTGTTCACCGCGGTGTCGAGCGCGGTGCTGGCACCCCCGCCGAGCGACATGTTGGCGACCGCGGAACCCACGCGATGCGAGCTGACCCAGTCCACTCCCGCGATGACGCCCGAGGTGGTGCCGGAACCGTTGTTGTCGAGAACGCGTACCGCCACGATCCTGGTGGACTTCGCCGCACCGTACGTGGTGCCGGCGACCGTGGTGGCGACATGGGTGCCGTGTCCGTTGCCGTCCGCGGCCACGTTGTCCCGGTCGATCGCGTCGTACCCGTGCACGGCACGCCCGACGATCTGCTGGTGCGTGATACGCACGCCGGTGTCGATGACGTACACCGTCGCACCGGAGCCGCCAGTGGTCGGGTAGGTGTACGTCCTGCTGAGCGGAAGATTGGCCTGGTCGATCCGGTCCAGTCCCCAAGGGGGGTTGAACTGGGTCGCGTCCAGGCTGAGCTTCTGGTTCTTCTCGACGAACGCGACGGCCGGATCCGTTGCGAGACTCCTGGCTCCGGCCGCACCGACCTGGACGGCGTAGCCGTTGACCGCCGAGTCGTAGGTTCTCTCGACGGTGGCGCCGTACTTTGCCGCGAACCGGTCGCCTTCCTTCGATGCCGCTCTGAATCCGGCGGACCGCTTGAGCAGGACCAGGTAACTGTTGTCGATGCCGTAGGGGGAGCCCTCGTGAAGGACCCTTCCGACGGCCGGAGCCGCTTCGGCGGGCAGGACGGCACTGCTCCCCAGGGCGGCGGTCGCCATGGCCGCGGTGATCGTGGCGATGACCCGGCGCCGGGTGGTGAAGATCTCGCGCATGCTGAAGGGGGCCTTCCTCGGACGGGTGGGTGTCGCTTGCTCCTGCTCTAGCGAGGATTGCGAAAATGCGCGTCCTGGATGCCGTGTTGGTCGTATTTGACCCTTACGAGGGCGTTATTGACCCACTTGGGTGTCTGTGGGATGGTCTATGTGGTCCACTGTCAGACGACCAGGTCCTCCGGGAGCAGCAGGCGCAGTTCGTCCAGGGTCGGGGCGGCCGACGTGCTCAGGCGGAAGGCCTGGCGGGTGACCAGGGACTCGAAGACCTTGCGGGCGTGGCGGGCGTTGCCGAAGGAGCGGTCGCGTTCGACGGTGGCGAAGTGGTCGTGGAGACGGTGCGAGAGGCCGGGGGCGCAGGCGTAGCCGCCGGTCTCGGCCAGGCGTTCGACGATGACGACGAGGTCGTCGGCCGCGTAGTCGGTGAACTCGACACGGTGCGAGAACCGTGAGGACAGGCCCGGGTTGGAGGCCAGGAAGCCGTCCATCTCGTCGGTGTAGCCCGCCACGATCACCACGACGTCGTCGCGGTGGTCCTCCATCAGTTTCACCAGGGTGTCCACGGCCTCCTGGCCGAAGTCCGAACCGCCCCGCTCCGCCGCGCCGGGCGTGAGGGTGTACGCCTCGTCGATGAACAGCACACCGCCGCGGGCCCGGTCGAAGGCGTCGCTGGTCATCTTGGCGGTGTGGCCGATGTACCGGCCCACCAGGTCGGCCCGCGCCACCTCGACCACCTGTCCGCGCGGCAGCACCCCGAGAGCGGCGAGCAGCCGGCCGTAGAGGCGGGCCACCGTCGTCTTGCCGGTGCCGGGAGGGCCGGAGAAGACCGCGTGCTGGCCGATCGAGGGGACCGGCAGGCCGGCGGCCGCGCGGCGGCGGGAGTTGGCGAGCAGGTGGACCAGGGAGGCGACGGTCTGCTTGGCCTCGTCGAGGCCGACCATGGCGTTCAACTCGCCGAGCAGTACGTCCAGTTCGGCGCGGTCCGTCCCGCCGTCGTCCGTACCGGTCGCGGTGCTGCGGATCCCCAGGTCCTCGGGCAGCAGCCGCAGCATGTCCGCCGGGGCCACATCGGTCTCCGCGGCCAGCCGGAACGCCTGGCGGTCCACCATCTCCTCGAAGGTGCGGCGTGCGGTACGGCCGTTGCCGAACGTCTCGTCCCTCGGCAGCTTCTCGAAGTACGTGGCGAGCGCGTCCCCGGTGCCCCGGCCCAGCTCGTACTGGTGCCGTCCGCAGATGTGCTCCACGATCGTGACCAGTTCGTCGGTCGTGTAGTCCGGGAACTCGATCGTGCGGTGGAAACGGGAGGCCAGGCCCGGGTTGGTGGCCAGGAAGCGGCGCATCTCCACCGAGTAGCCGGCGACGATCACCACCGTGTCGTCGCGGTGGTCCTCCATCAGTTTCACCAGGGTGTCCACGGCCTCCCGGCCGAAGTCCGCGCCGCCGCCACCGCCGTCCGACTGCGAGGTGAGGGTGTACGCCTCGTCGATGAACAGCACACCGCCGCGCGCCCGTTCGAAGGCCTCCGTCGTCTTGATCGCCGTACCGCCGATGACCTGGGCGACCAGATCCTGCCGGGCCACCTCCACCAGGTGTCCGTACCGCAGGATGTCCATGTCGGCGAGGATGCCGCCGTAGAGCCGGGCCACGGTGGTCTTGCCGGTGCCGGGGGGCCCGGCGAAGATCATGTGCCGGCTCATCGGCGGGGCCGACATGCCCATCTCGGTACGGCGCCGGGCCATCTGGTTGAGGCTGACGAGGGTCTTCACCTCGTGCTTGACCGAGTCGAGGCCGATGAGGGATTCGAGTTCGGTGAGGGGGGAGGGAGGCTTGGGTTGTCTCCTTTCCCGGGGTCCCCGCTCGTGGGCCGACTGCTCGTGGGCCGCCTGATCGCGCTCGTCCGGGAGCCGCCGGGCGTGCGCCTCCGGTCCGGGTGCATCCGGTCGGTGCGCCTCCCGTCCGTGTGCCTCCCGTCCGTGCGCGTCCCGTCCGTGCGCGTCCGGTCCGGGTGCCGCCGCCGGGGTCGCTTCCGCCACCGAAGCCTGCGCCTCCAGCGCCTCCTCCCCCTGCACGTCCGCGACCCCGTTGGACCTGCTGACCAGCTGCTCCAGGACGGTGTCGTCGCTCCTGACGGTGCGGCGCAGGCCGCTGCGGCCGTTCTCGAAGGCGGCGCAGTTCTTGAGGACGACGCGTTCGGCGGTGTGCAGGAGGATGCCGTCGCCGGTGTTCTCGTACGCCTCGCAGTCGGTGAGGGCGGCCGTGCCCCGGGCGGCGATCATGACCCCGGCGCGGCCGCAGCCGTGGAAACGGGAGCGGGTGGCGGTCACCCGCGCCCCCGCGGCCACGGTGAGGCCGTCGGCGCCGGCGCGGAAGACGTCGCAGTCGCGCAGGGTGGCGGTGGCGGAGCCGGTGACCGCGAAGCCGTTGCCGCCGGGTTCCCGGACGAGTACGGCGCTCAGCAGCGGGCGGGCCAAGTCGGCCAGGCGGACACCGGACTTGCGGACCTCGCCTATCTCGACGTCCTCGTAGCGGCCGCGGGCGGTGCCGGACACCGTGACGCCGTGCCCGTCGCAGTCGGTGAGGGTGGCCCGGCGGAGGAGCGGGTTGGCGTTGTCGTCGACGGCGACCCCGCTGCCGGCCGTGCCGCTGACGTGCAGCCGGTCGAGCTCGGGGGCGGAGTCCTCGGTGAGGTGCGCCCCGTCGTCGGCGCCGCCGCGCACCGTCAGACCGGTCACGCCGGGCGAGGCGTGGCCGCCGACCCACAGCGCGGCGCCCGCCGCGTCCCGCACCTCGCAGTCCTCGTACCGGCCACGCGACTTGTCGCCCAGCCGGAGGCCCTGCTGCCCGGCCCCGGTCACCCGCAGCCTGCGCACCAGGGGCTCGGCGTCGCCGGTCGCGGTGAGCCCGTGCCCGGCCGGGGCCTCCACGGCGCAGTCCTCCACCAGGACGCGGTTGCGGCTCGATATGTGGATGCCGACGCCGCGTACGCCGTGGACGCGGGTGCGCAGGACGCGGGTGGCGCTGTTGTCCTCGAGTGCGATGCCGGGCTTGCCCGTCGCCGAGATGTCGCAGTCCTCGACCGACCCGCGGCCCTCGCCGTTGACGAAGATCCCGTTGCCGGCCGTGTCCCGTACCGTGCACCGGCGGATCAGCGGGTTGCCGCGCTCGCCGATGACGACACCGGACGCCTCCAGGTCCTCCAGCCGGCAGTCCTCGATGACGCTCTCGGCCTCGCTGGTCACCACGATGCCCGCGCCGGCCGGATTGGTGACCCGGCTGTCCCGCATGGCCAGCGCGCCGCTGTTCCGGGCCAGTACGGCGGTCCAGGCGGCGGCGCTGATCTCGCAGTCGTCCAGCTCCAGCTGGCCGTCCGGTACGTCGATGGCGGGCAGTTCCCCGTCGCCGCCCCGGATCACCAGGCCGGTGAGCTTCACCGCCTCGGCGGTCGCGGTCACCGCCGTACCGGACCGGGGAGCCAGCTCCACCGAGCCGCGTCCCTCCGCCGCGACGATCGTCACCACCTCGGTCAGCACCAGCGGGTCGCTGTACCGGCCGGGCGCCACCGTGATCAACGCACCGCTCCGCGCGGCCCGTACGGCCTCCGCGATGTTCGCGTGGCACGCGGGGTCCTCTGGGTCTACGGCCACCAGATGGCGGGTCATGGGGGTCTCCTCTCCGGGCCGGGGGCGCGGTCGTGGTGTGGGGATGGGCGAGGGGGAATGGGTGAGGGGGATTGGAAGGGGGTGATGGGTAAGGGGCGAGGGGTACGGCGCTGATGTGGGCCTACGCGGAGCGGCTCACCCACTTCTGGTGGGCCTGGCCGTTGCAGGACCACAGCTGGAGGCGGGCGCCGTTCGACGCGTTCGCGTCGGTGACGTCGGCGCACTTGTCGGCCGCCGGGTTGACCAGGTCCTCGCTGCCGTTCAGCACCCACTTCTGCCGGTCGCCGCCGGAGCAGGTGGCGAGCTGGATCGGCGATCCGTCGTTGCCCGAGGACCAGGCGGTGGTCAGGCACAGGCCCATCGCGCGTACGGTGCCGTCCGCGTGGAACGCCCACCGCTGGTTCTCCTGCGGGGCGCAGTCCCACATCTGGAGCCGGGTGCCGGGTGTCGCCTTGAAGTCGGTGATGTCGACGCAGCGGCCGTTGAGTTTGCTGACGATGTAGCGAGGCGCCGGGGACTGGGGGGCGGACTGTGTCTTCGCGCCGCCGCTGTTGCTGCCACTGCCACCACTGCCACCACTGCCGTTCTTCGTCGTGTCCGTCTGTGAGGTGTTCTTCTTGTCGTCGTCGTCCGGCTTGTTCGTGCGAGGTGAGGAGGAGGACGCCGGGCCGGCAGTCCCGAGGCTGTAGGGCGCCGCGAACGGGTTCGAGCCGGGCCGGGGGGCCGTCGAGGTGCGCGGCTTCGCCGTGGGGGAGGCCGAGCTCTCCGCGGGGACGGGGACGAAGCCCGGCTGTTCGCCGTCCTGCGGGAGGCTGCCGACCGGTTCGTTCCGGGGAGAGGAGCCCGCCGAGTCGGAGGAGGGCGTGTCATCGGCGAGCGTGGCGATACCGAACGGCGCGGCTATCAGCAGCAGTCCCGCCAGGGCGGCACCGGCCAGGACACCGGGGGAGAGCCGCCCGCTCAGCCCACCGTGGCCGGGGTCGTCGTCCGGCGTCGGGGCGGCGGCCTCGGGGAGCGCTGTCGTCGGGGCGGCGGCCGTGGTGGCCGTGGCGGCAGGGGTGTTCGCGGGTTCGGGAGCCGGGGTCGGCGTGCCGGTGGTGGAGGAGGACGTGGGGGTGGCTGCCGGGGTGGGGGTCGCCGCTGGAGCGGGGGTCTCGGGGGTGGCGGGGCCGACCGGTTCGTGCTGGGCGGCGGGGGCGGAACCGACGCCGTTCTCCGGGGAGTTCGCTGCTCGTTCGCTCATGACGTGGTCTGTCCTTTTCAGCGTCTTACGACGCGGTTCGACGGAGGGTGATCGCGGGGCTCGGTCGAGCCGTACCGCTGCTCAGCGGGGGTTGAGGGTGGCCTGCCACTTCAGCCGCAGCGCGCTCAGGGCGTCGGGATGCCGCGGGTCGTGGGCGCGCAGCGCGGTCCGCCACAGCCGGTGCAGTGCCTGTTCCGGGTCGGAGTCGGTGATGCCCACCGAGCGGGCCAGCTCGATCAGATCCTGGTCGGTGGCCCGGGACGGGAAGGGGGTGGGCGACGCGAGCCGGTCCAACGCCTCGGCGAGCGCCCGCTCCTCGGGGCCCACGCCGTCGCCCGTGCCGGGGGTGCCGGACGGGGGCGGCCGCTGCGGTCCCGCCGTCGACGCGGTGGGGCCGGCCGAGGGTGTCGCGTCCGGCTCGTCGAGGCCGCCCATGAACTCCCGGAACGCCGCGTACCGCGCGTTCTCCGCGCCGGTGGCCCTCACCGGGTTGGCCGGAGCGCTGTGCACGGCCGCCGGATCCGGGCCGAAGAGCCTCTCCAGCAGCGGCGTCAGGGTGGGCTCGTTGTCCCGCACCCAGGCGGCGCCGTTGTTGCGCGCGCGTCCCGTCGCGGGGTCGGTGCCGTGGTTGGTGCCCAGGTAGGCGTTGCCGGCCTGGGCGAAGTACTCGTACTCGTTCGTGGCCGAGTAGTTGTCGATCTCCTTGCCGGCCAGGTCCCGGCGGATGCCGTCGGGCCACTGCGCCTTCGGGCCCCGTGCCCGCTTCTCGGCGTACGCCCGCGTGATCAGGTCCCGGTCCGCCCGCGACAGCCCGGCCATGTGCAGCAGGTGGGCGATCTCGTGCGTGGCCGACGAGTACCCGTCCGCCTGGTGCGGGGAGGGGCCCACCGGGGTGTCCTCGCCCAGCAGGTTCTCCTCCGGTACGGCCGCCGTCAGCCCGGCGGCGGCCCCCCGCAGGTCGTCGAGCCCCCGCTCGGACGGCTTGTCCTTCCCGTGGAACCGCGCGAACGAACTGATCCGGCTCAGCGGCGCGTCCTGCGGCAGTACGACCACCGTGGCGCCCGAGGCCAGCAGCCGCGCCGTCGTCCCCGGGTCCCGCAGCATGCGGGCCACCTGCGCGTATGCCTCGTGCCGCGCCGAGACGGGCCGCACCGCCGCCCCCGGCACCACCACCAGCAGCCGCGCCGCCACGTCGGCGAGTTCCGCCGCCGGTACGCGTTCCACGAACGGGGGGTGCGTGGCCAGCCACCGTCGGTGCGACGGGCTCAACAGCTCGACCGCGGCGGGCAGTTCGGCTGCGGGCAGGGCGAGGAGTCCTGCCACCCATGCCTCTGATGACGGCGGTTCGACGGGCTCCACCACCGCGACCGGATCCGAGTCAGGAGCGGGGTGCTCCGCCTGCTCGGCCCGGCCCGCCTCACCGGAGGGTGCGGCATGCGGCCAGCTGTCGCCGGGCCGCCGGGCCGGGGTGGACGCCAGGGAGGAGAGGGGTACGTCGACCAGGCCCTCGCCGGTGGTCCGGCGGGCGGTGCCGAGGGTGTGGGCGAGGGCGGGGAGTTCGCTCGCGGCGGTGGTCTGGGCGGCGGCGCGGGCGGTCTGGGTCCGGACGGCGTCGTCGATCTGCTGATCGACGACGCGGAGTCGGTTCCGTAGTGCGTCGCGGGTCTCGGTGGCCCTGGTGAGGTCGTCGGTGGTCGTGTCGAGGGCGGTCCGCGCCGTGGTGACCGCCGAGTCCGCGTCCCGTAGGGCCAGTTGGAGGCGGGGCAGTGGGTCGGGGCCCGTCGGGGCCGCGTCCCTGGCGGCCCTGCGCCGCTTCTGGATGTGGTCCTGCTCCTCCTGCGAGGCGTCCAACTTCCGCCGCAGTTGGTCGAGTTGCTCGTTCACCTGTTTGGCGTGCCGTCGCGCTTCGGCGGCCCGGTCGCCGACTGCGGCGGGCTCCGACGTCCCCGTCCCGCCTGCCCCGCGCTCGATGTGGGCGAGACGAAGGTCGGCGGCCCGCACCCGGCCGGCGGCGGACGCTTCCTGCTGCCTCAGCGTCGAGATCTCCGCCGGGAGTTCGAGGAGCCGGGAGGTCCATCTCCGGTTGTCGTCGTCCCGTTGCTCCTGTTCCTCCCGGGCGGTCGTGAGGGCGGCGTCCGCCTCCGTGCGCCTGATCTCGGCGTCGTCGAGAGCGGTGCGGGCGCTGTCCCGCTCGGTGGTGGCGGCGGTGAGGGCGTCCTCGGCGGTGTCGAGGGCGGTGCGGATCCCGGCCCGTTCGGCACGCAGGTCGCCCTCCCGCTGCCGGGCGTCGGCCTGGGCGCGGGCGGCGTCGGCGTGCGTGGTGATGTGGGCGGCGAGCTTCTGCCAGGCGGTGTTCGTGGCTGGGTCGGCGCTCGGCGTCAGGGCGCCGGTCGTGTCGAACCGCCAGTGCCGGAGGCCGTCGTCCGTGCGCAGGACGAGTTCCACCGGGCGGTCCGCGACGACGGCGGTACGGGACGCCGCGTACAGGGCGCGGGCCAACCGGGCGCCGTCGGGGTCGGGGCCGGGAGCGAGCCACAGCTGGGCGGCGGGGTCGTCGGGGTCGAGGCGGTCGGCCAGGGCGCGGGGGAGGTCGGCGAGGGGGTGCCTCGTCCAGTCCCGCAGGTCGGGCTCCTCCAGGCCGGCGAGCATCGACCGGACGTCGTACACCTGGGGGTCGGTGCGGGCGTCGGTGATGCCGTGGCCGAGGACGTCCCGTTCGGGCAGGCGCAGTTCGGCGCTGCCGGTGACGTGCCGGGTGCCGCCGGGGCCGTCCACCGTGATGACGACGTCGGTCATGGTCTCGTAGCTGCGGACACCACGGCCCCCGTCCCCCGGGAGCGCGGTGCCGCCGGTCTTGAACCACTCCCGGCGGGCGGCGGAGACCCCCGATCCGGAGCTCTGGGTGACGGGCTGCCGGGCGAGCAGCGGCACCGAGGCGCCGACGAAGTGGCGGCCGGGGGCGCCGTCCGCGTTGTAGGCGGTCTGGAGGACGGAGGAGGAGGTCGAGCCGGTGGTCAGCGAGGTCGAGGCGGAGACCGAAGGCAGGCGCAGACGGTCGAGGGAGACATCGCCGGCGTCGGTGATACGGCGGGGGTTGTACAGGGTGATGCCCAGGCTCGGGGCGCTGTCGGGGGCGGGTTCCACCGGGTAGGCGCCGGGCATGGTGTCGGTCAGGCCGGCGGCCGCGCGGGGCAGGTCGATGTCGATCTCGCCGGCCTGGATGAGCTCGCCGATGCGTACGGCGGCGGCCTCGGCGGACGTGGAGGCGTCGGACGACTGCCAGGTGGACGCCAGGCGGGGCGCGACCTCGCGCAGGGCGCCCGTCAGCTCCCGGTAGGCGTTGAAGTGGAACACCGGGGTCGGGCCGGTGGGCACGAGTCGCTGCCCGTCGGTGAGGCGGCGCCCGTCGGGGCCGGGGGGCGCCTTGGACGGGTGGACCTTCGACACGGCGGGCGGGGTCGGCGTCGGGGGCTCGGCGAGGGTGGCCGTCTCGCTGCCGGTGAAGCGCAGGGTGACCTGCGCGGGCACGGTCGCCGTACGGGCCGGGCGGCCGTGCAGCGTCTGGTGCAGCCACTTGGCGAGGCCGGTGTCGGGGTCGTACCAGGCGAGCAGCCCGCCCTCGATCAGGCCGCCGGGGATGGACGGGGGCCAGTCGGTGACGAGTTCGGAGCGGACCGAGGCCTGGTACTCGTACGCGATGTCGAAGTCGGCCGCGTTGTCGGTGCGCATCCAGTAGCGGTCCTCCGCCGAGGCGGACACCTTCGCGGAGTCCGTACGGGTGCCGGCGAACGTCAAGCCGGGGCCGGTGCGGTCGGTGCGGGCGTCGTCGGCGGGGCGCGGGTAGCGGGTGGTGGCGTTGCCCGTGATGCCGAGCTGACGGGTCGTCGACGTACTGGTGGAGGTGTTCGCCGGAGCGTGGACGTGCACCTGCTCCTGGCCGGTGCCCGCGCCCGCGGGCCGGCCGCGCACCGTGCGCAGCCCGGCGGTGTCCTGTACGGGCCGGGCGCGCAGGGTGACCTCGACGAGCCGGGCGCCGCCCTTGGCCACGTGCCGGAAGTGGAACCGCTGCACACCGTCCGGCCCCCGGCCGGGCAGGGCGCGCAGCGCGGTCGGCATGGTGACGTCGGCGATCCTGGCGAGGACGCCGGGCAGGTAGGAGGAGTGGCCGGGCGTGGTCGAGCCGGGTGCCTCCGTCTCGACGAGGGCGGTGAGTTCGCGGCGCAGCCGGTCGCGCTGCTCGACCGGGTGGCCGGCGGTGTCCGGGCCGGGGCCGAGCTGCTTGACGGACAGGACGCCGGCCAGGCCGGGTTCCCTCGTCCGGGCGAACCGGTCCGGCACGGGGAGGCTCGGCGCCGGCCGCTCGGGCACGGCCAGGCCGTCGATCCCCCTGAACCAGGCGTCTTCACGGGCCAGTTGCGGGTCGCCGAGCAGGAACTGCGCCGCACGCGGCAGCTCCACGGCCACGGTGACCGGGTCCGCGCTGCCGAGGCCGAAGGTGTTGCCGACCACGTTGCGGTGCCCGTGCCGGACGGTCATGAGGATCGTCGCGTCGGCGCGGACCCGGTGCAGGACGCCGCTCTCGGTCGGGGTCCGCGTCACACCCGTACTGGAGCCGAGGGTTTCGCCGGTGTCCTTACGGCTGGAGTACACGGGGCGGATGCCGGGGTTGGCCCTGGCGGCGGGGCCGGGCCTGGGCCCGCCCGCGGGGGCCTTCGGGGCGAGCTGCTGGAAGGCGGGGGCGAGGCCGAACTGGTGGCCGCCGCTCGTCGTCCGCTGCTGCGTGGCGGTGTCCGTCGCGCCGACATCCGTCTCCAGGTACTGCTTGGCGCCGCCCAGGTACTCCGGGTCGTGCAGGACCCCCTTCAGCTCCACCGAGAACTCGTGGTCGGCGCCCAGGCCCGGCAGGGTCAGACCCTCGATGACATAGCCGCTCTTGAAGATCTGGTGCGCGCGGGCGACGAGGTTCGCGGGGCCGAGCGCGCTCCGCAGCATCTCGGTGATCGCCGCGCTCTGGTCGGTGGGGTCGCCGCCGGCCAGCGTCTCGGAGACCCGGCCGGGCACATACGACGCGGCGGTCTCCCGCACCCGGTCGGGCACATACGACGTGGCGGTCTCCCGCACCCGGTCGAACAGTCCCTGCTCGGGGTGCCCGGGGTAGATGTTGCCGACGACCTGCCCGAAGGCGTCGAGGAGGGCGTCGGAGCCGTGTACGACGTCCATGATCGCGTCGTCGGGTACGCGGACCACCCCGGGCAGGGGCCTGCCGTCCGGCCCGGTCATGGCGAGCCGCAACGCGTCGTTGGCGCCCGCCCGGCGGACGGTGTGCCCGGCCGGCTCCCGCGCCGCGCGCCCCGCCTCGACCGTGCGGGGGTGCGGGACGGCGAGGGTGATGTTCCCGACGACGTCGACCACGGGGGGCCGGGCGGGCTCGGCGGGGCGCTCGATGTCGGTGGGGGCGGCCCGCCCGGAGCGCCAGGCGAGCCAGGCGGGCCGGGCGGGCCCGGTGGCCGCGGCGGCCTCGTCGTCCTCGGCGGCGAAGCGCTTGACGGGGGCGGCGCTCGGACCCTCGTAGAGATCGAGGGCGAGCCGGGCCGGCACGTCGAAGACCTCGGTCCGCTGCCCGATGCCGATGAAGAACTGGTCCTGGTTGACGCCGGCGCCGACCGTCGACGTGTGGGCGGTCTGCCGGGAGTACGTGTAGTCCGCGCTGCCGCCCAGGGACCAGGGTGTGTCGCCGCCGACGGGAGCCGACGGGCCTGCGGTGACACCGGCCTGCCAGCCGAGGGCGTACCCCTTCGACTCGGTGCCGCCGACGCCGAACGACGAGATGCCGATGGTCTGCACATGGGGGAGGGAACGGAGGTGCTCGGTCGGGCGGCCGGTGGTGAACGCGGCCCCCCTGTCGCGGACGGCGGACAGCCGGAGCTGGACCCGGCGGGTGCCTCCGACCCGGTCCGGCAGGTCGAACCAGAGCGCGTGCCCGCCGTCCAGCATGGCGTCGACCGACGCGCGCAGCCCGATCTCCGACCGGGCGAGCTCGAACCGCCGCAGGTTCATCAACCGGGCCTTGACGGCCTCCTCGTCGCCGATCGAGTCGGACGTCGCCTCGGCCGGTGGCAGGAAGCCGTGCTTGCGCAGCCACGCCCCGGCCCGGTCGAACAGCGGATCCGCACCCGTCACGCGCAGCGGCGCGGCCGACGAGCCGAGGCTCCGCAGGTTCTCCAGCTCCTCCGGCAGCTCCCGTACGCCGTCGCCGGTGGGCGGCTGCCCCTGTGCTCCCTCCTTGTCGAGGATCCGCAGCCGCATGCCGCCCGCCCAGGGCCCGAAGCTCCGGGACGTGCTGCCGCCGCGCGGCTGGATCAGGGTGACCTCGTGGGTCACCGTGGCGGGGGCGAGGAGATGACTGCGGTTGCTGCGCACCGCGTGCGCGATACCGGCTGAACCGCCCGCGCCGAGCGCGTCGTTGGACTGCCACTTCGCGCCCGCCCTGCCGACGACACTGCCGGCGATCACCGACGAGGCGTTCGGGTGCCCCGCGCCGTGGTCACCGGTGAACGACGGTCCGACGCTGCCGTCCAGGGCGACACCGCTGGTCAGCCTGGCCGAACTGTCCACCTTCACCGTCTGGGAGACATGCGCCTCCAGGTTGATCTTGCCATCGAGGGAGGCGTGCGTGGGCGCGTCGGGCACCACCACGGTGGTGAGCTTCAGCATCCCGATCGCGTTGCCGTCGCCGTCCAGCAGCACCGGCGAGAAGATCCCGCCGCCGCGCTGCATCGGCAGCGTGCCCCGCAGGACCGGCTCCGACAGGAACGTCTCCAACTCCCGGGCCGAGGTGTCCGACAACCCCTCCAGGCGCGCGGCGAAGCTCCGCCGCACCTCCGTGAGCAGCCGCCCCGGCTCCTCGACCGTGTCCACGCCCCACACGGGAAGGTCGTCCAAACCGGCGGGCTGCGGCAGCGGGCCGGCCGGGTCGACCGCCAGATGCTCGGGGAACCAGACGGTGACCCGTCCGTGGACCTTGGGCGCGCTCCACTCCGCCGGGGTCTCGTTCGGACGTGCGGCCCGCCGCACCTGCCACTCCACGCCGAAGTCGAAAGGCTGCGACAGTTCGTTGCTGCGCTGCGCCGTCATCGTCTGCACCACGTGGGTGACCGTGGCCGACGACGAGAGCTGGTTGTGCGTCAGCGACAGGGACAGTCCGGCGTCGACGCTCCGCACCGGGCCCGCCGCCGCGACCGGGTAGGTACCCGACCAGGACACGGGCACCGTACGAACCGTCCCCGAACCGCTCGCCCCCGACGACTCCTGCGTCCCGAGACCACGCCGCTCCACCCGGCCCTCCGGGTCCTGCGTGCTGTGCGCCCCGTACCGCTCCGACCGCGCCGGGTCGCGCAGCGCCAGCCGCACCTCGACCGTCCGCTCCCGGCCCGCGTCGTCGACGACCGTGAACCCCCGCCCGGCACTGCTCCGCAGATACGGCAGTTCCCGGGCCAGTTCCTCGGCGGTGAGCCGGTCCCGCAGCCGGCCCAGCAGCGCCTGCTCCTCGGCCGCGGACCGCCGCCGGCCGGGTGTGTCCAGCGCGCCCATGATCTGCCGGTGCAGCCCGTCCACCACGGCGGCGGGCAGCGGCTCGACATGGACCAGGCCTACGGTGCCGTCGTGCCGCGAGCCGTACTCCTGTACGTACGTGGAGGGCGGCGTCGTCCAGTTACGGGGCGCCTGGCTGGCGTCCCAGCGGGGGTCGTGCTCGTCGGGGGGCGGGGGGTTGTCCGAGGCGAGGGGGAAGACGTCGGACCGTAGGGGGTGGTCGCGGACGACCGGGCCGGAGTCCAGTACGTCCTCCATGGTGCGCAGGTCCTCGGGCCGGACCGCGCCCTCGCCGGGCAGGTGCGTGACGTCGGCCATCAGGCCGCCGCCGTCGGAACTCGCGGTCAGGAACCGGCGGAACAGCGCGTCGGGGTCCGGGCCCCGGTCCCGCAGACCGGTGTAGTGCGCGATCTCGTGCAACGCGGTGGCCTCGTCGCGGTCGGTGTCCCCGCTGAGCCGGATGTGCAGCTGGTCCGACCGAGCGGGACTCGGCGTACGGCTCAGCTCCACGGCCTCCGCGTGATCCGGGGCGTGGGTGAGGACGAGGTCGACGTGCAATTGGTCGCCCGAACGCGGCAGCCGCAGGCCGTGGTTGAAGTGGGCGTCCAGCAACTCGCCCATACGGTCCCGGAAGGCCGGCAGCTCGTCGGGCGCGAACCCCTCCCCGAACCGCACGGGAAGGTTGACCGTCAGGCTGCGCACCCAGCGGCCGTCCTCGACCTCCATCCGTCGCACATGCGCCCGCACGAGCGTGTTCCGCCCGTCCAACGTGCCCGGCGCCCTGCCCTCCCGCAGGGGGTCCCCACTCGGCTCGAACCAGTCGAGCCGGAGGAAGGAGGCGGGGGCGTCGGCCCGCCGGGGGAGCCATTGGCCGGGGTGGAGGGGAGTGGGGTGGAGGGGGCTGGGATCGGTGGGGGGTGTGGTGGGCGGGGGTGTTGTGGTCGGGGTAGGGGTGTGCGGCGCAGGGGTGTGCGCCTCGCCCGGGGACGAGGTCGTCCGGGGCTCGGCGGCGGGGGAAGAGGAGGCGGCGGAGCCGGGGCCGGCCCCGGAACCGGGGCTGGAGCTCGTCCCGGACTCGGGGCTGGAGCTGGAGCTCGAACTGGTCCCGGACCCGGAGGTGGAGCTGGAGCTCGAACTGGTCCCGGACCCGGAGGTGGAGCTGTGGCCGGAACTGGTCGGCACGGAGGATGGCGAAGTGCCGCCCTGGGGAGTCGGCGTCGAGGCCGCGGCAGGCGGCGTGGTGCCGAGGGACCCCGTCGTGGCGGTCGGCGTAGGACTGCCGACGGGAGCACCAGTGCCGTTGGGTGTGGCGGTTGCGAGGGGTGTGCTGGTGCTGTTGGGCGTGCCGGTAGGGAGGGGTGTGGCCGTGTTGACGGGCGCGCTGCTGCCGGCGGGCGTGGCCGTACTGGCGGGCGTGCCCATGCCGAGGGGCGCGCTGATGCCATTCGGCCTGCTGGTGCCGGCGGGCGTGCCGGTGCTGGCGGTCGCGGCCGTACTGGCGGGCGTGCCCATGCCGAGGGGCGCGCTGATGCCATTCGGCGTGCTGGTGCCGGCGGGCGTGCCGGTGCCGGCGGGCGTGCCGGTGCCGACAGGTGTGGCCGTGCCGGCGGGCGTGCCCATGCCGAGGGGCGCGCTGATGCCATTCGGCGTGCTGGTGCCGGCGGGCGTGCCGGTGCTGGCGGTCGCGGCCGTGTTGGCGGGCGTGCCTGTGCTGGCGGGCGCGCTGATGCCATTCGGCGTGCTGGTGCCGGCGGGCGTGCCGGTGCCGACAGGTGTGGCCGTGCCGGCGGGCGTGCCCATGCCGAGGGGCGCGCTGATGCCATTCGGTGTGCCGGTGCCGACAGGTGTGGCCGTGTTGACGGGTGCGCTGGTGCCGGCGGGCGTGGCCGTGTTGGCGGGTGTGCTGGTGCCGCCCTGCGTGCCGGAGTCGTCGGCTGTACCCGTCGTGCTGAGTGCCCCGGTGCTGTTGGGGCCGTCGGCGGCACCGGTCGGGTTGGGGCCGCCGATGACGGTCCCCTCCGGTTCGCTGCTCACGACGGTGGTGTCGGGGCCGCCGTTGAGCCCGGCGGTGGTGTCGGGGCCGCCGTTGAGCCCGATGGTGGTGTCGGGATACCCGTTGGGCCCGATGGTGGTGTCAGGGCCGCCGTTGAGCCCCGTGGTCGTTTCCGGAGCGGGAATCGGGGAGGGGGTGGGCGTCGAGGTGGTCGGGGTCGGGATGGCCGCCGGGGGCAGGTCGCCGAGGTTGCGGAGGTTTTCCAGGGCGGTGATTCCGCCCATCGCGCCCGCCCCCGCCGTGGCGGCGGACGTGAGGCCGGAGACGAAGCTCCAGCCGTTGGCGGAGAGTTCGCCGGTCAGGGCGAGGTTGGTGACGATGTCGGCGAGGGTGTTGGTCAGACCCTCCTCGATGCCCTCGCCGAGGAGGGCGACGGCCCTGGTGACCACCGTGTTCCGAGTGGCGTTGACGGAGTTCAGCGTGGTGTCGGGGAGTTGGGCCAGGGCGTTGCGTACGCCGCCCGGCAGTCCCGTGCCCGCCCCGCCGCCGCCGTCCAGTACCCGGCCGAGCGCGTCCGGGGCGCCGGCGTCCCCCCAGTTCCGGCCGAAGGCCCGGCCGTAGGACTCCCCGAGGTCGCGGGCCGCGCCCTCCCCCAGTTGCCGGCCGAAGTTGTTCGCGAACAGGTCCCCGAAGTCGGACCCGAGCCGTGTCACCGCGTCGTCGGACAGCCGCCTGCCACCGGTGCCGCCGAGAGCACCGCCGCCCCCATTGCCGCCGGGGGCACCCCCGTTTCCCTTGCCGCCCAGCGACGACAGCAGGTCGTCGTTGTTGCGGGTGAGGATGTCGGTGACACCCCGGCCGAGGGCGTCGGCCGAGACGCCGCCGAGGTCGCCGGCGTTCCGGAGCTGGTTGCGCAGGGCCGTACCCGCGCGGTTCGCGACGTTGCGGCTGAACATCTTGGTGAGCTTCGCCCCCGCCAGGCTCACCGGACCGGAGATCAGGCCCTCGACGACGCCGCCGACGAGGGCGTCCCGGGTGAGGTCGGAGTCGTAGGAGTCACGGGTGCCCCGGCTGAGCTGGATGCGCTGGATCAACAGGTCCATGGAGACCGCGATCGCCGTGTTGATGATGACGTGCGCGAGCAGGTGCTGGAAGAGGAAGTTCAGCAGCCGGAGCAGGAAACGCGAGGTGATCAGGCGGTAGATCGGGATCAGCAGCAGCGACGTCCCGAACGTGCGGAACGCGTTCGCGATGCACCAGGCGATCTCCAGCAGTAGCTGGACGAGCTGCCCGATCGCCATCCACTTCGTGTACTCGACATTGGTGGCCGTCCGCTGCGCGTACGCGGCGACCCCGGCCGCCGCCTCCTGCCCGGCGGCGACATAGTTCGTACGGCCCGAGGTGAACTCGGCGATGGAGCGGCTGAAGGCGTCGGCGGCGTGGGCGTCGAACCGGGACCGGACCCCACGGTCGACCCGCACGATCTGGTCGGGCATGTCGGCGAGCGCTCGCGCGACCGTGAGGTACGCCTCCGCGAGCGCACGCAGCTGGTCCTCGTTGAGCTTCGGGAACTCCATGCCCGTCAGCGCGAGGAACAGCGCGCGCAGTTCGGCCGACGCGTCGATCGCCATGGGTCAGCGGCCTCCCCGGGCGGCGGCCGCCGCCACGGCCTGCGCGCTCACCGTGTTGAACTCCTCCGTCTTGGCCAGGCTCCGGGCGGTGCCGTCGAGCAGCTCGTACGCCTGCTGGAAGGCCGTCTCCAGCGACTCCAGCAACGTCAGGACGTCCTTCTCGGCGGGCCCGTACACCTTGATGAAGGCGGCGCCCGCCTCGTCGTCGTACGCGTCGGGCTGGGCGTTCGCGGCGATGGCGGCGCTCAGCCGGGCCCGGATCTGACCGATCTGTGTCGCCAGCTCGCCGTCGAAGTGCCGGCCGCCGTCGCGGATGGCCTCCGGGTCCGCGGCGATGCGGTTTCCGCTGGGCATGGTTCGTTCACTCCTTCTGTTCGTCGGCTGCGACGTCAGCCCCGCTGGCCCGGCAGCGTGCCGAGGCCGAACGCCTCCAGCAGCTCGGCCAGTTCGGTACGACCGCTCGTCACGTCCCCGATCTCCAGGTCCTCGGGGGCGATCGGCCCGAGGACCTCGTCCATCTGGGCCATGACCTCCTGCTGGGCCCGGCCGATGGTGTCGAGAAGCAGGGCGGACAGCTCGGACGGGGCCATGGTGCGGTAGCGGGTGGTGTGGAACTTCAGGTCCGTCACCGTGCCGCGCGCGTCAACCGTTGCGCTGACCAGCCGATCCTTGGACGTTGCCGTCCCGCTGACCGCCGTGAGCGCTTCCTGTGCCTGGCCGGCCCGGTCGAGGGCCTCGTCCAGTTGCGACTGGACCTCGTCCAGGAGCGCCTGGAACGGGTTGCTGGTCACGGATGCCTCCCACGGGTGCGTTGGGTGTGTGCTGCTGCGGTGTCCTGCCGAGCACGGTCGGCGCCAACTCCGGGTCGGTGCCCCATACGTCGGCGTCCTCGGCGAGCCAGGTCGTGCGCTCGCGCTCGTCGTTCCGGTCCCCGCCACCGGCTCCGGCGCCCATGCCGCCCATGCCGCCCATCATGGGAGGCATGTACGGGGGCTGGGACGAGCCCGACTGGCCCGCACCCGCGCCTCCGCCCATGCCCAGGCCCGTCCCTGTCCCTGTCCCTGTCCCTGTCCCTGATCCTGTGCCGGTCCCGCCGTCGACGACGTTTCCGTTGCTGTCGACGAACCGGCCGGTGTGGCCGTCCGAGAAGCCGTTGCCGGCTCCGCCGGAGGACAGGGGCGGCTGGGTGAAGTCGAAGCCGCTGTCCGGGGTGGGGGAGCCGGGGCCGGTGCTCGACGTGGAGGGGAAGCCCTGTTCGCCCCGGGACGGGCCGCCGAAAGAGGAAGGGGGCGTCGAGTCGACGGTGGACCCGGGGGGCGGGAGGTGGGTCCGGTCGTCGTGGGAGTTGGGCAGGGCGATGCCCGACTGGGAGTTGTTGCCGCCGGAGCCGGTGGAGCCGGTGGAGCCGGTGGAGCCGGTGGAGCCGGTGGAGCCGCCGGACGGCAGCGGGTTGATGCTCGGGAAGTCGCCGGTGGAGCCCGCCGGGGGAGTGAACAGCTGGTCGGTGGGGAAGTCCTGCGACTCCTCGAAGTCGTTCGAGGAGGAACCCCCGGTGCTGGTCGAGCTGCCCGGAGGCAGCGACCCGGTGGTGCCTCCGCCGGTCCCGCCCGCGCCGCCGGTGAACCCGGGAGGCGTCAGTCCGACGGGAGGGACGAGGCCACCGGTGCCGCCACCGTCCGACCCGACTCCCGTACCGAACGCCCCGGACGTCCCGGACGTACCCGTACCCGTCTGACCGGGCGTGCCGATGGGGGAGCCGGTGCCGAGACCGGGCGTCCCGAAGCCGGGCGGGTCACCGAGACCGGTGCCGCCCGGGCCCCCACCCGTACCGCCCTGAGCGGCACTGGTCCCGAGGCCCCCGGCACCACTGCCACCGCCGCCCTCGCCGGTCTGACCGGGGTCCGTGAGGTTGGAGGTGCCGAACGGGGGAGGGGTGAGACCGGAACCGCCGCCCGCTCCACCACCCGTACCGCCCTGGGCGCCCGCGCTGCCCGTGACGCCGCCTCCGGCTCCGCCGGCGCCCGCGCCGGCCTGCCCGGGCGGCGTGAGACCGGCCCCGGACCCCGCCCCGCCACCGGCACCGCCGCTCGCGCCCGCGCTCCCGGTACCGCCGGCTCCGCCGCCACCGGCCCCGGCGCTCCCGGTGCTCCCGGGCGGCGGGAGGTCGTCACCGCCGGAACCCCCGGCGCCACCGCCCGCGCCTCCCCCTGCGCCTCCTCCTCTACCACCCTGGTTGCGGAGGTCGTCGAGGTTGTTCGGCCCACCGCCGTTGGACTGGCTGTTCGGGCTGCCGCTCAGGGCGGTCCGGATGACGTTGTCGAGGACGCGGAGTTCGGTGGTGGCCCGCTGGTAGCGGCTGGTGAGGGCCGAGACGATGCCGGGCACCGCGCCGTCGAGGTGCTGCCTCGCCGTCTCCGCCCAGGCCTCCTTGATCTTCGCTTCGACCGTCAGCCAGGTCCCGTCTTCGTCGACCAGTCCCAGCTGCACGCCGTTGTGGTGCAGGGTGGCCGGCTCGGCGCCCGCGGTGTTGTAGATGACGGTCAGCCCCGCCGCGTACGTCGACATCGCCTTCTCGGGGGACGACGAGGGCTGGTCCTTCCACGTGTTGAACGCGCTGAACATGGCGTTGCGGGCATCCCACAGCGCCTGCTCCGCGTCTTCGAGTGCCCCGAGGTAACCGCCGCCGCCGAGGCCGCTGCCCGACACCGTGTCGAGGATGTCCTCGTACGCGGTGCCGATCCGCTTGACGATGTCGCCGAAGCCGGACGCCGCCAGGCCCTGCCAGCCGTCCTGCTGGAGGTAGGTCTGCCAGTGGTTGACGTTCGGCTGCCATTTCTGGAAGTAGGCGATGGCGGCGGCCAGTTGCTGGCGTGCCCGGTAGAAGCTGTGCGGGTTGGTGGTATCGGTGCCGCCCCCGTCGAAGGAGGCGAGGGTCAGGTAGGTGCCCATGTTGTAGCGCCACCAGGCACCGGCCCCGTTGTCCAGGCTCTCCTCGCCGTCGCGCATGCCGATCCCGGCGGTGGACAGGACGGGGGTGGTGACCGACCCGTAGCCGCCCCAGGTCCCGCCGACCGTGCGGGCCTCGGTGCCCGAGACGTACCGCCACCAGTGCGCGGGCTTGAAGGGGGACCCGGACCCCTCGCGCAGGCCGAAGTACGCCCGGGTCCAGCTCGGCGCCATGACCTCCTCCTTGGTGGAGATCTGGCCCGGGTAGGAGTCCTTCGCCTGGCCGGGCCCGGCGAAGATGTTCACCAGTTCATGCCACTGCGTGGGATCGGGCACGGTCGCTCTCCAGCGTCGGGGGAGGGGATTGGTCGGGGGCGGTGGTCAGGCGGTCAGGGCCGCCGTGAGGGGCGTCGTCACGGCCGTCGTCAGGGCCGTCGTGAGGGACGTCGTGAGGGCCGTCAAGTCGCGGTGTTGGGCGGGTTGTTGGAACCGGAACCGGGTCCCGAGCCCCCGCCCCCGCCGCCGTTGCGCGCGTTGATCGCCTGTCCCACGAGCTTGCCGAACTGGCCCCCGGCGAGCGTGCCGTGCTCCTCGGCCTGTTCCATGGCGTCGCCCGTGTCCGCGAGCGTGACGATCATCGTGTCGGTGATGTCGAAGTTGAACGTGAACTCGTTCGTGAACGCCTCGCAGACCTTGGTCAGCTGCGTCATCAGGTTCGCGGCCGGCGGGAAGTTGGTCGAGCCCGCCCGCAGCGGGTCCGACTTGTAGTACGCGAGCTCGTCACTGGCCTCGCGGGACTCGTCGCGCATCCCCGGCAGATAGCCGTGCGAGGTGCGGTACTCCCGCAGGAGGTCCGCCGAGTACTGGGTGGTACCGGAGTTCTTCTCCGGGGACTTGGGCATCCACTGCTCCGTTCTCTTCACGGCCGGTGCGGTGAGGTGCGGCCCGGCGTCCCGCCGGACGCCGGGCCGGGTCGGCGGGGGGGGAACTACCGGACGGTCACGCCGCCCCATTTGGCGCCCTCGTTGACGTCGGTCGTGAGGTAGTTCTGGGTGACGTCGACCAGGGTCTGGTTGCCGAACTGGAGGACGTTCCCCATGTCGTCGACCTTGAGCCCCCACTCCTTCTGCTTGGCCTCGTACGCGATGGCCGTGTTGCCTTCCAGCTCGCTCATCACGGAGCGGACCGCCTGGTCCAGGGCCTCGATGAGGTTGCGGATCGCCTGGGTCTGCTGGGTCAGGTACTCGCTGCCCTGGCCGGAACCGTCGTAGTCGATCATGAAGTCGGGCATGGTCTCTCCTTGTCCTCTGCTCTCAGCTGGGGTTGACGCGCGCCGCGAATCCGCTGGCCGCGAGGATCGAGTCGTCCTCGACGCTGGCCATGCCGTACCTGTTGGAATCCAGTACGACCCCCATCTCCTCGATGCTCGCGATCAGGGCGTTGAGCTTCGTCAGCCATGCGTCGGCGGCGCTGCCGAAGGTCCGGCCGGCGCCTCCGGTCCAGCTGGTACCGAGTACGGCCTTCGCCTGGTCGACGACCGTGGCGATGTCCCGGCACCCCTTCGTCGTGTTGTCGATGGCCACCCGGGCCACCTGGTATCCGTGATCGGTGGTGGTGGTTCTCGGCGTGGGTGTGCTCATGGCGCTCGTTCCTTTCCGTTGTGATCTCCGTGAGATGCCGCGTGCAAGGGCGGATCACCGCGTCTTCCGCCCCTCCTTCGTCTCCTTCGTCTCCTTTGGCTCCTTCGTGTCCTTCTTCTCCTGCGTCTCCGCCCCGCCGCACTCCGGATCCGGCACCGCCGGCGCCGGTCCCGACAACGCGGCCTGCGCCGCCCGCTCCGGGTCGAGCACCGGCCCCGTCGGCAGCAGCCGCAGCAGCGCGGGCGGCAGCCGTACGAGGTGCGTGTCGGCGTAGGAGAGCTGCCCGGCGACGGCCGGGGCGGACAGGGGGTACTTGATGCCGTCGCCGGTGACCAGGTACCGGGCGCCGCTCGTGCCCGCGCCGACGGACCCGGACGTGGACGCCGGCATCACCAGGACACCGCGGCCGGGGCGGACCCCGATCAGCTCGGGCGCCGGGCAGCCGGGCGCGACGCCCTCGCGGGCCACCACCGCCCCGCCGGTCGCGTAGGCCGCCGGCACCTCGACGAACGTCCCCCGGGGCGTGGCCCCGTCCGGCGTGACCGCCAGGCACGGCACGGTCCCGGTGCGCGGCGTGAAAGCCTTCGGGGGCCCGGAGGGGAGGGCACCCGAAGCGGTCGTGGCCGTCGCGGTGGTCGTGGACGTCGCGGTGGTCGCGGACCTCGTGCTCGTCCCGGCCTCGCCGTCGGCCGCCGCCAGGTGCCGGCCCGCCTCGTCCGGCTGGAGCTCGACCGCGGTCGGCTCCTGGCCCGCGTAGGCGTCCTTACGCGTACGGGGGTCGCCCCGCAGCAGCTGAAGCTCGGTGAGGGACAGCGGCACCAGCCCCGCCCGGTCGAGCAGGTAGTACTGCTCGGCGGAACCGGGAGTGCGTACGACGAAGTACTGCCCCACCCGGCGCCGCTCACCGGCCAGCGTCGGCCCCTTCCCGCCACGCCCCGCGACCTCGGGCGCGGCCAGGTCGGGCCCGGCCGGGACGGCGGAGAGGAAGGCGGCACCGACCGCCAGCGGTTCGGTGGTGCCGTAACCGAGCGACTGGAGGGCGCCGTGCTCGGCGTCGAGACGCAGGCGCCGGCCGCGCCAGAGGAGGTGGTCGGTACGCCGCTTCCCGTCGCCGGCGGTGACCAACAGGCCCTCGTCCACCCCGAGTGGGGACGACCCGGCGGCGGTGCCGGTGCCGACCCCGACCGTGGTCGTCGCCTCCCGCGTCCCGTCGTCCGCGACCCGCGTCGTGGCGCACACCTGCCAGGCGGCGGTGGTGAGCTGGTCGGCGGACGGCAGGGAGTCGGGGGCGCCGGGGATGCCGATGGGGGCTCCGCGGGGCACGTCGGCGAGGGTGGCCCGGGAGACCTGCTCGACCTTGCCGCTCTTGCCGGTGACGAGCTTGGCGGAGGTGTAGTTGAGGACGGGGCGCAGGACGCCGTCGCCGTAGAGGTAGCGCGCGCCGGTCTCCTTCTCCATGATCAGCACGCCGGGCTCGCGCCAGTTGTCGGAGTCGCGCGGGAAGATCAGCCCGAAGACCGTGAAGCCGACGCAGAGCAGCAGCCCGATGAAGAAGCCGACGACGGCGCCCCGGCGGGTGCGGCTCATCGGGGTGTCGAGGGCGTCGGGGTCGGCGGCGAGCATGCCGGAGGTGAGCCGGCCGACGGTGAAGGAGTACGCCTGGACCTGGTCGCGTCGGGACTGCATGGCGTCAGCTCCACATCTCGCGCAGCGCGGGGAGCACCCCGAGGTCGATCAGGACCAGCGGGAGCAGGGCGACGGCCGCCAGCGAGTGCAGCAGATCGGCGGCCCGGCCCCAGTACGGGATGAACCGCCGGCCCGGCACATGCCACGCGGCGACCACAAGGCCCGCGCAGGCCGCGGCGGCGACCGCGAGGGCGATGCCCCGGGCGGCGGCCCCGTCCGCCCAGACGCCGACGACCGGCAGCAGCAGGGCGCCGTAGCAGCCGGGCAGGACGACGGCCAGGTGCTGCCGGGCGCTGGTCATGCCCCGCCCGTGCAGGACGAGCAGCAGGCTGAGCACCCCGCCGAGGGCGTACGGCTCCCAGCCGCTGCCCGCCGACAGCGCGGTCAGGCATGCCACGCACACGAGGCCGGCGGCCCCGTACAGGGCGGTCATGTAGCGGTCGGCGACGGCGGTACGGGTCAGGATCGCGCGGGCGGGCAGCGGGTCGATGCCCTCCTGGAGCTGGGCGGCGTTGGTCGGCAGCGGCGGCAGTGCGAGCCCCGACAGCCGGAAGGAGATGACGGGGACGAAGGTGCCGAGGAGGGCGGTGAGGGCGGCGATCGACCCGGCGGTCTCGGAGGGACCGAGGCCCGCCGACAGCCCGATGATCCCGGCGGCAGCGCCCAGCAGGCACACCAGTACCACCGCCGCGAACAGCGCGGCAGTCGCCGCGGCCGCCGACACCGCGAGCACCGCGCCCCCGGCCGCCGCGGTCGCCCCGGCGAGCAGCCGCGCGCCGAGCAGCTCGGGTCCCTCGGGACCGGACGGCACCAGCCAGCCCGCGAGCCCGAAGAACGGTACGGCCAGCACCCCGAGTACGGTCCCGACGACCGCGTCGCCCATGGCCCGCGACGCGGCGAACGCGCCGAGCAGCAGCAGGACGCCCAGGCCCATCGCGACCCCGGACCGGACCCCGGCGACATCCATGCCGGCGAGGACGACGAACCCGGCGGCGAGCGCGGCCACCGCGAGACCGAGGAGCAGCCGTCGGGTGAACTCCGGCCGCCACTGGTCGGACCGCTCGCCCATGCCGGTCGAGACGCCGTCGATGAGGTCGTCGAAGTGGACCGGCGGAAGCTGCTCGCGCCGGGGCCGCAGATAGACGGTCTCCCCGTCCCGCAGGCCCAGTTCGGCCGGCGTCGCGTCCTCGTCGAGCGCGGGCGACCCGAGCCGTTGAAGCACCCAGCCGCCGTGTTCGAGCCCGCTCTCGTCGAGGCTCGTGCCCTCGGGCGCCGCATGGCCGACGAGGGCCGGCAGGAGATCGGCGAGCGCGGCGTCGGACGGCACGGCGATGTCGATGACCCGCTCCGGGGCGTGCACCACGAGCCGGGTGAGCTCGGCGACGATGACGCCGACGTTGGCTGTGCCGTTGGCTGTGCCGTTTGCTGCGCTCACGCGACCCTTCCGTTTCCACCGGGGACGGAACTCTCCGAACGCCAGCGAAGCTAGCCCGGCCTCGGCCGCCTCCCCGAGTCCCGGACGACTTCCGTTCCCCATCGGCCCCTTGTCCGTGCCTGAAAGGGAGCGGCCCGGCTCGGACGGGGCACATGGACGGACGCCGTCGTCCAAAACTGGGGGTCGTCGACCGGGGCCGTCTTTCAGGGGCGCGGGACTGTGCCGATCTGCGGCTCCGCCGCGTGGGCGCGACCAGCCCCCACTCACCCGCCACTCACCCGCAGACAACCGAAAGCCCGCGTACCGCCCCGCCCCGAGAGGACCCACGCGTGAGTCTCCTACTGTTCCGCCGCCCCCCACGCCGCCCCGGCCCCGAGGCCCCGGGCGGCCAACTGGAGCTCCAGGAACCCCCCGTCCTCCCGGAACGCCAGAGCGGCCTCTCCGCCCTGTTCACCTACCTCCCGATGGCCGTCGCCTCACTCGGGATGGTTCTGATCTTCGTCCGCCCGGGCGGCACCGGAGGCAACGGCGTCTACATGTACTTGATGGGCGGCATCGTGCTGCTCTCCACCGTGGCGATGCTCATCGGCCAGCTCGTGCGCACCGCGAGCGAGCGCAAACAGCGCGTCAGCGGCGACCGCCGGGACTACCTGCGCTACCTGTCGCAGAGCCGCCGCCGGGTGCGCGAGGTGGTCGTACGCCAGCGCGACGCGCACGCCTGGCGGAACCCCCACCCGGCCGCCCTGTGGTCGGTGGTGCGCACCACCCGGCTGTGGGAACGCCGGGCCGGGCACGGCGACTTCGGGGAGGTGCGGCTCGCGGTCGGCGAGCAGCGGCTCGGCCTGCGTCTGGCCCCGATGCAGACCAAGCCCGTCGAGGACCTCGAACCGCTCGCCGCGCACGCCCTGCGCCGCTTCATCCGCGCCTACACCTCCGTCGCCGACCAGCCCATCGCCGTACATCTGCGCGGCTACGAGCGGGTGCGGCTGCGCGGCGACATGGACGCGGCCCGTGCCATGGTCCGGGCCGTCCTCGCCCAGCTCGCCGTCTTCCACGCCCCCGAGGAACTGCGGATCACGGTCTGCGCGGGCGACGCGGAACTCGCCCACTGGGAGTGGACCAAGTGGCTGCCGCACGCCCTGCACGCCACCACCGTGGACGGCGCGGGCCAGCGCCGGCTCATCGCGGCCACCACGTCCGAGCTGGAGGAACTGCTCGGCGACGACTTCACCACCCGCCCCCGCTTCGACCCGGGGGCGGCCCCCGCCATGGACGAGCCGTTCACCGTCGTCCTCCTCGACGGGGCCGAGGTGTCCGCCAACTCCCGTCTCTCCGGCGGCGGTTACCGCAACTGCGTGGTCATCGACGTCGACGGCTCGCTGCCCTGGGAGAACGGCCCGCACATCCTCGGCCTCGACATCACCCCCGACCTCCTGCAGATGGCCGGCCAGGACCGCAACGGCCGCGAGACCACCTCACCCCTCGGCCGCCCCGACGCCCTCAGCCCGGTCCGCGCCCGCGCGCTGGCCCGGCTGCTGGCCCCGTACCGGATGAGTGTGGCCTCCGAGATCACCGAACCACTCGCCACGGACTTCGACCTCACCACCCTGCTGGGCGTCCCCGACCTGCACACCTACGACATCTCCCGGCTCTGGGAGCACCGCGGTCCGGGGGAGAGCGACCATCTGCGCGTGCCCGTCGGCATCGCCGCCGACGGCTCTCCCGTCGAGCTCGACATCAAGGAGTCCGCGCAGAACGGCATGGGCCCGCACGGCATGCTCATCGGCGCCACCGGCTCCGGCAAGAGCGAACTCCTGCGCACCCTCGTCTCCGCGCTGGCCCTGACCCACTCCTCCGAGGTGCTCAACCTCGTCCTCGTCGACTTCAAGGGCGGCGCCACCTTCCTCGGCCTGGAACACCTCCCGCACACCTCCGCCGTCATCACCAACCTGGCCGACGAGGCCGCCCTGGTGACGCGTATGCGCGACGCCGTGCACGGCGAACTCATCCGCCGTCAGGAGCTGTTGCGGTCGGCCGGCAACTACAGCTCGCTCCTCGAATACGAGCGCGCACGACTGTCCGGCACCCCCCTGGACCCCCTGCCGTCGCTCTTCGTCGTCGTCGACGAGTTCAGCGAACTCCTCGCCGCGCACCGGGACTTCATCGACCTGTTCGTGATGATCGGCCGTCTCGGCCGCAGCCTCGGCGTCCATCTGCTGCTGGCCTCGCAGCGCCTCGACGAGGGCCGGGTGCACCAGTTGGAGTCCCACCTCTCGTACCGCATCGGCCTGCGCACCTTCTCCGCGATGGAGAGCCGGGGCGTGCTCGGTGTGCCCGACGCCCACCAGTTGCCCTCCGCCCCCGGCAACGGCTTCCTCAAGAGCGACCAGGCCACGCTGACCCGGTTCAAGGCCGCGTACGTCTCCGGCCCGTACCGCGCGAAGCGCCAGGCGGCCCAGATCGCCGTCGGCCCCGGGGGAGTGGTGCGCTACGACGCCGGATACGTCCTGCCGGCCCATCCGGCGCCGGATCCGGACCCGGGCATTGCGGACCCGGACTCCAACGGCCTGCCGGACGAGGAGGAGACCGAGAGCCTCCTCCAGGTGGCCGTGAACCGTCTCCACGACCTGCCGGGCAACCGCCCCGCCCACCGCATCTGGCTCCCCCCGCTCTCCACCGCCCCGACCCTCGACGAACTCCTTGCCGCCCAAGCCGAGTTGGAGGCGACTCCGGACGACAACTACCGCGCCGTACGCCCCCACGGCAGCGGCCTCCGTATCCCCGTGGGCATCGTCGACCGCCCCTTCGAACAGCGCCGGGACCCGCTGCTCGCCGACCTGAGCGGCGCGGGCGGCCACGTCGGCATCGCGGGCGGCCCGCAGAGCGGCAAGAGCACGCTGCTGCGCACCCTGATCACGGCGCTGGCCGTCACCCACACCCCCCGCGAAGTGCAGTTCTACTGCCTGGACTTCGGCGGTGGCAGCCTCACCGCCCTCACCGGCCTGCCCCACGTCGGCTCGGTCACCGGCCGAGTGGACGTGGAACGCATCAACCGCACCGTAGGGGAGATCACCTCTCTCCTCGCCCGCAGGGAAACGGCGTTCGCGGCCGAGGGCGTCGACTCGATGGCGACGTACCGCCGCCGCCGGGCGGCGGGCGAGTTCGCGGACGACCCGCACGGGGACGTCTTCCTCGTCATCGACGGCTGGTCGATTCTCCGCCAGGACTTCTACGACCTGGGCCAGACCATCATCCAACTCGCCGCCCGGGGGCTGAACTACGGCATCCACCTGATGGTCGCCTCGCCCCGCTGGGCGGACATCCCGTCCGCCCTGCGCGACCAGATAGCCAGCAAGTTCGAGCTGCGCCTCGGCGACGCGGTCGACTCGATCGTCGGCATGCGCAAGGCCCAGGAGGTCCCCAGGATCGCGGGCCGCGGCCTGACCGAGGACAAACACCACTTCCTCACCGCCCTGCCCCGCATCGACGGCAGCGGCACCCCCGCCGACCTCACCGAGGCCACCCAGGCCCTCGTCACCGCCGTCCGCGAGGCGTGGGACGGCCCGGCCGCCCCCTCCGTACGCATGCTGCCCGCGACGCTCGCGGTGAGCGAGCTGCCCCCCGCCGAGGGCATCCGGATCCCCCTGGGCGTGGAGGAGAACGAACTGGCGCCGTTCTGGCACGACTTCGACGCGACGCCGCACCTGATCGTGGTCGGCGACACGGAGAGCGGCAAGACGAACCTCCTCCGCCACATAGCCCGCTCCATCACCGCCCGATACACCAGCTCCGAAGCGCTGTTCGCCATGGTCGACCTGCGCCGCGAGCTCTACGACGCGGTCCCCGAGGACCACCGTCTCAGCTACGCGGTCTCCCTGGACGCGGTCCGCGAGATGGCCGCCGCGGCCGCCGCCGCGATGGTCCCCCGCATCCCGGGCCCCGAGATCACCCCCGACCGGCTGCGCGACCGCGACTGGTGGCACGGCCCCCAGGTCTTCCTCCTCATCGACGACTACGACCTGGTCAGCGGCAACACCTACGGCTCCACGCCCTTCGACCCCCTCCTCGAACACCTCAGCCACGGCGCCGAAATGGGCCTCCACCTCATCGTCGCCCGCTCCGCTGGCGGCGCAGGCCGCGCCATGAGCGACCCCCTCCTCCGCCGCCTCATCGACGCCAACACACCGAGCGTCCTGCTCTCCTGCCCCCCGTCCGAGGGCATCCTCTTCGGCGACGTCAAGCCCCGCGAGTTCCCGCCGGGGCGGGGGCTGTGGATCTCACGGCGGCGTACGACGCAGGTGCAGACGGCGCTGTCGGAGGAGTAGACGGTGTTGTCGGAGGAGTAGGCGGCGCTGTCGGAGGAGTAGAAGGTGCTGTCGGAGGAGTAGGCGGCGGGCCGTTGCGGCGGCGGGCGCCCCGATGCATCGCTCAGCCGACACCCCCGCCCGCCCCGACGCATCGCTCAGCCAAGTCCCCCCGCCCGCCACCCCCGAGCCCGCCCCCGGGGTACGACCACTCCCAGGGCCACCGCGATCACGGCCAGGAACGCCGCGCCCCCGGCCACGACCCACGCGGTCCGCCCCGACATGACGCGTGGCCGTTCCGGCACCCGGTACGAGTCGTTCGCGCCGGCCCGGGCCACCGCACCCGGCGACGGCTCGTCCACCGCGATCCCGGAGACCGCCTCCGCCGGGTCCACCAGGCCGTACCCCGCCAATGGATCCGGCACCGTCCCGTCGGCCCGTACCGCGGTCGCCCGGAGCCGTTCGACGACCGCCCGTGCGGACAGCGAGGGATCATGCGCGCGCACCAACGCGGCCGTGCCCGCCACGAAGGCCGCCGCCACCGCGTCCCCGCCGCCCACGAAGTGCCCGCCGCCGGGCCCGGCCCCGACCACCCGGTCCCCGGGCGCGACCAGATCCGGAGGTGAGGACAAGGCCTTGCGCCCGGTGGGGTACGGCCCCCCGTCCACCCCGACGGCGGCCACGCCGACGACCCCGGGCAGCGCCGCCGGATAGGCGGCCGCACTGCTCTGCGGCCCTCCGGCCGCCGGAGCGACCACGACGACGTCCTTCTTCACGGCGGCGGCGACCGCCGCCCGCAGCCGCTTGCTCGACGCCCCGTACGCCACCGACACCAGCACCACGTCGGACCCGCCCCGCACCGCCGCGTCGACACCGGCGGCGATGGCGTCCGCGTCCGTGGACCCCTCGGCCGTCGTGGCCCGCACCCCGAACACCCGGGCGCGCGGCGCGACCCCCACGAGCCCGACCCCGTCCCGCCGACCACCGGCGACGATGCCCGCGGCGAACGTCCCGTGCCCCACACAGTCCCGCTTCCCGTCCCCCGCCGAACGCCCCTTCAGCCCGGCCGCCCCGGCGTCCACCCCGGTGTCCACGATCCCGACGGTCACCCCGTCACCCAGGCTCAGCTCCTGCGCCCGCCGCAGCCCGAGCAACTGCTGCGCCCACGGCGTCCGTTCCACGACCACCTTCGAGACAGGGGTGCAGCCGCCCTCCGCGCCCACCTGGTCGGGCAGGCGCGGCAGCGCCGGCTCTTCCGAGGCCGACGACGAAGCCGGAGCTGACGCCGCGGCTCCGGCTCCGGCTCCGACAGGCACGGCGGCGTGGGCACCCGTAAATCCCCCGGCCCCCAGCACCGCCGTACACCCGAACACGACCCCGATCCCACCCCTGACACCCTGCTGCCACCTGCGCACGTTCCCGCACCCTCCCTGCCCTCGCCGCTCTGCCCTTGTCGCTGTTCCATGGGGGTTCGATGCGACAGCCGGGCCGAAAGTTCGGAGCCGCCCCCCTGGATACGTGGCGGCAATGTGCGTACCGCATGGTGGTGCCATGCAGTTACCCCACAACATCGGCCGCTACCGGCTGGAGAAGCGGCTGGGTTCCGGGGCCTTCGGTGTCGTCTGGATGGCACACGACGACTCGCTCCAGGCACCCGTAGCGATCAAGGTCATGGCCGACAACTGGGCCCACCGGCTGGACCTGAGGGAACGTTTCCTGTCGGAGGCCCGGCTGCTGCGGCAGGCCGCCTCGCCCCGCGTGGTGCAGGTCCACGACATCGGCGAACTCCCCGACGAACGCCCCTACTTCGTCATGGAGTACGCCGACGGCGGCACCCTGGAGGACAGGCTGGCCGACGGTCCGCTGCCGCCCGACGAGGCGCTGCGGCTCGCGACGGAGGCGGCCCGCGCGGTGGCGGTGCTGCACGAGGCGGGCATCCTGCACCGCGACATCAAGCCGTCGAACATGCTGCTCCGCTCGGAACTCGGCGCCGAGCGGCCCCGTCTGCTCGTGGCCGACCTCGGCCTCGCCAAGAGCCTCGCGCATGCCTCGGGTCTCACCATGACGGCGGGTTCGGCCGGATACATGGCCCCCGAACAGGCCGAGCCCGGCGAGGGAATCGACGCCCGCGCCGACGTCTACGGCCTCGGCGCCCTCGCCTACCATCTCCTCACCGGCACCGTCCCCGCGTCGCCCGGCAAGGTCGTCCCACCCGGCACCCTCCGCCCCGGCCTCCCCGCGCGCACCGAGCAGTCGATCATGCGCGCCCTGGAGACGAACCGCGACCTCCGCTGGCCCACCGCCACGGCCTTCGCCAATGAACTGGCCGACCTGGCAACCCAGTTGCCGGACACTCCCGACGCCCAGTCGACCGGTGCCCCCGGTGCCCCCGATGCCTCCGCCCCCGCCGCACCCGGCGCCCCCGATGCTCAGGCGACCGGCTCGTCCGTCGCCGAGCCGACTGCTGGTCCTGTCGCCGAGCCGACTGCTGGTCCTGTCGCCGAGCCGACTGCTGGTCCTGTCGCCGAGCCGACTGCTGGTCCTGTCGCCGAGCCGACTGCTGGTCCTGTCGCCGAGCCGACTGCTGGTCCTGTCGCCGAGCCGACTGCTGGTCCTGTCGCCGAGCCGACTGCTGGTCCTGTCGCCGAGCCGACTGCTGGTCCTGTCGCCGAGCCGACTGCTGGTCCTGTCGCCGAGCCGACCGCTGGTTCTGGCGCCGGGGAGACCGCCACCCCTGCTCCCGAGCCGATCGCAGCCTCCGCCGAGGCCCAGGTGGCCGACGCCCCGGCGCAGGGCAACGGCGTACGCGGGGCCCGGCGGCCAAGGCGCCTCCTGCTCACCGCGGCGGCGGTGGCGTCGCTGGCCGGTCTCCTGGCCGGGGCCGGCTGGTTCGTGCTCGACGGCCGGGGGACCGCGACCACCGCGACGCCCCGCGCCTCGAAGAACTCCCCGTCTCCCTCCGCCTCGCGGAGCCCCGCGCCGGCGAACCCCGTGTCCGCCTCGCCGAGCAGCACATCGGCATCCGACCGGTCGTCGAAGTCGCCCACCCCCACCAGTACGGACAGCACCGGGAACGCAGGAGGGGCAGAGGTCACCAAGGCCGCGGGGAACGCCCTCTCCCCCTCCACCTCGCCCTCGAAGTCGGCCACGCCCGACTGGACGACCACCTGCGTCCAGCCCAACTCGCAGATCTCCGCCGGTCAGTCCTGGCGCACCAACCGCACCCGGATGGTCATGCGGACCAACGGCGACCTGGTGATCTACGACGAGGACGACCGCGCCCGCTGGTCCTCCGGAACCACCGGCAGCGGCAACAGGGCCTACCTACAGGGCGACGGCAACCTCGTCGTGTTCGGCGCGTCCGGTGAATCGCTGTGGCACAGCGCGACCCAGGGTCACGACGGCGCGGTCCTCTGCCTGGGCGCGGACGGCAACGTCAACATCATCTACCAGGACCGGGCGATCTGGTCCGCCGGCACGGGGCACTGATCGGCCCCCGCGCCCCACGCCTGCCGCAGCGCGGCCCGCACATCCTCCTCCGTCTCCTCCACCTCGACCTCTCCCACGTCCTGCTGCACTCGCCGGAGCGTTTCAGCCACCGGCCCGACCCATGTCCTCATCCCCGTCGCCATCCCTGCCCCCATCCGCGTGCCTGCCTTCCGCCGCGACGATCAGCCCGGGAAGCCGACCCCGCGGCCCCCTGTCGTCACCGGAAGCGGGCGGCGGTCCGGGTACGGCCCGCGCCCCGGCCACGGCGGCCCCGGAACCACTCACCGCCCCGGAACCACTCACCGCCCCGGAACCACTCACCGCCCCCGAACCACTCACCGCCCGCTCCAACTCCACCACCGTGCTCCGGTCCAACCACGGAGTCGCTCCACCGTCGCCGTCACTGTCGCCGTCACCGTTGCCGTTGCCCGCGGCACCGGCGACCCCAGGGCGATCCTCCCCACCCGGTTCCTCCGGGAAGAGTTCACGCATCAGGACCAGGGCACGGGGCCCCTCGGTCACCCCCAGCACCTTGAACCGGGTGCCGGGCAGGAAGACCACCCGCTCCGGGTCGTACGGGTCGACCGCTCCCGTACGACGGGCGGTCAGCGACCACACCACGAACCCGGGCCCACCCGCACGGATCGCGCTCGGCGACGCCGACGCGGCCCAGAAACCGCGCTCGGTGACGATCCGGTTCTCTCGATACCAGTCCGCCGCCGGCCCGGCCACACCGTCATGGGCGACTGCGGCGGGGCCACGGTAGGCACCCAGCCTGCACAGTCCCGAGGCGACACAGCGGGCGAGCGGCATGTGCGCGCCCAACTCCCCTTCGGGCAGCGCCTCGTCGAGCCACGCCGACTCCCCGGACAGGTAGAGATGTACGGCCGCCAGATCGGCGAGCACACCGACCCGGTCCTCCCGAAGGCCGCCGGGAGGACCGGGTCGGGCCTTCCGGGGCTCGGGCAGTACCCGGGCCGCCACCTCCATCGCTCCCCGGAATCGCTCGCCGTACCTGCTCCGGACCCGCAACCGGTCCCTGGCGATGCCGACCCCGCCCGTCGCCACGATCCGTGCGACGGCACTCGGCACCGGCTGCACCCGGAGCTCGGTGGTGATGCTCACGACTCGTGTCTCCCTGAGAAGCGGACTGCGGAAGCGGACTGCGGAAGCGGATGGCGCGGGCGCCGTCGGCGACTCTAGGAATGGGCAGCGGTCCACAGGGGTTCACAGGGTGGGAGGGGGTACGGAAGGGCAGCCATGTCGTCCCGTTCGTACCGCCCGACGCCGTAAACTCGGCCGACGTAGTTGCCAGTTGAACAAGTTGCCCGGGAGTGATTCGTGCCGCTCGCCGCCGACACCGAAGCCCTCGCCGTGCACGCGGCGGCAGGTGACCAGGAGGCCCTCGACACCCTCCTCCAGGCGATCCGGCCGGAGGTGCTCCGCCGCTGCGGACGGTTCCTGCCCTGTCGGGAGGACGCCGAGGAGGCGGCGCAGGACGTGCTGCTGCAGGTGGCGCGCAAGATCACCACGTTCCAGCGGCGCAGCCTCTTCAGCACCTGGCTGCACACCGTGGTCGCCAACTGTGCCCGCCAGAAGTACCGTGAGCTGAAGCGGCGGGCCGCCGAGCAGCCGTTGGCGGCGGAGGAGGCCCACCGGGCGGACCCGCGCACCACGAGCGTGATCGCGGGATCGCGCATCGACCTCCTGGAGGCCCTCGAACGCCTCGACCGGGACCACCCCACACTGGTCGCGCCCCTGGTCTACCGGGACATCTGCCAGATGGAATACGCCGAGATAGCCGACCGCACCGGCCTCCCCCTCGGCACGGTCAAGTCCCGCCTGCACACCGCCCGCCACCACGTACGCCAGTGGCTGAGGCCCACGCTCTGACCGCCGCCGCACGGACGGCCGGGGCCAAGGCCGAAGCGGCCGAGGCCCCGTGAGGGCGGCGATCCGCTAGTTCCAGCTGTGGGCCACGTCGACCACCAGCCGGTCGGGCAGCTGGATCACCCGGAACGGCAGCCGGGCGCGGACGCCGAGGCCTATCTGGGTCTCGCCCTCGAAGCTGCCGGCGAACCGGGTGTCACGGAAGGTGCGGTAGCCGGAGATGTTGACGCCGGGCAGGGGCTGGGCCACCTTGCCCGGGTACGCGACCCCGCCGGTCTCCGGGTCGTAACTGGGCGCGCCGACCCGGAGTTCGAGGATGGCCCCGCCGCTCACCGGGATGGGGTCGCCCGAACCGACCTGGTGGAGCCGGTCGACGTACTGGACGTAGTAGCCGATGTGGTCACCCCCGCCCGGGACGTCGAACACGATGCGGTCGAAGCAGTCGTGCCGGCCGGTCCTGATGTTCGACAGCGGCACGGCGCCGCTGTCGGGGCTGCCCTTGGTGCCGCTGCCCCAGCCCGTCGGGCAGGCCGCGGCGGCCCGCGAGGCGCCCCCCGGCGCGGCGCTCGCGGTGGCCGCCGCCGTCCCGAGCGCGGTCCCCGCGAGCGCGAGTGCCACCAACACGGTTCCGATTCGTCGCATGTTGTCCCCCTTGGTGAAGTAACGCTGCAGTGGCGCTGTTATCAGGGGAGACGGCCCGGTATGGCGGAAGGTTGTATGCCGGGGGACGCGGAAGTGTCCCAGGACCGTAACAGCGGATCCGGCCGCCGCCGGGAGACGTCCGAATTTCCCCGGTTCGGGTGTCCGGTTGTGCCGCCTTGTTTCCCTTTCCTCCTGGGCGTTTGACAGGTGAAGCATCGGAAATCGATAGTACTTACCGGCGGGTAAGAACGCTTTCCCCCATCCCCGAAAGGGCGAATACTTCAGTGACGGAAAACAAGGCTCAGTCCCGTTCCGGTTCCTTTTCCCGTTTGCGGGTGCGGCGTGCCGCAGCGGTCGGCGCGGCTCTTCTCGGCGCGGTGGCGAGCGTTTTCGCGACGCAGCCCGCGCACGCCGCCGGCCCCCATGGCGCCGTGAACATCCGGGGCCAGGAGCCCTGGAACACCGACGAGATGATGGCGCGGGTCTGCGGCACCGATGGCGACACCGGCTACCAGGACTGGTACGTCAATGTCACGACCGGCGAACTCCGCGACCACTCCGCGTGGCGCGAGGCCCCCGTCTGGCACAAGGACGACGGCAAGTGGACGCTCCAGCCCGGCTGGGAGCGCTTCGAGGGCCGCTGTGAGTACCCCGTCGCCGCCAGCTGGACCTACCGCGCCGCCTGGCGCCCCATCAGCGAGACCCGCACCAACTGCACCGACAGCGGCTACAGCCTGGAACTCGCCCGCGAGTACGCCACGTCCAGGTCGTACTCCCACACCGTCGGCGGCTCCACCAGCGTCGAGTCCTCCATCGGCGACTGGTTCGGCGTCTCCGCCGAGGCCTCCTACAGCTATTCCTGGGCCATCGAGAACTCCGTCGCCGTCACCAACAACGACGTCATCGAGATCGGCCCGAAGAAAACCGCCTGGATCGAGGCGAGCCCCACCAAGCGTGTCGTCCGCGTGAATCCGGTCTTCAAGGTCGAGTCGTACACCTGGAATTCGACCGGAAAGCGCGAGGACGTCGTCGACGTCACTTCCTGGCGCGGCCGCGGATACGACCGCATTTACTCCTACGGCAATTACATCGACGGCGTCGCCGACGAACTCAAGAACGACGGCACCCCGCTGATGACCTTCCGCAAGAAGGACCGTTCCGCCGGAACCGAATGCGACTGACCCGCACCCCCGTCACCCGCTGATCACTGGACCGGCGAGCCGCTCCGCTCGGTGTGGTGGCGGGCCGCCGGGGCGGGGGACGGGACCTTGCGGAGGAGCGGGGTCGCCGTGCCGCGGCCGGAGCCGCCGGACGGGGGCCGGCTCACGTACTGGCTGTGCAGGCTGTCGTCGATCCGCCAGAGGATCCCGGTGGTGCGGCCGGGGGGAGCGGTCGGGTCGAGCTTGGCCGTGAAGGAGGCGAGGCGGTCGTAGAGGGTCTTGCAGCGGGCGCCGTTGGCGGTGATCTCGGCGGTCGTGGCCTCGCGGAGGGTGTCCAGGAGAAGGACGAGGTTGTGGCCGGAGAGCAGGATGTCCTGCATGCCGCCGTCCGCCTTGGTGATGCGGCCCGGCGGCAGGTTGGGGTTCGCGGTGAAGTGGGCCGCCCTGCTCGCGTTGGGACCGACGCGGTCGTACGGATCGCGCGTGCTCTGGGTCCAGCCGGGCTCCCAGACGCCGAACGCCGCGCGGGCCAGGAAGGTCCAGGTGTCCTCGTGGCAGCGCAGCGTGAGGTACGAGACGCCGGCCGCGCGCTGGAGCGTGCCGTTGTGCTCTTCGAGGGCGACCCGGTTCGCGGCGAGGGCCGCCTGGAGGATCGCGCGGTCCTCCTCCCGCCAGAGTCGTTCCTGCTCACCGCGTTGAGCCAGCAGCTCCCGTTTGATCTGCTGGTTCTTCGCGTACTGCTCGACGAACGTCTTGATCAACGTCCTGAGCGACGTCGTGAATGCCTTGAACATCTTGAACATGGCGCCTGCTGAGGTCGGGCCGGACATCCTGGTGTCGCAACAATCTGGTGTCGCAGCGGCCCAACGACGTTCATCAGATCTTGGTCACGCGGACCGCCCCGCCCGCGACCTCATCAGCGGCTGGATCCGCGTGCCGAAGTTCTCGAGGCCGGCCAGGAAGTCGTCGAAGACGAGCATGATCCCCTTCGTGCCGTTGATCTCGGCGACCTCGTCGAGCATGCTCGCGACCGTCTCGTAGGACCCGACCAGCGTGCCCATGTTGAAGTTGACCGCGCCTTCGGGGAGGACGATCGTGCGGGCGGTGGAGGAGTCGTCGGCGGTGGTGTCCGAGGCCGACTCGCCCGCCATGTAGGCGAGGGCCGCGTGGTCCGCGTTGTCGTGGTAGTCGCGCCACTTGGCCCGGGCGGCCTCGTCCGTCTCGTCGGCGATGACCATGAACAGGGACAGGGCGCCGACGTCGCGGCCGGTCTTCTCCGCCGCCTCGACCAGCGTCGCCGTGGAGCTGGAGAGGGCGAGCGGGGTGTTGACGCCGCTGCCCAGGATGAAGCTGTAGTCGGCGTGCTCGGCGGCGAACCGCATCCCGGTCCCGCTCTGCCCGGCGGCGACGATGTCGATGTGGCCGTTCGCCGGGCGCGGGGACAGCACGCAGTTGTCCATCTCGTAGAACTCGCCCTTGAAGTCGCTGACGCCGTCCGTCCACAACTCCCGCATGACGGTGACGTATTCGGCGGCGCGCGCGTACCGGTTGCCGAAGTGGGCGTCGCCCGGCCACAGGCCCATCTGGGAGTACTCGCCGGGCGCCCAGCCGGTGACGATGTTGACGCCGAAGCGGCCGGGGGCGATCGAGTCGACCGTGACCGCCATACGCGCGACGATCGCCGGCGGGAGGGCGAGGATCGGGGTGGAGGCGTACAGCCTGATGCGGTCCGTCACGGCGGCCAGGCCCGCCATCAGCGTGAACGACTCCAGATTGTGGTCCCAGAACTCGGTCTCGCCGCCGAAGCCCTTGAGCTTGATCATGGAGAGCGCGAAGTCGAGGCCGTGCTCCTCGGCCTTCCGCACGATCGCCTTGTTCAGTTCGAAGCTCGGCAGGTACTGCGGTGAACTCTTCGATATGAGCCAGCCGTTGTTGCCGATGGGGAGGAAAACACCGATGTCCATGCCGCCCATGATCCATGATGGACGAGTCAACTCACTCTGGAATCCGCACTGTTGAGGCGGGCGCCCGGCGCCGAGGACGACACGGGGGGAGTCGCTGTGCAATTCCTGTGGCGGACTGCCTTACGTCTGGATGGACCGTTAAAGTCTGCCGTATGAACGCACGGCTGGCCCTGCTCAGCACGGTGGATCCCGGTGTCGCGGAAAGCGAGGTCTTCCGGCTGGCACTCCAGCACGCGGTCGGCGAACTCGGCGCCCTCGGGGGCATGATCCACCTGCGGGGTCCCATGTCGGCGCTGCGGCTGGTGTCGGTCACCGGCCTTCCGCCCGCGCTCACCCGTCCATGGGAGATCATCGACCAGGAGGGCCCGCTGCCCCCGGCCCGCGCCCTCCACCAGGGCAGCGGATCATGGTCGCCGCTGGGCTCCATGGCCATCGCCTGGCCCGGCACCGGCCTCGTCGCCTTACCCGTGTCCAGCGGCGACCGCACGATAGGCGCGCTCACCGTCCTCACCGGCGCCCGGGGCGAACCCACCGACGAGGAATGGGAGTTCCTGCGGGCGCTCGTCGACTGGACCGAGAACCGCATGGCGCAGGCGCCACCACCGTCCGGCCCCGCACAGGCCGAGCTGAACGGCGAGCGGCTGCGGCAGGCGCTGAAGGAGGTCAGCGTCGGCTCCTGGGACTGGAACATCCGCACCGGCGACCTGATCTGGGACGAGGCCGCCCTGGAGCTCTACGGCACCAGACCGTCCGAGTTCACCGGCAAGATCGACAACTGGATGCGGATCGTCCACCCCGACGACCTCGCCCCCACCCTGGCCGCCGCACAGCAGGCGATACGCGACCACGGCGTGTACGAGGCGGAGTACCGCGTACGGCGCCTCGACGGCACGTGGGGCTGGACGCAGGCCCGGGGCCGGGCGACCTACGACGAGCAGGGCACACCCCACCGGATGATCGGCGTGGGGTGGGAGAGCAGCGAGTCACGGTCCGCCCGGGACGCGCTCAGCCGGGCCCTGCGGCACATGAGCGACAGCTTCCTCGCCGTCGACGGCGACTGGCGGATCACCTTCGCCAACCTGGAGGCCGAACGCACCCTCGGTCTCTCCGAGGAGGAGCTGTTCGGGCGCGTCCTGTGGGACCTGCCGTCCGTACGCGGGACCCCCGGCCTGGAGAGTCGCTGCCGGCAGGCCGCCGCCGGGGAGAGACCTTCCGGGTTCGACGTATCCATGCCGGACCAGGGCCGCGTGTACCACCTGCGGCTGGTCCCGGGCCCCGACGGCCGCACCATCTACTTCACCGACGTCACCGAGAAACGCCGGCTGGAGGAGGAACACCGCGACGCCGAGCGCGCGGCCTCCGAACGGGCCGACCGCATCGCCGCGTTGACCGCCGCGCTCGCCAAGGCGACCACCTCCCAGGACGTCGTCGACGCGGTCGCCCACCGGGTGCTGCCGCCGTTCGCCGCCACCGGACTCCTCGTCCAGACCGTCGAGGGCGGCCGCCTGCAGAACGTCGGCGCCGTCGGCTACTCGGCCGAGTTCATCAGTCTCGTCAACCACAGCCCCAGGACGCCGTACGGTCCCGCCTGGGACGCGATCAACTCCGGTACCCCGGTCTTCATCTCCTCGCCGCAGGAGTACAACGCGTACGTGCCCCAGCACGCCGACCTGCTCGCCCGGTCCGGCAAGCAGTCCTGGGCGTTCCTCCCGCTGACGGCGTCCGACCACACCTTCGGGGTGTGCATCATCTCCTTCGACCGGCCGCGCCGCCTCACCGGCGAGGAACGCACCCTCCTCACCGCGATCAGCGCCCTCCTCGCCCAGTCCCTGGAACGCGCCCGGCTCTACGACCTCGAACACACCCGGTCCCGCGAACTCCAGCGCGCGCTGCTCCCGCAGGACCTGCCCGCCCTCGCCGCCTGCGAGTCCGCCGCCCGCTACCTCCCCGCCGGCCAGGGCATGGACGTCGGCGGCGACTGGTACGACGTCATCCCGCTCTCCAGCGGCCAGGTCGCCCTCGTCGTCGGCGACGTCATGGGCCACGGCCTGTCCGAGGCCGCCACCATGGGCCGGCTCCGCACGGCCGTCCACACCCTCGCCGACCTCGAACTGCCCCCCGACGAGATCATGAGCCACCTCAACGACATCGTCGGCACCATGGGCGAGGAGTCGTACGTCACCTGCCTGTACGCCCTCTACGACTCCACCACCCAGGTCTGCTCCATCGCCCGCGCCGGACACCCCCCGCCCGCCCTGGTCCGCCCCGACGGCACCGTGCACTTCCCGGAGCTGACCGCCGACCCGCCGCTCGGCGCGGCCGAACCGCCGTTCGAGACGGTGGAGCTGACCGTGCCCGACGGCAGTCTGCTCGTGCTCTACACCGACGGGCTGGTCGAGTCGGCGAAACGGGGCATCGACGAGGGCATGGCCGACCTGGCCCGGCTGCTGCGCACCGCGCACGAGGACGGCACCGCCACCGACCTGGAACGCCTCTGCGACACCCTCACGCACGGCCTGCTCCCCGCCGAGCACCCGGCGGCCGACGACGCCGCGTTCCTCGTCGCCCGCCTGCACGCCCTGACCGACGACCGGATCGCCTCCTGGTCCCTCCTCGACAACCCGAAGGCGGCCGGGCAGGCCCGCCGCCACGTCCGCGAACAGCTCGCCGTCTGGGGCCTGGACGACCTCGCCCCCACCACCGAACTCCTCGCCAGCGAACTCGTCGGCAACGTCGTACGCCACGCCAAGGGCCCCGTCCGCCTCCGCCTCCTGCACGGCTCCGCGCTGGTCTGCGAGGTCTTCGACGGCAGCCTCACGATGCCCCGAATACGCCGGGCCACCGACACCGACGAGGGCGGCCGGGGCCTCCAGCTCATCACCGCGCTCTCCCAGCGCTGGGGCACCCGCTACACCACCACCGGCAAGTGCATCTGGACCGAACAGTCCCTCACCGGCCCCGACCCCCACCGCGCCCCGCCGGCCGACCCGCTGGAGCTGATGTTCCTGACCCCGGAGGGCTTCGACGGCGACCTGGACGCGCTCTCCTTCGGCGACCTCGACCTCTAGCGCCCGCCGGTCCGTGGGTCAGCCCGCGGCGCTCCGCTCGATCAGGTCCGCGGCCCTGCGAAGGCCGTCGCGCGCCCGGATCGTCCCGCCGGCCTCGTCGAGGGTGCGCCGCAGCGCGGTGTCGGCCGGCAACCGGTCGAGGGCGCCGTGGAGTTGGGCGTCGGTGAAGCTGTACGGGTCGAGGCGGACGCCGTAGCCGAGTTCGGCCATCCGCTGGGCGTTGTCGTACTGGTCCCAGAACAGCGGCAGCAGGACCATCGGCTTGCCGAAGTGGAGGGCCTCGGTGGTCGTGTTGTTGCCGCCGTGCGTGATGACGAGGTCGACCAGCGGCAGGACGCTCGTCTGCGGGAGGAACTCCGCGCCCCACATGGTCGGCGGCAGCTCGATCTCCTCGTGCAGCGGGCCCATGGAGACGATGCAGCGGTGCGGGGTGCGGGCCAGCCGGGCCCCGGGCGAGCCCTGGACATGCGGGACCCCGGGGTGCCGGCCGTGGAGGGGCGGGCACCCCGGGGTCCGGGGCAGGGCGCTCGGTGCACGGAGCCGGTCGGTTCACGGACCGGTCGGCGCACGGGTGCCCGTCAGCTCAGGGACCGGTCAGTCCACGGAACCGATGCGCTCCACGCGCTCGTTGACGCCGTTGCGGAGTTCGCCCAGGGTCGTGCCGGGCGGGGCCGTCTTCGGGGTGGAGGACGGCGGCTGGGTCTCGTCCGCGCAGGTCGTGCCGGAGGCCGGGACCTTCAGATCGACCAGGTAGCCGGTGACCGCGTCCGTCGCGCAGGCGCTGCGGCCGAACGCGGTGTGCCCCTCGGCGTCGAACGTCAGCAGCGAGGCGTTGTCGAGCCGCCGGCTCAGGGCGACCGCGTCCTGGTACGGGGTGTCCGGGTCACCGGTGGTGCCCATGACCAGGATCGGCGACGAACCCTTCGCCCGGTAGGAGCCGTCGTAGCGGCTGACCCGCTCACCGGGCCACTGGACGCACGCGGTGGCGTGCTGGTGGTCGTACGTCGGCGGGCCGTACGCCATGGCCGGGCCGAGCAGCGGCGCCGCCTTCGCGTTGGCCGTGACGTTCCGCTGCAACTTGCGCAGGCTGCGCGGGTACTCCCGGTCGACGCACTCGACGACCACGTTCGGGCCGAGGAAGTCGAAGCTGGCCGGGGACGGCGGCCGCAGCAGGAACGAGGTGTTGTCCCGCAGCTGCGCCTTGCGCAGGGCCGCGCCGAGCGACGGCCAGATGACCTTGCCCTCGTTGATGTTGAACATCAGCCGGTAGACGAGGGTGTAGCCGTTGGCCTTCCCGCCGCTCGCGGTCGTGACGGGGTTCGCGTCGAGGTCGCCCTTCAGCTTCTCGAACGCCGCGCGCGGGTCCCCGTCGCCGAAGCCGCAGGTCGCCTGGTCGGCGGCGCACCAGTCGAGGAAGCGGCTCATCGCGCCGTCGAGCGCCAGGTACTGGGGCCGGTCATAGGCGTACGGGCGGTTGGCGTAGTGCACCGGGTCGTACGCCCCGTCGAGCGCCAGCGCCCGCACCCGCTTCGGGAACAGCGCCGCGTAGACCGTACCGATGTACGAGCCGAACGACCGCCCGTAGTAGGTCAGTTGCTCCTCGCCGAGCGCCTGGCGCAGCAGGTCGATGTCGCGGGCGACGTACTCGGTGCCGACGTACGGCAGCAGGTCGCCCGCGTTGTCGACGCAGGCCTGGTTGAACTCGGCCGCCTCGCGCAGCGCCGGGCCGAAGGCGTCCGGGCCCGGGACGCCCTTGGCGTCGGTGACGGCCTTGGTGTAGCGGGCGTCGTCGAAGCACGTCAGCGCCGAACTGCGGCCGACGCCGCGTACGTCGTAGCCGAAGACGTCGAACGAGTCGCGGAGAGCGGTCGGCAGGTCGTCGTAGTTGTTGCGGACGAAGTCCACCCCGGAGTTGCCGGGCCCGCCGGGCTGCATGAAGAGCGTGCCCTTGCGCTTCGTCTGGTCGGCGGCCTTCTTGCGGACCACCGCGAGCGTGATCGTGCGGCCCTGCGGCTCCCGGTAGTCCAGCGGCACGTCGGCGTTCGCGCACTCGAAGCCGCCCTGGCAGTCGGTCCAGGTGAGCGTCGGCACGGGCGGAGTCGGTGGTGTCTTCTGCGAGGCCATGGCCTGGGTCGCCGTCCCCGTCCCCGCGAGGACGAGGGCGGTGAGCGCGGCCCCGACGAGTCTGAGCCGCGCGAAGCGTCTCGGTGCGGGATGCTGCGTTGTCATCTGGGTGTTCCCCCCTGGGCTGTTGATTCCCCAAGCACTCACTGGTCAAGGTGAGCTCGGAGCATGTCTAGCTCAAGAGAGGGGAAACTGGCCAGAGAGGTGCCGCTGTGGCCGACTTTCCACGGGATCTCTCTACGGGATCTCTCCTCTACCCGGCGGTAGTTACCGTCTTCGGCCTTCGCTTCGTAATGTTGGGAACGTCCCTGGCCGGTATCCAGTGATGGGGCCCGGCCGGACCCCCCACGACCCCGAAGGAACCGCGCACGTGCCAACCAAGAACAGTCGTCTCCGGGTTGCCCTTCTCACCGTCGCCGTAGCGGTCGCCGGCCTCGCCCTGGCGGGTCCCGCCGCGGCGGCCACGCCCCAGACCGCCACGACGGCGTCCACGGCCCAGCAGACGCCTGCCATACCCGTCGACTTCGTGGACCTCGCCACCAGCCCGCTCGCGGCGGACGGCGAGACCCACGAGGTCACCCTCACCTACCGCAACGACTCCACGACGGACCGGACCGTCGCCCCGCAGCTCCTGGTGGAGTCGCCGGACGCGGGCCCGTTCCTCGACCCGTCGGACATCGAGGTCGAGCGCCGCACCGCCGGCGGCTGCTGGGAGCCCGTCGACCTCGGCACCCAGACCGGCACCCTCTTCACGGACCTGTCCACCGCCCAGCGCACCCTGCGGGCCGGCGAGACCCTGACCGAGGTCTACCGCCTCACCGCCACCGACCCGGCGGCCCAGGGCACCGTCCACCCGAGGGTCGCGCTCTTCGACTGATAGCTGATCGCTGGCCGCTGACCGAGTGGGGGCGCCCTCCGAGTGTGTGAGGGCGCCCTCTTCTGTCCCTCTTCTGCCCTGTGTCGCAGGTCACATTCGTACGTGTCACATCCGGCCCGTCCTGTTCCGTCGATGGTGTGTAACCGCAAACGACGGCACAAGGAGCCCGCCATGGAAGCACGACTGAACCTGCTCGCCAGCCCGGTCGCCGGCAAGCTCGTCAAGCACCTCGTCGCGGCGAGCAAGACGATCGATGAGACGGGGCTGCCGATCGCGACCCAGGAGCTGGTGAGGATCCGCGCCAGCCAGATCAACGGCTGCGGGTTCTGCCTCGACATGCACACCAAGGAGGCCGCGCACGCCGGGGAGACCGCCCAGCGGCTGAACCTGATCGCGACCTGGCGGGAGGCCAAGGTCTTCACCGAGGCCGAGCGCGCCGCCCTGGAGCTCGCCGAGCAGGGCACCCGTATCGCCGACGCGGCCGGCGGTGTCCCCGACGAGGTCTGGGAGAACGCCGCCAAGCACTACGACGAGGACCAGCTCCTCGGCCTGGTGTCCCTCATCGCCCTCATCAACACCTTCAACCGGCTGAACGTCATCGTGCAGCAGCCGGCGGGCGACTACCAGGTGGGCATGTTCGGCTAGCCGGGAGGCGAATGAGGAGCCCCCGGGTCTCCGACCCGGGGGCTCCTCGTCATCGGTGCACCGGCGGTCAGTTCCCGCGGCACCGGCCGACGTCGATCCGTACGATCTGCGGGTCGTGGTCGCTCGCCTGGTCGGCGAACTCGGCGTTGATGTGCACGACGTCGTAGTCGAAGTGCGTGACGGCCGGGCTGGTCAGGATGTGGTCCAGGGTCTGCGAGTTGCCGTCGTAGACGTAGGTGTGGCGCTCGGCGGCCGGGAGGGTGCTGATCAGCGGGTTCAGGACCTTGCCGTCGGTGAGGGCGGTCATGGTCTGCGAGAACTCGAAGTCGTTGAGGTCGCCGAGGACGACGGCCTTGGCGTCCCGGTCCGCCTTGAGCAGGGACTTGACGAAGGTGTTGACCTCGGCGGCCTGCTCGTGGCGCTTGGTCTCGGAGCTGCGGGTCGGCTCCTGGTAGCGGCCGTGCAGGGGCTGGTCGCCGCCCTTGGACCCGAAGTGGTTGGCGACGACGAAGACGCGCTCGCCGTGGAAGACGAACTCGCCGACCAGCGGCTTGCGGCTGCTGCCCCAGGCGTCACTGGTGGGGTTGATCCGGCCCGGGGAGTACGTGAGCCGGGCGCCCTGGCGCGTCTTCACGACACTCGTGGCCGTGGTGGCATCGCCGCCGGCCCGGTCGGTGAAGGAGACCCGCTTGGGGTTGAACAGGAAGACCAGACGGATGTTGCCGCCGGGCTCGCCGCCGTCCCGGTTGTTCTCGGGGGCCACGTAACGCCACTGGTAGCGGGGGCCGCCGGCTGCGCGGATGGCGTCGGTGAACCGGGTCAGCGTGGCCTCGGCGGTCACCGTCCCGTCGTTCGTCGCGCCGTTGTCGTCCTGGATCTCCTCCAGGGCGACGATGTCGGGCGAGCTGAGGCCGGCCGCGACACCCTCGGCGAGCCGGTCGAACTTCTCCTGGTCGTCGAGTGCGTCCAGGTTCTCCACGTTGTACGTGGCGACCGCCAGCTCGTCGCCCTTCTGGCGCCGGGTCTTCTCGGCCTTCAGCCCGTTGTCGACGAGCGTCCCCAGCTGGGTGGCCTGGAGGTTGTAGCCGCCGAAGGTGGAGTAGTCGAGCGGCCCGACGGTCGTGCCGGACAGCTCGTCACCGACGTTGACCACCGGGAAAGTTGCCGTCGTGTCGAGCGACATCACCTTCATCCGGCCGGTGTTGGGCTGGTCGTAGGAGGAGTAGAGCGTGCCGCCGCGCGCGGTCGGGCTCTCCTCCGGCTTCACCGTCACCCACATCTCGTCGTACTCCGTGGTCGCGCCGACCACCCGGGCGTCGGAGGCCTGTACCCGCGAGCCCTCCAGCGCCTCGTAGAAGTCGAGGGCGTACACGTCCGGTTCGAGCGGCAGCGCGTCGATGCTGCCGCCGCCGGCGGTCGGCGCGTACGCGCCCGGGACGCTCGCCGCGTCCAGCGTGACGGCCGCGGGCAGCGCGTTCCCGCCGGACAGCACGGTCGCGGCCGGCCCGGTGATCTCCGTGACCGACTGGCTGGTGCTGCTCGGGTAGTACTCGGTGACCTTGCCCGTCACCAGCACGGAGTCCCCGGCCTTCACGGTCGGGTCCGCCGACCCGGTGTACACGAACACGCCCTCGCCGGTACGGGGGTCGCTGTCGGCCTGCGGGTCCTGGATCCAGTACCCCTTCGAACCGGAGGTCCGTACGCCGGTGACGATGCCGGGAACGCGGGTGACCGTCTGCCCGGTGAGCGGGGAGAGCCGGGTGGTGCCCTGGATGTCGTGGACGCGGAGGGGCCCGGGCTCGGTGGAACCGCCGCCGTCTCCGTCTCCGTCCCCGTCACCGTCGCCCGAACCGGGCGTCTCACCGGCCGAGTTGACCGGGGACGGTGTACCGGAGGCGAGGTCGGCCGCGTTGTCGTCGGTGTCCGCGAGGGAGGCGGCGCGGGCGACGGAGGCGGTGTTGGAGGCGCCGGTGACCGGGCCGCCGCCCTCCCGGACGACCGCGCTGCCGTAGCCCACGAGGTCGACGACACTGCTGTCCGCCGCGCAGTCGGCCGCGGTCTTGCAGGTGAGCGCGGTGGTACCGGCGACCAGGGCGATGGTCCCGCTGCTCGCGCTCATCGCGATCGAGCCGGTCGCGTCGGCCGTCGGCAGCGCCGTCGTACCGCCGCTGCCCGCCGCCTCGGCGACCAGGTAGCGGCCGCCGGGCGCGACCGAACCGCTCAGCGCGGTCACCTGCCACTGCGAGGACGCCGACGGCGACCCCGGCAGATACTGCACGCTGTACCCCGACAGGTCGTACGCCCCCGAACCGGCGTTGCCCAGCTCGATGAAGTCCCGGACCAGGGTCGCCCCCGAGTTGCCCCCGCCGCCGTACACCTCGGCGATCACCGCGCTCGTGGACGGCGCGGCGAACGCGGCGGGCAGCACGCCGAACGCGAGCGCACCTGCCGCACCCACGGACACGAGCGGGTGGGCGACGCGGCGCACACGGGCCCCGCTTCCTGCGGATCGATCGGATCTGTCGGATATGGACACGCTGGGGCTCTCCTCGTACATCGGGTACGTCGAAGCGGTGGTGTGGGGGGAGTCGGCTCAAGTTACGCGCGTAGAGGGGGCGTCGCCAAGGGGTCGCAGGTTAATTCCCGGGAACGAAGCGGTCGATGGGTCTGTCGAATGACGAAGTGCGCCCGGTCACCCGCTCGATGGCCGGGCGCAGTCGCGTTACGCCCCGTCCCGCTGTGCGAACCGGAGGGAGAGGGACCGCAGGACGTCGGTCGTCGTCGTATCGGTCCGCCCCTCGTCGTGCACCTCGGCGAGGTGGACGAAGGCGTAGGAGAAGCAGTTGGCCAGGGCCACGATCGCCGGTCCCAGGGCGTCCGTGATGATGCCCGTGGCTTCCTGGGCGCTCGCGTCGGCGGGCAGTTCGATGGTGGGCAAGGTCTCCGCGAGCAGCGCGGAGATGGCCCCCGACAACGCCACCTCGGCGCCGGGGTGCTCGCGAGCCTGTCGCCGCATCTCGATCGCTTCGGTGAGGATGCCGACGACTCGCTGCATGATCTCGGATTGCTCCATGGGTGGAGCCTAAGAGCGGTCGCGGCAGTGGGTGCGGTGAACCCACTGGTTTCGCTCGCCGAGATCATCGGGGGTGGGCGGGAGTCCTTCGGCTCGGGTGGCCGGGGGCTGTCGTTCCTGGCGGCGGGCCGTATGGAAACGAAGAGTCATGGCGATGGCGGGGACGGCGGCGATGGCGGGACCCGGCCCCCGACCCGGACCGCCGCCCGGCCATCGGCCGCACCACCGGCCGTATCATCGGCCGCACCATCGGCCGGCCGGTCCGGATAGAACTGCGCGTACCACCGCCGCAACGCCCTGATCCCCTTCTCGTGCGGAAGCAGCACAGGCCGCGCCTGATGGATTTTGTGGTCCCAGATCCGGACCTCCTCGCGCACCTCACCCAGCGCCTCGGCCCGGAAGACGAGCTTGAACAGCGGGGTCAGGAAGGGCAGTCGGGCCGGTCTCCGGAGGTAATACAGCATCCGCAGCTCACTCGTCCGGTCGTCGACGGGCGTACTGAGGGCGACGGCGGTCACCGACAGCACCGGCCCATGCGCCCGGACGACCATCACACCCGGCCCGTACATGAACGCGTCGAAGGTGTTGTGGATGTCCCAGCCGAACACGCGTCGGCTGATCGTCCCCCGGGCCTCGGCGAACGGCCCGTCCGCCCGCCACTCCTGCACCGGCGGCTCGCTCTGGCCGTGGATGAAGTGGAAGTGGGACTCGTCGACGATGTTCTCCCGCATCTCCTGGATGTGGATCCGCGCCCGGCAGGTGTCGTCGATCGGCGCGGCGAAGTCCGGAGACCCCGTCTCCGGGATCTCCGGCACCTCCCACGAAGGCTCGCCCGGCCCGGCGTACACGAAGACGAGCCCACTGTGCTCGCGCACCGGGAAGCCGCCGAGGGACACCTTGGGGGTCCGGGCGGCGAACGGCGCCTCCACGCACCGTCCGTCCGTCCCGAACCGCCAGCCGTGGAACGGGCACTCCACCGTCCCGTCCACGACCTTCCCGCCGGCGCCCAGATGCGCGCCGTAGTGCGGACAGTGCGCGTCCCGCACGGCCGCCCGCCCGTCCGCCCCGCGGAACGCGATCAGCGCCCGCCCGAAGTAGTGCAGGCTGACGACCTTTCCCGCCCGCAACTCACCGCTCCGCAGCACCGCGTACCACCCGTACGGCACCGTCGGCATCGGATACTCGTCGGCTCTCGGATCACGGGGCAGCTCGGCCAGACGGTCATGGTTCCGACGCATTGGCATGCGGCCGATGCTAAGGGCGGGGGCGGATCTTCTTCCTTCAACTGGCTTTTTTCGTAGGGGCGTTGGCTCGAACCGCACGGCATCGGCAAGCCCCGGCAATGCTGACCAGGGCAGGTCAAAACCCTCACAACCGGCACCACCGGTTCACCTGTTTCGACGTCGGCCCCAACACCATCCCCGCCCTCCAGCGCTTCCTCGTCTACATCGGCTACGACACCGGCGGCATCGACGGCGACGCCGGACCCAAGACCAGGGCGGGGCGAGCGGGCGGCGGGCCGTTACGGCCCGCCGCCGAAGCTCGACGTGGTCGGCCGGCCGCCGGAGCTCGACACGATCGGCCGACCGGGAACCGCCCGTTACCCCGGCATGCCGTACGCCGCCACCATGATGTTCAGGGCCACGTTGTTCATGTCCTGGCCCTTGGCGTCGGTGGAGTTGACGCTGTAGACGAGGGTGCGGGAGCCGTCGCGGGTGGAGGCCACGGCCGCGTTGTAGCCCCAGCGGCCGCCCGTCTTGCCCCAGACCTCACGGCCGCCGAGCTTCTTCATCGCGAGGCCGGCGGCGTACGCGGCCGGGTCGCCGCTCTCGAAGTCCGTCACCCTCGGCAGCGTGAACATCTCCTCCAGCACCGGCCCACGCGGCACGATCCGCCCCCGGAACAGGGCCTTCGTGAACCGCTCCAGATCCGCCGTGGTCGAGACGATGTCACCGGCCGCCCAGCCGTCCGTCACCCCCCACACGGTCACGTCCCGCAGCCCGGTCGTCCCGTCGTCGAGCTTCATCCGCTGGTAGCCGTGGTTGTGCGGCCCGACGATCCGGGGGTCGGTCCCCGGGAAGTACGTGTCCCGCAGCCCGAGCGGCTTCAGCACCCGGCGGGCGACCTGGTTCTCGTACGAGTCACCCGTCACCCGCTCGACCAGGAGCCCGGCGATCGTGTACCCGATGTTGAGGTAGTGCTGCCGCTCACCCGGCGCGAACTCCGGCTCCTTCGCCGTCGCCGAGCGCACCATCTCCTCCGGGTCGTGGATCCGGAAGCGGTTCGCGTACCACTCCTCGACCGTCGTCCCGGGGAAGTCCGCCGCCGGGATGCCGTGCGTGTGATTGAGCAACTGCCGCACGGTGACGCCTTCGTACGACGCCGGAATCAGCTCCGGCAGATACGAGCGTGCGCTCCGGTCGAGGTCCACCCTGCCCTCGGCGGCCAGTTGCAGCACGACGGCCGCCGTGAACACCTTGGTCACGGACCCGGCCCGGAACCGGCCGTTCGGATCGGCCGCCCGGTCGGTCGTCAGGTCACGCACCCCCGAACTGCCCCGCCACACACCCTCGGTACCCCCGACCCGCACGAGCGCGGCGGTCGCGTCCGCCGAGGGCAGGCCGGCGATGGCGGCCTCCAGTGCGGCCGCCAGCGCGGGATCCGCCTTCGACCGCGCGGAGACGTCCTTGACCGACGCGGTGGACGGGGTGGACGGGGTGGACGGGGCGAACACGGTGGACGCGGCGGCCGGCAGGACCGCCGGCCCCGCCGCGACACCCAGGACGAGCGCGGCGGCGAGCAGCGTGCGGGTGGTGCGTCTCATGGTCAACTCCGTGGATATGAGCCGGTGTTCTCGATGGCTCCATCCTTCGGACCGGCGGCTTCCCGCGGATCGCCCGCACGGGCGGTCCTGTGGGGGTCAGCTCCTCGCCCGCGCGGGGGAGGAACCCGGCCGGTACGGTCCCTCGGGCGGGGTATCCCAGGATCCGGAGCGCCAGGATCCGGAGCGCCAGGATCCGGCCGGAGCGCCCCCGGACCCGATCGCCGCGCCCCCCGCCGAGATCAGCCCCGTCTCGTACGCGCAGATCACCGCCTGGATACGGTCCCGCAGCCCGAGCTTGGCGAGCACGTTGCCGACGTGCGTCTTGACCGTGTGGTCACTGACGACGAGCTCCGCGGCGATCTCGGCGTTGGACAGCCCGCGCGCGAGCAGCAACAGCGTCTCGCGCTCCCTCCCGGTCAGCACGTCCAGCCGGGGATCGGGCCGCCGGGCCCGGGCGGCTGCGGGCCGGGTGTACTGCTCCACGAGCCGCCGGGCCACGGACGGCGCGAGCAGCGAGTCGCCCCGCGCCACCACCCGTACCGCGTGCACCAGATCGTCCCGGCGGACGTCCTTCAACAGGAACCCGCTGGCCCCCGCGTGCAGCGCCTCGTACACGTACTCGTCGGAGTCGAAAGTCGTCAGCATCACGATCCGGCAGGCGCCGTGCGCACTGCTCACGCTGTCCGCCCTGCTCACGCTGTCCGCCCTGCCCACGCTGTCCGCCCTGCCCACGCCGTCTGCCCTGCCCACGCCGTCCGCACTGATCGCCCGGCATGCCTCGATGCCGTCCGTCCCGGGCATCCGGATGTCGAGCAGCGCCACGTCGGCCGCGTGCCGCCGCACCGCTTCCACCGCCGCCGCCCCGTCACCCACCTCCGCGACCACCTCGATGTCCGGCTGCACATCGAGGATCAACGCGAAGCCACTGCGCACCAGCTCCTGGTCATCGGCCACCACCACCCGGATCGTCAACGCCCCACCTCCGCCACGGAGACCATGGCCGGCACGGGTATGCGCACCCGAACCTCGAACCCGCGCCCACCCGGCCCCGGCCCGGCGACGGCCGTGCCCCCGTGCGCGGCCGCCCGCTCCCGCGCCCCGACAAGCCCGTGCCCACCGCCGTACCCGGTCTGCGGACCGCGCCCGTCATCCGTCACCGCGACACACAAGTCACTGTCTCCATAGGTGAGTTGGATGGAAACAGTACGGGCGGCGGCATGCCTGACCGTGTTCGTCAGCGCCTCCTGAACGATCCGGAAAACGGTCGCCCCGATCGCACCCGGCAGCACCCGCTCCCGCCCCACCACCCCGTACCGGACATCGAGTCCACTGCCCCGCACCCGATCGAGGAGGGCCGGCAGATCCCCGACCCCCGGCTGCGGTTCACGAGGCGCGCGCCCCGGCGCGTAGTCCCCATGGCTCTCCTCACCTTCCCGCAGGACCCCCAACATCTTCCGCAACTGGGTCATCGCATCCCGCCCCGCCTCGGAGATCGCGTCGAACGCGGCCTCCGCCCGCTCCGGAGCCGTACGCACAGCCACCGGCCCGGCCTCCGCCTGCACGATCATCAGGCTGACCGCGTGGGAGAGGATGTCGTGCATCTCCCGTGCGATCCGGGCCCGTTCGCGTGCGGCGGCCCGCTCGGCCTCGATCCGGTGGGCGCGCCGGCGGGCGTCGGTGAGCCGCCCGAAGACGTAGGCCGCCGCGAACACGAAGACGGAGAAGGTCAGTTCACGCGCCGACCGGGTGTTGAGCCACACCCCCACCGGCACGGCGACCAGCAACAACACCCCGGTGAACAGCCGCTTCCACGGCGGCGACAGCGCGGCGATCGTGTAGACGATCACCAGCCCGGTGTACGGCAACGGCTGCCCGGGCCCGTCCGGCGTCAGCCGGTACACCAGGCCGGCCCCCAGAATCGCGAGCAGCACGGCGACCGGCGCCCGCCGCCGCCAGACCAGCGGCACCACGGTGAGCGTCGACAGCCCGTACGCCCCCCAGGTCGCCGGCGGCAGCCCCGCCGCCCGTGGCACCACGAACGGCATCGTCATCGCCGCCTGCACCAGCAGCGCGACCACGACGTCCACCACCAGGGGATTCGCGACCCCGAGCGCCCGCCCCCGCTCCCACCATCCCCGCGCACCGCGCACACCCCGTATGCCCCTCACGACTCCACACCGTAACGGGCGCAGCCGAAGGGGCGGCGGGACTTGCCCAACTGCCCCGTAGGGGTGCCCGGACCGCGCTGTATGCCTCACGCCTCCAGGCGGCTCAGCGCCCGCATGGCCTCGCGCTCGATGCGTGAGAGATCGAGGAGGACCGTGCCGGCCTGCTGGAGGCACTGTTCCCCGCCCGCTTCACCGGCCTCCTTGATCAGTGCCGCCGCTTCCGTCCACAGGGTGGCCGCCTCGGCGTACAGCGTGTGGCCGGTGCGCAGGTGGTCGCTGTCGAGCAGTTCGGCGCACTCGGCGAGGAAGTCGCGGTAGAGGTTGCGGAACAGGGCGCCGCCGGTGCCCGCCTTCTCCATCAGAAGGGCGGCCTGGGGCAGGTCCCGCCGCGGGTTGTCGGTGCGCCGCAGCCAGGTGCGTACCAGCTTGCCGGCCTTCTCGATGCCCCGGTGGCCCAGATTGGCGATGGGCGGATCGAGGAAGGCGTCGGCGCAGGCGGTGACGGCGGGGACGATCCGGTCCCGGGGGGAGGGCGGTTTCCTGGGAACGGTGAGGGTGAAGGAGCGGTGCTTGGCGGTCATCGGGCCGCGGGCGGCTCTGGCCTCGGCGAGGCTGGCCAGGCTGGTGGACACCGCTCCGCCTTGCTGCTCCGTGTCCACCAGGTACGCGTCGTGGTCGTCGTAGCCGTACATGGCGACGACATGGCCGCCGAAGTGCACCTTCGCCCCGAAGTACGCCAAGTAGTAGCTGTCGAGCTGCAGTCCGACCGGGCGGCCGGCGTCGATGGGGGCCCGCACGTTCTCCCATGCCCTGCGGGGCGAGCCGGTCTCCTCGACCACGAGGTCCAGGCCGAGCGCGGCGGCCAGATTCCTCGTGAGCTCGAAGGGCTTGACCCGCCCACCGAGGAAGGGGAAGCCCATGTTCTTGCTGTCCCAGTAGACGAAGGACAGGCCGGAGCCGAGACCGAAGAGCATGGGTTCGGACAGATCGAGTCCCTGGTGCCGCAGCAGTACTCCCAGCGCTGTGGTCTCGCAGTGCTGCATACCGCGAGTACCGATGCCTTCTGCCTGGGCCATGCCGCGCCTCCCGCTCATCGTCATCCCCGTGACCGGGCAGGCCGCCCTCCGCCGGCCGCTCCGGCACCCGAAGCGCTCACGCCCGTGTACGCGATCGGGCTGTCGCCGTCGGCGGCGGCGCCGTACTCCGCCGCAGCACGAGCCGTGTGGGCACAAGCGTCGTGCCGTACTCCTTCCCCTCCTCCTCCCCGCCCTCCCGCATCTTGCTGAGCACCCCCTCCACACACAACCGCCCCACCTCCGCGAAGTCCTGGTGGACGGTGGTGAGGGGCGGCAGGAAGGACGCGGCCTCGGGGATGTCGTCGAAGCCGACGACACTGACGTCCTCGGGGACCCGGCGGCCGCGCTCGTTCAGCGCCCGCAGCAGCCCGAGGGCCATCTGGTCGTTGGCGACGAACACAGCCGTACAGTCCGCCTGTTCGGCGATCCGCAGCCCGGCCCGGTACCCGGACTCGGCCGACCAGTCCCCACGCACCAGCGGCGGCGCTTCCAGGCCGCCGCCCGCCTCGTCGAGGGTGGCGCGCCAGGCGTTCGCCCGCCGCTGCGCGGCGAAGGAGTCCTCGGGCCCGGCCAGATGCCACACCGTCCGGTGCCCGAGCTCCAGCAGATGCCGTACGGCGTCCCGCGCGCCGCCCGCCTGATCGGTGTCGACGACGGTGTAGCGGTCGCCGGCGTCGGAGTCGGCGACGACGACCTGCACACCGGGCGGCAGCGAGACGGTGGCCGCGTCGAGCAGATGGACCTCCATGATCACGATGACGGCGTCCACGGCGAGCTCCCCGAGCCGGGAGAACGCGCCGTTCACCTCGTCCTGCGTCGGCACGGCGACGGGCAGCAGCGTGACGGCGTACCCCTCCCGCGCGGCGGACGTGGCGATCGCGTCGAGCGTGCGGATGTTCCCCAGCGTGGAGAGGGAGAAGGTGATCACACCGAGCGTCCGGAACTCCCCGCGCCGCAACGCCCGCGCGGCACTGTTGGGCCGGTACCCCAGCTCCCGCATCGCGGCCAGCACCTGCCGCCGGGTGTCCTCGGTGACCCCGGCGAACCCGTTGGAGACCCGGGAGACGGTCTGGGCGGACACCCCGGCGAGCCGGGCGACGTCCCCCATGGAGGGGCCCTGCCGAGGCCGGGCGGCCCGTCTCCCCCTGCGACCGTCGGTTGTGTCCACCTTGTGCCCCCGACTCCTCCAGAACGACTCTTGACGACTCCTTGACCGCCGAGATTCGGACAGTGTAGACATCCGGCTCAGTGAATGTTTACGTAAACATTCACTGAGACAAACCATACGAGAGCGCGCCGAACCGCAATAAAAGACCGCCGTTAGCTGCACCGCCCCGCACTGCACCGCACCCCACCGCACCACGCGGGCCCCCCGCCCCGATCTCCGTGTCTCGCCGGGACGCGACGCACGGAAGAGTTGGAGTACCCGAATGGCACACCGCACCCGTACGAGACGGCTCCTCGGGGCCATCGGCATCACGGCCCTGGCGACCGGAACCGCCATGGCCACGACCTCCCTGCCGCTGGCGTACGCCGACACGGCAGCCGCCGCCGCTGGGGTGACGGTCAGCCCCGACCCCTCCTACAAGGGGCAGAGCTTCGAGGGCTGGGGCACCAGCCTGGTCTGGTTCGCCAACGCCACCGGCGACTACCCGCCCGAGATACGCGAGAAGCTCGCCGACCTCCTCTTCGGCAAGAACGGCCTCAACCTCAACATCGCCCGCTACAACATCGGCGGCGGCAACGCCCCCGACGTCAAGGACTACCTGCGCGCCGGCGGCGCGGTGGAGGGCTGGTGGAAGGCCCCGGCGGGCACCACCCGCGAGGACGTCGACTGGTGGAGCGCCGACGACAAGAAGGACTGGAACAAGAACGCCGACGCCACCCAGCGCTGGTGGATCGACCGCATCAAGAACGACATCGACCACTGGGAGACCTTCAGCAACTCCCCGCCGTGGTTCATGACGGAGAGCGGCTACGTCTCCGGCGGCTTCGACGCGTCGAAGGACCAGCTGAAGGCCGACTCGGTCGACGACTTCGCCAAGTACCTGGTCGGCGCCACCGAGCGCCTGGAGAAGGCCCACGGCATCAAGGTCGACACCCTCGACCCCTTCAACGAGCCCAACACCAACTACTGGGGCACCAAGCTCGGCGCCGACGGCCAGCCGACCGGCGGCCGCCAGGAGGGCGCCCACATCGGCCCCGAGCTCCAGCAGAAGGTCATCAAGGCGCTCGCCCCGACCCTGGAGAAGTCCCGTACGAACGCGGAGATCTCCGCGATGGACGAGACCAACCCCGGCATCTTCGCCACCAACTGGAACTCCTACCCCCAGGAAGTCCGCGACCTGGTCGGCCAGATGAACGTCCACACCTACGGCACCGGCCAGCGCACCACCGTCCGCGACCTCGCCAAGGCCGCCGACAAGCCCCTCTGGATGAGCGAGGTCGAAGGCGACTGGGGCGACGGACAGAGCTTCACGGACATGCGCCCCGGCCTCGGCCTGGCCCAGCGCATGGTCGACGACCTCCGCGAACTGGAGCCCCAGGCCTGGGTCTTCTGGCAGCCGGTCGAGGACTACGACAACATGAAGCCGGGCGGCGAGTCCGCCAAGGGCGGCAACTGGGGCTCCATCCAGCTCTCGTTCGCGTGCGACTCCGCGGACACTCTCGCCACGTGCCCCATCTACACGAACACCAAGTTCGACACGGCCCGCAACTTCACGCACTACATCAAGCCGGGCGACCGCCTCATCAAGACGAACGACACGTCGAGCACGGCGGCGGTGTCGAAGAAGGGCGACAAGGCGACGGTCGTCCACGTCAACAGCACGACGGAGTCCCGCGCGGTGACCGTGGACCTGTCGAAGTTCGGCAAGGTCTCGAAGCACGCGACGGTCACCCCGGTGATCACGGACGCCGCCGGCAAGCTGATCCGCCAGAAGGCGGTCCGGGTGACGGACAAGCGGGCCACGATCACGGTCCCGGCCCAGTCGGTGACGTCGTTCCTGGTGAAGGGCGTCTCGGGCGTGGCGAAGTCGCAGGCGGAACTCCAGGACGACCACACGTACACCCTGACGGGCGTCCAGAGCAGCAAGAACCTCTCCGTTGCCGCTGACGGCAGGAGCCTGGTCATCAAGACCCCGAATGCCACGGACGGGACCGGCCAGCAGTGGCAGCTGGACCGGGTCGGCCGCGGCACGACGGACAACCGCACGCGGTACGCGCTGACCGAGGCGGCGTCGGACAAGCGCCTGGCGATCCGCGACGGCTCGCTGGTGGCCGAGGCCGATTCGGGCAGCCGCGACGAGGCGGCCCAGTGGATCCTGTCGTCCACGGGCGACGGCACGTGGACCCTGGTGAACGCGGCGACCGGCCAACTCCCGGACGTCTACGGCCAGTCCACGAACGACGGCGCCGGCGTCGGCCTCTGGTGGCCCAACTCCGGCTCGAACCAGCGCTGGAAGCTGACGGACGTGACGGACGTGACCGCTGCGGCGGTCGCGCGGGACGCTGACGGTTCGTCGGCGGAGTAGTCCGCCGGGCTGGTAGCCCTTCGCGAGATCAACAGAACAGGGCCTACGGCCCACAGCGAGCCCCAGGTCCCTGACCTGGGGCTCTCCTGTGACCGAGTGACGCGACCAACTCGCGCTCCCAGCAGCTGACGGGACTTGTACAGGGTCGGCGAGCGCGCGGTCAGAACCAGTGCAGGCAGTGCGGGGGACGATCGGCGCGGAAGAGGGCGTCGGCGAGGGTGGCCGCGCTCGGGTGGTGGGCCCGGATGTGTCCGGCCCGCACGAGCGTGCTCGGGGCGGTGCCGCCGAGGTAGACCGAGCCCAGGTCGCGTACGTCCAGGGACAGGTCGGGCTCCCGGTCCGTCGGGATGCAGTCCGCCTTGCCTTCCCGGACGGTCAGCAGGTAGCGGCCGTGTTCGCCGAGGAACGGGTCGTCGACGTCGAGGACGAGTTCGCCGTCCGTGAACCAGCCACGTGCGGTCAGCGCATGCGGGATGTCGAGGAGCCGTACGTAGAGCCAGTCCATGTCGTCGCTCACCTGGCCGGCGCGGAAGTCCGCAAGCTGCCAGCGCAGCGGGTGCTCGGGCGGGACGTGCTTGAACACGACCTGAGTGACCAGGTCATGCCCGAGTACGAACCGGGCCAGGGCCGTGAAGACGGCGTCGTCGGTGGCGATGGTCTCGTCGACCGTCAAGGTGTTGGATTCGCCGATGGAGTAGCTGGCGTACCCGTCCGGGACACCGTCGGCGGCACGGTGGACGGCGACGTAGCGCGGCGCCGGCGATATCGGGGGCTGCCCCGCGCGCAGGGCCCACCAGCGGTGCGGCCGGGACAGCGCGCCGGGCTGGGCGCGGCGATACCGGTCGTAGACCTCTTCCAGGATCTCGCCGCACTCGGCACGCAGCAGTACCTCGACCGAGTCGTTGTCCGAGCCGGCCGCCGGGGCGCCCGCCACGGTGCGGGCCCGGGGAACGGCGAGGGCGGCCTGGCGGCGCGGCACCGTCAGCTGCCGCGTGTAGGTGGCCGGTCCGTAGCCGAACCTGCCGTAGATCGGGGCTTCGGAGGCCAGCAGTACGGAGAGGAATTCTCCTCGGGCCCGGAACTCGGTGAGCTGGTGCCGCATCATCGCGCTGAGCACGCCTTGGCGCCGGCGGGAGGGCAGGACGCCGACGGCGGTCACCCCGGAGGCCGGGACGAGGGTCTCACCGGGCAGGGTGAGTTCGAAAGGGTGCGCGGCGGCGGTGCCGACGGGCCGCCCATCCGCCGTCAGGGCGAGCAGGCAGCGGTCCATTTCGAGCGCCGACCACCAGAGCCCGCCGCCCTCGACCGGGGTTTCCGGGAAGCGCCCGAACGCGGCATGGACTGTGTCGACGAAGACGTCGAGATCCTTGTCGGTCGTGGAACGGATCTCCATCGCTGCCGCTGCCTCCTCGGGATACCGGCACCACGACTCGTGGTCTCCGGCCACAGTGCAGCGTTGACCCGTGACCCGGTCAAACGAATTATCCCCGTCGGGTGCTCGGGCGACGGGCACACCGGTGTCGCCCGAGCACCCCGCTCAGTGCCTCGCGGGAGAGGCAACCGCGGACAGACAGAGGGTGTTCACGATGCGGAGGTTGTTCTGGCCGTAATGGCCGTAATGGCCGTAATCTGCTGGATCCCGATCGAGACCAGGAGGAGGAGTGCGCCGAGGATCTGGGGTCCGCCCAGGCTCTCACGGCCGAGTAGCACCGCCAGCAGTGTGGCGGTGAGCGGTTCCAGGAGGACTGCGACGACCCCGGCTGCCGCACCGGCGCGACGCAGACCCGCGAAGTAGCCGAGGTAGGCGATGGCTGTGGGCACCAGGCCGAGGAACACCAAGGCGCCGACCGCGTCCACCCGCAGCGGCAGTTCCATCCCGGACACCAGGCCGATGGGCAGGAGCAGCAGGCCCCCTGCCAGGAACCCCAGTCCGGTCGCGACGGTCCGGTCCAGACCGGGCAGCGGCGCCCGGCGGTCCAGCGTGAGCACGGCGAACCCCAGCGCGGCGATCAGCGCCAGGCCCGCGCCGGCGGCACGGTTGCCACTCGTGCCGCTCGGGGAACCGAGCAACAGCACCAGCCCGCCGGCCGCGATCACGACCGATCCGGCCGCACGGCGTGTGGGCAGGCGCCGGTCGAGGACCGCGGCACCGGCCGTGACCAGGACGGGGACGGCGACCATCGTGGTCAGCGTCGCCAGGCCGACCGAAGTGGCCTCCACCGCCGCGAAGTAGGCGGCCTGGAACACGCCCAGCAGCACACCGGAGGCAGCCACCCGGGCCGCCACCGCGCGCGTGCGCGGCACGGCCGTGAGCCGGCCCGCGGCCACGGCGTACGCGGTGATGAGCGCGCCGCCGACGAGTAGTCGGTAGGCGGCGACGGCGACCGGTTGCAGCCCGGCGCGGGAGGCGAGAAGTGAGCCGGCGAGGCCGCCGGTGCCCCAGAGGAGTCCAGCGAGGACCAGCAGGGCGGTGCCGGACCGCGGGGTGCGGGCAGCGGCGGGTGACGAGCGTGTGGGCATGGAAGGGCTCCGGCTTCGACGTGGACGAAGGGCGACGTCGGAGCGGGGCGTCAGCGGATCATCGGCGGGTCAGGCCACGCCGAAAAGGGGCCGCGGCCGAAGACGTCGGCCGGGCCCGGGCAGCACCCCGCTCAGGAGCGCGGCGGCGGGCAGATGGTCCGGTGAGAATGCACGGCCGGTAGCCTAGCCAGGGCGGTCTACGGGCTGCCCTGGTTTATTGCGCGGAGATCGTCATTGCGGCTGGGGGCCGACCCGCACCGAAGCGAACAAGTCCACGGGATCGACGCCCGCGATAACATCCGCGACCTGATGTCGATCTGCACGGGGGAGCGCATCGTGACGACCATCGCGGTGACCGGGCACCTGGACCTGACGGCGGGCACTGTCCCTCTGGTCCGTGAGGCCTTGGCCAACCTGCTCACGCGATACGCCGGTGACGGCCGGCTCGTCGGTGTCTCCTGTATCGCCAAGGGCGCCGACACCCTCTTCGCCGAAGCCGTGCTCGCAGTCGGCGGTCGGCTGGTCGTTGTCGTCCCCTCCCAGGACTACCGCCGCAACACGGTCGAGCCCGAACACGGAGCCTCCTACGACCGCCTCGTGGAAGCCGCCGAGGAAGTCCTCGTCCTTCCCTACGAGACGGCCAACCGGCAGGCGTACGAGGCCGCCAACGCGGTACTCATTGAACGCGCCGACCGCCTCGTCGCCGTATGGAACAGCGCACCGCCCACCGGGAAGGGAGGCGGCACCGCCGACGCCGTCCTCGACGCACGGGCGGCGGGCATCCCCGTGGACGTGGTGTGGCCGGACGGCGCGGCTCGGCAAGGCTGAGCGTCGCGAAGAAGTACAAGGCCCCCAGCCGGAGGGAGACTCTCATGAAGCCGATGTTGCCTTCACAGACGAGCACCACCGAGGTCCCCGACGAGGGCGGGTTCGCTCCGCTGCTCGCCGCGTGGGATGTGGCGCACCCCACCGTCGCCGACGCCGACTGGCGGCATCTGCTGGACGAGATGGCTCATCCCGGTACGACGCAGGCGTTCCACCGCCTGGCCGAGGCCGCGGCTTGATCTCGCACGGCCACGGCCACCGCTACGACCACGACCACGTGCGGTCGGGTCCTGCCCAGCCGGGCGTCAACTGTTGCTGGGGCACCACGACATGAGGCCCGGGAGACATCTCCCGGGCCTTTCTGTCCGTACTCGGCCCGCCGGTCTCAGGTCGTCGTCAGGTCGTCGTGAGGATGACCAGTTGCTGCGTCGCTCGGGTCATCGCGACATAGCGGTCCACCGCTCCTTCGATGCCTTCGCCGAAGTCCTCCGGGTCGATGAGGACCACCAGGTCGAATTCGAGGCCCTTCGACAGCTCGGGAGTCAGGGAGCGGACGCGGGGCGTCGTACCGAAGGCTGTGCGGGATGCCGTGCGGGATGCCGTACCGGATTCGGGGACGGCGATGACGCAGGCGATCCCCTCGGCATGTTCCGCGAGCCAGGTGTCGAGGATCGGGTCCAGGTCCGAGGCCGGTCCGTGTACGACCGGGACGCCGCCGCTGCGGATGGACGTCGGGACGTTGGCGTCGGGGAGCGCGGCTCGGATCACCGGCTCGGCCTCCGTCATGATCTCTTCGGGAGTGCGGTAGTTGATGCTCAGGGAGGCCAGGGTGACCCGGTCGAGCCCGATCCGCTCCAGCCGCTCCTGCCAGGACTCCGTGAAGCCGTGCCTCGCCTGGGCGCGGTCGCCGACGATGGTGAAACTGCGGGACGGGCAGCGCTGCAACAGCATCTGCCACTCCGCGTCGGTCAGTTCCTGCGCCTCGTCCACGACGATGTGGGCGAACGGGCCGGCGAGCAGGTCCGGGTCGGCGGTGGTCAGTTCGGACTCGTCGACCAGGCTGACCTTGGCGTCCTCGCCACGCAACATCGTCACCAGGCCTTCGCCGTCGTCGGCGTCGGCGCCGGAGTTCGATACGGCTTCGATCAGGTTGTCCACGACCCGTTCCATGCGCTCGCGCTGGGCGGCGATGGTGGCCGCGTGCCGGCGCTTGCGCCGGGCCGTTTCCGGGTCGCCGAGGCGTTGGCGGGCCGCGTCCAGGAGGGGAAGGTCGGAGACCGTCCACGCTTGGGGGTCCTCGCGCTGCAACCGCCGCACCTCCTCGCGGCTGAGCCAGGGCGCGCACATGCGGAGGTAGGCGGGGACCGACCACAGGTCTCCGACCAGGTCGGTCGCTTCGAGGAGGGGCCAGGCGCGGTTGAAGGTGGCGACCAGGTCCCTGTTCTGAAGGAGGGACTTGCGGAGGAGGTTGGGTGGGGCGTCGCCGTCGTGTTTGTCGGTCAGGATCGTGAGGAGTTCCTCCCAGACCTGGTGGCGGGCCTCGTTGTGGGGGGTGCCGGGTTCCGCCGCTTCGAAGGCGGCCGTCCAGTCTTCGGCGCTCAGCCAGATGTCGGACCAGTGGGTGGTGACCGTCATGCCCTTGGCGGGCGGCTCCTCGTAGAACCTGACGGCCTTCTCGATCGAACCCACCAGGTCCGCCGACGACTTCAGCCGGGCCGACTCCGGGTCGGGCTCGATACCGGCAGCCGCTCCCTCGGTGACCAGGTCCCGCAGGATGCAGGTCTGTACGCCCTCCTCGCCGAGGCTCGGGAGGACGTCGGCGACGTAGGAGAGGTAGGGGCGGTGGGGGCCTACGAAGAGGACGCCGCCCCGACGGTGGCCCAGTCGGGGGTCGGAGTGGAGGAGGTAGGCGGAGCGGTGGAGTGCCACGACCGTCTTGCCGGTGCCGGGGCCGCCGTCCACGACCAGGGCGCCGCGCGAGCTCGCTCGGATGATCGCGTCCTGGTCGGCCTGAATGGTGCCGAGGACGTCTCGCATGCGTTCGGACCTGTTGGTGCCCAGGCTGGCGATGAAGGCGGACTGGTCGTCGAGGGAGGCGTGGTGGTCGGTGAGCCCGTCCGGGGAGAACACCTCGTCCCAGTAGTCGGTGATGCGGCTGTTGGTCCAGCGGTAGCGGCGGCGGCTCGTCAGGCCCATCGGGTTGGCGTGGGTGGCTCCGAAGAACGGCTCGGCCGCCGGGGAGCGCCAGTCGATCAGCAGTCGGCGGCCCGTCGTGCTGTCCGTGAGGCCGAGGCGGCCGATGTAGACGGGCTCGGAGTCGTCCGCGCTCACCATGTGGCCCAGGCAAAGGTCCAGGCCGAAGCGGCGCAGGGTGCGCAGGCGGGCGGTGAGACGGTGGATCTCCGTGTCCCGGTCCATCGCCTGCCGGCCCAGGCCGCCGGGTGCCTTGCGTGCGGCGTCGAGTTGGGCGGACACCTCGGCGATCGACTGCTCCAGGCACTGCGCGAGCGCCGTGAAGTGCCGCTCGTCGTCGGCGATCAGTGCCGGGTCGGCCTTGGCGGAGAGACGGTCGGGGAGGTCGAATGCGCTGGTGGTGGCCGGGGGGTTCACGTTATTGACTCCGAACGCTCCGAATGTGGGGTCGCTTACGACCATGGGTCCTGCTTGATGGCTCTGCTGTGACCATGGGCCCTGCTTGATGGCTCTGCTGTGACCATGGGTCGTACTCGATGGCCCGGCCGCGATCATGGGTCCTGGCTCGACGGTCCTGTTCGTTCACGGGGTCCTGGCTGGCGGACCTCGCTCGACGCTCCCGCCCGGTTCACGCGGACACGGTTGCTTCTCTCGTCCGGTTCGCGCGGACACGGTTGCTTCTCTCGTCCGGTTCGCGCGGATACCGGTTGCTTCTCTCGCCCGGTTCATGCGGATACCGGTCGCTTCTTCCGTCCGGTTCACGTGGACACCGGCTGTCCTTCCTGGCTGATCGTGTCAAGGAGCAGCTTCGCCGCCACCGTCGCCCCGTCCGTACGGACCATCCCGGCCACGGCGGTCGCCCGGGCGCGCGTCTCGGGCGCCAGGGCCACGTCGAGCGCGGCCGACAGGGACTCGAACGTCGGGGTCGGGCCGTCGTGGGCCACGCCGATGCCCAGATCGGCGACCCGGGCCGCGAAGTACGGCTGGTCCGCCCCCTGAGCCACCACCACCTGCGGCGCGCCCGCCCAGGTTGCCGCGGTCGTCGTGCCCGAGCCGCCGTGGTGGACGACGGCGGCCGCCCGGCGGAACAGCGCGTGGTGGTTGGCCTCGCCGACGACGAAGCAGTCGTCCCGGTCGTCGACGAGGGCCAGGTCGGCCCAGCCGCGGGAGACGACCGCCCGGCGGCCGTGCGCGCGGATCGCCTCGATGGACACCCGGGCGACGTCCTCCGCGCCGCGCAGGGCGATGCTGCCGAAGCCGAGGTACACCGGGGGTGTGCCGGCCTCCAGGAACGCGGTCAGCGCGGCCGGGAGCGGGCGCTCGTCCGGCAGGATCCACGTGCCGGTCTGTACGACGTCGAGGTCCGACGGCTCCTGCCACGGGTCCAGGACCGGGTCCGTCGCCAGCCACGGGCGGTCGGTGAAGACATGGTCGCGGACGTTGTCCACCGGTGGCAGGCCGACCGACGCCCGGTGGGTGTTGATCACCTCGCCGAACAGGTCGTTCGCGCTCTGGGCGTCCAGGTCCCACAGCACCCGGTTGTCGGTCATGCCCGGGGGCAACGGCCGGCCCGGGCGCTGCATCGGCGGGTGGTGGGGTGACGGCAGGGAGATCGACTGGAAGCTCGCATATAGGTAGGGGATGTCCAGTTTATCGGCCACCGACCGCACGCAGGCCGCCGCCGGGAGCAGGCCGGTCGCCAGCAGCACATCGCAGCCCTCGGCCGCCTCGGCGACCACGTCGAACTGTGCGAGCAACTCGGCCGCGCGCCGGGGCACGCCGTCCGCCGTCGGCGGCGTCGCCGCGGTCATCATCGCGCGCACCGACCGGCCGAACGGCACCAGCGGTACGTCGACACCGGCCAGCCGCCGCTCGAATTCCTCGTCCGGCGGCGCACACACCCGCACCTCCGCGCCGAGTCCACGCAACCGCACCGCGAGTCCCGCCACCGGTTCGACGCCCCCGCGCGAGTCGTAGCTCGCCAACAGCACACGCATGTGCGCGCCCCCCATTTCGCAGATTCCGGCTCAGGCCGGAGATTCTGCGGCACGACGGGGGCCTTGCCGCAAGCCCCCCGGTGCGCTATAAGTTGAGAGTGGCAAGGAGTGGATTACCTCCTTGCCTTTGCTGTTTCCGGCCTGTCTCCCGGCCCGTTTCCCAGCCTGCTTCCGTCGCTGCGGCTGCGGCTGCGGCTGCCGCCTCCGTCGTAGCCACAGCCGCCTCTGTCGTAGCCGCCTCCATCGCAGCCGCAGCCGTCGGCCCGCCCGCGTCCCTCTGCTTCCGCCCGCTGCGGACAGTCCCGGAAGCCGATGTCGGCCGAGTTTCCGTTCACAACCTCGGATGAGTGGCGGCCTGCGAGATGAATTTCTGCTCTCGTACGGCTCTGGAATCAGCTGCTGAGTCCGCCTCCGTATGGCGCTTGAACAGCCATGATCTCCATTCTCGACGCCCCGACGTCACTCTCTCTGCAGTTCACCCATGTGAACAGAACTTACGTACCAGTCTATTGACGTGCCCAAGTCACCCTCTGACACTCACTCACAGGGAAAGCGCTTTCTGGACCGCACTCTGGACTGAATCCCTGGAGACCAACGATGCCAACGATGCACGTGAGACCCGTCATGGCGAGCGCAGCTCTGCTCGCAGGCCTGCTCGTCGCGATGTCCGGTACGACGGCGCAGGCCGCGACCACCCGGTACGAGGCCGAGACCTCACCGGCTGTCTGCACAGGCACGATCGACTCCGACTGGACCGGATACTCGGGCAGCGGATTCTGCAACGGCACCAACGCCGCCGGCGCGTACGCGCAGTTCACCGTGACCGCACCCGCATCGGGCACGGCGACACTGTCCGTCCGCTTCGCCAACGGCACCACCGCGGCGCGGGCCGCGAACGTCGTCGTGAACGGCTCCACGGCCGCGACGGCGTCCTTCGAGAGCACGAGCACATGGACGGGGTGGACGACCAAGACGCTGACCGTGCCGGTGAGTTCGGGCAGCAACGTCATCCGGATCAACCCCACGTCTTCGACCGGGCTGCCCAACATCGACTACCTCGACGCCGACGTGCCGTCCGGCACCACCACACCGCCGTCGAGCTCCGCGCTGTACGTCTCGCCGAGCGGGACGGATTCCGCGGCCGGTACGGTCTCGTCTCCGACCACCCTCACCTCGGCGATCAGCCGGATCACCGCCGGGGGGACGATCTACCTGCGCGGCGGTACGTACGCCCAGCCGTCGACCGTCACCATTCCGGTCGGCAGCTCCGGGACCGCCGGCGCCCGTACGACGCTCTCCGCCTACCCGGGCGAGACACCGGTCCTCAACTTCTCGGCGCAGACCGAGAGTTCGTCGAACCGGGGGCTCCAGCTCAACGCCTCGTACTGGCACGTCTACGGCATCGTCGTCGAGCGAGCCGGTGACAACGGGATCTACGTCGGCGGCAGCGACAACGTCATCGAGCGGACCGTGACGCGGTTCAACCGGGACACGGGGCTGCAGTTGGGGCGGATGGCCTCCACCACACCCACCGCCGACTGGCCGTCGGACAACCTCATCCTGAGCGCCGAGTCGCACGACAACGCCGACTCCGACGGGGAGGACGCCGACGGGTTCGCGGCGAAGCTGACCACCGGGACCGGGAACGTCTTCCGGTACGCCGTGGCCCACAACAACATCGACGACGGGTGGGACCTCTACACCAAGCCGGACACCGGGGCCATCGGGCCGGTGACCATCGAGGACTCCCTCGCCTACGAGAACGGCACGCTCAGCGACGGATCCCAGGCCGGGAACGGGGACCGCAACGGCTACAAGCTCGGCGGTGACAGCATCGCCGTGAACCACATCGTCCGGCGAAGCATCGCCTACGACAACGGCAAGCACGGTTTCACGTGGAACAGCAACCCGGGGACCATGGCGGTCTCCGGCAACGTGAGCATCGACAACACCGAGCGGAACTTCACCTTCGACGGCGGTACGTCGGTGTTCCGCGACAACACCTCGTGCCGGAGCGGCAGCGGTACGAACGACCGGATCATCGGTGACTCCGACAGCTCCAACCAGTTCTGGTCCGGGACGAACGGGGCCCGGTGCTCCTCGTACGACGGCGGCCTGGACTGGTCCTTCGGCAGCGACGGCAGCCTCGACGTCACCTTCGGGTGAGGGCGTGACCCTCAGCTGAGATCGGGATGACGGGTTGCCCCCGCCTGGAACGGTTCGCCGTTACAGGCGGGGGCAAAGGTGTCGGCGGTGGCCTGGCTCGGCGGCGCTCAGGCCTGTGGCTCGCTGATGTTGACCATCCACGGGATGCCGAAGCGGTCCGTGCACATGCCGAAGACGTCGCCCCACATCTGTTTGTCGAGGGGGACGGCGACCGTGCCGCCGGCGGAGAGCTTCTCCCAGTAGCCACGCAGTTCGGTGTCGTCGTCGCCGCTGAGGCTGACGGAGAAGTTGTTGCCGGGGGTGTGGTTCACGCCGGGCGGGGCGTCGGCGCCCATCAGGGTGAAGCCGCTCGGGGTCTCCAGCATGCCGTGCATGATCTTGTCGGACTCGGCGGCGCCCGGCTGGCCGAAGCTGCCGTAGGTGTTCAGCGACAGTTCGCCGCCGAAGACCTCCTTGTAGAACTCCAACGCCTGCCGGGCGTCGCCGTCGAAACTGAGGTACGGGTTGAGCCGCGAGACCATGAGAACCTCCCTGAAACGGGCAAACGGTCAGTTGTCCGGAGACTAGCCCTCGGCACTGACAACGGCATGCCGAGCGCCCTCCGCCGACCGACTCCGGTGTCCGCCCGCCCAGTTGTGGCCGCCGTCACAAACGCAGCGGAACACTGCAGGTCTTCTCAGGTCTTCACAAAGTACCCATCGGTAGCAGGGGCCTCTGCTGTTACTTTCTGTTTCAAGATTCTCTGGAACCCCCCACCGAGGTCCCCCCATGCCCAGCACCTCCCCTTCCCCTTCCTCCCTCGTCCGCCCCGGCGGACGACACCGCAAGACCAAGGCACCCAACCCGGCGCTGCGCCGGGCGGCCGTGATCGCGGTGGTAGCCCCCGTCGCCGGGACGATCCTGGCCGGTCCGTCCGCCTTCGCCGCCGACAAGGCCGACGCCAAGGCGGGCACCACCGAACTGGACGCCACCGAGCAGAAGATCGCGGACAACCTGAACACGCGCAGCCAGGACACCCGGCTCGGCAGCACCTTCAGCGGTGTCGTCATCGACGCCAAGTCCGACAAGGTCGTGTGGGGGCACAACGCCGACACCGCGCTGATGGCCGCGTCCAACACGAAGCTCGTGACCTCCACCGCCGCGCTGACGGTGCTCGGCCCGGACCACCGGCTCACCACGAAGGTCGTGTACGGCGACGGCACGCTCACCCTCGTCGGCGGCGGCGACCGCACGCTGACGACCGACGACCTCGACGCGCTCGCCAAGACCGCCGTCGCCGGGCTGAAGAACGCCGGGCTCACCTCGGTGAAGGTCCGCATCGACGACAGCCTCTTCCCCGAGCCGACGCTCGCCAACGGCTGGAACACCGGCTACTACCCGGACTCCATCGCACCCGTACGCGCTCTGGTCGTCGACTCGCACAACGTCGAGGACACCTCCCTCGACGCGGGCGGCGTCTTCGCGGGGCTCCTCGCAGAGCGGGGCGTCACGGTCGACGGCGAGGTCACGCGCGGCGTGGTCGGCGAGAGGGACGTGCCCGTCGCCACGCACACCTCCGACAAGCTGTCCACCGTCGTCAAGCGGATGCTCAAGGTCAGCGACAACGACATCGCCGAGTCGCTGCTGCGCCTCACCGCGATCGGCGCGGGCCGCTCCGCCACCTTCGAGGACGGGACAGCGGTCGTCCGCGACGTCCTCACCCGGTACGGCATCTCGCTGGACAACTTCGCGGTGTACGACGGCAGCGGACTGTCCCGCGCGACGCGTATCCCGGCGCGGACCCTCGCCGACATCGTCGACCTGGCCGCCGATCCGCAGCACAGCCAGACGCTGAAGTACATCATCGACGGGCTGCCCGTCTCGGGTGAGGCGGGAGCCACCCTGGGCCCGGAGTTCGGCCGGTTCGACACCGCCGACTCACAGTGCGCCGTCGGCCAGGTCAAGGCCAAGACCGGAACGCTCACCGGCGCCGTCGCCCTGAGCGGTCTGACCAAGGCCGAGGACGGCCGCTGGAGGGTCTTCTCCTTCGTCGAGAACGACTCCACCGCCGGCCCGTCCGACATCAAGGACGCCCTCGACGGCCTCGCGGCCACGGCCAACGGCTGCTGGGTGTAACGGCCTAGGACTGGCCCAGGACCCTTTTCCCGGCGAGCCACCCTCTTTCCGGCGGGCCGAGCGGAGCGGAGGGCGGCCGGGCGGCCGGGCGTACGCTGAAAGGACCGAGGGTTCGTCGCGCGTCGGCTCTTACGCCGGTGCCGTTCTCGGCGAACGACGACGCCGGGCCGGACCCGACCGTCCGGGCCCGGGGCAGGGTTCGCCCCATGACCGTGCACGTGTCGGAGTCGAGGCGCCGCCAGGGCCCGTCGCCCATGACCGGCGAATGCCTCCGCCCGCTCACCCGCCGCCAGGTCCAGGACCGTATGCCGGAACTCGGCGACCTGTACGCGCGGACCTCCGGCGGCGAGCCATGGGCGTGGAACGGGGCCCGCACCGCCTTCCTGCGCAGACTCACGTCGGAGGTACGGCGGCCGGGGTTCGCCCTGCTGATCGCGGAGACCACCGTTCCCTCGGGCACCACGGTGCTGACCGGCTGCGCCCACGGCTTCCCCGTACGCGGCGACGGGCCCTGGTGGCAGGGCCTCGACGGATATCTGCCGGAGAGCCTGCTCCGTGTCGCCGGGGCCGGGCGGCTCTTCGCGGTCTCCGGGATCCTCGTCGGGCGCCGGGTGCGTACGGAGAACCAGGCCCGCGACTGGAACCTCGCCCGCCGTCTGCAGACACGGCTACTGACCGACCACGCCGCCGCGCTCGGCGTGATGCTGGTGAACCGTGGCGACGTCGAGACGCTGGAGGCGTTGCGGTCCTGGGGATGGCGGCACATGTCGGCGGACGCGCGGAGTGGGGCGGAGTCGGGGGCCGTGGGGGATGCGGCGCGTGTCCCGGCGGTGCCCTCGTACGCCCCCTGCCGGGTCCTGGTCCTTCGGTGACGGGTGCTGATTGAGTACTGAAGGGGAGCTGGGGGGAGCTGAGGGGGAGCCGAGCAAGGCGAGAACACCTGTGCTCGCGGCGGCAGGATTTCGGTGCGGGCGGCTAAAGTTTCCGTACGGGAACCCGCTTCCCCGGTGCGGGCCGCTACTCAGGTCACCAGCTGCGTATCGCCGCCTCGCGAACCGTGGGTAAGAAATCTGGTGGCGCCGGAGGAGAAAATCGTCCGGTGCGGAGAGATGATTCCAGCTGGTGCGGAGCGATGCTTTTACTGGTGTTCCGTCGATATTCTTTCGGGACTTTTCCGGACGGCATTCCTTCTTCCTTGCCGTCGATTCCATCCGTGCTAGGCTGATCCTGAATTGCAGTTGTGGTTGCCATTTTCCGGATTCCCGGGCAGGTGATCATCGACAGCGATGAGGGAGCCTGCGAGGTGCGGGTTCCAGCACTGCCTCAGGAGAATTGACATGGCCACCGGTACTGTTAAGTGGTTCAACGCTGAAAAGGGCTTCGGCTTCATCGCGCAGGACGGCGGCGGCGCCGACGTCTTCGCCCACTACTCGAACATCGCCACCCAGGGCTTCCGTGAGCTTCAGGAAGGCCAGAAGGTGACCTTCGACGTCACGCAGGGCCAGAAGGGCCCGCAGGCGGAGAACATCGTTCCCGCCTGACGTCCGCGTTACCCGACGCGTCCGCGCATACAACGGCGGAACAGGGGCCCGCACCTTGAGGTGCGGGCCCTTTCGTTTTTCTCCGCTCAGCCCGTGACCTCGAACGAGGCGGCGGGGGACACGAACTCCGTGTCGCCGTCCTTGGCCGTCGCCAGTGCCGAGATGTGCCAGGTGCCCTTGGCGAGGTCGGCCGCCTCCGCCTTCGTGACCTTCAGCGTGTAGGTGCAGCGGGACGTCTCGTCCGAGGTGCTGCGGCACTCGGCGCTGTCCACGTGCGCCATCTCCGCCTCGGCCGGGTCGAGCTTCGAACTCGCGGGCCAGGCGATGACCTTGAGACCCTTGACGCCGGAGTTGTCGCTCACGTCCGCGGTGAAGGTGACCGAGCCGGCCTTGCCGTCGGTCGGGGCGACATAGCGCGCCGAGGTGTTCTCCACGGTGAGCTTCGTGGCGGCCGAGGCGAGGGCGAGACCACCGGCGGCCACTCCGCCGAGGGCGAGGACACCGACGACGGACGAGACGATGATGCGCTTGGACATGGGAAATCCCCCTGAATTCATTGTGGAGAGGAAACGTACGGAAAGGTGAATCGCGGAAGAGCGATTCCCGCTTTCGATGTGTTCGAGGCTATGGCGCGGGCTCTTCCCCGGTCGTCGCGCTGCGGGACGATTGCCCGCCTCGAACCGCAGGTAGAGGTCTATAACCCAGGTACAAGAAGGACATCCGCCTTCAGCCGGACTCGGGCCGTTCACCCGCGGCCCTAGCCTTGTCCCGCGATGATTCGAACAGACGACGACCGGTTGCTCCCGGTCCTGCTGATCTGCGCCCAGGCCGTGGTGTGGCCCGGTGCGGCGCTGGCGCGCGGTACGGTCCCGTCCGGGTCCGCGCTGCTGGTGGCGGCCCTGGCCGCCGGAGTGGTGACGGCCGCGCTCGCGCTGCGCCGTACCCGCCCGGTGCCCGCCCTCGTCGTGGTCGCGGCCACGTGCGCGTTGGGTGCCGGGCCGCTGCCCGCCGGGGCGATGGCCGTACTCGGCACGGCGGGGGTCGCGCTGGCCCTCTTCACCGTGGCGACCGAACGCGACACCTTCACAGCCGTGTTGTGCGGGGCGGCGCTCGCCGTCTGGCAACTCCTCCAGAACATCAGCCTGCACGGGCTCAGCGACCGCGACGGCCTCGACCTCGTCCTCGTCGCCCTGCTGTACGCCACCGCGTGCGGCGCCGGCGTCCTCGTACGACGCGCCCGACGCGTACGCCGGGCGGCCGAGCAGCGGTTGAAGCGGGCCGAGACCGAGCGGCATCGGCTGCCGGCGGCCGAACGGCGGCGGATGGAACGGGAGTTGCACGATGTCAGCGCCCACCATCTGACGGCCGTCGTCGTCACGGCGGGCGCGGCGCTCGGGCTGCGTGACCGGCGACCCGAACTCGCTGCGGAAGCACTGGAGTTCGCGGTCGAGACCGGCCGTGAGGTCACGCGCGCGCTCCGTGCCGTACGGGCGCCGGCGCCCTCCCGCGAGGAACTGCCTTCGCCGGAGGAACGGCTGCTGGACCTAGTCGCCGGGTTCCGCCGCCTCGACCAGCGGGTGGACTGCGAGATCGACCCACTGCCGGACGGTGCCGTCGCGGACGCGGCGTACGGCATCGTGCGCGAGGGCCTGACCAACGTGGCCCGGCACGCGCCGGGCGCGCACACCAAGGTGCTCGTCCGGTACGGCGAAACCCGCACGGACGTCGTGGTCACCAGCGCGGCCCCGCCGGCCGGTACGGCGGCGCACGCGGCGGGCCTCGGCGGCGGACGCGGCCAGGGCTTCCTGCGGTCCCGGGCGCGGGAGGCGGGTGGCACGCTGCACAGCGGGCCCACGGCGGACGGCGGTTGGGAGATACGCGCGGCCCTCCCCGGCCGCACCACCACCCAGGTCGAACGGTCCGCTCCGCGCGGCTACCGCCTGGCCCAGGTGATCGCCGCCGTCGCCCTCGTCCTCCAGCCGCTGCTCCCGGTCCTGGTCATCCGCGCCGAGACCACGTCGAGCGGGTCGCACGTCTCCGCGGGCGTCCTCTTCGCCCTGCTCGCGGCGGCCCAGGCGGTCGCTCTGCTCTGGCTGCGCCGCGCGCCCCGCACCGCCCTCGGCGTCCTGCTCGGCCTGGCCCCGCTCTGGCCGGTGGCCATGACCGTCGGCGACTACACCGGCCCGGCCTTCCTGCCGCCCGCCCTGAGCATGCTGGCCACGTGCGCGGCGCTCGCGGGGGAGGCGGCGCGTGCGGCTGCGGATCCGGCCCGCGCGGCGGGGGATTCGGCTCGTACGGCTGTGGATCCGGCCCAGGTCACCGCGACCGCGGATCCTGCTCGTACGGCCATGGGCCCGGCCCGTACGTCTGCTGCTGACGATCGCCCGCGTGTGCCGTGGTGGGTTCTCCCCGCTGCTGCGGTGATCGTGCACACGGCCGCCGCCACCGTCGCCGTACTCGACCGGGGCACGACACTCCCCGTCTGGGAGCTCGTCGCGTGGGTGGCCGTCGGCGCCGAACTGGCGGTCGGCGCCGCCCGCTGGGGCGGGACCCTGCACGGGCGGCGCGTCCTGGCCGCCCGGGGGACACAGGAGGAACGGCTCACCGTCTGGACGGAGGAGGCCGTGCGGGACGCGTGGGCGGAGCGGCGGCGGATCGCCGCCGGGCTGGAGACGACCGTGCTGTCCCGCACCACCGACATGGTCGCGGAGGCGGAGGCGGGTCGGCTCGACACCACCGCCGAACGCGCCCGCGAGGCCCTGGCCGCGATGCGTGCCCTGCTCGACACGGTCCGGGAGAGCGAGGGCGAGGACGAGGCGGGGGCCCGGCGCCGGCCGCAGCCCACCCTCCAGGCGCTCGACCTGCTCGCCCACCAGTGCCGGGCCACCGGCCGCGAGGTCGAGATACGGCTGACCGACCGGGTACCGGAACGCCTGCCCACCGCCGTCGACCTGGCCGCCTACCACGCCGCCGAGATGGTCCTCGCGGCCGGCGGAGACCAACCCGCGGTGCTCGAACTCGATGCGGCGGACGGTACGTTGACCCTCACCGCCACCGGGGTGCCGCGCGCCGCGCGTCCCGCCGTACGGGAGCGGCTGACGGCGCGGATCGCTCCGCTCGGCGGCACCCTGACACCCGGCGGGCCGGACACGGTCCACCTCCGGCTGCCTCTCGCCGCGGCGCCGGCCGCGGAACAGGGCCGCGCAACAGACAGGGAAGAGGGAAGTGAGCGATGAGCCTCAAGGTGCTGGTCGTCGACGACCAGGGCATCGTACGGGCGGGGTTCGCCGCCGTGATCGACGCCGAGGACGACCTCACGGTCGTCGGTGAGGCCGCCGACGGGGCCGAAGCGGTCAGGCTCGCCGAGGAGTTGGCGCCGGACGTCGTCGTCATGGACGTACGGATGCCCGAGCTGGACGGCATCGCCGCCACCCGCATCATCACCGGCCGCGAGGACGCGCCCCGGGTGCTCGTGCTGACCACCTTCGACCTCGACGCGTACGTCTTCGACGCGCTGCGCGCCGGCGCCTCCGGGTTCCTCCTGAAGGATGTGCACGCCTCCGAACTGCTGGCCGGCATCCGGGTGGTGGCCGCCGGCGAGAGCGTGCTCGCCCCGTCCGCGACCCGCCGCCTCATCGGCCACTACGCCTCCGGAACGGCCCCCGGGACCGGGGACGGCGACCTCCCCCGCGAACTGGAGGCCCTGACCGGCAGCCAGCGGAACGTCCTCGGCCTGGTCGCCACCGGCCTCACCAACGCGGAGATCGCCGAGGAACTCGGCATCACCGTCGGCACCGTGAAGTCCCACGTCAACGCCCTGCTGCGCAAACTCGGCCTGCGCGACCGCGTCCAGGCCACGATCCTCGCCTACGACCTGGGCCTCGCCCGTCCGAACCCACCGGGCGCCCACCTCTGACGGCCGTACACCTTCCCCCGCACCACAGCTGAGGAGCCCACCCGTGACCGGCACCGATACCGATTCCGGCCGATCCCTGCCGCGCCGATCCCTGCCGCGCCGCTCGCGCCCCGCCGTCGGCGACATCGTCGCGCTCGTCTACCTCGCGGCCTGCGTCGCCCTACTGATCTGGGCGATCGTGGTGAGCTCCGGCGAAGGCTCGGACGGGTCCATGGCGGCCGTCATCCCCCTTCTCGCCACCGCGCCGGTCAGCTTCGTCTGGCTCGTGCTGCCGGACGGAGCCGTCACGCTCGTCGTCGCCGTCGTCCTCGGCGGAGTGGCCAACGCCGCACTCATCAGCTGGTGCGGCCGGGCCCTCCGCCGGGGCGACCGCCCGGACCCGACGCCCTGAGCCGTGCCTAGTCGGTGAGGTGCTCGTCCAGGTCGCCGAGCACCTCGTCGGCGGCGGTCACACCGAGGCCGAGGTACCAGGTCTCGTCCGGGACGTCGTAGGCCTGGCCGGACTTGACGGCGGAGAGGTTCTTCCAGAGCGGGTTGCTCTGGGCGGCGGACTTGTCGGTGGCCTTCGGGTCGCCGTAGACGCCGGTGAAGATGTAGTCGGCGTCGGCCTGGTCGATGTTCTCGGCGCTGACCTCGGTGGCGAGGTCCTCGATGTCCTGGTTCTTCGGACGCGGGACGCCGACGTCCTTGAGGATCGTGCCGATGAACGAGGCGTTGGCGTAGAGGCGGACGATGCCGTCCGGCATGTAACGGACCATCGAGACGGTCGGCTTGTCGGCGCCGAGCTTCTTGCCCAGCGCGTCGGCCTTCGCCTTGTAGGCCGCCAGCTTCTCCTTCGCCCGGTCCGTCTTGTCGAGGGCGGCCGCGTTGAGGAGGTAGTTCTCCTTCCAGGTGAAGCCGGGGCGCACCGAGAAGACGGTCGGCGCGATCTGGGACAGCTCGTCGTACTTGTCGGCGGCGCGCAGCTGGCTGCCGAGGATCAGGTCGGGCTTCAGCGCGGCGATCGCCTCCAGGTTGAGGCTGTTGATCGTGCCGACGTTCTTCGGGCTGCCCGCGTCCTTCTTCAGGTACGACGGCAGCTCCGGGGAGCCCTCGGTCGGGGCGAGGCCGACCGGCTTGATTCCGAGGGAAACAACGTTGTCGAGCTCGCCGACGTCGAGGACGACCACACGCTTGGGCTCGGCCTTCAACTCCGTCTCGCCCATGGCGTGCTCGATGGTGCGCGGCCACTCGCCGGCCTTGGCGGCGGTGCCCATCGCGGCGGTCTTCTTCGCCGCGTCCGCGAAGTCCTTGCCGCCCTTGGCGACGTCCTTCTTGTCGGCGGCCCCGGCGGAGGCCCCGGCGCCCGACCCCTCCCCGTCGGAGGAACCGCCGCACGCGGTCAGGGAGAGCGCGGCGGCCAGAGCGAGGGCTGTGGCGGTGGTGCCGCGGTGGCGGAGGAACATGGGAGGGCTCCCGTCGTAGAACTTAGGTCTGCCTTACTTTATGGGTTTCCTATGGGCCGGGAAATCGTGGAGCGTGTGTTGCCGGACACCCGGAGGGCCGGGAACCACCAGCGGATCACCCGTCACCGGATCCGGTACGACCACCGAGGCGAGCCCGAAGACGTCCTGGACGAGGTCGGCCGTGACGATGTCGGCGGGCGGGCCCTGCGCCACGATCCGGCCCGCCCGCATGGCGATCAGATGGTCGGCGTAGCGCGCGGCCTGGTTGAGGTCGTGCAGCACGGCGACCACCGTACGGCCGCGCTCGTGGTTCAACTGCCGTACGAGATCAAGCACTTCGACCTGGTGGGCGATGTCCAGGTAGGTCGTCGGCTCGTCGAGCAGCAGCAGGTCGGTGTCCTGGGCCAGGGCCATCGCGATCCACACGCGCTGGCGCTGACCGCCCGACAGTTCGTCGACCGGGCGCTCGGCGAGGTCGGTGGTCCCGGTGCGCTCCATCGCGTGGGCGACGGCCGCCTCGTCGGCTTCGGACCACTGCCGCCACCACTTCTGGTGCGGCTGCCGCCCGCGCGAGACCAGGTCCGCGACGGTGATCCCCTCCGGCGGCACCGGTGTCTGCGGCAGCAGTCCGATCACCTGGGCGATCCGACGCGTCGGCACGTGGGCAAGTTCGGCCCCGTCGAGAAGCACGGCACCCCGACGCGGCTTCAGCAGCCGGCCCAGGGCCCGCAACAGAGTGGATTTGCCGCAGGCGTTGGGGCCGACGATGACGGTGACCTTCCCGTCCGGGACCTCCAGATCCAGATCCTCGACGACGGTACGGTCCTCGTAGGCGAGGGTGAGGCCGCGCGCGGCGAGACGGTTGCCGTGGACGGGGGCGGCGCCGTCCTCGGGTGCGGGGCCGCCGACCGGTGTGGCGGGGGCTCTGTTCCGTGCGGTGCGGTCGCCGTCCGGTGCGGCGAGAGGGTTGTCGGGTTCGGCGAGAGGCTTGTCGGGTTCGGCGAGAGGCTTGTCGTGCGCTGAGCTGTCGCCGTCCCGGGCGGTGGGGCCGCCGTCCTGCGTGGTCGGGTCGCTGTCCGGTGTGGCGCGGGTGGTGTCGGGCGTGGTCGGGTCGCTGTCCGGTGTGGCGCGGGTGGTGTCGGGCGTGGTCGGGTCGCTGTCCGGTGTGGCGCGGGTGGTGTCGGGCGTGGTCGGGTCGCTGTCCGGTGTGGCGCGGGTGGTGTCGGGCGTGGTCGGGTCGCTGTCCGGTGTGGCGCGGGTGGTGTCGGGCGTGGTCGGGTCGCTGTCCGGTGTGGCGCGGGTGGTGTCGGGCGTGGTCGGGTCGCTGTCCGGTGTGGCGCGGGTGGTGTCGGGCGTGGTCGGGTCGCCGTCCTGCGTGGCGAGAGCGGTGTCCGGCGTGGTCGGGTCGCCGTCCGGTGCGGCGCGGTCGCCGTCCCGTCTGGCGCGGTAGCCATCCTGCGCGGCGAGGGAGTCGCCCCGCGCGGCAATGGGGTTGTCGGGTTCGGCGGCACGGTTGCCGGTCACGCGGTTCCTCCGGAGCGGTTGCCGCGGGTGCGGATGATCAGCCACATCAGATAGGGGGCGCCCACCAGGGCGGTGAACACGCCGACCGGCAGTTCCAGCGGCGAGAGGAGCTTGCGGGCCAGCACATCCGCGACGACCACGATCAGCGCGCCCGTCAACGCGGAGCACACCAGCGGAGTGTGCGGGGTGCGGGTCAGCCGCCGGGCGATCTGCGGGGCGAGCAGCGCCACGAAGTCGACGGGACCGGCGGCGCCGGTCGCGACGGACGAGAGGACGACACCCAGGACGCTCAACCCGATCCGCACCCGGCCGAGCCGGAGGCCGAGCGCGGTGGCCGTGTCGTCGTCGAACGCCGCGCTCCGCTGCGCGCGGGCCGCCCACAGCAGGAACGGTACGAGCAGCAGCAGGACCGTCGCGAGCGGTGCGGCCTGGTCGTAGCCGCGGCCGTTGAGCGACCCGGTGAGCCAGGTCTTGGCCTGCTGGGCGACGAGATAGTCGCCCTTGGTCACCAGCAGCCGGGTCAGGGAGCCGAGCGCCACCGAGATGCCGATGCCGACGAGCACGAACCGGGAGGCGCTGAGCCCACCCCGCCAGGCGAGCACATAGACGAGCAGCGCGGCCAGCAGTCCGCCCACGACGGACACGTACGGCAACACGGCGTAGGAGGTGAGCCCGAAGGTCATCGCGGCGACCGTCGCCGCGCCCGCGCCGTGCGTCACCCCGATGACGTCGGGGCTGGCGAGCGGATTGCGGGCCATCGTCTGGATCAGTGCCCCGGACAGCCCGAACGCGACGCCCACCAGCAGCCCGGTCACCAGCCGCGGCAACCGCAGTGTGCCCACGACCAGTTCATCGGGGCTGGGCAGTCCGACCAGCACACGCACGACCTCGGCAGGGGAGACGAAGGACTCCCCGACGCACAGCGACACGACCACGGCGGCCGCGAGCAGTACGCCGAGCACGACCGCCACCACGAGGGCCCGACGGTGCAACAGGAAACTGCTCCCACGCCCGGCCCGCACGACGGCGTGCCCGGCGGGCCGGACGGAGGCGCGGGGCCGGGGAACGGCGGAGGTTTCGGGGGCGACAGGAGACTCCGGGGCGGCGGCGATCCTGGCGGAGGCGGAGGCGGAGGGCCCGGGGGAAGCGGTCGTTTTCGAGGGCGCGGGCCGCTCGGGTCGCGGCTCGTCGCGATCGTCGACGTACGTCATGCCGCCGCCACCGCCTTCCTGCGCACCAGCGCGATCAGGAACGGCACACCCGCCAGCGCGGTCATGACGGCCACCGGTACCTCCGAGGGCCGTACGACGATCCGGCCGAGGACGTCGGCGAGGAGCAGCATCACCGGGCCGAGCAGTGCGGCCATCGGCAGCAGCAGACGGTGGCCGGGGCCGACGAGGGCGCGGGCGATGTGCGGTACGGCGAGGCCGATGAAGGCGATGGGTCCGGCCGCGGCGACCGCGGCGCCCGTCAGGACGGTCGCGCCCAGGGCGCCGGTCGCCCGCAACAGGGCGACGTTGCGGCCGAGTCCCCGGGCTATGTCGTCGCCCAGCGCGAGCGCGTCGAGGCCGCGGGCCATGGCCAGCACCAGCAGCAGACCGGCGAGCAGAAACGGCCAGACCTGGCCGGCGATCGTCGCGTCCCGCCCGCTGATCGAACCGACGTCCCAGAACCGGAACTCGTCCAGCGCCCGCGCGTTGGTGGTGAGGATCGCCGAGACGACGGAGGCGAGGAACGCGTTCATCGCCGCCCCGGCCAGCGCCAGCTTCACCGGCGACGCACCGCCGCGCCCGCCGCTCGCGACGGCGTAGATGCAGACCGCCGCGACCGCGGCACCCGCGAAGGCGTACCAGACGTACCCGGTCAGGGTGTGCACCCCGAGGAAGGCGATGGCGACGACGACGCCCAGCGAGGCGCCCTGGCTGATGCCGAGGATGCCGGGCTCGGCGATCGGGTTACGGGTGATGCCCTGCAGGACCGTGCCGGCGACGGCCAGCGCGACGCCGACGAGCACGCCGATGACCGTCCGCGGCCCCCGCAACGCCCGTACGACCTGGGCGTCGTCGCTGCTGCCGCCGTGCACCAGCGCGTCCCACACCGCCGAGGGCGGGATCGTACGGCTGCCCACCGCGAGGCTGAGCAGCACGGCCAGCGACAACAGGAGAAGGGCGGCCACCAACCAGCCGACGCGGCGTCCTACGACTCCCGACATGCACCCTTCTCCATCACTTCCCCGTACGCAGCAGTAAGGCTTGCCTAAGGGTACGTGGTGAGAGAAGGGCGGCTTGGGCCCGTCCCGGTCGGCGTCAGAGGCCGAACTCCTGGGGGGACAGGCCGAGTGCCGCGCACGCCTCGCGCAGGACCTGCTCCTCGGCCGGGGCGATGAAGCCGTCCGCACCCGCCACCACGAAGCCGGTCTGGACGACCGCCCGGGCCTCCGTCGGCTTCTTCGCGGCCTTGGCGATCTCCTGCATGGCCTCGGTCTTGCCCTGCTGGAAGTTGAAGGAGAGCTGGTCGACGTGCTTGTTGAAGCGCTGCCGCAGTTGGTCGGCCGGGAAGTTCTGCAGGACGTCGTTGTTCAGGATCAGCGACTCCACGTGCTGCCGCTCGGCCGGGTCGACATTTCCGTCGGCGGCGGCGACCAGGGCGCACATGGCCATGCTGGCGTCCCGGTAGGCCCCGCTCTTCAGCTCCGTCTTGAGGGAGGTGAGCTGGGACTTGAGCGCGCTCACCAACTGGGCCTTCGAGCCGCCGCCGGACCGCGTGGACCCGCTGGAGCCCATGCCCGGCCGCCCGTGCCCGCCGGCGCCCCGCGCCCCCTGCGCCTGCTGCAGACCCTTGGCCTGGTCCTTGATCCGATCCCACATCGCCATGCGTGCCACCTCGGCTTCAGCCCATTGCGTTCCGGTCGTCCGCGTGCGTTCCGCGTCCCCCTGTCAACGCCCGCCGGACCCTTCGAAGTTCCATGACGGGGCAGGTGATCGTCGGCGGTGAACGCGGGGAGACGAACCCGAGCGTCGCGGCGGCCGGATGAGGTGCCGTGTGAAGGCGCCCCTGGGGGCGCCCTCGGGTCTCAGCGGCCGTTCCCCTTGGCCGGGGCGCGGCGGCGGCCCTGGGCCGGGCGGCTCCGGCGGCCGCGCGAGGCGGAGGCCGGACGTGCGGGGCGTTCCTCGGTGACCGGCGGGGCGAGGACGACGGGCACGCCCGAGGGGGCCTGGGCGCCGGTGATGCGGTTGAGGTCGGTGCCGCCCGAGCGCACCCGGGTGGTCGTCGGGGTGATGCCGGCGTCGGCCATCAGCCGGGTCATCTCGCGGCGCTGGTGCGGCAGGACCAGGGTGACGACGGTGCCGGACTCGCCGGCGCGGGCCGTACGGCCGCCGCGGTGCAGGTAGTCCTTGTGGTCGCCGGGCGGGTCGACGTTGACGACGAGGTCGAGGGCGTCGACGTGGATGCCGCGGGCCGCGACGTTGGTGGCGACCAGGGCCGTGATGTGACCGTCCTTGAACTGGGACAGGGCCCGGTTCCGCTGGGACTGCGACTTGCCGCCGTGCAGGGCTGCGGCGCGCACCCCGACGGCCAGCAGCTTCTTGGCCAGCCGGTCCGCCCCGTGCTTGCTGTCCAGGAACATGATCACCCGGCCGTCGCGGGCGGCGATCTCGGTCGTGGTGGCGTGCTTGTCGTCGTCCTCGACGTGCAGCACGTGGTGGTCCATCGTCGTGACGGCGCCCGCGGACGGGTCGACCGAGTGGACGACGGGGTCGTGGAGGTAGTCGCGGACCAGCCGGTCGACGTTGCGGTCCAGGGTGGCCGAGAACAGCAGCCGCTGTCCGTCGGGGCGCACCTGGTCGAGCAGGGCGGTCACCTGCGGCATGAAGCCCATGTCGGCCATCTGGTCGGCCTCGTCCAGGACGGTGATCGCGACCCGGTCAAGCCGGCAGTCGTCGCGGTCTATGAGGTCCTTGAGCCGTCCGGGCGTCGCGACGACCACCTCGGCGCCGCCGCGCAGCGCGCTCGCCTGGCGCCCGATGGACATGCCGCCGACGACGGTGGCCAGCCGCAGGCGCAGGGCGCGGGCGTAGGGGGTGAGGGCGTCGGTGACCTGCTGGGCCAGTTCCCGGGTGGGTACGAGGACGAGGGCCAGCGGATGGCGGGGTTCGGCCCGCTGTCCCGATGTACGGGCGAGCAGGGCGAGGCCGAAGGCGAGTGTCTTGCCCGAGCCCGTGCGGCCCCGGCCCAGGACGTCCCGGCCGGCGAGCGAGTTCGGCAGCGTCGCGGCCTGGATGGGGAACGGGGCGGTCACCCCTTCGGCACCGAGGGTCTCCAGCAGCCGCGCGGGCAGGTCGAGTTCGGCGAACGCCTCGACGGCCGGCAGCGCGGGGGTGACGGTGACCGGCAGCGCGAACTCACCGCCGACGGCGGCGGGACGGCCGCCACCACCGCGACGGCTCCGGCCGTTCTTCGCCGAAGCGTTCCTGGCAGAGCCGTTCTTCGACGAGCCGTTCTTGGCGGAAGCGGCCCTCGCCGAGCCGTTGGTGGCGGAAGCGGCCTTCGCCGAACCGTTCTTGGACGAAGCGTTTTTGGCCGATCGGGAAGGAGTGGTCTGGTTGCCCGTCCCCTGCGAGCGGGCGCGGGAGGCGGAGCTGTTGTTCGTACGAGCCGTGCGGTTCATGGGGGACCTTCCTCGATGCGGCACTGTCGCACACGAGCCGAGGCCCACACCCGAAGGTGCGGGCCCCGGCTCATGATGTACGCGTCAGAGTCAGGCGGGAACGATGTTCTCGGCCTGCGGGCCCTTCTGGCCCTGCGTAACGTCGAAGGTCACCTTCTGGCCCTCCTGAAGCTCGCGGAAGCCCTGGGTGGCGATGTTCGAGTAGTGGGCGAACACGTCCGGGCCGCCACCCTCCTGCTCGATGAAGCCGAAGCCCTTTTCCGCGTTGAACCACTTCACGGTGCCAGATGCCATGTTGTAACTCCCTTGATGCAAGTGCCCGGAGTCCGCACCTTGCGGACCCGGCGTCGCAGCAACGATTTGACCCGACGGGAAGAACTGAAAGCCCCGGAAAGTCCCGGAAACAAAAAGAGTGCTCGTCGACGGAAGGTCGAAGAGCACTCAGAAGCCTCTGGTAACCAAAACTGCCACTTCATGCCAAGGTAGCACAGGCCTGTGCCACGCGGGAGTGATCACACGGATTCGTTTTCCGGGGCTCGGCGACAGCGCCGTCACCTGCGGCGCAGCCCCGCGATGAGGAGTTCGACAAGACGGCGGGCGTCGTACTGCGGGTTGTTCTCGGCGCCGATGCACAGGTTTCCGACGCCGCGCATGAGCTGGTAGGCGCCGACGTCGGAGCGGATCTCGCCGGCCTCGGCCGCGGCGTCGAGCAGCCGGCCGCACACGGGCACGAGCCGGTCGAGGAAGTAGGCGTGGAGGGCCTCGAAGCCGGCGTCGTCGGACTGGAGTGCGGCGGCGAGGCCGTGCTTGGTGACGAGGAAGTCGACGAAGAGGTCGATCCAGTTCCCCAGGGCGGCGTACGGGGTGGGGCCGGCCGACAGCAGGGCCGGGCCGGCCTCGGCGCAGGCCTCCACCTGGTGCCGGTAGACGGCGACGATGAGATCCGCGCGCGTCGGGAAGTGACGGTAGATCGTGGCCGTACCGACGCCTGCCCTGACCGCGATGTCGCGCACCGGCGCCTCGACGCCCGACTCGACGAAGACCGCGGCGGCGGCGTCCAGCAGCGTCTCCTGATTGCGGCGGGCGTCCGCCCTCTTGGGTCTGGCCGCCCGCGCCGTCTGTCCCGCGCCCGCGTCACCGTTTCCGCTGTCGTCCATCGTTTCGCTCCCTCCGCTGCCGAGCGTGTCACATCCACCGGCCTTGTTAAACGGGACGCTGTTCCGTATCGTCAAACGGGACGACGTTCCGTTTCTTTGACGCTTCTCGAAGGAGACCCGGTCATGCAGTACCGCACCTTGGGCCGCACCGGTGTGCAGGTCAGCTCGCTCGCGCTCGGCGCGATGAACTTCGGCAGGATCGGGCGTACCACCCAGGACGAGGCCACCGCCCTCGTCGACGCCGCCCTGGAGGCGGGGATCAACCTCATCGACACCGCCGACATGTACAGCGACGGCGAGTCGGAGGAGATGGTCGGCAAGGCCATTGCCGGGCGCCGCGACGACATCGTGCTGGCCACGAAGGCGGGCATGCCGATGGGCGACGAACGCAACCACCGGGGCGGTTCGCGCCGCTGGCTGGTCACCGAGCTGGACAACAGCCTGCGCCGCCTCGGCGTCGACCACGTCGACCTCTACCAGATCCACCGCTGGGACCCGGCCACCAGTGACGAGGAGACGCTGTCGGCCCTCACCGACCTCCAACGCGCGGGAAAGATCCGTTACTTCGGCTCCTCGACGTTCCCCGCCCACCGCATCGTGCAGGCCCAGTGGGCCGCCCGCGAGCACCACCTGGGCCGTTACGTCACCGAACAGCCCAGCTACTCGATCCTGCAGCGCGGCATCGAGGCCCATGTGCTGCCCGTGACCGAGGAGTACGGACTCGGTGTGCTGGTGTGGAGCCCGCTGGCCTCGGGCTGGCTGTCGGGCGCGGTCCGCGCGGGCCGGGAGGTCACCACCAGCCGCTCGGCGTTCATGCCGGAACGCTTCGACGTCACCCTGCCCTTCAACCGGGCCAGGCTCGACGCCGTCGAACAACTGGCCGAGGTCGCCGACGAGGCGGGCCTGACCATGATCCAGCTCGCGCTCGGATTCGTGATCGCGCATCCCGCCGTGACCAGCGCGCTCATCGGCCCCCGCACGTCGGACCATCTGCGCGCGCAACTCGCCGCCGCCGACACCGAGCTCCCCGCCGACGTCCTCGACGCGATCGACGCCATCGTCGCCCCCGGCACCGACCTGGCCGCACACGAGAAGTACGACACCCCGCCCGCGCTCCTCGACCCGTCGGCGCGCCGCCGATGACTGCCCGAGAGGCAGCGCCCCTCGCCGAATCGGCCGAACTCACCGAAGGGACCGACGGCTTCATGCCACCCACACCCCAGCCCCGTTTCGGGATCATGACCGCCCCCATGCAGGTCCACTACCACGACGTCCTGCGGGTCTGGCGCGAGGCGGACGCGATCCCGGAGATCGAGCACGCCTGGCTGTTCGATCACCTCATGCCGATCGGCGGCGATCCGGACGGGCCGGCCTACGAGGGCTGGACGCTGCTCTCGGCCCTGGCCGCCCGGACCCGACGGCTGCGGATCGGCGTCATGGTGACCAGCAACCGCTTCCGGCCGCCCGCGATGCTGGCCAAGATCGCCACGACCGTCGACGTGGTCTCCGGCGGCCGGCTCGACTTCGGCATCGGCGTCGGCTCACGCCCCGGCCCGCCCGAGGCCCACCGCGAGTACGCGGCCCACGGCCTGCCCTTCCACGGCACCGCCCACGCCGTGGAGAGCCTCGCCGAAGCCTGCACGGTGATCCGGCGGCTGTGGACCGAGGACAAGCCGTTCGACTTCCACGGCACCCACCACCAGCTCACCGGGGCCTTCGGCAACCCCAAACCCGTCCAGCGTCCCCACCCGCCGATCCTCATCGGCGGCCGCGCCTCCGCGACGCTCCGCGTGGCCGCCGAACACGCCGACCTGTGGAACATCCCGGGCGGCGACATCGACGATGTCGTCCGCCGCAGCGCCCTCCTGGACCGCTACTGCGCCGAGATCGGCCGCGACCCCGCCTCGATCACCCGTTCGATCCACCTGTCGGTCTCCTACGAGCAGCCCGGCGCCACCCGCGCCGCGATCGCCGACGCCGTCGCCGCCGGCTTCCACCACATCGTCCTCGGCCTGTCGGCGCCCTATCCCGCCGACGTCGCGCGATGGGTCGCCGACGAGATCATCACCAAGTCGGCCCGGCCGCACCACGGCCATGCCGGGTATCGCGTCGGCGGCTCCGCGTCAGGAAGCGGGACCTGATGCTCATGCGGTGGCCACGGAATAGAGTGAAAAAGGATGTAGCGGGATATATCGGGGAAAGGGCCTCGGTGGGGGTGGAGAGCTCGGCGAGAGCGAGATGATCGGCCATGGAGCGGCGTACCGTCGACGACCTGGGAGCGGTTCCCGGCCGTGGCGCCGTCGGCGAGGCGCTCACCGCGCGCGCCACCGTCGACGAACAGGGCATCGTGAGCGGCTGGAGCGCCGGCGCCGAACACCTCCTCGGATACACGCCGACGCAGATCCTGGGCCGCCCGTCCGCCTCCCTGCTCGCCGAGGAGCCCGCGGCGAGCGACCTCCCGCCCTTCCCGGACCTGCCGAGGTGGCACGGCACGCTCGCCCTCCGGCACCGGGACGGCCATCGCGTGGAGGCCAAGGTGCTGGCGCATCACCGGACGTCGTACGCCGGGGTCCGCGACTGGTTCCTGGTCTCCGCCCTGTCGGGGGCACGGCCCCACCCTGACGACGACGCGCTCGCGCTGCGGGGTTTCCTCGACTCGCCGTGCTGCGCGACCTCGGTGCACGACATCGACCTGCGCTTCCGCCGGTCCAACCGGTCCTCGCTGGGCGCCCTGGGCCTGAGCGACGACTACCTGCGCGGGCTGCGGATGACGGAGGCGGTGGACGACCCCGCGATCGGGGAGGTCGAGCGGCTGATGCGGCTGGCCCTGGAGACCGGTGAGCCGCAGTACCTGGAGAACCACGCGCGGGCCCCCGGCGAGACGCATGAGCACGCCTGGTCGGTCCACCTCTACCGGCTGGAGGACGAGGACGGCCGCGTCCTCGGCGTGGCCTCCACCGGGCACGACATGACGGAGCAGCACTGGGCCCGCACGCGCCTCCAGCTGATCGCCGAGGCCGGCCGGCGCATCGGCAGCACCCTCGACGTGTCGCGGACGGCCCAGGAACTGGCCGACGTGGCGGTTCCGGACCTCGCCGACTTCATGAGCGTCGACCTGCTGGTGTCCCTCGACGAAGGCGGCACCTCCCACGCCGTCGAGGCAGAGGCGCCAGTGGGGGAGGAGCGCGAGCGGCCCTCGGAGGCACCGGCGCCGCCCCGCTCCCTCGCCCTGCGGCGCATCGCTCATCAGTCCGTGTACGAGGGGAGCCCCGAGGCGGTCGTGGTACCGGGCGAGGTGGACGAGTACCCGGAGGGCTCCCCGCCGGTGGAGAGTCTGCGGTCGGGACGGGCCGTGCTGTACCGGGTGACCGAGCCCGCGATCGCCGACTGGGTGGCCCAGGACCCGCTCCGGACCGCCCGCATCCGCGATTTCGGGTTCCACTCGGCGATGACCGTGCCCCTGTCGGCGCGCGGCACCACCCTGGGCGTCGCCGTCTTCGCCCGGCACCGGCACCCCGACCCGTTCCAGCAGGACGACCTCGTCCTGGCCGAGGAACTGGCGGCCCGGGCGGCGGTCTGCATCGACAACGCCCTGCGCTACACCCGCGAGCGCGGCACGGCCGTCACCCTGCAGCGCAGCCTGCTGCCGCAGAGCCTGCCCGAGCAGGCCGCGGTCGAGGTCGCCTTCCGCTATCTCCCGGCCGGCGCCCGGGCCGGAGTGGGCGGCGACTGGTTCGACGTGATCCCGCTGTCCGGGGCCAGGGTGGCGCTGGTCGTGGGCGACGTCGTCGGCCACGGCATCCACGCCTCCGCGACCATGGGCCGTCTGCGCACCGCCGTACGCACCCTCGCCGACATCGATCTGCCGCCCGACGAGCTGCTCACCCACCTCGACGACATGGTGGCCCGCCTGGCCACCGAGGCGGAAGGCGCGGAGCGGGCCGCGGCGGACGGGGAGACCACGGGAGATGTCGGAGCGACGTGTCTGTACGCCGTGTACGACCCCGTCACCCGCCGGTGCACGCTCGCCCGGGCGGGGCATCCGCTGCCGGTCGTGGTGAACCCGGACGGCACCGTCGACCTGCTCGACCTTCCGGCGGGGCCCCCGCTGGGCCTGGGCGGACTGCCCTTCGAGGCGCTGGAGACCGAACTGCCGGAGGGCAGCCTGCTCGCCCTCTACACCGACGGCCTGGTCGAATCGCGGGGCACCGACGTCGACGACGGTGTCGACCGGTTGCGTCGAACCCTCGCCGCTCCCGCCGCCTCCCTCGACGCGCTGTGCGACAGGGTCCTGGCAGCCGTGCTTCCCCAGCGGCCCACCGACGACGTCGCCCTTCTCGTCGCCCGCCCCCGCGCGCTCGACGCCGACCGCGTCGCCAGCTGGGACGTGGTCCCCGAGCCCTCCGCCGTCGCCGAGGCCCGCAAGAACGCCCTCCGCCAACTGGAGAGGTGGGGCCTGAACGACGCGGCCTTCGTCACCGAGCTGGTCGTCAGCGAACTGGTCACCAACGCCATCCGGCACGCCGAGCCGCCCGTCCAACTGCGTCTCATCCACGACCGCACTCTCATCTGCGAGGTCTCGGACGCCAGCAGCACGGCACCCCACATGCGCCGCGCCCGCGCCTACGACGAAGGCGGCCGCGGCCTGCTCCTGATCGCCCAGCTCACCCAGCGCTGGGGCACCCGCCCCACCCCCACGGGCAAGACGATCTGGACGGAGCAGACCATCGAACCCGACCGGCGGTGACCTACGGCCTCCCCTGTTTGGGCCCGTTGAGGGTGTCAGCGGCGTGCCGAGGGCCGTGCCCGGACGAGAATTGGCCGACGAGTTCACGGAAGCACACCAGGGCGGTGATCGGTGGAATTCCGACGATCACCATGGCCAGCAGGGAACTCGGTGATTGGCCGATGCACAGAGCCACTGCCGTGCCGGAGGCGATCAGCATCACCGCCCAGGACCGCCGGGCGGTGCGGTGTTGAACAGCTGCCCGCAAGATGGACAGACCCGCGAGAAGCCACGGCCCGTAGACGGTCAGTGGCCACCATCGCGCCAGATGTTCCGACACCACCAGCAGCGCGATGGCGCGTAGTTGGCTGTATGAATATGAGACGGACCAGTAGAGCATCGTCAGCGCGCACACGGCGATTGTCACGATCAGGATCGCGACAGGGATGATCCTCGGGTTGCCGGAAAAGATATGAGCCCCTGGCCGTGGCCGCCGTCGGTTGGCCGGGCGGCGCGGGCGCCCACGACTGTCCAGCAAGGGCGCGGCGGGATCCACGCCGTTCGTCGTACGCGACATTCGGGCCAACTCGTCGTCAGGATCCCATCCGCCTGACGAACTTCTCGGACCAGGGAGCCAGATGTGTTCGAGCGACTGCGTGACGTCAGGGTTTTGATCTACCGAATCATAATCGGTTCTCATTCTGAATCCTGTCCATTCGGGATCCGATTTTCCGACCGGCATGCGAGGGGCGGAGGCCTGATATCGAGCATCCGGGAGAATAGCGACCGGTAGGGGTTGCCGCGAGGATCAAACCGCAGTCGATGAAATTGTGAGGCGCGCCCGGCGGAAACTTCAAACCCGCTTGGCTCCGTACGGGTGGATTCGCCGCAATGCGTGTCGGAGGAGAACCTCTGTTCAGGGCCCGGATGGTGACGTTGATCCTTCCAGCCCTTGAATCCGAAAAGAAGGTGTCCCGACATGCGACGCGTCCCCTCCCGCTGTCTGTTCGCCGCCGCGCTGCTGGTGGCGTCCCTGTTGGCCCCGATGGCGGTGGCGCCAGCCACGGCCGTCCCCACCGTGGGCGTCGACCGGTACCAGAAGGGCGTGTGCCCGCCGGGCGGCCTCGAACCCGCGCTGGCCACCCGGCTGGACAAGGCCGTCGAGGGCGTCCGCCGGGAGGCCGGCATCCCCGGCGTCGCCGTCGGACTGTGGATGCCGGGCAAGGGGTGCTACGTCCGCGCGACGGGGGTCGCCGACACCGCCACCGGCAGGCCGATGACCACCGACCAGTTCATGCGGATCGGCAGCGAGACCAAGACCTTCACGGTCACCGCGCTGCTCGAACTCGTCGACGACCGCCGGATCGGGCTGGACGACCCGATCTCCGCCTACATCGGCGGCGTGCCGAACGGTGACCGGATCACGCTCCGTCATCTCGCCGAGATGCGCAGCGGCCTGTTCCCGTACAGCGCCGACCCGGACTTCGCGCAGGCCCTGTTGAGCGACCCGAGCCGCTCGTTCACGCCGCGGGAACTGCTCGCGTACGGCTTCCGGCATCCGAACACCTTCGCGCCGGGTGAGAAGTTCCAGTACTCCAACACCAACCTCATCCTCCTCGGCCTGGTGATCGAGAAGGTCAGCGGTCACCGCCTCCGTGACTTCATCGACGAGCGGGTGCTCCGCCCGGCCAGGCTGCGCCACACGCTGTTCCCCGAGGGCCGTGAGTTCCCCGAGCCGCACGCGCGCGGCTACACCAACCAGACGCTGAGCGGCGACATCGAGGACGCCACGGACTGGAATCCCAGCTGGGCCTGGGCGGCCGGGGCGATGATCTCGGACCTGCGCGACCTGCGCCGCTGGGCCAGGATCGTCGCCACCGGGACGCTGCTCAGCCCGGAGACCCAGAGGGAGCGGCTCAAGATGCTGCCGACCGGCTTCCCCGGCACGGACTACGGCCTCGGCATCTTCGAGACCGGGGGCTGGATCGGGCACAACGGCTCGATCCCGGGATACCAGAGCGTGACCGTCCACCTGCCTTCGAAGAAGGCCACCCTGGTGCTTCTGCTCAACACCGACGTCACCCACGAGGGCCAGGAGCCGTCCTCGCTTCTCGCCCGGGCGATCACCGAGATCGTCACTCCGGAGAACGTCTACGACCGCCCGGCGCCCCCGCGCTAGGAAGCGGGTTCGAGGGCGCGCGGGACACGCCGCCGGATGGTCGATACGCCGTGATCGTGAGCATCTGGTCATAACGTGCTGAATATGACGAAATGGCATATTGCCCATCTGGCGTGTATCGCGGCGGTCATCGGGGCGGGGCTCGGGGCCGCCCCGCCGGCTGTCGCCCACCCGCAGACCCACGTGGTCTCTCCGGGGGAGTCGATCCAGAAAGCGGTGGACACCGCCCGACCGGGAGACACCGTTCGACTGACCTCCGGCACGTTCCACGAGAGCGTCACGGTGAGCACGCCCGGGCTCACCCTGCGCGGCACGGGCCGCGGCACCGTGATCCGACCGGCCGCGAAGAAGGCCGCCGACAGCTGTGCCGGGAGCGGCAACGGCATCTGTGTGGTCGGGACGAAGGACCGGAACGTCGAGGGCGTCACCGTCGCCCGCCTGACCGTGACCGGCTTCGCCGGGTCCGGAGTGTTCGCCCAGTCGACCGACGGACTGACCGTGCGGCACGTGACCGCGGTGAAGAACGGGGTGTGGGGCATCGCCCAGGAGCGTTCCGTGCGCGGTGTCTTCCGGCACAACGCCGCCCGGGACAACGGCGACGCCGGCCTCTTCCTCGCCAACACGATCAAGGCCGAGGAAGGCGCCGCGGACACCGGGGGAACGGTCGTCGCGCACAACCGCCTGGAGGGCAACCGGATCGGCCTCACCGTCCGTCGCCTGCGGAACCTCACCGTCGCGGACAACCACCTCACCGGCAACTGCGCGGGCGTCTTCGTCGTGGGCGACGAGAACAAGCCGAGGGCCGGCGCGCTGACCGTGAGCGACAACCACATCGAGCGGAACAACAAGTCCTGCCCGAAGACCGCGCGGCTGGACGCGCTGCAGGGCACCGGCATCGTCCTGACCGGCACCGAGGACACTCTGGTGACGCGGAACCGGATCACGGAGAACGCCGGTAACTCCCCGCTGTCGGGCGGCATCGTCGTATGGAAGAGCTTCGTGGGCACCACCAGCGAGCGGAACCGGATCACCGACAACGTGCTGGAGGGCAACGCCCCGGCGGACATCGTCAACACGGACACCGCCGGCCAGGGAAACACCTTCCAGGGCAACTCCTGCGCGGCGTCCGTGCCCGCGGGACTGTGCTGACGGGTCGTGGTCGCTCATGAACTCGAAGAAGGAAGGCGTCACATGACGACCGCACGGACCGCGCACACGGCAGAGGCCCCCCAGGCCGTACCCGCGTCACAAGCCGTACCGGCGCCCATGCGGTTCAGGGAGCTCGTGTTCGGGGCGGCCTGCGCGGCCGCCCTGCGCGCGGCCGCCCGGCTGGGTGTCGCCGACGCCCTCGGTGACACCCCGCTGGCCGTGGAGGAGCTCGCGGCGGCGGTGAAGACCGAACCGAAACCGCTACGACGGCTGTTGCGGGCCCTGTCCTGCTACGGCGTCTTCGCCGAGCGGCCGGACGGGACGTTCACGCACACCGACATGTCCCGGCTGCTGCGCGAGGACGACCCGCACAGCCTGCGTGCCATCGCCCTGTGGTGCACCGAACCGTGGACCTGGGACGCGTGGCCGAGGCTGGACGAGGCGGTGCGCTCCGGCCGTAACGTCGTCGAGGAGCTGTACGGCAAGGAGTTCTTCGTCTACCTCAACGAGGACGCCCCGGAGTCGGCCGACGTCTTCAACCGCGCCATGACGACGTCCAGTGTGCAGTCCGCGCGGGACGTCGCGGAGTTCCTGGATCTGTCGGGGAGTTCGTCGGTCGCCGACATCGGCGGTGGTCAGGGGCATGTGGTGGCGAGCCTGCTGGAGAAGCATCCGGCGCTGCACGGCACCCTGCTCGATCTGCCGCGCGTGGTGGAGAACGCCGACCCGCGGCTGCGGGCGGGCGGCGTGCTCGCGGACCGGACGCGCATCGTGCCCGGTGACTGCCGCGTGGCCGTCCCGGTCCGGGCCGATGTGTACATCATCAAGAACATCCTGGAGTGGGACGACGACAGCACCGCCCGGACCCTGCGCAACGTCATCGGGGCGGGTGGTCCCGGAACGCGGGTCGTGGTCATCGAGAACCTCGTCGACGACACGCCCTCCATGCGGTTCAGCACCGCCATGGACCTGCTGCTGCTCCTCAACGTGGGAGGGGCCAAGCACACCACCGAAAGCATGACCCGCAGGCTGACGGACGCGGGGCTGGTCATCGACGACGTCCGCCCGGTCAACGCCTACCTGCACGCGTTCGACTGCCACGTGCCCGGCTGAGCACCGGCACCCCGGAAAACCGGCCGCCGGGCCCGCGAGGTCGCGGGCCCGGCGGCCGGTGGGCCGACCGGGTCAGCCGGCCGGGTCGCGCTCCCAGAGATAGAAGCGCCGCGCCATCGCGTCCTTCGGGGAACGCCAGGTGGCGGGGTCGTACGCGCTGACATGGGCCGTCAGCCGGTCGCTGATGTCCCGGAACTCGGGGTGCCCGGCCGCCTTGGCGATGGCGGGTCCGGGGTCGCGCTCGGACTCGATGAGGTGCAGGTACACATCGCCGAACTGGAAGAGGCTGCGCCGGGAGACCCCGATGAGGTGCGGCAGCTCCCCCCGGTCGGACTCCTCGAAGATCTTGGCGATGTCCGGGGCGGCGTCCGGGACCATCCGGGCGACGATCAGGGTCTGGTGCATGCGGTGTTCTCCGTCCGGCTCAGTCGGTCAGGCCGGGCGCGGCGGCACCCTGCTCGGCGGCGGCCTTCTCGATGCGGTCCCGGATCAGGGCCATCTGGACCTTGGAGTTCCGGTTGATGTTGCCCGTCATCCAGTCGTCGTCGACCGGGGCGTCCGGCTTCATCGCGAAGTCCTGGGTCCACACCATCCGGGTGCCGCCGGGCACCTTCTCGTACGTCCACACGATGTTCATGTGGGCGAACGGCCCGGTCTCGACGCGGCGGGCCCGCACGCTGAGCGTGTCGCGGTCCGCCTCCCGTTCCGAGACCCAGCTCCAGACCTTGCCGTTCTCGTCGGGGTGCATGGTCAGCCGGAACGTGGTCTTGTTCCCCTCCTGGGAGAGGATCTCGGCGGTGGCGTACTCGCTGAACAGCCGGGGCCAGTTCGCCACGTCGTTGGTCATCTCCCAGACCAGGTCGACCGGCGCGGCGATGATGATCTCGTTCTGCGTGTGGCCGGCCATGTCAGGCTCCCGTCAGCAGCGCGCTGTTGGTGAGTTCGAGGAACTGCCGGGGACTCTTGCTCTTCTCCGCGTCCGGCGGCATCGGCGTGCCGTAACGGTTCTCCAGCTCGCCGACGATGCCGAGCAGACCGAGCGAGTCGATGCCGAGGGCGTCGAAGCCCGAGTCGTACCGCTGCTGGAGCTCCTCCGGGGGGACGGTGACTCCGGCGGCCTTCTTCATGAGTTCGGACAGCTCTTCCACGGTGATGCGGTCACTCATGCGGTTCCTCTCCTTGCTTCGTGACGGGTGCTCAGTGACGGGTGTTCGGTGAGGGTTGCTTGGTGGTGGGTGTTCAGCGGTGGGTGCTTGGTGGTGGTTGCTTGGTGATGGGTGCTCGCGTCGCCTCGCTACGAGGCGTCGTCGGCGCCGAGCCGTAGCACCAGCGCCGAGTTCGACCCCATGAGTCCTCGGCTGAGGACCAGCGCCGTGCGCGGTTCGGCGGCGCGGGCGCGGGTGGTGACGAGGTCGAGGTCGTGGCAGATGTCGAAGACGTTGGGGGTGGGCGGGATCACGCCGTGCTCCATCGACAGCACCGCCGCGGCGACGTCCAGGACGGGGGCCGCGCCGTAGCCCCGGCCGATGGCGGTCTTCGGCGCCGTCACGGGGACGTGTGTGCCGTGCGCGCCCAGGGCGTCCACGATCGCCAGCGCCTCGGCGCGGTCCGCCTCCGGTACGCCGAGGGCGTCGGCGAAGACCACGTCGATCTCCTCCGGGGCGCAGCCGGCCTCGCGCAGGGCGCCCCGGATCGCCTCGGCGAGCCCCTCCCGGGACCGCTCCCAGCGGGAGGCGCCGGTGAACGTCGCCGCATGTCCCGCCAGGACGGCCCGTACGGGCGCGCCCCGCTCCCGGGCCGCGCCCTCGGCCTCCACGACGAGCATGGCGCCGCCCTCGGCGGGTACGAAACCGCAGGCCGCGGAGGTGAACGGGCGGTAGGCGCGCTCCGGGTCCTCGACGGTGCTCAGCTCGTCGTAGCCGAGCTGGCAGACGACCGAGTAGGGGGCGAGCGGCGCCTCGGTCGCGCCGGCCACCATGGCGTCGGTGCCGCGCCGCACGGCCCGCGCCGCGTGCGCCAGGGCGTCCAGGCCGCCGGCCTCGTCGGAGGCGATCACCCCGCAGGGGCCCTTGAAGCCGCGGCGGATGGAGATCTGGCCGGTGCTCGCGGCGTAGAACCAGGCGATCGACTGGTACGGCCCCACGAAGCGGCTGCCCTTGGACCACAACTGCTGCAGCTCCCGCTGCCCGAACTCGCCGCCGCCGGAGCCGGCCGCGGTGACCACGCCCACGGAGAACGGCGCGGCGTCGGTGGCGGGCCGGTGGAGGCGGGCGTCGTCGAGTGCCTGGTCGGCCGCGGCCATCGCGAAGTGCGTGAACCGGTCGGTCTGGACGAGGTAGCGCTCCTCGACCGCCGACGGCGGGTCGAAGTTCCGCACCTCACCGGCGACCCGCAGCGGCAGGTGCTCGCATCCGTCGCGGGTGACCCGGTCCAGGACGCTGATGCCCTCCCTGGTGGACTTCCAGAAGGTCTCGGTGCTGGTTCCGTTGGGCGCGACCACGCCGATTCCGGTGACGGCCGCGCGCCGAGGACGCCGTTCGCTCATCGTGTCTTCTCCCTCGGCAGGGTCATGATCACCGCGGACTGGAAGCCGCCGAACCCGCTGCCCACGGAGAGCACGTTGTTCAGCCGTCGCTCACGGGCGACGCGCGGGACGTAGTCCAGATCGCACTCGGGGTCCGGGGTCTCGTAGTTCGCGGTGGGCGGGACGACCTGGTGGGCCAGGGCCAGCGCGCAGGCGACGACCTCGATGGCGCCGATCGCGCCGAGGGAGTGGCCCACCATGGACTTGATGGAACTCATGGGCGTGTCGTAGGCGTGTGCGCCCAGGACCCGTTTGACGGCGGCCGTCTCGTGCCGGTCGTTCTGCTGGGTGCCCGAGCCGTGCGCGTTGACGTAGTCGATCGCGGTGGGGTCGAGCCGGGCCTGGTCGAGGGCGTCCTCGATGGCCCGGGCCATCTCCAGGCCCTCGGTGGTCAGACCGGTCATGTGGTAGGCGTTGCCGAAGGTGGCGTAGCCGCTGAGTTCGCAGTACACATGGGCGCCGCGGGCCCGGGCGCGGTCCAGCTCCTCCAGGACGAGTACGGCGCCGCCCTCGCCCATGACGAACCCGTTGCGGTCCGCGTCGAAGGGGCGGGAGGCGTGGGCGGGGTCGTCGTTGTTGGGGGACGTGGCTTTGATCGCGTCGAAGCAGGCCATGGTGATCGGTGAGATCGGCGAGTCCGACGCCCCGGCTATGCAGATGTCGGCCCGGCCCTCCTCGATCGTGTGGAAGGCGTACCCGACCGCGTCGAGGCCCGAGGTGCAGCCGGTGGAGACGGTCTGCACCGGCCCGCGGGCCTCGAACCGCTCCGCCACCGTCGAGGCGAGGGTGCTGGGCGCGAACGCCCGGTGCAGATGCGGGCCCGCCTCCCGGTGGTTCACGTCCCAGCGCTGCCCGTGGCCGCTGACCAGGACGTAGTCGTGCTCCAGCCGGGTGGTCCCGCCGACCGCGGTGCCCAGGGAGACCCCGACCCGCCAGGGGTTCTCCGTGGCGAGGTCGAGCCCGGAGTCCCGTATCGCCTCCTCCCCGGCGACCAGGGCGAACTGGATGTACCGGTCGCACCGGGCGATCTGCTCCGCGTCCAGGCCGTGGGCCGCCGGGTCGAAGTCGCACTCGGCGGCGATCCGCGACCGCAGCCCGGACGGGTCGAAGAAGGTGATGCCGCGTGTCGCCGTACGACCGCCTGCCAGGAGGTCCCAGAACGCCGGGACGCCGATGCCGCCCGGAGCGACGATGCCTATGCCGGTGACCGCCACGCGCCTGGTCATGAGCGGACCTGAGGTCGCTCGGCCGCCCGCCCCGCACCCGCGTGGGCGGCCTCCGCCGGGATCGGCGCTCCGGCGTGGCCGCCGTCCTCGGTGTCGACGTGGCCGAGCGGCGGGCTCGGGGCCAGCGGGCCGAGGTGGAAGACCATGCGGGCCTCCACCTTGCCGACGTTGCGGAAGCGGTGCCGCACATGGGTGGGGATCAGGAGCCCCTGCTCGGGCCGCAGCTCGTGGGACTCGCCGTCCAGGTCCACCTCCAGCTGCCCGCAGATGACGTAGATGAACTCCTCGGAGTACGGGTGGTAGTGCTCGGCGATGCGGTCGCCGGGCGGCACGATGGCGACGCCCATGAAACCGCTGGTGGAGCCGACTGTGGTGGGGGTGAGCATGGCGCGCAGGTCGCCGCCGCGCCGAGTGTTGGGCTCGACCTCGCTGACATCCACGATTCCGGGATGGCGTTTGATCACGACGTTCCTCCGAACATGAGCTGCATCGACATGAGGGCGTGGCCGTCACGGCCCGGGTGCCGGTGAATCAGGCGTCGGGCGCGCGGCGGTCGGTGACGAGGTCCATCCGGGCGACCGTCAGCAGACGAGCGGGGGCGCACTCCTTCAGCGCCGAACCGTCCATCCCGAGGGCTGCGCCGTCGAGGAGCGACGTCAGCTCGGCCGCCCGGCCGCGGTCCGTGAGACCGAGTACGGGCCCGGGGTCGGCGTCGAGCCCGCCGCGTACGTCGACCAGCCGCACCACGACGTCGTCGCGCTGGAAGATCGTGCTGCGCAGCACCGGTCCCCGCGGCTCGTCCGCCGCCGCCTCGTCCTGCCGGGCGAGCAGCTCGGCCAGCCGCAGACCCCGGCCCTCACGGGCGGGGTAGTACAACGCGTGCCGCACGGCGTCCGGGCTCTCCTGGCCGGCCGTCACATGGTGCACGGCGGGCAGCGCCGCGCGGGTGAAGAAGATCCGGGCGGACTCGGGATCGTCGAGATCCCGGTCCTGCTCCAGATAGGGGTTGATGGCCTCCTCGACGGCCCGTACCTCGGGCTGCCTGGCGACATGGCGCAGCGCGGCGAGCAGGTCGCCCCGTACCTCGATGGCCCGGACCACCCGGTTGCCGTGCATGAACAGGGAGGTGCGGCACAGCCGGGTGGTGTCGTCGACCTTCGGCTCGGGGGAGGCGTAGCCCGCCAGGATCTTGGCGACGGTCTCCTCGCTGCCCGGCTTGACCGTGAAGGTGAGCGCGTGCCGGATCAGGCCGTCGCCGATTCTGGGCGACGTCTGGAGCCGGCGCTTCCCGGGCTCGGCGCCCACCGCCGGGCCGCCGGTCTCGCGGACGATGTGGAAGCGCAGCGACCGGGTGTCCCGGACGCAGCTGTGCAGCGGCTCCACCATCCGTACGTGTTCCTCGCTGTTCACCCAGGTGAGGAAGGGCGGGGCGCTCTCCCACTCACTGGTGATGAGCCATTGGGAGGGGTTCTCGATGGACTGGCACAGCTGGTCGCTGACATGCCCCGGGACGGACGCGACCTGGTTGCACAGCTGCTCGTACGCCTCCAGGAACTGCTGCTGGGCGCCGTCGTAGACGTCCACCAGGAGGACGACACGGAGCCTGGAGCCGTCGAACACGGACTGGGAGACACGCTGCGACGCCTGGTGCGTCAGCTGTTCCGAAAGACGTTCAGATGTGGTGGTCATCCTGCGCACATCTCCTTCATGGGGGCGGAGGCGGGACGGACGTCGGCCGCGTCGGCGGGACGTCGGCGTGCCTCGATCCTGAGCCCACCCCCTCAGGCGCGCGACTCGTATGAACTGCGCGGGTGACCGGCCTACTCGGAAGGGGGAACCGGCTCCGGCCGGCGGCCGCCACACGACGAGCGCGTGGCGGCCGCGACGGCTATCGCGTCCGGCATGGGTCAGACCACGCTTCCGGCCGACTTCCTGCGGCGTGCCGCGTACAGCCCGCTCGCGGCGACCGCCAGCACGGCCAGCCCGCCCGCGGTCACGGCCGGCGAGGCCAACGCGCCACCCCCGGTGTGCACACCGCCGCTGGGCTTCTCGTGCTTGCCGCTCCAGGAGTTCTCGTCGTGCTTCTCACCGCCGGCGCTCTCCTCCTGCTTGCCGCTCCAGGAGTTCTCGCCCTTCGTGCTGTCCTTGGAGGTCCCCGAGTCCTGCTTGCTCCATTCGTCCTCGGTCACCGTGGTCAGCGCGCCACCGCCGGTGTGCACGCCACCGTGCGGCTTGCCGTGGCCGTGCTCCTTGCCGTGCTCCTTCTCCTTGCCGTACCCCGTCTCCTTACCGTGCTCCTTCTCCTTGCCGTACCCCGTCTCCTTGCCGTGCTCCTTCCCCGTGTCCTGTCCCTTGTCGTGCTCCTTGCTGTGGGAGGGGGCCGTGTGGTCCCCGTCGTTCTCGACCGCGTAGGCGACGGGTGCGCCGAGGGCGAGGACGGCCGAGGCCGCCGCAGTGGCCATGAGCATGCGAGCAGAGCGCATCTGACGTTCCTTCCGTCGGCGGGCAGGGCAGCTGGCGCTTCATCAGCTGGGATGACCCGCCCCCGACGTGATCCACCGTCAGCCAGCCGTCGCCCCGCCACCACTCAAGACGATCACTCGGGTGAACCCGCACGGGGAGCGAGGGCACGACGGCATGGAGCAGCCGGCCGACCCCGGGTGTCGCGGGGCCGGCCGGCTGTGTGTGATCGGGGGTCAGTTCGCTGCCAGCAGCGTGGTCAGGACATCGCGCAGTGCCGACTCGGCGTCCGGCACCGGCCCCGAGGACCGCCAGGCCACGAACCCGTCGGGTCGGACGAGTACGGCGCCTCCACGCGTCGTCCCGTGGGCGGCCGACCAGTCCGCGTCGCCCTCGGGCGTCAGCTCGGCGTCGGGCCCGTCGCCCACCCGGTACGAGGTCAGCGGGACGGCCATCGCTTCGGCGAGGCGGAGGGCGGCCTCGTGCCAGCCGCCCGGTTCGGCGGCGTCGCTGAGCAGGACGAGTGAGCGTTCGTAGAGGTCGAGGGTGGAGATACGTTCCCCTCGGTGCCGTACCGCCAAGTGGGGTGCCCTGCTGCCGGGTTCGCCGGACAGGTCGAGGCGTTCCGGCACGACCGGGGTCTCGGGGTCGGTGCCGATGACGGCGCCCTGCGGATAGCGGTAGCCGAGGGCCACGTTGAGGATGCCGCGCTGCGGGCCACCGCCACCGCCACCGCCGCCGCCCGCGCCGGGCGGCGGGGCGAAGCCGGGGTGGCTGTGCTCGACCGACCGGGCGGCGGCGCGGGCGCTGGTCGCCTCCGCCACCGGGCGGCGCTCGGCGTCGTAGGTGTCCAGCAGGCCGTCCCCGGCCCAGCCGCCGAGCACCGCGGCCAGCTTCCAGGCGAGGTTGTGCGCGTCCTGGATACCGGTGTTGGAGCCGAACGCCCCGGTGGGGGACATCTCGTGGGCCGAGTCGCCGGCCAGGAAGACACGTCCCGCCCGGTAGCTGCGGGCGACCCGCTGGGCGGCGTGCCAGGGAGCCTTGCCGGTGACCTGGATGTCGAGGTCGGCGACCCCGACCGCGCGGCGGATGTGCTCGACGCACCGCTCGTCGGTGAACTCCTCCAGGTCTTCGCCGTGTTCGGGGTGCCAGGGAGCGTGGAAGACCCAGTTCTCCCGGTTGTCCACGGGCAGCAGCGCGCCGTCGGCGTCCGGGTTCGTCAGGTAGCAGACGATGAAGCGGCGGTCGCCCACGACAGCCGCGAGGCCTCGGGAGCGGAAGGTGATGCTGACGTTGTGGAACAGGTCGCCCGGACCGCTCTGGCCGATGCCGAGCTGCTCGCGGACGGGGCTGCGGGGGCCGTCGGCGGCCACGAGGTAGTCCGCGTGGATGGTGGTGTGCTCGCCCGTCTCCCGGCTCTTGACCACCGCGGTGACGCCGGAGGAATCGCTGTCGAACGACAGCAGTTCGGTGCCGTACCGCAGATCGCCGCCCATCCGCTCGGCGTGCTCGAACAGCACCGGCTCCAGGTCGTTCTGACTGCACAGGCACCACGAACTGGGGCTGAACCGGGCCAGTCCGCCGCCCGCGTCGATCTCCTTGAAGAGCCACTCACCCGCGTCGCCGACCAGGGTGGGGGCCTGGAGGATCCCGTGGTTGTCGGCCAGCGTGGCGGCGGCCCGCCGGATCCCCGGCTCGACGCCGGCCGTCCGGAACAGCTCCATCGTGCGGACGTTGTTGCCGCGGCCGCGCGGGTGGATGGAGGTGCCGGTGTGCCGCTCCACCAGCATGTGCCGCACCCCCAGCCGCCCCAGGAACACCGAGGTCGACAGACCGACGAGGGACCCCCCGACGACGAGAACCGGAACCTGATGGGTCGTGGGGCCGGTTCGATCGGCTCGACCGGCTTCACCGACTTGATCGTCTTGACCGGCTCGACGGTCTTGACCGACTCGATCGGCTCGACCGTCTTGATCGACTCGATCGGTTCGATCGGCTCTCTGATGCATCTCTCGCCTCCAGCGCGTGGGTGTCGGTGTCCGTCGTGCCCGCCGACTCGGCCGGATCCGGCCGGGGCTTCATCCATGCCCCTCACCAGGGACGCGGGCCCAGGCTTCACCCGCTTAACCCGACCGGTTCCCCGAGTCGGCGGGCACGTCTGTGAGCGCTCGTGTACTCGGGTGGAGCTGAGCTCCGTGACGGAAGGTCAGGCCCGCCCCCGTGACTCCGCGGCGCGGCGCGCCAGCGCGTCGAAGACCACCGCGATGAGCAGCACGCCGCCGGTGATCATGAACTGGACGGCGGGCTGGACTCCCAGGAGCGCCATGCCCGAGGCGATGGACTGGATGATGAGCACGCCCAGCAGGGCGGACCAGGTCGAGCCGCGGCCGCCGAAGAGGCTGGTGCCGCCGATGACGGCGGCGGCGATGGCGTTGATCAGCAGCATGCCGGAGCCCGGGACCTGGGTCGCCGAGGTGAGCCGCGACGCGACGAACAGGCCGCCGACCGCGGCCAGGGTTCCCGACACCAGGAACACCGAGATCCGTACGCGGGACACATCGACGCCGGCCCGCCGGGCCGCCTCCACACCGCCGCCCAGTGCGAGGACCTGCCGACCGTAGGCCGTGCGGCGCAGCAGGAGGTCCGAGGCGACGATGACCCCGAGGAAGATCAGGAGCGCCAGCGGCATGCCCTCGAACCGGCCCAGCACCCAGACCGTGGCGAACGCGACCACCGCGAGGAGGGCCGTACGCGCCCAGATCTCGCCCATCGGCCGGTACGGCATCCCGGCGGCGCCGCGGCGCCTGCGGTCGTGGGAGGAGACGAGGAGGTACGCGGCCGTGCCGAGCGCCGCCAGGCCGTAGGTGACGGCGGCGGTGCCGAAGTGGCGGCTGGTCAGCTCGGCGACCAGCCCGTCCTGGCTGAAGCCGATGGAGCTCTCCGGCCCCAGCAGATAGAGCATCAGGCCGTTCCAGGCCAGCAGGCCGGCGAGGGTGACGACGAACGCGGGTACGCCGATCTTGGTGAAGACGAACCCGTGGGCGGCCCCGGCGGTCGCGCCGCAGACCACCGCGATGAACACGGCGAGCCCCTCCGGCACCCCGTGGTTCACGTTCAGCGCCGCGAACAGCGCACCCGACAGACCGGCCAGCGAGCCCACCGACAGGTCGATCTCGCCGATCAGCAGCACGAAGACCACGCCGACGGCGACCATGCCGGTCCCGACGATCTCCACACTGAGGACGGACAGATTCCGCGGCGAGAGGAAGTTCTCGTTGAGGCTCTGGAAGACGATCCAGGTCACGGCGAGAGCGAGCAGGGCCGGGACCGGGCCGAGGTCACCTTCGTGCAGTCTGCGGCGCGCCGCGTCCGCGTACGCCCTGGGGCGTCCGGTGTACCACCGGTGCCGGTGGGGCCGTCGGCCGGCGTCGGGTGCGTTATCGGTGGCGCGCGCCCGGCTTCCCCTCCCCCTCCCCCTCCACTTCCATCTCACGGCCATGCCTCCTCAGGGCTGGTCGGGCGTTGGTTGGCGGTGTTGTCCACCGCGCCGGTGATGGAGGAGATGATCTGTTCCTGGGACGTGGTGTTCACGTCGAAGACGCCGTTGTTGCGGCCGAGGCGCAGGACGGCGACCTTGTCGGCGACGGCCTTGATGTCACCCATGTTGTGGCTGATGAGGAGCACCCCGGCGCCCCGGTCGCGCAGCTCCTCGATGAGATCGAGGAGCTGATTGGTCTGTTCGAGGCCCAGGGAGGCGGTGGGCTCGTCGAGCAGGAGCAGCCGGGGCGCGCTGAGGAACGAGCGGGTGATCGCGACGACCTGCCGCTGGCCGCCGGACAGGGTGCCGAGCGGCACCCGTACGTCGGGGATGCGGATGGACAGGGTGCGCAGCAGCTCGCGGGTCCGGCGCTCCATCTCCACCTCGTCGAGGATGCCGAACCGGTGGATCTCCCGGCCGAGGAAGAGATTGGCGACGACATCGAGGTTGCCGCACATCGCGAGGTCCTGGTAGACGGCCGCGATCCCGAGGAGCTGGGCGTCCTGGGGGCGCTTGATGTGGACGGGGTCGCCCTCCCACTCGATGACGCCCTTGTCGGCGGGACCGACCCCCGAGATCACCTTGATCAGGGTGGACTTTCCGGCGGCGTTGTCGCCCACCAGGGCGACCACCTCCCCGGCCCTGATCTCCAGTTCCACGTCCACCAGCGCCTGGATGGCGGCGAAGCGTTTGGAGACGCCGCGCAACGCCAGCAGCGGCTGCACCACGGCGCCACCTCCTTCCCCCTGCGAGGCTTCGAGGAGAACTCATCCGGTGAGTCCGGCCTTGTCACAGGCGGACCGGAACTTCGCGGTGCAGATCTGGTCGACGGTGTACATACCGTCTTTCACCAGGGTGTCCTCGATGTTGCCCGCCGTCACCGAGACCGACGGGAGCAGGACCGCCGGGATGTCCTCGGTGGTGGGGCTGTCGACGGTGCCGGTGGCGATGGAGTCGACCGTCTCGCCGCGCCCCAGGGCGACGGCCATCTCGGCGGCGGCGTCGGCCGCGGGCTTGTAGGGCTTGTAAATGGTCATGTACTGGTCGCCTTGGAGGATGCGCTGGACGGCCGCGAGGTCGGCGTCCTGGCCGGTGACCGGGGGCGGCGGACTGACCGCGCTGGCGCTGAAGGCGGAGACCACGGCGCCGGCGAGGCTGTCGTTGGCGGCCAGGACGCCGTCGATGTCGCCCGCGCCCAGGGCGGCGATGGCGCCGGTCATGTTGACGTAGGCGTTCTCCGGCCGCCATCCGACGGTGTCGTACGACTTGCCGATCTTCACCTTGCCTTCGAGGACGGACAGGGCTCCCCGTTTGAACCAGCCGGCGTTGGGGTCGGTCGTGGCGCCGTTCATCATGACGATCTGGCCGCCGTCCGCCTTGTCGCCCATGGCCTCCAGGAGGGCCTCGGCCTGAAGTCTGCCGACGATCTCCCCGTCGAAGGTGACGTAACCGGAAATGGGGCCCTGTGCGAGCCGGTCGTAGGCGACGACCGGGATGTCGGCCCGGTCCGCGGCCTCGACCGACGAGCGCAGCGCCTTGGGGTCGACGGCGGCGACGATCAGGACGTCCACACCTTTGGTGATCATGGCGTCGAGCTGCTGTCGCTGGACCGCCGGCTCGGCCGTGGCGGCGACGGTCGCCGGCGGGCAGTCCGGGCACAGCTCCTTCAGCTTCTTCTCGATCAAGGGCCGGTCGAACTGCCCGAACCGAGAGGCTCCACCGCCCGGGAGCAGTACCCCGACGGTGAGACTGTCGTCCCCGCTCCCGCCGCCTCCGCCACAAGCCCCGGTCAGGGCCAGGCCGACGGCTACTGCCATCGCCATCGACACACGGGCGAGGGACCTGCGCTTCACGGCCCGAAGGCCGACACCGAGACCCATTTTCGGTTCCTTAGGGAAATTTGCCCAATATTAACCCGCTATAGACGCCTCTCGCCCAGCGTAGCCAAGCGGCCGCCGACGAACAGCGCGCAGGGCTGGCGCCGAGGGGTGTCCGTCCCGCGCTCCTCGTCGTACTGACCTCAACGACGCCGGCGGCAGGGCCACCGCCGAGCCGTTCGCCCTCGACGTCCTGGACGACCCGCTGCACCCGGACTTCCTCGACCGGATCCGGGATGCCGTCGGCCCGGACATCGAGAACAAGGAGGCCGTCCGGGTCGGACAGGGTCGGCGCCCGCGCCTGCTCCCTCTCGTCCGGCGTCATCGACACCCCCCAGGGGGCCCCGCCCGAGCGCCCCGCCGCTCGGCACCTCGTGGCGTCAGGAGAACAGCAGGCGCCAGGTCAGCGGGCCGGGGGTGCCGTCGGCGTCGCCGCGCAGTTCCTTGCGTGACTTCTGGAAGTCCCGCACGTTCAGCCGGTCCGCCTCGCCCCAGGTCCTGCTGGGGCCGACCTTGTAGTGGTCGCCGAAGCCGCGCTTCACCAGCTGCTTGCCGAGCTGCAGGACGTACGCGTTCGAGGCCCCGGCCACGAAGTACTTGCGTCCCGGGAAGGCGGGGACCTTCGGCTTCGTCGGCGTGGTCGCCTCCGGGGTGTCGTCGCCCAGGTCCAGGTCGGCCTTCGCGTACTTGACGATCCGGGCGAAGTCGACCGCGCCGGGGTCGCCGTGGACGTTCTCGGGCACGTGCATGTGCCCGCAGACCCCCTTGAAGTCCGCCCACTGGGCGCCCGTCATCCGCTGGCCGCCGCCGTTCGCGTACGACGTGGGGTACGCGGGCCACGTCTTCGGGCCGGACAGCGGTACGCCGTGCTCCTCGTGCATCCAGGCCAGGAAGTCGGCGACGCCCCGCAGCGCCCAGTCGGGCGCGTCCGGCCAGTAGATGTGCGCCCGGCCCGCGGCCTTCCACTTCGCGTGGGTCTTCGGGTCGCAGGTGCCGACCAGCTCGACCTGGCACACGTTCATGGTGTTCGTCTCGACACCGCCCCGCAGATTGACCAGCGCCCTGGACGAGGTCTCTATGTCGAAGTGCTGGTACCACCTCAACTTCTTGGCGGCGAAGTCGGGGACGGCCGTCAGATTCGGCGCGGACGAGCCGCCGCCGTATCCGGGCAGCGTGGGACCCTCCGTGGTGTGCAGGACGACGACGTCGACCTGCATCGGGTCACCCCCGAAGTCGTCCTGATACCAGTTCGCCCGGCTCGCCACGGGGTACCGCTGGGGTCCAGTCCTGGTGCTCATCACAGACTCCTGATCCTCTTCCGAAGCTGCCTTCGACGGTCGTCGGTCAGCACGGGAAAAGTCTCGAAGAACGGCCCTCCCGGAACATCGGCCCAGAACCCGATCTCCCTACCGCCCCTCTGTAACCAGAGATAGAGGGATGCCTACGCCCGCAGTCGCATCCCGCCGATCTGCTGGAGACGGGCCGGGTCGGCGTCGCCGCAGAGGCGGTGGCCGGCGTGGCCGCGGCCGCCGGCTTCGGTACGGCCGTGCTGCCACGCCCCTCCGCCGCCCCCGCCGACCCCGGACGCCTCGGCCACCGGGCAGTCGTGCCCTCCGTGTGACGATCTCCCTGGCATGCGAGGTCGAGTGTGGCGCAGGTCACGGGAAGTCGGTGCGGGGTGCCGGACAGCTCATTGAGGTGAGCACTCATATGCGTACCCGGATACGGGCCGGGGATCCGAGCGCGTTCGCCGAGCTCTTCGACACGTATGCGCGCGCGGTCTACAACCATGCCTTCCGGCTGGCCGCCGACTGGTCGACGGCCGAGGACGTGATGGCCGCGACCTTCATGGAGGCATGGCGGCTGCGCGACAGGGTCGACCCGGAGGGCGGTTCCTTGCGGCCGTGGCTGCTGGGCATCGCCACCAACACGGCGCGCAACCAGTTCCGGAGCAACCGGCGGTACCGGGCGGCGGCGGAGGCGGCCGCGGCCGCCGAGCTGTCGGTGCCCGACCACGCCGAGGAGGTGGCCGACCGGCTCGACGGCCGGCAGCGCCTCGCGACGGCACTCACCGCGCTCGCGGCGCTGCGCCGGCCGGAGCGCGAGGTCATCGCGCTCTGCCTGGGGGAGGGCCTGGACTACGAGGCCGCGGCGGAGGCGCTCGGCATTCCGGTCGGCACGGTCGCCTCCCGGCTCTCCCGCGCCCGCAAGAAGCTCCGCAAGGTCGCCGATGTCGCCGAGGTCGACTGGCCGGGACTCCAACACCCAAGAGAAACAGGGGAGTTGAGACGTCCGGCTGCGGCAGCCGCACTCGAAAAAAATCTCGGGAAACGGGAAGCCGACCGCCCCGGCCGACAGACAAGAGGCGATCACGCACACGCGATCCGGCCCGCACAGGAAGGAAACCGATGAACGCGAACACGTCCCGGCGGAACGCCGCCGAGCGGGAAGAAGGCGCCCAGCTCTTCGACCGGACGACACGCGACCTGCCACCGGGCCGTCACCAGTTCCACAAGGAGCGCATGATGGCCCAGATTCACGAGACCCAGGCGGAAGAGCGCACGGCGGCGAAGGCGGCGGCCCCGGCGAGGACCCGGCGCTTCCAGCTACCGCGCCCCGCGATCCTCCTGCCCGCGCTGGCCGCCGCCCTCGCCGGCGTGGTCGTCGCCGGGGTGGTCGCCTCGGGCGGCAGCGGCGTCAAGGACGAAGGCGTCGCCACCGGACCGGCCCTGACCACGACCGTCGGCACCGCGACCAGCAAGGGCGTGCCGCAGCTGCTGGACCGGATCGCGCTGGCGGCGGCCGAGGGGGGCCAGCCGGCCGTCGGGCCCGGCCAGTACATCTACATCGAGTCCAGGACGGCGACGACCTTCCTCAAGACCGTCGACGACAAGACCACCCTGGCCAGCGACGAGTTGCACACCCGTCAGGTGTGGGAGTCCCCGGACGGCACCAAGGGCTGGCTGATCGACCCGGCCGTCAACGACAGCCCCGAGGGCGAGACCCTGAGCCTCCCCGACGAGCAGGGCAACACGCCGGAGGCGAACCTGAACGCTCCGTCGTACGACTACCTGGCCGAGCTGACCACCGATCCCGACACCCTGCTGGCCAAGATCTACAAGGAGACCGAGGGGCAGGGCAACACCCCCGACCAGCAGGCGTTCGCCACCATCGGCGACCTCCTCAACGAGAGCTACCCCCCGGCGGAGCTGTACTCGGCACTCTTCAAGACCGCCGCGAAGATCCCCGGTGTCGTCGTGGTCGACGACGCGGTGGACGCGGTGGGCCGGCACGGTGTGGCGGTGGCCCGGCTGGACGAGACCAGCGGTCAGCGCGAGGAATGGATCTTCGACAAGAAGACCCATGTCTTCCTGGGCGAGCGCATCGTCCAGGTGAACGAGAACAGCGGAGAGGACGCCCTGATCAAGCCCGGCACGGTCGTCTACACCAGCGCCATCATCAACCGCGCCATCGTCGACGGCATCAAGCAGACGCCGTCCAAGACCGGCTGACACGTCCACGCACCCGCCGCCGGCCCGGACCTGCTCCGGGCCGGCGCGACACGAGCGCCGGCCCGCCGGATCGCGGAACCGCGGAGGCGGCGGTCGGCAATCGAACCCACGAACGCCGCCGGATCCCGGAACCGCACAGGCGGCGGTCGGCAGTCGGACCCACGAACGCGGAGAGCGGTGACCTGAGGCAGAGGTCACCGCCGGCGGACGGGAACGTTGACGTCGTCGACGTTGACCAGGCGTCCTGCCGGTAGACGGATCTCGAAGTCCATTGCACCCCTTCAAGTGGGGTGTTGCGACGACCACTAGAACTCAAGTTCAGCCGGGGAAGGAGTCACGTACCGGGACCCCTACGTCTGGCGGCAGGACGGCCGCTGGCGGATGCTGGTGGGCTCGGCCCTCGCCGACGGCCGCGGCGCGGCACTGCTGTACGAGTCGGACGACCTGGAGAACTGGGCCCATCGCGGTCCCTTCCACACCAGCGACACCCCGGCCGGAGGCGGCCCGGTCGGCTGGGAGTGCCCCCAGTACGCGACCTTCGGCGACCGAGGCGTCCTGATCATCAGCGACTGGACCCCGCAGGGCGGCCCCAGCCATACGACGGTCCACACCGGCAGGGAGGAAGGCGGCCGTTTCACGGCGACCGCGCCGCCCGTACCGCTGGACCACGGTCCCGACTTCTACGCCCCCGCCCTGCTGAAGGCCCCCGGAGAAGACCGCTGGCTGCTGTGGGGCTGGGCCTGGGAGGCCCGTGACGCCGACTGGGTGAACGACGTCGGCTGGGCAGGCGTCCTCACCCTTCCCCGTGAGGTGACGCTCACCGCCGACGGCACGGTCGTCCAGCGCCCCGCCCGCGAACTGCTCGCCCTGCGCGGCGAACGCGTACTGCACCGCACCGGCCACGTCACCCGGTCGGGGACTGCCGAACTCGGCCAGGTCGGCAGCACCTTCGACCTCACCGCCGTCCTGACGCCCGACACCACGGGCACCGGCGGCCTGCGCCTGGTCACCTCCGCGGACGGCACCGAGTACCTCGACATCACCATCGATCCCACCGCGGGCCGGCTCACCGTCGACCGCAGCCACGCGTCACTGGACGCACGGGCACGGGGAGGCTCGTACGCCGTCCCGTGCCCGGCCGCGGCGACGCCCGGCACCCCCGTCGAACTGCGCGTGATCGTGGACCGCTCGATCGCCGAGACCCATCTCGCCGACGGCCAGGTCCTCACCCTCAGGTTCTATCCGCTCGCCGACGGACCGTGGCGACTGCAGGCCCGCACGACAGGCACCGGCCGCAGCGACTTCACCGTGGAGGCGTGGAACCTGAAACCGGGCGGAGACCGGTCGGGAACCGGTGCTGGCGAGCCGAGGGAAGGACGCGTGACGCCTCTGCCGTACGTGTCCTGAAACACCCCCTGGAAGGCACGCGGCCCCGCCGACACGCTCCGGTGTCCTCCGGCGCTCTCCGCGCTGCACATGACCTGCCCAGGAGACACCATGTTCTGGGGGAGGCCGCGGCCCGGCCGAGCGCGTGGATCTTCGCGTGAGAGAGGACGTACCCGATGCCCGAGCTGCCAGACGTCGAGGGTTTCCGGAAGGTGCTCGAGTCCTGCGCGAAGGGCCGGATCATCCAGCGCGTCGACGTGCGCGACACGGGCGTACTGCATGGGACGAGCACGAGGCGGCTGCGTGACGCGCTGGAAGGCCGGCGTTTCACCGAGCCGGAGCGGCACGGGAAGTGGCTGCTCGCGCGCACCGGCGGTCCCACCCTGATGCTGCACTTCGGCATGACCGGCCGGTTGGTCTGCGGCCATCCCGACGACGCGGTCGAGGCGCACGACCGCGTCCTGTTCACCGTGTCCCGTGACCGTCAGCTCCGCTACCGCGACCAGCGCAAGCTCCGGGGCCTCTGGCTGGCCGACGACGAGTCGGAGGTCGCACGGCTCCTGGAACACCAGGGCCCCGACGCGATGGCGGTGAACCGTGAGGAGTTCGAGGCCGCGCTCGCCGCACGCCGCGGCAGCGTCAAAACGGCCCTCACCGACCAGTCCGTCCTGGCCGGACTCGGCAATCTGCTGGCCGACGAGATCCTGTGGCGGGCGAGGCTGCGTCCCACGAGCCGGGCGAGTGATCTCACCGAGGCCGACTGCCGTCGCCTGTACACGCACATGCGTCGCACCCTGCGCTCCGCGGTCACCGCCGGCTGCGTCCCGCCTCGGGACTCCTGGCTCACCGGTCACCGCGACGACCCCGTCCCCACCTGCCCGCGCTGCGGCAACTCCCTACGGCGGTCCCGAATGGCAGGCCGCGGCACGGTGTGGTGTCCGCAGTGCCAGTGATACGGCCCCTTGGGCCTCCGGGCGGTCCCGCATCGCTGCCCGCGCCGCCACCCGTCGCCGGGACGCTGACACGAGGCGTACGACCCGCTGTCCCGGCGGGCGCTCAGGCTCGATCGGGCGTCCCGCGTGGTCGAGCCGGCCGGCCCGCGCCCATGTGATCAGCTGGAACCGGGAACGGAACCGTCGGACACTTCGTGCCCGGCACGGCGGCGGTACTCGGCGTTGATGCGCTGCGCTTCCTCGAGCTGGTCCTCAAGGATGACGATGCGGCAGGCGGCCTCGATCGGGGTGCCCCTGTCGACGAGCTCGCGGGCGCGCGCCGCGATGCGGAGCTGGTAGCGGGAGTACCGGCGGTGTCCGCCCTCCGAGCGCAGCGGAGTGATCAGCCGAGCATCGCCGATGGCTCGGAGGAAAGCCGGGGTGGTGCCGAGCATCTCGGCGGCCCGCCCCATCGTGTAGGCGGGGTAGTCGTCGTCGTCCAGACGACCACTGAGCGGGGTATCTGCTGTCATGTCACCTCGTTGTACAACGCGTCGAGGGGCCCCGGTGCCGTACGGCACCAGGGCCCCGAAGGAAATTCAACACCATCTGTCGGCCCTCATGCTCTGCCGACCTTCTGTTTTCCGCTACCAGCCCTGCAGCAGGGGGGTGTGCGGGGATCGCGGCTGCGTGACCGGGGACCACCTTCCGTTCCGGGGTCTTGCGGTACCCGGGCCCAGTACTGCTCGGGGCCCGGGCGATCCTGATGGCGTCTGCTCCTCCGTCCTTTCTCTGAACCAACCACTTGGCGAACTCGTACTGCGGTACTGCTGTTGGCGGCCCCTCGACCTGCGGGCCGCCCAGTGCGGCTCCCAGTCCCGTCACCGTCCTGCTGACACCTTGGCTTCGGCACTCCAGAACCACACTGGCCTGCGAACTTTCTGTACTGCACCCCCGGCAGTTCGTGTCTGCCGGGTTTCGCTAGACCGTCTCAACGAGAAAAAGGCTAACCGTGCTGGCGCCCAATGTCTACTCCCGCAAGAGTAGATTTCACCTCTGTGGGGGAACAGATACCTTGTGACCTGCGATGACGGGCGAGTGTGTCCCGTCGGTCCGTGGGGATTCGGACGGCGAGACGACAGTGAGGGCCCTGCCGACGTGTGTCGGCAGGGCCCTCACGGGTTCCTGATGGCGGTTTCCCGCCCGTCCTCATCCGTCCTGGGAGGCGACGCCGAGCAGTGCCGACGCGGTCTGGAGCGGAGTGGGAACAGGCACGGGCGCGGTCCTGAGGTGGTCGTGGCAGGTGAAGCCGAGGCGGGTCATGGCCCGGACGACTTCGCCGCTGGTGAAGTCGCGGCTGTCCTGGCGGGTGACGATCTGGCCTACCTGCTTGACCGGGTAGCGACGGCGGCCGATGGTCACGGACTCACCCGTGATGAGTTCGGGCGAGACCCCCTTCATGGAGGCCAGCACTCCGCTCTTGGTCAGGTCGAACGGGTACCGGGCGATGACACAGCGCATGATGCCCCCACAGGGAGAAGGAGAACGGGCTGATCCGGGCTGGGCAGATCAGCGGGAGAGGGCGAGGACGCCCGGGGCCCGGCCGTGCTCCCCGGCCCCGACGGGCCGGGGGACGGACGAGGTGAAGGGGCCGTCGAGGACGTCCCGTAGCCGGATCCGGTCCGTGTACGTGGAACTGCCGCGGTGAACGGCGAGTTCGGCCCGGGTGATCGAGCCCGTGCACTGGTCGTCCCCGTCGCACAGGAGGAGGTACTCGACGCGAGCACCGGTCATGACGGACAGCGCGACCTCGACGGTCATGTCGTCCCGGACCCGCAGGCCGGACGCGTCCATGCCGTCGACCACGGGCATGGGAGAAAGATCCGCCTGGTGTAGCTGTGTCCGAACCGGTGTCAACGCTGCCTCCTCGAAGATGGGTGAGCCTCTGGTCGATGCTTCTAGGCCGCGGAGCCGAAGGCGGGCCGCTGTGCCCTGCGCCGCCCCGCCTGTCCGGTGGCGGCGCGCCCCCGGGCCGGGCGGTCGTGGCGGCCTCGGGACGAGGAACCCGCGGGCGACCCGGCGCGGCGCGGACGAGCCGCGGCCGGTGCGGTGATGACGACCGGGACACCGGAAGGGGCCTGGGCGCCGGTGATGCGGGTCAGCTCCGCCTCACCGGACCGTACGGAGGTGATCTGCGGGGCGATGCCGGCCGAGGCCATCAGCCGGCTCATGCCGCGGCGCTGGGAGGGTGTCACGAGGGTGACGACGCTCCCGGACTCGCCGGCGCGGGCGGTACGGCCGCCGCGGTGCAGATAGTCCTTGTGGTCGCTGGGCGGATCCACGTTGACGACCAGGTCGAGGTTGTCGACGTGGATACCGCGGGCCGCGACGTTGGTCGCCACCAGCACCGTCACATGTCCGGTCTTGAACTGGGCGAGGGTCCGTGTGCGCTGGGGCTGGGACTTGCCGCCGTGCAGAGCCGCGGCGCGGACGCCGCTCCTCAGCAGGTGCTCGGTCAGCCGGTCCACGGCGTGCTTGGTGTCCAGGAACATGATCACCCGGCCGTCGCGCGCCGCGATCTCGGTGGTCGTCCGGTGCTTGTCCGCGTCGTGCACGTGGAGCACGTGGTGCTCCATCGTGGTGACCGCACCCGCCGACGGGTCGACGGAGTGGACCACCGGGTCCGCCAGGTAGCGGCGGACGAGCAGGTCCACATTGCGGTCCAGGGTGGCCGAGAACAGCATCCGCTGCCCTCCGGGGCGCACCTGGTCGAGCAGGGCGGTGACCTGGGGCATGAAGCCCATGTCGGCCATCTGGTCGGCCTCGTCGAGGACGGTGATGCCGACGTCGTCCAGCTGGCAGTCGCCCCGGTCGATGAGGTCCTTGAGCCGGCCCGGCGTCGCGACGACGACCTCCGCACCGGCACGCAGCGCACCTGTCTGCCTGCCGATCGACATCCCGCCGACCACGGTGGCCATCCGCAGCCGCACGGAGCGGGCGTACGGGGTGAGCGCGTCGGTCACCTGCTGGGCGAGCTCGCGGGTGGGGACGAGGATCAGGGCGAGCGGCCGCCGCGGCTCCGCGCGCCGGCCCGCGGTACGGGCCAGTACGGCGAGGCCGAAGGCGATGGTCTTGCCCGACCCGGTACGGCCGCGGCCGAGCACGTCACGTCCGGCGAGGGAGTTCGGCAGGGTCGCCCCCTGGATGGGGAACGGGGCGGTCACGCCCTCGTGCCCGAGCGCGGCCAGCAACGGCGCCGGCAGGGCCAGGTCGGCGAACGACTCGACGGCGGGCAGCGGCGGCGTGACCGTCACCGGCAGCGCGAACTCGCCCTGGGGTGCGGTCTGTCGGCGATCGTTGCCCTTGGAACGCCGGGGAGCCCCCGAGCGCTTGGGGGCGGAACCCCAGGAGCGGTCGTTGGTACGGGTCGTGCGGGCGGTGCGTGCGCGGTTCAAGCGGAACCTTTCCTCGATGTGAGCGCGTAGGCATGTAGCAAGGAATTTTCCGCAGCAAAATGAACGGCGCAGAGAATCGCGAGAACGAGCGTCACATGCCCTGAAATGCAGCGAGCTGGGGCCCGCACCCCAAGGTGCGGGCCCCAGCTGCGAAATATGCGTTGCTGCGGTGGGTCAGGCGGGAACGATGTTCTCGGCCGTCGGGCCCTTCTGGCCCTGCGCGATGTCGAAGGACACCTTCTGGCCTTCCTGCAGCTCGCGGAAGCCCTGGGCGGCGATGTTCGAGTAGTGGGCGAAGACGTCGGCGCCGCCGCCGTCCTGCTCGATGAAGCCGAAGCCCTTTTCCGCGTTGAACCACTTCACGGTGCCAGTAGCCATGTCATTTCTCCTTCGGAGACGATGTTCGGAATTCGCCCTGTGCGGATTCCGCGTCGCCGTGCTGATTAACCCGTCGGAGAATGAACCCTCTGGCAACCACACCTGCAACTGAGATCGACATTAGCATGGCGCGATCGGCCCTGCTCGGCAAAGAATTCCGTTCGGGTCGGCGATCGAGGAATACTCGCCGTGTGCCGCACCTATTTCTCACTTCACGGATACAGATATTGATCCGCGCGGGTGCAGTGTTCCCGCCGAGCACTTCCGGCCGCAGCGCCATGACCTCCGTCGATGAGCCATGCGCCGCGTCCGGCGTCATCGACGGATGGGGCCACGGTGAACGCGCCGAGACCCCGCCGGCGCAATAAAGGTCACATCGGCCCGTTCGCCGATGACACCGTTTCCTGGCCGGCGCGTGCGGCGGTCCAGGTGATGTGCGGGGGCTCGACGCGTGCGCACAGGGGCCCGCCCTGCGCGTCGGTCAGACCGAGACGTCCGACCAGCAGCCCGTCGTGTGCGGCGGCGGCGAGTACGTCGGCGGGGATGACGTCGAGCATGAGCTTGGCGCGGCGGAACATCGTGAAGACGCCCGATTCGTCGACCGTGCCCCACGACAGGTAGATGAACCGTCGGCCCAGACGGTCCTGCACGTAGGGGCCTTTGACCTCGGTGCCGGTCGGCGAGGCACGCGTGGTGCACTCCAGGGTCCAGGTCGCGGACGGCGCGTCGCCGGGCTGTGGTTCGAGGAGTTCGGCCGGACGGTCGCGGCGTTGCACGGCGACGTGGATGTTGTCGTACGCGGGGAATCTGCCGTCGACAGAGGCGGAGTGGGTGAGGCCGGGCAGGTCGAAGGCGTCGATGCGGATACGCATGGCGGCCATCATCCGTCATCGTCCGAGCAGAGGTCGGCCGGCCTCGAACCGGGTGGGTCGGGCAGCGGTGACCTCGTCACTCGGTACCGGCTCCCGCTACGGCGGCCTCCTCATAGCGGGGGCTCCTCGCCCCCACACACACGTATCGCCGCGCCGACGTGCGGTGCGGCGCGGCGCGGCGATACGGGTGGCCTGCGGCTCAGTGGTCGTCGGTGATGGTGGTCGCGATGCCGTTGCTGATCACGACCTCGGCGGTGAAGCCCTTCTTGGCGGCGGCCTCCAGTTCGTTCTCGTAGCACTGGATGCCGCCCTGGCCGCCTTCGCCCGTGTTGGTGTCGCCGCAGATGTCGCCGTAGCCCCAGATCTTGGTGTCCTCGGCGACGAGGAACTGCTGCTCGACGCCCTTCATGTCGGAGACCGTGTACTTGCCCGGCGCCAGGTACGAGACGTTGCCGAACCAGGTTCCGTTGACGCCCTTGCCCTTGTCGATGCCCTCGACGACGGTCTCACGGGAGCCCGAGTCGGAGCCGGAGCCGGAGCCGGAGCCGGACGACGAGTCGGAGTCCGAACCCGAGCCGGAGGAACCGGAGGAACCGGACGACGATCCGGAGCCGGTGCCCTGCTGGGCGGCGCGCCGCTCGGTCACCAGGGTCGCGATGCCCTTCTTCATCTCCACGTCGGCATTCACGGCGCCCTTCTTGGTCGCCGCCTCCAACTGGTCGAGCGTGCACGGCGCGTCCACCTTGGCCCCCGCCTCGCCGCATATCGTGCCGGCGCCGTAGACCTCGGTGTCGTCGGCGACCAGGAACTGCTGGTCGTCCTTGCCCGGTACGGAGACGATGTACTTGCCCGGGGCGAGATAGGTGACCGTGCCGTTCTTGAACGTGCCGCTGAGACCCTGGGAGTTCTTGGAGTTCGACGCCTTCTCCGCGACCGCCGCCGTGTCGGTCCCGCTCTTGCCGGAGGAGTCGGTGTCGGTGCCGTTCTGGCACGCCGTCATCAGCAGCCCGGCGGTGATCGCGGCGGTGACGACGACGGCCTTGCGCAGGTGGCGGTTGATCACGGGGTGGTTCCTTCCGAGTGGGGGTGGCAGGGAGCCGGTGGTGTTTCCTCCGGTTCCCGCTCTGTGCTGACTATGAGGAGCCCCGGAGCCACCAGGTCACGCCCGTCTTCCCTTCAGGACACCGCCGTAGCACGGCTGTGACACAGCAACACAACGGCTGTGGACGGCGGTTCGTCGACGCGCCGCCTTGCGCGCGTCGGTTCCGGCCGGCTCACCGGCGCGGGCACGTGGACCGGTCTCCCATGCCGGATGTGGGCGAGAACCTCGTACCTCTGGATCCAGCCCAGGCGTCACGGACCGTCATCGGCCAGGACGGACCAGGACTCGGATGACCGCGGTATGCGGGGTCGCGGGCGCACGGGACGCTGGAACCGATTTTGTTCGCCCCGTTGACACCCCGCGCATCCCCTCCTAGTCTCACGCGAGCCTTCCGGCCATGTGACGAGATTTCGAACGATTGAAAGGCAAGTGCCCTACGTATCACCGGAATCAGCACACGTGGCCGGAACGCCGTGGCGCACCCTGACGTATACGGCGTCCGAGGCCCGACTCGAGCAACGTGGCGGTCGACCTGATTCCGCGATGACTTCGGCGAGATCCGTCGGCTGTTCCCCGCTGGTCCAGGGCGCCTGGGATCCACCCGTACGGCACCCATCCGCGGGACATGCCCACCGACATCTGGTCGCCGTCATCCGCTCCACGACGAGAAGAACAGGGAACGATCACCATGCGTAACCGAAGAGCCGCCCTCGCCGTCATCGGCGGAGCCGTCTCCCTTGCCCTCACCCTGTCCGCCTGCGGCGGCGAGACCAGCGAGAGCAGCAGCTCCGAGCGCGGCACCATCGGCATCGCCATGCCGACCCAGGCCTCCGAGCGCTGGCTCACCGACGGCAAGAGCGTCGTCGAGAACCTGCAGGGCAAGGGGTACAAAACCAAGCTGGTCTACGGCGAGGACGACCCGGACACCCAGGTCTCGCAGATCGAGAAACTGATCAAGCAGGGCATCGACGCACTGATCATCGCGGCCATCGACAACAAGTCGCTGAACGGCGTGCTCCAACAGGCCGCCGCCGCGGACATCCCGGTGATCTCCTACGACCGGCTCATCCTCGGCACCAAGAACGTCGACTACTACGTCTCCTTCGACAACGAGCAGGTCGGCCGGCTCCAGGCCCTCCACATCATCGACGAGCTCGGCCTGGAGGACGGCAAGGGCCCGTTCAACATCGAGCTGTTCGCCGGTTCCCCCGACGACAACAACACCAAATACTTCTACGAGGGTGCGATGCACCTCCTGCAGCCCTACCTGGACAACAAGCAGTTGGTCGTCCGGTCCGGCCAGACCGCGCTCAAGGAGATCACCACCCTGCGCTGGGACGGGCCCACCGCGGAGAAGCGCATGAACCGCGTCCTCAGCCAGTCGTACGGGAGCGAGAACGTCGACGCGGTCCTGTCGCCGTACGACGGCATCTCCCTCGGCATCCTGTCCGCGCTGAAGTCGGACGGCTACGGCTCCGGCAGCAAGCCGCTGCCGATCATCACCGGCCAGGACGCCGAGCTGGCCTCGGTGAAGTCGATCATCGCGGGTGAGCAGTCGCAGACCGTCTACAAGGACCTCCGCCAGCTCGCCGAGCGGGCCGCGTTCATGGCCGACGACATACTCAACGACGACACGCCGGAGCTGAACAACAGAAGGGCCTATGGGAACGGCGTCAAGTCCGTGCCCGCCTACCTGCTTCAGCCGGTCAGCGTCGACAAGACCAACTACGACAAGATTCTGGTCGGAGGCGGCTACTACACCGACGCCGAACTCAAGTAGCCGAGGGAACTCACCTCTTACGGGCACGGACCACGGGGGAACGCCGAACCGGAAGGTGCGGGAACTCCTCCTGGACGTGGGTGCTGCGGTGCGGGCGGAGGGGCGATGACGAGGTGTCGCCACCGCCCATGCCCACCGGCGGATTCGGTGGGCATGAGCTGGGCCGGTTCACGGTCGGTTCGCGGCGTCAGTTCACCGCGAAGAAGTAGTCATAGGGCGCCAGTCGGATGCCGGAGCGGGTCGTCGCGTAGACCGTGAGGTAGTGGAAGCCGTCCGTCGGCGGGGTCCAGTCGACAGTCGCCTTGTGGTGGGCGTCCGCGGCGACCGTGGCCTCCGGGGCACCGTTGAAGGAGTACGTGTAGCTCACGACGTCCTTCACCTTCGGTGTGAACGTGAACGTGCCCGGGACACCCACACCGCCACCCGAACCGTTCTCGGGGTAGACGTCCGAAGCGACGGTCGGAGTGGTGTCGTAGCTTGTGCTCCAGGATGCCGCGTCGCTGACCCAGCCGTTCGCGCTCGTGCTGGTCACCCGGAGCGACTCGCCGTGGATGCCGTCCAGCGTGAGCTTCATTTTCGCCGTGCCGTCCGCCGCCGCCGCGACCTCGAGGGTCTTGTCGCTCTGACCGCCGATGGTCCGCACGGAGTATGCGACGACCGGACTCTTCGACTGGAGTCCCGCGTCGGGCCGGAGCGTGAACTCGGTCGGCTCGCCGAACTCGGGCGACGGGACGGCCGGGGTGACGGTGGGTGCCGTGGAGCCGACGCGGAACGTGTAGCTGGTGATCGCCGATCCGTTGTGGGCCCGGTCCAGGCTTCGCACCCACAGGGTCATCACACCGGCGCCGCCCGGCGGTACCAGGCTGAGCGTCGCCGAACCGCCGGGCGCGTCGGCGCGCTTGAAGTATCTCGTGTCCGAGTACGGGTCGACGGGCTGCGGGATGCCGTGGTCGCCGATGGTCGTGCCGATCACCGGGAGGTCCTGCCGCCAGGAGAACTGGAACCCGGTGACGTCGTCGACACCGCCCGCGTCCAGTGTGAACGTGACCGGCTCGCCGCCCTGGTTCCATGCGTCCGGCGGGTAGTTCGGCGAGCTGATGGTGGGCGCGTTCGTCGGGCGGGTGTTGTCGACCGTGACATAGCAGGGGGCCGACCAGTCCGAGGCCGCGCCCCCGGCCACCGTCTGCGCCTGCCACGCGTAGGTCTGTCCGTCGGCGAGCGCGTCGGCGGGCAGCGTGGCGGGTGCCTCGAACCCGGTGGTGGCATGGTCACGGGTGACCGTCGTGATCCGCGTCGGGTCGGCGACCGGCCAGGCCTGATACCGCACGCTGACCCGGGAGTCGTCGGTGCTGTCGGTGGTCCCGGGGATGCCTTCGACGACAAGGCCGGTGCCGGCCCAGAGATACGTGGGCCGGTCCGCGTCGGTCGAGCAGTGCCGGTAGCCGTTGAAGAGCTGGGTGGGTGTGGTGGGCGTCCCGGCGGCCGCGTTCGCGGGCGACGCGGCGGCGAGTGCCAGGCCGAGGGTGCCCAGAGAAGCGAGGACGGCACGCGAACGCGTACCTGAGGACATGGTCAAGTGATCCCTCCCGTTCGGATGCCCGCACACTGCCCCTGATGCGTACAGGTGTGCGGGCGGCGAGGGGATCGTAGGGCGGTGCCGCAGACCGGCGCATGGCAATTACCGGCACGCGTCCGGCGCTTCAGTCACTCGGCCGTTATCTGATGACCCATCATTTCGGTTGAATCACAAGGGCGTTGGGACCAGGCTTTGATGCGCCTGTGAACTCCTGATTCATGGAGGAACATCCGTGCCATCCAACCCCCCACTGCTCCCGCGCTCGAAAGCGCGCGGGAGACTGGCTGTCGGAGCCCTGGTCACCGCGCTGTTCGGACAGTTGCTCGCCGGGACCGCCGTCGCCGCCCCCTCGGCCAAGACCCCGCCGCCCGCGCGCATGGCCTGGGAGCCGTGTGAGTCTCCCTCCGGCGAGGGCACTTTCGAGTGCGCCACCATCAAGGTGCCCGTGGACTGGAAGCGGCCGCGCGGCGCCACCATCGACCTGGCCCTCGCCCGCCATCGGGCCACCGACCCCGAGCGCCGTATCGGCTCGCTGCTGATCAACCCCGGCGGTCCGGGCGGCTCCGGCGTCGGCTTCGCGTTCAGCGCCCCCGAGGCCTTCTCGCCCGAACTACTGGAGCGTTTCGACATCGTGGGCTTCGACCCGCGCGGCGTCGGCCTCAGCAACCCGGTGAAGTGCGACGAGGACCTGGTGAACGCCCAGGGTGCGCTGCTCTACCCGGACAGCTACTCCTCGTTCACCGCCCTCCGCGAGGCGAACCACGCGCTCGGCGAGAACTGCCGCGCCGTCACCGGACCGCTCGTCGACCACATGGACACCGCCAGCGTCGTCCGTGACATGGAGGCGATACGCGTCGGCCTCGGCGAGCGGCGGATCAGCTACTACGGCGTCTCCTACGGCACCGCGATCGGCCAGCAGTACGCCGCGCGCTACCCCCACCGCGTCCGCGCGATGACGCTCGACTCGAACATGGACCACAGCCTGGGCAGGTGGGACTTCCAGAAGACCGAGACGGTCGCGGTGGAGGAGTCGTACGGCCAGTTCGCCGACTGGTGCGCCCGTACGCCGTCGTGTGTGCTCCACGACCGGGACGCCCGCGCCCTGTTCGATTCGCTCTACAAGCGCGCCGACGCCGGTGAGCTGGTCCTGCCGGGCGACCCGCCCTACACCGTCACCCCGCAGGACCTCCAGAACGTCGCCTTGAGCTACATGTACGACCCGGCCTATTGGTTCGACTTCGCCCAGTTCCTCAGCGACTTGGATGCCTCCGCCCCCGCGGCGGCACGGACCCTCCGGAAGTACGGCGAGCCGACGGAATTCCCGTTCTTCCCGGTGATGTGCCAGGACTACGACTTCAACGTCCCCTCGTACGCCACCCTCGCCCGCTACGAGCGCAAGCTCGCCCGGCTTGCCCCCGTCACCCGTTTCAGCCCCCTCGGCTGGACGGTCCAGACCGGCTGCCAGGACTGGCCGACCGAGGTGACCAACCCGCAGCGCAGGCTTCGCGTCGACGGGACCCCGCCGATCCTGATGACCAACAGCCGCTTCGACCCGGCCACCCCGCACTCCTGGGGCTCCAACGCGGCCCGTCAGATCGGCCACGAGGCCGTGTTCCTCACGTACGACGGTGTCGGCCACGGCGACTACTGGCTGAGCCCGTGCGCGCGTGACGCCATCGACACGTACCTCCTCACCCTGAAGACCCCCCGCAAGGGCACCCACTGCCCCGCGGTCTGGCCGACCGGGCCCTCCGCCCAGCGGCAGTCGCCGACCGGAGACCTCGTCAACCCGCTGCCCGACCTGCTGGGCACGGGCACGTACCGGTGAACCGCGTGACGCGGCCTGATCCGACCCGGTCCTGACTGACGGGGCGCGGTCCCGGTGGCTTTCGCCCGGGTCGCGCCCCGTGGCACGTCTGCGAGCCGGTTCAGTGGTCGAGGGGCGTAGCCGCCGGAGAGCCCCCCCGCCGAACGGGGGGCGGTCCGGAGGCAGTTGCCGGCTTCCGCGCGGGCACCGGGCGACCGCCGGGGCCCGCGCCGCCGAGTCGCGGCCGTCGGTGGCGAGCGTGCCGCTCCCACCTGCGGGTTGTCTCGAAACTTTCGCATATGTGCCAATACCTTGACGCGGATTTCCGTCTGGCCGCAGGATCAGCCAGCCCCTTACGCCACATGTGCACCAAGGGTGGGTGCTCTGTCCGCACCTCCGGCAGGCGGTCGCGCGCGGCGGCTTCAGTGCCGGGTCTTCACCTCAACCACAGATGGCCACCCGCCCCCGTTCCGTCAAGGAGTCACCATGAGCTCGTCGCTGTCCCGGCGAACCACCCTCCAGGCCGTCGGCGCCCTCGCCGCAGCCGGCCTGGCCTCCAGTGTCGCGAGCACTTCGCAGGCCGCTGCCGCCACAGCGGAGGAGCCCGCCACCGCTGGCGACATCGTTGTCACGCATCCGCCCCTTCCGCAGGTGCCGGTCAACAACTCCTTCACCGTCAAGGTCCGGCCGTCCGGCGGCAGTTGGCAGAGACTCGGCGTCCACCTGGCCAAGCTCGCGCTGATCGACCCCACCACCGGCAGCAACAGGGCCCAGAACTCCTCCTGGGCCGCCTTCGACTTCTCCGGCACCGTCGAGGTCGAGGTCACCTACAACTCGGGTGGCTTCGAGAAGGCCCGCGTCCGCCCGGACTCGTACGGCATCAAGCCCGAGGTGCTCGGCAGCACCGTGCGCTTCACCCTGGACCGGCCCCGCAACGTCGTCGTCCAGCTCGACGACAAGATCTTCGACTGCCTGCACCTGTTCGCCAACCCGCTCGAGCAGAACCCGCCCGCCGAGGGCGACAAGAACGTCATGTACTTCGGTCCCGGCTACCACACCCCCGCCAACGGCGAGCTGAAGGTGCCCAGCAACACCACCGTCTACCTGGCTCCGGGTGCGGTCGTCAACGCCTTCGTGGACATCCAGGGGGTGGAGAACTCCCGGGTGATCGGCCGTGGAGTGCTCTACAACTCCAAGTGGGGCGCGATGCTGATCCGTAAGTGCGAGAACATCACGATCGAAGGCATCACGGTCCTCAACCCCCGGTACGAGAACATCCGGGTCGCCGAGAGCCAGAACGTCACCATCGAGAACGTGCGCGCCTTCACCCACCAGGGCTGGGGCGACGGCATCCAGCTCTACTGCTCCGAGAACATCACGGTCGACGGCTGCTTCCTGCGCACGTCCGACGACTGCGTCGCCCTCTACACCCACCGCTGGGACTTCTACGGCGACACCCGCAACATCACCGTCAAGAACTGCTCGCTCTGGGCCGACGTCGCCCACCCGATCAACATCGGCGTGCACGGCAACACCGAGAACCCCGAGATGCTGGAGAACCTGACCTACGAGAACATCGACATCCTCGACCACCGCGAGCCGCAGGTGACCTACCAGGGCGCCATCGCCTTCATGGTCGGCGACCACAACCTCGTGCGGGACGTCAAGTTCGACAACATCCGCGTCGAGGACTTCCGCTGGGGCCAGCTCATCCACATGCGGGTCGAGTACAACCCGAAGTACAACACCTCGGCCGGCCGCGGCATCGAGAACGTCTACATCAAGGACCTCAGCTACAACGGCAAGAACGCCGACCTCTCGATGATCGTCGGCCTTGACGCCGAGCACGCCGTCAAGGACGTCACCTTCGAGAACCTCCGCGTCAACGGCCGGGTGATCGCCGACAGCACGGGCAAGCCGCGGTGGTACCTGGCCGCGGACGGTGTGCCCATGTTCGTCAACGAGCACGTGAAGAACCTCCGCTTCCTCACCACCGAGGAGGCCGCGGCCCTGTGACAGCCGACGGTCGGCCCCGGTGTCCTCCTGGGAGACGCCGGGGCCGACCGCACGCCCGCGGTGCGGCGGCGCGGGTGGCCAGGCGATGGCTAGGCGGTGTCGTTCCAGTCGTATGGTCCGCCGCCGCGCCACTCGATCAGTTCCGGGTCGTCGACGGCTCGGTCCTCGACCGGCAGATCGGCGGCGTGCAGGAAGTCCAAGACGTCGAAGAGGCTGTAGGCCGTGCCGACGTGCTCACCGTGGATCGTCACCCGCCGTCCATTGTCCGACGCGGGCGGCAGCACCACCACAGGAGGCCGCGTGTCCATGGCACCACCATGCCCTTACGGCGGTGGGTGCGCAGCTCCAGTCCCCTGAGCGGTCCTCCCGGACATCAGCGGGCGGGCTCCGGCCGAGTTCGCGGTGACGGGGTCGGGGCGGCGGTCAACGCGTTGACCAGCTGGGCGAATTCGGTACGTCGCCGGTCGCCCAGTGTGGCGTAGAGCGGCGCCTGAAGCTCGTCGGTGAGCTGCTCGGCACGCCGCCATCGGGGGATCAGGGGTGCGGCCACGGGTTGTGGGTCGTGCCAGCCGTAGTGGGTCGCCTGCTCGACACCGAGGTTGATGACCATGGCCTCTCGGGCGCTCAGCCCGCTCAGGCGCACCGCCGCCAGATGGCAGGCGCCACGGTGTTCCCGCAGTACGTGTATGCGCTGCATGGCCGCACCGACCGGGTCGTCGGCTGGGCAGGGGCGCGCGCGCCAGCCGGCGAACAGCGGCAGCGCGTCGGCGTCGGCGGCGTCGATCAGCCGCTGTGCCAAGCGGTTGAAGTGCTCCACGTCGACGTCGGCGGGGATGTTGGCGCGCCCCCACGTCCGGACGGCCTGTGCGTAACAGGCAGCGGCTTCCTCCGCCGGCATCACGGACCGTCCCGCCAGCCAGCCCGCGGTGACCAGGTGGGGGCCGAGGAAGCCCTGTACCGCTTGGACCACCGGGACCGATGCCTCGCCGAGCACCCCGAACCGGCCGCGACAGTAGAAGCCGCGCCCTGGGGGAAAGCCGGCATTCAGACCGACGGCGGCGGTCGCCTCGTCGGACATGAACTCGTCACCGAAATCGTGGATGGGCCGGGCAACCGCGGCGATGCAGTCGAAGATCTCCATGCGCTGAAGGTCGCTCACCATGAATCGATAGGTCAAGGGGATGATTTCTGATGGAACCCTTTAGGTAATCTATCGAGTCATGCTGGACCTCCGCCGTTTGCACATGCTCAAGACCGTCGCCTCCCGAGGTTCCATCGCCGCGGCCGCCCAGTCGCTGGCGCTGTCGGCCGGTGCCGTGTCCCAGCAGTTGTCCGCGCTGCGGCGCGACGTGGGAGTCGATCTGCTGCGCCCCGACGGGCGAACCGTGGCACTGACGGAGGCGGGCCGGGTGCTCCTCGAACACGCCGACCGGATCCTCGCCGCCGTGCAGGAGGCCGAGAGCGCCGTCGCGGCGGTCAAGGGCGCGGTCGGCGCCACCGCCACCCTCGCCGCGTTGCCCTCGACCGTCGCCCGGATCGTGGCCCCCGCACTGACCGCGCTGGGCTCACACCACCCGCAGCTCACCGTGACGTGCCTCGTCACCGACCAGGCGCAACTGCGGGAACTCACCCTGGGCACCGTCGACGTGGTGCTGGGACAGCGGTATCACCACCTGCCCGATGCCACACCCCGGGGCATCGAGGTCTCCCCGCTGCTCGACGATCCGCTGCTCGTCGTCACCGCGGCCGACCAGGCCGAGGAGCGGCCCGTCGCCCTGCGGGAACTGGCCACGCACAGCCTCGCCGTACCGCCGCCGACCACGGACTGCGGACAGGCCGTCCTGCACGCCTTCCACCAGGCCGGCTTCACACCCACGACGCGCTACGTCACCGCCGACATCGCTGCCCAGCTCGCCCTCGCACGGGCCGGGCTCGCCACCGCGCTCGTCCCCCGGACGGCCATCGACCCGGCCACACCCGGAATCCGCACGGCGCCCATCGAGGACCGTCCGATCCTGCGCCTGCTCTTCGCCGCGACGCGGCACACCGAGACCGCGAACCCGACGACCACGGCCGTCATCGCGGCGCTGCGCACAGCCGTGCGGCAGGGTCGTACCACGCACCTCCCGCCGGCCTAGGACGGGCCGTCGAGCGGCCGGAGGAAGCGGCGCTCGTACCGCTTGATGCAGCGGGTGTCACGAGCCAGTTGGAATGCTTCCTGGCACTCCGCGTCGGTCGTGCTGTCCGTGCGGTACTGCTCGTACGCGGCCAGGCTGGGAAAGGAGAAGAGGGCGTAGGCGATGTCGCTGTCGCCCTCACTCGGCAGGAAGTAGCCGTGGTGCGTTCCGCCGAAACGGTTGACGAGCCGGACCCAGCGGCGACCGTACTCCTCGAAATCCGCAAGCTTGCCGGCGTCGATCTCATACTTCAGATGAATGGTGATCACGCCTGAATGATGCCTTGTGCCGGTTCTGCCTCGAATGACAGCCCGGGCGGTCGCGCGACTCGGCCTGCTCGCCGCCGGCCGGAGGACGCAACGACCACCGGAGCGCACAGCCGGCGATCGGTGCGGGATCAGGCCCCGCACCGGGCAGGCCGGGGCGGTCGCGGTCCTGGCCGTCTGTGGGCGACTCACGTGGCCACGACGACCGACAGGGCGACAGTGGCGATCGCGACAACGGCCAGCACGACCATCCCCGCCCACAACGCCGTCACCAGCCCACCCCCGCGGGACACCGCGGCAGGCTGAGGGGAACCGTTTTCCCGCACCAGCGGCTGCCCGTCCCCGGCGTCGGCCTCCAGCAACTGCGCGCACCACGGGCAGATGTCCACCCCATTCACCCCAGGGGCCGTCTCAACGGGCCACCCAGCTTGTTCGTGCGCAGCCGCTTCACCATCCGCTCCCTCGGCCGGCGGACAGCATCCCGAGCCCAGACGGCGGATGTTGTCGGCTCTGACACCGGCGGCGTCCAGGGTGACGTCGAAGCACACCCGCCTGCCCGCGATCAGCTCGCACTCCGCGTCACCGCGAACCGCCGAACGGTAGGCGGCGGCATCGAAGCCGCCACCGTCCTGGGCGATGGCGCCCAGGCCCCGGTCGGGATCGAACCACTTCACGACACCACTGGGCACAGACGACCCCCACGTTAGAGCGACTCAGTGGGGGGTCGTCTGTACGTCTGCCCGCGCATCGACCTCGGCAACCGGCGCGCGCCCTGGCGCGCGAGGCAGACACCCCGCGCCAGGATCGTCGGCACAACCTCCACGTACTCGCGGTGACATCAGGCCTTGCGCCGTGACAGCCACAGGGCGACCGCCTCCGAGATCGGCTGCCCGGTCTCCAGTTCGACGAAGCCGAACTGGCCGCCCTGGTTGCACTCCAGGAACCACCAGATGCCCTCCTCGTCCTCGGCGAAGTCGAAGGCGGCGTACGCCAGTCCGGCAAGGGTGACGTACTCGTGCACCGACCTGCCGATGCGTTCGGGCACCGGGACCACCTTCCAGGCGTGCCCGGTGTCGCCGTAGCGCCCGTCGACCTGGCCCGGTTCGGCAGCCTTCCGTGCGGCGAACAGCCGGTTGCCGACACAGGTCAGACGGATGTCGGCACGCTTGGGTATGTACCGCTGCAGCAGCGCGGGACCGGCCGCGACGGTGGAGAAGTCCGGGTCGGGGCCGACCAGGGTGGTGGGCAGAGCCAGCGCGGGGTCACCGGGCGGCGGTCCTGAGGCGGATTTCACCACCACGCTCCCGTGCTCCTTGGCGAACTGCTGCGCCAGGCGCGGGGAGGTGGTGATGGCCGTCGGTGGTACGGCGAAGCCGCTGAGGTGAGCCGTCCTCAACTGCCAGGGCTTCAACCGGGCTTGGTCGGCATTGCGCGGATGGTTCATCCATCGCGCAGAGGTGGAGTGGAGCATTCCGAAGAGCGCCTGACGGGTCTCGGCGGTCAGCCACTCCGATGGGTGGGCCGCGTGCGCGGCCGGTTCGCCGGGCCTGCGCACCCATACGGAGCCCAGGCATCCCATGCTGAGCACATGCCCGTTCACCGACAGGTGGCCTTCGAAGTCGCCACGGACGTAATCCGCGGACAACAGGGCCTTGCCCGGTAGGTCGGCGGGGTCGAGCCGCATCACGGCCACCCCCGTCTCGTGCAGCTTGGCCACCACCATGTCGGCGGTGACGTCCTCTTCGGACGTGAGGATCAGAACAGTCATTCGGTTACGGATCGTCAGTCGTCGAAGTGTGTCTGGGAACCGGCGGTCGACGTCGTCGTACCGGCAGCCAGGAGGAGCGCCGGGTCACTGACGGCCGGGCGGCCGTCGGGAAGCACGTTCAGTTGAAGCGACTCGTCGAAGCGATAGGGCGTCACCACGGTGGAACCCCCGCTGGGGAGGGCGTAGTTGAGGGTGAACGGTCGCACTCGAAACCTCCAAGTCGGCACGCTGCCCGCGTGCGGTCCCTCACACGTTCCTTGCGCAAGGAATTCATCACTTCTGCCGGAACCGGGGAAGGCCTTCACATCGTCCGCCGCCTCACCAGCCTCATCCACATCGCTGACATCAGGAACACTCAACTTCCCCATGACTTACATATCGAAATGGGTGCCGTAAACGTCACAGGAGCATGTCGGGAGCCCCCGACTGCGACCGGTCGTATCGGGGCGCCGCCCGCCTCTCCGGTCTGTTCGGGCACGCTCTTTCCCGGCCGGAACGCGGGCGCTGAGAGGGTGGCCGGATCACGACGCGGGCACCACGACGGGCGAACGAGACCGTCACGCCCCAGAACGGTGAGCGGCCCGGCCGATGGGCGCGGGGGTTACTGCGGGGGGGGGGAGAGAGAGGGACTCGCCCCTGCCCGGGGCTACTCGCCCCTACCGTCGCTTGCCTGGCCGTTGCCGGCCCCGGTGTCCGCGCCGCCGGCGTCGTTGCCGGGATTTCCGTTGCCCGAGGTGCCGGTGTTTCCGGACGTGCCGGTGTTTCCCGACGTGCCGGTGTTCCCGGACGTCCCGGTGTTCCCGGACGTGCCCGTGCCGGCGTCCGCAGCGCCCTCGCCGGGTTTGCCCGCGACGCCGGACCCGCTCGGTGCGGCTGTCGCCCGCGCCAACTGCTCGGCGCAGTACGCGGCGACCTCGCCCTCGCCGCCCGCCGCCGCGGTGAGTTGCTGCCAGGCCGTCGCGTCGAGCGCCTTGCCGCTGTCCTTGACCTGCTCGTAGGCGCGGCAGTGGGCCTCGGTGTCCTGGGCGGTGGCCGGGCCGTCCGTCGGTCCGACGCCGCCGGAGGAAGGCGAGGAGGTCTCGTCGCCCGGCCGGGCCGGGGCGGACACCGAGGGGTGCGCGGTCTCCCGGTCGGCACCGGCTCCGTCCGTGGACGAGCCGGCCGAACCGATGGCCGCGACCGCGACACCGCCCAGGGTGAGGCTGGCGAACACGGCGGCGAACGTCGTCTTCACGGGGCGACCGGTACGCCGCCCCGCGGGCAGCCGCCAGTCGTCCCGGCGCCGGGTACGCGCCCGATGGCCGCCCGTGCCGCGGGCGGCCCGGAAGGCGGCCACGGCCCGCTGCTCGGCCTCGGGGGCGAGGTCGCCGTCGCGCAGCACGGCGGCCAGCACCGTCTCCAGCGCGGTGTCGTCACGCGGGTCCCACGCCCCGGACACGGCGTCGTCAGGGTGCACACGTCGACGGCCCGGCACTCCGTCGCCGCTCAGCCGTTCACCCATGTCCGCTTCCGTTCCTGTCCGACATGTTCGATTCACCTGGCGTTCCGGGCCCTGATGCCTGTCCGCCGGCCCACTTCCGCGGGCGTCGTTCATTTCGACTCCCCCAGCGTCCGGGAAGCCTCATCCGTCACACCCTCCGCCGCGTGGCCCCCTACGCCCAACTGGTGGGCGAGGCGTTTCAGACCTCGGTGGGCGGCGGTGCGCACCGCTCCTGGGCGCTTGCCGAGGACGCGTGCGGCGGCGGCACCGTCCAGGCCGACAACGACCCGCAGGAGCACGGCCTCGGCCTGGTCCTTCGGCAGCCCGCGGACCAGTTCCAGGGCCCGCTCGGTGGAGAGGGTCTCCAGTGCCTGGTCATGGGTGCTGTGCGGGCCGGGCAGGTCCAGTACGTCCTGTTCGGTCCCTCCCGACCGGGGCCGCACGCGCTGGCGCCGCAGATGGTCCAGTGCCCGGTGCCGGGCGATGGTCGCCGTCCAGCCGCGGAAACCGGCCCCGTCCCCCTTGAACCGTCCGAGGTCACGGGCGATCTCCAGCCAGGCGTCGGACGCCACGTCCTCCGCGTCCTCGCCGACGAATCCGCGCAGATAGCCCAGCAGGCCCGGCTGCACGATCCGGTAGGCGACCGCGAAGGCGGCCTCGTCCCCGTCCTGGGCTCGCGCGACCGCCGCACCCAGTTCCCCGTCGTACGTCTGTACGCGGCGGGGTTGCCGTCCCTGGCCCAAGACTGTCCTCGTTCGTACCTGGTTCACAGCGAGTCCGTTCCGTCCGACGAGCCCCGTTGGCATCGACGGCCCCATGGAGACCAGCGTGCTTTCTCACAGAAATGTCACTACGCACAGGAGTCCCTCACCTCGTCGCCGGCGCCCCTGTCGCGTGGCCGGCGAAGCCCCGGGGACGCCGGAAACTCCAAGAGGACGGTGGCGTACGGGTGTTGGCCGGCCGGGTGACGTATCGCGTCGGCCGTGCGCTGTGTGAGTACCGAGTCCGCTCCGGACAGGCCGACGTGATCGGTGATCGCCGGGCCGGACGTCGGTGCCACGACCACTCCGGGACCTCTCTCCGCGCCGCTCCGACTCCCCCCGGGAGCGGCATGGAGAGGGACGGGGGCGGCCGGACCCTGACCACTGCACGGGGGTCCGGCCGCCCCGCACACCGCTCGGATGGCCGACGGCGGGGCACGCTCTGCACGGCGGTGCAGGACCGCCTCGCACCTCGCCGCACGACGGCGGGGGGCTTCCGGAACGTGGCGCACGCCGGGTGGCGTGATGCTTCGGCGCCCCCGTGCGCTCCCTTCTGTGATGAGCATCTACTTCCATCTGCGAGCGGTGCCGCCCCCGGCACTGCGCAACAGCGCGACCTGGCTGGAACGGCTGTTCGGGGACGACTGGGATACCGTCCGGTATCGCGTCGACCGGCACCGCGAGGAGGTGCTGGACCAGCGTTATCTGGACCAGGAACTCCTCTACGCCGGCGCTTCCCCGCACCGCGCGGGGGATCGACCCCAGGCCCAGGTGGTGCTCGGCGGTCGGCCGGTGTTCCACCCGGACCGGTACAAGCCGCCCTTCCTCGTGCTGACTGCGGGCCAGGCGCACCGGGTGGCCAGGTTCCTGACGATGATCGACTTCGAGGCGCTGTGGGTCTTGTCCCGCGACGAACTGCTGCCGCGCTATGGCGGCGTGACCGCAGAGCCCGACACACGGGGCGTTTTCGCGGCGGCGCACCGGGAGCTGACGGAGTTCTACGAGCAGACGGCCGAGTGCGGAGACGCGGTGGTGAAGTGGCTGCCGACCTGAGACACGCGGCACGCGAACCCGCTGATCCTCTGAGCCGCCGCACCAGGTCAGGCACTCGGTGACGAGAGTCGAATTCGCGCATCCTCCACGGTCACCGGCCGGTCAGCCCTGCTCCTTCACGGTCACCGGCCGGTCAGCCCTGCTCCTCCATGCTCACCGGCCGGTCGTCCCTCAGCTCGGTGAAGAGCTTCTTCGCCTTCGCCATGTCCCACCGCACGGCACTGCCTTTGGACGTGCTGAAGCCGAGGCCGGACACGGGGACGTTGAGTTGCTTGCCGTCACCGCCCGAGACGCTCCGCATCGCCTGGAACAGCGACACGAGGGTCGGCAGCTCCATGTCCTTGTCCACGACCAGGGTGTCCAGCGCCGCGCTCAGTGCGGGATAGGTCCGGAGCGGATCGAGCGCGGTGCCCGGTGAGGCGGCCTTGCGGGCGAGGGCGGAGAGGAACTTCCGCTGGTTCGTGGAGCGCCCCAGGTCGCCCCGCGCCTCCTGGTGCCGCTGGCGGACGAACGCCAGCGCCTCGGTGCCGTTCAGGTTCTGACAGCCCTTCGCAAGGTTCGCCCCCGACTTCGTGTCCTTGATGTCCCGGTCCAGGCAGATCTCCACACCGCCGACCGCGTCCACCACGCCGACGAATCCCGCGAAGCCGATCTCCGCGTAATGGTCGATGCGCATGCCCGTGTTCAGCTCGACGGTCCGTACGAGCAGTCGGGGCCCGCCCAGGGAGTAGGCCGCGTTCAGCTTGTTCTTCGACGTCCGGTAGTGCTTGCCGGTGTCCGGATCGACGTACGGCGGCAGGGTCAGCCAGGAGTCGCGAGGCAGACTCACCATCGTGGTGCCGTGGGCGCCGGTGTGCAGGAGCATCATCGAGTCGGTGCGGCCGCCCCCGGCCGAGCCGGTGTGCAGATCCTTCCGGGCCTCCTCGGACAGCCCGTCGCGGCTGTCGGAGCCCACGATGAGGTACGTGGTTCCCTTTCCGCGCGGTGGACGGTCCGCGACCTTGGCCAGGTCGACCGCCCTGTCGAGCCTGAAGTCGGCCCAGGCGTAGGTGCCGGCGCCGGTGAGGAGCAGTGCGCAGAGCAGGAGTGCCAGCAGGCGTGCGATCCGGCGGCGTCGGCTGGGGCGTACCCAGGGGAGCCTGGTGCTGCGGCTGCGGCTGCGGCTGCGGCTGCGGCTGCGGCCGTCGTCGTCGCCGTCGTCGCCGTTGTGCCGGAGGTGATCGCCGCCGTCCGGCCCGGCGGTATGGCCGCCGTACGGCCGGGCCGGAGCCTGGAGCGGAGAGGTGCTGCGGTGCCGCACCTCTCCGGTGATCACGCGAGGCCCAGGAGTCTCCCCGTTCCCGTTCTGTCGGCTGTCGTCGGGCCACATGTCCGGCCGGTCACTCACGGGACTCACGGGCTGAACCACTCCTCATCACCTCGACGACAGCTCTCGTGCGGCGACCGGTTGCCTGAGCTGCTCGGTGGCAGCCGTGCCGGAACGCTGCATGCGGTGCCACTTCAGCCGGGTGCCGAGCAGGAGGGCGACCACGGACTGGATGACGACCAGATACATCAGCTGCCGGTAGACGAAGAGCTGCAGCGGCATCGACCACAGGGTCCGCAGCCGCTCGCCGTCGAGTCTCAACGCGTAACCGGCACAGATCAGTTGGACGGCGAGGAAGCCCAGCCACACGCCCGTCGACCGCACGGGGTCGAGGAAGAGCGCCCCGTACAGCGCGAAGAGGTCGACGACCGGCGCGATCAGTGGCAGGGCCACCTGGAAGAGGGCCAGATAGGTCAGCCCGCGGCGGGCGAAGCGTCCGGCCGGGCCCAGCTCGGCGACGGCTCGGCGGTGCTTCCACATCGCCTGGAGCGTGCCGTAGCACCAGCGGTAGCGCTGTCGCCACAACTGGCGCAGCGAGGTGGGCACTTCGGTCCAGGCGACGGCCGACTCCTCGTAGACCACCCGCCAGCCGGCCCGCCACAGGGCCATCGTGAGGTCGGTGTCCTCGGCGAGGGTGTCCTCGCTGACCCCGCCGACGCCCAGGAGCGCGTCCCGGCGGAAGGCGCCGATCGCGCCCGGCACCGTCGGCATGCACTCCAGCACCTCGAACATCCGCCGGTCGAGGTTGAAGCCGAAGACGTACTCCAGGTGCTGCCATCTGCCGAGCAGACCGCGCCGGTTGCCGACCTTGGTGTTTCCGCTGACGGCGCCGACGGCCGGATGCGCGAGCGGCTGGATGAGCCGGTGCACGGCGTCGGCCTCGAAGACGGTGTCGGCGTCGACCATCACCACGATGTCGTACGACGCGTTGGCCAGACCGGTGTTGAGCGCGGCCGCCTTGCCCGCGTTGGGCTGCCGGATCACCCGCACCCGGGGGTCGTTGATCCAGGTGGCGAGGTCCGCGGTCTGATCCGTCGAGCCGTCGTCGATCACGATGACCTCGAGGTACGGGTGCGTGGAGGCGAGCAGCGAATGGACGGTGGACTCGATGCCGGCCTCTTCGTTGTAGGCGGGAACGAGCACCGTCACGGGGGCGTTGACCTCCCGCAGCCAGGGCGCGCCGGGGCGCAGACGGGTGAGGCGCCGGACATGGGCGCGGGCGAAGACGGTCAGCAGCACCAGCCGCAGCAGGCCCAGCGCGCCCGCCACGCCCAGCACCCAGGTCATGCCGTGCGTGAACGCGTGACCGGCGGTCACGGCCCAGTTCAGACCCTTGCCCTGCCACCGTTCGGCAGTGGACACCCGGGTCTCGGCGGAGGGCATGCCGACCGCGTCCGTCACGGTGGTGAACCGCTCGGCGTGCGGGTCGCCGAGCAGCTTCTTCGTCTCCTGGTACGCCAGTTCCGTCTGGCTGAACTGCCGGATCAGACCGTGCGCCGGATCACGGTCCGGCCGGTCGGCGGCGACCAGCACATAGCCGTCCGCGGCGGCGCTCCGGGCGGCCTTCCATTCGGCGCCGCACAGCGTGTCCACCTGGGTGGTCATCGGCATCCGCAGCAGGTCGGTGTGGATGCCCGCCGTACCCGCGAGGGTCTTCTGGGTGAGAGTCAGTTCCATCGCGGCGCGGACGCCCGAGGAGGAGCCGAGGTCGGCTCCCGTGTAGGTGTTCGAGCCGATCTCGTGGCCCTCGTCGAGGATCCGCCGGACCAGCTCCGGATGGCGTGCCGCCCGGGCGCCGAACACGAAGAAGGTGGCGTGCGCGTGGTGCTCGCGCAGCAGGTCGAGCAGACGCGGGGTCCACACCGGATCGGGCCCGCCGTCGAAGGTGAGCGCGACGGTACGTGCGGGCGCCGCGGCGGACGACACCTTGTCCCCGCTGATACGACGCAGGACGGGGCCGCTCTCGTCCACGGCCCTCGGCACGGGTCTGCTGCACGGGCGCCGGGTCTTGGCGGCGTCCACCTCGTGAGTGGTCCAGCCCTCGAAGAGCAGGGCGGCGAAGACCACGGGCATGATCAGGATCAGTAGCCGCCAGTGCCCGCGGGGGTCGCGGGAACGGGCGTGCCGACGTCGTGCCGAACGGCTCACGCGACCATCCCCGGGGTGACGTTAATCACAGCGGAATCGGGGTGTGTGCGGCGGCGGGCGGGGAGAGCCGTGACCGTTCCGAGCCCGGCGCGGGCCGACGGAAGCGGGGCGTCCACCGGGACGGCCGCCAAGGCGGAGGGCGTCGGTCCGGCGGTGGGGACAGCGCATACGGTCGCGCGCCACACCGTCTCCACATGCTGGTCGAAGGCGTGGGCATCCGATGAACGGCGATGCGTTATCTGCTGATTTGTCTTCCGGCCGAGCTCTTGCATGGGCGGCGAGTGTAGCCACAGCCGATACCGCGAATGTGTCCCGAACGGAGCAGGCACCACCGCGCCACGAGGACTGTGACGCTGAGCCCTCTTGGTGCGCTGGACTGGTTGGTTGTGGGGAAGTGTGTCCTCACGCCTTCCCCTTCCGGAGCGGATCCCCACCGGAGCCGGGCCGCCCGCGCACCGACGGTATTGAGGGAGGAAGACGAGTCCTTCGAGTTCCGAGCCCGGCCTGTGACACCTCGCACGCCGGACGCGCTGGGACTCCTGTGAGGAAGAAGCATCCGTTCCGCCGTGCACTGCTGGCCACCGTCGGTACCGTCTCCGGCATCGCGCTGCTGCTCGCGCTCAAACCGACCACGGACCCGGCACAGGAGAAGTCCGACACCCGCACGTCCGCACTCACGGCGGACGCCGGCGCGTCTCCTTCCCCGCCGCCGTCCCCGCCGTCCCCGTCCGCGTCGCCCTCGTCGTCGAAGACGTCCGAGAAGAAGCGCACCCCGTCCCCTTCCTCCACGAGCGCGGCACCGTCGCACCCGGCGTCGTCCACCCCCGCGAAGACCGGCAGCGCCCCCTCCGACCCGAAGACCACCTCGGCCGCACCCACCACCCGCACCCTCACCGGGGCCACGGCCCAGACGAAGTACGGTCCGGTCCAGGTACGGATCACCCTCACCGGCAGCAGGATCACCGGTGCGACGGCGGTCCAGTCTCCCGACGAGACGCCGCGGAGCAGGGACATCTCCTCCACGGCCATCCCCGAGCTCAATCAGGAGATCCTGGCGGCGCAGAGCGCGGACATCGACACGGTGTCAGGCGCCACGTACACCAGCGCGGGTTACGAACAGTCCCTGCAGAGTGCCCTGGACCGGGCCGGCGTCTACTAAGTCATACAGCGGTGTTCACATTATGCACCCCAGGCGTATAGCCAAACAGTGCTGTACGACTTGCTGGGGTACTGTGGGCGTATGGGCTCCAAGAACTCCACGGCCACCAAGCGCGCCGACGCCCTGCGCAGCATCGAAGCGATCGTGCAGGCGGCGGCCGAATGTCTCGGACGGAACCCGGAGGCGAGCCTCAGCGAGATCGCGCGCGCCGCGGGCGTGGGCCGGGTGACGCTGTACGCGCACTTCACCTCCCGGGCGGAGGTTGTCGACGCGGCGCTGAGCCGCGCCATCGACCGGGGCAACGAGGCGTTGGACGCGGTCGATCTGACCGGTGATCCGCTGCTCGCCCTGGCGCGTTACGTCGAGGCCGGCTGGCAACTGGTGGATCAGGCGCGGGCGCTGCTCGTCGCCGCCCAGAAGGAACTCTCCGCGGGACGCATCCGTGAGCTGCACAGCGGGCCCGCCGCCCGGGTCGAGACGCTGGTCGCCCGAGGCCGCGCCGAGGGCGTCTTCCGTACGGACCTGCCGATCGCCTGGCTGGTCAACGTCCTGCACACGATCATGCACAGCGCCACGGAGGAGATCCGCGCCGGCCGTCTCACCTCCGACCGCGCCGCCGGCCACATCACGGCCACGGTGCTCGCCGCCTTCACGCCCCCGGGCCGGCCGGTGCCGGAACCCGATGGTGGCGTGTGACGCCCGCGACAGCCTTCGGCAGGACGCGGCGCGGGAAGGCGACAGCTGCCGAGGGGTGACGGCCGCTGAGGCAATGAGGCACTGGCCGCGGCCGAGGTGGTACGGCAACTGGTGGGCGGGCCTGCTCGGTTCAGGTCGCCCCGCACGATGAATCCGTGACCGTCGCCCGGCACCACGCCAGGACGAAGCGAGGTCCCTCAGCCGTGGCGGGGCCGCAGGCCGTTGTGCCTCCGGCCCCGCTCGGGCGTGGGGATCAGGACGGGTCGCCGTACTGGAGGCCGCGTCCGTTGGTGCCGACATAGACGCGCCCGTAGGTGTCGGGGTCGCCGGCGATGACGCCGACGCCGCCGATGCTGCCCCACTGGTGGGCGTCGTCGTTGACGCGGAGCCAGGTGGCGCCCTTGTCGGTGGAGCGGAAGACGCCGGTGACGTCCTTGACGGTACCGAGCAGGTACAGGGCCTGGTAGGAGGCGCCCGGCGCGGCCTTGCCGAAGCCGAGGGCGGAGGCGGACTGCACCGCTCCGACCGTGGTGAAGCTACGGCCGCCGTCGGTGGAGTGCAGCAGCCCCTTGCCACCGCCGGCGATCCACAGGTCTCCGGCGATGCCGGGGACGGCCGTGAGCTCGCCGGAGGGCAGGTTGGTGGCGCGGGCGGTGAAGGTCGCACCGCCGTCGGTGCTGGCGTAGAGCGTGCCGTCGGCCAGGGAGTAGAAGGTCTTGCCCGAGGACCGGTCGGCGACGACCACGGCGCCGGTGCCCAGGCCGCTGACCTTCGACCAGCTCACCCCCTTGTCGGTCGAGCGGTACGGGGCCTGACCGGCCTCGGTCCAGACGATGGTGGAGCCGTCCGCCGCGAGCGCGACATGGCCGGTGTCGGCGCTGTCCACCGGCTCCGCCTTGAAGCCGTTCCAGCTGGTGCCGCCGTCGGTGGAGTAGGCGCCGTCCTGCGCGCCGCCACGGCCGACGCGGACCATCAGCGCGGGGTTGGACTGGGCGAAATCGATGTCGGTGCTGTTGGTCATCATCGGGTTCTTCAGTCGCCCGGCGGGCACCTCGGTCAGGGAGTCGTGGCGGAAACCGCCCAGGTCGCCCATGGCGGTGACGACGGTGGCGCCGCCGGGCGGGGCGATCACGTCCAGCAGCGCGGTCTCCTCCAGCCCTCGGGCCCCCACGGTCCAGTGGCTGGTGCCGCCACTGTCGGTGGCGGTGGCGTCCTTGCTGCGCCAGATGCCGCTGCCGGTGCCGTACAGCGCGTGCCCGGAGTCGAAGGGATCGATGGCCAGAGCGGTCATCCAGTGCCCGGTGCCGGTACCGACGTAAGGAGCGGCGGAGGCGTCCCGCACCGACTTCGCGGCCTGTGCCTCCCAGGTCGTACCGCCGTCGGTGGTCCGGTAGAGCTCGTCCTCGGGCCACCAGCGGTCGAGGGTGGTGACCATCACCGTGGACGGCTTCTGCGGGTCGACGGCCAGACCGGAGAACCCGTAGCTGCCCTGGGACGGGGAGACGTTCTTCCACGCCCCGCCGGCCGGCGTGTACTTCCACACCGAGCCCGCCGTCGCGCCGTTGGGGCCGACGGTGTCGGCGTACGTCAGGTACAGCGAGCCGTCACCGGAGAGCACGCCGTGCTGCGGCATCTGGCCGGTGGGCTGCCCGGAGACGGCCTGCCAGGTGCTGCCGCCGTCGGTGGAGCGGTACAGGGAGGTGGACCTGTCGGCGACGCCGACATAGACCGTCTTGCTTCCGGCCGGGCCGTACGTCACGAAGGAGATGCCCGCGCCGCTGCTCGCCCCGTCCTTGACGGGGAACGAGGAGACCTGACTCCATGTCACGCCGTGGTCGGTGCTGCGCCACAGGCCGTTCTTGCGGGTGCCCAGCAGCAGGGTGCCGTTGTCCGCGGGGTTGATCGCCAGCCGTTCGCCCGCCCCGCGGCCGTCCTCGTTGGCGCCCAGCTTGAAGGGCAGATCGGTGCGCTGGAAGGTGCGGCCACGGTCCGTGGAGCGCAGGATGGCGCCGTTGCCCGCCCAGCTGTTGGTGTAGGTGCCCGCCGCGAGGTAGAGCCGGTCGGGGGCGACGGGGTCGGTGGCCAGCGAATCGATGCCCAGCAGGTTCCAGTCCTTCTCGCCGGCCCAGTCGGTCAGCGGGATCCACTGCTCGGCCGCGACGTCCCAGCGGTAGGCGCCGCCCATGTCGGTACGGGCGTACAGCAGGCCCTTCGCGCCCGGGTTGAACACCAGCCCGGTGACGTAACCGCCGCCCACCACCTGGGCGTTGTTCCACACATACGGTCCGGCCGCGGCCGTGGTCTGCGCGCTGTCGGCCCCGGCAGCGGTGCCGGTCCCGGCCGCCTGGGTCTCGGCCGTTTTCACCAGCTTCCACTGCTGGTTGGTGCTGCCCTTGCCGGGATACTGGATGACTGCGGCGCCGTCGGCCGCGGAGCCTCCGGAGACGTCCAGGACCTGGCCGCTCCTGCGGGAGGTGAAGGTGACGGCGTCGGAACCGCTCACATCGTCGATCCGCCACTCCTGGGAGGTGGAGGAGCTGTCGGTCTGCTGCTCGGCGGCAGCCGCCCGGGCGGTCGAACCGCCCGCTATGCCCAGCACTTTGCCGCTGTTCCGGTTCACCAGCTCGTAGTAGCCGTCCCCGGTGGGTCTCAGCTTCCACTGCTGGTTGGCGGTGCTCTGGTCGGTCCACTGCTGGATGCGGGTGCCGTCGGCGGTGGAGAAGGCGTTGACGTCCATCACCTTGCCGCTGCGTACGGAAACCAGCCGGTAATAGGCATTGCCGTCGACTGTCGCGGCCTGCGAGTCCTCCTGCGCGAACAGGAGATACGGCACGACGATGGCGGGCACGCCGAGCAGCAGACCGGTCGCGGTCCAGCGACGGCGGTGACGCCCGCGGCGCCCGCCGTTCGTGGGGTTCTTCATAGGGAGGTGCTCTCCTTGCATGCCGTTCACCAGAGGAAGGCGGATCCAGCTACCGGAATGGCCGGATCCGACTCCTTGTGGTCACAGGCCCCGCAAAGGGTTGCCTCGAGCCGGGAACTCCTTTCAGGTCACCTCGTGGTGCGTCAGGGTTGATCAGCGGCCGGGTGACGCTGGTGCCGGGCCAGATCGGCGACCACAGTGGTGCGTGTACGCCGACCGGCCCCCGCCGGTCGGCGGGGGCCGCCCGGCCGGCCGGCGGGGCACCTCCCGAAGCCTGTCGGATGGTCGACCGACTGTGTCTGGGCAACGTTGTCCCAGTGACTGAGATCGAAAGCGCCAGAACGGCGCCTCCCCGGCCTGTGCCCGCACCCGAGTCCGCCACGGCGACGGAACGCCAAATCGTGCCGTCAGCCGGGCTGCACCGCTTGTGCGGTGTGCGGCTGCTTTCCGGCCCGCGACATTGCCGGATCCGGTACGTCGTGAAGCCCGTCAGTGACGCGGGACCGGTGGGTGCGGCGATCGCCGTCACCGTCGGCGGCGTGGTTGTCACGCTCGTCGGGCTCACGCGTACGTGACCGAGGGGGAGCGGAACCACGAGCGGGGTCGGTGAACCGGCGCGCGTATGGTGCGCGTATACGGAACCCAGACCGTCGTACGCCCCGCCCTTCCCCAACCCCGGAGCTGCCCCGTGTGCCCGGGACGGGGCAGCGGCCGGACGCCGAGCGGTGGTGCTCTCTGTCCCGCAGGTCGTTGCAGGGGCTTCGGCAGCCGAGGAGAGGACTCACCATGCTCGTTCTCAGAGGTATGCCGGTGCTAGCGGTGATGAGCGGGATCCTGCTGCTGACGGGGTGTGAGGATGCGTCAGGTTCGCACGCCGGCTCGGGCGCCGCCCTCTCCTCGTCGCCCTCCGTGAATGCCTCTGTGCGGGCAGGCACTCCTCCGCACGTCCCCGCCCGCACCACCACGCCCACGCCGTCGCGCACCTCTGCCGCCCCGGCCGGGGCCACCGCATCCCCCACTCCCACCGGAACCGCTACCGCAGTCGGCCGCTCCGGCTGCCACAACCTGACGGCCACCGACGCCGTGAAGTCCGCGGTGACGGCGGCATACCGGCGCGGCTTTCCTCGCTTCGCCCACATGCAGCCGGTGCCGCGACAGTTCTTCTACGGCCAGTGCGGCGACGTCCGCTACGCCGCCACCCGGTTCGAGTCCACCCCCGGTGCCACGTACGAGGAACTCGTGAGCACGCAGGACGAGGGCAGCGTCACCAAGTACTTCCGCGGCACGTCCGCGGACAGCTGGAGCTACATCGCCAGTGACACCTTCCCCCGTGGGCCGCACGGGTGCGGGGATGTCCCACAGATTCCCGAGGCCCTGGCCGCGGCCTGGGGGAACTGCTGGGTCATGGGGCCGACATGGTGAAAGACCGTGACGAAGGCCGCCACATCTGGATTCAGGACACCGACCGCGTCGGCGCGGCTTCCGCTTGCCGACGAGCTGGACGTATCCGCTGCCCACGTCCCTGAACCACCACGTCTGGTTCATGCCGCCGTTGCGGGTGTACCGGGCGATCTGGGTGCCGTCGACAACGACTCGGCAGGGGCCGCGGCCGACCGCGGCCCCTGACCACAGCTCACGGGGCGCCGCAAGATCGATGTTCGGGACGGCGACGTGTGATGGGTTCGGCATGCGTGGCGCCCTGCACTGGTCACCCTTGTGGGCGTCGTTCCGGCACGGTGTAGAGCACGGACAGCGTGAGATAGGAGGAGGGCGCATGCCCGACCCCGGTGGGAACGTCAGCGCGGACGAACAGGTGAGGTGCAGTCGGCTTGAGGCCGAAGCGGCCGGGATGTTCGCGGAGGTGCAGCGCGCGGACACGAAAGCGGCGACCCTGTGCGGCCTGATCGGTGGTCTGCTGGCCGTCGACGCGATGGTGCTGTCCGCAGTGTGGAAATCCACGTGGATGCCCGTGGCCGCCTTGGTGGGGGCCGCTGTCCTTCTCGGAGTGGCGCTCATCATGACGATGTGGGCCATCCGTCCCGTTCTGCCGCCGGGCGGCAGGTTGAGGACGTTCGCATGTTCCGCTGCGGACCCCGGTCGGACGGAGACCGCCGGGGCGGATCCCGTGATGCCGGAAGCGGACCGGCATCAGCAGATGCAAGCGGAGCGGCTCGCGTTGTTCACGACGCTGGCTCAACGGAAGTTCACGATCCTCAGGTGGGCCGTTGATGTCACTGCGGCGGCGCTCACGATGGCGGGAGCAGGACTGTTGATCCTGTACATCACCATTTGAGACCATCGGTGAGTGGTGGCTGTCACAAAGGGGGATGGGCATGTACCGGCCGCATGTATCGGTCATCGGTCAGTGTCTGTGGTCGCAACTGTGCGACCTGGCTCCGCTCCACGTGCGGCCGGCGAGGAGCGTACTGCTGCGCCAGGGTGATCCCGGCACTCATGTCATCCTGCTGGCTTCCGGCTCGGCCTTGGTCACGCTGGCGGGAGCTCAGGGGGAGCAGACATTGCTGTCGGTGCGCGGTGCAGGTGAGATCTTCGGAGAACTGGCCGTCTTGGACGATCAGCCGCGTACGGCGTCTGTGACAGCCGCCGAGGTCTGCAGGGTTCACATAGTTCCCGCGCCGGCCTTCCTGTCCTTCGTCAACCGCAATGGGCTGTTGGACCCTTTGCTGCGTCACGCCATCGCGCGAGTCCGCGAAGCGGAGACGGTACGCCTGGAGATGGCCACCGCGCCGGTGCCGGTGCGACTGGCCTCGGCTCTGGGCCGCCTGCTCCAGGCGGCCTCGGATACGGGCACCGACTATGTCGTGCGTCTGACGCAGACGGAGTTGTCGCAGATGATCGGTGCGTCCCGCAACGCTGTCGGGTCGGCTCTCCGGCCATGGCGTGTGCAGGGGTGGCTCGACACAGAGGCCGCCGGCGGTCTCGTCGTACGGGACATCGCATCGATCCAGTCACACGCGTACGCCCAGCGGTGACCCATCGCACCTGGGTGGTGCCCACCCGTGGGCACCACCCAGCCTCAAGGCCGAGGAGTATCGGCCATCACGCACATCCCACCCCTTCTCTCGTGCCGGAAAGGCCACTGATCCATGCCTTCTGTTGTCCCGTCCGATGACGCTGTCGACGTACCCCCGGAACACGTGCTCCTGGTCGTCGACATGAAGGGGTACAGCCAGATTCCCGAATTGCACATGGCGCCCACCCGAGCCCGCCTCGACCACATCGTCTCCACGTTGTTCGAGCAGAGCGGTATCGGCGACGTCTCGACGTTGGAGAACGCGGTGAAGGACCGGGGTGACGGAGCCATCTTCGTACTCCCCGCGCGGCATGCGGCGCGACTGGTCGATCCCTTCCTCGACAACCTCCGCCAAGCGCTGGACCGTCACGAGCGAAGCCGGCTGGCCGACGAACCGAAGCTTCGGTTGCGCGCGAGCGTGCATGTCGGCCCGCTGGAGCCACCCGCACACCGCGGTGACGCGGCCAACGACGCCTGCCGACTCGTCGACAGCGAACCGGCTTACCAGGCCATGGCGGCGGCCACCGATCACGAGCTTCCGCTGGCCGCCGTGGTCTCGGACTCGGTGTTCCGCCGGGCCGTCCGTGCGGGCCGCACCCCGACGCTCCAACCGCGTCACTTCCTGCGGGCCACGGCCCGGGTCGACGGCAAGCCGGAATTCGAGGAGACGTGCTGGGTCTTCGTGCCGGGGTTGGTCCCGGCAGTGATCAGCCCCTATCTCTCCAACGACGACACGGTGGTGCCTGGGCCGGGGGACCGCACCCCGACCGCGCCGAGCGCCACAGTGGATGCCGGGTCCGACGAGCGCGGGGCCTCGGTGCGTATGAAGGGCAGGGCCAGCGGCAAGGCCCGGCTCATCCAGGTCGGCCGCGACTACATCGCTGGCTCGGACCGGCCAAGGCCCACGGAGCCGTCGGAGTGAGCGTGAGGAAACCGCACGGCAGCTTTCCCGGTGCGTTCGCACCTGTTCGCACGGGCTTCATCCGCATGTAGCATTTGTCCATTATCGGCGAACCTGGGGGCTGCCATGAATCCAGTGGTGACGGCGACCGGAACCGCTCTGTGCGTGCGACGGAATTCGACGCTCGGCCAGGCAGGGTGCGACATCCGTCTGGACCGTCCTTGACGGAGTGGGACCGTCCCCTTTACAGCTTCGTCGCGCGGGCGGACGAAGCTGCGACCATCTACCAGGCGGGGCGCGACCTGATCGTCCAACGGGTCGGCCCTCCCTGGCGAGTCAACACGTTGCAGCTGAAGAGCCGCATCTCCGTCTCGGTCGCCGCGAAGGGCCGGCAGCAGCCGAGCAAGCTCCTGCGCACGCGTGACGAGGTGGTGGACTTCTCCGGACGGGCCGACGAGGAAGAGGAGTTCACCGTCTGGCGAGACTCCGACGAGACCGTACTTGTCCGACTGCTGCACGCACCCGGCGGCGAGGGCAAGACCCGCCTCGCCCGGCATCTCGGCCGGACATGGGGCGAAGAGGGCTGGGTGGCCTTGGACGCTCAGCACGCGAAGAACTCGGCGCAGGACATGGGCGGTATGCCCATGCTCGATGAAGACGCCAAAGGTGTGCTGATCATCGTCGACTATGCGGAGCGGTGGCCCGAGGACGACTTGTTGGAGTTCATTCGTGAGTCCAAGGGACTCTGGGAGCTGCCGCTTCGCTTTCTGTTGCTCTCACGTCCCGCCGGCGTCTGGTGGGAGCAGTTCGAGTACCTTCTCGACAACGAACTGGACCTGGACGCGGAAGCGATTCGGCTGGCCCCGTTGGGCGCGCGACCGGAAGAACGGGAGCACGCCTTCCGCGTGGCACGTGACGCGTTCGCCGAACGGCTCAAGGTCTCCGATCCAGAGGCGATCGGCCCGCCCGCGGGACTGCTCTCCGACGACGCCTACTCGCTGATCCTCACGATCCACATGGCCGCGCTCGCCGCAGTCGACGCCCACCACCGGAAAACGTCGGCTCCCGTGGACCCTGCGCGACTGTCCTCCTACCTCCTGAGGCGGGAGCGGGACCACTGGCGGAACCTGGAGCGCAGCAAGCGGATCCGCACCGATGCCGAGGCCTTGGAGAGCGCGGTCTACGCGGCATCACTGTGCGGTCCCATGCGGCAGCGAGAGGCCTTCGAGGTCGCCATGGCCATGGGCATCGCAAGCAGTCGCGAGCGAGCCCGCCGCATCGTCCGGGACCACGCCTTCTGTTACCCGCCTCCGCCCGTGCTCAGAGAGGCGGACAATGTCCTGGAGCCCCTGCAACCCGATCGGTTGGCCGAGGACTTCGTCGCCCTGACACTGCCAGGCCATGGCGGGGAGTTCATGGGGCAACACTGGGCCGCCGGGGCCACGAACCAGTTGCTGGAGTCGACCAGGAAAGAGGTCGGCCAAAGCGTTCGCGGGGCGCTCATCACCCTCATCGAGATGGCGACCCGGTGGCGCCATATCGCCGTGGACTACCTCTCGCCCCTGCTCAGGGCCCGCCCCAGGATCGTGCTGGAGTGCGGGAACGCCTCCTTGGCCACGCTGGCCGACAATCCGTACATCGAGCTCGAAACCCTGCAGACCGTGGCCGCCGTGCTGGGCGACTACGACCGTACGGGACTCGGTACGGGTGCGGCCGCAGTCCTCGGCCGGGTCATCAAGGCCCGGCTGCAGGAGGTGGAGGACCCGGCGGAAAAAGCGGCCCTGTGTCACGAACTCACCGTCATCTACCAGTTCGCCGGCCTGTTCGATCAGGCCGCCGGCACCGCACGCGACGAGGTTGCCCTCCTGCGTCCTCTGGCCGAAGAGGGATCGGACGACCACAGCTTCGCCCTGGCCGACGCGCTGTTCAGCCTGTGCGCCGCCCTGACCGAGCAGGGTAATCACAAGGAGGCGGTCGAGGCCGGCGCGGAGGCGTTGAAGATCAGAAGAGGATCCCTGCCGGTGCGCGGCGGTACGCCGCCGCACGGCGGGACAGGCGAACTCAACACGACCGGGCCGACGCGGCCCGCAGTTCCCTTCGGGACGGCGCTCGCGGCCTCCTTGGTGCACCACGCCGAATGGCTCTTCTACGAATCGGGTGACGCGCGAGCCCTCGTGATCTGCGGTGAGGCGGTGAGCCGGCTGCGGCGAGTGACTGAACGGGGCCCGAACCGCCGTATGTACTTGGCCCGTGCACTGCATTCCCAGACCGGCATCCTGCTCCGTACGGCGAACCTGGAAGCCGCCTTGCGAACGGCGGCGCAGAGCGTATCGGCATGGCGCGAGCTCTTCGCCGAGAGGCAGTCCGTCTCCCGTGCGGAGCGCCTTGTGCACGCTCTTGCCCTCATGAGCACAGTGCAGGTGAGGGTCGGGCAGACACGCGCCGCCATCGACTCGGCGGGCGAAGCGGTGTCGCTCGCACGGCAGGTGGTGGCCTCGGACCCGGAGCGGACTGCTTTGCTGGCGCACGCGCTCGCGATCCTGGGCGACAGCCTGGCGTACCAAGGCCCGATCCAGGCGGTGACTGTGTCGTCCGAGTCACTCCGCTTGTACCGGAGCCTGGCAAGGAAGGACTCTCGGCATCGCGAGGCGTTGGCGGCCTCCCTGGCGAAGCACGCGACTCTCCTCCTCAAGTGCGGGCAGGTGGCCTCCGCTCTTCCGCTGACCCGGGAGAGCGTCACCCTCACCGACGCCGATGCGAATGCGGACGCCGCGGCTCCGGTGGACAAGAGCGTCCTGGCACTAACCCTTGGGGCGTGGGCCGACGCCCTCAAGATCCTCGGCGATCACGACCAGGCGCTCACCGCCGCGCGGAAGGCGGCGAAGGCGACCGAGGAGCTCGCGCAACGCCTCCCATGGTTCGCATCAGTTCTCGCGGAACGCCAGGGCAGGATCGCCGACATCCTCCTCGCGAAGGGTGAGCTGAGCGATTCCAAAGAGATGTCCCGGATCGCGCTGCGCACCTACGCACACTTTCGCCGGACCTACGCCCCCCTGCCCTGGCTGGACGTTCGCCTGACGATCTCGTGTGTGCGCGCCTTGGTCGTCTCCGGCGACCTCAAAGCGTCCACGCGGGGCATCAGGAGGGTCGAGGCGGTGCTGCGGAAGACCGGAGCAGCGGATGGCGGGGACGCAGCGGCCTTTCTCGCTCTTCTCGCCCTGCATCAGTGGGCGGCGAACCATCGGGAGGAAGCGGCGGCAAGTGCCCGGAATGCCGTCGTCCTCTTTCGGGCTCGGATCATGGAAAGGCCCGGGGCGAAGCTGGAACTGGCCACCGCCCTTGAGCTGCACGGGATGATGGCTGTTGAACAGGGGCGGAGAGAGCTCGGCCTGATCGATCTTCAGGAAGCGGACGCTCTGCTGAAGGAGCTTCGGAGGGGCGACCAGAGGAATTCCACTCTGGCTCCCTTCCAGGTCCGCTGCCTGACCAGCCTCGGATTGGCGTACCACGCGCTGGCGCGTGACGAGGAGGCGCGGGCCGCCACACGGGAGGCGGTTTCGCTCGTCCGGACGGGTGGCCTGACGGCGATGGCCCTTGAGATCGCCGTCGACGCTCATATCGCCTTCGCGCGAATTCGTCTGGAAAGGGGAGCCCATCTGCCGGACGCTGTCCGAGCGGTTCAGGCGGCCCGGCAACTGTGCTTAGCCGCAGGTCCGACCGGCCTGGCGGAGCAGGAAGCGGAACTCACGGAGCTGATGCGACAGCTGATGAAGTAGATCGTCGACCTGGTTGAAGGGCTCGTCCTGCGCTGTCCATTTCCGTCAACCCCGGGACCGCGCGGGCTTCCTGTCGGCTGTTGTCATCTGCCCGTCGGCAGTGGCCTCGGGGGGGATCCGGCGTCAGGCGGGGCGGAGGGCCTCATGTTCGTCTCTTGTGCCGAGTGGTGTGTCGCCCTCGTCGCCCCCGGCCCCGTGCCGGGCGTGTCTGCGGTGGCGGAACAGGGCGAGGGCCCGGGCCGTGATGACCGAGAGGGAGGCGAGGGCGCCGACCGCCGCGCATACGACAAGCGCCGGCCAGGCGTAGGCGGTCTGTGCCAGCGTTCCGGAGCGGTTCATCAGCAGACCCACAAGCGAGGCGAGTTGCGTGAGGAGGAGGACCGGGAGCGCCTGGGGCAGCAACCACAGGGCCGTACGCCACCACGGTCGCCGCACGGTGTGCCGCGCCCATCGACGCGCCCGCAGGACGCCGCGGACGCCGAGGCCCGTCGCCAGTAGGGTCAGCGCCGCCAGGACCCAGTCGGCCGTCATCGAGAAGGGCTTCGCCACCTCGGGGCTCTTGCCTCGCGCGAGGTCGACGAGGCCCGGCAGGATCTGGGCGGCGTCGTCTCCGGAGATCAAGCCGGTGTTGGTGACGACCGCGATGCCGACCTCGCTGTCGGGCAGCAGGGTGGCCATGGCGTTGTGGGTCAGGAGCTGGCCGTTGTGCTGGATCTCTACGGCTGCTCGGCCTTTCGTGCGTCTTCACGAGCGCGGACCGCGTCGTTGAACACGACACGGGCGCACCCGAACGCCTTCGCCAACGCAGTCTGCTGACCGGTGTCCGGGTACAGGCGGAAGCTGTACCTGAGCTGCATGACGGCCACGCTACATACTTGGGTTATGAGTGAGATGCAGGAGATCAGAACTGGTCGGCACTGTGTTTTCGTGATGCATGTGCACTTGGTCTTCGTGACCAAGTTCCGGCACAAGGTGTTCACCGATGTTCATCTGACGCGGATGGAGGAGATCATGCGGTCGGTGTGTACGGACTTCGAGTGCACACTGGTGGAGTTCAACGGCGAGGACAACCACGTCCACCTGCTGGTGAACTTCCCGCCCAAGGTCGCCGTGACCAAGCTGGTCAACTCCCTCAAGGGCGTCTCCTCCCGCCGCCTCCGGCAGGAGTTCCCCGACCTGGTGCGCCACTACTGGCGGGCCAACAAGCTCTGGTCCGGGTCTTACTTCGCCGGAACCGTCGGCGGCGCCCCGCTCACCGTGGTCAGGCAGTACATCGAGCAGCAGAACCGGCCGGTGTGAGCACCGCCCGGCTCCGCCGGGACCAGCCCTCGCGACGCTCCGCGTCGCCCCTGTCAGATTCGCTTCACCACCAGCCTGAAGGCCGATGCACTGCGAATGAATTCCGGTCGCCCTGCTGTTCCCACCTCGGGTCACCGGGCCGCCGGAAGTGTGATCCCTGGGTGAACGGCGTGGCGCGGAGTCAACGGATCAGCTCCCGCCATCCGTTCGGTTGACGCCCCCGAACAGGTCCTCGGCCCAGCTCAGACGCGGGAACACGGCGGCCGGGGACGAGTCGGTGATCTGCGGCATGTACTGCTCCTCATGACGACGGACGACGGAGTGCCGCATCAGTCAATCGGCGCCGACCGGCAGGGCGACAACACCGCACACCGCCGCACCCCTCAGAATCCCTCGCACCCGTAGGGGTTGCGAAGGCCCGATCGACCTTGATTCAGGGCACGCAGAATCGAACTCGCGCTCTCAGCCGGGGAAATTGCCTGCGCAATGCAATGGTCACGAGTCGTGACCTCTCCGCCCGGGGCTACGGCCTCTTCGCGTGAGGCTGGGTCGTCGGGATCCGTGAGGTGAAGAACAGGGCGAGGAGAGCGGCGAGGGCGAGTGCGGCGAGTGCGGCGCGCAGGCCGTCGAGCCTCGCTTCGGTGTTCGCGTCGAACACGTCCTGGGACGTCTCCTCGCTCACCCCGGCATCGTCGAGAGCTTCCTTCAGCTGAGCGTCCGACAGGAAGGGCGCACCGCTTTGGAGCTGGACGGACGCCTGGCTCTTGACCTGGTCCGGGACTGCCGGGTTCTGATCGACGCTGGTCAGGAACGACGACGTGAGCGCGGCGATCAGGATCGACCCGGCGAGTGCCGTACCGATCGAGGCGCCGAGGTTGGTGACGGCGTTCTGGACTCCACCGACTTCCGCGCTCTGCGCTTCCGGCACCGCGGACACGGTGACCGAACCGAGCTGGGACGCCAGGGCGCCCATGCCGAGCCCGATCAGCAGGAGAGGGATGGTGACGATCTCCCCACCGGCGTCCGCGTCGAGCGCGGCCATCAGGACCACCGCGCCCGCGAGCAGCGCGAGGACCCCGAGTCGCACCACCCGACGCGGCGAGACGTCCGGGAGGAGGCGCGGGATCAGGATCGCGGCCGCCAGCAGGGTCAGCGAGAGAGGCAGGATGCGGGCGCCGGTCTTGAGCGCGGACAGGCCCAGGGCGACCGACAGATAGAGCGGTACGACGAAGAACACGCCCATCTGTACGAGGTACTGGAAGAAGAACATCGTCAGGCCGCCGGTGAGCTGCTTGTTCTGCAGCATGGCCGGGTCGACGAGTGGCTCCCCGCGTCGCTCCACCACGCGGGCCTCCCAGCGGAGGAAGAGCCAGATCAGAAGCAGGCCGGTCAGCATCAGCCACACGACCAGCGAAACCCCGAGCCACGAAGGAGCATCGGGCTTCGGCTGGAACCAGCCCCACTCGTCCGAGCGGAGCACCCCGTAGACGAAGATCCCGAGCCCGAGGGCGGAGAGCACGGCACCGACGAAGTCGATTCGCGCGCGTTCGCCGAGCGGCGCGTCGGCGACGCGGCGGGCGAGCAGCACGATGCCGAGCACCATCACGACCTCACCCGCGAACACCCAGCGCCAGGAGAAGTACGTGGTCGCAAGACCTCCGATGAGCGGACCCAGCGCGATGGCCACGGCCCCTGCGGCCGCGACGAGTCCGTAGGCGGCGGGACGCCGTTCCACGGCGAAGTTGCTCGCCACCAGCGTCACGATCGCGGGCAGGATGAGCGCCGCTCCGATCCCCTCGAGGAGCGCCCAGCCGATCAGCAGGACGGTCAGGTTCGGTGCGAGCGCCGTCGTCAGGGAGCCGCAGCCGTAGACAGCGCAGCCGATCACGAACGCGCGTCTGCGGCCGATCAGCGCACCGACCTTGCCGCCGGGAATCATGAACATCGCCATCACGAGGGTGTAGGCCGTGATGGCCCCCTGGATCCCGGTCACCGGCGTGTCCAGGTCCTCGGCCACCGTCGCGATCGACACGTTCATGACAGAGCTGTCGAGGGCCATCAGGAACTGACCTGACGCCAGTGTCAGCAGGACGAGGCGCGCTGTCGCCGGCCTCGCAGCAGCGTCCGCAGGGGGTGCCGGTGCCATGGGCGCATCGTGGCAGTTGCTCCCGGGCCCGCTCGGCGACCCGCCACAGGGGTCAGTCACATGGCGGCGACACTGTCGATGTCACCGGTCAGCCCGCCCGGCGTGCGAGCCGGCGAATCCGGGACCCACCGGGCGGCGCCCGTCAGTAGGGGCAGGCCCCTACGCTCGGCCTGCGGAAGCCGCTGCCCCGACCCGCCGGACGGGCAGGCGGCCGATGGAACGCGAAGCCGCTGCGCGCTCCTGTCCGTGCACGTGTGGGCGCACGCTCGCGCCGGGGCGTCAGCGGGGGTGACGCCCCGCCGCGGTCCGTCCCATCGTCCGCGCCAGCCGTCCCACCCGGCGCCAGTTCATGGGGGGTCTGCCACGGGGGACACCAGGACGGCGGCGGGGCACGCGCACGCGAAGGGCGCGCGGCTCGATCCGGCAGTGGACCGGGGTCGGCAGGACGAGGGCCTCGCCGTCGACGCCCACGGGAATGCTGGGAGCGTCGGCGTCCACGACGACGTCCTGGGCAGTGAGCGAGGCCAGGCCGGGCGAGCGCCTGCCGCGGAGCATCCCCGCTGCCTGTGCCGCGTTGTCGACCTTGATGCCGAGCACCCCGAGGACGCCGGAGTCCAGCCGCTCGCGACGGCCCATCCCCGCCGGGTCGTCCGTCCGATAGGGGTTGTTGCTCACCAGTACGGCCTGTGGTGCCTCGATGGCCGCCTCACTGTCCGTGCCCTGCGCGCGGACGGTGAGGCGCGGGCCGCTGTGATGGGTCAGCAGGTCCGGGAGAAGCTGAAGGGCGGTACGTGCCTTGTCGTCGCGGTACGCGGGACTCTGGACGACGGTCGCGTAGGCGCCGAAGGAGGCGTTGTTCACGAAGATGCGGTCCCCGATGCGGCCCAGGTCGATGCGTAGCTCGACGCCCTCGGTGAGTGCGTTCAGGCACAGCGAGGGATCGTCCCTGTCGAGGCCGAGGTCCAGGGCGAAGTGGTTGCGGGTGCCGGCGGCGATCACCATGAACGGTAGACCGCGCTCGGCCGCCACTCCCGCGACCAGGGCCTGGGTGCCGTCGCCTCCGGCGACGCCGAGCAGGTCGGCGCCCTCGTCGGCGGCCTGCCGGGCGAGCGCGGCCACGTCCTGGCGATGGTCCGGGTCCAGGACGGCGACCTGCGCACCGAGGGCCTTCGCCTTCTCCTCCAGGTGGAACGTCCCGACCTTTCCGCCGCCCGAGCGCGGGTTCATGATGAGGAAGGGCCGCCGGGGGGCGGCGACCGCGTGTTCCCGAACACCAGCCGGTCCACCGACGGCGGCCAGCGCGGTTCTGCCGCAGAGGACGGCCAGCACCCACAGCGCGAGCGAGACGAGCGCGACCCACAGCAGTCCGGCCACCGCGTAGAGCACCACTACGGCGACAGGTGCGGCGCAGGCCAGCACGGCGGCCAGTGCCCTGGCCGGGCCGGTGCGCGCCAGCGCCCACCACGCGCCCGCGGCCGCGATCACGAGCCCGGCCAGTCCCACTCCCACGAGCAGGAGGCTCTGGAGCCCGGCGAACAGCAGCAGGACCACCGCCGCCGCAGTTCCCGCAACCAGGGCCAGACGCGCGGTCCAGCGCGGAGCCAGACGCTTCCTCGCGTGCGCTGCCGTCGGCATGCGACCTCCCGCGTGTGGACGTGCCTGCCTCATCACATCGGGGCCCGCGTGAACCGGAACCACCTGGGGAGGGCGATTCCTGGCGATTCCTGTGGACGGAGCTGACCGGGAAAAACCGATTCCGGTTCCCGGAGACCGGCTTCCCATGTCATTGCATCACCGCGCCGGGGCGGCCGCACGTCGTGCGCGGTTCACCCGTCGGGCGCACACGGGTCGCGCCTTCGGCATCGCACGGATCTCCTGGTGTCCATGGCCCCTACTGGCGACGAGCCGCTCTCGAACCGGGAGCGCAGTGAACTGGACGAACTACGGCACCGCGTGGGTGCCCTGGAGCGTGGCGCGCGCCCGCGGGCGGCACGGCATCACCCCTTCCGTTCCACGGGCTCCGTCCTGCTGATCCTCTTGGCGGCCCTTCTGTCGCTGCTGTCCGTCATCGCGGTCTGGGCGAACAGCATCGTGCGGGACACGGACCGCTACGTCGCCACGGTGGGGCCGCTGGCGTCCGATCCGGCTGTGCAGAAGGCGGTCACCGACAGGGTCACCAACGTGGTCCTGGCGCAGATCGACGTGGACGCGTTGGTCAAACAGTTGCAGGACGCCGTGTCGGAGACGGGCGTGCCGCCGCAGGCGGCCCAGCTGGTCGGCAACCTCGACGCGCCGATCACGAGCGGTCTGAAGCAGCTGGTCAGCGGCACCGTGGAGCGGGTGGTCACCAGCAGTGCCTTCGAGACGGTCTGGGTGGAGGCCAACCGCAGGGTGCACTCGGCCGTCGACAAGGCCCTGACGGGCGAAGCCGACAGCGCGGTCTCGCTGGAGAACGACCAGGTGGCCATCGACGTGGCACCGATCGTGGCTGAGGTCAAGCAGCGGCTGGTCAGCGCCGGCCTCGGAGTGGCCGCGAAGATCCCGGAGGTCCACACGGACTTCGTGGTGGTCCAGTCGAAGGACATCGGCAAGATCAAGACCTATATGAGAGTCCTGGAGATCATGGGCAGCTGGCTGCCCGTCATCGCCCTGCTGGTGGCCGCGGCCGGGGTGTACACCGCGTTCAACCGCCGGCACGCGCTGATCGGGGCCGCCTTGGCGGTGTTCGCGGCCATGCTGCTCCTCGGGATCACACTCACCGTGTTCCGTGACGTCTACCTCGACCATCTGCCCTCCGGCGCGTCACCGGCCGCCGCCGGAGCGGTGTACGACGCGCTGATCAAGTTCCTGCGCGCCGGTGTACGGGCGCTCGGTGCCGTCGCCCTCATCACCGCCGTCGGCGCTTTCCTCAGCGGCCCGTCCCGGATCGCCGTCCTCGTCCGCGACGGCTGCCGCAGGAGCATCGGCGCCCTGCGCGACGTGGCGGTCTCCGGAGGGCTTCGACTGGGGGCGGTCGGGCGGTTCGTACACCGCTTCAAGCGCTGGATCGGGGCCGCGATCCTGGTGGTCGCCGCGATCGTCCTGTTCACCTGGGACTACCCGACCACGACGGTCGTGGTGTGGACCACGGTCATCGTGCTGGTGGGCTTCGCGCTCCGTGAATTCCTGGACACCGGCTCCGCACCGGCCGCCACCGAATCCCGGGCCAACACCGCTACCTGAGGAATCGCCACGCGCCGTCGCGACGGCCGGCACCCACAGGGCCAGGGACAGGCAGGCCCTGTGGGTGCCGCCCACAGCATGCCGGACGTCGCGTACGGGGCGAGGACGGCCTGCGGCGCGATCAGCGACAGGCCACCCCGAGGGCACGGATCCCTTCGGTGTGCGGTGCGCTCATGCGGGCCCGCGCGGATACGAGCCCCTTTGCGGCGGGCGCTCCTCGGACACCGGACGTTCCTCGGACAGGTCGAAGAGGTTGTCGCGCCGGACCACGCACAGGGCCCAGATGATGAAGCCCGAGATCGCGATCATCACGACCGACCACACCGGGTAGTACGGCAGGGAGAGGAAGTTGGCGATGATGACGAGCCCGGCGATGGCCACGCCGACGACGCGCGCCCACGCCGAGACCTTGAGCAGCCCGATGCTGACGATCACGGCGACCGCGCCCAGGGCGAGGTGGATCCAGCCCCAGCCGGTCAGGTCGAACTCGAACACGTACTGGCGCGTCGTGACGAAGATGTCGTCCTCGGCGATCGCCATGATGCCCCGGAAGATGTCGAGCAGGCCGACGAGGAAGAGCATCACTGCCGCGAAGGCGGTCAGGCCGGTTGCCCATTCCTGCTTCGCCGTGTGTGCCGGCTTGGTGTATGTCGCGGTCATCTTGCGCCTCGATTCGTGTTGTCCGGATGCTCAGCGACCGGGGGTGCGGGCGGTGGAGCCGGTGTGCTCCGCCGGGCCGTGGCCGGTCAGGACCAGTTCCTTGGCCCTGCGGAACTCCTCGTCCGTGATGTCGCCGCGGGCGCGGATCTCGGACAGCTTGGCGAGCTCGTCGATGCTGCTGGGCCCGCCCGTGGCGCCCGCGGCCTCCCTGATGTGGGCGTCGAAGGCTTCCTGCTGTGCTCGGGCCTGCGCTATTTCCCGGCGGCCCATGTTCTTGCCGCGGGCGATCACGTAGACGAAGACGCCCAGGAAGGGCAGCAGGACGGTGAACGCCAGCCAGCCGGCTTTCGCCCACCCGCTCATCGCGTCATCGCGGAAGATGTCGACGACGATGCGGAAGAGCAGGACGAACCACATGATCCACAGGAAGAACAAGAGCATGCTCCAGAAGATGCTCAGCATGGGGTAGTCGTACGCGAGGTACGTCTGCGTGCTCATGTCTCTCCTCCGTCCCGGGCGCTCGCCCGGCCGCCGTTGCGTGCTGTCCTCAGCGTGGGCACGGCCGGGGCCGGGTGGCTTCACCCGGCGCGGGTGAGCCTGCGGGCGGCCCGGCACTCGATGGACGCGCTCCTGTGGCAGGTCAGGGTTCGGCCCGCTTACGGCGGGGCGCGGCGGCTGCCCGGTACCAGTGGGAGGAGGCGACGTACTCGCCGAGGGCGAGGCCCGAGACCGCCACCAGGAACACGGCGATCAACCAGGACAGGAACGTGAAGACGGGCCCCAGCGGTCCGAACTCCTGGAGGCTGCGCTCCATGGCCGTGGGCACGAAAAGACCGGCGGCCCAGCTCAGTACGACTGTGCCCGTGCCCGCCAGCAGCGCTCCCGGGAGCAGGTTCCGCCAGCCGATCCTGCCGCCCAGCAGAAGATGCTGGGTCCACCACCACAGCAGCGTCGAGGACAGGAGTGACAGAACCCATCCGGTCACCGCGCCGACGCCCAGTCCGCTGCGCAGCGGCGCCTGGACCAGGAGGACACCCAGCCAGACGATCAGCCAGAGCAGCCAGCGCCAGATCGCGGCCCGCACCGGTGTGCGGGACAGGTGCCAGCACCGCTCGCAGACCGCCTGGAGCGCCCGGCTGAATGCCGTCGCGGACACCAGGGTCACCACCACGCCCACAGCTCCGACGGCGTCCCGTGGTGTGCCGGTGGCCGAGAAGGTACGGCGTACCTCGTCGAGCGTGTCGCCCCGTACCCCCAGAACCGCACGGACGGAGTCGGCCAGCAGATCCTGCACCCCTTCGGGGGCGAACGCCGCGACGGTCATCAGCAGCGGGAGCGCGGTGAGGAAGGCTTGCGCGGCCAGCCTCACGGAGCCCTCCACGACGTTGAGCGCCACCAGGCGGGGAAGCAGCCGGGCCACCGGACCGGACCGCATGCTTGCCAGGACTCGATCCACCACCGTGCGTCTGTGGGACGCGCGGGCGGGGCCGGGTTTCCTGGCCATGGCTCAGGGGGCCGCCGCCCGGTCCTCATGCCCGGCCGCCGGGCCCGAGATGGCCGCGAGGACCGCCACGAGGAGCAGGACGGCGGCCAGGTCGATACAGAGGACGAGCGCCATCGCCCCCACCGGGGGATGGTTCCAGAGCACCGGCGCCAGGGCTCCCGCCGCGATGACACCCGTGGTTGTCCACTTCGGGTGGCCGGACAGCCGGCGCCCCGTGGCGCCGGTGCGCACTCCCACGCGGTCAAGCGCCCTGGCGGTGGTCGTCGTGCCCCGTTCCACTGTCGTGCGGACGGCGCGGGCGGGATGTCCTGGACCGTACGGATACGCGACCACTGCGGTGATCACCGTGACGACGAGCAGAGTGCGCGTGCCGGCGCGCGGGAACCGGACGAACGTGCCGTAGATCGCCGCGGCCGCGTCGGTGGGCAGCGCCGTGGGCGGGAACGAGTCCGGACAGACCCGTCGGACCACGACCAGCGCGACGTCGGCCGGGTTCATGGTGCTCCTTTCCGGGGTGCGCCGCCCCGGCTGCCCCGGTCGCCGCTCGGGATGACGGAGGTGGAGGCGACCGCACGGGTCCGGGTTGTCCGGGTGCGCCCGTCGCGGCGGAGTGGCGGGTGCGGTGTCAGACCGTCCCGGCGGGGGCGTACGGCCCCGTGGTGTGCGTCTTTCGGAGCGCGGCCCGCCACGCGAGGGCTACCGCCGCCTCAGCGAGGCCGAGCAGGACGAGCCACAGGCCGAGCAGCCGGGTCAGGGCGCGGGCCGACTCCGTCGGCAGGGCGAGCACCACGATTCCCGCGACGATGCCGAGAACCGCGGCGCCCAGGACGACTCCGCGATGCGGCAGGTCTTTGGCGGCGATGGCCGTGTAGAGGGTGAGGATGCCGGAAACGAGCCAGACGACGCCGACGATCAGCGAGAGGGCGGCGATGGTCTGCAGCGGGTTCCGCAGGCACAGAACCCCGGCCAGGAAGTACAGCACGGCCAGGAGCAGCCCTGAGAGCCGTTCACCGTGCTCCTCCCGGCCGAAGACGGCCACGAACCGGAACGCCCCGGTCACCAGCAGGTACAGCCCGATGAGGACTGCCAGGACGTGCAGGGTTTCCTCCGGCCAGACGAGCACCAGGACGCCCGGTACCACCGTCGCGACCGCCGAGCCCAGGATCCAGGTCCACGAGCGGCCCAGTTGCGCCAGCACATCCGCGGGATCACTCACCGGGCGGGGGGCCGCCCCGACGGCAGGGGGTTCTGGTCCGGTTGGCGGCGCCGGATCACGCGACATGGTCATGGCTCCTCCTCGCGCGATCGAGCGGGTCGCTCCCGGACCGCCGACGGGGCGGTGTCCGAGGGAGCGCTATGCCTGACCGCTCCAGGGTCACGCCTGTCACCGGGTGCCGGGCTCACCCACCACGGGTGATCCGCCCACGCCGCCGTGGCGGTGAGGTGGGAATCTCCAGGCGCCTGTCCCATCGGCCTTCCGGCCGGACGGAACGAAGAGACATGAGAAGAGACATGAGATGAGCGATCCGAGCACTGCCCGGACGGACCGCACCCGGTCCGGTCCGGACGGGCACCGGCGGCGTCGGCCGCTCCTCCGTGAACCCGGGCGCCGATGAGGCGTTCGAAGCCGCTGTGAACCGTCTGACGGACTGGCTCAACTGGTCCCGGGATCCCTCCTTCTGGAGGGCGCGGGCGAATCTGTCGCAGAGCAGTTGGACGCCGGATGCCCTCTCAGCTGGGGGAGCTTGGGTTCTCCACGGGAATGCTCGCCGGGCTGACCTGCGGTGGACCCGTTCCTGGGCCTGACTGGCCGACGACCTGGTCCCCGCCATCCCCGTGGTTCCCCGCACCCCGGCATGGTTCTGGCACGCTCCCTTCGTCCCGGACTGTGGGCTGAGTGGGCATGGTGGTCCGGAGCCTTACCCGCAGTCGATGTCGACCGATCCCCCACGGAGGATCGGATCGGTGCTCGTGCCACTGAGCAACAGTCGACCGCCGTCCCGCCCCCAGTCGAGTTCGTAGGCGCCTGCGTCGATGGGCCGGTAACCATCGTCGACCGTCCAGGATCCCGACTCGCCCAAGGCGAGGCCGGTGTGCCCCACCGCGTACACCTCGCCATTGCCGATCACGAGAAAGGACGTCTCCCGCACCACGGCCGTGCAGCCCCCTGGTCCCGCAGGGCGCAGCACGCGGTAATCCGCGTCAGAGGTCAAGTCGTCCACCGCTCCCCATGCGGTGCCGAGCACTGCCGTGGCGATCAACAGACTGCTCCCCAGCCGGGCCCACCTGGCCGGCTCCCGCGGGTGCCTCGAAGCATCCGTCGGGCGGCCCACCTGGGTGAGGGCCCATCGGAGAAGGAGTGAGACGACAAGGAGAGTCGCACTCACACCCCAGCCGGGGACCACCCGCCCCTGCACCACCAGCAGGAGGCTGCTCCAGCTCGCCACGGCGGCGAGTGCCAGGCTCCCGATGCCGGCTGTCGTGGAGACGGCGGGCGACAACCTCACGCTGTGCTGTGTACATGCTTCGGTCACGGCGGGTACGACTCTCCGGACACGCCGACCGTTGCGCGGTTCGCCGTGGCCCGGGTCGAACGACCTCCGCCGGCCCAGGGTGAGCAGCTAGAAGCTCTGCCGCAGCGATACGTACGTTCCTGTCGGCGACGGTTGAATCGTGGTTCTGGATCACGCGCTCCGGTGCCACCCTCAAGGACACGATGGTTCGTGCGCGTCAGTCTTCCGAGAAGGCGGCGCTGATCTGTCAGCACTCCGACGAGGAGCGGCATCGGGTGGTCGCCGCCGGGCTCGATGGCGCCGTCACCATCCGCCTGGTCAGCTCCGTTGGGGTATCCACACGCGCATGGCGCCGTCGCCCCGGTTCGCCCAGGCGTAGTAGGGGACGGCGGTCAGCTCGACGGGCTGCGACTGGTCGGCCTGTCGGGTGTGGGCGGGGTCCGTGGGATACGGCCACCAACCGATGCCGTCCGGTGTGAGACGTCGACCGGAGGCGACGAGGGTGGTGACTCCGCCGAGCAGGTCGGGGCGTTCTCGGACGGTGGGTGCCGTGGAGGAGTCGAGGACGACACCGTCGAGGTCTCCGGGGTTGTCGGCTTCCTCCAGGCAGTACACCAGCGGTCCGCGCTCCAAGGCCACGCATCCGCGTACGGCGTCGACATACGGGTGGGGGTGGGTCAGGCGCACCGGCAGGTGAAGTTCGAGCCGGACGGTGTCGCCCGCCCGGAAGGCCCGGGTGATGCGGAGCCAGCCGTGCTCGGGCTGCTCAAGCCCGGGTGTCTCGTTCACGGTCAGCCCGAACCGTGTGCACCAGGAGGGAAGCCGGAGGGAAAGGGTGCGTTCCTCGGCCGGGGCGTCGTCGACGGTCACGGTGACCGTGCCGTGCCAGGGGTACGCCGTGGCCACGCGGACCGCGAAGCCGTCTTCCGCGTACGCGCCGGTGGCGTACTGGTGCAGTTGCAGGCCGCTGTCGTCGGCGCTCGCGAAGTAGTACGGGAGGCCGGCCAGCAGGCGCATCGCGTTGGGCGGGCAGCAGGCGCAGCGGAACCAGGGCGTGCGCTGGGAGGCCTGGTCGCCGGGGCGCTCGTGCGGACGCGCCCGCCGTTGCAGCGGATTGACGTACAGCCAGGTGCGCCCGTCCAGGCCCACGCCACCGAGGAAGCCGTTGTAGAGGGTGCGTTCGACGAGGTCCGAGTAGCGGGCCTCGCCGGTGAGCAGCGCCATCCGCCAGCTGAAGTGGACCAAGGCGATGGCGGCGCAGGTCTCGGTGTACGCGCGGTCGGCGGGAAGTTCGTAGGCGTCCCCGAAGGACTCCCAGTCGTGCCGCGAGCCCATCCCTCCGGTGAGGTACGTCTTGGTGGAGACCGCGTCGGTCCAAAGGCGCTCCAGCGCTTGCCGGAGTGGGACGTCGCCGGTCTCGGTCGCCAGGTCGGCGGCTCCCGCGAGGAGGTAGAGCTGGCGCACGGAGTGCCCGGTCACCTCCTGGGCCTCGCGGATCGGGGCGTGGTCCTGCCAGTACTCCGGCCCCGGGTCCCGGTCATGGCCGCGGTCGGCGCCCGAGGCCAGGACGCCGTGCCCGCGCCGTTCCAGAAAGTAGCGGGCCAGTTCCAGATACCGCTTGTCGCCCGTGGTGCGGTAGAGCTCGATGAGTCCCGTCTCCACCTCGGGGTGGCCGCAGACCCCGTCGACCTGTTTGCCGGGACCGAAGACGGACTCGATGTGGTCGGCGAACCTGCCGGCCACGTCCAGCAGGTCGCGGCTTCCCGTCGCCCGATGATGGGCTACTGCGGCCTGCATCAGGTGGCCGGCGCAGTACAGTTCGTGCCCCCAGCCGAGTTCGGTCCACGGCTCGCCGCCGCCGAGCTGGTAATACGTCTGCAGGTATCCGTTCTCCAGCTGGGCATCGGCAATGAGCCGGACCATCCGGGCGACTTCGTCGGAGAGATCGGGGTCCGGCGCGTCTGCCAGCTGCCAGCAGGCCGCTTCCAGCCACTTGTAGACGTCGGAATCCTGGAACTGGAAGTCCCCCGAGAACGCCGGTGCCATACCCGCGTCCGCGGCTGCTCGCAGGTTGGCGAGATTTCCGGAGTCTTCCAGCCGCTGCGGGCCTTCCGGAAGCGACACTTCGGCGTTGGTCCGGCGACGCTGCGCCCAGAAGCCGTCCGTGATGCGTGCGACGGCGGCGGGACGGTGGACCGCGGCCGAGTTCGCGCCAGGGTGGACCGGTCCGGTGGGTGGCGTGTGCAGCTGAGCCTCCGAGAAGCGAGAAAGGCGGAAAACGGTTACCGCACGCTAGAGCGACTCCGTGCGCTTAGGCAAGAGAAGCGGCGGGCCATCGGATTCCACGCGTCGGGCCGACGAACCGGCCCGTGGGTGAGAGTCACGGCTCGCACCCGGGTCGGTGGGCGAGTGAAAGTTTCAGGCGTGCCCGGAGGCTTCCCCTCCGATCCTTATGTGCGTATCTTCCGGCCAGTTGCAGAAAGCGTTTACCGTTCGAGGACGTTCGGTGATCAGCTTTCCGGGCTTGGAGGAGAGCAGCGATGTCATCAGCACACAGCAGGCCCTTCGCGGGCGTGCGAGGGAGAGCGCGCCCCGGCCCGGGGCGGTACATGCGAAGAATGGTGGCGCTGCTGTGCGCCGTGCCTTTGGTCATGGGGCTGAGCCCGGCATCGATCGCGGCAGCCGCGGAGGACCATGCCGCCGGTGACCGGCTTGATGTGGTGACATTCGGCGATACCGCCTCGGAGAAGGAGCACGGCTTCACCGGGAAGTCCACGACCGTCGTGGACGGCGCGGGCGGACAGAAGGCGCGGGTGGCGCAGCCGCTCTCGCCGGCCGGCAGCCACCTGGGCGACCTGGTCTTCACGGCCGCGGTCGATCCCGCCCGGCAGAACTACCTCAGCCTGAAGTTCTGGGGCGAGGACGCGTCGCCGTACTCGACCGTCGTGTACGTGAACGGCGAGCAGGCCAACTACCGCAGCAACGGTGACTACGAGGCCATCAGCGCCGGCACCGGGAAGGCGCTGGAAGGCCGGTTCTTCTTCGCCACCACGATGCTGCCGCTCGCCTCGACCCAAGGGCACGACAAGGTCGAGATCATCGTTCGCACCTTCTCGGGCCTGACGGACACCGCGAAGGGCGAGTCCCGCCGCTACTACCAGGCGATCACCCACACCAGCCCGAAGATCTCCCTGGCCGACGGTGACGACACGGGCTACGAGGCCGGCACCAAGGCGGCCCCAGCGCTCTCCGCAGAGGAGGAGCAGAAGCGGATCGACGGCTTCCGCACCACCCAGATCGAGCTGTTCGACAAACTGTCCGCGCAGTCCGACGCGAGCGACACCTCCGCCATGTCCATCGTCCGTTACAAGGACGACCTGCGCTTCTACGCCGAGACCCTGCTGACGGACTGGTCACCGGCGAAGACCGACGCGGAGAAGAGAGCCGCGCTGGAGCGGATCTTCAAGTCCATCGACAACCACACCAGGAACTACTACGGCAACGTCAAGAGCCTGGGCAACGGCGGCCACCAGTCCGACTGGGGCGGCTACTACGGCGCTCTCGGCGAGGCCCTCTACATCGTCGAGAACCTGATCGCCGACGACGGCGTCTACGGCACGGAGAAGTTCGCCGACCTCCTCGACGAGCCTTTCGGGACCGGCACCACCGACGGCGAGAACACCATCGCCGGCGTGGACTTCAAGGGCGGCGAGCTGACCCGCGGCGAGGCCTGGGAGCGCGTGCTCAAGGCCAACTTCGACTTCGCCCGCTCCCGGCTCTCCTACATCTACAACCAGGTGCTGTACACCTACGAGGGCGCCTGGAAGGCCCATGAGGGCCTGCGCGTCATCGGCTCCGGGTTCTACGAGGGCAAGGAGCGCAGCCACGCCATCGCCGGCGAGTCGCTGGGCTTTGTTCCGTTCCTCGGCGAGGAGGTCCTCGTCGGCCCGGACGGCGGGAAACTGGACCTCTACCACTCGCTTTTCCGGCACGACCGCAACGCCGTCTTCACCGACGACTACCTCCAGATCGTCATGAAGGGCCTGGCCAGGAGCAAGCTCGACGCCGAGGGTGAGGTGGTGCGCCGGCTGCCGTACGGCAAGCACTACACCGGTGTCACCACCGCCGGTCTGACCCGGGAGAACGGCTACGTCGGCAGTTACGGTGAATCCACCAACTACCTGCCCTCATGGTTCTTCCGCACCCTCGACCACAAGGGTGACGAGAAGCTCAACGACGAGATCCTCAAGCTCGCCCTGCGGAACCTCCATGCCCGCGGCCAGACCCGCTACCAGGGCACGGACGCCGACGGCAACCGCATCATGTACATGCAGCAGGTGATCGACGACCGCAACACCGCCTACCCCGGCAAGATCGCCTACGGCACGGACACCGGCAGCGGCCGCGGCCTGCTGCACGCCTCGCTGGAGCAGTACATGGCCGACAACGCGGCCGCGTACGCGAGTGAGGAGTGGGCGCCGTACTGGCGCTACGCCCGTGAGGCCGTCGGATACAGCCAGCAGCAGCTGGCGGACCATCAGTACTTCCCGCACTTCGCCACTGTTCTCACCAACCACAGGTACGACCTGCGGCTGCCGCGCACCTACGCCTACCTCACCGGGGGCCGCGGCTCCTACGAGCGGTTCAAGCAGACCGGCGCCGGCGTCGTCCTGCCGCACACCGACCTCGACCGGTACACCGACGAGGAACTGACCAGGCTCGGCATCGACCGCGACAAGCAGGACCGGACGTTCGCCTGGGTGGACATCGACAACCTCCTGGTGTCGGTCCGCGACGGGGACACCCACCTGTTCGGCAACCTCGTCGAACGTGCCAGGGGCTACCTGGGCAACGGGCGGCTGCACGCGCAGTACGGCGGCCACGAGCAGCTGGTCCAGCTGCAGACCCAGGGCGTCTTCCGGTCCGAGGAGTACTACCTGCGCGCCGCCTCGGGCGAACACCCGATGTTCTTCGACCGCTTCACCGAACCGGACCGTCCGCTGGCGATGGCCGGCGAGCTGATCCCGGTCACCCACCAGCCGGGCGTCGGCACGGTCGAGCGCGACAACTGGCGCCAGGACACCCCGTACTCGGGCTACCCGGACCTGCTCACCAGCCGGTACGGCCAGTACTTCACGGCGGTCAACACCACCCGCGAGGCGTATGAGAACGCGCGCCTGTTCAAGGTGAAGCTGCCGGCGGGCTTCTCCGGAAGCAAGGTCCGTGACCTGGTCTCCGGCAAGGAGCTGTCCGTCTCCGACGCGGGCACGGTGGAGGTGTCCTCGTTCAGCGCCGTGGTGCTCGACCTCGGCACCGACAAGGCCGTGCCGGAGGTGCCTTCGGCGGTCGACGTCGCGGTGGCCACGCCCGGTTCGCGGGCGGTCGGCCTGACCTGGGCGCCTGCCGCGGGGGCGACCTCGTACACCGTCGAGCGGGCGACCTCCGCGAGCGGCCCGTACGACACGGTGAAGAAGACGGTGAAGGGCGTCAGCCACATCGACGAGGTGCCCTTGTCGAGCGGGGCGGAGGGCACCTTCTACTACCGGGTCGTCCCGGTCAACGACCAGGGCGAGGGCCGGCCGTCCCGCCCGGTGAAGGCCGAGGTCACCCCGGGTACGACGGCGGCACTGCGGGACGGCGCCTGGCGGGACGACACCATCGGCGACGCCGACGGCGGAACCGTCTCGGTGAGCGGTGACACGATCACCGTGAAGGGCGCGGCCGGTGACGGCTTCGGCGGCGGCGATGACACCGTGCACACCGACCGGTTCCACCCGGACGCCTACACCCAGGTGAGCAGGCTGGTCCAGGGCGGTACGACGGTCTCGGCGAAGCTCTCGGACACCCGCGAAAGCGACGGCGCGGTGCGGGGCGTGATCCTGCGCGACACCACCGACAAGGTCGGCCGCTACGTCTACCTGGGCGCGGACGCCGAGGGCGCGCTGTCGCTGCGCCACCGCAGCCTGGACACCCGCTCGGACATCGGCACCGGCAACCCCGGGGGCACCGGCGCCGGCGGCATCACCCGCAGCCCGTTCACCGAGGAGCTGAAGGGCTACACCGTCGCGGAGTACCCGTACGTCAAGCTGGTCCGGCTGCCCCGGTCGGACCGGGTGCTGGCCATGGTCTCTCCGGACGGGGTGCACTGGAAGAAGGCCGGTGAGGCGTCGGTGCCGATGGTGGACGTGGTCCACGCCGGTGTCGCCGCGGACCGGGCCGCCACGTTCACCCAGGTCGCCACCGAGGCGCTGACCGACGACACGGTCATCGCCGACGGCACCTTCGGCAAGCGGTCGGGCACGGTCACCTGGACCAAGCCGAAGGCGGCCGTGGCCTTCGACCTGTACCGCACCTCCGACGCCGAGACCGCGGCCACCGACCCGCGCGAGGGCGGCGAAGGCTGGAGGAAGCTGCTGGACGACGAGTACGCCCGGTCCTTCAAGGACGCCGTCTACGGCGGTCAGGTGTACTACAAGGTCGTCGCGCGCACGGTCGAGGGGACCACCTCGGTCACCGCCGAACCGGCAGTGATCACGGGGGAGTCGCTCGCCTCGGTCCTGGAGCAGGCCCGTGCGCTGCCCGCCGAGGACTACACGACGCGCAGCTTCGCCCGGTTCACGGGTGTGGTCGACGCCGTCGAGGAGGACAGCAAGCAGCCGGACGCCGACGAGTCCGCCCTGATCAAGCGGGTGTACGACGCCTACGACCTGCTGGTGGCCGTCCACCACCACAGCTTCGAGGCGTCCGAGCCGGACATCTGGCAGCAGGCGGGCAGTGGCCCGTACACGCTGGCCGTCGAGGAGGACTACGGCCGAACCGGTGACCGTTCCCTCTCCTTCACCAGCACCGACACCACCGGCAACGCGGCCTACAACCAGCAGTTCAACAGCCTCAAGCAGGGCACCTCGCCGTTCACCGCCCAGCCGGGCAAGGCGTACGCGGTGTCCTTCTGGTACCAGCTGAAGGACTATGTGCCGGGCCGCAACGTGGGCGCGTACTCCTTCGTCTCCTCGCGCAGCGCGGGCAACCGGATCGGCACCGAGCAGCGCACCTGGCTGCCCGCGGGCGACACCCCGGCCGGGCAGTGGAAGTACTTCGAGCGCCTCTACACGACCGTGGACGATCCCGCGGTCGACAACATCGCTGTCGAGCTCGGATTCCGTGGCTCGTCCGGCCGGTTCCGGGTGGACGACGTCAAGGTGACCCCGATCGAGACCTGCGACGTGAAGCTGCCCTACACGGACAGCTTCGAGGCCGCCGACTGCGACATCTGGCAGCAGGTGGGCAGTGGCCCGTACACGCTGGCCGTCGAGGAGGACCACGGGCGCACCGGTGACCGTTCCCTCTCCTTCACCAGCACCGACACCACCGGCAACGCGGCCTACAACCAGCAGTTCAACAGCCTCAGGCACGGCGCGTCACCCATCACCGCGGAGCCCGGGAAGACGTACAAGGTCTCCTTCTGGTACCAGCTGAAGGACTACGTGCCGGGCGCCAACGCGGGCGCGTACTACTTCGTCACCTCCCGTGACGGAGGCACACGGATCGGCACCGAGCAGCGCACCTGGCTGCCCGCGGGCGACACCCCGGACGGAGAGTGGAAGCTTTTCGAGCGCACCTGCACGACCGTGGACGACGCCCGCGTGGACAACGTGGCCATCGAGCTCGGCTTCCGTGGCTCGTCCGGCACGTTCCGCGTCGACGACGTAAGAGTGGAGGCGGTCGACTGACGCGCTGACGCTCCCCGCACACCGAGCCGAGCCCCGGACCGCACCACGGCCAGGGGCTCGGCCCGTTCCGGCGCACCGCCGTTCCGGCGCAGCCCTGGGCGCGACGCGGGCGCGGGCCTCGTGACGGCCCCGTACACCACGGCCGTGGACGTGACCTTGCGGAAGATCCCCCGCACTCAGAGTCGGCGAGGGATTGGACGTCGCCTATCTCGCTCTGCTCGCTCGGCCTTGCCGCTCGCAACGGCTGGGTCACCGTGGCGAACCTGCCGCTCCTGGTCATGGCGTGCCTCGTCTACGACAACGCGACGCGGGCGTCTGGGCATGCCACAACAACGGCTCGTGCCAAGGGCCTTCGTTGGTCGCGTCGATCAGCCGCCCCGGCGGGAGCGCAAGCCCGAGGGTACGACCGTTGAGGTCGGCCGCGAGGGTGGGCATGGGTTGGGAAGAGTCGCGATGCCAGTGACTGTAGGGGCAGCCATGGGCAATCGCTCGTGCCGTGACCGGATAGGTCCGCCGGGTCGCCGGTTGGGACGGGTGGCCCGGTGCGCTCTCGCCGCGGTAAGGGCACGATCATCACCTTGGCCGCGGCTGAAGCCGATCCGCTCCTATGACCGCGGTGTGCTGGCCCAGCGCCACGTAGTGGGACGAGGGTGCCCCGGCAGTTCGGCGCGGCCGGTGGCCCACAACAGGGTGAGCCAGGGATCCGCGCCGCCCGGAGCCTCGGGAAACAGACGGTCGAGCACCCGAGAGCAGAGCGCGGAGGGCGGGGTCCAGGCAAGCCCCAAGCCTTCCGCCACATCGTGCATGTGTACCAGCGTCTCTACCACCCCCATCGCCGCGAAGCCTTCGGGGTCCGACACCCCGGAGGCGTGGTGGGCGCGAACCCGGGGCGGCGTCGTACGCACCATGGCGACCAGCAGCGCGCCGCACGCCTCCAGCACCTGCACCAGGCCGGCCGGACCCGCATCACGGTCCGCGAAGAGGAAGACCGCGGGTCCGTCCGGCCTCTTCTGGCTCAACGCGAAAGGCACATGGGTGTCCAGCGGCGGGATCTGCGGCCCCAACTGCACGGCGTAGTACAACAGGTCGTTGGCGAGGTGCTCGACGGTCTCCCAGCAGTCCCACTCCAGCGAACCGGCCTTACCGCCCCACCCCTCGCGGGGTGCGTCCCGAAGGATGCCCACGGCGAGCCGCACGGCAAGGTCGACGTCGTCCGCGGTGACGGAAGACAAGACTGATCCGGTTTCGACTGATCGAGACATGACAGCACCGTATCCCGAGGGAAGATTGCGGCGGCGGCACTGCGGACCTTGAGACGCACCCGCCCGGGGCGGTGGTCGAACACCGCCCCGGGCGAGATCGGTTGCGAGGTTCCGTGTCAGGTCACCCGGCGGTGAGGTAGGCGCGCTCGATCGTCTGGAGCAGGGTGTTGCCCGAGTCGTCGGTCAGCTCGGCCCGCAGGGAGACGGAGCCGGGCTCGGCCGGGTGCCGCAGCGACAGGTGGGTGCCGTCGACGGCCTCCGCTGTCTGCCAGGTGGCGCCTTCGTCGTAGGAGACCTCGAAGGCGAGCTTCGCGGGCTGTCGGCCGGCGGACGCGCCCTCGACGGTGAAGGGCACGTCGAACCGCTCGCCCGCCTTCGCCGTGCTGTCCAAGGACAGTTCGGGGGAGAAACGGACCACCGACAGCGGCAGGTCGGTCGTCTCGTCCTCGGGGACGCCGGCGGATCGGAACGTCCACTCCGCGCGGACGCGGGTGCTGACCGGCGAGAGTCCCGGATCACGGGAGTTGTCCAGGGTCAGCTTGTACGCCCTGGCCTCGTCGGGAACGGTGAATTCGGTGATGCTGTCTGCCGGGGAGGAGCTGTGGGGGATCTCCTCGCCGTCGGCCTGGAGCGAGCTCTCGGCCGAGGCGTATCCACCGCCGCTGTCGTAGTGCCCGGCGCCGTCGCCGAACAGCGGCAGAAGGGCCGTGATGACGTTCCCGGACCGCTCGACACCGGGATTCCCCATCGCCACGGAGCCCATGGAGCCCGCGGCGCCGCCCAAGGCCGGGCCGAAGACGCCGACGTTGAACCGCTCGGTGTAGCTCTGGCCGGCCTGCCAGGTCCTGGGCGTCCCCTGGAGCTGGTACTCGGACGCGCCCTCGGCACTGTACTGCTGCATGGCGAAGGACCACTTGACGCCGTTGTCGAGGATGTAGTCCGTCGTGCGCAGCGGCAGGTCCCCCCTCAGCAGGTCGTAGCGCCCCCACAAGTCCCCATCGGGCATGTGGGGACTCACAGCCACCAGGACGTCCTTGTCCGCGGCAGGTGCGCCTGCCTGGAAGTCGACCTTGGCGAGCTGGTTCTGCTCCACCTTGGCGGCGAAGCCGCCCAGGTCGCCGCGGCGGTCCCAGGAAAGGTGGTAGGTGACCGGCCTGCCCTCGTCGTCCTGGGTTGTCCAGTCACCGGAGTACTGGGCGAACCCGGTGTCGGCGGGCACCTCGGGGCCGAGTTGCCCGAACCGCATGCCCTGGAAGGTCGGGAGCCAGTACCCGCTCGTGTTCTTGGGCATCCCCGCGGCCCGTTCGTAGCGGATCGCGACTGTGGCCTCGGTGTTCTTGGCCGCTGCGTCGGGCACGGTGATGTCCAACGGCTGCGCCTGCCGGGGGTCGACGGTGACGGTGGTGTCCTGGTCCAGCCGCAGCCTCGGCTGCATCAGTACGGCTTGGGCGGAGGACGTGGAGTCGGGGTGAATCACACCGGTGAGGCCGTAGTCGCCCTTGGGCAGCCGTACCGTGAGCTCGCCGTCCTCCTCGGCGGCGTAGCGGGTGTAGAAGTCCCTGTCGAGGCCCTCCACGGTGGTGACGGCGTCGCTGGTCGGCTTGCCGTTCTCGTCGATGTGCTTCAACGTCAGGTCGAACGACTCGACCTCGCGCTGTACCCCGACCGCGGTGCGCACCGCGACCTTGTCATCGGCCGAGACAGCCGATACCGAGCCGCCGAACGTGCCGTCGGCGCTGCCGGAACGGGTGTCCGCGGTCACGTTGGCACTGGCCTCGCCGCCTGCAGGGACGGTGAGCCGCTGCGGCGACACGGAGAACATGCCCTCGGCGGTCGGCTTGCCGTCCACCGAGAAGGCGTCGACGGAGAGGTCCAGGGTGACCGGCTCCGTACCGAAGTTCTTGTAGGTGAGCTGCTTGGTCACCGGTTCGTCGTCGTTGTGCGGCCACTGCTGCGAGCCGAAGTTGATCGGCCCCTGCTCGGTGACGACACCCTGTGCCAGTGCCCGGACCAGGTCGGTGCGGCCGGTGCCCTGCTGGAAGGAGCTGTACGAGCCCGGCTTGGCGGACGCGGTGAGGACGGACTTGATGCGCTCGCCGGTCCAGTCGGGGTGCTGCTGGGCGAGGATCGCCGCGGCGCCCGCCACATGCGGGGTCGCCATGGAGGTGCCGCCGATCGTGATGTAACCGGGTACCGGGGAGGGTTTCGAGGCCTCCAGGTCGCTGCCGGCGGCCGCGGCGGCCGTGATGTCGACACCGGGCGCGGTCAGGTCGGGCTTGACCCCGCCGTCACCGACGCGCGGACCACGGCTGGAGAAGTCGCCGAGCTGGTCGGACTTGTCGACCGCGCCGACGGTGAGCGCGGCCTCGGCGCTGCCGGGCGAGCCGACGGTCTGTTCGGACGCGCCCTCGTTGCCGGCCGCGATGACGAAGAGCGTGTCGCTCTCGGCGGAGAGCCGGTTGACCGTCTCCTCCAACGGGTCGATACCGTGGGTGTCCGTGTAGCCGAGGCTGAGGTTGACGACGTCGGCCCCCTGGGCCACCGCCCACTCCATGCCCGCGATGACGCCGGAGTCCGGGCCCCAGCCGCCGTCGTCGAGGACCTTGCCGTTGAGGATCTTCGCGCCGGGGGCGACACCCTTGTACTTGCCCCCGGACTTGGCGCCCGTCCCGGCCATGATGGACGCCACATGGGTGCCGTGGCCGAACTTGTCGCCGGGGCCGGAGGAGCCGGAGAAGTCCTGCTCCGCGATCACCTGGCTCGCCAGGTCGGGGTGGGTCTTGTCGACCCCCGTGTCGAGCACGGCGACCTTGACGCCGGTGCCGTCGTAACCGGCGGCCCAGGCCGTCGACGCACCGATCTGCGGGACGCTCTTGTCCAGGCTGGCCCGGCGCCTGCCGTCCAGCCACACCTTCTCCACCGCCGTCGAGGCGGTGAACCCGGCCGTGGTCCGCGCGTCGCCCTTGGCGGCGGTGTCCGTGACGGCGTCCCAGAACTCGGCGCCACGCTTCTTGACGGGACGCATTGCCTTGCCGTTGACGACGGGCAGCGCCCGGCCCATCTTCGCCCCGGCCCCGGTGAACGGGCTCATCGCGGGGGCCTTCTTGCCCTTGAAAGTGACGATCAGCGGCAGGTCGCCGCGGCCCGCGTCGTCGTAGCCGTCCGCCACCAGCTGGGTCACGTCGAACAGCCGGGAATCCAGCTTGCCCCGCGCCAGCAGCAACTCCGCGTCGCCGGGCACCACATGGGTGTGTCCGTCGATCTCCCGGACGGAGAACGGCATCCGTTCCCGGCCCTTCGCCCGCACCACCCCGGTGACCTTTCCGGCGCCGTCCATCATGACCTGGTCGCCGGTGACCAGTGTCACCGTCTTCAGCGGACGGGGCTTGCCGGTGCCGCTCGAGCCCTGGGCCGACACCGAGAAACTCCCGTCGGCCGACGTACCGGCCGAGGCCGCCCGAGCGAGCCCGCCCGGGAGGGCGGTCAGCAGCAGGGCGGTGGAGGCCAGGCCCGCCGCCGCGACCATCGCGCTGTTTCGTCTTGTGCCTAACGCCAACTGATGCCTTTTCACAGGTCGTCGAGTCCCTGTCTCTCTCGGTTCGTGATTGCTCGTTCGTGGTGCTGCTCGTTCGTGGCGCTGGTGGTTCGTGGCGCTGGTGGTTCGTGGTGTTGGTGGTTCGTGGTGTTGGTGGTTCGTGGTGTTGGTCGTCACCGTGCGAGGGACGTGGCGTCCCCCATCACGATCACCGGCTGCAGCGCCGGGTCGAGCGTGAGCAGCAGCTCCTTCATGTGCTGCCGCGTCAGGCTCACGCAGCCGTGGGTGGGTCCCCCGTGGTCGACGTGCAGCCAGATGCCGCCGCCGCGGTCCGCGCCGAGCGGACGGGTCCAGTCGAGCGGGGAGGTGCCCGGCCGGCGGTTGTAGTCGATCGCCACCACGTAGTCGAAGGAGCCGGCGAGCGGCTCGCCCTCGAATCCGGTGCCGCCGATGGTGAAGGAACCGGACTGGTCGTAGGGCAGCTTCGTGCCCGGGTCGGGGAGCAGTCCGCCCGCGTCGCTGAGGGTGAACACACCGATGGGCGAGTGCAGGTCACCCGCGTGATGGTCGTCGGTCCACCCCCGGAGCGCGTTGTGGGCGGCCCAGGTCTGCCCGGCGGCCCAGCCGTCGCCGGTGCGCCGGTACAACACCACCTGCGACTGCGGGGAGTTCCTGTCCTTCCCGGTGACGACGACGACCTGCCGGGCGTTGTCGGGGATCTCGGCGAGAGTCTTCGGGCCGAGGCCCGGCAGGTCGGCCGGTGCGGAAGGGCTCGGGTCCGCGGTTTTGGCGTCCGGGGCCCTTTCGCCGGCCGCGTTCGTTTCGCCGGCCGCGCTCGGCGCGGATCGGGCGCGAGCCGTGCTGGACGTGACGGGCCGGGTGTCCCGCGCACTGGCGGTGGCCGAGGGGACGTCCCCCGGCGTCCCGGTACCGGGGCCGCCGCACCCGGCCAGGGTGAGGGCCAGGGCCAGGGCCAGGGCCAGGACCGTGGCGGGAACCGGCACTCGGGAGCCCACGGAGGAGGAGAGGTGTCTCACCGGGCGCCTCACGAGGTGCCTCACGAGGTGCCTCATCGCGCCGACCCCGCCGTCCACTCGCTCCACGGCATGTTCCAGCCGTTGAGTCCGTTGTCGGGGGCGATCACCTTGTCGTCGGAGTTCTTCACCACGACCACGTCGCCGATGAGGGAGTTGTCGTAGAACCAGGCGGCGTCCTGGCCCAAGTCGCCGCCGCCCTTGATGTCGTTGAGCCCCACACAGCCGTGGCTGATGTTGGACCGGCCGAAGACGGAGTCGGCCCCCCAGTAGTTGCCGTGGATGAAGGTGCCCGAGGTGGACAGCCGCATGGCGTGCGGGACGTCGGGGATGTCGTACTGGCCGGCGTAACCGACCGTGGCGCCGTTCATCCGTGTCGAGATCAGCTTCTCCGAGACGACCATCCGCCCGTTCCAGGTGGGCGTCGAGGCGGCGCCCGCGGTGATCGGTATGTTCCGCACGGTGGTGCCGTCCTGGACGACCTTCATGGTGTGCGCGGCGGCGTCCACGGTGGACACCTGACTGCGCCCGACCTTGAACCGGAGGGTCCGGTCCTGGTCGCCGTACGCGTCGGCGGCCCCTTTCACTCCGGCGAGGCGGATCCTGACGGTGACCGTGGAGTGGGGCTTCCAGTACTCCCGCGGACGGAAGTCGAGGCGCTGCCCGCCGAACCAGTGGCCCACGACGGTCTGTCCGCTGTCGGCACTGACGTCGATGGCGGACTCGACGGCCTTCCTGTCGGTGATCGGTTTGTCGAAGGTGAACGAAACCGGCATGCCCACGCCCACCGTGGAGCCGTTCTCCGGGGTGTAGGTGCCGGTGAACCGGTCGGCCTCGGCAAGGGTCCTGAACGTCACGGTCCTGCTGACCCGGTGGCCGCCGGCGTCGGTGGCCACCGCCGTCAGCCGGTAGGCCGTGCCGTGCTTCAGGTCGCCCGAGGGGGTCCAGCTCTTCCTGTCCGGGGAGCGTTCGCCCGGCACGGCCCGGCCGTCCGTGGTGGACAGGGACACCTCGGTGATCGTGCCCCCGTCGACCGTGACCCGGCCGCCGGTGGCGACCGGGACGTGTTCCTGCCCGTCGGTGGCGTGCAGTTGCAGCCGGGCCACCGTTGCCGCCCGGGTGGCCTGCACCGGTGTCTTCGCGGGGTCCTCGGCGGGGTTCTTCGCGTCCGACGGCCCGGGGCCGCAGCCGGCCAGCAGGCACAGCGAGACGGACAGCAGCGCCAGGGTGGACCGGGCCGGGCCGGTGCGATGTGTGGTTTCTCCGTCGTGCATGGGGTCAGCGTGGAGCGCGGAAATCAGGAAGCTGTCAGGGTGTGGGAAGAACCGCATGAGGGCCGTTCACCCTGCTGACGCCGCCTCAGCACACATAAGGTCACCGGCGTGTGCGCACATATTCTGATCGCGGAGGACGACGGCATGCAGGCCGAGCTCATCCGCCGGCTCCTCGTCAAGGAAGGCCACAGGGCCGTCGTCGTCCGCGACGGACGGGCCGCAGTCGACGAGGCCCGCAACCACCGGCCCGACCTGGTGATCCTCGATGTCATGCTGCCGGGCCTCGACGGTTTCGGCGTCTGCCGCGTGCTGCGCCGGGACGCGGACATACCCGTGCTGATGCTCACGGCCCGCTCCGCCGAGGACGATCTGCTGCTCGGTCTCGACCTCGGCGCGGACGACTACATGACGAAGCCGTACAGCCCCCGGGAACTGCTGGCACGCGTCCGCATCGTGCTGCGCCGCACCCTGAGCCCCGTCGAGGAATCCCCCGTGCTGCGTGTCGGGGGCCTCACCGTCGACCCGGTACGGCACGAGGTCACCTGCGACGGCGCGGCGGTCGGCTGCACCCCGGGCGAGTTCGCCATCCTGACCGCCATGGCCGCCGAGCCCGAACGGGTCTTCTCACGCCGTCAGTTGCTGGAACACACCCGCGGTCACGACCGGGCGTCCACCGAGCGCGCCATCGACATGCACATCATGAACCTGCGCAAGAAGATCGAGGCCGACCCGCGCACACCCGCACGGCTGCTGACGGTGTTCGGAGTCGGCTACAAACTCGTCGACGGCCCGGGTCCCTCATGACCGGCCCGGACGGCGGGACGCCCGTTCCCCGCATCCCCTGGCACAAGAGTCTGCTGGTACGGCTGCTGCTCACCTCCGTGGCGATCGCGGTGCTGTCCGTGGGCGCCACCGCGTGGCTGGCCGTGCAGCTCACCACACGGGCCATCCAGGAGGAACGCGGTCAGGTGCTCTCCGACGACTCCGACATCCTGCGCCGGCTCGGCGGCTATGCCGCGGCCCATGCCGACTGGGACGGCGTCGGGTCCACCGTGCACACGCTGTCGCGCACCCTGGACCGGCGCATCGCCCTGACCACCGCGGGCGGGCGGCTCATCGCCGACTCCGCCGCACCCGGCACCGCACTGCCCGTCCGCGCCTCGGCCACCGTCGACCCGCTGCGTACGGACACCTACACCGAGCCCGGCGCCCAGCTCGCCGGTATCGATCCGCGGGCGGTGGGACCCTTTCGGCTGTCCCCTGCCGAGGCGGAGACGGTGAGCAAGCGGGCGCAGCGGCGTGCTGAGTGCGTGGCCGGGTTCGGCAGCGGCGGTCGCACCAGACAGATGCCCAGCGGCCGTACGGTGGTCATCGCCGACAATTCGGAGGCCGTGCTCTCGCAGTGCGTCGACGGAGTGGACGACCCGCCGGTGCCCACCGAGCGCAAGGCGCTGGCAGCCCTCGCGAAGCTGATGGCCGGCTGCCTCCCCGACGACTGGAAGCGGCTGGTCGAGGCGGACCCCTCCATGCGGGAACTGTTCGGGACCGACGTCATTCCCGGAATATCCGGCCAGGCGGCAGGCAACGGCGACCCGCAGGTGCAGAACTGCGTCGACACGGCGCGCCGCACCCAGCTCGACCCCTACGTCGCCCCACCGGCGACCCTCTACCTCGGCGACCGGGAGCAACAGCGGTCGGACTTCGACCTCTCACCCGCCAACAAGAGCAAGATCATCGGAGTCAGCGGTCTCGTCCTGGCCGTCACGATCACACTGACCGCCCTCGTCGCCGTCCGTCTCGTCCGCCCCCTGCGCGCCCTGACCGCCGCGGCCCGGCAGCCACCCGAGCGACACGCACGGGTCGCCGTCACCACCAAGGACGAGACGGGCTTCCTGGCCGCCGCCTTCAACGACCTGACCGCGCGCCGGGAACGGATGGAGGCCCAGCGCAAGGCCATGGTCAGCGACATCGCCCACGAACTGCGTACCCCGCTGACCAATATCCGCGGGTGGCTCGAGGTCACGCGCGACGGACTGCTCGACCCCGACTCCGGCCTCATCGCCTCCCTGCACGACGAGGCGCTGCAACTGCAGCACATCATCGACGACCTGCGCGACCTAGCCGCGGGTGACGCCGGCACCCTGCGGCTGCACCGGGAACCGCTGGCCGCGGACGAGTTGATCGGCCAGGTCGCCGCCGCCCATCGCAGCCGCGCCGAAGCCGCGGTCGTACACCTGCGGGCGGAGGCCGACCCCGGGCTCTGGATGGACGCCGACCCGGTGCGCATGCGCCAGGTCCTGGGCAACCTCGTCTCCAACGCGCTGCGGCACACTCCCACGCAGGGCACGGTCACCCTCAGCGCCCGGCGGACGGCGAACGAGGCCGTCCTGACCGTGCGCGACACCGGAGGCGGCATCTCCCCCGAAGACCTGCCCCATGTCTTCGAACGGTTCTGGCGCGCCGAGAAATCCCGCAGCAGACGCACCGGGGGCAGCGGTCTCGGCCTGTCCATCGTGCGCCAGTTCGTCGAGGCACACGGCGGAACCGTCACCGTCGGCAACACCCCCGGCAGCGGAGCGGTGTTCACCGTCCGGCTGCCCCGTGTGCCCGGGCCGGAGGAACCTCAACTGTGAGAGGTCGTCAGGGCGCCCATCGAAACGGCGCCCCAGGGCACACCGCGGCACGGGGACATCTACGACGACGCGACCCAGCAGGTGCACAGCAGCGCGAACGCGAAGTTCTCCAAGAACGGCACCATCCCGGATCACCAGTACCCGAAGCGCGAGTCCCAGACTCGCCGGGCCCTGGTAGAGGCCAAGCAGGCCATCTCGACGTCCCTCGCCATGCTGCAGGCGGCGGGAGGCGCTCCGGGCGGCCAGCTGCTGACGGGACTCCAGTCGGGCTTCCCGGCGTTCCGGGCCGCGACCCCCGAGCAGATCGCCACGCTTCTTCCGCTTCTTCCGCACAGCGCTCGGATGCGTTGCCACCAGTGCGGCCGATCAACCGTCTTAATCCTGCGAAGCTCCACCTCTTGATCTGACGAACCTGGAAGGACACCGTGTGAGCGGGAATTTAGTCCGGGAACTCGCGGTGGTCTCTGCCACCGCGGTCACCACTGTCGGTGCCGTTGTGGGAGTTGGCCAGAGCAGCACCGGCCAGGCGGTGAACGACACTGAAACGACGGCGAGCGGCTCGACCCTCCTCGCAGACATACCCATGGGGCAGCAGGCTCGGATACAAACGGCCTCCTTGACCCAACAGGCCGACGCGCAGTCCTTCGCCGCGGACAACAGCGCGAGGGAGACCGCGGCGGAGGCGGCCCGTAAGCAGGCTGCCAAGGACGCGATCGCCAAGCAGAAGGAGGCCGAACGGAAAGCCCAGCAGAAGGAGGCCGAACGGAATGCCCAACAGGACGCCAAGGATCGCCAGGAGGCGCAGCAGCAGGCCGACCGCTCGCCGACGAGCTCCTCCGGTGTCGCGCCGCAGTCCTCGTACACCGTTGCCCAGGTCCAGGCCATCGCACGGCAGATGGTGCCCGGCAATCAGTTCCAGTGCTTCAGCAACATCGTGGACCACGAGTCCGGCTGGAACCACAAGGCGGTCAACCCCTCTTCCGGGGCCTACGGTCTCGTGCAGGCCTATCCCGGCTCCAAGATGTCGTCTGCCGGAGCCGACTGGCAGACCAATCCGGCCACGCAGATCAAGTGGGGCCTGAACTACATGAACGACCGCTATGGCAGCCCCTGCGACGCATGGGCGTTCTGGCAGGCCAACGGCTCCTACTGAGCCGACACCGGGCGCGCTGAGGCCGCTCGACGCGCGGTTCCTCACCGTTCCACGGTGAGGAACCGCCCCGTGCGGGTCGGGCGGACCGCACTCCGGCCTTCCCCGACATCGCCGCCGCGTCCGCACGGGGTCGAGTGGCTGATCCGGCCGTCTCGGCAAGCGGCCCGGGCCCGGTCGGAGGACTTGCGGACTTACGGATGGAGGCGCACGCGGGCGAGCGCGACCTGATCTTCCTGGACGAGTCCGGCTTCGCCCCGACCATGCCCACCGGCTACACCTACTCGCGCATCGGGCAGCGGGCGGTGGTGCCCCGCGAGGACACCAAGAACCGCCGGGTCAACGTGCTCGGCGCCCAGATCGTGGGCACCACGCCGGACCTTCTCTGGCAGCCCACCTGCGGGAAGATCGACGCCGGGATGCTGCTGGGGTTCGTCTGCGCGGACCTGGCCGGCCTGCCCGGTGGGGCCGCAGCCCTGGAGCTGGCCGCCGACGGCCTCGATGGACAGCTGCCCGTCCGGGCACGCTCGCGGCCGTGCACCGTGGTGCTGGACAACGCCTCAGCGCACACGGCCAAGGCGTTCAAGGGCGCCGCAAGCAGCTGACCAAGATCGGGGTGGAGCTGTTCTACCCGCCACCGCGCAGCCCGGAGTTGAACGACATCGAGTTGGTCTGGCGGCAGGCGAAGTACCAGGACTACCCGCAACGCGCCCAGACCAGCACCGACGCCATCGGCAAGGCCGTCGACCAGGCCATGAACCATCAACGCGACCGGATCCGACAGTCAGCAACGAACCGCATCCAAGCCGCTTAGTCGCGCTTGGGCCAGATCGGGCCCTGGTCGGTCCAGATGACGCCCTTGTTGCGGCACAGGCAGAAGGGGTGGCCGATCGGGTCGGTGTAGATCTGCCAGCCGTAGCCGTTGGGGCCGATGAAGTCCTGCCTCAGCGTCGCGCCGAGGTCGAGGACGCGGCGCTGCTCGGACTCGATCTCGTCCACTTCGAAGTCGAGGTGGAACTGCTTGGGGTGCTCGCTGTCGGGCCACTGCGGAGCGCGGTAGTCGTCCACCCGGATGAATGCCAGTTCGATCTCGCCGAACTGGATGCCAGCCCAGTCCTCGGAGCTGCCTTCCTTGATCGGACGGCCCGTCACCTCGGAGTAGAAAGCCGCCAGCTTCATCGTGTCCGGACAGTCGATAATGAAATCGGTGAGTCGCAGCATCCCGCGATCTTGTCACGGGCTGCGAGCTGGGTGGCCGGTGGTCCGCGGCCCTGCGCTCGGTCGGGCCGCGCCCGTTCACCTGCCGCGCCCAGTGACGCGCCGCCGCGGCTCTCGCCCGCGATGACTCGAAGGTGGGCACCGTCCGGGGGTGTCATCGGATCGGTCACGCCGGGCCGGTAAAAGCCCACTCCCCGTGCCCGACACGGAAGACGACGAACGCGGGGTCGCTGCGCAGGAACTCCGCGCCCTCCGGCGCGGTCACCCGGTCGCGCGCCCTTCCCGGTACATGCACCTCGGCCGTAGAGCCCACCGGGACCCGCACCGACAGCCGCAGCTCCCGGTCCAACCGCGACCAGGACACGGCGGCCTCGCCGCGCACCGTACGGATCGACGTACGGGCCCAGTTCACTCCCGTACGGGCGTCGGGGCGTACGGAGAAGGTGCGGTAGCCGGCGTCCCCGGGGCGCAGCCCGGCCACGTTCTCGTACAGCCACTGCGCGACCGTGCCCAGGAAGTAGTGGTCGCGGGAGCGGGAGCTCAGCGGCCACATCTCCCACATGGTGTCGGCGCCGTTGGCCTGCCAGTACCCCCAGCTCGGATAGGTGCGCTGTGTCGCGACGGCGTGGGCCACGTCCGGGCGGCCGTGGGCGCACAGCACCTTCAGCAGCACGCTCGTGCCCAGGCAGCCGGTGTTCAGATGGTTGCCGCGCGCCTCGATGTCCGCCACCAGACTGTCCAGCACGGAGGCGCGGGCGCCGGCCGGTACCAGGCCGAAGGCGAGCGGAATCGCGTTGGACGTCTGCCGGTACCCGGGGTCTTTCGCCGTGCGGTAGTGGCCCTCGGGGCTCAGGAACGCTTCGTTGAGCGCGGTCCTCAGGTTCTCGGCCGCCTCCCGGTACCGCTTGACGACCACGCCGTCACCCAGCAGTTCGCCCAGTTCGACGGAGTGCAGCAGCGCCCGGTGGAGGTACGCGGTCGCGGTCAGCCGGGTGTCCTCCGGGGGAATCTCGTAGCCGGGCGCCACCCAGTCGCCGAGCGCCGTGACAGCCAGCCCGTCCCGCAGCCGGGACAGCTCCCAGTCGAGGTACCGGGTCAGCGTCGCCCAGTGCTCGCGGGCGACGCGTTCGTCCCCGTACACCCGGTACAGCTCACGGACGACGAACGGGTGGACGGTCGTCCATTCGGGGGAGGGAGCCAGCTCCCGGTAGCCCCAGCCGCCGCTCGGCACGATCACCGGCAGCTGCCCCGCATCGTTCTGGCTGTCCGCCAGATCACCCAGCCACTTGGACAGGAAGCGATGTACCCCGAAGGCGTACGTCATCACCGGCGTGCCGACCTGGGCGTCGCCGGTCCAGCCGTTCTTCTCGTACATGGGCGTGTCGGTCGGTATGCCGTGCAGGTTGTTGAGGACCGCGCGGCGCATGGCACCGTCCAGCCACTCGTAGAACGGCTCCGAGCAGCCGAAGGAGCTGACCTCCTCGACGCGTGTGTGCACCAGCCGCCCCACCACCTGCTCCGGGGACGGGCGTGCGGGCAGGCCGTGGATCTCCACGTAACGGAAGCCCTTGTACGAGAACTTCGGCTCCCAGACCTCATCCTCGTCACTGCCCGCGCAGATGTACTCGTCGGTCTGGAAGCGGCCCGGGACATGGCCGGTCTCGGCCTGCACACTTCCGTCGGCCTTCAGCTTCTCACCGTGGACGAGGCGGACGACCGTGCCTGCCTCGGCGCCGCGGACGGTCAGGCGGGTCCAGCCCGCCATGGTGCGGCCCATGTCCACCACGTACACCCCGGCGCGGAGCTCGGAGACCTCCGTCGGCCGTACCGTCTCGGCGATCTCGATCGGGTCGTGCGGCTGCGCCCTGAGCGCGCCCCGGGGGGCCTGCTGCACACCCGCCGGCCGCCAGCCGCTGTCGTCGAAGCCGGGCCGGGTCCAGCCGTACGGTGCCCGGCCGGCGTCGTACGTCTCCCCGGCGTAGAGCGAGTTGGACAGGATCGGCCCCTTGGCGATCCGCCACGCGCCGTCCGAGGCGACCGTGGTGCGGGAGCCGTCCGGGTGGTCGATCTCCAGCTGGGCCAGCAGCCGGGGCTCGCCGTGCCACGGTGGGGTGTGCCAGTTCCAGACGTTGGGGGTGGTCATGCCGAAGAAGCCGCGGCCGAGGGTGACACCGATGGCGTTCTCGCCCCGCCGGAGCAGCCCGGTGACGTCGTGGACGGCGTAGAGCACGGTCTCGTCGTAGTCCGTGAAGCCTGGGTCGAGCACCTGCCGGCCGACCCTGCGGCCGTTGATCTCGGCCTCGTAGTAAGCGAGTCCGCTGATGTAGAGACGGGCCCGGGAGATCCGCTTGCGCACGGTGAAGGCGCGGCGCAGCAGCGGAGCGGGCTGCTCCGGCACGGCGATGCTCACCCCACTGCCCCAGGGCCCCTGCCCGTACGGAGCGAGTACCGCGGCCTCGGCCCAGCCCGTTTCGTCGAACTCCGGGCGCTGCCAGCCGTCTTGGGGCTCGGTCTCACAGACGCGCCAGCCGGGGCCGGTGACCAGTTCATGCGGGTCGCCGTCCTCCGTCTCGACGACCAGCCGGGCCAGCAGGCCGCCGGGGTTCACCGAGGCGCCGGGGCGGTTGGTGGCGCGGGCGGCGAGCACCACCGGGCGGCCCGCAGAGCGGGCCTCCTCGACGACCTCGGTGACATCGGCCGCATGGCCGGTGCGCCAGCCGTCCTGCCGCTCCGGCGCGTGCAGCACTTGCCTGCCGTCCAGATGGAGCGTGAAGTCGTCGTCGGCGGTGGCGACCACAGTGGCTCGCCGCACCTCCGTGCCGTCGACCGGCAGACGCAGCGCCGCCCGGAACCAGCGCGGTCCCACGGAGGCGTCGGAGGAGGCGGCGCCCGGTGACCAGACCCACGAGGCACCGGAGAGGGAGGGCGGCTCCGCGGGAGCGTCGGCGCCGATCCAGCGGGCCTGCCAGTCGGCGGCCGACAACGTTGTCTCCCACCAGTTGACCTCGCTCCAGCGGGAGGGCCGCCCGGCGCCGTCCCAGGCCCGCACCCGCCAGTGGTAGCGGGTACGGGTGCGCGGCGGGGGTCCGTCGTAGGGGATACCCACGCTGTGGTCGGACGCCACCTTCCCCGAGTCCCAGACCAGCTTGGCCGCCGTCCCGGTGCCGTCCGTAAGCTCCCGCGGGGCGAGGGCCACCTGGACCTGGTACGCGCTCTGCCGGGCGCCGCGCCCCGACGCGGACAACTCCCAGCTGAGACGGGGGCGCTCGACATCGGTGCCGAGGAGCCGCTCGGCGTACTCGACGGTGGTGCGCTCGATCCGGAGTGCCCCGGTGCGGCCGTCCTTTGGGCCCTGCGCCGGTGTGCCTGCGGCCGCCGCAGGCCCGGCTGAGAACGCGGTGAACCCGGCGCCCGCGCCTGCCGTCGTGCCTTTGAGGAAGAGTCTTCGGTTCCAGATCTGGCTCACGCGCGCTCCTCGCTCGCTGTGTCGTCCCTGGACAATGACCGAACTTGAAACGATTCAAAACCGTTCGTTCCGGGAAATGCTATGTAGGCGAACCCACCCCAACAAGGTGTGTGGCGGCGGAGATTCGGGCGAGTGGTGGGGGAGGGAGATTAGGAGGCCGGGCGCCACGGAGGCACCGCGGCCGCGGCGGCGGGTGAGTGTGTGACGTCGAGCGCGGCGGTGCGGGACACGAACGCCGCGTCCCCCGTCCTGGCGGTCACCGGCGCCGAGACGTACGAGGTGCCCTGGTCCAGCTCGGCGCCTCCTCCTTTGTGACCGCAGCATGTAGGTCCAGGCAGCCTTCAATCGGCCTGGAGAATAAACAAACCCCAGGCCAGTTACCTGGAGTTCATAGTGGAGCGGGTGACGAGAGTCGAACTCGCGCTCTCAGCTTGGGAAACGACGGCGCTTGGTTGCCCATATGGCTCTGACGTGCACAGGCGGTCGTTGCTGAGGTGGTCGTCCGGGTCGATTCGCACCGCTGGCGACCGAGGCTTTTCCGCTCTTACGGGCACAGTGTGGGCACGGGCACCACCACCAGCCGGGCGATACGCGCGGGTGACGCTTGCGTCGACCGAACCGCAGCATCTCGCAGGCGGATCTGGAGTGTCCGTTGCCACTGCACATACTGGGATTCGACATGCGGACGTGGGCCTACGAATGTTGGTAGTGCATTTTTCTATGTACATCGCCAACATCGCCTGGAGGTGTCCACGTCCGTGACCCAGATCGACATCGACGACGACGCCCTGAACCGCGCCATGGCCCTGTCAAAGGTCAGGACCAAGAAAGAGGCGGTCAATCCCGCTCTGCACTTCTACGCCGAGCAGCAGGAGCGTGCGGCGCGCATCAGCCGTCACTTCGAGCGTGCACGTGTCGGGCTCGGGGCTCGTCGACGTACAAGTGGACTGTGCGGAGCCGTTGCGACTGCACATGGGTGCCCGAGGGTGCGACGGCCGTCGCCGATGCCGACGACGGCTTTGTCGAGGAGCTTGTGGTGCAGTGAGCACAGGCACAGACCGTTGTCGACATCGTCCGGGCCGTCGAAGGCACACCAGCGCACGCGCGCGACTTCCAGCCCGACCGGCACTGCGCCGATCCTGCCGTCGTAGCCGCAGAAGCGCGCCGGTACTCGTAGGGGTCAGCACCAGCTCTCGCATCCGCCGGTCCCGCTGCCTCCGCGCTGTCAAGAGCCGTTCGCTCTCCGTCGGCTTCAGTTTCCAGGCCGACGGCTTCGCGCAACTCGCCGTGGAGCGAGGGCGAGAAGTGAAGATCGAGCAGTAAAGGGACGATCCGGGTGAGCAGTTGGCGGTCGCATCGCAGTGCTGATCTCAGCTCGGGGGCGAGCCGTTTAGCGGCACCCGCTTCCCTTGGCTCTCGGAGTCCGGTTCCGGGGCTGCCGGGTCCTCGGCCGATACGCACTTCCCGTACGCCGTCGCTGACCAAGTGTTGGAACGGATAGGCGGGTGTCACCTTGTGGGGAAGTCCACCGCGGTCACCCGGTCGGCGCTTACGCCTGGCGATACCGGGCGAGGACGGTTCTGTGGTCTTGCCGCCGACCGCCTGGGGGGTCACGGCGGTGGCGCAGGCGAGGCGGTTGACCACAGGCCGACCCGAAGCCGCCGGTGCCGCTGTTCAGGTCATCAGGTCAGGGGTGCGCATGTGTGGGGCCTGCGGGCCGCAGTCGTGCACGGCCACCTCGATGCTGTCCAGGTGCGCGGTCAGGTCCAGGGTGGAAGTGCGCCGCCACCGTGGTGCAGGGCGTTGGCGACGAGCTCCGAACGACCAGGACCCCATGGTGTCGGCAGCCTCGACTGCAGTCGCCGGTACGAGACCTTCGAGGAAGTGCCGGGCGCTGCCGCGCGCGCCCGCGACGGATGTGGCGGAGCGGGCGGTTGCGCCGTTGCCGCTCATCGTGTCCACCAGGTCCCCCTGGTCTCTCATCGTCTGCGCCCAGCACTCCATCGCCGTTCGAGGCGGATTACCTAACCGTCGAACGCGCGAAAATCTATAGTGGATGGAGTAGACATTGGGCGGCGGCATGCTTATGGTTTCTCTCGTAGCCCAGAGAGACAGAAGGGCCCGGCAGACACGAACTGCCGGGCAGCAGTACGCAGTTGCAGTGCGCAGGACGGTGCGGTGGTGGAGTTCCGAAGCCAGGGTTGTCGTAGGGCGGCGACGGGGCTGACGACCGGACCGGGTGGCCCGCAGTGATCAGGGGCCGCCATGAGCAGTACCGCAGTGGCAGTACCCGTGAGTGAAGTTCGCAGTGCCCAGCAGCGAAGTCAGTGAGCAGTACCTCGGTGAAGGCGTCGGCTGCGGGCGCGCGCATCGGGAGGTTCGGCAGTGGGGTTCCAAGCCAGAGCGGACGCAGGACGGGCGACGGGGCTGACTGCCGGAGAGTGGCGCTTCGCGAGGCCACCAGTAGTTCGCAGTATCAGCAGTGCAAGCAGTACGCAGTACCCGTTTGGCAAGTGATTGGTTCAGAGGGAAGAACGGAGGAGCCGAGCGCCATCAGGATCGCCCGGGCGGAAGTCTGAGCCCGGGTACCGCAGGACATCGATAGTGAGGTGGTCTCCGGTCAGGCAACCGCGATCCCAGCAGCCCCGACAGCATCTCGGTCGGGTCTGCGGAAACAGAAGGCCGGCGCAGTACCAGGGCCGGCAGATGGTGTAGCAGTTCCTTCGGGGTCCTGGTGCCGTACGGCACCAGGACCCCTCCACGCGTTCCACAGAGAGGTGAGATGACAGCAGACGATTCCTTCGGCCGTCTCGACGACGACGATTACCCCGCCTACACCATGGGTCGAGCTGCCGAGATGCTCGGCACCACCCCCAGCTTCCTCCGCGCCCTCGGCGAAGCCCGCCTCATCACCCCGCTCCGCTCCGAGGGCGGACATCGCCGCTACTCCCGCTACCAGCTGCGGATCGCCGCTCGCGCCCGGGAACTCGTCGACCACGGGACCCCCATCGAGGCCGCCTGCCGCATCATCATCCTCGAAGACCAGCTCGAAGAAGCCCAGCGCATCAACGCCGAGTACCGCCGCGCCGCCTCCCGGCACACGGCCGGCATCTGACCCGCAGCCCGCAGCGACGGGGCCAGGCCGCGCTGATCCGCCGATCTCAGAATACGAGCGCGTGATCGCCGAAGATACTCTGCCGCCGGCACACGGGCGCGATCCCCAGCCCCGCCCCGGCACCACTCCCGACGTCCTGCGGCCCGCAGTCGATGCGCCTGCCGGCCCAACCGGCCGGCTGGCTGCCGCCGTCGGCCTGGAAGGCGGGGTGGAGCGTGCGGCGGCTGCTCTGAAGCCGAGGATGCGCGGCTGGCTGCACGCCGGTGTGTTCCCCCTGTCTCTGGTCGGCGGCATCGTCCTGATCGCCGTCTCGCGCTCGGCGGCGGCAGTGGCGGCCTGCTCGGTACGCGCTGTCGGCCTGTCTGCTGTTCGGCACCAGCGGGGTCTACCACCGTGGAACGTGGGGTCCGCGCGGGGAGGCGGTCCTGCGGCGGCTGGACCACGCGAACATCTTCCTGATCATCGCCGGCACCTACACCCCGCTGGCGGTACTGCTGCTGCCCGCGGGCCAGCAGCGACGGCGCTTGGGTACCCATGCGGCTTCTGACCTGCATGGATTCGTCATGCCAGAGCAGGCGTGAGTGCTTGGTGGCACCTTGGTTGACCGTGGTTGTCCGCTCTGAAGGGCACGCTATGGGCACGGCGCCGTGCGGTGGGCGCGTGGCGTGCCTGTGCCGTTCTCGTTGTGCGGCCGAGCGGGTTTGGCCGTTGTCCTGTTCGGTCTGTTGGAGGTGGCCAAGCCGCCGAGTGCCCACCACGGCGTACCCCTTCTCTGGCATCAAGTGGCTGATTGCAGCGTGCGCGGCGAGCGGATGCGAGCCGCCTTGAACCCGTGAAGAAGGTTGTTACTCAAGAGCTGTTGCGATGTACGTAATGGGGGAAGTGGCGGCCGGAGAGACGCTTGGGACCCTAGTCGTCACTTGGAGGCGCTTGTCAGTGCATCGGGATGTATGTTTGCGCGCCTGTCCTGCTCCAGTGCGCCCCTTATCGCAGGGGCTTCACCGGCCTCACAATGCCTCTTAAGTCAGGCGCGTGGAGGGTGAGGGAGACGGGTAGTGACCAATTCTGGTGGTGTCAGGCGTAGCGACTCTGAGGACACTTCCGACGGGCATGGCGATTCTGAGGAAACTTCGAAGAGTGGCGGGGGAAGGAAGCAGGCAGAGGAGAAGAAGGAATATCCTAAAATAAATGTGCGTCGTCGGATCTATTTCACCGATTGAGGGAATGAATGGCCGCTGGCGATGAGATGAGCGAACTCGTCAGGAACCAACTAGAGATCGTTCGTGCCAGGAGGACGTCCCTCGAAAGTCGGGCGGTTGCAGTCATCAGTTCCGCTGGAGTCCTGGTTACGCTGCAACTTGCCTTGGTCACTGCCTTTTCCGGACAGCAAGATCTCTCAGGCCTGTCGCGACTGCTTGTTGGTGTTTCGTCGACTTTTCTTGCTTTGTCGTGCCTCGGGGCGATCCTGGTCAATTTGCCGCGCCAATCACACGATTTAGATCCAGACAGTATTGAGCACGCCATTGACTTCGATCACTGGTCTGCGCCGAGCTACGAAGCAAGCAGGGTGATAGTCCGTGCAAGGCTGACTGTATTGAAGTCGGAAGACTGCGCGGCTCAGAGACAAGCGCTTTGTCTCATGGCGGCTTTCGTGTGCGAGATGGCTGGCGTCGGAATTTCATCGTCGGCGGTCGTGGCGCAAATATTTGAGTAGCTAGACGTCTCCACCTTTGATTGGCCACAGGGGAATGATTCAGTCACGGTCCGTGTCTCCAGCAAAATCCTCTGGATCTCGTTACGCTCGGTTCCGCCGTAGCCCAAGCATTCGGTGAGGCGGCGGAACGTCGTGTGGGTGACTCCGCGGCTTCGGGCCTCAGTCTCGAACTGGTCGAGCTGCGGCAGCACACCCTCGGGGTCGAGCTTCGCCGGTGGCTGTTCCTTGAGCCACGCGGCCTTGTTGCGCTCGTAGTCGATCTCTGAGTAGCCGCAGACTTCGCGGCTGTGTGCCTCGACTTCGTCCAAGGTTGCGGTCGTCATGCGGCTGAGCGCCGCATCGCCACCGTCGCCCAGGTCGATGCCCTCGCCGAAGCGGTGGGGATGCGGTGGCGGCTCATGGTCTACCTCGGCGCGTACGGTCCGCTGCGGCCGGAGGAACTGGCCGGCCTCCGCCGCCGAGACGTCGACCTCGACAACCTTCGTGTCCGCGTCCGCCTCGCCGAGCCGGAGCGGATGAACGGGCGGCGCGTCCAGGGCGACACCAAATCCGAGGCGGGCACCCGGACTGTGATTCTTCCCGCGTTCCTCCGCCGGGAGCTCCGCTGGCACCTGGAGAGCTACGCCGAGCCGGGCCCGGACGTGCTGCTCTTCGTCGGGGAGAAGGGTGCTCCCTTCCGCCGCAGCACCTTCGGGCGGAAGTGGCGGAAGGCGCGTGAGATCGTCGGGATGTCGGAGGGCTTCCGGTTCTACGACCTCAGGCACACGGGGCACACGCTGTTCACGCGCTCCGGGGCCACGCTCAAAGACACCATGGTTCGCGCCGGGCAGTCCTCGGAGAAGGGGGCGCTGATCTATCAGCACTCCGACGACGAGCGGCAAGAAGAGGTCGCCGCCGGGCTGGACGCCACCGTACGGAAGGCGCGGGCCGCTGCCAGGGACAAGGAGCCCGACAGGCGTTCTGGCACGAATCTGGCACGCGACGAGTGATCACAGCTGACAGCAAAAAGGCCCGGGTCTCTGACCTGGGCCCTAGTCGTGGAGCGGGTGACGAGAATCGAACTCGCGCTCTCAGCTTGGGAAGCTGCGATCATTCGAGGCTGAATCGGGGCGCTGACCTGCGTTGATGGCTGACCTGCACTCTCGCAGGTGCTGTCGGCTTTCACCGTGGTTCCCTGCTGTTCCCCGCTCGATCTGGTGCGGTAGTGGTGCGGAGCTGCGGCGTCCAGGAGGTGATCAGCTGACCACATTCCCTTCCCGGACCTCCTCTCTCGTCCGGGATGTCCGGCTGCTAGCGTCCGGCACCATGTGGGCTCAAGAGATCGTGGCCGGTCGACCGGCTTGGCGGCACACCCCTTCCGGAGTCGTCTTCCGGGCTGTCCCCGGTGGGACGTTCCTGATGGGTCTGTCCGACGCGGAACTGGACGCAGTTCGTGCCATTGAGCGGTCCGACGGCGCCGATGACGACCTCGAAGCGTTCTTCGCCGGTGCTGTCCAGGCCCGGCCGGTACGACAAGTGCGGGTCGAGCCGTTCTTGATCGCCCGACATCCGCTCACGGTGGCGCAAGCACGGCACTGGCTGCCCGAGTACGAGGACAGCTTCGCCGACTCGGATGCAAGCACGGCCCGCTTCGAGGACGACTTGGACGACCTGCTCGGGGCGTTGCCCTTCCGGCTGCCCAGCGAGGCGGAGTGGGAGTACGCGGCCCGGGCAGGGACGACCACTCTGACCTTCCGAGGGGACGGAAAGCCGGACGAGGACCATGTGCTGGACGACTTTGCCGACGAGGTGCGCACAGCCGCGGCTGAGAACGCCTTCGGCTTGGCGGCGATGGGGTCGGCGAACGAGGTCTGCGCCGATGTGTGGATCCCGCATTTCACGGACGCGCCGGCGGACGCACGCCCCCGTACCGGCGACGGACCGCGGGTGGTGCGAGGAGGTGGCGGCGACCTATCTCCGTGGCAGGGCTGCGACGAGTGGCTGCTGTTGCTCTCCGCCACCCGCGACGAGTCTCAGGACTTCACTGCGGTCCGCCCGGTCGCATCCCTGCCAACCAGTTAGGGGCAGGGATCTGGATGTCAGAAGGGGGCCACCTCAGAAATTTTCTGAGGTGGCCCCCTTCTGGACTGATGCCCCCGGCAGGATTCGAACCTGCGACACCCGCTTTAGGAGTTCGATCGACGGGGCGGCAATACAGCCCGATGCTGCACTGAAGCAGTTACTGAAGGCTGACTGGGACCGTCATGGTTCGCGGTTGTTGATGTCAGCGATGGATGTCAATCCGTGTGTTCCACGCAGCCGTTGCTTCTCGCCTACGCCCCGGCACGACTGGCAGCCGCGCGACCTGTGTGCTCTGTAGCTCAGCCGACGATAGTCAGCCACGACGTGACGGGACCCCTGTGCGTTCCCAAGCCGGCCAGTGCCGAACGGATGGTCACGCAGGGATGACGTCCACTGAGTAGCCCCCCGGCATACACAGGGAGGCGTCTCCCGGAGCGATGTTCTTCAGGGTGATCACGATCGGCTCTTCCGACAGCTCTACAGTGCGCGCCTGCCAGTCGCTGGTGTCGTATAGCCCTCCATTCACCGTCACCGTCGCGTCCGCGTACGTCTCGGCGGTCAACGCGATGCGTATGTCACCCGCCTTGGTGCAGGAGATTGCAGCCTCTCCCGCCACGCTCCCGTCCGGAAGGAAGGGGTGGGGCAGCTCGAAGGGGATCGTCTCGGGATCTGACACGAGGGGATTGAGGGCTGTGCTCCGCTCCGCGTCCCCTTCGGCCCCGTCCACGGGGCAGGAAACTCCCCCTCTGTGGACGCGGTAGGAACAATCGATCTCGTCGTTACGACTCGCTTCTGACCATACGGCGTATAAGACTCCTGCGACGAACAGTAAGCAGGTCGGGCCGAGCCACTTCGAAAATTTCATGTCCATGTCCCCATTACCCGTCTAGTACTGCAGCAGCAGTTGGTGTGACGAGTGGTCGGGCGGCTCGTTGAACTGGGCATGGGTGGGGACGTCACGGTTGATGAGGTGCACCGCTGGGCGGCGGGTCTGGACGCTCTGCATGCTCGGATCAGTGGGCATTTCCGGAGGTCGGAGCCGCGTCGGCGGGCAGGAGAGTACCTGCGCGGACTGCTCGCGCCGCTGGAGCGCAAGAACGGCTGGACACTGGCCGAGCAGGCCGGTGAGCTGTGCCCGGACGGCATGCAACGGCTGCTGAACCAGGCCGACTGGTCCGCCGACGCGGTCCGTGACGAGGTCCGTGGCTTCGTGCTGGAAAACCTGGGCGCCGAGGACGGTGTGCTGGCCGTGGACGAGACCGGCTTCGTCAAGAAGGGCACCCGCTCGGCCGGCGTGCAGCGGCAGTACACCGGCACTTCCGGGAAGATCGACAACTGCCAGCTGGGAGTGTTCCTGGCCTACGTCTCCGCCAAGGGGCGGGCGTTGATCGACCGGGAGCTGTACCTCCCCACTTCCTGGATCGAGGATCCGGCCCGCCGGGCGGACGCGAGGATCGGTGACGAGGTCGCCTTCCGCACCAAGCCCGCGCTGGCCCGCGCGATGCTGGAGCGGGCGGTTGCCGCGAAGGTGCCGTTTCGCTGGGTGACCGGCGACGAGGTCTACGGCCAGGACCCGGTCCTACGCGGCTGGCTGGCCGAACAGCGCCTGAGCTACGTGCTGGCAGTCGCCTCCAAACATCGATGCGGGCCGCGCGGGCAGAACGCCCGCACCGTCTCAGCGATCCTGCCGGAGCACACCTGGGAGATCCGCTCGGCCGGGGAGGGTGCCCACGGCCTGCGCGAATACGCATGGGCCCTGGTCCCGCTGCCAGGTGAGCGTGACGACGGCTTCGAAGACGCCCTGCTGATCCGGCGGTCCCTCGCCGACGGCGAGCGCGCCTACTACCTGGTGCACGCACCCGCGAACACGCCGCAGGCCGAGATCGTCCGCGCTGCTGAGGCCCGCTGGGCGATCGAAGAATGCTTCCAGGCCGCCAAGAACGAGGCCGGCCTGGACCACTACCAAGTACGCCAATACCCGGCCTGGTACCGGCACATCACCCTGGCCATGGCAGCTGCCGCCCACCTGACCGCAGTCCGGAGCACCACTCACGAAAAGGGGGACACAGCCGCGACCTCATCCGACTGAGCGTGAACGAAATCCGCCGCCTGCTGAGCAGATTCACCCACGCCGTCCGGCACGAAGCCGACCATATCCTGCACTGGTCACGCTGGCGCCGCCGCCATCAACAGCGAGCCCGCCTCAGCCACTACCGCCGCCGCGGCCACCAACCCCCGTAACTGCGGCTGCAGTACTAGGCCACTCTCGTCGTACCCCTCGGAGGCTCGCGGGCTTCGGTCGGGGCCCGTACGGGCCGCATGACATTCTGCATGACCTCGCGACAACGTTGACAAGCGCCTGGAACCAGGTGCCTGTAGATGTCGACTGTCGTCTTGACCGATCGGTGGTCCAGCCAGCGCGAGACCTCATGGACCAGAACACCGTTGGCCAAGGCGGTCGAGGCGAAGAAGCGCGCCCTCGCACCACTTCACCGGCCTTGAGATGACGACGTCTTGGCGTGAGAACCAGCCTGAGGTCGGCGGAATCTCAATGGCTGAGGCGGAACCTGTCTTCTTGCCCTGGGTCTTGTCAGGGATCTTGGTGAGCTGGGATTTTGCTGGTCAGGGGCGGTGGGCTAGTGCGCCTGGTGGTCGTCGTTGGTCGTCCTTGGCCACTGTTGAGCGACCTCGGACGGCCCAGGGACGGCCCAGCATGGGGGCGTTCGGCTGGCTGACGGCTGGGCGCCTTCGATGCGGTCCGTCTGATCCTCAGCCGACGACAGTCAGCCACGATGGCGGGTCAGCCGACCGACCAGGCGCGCGTATGTCTCGCTGCACCCCCACTAGCCTCAGCCACGCTGCCGGGACCGTCGACCAGAGCAAGCCGCGACGGCCGGCCGGTGATGACGGTGCGGAGCCCTGAGCTTGGGAAGCTCAGATGCTCCAGGGATCGAGGCCGGGTTGACCAGCGGCGGAGCAGTGTTGGCGCTGGTGGGCAGTCGACTGGTCTCCCTTGCGTTCCCCGTGGTTCCCCGCAGATCCGGCACGGGTCTGGCACGACTTCTTCGCCTCGAACTACCGGCTTGCAAGGTCATTGCGGTCCAGCATGCTGGTGGGGCGACTGTCGGGGGTCACTGGTGGTCGGCAGCGGCCGCTGTGGTGGCTGTACTTCGCTGCTGTACAGCCACCACGGCTGCTCGCCGGTAGAGCTGGCAGATGGCCGCTGCGCGGCCTGGTCGCGGTGCCTGTGCGGGGTCGTACGGGCTACCGCCCGCCTGAGTAGCGATGCAGCATATCGGGTGACGGAACGCTGGCTGAGCCCGAGCGACATCCTGCGTACGCCAAGATGTACGCAGTCCGCAGTTTGGAGAAGAAATGAACCACGCACCGGAATCGCTCCGCTTCCATATTGAATACCGCGGTTATGTAACCGCCCATCAAGTTGCCACTATGATGGCAACAGTTGATGAATCATATGAGGCGCTCTTCTATTTTTATGCACCGAACCTAAGGGAAAAGCCGCTGAACGAGTCAAAGAGGCTGCGTGTCAGACGACTTGAGACTGGCTCTAGCCTCATGCTTGAATTTATCGAGGGCGCGAAGCAAATGAGCACCTCTATCGATCCCAACTTGCGCGGAATTGCTGGCGGCGCAGCAACCGTTGCCCTTACGGGGAAGCTCCTACTGCATGTGGCAACTAGGGGAATCAAAGTGTTTCAAGACACTAAGATGAGGCAACGTGAGATCGAGGAAAGGGAGTTGAGTAACGCCGAGAAGACACAGACGCTGATCTCCAAGAAGGATGAGGAGGATCGAAAGAGGGAGGCAGAGGTCGAACTAAAAAGGGCTCAGGCGAAGATTAATGAATTGGCGCTAGAGGCTCTTGAGCAGTTTACGCAAGAGGAAGGGGATAAGCCTACCCGCGATCCTCAGCACACCGTGGACCTGCTTTGCGGACCGCTGAGTCAACTCATGCAAGTTTTGAACGGAGACAACATTGGGAATGTGACTTTGAACAACAAGTCACTGACTAGCGAGGAGCAAACTTCTTGATGACACGGTAGTCAGGTCGCTTAAATACCCAAGAAAGCTCATCGTCGGGGTCTATGAGTAGGTCGGATCGAATCCTTTTGAGGGTGGAGAGGTCCATCTCAACTATTTCGCTGCCCTCAACTGCATTGAGCGAATGGCTCAGAGCCAGGAGTTGCTTTTCAAGTTCATCGGGGTTTACCGGCCCAACAAATAGCATCCTGATTTCAGAACCTGGCGAGTGGGCGGCGCGATGAATCTCTCGTTCTTCGGAACGTCGCGTCATTACCTGCCCACGGCCTGCTAGACGTTCCGCGTACGCAGCCCCCTCGTTATGAAGCTTCTCCTGAAGTTGAGCCAAATGATCCGACGAAGCGAGCGTTAGGTAACGGAGTTGAAAAAGAGCATCGGGCTCACATGCATCCCGAAGTTCCGTTACGCTACGGAGCGACAAGTCCGCTAGTCGTTCGACATTGAATTCAAATAGATCCTCCGAGTTTCGATGCCGCTCCTCGGTCACGTGAATTTGTTCAAGTTTGTCAGAGGCGGCAAAGTCATAGAGCTTCAACTCTTCGTTCGAGACCTTCTCGCTGGACTCAGGGCCCGCAGGGATATATTGATCGAAATTAATCCCATTGTCCGCCTGGATGAGTTGTCCGTGAAAAGCGACAGGAACATTTCCGTTGTAAGCATGCAGCACTCGTGCCCAAATATTTCGCCAGGCAAGAGATTCGGCATGGGTCGCCGAGATTGGGCGAAGCTCTGCCTCCAAAATGGCTGCTGAAATCGATTCGCCCTCTGAGGTCTTTCTCTTTACCCAATCACTCACTGATTGAGCGATTTTTCGCTCAGCGCTAGTATGAGAAGTACCCCGAGACACTTCTCGAATCATGCACCCTAGGCGCTTTATGAATATTTCACCAAGCTCTTCCAGATTCCACTCTACCGGAGGGATAGCTTGCTCCGTTTTGCAGAAAATAGAATCTAGCGTATCCACGTGCCCATCCGGTATCTTTTCAAACCTTCTAGGGCTATTCGCACGTAGCGCCTCTGCCACCACTCGCTGAGACGCGGGGCCTTCCGAGTTTGAGCGAACAGCGCGGCGAATAAAGCCTGACTCCAGCGCGTCTCTAAGAACGGCATCGTCCTGATGGAATCCATAGAAGAGCGGGTTGTTATTCAGATCGGAGTCCGAGATCACGATTCCTCTGCACATCAAAATTGCCGACTTAAGGAAGAGGTCAAGGTGGTCCCTGTCGGCGGCGGTAGCGAGGACGGTATTGGAACTGGAATGAGTCTGAAGTACGGTAGGGAAGGCCAACACCGCACCATCGTCAGGAAGCTTCATTTTGACACCCTCGCATGTATTGCTGACTCAGCATCAAACCCCAGGCGGATATGGTAAGTGAGCACCTAATAACAGACTTAGCAATATAGGCTTGCATTTGTCCTTGGTTTAGCTTGATCGGTTCGATCGCGATAGATTCCATGAGATCGTTAGTAGGTGCAACCTTGTCTTCTTCGCGGGTTTCGAGTTGGATTACATGGCACGGGGTCTCTATGATTCCTGTATCCGCATGCACTTGACCGATTTTCCGGCCGTTGAGGCCGAGGTAACCCGTCTCTTCCTGCAACTCGCGGATGGCGGCCTCGATGGGTGTTTCCCCTGTCTGTAGACTTCCACGTGGGAACTCCATAGATGGTGTGCCGGAAGGATACCGGTACATATTCCATAGAAGAGTGCGGGCTCCCATGGTGGGTATTACTATTACACCCTCGTTTGACCAGGCCCAGCGCAGATATTCGCCCTTTTTTCCTGTCGGGCTTATCACGTCGTCGTTGTAGAGAGATCCATAAGAATTCCTGTAGGCGCATACCTCGCGCTTACGCATTATCGGTGAAGGGTAATCACTCATCGGCGATCTGATTCCAGGGTTGCTATGTTCACCTGAACGGCTTCGCTCTCTTCATATCCTAGGCTCAAGCCTTCGCCTTCGCGCGTTGAGGCGAAGCGATATGGTCAGAAACCAGTTGCTGGAAGAGGAGGACGAGGGGTCTATATAGCGCGGCATGGTGCATCTTGGGCTGCAGCACAGGCAAGGGTGCTGTCACACGCTAGTGCCTGGCCAGCAGGAACCCACCAGGGTCGACGGAGCGGCTTTGAGGTGGCGCTGCTTTGGCGCGAATGATCATGACTCCGTAAAGCCGTGGAGCCGACCACCCCAGCCACGACATGTCCCTTCTCTGGCAATAGGCGGCTCAGAGCGCGGCCCGGGCGCCGGCCGGGCTGCAGCGGGACGAAGGCAGGAGCGCAGGCCCGGCCGGGGGCCGGGCCGCACGCGGGGAGCGGAGCGAGCCGCCTTGAACCCGTGAAGAAGGTTGTTACTCAGCAGTGGATGCGATTCGCCACAAGGGTGCGTCGTACTTCTCCGGACGGCTGCTGATGAGCAGTTGGCGCAGGTCCTCGCGTAGGGAGCCGTTGAAGTTCAGCGCCTCGGTGATGCGGCGGAACGTCGTGTGGGTGACTCCGCGGTTCCGGGCGTCGGCCTCGAACTGGTCGAGTTGGGACAGGACTGCCTCGGGGTCGAGTTGCGCTGGTGGCTGGTCCTTGAGCCATGCGGCCTTGTTGCGCTCGTAGTCGATCTCTGAGTATCCGCAGATCTTGCGGCTGTGTGCCTCCACCTCGTCCAGGGTGGCGGTCGTCGAGATGGCGCGGGCCAGTTGGTTGCGGCTCAGTGCTTCGTCCAGGTCGACCTCATGGACGGTCGCACCGCTGTCGGTGAGAGGGACGGGAAGGCCGGCGTCCCGCATCTCGCACGTGCCGCGTACGCCTCGGGCTGTCGCCGCGAGCATCCCGGTTGCCTCGGAGGGGTGCCACTCCAGGACCGAGCTGATCGGCTCCACATCCATTGCCGTGAAGGTGTGAACGAGCGGGCCGAGCATGCCGTGCAGGTCATCAGGAGGTAGTTCGCCGTCCAGGCCGGGGCCTGCCACCAGGAGGCGGATCGGTGCGTTCACTTGGCAGCACGCGGCGAGCGTGACGGCGTCGGCGAGCGGGCTCTTGAGGGTCGGCTCATCGCCTCGGGCGAGGATGTCTCCGCCGACGTCCAGGAGGTCGATCGATTCCGGTGAGAAGTGGCTTACCAACTCTTCGAGTTGGCGGGTGATGCCTTCGACTCCGTGGTGTGGGTCGATCAGGGCGAAGGTGTGTGGGAGCTCTGCTGCGAGGCGGGGGAGGGTGGAGCCTGCTGGAGCGATCGGGCGGGCCTCGGCCGGCACTCCCCAGACTGCTGGGGTGAGGTGTTGGAGGCCGGTGAAGTTGTTCGGTCCTCGGGGGCCCGGTACCGGGTCGATCAGGAGGCGGTCCCACGCGTACGTGAGGATCACCGCCTGGTCCTCGTCGCCGTAGAGGGCGGCGTGAAGCATTGCGGCGGCGACTGCGTCGCCCCCTCCTCCTGCTGCGACGATCAACCGCTTCATGCGGTTCAGCCTACGGGTTCGGGGGTTGACCACTCATCCGATAGTGGCTACTGGCCATAGCCACTTGGCCCGGGAAAGGTGAGGAGGAGGCATGCCACAGATCGAGGAGGCTCAGCCGAAGTATCTCCAGATCGCGCACTACATCCGTGATCAGATTCTTCGGGGTGACCTGCGGCCGGGGGACGAGGTTCCCTCGGAGCGGCAGTTGGCTGCGAACTGGAAGGTGTCCCGTCCTACTGCTGCTCGGTCGTTGGAGGCGCTGAGTCATCAGGGGCTCGTGGAGAAGCGTCAGGGGTCGGGCACGTATGTGCGCAGCCTGGAGGTCAACCGGCGGGCGCGCGAGTTGTACGGGCGGGCTCGGCAGACCGGGAAGATCTACACGCCTGGTGAGTACGCCGTGATCACCTCGGCCGGTTGGATGGAGGCGCCGGATCACGTTGTTGAGGCTTTGGGTCTGGTCAAGGACCGCAGGGCTGTGCATCGGCGGCGGGTGACGAACAATCAGGACGGGCCGATCACGCTGTCGACTTCGTGGTTCGCTCCGGACGTCGGCCAGCGTGCGCCAAAGCTCCTGGAGCCGGAGCGGATCCAGGAGGGGACGCTCATGTACGTCGAGAACATGACGGGGCGCCAGGGAAGCTATGCCGAAGACCGTATGTGCGCTCGCGATGCGACGGAGGAGGAGGCTGCGGATCTTCAACTGCAATCCGGGTCCGCTGTCCTGATCGTTCATCACGTCGTCTTCGACCTTCAGGACCGGCCGTTGGAGTTCGCCGAAGCCACCTATCCGCCGCATCGCTGGGCGTTCGAGCAGGGCTACCCGCTCACCTGATGGCCTGGGAGTTGCGTCGAACCGCTTGCACAGTCCAAGTAGCTAATGCCACTATCCAGGAAGTGGCTAAGGCCACTTGGATCTGGAAGGGGGCACGGAGTGACGAGTCAGCGGCCGGACCAGGGCGCGCGTGCAACTTGCCGGGGATGTCGGGGGCGCGGTTGGAAGCGCGTCGGCTCCCGTACGGCTCTGGCGCTCTCGATGGCCAATGACCGCGTCCGTGCCACGTCGAAACGACGCTGCCTCGACTGCGACGGCAGCGGCAAGGAGTGAGTGCGGATGGCCTACTCGATCGACCGCTATCCCTCTGCGGACTCGCCACGACTCGGTGCCATGACCTTGCACCCCGTCGCAGAGTCTGTGCCTCGGGCCCGGCGCTGGTTCCGGAAGTTCATCGCCCCGTACAACCCGGCCTGCTCGATCGACGACTGCGTGTTGATGATCTCGGAGCTGGTGACCAACGCCATTCTCTACGGCCGGGCTGACGAGACCTGGATGGTGCGCGTTGCGTGGTACCGCGTGGAGACGTCGCTTCGGGTGGAGGTGCACAATCCGGGGTTCCCGGCGAGTGTGCGCATGCGGCAACCGGAGGCCAGCGACGCCCACGGACGCGGGCTGCTCCTCGTCGACTCCATCGCCGACTCGTGGCACTCCGGTCCTAGCCCCTTCGGCGGGACGGTTGTCTCGTTCGCCATGGCCGACGCCTGGTCGCCCGATGAGGTCTTCGGACCCGTTCTGTTCTGACGGCCCAGTTGTCGCTAGTCTGGTTGACCAGTTGACTTGGCCAATCTCGACAGGCGGCGGCGTTCATGGCGTATGAAGTGGAGGCACCGAAGTACGTACGCCTCGCGCAGACGATTCAGCGCCGCATCGAGGACGGCACGTATCCGCCTGGCACTCGGGTGCCCAGTGAGAACCAGCTGGTTCAGTCCTTCGGGATGTCCCGTCCGACCGTCGTAAGAGCGCTAGAGCTGCTGAAGCGCGATGGCTGGCTGGAGTCCAGGCAGGGGTACGGCACGATCGTCCGGGGGCGTCCGGAAGTTGTTGAGGGACAGGACCGGCGGGGGCGAGAGGCCCTGAATCGCGATGAGTCGCAAGCCTCGGGGCGCCTGGTCGAAGTCGCTGAAGTTCCTGTTCCCGCGAGGGTCGCCTCCGCGCTCGGACTTCCGAAGCGAGCCAAGGTACTCATGCGCCGCTTCCTGGTGGAGGAGGACGGCGAAGCGGTCGAGTTGGTATCGACGTACTTCCCCGCCGGCCTGGTGGAGGGTACGGAGTTGGCGAGCGCTGAGGTCCTGAGTGGCAGTGTGCGCGAGCATGTGGAGGCTAGGAAGAGGGTCCGCTACGACCACGTGACGGAACGGATCTCGGCTCGACTGCCTGAGAGTGGTGAAGCCGAGCTGCTGGAGTTGCCGGACGGCGTGCCCGTTCTCAGTGTCTTGGTCGTCGCGTGCGACGCTTCCGGTCAAGCCCTGCAAGTTGCTGATGTGCTGCTGCCCGCTGATCGGCAGGAACTCGAAGACACTTACCGGCTCACCTGAACCTGCTGGCCGTCTGCTGCTCGGCTGCGACGGCCTGTCTCAAGTGCGGCGGCTGGCGAGTCGGTACACCACGTATGAGAAGCCGAGGATGACGTCGACGGCTGCCCACAGGCCGATGATGAGTCCCACGCCGATGGTGGTTCCGACATCGCTCGCGTCCTCGCACAGCTTCAAGGCGTCACCGGTTCGGCCTTGGCACTCTTCGGGTGTGCCGCTGCCGCTCGCGGCGCCCGTGATCACCCAGATCAGAAACAAGATTTGGACGGCCAGGAAGAGCCACAGGAAGACGCGGTGTCGCTTCTTCGGCCGGGGTGGCGTCTCGCCCTGATAGGGGCTGTTTGGCGGGGGGCCTTGTGGTGGCGCGGACCCCTGCGAGTTGCGGGGACCCCATGACTGCGGCTCCTGAGCGCGGTGTTGTTCGTCCATGGCGCGCCCTCCTCTGTGCTGCCTGGGTTCATGGTGCGCTTGCGTTGACGATCCCGCTCGTTGGTCGCCAGCAAGCCGCTTGACAAGTCAACTTGGCATCTCTAACCCGAACTTGCTAAGTCAACTTGTCAGGTGGCGGGTTGATCGACTCAGAAGGAGAAACCTCTGTGCGTGTGATCCGCATTGACGCCTCGACCGCCACGATCCTGCTCACCGAAGCGCCGGCGCCGAAGGTGCGCGACCGGCAGACCGGGGAGATCGCTAAGGACGCCGTGAGCGGTGAGGCACTGATGACGGTCGGCGTCGTCTTCATCGACGAAGGCGAGTCGTCCCTGATCCAGGTCACCATCCCCGAGAGCGGCGTGACCGACGGGCTGACGGTCGGCGCTCCCGTCTCGCTGCCGGGCCTCATCGCCCGGCCGTGGGAGAGCGTGTTCAACGGCCAGCAGCGGCACGGCATCGCCTACCGGGCCACCGCCGTGGCTCCGGGCGCCTTCCCGATGGCACAGGCGGGCTGATCGCCGTGACCGACCTGGTGACGCTGGCCGAGTGGGGTGCGCCGCTCGCTGCGATAGGCGGCGGCGCGCTCTACGCCCGGCACGCCCACCCTGCGGCGTACTGGTCCACGGTTGGGCTGCTGGTCTCGGTGGCCCGGCTGCTGGCCTCGTACTCCTCGACCATGGGCGCGTGCGGCCTGACGGTTCCGCCGTCCCGGTGGCGGGCGCTGGCCGTCAAGGCGACCACTCGGCGGGAGGTCCGGCCGGTGCCGCCTCGGCGGGGCATGATCCGGCCCACCTCGACCGGCCTGCGGCTCCGGCTGCGGCTTGCTCCGGGGCAGGAACCTGCGGATGTGGCGGCCTCGGCCGAACGGCTGCGGCACGCCTGGGGCGTTCACGCCGTGTACGTGCGGGACGTCAAGCCCGGGGTCGTGGAACTGCGGCTCGTCGGCTTCGATGTCCTGCGGAAGGTGCGGATGCCTCGCAGGACTGGATCCGGTCCGCTTCGGGTGCCGGTGGCTCTGCGCGAGGACGCGACGGCCTTCGTACGGGACTACCGGGCCGTTCCGCATCAACTCGTCCTCGGCGCCACGCTGTCGGGCAAGTCCATGTTCCTGCGCAACCTGCTCACCGGGCTGGCCGCTCAGCCGATCGTCCTCGTCGGGATCGACTGCAAGCGGGGTGTGGAGCTGGCGCCGTTCGCGGCCCGGCTCTCCGCCCTGGCCACCGACCCGGTACAGGCGGCCGAGCTGCTGCCCGTGTTGGTGAAGGAGATGGAGGACCGCTACGACCTGATCAAGGCACGGCAGGGCATCGGCCCAGGGACCCCGGATGAGCTGATCACCTCGGACATCTGGGGCCTGCCGGACGACGAACGCCCCGCTCCCATCGTGCTGTTCATCGACGAGGTGGCGGAACTCTTCCTCGTCGCCACCAGGAAGGAGGAGGAACGGCGGGACGAGATGGTCACCCAGCTCATCCGCCTTGCCCAGCTCGGGCGTGCGGCCGGCATCTATCTGGAGGTCTGCGGGCAGCGCTTCGGCGCCGAGCTGGGCAAGGGCGCCACCATGCTGCGGGCCCAGCTGACCGGCCGGGTCTGCCACCGCGTCAACGACGAAGCCTCCGCCAAGATGGCGCTCGGGGACATCGCACCTGAGGCGGTCTACGCGGCCTGCGGCATCGCGCCCGAGCTGCCCGGCCTCGCCGTCGTCGGCGACACGTCCGGCGGTTGGTCCCGCATCCGTACGCCTCACCTCTCCCTTGCCGAAGCGGCGGCCATCTGCCGCGAGACCGCTCACCTCGCACCCGACGTGCCCGCGCTCGTGCCCTTCCGCCCCTACGTCCCGCCCGCGCCCGTGGAGGCGTCTGGGCCGCCCGTAGCAACTCCTCGCCCCGTCGTCGAGTAGCCGCACTCGCTCCCACGGTCGGCGCGACCGTCCCGCGCCACGTCCCTACCCCACCCATGCCTGAAACCGGAAGGAGTCGCGCCGTGCGTGCCCTGCCCGTCCGTGTGGACGCCGTACTCGTCCAGGCGCTCATCGCCGCCGCGCTGTCCTTCGCCCACCTGCACGACCTCGCCTCCGCCGCCGGACAGGACGGCTGGAAGGCGTGGGCCTACCCGGTCTCCGTCGACCTGCTGATGGTGGCGGCCTGGCGGCGGCTCCGCTCGGGGGAGGCGAAAGCCGCCGGATGGTGCTGGTTCCTCGTCGCACTGGTCGCTTCCCTCGGTGCCAACGTCGCCACCGCCGGACTGCTCGACCTGGACGACGTTCCCGCCTGGCTGCGCATCCTCGTCGCCGGCTGGCCCGCGGTCGCCTTCCTCGGCGGCACGCTCCTCGCCCACGGCGCACCCAAGACACCCCGCGCCATGGCCGACACCGAACCGCCCTCGACGGTCACGGACTCGGCACCTCAACCGCACGCCACAGAGGTGGCGCCTCCTGTGACGGTGGCCGAGCTGCCATCCGTCGAAGCCGGATCGGCTCCGCCCTCACCCGCCCCCGTACCGCCCGCCCTCGTCGCCCTCGCCCGGAAGGTCGCCGACGAACACCACGCCCGAACCGGCACCCCCATCGACACCTCGACCCTTCGCGCCCGGCTCGGCGTCCCGATGCCACTGGCCGAAGCCATCGCCACTCAACTCACCTGACCCGGAGGACTTTCCACCTTGCGACCGTCCACGCTCCGCGCGCTCAAGCGTGCCGTCGAGCTGACCCGACAGAACCGCCTCACCGAAGCCGTGCTCATCGCCGAACCGGTGATCCTCGCCGCCGACAGCTACGAGGGCGACGAGATCTTGCGCTGGCTCGCCGACCACGTCACCGACTTCACCGGCGAAACCCCCAACGACCAGAAGGAGAACCCCTGATGCCCGCCAACCGCCGCTTCCGCAACCTCGTCCGCATCGGTCCCGTCCAGGTCGGCACCTACTACGACGGCCGTGGCCGTGAGAAGCACACCGCCGCCTGCACCGCCCCGCGCTGCGGCTTCTCGACCGACTACGACAGCCGGGCCGCCGCCGAACTGGCCGCGCGCACCCACCGCTGCGCCGTCCGCTGACCCGAGACGACACCCGAGGAGATCCCGTGACCATCTCGCTGCCGCTCGTCTTCGTCCTGGGCGTCATCGCCTGGGCCGCGATCAAGTTCCTCGGCGTCCGCCTGTGGGTCGCCGCCGTGATCGCGCTGTTCGGCTTCTGGCTCTCGCACACCGTCCTCGCCCCGGCCATCGAGTCCGGCACCCGCTCCGGAGGCGACGTCGTCAACGGCACCCGCGACTGAGCCAACGACCGCAAGCACCGCAAAGGAGACCCGCCGTGTTCCGCCCCAAGCTGCCCGACACCCCGCACGTCCCGAGCATCACCACGCACATCCCGCAGAACCACGCCCCGGTTCCGGCTCACTCCGTCGGCCGCCCGGTCGCCCCGTTCGTGGGCGTCGGTGTCGGCGCGGTCGCCGCCGTGGTCGTCGTGGGTGTCGTCCTCACCGCGCTCCTGGCGGCGGTCGCCGTCTCGGCCATCTCCGTGGCCATCGCCGCCGTCGTCCTGCGCTCCCTCGTCAACAACGCGCACAAGCGCTGACCGGCCGCCGGGGCGGCAACAAGCCGCCAAGCATCCCGCCGCCCCGGGGCCGTCCCTCCCAACCGCCGAAACAGCCGAAAGGAACACCCATCATCACCCGGCAGACTCCGCCCCCGCTGGCGGAACTCTCCTTGCTCGCCTCACTCGGTACCCTGCCCGAACTGGCCCGCCAACTCTCCGGCCTGGGCGGCTGCACCCACCCCGTACGCCTCGACGGCCACCGCACCGAGTACGCCGTCGACACGACGACCGGTGAGGTCGGACGCGTCCTGCACCACCTCGACTCCACCGCCCTCCCCGCCGGAAACCTCCTCGTCCGCTGCAACAACCGCCGTGCCACCCGCTGCGCGGCCTGCGCGGAGGTCTACCGCCGCGACACCTTCCACCTGATCACCGCCGGACTGCGCGGCGGCAAGGGCGCCCCCGAACAGGTCGGCACGCACCCGCGGGTCTTCGCCACCTTCACCGCGCCGAGCTTCGGCCCGGTCCACAACCGTCCCTCCAGCGGGCGGCCCTGCCGCTGCGGTGCCCGGCACGACGACACAGACCCGGTCCTCGGTACGCCCCTCGATCCGGACACGTACGACTACGAAGCGGCCGTGCTCTGGAACGCCCACGCCGGGGCCCTGTGGCGCCGGTTCTCCATCTACCTCCGCCGTGAGGTCGCCAAGCTGGCCGTCCTCACCCAACGCGCCTTCCGCGACCACGCCCGCATCTCCTTCGCCAAGGTCGCCGAGTACCAGAAGCGCGGAGCCGTCCACTTCCACGCGGTCATCCGCCTCGACGGCCCCGAAGGCGGCGACACCTCGCCCCCGGCCTGGGCCACGGCCGAGCTGCTGAGCGACGCGATCCATGCCGCTGCTGCCGCCGCCCGTGTCAGTGGTCCGACTGTCGACGGACGGGCCCACACCTTCACCTTCGGCCGTCAGCTCGACGTCCGTCCGATCCGCTCGGCCGACTTCGACGGCGGCCAGGAGCTGACCGAGCGGGCCGTAGCGGCGTACATCGCCAAGTACGCCACCAAGGGCGCCGAGACGACGACCGGCACCCTTGACCGGCCGATCCGCTTCCTCGCCGAGCTGGCCGGGGCCCGGATCACCGACCACGCCCGACGCATGATCCGAACCGCCTGGACCCTCGGCGCACGCCCCGAGCTGGCAGATCTCCGCCTACGCGCCTGGGCGCACATGCTCGGCTTCCGCGGCCACTTCTCCACCAAGTCCCGCCGCTACTCCACCACCCTCGGCGCACTCCGGGACGCCCGCGCCGACTGGCGCCGAGCACAAGCGGCCCCGCCCGCATCCCAGGACGGCGAAACCACGCTCGTCCTCGCCCACTGGGTCTTCGCCGGTACGGGTCTCAGCGCGGGCGAGACCTGGCTTTCCGCGTCCCTTGAACCCGCTCCCGGAACGGAAGGAGAGCCGACCACATGAACGACCGCTACCTGTCCGTCGACCAGGTCGCCGAGCTGCTGGGCACGACCGCCCGCTTTCCCCGGCGGCTCATCGAGGAGCGGCGTATTCGATATGTGAAGGTCGGCCGTCACGTTCGCATCCCCGAGAGCGCCCTTCACGAGTACCTGGACTCTCGGACCGTCGAGCCGATCCGGCTCCGCCGTACCGGACTTCGGAGGGCCGCCTGATGGCCAACAAGAAGGGCAGACGTCGCCGCTTCGGAGCCGTGCGGCAGTACCGGTCCGGGAAGTGGACGGCGTCCTACCTTGCTCCCGACAACGAGCGTGTGCGTGCACCCGAGACCTTCGAGACGAAGAAGGACGCTGAGATCTGGCTGTCCCAGGTTGAGGCGGATCTCAGCCGGGGCGACTGGCGCGCTCCCGACGCGGGCGCCGTGAACTTCCGTGAGTACGCCGAGAAATGGGTCGAGGAGCGGGAGTTGGCCGTACGGACGGTGGACCTGTACCAACACCTTCTTCGGCTCTACATCCTCCCGACCTTCGGCACACTCGACCTGGACGAGATCACCGCACCTCGCGTCCGTGAATGGCGGGCGGAGCGACTTCGGGCGACCAGCGCCAAGACAACCGTCGCCAAGGCATACCGGCTGCTCAAAGGCATCATGGAAACGGCCGTCGATGACGACCTGATCAGTCGCAACCCGTGCCGAATCAAGGGCGCGGGCAAGGAGTCCGCTGCTGAGCGCCGGATCGCCACCGTTGTCCAGGTCGACGCGCTCGCCGAAGCGATCGGTATCCGCTGGCGCCTCATGGTCTACCTCGGGGCGTACGGGCCGATGCGGCCCGAAGAACTGGCCGGTCTCCGGCGCCGAGACGTCGACCTCGACAACCTTGTGATCCGTGTCCGCGTCGCCGAGCCCGAGCGGACCAACGGGAAGCGCGCTCCCGGAGCCACCAAGTCCGATGCGGGCGCCCGCCTCGTCGTCCTGCCGGCCTTCCTGGAGAAGGACGTCAAGCGCCACCTCGCCTGGTACGCGGAGAAGGGGCCCGATGGACTTCTCTTCGTCGGGGAGAAGGGCGCTGCCTTCCGCCGCACGTCCTTCGGCCGGAAGTGGCGTCGTGCCCGTGCAGCTGCGGGCCTGCCGGACGGCTTCCGCTTCTACGACCTTCGCCACACCGGGCACACGCTGTCCACGCGCTCCGGCGCCACGCTCAAAGACACCATGGTTCGGGCGGGACAGTCCTCTGAGAAGGCTGCGCTGATCTACCAGCACTCCGACGACGAGCGGCAGCGCGACTTGGCGGCTGGCCTTGACGAGATGGTGCGCGCCGAGCGTGCGAAGAACCACACGGGCGACTCCGCGCACCACAAGGAGGAGGCCACCGGGACGTAGCCGAGTCCTTATGGTGCGGTTGTGGTGCGCTACCCACCCACCGGTCTAGACAACAAAGAACCCCCGGGCCGCTGGCCTGGGGGTTTCGCATGGAGCGGGTGACGAGAATCGAACTCGCGCTCTCAGCTTGGGAAGCTGATGTTCTACCATTAAACTACACCCGCATAAGACGCCGGTCGGTGCCGGTGTCGGAACGCGTCGTTACTTTACCTCATGTCGGGCCCCGCGCGCTGAAGGCGTGGGGCCCGGAGATGTTTCCGGGGCGGGGACTGGGCTGCGGGGCGCGGGAGTTGGGGCGTACGGTGGAGGCGGGGAAGAGGGTCTGGGTGGCCTTCGACGGGATCGGAGTGCCGCCTGGAGGGCCGTCCCAATCATCCCGTAATGTGGCTTTCGTCGTCAGGTCGACATAGATCGACATAGGTCGACAGCCAGACGCGGCTCTTGGGGAAGGGACTCTTGGACTTGATGGAGCGCACCGTCGTCCGTTGTGCCGATGGGCACGTGTTCAGCACTGCTTCGTTCCCGATGCAGCAGGCCGATCGCCTCGGCCCCGGTCGGCTCATGCGCTGCCCACGCTGTGCCCGGCTGCGCAGTGTCGTGCCGGTGGCGTTGGAGAAGCGGTAGCAGTAGCAGCAGCGGAGGCGCGCGGGTCCGTCCTGGTTGTGGGCGGTCCGCGCGTCTTGCGTATTCTCGGGACGTGCTTCTCTCAGACAAAGACATCCGGGCCGAGATCGATTCCGGCCGGGTGCGGATCGAACCGTACGACGAATCCATGGTGCAGCCGTCGAGCGTCGACGTGCGTCTCGACCGCTACTTCAGGGTGTTCGAGAATCACCGGTATCCGCACATCGATCCGTCCATCGAACAGGCCGATCTCACACGGCTCGTGGAGCCCGAGGGGGATGAGCCGTTCATCCTGCATCCGGGCGAGTTCGTGCTCGCGAGTACGTACGAGGTCATCAGCCTTCCCGACGATCTCGCCTCGCGGCTTGAGGGGAAGAGCTCGCTGGGGCGGCTCGGGCTCGTCACCCATTCCACCGCCGGGTTCATCGATCCCGGGTTCTCCGGGCACGTGACCCTTGAGCTGTCGAATCTCGCGACGCTGCCGATCAAGCTCTGGCCGGGGATGAAGATCGGGCAGCTGTGCCTGTTCCGGCTCAGTTCGCCGGCCGAGTTCCCGTACGGCAGTGAGCGGTACGGGTCGCGGTACCAGGGGCAGCGGGGGCCGACCGCCTCCCGGTCCTTCCTCAACTTCCACCGGACGCAGGTATGAGTGGAGAGGCGGCCGGGGTGAGCGATGCCGTCGTGCGCGAGAACCTGACCTACGAGGCCTTCGGCACCGCCGTCCGTGAGCTCGCGCAGGCCATCGCCGACGACGGGTACGAGCCCGACATAGTGCTGTCCATCGCCCGGGGCGGGGTCTTCGTGGCCGGCGGACTCGCCTACGCCCTGGACTGCAAGAACATCCACCTCGTGAACGTCGAGTTCTACACCGGCGTCGGCACGACGCTCGACATGCCCGTGATGCTCGCGCCCGTCCCGAACGCGATCGACTTCTCCGACAAGAAGGTCCTGATCACGGACGACGTCGCCGACACGGGCAAGACGCTCAAGCTCGTCTACGACTTCTGCCTCGACGCCGTGGCGGAGGTCCGGTCCGCCGTGATCTATGAGAAGTCCCACTCTCTCGTGAAGTGCGAGTACGTGTGGAAGCGGACCGACGAGTGGATCAACTTCCCGTGGAGTGTCGAGCCGCCGGTCGTGAGGCGAGCCGGGCAGGTTCTCGACGCCTGAACACCCGCCCACCGGTTCACATGAATGAGGGGCTCCCGGCTTGTCGCCGGGAGCCCCTCATTCGTCGTCACCGGCTAGAACGTGCCCAGCTTGATCAGTGACAGGATCGCGACCAGCTGGATCGCGGAGGCGCCGAGGGCCTTCGGCCACGGGAGGTCGTGGGACCTGGAGACCATCAGGGTCAGCAGGGCGCCGGCGGCCACCCAGGTGATCCAGCCGAGGATCTGGACGAAGGAGGCGTCGCCGCCCGCGAACATCGCGACGACCAGGCGGGGCGCGTCCGTCAGGGCCATGATCAGCATGGAGAGGCCGGCCGTGGGCTGCCAGGCGCCGTCGCCGCCGAGCTGGCGGGCCAGGGTGTGGGTGACCACGCCCAGGATCAAGGTGCTCACCACCATCGTCACGGCGGTGACGAGCACGATCGGCACGGCGTTCGAGAGCGTCGCGTTGATCACGTCTTCGCGGGCCGTGTCGAAGCCGAAGACGGCCAGCAGGCCGTACAGGAACGACACGATGAGGGCCGGGCCCCACACCGGGTAGTCGCGCATCACCAGGAAGGTCTGGTTCGGGCTGGTGACGATGCCCTTGAGGAGGGCCTTCCAGGGCAGCCGTGGACCGAGCGGGGCCGCCGGGGCGTGGCCCGCGCGGTAGGGCTCGCTCTGGTGGTACGGGTCCTCGCCGACGGCGAACATCTGGGTGTGCCCCGGGTTGTTGGCCGCGTACGGATCCGCGCCGCCGTGGGGGTGCGTCCCGTCGTCGCCGAAGTACTCCGGCTCGCCGTGGTTCCCGTGGGACCCGTGATTGCCATGGGTCCCGTGGTTACCGGGGTGACCGCCGCCGTGCGTCTGGGGCCAGCCCTGGCCGCCGCCCCGGCCGCCGCCGTACGGCGGTTGCGGGGGCGTCTGGGGATAGCCGTACGACGGGCCGCCGGCCTGCGGGGCCTGCTGTCCGTACGGAGGGTTCTGCGGTCGCGCTTGAGGAGCGCGGTTGTCCCTGCCGCGTCCGATCCTGAATCCAGCCACGTCATCGAACGTACCTGTTCCCGGGCGGCCGCGTGCCGGGCCGGGGCCAACCGGCCCGGCTTTGCGGCCGAGCTGTGACATCCCCTAAGGGATCGTCAGGGATACCTGAGGGGTTCGGTCGGGGATGCGTGCAGGGACACGTTCATGGATACGTTCATGGATGCGTTCCGGATGCGTAAAGGCTGGTCCCAGGGCTGGGCTTGGGGGTCGGCCTCGGTCCACAGCCCTGGCTTTCGGTCCCGGTCGCCCGTCTCAGTGGCTGCTCAGGTATCTGCCGTACGACAGTGCCGTCGTGGGGGACGGGAGGCCCAGGTTCTTCGGGGTGAGGGCGTAGGAGCCCGTCACGGAGGTCTTCGGGAAGACCCAGACGCCGCCGGAGTTCGTGTTCTCGCCCGGCGTGCCGACGGCCGTGTCCGGGGTGCCGTCCTTGTCGTAGTCGCCGGTGGCGACGGCCGTGCCGAAGGCGTCGGAGGTCTCGGCGGCGCCCGGGACGCGGGGCCGGTCCTGGTGGTACTGGACGGACGACGCCTCGCCGTACTGGTCGACGATGCCGCCGGCGTGGCCCAGCAGGAGCGTGGCCGCGCCGGCCGCCCCGCGGGTGCCGATGGCCTCGCCGGGGGCGCCCGCGATCAGGTCGTCGCGGCCGTCGCCGTTGAAGTCCAGTACGGCGAGGGACGCGCCGAAGCGGTCGCCGTCCTCGGCGACGCCGTACACGCCGACCGTGTCCTGGTTGAGGGTCTGGGAGCGATGGCCGAAGGCGTGCTCGTCCCCGTACTTGATGTGGATGCCGCCGCCCTTGGCGTACGACTCCGGGCCGCACGGGTCGTCGATGTTCTCGTCGGCGATCTCGCGGCACTCGCCGAGGGCCAGGTCGTCCAGACCGTCGCCGTCGAAGTCGCCGACGGCGAGCGCGGAGGCGGCGCCGTTGCTGGAGTTCCAGGTGTTGGCCATGCGCTGCTCGGCCGGGTCCCACGCCCACAGCCGTATGTGCGACTGGGTGTAGGGGGCGTTGATGGTGTGGAAGGCGAGGGCCAGGTCGTCCGTGCCGTCGGCGGTGAAGTCGCCGGTGGCGAGGAGCGGGGCGCGGCCGCCCATGGGCGTGGCCAGGACGGTCGTGACGACGACGTCCTCACCGCCGTCGACGACGGCACGCAGCACGACCTTGTCCCGGCCGCCGACCACGATGTCCCGGCCGTCGTCGCCGGTCACGTCCGCCGCCGCGACCGACCAGCCGTACGCCGACTTCGCCGACGGGCCGGTGAGGACGGTGGACCCCGGGCCGGTGCCGCTCTTCGCGCCGCCGACGACGGTGACCGAGCCCGCGTCCGTGCCGCGGCCGGTGACGTCCTCGCCGGGCACGCCGACGATCAGCTCCGCGACGCCGTCGCCGCTCAGGTCCTCCAGCGCCACGGCCGCGCCGAAGCGGTCGCCCGCCTCCGGGGTGCCGGGGACCTCGGCGGTGGCCTGACTGATCCGGATGCCTCCGTGTCTGCCCAGGCCCATCGCGCCGCCCCAGACGACGTTCACATAGCCGGCCTTCGCCATGCCGTTCACGGTCGCGTCGGGGACGCCGACGGCGAGGTCCGCGTAACCGTCGGCGTTGAAGTCGCTGGTCACGGGGGTCGGCAGGGCGGCTGCCGGGTGGGCGCCGAGGGTGAGGGTCACTGCCGCCGTGGCGGCGGTGGCGGCGGCCAGGGCGTACGTCCGTCTGTGCACGGGGGGCTCCAGGTGGGTGGCCGGATGACGGGGTCATGGCTGGTTCACCTGTGTGACACCTGGAGGCCGTGCGGGGTTGTGCGCGTGCGCCTTGGGGTCGGGAGGGTTCCGTCGTTGTCCCGGAGGGGAGCTGTCGTTGTCCCGAGGGTGCCGGGGGCTACGACCAGAACTCGCTCTCCTTGTCCAGGTCCTCCTGGCATTCGTCGATGTCCGTGAACTTGTCTCCGACGATCCGGAAGACGAGACAGCCGTTCTGTTCGAGCTGCTTGCCGTTGCGCTCGGCCGTGTAGCGGTGCACGGAGACCGCGTGGCCCCGACCGTCCACGCAGACATGGCTCAGGTTGACGTTGAAGGTCCCGCCGGTCTCCTGGAAGAGCCGCTGGTACAGGTCGATGATCGAGTCCTGGCCCTTGTAGTCGCCCGACAGGAAGTGGCTGCCGGGGACGTGGTGTGTGCAGTCCGAGGCCATCATGCCGCGGAGGCTGTCCATGTCGCCGCGCGTGAAGGCCTCGTAGCCCTTGCGGACGAGCGCTGCGTTCGGGTGCTCGGCCATGGGTATCGCCGACTTTCCGCTGTTTGTGGTGGTTGATGCCCGTACACGAAATTATCTTCGCGGGCGCGCCATTTCGCGAACGCACTCATGTGCGCGCGGGGCCCACCTCTTCGCCGCCGCGAGCGATTCCTTACGTTCTGCGCATATGCGCGTGCGTGGTGTGAGCATTTCTGGTGAATGTGCGCCTGTTGGCGCACGCCGAGGCCGCGCGAGCATGAGGAGACGTGCGAGACGTTGCGGAGTGTGGCGGCGGGTCAGGCGAACGCGGGCCTGATCCGGTCGTGGATGAGGCGGAGTTGGGCGCATTCCTCCGGGGTACCGGCGATGGAGAGGCGTTCGGCGATCTCCGGGGTGGTCAGTTCGATGCCGCGGGCCAGGTCTCCGGCGGCGATGGCGTCGATGACTTTTCCACGGGTGCCAGCGGTGTTCGCACAGTTCCAGCGCGGTGTTGCGGGCCGGCGTGGTCTTGCCCGAGCCCGGGACGCCGATCACCGCCAGGACGTTGGACGCGTCCTCCTGCCCGGCGTCCCGCAGCACCGACGCGAGGCTCCGGCGCTCCCCGCCGGACACCGCGCCCAGGTACGGCTTCCTGGACACGGTGTGCGGCGGCTGCGGTACGACGCTGACGTCCACGTACACCTGGCGCATCCGGAACACGAACTCGCTCTGCGTGGCGATGCCGACCGTTTCCATGTCCCGGACGCTGGCGCGGAGTTGGCGGAGGTACACCTGTCGGCCGCCGCGAGCTGTGGTCTCGCCCTCAGCCGGGGGAGGGGTGGATCCCAGCTCCGAGCACAGGAAGCTCAGGACCGCTACGCAGAGCGAGGCGTACAGCCGGCTCCAGCTGAGCTTGCCGTCGTTGAGGACCTGGTTCGTCGCCAACGCCGCCCGCGACCAACAGCCCCGCGCTGCCCAGGACTCGCAGTCCGCGTCGTACCCCCGTCATCCCCACCCCCTGCTCGCTCCTGCACCGCTGGTACCAGCCAAGCGTGTATATGCCCATGTCGGCTGGGAAGTTGACGGATTCGAGATCGGTCAGGGCAACGGGATCAGGTGGGGCTGATACTCACCGTCCTTGTTCCACGTATTTCTTGAAGTGCTCCAGATCGTTGCCCACCACGCGTTCGACCGCGTTCGCCTGCGCGAAGCCTCTCGGGCCGCCGAAGGTGTCCCTGACGGCGTCCGGGTCGTACTCGAGCCGTGCCTGGACGCGGGTGTGGTTCCTGTCGATCGGGAGCAGGGAGAAGGAGCCCGTCAGCTCGGGGGTGCCTCGGGTGTGCCACTCCAGCACGCGGTTCTCCGCGTGGTCGTGGTAGTCGGCATCGAGTTCGCGGGTGTGGTCGCCGGCCTCGATGGACAGATGCGCCCGGCCCTTGGCTTCCGCACGGGCGTCGCGTACTCCGTCCACGAAGCGTGAGTAGTTCTCCACGTGGTGCAGGCTGTCCCAGGCCTTGTCGATCGGGACTCCGACGTCGACGTGTTTTTCGAGGGTGCTCATGGCCTACCTCCATGTTCGGCTCATGGTGTACGGCCTTGCTCTTTCCAGTGTGCGCCTGGGGCCTCGGTCCGGCTTGGTGCCCAGTTCGCACCAGACGTACTTCCGGTTCGTGCCGTGGGGGACGTCGCCCCGGTGTTTCCGCAGCGTGGGTGTGGCGGCACCGACGGTAGGGGGTGAACCCTGGGACGGGATGCTCCTGGCGGTCGCGGTGCCCAACTCCACCGGGACCGGCCAAGCGCCCCTCAGCGACGTCGAGATCGACCGCGCCCGAGCCATCGCCCTCGGTCACCGACCGCCCCCTGCGCACCATGAGCGAGGACGTCCGGGGCCACGACGGCGATCCGCAGTTCCTCACCGCCGACGTGCCCGAGTCCGCCGGCGCCGACGACCGCCTCGTCACCCTCCTCTTCTACGACTACCGCGACGACCGCACCGTCAAGAAGACCGTGGATCTCACCGCCGGCCGAGTCGTCCGCACCGAGTCCGCCACCGGTGTACAGCCGCAGCCTGCCGGGCCGGAGGCGCGGGAGGCGCTCCGGGTGCCGCTGAACAGCCCGGTGGGGGACGGCGTACGGCAGGACTTCCGTGCCGCGACCGGTGGGTCGCTCCTCGACGACCGGAAGCCGCGGGTCCAGCGGCTGACGTATGACACCCCGCCGAGCCGCTCCGAGGAACTGGCGGACCGCGCGGGCGCGCACCGCTGTGTCCGGCTCTTCACGCGGGTGGCCGGCGGGCCGTGGATCGACACCCGCCAGTTCGTGATCGACCTCAGCGATCGGACGGCGCACCGGCTGCCGTGACGGCCCACCACCCATGGCCCCATGCCACCCGACGTACGACGAGAAGGGGAACCCCGACCATGCGCCGCAACCTGAGGCTTCTCGCCGTTGCAGGCCGCCGCGGCCCGCTCCGTTCCGGTCCCGCCCGTCGGGGCCGGAACGGCCGGGCTTCCGCGCTCATGACGGCGAGCGCGACACCGGTCAGGGCCAAGGTTCGGGTGGAGTTCTTCGGCGACAGCGCGCTCCCGCTGAAGCCCGCCGACTGCCCGGGCGGTGAACCGCGGAGCTTCCGCGTCACGGAGCTGGACAGTGAGGCGCGGCGCACGGTGAAGGGGCGGTGCGTGCCGACGCACCCGCGCGGGTTCGCGTACCACGGGCACAGCGAGGACGTGAAGGAGAGCCGACCGCGTATCGACTCCGCCCAGGGCCACGACCTGCTCGTGTACACGATCAACAAGGTCGGCTACTACCACTACACGGCGAAGAATCCGGGGCGGCGAGCGCAAGGACGGTCATCGAGACGACCGCCCGGGGCGCACCGCCCCCGTACATCCCGGGGCGCACCGCCCCCGTACATATGGACGGACGCGTTACTGAAGCATCCCCGTGATGATGTCCTCCTTCACGGACTGGGCGCCCGCAGTCGTCACGCCCGACGACGAGCCCCGCAGCAGCACCGAACCCTGGTTCGCGGTCACGTACAGGTCCGCCTTGCCGTCCCGGTTGGTGTCGCGGAGCCGTACCGTGCCGCCGAAGGAGTCGTCGCCCAGGTCGCCCGGTACGCCGGGGGTGTTGCGGGCGAACCACTGCGAACCCGTGGCGGTGAGGCCGGACCTGGTGCCGTACAGGACGTGGACGGCGCCCGCGTACGACTGGCTGCCGAGCTTCTCGCCGTACGCGCCGATCGCCAGGTCGCGGTAGCCGTCGCCGTTGACATCACCGGCGGAGAGGGACGCGCCGAAGGAGTCGTCGGCCTCGGGGGTGTCCTTGATGCCCTTCGTCGCCTGGGTGAAGCGGGCGGACTTGGCGGGGCCGGAGGCGGCGCCGTACCAGAGGGTCAGGCGGCCCTTGTACTTGTCGTAGAGGGGCGTGCCGATGGCGATGTCGCCGTAGCCGTCCTTGTCGAAGTCGGCGATGACGCCGTCGCCGCCGCGGTGGGCCTCGCCGCCGTTGCCGTTCTTGCGCTCCAGGCGGAGGGTCTTGCCGGGGTAGAGGTTCTTCGCGCCGCCGGAGACGAACCAGGCGTCGGAGGCGATGTACTCCGGGTAGACGACGTCGCCGATGATGACCAGGTCGGTCTTGCCGTCCTTGTTGACCCTGCCGGTGATCAGCGCGGTGGAGTAGAAGGACGAGCCGTCCTTGTCGAGGACCGTGACCGAGCCCTTCACACCCGACTTGGTGATCGCGCCCCGGTAGACGTACGTCTTGCTGTCGCGGACCAGGGCCAGGTCCTGCTTTCCGTCGCCGTTGAAGTCGCCGGTGGCGAGGTCGGCCGCCCGGCCGGACGCGCCCTTCGCGCCCTTGTTCGGGACGGCCGTGCCGCCGGACAAGCCCTTCTTGCCGCCCCACAGGACGGTGACCGTGCCGTTGTTCTTGTAGCGGCCGACGTCCTCGCCGTTGGCGGACACCGCGAGGTCGCCGTAGCCGTCCTTGTCGAAGTCGGCGGCCGTGCGGACCTCGCCGAAGAAGTCGTCGGTCTCGTCGGCCCCGGGGACACCGGCACTCGCCTGGTCGATGAACTGGGTCTTCGTGCCGGGGCCGGTCGCCGTGCCGAAGGTGACGAGGATGCCGCCGCCCTTGCTGGCGCTGTCCGGGCCGTACGAGAAGACCGCGTAGTCGCGGTGGCCGTCGCCGTTGAAGTCGTCGGCGTACTTGGCGGCCGCCGCGCCGGCGGGCGTGGCCAGGGCGAGCGGGGTCAGACCGGAGGCGAGCAGGCCTGCGGCCAGGAGGAACGGGCGTGTGCGCAAGGAGATCTCCAGTAGAGGAGAACCCGCGCCGAGCAGGGCGCGGCCCCAACTGCCGTAAGGGTGTGCGAGCAGGAGACCCGTGGAGGGGCGGGAGGGTTGCACGGGAGGTCGGTGGACTTCTGGGGTCGCGGTCCGCCCTTCGTGGGGAGGGCCCGCACCCTTGTCGGATGCGGGCCCTCTTCACAGGCGGTGTACGTCAGTCGGTACCGGTTGGCCGTAGGCGGTGCTCAGTTGGCCGCGTTCGCGCCGAAGAACGGCCGGCTGTCCGTGGAGACGCCGACCGCGGACGGGGCGAGGGAGCGGGAGCCGGTCGTGGTGATCTTCGTGCCGTCGGAGGGCAGGTAGACCACGGAACCGTTGAAGTCGTTCTCGCCGTACGCGCCGACCGTCAGGTCCGCCCTGCCGTCGCCGGTGACGTCGGTGAGCTTCACGTCGCCGCCGAAGCGGTCCTCCGTCTCGTCCGAGCCGGGGACACCGGCCGTGGACTGGGCGAAGTACTGGTACCCGGTGGTGGTGTTCAGGCCGGACTCCGCGCCGTACAGGACGGTGACGGCGCCGGTGTTGACGACGCCGCCGAGGTTCTCGCCGGGGGAGCCGACCACCAGGTCGGTCCTTCCGTCGCCGTTGACGTCGCCGAGGGACAGCTCGCTGCCGAAGAAGTCGCCGCGCTCGGAGGAGCCGGGGACGTTGCCGCTGTCCTGGGTCACCGCGACCGTGGTGCCCGGGCCGTCGGCGGAGCCGTAGACGACGTGCACCTTGCCGCCGGTGGACGACTCGGGCACGGAGGGCTCGCTGCCGTCCTTCGACGGGTCCCAGTCCTGGCCGGTGACGATGTCGCCGAAGCCGTCGCCGTTGATGTCGCCGATACCGGTGATGACGCCGCGCTTCAGCTCCTGCGCCGCCGAGGCGCTGAGGCCGGAGGCGGTGCCGGGCACGTACCAGTTGGTGTTGTAGCCCCAGTCGCTGTCGGTCTCGAAGCCGTCGACGACGAGGTCGGTCCGCTTGTCGCCGTTGACGTCGCCCGCGGTGAGCACCAGCGTGCCGGTGCCCTTGCCGGAGCGGATGTCGGTGGTGAAGCTGTACCGGCCGCCGTACGTGCCGGACTTGCTGATGCCGCCCTTGAAGACGTAGACCCGGTTCGACGTGGAACCGACCGCGAGATCCTCCTTGCCGTCGCCGTCGAAGTCGCCGGACGCGAGGGCGGTGCCCCAGTAGTCGTGCGAGGACGTCGCAGGGTCCTTGACGGTGGTGGCGCCGGACAGGCCGTTCGCCGAGCCCCACGCGATGAGGACCGTGCCGCCGTCGGTGTCGCCGTCGACGTCCTCGCCCGGTGCGGACACGGCCAGGTCGTCGAAGCCGTCGCCGTTGTAGTCGCCGTACGCGCTGACCCAGCCGAAGCCGTCGTCGGTCTCCGCGCTGCCGGGCACGCCGGTGGTGTTCTGGCTGATCGTGGTGCGCTTCGTCGAGGTCACACCGCTCGCCGAGCCGTACAGGGCGACGATCTGGCCGGCGCCCCTCTTGCCGCCGACGGTGGCGTAGCCGGCCGAGTACGCGACATCGCCGAAGCCGTCGCCGTTGAAGTCGGCCGTGGGCTGGTGGACCGAGTCGGCCGCCGTCGCCGTCACGGCCGAGAAGGTGAGCAGACCGCCCGTCAGCGCGACCGCGGAGGCCGTCGCGAGGGCGAGACGCAGATGCTTGTGCATGCGGGAATCTCCTGCTGCATGCGGACGCCTGGCAGGCGTCCGCAGTCAATGGGGTGCCCTTCCTGTCCGTGTTCGCCCGGAGTTCGCCGGAAGTTAACGGGGAAGTTGGCGAACAGGAGACCGATGAGGGTGGGGGAGGGTTGTACGGGAGTCCAGGGAATTCGGAGAACTCCTGGGGCGTACGAGGGGATGGGTGCGGGTGGCCGACAGGTGAACCGAACGTTTGGCGGGGGTCGTGCGTCCGGGGTGTGACGGGGCCGTCGGCAGTCGGCCCTCTGACCAGGAGACGTGACGATGATCGGTTCCCGCGTGCGGGCCGCCTTGGCGGCTCTGGTGACGACCCCACTCGCCGTGGGCTGTACGGCGATGAGCGGTGGCGGTGAGAGCGCCGCGTCGTGCGCGTTCGTCGTGGAGTACGAGGGCCACGAGTACATGGGCATGGACAGCGGCGAGTTCGAGGTCGGCGCCAAGGTGGGGACCGCGCTCGCGCCGCCCTGCAACGACACCGGCGGGGACGGCTGGGACGAATCCCGGACCGAGGAACCGACCCGGTACGACGTGTACGAGATCGAGGGCGTCGACGTCGAGGACGCGTTCTCGGTCCACCCCGACTTCGAGGAGTCGCCGTTCATGCTGGTGCGCGACGGCCGTGACCTGCCTCCCGAGGTGATGGAGATCGCCGGAAGACGAGCGACACCCCCGGAGGACTCGCGGTGAGGTCCGGGGGTGTCGGTCGTACGTAACGGTGAGCGGCGGCCGGTCACTTCACCGGCTGCGGCTCCGGCTCGTTCTCCGTCTCCGCCGTGCCCGCCGGGGGCTCGTCGTCGTCCGGGACCGGGGTCTTGACGGACTCCAGGAGCAGCTGGGCGACGTCGACGACCGTGATGGATTCCTTGGCCTTGCCCTCGTTCTTCTTGCCGTTGACCGAGTCGGTCAGCATGACCAGGCAGAACGGGCAGGCGGTGGAGACGATGTCCGGGTTCAGGGAGAGGGCTTCGTCGACGCGCTCGTTGTTGATGCGCTTGCCGATCCGCTCCTCCATCCACATCCGCGCGCCACCGGCGCCGCAGCAGAAGCCGCGTTCCTTGTGGCGGTGCATCTCCTGCTGGCGCAGGCCCGGGACGGCGGTCATGATCTCGCGCGGGGGCGTGTAGATCTTGTTGTGACGGCCCAGGTAGCAGGGGTCGTGGTAGGTGATGAGGCCCTCGACCGGGGTCACCGGGATCAGCTTGCCCTCGTCGATGAGGTGCTGGAGCAGCTGGGTGTGGTGGATGACCTCGTAGTCGCCGCCGAGCTGCGGGTACTCGTTGCCGATGGTGTTGAGGCAGTGCGGGCAGGTGGCGACGATCTTCTTGGCGGACTTCGGCTTCTTGGTCTCCGGGTCTTCGTCGTCCTCGCCGAAGGCCATGTTCAGCGCGGCGACGTTCTCCATGCCGAGCTCCTGGAACAGCGGCTCGTTGCCGAGACGGCGGGCCGAGTCACCGGTGCACTTCTCGTCGCCGCCCATGATCGCGAACTTGACGCCCGCCATGTGGAGGAGTTCCGCGAAGGCCTTGGTGGTCTTCTTGGCGCGGTCCTCCAGGGCGCCGGCACAGCCGACCCAGTACAGGTACTCGACCTCGGAGAGGTCCTCGATGTCCTTGCCGACGACCGGGACCTCGAAGTCGACTTCCTTCAGCCACTCCAGGCGCTGCTTCTTGGCCAGGCCCCAGGGGTTGCCCTTCTTCTCCAGGTTCTTGAGCATCGTGCCCGCCTCGGACGGGAACGCGGACTCGATCATCACCTGGTAGCGGCGCATGTCGACGATGTGGTCGACGTGCTCGATGTCCACCGGGCACTGCTCGACGCAGGCGCCGCAGGTGGTGCAGGACCACAGGACGTCGGGGTCGATGACGCCGTTCTCCTCGACGGTCCCGATCAGCGGACGCTCGGCCTCGGCGAGCGCTGCGGCGGGCACGTCCTTGAGCTGCTCCTCGGACGCCTTCTCCTCGCCCTCCATGGTCTTGCCGCCACCGGCGAGCAGGTAGGGGGCCTTGGCGTGCGCGTGGTCGCGCAGCGACATGATGAGGAGCTTGGGGGACAGCGGCTTGCCGGTGTTCCAGGCCGGGCACTGCGACTGACAGCGGCCGCACTCGGTGCAGGTCGAGAAGTCGAGGATGCCCTTCCAGGAGAACTGCTCCACCTGGCTGACACCGAAGACGTCGTCGTCACCGGGGTCGGTGAAGTCGATCGGCTTGCCGCCGGAGGTCATCGGCTGGAGACCGCCCAGCGCCGTCGCACCGTCGGCGTTGCGCTTGAACCAGATGTTCGGGAAGCCGAGGAAGCGGTGCCAGGCGACACCCATGTTGGTGTTCAGCGAGACCGTGATCATCCAGATCAGCGAGGTGCCGATCTTGATCATCGCGACGAGGTACACCAGGTTCTGGAGCGTTGACGGGTCGACGTCCTTGAAGGCGAGGACCAGCGGGTACGAGGCGAAGTACCCGGCCTCGTAGTGCTCCACGTGGTGGATGGCGCCCTCGAGGCCGCGCAGCACGTAGATCGCGAGACCGATGGTGAGGATGACGTACTCGACGAAGTACGCCTGCCAGGCCTTGGAGCCCGCGAAACGCGACTTGCGGCCGGCCCGGGAGGGCAGGTTGAGCAGCCGGATGGCCATCAGCACGAGGATGCCGAGGATCGTCATCACACCGATGAACTCGATGTACATCTCGAACGGCAGGAAGCCGCCGATGACCGGCAGCGTCCAGTCCGCCTGGAACAGCTGGCCGTACGCCTGGGCGAGGGTCGGCGGCAGCGTCAGGAAGCCGATCGCGACGAACCAGTGGGCGAAGCCGACGATCCCCCACCGGTTCATCCGGGTGTGGCCGAGGAACTCCTTGGCCAGGGTGATCGAGCGCGCCTTCGGGTCGTCCGTGCGGCTGCCCGCCGGCACCGGCTGACCAAGCTTCACGAACCGGTAGATCTGCGACACGGCTCGGGCGATCAGCGCAACGCCGACCACGGTCAGGACCAGCGACACGATGATCGCGGCGAGTTGCATTTCGGGGCTCCTCGGGCCTGCGAGGGTTTCCTCCAGGGTGCCGCTCGCGGGGCGCCCGGGAGATCATTACTAAGCGGTAACTTATGCAGTCCGTCTGAGACTACCCAGTTCTTCTGCCGCACTGTAGCCAGGGGAGCGGTGATCTGCGTCGCTGAGGGTTGCCTGAGTGCCGCCTCGGGGGGCCGTCAGAGGAGGGGCTTGAGGACCAGTTCGCAGACGGGGTGGGTGCGGGCTTCCCAGGCGCGTTGGCGGGCCATTCCGCGGACTGCCGCCGCCGAGCAGGCGACGACCAGGAGTACGGCGACGGCTGTCGCGGCGAGGTGTCCCCAGGGCTGCGCCACCGCGACGTAGGAGTAGACGCAGATGGCGGGCAGCAGGCCCGCGCTGCCGAGAGCGAGGAACTGGGTCAAGCCGCGTTCCATGAACACGAGCGGCGCGCTGAACAGGACGGTGAGCAGCGCGCCGCTGTCGGTGAGGATGCCCATCGTGAGGGGGAGCAGCCAGCCCACGCCGATCTGGACGAGGGCCGCCACCGCGAGCCACTGAGGGCCCCACGGCTGGTCTCCCGTGGCCGCCGTCCACGCCCGCCACACCGCGCCGCCCGTGAGTGCGAAGCAGATGAACAGAATGAACCGATAGTGCGGGCTCCTGCTGAAGTCGGCGTTCCGGCGTTCGGCCTCCGACGACGGTACGTTCCAGCTCTGGGGCCCCGCGAACCCGTTCTGCTTGAGGAGCGCCACGGCGACCCGCATCCGGAGCCAGTCGGGAAGCAGTGACACGAGCTCCATCCGACGCGGGGCGAGCCCGGCCCTCGCCAGTGCCCCGACAGCCTCCTGGAGTACGAACGGGCTGTACGAGTCGAGTTCGGCCTCCAGGTATTGGGCCAGCGTCTGCGTGGAGACGTTCCCGGTGCTCGACACGGCCCCCAACGGGCCGGGAAGCTGAAGGAGCTGGCGGTGTCGCAGCCAGTCGGCCAGCTCGTTCCCGACACTCACTTCGTCGAGCAGAACGCCCTTACCGATCCTGCCGGGCCCGTCGATGACGGCCAGTGCGGCGATGATCCGTGGGTCGGGCGTCGGTTCGGCCCACTGCTCGGGTTCCGTCCCGCTGGTGATCGGGGTGGCGATGATCGAGGTGGCGATGATCGAGGTGATCCTGCCGCCGATGTGCAGCAGCGCGTCACCGTCTCCCCGCGCGAAGGGGCGCCAGACCCACTCCCACTCCGGGTGAGCGCCGTTCCGCCCCACCGGAGCCGTGCTCAGCTCGGCGGCGATCTCCGGGACGGTCAGCAGCTCGCCCAGGTGGACCGCGGACAGGCGCTGCACAGGCGAGACCGGATCGCTCCAGAGCATGTCGTTCAGCGCCAGCGCGGCCTTCGGGGTCCTGATACTCCACAGCGCCCGCACGGCCTCGGGATACCGAGCCACCCGCTCCTGGAACGCGGACACCGCGAGGTCCCCCATGGTCACCAGCGCGACCCAGGCCGGATTGTCCGGCTCCGCCAGGGCGGCCAGGGCTTCCGCGGCCCTCGGAAGGTTGGTGGCAGCCAGGGCGAAGGCCGCCGCACGCGCACGGCCCGGCTCCGGGTCCGCGCGCACCGTCTCGACGAGGAAGTCGAAGACCGCGCGCCCCCGCGTCCTCCGGTCACCCGCGACCAGCCCGAACGCGCTGATCACGGCTTCGTCGCGGACGTCGTTCTCACCCTGCAGCACCGCGCGGAAGTGCCCCAGGATCTCCTCCGCCGCCCCTTCCTCGATCGTGTGCGCGTCCGCGAGGCACTGGAAGGCGAGCACCGGGTCACGTGTGAACACCTCCCGCACCACCTCCGTACAGTCGCGCGACTCCACCCCGCACCACAGCCGTACGGTCTCCCGCCAGGCGGCGGGATCGGTGCGGTAGCGACGGAGCAGCCCGGCCGGGTTCGCGGCCAGGGCCACCGCCGCCAGGTACTCCTGGAGCGTCAGGTGCGCGAACTGGTACCGCTCCCCGTTGTCCACGGCCAGCAGCAGCCCGCTGCGGTGGACGATCTCGTTCAACACATCCTGGGCGATCGCGGGGTCGCGCTGGTGCTGCTCGACCACCACCCGCACGGTCTCCAGCACCCTCCCGTGCGGCAGCGCCAGCCGGTCGTGGACGCCCGACGGGATGTCCTGGGCGACCAGGGCCAGTTCCTGGAGGACCGCCTTCTTCAGGGGGAAGGGGTACTTGGACTGGCGGCGGCGGTCGATCAGCAGGTTGTCGATCACCTGCTTGTAGAACTCGGCGCGGGTGTGGGGCAGCACCTGGTCCGTGCCCGCGTACACGAAGTCGTAGAGGTACGCGATCATCGTCAGCAGCAGTGGGTTGCGGGCCAGGGCCATGATCTGCGGGGTGTCGCGGAGGGCGCCGAGGACCTGGTCGACCGTCCGGGCGGTCTCGGCGGCGGTGCCCGCGCGCCAGGGCCAGCCGTTCAGGAAGCGGCGGATGAGGTGCTCGTCGAAGTCCCGTACGCGCAGGGTCTGGCCGAACCGGTCCGCGAACCAGCCGTCGTAGACCGCGATACGGCAGGTCACGACCACCCGGCACGCCGAGTACTCCTCCGTGAACTGCTTGATCCGGTCCGCCGTCCGCGGCCGCAGCTCCGTGGAGACCTCGTCCAGACCGTCGAAGTACAGGGTCAGGTCACCGCGTTCCAGCGCCCGCCTCACCCATTTGTCGGCCCCGGGGAAGTCGTGCCGGCCGAAGTGCTCGACGATGTGCTGCGACAGGGGCAGTTCGGGGGCCTTGTTGAGCCGGTGGAGTTCCAGCAGGACCGGGATGTCGCGGGGCTCGCCGAGGTCGACCCGGCGGCGTCGCCGTCTCCGCCCGCCTCCGCCGGTGCGCTCCCCGTCCCCGTCCTCGACGCGGACCCGCTCCCGGGCCCACATCAGCACCTCGTGCCGCAGCAGCATCGTCTTGCCCGCGCCGGGCACCCCGAGCACCACACTGTGCCGCTCCGCCCGCAGGTCCGCGGCCAGCTCGCCCGGAGCGCCGTCCGCCCGCGCTCCCCGCAGCGGGACGTACACGGACTCCATCGGCAGCTTGAGGTCCTCGTCGACCTGGAAGGAGACGGCGAAGCGGCGGTGGCGGTCGTAGAGGGCGAGGGTGTACTTCGCGAGGGCCGTACGGCGTAACAGCGCGCTTCCGGCGAGGCGCGAGTACGCGAAGTCGAGCAGGAGCTTCGCCTTGCCACCCAGCCAGTCCTTGGCGGCGAGGGCGAGGATGCCGAGGAGAAAGCCTCCGACACCGATCGGCCAACTCGCGAGTACGTCCCCCATCGAGCCCTCCCCCTGAGCCCTGCCGTGTCCCGAGCCGCATCAGGCTCCCATGGGGACACTGTGCCCGGTGGGTCCTTCACGTACCCCGCACAGACACAGAGAACGATCGCAGTCTTTCCACTTCCAAAACGATCGTGTTATTCGTGAGAAATTGCGACAATAGCGCCTAACGTGGACCGGTGCTCTATGGAATCCTCGCCGCCGCCTCCGCCCTGTTGCTGACCGCCGTGCTCTCGGCGGCCGTCCGCGTGCCCGCGCTGCGGTTCGGGATCGTGGAGCGGCGACGGGGGCGCGGGGTGCCGATGCTCGGCGGCGTCGCGGTCATGGCCGGAGTGGGGGCCGTGGCGTGGGCGGGTGAGTGGAGCGGGGTCGCTCCGCTGGGGCGTGAGGCCGGATGGCTGGTCGTCGTCGGGGCCGGGCTCGGGGTGCTCGGTCTGGTCGGCGATGTGGTGCGGCTTCCTGTGGCGGTGCGGACGGCCGGGGTCGTGGTCGCCGCCGCGCTGGTCGTGCCGTACGGCGAACTGGGCGTGCCGGGCGGGGTGTTGGGGGTCGTCTGGATCGTCTTTGTGGTGCACGGGTTCAAGGGGCTGCGGCGTTCCGACGGGGTGCTCGGGGTGGTCGGCGCCGTCACCGCGTTCGCGTTGAGCGGGTGTGCGGCGGCCGAGGTCATGGACGGTCTGGCGACCCTGTTCAGCGTGCTGGCGGCCGCGCTCACCGGGTTCCTGATGCACAACTGGCCGCCCGCGCGGGTCGTGCTCGGCACCTGCGGAGCCCTCTTCGTGGGGTTCCTGCTCGCGGGTGGGGTGCTGCATGTGTACGCCGTCGGGCACGAGGCGGGCGTCGGGGCGCCCTTCGCCCTCACGGCCGTGGCGACCGCCGACGCCGTACTCGTCCTCGTCTCGCGGAAGCGGGCGGGTCGGGGCCTGTGGCGCGGTGGACCCGACCATCTCGCGCACCGATTGCGGCGGCTCGGCCTCACGCCGCCGGGGGTGGCGATCGTGCTGGGGGCCGCGACAGCGGGTGCCGCCGGTGTCGGCCTCGGTATCCACATGCTGTGGACGGAACCGCGTACGGCATGGTGGGTGGCGGGGGCCGCGGGGGTGGTCGTACTCGGGTCGCTCCTCGTACCGCTCGGCGCGGCCCGACCGGCCGCGGTGCCCACCGGCGTCCGGCCTCTCTCCGTCGCCGCCCGGCCCGTCCCGACCGGCGTCCACCGCGCCCCGACCGGCGTCCACCGCGTCCCCGCCGCCGTTCGCCGAGTCCCCGCCGCCGTGGCCCGTCCCCGGCCCCGTCCTCGCCCTCGGCCCGTTCCCGGAGGGCGGGTGGGGTAGGGGCACGTTGGGGGACGTGGTGAGGGGGTGGGTGAGGGGGCGCGGTGAGCCGTCGGACCGGTCGGCGGGGTCGGCGGGGTCGGAAGACAACCCTCACGCAAGGGTCCCGCCGCCCCTCGCCCCTCCCGTATCCGCAGGTCAGACCTGCCTTGCGCATAAGGAAAACATAAGAGTTGAGCCCCCTCGACTCAGCTCTGTTGACCCGGCGGTGGGCGTCATGCACACTTGAGTCCGTTCCACTCAAGTCATTGTTGGAGGAATTGAAATGGCACGTGCGGTCGGCATCGACCTGGGCACGACTAACTCCGTCGTCAGCGTTCTTGAAGGCGGCGAGCCCACCGTCATCACCAACGCAGAGGGCGCCAGGACCACGCCGTCCGTCGTCGCCTTCGCCAAGAACGGTGAGGTGCTCGTCGGAGAGGTCGCGAAGCGTCAGGCGGTCACGAACGTGGACCGGACGATTCGGTCCGTGAAGCGGCACATGGGCACGGACTGGAAGATCGAGCTCGACGGGAAGCACTTCAACCCGCAGCAGATGAGCGCCTTCATCCTGCAGAAGCTGAAGCGCGACGCCGAGGCCTACCTGGGCGAGAAGGTCGCGGACGCGGTCATCACCGTCCCGGCGTACTTCAACGACTCCGAGCGGCAGGCCACCAAGGAGGCCGGTGAGATCGCGGGCCTCAACGTCCTGCGCATCGTCAACGAGCCCACCGCCGCCGCCCTCGCCTACGGTCTCGACAAGGACGACCAGACGATCCTCGTCTTCGACCTCGGTGGCGGCACGTTCGACGTGTCCCTCCTGGAGATCGGTGACGGCGTCGTCGAGGTGAAGGCCACCAACGGTGACAACCACCTCGGTGGTGACGACTGGGACCAGCGCGTCGTCGACTACCTGGTGCAGCAGTTCCGCGCCGGGCACGGTGTGGACCTCGCCAAGGACAAGATGGCCCTGCAGCGTCTGCGTGAGGCCGCCGAGAAGGCCAAGATCGAGCTGTCCTCGTCCACCGAGACCTCGATCAACCTGCCCTACATCACCGCCTCCGCCGAGGGCCCGCTGCACCTGGACGAGAAGCTCACCCGGGCTCAGTTCCAGCAGCTGACGGCCGACCTGCTGGAGCGCTGCAAGACGCCGTTCCACAACGTCATCAAGGACGCCGGGATCGCCCTCTCCGAGATCGACCACGTCGTTCTCGTCGGTGGCTCGACCCGTATGCCGGCCGTCGCCGAGCTCGTCAAGGAGCTGACCGGCGGCAAGGAGGCCAACAAGGGCGTCAACCCCGACGAGGTCGTCGCCATCGGTGCCTCGCTCCAGGCCGGTGTCCTCAAGGGTGAGGTCAAGGACGTCCTGCTCCTCGACGTGACCCCGCTGTCCCTCGGTATCGAGACCAAGGGCGGCATCATGACCAAGCTCATCGAGCGGAACACGACGATCCCGACCAAGCGGTCCGAGATCTTCACCACCGCCGAGGACAACCAGCCGTCCGTGCAGATCCAGGTCTACCAGGGCGAGCGCGAGATCGCGGCGTACAACAAGAAGCTCGGGATGTTCGAGCTGACCGGTCTGCCGCCGGCGCCCCGCGGCGTCCCGCAGATCGAGGTCTCCTTCGACATCGACGCCAACGGCATCATGCACGTGACCGCGAAGGACCTGGGCACGGGCAAGGAGCAGAAGATGACCGTCACCGGCGGCTCCTCGCTGCCGAAGGACGAGGTCGACCGCATGCGCCAGGAGGCCGAGCAGTACGCGGAGGAGGACCACCGCCGCCGCGAGGCCGCCGAGACCCGCAACCAGGGCGAGCAGCTCGTCTACCAGACCGAGAAGTTCCTCAAGGACAACGAGGACAAGGTCCCGGGCGACATCAAGACCGAGGTCGAGGCGTCCGTCGAGGAGCTCAAGGCCGCGCTCAAGGGCGAGGACACCGCCGAGATCCGCACGGCCACCGAGAAGGTCGCGGCCGTCTCGCAGAAGCTCGGCCAGGCCCTGTACGCGGACGCCCAGGCCGCGCAGGCCGCGGGTGGTCCGGAGGGCGCCACCGACGGCGGGGCCAGGGCCGCTGACGACGACGTCGTGGACGCCGAGATCGTCGACGAGGACCGGAAGGATGGTGCCGCGTGACGGAGGAGACCCCGGGCTTCGACGAGCAGCAGCCGCAAGGTCAGCCGCAGACGCCCGACGTCCCCTCCGGCTCAGACGACGCCGAGCCGAAGGCCGCCCCCCAGGAGGGGGCGGCCCCGGCCGGGGACGCGGCAGCAGCGGCCCAGGTGGCCGGTCTGACGGCGCAGCTGGACCAGGTGCGTACGGCGCTCGGTGAGCGCACGGCGGACCTCCAGCGGCTCCAGGCCGAATACCAGAACTACCGCCGCCGGGTCGAACGCGACCGGATCACGGTCAGGGAGATCGCCATCGCGAACCTCCTCACCGAGCTCCTGCCCGTGCTCGACGACATCGGCCGCGCGCGGGAGCACGGCGAGCTCGTCGGCGGCTTCAAGTCCGTCGCCGAATCGCTCGAAACCGTCGCGGCGAAGATGGGCCTGCAGCAGTTCGGCAAGGAGGGCGAGCCCTTCGACCCGACGATCCACGAGGCCCTGATGCACAGCTACGCGCCCGACGTCACCGAGACGACGTGCGTGGCGATTCTCCAGCCGGGGTATCGCATCGGCGAGCGCACCATCCGCCCGGCGCGGGTGGCCGTGGCCGAGCCCCAGCCGGGGGCGCAGACCGTCAAGGCGGACTCCTCGGAGACCGCGGAGGCGGCCGACGACAAGGAGAGCGGTGGCCCGGACGAGGGCTGACGCCGACCGCGTGCAGGGTGAGTGGAAGGAGGGACGTCGCGGATGAGTACCAAGGACTTCATCGAGAAGGACTACTACAAGGTCCTCGGCGTCCCCAAGGACGCCACCGAGGCCGAGATCAAGAAGGCGTACCGCAAGCTCGCCCGCGAGTTCCACCCGGACGCCAACAAGGGCAACACCAGGGCCGAGGAGCGCTTCAAGGAGATCTCCGAGGCCAATGACATCCTCGGCGACCCCAAGAAGCGCAAGGAGTACGACGAGGCCCGCACGCTCTTCGGCAACGGCGGCTTCCGCCCGGGGCCCGGCGCCGGCGGCTCGTTCAACTTCGACCTGGGCGACCTCTTCGGCGGCGGCGCCCAGGGCGGCCAGGGCGGCCAGGGAGCGGGCGGCTTCGGCGGGGGCATCGGGGATGTCTTCGGCGGCCTGTTCAACCGGGGCAGCTCCGGCACCACGCGGGTACAGCCCCGGCGCGGCCAGGACATCGAGTCCGAGGTCACGCTGAGCTTCACCGAGGCCATCGAGGGCGCGACCGTACCGCTCAGGATGTCCTCGCAGTCGCCCTGCAAGGGCTGTTCGGGCACCGGCGACGCCAACGGCACCCCCCGGGTGTGCCCGACGTGCGTCGGCACCGGCCAGGTCGCGCGGGGCTCCGGCGGTGGTTTCTCCCTGACCGACCCCTGCCCGGACTGCAAGGGACGGGGCCTGATCGCCGAGCACCCCTGCGACATCTGCAAGGGGTCGGGCCGCGCCAAGTCGTCCCGCACCATGCAGGTCCGGATCCCGGCGGGCGTCTCCGACGGCCAGCGGATCCGGCTGCGCGGCAAGGGCGCGCCCGGTGAGCGGGGCGGACCGGCGGGCGACCTGTACGTGGTCGTGCACGTCGACCCGCACCCGGTGTTCGGCCGCAAGGACGACAACCTCACGGTGACCGTGCCGGTGACGTATCCCGAGGCGGCACTCGGCGGCGAGGTCAGGGTCCCGACCCTGGGCGGACCGCCGGTCACCCTGAAACTGCCTCCGGGCACCCCCAACGGCCGTACGATGCGGGCCCGGGGCAAGGGCGCCTTCCGCAAGGACGGCACCCGCGGGGACCTGCTGATCACCGTCGAGGTGAGTGTTCCGAAGGACCTGTCGGGGAAGGCTCGTGACGCCCTGGAGGCGTATCGCGAGGCGACCGCGGGCGAGGACCCGCGGGCGGAGCTGTTCCAGGCCGCGAAGGGAGCATGAATGTGATGGACGGCCGCCGTCGAAACCCCTATGAGCTGACGGAAGAGACACCGGTGTACGTCATCTCGGTGGCCGCCCAGCTCTCCGGTCTGCACCCGCAGACCCTGCGTCAGTACGACCGCCTCGGCCTGGTCTCCCCGGACCGCACCGCCGGGCGGGGCCGCCGCTACTCGGCCCGCGACATCGAACTGCTGCGCACCGTCCAGCAGTTGTCGCAGGACGAGGGCATCAACCTGGCAGGCATCAAGCGCATCATCGAGCTGGAGAACCAGGTCGCCGCGCTCCAGGCGAGGGTGGCCGAGATGGAGGCCGCCCTCGACGGCGCCGCCGCGGCCATGCGGCAGCGCGAGGCCGCGGTCCACGCCTCCTACCGGCGTGACCTGGTGCCGTATCAGGAGATGCAGCAGAGCAGCGCGTTGGTGGTGTGGCGGCCGAAGGGGCGGCAGCAGGCCTCGGACTGACGGCGCGTCGGCTGTGCGAAGGGGCCCGGAGGATTCCTCCGGGCCCCTTTCGTACGCGGACTCAGAACCAGGATTCCCAGATGCCGTACGCCCTCGACGTGGTCGCGGCCTCGGCACCGGCGGAGTCCAGGCGGACGACGCGGTAGTAGTACAGACCCAGCCTGTCCTCGTGGACCGTGGTGTCCATGTAGGACGTGGCGTCGCCCATCGTGCCCTCGGTCAGGGTGACGTAGGCGGCCGAGGCCGGGTCCCAGCGCTCCACGCGGTAGCCCGTGAACCGGGCGCAGTCGCCGAGGCCGGAGCTCTCGGAGCAGCCGACGTAGAGCTCCGGGTAACTGTCCTCACGGATCTCGGTCCCCGTCCAGCCCGGCGGCCGGGTGTCGGGCAGCGTGACCGAGATGTCCGCGGTGTTGAAGAAGTCCGGGCCCTCGTCGTACACGCGCTCCTGGGCGGCCACCCGGTAGACGTGGGTGCCGCCGTCCGGGACGGTCGGGCAGATCTTCTCGGTCTCGGCGAGCGAGTCGCCGTTCCAGCAGTTCTTCACCCAGACCGTCTCCCCGGTGTCCGGGTCGGTCGTGCCCTGCCACACGTGGTAGCCGATGACGTCGGCGTCGGTGTGCGGCGTCCAGGTCAGCCGCACACCGAGCGGGACGGCCTCGGCGGTCAGACCCTCGACGGGCGAGGGGCGCACCGTGTCCGGCGTGGTCGCGGTGGCGGCCGGACCGGGCTGGGACTCGTGCCCGTACGGGTCGACCGTCACGATCCGGTACTCGTACGTCGTCTCGGACGCGCCCGAGACGTCCCGGCAGACGCCGTTGATCTGCTGGCGTTCGGCGTACGCGGGGGCGTCGTCACCGGTCCACGTCCAGTACGTCTTCGGGGCCTCCAGCGGCAGGTCCTGCGAGGAATCCGGCTTGCACTTGTCGACGACGGTGCTCTCGCCCGTCGCCGGGTCGGTGCGGACGATCCGGTACGTGAGCAGCGGGCCGTCGTCGAAGGTCCAAGGGTCGGTGCTGCTCCACTCGATGGAGACGCCCCCGCCGTAGTTGTAGGCCCTGGTCGCGAACGCGGGGATCGCCTCCGGCCGGTCGGCCATCGTCAGCGTGATCTCCGCCGGGGCCGCCGCGTTGCCCTTCGCGTCCACCGAACGCACCGCGTACCGGTAGCTGTCGGCGATCGCGAGCCGCTGGCGCGGCACCACGTCGGTCGCCGTGGTGGTGCCTTCGCCGCGCAGGGCGTCGAGCCAGCCGCCGGTCGCCGGGTCGTACTGGAGGACCTGGTACGAGGCCGCTCCGTCGACGGCGGACCACAGCAGGTGCGGGACGCCCGACCGGTACTCGACCCGGGCGTCCGCGACGGGCGCCGGCGGGGTCATGTCGAAGGTGGTGAAGGTCGTGGCGGCCGAGTACACGGACCAGTTGCCGGCGGCGTCGCGGGCCCGGCCACGGTAGGTGACCTCGCTGCCGTCGGCGGGATGCCCGGTGTCGCAGATCGCGAACTCGGCACCGGTGTACACCGTCTTCCACGTGCCGGAGTCGAGCCGCTGCAGCTCGTAGGACGCGATATCGGCCCTGTTCGCCGCCGTGGTCACCAACTCCGGGGCGGAGTAGGGCTGTTCGTCCGGGCAGGCGTCCATCTCCAGGAACGGCGCGGCAGGCGGCGTCTTGTCCACGGTGGTGACGCCTTGGTCCGCCGAGCCGGCGGAGGTGTTGCCCGCCTTGTCGTGGGCGCGGACCTCGTAGTAGTACGTCCTGCCGGTGGGCGGCGGGGTGTCGCTGTACGTGGTGGAGGTGATCGTGGCGAGGGCCTTGGTACCGAAGGGCTCACCCGCCGGCCGCCGGTGCACGCGGTACCCGGCGAGGTCCATCTCCTTGTTCTTCGACCAGGTCAGCTTGGTCTGCTGGGTGGCGGTGGTGTACGTGGCGGCGAGGCCGGTCGGGGCGAGGGGCTTGACCGTGTCGACGGTGGCCGAGGTGCGGGGCGTGTACGTGAATTTGACCTTGGCGGAGCCGGTCCAGTTGACGTAGTCGACGCGGAGGGTGTGCTTGCCGGACGGGATGGTCAGGTTGACGGTTTTGGAGACGGTCGTGGAGAGGTTCTTCCAGAGGTCGATCTTGCGGGTGCCGTCGAGGTAGACGCGGATGCCGTCCAGGCCGGAGGCGGTGAAGGTGAAGGGGCCGCCGGAGCCGAAGTCGCGGGTGACGCTCCAGCGGACGCCGAAGTTGTTGCTCGGCAGGCCGGAGGCGGGTGCGCCGGTGCCCCAGTCCTGGTCGATGGCGCTGTCGCAGTCCGTCTTCGTCGGCGTACCGGAGAAGGAGGTGTTGCCGTAGAACTGCCGCTTGAAGACGGGCGAGGTACAGCTCGTGGCCGCGCTCGCCGCCGTGGCGGTGAGCAGGCCGGCGGTGGTGGCGAGCACGAGGGCGGTGGCGGCCGCGGCGGTCGTGCGTCTGGCTGGGGTCATGAGGTCCTTCTGTCGTACAGGGTCGGGGGGCGGCACCGGCCTGTTCCGGCGCCGCCCCTCCGCGTCGGCTCTGAGTCGTTCAGGAGAGCGGCGGTACGGCCACGCTCACGAGGACCGGCAGGGAGCTGCTGCCGTCCTCGCGTACGCCGGAGACCTGGTACCAGAGGGTCGTGCCGGTCGGGACGCCCCTGTCGTAGAGCGGTGAGTAGTCCGACTCGGGCAGCGGGTCGAAGGTGCCGGTCTGCGGGTTCCAGCGGGAGACACGGGTGCCGTAGTAGTCCTCCGTGCCCGCGGGGGACGTCAGGGTCAACGCCACGTCCGTGCCGAAACTCGTGACGCTCGCCCAGGCGGTGTGGGTGGCGCCGGAGGGCGTCTGAACCGTGGGCCTCAGGTCCGGTTCGGTGATGTGGAGGGTGGTGCCGGTGCCGGCGTTCCCCGCGAAGTCGACGGGCCTGACGACGTAGCAGAGCTTCTCGCCGTCCGCGGGGTTGGCGTCCCGGTACGAGGTCTCGTCGACCTCGGCGTAGCCGATGTGCTCCGGGGCGGAGCAGACGGTGGAGCCGCCCTCGACAACGGTGGTGCCCCGCCGTACCGAATACCGGTCCAGGTCGGCGTCGGTCACCGGCTCCCATGTCACGGTGGTGCCCCAGTCCGAGGGCGTCGCGGTCGCGACGGGGGCCGAGGGGCCCGTACCGTCGGTCGAGGCCTTGGCCACCACCTCGGCGGTCCGGTCCGAATCCGTCTCGTACTTGTCGTACGCGGCGATCGCGTAGCGGTGGGTGTCGCCGGGTTCGAGCGAGGAGTCCGTGCACAGGTGCTGGACACTGCCGTCGGCGAGGGTGCGCCGGTAGGGGTCGCAGTACTGCAGCCTGATCCAGCTGCCGGTCGCCTCGCGGTACCGGTAGACGTGGAAGCCCCGGTAGTCCCCGCCGGTGTCCTCGTCCTCGTCCATCCGCCAGGTCAGGGTGATCGAGCTCCACTGCGGGAACGCCTTGAGTTCCGTGGGAGCGGCGACCAGACGGCGCGCGGTCGTGGCGGCGGTGTAGGTGACGGCGCCGCCGCTGGCGTCGACCGCCGCGACCTTGTACGTGAAGTCGACGGAGCGGGCCACGCTCGTGTCGGTCATCGAGGTGCCGGTGGGCTGCCAGGAGACGCTGGGCACGTTTGCGCCGGTGCGGATCACCCGGTAGCGGCTCGCGCCGGGCACGGCGTTCCAGGAGAGGGCGACGCCGGTGTCGGTGCCGGTGGCGGTGAACCCGGTCGGGGTGCCCAGGGCCGTACTGGTCACGGTCGTGCGCGCGGTCTCGGGCGAGAGGTTCCCGGCCTTGTCCATCGCCACGACGAGGTACTCGTACGTCGCCCCGTTGGCGGGCGGGGTGTCGGTGTACGAGGTGCCGGTCGTCGTGGTCAGCAGCTTCCAGCTGCCGCTGCCCGCCACCTGCCGGTGCACGCGGTACCCGGCGAGGTCCATCTCCTTGTTCTTCGACCAGGTCAGCTTGGTCTGCTGGGTGGCGGTGGTGTACGTGGCGGCGAGGCCGGTCGGGGCGAGGGGCTTGACCGTGTCGACGGTGGCCGAGGTGCGGGGCGTGTACGTGAATTTGACCTTGGCGGAGCCGGTCCAGTTGACGTAGTCGACGCGGAGGGTGTGCTTGCCGGACGGGATGGTCAGGTTGACGGTTTTGGAGACGGTCGTGGAGAGGTTCTTCCAGAGGTCGATCTTGCGGGTGCCGTCGAGGTAGACGCGGATGCCGTCCAGGCCGGAGGCGGTGAAGGTGAAGGGGCCGCCGGAGCCGAAGTCGCGGGTGACGCTCCAGCGGACGCCGAAGTTGTTGCTCGGCAGGCCGGAGGCGGGTGCGCCGGTGCCCCAGTCCTGGTCGATGGCGCTGTCGCAGACGGTCTTCGTCGGCGTACCGGAGAAGGAGGTGTTGGCGAAGAACTGCTGCTTGTAGACGGGCGAGGTGCAGGTCACGGCGGCGGTCGCGGGCGCGGCGGCCGCGGTGAGCAGTCCGGCCGCGGTGGCGAGCACGACGGCGGTCGCGGTCGCGGCTGTCGTACGTCTGGCTGGGGTTATCGGGATCACAGGGGTCCTTCGGCGCTGGTGCCTGATGCCTGGTGCTTCGTGTGCGATGCCTGGTGCCTGATCGTCGGCGGCCGGGGACGTCGCCGCCGACGATCAGACAGCTGAGGTGGGGGATTGGTTGTACGGGACACGTGGGGACCGTGGGGCCGGTGCGTCAGCCGAGGTCCGGGGTCCAGTCGCCCAGGTAGTCGGCCTTCTCGTACGAGGTGGCCTCCTCGGCGGTGAGCTGCGGACGGTTCTCCGTGGCCGAGGCGACCGAACCCGCGCCGGTGTTGGCGTACTCGCGGAAGAAGGAGTCCTTCCAGGAGTACGTCGTGCCGTTAGAGGTCCAGTCCTGGTAGGGCGCGGCCTTGACCGCCGCCGGGAGTGACGACTCGCGGATCACCAGGCTGCCCTTCGCGCCGCTGAACGCGGTCACCCAGGGGCGGCCGAGGTGGAACGTGCCGGCGGGGGCGTCGCTGGTCAGCGTCGAGTTGGTGATCAGGAAGCCGTAGGTGGTGGAGGAGTCGGTCGACGGGGCGGCCACATAGCCGTTGTTGCTGTTCGAGCCCCGGGTGAGGAGCTTGAAGGTGGAGTTGTCGAAGACGGCGGTGGCGTAGCCGCAGACGAAGTCGACGTCACCCTCGACGTACGAGTTGGTGAAGTAGACCCGGTTGGGGGTCGTGGTCGTCGTCGACTTCAGGAAGAGCGTGTCCTGGTTGCCGAGGAATCGGACGTTGTCGAAGACGAGCCGATCGGCCTGGGTGAGGAGCGCGACGGCCTGCTCGTTCGCGTAGTTGCCTGCCGCCTCGTCGTACGCGTTCTCGATGGTGAGGTTGCGGGCGAGGAAGTCCGAGCCCTTCACGTACATGGTGCGGCTGTTCTGCGTACCGAGGGTCGACGTGCCGTCGGCGGTCGGGGTGCCGGCCGCGTTGTCGTACGTGATGACGGTCTGGGAGGGGTCGTCGCCGGCGCCGATCAGCCGGACGTACTTGTTGCTGACCTGGACGAGTTCCCTGTACGTCCCCGGGTTCACCTGGATGACCCTCGGGTCGGCGGCGGTGCCCGCGCCGAGCGCGTCCAGCGCGGCCTGCACGCTCGTGTAGTCCCCGTCGCCGTCCGGGTCGACGACCGCGTCGGCGCCCGGTACCGGGGCGACCTTGTGCGGCCGGGTCGTGGAGACGGTGGCGGAGTCGGCGGAGACGTTGCCCGCCTCGTCGACGGCACGGAGGAGGTAGGCGGAATCGGTGCCGGGGGCCGCGGTGGTGTCGAGGTAGCCGGTGGTCGCGCCGCCGGTGACGGAGTCGAGGTAGGCGAAGGCGGCGGCTCCGGGGCGCCTGACGAATACCTGGTAGGCGACGGCGTCGTCGGCGTTGGCCGTCCAGGTCAGCAGGTTGCCGTCGGCGGTGCCCTCGGCGGCGAGACCGGTGGGCGCGGCCGGATCGGTACGGTCGGCGCGGGTGGAGACGACGGGGGCGGTGCGCTCGCTGACGTTGCCCGCCGCGTCCACGGACGCGATCGCGTAGTGGTACGTCGACTTCTCGGCGGCGGTGTCGTCGTAGAAGGAAGTCCCGGTGGAGGAACCGATCTTGGTGTAGATCCCGTCGGCGGACGTCGCCCGGTGGACGAGGTAACTCTCCGCCGCGTCGACGCCCGTCCAGGTCAGCTTGTTGCCGTCGGTGGCGTCGGTGACGGCCAGGTCGTAGGGGAGGGCGGGGGCGGTCTCGTCGACCGTGGTCACGGCTTTCGTGGCCGAGGTGGCGGAGATGTTGCCGGCCTTGTCGTAGGCGCGGAGCTGGTACTCGTACGTGTCGCCGGTCTTGGGGAGGGTGGTGTCGGTGTACGAGGGGGAGGCGGTGGCCGTGGTCGTCGCGAGGGGGGTGGTGCCGAACTCGCCGCCCTCCAGCCGCCGGTGGACGCGGTAACCGGCGAGGTCCATCTCTTTGCCGGCCGCCCAGGCGAGCTTGGCGTGACCACTGCTCTCGTCGTACGAGACCTTGGGGCTCGCGGGCGTGAGGGGTGCGGTCTGGTCGACGGTCGCGGAGGTGCGAGGGGCGTAGGAGAGGGAGACGTTCGCCGCGCCGGTCCAGTTGACGTAGTCGACGCGCAGGGTGTGCTTGCCGGACGGGATGGTGACGTCGACGGTCTTCGACTGTGTCGCCGAAACGTTCTTCCAGATGTTCACCTTGCGTTCGCCGTCCACGTACACGCGGATGCCGTCGCGGGCGGTGGCGGTGAGGGTGAACGGGCCGCCCGACCCGAAGTCCCGGGTGAGGGTCCAGCGGACGCCGAAGTTGTTCGCCGGCAGCGCTTCGGCGGGCGCCCCCGTCCCCCAGTTCTCGCTGATCCTCGCGTCGCAGTCCGTCTTCTTCGGCGTACCGGAGAAGGTGGTGTTCGCGTACATCTGCCGCTTGAAGGTGGGGGACGCGCAGGTGACGGCCGCCTCGGCGGTCAGCGCGTAGACGCCGCCGGTGGTGGTGGCGATCGCGGTGGCGACGGCGGTGGTGCGCAGGCGGCCGCGGCTGCGACGGCGACGGCGTCGCACCGGTCTGGGGGAGGAACCCTCAGTCATCAGTGGCAGCCCTTTCGGCCCATGAGGACAGGACGAACGACAAACGACAAGCGACGAACGATGTCGGCATGGGGGTGTGCGACGTGAGGCGCAACAGCGCAGGTGGGGCTGGTGAGGGAGCTGTGTGCGTGCGGGGAGAATAAGGGATGCGGCTGTTGGGTGGGAACCGGGGGCCCGGATGGTGAGAAGGGAGCGGGGCGCGGGCGTGATCGGCCGGGGGCGAGGAGCATGACCGGCCGGGGCCGAGGAGCGTGACCGGCCGGGCCGAGGAGTGCGACCGCCCGCTATCGACCGGCGACGGCGCGGGCGGGTCCGGCTTTGACGCGGCGCAGGAGAGCGGCGAGGCCGCGCGGATCGGCGGCCAGGATGACGTGGGGTTCGTCGCTCTCGCGGAGGCGGAGGGTGCCGTCGGGGGCGGTGGCTATGTAGAGGCACTCGCCTTGGGGGCCACCGCTGAACGTCGACTTCTGCCAGGTGAGTTCAGGCATCCGGACCTCCTCAGAGGGTGTACAGCACATGCTGGATGAGAGCCAGCGAGTCCTTCACGGAGTGTGCTTCCGGGGCCAACGATACGTCGACAGGGGAGAGGGCGTACTTGGTGAGGCTGTCGAACAGCGCCGCGTACTGGGCGAGGCTGTCGCGGTCGCTCAAGTACTGGAATCCGGAGGGGTATTCGAGCACCACGGTGCCGAGTTCGGGGACACCGGGGATGGCGTGCACGAAGTTGCCGGTGAGGGCCGCGTGCGCCTGGGAGGTGAACGGGTAGATCTGGATGGTCACGTTGGGCAGCCGGGCCATCTCGATCAGATGGAGCAGCTGGTCGCGCAGTACCTGGGCGCCTCCGAACCGCATGCGCAGGGCGGATTCGTGGATCACGGCATGTACGGCCGGCGGGTTCTCCCGGGTCAGGACGCGCTGCCGCTCCATACGGAACTTCAGCGTGTCCTCGATGTTCTCGAAGCCCAGCTCCGGGCTCCTGAACAGGGTTTGGGTGTAGTCGGCCGTCTGGAGCAAGCCGGGAATGAGTAGCGACTGGTGCATCCGTAGCGCGACGGCACCCGCCTCCAGCTCGGCCATGTTCAACGGCCCCTGTTCCATGGGCTTCCTGTACGCGCTCCACCACCCCTTGCCGGTCGCTTCGGACATGGTGACCAGAGCCTCGATGTACGTATCATCTTTGCACCCGCAGAGGCGGCAGAGTTCGAGAAGGCGCTCCGTCAGGATCGTCGTCTTCCCGTTCTCGATCTGACTCAGTTGCGCCCGGCCCATACCGAGCCGCTCCGCGGCTTCTCCCGCGCTCAAGCCTGCCTTTTCGCGCAGGTGTTTGAGTTCGTAACCGAGTCGTCGCTGGCGTTCGCTGATGGTGGTGCGCAGTCCCACGGGTCACTCCTAGTCCGGTCGCCCAAAGTCTGTCCGGGTAAGGGGTGTTCGTCCACCGGTAAGGGTGAATGGCTTGAAAATTGTAAACCTTTATCTCTACGGTGAGTTTGCCTTCAATCACGCAACGAAGTCGCTCAACCCCCTGCCCATAAGCCGGCAGAGCACCCGCGAGGGCAACGCCATCGCCGAGCAGCGGGACCCGAACTCCCTTCCCTCCCGTCAGGAGCCCCCATGGACCCCGCCCGCCGTGCCGCCCACCGCCCCGCCCAACTCACCCACGAATACAGCCTGTTCGCCCAGGCCGACGCGACCGCGCCCCGCCTGTGCCGGGACTTCGTACGGGCCGTCCTCTTCACCCACGCCCGGGAAAACCTCGTCATGCCCGCAGCCCTGTGCACCTCCGAACTCGTCACCAACGTCCACCTGCACACCAAGGGCACCGCCATGCTCCGGGTCCGCCTCACCCCGGCCCGGCTGCGGGTGAGCGTGTTCGACGAGAGCGCGGATCCGCCGGTCGTGGTGCGGCCGGCGAACGGGGGCGCCGCCTGCTGGGGGCGGGGGCTGGCGCTCGTGGCGGAGATGGCGGACGGGTGGGGGGTCGCGGACGGGCGGGCGGGGCGGTTCGCGAAGGGGGTGTGGTTCGAGTTGTCGGGCGGTTCCGTTCCCCTTCGGGTGAGTGGACCTGTCAGCGGTGCCTGAGAGCCCGTACCGTAGGGATAAGTACGTAAGCGTGCAGTTCACTCGCACAAAAGACGCCTTGACTGCCGCAAGGGGGGTGACGAGATGCTTCTGAGTTTCCGTGTCGCGAACCACTTGTCCATCAAGGAGGAGCAGCAACTGCTGCTCGCGCCCGTGTACGACACGGACCGCCCCGAGGACACGGACTGGGCAGCCGTGCCGGTTGCCGCGGTCTTCGGCGCGAACGCGGCGGGCAAGTCGAACGTGGTGGACGCCCTCTGGTACATGGCGTTCATGGCCCAGGCCTCGCTGGGGATGGCGAAGCCGGGTCCGGGTGTGAAACGCCATCCGTTCATGCTGGACCGTGAGGGGCCGAGTGAACCGTCCTGGTACGTCGTGGACCTGCTCCTGGACGGCATCCGCCACACCTACGGCTTCAGCGTCGACGACGAACGCGTACGGGACGAGTGGCTCTACAGCTATCCCCACGGTCGTAAGCGGGTCGTCTTCCAGCGCGGCGATGACGACCTCACCACCGTCGGAGACGCGCTGCCACGCCGCGAGTTCGATCTCATCCGGAAGATCACCGAGCCGAACGTCCTCTTCCTGTCCGTCGCCGCCCGTGCCGGCCAGGAGGCGGTGCTACCGGTGTACGAATGGTTCGCGCGGGCGATTTCCTTCCAGACTCCGATCGGAGCCGCCGACCAGGCGTCGGTCCTGCGGCAGATCGACGCGGCGCTGCGGCAACCCGGCCGGGCCGAGCAGGTCGTGGCGCTTCTCGGATCGGCGGATCTGGGCATCGTGGGCGTCGGCGCGGACGTGCGCGAGGAACACGTCAACTGGCAGTTCGCCAAGCAACACATCACCGTTTGGGTCGAACAGCGGGGCCGCCTCGGCCCCGTCCGCCTCGGCTACGAGGACCAGTCCGCCGGTACCCGAGCCCTCCTCGCCTACGCGGGCCCCGTACTGACGGCACTCGAAACCGGCGGTCTCCTTGTCGTCGACGAGATCGACTCCAGCCTCCACCCCCGCCTTACGGCCCACCTGATCCACCTCTTCCAGGAGTCGGCCACCAATCCACGGGGCGCCCAGCTCCTGCTGACCACGCATGATGCGAGCCTGCTGGGCCGCAGTGGCGGGCGGGACATCCTCAAGCGGGACCAGGTGTGGTTCGTGGAGAAGGACGAGTACGGGGAGACGACGCTCTTCCCGCTCTCCGACTTCAAGCCCCGCCAGGAGGAGAACCGGGAACGCCGTTACCTGGGCGGCAGTTACGGCGCCGTACCGATGTTGAACGAGGAACTGTTCGCGGCGGCGGTCGCGGAACGGGAAGGACGGGAGGGGACGGCCGATGGCGAGGACGCCGAAGAGTAGTGGCGGCCGTCGCGGGCCCTCCTTCGAGACCAGCCTTCGGCGTACGACGGGCAAGCGGGAGGCGCGCCGCAGACTGCTGATCGTGTGCGGGGCCGCGGTGACCGAGAGCGACTATTTACGCGGGCTGGTCGCGGACGTGGTCAACTTGGCCGTCACTGTCCGGGTCATCACCAAGCCCTGTGCGCCCTCCCAGCTCGTCAAGTATGCGGTAGGACAACGGGACTTGGGGCAGGGCGACTTCGACGAGGTCTGGTGTGTCTTCGACGTCGACGAGTTCCAGGACGTCCGGCGCGCTGTCGACCTGGCCGAGGAGGAGGGCATCGACGTCGCCGTCTCCAACCCGTGCTTCGAACTCTGGTTGATCCTGCACTTCGCCCCGCACACGGCGTACGCGCGGACATACCGCGAACTGCTCCCGCACCTCACCCGCCATCTGCCCCGCTACGACAAGGCCCGGCTCGACTTCCGCCACTTCTCCGACGGCTGGCGCACGGCGGCCACGAGAGCTCGGCAGCTGGCGCCCCGGGGCAAGGAGCACGAGGCGAACCCGGCGTCGGGAGTATGGGCCCTGGTCGAGCGCATCGTGGGGCGCCCGGCCGACTGAAGCGTCCGCCACTACTTGTGGAGGCACCGCACCATGCCTCATCGACGACTACGACGGCCAGGGCGCCGTCACCCTCCTCACCGGCCCGCGCTCCGACAAGGCCGACTGGGAGGACATCCACCGTGTGCCGTACGGCACCGACGTGACCATTCTCGAAGGCCCCGCCAAGGGGTTTGTCATCGGAGAGGCGATCACGGGGCCGAAGCGGGCCTGAAGCGCGGACGGCCCCGACTCCGTCAGTCGCCCCTGCCGAGCCCCGGCTCCGGCCGCTGGTGGCCCGGCGGCGGTTGCTGTGGCTGCTGTGTGGGGCTGGGGGGTCGGTTCGTGCGCCCCTGGGGTACGCCCAACTGCCAAAGGTGCGAACCGGGTACGCCTTTGTCGGGTGCGGGCTTGGGCGCGGCGGGTGGCGTCGCATCCTGCTCTGCCTCGGTGGTCTTTGCCCGAGGTGAGGCGTGTTCCCGAAGTGGCGCCTTCTCCTGGAGCGTGGCGGTGTTTCCGGGGCCTCCGCCCGGCGGTTCCGTCTCCGGTCCCGACTGTGTTTCCGTCTCCGGGCCCAGGTCGGGGCGGCGCCAGCGCTCCGGGACGGTCGACATGGGGCGTACGGCGTTCGTGTCACCGGCTTGCGCCGCCGCGACGGCCCGGGCACGCAGGGCGCTCTGCCGGGCGATCGGGGCGAAGCCGGGGGAGGCGTTGCCGGTCTCGGCGGGCAGGCCGCGGGCGCCCATCTCGTTCAGCTGCAGTTGCAGGCCCGTCTCAGGGGCGAAGACCTCGCGCGGCAGCTGCCAGGAGGCCGCGCCGTCCACGTCGACCCGGTGTTCATGGCCATCCACGGTGAAGGTGAGGCCGTAGCCGATGTACTGGTCGTCCTTGTCGAACTGCAGGGCCCCGGAGATCTCCCCGCCCCGGTCCCGTACCTCGTTCGCGAGGACCTGGAGGGCGGGCGGGAGGGGGTTGGTGCGGCCGAGGTTGGCGACGTAGCCGTCGGTCTGCAGCACCTGCCGCCGCTCGTTCTCCCCTTCTCCTTCGACGTAGGGGATCTCGAAGCAGGTCTTGCGCTTCTGATCGTCGAAGTAGGTCTTGATGGCGCCGACCCGTGCCGGAATGAAGGTAAGGCGCCCTTCACCGCGCTCGCCGTACTTCTTCCGCATGTCCGGGAACTGGACCTGGTGGTCCAGTGCCGGTGGCGGCGGCGAGCCGATGATGGTGACGTGGGCGTTCGGGTTCTGCATGAGGATGATCTCAGCGTTGGCGACTCCGGTGCCGCCGGAGCCCGCGACGGCCCAGTGCTCCGCCTGACGCGCGTCGAAGCGGTTCTCGGCGACCTCGTCGCCGAGGAGTACCCGTCCCGGTGCCTCCTCGCGCGCCGACTCCCATTCCGCGGTCGAGCCGAGCGCGGTGAAGCAGTTGTCCAGGCGGGCCTTGTCGGCTCCGAGGCCGGCGGTGAGGGCGTCCAGCAGCGGTGAGGACTTCAGGGCGCCGAGCACGGTACGGGCGTCCGCGCCGCCCCGCTCGGCCTGGGTCAGCCAGGCCCGCGTCTCGCCCGCTCCGGGCAGCCCCTGCCCCTCCAACTCCCGCAGCCGGTCACCGATCAGCCGTACGGCCTCGCTGCGGCTCTCCACGGCGAAATCCCCGCGCGGCATGCCCGGCACGACCTCCGGCGTCAGACCGGTCGCGATGCTCGGAGTCCCCGCGCACGCCACCCACAGCGGCGGTGCGTCGCTCTCCTTGCCGTCTGCTCCCAATCGCTGTATCTCGGCGAGGAGTTCGCCGTTGCGGCCGAGCCGCAGCCGGGCGTGGCCGTTCACCACGTCACCCCGGGTGGCCAGTTGGTCCTCCCAGACCCGTACGGCGTGGATGGGCAGCCGGTCGCCGGGCCGCTCGACCGTGGAGTGCGGGTCGACGCCCATCCACTCGGCGAGGTCGCGGTCCTGGTCCGCCGACTGCACGATCCCCCGGCCGGGGTCCAGATGCCACCGGCCGGCCCCGTCGATCAACAGCGCGTCCGCGTCCCGCCCGGTCAGGCTCGCCCCGCCCCCGATCACCACCCGACGTCGTGGGAACTCCCCCTGCGCGAGCTGCCCTTCGATCGCCTGCGCCGTCCGCTCGCTGACCTGGGCGCGGTACTCCGCCCACTGTTCCGACGCCGCCTCCAACTGGTCGCGGGGGAGGGGCAGCCCGTTCTGGTCGTAGCCGGGCATGGGCATGGTGACTTCACGCCGACCGATGAAGGCTTCGACCTGGCGCTCGGCTCGTTGGGCGGCGTCGCGGGAGGCCTGGAGGGCGGCGGCGTCGGTGGGGTCGAGGTGTTCTATGGGGCGGGCGAGGGTGGCGATCAGTGGTCTGGCTTTGGAGGAGAGCGAGTTCCAGGACGCGTAAAGTCGTGATCGAGCTGATTTGCGTTCGGTGGTCTGCGCATCTGCCTCTGTCAGGGCCGACACCGGCCGCAGTCCGCAGTGGTCGATCAGGGCCGAGAGGTCGGCACGTGCCCCGGCCCGCTGCGGCTCCGAGAGTTCCACGTCGGAGGCACGAGTGGCCAGCCAGTTCAGTTCGGCGATGCGTCCGTGGTCCCGGCTGGACAGTTCGTGCCGGTCGCCGATGTCGGCCTCCTGGCTCAGGAGGTTCTCGCGTACCGGAGCCAGACCCTGACTCGACCGGTCACGTGCGGCAATGAGTTCGCCCACCTCGTGGGCGAGGACACGGGTCAGGAATTCGCTGGGCAGACGGTCGGATATCTGCACGACGTACTGATCCGTCGTCGTATTCGTCATCGTGTTGGCGATCATTCCCGACACCATGGGAATGGCGTCCAACCAGAGGTCGGCCGAGCCGCCCTGGGTGTCCTCCAGGGCGAAGTACTCCCTGCCGTCCTCGGACACCTTCTCGTCGATCGACCTGAATCGCTCCCCGAGTACGACGGACGTCACGGTACGCAGCTCACGTTTCACCGTCGCGATCAGTGTCGCCTGCTGGGCTCGCAACCGCGCATTGGTGACCGTCGTGTCCACGTGATGTTCCTCCCCCGTATCCCGCGCAGACGAATGCGTCGAACAACCCTTAGGATCATGTCATGTTGACCGCGCGCTCATCGGCCGAAGCACATCTGTACATGGACCTGCATCGGTGTGAGTGCGGGTCGGGCGACTTCGACCGCCAACACCGGCTGGAGCTGCACGGCGACGTCCTTGTCGCGGTGTACGAGGGTGCTTGTGGGCAGTGTGGACGAACCCGCCGTTTCGAGTTCCGCATGAAGGAAGAGATTCCCCCGCCCCCGCCCGCGTTCGGTGGCGCGGAGGCTTCACAGATCATCGACCCCGGGGAGTTTGAAGAGGTCGCGGGCCGACTTGCTGAATCCACCGGAATCCAGCTCCTCAACACACCTGAGGCGGAGCATCACAAGCTTCGCGGCGCGATTGCCTATACCGTCGCGGCGTACGAGGAGATGCTGAAGTTTCTTCCGCCGGGTGAGGACGTCATTCCGGCCAGTGCCTTCACCTCCGAGGTGGGCAAGGCTCGATATCGTCGTGATCCGGGAAACTATGCGCGCGACATTCTGGAGATGAATGTCCGGGTCGCTCGTGATGTGCTCGACGATATCGACGAGGTCAGCACCCCACCCGGCGACGCCACCCCCGGAGCCTGATCGGGCGCCCTCCGTCAGGGAGGGAATACATGTATCCGGACGTCCTGCGTGCGGGGCAGGTCAGCCCGCGAACCGGGCCGTGCCCGGCTAAGCCGGGGGTCGGGGGACTGCAGAGGAGGGTGGCAGCGTGTCGGCCACGAACGTCCCCAGCCCGACCTCGCCCCGCGTCCAGTCCTGCTCCCGAACATGCCGCATCGCTTTCGCCGCCGTCGCGTTCACTACGCCGAACTCCTGGGCGATCTCCAGAGTGGACGGCACGCGGCTTCCCGGTGGGTATGTGCCGTCCTGGATGCGCCGGATGATCTCCGCTGCGATCTGCCGTCACAGCGGGCGGGTGCGGTCAGGGTTCATCGAGTCGACGTTTCCCCGGAGGCGGGCGGCAGCGGGTCGACCACGTACGTCCCCTGAAGAGACTCGCAGGAGGTACCCGTGACAGATGAGACAGGGCCGAAGTTCGTCATGATCTCGACGTTCCGCAGAAGGACTGCGGACGGATTTATGCTCGCGGCTTTCGTCATCGACGAGAGGGAGTGTGAATCTCCTGCGGAAATGAAGTCGATCGGGAACGAAGCCCTCACCGAGATCCAGCGTCGACGCATCGTCGGAGAATTCGAGACCCGCAGGGCGAAGGCTGGCGAGCTGCCGTCGACCCTGCCTCGGTGGGCGGAATACAAGAGGCGCCTGGAAGCTGCGGATGAGGAGTCGTCTTGACCCATCGGGTGTTCGGCGACCTGTCCCGAACCCCCGACGTCATTCGCGCTCAACGCCACTACTGGAGACTCCGACAGCGATACGGACCGACCCACATCGACGCGTGCTACGTCGCCACCGGCAAGCTCTGGAGCGGTCTGGCCCACCGCCACTACCGGCTCACCCACCGCCCCGAACTCCTCCACGACCTGGTCCGGGTCAAGGCCCCCACCGTCGAACCGGACAAGACAGCCCTATGGCTGGAAGCCGCTGGATATCCCGAACACGTCACGCTGATCAGCCTGTTCGCATCAGGGCATTGGAGGCGCTCGATCCTCAGCGACGACCTCCTCGTCGTCACCCGGGCCATCGCCGAATTCCACCGCCACTTCCCGCTGCAGGCGCCCCTGCGAGGCACCAGCCGCACATGGCTCAGCACCACCATCGAGGCCACAGCCAGACAGATCGAAGCCCTCCTGAACCCTTGATCTTGCTCCGAAGATCGTTCTGTTGGAGGCTGAGGCATGCAGAATCTGCCGACATTCGTTTTTGTTCATGGGGCCTTCGCGAATTCGTTCTCGTTCGCGCCGCTGCAGGCCGAGCTCGCCTTACTCGGGCACCGCTCGGTCGCGGTCGACCTTCCGGGGCACGGATTCGAGGCGACCTTCCCCGCGACCTACCAGGCTCCTCAGGATCTCGACGCACTCGCCGCAGAACCGGGGAGCATCAAGGGAGTCACTCTCGCCGACAACGCCGCCCGCGTGATCGAAGTCCTCGAACGGGCCAAGCAGAACGGGCCCACCATCCTCGTCGCCCACAGCAGGGGCGGCATCACGACCACCGCCGTCGCCAACGCCCGGCCCGAGCTGATCGACCGGATCGCTTACGTCTCCGCCTGGTGCCCCGTCGATCTGGACGTGAGCGACTACTACGCCCAGCCGGAGATGGCGGACGTCGACGCGGGAGCCTTCGCTGCCACGCTCGTCGGGAACCCGGCCGAACTCGGTCTGCTCCGGACCAACTTCCGCACCGCCGACCCGGCAGCGCTCGCCGCGTTCAAGCGAGCGTTCGCCGCCGACCTCACCGATGACGAGTTCCGGATCTTCCTGAACACCTTCCAGCCCGATGAGAACCTGGATGTCGGTACGTCTACCGACCGGGCACAGGCCACGACCTGGGGCCGGATTCCCAAGACCTATGTGCGCCTGGCCAACGATGCCAGCATTCCGCTCGCCGCGCAGGACCGCATGATTCGCGAAGCCGACGCGCTCACACCCGACAACCCCTTCGACGTCCGGACACTCGAGGGGAGCCACCTGCGCTGGCTCGTCCACCCGAAGCCCGCCGCCGAGCTGCTCGCAAACCTCGCAGCGAGCTGACACTCCACCAGGCAATCGGTCGGTGCTGCAGGGGCAGTGATGCCAGTCTTCGCGTCATCGCATGAGCAGGCACAGGCCAGCGCACAGCACGCCGAAGCCCAGTGGGGGTCCCGCCAGGCTCACCCCACCAGGAACGCCAGGCCGGTCGGTGGACTTTCGCCATGCACACCCCCCCCGGGGGGGCGACTGCCTACGGTTGAGCGGGACAGGGGAGCCCGTTCGTCCCACTCAACCGTAAGCACGGCAGGTCAGAGCCCTACCATGCCCACAGTTACCTGGGACAGGACAATTTTCTCCCGAACTACACCATCTTGGACCGAAATGGCGACTCAGGAAATCGCCCTCGCGCCCAACACACAGGCGAACAGGCCTATCGGGAGCTTCAGCGTCACCCATGTCTACGCACCTCGGGGGCAGGCCCCGGTGGTCCGGCTCGCCGTCACATCCCACGGTGGGGAGGCGCGCTACTCGCAGACCGTGGGAGACGTCTTTCCGGTCCAGGACCAGCAATGGAAGCTCGACCGTATCGAGGATCTCAATTCCCCGACCGGAGGCTGGACGGTCGTTCTCTCCCGGGTGGAGTGAGCCACGGTGTCCATTCAGGGGTTGGTCAGAGCCGCGTCACGCAAGTAGAGGTTCCCGGCGGTGCATGAATCGAAGGCCCGCCGGGAGGCAGAACTTGACCGCGAGGTTGCGCCGGCGTTGTTTCCTTCGGCCGGCCCACCGGACAGAACGGACGTCGGCAGCAGCATCTCCACGCATGTCCGTGAGACTGCCTGGATCATCAACCGTCCGGGAGGCGACGACAGTGAATGACCAACTGCGGATCCGAATGAAGGGCAGTCTAGGGGAGCGGATCTTGAGGTTTCGAGAGCAGTTGGAGCTGAATCCGAGAGGTCGCCTCGGTGACGACTGGGATCAGGAGTTCGGGCGTCGTGACCTGCGCTCCACGGAGCAGGGCCAGGTGAAGCTGACGCTCTGGCGATATGCGGAGGACGACTGGATGATCGCGCTCACGTACGAGCGGGATCCGCTGCCCTCGGACGAAGCGGAAGAGCTGCGCCGGAACATTCTGGACGCCGCGGTCGCGGTTGGACTGGTGGTTACCGCACAGTTCCCCGAGCAGACCTCTCAGTGAGGTGAGAACGGTGGCGAAGGCGGAGTTCTACGTCTTGGCCGATGTGGAGGCCGACGGCCCGGTGCCGGGGCCGTTCTCGATGTCAAGTTTCGGATTCGCGGTCGCGGGTGTCCACGACGGCGTCACGTTTCAGGAGTTGGATCCGGCCGAGCGGACGTTCTACGCCGAACTGAGGCCGATCAGCGACGCCTACGACCCGGAAGCCGTGGCGATCAGTGGTCTGGATCGAGTGCGGTTGGTGCGGAGGCGCAGGATCCCGCCCGGGCCATGGACGCCGCGGCCGCCTGGCTCGCGGAAGTGTCCGATCAACTGGGCGCGGCTCCGGTGTTCGTGGCCTATCCGCTGGCATATGAACCGCGGACAGGGGGTGACGGCGCAGGGGTCTCCGGCCGCAGGGCCGTAACGGCGGTGGGTGGTCAGGGGTTCCTCCCGGTCACCCACCGCTCGACCCAGTGAATGGCCCGGCCGTGGCGGGGCCGACGTCGCGGTCAGCCCCTCAGCCCAACTGCTCTGTCGTCCCGTCCGGGTGGATCAGCAGGCGGATCGCTCCGCCGTAGCGGTTGTCCGTGATGGTGGCCGGGGTGGGGGCGCCCAGTTGCTGGGCGCGTTGCTGGAGGATCGACAGGACGACGTCCTGGATGTCGCCGTACGGCGGGGCCGTGACGGGGACGCCGTCGATCAGGCCGGCGTTGGGGGAGAAGACGTGCACCTGGGCGTCCGATGCGCCGGAGGACGAGGGGGGCGGGGTCGGGGTCGGTTCGGTCATCGGGGTCGGGTGTTCCTTCCGGCTCAGGCGCTCTTCGCCTCTCCCCGCTCGGGGAGGAGGGTGTCGTCGACGACGTCCAGGACGCGAGCGTACGTGCCGCGCGAAAGCCGCTGCAGGCGGCCCGACTTGACCAGGGCGGACAGAACGTTGCTGATGGTCTTCGACGGGTCGCCGTAGACGCCCGTCGGCAGGGCGCGCAGTACGTCGCGGGCGGAGAAGGCGCCGGGGAAGGTGGCCACGGCCTTCTCGACGGCGGCGCGGATGCTGAGGGCGGGCGCCGTACGGCGAGCATGTCCCGCTCCTGCGGCCGTATGCCCGGCGTGCGCGGGGTGTGCGGCGTGCGCTGCCGGGTGGGGCGTGGGGGTGACCGATCGCGGGAGCCGGTCGTGGATCTCGCGCACGGCGGTGCGGATTGTCTCCAAGTGGGTGTCGCCGGCGTCGTCCGAGGTGGCCGCCAACATGGTCGCGACTTTCTCGATGTTCGCGAGGGTGGCGGCCAGTTCGCGTAGCAGCGGCTCCAGGAAGTCGCGGCGCAGTGCGGCCACCGGGTCGGTGGTGGCGAGTTCGACGGAGACGGAACCGGTGAGCGGGCGCTGCGGAGGAAGGGGGGTGCCCTCGGCGTCCTCCGGGCCGTCGGCGCCGGCCGGGAGCAGCGACTCGACGGCTTCCCGTACGGCCGGAAGGTTCCGCGGGGACTCGGGGGCGGTGTCGGTGCCGCCGGGCATGCACGTCAGCATGGCGACGAGCTGTTCGAGGCTGTTGAGCGCGGGCAGGGCGGAGCGCACCAGCGGGCCGAGCACGGCCTGCCGTACGGCCAGGGCGGGATCCTCGTACGAGAAGGTGATCCGTTGCCCGGCCTCGGCCGCTGCCATGGGTTCCTCGCTCCTGTCGTCCGACGGTCCGGGTGTGTGTGACGGCCCGCCCGTGGTGGGCGGCTGTCTGTGAGTTGGTTGTGCGGCGGTGTGCGAATGCAACAGCGGTGTCAACGGCTCGCGCTGTGACCGTTCCCTCAACAGGCGCTGCTCATGGGCTAGTTGGGACTGGAGCAGGTCGAACGCGTCGAGGATCCGGTCCAGTTCGGGAAGTTCCGGCGGGGACTGCCGACGGTTCCCGGGGTGCGTGGACGACTCGTCGGCGCGAGACCTGAGCCGGGTCAGCCGCCGGGGCTGGGAACCGGAGTCGAAGCGGACCGCGGCGTGCGCCGGCAGGTCGCCGTTCTCGTCGCCGATGTCGAGCATGCGGCGCAGCGAACGCCGGTCCTCCCGGGTGGTCGCCGCCGTGTAGCCGTACGGCTCCGCGTAGGCGACGGCGTCCTGCAGACATTCCGCCCACAGCGGGCAGGAGGCACACAGGTCGCGTGCGGTGCGGAGCAGGACGAGGTGCTGACGGCGCTGGTCGGGCGGGACGCCCGTGGCCGCCATCGTGCCGTCCGGGCCGTGAAGGCCGTACGGGTTCTCCGAGTTGTCCAGCAGCGGGTGCTGGAAGACGTCCGGCCGACGCCGGCACGGCAGCGCCGCGTCGGGTATGTGGGCTTCCCTTACAACCGCCTTGTGGGCAGGTCGGGCGGGCGGCCTGGCCAGCGTCGTATGGCTCGCCATACGCATGAGTAATATCCCCCGTGATGATCTGTGATCGCGGGGGACTCTAGAGCAAGTTGTCAAACTGGTGCAACGCAAGTGCAAAGTACTGGCCGGAAACGAACAGTGCCGCGACGAACCATTCACAAGAGCCTCAACTGTCCGCCGTTTTCCGGGAGTCACGTCGACGCATCCGGCCGATGACCCGCCGAACGCTGCTGACCCGGGCCCGCACGGCCTTCGCGCCTGAGCCGCGTACGGCGAGCACCGCGATCACCCCGACGAATCCGATCGGCACGCCTGCCTCCGGGACGAACATGCTGACGAGAGACCCGATGACCAAGATCACATCGGCGATCACGACCGTGACCCCGCGCCGCCCCGGATGCTCCTTCACCATCCACGCACCCAGCAACGCCATTCCGACCAGCGCCCAGTACCCGAACGCGGCCGTCCCGGTGACCGCCGCGCTCGTGGTCATCCGCGCCGAGTCACCCACCGCCGAGAAGTAGCCGGTGAAGGCTGCGGCGAGGATCGTCGAGGCGAGGGCGAGGAGGAGTTGGGTACGGCGGCGGAGCAGCCAGATGGCTCCGCCGAGGATCAGCAGGGCGCAGACCATCACGAAGGATGAGCCGCTCTGCGAGGCGATCGAGAACAGGGTGTAGGCGGCGGCCAGGCCGAAGACGATGCGAGGGAGGAGGCGGACGGCCCAGGGGTCGTTCTTGTCCTGGTGGAGGAGGCGGCGGAGACCTGGCAGGGGAGAGGCGGGGCGGTTCGCGCCGGGGGCAGGGTGCTGCGGCTTCGATCCCGGCCGCCTGCCCGCCTTGGGGTTCGTCTTCGCGTCCGTCTTTGGCTGCTTGCTCGTCTTCGTGGTCATTCCAGCCCTGGGCCTGTGGCTTGTTTTCCGAGGTCCGGCATCGGCGGAGCCGTGGGGGTGGCGGCCGAAGTGGTGGCTCGCGCTTCGTTCTTGACAGGTACGGGTTTGAATCCGACTTGCCAGACAGGGATGCGGGCCGACGGTTGTGGCGGCCGGTCCGGTGATTCGATGGCAGGCGGTTCGGCCTCGGGAACCTCCGCCTCGTTCGTGGTGGGGGTGGCTGCCGCCTTCTCGGCTGCTCTCTCGTTGCGTTCGGCCGTCACCGACGAGCACTCGGCGGCCAGAGCCTCCATGCGTGCGACGGGATCCTGTTTGGCGTACGCGGCAACGTCGACATAGTGCGGCAGGGACGGGTCGTCGACCTGTACCTGAGCACGTATCTGATGGGGGCCGATCTCGTTCCGCGACGCCTCCGGCCACTGCTTGCTCGGCGCATAGGCGAACTTGACGTTGTCCACGCCGACGTACGGATTCGTGTGAAGGGCGGGGAGTTCCTGGTTGTAGAGGATCGAGCGAGTGTGGGCGGACTCGGCGAACACGACGACCTGGCCCCGGGCCGCGGCGGCGTAGGTCTCGGAGATGCTGGCCCAGCAACCACGGGCCCATTCGTAAGTGAAGCCCTGCTCGTCGCCACCGAGGACCTCTCGGACCGTGTCCTCGAAGAGATACATGCGGTTCAGTTGCTGGCCGCCCTCTGTTGTTTCCAGGGTCTGGGCCGATCCGGGGTGTCGCTTGTTCTGCGTCCTGGCCCACGCCTCGGCGACGTACCGGTTGTCGAGGAAGTTCTCGTTCCTCCAGTTCAGTGGTGCTTCCGGGTGCTCGATACCGTGAGACCAGAAGGCGCTGGTGGGGGTGGTGCCCTCCGGGGGTTTGACGCCCTTCGGATCCCTGGTCAAATCCTCGATGTATTCCTTGACGGACCCGAAGCCCGCGGCCTCGGATTCCGCCTCCAGCCGATCGAGGATGGCCTGGGCCCCCTCCAGCGTGTTCGCCTTCCGAGACTCCTCGGCTTCCTCGTTGGAGATTTTGAGAGCGAGCCGTTCGATGTACTTGGGTATCGGTTGCGGACTCACAGTGCTCCGATCTCAACCGGACGCGGGTGGAACTTCACGGACAGGTTGGCGGCACCACGGCGGGGGGCCCGCGAGGCGGTGTTCCCCTTGAGGAAGATCTCCAGGACCACCAATGGGCCGGTCGTTTCCCGGGGCATCCAGTAGGCCAACCGGTGTGGATTCTGCTGGTCGAGCCGATACTGACGGGAGCCGACGTCGTGATTGCCCAGATTCTCGGGAAAGTCCTCCGCGTCCCAGGCGCCCTCCCAGGTCGGCTCGCCCAGAACGGCGCAGGCGGCCGTCAGGTAAAGGGGCCAGACACGCGCCGCCTCCGCCAGCACTGCGGGGTTGTCCTCTACGGTTTCGGCGCTCGCTCCCCAGAGCCAGTGGCTGACGTGGGTCACTGGTGCCCAGCTGCCGCCGCGGTTGTTGAGGGTGAACGAGCCGCCGGTGTCGGTGCGGACCTGGAGTACTCGCTCGAAGCTCGTCGGCACCCAGTCGAACTGGGCGCACCACATGTCCAGGCCCTTGCCGGGGTAGGGCGGGCCGGCCCAGATCGTCGGCCAGTCCACGTCCGTCAGTCCGCGCAGTTCGGTGATCAGTTCCTGCGGGGTCCGGTCCTGAGGGCCCGAAGCAGAGAGTCCCATGATCAGTACCTCTTGTTCCTCGTAGTCACAGCAGCCAGCCGGAGCCATCGTCCTCGGGGTCCGCGGGCCCGTGGCAGGCGAGGGAGATCGTCGCACTGCCGGGTCCCCACCCGGCCGCCGTACCCGCCGACAGGTTCGCCCTGAGCGCGCACATGGGGGCGCCCGGCGTACGGGGGAACCAGACGGCGAGGCGGTACGGGTCCCGGTGTTCCCGGCGCCACTCCTCGTCGCGCCAGTACGCGCGGCCGGGGGTCTCCGGGAACCCGTCGGTGTCCCAGTCCCCCGACCAGACGGGCGTGCTCAACACCGCCTGGGCGGCGGCGAGGTAGGAGGGCCACTTCCGGCTGACGAGGGTCATCACGGCCGCGTTCTCCGCAGCCGAGCCGGCACGGATCGACCACAGGACGTGCTCGACCCGGGTGACGGGCCGACCGGGGGCGACCGACGCCAGGTGCAGCTGGCCGCCCTGTGCCGTACGCACCCACTGACCTGCCTCGAACCACAATGGCCGCCAGCCGAACCCGGCGCACCAGGGGGCCAGCTTCTCCTCCTCGTCCGGGACTCCGGCCCAGAGCGTGGGCCAGTCCAGGCCGATGAGCCGCCCCAGTTCCTCGACCAGTTGGTCGGGGGTGCGGTCGGCGGTCAGGACTGGCATGGGGTGGCTCCTCGGATTGGGGCGTACGGCTGGGGGCGGCTTGTTTACTCGGCCAGGCCTGGGCCGCGCGCTTGCTCGGGGGTGGGAGGGGCTTGAGTGGGTGTGGGGGTGGCCGGGGCTTGCGGGGCTGGAGCCGGTGCGGGCTTGAGGGTGACTCCGGGCAGGAAGTGGGCGCCGGCGATGGCTTGCGCCGAGGCCTCGGGCGGCTGGATCTGTTGAGGGCCGGTCCTTGCGTTCACTTCCACGCCGGGGAGGAATGCACCGTGGGTGCTGACCACCGGGGTGGTCTGTGCGCGGGCTTCGTACGCCCACGCCAGATCCGTGGAGCTGGGCAGGGCCACCTCGTGGTCCGGGCGCAGAACCTTGATCTCCTCGACGTACTTCTCGACGTCGGCCGTGCGGGCGGGGCCGTCCATGGCTGCCACGCGGGCGCAGACCTCGAGGACGGCTGCGCGTTGGGCCTCCGGAGTGGGGAGCGACTTCAGGTGCTCCAGGTCGAGGTGGCCGGCCTTGGTCAGGGGGGTGTACTTGGGGTTGTTCTCGTCGTACCCGAAGGTGTGGATCTGGGCGCGTACGGCTTGGGAGGCCAGCAACTCCTGGGTCTCCGGGGCGAGACCGGCGTACTTGTCCAGCGGCGGAGGGTATGCGAAGTCGATGATGTCGAGCTTGCCGTCCTGGCGGAGTTGCCGGGATTCCGTCTGGTAGGCGACGGTGTTCGGGTTGAGCTCCGCCATGAAGAAGAGGGCTTCGTTCTCTGTCTTCGCGGCGTACTTCTGTGAAAGAGCGTCCCAGGCTTCGGACGCCAGGCCCAGTCCCGCTTCCTCGTCCAGTTTGAGCGCCTCTTGGACGTCTGGATGCCACAGGTGGAATTCGCCCAGTGCATTGCCGCCGGGAGTGCCCTCCAGATACCGCAGGGTGTCAGGCACGATCGAGTTCTGAGCCTCGGTGTACGCGGCGGCTACGTGCATGTTCTTGAGTTCTTCCCCGGCATGCGTGGCGACGTTCGGATGATCCGCGAGCTGGTAGGACCAGAAAGCAGACCTCGTCTCCGGGGCGGGCAAGTCCATGTCCTGTTCGGCGACGAACTCCAGCATTCGCTTGCGGAGTTGCTCCCTGTATTGCTGTTTGGGAAGGGCGGCGATGCCCTTGCGCAACCGCTTCGCGATGCTCTCGACCTGGTCAGGGGTGGGCCCCTTGCTTTTGCTCTGCCGATCCCGGGCGTCATCGACGACATGGTCCGACACATTGACCCGGATCACACGGCCTCCGGCGGGTAGCAGCGGACATTGATGCGTGCGCTTCGCAGTTCGCCCGGCTCCAGGGCGGCGCCCAGACTGACCGCAAGTACGGTGATGCGTCCTTCTGGACCGCTCTCTCGCCATACGGCCATGCGATAGGGGTCCATGTCCTTCAGGCGGAGGCCGCGGGGCAGCCAGTGCTGGTCGTGCGCGAGCTCCGGAAGAGCTGGGTCGTCCCAGCCACCGGCGAAGGCCGGTTCGCCGAGCACTGGGCGTGCGGCCGCCACGTACGCACCCCACGTGGCCGCGGCATGTGCCAGGACCGCGTCGTTCTCCGACGTGTAGTCCGCCCACATGTCCCAGCTGGTCCAGCTGAGCTGCTTGATCGGAGCCCATGTGGCCTCTTGCGCGGGCCAGAGCGCGATGCTCTGGCCCGTTGTGCTGCGTACGGTCAGCACTCGTTCTGCCGACGTCGGCTTCCACCCGAACAGCGCGCACCAGTCGTCCAGGGCCTGGCCGGGATTGGGCGGGCCCGCCCAGACTGCGGGCCAGTCCACGTGCTCCAGGCCCCTGAGCTCCTCGGCCAATTGCTCGGGGCTGCGGTCGATGCTGAGGTTCGTCATCGCTTGTCACCTTCCTCGTCTTCCGGACGGCTCCGGTTCACCCGTGCCGTGCCTGCCGCTCCGCGTCCGCGTGTGCGGGGTCGTGACAGGCGAGCACGATCCTCGCATCGGCCGGTACCGGGCCGCGCCGGGTGACCGCACCGAGCGTCATACGCATTTCCACGAGGGGTGCGTGCGGTGGAAGGAAGCGCCATACCGCCACTCGGTACGGGTCCTGGTGCTCCGCGCGCCAGCGCGTGTCCGGCCAGGGCTGTGGGCCGGGCAGTTCCGGGAAGTCCGGGCTGTCCCACGTGCTGTGGTGGGTCGGGTTGCCCAGGTAGTCGCGCAGTGCGTCGAAGTGGGCCTGCCAGCGGATCTCGGAGAGATCCGTGACCCGGTCGTTCTCGGACAAGTCCCGGGACCGGGCCGCCCACAGCGTGTACTCGGCGCGGGTCACGGGGAGGGCCGGGCCGAGTGAGACGAGGTGCAGGCGGCTGCCCAGCGAGGTACGGACGCGCAGGCCGGACTGGAACCACAGGGGGTGCCAGTCGAAGCCCGCGCACCAGTGCGCGCGCTTCTCCGCGTCCGCGGGGACGCCCGCCCACACCGTGGGCCAGTCCACGCCGGTGAGCCGCTGCATCTCCCCGACCAACTGGTCGGGGGTGCGGTCGGCGGTCAGGGCGGGCATGGGGCGGCTCCTAGGGGTGGGCGATGCGTCTGGTTTCGGCGGCGGCTTGTCAGACGCGGCCGTCAGGGGTGCGCGGGTCCCGTGGGGCCGGGGTCGGGGGCGCGGGTGGGCGGGGTGCGGGGGACGGCTCGGGTGCCTGGGTCCGCGGGCGAGGCGTGGTCGGCTCTGGCTTCGGCTCCTGCGTCTGCTGCGAGGTCTGTGGGTTCTGGGTAGCCTGCGAGCTCGGAGACGTCTGAGGCGTCTGTGAGCTCGGCTGACCACTGGAACCACTGACACGTCCGCCACGGGAGGAGGAGGTCGAGGGCGGGGACTGCGGGGGCTCCGCCTCGGCAGGCGAGGAGTCCTTGTTGCCCTTGGGCTGTTCCTGCCCCGACTTGTACGCCGCGTACGAGGCCTTGCGCTGCTCGCGTTGGGACATGCCGATCCAGCCTCGTTTCTGGAGCGCCTGACGGCCCTTGCGCCCGGTGAGCAAGTTGGCTCCCACTGCGGCGGTTTTGCCCACGACCCGCCCGCTGGCCTTGGTCGCGTTCGCCATGGCGGCCTCGCCCTTGCCGACCACCTTCTCGCTCCCGGCGCTCGCCCCATCGCGGATGCCCAGCGCGTCACCGCCGCCGCCCGCGAACTCGGGGCTGAAGTTCCCGGCGAGGAGCTTCTTCAGCATCATCACCACGGCGGCGGTCACCAGGACCAGCATCAACAGCTGTGTACCCAGGGCGACCGGGGCCGGGAGGATGATCTGGTAGAGGACGAGTAGGACGGTCAGGATCACGCCGAAGCCCGCCCGTAGCACGAAGCTGTGGATGAACGTCTCCAGCCAGCCCTTGAGCAGCTTCTGCTGCGATGGGTGGATACCGAGTGTGGCGACCAGCGGCAGCATGATGATCAGGATCAGTGTGACCGCGTGCCAGAGCAGGGTCAGCGCGCTCAGGACGAGGACCATCACACCGACGATGAAGGCTGCGATGAGGGAGTAGAAGGCTATGCCGACTCGGTCGGCGGCGTTCATGCCTGCCCAGTCGGGATAGGGCACTGGGTAGTACGTGCCCCTGGCGATGTCCTTGCGGATCAGAGTCCAGTCGTAGAACTGGTCGAGGTCCCCGCCGTTGACTTTCCTTGTGTCGATGTCGGTGGTGGACTGCGTGACCGCTTGGCGCACGCGGAGATCCGCGCACCGGGTGCTGCCTTCCGTGCCCCAATAGCAACCGCTGTGGTCAGGGACTCCTATCGAGACCCCATCCGGGACCTTGTCCGGGCAGTGACCGTTCGCGACGGCTGATTCGTCGCTCTTCAGCCTGAAGATGCAGGTGTTGCCCGCCTCTCCGAATTGGCCGAGCGCCCACGGACGGAACGCCAGCGTGTCGTACATTGCGCAACTGGAGAGACGGAGACCCTCATTCCCTCGGTCGTCGTTCAGGTCGCACGGCGGCTGCGGCGTACCTGACACGCTGGACAGTGCTGTCGAAGTGAGCGTCGAATTGGCCTCCGCGATCCATTTGTCGGCGCCTGATACGAAGAGGTTGTAGTTGGTGCCGGACAGAACGGCTATGACCGCGATCGTGGTCAACCCCGTCCAGGAGATCCCTGCCCAGACCTCGCGCATGTCGCCCTTGCGCCACTTGGCGAACACCCAGAAGCCCACCAGCACGATCATGACCGGGACGGCGGGTTCGAGAACGTGGGACTTGAGCGTCGAGACGGCGCTGTCCCGCCCCTTGTAGAGGGCGGCGAAAGGACTCGGGTTGGAGGCCATCTCCTTGACCGAGATGGAGAACCGGGTCAGGACCTTGGTGCCGTTGAAGATGATGTTTGCCATGCCGTTGTTGACCCAGGTCATGAGCTGACAGTCATCCGCCCCGCTGAACCATTCGCCGTTGTTCTTGCGGGCGTCATCCTCGTCCTTGAAGGTCATGGACCAGTTGAGACCCCGCATGCCGTTGAGTTCGTACAGGGTGTAGCGGCCGGCGTCCTTCGGCTTCACCAAGTCTTCGGTGGCTGTGTCTTCGCTCAGGAGATCGCCGAGCGGGGCGGTGCTCCACTGCGCGACTGTGGGTATGAAGGCCTCGCCGTTACTGCCCGGTGAGTCCCTGTGGTAGGTCTCGTCCCCGGTGAAATCGCAGGTGAAGTCCGCGGACGCCGATGTCGGCGCGGCCAGGGTGAGGGCGATCAGCGCCAGCACCAGGAAGAGGCCGGCACGGACGGCTGCGCCGGCTTTTCGGATGCGGCGGCTCAGCGCGTTGCGCGGGAGCATCAGAATTCCTAACGGTGATGGGGCGAGAGGGAACACCTTGGTCCTGGCGGGCTGCGTGGCCCGCCTACGGGAATCAGCCGTACTACTGGTCCAGGGGGTCGAGGAGGTAGTCCGTCAGCACGCAGCCGCTCGCCAGTGCGTCCTCGGCTCGATAGCTCTCAGGAGCCTCGAAGTTGGGATCGCAGTTCTCCAGCAACATGCCCGCTTCGAGCAAGGTCCTGCTCGCCTCTTCGTTCGTGGGATCGATGACGAAGTCAGCGCCGAAGAAGTAGGGGCCGCCCGCCAGCTGGTCTGTCCAGCCCTCCTTCTTCGCCTCTTCTCGGGCAAGTTTGCGGTAGTTCTCCTGGAACGCCTTCATGTCCTTGGGCAAATAGATGAGCCAGCCGCCCGTGTCGGACCGAGTTTCCCCGCAGAATCCGGCCTTACGGATGGCCCACGGGTCGGCCTCCTCCGGTGGGTTGCTGGTTTGCTCGGCAGGGCCGAGGAACCCATCGAGAGGCGTTCCCTTCGCCATCTCGTCGTCGGTGAGGTTGTCGCACGGAAGTCCCGTACCGGTGATGAATTCCTGGACGTCCCTCAGCGTCTTCGCGCTGGGACGGCTCGGTCCCTTGGCTTCATCGAAGAACGAACCGCCCTCGTCCTCGACGGAGTCGGATCCGCATCCGGTAAGCGCCGTGAACAGGGCGAGGGATATGACGCCGGTGGTGAGGGTCTTGGACAGGGACATGAGGGTGGGCCTCCGGGTGGTGGGGGTGGCGGTGGCTGGGGAAGGCATCACGCGACCGACGGTTCCGGCATGGCGGCCCGCGCCGTCGCCGGGTCCTCCTCCACCTCCTGCAGGAACGTCCAGTCCCAGACGCTGAGCGGCGGGTTGATGCCCTGGCGGGCCGGGCGGGTCGTGCCGTTGGTGTCCGTCGCCGCGAGGATCTCCTTGAAGACCAGGTCGACGGCGACCGTGCCGACGCGCTTGTCGGCGTCGCGCTGGAGGCAGACACCGGTACGGAGTTCCTGGAGCGCGGCGACGACCTTCGGGTCGTCCTCGGGGCGGCCGAGGAGGGGAGCCACCAGGGACGCCTCCTGTGCGGACTTCTGCTTGAAGGCGAAGACCGTGTGGATCTGGTTGGCGCCACCGCTGCGGGCCTCGGAGTCCTCGATCTGGACGAGGTCGATGGCCTGTTGGGTGATCAGGACGGTCACCGCCATGTACGAGCGGCCCTGCTTCAGGGCGCGGCGCATCAGGTCGCGGCCCGACTCCGTGGCCGTGACGACGTACGCCTCGTCCACGAACAGCGCCTTGGGGCGCAGGCCGATCTCGCCCGTCACCGGGTTCTTCTCGTAGCCGACATCCAGCATCTGGCTGCCCAGTTCCACGACCGCCATCAGGGCGGTCGCGGCAAGGCGTTCCGCCGGGTTCCAGCTACGCGGGTCCGAGGCCGCGGGCGACTGGAAGCCGCGGAGGGTGATGACCGTACGGCGCTTGCGCATGGCGGAGAGCGGCTGCGGTTGCTCGGAGAAGGCGAGCCGGGCGTAGGGGAGCGTGCGCAGCTCCGTGAGGAGCATCTGCGCGAGCTTCAGGTCCTTCGTGGCCTCCCGGTCGCCCGTCGCGACGGCGTGCTCGTACGCTGCCACGACCTCGTCGACCACCTGCCACAGCGTCGGCCGCGGCACCTGCGCGTCGGCGTCGCGGGCCGTCAGACCCTGGTCGACCGCCTGGCGGATCGCGGAGTTGTAGCGGCCGATGACCGTGGCCATGCCCTCGATGACGGGGAGGCGTACCCGCTGGTAGTCCTCGTCTCCGAGGAAGCCGCGCAGCATCGACTCGGCGAGCAGACGGCCCGCAGGTACGTCACGGGCGATGACCCAAGGGTCGAGGACGCCGGCCTGGCCCTTCAAGAGGTCGACGACTTCCGTCTCCGCCCAGAACTCCGGGTTCACCGGATGGAACCGGCTGGCCGGGGTGCCCAGGAGACCCGCCTCCGCGTCGCCTGCGAACGCCGGGTCGTTCACCTGGGAGCCGAAGGCGAGGTAGTAGCAGAGCTGCGCGAAGTCGGTCTTCGGGTCGATGACCAGACAGCGGACGCCCGACTCCGACTCCTCGTAGAACTTTTGCAGGGCCAGGGAGGACTTGCCACCGCCGGACGCGCCGACGATGGCGAGGCCACCGCCGTCGTTGCGCGCGGGACCGACGTGCAGCGAGTAGTGGACCGGCATCTTGCCCGCCCAGCCGACGAGGTTGCCGACCCAGCCGAGGCGCTTACCCGAGCGCTGCTCGGGATTGTCGCCCAACTCTGTTCCGGCGGTGGGGAGTCCGGCGCCGAGCTGCTCGACCTCCTGGAGCCGCAGATACGGTGCGATCGGCAGCTTCGGCGCGTCACCCGGCAGTTGGGACTGGAGCAGGCGCCACTGTTGGCGGGTCGGGCGCAGCAAGGTGACCTTCAGGTCCTGCTTGAACTGCATCTCCAGGACCCGGCGGCGCCGCTCCAGCTCCTTCACGCTCGGGGCCGAGATCGTGAAGCGGATCTGCGCCTCCATGCCCGGCATCTTGTGCTCGTCGATGTCGTCGACGAGTTCCTGGGCGCGGGTGACCTGGGTGGCCAGCTTGGTGTCGGGGCTGCGGCCGGAGTTGGCCATGTCGTTCATCTCGTCGACGAGGTTGCCGCGGATCTTGTCGGCCCGGTCCTTGAACTTCATGTACGGGATGAGCGTGAAACGCATGTCGATCTCGACGGGGAACTCCACGTGCTGGGCCGCGTAGCGTGCCCACGCCGTCGACTGGCGGAAGCGGGTCTCCGCGGGCCAGTTGGCGGCGACCAAGGTCGTGGTGTAGCTGGTCTGCTGCTCGCCGGTGACCTCGTCGTACTGGTTCAGCACGATGTGCGTCTTGCGGTTCTCGCCGGAGAAGTCGACGACCAGGTCGAACGCGTTGGGGCCCCACGCGCGTGAGCCGAGCACCGGCTCGGGCGGGACGGGCAGGTCGCCGTGGAGGGGCTTGCGGATCAGCCAGACCAGCTCTTCGCGAGTGAGGGGGGTGCCCCGGAGGGTCTCCAGGCTCTCGTGGACCTCGGTCGCCACCTGCGTCCACTCCGCGACCACGTAGGGGGAGAGATACTCGTCGGCGACCCCGGTCGCGGTGGCGGCCACATGGTCGGCGGCACCGCTTACGCCACGGAGCAGGCCAGGCTCGTCGTACGGTTCGTCGTCCTCGGACATCACCCCGGAACCGCCACTGTTGCGCTTGAGCGAACCCAGCTTCACCAGCAGGACGTTGCGCTCCCGGTTGGCACCGATGCGTTCCTGGTACTCGGCCTTGCGGAGGTTGTAGGCCTTGTAGTTGTCGGTCGGGTCCCAGGCGATCGCGTTCAGGTCTTCCGCCCAAGTCAGCGCCGTGATCGGCTGGTAGACCTTGCGGTAGTGGCACTCGACGTTGCGGTCGCCGCGGGCGAGGTTGAGCAGACCGCGCGGCGGGCCCTCGGCCATCGCCTGGAGTTCCTGGGCGTTCAGGTACTCGTCGATGGCGTTGGGCAGGACGAGGCCGGTCCAGACCGAATCGCCGTGGACGAAGATCATGTCGTCCGCGTAGCGGTACGGCAGCCGGAGGTCTTCGCGGCGTGCGGAGGCGCCGGCCGCGGAGGACGACTTGGAACGGCTGGACGACGAGTTCGCCCGACCACCGCCGCCCTGGCCCGGCTTCTTGCTCGACGTGGCGGCCATGATCATGGCGACCACGAAGAAGGCGGCCGCCCCGCCCAGAAGGATCAACATGAACATGGACATGGAGGAGTCATCCTGCGGTAGTCGGCTTGGTACGGGGGTGGGTCAGCGGGTGAACTGGCCTGTTCAGCGGGGTGCCGAAAAGGCCGTACCGCGTTCGGCGGCGGCCCTGCGGGCGTCTTCGTAGCGTGCCTGCCAGCGCGGTGCTCCGGGGTTCCAGAGGATGACCTGCCAGTGCAGTTCCTCCGGCTCCTGGTCGGCGGAGAGCCCTTGCAGCCGCTTGGGCTGGAACCACCAGTCGGTCCACACCACCAGCTGCTGGCTCAGCGTGAGCGCCGAGGGCAGCGGTCGGCCCCAGACGAAGTAGACGGCGAACGGCGGCCCGAAGTAGAGAACCGACGTGAGCATCGACATGCCGAGGAAGGGGAGGAACGCGGAGAGGGTGAACAGCGCGATGAGCCACACCAGCCCGAAGCCGAAGGCCGCACCCAGCGCCGGCAGCAGCAGACCCGGAAGGGGAATGTTGCCCCAGTTCCAGATCCGCTTCGGCCGGTTGACCAGATCGGTGTGGTCGTAGGCGACAAGCGGCTCGGGCGCCTCCTGCGTCATCGTGCCCAACTCCCTCTGTTAGCAGCAATAGTGACGTTTCGTCAGCTGCCGTTGCCGTTGCCGATCTGGTCCCCGAGCGAGATGAGCAGGCCGGCGAGGCCGCTGGCACCACCGATGACCAGAGCGGCGAGTGCGATCATGCCGAAGCCCTGGAAGGCCTCACGCATACCGTCGCCCCGCTTCATCGACATCAGCATGCGGATGCCGAGGACGAGAAGGGCGATGACGGCGACCAGCGTGCCGGCGCTGGTGAGGATGCTCTGCACCTCACCGAACATGTCCTTCATCTTGTTGGTTCCGTCGCCGTCGGCGGCCAGGTACATGGTGGTTCCTCTCGGGTGGGGAAAAGCGAGTCATAAGGGTGGGGGCGTCGGCGGTCAGGGCTTCTGGGGCTTGTCGTCTCCGGACGGCTGGGATGTGGCGGAGGGGGACGCCGAGCCGGAGGAGGACGCCGACGGTGCGTCGCTGTCCTCCTCGGGCACGGCTGCCTCGTCGGAGTCGGCCCGGCCGCCCTCCGCGTCCAGCACACCGCCGCGGATGTCCTTGATGAACCAGCCCTGCGCCGTGTTCACGACGGTCATCCGGTACGCGCGGCTCACGGTCGCGCCCTTGGGATCACCCCAGGTGACGCTCACGCGGAGCTGCACGGCCTGGCCATTGCCGTAGGTGTACGAGTCGGTGCCCTGGAGACTCTTGGGCACCAGCGCGACCACATCGTCGATCGTCGGGTCCGTCAGCCGGCCGGCCAGGCCGGCGGTGGCCACCTGGGTGGCGCCGGGGGCGGCGAAGCGGGCCATGGCGGTGGAGTCCGACGCGCCCCATGCCTCGAAGTAACCCGGCAGCACCTTCTCCTGGAGCTGCGCCGCGAGGTTGTCGTCGACGACGTCGTCCTGGCTGATCTCGGGCACGTCCGCGCGGGCGGGCAGCGGCATCTGGCCGACGTTGCCGGCGACGCGCATGCCTTCGCCCGTCGCGAGATCCTTCACGTACACGGGCACGGTGAGCGTGGTCAGGGAGCCGTCGTCGCTTCGGACCTGGATCCCGAGGTAGCGGCCGCGGTCGCCGTACTCCGGAAGCTCTTCGAGGGTGCCGTCCCAGACGGCGGACAGGGCGGTGCTGGATCCCTCGCCGCTCCAGCCGCACTCGGAGTCGACGCCGGAGGAGGCGTAGCGGGCCAGGTTCGTGCGGCGGTCCGCTTCCGTCTCCGGCGAGTACGTCATGCACAGCAGCGCGTACTGCTCGGCGAAGGTCGCCGCCTGCCGCGTCGGGAACTCGGTGAGGCGGTACTTGGCCGCGTCGTCGGCGTCGAGACCTGCCGTGACGGAACCCGACGATGCGCCGACCACCAGCCCCATCACACCGCACGAGCCCAGCGCGAACACACACGTGGTGATCAGCAAGGTGGCTCGCAGCGCGACATGGGTACGACGGCCCCCGGCGGGGGCCCGGCCGCCGGGCTTGGGGACGTCGAAGTTGCGGGCTGGGTGGGGCCTGGCGGCGGCCGGGGCCGAAGCGGCTCCTGTGGTGGTGGCCGGGGTGGGAGCGGCCGGGGTGCCGGAGCGGGTTCCAAGGGTGAGGGTCTGGTTGCCGGCGGCGGGTGCCTGGGGCGCGTGAGCGACGGCCGAGGTCGCAGGAGGGGTAGCTGTGGCCGTCGCAGCCGCAGCGGGGGCCGCCGTCGCGCCGCCCTTCTTGCGCTGCTCCTTCGCCGCCTTCTTCTGCTCGTACGCGGCCTTGCGGGCCGCCCGCTCCCGCTCGCGCTTCTCCTTCTTCGACTCGCTCGCGGGGCGCGTTTCACGCGGCGGCAGCGCCGGTACGGCGGCCTGCCCGGCCTGGGGCGTGTTGCGCACCCAGGCGGCGGCGACCTGGGCGCGGGCCGCGTCGGAGGGGAGCTGCTGCGGCTGGGGGTGGGAGGGCTGCGGGGCAGGGGGCTGGGCTTGATGCGGGGAAGGAGGCTGGTGCCCGTGGCCCTGCGCCTGCCACGTCGGCTGTTGGGGAGGACCGAAGGACCCGGGCTGGCCGGAAGGCTGGCCTCCGCCGACCGCGCCAGCAGGGCTGTTGTGGTCTGTCATCGAGTCGGTTACTCCAGCGAGTCGGTTCCCCGTCCGCCTGGGCGGGTCACGACCGCACCGCACGACGGGCCCTGGCCCAGCCAGGTGCGCAGGCAGTGTGACAAAGACCTGTGACCCCACCGCTGTCACTTTCCTCGCCGGGAGAGAGGGAATTCCCATGCGGGCGGAGGTCGGGAAAGTGTCCGGGAAAAGTGTCAGGAACACGCCGGGAACCCGTTTGGCGGTCCCGACCCGCACTGGGCCCACAATGCGCTGGGCGTCGGCCGTACGCATGACGCCCCCGACACCACCTGGACCCGACGGACCCGGCGAAGGACGACAGTTGACCGACCCCAACGGGCACCCGCAGCAGCCGCAGCCCGACCCGCGCACCTGGGACGTTCCCCAGCAGGCCCCACCGGTCCAGCAGGCACCCGCCCCTGCTCCCACCGCCGTACCGGTGCCCCAGGTCTTCCAGGCCGACCATGCCTGGGTCGACGGCTATGAGCCCGGCAACCCCTGGCAGGCGCGGCTGTGCGTCGAGACGCCGTACGGCACCTTCGCTTATCCCCTCACCCCCAACACGATTCCCGAACTCCTCGAGCAGATGGTTCTGGTGGCCCAGGAACAGCAGGGCCTGCCGGTCGGTTTCGACGCCGACCCCGACCACGACCGCAACTCCGACCCCGAGCCCGGGACGCTCCCGGCGAACGGTGAGGCCACCGACGAGGACGAGCAGGGCCAGCCCGGCGGTCTCCATGGCGGCCGTGCCGCGCGGTTGACCGGCTGGGCCCTCGTCCACGACCTGTGGGAACGCGAGGATCCGACGGCGCGGATCGTGATGGGCGCGATCGTCGTGGTGCTGTTGCTGCTCGGTATCGTCCTGTCCTGATCGCTGAGCACGGAAAACGAATTCCTGCCCGGCGTCGACGTACGCCCCGTGATCCGCCCTAGCGCCCGTCGTGGCCCCACTCCGCTCGGCCACGGAGTTCTCAACCCGGCCGCCGCACTGACCCTTCCGCAACCTCCGGCCCTCGGACAACAGCCCTCAGGAGTGGAACGATGACCGGTACCGAAGCCGACGCCGAGGAGCCGGAGTTCTACTTCGCGGACGTCTATCTCTTCGTCTCCGACTACCTCGCCCAGATGGTCCGCCGCCGTATCAACGGCTCGTCGGCGACCTGGTGCCCCCAGTGGTGGGAGCACCCCGAGGCCGGCGCCCGCCTCTCCGCACTCTGGCTGGCCTGGGAACACCTGCGCCAGGACCCGGCGCTCGGCATGTCCACGTGGTGGCTGCACCACGCCGACCCGCATCTGCGGGTGCTGATGGACGCCGACTCAGGCCCGTTCGCGGCCTGTTCACCCAAGGACGGGCACACGGCGTACCCGTTCGATCCGCTGCCGGTGGATCCGAGGCCGATGTGATGCCCATGGACATATACGAGAGGACCGTGCCGTGAGCCCGACCCGTGCGGAGAAGAAGGAACGGCAATTGCGCGAGCAGCAGCTGAAAGAGGCGTATTCGGCCCACACCGGCTTCTACTCGGCGACCCTCGACGCGCCGCCCCATCCGCATACCGCTCTCGGTCTGGCTGTCGGCGGGCAGCAGTTGAGCGCGATCGAGGCGGTCGTGAGCATGCAAGCCTACGCGCGTGCACGCGGTGCCGACGGGGTCCTGGGGGTTTCGATCTGTTCGGTACCCACCATTCCTGCCTCGTTCGTCGCATACGGCACCGCCGTGAAGTGGGCCGAACAGGCTGAGGAGGAGTAACGCCGCACCCTTGGTGACAGCGGTCCGCGGAGAGTAGGCCCCGCGCCGAGGTTTCCCGCGTTTTCCCGCCGCCGTCCCAGTCCCTTTCCTCGACGGGAATTCCTCCCGCTTCCCACCCCCCACCTCCCCCTACCGTGTCCCGGTCAGCGCTCGACCGCCGTACCGGCCAGCACAAGGGAGACGCGGGAACCGTGGAGTTGCCTGCCGAGAACAAGCGCACGGCACTGCTGGCTCTGGCGGTGCTCGGCGCTCTGCTGGCCGTCGCGCTGACGGTGTTCATCGTTTTCGACGGAGATGACGAGGACGCAAGCGGCGGGAACGCGGCATCGACCGCCACCGCCGACGGGAAGGCGGGATCCGGCGGGGCGGACGCGGACTCCGGCTCGAACGAGCCGGGCGACGCCGACGCGACTCCCATCGTCGCGCTCACCGAAGTGGCCGAGGCACACGAGGTCATGGCGAAGTACATGGCCGGCATCAACACCTACGACTACAAGAGCAGCGCGGTCACCTGGGTTCCCCCGCTGCTCGAACTCACCACCGGCGACACCCGGATGAAGCAGACGACCGTGTTGCCCTCGGGCAAGACGTGGGCGACCTGCGAGGCGGAGCAGTGCGAGTCCAAGGGCACGGCCGTGGTCGTACGTGACGCGGTGATCTCCGACGACCTGGTGCGCGACAGCGGCCGTACGATCTCCAGCCTGGTCAAGGCGACCTCCACGGTCACCGCGGGCGGGCAGTCGACGACGGAGTCCAACGAATGGCTCGTGACCGTCCAGGAGGACGGTGGCAAGTGGGTGGTCTCCGGGTTCGACATCTTCGGCCTCGGCGACGTCGGCTCCTCCGACGAATCGGGGGAGTGAGCCTGCCATGGTGGCACCTGCCGTACTGGCGGCCGCAGCGAAAGCCGCGAAGGTCGCCAAGGCCGCCAAGGCGGCTGGTCAATTGGCCGCTAGTGCCGGCGGCTCGAAAGGTGGAGGCGGCGGCGGGGGCAAGAAGAAGAGTGCCCTCAAGTGGTGGATCTTCCTCAGCGGCGGCGGAGGCCTCGCCATAGCGGGTATCTGTCTCGCCCTGCTGCTCGTCGGCAGCATGATCGGGGGCGTCGGCAACGGTGCCACGAACGCCGCCTGCGGCGACTACGCCGACAACGCCGAAGCCGGTAACACCGGCGACGCCGCGGCCACCAACCCGGTCATGCCGGCCGGCAAGATGTACATGCCGAGCGAGACCGCGCGCAACGAGATCCCTCCGAAGATGATCCTCGCCTCGATGCGCGCCGCCGCCCGCTACGACGGCCTCGACTGGACGATGATCGCCGGGCAGATGTACCAGGAGACCAAGTACGGCCAGGATCCGTCGGCCGCGCCCGGCGGTGCCAACTCCCTCGGCTACATGGGCATCCTGCAGTTCGGCAAGCCGGCCTGGACGGACTACGGCGACGACGGCAACGGCGACGGCAAGAAGGACCTGTACAACATCGACGACGCGGCCTACGCCGCGGCCAACTTCCTGCACGCCAAGAAGGCGGAGACCCAACCCTTCAAGGCGCTGCAGATCTACTCCGGTTCGACGGCCTCCAACACCATCTACCCGCGCGTGGTCCTCACCCAGGCCGCCCGCTACCGGGGTGCGCTCACCGGCGACGACGACCTCATCAAGCGCTGGTACGTCCACCTGAAGGAAACCGTCGAGAAGAACCCCGACTTCCCCACCCTGGGCAAGCAGTCGGACATCCCGGAGCCGGTCGGCAACGACGCCCAGCCCGCCCGGGCCCTCAGCATCGCCGCGACCTCGGCCCGGTCGTGGTCGACCCCGCCGCTGGAAGGCGAGAGCGAGGAGGTCGTCTCCGCCATGGCGCCGGCCGCGTACACGGTCACGAGCGGCACGAGCGTGACGCCGGTGTCCTTCCCCGACGCCAAGCCGCCCACCACCACCGGCAAGGACTGGCAGTGGCCCATGAAGCGGGGCACCTACGTGATGGGCACGGAGTACCACAAGAGCGGCGGCATGTGGAGCCTCGGCTACCACACCGGCCTCGACCTGGTGGCTCGCAGCGGCACCCCGATCTACGCCCCGGCGGACGGCAAGGTCGTCGCCGCGGGCCCCGGCGGGGCGTACGGGAACATGACGAAGCTGCGGCACGCGGACGGCGTCATCACGCTCTACGCCCACCAGACCTCGTTCAATGTGTCCGTCGGCGATTCCGTCAAGCGCGGTGACCAGATCGGCACGGTCGGCGCGTCCGGCAACGTCACCGGCCCCCACCTGCACTGGGAGGTCCTCGTCCCGGGTGTCGACAACCCGTTCGTCGGCGGCCAGGACCAGGGCCCCGGCATGGTCGACCCCGCGCAGTGGATGGCGGGCCGGGTCACGGCCAAGCCCGACTACGGCACGGTTCCCGGCTCCGACTCCGACGACAAGTCCCGTGACGCCGAGTACGCCGACTGCGCGAAGGGCGGTAGCGGCGAGGCCGTCGCCCCCGACGGCGCTGGCGTCTCCGGTGTCCTCCCCGACTCCGACGACCCGGTGATCCGTGCGGTCCTCGGCTGGGCGCAGCGAGGCATCGGTGTCCCGTACGTGTACGGCGCGCCGCGGCTGCAGGGCCAGAACCCGACCAGTTTCGACTGCTCCAGCTTCACGCAGTGGGCGTACTACATGGCCAGCGGCGGCAAGCTCGACATCGGCGGCACCACTCATGTGCAGGAGCCCCGCCTGGAGAAGTACGAGGTGCAGCTCTCCGAGGCACAGCCCGGCGACCTGATCTTCTTCCGGCCGGAGGGCGACGGACTGTCCGGGCACGTGGGCATCGTCTGGGACCCCAAGAGCAAGAAGATCATCCACGCCCCGCGCCCGGGCAAGAACGTCTCCTTCAGCACCTGGGACGTCCAGGACAAGATCACCGGCGTCTACCGCGTGCCGATCCCGGCGGGCACGAACGCGGTTGAGGGCGACGGCAAGGCCGAGGCATAAGGGCTTGGGGCGGGCCCGAGACTTCCGCCCTCCGATCCCCTCATCCTGTACGAAGCAAGGAAGTTGATGAAGATTCGCTCTGGTCTCGTCATCGGGACCGTCCTGTCCCTGGGACTCGTGACCGGCTGTGGTGGTGGCGACTCGGACGCCGAGACCGGTACGAAGGCCACCGGGAGCCCGAAGTCGTCCGCGTCAGCCACGGCGGCCGGTCGGCCCGTCTACAAGGGCGGGGCGATTCCGGGACTGGCGGCGAAGCCGGCCTGGAGCCTGGCCAAGAAGGACGGCGAGGAAAACGTCTGCGCCGGTGAGGCCACCTTCGACAGCGAACATCGGATCGCCGGGACCGAAAGGGACGGCGTCTGCCAGGTGGGGGATGCCTTCCTCCTGGCCCAGGACCTGAGTGCCCCGGTCGACGAGTCCGAGACGGAGACGCAGACGGCGCACTTCGTCGCCCACCTCTACGACGCGGCGACCGGCGAGGAGCGCAAGACCTTCACGGTGAAGTGCGACTACGACCCCACCGGGGGCACCGCCCCGGAGCCCCGCGCGCACGTCCAGGTGGGCGAGTGGAAGGACGGTTCCCCGGCCGTTCTGATCCGCACCTGCGAGAACACGGAGGCGAGCGGCCTGAAGGCGGCCACCGTCAAGACCGTCTACACCATGTACGACGCCAGTGGCGCCGAGTTGGGCAGTTCGGCCCTCACCGGTGAGGAGAACAGCGACCTGCCGGTGGTCCGGGGGCACGTGAAGATGCCCGACGGGAGTACCTTCGCCCCGATCGGCGGCGGCGAGGATCTCGTACTCGACAGCTACCTGGCCGACAAGGACATCTTCGGTACCGGCCAGGGCTACGTCGACAACGACCACGGGATCTACACCCCCCTGCGACTGATCGACCGGACCACGGGCAAGAGCGTCTGGAAGACGGGGGACGACCTCACCCCGCCCGACGAACTGAGCGAAATGGACGGGGACTTCGAGGACGGAGACAGGCACCTCTTCCCCCTCCAGGGCGACCAGGCGACGCTCATCTGGTCACCGCTGGGCAAGGGCGACGAACTGATCACCACGGTCGACCTGCCGACCGGACGCACCGTGGCCGTGGGACCGGCCGTCACGGTCACCTTGGCCGCAACGGACATGGCCAAGATCGTCGTTTCGCCCGACGGCAAGACGGCAGTCGCCAACTTCGGTGAAGGCGCGCTGGCCTGGAACACCCAGACCGGCGCCGAGCTGTGGCGACAGGCGGCGGACGACAAGGACATCGACCCGATGATGATCACCCCCGGGGGTGTCCTGTACGCGACGCTCGACGAGAGCGAGGACGCGACCCTGGCCGTCGGCAGCAAGGAACTGCTCGACATGATCCCCGACGGAATGGAGATCCCCGAGGAGTTCACCAGCGACGGCTACACGCTCGTCCAGACCACCGACGGCTTCTTCGCCTTCGAGGCCGAGAAGGCCTGACCGGTCGTTCCACCCAGCTCAGCCCCCAGCCACCACCCTCAGAAAGGACGGACCCGCGGGTGACCGCAGAACAGCAGAAGAAGCCCCGCGCCGAGGACGACTGGACGATCGAGATCGTCATCGTGGTCGCGATCGTGCTCCTGGGGGTCGTCGGGGCATGGCTGGCGGCGAAGGTCGGCGCGCCGTTCGCGGACGCGCCGGCGCCGGCGTCGAATCCGCTGACGTTCGTCGTCGACATGGTCAAGGGCGACTACAGCTGGCCGGGGTCCCCGGCCAGTGCCGTGGCCGCCGGGGAGGCGGTACTGCTCGGCATCCTGGGCACCGCCGTGTACCGGGTGGTCCAGCGGTTCAAGAAGAAGCCCAAGGTGGACGGGGCGGCGCAGCACCTCGCCAAGGGTGAGGAGCTCGGCAAGCTCACCATGAAGGGCGCGGCGGCCACCGCCGAGCGGCTCGGGGTGAAGGCCCGGACGCCCGGTGTCTTCATCGGACGGTCCGTCAAGGGGCGGCAGCCGCTGTTCGGTTCGTACGAGGACATGCACGTCGACATCTGGGGTCCGCGTACCGGCAAGACGACCCGACGGGCGGTCCCCGCCATCCTCGACGGGCCCGGTGCCGTCCTCGTCACCTCCAACAAGCGGGACATCGTGGACTCCACCCGCGGTCCCCGCTCCGCGCGCGGACCCGTGTGGGTCTTCGACCCGCAGCAGGTCGCCGCCGAGACGCCGAGCTGGTGGTGGAACCCGCTGTCGTACGTCACCGACGTGGCCAAGGCCCGCAAGATGGCCGACCACTTCGCCTCCGGCTCGCGCGACGCCAACGCCTCCACCGACGCCTTCTTCGACCCGGCCGGCCAGGACCTCCTCGCCAACCTGCTGCTCGCCGCCGCCAGCGGCAAGATGCCCATCACGCAGATCTACACCTGGCTGTCCAACCCCAAGGACGACACCCCGGAGCGGATTCTGCGCGGCTCCGGGCACACCATGGCCGCCGACGGCCTCAACGGGGTCCTCACCGCCCCCGACAAGCAGCGCAGCGGCATCTACGGCGTCGCCCAGCAGATGGCGTCCTGCCTGATCAACCCGGAGGTCAACCGCTGGGTGACGCCGCCCGCCGACCCGAACGCGCCCGAGTTCGACCCGCACGCGTTCGTCCGTACCGGCGGCACCCTGTACTCCCTCTCCCGCGAGGGCCGGGACTCCGCCGGACCGCTCGTCACCGCGCTCACCGTCGCCGTCGTCGAGGCGGCCGAGGAGTACGCCACCACCCAGCGCGGCGGCCGCCTCGCGCTCCCCCTCGTCGGCGTCCTCGACGAGGCCGCCAACGTCTGCCGCTGGCGCACCCTGCCCGACCTGTACTCCCACTACGGCTCGCGCGGCATCATCCTCATGACCATCCTCCAGTCCTGGGCCCAGGGCATCGAGGTGTGGGGCGAGCGCGGCATGGAGAAGCTGTGGTCCGCCGCGAACATCCGGGTCTACGGCGGCGGTGTCTCCGACACCCGGTTCCTCGGTGACCTCAGCGAGCTGGCGGGCGAGTACGACCAGCGCGAGTACCAGGCGAGCCGTGAGTCGGAGTTCGGCGGCTGGAGCGGCAACCGCACCGTCAGCGAGTCCGTCAGCCGGCAACGCGTCCTCGGCGTCTCCGACCTCGGCGCCATGCCCCCGGGCCGCGCCCTCGTCCTCGCCTCCGGCACCAAGCCGGTCCTCGTCGAGACCGTCCCGTGGTGGGAGGGGCCGTACGCCCAGGAGGTCCAGGCGTCCCTGAAGAAGTACGACCCCGGGGCGCGCTGAACGGCGGTCGCGACGCCACCTGGCGCGGACCGAAGGCCAGGGGTGACGAGCCGGGAGGAAAGAGAGGAAAGAGCAGACACATGCGAAGCGGAAGGAGGCCATGAGTGGGTGAGGTCGTGGGCATCCTGGTCGGTGGGGCGGCGGCGTTGACCGTTCCCAACCGGCCCGACCTCATCAGGGACCCGGTCATCACCTGGCTCCAGCGCGGCCGTACGGTGCTGGGGCTGCTGGCCAGTGTGTGGCTGGTGATGGCCTACCCGCTGCGGAAGGGACGTCAGGAGTTCGTCCTGGACAAGCTGGAGAACCTGGCGGTGGGGTGCGCCATCCTGCTGGGCGCCGGGGCCCTCGGGATCACGCTCTTCATCCTCGCGGCGCGCTCACCGCTGGGGGGTGTGTACCTACGACGTCTCGTCGGGCCGTTGACCGTGATCGGGATCATCGCCCTCGGAATCGGACTGTGCTGGCTCACGGTCCTGGCCCTGCGCGGCGAGATCATCTCCGAGGCCGACATCGGTCGGTTCGATCTCACGTTCGGGCTCTTCGGTGAGACGGCCGGCGTGGCGATCACCGGCCTGGCCATGTTGGCGCTTTTGGTCGTGGGAGCCATCGCCAGCGTCCTCGTCCTGCTCATCTCCGTCTTCACCACGCTGCTGGTCACCTTCATGGCTCTGAACTCCTGCTTCCGCACCGCCGACGTCCACGAACTGCTGCCCGCCCTCCTCTCTCCCCTGCTGGTCTGGTCGCTCTTCGCCCTCAGCTTCTCCGACACCCCGGATGTGGCGGCCCCGCCCGCGGTGATCTACTCCTTCCTCCTCGGCGGCCCGCTGACCGTGACGGCCCTGTCCGTGTGGGAGGTACGGCGACTGCGCGTCCGTCACGGGGTGACTCTGCGGAGGGCCCTGGGCCGCTGAACCATCCGGCGCGGGATGACGTCTCACCAGGGGAAACGCGTACGTCGCTGTCGGGGAGGCGCTCATGGCCATGGTCGGACTGTTCTGGATCGCCGAGGACGGTGGCGTGTACGTCGGGGCGGAGCCGGAGGGGTACGGGGATGGGGTGCGGCTGACGCGGGACTGGGTGGAAGGGCTCGGGACGGGCCAGAGCGCGGTGTGGGGCTGGTCGGAGATCCGGTCGATCGCCGTGCGGTACGTGCGGATCCGGTCCAGCGCCCGACTGCTCGCCACCACGGCCGTCGACCTCGTCACCAACGCCGTCGTCGGCGGCGGTGAGGCCGCGGCCGCGTTCGAGGTGCACCTCGAGACCGCTGACAGGACCGTCGAACTGAACGCACAGTCGGCCGCGGCCCTCGGCGGCTACGTCCAGTCCGAGTACGACCTCTCCGTCGCCCTGCTGGAGCGCCTGGTGGCGGGTACGGCGGAGGTCGACACCCTCGCGCGCTGGGGCCGCGCCCACGCCACCGAGGGCACCCCACGACGCGAGCAGCGGGAGGCCCTGCTGCGGAAGTGGGCGACCGAGGGCTGAGCCGCCCGTGGGCCGTGGGCCGGTGCCCCTCCGCGACCCCGCCCTCCGAACTCCCGAGTTCCCGAGTCCAGAACTCCCGAGTTCCCGAGTCCCGAGTTCCCGGTTTCCCGAGTTCCCGGGTTCACAGTTCCCGGGAACCCGGCTCCCCTCGTCCGTCGTCCCCCACAATGACCACTGGACACCGGGACACCGGAGGAACACATGACCGCACGGGACACCCCCTCGGGCACCCCAGGGAACAAGGGCATCTCCGTGACCCACGACCTGGAGCCGCACGACTGGTCGAACGAGGAGACCGCGGCGTACGAGGCGGCGGTCGAGGCCGTCAACGGGGCGGTCGGGGCGTACAGCGCGCTGATCGCCGCGGAGGAGGCCAAGGACGCCCCCGACCCCGCCGTCATCGAGGCCGCGCGCGCCGCGCAGGGGCGGCTGGCGAAGGAGCGTGAGCGGCTGCGCTCGGCCGACCGGGAGCAGATCGCCGAGGCCCGCTCGCGCTACGCCGACCTCGCGCGTGAGGTCCTGGCGGGCCTCACGTGAACGTGATCGACCCCGCCGAGGTGGAGCGGCACCGGCTGTCCGACGCCGAGAACCGGCGGATCTTCCGTGAGCGCATCGTCCCCGACCTCCTGGCGGGCCGCGTCGGGCAGGAGACGCCGACCGTGGTGTTCCTGGTCGGCCAGCCCGGCGCGGGCAAGAGCAGGGTCACCGAGATGGTGGCCGGCGCGCTGAACCGGCACGGCGGATTCGTCGACGTCGACAGCGACCTCTACAAGCCCTACCACCCCGAGTACGCCCGGCTGATGGCCCAGGACGACACCCTGATGGCCGCGTACACCCGGGCCGACGGGCGGGCCTGGATGGCCCAGGCGGAGGCGTACGTCCGCGAGCACGGACTGCACGCGATCATCCAGGAGACCTCGCAGAACGCGCCGGCCGTGGAGGAGAAGATGCGGGCCTACCGGGACTCCGGCGCACGCGTCGAGGCCCTGTTCATGGGGGTGCCGCAGGCGATGAGCAACCAGGGCATCGTCAACCGGTACTTCGAGCAGCTCGCCGACCGGGGCCAGGGCCGGCTGACCGTGCAGTCCAACGCCGACGAGTCCTACGCCGGCATCCTCGAACTCGCCGACCGCGTCGACCGGGGCGCACTCGCCGACCTCGCGAGCGTCTACCGGCGCGGCGAGAGCAAGCCCCGCTACGGCAACTCCCTCGACGACACGGGCAACTGGACCGGCCCGCCGGGGCTGCGCCAGGCCCTCGCCGCCGAGCGCGAGCGACCGTGGACGGCAGCCGAGAGCGACTCCTTCGTCACCACCCAGCTGCGGCTGCGCGAGACCGCCCGGGAACTCGGCCCCGAGTGGCCGGGCAGACTCACCCGCATCGAGGACCAGGCCCGCCCCCTGCTGACCCCGAACGCCGCGGCACAGCTGACGCCCACATCGCCGTCGCCCTCGCCGTCCGCGTCCGCGTCTCCGTCCCCCTCGTCTGCGTCCCCGTCCGCGTCCGCGTCTCCGTCCCCCTCGTCTACGTCCGCGTCCGCGTCGCCCTCCCCCTCCTCTGCGTCCCCGTCCGCGTCCCCACCCTCTTCCTCGTCGCCCTCGTCGCCCTCGTCGCCCTCGTCGCCCCCGTCGTCTCCGTCCCCCTCGGCCGCCGCCGCCCGCTCCCGCAGTACCCCCCGCCCCGGCGGGCCCGCCACCACCCCGCAGGCCCCCGGCGAGGGTCCACGCCCCGGCCCCGCCCGTCCGACGCCACAGCAGGGGCCGAGCGGTCCCGGCCCCAGCGGGGGGCGCGGCAGATAGGCGACCGGCACCTGGGCCTCACCACCGGCCCCAGGTAAGAAGCGGGCCGCCCCCCGTTCCACTAGTGAGGTCCACCACCCACCGGCGAGTCCCTCCGCCGGCCGACGAGGGGCTCCGGGCCGCCGGGGGCGGTGGACATCCCGGCCGCCGACGTCGGGCCCGCGCCCGCCCAGGCGAGCCTCGTCACCGCGCTGACCTGCCCTCACGTACGCAATACCCCCCAACGCCGATGGCGGGAACGACCTTTGTGCCCAAGGCCCGGCCGTACGACCGCCCTTGGCCCCCGGGGGGTACCCGGCGGTAGCCGTCGGCCCGTGTCACGTGAAGGTCGAGCGACGACACGGGGGGCCTCTTGCTTTACCCTCTTCACACCGAGACCACACAAGGCTGTTGTCATCTCGTTAAGTGGTTACTCCTTGACGCTGAGGTGATCACCGCGTTGGCTTTCAGCCACCTGGGTCGCAGTGCTGTACCCACGCCCGGAAGGCCCTTGATGTGAACGCCCGTACCACCAGCAACAACTCCGGCAGTCGTATACGTCGTCGCACCGCTCTCCGCCGCACCGCCATCGCCCTCGCCGCCTCGGCCGCGGCCGTCTCCCTCGCCGCCTGCGGGGTCGTGGACGTCGGCGACAGCGCCGAGGCGAGCCCCACGAAGGGCGACGACATCACGGTGGGCGTGCTGTTCCCTGACAAGGACACCAAGCGGTACGAGCAGTTCGACTACCCGAGCATCAAGAAGAAGATCGCCGAGCTCACCGACAACAAGGGCGTGACCAAGTACGCCAACGCGGAGAAGGACCCGGAGACACAGAACAGCCAGATGGAGCAGATGGTCGAGGACAAGGTCGACATCATCATCGTCGACGCCGTGGACGCCAAGGCCATCAAGCCCGCCGTGCAGACGGCGGACGACGCCGGCATCCCCGTCATCGCCTATGACCGGCTGGCGCAGGGCCCGATCGACGGCTATGTCTCCTTCGACAACGAGCTCGTCGGGCAGGTGCAGGGCCGCTCGCTGGTGGAGGAGCTGGGTGACAGCGCCGCCAACAAGATCGTCATGATGAACGGGTCCCCGACCGACCCGAACGCCGCCATGTTCAAGGACGGCGCGCTCTCCGAGCTGCAGGACAAGGTGACGATCACCGAGACGTACGACACCAAGGACTGGGACCCGGTCGTCGCCAAGGCGAACATGGAGAAGGTCGTCGACAAGCTCGGCGTCGACAACATCGACGCCGTCTACGCCGCCAACGACGGTATCGCCGGTGCCGTCATCGACGTGCTGAAGACCGCCGGTGTCGCCAAGGTGCCGCCGGTCACCGGGCAGGACGCCGACCTGGAGGCCGTGCAGCGGATCCTCTCGGGCGACCAGTACATGACCGTCTACAAGTCGTTCCCGACGCAGGCGAGCGCCGCCGCCGAGATGGCCGTCGCCAAGGTCCAGGGCCGTTCCATCGAGTTCGACGCCCTCGCCAAGGACAGCATCGACTCCCCGACCACCAAGAACATCCCCGCCCAGCTGGTGCCCCCGGTCGCGCTCACCAAGGCCAACATCAAGGAGACGGTCGTCGCGGACGGCATCTACACCGTCAAGCAGATCTGCACGTCCGCCTTCAAGGCCGACTGCGCCGCGGCCAAGCTGAACTAACTCCCGGTCGCCCCCCGACGCTCGGCCCGGCAGGACACCACGTGCCCCTGCCGGGTGGTTTCCCCTGCCGGGCGGTTTCCCCCTGCCGGACGGTTCCCCTGCCGGGGGGTCGCGCAGATCCTGTGCAGGACCGCCTGAGCGTCACACCTGGCTCACCGTGCGGTCCGCCCCATGGTCTAGGGTGACGGTTTGTCATGTCGTGATCACGGGGGACGACTGTCGGATGCCTCAGACCAACGGGGACAGAAGGACGTCGCGTGCGCGCACCGCCGCCGCGCGACTCACGGGAACGGCGCTGGCGCTCTCGCTCGTGCTGCTCACCGGATGCAGCGGCGGCTCGGACGACGGCGACGACAAGGGCGACGCCGAGAAGAGCGCCGGGCCCGGCGGCGGCACCGGGAGCGCCGTCGCGTACGACGGGCCCCGGCTGCCCGGTTTCGCCGCGAAGCCCGCGTGGAGCCTCCCCGCCGCGGGCGGGGACGCGGGGCCGGGCGTACTGGACCTGGGCGGGACCCTGCTGTTCGCCAGGGACGCGAGCGGGGCGTATCTCGGGGACTTCGACGATTCCGATGTCTTCAGCCACCCCAACAAGTGGGAGTCGACGGGGCCGGACTACGGCGAGGTCAGGGATCCGAACCGGGTCCTGCACATCTCCGAGGCGCCGCAGCCCCTGACGCTGGAGTTCCGTGACGCGAAGACCGGCGAGGTCCGCAGGTCGCTGAAGGCGACGACCGACTCGGTCACCCTCACCACCTGGCACGACGGCGCTCGGGCGGTCGCCGTCGGCACGACCGGGACCACCGGGTCCGACGGGCTGACGGCGGCGAAGACCACATCGACGGCCGCCCTCTACGACGCCGGGGGCCGCGAGCTGGGTGAGACCCCGCTGCCTCGTACCCCGGACCGGGGGCTGTACTACGCGGGCGCGCTGACCGAGGGGTACCGCGTCGAGGCCGTCGACCGCACCGTCCGCCTCACACCGGTCGACGGCGGCACCGCTCGCACGGTCTCCTGCGCCGGGGATGACGCGACGTGCGAGTACGACCCCAAGACCGGTCTGATGAGCACCGGCCAGCGCAGGGCCGTCGCGCCGCCCGTCCTCGGTGGCCACTACGTCGGCTTCGAGGACCCCGACATCCGCGGGTACGACATGACGCGGATCACCCTCCACGACCTCGCCACCGGCAAGCAGGTCTGGAGCAGTGCCGACGCGGAGATCCCGCCCGGCGTGAAGGTCTACGACAACGACGACGACGCGAGCCCCAAGCCCATGCCGGAGGCCGAGGAGCTGTCACTGCTCCGCGTCACGGACGGCAAGGTCCTCGTCGCCTGGAAGGCGACCCTCCCCTCGGACGGCGACGCCTGGATCCACGCCTGGTACGACCTGAGGACGGGCGCCCTCACCGAGTCGTACGAGGCCACCGAGTCCGTCCTGTTCGCCCCCTCCGGTGACCTCGCCGCCGAGGACGTTCCCCTCGTGACGTACCAGTACACCGGTACGAGGGTGTGGCGGCTCCCGGACGGCGAGGAGCTGTGGGCCCAGGAGGACGGCTCGGGCGAGACCCCGCTGGACCCGTTGCGGTTCACGGCGGACGGCTCGGTCCTCTACGGCCTGGCGGGCAGGGAAGGCGACGCCCAGACCGGTCTCGCCGTCGACCCCCGCACCCGTGAGGTCCTCGCCAAAGACCTCCCCGTCGACCACGTCCCCACCGTCGACGAGCCCACCGGCTACGGCCATGTCTCCACCGCGGTCGGCTTCTTCGCCTTCCCCCCGGCCTCCTGACCGCCACCCCCTCCCCACCCGGCCCTCCCCACCCGGCCCTCCCCTCCCCATCCCTTTCCGTTCACTCAGATCCCCGAAGGACCTTCCTTGCGTACCCGCACGTCTTCCTTCCCCCTCACCGCGTCCGCGTCCGCCTGCGCCCTGCTGCTGGCCCTGACCCTCACCGCCTGCGGTGACGACGGGGAGTCGCTGCCCGCGGCCGCGAACACCGAGGGCGTGGCCGCCTACCTGAACGAGAACCTCAGCTGTGTGGACCCGGACTACTTCGACGACGACGAGATGTCGGTGATCCAGGCCCAGGTGAGCGGTGCCGTCGACGGCGGCGGTGAGTGCGACCTCGACGAGGACAGCGACATCGACTTCCTGCACATCACCAACATGAAGCAGTTCCAGAAGGACGTGGCCGCGAGCGGCGAGTCCGGTGAGAGCCCGCTGCTGGTCGGGATGAACTTCGCCCTCGACGTGGACCGCGAATCGGCGGTGCGCAGCCTCCTCGACAACGGCCTGATGCTCCTCGACTGCGAGCCGGGCATGCAGACCCCGCAGCAGTACAAGCGCGTCGAGGCCGAGGCGGGCTGTGTGCTGACGAACTACGTGCGGGAGTGAGGCGGCGGGACCGCACCGCGACGGCGGTGCGGTCCCGACCAGTTCACGCCACCCCGTTCACCCTTGACCCCATCCCCCTCACGCGACCCGCGTGAACTCGATCGTCACCTCCGGCGGGCCCCCGGCCACCCCCCGGTAGATGCCCTTGTGCGGGGTCACGTCGTCGTAGTCGCGGCCGCGGCCGACGACGACGTGGGACTCGTCGGCGGGAACCCGGTTGGTGGGGTCGTAGCCGGTCCAGTCGCCCGCCCAGTACTCGATCCAGGCATGGCTCTGGCCGGGGACGGGCCGGTGGAGTTCGGCCTCGCGTTCCGGGTGGAGGTAGCCGGAGATGTAACGGGTGGGCAGGCCCAGGCCTCGCAGCATGCCGAGGGTGAGGTGGGCGATGTCCTGGCAGACGCCGGCGCCCTGCTCCCATGCCTCGGCCGCGCTGGTGTGCACACCGGTCGCGCCCGGCACATACGAGACGTGGTCGGCGACCATCGACGACACCGCGACGGCCGTCCCGTGGACGTCGAGCCCGGCGGCCACCTCCCGGGCCCGGTCGAGCAGTTCGGCCGGGAGCGTCGTACGGCTGGTCGCGGTCAGGTATTCGATGAGGCGGGAGCCGGCGGTCGCCGCGGTGACCTCCGCCCAGGCGGGTGCGTCCGGCAGCGGCTCGGGCGGGGCCGTCTCCACCAGGCTGGTCGCGGTGATCGTCAGGTCGGAGTGGGGTTCGATGAGGTCGAAACCGGTGACCTGGGTGCCCCAGTAGTCCCAGTACGACCAGGTGGGCGTCGAGGGGTTCACCAGCACCCGGGCGTCCAGGGTCGTCTGGCCCGGGAGCGTCAGCGGGGTCATGCGGACCTCGTTGTGGGAGGAGGCCGCGGGCTGGGCGTACGAGACGCGGGTGGTGTGCCGGATGCGCAGGCGCCGGGTCGCCCTCGTGACGGGGGTCGGGGGTGGGGGTGGAGGTGTCATCGGGAACGCTCACGCGCCTTCCTGGGCCCATTCGACGGGACCTTGGTACGGGAAGAACTTCTCGGCCACCGCCTCCGCCGAGGCCATGCACGCCTGTTGCAGGTCCCGCAGCAGCGTGGGCAGTCCGGCCTCCAGGGACTCGGAGTGGAGGTATTCGAGGTGGGTGCGCAGGGCGCCGATCGGGCGGCGGGCCGGGTCCTGGCGGGGGCGGCCGAGCGCCGCCAGGCACTCCTCCGCCGTGGTCAGGGCGTGCAGCGCCGAGCGCGGGAAGTCCCGGTCCAGGAGCAGGAACTCGGCGACCTTGGGGCTGTCGCCGAAGCCGCCGTGCACCCGCGCGTACGCCTCGTCGGCGCCGCTCGCGCTCAGCAGGGTCGGCCAGTCGGGCGCGTGCGCCGCGTCCAGCACCCGGACCGACAGCAGCCGTACGGTCATGTCCACCCGCTCCAGGCTGCGGCCCAGGACCACGAAACGCCAGCTGTCGTCGCGGCTCATCGTCGAGTCGGCGAGCCCGAAGAAGAGGGCGGCGCGACGGCGTACCAGTTCCAGATACGCGTACGGGCCGCCCGTCCGGCGCGCGGCCGTCCGCTGGTCGGCGAGCGCGTGCCAGGTGGAGTTCAGGCACTCCCACATCTCGGAGGAGACGGCCTCGCGGGCGCTGCGGGCGTTGAGGCGGGCCGCCCCGAGCGCGCCCTCGATCGACCCCGTCGAGCGGGCGTCGAAGGCCAGCCGGTCCAGCACCTGCTGCATGTCGCAGTGCTGGTCGGGCGCGTCCACGCCGAGGATCGCGTACAGCGAGCGGCAGGCGGCGTCCTCGTCGCGCCAGGGGTCTTCGAGGAGGCGGTGGAGGTAGGCGTCGAGGATGCGGCCGGTGGCGTCGGCCCGCTCCACGTACCGTCCCGTCCAGGTCAGGGCCTCGGCTATCCGGGAGAGGATCACGTCGTTCATTGCTGTTGCGCCCCTTCCTGCACGACGGTTCGGGCGCCGTCGGGTCCGAGCTGGCGCGGCGCCTTCTCCAACAGGGGTCCGCCGGCCTCCTCGTACCGCTGCTCGGCGGGTCCCTCGGCGAGGACCCAGGTGTCCTTGGAGCCGCCGCCCTGGCTGGAGTTGACGATGAGGTTGCCCTCCTGGAGGGCGACGCGGGTCAGCCCGCCGGGGAGCACCCACACCTCGTCGCCGTCGTTCACGGCGAAGGGCCGCAGGTCGATGTGGCGCGGGGCCATGCGTTCGCCCGCGAGGGTGGGGGAGGTGGACAGGGCCACCGGCCGCTGGGCGATCCACCCGCGCGGATCGGCCATCACGGCCTCCCGGGTCCGCTCCAGCGTCTGGCGGTCCGCCTTCGGCCCGATGACGATGCCCTGGCCGCCGGCCCCGTCGACCGGTTTGATCACCAGCTGGTCGATCTGGTCGAGGACCGCCTCCAACTGCCCCGGTTCGTCCGGCCGGAAGGACTCCACATTCGGGAGAATCGGTTCCTCACCGAGGTAGTAGCGGATGAGATCCGGCACGTAGGTGTAGAGGAGCTTGTCGTCCGCGATGCCGTTGCCCACGGCGTTCGCCAGCGTGACGTTCCCCGCCATCGCGGCGCCCATGATGCCCGGGCAGCCGATTACCGAGTCGGGGCGGAAGTGGAGGGGATCGAGGAAGTCGTCGTCGAGCCGTCGGTATACGACGTGGACGGGCATCTCCCCGCGTGTGGTGCGCATCCACACCCGGTTGCCGCGGCAGACGAGGTCGTGGCCCTCGACCAGCTGCACGCCCATCAGCCGGGCCAGCAGGGCGTGTTCGAAGTAGGCGGCGTTGCTGGGGCCGGGGGTGAGGACGACGACGCGGGGGTCGCCGATGCCGCCGGGCGCGGCGGCCCTGAGCGCGGCGAGCAGCTTCTGCGCGTAGCCGTCGACGGGTACGACGGGCTGTTCGGCGAAGAGGGAGGGGAAGACGCGGGTCATCGCGCGCCGGTTCTCGATGACGTACGAGACCCCGGACGGCACCCGGACGTTGTCCTCCAGCACCCGGAAGTCGCCCGCCTCGTCCCGTACGAGGTCGATGCCGGCGACATGGATGCGGACCCCGCCGGGAGGTTCCACCCCGTGGGCGGCCCGGTGGAAGTGGGCGGAGTTGAGGAGCAGCCGCCAGGGCACGACCCCGTCCTCGAAGGCCCGGCACGGCCCGTACGCGTCCGCGAGATACGCCTCGAGGGCCCGTACGCGCTGGGTGACCCCGCGCTGGATGAGGTCCCACTCCAGGGCGTCCAGGATGCGGGGGACCAGGTCCAGCGGCCATGGTCTCTCCTCGCCCGCGAAGGCGTACGTCACGCCCCGGTCCGTGAACGCCCGGGCCATCTGGTCCGCCCTGAACCTCAGTTCGGCCGGTTCGATGGGCTGCAGGGCGGCCAGTACCGGCTCATAGGCGGTCCTGACCTCACCCGGCCGCTCAAACATCTCGTCCCACGCGTCGGCCAACGCGTACGCGTCAAATATGTCCGCCATGGCCCGACGGTAAGTGCGGTGCGTAACAGCCCGGTCACCATCGTATTTCCGCCAGCTTGCGGGGGCGGCCACGACCTGCGGAAACGGAGGGTTTGAAGTACGGCCGGGCGGGGGAGGCCGGGCGCCGTCCGCACACTTCGCGGCAGGCGGGCAACCGTACTCCGGGATCCCCGGCCGGACGGACGGCCGGCCTCCCCTCCGTTTCCACGGCCGGGCGGACGGCCGGCCTCCCCTCGGTTTCCACGGCCGGGCGAGGGGAACCCGCCGGGGCCGTGCGCGGCGCTCCGGTCACCGTTTTCAGCTTGTTGCAGAGCGCACTGCCTGAGGGGTGGAGATAGGCGGGCGCAAGGGATGTTATCGGGGCATAAACATGGCGGAGCCGTGTTGCGGAGCCGGTGCGGGCCGCGCATAGTTGCGCTCCGAAGAGGCTGGAACCGGGGGTGAATGGGTGATGGCCGGGCACGCGACCGAGGAGCATCCGCACGGCGCCGACCGGCTCTGCGCGGCCGGGGACCGCGTGTACTCCAGAGCCGTACGGCGGGGCCGGGTCCCGCGCGCGGACGCCGACGCCGTGCCCTGCCTGGTCGAACTCGCCCTGCTGCACCCCGACCCCGACGACATGGGCTGGCTGGTGCCCACCTCCCCCCAGGAGGTCATGACCCGGCTGCTGCGCGGCGTCCACGCGGAGGTCAGCGCCAGCCAGGCCCGGGTGGGCGCGGCGGTCGACGCCGTCGAGTGGTACGCCGGGCTCGGCGGTTCCCGGGCGCCGAAGCCGGCGGAGAGCACGGCGATCCGGGTGCTCGACGGGCTGGCCCGGATCCGGGCGGCGATCGACGAGGCCACCGACCGCTGCACCACGGAGGTGCTGACCGTGCAGCCGGGCGGCATCCGGCGCGAGGACGAGCTGCGTGAGGGGCTGCACCGGGCGCAGGCGATGTGCCGCCGGGGCGTGCGCATGCGGGACCTGTACACGCATGTGGCCCGGCACGGGCAGGGCCTGCACAACTACATGGAGCTGATGGGGGAGGCGGCCGAGGCCCGCACCCTGGACGAGGTCGTGGAACGCCTCATCGTCTTCGACCGCGCGGTGGCCTTCATCCCCGCCAACACCGACCGGACCATGGCCCTGGAGATCCGCCACCCGGCGCTGGTCGAGTATCTGGTCACGGTGTTCGAACGGCTCTGGCGGCTGGGCATCCCGCTGGCCGCGCCCCTGCCGGCGACCGGCATCGCGGGCATCACCCACCGGGAGCGCTCCATCGCCGCGCTGCTGGCGGAGGGTCACCAGGACGCCGTGGTCGCCGAACGCCTCGGCATCAGCGTCCGCACCTGCCGGGCCCACATCGCCCGCCTCTCCGAACGGCTCGGCGCGGCCAGCCGTACGCAGCTCGGCGTCCGCATCGCCGAGGCCGGCCTCGACGGCCCACCCCGCTCCGCCGCCCCGGACGACCTGCCCCGCTCCGCCGCCCCGGAGGACCTGCCGGCCCTCCCCTCCCCGGCACCGGCGCCTACGGTCCCGCTTCCCGCTCCAGAATCCCCGACCGTCCGATGAGATAGCCCAGTTGGGCCCGGCTCTCACTGCCCAGCAGGGCGGCGAGCTTGGCGATGTGGACGCGGGCGGTGCGGACGTTGAGCCCGAGGCGTTCGGCGATGGCGGTGTCGGTGTGGCCCTCGACGAGGAGCCGCGCGATGGCGCGCTGGCGCGGGGTGACGCCCTCGGCCGAGGGGAGCTGGACGGCCTCGGGGTACATGGGGGTGGCCAGCTGCCAGAGGCGGTCGAAGGTGGTGGCGAAGAAGGAGATCAGCGCGGGATGGCGGATCTCCAGGGCCATGGTCCGGTCGGGGTGTGTGTCGGCCGGGATGAAGGCGACCGTGCGGTCGATGACGATGAGGCGGTCGGTGACCTCGTCCAGGGTGCGGGCCTCGGCGTCGCCGCGCAGCCGTTCGTAGCGGGCGGCGGTCAGGAGCGAGTGGCGCAGCGTGTGCGGGTAGAGCGTGCGGATGCGGGTACCGCGGTCCAGCACGGCCTGGTCGCGGTCGAGGGAGACGGCCTGCGCGGCCTCACCGCGCGGGCCGTGGTGGTGGGTGTGCGGCTGGATGCTGAGCACTTCCCGGGACGCTCCGGCCATGGACTCGGTGATGGCGGCGTTGATCCGCTCGAAGCCGCTGAGCATCGTGATCACGGGGGTGTCGGCGACCGCTGGTGCCGTCCGCCGTTCTGCGATCCGCAGGAGCGGCTCGAAGGCTGTGGCCAGCCGTTCCTCGCGGCGCCGCGCCTCGGCGACCCGGTCCTCGATGCCGCGCAGCAGCCGGTGCAGGGCGGTCGCCGGTGCCGCCGGCTCCAGCCAGTACGCGTCCCCGGCCACCGGGTGCAGCAGCCCGACGTCGATCAGGCAGGGCGTTCCGGCGGCGTCCTCGCCGGGTATCCGCCCCTCCCGCAGCGCCCGCGCGTACAACTCGGTGCCGGCGTCGCACAGTTCGTCTGCTCCGTGCCCGTGGGCCTCGGCGGTCACCTGCGGCTCGCCTCCCCCGTCAGTCAGCTCTCCTGCTCCAGCATCCCCGACTGCGCTATCAGATAGCCGAGTTGGGCCCTGCTGCCGCTGCCCAACGCCGTCGCCAGCTTGGCTATGTGGGCCCGGCAGGTACGGACGTTCATGCCGAGTCGGCGGGCGATGGCTTCGTCGACGTGGCCCTCCACCAGGAGTTTGGCTATGGAGTGCTGGATGTGGGTGATGCCGTCGGGGGCGGTCTCATAGGGCGCGCCGGTGCTCAGTGGGACCGCGCGGTCCCACATGAACTCGAAGACCTTGATCAGGTAGCGGACGAGGCCGGGGTGCCGCAGCTCCAGGGCGACCTGCCGGTCGTCGCGGGTGGGGATGAAGGCGACGGTCTCGTCGCAGACGATCAGCCGCTCCACCAGTTCGTCGATGGTGCGGTGCTCCACCTTGCCGTCGGCGAAGTGGGAGACATAGGCCAGCTTCTCCGGGCTGTAGCGGGCCGTGTGCTGGTAGAGGGTCCGTATGCGCACGCCGCGGTCGATCAACGGCCTGTCTCGTTCCAGCCCTTGGTGGAGGCTGCGTTCGGGGCGGGGCCCGCTCGGCTGGACCGTGAGCATTTCCGTCTGGCACTGGCTGATGGCAAGGTCGAGCGCCGCGTTGATCCGGGCGCTGCCCTCCAGCACGGTGATCGAGTGGGTGGTCGGCGTCGTCAGGGCGCTGATGGTCATGAATGGCTCGAAAGCTTCGGCCAGTTCGATCGAGAAGCGCCGGCGCTCGGTGATCTCGCGCTCCAGCGGGTTGAGTCGCTGGGAAAGGGCGATCGACGGCGGTACCGGACGTAGCCAGCCCGCATCGTCCGGATCGGGATGCAGCAGGGCGAACTCCATCAAGCAGGGAGCGGGGTCCACCTCGGCGCGGGCGATGCGTCCCGTACGGAGCGCATTCGCGTAAAGGCGGGCACCCTCCTCACACATCTCGGTCACCGCATGGGGATGTGTCGCTTTCGCCCGATCCATCACCAAATCTCCACCCCCCAGGGTCCTGAACATGCAGGAACATGATGCACCGATTGTGTGGCCATGACGTGCCCGAATGAGCCATCGTCGTATCCGACGGGGGAAGAGGGACCTTCAAGTGAGGACGAAGCCGACTATGGGTAAGAGAATGCTTCGCTCGGTACTTGCTGCCGCCTTCTCCGCCGTTGTGGCCTTCGGAGCACTGAGTGGCCTCTCCGACGCGAAGGGTGACGTCAAGGCGGACAGCGTGTGGCCGGTCGTACCGCCGGAGTCCGAGGTGGTAGCGGGTGATGTCCTGACGACGACGATCGTCGTTCCGGCAGACAGCGTGTGGCCCTGATATGACGACTCCGCCTGACGATCGCTCCTTCCGCCGGGAAATGGCCACCGCCTACCGCTCCGGCTGGCACTTCATCGACCTGGCCACCGCCATCCCCCACAGCGGTGACTCGTTGATGGTGACCGTGTTCGGTGAGCCGGTGGTGGTGACGCGGGACGAGGACGAGGACATCAGGGCGTACCGGTGTCTGCGGCGTCCGCGCGGCGCGCCACAGCCAGTGCGGTGTGCCGTCCGGTACGGGATGGTCTTCGTCAATCTCGACCAGCGCGACCATCAGCTCACCGAACCGGAGACCCCGGCCGCCACGGCCGTATCAGCCACCCCCCGCAGTGCCTGAAGCGATTCCCCCGTCGTTTCAAATCGCTCAGGCGCTTCCCCCCAGCAGCGGCGTCACCGTGACCTGAACACGGTGACGCCGCTGCAGGTTTGCGGGGACATTTCATGATCCCCGCCGGTATCCGTGCCGACTCGCCCGCTCGCTCTTCTGTCCGAAAAATGGTCAACCGGAGGCGGCCGGGGACCGTCGGTCGCGCTACGGCACAGGTGGGCCGTCAGCCACGGGCGGTCACGGCCTCCTGCGGGTGGCCGTCAGCCGCGCCCCAGCGCCGCCGTCAGTTCGATCTCGATCACCACGCGGTGCGGATTCGGCCGCGGCTGTCTGCCATAGCGCTCCGCGTACCGCCGCTCCGCCTCCGCGATCCGCTCGCGGTCCTCGTGGACGCGGGCGCGCCCCTCCAGCGTGGCCCAGCGCCGGCCCTCCATCTGGCACACGGCGACCCGGGCGCCCTCCGCCCCGGCGGCGCGCACATGCCGCGCCTTCGCGCTCGTCGTGCTGGTGATCACCCGAGCGAGTCGCGCCCCGGGATCGTAGGTGACCCCGACCGGCACCACATGGGGACTGCCGTCGGCGCGGAGGGTGGTCAGCGTGCAGAGGTGGCGCTCCTGCCAGAAGACGAGGTACGCGGCGTCCGGCTCGCCCGGATCCACTCGATAAGTGCTCACGGTCCTGGAATCTAATGGCGAACGGAGTCTTCGGGATCCCTCCCGTCTCCACCTTGAGTGGAATAGACTCAACTTTGTGCACGTTGCCCAAGTCACTGTGTACCGACGGCTGACGCAACGGCTGACGCAAGGAGGGAAAAGCGAACGTGGACGCCGAGCTGACCAACAGGAGCCGGGACGCGATCAACGCGGCCAGCAACCGGGCCGTGTCCGAGGGCAACCCGGATTTCACCCCCGCCCACCTGCTGCTGGCCCTGCTCCAGGGGCAGGACAACGAGAACATCACCGACCTGCTCGCCGCGGTCGAGGCCGACCAGGCGGCCGTGCGCACCGGCGCCGAGAAGATCGTGGCCGGCCTGCCCAGCGTGACCGGCTCCACCGTGTCGCCGCCCCAGCCCAACCGCGAGCTGCTGAGCGTGGTCGCCGAGGCCCAGGCCAAGGCGAAGGAACTGGGCGACGAGTACGTCTCCACCGAACACCTCCTGATCGGGATCGCCGAGAAGGGCGGCCAGGCCGGGGACGTACTCTCCCGGCAGGGGGCGAACGCCAGGAAGTTGCGGGAGGCGTTCCAGAAGGCCAGGGGAGGACGCCGCGTGACCACAGCCGATCCGGAGGGGCAGTACAAGGCCCTGGAGAAGTTCGGCACGGACTTCACCGCCGCCGCGCGTGAGGGCAAGCTCGATCCGGTCATCGGCCGGGACCAGGAGATCCGGCGCGTCGTGCAGGTGCTGTCGCGCCGTACGAAGAACAACCCGGTCCTCATCGGTGAGCCGGGCGTCGGCAAGACCGCCGTCGTCGAAGGGCTCGCGCAGCGGATCGTGAAGGGCGACGTGCCCGAGTCCCTGAAGAACAAGCGGCTCGTCTCGCTCGACCTCGGCGCCATGGTCGCCGGGGCCAAGTACCGGGGCGAGTTCGAGGAGCGGCTGAAGACGGTCCTCGCCGAGATCAAGGACTCCGACGGGCAGATCATCACCTTCATCGACGAGCTGCACACCGTCGTCGGCGCGGGCGCCGGCGGCGACTCCGCCATGGACGCCGGCAACATGCTGAAGCCGATGCTCGCCCGCGGTGAGCTGCGCATGGTCGGCGCCACCACCCTCGACGAGTACCGCGAGCGCATCGAGAAGGACCCTGCGCTGGAGCGCCGCTTCCAGCAGGTGCTGGTCGCCGAGCCGACCGTCGAGGACACGATCGCCATCCTGCGCGGACTCAAGGGCCGCTACGAGGCCCACCACAAGGTCGTGATCGCGGACGCGGCGCTGGTCGCCGCCGCCACCCTCTCCGACCGGTACATCACCTCCCGCTTCCTGCCCGACAAGGCCATCGACCTCGTCGACGAGTCCGCCTCCCGGCTCCGCATGGAGATCGACTCCTCGCCCGTCGAGATCGACGAGCTCCAGCGGTCCGTGGACCGGCTCCGCATGGAGGAGATGGCCCTCGACAAGGAGACCGACGCGGCCTCCCGCGAGCGCCTGGAGAAGCTGCGCCGCGACCTCGCCAACAAGGAGGAGGAGCTGCGGAACCTCACCGCCCGCTGGGAGAAGGAGAAGCAGTCCCTCAACGCCGTCGGTGAACTCAAGGAGAAGCTCGACGAGTTGCGCGGCCAGGCCGAACGAGCCCAGCGCGACGGCGACTTCGACACGGCCTCCAAGTTGCTGTACGGGGAGATCCCGGCCCTGGAAAGGGCGTTGGAGGAGGCCTCCGAGGCCGAGGAGGAGGCCGCCGCGTCCAAGAACACCATGGTCAAGGACGAGGTCGGCGCCGACGACATCGCGGACGTCGTCGCCTCCTGGACCGGCATCCCGGCGGGCCGCCTGCTGGAGGGCGAGACCCAGAAGCTGCTCCGCATGGAGGACGAGCTGGGCCGCCGCCTCATCGGCCAGAGCGAGGCCGTACGGGCCGTGAGCGACGCCGTACGACGCTCCCGCGCCGGCATCGCCGACCCCGACCGCCCGACCGGCTCCTTCCTCTTCCTCGGCCCCACCGGCGTCGGCAAGACCGAGCTGGCCAAGGCCCTCGCCGACTTCCTCTTCGACGACGAGCGGGCCATGATCCGCATCGACATGTCGGAGTACGGCGAGAAGCACAGCGTGGCCCGGCTCGTCGGCGCGCCCCCCGGCTACATCGGCTACGAGGAGGGCGGCCAGCTGACGGAGTCCGTCCGCAGGCGCCCGTACTCGGTGGTGCTGCTGGACGAGGTCGAGAAGGCCCATCCCGAGGTGTTCGACATCCTCCTCCAGGTGCTGGACGACGGCCGGCTGACGGACGGACAGGGCCGTACGGTCGACTTCCGCAACACGATCCTGATCCTCACCTCGAACCTGGGCAGCCAGTACCTGGTCGACCCGGTCACCAGCGAGGCGGAGAAGAAGCAGCAGGTCCTCGAAATGGTCCGGGCCTCCTTCAAGCCGGAGTTCCTCAACCGCCTCGACGACCTCGTCGTCTTCTCCGCGCTGGACAAGGCGGAGCTGCGGCGCATCGCGGCGCTCCAGATCGACCGTCTCGCGGGGCGCCTCGCCGAGCGCCGCCTCACCCTGGAGATCACCGACGCGGCCCTCACCTGGCTCGCCGACGAGGGCAACGACCCGGCCTACGGCGCCCGCCCGCTGCGCCGCCTCGTCCAGACCGCCATCGGCGACCGCCTGGCCAGGGAGATCCTGGCCGGCGAGGTCAAGGACGGCGACACGGTCCGGGTGGACGCGTTCGGGGAGGGCGAGGGCCTGATCGTGGGCCCGGTCCCGAGGGAGACGCCGGGCAAGACGCTGTAGTCCGTACGGCTTCCCGGCCGTGGCCCTGGGGCAAGTGCCTCAGGGCCACGCGGTCGTCCGCACTCCGTCGCTGATCCGACACGCAGGGCAAACCCATCGGCGGTGGCGGTTGCCGGGCGAGGGTGAAGAGAGAGAGGGTGGAGTCTGTACGTCTGGTCTCAGCTCTCAGCGGACGGCCGGACGAGCCAGACGACCGCAGGAGTATCCAACGTATGTCCATCGACCCGTCCTCGATTCCGAACTTCGGGGGCCAGCCCGAGCCGCAGCCCCAAGGGCCGGCGGGCCCCGTCGTCCCGGATCAGGACCTCGTCAAGCAGCTCCTGGACCAGATGGAGCTGAAGTACGTCGTCGACGACGAGGGTGACCTCGCGGCGCCGTGGGAGGAATTCCGTACGTACTTCATGTTCCGTGGCGAGGGTGACCAGCAGGTCTTCTCGGTGCGCACGTTCTACGACCGCCCGCACCAGATCACCGAGAAGTCGGCTCTGCTGGAGACCATCGACGACTGGAACCGCCGCACCCTGTGGCCCAAGGTCTACAGCCACACCCACGACGACGGCACGGTCCGTCTCATCGGTGAGGCCCAGCTGCTGATCGGCACCGGCGTCAGCCTGGAGCACTTCGTCTCGTCGACGGTCAGCTGGGTGCGGGCCGCCATCGAGTTCGACAAGTGGCTCGTCGAGCAGCTCGGCCTGGCCGAGGACGTGGACGAGGCCGAGAAGCCCGAGGACGACGAGTAGGCGAGTAGTCGTCCAGGAGCTGTTCCGCAGCCGTCACCGCGGCGGCTGCGAGGGGGTCCGGTCGACGACGACAGAGAACCCCGCAGACGTACGAGAGCCCGGCCAGGGCGCCGACCGGAACGGCGGCGTACCACGGCCGGGCTTTTCGCCGTCCGCGCACGTCACGGCTGCCGCTGCTAGAACGCCGCCTTCAGCCGCTTCGCCGCCTCCTCCAGCACCTCCGGGCGCTTGCAGAACGCGAACCGTACGAAGGGCGCTCCGGCCTCCCGGTGGTCGTAGAACACGGCGTTCGGGATGGCGACGACACCGGCACGCTCGGGCAGCGCCCGGCAGAAGGCGAAGCCGTCGGTTTCGCCGAGGGGCCGGATGTCGGTGGTGACGAAGTACGTGCCGGCCGTCCGGAACACCTCGAATCCGGCGTCCGCCAGCCCCGTCGCCAGCACGTCCCGCTTGACCAGCATGTCCGCGCGGAACGCCTCGAAGTAGCTGTCCGGCAGCGCGAGCGCCTCGGCGACGGCGTACTGGAACGGCCCGGACGCGACGTACGTCAGGAACTGTTTCGCCGAGCGCACGGCCGAGACGAGCGCGGGCGGGGCCGTCACCCAGCCCACCTTCCACCCCGTGAAGGAGAACGTCTTCCCCGCAGAACCGATGGTGACCGTCCGCTCCCGCATCCCGGGGAAGGTCGCCAGCGGAATGTGCTCGGCGTCGTCGAAGACGAGGTGCTCGTACACCTCGTCCGTCACCACCAGCAGGTCCCGCTCGACGGCCAGCTCGGCGATCGCCGTCAGCTCCGCACGGGTGAGGACCGTGCCGGTCGGGTTGTGCGGGGTGTTGATCAGCAGCAGCCGCGTCCGGTCGGTGACGGCGTCCCGCAGCTCGTCGAGGTCCAGCCGGAAACTTCCTTCGTGCGGGCGCAGCGTCACCGGTACGCGCGTCCCGCCCGCCATCGCGATGCAGGCCGCGTACGAGTCGTAGTACGGCTCCAGGGCGACCACCTCGTCACCCGGTTCGAGCAGCCCCAGCAGGGCGGCCGCGATGGCCTCCGTGGCGCCCGCCGTGACCAGCACCTCCGTGTCCGGGTCGTACGTCAGCCCGTACCGCTTCTCCTGGTGCGCGGCGATCGCGGTGCGCAGCTCGGGGACGCCCGGCCCCGGCGGGTACTGGTTGCCGCGCCCGTCGCGCAGCGCCCGTACGGCGGCCTCGCGGATCTCCTCGGGGCCGTCGGTGTCCGGGAAACCCTGGCCCAGGTTGATCGACCCGGTCCGCAGGGCGAGCGCCGACATCTCGGCGAAGATCGTCGTCCCGAACTCGGCGAGCCGCCGGTTGAGCGGAGGGCGAGGGGTGGGGGCGGGGCTTGCGCTGGAGGTCATGGCCGTCATCCTGCGCCGAACCTCTGGACTTCCTCAACTCCGCTTTGAGCGATGGGAGGGCAGGGCATCCCCACGTCACGCACGGCCCACGGGGGGTCTGCAAGGGGGACGAAAGGCAGGTGCCGAGATGGAGATCTTCCTCATCTTCCTGGGCGCGATCGTGGTGATCAGCATCGTGTCGAGGCTCGGCGGAGGCTCACGGCGGAACCGTCGGCGCTCGCGCAGCTGGTGGGCGGACGGCGGGTCGTCCAGCGGGGGCGGCGGGTCGTCGTGCGGGAGCAGCTCGTCGTGTGGCGGCGGTTCCTCCTGCGGCGGCGGCGGAGGAGGAGGCGGCGGTTGCGGCGGCGGCAGCTGACTGCGAGACGCCGAGAGAGCGGACCGCGCGGCACCGGACTCGCACGACGAAGCTCTGGACTTGCTCAACTCGGCTTTGAACGAAAGACAGCGGGGGCATCCCCGCCACACGGAAGTGAGCGAGGCGCCCACGGGGGGCCGCTTCGGGGGACTCAGGAAAAAGAGGGGAGGGTGACGCCATGAACGCGATCGCGGTGATCGGCATCATCCTGGCGGTGGTCTGTCTCATGACGGTGATCGTCGTGGCCGTCAACCGGAGCAGGGCGAACGCGGCACGAGCGGCCGCACGCCGCCGCTCGTCGGGCGGACGCGGCAGCGCCCACCGGAGCGGTAGCCGCAGCAGCAGCTCCGACAGCAGCGACAACAGCTGGTGGGTACTGGGTGCCGCGGGCGTCGGCGACACCGGGTCGTCCGACTCCTCGTCGAACGACGACCGGGGTTCGTCGTCCGGCGGCAGCAGCTCGTCGTCGTGCGGCAGCGGCAGCGGCTCGTCCTGCGGAGGTGGGTCCTCCTGCGGCGGCGGGGGCGGATGCGGTGGAGGCAGCTGACACGGGGCAGCTGAGCTCCACGACGCGAGCGCCCGCCGGGATGGACTTCCCGGCGGGCGCTCGCGTGTGACTCCTGAGTACGCCTGAGTACGCCGGGTGGGTTCGGTTGGCCGACGGGCGCTCCCCGAGGTTCGCGCGCCCGGTCCGGTGGGCGTGCGGGGAGCACTTCGGCGCACGGAGCGTACGCCTGGTTGAACAGTTGAGCTGGGCAGCCCTCGGGGGGATGGAAAGCACGTCAAGTTGGGTAAAAAAGCTGTGGTGGCGCCACAGTTCATGATTGCCTATAAATCGCCAACGCAGCCCCCGGACGTCCCTCCCGGCAGGCCTGACCTGGCTTGACCGGACATACCGGGACGTCGTCCTCGCCCGACCTGGCTGACCGGGCCACCTCCCCCGGGGCCGACCGGGGTGCGCCGGACCCACTCCTCTTCTCATTGAGTGCTAGCGGAGCCGACCCATGCTCACGACCCTGAACACCGCCTACACCGACACGCGCGCGGCCGACCTCGCCTGGGCCCTGGGCCGCGAACCGCTACCCGCGCTCGCCACGCTCGACCTCGAACTCTCCGGCGCGAAGCTGCAGTTGAGACTGCTCGGCGCGTCCCACCAGGTGCTCCTGGAGGAGGAACAGGGCAGCCACTGTTCGGAGACGGTCGCATGCATCCCGGGGTCCAGCACGCCCCTCCCGCTCGGCGTCGCCAAACGCGTGGACGACTGGGAGTACGAATTCGCGGCCCGGATCGAGGTCCTGTCACCGGGTTCCTTCGCCGGCCGGGCCCAGGAGTTGCTGGCCCTCGTCTCCGACCACCCCCACGGCCTGGCAGGCGTCTTCCCCGGCAGCCCCCACGCCTTCACGGCGATGCTCGCGCAACGCCACGAGGGCCAAGTGCACTGGCGTACATGGCACTCGTATCCCCAGGACGGCCAACTGGTGGCCACGAGAACGAGGGTGGGGGTCCGGGTGCCGGCGGCGCTCTGAGGAGAAGGGCGCGCTCTGCGGTGGGGTGGGACGACGGGGCGGGTGGCTGTGCGGGTGGGTTGTGGTTGCTCGCGCCCACGCGGCGGAGCCGCAAATCGACACAGCCCCGCGCCCCTGAAAAGCAGGGGCTGCGCCCGTGTTTTTCGGCCCGGAGTGCCGTTTCTTCGAGGGGCGCGGGGAACTGCGCGACCAGCCACACACAACCCGCCCCCGCGAACCGACTCGAACCCCCGAGCTATTAGGCGCCCGGCGAAGCATCGCAGATCACCCGTGTGGGTGACCCAGCCCAGCGCGAGCCTGACGGTAGCGTGCCAGGCGTGATCGAGCCGCAGGCCCCCGCACCCCCTGGCGCCCCTCCTCCCCAGCGCGACCAGGGCGGTCACGGAGGCCCGGCCGACGCCCACGCATGGCTCCCGGTCCGCCCGGGCGTCGGCCGCTTCCTCGTCCTCGCCGGCGTCTTCGTCTGCGCGGCCTGCGGACTCGTGTACGAACTCGAACTCGTCGCCCTCGCCTCGTACCTGATCGGCGACTCCGTCACCCAGGCCTCGGTCGTCCTCTCGGTCATGGTCTTCGCCATGGGCATCGGCTCCCTCGCCGCCAAAAGCCTCCGCCCCCGCGCGGCCCTCGGCTTCGGCGCCATCGAAGCCGCCCTCGCCCTCGTCGGCGGCTGCAGTGCCCTCGCGCTGTACGCGGCGTTCGCCTGGACCGGCGACTGGGGCGGCATGTGGGCGAGCGGCTCGCGCTACCTCCTCGTCGCCTTCTCCCTCGCCATCGGCCTGCTCATCGGCGCCGAAGTCCCCCTGCTGATGGAGCTGATCCAACGCATCCGCCGCCAGGACGCGGGCGGCGCCGTAGCCGACCTGTTCGCGGCCGACTACGTGGGCGCGCTGGTCGGCGGCCTGGCCTTCCCCTTCCTGCTCCTCCCTTGGCTCGGCCAGTTGACCGGCGCCCTCCTCACCGGCACGGTCAACGCCCTCGTCGGCGGCGCCCTCGTCCTGGGCCTGTTCCACCACGACCTCAGCCGCCGCGCCCGCTGGTTCCTGCTGGTCACCAACCTCGCCGTCCTCGGCCTCCTCGCCACCGCCGCCGCACACGTCGACGACTTCGAACGCGCCGCCCGGCGCGCTGTCTACGGCAAGGACGTACGGGTCGCCACGCAGACCGGCATCCAGGAGATCGTCCTCACCGGCGGCAGGGACGGCCGCCCGTTCTCCCTCTTCCTCGACGGCCGCCTGCGCATCAGCGGCCGCGACGAACACCGCTACCACCGCGCCCTCGTCCACCCCGCCATGAGCGCCGGCCCCCACGCCCGCGTCCTCGTCCTGGGCGGCGGCGACGGCCTCGCCGCCCGCGAAGTGGTCCGCCACGCGGACGTGCGCCAGATCGACATCGTCGAACTCGACCCGGGCGTGGTGCGTCTGGCGCGCACGGACCCGGCCCTGTCGTCCCTCAACCACCACGCCTACGACGACGACCGCGTCCGCGTCTTCACGGAGGACTCCTTCGCCTGGCTGCGCGACGCCCGCCGGACGGAGACGTACGACGTCGTGATCTCGGACCTCCCCGACCCCGGCATCACGGCGAGCACCAAGCTCTACTCGCAGGAGTTCTACGGCCTGGCCCGCGAGCTCCTCGCCCACGACGGCCGCCTGGTCGTGCACGCGGGCCCGGTGTCGTCCCGTCGGCACGTCTTCTGGACGGTCGACGCCACCGTCCGCGCCACCGGCCTGCGCACCACGCCCTACCGCGTCGCCGCCACCGACCCCGGCTACGTCACCGGCCCCGACCGCACGGCCCGTACCTCCCGCACCCCCCACGACTGGGGCTTCGTCCTGGCGACCCGGACCGCCGACGGCCGACGGCCGCCGCCGGACCTCGGCACCGGGGTCGCGCGACTCGACGCCGACGACCGCGTGGAGAAGCTGCCACCGTCGACGCTGGTGCATCCGAGGTACGCCGACTGAGTCACCTGTGCCCGTGTGGAACGGGTGGGGCGGAACACGAGCAATAACGCGGAGGTACGGGTGCGGTGCGGCGCCTCCTGGGTAGGCTCGGCTTCCATGGAGCATGAGGTGTTCGTTCCGGTTCCCGTCGGCCGCCTCCGGGAGGCGCTGTCCGACCCCGAGCGGGTGGCCCGAGCGGTCCCCGGGCTCCAGCAGGACGCGGGCACCCCACCCGTCGCCGGCCGCCTGAAGGTACGTATCGCCGGCCACACCATCACCTATCGCGGCACCCTCCGCGTCACCGCCCAGGACGACGGTACGTACGCCGTCGAGGGCGACGCCACCGAGGCCCGCGGCACCGGCTCCGTCGAACTCACCCTCACCCTCCGCCTCCTCCCGGCCACCGAGGGCACGACCCTCGCCTTCGCCGGCACGGCCACCGCCGACGGCCGCGTGACCGAACTCCCGCCGGACTCGGTGTCGTCGGCGGTGACGCGGTTGCTGGGGAGGTTCGCGGAGAACCTGGGGACGACCGAGGGGCCGGAGAAGGGGACGCAGCCGGGGGAGCGGACGGAGAAGGAGACACCGGGTACGGCTGAGGGACATCCTGCTCCCGGGGCCGGGGCTGAGAGTGACGGTGAGCCCCCCGCTGAAGCCGAGGCCGCCGAGGCCGCGGATGATGCTTCTGAGGCTGTCGAAGTCACTGAAGCCGGTGACGAGCCGGGTGAGGACGAACCCCCGGCCTCCGTCTTCGAGGCCGAAGTGCCGCCGTCGGCGCTGGACCCCTTCGGTGAGGACGACTTCGTCGCCGGGGGTGAGCCGCCGGCCGAGGCCGCACATGCGCGGCGGACGATGATCGGCCGCAGCGCGGAGGAGGTCGACCACGCCCCGCCACGCGGCCGGTACGCCCCGGTCCCGGCCCCCGAGACCGTCTCCGCGAGCGCGACGCTCCGCTGGGCGGCCCCGGCGGCGGCCCTCGCCGTCGCCTCCGCGATCATCGTGAGCCGCGCCCTGCGCAGACGCCGTTGATGCCGCCGCCGACGACGAGGACGAGTTCGCCCGGGCGACCGAGCTCCGCCGCATTCCACCGACCGCCCCCGCATTGCACCGACCGCCCCTGAATTCCATCGACCGCCCCTGAACTCCCCAGGGCCGTGGGCCCAGTAGGGTCGAAGGCGTGAGTAGCGAAGAGATCACGTTGGCCGCGGGTGACGCGGAGGCGGTGCTGGCGCCGGGGAACGGCGGCCGGGTGGCGGGCCTGCGGGTCGGTGGGGTCGAACTGCTGCGTCAGGGCGAGCGGTTCGGCTGCTTCCCGATGGTGCCGTGGTGCGGCCGGATCCGCGACGGCCGTTTCCTCAGCGGCGGCACCGTGCGGCAGATGCCCCTCAACGCCCCGCCCAACGCCATCCACGGCACGACCCGCGACGGATCATGGCGCGTCGCGAGCCGCGGCGACACCGAGGCCGTCCTCACGTACGACCTCGTCGACCCCTGGCCCTACCCCGGCCGCGTCACCCAGGTGGTGACCCTCACCCCGGACACCCTCACCCTCGCCATGTCCGTGGAGGCGCACGACTCCTCGTTCCCGGCCCAGATCGGCTGGCACCCCTGGTTCAACCGGAACCTGGCGGGCGGCGGGGAGGACGTACGGATCGACTTCGCGCCCGCCTGGCAGGAGGAGCGCGGCGCGGACCACCTGCCCACCGGCAGCCGCCTCGCCCCGAAGCCCGGCCCCTGGGACGACTGCTTCGGGATGCCCGACGGCGTCGACGTCACCCTCACCTGGCCGGGCCGGCTGGAGCTGACGGTCGCCTCCCGCGAGGAGTGGGTCGTGGTCTACGACGAGCAGGCGGAGGCCGTGTGCGTCGAACCGCAGACCGGCCCGCCCAACGGCCTCAACACCCACCCCCGCCTGGTCACCCCCATCGACCCCCTCGAAGCCACGACGACCTGGACGTGGCGGCGCCTGTAAGCGGACATAAGGGCCCCCTTAAGCTGGCTGCCATGACTGACGTGGACGTACGCGGATCGCTGCTGCAGCAGATCAAGGACAAGGCCGTGGTGCACGGCAAGGTGACCCTGTCGTCGGGTCTGGAGGCGGACTACTACGTCGACCTGCGCCGCGTCACCCTCGACGGTGAGGCCGCCCCGCTGGTCGGGCAGGTGCTGCTCGACCTGACCGCCGACCTCGACTTCGACGCGGTCGGCGGTCTCACGATGGGCGCCGACCCCGTGGCCGGCGCGATGCTGCACGCGGCCGCCGCGCGCGGCAGGCGGCTCGACGCGTTCGTCGTCCGCAAGGCGGCCAAGGCGCACGGCATGCAGCGGCGGGTCGAGGGGCCGGACATCGCGGGCCGCCGGGTCCTCGTCGTCGAGGACACCTCCACCACCGGCGGCTCCCCGCTGACCGCTGTCGAGGCCGTGCGCGAGGCCGGCGCGGAGGTCGTCGCCGTCGCCACGATCGTCGACCGGGCGACCGGCGCGGCCGAGAAGATCGAGCAGGGCGCCGGTGTCCCCTACCGCTTCGCGTTCTCGAAGGACGAGCTGGGCCTCGACTGAGGTCGGCTCGCCGGTACGAACAACCGGTAAGAACACCTGAGAACACCAAGGTCAGGGGTTACCGAACAGTTCCGGACACCCTGGCCGGAGCATCCGGTCGCGTCTGGAAAGATGGGGCCGACGATGATGTCGCAACCCTAGGTCAGGGCTCGTAAGCACAACGCCACCCGCACATACAAGGAGCGGACCATGCCCATCGCAACCCCCGAGGTCTACAACGAGATGCTCGACCGGGCGAAGGCAGGCAAGTTCGCCTACCCGGCCATCAACGTGACCTCGACCCAGACGCTGCACGCCGCGCTGCGCGGCTTCGCGGAGGCGGAGAGCGACGGCATCGTCCAGATCTCGACCGGCGGCGCCGAGTTCCTGGGCGGTCAGTACAGCAAGGAGATGGTGACGGGTTCCGTCGCCCTGGCCGAGTTCGCGCACATCGTGGCCGAGAAGTACCCCGTCACGGTCGCCCTGCACACGGACCACTGCCCGAAGGACAAGCTGGACGGCTACGTACGTCCGCTGCTCGCGGTGTCGGAGGAGCGGGTCGCGCGCGGCGAGAACCCCCTCTTCCAGTCCCACATGTGGGACGGCTCGGCCGAGACCCTCGCCGACAACCTCTCGATCGCCCAGGAGCTCCTCGCCCGCGCCGCCGCCGCGAAGATCATCCTTGAGGTCGAGATCACCCCGACCGGTGGCGAGGAGGACGGCGTCTCCCACGAGATCAACGACTCCCTCTACACGACGGTCGACGACGCGATCCGTACGGCCGAGGCGCTGGGCCTGGGCGAGAAGGGCCGCTACCTGCTGGCCGCGTCCTTCGGCAACGTCCACGGCGTCTACAAGCCGGGCAACGTCGTCCTGCGCCCCGACCTCCTCAAGCAGCTGAACGAGGGCGTCGCCGCCCGCTTCGGCAAGGAGTCCCCCTTCGACTTCGTCTTCCACGGCGGCTCCGGCTCCACCGAGGAGGAGATCCGCACCGCCCTGGAGAACGGCGTCGTCAAGATGAACATCGACACCGACACCCAGTACGCCTTCACGCGTCCCGTCGCGGCCCACATGTTCCAGAACTACGACGGCGTCCTGAAGGTCGACGGCGAGGTCGGCAACAAGAAGACCTACGACCCCCGCACCTGGGGCAAGCTCGCGGAGGCGTCGATGGCGGCCCGCGTGGTCGAGGCCTGCGGCAACCTGCGCTCGGCGGGCACGAAGATCAAGTAAGCGGTAGGTGCGGGGTGCCGTAACCGTCCTGGCCTTCCCCGTCGCGCCCACCCGTGCCGCTGGGTGCGACGGGGGCGACGGGGGTCTCTCCCGCTCGGGCGAAGCCGAGCGCGGGGAGGGTGGGCGCAGCGGCACCCCGTGGGCGCCGGGCTGCGCGACCCCGCCCGGCTCGGCAGCGGCCCCGGGCTCACCTCACGGTTCCGGCGAGCAGCATCCACCACCACGGTCACAAGTGCCCCACGCACCTGGCCCAATCGTCCCCGGTGCGGGAGGATTCCGACCATGGCCGACGTACGCCTGGCCTCTGCCCAGGGCAAGTGGATCCTGCTGACCACGGTGCTCGGTTCCAGCATGGCCTTGCTGGACTCGACGGTCGTCAACGTCGCCCTCCCCCGCATCGGCCTCGACCTGGACGCCGACCTCGCGGCCCTCCAGTGGACCGTCAACGCGTACATGCTCACCCTGGCCGGCCTGATCCTCCTCGGCGGCGCGTTGGGCGACCGCTTCGGCCGCCGCAAGGTGTTCGTGGTCGGCGTGGTGTGGTTCGCCGTCGCCTCACTCCTCTGCGGCATCGCCCCGAACGGCGAAGTGCTGATCGCCGCCCGAGCCCTCCAGGGCGTAGGCGGCGCACTCCTCACCCCCGGCTCCCTCGCCCTCATCCAGGCGTCGTTCCACCCCGACGACAGGGCGAAGGCGGTAGGCCTGTGGTCGGGCTTCGGCGGCGTGGGCGCGGCCGTCGGCCCGTTCCTCGGCGGCTGGCTGGTCGACGGCCCCGGCTGGCGCTGGGTCTTCCTCCTGAACGTCCCCCTGGCCCTCCTCTGCGTCCCCGTCGCCGTCCGCCACGTACCGGAATCCGCTGGGGGCACCTCCCGCTCATGGGAGTCCCCGGGCTCGGCCGAAGCCGGGCGTGGGGGAGGAGCCGGGCGTGGGGGACGCCGCAGCCACGACCGGGGCTTCGACATCCTGGGCGCAGTGCTCGGCGCCGCGTCCCTGGCCTTCATCACGTACGCGCTGATCGAGGCCAGAGCGGGCTCGGTGGCGGTCGTACTCACCGCACTGGCCGGTGTGGCGACGGCCGTGGCCTTCGTCCACGTCGAACGTCACCGCCCCGACCCGATGATGCCCCCGGAGATCTTCGCGTCCCGCCAGTTCACGGCGGTCAACATCGTCACCCTGTTCGTGTACGCGGCCTTCGGCGGCTTCTTCTTCCTCGCCGCCCTCCAGCTCCAGGTCGTCTCCGGCTACTCGGCCCTGGGCGCCGGCACGGCCCTCCTCCCCATCACCGTCCTGATGCTGCTCCTCTCCGCCCGCGCGGGCGCCCTGGGTGAACGCATCGGCCCCCGCATCCCCCTCACCGTCGGCCCTCTGCTGTGCACGGCGGGCGTACTGCTGATGCTCCGAGTGGGCCCCGACGCCTCGTACACGACGGACGTCCTCCCCGCCCTCCTGGTCATGGGCCTGGGCATGGTCACTCTCGTGGCCCCCCTGACCGCCACCGTCCTGGCCTCCGTCTCCACCGACCACGCCGGCCTGGCCAGCGGCATCAACAACGCCGCGGCCCGAGCCGCCGGCCTCATCGCCGTAGCCGCCCTCCCCCTGATCGCCGGCATGGGCCCCGAGGCCTACCGCTCACCCACCCAGTTCGACAAGGCCTTCGACACCGCCATGCTCGCCTGCGCGGCCGCCCTACTGGCCAGTTCAGCCCTTTCCTACGCGACAGTCCGCCGCCCCGCTCCCGACTGCCACCACCCCGAATGCCGTACCCACGGCTGCGTGACGGCCCCACCACTGGAGGGCACGCAGCCGGGAGAGGCCGAGAGCAAATAGCGGGGCGCAGCCCCTGCTCCTCAGGGGCGCGGGACGGTCACATATGCGGCTCCGCCGCGCGGGCACGAGCAACCACACACAACCCGCACCCGCCCACGCACCCCCGAGCTCCATCGCGTGCGGGGTCGAAGGGGCAGCAGCCCCTGGTGACGCGACGGGTAGGGGTGGCGGGGGCGACAAAACCCCACCCGACACCCCGCGGCGAATCCCCACCCCCACCCCCCGAACCCGACCCCCGCACATGCGCCAGACTGGAACCCATGACGATTCACGAAAACCTCCTCGGCGGCCCGCCCCCGACCCACCTCCCCGACGACCCGGGGCCCCGCGAACTCCTCGCCAACGGCACACCCCCCGCCGACGTCGCCGCCAAGTACCCCACCTCCTCCCTCGCCTGGGCCCAGCTCGCCGACGACGCCTACGAGCGTGGCAGCGTCGTGGAGTCGTACGCCTACGCCCGTACGGGCTACCACCGCGGCCTCGACGCCCTGCGCCGCAACGGCTGGAAGGGCCACGGCCCCGTCCCCTGGGAGCACGAGCCGAACCGCGGCTTCCTGCGCGCTCTGCACGCCCTCGCCCGCGCCGCGGGGTCGATCGGCGAGCAGGAGGAGTACGAGCGCTGCTCCCAGTTCCTGAAGGACTCCTCCCCGACGGCGGCGCAGACGCTGAGCTAGCCACGTGCTGAGCTAGCCACGCGTCGCGTTCGTGCAGGTCCGCCTGGGTGTGACCAGGCGGACCTTGCGGTCCCGGGTGGGATCCCCGAGTATGCCGGTGGGGACCGGGGCCCCCGTGTCGGAATTCGGCAGGGGCGGACCGCTACCCGGAGTACACAGCAGGAGACAGCGATGTCCCTTCCGGCTCAGCCCCACGAGGCTTCGGAGCCCGAGACCCCGCATCTCGACTTCCAGGGCACGACCCCGTACGAGGACTACGTCCAGGCGGACGTCCTCACCCACCTCCAGCACCCCCTCTCCGAGGACCCCGGAGAGATGGTCTTCCTGGTGACGACCCAGGTCATGGAGCTGTGGTTCACCGTCATCGTCCACGAGTGGGAGACCGCGACCACCGCGATCCGCAACGACGACGTGGCGACGGCCAAGGACGCGCTGAAGCGTTCCGTACGCGAGCTGGAGGCCCTGAACGCCTCCTGGAAGCCCCTCGGCCAGCTCACCCCCGCCCAGTTCAACTCCTACCGCGCCGCCCTCGGTGAGGGCTCCGGCTTCCAGTCGGCGATGTACCGCCGTATGGAGTTCCTGCTCGGCGAGAAGTCCGCCTCCATGCTCGTACCCCACCGGGGCGCCCCGCGCGTCCACGCCGAACTGGAGAAGGCGCTGCACGAGCCGAGCCTCTACGACGAGGTACTGCGGCTCCTGGCCCGCCGCGGCCACGCGATCCCCGAGTCCGTCGTACGACGTGACGTCTCCCAGCGCTACGAGCCGTCCCCCGAGGTCGAGGAGGCGTGGACCGAGCTGTACTCCGGCGACCCGGACCACGAACTCGCCCGCCTCGGAGAGGCGTTGACCGATGTCGCCGAACTCGTCTGGCGCTGGCGCAACGACCACCTCGTCGCCACCCGCCGCGCGATGGGCGCCAAGGCCGGCACGGGCGGCTCCGCCGGCGTGGCCTGGCTGGAGAAGCGCGCCCGCAAGAACGTCTTCCCCGAGCTGTGGACGGCGCGCTCCCATGTCTGAACTCGACACTGAACTGAACGGTCGCGAACTTGCCCGTGAGGCAAGGGAATTGGACGCGGCCGACGAACTGGCCGGACTACGCGCGCGCTTCGTCCTCGACGACGCCGTGTACCTCGACGGGAACTCACTGGGCGCGCTGCCGGTGTCGGTCCCCGGGCGGCTCGCGGATGTCGTGCACCGCGAGTGGGGCGAGCTGCGCATCCGTTCCTGGGACGAGAGCGGCTGGTGGGCCGCGCCCGAGCGGATCGGCGACCGTATCGCTCCGCTGGTGGGCGCGGCGCCCGGCCAGATAGTGGTCGGCGACTCGACAAGTGTCAACGTGTTCAAGGCACTTGTGGCGGCGGTACGCATGGCGGACCCGGCGGGTGACGGCCGCCGCGACGAGATCCTGGTCGACGCGACGACGTTCCCCACGGACGGCTACATAGCCGAGTCCGCGGCCCGTATGACGGGCCGCACGCTGCGCCCGGTGACCCCGGCGGAGGTACCGGCCGCCCTGAGCGACCGTACGGCCGCCGTACTCCTCAACCACGTCGACTACCGCACCGGCCGCCTCCACGACCTGCCCGCCCTGACGGCGGCGGTCCACCGGGCGGGCGCCTACATCGTCTGGGATCTCTGCCACAGCGCGGGCGCCCTCCCCGTCGGCCTCGACGAACACGGCGTCGACCTGGCCGTCGGCTGCACCTACAAATACCTCAACGGAGGCCCCGGCTCCCCGGCCTACCTCTACGTCCGCCACGACCTCCAGCCCCACTTCGACTCCCCCCTCCCCGGCTGGACCTCCCACGCCCAGCCCTTCGCCATGCACCCGTCGTACGAGCCCGCCGCGGGCGCCCTCCGGGGCCGCGTGGGCACACCCGACATCCTGTCGATGCTGGCTCTGGAGGCGGCACTTGATGTCTGGTACGGGGGGAGGGAAGGGTCTGCCGAAGGGTCGGGAGCCGGGAGCGGGGCCGAGGCCGAGGCCGGGACTGGGGCAGGCGCTGGGACCGGAACCGGGGTGGCGATCGAGTCGGTCCGTGCCAAGTCCCTCGCCCTGACGGACTTCTTCCTGCGCTGCGTATCGGCGTACGTCCCCGAAGGCCGCGTCGAGTCCCTCACCCCGGCCGCCCACGCGGAACGCGGCAGCCAGGTCGCCCTCCGCTGCGACGACGCCGGCGACGTCATGAAACGCCTCATCCACCAGGGCGTCATAGGCGACTTCCGCCACCCCGACGTCCTCCGCTTCGGCTTCACCCCCCTCTACGTCAGCTTCACGGACGTGGAACGTGCGGCACGGGTACTGGGGGAGACGTTGGGGTCGCTGGGGTAGCGGTGCCGGGGGAGGCCCTGGGGTGGCTGGGGCAGGTCCGCTTGTCGTAGTTGTGGTGTGTGTGGGGGGGCGTGTCGCTGACGCGGCGCACCCCTCCCCGACCACCCTGACCCAGCGTCATATCCCCGTGTCAACGCACGTCACCGGCCTGATACCGTCCCCGCCAACGGCAGGCCTCCCCACCCCAGAGCCCCGCCCATCCCAAACCCTTCCAAATCCGTTTCACCCGAGAGGTTGGCGCATGCCGGACGACGACGCCGCAGCCCGCGATGCCGCCGAAGAGGCATCGGCCTTCTCACACGCACCGGTCGCCCCCGACGCCACCGCCCCCTACGGCGACCACCCCGACCAGGTGATCGACTTCTACGCCCCCCGCCCCTCCGACACGGGCGCGGAAACAGGCACAGCCACAGGCGCAGCCGCACCGGCAGGCACCGCCCCCTTGATCGTGGTCCTGCACGGCGGCGCCTGGCGCGTCCCCTACGACCGCCACCACATCACCCCCTTCGCCGACTTCCTCACCCGCCACGGTTTCGCCGTAGCCAACGTCGAATACAGAAGGGGCAGTTCGCTCCCCGCCCAGACCGGCCCGAGCGACACCCCCGCCCCACTCGCGGGCCGCTGGCCGGAGACGTTCGACGACATCGCCGCCGCCCTGGACGCCCTGCCCGGCCTCGTACGCCAGGCCATGCCCCAGGCAGACCCACGCCGCACGGTCCTCACCGGCCACTCCGCCGGCGGCCACCTCGCCCTGTGGGCCGCCGCCCGCCACGTACTCCCGGCCGACAGCCCGTGGCGCACCACCCGCCCGGCCCTCCTCCGCGGCGTCGTCGCCATGGCCCCCATCGCCGACTTCGAGGTGGCCGGGAAGCTGGACGTATGCGGCGGGGCGATGACCCAACTCCTCGGCGGCCAGGACAAGGTCGCCGAACGCCGTCCCCACGCCGACCCGGCCCTCCTCCTCCCGACGGGCATCGCCACCACCCTCGTACAGGGCCGCTCCGACATCGTCGTCCCGCAGGCCGTCGCCGAGGCGTACGCCGACGCCGCGGCCAGGGCGGGCGAGGTCGTGGGCCTGACCCTCCTGGAGGGCGTGGGCCACTTCCCCCTGATCGACCCGGCGGCGGACGCATGCGCGGTAGTGGTGGAGGAAATCGCGCAATTGGCCTGGTGAGCGGCGGCCCGGCGCCACCCCTTTCACCGGCCTCGCTCCTCCCCGCTGATACCCGTAATACCTGAGAGCTACCTCCCAGGTGAGCTCCCTGGCGTGACGCCGACCACGACCCCCGATTCGTAACTTCCTTCCCAGAGCGGCCCGATGGACGGGTGGTCCGAAGGGGAAGGGGCGGGTGACATGGGGGTCGCGACACGGCCGGAGGCAGACCTCCGACCACCCACGGAGCCACGACGCCACCGACACCCCACCCCCACCCCCTGGTTCCGACCCACCTGGTCGGCCCGCCTACGCCGAACGGTCCTCGCCCTCCTGGTCGCCACGGCCGTGATCGCCCCCGTCTCCGCCGCGGCCCGGCCCCAGATCCCCGCCCCACGCCCTGCCTCGCTCGCCCCGCTGACCCCGACGACGCTCCAGTCGACGTACGAGGCCAACCGCGCGAACGCCGCGCAGGCGGCCCGTATGGCCGAAGCCCACGGCGACCGAAGCCGAGCAGCGACGGACCGGTGGATGGCAGCGCCCGCCCGACAACTCCTGACGTTCGACGGCCGAGGCCCGGGCCAGGCGGTGGAAGTCCTCGGCGACCTCCTGAAGGCCGACCACATAGCGGTCCTGGTCCCGGGCTCGGACACAAGCCTGGACACCTACGACCGCTTCCACAAAGCCGCACTGGCCCTGCACGACCGCACGGGCCCGGACACAGCGGTGATCGCCTGGCTCGGCTACGAGACACCCGGCACGATCAGCACCACGGTCCTGACCCCCACCCGCGCGGAACAGGCGGCCCCTCACCTCCGCACGTTCACACGTGAACTACGAGGCCTGTCGGGCGACTCCACCAGCATCGCCCTCCTCTGCCACTCGTACGGCTCGGTCGTCTGCGCCCACGCAGCCACCGATCTGAAGAACGTCGTCGACGACATCGCCCTGATCGGCAGCCCCGGCACAGGTGTGGACAGCGTGGCCGCCCTGCACACCTCGGCACGCGTATGGGCGGCCCGAGGCGCCGACGACTGGATCGCGACAGTCCCCCACACCCGTACTGACCTCTTCGGCACCACCCTCGGCTTCGGCCCCGACCCCACCTCCCCCTCCTACGGCGCCCACGTCTTCCCCGCGGGCCCCGCCGGCCACAGCGACTACTTCACCCCCAACTCCATCGCCCTGGAAAACCTCGCCGGCATAGCCCAAGGCGCCCGCTCGGAGGTACCTCATGCGTAACCACCACGCACCGACGCCAACGGCAACCACTCTTCGGGCCACACAAACCGGACGATCCTCACGCCGTCCCCGAACCCCGCTCGCCGCCGTCCGTCAAGCCGCCCATCACATCAACACCGCGACCCCACCCGACCGCGACCGCGCAGTCGACGCCCTCCGAGCCCTGGCCATACTCGGCATAATCCTGGGCCACTGGCTGGTGACCGCCCTGGTCCCGGACGGCAACACCCTTCACACCACAAGCCCCCTCCCACACATGCCCTGGCTGGCCCCCATCTCCTGGCTCTTCCAAACCCTGGCCGTCTTCTTCCTGGTGGGCGGCCACGTGGCCACGAAGAGCCACGCCTCGGCCCGAGCCCACGGCACGACGTACACCCAATGGCTCCACACCCGCCTGACCCGCCTGTTCATACCGGTCGCCGCCCTCCTGACCCTCTGGACGGCGGTCACGATCGGCCTTCTGCTCACAGGCACCCGCATCGACACGATCCACACCCTCCTGAAACTGGCCATGTCCCCGCTGTGGTTCCTCCTGGTCTTCGCCGCCCTGACAGCGGCAACGCCCCTACTGACCCGCCTCAACCCCCTCTGGCCCTTGGCCGTCGTCCTCCACGTGGACCTCATCCGCTTCGGCCTCGGCGGCCCCCAGGCACTCGGCTGGATCAACCTGGCCGCGGGCTGGCTGGTGCCGTACACCCTGGGCGCGGCCTGGACACGAGGCGAACTGGACCGCCGCCGCGCGGGCTGGACCCTGCTGGTGTCCGGCACGGCGGCGACGGCGGCCCTGGTCCACTGGGCGGGCTACCCGGCGTCGATGGTCGGCGTCCCCGGCGCCCAGATCTCCAACCTGAACCCGCCCACCCTGGCCGCCGTCACCTTCGGCCTGGCCCAGTGCGGCCTGGCCCTTCTCCTGCGCGGCCCCCTCCGCCGTACCCTGCGACGCCGACCGATGGCCTGGGCGGCGGTGGCAGTGGTCAACCTCTCGGCGATGACCGTGTTCCTCTGGCACCAGACGGCACTGATGGCGACAACAGCGACAGGCCTGGCCGCAGGCCGCCTCCCCGGCCTGCACACCCTCCCCGACAGTCTGACCTGGGTGGCGGCCCGCCTGGCCTGGCTCCCGGTCTTCACCCTCGCACTCCTGCTCTGCTGGTCCGCGTTCCACAGCTACGAGAACCGCCGTCCCCGCAAGACCTCCCGAGCGATACGGCCCCGAACCACCCCCCAACCGCAGAACACGCCGTCCCAAGCGGTGCGCCGTGCCTAGGCTGATGCGAATGAGCGCGGTGGAAGAGCGGCTGAGCAGGGGACTACGGCTCCTGCGCGAGGACCTGTGGAGCGCCACGCCCCACCCCCTGCCGCCCTCCGCCCGGCTGCGTCGGCTCCCGCACGTCCTGGTCGCCCTCGTCGCGTTCGTCACCATGCTCGGCAACATCGACCAGATGGACGACCGCTACCAACTGGGCGGCGAATACACGCTGTTGTGCTCGCTGGCACAGGCCGCGGCCGTGGTGCTCGCGCTGTGGTGGCCGGTACCGGCGTGGTGGGCCTCGATGGTGGTGACCACCGTGGTGGCCCTGGGCGTCCGAGCGCAACTGTTCACCGACCGGACCAGCTCCCGTTCCACGCCATCCGACGTCACCGACGTCACCGACGTGCTCAACGCCCCTCTGCCCCATGGCACGATCGACACCGACGTTCCGTGGCCCTGGAGCCCGATGGCGCTGATCGCCCACGCGATCATCCTCTTCCTCCTGGCCCTGCGCCTGCCCACCCGCGTGGCGACAGAGGTGCTGGTCCTCACCGTGCTGGGCACCTACGCCCTCCAAGGCCTCGCCGGCTCCCATGAGTACTCGTCGACGAGCACCCTGGCACTCGCCCTGTTCGTCGGTGTCGTCCTCCTCGGCAGCGCCCTGCGCGGCCGCCGCGAGGCCCGGACCCAACTCGTCGAGCAGACGAGCATCACCGCCGAGGAACGCGCCCGCCGCACCCTCCTGGAGGAGCGCAGCCGCATCGCCCGCGAACTGCACGACGTGGTCGCCCACCACATGTCGGTGATCTCCATCCAGGCCCAGGTAGCCCCCCACCTGGTGGAGAACCCCTCCGAGGAGCTGAAGGAGAACCTCCACGGCATCCGGCAGAACGCGCTGGAAGCCCTCACCGAACTCCGCCGCGTCCTCGGCGTACTGCGCTCCGAGAACCCACCGGACGCCGACCCCGACGACCCGCACGGGATAACGGCCGCCGCCGAGGGCACCGCCCCCCACACCCCGCAGCCCACCCTGGACCGCCTCGACGCCCTCATCGACAACACCCGCGCCGCAGGCCTGGCGATCGTCACCGAGATCCAGGGCGACGTACGGCCACTGCCGCCCGGCGTGGAGCTGTCGGCGTACCGGATAGTCCAGGAAGCCCTCAGCAACGCCCTGCGGCACGCGCCCGGGTCGACCGTCCGGGTGGAGCTCACCCACTTCCCGCGCGGTCTGCAGGTACGGGTCATCAACTCCCGTCCCGCCCACAAGGCCCCGCCGTCCCCCGGCGCCGGCCACGGCCTCCTCGGCATGCGCGAGCGCGCCGCGATGCTCGGTGGCACCCTCATGGCGACCGAGACCTCCCACGGCGGCTTCGCGGTCGTGGCCTTCCTCCCACGAAACAGCGACCCCGGCGGCGAGCCCTCGGGCCCCGTACCGGACACGACAGGAGAACAGAGTCCATGACGAGCAGCACCATCCGCGTACTGATCGCCGACGACCAGCAGATGGTCCGCCAGGGCTTCTCGGTGCTGCTCAACACCCAGCCCGACATCGACGTCGTCGGCCAGGCGGTGCACGGCCTCGACGCGATCGACAAGGTCGCCGAAGTCGCCCCGGACGTCGTCCTGATGGACATCCGCATGCCCGAACTCGGCGGCATCGAGGCCACCCACCGCATCACCACCGAGAACCCGCACATCAGAGTCCTCGTCCTCACCACCTTCGACCTCGACGAGTACGTGTACGAGGCCCTGCGCGCCGGCGCGTCCGGCTTCCTGCTCAAGGACGCCTCCGCCGACCAGCTCGCCGAAGCGGTACGGGTGGTGGCGGCGGGCGACGCCCTGCTCGCACCCGGCATCACCCGCCGCCTCATCGCCGAGTTCTCCCGCCTCGGCACCACACCCCGCGCCCCGCTCAAGGCCCGCGTCGGCGACCTGACCGAACGTGAGACGGAGGTGCTCACCCTGATCGCCCAGGGCCTGTCCAACGCCGAGATCGCCCAGCGCCTCGTCGTCGCCGAACAGACCGTGAAGACCCACGTCGGCCGCATCCTGGTCAAACTGGGCCTCCGTGACCGCACCCAGGCAGCGGTCTTCGCCTACGAGTCGGGCCTGGTCCGCCCCACCGGGTACTGAGCGGACACCGGCCACGCACTACCCGTAGTACCTGAGACGGACCCGGACAGACCCTCCTCACTGGTGACGACGCCGACCCCGCCCTCCACCTACCGTTTTCAATGTGACCGAGACGACCCAGACGCAGACGATGCCCTCGCGCGGCGGGGGCAGGCCGAGCAGCCCGGAGTTCCGGGTGGCGATGGACGCGTGGCGCAGGCTGCGGCAGGACCTGTTCCACGATGCGTTCGCCTACCGACCACTGCTTCCCATGAAGATGGACGGCCTGTTCACCAGCCGGCTCTCCGGCCATCTGCGGGAGTACGCGCGCTGGACCCCGCACGCGATGGTGGTGACGGCCGGCCTGCTGTCGCTGTCCATCTCGGCGTCCGCCAGCCAGGGCGGCGGCGAGGTCGCCATCATCCTGTCCGCCCTCCTCGCCCTGTGCCCGGTGCTGCTGACGCTGATCCGGCCCATCGGAGCCTTCTGGGTGTCCATGGCCGCGACCCCTGTCACCGGGGCGTTCACCGACATGTGGAGCGACTGGCCCTGGGCGACCGGTAGCTTCGCCTGCCACCTCGTGGTGCTGACGGTGGTGGCGTTGCGCACCAGGCCGCGCACGGCCGCGTGGATGTGGGCCTTGAGCGCGACGTACGGAATGCTCCTCGAAAGCACCGTCGGCGGGGGGCACTACGCCTCGAACACAGGCCCCTTTCTGATCATCTCCGCGATGGCCCTGCTGGCCGCCTCCGTCGTGAACATACGCCGGTCGGCCCAGCAGGAGGTGACCGCCCAGCAGAGCGTGACGGCGCACGAGCGTTCCAAGCGCACCCTTCTCGAAGAGCGCACCACGATCGCCCGCGAGCTGCACGACGTGGTCGCCCACCACATGTCGGTGGTCGCCATCCAGGCCGAGGCCGCGCCCTACCGCGTGGAGAACCCGCCGCCGGAGCTGGAGCAGGCCTTCGTCACGATCCGGGAGAACGCGGTGGCCGCGCTCACCGAGCTGCGCCGCGTCCTGGGCGTCGTCCGGGCCGAGGACTACGAGGCCCCGGACGCCCCGCAGCCCACCCTCGCCGATCTCGACGGCCTGCTCGCCAACGTGCGCGAGGCCGGCCTCACGGTCGACAAGGCGGTCACCGGAGCGGTCCGTGAACTGCCGCAGGGCGTGGAGCTTTCGGCGTACCGCATAGTCCAGGAGGCCCTCAGCAACACCCTGCGGCACGCGCCCGGCGCGACGGCCCGCGTGGAGATCGGCTATGTACTGGGCGGACTCGGCCTGCGCATAGTCAACGGCCCGTCCCCGGAGGTGACCCTGGTGAAGTCCACACACGGCGCCGGCCACGGCATCACCGGCATGCGCGAGCGCGTCACGATGCTGAACGGCGATATGACGACGGGCGAGACGGACGACGGAGGCTATGAGGTGACGGTGTTCCTGCCGGTGACCACCACGAGCGAGGCCGACGCATGACGATCCGTGTGCTGATCGCCGACGACCAGATGATGGTCCGTGAGGGCTTCTCGGTGCTGCTCGGCGCGATGCCGGACATCGAGGTGGTGGGCGAGGCGGTCAACGGCCGGGACGCGGTCGACCGGGTCCGGGAGCTGTCGCCGGACGTGGTCCTGATGGACATCCGCATGCCCGAGCTGAACGGCATCGAGGCCACCCGGGAGATCGTGGCGGCGGACGGCGGGGCGAAGGTGCTGGTGCTGACCACGTTCGACCTCGACGAGTACGTGTATCAGGCGCTGCGTGCGGGAGCCTCCGGCTTCCTCCTCAAGGACGCCTCGGCCCGCCAACTGGCCGACGGGGTCCGCGTGGTGGCCGCCGGCGAGGCCCTCCTCGCCCCGTCCGTCACCAGGCGCCTGATCACGGAGTTCTCCAAGCTGGCCCAAGCGCCCCGCCCGTCGGCGGCCACCCAGCTGGCGTACGGCGAACTCACCGACCGCGAGACGGAGGTGCTGGTCCTCATCGCCCAGGGCCTGTCCAACTCGGAGATAGCCGAGCGCCTGGTGGTCGCCGAGTCCACGATCAAGACCCACGTGAGCCGGATCCTGGTCAAACTGGGCCTGCGCGACCGCACCCAGGCAGCGGTGTTCGCGTACGAGGCGAGACTGGTCACGCCCGGCTGAGGCGATGCCGGTGCCGGTGCCGGTGCCTGTGCCACACGGGGGAGGGGAGGGAGGGGGGAGGGGAGGCCCCCAGAAGGGGCTTTGCCGAGGTCATAGGGCGGACCCCCCTGTTCAGCCGCCCCGCCCGCGGGTTAGCGTCCGTTCATGGCAGCTGTTTCCGACCTCGCTTTCGACCCGTGGGACCCCGACTTCCTGGCGGACCCGTACCCGGCGTACGCGGAGCTCCGGGCCCTGGGCAGGGTGCGGTACTTCGAGCCCACGAACCAGTGGCTCGTCCCGCACCACGCGGATGTCTCGGCGTTGCTGCGGGACCGGCGGCTCGGGCGGACGTATCAGCACAGGTTCACGCACGAGGACTTCGGGCGGACGGCGCCGCCGGCGGAGCACGAACCGTTCCACACGCTGAACGACCACGGGATGCTCGACCTGGAGCCCCCGGACCACACGCGGATCCGGCGGCTGGTGTCGAAGGCGTTCACGCCGCGCACGGTGGAGCAGCTGAAGCCGTATGTGGAGGAGCTGGCCGGTGACCTGGCGGCGGGGCTGGTGGAGGCCGGCGGGGGTGACCTGCTGACGGATGTCGCGGAGCCGCTTCCGGTGGCGGTGATCGCGGAGATGCTCGGTATCCCCGAGTCGGACCGGGCGCAGTTGCGGCCCTGGTCGGCGGACATCTGCGGGATGTACGAGCTGACGCCGTCGGAGGAGACGGCGAAGCGGGCGGTGCGGGCGTCGGTGGAGTTCTCGGAGTATCTCCGGGAGCTGATCGCGCACCGCAGGGCGGAGCCGGGTGAGGACCTGATCTCGGGGCTGATCGCGGCGTACGACGAGGGTGACCGGCTCACCGAGCAGGAGATGATCTCGACCTGTGTGCTGCTGCTGAACGCGGGCCACGAGGCGACGGTGAACGCCACGGTGAACGGCTGGTGGGCGCTGTTCCGGAACCCGGAGCAGTTGGCGGCGTTGCGCGCGGACCACTCGCTGGTGCCCTCGGCGGTGGAGGAGGTGATGCGGTACGACACACCGTTGCAGCTCTTCGAGCGCTGGGTGCTGGACGACATCGAGATCGACGGTACGACGGTTCCCCGGGGCGCGGAGATCGCGATGCTGTTCGGCTCGGCGAACCACGACCCGTCCGTGTTCGCCGCCCCCGAGAAGCTGGACCTGTCCCGCAAGGAGAACCCGCACATCTCGTTCAGTGCGGGCATCCACTACTGCATCGGCGCCCCCCTCGCCCGTATCGAACTGGCGGCGTCGATGACGGCCCTCCTGGAGAAGGCCCCGACCCTCGCCCTCGCCGCCGAGCCGGCACGGAAGCCGAACTTCGTGATCCGGGGGTTGGAAGGACTTCGGGTGGAGCCGGCGTAGTGCGTTGACCGGGGCGGGGTGTGCCAGGGCCGGCCGTCAGGGCGACCGGCGACTTCGTCGACGTGCTGTAGTCATCAGTCCTGGCGAGAGTCATCTGTCCTGGCGAGCGGGGCCGTTGCCGCCCCGGCCGCCGCGTCGCCGGTTCAGCAGCAACGCGATCAGCAGGCAGGCGAGGGCGGGGAGTGCGGCTCCGGTCGCGACGACGAGGGGGAGTTCGGTGACGAGGACGGTGTAGTCGGTGCCCTCGCCCTCGAAGCCGCCGCCTAGGTGTCGCCGGGTGCGGGACGAGGAGGTCCAGGCGATGCTCGCGGCCGTCGCGCCCAACGCCGACAGCGCACACCCACCGCATCCCAGCGCACTCTGCCGGTCGGGCCGCCGGCCCCGCCGCTCCCGCTGATCCGGTTCGTCCATGACGGCAGGGACGCGCCCCGTTCCGCCGTGGTTCTCCCGGCGGAACGGGGCGCGGCGCGACACCCGGTTGCGCGGTCAGGTCGTAAGGTCCCGCCGCCGCAGCCCCGCCAGCCCGCCCGCGACCAGCACCACCGCGACGCCGGTCAGCACCAGCACCGGCCCCCACTCCATCTCCCCGCCCGGCAGCTTCGGTAGATGCCCGAAGGGCGAGAGGTCGAGGACCGCCTGCGGAGCGTTGAGCGCCGGGCCGATCCAGCCGATCAGGAGGACGGCTCCGGCGAGGCCCCAGGCCGCCATCGCCGCCCGGGGGGTGAGGCCGTACAGCAGGACGGCCGCTCCGCCGATGACCCAGATCCCGGCGACCTGGACGAGGCAGGCGCCCAGGATCGGGCCGGCCTCCTTGCCGTAGCCGATGGTGAAGCCGAGGCCGGCGAGGAGCATGATCCAGGCGGAACCGGCGAAGGCGATGGTCAGGTGGCCGCCGGCCCAGCGCAGTCGGCTCACCGAGTTCGCGAGGAGCGGTTCGGCGCGCCCGGACGTCTCCTCGCCGTGCAGGCGCAGCACGGTGCTGACGATGTACAGCGCGGCGATCAGGCCGAGCATGCCGATCATCGAGGCGAGGAAGGCGTTCGTCAGGCCGGACTGGCCGCCCATGCGTTCGAAGATCTCGCGGGCGCTCTCGTTGTCGCCGACGAAGTCGGCCGTGCCCTCGGTCAGCCCGCCGTAGACGACTCCGGCGAGGAAGAAGCCGATGCTCCAGCCCAGGACACCGCCGCGTTGCAGCCGCCAGGCCAGTGCGCCGACCGTGCCCAGTCGGCCGGCCGCCGGTCCGGGCCGGGTCGGCAGGAAGCTCATGCCGACGTCGCGGCGCCCGGCGAGTCCGTACGCCACCACGCCCTGGATCACCGCAGCCGCCACGAACAGCAGCAGCACCCACCACCGCTCATCCGCGAACGAACGCTCGTTCTCCAGCCACCCCAGCGGCGACACCCACGTCAGAAGAGACGAACCATCGTTCTCGGAAGCGTCGCCGGCCGCCCGCAGCACGAACGCCGCGCCCAGCACCCCCGCCGTCAGCCCTCGCACCAGCCGCGCGCTCTCCGTCAGCTGGGCGACGACCGCGGCCATCGTCGCGAACACCATCCCGACGCCCGCGATCCCCAGCCCGAGGGCCGCCGCACCCGCGACGCCTTCTCCGGCCAGTCCGAGCGTGATGAGCGACGCCAGCCCGCCGTTCGCGACCGCCGCCGTGAGCAGGGCGGCGGTCAAGGACGCCCGGCGCCCCACCATCCCCGACGCGACGAGTTCCTGGCGGCCGCTCTCCTCCTCGTCGCGGGTGTGGCGGATGACGACGAGGAGGCTCATGACGGCGGCGAGGAGGCCGGCGTACACGCCGACGCGCCAGGCGGTCAGGGCGCCGAGGGAGTCGTCGAAGACGGGGCCGACGAGGGCGCGCAGCGACGAGTTCGTGGTCATCTGGTGCATGAGGTCGGTGCGTTCGGCGGCGGTGCCGTACAGGCTCTTCAGGCTGTTCGGCATGGACAGGACCATCAGCCCGGTCACCGCGACCCAGGCCGGGACCATCACACGGTCGCGGCGCAGGGCGAACCTCAACAAGGTCGCGGTACCGGCCAGTTGACGGCTCCCGCCGGACCGTACGGCGAAGGTGTTCGGGTTGGCGGTGTCGGTGGCGGCGGTAGTCATCGCGCGATCGCCTCTCCCGCCACGTCCGCGCCCGCGCCCGCGCCCGCGTCCGTGTCCCGTACGTCGTCCTGGTAGTGCCGCAGGAACAGTTCCTCCAGCGTCGGCGGGGTCGACGTCAGTGACCGTACGCCGGACTCGGTCAGGGAGCGCAGTACGGCGTTGAGTTTGTCGGTGTCGACCTGGAGGCGGACCCGGCTGCCCTGTAGGTCGAGGTCGTGGATGCCGGGGAGGTGGGCCAACCCGTTGGCGGGGCCGGAGAGTTCGGCCGTGACGCTCGTCCGGGTCAGATGGCGCAGGTCGGCGAGGGAGCCGCTCTCGACGGTGACGCCCTTGCGGATGATGCTCACCCGGTCGCACAGCTCCTCGACCTCGCTGAGGATGTGCGACGACAGCAGGACCGTACGGCCCCGGTCGCGCTCCTCCCGTACGCACCGCTGGAAGACCTCCTCCATCAGCGGGTCCAGGCCCGAGGTCGGCTCGTCGAGGATGAGGAGGTCCACGTCGGAGGCGAAGGCGGCGACGAGGGCGACCTTCTGGCGGTTGCCCTTCGAGTAGGTGCGGCCCTTCTTCGACGGGTCCAGTTCGAAGCGCTCGATCAGTTCGGCGCGGCGGTGGGTGTCGAGGCCTCCCCGCAGTCGGCCGTAGAGGTCGATGACCTCGCCGCCGGACAGGTTCCGCCACAGCGTCACATCGCCCGGTACGTACGCGATCCGGCGGTGCACCTCCACCGCGTCCGTCCACGGGTCGCGGCCGAGTACCTGCGCGGCACCCGAGTCGGCGCGCAGCAGGCCGAGGAGGACGCGGATGGTGGTGGACTTTCCGGCGCCGTTGGGGCCGAGGAAGCCATGGACCTCGCCGGTCTCGACGGTCAGGTCGAGCCCGTCCAAGGCGTGGGTCCGTCCGAAGGACTTGTGCAGTCCGGAGACCGTGATGGCCTTAGTCATGTTTCAGAACGTACGCTTACTTCAGAAATTTGTGAAGTTAAGGAAGCGTATGAATCGCCGGTAGACTCGGCGGTGGTGTCTGACCAGGGGATATCGCGGGGATACCGAGGGAGTTGATCCAGGGATGGCGGATTCGAAGGCCGGGGCAGAGGCCATGGGGCGCGACCCCGAGGCGGTCTCCCGTTTCGTCGAGAGCTTCGCGGCGCAGCTCGTCGAGGCCGGGATGCCGCGTATGCCGTCCCGCGTCTTCGCCGCGCTCCTCGCCTCCGACACCGGCGCGCTGACCTCCGTCGAGCTGGGCGAACAGCTCCGGATCAGCCCGGCGGCCGTCTCCGGCGCGGTCCGCTATCTCGCCCAGGTGCACCTGGTGTCACGCGAGCGCGAGCCCGGTTCGCGCCGTGAGCGGTACCGCGTCCACAGCGAGCAGTGGTACGAGGCCCTCACCAACCGCGAGGCCATCATCAAGCGCTGGGAGGAGGCGTTGCGCGAGGGTGTCGCCGGCCTGGGCGCCGACACCCCGGCCGGCCTCCGCCTCGCCGAGACGCTCGCCTTCTTCGAGTTCATCGAGAAAGAGGTCGAGGCGATAATGGGCCGCTGGCGCGTCCACCGCGAGGAGACGTTCGGCCGGGGCTGACCGGCGGACGGCGTCGGCTCCCCTACTCGCCTTCCTTCTCGGCCGCCGCGCCCGGACCCGTGCCCGTGTCCGCTGCCGCCCCCGCACCCGCCCCCGTCTCCGTACGGCTCGCCAGGCGCTCGTAGCGCTGCCTCGCCGCCTGGGGAGTCTGGAGGCCGAGGCCGAAGGCGATCTCCGGCCAGGTCATGCCGCGACCTCGGGCCATCTCGAGGAGGCCGACTTCCAGTTCGTCCATCTCGCCACGGGCGAGGGGGATGAGGGTCAGCGCGGCGGTGATGTCGGCGCGGTCGATCTCGGGTTCGCCGTCGTCAAGGAGGGCGGCGCCGCTGAGCAGGTACGAGACCAACCTGATCGCCTCGTGCGGACCGAGGACATGCGGGTGGACCTGGCGGCGGCGCTGCTCCTCCGTGGCCGCGTGCCGCTCGGCGATGCGGAACAGGGACGTGTAGACACGCTGTGCCCGCGCCTCGTCCGCGCTCGGCGGTGAGAAGGGGTCGGGGGCGGTGGACTGCGAAGGTGTCGACGACATGCGGCCAGCATCGAATGCAAACACTATGTTGTCAACGGCTTATTGCTTCCCTCTGGTTGTTCTCCGTCGTCGGCTCTGTCGTCGGCGACAACTGCTCGGGGAAGGTCACGCCTGTCAGTTCCTCGGAGACGGTCCACAGGCGGCTCGCTGTCTCGGGGTCGCTGGCTTGGGGGGAACGGCCGACGAGGGTGGGGCTGCCGCGCCATCCGCCGAGGCCGTCAGGGCCGACGTAGGAGGCGCCGGGGAGGTCCATGACGGCGGCGTACAGCGTGGGCAGCGAGCCGGCCACGCTGTCCTGGGCCAGTAGGCCCCCGAGGCGGGCACCCGCCCGGTACAGGACGTTGGCGCCGTGATCCCCGAGGTGGGTGCTGGACAGGCCCGGGTGCGCGGCCATGGCGCGGACAGGGGAGCCCGCGAGGCCGAGCCGGCGCTGGAGCTCCAGCGTGAACAGCAGGTTGGCCAGCTTGGACTGGGCGTAGGCGGTCAGCGGCTGGTACTCGCCCGTCAGGTTCAGGTTCTCGAAGTGGATGCGCCCCGGCTTGTGCGCGTTGGACGCCACGGTCACCACGCGGTCGGTGACGTGGGGCAGGAGCAGGTTGGTCAGGGCGAAGTGGCCGAGGTGGTTGGTGCCGAACTGCGTCTCGAAGCCGTCCTTGGTGGTGCCCTCGGGGAGGTTCATGACGCCGGCGTTGTTGATGAGCAGGTCCAGGTCGCCCTGCCATCCGTCGGCGAACCGGCGGACCGACGCCAGGTCGGCCAGGTCGAGCGGGCGGACCTCCACCGTGCCGCGCGCCCCGCTGACGGTCGCGGCGGCGGCCTCGCCCCGGCGGGGGTCTCGGACGGCGAGCACGACATGCGCGCCGGCCCGGGCCAGCGCGTCGACGGCGGAGAGGCCGATGCCGCTGTTGGCACCGGTGACGACGGCGGTACGGCCCGTCAGGTCGGGGATGCGGGTGGCGCTCCATTGGTTCGTCTTGTTGGTCATGGAGCCAATGTATGCACCGATCACAATGTAGTCAACGCTCACTATGTAGATGGTGCTCACACTCGGATACGCTGCAAGACATGAAGTGCCGCCCTTACCACCACGGAGATCTCCGCACCGCTCTACTGGTCCGCGCCGAGCAGGCGCTCCAAGAGAAGGGGCCGAGCGCGTTGTCGCTGCGCGAACTGGCCCGTGACATCGGGGTCAGCCCCGCCGCGCCCAGCCGCCATTTCAAGAGCAAGCAGGCGCTGCTGGACGCGCTGGCGTTGCAGGGGTTCGACCGTCTGGCGGCCGCGCTGATCAGCGCCCGGACGGAGGCGGGGGAGTCGTTCGCCGAGCGGCTGACCCTCATCGCCCGCGCCTACACGGAGTTCGCGGCCGCCAACCCCGCCCTGCTGGAGCTGATGTACTCCGTCAAGCACGACCCCACGGCCTCACCGGAGTTGGCCAAGGCCTCGCAGCATCTGCCGGCCCTCGCCGACCAGCTGATCGAGGACGGGCAGCGCCGGGGCGAGGTCCGCGAGGGCCCGGCGGACGAGATCAGCCTGCCGGTCGTGGCCGCACTGCACGGCTACGCCACCCTCGCGATCGTCGAAGGAGTCCCCGCCGACAGAATCGAACGGGGCCTGGAGGACATGGTGGCCTTCGTGCTGCGCGGGTGCGCACCGTAGCGGACCCGCGCCCCTCGCTCCCGTCAGCGCTGCCCGCCCCCCGCTCCCGTCACCGCCGGCCCCCGAACTCCCACGCGTGCGCCTCGACGTCGGCGTACCGCTCCCCGGCCAGTACGGCCCGAGCCGCGTCCCCGTCCGGGGCCCGGACCAGCGCCGCCGTACCCAGCCAGGCCATGCCGTCGTCGGACAGCAGCGGCCCGTACGCGATCAGGTCGTCCCGCCACGCGGCCGGTACGACGAGGTCGGCGGCGTCCCCCGAACCGGAGCCCCGGCCGAGGCCGAGCACCAGGTACCGCCGGCCGTCGCTCCGCCCACCCGGGAAGTCCCACATCGTGCGGCCGAGCAGGTTCCGCCACCGGCGCAGCAGCACGTCCCGGTACACGCCCGCCTGCTGGTTGGGCTCGTCGAACGCGAACGCCCGCGCCGCGGCGGGATCCGGCAGGTCGACGATGTGCACGCTGCCGGAGGGTGTCTCACCGTCGCCCGCGAAGGTCGGGCCGCGAGCGATCAGCTCCTTCGTGTACCCGTCCATGTACGACCAGTGCGACTCCAGCAACTCCTCGCGCAACTTAACGGAGTCGGGCCGGTCGCGGTGTAGCAGAAGAACTCCATACCGCCAGACTCTCCAACGCACGGCGCGGTCTCAACGTACTTTCGTGATACGGCCCTTCGCGATACGGCACCTCGCGACGCGGTCCTTCGCGATACCGGAGGCGCGCGGGCATGGTCAGTCGGAGGCGTTCCGCCGCGCCGCACTCGCGGCCTTCCTGGCCGCGCGGTGTCGCTTCCCCAGCCGCATCGACTGGAGGCAGGACACACCCTCCCTGCGACAGGCATCCATGCAGCCCACGGCATGGTCGAGCCAGTCGCTGAACGTGGCCATCACCGGATCGAGCGGCGGATCACTGCCCGGCCGTGTCGTCGGTTCGTCGCTCATGCCGTACGCCCCTCACCCAGGTACGCCCTGACGTACGCCCGCACCATGTCTCCCTCGTCCAAGTCCAGGCCGTCCGGCGGTACGGCACACGCGGGCGCCCTGGTCGGCCGCCGTTCCCAGCAGGGTTCGCGGGGCAACAGCGGCAACCACCGTCCGTAAGTGGCCCGGTACCGTTTCGACCGCGCCGCCCAACGCCGCCAGCGCGCCCGGTACGGGCTCAGCGCGGCCACCGAGTTCAACGCGACCGCCCCGCAACGACGAAGTACGCCCACACGCACTTCGTGAACGGCCGCACCTCATGCCCCCACCGCTCCGCGAGCCCGGCGACGAGGACGAGGCCGAGCCCGCCGTCCCCCTCCGGCCGCTCCGGCTCCGGGCCACTCTCCGTCCGCAGCGCGGGCACCTTCCCCTTGTCCGGGTCCGACACCTCGACCAGCAGCCCACAGCCCGGGTCGAGAGGGCCACCTCGACCTCCGCGAGCGTCACCCGACAGTGCCGTACCGCATTGGTGACCAGCTCTGTCGCCACCGTGGCGATGTCGTGGGCGAGTTCACCGTCGATGGCCCAGTCCTTGAGAATCCGCTGCACCTGGGCGCGGGCCTCGGGGACGTCTCTTCTGCGCTTGGAGATGCGGAAGGAGTCGCGGCGTGGGGTGGGTACGGGCATGGCGGGAGACCCCCTGACGATTCGTCAAGACCGCGCGGCTCAGCGCCGCGCGCTTCGAAGCTAGGGGCAAATTCGAGACCTCTGCAATGCAGACGACTGAATACATGCACGCGTGTCACTCGATGGTGTGATGCGCTCCTAAAGTTGACGCCCGGCGTGGGATCGTTGCCGGAGGAGAGGGGAGGACCCATGCCCGCAGGTGGACGGCCGACTGTGCGCAGCAGGCGTCTGGGTTCGGCGCTCAGGCACTACCGGCAGGCCGCGAAGCTGGACCAGCCGCAGGCCGCCGAGGTCATTGCGTCGAGCCAGGCCCGGATCAGCCGAGTCGAGAGCGGGCACGCGACGCCGCGCGTCATCGAGGTACGGCTGCTGCTGGACGCGTACGACGTCACGGACCCGCAAGTCCGGGACAAGCTGGAGGACTTGGCCAAGCACTCGAAGAGCCGCGGTTGGTGGCTCGAACATGCGGCACACCTACGGCCGGACTACCTCGACCACATCGCGTTGGAGGACGACGCGACCTACATCCGGGATTGGCAGTCGGTTCTGGTTCCGGGGCTGTTGCAAACTCCGGCCTATACGCAGGCGGCCATCGAGTCGGGCCCCATCTATGTCGTTCCCGATCAGCTTGCCCAGTTGGTGAAGGTGCGAGAAGAGCGACAGGCCAAGATCGAGGAGGGCGGGGCGACGTACACGGCCATCCTCTGGGAGGCGGTCGTCGCGCACCCCTTGATGGGCGTCGAGATTCACCGGGAACAGTTGTCCGCGATCCTTGAGGTCGGCAAGCGGAAGAACGTAACCGTGCAGGTGCTGCCCTTCAGCGCGGGGGCGCTGGCGGCATCGACCTCCGCCTTCTGCGCGTTCAGCTTTGACGCGGACCCAACAGTCGAAGCGGTGACGCTGGAGAATCTGAGGGGAACGTCAGTCCTTGAGGGGGCAGAGGATCTCACCGCTTACTCGAACGCGTTCGACCAACTACGATCGGCGGCACTGGCGCCGGACGCGAGCGCGAAGCTCATCCGGAGCGTACTGCGGAGCATCTAGGAAGACGCATCGTGACCGAGGTTATAGGCCCCTTCCGGAAATCGTCCTACTCCGGAACACAGAGCAACTGCGTCGAGGTCGCCCCCACAACCACCGGCGGCCTCGCCATACGCGACACCAAGAACCCCCACGGCCCCCTCCTGCTCCTCTCTCCCAACGGCTGGCACACCTTCCTTGCTGCCGCCAAAAACCACCCCCTCGACCGCTGACAACGGCGTGGCCATGCTCTTGAGGGATCAGGCAAGCAGTATCGAACTGCGCCCGCTGAGCTATCAGTTCTCCGCGGCCCGGGGCGACGTGTACGACGACAACTGGCTGGTCGTCACCGGCGCGGTGACGACCCCCGAGGGCAGTTGGTCCTTCACCGATCCATGTCTGTTGATCGATGAAGCCCGTCAGGTGGCCGCTTGGCTGCGCGCTGTGGCTGCGGGGACGGTGGCTGTGACCGGGCCTGACCCGGAAGACGAGTCGTTGTCCCCGGACATGTGGTTCACCGAGCCGGTCCTGGCCTTCAGCCTCGCCGATCGAAGCGAGGACGGGGCGGTGATTCGCGTTCACCTGTCGATGGAGGCGACACCGCCCTGGCAGCAGGGTGGTGACAGGCCGGGCATCTACCAGTACTTCGTGGAGGTGCGGGTCGATACGGCCGCCCTGCTGGACGCGGCGGACCAGTGGGATCTCGCCCTGACTCCGTTCCCGACCCGCTGATCGGCGCCGGGCCCGGCGCCGTTTGACGGGCAGGGGAAACCCGTCAGGAGTAATTACAGATACTGCGGCTAATCCGCGCGGATTAATGTGGAGAGGTCATCTCCCCGAGGGATGCCCTGTGCCGGAACCCCGGCTCGATTGCGGCGAGCCGGGGTTTCCGATGCTGCGGTGAAGGGCTGCCCCTGTCCGTTTCGGATTCGGTCGCGTCAGTTGTTCCCGTTGTGCCCGTGGTGTTCGTCGACCACGCGGAAACTGCCCACGATGGCCCCAGGCAGAATTGGCGGCGCCGGGGTGATCGCGGTGGCTGAGCTGCGAGGGCCGACCGTGGCAATGGGAGCACCGTTGTCGCAGGTGATCCCATTGAAGAATTCGACGGTCTTGTCACTTTCGTTTCGGATGTTGAAGCTGTTGGCGCCGAGCCCGGGGGCGACCACGGGGTTCGCGTTGACCACAACGATGCAGGACCCCGGATCGGCGGCATACGTGCGCTCGTTGATCATGATCCGGCCGTCGTGCCGGTGGTTTTCCCGGCTCTCGCCTCGGCTCTCGCCTCGGCTCTCACCTTGGCTCTCACTGCGACCCTCGCCCTTCTTCGACCCGCCCCAGCTGTGGCTCGACCCCGCGTCGGCGGTGGCATTCGACCCGGCGTCGGTGCCGGTTCCGTTGCCGCCGCGTGGAGGCGGAAGGGGGGCGGCGTCCTTGGTGACCGAGGAGGACTCGGGGGCTGACCCCAGGGTGGAGCTGGCGTAGGTGACGCCGGTGGCGGCCGCGACCGCCACGCCGACGGAGGCGGCGATCACCGTGATCTTACGAGTGCGCAATGCACTTCCCCTTCTCTTCGTTCTCGTCGGCAGGATCTGCCGACGAGAACGAACGTAATGACGGCTATTTCTGCTGTCATTTCGGAGAGGTCCGGGGTGAGGTGAAAAATAGGACTGAACGGCCGTATGGAAGGTCGCTCCGTCGAGTGACCGGCAGGCCCCCTGACGGGCCATCAAAGTAGGGGAATGAGCTGGTATTTCTAATGAATTGGGCCGCCACACCCGAGGGAACTGACGTGTCGTCACCCCCTTGGAGGTGCCGTCGGCGGAACTCCACCCCTGATTGCCCGTCAGTCCGCCCCCGGTGACTGCGGTCCTCCGGGGGCGGGAGAGCTGACGGATCCTCAAGAGCGGGAGCAGCTACCGCTCCTTCGTCTCCTCCAGCACCGTCCGCCCCAGCAGTGCGTACCGCTCGGGCGCCCGGCGCTTCAGGTACTGGGCGTAGGCGATACCGCCCACCGCGACCAGGGCGACGATCCAGGGGGTGGCCCGCAGGACGAAGGAGTCCGACTCAGGACCGGCCGCGACCCCCATGTTGGACACCAGCAGCACGACCACCGCGAGCATCGCCACGCCGCCCACCAGCGGAGCGACCAGCGTCCTGAACCAGTGGCGGCTCTCGGGGTGGTGGGAGCGGAAGTAGGCCAGGACGGCGAAGGAGCAGACGGCCTGGACGACGAGGATGGCCATGGTGCCGAGGATGGCGAGAAGGACGTAGGTACCGGTGTACGGGTCCTTGTCGGCGACGGCGAACGCGAGGAGCAGGACCCCGCTGACGACGGTCTGGACGAGGCCGGCGATGTGCGGGGAGCCGTGCCGGGGGTGGGTGCGGCCGATGGTCTGCTGCAGACCCGGGACGGCGCCCTCGCGGCCCAGCGCGTACAGGTAGCGCGCCGCGCAGTTGTGGAAGGCCATGCCGCAGGCGAGCGAGCCCGTGATCATCAGCCACTGCATCACCACGACCGCCCAGTGGCCGACGTACTGCTCGGTGGGGTTGAAGAACAGCGCGAGCGGGTTCGAGGAGGAGGCGGCCGCCACGGCCTCGGCCTCGCCGTTGCCGATGATGGCCATCCAGGAGACGAAGACGTAGAAGACGCCGACGCCCAGGACGGAGATCATCGTCGCCTTGGGGATGATCTTCTTCGGGTCGCGGGACTCCTCGCCGTACATCGCCGTCGACTCGAAGCCGACCCACGACCAGAAGGCGAAGAAGAGGCCGAGGCCGGCGGACGTGCCCTGGAAGGCGTTGACCGGGTTGACCGGGCCGAAGGTGAAACCGTGCGGGCCGCCGCCGTGGAGGGCGACGGAGATCGCCATCGCCGCGAGGATCGTCACCTCGGTGGCCAGGAGGACCACGAGCAGCTTCTCGGCCACCGACACGCCGAACCACGTGCCCATGGCGTTGATCGCGAGCATCAGGATCGCGAAGGTCCACCACGGGATGTGCGCCCCGGTCTGGTCCTCCAGGGTCGTCGTCGCGAAGACCGAGAAGATGCCGATGAGAGCCGGTTCGAAGACGACGTACGCGAAGGTCGCGAGCAGTCCGGAGGCGAGGCCGACGGTGCGGCCGAGGCCGTAGGAGATGAAGCCGTAGAAGGCTCCGGTGGAGGTGATGTGCTTCGCCATCGACGTGAAGCCGACGGAAAAGATCGCCAGGACAACCATTGCGACGAGGTAGCTGGCGGGTGCCCCGATGCCGTTGCCGGACGAGACCATGAAGGGCACGTTGCCCGTCATCGCGGTGATCGGCGCGGCCGTGGCGACGGCCATGAAGACCACGCCCAGCAGGCCGATCGCGTTGGGCTTGAGCCGGTGAACGGTACCGTCCCCGCCGCTGCCCGCCTCTGGTGCCTCAGGGGCAACGCCCTCTTGTACTGCCATCGGGTGGCCCCTTCCTGGATGCCGTGATCGTGCCGCGCACTGCCGCATGGACCTGCTGGACCGGAACTCTCTAGCCCGAATGAGTCGGCCAAGACTCTCGACGCGTTAAATGTTTGTCAACCAGACCTTTAGAAATCCTCGGTGCGGAACGGCTCGGTTAACTCTCCGGCGGACCGTGGACCGGACGGTGGGTGCCTCCGTACGGTCGCCGGCATGAGGACGTATTCCGCCACCCTCGGCGGCCGGACGTACACCTACGACGGCCTGCCCGCCCTCCTGGCCGCCGCGAGTCCCGAGCGCTCGGGGGACCGGCTGGCCGGGCTCGCCGCCGAGTCCGCGCGGGCGCGGGTCGCGGCGCGCTGTGCGCTGGCTGAGGTGCCGCTCACCACGTTCCTCGCCGAGCCGGTGATCCCGTACGAGGTGGACGACGTCACCCGGCTCATCGTCGACACGCACGACGCCCTCGCCTTCGCGCCGGTGGCGTCGATGACGGTCGGCGAGTTCCGGGAGTGGCTGCTCTCGCCGGCCGCCGACACGGCCGCCCTGACCGCGCTCGCGCCCGGGCTCACGCCCGAGACGGTCGCCGCGGTGTCGAAGCTGATGGGCAACGCCGACCTGGTGGCCGTCGCCCGCAAGGTCCGGGTCGTGACCGCCTTCCGCTCGACGATCGGCCTCCCCGGCCGCCTCGCCACCCGCCTCCAGCCCAACCACCCCACCGACGACCCCGCCGGCGTCGCCGCCGCCCTTCTCGACGGACTGCTCCTCGGCTCCGGCGACGCGGTCATCGGCATCAACCCCGCGACGGACAGCCCGAAGGCCGTACGGGACCTGCTGGAGCTTCTGGACGGGGTCATCCAGCGGTACGCCATCCCCACCCAGTCCTGCGTCCTCTCCCACGTCACGACGAGCATCGACCTCATGGAACGGGGCGCGCCGGTCGACCTGGTGTTCCAGTCCATCGCCGGGACCCAGGCCACCAACGCCTCCTTCGGCGTCACCCTCGCCCTCCTCGACGAGGCGTACGAGGCGGCCAGGGCCCTCGGCCGGGGCACGGTCGGGCAGAACGCCCTCTACTTCGAGACCGGACAGGGCAGCGCGCTCTCCGCCGACGCGCACCACGGCGTCGACCAGCAGACGGTCGAGGCCCGCGCGTACGCGGTCGCCCGCCGCTACGACCCGCTTCTCGTGAACACGGTGGTCGGCTTCATCGGCCCGGAGTACCTGTACGACGGCCGCGAGATCCTCCGCGCCGCCCTGGAGGACCACTTCTGCGGCAAGCTCCTCGGCCTGCCCATGGGCCTCGACATCTGCTACACGAACCACGCGGACGCCGATGACGACGACATCGCGACGATGCTGACGATGCTGGGCGTGGCGGGGGCGTCGTTCGTCATCTGCACCCCCGGCGGCGACGACATCATGCTCAACTACCAGTCCGCCTCGTACCACGACGCGCTGTACCTGCGCGAGGTCCTCGGGCTGCGCCCGGCACCGGAGTTCGAGGAGTGGCTCGCGCGGATCGGGCTCCTGGACGACGGCGACGGCAACGGCGGCGTCCGGGACGTCACGGGCAAGGCCCACCCCCTGATGGCGATCGGCAAGGAGCTCACGGCATGACGGAACCTCTACGGCCCGACCCGGGTGACCGCCGACTGGCCGTGATGGTCAGGGCGTTGATGGCCGACGGCCCCGTCGCCGATCCCGCTGTCGATCCCGTCGCCGACCTCGCCGTCGATCCCGCGGCCGGCCCCGCCCCGGAGCTGTGGACCGCGTTGCGCCGGCACACCCAGGCCCGGATCGGGCTCGGCCGCGCCGGTACCGCGCTGCCGACCCGGCACCGGCTCGAACTCCAGGCGGCCCACGCGGCGGCGCGGGACGCGGTGCACTCGCCCTTCGACCCGGACGCGGTGGCGGCGGAGCTGACGGGCACGCCGACGATACGGGTCCGCAGCGCCGCTCCCGACCGCACGGCCTATCTCCGGCGCCCCGACCTCGGCCGCCGCCTGCACCCCACCGACCGGGCGCACCTGCCCCGCGAGGACTGGGACGTGGTGTTCGTCGTCGCCGACGGGCTGTCCAGCCGCGCGGTCCACGAGCACGCGGCGGCGGTGATCCGCGCGACCACCGGGCGCCTGGCCGGCCTGCGGATCGCCCCTGTCGTCCTCGCCGAACAGGCCCGTGTGGCCCTCGGCGACGACATCGCGCACGCCATGGGCGCCACCCAGGTCGTCGTCCTCGTCGGCGAACGTCCCGGCATGTCCGCCGCCGACTCCCTGGGCGCCTACCTGACGCACGCCCCGGTACCGGGCACCACCACGGACGCCGACCGCAACTGCCTCTCCAACATCCGCCCACCGCTGGGCCTGTCGTACGAGACGGCCGCCGCCAAGCTGACCACGCTGATGCTCCGGGCACGGGAGCTGGGGCTGACCGGGGTGGGGCTGAAGGACGAGTCGGACGGGCTGGAGAACGTGGCGGGGGCGGGCGGCGCGGAGAACCCGACGGGGTCGGACGGCGCCGAGAACCCGACGGGGTCGGACGGTGCCGGGTCGCCGGCTCCGGCGAAGTGAGCGCCTGACCGTACGGGCGGCGGCGATGCGCGCCCCGCGGCGGGGCCGAAGAACCGCCTCGGAACCGCCTCAGAACCGCCTCGGAACCGCCTTCACTCCGGCAACGTCAGCCCCCAGGCCCCCTCCCGCACCGTCCACGTCCGCGTCCGCACAGGCCCCGCCACCAGGGAATCCGCCCGGTAGCGGAAGTCCGCGCCCGACACGGTCACCCGGTGGCCGATCGCGTGCAGCGGGGCCGCCTCGGCGCCCACCGACACCGGCCGGACCTCGACGTCGGCGCCGCCGTCCGTGCCGGGGGTGATGGACACGCCCTCCACGGGCTGGTCGAGGTCGACGAGCATCACCCCGTCCACCTCCACCCGCAGCCGCGAGGGCCCGGCCCCGGCCCCGCCCCCGGTGGCGACCCATATGCGCGGGCGCGGCGGACGGGACGCCCGCGCGGGCCGCGTCGACAACGTACGGACGAGGGACTGCGGCCAGGCGCGCAGCCACGAGTGATGGCCGGCCGAGGAGCCGTCCCCCGAGGCGCCGCCGCCTGCTTCCGCGCCCGCGCACGTGCCGGCCTCCGCGTCGGCCGGATCCTCCGGTTCGGGAGGCGCCGCACCCGGCAGCACCGGTATCCGCAGTGTGCCCAGCACCACCCCGTCGCTGTCGTCGACGAGCAGGTCGAGCCGTCGCTCGACGCCGTCGAGGGCGGCGCGGGCCGCCGCGACGGCGCCGGTGGGCACCCCGAGGGAGCGGGCGAGCCCCAGGGCCGAGCCCACGGGGATCAGCGAGAGGGCGCACGCCGCCAGCTCCCGCTGCCGATGCAAAAGAGCCACGGTCCGCAGCAGCGCGTGGTCGTCGCCGATCACCACCGGCCGCCGGGAACCGCGTCGCGAGAGCGCTCGCGCGAATTCCTCGGGCCCCTCGGGAAGGCACACTTTCGTACTCGCCGCACCCGCGCTGAGCACGTCTTTCGCGATCCGAACGGCCTCGCCGTCCGTGCGTCGGGCTCGGGGGTCGATGACCACGAGGAGCTGGTCGGGAGTCGCCACCTCGGTCCTGCCTCGCTTCCTCGGGTAGCATCTTTGTGCAAGAGCCCCTTGCGCTATTGCGCCAGGGGCTTGGTCTATTCCGGGGCATCCGGGTCCACAGTTCGCGACCAACGGCGGTCGCGGCGCACGCGGCGGACATGAGCCACCGCGTACGCCCCCGACCTTGGACATGCCCCGCCCGGAAGGGGTGTACGCGCGTGCCCGCACTTGTGCTGCTCGGTGCTCAGTGGGGTGACGAAGGTAAGGGAAAGGCGACGGACCTACTTGGTGGCTCCGTCGATTATGTGGTGCGCTACCAGGGCGGCAACAACGCCGGCCATACGGTAGTCGTGGGCGACCAGAAGTATGCCCTCCACCTCCTCCCTTCCGGGATCCTCACTCCGGAGTGCACTCCGGTCATCGGTAACGGCGTCGTCGTCGACCCGTCGGTCCTGCTCTCCGAGCTGAGCGGTCTGAACGAGCGCGGCGTCGACACGTCCAAGCTCCTGATCAGCGGCAATGCTCACATCATCACGCCGTACAACGTGACCGTGGACAAGGTCACGGAACGTTTCCTCGGCAAGCGCAAGATCGGCACGACGGGCCGTGGCATCGGCCCGACCTACGCCGACAAGATCAACCGCGTGGGCATCCGAGTCCAGGACCTGTACGACGAGTCGATCCTGACGCAGAAGGTCGAGGCGGCCCTCGACGTCAAGAACCAGCTTCTCACCAAGCTCTACAACCGCCGCGCGATCGCGGTGGACCAGGTCGTCGAGGAACTCCTCGTCTACGCCGACAAGCTCGCCCCGTACGTCACCGACACGATCCTGGTCCTCAACCAGGCTCTCGAGAACGACAAGGTCGTCCTGTTCGAAGGCGGCCAGGGGACCCTGCTGGACATCGACCACGGCACGTACCCCTTCGTGACGTCGTCGAACCCGACCGCCGGCGGCGCCTGCACGGGTGCCGGCGTCGGCCCGACGAAGATCAGCCGGGTCATCGGCATCCTCAAGGCGTACACGACCCGCGTGGGCGCCGGTCCGTTCCCCACGGAGCTCTTCGACGAGGACGGTGAGGCGCTGCGCCGGATCGGCCGCGAGCGGGGCGTCACCACCGGCCGCGACCGGCGCTGCGGCTGGTTCGACGCGGTCATCGCCCGCTACGCGACCCGCGTGAACGGCCTGACCGACTTCTTCCTCACCAAGCTCGACGTCCTCACCGGCTGGGAACAGATCCCGGTCTGCGTCGCCTACGAGATCGACGGCAAGCGCGTCGAGGAACTCCCCTACTCCCAGTCCGACTTCCACCACGCCAAGCCCGTCTACGAGACCCTCCCCGGCTGGTCCGAGGACATCACCAAGGCGAAGTCCTTCTCCGACCTCCCGAAGAACGCCCAGAACTACGTCAAGGCCCTGGAGGACATGTCCGGCGCCCCGATCTCCGCGATCGGCGTCGGCCCCGGCCGCGACGAGACGATCGAGATCAACTCGTTCATCTAGTCCGTCGCTCCCATCCGCGAGGCGGTCGACCCGGTGACGGTGTCGGCCGCCGTCGCGTACCCGCGACGGCGGCCGGATGGTCTGACTAGTCTGTCCGCCATGAAGGAGACGGGATGCTGCTGAGATTCAGGGTGGCGAATGTCAGATCCCTGCGCGACGAGCAGGAACTGTCGTTCGTCGCACCGGAGGGCTCCGAAGGGGATCACACGGCGGCACGCGAGGTGACGCTCTCCGACGGCCGGCGCCTGCCCGTCCACACCGTTCTCGGCGTCTTCGGAGCCAACGCGTCCGGCAAGTCCAATGTCATCACCGCGCTGAAGAACATGCGCCACGCAGTACTGCGCTCCTATGCCGAGTGGACCTCCTACGACGGCATCCCACGCGACGAGTTCGCCCTCGACCCGAAGGCGGCGGCTGAGACCACGCTGTACGAGGCGGACTTCTTGCTCGACCGTGGCATCCGTTGGACCTACGGCTTCGAACTGGGACAGCGGCAGGTCGTGACCGAATGGCTCTACGCCTACCCCAAGGGCCGTCGCCAGGTGTGGTTCGAGCGGGACGCCTCCCGTGAGAAGGAATTCGAGTTCCCCGCCGAACGGCTGCAGGACCGCGCCCATCTGGCCCGTACCACCCGTCAGGACGCCCTTCTGCTCACCCGCGCCGCCAACGACGGGCACGAACAACTCACCCCTGTCTTCGACTGGTTCAAGAACAACCTGTGGGACGTCACGCCCGAGACCGAGCGCGCCCAGCGCGAGGACTACACGGCGATGCGGCTGCTGGAGAGCGAGGACTTCCGGCGGCGGGCCGAGGAACTGCTGCGTGTCGCCGATCTCGGCATCGCCGGTGTCGAGGTCGAGCAGTCGTCGTCCGGGCGGCCGGCGGTACGGCTCGTCCACGCGGGCAGCGGTGAGCGGATGACTCTGGACTGGACTTCGGAGTCGTGGGGAACCCGCTCGTGGTTCGCGCTGATCGGGCCGCTCCTGCTGGCTCTGGACACCGGTGCGGTCCTGCTGATCGACGAACTCGACGCCAGCCTGCACTCTCGCTTCGTGGCGGAGGTCGTACGCCTCTTCCAGGCCTCCTGGGTGAATCCGAAGGGCGCTCAGCTGGTGTTCACCGGGCACGATCCATCCCTGTTGCAGACACCGAGCGGCGGCAGGCTTCTGCAACCGGGGCAGATCTGGCTCACCGAGAAGGACGAGCGGGGCGCCACCGAACTGTCGTCGGTCGCCGAGTGGGAGCCGACGGAGGAAGAGGACCTCATGGCCGCGTATCTGGCGGGGTCTTTCGGCGCGGTGCCGAAGGTGTCGGAGGGCCAGATTGGACGACGGCTGCTGCGTACGGACGAGACGGCGCATATGGAACGGGCGGAGCGGACGGAGGCGGAGGGGGTCTGATGGCCAGGCCGAGGGGCGGGGACAGAATCACCCCCAAGAAGGGCGGCACGAGGGGCCGCACGGATCGGGATCGTCAGGTGTACGTCTACACCGAGGGCGCGGTCACCGAACCTGAGTACATCGACATCATCGTCAAGAACGGCGTCTGGAACCGGCCAGATCGCAAGGCTCAGTACCACATCGCGAACGCGAACGCCGAGGGCAAGCACCGCAAGCCGCACCAGATGGTGAAGGAGGCCGTCGGTACGCGGCGCAAGGTCGAACGGGAGGCCAAAGCAGCGGGCTTGAAGCCGTACAAGGTCCTTAAGAACGGGACCGAGCAGGGCGACTGGAACTGGCCACAGGTGTGGGTGATCTTCGACCGGGACGATCACCAGGGCATCCCGGAAGCCATGAGCCTGGCTGACGAGGAAGGGATCCGGGTCGCCTACTCCCACCCCTGCTTCGAACTGTGGCGGTTCCTGCACTACACCAACTACACCAGCACGTTCAGCGGCGTCTGCGGCGACGCCAACAGCCGTCTGCGATCGCGCCCCGGCTTCGCGGCGACGTACGGGCCGGGTGTGCACAGGGTCTCGGAGCAGGAGTCGAAGCACATGCGTAAGGACCAGGTGCTGAGCAAAGACGGGCACCGCTACGAGTCGGCCAAGAAGTATGCGAAGAAGATCAACGACGGTCACTCCTCATCCAACCCCAACGCCTGGGACCCGTACACGAACGTCTGGAGTTTCGTGGAGCAGGGACTGCTTCTCAGCGGCTACTAGGTCGCGTGGACGTACGCGGCAGAACGCCGCCCACACCGGGGCGGTGCCCCTTGCCGGCTGTCAGTATCGGATCACCAATCAGGGAGCCCGTACGTGGCCAGACTCACGCTCGATCAACTGGAGCGCCACATCCTCGCGGCGGCGGACATGCTGGGCGGCACCATGGACGTCGCCGAGTACCGCGACTTCCTGTTGGTGCTGCTCTTCCTGAAGCGGGCGAACGACGAGTTTGAGGCGGCGCGTGAGCGGATCATCGCCGAGGAGCTGGCGTCGGGCGCCACGCGCGAGGAGGCTGAGAAGGAGGCCGACGAGCCCGCCCGGTACATGGCCCGCAGGGTTGTGTACGTGCCCCGTGCGGCTCGCTGGGAGCGGCTGGCCGGCGCGGTCGATGACGTGGCGACGAGGTATCTCCGGCCCGCGCTGGACGAGTTGGAGAGCCAGAAGGGCAACGAGCGGCTGCGCGGCCTGTTCGGGCACATCGACTTCAGCCGGGTCGGTGGTTACGGCCCCTCAGCAGCCAAGGCGGCCGACAAGCGGCTCGCCTCGCTCATCGGCCACTTCGACAGCCTGCGGTTGGGCGCCGAGGACCTCGAATTCCCCGATGCCATCGGCGCCGCATACGAGTACCTCTCCAAGGAATTCGCCGATTCGGCGGGCGCCAAGGGCGGCGAGTTCTACACCCCGCGAGCCGTGGTCCGCATGATGGTGGAGTTGGCGCGCCCCCAGGAGGGGCAGAGCGTGTACGACCCGTGCGTGGGCTCCGGCGGAATGCTGATCCACGCCAAGGAGTACGTCGAGGAGCATGGCGGCAACGCCGAGAACCTTGTCCTGGCCGGTCAGGACGCCAACAACGGTTCGTGGGTCATGGCCACGATGAACATGCTGCTCCACGGCGTCCGCGATTTCGACCTGAAGGTCGGCGACACGCTCACGACCCCGCTCCACCTGGACAAGTCGTACGACCTGGTCTTGAGCAATCCGCCTTTCTCCATGGACTACAGGGCCGAGGACATCAAGGACCTCGAAACGCGGATGCCGTACGGCCGGACGCCCGAGAGGGGCAAGGCCGACCTGATGTTCCTCCAGCACATGCTGCACATGGTGGAACGGCGTGGCGGCTCCGTCTTCACCGTCATGCCGCACGGTGTGCTGTTCCGGGAAGGCGAGGAGGGCAGGATCCGGGCCCGGCTGATCGAGGCCGACCTGCTGGAAGCGGTGATCGGCCTGCCGGCGAACCTCTTCTACGGGACCGGGATCCCGGCGTGTGTGCTCGTGCTTCGTGCGCCGGGCACAAAGGACTCCGCGCGGCGCGACAAGGTTCTGTTCATCAACGCCGACCGTGAGTTCCACGCCGAGCGTGCTCAGAACGTGCTGCTGCCGGAACACACGGAGAAGATCGTCTCCACCTTCCACGATTTCGCCGAGGTGGAGCTGTTCTCGCGAGTCGTGAGCCGTGCGGAGCTGGAGGCCAAGGGCCACAACCTCAACATCCGCCGGTACGTGGACGACACGCCATCGCCTGAGCCCCAGGACATCAGGGCCTACATGCAGGGCGGGATGCCGGTCGCGGAGATCGAGGCGGCCGAATCCCTTCTGGGGGCGTACGACCTCGAAGTGACTGACCTCTTCGCCGTACGAGCCGACGACCCCGCCTACGTCGACTTCCTGCCGGGGAGCGAACGGCAGGACAGAGCCGGTCTCGCCCAGTCGGCGAGCGGACAAGAGGCGAAGCTGTGGGCTGCCTTCGAGGAATGGTGGGCATCGAAGGCGGACCGGATCGCGGCACTGGAACCGTCTGAGAGCGTCGGCTGTGGGGAGAGCGAGCGCAAGGTACAACTAGCCCGTATTCGCACTGACTTGATGGACTCCTTCCGGGCCCGGCTGCTTGCTGTCGGCCTGCTGCCTCGGCACGCGCTCGCTGGTGCGGTGGCCGACTGGTGGCATGACACGAAGAACGAACTCCAGGTTCTGTCGGTCTTCGGTCTCGCGGGTGTCGTGGATAGCTGGGTTGCATCGGTCGAGGCAATGATCGCGCCGGAATCGGCCTCGCGCCCAGGCAGGACCGCCGGCCGCACGGCGGAGGTACGGGAGCTGGCGTACGGCCACAAGGTGGTCGCGGCCATCGTCCCGGACTTCCTGGACGAGCTGAGGTCCGCGAAGACAGCGGACGCCGAGCTGGAAGGGGAGTGGAGGAAAGCGCAAGAGGCGTTGGCGCAGGCTCAAGCGGATGCGGCAGCGGAAGCGGAAGCCTTGGAGGAAGGCGCCGAATCCGGTGAGACCGGCCCCGGGGCGGCGACTGTGAGCACTGCCGAAGCCGAATTCCGTTCGCTCAAGCGGCAACGGGCAGCGTCCAAGAAGACGATCAAGACCCTGGAATGCGACTTCCGGCCACGACTGGAACGCGCGCGTGATGCGCTGGCCGCAGTCAAAGGAGAGCGGGATGTCGTTCTCGACGTTCTGCGGAAGGGCCTGGCGACCCGACTGGAGCGTCTGGTCGCCGGAAGGCGCCGCGAACTGGTCCGGGTCTACGAGCGATGGGAGGAGAAGTACCGGCTTTCCTTCCGCGAGATCGAGTATCAGCTGTACGGCACTTCGGCGGGCATAGCCCAGAACAACCCCTGGTCCCAGAGCCGTGCCTGGAACTTCACGGCGGACAACGCGCGGACCGCCTCCGGCCGACAGGAGATCGTGGCCGCCGTCCACGAGCTGATCGATGCCGAGAAGAAAGCAGAAGCGGAACTGGCCAAGCTGGAGTTCGACGAGTTGGCCGCGCCACTCGCACTGTTGGAGCCCGGAGCGGTGGGAGAAGGCCGTGTGAAAAGGCTGCCGCTGCGACAAGTCCTCGTATCGGCGCGTACCGGGCTCCCGCCACGTGCTCGCGTGACCGCCGATGGGATCCCGGTGATCCGTCCGGCCAATCTGACGGAGTCAGGACTCGACCTCGACCCGTCCCGGCTCAATCGTCTCGACACGGTGGCCGATGTCGGCGCACTGCTGCAAGACGGAGACGTCCTGCTGTCCGCGGTGGCTGTGAACGAGGTCTTTCGAGCCGCGGCATGGCAAGGACAACTGACCCGTGCCACGTTCGGGTCCCATGTCATCTGCCTCAGACCTCGCGCGAATCTGTTGTCGCCTCACTACCTGACGGCATGGTTGCGACTACGTCATGCCCGACGGCAGATCTTCAACGTGGCACGGACATCGGTGGGCGGCATCACAGTCCTCAACGCCGGTCGTCTGCTTGACGTGGAGATGGAACTGCCCGGCCGTACGGAACAGGAGGATCTCAGCCGCAGATTGGCGGAATTGCGCGAGAAGACGGCAGTACGGCATCGCCAGCTCGCGAAACTACGACTGATCAGGAAGGCGTTGACAGACGTCCTCACTGGCTGACCGTGTAATTGAACAGGTGCGGGCCATGGCGGAGCGAAGCAAGCCATTCGGGGCGCTCCTGAGATGGCATGTTCTGTCGGGTCAAAGCATTACGGATACCGAATCGTCCGCCACATGCACGGATGCGTCTTGGAAAGGTACGGTCCAAGAGTGAACGGCGGAGAGGGGAAGGCTGATGGCAGCCAGGAAGCCTCCGACCGAGCGGCAGCGGCGGTTGGGTGCGGAGCTGCGCAAGATGCGTGAGCAGGTCGGGCTGTCGTTGACCGGGGCTGCGGCACTGCACGGCACGGACAAGACGACCATCAGCAACACGGAGTCGGGCCGCTTCGGTGTCAGCGCCGACCGTGTTCGGGTCTGGGCAGGCAACTACTCCTGCCCAGACGGGAAGTACGTCGACTCGCTAGCCGAGATGGCGAGGGAACGCCGGGTGGGAGGCGCCCACTGGTGGGACGAGTACAGGGATCTCCTCACGCCCACCGCCCTGGACCTCGCGGAACTGGAGCATCACGCTGTCGCGCTCCGGGGGGTCCAGATCACCCATTTCCCGGGACTCCTGCAGTACGAGGACTACATCCGTGCCATCTTCAGGGAGTCCGTGCCGCCGCTGCCCCCGGAGGACGTGGATCGAAGAGTCGCCTTTCGGATGAGGCGGCGGGACTTGCTCGATCGGCCACGACCGCCGGAGTGCACCTTCCTCATCCATGAGGCGGCTCTGTGTATGCGTTTCGGCCCCGACAGCGTGGTTCGGTCCCAACTGGAGCACGTGCTGAAGTGGTCCGAACGGGAGTCCGTGACGATCCGAGTCATTCCCTTCGCGGCGGGCAGCTACCCCAGCTCGGGGAGCTCCTCGACCCTGTACGCCCATGGTCCGGTCCCGCAGCTCGATACGGTGCAAATCGATGCCCCAACGGGCTCGACGTTTCTGTACTCGGACACCCACTTGGCCAGCTACCGCACGGTCGTGGAACGCATGGAGCAACTCGCGCTGGGGCCTGACGCTTCGCGGGACCTCATTCGCGAGACGCTACGGCGCCTGTGAGAGCGTGAGACGCATGGACATACGGTGGTGTAAATCCTCGTTCTCGGAGATGGGTGACAACTGCCTTGAGATCGCCTCGTGTAATGGCGACGTACTCATGCGCGAGAGCGACGAGCCGGACATCGCGATCGCGACCACCTCCGAGCGGTTCCACTTGTTCTTGAGCAGCCTCAAGGTGGGCGCGTTCGGCCGGCTGCCGTGAGTGACCTTTCGTAAGCGGGGTCCTCGCGCACCAGGGTGAGGGGCGGTGTGGCAGTCCAGTGCGGCCCCGTGTAGTTCGAGTGTCAGGGTGCGGCATATGCCAACTCCACCCAACGAGTTACAAACGTTGAGAACTCAGCAGGGTTGTCGCTACGGTCGTAGCACTCGCCGCTGCCAAGTCGGTTGCGGCGGGTACGAAAACGCCCCGGCGGTGTCGTTACCACCCCGGGGCCCGGCCAACGCCTACTGGGAGCGTCAGCATGCCCAAGCCTATCCGGCTTGCCCTGCAACGAACACTTGTCCTTGTCCTCGCTCTCCTGATTCCGGCCAGCGGCAGTCGCCGCCGACGCGGCCTCCTGAGACCCACCCCGGTGTACCCGCGCACCCTCTCCGGCCTCAGGCTGCTCATCCGCCGTACCGCCCCGCCCGAGATCCTTCCCGCCTCCACGGCGAAGCCCCGGACCGCTGTCCGAACCGCCGCCCGCCCCCTACTCGACGACCCCAGCCCCCTCGTCCGCCCCTACCTCGTCGCCCACGAACGGCATCGGCGGCAGCAGGAGCGCCGGACCGCGCTCGTGCTCGCGCTCGACGGCATCGACGTAGGGCCCTGGGTGATCCACGGTCACCACATCGGCACCCCGGTGGGCACCCTGGCGGGGGTGGCTGTCTGATGAGTACGGCACGAAGCGCACAGCCGAGCGCCCGGGTCCAGGTCAGCCGCGTACCCAGCAAGCCCGTGCGGAAGGAGGACGACGGAGCCTTTTCCATCGACCTCTGGCTGCGCCGGGACGGGGCCTTCGACTCCGACGTGGCGCTGCGGCTCACGCCCGCCGAGGCCGAGGTGCTGCACGCCCAGCTCTGTTACGCGCTCGACGACGACACCGTCACCGTGATCGTTCCGGAGACGAGCGTGCCTGACTGCCGGAAGGGAGCCCTGGGGAAACGGCGTCGGTGATGTGCGCCTGAGATTCACCGGCATCGGCTTCCCGGGCAGTACACGGGTGACGTGTGACATGCCTGGGGAGCCGATGCCGTTCCTGAATAAACAGTCGGAACCAAACAGAGGCCAGAGGCTTGCGCGCGTTACAGTCCACTTACGCCTTGCCGACCTCTCACCACCGAGGTCATCCGAGCCACCGGACACAAGGAGATGGCAACGTGAGTGCCCAGTACGCCGAACCCGGCGACGCCCCCGTGATTCCGCGCCCGGAGCGTACTCCGGCGGCCTTGCGTGCGGCGTGCGCCATCGTCGCCCCCCACCTCCTCCCCGCCTATGACCAGGCCAAGGACCAGGCCCTCGCCGCAGCGCTGGAGCACGACTCGGTGAAGCCCGTCCACGCCTACCTCGCGCACTGGGCTGCCCTGATCGAGATCGAGCGGTATCCCGAAACCGCGAAGGCGTACCGCCGCGCGGAGTACCTCGCCCAGATCGCGATCACCCCGGGCGAGGCGCGCGACCATCTCACTACCGCGAGTGGCATCTACCGTGATGCGGCCGAGGCGGTGCGTGGCGCGTGAGCTGGGAGTGGGAGTACGTCCCGGACGAGGAGACGGTGGCGGCCGGTGCGCCACCCACGTTCCTTGCGGAGGTCGAGAAGAAGGCCGACGAACTCGTCAGAGCCGCCGAAGCCCTGTATCTGCACGGGCCTGGGTACCAGGACGCCGACGAGGGGGCGAAGCACGCGTTCGTGAACGGCGGCTTCTTCGTCTACATGATCACGCCGCGCTCGGAACTCGTCTCCATCTGGCAGATCACACTCGATCCCGACCCGCATGTCTGACCTCCCAGCCGACTTAGCTGATTTCCGCCAGTCGGCGTTCAAGGCTGTTTTTCGTGGCCGCCGCTCGCGGGTCGTCCTAGTCGGTCAGCAGCCTCAGCGCCTCCGCCCAGTGCCTGCGGGCCGCCTGCGGGTCCTCGTCGAGCAGGGCCGAGCCCAGGCCGTCCAGGGCCAGGGCCTCGTGCCAGGCGTCGCCGAGTTCGCGGTGGGTGGTGGCGGCCTGGCGGTGGAAGTCGGCGGCTTCCGGGTGGCGGTCGAGACGGCGGTGGACCTGGCCCGTACGGTGCCACGCGAACGTCTGTGTGCTGCGGTCGCCAAGGTGGAGTTGGAGCGTGGCGGAGCGTCGGTAGGAGATCAGGGCCTCGGCGAAGTGGCCGGCGGCCTGCTGGGCGTCGCCGAGAGCGAGCAGCCGGTAGGCCTCCAGACGGAGGTTGCGGAGGCCGAGGGCGATGTCGACCGCTGCCTGGGCCGAGATCAGGGCCGCCTCGATGTCGCCCTGTCCAAGTAGTCCGCTCAGCAGGCGCAGGATGTTGCCGGTCGGACGATGTTCCTGGTCTTCGACATGACGGACACCTCCGACATGCCCGCGATCGCCGAGCCCTTCTTCATCCAGAGGGGCTGCGTCCAGAGGGGCTGCGCTGACAGTCGGAGGGGGTCCTCGGTGGTCCTCAGCTGAACACGATCATCGACCCCTGCGCCAGACTTCGCGTCGCCGCCGCGTGCAGGCCCAGCCAGACGTGGCGTTCGCGGGCGAAGGGACTGGGGTCGTAGGGGGCGGGTACGGCCGGTTCCTCCAACTCCGTGGGTGCCGCCGGTGCTTCGGGCGGCGCCGGAGGGTTCGCCGGGTCGATGCCGATGGCCGGGGCGACGAACTCCAGTTCCCGCAGCAGGCCCTGGGAGGAGCCCAGGGGGCCGCCCCCGGCGAGGAGTTCGTCGTCGGAGAGGGGGTGCGGGAAGTCGACGGGGACATAGGCCCCGGCGTGGTCGTAGTGCCAGACCAGATGCGACTGCTGGGCCGTGGTCTCGAACATCTCCAGCAACTGCTCGTAGTCCCCGCCCAGCGCGTCCACCGGCGTCACCGCGAGCCCGCACACCTGGAGCAGGTAGGCCCGGCGCAGGAAGTGCAGCGCGTCGTAGTCGAAGCCCGCGACGGGGGCGACCTCCCCGGTCAGCCCCGGCATGTACTGGTACACCGGCACCGGCGGCAGCCCGGCCTCGCCCAGCAGCTTGTTGTAGAGCGCGAGTTCATCGGCGAAGGGGTTGTCGGGCGTGTGGCACAACACGTCGACGAGCGGGACCAACCAGAGGTCACAGGCCAAAAGAGAACTCCTCGCGTCATCCGGCCGCACACACACGGTAGGGAGTCGTTCGCGTACGGCACACAGTGGTCAGGGAAGCGTAGTCGCTGAACCCGGCTTCAGTCCCCTTCGTGCAGATCCCATACCCACACACCGCCCACCCACGTCCCGGGTCGCCCGACCAGCTTGTCGACGGTCTCCCGCAACTGCTCGTCGTACGGCTGCGGGCGCAGGACCAGCGCCCCCGCGTGCCAGTACGCGAAGTCGCGCGACGCCTGCGCCCGCCAGTTCTCGCCGATCACCGGGACCCGGCCGGTGTAGCGGACGTCACGCAGCAGCCGGGAGGTGTGGCGGGGGGCGGCGCCGTAGATGCCGACGCGGTCCTCGCCGAACGGGCCGTTGAAGTAGCCGCCGGGCATCCGGAAGCCGAAGTCCGCCGTGCTCTGCCAGCGCAGCGCCTCCGCGTTGCCCGCATCCGGCAGCGGCACGGGCACCAGGGTCTCGCCGGCCCCGGTGTCGGTGTCAGTATCGACGTACGACTTCCACGTGCCGTCCGCGATGAACGCCGGGACCTCGGGGCGCTCCACGGACGTCAGTGGGGCCGGGACGACCGGCAGCAGGGCGAGGGTGATCGCCATGAAGCCCACGTACCGCGTGCCGAGGCTCGGCACGGCCGCCAGCCGTTCGCAGGCGATCGCCAGCAGAATCCCCAGCACCGGGGCGCAGATCATCGCCACCCGGCCCTCGATGACCGACTCGAAGAGGGGCTTCTCGGCGAGCAGCGCCCACGGACCGGGCAGCACGAGGTCCGTCTGCGGGAGGCGGAACTCCGGGCCCAGGGAGAGGAGGGCGGCGCCGACCGCGGTGACGGCGAGCGCCTTCACCAGGGGGCGCTCCCACAGCCGTACGACGATGCCGAGGGCCAGAAGGACCAGGGGCCAGCCGTAGAAGGCGTTCTGCTCGGTGATGTTGAGGGAGAGCGCGTCCGCCCGCTCGCGGTCGCCCGCGAGGAGCGAGCGTTCGGCGAAGGAGAGGAGGGCGAGCGGGCTGTTGCCGGAGTTGTCGCCGTGCGCGATGTTCCCGTAGCTCTGCGGGCCGAAGAACTGCCAGGAGAGCGGGAAGGTGACCAGGGGGAGCGCGACGACGGTCGCGATGCCCAGGCCCTTCAGGAGCGGGCGCCAGGCGTCGCGGGCCGCGTCCCGGTGTACGAGCCCGTACGCGGCGGCGAACAGCAGCATGCCCATCGCGGCGAGGAGGAGGGCTTCCTCGCCGAGGAAGATCTGGTACACGGCCATCAGGCCGAGGACCGTGCCGTCCCGTCTGGTCCGGGCTCCTGTGCACAGCCTCAGAGCCCGGTCGATGATCGGCGGGATCATGAACAGGACGACGAAGTTCGGGTGCGCGTTGGCGTGGCTGACCATCGGCGGCGCGAAGGCGGCGAGGGCCGCTCCGGCGAAGGCCGCGCCCCGGTGCCGTACGACTCTCCTCACGATCAGCCAGTACCAGGCGGCGGCCGTGGCGGCGAGGCCCAGGGTCATCACGAGGGCGAGGGAGACCGCCGGTCCTAACGCGAGGGTGACGGGGGCGAAGGGGACGGACAGGCCCAGCATGACCGTGTTGGCCATCAGGTTCACGCCGTCGGGGTAGCCCTGGAAGGTGGTGAAGAGGGGGTTGCGGAGGTGGACGAGGTTGTCGGCCGTGACCGCGAAGAACCACTCCCACTGGTTCTGGTCCTGGAGGGAGTCGGAGAGATAGCGGCCGTTCGGGTCGAGCCAGCGGCCGATGTACAGGGCCACGGACATCAGGAGGAAGCAGGTGACCGCGAGGACGTCGGCGGGGCGGGCGGAACGGGCCCGCAGGGCGGCGAGTTCGCCGAGCACCCGGGCGTAGTCGTACGGCCGGATCTTCGAGCCCGGCTGGTGGGACCAGCGCACGGGCACCTCGACGACGGGCCAGCCGCTGCGGCGGAAGTACCGCAGGATCTCCACGTCGATCCCGAACCCGTCGAGACGGGAGGCGGCGAAGGCCTCGCGGGCGCGGTCGCCGTCGAACAGCTTGAAACCGCACTGGGTGTCACGGATGCCGGGCACCGCGACCCCGCGTATCAGGACGTTGCCGGCCCGCCCCAGCGCCTCGCGCAGCCGGTGCTGATGGCGCTCGATGCTCGCGCCGGGCGCCTCGCGTGAGCCGATCGCGGCCGTGTGCCCGTCGGCGAGCGCCTTGTCGAGCCGCTCCAACTCGTCGATGGGCGAGGCGAGATCGGCGTCGGTGAGCAGGACCCGGCGGCCGTGCGAGGCGAGGACACCGAGCCGCAGCGCGTGGCCCTTGCCCCGGTTGCGGGGCCCGCCGGAGACGAGCTGGACCCGTGCGTCGCGGGCGGTGACGGCGGCCACCACGTCGGCCGTACCGTCCGTCGACCCGTCGTCGACGACGATGATCTCCCAGGTGGAGGCCGCCTCGGTCGCCGCCAGGTGGGCGACGATCGCGTCCAGCGTGGGGGCGAGACGGTCCTCCTCGTTGTACGCGGGGACGACGACGGAGAGGTCGACGCTCACCGGTCGGCCCCCGGGCTTCGGGGTGGTGCTCATGCGTCTTCGTCCGCCAGGCGTTCCACAAGGGTCAGGGAGTGCTCGTCGTAACCGGCGATGATCTCCTGGGCGGTCCGCGCGTCCCGGCGGGTGAGGGCGTCGACGAGCTCCGTGTGGTCGGCCCACAGCCGGCCCCTCAGATCGTCCACCCGGCGCAGATGCTGGACCGCGCACGCCCAGGACTGCACACGCAACCGGTGCAGGAAGTCGGTGAGATACGGGTTGCCGAACAGGGCGCTCAGCTCGCGCCAGAACCTCAGGTCGTAGCCGATGAGGATGTTCAGGTCCCCGGCGATCGCGGCCCGCCGCGCCTCCTCGCCGCGCCGCCGGACCCCGGCGAGCGCGGCGGCCGTACGGGGGTCGACCCGGCGGTCGCCCAGCCGCCGGAACATGCCGTCGGTGACCAGGCTGCGGGCCTCGACCATGTGCCGGTAGTCGCCCTCGGAGTACTCGTGGACCTCGAAACCCCGGTGCTGCACGGCGTCCAGCAGTCCCTGCGCGGACAGGTCCACCAGCGCCTCGCGCACGGGTGTCGCCGACACCCCGTACTGCTCGGCGATCTCCTTGACCGTGAACTCCTGCCCCGGCTTGAGTCTGCCGGCCAGCACCTCGTCACGGAGCGCGTCCGCGAGCTGCTGCCGCAGGGTGCTTCGAGTCACGGCGCCAGTGCCGCCGCCGGTGCCGGCCATCGTGGTCTGGGTCCCCCATCCGCGTACGCGTACGCATACCTGTGTGTGCTCTCTGCGTTCTCTTACGAGCACGTCACCTTACGCGTTCGGGTTCCGGGGAGATGTTTTTGCCCCGTCGGCCTTTCCCGGCCGGGTGACGATGCGACGAAGGGGTCTTCGGGGGCCGGGGAACGGACAGCGGTGCCCCGGGCGTCACGCTCCGGGGCACCGCGAAATGGGGGAGTCGGGGAGAGCTACGGCCTCACGCCGTGTGCTCGTCCGCCACCGACAGGGCCGCGTCCAGGGCGGCGAGGCCCTCCTTGGCCTCGGCCTCCGTGATGTTGCACGGGGGGACGACGTGCGTGCGGTTCATGTTGATGAAGGGCCAGAGGCCGTGGGCCTTGGCCGCGGCGCCGAAGGCGAGCATGGGGGCGTTTGCGTCGCCGGCCGCGTTGTAGGGGACGAGGGGTTCGCGGGTCTCCTTGTTCTTCACCAGTTCCAGCGCCCAGAACATGCCCACGCCGCGCACCTCGCCGACGGAGGGGTGCCGCTCGGCCAGCTCACGGAGCGCCGGCTCGATGACGGACGGGCCGAGGCCGGCCGCGTTCTCGATGACGCCCTCCTCCGCCATGACGTTGATCGTCGCGACGGCGGCGGCGCAGGCCAGCGGGTGTCCGGAGTACGTGAGACCGCCGGGGTACGGCCGCTTCGCGAACGTCTCGGCGATGGCGGCGGAGATGGCGACGCCGCCGAGGGGGACGTAACCGGAGTTCACGCCCTTGGCGAAGGTCATCAGGTCGGGTACGACGCCGAAGAGGTCCGCGGCGAACCAGGTGCCCGTCCGCCCGAAGCCCGCCATGACCTCGTCCAGGATGAAGACGATGCCGTACTTGTCGCAGAGCTCCCGGACGCCGACGAGATAGCCGGGCGGCGGGACCATGATCCCGGCCGTGCCCGGGACGGTCTCCAGGATGATCGCGGCGATGGTCGGCGGCCCCTCGAAGACGATCGTCGTCTCCAGGTGCTCAAGCGCCCGCGCGCACTCCTGCTCCTCCGTCTCCGCGTGGAAGCGGGAGCGGTAGAGGAAGGGCCCCCAGAAGCGTACGACCCCGGCGGCACCGGTGTCGGAGGCCCAGCGGCGGGGGTCACCCGTGATGTTCACGGCCTGCTGGGTGCCGCCGTGGTACGAGCGGTACGCGGCCAGCACCTTGGGGCGGCCGGTGTGCAGCCGGGCCATGCGCACGGCGTGCTCGACCGCGTCGGCGCCGCCGTTGGTGAAGAAGATCTTGTCCAGGTCGCCGGGCGTCCGCTCCGCGATCAGGCGGGCCGCCTCCGACCGTGCCTCGATCGCGAACGCCGGGGCGAACGTCGTCAGCGTCGCCGCCTGCTCCTGGATGGCCGCGACGACCTTCGGGTGCTGGTAGCCGATGTTCGTGTAGACGAGGCCGCTCGAGAAGTCGAGGTACCGCTTGCCGTCGTAGTCCCAGAAGTACGACCCCTCCGCACCGGCGACGGCGAGCGGGTCGATGAGCTCCTGCGCGGACCAGGAGTGGAACACGTGCGCACGGTCCGCGGCCTTCACCGCGACGCCGACCTGGGGGTTTGCCTGGGGAGTCATGAGGTGAGGGTAGGTGCCCGCGGTGAGGGGGCGATATCGGCGACCTGTCTGCGAGCGGGCCGGGAACACGACAGATTGTCGTGCCTGGGCCAGGCCTCGCCGGTGAGCCGGCCGCTGTTACGGAACCGTAGACACCGGTCCATCCGCCTCGCCGTACGGCCCCACTACGATCGGTCCGTTGCGCACGTACACGACGTACCCGTACGTACGCGTACACATATGCGTAGAGGATGGCACGGGGAATCGGGGGACGGTGGCCATGGAGAAGCTCGGGCCTGGGGATCCGCAGCGGATCGGGGTGTACCGGCTGCTCGCGCGGCTGGGAGCCGGCGGGATGGGGAACGTGTACCTGGCCCGGTCCGACCGGGGCCGTACCGTCGCCGTCAAGCTCGTGCGGCGGGAACTGGCCGAGCAGGAGGAGTTCCGGGCCCGTTTCCGGCAGGAGGTGCAGGCCGCGCGGCAGGTCGGCGGGCACTGGACCGCGCCGGTGCTCGACGCGGACACCGAGGCGGGCATCCCGTGGGTCGCCACCGGGTACGTCGCCGGCCCGTCCCTCCAGGCCGTGGTCGGGCGGGATCACGGGGCGCTGCCCGAGCGGTCCGTACGGATTCTCGCCGCCGGGCTCGCCCACGCGCTGGAGGACATCCACGCCGCCGGGCTCATCCACCGGGACCTCAAGCCGTCCAACGTGCTGATGACCATCGACGGCCCGCGCGTCATCGACTTCGGCATCGCGCGGGCGCTGGAGACCGTGGCCGACGGCGGGCTCACGCGCACCGGCGCGCTCGTCGGGTCGCCCGGCTTCATGGCACCCGAGCAGGTGCGCGGCGACCGCATCACCCCGGCCTGCGACGTCTTCTGCCTCGGTTCCGTCCTCTCCTACGCCGCCACCGGCCACCTCCCCTTCGGCGCCGCCGACTCCGGTGCGCACGCCCTGATGTTCCGCATCGCCCAGGAGGAACCGGACCTGGAGGGGCTGCCGGAAGGCCTCTACGACCTCGTCCGCGAGTGCCTGAGAAAGGACCCCGCCGCCCGCCCGACCCTCGCGCAGATCCTGCGGCGGACGGGGGCGGAGGACACGGTCTTCGCCGGGCGGTCGCGCGATCCCTGGCTGCCGAGTGGTCTGGTGGCCCAACTGGGGCGGCACGCGGTGCGGTTGCTGGATGCCGAGGATCCGGAGGGGTCGGAAGGGGCGGAGGGGTCGGAAGGGGCGGAGGGGTCGGAAGGGGCCGGAGCGCCGGGGGTGGGGGATTCGGGAGCCCCGGGGGCTTCGGCGGCTGCCGCAGGGCCGGGTGGCGTGGCGGCTGCGGGAGGCGTGATGGCTGCGGGAGGCGTGGCGGCTGCGGGAGGCCCGGGTGCGTCGGGAGGTCCCGGTGTGTCCGGAGGTCCCGGTGTGTCGGGAGGTCCGGCGGACCGCAGGCGTCCAGGGGCGTCCGATCTCGCCGGGCAGCCGTCCGCAGCGGCTTCCTCGGCTCCGGCTGGGCTCGCTGCCGCTCCGCGGTCCGGTCCGACGGGCCGGCCTTCGGCTCCGCCGGAGCCCGCGTCCGCGACCCCGACCGCTCCCGCGGGCCCGCCGTCGGCTCCGCCCGTGTACCCGCTCGGTGCCCTCGGTTCTCCCTACGGTGGCTCGGGGGCACCGAGCGGCGCCCCCGTGTCCCCCTATGCAGGTGGGTCGGCGGCCCCTCCGGGTGGCCCCGCGTTCCCGGCCGAGCACCGGGCCGCCGCGCCTCAGAGTGCCGTACCGCCTCCGCCGGGGGCGCCGGGTGCCGAGCCCCTGGACCGGATGCCGACGCGGATCGCGGAGGCGGACTCGCAGCCGCCTCCGCCGAGCGCCCCGCCTGGGTCGGTACCTGGGTCGGTACCTGGGTCGGCGCCTGGGTCGGCGCCCGCCGGATACGGCTTCCCGCAGCAGCACAACACCCAGCAACCCGCCGCCGGGTACCGGCCGCAGCCGGGTACGGCGCCCGGGGTCGGGTACGGGCAGCAGCCCGGCGCCGGTGCGGCCCCTGGCCATGGGCAGCAGCCCGCCGCCGGCTACGGCTATCCGCAGAGCGCGCCGCAGGCGCCGTACGGCTCGTACGGGTCGGGGCCGTACGGCGGTCCCCCTGGGGCGGGCCTCGGCCCGACCCCGCCGTACGGGCCGAACCCCCTCTACGGCCCTGGTCCCGGAGGCGGCGGTCAGCCCGAACCCTCGCGCGGGAACCGGCGTTCCTCGGTGCTCCTCGTCATCGTCGCGCTGGTGGTCGCGCTCGGGGCCGGCGGCTCGGTGTACGCCCTGATGAAGCAGGGTGACGACGGCGGCAAGGAGGACGACGCGAAGGGCGGGGCGACGACGAGCGCGCCGGAGACGCCCGGGCCCACGACGCCCGAGCCGACCGAGCCGACGGACCCGGGGACCTCCCCGGACGAGACCTCCGAGTCGCCCGACGCGGGCACGGTCCCGGAGGGGTTCCTCGGCACCTGGGACGCCGCCCTCGACGGAACCGGCGGCGCGGACACCCGCCAACTCGTCATCCAGCAGGGCGAGGTCGGTGACACGGTGCTCACCCTCACGGCGGACGGCCCGCTCGAAGGGGGCGGCACGTACCACTGTGTGTTCGAGGCGGCGCTGACGGAGGAACCGGCCGACGACGGCCCCCTGGAGGTCGGCCCCTCCACCGTCACCACCGGCGAACCGGCCGCCTCCTGCTCCCCTGGTGCCGCCACCACGGTCACCCTCCTGCCCGACGGACAGTTGCGGCGCGTCGACACGGCGGGGAAGTCGGTGACGTACTCGAAGGCGGACTGAACTCCCCTGCACGAAGGGGGGATTGACCCCTCGCTCGCGAAGCCGGACTGAACTCTCGTTGAATTTCGGGCGCCGTATCCGAATTGTCCGTGCTTCGCCCGCGCCCCGCGCCGTACCGTGTCCCCGCTTGACTGCGGAGCGTGAGGCTCGGGGGAGTGGCTCATATGCAGGAGTGGCTGAGCGCGGAGAACGTGGTGGCGGTGGCGACCGCCGTGGCCGGTGTCGTGGCGTCCGCCGTGATGGTCTGGTACGAGCGCCGGGTGCCGAGGCGCAAGCGGATCGGCTACCGCGTGCAGATGGACAACCCGATAGGCCACGACGTGCGTTCGGGGCGCGCGAACGTCCGCCTCGGCCTCTTCGACGAGGCCCCGGACATGTCCGACGCGACCCTGGTCCTGCTGCGCGTCGAGAACGACGGCTCCCAGAGCATCGCCGACAACGACTACACGGGACGCGAACTGCACGGCCTGACCGCGGTGTTCAGCGGTCGCGTGATCCGCGGTGTCTCGGTCACCCAGCCGCCCGGCACCGACCACCTCATGGACCACTTCACCCCGTCCGCGGGCTTCGGCTACCGCGACGGCGTGCTCCGCATCCCCCGCGTCCCGCTCAACCGCGGCGACCACTTCAAGCTGCTCGTCCTCCTCGCCGGCGGTGACGTCGACAGCCCGATCCGGCTCATCGGCGGCATCCGCGACGGCGAGGTGCACCCCAACCGCAGCGCGACACCCGACGAGAAGCCGCCGCTCTTCAGCCGCGCGGCCCGGCTGATCACCGTGATGCTGACGCTGTGCGTGATCGCCCTGGCCGCGATCGTCGTCGTACGGGACGACACCCCGCCGCCCGTCGAGTGCGCCACGGGCGAGCTGACGCTGACCGGGTCGACCGCGTTCACGCCGGTGCTGCGGGGGCTCGCGGCGGAGTACGAGAAGGACTGCGCGGGCGCCGAGATCCGGGTGGACGCGCGGGGCAGTTCGGCGGGCGTGGGCGAACTCGCCGCGCTGGGCGCCCAGTCGAAGAAGGGCTCCCCGGCGGTCGTCGCGTTCTCCGACGGCCCGAGTACGAGCGCCGACCCCGAACTGGTCGGCCACCGGGTCGCCCTGTCCGTCTTCACCCTCGTCGTCAACGACGGCATCCGGCCGCGCGGCGGGAGCCTGACCACCGACGACGTACGCCGTATCTACCGGGGCGAGATCACCCGCTGGCGACAGCTCGACCGGTCCCTGCCCGACATCCCCGTCGTCCTCGTCAGCCGGGACGCCGACTCCGGTACCCGCCAGGTCTTCCAGCGGACCGTGCTGGGCGGCTGGGAGCAGGTCGCCAGCACCTCGCTCGACTGCCGCCGGGACGACCTCTCGACCGCCGCCGTCACCCGCTGCGAACTCGATTCCACCGAGCAGGTCCTCGCCAAGGTCGCCGAACTCCCCGGCGCCATCGGCTACAGCGAGATCAACCTCACCACCCGCCGCCCCGGCCTGCGCCGCCTCGCCCTCGACGGCCACACGGCCTCCGTCGAGGCCCTGGAGAAGGGCGACGACACCTACCCGTACTACGGCGCCGAGTACGCCTACACCTACCGTCGCCCACCCGCCAACTCCCTCGCCGACAGCTTCCTCGCCCACATCCGCCGGGGCACCGCCCAGAGCGTCATCCGCAACCACGGCCACGTCCCGTGCGAGACGGCGACGGGGGCGAGGCTCTGCGACGAGCGGGCTCGGCACGACGAGGGGGGTTGAGCCGAAGGGCCCGACAAGTGGTGGAGAACGCCGACGGGGCGGCGTACGCCGACGCGGTGTCGGGGGTACGCCGCCCTGGAGTGGGACGAGTTGCCGGCCCCTACTTCGGGTCGCGGTTGAACACCGACTTCGACCAGAGGTAGCCGAGCACGGCCAGGCCCAGGCACCAGGCGACCGTGAGCCATCCGTTGTGGCCGATCTCGGTGCCGAGCAGCAGCCCGCGCAGGGTCTCGATGGCGGGGGTGAAGGGCTGGTACTCGGCGATGGGCTGGAACCAGCCGGGCATCGCGTCGATGGGGACGAAGGCGCTGGAGATGAGCGGGAGGAAGATCAGCGGCAGCGCGTTGTTGCTGGCGGCCTCGGCGTTCGGGCTGATCAGGCCCATGCCGACCGCGATCCAGGTGAGCGCCATGGCGAACGCCACGAGCAGTCCGAACGCCGCCAGCCACTCCAGGGCCGTGGCATCCGTGGACCGGAACCCGATGGCCACCGCGACGGCCCCGACGAGGACCACGCTCATCACACACTGCAGCACGCTGCCGACGACGTGTCCGATGAGCACCGAACCGCGGTGGATCGGCATGGTGCGGAAGCGGGCGATGATGCCTTCGGACATGTCCATGGAGACGGACACCGCGGTCCCGATCGTGGTGCCGCCGATGGTCATCAGCAGGATGCCCGGCACCAGATACGCGATGTACTCGGAGCGGTCCGCCCCGCCGCCGCCGATGCCGGCGCTCATCACGTCGCCGAAGAGGTAGACGAAGAGCAGGAGCAGCATGACCGGGGTGAGCAGCAGATTCAGCGTCATGGACGGGTAGCGCCGCGCGTGCAGCAGATTCCGCCGCAGCATGGTGGACGAGTCGCGCACGGCGAAGGAGAGGCGGGTCGGGCGGGCGGGAGCCAGGGGCGCGCTCATCGGACGTTCTCCTTGGGCTGGTTCGGCTGGGTGGGCACGGTGGTGCTGCTGCTGGTCAGGGCGAAGAACACGTCGTCGAGGTCGGGGGTGTGCACGGTCAGCTCGTCGGCCTCGACGCCGGCCGCGTCCAGCCAGTCGAGGACGGAGCGCAGCTCGCGCTGGCTGCCGTCGCTGGGGATCTGCAGGGCCAGCGCCTCGTCGTCGCGGGTGGCCTCGCGCAGGGCGACGGCGGCCGACTGATAGGCGGACGGGTCGGAGAAGCGGAGCCGGACGTGCCCACCGGGGATGAGCCGCTTCAGTTCCTCGGCGGTGCCCTCGGCGGCGATCCTGCCGTCGTTGAGCACGGCGATGCGGTCGGCGAGTTCGTCGGCCTCCTCCAGGTACTGGGTGGTGAGGAAGACGGTGACGCCGCCCGTGACCAGTTCGCGGATGATCTGCCACATGTTGTGGCGGGAGCGGGGGTCGAGGCCGGTGGTGGGCTCGTCGAGGAAGATGATCCGAGGGCTGCCGACCAGGGTCATGGCGATGTCGAGGCGGCGCTTCATGCCGCCGGAGTAGGTCGAGGCGGGCTTCTTCGCGGCCTCGGTGAGGTCGAACCGCTCCAGTAATTCGGCGGTGACCCGCCGCCCTTCGCGCTTGGACAGGTGGTGCAGGTCCGCCATGAGGAGCATGTTCTCCTCGCCGGTGATGAGGCCGTCGACGGCGGAGAACTGCCCGGTGACACCGATCGCGGCACGCACCCCGTCCGGTGACGTGGCGACGTCGTGGCCCGCGACCTGGGCCTGCCCGCCGTCGGCGGTGATGAGCGTGGACAGGATCTTCACGGCGGTGGTCTTGCCGGCGCCGTTCGGCCCGAGCAGCGCGAACACGGACCCGGCCGGGATGCGCAGATCGATGCCGTCGAGGACGGTCTTCTCGCCGTACGACTTGCGCAGACCGACGGCGGAGACGGCGGCGCGCGGCGATGGACCGTCGCTGTGCCTGGTCGTGGACATGACAGATGAAGGCATGGAGCCCTCCCGCTCGAAGGGTGAAGTGACTGGGGTGAAGTGACTGGGGTGAAGTGACTGGGTGAAGCGACCGGGGTGAAGCGACCGGGTGAAGTGGCGGGTTCGCGGGGCCGGTGCTCAGGCCTTGGCGCGGAGGACGTCGATGTTGCCCCAGTTGGTCCGTGCGCGGACCTTGACGGTGTCCTCGGCTTGATCCGGGGCCTCGGACGCGGCGAGCGCGTTGCGTACCTGCCCGCGGTTGGAGCTGACGTCGAGCCAGGCGGCGGTGCCCTCGCGGACACCGACCTCGATGGAGCCGTTGGAGGTCTCCAACTGGACGGTGCCGCGAGCGACTTCGGCGACGCGAAGCAAGCCGTTGGTCGTGGTGCCGGTGACCGACGCCTCGGCGCGCGCGATGTCGACGACGCCGTTGGCGCCACTCATCCGCAGCTCGCCGGTCACGACGCCGATGGTCGTGGTGCCGTGCGAGTTCTTCAGGACGGCGGGGCCGTCGACGAGGCCGACGCGCACGTTGCCCGTGCTGCTGGTGATCTCGGCCAGGCCCTCGACCCGCTCAACGGTGGTCGAGCCGTGCGACGCCTTCAGGTGCAGCGGGCCGGTCGTGTCGAGGCGGACGTCACCCGCCGAGGTCGTCACCCGGACCTTGCCGAGCCGACCCTCGCCGAGCACCCTGGCCCCGGGACCGGTGATGTCGATGTTCGAGCCTGTGGGCAGGTCCACCGTCACATCGACGGTGCCACCGCGCCCGAGCAGATTGGCCTTGGGCGTGGTGACGGTCAGGACGCCGCTCGCGTAGGCGACCTCGGTCTGGTCGGCTGTCCGTACGTCCAGGTCCTTCTTCGGGTCGCGGGGCCGCACCTCGACGACGGTGTCGAGGCGGTCGCCCGTGGTGAACTGGATGGAACCGGCGTACACGTAGGCGGTGACCGAAATCGGTTCGGGGGTGTCGAAAGAAGGCATGGCTGTCCCGTCCTCTTGAGTCCTTGGGGCGTCCCCGCTGGTGGGACGTGGTGTGGGCGCTGTGCTGGTCTTTTTGGGGGGTGCGGGCGGGAGCGCGGCTAGCGCACCCAGCCCGTGAAGCTCTGTCCGACGGTCTGGGACTTCTCCGTCGTACGCGGTCGGGTGCCGCCGTCGACCGCGGCCGACACGGTGCGCACCAGCCACGCGTTGACCGAGAGGCCCTCGCGGGCCGCGGCCTCCTCGGCGCGGGCCTTGAGGTGGGCTGGCAGACGCAGATTGACGCGGGCGGTGCCGCCCTCGTCGATGTCGGCCGGAGCCGGGGTGTGGAGCGGTTCGACGGGCGCGGCCGGTTCCGCGGGGGCGCCGCCGTAGGTGGGCGGCGGTGTCACCACGAAGTCGGGGTCGAGCCCGCGCAGCCGTACGTCGACCGAGCCGGGGGCGAGCTCGCGGGTGATCTCGTCCATCGCGGCGGAGAGCACGTTGAGCATGGTCAGCCGGGTCGCCGACTCCAGGGGAGCGGTGAGCCTCTCGGCCAGCTCGCGGGCTTCGTCGCCACCGGCTTCGGCGGCCACCGCGAGTTCGCGGCGGAGGGTGTCGACATACGGGGTGAGGTCCATGACGCCATCATGGCACCGATGTGGCGCCATGTGCAAGCCGTAGGGTGCCATCTCTGGCTCGGCGGTCGGCGTGGCCGCTGTGACCTGCGGAAACATGCTGACCCCTGCCTGAATGATTGTGGCGCCATGCGTGCTCATGCGCTTGAGGAGACGCGGAATGGCGTCGGGTGGCGCCGGGTGGTGCCGGGTGGTGTCGGGGTGGCGTCGTATGGCACAGGGTGGCGCCAAGTTGCGCCACCCTGCGGCGTCATGTGGCGCCCTGCGATGTCGCGGGGGATGGCCTCCCCTCGCGGTCTGCCGGCGTCACGCGTCACGGATCGCAGCCTGCCTGCGCCACGGATCCACCCGGAGCGGCATGACTGGGCCCGTGGCGCCGCACGCCCCCTTGCCGCCTTCTTGACGCGTCCACGACCATGGTGGCGATCCGGCCCCACTGGTCCACGCGCACCACCGGAGGACGCATGCGCCCCACGAGACGAACGCTCCTGACGGCATCGGCGGCGGCGGGCATGTCGGCCGCGGCGGGGGCGGCGGCGAGTCCGGCGGCCGCGGACGAAACGACGGAAGTGAAGGAAGCGGCGGAAACGGCGGAGGCGCCGGAAACGCAGGAAGCGGCGGAAGCAGGCGAAGCGGCGGGCTCCCGAAAACAACCCGCCACCGCCCAGCGCCCCACCCCCGAACTCCGCGCCCTGTTACGGGAGATCGACCCCGCCCGCATCGAGGCGACGGTCCGCAAGCTCGTCTCCTTCGGCACCCGGCACACCCTCTCCGCCCAGGACGACCCGGTGCGTGGCATAGGCGCCGCCCGGGACTGGATCTTCGAGGAGCTGAAGTCGTACGCGGCGGCCTCCGCAGGCCGCATGACGGTCGAGCTCCAGTCGTACGTCCAGGAACCGGCCCCACGCATCCCCACCGCGACCCGCATCACGAACGTCGTCGCGACTCTGCGCGGCGCGCTGACCCCGGACCGGATCCACGTCGTGTCCGGCCACTACGACTCCCGCGTCACGGACGTCATGGACGCGACCTCCGACGCCCCCGGCGCGGACGACGACGCGTCCGGCGTCGCCGTCGCCATGGAACTGGCCCGGGTGATGGCCCGCCGCCGCCCCGCCTCGACGATCGTGTTCGCGGCGGTGGCGGGGGAGGAGCAGGGCCTGTACGGGGCGGCGCACATGGCACGGCGGTACAGGGAGGCCGGGGCGGACGTCCAGGCCATGTTCACCAACGACATCGTCGGCAGCTCGACGGCGGACGACGGCGACAAGGACCCGTACACGATCCGCCTCTTCGCCGAGGGCGTCCCGTCCTCGGAGACCCCCGAACAGGCCGCGGTCCGCCGCTCGGTCGGCGGCGAGAACGACTCCCCGTCCCGCCAGCTCGCCCGCTTCGTCCGCGACGTGGCCGACAACGACGCCACCGCCATGCACGTCCGCGTCATCCACCGCCGCGACCGCTACCGCCGCGGCGGCGACCACATCCCCTTCCTCGAACGCGGCTACCCCGCCGCCCGCTTCACCGAGCCCGCGGAGGATTTCGCCCACCAGCACCAGGACGTACGCGTCGAGAACGGCACGCAGTACGGCGACCTCCCGGACTTCTGCGACTTCGCGTACACGGCCCGCGTGGCCAAGGTGAACGCCGCGACCCTCTGGACCCTTGCCCAGGCCCCCGGCACCCCGCGCGACGTCAAGATCCTCACCTCCGACCTGACCAACTCCACCCGCCTCACCTGGCCCCGAGGCCCGGAACCCGACCTCGCGGGCTACGAAGTGGTCTGGCGCGAGACGTCGGCCGCCGAGTGGACCCACGTCATACCGGCCGGCGACGTCACGTCGTACGAGGTGGACCTGTCCAAGGACAACGTCTTCTTCGGCGTGCGGGCGGTGAACCGGGCGGGCCTACGCAGCGCAGTGTCCTTTCCGGTGCCCGCGTAAGAGCTCGGGGGTGAGGGCTGTACGGCGGCTGCGGGTGATGCGTGGTTGCTCGCGCAGTTTCCCGCGCCCCTTGGCGGCGTGGGGCGCGCCCGGGGTCTTTTAGGGGCGCGGGGAACTGCGCGACCAGCCCCCACCCACCCGCACACACCCACCCAGACCACCTCCACCCAGGAACAACCCACCCACCCAAACAACCACCCGGGGTCAAGGGGCAGCACCCCTTGGGATGGGACGGGTAGGGGCGGCGGGGGCGAAAAGGCACCCCGCACGCCCCCCGCTACCGAGCCTCCGGCGGTCGCTGCCGAGGCATGTTCGGCCGAGCCCCCGGCGGCATCGCCACCCGCCCGTTCGACGCACCGTCCGGCCGAGGAACGGCACCCCCGTTCTGCAGGCAGAGCGGAGCGGACCCCGTCCGGAACTCCACCATCCAGTCCGCCGTCTCGGCCCGCACAAGCTCCGTGATGTCCTCGGAGAACCGCCGCAGCACAGCGAGACACCGCTCCGCCGCCTCCCCGGCCGTCCCCTCCGTCGGCCCCAGCACCTCCCGCGCACTCTCCGACGCCCAGTCGAACCGCAGCACCTGAAGGCGCCGCTGCACCGCCTGAGCCGTGGCGACATCCCTTATCCACCCGGAGGTGACCCCGAAGAACCGGTCCACCGCGACACACGCCACGCACGACAGCAGCGCGAGATACCCCCAGGGCGCCACCCCGCCCATCACCCCGGTGAGGTCGAGCAACGGCAGCGCCGCCCCGGCGAGCGCCCCCGCCGCCGCCCCGATCCGCAGCACCCGCGCCGCCAGCCGTTTCCACACCCGGTCCGCGAGATACCACGCGGCGGTCTCCAGGGCCGCCCGCTCGACCCACCGGTACAACTCCTCCAGCCGCTCCGCCGGCGCCCCCCAGTCCCCCTGCGGAAACGGTCGCCCGGCCAGATCCCCCACCCACGGACCGGTCGCCGACGTCCACGGCTCCGCCCACAGCCCGGACCCCTCGCCCCGCCCGTCCGGGGGTCCCCCCTCGGGCTGCATCTCCGGCTGGCTCACCCGGCACTCCCTACTGACGACGCTGCTGACGACAGTGCGAGACACACGTGTACGGCGCTGACGCACCTTGACGCGGCCCGACCCTTCCTACCCCCCAATGGGTGGCGAAGACCCCGTTTTCACCGCTTTTCCCCCTGGAAGGAGGCCTTGATCAGGTATACGAATCCCCGCCGACTCACTCGAAAGAGTGGCGCGGCACAGGCCGTGCCGACCACGTAGGCTCGTTGCGACCGCAAGAACGTCCACGGCGACGTCCGTGAGAAAAGACGTCCGTGAGAAAACTCGTGCGAGGGAGCTGAACGTGATCCCCGGTGGTGGCCAGCCCAATATGCAGCAGCTGCTCCAGCAGGCCCAGAAGATGCAGCAGGACCTGGCGAGGGCACAGGAGGAACTCGCGCAGACGGAGGTCGACGGTCAGGCGGGCGGCGGCCTGGTGCGGGCCACCGTCACCGGATCCGGCGAACTGCGCGCCCTGAAGATCGACCCCAAGGCGGTGGACCCGGAGGACACCGAGACCCTCGCCGACCTGATCGTCGCGGCCGTCCAGGCGGCCAACGAGAACGCCCAGGCCCTCCAGCAGCAGAAACTGGGCCCCCTCGCCCAGGGCCTCGGCGGCGGTGGCGCGGGCATCCCCGGCCTGCCCTTCTGAACTCCTCCGCGACCCCCTCTGAGCCCATCTGTGCCCCGTACCGCCTTCCTCGGAGCGGCCGTGGCCGACTACGGTACGTACTGAAAGACACCAGGAAGGACGGCAGTCCGTGTACGAAGGCGTGGTCCAGGACCTCATCGACGAGTTGGGGCGGCTGCCCGGCGTCGGTCCCAAGAGCGCGCAGCGGATCGCCTTCCACATCCTGCAGGCGGAGCCGACGGACGTACGGCGGCTCGCACAGGCCCTCCTCGAAGTGAAGGCGAAGGTCCGCTTCTGCGCGACCTGCGGCAACATCGCGCAGGAGGAGTTGTGCAACATCTGCCGCGACACCCGCCGCGACGTCTCGGTCATCTGCGTCGTCGAGGAGCCGAAGGACGTCGTGGCGATCGAACGCACCCGCGAGTTCAGGGGCCGTTACCACGTCCTCGGCGGCGCGATCAGCCCGATCGAGGGTGTCGGCCCCGACGACCTGCGCATACGAGAGCTGCTGGCCCGCCTGGCGGACGAAACGGTCACCGAGCTGATCCTGGCCACGGACCCGAATCTCGAAGGCGAGGCCACGGCCACGTACCTCGCCCGCATGATCAAACCCATGGGCCTCAAGGTCACCCGCCTGGCCAGCGGCCTCCCGGTGGGCGGCGACCTGGAATACGCGGACGAGGTGACCCTCGGCCGCGCCTTCGAGGGGAGACGACTCCTAGATGTCTGACGCCACGCTGCACGCGACCGGCCTGAACCCGGACGACTTCGCGGTCCAGATCGCGGACCAGATCGAGAGCTTCCTGGTCGCCGTCACCGAGGTGGCCAGGGGCGACGAGCCGGACTCGGCCGTCCCCTTCCTCCTCCTGGAGGTCTCCCAGCTCCTCCTGGCCGGCGGCCGCCTCGGCGCGCACGAGGACATCGTGCCGGACGAGCGCTACGAGCCCGACCCGGGCCCCGAGCCGGACGTCGACGACCTGCGCGAACGCCTGGCTCTGATGCTCGACCCGGTCGACATCTACTCCGAGGTCTTCGACCCCTACGAGCCCCGCAAGGCGCCCGTGCCGGCCCGTATCTCCGACGACCTCGCCGACGTCATCGCCGACCTCCGCCACGGCATGGCCCACTACCGCGCGGGCCGCACCACCGAGGCCCTCTGGTGGTGGCAGTTCTCCTACTTCTCCAACTGGGGCTCCACGGCTTCGGCGACACTCAGGGCACTTCAGTCCGTCGTCGCGCACGTCCGCCTCAACCAACCCCTCGCCGAGCTCGACGGCCTCGACACCGACCAGGAACTGATGGGCGACGAGACCCTGGAGTTCGAGGCGGGCAAGGTCATGGCGGAGGAGATCGCGGCGCCGCTGGGGCTGCGGAAGGTGAAGTAGCCGCGACAGAGCCACGGCTGCGGCAGCGGCCGGCTGTGGTCGTGGCTGCGGCTCACGGCGGGAGCGATGCTGCCCGGGCAGCCGGCTGTGGTCGTGGCTGCGGCTCACGGCGGGAGCGATGCTGCCCGGGCGCACAACTCCCGCCGTACGTATGACTGTTTCCGCCGCGGGCGGTCATCATGTGACCCATGAGCGCATTGTTCGACCGCCGCCCGTCTGAGGATTCCTCCGCCACGGCCTCCGGTACGGCGGCTGTGGCCGCTCGGGGGGATGTCGGTCTGGCGCAGACCGGGGCGGGTTCGTACGGTGTGCACATCGGCAGGGCGACGCTGTTGTCGCCCGAGAGCTTTCCCGCCGCGGCATGCGTCGACTGCCCCCCGGGGCTGACCAACCTCCCGTCCCGTGCGCCCCTCTTCGTCGGCCGGGGCCATGAACTCGCCCTGTTGGACGAGGCGTTGGCCACCCCGGGTGAGGCGGTGGTGCACGCGATGCACGGGCTGGGCGGTATCGGAAAGTCGACGCTCGCCGCCCGCTGGGCGACCCTGCGCGGCGCGGAGTACGCGCCGGTCTGGTGGATCACCGCGGACAGCCGTGCGGCGCTCGACTCGGGCTTGGCGGCGCTTGCCTCCGCGCTGCAGCCCGCACTGGTCACCCTCCTCCCGCAGGAACAACTCGCCGAGTGGGCCCGGCAGTGGCTGGCCTCCCACACCGGCTGGCTGCTCGTGCTCGACAACGTCTCGGACCCGGCCGTTGTCGAACACCTTCTCGCCCGGGCGACTTCAGGTCGCTTCCTGGTCACGAGCCGGAGGTCCACGGGCTGGCGGAGCATGGCGAAGGAGTTGGCGCTGGACGTGCTGTCCGCCCCGGAGGCGGTGGACCTCTTCACCCGGATTCGCGGCGAGGACTCGGACACCGCCGAACTCTGCGCGGAACTGGGCCACCTCCCGCTCGCGGTCGCCCAGGCGGCGGCGTACTGCGCGGAAACGGGCTGCACCGTAAGGGCGTACCTGGACGACCTCGCCGCCTACCCCGCCGAGATGTACGGGGCCACCGACGAGGGCGGCGACCACGGACGCACCGTCGCCCGCGTCTGGCACGTCACCCTCGACCGTCTCGCGGACGACCCGCTCGCCGTGCGGATCCTGCTGATGCTCGCCTGGTACGCCTCCGAGGGCATCCCCCGTTCGCTCCTCGCCTCTCTCGGCACACCCCCTGCCGTGCGCCGGGCACTGGGCCGCCTCGCGGCGCACAGCATGATCTCCCTCTACGACGACACCGTGTCCGTACACCGCCTGGTGCAAGCCGTCTCGCGTACGCCGGGGGAGGGTCGGGGGGAGGACGACCGTCACCGTCACGCCGACGCGATCGTGGCGGCCCGTAGGAGCGCGGTGGCGGCACTGACCGCGCAGGTCCCGGAAGACGCCGAGGCTCCGTCGGCCTGGCGGGCCGTGCGGGCGGTGCTGCCGCACATCGAGGCGCTGGCCGGGCACGGGGGCGGACTGCCGGGGGCCGGCATCGGGACGGCCGAGAGCGAGGCGGAGGCGGAACTCTACGTCAAGGCCGCCCGCCAGTTGACGTTCTCCGGGACCCGTTCGGCACTGCGGGCGGTCGCGCTGCTGGAGCGCGCGGAGGCGGTGTACACGCGACTTCTCGGTGCCGAGGCGCCGCAGACGCTGGAGACCCGGACCCGGCTCGTGCACGCCCGGCGACGGTCGGGCGACCTCAAGGGGGCCGCTCCTCTCGCCGAGGCCGTACTGGACGACTGCGTGCGGGCGTTGGGCGAGCGACACCCCGTGACATTGACGGCGCTCATGCGGCTGGCCCAATTGGTCGGCTTCCAGGGGGACTCCGCGCGTGCCGCAGCTCTCCTGGAGGAGGTGGTCGCGGGGCGGGCGGCGGCCCTCGGTGACCAGCACCCGCTGACCCTGGCGGCGCGGAGCGCTCTCGCCCGGGAGTTCCGGAACCATGACGACCTGGTGTCGATCCGTTGGAGGCTGCAAAAGGCGTACGAGGACGGAGTGGAGCACCTGGGCCCGGAACACCCGGTGACACTGTCCATCCAGGGCGAACTCCTGCTGATGTCGGCGGGGTCGAAGATCCTGGAGGGACCGATAGGGGAGGCCCTGATGTCCGTGCCCCTGAACAGCGCCGACTTCAGTTCCCCCGACCTGATGCACCGACTCCACTCGGTGGTCCGGTCCATGGGCCCGCAAGTCATGAAGAAGTTGCTGGGGTCGGAGCAGGACGTGGAGACCGCGGAGCAGTACGTCGCCACGACCGAGCGGGTGTTCGGTGGTGATCATCCGAGGACCCTGACCGCGAGGATGGCACTGGTCCAGGCGTACGCCTCCACCAGGGATGTCGGCCGGGTCTCCACGGCTCTGGAGCAACTGGTCTCGGACGCCACGGAGGTCTTCGGCGGGGACGATTCCTTCGTCGCCGGTATGAATGCCATCAGAAGCATGGTCGACGTGGCCGTCTCCCGCGGGCTGGGCAACAACGACGAGGACGACGAGTCGGACACCGGGGATCTGGACGGGGAGGGGGCCGACTGGATTGCCGGAGCCGAAGGCAGACCGATCCCCGAGGCCGTCGTCCAGCTGGGCGACTTGTTCGGGTCGATGCGCGAGAGTATCGCCGCGGGCACCTTGGACTTCGCGAGGTTCGCGGAAGCGGCGATCGAGGTGATGAAGGCGGTGGACCGGGCTGGTACAGCGACGGCGCGGGCCGACGAACCGGAGGGGGCCGACGCCATGGAAGCGACCGTCGCTGTAGAAGGGACCGTCGACACCGCCGACAACGGTACGGCCGACGGGATCTGATCCCACCTCAGTTGACCGCCGGTATTGGGCGAACCCTCCCCACAGACCCCGACAACCGCCACAATGCCCCAATGACACTGAAGCCATGGGCATGGGCCGGTCTCGCGATCGCCGGGGTGGGCGTGGTCACGCTGGTCGGGTTCGCCTTCGTCGACCTGGGCTCGGCCGATCAGATCGCGAGTGTGGCGGGCGGGTCCGCGGGCGTGATCGGTCTTGTCCTCGCCGCCATCGTGCAGTTCGGTGGCTCGTCCACCCCTCCGCCCCCGCCGGCTCCGACCCCTCCCGCTCAGTCACGGAACGTCGTGGCGTCGGGCGTCGGTGGGATCGCCGCAGGCGGCAACATCGGCACCGCCTCGACCGGTGCCGCCACCGTCACGCCGGCGGCGCCCACACCCGCCCCGGCTGCCCCCGCCCCGGCTACCCCTGCCGACGGCGTGGCCGCCTCCGGCCGGGGCGCGATCGCGGCCGGCGGCAACATCGGCGCGGCCTCGACCGGCGGTACGACCCCGCCGACCGTCCCGTCGCAGAACCCGCCCGCCACCCCACCCCCCGCCGGCACCCCCGGCCCGAACGCGAACGTGACCGCATCCGGCCACGGCTCCATCGCGGCGGGCGGCGACATCGGCTCGGCGTCGACTGGCAGCTGAGCGGGGTTTCACCGGGATCAGCCCGCGCCGAGTCGCACCGGGCGGCCGAGCGTGCCGGGCAGCCGGGTACGTCGGACAACTGAAGGCACGCGGCAAGTTCGGACAACTGAAGGCACGCGGCAAGTGACGCCTCGCTCACGGCTCATCCGGGCCGATGGCATCGGCCCCGTTCACCGGTAGCGTGTCCACCAGCCTGTAGAGGCCGCAGCTCCACGACAACCAGATCGTCCCTGTTCAGCCGTACACGCCGCCCGCCCCCGACAGGAACCGGACCCAGTGACGTGACCGTTCTCCTGCTCCTTCTCACCGCCGTGGCCCTGACAGCCGCAGTGCTGGGCCCCCGTGCCCTGCTGAAGGCGGTGTGGCCTGAGCGGGAACCCGTGGTCGCGCTGTGGGCGTGGCAGTGCCTGGTGGCGGCGGCGCTGCTGAGCTGCCTCGCGGCGCTGGTGCTGGGCGCGGCGGCGGTGTTCGAGACGGTCCGTACGCACGCCTTCGCCCCCGCGCCCCCGGCCGTGACCGACGCGTACGACCTCACGGCCGCGCCGCCCTGGACGGCCGTACTGACCCTGCTGCTGGCCTGCGGGGCGGCCTGGAGCGGTGCCATGCTCGCCCGGGAACTGGTCGAGGCCCGGCGCCGCCGTCACCTCCGCCGCGCGCACCTGCGCGAACGCGCCCCCGACCTCCCGGCGGGCCTGCCACAGGCGAAGGGGCCGCTGCTGGTCCTGGAGGACGAGTACCCGGACGCGTGGCTGATGCCGGGCGCGCCGCCCCAACTGGTCGTGACCACCGGAGCGTTGGGCAAACTCACCGACCGTCAGCTGGACGCCGTACTGGCCCACGAACTCGGCCACGCCCGCGCCCGCCACGACTGGCTGCTCCACCTCTCCACCGCCCTCGCCACGGGCTTCCCGCGGATCCCCCTCTTCGCCCACTTCGCCGACCAGACCCACCGCCTGGTCGAACTCGCCGCCGACGACACGGCATCCCGCCGCTGCGGCCACCTCACCACGGCCCTGGCCCTCATCGAACTCAACCAGCACCGGGGCGTGTTGAGCTGCTCCAACACCCGCCGCCTGCTGGGCGACCGGGTGGAACGCCTCCTGGAGCCCCCGCCCCGTCTGGACCGGACCCGCCGCGCGGCGACCACGACGGCCGCCGCGCTGCTGGCACTCCTTCCCTTGCTGATCGCGTTCGCACCGGCGCTGGGGACGCTCTAGCCGGGCGGCTGGTCGCGGAGGAAGTCCAGTATCTGTGTGGAGCTGGTCCGCCTTGGCGATCTGCCGGTAGAACTTCACCTGATTCTTGCGAGGATGCCTCGGCGTTCACGCCGGGAGGAATCGCATCTCGAACCGGTGACGCGGAGCGTCACCGCGTCCGATGGTCGGGCACGGAGTGCCCGCATTGCCGTCCGGCGGAGCCGGGGAATTCGCACACGCGTCCTGAAGGGTCCCGAGGGTGGGTGAACGTGTGCGAAGCCCGCCCGGATGTGCGATGCGCTGCCTAGGTTTGGGGTCGTGAAGCTGGTGGTGCAAGTGAAGCTGTTGCCGTCGCCGGAGCAGGCGGCGGCGCTGGAGGCGACCCTGCGCGCCTGCAACCGGGCCGCCGACCACGTCTCCCGAACGGCCTGTGCGACGGGTGTGAAGGACCGCAACGGCCTGCAGAAACTGGTCTACGCGGACATCAAGGCCACGTTCGGGCTGTCGGCACAGCCGCGGTGCGGGTGGTGAAGAAAGTCGTTGACGCGTACGGCGCGCTCGCGGCGAGCCTGAAAGCCGGGCGGCTGGGCGGTCCGGGGACGAAGCGGTACCGCAAGGCCGTCGGCTCGCCGGTCACCTTCCGGCCCGAGGCGGCGCAGCCGTTCGACGACCGGTGCCTGTCCTGGCGGACCGACGCGCGCACGGTGTCGATCTGGACGGTGGACGGGCGGATGCGCGGCATCCGCTACACCGGCTCGCCGGACCAGCTCAAGACGCTGGCCGAGTACCGCAGGGGCGAGTCCGACCTGGTCCAGCGGGGTGGGAAGTGGTTCCTCATCGCGACCTGCGACATTCCCGATCCCGGGGTACACGAGCCGACCGACTGGATCGGCGTGGACCGTGGCATCGTCAACCTAGCCACCACCAGCGACGGCACCAACTACCAGGGCCGCAGCCTGAGCCGTTACCGGCGGTGGCAGGCCCGCAAGCGCGCCGAACTCCAGGCGAAGCAGACGCGTTCGGCCACCCGCCGTGCGGCCCGCCGTGCGCGGAAGGAACAGCGTCATGCCACTCATGTGAACCACCGGATCAGCAAGGAGATCGTGTCCGTCGCGCAACGCACCGGTCGGGGGATCGCTGTCGAACAACTCGACGGGATCCGGGACCGGGTACGGCTTCGTCGCGACCAGCGGGGCATGCTCTCCTCGTGGCCGTTCCACCAGCTCGGACAGCACCTCGCCTACAAGGCCCGTAAGGCCGGGGTGCCGTTCTTGGAGGTGGATGCGGCCTACACCTCGCAGCGCTGCCCGCGCTGCGGGCACACCGAGCGGGCCAACCGGCCCGACCGGGACCGTTTCTCCTGTCATCGGTGCGGCCTCGCTGGGCCTGCCGACCACGTCGCCGGGGTCGACGTGCGCAACCGCGCACGCTCGGCGTGGGTGTTCGTCACCGCACCCGTCCCCGCACCAGCCTGAACAGGCCGGAACGTGGGGAGATGCGACCCGTGACCGTCCTGCCGTAGGGGACAGTCGGGAGCGCGACAAGGTGTGAACGACCGAGTACACAAGCTCGGCCGTTCACGGCCGAGAAGGTGACTCATGACTGCGCTCCTCTCGATACGGCGGTCACTGCTGTGAGGAGCAACTCCGGTTCCACGTACGGTGTTTCCGGGGTCGGTTCGGAGTACCAACGCAGCGGATAGGTGTTGTACCTCCTCATCGATCGGGACGATTGCACGGTCACCGTGTTCACCGAACCGGAGGACGGCCGCTATCGCCAGCAGGTGAATAAGACGTCATCTCATTTGGTGAGTCTGTGCGACGATTCGTCGGCCAGTGGGAAGTCATGAACGGGGGCGAAGGTCGATGCAGTACGTCAATCTCGATGCGCAGGTCGGCGACCTGTCAGGGGTCTTGGACCCGGCTCACTACCTGAGCCACCTACTCTCAATCTCCGGTGACCTGCCGCCAGGCGCCCGGGCTTTCGCCACGGACACGGGCCACTACGACTTCCGCAGCAGGCGATGCGTGAAGGACCTGACGCTCCGGGCCGTCCGGGGCGCCGGCGGTGAGGAGATGGAGGTCGAGTTCCAGCACAACTGCTGGAAGCACGACCGAGACCTGCTGATCCGCTACGCAGGGGTGTCCAGCTTCCTCATCGATCCCGCCGACGAGGACCGAGGAGCCGACCTCGGAGCTGTGATTCTCGACGAGATCCTGCCGCACAGGGACGGCTGCAGCCACGAGATCGCCTGCTGGGACGGCACACTCACCCTTGTCTGCCGTGACCTCCAGGCGACCTGGACTGAGACCATCTGCTCCAGCGAGGCATAGGCGCGACAGGTCATGGGGATTGTCGAGCGGCTGGTGCCGGATGAGCTGTGGGAGCTGTTCCAGCGGGTGGTGCCGGAGGCGCCGTCGCGGCCTCAGGGTGGTGGCCGGCGTCGGCATGGCGACCGGGAGGTGCTGGCGGCGATCGTGTTCGTGGCCACGTCGGGCTGCACATGGCAGCAACTGCCTACAGCGTCCTTCGGGCTGTCAGGGGCAACCGCCCATCGGCGGTTCAGCGAGTGGTCGAAGGCCCGGGTGTGGGCCAGGCTCCACCGCGTGGTACTCGACGAGCTTGGTGCCCGAGGCGAGCTGGACTGGACCCGCTGCGCGATCGACTCGGTGAACATGCGGGCCCTGAAAAGGGGGACCTGACGGGTCCGAATCCTGTCGACCGGGGCAAGTACGGTTCGAAGATCCACTTGATCACCGAGCGGACCGGTTTGCCCATTTCCATCGGAATCTCGGGCGCGAACCTGCACGACAGCCAAGCCCTGATCACCTTGGTCAAGGGCATTCCGCCGATCCGCTCCCGACGCGGACGCAGGCGGCGCAAGCCGGGAAAGCTTCACACCGACAAGGGCTACGACTACCCCCACTGCGGCGATGGTTACGTGGCCGCGGCATCACCCACCGCATCGCCCGCAAAGGGATCGAAAGCTCACAACGGCTGGGCCGCCACCGCTGGACCATCGAACGCACCATGGCCTGGCTCGCTGGCCGCCGACGCCTCCACCGGCGCTACGAGCGCAAGGCCGACCACTTCCTCGCCTTCACCAGTATCGCCTGCACCCTCATCTGCTACCGCAGGCTCACCAAATGAGATGACGTCTAAGCCCTTCGGGGCCACTGTGAAACTCCCGGACCCGGTGAACATCGCTCTCGACACCGAGTGCCTCCAGGAGTACGTGGACTGATCCGGCCCGGAACGGGGGTGGGGAGCCGGCTGCCCACCCCCGTTCCCATCGTCGCCTCTGGCCCGGGGCAGCCTGCGCCCTGTGGCCCGCTAATCTGCCGGGAGGACCCGGAGGCGAAGGCCGTACAGCGCTCGGCACCAGTACCAGCACCGCCTCCGAGAAGGGGGCGGGTGCGTGAGCGAGGGGGCGGCGTCGGCGGAGGCGTCGGGGGACGGGGCGATCGTCGCCGGGCGGGACATCGGCAATGCGGCCACCGGGGACTTCGTCACGCAGATCGCGCGGGCCACGGTGCTTCCGGCGGAGGCGTTCTCGCTCGATTCCCGCGCGGCCCGAGTGTGTCATCTTCCCGACCGGACCGGTCAGTTCGTCGGCAGAGAGCGTGAACTCCGGCTTCTCGACGCGGCGTTCGGTGAGGCGGGCGGTCTCGTCGTCCACGCCGTTCATGGGCTGGGCGGGATCGGCAAGTCGACCCTCGCCGCGCACTGGGCCGCCGTCCACGCGGCCGACTTCAACCCCGTCTGGTGGATCACCGCGGAGACGGAGACCGACCTCGACTCCGGCTTCGCCGCGCTGGGCCGCGCCCTCCAGCCCGCCCTGGTCGGCATCCTGACGGAGGAGGCCTTCCGGGAACGTACGATCCAGTGGCTCGCCTCCAACGGCGGCTGGCTGATCGTCCTGGACAACGTCTCCGACCCGGCCGTCATCAGGCCGCTGCTGGCACGGGCGCCGGGTGGGCGGTTTCTGGTCACCACCCGTCGGAGTTCGACGAGTTGGCGCGGGATCGCGCGGACGCTGGACCTGGATGTCCTCGCGCCGGCAGAAGCCGTCGAGCTGTTCACCGGGATCTACGACGGCCCGGCCGACGGGGTAGAGGAGCTGTGCGCCGAACTGGGGTGCCTGCCGCTGGCCGTGGACCAGGCCGCCGCGTACTGCCGCGAGGCTGGGGTGACGCCCCGGGTGTACCTCGACTTTCTCGCCCGCTACCCGGCCGACATGTACGCGGCCACGGCGGAGGGCGGGGACGCGCAGCGGACGGTGGCAAGGGTGTGGCAGGTGACGCTGGACGCGCTCGCCGATACGCCGATCGCCGTTCAGATCCTGCGGATCATCGCGTGGTGGGCGCCGGATGAGATTCCGCGGGGGTACTTGGAGGGGATCGGGAGCCCGCTGGAGGTGACCGACGCCGTGCGGAGGTTGGCGGCGCACAGCATGGTCAAGGTGCGGGGAGATGTGCTGTCGGTGCATCGGCTGGTGCAGGCGGTGAGTCGGGCGGGGACACCGGAGGAGATGGCGGTCACGCGGCACGAGGCGGCGCGGATGCTGAGCGGAAAGACACAGAGGACTCAGGTCTTCGGCGAAGCGGAGCGGGTGTGGGCGACGCATGTCGAAGCACTCGCGGGCTGTTTGGGTGAGGAGTTCGACACGGAGTTGCTTGTGTCCCTGTTCACCATGGCGGCGATGAACCTCACCAGGGGACATAGTCGGCGGAGCATGGCATTGCTCGAACGTGTCGCGCGGGCCGTCGAACGTAATCCGGGATGGGACAGCAGAGAAACGGTACGCGGCGCAATGCTGCCGATGTACATGCTCAACGGCCATTATGACCTTGCCCAGCCTCTCGCAGAGGAGCAACTTGCCCTGAGCGAACGAGAAAGGGGGGCTTGTCACCCGGACACCTTTTCGGCTCGAATCTCGCTCGCCGATGTCCTGAGACACACGGAGCCTGAGCGGGCCCAGGCCATGGCGCAGGAGGTGGCTGAAAGGGCGGTCGAAGCACTGGGTTCGGACCATCCAGTGGCTTTCACGGCCCGTCTGACCCTCCGAGAAATGACCCGCCAGCATCCCGATCGTCCGACGTTTGAGGCCCAAGTCGCCGAAGCCGAGAGGGTATTGGGGGATGACCACTTCAGCGTCGCAGTTCTCAGACGAAACCTTGTGGAGGAGTTGAGGGAGGCCGGGCACCTGGACAGGGCTGTCGTGCTGGCGGAGAAGGTCGTAGCTCAGTATCGACACCATCTGGGTGCCACCGATATGGACACGTTGAACGCCCGGATCACCCATATTCATCTGTTGGCTCTCGTGGACGATGCGCCTCGCGTCCACGAATTGCTTCCCGACTTCATTGCCGACTTGAGCCGAGCGGTCGGCGACACCCCGGAAGGCCGTAACGTCATCGACCAAGCCGTGGCCCTGCTCAGGCACCGCGAAGCGTAATCACCCCCTCACCCCCCGTGCTTTGTACAACCCCTGTCCCACCGCTGTATCTCCGCTGCACAGCCCCTAACCGGCGTCGCGCGAATCTGGAGTCACTTCCACCGCACGAGAACGCGGAGGCAGTAACACCCCACACTCGCACGGGAGATCGCGATGACCCGCAAGAACCGCATACGTGCCGCCGTCGTCACCGCCACCGCCCTCGTCACCGTCGGCACGGTGACCGCCGGAGTCAGCATGGCCGGAGCCGAGGCCGCGCCGAAGAAGCCCTCCAAGAAGGAGATCGCGGCGCTCTTCGACGGCTGGAACAAGTCGCTGCGGACCGGCGACGCGAAGAAGGTGGCGGACCGGTACGCGAAGGACGCGGTGCTGCTGCCGACCGTCTCCAACAAGGTCCGCACCAACCGTGCCGGCATCGTCGACTACTTCCACCACTTCCTGGAGAGCAAGCCGGTCGGCAAGAAGATCGAGACGCACATCAACGTCCTCGACAGCAACTCGGCGCTGGACGCGGGCACGTACCAGTTCACGCTCACCGACAAGAAGACCGGTGAGAAGAGAGTCGTCAAGGCCCGCTACACGTACGAGTACGAGAAGCGGAACGGCGTGTGGAAGATCGTGAACCACCACTCGTCGGCGATGCCCGAGGGCTGAGCGGCAGCCGGCGCGCGACACCAGCCGTAGGACCGGCTGAGCCGACCACCCCCCGGCTCAGCCACCCCCGTGCCGCGCCGCCCGCAGTGTGAGCGCGACGCACAGCCCGCCCCCGGGGGCGTCCTCGAGGGCCACGGTTCCGCCGTCGTCGGTGACGAGTTGCTTGACGACGGCGAGGCCGAGGCCGGAACCGGACTTCCCGGTGAGGCCCTGACCGCGCCAGAAGCGGTCGAAGGCGCGGGACTTCTCGGCGTCCGACATACCGGGCCCCTCGTCCAGCACCGACAGCACCACCTGATCGCCCCGGGTCTCCACCCGCACCGTGATGGTCGCACCGTCCGGTGAGACCTCCAGGGCGTTGGAAAGCACGTTGTCCAGGACCTGGTCCAGATGACCGGGACTGGCCAGCACAAGCGGCCGGCCGTCGGCACTCCCCCTGAGCGTGATGGTGACTCCGCGCTCGTCGGCGGCCGGTCTCCACACGTCGAAGCGTTCCTGGATGACGTCCCGGAGGGACAGCGGTTCCGCCGCCGTCACCTTCGCCTCGGCCCGCGCCAGCACCAGCAGGCCGCTGACCAGGCGACTCATCCGGACCACCTCGGCGGTGGCCTGCTCCACGTCCTCCCGTACGAACTCGTCGTCCGTGCCGTCCGCGATGTTGTCCAGGGACAGCCGCAGGGCCGTGAGGGGGGTACGCAGTTGGTGCGAGGCGTCCGCCACGAAGATCCGCTGCGAGGCGATCAGCGTGTCCAGGCGTTCGCCCGCCTGGTTCAGCGTGCGCGCCAGGGTCTGCGTCTCCTGAGGGCCCGTCACGGGGGAGCGGGCCGTCAGGTCGCCGTCGCTGAGCTTGCTCGCCATCTCGTTGAGCTGCAGGAGGGGGCGGGTCAGCCGGCGGGCCACGAAGACACCGATGATCGCCGCCGCCCCGAGGACCAGCACGGCCAGCCCCGCCCGGAAGCCCCAGATCTGCCACAGACGGGACGTGAGGTGGTCGGTGGAGAAGACGATGCGTACGGCGCCGACCACATCGCCCGTCGTCGCGTCGCGGGCGGGAACGGTGACCACCAGGTGCTTGCCCCAGATGAAGTCCGAACCCCAGTCCTCCGTCTTCTCGCCGTCCAGCAGCGCCTTGGTCAGCGCCGTGTCGCGGGCGGGTGCGGTCAGGTCCTTCGGCGTACAGCCGTTGGTGGTGGCCACCTGGACCGTGACCTCGGCGGGTTCGTACGCCTTGGCCAGCCGTTTCAACGCCTCGCAGGAGGCGTCGTCGCCGTTGCCCAGCAGCCGGGCCATGGTCTCGGCCTCGCGCCCGACGGAACTGATGGTGTCGCCCCGCAGCTGTGAGGTGAGCGTGAACGCCACCGGCACGGTGAACAACGCGATCGCGACGGCGACGAGGACGACGTAACTGCGAAGCAGCTGACGGATCATGAGGCGCCGGAGCCCTCAGTGCTCTTGGCGTCCTTGCCAGCCGCGGGGGTCTCGCCTGCGGGGGTCTCGCCCTCGTTCACGATCAGCCGGAACCCCACCCCCCGCACCGCCTCGATCGTGATCGCCCCCGCCAGCTTCCGCCGCAGCGCGGCCACGTGGACGTCCAGCGTCTTGGTCGGCCCGAACCAGTTCGCGTCCCAGACCGCCTCCATGATCTGCTCGCGCGACATCAGCGCGCCCGGCTCCTCGGTGAGGAAGGCGAGGAGGTCGTACTCCTTGGGAGCGAGCCCCACCTCCGTACCGTCGAGGTGGACGCGCGCGGCCTTGCGGTCGATGGTGAGGCGGGGGCCGTAGCGGTCGGGGCCGGCGGCCGGTGCGTCGGCGGCCCGGGGCTGCACGCGGCGCATCACCGCCCTTATGCGGGCGATCACCTCGCGGACGCCGAACGGCTTGGAGACGTAGTCGTCGGCGCCGAGCTCCAGGCCGACCACGCGGTCCGTCTCGTCGCTGCGCGCGCTGATCACGATGATCGGCACATCGCTGCGGGACCGGAGGGCCTTGCAGACGTCGAGACCGTCCGTGTCGGGCAGGCCGAGGTCGAGAAGGACGACGTCGTACGGACCGTTGTACGACAGCGCCGCCCCGCCCGTGGAGACCCATTCCACCTCGAAGCCGTATCGCAGGAGCCCGCGCCGGAGCGACTCGGCGACGGGCTCGTCGTCTTCCACCAGAAGTACGCGCACGGCACCGACCTTAATGCTTGAAAGTTGAGCTTCCGGCGCCGCGGGGGCCGACGGTGTGACTCCAGGCACTTTTCGCCGTTCTCGTCGACTGTTCGGCTTCGACCTGGGCAGAGACGTTCCCGGAGCGGTCGGAGGTCCGGGCGAGAAGCCGGTGGGAAACCGGTGGAACGTCCGGAGAAAACCCAGGTGATCAAGGGGTGGGCGGGACATCTCACCATGCGATACCGGAGAAGGGGAATTCGGCCGCTCGCTAAACTGAGCCGACCGCAGTACGTGTGTATGTGCGGATAAGGGACTGAACCGAGCGAGGAGCGCACGTGGGCCTTGTCGTGCAGAAGTACGGAGGCTCCTCCGTAGCCGATGCCGAGGGCATCAAGCGCGTCGCCAAGCGGATCGTGGAAGCGAAGAAGAACGGCCACCAGGTGGTCGTCGTCGTTTCCGCGATGGGCGACACGACGGACGAGCTGATCGATCTCGCCGAGCAGGTGTCACCGATGCCTGCCGGGCGTGAGTTCGACATGCTGCTGACCGCCGGAGAGCGTATCTCCATGGCACTGCTGGCCATGGCGATCAAAAACCTGGGCCACGAGGCCCAGTCGTTCACCGGCAGCCAGGCAGGCGTCATCACCGACTCGGTCCACAACAAAGCCCGGATCATCGACGTCACACCCGGCCGTATCCGGACGGCGCTGGACGAGGGCAACATCGCGATCGTCGCCGGGTTCCAGGGCGTCAGCCAGGACAAGAAGGACATCACCACCCTCGGTCGCGGCGGGTCCGACACCACCGCCGTCGCGCTGGCAGCCGCGCTCGACGCCGAGGTCTGTGAGATCTACACCGACGTCGACGGCGTCTTCACCGCCGACCCGCGCGTCGTGAAGAAGGCCCGGAAGATCGACTGGATCTCCTCCGAGGACATGCTCGAACTGGCCGCGTCCGGTTCGAAGGTGCTGCTCCACCGCTGTGTCGAGTACGCCCGCCGCTACAACATCCCGATCCACGTCCGCTCGTCCTTCTCCGGACTTCCGGGCACCTGGGTCAGCAACGAGAAGCCAGAGTCGCAAGGGGACCACAAGGTGGAGCACGCCATCATCTCCGGAGTCGCCCACGACGTCTCCGAGGCCAAGGTCACGGTCGTCGGCGTCCCGGACAAGCCGGGCGAGGCCGCCGCGATCTTCCGCGCCATCGCCGACGCCGAGGTCAACATCGACATGGTGGTGCAGAACGTCTCCGCCGTGACGACCGGCCTGACGGACATCTCCTTCACCCTCCCCAAGACCGAGGGCCGCAAGGCGATCGACGCCCTGGAGAAGAACAAGGACGGCATCGGGTTCGACTCGCTGCGCTACGACGACCAGATCGGCAAGATCTCCCTGGTCGGCGCGGGGATGAAGACCAACCCGGGGGTCACGGCCTCCTTCTTCGAGGCGCTGTCCGACGCGGGCGTGAACATCGAGCTGATCTCGACCTCCGAGATCCGTATCTCGGTCGTCACCCGCGCCGATGACGTCCCCGAGGCCGTACGCGCCGTGCACTCCGCCTTCGGGCTCGACTCCGACAGCGACGAGGCCGTCGTCTACGGGGGGACCGGACGATGACGGTCCGTTCGTACGGTCCGTACGACGGCGGCCTCGGCCACTGATGGCCGTCGATGCCGGGCGCACCGGCAGGCCGACGCTCGCGGTCGTGGGTGCGACCGGGGCCGTCGGCACGGTCATGCTCCAGATCCTGTCCCACCGCGCGGACATCTGGGGCGAGATCCGTCTGATCGCCTCCCCCCGCTCGGCCGGCCGCAAGCTGGCCGTGCGCGGGGAGCAGGTCGAGGTGACGGCCCTGTCGGAGGAGGCCTTCGACGGGGTCGACGTCGCCATGTTCGACGTACCGGACGAGGTGGCGGAGCGCTGGGCGCCGATCGCGGCGGCCAAGGGCGCGGTCGTGGTGGACAACTCGGGCGCCTTCCGGATGGACCCGGAGGTGCCCCTCGTCGTCCCCGAGGTCAATCCGCACGCCGTCCGCCGCCGCCCGCGCGGGATCATCGCCAACCCCAACTGCACGACCCTCTCCATGATCGTGGCGCTCGGCGCGCTGCACGCCGAGTTCGGGCTGCGCGAGCTGGTGGCCTCCTCGTACCAGGCTGTCAGCGGCGCGGGACGGGCCGGCGTGGAGACCCTGCGGCAGCAGATCGCCCTGGTCGCCGGTACGGAACTGGGGACCAGGCCCGGTGACGTACGGCGGGCCGTGGGCGACAACACCGGGCCGTTCCCCGAGCCGGTGGCGCTGAACGTGGTGCCGTGGGCCGGGTCGCCGCGCGCGGACGGCTGGTCGTCGGAGGAGATGAAGGTGCGGGACGAGTCCCGCAAGATCCTCGGGCTGCCGACCCTGCCGGTCGCCGTGACCTGCGTACGGGTGCCGGTCGTCACCGCGCACTCGCTCACCGTCCACGCCCGTTTCGAGGGCGAGGTCACGGTCGCCAAGGCGCGCGAGATCCTCGCCACCGCGCCGGGGGTCGTGCTCTTCGACGACCCGGGTGCGGGGGAGTTCCCCACCCCCGCCGACGTGGTGGGCACCGACCCGACCTGGGTGGGGCGCGTACGCCGGGCCCTCGACGACCCGACGGCCCTCGAACTCTTCGTCTGCGGCGACAACCTGCGCAAGGGTGCCGCCCTCAACACCGCGCAGATCGCGGAGCTGGTGGCGGCGGAGCGGGCGGCGTAGGGCCGACGCGGCCCCCCGGGGCAGCGCCGGTTGGCTGAGGGTGCACTGTCCGTTGCCTCTTGGTGCACTGTGGGCCGATTTCCTTGCGAGCGGCCCGCTCCCGTGCGTAGATCGGCTGTCGCCGAGTGTCGGTGCCGGGGCTATTGGTATGGGCCGTTGTCGGTGGCGGCGTGTAAGTTCTTCGAGTCGGCGGTTCGGCGGACGGAAGATTTCCGGCCGGGCAGTCGTGGGATTCCGGGTTGATTCAGGCCTCCCGGGGATCGAGGGATTTTCCTCCCCGTCCTCCGCAACCGCGGGCGGACGGGGAGCGTCTTTAACGGGCGCCCTTCGGCGGGGCTGGGCGCCAACACTCGTGGCACAGGGGAAGAGCTGGTACGCATGAGGGCGTTCGACGCGCTGTCCGGTGTTCGGTGGGTCGTACCGACGGGTGCGCGCAGCGTGCCGACGGGCGCGTCTCCCGCACCCGTGGATGCGCGTGTCCTAAGGACACATGTGCGGTCTGACGCAAAAGTGATGCCTGTCGCGTACAACCTCGACGGGGGGACGTGGGTCCAACAGGCGTGGCAGAGGTTCTCGATTTCACCGCGGTACAGACGAGGGGCACCGCCCTCCGTCCACCCCGCCGTCCCCGCGCGCCCGGTTCGGCCGGCGGCATGCCGGTGATCGCGCCGATGCCCGCCGCGCGGCCGACCCGCATTCCCAGTCAGCGCGACGGTGCCGACGACACGTCCACGGCGCCGGCCTCCGGCACGACGGTCGACCATCTCACCGAGACCTACCGCGCCCATTACCGTTCGCTCCTCGGCCTCGCGGCCCTCCTTCTCGACGACACCGCCTCCTGTGAGGACGTCGTCCAGGAGGCCTTCATCCGGGTGCACTCGGCGCGCAAGCGCGTCCGTGAGCCGGAGAAGACGCTCGCCTATCTGCGCCAGACGGTCGTGAACCTCTCGCGCTCCGCCCTGCGCCGCCGCATCCTCGGTCTGAAGCTGCTGTCGAAGCCGATGCCCGACATGGCGAGCGCGGAGGAGGGCGCGTACGACCTGCTGGAGCGCGACTCCCTCATCAAGGCGATGAAGGGTCTCCAGCGCCGGCAGCGCGAGGTCCTCGTGCTGCGCTACTTCGCCGACATGACCGAGGCCCAGGTCGCCGAGACCCTCGGCATATCGCTGGGCTCGGTCAAGGCGTACGGCTCCCGGGGCATCGCGGCACTGCGCGTCGCCATGGAGGCGCCGGCATGAGCGCGCACGGCAGGGACGACGGATCCGACAGGCGCGACGGATCCGACATGCGCGACGGGCACGACGAGCTCGGCGCCCGGAGGCGTGCCTCCTGGGGACGCCGGGACGACGACGAACGCGCCGAGGAGCGCGGTGACGAACGCGCCGAACGGCGTGGGCGGGACGGGCTCGCCGAACAGCCCGGGCCGGACGGGCGCGTCGGGGGGCGCGGGCTCGACGAGCACGAAGACACGCAATCGCACGCTGGGAACCGAACTGTGAATCACGGCCCCGAAGAACAAGGCCCCACCTCCAAGGGCCACGGTCTCGAAGGCCGCGCTCCGGACGACCCGCGTTCGGCCGACCTGAATTCGGCCGACCTGGGTACGGACGACGACTCGGATACGGGCGGTCCGCGCACGGACGGCTCGGATACGGGTGACTCGGGTGCGGGTGACTCCGATACGGGTGACTCGGATACGGCCGAGCTGGATGCCGACGGGGTGCGCTTCGGCGACCTGCGCTCGGCCGGGTCTGGATCCGGGTCTGGATCCGGGTCCGGGTCCGGGTCGGGCAGTTCGGGTTCGGGCGGGTCCGGGTCGAACGGCTTGGGGCCGAAGGGGCTCGGCAAGTTCGAGTCGGACGAGCTCGTGCTGCGGAATCTGCTGCACCAGGCGGTGTCGGAGATCGAGCCCCGGGACGGCACCCTGGACCATCTGCGGCGGGCGGTACCGGCCCGGCGGGCGCGCAAGCGTCAGGCCGTCGTCGGGATGGCGGCCGCCGCGCTCTTCATCGGCACGGCGATCCCGGCCCTGGTCCATGTCTCCAACTCCACCGGCTCCGACCCCAACCCCTCCGTCGTCGGCCATGGCTCGGAGACCCAGGGGAGCGAGGGCCAGTCCAAGGGGCAGACCGGCGGTGACGGTTCGTCGGGCGGCTCCTCCGGCGGCTCGAAGGACTCCGGCAAGGGCAGCGACAAGGACGAGGGCGACAAGGGCAAGGGCGAGAGCAACGGCACCACGGGCGGCGCCCAGGCGACGCCCACGAGCGCTGCCGCGTCCCTGTGTACGACGGCCCAGCTCGGCGGCGGCCCCAGCGTGGGCTCACCGGACTCCAGCGGCGCCGTCTACGGCACGTTCCGTGTCTCCAACATCTCCGGCACCAGCTGTACGGTCACCGGCGCGGGCGGTGTGAGCATCACCCCGCAGGGCGCCGCGGACGGGTCGAAGATCACCGTGGCGAACCATGTGGCCGGCGACGAGGCCACCGCACTGCCCGACCCGTCGCTGTCCCTCACCCAGCTGGTGCTGGCGCCGGGAACGGCGTACGAGGTGCAGTTCGCCTGGGTGCCGTCCGAGCCCTGCCCCACCACCGGCGGCACGACCGATGGCACCACCGGCGGCTCGGACCCGACAGTGGACCCGACGCCCACGGACGAGGAGACTCCTGGCACCACCACCGACGGCACCAACTCCGTGTCCACCCAGCTCGTCACCGAGGACGGCGGTGTCGCCGACGGCAGCGTCCTCGTCTCCCACACCGCCGAGGGCGGCGTAGCCACCTTCACGACCGCCGTCAGCAACGCGTGCGCGGGAGTGGTCTACCGGACGGGACTGCTGGCGGCGTCCTGAACGGGGGCCGACGGGGGAGTATCGCCGCTGGGTCCCGGCGGGGGAGCACCGCCGCTGGTCTCGCGGTGCGTGTGCTTGGTGATGCCAGGCGCTCTTCCTGGATGGGCCCGTCGGCCCCTACTGGGCCGGCTCGGCTTCCCGGGAGCGGTTCTTGTCCGGCTGGTTCTCGTCCGGCTGGTTCTCGTCCGGGACCAGGCCCAGTTCCGCGTCCCGGATGAACTCGGCCTCGCGGCGGAGCAGTCGGAACCACATGAAGACGACGAAGCCGGCGAAGACGAACCACTCGCCGGTGTAGCCGAGGTTCTGGAAGGCCTTCAGGTCGAGCCCGGTGTTCTGCGGGGCGGTCGCGGGCACGGCCTTCATCCCCGAGTCGCCCTTGTCGAGCGTGATCCACGCGTCGTACAGGTCGTCCGGCACGAGGTTCACCAGCGCCGCCGCGCTGATCGCCGTGGTCTGGCCGGCCGGGAGCCCGCCCTGGACGGGCACGCCGTTCGACCCCGGGGTCTCGGACGACTGCAGTGAACCGGTGACAGTGACCTCGCCGGTGGGCGCGGCCGGGGCCCGGTCCGGATCCGCGGTGCCGGGCAGCCAGCCGCGTACGACCGGCAGGGCCTTGCCCTCGTCGGTGCGCAGGAGCGTCAGCACGTAGAAGCCGTTCTTGCCGTCCACCTCGCGGTTGGGCACGAGGAGCTGCTCGCCGTACCGTCCGGTCACGGTGGCCGACGCGCCCGAGGTCTTCTTGTCCACCGGCAGCAGCTCGTCCAGCGGCCGCGCCGGGGCCCGGTCCTCCGGGTCGATCCGCTCGGTCGCCGCGCGATGGTCCTGCATCCGGTCCTCGAACCGGCTCAGCTGCCACGACCCCATGAACACACAGAAGGGGATGGCGAGCAGCACGAAGACGTTGATCCCCCACCATCGGGGCGTCAGCAGAAACCGGTACACGCCTTCCACCGTACGGTGCCCGCGCCGGGCGCCCGGCTGCGGGGTCGGCCCCGACGGCAGGCACGGCCCGCCGCTCAGTACCTCTCGACGAGGTGCTCCCGTGCGAAGGGCGGCTCGTACGGCTCGGGCCAGAAGTCGGTCATCGTCGCTATCCGGCCGTGCTCGTCCCCGGTGAAGAAGGAGATCGCGTACATCTCCTCCACCCCCGCCGTGACATGTACCCAGCTGACGACCTGCCCCGGCTCTGCGACGATCCGCTCGATCCGGGCGTGCCAGTCACCTGGATACTCCCGCATGAACCGCACATTCCGTTCCCGGCCGCGGATCCGCTCCCGCGTCTGCGGCAGCTCGTACACGATGTTCTCGGCCAGCGTCTCCCCCAACGCGGCCCAGTCCCGGGCCTCGGCGGTGGCCCAGAAGGTCTCGACTGTCTTGCGTAGATCGGTGGTTGTGGTCATGCGGCGAGTCTGCACCCACCCACTGACAATCGGCGCCGCCCGAAGTGCGGCGGCCGAAGTTGTCCACAGGCTGGGGACCTCGGCGGCACATTGTCGTGCGGGCGGGGCAGTATGGGGCCATGACTGAGAGCAACGGGTCCACCCCGCAGGAGCAGAGCGGGTCCATGCCCGACTGGGAGAAGAGGTTCCGGGCGCCGAGGGTGTCCCTGCCGGACTGGGCGGAGGACGCGCCGCACCGCTCGCTGTTCGTCTCCAACGCCACGGGCACGTACGAGCTGTACGCATGGGACCGCGAGACCGGCGAGCAGCGTCAGGTCACGGACCGGGCCAATGGCACGACGGACGGTGTGCTCTCGCCCGACGGCGAGTGGATCTGGTGGTTCGACGACAAGGACGGCGACGAGTTCGGCGTCTGGCGCCGCCAGCCGTTCCACGGCGGCCCGGACGAGGAGGCGGCACCGGGCCTCGGCCCGTCCTACCCGGCGGGTCTGACCATCGGCTGCGACGGCCGTACGGCGATCGTCGGCCGCTCCACGGACGAGGACGGCTCCACGATCCATCTGTCCCGGCAGGGCGCGGCCCCCGTCGAGATCTACCGCCACCGGGAGTCGGCCGGTGTCGGCGACCTCTCGCACGACGGCTCGCTGATCGCGATCGAGCACACCGAGCACGGCGACGCGATGCACTCGGCGCTGCGCGTGGTCCGGGCGGACGGCACGACGGTCGCCGAGCTCGACGACACCAAGGGCGGCATGGTCGAGCTGGGCCTGGAGGTGATGGGCTTCGCCCCTGTCGACGGCGACACCCGGCTGCTCATCGGTCACCAGCGGGGCGGCCGTTGGGAGCCGCTCGTCTGGGACGTGGCCTCCGGCGAGGAGACCGACCTCGGACTCGCCGACCGGCTGGAGGGCGACCTGAGCGCCGAGTGGTATCCGGACGGCTCCGCCCTGCTCGTGGACCACAGCTTCGAGGCCCGCAGCGAGCTGTTCCGCTACGACCTGGCGTCCCGTCGCCTGGAGCGCGTGGACACCCCGAAGGGCACGGTGTCCGGGGCCACGGTCCGCCCCGACGGCAGCGTGGAGTACCTGTGGTCCTCGGCCGCCGAACCGCCGGTCGTCCGCTCCACGACAGGCAGGGTCGTCCTTGACCCGCCGGGGACGAAGTCCCCCGGCTCGGTGCCGGTGGAGGATGTCTGGGTGGAGAGCCCCGGCGGCCGCGTCCACGCCCTCGTGCAGCGCCCGGCCGGCGTTTCCGGGCCGTACCCCACCGTCTTCGACATCCACGGCGGCCCGACCTGGCACGACAGCGACGCGTTCGCCGCCGGCCCGGCGGCCTGGCTGGACCACGGGTACGCGGTGATCCGTATCAACTACCGCGGCTCCACGGGTTACGGCCGGGCCTGGACCGACGCCCTGAAGCACCGGGTCGGTCTGATCGAGCTGGAGGACATCGCGGCGGTCCGGGAGTGGGCGGTGAGCTCCGGCGTCGCCGATCCCGACCGTCTCATCCTCACGGGCGGTTCCTGGGGCGGCTACCTCACCCTTCTCGGCCTCGGCGTCGAGCCGGACGCCTGGACGCTCGGCATCGCGGCCGTTCCCGTCGCCGACTACGTCACCGCGTACCACGACGAGATGGAGGCGCTGAAGGCCATGGACCGCACGCTCCTCGGCGGCACGCCCGAGGAGGTTCCTGAGCGCTTCGAGGCCTCGTCCCCCCTGACCTACGTCGACGCGGTGAAGTCTCCCGTCTACATCTCCGCCGGCGTCAACGACCCCCGCTGCCCCATCCGCCAGATCGACAACTACGTCGACCGACTGGCCGGCCGAGGTGCCGTCCACGAGGTCTACCGCTATGACGCCGGCCACGGCTCCCTGGTGGTGGACGAACGCATCAAACAAATCCGCCTGGAGCTGGACTTCGCGCAACGCCACCTCGGTCCACGCCGGTAACTTTCCTCGCCCCCGCCGCTCTTACCCGTCCCCTCCCAGGGGCTGCCTCCCCTTCGACCCCGGACGCTGAAGAGCTGGGGGGCTGGTTGTTGGGCGGGTGCGGGTGGTGTGTGGTTGCTCGCGCAGTTCCCCGCGCCCCTAAAAGCCCCGGGCACGCCCCACGCCGTCAAGGGGCGCGGGGAACTGCGCGACCAGCCCCCACTCACCCGCGGCCGAACAACCCACCCAAGGCCCCCGGGGTCGAAGGGGCAGCGCCCCCGGGATGGAACGGGCAGGGGCGGCGGGGGCGGGAAAAGCCCCGGGCGCACCCTCAGGCGGCCACCAACACCCCGGCCTCCTGGGACTCCGCCGCCGCCAGCAACGCCACCAGCGTCGCCCTGGCCCGAGCCACCCGAGACCGCACCGTCCCGACCGGGCACCCACTCAGCTCCGCCGCGTCCTCGTACGACAACCCCACCACCTGCGTCAGCACGAACGCCTCCCGCCGCTCCTCGGGCAACGTATTCAGCAGATCGACAAGCGCGACCCCGTCGTCGAACCCGGGCAGCCCCCGAGGCTGGGCGTGCTCGACGGCCAGCCGCCAGTCCGGCACGTCGGACAGCCGCGGCCGCGCCGCCGCGTACCGGAAGCTGTCGGTCACGGCCCGCCGGGCGATGGACAGCAGCCACGTACGGGCCGAGCACCGCCCCTCGAACCGGTGCAGGCTGCCGAGCGCCCGCAGGAACGTGTCCTGGGCGAGGTCGTCCACGGCCTGCGGGTCCGCGCAGAGGTGGGCGACGAACCGCTGGACGTCACGGTGCAGCGCACCGACGAACCGTTCGACGGCCTCCGGGTCCCCACCGCGGGCGGCCAGCGCCCAGGCGGTGATGGACTCGTCGGTCGTGGACCTGGCCTGCGGGATCGAGGCAGGCAGGGAGATAGGGGTGATCACCTGGTGTCCTTCTCGGGTCATCCGGGGTCCGGACCACGGACGCGGGTATCGAAGAGCGCGTCCACCGGTCCGGTGAGAAAGGGAAACCGGCCGTACGGCACGCGCGCGGGCGGCGTACGGCCGAAGCCCGAGGCGCATGCCGCAGCGGCCGCCTCGGGTCACCGGCTGTCGTCAGATGACAGCGGTCCCGGCGGGTGGACCCCGAGAGGTGATCGCATGGACGAGGAGGAGCCGTCGCGGCGAACGGTCCGACCGGCCGCGACGCACTCGCGGGCGCGGATGCTCCGGCGCGGCGGGCAGCGCGAGCGACAGCCGCAGCGGTGCGGCCAGCCAGCCGGCGACAGCCCGCAGCAGGGCGAAGGCGGCGCGTTCGCCGTACGCCAGCCACAGACCGCACAGCAGCGCGGCCAGCAGATGCGCGGCGAACATGCCGGCCGACGACGCGTACGCGGACGCGAGCGGGGACAGAAGCGACGAGGAGGACGCGGACGAGCCGTCCAGGAGGTACCCGGTGTGGTCCACATGGTCCATGTGACCGGCCGCAGCCGTGTGGACCGTGTGAATCATGTGGGTGGATCCCATGTCCGTGAGATCCGCCGAGCTCGTCGAAACCGCGGAACCCATCGAATCCGCGGAACCCATCGAGTTCGCCGAACTCGCCGAGTACATATGGCTCATGGGGGCCGTCGGGCCCGATGACTGCACCAGCTCGAAGCCCGAGTGGAGGGCGGTCTGGGCGGCGACCACGACGGAGGTGATCAGCGGGAGCCCGCGTTCACGTCCGGCCAGGCACCAGCCGACGGCACCGGTCGCGGCGGCCCCGGCGGCCATCGCCCACCAGGGGACCTGGGTACCGGACATCATCACGTGTCCCAGGGCGGCGAGCAGCACACAGACGGCCGCGAACATCGCGGCGCGTGTCGTGCGCGAACCCCACCCTGCGGTCATGGCGCCCCATCCTGGCATCCGGACACCGTCGTCACCCCGTCCCTCTTGAGTACGGATTTCCACCCGCCGTCGCACTCACGCCCTCAACAGTGACCTGGATCACGAAGGAACCGGCCGCGCCGATGAGGCAGTCTTCTGCCTCGTGGGGAGCCCTTCGCAACAGAGCAGCCGTACCGGTCCGGGCAGACAGGCGGGTCCGGCCGACCCGGCCGGGACGACCGGCCCGGACATACCGTCCGGTCCCGTCGGCGCGGGCCGGCAGACCGCCCCGAGCGGGCGGAGCGGACCGGCCGCCGACTCCGGTGCGCACATGGTCGTCTGCGGGGACGACGGGCTGGCGCACCGGCTCGCCGCCGAACTGCGGAACGTGTACCGGGAACAGGTGACGCTCGTCGTGCCGCCCACCGCCCGGGTCGCGCAGCGGCCGGTCGTCGGGCGCGCCCGCGGCGCCGCCGCGCTCCTGGACCGGGTGACGGCGGTGGTCAACCGGGCGGCGGGCAACGGCGATCCGACGACCGGCGACCGGACCAGCGACCGGACCGGAGACAGAGGAGAGCGAGGAGAGCGAGGCGACCGGGGAGAGGGCAGGAACGACCGGAACGGCGACCGGGTTCTGGAGGCCGCTGAGGCCACCGAGGCCGTGCTCGCCGAGGCCGGGGTGGAGCGGGCCGCCGCGCTGGCGCTCGTGTATGACGACGACGAGACCAACATCCGTGCCGCCCTCACCGCCCGACGCCTCAACCCGCGCCTGCGGCTCGTCCTCCGCCTCTACAACCGGCGGTTGGGCCAGCACATCGAGGAACTCCTCGACCAGGCCGCCGCGTTGGCCACGGGAGGCACAGCCGACGACGGGGTCGACGGCTTCGGCGCCTCGACGACCGTCCTCTCCGACGCCGACACCGCAGCCCCCGCGCTGGCCGCGACCGCCGTCGCCGGGACGACCAAGGTCGTGCAGACGGACGGCCTGATGCTGCGGGCCGTGGAGCGCCCGCCGGGCCGTGGCGGCCAGAGCCCGGGAGGCCTGTGCACGCTCGCGCTCCTCTCGGCGACCACCAACGACCCCGCCGGAGCGGACGGTTCCGAGAGCAGCGGGGAGCGCGGGCCCCAACTCCTGCCCGACGAGCGGGCGGTGGCGGCGGCCACCGGACGCGGGACCGTCGTACTCGACACCGTGCGCTACGCGGGCCCCGCGCTGCCGCCCGGCCGGGCGAGCGGCGGGTCGCTGGGGGCCTTCGGGGCGTTCGGGTCGCTGCTCTCGCGGCGGCTGCGGTGGTCCCTCGCGGGGCTGGTGGGGTGTGTGTTCGCCCTCGCCGTAGCTCAGATGGTGATCACCGGGGAGCATCCGCTCCAGGCGACGTACGCGACCCTCCTCGACCTCTTCGGGATCGCCGACCCGGCGACCGACCAGAGTGATTCCCGCCAGATCCTCCAACTCCTCTCCGGCCTCATGGGCTTACTCCTCCTGCCCGTGCTCCTGGCCGCCGTGCTGGAGGCCCTGGGCACCTTCCGCAGCGGCTCCGCCCTCCGCAAGCCGCCTCGCGGCCTCTCCGGGCACGTCGTCCTCCTCGGCCTCGGCAAGATCGGCACCCGGGTGCTCGCACGCCTGCGCGAACTGCACATCCCGGTCGTCTGCGTCGAGGCCGACCCCGAGGCGCGGGGCCTCGCGGAGGCCCGTCGGCTGAGGGTGCCGGTCGTACTCGGCGACGTGACCCAGGAGGGCGTCCTGGAGGCCGCCAAGGTCCACCGCGCCCACGCGCTCCTCGCCGTCACCAGCTCCGACACGACCAACCTCGAAGCCGGGCTGTACGCCCGTTCCGTACGCCCCGACCTGCGCGTCGTCCTCCGCCTCTACGACGACGACTTCGCCACCGCCGTCTACCGCACCCTCCGCGCCGCCCACCCGGGCGCCCTCACCCGCAGCCGCAGCGTCACCCACCTCGCCGCGCCCGCCTTCGCCGGCGCGATGATGGGCCGCCAGATCCTGGGCGCGATCCCCGTCGAACGCCGGGTACTGCTCTTCGCGGCCGTCGAGGTCCGCGGCCACCCCCGCCTGGAGGGCCGAACCGTCGCGGAGGCCTTCCAGGCGGGCGCGTGGAGGGTCCTGGCCCTGGACACGGCCGCGCCCGGAGAGCCCGCCACCGAACGGGCATCGGGCTCGGGCCTGTTGTGGGACCTCCCGCCCACCTATGTCCTCCGCGCCGAGGACCGCGTGGTCCTGGCGGCCACCCGCCGGGGCCTGGCGGAGCTGCTGGGGAGGCGGGCGCGGACGGGCTCGTAGGCGCCGAACTCCCTGGTCAGCTCACCTGGGCCGGGTGATGCTCGTGCTCGCAGCTGTCGTCGATCCCGTAGGTGTCCCACGCGGGGAAGGGGTCGTCGACGGCGGACGGCACAGCGAGAGGCTCGCCCTCACCCATCAGGCAACCCGCCAGCGCCGAGCGCAGCGCATCCGCCCGCAGGCCGGTCCCGATGAAGACCAACTCCTGCGCGTACGGGGCCTCGTCGTCCCGCGCGGCGGACGGCTCGAAGCGGGCGACGGACCCGGCCTGGGACCACAGCCCGACGACGCCCGGCCGGCTGGCCAGGGTGAAGAACCCCTTGGAGCGCAGGACCTGCCCGAAGGAACCGCTGTCCAGGTCCTCGGTCACGAAGGTCCACAACCGCCCGGGATGGAAGGGGAGTTCGGACCGGAAGACGGTCGAGGAGATGCCGTACTCCTCGGTCTCCGGCACATGGTCGCCGTTCAGCTCCCGCACCCACCCCGGCGCCTGCTGGGCCCGTTCGAGGTCGAACGCCCCGGTGCCGAGCACCTCCGCGACCCGCACCCGGCCATGGCTGACCGGCACGATCCGCGCGGCCGGGTTGAGCCGCGCCAGCGTCGCCGCGAGCCGCTCGGCGGTCGCCGCGTCGACGAGGTCGAGCTTGTTCAGCACGATCACATCGGCGAACTCGACCTGGTCCATCAGCAGATCGCTCACGGTGCGCTCGTCGTCCTCGTACTGGTCGAGCCCCCGCGCCACGAGCTCCTCGCCCCCCGCCAGCTCCGGCAGGAAGTTCACCGCGTCGACGACCGTGACCATGGTGTCGAGCCGGGCGAGGTCCCCGAGCACGGCACCGTCGTCGCGCGCGAAGGCGAAGGTCGCCGCGACGGGCATCGGCTCGGAGATCCCCGAACTCTCGATGAGCAGATAGTCGAAACGGCCCTCCCGCGCCAGCCGGTCCACCTCCTCCAGCAGATCGTCGCGCAGGGTGCAGCAGATGCACCCGTTGGTCATCTCGACCAGCCGCTCCTCCGTGCGCGACAGCGCGGCCTCGCCGCCGCGCACAAGGGCGGCGTCGATGTTGACCTCGCTCATGTCGTTGACGATGACCGCCACGCGGAGCCCCTCGCGGTTGGCCAGGACATGGTTGAGCAGGGTGGTCTTGCCCGCGCCGAGAAAGCCGGAGAGGACCGTGACGGGGAGCCGGTCGAGTCCGTCGTGCACCGTGGTCACGCCGCTCAGCCCGCCGGCTGGATCAGCCCGCGCTCGTACGCCTTCAGCAGTCGCTGCGGTACGAGATACGTGGCGCCGTCGACCGTGAACGGCACCAGCTGCGGCGTGCTCGCCTTCCACTGGGCGCGACGGTGACGGGTGTTGCTGCGGGACATCTTCCGCTTGGGTACGGCCATGGGGTCCTCCTCCACAGGTGATGCCCCGGACGTTACATGAAAATGGATCCCATTACTAAAAGAGGGTGGGGTGCGATGGCCGTGAGCAACCGCGCCCCCGGCGCCGTATGAGAGGGGAGGCCGAACCGGCCCGCACAGCACAGCCGTTCCCTACGGAGGTACCGTCCCCCGTGGCCATTTCCAAGGAAGAAGCCCCCCACCGCGGTCGGCACCTCGACCCACCCCTCCTCCTCACCATGCTGCTGGTCCTGGCGGTGGTGGCGCAGGGCCCGCTGCGCGGCCTGCTGTCCGCGCCCGTGACGCAGAGCTGGATGACGGTGTTCGTGGCGGTGGTCGTGCAGGCCCTGCCGTTCCTGGTCATCGGGGTGTTGCTGTCGGCGGCCATCGCCGTGTTCGTGCCGGCGTCGTTCTTCGCCCGCGCGCTGCCGAAGCGGCCCGCGCTGGCGGTACCGGCGGCCGGCATGGCGGGCGTGGTGCTCCCCGGGTGCGAGTGCGCGTCGGTGCCGGTCGCGGGCGCCCTCGTGCGCCGGGGTGTGACGCCCGCGGCGGCGCTCGCCTTTCTCCTCTCCGCCCCCGCGATCAACCCGATCGTGCTGACGGCGACCGCCGTGGCCTTCCCGGGGAACCCCGAGATGGTGGCGGCCAGGCTCGTGGCGAGCCTGCTGGTGGCGTGCGCGATGGGCTGGCTGTGGCAAGGGCTGGGCCGCGGCGAGTGGATGCGCCCGCCGGAGCGGCCGTCCTACGAGGGCCAGAGCAAGGGCGCGGCGTTCTGGGGCTCGGTGCGGCACGACGTGATGCACGCGGGCGGGTTCCTGGTCGTCGGTGCGATGGCGGCGGCCACGCTCAAGGCGGTCGTCCCGGCGAGCTGGCTCAACGCCGCCGCCGACAACCCGGTCGTCGCGATCCTCGCCCTGGCGGTCCTCGCCGTACTGCTTTCGATCTGCTCGGAGGCGGACGCGTTCGTCGCCGCCTCGCTGACGCAGTTCTCCCTGACCTCCCGGCTGGCCTTCCTGGTCGTCGGCCCGATGATCGACCTGAAACTCTTCGCCATGCAGACCGCCACCTTCGGCCGTGCCTTCGCACTCCGCTTCGCCCCCGCCACCTTCACCCTCGCGATCCTGGTGTCGGCCCTCGTCGGGACGGTGCTCCTGTGAACCGCCAGGCCCAGACCGTCGTCCTCTTCCTCACCGGCGGCGCCCTCCTCCACGCCGGCTTCACCGACCTCTACCTCCGCTACGTCAAGGCCGGCCTCCGCCCGCTTCTCATCGGCGCGGGCGTGGTGCTGATAGCCGCCGCGGTCGCGACGGTCTGGTACGAACGCCGGGCGGCACGCCGACAGGACGCCCCCCAGGCCGGCGGCCCCGACACCGGTGATGCCCACGCCGACGCCGCCGACGCCGGCACGGCCCACACCCCTCACGAACCCCGCGTCTCCTGGCTCCTCGTCCTCCCCCTCCTCGCCCTCGTCCTGGTCGCCCCGCCCGCCGCCGGCTCCTACACCGCCATGCGCACCGGCACGGCCCTCCAGCAGCAGCCCTGGGGCTACCCCACCCTCCCCGCAGACGGCACCCTCCGCCTGAGCGTCGCCGACTACGCCGGCCGCGCGGTCTACGACAAGGGCCGCGCCCTCGCCGACCGCCCGCTCAAGGTCACCGGGTTCCTCGCCCTCGACGGCTCCGGCACCCCGTACCTCGTCCGCATGGCCCTCAACTGCTGCGCCGCCGACGCCCAGCCCGTCAAGATCGCCCTCACCGGCGAACTCCCGGCCGTCCTCCAGCCCGACACCTGGATCGAGGTCACCGGCACCTACAGCCCCCAACAGGCCAAGGACCCGGTCAACGGCACCGCCATCCCGTACCTCGACGTCACCACCACCAAGCCGGTCAAGTCGCCCCAGGACCCGTACGACGAGGCCTGGAACGGCTGAGGGCACCGGCCGGCCGCCGAGCGCCCTCGAAAGGCCGGGTGGCGGCACCCTGGATAGCTGACGGTCCGTCAGTTATGGTCGCCTGCAACGCCGTATCCGAAGGGATGAGCGCCGTGCAGACACGTCCCGAGAGCCCGCAGCCCCCCGGCATCCCCCGCTGGGTCGCGATGTTCTACGAGCCCTCCTCGGCCTCCTGGCGCGTGGGCGCGGAGTCGCCGTACCGCTTCCCCGTGGTGTACGCGGTCGGCGAGATGACCCAGACCCTGCGGGCGCGCGGCGACGATCCGGCCGTCACGCTGTGGGGCCCGAAGGGCGGGGGGTGGGAGCGGCACGACTCGTCGACTGCCGCGCCCCAACCGACTGCCGTGACGTCTGCCGTGACCTCTACTGATATGTCTGCTGGGACGTCTGCCGAGGCATCTGCCGAGACCTCCGCCGTGAGCGCCGGAACGCCCGGCGGCGAGCCCAGCGTGCTCAGGGAGCGGATGACCGGTCGGCGGCAGCAGGTGCTCATGGCCGGGCTGGGCAAGGCGGGCCTGTACGACCTCGGGCCGGACGACCTGGCCGCCGTGCGGACCGTCGTGGACGGGCTCGACGAGACGACCGTCCGCAGGGTCGCCCACTGGCTCACCGTGGCCGGCGGGGGCCGTTAGCCGGGTCGGAGCCGGGCCCTTCCCGGGCCGCCTCCATGGGCTCCGTCAAGGAGCGGCGGCGGTTTCGAGGCGGTCCGGGTAGCTCCACCGGAAGCGCGCCAGGGCCCGGGCGCGGGCCTCGATCACCGCCATCCGGGCGTTCCGTTCGGTCGCGTCGGTGTGGGCCGCCTGGCCGGTGAGCTGGCCCTCCCACTTGCGGTAGAGGAGGCCGGTCTCGGCCGAGAACCAGCCGCGGCTCACGGAGTTGAGCGCCAGGAGCAGCCCGGTGTCCTCGGAGGCCGGCAGGGCCATCCAGCCGCCGAGGGCGAGCGCCAGTTCGCGGCGGACGAAGAGCGTCGCCGGATGAACCTGAGCTATGAAGCCGTGCGCGGCCCAGTGGTCGAGGATCGCCCCGCGCTCTATCGGGCCGTGGTCGGGATCGCCGGGGAAGCCGGCGGTGGAGCCGTCGGGCAGGACGTCCAGGACGCGTGAGGTGGCCCAGCCGATGGTGTGGTCGCCTTCGAGGGCGGCCAGATCGCGGGCGAGCGTCCCCGGGGTCAGCCGGTCGTCGGCGTCCAGGACCTTCACATACGCGCCGTCCGCCTCGGAGAGGGCGATGGTGCGGGCGACTCCGGGGCCGCCGGGGCGTCCCTGGCGGAAGGTCACGCGGTCGTCGCCGGGGACGTACGGGGCGACGGCGTCCGAGGTGCCGTCCTCCTGTATGACCCAGTGCCAGTCCCAGCCGGCCGGGAGTTCCTGCTCGCGCAGCGACTCGTAGGCCTCGGTGAGGAACGGGGCGGAGGGGGCGTGGACGGCGGTGACGACGACGATGCGCCGGGTCACGGCAGTACCCACCACCCTTCGAGACGTCGCGTTCGTCGGAGGCATGAAAGGGCCCGGTCGCTGGCGACGGGGGATGCACCAGCGACCGGGCTATGGCCAAGGCTAACAAGACTGCTCGTCGGACGGGACCCGACTGCTCCACTGCGTGGACAAGTTGTGATCGGGATCACGCGCATGGCAGGCATTGTGCGAGCCTTTGTCAGGCGTCGTGGCACGGCGGTTCATAGGCCAGCCGCGGCAGGTATTCGTCCCATTTCTCCCGTGTGAGCACCCCGCGTGTCGTCGCGCAGATGTGCCGTACGGCGTCGTCGACGTCCAGATTCCACAGCCGTACGGTGTCGGAGCCGCTGGACACCCCGAGCATGTGGCTCTCGGGGCTGAACGACAGGAAGTTGCCGGTCTTGGCGTTGGGGCTCATCGACTGGCCGATCGGGGAGGCCTCGGCGGGGTCGGCGACGTTCCACAGCCGGACGGTGCTGTCGTTGCCGCCGCTGGCCAGGGTCCGGCCGTCGGGACTGTAGGTCAGCGACGCGACCGCCTCGGTGTGGCCGGTGAGCGGGGAGCCCAGCCGGCTCGCCTCTGCGGGGTCGGTGACGTCCCAGAGCCGGACCGTGTCGTCGTCGCCCCCGCTGGCCAGTGTCCTGCCGTCCGGGCTGTAGGCGAGGATGTTGACGGGGCCGTGGTGGTCGGTGAGGGGTTCGCCGAGCCGGGTGGCGCGGCCCGGGTCGGTCACCTTCCACAGGCGGATGGTGCCGTCCGCGCTGCCGCTGACGAGCGTGCGGCCGTCCGGGCTGAAGACGAGGGAGAGGAGATAGCCCCTGTGGCCGGTGAGCCGCCTGTCGAACGGGACGGGGCGGGACGGGTCGCCGACGTTCCACAGCTGGACGGTGTGGTCGTCGTAGGGGGTGGCCAGTGTCCTGCCGTCCGGACTGAAGGCCAGCGCGTCGGCGTACCGGGTCCGCAGTGTGACGGGCGCCCCGTGGGGGACCGGGTCGGCGGGGTCGCTGACGTCCCACAGGTGCAGCGCCCGGTTTCCGGCCACGATCGCGAGAGTCCGGCCGTCGGGGGAGAAGGCCAGGGCGCGATTGCCGCCGTCCTCGGCCAGGAACGGTTCGCCCAGCGGCACGGGCCGGCCGGGCTTCTCCACGTTCCACAGCCGGATCCGGCCGTCGCCCCCGGCCGTGGCGAGCACGTCCCCGTCCGGACGGAACACTCCGTTCTGGCCGACCATGTCCGACGTCGGTATCGACCAGAGCCGGACCTTGCTGTCACCGCTCCCGGTGGCGAGGGTCCGGCCGTCCGGGCTGAACCCCAGGGCGTACATCTCGCCGCTGGCCCCGGCGAGGGGCTCGCCGACCTGCGACGGGTACGCCGGATCGGCGACGTTCCACAGACTCGCCGTACTGTCCGCGCTGGCGGCGGCGAGCATGCCCCCGTCGGGGCTGAAGGCCACGGACCAGATGGGCCCGGTGTGCCCGGTGAGCGGCGACCCGAGCGCGCTCGCGTGCCGGGGATCGGCCACGTCCCAGAGCCGGACGGTGTTGTCCGAGCTGCCGCTGGCCAGCGTCTTCCCGTCGGGGCTGAAGGCCACGGTGTGGACCAGGGCCGCATGGCCCTTGAGCACCGTGCCGAGCGGTGCGGGATCACGCGGATCGGCCGTGTCCCACAGCCGGATCGTGTCGTCGTCGCCCCCGGTCGCCAGCGTCTTCCCGTCCGGGCTGAACGCCACGGCCCGTACGGGCGCGGTGTGCCCGGTGAGCGGCGCGCCGAGCGCCGTCGCGTGCGCCGGGTCGCTCACGTCCCACAGCCGTACGGTGCGGTCCTCGCCCACGGACGCGAGCGTCTTCCCGTCCGGGCTGAAGGCGAGCAGATAGATCGTGCCGTCGTGCCCGGTCAGCGGCGCGCCGAGTGACCGGGGAGCGCCCGGATCCCGTACGTCCCACAGCCGGATCGTGCCGTCGTCGCCGGCGCTGGCGAGTGTACGGCCGTCCGGATCGAAGACCGAGGTGCTCACCCAACTCGTGTGCCCGGTGAGGGGCTTGCCCAGGGCCTTGGGCCGGGACGGGTCCGCCACGTCCCACAGCCGTACGCTCCGGTCGTAGCTGGCGGTGGCCAGGTACTTCCCGTTCGGGCTGAACGAGGTGAGGTAGACGGCGCCGCCGTGGCCGAGGAGCGGGGTGGCCAGGGGCGCGTTGACGATCGAGACGAGCCGGTTGGCGGTGCCCTCGTCGTCGGACCGCAGGTCGTGCGCCACCAGGTCGAGCTGGGCGGACAGCGACGGATCCGTGTACTGGACGCGATCGGCCTCGGCGACCACCTGCTCGAACACCGCGTCGTTGCGCTGCTGCCACGCGACCACCGCCGAGCCGACGGCCACCAGGGCGAGCGCCACCAGCGCCGCCACGGCACTCCGGCTGATCCAGACGGTACGCCGGCGCAGCCGGACCGAGGCGGCCAGGAACTCCACCGCGCTCCGGGTCAGGAAGGTGCTCCCGGCGGACTTCGCCCAGGTGTGGGCCTGTTCGAGCCGCGAGCCCCGGTAGAGCAGGGAGGTGTCGCGCTCCGACTCCTCCCAGGCCCGGCCGTCCTCCTCCAGCCGCTGCCGCAGCAGATGGTCGTTGCGCCCCTCGTCTATCCACCCCCGCAACCGGGGCCAGGCGTGCAGCAGCGCCTCATGGGTGATCTCCACCGTCTCCGCGTCGAGCGTCACCAGCCGGGCGCGGACCAGCGCCTCCAGCGACTCCTGCGTCTTGTCCGGGTCCGCCGAGCCGTCCGCCAACTGCCGCCGCGTGCCGCGCCGCCGCGTGGCCTGCGTGTCCTCGCCCAGCCGGACCAGGCGCAGCAGAAGCAGCCGCGCGGCCGTACGTGCCGCCGGGTCCAGCCCCGTCCAGGCCCGCTCGGCGGTCGCCGCCACCGCGCCCTGAATTCCGCCCGCCGCCCGATAACCGGCCAGCGTCAGCCGCCCCGCCTTCCGCCGCTGCCATGTCACGAGCAGCGCGTGCGACAGCAGCGGCAGCACGCCCGCGTCATGCGCCCCGCGGGGCCCGTCCGCACTCACCTCCCGCACGATCGACTCCGCCAGCCCCGGCTCCAACTCCAGCCCCACCGCCTTGGCCGGCCCCACCACGGCCTCCCTCAACTCCGCCGTCGTCAACGGCCCCAGCACCATGTGCCGGTGCTGCAACGCGTCCGCCAGCTCCGGATACCCGAGGCACTGCTCGTAGAAGTCGGCCCGGATCCCCAGGACGACGAGCACGGGTGCCGGCTCGCCCGGACCGTCGGGCGTGCACGCCGCGCTGAGCAGCTGGATGAAGGTGCGCCGGTCGGCTTCGTCGGTGGAGAGGGTGAAGGTCTCCTCGAACTGGTCGACGATCAGGACGGGGCGAGTGGAGGTGAGGTTGGGGTTGGCGTTGGGGTGGGTGGTTTTGGTGCGGGAGAGGGCGCCGGTGGAGTGGGGCGGGACCGTGCTGTCGGCAGTGGAGGACGCGCCGTCGGGGGTGGCACCGTCGCCGTCGGGGGACGTCTCGCGCCGCAGGGCCCACGCCGCGACGGCTTCCCGTACCGCCTCGGCGAACATCGGCGTACCCGGCTCGTACGCGGCGGACACGACCCGCCCCAACTCCGGTATCCGGCGGGTCAGCTCCCCGAGCGGATCGGCACCCGGCACGAGCTGGAGCACCTCGCCCGCCCGGCTCCCCGTATGTCCCTCACCGGAAGGGCTGTCCGGCCGGCCACCCAGGGCACCGTTGCGCACCGCGTGCACGAGCCCGGCGTTCAGCAGGGAGGACTTCCCCGCGCCCGAGGCGCCCACGAGCATGACGAGCCCGCCCGTCCGCTCCGCAGCGCGCAACTGGGCGACGAGCGCTTCGGTGCTCCGCTCCCGCCCGAAGAACCACCGGGCGTCCTGCTGCCGGTACGAGGCCAGCCCCCGGTAGGGGCAGACACCGCCGGGGATGGCCGAGCCCGTGCCCGGGGTGTGTTCTTCCTCCAGGGCCGCGGCGGAGGCGGCGACCGCCGTGGACGAGGTGGACGCGGGACCTCCCGCCGCCCCCGCCGGGCGCTCGCCCACGGGGTCGGCCAGGGCCAGCTCCCACAACCGCTGCCACTGGGCCATGTCGTACAGCCCCTTGGACACCGGGACGGGCCGTGCCCGCCGGGCCTCGGGGATCAGGACATGCAGGACGGCGGCGAGGGCGGCGAACTGCGCCGGCACGTTCCTGGCCCGCCGCCAGTCACTGATCCGCTGGGCGGACACCCGCACGGGCCGCCCGCGTTCGTCGACCCGCTGCAGTCGGCCAACCGACTCGGAAACACTTTTGAGGGGAGGATTGCCCGCTTCCTTGTACAGCAGCGCGAGACGCTCCGCGAAGGCTGTGCGTGCCCCTGAGTCGTAACTCAAGGCATCCACCCCTTAACTTCCCCCGTACCTGGATATCCGGACCGGAAAACTCACCTTATATGTCTGACCTGCGACGAAGCCCTGGGGGGATCACCGGACCCTCCTCGGTGCGAGCCCCGACTGGCAGGATCAAGCCCAGGCCGCGCACCTCAAGGGCGCCGCACACGCAGGCCACCGGCACAGCGCCCGCAGAACCGACCCATGAACCATCCGTTTTCGGTCAGCTTCAGCGACGACCCCGCTCCGCACGCCGCCACACACCTCCACAACCGTCTCGATCCACGTCTCCTGACGAGGATCGACACCCCCGCACCGTTCGGCACCGGTCCCCACGTGGGGAGGGACCGGTGCCGAACGAAGCGATTCCGGCGACAACGCGCCCCGGCCACGGGCCCGGCGACCGCGCGAGGATCGTCTTCGGAACGGCCGAAGGGCCCGACCCGCTGCGCGGATCGGGCCCTTGACCTGTCACCTCTACTGCTTCCCTCTGCTTCTTACCTCTCCTTCACCGCCGGATCCGCACGGCCGGAGTCATGCCCGTGACCGGCCCGGTGGCCCGGGGGGCGTCGAGGGGGTGAGACCCCGACGAAGATTCCGAGGATCTGGGCCGGAGGACTCAGGGGTTCCGTGTGCCGGTGGGGCTCGGATTCCCGAGACGTCCCCGGCTCGGGGCGCGCGGTGCTGTCGGGCCGCGGTGTGTCCCGTGCGGGGGCGGCTTCCTGATGGGTGGGGCTCCGCATGGCGTGCTCTCCCGTCTCGTCGTCTGCTGGAACTTCTGTGGGGTGTCGCCGCCCTGTCGTCGGACGGCCTTCCTCATCCGCCACTCCGCGTGCGCAGTTCGAGCAGGGAGATGTCCGCGGGGGCGCCGACCCGGACCGGTGGGCCGAAGAAGCCGACGCCGCTCGTGACGTACAGCGTGGTGTCGTCCACCGTGCCGAGCCCGGCGGTGACCGGATTGGCCATCGCCGTCACGGCGTTGAGAGGGAACATCTGGCCGCCGTGGGTGTGCCCGGAGAGCTGGAGGTCGACTCCGTGGCGGGCGGCCTCCTCGGCGAACACCGGCTGGTGGGCGAGCAGCACGACCGGGCGCGAGGTGTCCCGTCCGCTCAGCGTGCCCTCCAGGTCGGGTCCGCGGCCGGTCTCCTCTCCCGCCAGGTCCTCGACCCCCGCCAGATCGAGGAAGGCGCCGTTGTGCTCGATCTCCACCCGCTCGTTCACCAGCGGCCGGACGTCGACGGCACGCATCTCGTCCAGCCAGTCCTCCACACCGTCGTAGAGGTACTCGTGATTTCCCGTCACGAAGAAGCTGCCGTAGCGCGACTCCAGGTTCCGCAGCGGTCGCACCGCCGGGCCCAGCTGGGCGGCGGTTCCGTCGGCGAGGTCACCGACGATCGTCACGAGGTCGGCCTGGAGGCCGTTGATCATCCGGACGACGCGCTCGGTGTGGGCGCGTCCCAGCATCGGGCCGAGATGGATGTCGCTGACGACGGCGATACGCAGTCCGGCCAGCCGCTCGTTCACCTTCGACAGAGGGATGGGTACCCGCTTGATCCGCGGGTCACCGAGCGCCACCGACATCCCGTGACCGACCGTGCCGAGTGCGGTGGCGCCCGCCAGGGCGCCGACCGCCCTTCCGATCAGGAGCCGCCGACCCATGAGCGGGCCCGCTGCCGGTGCCGTCGAGGCGCCGCCGGGGGCGCTCGCCGCGCCGTCCCCGGCGGTGCGGGGCGTCGCCGGGACGTCCGACGCCGGGACCTGTGCCGCCCGGACCCTCGTCATCGGGGCCCCCGCCCCCGCCAGTTCGGTCGCCGCCAGTTCGGCCGAGGCCGGGTCGGCGGCCACGGCCACAGGCTCCGCCGGCTCCCGTCCGGTCGCCTGTTCGGCGCGCCGGAGACGGCGCAGCACCAGGACCCGCGGCACTTCCAGTACGGCGAGCGCCAGCAGGAGGTAGAGCAGCACCCCGATCAGGGTGTAGCCGGGCCAGGCGACCCAGCGTCCGCCGCCGTCGTCCGACGGGTCCAGCATCGGAGTGACGATCCTGGTTCCGGGCGCGGCGACCGCCGAGACCACCACCGCCACCGTCCCCAGCCGGCGGCCGAGGGTCCCGGGCCTGGTCGTGTCACGGACCAGCCGTCTCCACAGGTAGATGTGGATCACCCCGGAGCCGGCCAGCATGAGGACCCACATTCCGATTCCCAGCATCGTCTCTCCTCGGGAACTCGGCGGATTCAGGAACGGCCGGCGGGCGCGCCGACGGTCGCGGCCGAGGACCGGGGACCGCCCGCCTCGACGGGCTCGGCCTCGGAGATCCCGAACCGGTCGTGCAGCGCGCGCAACGGTCCGGGCGCCCACCAGTTGGCGTCGCCGGCCAGGCGCATGAAGACGGGCACCAGTACCGCCCTGATCAGCGTGGCGTCCACCAGGATCACCACGACCATGCCCAGGCCCAGCATTTTCAGGAAGACGATCCCCGAGGAGGCGTACGTCGCGAACGAGGCCGCGAGGATCACCGCCGCGGAGGTGATCAGCGGGCCACTGCGCTCCAGCCCGAGGGCCACCGCGCCGACGTTGTCACCGGTCCGGTCGTACTCCTCCTTGATGCGCGCCAGCATGAAGACCTCGTAGTCCATCGAGAGGCCGAAGGCGACGCAGAACATCAGGATGGGAATGCTGGGCTCGATCGAGCCGCTCGGGGTGAAGCCCAGCAGACCGGACAGATGGCCGTCCTGGAAGACCCACACCAGGGCACCGAACATCACGCCCATGCTGAGCGTGTTGAGCACCATGGCCTTCGCGGGCAGCAGCACGCTGCCGGTCATCAGGAAGAGAATCACGAACGTGACCACGAGGATCAGCCCGAACACCAGGGGCAGCCGGTCGACCAACTCGGTGCGGAAGTCCTTGAGCTCGGCCGGGTAACCGCCGATGCGCACCTCGGCACCGGAGGACGCGCCCTCGACGGCGGTGGTCCGGATGGCGGAGAGAACCCGGTCGATGTCCCGGTCCAGGCCGTGGTGGGTGGCGACGACCGAGTACCAGGTGTCCTTGTCGTGGGCGAACCTGCTGGAACCGGCGTTCGCCTCGGAGATCTTCCGGCCCTCGGCGTACGAGCCGGTGAGCGCGTCGACCTGCTGGACGTCGGGGATCCGGGACAGCGCGGCCGCCGTGGCGTCGATCGAGGCCCCGCCCGCGTCGGTGCCGGGCTGGCCGGGACGCAGCACCTGGATGGCGTCCATCTCCTCGCCGGCGAAGTTGTCGCGGATGTCCTGCTGGACGACCCGGCTGGAGGCGGTCGCGGGCAGCACCCGCTCGTCCGGCACACCGAACGTCAGGTTCATCGTCGGCGCGGCGAGACCCAGCAGCACCACCAGGGCCGGGATGCCCCACAGCAGCGGCCGCCGCATCATCCGCAGCGCCGTGTCGTGCCACCAGCCGGTGCCGGCGCGGGTGTCGGCGTTCTTACGGGCGACCCGATGGCCCAGGCGGGCCAGCGACGCGGGCAGGATCACGAGCGCGGCGAAGACCGACGTCAGGACGGTCGCGACACCGGCGTACGCGAAGGAACGGAGGAAGGGGAACGGGAAGAGCAGCAGACAGGCCAGGGACACCAGGACGGTGAGTCCGCTGAAGGCCACCGTACGGCCCGCGCTGCCGACCGCGAACTCGACGGCCTCCGCGACGGACCGTCCGGCCCGCAACTCCTCACGGAACCGGTTGATGACGAAGAGGCTGTAGTCGACGCCCAGGCCGATGCCCATCACCAGGGCCAGGTTGGCGGCGAAGGTCGACACGTCGGTGAAGTAGGTGACGCCCCGCAGGATCGCCAGCGTGGTGATCACCGAGAACAGGCCCATGCCCAGCGTCAGCAGAGCCGCCGAGAACCTGCGGTAGATGGCGAACAGCAGGAGCAGCACCAGCGGGAACACGATCATCTCGGCCCGCAGGAAGTCCTGCCGGGACTGCGCGGAGGCCTGCCGGAAGACCTCGTCGCCGCCGCCGACCCGGACCTTCAGCAGTGAGGTGTCCCGGCTGAAATCGGGGGAGAACTCCCCGAGCCTGGTACGGGCCTCGGTCACCGTTCCGGACATCCGGGCGATGATCAGGGCCTGCTTGCCGTCGGTGGCCCGCATGGCGGGCGACGAACCTCGCGACCAGTACGAGGCGACCTCGGCCACCCCGTCCTGCGCCGCGAGTTCCTTCTCCAGCCTGCCGCCCGCGGCGACCACGGCCGGGTCGTCCACGGTGCCCTGCTTGGCGGTCACCATGAGCAGCACGCTGGGCGTGCCCTCGCCGAACTCCTTCTCCAGCCGCGCCCGGGTGCTCAAGGACTCGGAGCCGGGGCTCTCGAAGCGGCTGAGCACCAGGCGGTCCATGGCGCCCGCGGCGAGCACCAGAGCCAGCAGGGTGAGGACGACACTCGTCCAGATCACCAGCCTGGGCCTGGTCGCGGTCACCCGGCCCCAGCGTCGCAGTGCGGGCGGGTGCTGTGTGGCGGCGGCGCCCGCCGGTCGGTGTGTGGTCGGCATTCTCGGTCTCCGATAGGTGGGGAGTGGGGGGATCTGTTTGCGTCCGGTCACAGGTCGCGGGCGTCGAGCCAGCGCGCGATCCGGTCGAAGGTGCGGGGCGCGGAACGGGCCATCGTGGCGTAGTGGCCGGCCCCGGGGATGTCGACGAGTTCGGTGTCGGCTCCGGTGAACAGGCGCCGATGGGCGGCACCGCCCGTGACACGGGCGTCGTCGTCCCCGTAGACCAGGAGCACGGGCACCTTGATCGACCCGAGGTGTTCGAGGTCCGTGAAGACGGAGTCGAGCTGGGAGGTCATGTCACCGCAGGGGTGCCGGTTCTGGTGCGGGGTGGCGGCGTCCACGACCCGCTCCTCCGTGTCGTGGAAGTTCCCTCGCCGGAACTGGTCGGCGCCCAGGTCGTAGTAGGCGTAGCCCTTCGGGTCCGAGGCCTTCTGGCTCGGCTGTCCGCCCGCCATGCAGGTCTGCAGGGCGCTGAAGAAGCGGGTGTTGGCCTCGGGGGTCAGTCCCCGGTCGCTCCAGTCCATGATCATCAGACCGTCGACCTCGCCGAAGGAGTACGCCTCGATCTGCACGACCTGGCCGCCGTTGGACTGCCCGGCCAGGGTCACCGTGTCGAACTTCGGCGGGGAGCCCTTGACGGCCGCGGGGTCCGTGGCCGACTTCGCGTCCAGGGCGTACCTCCCGGAGCGCAGCTGGCGCACGATCTGGTGGGCGATGTCCGCCTCGGCGCCGATGCAGGTGCCGAAACCGTCGGGCCGGTCGCTCGTGTCGTAGCCGAGACGGTCGATGGTCAGCGAGGCGTGCCCGCGTTCGGCCAGTTCCTCGGCGTAGTGGTAGCCGGGCACGTCCAGGCGCCAGTACCACTCACCGGACGCGATGCCGTGCTGGTAGAGCGTCACCGCCCGCTTCGAACCGGACAGGACCGACGCGGGCGCGGTCAGATGTCCGCGCACCGTGTAGGTCCCCCCACTCGTGCGGCAACCGGTCTTGCTGCGGTTGGTGTTGCGCACCGTGAAGCTGACCGGTACGTCCACGATGTCGGCGGCGGTCATACGGGCGGCCGTCGCCCTGGCGGCATCGGCTCTCTCGGCGGGAGTGGGCACGCCGGCCGACGCCTGCGACGAGCCGCGGGACGCCGGGGAGGTGTCCGAGGAGGCGGCCAGGGCCGCCGCCACCGGGCTGGCCAGCAGGGCCACCGCCGCGGCCAGCACGGCCGTACGCCTGATGATGCTCATGCGATCCTCGTCCCTTGTTCCGCGGCGGGCAGCTGCCGACGGGCGCGGTGCCACGCGGCCTGGTCGGCGATGGTCTGTTCCAGGGGGCGGAAGCCGATGTCCAACTCCCGTACCGCCCGGGCGGAGGAGACCCTGCGGCGGTCCCCCTCCAGGAGGACCCGCATACCGGTGCGGGTGGCGACGGGCTCCTTCCGGCGCACCTTCGCCTGCCACTCGAGGACCGAGGCGAGCGCCATCGCCGTGTGCGCGGGGAGTCTGCGGGGCACCGCCCCGGTGCCGGTCGCCCGGACGACTTCCGAGCAGATGTCGTGCAGCGGGTACCAGGAGCCGCCCGCGATGTAGCGGCGGCCGGCGACACCCCGCTCCGCCGCGGCGACGCAGACGGCGGCGACGTCGCGGGCGTCCACCACATGGTTGCCCGCCGTGGGCAGGGCCTTGATCCCGCCGTGGGCGACGGCCAGGAAGAGCCGCCCCGCCGAGGTGGGGCCCGCGTCGCCGGGCCCCCACATCCAGCCCGGCAGGACGAGGGGCACCCGCAGTCCGTACTCCGCGCCGAACCGCGCGCGCAGGCCGTCCTCGAAGTCGCGGATCACCCGCTCGGCCCGGATCTTGCTGGCGCGGTAGTGGTTGTCCTGCGTCGCCGCGCCGTTGGGAGTGTCCTCGTCGCCGGGTGACCGGACGTCGCCGCGGCTCAGCACGGCGATGGAGCTGGTGTGCACCACTGTGGGCACCGAGGCGTCCACCGCGGCCCGCAGCAGTTCCTCCACCGCGGTCACATTGGTGCGGTGCAGCAGTTCCAGGTCGTGGCCCGGCTGGTAGTACTCACGGAAGTACGCGGCCGTGTGGATCACGGCGTCCATGCCACGCAGGGCACCGGCGTACGTCGGGATGTCCGTGACGTCGCCGGTGACCAGCCGCAGCGCGGGATGGTCCGGTAACAGGTCCCGGGCGCGGGCGGCGTTCCGTACCACCGCCGTCACCTCGGCGCCGTCGGCCAGGAGCCGTTCCACGACGGCGCTGCCGAGCAGACCGGTGGCTCCGGTGACGAGTACGCTGCGCGGTCCGCCGGAGCTCCCGGCTCCCACGGGGTCAGCGGGAGGCGGCGTGTCGCTCATGCTGTGTCCTTTCAGGGGGTTCGGGGGCGGCGGAGGCGTCCGCGGGAAGGTCGGCGGCCGGTTCCTCGCGCAGACCGAAACGGCGGTGCGCACGCAGCAGCGGTCGCGGTGCCCACCAGGCGCGGGGCCCCAGCAGCCGCATCACCGCGGGCACCAGCAGGGTCCGCACCACCAGGGCGTCGACCAGCACGGCGAGGGCGATGCCGAAGCCGAGCAGCTTCGTGTTGGTGATCCGCGACAGCCCGATGGACACGAACACCACACTCAGGACCACGGCGGCCGCGGTGATCAGTCCGCCGGTGGTGCGCATCCCGTGGGCCACGGCCGCGCGGTGGTCGCCCCCGCGGTCGAACTCCTCCTTCATCCGGGCGATCAGGAAGACTCCGTAGTCCATCGACAGGCCGAAGGCGACACAGAACATGAGCACCGGAAGCGTCGTCTCCACGTCGCCGGTCGCGGTGAAGTCGAGCAAGCCGGACAGGTGCCCGTCCTGGAACACCCACACCACCGCCCCGAACATGGCCGTCAGGCTCAGGGCGTTCATCGCGACCACCACCACGGGCAGAACCGCGCTGCCGGTCAGCAGAAAGACGACGAGCAGCGTGGCGATCAGGACGAAGGCGAGGGCGGGCAGCAGACCGCGGCCGATGGCGTTCTTGCTGTCCACCAGGGCGGCCGCCGGCCCGCCCACGGACGCCTCGGCGGACGCGGACGCCTCGCGCAACACCTCCACCAGCCGCTGGTGGGGGACGGAGGTGGCGGCCGTGTCGTCGTCGGCGACCACGGTCAGCAGGTCGTGACCGGCGGTCCGGCGCGACGCGTCCGCGGGGGAGGGCACCTCCGACCGGGCTCCGGCGCGGTAGGTGCCCGCCGACGACTCGACGCGTGCGACACCGTCGAGGCCGGACAGCTTCGTCGCCAGCCGCCCCACGACGGCCCGGGCCTCGGCCCCTTGGGCGTCGCCGGTGGTCAGCAGGACGGGGATCGCACGCTCGGGCGAGTCGTCGAAGTCGTCCCGCAGGACCTCCAGGACGGCCCTCGCCTCACTCGTCTCGGGCAACTGACGGTCGTCGGCCGTACCGAACCGGGCGCCCAGGAAGGGCAGTCCGAGCACGAGCAGCACACCGGTCACGGCCACGGTGACCAGCGGCGCGCGCTTCATCACCGCCTCCGTCAGCCGGCCCGCCGACACCGTGGGACGCCCGGCCCCGCCCGTGCGACGGCGCCGCACCCGCAGAGCGTCCACCCGGTGTCCCAGCAGCGCCAGTACGGCGGGCAGCACCGTGAGCGCGGTGAGCGCCGCCACCAGCACCACGCTGATGCCCGCGTAGGCCAGGGAACGCAGGAAGTACAGCGGGAAGGGCAGCATCGAGGCCAGGGCGACCGCCACGGTCAAGGCGGAGAACAGGACGGTACGACCGGCCGTGCGCACGGTACGCACCACGGCCGCCCCGGGGTCGGCCCCCGCCGCCAGCTCCTCGCGGAACCTGCGCACGATCAGCAGCGCGTAGTCGATGGCCAGGCCGAGTCCGAGCGCGGTGGTGAGGTTCTGGGCGAACACCGACACCTCGGTGAACCCCGTCACAAGACGCAACAGGGCGCCCGTACCGAGCACGGTGGCCAGGCCCACCAGGACCGGCAGCAGCGCGGCGACCAGGCCGCCGAACACCCATATCAGCACGGCCAGGGTGAGTGGCAGAGCGATCAGCTCCGAGCGGGTGAGGTCCTCCGCCACGGTGCTCTCGATCTCGTTCTGCACGGCGAGCGCACCCGAGATCTGTACGGTCAGGTCTCCCTGCCGGCCGCGGTAGTCCGGGGCGAGCCGCTCCAGCTCGGCCCTGGCCCGGTCGTCACCGCCGTCGATCCGCGCGGCGATCACCGCCTGCCCGCCGTCGTGGGAGCGCAACTCCTCCAGCCCGGTCTGCCAGTACGAGACGACGCCGGACACCGACGTCTCGAAGGCCAGCCGCTCGGCGAGCCGCACACCCTGGACGGCCACCTTGCGGTCGTCGACCTGCGTGCCGGCGGGCACGGACACGAGCAGCACGACGTTCGGCTGGTTCTCGGGGTAGTGCTCCTCCAGCACCCGCTGGACGCGGGCGGATTCCGAGCCGGGGTCCGTGGTGCCGCCGTTGCTGAGCCGGCCGGTCAGGTCCGCGCCGAGGATGACGGCGTCGACGAGCAGGACGACCGCCGCCAACAGGAACAGCCACGGGCGGCGCGTGACCCGGGCACCGAGGGAGCCCAGCCCGAAGGACGCCCGCCCAGGATGCTCCTGGCTCACGCCGCACGCCCCGCGGGATCGGTGAGCACCGACACGCCCGACGTCAGCGCCGGCAGGTCGGGGTGCGAGGACCAGGCACCGACCGCTCCGTCGGGCCGGACGTAGATCACCACCGGGGCCCGCTCGGCCAGCGAGACGAGTCCCTGGCCCGTGTCGACGACCCGCATGACCGGCCCCGACCCGTCCCCGCCGCCTTCCGGCCAGCGGCCGGTCACCAGCACCACATCGGTCTGGTCCGCCACCGAGGAGCGGGCCACCACGTCCGCGGTCCGCTCCGCGGTGCGATCGGCGTCCGCCGTACCGGCCCCGCCCACGATCACCAGCAGGGTGTGCCGGCCGGCCGCCAGCAGCTCGTGCAGCGACCCCGCGGAGGTGCCGGACAGCGGATGCCAGCTGGTGTCGGGCAGCCGTACGCCCGGCCGCAGCGCGCTCTTCCTGTCGGGCTGGGTGTCCGACTCCCGGGAACCGCCGCCACCGGCTGCCGAGAGCCGGCCCGGCACCGCCGGGCTCGACTCCAGGCCCGGGTCGAGCTGCGCGAGTTCGGGCACCATCTTGCGGTCGAGGGCACCCGTCGCCGATGCCAGCTTCAGTGCCGTGTCCCGCAGTACCCGCTTCGGTCCGGCGCGCAGCATCCACAGCTGCGTCTGCCGGTCCGAGTTGCGCAGGGCACGCAGCGCCGCGGGACGCCGCTCCACCTCGTAGCTGTCGAGCAGCGCCGGGTCGGCGCCGTGCGTCACGGCGGCCAGCTTCCAGCCCAGGTTGAAGGCGTCCTGCACACCGGTGTTGAGGCCCTGCCCGCCGGCCGGGCTGTGACAGTGCGCGGCGTCGCCCGCCAGGAAGACCGGGCCGGACCGGAAGGCGCTCGCCACCTTGGTGTGCACCCGGAACGTGCTCCGCCAGGAGGTGTGCCTGATCTGCCACCCGCTGGGACCGCGCGCCGTCAGCAGCGTCTGCAGGTCGTCGTCGGACAGCGGCGACACCTCACCGGTGACATCCCGGTCGAAGAAGACCCGGTGCCCACCGCCGGGCAGCGGCACGACCACCAGGACGCCCTCGGGCGTGAGGTGGTACTGCGCCTCGTCCATGGGCAGGTCGCCGCTGAACTCTCCGTCGCCCAGCAGGAAGTCACGGGGGTACGTGCTGCCCTCGAACGCGATTCCCGTCGCCTCACGCACCTTGCTGTGGGAGCCGTCGGCACCCACCAGCCAGCGCGGTGACACCGTGGAGGGTGTGGCCGAATCGGGACCCGAGAGGGTGGCCGTGACGGAACCGGCGCCGTCGGCGAGCCGGGCCTCGACGAGCGTGGTGTTCCACTCGACGTCGCCGCCGAGCTTGCGCAACCGCGAGTACAGCATGCCCTCGGTGATGGACTGCGGCACACACAGCGGGCGGGGGAAAGCCGTGTCGGCCAGCGAACCGAAACGCACTTGGCCGATGCGCTTGCCGTTGGACCAGTAGGACGCTCCGGCGAGCGGCAGCGCACGCTTGGCCAGGCAGTCGGCCACGTCGACGCGCCTCAGCACCTCCAGCGCGCCGCTCCACAGGATCAGCGCCTTGGGCTCGGTGGCCGGTCCCTTCCGGCGGTCGACCACCCGGCACTCCACGCCGTGCTGGAGCAGGGTGCACGCCATGGTCAACCCGGTCGGGCCCGCTCCGACGATCAGGACGGATTCCTGGTTTCTCATACTGGTTTCCTGACTCGGTAGCCCCCATGGGAGCGGAGCACGGCGACGATCAGGTCGATCGCCTCGTCGGTGGTGATGAAGGGCACGGCGAACATGCCGAGGTCCGAGGCGGTGGAACAGTTCTCCTCGAGGTCGTCGACGAACATGCACTCGTGCGGTGCCGCGGGCAGCCGCTCCAGCAGCCGGCGGTAGATCTCGGGGTCGGGCTTGCGTACGCCCTCGGCCGATGAGTCGACGACGACGTCGAAGAGTTCGTCGACGGGGAGCTGGGCCCGCCAGCGTGGTCCCCATTCGGCGACGTTGTTGGTGAGCAGAGCGGTGCGGTAGCCGTCCTGGCGCAGGGAGCGCACGAAGGCGACCATTTCCTCGTTGACGGTCCTGGCCCGGAACCACAGTTCCCCGAAGTCCCGCCCGCCGAGCAGGTCCCGGCCCCTGCCGCCCGGCAGCTCCGCGAGCACTCGCTCGACCATCTCCGACTCCGTGCACCGGCCGGTCTCCAGATCGGCCATCGGACTGCGGCCGTGGCGTGCGGTGGCCCGCGCGAAGGCGTCCTGGAGATCCGTCAGGGGCACTCCGACGGCCGTGGCGAAGGCCGCGAACGTCTCGTTCAGAGGGTTGGTGAGGACACCGCCGTAGTCGACGACGACGGTGGTGATGTGGGCGGAGGTCACTGCGCCACCTCAAGACGGAACGAGGCCGCGACACTGTCCTGCTGCACGATGTCGACCGTGACGGGGACGACGAGCATGCCGAGCGACTCGTCGAGCCGGAACTGCTCGACCCGCGCTCGGGCCTCGGCGCGCAGGTCGAGCTCGGCGAACTCCTGGAAGCTGACGTCCAGCGCCGTCACCCGCAGACCGTGCGCGGAGATGGAGTGCAGCGAGGACACCGACGCCGCCGCCAGCTGCCGGGCCGCTTCCATCAGGAGGTTGCCGGGAACGTGGTCGAGCTGATGGTCGAACAGGTGAGGGTGCGAGGTGTCGGACAGCACGGTGGCGGTCAGCGTGCTCGGCCCGGTCACGACCGGCTGGGTGATCACGACGTTGTACGGGTGACGGCGCCCCACCGCGGTGGGATCGGCGGCCACGCGCACGGGCAGCATGCCGAGCACCCCGTCGAGAGCGGCGCGACGGCGGTCCCGCAGTGTCTGGTAGACCTTGCGGTTGAAGAAGGCCAGGCCGCCGCTGAAGCGCAGTGCGTCCTTGCCCTCGACGGCCAGGACGCCGGAGAAGTCAATGGCCTGGACGCGCCCGTTCCGCTTGCGCCGGGGGACCACCGTGAACGTGCAGACGACGCGGGCCGGCCGGTCGCCCGTCCGGACGGCCGACAGGTCGAGCATCTGTATGTGCAGGTCACGGAAGATGAAGGCCTCGCTCAGGCCGACCTTCTCGTAGGTGTGGGCGAGATACAGACCGCCCTGGCGAAGAACCTCCACCAGCAGAAGAAAGTCATGTGTCTCGGACAGCTCACTCATGATGTGGGCGCGCGGCAGCTGCGCCGCCACCTCGTATGTTTCCGGCCGATCCGGCACCGGCCGGGCATCGGTGAGGAAGACCTCGGCGATGGCCGCGCGGTGGACCGTGGCGCGTGGCACCGTGCTGTCGTATCTGAGGGGGGAACGGAGCTGGTCCTGCGGCGCTGGGCCCGTCATCGATCCTCCTGGCAAGGTGAGTAAGACTCGATCACCTTGCCGGGAGGGGTTGGACCAACGGTTGGACGAAGGGTTGGACGAAACGCTGGGGGCCCACCGGAGGCCGCTTGAGCGAACACGGTCCACATGCGGGCGAATGGGCCACGGTGCGCCTGCCCGCAGAGGACGTCAAGGGTGGTCTTTGAGCCACGGTCGGCCGCTTACCCGCTGGCCGGTGATTGGTCGCCGTGCGTACCGTGCTGCAGTTGAGCACATGATTACCGGGGGGTTGCATGTCTGGCGTGCTGTTGCGTGAAGTCGATTTCGAATCCAGAGACGAGTCGTCGTGGCGCTTTCGTCTCTTCGGCCCGTTGCAGGTGACACACGCGGGCCGGTTATTGGAGCTGGGCCCGCCCAAGCAACGCGCCCTGCTGGCCATGCTGTTGTTGAGGCGGGGTCTCGAAACAGGGATTGATCAGCTGATCGACGCGCTTTGGGGAGAGGAATACCCCGCTTATGCGAAAAACCTGATTCAAAAGTCCGTTTCCAACCTCCGTGGCCTGTTCGCGGCGGAAGCGACCGCGGATGAGGGCATATCACTGGAGTGGTCGGCAGGCGGGTATCTGCTGCACACCGGAGACGCGTACGTCGATCTCTACACGTACGAGCGGCTGGCATCGGCCGGGGCCAGGGCGGCGCGCGAGGGCGAGATCCTCAAAGCGGCGGAACTGCTTGAGCGAGCCCGCGTCATGTCCACCGGACCGTTGGTCGAGGGGCTGGAAGGCCCCATGCTCCAGCGCGAGCGGCTGTACCGCCAGGAGCGCTTCCTCTCCGACATGGAGGTACGCGCGGAACTCGAACTGGAGCTGGGCCGGCACCGCAACGCCGTGCCCTATCTGCACTACGCGGTACACAAGTACCCACTCCGCGAGAGGTTCGTCTGGCTGCTGATGCTGGCGCTCTACCGCTCGGACCGCGGCAACGAGGCGCTGAAGCTGTACGCCGATCACCGTGCCCGGACCGTCGAGGAGATGGGCGCCGAGCCGGGACCGAGCCTGCGCGCGCTCCACGCGCGACTGCTGTCGCAGGACCCCGAGTTGATGGTGCTGCCGGTCGTGCAGCCGAAGACGCTGCCCCACGTCAGAACGACACGTCTCACGCACCTCCCCGAATCCCTCACCTGACCCACCCGCCCGAGGGGCCCCGGGGCCGGCACCGCACCAGCCCTACGTAACCTGCGGCTTCGCGGCAGGCCGTACACGGATGAGTCCTCGGGCGGGCACCGGGCACCGGGGCGCGGGGCGAGACCGCGCATACCCCACCGACGAACGGGCCCTTCCGGAACGCGTCGACCGACTGCATCCCGCTGCGCCCCGTACCCGGGCAAGCTCGCCCCTTCCCTGCGGGCGCCGTTGCGTCGTCGAGTAGCCGGGGCCGACATGCGTCGGCCACCGCCTCGGTGTCGGCGTCCACGGCTTGAGGTACTGATCGCCCGGCCGCGGAGGGTCCGCGGCCGGCGCCTGGTTCACGTCGTCGCGGCCGCGGTGCCGACGGCCTTCCTACCGACGGCCTTCCTACCGACAGCCTTCCTGCCGACGGTCTTTCTGCCGATGGCCGACGGCTGTGTCGACTGCCCAGGCTCCGGCGGGAGTCGTGAGGTGGTGAGCGGCCCGCTGCACGCCGCCGCCAGGCCGCTGCTCTGCTTCCGCTTTCGCTCCTCAAAGCCCACTGGACCAGGCGTTTGGTGCCTCGTGTGATAATCCGGATCCCGTACGCGAGAGGACCGCGATCCATGGCAGCGCACAGACGTCACCTCCTCCCCTGTGTGGCCGTGGCCGCAGCGCTGGCCCTCGTGGGCACCGTGGCCGTCTCCCCCGCCGCCATGGCCGCTGCCGGGGTGACGACCTCGCTGCCGGCCCGCACGACATCCGTGCCGGCGGCCGACGAGGTGTCCGGCTCCGGGCAGGCCGTCGTCTGGCGCCAGAAGACAGCCGCCGACACGCGCGACCACGGCTGGCTCTCCCTGTCCGGGGGCGCCCCGCAGGACCTGGGGCCGCTGGCCGACACCGCCGAAAGCGTCTCCGTCGACGCCGTGTCCGTCCAGGACTCCGTCGTGGCCGTCGCCACCTCCACGAACCCCAACGGAGCCCTCGCCGACCACGTCACCCTGCGCCGCCTCGACACGGGCAGCCAGGAGACGCTGGCCGTCGCGTACGACAGCTCGGGCGCGCCCGGCGCCGAGCGCTACCGCGGCCAGGCGGGAGACGGAATTCTCGTCCAGCAGGCGTACTACAACGACGACTCCCAGTACCGCGTCCGCCTGGTGCTGCGCACGTCCGCCGCCGACCGCACCCTGCTGTCCGGCGACAATCAGTACGAGGTGCTGGCGTCGGACGCGGACGGCGCGCTGGTGCGGCGGCGGACCGCCCCGTCCTGGGACCACCGGATCGTCTACGTCGACTTCGCGACCGGCGCGACGGTCACCGTGGCCGAGCCCAGCACCGGCGAACTGCCGCAGGGACTGGAGTTCACCCCCACCCGATTCGGGGTCATCGACGGGGCGAAGCTGACCGAGTGGCAGCGGGCGGCCCCCGCGGACGGCCCGGCGACGGTCACCCTGCCCACCGACAAGGCCCGTTGGATCAGCGACGACACCCTGGCCTGGTACGAGTGGACCGCGGACGGCAACGAGCTGTACGCGATGCCTCGCGACGGCTCCACCGCCGCCGCCGACCTGAACGGCACGTTCTGGGACATCTCGGTGGGCGACGACGGCCGGATGCGCACGTCGCTGTACCGACCGGACGTCGACGCCGCCATCCAGACACTCACCGACGGCCGGGTGTCCACGGCAGCCGACGACGCCACCACGATCCCCGCCGGTCCGGCACGACTTGACGCCCTGGCACTGTCCGGCGGCACCCTCTACACCGCGGACGACTCCTCCCGCCGTACCGGCGTGCTGCTCTCCTCCGCCCTGACGGTCGGCCCAGCCGGCGCGTCGGCGGCCACGCCGTCGCGCGTCCTGGCCTACTCCACCGGCACCGTCCACCGGACGCTGGCCGCAGCCGGGAACCGGGTCCTCGTCGAGCAGGGCAACGCCTACCAGGTCTACGAGAACGGAAAGCTGACCGGAGTCCCCCTCGAGCCGAGCGACACGTCGGTCGACCAGGTGGTGGACTTCGACGGCGCGCACTTCCTGCTGTCGGACAAGACCACCTCCACCAGCGGCACCCTCGTGCTCCACACCGTCGCCACCGGCGCGGACCGCCGCGTACCCGCGGGCTCGGCCCTGTACGGCGGTGGCCTCTACTCGTCGGTCCAGACCAGCACGTCCAGCTGGTCGATCCGGCGCACCGACCTGGCCACCGCCGCCGTCACCACGGTGACCACGGTGGACTGCCGGCCGGGTGACCTCCAGGTGCGGGGCTCCTGGATCCTGCTGACCACCTGCGGAGCCGCCCCCTCCTCCCAGGGCCTGCTGCTGAAGACGGGGACCACCACCCGTACGACGGTGGACGCCTCCGTCCGTGCCCCGGTCCTCGGCACGAACCTGCTGTACACCTTCACGAAGGAAACCTCTGGTGGTGTCACGCTGAACGCCCAGGTCCTGGGAGTGACCGGCGCCGCCATACAGCCGCTGTTCGCCCTGCCGTCGAAGACCACCAGCCTGTCCGCCGAGCGGTGGGCGGTCGACCGCGAGGCACCCTGGGCGACGTGGATGGACGATGACGGCGCCACGCACATCGTGTGGGCCGGCGCCCCGTCCCCCACCGCCGCCTCCGCCCCGACCGGCTTCAGCCCCAACGGCGACGGCAAGGCCGACACCTGGGCGCCGAAATGGACGTACAACCGGCCGGTGACCTGGACACTCGTCCTCAAGTCCAGTACCACCTCCGTGCGCACCCTGACCGGAACAGCCTCTGGCGACGCCATCGCCCCGGTGTGGAACGGCAGGACGGACGCGGGCACGGCGGCCGCCGAAGGCTCCTACACCTGGACTCTCTCCGTGAGAGACGTGGTGACCGGCGTTCCGGCAGCGGGCGTCAGCGGAAAGGTCACCCTGCGCAGGACCGCTCCGGCCGCCTCCGTCACCGTCCCCACCCTGGCCAGCAACTCCTCGACCAGCGCCGTGATCCCGGTCAGCTGGACGGCGAAGACGGCGGGCGTGACGTCGTACGACGTGGGCTGGAAGGTCACCACCCGCAGCAGCACGGGCGTGTGGACACTCGGGCCGCTCCAGACCTGGCGCACCCGCACCACCTCGAAGTCGGCGGTCTTCGGATCCTCCGGCAGCCCGGTGACGCCGAAGCCGGGCCTGACCTACCGCTTCTACGTGCGAGCGCACGACGACGCGGGCCAGACCGGGGCCTGGAGCGCCGCCGCGGCCGGCGGCATCCCGGTCGACGACCGGTCCTCGGCACTGACCTACAAGGGCACCTGGGCGTCGAAGTCGGTGACCTCGGCCTGGTCGAAGACCGAGCGGGCATCCGCCACGCCCGGCGCCACCGTGTCCTTCACGGCGGACGGCACCAAGCTGCGGATCGTCGCGACCGCCACCTCCAACGGTGGCCGTTTCGCGGTCATCGTGGACGGGACCACGGTGGGCACGGTGAACACCTACACCTCGGCGACCAGTTACCGGAAGGTGGTCTTCACCTACACACTCGGTACGAAGATCACCACCCACAAGGCGCAGCTGAAGGTGCTGTCCGGCACCACGGCCGCCCGCGCCACCGTACATCTGGACGCGATCATGGTCACCCGCTGACCAGCCACGTCGACAGGAGCTCCGGACGCCACACCGTGCGTTCCGGGGCTCCGTGCTTTCCAGGGCGGGCCGCCGACTGTCGGTACCCGCTTCCGAACGCCAAACCACTCAGGGGCCTGATCCACTAGCTGGATCAGGCCCCTGACCTGGTACTTCACTGTCGGGGTGGCGGGATTTGCACCCACGACCTCTTCGTCCCGAAGCAACTTGGGCGGGCGCGCGACCATGGGCCAGGGTGCCCCGCACCTGCTGCCATGGTCCGCTGGTGTGCGCCCATGTCCATCGCTGTACGCAGGCGTTGTTACGCAGTTAGACACTCGGCAGGGGCTGTTGCAACGCGTCGTCGATGTTGTCTGGGGTATTACCAGCCGTCATGGTGATGCCTATGCCTGGACAGAGGAAGAGAAATCGGCAAGCACGCGAGGAACGCCAGCGAGTCTCCGCGGCCCTGGCGGCCGGATGGCGCTGGGAAGTCATCTGCGAAACGGAGGACTCCGACCAGCTCCGGGCGCGGCTGCGCAGCCTCCAAGAGGAACGACCTGGTACCGATCCCTCCCGAGTGCGAATCGACACACTGTGCGGGCGGCTGAAGCACCCGACTACCTACCGGTTGAGCGTGCTTGTGCCCCAAGGGACGAGTGAGTGAGTCAGGGACCCGCGGACAGTGGGGCTCGACGACAGAGTCAGGCCCGGCGCAACGGGGTATCGGAGCACCAGTTTGGAAGATCGCGTATCCAGGCTGGGCCTAACCTGGGAAGACGCTGACCTGCGCGTTCCCAGAACGCTCGCCGACGGTCCCCGTTGTTCCCCCGTCATTCGCCGTCCGATCGGGCACGCAGGGTGCATGTGCGCCGCCAGTCCGGGGTGCGGGCGGGGTCCGCTTACCTGTCAGGTCATCGACCCCAATGCGTCGGCATGCCATGCTCCCGGCGTACGGAGCTCGACCGACCGGAAGGACGCCATGCCCGCGTACGCCATAGCTCACCTGCAAGAGGCCGCTCCGCACCCGGAGATCGTTGAGTACATCGAGCGCATCCCCGCCACCTTCGAACCGTACGGCGGACGCTTCCTCGTGCACGCCACGCAGCACGAGGTGAAGGAGGGCAGCTGGCCCGGGCACGTCGTGGTAATTGGCTTCCCTGGGATCGCCGAGGCGCGGGCTTGGTGGGACTCACCCGCATACCAGGAGATCGCACCGCTGCGCTCACGGCACATCGAGGGCGACATCATCCTGGTCGAAGGCGTCCCGGAGGGCTACGACCCGACTGCCACCGCAAAGGCGATGCGAGAGGCCCTGCCTGCCGAGTAGCCCTCGCGCTCGGCCGGGCCCAGCGGCAGACGACGAGCTGAGGTCGGCGGAGTCTCAATGGTCGAGTCAAACCCATGGTCGATCTTGAAAACCGTCGTGGCGTGAGTCACCGTGGGCTCAAATCCCACACCCACCGCAAGGTGAAACGGCCCCTGACCAGGTGAATCGGTCGGGGGCCGTTGCGCTGCGCGGTGACTGCTCGCCGCCGTGGTTCCTTGGGGTTCCCCGCACGATCGGGCACGGATGGGCACGGATGGGCACGGTGCGGCGGTGGCGGTGAGGCAGCCGACTCTTGTTGCACCCTGGGCCGCGGCCTTTGCCGTCAGGCCTGGTGTTCACTACGTACATGACAGGTAGCTCAGAGCGGTACCGCCTGAGAGGTGCAATGTCCGTTCTCAGCGATGCTGTCCCCGGAGATCTTCGACGGTCTCCCCTCGGCTGGGCCGGCGTACGGGCGTGGGAAGCCGCTCACGGCATCGAACTGCCAGAGCCCTACCGTACGTTCGTCGCGGAGGTGTCCAACGGTTCGTTGGAGGGCGTGTCCATGGCACACCGGCTCCTGCCGTTGGGAGGACTGCCTGAGAACTGGCAGAGCTGGAAGGCCGATTGCTGGCTCAGTCCCGAACCATTCGATGGAGCGGCTGTACGCAAGTTCACTGAGCCGTTCCCTCTGGTGGAGGAGTGGCAGTGGGAGTACGACTACTACGACGACGATGAGCACTCACCTCTGCTCCACGGCATCTATCAGAACGGCTCGGTCCTCCTGGGCGGCAACCGTGACTGCGAGTTCTGGGTACTTGTGGTCACGGGGCCTCAGCGCGGCCGGGTCTGGTGGCTGGGAGATGGATGCGCGGCTCCGTACGCGGACGCGGGGGAGGCGGGCGAGCCAGAGGCCGACTTCGTGGCCTGGTTCCAGGATTGGCAGGCTGATCGAGGATGGTGGTCTGAGCACGTCGACGGGTAGGTCTCAGCCGAGGGCTGCCCGAGCGTGCCCGCCCCGAAGCAACGGGCTACCAGTTCCGCCAGTCGTCCGTGATCTCGGTGCGGCTGATGCCTCGCCTCGCCGCCAGAGCCGCGACGTCGATGCCGTGCTCCGTCAGGTTTGACCGATGTAGAGGCACAGCTCTTCACGCCAGTTAGACACGCACCTGGTGTTGCTCCCGCTGCGCGAGACTGGCGCGCCAGCTCGGTTCTCCGGGTGCGGGCGTAACCCTCCCAGTGTCGTGATCAACTGCGACGAGCCGTCATTGACCGTGGTTGACCGCATGATGTGGCACGACTGTGGCACGCGACCTTCTGGTCCGTAGCTCTAGCGAGATCGGGCAGCGACGTCCATGCCGGTCGCTTCGAGGGCCCACCGGGACACTGCCGGGCGGGGGCGGTTGCGGTACCCCGCTGCTGCACCGCTGGCCGGACTGCCAGTCACTCCTGGCCTACCCCTCGACTCCCTTGAACGCGTTCAAAAAAGGTGTCACTATGCGCTATGCCCTTCGTGGTCACCTCTCCTTGGCACCGACTCGGCCGTGTCGGCTTGTGCATCGCTGATGCCGTCGGTCGCTACCTGCTGATCTGGGTGGCGGCATGGCTCGTCCATGCCCTGACGGCTCCCCGCCAGCACGAGCTTGTGTCCTACCTGCCTCGCACCCGCTCGTACTGGGAGGACACCGCCTACTACCTGTGGGACGACTCCATTGCCTCGGTGGGGCTCATGGTGGGCATCCCCTCGCTGCTGGTAATCCTGTTGTTCGGGCTGCTCAACGAGCGCAAGGGGGCGGCATTCCGTATCCGTCTGGCGGGGCTCCTCCTCCTGCCCACATGGTTCTTGCTCTTCCAGAACTTCGTGGCGCTCCTCTTCGTCCCAGTCCTGACGCAGGTGGCCTTCGCGCTCTGCCTGATGCCGGTTCCCCTGGTTCGCTTCCCTGCGAAGGCCGAGGACTGATTGCCCAGGCGGGCGCGCGCCGAGTGGTGGCGGATGGACAAGGCCTTGCGAATCGACAGGCTTGAGTACAGCCTCGGCCTGAGCGAAGGTGAGCGCCTCAGAGGGGCGCCCCACACGGGCTCGTCTTCTCCTCAACTGTCGGCAAGCCGCTCGATGCGGCCAACGTCCGCCGCGCCTTCCGCCGGGCGCTCAAGGAAGTCGACGGGATCAACGCCGACGAGTGGACGCCTCGTGAGCTCCGGCACAGCTTCGTGTCCCTGCTCTCCGACCGGGGCGTCCCACTGGAGGAGATCTCGCGACTCGTCGGTCACTCCGGTACTGCCGTCACCGAGGACGTCTACCGGAAGCAGATCCGGCCCGTGATCCAGACCGGCGCCGTGGTCATGGGCGGCATCTTCGGAGCCGCACCGAAGCAGTCGTAGTCACGCAGCACGCACTCAGGAATCGATAGTCACGCAGATAGACACGCAGCAACGCCAGAGGGCCCTTACCGACTCGGTAAGGGCCCTCTGACCTGCTACTTAGCTGTCGGGGTGGCGGGATTTGAACCCACGACCTCTTCGTCCCGAACGAAGCGCGCTGCCAAGCTGCGCTACACCCCGATTGTCGCTGCTTGTCGCGGCGACGTCGTTTACTTTAGCCCACTGGTGGCTGGAGACGAAATCCGGTTTTCGGGGCGGCGGTCGTGGCGGCTGGGGCGCCCCCGACGTGGGCGGACGGGGTCCGGACGGAGGTGGTCGACGGCGATGAGGAGGAGAGCGAGGGCGTAGAAGGCGAGGCCCAGGAGGAGCGCGTTGCCGAGGACGCTCTTGTAGCCGTGGCGGTCGACGTCCAGGAACGGGTAGAGGTACGGGGCCGGCCAGTCGGGGGTCAGCAGGGCGGCTCGGCCGAGCGTGAACGCCAGGTACGCCATCGGGTAGAGCAGCCAGGTCGCCGCGCGGCTCAGGCGTGGCGGGGACGGGCGGGTCAGGAGGAGCCAGTCCGCCACCACCGCGAGGGGGATCGCCGTGTGGAAGGCGTGGTTGGTCACGGTGTGCCAGCCGGTGGGGGAGACCGGGGCGCCCGTCGGCGTCATCGTCAAGGGGAGGGCGGCCGGGTCCCTCATCAGGATCAGGTGGTAGACCAAGGCCGTGATCACGGCGTAGAGAACCGTGCCGACGGTCACCACGGACGGCAGGGGGCGGCGGGCCGACCGCGCGCGGCGGGACGAGGCGGCGAGGACCAGTGCCACCAGGGCCGTGCTCTGGACCGAGAAATGGCTGAATGCCCGTAGAGGGCTGCCCAGCACCAGCTCGATCGCCACGGCCGCTGCCGCCGCCAGCGCGACCAGGGCGCGGTACGCCCCCACCAGGGGGCGTCGTGTCGGTTCCACCACCGCCGTCGCGGGAACGACGGACGTCACCGGCGCGGGAATGCCCGAGATCGCGGGCAGGTCGGGGATGTCCCTGGGTATCGGTGCGGTCATGCGCTCACGCTAAGACGCCCCGACGAAACGGGCTATCCGGGACGATCCGTACGGGTCAGTGCCGCCTTGCCGGCAGGCCGCCACCCTTCGCCGGCCGCCCCCTCCGTGGACCGTTGCCCTTCGCGGACCGCCCTCCGCAGATCACCCCGTCCCGAACCGGCCCGACTCGCAGGCCTCCCCGCGGCCTTAATCCTCTCGCCCCACCAACGTCAACAGCGAAGCCTCCGGTGGGCAGGCGAACCTCACCGGTGTGTAGCGGTTCGTCCCGCAGCCGGCTGAGACGTGCATGTACGCGGTGTGGCCCTCAGCCGTGTGCGTGGAGAGGCCCTTCACGCGCTCCGTGTCGAGGTCGCAGTTGGTGACGAGGGCGCCGTAGAAGGGGATGCAGAGCTGGCCGCCGTGGGTGTGGCCGGCCAGGATCAGGGGGTAGCCGTCGGCGGTGAAGGCGTCGAGGGTGCGGAGATAGGGGGCGTGGACGACGCCCAGGGAGAGGTCGGCGGAGTCGGACGGGCCGCCGGCCACGCGGGCGTAGCGGTCCCGCTTGATGTGCGGGTCGTCGAGTCCGGTGAGTTCGACCGACATGCCCTCGACCTTCAGCGTGCCGCGGGTGTTGGTGAGGTTGAGCCAGCCCGCCCCGTCGAAGCCGTCGCGCAGGTCCTCCCACGGGTTGTGGACGGCATCGACCACCGGCTTGTTGCCGTTCAGGCCGTGGCGGCCCTGGGTCTTCTCCAGGAGATAGCGGGCGGGGTTGCGCAGCTTCGGGCCGTAGTAGTCGTTCGAGCCGAAGACGTACGCGCCCGGGAACTCCATCAGCGGGCCCAGCGCGTCCAGCACCTCCGGTACGCCCTCGGGGTCGGAGAGGTTGTCCCCGGTGTTGATCACGAAGTCGGGGCGCAGCCCGGCCAGGGAACGCAGCCACCGCTGCTTCTTGCGCTGCCCGCTCACCATGTGGATGTCGGAGACCTGGAGTATCCGCAGCGGGCGCATGCCCGGTGGCAGCACCGGCACCGTCACCCGCCGCAGCCGGAAGGAGCGGGCCTCGAAACCCGCCGCGTACACCAGACCGGCGGCACCGGCCGCCGCGATCCCCAGAGGTACTCCGTATCGCGCTCGCATGTGTCCATCGTGTCAGACCCCGCCGAACCCGGGTGAACGCCTGTGGACAACCGCGAATCCCCACCGCCGATCGCCAACTCCCCCTGTGGACAACCGACTCCGGCTTTCGCCCCCGATCCGCACACACCAGCGAAATCAAGGCGCGCTTCCCGCACCACACCTGCGACAATCGACCCCATGACCACGCTCAAGTCGAAGCTGCAGGAAGACCTCAACGCCGCCATCAAGGAGCGCGACGAGCTCCGCTCCTCGACGCTCCGGCTGACCCTCACCGCGATCACCAAGGAAGAGGTCGCGGGCAAGGAGAAGCGCGAGCTCTCCGACGACGAGGTGCTCAAGGTGATCACCAAGGAGGCGAAGAAGCGCCGCGAGGCCGCGGACGCCTTCGCCCAGGGCGGTCGTACGGAGTCGGCCGAGCGGGAGAAGGCGGAGGGTGAGTTCCTCGCCGAGTACCTGCCCAAGCAGCTGTCCGACGAGGAGCTGAAGCAGATCGTCGTCCAGGCCGTCGAGGAGGCCCGGGCCGCCGGCGCCGAGGGCCCGCGCGCGATGGGCCAGGTCATGAAGATCGTGAACCCGAAGGTGGCCGGACTGGCCGAGGGCGGCCGTGTCGCCGCCCTCGTCAAGCAGCAGCTCACGAGCGGCTGAGCGTCTCCCAGTAGTACGGCGGTGGGGGCGCCCCCAGAGAAGGGGCGCCCCCACCGCCGTATCCGCTCACATTCAGCGACCACGACCGGAGAACCGACCGGTCGGGTCAACCGGCGTGATCAGCCGAAGCCGCCACCGTTGCCGTTCCCGTTGCCCCCGCCGTTCGTCTGGCCCTGGATCCAGCCCTCGGGGATCGAGAAGTCCGGGGTGGGGAAGGTGCCGCCGTCGGTGCCGCCGATGATCCCGCCATCGTTGCCGCCGTTGCCGTTGCCGCCATTGTCGTTGTCGTCGTTCCCCTTGTCGTCGTCCCCGCGGCCGCGGTCCGGCTTCGGGTCGGGGATGTTGACGAGGGTGAAGTCGGGGGCGGGCTCGCCCTCCAGCGCGCCGGACATCATGTCGCGCCAGATCGGGCCCGGGACCCGGCCACCGAAGACCTTCTCGTGCCACTCGCCGCCGATGGTGATGTTCACCATGCGGCGCTCGTGAGCGGGGTCGCCGACCCAGACGGCGCCGGCCATGTTCGGGGTGTAGCCCACGAACCAGGCCGCGTAACGGAAGTCCGTCGTACCGGTCTTACCGGCGCTCGGACGGCTGCCGAGGCCCGCCTCCGTACCCGTACCGTCCTCGACCACGCCCCTGAGCAGGGTGTTTATGGTGTCGGCGGTGTTCTCGGACATCGCGCGCGAGCACGTCGACTTCGGGACCTCCAGCGACTTCGACTTCTCGCCGACCCGCTGGGTGATGGACTCGATGGCGACCGGCGTGCAGTACATACCGCGCGAGGCGAAGGTCGCGTACGCGTTCGCCATGGTCAGCGGGGACATCTCCTGCGTGCCCAGCGCGATCGACGGGTTCTGGCCGATCTTGGAGCCGTCGGCCCGCTCGACGCCCATCTTCCCGGCCATCTTCGTCACCGGGCAGATGCCGACGTCCGCGATCATCTGCACGAAGTAGGTGTTGACCGACAGCGCGGTCGCCTTCTTCATCGAGTACGGGCCGACCTCGGCCTCGTTCTCGTTGGTGAGCGTCGTGCCGTCGGTGTTCACCCAGTTCTTGCCGCCGCAGACCGAGATCGGGCTCGGGTACTCCATCTTGTACGGCGCGGAGTACGACTTCGTCGGGGACATGCCGCCCTCGATCGCGGCCGCGGCGACGATCGGCTTGAACGTCGAACCGGGCTGGTAGCCCGCGCCGCCGCCCATGGACTCGTCGACCGACAGGTTTATGGACGTCTCGTTCTTCTTGGTGTCGAGGCCGTACGGCCGGGACTGGCCCATGGCGAGGATCTTGCCGGTGCCGGGCTCCACGATGGTGGCGGCGGTGGCCACGTCGTCCTTCTGGTTGACGTGGTCCTTGATGGAGGACTGGACCGACTTCTGGGCCTTCGGGTCCATCGTCGTCCGGATCGTCAGACCGCCCTGGTTCCAGATCTTGGCCCGGTCCTCCTTGGTCTTGCCGAAGACCCGGTCGTTCAGGAACACCTCGCGGACGTAGTCGCAGAAGAAGCCCGCGTTCTTGACGGCCGTGATGCAGCCGTTCTTCGGCTTGCTGATGTCCAGGCCGAGCGGCTTCTCCTTGGCCTTGTCGGCCTCCGCCTGCGAGATGTCACCGAGATCGGCCATGCGCTGCAGCACGATGTTGCGCCGCTTGGTGGCTTCCTGCGGGTCGTTCACCGGGTCGTACCGGCTCGGCGACTGCACGATGCCGGCGAGGAGCGCGGCCTCCTCGACGTCCAGGTCCTTGGCCGACTTGGAGAAGTAGCGCCGGGAGGCGGCCTCGACGCCGTAGGACTGCTGGCCGAAGAAGGTGATGTTCAGGTAGTTCTCAAGGATCTTCTTCTTGCTGAGTTCCTCTTCCAGCTGGATCGCGTGCCTCAGCTCCTGGATCTTGCGGCCGAGGGTCTGCTGGGTGGCCTGGGCGACCAGTGTCGGGTCGTCACCGGCCTCCTCCACCGCGACGTTCTTCACCAGCTGCTGCGTCAGCGTGGACGCGCCCTGGGCGACGCCGCCCTCCTGCGCGTTCCGGTTGAGCGCGCGCAGCACGCCCTTCAGGTCGATCGCGCCGTGCTGGTAGAAGCGGGCGTCCTCGATGGCGATGACCGCCTTCTGCATGTACGGCGAGATCTCCTTGAGATCGACCACCGTACGGTCACGGCTGTACACCGTGGCGATCGAGTCGCCCTTGCTGTCGAGGATCGTGGTGCGCTGGCTCAGCGGCGGCTGCTTGAGGTTGGCGGGGAGTTCGTCGAACCCCTCGACCGAACCCTTGGCCGCAAGTCCCAGGGCGCCGACCGCGGGCAGCGCGATGCCCGCCATGACGGCACCCGCGAGGACGCTGACACCTAGGAACTTGGCGGCCTGCTGTGTGGCGGACAGACCACCACCCGAGCGCTTGTTTGGCATGAGGGCAGCCTAATCCGTAGCGATGACCGTTCCGAATGAGCGGGTGCCTCTGGAGGGACACAAGTGCCGGATCGTGACATCGGCTGCCGCGGCAGAGGCGGCAGCCGATGACCCGGAGCATGAGACTCGAAGTCCGGGCGTTCGTCGCCGACGGCCCGCTGCTCGACCGGGGTGCGAGCGGGGAAGAGATCGACAGACGGATACGGCAACTGAGCGCCATATCCAGGCCTGTATCGGCGGAAGAGGCGGCGGCGCCGACCGGCCGCTTCGGGCGGGACGACTGCTACGGCGCCGCCTGGACCCTGCCGCATCTCATCGCGACCGGCCCGAACCCCGTGCTGACGACCCGGCCCGCGACGGACGCGGGGGAGTGGGCCCCCTCGGCTCCACGAACGCGCCGTGTGCGGCGGGCTGGTCCAGGAGACGGGCGGCGCGGAGGCGTGAAGGAAAAGGAACATGAGTGGTTGTCTACGTTCTCATTTCCCGGACACGCGCGCAGGCCTTGGCCTAAGCTGCTCTCAACTGTCACAGCCGTAGGCCCTTGTATCAAGTACGTCCAGCGAGCCCGAATCGTTCTGACGTTCTTCCGATTTTTTTCCGGTGCCGTGTCCGAATCCGCCTTGTGTGTCATTCGGTGTCCGTTGTGACGCATGTCAACTGTCCCGTTCTGCCGGGATAGTCACGCATGTCCTCAGGTCACTCCCGCGGGTGATCTGCCGCTTACGCATAGTCCGTTCGGGCCATTCAAGATTGGGCCCGAAGGGGGTGTTGCGCTGTGCCCACCTTCCGTAACGTCCTCAACTGGCGGCGGTGAATATGCCGCTGCCGCCGTGGGGGAGCCTCGATTCGGGAGAGGACGGCGCCGGTATGGGCTGGGTAACCGACTGGAGTGCGCAGGCTGCCTGCCGCACTACCGATCCGGATGAACTGTTCGTTCAAGGAGCAGCGCAGAACAGGGCCAAGGCGGTGTGCACCGGATGCCCGGTACGCACGGAGTGCCTGGCGGACGCGTTGGACAACCGCGTCGAGTTCGGCGTGTGGGGAGGAATGACGGAGCGCGAACGCCGTGCACTGCTGCGCAGGCGTCCGACTGTCACTTCATGGCGCCGGCTCCTTGAGACCGCGCGCACGGAGTACGAGCGTGGCGCGGGCATTCTGCCGCTCGACGATGACGAGATGTACGAGAACTACGCGGCGGTGAGCTGAGGGCGAGGCCCTTTCCGGGCCGCGTCCGTCGAGGGCGCCCTTGAGGTGTCGGCGCGTCGGGCAGGTGTGCCGGCTCTCGGGTCTCCCGGGGCGTGGATCGGCCGTTGGGGTACGGGCGGTCCTCGGTCAGTCGTCGGAGGTGGGCAGCTCCGGCCTTGTGGTCGCGAGCCGGTCCCCGATGTCCCGCAGACCCACCAGGTCGTGGACATCACCGGGCAGCGCGGCCACTTCGGCCACGGCCACCTCGGGATGAAGCGCGGTGAAGCGGTCGCGCGTGCGCTGCTCGCGAGAGAGCATCCGCATTCGCTCGGCGTGCAGCCTGAGCAGGCCTGCCGTGAGTTGTTCCACCGTCCGGTCCGGGGCAGGGGAGCCGTCCTGGACACCGGTGGTTGCGGGAGATTCTGGACTGTCTGAACTGTCGTACGTGTCGGGAGAGTTACGAACTGCTTTCCCGTCCATCTGATCAACAATGCGGGGCTCGTCAAGATTTTCCGCGGCGGCGAGCGCGCGCTCGGCGGACAGCTGGGCCGCGCCGCTGCCGTGCACCCGGTTGAGCACCAGCCCGGCCAGCGGCATGTCCTCGGCCGCCAGCCGCTCCACGAAGTACGCCGCCTCCCGCAGCGCGTCCCGCTCCGGCGCGGCCACCACCAGGAAGGCGGTGCCGGGCGCCTGGAGCAGCTTGTACGTGGCGTCCGCGCGCGTACGGAAGCCGCCGAACATGGAGTCCATGGCGGCCACGAACGTCTGCACGTCCTTGAGCAGTTGGCCGCCGAGCAGCTTGCCCAGGGCACCCGTCATCATCGACATGCCGACGTTCAGGAACTTCATGCCGGCCCGTCCGCCGACCTTCGCGGGCGCCAGCAGTACGCGGATCAGCTTGCCGTCCAGGAACGAGCCGAGCCGCTTCGGGGCGTCCAGGAAGTCCAGCGCCGACCGGGACGGCGGCGTGTCGACGACGATGAGGTCCCACTCGTCCCGGGCCCGCAGCTGGCCCAGCTTCTCCATCGCCATGTACTCCTGCGTGCCCGCGAAGCCCGCCGAGAGCGACTGGTAGAAGGGGTTGTTCAGGATCGCGGAGGCCCGGCCGGGGTCCGCGTGCGCCTCGACGATCTCGTCGAACGTGCGCTTCATGTCGAGCATCATGGCGTGCAGTTCGCCGTCCCCGTCGATGCCCTTCACCCGCCGCGGGGTGTTGTCCAGCGAGTCGATGCCCATGGACTGGGCGAGCCGCCGGGCCGGGTCGATGGTGAGCACGACCACCTTGCGGCCGCGCTCGGCGGCACGCAGCCCGAGGGCTGCCGCCGTGGTCGTCTTGCCGACGCCGCCGGCGCCGCAGCACACCACGATGCGGGTCTCGGGGTCGTCGATCAGCGGATCGACGGCGAGGAGACGGGGCGCGCTGATCGCACGGTGTCCGTCGGGGGCGTGGGCCGGGTCGTTCACATGGGCCGAGTCGTGCGTGGCGGTCGGGTCCGGAGTCATGAGATCCCTTGCTGACGCAGTTCCGTGGCCAGTTCGTAAAGGCCCGCCAGGTCCATTCCTTCGGCGAGCAACGGCAGTTCGTGCAGCGGCAGGCCGAGTTCGCCCAGTGCGCCCCGCTGTTCGTGCTCCAGGGTGTACCGCTCGGCGTACTCCTCGGCCTGCGTGAGCAGCGGCTGCACCAGGCGCTCGGCGGTGCCGCCGCGCCGAGCGCCGCCCAGACCGGCCGTGGACAGGGACTTGGCCACGGCCGTACGCGGCACCGCGCGCGCGAACTCCAGCTCGTCGGCGTCCAGCACCTCGGGCCGCACCATGTTGACGATGATCCGCCCCACCGGCAGCTTCGCGGCGCGCAGCTCGGCGATGCCGTCCGCCGTCTCCTGGACGGGCATCTCCTCCAGCAGCGTCACCAGATGCACGGCCGTCTCGGGGGACTTCAGGACCCGCATGACGGCCTGGGCCTGATTGTGTATCGGGCCGATCTTGGCGAGCCCCGCCACCTCGTCGTTGACGTTCAGGAAGCGGGTGATGCGTCCGGTGGGCGGCGCGTCCATCACCACGTAGTCGTATGCGAACCGGCCGCTCTTCTCCTTGCGGCGCACCGCCTCGCAGGCCTTGCCGGTCAGCAGCACGTCCCTGAGGCCGGGCGCGATGGTGGTCGCGAAGTCGATGGCGCCGAGCTTTTTCAGGGCCCTGCCCGCCCCGCCGAGCTTGTAGAACATCTGGAGGTAGTCCAAAAGGGCCAGTTCGGGGTCGATGGCCAGCGCGTACACCTCCCCGCCCCCGGGAGCCACCGCGATCTTCCGCTCCTCGTACGGAAGTGCCTCCGCCTCGAAGAGCTGTGCGATGCCCTGCCTGCCCTCGACCTCGACCAGGAGGGTGCGCTTCCCCTCGGTCGCGAGGGCGAGCGCGAGTGCGGCGGCGACCGTGGTCTTTCCGGTCCCGCCCTTGCCGCTGACGACCTGGAGCCTGCTCACGTATTCGAGCCTAACCAGTCCGCGCGCGGCATACGCCGGAGGCTGTGGACAACCTGGGCCCCTCTCGGTGGTCCGGCCCGCCCGGGGCAGGGGCGGAAGCGGTGCCGGGCAGCGGATAAAGTCGGCCACATGACCAAGTGGGAATACTCAACCGTGCCGCTGCTCGTCCACGCCACGAAGCAGATTCTGGACACCTGGGGCGAGGACGGCTGGGAGCTCGTCCAGGTCGTGCCCGGGCCGAACAACCCCGAGCAGTTGGTGGCCTACCTGAAGCGGCCCAAGCCGTGAGCGCCGTCGAGGCCAAGCTCGCGGAACTCGGGCTGACCCTGCCCGAGGTGGTCCCGCCGCTCGCCGCGTACCAGCCGGCCGTCCAGTCCGGCGTGTACGTGTACACCGCCGGGCAGCTGCCCATGGTGGACGGCAAGCTGCCCGTCACGGGCAAGGTCGGCGCCGAGGTCACCCCCGAGGAGGCCAGGGAACTCGCCCGCGTCTGCGCGCTGAACGCCCTCGCCGCCGTCAAGTCCGTGGTGGGCGACCTGGACCGGGTCGCGCGCGTGGTGAAGGTCGTCGGCTTCGTGGCCTCGGCCTCGGACTTCACGGGCCAGCCCGCCGTGCTGAACGGTGCGAGCGAGCTCCTCGGCGCCGTCTTCGGCGACAAGGGCGTCCACGCGCGCAGCGCGGTCGGCGTGGCGGTGCTTCCGCTGGACGCGCCGGTGGAGGTGGAGCTCCAGGTGGAGCTGGCCTAGCACGCGCACCGGGCCCCTCTCGAACATCCGGCCCTCACGGGTTAGCCTCCGGCCATGGCAAACGGGCAGTGGTACCCACCTGAGTGGCCGGACCGCATCCGGGCACTCGCGGCCGGCACGCTGACGCCGGTGACCCCCAGGCGGGCCGCCACTGTCATGCTGCTCAAGGACACGGCCGACACCCCGGTCGTGCACATGCTGCGCAGACGCGCCTCCATGGCCTTCGCCGGAGGCGCGTACGCGTATCCGGGCGGCGGTGTGGACCCACGCGACGACGACCACCAGATCCGTTGGGCGGGCCCCACGCGCGCGTGGTGGGCGTCCAGGCTCGGCGTCGACGAGACCGACGCCCAGGCGATCGTCTGCGCGGCCGTCCGGGAGACGTACGAGGAGGCGGGCGTCCTGCTCGCCGGCCCCAGCTCCGACACCGTGGTCGGCGACACCACCGGCGACGACTGGGAGGCGGACCGCGTGGCGGTGGCCGCCCGGGACCTGTCCTTCGCGGAGTTCCTGGAGCGCAGGGGGCTGGTCCTGCGGTCCGACCTGCTGGGCGCCTGGGCCCGCTGGATCACCCCCGAGTTCGAGACCCGCCGCTACGACACCTGGTTCTTCGTGGCCGCCCTCCCGCAGGGCCAGCGCACCCGCAACGCCTCCACGGAGGCCGACCGCACTGTGTGGATCCGCCCCAGGGACGCGGCGGACGGCTACGACAAGGGCGAGCTCCTGATGATGCCGCCCACCATCGCGACTCTGCGCCGGCTGGCGGAGTACGACACGGCCGCCGGCGCCCTCGCCGCAGCCCCCGCCCGCGACCTGACCCCCGTTCTCGCCGAGGCCCGCCTGGAGAACGACGACGTGATCCTCTCCTGGCCCGGCCACGACGAGTTCACCAAACGCATATCAGCCGGCGGAGACCCCACATGACGGACGCAGCAGCTCTTCCCGGACAGCCCAGGGGCGGTGTCCTGGCCGGTCCGGCCACCGCGCGCGCGGTCAATGTGCTCGCGCCGAACGCGTCCGTGATGACGCTGGACGGGACCAACACCTGGATCGTGTCCGAGCCGGACTCCGGGCTGGCCGTCGTGATCGACCCCGGCCCGCTGGACGACGGCCATCTGCGCAACGTCGTCGACACGGCGGAGAAGGCCGGCAAGCGGGTCGCCCTGACCCTGCTCACGCACGGGCACCCGGACCACGCGGAGGGCGCCGCCCGCTTCGCCGAGCTGACCGGGACGAACGTACGGGCCCTCGACCCCGCGCTGCGGCTCGGCGACGAGGGACTGGGCGTGGGTGACATCGTCTCGGTCGGCGGCCTGGAACTCCGCGTCGTACCCACCCCCGGCCACACCGCCGACTCGCTGTGCTTCCATCTCCCGGCCGATCAAGCCGTCCTGACGGGCGACACCGTCCTGGGGCGCGGTACGACGGTCGTGGCCCACCCCGACGGCCGTCTCGGCGACTATCTCGACTCCCTCCGACGCCTCAGGTCCCTCGCGGTCGACGACGGCGTCCACACGGTCCTCCCCGGCCACGGCCCCGTCCTCGACGACGCCCAGGGCGCCGTCGAGTTCTACCTGGCCCACCGCGCCCACCGGCTCGCCCAGGTCGAGACGGCCGTCGAGAACGGCTACCGCACCCCCGCAGAGGTCGTCGCCCACGTCTACGCCGACGTCGACCGTTCCCTGTGGCCGGCCGCGGAGCTCTCGGTACGGGCGCAGCTGGAGTATCTGTCCGAACACGGCCTGATCTGACCCTCAGCGGCTTTCTCCCGGGCCACGGCCGACTGAGTGGCCTCACCGGACCTCGGCGGCCTCCCAGGCCTCAGCGACCCGCTTCCAGCGGCTTCCCGGGGCATCCCGAGACACCCTTCAAGACCTGCCCCGACCCGTCCGACCCTCCCCGACCCCTCACTCGTCCCCGGGGCGGGGCGCTTTGACGCCATGCACGCGCGCGTACTCCTCGGCCAGCCAGGGCCCGAGATCATCCACGTACGCCCGCAGAACGGCGGAATACGACTCCTGACCCTCCTGACTGTCCTTACTGCCCTCAACGGCACCCGGCTCGTACCCCGCGGCCGCCGCCGCGCGCATCCGGGCGGCGCGCTCGGGGTAGTACCCGCCGAACACTTCCGCCATTTCGTGCAGATCGCTGGTCCAGCCGTTCCAACGGGGCATGACGAGGGTGAACCCGGTGCGGACGAGCCGACGGGAGTAACCGCGGACGAGCGACCGCCGGGCCTCGTCGGTGACGGCGTCGGCGATCCGCTCACGCCAGCGCGGCAGGAGCAGCGCGAGGTCGCCGTTGGTCTCACGGGCCAGAAGGGAGTCCGGCCGGTAGCGGGGCAGGTCCTCCGCCAGGTCCTCGCCCAGCAGCGGAGTGCACAGACAGGCCACGAACCAGCCCAGGTCGTACCGCTCCGGCTCGCTGAGCACCTGCGCCCGGCTGACCAGCAGCGTTCCGGCCCCGTCGATCTGCGGGAACTCCTTGTCCAGAGCCTCGTCCAGTACCCGGGCCTCGGCCCGGTCCGCCTCCGTGGGCTCCTCGCGCAACGCCAGCAGCAGGTCGAGATCACTGCGCCCCGGACGAGCCGTCCCCCGAGGAATCGACCCATAGAGATACGCACTGTGCAGCCGCGCCCCGAACACGTTCAACACCCGATCCCGAGCCACCGCCACCACCGGCCGAAAAACTGCCTGCACCCGCCCGAGCGCCCCTTCCCGCTCGATGTACCCGCGACTGTCCAGCCCTCTTCGACGCCCTGTTTCGGCCATGCGACCACTCTGCCCGGAGGGGCGGGACGAGGGCGGGCGATTAATGCGTGCCGGGGCACTGCCAATCTGCGGGGCCCTTTCCAATCTGGTGGGGTCCAACGAGTCTGGCCGGGGGTCCAACGAGTCTGGCGGGGGTCCAGGGGGCGCAGCGCCTCTGGCGGGGTCCGGGGCGGAGCCCCGTGAGGGCGCGCGCGGGGGGCGAAGGGGCGGCAGCCCCTGGGATGGGAACGGGTAAGGGCGGTGCGGGGCGAAAACAATGGGGCCCGCCCCGCGAACGAGACGAACCCCATCGACGTACGGAACCGGCGTACGAGCGGAACCGGCCTACGTACGGAACCAACCGGCCTACCAGCCGAACCGACGTCAGCGCGACCGCTTCGCCAGCCGCTCCACATCCAGCAGAATCACCGCGCGAGCCTCCAACCGCAGCCACCCCCGCTGCGCAAAGTCCGCCAGCGCCTTGTTGACGGTCTCACGGGACGCGCCCACCAACTGCGCCAGCTCCTCCTGCGTGAGGTCGTGCACCACATGGATGCCTTCCTCCGACTGCACACCGAACCGCCGCGAGAGGTCGAGCAGCGCGCGAGCGACCCGACCGGGCACGTCCGAGAACACCAGGTCGGACATCTGGTCGTTGGTCTTGCGCAGGCGCCGCGCGACGGCACGCAGCAGCGCCGCGGCCACCTCGGGCCGTGCGTTCAGCCACGGCTGAAGGTCGCCGTGGCCGAGGCCGAGCAGCTTGACCTCGGTCAGCGCGGTGGCCGTCGCCGTCCGCGGACCCGGGTCGAACAGCGACAGCTCGCCGATCAGCTCACCGGGACCCAGCACGGCCAGCATGTTCTCGCGGCCGTCGGGCGACGCGCGGTGCAGCTTGACCTTGCCTTCGGTGACCACATAGAGGCGGTCACCGGGGTCGCCCTCGTGGAAGAGAGCGTCACCGCGCGCGAGGGTCACCTCACTCATGGAGGCGCGGAGCTCCGCGGCCTGCTCGTCATCGAGCGCCGCGAAGAGCGGGGCGCGCCGCAGAACGTCGTCCACGAGTTCTCTCCTTGTCGACCTGCTCAGGGGATCTTGCTCCCCGTACTACCAGGGGACCGTGTTCCCCATCTTGCCGGACGGACCAAACAGTGTGATCTGTCACAAGGATGCCGCACACATGTCCCGGGGTAAGCGCCAGGGGTCCAATTGGGGGCCGATCTTCTGGGCCCGGGGCGGATGTCGGTGCCGGGCTTTAGGCTGGCCGGGTGTCCAAATCGCCGGTGAGAGCACAGGCCAAGGGGGCTGAGCGGGTGGTTGCACGGCGCGATTCCGCTGTGGGCGAACAGGGCCTCACGGGAGCGAACAAAACGGCAAAGGCGACGAAGGTGTCCGATCCATCAGTGGCGGAGAACCCCGCCCAGAAGACCACGGCTCCGGCGAAGAAGGCCGCACCGACAAGAAGGACCCCGACGGCGAGGAAGACGACCGCGGCGCGAGGGACGACAGGCGCGCAGACATCGACGGCGGGCGTGGCGGCCGCGGGGGCAGCGGCGCAAGGGACGCCCCGGGCCCCAAAGCCCGCCGCGACCGCCGCCAAGCCCCCCAAGCCCGAGTCCCACACCGCCCTGGTCCGTCGCGCCCGCCGTATCAACCGCGAGCTCGCCGAGGTGTACCCGTACGCCCACCCGGAGCTGGACTTCGAGAACTCCTTCCAGTTGATCATCGCGACTGTCCTGTCCGCGCAGACGACCGACCTGCGGGTCAACCAGACGACACCGGCGCTGTTCGCGAAGTACCCGACCCCCGAGGACCTGGCCGCGGCCAACCCGGAGGAGGTCGAGGAGATCCTGCGGCCGTGCGGGTTCTTCCGGGCCAAGACGAAGTCGGTGACAGGGCTGTCGAAGGCCCTGGTGGAGAACCACAACGGCGAGGTCCCCGGCCGCCTCGAAGACCTCGTCAAGCTGCCCGGCGTCGGCCGCAAGACCGCCTTCGTCGTGTTGGGCAATGCCTTCGGCCGGCCCGGGATCACCGTGGACACGCACTTCCAGCGGCTCGTACGACGCTGGAGGTGGACCGAGGCGACCGACCCGGACAAGATCGAGGCGGCCGTCGGCGCGCTCTTCCCGAAGAGCGAGTGGACGATGCTGTCGCACCACGTGATCTTCCACGGCCGCCGTATCTGCCACGCCCGGAAACCGGCCTGCGGCGCCTGCCCCATCGCCCCGCTCTGCCCGGCGTTCGGCGAGGGCGAGACGGACCCCGAGAAGGCCAGGAAGCTCCTCAAGTACGAGAAGGGCGGCTTCCCGGGCCAGCGCCTCAAGCCCCCGCAGTCGTACCTGGACGCGGGTGGCATCCCGGCCCCGCCGCTGGGAGCAGCCGGATGACGGTCCAGACGGAGCGATCCGGCGCACAGCCTCCCCGGCCTGTCGCGAGCCACCCACAAGGGGGACGCGCGGCTGGAGCGGAACGATCGGTGGGCCTCCGGGCGTTGGGACCGGAAGAACGACGGGGGTGGGTATGACACGCGCGAGCCGGACGGACGGCGGTACGGACACCGACGGGCACCACGCCCGGGACGGGCACCTGGGCCTGGACAAGGCGGGCCTGCCCGCCTGGCTGGACCCGGTGGTGCGCGTCGCGGAGACGGTCGAGCCGTTGCAGCTGAGCCGCTTCCTGCCGCCGGAGAACGGCTCGGGGCGGCAGTCGGCGGTCCTGATCCTGTTCGGCGACGGCCAGGACGGGCCCGAGCTGCTGCTCATGGAGCGTGCCGGCTCGCTCAGATCGCACGCGGGACAGCCGTCCTTCCCCGGCGGCGCCCTCGACCCGGAGGACGGCGACCCGCGGACCGACGGCCCGCTGCGGGCCGCCCTGCGCGAGGCCGAGGAGGAGACCGGCCTCGACCCCGCCGGCGTCCAGCTCTTCGGCGTGCTGCCAAAGCTGTACATCCCGGTCAGCGGCTTCGTCGTGACCCCCGTCCTGGGGTGGTGGCGGGAGCCGACGCCGGTCCGGGTGGTGGATCCGAACGAGACGGCCCGCGTCTTCACCGTGCCCGTGGCGGATCTCACGGATCCGGCCAACAGAGCCACCGCCATTCACCCTCGGGGCTACGCGGGTCCGGCATTTCTGGTCGAATCGGCCTTGGTGTGGGGTTTCACGGCCGGAGTGATCGACCGTCTGCTGCACTACGCGGGCTGGGAGCGCCCCTGGGACCGAGACAAGCAGGTCCCGCTCGACTGGCGCTCATGACAGGGTGTCTGCCGTGCTGCGTCTTTTGGGGCCCGTTGCGTCCCCCTGTCGCCGCGCGGCGGTCCGGACCCCCGGCCGGCCTGTAGTGATCGCGAAGTGACGAGGCGAGGCTTGAAGCGGTGAACGTGCTGGACATCCTGTTGCTGGTCGCCGCCGTCTGGTTCGCGATCGTGGGGTACCGACAGGGCTTCGTCGTCGGCATCCTGTCGGTGATCGGCTTTCTCGGCGGCGGCCTCGTCGCGGTCTACGCCCTGCCCGTCATCTGGGACTGGATGACCGACAACTCGGAAGTCAGCACGGCCGCCGCCGTCGTCGCGGTGGTCATCGTGATTGTCTGCGCCTCGGTCGGCCAGGCCCTGACCACCCACCTCGGCAACAAGGTGCGCCGGTACATCACCTGGTCCCCGGCCCGCGCCCTGGACGCCACCGGCGGCGCCCTCGTCAACGTCGTGGCGATGCTCCTGGTGGCCTGGCTGATCGGTTCCGCACTCGCCGGGACGACGCTGCCGACGCTCGGCAAGGAGGTCCGTAACTCCAAGGTGCTGCAGGGCGTGGCCGGGGCCCTGCCCAACCAGGCCGACACCTGGTTCGCGGACTTCTCCTCGGTCCTCACGCAGAACGGTTTCCCGCAGGTCTTCAGCCCGTTCTCGAACGAGCCGATCACCGACGTCCAGCCCCCCGACCCGGCGCTCGCGAGCAGCCCGGTCGCCCAGAGTGCCAAGCGGTCCATCGTCAAGGTCATGGGCACCGCCCAGAGTTGCGGCAAGGTCCTCGAAGGCACCGGCTTCGTCTTCGGTGAGCGCCGGGTGATGACCAACGCGCACGTGGTCGGCGGAGTCGACGAACCCACCGTCCAGATCGGCGGTGAGGGCCGCAAGTACGACGCCAAGGTCGTCCTCTACGACTGGGAGCGCGACATCGCCGTACTGGACGTGCCGGGCCTGAAGGCGCCCGTGCTGCGGTTCACCACCAAGGACGCCGTCAGCAGCGACGACGCGATCGTGGCGGGCTTCCCGGAGAACGGCGCGTACGACGTGCGCCCCGCGCGCGTGCGCGGTCGCATCACGGCCAACGGCGCCGACATCTACAAGCGCGGCACCGTCCACCGCGATGTCTACTCGCTGTACGCGACCGTCCGCCAGGGCAACTCCGGCGGCCCGCTGCTCACCCCCGAGGGCAAGGTGTACGGCGTGGTCTTCGCGAAGTCCCTCGACGACCCGGAGACCGGTTACGCGCTCACCGCGGACGAGATCGAGGAGGACATCGCCAAGGGCCGTACGGCCAACCAGCAGGTGGACAGCGACAGCTGCGCGCTCTGAGGCCGGGCGATGCCCGTGTGGTGAGACCCGGTGAGGGTCGTCCCGTAAGAGTCAGGGACGAGGATGGCGCAGCCGGGCCGAGACCCAGCGGGCCCGGCGGCGCAGGATGCGCGGAATGCCCAGCCGGGGATCCGTGCCCGGCACTTGCGGGGCGCCCCTCTGGTGGGAGCTCAGGCCCGCGGCCGAGCGGCGGTTGCGTGCTGCGTCACTGTAGTCGTGCGTCCAGCCCATACCCCGACGTGTGCCCCCGCCCCAAGGTCGATAACCGCCCCCACGCCCCCCAATTGGCCTATGCGCCGGGCAAGTGGCTGTTCGTGGAACAGGTGTTCACGTCCGGGCCGGTGCCCGCCGTTCACCGGTCGGGCTCGGGGTCCTTCAGCCAGTTGATGAGTTCGGCCGAGAACGCCACCGGGTCCTCCTCGTGCGGGAAGTGGCCCAGGCCGTCGAACAGCCGCCAACGGTACGGCGCTTCGACGTACTCCCCGGACCCGGCCGCGCTGCGCGTCCGCATCACCGGGTCGAGCGAACCGTGCAGATGGAGCGTGGGCACGCGCACCGGGCGCTTCATCCGGCGGTTGAACTGGATGCCGTCCGGGCGGGCCATGGACCGCACCATCCACCGGTACGGCTCGATGGAGCAGTGCGCCGTCGACGGGATGCACATCGCCCGCCGGTACGCCTCCACGGCCTCGTCGTCGGGCAGCCGCGGCCCCGACCAGTCCCGGATGAGCCGGCCGACCAGCGCGCCGTCGTCGGCGGTGAGTTGCCGCTCGGGGACCCAGGGCCGCTGGAAGCCCCAGATGTAGGAGCCTGCGGACGTCTGCTTGACGTCCGAGAGCATCGCCGAGCGCCAGCGCCGCGGATGCGGCATCGAGGCCACCGCGAGCCGCCGTACGAGCTTGGGGCGCATCACGGCCGCCGTCCACGCCAGATAGCCGCCCAGGTCGTGGCCGACCAGCGCGGCGTCGGGCTCGCCGAGGGACCGTACGACCCCGGTGATGTCGAGGGCGAGGTTCGCGGGGTCGTAACCCCGGGGCGTGCGGTCGCTGCCGCCGACCCCGCGCAGGTCCATGGCCACGGCCCGGAAGCCCGCGTCGGCGAGGGCGACCAGTTGGTGCCGCCAGGTCCACCAGAACTGCGGGAAGCCGTGCAGCAGCAGCACCAGCGGCCCGTCGCCCATCTCGGCGATGTGGAAGCGTGCGCCGTTGGCGGCCACGTCCCGGTGGATCAGCCCCTTCGCGCCGGGCACGTCGAGCCGTACGGGAGACGCGGGCTGATTCGAGGGGGCGGCCGGGGCGGTCGCGGGGTCGGTCATGACGTCGAGCGTGCCACAGCTTCGACGGCGTCGTCGGCCGGGCCGGGCCGACGGGGGTGGGGCTTGGCGTTCTGCAGCACGCCCGCCGTCTGCTTCATCGAGGCGGCGACCTTCTGCGGGCCCTTCCCCTTCTTGGCCTTCTTCGAGAAGACGACGCCGATGAGCGTCAGCACGAGGGCGACCACGACATTCGCCGCGAACGACAGCAGGAAGCAGATCGCCAGGTTCCAGTCGCTCCAGGTGCGGATGCCGTACGCCAGGGCGAAGCTCAGCATCGGCAGGGAGAAGATCAGCACCGCGCCGGCCGCCGTGAACGCCCCGCCGCCGACCACGCCTCGCTTGACGTCCTGCCTGAGCTGGGCCTTGGCCAGCGCGATCTCGTCGTGCACCAGCGCGGACATCTCGGCCGTCGCCGAGGCGAACAACTGGCCGACACTGCGTTCGGCTCCGACCGGGCTGCCGTCGGGTGCGCTCATCGGGGTCTCCCTCATATGCGTGTGTACGGTCCTGTCAGATCATGCCGGACCGTTGTCGCCGTCGCCTGCCCCGCCCGCCACTTCGGCAAGCCTGCGGTGCTCGGCGGCCTTGCGTTCGTACATCTCGGCCATGCGCAGGTGGTACGCCGGGTCGTCCTGTTCGTAGATGTCGGGGATGCCGTCGAGGTCGTCGTCGCGCTCCTCGGCGGCCCACAGGGCCTGGTACTTGGCGTTGCGTACCTTCAACAGGACGGTCGCGAGGACCGCCGCGATGAGGGAACCGGTGAGGACGGCCGCCTTGACGCCGTCGGTGAGGGTCCGGTCCCCCTCGAAGGCCAGTTCGCCGATGAGCAGCGACACGGTGAAGCCGATCCCGGCGAGGGAGGCGACCGCGAAGACGTCCGGCCAGGCCAGCTCCTCGGAGAGCGAGGCCCGGGTGAAGCGGGCGGTCAGCCAGGTCCCGCCGAAGATCCCCACTGCCTTGCCGACGACCAGCCCCAGCACCACCCCGAGAGTCTCCGGCTGGGTGAACACCTTCCCGAGCGCACTGCCCGACACCGCGACACCTGCGCTGAACAGGGCGAACAGCGGCACCGCCAGACCGGCGGACAGAGGGCGCACGATGTGCTCGATGCGCTCACCGGGGGAGCGCTCCTCACCTTCGCGCCGAGTGCAGCGCAGCATCAAGCCCATCGCGACACCGGCGATGGTGGCGTGGACGCCGCTGTTGTACATCAGCCCCCAGATGACGAGGGCGAGCGGCATGTACACGTACCACCCGCGCACGCCCTTCCGCAGCAGCAGCCAGAAGACGGCGAGACCGGCGAAGGCACCGCCGAGCGCGGCGAAGTCGAGGCTGTCGGTGAAGAACACCGCGATGATCAGGATCGCGAACAGGTCGTCGACGACGGCGAGGGTGAGCAGGAAGGCGCGCAGCGCGTTCGGCAACGACGTGCCGATGACGGCGAGCACGGCCAGCGCGAAGGCGATGTCGGTCGCCGTGGGCACCGCCCAGCCGGCCAGGGAGCCGCCGCCGGTGAGATTGGTGAGCGTGTAGACGAGCGCCGGTACGGCCATGCCGCACAGCGCGGCGACGACGGGTAGCGCGGCCGCCTTGGGATCCCTGAGGTCACCGGCGACCAGCTCGCGCTTGAGCTCGATGCCGGCGACGAAGAAGAAGACCGCGAGAAGTCCGTCCGCCGCCCAGTGAGCGAGGGACAGGTTGAGGCCGAGGGCTTCCGGACCGAAGTGGAAGTGGCTGAGACTCTCGTAGCTGTCGTGCAGCGCGGGGACGTTGACCCAGACCAGCGCGGTGACGGCGGCCAGGAGCAGCAGCACACCACCGACGGTCTCCGTGCGCAGCGCGTCCGCCACGAAGGTCCGCTCGGGCAGGGAGAGCCGGCCGAAGACCTTGCGGGTGGGGTTGGTGCGGGGCGCGGCCACGGCGGGGACCTCCGGTCGGTGGGCAGGACGGAACACTTGCCGACCAGACTTCCCGGCGCACCTATTTGCTTAGCCTACCTAAAGTGCCCGATGCTTTCCCGTTCGACGCCGAAAGGGCACCCGGCGCGCTGGTCACCGGGTGCCCTTCAGGGCCGTACGTAATCATCAGGCCTCGACGTACGCGATCTCAGTCCTCGCTCGGCGCCGCCGGCAGCTTGGCCTGGATGAGGTCCATGACGGTGGAGTCGGTCAGCGTGGTGACGTCACCGAGCTGCCGGTTCTCCGCCACGTCACGCAGCAGTCGCCGCATGATCTTTCCGGAGCGGGTCTTCGGCAGCTCCTGCACCGGGAGTACCCGCTTCGGCTTGGCGATCGGGCCGAGGGCTGCGCCCACGTGGTTACGGAGGTCGGCGACGAGGTTCTCGTCCTCGGCGTTCGCCGTACCGCGCAGGATCACGAACGCCACGATCGCCTGACCGGTGGTCTCGTCGGCGGCGCCGACCACGGCCGCCTCGGCCACGGACGGGTGTGAGACGAGCGCGGACTCCACCTCGGTCGTCGAGATGTTGTGGCCCGACACGAGCATCACGTCGTCGACGCGCCCGAGGAGCCAGATGTCCCCGTCGTCGTCCTTCTTCGCCCCGTCACCGGCGAAGTACTTGCCCTCGAACCGCGACCAGTATGTGTCGAGGAACCGCTGGTCGTCGCCCCAGATGGTGCGCAGCATCGACGGCCACGGCTCGGTGAGGACCAGATAGCCACCGCCGCCGTTCGGCACCTCGTTCGCCTCGTCGTCGACGACGGTCGCGGAGATGCCCGGCAGTGGCGTCTGCGCGGAGCCGGGCTTGGCCGCCGTCACACCGGGCAGCGGCGAGATCATCATCGCGCCGGTCTCGGTCTGCCACCAGGTGTCCACGATCGGCGTCGCGTCGGCACCGATGTGCTTGCGGTACCAGATCCACGCCTCGGGGTTGATGGGCTCGCCGACGGACCCGAGGACGCGGAGGGAGGACAGGTCGAACTTCGCGGGGATGTCGTCGCCCCACTTCATGAACGTACGGATGGCCGTGGGCGCCGTGTAGAGGATCGTCACCCCGTACTTCTGCACGATCTCCCAGAAGCGGCCCTGGTGCGGGGTGTCCGGCGTGCCCTCGTACATGACCTGCGTCGCGCCGTTCGCCAGCGGCCCGTAGACGATGTACGAGTGGCCGGTGACCCAGCCGACGTCGGCCGTGCACCAGTACACGTCCCGCTCCGGCTTGAGGTCGAAGACGGCGTGGTGGGTGTACGACGTCTGGGTGAGGTAGCCGCCGGAGGTGTGCAGGATGCCCTTGGGCTTACCCGTCGTTCCGGACGTGTAGAGGATGAACAGCGGGTGCTCGGCCCCGAAGGCCTCGGGGGTGTGCTCGGTGCTCTGCCGGTCGACGATCTCGTGCCACCACACGTCACGGGAGTCGTCCCAGGCGACGTCCTGGCCGGTGCGGCGGACGACGAGGACGTGCTCGACATTGCCCGCTTTGGTGACCGCCTCGTCCACGGCCGGCTTGAGCGCGGACGGCTTGCCGCGTCGGTAGCCGCCGTCGGAGGTGATGACCACCTTGGCGTCGGCGTCCTGGATACGGGTCGCGAGCGCGTCCGCGGAGAAGCCGCCGAAGACGACGGAGTGCGCGGCGCCGATCCGGGCGCAGGCGAGCATCGCCACGGCCGTCTCCGGGATCATCGGCATGTAGACCGCGACCCGGTCGCCCGCCTGAACGCCCAGTTCCAGCAGGGCGTTCGCTGCCTTGCTCACCTCGTCCTTGAGCTCGGTGTAGGTGATGGCCCGGCTGTCGCCGGGCTCGCCCTCGAAGTGGATGGCGACCCGGTCGCCGTTGCCGGCCTCGACATGCCGGTCGACGCAGTTGTACGCGACATTGAGCTCGCCGTCCTTGAACCACTTGGCGAACGGCGGGTTCGACCAGTCCAGCGTCTCGGTCGGCTCCTTGGCCCAGGTCAGCCGACGGGCCTGCGTGGCCCAGAAGCCGAGCCTGTCAGCCCTGGCCTGCTCGTACGCCTCGGCCGTGACGTTGGCGTTCGCGGCCAGGTCAGCGGGCGGCGCGAAGCGTCGCTCCTCCTTCAAGAGGTTGGCCAGGCTTTCGTTGCTCACGACATCTCCCTTTCCCAGGGTGTCCGTTGTGTCCCAGGCCACAGCTCATCAGACCCGGACCCCCGATGACAAGGGCCTTCTTCGGATTGGTTTAGACCTGTGGGCGGGTGGCCCTGCGGCCAGGACGCCACCCGTTCCCACGGACCGGGACGGAATTCGGTTCACGCGCGCGTGTCGTGCAGTACCGTCCCGGTCGGGTCGGCCGCCACGGCCGTTCCTGCGACTTGGTCGAAGACTCCGCTGTCCGGGGCTTCCTCGGTGAGCAGGTACGCCTGTGCCTCGCCCACATGGAAGTACATCCCGTGCAGTTCGAGCGCGCCCTCGCTCAGGGCGCGGGCGACGGCGTCATGGGCCCGCAGGTGTTCCAACTGCTGGATGACGTTGGTCAGGCAGAGCTGTTCGATGGCGTCGGCGGGTTCGCGGCCGGCGAGTCGGGCCCAGGGCCTGTTCCTGTCGGTCGCGCGGTCCAGGCTGGGCCTGCCGTGCCGCAGCCAGCGCTTGAGCGGCGTCTGGGCGCCGTTCTGGTCGGTCGTGAGCAGGGCCTGCATCGCGCCGCAGCCGGAATGCCCGCAGATCGTGATGGACCGTACGTTCAGCACGTCCACCGCGTACTCGATCGCGGCCGCCACCGAGTCGTCGCCGCTCTCCTCGCCGGGCAGCGGCACGAGGTTGCCGACATTGCGTACGACGAAGAGGTCGCCGGGGCCGCTGGAGGTGATCATCGAGGTGACGAGCCGGGAGTCGGCGCAGGTCAGGAAGAGCTGCGAGGGCTGCTGTCCCTCGCGCGCCAGCCGGGCCAGCTCGCCGCGCACCAGGTGAGCGGTGTTGCGCTGGAACGCGCTGATGCCGCGTGCCAGTTGATGACCGCGCGGGCCCTCGGCGGCCTCCTCCTGCGGTGTGCCCGCGGCCGGGGTGGCCGGGGCCTCGCACTGGTGGTTGCGCCATGGCGTCCAGGGCCGGCAGCGGCAGCCGGCCGCCGAGGTGCTGGCGGGTTCGGCGATACGCGTGCCGGCGCGGCCGGTGATCTCCACGGAGCCGCCGCGCGCGTGGTGTGCGTGCTGCCAGTCCTGCAGCGACTCGTACGCCGCGTGGTCCATGAACGACCCGTCCAGCTCCACGACCACGGCGGCCCCCTGGGGGACCTGGTGCAGGGCGCGGCTGAGGCGGGGCACGGCGAGGAACGTCAACTGCCCTCGTACGTGGACGTGATGGACTCCCTCCTTGTCCTCGTGGGTGATACGGGTGCGGGTGAGGCGGTGCAGGGCGACGCCGACGGCCACGGCGATGCCCAGCGCGACGCCTTCCAGGACGCCCAGGAGGACGACGCCGAGTGTGGTGACGGCGTAGACCAGCACCTCGCGGTGGCGGGTGACCGTGCGGATGTGGTGCAGGGACACCATCTGGACCCCGACAGCCATCACCAGGGCGGCGAGTGAGGCGAGGGGGATCAGCTCCAGGACGGGGATCAGGAGCAGTGCGGCCGCTACTACCCAAACGCCGTGCAGCATCGTGGAGTTCCGGCTGATGGCGCCGGTGTGCACATTGGCCGCGCTGCGTACGGCGACGCCGGTGACCGGCAGGCCGCCGAGGGCGCCGGAGACCACATTGGCGGCGCCTTGGCCGCGTAGTTCCCGGTCGAGGTCGGAGCGGGGGACACGGGGTTCGCCGCGGGCGGTGGCGAGCTTGTCGACGGCCACGGCGGAGAGCAGGGACTCGACACTGCCGACCAGGGTGATGGTGAGGACCGCCGCCGCGATACCCAGGACGGGGCCATCGGGCAGCTGCGGCAGTGCGTGGCTGGACCAGGACGGCAGGTCCACGCGGGCGAGGTGCAGCCCGGTGAGCGCGGCCACGGCTGTGGCGGCGGCCACGGCGATCAGGGCTGCCGGAATCCGTCGTACGGCGCGGCCGACGCGCCCCGGGATGCGGGGCCAGGCCAGCAGAACGGCGAGGGTGAGCGCGCTGAGGGACAGAGCGCCGGGGTGCAGGTTGGCCAACTGGGCGGGCAGCGCGCCGACGTTGGCGACGACGGAGCTCTGCGGGGTGCCGCCGAGCACGATGTGCAGCTGGGCGACGGCGATGGTGACGCCGATGCCGGCGAGCATGCCGTGCACGATCGCGGGGCTGACGGCGAGCGCCGAGCGGGCCACGCGCAGGTGGCCCAGGCTCAGTTGGGTGAGGCCGGCGAGGACGGTGATGGCGCAGGTGGTGCGCCAGCCGTACTGGTGGATGAGGTCGGCGGTGACGACGGTGAGACCGGCCGCCGGGCCGCTGACCTGGAGGGGGGAGCCGCCCAGGCGCCCGGCGACGAGGCCGCCGACGGCGGCGGCGACAAGGCCGGCCTGGAGCGGTGCGTCGGTGGCGAGGGCGATGCCCAGCGACAGGGGGAGGGCGATCAGGAAGACCGCGATGGAGGCGGACAGATCGTCGGCCGCGATACGGAAACGGCGGCGCGGGCCCTCCGGGGGGCTTTGCGGTTGGTGATCAGGCTCCGTCCGGTTCGAGTCCGGATCGGTGGCGTGGGTGGGGACGCAGGCGGACATGTTCTCCCGTCTCCTCCGGGGCTGCGCGGTCGCGTCGGTTCGCGGCCGTGGGTCACGGCGTACTACGGCGGGATTTCTCAACGCTCAGTAAACGAATCGTAATGCAGAGTAAAGGAAATACAAGGACATTAGCGGCAAATGGGTGATGATGTCACTCGCGATGATGAATGAAGCCTTTCGTCGGCTTGTCGTATTAATTTCGATAGGAACTCTGTGTGACCTTGGCCGCTCTGCCCCTGAGCGAAGGAAGAAGGTGGGCGGAAATGGCCGTCACCCAGAGGATCGCCGCCGGTGTCACGCTCGCCGCGACCTGCGCCGCGGCATTCGCCGGATGCGGGCTTGGTGAGCCGACAGTCGGCTCACCCGGTGCGAACACAACGGAGAAGGAGGGCGGGCGGGGCGTACCCGCCACGAAGGAGGGCGCCGCTGCGCCGCCCAAGGCCGCGGTCCGGCTGATCGGCGACGGCTCCACCGCGTACACCGGTGTCCAGCCGCATCTGCCCAGACCCGAACGGCTGAAGCCCGGCCAGAAGCCCCCGCAGTTCGTGGTCTTCTCCTGGGACGGGGCGGGGGAGGACGGCCAACGGCTTTTCTCGCACTTCCGCAAGGTCGCCCGCGCCAACGACGCGACGATGACGTACTTCCTCAGTGGCGTGTACATGCTGCCCGAGGAGAAGCGGGACCTGTACCGCCCGCCCCAGCACTCACCGGGCCGCTCCGACATCGGCTTCAACGACGTGCGTGGAATCAAGGACACCGTGGACCAACTGCGCGGCGCGTGGCTGGAGGGCAACGAGATCGGCACGCACTTCAACGGCCACTTCTGCGGCCCCGGCGGCGGGGTCGGCGAATGGTCGGTCGAGGAGTGGAAGAGCGAGATCGCCCAGGCCAAGTCGTTCGTGAAGGCCTGGAAGACCAACACCGGCACGGAGCAGGCCGAACCTCTGCCGTTCGACTACGACAAGGAGCTGATCGGCGCCCGCACACCCTGCCTCGAGGGCCAGAAGAACTTCATGCGGGCCGCCCGTGAACTGGGCTTGCGCTACGACACCAGCGGCGTCAACAACCAGGTCTGGCCCGAGAAGAAGGACGGGCTGTGGGACCTGTCGATGCAACTCGTCCCCGTCCCGGGGCGTGACTTCGAGACGCTGACCATGGACTACAACTTCTACATGAACCAGTCCGGAGCCCGGGCGGGCGCTCCGGCCAAACAGGAGCACTGGGGCGACCAGTTCCGTGACGGGCTGCTCGCGGGCTTCGAGCGCGCCTACGAGGGCAACCGTGCGCCCCTGATCATCGGCAACCACTTCGAGTCCTGGAACGGCGGCGTCTACATGCGGGCCGTCGAGGAGACCATCGAGACGGTCTGCGGCAAGGCCGAGGTGCGCTGCGTCTCCTTCCGGCAACTCGCCGACTGGCTCGATGCCCAGGACCCGAAGGTCCTGGACAGGCTGCGCACCCTGGAGGTCGGTCAGTCCCCGAAGACGGGCTGGAAGACCTTCCTCTCCGCCGGACCGGCACCGGCCCCGAAGGGCGTTCCGGGGGCTCCGGCGGGCAAGCCGTAGCCGCGCTCACACGGGAGCGGCGACCCCTTCGCCGAGCACGAACTCGGGGTCGATCTGCGCCGCCAGGTCGGCCCCGGTCCGTTCGTTGCCCCAACTGGTCGCGTTCTTCAGGTGGAAGTGCACCATCTGGCGCGTGTAGCGCTCCCAGTCGCGCAGCTCGTACGTGGCGTCCGCAGCCTCGTGAAGGGCGCGCAGGGAGCGGCGGTTCGGCTCCTCCAGGTGCTCGAAGCGGGGCGGGCGGCCCTTCTCCAGGGCGCGCACCCAGTCCGAGTGCCCGAGGGTGACCAGCAGGTCGTCCCCGACCTCGGCGCGCAGGAAGTCCAGGTCGTCCTGGCCGTGCACCTTGTTCCCGACCACCCTCAGGGCGACGCCGTAGTCACTGGCGTACTCCTTGTACTGGCGGTAGACGGAGACCCCTCTCCGGGTCGGCTCGGCGACGAGGAACGTCATGTCGAAGCGGGTGAACATGCCGGACGCGAAGGAGTCGGAACCGGCCGTCATGTCGACCACCACGTACTCGTCGCGGCCGTCCGCCAGGTGGTTCAGGAACAGCTCCACCGCTCCCGTTTTGGAGTGGTAGCAGGCGACCCCCAGGTCGGCGTCGGTGAAGGGGCCGGTGACCATCAAACGGATCGCACCGCCGTCGAGTTCCACCGGGCGGGCGCAGGCGTCGTAGATCGCGTTGGGCTCGCAGACCCGCACCAGGCGTGAGCCGTCGCCGGGCGGGGTGGTCTTGATCATCGTCTCGGCGGAGGCGATCCGCGGGTTGGAGCCGCGCAGATGGTTCTTGATCAGTGACAGCCGGTCGCCCATCGCGGGCAGTTCGGCGGCCTCCGACTCGTCGAGGCCGAGGGCGGCGCCCAGGTGCTGGTTGATGTCGGCGTCAATGGCGACGACCGGCGCTCCGGAGGCGGCGAGATGGCGGATGAACAGGGAGGACAGCGTGGTCTTGCCACTCCCGCCCTTGCCGACGAAAGCAATTTTCATGTTCACCAAGGGTAGGGGGGTGATCGCCAAGGGTGGTCATATGGTGGTGGAAGACCACTCCTTCGAGGGGTCGGCCGCAGGAAGGGGCGCGTCAGCCCGATGAGGGGTGGCGGTCGGGTGACGGGCGGGCGCGCGTAGGGTCGTACTCATGAGTACGACAGGTGCGGCCGCCGATCCGCTGGCGGCCCTGGGAGAGCTTCCCGGTGTGGCCGAATCCGTGGAGTCCGTGCGCAAGGCCGTGGACCGGGTCTACGGCCACCGCGTCATGCGACGTCGAAGCAACGCGGTCACCTCGGAGGCCGCCCTGCGCGGCGCGCGCGGGTCGGCGGCGCTGTCCGGTGCCGACTGGGCCCTCGAAGAGGTGCGCCGTCGTACCGACTTCAGCGGTCAGGACGGCGACGACGAGGCCCGTGCCATGGGTGCCGCGCTGCGGCTGACCGCCGAGGCGGGACAGCTGCTGTCCATCTGGCGGCAGTCGCCCCTCCGGGTGCTGGCCCGGTTGCACCTGGTGGCGGCCGGACGCGATGACGCGCGCGTGGGACGGCCCCGACAGGACGGCGAGCCCGTCGACGAGCCCCTCGTCGAGCTGCCCCTGCCGGGCGCCGCCGAGGTCGCCGGCCGGCTCGACGGCCTCGCGGAACTGATCATCAAGGGCAGTTCGGCCCCGGCCCTGGTGACCGCTGCCGTCGTCCACGGCGAGCTGCTCGCCCTGCGGCCTTTCGGCTTCCACAACGGCCTCGTCGCGCGCGCGGCCGAGCGCATCGTCCTGATCGGCAGCGGCCTCGACCCCAAGTCGGTCTGCCCGGCGGAGGTCGGCCACGCGGAGCTCGGCCGCGCCGCCTATCTCGCCGCCCTCGACGGCTATGTCTCCGGCACCCCGGCGGGGATGGCCGCCTGGATCGCCCACTGCGGCAGGGCGGTCGAACTGGGGGCGCGCGAGTCGACGGCGGTGTGCGAGGCGCTGCAGCGCGGGGCGGCGTAGGAGTCCGGAAAAGGGTTGCGGCGGTACGAGAATTCGTACCGCCGCTGGCATGTTCACCCGGTTACCAAGCGTCCTCGATATATTGCCCATCAGGCCGGGAAACTGTGGCCCGTGACCTGGTGCGGCTGGCCCGTAATCGACGGGTCGACGTCGCGTGGGTGCCCGGTGTTCATGCTGGGTCCGTGGGGCCAAAATGAGTTTTTAAAGGTGATCCTTTCGGATGTCCTTTGGTCTCGCGGGCCTTAAATCCTTTCTACTCCAGGACCGGAGCAAGCGGAAGCCCTCGATGCGCTTCTTTACTTTTGGGTTCAAAGAGGGTGATTCGGCTGCCGATGCGGCGACCGCAGGTCAGGCGGCCGCCACCCGGCGCCGGCTCGCGTACCAGACGAGCCCCGCGGTGGCGGCCGCGGCTCCTATGGCGGCGGCCGCGAGGAGCGCGGGCCGCGGCCGTACGGCCAGCCGCTGCTTGAGGCGCACCGGGCGGTGGAAGTCGAGAATGGGCCACCCGCGCGCGAGGGCCTCCTTGCGCAGCGTCCGGTCCGGGTTCACCGCGTGCGGGTGTCCCACGGCCTCCAGCATCGGCAGGTCCGTCGCCGAATCGCTGTACGCGAAGCAGTGCGCGAGGTCGTACTCCTCGGACTCGGCCAGCTCCCGGATCGCCTCGGCCTTGGTCGGGCCATACGCGTAGTACTCCACCTCGCCGGTGAAGCAGCCGTCGTCGCCGACGACCATCCGGGTCGCCACCACCCGGTCCGCGCCGAGGAGTTCGCCGATCGGTTCGACCACCTCGGCGCCGGAGGTGGAGACGATGACGACGTCCCGCCCGGCGATGTGGTGTTCCTCGATGAGGGACGCGGCCTCGTCGTAGATGATCGGGTCGATCAGGTCGTGAAGGGTCTCGGCGACGATGTCCTTCACTTGTTGGACGTTCCAACCCCGGCACAGTGCGGACAGGTACTTCCGCATCCGCTCCATCTGGTCGTGGTCGGCGCCGCCCGCGAGGAACACGAACTGGGTGTACGCCGTCCGCAGGGCGGCCCTGCGGTTGATCAGGCCGCCTTGGTAGAACGACTTGCTGAACGTGAGTGTGCTGGACTTCGCAATGACTGTCTTGTCCAGGTCGAAGAAGGCCGCTGTGCGGGGCAAGGAGTGGTTTTCCACGGGGCCGAGCATAGGCGCCCGCCATTCGGGCTAGTGTGGGGCGTGTGGGTTTGCCTGAGAGGCCTCTCGGGTACACCATGGAAGTCACGGATCGTTCGCGACCGTGCTAACCCGGCCCGGCTCCTCCCCCCCCGAGTCGGCCGTGGAGACGACCCCCACTCTCCCCCCCGGTGGGGGTCGTCGCATGTCCGGGTGCGTTTTCCCCTCCTCTTCCCAGCCCGCGAGGCGCTCTGGCGCTCTCGTGGGCTTTCCTCTGCCCCAGCACAGGATCCGTGACCGTGTGTAGCTGGGGTGCTGCGCTGCGGAAGTCGCGCGCAAGTCGCCTGTTCGGGTGACGGCGATATTCACAGGCGTCGAGTTGTCCACAGTTTTCGACCAAGATCCACACGATTTCCGGGATCGCTGCACCGTGATTCCAGCGCGTCCCGGCGGCGGCGAGTTCATGGCCGGTCCGGTTTCCCGGACGCGTACGGCCGGTTTCCGTCGGCCGCCCCTATGGCGGCCGATCACCGGCTCTTCACACAGGACTTGAAGACGGGCGCCCGGAACGCCGGGTGCCGTGGATACGGGCGTCCGGGCACGGGCGGGAGTCGCGGAGCGCCGGAGGGCGGGCCGCGGGGTTCGTGCGGGACGCAGCGAAGGGGGCTGGAGATCGTGGCGGGAGCCATCACCGACGACCGGGCGTCCGCCGCCGAGGGGCGGCAGGGCAGGCCGTTGATCGTCACCGAGGACGTGGAACTGCTGGACGACCTGCTGCGCCTGTGCGCGGCCGCGGGCGCCAGGCCGGAGGTCCACCACGGGGTGCCGGAGGGCCGGGGCCGGTGGGAGACTGCGCCGCTCGTGCTCGTCGGTGACGACGCGGCGCGGCGGCTGCGCGGGGCCGCGCGCAGACGAGGAGTGGTGCTCGTCGGCAAGGACCAGGACGACTCCGGGGTCTGGCAGCGGGCCGTGGAGATCGGCGCGGACCACGTCCTGATGCTGCCGGACGGCGAACAGTGGCTCGTCGACCGCATCGCCGACGTGGCCGAAGGGGTCGGCAGGCCCGCGCTCACCGTCGGAGTGATCGGCGGCCGTGGCGGCGCCGGCGCGTCCACACTGGCCTGTGCGCTCGCCGTCACCTCCGCGCGCGAGGGCAGGCGCACGCTCCTCGTGGACGCCGATCCACTGGGCGGCGGCCTCGACGTGCTCCTCGGCGGGGAGAGCGCCGAGGGACTGCGCTGGCCGGCCTTCGCCGCCTCGCGCGGCCGGGTCGGCGGAGGAGCCCTGGAGGAGTCGCTGCCCGAACTGCATTCCCTGCGCGTCCTCAGCTGGGACCGCGGCGACGCCGTCGCAGTCCCGCCCCAGGCGGTGCGCGCGGTCCTCGCCGCGGGCCGGCGGCGAGGGGGCGCGGTCGTCGTCGACCTGCCGCGCCGCATCGACGAGGGCGTCGCCGAGGCCCTCGCCCAGATCGATCTGGGCCTCCTGGTCGTTCCCGCCGAGCTGCGCGCGGTAGCCGCCGCCTCACGGGTCGCTTCCGCCTTCGGGATGGTCCTCCGTGACCTCCGCGTCGCGGTCCGGGGGCCGTATGCGCCGGGCCTCGACGACCACGAGATCGCCCGCCTCCTCGGCCTTCCCCTCGCCGGCGAAGTACCCGCCGAGGCCGGACTGCCGGACGGCGGCAAACCCCCGGGAGGCATCCCACGCGGGCCACTCGCGCGCTTCTGCGAGGGCTTCTGGGAGCGGGTGGCGGTCGGGGATGAGCACGGATGAGCGAGGGCACCGGGCGGTGGGGTGCCGGACGACGGCCGGGCGGTGGGAGCAGCGGCTCGCCGGGCCTTGGACGGGGGCGAGGAACGGTGAATCGGGTGCGTGACGACGGGCTGCCGGGCGGCGGAGAGCCATGGGGACCTGGGCCTTGCGGGTGGTCTCTGATCGGGGGTGAGGCCGAATGAACGCCATGCCCGACGACGGGCTGTTGGACGGGGTCCGGCAGTGGCTCGTCGCGAGCGGGGCCGAGCCGACGCCCGCGCGCGTCGCGCAGGCGTTGCGGGAGCGGGGACGGGTGCTCGGGGACGCCGAGGTGCTCGGAGCGGCCGAGCGGCTGCGGTCGGAGTTGGTGGGGAGCGGGCCGTTGGAGCCGCTGCTCGCCGATCCGTCGGTCACCGATGTGCTGGTGTCGGCCCCGGACCGGGTGTGGGTGGACCGGGGCGGCGGCCTGGAGCTGACCGGGGTCTCCTTCCCGGACGCGGCGGCCGTACGACGGCTCGCGCAGCGCCTGGCGGCCGTCGCCGGACGCCGACTGGATGATGCCCGGCCGTGGGTGGACGCCCGGCTCCCGGACGGCACCCGACTCCACGCGGTGCTGCCACCGGTGGCCGTCGGCTCCACCTGCCTGTCCCTGCGGGTCGTACGGCCCCGGGCCTTCACCCTCGCCGAGCTGGCGTCGGCGGGCACGGTGCCGCCCGGCGGCGGCCGGGTCCTGCGGGCCCTGATCCGCTCCCGGTTGTCGTACGTCATCAGCGGCGGGACCGGGACCGGCAAGACCACGCTCCTGAGCGCGCTGCTCGGCCTGGTCGACCCCGGCGAGCGGATCGTGCTGGCCGAGGACTCGGCGGAGCTGCGGCCCGACCATCCGCATGTGGTGCGGCTGGAGGGCAGGCCGGCCAACCAGGAGGGCGTGGGCCTCGTCGAACTCCAGGACCTGGTCCGGCAGGCGCTGCGGATGCGCCCCGACCGGTTGGTGGTCGGTGAGGTACGGGGCCCCGAGGTCGTGTCCCTGCTGGCCGCGCTGAACACCGGCCACGAGGGTGGCTGCGGGACCTTGCACGCCAATGCCGCGGGACAGGTACCGGCCCGTCTGGAGGCCCTCGGCACGGCCGCGGGGCTCGACCGGGCGGCGCTGCACAGCCAGTTGGCGGCCGCGCTGTCGGTGATCCTGCACCTCGTGCGGGACCGGGACGGCCGGCGGCGGATCGCCGAGGTGCATGTGCTGGAGCGCGACGAGTCGGGGCTGGTGGTGACCGTGCCCGCGCTGCGCTGGGGCATGGAGGCGTTCGTGTACGAGCGGGGCTGGGAGCGGCTGCGGGGGTTGCTCCGGGATGGGCTGCACGGCCGGGGTGACGGGCTCCCGGAGCGGGTTGAGGACGGCGGCGAGGGGCTTCGGGACCGGCCTCCGGGAGGAGGGCCGGGCGAGTCGGGAGACAGGCGGCCGGTCGGGTCAGGGAACGGGCTGTCGGCCGGTCCTGGCGGCGGCCTGCTGGAAGGGAGTGAGCGGTGGTGACAGGGGTTGGAGAGATGTCGGTCGGGGTGGTGGCCGTGACGTGTGCTGGGGCGGCGGCCTGGATGTCGGGGGATGGGCGCGGGGCCGGGGTTCGGCGGGCGCGGTCGCTGTTGGCGGGCGGCGGGGCGGTGAGACCGCCGGCCTGGGAACGGGTGGTCGGCCGGGTACGTCGGCTGGGGGCGGAGTGGTGGGCGCCGGTGGCCGGGGTGGTGATCGCTGTGCTGGGGGCCTCGGTGCTGCCGGTTCTCGCGGGGGCGGCCGGGGTGCCGCTGCTGAGGAGGGTGCGGCGGGCGGCGGAGGAGCGCCGGGACCGGGAGCGGCGGGGCGATGCCGTGGTCGCGCTGTGTGCGGCGCTCGCCGGGGAGGTGCGGGCCGGGCGGCAGCCGGGTGAGGCGTTGGCGCGGGCCGCGCGGGACTCGGGCGGGCTGGGCGAAGCACAGGCCGTGGTGCTGGCGGCGGCCCGGTTCGGCGGGGACGTTCCGGGAGCGCTCGCCGACGCGGCCCGGCTGCCGGGTGCCGACGGGCTGCTGGGGCTCGCCGCGTGCTGGCGGGTGGCCGTGGACCGGGGCGCGGGCCTCGCGGCCGGGCTCGACCGCCTGGAGGGCGCCCTGCGCGCCGAGCGGGATCAGCGGGCCGACCTGCGCGCCCAGTCGGCCGGTGCCCGGTCGACGGCGGTGATGCTCGCCGTTCTCCCGGTACTGGGCCTCCTGCTGGGTACCGCGCTCGGTGCCGACCCGCTGCACGTCGTGCTGCACAGCACGGCCGGGCTGGGCTGTCTGATCGTCGGCGCGGCGCTGGAGGGCACCGGCCTGTGGTGGGCGTTGCGGATCGTGCGGGGAGCTGAGGCCGTGTGAGCGGGGAAGTTGTCCACAGGCTTGGGGTGGCCGTCTGCGTGGTCGTGGGACTGTGGTGGCCGGCCCGGTCGTTCGACACCGCGCGACGCGAACGGCGGCTGCGCGCCCGGCTGGCCACGGTGCTCGCCGCCGTGGCCGAGCCGCCCCGGCGGAGCCTCGTGCCACGAGGTGCCGTACGGCGATGGCTGCCCGTCGCCGGGGCGGTCTGTGCCGGGTGGGTGCTCGTCGGCGGCCTCTTGGGGCTGCTGCTGGGGCTGACTGCGGGAGTCGGGGTCTGGCAGTGGCTGCGGAGGGCGAGGGCGCGGTGCGCGGGCGGTGACCCGGCAGAGGCGTACGACGCCGCGGGAGCCGCACGCCAACTGCCGCTCGCCGCCGATCTGCTGGCCGCCTGCATCACGGCCGGGGCGAGCCCCGTGGTGGCCGCCCAGGCCGTGGGCGAGGCCCTGGGCGGGCCCGTGGGTGAGCGGCTGGCCAGAGGCGCGGCCGAGGCGCGGCTCGGGGGCGAACCGGCCGAGGCGTGGCGCGCGTTGGCCGCCCTTCCCGGGGCCGGCGCTCTGGCACGACTTCTGGAGCGCGCCGACGACTCCGGCGTACCGGCCGCCGCCCCGGTCGCCCGCCTCGCCGCCGAGGCCCGCGCCGAGTGGGGCCGCTCGGCGACGGAACGCGCCCGCCGGGCCGCCGTGATGGTCACCGCGCCGGTGGGGCTGTGCTTCCTGCCCGCCTTCATCGCGGTGGGGGTGCTGCCGGTGGTGATCGGGCTGGCGGACGGATTGCTGGGAGGGGGTGGGGGATGAGGGGGGATCTGAACGAGCGGTGAGCAGTGACGACCGGCGATGACCGGCAAGCAGCGATCAGTAGTCAACGGAACAGAACCTCACGGGGGTTGAGATGCACAAGGCAGTAGAGGCAGTAGAGGCGGTAGAGGCGGTAGAGGCAGCGAAGGCGGTACGGGAAGCGGTGCCGGTACGGGTGGTGCGTGCCGTGATGTGCCGGGTGCGGGCGGCGCGGAGGGACGCGGGGATGGTGACGTCCGAGTACGCGGTCGGGATCATCGCGGCGGTGGCCTTCGCCGCGGTGCTCTACAAGGTGGTGACCAGCGGGCAGGTCCAGGCGGAGCTGCAGCAGATCGTCGGGCGGGCCCTCAATGGCGGGAAGTGAGCCACGTCGGCGCCGCCGGGCCCTGGGAGGCGATCAAGGGTTCGTGACGGCCGAGGCGGCCATGGTCCTGCCCGTGATGGTGCTGTTCGCGACGGCGCTGGTGTGGGCCCTGTTCGCCGCCTGCGCACAGATCCAGGTTGTGGACGCCGCCCGGGCCGGGGCTCGGGCAGCAGCCCGGCAGGACCCGTCGGCCGCCGTCGTGGCGGCGGCCCGGAGGGCGGCGCCGGACGGGGCGGAGGTGAGCGTGGGCCGGGAGGGCGACTTCGTACGTGTCGTGGTCACGACCCGGGCGCCGGGGCCGGACGGGCTGGGCCTCGACCTCAGGCATGAGGCGGTGGCGCTGGCGGAGGAGACGGTTGGGGCGGCCACGACTGAGGGGGTGGGGATCGGGTGAGCCCGTTCTCGGAGTCTGGCCGACGGTCACGGGTCGCCCGCTGGGCCCGCTCAGCTCGCTGGACCGGCTCGGTCCGCTCAGCCCGCTGGGTCCGCTGGGTCCGCTGGGTCCGCTCGGTCCGCTCGGACAGGGGATCCGCGACCGTCTGGGCCGTGGGTGCGATCGCCGTGCTCTGTGCTGTGTTCGGTGCCGTTCTCGTTCTGGGGCAGGCCGTGGTGATTCGGCATCAGGCCTCCGCCACGGCTGACCTCGCGGCCCTCGCCGCCGCCGACCACTGGATGAGAGGCGCCGAGGGGGCCTGCGCCACGGCCGAACGAGTGGCACGGGCCCAGAGCGGCCGACTCGTGCACTGCGAGGTCGAGGGAGAGATCTCGGACGTCACGGCGGCCTCGGGCATGGGCCCACTCACCGCCGAGGCCAGGGCGAGAGCGGGCCCACCGGGTCCGGCAGCCCCGGCATCGGGCTAGAGAGTCCCGCAGGAGCGCCCCGAAAGGGGAGGCGGGGTACTGCGTGATCAGCCACACACGACCGGCTGTCGCCAGACCACAGCGGCCCCGAGTTCCATGGCGCCGGAACCGCCAAGTTCCAAGCCGCCTCCGAGCCCTTAAGGCACCAGGTTCTCCCGCGGAGCGTCCGGCGCGGCGCGCAAAAGCTCGGTCAGCAGCCGTACGGCCCCCCGCTTGTGCAACGGGTCGTTGCCGTTGCCGCACTTGGGGGACTGGATGCAGGACGGGCACCCGGCGTCGCACTCGCAGGAGGCGATCGCCTGGCGGGTGGCGGTGAGCCAGGCACGGGCGGTGTGGAAGGCGCGCTCGGCGAAGCCCGCGCCGCCGGGGTGGCCGTCGTAGACGAAGACGGTCGGCAGGAGCGTGTCTGGGTGGAGCGGGACGGAGACGCCGCCGATGTCCCAGCGGTCGCAGGTCGCGAAGAGGGGCAGCATGCCGATCGAGGCGTGCTCGGCGGCGTGCAGGGCGCCGCCGAGGATCTCGGGGTTGATCCGGGCCGCGTCCAGCTGGTCCTCGGTGACGGTCCACCAGACGGCGCGGGTGCGCAGCGTACGAGGAGGGAGGTCGAGTTTGGTCTCACCCAGCACTTCGCCGGTGATGAGGCGTCGACGGAGGAAGGAGACGACCTGGTTGGTGACTTCGACGGAGCCGTAGCACAACCGGCCGTCGCCCCAGGGGACTTCGGTGTCGGTCTCCAGGACGGAGATGGAGGTGGTGTCGCGGGCGACCGTCGAATAGGGCGGGTCGGCCTGTTCGACGAGGGCGACGGAGTCCTCCAGGTCCAGTTCGCGCACCAGATACGTACGGCCCTGGTGCAGATGGACCGCGCCCTCGTGGACGGTGGTGTGGGCGGCGCCGGCGTCGACTGTGCCGAGGAGTCGGCCCGTACCGGTCTCGACGACCTGGACGGGGCGGCCTCCCTGGCCCCGGATGTCGGTGAGGTCGGCGGCCCGTTCGCGGCGCGTCCAGTGCCAGGCCCTGGCCCGGCGGCGAAGCAGTTTCGCGGCCTCCAGCTGCGGCAGCAAATCCTCGCACGCCGGGCCGAACAGGTCGAGGTCCTCCTCCGTCAGGGGCAGTTCCGCGGCGGCCGCGCAGAGGTGCGGGGCGAGGACGTACGGGTTGTCGGGGTCGAGGACGGTCGATTCCACCGGTTGGTCGAACAGGGCCTCGGGGTGGTGGACCAGGAAGGTGTCCAGCGGGTCGTCACGGGCCACGAGGACGGCCAGGGCGCCTTGGCCGGAGCGTCCGGCGCGGCCGGCCTGCTGCCACAGGGAGGCGCGGGTGCCCGGGTAGCCGGCGATGAGGACGGCGTCCAGGCCGGAAATGTCGACGCCGAGTTCGAGGGCGGTGGTGGCGGCGAGGCCGAGGAGTTCGCCGGAGTGGAGGGCGCGTTCGAGGGCACGGCGTTCCTCGGGGAGGTAGCCGCCGCGGTAGGCAGCCACACGGCGGGCCAGGGAGCGGTCGACCTCGGCGAGGCGTTCCTGGGCGATCACCGAGATCAGCTCGGCGCCGCGCCGGGAGCGTACGAAGGCGACCGAACGCACATCTTGCAGGACCAGGTCGGTCAGAAGATCGGCTGTCTCGGCGGTCGCCGTACGCCGCACGGGCGCGCCCTTCTCGCCGTGGAGTTCCGTGAGCGGGGGCTCCCAGAGGGCGAACACCAGTTCACCCCGGGGTGAGGCGTCGTCCGCGACCTCGGTGACCGGAACGCCGGTGAGGCGGCCTGCTGCGGCCGAGGGCTCGGCGGCGGTCGCGGAGGCCAGCAGGAAGACGGGTTCGGCGCCGTAGCGGGCGCACAGACGGCGGAGGCGGCGCAGCACCTGGGCGACGTGGGAGCCGAAGACGCCGCGGTAGGTGTGGCACTCGTCGATGACCACGTACTTGAGGGCGCGCAGGAAGGAGGACCAGCGGGGGTGGGAGGGCAGGATCCCGCGGTGCAGCATGTCGGGGTTGGTGAGGACGTAATTGGCGTACTGGCGTACCCACTCGCGTTCTTCGACGGGCGTGTCGCCGTCGTACACGGCCGGGCGCACAGCGTTTCCGAGAGGTTGTGAAAGTTCCTTCACGGATCGGCACTGATCCGCCGCGAGGGCCTTGGTGGGGGCCAGGTAGAGGGTGGTCGCCCCGCGACCGTTGGGGGCCTCGGCGCCGTCCAGAAGGCGCGACAGGACCGGTACGAGGTAGGCCAGCGACTTGCCGGAGGCGGTGCCCGTGGCGACGACGACCGACTCGCCGTCCAACGCGTGCTCGGCGACGCGTGCCTGGTGGGCCCAGGGATGTTCGATTCCCGCGGCCTGCACGGCGGCGACGACTTCCGAGCGGATCCGGTCGGGCCAGACGGCATGGCGGCCCGCGCGCGGGGGCACATGCTCCGTATGAGTGATGCGCGAAGCCCGGCTCGGACCCGAGGCGAGCCGGTCCAGGACCGTGCCCGGCGAGGGGCTGGGGGCGGTGTCCGTCGAGGATCGATCGGATCGGTGATTCTTGGCCATCGGCATCGAGTGTGTCACCGGCGTGACGGACAATGGAGCCAAGGCGTCGTGCACGCCTGCCGGTAAGTGATTGAATGCCATCGCGGCTGGCGAACCGTCCCGGGGGCTTTCAAGCCGAGGTGTCCCGAGGGGCGAACGCTCGATAGCAAGGTGCTGGAGGATCCGTGGACCTGTCCCTGTCGACCCGTACCGTCGGCGATCGTACGGTCGTCGAGGTCGGTGGCGAAATCGACGTTTATACCGCGCCCAAGCTGCGTGAGCAGCTGGTCGAGCTGGTCAACGACGGGAGTTTCCACCTCGTCGTCGACATGGAGGGCGTCGACTTCCTCGACTCCACCGGGCTCGGCGTACTGGTGGGCGGCCTGAAGCGAGTACGGGCCCACGAGGGCTCGCTGCGCCTGGTGTGCAACCAGGAGCGGATTTTGAAGATCTTCCGCATCACCGGTCTGACCAAGGTGTTCCCGATTCACACCTCGGTCGACGAAGCGGTGGCGGCCACCGACTGATCATGCCTGCCCGGGCCTCGCGCCCGGGACGGCCTAGAGACAACGAGGGGGACCGGGCCTGCGAGCCCGGCCCTCCGACAGCACGCCCGTAGTTCCGAGGGGGATGCATGGCCACCGTTGAACTCCGCTTCAGCGCGCTGCCCGAGCACGTCCGGACCGCCCGACTGGTGGCGGCAGCGGTGGCGCGCAGGGCCGGAGTGGACGAGGCCGTCCTCGACGAGGTCAGGTTGGCCGTCGGCGAGGCGTGCACCCGTGCCGTCGGACTGCATCAGAGCAGTGGCATCTCGGCGCCGGTGCGGGTGTCGCTGATCGAGGAGGAGAAGCAGTTTTCCATCGAGGTCGGCGACGAGGCGCCGCACGCCGTCCCCGGTGACAAGTCATCGGGTGCCGGCGGCGACGCGGATGTCGACATCGAGGAGGACGACATGGGCCTTGCGGTCATCAGTGGCCTCGTCGACGACGTCGAGGTCTCGGCCGGGGAGAACGGCGGACTGATCCGCATGACCTGGCCGACGACGCTGCCGATCGCTGTTCTGCCCTGATCCTCTCAACTTCAAGTAGTACCGCGAGGGCCCTGCTGAGCAGGGCCCTTTGCATTTGTTCCGATCTCCGTTCATCAGAACAACGGAATTCGTGAAGGAATTCACGATCAATCGCACGATAATTTGATCAAGCGTCAATGCCTTTGAGGCGTTACTTCTTTCGAGTAATGTGGCTGGGTGCGGATCATTTGCTGAAGAGCATGTGAAGGCCAATTCCGTTTGCCGAGCACTGTTTTGATCAGGTTCCGCTCCCTACAATCCGTCCACATCTTGAGCTCAGCCCAAGCGTCAAGGAGGACGAATGGCGGGGCTTTCTACCCCTCAAAGGTTTGACCACACCACGAACTTCGCAGCCGCGGTACTGACGGACGACAACCGGATCATCGTCATGGTGATCGGTGTCGTGGCGTTGGCCGCGCTTGCCGTGGCGGGTGTCCTGGTGCGCCAGGTGCTCGCGGCGGGCGAGGGCACCGACAGCATGAAGAAGATCGCGACGGCGATCCAGGAAGGCGCGAACGCCTATCTGGCACGGCAGTTGCGCACGCTCGGCGTATTCGCCGTCGTCGTGTTCTTCCTGCTCATGCTGCTGCCCGCGGACGACTGGAATCAGCGCGCCGGACGATCGGTGTTCTTCTTGATCGGCGCGGCGTTCTCGGCGGCCACCGGTTATATCGGTATGTGGCTCGCCGTGCGCAGCAATGTGCGCGTCGCCGCAGCGGCCAGGGAAGCGACTCCGGCACCTGGAGAGCCGGAAAAAGATCTCACCGCCGTCTCGCACAAGGCGATGAAGATCGCATTTCGCACGGGCGGCGTCGTCGGCATGTTCACGGTGGGGCTCGGCCTCCTCGGCGCGTCCTGCGTGGTCCTCGTGTACGCGGCCGACGCGCCGAAGGTGCTGGAGGGCTTCGGACTCGGGGCCGCGCTCATCGCCATGTTCATGCGTGTCGGTGGCGGCATCTTCACCAAGGCCGCCGACGTCGGCGCCGACCTTGTCGGCAAGGTCGAGCAGGGCATTCCGGAGGACGACCCGCGTAATGCCGCGACCATCGCCGACAACGTGGGCGACAACGTCGGCGACTGCGCGGGCATGGCGGCCGACCTCTTCGAGTCCTACGCCGTGACGCTCGTCGCCGCGCTGATCCTCGGCAAGGCGGCGTTCGGCGACGCGGGGCTCGCGTTCCCGCTGATCGTGCCCGCGATCGGCGTACTCACCGCGATGATCGGCATCTTCGCGGTGGCACCCCGCCGCAGCGACCGCAGCGGAATGTCCGCCATCAACCGCGGCTTCTTCATCTCCGCGGTGATCTCGCTGGTGCTCGTCGCCATCGCCGTCTACGCCTACCTGCCGTCGTCGTACGCCGGCCTCGACGGAGTCACGGACACGGCGATCCAGGGCCACGGCGGCGATCCGCGGGTCCTCGCGGTCGTCGCGGTGGCCATCGGCATCGTGCTGGCCGCGCTGATCCAGCAGCTGACCGGCTACTTCACCGAGACCAGCCGACGCCCCGTACGGGACATCGGCAAGAGCTCGCTCACCGGCGCGGCCACCGTCGTCCTCGCCGGTATCTCCATCGGTCTCGAATCGGCCGTCTACACCGCCCTGTTGATCGGCCTCGGCGTGTACGGGGCGTTCCTGCTCGGCGGTACGTCGATCATGCTCGCCCTGTTCGCGGTGGCGCTCGCCGGGACCGGGCTGCTCACCACGGTCGGCGTCATCGTCGCCATGGACACCTTCGGGCCGGTCTCCGACAACGCGCAGGGCATCGCCGAGATGTCCGGTGACGTCGAGGGTGCGGGCGCGCAGGTGCTCACCGACCTGGACGCCGTCGGCAACACCACCAAGGCCATCACCAAGGGCATCGCCATCGCCACGGCCGTACTCGCGGCCGCCGCGCTCTTCGGCTCGTACCGCGACGCGATCCTCACGGCCGCGAACGACGTCGGAGAGAAGGTCTCCGGCGAAGGCGCACCGATGAACCTGATGATGGACATCTCGCAGCCCAACAACCTCGTCGGGCTCATCGCGGGCGCCGCGGTCGTCTTCCTCTTCTCGGGGCTGGCGATCAACGCGGTCGCGCGGTCTGCGGGCGCGGTGGTCTACGAGGTGCGGCGGCAGTTCCGCGAGCACCCGGGGATCATGGACTACAGCGAGAAGCCCGAGTACGGCCGGGTCGTCGACATCTGCACCAAGGACGCCCTGCGGGAGCTGGCCACGCCCGGTCTGCTCGCCGTCATGGCGCCCATCGCGATCGGGTTCACGCTCGGGGTCGGCGCGCTCGGCTCGTATCTCGCCGGTGCGATCGGCACCGGGACGCTGATGGCGGTGTTCCTCGCCAACTCCGGTGGCGCGTGGGACAACGCCAAGAAGCTCGTCGAGGACGGTCATCACGGTGGCAAGGGCAGCGAGGCCCATGCCGCGACCGTCATCGGTGACACGGTGGGCGACCCGTTCAAGGACACCGCGGGACCGGCCATCAACCCGCTGCTGAAGGTGATGAACCTCGTTGCGCTGCTCATCGCGCCCGCGGTCGTCCAGTTCAGCTACGGCGAGGACAAAAGCGTCGGGTTGCGCGTCGCGATCGCCGTGGCCTCGATCGCCGTGATCGTCGGGGCGGTGTACGTGTCCAAGCGGCGCGGGATCGCCGTGGGTGACGAAGGCAACTCCGAGCGGGTGACCAAGTCGGCGGATCCTGCGGTGGTTTCGTAGGCGCCCTGGGATCGGCCTTACGAGGTCCCAGTTCAAGGGGCGGGCGGGCGGCGCGTGTTGACGTGCCGACCGCCCGCCCTTGTGTGTGCCGACGGACACCGTGAGCCTTCTCTCTCTTGGTGCAAAAGGTTATAAAAGGTGCACGTGGGGTGCTCGGCACACAGGTGTCGCCCATCTGGCGTGTATGTTCCGGGGCCGAGAGCCACGGAAGGGACCAATCCGGTGAACAAGAAGCTCGCGGCCGCACTGTCCGGCGGTGCGGTACTGGTACTGGCGCTGTCCGGCTGCAGCGGCGACGACGAGACGAACGACAAGCTGAACTCCTGGGCCAAGGAGGTCTGCGACTCCGTGCAGCCGCAGATCAAGAAGATCGCGGCGGCCAACGCCTCGATCCAGAAGGAGACCTCGGACGACAGCGCACCGGCGGACGTGCAGAAGGCCGACTCCCAGGGCTTCCAGGACATCTCCGACGCGTACAAGGCGATGGCGACGGCCATCCAGCAGGCCGGCGCGCCGGATGTCGAGGACGGCGAGAAGAAGCAGAAGGCCGCGGTTGCCGAGCTGAACCAGCTTTCGACGGCGTATGGCGAGCTGAAGAAGAAGTCGGATGCGCTGAACACGAAGGACCAGGCGAAGTTCGCGGACGGGCTCGAAGGGGTTGCCACCGAGCTGGAGAAGCTGAGCAAGACCGGGAGTGACGCGCTGAAGGAGCTGGAGAAGGGGGAGGTGGGACAGGCGATGGCTCAGCAGAAGAGCTGCAAGTCCGCGACCACCTCCGGTTCGGCGTCGGCACCGGCTTCGGCTACGAAGAGCTGAGCGGGGCGTGCTGGGACGTGGGCTGACTGGAGTGGGTTGACCGGGCCGGGGGCGGCTGGTCGCCCGGCGGTCGGTGCTGGGCGGGGTGGGTTCCACTGCTCGGCGCTACGAGGTGCCGCTGCGCCCACCCTCCTCCACTCTCGGCCTTGCGCGAGCGGGAGGTGCCCCCGTCGCCCCAGCGCCACGATTGCCCGCAGCCGGGTCGGGCCAGGACAGCAGCTCGCGGCGCGATTGTCGGCAGCTGCCTGAGGCTGCCGTGATGGAACCCGGTTGTGTCGGTCGGCGCGGCTACGCTGAGCGGTGTGAGTGACTCCAGGTTGTCTTCTCTGCCCTCTGTTGACCGGTCCGATGTCGCTGCTCGGCTGCGTGATGCGCTGCTGGGCGCGGACTTCACCGCCGATGGGCTTCTCGAGCTGCTCGGCGCCTCCGCGTACGCGGCCTTGGCGCGGAGTGAGGTTGTGCCGGCGCTCAGGGCGACACGGGGGGAGACGGCGCTGGAGGCGCTGGTGCGGCTGTTCCTGCTGCAACAGCCGGTCGCACGCGCGCGCGTGGAGGGCGTGCTGCCCGTCGACGCGTGCCTGGAGAGCGGGTGGCTGGTCCGCGTCGGTGAGGCCGGCGACGAGGTCGCCGCAGCCGTCGACGTGCGGCCGTACGGCGGCCCCGGTGGCGAGGACTGGTTCATCGTGTCCGACCTGGGGTGTGCGGTCGGCGGGGCCGGGGGGATCGGGAGCCAGGACGAAGGCGTCGTGCTGGGGGTCGGCGGGGCCTCCACGACGCTCGCCGGTATCACCGTACGCACGCCCGTCGCCTCCGCCCTCGACCTCGGCACCGGCTCCGGGATCCAGGCGCTGCACGCCGCACAGCACGCCACGCGCGTGACGGCGACCGACCTCAACCCGCGTGCGCTGCACATCACGGCGCTCACGCTGGCACTCTCCGGGGCGCCGGCGGCCGAACTGCGTCAGGGCTCGCTCTTCGAGCCGGTGGCGGACGACGAGACGTACGACCTCATCGTGTCCAATCCGCCGTTCGTGATCTCGCCCGGTGCGCGGCTGACGTACCGCGACGGCGGGATGGGCGGGGACGATCTGTGCCGCACGCTCGTTTCGCAGGCGGGGGAGCGGCTGAACGAGGGCGGGTTCGCGCATTTCCTCGCCAACTGGCAGCACGTGGAGGGGGAGGACTGGCAGGAGCGGCTCCGGTCGTGGGTGCCACGCGGGTGCGACGCGTGGATCGTGCAGCGGGAGGTCCAGGACGTCACGCAGTACGCGGAGTTGTGGCTGCGGGACGCGGGCGACCACCGCGGTGACGTGGCCGAGTACCGGGCGCGGTACGACGCGTGGCTCGACGAGTTCGAGGCGCGGAAGGTGAAGGGCGTCGGGTTCGGCTGGATCACGCTGCGGAAGTCGGCCGCCGCGGCCGCCGCGCCCTCGATCACCATCGAGGAGTGGCCGCATCCGGTCGAACAGCCGCTCGGCGACACCGTACGGCAGCACTTCGGGCGCCTCGACTATCTGCGGACGAACGACGACGCGGCGCTCCTCGCCGCGCACTTCCGGCTCACCGCCGAGGTCGTCCAGGAGCAGGTCGGGCTGCCCGGCGCCGAGGACCCCGAGCATGTGGTGCTGCGTCAGAACCGGGGCATGCGCCGGGCCACGAAGGTGGACACGGTCGGCGCGGGGTTCGCCGGTGTGTGCGATGGCACGCTCAGCGCGGGGCGGATTCTGGACGCCATCGCCCAACTCGTCGGCGAGGACCCGGTGGCGCTGCGCGACCGTACACCGGTGCAGATCCGGCTACTCGTCGAACAGGGGTTCCTCGAACCGGCTCCGTGAGCCGCCGGTAGCGACGGGAAGGGCCCACACCGGCGAGAGGGGTCCGGCGGGGCTTCCCGTACCCGGTGACGATTTCCGTACCGTCCGGTGACGGTATTGGTGCCCCGCCCGACGCCCGTCGCCGTGGCGTGTGGGGCCCATTCATGCCCCTGAGTCTCATGTGCCCCCTCTGCCTGGATTGGTCAGTAAAAGGGCTCCTGTCAGTGGTGCGTGCGAAGCTATTTTCAAGAGACGGGTTCGACGTGTCCTCGGGGGAGGCACGCGCTGTCTCTGGGGGATCGGGGGATCGCGATGGCGGGGGATACGCCGGAGCAGGGCCAGGGAAGGATCATCAACAACCGGTACCGACTGCTGCGCACCCTGGGCGCGGGCGGCATGGGCCGGGTCTGGCTCGCGTACGACGAGGAGTTGGCCTGCGAGGTCTCCATGAAGGAGATCTCCCTGCCCGACGTCCCGATGGACGCGACCGAGCCCGCCCAGCGCATCGCCCGGGCCCGCAGCGAGGCCCGGCACGCCGCGCGCCTGCGTGGACATCCGCATGTGGCGACGGTCCATGACGTGGTGCTGCACGAGGGCCTGCCGTGGATCGTCATGGAGTATGTGCCGGACGCGATCGACCTTCAGGCGGTCGTACGGCAGCGGGGGCCGCTCTCGCCCGAGCAGGCCGCCCGGATCGGGCTCGCCGTCCTCGACGCGCTCACGGCGGGGCACCGGATCGGCATACTCCACCGGGATGTGAAACCGGCCAACATCCTGCTGGCGGCCGACGCCTCGGGCGACCCGTACGCCCGCGTGCTGCTGACCGACTACGGCATCGCGCTCCAGCCGGAGTCCCGCGAGCCCCGGCTCACCGCCACCGCCGGCATCCTCGGCACCCCCGGGTATCTGGCACCCGAGCGCGCGCGGGGCGAGCCGCCGACACCGGCAGCCGACATGTTCTCCCTCGGCGCCACGCTGTACGCGGCGGTCGAGGGCCGCGGCCCCTTCGACCGGCACGGAGAGTACGCCACGCTCACAGCTCTGCTCGGCGAGGAGCCGACACCGCCCGCCCGCGCCGGTGAACTGGCCCCCGTCCTGCACGGATTGCTCATCAAGGACCCGGTGCGCCGGCTGTCGCCGGAGGCGGTGGCGCGCGGCCTGGAGCGGGTCGCGGACGCGGGCGGCGCATCGGCACCGCCGGGCTGGGGAGCCACCCCCGCGTCGGCACCCGAGGGCTTCGGACCGGCTCCCGGGAATCCCGGCACTCCCGGTACGCCCGGCGGCCATGCGACCGCCGGTGCGCCTCCGGGATACGTGGCGGGCACACCGCCCGGGTATGTGGCCGCCGGGCAGCACGGCCTCGGGGGCACGCCGAACACGCCGGGCGCACCTCACACGCCGTACACGCCGCAGACCCCGGGGGCCCCGCACCCACCGGGAGGGCCCCAGTCGCCGAACACCCCGGCTGGTGGTCCGCCCACCCCGGGCGCGGGTCCGGCCACCCCGGCCGGGACGCCTGGTGGCCATTCGCCGTACAACCACTGGCAGCAGGGGCAGCAGCCCCGCGGCCCGTACGACGGCTACAACCCGTACGGGGGAGGCCAGTCCCCGCCCTACGGGAGCCCGGCGGGTGGTCAGGGCACACCCTATGGGGGCACTCCGGGCAGCCATGCCACGCCGTACGGGGGCAACGGCGGCGGCCAGTCGCCGCCGTACGCGGGCAGTCCGTCGACGCCGTACGGGGGCGGGGCCGGCCAACCGCCGGGGAACGCGGGGTTTCCGACCATCACGGCCGGTGGTCCGCCGCCGGGTGGGGTGAAGCGGAAGATGCCCGCGGCGGCGATCGTCGCCGTCGTGGTCGCCGTGCTGCTGGTGGCGGGCGGCGGGACGTGGGCGGTGGTCAACGTACTGCCTCCCGACCCCGATCCGACTTCGTCGCCTTCGAATTCCCCGTTCGAGTCGCCGCAGTCGGAGTACCCGTACGGCGAGCAGGCGGCCCTCAAACGGCCGCTGGAGGTGGGGGACTGCGTCAAGGCGGTGTGGACGGGGACGGCGTTCAAGTCGGTGCCCGACCTCGGTGTGGTGGACTGCGACGAGGACTGGCCGGACGGCCAGGTCGTGGCGATAGAGACCGCGTCGGACTACGCGGACGCCAAGGCCGGCGGCGCGCAGCGGTGCGGCAGCCAGGCTGATTCGATGGCCGAGGCACTGCCCGACGCGGGGGTCTACGCGCTCGTGCCGACGAAGGACGGCTTCACCGCGGCCAAGGGCGGCACGGCATGTCTCGTACTCGGCAAGCACGTCCCGATCGGCGGCGAGGTGGGCCGGCTCCGTGACGGGGGCATGAATCTGTGGCCCACGCAGATGGCTGTCGGCGACTGCTGGGACTACACCACCAGGGAGGACGAGGGGTACGACGCACCGCTGACCGACTGTGCCGAAGCGCACACCGATCAGGTGGTCGGATCGGTCCAGGCCCCGGAGAGCATGACGTTCCAGGGCGCCCTCGACGAAGGGGGCAAACTGTGCACCAACAGGTTCGAGTCGACTTGGGCACCTGGCGCTGACCTGATCGTGTCGGGCTGGGTGTCCGACGAGACCGAGTGGAAGAAGGGCTTCAACAAGGTGGTGTGCACGGTGCGCAACGCCGACGTGTCGAGGACGACCGGGAAGATACCCACGCCCGGCTCCGTCTGAGGGCCCGGACGCCTGGCGTTCACCTTGGGTTCGCGCACCCGCTTCCCGTCCGTGCCAGCCTCCCGTCCCGGGATACCGAGGGGTTGGAAGGACGGGACATGGAGAGCGGACCGGCGATCTTCGTGGGTGTGGTGTTCACCCTGTTCGGAGGCGGGCTGCTGCTGTGGACCGCGACCCGGCTGCGCCAGGGCCAGCCGGTCGCCCACGGGGTGCACCCCGTGACATCGGCGACACTCGCGAGCGTCGTGGCGATCACCGCCCTCGTGCTCGGCGCATGGTGCTTCACCCGTATCTGAGCGGGCACCGGGAACCTCTGCGGGGAGCGTGCAGGGTAACTGAAAGGTGACCCTCCGCATCGGCCCGAACGGATCGATGAACACGCCGGGCGGCAGGAATGGCGGTAGTCGGGTTACCGTTCGAGTGGCCGTTGTGGGCTTTTCCCGTTTGACACGGGGGCGGGATGTACCGTCACACTCCGCAGCGTCAGCATGACCCCGACCCCCGGGCCGAACGCCGAGCCCCGTGCGAGGCACCGGCCTCAGGGGGTGCCCGCCCCGGGACGCAAGCCTGGGGAGACCCAGCGTCGACCGGAGAGAAGAGCGAAGTTGTCCCCGACCAGCGAGACCGCGAAGGGCGGCCGCCGACTCGTCATTGTCGAGTCGCCTGCCAAGGCGAAGACGATCAAGGGCTATCTCGGCCCCGGCTACATCGTCGAGGCGAGCGTGGGGCACATCCGCGACCTTCCCAACGGCGCCGCGGAGGTGCCCGAGCAGTACACCGGCGAGGTGCGCCGCCTCGGCGTGGACGTCGAGCATGACTTCGCGCCCATCTACGTGGTCAACGCGGACAAGAAGGCCCAGGTCAGGAAGCTCAAGGATCTGCTGAAGGAGTCCGACGAGCTCTTCCTCGCCACCGATGAGGACCGCGAGGGCGAGGCCATCGCGTGGCACCTCCAGGAGGTCCTGAAGCCCAAGGTCCCGGTCAAGCGGATGGTCTTCCACGAGATCACCAAGGCCGCGATCCAGGCCGCCGTCGCCAACCCGCGCGAGCTGAACCAGAAGCTGGTCGACGCCCAGGAGACCCGCCGCATCCTCGACCGCCTCTACGGCTACGAGGTCTCGCCGGTCCTGTGGAAGAAGGTCATGCCGCGCCTGTCGGCGGGCCGTGTCCAGTCGGTCGCGACCCGGCTCGTGGTGGAGCGGGAGCGCGAGCGGATCGCCTTCCGTTCGGCCGAGTACTGGGACCTGACCGGCACCTTCTCGACCGGCCGCGCCGGTGACGCGTCCGACCCGTCGTCCCTGGTCGCCCGCCTGCACTCCGTCGACGGCCGCCGTGTCGCCCAGGGCCGTGACTTCGACTCGCTCGGGCAGCTGAAGGGCGCGAACGTCCTGCACGTGGACGAGGCGAACGCCCGCGCGCTGGCCGCCGCTCTGGAGAACACCCGGTTCGCGGTCCGGTCTGTCGAGTCCAAGCCGTACCGGCGCTCGCCGTACGCCCCGTTCCGTACGACGACCCTCCAGCAGGAGGCGTCGCGCAAGCTGGGCTTCGGGGCCAAGGCGACGATGCAGGTGGCGCAGAAGCTGTACGAGAACGGCTTCATCACCTATATGCGTACGGACTCCACTACGCTCAGCGACACCGCCGTGTCCGCCGCCCGCGCCCAGGTCACGCAGCTGTACGGCGCCGACTACCTGCCGGCGCAGCCGCGTACGTACGCCGGGAAGGTCAAGAACGCGCAGGAGGCGCACGAGGCGATCCGACCCTCGGGTGATCGTTTCCGCACGCCCGCCGAGACCGGTCTGACCGGCGACCAGTTCAAGCTCTACGAGCTGATCTGGAAGCGCACGGTCGCCTCCCAGATGAAGGACGCGACGGGCAACAGCGTCACGGTGAAGATCGGTGGCACCGCCGCCGACGGCCGGGACGCCGAGTTCAGCGCCTCCGGCAAGACGATCACCTTCCACGGCTTCCTCAAGGCCTACGTCGAGGGCGCCGACGACCCGAACGCCGAGCTGGACGACCGCGAGCGCCGACTGCCGCAGGTCAACGAGGGTGACGCGCTCTCCGCCGAGGAGATCACGGTTGACGGGCACGCCACCAAGCCCCCGGCCCGCTACACCGAGGCGTCGCTGGTCAAGGAGCTCGAAGAGCGCGAGATCGGCCGCCCGTCGACGTACGCGTCGATCATCGGGACGATTCTCGACCGGGGGTATGTGTTCAAGAAGGGCACGGCCCTGGTGCCGTCCTTCCTGAGCTTCGCCGTGGTCAACCTGCTCGAGAAGCACTTCGGGCGGCTCGTCGACTACGACTTCACCGCCAAGATGGAGGACGACCTCGACCGCATCGCGCGCGGCGAGGCCCAGGCGGTGCCGTGGCTGAAGCGGTTCTACTTCGGCGAGAGCACCGGTGCGAACGGCACGGCGGCCGAGGCCGGCAACGGTGACGGGGATCACCTCGGCGGGCTGAAGGAGCTGGTGACCGACCTGGGCGCGATCGACGCGCGCGAGGTCTCGTCATTCCCCGTCGGCAACGGCATCGTGCTCCGCGTCGGGCGCTACGGCCCGTACGTCGAGCGGGGCGAGAAGGACGCCGAGGGCCATCAGCGGGCGGACGTGCCCGAGGACCTGGCCCCGGACGAGCTGTCCGTCGAGTACGCGGAGGAACTGCTCGCCAAACCGAGCGGTGACTTCGAGCTCGGTACCGACCCGGCGACGGGCCACCAGATCATCGCCCGGGACGGCCGCTACGGCCCGTACGTCACCGAGGTGCTCCCCGAGGGCACTCCGAAGACCGGCAAGAACGCGGTCAAGCCGCGTACGGCCTCGCTGTTCAAGTCGATGTCGCTGGACACGGTGACGCTGGCCGACGCGCTGAAGCTGATGTCCCTGCCGCGGGTCGTCGGCGCCGACGCCGAGGGCCAGGAGATCACCGCGCAGAACGGGCGGTACGGGCCGTACCTGAAGAAGGGCACGGACTCGCGATCGCTGCAGTCCGAGGACCAGCTCTTCACGATCACCCTCGAAGAGGCGCTGGCGATCTACGCCCAGCCCAAGCAGCGCGGGCGGGCCGCCGCCAAGCCGCCGCTGAAGGAGCTGGGGGAGGACCCGGTCAGCGGGAAGCCGGTCGTGGTGAAGGACGGCCGCTTCGGTCCGTACGTCACCGACGGCGAGACCAACGCGACCCTGCGGTCCGAGGACAGCGTGGAGACGATCACGCCCGAGCGCGGGTTCGAACTGCTCGTGGAGAAGCGGGCGAAGGCTCCCGCCAAGAAGACGGCGAAGAAGGCGCCCGCGAAGAAGACGGCGACCAAGGCCGCCGCGGCGAAGAAGGCGGCGCCGGCCAAGAAGACTGCCGCCAAGAAGACGGCGACTTCGAAGACTGCTGCGGCCAAGAAGGCGGCTCCTGCGAAGAAGGTGGCTGCGAAGAAGGCTGCGGCGTCTGGGGAACCGGACGCCTAGAAGCTCGGGGGTGCGGGTGGATCGGCGACCGCGGGTTGGATGTGGCTGGTCGTGCGGTTCCCCGCGCCCCTAAGGGCGCGCATGTGCTGAGCGGTGGCCGGAATCTTCACCTCTGCTCCGCTGAATGTGCATGTTTTGTGCGAATTGGCGGTGCGGCGTGCGTGCGTTCGGGCGTCGCTTCAGGGTGTCGGTGGGTGCCGATAGGCTGAAAGCATGATGCGAGTCGAGCAGCCGACGGCCCATGACCCGGCCTCCGACGACGCCCTGGCGGCCGATTCCAGGGAGCGTGCCGTGCGGGCGCTGCTGCGCCGGCCGCAGCTGAAACGGTTGTGGAGCGCACAACTCGTGGGCGGCGTGGGCGATGTGCTCGCGCTGTTCGTGCTGGTGCTCCTCGCCTTCCAGACGGCCATCGCCGAGGCTTCCTTCGGTGGCGGGTACCGGGGCGTCGCGCTCACGGTCGCGGCCGTCTTCGGTACACGCGCCCTCGCGACGCTGCTCTTCGGGGCCGTACTCCTCGGGCCGCTTACCTCGCTGACCTCGCAGGAGGGTCCGCTCGACCGGCGCTGGACCATGGTCGGCGCGGACGGGGTGCGGGTCCTGCTGCTGATCGTGGCGCCCCTGTGGATCGACTGGACGCCGGACAACGCACTCGCGGTGCTGCTGGTCACCGCGTTCGTGGCCGGTGTCGCCGAGCGGTTCTGGACGGTCTGCCGGGAGAGCGCGGCGCCCGCGCTGCTGCCCGCGCCGCCGCCGGAGGGCGCGACCGTACGCCCGCTGCCGGACCACATGGACGCGCTGCGGCGCCTGTCGCTGCGTACCGGATTCGTGGCGGTGCCTCTCGCGGCCGCCGTGCTCGTCGTCGCCTCGCTGCTCAACAACCTGCTGGGCGCGGGTATCGACTGGTTCGGGCAGCACCAGGCCGCGCTCGCCTCGTACGTCGCCGCCGGGCTCTTCGCCGCCTCGCTGTCCCTGGTGACCTTCCTCGAACTGCCCAAGACGCGCACGCCGCGCGCGCGGTCCCCGCTTGAGGGGCTACGTCGGCCCAAGACCGGCACGGGTGTCGACAAGGGCCGTACGGGTGCGATCCCGCTTCTGGTGCCCGCGTGTGGAGCTGTCGCCGGTGCGGTCGCCGCGGCGGTCGCCGTCGCCGTGCTGCACGCCAAGGACCTGGGCGGCGGGCCGGTGATGTACGGGCTGCTGGTCGTCGCCCTGACCGGCGGGGTCGTCGTCGGGATCCGCCGGGCGCCGTCGGTGCTGCCGTCGCTGTCGCGGCGTCGGCTGCTTGCTTTGGCCATTGCTTTCACGGGCATCGCGCTGCTCGCCGCCGGGCTGACGCCGGATGTCACGAGTGTGGTGCTGATCCTGGGGCTGGCGGGTGTCGGCGCGGGGATCGCCGCGAACACCGGGCACACGCTGCTCGACCAGGAGGCCGAGGACTTCCGGCGCGCGCGGACCACCGAGCATCTGCATGCGGTCGTCCGGGTGTTCGTGGCGATGGCGGTGCTCGTCGCTCCGCTGTTCGCCGCCGTCATCGGGCCGCACCGGTTGGAGAGCGGCAAGTTCGTGTTCGCGCACGGGGGTGCGGCATTCACGTTGATGCTGGTGGGGGCGCTGCTGCTGCCGGTGGCGGCGTTGGTGCTGGCCAAGGTCGACGACCGGTCCGGGGTGCCGCTGCGGCAGGATCTGCGGGATGCGTTGCTGGGTGGCGATGATCCCGATCAGGCGCCTGCCTCTTCGGGGTTCTTCATCGCTCTGGAGGGCGGAGACGGCGCCGGGAAGTCCACTCAGGTCGAGGCGCTCGCCGAGTGGATTCGAGCCAAGGGGCACGAGGTCGTGGTGACGCGGGAGCCGGGGGCCACGCCGGTGGGGAAGCGGCTGCGGTCGATTTTGCTGGACGTGTCGTCGGCAGGGCTGTCGCATCGGGCCGAGGCGCTGCTTTACGCGGCGGATCGTGCCGAGCATGTGGACACCGTGGTGCGGCCCGCTCTGGAGCGGGGTGCGGTGGTCATCTCGGATCGGTACATCGACTCGTCCGTGGCCTATCAGGGGGCCGGGCGGGATCTCTCGCCCACGGAGATCGCTCGGATCTCGCGCTGGGCGACGGATGGGCTCGTGCCTCATCTGACGGTGCTGCTGGATGTGTCGCCCGAGGCGGCGCGGGAGCGGTTCACCGAGGCGCCGGACCGGCTTGAGTCGGAGCCGGCCGAGTTCCATGAGCGGGTGCGGGCGGGGTTCCTGACGCTCGCCGCGGCGGATGCCGGGCGGTACCTGGTGGTCGACGGCGTCCAGGATCCCGAGGCGATCACCACCGTTGTCCGGCATCGGCTCGATGTGATGCTGCCGCTCTCCGAGGCCGAGGTGAAGGCGCAGGAGGAGGCTCGGCGCAAGGCCGAGGAGGAAGCGCGGCGCAAGGCCGAGGAAGAGGCCGCGCGGAAGGCCGAGGAGGAGCGGCTGGAGCGTGAGCGCCAGGAGGAGCTCGCCCGGCTGCGCGCCGAGGAGGAGGAGCGCAAGCGGCGCGAGCTGGAGGAGGCTCAGCGGCGCGAGGCGGAGCGGCAGGCCGAGGAGGCCCGGCAGCGGGCCGAGGAGGCGCGTCGCCGTGCCGAGGAGGAGCAGGCGCGGCTCCTCGCTGAGGAGAAGGCCCGGGCCGAGGAGGAGGAACGGCGGCGGGTCGAGGAGGAACGGCGTCGTCAGCAGGCCGCGGAGGAACAGCGGTTGCGGGAGGAGGCCGAAGCACGCCGCTTGGAGAAGCAGCGGAAGGCCGAGGAGGCCTTGCTTCGGGCCGAGGAGGCTCGGCGGGTGGCCGCTGCCGCGGAGGCTGAGCGGATTGCTGCGGCGGCTGAGGCCGAGCGGGTCGCGGCGGAGCGGGCTGCTGAGGCCGAGCGGGTCGCTGCGGCTGAGCGTCGGGCCGCTGGGGCTTCGAGGGGTGGTGATGAGGCGGCGACTGTCCCTACGCCGGTGGTGACGCCGACGAATGCGTCCGGGGGGCCGGTGGATGAGACGGCTGTGTTGCCGCCGGTGCGGGGGGACGGGCCGGGTAGGGCTGGTTCGCAGGGTTCGCAGGGTTCGCAGGGTTCGCAGGGTTCGCAGGGTTCGCAGGGTTCGGCGGGTGCGTCGGACTCTGAGACGACGGCGAAGTTGCCGAAGCCGCCGGTGCCGCCGGGCGCGGGATCGGGAGCGGGATCGGGCTTGGCCTCGGACTCCGGTTCAGGTTGGGGTTCTGGACCGGCTTCGGCTGGGGCTTCGGAGGATGAGACCACGGTGTTGCCGCAGGTGCCCTCGGGGGCGGCCGATGAGACGGCTGTTCTGCCGCCGGTGCGTGAGGATCGTGTGCCGCCGGGGCTCTTCCGGGACGAGCGGCCCGGGCCTGACGGGACGGAGGATCGGACGCGGGAGCTTCCGCAGGTGGATGCGGAGGGGGCTCCGCGGCAGCGGCCTCGGTCGGACTGGGCCGAGGAGACGCCGCTGGACGATCTGCCGACGCTGGCGGACGAGTTGCTGGGGTCGCATGGCGATGACGAATCCGATGAGGGGCGCGGTGGCTGGGGGCGGAGGCGCCGGCGCTGAGCGCTGCGGCTCGCGTGCGGTGTGCCTCCGGCGGCGGGGCCGGGTGCGTGTGCGGTTGGTCAGTGGGCCGGGGCCTCGCCGGTACGTCACGCCCGTCGTTCGATGGCCTACTGCCCGGGGTTTTGGTGCCCTACTGCCCCGGGGGCATGTGGCGAGCCGTTCTCCGGGCAGCTGGATGCGACCGGCGCGACGCACCGGCACGGCCCTTCCGTCGCGTCGCGGCTGTCCTGCCGTTCCGGTGATGCCCTAGGCACGCGGTCTCCTGTCCTAGCCGTCCGCCCACCCGTGCCGCTGGGCGGACGGGTGGGCGCGGCGGCACCCGGCGTGCGCCGGTGAGTGAAAGCCGCACCCCAGAGCCAAGGCGGGGGCGGGTGCCTGCCCTCATTGACGAAACCCATAGGGGCACCCCACCCCCTCGTGCCCAGCGCCACCCCGCGCCGAGATCTTGGGGTCGGGGCGCGGCGGGGGGCCAGTGCGGGTCGGGTTGTCGGTGGGGTCGCGCACAATGGGGCTCGGAGAGGTGGCGTGGGAACGGAGGGTGGTGGGTCATGGGCGTGTGGGACGACCTGGTGGGGCAGGAGCGGCTGAGTGCGCAGCTCGACGCGGCCGCTCGGGACGCGGATGCGATCGTCACTGCGGCCGAGAAGAGGACCGCGCCTCCGGAGGCGTCGAAGATGACGCACGCGTGGCTGTTCACGGGGCCGCCGGGATCGGGGCGGACGACGGCGGCGCGGGCATTCGCGGCGGCGTTGCAGTGCGTGAGTCCGGATCGGGCACTCGGGGGGAGCCCGGGGTGCGGGTTCTGTGACGGGTGTCATACGGCGTTGGTGGGGACGCACGCGGATGTCAGCACGGTGGCGGCGGTCGGCACGCAGATCCTGGCCGAGGACATGCGGGACACCGTGCGGAAGTCGTACACGTCGCCAGCGACCGGGCGGTGGCAGGTCATCCTCGTCGAGGACGCCGAGCGGTTGAACGAGAAGTCGGCCAACGCGGTGCTGAAGGCAGTGGAGGAGCCCGCTCCGCGGACGGTGTGGCTGTTGTGCGCGCCATCGCTGGAGGATGTGCTGCCGACGATTCGTTCGCGGTGTCGGCATGTCGGACTGCTCACGCCCTCGGTGGACGCGGTGGCGGACATGCTCGTACGCCGGGAGGGCATCGAGCCGCAGGCTGCCGCCCTGGCGGCGCGTGCCACTCAGGGGCACATCGAGCGCGCCCGGCGGCTGGCGACCGATCCGCGGGCACGGGAGCGACGGGCCGCCGTGCTGAAGCTGCCGTTGCGGGTCGAGGACATCGGGGGGTGTCTGAAGGCCGCGCAGGAGCTGGTGGACGCGGCGTCGGAGGCGTCGAAGCAGCTTGCCGAAGAGGTCGACACCAAGGAGACCGAGGAGCTGAAGGCAGCGATGGGCGCCGTGCAGGGCGGGCGTATGCCGCGCGGCACGGCGGGCGTGATGAAGGACCTGGAGGACAAGCAGAAGCGGCGGCGTACGCGCGCGCAGCGGGACAGTCTGGATCTCGCGCTGACCGAGCTCACCGGCTTCTACCGGGACGTACTCGCCCTTCAGCTGGGGTCGCGGGTCGCGCTCTCCAATGTCGAGGTCCAGGACACCTTGGAGCGGATGGCGCGGGGAGGGACGCCCGAGTCGACGTTGCGGCGGATCGACGCGATCGCTGCGTGCCGGGAGGCGTTGGACCGGAATGTGGCGCCGTTGCTGGCCGTGGAGGCGATGACGATGACTTTGCGGGCCGGGTGATGGGTGGTCTTGTGGCCGGGTGACGTGGGATCGGCGGGCCCTATGACGTGGGGTCGTGCGGGCCGGTGACGTGGGATGACCTCGGCCGGTCGGGGGCGGTGGTGCGTTCGGTTGACCGTGTCACTCGTACGAGGAGCTTTCGTCGCCGTTCGTGATCATCTGGTCGCGTGTGGTTACGCTCGCGAGATGCACACCAGGCGTACTTTCCGGCCAAATCGGTCCCTGCGGGCCGGTGGCGCGTTGCTCGCCGCCGCCGCGCTGCTCGTCTCCGCCTGCTCTTCCGGCGGTTCCAGTACGGCGGCCACGAGGGAGGACGGGGGGCCCGCCCTCGGCGCGCTGCCCCGCGCGACGCCGTCGGCGCTGGCCCCGTACTACGAACAGAAGCTGCGCTGGCGCAACTGCGAGGTCCCCGGCTTCCAGTGCGCCACGATGAAGGCGCCCCTCGACTACGCCAAGCCGAGCGAGGGCGACGTCAGGCTGGCGGTTTCGCGGAAGAAGGCGACCGGCCCCGGCGCGCGGCTCGGATCGCTGCTGGTCAATCCGGGCGGGCCGGGCGGGTCGGCGGTCGGCTATGTGCAGGGTTACGCGGGCATCGGTTACCCGGCCAAGGTGCGCGCCCAGTACGACATGGTGGCCGTCGATCCGCGGGGCGTGGCCGGCAGTGAGCCGGTCGAATGCCTCTCCGGCCGTCAGATGGACACGTACACGCGGACGGATCTCACCCCGGACGACACGGAGGAGACGGCCGCGGTGGTCGCCGCGTACCAGCGGTTCGCGCAGGGATGCGGGGAGCGGGCGCCGAAGTTGCTGCGACATGTCTCCACGGTCGAGGCGGCCAGGGACATGGACATCCTGCGGGCCGTGCTCGGCGACGAGAAGCTGACGTATGTCGGCGCCTCGTACGGGACGTTCCTCGGCGCGACGTACGCCGGGCTGTTCCCCGAGCGCGTCGGACGACTGGTGCTCGACGGCGCGCTGGACCCGTCGCTGCCCGCCCACCGGCTCAACCAGGAGCAGACGGCGGGCTTCGAGACGGCCTTCCAGGCCTTCGCGAAGGACTGCGTACGCCGGAAGGACTGCGTGCTGGGCAGCACGCCCGCGCAGGTCGGCGAGAATCTGCGCGCGCTCTTCGAACGGCTGGACGCCCGGCCGATCGCGACCGGTGACGCCGACGGCCGGCAGCTCGAGGAGTCCCTGGCCACGACGGGCGTGATCGCGGCGATGTACGACGAGGCGGCCTGGCCCCAGCTGCGCCAGGCGCTCACCGAGGCGGTCAAGGAGGACGACGGCGCCGGCCTGCTCGCCCTCTCGGACAGCTACTACGAACGCGACGTCAACGGCAGCTACTCAAACCTGATGTACGCCAACGCCGCCGTCAACTGCCTCGACCTCCCAGCCGCCTACGACACCCCCGAGGAGGTCGAACAGGCCCTCCCCGAGTTCGAGAAGGCCTCCCCGGTCTTCGGGCGGGCCTTCGCGTGGGCCTCCCTGAACTGCGCGTACTGGCCGGTGAAGCCGACGGGCGGACCGCAGCGTATCGAGGCGAAGGGCGCCGCCCCGATCGTCGTCGTCGGCACCACCCGCGACCCCGCCACCCCTTACCGCTGGGCCCAGGCCCTCGCCTCCCAGCTCTCCTCCGCCCGCCTCCTCACCTACGACGGCGACGGCCACACCGCCTACGGCCGCGGCAGCGCCTGCATCGACTCCGCAATCAACGCCTACCTCCTCCGCGGCACACCCCCGACCGACGGAAAGCGCTGCTCACCGTCCTGATCACCGACTGCCCCAAACCCGCCCCGGCCCGCCTCCGGGGTGCCCCGACCCCTGGTTCGGAGCACCCCGGAAACTGTGTAGACTTACCGACGTTGCTGATCGCACCATAGTGCGGACAGCGCGCCGCCTTAGCTCAGATGGCCAGAGCAACGCACTCGTAATGCGTAGGTCTCGGGTTCGAATCCCGAAGGCGGCTCTGTGGAAGCCCTAGGACTCACTCGCCGTGACCTGGGGCTTTTGCTTTTCCTTGACCGTGTGAGTCGCAGACGCTGAGTACTGCCTTCCTTCGCTGAAGGTAAGGGGAGGTCAAGCGGAGGCCATTGGCGCAGCGGCGGTGCAGCGGCGACCGGGGCGATGGTTGAGTGACAGCCTTGCGGAGCGCTGAACTGAGGTGAAGGGGCTCCAGGAGCGGCGAGCGGTTCAAGGCCCTGGTGGCTCGGACCACGGCGGTGCTCTTGACGCGCGGCCTTGAGGTCGAACCAGTAGCGGTTCGAGACGTGGTGGCCTACGTGGTCAACACGGCTGCCGAGAAGATCGGGTTGGACTCCGAGGAGGCAGTCCACCTGTCTCGCCCGAGATGGTGGCGGACGTGATCGTGGCTGCGGCGGACGACTCCGATGAGAACGTGTCAGCTGTCCGCGCTGTGCGTCCGGTCCGGCTGGACTCGCGTGCGGTGGATGTGCCCACGATGGCTCTGGGACGCCTGGTGATGGCCGGGGCACAAGCCGGAAAGTACGCGGCGGCCAACCATGACAGCCGGCGGCAGTTCAGGCCATGGACCTGGTGACAGAACTCGGCTCCGCCACGGTGTCGGCGAGTGGCGGCGAACTCGTCGAGGTGCCGGTGGGAGTGCAGGACGGGCTTGCTGACCTTGTCGAGTGGGTGGTCGGCCGGGTCGAAGTTGGTGAGTGGAGCATCTGTTCGTGCGAGGAGCCGCATGAGCCGGATGAGGTAGACCGTCGGGCCGTGGTCGCCATGTCCCAGGACGCCGCCATCGCCCGGGACCTGCGGACCAAAGCAGACCAGTGGCGAGCATGGGGGAGGGCGCTCAGGGGCAGGCGCCCGAATCGAGGCAAGGCGGCGCGTAGAGCGAAGCGGAGAATGGCCGTGCGTCCGCTACGCCGTGGCGAAGTGGGAGCGTCGGGCGACCCGATGGCCCACGGGGGCAGCCGCCTACGTCGGCCAGGAGTCTCGCCTGAGTGCCGTCGGCCCGCAGGCACCCGCCTTCCGCTGTCGCGAGATCCGCTCGCAAGCCGGGTTGACCCTCGACCTTGTTTAGGGATCAGAGTGCCGGGTGTGGAGAACGACATGCGCAGCATCGGCGATATGGCCCGCGACAGCGGCTTGGGCGTGAGTGCCCTGCGGTTCTACGACCGTGCCGGTGTGCTGGTCCCGGCCTGGGTGGATCCGGTGAGCGGTTACCGCTGGTATGAACCCGAGCAGTTCGAAGAGGCCCGGCTGCTGGCCCGCTTGCGCCGGGCCGGGATGCCGCTGGCGGACATCCGGCTGGTGCTGGCTACTTGGTCCGGCGCGGACAGTGATCTGGTCCGGGAACTGCTCAAGGCGCACCTGCGCCGTCTCGAACAGGGGCTTTCCGATGCCCGCAGCGAGTTCTCCGCGCTCCGAGCGCTACTCGATCACAGGGAGAATGCCATGACCTCGCTCCGCATCGCCACCGTCCGGCTGTCCATCGACGCGCCCGAGCTGGCAGCCGCGCTGGACGCGGTCCGTTTCGCCGCGAGTACCGACCCGGAGCTGCCGATGCTCGGCGGGGTCCTGTTCGACATCGAGGGCGAGATTCTCCATGTCGTGGCCACCGACCGGTACCGAATGGCTGTCGCGCAGGCCGGGATCGCCGGGCACGACGGGAGCCGAGTGCAGGTCATCGTTCCCACCCCGCTCGCCGACGCGATGCGGGCGCTGTTGGGCAGCGAGGGACCTGTGCGGCTCGCTGTCGACGGTGACCGCGTGACACTGGAGGCCGGGGACAGGCAGGCGGCCGGTCAGTGCCTCGACCACGACTTCCCCGACTATCGGCGTCTCCTCCCCGGGGCCGGCGGACGCCGCACCCTCGTCGAGGTGGCGGACTTCCGGAAGGCGCTGGAGACCGGTCCTGTCCGTTCCGGCGAGGCCGGAGCGCATGACCTCAGCGTGCTCAGGGTGCAGGACGGCGGCACGGTGACCCTCTGCACTGACGGTGACGACGACCCGAACCGCGTGGCAGTCAACCGCGAGTTCCTGCTGGACGCGCTGGCCGCCGGGGCCCGGGACCGACTCATTCTGGAGTTCGGCGCACCCACGGCGCCGATCGCGATCCGCCGGCCCGACGACGAGGGCACCTTCTCGGTCCTGATGCCGGTCCGCTTGGAGGACTGACGGTACGTTCACCCTGATCCGGCCCGCCCAGACCAACCGGACGGAGCCGGATCAGGGTGTTGGGGAACCCACTGTCCCTCCCCTCGCAGCGTGAAGACCGTGACTGCAGGGGAAGTTGGGAGTCAGTGCGGAGAAGCGACGGAAGTTCGAGCCGGAGTTCCGTGAGGGGGCCGTACGGATCGTGACGGAGACCGGCAAGACGGGTCGCCGAGGTCGCCGAAGACGCGCCACGACGCCGAACCGGTCGTCGCCGCCCTGCACAAGGACCGGTCACCCGCGGCGGGAACGTGCGCGGCGCATCTTCCACACGGACCGCGGCAGTGGGCTCCTCTGCCCGTGCTGTCGGCTCGGCGGCGGTTGTGCCGCACAGGTCGTTGGTTGGGTGGGGAAGGAGCGGCGGGCGGGAGACGGTGCCTCCGTCCGCTGCCGGCCGGGATTACGGGCCTGATGGTCCGCGGAGGTGGCGCAGGGCTCGCGCGGCGGCGTGGGCGCCGCACATTCCGTGTGCGCCGGGGCCGGGTGGGGTGGCCGCGGAGCACAGGTAGTGGCCGGGCAGCCCGACGTCGTAGGGATGCAGGGTGGGGCGTGGGCCGACGAGCAGCTGGAGGACGTCCTTGGCGCCGGTCATGATGTTGCCGCCGACGTAGTTCGGGTTGTACTCGGCGAATCCGGGCGTGGTGCGCGTGGCGGTGCCGACGATCCGGTCCCGGAATCCCGGGGCGAACCGCTCGATCTGGGCGATGATCGCTTCGGTGGCATCGCCGGAGTAGCCGTTCGGAACGTGGGCGTAGGTCCACACCGGGTGCACGTTGCCCACCGACCGCCGCGGGTCGGCGAGGTACTGCTGTCCGACCAGGACGAACGGGCGGTCCGGCATCCGTCCGGCGTGGATCTCACGTTCGGTGGCGGCGATCTCGGCGAAGGTGCCTCCGACGTGCACCGTGCCGGCCCGCCGCGCAGCTCGGGCGGTCCAGGGGACTCCGCCTTCGACGGCGAAGTCGACCTTGAACGCCCCTGGGCCGTACCGGAATCGCCGGTAGGCGCGGGCGACGCGCGGCGGCAGCAGGTCGCCCATGATGTCCGCCAGGGCGGTGGGGGTCACGTCCCAGACGGTCACGTCGGCGGGCGACAGCTCCCGGGCCGACCGCACACGGACACCGGTCTCGATCTTCCCGCCGAGGTCGAGCAGCAGCGCCGCCATGGCGTCGGTGATGCGGCGTGATCCTCCTTCGGCGACGGCCCAGCCGTGCCGGTGTCCCGCGGTGAGGATACCGAGTCCGATGCTGGCGCTGAGGGGCCGGTGGAGAGGGTGGAAGGCGTGTGCGGCGGCCCCGCCGAAGAGAGCCCTGGCCTCCTCGGTCGAGAAGAGCTTCGCGAGCAGCGACGCGGGGGCGAGCGCGGGTGCGCCGAAGCGGGCAAGGTGAATCGGGTGCCGTGGCAGGTGCAGGAGCGGGCCGAGGATGTCGTCGCTCCACGTGTCGTACGCCGCCGAGGGGCCGTCGAAAAGCCACCGCCAGCGTCGGCCGTCGATGCCGAGACCGGTGGCGGTCTCAGCGACCGAGCGGTGCAGTACCCCGGCCGTGCCGCCGTCGAGCGGATGTGCGCAGTCGATCTCCGGCCACGCCCACCTCAGCCCGTACCGGCCCAGGTCGAGGGAGTGCAGGAACGGTGAGCCGACGGCCATCGGGTGGACGGCCGAGCAGTGGTCGTGCAGCAGCCCGGGAAGGATCGCCTCGCTCGAGCGTGTGCCGCCGCCGATCTCGTCGGCCGCCTCCAGCACCGTGACCTGTACATCCGCCATGGTCAGGGCGATGGCGGCGGCGAGGCCGTTGGGGCCGGCGCCGACCACGGTCGCTGTGCTCATGTCGTCCTGCCTTCCTGGAGATCGGGCCTGGCCCCCACCCGGTCGGGACGGGCGCTCCCGGCCGGGGTGGGGGCCAGGCCGGGACACGGGCAGCGGCCGGAAACGCGCACCGGCCGGATTACGGTCGTCGTTCGGAGCCGGAGCCGGAGCCGGAGCCGGAGCCGGAGCCGGAGCCGGAGCCGGAGCCGGAGCCGGAGCCGGAGCCGGCCGAGGTGCGGAGTCCGGCCTGGGTACGGGACCGAACCGCAGCGGCCGGAAACGCGCACCAGCCGGATTACGGTCGTCGTCCGGAGCCGGAGCCGGAGCCGGCCGAGGTGCGGAGTCCGGCCTGGGTACGGGGACCGAACGGAAAGGGGAACGGCCGCCGTGTGTACGGATGTGCCCCCACCGTCCCCTACGGAGCCAGCCCTTCCGCCACCGTGGGCTGCGCGGCCGGCGCCGTGGACGGCTGCCGGAGGGCCCAGACGACGTCGAGCGGGATCGGGCCGTTCGGCAGCCACGGCTGTTCCTCGACCGCGTCGGCGACCTTCCACGTTCCGCGCTCGATCACTCCGAGTGCGGCGTCGATCACCTGGTAGTGCTGGATCCCGCGGTGGATGGCCTGCGACTCCACCCAGACGACGATCCACTCCCCGGGGGCGAACCCGACTCGGGACTGTACGGCGTTGATCAGGTCGATGTTGTGCAGATGGCCGTCGCCGAAGTTGAACCCGATCAGCGAGTTGCATGCGAACTCGGCCTCGCGCACGGTGCGTTGATCCACGTCCGGAATGTTCTTCAGCAGGACCGAGAACAGGCCGCGGCCCTGGCTGTGCATCGACCGCCAGCCGAGTGTCTGCTGCATGGTGATCTCCGCGACCGCCGGCGGGTAGCCCATCGCCTGAAGCTGGTCCACCTGGTTCCGCGTCGGCCGGTGCGGCAGGGCGTTGAGCTTCTCCTCCGCGCCCGGCGCGAACACCCACAGCGCCGACGCCCAGTTGCCCGCGTACTGCCGCATCGAGGGCAGGAACGACACCAGGTCGGGGCGCAGGTTGCCAAGGACCGGGAAGAACAGCAGCGCGGCGGCGATCCCCGCGGCCAGCCACGGCGAGGACATGTCACCGACGCCGTAGCCGTCCTGGGCCGGGAATCCGAGGAACAGGAAGACGGACAGGTAGGCGAAGAGAAGGTTCCACTCCAGCGGTACCGCCAGCGGGAAGGCGGAGGTGATGAACAGGTGGAAGGCGACCATCAGCAGCACGCCGGCCAGGGTGAGCCAGTGGTTCGTGGAGAACAGCAGGACCAGCGGAGTGATGACCTCGACGGTCGTGCCGCCGACGTGCGCCATGAACGACGAGACCTTCGACGGGCGGATGTCACGGGGGAAGTCGCGGTAGTGCAGCCGCTTGACCCGCTTCGACGGTACGCAGGGGCTGTTGGAGATCATGGGCGCGACGACGTTGGTGAAGTGCAGCCCGAACTTCGACATCCCGGCACCGACCCAGATCACACAGATCAGCAGCTTCGCCGCGACGATCATGTCGGTGAACGGCAGGACGGCGAAGAACACCAGCGCCGGCAGGTACTGCTCGCCGCGGCCGGCCAGGAAGACCGTCTTGTCGCGCAGACCGTTCAGCACGTACAGCACGATCGGCGCGATGAGCAGGGCCGGGCGCACGAGCCCGGACGTGTTCTCCGGCAGCGCGTCGGTGAGCGATCCGCTCGACGCGCCGGGTAGCGCGATCGCGATGAGCAGGGATGCCAGGAAGGCCAGGTAGAGCAGTACGTCGGCCACGGTGCGGCGGTCGCCGCTCGTGAACGGGACACGCTTCCAGGGCCGTAGCCGGATGGTGCCCGGCCGGGCCCAGAACAGGATTCCGCCGGTCATCGGCTTGAACTTGCCGGCGATCGGTCCCCAGGAGCCCGCCACACCGAGCGTCTCCAGGAAGACCGTCCACAGCACCAGCTTCTGGTACACGACGGGCTGGTTCCACCAGGCCATGACATCCCAGAAGGGGCCGGCGTCCGAGGTCCACGTCGCCAGCGCCGTCCCACCGAGAACGTAGAGGAACAACACCTTGAACACGTAGATCGTGTGGATCATTTTCGGTGTACCGAAACCGTACTCCACCCAGTGGAGAGCCAGTGCTTTCGTGCGTTCCATGAGTGGTTTCTCCAGGAATGTTTCCTGGTCGACCGGTGGGAAGTCGCCCGTTTTGAAGCCCATGCTGCTCGCCTTTCCTGGGGCCGTTTCTGTTTCGGAGCGTGACGGTCCTCGCCCGGAATTCTCGCGGGCCAGGACTTCGGGTGAATCTTGCAGGTGAATTTTGCAGATGAATTTTTCGGATGGATGTGTCGAGTGAATGCTTATGCATTCACGGGGAAACGGGGAGTACGCGAAGGCGTGGTTTGTCGATCTTCCCCACGGGATTCTTCGGCAACGACTCGGTGACGAAGACCGACACCGGTACCTTGATCCGGGCCAGCGAGCCGCGGCAGTGCTCGATGAGCTCGGCGGCGGTGACCTCCGCGCCCGGCAGCAGTGCGACATGGGCGACGGGAACCTCACCGAGCACGGGGTCGGGTGCACCGACCACCGCCGCTTCCAGCACCGCCGGGTGGGCGTGCAGGGCGTTCTCGATCTCCTTGGGGTAGATGTTCTCCCCGCCTCGGATGATCATGTCCTTGATCCGGTCGACCAGGACGAGATAGCCGTCCGCGTCGAAGCGTCCGACGTCGCCGGTGTGCAACCAGCCGTCGACGACGGTGTCGGCCGTCTCCCGCGGCAGACCGAGGTAGCCGCGCATGACGTTCGGCCCCCGGACGACCACTTCGCCCACCGACCCGTCGTCGAGTACGTTGCCCTCGGCGTCCATCACGGCGACGGTCTGCCCGGCCAGCGGGAGCCCGACCGTCCCGGGCTTGCGTGGCCCGGCGGGCGGATTCAGGGTCGAGGCGCAGGTGCCCTCGGACAGCCCGTACCCCTCGACGATCGGCACCGCGAACCGCTTCTCGAACCGGGCGATCAGTTCGGTCGGCATCGGTGCGGCCCCGCAGATCGCCCGGCGCAGGGACGTGGTGTCCGGGCGCACCTCCTCCGGCAGCGACACCAACATCGCGTAGATCGCCGGAACGGCCGAGAAGTAGGTCGGCCGGGCACGTTCGACCGCGGCGAAGAAGGCCGACGTCCGGAAGCGGCCGGCGATCGTCGTACGTCCGCCCGCGAGCAGCGGCGACAGCACACTCACCACGATCCCGTTGACGTGGAACAACGGCAGGATCAGCAGGCTGTGATCGGTCTCGTCCAGGCCGAGGCCGTCGATGATCATCCGGCACATCGCCGCGACGTTGCCGTGGTCGAGCATGACGCCCTTCGGGCGCCCCGTGGTCCCGCTCGTGTAGATGATCAGGGCCAGGGAGTCGGAGGCGGGAACGACGGCGTCGGCGGTGGTGCTCGAGGAGGTGTCCTCCTCCTCGAGCGAGGCGTGCACCACCGCGGTCACGTCGAGCGTCCCGGCGGTGCGTGTCCCGTCGTCGGCGATCACCACCTTGGCCGCGGAGTCCTCGATCTGATGGCGAACCTCGGCGTCGGTGAGCTCAGGGTTCACGGGCGTGACCGCGGCGCCCAGGCGCCATGCCGCGAACATGGTGACGACCAGTTCCAGACGATTCGGCAGAACCACCGCGACCACATCTCCGGCCCGTATTCCGTTGGCCCGGAGAACTGCCGCCGCGCCTCGGACGCGTTTCAGGAAATCCTGATTCTCCAGCTGCTCATGGTCGTCTGCGATACAGGGGCCCGTGGGGTTTCTGGCGGCCCGGGCATCCGGCAATTCGGCGATGTGCTGCACGATTCCTCACCATTGAGTCGCACCGTGACGAAGTAATGAGGAAAAGGTAGGCAGGGAGCACGTGTCCGGCTATGGGCTTGCATCCCAGCCCGGGACCGTCCCTTTGTGCCACCGTCACAAAGCGGGAAGCGCGGTGACCGGGCGCCGCCAGGTACTGTCCCGGCATGAGCCGTCACGTTACCTTCCCGGTATGAACGTCCATGTCGACGGTGCCGTGCACGATGTCGCCAAGCACCTCCAGGCCGATCTGGAGAACCTCACCGCGGGAATGACCGCGATGTTCGTCGACGTCATCCCCGAGTTCCGCCACGACGACGCCGTGCGGCGACTCATGATCGCCAGCACCTCGTCGAATCTCCTGGCCATCCTCGACATGCTCGCTCTGGGTATCTCCCTCGACGACATCACCGTGCCGCCGGCCGCGGCCGAGTACGCCCGGCGCTTCGCCCAGCACGACCTGTCCCTGGAAGCCTTGCTGCGCGCCTACCGCCTCGGCGAGCACATGGTCGTGCAGCGGGCCATGACCGCCCTCGGACGCCTCGAACTGTCCATGGAGGACGCGCTGGCGACGACGAGCCGGATCGCGCTCCTGACGAACAGTTACATCGACCAGGTCATCGAGGGTGTCATCGACATCTATGAGAACGAGCGCAGACGATGGGACGCCCGCTCCGACGCGGCCCGCGCCGCCCAGGTCCGGGCCGTGCTCGACACCGAGGGGCTGGACCTGGCATCGGCCGAGAAGATGCTGTCGACGTCCCTTCGCGGGTGGCACCTCGCGGCGATCATCTGGACGCGTCCCGGCTCACCCGCCCAGGCCGGGGCCGGACTCCGTGCCGGGGCGGCGATTCTGGCCGCGGCCACCGGCAAGACCCCGCTGACGATCTCCGCCGACGAGCAGACGTACTGGGCCTGGATCTCCTCCGCCGGCAAGCCGGTCCTCGACGTTCCCCGGCTCGAAGAGGAGCTCGGCAGACACCCCGCGCTCCGTATCGCCATCGGCGACCCGTCCTCCGGACTCGACGGATTCCGCCAGACGTTCCGGGACGCGCAGCGCGCCCGCAATGTCGCCGTCACCGGAGCCGACCCCGACCGCTCACTCACCCTGCACTCCCACGTCGCGCTGGCCGGCCTCCTCGTCGATCACCTCACCGACGTCAAGGCCTGGGCCGAACGCGTCCTCGGCGACCTCATGCGCGATGACGACGCCACGATCCGCCTGCGCGAGACCGTGCAGGTCTTCCTGGACGCACGAGGCAGCTTCACCGACGCCGCCACCCGCATGCACGTCCACAAGAACACCGTGCACTACCGCGTCCGCAAGGCCGAGGAGATCCTGGGCCACCCGCTCACCGAGAGCCGACTGGACATCGAGGTGGCCCTGCTGGCCTGCGCACAGCTCGGGCTCCGGTCCGTGGAGGGTGCGCGGAGACCGTCGTGACCGACGAGGCGCAACGGTCGTGGCAGGCGAGGGAGGCCCTGGGGTGCCCTGTTCGCCGGAGTGTGGCGACTCGCGGTTGCCGGGCCGTCCGGTGTGAGGGTCGTGTCTACGGTGCGTTCTCGTAGAGCGTGACCACGCAGGCCCCGCCCAGACCGATGTTGTGCTGGAGCGCGGTCCGTACGTCCTCGACCTGGCGGGCGTCGGCCTGGCCGCGCAGCTGCCAGGAAAGCTCGGCGCACTGGGCCAGGCCGGTCGCCCCGAGGGGGTGTCCCTTGGAGAGCAGGCCGCCGGAGGGGTTGGTGACCACTTTGCCGCCGTAGGTGTTGTCGCCGTCGAGCACGAACTTCTCGCCCGTACCCTCCGGGGTGAAGCCGAGCGCTTCGTAGCTGATCAGTTCGTTGGACGTGAAGCAGTCGTGCAACTCGGCCACGCCGATGTCCTCCGGCCCGTACCCGCTCGCCTCGTAGACCTGCCGGGCGGCCTCCCGCGTCATGTCGTAGCCGACCACCCGCATCATGTCTCCCGAGTCGAAGGTGCCCGGGGTGTCGCTGGTCATGGCCTGGGCGCGGATCACGACGGGGGAGCGCACGCGGTGCCGGCGGGCGAAGTCCTCGCTGCAGAGCACCGCCGCGGCGGCCCCGCAGGTCGGTGGGCAGCACTGCAGCCGGGTCAGGGGCCCGTAGATGTGCGGCGAGGCGAGTACCTCGTCCTCCGTGACGGGGGTGCGGAACACCGCGTACGGATTGCCTGCCGCGTGTCGGCGTGCCTTCACCGCGATCTTCGCGAAGGTGGCCGGATCGGTGCCGTACTTGTCGGTGTACGCGACCCCGGCGCCACCGAACAGCTGGGCCGCGACCGGTATCCGCTCGTCGAACCCCTGCAGTTCCGTCATCCGGTCGAGCAACCGGCGCAGGGGATCCGGGCGGTCGCCCCAGACACTGCCCAGCGCACCGGGGCGCATCTGCTCGAAGCCGACGGCCAGCACACAGTCGGCGGCGCCGGAGGCGACGGCCTGGCGGGCGAGCCAGAGGGCCGAGGAGCCGGTGGAGCAGTTGTTGTTCACGTTCACGACGGGGATCGCGGAGAGGCCGAGGGAGTACAGCGCGCACTGGCCGGCCGTCGAGTCTCCGTAGACGTACCCCGCGTAGGCCTGCTGGACGGCTTGGTACGGAATCCCGGCGTCGTCCAGTGCCGACCGGGCGGCCCGCTCGGCCATGACGGGATAGCTTTCGCTTCTGCCGGGCCTGCCGAACGGGATCATGCCGACCCCGGCCACGCGCACCTTGTCAACCATGCGATCTCCTACGAACGGCCACGGGGGAGTTCACGCAGCAGTTGGGCTCTGACCTCGTTCTTGAGGACCTTGCCGACCTTCGACCGGGGGAGGTCCGGCCATACCTCGACCTGCTTGGGAGCCTTGACGCCGCCGATCCTGGCCTTGACGAAGGCGCGCACATCGCCCTCGGTCACGCTCTGCCCCGGGTGGAGTTGCACAATCGCTGTCACCCGCTCGCCCCACTTGTCGTCCGGGAGGCCGACGACCGCGCAGTCCTGGACGGCGGGGTGCTCCATCACCGCCTGCTCGACTTCCGCGGAGTAGACGTTGAAGCCGCCGCTGATGATCATGTCCTTCGCGCGGTCGACGATGAACAGGTAGTTGTCGGCGTCGAGGTAGCCGATGTCCCCGGTGTGGTGCCAGCCGTGCCGGGACGCCTCCTCGGTGGCGGAGGGGTTCTTGTAGTAGCCCGCCATCACGAGGGAACCGCGCACCACGATCTCGCCGGGCTCACCGGTCGGCAGCAGTCTTCCCTCGCCGTCCATGATGGCGACGGTCACCAGGGGGGCGGGCCGTCCGGCGGAGGTGAAACGTTCCGAGGCGAGCGAGCCGTCGGCGTGGAAATGGTCCTCGGGCGCCATCGTCGAGATCATCATGGGGGCTTCGGACTGGCCGAAGAGCTGAGCCATCACCGGGCCGATGCGCTCGATGGCCTCCGCCAGCCGGGCCGCCGACATGGGGGCCGCGCCGTACCAGAGGCATCGCAGGGATGTCAGGTCCGTGGCTGCCAGGCGGGCGTGGCCGAGGAGCATGTAGATCAGGGTCGGGGGCAGGAAGGTGTGGGTGACCCGGTGCCGTTCGACCAGCGCGAGGAACCCGGTGAGGTCCGGCGCGGGCATGATGACGATCTCGCCGCCGAGTGTCATGACGGGGAAGCACAGCACTCCGGCCGCGTGGGTCAGCGGGGCGAGCGCCAGGTAGACCGGGCGGTCGCCGAACGGGTAACTCATCAGCGTCAGCGCCGACATGGTCTCGATGTTCCGGCCGGTCAGCATGACGCCCTTGGGCCTGCCGGTGGTACCGCCCGTACCGACGAGCATGACGGTTTCGTCGACCGGCTCGGCCTGCCAGGGCTCGGCGGGAAGACCGTCCAACCACTCGTCGAAGGCTGTCGCGAAGGCTGGGGATCCGTCGAGGCAGACCAGCGTGGTCAGCTTCGGCAGATCCGGCAGGATCTTCGCGACCAGCGGGGCGTAGGCCTCCTGGAAGACAAGGCAGGTGCAGTCGAAGAGGTCCAGCAGGTCGCGGTTCTCCGCGGCTTCGTTGCGGGGGTTGACCGGGCACCACACCGCGCCCGCCCGTGAGATGCCGAACACGCAGGAGAAGGCGGTCGGATCGTTCGCGGAGAGGACCGCCACCTTGTCCCCGGGGCGTACTCCCGATCGGTCCAGCGCACGGGCCACCCGCCAGGAGAGCTCCTGGACCTCGCCGTACGTGAGTGTGCGGTCCCCCGTGGTCAGACATGGGTTCCCGGGGCCCAGGGACGCGCCCTTGTCGAGATAGTGGGTCAGCCGCACGGACGCCATCCTCAGTGGTTGTGTGGGTGACCGGGGGCTCCGGCACTGAGCGCTCCGCTGGAAGTGCGGTGCGTCGACCGCGGGTCCGTCGTGGCTGGTCGTTCCCCCACTCTCGAATTCGCTCGAGTGGGGGGGGGGACCCCCATCGCGGCGGAGCCGCACATCGATACAGCCCCGCGCCCCTTCGGGGCGCTGCCGAACCGCACCGGACCTCGCCGGACCCGCTCAGCGCGGCCGGATCCCCCGGAGGGTCAGCTGTGAACGGTCAGCACCGGGTCGAGTACGAGGCCGAATGCCTTGAGCGCGCCGAGCAGTTCCCGGTGACCGAAGGCCTGGCAGGCCGACGCCAGGCCGACGCGCCTGGGCGCCTGCTGCAGCAGCGAGTAGGCGGCGTACGCCTGGAGCAGCCCGGTCTGCTTGTAGTTGCTGTTGCCGTGGATCACGCAGTGCGCGCGCCCGAGCGGGCCCGAGGCGTGGACGGAGTCCACCGAGGTGTTGATTCTCGGGTTCTCCCGGGGCGGCATGCTCGCCTGCACCGAGGCGGCCACCTCGGCCAGCGCGGCGTCCTGCTCGTCGGCCGGCAGGGTCTTGATCTGGGCCTCGACCATCTTCACCGTCTCGACCACGCCCTGCATGACGCCGCGGTCCAGGACGCCGCCGAGGACCCTGCAACTCGCCACGCGGGGATCGTTCTTGAACCACACGGGATGACTGGTGCCGCCCCACGGCGTGGCCAGCGCCGTTTCGTGGCGGCCCGGGACTGCCACCTCGACGGCGGTGAGCGGGTCCCACTTCTTGTACTGGTTCTCCTCCAGGTAGTGCCAGTCGGCCTTCAGGATGGTGAAGATCGTCTGCGTGGAGGCGTAGGTCGGGAACCCCTTCCACAACACCAGCATGTCGAGGGTGTCCAGGCCCGGTGTCTCCAGGCAGATGTTGGCCGCGATCTCCCCGGTGGTGTACATCTGCGCGACACCGGGGGAGAGCAGGAGGCCCTTCTCGGCGTACTGGTCGCCCCATCGGGCCTGCGCGTCGAGGACCCAGTCCTGTTCGCCGGTGGTGTCGAGGTAGTGGCAGCCGGCCGCGAGGGCGGCCTGAACGACCTCCGGCCCGTACTTGATGAACGGGCCGACCATGTTGCTCACCACCTTGGCGCCGCGGAAGAGCTCGGTCAGCGGTCCGACCGCGTGCTCGACCTCGACGACCTCGTGGTCCACGGTGTCGATTCCGGGAACCCTGTCGAGGACCTCCTGGATGCGCGCCTTGTCGCGTCCGGCGGCGATGAAGGGGATGTTGTATTCCCGGAGGTACTCGCAGACGAGGCGGCCGGTGTAGCCGGAGGCCCCGTAGACGACGACGGGCTTGTCGTTGCTCATGATGGTTCGGCCTTTCGATGGTCGGCGGTGGGGGAGTGTGGTGGAGGAGCCGGGAAGGGGCCCGTCACATGCCCATGCCGCCATCGACCGGTAGGCCGGCCCCGGTGATGAAGCGGGCGCCGTCGGAGGCGAGGAAGACCACGGCGTCGGCCATGTCGGCGACCTCGCCGAGCCGGCCGAGCGGCGTCAGGGCGATGACGTCGCCGACCGCCGCCTCCGCGCTCGGCCAGAGGCCCAGGGTCTCCATGTCCGCCGCGAGCTTGGCGCCCATCTCGGTCGGTACGAGGCCGGGGTAGACGCAGTTGACGCGCACGCCGTAGCCGAGCTTGCCGGATTCCAGCGCGGCCACCCGGGTGAGCCGGTCGACTGCCGACTTCGTCGCGGAGTAGCCCGCGATGCCGGGGAACGGGATGGTCGCCGCGACCGATGAGATGTTGACGACGGCGCCGCCGTTGCCGGCCGGACCGTCGGGGCGCATCGCGCGGAAGGCGTGCTTGACGCCGAGCGCCGTGCCGAGGACGTTCACTTCCAGCATCCGGCGGACATCGGCGGGGTCGAGGTCGGCGACCAGGCCGGAGATCTCGACGCCGGCGTTGTTGACGACGATGTCCAGGCCGCCGAGCTCGTCGATCGTCTGCGAGACGGCCGATTCCCAGCTCGCGTCCTCGGTCACGTCGAGGGAGACGAAGGCGGCGGTGGCGCCGGACTCCCTGAGCGCATCGGCCGTCGCCTTGCCCGCTTCCTCCTGGATGTCGCCGATGACGACGGCGGCGCCGGCCCGGGCGAGCGCCTCGGCCATGCCTGCCCCGAGTCCTCGGGCCCCACCCGTCACCAGGGCCTTGCGCCCGGTCAGGTCGTACACGCTCATGGAACATCTCCTCGTTGAGATGACGTGCTGTCGGCGTCACGCACCCAGTGCTATGTACGGAAACCCGGACTGGGGGACTGGGGGCTGCGGGACGTGACGCCAGCGTAGGCACTTCTGGACAGTCGTCAAGACTTTCTTTGACGACCGTCCAAACTTTCTTTGACGACTGTCCAGATTTCTGCTGGGCTCTCGCCCCCGGCCGCGATAGCCTGGCGCAGCGGTCCGCAGGGTGCGGGCGGGCGGAAGGGCCGACGGAGACGCGCTGTGACCCAGACTGTGGGCAAGAGCCAGGAGAGGATCTCCCGGCGGCAGGTCGACAAGTTCGCCGAGCGACGGGCACAACTGGCGGCGTCCGCGCTGCGGACCCTGTCCGAACTCGGCTACGCCCGCACGAGCCTGCGCGAGATCGCGCAGAACTCCGAGTTCTCCCACGGCGTCCTGCACTACTACTTCCGCGACAAGGTGGAGCTGATCACCTACTGCGTGCGGCAGTACAAGGCGGAGTGCGTCACCCGTTACGACCAGATCATCGTCACCGCCGGCTCGGCCGAGGAACTCAAGCAGGGCTTCGGCGCGGCGATGGCCGACACGCTGCGCGAGGAAGCGCCGATGCACCGGCTCTGGTACGACCTGCGGAACCAGAGCCTGTTCGAGGAGTCGTTCCGCGTCGACGTCCTCGACATCGACGAGAGCCTGGAACGGATGATCTGGCGCATCGTCAGCCAGTTCGCCGAACTCGTCGGTTCGCCCCCCGCGGTATCGCCCCAAGTGGCGTACGCGCTCTTCGACGGGCTGTTCCAGCAGGCGCTGCTCAGGTATCTGACCGGCCGCGACACCGCTGCGGACGACCTCCGCAAGGGTGTGGAGCACCTCCTGGGGCAGTTGGTCGTCGACGCCTGAGCGCGGTCGCGCGTCAGCGACGCGCGACCGCTCACGCGACCGGCCGACTGTTCTCTGTGCGGCGGGCCCTCCGGGTCGGCACCACCGGCTTCTCGGTGATCATGCCCGAGTCGGGCTGATGGCGTTTTGGATGCTCGGCGACTGCTCAGTTCAAGGAGTCGTCGCTCCCCTGGTCAGCGTGGAGGGGGGACTGGAGGGCATCGGAGGTGGCGCGATCGGCCTTGGCCGCGTCCGCGAGGGCCGCGGCAGCGGCTTCCTCGGCCTGAGCCGTGTCGTTGGCGGCCTGGGCAGCCATGTCGTCCGCGGGTTTCTGGCGGGTGCCGGAGATTGGGGCAGCACCTCGCTGAAGGCGCGGGACACGCCCTGGAGCGCGGAGGTCATTTCGCTGGGGATCACCCAGAAGGTGCTGCCCGAGCCCTGCGCGAGTTGGGGCAGCATCTGGAGGTACTGGTAGGCGAGCAGCTTGGGGTCCGGATCGTAGATCGAGGGGTGCGAGCCGGTGGCGAGGACACTTCCGTGCGGCGGTGCGGCGGTGCGGCGGTGCGGCGGTGCGGCGGTGCGGTGGTGCGGCGGTGGCGGCAACGGGCGGCGCGACCTCCTCGTGGTCCCGGCCCCTCTGTCGGCGCGGCCACCGGCCGTCGGCGCAACGCCTCTGGGTCGACGGCGACAACTGCCGTGCGTCCCCTGCCCGTTCGCTCACGGGGTGGCGTTCATCGGCACCGAATCTCCACCACTTCGGGTCTCGGCAAAGAATTGACCAAGGAATTCGACCCGCCTGATCCACTCTTCGCGGAGCGATGTGCGCACAGTTCGTCCGGCATGCGTCAGATGGGCTGTAGGGCAACCGGGGCGATCCCGGCTGAAGGGTGCAGGGCGGGCGCTTCCCTGGGCTGCGCGTGACTGTCGGGGTGGTGTGAGGGTCATGTGACGATCCTCCGCGGGGTGCAGGACACTCCTGCGCCACCTCAAGGAGTATGTGTGCCAAGCGCATTTCGCAGACGTGGGTGGCAACCCACCACCTCTGCGCAACCCTTCCTTCCACCTCCCTCGTCGAGGCGGCTGCGACCGCTGGCCGCGGCGCTGACACTGCTGGTGGCCTTCGAGGCGGCAGTGGTCGTGAGCACCACGTCGCAGGCCTACGCCGTGCAGATGAAGTCCCCTGCCCCTGCCGGGAAGACCAAGCCCGCGAAGGAGTTGGGCGCCGCGACGGCGGACTCGCTGGCAGCGGCCCGGTTGAAGGCGAAGATCCAGGACCGGCGGATCGAGGTCCTGGACCAGCGGACCGAGACGTCCACGGTGTACGTGAACCCGGGCGGGTCGGTGACCGAGGAGGCGTACGCCGGTCCGATCCGGTTCCGGGACGACGAGGGTGACTGGCGCCCCGTCGACGTCTCCCTGGAGAAGATGTCGGACGGTTCGGTCGGCGCGAAGGGGCACCCGCACGGTCTGCGGATTGCGGGCAGGAGCGCGGCGCCGAAGGGGCTGAAGGGCGTCGGCGAGAAGACCGCTTCGGCCGGCGCCGGCGTGCCACTGGTGACGCTTGAGGGCCGGACCGGCCGGCAGATCCGGCTGGGCTGGTACGGGGCGTTGCCCGCGCCGGTGATCGAGGGCGACGAGGACAACGTCGCCCGGTACAAGGACGCTCTGCCCTCCACCGATCTTCTGATCGAGTCGACCAGGACCGGCTACGAGCAGTTCCTGGAGCTGAAGAACCGTTCCGCCGTGGACGCGAGCGGCGCGATCACCTACAGCCTGACGGCCAAGGGCCTGACCGCGAAGGCGAACAAGGACGGCTCGGTCTCCTTCACCGAGGCCAAGGGCAAGTCCGTCGGCGTCCTTCCCGCTCCGGTGATGTGGGACGCGCAGGTGGACAAGAAGTCCGGCGAGCGAACCCACACCGCCTCGGTGGAGGTGAAGGTGGCGCAGGACGGCGACACCGTCACGCTGACCCTGACGCCGGATGCGGCGTTCCTGGCCGACAAGGCGACGCGGTTCCCGGTGACGATCGACCCGGCGATCAACGTCGGGGCGAGTTTCGACACCTTCGTCCAGGAGGGCTACACCACCGACCAGTCCGCGTCGACGGATCTGAAGATCGGTAACAACGGCTCGGCGCAGGTGGCGCGTTCGTTCCTGTCGTTCCCGATGAAGAACATCACGGGCAAGCAGGTCACGGCGGCGAAGCTGAACCTGTTCGCGTACCACTCGTGGTCGTGCACGGCCAAGGGCTGGGACGTGTGGTCCACCACCGCCGCGAGCTCCTCCTCGCGGTGGACGGCGCAGCCGACGTGGTCGCAGAAGTACGCCACGAGCACCCAGACCAAGGGCTTCTCCAGCGCCTGCAACGACGGTTGGGTCACCGCTGACGTCACCACGATGACCAAGGCGTGGGCGGCCAACGGCAATGCCGCCAATCACCTCGGGCTGCGGGCTTCGGACGAGACCGATCCGTATGGCTGGAAGCGGTTCAACTCCGGCAACGCCGCGAGCAACACCCCCTATCTGTCGGTGACGTACAACTCCATCCCCGGAGTGCCGACGCTGATCGCCCCGGTCGACCGGTTCGCCACCGGCTCGGGCACGCCCGTCCTGTCGGCGAAGGCCCTGGACGGCGACGGCTCCGAGGTCACGCTCGACTACGAGGTGTGGACCTCCAGCGGCACCTCTGCCCTGCGGACCGGCAGCAGCGCCTCGGTCGCCTCGGGTGCGCAGGCGACCTGGACGCCGGCATCGCTGCCCCCGGGGTCGTACAAGTGGCGGGTGCGGGCCGGCGACGGCTCGGCCACCAGTGCCTGGTCCTCCTTCCGGACCCTGACGGTCGACACCACCGCACCGGCGGCTTCCACGGTGTCCTCCAGTGCCTTTCCGGCCGGCCAGTGGTCCGGGACCCCGGACGGCGCGGGCGACTTCACCGGCGGCTTCACCCTCACTCCGCCCGCTTCGGACGTGAAGGAGATCCAGTGGAAGCTGGACGGCGGAGCCTGGCAGTCGATCGCCACGACCGGCACCGCCGTGACGGCCAAGCCGGTGTTCCGCGCGGGCAAGCACACGCTGACCGCACGTACCAAGGACGCCGCCGGAAACGGCTCGGCCGAAACGAACTTCACCTTCTACGCGGGATCGGGCGCGGCCCTGCTCACCCCGACGCAGGGGGACCGTCCGGCGCGGCGTACCGCGCTGACCGGTCAGGGCAAGGCCACCGACACCGGGGTGCGCTACCAGTACCGGCGCGGTGAGACCGACACCTGGAAGGACGTTCCGTTCGCCGATGTGCGGCGGAAGTCCGACGGCTCGGCCCTCACCGCCTGGCCGGCCAAGGTGACCGGAGGCCTGGCGGAGGAGCTGACCTGGAACATCACCGACAGCCTCAGTGAGGACGGCCCGGTCGACGTCCGCGCGGTCTTCACCGACGGCACCAGCACCGACGCCTCCCCGGCCAGCAGTGTCACCGTCGACCGCGACGCGGGCTCGGCACCCGGCACGCCGGTGGGCCCGGGCAGCGTGAACACCCTGACCGGTGATTTCACCCTCTCGGCCACCGATGCCTCGGGCTTCACCCTGACCGCGTTCCGCACTGCCTCGTCACGTCGCCCCGGTGCGGGCGGACAGCAGGAGGGGCAGGTGGCGATCTTCGGTCCTCAGTGGACCGCGGGCACCTTCGCCGAACTCTCGGACAGCGGCTGGACGTACATCCACAAGACGTCGGCCACCTCCGTCGCCGTGGTCGACGTCCACGGCGGGAAGATCGGTTTCACCGCGACGACGGAGGGAGGCTGGAAGCCGGAGACCGGAGCCGAGGATCTGACGCTCACCGGCAGCCTGACCGGTTCCTTCACGCTGAAGGACACCGAGGGCACCAGCTCCAAGTTCAGCAAGGTCGACGACGCGGCCACCACCTGGCAGTTGGCGACGACTCTCCTTCCCACGGACAACTCCACCACCACCGTGATCTCCGAGAAGGTCACGGTGGACGGGAAGGTGCTGGCACGCCCGAAGTACGTGATCGCCCCCACCTCGGCCGTCGCCGCCGGTACCTGCGCGAACACCCCGTCGACCAAGGGCTGCCGGATACTGGAGTACCAGTACGCCTCCACGACCACGGCAACCGGTTCGACGCCGGGCGACTTCGCCGGGCGGGTCACCCGCATCCGCCAGTGGACGACCGCTCCGGGTGCGGCCACCGCGACCGCCACGGTGGTCTCCCAGTACGCCTACGACGCGTCCGGCCGTCTGCTTGAGCAGTGGGACCCCCGGGTCAGCCCGGTTCTGAAGACGGCCTACACCTACGACAGCGCGGGCCGTGTCGTCACCCAGACCCCGGCGGGCGAGCTGCCGTGGACCTTCGAGTACGGCAAGGCGGGCTCCAGCACCGTCGCCGCCGACGGCATGCTGCTGGGCGCCTCCCGTCCGACGCTGAAGGCCGGCAGCGAGGACGAGCAGGACGGTGGCAAGTCCACCACGTCCCTCGTGTACGACGTTCCGCTCTCCGGAGCCAAGGCCCCCAACCAGGTCTCCGCGGCCGATGCCGCGGCCTGGGGTCAGACCGACGCGCCCACGGACGCCACCGCGGTGTTCCCCGCCGACCAGGTTCCCGGCTCCCACACGGGCAGCGACCTCGCCGCGGGTGACTACGACAAGGCGACCGTCACCTACACCAACGCCTCGGGGCTCGAGGTCAACACCGGTCTGCCCGGTCGGCACCTGAACGTCACCCAGTACGACCGGTTCGGCAACGTGCTCCTGGAGCTGTCCGCCACCAACCGTGAACTCGCCCTGGGCAACGCGGACTACCAGGTCAACACCCAGAACGAACTGGGCATCCGCGGTGACTCCTCGGCGGAGCGGGCCCGCAAGCTCGCCGCCGTCTCGGTGTACTCCACCGATGGCGAACGCGAGCTGGACGAGTACGGTCCCCTGCATCTGGTCACCCTGACGAAGACCCTCCAGGGCGACAGCGACAGCCCCGACATCTCGGCCGGCACGCAGGTCGCCGCCCGTTCGCACACCGTCACCCGGTACGACGAGGGCCGTCCCACCGACGGCAGCGCCACCACCGAGGACCAGCCCACCACCGTGTCGATCGGTGCCGCGGTCGACGGGTACCCGGGCGACGGCGACGTCCGTACGACAGAGACCGGCTACGACTGGGTCCGGGGCCTTGCCACCAAGGAGATCGTCGACCCCGCCGGTCTCAAGCTGACCCGCACGACCGGCTACGACGCCCAGGGGCAGGTCACCAAGAACACCCTGCCCAAGTCCAGCGGAACCGACGCGGGCACGATGCTCACGACCTACTGGTCGGCCACGGGCACCGGCGCCTGCGCGGGCCGTCCGGAGTGGGCGGACCTCCTGTGCTCCACCGGTCCCGCCGGGAAGATCACCGGGGGTGGGTCCAACCCCGACGAGCTGCCGACCAAGACCACCGAGTACGACCGGTGGGGCAACCCGGCCAAGGTCACCGAAACCGCCAACGGGGTCACCCGCACCACGGTGTCCACCTATGACGCGGCCGGCCGTCCGAAGGAGACCCGGACCACCGGCGGTGTCGGAACGGCGGTCCCGGCCACCACGACCACCTACGACCCGGACAACGGATCCGTCGCCACGGTCACCGACGGCACCACGACCGTCCGCCGTTCCCACGACATGCTGGGCCGGGAGATCTCCTACGACGACGGCGCGGGCAATGTGACCCGTACCCAGTACGACAACCGTGACCGTGTCACGCGCAGCTCGAACTCGGTGCCGTCGGAGACCACGTACACCTACGACAACCCGGCCGGTCTGCCCACGCGTGCCCACGACTCCGTCATGGGCACCATCGGCGACGTCACCGGCTCCTACGACTCCGACGGCCGCCTCTACAAGCAGAAGCTGCCGTGGAACATGGACGTCGAGTTCAACCTCGACCCCACCGGCAGCGAAACCTCCCGCTACTGGCACTGGGAGTCCGGCTGGACAGTCCAGGGCGAATCGGTCAGCCGGAGCATTCACGATCAGATCGTCTCCCGCACCGCCTACACAGGAGGAGGGGCCTACCAGGAGTACACCTACGACGCGGCCGGCCGCCTCACGAAGACCGATGACTCCCAGGCCGGTGTCACCACGCACCGCGCCTACGGCTTCGACGACAACACCAACCGCACGTCCCTGACCACCACCGTCGACGACGTCGACGGCGGCGCGCCGGAGGTGAAGACCGCGAACTCCACCTACGACAGTGCGGACCGGCTCATCGCGACCGGTACCGTCTACGACGCCTTCGGCCGCACCACCGCACAGGCCGGCGGTGCGCAGAACGCCTACTACGCCGACGACATGGTCCGCCAGATCACGGCAGACGGCGAACGCACCACCTGGAACCTGGACCCCGAGGGACGCCTCGCCTCCTCCACCACCGAGGAGCAGGCCGAGGACAGCACCTGGAACACCACGGGCACCAAGCGCGACCACTTCGGTGACGACAGCGACAACCCGGACTGGACCGACGAGGGCGGCGACCGGATCAGCCGGATGCTCAAGGACCTCGGCGGCAACCTGATCGCCACGACCGGCGCCACCGGCGGTACGGTCCTCCAACTCGCCAACATCCACGGCGACATCGGCACCCAGATCCCGCTGGTCGGCGCCACCACACCCGTCGTCAACACCTACGACGAATACGGAAACCTGCTCCCCGGCACCGACCCCGCCCGCTACGGCTGGCTCGGCGGAAAGCAGCGCTCCACCGAAACCCCCAGTCGCGTCGCTCTCATGGGTGTCCGCCTCTACGACCCCACGGCCGGCCGCTTCCTCTCCATCGACTCGATCTACGGAGGAAACGAGAACTCCTACGTCTATCCCGCCGATCCGGTGAATCGACTGGATCTGACGGGAAGGGCTACGAAGAAGCCGGCGGCCTTGAGCGCGAAAGAGAAGCAGGCGCTCGACAACAAGGCAAACGGTCGATCCTACGACCGAAAGGCGTATAATTCCGCGAAGAAGAAGTTGGTTCAGGCGGAAAAGTATGCCGGCAGTCGCAACGGCCAGAAGAACAGGTCGGGTTCCGACAGCCTGAAGAGGGTATTGAAGGCGATAGGTCTCTTCGTGCTCATCATAGCCATTGTGGTCACACTCGTGATTTTCTGGGAGTGGGCAATAGTGGGTGCGGTGCTCTGGGCTTTGTCGTAGCCGAGGGCGCGAAATGACAAAGCGTCACCCCGGAGAATTTCTCCGGGGTGACGCTCCGTTTCGGGGTATGTTGTCAAGCAGGGCGGCTGGAAAGGGAGTTGGGGACAGTGTCATGGTTCGGGGTGCGCGGCGTGTTTCGGCATCGTCAGCTGGGGGTGTACGAGGAGCGCGTCACCATCTGGAAAGCGGGAAGTATGGATGAGGCGATCGAGCGTGCGGAGGCCGAAGCCATCGAGTACTGCTCGTATCTGGATGAAGTGGAATATGTGCGCTACGCCGAGGCGTATCAATTCGACGGAGTGCCGGAGGACGGGGCGGAGGTGTTCTCTCTGATGCGCGAGAGCAATCGAACGCCCGAGGAGTACGTCAGACGGTTCTACGCCACGGGCGAGGAGCGGACCGGTTCCCTCTGACGGCCCTTCCGGGCTCATGACTCCTAGCCGCGCGACACCTCGTGGTGGTGGCCGTCGGGGCCGGGGAGGGGTTTGAGGTCGACCTGGATGCGGTGGGTGGCGTCGTGGCTCACGGAGCCGCCGAGGCGGGCCTCGACCACGCCGAGGCGGAGGCCCGCCCCGCCCTCGCCGGCTCGGTGGAACTGGACCGAGAACTCCAGGCTGACCTGCTCCACACTGAACCGCCAGTCGCTGGCCGCGCCTTCGGCCTGGGCCCGGGCCAGCTCCGCGCGGACCGTGCCGATGGCCTCCGCGAGACCGACCGGTTCGTTGTCGCCCATGTCAACACCCCGTTGGATTCCGCTGATTGACCGATCGAAGTTGGTTCACAAGTCTAGGGACGCACCCTGCCCCGCGCGTAGTGTGAGGCAGCATGGGGGAATTGCGTGCGGACTGGAGACTCCGGCTGCGGCGCGAGGGCGCGCACGGACCCATCTGCGGCGCCGGTGTGCTCGTCGACCAGCACACGGCGCTGACCTGCGCACATGTGGTGCGCAGTCCGGATGCCGTGATGTGGCTGGAGTTCGCCGAGAACAGCGACCTCGAACCGGTGTCCGCACGCGTCCCGCCCGGCGGCTGGCTGTCGGCGAGCGAGGGCGGCGGGGCCGCCGGGGGTGGTGAGGACGTCGCCGTGCTGCGGCTGGACAGTCCACGGCCGCAGGCGCGGCCGGCCCCGCTGGAGACCCGGCTGTGGGGCGGCATGGAGGTGTCCGCGACCGGCTACGCGGAGGGCTTCGACGACGGCATGAGCCTGTGGGGCCGTATCGGCGGGGTCAGCGGCGAGCGGGTGCAGCTCGACGCCGTCACCAAGGCCGAGGTGGTGCGCAGGGGGTTCAGCGGCGCCGCCGTGTGCACCCGGCCGGGCGAAGGGCGCCCCGCCCGGGTGGTCGGCCTCGTCGTCAGCTGGCGCGGCGACATGGGCGAGTTGCTGCCCGAGAACAACCGGCTCGCCTTCTCGTATCTGATCCCCGTCGAGCGCATCGCCGAACTCTCGCCGCTCATCAAGGAGTTGAGCAGCCCGTACGCCTGGGACCAGGACTTCGAGGAGCGGCTGACCCGGTGGTTCGAGGACCCCGACGAGGGGCCGGTCAAGATCACCGTGGTGCCTCCGGGCAGCGGCAAGGACCGCTCGCTGCGCCATCTGCTGCACCGCGCCGACCTCCTCTACCGTGGAGGAGGCTCCAGCAGACCGGATCTCGCCGACCACGCCCTGGGCCACATCGCCTTCCCGCCCGGCCAGTACCTGGCGTACTGGGACTGGCTGCTCGGCACCAGGCACCGGCCCGCGCGGGCGCCCGCCCTCGCGCCCGACCGCCAGGTCACGGTGCTCGTCGACGGCCTCGACGAGGAGCCCGGGCCGGGCCCCCTGATCGAACTCCTCGTCCGGCTGCGGGAGTGCGGCTTCCGGCTGCTGCTCGTCTTCCGCCACGCGGGCGGCACCGGCTGGACCGCGGCCTATGACGACCTTCTGCGGCCCGCGCTCCTCGGCCACGCGGACGCGCTGCTCGCCAGGCTTCGGCGCGCGGAGTTCAGCCGCGCGGTCCAACTCGGCGTCGTCGACGAGAATTCGCTCGCCTCCGCGACCGAGACGGCCGACCGGCGTCAGGCCGAGCGCCGACGGATCGACGAGCTGACGGACGCCCACCAGCGACTCACCGCGCTGCGTGGGCTGATCACCACCCTCCGCGCCGACCTGCGGCGCCACGGAGGCCGGGCATGAGGCGCCCCGCCCGGCCGACGCCGGGGAGGAGGGCGGCGAGACGATGACGGCCTGCCCGCACCGGCGCTTCACCGGAGCCCCCTGCGGCGGCACCGTGCTGCCCACCGGCCACTGCGCCGAATGCGGCCGCGCGAAGCACGGACCCCGGCTGCCCGCACTGCCCGAGAACTCACGTGACCTCGGCCCCGAGGAACTCCTCGCGCTGCCCGAGCGCGCCCCGCGCCCCGCACAGGAACGCCTCATCCATCCCGAGGCGCCGCTGCGCATCCGTATGGGCTGCTCGTCCATCGAGTGCGGCATCATCTTCGCGCCGCCCTACACCGTGGGCCCGGTGCCCGTCGAGGGGCACTGCCCGGCCTGCGGCGAGCCCTACTCGTACCGGCCCGAACTCGCCGAGGGCGATGTGCTGCGCGACCAGTACCGGATCATGGGACCCATCGCGCACGGCGGCCAGGGTTGGGTCTATCTCGCCGAGGACACGCATCTCGGTGACGTGGTCGCCGTCAAGGGACTGCTCAACCGCTACGAGCAGGACGGGGCCCGGCTCGCCGACGTCGAACGCCGCAACCTCGTCGCCATCCGCCACCCCCGCATCGTCCAGATCCGCGACTTCGTCGCCCGGCGCGACGACACCGGCCAGGTCACCGGCGGCCACATCGTCATGGACGACGTCGGCGACGGCACCCTCGAAAAGGTCGTCCAGGAGACCCGGCGCGGAGAGTCGGTCCTCGACATCGAGCACGTCGCCGCGTACGGCTGCCAGATCCTCGAAGCCTTCGTCCATCTGCACGCCGGGGGCGAACGCGTGTTCGTGTACGGGGACATGAAGCCCTCGAACGTCGTGCACCACGGGGACGGCGTCAAGGTCATCGATCTCGGCGGCATGCGTGAACAGGGCCAGAACCAGCCGCCCGCCCATGTCACGCCCGACTACATGGCACCCGAGACGGGGTCCTCGCCCGTGCCCACCGTCGCCCACGACCTGCACACGGTCGGCGTCACCCTGCGGGAACTCGCCGGCTGGGCCGTCGACCAGGTGCCCGGCCTCGGCACCGCCTCCTTCCGGGGGGTCGTCGACCGTGCCACCCGGGGCGACCCGGGCCTGCGCTTCGCCGACGCCCGGGAGATGGCGGGCCAACTGCGGGGCGCCCTGCGGGAGATCCGCGCCCTGCGCGGCAAGAGCGACCCGCCCGAACCCTCCGACTACTTCTGGCCCTCCCCGCAGCTGCTCGGCGCCCGGCTCGGCACGGTGCCGGGCATCGAGCACTGGCTGGACCGCCCCCGCCGCGACCGGTACGAGCCGCCCACGGCCCCCGCCCTCGACCTCGGCACCCCCACCCCCACCGAGATCGCCCGCTGTCTGCCGGTGCCGAGGCGTTACCCGGGCGATCCGCAGACCACGCGGTTCGAGGTCAGCAGCGGCTACGACCCGGGCCGACTCCTCGGCCAGGAGGACGAGAAGCCGCCCTCGGTGGAGATCCGTCTGCACAACGTGCGCGTCCTGCTGGGCCGGAACACGCGGGAGGACCTGGAGAGGGCCCAGGAGGAAATCGACACCGCCGACTCCATTCCCGGGCCGTCCGCCGTGCGCCGGTGGCGGCTGGAGTGGCACCGCGCCCTGGTCGCGCTGCGCCGCGCCGGCCTCGACGACGACCCGCGGCAGGTCGCCGAGGCCAAGACCCACTTCACCCGGGTCCGCGTCGAACTGCCCGGCGAGTACGAGCCCAAACTGGCCCTCGCCCACTGCGGGGAGCAGATCGGCGACGACACGGCCGGGCCCACCGCCAAGGAGCTGTACGAGGCCGTGTTCGCCCGCAACCCCGCGCACGGCGGCGCCGCCCTCGGCCTGGCCCGGCTCGCGCTGCGCGCGGGCGACCGGAGGGCCGCCCTCGACGTCCTCTGCCGGGTCCGCCCCGGCACCCTGGACCACACCGTCGCCCGCATCGCCTCCCTGCGCATCCGCGCGGCCCGGCTGCCCGGAAACGGTGATCCGCTGCCCGCCCCCGCCGAGGTCGACGCGGCCCTGGCCGAACTGCGCGGCCTGGTACGCCGGGAACCGGGGGCCGGCGAGCCGAGCCTGTCCGAGGACGAGGCGCTGCGCCTGAGCACCGAACTGCACGAATGGAAGCTGGACGCGCTGTACAGCCGCAGTGACCGGCCCGGCCCCCGGGGAGGGGACGGCGGACGGCTCGACGCCCGCGGCCTGAGACGTCTGAGCGCGCAGGAGCGGGAGCTGCGGACACGGATCGAGTCGCACTACCGGCAACTGGCCGCACACCACGGCGAGTCGGCCGCCGCCCACGAACACCTCGTGGACCTCTTGCACGCGGTACGGCCGCAGACGGTGATCTGACCGCACGGCAGCGACTGTTCGGACGGCACGCCACGTCGTTCGGACGGAACGACGACGGGGGAGGAGCGGTGGCGTACGTCATGGGTGGCTTGTGTGCGGTACGGCCTCGGGCCGTGGTCCGACGTAGGGCAGCGACTGTTCGGACGGCACGCCACGTCGTTCGGACGGAACGACGACGGGGGAGGAGCGGTGGCGTACGTCATGGGCGGCTTGTGCGGGGTACGGCCTCGGGCCGTGGTCCGACGTAGGGCAGCGACTGTTCGGACGGCACGCCACGTCGTTCGGACGGAACGACGACGGGGAAGGAGCGGTGGCGTACGTCATGGGCGGCTTGTGCGGGGTACGGCCTCGGGCCGTGGTCCGACGTAGGGCAGCGACTGTTCGGACGGCACGCCACGTCGTTCGGACGGAACGACGACGGGGAAGGAGCGGTGGCGTACGTCATGGGCGGCTTGTGCGGGGTACGGCCTCGGGCCGTGGTCCGACCGTAGGGCAGCGACTGTTCGGACGGCACGCCACGCGGGCCGGACGGCGACAACGGGGAAGGAACGGTGACGCACCGCATGAGCAGCCACACCCGGCCGCCGCAGCCGGACATCCGGCTGAACGTCGACCTCGGCGGTGACCTGCGTCCGCATCGCAGCGCCAAGATCGAGGCGCACCTGCGGGTCGACGTGACCGCCGGCGGTCCTCCCGCCGAACTGCCCGCGATCGAGCTCGCCGTGATCATCGCGGTGGACGTCGCCGAGCCCCTCCGGGCCGCCGTCCGGCACGCCCTGCCCGCCGCACTGCGGGCCCTGCCCGACGGCATCTCCTTCACCGTGCTCGGCGGCGGCCCCGAGCCCGTCCGGTGGTATCCGGTGGGTGACGCCGAGTGGGCCGTCGCCGACCGGGACGAGAAGCGCCGGGCCGCCTTCGCCGCGAGCGCGGTCCCGCTCCACCGGGACGGTCCGCGCCCCGCCGGATACGCCGCCTGGGCGGCCAGGTCACGCGCCCTGCTCGCCGCCCGCCCGCTGTCCGTACGCCATCTGCTGCTGATCACCGACGGCAGCAGCGCCCCCGGCGAGAGACGTCTGGAGGAGGAACTGGACGCCTGCGCCGGGCACTTCACCTGCGATGTGCTCGCCATCGGCGCCGACTGGCCCCCCGACCCCCTGCTGACCCTCGCCGAACGACTGCACGGCACCGCCGAGTTCGTGGACGACGGCCTCGGCCGGGCGATCACCGCCGCCATCCGTCGGCTGCGCCGGGTGCACACTCCCCAACTGCCGATCGAGGTGACCGTGCGGCCCTCGGTGCGCCAGGTCGCGCTGAACGAGAAGGCGCCCCGGCCGCACCGCCTCGGCGGGCTGCCCCAGCCCGGCCGGCCGCACCGCTGGAGCTTTCCGACCTACCAGTGGGAGCAGGGCAGACGCGACTACCTGCTCACCCTCGTCGCGGACGCCGACGCCGACCCGCTGGAGACCCCACTGCAGTTCGCCATGGTCTCCGTCGGCGATGTCCACGCGTCCGTCACCGCCCGCTGGCACCGCCCCGAGCAGCCGCCGCCCGACGTTCCGGCGGCCGGTGACAGCGTCACCGAAGCGACGACCGCGATGCGGGACGCCCTGCGCCGGGGACTCGACGCTCTCCGAAAAGACCAACGGGCCGCCGCCGAAGCGTACTTGGGACAGGCCGCACGCATGGCGGTGCACTTCGGCCAGGAATGGGTGCTGGGGGAGATCCGCCCGGTCGCCGACATCGAGGACGCCGCCGCGGGCCGGGTCCGGCTGCGCCCCGTCGTCGACGCCGGCACGCTCGGCTCGATGATCCTGCGCGCCGGCTCCCGCCCCCTGCCCCTGACCGACACCGCCGGTCCGCTGCCGGGCCCGCGCTGCACCCACTGCGCCACCCGGGCCGGGAGCGAGGCCCGTTACTGCATCGCCTGCGGGGAGAAGCTGCTTTGACGACCGGACGCGCCGCCTCCCGATACTCCCCGGGCGCCTTCTGGCGCAAGCGCCTGAGCCGTTGGCGGACCCGCCGACTGCTGGAGGCGCATCTGCTGGTCCTGACGCTGTGCGCGGTCGTGGCGGCGGGCGCCCTGTTCGCCTCCTGCCGGCAGATCCAGGTCGGTGCCGAGACACTCGCGTCGCAGGAGGCGCCGGCCGTGCAGGGACTCGCCGCCACCCGGCTCGCGGTGCTGCGCGCCGACCGGGAGGCCCGAGTCCTGAAGGACTGGACGCTCGTCGACGTCGCGGGCTCGGGCGAGGCCTACCGGACCCAGCTCTCCGCCGCCGACCAGGGCCTGTCCCGCATCGCGGACCGGACGGACCAGGACCTCGGCACCGTCGACGGTCTGCTCGACTCCTACAGCAACTCCCTCAACCTCGGTACGGCCATGTACCGCGACCAGCCGCTCATGCGCGACCAGAAACTGGCCGAGGCGCGCTCGCTGCTCATCCGCCCGGGCGTGGGACTCGTACCCCGCCTGGACGACATGCGGCGGGTTCAGATGAAGCACGCCGAGGCCACCGCCACCGAGGGGCGGTTGCAGCGCGGCGGCTGGTGGCTCGCCGAACTCGCCCTGGCGGCCCTGGCACTGACCCTGCTCTCCGCGCTGTTCGTGCTGCGCGACCGCTGCGGCCGCGACTGGAACCCGTATCTGCTCGCGGCCCTCGCCCTCACCGCGCTGCTCGCGGTCGTCCCGCCGCTGACGATGGCGTCCGCGCAGGACGACCTCGACCGCGTGGCCGGGGACCTGCGGCAGATCACCGAGGTCTCCGGGAAACCCTGCTGCGGCCCGGAACTGGCCGTGGCCCAGCAGACCGTCACGGAGAAGTCCGAGGACGTCCGGCGGGTCCTGGCCGACGACACCTGGACCGACCGGGTGTACGAGGGCACCCTGATCGGCGGCCTGCTCCTCGCCGTCCTGCCCGCGGTGGGGCTCGGTCTCCGGCTCGACAGCGACTACTGGAGGCGACGGTGACCCGCCGGTTCAAGATGCTGGTGCTTCTCGTGGTGCTGCTGATGGTCTCCGCCGGCGGCCTGGTGGCGGTCTGGACGCAGCGGGACGACGAGCCGGTGACCATCCTCGGGCCGTGGACCGACGACCAGGGCGAGCAGTTCGAGAACGTGCTGCGGGGCTTCGGCATCCCCTTCGAGTACCAGGGCACCGCCGCCCAGCGCGAGGTGCTGCTGTCCAAGGTGCAGTCGGGGGAGCCCCCGGACATCGCGATCATGCCGGGCGTCGGTGAACTCGCCGAGTACGCCGCCCAGCAGCGCCTCAAATCCCTGAACGGCCTCTACGCCGAGGAGGAGTACGGCTCCCCCTGGAAGTCGCAGAGCACGCCCTCGCACGACACGTACTGGGTCCCGGTCAAGGCGGACCTGAAGAGCATCGTCTGGTACCGCGAGGGCGACAGGCCCGCGAACTCACCGGCAAAGCTGGGGAGTTGGTGTATCGGCATGGGGGACGACGGCGCCTCCGGCTGGCCGGGCAGCGACTGGATCGAGGACCTCGTGCTGCAACGCGAGGGCCCCGACACCTACGGGAAGTGGGCGCTGGGCACGGGCGAGGTCACGTGGACCGGGGCTCCGGTGCGCACCGCGTGGGAGGCGTGGGCCGGTCTGCTCCGGCAGGACAAGGAGGCGGCCGGGCGCGCCCTGCTCACCGATCACCGCGGTGCCCCCGACGCGTACGGGCTGCTGTTCGACGGCACGGAAGGGTGCGCCCTGGAGCACCAGGGCTCCTTCGCCCGCTCCTTCTACCGGGAGAAGCGGCAGCGGGCGGACCTGATGGACTCCGCCCCCCTGCTGCCCGGAGGCCCCTACCGGGTCCGCGCCCACGAGGTGACCGGCGACTTCGCCGCGCTGTTCAGCGACCGCCCGCAGGCCCGTGACCTGATCGAACGGCTGGCCTCCCGGGAGGGCCAGCAGAAGTGGGCCGACTCCGCGGACGTCTTCTCGGCGAACCGCCGGGTGCGGCAGCAGGGCCGCCAGGCCGAGCGCGAGATCGCCGAACGGCTCACCGGTGACGGACCCCTCTGCCTGGACGCCTCCGACGCCATGGCCCCCGCCGTGCGGGACGCCTTCTACGAGGCCGTCCTGCTGACCATCGCGAGGGCCGCCGCCGGGGAGGACCTCGACATACCGGGGCTCCTCACCGACGTACAGAAGGTGCAGGACGCGCAGCCGTCCAGGGACACGGCACCGCAGACGGTGTGCAGTACGCGCTGAGCGCTTCGTGGGAGCCGCACCGACGGAGCGCGGTGGCCCGTGACCGCTCAGCCGGTTCGGCGCAGGAGGGCGGAGAGGGTGAGGCGGGAGGTGACGTCGAGTTTGCGGTAGACGCGGGAGAGATGGGTTTCCACGGTGCGGGGGCTGAGGAAGAGGCGCTCGGCGATCTGACGGGTGCGCAGCCCTGCCACGGCGAGTTCGGCTATCTCGCGCTCGCGGTCGCTGAGCAGGTCGAGGGTGTGCGCGGTCCGGTCGCTCCCGGACAGTCCGCTCCGGATGCGGGCCACTCGCTCCTGTACGAGGCGTGCCCCGCAGCTGCGGCCGACCGTGTCGGCCGCGTCCAGTTGGCGCAGGGCCGCGGCCCGGCCCTGGGTCTCGGCGAGCGAGCGGGCGCCGGCCGCCAGCGTCCAGGCGTACTGAACCGGCATGTCGGCGGACCGGAAGGCACGCGCGGCGACTTCGAAGAGCTTGACCGCCGCGTCGTGTTCGCCCTCGGCCATGTGGAGCCGGGCACGGGCATCATGTGCGTACGCCACCTGGACCGGCAGCCCGAGTACCTCGGCCTCCGCTTCGGCGGCCCGGACCAGGCGGTGCGCCTGCTCGGGGTCCCCGCAGTCCAGCGCGGCCGTGGCCAGCACGGCGAGCAGGAAGGGCCGGTGGAACGGGCGGACCAGCGGCAGCCGTTCGCCGCCCCCGCTGTCCAGCAGGGTCCGCCGGCACCCGGCGGCGTCACCCGCGAGCAGCCGTGCCTGGGCGAGCAGGCCCGCCGCCGAGGCGGCCCACCAGCTGTGGCCGGGCGGGGCGGCCGTCGTCGCCTCCTCGACCAGCTCGACGGCCTCGGCGGCGAACCGCTCTCCACGGGCCCAGAGAAGAGTCGTCGCCCGCATCGCCTGCGCCAGGACGACCGCGGGTGTCGCGCCGAGGGAGCGGGCCAGCGCCTCGACCTCCCGGGTCCGCCGCTCGGAGGCGTCCAGTCGGCCGGTCCACTGCTCGACCATGGAGAGCGCCAGGAGCCGGTGCATCAGGATGGGCTTCCGGGCATCCGAATCGCTCGCCTCCAGCCCCCGGTTCAGGTGACGGGCCGCGTCCGCGAACCGCTCCAGGTACAGCTCGGCACAGCCGAGCAGAGCGAGTGTCTCCGGCGTACGGCCGGCGATCGGGTCGGGCAGCGCGTCCAGCAGCCGGGCACAACGAGTGACCTCGGGACCGGCTTCGTCGAGGTCTCCGGCGTGCGTGGCGCAGAGGGCGGAGAGGACGCGCAGCACGGTGCGGTCCGCGTGACCTGCGTGACCGGCTTGGCTTGGGTGACCTGCTTGACCTGCTTGACCTGCTTGATCTGGGTGATGTGGGTGACCTGCGTGACCGGCATGGTCCGCGTGATCCCTGCGATCCGTCCGGTCGGTGCGATCCGCTTCGCTCGGTGTCCGTGACGCCTCTCGGAGTAGGGCGCGCGCCTGGTCGTGCGTACCGCGCAGGACGTGGACCAGCCCGTACTCGATGATCAGTCCGACGGCCTCGGCCGGCAACGGATCGGGAAGGGGCCGGGGCAGCAGGTCGAGGGCGGTGCGGATGATGGCCGTCGCCTCCTGGTAGCGGCCGAGTTGCCGCTCGGCGTCGGCACAGACGGCGTGGGCCTGGAGCAACTGCCTCTCGGTGAGCGCCGAACGCGGGGCTCCCAGCAGCTCGTGCGCGCGGGCGCGTGCCTCTTCCGGCTGCCCCGAGGCGATCAGCGCACGGCAGCAGGCGAGTTCCAGCGTGGTCCGGGAGGCGGACGCCCCGCCCCCGTCCGGCAGGGACTCCAGGGCCAGGCGGAGCCAGCGGGCCGCGGTCGCCGGTGCTCGGGCGGCGATCTCCGCGGCCCCCTCGGCCAGGGTGCGCGTGGCGAGGGCGGCGTCCGTGCCCAGCAGGTGCTCGGCGTGGCGGGCGCGTTCGCGGGCCCGGCCGCCCCGGGCGGTGATCAGGTCCAGGGCGCGGTGGTGGGCCCGCAGCCGGAAGGACAGACCGGCCCGTTCGTGGGCGACATGGCCGACGACGGGATGGCGGAACCTCAGCAGGCTCGGCCCCCCGCTCCAGTCGGCCGGTCGTACCAGGTCCGCCCGCTCCAGTTCGGCGAGCGCGTCGAGCGTGTCGTCGAGGTCCAGCCCGGCGACCGGGGCGACGTCCTGCGGCCGGAACGGCGAACCGAGCACCGCCGCCGCCGACACCGCGGCCGAGGCCCGCGACGTCAACGCGTCGAGTTCCGCGATCAGCGGCTTCGCCTCGTGGAGGAGCGCGTCCGCGTCGGTTCCGGGGCGGTCCGGCCAGTGGTCGGGCCGCCAGTCCGCCGCGACGAGCAGGCGCAGATACCGCGGATTGCCTCCCGCCGCGACGCCTATCTGCCCCGCGAACTCCTGGAGTACGGCGGGGTCGTGCGGCCCGGGACCCACGGGCGCGCGCCAGTCGGTGAGCAGGGCGGCCACGGCATCCGTGCCGAGGGGAGCCGGTTCGATCCGCGTCACCGTGCCGGCCCGTACGCCGTCCTCCAGCGCCGCCAGCAGTTCGGGCGCGGTCTGCCGGGGGCGATGGGCGAGGGCGAGAACGAACGGGCCGGGCACCACGGAACGGACCAGCCGTACGAGCGTCGCCGTCGATTCCGGGTCGCACCAGTGGACGTCGTCCAGCACCAGGACACCGCCCCCGGCCCACGCGGCGGGCCGGTCCCGGATCTCGGCGAACGATGTGGCGCCGGCGCCGGCTGCCTGAGGGAACCCCTGCCGCGCCTCCCAGGCGTCGCGGAACACCTGGAACGGGGCGGTGTTTCCGCGTACGGCATGGGCTCGGGTGACCGGCAGTCCCCGTAGTACGGCCAGCTCCAAGATGGCCGTGGCCAGGCGGGTCTTCCCGATGCCCGGCTCTCCACCGATCTCCACGACCGCGCCCCGACCGCTTCCCAGGGCATCCAAGACCCGTGTGAGCCGGGCGAGTTCGGCCTCCCGCGCGACGGGGCGCTCTCCGGCCGCCGGTACGGGCACTGCGGTCATGCGCGCCGGTCCCTCTCCCCGTGTGATCGGACAGGAAGACCATACAGAAGCAACAGAAACCCGCTCGGCCGGTCGTGCGTGTTCCCCGCTCCGTGATGGGGGAGTGGGGATTGCGGGGATCCGTGGCGGCTGTGAGCGCGTGGCGTACGAAGGTACCGGGGTCAACTACCGTCCGGCGTGCGCGAGGTGACGTAGTCGACGGTGATCGCGCGCGGGATGGATCAGGGCACGGGACAGTGAGCGGATTACAGGGCGAGCAGGGGAGCAGTCGCCGGAGGTGGCTCTCGCGGAGATGCTCAGGCGGTGGTGGAAGCAGGAGGGGAAACCGACTCAGGCGGCGTTGGCGCGGAAGGTGGTTGTGCATGACGACCGAGGCGGCCCGCGACCTGGCCGCTCCGGACACTCCTACGTCGTCACCGCGCACTCGCGGGTTTCCCCAGCTCTGGTGGGGCTCCTGGAACCGGCGAGCAAGGCACGTGTGAGGGCCGCCGGGGTACGTGCCCCACGCGGGCGTCACTGACTCGCTGCGCTGAGCGGGTGGCCATCGTCCGGGTCGGCATGGTCGTCCACCAGGTTGGTGTGCCGGTTCCGCCGCCACGGCACAAGCTGGACGACGCCGAACGCCACTTCGACGACGAAGAACAGCCACAGCAGCCGCGTGGCACCGTGGGCCAACGCGTACGCTTGCCACGCCGCGAATAGCGTGCGCGCGACGCCGTCGAGCAGTCCGTGCACCGGCAGCGGCTTGACGATGCGCAGGACGGCCCAGACAACCACGACCGAACCCATCAGATTCGCGTACAGGGTCTGTATCGGGTCGAGTTCGGGCATGACGCCCAGCCCGAGTGTGTCGCCCAACGATGACAGCGCGTCATGCACCAGCGCGTACGTCCACGGCGTCGCGAATCCCGCCGTGACGACGAGGTCGTACCAGGCGCTCGCGCGAACGACGCGAAGATAGATGGGGCGTGCGGGGGTGAAGAGACGGATCACAATGAGGCTCCTGCTGGTCTCGTGACAGCGACGCCTCACGGTAAACAGTGGAGTACGCTCCAAGGTCAAGCCCATCACTTCGACGGAGGGCCATGCGTATCGGAGAGTTGGCCGCGCAGGCGGGTACGACCAAAGACACCATCCGGTTCTACGAGAAGGTCGGCCTCGTCGCAGGTCGGCGGCTGGCCAACGGTTACCGCGACTTTCCGCCCGAGGCAGTGGCCTGGCTGCATTATGTCCGCACCGCGCAGACACTCGGATTCTCACTGGCGGAGATCGCGCGGCACGGCGATGAACTGCGCGAGGCGCCGGATGCCGCGGAAGCGTTGTCTGCGCTATTCGAGGAGAAGATCCAGGTCATCGACGCACGCATGGCCGAACTGGCCGCCCTGCGGGCCGAACTCGCCGAGCGCGTCGGCATTGGATGCCCGTTGCGGGCAATCGGCCAATCCGGCTGAGTCACGGGCCTGGCCGATCAACTGAGCAGGTTTGTCGAACGCGCTGAGCAGGGGTGGTGATCCTTTTCAAGGATCGTCATTAGCCTCAACGCTTCCCTTCAGCAGAACCGCACCCGGTCCGCACCCCCATGTTCGCTCCTGGACGTCGTCGCCGCCGACGGTATGCCAGGACCACTGCTCGTGGGAGGCCGCCGTATGAGCCCGTCACCTCTGCGTAGCCTCGGCGTCGACCCGGCCACCGGCAAGGAGGCGTTCGCGGTCACGCGTCCCGGTGGTCTCCTTGAGGAACTGGCCGACACGCATGCCCTGAAGGCCGCCGCTGTCCTGGTGACGGTCGTGGGGGCCGTACTGGAAGCGGGGAAGGCGTCGGACAGCGAACTCGCCGCGTTCGTACCGTCCTTGCATGCCGCGCTCGAAGAGTGTGTCGGCATCATGGCGGCGGACAGGCGGTGATGGCGAGGCGTCCCGTGTAGGGCATGGAGTGGTGCCCCCGGTGCCCAGGGGCTGCTCCTGGGCACCGGGGGCATCAGCGCATCCTGCGGATTGCACCCGTTACGCGGCTTCGGCTCCACGTGGCGCGTCTGAGGTATCAGCCCGCGCGACGGGCAACCGCGCGGCCCAAGCCAGTACCTCGACCAGGTGCTCGGCCAGTGGCCCGACGCGGGGAAGCCGCAAAGTGCCGGGAGCCGCCGACCGGTTCGGGGGCGTGCAGTCCAACGGCACTGTGATGTCCGTGTCACGCGGGCTGCCCCAGCCGTCGGAGCCCTGTCCGACCCGGACCGTAGCCTGACCGCTGTCCGCACGACACAGGAGGTACGCCCCGTTGATCCCACGACCGCCCGCCACATCAGGTCCGCCACGGCCCTGTCGGCGGACGCGCTCGCTATGTTGAACCAGGCTTTCCTCCGCCGGTGGCACCAGGGCGGCCCGGGTGCCCGCCTCGGAGCATTCCGCGATCGACCACGCCGTCTCATCGGCATTGCTCCTGCGCGTCGATGAGCTGAACCAGGTCCGCGAGGGCCTTCTCACACAGAGCAAGTCCGCCTGCGCCATCGCCGCACGGGCCGTGCACACGCGCGGAAAACTGACTGAGGATCAGGATCGCGCGGTCCTTGACCCGTTTACCGCCGCCGGCGTCGCCGATCTCGTGGAGTGCTCCCTCCTCGGGGTACATCGGGATGATCCGCGACGGCCCACTGCGCATGCTGGATCCTGAGCTGCCGACTGCCCGTAGCCTTCCTCCATGCAGGCCACTTTGATGATCTACGACGGTACGGCCGCGCCCGATGCGGACGTGCCACGTACCGGGGGTGTGCCGCTGGCCCCCGAGGGGTTCACCTGGCCGGTGTGCGGCGACTACTGCGGAGGGCCGATGCAGTTCTTCGCGCATCTGCCGGTCGAGTACGGCGTCCTGTCGGTGTTCGTGTGCCAGAACGATCCGGGCGCCTGCGAGCTGTGGGACGCGACCTCCGGGGCGAATCGGGTCCTTCTTTTCCCGCCCGCGGGACTGGTACCGGTGGCCGTACCCGAGAAGGGCGTGACGCTGCTGCCCGCAGTGTCGGCGATCACGACCCGGGTCGTGACGCTCGATCCCGAGGAGGATGACGGCGACGATCTCCCGCGCGACACATACGACCTCGCCCGTTCAGGGTGGAAGCGGGAGCCAGGCGAGCGGTTCGGGAAGCAACGCGAGGTGCTCGGATCGCTCGGCGGCAGCCCCTCCTACCTGGACGACGACCGGTGGCCCGGGTGCCCCTCCTGCTCCGGCACGACGGAATTCGCGGCACACTTGGAGGAGGGGATCGACCGGCAGACCGCGATGAACCTCGGCGGCCAGTTGGGCTACGTCTTCGTCTGCCGCCCCTGCTCCGAGGGCGCCTTCCTCACGGGCTGAGCGCGCCTGTGGCGGCAGGCCCCGCCGCCTACGCGGACGGGCCGCCCCCCCCGCTCTCCTCCTCCGCCACAGTCTCCTCCGGGGTGGCCGTGAGTGTTCGGGGCAATCCCTGATCCAGGAAGATTCATCGGTTCCCAGTGGCACGTGACGGAGGCCGAGACCGCCGAGACGCCTGAGCCGAAGCAGCCGAAGACGGTTGACGGTCAGTTGATCCACGAGTTGATGGTGCGGGCTGCAGGCCGAGAACCTTCGGCTGACAGATGAGGGGGCCTCCTTCAGCGGCTGACGAAGTGGCTGCCGCTGTCCGATCGGTGGTCGGGATCAACCGACCACCTCGGCTCCGACAAGCGCAATCCGTGTTCAGCGTCAAGGGGGGCGGAGCGCGGGCAAGGGCGGCGGCGTCACCCTTGTGTGCCGCTGCCGTTGTTGTCGAACTTCTCGATCAGGCTCAGTTGCCGTCGATCAGTGCCTCGGCCAGCGCCGGCGAGAACCTGCCGGCCTGCGGGGAGCCCGCCGGGCAGTTGGCCGGGTCGTCGCCGTCCGAGTCGCCCGGGTTCTTGATCCACAGCAGATACTCGGCGCCACCTTCACCGGCCCGGGAGGTCACCCCGAGTTTGCGGTCGGCCGGGTTGCAGAAGCCGACATGGCCGCTGCTCGGCGAACCGGGCATCACATAACCGCCGTTGCCATTGCGGGCGGTGTCGACCACCCACTGGACGGTGACGCCGTAGTCGGCCTGGATCCGGGCGGCCAGACGGCGGCCGTAGTCGTTGGAGATGTCGGTGGAATCGAAGTTGGAGACGTTGATCGAGACACCGCCGGAGAGTGAGACTCCGGAGCGGTTGAGCAGATAGGCCATCTTCTCCAGACCGATCCCCGTGCCGCCGGTGCCGCCGGTGCCGGCGTCGCCGAGCGTCCAGGTGGCGTTGCCCGCGTCCAGATAGGTCTGGACGAACTCGCCCTGCTCCTGGAAGCGTTGGTTGGCGTACCAGAGCATGTCGAAACGTTCCTCCGTGCCGCCCTTCATGCAGGTTTCGTCGGCGGCCTGGGCGACCGCGTCAGGCTCCAGGATCACGATCGCCGGGCGCCGGCCGATGCCCCGGGCGAACTTCTCGATCCACGCCTTGTACAGCTCCGAGGAGCCGGCGCCGCCCGAGGAGGCTCCGCCGCAGTCACGGCCGGGAATGTTGTAGGCGACCACCACCGGCAACTGCCCCTTCGCGGCCGCCGCGCCGACGTAGTTGCTCACCTCGGCCTCGATGTCGGTCGCGCTGTTGCCGTCGGCGTCCCAGTCGCCGTACCACTTCACCGTGTTGTGGCCGGCTATCGCCGCGTCGATCTTCGTGGCGCGCGGGTCGGCCCGGTTCGCTTCCACCCAGGTCGCCGCGTTGTTCACCGGGTCGTTGTAGAAGCCCTCGCGGGCGGTGGAGGTGGTGAGCGAGACGTTGTCGAAGACGACGTCGGTCGCTGCCTGCTGGCCGCCGAGCTGGAAGGTGATCTGCCCGGCGGCCTGCACGTCGGAGGTGAACGTCCAGCTGAAGTGCTGGGAGGCGGTTTCCAGGCCGATGGTCTTGTCCAACGGCGCGGTGAAGGGGCTGGTACCCATCTGAACGGTTGCCCGGATGCTCGTCGGCACCGAGGACGTGGCGTCGAAGGACAGGGTGTACGCCACCCCCGAGCGCAGCTCGATGTGGTCCTGCCCGATCATCGCATCCCATGGGTCGACCGTCCCGGCGCCGACGGAGGCCCGCAGTGTTCCGTCGACGGGGGCCATGGAGGCGTTCGCGGAGTTCCACCAGCCGGTGGTGCCGGACGCGAAGGTCCCGTTCTCCGCCAGCTCGCCGTAGGTGGCGGAAGCAGCGGCCGGGGCGGCCTGGACCGCCGTCACCGGACCCGCCAACGGGACAACGGCCCCCAGCAGGGCGGCGGCCAGGACTGGGGCGGCGGCAGTCGTAAACGGCCGCGATATCACGCGCATGATTCGGACATCCTCGTTCCGTCGGCTCGCACCGGGCGGGCCGAACAGGGAGGAGGGAGTACTTGATAATCCCCCCGTGCGCTTGGTCATCATCAAGCCCACGGGCCCCACTCTCATGACAGCGGCACGGCCGGATCAAGAGCCCAGAGAGGCCCCTCGTATGAGGTGCGGCACATTCCGCATTGCAAGGAAGGTCTCAGCCCGCGGGCCAACGCCAAGACCATCGAGGGCGCTCAACACTCGGACCGCGACGCCCAGTTCGATTACATCGACGAGCAGGCCAAGGTCCATATGGACACCGGACAGCCGGTGATCGGCATGGACGCCGAGAAGTAGGAGCTGGTCGGCGCGTAAGTAAGGGCCACTGCTCCGGCCTCGCCCCTGCCATGGCTCCACGCGGTCGGCGTCAGCCCTTGACCGTTCCCGTCGCGAGCCCGCCGACGATGAACCGCTGGAACGCGGCGAAGACGCAGACCACCGGGATGCTGATGACGGTGGCGGTGGCCATCAGGGCGCCCCAGGCGGTGCCGTGGGTGCCGACGAAGGCGTTGAGGAGGACGGTGACGGGCTGGACGGCGGGTTCGGAGACGAGGGTGAGACCGAAGACGAACTCGCCCCAGGCGATGAGGAAGGAGAGCCCGGACACGGCCACGAGACCGGGGGCCATGATCGGCAGGACCACCCGCAGCAGCACCCCCACCGGACCGCAGCCGTCGACCAGGGCCGCCTCCTCCAACTCCCTCGGGACACTCCGCAGCACGGGCCGCAGCACGATCACCGCGAACGGCAGGGTGAGGGTCGTGTCCGCCGCGATCAGACCGAGGTACGTGTCGTCGATCCCGGCCCGGCGTTCGAGGATGAACAGCGGGGCCGCCAGCACGATGCTGGGCGGGAGTTGGGCGATGAACAGGGCGAACACCATCGTTCCCGAGCCGCGCATCCGGATGCGGGCGAGGGCGTAGGCGAGGGGGGCCCCGAGGAGCAGGGTCAGCGCGACCACTCCGCAGGAGATCACCACGCTGTTGAGCAGGGCGCGGAGGAGGGCGTCGTCGGAGAGCGCGGTCGTGTAGTTCTCCGTGGTGGGCGGGGCGGGGATCCACCGCGAAGTCTCGGCGAGGATACGGTCCGGCCTGGTGAGGCTGGTGTTGACCATCCAATAGACCGGGAGGAGGAAGGCGGCGGTGAGAAGGGCGGCGCCGGCGGTGAGCAGCCAGGGTCTACGGGGCCTCACGCCGCGTCCCCCTCCCCACGCAACCGGCGTACGTACCACGCGCCCGCCAGCAGCGGCACGAGCAGCAGGAGCAGGCCGGCCGCCGCGCCCTCGCCGAAGCGGAAGAACTTGAAGAAGATCTCGTAGACGTAGAGGGACAGCACGCTGGTGGCGTCGACGGGGCCGCCGCCCGTCATCACGAAGATGATGTCGAAGACCTTGAACGTGTAGACGAGGCCGAGCAGCAGGACCGTCACCGAGACCGGCCGCATCAGCGGGACGGTGATCCAGCGGAAGCGCTGCCAGGCGTTCGCGCCGTCCAGGGCGGCGGCCTCGTGGAGCTCCGGGTCGATGGTGTGCAGGCCGACCAGGAGCAGCAGCATGTTGAAGGGCACGCCGACCCAGACGTTGGCGAAGACCACCCCGGCCAGGGCGGTGCCGGGGTCGATCAGCCAGTCGTGGGCGAGGGAGTCCGGGCCGACCGCGCGGAGCAGCGCGTTGTAGGCGCCGGCGTCCTGGTCGAGCATCCAGCGGAAGAGGGTGCCGCTGACCACCGGCGGCAGTAGCCACGCCACCAGCAGCAGGGAGCGGAGCAGGCCGTTGAAGGGGAACGGCCGGGCGAAGAGCAGGGCCAGGGCGAAGCCGATCGTGAACTGGAACAGCAGCGAGCCCGCCGTGAAGACCAGCGAGAGCCGTACGGCGTGCCAGAAGTCCGGGTCGTCGAGGGTGGTCCGGTAGTTGTCGAGACCCACGAACGGCGAGGAACCGCCGAGGAGTTCCTTCAGGTGTACGTCGTGCACGGACGTCCACACGTTGTAGAGCAGCGGGTACGCCAGGACGAGGGCCAGGAAGACCAGACCGGGGAGGGAGAAGAGGTAACCGGCGCGTCGGCGGCGGGTGGCGAGGGAAACGGGGCGGAGGAGCGGGGGCCGGCGTCCTCTCTCCGTTGTGCCGGCGCCTCGTCTCACCGCTGCTCCAGTGCCTTGTCGAGCTTCGTGGCGGTGGTCTTCGCGACGGCCGAGGGGGAGGCCGTGCCGGTGAGTACGGACTGTTCGGCCTCGGCCACGGCCTGGGAGGCGTCGGCGTAGCCCGGGCCGTACTGGCGGGGGCGGGCCACGGGCAGCTGGCTGAGGAAGAGCCGGAGGGCCGGGTCGGAGGCCCAGGTGCCGGTGTCCGCGAGGTCCTTGCGGGCGGGGAGGTTGCCGAGCGCCACCAGGAACGGCACCAGGACCGAGGGCCGCTGGGTGTACTCCAGGACCTCCCAGGCCTTGTCCTGGTGGTCGCTGCTCGCCATCACCACCCAGTTCTCGCCGCCCAGACAGGTCGCCGACTCCTTGTCGCGGGGCAGCGCGACCACGCCGTACTCCACGTCCGTCTTCTTGATGGTCGGCAGCTGCCACGGGCCGTTGATCTGCATCGCGGCCCGCCCGTTGACGAACCGGGTGTTGACGTCCTGCTGCGTCCAGCCCACGCACTGCTCGGACAGCGAGCCCTTGGCGACCAGGTCGTCGAGGAAGGCGAGCGCGGTCGCGCCGTATGTCGCGAAGGTGTCCAGGTCGCCGCCGGCCTGCCACAGGAACGGCAGGAACTGGAACACGCCCTCCTCCGTCCTGATCGCGCTCATCGCGAGCCCGAACCGCTCCCCGCTGGTCAGCCGCTGGGCCGTGTCCGCGAGCTGGTCCCAGGTGGTCGGGGGCCGCACGCCGGCGGAGTCGAGCATCCGGAGGTTGTAGTAGAGGGCGAGGCAGTTGCTGTTGTTGGGGATGCCGAGGTTCTTGCCGCCGACCTGGCAGCCGTCCCAGGGGCCCTTGTAGTACTGGTCGGCCTGACCCCAGTCCTCGACCCGCTCGGTGAGGTCCGCCAGCAGGCCGCTGCCGGCGAGCGAGTTCATGGAGACGTTGTCGACGATGGCGATGTCCGGGAGGTCGCCGGAGACCGCGCCCAGGGTGATCTGCCGTTCGAGGTCGGCGAAGGGGAACGTGCGGCGTTCGATGCGTACGCCCGGGACCTGGGCCTCGATGTCCTTGATCAGCCGGTCGAAGGCGGGCCGGAAATTGTCCAGGGTGAAGTAGTCCCACCAGGTGAGGGTGACGGTGCCGCTCTGCTTGTCCGAGCCGCAGCCGGCCAGCGCGGAACCGAGACCGAGTCCGGCCGCGCCCGCGCCGGCGGCGCGCAGGAAACCACGGCGGTCGACGGGGTGGGACATGCTCTGCTCCCTAGGGGTGTGGGGGTGTGGGGGTGTGGGGGTGTGGCGGTGTGGGGGGCTTGGAAGGCGTGGGCCTCGGTCGGGGTGGGTCTCAGAAGTCGGAATCCGGCGGGTCCGGTAGGTCCGGTAGGTCGGGGAACTGGTCGAGGTCCGGGAATTCCTTTTCGGGCTCCGAGCCGGGGACCGGGCGGCAGGGGCCGGTGCTGTCCCGGAGGGAGATCAGGGGTTTGAGGAGGACGTGCCGGGGTGGTGCGCCGGGCTTGGTGAGGCGGCGCATGATCAGGTCGACGGCCACCCGGCTCATCTCCTTGGCGGGGATCTCGGCGGCGGTGAGCTGCGGGTTCACCCGTTCCGCCCAGTGGCCGGCGGCGACGCCGACGACGGAGAAGTCGCGCGGGACGTTGCGGCCGTGCCGGATCAGACCGCGGTAGAGGCCCTCCAGCGCCGCCTCGTTCATGGTGACGAGGGAGGTGGTCGCCGGGTCGTCCCGCAGGATCTGTTCCAGGACCGCCTCACCGGCGGTGACCTCGTCGTCGCAGAGGTAGGCGTGCGGGGTGAGCACCTGCTCCGCCATGGCCTTGGTGTAGCCCTCCAGACCGAGGTGGGCGAAGCCGTAGCCGCTCTGGAACAGCTGCTCGGACCTGTTGACGAAGGCGATCCTGCGGTGGCCCAGGTCGGCCAGGTGGTACACGCATCCCCGGGCGAGCCCCGCGAAGTCCAGGTCGACCCAGCCCGTCTCCTCCGCCCTGCTGTTCCGCCCGATCGTCACGAACGGGAACCCGGTCCGCGCCAGGTGCTCCACCCGGTCGTCCTCCAACTTGATCTCCATCACGATCACCCCCTCCACCCGCCCCCCGTCCACCATCCGCCGGAACGACACGTCACTCGCCCGGTTCGCGGGCGACAGCAACACGTCGTAGTCGTACGCCGTCGCCGCCTCGGCCACCCCGCCGATGAACGCGAGCTGCATACCGGTGTAGTCGCGGTTCCGCCCGGCGGGGGGATAGACGAGGCCGAGGGTGCGGGTGCCGACGGCGGCCGTGGGGGAGGGGGAGGGGCTGGTGGAGGCCGTGGGGGAGGGGGAGGGGCTGGTGGAGGCCGTGGGGGAGGGGGAGGGGCCGGTGGAGGCCGTGGGGGAGGGGGAGGTGTCGGCGGTGGAGGTGTCGGCGGTGGCCGTGGGGTGGGAAGAGGCATCGGCGGAGGGGGGGTTGGTGTCCCGAACGGACGCGGCTGCGGGGCCGCTGCCGGCTGCTGGCGCGGCGCCCTCACCCGTCGACGCGCGACGTGCCGAGGGACCCTCGTCCACCGGCGTACCGCCGCACACCCCCGAGGCCCCATGTGCCGGCGTGCCCGCGCCCGGCCCTTCGCTCATCTCCGGGCCCCCGCCCACTCCCGAGGCCCCATGTGCCGGCGTGCCCGCGCCCGGCCCTTCGCTCATCTCCGGGCCCCCGCCCACTCCCGAGGCCCCATGTGCCGGCGTGCCCGCGCCCGGCCCTTCGCTCATCTCCGGGCCCCCGCCCACTCCCGAGGCCCCGTACGTCGGCGTGCCCCCGCCCGGCCTTCCGCCCGTCTCCGGACCACCGCGCACCCCCGGCCCACGACGCGAGCCGCACCCGACCGCCCGCGCGCCCGGCGTGGTTCCGGGCGGGCTCGGGGCGGTGGCCAAGGCTCGCGTTGTCATCGTCAGTTGGCCGGGAGGGGTTGTTCGGCCCAGATGGTTTTTCCGGTGGAGGTCTGGCGGGTGCCCCAGCCCTGGGTGAGCTGGGCGACCATGTGGAGGCCGCGGCCGCCCTCGTCGTAGGCGCGGGCGCGGCGGAGGTGGGGGGCGGTGCTGCTGGCGTCGGAGACCTCGCAGATGAGGGTGCGGTCGCGGATGAGGCGGAGGCCGATGGGGACGGCGCCGTAGCGGATGGCGTTGGTGACCAGTTCGCTCACCACCAGCTCCGTGACGAACGCCGCCTCCTGAAGGCCCCACACCGCCAGCTGCCGCGACGCCTGCGCGCGGGCGTCCGCGACGACCGCCGGGTCGGACGGCAGGGACCACGCGGCGACCTGGTCCGTGTGCAGGGCGCGGGTGCGGGCGAGGAGCAGGGCGACATCGTCGGCCGGAGTCTCGGGCAGCAGCGCCTTGAGCACGGCGTCGCAGGTGACCTCCAGGGACGGGACGGGGGAGGCGAGGGTCTCGCAGAGCCGGTCCACACCCGCGCCGATGTCGTGGTCGCGGGCCTCGACCAGACCGTCGGTGTAGAACGCGAGCAGACTGCCCTCGGGCAGTTCCACCTCCGTCGCCTCGAACGGCAGACCGCCGACCCCCAGCAGCGGCCCCGGCGAGAGGTGGACCACGCCGACCTTGCCGTCGGGGTAGAGCACGGCGGGGGGCGGGTGGCCGGCGCTGGCGAGGGTGCAGACCCGTGACACGGGGTCGTACACGGCGTACAGGCACGTCGCGCCGATCTCGGCGGCGGACGGCATCTCCAGGTCCTCGGGGAGGTGTCCGTCGTCGTACGTGAGGTGGGTGACGAGGTCGTCGAGGTGGGTGAGGAGCTCGTCCGGCGGCAGGTCCACGTCGGCGAGCGTACGGACCGCCGTGCGCAGCCGGCCCATCGTCGCGGAGGCGTGCAGCCCGTGGCCGACGACGTCGCCGACGACCAGGGCGACCCGGGTGCCGGAGAGGGGGACCACGTCGAACCAGTCGCCGCCGACACCCGCCCCCGAACCGGCCGGCAGATAGCGGTACGCCACCTCGACCGCCGCCTGCCGGGGCAGCTCGCGGGGGAGCAGGCTGCGCTGGAGGGTGAGTGCGTTGCTGCGTTCACGGGTGTACCGGCGCGCGTTGTCCACGCCGACGGCCGCCCGGCCCGCGAGTTCCTCGGCGAGCACCAGGTCGTCCTGCTCAAAGGGTTTCGAGCCGTTCCGGCGGGCGAAGAACGCCACCCCGAGCGTGATCCCCCGGGCCCGCAGCGGCGTGGCCATGATCGAGTGGAACCCGAACCGCCGGACGCGTTCCCCCCGCTTCTTGTCCTCACCGACCCACCGCAGATAATCGGGGTCGCCGACACCGCTGATCAGCGGTTTCCCGCTGGCCAGCGCGCGGGCGGGCGGGGAGAACGCGGGATAGGAGTCGAGCCCGCCGAGCGCCACGGCCGCCTCCGGCACGCCCTCGTACGTCGACTGGTGCGCCGCCCGGCGCAGCGCGACCGTGGTGTCGAGCGGCCCCGGCGTCGGCTCCTGGCCGCGCAGCACCGAGTCGAGCAGATCCACGCTGACGAAGTCGGCGAGCCGGGGTACCGCCAGATCCGCCAGCTCCTGGGCCGTGCGGGTCACGTTCAAGGTGCTGCCGATGCGGCTGCCGGCCTCGTTGAGCAGCGCCAGCCGCTGCCGGGCCCAGTGCTCCTCGCTGTTGTCGAACGTCGCCGTGCCGACGGCGCACACCTCGCCGGTCGCGGGTTCCCTGACCGGCCACATCTCGGTGATCCAGGCTTGCTGACGCGAGGAGGACGGGCCCGGTGAGGTGCGCTCGTAGCGCATGGGCCTCCCCTCGTCCGCCACCTGCTGGACGAGCCGCAGAAACCCCTCCTCGTCCGCCTCCCCCGGCGGATCCCCCGACAGCGCCGCGTCCAGCCGCCACCCCTCCGCCGCCCTGGTGAACGTCGCCATGGCCAGCGGCGACTGCCTGTGCGACCACGCCACCATCGGCCGGCCGGCACCCGCCCCGGCGGCGTCAGCCGTGGCGGCGTCAGCCGTGGCGGTGGCGGTGACGACGTAGGCCCGCACCTCCCCGTCGGCGCCCAGGGAGGGTGAGCCGTGCAGACTCACGTGAACAAGGTGACCGTCCCGGTGCCGGAGCACCGCCGTGCCGCTGCCGCCCCGCTCCCAGCGGCCGTCCCGCATGTCGTACGCGTCGAGCAACTCGCCTGCCGCCCGCCCCACCACCTCCGCGGCGCCGTATCCCAGCAGCCGTCGAGCCCCCTCGCTCCAGCCTGTGACGAGGCCCTGGGGGCTGACGGTGGCCGTGGCGGTTTCGGCCGCATACGCGTAGTGACCGGATGCCTGCTCGGAAACCGGCCTTGCTGTATCCATTCCTGCTCAATTCGCGCCGGACGTGTCACTCATAGTCCTCAGCCTGCGCGCTGCGCCAGAAACGGACAAGTCGGACTCGCCGCCTTTCATTGTCTTCGTCGTCCGCGTCGCCCTCGCCGTCTTCGCGGTCACCTCCTGTATCGACCTGTATCGACGGCGACGGCGGCACGGGGTCGAAGGGCACCGCGACCGTCAACGCCTCGGGCGCCGACGCGCGCAGCGAGATCGTCTTCTTCAATCGGCTTGTGCGGCAGGGGCGTTGACCCGTCCCAGGAGCACCAGCAGAATGAGCGCGCACCTCTGAGAGCGCTCTCACGATCCGGGCGCACCTTCATCCGGGCGCACCGTCATCAGGGTGCGCCTTCAGACGGAACCCGCACTTCCAAGGGAGACCCATGACCGGCAGACAAGGCCCGGCGTTCAGCCGCCGCAGGCTCCTCGGCACCGGTCTCGGGGCCGCGGCGGCGCTCACCGCCCTCGGCCCCGGCCCGGCGTACGCGGCGCCCCGGGCGGCCGGGGCCTCGGCCCGGCGGCGCGGACAGGCCTTCCTTGCCGCCGCCATGGACGCGTACCCCGACCACGGTGACATCCGGCTGACCCAGAGCTACACCGACCAGGCGGGCCTGTTCAGCACGGCGTTCACGTACGACAACGCGCTCGCGATCCTGGCCCACCTCGCCGTGCGCACGGCCGACGGGCGGGCCCGGGCGGTGGCGCTCGGGGACGCGCTGATCTACGCCCAGGAGCACGACCCGGCGTACGACGACGGCCGGCTGCGCCAGGCGTACAACGTCGGGCCGTACGTCTACTACGACGGCGTACCGCAGCCGGACGGGTTCGTCCGGGCGGACGGTACGGCGAACGTCGGCACCCAGTTCGGCTTCACGGGGACGGCCGTGGGGGACATGGCCTGGGCGGGGATCGCGCTGAGCGCGCTGGCCCGGCGGACCGGGGCCCGGCGCTTCCTCGCCGCCGCGGTGCGGATCGGGGAGTGGATCGAGCGGACCGGCCGTACCGACGAGCCCCTCGGCGGCTACAAGTTCGGGGTGAACGGGGCGAACGAGAAGCTGCCGTTCACCTCGACCGAGCACAACACCGACCTGATCTGCCTGTTCGGACGGCTCGCCCGGCTCACCGGCGACCGGGTGTGGTGGGAGCGGCGCGCGCGGGCCGAGGCCTTCGTGAGGGGCATGTGGGAGCCGTCCCAGGACTCGTCGGGCGGCTTCTTCTACACCGGTACCAACGACGGGGTGACCGTCAACAAGTCGCCCATCCCCGAGGACACCCAGACCTGGACGCATCTCGCCCTCGACTCGGACCGCTACTCCCGCTCCCTGGACTGGGCGACCACCGAACTCGCCGTCCTGGACCACGCCGAGCGCCGCAACAGCACGGTCCCCGCCGGGCAGTCGTACGCGGGCGTCACCTTCAGCTCCGCCAGTCTCCTCGCGAACGAGGACGCGCCCATCGCCGACTTCCAGCCCAGGCCCAACCGGAACGGCGTCTGGTTCGAGGGCACCGCCCACCTCGCGCTCGCCCTGCGCGACCGTGGCGCGCGGGGCGACGAGACGCACGCCCGGCGCCTCCTCGACTCCCTCGAACGCGCCCAGGACCTCCTCGGCACCGCCCAGACCGTCGGCGGCCGAGCCCTCCCCGAACGCTCCGGCATCGTTTCGGCCAGCAGCCCCCTCGACACGGGATTCGGCTTCGGCTACTACCCCTACCGGCACACGGGCGCGACGGCCTGGTACCTGATGGCGGCGGTACGGGCGAATCCGCTGCGCGCCTGACGCAGACGCGCGCCTGACGCCGCTGCGGGCCTGACGCCGACGCGCGCCTGCAGCCGGGCGGCGCCGACCGACGCGGCTATGCGGGACGGGGTGGCGGCTGCGGGCCGCCGCCCCGTACGGCGTCGAGGTAGCCGCAGATGGCGTCCCGGTTGCGGATCAGGCACTCGATGCGGTCGGACATACTGTCCCGTTCCCGCTCCAGGGTGGCGATCGTCTCCGGGGTGGCGTCGGAGACGTGGATGCCGCGCGGTGAGTCCACGCAGGGGAGGATCTGCTTGATCACCCGGGTCGGCAGTCCGGCGTCGAGCAGTCCTCTGATCTGCGCGACCCGGTCCACGGAGGTCTCGTTGTAGTCGCGATACCCGTTCGCGCAGCGGCTGGACGTGATCAGCCCCTGCTCCTCGTAGTAGCGCAACAGCCGTCGGGACGTACCGGTGCGCTCGGAGAGTTCGCCGATACGCATGTGAGCCACCTCATGCAGTGTCGCCTTGACCCTCACATGTGTGTGAGGGTTCGAGCATAGCGGCATGTCAACTTCGCCTACACAGCAAGCAGTTGGACAGCAAGCAGTTGGCCGACCCACGGCCGGGCGGAATCCTCCCGGCCTCCCCTGGTCCCCGTTGCTGGCCCTGGCTCTGGCGGCCTTCATGGGGATCCTCACGGAGGCGTTGCCGGCCGGGGTGCTGCCCGAGATGGCCCGGGATCTCTCGGTCGGCGAGCCGGCGATGGGCCAGGCGCTGACCGTCTACGCGATCGCGACCGGCGTCTCGGCGATCCCCGTGGTCGTGGCCACGGCGGCCTGGCGGCGCAAGCGGCTGCTGCTCCTGGCCGTGGCGGCCTTCGCGGTGGCCAACACGATCACCGCCGTCTCCTCCGACTACGCGCTCACCATGGTGTTCCGCGTCGTCGCCGGCGTCGCCGCGGCCGTGGTCTGGGCCGAACTCGTCGGCTACGCCCGCCGACTAGCCCCTCCGCACCTCCAGGGCCGGGCGATCGCCGTCACCATGGCCGGCATCCCGCTGGCCCTGTCCCTGGGCATCCCGCTGGGCACGTTCCTCGGCGAACTCTTCGGCTGGCGGCTGACGTTCGGCCTCGTCGCGCTCGTCTCCGTCGCCCTGCTGGGCTGGATCCTCGCCGCCGTCCCCGACGCGCCGGGCCGCCGCCCCGAACACCGCGAGCCGGTCCTACGGGCCCTCCGGCTGCCCGGTGTCCTCGCCGTCCTTTTCGTCGTCGCGGCCTACATCCTGGCCCACAACATCCTCTACACCTACATCGCCGCGTTCCTGGACACGTACGAGATGGGGGCCTCCCGTGACACCGTCCTGCTGGTCTTCGGCATCGCCTCCCTACTGAGCATCTTGATCACGGGCGCCCTCGTCGACCGCCGGCTGCGGCACCTGACCATCGCGAGCACGGTCCTGTTCGCCGTGGCGGCGGTGTTGCTGATCCTCCTCGCCGTGTTCCCCGGCACGGTGATCGTCTACGGCGCGATGGTCCTGTGGGGGCTCGGCTGGGGCGGCGTCTCCACCCTCCTCCAGACCGCCGTGAACGACGTGGGCGGCGACCGGGGCCAGGCCCTGCTGGTCACCACCTGGAACTCCTTCATGGCCGGAGGCGGTGCGGCGGGCGGCCTCCTCCTCGACACCCTCGGCCCGGCCTCGTTCCCGTGGAGCGTCCTCGCGCTGCTGGTGCCGGTACTGCTCGTCGTGGTGGCCGCCCGTGCGCACGGGTTTCCGGCGGAGCGGCCGGGGGCTTCCTGAGACCTTCCCGGGCGTGGGCCGGGCGGTCACCCGCGGCCGGCGGAAGGGGCCCGTGGTCTTGGCCCGGCAGGTGTCCGCTGACGGCCGAGCCCAGGGTGTCCGCTGACGGCCGAGCCCGAGGAGACCTCGGTGTCCGAGCCCGGCACGGTGTCTCAGCCCGGTGTCGACCAGCCGTCGGCGAACTCGCACAGCCGTTCCATGGTCGACTGCTCCCGGTCGGGTGCGTACGCGTGCCGGCCCGACTCGTGAATGGCGGCGTCCACCCAGCGCTGATAGGGGCCGTCGGGTGGGGTGAAAGGCGCCGCGTAGGCCGTGCCGAGGCGGCTGTCGACGTACAGGAGGGCACCCAGGGCGACGGGCTGGTCGTAGTGGAGGTCGGTGCGGGGCAGATAGCGGTTCAGGTAGGCGGTGAGGATCCCGGCGTCCTCGTGGGTGCCGAAACGGGCCAGGGCGAAGCAGTAGCCCAGTCCCGCGTACGCCATCTCGCTGTCCAGCAGCAGCTCAGCGATGCGGGCCCGGTACGAGACGCGCCGGGACACGCCGATCAGCCAGGCGGCCGTGAGGCGAGGGCGCCAGCCGTGGGCGAGGAGGGCGTTCAGGTCGGCGTCCGTGATCGACGCGGCGTCGAGGAGCAGCGGGTGCAGGAACCGCCTGCGGGTGGCCCCCTCGAACCGCAGGAACTGACCGCTCCCCAACTCGCCGTAGCGGCCGGTGCTCCGCCGGTGGGCGCGAGGACGGACGTACCGTCTGACGGCGTTCCAGTGGACGACCTCCTCCGGCGTCATGTCCGGCACACCCGACTTCTGCCACGTGCGCGGTTCCCTCGGCTCGGCTCTGCCATGCCGGAAGCGTAGATCCACGCCACCCGCCCCGGAGAAGGGCCGGGAATGACCGGCGCGGGCGAGGCGCGAGCCCGTACACAAGGGGGAGAACCGGCGTACGCGAGGAGTCGGCGAGAAGACTCGGGCATGAACGGCTAGCATCCCGGCCGTAAACAGTCGATGGAAACGGGAAGTCGTCCAGCGGTCGTCGGTTCTGCTGGTGGTCGTCGGCGGTCCGTGGACGGGATGGGGTTGGTGTCGTGGTGGAGGCCGGGCCTCGGGTCGCTGTCGCCGTGGTGACGATGGGCAATCGGCCCGCGGAGGTGGACGCGTTGCTCGCCTCCGTGGCCAAGCAGGACGTGGCGCCCGAGCGCATCGTCGTCGTCGGGAACGGGTGTCCCCTTCCCGAGTTCGCCGAACGGCTCGGCCTGCCCGGCGAGGTCACCCTCATCGAAGTGGACGAGAACCTCGGCTGCCCCGGCGGCCGGAACGTCGCCATCGAGCGGCTGCGGGAGTTCGGGGACATCGACGTCGTCGTCGAACTGGACGACGACGGGCTGCTCGTCGACGCCGATGTGCTGCGCCGCGTACGGGACTTGTACGCCGCCGACCCCCGCCTCGGCATCGTCGGGTTCCGCATCGCCGACGAGCACGGCGAGACCCAGCGGCGGCATGTGCCGAGGGTCGGCGCCAAGGACCCGATGCGCGGCGGGCCGGTCACCGGGTTCCTCGGCGGCGGGCACGCCCTCTCCATGGCCATGCTCGGCGAAACGGGCGACTGGGCCGCCGAGTTCTTCTTCGCGCACGAGGAGACCGATCTGGCCTGGCGGGCGATCGACGCCGGCTGGACCGTGCTGTACGCCCCCGAACTGCTCCTCCAGCACCCGAAGACCTCGCCCGCCCGGCACGCCATCTACTACCGCGTCAACGCCCGCAACCGCGTCTGGCTCGCCCGCCGTCGCCTCCCGCTCCCGCTCATCCCCGTCCACCTGGGGGTGTGGGTCCTCATCACCCTGCTGCGGATGCGCTCGGTGGGCGGACTGAAGGCGTGGTTCGGCGGCTTCGTGGAGGGCTGGCGCGAGTCGGGCGGCGAACGCCGGCCCATGCGCTGGCGGACGGTGGGGCGACTGACGCGGCTGGGCCGACCGCCGATCCTGTAGCCCAACCGGCTTGCGCGGCAGGCTGTTTGGGCCATCCCGCGCAACACGAGTGCCCCGGTCGTTCACCTTCAACGACCGGGGCACCGCGCTTTCTGCGTTTCCGGATCCGGCAGCGGCGGCGGCACTCCCCCGAGCTACGCGTAGTACGCGTGCGCCGTCGGCGCCGGATCCGATGAAGTGATCACATCAGGTCCCGCCAACGGATCGCTAACATGAGCCCAACGGTTCCACGGGGAGCCGTACGGGAGGCGGCGGGCAGGTCGCCGCGGGGCGGGCCCCGGAACGACGGTGCGGGAAGGCAGCGGGCGGTTCTATGCGGGACGGGCTGCGGTTCGGACTGCGCTTCGGACTGCTCGGTCCGCCGGTTCTGTACGAGGCCGGGGAGGCAGGGGCCTTGGCCGGGGACTCTCGTGGTCGTTCGGGTGGTGGCTCCGGTTGTGCCGTACGGCCCGTCGGCAGCGGCAAGATGCGCGCCCTGTTCGTCGCGCTGCTGCTCGAACCCGGGCGGGTCGTCTCCGTGGACACCCTGAAGGACGTGCTGTGGGAGGGGACGCCACCGCCGTCCGCGCAGGCATCCCTGCAGAACCATGTGACCCGGCTGCGCAGACTGCTGGACGACCCCGAACGCCTGCGCGCGACCCCGCCGGGCTATCTCCTGCGCGTCGACGAGGGCGAGTTGGACGTCCGCGTCTTCGAGACCCACGCCCGCGCCGCCCGCACCGCCCACGCCGAACGCGACTGGGCCCGCACGATCCGCGAGTCGACCGCCGCACTCGCCCTCTGGCGGGGGACCCCGCTCGGCGGCCTGCCGTTGGCGGAGTTCCGCGCCCAGGCCTTCGTCCAACGGCTGGAGGAGGCACGGCTGTTGCTCCTGGAGCGACGGTACGACGCCGAACTCCACCTTGCGGCGGAGGCGGAGGCGCAGGGCGCGGACGGCGCGGCCGGCGCGAAGGCGCACGCGGGAGCGGACGCGCTCGGCGCCCTCGCCCCCGAACTCGCCGCCCTCGTAGCCGAACACCCCCTTCGCGAGGCCTTCCACCGGCTCCTCATGCTGGTCCTCCACCGCACCGGCCGTCAGGCCGAGGCCCTGGCCGTCCACCGCGACCTCCGGGCCCGCCTCCTCGACGAACTCGGCGTGGAACCGGGCCCCGCCGTACGCGACGCCCACCTGGAGATCCTGCGGGACCACGACGACGAGCCCCCGGCGACGTCGACCGCGGCCCCACCCATCGAACCCCCACTGCGCCCGGCCCAACTACCGCCTCCACCCGCCCATTTCACCGGCAGGGGAGAGGTGCTGGCAGAGCTGCGCGACGTACTCGACCTGGTCACGGGCGCCCCGTCAGGCGCGCCGGGAACCGCGCGACCGGCCACCGACGACCCGCACCCGCCGAACCACAGCTCCCCCCGAGCTCACAGGCGCCCGGCCCTTCCGAAGGGGACCGTCACGGTCGTCATCAGCGGCATGGCCGGCGTAGGCAAAAGCGCCCTCGCCCTCCACCTCGCCCACGAACTCTCCGAGCACTTCCCCGACGGCCAGCTGTACATCAACCTGCACGGCGCCACCCCGGGCATGACCCCCCTCACCCCCGCCCAGGCCCTCGCCTCCCTGCTCCGAGACCTGGGCACAGCCCCACGCCGCATCCCCGAACACCCCGACGCGGCCGCCGCGCTGCTCCGCTCGACGCTCGCACCGACCCGCACACTCATGGTGCTGGACGACGCCGCCCACGCCGCCCAGGTACGTCCGCTGCTTCCGGCCGGCGCCGGATGCGCGGTCATCGTGACGAGCCGTTCGCCGCTGACCGCACTGGACGGCGCCCACCGCTTCCCGCTCGCCCCGCTGTCGGACGGCGAGAGCGCGGCCCTGCTGCGGGCCGCGTCGGGCCGTGCGGCGGGCCTGGACGCCGCGCACCCCCTGGTCGAACTCACCGGCCGGCTCCCGCTCGCCCTCCGCGTCGTCGCGGCCCGCCTCGCCGCACGTCGCGCGCTCACACCGGACGCGCTGGCCGGCCAACTGGCGGCCACGGAAGGGAGGTTGTACCACCTCGAATACGACGACCTGAGCGTCCGCCGCTCCCTTGCCGTCGCCCACGACGCCCTGCGCGCCTCCGACCGCGAGGCCGACCGCGACGCGGCCCACGTCCTCCAGCGCATCGGCGCCCTCGACCTGCCCGCGTACGGCGCACCCCTCCTCGCCCGCCTCACCGGCACCGACGAGTTCCGCGCGGAGACCGCCCTCGACCGCCTCGTCGACGTGGCCCTCCTGGAGGAGACGACGTACGGCCGGTACGTACCCCACGACCTCGTGCGTCACTTCGCCCGCGAACTCGCCGACACGGCCGACACCTCCGAGGCCGTCGAGCAGGCCCTCCGCTGGTACGCCGGACGCGCCCGCCAGAGTCTGCTCGTGATGCTCCCACCGGGGTACGAACGCGACGAACGTCTCCGTACGCAGGCGACCCCGGCGGAGCCGCACCCCATGGAGCCGCCCTTCGTCTCGGCGGAGGAGGCCTTCGCCTGGGGCGACCGCGAACTCCCCAACATCGTCGCCCTGGTGGAACGCCGCTCCCGCGAGCCCGGCGGAGCCGGAGCCGTGAAGGAAGACGCAGACGGCGGCAGCGCGGACGGCACAGGTAACGCCACCGCGGCGCTCGTACCCGCCCTCGTCCGCCACCTCTTCCCGTATCTGCACCGAGGCGGCCGGCTCGCCGAATTGGACGTCCTCGGGCGGGTGGCCCTGGACATGGCGCGGTCGCTCGGGGACGACGAGGCCGAGGCGTTCGCGCTGACCGACCGGGCGGGTCTGCACTTCATGTCCGGCCGGATCTCGGAGGCGCTCGCCCTCAACGACGAGGGCCTGAAGCTGTGGCGGCGGCTCGGAGTCGTGTCCTGTGTACGGAGGTGCCTGAACAACCGGGGGCTCGTACTGGAGAGCCTCGGCCGGTACGAGGAGAGCGAGGAGACGCTGCGGCAGAGCCTGGAGCTGTCCCGGCAGCTCGGCGACCCGTACGGCGAGGCGGTGACCTTCAGCCACCTCGGCAACCTGTACAAGCACACCGACGCGCGGGCCGCCATCGCCCACCACGAGCGGAGCCTGGCCCTCGGCGAGGTGGCCGACAGCGTCGTCGTACGGCACACCGCGCACTGCAACATCGGCTATGCCCGCCTCCGCCTCGGTGAACCGGCCGCCGCCGTACGCAGCTTCGAGCAGAGCCTGCGCGTCCTCGGCGACGACGAGGACTGGCAGGGCGAGTCCCAGACCCGCCTCGGCCTGGTACGGGCCCTGCGCGAACTGGGCCGACCGGACCGCGCCTCCCACGAGTGCGCCCTCCTCCTCGACCTCGCCGAACACCGCGCCGACCAGTACACCGTCGGCCTCGCCCGTCACCAACGGGGCCTGCTGCTGCGGGCACGGGGCCGCACCGAGGAGGCGTACGGGGAGTGGGAGCGCGCCCTGGCGATCCTGGACGGCACGGACTCGGCGGTGGCGGGGGAGCTGAGGGAAATCCTGAAGGACCGCGAATGAGACAGTTGTGGGACGGTCGTCACTTCGCGTCGGCATAACACTCCACCACCGCCGTCGTGAACGGAAAACGCACCGGCGTCTCCCCGAACGTCAGCCGCCCCGACAACTCCGACGCCTCGTGGATGGCCGCCACGACGGCCTCGGCCTCCTCCGCCGGACAGTGCACGATCACCTCGTCGTGCTGGAAGAAGACCAGCTCGGCGGCCATGCCGACGAGGGCGCGGCGGAGGGCGGCGAGGAGAAGCAGGGTCCAGTCGGCGGCGCTGCCCTGGACGACGAAGTTGCGGGCGAAGCGGCCACGGGCACGGGAGTTGGTGGAGGCGTACCCGGGCACCCACTCGTTCGCCTGCCCTTGTTCCTGGGGGTCGAGGCCGCTGTCGGCCTGGGGGATACCCGCCTCCTCGGTGGCCGCGTCGGAGGCACCGGCCGCCGGTGGGCACGTACGTCCGAGCCAGGTCCGTACGAGCCGCCCCTCCTCGCCCGCGCGGGCCGCGTCGTCGACATACTGCACGGCTCTGGGGAACCGGCGGCGCAGCGCGGCGAGGTTCTTGAGCCCGTCCCCGGAGGTCTGTCCGTACACCGCACCCAGCACGGCGAGCTTCGCCTGCGCCCGATCCCCGGCGAAGGCCCGGTCGGAGACGGACTGGTAGAGGTCGGTCGCCCGCCCCGCGACCTCCATGAGCCCGGGGTCGCGGGAGATGGCCGCGAGCACCCGGGGCTCCATCTGGTCGGCGTCGGCGACGACGAGCCGCCAGCCGGGGTCCGCGACACAGGCGCGGCGGATCACCTTGGGGATCTGGAGCGCGCCCCCGCCGTTGGTGACCCACCGCCCGGTGACGGTGCCGTGCGCGAGGAACTCGGGCCGGAACCGCCCGTCCCGCACCCAGTCCTGCAGCCAGGACCACCCGTGGGCGACCCAGATCCGATACAGCCGCTTGTACGCGAGGAGAGGCTTCACCGCCGGGTGGTCGAGCGACTCGATCTCCCAGCGGCGGGTGGAACGAATGCGGACCCCTGCCTGCCCGAAGGCCTTCACGACATCGGCGGGCAGATCGGGCCGCACCCGCCGCCCGAAAGCCTGGGACACCTCATCGGCCAGCTCGGCCAGCCGACGCGGCTCACCACGCCCCGCGTACCGCTCCCCGAGCAGCTCGTGCAGCACCTCCCGGTGCACATCGGCCCGCCACGGCATCCCCACCCGGTTCATCTCGGCGGCGACGAGCATGCCCGCCGACTCGGCGGCGGTCAGCAGACGCATCCGGTCCGGATGGGCGGTGGCATCATGCCGCCGCTGCTGGTCCGCGTAGACCTCGACGAGGTCGGCGAGGGGAACGTGAACCGGCCGGGGCTCGAAGAGGGACGGCTGAGCACCCGGCTCGGCCGAGCGGAGGGGCGGATCCGGCGGGACCGGAGCATGACGCAACCGGGCGAGGGCGGCAGCCGCGGACCGGGGCTCCCCGAGCCGCCCCTCGTGCCCGAGGAGCAGACTCTCGGCGTCCTCGATGTCATAACACCGCTCCACACGGATGCCCTCGGCGAGCAGCCGCGGATACACCTCGCCGGTGGCCCGCCACACCCACCGCCCCACCTCCGGACCCCGCCGCCGCACCGCCCCCGCGAGGTCCGGCTCCCAGGTCACCGGCCCCGCGAGCACGCCATCCACTCCGAGGGGGGCGATCTCCACGCCGCCGTCCTCGGTCGTCGCGAGCGCCCACCGGTCGGTCATGGGTGCGAGTGTGGCAGGGGGGTCTGACAACGAGCGGGAGCCGCGGGAGCGGGCCGGCCCTCGTGAGTTGCTGCGCGAGTTCCGAACGACCTGGCGGTAGTCAGGACTCAGGGGTTGCTCGCGGCGCCGACGATGGCGGAGAAGATCCTTTCCTGCAGGGTGGTCGGCACATGGAAGAAGCCGTTGTTGCAGCCGAGCCGCAGCACCGCCGCCTCGTCCGCGACAGCCTTGACGTCTCCGAGATTGTGACTGACGAGGATCACCCCGATGCCCTGTTCACGGAGCTCGTCGACGAGGTCGAGGACGTGGTTGACCTGGGGGATGCCGAGCGCCGCGGTGGGCTCATCCAGAAGGACGACCTTCGGGCGGCCCAGGAGCGCGCGGGAGATCGCGACGGTCTGTCGCTGGCCCGCGGACAGTGAAGCGACCGGAGCACGTACATCGGGGACGCGGATGCCAAGTGCGTCGAGCTGCCCGCGTGCCTCCCTGCGCATGCCGCCGGTGTCCATCAACCGCAACAGACGGCCCCGGACACCGGGGCAGCGCCGCTCCCGCCCGAGGAAGAGGTTCTCGGCAACACCGAGGTTGTCGCACAACGCCAGGTTCTGGTACACGGTCTCGATGCCCAGGCGCCGGGCGATCCGGGGGGTCCTGACCTGGACGGCCCGGCCCTCCCATTCGATGACGCCCTTGTCGGCGGGGGCGACACCTGCGATGACCTTGACGAGGGTGGACTTTCCGGCACCGTTTTCCCCCAGAAGGGCGACGACCTCACCTTCGTGGACCACCAGGTTGACGTCCTTGAGGGCCTGGACGGCGCCGAACCGCTTGGAGATTCCGCGCAGCGCGAGCAGGGGCGGTCCAGTCACGCGAACCTCACCTTCTCCGCGCGACAGCGGTGACGCCGCGCGGCTTCGGTGGAGCCCCGACCACAGGTGAGCCCGGCCACCTCGCTCACAGGGCCAGGGGCTCTCCCTGTTCCGGTCATCATCTTTCGCCTCAATGGGGACGTACGCAACGCAGAGTGGACGAAACCTGATGAGACTGCGAGGGAGGTGCCGAAGTGGCACATTGCAATATTTCGTAACAATCTTGGCGCATGGTGTAGATGGCGGGGTCTTCCGAGACCCCGGCCCCGGCCGGAGGAGGGTGTCACCGATGGCACACCACCACACCGTCCGTAAGCGCAGTCGGCCACGGTGTCCCCGGCGGGGGGCGATGCTCCTCCTGGTGGGCATATTCCTGGTCGGCGCCACCGCCTGCGGCGGGAGCCAGAACTCCACGGGAGGCGACGGGACGGGGAGGATCACGATCGGCCTGGTGACCAAGACCGAGACCAATCCGTTCTTCGTGGCCATGCGCAAGGCCGCCGCGGACGCGGCGCAGAAGAGCGACGCCGAGCTCATCGCCCTGTCCGGCAAGTTCGACGGTGACAACGAGGGCCAGGTCGCCGCGGTGGAGAGTCTCATCGCCCGCGATGTGCAGGGAATCCTGATCACACCGTCGAACACGACGGGGATCCTGGGCGCCATCGCGGAGGCCCGTCGGCAGGGCATCCTGGTGATCGCGCTGGACACCGCGACGGACCCGGCGGACGCGGCGGACGCCACGTACGCGACCGACAACTTCAAGGCCGGACGCCTCCAGGGCGCCTACGTCAGGGCCGTGCTCGCCGACCGGGCACCCCAGCTGTTCATGCTCGACGGCACGGAGGGTTCCACGGTCAGCCGGCACCGTCACGACGGCTTCCTCAGCGGCTTCGGGATCAAGGAGAACTCGCCGGCGATCCGCGGACAGGCGATCACCAACGGCGACCGCAACCGGGCGCAGACCGCGATGGAGAACCTGCTGCAGCGCACGAACGACGTGAACTCGGTCTACACCATCAACGAACCGGTGGCCGACGGCGCCTACACGGCCCTTGCCGCACGCGGCCTCACCCGGCAGGTGACCATCGGCTCCATCGACGGCGGATGCGACGGCGTGCGCGACGTCAGAGCCGGTAAGTACGCGGCCACCGTCATGCAGTTCCCGGTCAGGATGGCCGAGCAGGGGGTGGCCGCGGTCACCGACTTCGCGAGGAACGGGAAGAAACCGTCCGGCTTCACGGACACAGGCACCGAACTCATCACCGACAAGCCGGTGCGGGGACTGGCGTCCAAGAACACGGACTGGGGACTCCAGCGCTGCTGGGGGTGACCTCTGGGCGCCGACCGGGCGAAGGGATCAGTAACGGATCATGGGATCTCCCGGCACCAACAGTCCCGCCGCCGACAGCGAGCCGGGCGCCGCGCTGCGGGACAAGTTGCGGTACGCCCTGCGCACACCGACCGTCGGCCCCCTCGCTGCCCTGGCCATCGCCATCCTCGTCTTCTCGGTCACGACGGACACGTTCCTGGCACCGGACAACCTCTCACTGGTACTTCAGCAGTCCATCGTGATCGGCACGCTGGCGCTGGGCCAGTCCCTGATCATCCTCACCGCGGGCATCGACCTGGCGAACGGGGCCATCGCGGTCTTGAGCACGATCGTCATGGCCAAGCTCGTCTTCGAAGGGGAGAGCGTGGCGGCGGCGCTGCTGCTCGGCCTGGCCGTGGCGACCTGCCTCGGGCTCGTCAACGGCCTGCTCGTGGCCAGACTGGGCCTGCCCTCCTTCATCGTGACTCTGGGGGCCCTGACCGTCGTCTACGCCGTGAGCAGGCTCTACTCGGACTCCCGCAGTTATCCGGTGACCAACGACGTGCTGGTCTTCTGGGGGAACGGCGTCGACCTCGGTGGCGTCCTCGTCACCTGGGGGACGTTCCTGCTCGTGGGGCTGTACGCGTTCTTCTTGTACGTGCTCAACAAGACGGCCTGGGGCCGGCACATCTACGCCGTCGGCAACGCATCCGAGTCCGCCCGCCTGACCGGCATCAATGTGCGGCGCACGGTCCTGTCGGTCTACGTCACCGCCGGCCTCCTCTACGGCATCGCCGCCTGGCAGGCCCTCGGCCGCATCCCCAACGCCGATCCCAACTCGTACCAGACAGCGAATCTGGAGAGCATCACCGCCGTCGTCATCGGCGGAACCAGCCTCTTCGGCGGCCGGGGAAGCGTCGCCGGGACCCTCATCGGAACACTGATCGTCACCGTGCTCCGCTCCGGCCTCACCCAGGCGGGTATCGACAGCCTCTACCAGGACGTCGCGACCGGAACCCTCGTCGTCGTCGCGGTCGGCGTCGACAAGGTCCTTCGCAGAGGCAGCACACGCTGACACCGACGCGCGACCCCTCGTCGACCGACGGCTGGTCGCGTTCGCCCACGTCCCGCCGCGTCCGGCGACCCCATCACCAACGGTCCGAGGCGCGCCGGCCCATGTGGATCCAGCGCCATGCGTTCGAGCTGCACGGGCACTTGATCTTCGTGCCGCCTGCGGTGGTGGTGATGGCGCCGTGGTCGCACCGGAGTTCTTCACGGTGGCCGGGAATCCGGCCGTGGCCCGGAAGATCCTCCGCCCTGCGGTCGCGGAGGCTGAGCAGCGGGCGTCCGCGACCGCTCGGCGTCCGCAGGTCTTCGGTCGAGAGCGACACCGCAAGGTGCAGTGAGCGCTCTCCTCTCACTGACCCTGTCCCTCCACGATCGCCTGCAGCGCCCGAGCCACGTCGGCCTCCGTGGCCTGCTTGGTCACGCCCAGGCCGCTCAGTACGCCCTGGCCGTTCTCGAACTCCAGCAGCGCGAGCAGGATGTGCTCCGTGCCGATGTAGTTGTGGCCGAGGCGGAGGGCCTCGCGGAAGGTGAGTTCGAGGACCTTCTTGGCGTCGGAGTTGTAGGGGATGAGTTCGGGGACCTCGGGGGAGGTCGGCGGGAGGACGGCGGTGGCGGCCTGGCGTACCGCCTCGGGGGCGACGCCCTGCGCGACGATCGCCTTCGCGCCGAGCCCCTCCGGCTCGGCGAGGACCCCGAGGGCGAGGTGGGCGGGCACCATCTCGGTGTTTCCGGCGGTCTTGGCCTCGTTGTGCGCGGCCATGACCACGTTCCGGGCCCGCGGGGTGAAGCGGCTGAACCCCTGGCTGGGGTCGAGGTCCGCCTCGGCCTTCGGCACGAACCGCTTCTGCGCCGCCTGCCGGGTCACCCCCATGCTCTTGCCGATCTCCGTCCAGGACGCGCCCGAACGCCGGGCCTGGTCCACGAAGTGGCCGATCAGATGGTCGGCCACGTCACCGAGGTGGTCCGCGGCGATCACCGCGTCCTGGAGCTGGTCGAGGGGTTCCGGGTGGACCTTCTTGATGGCGTCGATGAGTTCGTCGAGACGGATGGACGTGGTGGCACGCGGGTTCGTCGTCATGTGTCAACCATAGGTTGACAGTGCAGGGGTGTCAACCCCGAGTTGACACCCCTGGTTCCCCTCACTTGGGGGCTGTCGCAGCGTGAGGCGGCCAGGGGCAACGCCGTTTCCCGGCTGTGCCCCGGCGACTCCACCGAGGCCCGGCCGCGCCCCCGCCACCCACTCACCCGCACCAGCCACCCACCCTCACCCGCACCAGCCACCCACCCTCACCCGCACCAGCCACCCACCCTCACCCGCACCCCCCACACACCACACACTCCCAACCCGGATGGCGCCCCCACCTCACCGCCGCCCCACCGCCCCCACGACCGCAACCACAGCCACCACGCCGCACACCCCCACGCACCCCCCGACCACATCCCACGGCACCACCACCCCCACCGGCGCCGACAACACCCCCAACGCACCCACCACCCCCGCCAGGTTCACCGCAGTGACGGCCGCTCCCAGCACCACCCCCACCACGACCGCGACCAGCGCTTCACCCGCCACAACACCGAGTACCTGCCCCCGAGTGGCCCCCGCCAGCCGCAGCGACCGCAGCTCCGCGCCCCGTGCAGACGTGGCCATCAGCAGCGTCCCGGCCAGCGAGATCCCCGCGTACACGAGGGCGATCCCCAGCACCACGAGAAACCCGAGCCGGGTGTGCGCCTTGGTGCCGGGACGGTTCGCCGCGAGCCACTCCTCGGCCGACCGGACCGTCCCGCCGGCCCCCTCCAACGCCGCCGCGACCGCCGTCCGGTCCGCCCCGCGCCCCACCCGTACGTCGACACGGTCCACCACCGCCCCACCGGCGTTCGCGGCCGTCACATACGCCCCGTTGTCCCCGGTGCCCTGTGCGAGCACGGCCGCGATCCGCAGCCGTACCGGACGCCCGTCCCCGAGCCACACCCGCACGGACCGCCCCACCTCGTGCCGCTCCCACTCCTCGTTCACGACGATCGACCGGTCGTCGAGATCGCGCACGTCACCGGCGACCACCGGCAGCCGTGACACCGACGCGAAGGCCGCCACATCCGTCACCGCCCGCGCGTCCGACCGCACGAGCGCGCTCCCCTCCTCCACCACATACACGGCGGTGGAAGCCGACCCGGCCGTGGTCACCCCGTCCACGGACCTCGCCGCGTCCGCCCGCAGCGCGTCACCCACCTCACCCGTGACCACGAAGTCCGCCCGAGTCCGCGCCTGCGCCTCCGCGCCCTTCGCCTCCGCCACCGTCCCGGCGGACCCCAGCAGCGAACCGGCCAGCGCGACGGTCACCAGCACAGGTGCCGCCACAGCGGCGGTACGGCGTACGGACGTGGCCGCGTTCTCGCGGATCAGCAGCCCGCCGGCCCCGGGCAGCCCCGCCCCCACCAGCCGTACGACCGGACGGACGAGCAGCGGTGCGAGTGCGGCCGCCGCCGTGATCAGGAGCATCGGCTGGGTGGTGTACGTCTTCCGCTTCAGCAGTTCGGCGGGATCGGTCCCCAACTTCCAGGCCAGCAGCCCGAGTCCGCCCGCCAGCAGGGCGAAGCCGATGACCCGGCGCGAACGCGGCAGCACCCCCGTGTCCACGGACGCCTCGCGCAACGCCTCGACCGGGCCGATCCGCCCGGCCCGCCGCGCCGCCGCCCACGCCCCGGCGAACGCCACCGACACCCCCGTCCAGAAGGCCACGTGGTACGGCCACACCACCGCATCCGGCACCGCGAACCATGTCGGCGCCACCCCGCCGGCCACCAACTCCCGTAGTAGCGAAGGCGCTCCCCACGCCCCCAGCGCACACCCGGCCCCGGACGCCACGACCCCGACCGCCAGGGCCTCCCCGAGCAGCAGCCGCCGCACCTGACCGGGCGTCGCGCCCGCCATCCGCAACAGCCCGAACTCCCGTCTCCGCAGGGCCACCACGAAGGCGAACGTCGACGCCGTCACGAAGACCGACACGAAGGTGGTGACCCCGGCCGCCGTTCCCAGCAGCGAGTTGACGGCGACCAGCGCCTCCGCGTCCCGCTCGTAGGACGGATCCACCTGCCGCCGCGCGTCACCGGTCAGCACGCGCGCCCGGTCACCGACCACCGCCCGTACGTCCGCGACGGGCGCGTCGACCCCGACCGCGTCCAGGGCCGCAGCTCCGCCCGCCCCGTCCGTCGCCACCGGCCCCAGTTCCCGCAGCTCGGCCAGTAGCCGGCTGTCCACAGGATGTGGACGTGCCAGTTTCTGCGACACCCGCGCCGTGCCCGGTCCCCGCCGCACCTCCACCGTGAGCCGGTCCGGGCCCGCCACCACGACGGGGGAGGAGGCGAAGCGCTCCGGCTCCCGCGCGGGCGGGTCGAGCGTCGCGGCGAGCCCGAGGCCCATGGCCGTCATCACCCCGACCCCCAACGCCACGGCGACGAACGACCCGACCAGCGCCGCCCACCGCGTACGCAACGACGACAAGGTCAGCACGTCACACCTCCGGTGATCCCGTTACCGCCGGTCCAGGTCCTCCCGGCGGTCCTGGTCCTCCCGGCGGTCCCGGCGGTCCTAGCGGTCCTAGCGGTCCCGCCGGTCCCGCCGGTCCCGCCGGTCCCAGCGGTCCCGGCCGTTCCGGCCGTCCCCTCGGCCGGAACGGCCACAGCCGCCCCCTCCAACCCCGCCATGCACGCCGCCACCCCCTCCACCGACGGCCGTACCAACTCCCCGCTCACCCGCCCGTCGACGAGAAACACCACCCGGTCCGCGTACGACGCGGCCACCGGGTCGTGCGTGACCATGACCGTGGTCTGGCCCTCCCGGTCCACCAACTCCCGCAGCAGGCAGAGCACCTCACGGCTGGTCGTGGTGTCCAGCGCCCCGGTCGGCTCGTCACCGAAGAGGACCGCCGGGCGGGTGATCAAGGCCCGGGCCAGCGCGACCCGTTGCTGCTGCCCGCCGGACAGCTGGGCCGGCCGATGTCCGGCCCGCTCGGCAAGCCCCACCCGGGCAAGGGCCTGGCGCACCGCCCCTCGCGAGGGCCGCCGCCCGGCGAGCCGCAGCGGCAGGGCGACGTTCTGCGCGGCGGTCAGGGACGGGAGCAGATTGAAGGCCTGGAACACGAAACCGATCCGCTCCCGTCGCAGCAGCGTCAGCCGCCGCTCGCTCAGCCCGGCCAGCTCCACCCCGTCGACCCGCACCGTCCCGTCCGACGGCCGGTCCAGCCCCGCCGCACACTGCAACAGCGTCGACTTCCCCGACCCCGACGGCCCCATCACCGCCGTGAAGGTCCCCGCCCCGAAGTCGAGGTCCACCCCGTCGAGGGCGACGACCTCCCCGTACGAACGCCGCAGGCCCCGTACCCGTACGGCCGCGAACCCCGTCTCTCCTGCCTCTGTCGCCGTGCTCTCTGCTGCCTCTGTCGTGGTCATGTCCCAAGCGAACCGTCCACGCCCCGCCCGCACACGACCACTGGAGGGCGTCCCGGAGGTATGGCCGGCCCTACCACCGTTCCTGAAGACTGAGCGGGAGTGAGTCTTGTTGCCAGGACTCATGCGCACAGGAACGCCAGTTCTCTCCCGAAAGACGGACGCGATGAGCAAGGCGCACAAAGACCACCGGAACTCACTCCCGCTCACCAGAACCCACTTCAGTTCACCCCAGCAGCCACAGCTCCGAACCCCACCCACCCCACTCACGCCATGACACGATCGAACACGTGAGTACGACCAGCAGGGTGGACCGCATGACACGATCGAACACGTGAGTACGACCAGCACGGTGGACCGCGCCTTCGAGGCGGCCCTCTACGCCGACACCGACGCCGCCCTCGACACCGGCGCCTCCCTGCTCGCCGCCGACCCGGCGGCGGACGCGGAACTCGCCCGCCGCGGACGGGAGTTCGTCGCCGGGGCCTGGCGGCGCGGCTGGCAGCCCGCCGACGTCGTACGGTTCGTGCGGCGCGAGCGGGAGGACGAGCACGTACGGCTCCTCGCGCGGCTCATCATCGAGGAGCACGAGCACGGGTACGAGCAAGCGGGCGGGAAACGGCAGTCACCGAGTCCCCGCTGGGCGGCCCAGCTCGACGAGATCAAGGATCTCGCCGCGCACCCCACCCGCACGGACCGTTTCTCGCACGCCACCGCCGCTCTGGAGCTGTACCGCCTCCTCCTGCGCCTCCCCACCCTCGAACCCCTGGACCGCCCCCAGGAAACCGGTGCGAGCACCCGGCACCACCCCGAGTCCCGCATGCTCGCCCGTATCCGCGCCCTCCTCGCCAAGGCGGAGGCCACCGAGTTCCCGGAGGAGGCGGAGGCGCTGAGCGCGAAGGCGCAGGAGCTGATGGCGCGGCACAGCATCGACGAGGCGCTGCTGGCGGCCCGGACACACAGCAAGAACGCCCCCGGCGCCTGCCGGATCGGCGTCGACCCGCCGTACGAGACCGCGAAGGCGGTGCTCCTCGACGCCGTGGCCCGGGCCAACCGCTGCGAGGCCGTCTGGAACGAGGCCCTCGGCTTCTCCACGGTCGTCGGTTTCGAGGCCGACCTGGAAGCCGTCGAACTGCTCCACACCTCCCTCCTCGTCCAGGCCACCACCGCCATGACCAAGGCGGAGGCCGCCCAGCGCAAGGGCGGCCGCAAACGGACCAAGACCTTCCGGCAGTCCTTCCTGGCCGCCTACGCCCACCGCATAGGGGACCGGTTGGCGGCGGTCGCCGAGGCCCAGGTCGCGGAGGCGGAGACCGAGGGGGCCGGCCCGGAAGGGGCAGCCGCCCCGGACCTGCTGCCCGTCCTCGCCGCCCGCGACGTCGCCGTCCACGAGCAGTTCACCCGTATGTTCCCGGACACGGTCACCACCCGCGTACGAGGCGTCAGCGACGCGGCCGGCTGGCAGCAGGGCGCGGAGGCGGCGGACCGCGCCCAGGTCAGGGCGCGGCCCCGGCTGCCGTCGTGACCGGGGAGCAGTGGTGACCGGGGAGCCGCCCCGTCGGCTCAGTCGCCCGCCCGCAGGAACGGGCCCACCGTCGCGTCCAGCGTGCTCTCGGACTTGACCGCGACCTCGGGATCCGGCCACTGTAAGCTGTTGACCTTGCTGTCTCCGGGCAGGGTGAACTTCAGCTCGTCCACGTCGGCGCTCTTCGCCGTGTCACCGGCGACCCCGCGCACGTACGAGATCGTGAAGGTCATCGACTGGCCGTCCTCCAGCGTCACTTCGCTCTCCTGGGAGGCGCCCTCCTGCGGCTGGAGCGCCCAGGACATGTTGCCGGCGAACAGATCGACCCCGGCGGTGCCCTTCAGGGTGCAGGCGGCGCCGCTGTTGTTGGTGACGGTGACCGGCACGGCGCCCTCGTCGCCCGCGGCCGGGGCGGCACTGCTGGGCCCGACCTCGAAGCCGGCCTGCTCGGCCGTGCAGGCGGCCCCCTTCCCGCTCTCGGCGGTGGCGGCGCTGGTCTTGCCGTCGTCGCCCCCATCGTCCCCGTCGTCGCTGCTGCACGCGGTCAGCGTGAGGGCGGCGAGGAGAGCGGCGGCGATGGCGGTCGGAGCGGTGCGCATGGAGTTCCCGTGAGGTTCATGGCTGTCTCAGCCGGTGGTCGTGTGAACGTGCGAACGGGCCGCGAAACCCGGAGGTTCCGTGGCCCGCCCGGCACATCATCTACGATCAGCGGCTCGCCGTAGACCCGTTCTACGACCCGGCGCTCGCCGTCGGCAGATCCGTCGGCAGCCCCGACGGCAGCGACCCCTCGGCCTTCTGGAACGTCTCCTCGCCGACGCCGCCCTCCCACGTGATCGTGAGGGACTTGGAGCTGGCCTCGTCCACCATGCCCTCGGTGCGGTCGTCGCTGCCGTCCTGGCACTTGAGGCTGATCATCCGCATGTTCGCCGTGTCGGAGACCTTGCCGCTGCACACCGAGGTGCCCACGAAGACGGCGACCTCGTCACCGTTGACGAACAGGGCCACCGGCTTGCCGCCGGTCGTGGCCAGCCAGTTGCCCTGCAACTCGGTCTTGGCGCCGGAGGAGTCCCCGGAGTCGTCGCCGTCCGCGCTCTCCGTCGCCGTCGGGGCGGCCGACGACTCCTCGGCCTCGGACTCGCCGTCGTCACCGCTGCTGCACCCGGTCAGCACGAGCGCGGCCGCGAGACCGGCCGCCGCGGCCGCGACGCGGATGCGGCGGCGCGCGAAGGTCGCCCTGATCGCGGGCCTTGCCGTCATCGCCGTAGTCACTGGAGGTCTCCCAAAGGTGTGGCCGGATCCGGTCGCCGCGGCGACATCGGCAAGCTACCAGCAGTAGCCCGGCGACAGATGGCCGGGAACTGTGAGGACCCCGAGAGGACGACGCGACGACGAGGCCCCACGGCCCCCACCCTCGCCCCTACCAGGACGACTTGCGCACCCCCGGCAGGAACCCGGCATGCGCCTGTTCCCGCAGGCTCACCCGGGACAGCCCGAACGTCCGGAAGTAGCCGCGCGGCCGCCCGTCCACCTGGTCCCGGTTGCGGACGCGGGTGGCGCTGGCGTCGCGCGGCTGCCGGCCCAGCTCCCGCCGGGCGGCGAGACGTTCGGCGTCCGTGGAGGACGGGCGCCGGATGATCTCCTTCAGCTCGGCCCGCCGCTCGGCGTACCGCGCGACGATCTCCTGCCGCTTCTCGTTCTTCGCGATCTTGCTCTTCTTCGCCATCAGACCCGCACCCCCCGGGCACGGATCCGCGCGACGGCGGCCTCGACGCCGATGACATCCACGGTCTTGATCCCCTTCGTGCTCAGCCGGAGCCGCACATGGCGGTTCTCGCTCGGCAGCCAGTAGCGCTTGGACTGGATGTTCGGGTCGAAGCGGCGGGACGTGCGCCGGTGGGAGTGCGAGATGCGGTTGCCGAAGCCGGGCTGGGCGCCCGTCAGCATGCAGTGGGCGGACAAGGTGATGCACCTCTCTCGATCAGTTGTCGCTAATGGTAGTCATTTTCAGTAAGGTATCAGCATGGCACGCAACGAACTCCGGCCGGTCGTCAAACTCCGGTCCACGGCCGGGACCGGCTACACCTACGTCACCCGCAAGAACCGCCGGAACGACCCGGACCGGCTGACGCTGCGCAAGTTCGACCCGATGGTCCGCCGCCACGTCGACTTCCGAGAGGAGCGCTGACCGACGATGAAGAAGGACATCCATCCGTCGTACGGGCCCGTCGTCTTCCGGGACCGCGCCGCGAACCACACGTTCCTCACCCGCTCGACGATGACGAGCGAGAAGACGATCGAGTGGGAGGACGGCAACACCTACCCCGTGGTCGACGTCGAGATCTCGAACGTGAGCCACCCCTTCTACACCGGCACCGCGCGCGTGCTGGACACGGCGGGCCGCGTGGAGAAGTTCGAGAAGCGGTACGGCGCCGGGAAGAAGCGGGGCTGACCGACGATGACCCAGCTGTCTGTCGCGATCGTCGGCGGGCTGCACGCCGACGCCCGGCGGGCCGCCGTCGAGGCGCTGCTCGCCGGGGTCCCGGGCAGCGTCGCGCTGCACCACGACCTCTCCACCGCCACGGACGGCCCGGACGCCAAGGTCGTCCGGACCGTACGGGACGCCGCGGGCCTCATCTCCACCGGTGAGACCCCGCTCGTCAACGACTGCGCGTGCTGCGCCCTTCGCGAGGACCTGGTCCCCGAGCTGGAGCGCCTGGCCGACGCGGGCCTCACCAGGCTGGCCGTGGTCGAACTCTGGGACTCGGTGGAACCGAAGGCGATGGCGGAGGTGGTCGCCGCCAGCGGCCTCAGCCTCACCTCGGTCATCACGGCCGTGGACCCCGCCCTCCTCCTCCCGTACCTCGGCAACGGCGACGACCTGGCCGAGCGCGGCCTCGCCGCCGCCACCACCGACCAACGCACCGTCGCCGACACCTTCGCCCGCCAACTCGAATACGCCCCCGTCCTGGCCGTACTGGACTCGGACGAGGCCGACGAGGAGGACAGGGCCCTGCTGGCGCAACTGCATCCGACGGCCCAGAGGGTTCCCATTGAGGGTGGCTTCTCCGGGGGCCAGGCGAGCGCGGCGGACGCGTGGTCGGACTGGTTCTCGTCGCACGGTCCTGAGACGGACGAGGGCACCGCCCCTGCTTTCAGGGGCGCGGGGCAGCATCAATATGCGGCTCCGCCGCGGGGCGCGACAAACCACGACGAACCCGCACCCGGCAACGCACAACGACCTCAACGTCGCTCCCCGGCCCTGCTCACCGCGGCGTTCGCCGGCTTCGACGTGGACGCCGCCGCAGCCGCCCAACACCCGGCCTGCGCCCTCCTCCCCACCGACGCCGACGAATGCGGCGTCACCACCCTCGTCTGGCACCGCCGCCGCCCCTTCCACCCGGAACGGCTCTACGCGGCACTGGAAGACCTCTGCTGCGCGGCGGCCCGCAGCCGCGGCAGGTTCTGGCTGGCCGAGCGCCCCGACACCCTGCTGCACTGGGACGCGGCCGGCGGAGCCCTGTGCGTGGAGTCGGTCGGCCCCTGGCTCGCCTCGCTCCCGGACGCCGCCTGGGACATGGTCCCCCCGATGCGCCGGGCCGCCGCCGCGCTCGACTGGCACCCGGAGCACGGCGACCGCTGCCAGCACCTCGTCTTCACCTCCCCGGGCCTGGACCGCGACGGACTCGAACAGCTCCTGGAGTCCTGCCTGCTCACCGACGCCGAGTACGCCGCCGGGCGCGCCGCCTGGGAGCGGCTGCCGCGCCCCTTCGACACCTTCCTGGAGGTCTGACCCACCATGGCCCGCAAGCCGGAGCGCAAGCCCGCCAAGTCCCGCCCCAATCCGCTGGACCAGGCCAAGATCACGTACATCGACTACAAGGACACCGACCTGCTGCGCCGGTTCATCTCCGACCGCGGCAAGATCCGCAGCCGCCGGGTCACCCGCGTCAGCGCCCAGCAGCAGCGACAGCTCGCCCGCGCCATCAAGAACGCCCGAGAGATGGCGCTCCTGCCGTACTCCTCGCGCTGACGGCACTCATCTGCCGCCACCCCCACCCGGCCCCGGGGAGGATCCTTCCTCCCCGGGGCCGCTCGTTTCCCGCCATCCTGGGCACGGCCGCCCCATCGGCGTGAACCGCACGGCCCCGCACCCCGTAGGGAGGGATATGGGGACATGAACCAGGACGATATGAACCGCGGATGGAACAGGAACGCCCCGGGATACGTCTCTCCAGTGCTGTAACCGTGGGAGCACGCCTCGTGCACGTGCATCTGCTCGTGCACACGCAGGTGCATCCGCTCATGCGTCAGCACATGAACAAAGCTATGATCCGGGGCAGTTGACCTCTGCATCACTGGCCACACCAGTGCCAATGCGCACCGAGCGCACCACTGCACCACCCGGGGAGCGACCTGTGGACCACGACGTGTACGGCGTGGATGACGTGTACAACGGCATGGCCGCGACGGAGCTGACCCAGCTCCACGCGGTGGCCTGGCAGAAGAGCCGCCACAGCAACTCGCAGGGCAACTGCGTGGAGTTCGCGCGGCTGCCCGGCGGTGAGGTGGCGGTGCGCAACTCCCGCTTCCCCGACGGTCCGGCGCTCGTCTACACGCGCGCCGAGATCGAGGCGATGCTCCTGGGCATCAAGGACGGCGAGTTCGACCACCTGATCGGCTAACGCCCGCTCGGCGGCGGGAAGTCGGTGAGCCCGGCGAAGTGACACGCGTAGAACCGCGGCGCCGAAGAGCGCCGCGGTTCTTCAGTAGGCGGACACGGCCGGATCGCCCGGCGCCGTCGACACCTGGAACAGTGCCCACACCACCTTGCCGCTGAGCGCGCCGGCGAGCGGATGCCAGCCCCAGCTGTCCGCGAACGAGTCGACCAGGAACAGCCCGCGCCCCGACTCCGCAGAGAAGTCGTCGGAGTCGCCGGCGACCGGACTGTCGTGACTGGGGTCGCGCACCGCGCAGACCAGCCGCTCGGTCCAGCGCATCAAGTGCAGCCGTACGGGCGGGTCCTGGGCCGGACGCAGCCCGTTGCCCGTGGGCAGGCCGTGCCGCAGGGCGTTGGTGACGAGTTCCGACACCACGAGACAGACGTCGTCGAAGCGGTCGCCCAGCTGCCACTGGTCGAGCGTGCCCCGGGTGAACTGCCTCGCCTCGCGCACCGCTTCGTAGCGGGGCGGCAGCGCACAGGACGCGGCGTTGGACACGGTCGCGGGATCAAGTGGCGGAAGTCCCTGCCGTAAGGGTTCGAGCATGGTCGATCCATTCGTCCCCATGCGAGGCACTCCCGGGTGTTCGCGGTCGATGCGATGCAGCGGTGGCGCGGGACCATGGTTTCTGATGCGCAGAGCAGATGCAAGGGCAGATGCACGTGCACGCGCCCGAAATGGACCTTCCCATACCGCTTACTCAACATTTCTTCTGTGGCCCTACTCCCGCATGGTGGCCACCGCCTGACGACTTCCCGGCCATTTCCCGTGTCCCCGGGGTGCTTTTCGCCGCGCGTCTCCGCCACACTCCCTTCTTTCCTCCCTCACCTCATCCGTCTCAGATGTTGAAGACTTTCCATTTCTGTAACCGGGCGAGTGCGGATCGGAGTGGTTTAGTGGCAGACTGCGGCCCTTGAAGAAGTTGGGGAGGCTGGACGAACGTGGGTGCCGGTGAATCGAGCGGGTCGGTGGTGAGGCGGATGCTGCTGGGCTCGCATCTCAGGCGGCTGCGCGAGTCGCAGGGGATCACCCGGGAGAAGGCCGGGTACTCGATCCGCTCCTCCGAGTCGAAGATCAGTCGCATGGAACTCGGCCGGGTCAGCTTCAAGTCCCGTGACGTGGAGGACCTGTTGACCCTCTACGGAGTCACGGACGAGACCGAGCGCACCTCGCTGCTCTCCCTGGCGAAGGAAGCCAACGTCGCCGGCTGGTGGCACAGCTACTCGGACGTCCTGCCCAGCTGGTTCCCCACCTACGTCGGCCTCGAAGCCGCGGCCCACCTCATCCGCAGCTATGAAGTCCAGTTCGTGCACGGTCTGTTGCAGACCGAGGCGTACGCCCACGCGGTCGTCGCCCGGGGCATGAAGGGCGCGAGCGAGGCCGAGATCGACAAGCGGGTGGCCCTGCGCATGGAGCGCCAGAAGTACCTGGTGTCCGAGAGCGCCCCCGAGTTCCACTGCGTCCTCGACGAGGCCGCGCTGCGTCGGCCGTACGGCGACCGGGAAGTGATGCGGGGTCAGCTCCAGCATCTGATCGAGATCTCGGAGCGGCCGAACGTGGTGCTCCAGGTCATGCCGTTCAGTTTCGGCGGCCACTCCGGCGAGAGCGGCGCGTTCACCGTGCTGAGCTTCCCCGAGTCCGACCTCACCGACGTCGTCTACCTCGAACAGCTCACCAGCGCCCTCTACTTGGACAAGGGTGAGGACATCGCCCAGTACGAGCGGGCGATCAAGCAGCTCCAGGACGACAGCCCGTCCCCGGCCGAGAGCCGGGACCTGCTGCGGGGGCTGCTGCAGCTTTCCTGAGACTCTTCACAGAGTCTCCCGAGTAACTCTCCAACTCCCTTTACCCACCAGTACGATGACGGGTGATCAATCTTGATCGATGCCGACTGATTGAGGATCACATGTCGTCCTACTTCACCGACCTGGCCCAGCAGTACATCGGCGGCGAGTGGCGCCCGGGCACAGGCTCCTGGGACATCATCGACTTCAACCCGTACGACGACGCGAAGCTCGCGTCGATCACGATAGCCACGGTCGACGAGGTGGACGAGGCCTACCGGGCCGCCCAGGCGGCCCAGAGGGAATGGGCCGAGGTCAACGCCTATGCGCGTCGCGCGGTCTTCGAGAAGGCCCTCAAGGTCATCGAGGAGCGTGAGCCGGAGATCACCGAGGTGATCATCGCCGAGCTCGGCGGTACGCACCTGAAGGCCGGGTTCGAGCTGCATCTTGCCAAGGAGTTCCTGCGCGAATCGATTCAGCTGGCGCTGCGCCCCGAGGGCCGCATCATTCCGTCGCCGATCGACGGCAAGGAGAACCGCCTCTACCGGGTGCCGGTCGGCGTCGTGGGTGTCATCAGCCCCTTCAACTTCCCGTTCCTGCTCTCCCTCAAGTCGGTCGCCCCGGCCCTCGCTCTCGGCAACGGCGTGGTGCTGAAGCCGCACCAGAACACCCCGATCGCCGGTGGCACGCTGGTCGCGAAGATCTTCGAGGAGGCGGGCCTGCCCGGCGGTCTGCTCAACGTCGTCGTCACCGACATCGCCGAGATCGGTGACGCCTTCATCGAGCACCCGATCCCCAAGCTCATCTCCTTCACCGGCTCCGACAAGGTCGGCCGCCATGTCGCCACCGTCGCCGCCCAGAACTTCAAGCGCACGATCCTCGAACTGGGCGGCAACAGCGCGCTGGTGGTCCTGGACGACGCGGACATCGACTACGCCGTCGACGCGGCCGTCTTCTCGCGCTACGTCCACCAGGGCCAGGTCTGCATGGCCGCCAACCGCGTCCTGGTCGACCGCTCGATCCAGGCCGAGTTCACCGAGAAGTTCGTGACCAAGGTGAAGTCCCTGAAGGTCGGCGACCCGAGCGACCCGCAGACCGTCATCGGCCCGGTCATCAACTCCTCCCAGGCGGACGCCCTTTCGTCCGTCGTCGAGCAGGCCCTCGCCGAGGGCGCCACGGCGCTGGTCCACGGCACCACGACCGACAACCTGGTCGAGCCGTCCGTCCTCACCGACGTCCCCGCCGACTCCGCCCTCCTCCGGCAGGAGGTCTTCGGACCCGTGGCCTTCCTCATCCCCTTCGACGGTGAGGAGGAGGCCGTCCGCATCGTCAACGACACCCCGTACGGCCTCAGCGGCGCCGTCCACACCGGCGACATCGAGCGGGGCGTGAACTTCGCCAAGCAGATCGACACCGGCATGTTCCACGTCAACGACGGCACCGTCCACGACGAGCCCCTCGTCCCCTTCGGCGGCGAGAAGCACTCCGGCATCGGCCGCCTCAACGGCGAGACGACGGTGGACGCCTTCACCACCCAGAAGTGGATCTCGGTCCAGCACAAGCGGAGCTTCTTCCCGTTCTGAGGGCCGCGCGTTCGGGGCGGTACGGGTGGGCAGACATGCATCTAGGTGCGCAGTAGGTGCATGTCTGCTACGTATCCCATCGCGGAGGCGCGGGGCAAGCTCGGGGAACTCGCCCGCCGGGCCGCCCAGCACGAGCACATCACCCTGACTGATCAGCGGCGTTCCGGCCGCTGTCCTCATCTCTCCGGCCGAGCTGGAGGACCTTGAGGACGCTCTCGCCCTCGCCCGACTGGAGCGTGACCGCGCTCTCGGCCGCGCCGAGACCCCGGTACCGCATGACGAGGCCCGCCGCGCGCTGCTTGAAGCGGCGGGGAGGAGCGAGTGACCTGGCAGGTGTTGTGGGAACCGGCGGCTCTCAACTCGGCCGCCGGTCACCTCAAGGACGATCCCAACGGTGTCGACACGCTCCTGCGAGCTACTGACCAGCTCGCCCAGGACGAGCGCCCCGAGGGTTCGCCTGCCTGGGGTGCGGAGCACCGGCGCCTGCACCATGGCTCCTGGCGCATCTTGTACCGCGTCGATTCACAGACGCGCACGCCCCACATCGAGCACGTCGGCCGCACGGCTGCGTGATCCGGCCGTGTGCCCTGGCGGGACGGCGTTCGAGCCGGTGGCGAACGGACAGGGGTGAGCCGGGGGCGGTCCGCGCGGGTTCTACGCTGGGCCCATGTCAGCGATCCGTCTTCTCGTGCTCGGCGCCGTGCGCCAGCACGGGCGGGCCCACGGCTACCAGGTGCGCAACGACCTGGAGTACTGGGGCGCGCACGAGTGGTCCAACGCCAAGCCCGGCTCGATCTACCACGCCCTGAAGCAGATGGCGAAACAGGGGCTGCTGCTCGCGCACGAGGTCGCCCCCTCCACCGCCGGCGGGCCCCCTCGCACCGAGTACGAGATCACGGAGAAGGGCACGGAGGAGTACCTCAGGCTGGTGCGCGAGTCCCTCACCGCCTACGACCAGAAGCCGGACGTGCTCTCCGCCGGGCTGGGCAGCATGGTCGACCTCGGCCGTGAGGAGGTGCTCGGGCTCCTGGAGGAGCGGGTGCGGACCATCGAGAAGTGGCGCAGGGCCGTCACCGAGTACTACACGCCCGAGGAAGGCCCCGGCCAGCTCGGCCACATCGGCGAGATCATGAACTTCTGGATCCACTCGGCCGACACCGGCGCCGAGTGGACCCGCGGCCTCATCGAACGCATCCGCGGCGGCGCCTACACCTTCGCGGGGGAGGGCGACCCGTTCGTCGGCGTCCTGATGGAGGGCCAGAAGAACCCGTACGCGACGGGCGAGCGGCATCCCGGGGACGACCGCTAGGCACCCCGCGGGCCGAAAAACACGGGGCGCAGCCCCTGCTTTCCAGGGGCGCGGGGAACCGCGCGACCAGCCCCCGCGCACCCGCACCCCGCCCGACAACCCCAGCCACCCGAGCTCCCACGCGCCCCGGCCACCCCTAGTGGTGAAACCCGGTACCCACCCCTGTGTCCCGCGTCAACGGCCCCGTCTGCCGCCGTAGTTCGGGCAACAGCCGTCCAAGGTCCTCCAGGAACATCCCCGCGAGGTCGGAGGAGAACCCGTTCCGGCACACCACCCGCAGCACGGACAGATCCTGACGGTTCTCCGGGAAGGTGTACGCGGGCACCAGCCACCCCTTCTCCCGCAGCCGCCGCGCCACGTCGAACACGTTGTACGCGGTGACATCCTCCACCGTGGTGAAGGCGAACACCGGCAACTGATCCCCCCGGGTGAGCAGCCGGAAGTCCCCGAACTTGCCGATCTCTTCCGCGAGCCCCAGCGCGACATCCCGCGTGGACCGCTGCACGGCCCGATACCCGTCACGCCCGAGCCGCAGAAAGGTGTAGTACTGCGCGACGACCTGCGCCCCCGGCCGGGAGAAGTTCAGCGCGAACGTGGGCATGTCGCCGCCCAGGTAGTTGACCCGGAACACCAGCTCCTCCGGCAACTCCGCGGCGGACCGCCACAACGCCCAGCCGACCCCCGGGTACACCAGCCCGTACTTGTGCCCGGAGGTGTTGATCGACGCCACGCGAGGCAGCCGGAAGTCCCACACCAGATCCTCGTCGAGGAAGGGCGCGACCATGGCCCCGGACGCGCCGTCCACATGCACGGGCACGTCGAGCCCGGTGCGCTCCTGTAGCTCGTCGAGCGCCGCGCACAACTCGGCGATCGGCTCGTACGACCCGTCGAAGGTGGAACCGAGGACGCCCACGACCCCGATGGTGTTCTCGTCGCAGAGCGCTGCCGCGGCCGCCGGATCGAGATGGAACCGGTCGCCCTCCATGGGCACCTGCCGGGCCTCCACCTCCCAGAAGGCGCAGAACTTGTCCCAGCAGACCTGGACGTTGACCCCCATGACGAGGTTGGGCCGGGCGTCCGCCGAGGGATACCGGTCGGCGTTCCGCTTGGCCCACCGCCGTTTGAGGGCCATCCCGGCGAGCATGCAGGCCTCGCTGGACCCGGTGGTCGAGCAGCCGACGGCGGCCGCCGGGTCGGGGGCGTTCCACAGATCGGCGAGCATCGCCACGCAGCGCCGCTCCAACTCGGCCGTGCGGGGGTACTCGTCCTTGTCGATCATGTTCTTGTCCCGGCACTCACCCATCAGGACACCGGCCTCCGGCTCCATCCAGGTGGTGACGAAGGTGGCGAGGTTCAGCCGTGAGTTGCCGTCCAGCATGAGTTCGTCGTGGACGAGCTGATACGCCGTCGAGGGGGCCAGCGGGGCGTCCGGGAGCCGGTGCTTGGGTGGCGCCTCGGTCATGCCGCCGACCGGGTTGGCCTGGTCGTAGAAGGGGTTCACGGCGAGCCGGTGCCGGTCGTTCCGGTTGTGCCCGTCGTCCTGCGGGGCGTCGCTGTCCCATCGGTGCAGTGGCATGCCTTCGACGGTAGGTCCGGCGGGGAGGACGCGCACCCCACGCGGCGTGATGACCTGGTCCGAAGGGGCGTACGGGGAGGGGAGGCCGAGCCGCCGCCGCGCTCGTCCCGCCGCGGCCGGAGACGGACGTGAGGGGGCCGTACGTAAGGAGTGCGGGTGGTGTGTGAGGGTGATGTGCTGCCCGTCGCCTGTGTCCATTAGGCTGACGCCGCCACGCCGCACACGTGACAAAAGCAAACACAGCAGGCGGAGTTGAGCGTCCTGCGGATCCATATGCGTTGAGCAGGGAGGGACGGCCGAGTTGCCCACCCTTGACTATTTGATCAATGAGCGGCCCCCGCTGCGGCTGCGGTTCCTGCAGCCCGGGCACGCGTCCCGCTACGGCGCGACCAGGGTCACCGAGGTCGTCGTCCGGCCGGTGACCGAGCTGTCCCGCATGCTCACCGGCTCCTCGTCCGAGAGTGGGACGCTGTTCCTGGTCACCCTGGACACCCCCCAGCCGTCACGGGCCGCCGTCCAGGCCCTCGACCACGTGATCCCTCTCCTGGGCCGGCGCAAGGCGGCCGGGCTGGTGCTCAACACCCCCGGCCACGACCTCCGGGCCGTCCCCGAGGCCACCCTCGCAGCCGCGAACCGTCTGGAGCTGCCGCTGCTGGCGACCTCCGCCGAGACCGCCGCCTGGGACCACGTCAACGAGGATCTGCGGCTGCGGCGCGCCGAGTTCGCGGAGCGCCAGGTCGAGCACCTCGACGGTCTCCTCAACCGGCTGCCGGCCCGGCTCGCCGACCCCACCGCCGTACGGCGCATCGCCGACTGGCTCTCCGTGGCCCTGGACGCCGAGGTCCTCGTTTCCTCGGCCCAGCGCGGTGTGCTCGCGGCCGCGCCGGACAGCGCGCCGGCCGGTCTGGCGCACGCCGTGATCACCGGGGCCCACGAGGCCGCGGCCGGCGCGTCGACGTCGGCTCGGCCGGACGGGGGCGCGCTCGCCCCCGGCGGCGCCATGCACACCCGGATCGTCTCGATATCCCCGGGGCCTCCCGGCAGCGAGGACGAGGCCCGCCTGGCCATCGCCTCCCACAACCCCTTCGACAGCGCGGGCACGGCCCTCATCCAGCACGCGGCGAAGCTCCTGGGGCTGTGCGACCAGGCCCGCCGGGAGCACCAGACCAAGGTGGAGACGCCACGGGCCGTACGGCATGCCGCGTTCCAGCTGCTCATGCGGGGAGAAACGGTTCTGGCGCAGGTGGTCTACACGGGCGCCGCGCAGGCCCTGCTGGACACGGACAGCGCCCGGGTCTACGTGGTCGACACAGGCCCGCAGGAGCGCGAGGCCACCCTGAGCTGGTGCGAGCGGGCCCTGGCGGACCAGGCCATCGTGTCCGCCTGCCCGGGCAAGCCGAAGCACATCCTCATCCTCGACCCCGTCCGCGAGAGCGACCGGGTCGAGTCGGTCCTCAAGGACATGATCGCGGCCCGCCAGGGCCATCTGATGGGCCAGAGCCGACTGCACCCGCTCGCCGAGACCGCGGTCGGCTACCTGGAGGCGCTGACGGCGGTGGGCGACGCGGCCGGGACCCCGCACCGCATCAGTCTGGGCGGCTCCAAGGCCAAGTTCGCCCCGCTGCTCCCCAGGCGGGAGGCCAGGGCCTGGGCCGCCGACCTCATGGCCCCGCTGCTCGATGCCTTCCCCGGCCGGGGCGACGAGCAGAAGCTGCTCCTCGAAACCCTCCCGACCGCACTGAGCTTCAAGCACACCGAAGCCGCCGGCGGCCTCGGCGTCCACCGGAACACGGTCACCCAGCGTCTGAACCGAGCGGGGAAGATCCTCTCCCTCGACCTCCGAGGCTCGGCCAACGACCGCATCCTGGTGCTGCTGGCCCTCGACATCCTCGCCTTGCCGCACACGCCCGCCGAAGCGCCCGACCACACCGAAGCGCCCGACCACAGAGAAGCGCCCGACCACACCGACGCACCCGACTTCGCCGAGCTGATGGCGGCCGGAGCCGCGGACGGCGGGCCCAAGGCCTGGGCGGAGGAGCGGCTGCGAGCCGTACGGGCCGACCAGCGGGATCTCGTCGAGACCCTCTGCGTCTGGCTGGAGAACAACCTCAGCACCAAGGAGACGGCCCGCGTCCGCGGCCTGTCCGAGGCCACCGTCCGCAACCACACCCGGGACGCGGCCACGCTTCTCGGCATGGACTTCTCCACGAGGATGGTCGGCATCACCGACACCGACGTGGTCACCGTGGCGGACATCGCCCTCGCCCTGCACGTCCTGCTGGGCCGCCCGGCCCTGCGCCAGCCGACCCGCCGCTGACGCCCGCCACGGACCGAGCCCGCGCACGTGCCCCAACACGTGCGCGAGCCGCTCGGGTGGTCCCGCGATCCAGCGGGTGGCACCACGGCTCGGCGAGCCGTCGCCCTCACGGGGCCGGTACGTTCACCCGCCACAGCACGAGTTGTGCGCCCTCGGCGCCGGAGCGCGGGTGGTGCACATGGTGCGCCGGGCGCAGCCACAGCTCGCCCGCCCGGTGCTCCGTGCCGTCCTCGTCGACGATGCTGCCCGCGACGATGTGGGCGGCCTCGGCGAAGTCCTCGTGCAGACATGCCTGGCTCCCCGAGTTCGGCGGCCACACGACGAGGTGGGCGGTGAAGACGCCGCCGTCTCCCGTGAAGAGGGGCACGAGCGTCAGCCGCGAGCGGTCCACCCCCTCCAGAGCGGCGCTGATGCTGGCGAACGAGACGCCCTCGACGTTCGTCTGGGTCAAGGAAGTTCCTCTGCTGGGGGTACCGGGTCGGAAGAGGCGACCCTGTCCCGCCCGTCGACGAAACGCCTGGCCCGCACCCCCGTGACGGGCCACGCGTTTCGTCCACGGACACACCGAACCGAGCAGTGGCCGACATCATCCGGACCGTCCGACGGGACCGCTCCGGCTGAAGTGCGCTCAGCGTAGGAAGACCGCCGGGGAGCAGGCCATTGCACACATGCACGGTCTGCGCGACGCGGCTTTGCGTTGTGCACAGTGAGACGCGTGTGACGCATGGGCAGTGCGTTTCGCGAAGACGACGCCTTGGGGAAATGCACTTGCACCTCACGTGACGTGAGGACCCAGCCTGGAACGCGTACCGAGAAAGGGAGCGGAAGCATGAGCCACACCGTGGGACAGGTCGCGGGCTTCGCCGGCATCACGGTGCGCACGCTGCACCACTACGACGAGATCGGCCTCCTCGTACCGAGCGAGCGCACCCACGCGGGCCACCGCCGCTACGGCGACGGCGATCTCGACCGGCTCCAGCAGATCCTGTTCTACCGGGAGCTCGGCTTCCCCCTCGACGAGGTCGCGACCCTGCTCGACGACCCGGAAGCGGATCCGCGGGCGCACCTGCGCCGCCAGCACGAACTGCTGACCGCCCGGATCGAGAAGCTGCAGAAGATGGCCGCGGCCGTGGAGCACGCCATGGAGGCACGCAGGATGGGCATCAACCTCACCCCCGAGGAACGGTTCGAGGTCTTCGGCGACAAGGACCCCGAGCAGTACGCCGAGGAGGCGGAGCAGCGCTGGGGAGGCACGGAGGCGTACGCCGAGTCGCAGCGCCGCGCCGCCTCGTACACCAAGGAGGACTGGAAGCGCCTGCAGGCCGAGGCGAACGACTGGAGCGAGCGTTACACGGCCCTGATGGCCGAGGGCGAGCCGTCGACCGGCGAGCGGGCCATGGACATGGCCGAGGAGCATCGACGGCACATCGGCACGTGGTACTACGAGTGCCCGTACGAGATGCACCAGTGCCTCGGCGAGATGTACGTCTCCGACGAGCGCTTCAAGGCGTTCTACGACGCCATGCGCCCCGGACTCGCCGAGCATCTGCGGGAGGCGATCACCGCGAACGCGGCCCGCCGACGCCCCTGACCACACAGCTTGGTCCCAGTGCGCCCACAGGGCACTCTGGAGGCACCGGTGGAACCCAGGGGGGTGACCGTGCGTTGATAGCTTTGGTCACCCCTATGGGTCCGCTTCTGTGGGTCCGCACCCACAGGCCTTCACTTACTCTCACCCCCAGGAGCCCGGAACCGTGACGACGATCGCCCTCGGACCGAGCTGGCTGGATCCGAATTACCTGCTCGACACGTTCGGCATCTGGGGCCTGCTCCTGATCGTGTTCGCCGAGTCCGGCCTCCTCATCGGCTTCTTCCTGCCGGGTGACTCGCTGCTCTTCACGGCGGGCATGCTGATCACCGCCAAGACGCTGGACTTCCCGCTCTGGCTGGCCATCGTCCTGATCTGCGTCTCCGCGATCCTGGGCGACCAGGCGGGCTACATGTTCGGCAAGAAGGTCGGCCCCTCCCTCTTCAAGCGGCCCGACTCCCGCTTGTTCAAGCAGGAGAACGTCACCAAGGCCCACGAGTTCTTCGAGAAGCACGGCCCGAAGTCCCTGATCCTGGCCCGCTTCGTGCCCATCGTGCGCACGTTCACGCCGATCATCGCCGGCGTCAGCGGCATGCGGTACCGCACGTTCCTCATCTTCAACGTCGTCGGCGGCATCCTCTGGGGCGCGGGCGTCACCCTCCTCGGCTCCTGGCTCGGTCAGATCGAGTTCGTCCACAAGAACATCGAGGCGATGCTGATCCTCATCGTCCTCATCTCGGTGCTCCCGATCATCTTCGAGCTCCTCAAGGCGAGGAAGGCGAAGAAGAACCAGCCCCCGCAGTCCCAGCAGCAGCCGCCGGCCGCCCCGGTCATGGACGACGCGACGACCCAGCTCCGCCGCATCCCCCCGACCCAGCCCGAGCGGCCTTACGAGCCGAACCAGGCCTACGACAACCAGGGTTATGACAACCAGGCCTACGACAACCAGGGCTACCAACAGCAGGGTTACCAGGACTACGGCTACCAGCAGCCCCAACAGCAGCCGTACGCCCAGCAGTACCCCCAGGGCAACCAGAACCCGAACCCCCAGAACCAGAACCAGCAGGGCTACCAGGGCCAGGACTACCCGCAGTACTGACCGCCAGGACTCAACACCCGCGCTCCCGTTTACTGGAGGCGCGGGTGCTCTTTTTGGGGCACGGGGTTGGCGTTCTCAGGGGGCTGACGCTCGTGCTTCAGGGGCGCGGGGAACTGCGCGATCAGCCACAACGAACCCGCAGCCGTCCAACGTCCCAGCGGCCGCCAACGTCCCAGCGGCCCCGAGCTGTCGGCGCTCAGAACCCCCGAGTCCGCTTCGCGGCCTTACGCCCGGCCCGCGCCGCCCCCGGCAGGAACAGCCGGAACAGCTCGGACCCGAGGTTCACCCCGATCGCGATGGCCATGGCCAGCGCCGCCGCCTTCGTCAGCGACACCAACCCCGCATCCACATCGTTCTGCGCGAACCCCAACAGCCCGAAATACGTGGCCGACCCCGGCAGCAACGGCCCGATCGCCGCGGTCGTATAGGGCAACGCCGAAGCGAACCGATACCGCGACAACAACTGCCCGAACAGCCCCACCACACCCGCCGCCACCGCCGTGGAGGCGACCGGCGAGATGTCGCCCACATCGTGCATGGCCCCGTACACCGCCCAGGCGACGCCCCCGTTGAGGGTCACCGCCAGCACGGTGGATCGTTCCTGCTGAAGCAGCACCGCGAAGGTCAACGACAGCAGCATCGACGCGCCGAGCTGCCACAGCGGCCGCTCCGCACTGCCGAGCGCCGCGTCGGGGTTGAGCTGGGCGCCCAGGTTCACACCGAAGTACAGGACGAGCAGCACGCCCACCACGATGCCCACGAAGAGGTACATGACCTCCAGCAACCGGGCCGACGCGGTGATGTAGTAGCCGGTCAGCCCGTCCTGCACGCCCGCCACCAACGCCCGCCCGGGCAGCAGCGCGAAGAGCCCACCGGTGATGACGGCGGACGCCGCCACGTCCACATGCGCCACCGTCAGCGCCACCCCGATCGCCGCGGGAGGCATCGCCGCCACCAGGAACTGGTAGAACTCCGGCAGCCCCCGCCCCGAACACACCCACGCCAGCCGGTCACCGAGCATCGCGCCCAACGCCGCCGCGACGAAGACGACGACCCCACCGCCGACCAGCGCGGACGCGGCACCCGCGAGCAGCCCGCTCGCCACCGTCAGCGCCCAGCCGGGATACGGGTGCCGGTTGCGCCGTATCTCCGCGAGCCGCCGGTACGCCTCCTCCAGCGAGATCGTGCTCTCCGGGTCGCTGAGGTCGTCCACCAACTGGAAGACGGCCGCGAGCCGCGTGTAGTCGGTGGCCCGGCGCCGTACGATCCGGGACGCCGTGACCGGGTCGTCCACGAGCGACGGCTGGTAGGTCACCGACAACTGGGTGAAGGTCACGGTCGGCTCGCAGCGGTCGAGGCCGTAGGAGCGGCAGACGGCGAACATCGCCGCCTCCACGTCCTCCGCGCCCTCACCGCCCGCCAGCAGCAGTTCGCCGATACGCAGCGTGAGGTCGAGCACACGCGGCACGGCGGGCCCCGTCTCGCCCTCCACGCGCGTCGGCGACTCCGGCGCGGGCCGCTCCGCCACCGGCATCCGCAGCATCGTGCGCATCCGGTCCTGCCAGGGAACGTCCTTGGTCAGACTGACGACCGGAATCCCGCTGGGCGGCGTGAACGCGACCGGCGCGTGCCGTGCGCTGTAGGTGCGCGGCACGCTGAACGCGGACCCCTCCTGCTCCGCGGAGACCGGCTCGGGCGGCGCCAGCCCCTCCGGCAGCGCGAACTCGGAGGTCGTCTGCGCCTCGGACTCCGGCCCGGCGGTCGGCACGTCCAGACCGGCCGGGATCGCGAACTCCGAGGTCACCGACGCATCGCCGTCGATCCCCAGAGTGAAGCCCACCGGCACGAAGGCGCTGCTCGCCTCGTCCGACACCGGTTTGCGGTCCTTCTCCGGTCCGAGGTCCTCGGGTTCCGTCACTCCCACTCCGCCGCGCTCCCTGAACGACACCTCCGGTACGCCTCAGTATGCGCACCGACACGCACTGATACGCGAACGGGCCACGCACCCCTCAAGGGGGCACGCGGCCCGTTCGTGACATCAGTCGGCAAGAGAGCCGGGGAGGTCAGTGACCGCCCGTCTCCTTGAAGCGCATGTACGACTTCTCGACCTCGGCCTCGGCCTCGGCACGGCCGACCCAGTCGGCGCCCTCGACGGACTTGCCGGGCTCCAGGTCCTTGTAGACCTCGAAGAAGTGCTGGATCTCCAGGCGGTCGAACTCCGACACGTGGTGGATGTCACGCAGGTGCTCCACGCGCGGGTCGGTCGCCGGGACGCACAGCAGCTTGTCGTCGCCGCCGGCCTCGTCCGTCATCCGGAACATACCGATCGCACGGCACTTGATGAGGCAGCCCGGGAAGGTCGGCTCGTCCAGGATGACCAGCGCGTCCAGCGGGTCGCCGTCCTCGCCGAGGGTGTTCTCGACGAAGCCGTAGTCGGTCGGGTAGGCGGTCGAAGTGAAGAGTCGACGGTCCAGGCGGATCCGACCGGTCTCGTGGTCCACCTCGTACTTGTTCCGCGAACCCTTCGGAATCTCGATCGTGACGTCGAACTCCACCGGTGGCTCCTCCATGATCAACACATAGTTCTGGTGGTTAAGTGTCCCTCACGCAGGTGTGTGATCGCGAAAGGGGCTGGTGGTCGTGCCTGAGCCGAAGGTCTGGCGGGCCGCGAGACCGCATGTGGTGCGGGTCGCGCGCGCCGTGAAACCGAGGATCGCGCGCGTCACGCACGCCGTGAAACCCGGTGCCGCGCGCGTCGCACAGGCGGTGAAACCCGGTGTCGTACGCGTCACGAGCGCCGTCACGGCGCGCTCTTCGCAGCTCACGAGGAACACGAAGAAGCTCACGAACCTCCAGCTCACCGCAGGCGCGGCCACCCTGGGGCTGGTGCTCTCGGCCGGGGCGGTGGCCGCCGCCGGACCCTGGGACTCCACCGGTCAGCGTACGGCCGAGCGTGACTGGGCGGCATCACGCGATCGCGAGGGTGGCGCAGATCACGGACGTAATTCCGGTACGTCGTCCGGTACGTCGGCGGGGGCGCCCAAGCCCGCGCCGAGCGCCCTCTCCGTACTCGCCGGCCTCGGCGGCGCCTCCGGCGAGGGCTCCGTGCCCGAGACCGGTGCCCTGGCCGCCGCCCTCGACCCGTCTTTGAACTCCGCCGTGCTGGGCCCCCGCCGCGCGGCCGCCGTCGTCGACGTCGAGACCGGCGAGCAGCTCTACGGCCAGAACGCCGACGACGCGCTGACCCCCGCCTCCACCACCAAGATCGCCACGGCCGCCGCGGCCCTCTCGGCGGCCGGCGCCGACCACCGCATCGAGACCCGTACGGTCCTGGAGCCCGACTCCGCCGAGGTCGTCCTCGTCGGCGGCGGCGACCCCACCCTCACCGCCCACAAGGACACTGGGGGAGGCTACGCGAGCCTGCGCACTCTCGCCGACGAGACGGCCGCCGCCCTCGACAAGCGTCACCTGAACGAGATCACCCTCACGTACGACGCCTCCCTCTACGAGGGCCCCGTGACGCACTCCATCGGCGAGAACGACAACCTCGCCCCCGTCACCGCTCTCATGGTCGACGAGGCCCGCCTCGACGACTCGTCCAGCGGCACGGCGAAACGCAGCGAGGTCCCGGCGGCGGACGCGACCGCGCGATTCGCGGACCTGTTGCAGGAGCGGGGCATCAAGACGAAGACCGAGGGCTCCGCCGAGGCCACGAAGAACGCCGAGGAACTCGCGGCCGTCTCCTCCCCGCCCCTCTCCACCCTGGTCGAGCGCATGCTCACCAACAGTGACAACGACATCGCCGAGGCCCTGGCCCGCCAGGTCGCGCTGGCGACGGGCGAGCAGGCGAGCTTCGACGGCGGCGCGGCGGCCATCAAGAAGGAACTGAAGAAACTCGAACTCCCCCTCGAAGGCGTCGAGTTCGCCGACGGCAGCGGCCTCAGCCGAGGCAACGAACTGACACCCGCCCTCCTCACCACCCTCCTGGCCAAGTCCGCCGCCCCCGCCCACCCCGAACTCCGCTCCGTCCTCACCGGCCTCCCGGTGGCCGGCTTCACCGGCACCCTCATGAGCCGCTACACGACCGAAGCACCCGGCACCGGCGTGGTACGCGCCAAGACCGGCACCCTGACTGGCGTAAACACCCTCGCCGGCACGGTCGTGGACGCCGACGGCCGCCTCCTGTCCTTCGCCTTCCTGGCCACGGAGACCACGAACCGAGACGCGGCCCAGAACGCCTTGGACGGTGCGGCATCCGCCCTGGCAACGTGCGGCTGCCGCTGACCCCCGGGGGAAAGCCGGGGCGCAGCCCCGTGCTTTCAGGGGCGCGGGGAACTGCGCGAGCAACCACAACGCACCCGCACTCGAAGCGCGACCGGTACCACCTCCCACCTTCCTGGCCTGCCCCAAGCGGCAGCGCTCACGTACGGTTGACAACATGACTCGTATCGGTGGTGCCGAGATGGTCGACTGGAATCTCGCGGTGGCGACCGCGACCCGGCTCGTGCGGCCGGGCCCCGAGGTGAGCCGCGACGAGGCCAGGGCCATCGTCGCCGAGCTCCGCCGACATGCGAAGGCGTCGGAGGAGCACGTCCGCGCCTTCACACGGATGCTGCCCGACACGGGCGACGACACCCCCATCCTCGTGGTGGACCGCCCGGGCTGGGTCCGGGCGAACGTCGCCGGCTTCCGGGAGCTGCTGAAGCCGCTGCTGGACAAGATGCAGGAACGTCGTGGCAACACGCCGGGCGGGGCCGTACTGGGCGCGGTCGGCGGCAAGGTCACCGGTGTGGAGCTGGGCATGCTCCTGTCGTTCCTCGCCTCCCGGGTCCTCGGCCAGTACGAGACGTTCGCCCCGGCGACCCGCGAGCTCCCGGCGGGGGAGAACGGCGGCGGCCGGTTGCTGCTCGTCGCGCCGAACATCGTGCACGTGGAGCGCGAACTCGACGTACAGCCCCACGACTTCCGTCTCTGGGTCTGCCTGCACGAGGAGACGCACCGGACGCAGTTCACGGCGGTCCCCTGGCTGCGGGACCACCTGGAGGGTGAAATCCAGTCGTTCCTGGGGGAGACCGAGGTCGACCCCACGACCTTCCTGGAGCGCATCAGGGAGGCCGCCCAGTCACTCGCGGGTGGTCGGCCCGAGGGAGAGGTCGGCGACGACGGTCACTCGATCGTGGAGTTGGTCCAGACCCCCGCCCAACGCGAGATCCTCAGCCGGCTGACCGCCGTCATGTCCCTCCTGGAGGGCCACGCCGACTACGTGATGGACGGCGTCGGTCCGGCGGTCGTGCCCTCGGTCGCCGAGATCCGCGAGAAATTCCAGCAACGACGCGCGAAGGGGGCCTCCCGTCTGGACCAGGCCCTGCGCAAGCTGCTGGGCCTGGACGCCAAACTCAGGCAGTACAAGGACGGCGAGCGGTTCGTACGGGCGGTCGTCGAACAGGTCGGCATGGACGGTTTCAACCGGGTGTGGACCTCCCCGAACACCCTGCCGACCAAGGCGGAGATCGCCAAGCCGACGGACTGGGTCGCGCGGGTGCATCGCAAGGCGGAGTCGTGAGCCGTGCGTGAGCGTGGTGAACGAATCCGGCCGACGGCAGGCAAACGCCCCTTCAATCACCCGTCCGAGGGACCGTGAGCGAGGGGTAGGCGTGCGATGCTCGGGGAACGGCCCGGTTCTGTCACCATCTACACACTCTGAGTGACCGAACTCGGGCTCACCCCCCGACAATTTCATGAAGGGAACCGGACATGGGTCCCCACCCCGCGGTCGCGGCGATACGCCTGGCGGTCCGCCGCGTACTCCACGACCTCCTCACCGAACACGACACGAACACCACCCTTCACGCGCCCGCCCGCGCGACCCCCGGCGCGCCGTCCGGCACGGGCGCACAACCGGCGCCCGCCCCCTCCACGGCAGTACCCCCCGTGGCCATGCCCGCCGGGACCACGATCAGCGCGTCCGCGCGCGCGGGGTCCACCACTCACGAGCAGCCGCTCGTGCTGGTGGCGTGCTCCGGCGGCGCCGACTCCATGGCGCTCGCCTCCGCCCTCGCCTTCGAGGCGCCCAAGCTCGGCATCAGGGCCGGCGGCATCACCGTCGACCACGGACTGCAGCCGGGCTCCGACCTGCGCGCCGAGGAAGTCGTGCTGCGCCTGAGGGAACTCGGCCTCGACCCGGCCGAGTCCGTCGCCGTGACCGTCGGCCGTGACGGCGGCCCCGAGGCCGCCGCCCGCGACGCCCGCTACACCGCCCTGGACGCCGCCCTGGAGCGCCACGGTGCCACCGCCGTCCTGCTCGGCCACACCCGCGACGACCAAGCCGAAACCGTCCTGCTCGGTCTCGCCCGCGGCTCCGGCATCCGCTCCCTGTCCGGTATGGCCGCGGTCTCGGGGGCCGACGGCCGCTACCGCCGGCCCTTCCTCGGGCTCGACCGCCAGACCGCCCGCAAGGCCTGCATGGCCCAGTCCCTCCCCGTCTGGGACGATCCTCACAACACCGACCCGGCCTACACGCGCTCCAGGCTCCGGCACGAGGGCCTGCCCGCCCTGGAGAAGGCGCTCGGCAAGGGCGTCGTCGGGGCCCTCGCCCGCACGGCCCAGCTCTCCCGGGACGACGCCGACGCCCTCGACACCTGGGCCCGCCAGGCCGAGGCCTCCGTCCGTGACGCCGCGGGCCTGCTGGAGTGCGCGAAGCTCTACGCCCTGCCGCCCGCCGTACGCCGCCGCATCCTGCGCCGCGCCGCCATCGAGGCCGGCGCACCGGCCGGTTCCCTCTTCGCCCGGCACATCGAGGAGGTCGACCGTCTGATCACCGGCTGGCGCGGCCAGGGGGCCATCAATCTCCCCGGCCGGGTCGTCGCCCAGCGCCAGGGTGGCAGACTGGTGATTCGACAAGGCTGAAACCGGACGCCGACGGGGCCCCTCACACGGGCCCCCGGCCCCCTCGCGGGACCGGCGTCCGGGAGCGGCCCTGGGACGACCGACCGAAAGTGATGCGGGTGGACGCGAAAGACATGGGTGCCGACCTCAAAGAGGTACTCATCACCAAGGAAGAGATCGACGCGAAGCTGGTCGAGCTGGCCGCGAAGATCGACGCGGAGTACGCGGGCAAGGATCTGCTCATCGTCGGAGTCCTCAAGGGCGCGGTGATGGTCATGGCGGACCTCGCACGGGCGCTGTCCACCCCGGTCACCATGGACTGGATGGCCGTTTCCTCCTACGGCGCGGGCACTCAGTCCTCCGGCGTGGTGCGGATTCTCAAGGACCTCGACACCGACATCAAGGGCAAGCACGTCCTGATCGTCGAGGACATCATCGACTCGGGCCTCACCCTGTCCTGGCTGATCTCCAACCTCGGCTCCCGCGAGCCCGAGTCCCTGAAGATCTGCACCCTGCTGCGCAAGCCCGACGCCGCCAAGGTCTCCATCGACGTGGAGTGGGTCGGCTTCGACATCCCCAACGAGTTCGTCGTGGGCTACGGCCTCGACTACGCCGAGAAGTACCGCAACCTCCCGTTCGTCGGTACTCTCGCGCCCCACGTCTACGGCGGCTGAACCACCTTCGTAAGACGCTCGGGAACCCCAGCGGGTTTCGCGCCGTTGGAGGATGCGAGGACGGTATTGCCATCGGTCCCCTGCGGCTTCGGGTGACAAAGCTGGGGTACCGTCCGAAGAACAGTCTTTTATCAAACTCACTATGGCAGGAGGGACGGGGCGACACCGCTCCGTATGGATGGACGTGAAGCGATACTTCCGTGGGCCAGTCATGTGGATCGTGCTGGCCGTCCTTGCCGTGGTCGTGTTGATGCAGGTCGTCGGCTCGTCCGGCGGCTACAAGACGGTGGACACGGGCCAGGTCGTCCAGGCGATCAATGACAACAAGGTCCAAGAGGCCAAGTTGACCACCGGCGAAGAGCAGATCCTCAAGGTTCAGCTCAAGGACGGGCAGAAGATCGAGGGCAGCTCGAAGATTCAGGCGAGCTACATCGGCGACCAGGGTGTGACCCTCGCCAACACCCTGCAGGACAAGTTCCAGAACAAGCAGATCCCCGACGGCTACACGGTCTCGCCGACCAAGCAGAACGCTTTCGTCGGCATCCTGCTGTCTCTGCTCCCCTTCGTCCTCATCGTGGTCGTCTTCCTGTTCCTGATGAACCAGATGCAGGGCGGCGGCTCCCGGGTCATGAACTTCGGGAAGTCCAAGGCCAAGCTCATCACCAAGGACACCCCGAAGACGACGTTCTCGGACGTCGCGGGCGCGGACGAGGCCGTCGAGGAGCTCCACGAGATCAAGGAGTTCCTGCAGGAGCCGGCCAAGTTCCAGGCCGTCGGCGCCAAGATCCCCAAGGGTGTGCTGCTCTACGGCCCGCCCGGTACGGGCAAGACGCTGCTCGCACGCGCCGTCGCCGGCGAGGCGGGCGTCCCCTTCTACTCGATCTCCGGTTCCGACTTCGTCGAGATGTTCGTCGGTGTCGGTGCCTCCCGGGTCCGTGACCTGTTCGAACAGGCCAAGGCGAACGCCCCGGCGATCGTCTTCGTCGACGAGATCGACGCGGTCGGCCGCCACCGCGGCGCCGGCCTCGGCGGTGGTCACGACGAGCGCGAGCAGACGCTGAACCAGCTGCTCGTCGAGATGGACGGCTTCGACGTCAAGGGCGGTGTGATCCTCATCGCCGCGACGAACCGACCGGACATCCTCGACCCGGCGCTGCTGCGCCCGGGCCGCTTCGACCGCCAGATCGCCGTCGACCGCCCGGACATGCAGGGCCGTCTGGAGATCCTCAAGGTTCACCAGAAGGGCAAGCCGGTCGCGCCCGACGTCGACCTCGGGGCCGTCGCCCGCCGCACCCCCGGCATGACGGGTGCCGATCTCTCCAACGTCCTGAACGAGGCCGCGCTCCTGACGGCCCGCAGCGACAAGAAGCTGATCGACAACCACATGCTGGACGAGGCGATCGACCGTGTGATCGCGGGCCCGCAGAAGCGGACCCGGATCATGTCGGACAAGGAGAAGAAGATCACCGCGTACCACGAGGGCGGACACGCCCTGGTCGCGGCGGCCTCGCCGAACTCCGACCCGGTCCACAAGATCACCATCCTGTCCCGGGGCCGCGCCCTGGGCTACACGATGGTCCTGCCGGACGAGGACAAGTACTCGACCACGCGCAACGAGATGCTCGACCAGCTCGGGTACATGATGGGTGGCCGCGCCGCCGAGGAACTGGTCTTCCACGACCCGACCACCGGCGCCGCGAACGACATCGAGAAGGCCACCAGCCTGGCCCGCGCGATGGTCACGCAGTACGGCATGACCGAGCGTCTCGGCGCCATCAAGTTCGGCGGCGACAACACGGAGCCGTTCCTCGGACGTGAGATGGCTCACCAGCGCGACTACTCGGAAGAGGTCGCCGCGCTGGTCGACGAAGAGGTCAAGAAGCTCATCGAGAACGCGCACAACGAGGCCTGGGAGATCCTGGTCGAGAACCGCGACGTCCTCGACAACCTGGTGCTTCAGCTGCTGGAGAAGGAGACGCTGGGCAAGGAGCAGATCGCCGAGATCTTCGCCCCCATCGTCAAGCGTCCGCCCCGGCCCGCCTGGACCGGCTCCTCCCGCCGCACCCCCTCCACCCGTCCGCCGGTGCTCTCCCCCAAGGAGCTCGCCTTGACGAACGGCGCCAACGGCGCGACGCCGGCGATCACCACCAAGGCGACGGTCGAGGTGACCCCGGAGGAGAGTCCGGAGAGCTGACGCCCCACTCGGTGAGAATCGGCCACCGGAAGCCCCGGCTCCCGGCCCCGGCCGCCTCATCCGGCCCCGAATGGATGCCGCGCCCCCCTGGTTTTAGCCTGGGGGGCGCGGCATTTTCGTATGGCCGAAACATGAGACGCGTAACCCGTATGCGTCACAGGCTCAGGAGCGAGGCACCACATGACCGACCCCGTGACGCTGGACGGCGAGGGCACCATCGGCGAGTTCGATGAGAAGCGTGCCGAGAACGCCGTACGTGAGCTGCTGATCGCGGTCGGTGAGGATCCCGACAGGGAGGGGCTCAGGGAGACGCCGGCGCGGGTGGCGCGGGCGTACCGGGAGATCTTCGCGGGGCTGTGGCAGCAACCGGAGGACGTGCTGACGACGACGTTCGACCTGGGGCACGACGAGATGGTGCTGGTCAAGGACATCGAGGTGTACTCGACCTGTGAGCACCATCTGGTGCCGTTCCGGGGCGTGGCCCATGTCGGGTACATCCCGTCCACCACCGGCAAGATCACCGGTCTGTCGAAGCTGGCGCGGCTCGTGGACGTCTACGCCCGGCGGCCGCAGGTGCAGGAGCGGATGACGACGCAGATCGCCGACTCGCTGATGGACATCCTGGAGCCGCGCGGTGTGATCGTGGTCGTCGAGTGCGAGCACATGTGCATGTCGATGCGGGGCATCCGCAAACCCGGCGCGAAGACCATAACGTCGGCGGTGCGCGGCCAGCTCCGGGACGCGGCCACCCGCAACGAGGCGATGAGCCTCATCATGGCCCACTGATCGTCCCCGGTGCCGGGATCGGCGGATCGCCGCCGCCCCGGGGGCCTAGGCTTGACGCATGAGCATGCAGAACCGGCGTGGCCGTGTGGCCGGAATGCCCCTGTGGGACCGTTGCGCGGTCATGGGGGTCGTGAATGTCACCCCGGACTCGTTCTCCGACGGCGGACGCTGGTTCGACACCACGGTGGCGGTCAAGCACGGCCTGGACATGGTGGCGGAGGGCGCGGACCTGGTGGACGTCGGCGGTGAGTCGACCCGTCCCGGTGCCACCCGTGTCGACGAGGCGGAGGAACTCCGACGGGTCATCCCGGTTGTGAGGGGACTGGCCTCCGAGGGCGTCACCGTCTCCGTGGACACCATGCGCGCCTCCGTCGCCGGGCAAGCGCTGGCGGCCGGCGCTGTCCTCGTCAACGACGTCAGCGGCGGCCTCGCCGACCCCGCGATGATCCAGGTGGTCGCCGACGCGGGTGCCCCCTTCGTGGTGATGCACTGGCGCGGCTTCCTGGCGGGCGGCAACGTCAGGGGCGTCTACGAGGACGTCGTCGCCGAGGTGCTGGACGAGCTGCGCGCGCGCGTGGAGGCCGTTCTGGAGGGCGGTGTCGCGGCGGACCGCGTCATCGTCGACCCGGGCCTCGGCTTCTCCAAGGACGCCGAACACGACCTCAGCCTCATCGCCCACCTCGACCGGCTGCACGCCCTCGGCCACCCCCTGCTGGTCGCCGCCTCCCGCAAGAGGTTCCTCGGCCGGGTCCTGGCGGGCCCGGAGGGCGCCCCGCCGCCCGCACGGGAACGCGACGCCGCCACGGCCGCCGTATCGGCCCTGGCCGCCCAGCAGGGCGCCTGGGCGGTCCGGGTGCACGAGGTCCGCGCCACCGCCGACGCGGTCCGCGTGACCCGCGCCATCGAAGGAGCCCGCGAGCGGTGAGCACTGCCCACACCGACGTCGAACAGGTCGAACTCGCCAACCGGGCCTTCTACGAGGCGATGGAACAGGGCGACTTCGAGACGCTCTCCTCGCTCTGGCTGGCCCCGGCCGACGTGGGCGTGGACGAGGAGTACCACGACCCCGCCGAGACCGGAGTGATCTCCTGTGTGCACCCCGGCTGGCCGGCCCTCACCGGCCGGGGCGAGGTGCTGCGGTCGTATGCGCTGATCATGGCGAACACCGAGTACATCCAGTTCTTCCTCACCGATGTGCATGTGTCGGTCACCGGGGACACGGCGCTCGTCACCTGCACCGAGAACATCCTCAGCGGCGGTCCGGCGCCGGACGGCAGCGACGAGCTGGGGCCGCTCGTGGGGCAGCTGGTGGTCGCGACGAATGTGTTCCGTCGCACATCCGACGGCTGGAAGCTCTGGTCGCACCACGGTTCCCCGGTACTCACCGAATCCGATGACGACGAGGACGACGAGTCACCTTCCTGAGTGGGTAGGCGGTCCTCAAGGGCCGATGAGTGATGGGGAACACAGGCTCGCGGGTATGGGCGGCTTCCCACCCGTGAGCCATCGTGCTTCCCTCGGGGAAACGCTCGATGAACCCTGCCCGTCCGGGGGTGGGCCCGAGCTTCTGTGGGTGAACGCTGTCAGTGCCCGCAGGTAGATTCGAGTGTGGCCGGTGTGCCGACCCCACTCGGAAGACATCGGCCGTCCCCGACGATTGCAGGAGTGATTCGCGTGGATCGTGTCGCGCTGCGCGGCCTCAGGGCCCGTGGACACCACGGGGTGTTCCCGCATGAGCGCGAGGAGGGCCAGACCTTCGTCGTGGACCTCACGCTGGGCCTGGACACCCGGCCGGCCGCGGCCGACGACGACCTGGCGAAGACCGTGCACTACGGGATCGTGGCGGAGGAGGTCGTGGGCATCGTCGAGGGCGAGCCCGTGAACCTCATCGAGACGCTCGCCGAGCGCATCGCCCAGGCGTGCCTGAAGCACGAGGGGGTCCAGGAGGTCGAAGTCAGCGTCCACAAGCCGGACGCGCCGATCACGGTCCCCTTCGACGACGTGACCGTCACCATCACCCGGAGCCGAGTATGACCGCGTTCTTCACCGAGGGTCAGAGCGACCCGACCGTACAGCCGGTGCCCGCCTCCGTCGTGCAGAAGGTGGACGAGGCCGACACGACCCTGCAGAACCCCCGCAGGGCCGTGGTCTCCCTGGGCTCGAACCTGGGCAACCGCCTGGAGAACCTCCAGGGCGCCATCGACGCGCTGGAGGACACCCCGGGCGTCCGTATCAAGGCCGTGTCGCCGGTGTACGAGACCGAGCCGTGGGGCGTGGCACCGGGCAGCCAGCCGTCGTACTTCAACGCGGTCGTGGTGCTGAAGACGACACTGCCCCCGTCGTCCCTCCTGGAGCGCGCCCAGGCAGTCGAGGAGGCCTTCCACCGCGTCCGGGACGAGCGCTGGGGGCCGCGCACGCTCGACGTCGACATCGTGGCCTACGCGGACGTGGTCTCCGACGACCCGGTGCTGACCCTGCCGCACCCGCGCGCGCACGAGCGGGCCTTCGTCCTCGCCCCCTGGCACGACGTGGAGCCGGAGGCACAGCTCGCCGGCCGCGGCCCGGTCGCCCGGCTGCTCGCCGACATCACCCATGAGGGCGTGTCGCCCCGCGCCGACCAGGAACTCCAGCTGCCCGAGTAGTCGTTAAGGTCTACCGGGTCGGGATCATCACCCGACACCGTCGGGACCACCGGCCGGGCCGACCACCCGGTCCCTGGATCCCGGCGTCCGTGGACCATCGGGCTCGTCGAAGGGGCATCGTGAAAGAGCTGCGCATCAGGACGCTGGCCACGGTGTTCGTCGTGGCGGGGGTGCTGTCCTGGGCCGGGGCCCGGCTGTGGAACTCGGTGGGCACACTGCCGAGCGTCCCGCTGGCCGCTCCCGTCGTGCTCGCCCTGATCGCCGCCGTCCTGACGGCCACCGCGCTGTCCATCCGCAACCGGCTCAAGGCCCAGCGGGAGCGCCGGCCCGACGCGAAGGGCGTCGACCCCCTGATGGCCGCTCGCGCGGTTGTCTTCGGGCAGGCCAGCGCCCTCGTCGCCGCCCTGGTCTCCGGGATGTACGGCGGTGTCGGCACCTTCCTCCTGGAGCACCTGGAGATCCCGGCCCGCCGCGACCAGGCCATCTACGCCGGGTTCTCCGTCCTCGCGGGCATCGCCGTCATAGTGGCCGCCTTCTTCCTGGAGCGCGTCTGCAAGCTGCCGGAGGACGACGACACGAACGGCGGGGCGGCGCGGGCGGTGTAGCGCCGGGCGATTCTCGCGCGACCTGAGCGGGGGCCCCGGGCACGGGGTAGCTGAGGGCCCTCGCTCAGGCCTGTCCATGGGGCGGCCGGGTGTCAGGCCGCGCGTACGCCGTGCTCACTCATGCCGCGGTCGGCCACCGCGTGGGCGCACGGGGCCATGGCCTTCGCGCGGCGGCGCAGGGCGCGGGGGAGGGGGAGGTCGACGAAGCCCTCGGCCTGCATCGCGGCGAAGCCGATGCGGGGGAGGTCGCGGGAGGCGGCGTAGACGACGAAGCGGGGCTCCCAGCGGGGGCGGAACTTCGCGTTGAACTTGTACAGCGACTCGATCTGGAACCAGCGGGAGAGGAAGACCAGCAGCCCGCGCCAGGCGCGCAGCACCGGGCCGGCGCCGATCTTCTCGCCGCGCGCCAGGGCCGAGCGGAACATCGCGAAGTTCAGGGAGACCTGCTTCACGCCCAGGCGGGGGGCCGCTTGGAGGGCCGCGACGATGAGGAGTTCGTTCATGCCGGGGTCCGCCGAGCGGTCGCGGCGCATCAGGTCCAGTGAGGCGCCGTCGGGCCCCCAGGGCACGAAGTGGAGTACGGCCTTCAGGTCGCCGTACGGGCCGGGGATCTCGTCGGCCTTGTGAGCGGTGGCGATCAGGCAGTCGCCGTCGGCCGGGTCGCCGATGCGGCCGAGCGCCATGGAGAAACCGCGTTCGGTGTCGGTGCCGCGCCAGTCCTCGGCGGCGCGGCGGATCCGGTCCAGCTCCGCCTCGCCGAGGTCACGGACGCGCCGTACCCGGGTCTCGTAACCGAGCCGCTCGATGCGCTTCACCATCTGACGCACGTTGCGCATCGCGCGCCCGGCGAGGGAGAAATCCGCGACATCCACCACCGCCTCGTCGCCGAGTTCGAGGGCGTCGAGGCCGGTCTCGCGGGTCCACACCTCGGCGCCCGTCTCCGAGCAGCCCATGACGGCCGGGGTCCAGGAGTGGGCCTTCGCCTCGTCCATGAAGCGCTCGATCGCGCCGGGCCAGGCCTCGACGTCACCGATCGGGTCGCCGCTGGCGAGCATCACACCGGAGACGACGCGGTACGTCACCGCCGCCTTGCCGCTCGGCGAGAACACGACCGCCTTGTCGCGGCGGAGCGCGAAATGGCCCAGGGAGTCGCGGCCGCCGTGCTTCGCGAGCAGGGCTCGCAGCCGTACCTCGTCCTCGTCGGTGAGGCGGGCCGCCGGGTGTTCGGGGCGGAAGGCCAGGTAGATGGTGGTGATGGCGGTCAGCACTCCGAGGGCGCCGAGGGAGAAGGCCACCGTCCAGGACGTGTTGCCGGCGTAGCCGACGGGGCCCTCTATGCCGAACAGGCCGTAGATGACGTGTTCGAGGCGGTCCGCGAGGCTCGGATCGCCGACCATGCGTCCGGGGTGGGCGCTGACGACGACCAGACCGAGGACGATCGAACCGGCGCCCATCAGCATGAAGTTGGTGAGCGCCCGCCAGCGGCTGTACGGGTCGGGCAGGGCGCGGAACTCGTCGCGGTGGCGCAGCAGCGGGATGAGCAGCGCGAGCGAGACGAGGACGCCGACGAGCGAGTGACGGTAGGTGAACTGGGCGATCGCCCCGGCCGGCAGCAGGATCACGGCCGCGCGCCAGGCCCGCCGTTTTCGCCGCCGCAGACCGTGGGCGAGCAGCAGGAGCAGGACTCCGGCGCTCAGCGACAGGGCCGCCGCGAACGGGCCGAGCGCGCCGGGCAGCACCTCGGCCAGCGCGTGCATACGGCTGTTCCGGAATCGGGGGAACACGCCCGCGGCGATGTCCACGAGCCCGACGAGCGTGCAGGCCCTGGCGACCAGGGCGGGCACGGCCTCGGGGCGCGGCCCGCGCAGCACGCCGCGCACGGCGGCGTATCCGCGCCGGACGGCGCTCGATGGGAGTCGGTCCGACCGGACCGGAACCCCACCCGAAATTTCCCCATCTGTCCTGACAGACATCGCATCCCGTAGTTCCGCGAGTGAGCTTGGATCCGGTGCCTTTCCGGCATCCGGCGACATTGCGCCCTCTAGGACGGTGTCTTGGGGACGGAGGTTCACTCTCCCTCGGAAAGCTGAACCAAAGGGCAGGCCAAGTCGAGGCAAGGCAAGGAAAGAAAGGTCGGCGGGGGACAACCCAATGGGTCTTACGAGCAACAAGGTGCTGGCGTTGGCGGTCCTGTCAGCCGTGCTGCTGTTCATCGGCACGGTCTGGCTGTGGCCGCGGCTGGCACGCCGTGGCTGGCGGGCCGTCGGCGGACGGATCGGCGTGCTGCTGGCCACGCAGGTCGCCGTCTTCGTGTCGGTCGGCCTCGCCGCGAACCAGGCCTTCGGGTTCTACGCCAGCTGGGCCGATCTCCTCGGCCAGGAGAACGGCCAGGGCGTGGTCGTCGACCATGACGGCGCCGACACGGGTGGGCCGTTGCGGGTCGTCGACACCCAGCAGGTGAACGTGGCCGGCGGCGCCCGCCCCGAGGTCGGCGGCCAGATCCAGAAGGTCGAGATCGTCGGCCGTACGACACGGATCGCGAGCCCGGCGTACGTCTATCTGCCGCCGGAGTACTTCCAGGCCCAGTACCGCACCCGCACCTTCCCCGCGGCCGTCGTCCTCACCGGCTACCCGGGCACCGCCGAGGCGCTCATCAAGGGCCTGCATTTCCCGCAGACGGCCCACAAGTTGGCCCGCGACGGCAAGGCGCAGCCGATGATCCTGGTGATGCTGCGGCCGACCGTGGCGCCGCCGCGCGACACCGAGTGCGTGGACGTCCCGGGCGGACCGCGGACCGAGTCCTTCTTCGCCAAGGATCTGCCGGACGCCGTGGGCCACCACTACAGGGTCGGGAAGAAGCCCGGGAGCTGGGGCGTCGTCGGCGACTCCACCGGCGGCTACTGCGCGCTGAAACTCGCCCTGCACCACCCGGGGGTGTACGCCGCGGGCGCGGGCCTCTCGCCGTACTACAAGGCGCCGATCGACGCGACGACCGGTGATCTCTTCCAGGGGAACACGACACTGCGGAACGAGGCGGATCTGTTCTGGTATCTGAAGCACCGTCCGGCGCCCGACACCTCTCTCCTGGTCACCAGCAGCAAACAGGGGGAGACCAACTACAAGACCACGCTCGAGTTCATCGAGCGGGTGAAGGAGAAGCGGCCGACACGGATCTCGTCGATCATCCTCGACAGCGGCGGGCACAACTTCAACACGTGGCGGCGGGAGATTCCGGCGACGTTGCAGTGGGTCAGCGGGCGGTTGAGCGACCGCTGACGGGCGGGTGGGGGCGGGGTCGGTGACGGGGTGGCGACTGGTCGGTGACGAGTCGGCGACGGGGTCGGCGATGGGTCGGTGACGCGTCAGCGACGGGGTCGGCAATTCGCGGAATTCCGTGCCGGGGGAAAGAGGCAGATGTGGCCAAGGCGTATCTGGATTCAATGGGGTTGATCCAGTAGAGGAGTCGCCGGTGGGCGCATTGGTGCACCGGCGGTGAGGGAGCTTGTGAGGGCTTGTGAGAGGTTAGGGGGCGGCTGAGTTTTTACGGCCCGGGGCACCATCATTCGCCTACGCGCGGTAAGTTTCTGGCCATGCCACGTGGACGTCACCGCCATTCACCGCCTCTGCACAGGCTGCTGCCCCCCACGGCGATCGCAGGCGTCTCGCTCGTCTGCGCCCTCGGGCCCTGGATCTTCTCCGAGCCGGCGGTACTCCGGGTCACCGCCGCCGTCGCCGCGGCGACCGCGACCGTGGGCGCGGCGGTCATGCGCCGCTGGGACGTCGAGGCGGGTAAACGCGTCGCCGACCTCACGCGCGCGCGGGCGAGCGACGAGTGGCGGCACGAGGAGAGGGCCGCCGAGCTGGAGACCGATCTCGACGAGTCGCGCGAACTGCGCACCAAGCTGGAGCACAAGCTCCGCGCCAAGCGCACCGAGCTCGCGGGCCTCCGCAACGAGCACGCCGCTCTCCTGCGCCGCTACGCCACCGCGGAGACCGAGCGCGCCAGCGCCCTGGAGGGCCGCCGCCTGCTGGAGATCGAGGCGACCGCTCCCGAGGGGGCGCGGGCGTTGCCGGCGGCTGGTTCGGACGCGGACGCGGGTGCGGGTGCGGGTGCGGCCGATGGTGCAGAGGCCGACGCGGCGGCTCGGGCCACGCCGGTGCCGCCGCAGGGGGTTCCGGCGCCGGGGGCGCCTTGGGCATCGTGGGAGGCGGCGTCGAAGGCGGCCTCCGAGAAGGCCTCCAAGAAGGCGAAGGGCGGGGCCGTGGCTGCCTCGGCCAGTGGCGAGGCGGATGCGGCTGCCGAGGACGACGCCGAGGTTGACGCCGAGGTTGACGCCGACGCCGAGGGTGACGCCGAGGCTGAGTTTGAGGTTGCGGCTGATGAGGAGGCTTCCGGGGCGAAGAAGCTTGCCCCCGCGGTGTTCTCGCCGACCGGTTCCTCGCTCTTCCTGCGCGCGAACTCGGCGTTGGACCGGATCATCACTCAGCGGGGCTCGGTGACGGACTCGGATGAGGAGGAGGCCGGGGCCGAGGTCGAGGCGGAGGGTGACGCCGAGGCTGGGGCTGAGGCCGAGATCGAGGGTGCGGTTGAGGCCGTGGCCGATGTGGTGGTCGTGACCGGGGGTGTGGCTGAGGACGCGGCCTTGACTGAGGTCGACGGCGAGTCCGGGGCTGAGAACGCGGTCGAGTCGGAGTCCGGGCTTGCTGTCGGGGGCGATGTCGACGCCGAGGTGGAAGCCGACACCAAGACCGATGCCATCGCGGATGCCGATGCCGATGCCGATGCCGACGCCGAGTCCGGAGTCGCCGGGGTCGCCGGGGTCGAGGAAGGGAACGCGTCCGAGGCCGAGGGCGATTCCGCTGACGACTCCGCTGACGTACCGGTGGACGAGTCCATCGACGCGCCCGCCGCCGATTCCGCCGATGCGTCCACCCTCGGCGCGACCGCCGAGAGTCCGGCACCGAAGGGTGGTCCCCCCAAGGATCCCAATCCCGAGGGCGACCCGGACGGGCCGACCGATGGTGGTACTCGGCAGGGACGTTCCGCCGGGGCGGAGGACGAGCCGGTTCCCGTGCTCACCGCCGAGGAGGACGACGCGGCGGGGAAGTCCGTGGCGGTCGGCGGGCATGAGCGCGCGGCCGCCGAGTCCGTACCCGCGGTATCGGTTCCGGCGAGGTCGACGCGGCTGGAGCACGTGCAGCAGACGGAGCACGCGGAGCAGACGGAGCAGGCGGCTCTGCCCGCGCTGTCGGCCGTACGGCCCGCCGGTCACTTCACGGTGCCGACCGCCGTGGCCGTCGTTCCGGCCGCGCCGCAGCGGCGGACGGCCGTCGAGGGCGGGTTCGACTTCTTCGGTACGCAGAAGGGCGCGGACACCCTGGAGGCGGTTCAGAACGAGGACCTCGCCGACGTTGTCGGCCAGGAGGCCCTCGCGCTGCACAAGGCCGAGTCCGAGGCTCAGTTCAAGCGAGTCGACGAGGCCTCCCGAGGCGTCGGCCAGGTCATCGACCTCACGGCGCACGACGAGACGGAACAGATCGACGTACAGGGGCTTCGTACGGCGGCGTCCTAGCCGCCGGCCAGGGGTGGGTCCGGCTGTCGTAGCTGCGGGCAGTCGTGCCGGCAGGGGCGGCACGGGTGGGCGCAGCGACACCCGGCGAGCGCCGGTGAGCGCCCCACCGCCCGCCCCACCGCCGGGCACCCAGGGACTGCCAGGCACTCCAGGGCATCAACCGCCGGGCGTGCGAGACACCACGCGTGCGAGACACCACGCGTCCGAGACACCACGCGTCCGAGACACCACGCGTCCGAGACACCACGCGTCCGAGACACCACGCGTCCGAGACACCACGCGTCCGAGACACCACGCGTCCGAGACACCACGCGTCCGAGACACCACGCGTGCAAGACACCAGGCGTCCAACGCATCAGGCCCCCCAACGCTCCCGGGCCCTACGCCATCCACCGGTCCGGCCGAGCCTCCCGCCGCCCCGTCCGCGACCGCTCCGCCTGCGCACGCAACAGCTCAGCCGCCTCGGCCGCATCACGCAGCCGCGCGGTCACGGTCTTGTTGGCGCCGGTGTCGACGTGCACATCGGCCAGCCCTTTGTGCCGCTCCCACGGCCCCTGCGACAGCCGTACGCTCTGCACCTTCGCATGCGGCACGAGATCGAGCCGACGCCGCAACAACCCGTTCCGCGCGGCGAACACGGTGTCGTCGACGGCGAGCCCGTACCCCCGCCACCACAACGGCACGCACCACCGCGCCCGCCCCGGCGGCCGTATGAGTACCGCCGTGTCCGGCACGCTCACCCCCGGCAGCACACGCGCGATCACCGATTCGGCCACCTCGCGCGGTGCGACCGGTATCAGGACGGAGTTCGAGGACCCGGCCACGTCCAGCTCGACCCGCACCCACCCACGGCGCCGCCACAGCAGCGGTTCGACGACGCGTACGGTCTGCACGCGCCCGGGCGGGACCGTCTCGTGAGCCCGGTCGAGGAGCCCGTGGTCGATGCGGAGCCCGTCGGGGGACTCGCCCACCGTCCAGTCGTACTCCCCGACGAACCGCCCCACACTGCTCGCCCCGGCGGCGCCGAGCAGCGGCAGCCCGGTCGCGAGGACGGTCCACACGCTCCCCGTGGCGAACCACAGCACGGACGGTACGACGACCGCGGCCACCAAGGTCCCCCAGGTGGCCCCCGTCAGCACCAGCGAGACGGCGAGCACTCCTGCGGGGACCTTCAGCAGCTCCCGTACGGGTGCCTCGCCGACCTCGTGCGCGGTCTCGGGCGCGAAACCGGCGGCGCGGGCGAGGAGTTCGGCCCGCAGGGAGCGGGCGTAGGCCTCGCCGAGGTAGGCCAGCTCGTCCTTCTTGTCCGTCCCGACGACGTCGAGTTTGAGCTTGGCGACGCCCGCGATCCGGGCCAGCAGCGGCCGGGTGACGTCGACGGCCTGGATGCGTTCGAGGCGGATGTGGACGGTACGGCGGAACAACAGGCCGGTACGGATGCGCAGTTCGCTGTCGGTCACCGCGAAGTGGGTGAACCACCAGGTCAGGAAGCCGTACAGGGCGGCGGCCGGGACGAACACCGCGAGCCCGATCAGCAGGGTCGTCGTGTCGAGCCGCATGAGCTGCCGCTGCGTCCCGTCCGGATCGTGCACGGCCCACCCGATGAGCACCGCCACCGGCGCCCAGGCCCGCCGCAAGGGCGTCACCGGATGCAGCCGACGCTCGACGACGGCCTTCTCACCGGCCCTACCCGAGGCTCCTGACCCAGGCGCCCCGCTCGCCCCGCCCATGTCCATGCCCACGCCCTCGGTCTCAGGCCCCGGCTTCACGCCCGGCCCACTCACTGCCCCACTCACCGGCCCCGGCTCCGCTCCCGCTCCCACCCCCGGCTCGGACCCCGGCCCCCGCTCAGCCCCGGCCCCCGGCCCCTCAGCCCGTACGGCGTCGTCCGCGTCCCGTGTCGGCACTGTCACAGCCCTGCCGATCGGGCCTCGCCCAGCTGGGTCAGGTGGTCGCGGAGGCGTTCGGCCTCGGCAGGGTCGAGGCCCGGAATGCGCGCGTCCGTGGCGGCCGCGGCCGTGTGGAGCTGCACGCTCGCCAGGCCGAAGTGGCGCTCGACGGGCCCGGAGGTCACCTCGACCAGCTGCATGCGCCCGTACGGCACGACGGTCTCCTCGTGCCAGAGCACGCCCCGGCTGATCAGCAGGTCGTCGGCCCGTTCGGCGTACCGCCACGAGCGCCAGTTGCGGCCCAGCATGGGCCAGCCCCACAGCAGCAGGCTCAGCGGCAGCAGCGCGAAGGCAGCCCAGGGCGGGCCTGCCAGCCAGCCCAGCAGTACTGCCGTACCGACCGTGATCGGTCCGAGCCACACCACCAGCAACAGCCGCCGCATCCGCAACAGCCCGGGCGGCAGTCCGATCCAGACCGGCTCGCCCTCGGCGCGCTCGGCGCCGTCTTCCAAGGTCCCCGTCTCCATCCCGCCAGCGTACGTACGACAGACTGGGTCCATGACTCCCCCGACGGAGACCCGAGAGACGACGGTCGGTATCGGCGGTGCCGCCGAGAGCACGGACATGGTGCTCAACATCGGCCCGCAGCATCCGTCCACGCACGGTGTGCTGCGGCTGCGGCTCGTCCTCGACGGCGAGCGGATCCAGCACGCCGAGCCGGTCATCGGCTATATGCACCGGGGCGCGGAGAAGCTTTTCGAGGCGCGCGACTACCGCCAGATCATCATGCTCGCCAACCGTCACGACTGGCTCTCCGCCTTCTCCAACGAACTCGGGGTCGTCCTCGGCGTCGAGCGCATGCTCGGCATGGAGGTGCCGGAGCGCGCGGTCTGGATGCGCACGCTCCTCGCCGAACTGAACCGGGTCCTGAACCACCTGATGTTCCTCGGCTCGTACCCGCTGGAGCTGGGCGGCATCACCCCGGTCTTCTACGCCTTCCGCGAGCGCGAGGAACTCCAGAGCGTCATGGAGGAGATCTCCGGCGGGCGTATGCACTACATGTTCAACCGCGTCGGAGGCCTCAAGGAGGACCTCCCGGCGGGCTGGACCGCACGCGCGCGGGCCGCCGTCGCGGACGTCCGCTCCCGCATGGGCGTCTTCGACGACCTGGTCGTCGGCAACGAGATCTTCCGGGGCCGTACGCGGGACGTGGGCGTCCTCGCGCCGGAGACCGTGCACGCGTACGGGGTGAGCGGGCCCATCGCCCGCGCCTCCGGCGTCGACTTCGATCTGCGGCGCGACGAGCCCTACCTGGCGTACGGGGAACTCCAGGACGTCCTCAAGGTCGTCACGCGTACCGAGGGCGACTGCCTCGCCCGCTTCGAGTGCCTGCTGGAGCAGACCCACAACTCCCTCGCCCTCGCCGACGCCTGCCTCGACCGTCTCGCCGAACTCCCGCCCGGCCCCATCAACCAGCGCCTCCCGAAGGTCCTCAAGGCCCCCGAGGGTCACACCTACGCCTGGACCGAGAACCCCCTGGGCATCAACGGCTACTACCTCGTCAGCAAGGGCGAGAAGACCCCGTACCGCCTCAAGCTCCGCTCCGCCTCGTACAACAACATCCAGGCCCTCACCGAACTGCTGCCGGGCACGCTGGTGGCCGACATGGTGGCGATCCTGGGGTCGCTGTTCTTCGTGGTGGGGGACATCGACAAGTAGCGAGCAGGGGCGCGGTCAGCCGAGCAGGGGGCGAGGGCAGTCGCCGAGCGGGTCCGCGATGCCAACCGGCTGCACCAGCCACCCGAAGTCGCCCAGCCCGCCCGGCGCGGTCAGTTCGGCGGCCTCGCCCGCGCCCGCGAGGGCCCGTACGTACGCCGCCGGATCGGTGGTCGCCAGGGACAGCGGCGGGCGGCCGCCGGAGACCCCCAGGGCGCGCAGGGCGTCCCGCTGGGTCAGCAGCCGTGCCCCCGGCAGCGCGCACGCGTCGAGCGCCACATGCGCGGTGATGTCGCACGACCCGTCCGGGACCGGCGCGGTCTCCCGCCCCTCCCGGAATCCCGTGAGCGTCCCGAAGGGCGGCCGGGCACCGGCGAGGTGCGCGTAGTCGACGGCGACGGCGAGCCCCCGCTCGACCCCCGCCACGGCCGCGGCCCACGCCCGGTCCCGGGGCGTCCCGATCTCGGCCCGCAGCCCCTCCTCGGGGTCCAGCGGCCACCACCGGCCCAGCCACTCCGCATCCTCCCCGTCCACGGCCTCGCCCAGCCGCTCGCTGCCGTCCTCCCGTACGAGAACCAACCGCGCCACCCCGGCCGCGTCCACCTCGACGACTTCCACGGGCACGTTGTCCAGCCACTCGTTGGCGAACAGCAGCCCGGAGACCCCCTGGGGAGGCTCGGCGAGCCACTCGATGCGGTGATCGAGCCCGGCCGGCCGGTCGGCCAGCTCGACGGCGTACGCGCGCGTGCGCTTCGTCACATCGGAGGGCAGCGCGGCCAGCACCCCACTCACCAGCTCACCCCGCCCGGCGCCCATGTCCACGAACCCCAGCTCGCCGGGCCGCCCCAACGCCGCATCGACCCGACACAGCAACCGCGCCACGGCGGAGGCGAAGAGCGGCGACGCGTGCACGGAGGTCCGAAAATGCCCGGCGGGCCCCTCCGGCCGCCGGTAGAACCCCTCAGGCCCGTACAGGGCCTTCTCGACCGCCGCACGCCAAGGCCGCGCCCTCTTGGGGGCGCGGGGCTCTGACATGTGCGGCTTCGCCGCGTGGGCGCGACAAGCCCCACACGACCCGCAGCCGCAAACCAATCCGCCCTCCCGAGCTCGTAGGCGATCCGTCACAGCGACAGGCTAAGCGGAACAGGTAACCCGACCTCCACCTTGGGGAGTACGTGGCCCGGTCACGGATCGGCCCTCCGGTTGACCCCGGCACACACCGCACTTCTTTACGCTGGGTTACGTGCAGCGCCTCTATGACTTCCTCCGCCGGCACCCGACATGGGTCGACAGCTTCTGGGCCGTCGTCCTGCTCGGGATGACCGTGGTGGGCGGAACGATCGACCCGGACTACGCGACGGACGTGAACGAGACCGCGTTCGCCGCGATCACGCTGGCGCTCTGCCTGTCGATCGCCCTGCGGCGCCGTATGCCCGAGAAGATGCTGATGCTGGCCGCCGCGGCGGGCTTCGCGCAGCTGATCCTCGACGTGCCGAGAATCCCGGCCGACTTCGCGATGCTCGTGGTCATCTACACGGTCGCGGCGAACGGCGCCCGCTGGGCCTCCTGGTTCGCCCTGGGCGGCGGCCTCTGCGCGGCGTCGCTGGCGCAGCTGCGCTGGACGGAGGAGCAGACGAGCACGCTGGGCAACGCGGTGCTCGCGGTCGTCCTGACCGTCCCGTTCGCGCTGGCCTGGGTGCTCGGCGACTCCCTGCGCACCCGCCGCGCGTACTTCGCCCAGCTGGAGGAGCGCGCCGCCCGCCTGGAGAAGGAGCGCGAGGCGCAGGCCAAGGTCGCGGTCGCCGCCGAGCGCGCCCGGATCGCCCGTGAGCTGCACGACGTCGTCGCGCACAACGTCTCCGTGATGGTCGTCCAGGCCGACGGCGCCGCGTACGTCCTCGACGCCGCCCCCGACCAGGCGAAGAAGGCCCTGGAGACCATCTCCTCCACCGGCCGCCAGGCCCTCGCCGAGATGCGCCGCCTGCTCGGTGTGCTGCGTACCGGCGAGCACCGGGAGGTCGGCGAATACGTCCCGCAGCCCGATGTCGAGCAGATCGACGACCTCGTCGAGCAGTGCCGGGTGGCCGGTCTGCCCGTCGACTTCAAGATCGAGGGCACCCCGCGCCCGCTGCCCAGCGGTGTGGAGCTGACGGCGTACCGCATCGTCCAGGAGGCCCTCACCAACACCCGCAAGCACGGCGGCCCGAACGCCGGTGCGAGCGTCCGGCTGGTCTACTTCGACGACGGCCTCGGCCTGCTCGTCGAGGACGACGGCAAGGGCGCGCCCCACGAGCTGTACGAGGAGGGCGGCGCCGACGGTCAGGGGCACGGGCTGATCGGTATGCGCGAGCGCGTCGGTATGGTCGGCGGCACGCTGGACGCGGGCCCCCGCCCCGGCGGCGGCTTCCGGATCAGCGCCCTGCTGCCCCTGAAGCCCGCACACTGACACGGCCATGCCACACGCTGACACCTGTAACGGACACGGAAGAGGACCCCGATGGCGATCCGCGTAATGCTCGTCGACGACCAGGTGCTGCTGCGCACCGGGTTCCGGATGGTGCTGGCGGCCCAGCCGGACATGGAGGTCGTGGCGGAGGCGGGCGACGGCGTCGAGGCCCTCCAGGTGGTGCGGGGGACCGAGGTGGACGTGGTCCTCATGGACGTCCGGATGCCGAAGCTGGACGGCGTCGAGGCCACCCGCCGCATCTGCGCGGAGCCGAACCCGCCGAAGGTGCTCATCCTGACCACGTTCGACCTCGACGAGTACGCCTTCTCCGGGCTGAAGGCCGGCGCCTCCGGCTTCATGCTCAAGGACGTGCCGCCGGGCGAGCTGCTGGCCGCGATCCGTTCGGTGCACAGCGGCGACGCCGTCGTCGCGCCCTCCACCACCCGGCGCCTCCTCGACCGGTTCGCCCCGATGCTCCCGAGCACCGGCACGGAGCCCCAGCGCAAGGAGCTGGAACGGCTCACCGAACGTGAACGCGAGGTCATGATCCTCGTCGCCCAGGGCCTCTCCAACGGCGAGATCGCCGCCCGCCTCGTCCTCTCCGAGGCCACGGTCAAGACCCACGTCGGCCGCATCCTCACCAAGCTGGGCCTGCGCGACCGCGTCCAGGTGGTCGTCCTGGCGTACGAGACGGGGCTGGTACGGGCCGGGGGACAGCCCTGAGCCGCGGCGAACCGCCGGCCGAGCCCACAGGCGAGCGTGACTCCGGTGTGATCCTTGCCCACTAGGGTGCGCGCATGCTCCTGTGGATCAACGGGCCCTTCGGGGGCGGCAAGACACAAACCGCACACGAGATCCAGCGCCGGCTGCCGGGCAGCGTCATCTGCGACCCCGAGCACCCCGGCTTCGGCCTGCGTCGCATGCTCCCGCCCGAACTGCGCGCGGATTTCCAGGACCTGGCCTCGTGGCGGCAGGGCGTGGTCGAGGTCCTGGACCTCGCCCTCACTGCGCGGGACGGTGTGGTGATCGCCCCCATGACGGTCACCAACTCCGCCTACTTCGCGGAGACCGTCGGCCGCCTGCGCGAACTCGGCCACGACGTACGGCACTTCACGCTCCTCGCCGAGCGGGAGACCGTATTGAAGCGGCTGCGCGAACGCGGCTTCGGCCACCTCCTCGGGTACGTCGCCGGAAAGAAAGCCCCGCTCCGCCGCGAGAGCTGGGCCGTCGAACAGCTCGACCACTGCCTGGAACGGCTCCAGGAGCCGGAGTTCGCCGAGCATCTGTGGACCGACCACTCGACCGTCCCGAAGACGGCCGACCGCATCGCCGTCCTCGCCGGTCTGCGGCTCAGGCCGAACAACGAGAGCGCGCTGCGGACCCGGCTGCGGCAGGCGGGGGTCGGCGTACGGCACATCCGGTTCGACTGACGGCCGCGAGGCCGGCCGTCCGGCCTACCTGAGCACCCCTTCCAGGAAGTCGCTCCCCAGTCGGGCCACCACAGCCATGTCCAACTGGTGCAGTACGTACCGCCCGCGTCGTCGCATCGTGAGAAGGCCCGCCTTCTTGAGGACGGCCAGGTGCCGGGATATCTCCGGTGGCGTCATGCCGAGCATCTGGGCCAGCTCGCCCGTGGTGTACGCGCTGCGGGCGAGGTTGCGGCACAGGCGCATACGGACGGGGTGGGAGAGCGCGGTCATACGCAGGGCGAGCTGCTCGACCGAGGGCGGGGCGGCGGGCTCGGCCGCGCTCACCGGGTACTGGATCACCGGCTGCCAGCCGAACCGGTGCAGGACGGTGAGGTGGGGCCGGCCGAGGCTGGTCGGTACGAGCAGGAGGCCGCCGTCGCCGGTGTTCGTACGGCCCTCCACCAGCTTGTCCACGGTGATCCGCCCCAGGCCCTCGTCCAGGGTGATCGAGGGGGACACGGCAGCCAGCGCGTCGGCCATGCCCTTGTGCCGCAGCAGCTCGGTCTTGTGGCGGGCGTCCGCCGCGAGCGGGTGGCGCAGCCGGGACCAGGTCTCGGCGAAGAAGGCCTCGTCGCAGTCCTCCAGGAACTGCCGCAGCCAGCCCCGCACACCGGGCGGGTCCGCCAGCAGCCGCCCCGCGAACCGCAGTTGCTGCGGCCCGCGCGCGGCGGCCAGGTCCAGGGCGCGCCGACGCATCTCCGGGTCGGACAGCGGACCGGGCCGCTGCGCGTCGTACGCGTACCCGGGGGAGCAGACGAACTCCAGCCCGCCGTCGACGAACTGGTCGTCCGTCAGCTTGTCCAGCAGATCCAGATCGTCGGCGAGCGTGGCGCCCGGGAGCGTGTCCCGGCCCGGGATGCCGGCGAACGGCATGAACAGGTCCGAGAACGTCGTACGCCACAGGAAGTCCGCCTCGGTCATCCGGTCGGCGAGATGCGCGTCGAGCCGGGCGGTCACCCCCGTCACCCAGCCCTGCAGACCCGGATGGTGACCGGGCTCGGCCAGCACGTGCAGTGCCATGCCCAGCTCGGCCAGCGGCGAGGGCACGACGGCCACCTTCTCCCGCCGCAGTCCGGTGATGTCGACGCGCACGCTCATGACCACATGGTGCACCCGGCCACTGACAACGCCCCCGCCCGGATCACGGCCCCGCTTCCCACCGGGCGCCGAGTCGCCCGGCCCCTGCCCGCCTGTTCACCTACTCCCCGGCGACCTTCTCCACCAGCGCCACGAAGTCCGCGACCGCCCGCCGCACGTCCTCCGCCGTCCACTCCAGCGCCGCGGCCCGCACCTCGACCTCCGTGACGGCCAGCCCCGGCCCGCCCCGGTCCCAGGGACGGGCGAAGAGCAGCGCGTCCGTCTGCTCGCCCTGCCGGATCGCGGCCTCCGCGACGACGTCGACGTCGTACGGCAGCCAGACCTGGAACTCGTTGGTGTGCGGCTCCTCGGGGTGGACGCGGGCCCACGGGGCCCCCGCCGCCGCGAACCCCTCGCGCAGCGCGGCGGCGACCACGCGCGCGTGGCGCACGTATTCCGGCAGCCGGGGCAGCTCGCGCTCCAGGCCGAGGAGCGCCGACAGGGCGGTGGGGAACTGGTGGAAGAGCCGGCCGCCGTACCGGTGCCGCCAGGCCTTCGCCTCGTCGACGAGCGTCCTGGGGCCGGCGATCGCGGCACCGGCGTAGGCGTCGAGGGACTTGTAGAACGACACGTAGACGCTGTCCGCGAGGCCCGCGATCTCGTCCACCGGGCGGCCGAAGTGGGTCGTGGACTCCCACAGGCGGGCCCCGTCGAAGTGGACCACCGCGTCCCGCTCGCGTGCCGCCTCGACGACCTCGGTCAGCTCCTCCCAGGAGGGGAGCACGAAACCGGCCTCCCTGAGGGGCAGTTCGAGCATCAGCGTCCCGAAGGGCTCGTCGAGGCCGCGTACCTCGTCGGCGGTCGGCATCCGCGGCTCGCTCGCCAGGCGGACCGGACGCAACCCGCTGACCTGGCTGAACGCATGCCGTTCGTGCATCTCGGGATGGGCGAGCGCGTGCAGGGCGACCGTCGGGTTCCCGGTACGGGCCGCCCAGCAGCGCAGGGCCACCTGCTGGGCCATCGTGCCGGTCGGGAAGAACGCGGCCGCCTCCATGCCGAGCAGCCCGGCGGTCCGCTCCTCCAGCGCCTCGACGACCCCGTTGCCGTAGATGTCCGCCGGCTCGTCCAGGTCGTACACGTCCCCGGCCGAGTCCAGCAGCGCCAGCCGCTCCCGGACCGTCGCCAGCGCACTCGTCCGCGACAGCACCCGCCCGGCTGCCCGATGGGCGACCCGTCGCCGCTCGTAGCGCAGCATCGCCGCGGACTCCTCCGCCGCCGGTTCCCCGGCTTCCGTTGCCAGTTCCCCGGCTTCCTCCGCCGGTTCCCCCGCCTCGCAAGCCGCCCGGCCGTGTGCCTCTTCCGCCGCCTGCTCCGCCGTATCGCTCATCCTGGGATCATCCCCCCGGGCCGCCCCGTCCGGCACGTGGATTTCCCGTCCGGCGATTCGCAGGTGGCAGACGGACGCGACCTGCGGAAACCGCTCGCGGAAACCCACAGCCTGTGGACAACCGAACGTCCCTCGAACCAATCGCGTTAACATGACGAGAAATCGTCCGGTACCCGGAGCGGACTGGAACGGGAAGGCCGCCAGCGAGTGAGTACATTCCAGCAACCAGAGCCGAAGGACCGCCCCGCGCGGCTCACCGTCGGTGTCGTCGGCGCTGGCCGGGTCGGTCCCGCGCTGGCGGCGTCGCTGCAGCTGGCAGGTCACCGGCCGGTGGCCGTGTCCGGCGTCTCCGACGCCTCCAGGCGGCGGGCCGCCGCGCTGTTGCCCGAGGTGCCGCTGATGTCCCCGGCCGATGTGCTGCAGCGCGCGGACCTGGTCCTGCTGACCGTCCCGGACGACGCCCTGCCGGGCCTCGTGGAGGGCCTCGCCGAGACCGGTTCCGTACGGCCTGGGCAGCTGCTCGTGCACACCTCCGGGCGGTACGGCGCGAAGGTGCTGGACCCCGCGCTCCGGGCCGGGGCGCTGCCGCTGGCGCTGCACCCCGCGATGACGTTCACGGGGACTCCGGTGGACGTCCAGCGGCTCGCCGGGTGCTCCTTCGGGGTCACGGCCCCGGACGAGCTGCGGCTGGCCGCCGAGGCCCTGGTGATCGAGATGGGCGGCGAACCGGAGTGGATCGCCGAGGCGAACCGGCCGCTCTACCACGCGGCCCTCGCCCTGGGCGCCAACCACCTGGTGACCCTGGTCGCCCAGTCCATGGAGCTGTTGCGCACGGCCGGCGTCGAGGCCCCCGCCCGTATGCTCGGCCCGCTCCTGGGCGCCGCCCTGGACAACGCCCTGCGCTCCGGGGACGCGGCCCTCACCGGCCCCGTCGCGCGCGGCGACGCGGGCACGGTCGCCGCGCACGTCGCCGAGCTGCGCGCGCACGCGCCGGCGACGGTCGCCGGCTATCTGGCGATGGCCCGCGCGACCGCCGACCGGGCCCTCGCCCACGGCCTGCTCAAGCCGGAGCTCGCCGAGGACCTCCTCGGGGTACTCGCGGGCGGGAACGGGACCACCGGAGCCGACGGGACCGAAGGGGACGCCCGATGACCATCACCGTGCCGCGCACCGCCGACGAACTGCACGCACGCGCGCGTGCGGGCCGCCGGGCCGTCGTGATGACCATGGGCGCCCTGCACGAGGGCCACGCCACGCTGATCCGCACCGCGCGCGAGATCGCGGGCGACGCGGGCGAGGTCGTCGTCACCGTCTTCGTGAACCCCCTCCAGTTCGGCGCGGGCGAGGACCTCGACCGCTACCCGCGCACCCTGGACGCCGACGTCAAACTCGCCGAACAGGCGGGCGCGGACGCGGTGTTCGCCCCGGGCGTCGACGAGGTCTACCCCGGCGGGGAGCCCCAGGTCCGCATCACCGCGGGCCCCATGGGCGAGCGCCTGGAGGGTGCCTCCCGCCCCGGCCACTTCGACGGCATGCTCACCGTCGTCGCCAAGCTGCTCCACCTCACCCGCCCCGACGTGGCGCTCTACGGCCAGAAGGACGCCCAGCAGCTCGCCCTGATCCGCCGTATGGTCCGGGACCTGAACTTCGGCGTGGAGATCGTGGGCGTACCGACCGTGCGCGAGGCAGACGGTCTGGCCCTGTCCAGCCGCAACCGGTATCTGTCCACCCAGGAGCGCCGTACGGCCCTGGCGCTCTCCCAGGCGCTGTTCGCGGGCCGCGACCGGCACGCCGCGCAGGAGGCGCTGCGCGCGCGGGCCCGCGAGGTGCCCGCCACGCGCGCGCGTGCCGAGGCCCTGAGCGCGATCGGCGAGTCCCGCGCGGCGGCCGACGCGCACGCCATGGCGAAGTCCGCGCCCGGCGGCCCGGCCGCCGTCCGCGCCGCCGCCCGCCTGGTCCTCGACGAGGCCATGCGCATGAAGCCGCCGCTCGCCCTGGACTACCTGGCCCTGGTCGACCCGGCCGACTTCACCGACATCCCGGACGACTTCACCGGCGAAGCCGTCCTCGCCGTCGCGGCCCGGGTGGGGACGACCCGGCTGATCGACAACATCCCCCTGACCTTCGGAGCCGCCTCGTGAGCAGCACAGGCATACGCCCGCCCGTCGCCCACCACCACCCTCCGGGAGCGCCTAGCGCTCGCCCCCGCTTGCACGCGCCCGCACCGGGATGGTCCATCGCCGCCGACGTCGTGGTCGTCGGCTCGGGCGTCGCCGGCCTCACCGCCGCACTGCGCTGCGAGGCCGCCGGCCTGAACACGGTCGTCGTCACCAAGGCCCGCCTCGACGACGGCTCCACCCGCTGGGCCCAGGGCGGCATCGCCGCCGCGCTCGGCGAGGGCGACACCCCCGAACAGCACCAGGACGACACCCTGGTCGCGGGCGCCGGCCTGTGCGACGAGAACGCCGTACGCCTCCTCGTCACCGAGGGACCCGACGCGGTACGCCGCCTGATCGAGACCGGCGCCCACTTCGACGAGTCGGAGGAAGGCGGCCTGGAGCTGACCCGCGAGGGCGGCCACCACCGCCGCCGCATCGCCCACGCGGGCGGCGACGCCACCGGCGCCGAGATCTCCCGGGCCCTCGTCGAGGCCGTACGCGCGCGTGGCGTGCGGACAGTCGAGAACGCGCTCGTCCTGGACCTGCTGACGGACGCCGACGGCGGCACCGCCGGTGTCACCCTGCACGTCATGGGCGAGGGCCAGCACGACGGCGTGGGAGCCGTCCACGCCCCCGCCGTGGTCCTCGCCACCGGCGGCATGGGCCAGGTCTTCTCCGCCACCACCAACCCGTCCGTCTCCACCGGCGACGGCGTGGCTCTCGCCCTGCGCGCGGGCGCGGAGGTCTCCGACCTCGAATTCGTCCAGTTCCACCCGACCGTGCTGTTCCTCGGCGCGGACGCGGAGGGCCAGCAGCCGCTGGTCTCCGAGGCCGTACGCGGCGAGGGCGCCCACCTCGTCGACGCCGACGGCACGCGCTTCATGGTCGGCCAGCACGAACTGGCCGAACTGGCGCCCCGGGACATCGTCGCCAAGGGGATCATGCGCCGCATGCAGGAGCAGGGCGCCGAACACATGTACCTGGACGCCCGGCACTTCGGCGCCGACATGTGGGAGCACCGCTTCCCGACGATCCTCGCCGCCTGCCGCGCCCATGGCCTCGACCCGATCACCGAGCCCATCCCGGTCGCCCCGGCCGCCCACTACGCCTCCGGCGGCGTCCGCACCGACTCCCACGGCCGTACGACCGTCCCCGGTCTCTACGCCTGCGGTGAGGTCGCCTGCACCGGCGTCCACGGCGCCAACCGGCTCGCCTCGAACTCCCTCCTGGAGGGCCTGGTCTACGCCGAGCGCATCGTCGCCGACATCGCCGCGGCCCACGCCGGGAACGGCCTCCGCGCGCGCGTGCCCCAGCCCGTCCCGTACGCGGAGAAGCCCGCGCACCCGCTGCTCGGCCCGGAGATACGGTTCGCGATCCAGCGGATCATGACGGAGGGCGCCGGTGTCCTGCGCTCCGAGGCGTCCCTCGCGACCGCCGCCGCGGCCCTGGACCGGCTGCACGCGGACGCCCGCGGCGCCCTCGACGAGAACGGCAAGACCGCCGAACCCGGCGTCGACACCTGGGAGACCACCAACCTCCTGTGCGTGGCCCGCGTCCTGGTCTCCGCCGCCCGGCTGCGCGAGGAGACCCGCGGCTGCCACTGGCGCGAGGACGAGCCCGAGCGCGACGACACCGCCTGGCGCCGCCACATCGTCGTACGGCTGAATCCGGACCGGACGCTCGCCGTACACACCACGGATACCGCAGACTTCCCCCCGACCCGGCAGCACCAGCAGGAGCAGTGACAGACGTGAGCACTCCCGACCTTCCCCTCGCCCAGAGCGGCGGCTGCGGCGACGGCTGCGCCTGCGGCGCCGATGACGGCCTTGGCGAGGGCTACGACGAATACGCGGAGTGCGGGCTCGACCCCGCGCTCGCCCAGCTCCTGGCCGACGCCGGCCTCGACCCCGTGGAGGTCGAGGACATCGCCAACGTCGCCATCCAGGAGGACCTCGACCACGGCGTGGACGTGACCACGGTCGCCACCATCCCCGAGGACGCCCGGGCCACCGCCGACTTCACCGCCCGCGAGGGCGGGGTCGTGGCGGGCCTCAGAATCGCCGAGGCGGTCCTCTCGGTGGCCTGCTCCGACGAGTTCGAGGTCGAGCGGCACGTCGACGACGGCGACAGCGTCGAGGCCGGCCAGAAGCTGCTCAGCGTCACCGGCGCCACCCGTGACCTCCTCACCGCCGAGCGCAGCGCCCTGAACCTGCTGTGCCGCCTCTCCGGCATCGCGACCGCCACGCGCGCGTGGACGGACGCCCTGGAGGGCACGAAGGCGAAGGTGCGCGACACGAGGAAGACCACGCCGGGCCTCAGGTCCCTGGAGAAGTTCGCGGTCCGCTGCGGCGGCGGGGTCAACCACCGCATGTCCCTCTCGGACGCAGCGCTGGTCAAGGACAACCACGTGGTCGCCGCGGGCGGCGTCACCCAGGCCTTCAAGGCCGTGCGCGAGATGTTCCCCGAGGTGCCCATCGAGGTCGAGGTCGACACCCTCCACCAGCTGCGCGAGGTCGTCGACGCGGGCGCCGACCTGATCCTCCTGGACAACTTCACGCCGGTCGAGTGCGAGGAGGCCGTCGCGATCGTCGCCGGCCGGGCCGCGCTGGAGGCCTCGGGCCGCCTGACGCTGACGAACGCCAAGGCGTACGCGGACACGGGCGTCGACTACCTGGCCGTCGGGGCCCTGACCCACTCGTCCCCGATCCTGGACATCGGCCTCGACCTGCGCGCGGCCGAGTAGAGCGGGGACGGGTCATGCTGCTGACGATCGACGTGGGCAACACCCACACCGTCCTCGGTCTGTTCGACGGCGAGGACATCATCGAACACTGGCGCATCTCCACGGACGCGCGCCGCACCGCCGACGAACTGGCGGTCCTCCTCCAGGGCCTCATGGGCATGCACCCGCTCCTCGGGGAGGAGCTGGGCGACGGCATCGACGGCATCGCGATCTGCGCGACCGTCCCGTCCGTCCTGCACGAGCTCCGCGAGGTGACCCGCCGCTACTACGGCGACGTCCCGGCCGTCCTCGTCGAACCCGGCGTCAAGACGGGCGTGCCGATCCTCACCGACAACCCCAAGGAGGTCGGCGCCGACCGCATCATCAACGCCGTCGCCGCCGTCGAGCTGTACGGCGGCCCGGCCGTCGTCGTCGACTTCGGTACGGCCACGACGTTCGACGCGGTCAGCGCGCGCGGCGAGTACGTCGGCGGCGTCATCGCCCCCGGCATCGAGATCTCCGTCGAGGCCCTCGGCGTCAAGGGCGCCCAGCTCCGCAAGATCGAGGTCGCCCGCCCCCGCAGCGTGATCGGCAAGAACACGGTCGAGGCCATGCAGTCCGGCATCGTCTACGGCTTCGCCGGCCAGGTCGACGGTGTGGTGAGCCGCATGGTCCGCGAACTCGCCGACGACCCCGAGGACGTGACGGTCATCGCGACGGGCGGCCTGGCGCCGATGGTCCTCGGCGAATCCTCGGTGATCGACGAGCACGAGCCGTGGCTGACCCTGATCGGGTTGCGGCTGGTGTACGAGCGGAACGTGTCGCGTCTCTGAGGAGGGTTCGCCCCCCCCGCCGCAGGTTCGTCGTGGTTGCCCGCGCGGTTGCCCGCGCCCCTTCAGGGGCGCGGGCAACCAAGATCCCCCCACGCGGGTGGAACCCCGGCGCCACGCGCCGTCGGCGCATCTCTTTTGTCTGATTAGCGCGTATCGTCGCCGCATGCCCACGCCCCACGGAACCCGCGGCGGCATGGCGTTCGGCGCTGACGAGCTGCGTGTGCTCCGTCGTGCCCTCGCCCTCGCCCTCAATCCCGGTCCCGCCTCCGCGGAGGAGGTGCAGGACTGCCTCCGGCTCGCCGAGTCCGTCGACGAGGCGGCCCGCGAGGACGCCCGTCTGAGGGCCTTCCTGCTGGCCGACCTCGCCCGCTACCGCGCCGCGCTCCCCGGCACGGTCACGGGCTACGCGGCGCTCCTGAAGGAGGCCCTGGACGCCGGGTACGCCCCCCACCCGGACGACCTCGCCGCGTTGCGCGCCCTGCACGGCCACCCGGCCGCCGCGGCCCTCCTGGCGCGTTGCCGCCCCCTCGTCGGACAGGACGTGCGCGCCCGCTTCACGGGGCGCCCGGCCACGCCGGTGGTCGTCGTCCCGGCCTCCCGCGGCGGCTCCGGCGCCCGTTCCCGGCTCCGGCTCACCGCCCTCCCCGGTGGTCTGGCGGAGAGCGTCACGCGCGCGCGTGACGCTGCTGGAGAGCCGGCCGAGCAGAAGCCCGCCCGGCCGTCCCGTCCCGCCCAGCCCGCCGACAAGCCGGGCCCGGTCCGGCGTCCCGACGCCCCGGACCCGGCCCGCCGCCCCATCCCCACCCCCGGCGAGGTCTTCCCGCCCAAGCGGAAACCGGCCGCCCCGCCCGGGAAGCCGCCCCAGCAACTGGCCGCCGTCTAGCCCTGGCTACCCTGGACGCATGGACTACGTCTCCGCGCTGCTGCCCCCCTTCGTGATGGCCGTGCTGTTCATCAGCGTCATCAGGGTGATCGTGAAGACCCAGGGCGGCCCCAACAAGGCCAAGGAGGACGCGGTCGTCGACGCGGCACTCGCCCGCGCGGAGAACGCCCGCCAGGCCACCGACACCCGCTCCAAGGGCACCGGCGTCTGACGCGACGCGGCCCCATCGGCGTACGACTCGTGTGTTTTTCGAGTCGTACGCCCTTTTTGATCTCTTTTTCCGGATATTGTACGGAACTGTGCCTCGCCCATTGGGAGAACTCGAAGACGCGGTCATGACGCGGGTGTGGAAGTGGAACCGCCCGGTGACCGTTCGGGAAGTCCTGGAAGACCTTCAGCGGGAACGGACCATCGCGTACACCACGGTGATGACCGTTCTGGACAATCTCCATCAGAAGGGCTGGGTGCGCCGTGAGTCCGAAGGCCGGGCCTATCGATATGAGGCGGTCTCCACTCGCGCCGCCTACGCGGCCGCACTGATGAACGAAGCCTGGTCGCAGAGCGACAACCCCGCGGCCGCTCTCGTCGCCTTCTTCGGGATGATGAGCGAGGAACAGCGACAGGCGCTCACCGACGCCGTACGCATCGTGCAAGGCCCCGAGCCCGTCAAACCCGAACCGGCCGCGCCCGCCGCCCCGGCCGTCGAAACCCCTGTTGAAACCGTCGGCGAATCCGTCGAATCGTCCGGTGAAACACAGGGGACCCCCGGCGAATCCCCGGATCTCCCCGGGCGATAGCGTCCGCTCATGCCAGCAACGAGTCCCGAAGTCACCGCAAAAGCCATCACCGTCAGGCGGGCTCGGACCAGCGATGTCCCGCACGTGCGCCGCCTCCTCGACTCGTACGTCCAGCGCCGCATCCTGCTCGACAAAGCGACGGTCACGCTTTACGAGGACATCCAGGAGTTCTGGGTCGCGGAACGGGACGACAACGCCCAGGTCGTCGGGTGCGGGGCGCTGCACGTCATGTGGGAAGACCTCGCGGAAGTCCGTACTCTCGCGGTGGACCCGGACGCCAAGGGTCTCGGTGTCGGTCACCAGTTGCTGGAGAAGTTGCTGCACACCGCTCGCTGGCTGGGTGTTCGCCGCGTTTTCTGTCTGACCTTCGAAGTCGAGTTCTTCGCGAAGTACGGCTTCGTGGAGATCGGTGAGACCCCGGTCGACACCGATGTCTACGCGGAGCTGCTGCGTTCCTATGACGAGGGCGTCGCGGAGTTCCTCGGTCTCGAACGAGTGAAACCGAACACCTTGGGCAACAGCCGGATGCTTCTGCATCTGTGATCGCCGACGGATCGTCAAGGAACCTCAAGGAACCTCGGGGATCGTCAAGGATCGTCAAGTCCTATTCCGGTGAGGGTCGCCTTGCCCGGGTGCCCTATGTCCGAAACGCGCATGTTTCCGGTCTTCCCCGGGCTCCTCGCCCTCTCCGCAGCCTCTCCTCGGTCTCTCCCAGGGGTTTGTGTTTTTCCAGGAAAAGCGGTTTGCTTTCCGACGTACTGCAGTACTGCATATAACAGGGGACGTGAAACAGCGGCGCGTGCCGCAGGCCCTCGGCCCTGAAGTTATCGATGAAAGGAAATCCGGTGGCACAGAAGGTTCAGGTCCTTCTTGTCGACGACCTCGACGGCGGCGAGGCGGACGAGACCGTGACGTTCGCGCTGGACGGCAAGACGTACGAGATCGACCTCACGACCGCCAACGCGGACAAGCTTCGCGGCCTTCTCGACCCCTACGTCAAGGGTGGTCGGCGTACCGGAGGCCGTGCTGCGGGCGGGCGTGGCAAGGCTCGCGCCGCTTCCGGCGGCAGCCAGGACACCGCGGCCATCCGCGCCTGGGCGAAGGAGAACGGCTACGAGGTCAACGACCGCGGCCGTGTCCCCGCCTCCATCCGCGAGGCCTACGAGAAGGCCAACGGCTGAGATTCCGACGGCCCGGTGCTCGCGCGCCGCAGCCGGACGCGGTGGCAGTGCGTCGCCACCGTGTCCACCACTCGCACGAGGTCGGGGGCGCCCCCACCGCCCCCCAACGCCGACATCGTCGGCAGCGAGGGTTCCACCTCGCGCCCCGGCTCGGGGGGCCGCAACCATTCGGCGGCCCCCTGTGATCCGGCCTCCCGCAGCACACCTCCGAGCCTTCCGGCCCCGTCCGGAGGCGTCGGTGCCGCCATGAGACCGCCCGTTCCGACGGCAGTGAGGTCCAGGTCGAGGCCGCCCCAGTCCAGCCACTCCAGCAGACCCGGCAACTCCTCCGCGCTGCCCGCCGCGACAAGGAGCCGCATCCGCCCGCCGTGCAGGGCCACCGGTGAACCGGGTCCCGGAATCGGGCCCAGATGTCTGAGCGCCGCGATCCCCGCCTCCGCCGGTACGTCGAGCACATCGAAGCGCAGGCCCGTAATCACATGTACGGGCGTCCCGGGCACGGTCGCCCAGCCGAGGTCGTTCTCGTACCACCGCCGCACCGCGTCGCACGGGATGTCGCCCGGAACATCGCGCGAGACGGCACCCGAGATGTCGCTCCGGTCGAACCGTCGGCGGGGAAGGGGGACGATGGCCATGTCAGGAGCAACCGTGCGAAGAGGCCCAGAGTTACGCTGGGTATGGGTGCGGATGCGAAGAGTGCCGGGAAAGGGGGTGTTCCGCGGTGTGTGGTGACGCAAGGATGTTCGCCCTTAGCGGAGGGAACCGGTGCATCCGGCATGGAGTGTCAGTGCCTGCGGGTAAGACATCCCTAGTGGGAGGGGGCGACACGCAGAAAAGGCGGTCTCGCGTTCGCCATCGGCGTACTGATGGTGAGGGTAACCACCTGGCCTGCGGGAACATCGTCTCGCACCATCGGGTTGGAGCAGATGTCGGCGTTCGGGGTCAGGAGGCCAAGGACGGTGTCGGCAGTTGGAATGAGCGGTCCCCGCTTGCGGGACTAAGCTGCGGAAGGACAGGGAGGGGAGCGTCCCCTTACTGCCTGACCGCTCTGAGGAGCGATTAACGATGTTCGAGAGGTTCACCGACCGCGCGCGGCGGGTTGTCGTCCTGGCTCAGGAAGAAGCCCGGATGCTCAACCACAACTACATCGGCACCGAGCACATCCTCCTGGGCCTGATCCACGAGGGTGAGGGTGTCGCCGCTAAGGCCCTGGAGAGCCTCGGGATTTCGCTCGAGGCGGTCCGCCAGCAGGTGGAGGAGATCATCGGGCAGGGGCAGCAGGCCCCGTCCGGGCACATCCCCTTCACCCCCCGTGCCAAGAAGGTCCTGGAGCTGTCGCTCCGCGAGGCCCTTCAACTGGGCCACAACTACATCGGCACGGAGCACATTCTGCTCGGCCTGATCCGCGAGGGCGAGGGCGTCGCCGCCCAGGTCCTGGTCAAGCTGGGCGCAGATCTCAACCGGGTGCGGCAGCAGGTCATCCAGCTGCTCTCCGGTTACCAGGGCAAGGAGACCGCCACTGCCGGCGGCCCCGCCGAGGGCACCCCCTCGACGTCCCTGGTCCTCGACCAGTTCGGCCGGAACCTCACTCAGGCCGCTCGTGAGTCCAAGCTCGACCCGGTCATCGGGCGCGAGAAGGAGATCGAGCGGGTCATGCAGGTGCTGTCCCGCCGTACGAAGAACAACCCGGTCCTGATCGGTGAGCCCGGCGTCGGCAAGACCGCCGTCGTCGAGGGCCTCGCCCAGGCCATCGTCAAGGGCGAGGTGCCCGAGACCCTCAAGGACAAGCACCTCTACACCCTCGACCTCGGCGCGCTGGTCGCCGGCTCCCGCTACCGCGGTGACTTCGAGGAGCGCCTGAAGAAGGTGCTCAAGGAGATCCGCACCCGCGGCGACATCATCCTGTTCATCGACGAGCTTCACACGCTGGTCGGTGCGGGTGCCGCCGAGGGCGCCATCGACGCGGCTTCCATCCTGAAGCCGATGCTGGCCCGCGGTGAGCTGCAGACCATCGGCGCCACCACGCTGGACGAGTACCGCAAGCACCTGGAGAAGGACGCGGCCCTGGAGCGCCGCTTCCAGCCCATCCAGGTCGCCGAGCCCTCGCTCCCGCACACCATCGAGATCCTCAAGGGTCTCCGTGACCGGTACGAGGCGCACCACCGCGTCTCGATCACGGACGAGGCCCTGGTGCAGGCGGCGACGCTCGCCGACCGGTACATCTCGGACCGCTTCCTGCCGGACAAGGCGATCGACCTGATCGACGAGGCCGGTTCCCGGATGCGTATCCGCCGGATGACCGCGCCGCCGGACCTCCGCGAGTTCGACGAGAAGATCGCCGGTGTCCGCCGGGACAAGGAGTCCGCGATCGACTCGCAGGACTTCGAGAAGGCCGCCTCCCTGCGCGACAAGGAGAAGCAGCTCCTCGCCGCGAAGGCCAAGCGGGAGAAGGAGTGGAAGGCCGGCGACATGGACGTCGTCGCCGAGGTCGACGGCGAGCTGATCGCCGAGGTCCTCGCGACCGCCACCGGCATCCCGGTCTTCAAGCTGACCGAGGAGGAGTCCTCGCGTCTGCTCCGCATGGAGGACGAGCTCCACAAGCGGGTCATCGGCCAGATCGACGCCGTCAAGGCGCTGTCGAAGGCGATCCGTCGTACACGCGCGGGCCTCAAGGACCCGAAGCGTCCCGGTGGTTCGTTCATCTTCGCCGGCCCGTCCGGTGTCGGTAAGACCGAGCTGTCCAAGGCGCTCGCCGAGTTCCTCTTCGGTGACGAGGACGCGCTGATCTCCCTCGACATGTCGGAGTTCAGCGAGAAGCACACGGTCTCCCGTCTCTTCGGTTCGCCCCCCGGATACGTGGGCTACGAAGAGGGCGGCCAGCTGACGGAGAAGGTGCGGCGCAAGCCGTTCTCGGTGGTCCTCTTCGACGAGGTCGAGAAGGCTCACCCGGACATCTTCAACTCGCTGCTGCAGATCCTGGAGGACGGTCGTCTGACCGACTCCCAGGGCCGGGTCGTGGACTTCAAGAACACGGTCATCATCATGACGACCAACCTCGGCACCCGGGACATCTCCAAGGGCTTCAACCTGGGCTTCGCGGCCTCGGGTGACAAGAAGACCAACTACGAGCGCATGAAGAACAAGGTCTCGGACGAGCTCAAGCAGCACTTCCGGCCCGAGTTCCTCAACCGTGTCGACGACGTGGTCGTCTTCCCGCAGCTGACGCAGGAGGACATCCTCAAGATCGTCGACCTGATGGTCGGCAAGGTCGACGAGCGCCTGAAGGACCGGGACATGGGCATCGAGCTCTCCCAGTCCGCCAAGGAGCTGCTGTCCAAGAAGGGTTACGACCCCGTGCTGGGCGCCCGGCCGCTGCGCCGGACCATCCAGCGCGAGATCGAGGACACCCTCTCCGAGAAGATCCTCTTCGGCGAGCTGCGCCCCGGCCACATCGTGGTCGTGGACACCGAGGGCGAGGGCGAGACGGCCACCTTCACCTTCCGGGGTGAGGAGAAGTCGGCCCTGCCGGACGTCCCGCCGATCGAGCAGGCGGCCGGTGGCGCCGGGCCCAACCTGAGCAAGGACGCGTAACCGCTGCGCTCGGCTTGAGCGGAAGGGGCTGCCCCCCGGGACTTCGGTCCGGGGGGCAGCCCCTTTTTTATTTCCGGCTGGGGTTCCGGTCTGCCGGCCGTGGTTCCGGTTCGGAGAACGGCGTCGGTCTTCTCGATGGCGGGAGTCGTCGGGAGGAGCCCGAGGACCTGTCGGGTACGTCGGTGACCTCGGGCGCGGGATGAAGGGTGACGTGGCGCAGCCGGTCGCGCCCCGTTGACGCGCAATTCCGTGAGGGCGGGCATCCGGGACTTCTCCGCGAAGTCCTCGGGGTGCGCTTTTTCGGGAGCTTGGCGAGGCTGAGCCGCTTCACCGAGTGCATACGGCTGAGGCCGCGCAGGCCGGTGAACCGCAGTGCTCCCTTGGTGAATCGCAGATAGTCCAATGTCAGGCCGGGGGGGAAGAGCTTCGTCGAGAGAATCGACGTGGAGAGGGAAACCCAGGTCGAGCGCCTCCAAGGGGGTTGGCGCCGTGAGCGAATGCGGGGCGCCTGGTTTTTCCGGACCGGGCAGGGAGTCCAATGCCAGCCAGATGAGCGGGATTTCGGTGAGCGGAGACAGGATCCGCACCGGCTTGTCGACCAGACCCGCACCCGGCCCTCCTGCACGAACGGGTTCTTGATCAGCGGCGTTATCCGGCTCGACGACAGGCGGATGCCTATCGCTGACGCTTCCACTTCTTCCTCAGAGGCCATGGCGGCTCTCGAACGACGTACGATCGCTGTTCGATCAGGGAGGGGATCATTTCCAACATGTCCACAGAGATACGGGGGAGCGCGACTCGGGTCGCGCTGTTGGCGGTTGTGGTGTCGGCCGCGGGAATCGCGTTTCCGGCGACGGCGGTGGCGGCAACGTGCGCCACGGGGGAGTGGACGGCGAAGTACTACGCCAACACGTCCTTCAAGGGGACACCGAAGAAGACCGTCTGCGACAAGGCGATCAGCGAGAACTACGGCACCGGCAACCCGGCAGGCGTCACCCTGCCCAAGAACGATTTCGGCGTCCGCTGGAGCGTGACGCGGGACTTCGGTTCCGGCGGGCCGTTCAGCTTCAAGGCGTCCGCGCAGGACGGCATCCGGGTCTATCTCGACGGCAAGCAGAAGATCAACATCTGGGGCGACGCGTCCTCGACCCGGTCCAAGACCGTCAACCTGACCGTCCCCAGGGGCAGGCACACCATCCGCGTCGACTTCGCGGCGTTCACCGGCAAGGCCAACGTGGCGTTCGGCTACGCGCCGCGCACCTCGGCCTCGGTCGACAAGGTCAAGCCGCTGAGCCCGGCCGGGCCGGCCGCCACGTACGACACCGGTACTTCCAAGACCGCGCTGACGTGGAAGAAGAACGCCGAGCTCGACCTGGCCGGATACCGCGTCTATCGCGCCGGCAAGCTGGTGAGCGGCAGCGCGCCGCTCACCAGGCCGACGTTCACCGACAGCACGCCGGCGACCGGAAGCGTGTACGGCTACACGGTCAAGGCCGTGGACAGGGCGGGCAACGTGTCCGCCGCGTCGGCCACGGTGAAGGTCACATCCGTGGACCGGACGGCTCCGGCGATCCCCTCGGGTGTGGTGGTCGGCTACTCCGAGTTCGGCGGTTACTCGACGATCAAGTGGGACGCCGTCGCGGCCTCCGACCTCGCCGGTTACGACGTCTACTACCGGCAGGGCGCGAACGACGCCTGGGCCAAGGCGAGCGGGAGCACGCCGGTGACGGGGACGTCGTTCACCGACTTCGGTGGGGTCGGCTCCTTCACGTACGCGGTTGTCGCCGTGGACAGGACCGGCAACGCGTCGGCCCAGTCCGCAGGGGCGGTCGCCGAGCCGGAGGTCCTGCTGTTCAAGCCGATCGGGGTCAAGGCGACCAGGACCGCTGCCGGTGGCGTCCACCTGACCTGGACGGCCAACCCCGTGCGGGGTGCGTCGTACAACGTCTACCGGACCAATGACAACCCGATGAGCGGCGCACGCTGGACGAAGCTGGGCACGGTCGGCGGAGGGGCCCCCGCCTTCACGGACACCTCGCCGGTCGTCGGCGTGTCCAACACGTACGTCGTCACCGCCGCGGACGGCTCGGGCAACGAGAGCGAGGGCAGCGACTTCGTCACCGTGGTCTCCGCGGAATGACGGGGCTGAGATTCAGGCAGTAGGGGCTGCCCCGGAGCATTGGCTTCGGGGCAGCCCCTTTGCTCAGTGCGGCGGCGTAGCCCGCGTCACAATTCGGGGTTCTCCGTTCCAGGTGGCCGGTGACATGCCGCACAGGGGATTTGTCCGGTACTAGGCGGAATAGTGGGTGGGGACTGACGGGCAAAACGAACTTTTAGGTCTGATAGTGCGGGTTTGTGTGGGTTCTGTGCGGTGGAGTGCAGGTGGAGGGGTGTTTGAGGGGTGATGTCAAGAAGTGGTGGTATTTCGGATGGAGTACGGCCTTCCTTCGTAGGTCACACGTTTGGGCGGTTTAGGGCAGTAGGGGTACCAAGGGGTTGTCCCGCTCGGCGGTCGCAGATGTGTGCCGGGTGGATTCGTGTCCGTCGAGGGCACCGTCCTTGTCTCCGTTCCCCGTGAGGTACCCCTATGTCGCAGCGTGTTCGCACTCCCCGTTCCCGTATGTCCCAGCTCCGTGTCCGGGCCGCCGTGGTGGCCGTCGGGATGGGGGTCTCGGGTGTGTTGGGGGTCGGGGTCGCGGCCGCCGCCGGAGGCGCCCAGGCGGCGAGCACCGGCACCGTCCAGGCCGCCGCTGCCAAGAAGACGGCCTCCTGGGTCAGCCCGGTCAAGGGGTACAAGCTGAGCGCGCGGTTCGCGCAGGCCGGGAACATGTGGTCGGCGAAGCACAGCGGGCAGGACTTCGCCGTCAAGAGCGGTACGGCGGTCGCCGCCGCGCACGGCGGAACCGTGGTGAAGGCCGGCGGCAACGGCGCCGGTGACGGCCCCGCCTACGGCAACGCCGTCGTCATCAAGCACGGCAACGGCACCTTCTCCCAGTACGCCCATCTCTCGAAGGTGAACGTGAAGGTCGGGCAGGTCGTCAAGACCGGGCAGCGCATCGCCTTCTCCGGCAACACCGGTAACTCCAGCGGGCCGCACCTGCACTTCGAGATCCGTACGACCGCGGGCTACGGCTCCGCCGTCGACCCGGTCGCCTTCCTCCGCACCAAGGGCGTCACCGTCTGAGCCGGGCCCGGCGGAGTGACGTCGTACGGTTCACGCCGTACGACGTCATATGCGGTGGCCCTCAAGGGCTTTGGGCGCCGGCGTGCGCCTGTGTCACCAGATCGACAGCGACCTCCAGGACTGCCTCGCGCTTGTCCTCGGGGTCGCCTTCGACGTCCTGGAGGGCGAACATGCCGATGTGCATGGTGAACAGGGCGCTCGTGCAGCGGACCTGGTCGGTCAGGGCGGCGTCCGGTTCCTTGATGGTGTCGATCAGGCGGATCATGCGGTCCTTGAACGTCTCGCCGACGCTCAGCTCGCGTACCGTCGCCTGGTTCTCCTGCATGAAGCGGAAGAGGGGGGCCACGTCTGCCAGGGCCACGCTGTAGCGGCGGAGGATCTCCCGCTTGGTGTCGAGGGTGCGCGGCTGGGTGCCCGCCCACTCGATCAGTTCGTCGATCGGGCGCTGCAGGTCCTGGAAGAGACTGACGAGGATGTCTTCCTTGGTCTTGAAGTGGTAGTAGAGCGCCGCCTTGGTCACGTCCAGGCGCTCGGCGATCTCCCGCAGCGAGGTCTTCTCGTATCCCTGCTCGGCGAAGAGTTCGAGGGCGATGTCCTGGATGCGCTGACGGGTGTTGCCGCGACGCTGCCGCTTGGGCGTCGGGTCATCGACGTCCGCCGTGACGTCGTCTGTCGTGCCGCTCATCCTCGTACTCCTCGCCGTCACGGAAGGCCTGAGTCGGTCAAGCCTCGGCCAATCCCGTCGAACTTACTTGACGCCCGGCTAGTTAGAGACCTAGCTTCCCTGAGTGTAGACAACTAGCCGGGCGGCAAGTAAGTGCCCGGCGGGCGAGAGCGCGGCAGACAAGTGCGCAAGGCTCCGGGGGGAGTGGAGGACCGTTATGGACGCGGAAACCAAGAGGGAAGCGAGCGGCGGGGCGGGCGGTGGGACGGACGGGCCGCGGCCGCGCAGCGTGCGGGTCGTGTTGCTCGCGCTCATGATCGCCATGCTGCTCGCGATGCTCGACAACATGATCATCGGGACCGCGATGCCGACGATCGTGGGCGACCTCGGGGGCCTGGAACACCTCGCCTGGGTCGTCACCGCGTACACGCTTGCGACGGCCGCCTCCACCCCCATCTGGGGCAAGCTCGGCGACCTCTACGGCCGCAAGCGGGTCTTCATGACCTCTATCGTGATCTTCCTGATCGGGTCGGCGCTGAGCGGGATGGCCCAGGACATGGGCCAGCTGATCGCGTTCCGCGCGGTGCAGGGGCTCGGGGCCGGCGGGCTGATGGTCGGCGTCATGGCAATCATCGGTGATCTGATACCGCCGCGGGAGCGGGGCAAGTACCAGGGGATGATGGCGGGCGTGATGGCCTTCGCCATGATCGCCGGACCGCTGGTCGGCGGGTTCATCACCGACCACTGGGGATGGCGCTGGTCCTTCTACATCAACCTGCCGCTCGGCGTCGTGGCGCTGATCGCCGTCAGCGCCGTACTGCATCTGCCGAAGCCGTCGCGGGAGGGGCGGTCGGCGCGGAACATCGACTACCTGGGCGCGACGCTGCTGACCGTCGGCATCACCGCGATCGTGCTGGTCACGACGTGGGGCGGGACCGAGTACGCCTGGGGGTCGGCCGTCATCATGGAGCTGATCGCGATCGGGGTGGCCTCGCTGATCGGGTTCCTGTTCGTACAGACCCGGGCGGCGGAGCCGGTGATACCGCTGCACATCTTCCGCAACCGGAACTTCACGCTGATGTCCGTGATCGGGTTCTTCACCGGGTTCGTGATGTTCGGGGCGGTGCTGTTCCTGCCGCTGTACCAGCAGTCCGTGCAGGGGGCGTCCGCGACCAACTCCGGGCTGCTGTTGCTGCCGATGCTGGGGGCGATGCTCGCGGTGTCGATGATCGCCGGGCGGGTGACCACGGGGAGCGGGCGGTACAAGGTCTTCCCGGTCGTCGGGAGCGTTCTGATGATCGTGGGCCTGTTTCTGCTGGCGCAGATGGACACCGGTACGAGTCGGGTGACGTCCGGGGTGTTCATGGCTGTGCTGGGTGCCGGTATGGGGTGTCTGATGCAGATCACCATGCTCGTGGCGCAGAACAGCGTGGAGATGAAGGACATGGGGGTCGCGTCGTCCACGACCACGCTGGCCCGGACGCTCGGGTCGTCCTTCGGGGTCGCGATCATGGGGGCGCTGTTCAACAGCCGGGTGCAGGATGTGATGACCGAGCGGGCCGGGGCATTGGGGTCCAAGGTCACCGAGCAGTCGGCACAGCTGGATGCGGCGAGTCTGGCGAAGCTGCCGGTGGCGGCGCGGGAGGCATATCAGTACGCCGTGGCTTCGGGGACGCATTCGGCGTTTTTGCTGGGGGCGGTTCTGGCTGTGGTGGCGTTGGTGGCCGCGGTGTTCGTCAAGGAGGTGCCGCTGCGGGGGGCCGGGGGGTCCGGTCCGGAGGAGGCCGGCAGTGGGGCCGCCGGGGCCAAGGAGACGATGGCTGTCTGATGCGGGTGGGCGCGCCTTGGGCCGGGGGTTCGGTTCGATGGCGGGTGCGGGTTGTGTGTGGTTGATCGCGACGCAGTTCCCCGCGCCCCTGAAAAGCACCGGGCGCGCCCCATGTTCTCGATGCCCTTCGGCCCTCGGTCAGCCCGCCGCATCGCCTGACAACGGCAGCATCGGGTAGCTGCCCGTGTTGGTCGGGGCGTGTTCCGGGAGCCAGAGGACGGCTACCGCTCCCTCGGCCGGTACGTCGTCCGGGGAGCCGGGTGGGCGGACGTTGCGGAAGGTCAGGCGGGCGCCCAGGACGCGGGCCTGGCCGGCGGCGATGGTGAGGCCCAGGCCGTGGCCCTGCCCGGCGCGGTCGGAGGCGCCGGTGCGGAAGCGGCGGGGGCCGTCGGCGAGGAGCTCCTCGGGGAAGCCGGGGCCGTGGTCGCGGACGCGGATCACGCGGCCCTCGACGGAGACCTCGATCGGCGGCCTGCCGTGCTTCGCCGCGTTGGCGAGGAGGTTCAGGAGGACGCGTTCGAGGCGGCGGGGGGCCGTCGTGACCGCCGACTCGTGCACGATCTGTACGCGCACCCCCGCGTCCTTCGCCGCCACCCGCCGGGCCACGAACTCGCCCAGCATGATGTCCTGCAGCTCGGCCCGCTCGGAGGCCCCGTCGAGGCGGGCCACCTCCAGCACGTCCTCGACGAGCGTGCGCATCGCCTGAGCCCGGTCACGGACCAGTTCGGAGGGGCGGCCCGGGGGGAGGAGTTCCGCGGCCGTCAGGAGGCCGGTCACCGGCGTACGCAGCTCGTGGGCGATGTCCGCGGTCACCCGGCGCTCCGCCTCGATGCGCTGCCGCAGCGTGTCGGCCATGGCGTCCACGGCCCGTGCCAGCTCGGCGGTCTCGTCGCGTAGGACACCGCCGATCGCGTCCTGGACCCGTACGTCGGACTCGCCCTTGGCCACCTCGTGCGCGGCCGCCGCAGCCTTGCGCAGCCGGCCGGACATCTGGCCGCCGATGAGCACACCGAGGGCCGAGCCGCCGAAGACGACCGCGATCGAACCGATGAGCAGGGCCTGGTCGAGGTCCCGCATCACCGCGGAGCTGTGGTCGGTGAAGTCGGTGTGCAGGGACAGGACGCGGCCGTCCTTCAGCGGGACGGCCGCCCAGATGTCGGGCACGCCGTTCTCGCCCTCGGACACGTAGGTGGCCCGGCGGCCCTCCGCGACCTTGGTCAGCAGGTCCCTCGGGATGGCGGGGTCGTCGAGTTTCACCCCGAAGGCGCCGGACTTCAGGGGGCGGCCCGACTCGTACATGCGCTGGGCGACCTGGATGCGCTCGTTGGCCAGGTCGCGCGAGTTGTCGAGCATCGACACCCGCGCCGCGTTGTGCACGACCAGGCTCAGCGCGATCGCCACCAGCGCGCCGACCAGCGCGATCGCAGCGCTGAGCTGCCATCGCAGGCCGGTGCGGATGCCGGAGGCGAAGCCGGGGCCGGTCGTCGGGCCGCCAACGGCCCCGGTGGCGGCCCCAGGAGTGGTGGTCCCAGGAGTGGTCCGACGGGTGGAGCCGCTGCCGAGCCCGGCGGCGCCCGAGGCCTCCAGCCCCCGCCCTCCTCGTATCCCCTTCAGGTTCATGTCACCCCGCCCCGCTCAGGCCTTGAGCTTGTAGCCGAAGCCGCGGACCGTCTCGATGCGGTCCTGGCCGATCTTCGTCCGGAGCCGCTGGACGTGGACGTCGACGACCCGGGTGTCGCCACCCCAGCCGTAGTCCCACACGCGTTCGAGCAGCTTGTCGCGGGACAGGACCGTGCCGGGGGCGGACGAGAACTCGAGGAGCAGCCGCATCTCGGTCGGTGTCAGTGCCACCGGCACCCCCGACTTCCGTACCTCCATGCCCTCGGTGTCCACCACCAGCTCGCCGAAGGTGAGCACCCCGCCGGTGCCGGCGCCGGCGGCCTCGTCGGCCTTGGCGTCGCCGCCGCTCGCGTGCCCGAAGCGGCGGAGCACCGCGCGGATCCGGGCGACCAGGACGGCACCGTCGAACGGCTTGGTCACGTAGTCGTCGGCGCCCGCCTCCAGGCCCAGCACGACGTCGATGGAGTCGGCGCGCGCGGAGAGCATGATCACCGGGACGGTCGACTCGTCACGGATACGGCGGCACAGGGAGACCCCGTCCAGACCCGGGACCATGACGTCGAGGAGCGCGATGTCGGGTCGGTCCGCGCGGAACGCCTCCAGGCCCGACAGCCCGTCGGGCATGGCCGTGACCGCGAAGCCGTCCCGCTCCAGCGCGAGCTGGGTGGCCTCGCGGATGACGTCGTCGTCCTCGACGAACAGGACATGGGTCTGCTCTGCCATCCGGTGATCTCGTTCACTCTCGGTCGGGGTCGGTCGGGGTCGGTCGTAGTCGGTCGCGGTCGGCGCTCGTGCTCCGGTGCCGGTCTCAGCCCGGTTCGGGGACGGCCGATTCCGTGCCGCCCACCGCGGAGCTGTACTCGGTGCGGTTACTGGACTGCTGCACGAAACGGTCCTTGAGCCAGCGGTAGGTGGTCACTTCCTCGCTGGACGGATACGAGGCCGGGTCGCCATTCTCGTACAGCTGCCGGGTGACCAGGAGGTCACCCCGGTCGATCTCCGCGTAGACGGGGGGCTGTTCGGAGAGGAAGACGCTGCGGTACCTCCCCTTCTCCGCGCGGTACACGTACGACGCCACACCGACGGCGTCCGCGCAGGTCATCACATTGACCACGAGGTCGTCGGCCGAACCCCCGGTCAGATCCCCGTACGTCACGTCCACCGGGTACTCGTCGGCCACGCACGGCTTCAGGTCGCTCTTCACCGTCTCGCTGACCTGCGGGTCCGCCCGGACCATGCGGACGACGTCATCGACACTCGGGTGCTCGGCGTCGGAGCCGACCGAGGCGGAGGCGGACGGCGAGGCCGCGCCCGCCGCGAGGGAGTCGTTGTCGGCCGGCCCCTCGTCGCGTGCGCCGGTTCCGCCCGTACCGCAGGCGGAGACGGAAAGGCCGAGGGCGGCGAGCACGGCCACCGCCGTGATCACCGCCTTCGTGGCCTGCCTGGCCCCTGGACCCGGGCCGGCCGCTGTGCTCAGGCCGCGCAACGCTCCTGCTCCTCGCTCGCCTCGAGCGCACGGGCGGCGCGCTCTTCGTGGTCCCGGGACTCCAGCTCCTCGCGGAGCCGGGCCAGCGCACGGTGCAGCGTGCTCTTGACCGTGCCGGCCGACATGCCGAGGGCGGCGGCCGTCTCTTCCGTGGACATCTGCTCCCAGTGTCGCAGCACCACGACACTGCGTTGCTTGGGAGCCAGGACCTTCATGATGTCCATGAGGAGGGCGCGGTCCGCGTGCTGCTCGGTGGAGTCCTCGATGCAGGCGTCCGGCAGCTGCTCGGTAGGGACCTCCTCCAGCTTCCGGGCCCGCCACCACTCCGTCCGCGTGTTGATCATGACCCGGCGCAGATACGCGTCCGCCAGCCGCTTGTCCGCTATGCCGTCCCAACGGCCGTACGTCCGCGCCAGCGCCGTCTGCAGCAGATCCTGGGCGTCCACCGGGTCCGGCACGAGCCGGCGGGCGCTGCGCAGCAGCGCGTCCTGCCGAGTGCGGACGTACTCCTCGAATGCGAGCACCTCGCCGTGCGCCATGATCAACCGCCTCCGTTCCCCGTTTCCGACGCCCGCGCATCCGCGCGCCGCCGGTTGTCCGCCGCTTCGTCTCGCTCGTTCCGCCGGATCCGCTGGTTCGTTTCGCGGGTTCCTGCGGTACGCCAATGAAGCTACGGAGGGGTTGTCACGGTGACGTCCGAGGCAGCCTGCGGAGAACGCTCGGCTGTCCGTCGGTTGTGTAACAGAAGGAGGAACGGGGTAACGCGGGGTGGGCTTTGGGGCGGGGATGGGGCGATTCGCCCCGCCTGACACCGCCCTGCCTTCCCTCGGGCTTGTGTTGCGGTGATACCTCGGCGATGCGTGGGCTGTGCGGTGTCAGATGCGCGGACCGCGGGTTCTCAGGTGAGGGGCAGACGGTAGAGGCGGCCCGGGAGGGGCTCCACCAGTCCGTCGGCGACCAGTCCGTCGAGGGCACGGGCGCGCTGCACGGGCTCGTCCCACACCCGGTCGAGAACGGCCTGCGGTACGGGCGCGATCGCGTCCCGCAGTACGGCCAGGAGCTTGCCGCGGACCTGACGGTCGGTACCGGCGTACGTCTGACCGCGCCGCGCCGGACCGTCGTGCGCGGGCTTCCCGGCGAGCCGCCAGGCGCACTGCCCGGCGATCGGACAGCGATGGCACGTCTCGTTCTTCGCCGTGCACACCAGCGCGCCCAGCTCCATCGACGCGGCCGCCCAGCGGGACGCCGTGCCGTCGTCCTCGGGCAGCAGGGCCCGGGCCAGCTTGCGCTCGGCGGCCGTGGTGGCGTTCGGCGGGTACTGCGTGCCGCTGACCGCGCGGGCGAAGACGCGCCGCACGTTCGTGTCGAGCACGGCGTGCCGCTGCCCGTACGCGAACGACGCCACCGCCGCGGCCGTGTACTCGCCGATCCCCGGCAGCGCGAGCAACTGCGCGTGATCCCGTGGTACGTCCCCGCCGTGCCGTTCCGTTATGGCCACCGCCGCGCCGTGCAGCCGCAGCGCGCGCCGCGGATACCCGAGCCGGCCCCAGGCCCGCACCGCCTCGCCCGGCGGCTCCTTCGCGAGGTCCGCCGGCCGGGGCCAGCGCGCCAACCACTGCTCGTAGACGGGCAGGACGCGATTGACCGGCGTCTGCTGCAGCATGAACTCACTGACCATCACCCCCCACGGCCCGGCCTCCGGCCGCCGCCAGGGCAGATCACGGGCATGCGTCTCGAACCAGGCGATCACCGGGGTGTGCAGTGCGGTGGGGGCTTCGGTGGCAGGGCTGCTCTGAGGCTTCGTGGGTGCAGTCATGGCACGGTCGATCCTGCCATGCGGGGGTGGCCGGTCGTGGGTTCTGGTGGGGGTGGGTCGGGGAGCGGGCTGAGAATGCGCGCGGCCCGGGGTTCAGGCCGCCGGGCGCCGGCCCAGTTCCGGGCCCAGCTTCGTCGCGATGTCCGTGAGGATCTGGACGTAGTCCTCGTGGTCGAAGGTGAACGGCAGCGCGAAGGCGACCTCGTCGATCTCGTGGAAGGCGACGTTGGCGTGCAGCTGTTCGGCGATCTCGGCGGAGGTGCCGACCAGGTCCGGGGCGAAGAGCAGCCGTGCCGGCCCCTGCGGCGCGGTGGTCCGCGGCAGCCGCTTCGCCGCGTACGCCTCGTACTTGGCGCGCTGCTCGGCACTCGCCGAGTCGGTGGGGATGACCACGAGCCCCTGCGACACCCGGGCGCGCTCCCCGTCGGGGTGATGCGCCCGGAACTCCCGGATGTGGGAGAGCTGGATGCCGGCGAAGTCGACCTCCCCGGATCCGGACCCGGCCCCGGTTGCCGTCTCCGGCCCCTCCGCCTTCACGACGCTGCTGGTCAGGAAGTTCATCCCGTTCTCGCCGGCCCACCGCGCCGACCGGAGGCTGCCGCCGCCGTACCACATACGGCCGCCCAGCCCTGGGGAGTGCGGCTGGACCCGGTCGGAGAAGACCTCGAACCCCTCGGTGCCGCTGAAGTCGGTGGCCGCCTCGCCCCGTACGAAGCCGAGGAGACGCCGGACCCGTTCGAAGCTGAAGTCCTCCGCGTCGGCGGTGTCCGGGTAGAGCACCGGCTTGACGGTGTCGTAGTGCATCGGCGGTCCGACACTGACGCCCGGGTTGAGCCGGCCGCCGGAGAGGAGGTCGACCGTGGCCAGGTCCTCGGCGAGCCGCAGCGGGTTCTCCCAGCCCAGCGGGATGACGGCGGTGCCCAGTTCGATACGGCTCGTGCGCTGGGAGGCCGCCGCGAGGACCGCGACGGGGGAGGAGATGCCGTACTGCAGATGACGGTGGCGGAGCCAGGCGCTGTCGAAGCCGAGTTGTTCGCCGAGTTCGATGATCTCCAGGGTCGACTCGTGGCCCCGGCGGGGATCGGCCTCGTCGAACAGCCCGATGGTCAGAAACCCCAGCTTCCGCAACGGCCTCGACGTCGGTTCCACGGATCCGCCCATCGTCGTCCTCCAGATCCTCCGACGTGCTTCGGTGGTGGGGTCGATTGTGGCAGGCGTGGATTTCCTGAACGGATACGGGCCGCCTGGGAGTTCGTGCCCCTCGCGCGGCACGGTCACGGACAGTGCACACCCGGGGCCTACGCTCACGTACGGCGATCGTGGGACGCCCGGCCAGGTCAGCGGCGAGGGCGACCGGGATGATGATCCGGAAAAGTTGAGGTTCAGGGCGGCGGGTGGGGCAAGCGACGGGGCGGATCTCTCGTACAGTTTGCGCCGTGGGATCTCTGCGCAATCCGATCGGGCCGCTTCCCTCCTCCATCTACTGGCGTCGGAGGGCCATTCTGCTGACCCTCGTCGGTCTGCTAGCGCTACTGATCGTATGGGTCGTCACCAGTGGTGGCGGGAACGGCGACAACAACGCGGGCGAGCCCAACGGGAAGAATCCCGCGACCTCCATCACCCCCGGGCCGTCCGGTTCCGGTCCCGCGATCAGTGAAGCGCCGGGCGGACGCGACGAGTCGGGCGACGAGTCGGGTTCCGGGGGCGACAGTTCGGGAACCGGCTCCACTTCCGGGTCCGGTTCCGACGCGGACTCCGGGGCCGGGGGCGCCGATGGCGGGTCCGGTGCCGCCGGGGGCGGTACGTCGGACGGCGGGGGCAAGAACGGGAGCAGTTCCGGTGAGCAGGTTTCGGCGGGGTCCCCCCTGCCCAACTGTGCCGCCGGGGCCGTGGAACTGACGGTGCGCAGTGTGCGCAACGCGTACGAGCCCGGGGTGAACCCCACGTTCGAGCTCATCGCCCGGAACTCCTCCGGCAGTGACTGCAAGCTCGATCTCGGGCCGGACAACACGGTGGTGACGATCACCGCGGCCGGTGCGGACGACGCGTTCTGGGCGTCCGACCACTGTCATGAGACCGCGGGCAGCCTGCTGTTCAAGGTGCCGGCCGGAGACCGGGTCACCTACACCGTGGAGTGGAACAGGGACCCCAGCGCCGCCAACTGCGCGACGCCGTCGGCCGGTTCGGCCGCGGCCGGGACGTATCTCGTGGAGGCGAAGGCCCCCGGACTGGCCACGGCCCGGCAGTCCTTCGTGCTGGAGAAGGACTGAGCGCGGAGCGAGCCGGACCGACCGGGGCCCCGCACAGGATTCAGGGCTTCCGGTCAGTCGCACTGGCCTCCGGCCGACCGCCGGAGGCTAGACGTACCTCTCCAGGATCGACGACTCCGCCAGACGCGACAGGCCCTCGCGGACGCTGCGGGCTCGGGCCTCGCCCACCCCGTCGACCGTCTGGAGGTCGTCGACGCTGGCGGCGAGGAGTTTCTGGAGGCCGCCGAAGTGTTCGACGAGGCGGTCGATGATGGCGCCCGGGAGACGGGGGACCTTGGCCAGGAGGCGGAAGCCGCGAGGGGAGACGGCGGAGTCCATGCCTTCGGGGGAGCCGGTGTAGCCGAGGGCGCGGGCGACGGTGGGGAGTTCGAGGAGCTCGGCGTGGGTGAGGGCGTCGAGTTCGTGGAGGGCCTGGTCGACCGTACGGGAGCGTTTGGCCGTCGGTTCGGGCACGTAGTCCCGGACCACCAGCTCGCGTTCCGGCTCGACGCCCGCGATCAGCTCGTCGAGCTGGAGGGCCAGCAGGCGGCCGTCCGTGCCCAGTTCGACCACGTATTCGGCGATTTCGGTGGCGATGCGGCGGACCATCTCCAGTCGCTGGGCGACCGCCGAGACGTCCCGGACCGTCACCAGGTCCTCGATCTCCAGTGCGGAGAGGGTGCCCGCCACCTCGTCCAGGCGGAGCTTGTACCGCTCCAGGGTCGCCAGGGCCTGGTTCGCGCGGGACAGGATCGCCGCCGAGTCCTCCAGGACGCGCCGGTGTCCGTCGACGTACAGCGCGACCAGGCGCATCGACTGGGAGACGGACACGACCGGGTAGCCGACCTGTTTGCTCACGCGGTCGGCGGTGCGGTGCCGGGTGCCGGTCTCCTCGGTGGGGATCGTGGGGTCGGGGACCAGTTGGACGCCCGCTCGGAGGATCTTGGACAGGTCCGAGGACAGGACGATGCCGCCGTCCAGCTTGCACAGCTCGCGCAGCCGCGTGGCCGTGAACTCGACATCCAGCACGAAACCACCCGTGCACATGGCTTCGACGGTCTTGTCGGAGCCCAGCACGATGAGTCCGCCGGTGTTGCCGCGGAGAATCCGTTCAAGCCCGTCGCGCAGGGCCGTGCCTGGGGCCACGGCGCTCAGTGAGGCGCGCATCAGGCCATCGGCACCGGAGCTCCCACCGGACTTTCCGGGAGCTGCTGCCCGGTCGTTGGCTGCCACTGCACTCCTCGGGTCGCAGGATCTGGGGTGCTCCCGTTTCGCACATGTGGTTCGTACGGACGGGCGAGACCTGGGCAAAGTCTACCGGCGGTCCTCCTCGTCCCGTGGGGCCTCTCGTCGACGCGATCGGGGCAGTACCCGGAGCGCGTCTCCCATATCGGCCACTTCCAGGACCTTCATACCGGGAGGAACCTTGCCGGGATCGGACGGAACGAGCGCGTGCGTGAAGCCGAGGCGGTGTGCTTCGGAGAGGCGGCGCTGGACGCCGGTCACCCGTCTGACCTCGCCCGCGAGCCCCACTTCGCCGATCGCCACGAGGTTCTTGGGCAGGGGGGTGTCGGTCGCCGCGGACGCCAGGGCGAGCGCGATCGCGAGGTCCGCGGCGGGCTCCGAGAGCTTCACGCCGCCGACCGTCGCCGAGTAGATGTCCCGCTTGCCGAGGGCGCTGATGCGTCCGCGCTGCTCCAGGACCGCGAGCATCATCGAGACCCGGGAGGTCTCCAGGCCGGACGTCGTACGGCGGGGGGAGGGGAGCTGCGAGTCGACTGTGAGCGACTGCACTTCCGCGACCAGGGGGCGGCGGCCCTCCAGGGTCACGGTCAGGCAGGTGCCCGGGACCGGTTCGTCGCGGCGGGTGAGGAAGAGGCCGCTGGGATCGGTGAGACCGGTGATGCCCTCGTCGTGCAGTTCGAAGCAGCCGACCTCGTCCGTGGCGCCGTAGCGGTTCTTGACGCCGCGGACCAGGCGGAGGCGGGCGTGGCGGTCGCCCTCGAAGTGCAGGACCACGTCGACGAGGTGCTCCAGGAGACGGGGCCCGGCGATCGCGCCGTCCTTTGTGACATGGCCCACGAGGAGTGTCGACATGCCGCGTTCCTTGGAGGCGCGGATGAGGGCGCCGGCGACCTCGCGGACCTGGGCCATGCCTCCGGGGGCGCCGTCGATCTCGGGGGAGGCGACCGTCTGGACCGAGTCGAGGATCAGGAGGGACGGTTTGACCGCGTCCAAGTGGCCCAGTACGGCGGCGAGGTCGGTCTCGGCGGCCAGGTAGAGGTGGTCGTGGAGGGCGTTGATGCGGTCGGCCCGCAGGCGGACCTGGCTGGCGGACTCCTCACCCGTCACATAGAGGGTCGGGTGTTCGGCGCTGGCGGATTTGGCCGCGACGTCGAGGAGGAGGGTGGACTTGCCCACGCCGGGTTCGCCCGCGAGGAGGGCGACGGCGCCGGGGACGAGGCCGCCGCCGAGGACCCGGTCGAGCTCCGGGACTCCGGTGGTGCGGGCAGCGGCCTGGCGGCCGTCCACCTGGCCGATGGGGACGGCGGAGGTGGTGACCCGGCCGGGGGCCGTCGTACGGACCGCGGGCGTGCCGTACTCCTCGACCGTGCCCCAGGCCTGGCATTCGGGGCAGCGGCCGAGCCACTTGGCCGTCTGCCAGCCGCACTCTGTGCAGCGGTAGGACGGCCGGTCCTTCGCGGTCTTCGTACGGGCAGCCATGCACGAACCGTAACGGAGGGCACTGACAGTCTCCGACGGGCGGCCGGATCGCCTGCGCGGCCGAGGGCGTGGGGGCGGTGGGCGCCTGTTCGCCGTAGGGGTTCTCGTCGTGGGCGGCCGCGGATGGATCGTGGCTGGTCGCGCAGTGCCCCGCGCCCCTTTCGGGGCGCGGGGCACCTCGTGGCGCCGAGCCGCGTGACCCACCCCCGCTCAGCCCCGGCGCACGGTGTCCTACGGGCGTCGCCCGATCGTCAGCTCCGCCGGGCGGTACGGGACGTACGCCGCGCCGTCGAGGCCGAGGGCGGTCGCTGCGGTCTGGAGGGCGCCCGGGGTCGCGGCGGCGCCCCAACGGCCGGAGTCGACGCGGGACTCCAGGGCGTGGAGGGCGGCGACGGTCTCGGCGACGGTGAAGGAGCAGTGGCCCTGGCGTTCCACGTAGGCCTGGCGGAGCAGCGAGCCGTCGCCGGAGGCGCGGACGCGATCGGCGAAGCGGTTCTCCTGTTCGACGGGGACGAGGTCGTCGGCGGTGGTGTGGATGTCGAGGAGGGGGACGGCGAGGCCCTGGCCGGCGGAGGAGGTGCGTTCGCCGGCGGCGACGGCGGACGGGTCGGCCTTGATCTTCGCGTTGGCGGTCAGGTTCTCGAGGTCGGCCCGGAGGTCGAGGCCGGCCTCTCGGTACAGGGCCTTGACCAGGGGCGCGTGCTGGGACGTCGCGAGCACGCGCGCGTAGTCGACGCCCTTGTTCCCGGAGTTGTTGCCGCCCAGGGCCTTCTCGACGTGGTAGCGGGCGGGCTCGACGCGGTTGAGGATGCCCTGCGCGAGCCACTCGTACTGCTGGGCCTGCTGCTCCGCCCGGTCGCCGGCGGCGGGGCGGTCCTTGCCGGGTGCCCAGGCGGGCAGGTTGAGGTAGGCGGCGGCGAGGGCGATACGGGCGCGGCCCTCGGGGGTCTTCTGCGCGGCGACGACGGCGTCGGTGAGCTGCTGCCCGGTGACGGCGCCCTCGGCCTCGGAGGCGAAGTCCACCAGCTTCACCGGTGTGTCGGGAAGCAGGAGCCGGGCGATCGTGTACTCGGCGTCGAGCTGGTAGGTGTGCAGGTCGTTGGCGCCGGCCACGAGGCCGCAGAGGCCCAGGGCGCCGTCGATCCCGCCGGCCCCGGAGCCGGCGAGCCGGGCGTTGACCAGGCCGCCCATGGACTGGCCCATGGCGAGGGTGCGGGTGGGTTCGCCGATCTTCTCGGTGACCGCCGCGATGGTGGCGACCTGGTCGCGCTCCGCGCTCTCCAGTGCCCAGAGGGTCTCGCTCACGTCGTAGGAGGAACCGGTGAGCGCGTAACCCTCTTCGAGGAGGCGCAGACGTACGGCCTCGCGGGGCGCGTTCTGGGCCGCCCTGCCGCCGAAGCCGTGGCTGAAGACGATCAGGGTGCCGTTCCAGTTCTCCGGGACGTCGGCGATCCAGGTGGCGCCGTCGGCGAGGGTGCCGGTGAGGCGTTCGGCGGCGGTCGCGGACGCCTGGGGAGCGGCGGTCGAGACGGAGGCGCCGGTCAGAGAGAGGACGACGGCGGTGGCCAGGGCGGCGAACGTACGGGTGGCGGAGCGGCGGGTGCGTACGGCCATGAGGGATGGAGCTCCTGTCGACGCGGAGGAGGGGGACGTTGCTCGCTCGTACTTGGGAGTAACTCGAGCCTCAGGGAATGTAGGGCTATTTTCTGGTGACGGTCAAGAAAGTGCACAACATTCCGGCCACGCGCTGCGGAATCCGGGACTCCCGCCCCTTATGAGGGATCGTTTCACCCGTACGGAGTAAATGTGCTGAATGGGGGAGAAGGTGCTGCTTCCGGGCGCCTACCGTCCACGAATGATGAAGAGGAGTCCGGAGACCTCGACCCGCACCACCGGCGCACACAGGGCGCATCGCGAGGCGCGCGATCGGGCGGCGGCGCGCGCAGTGGCGCAGCGCCCGTCGGCGCGCTACGAGCCGTTTCTGGACGGCCTGTTCACCTACTGCATGTCCGTGCTCTGCGACCACGACACGGCGACCCTGGCCCTGGCGGACGTGCTCGCCCTCGCCGAGCGGCGCCGCGGGCCGGATGCCGCCGACGACCGCAGGGCCTGGCTGTACGCGCTGGCCCGGTGGGCCTGTCTGCGCAAGCTCGCCGAGGTCCGGCGGAAACGTCAGGGCACGCATGCCTCCGGGCGCCCGATCTCGCACCGCGGCGGTGTCGAGAAACAGCGCGCCTCGCAGGCGGCTCAGAAGGGCGGCGTCAGGACCGTAACCCTCTCCGCGGACGAGGAGCGGCAGCGGCGGCGTGAACTCGCCCTGCTCGCCTGGCCGGAGGCCGCCGGCACCACCCCCGAGCAGCGCGAGGCGCTGGAGTTGGCCGTGCGGCATCAGCTCGCCGCCCATGAGGTCGCCGATGTGCTGGGGATGGCCCCGGCCGCCGCGCGCGAGCTGCTCGCCTCCGCCGCCTGCGAGGTGGAGCGCACCCGCGCGGCCCTCGCCGTCGTCGAGACCGGCGCCTGTCCGAGCGTCGCCCGTCTGGCCGATGATCATCAGCTCGTCCTCAGCGACACCCTGCGCCGCGAGCTCGTCCGGCACGTCGACGACTGCCCCGTCTGCCGTCGTGCCGCCGAGCGCGCCGTCCCCGGCCGCTGGCCCGGCATGAGTGTCACCCCCGCCGCGCTGCCCGTGCTCGAAGCACCGCGCGCGGCCCTGGGCCTGGCGATGGCGCACCTCACGCGCGCGCGTGGCGGCGCCCCGCGCTTCGACCGGCGCGGTTTCCCCATGGACCCGAGGGACCGCGCGGCCCGCCGTGACCGGCTGCGCACGCGTGCCGTCACCACGACCGTCGTCGCCACCGTCGTCGCCGCGCCCGTCCTCGCCCTCTGGGCCGCCTACCGGGGCGCCCCCCTCGTCGGTGAGGGCGGCGACGGCCGCTCGGTCAGCGCGGGCCAGAAGCAGGGCGAGGAAACCGACGGCGACGGCCGCGGCGCGTACGAGAACACCGGCAACGCCACCAGGCCCGGCGCCCGCCTCGGCAAGGGCAAGCACCCGGTGGACGACGTCTCCGTGGAGGTAGGTCAGGGGAAGGGGCAGGGTGCGCTCTCGGTCACCGCCTCCAACGACGGTGACACCACCCTCATCACCCTGCGGGCGACCGGCGACTCACCCGTCCACTGGTCCGCCCGCACCGGCGAGGACTGGCTCTACCTCAGCCAGTCCTCGGGCACCCTGGAACCCGGCGAGTCGTTGACGATCAAGGTGTACGTCGACCAGCTGAGCGAGCCCGCCGGGGACTGGACGGCGCGGGTCTCGCTCGCCCCCTCGGGCGCGGTGGTGACGATCGAGGGCTACGGCCCGGTGCCGGCGCCTCCGGTCGACTCCCGCCCGACCCCGCCGAACCCGGACCCGGGCGGCCCCCCGAGGCCCACCACCCCGCCCCAGACGCCCGACCCGGACCCCACGCCCACCGGCCCGGCCCAGCCGGACCCGACCCCGACACCCACCGACCAGGCGCCGACCGGCCCGGGCCCGACCCCGCCGCCGAGCGACGGCGGAGGCGACCCCCCGCCCGCCTCGTAACGCGCTTACGGCCGTACCGGATCCGCCGGATGCGGAGCCACCAGCGGCAGCCGGGGCGCCAGCCGCTGCTCGCACAGCTCGACCAGGCGGTCGTACCCCGCCTTGCCCATCAGCTCGATCAGCTCCGGCCGGTACGACACGTACACCGGGTCGCCCGCGCCGTGCGCCGAGGTCGCCGACGTGCACCACCAGTGCAGGTCGTGGCCGCCCGGACCCCAGCCGCGGCGGTCGTACTCACCGATCGACACCTGCAGCACGCGCGTGTCGTCGGGCCGGTCGATCCAGTCGTACGTCCGTCGGATCGGCAGCTGCCAGCAGACGTCCGGCTTGGTCTCCAGCGGCTCGCGGCCCTCCTTCAGCGCCAGGATGTGCAGCGAGCAGCCCGCGCCACCGGCGAAACCGGGCCGGTTCTGGAAGATGCACGACCCCTCGTACGGGCGGGTCTGACGGTCGCCGTCCTCGTCCTTGGAGACCCAGCCGGTCTCCGTGCCCACGTCGTGGAACTGCCAGATCTCCGGGGTGAGCCTCGCCACATGCTCGGCGACCCGCTTCTCGTCGTCCTCGTCGGAGAAGTGAGCACCCAGGCTGCAGCACCCGTCGGCCGCGCGGCCCGCCTGGATGCCCTGGCAGCCGCTGCCGAAGACGCAGTTCCAGCGAGAGGTCAGCCAGGTCAGATCACAGCGGAAGACCTGCTCGTCGTCCGCGGGATCCGGAAACTCCACCCACGCGCGCGCGAAATCGAGCCCCTTCTCGTCCGGGGCGGTGGACTCCGCCGAGTTCTTCTTCGACTTGGGTGGCTTGGTCGCCGCCTTCGCCCGCGAAGGGCCGCCGGCCGCGGCCGTTCCCGCTGCCGACTTGTCAGCCTTTGCCTTTTTCGTCTTTGGCACCCGTCCAGGGTACGGCGCCCGAGAGCACATCGAGGACGGCGCACGGCTCCGCTGGCAGTAGCGTTCCGTACATGAGACTCGGTGTCCTCGACGTGGGATCGAACACGGTGCATCTGCTGGTGGTGGACGCACACCCGGGCGCGCGCCCCCTGCCCGCGCACTCGCACAAGGTGGAGCTACGCCTTGCCCAACTCCTCGACGAGGCCGGGGCCATCGGCCCCGAAGGGGTCGACAAACTCATAACCGTCGTCCACGAGGCGCTCCAGGCCGCCGAGGACAAGGGCGTCGAGGAACTGCTCCCCTTCGCCACCTCCGCGGTGCGCGAGGCCAGCAACGCCGACGAGGTCCTCGCCCGCGTCAAGGACGAGACCGGTGTCGAGCTGCAGGTCCTCACCGGCGCCGAGGAGGCCCGGCTGACCTTCCTCGCCGTCCGCCGCTGGTTCGGCTGGTCGGCCGGCAAGCTCCTCGTCCTCGACATCGGCGGCGGCTCCCTGGAGATCGCCTACGGCATCGACGAGGAGCCCGACGCCGCCGCCTCCCTGCCCCTCGGCGCCGGCCGCCTCACCGCCGGCTGGCTCCCCGGCGATCCGCCCACCCCCGACGACATCCGCGCGCTGCGCCGCCACGTCCGGGCCCAGATCGCCCGTACGGTCGGCGAGTTCAGCCGCTTCGGCGCCCCCGACCACGTCGTCGCCACCTCCAAGACCTTCAAGCAACTAGCCCGCATCGGCGGCGCCGCCCGCTCCGCCGAGGGCCTATACGTCCAGCGCGACCTCAAGCGCGGCGCCCTCGAAACCTGGGTCCCCAAACTCGCCGGCATGACCACCGCCCAACGCGCCGCACTTCCCGGCGTCTCCGAGGGCCGCGCGAATCAGCTGCTCGCCGGCGCGTTGGTGGCGGAGGGCGCGATGGACCTGTTCCAGGTGGAGACCCTGGAGATCTGCCCGTGGGCTTTGCGGGAGGGCGTGATCCTGCGTCGCTTGGATCACATGGGTACGGCGTGATCCTGCGTCGCTTGGGTCACATGGGTACGGCGTGATTATGCGTCGCTTGGGTCACATGGGTACGGCGTAAGGGGTCGTTGTGGGCAAGGGGCCCGGAGATCTTTCAGGAGCGCGGGGCTGTATCGATCCGCGGCTCCGCCGCGTGGGCGCGAGCGCCCACGACGGACCCGCGGCCGCCCTCGTCGAGCACCCCCGACGTCGAACAGGCGAGGGCACCACGCCTTCGGCCAACACCCCGGCCCGGGCCCACACAACGAAACGCACCCCTTAGGCTGTCCTGCGTGGCAGACGTCGTGCGAATCCCGGACGCGAAGGTCGCCCTGTCCACGGCCTCCGTGTACCCGGAGTCGACGGCGACGGCCTTCGAGATCGCCGCGCGCCTGGGCTACGACGGCGTGGAGGTCATGGTCTGGACCGACCCGGTCAGCCAGGACCTGGAGGCCCTGCGCCGCCTCTCCGACTACCACCAGATCCCGATCCTCGCCGTACACGCCCCCTGTCTGCTGATCACCCAGCGGGTCTGGTCCACCGACCCCTGGGTGAAGCTCCAGCGCGCCCAGGCGGCCGCCGAGAAGCTCGGCGCGAGCACGGTCGTCGTGCACCCCCCGTTCCGCTGGCAGCGCCAGTACGCGCGCGACTTCGTCACCGGGATCTGGCGGATGGCGAACGAGACGGACGTACGGTTCGCCGTCGAGAACATGTATCCCTGGCGCTACCGCGACCGCGAGATGCTGGCGTACGCCCCCGACTGGGACGTGACGAAGGACGACTACCGGCACTTCACGATCGACCTCAGCCACGCCGCGACCTCCCGCACCGACGCCCTGGAGATGGTCGACCGCATGGGCGACCGCCTCGGCCATGTGCACATGGCCGACGGCAAGGGGTCGGCCAAGGACGAGCACCTCGTCCCGGGCCGCGGCAGCCAGCCCTGCGCCGAGCTGCTGGAACGTCTCGCCCTGAGCGGTTTCGACGGCCACGTCGTCATCGAGGTCAACACCCGCCGCGCCATGTCCGCCGCCGAGCGCGAGGCCGACCTGGCGGAGGCCCTCGCCTTCACCCGGCTGCACCTCGCCTCCGCCCTGCAGATCCCCCGGCCGTGACCTCGGCCACCCCCCGCCGCCGGGGACGGCCTCCCCGTACGGAATCGGCCGACACCCCCGCCGCCCGCGACCGCATCCTCGCCGCGGCCCGCGAGGAGTTCTCCGAGCGCGGCTACGACAAGACGTCCGTACGCGGTATCGCCAAGGCCGCCGGGGTGGACTCGGCGCTCGTGCACCACTACTTCGGGACGAAGGAGCAGGTGTTCGAGGCGGCCATCACGCTCTCCTTCGCACCGGCCATGGAGGCCCCCAGGACGGTCGAGGAAGGCCCCCTCGACGGCGTCGGCGAGCGGCTCACCAGGTTCTTCTTCGGTGTCTGGGAGAACCCGGCGACCCGCGCGCCCCTGCTCGCGATCGTCCGCTCCGCCGTCAACAACGAGACCGCGGCCGCCGTCTTCCGCCGCATCATCGCGACCCAGGTCCTGCGCCGCATCGCCGGCCGCCTGGACGTCCCGGACGCGGAACTACGCGCCGAGCTGGCCGCCGCCCAGTTGGTGGGCATCGCGATGCTCCGATACGTGATCAAGGTGGAACCCCTGGCGTCGGCGGACCCGGAGCAGATCATCAGGAGAGTGGCACCTGTGGTGCAGGCCCACCTCACCGCACCTCTCTAGGGGCGTAGGGGCGTAGGGCCGTATCGATGTACGGCTCCGCCGCGCGGGCCCGAGCGGCCACGACGGTCCCACCCGAAAACCGAGACACCCATCCCGCATTCCGGACAAGGCGTCCAAGCCTTGGAGCAACGGGCGTACGCTCAACTCAGTCAGAAGTCTCTGATCGCAGTCTCTGAAGGAGCGAGCGCGATGCCCGAGCTGAGGTCCCGCACAGTCACCCACGGCCGCAACATGGCGGGCGCCCGCGCCCTTATGCGCGCCTCCGGTGTACCGGGCGCGGACATCGGCCGCAAGCCGATCATCGCGGTCGCCAACAGCTTCACCGAGTTCGTGCCGGGCCACACCCACCTCCAGCCGGTGGGCCGGATCGTGAGCGAGGCGATCCGTGAGGCCGGCGGCATCCCGCGGGAGTTCAACACGATCGCGGTCGACGACGGCATCGCGATGGGCCACGGCGGCATGCTGTACTCCCTGCCCTCCCGCGACCTGATCGCGGACAGCGTGGAGTACATGGTCGAGGCCCACTGCGCCGACGCCCTGATCTGCATCTCCAACTGCGACAAGATCACCCCGGGCATGCTGAACGCGGCCCTGCGCCTCAACATCCCGACGGTCTTCGTCTCCGGCGGCCCGATGGAGTCCGGCCGCGCGACCCTCGTCGACGGCACGGTCCGCACGCTCGACCTCGTCGACGCGATCTCCGACGCGGTGAACGACAAGATCTCGGACGAGGACATCCTCCGTATCGAGGAGAACGCCTGTCCGACCTGCGGCTCCTGCTCCGGCATGTTCACCGCCAACTCGATGAACTGTCTGACCGAGGCCATCGGCCTCTCCCTCCCGGGCAACGGCTCGGTCCTCGCCACGCACACCGCCCGCAAGGCGCTGTACGAGGACGCCGCCCGTACGGTCATGGACGTCACCCGCCGCTACTACGAGCAGGACGACGAGACGGTCCTGCCCCGCTCGATCGCGAGCGTCGCGGCCTTCGAGAACGCCATGGCCCTCGACATCGCCATGGGCGGCTCGACCAACACGATCCTGCACCTGCTGGCCGCCGCCCAGGAGGCGGGCGTCCCGTTCGGCCTCGACGAGATCAACGCGGTCTCGCGCCGCGTGCCGTGCCTCGCGAAGGTCGCGCCGAACGTCGCCAAGGACCGCACGTACTACATGGAGGACGTGCACCGCGCCGGCGGCATCCCCGCCCTGCTGGGCGAACTGCACCGCGCGGGCCTGCTCAACGAGGACGTGAACTCCGTCCACAGCGCCTCCCTGGCCGACTGGCTGAAGACGTGGGACGTGCGCGGCGGCTCGCCGTCCCCGGAGGCCGTGGAGCTGTGGCACGCGGCCCCCGGTTGCGTCCGCTCCGCCGAGGCCTTCTCGCAGTCCGAGCGCTGGGAGTCCCTGGACGACGACGCCGAGGGCGGCTGCATCCGCTCCGCCGAGCACGCCTACTCCAAGGACGGCGGCCTGGCGGTGCTCAAGGGCAACCTGGCGGTCGACGGCTGCGTGGTGAAGACGGCCGGCGTCGACGAGTCGATCTGGACGTTCGAGGGCCCGGCGGTCGTCTGCGAGTCGCAGGAGGAGGCCGTTCAGAAGATCCTCATGAAGGAGATCACGGACGGCGACGTCGTCGTCATCCGCTACGAGGGCCCCAAGGGCGGCCCCGGCATGCAGGAGATGCTCTACCCGACCTCGTACCTGAAGGGCCGAGGCCTGGGCAAGACCTGCGCGCTGATCACCGACGGCCGCTTCTCCGGCGGCACCTCCGGCCTCTCCATCGGCCACGCCTCGCCCGAGGCGGCCGCCGGCGGCACGATCGCCCTCGTCGAGGACGGCGACCGCATCCGCATCGACATCCCGAACCGCTCGATCGAGCTGCTGGTCGACGACGCCGAGCTGGCCCGCCGCGAGCAGGTGCTGAACGGCGTCTACGCCCCGAAGAACCGGGAGCGGAAGGTGTCGGCCGCGCTGAAGGCGTACGCCGCGATGGCCACCAGCGCGGACAAGGGTGCGGTGCGGGACGTCAGCAAGCTGGGCTGAGGTCTTTCACGAAGCTGGGCTGAAGCCTGCTGTAGTCGAGGGCTGTTCCCTGAGGGTCTGAGGGGAGCGGCCCTCGGTCGTACCGCTTGGCGAGGGGGCGTTTCTGAGCCGTTCCGTTCGCCGAGGGAGCGGCCTGAGCCGTTCCGTTCGTCGACGGGGCGGTTCGCTGAGCGGTTCCGTTCGCCGAGGGCGGTCTCGGGCCACGCCGGGCGGTCCTGTCACCAGCTCGTCGGATCGCTTCCGTCCAGCCCGAGCACGGTCCCGTCGGGCGCGCCCGCGCAGACCCGTCCGTCGATGACCACGGGCTCGGGCAGGGCGGCGGTGACCCGGGCCGAGGCCCCGAGCCGCGAGGCCGTCCCTCCACTGAGCCCGCCCTTCCGCGCGCCCACCGCGAGCAGCCGCCCGTCGGACGAGGTGAAGTACACGTGCCGGTCGTCGGCGACCGGTGCAGAAGTCCGCGCCACTTCTGTCTCGGTCCGCCACAGCTGCTTACGGGCGTCCATGTCGACGGCCACCAGTGAACCGCCGAGGCCGCCCAGCAGGTACACGACATCGCCCCGCACGAGCCCGCGCGCCTCCTGGACCGGCAGGGGCAGCACGACCCGAACCGTCGCCTCGGCGTCGGGGTCGTACCGGACCACGGCCACCGTGTCGCCGTACGCGCCCCCGAGCGAGGCGAAGAAGAGGACGCCGCCATGCGACCCCACCGGCTCCAGACTGCCCTCCAGCCGGGCGTCCCACCGCACGTCCCCGGTGTCCGGGTCCACCGCCGTGATCCGCGTCCGCGCCTCCGACCCCTCGCCGGTGACGCTCGCCACGTACGCCAGCGGGTCCCCGTCGAACGACTTGAAGTAGGCCTCCGGCTGCGACGGGATCCGGCCGCTCCACCGCGTGTCGCCGGTGGCGCTGTCCACGCCGGTGACCGTCCCGTCGGCGGCGGTCAGCAGGAGCGTGCCGCCCACGTACCGCTTCCCGCCGTACGCGGCGATGTCCCGCTCCCACCGCACCTCGCCGGAGTGCGGGTCGAGCGCCTGGAGCCGGGTGCCCTCGTCCGTCAGTACGTGCACCAGCTCACCCGACTCGACGGGCGGATCACTCGTGCCCGCCACGCCCACCCCGTCGACGGTGTGCCGCCACAGCACGCTGCCGTCCGCCGGATCCAGCGCGGACACCAGCCCCGGCTGCACGCACAACAACTTCCCCGCCCCGTACGAGCACTGCGGCGCCCCGTTCTTCCTGGCCGCCGGCTTGGTGGCCCAGGGCTTGAGCGCGGGAGCGGCGGCCGCGGCCCCGCTGGCCCGCGGCGTGGCCGTATCACCGCCGGCCCGTACGCCGTCACCCCCCATCACCTGTACGGCCCCGAACCCCGCCCCCGCGACCAACGCCAGCGAGGCGGCGACCAGAACGGCCCGCTGACGCAACCGCTTCCCGGCCGGGCCCCCACGCCCGGAGCCGCCCGGACCACCGGACCCGCCACCGCTGCCGTCTCTATGAACACCTGTGCTCGTGCCCGTGCCCTCGTCGGCAGTATGGGCAACGGGAGCAGCCCAACTGTCCCCTCGCTCCCTGCGTCCCGCCCGTCCCGAGCCCTCCCCTTCTCCTTCCCCCTTCCCCTCCCGCTGGGTCGGTATGAAGGTCTGGGTGTCGTACGAGGCGGCCACGGACCGGAGTTCATGCATCAGCTCGTCCGCCGTGGGCCGGTCCTCGGGCTCCTTGGCGAGGCAGGCGCCGACGAGCGGCGCGAGGTTCGCGGGTACGCCGGTGAGGTCGGGCTCGTCGTGGACGACCTGGTAGGCGACGACGTAAGGGCTGTCGGAGTCGAAGGGCCCGCGCCCGGTGGCCGCGTGCACGGTCACCGACCCGAGGGCGAAGATGTCGGCGGCGGGCCCGACCTCCCGGGGCCGCCTGAACTGCTCGGGGGCCATGAACGGCGGTGTGCCGATCAACTTCCCGGTCTCGGTGCGCAGTTCGCTGTCCTTCGGCCGGGAGATGCCGAAGTCGATGACCTTGGGCCCGTCCTCGGCGAGAAGCACATTGCTGGGCTTGAGATCCCGGTGCACCACACCGGCGCGGTGGATGTCGCGCAGGGCCTCGGCCAGCCCCGCCATCAGCCGCCGCAACTGCCCGGGCGGCATGGGCCCGTTTCGCTTGACGTGCTCGGCGAGGGTCGGACCGGGAATGAAGAGAGTGGCCATCCAAGGTCGGGGGCTGTCGGTGTCGGCATCGACGACCGGCGCGGTGAAGGCACCGCTCACGCGTCGCGCGGCGGCGACCTCCTGCCTGAACCGCCCTCTGAACTCAGGATCCTTGGCGAACTCGGCGTGCACGACTTTCACCGCGAGCCGCAGTCCTGAGGTCGAGGCGGCCAGATGGACGACGCCCATGCCACCGGAACCCAGACACGACTCCAGGCGGTACTGACCGGCGTACTCAGGAAGTTCCGCTTCCGCTCCCGACCCGGTGCCCCGCTGCGGTGCCATGGGTCCACCCCCGTGCTGTTTCGGCCGCTCGCGCGACGCACGGAGCCTAGTCGATGACACGTACGGGACAGAGGCGGCTTGCTAGCCTCTGCGTGCGAAAAACGCACAGGTGTGTGTGTCCTGATTCAGGGGTATCAACGGGTCCCCATGGCTTTCATGGGGATTCAACGGGGTTCAAACGGGGGGAGATCAGCCATGTCTGTCGACCAGGTCGAAGAGATCGCGGGGGACGGCGAGGGGGAGCAGACCGTCAAGGCTTCGGCCGAGGCGACGGCCACGGCCGCGACTGCCGCGACCGCCACGGCGGCCGTTCGCTACTACTCGACCGCCCCGGGCGTCCGTCTCAACGTCCGCAGCGGCCCGAGCACCAGCTATGGCATCGTCCGAGTCCTCTCCGGGGGCTCCAGCGTGCCGATCTTCTGCCAGACGCCGGGCCAGACCATCTCCGGCCCCTACGGCACCACCAACGTCTGGGACAACATCGACGACGGCGAGTACATCTCCGACGCCTACGTCTACACCGGCAGCGACGGCTACGTGGCCCCGCGCTGCGGCTGACACGGAGACGGGCGCGCCGCTGAACATCGCTGCGGTACCGGCACCGGCACCCGGACCGGTACCGCAGCGAAGCCACCCCCGCTCCCAGAGCCATAATCAACCGTGAGCGAGAGACCGAAGGACACCGGGGACGCCCGGGACGTGCAGGGCGTGCGGGATACCCAGGACACCCGGGACGCGCAGAGTTCCCAACGTGCGCAGGGCATCCGGGACGCCCAGGGCACGCAGGACACCCAGAGGGCCCACGCGACCCCCACGGGCCCGCGCCCCGAACCCATCCGCTTCTTCGGGACGAGCTGGCTGAATCACGACGGCAACTACGGGGCCCGCCGCGCGACCGTCTCCGCCGGCTCGCTCGCCGCCGTGCTCGTCTCCTGCCTGGTGCTGCGCCTGGCCTACGAGGGCCTGCAACTGGCCGCGATCGGCGGTTTCGTCGCCATCCTGGTCGTCGTCATGTTCGCCGTCTGTAGCGCCCTGGCCTTCGGCCACACCTGGGGCGCCTTCACCAAACGCCCCGACCCAGCTCGCCAATCCTCCCTCCGAGGCCTCCTCGCCATCGGCTTCCTGGGCTCCCTCACCGCCTACTTCCTCCGCTCCCTACGCGAGGCCCCCGGCGAATCCCTCCACCGCGAGGAATTCACCACGGCCCGAGAGCAGTACGAGCGCCGCACGTCCAAGCGGACGGGCAATCCGGCGAAGCGACGGAGGGGGTAACGGGGGTGGGCCGTCGGCTTCTAACGGGCTGCTCCGGCATGTACGGGCTGCTCCGGCATTTGATGGGCGAGGCCCCAAGCGCTATCGGCGTCCTAGGGCTTGGCGGCGTCCTGGGGGTCGCCGGGGCCCTACGAGTTGGCGAGGCCCTATGGATCGGCGGGTTCCCCTGGACCGCCGGGCTTGAGGGGCGCCGGGCCTGAGGGTCGGCGAGGTCCTGACGATCGGGGCCACGACGATTGGTGTGCCACACGACAGGCGGGGCCCAAAGGTTGCGGCGTGCCGCAAAGGCCGACCGACGTGCCCCAAGAACGGCGGGCGCCCCACAGCCCCCAGACGGGGCCCGGGGCGGAGCCCCGAAAGGGGCGCGGGGAACTGAGCGACCAGCCCCCACCCACCCGCTGTCGCCATACCACCGCACCCCCCGAACTCTCCCGCGCGCGGGGTCGAAGGGGCGGCAGCCCCTGGGGGTGGGAACGGGTAAGGGCGGCGGGGGCGAACCCCTCCCCAACACCACCCCACCACGCGACGATGTCCCCCATGACCACCCCCCGCCGCCCTCACCCCTCCCACACCACCCGAGCCCACTCCTTCAACACCGCCGCAGCCCAATACGCAGCGAGCCGCCCCTCCTACCCACCCACCCTCTTCGACACCATCGAATCCCTCACCCCCCGCCCCCTCCCCGGAGCAAGAGCCGTAGACGTAGGCGCCGGCACCGGCATATCCACCACCCTCCTCCACACCCGCGGCGCCCACGTCCTCGCCGTGGAACCCGGCGCCGGCATGGCCGCCCAGTTCCGCCGCACCCACCCCCACATCCCCCTCATCCGCGGCGACGGCAACGCCCTCCCCGTAGCCACCGCCTCCACCGACTTCCTGACCTACGCCCAGTCCTGGCACTGGACCGACCCCACCCGCTCGGTCCCGGAGGCTCTCCGCGTGCTCCGCCCCGGCGGCTCACTCGCCCTCTGGTGGAACACCGACGCAGTCGACATCCCCTGGATCGCCGACGCCACCACCCGCATCCACCGCTTCCTCGGCGTCGACCCCGACACCCCGATCGAGAAGAGCGGCTCCGGTGCCCCCGCCGCCCTCGCCGACACCGCCGGCCGCCTGGACTTCACCCGCCGCCAGATCCGCTGGAGCCGCGAGGTCTCCCTCGACACCCACCTGGCCAACATCGCCAGCCACTCGGCGTTCCTGGTCCTCGGCGAAGAGGCCACCACCGAGTTCTTCACCGAGGAACGAGCCCACCTCCGCAAGCTCTTCCCCACCGAAACCATCGAAGAGACCTACGACGTAGACCTACTACTGGCCATCCGCCCCTGAGCCGCACCCTCGTCAAGCAGACCCTCCTCAGGCCCACCCTCCTGAATCCCGACCCCTTGAGGGCGACCCACGTGAGACCGGCCTCCCTCATCGCCCTCTCCCGGGCATCTCCCCGCACCCGTGCCTCTTTCCACGCCCGAGCCCGAGTCCCCCTCCTCGCCCTTCCCCTTCCCCTCCTGATCCACAAGCCACGCCGCCGCCCAAGCCTCCATAGCCGCCGCACACGCGTGATCCACATGTCGCAACCCGCTCAACTCCAGCCGCACACCCCGCTCTCGAGGCACCCCTTCCAACGCGTCCAGCAATGTCGGCAATCGCAAGAACGTCGCGTTCCCGACCACCCGCACGACAACCCCCGCATCCCCCCGGTCCTCGGTCTCCACATGCACATGGCTGATGTCCCACGCGGTCTTGGCCACGGCCAACGCGAGCCCCACGAGCACACCCTCGAACAGATTCCAGGCCACGATCGCCAAGGCGGTCGCCCCCAGCACCACCATCTCCCCGCGATCCCGCCCCCGCCACAAGGCCCCCAACTCCTGTACGGGCACGAGCTTGCACCCCGCGTGCACCAGCAGCCCGGCGAGCGCCGCGACGGGAATCACCCCGAGCACCCCGGGCAGCAGGGCCGCGAACACCAGCAACCACATCCCGTGCAGCACCCGCGAGGCCTTGGTCCGCGCCCCCGCCCGCACATTCGCCGCACTCCGCACGATCACCGCGGTCATCGGCAACGCCCCGAGCGCCCCACACACCACGTTCCCGACCCCCTGGGCGACCAACTCCCGGTCGTAGTCGGTCCGCGGCCCGTCATGCAGCTGATCCACGGCCGCCGCACTGAACAACGACTCGGCCGAGGCGATCAGCGCGAAGGCGAGAACGGTCCCGACCACCCCCACCTCCGCGAGTAACCCCAGATCATCGACCGACGGCACCCGCACGGCCTCCAGCAGCCCCCGCACCTCGACCCGCCGCACCCCCAGGTCGAACACCCAGGTCACCAGTGCCGCACCCCCGACAGCCACCAACGGCGCGGGCACGAAACGCACCCCCCACCGCCACCGCGGCCACACCACCAGTACGACAACGGTGGCGCCCCCGACCGCGAGCGCCACGGGATCGACGGCACCGGGCAACGCCCCGAGCCCCACCAGCTTGCCGATCCCTCCACCACCGGGCGCGGCCACATCCCCCAGGGCGTACACCTGCCCCGCCACCAGCACCAGCCCGATCCCGGCGAGCATCCCCTGCACCACAGCCACCGACACGGCCCGGAACCATCGCCCCAGCCGCAACGCCCCCAACCCGAGCTGCACCACCCCGGCTCCGACCACCAGCACACCCAGCGCCTGTACCCCGTACTCCCGCACGGCCTCGTACACCAGCACGGTCAGCCCGGCCGCCGGCCCACTCACCTGCAGGCTGCTCCCGGGCAACACGCCGACAACCAGCCCGCCGACGATCCCGGTGACCAGCCCCAACTCCGCAGGCACCCCCGAAGCCACCGCAACCCCGACACACAACGGCAACGCCACAAGAAACACCACGACCGAGGCCGCCAACTCCCCCCGCCACAACGAGCCCTCGGGCACCCGAAACCGAAACCCAGGACGAGGGCGGGGGTGGGGGCGGGGGCGAAACCGAGTCCGAGCCCGGGGTCGAAAGGGAGACCGGGATCGAAATGGACTTGAGCCATTACGCATGAGAGACACACCTCCGGCAGCCGGCGATCGACAGGGGTGCCCGACAGAAGATGCGCAGTCCCGAGCCTGGGGACGAACCCGACGGTGATCACCAAGAACTCACAACGGGAGACACATCACCCGGGCGACATCGCGCGGCCCGCGACGCCGACCACGCTCCGCAACCAATTGTCACCCAAAGCGAGCAACGTCCACACCCCCTTCCCGCGATCACCGCCCCGCAGCAGAAGCGCACACCCCGGAATCCCCTCCTCCGATCACTCCCGCCGAGCGCCCGCGCCCCTCTCTACTCCCACCGCGCCGCGCCACACCTCCGCCCACCCGAACCCCGCAGCAGGAGCAGGCGGAACCTCGCAACCAGGCGCAACGACCCCACCCCGCCCCAGCCCTTGACGCCTCCAACCCACCCCGAGCATTATTCATCACATGATGAATTACTCTTCGAAGGAGCCCCTACCCCAACCCCCCACCTCCGGCGGCTCCCCTTCCGTCCCCGCCATCCGCGCCCAGGACCTCACCGTCACCCGAGGCCCCCGCACGGTCCTACGCGACCTCGACTTCGCCGTCCCCCAGGGCCAGATCACCGGCCTCCTCGGCCCCTCCGGCTGCGGCAAATCCACCCTGATGCGCGCGATCGTCGGCACCCAGGCCAAGGTCACCGGCACCCTGAACGTCCTCGGCCACCCCGCAGGCGACGCCACCCTCCGCTCCCGTATCGGCTACGTCACCCAGGCCCCCTCCGTCTACGCCGACCTCACGGTCCGCCAGAACCTCGCCTACTTCGCCGCGATCCTCGACCCCGGCCGCGCCGCCGCCGACCGCCGCCACGAGAACGTCACCCGGGCCATCGCCGATGTGGACCTCACCACCCACGCCGACGCCCTCGCCGGCAACCTCTCCGGCGGCCAACGCAGCCGCGTCTCCCTGGCCGTGGCCCTCCTCGGCACCCCCGAACTCCTGGTCCTCGACGAACCCACCGTCGGCCTGGACCCCGTCCTCCGCCGCGAACTCTGGAACCTCTTCCACACCATCGCCGCCGAGCGCCGGGCGACCCTGCTGATCTCCTCCCACGTCATGGACGAGGCCGAGCGCTGCCACCGCCTCCTCCTCATGCGCGAGGGCGAGATCCTCGCCGACGACACCCCCGAGGCCCTCCGTACCCGCACCCACTCGGAAACAGTCGAAGCGGCCTTCCTCCGCCTGGTCGACGAGGCCACCGCGACCACGGCTGCCCCCGGGACCGAGGCACATCAGAAGGAGCCGACACGATGACCACGACGAAGAACGCCGACACGAAGACGAGGACGACCGCGTCCACCGCCTCCAGGGGCCCTCGCCCCAGGGCACTCAACTACTCCCGTACGACAGCCACAGCCGCCCGAGTCCTCCGCCAACTCGGCCACGACCCCCGCACGATCGCGCTGCTCATCCTCATCCCGTGCGTGATGCTGTTCCTGCTCCGCTACGTCTTCGACGGCAGCCCACGCGTCTTCGACTCCATCGGCGCCTCACTCCTCGGCATCTTCCCGCTGATCACGATGTTCCTGGTGACCTCGATCGCGACCCTGCGCGAACGCACCTCCGGCACCCTGGAACGCCTCCTCTCCATGCCCCTCGGCAAGGGAGACCTCATCGCCGGCTACGCCCTGGCCTTCGGCACCCTGGCGATCATCCAGTCCGCCCTCGCCACGGGTCTGGCCGTCTGGTTCCTCGACCTGGACGTCACCGGCTCCCCCTGGCTCCTGCTGATCGTCGCCCTCCTCGACGCCCTGCTGGGCACCGCCCTCGGCCTCTTCGTCTCGGCCTTCGCCTCCTCCGAGTTCCAGGCAGTCCAGTTCATGCCGGCCGTGATCTTCCCGCAACTCCTCCTCTGCGGCCTCTTCACCCCCCGACCCGACATGCACCCCGCCCTGGAAGCCATCTCCAACGTCCTCCCCATGTCCTACGCCGTCGACGGCATGAACGAAGTCCTCCTTCACACCGACATGACCACCCACTTCGTACGAGACATCGCCGTCGTCGCGAGCTGCGCCCTCCTGGTCCTGACCGTGGGAGCGGCAACCCTGAGGCGCCGAACGACGTAGTCCCCCGCTGTCCCCAACTGCGGGCCGTCGTGTCGCCAGGGGCGGCACGGGCAGGTGCAGCGGCACCCTGCAAGCCGACAAGCTCCGCCCCGGCCAGCCACAGCCACCGGGCAACAGCTCACCGAACGTCCCGCCCACCGGACACCCCAGCCGAACCCCCACGCCCAGTGCGAGGATGACCCCAGGACGACGCACCCCGGAGGGCACCCGCACCATGACCCAGAAAGTCGCAGTCCTCGGCACCGGCAAGATCGGCGAGGCCCTGCTCAGCGGCATGATCCGAGCCGGCTGGGCGCCCACCGACCTCCTGGTCACCGCCCGCCGCCCCGAACGCGCCGAAGAGCTCCGCACCCGCTACGGCGTCACCCCGGTCACCAACGCCGAGGCCGCGAAGACCGCCGACACGCTGATCCTGACGGTCAAGCCCCAGGACATGGCCACCCTCCTCGACGAACTCGCCCCGCACACCCCCGCCGACCGCCTGGTCGTCAGCGGCGCGGCGGGCATCCCCACCTCCTTCTTCGAGGAGCGCCTGGCCGCAGGCACCCCCGTCGTCCGTGTCATGACGAACACCCCCGCTCTCGTCGACGAGGCCATGTCCGTCATCTCCGCCGGCAGCCACGCGAGCGAGGCCGATCTCGCGCACGCCGAGGAGATCTTCGGCGCCGTCGGCAAGACCCTCCGCGTCCCCGAGTCCCAGCAGGACGCCTGCACCGCCCTCTCCGGCTCGGGCCCGGCGTACTTCTTCTACCTGGTCGAAGCCATGACCGACGCGGGCATCCTCCTCGGCCTGCCCCGCGACAAGGCCCACGACCTCATCGTCCAGTCCGCCATCGGCGCGGCCACGATGCTCCGCGACAGCGGCGAACACCCCGTCAAACTCCGCGAGAACGTCACCTCTCCCGCCGGCACGACGATCAGCGCCATCCGCGAACTCGAGAACCACGGAGTACGCGCCGCACTGATCGCCGCGCTGGAGGCAGCCCGCGACCGCAGCCGCGCACTGGCCTCCGGCAACAACAGCTGACGTCGCCCGCGGTCAACCGGCCAGAAGACCGATCGCCCGATACGCCTCATCCACCCTCGGTCGAGCCATCCTTCTGGCCTTCTCCGCACCCAACCGCAGCACCCCCTCCACATACCCAGGATCCGCGCACAACTTCTTGTGCCTCTCCTGTACGGGCTTGAGGAGCTCGACCACGGCCTCTGCGGTGTCCTTCTTCAGTGCTCCGTACGATTCATATACACCGCTCAGGTCCTCGGGGTTCCCACCCTCACACGCAGCCAGGATCTCCAGCAGATTCGCGAGCCCCGGCCGCTCCTCCCGGTCGTAGACGACATCCCGCCCACTGTCGGTCACGGCCCGCATGACCTTCTTCCGCACCACATCCGGCTCGTCCAGCAGATAGACGATCCCCGGACCGACGTCGTCCGTCTTGCCCATCTTCGAAGTCGGCTCCTGCAGGTTCATCACCCGGGCACCCACCTTCGGCGAGGTGGCTCGCGGCACCACGAACGTCTGCCCGTACCGCTGGTTGAACCGCACCACCAGATCCCGCGTCAGCTCCACATGCTGCGTCTGGTCGTCACCGACCGGCACCTCATCGGTCCCGTACGCCAGGATGTCCGCCGCCATCAGCACGGGATACGTCAGCAACGACAGCCGAACACTCCCACCCCGCTCCCGCTCCCGCGCCGCCTTCTCCTTGTACTGGATCATCCGCCGCATCTCGCCGTCCGTGGCCACACACTCCAGCAGATACGACAACCGCGCGTGCTCATCCACCTGACTCTGTACGAAGACGGTGCACAGCTCCGGATCCAGCCCCGACGCCAGCAACAACGTCGCCGCCTGCCGAGTGAGCCTGCGCACCCGCGCCGGATCGTGATCCAGGGTCAGCGCGTGCAGATCCACGACGCAGAACAGGGCGTCCGTACGGTGCTGGTCGACCTCGGCCCACTGCCGTACGGCTCCCAGGTAGTTCCCGAGCGTCAGATGCCCCGTCGGCTTGATCCCGCTGAAGACCCGTGTCATCTCTCCACCTCCTGGTCAGGACCGCCGCCACCGGCCGACCGACCCTCAGGAGGGAGATACGAGAACGGCCGCCGGGGAGGCGGCCGTCGAGTGCATACGTGAGCACGGCCGCCGTCAGGCGGCCCACCACTGCTGGTGACACGTACGCGTAGTCATGGGGGTCAGGCTATGCCTCAGGGGGACCAGCCGACAGCGAGTTGACACACCCTGAGCCGGTACGTAGTGTTCTCCGGGTTGTCCGACGTGAGCGCCGATCTAGGTCGGTCCCCGGACAGCCATTTCGCAGTAACCACCAACAATCGGCGATCCGTCGTCGTGCCATTGGCATGCGTATTTGCGAAATGAGGAATCCACGTTCGAAAGGACGCGGCCCCCGATTAGCTCGGGAGCCGGGAATCCGCTAAAGTCTCACTCGTCGGAACGGCGCAACAGCCGCGAAGGCAACTCCCGCTGACTGGGAATCAGGCCCGAAAGGATCTGATAGAGTCGGAACCGCCGGAAAGGGAAACGCGGAAGCGGAAACCTGGAAAGCACCGAGGAAATCGGATCGGAAAACGATCTGATAGAGTCGGAAACGCAAGACCGAAGGGAAGCGCCCGGAGGAAAGCCTGAGGATAACTTGGGTGAGTACAAAGGAAGCGTCCGTTCCTTGAGAACTCAACAGCGTGCCAAAAATCAACGCCAGATATGTTGATACCCCGTTCCCGGCCATTCGGTTGGGGCGAGGTTCCTTTGAAATAAACACAGCGAGGACGCTGTGAACGGCCGGGCTTATTCCGCCTGGCTGTTCCGCTCTCGTGATGTGTGCACCCGATTACGGGTAAACATTCACGGAGAGTTTGATCCTGGCTCAGGACGAACGCTGGCGGCGTGCTTAACACATGCAAGTCGAACGATGAACCACTTCGGTGGGGATTAGTGGCGAACGGGTGAGTAACACGTGGGCAATCTGCCCTTCACTCTGGGACAAGCCCTGGAAACGGGGTCTAATACCGGATACAACACTCTCGGGCATCCGATGAGTGTGGAAAGCTCCGGCGGTGAAGGATGAGCCCGCGGCCTATCAGCTTGTTGGTGAGGTAATGGCTCACCAAGGCGACGACGGGTAGCCGGCCTGAGAGGGCGACCGGCCACACTGGGACTGAGACACGGCCCAGACTCCTACGGGAGGCAGCAGTGGGGAATATTGCACAATGGGCGAAAGCCTGATGCAGCGACGCCGCGTGAGGGATGACGGCCTTCGGGTTGTAAACCTCTTTCAGCAGGGAAGAAGCGAAAGTGACGGTACCTGCAGAAGAAGCGCCGGCTAACTACGTGCCAGCAGCCGCGGTAATACGTAGGGCGCGAGCGTTGTCCGGAATTATTGGGCGTAAAGAGCTCGTAGGCGGTCTGTCGCGTCGGATGTGAAAGCCCGGGGCTTAACCCCGGGTCTGCATTCGATACGGGCAGACTAGAGTGTGGTAGGGGAGATCGGAATTCCTGGTGTAGCGGTGAAATGCGCAGATATCAGGAGGAACACCGGTGGCGAAGGCGGATCTCTGGGCCATTACTGACGCTGAGGAGCGAAAGCGTGGGGAGCGAACAGGATTAGATACCCTGGTAGTCCACGCCGTAAACGGTGGGAACTAGGTGTTGGCGACATTCCACGTCGTCGGTGCCGCAGCTAACGCATTAAGTTCCCCGCCTGGGGAGTACGGCCGCAAGGCTAAAACTCAAAGGAATTGACGGGGGCCCGCACAAGCAGCGGAGCATGTGGCTTAATTCGACGCAACGCGAAGAACCTTACCAAGGCTTGACATACACCGGAAACGGCCAGAGATGGTCGCCCCCTTGTGGTCGGTGTACAGGTGGTGCATGGCTGTCGTCAGCTCGTGTCGTGAGATGTTGGGTTAAGTCCCGCAACGAGCGCAACCCTTGTTCTGTGTTGCCAGCATGCCCTTCGGGGTGATGGGGACTCACAGGAGACTGCCGGGGTCAACTCGGAGGAAGGTGGGGACGACGTCAAGTCATCATGCCCCTTATGTCTTGGGCTGCACACGTGCTACAATGGCAGGTACAATGAGCTGCGAAGCCGTGAGGCGGAGCGAATCTCAAAAAGCCTGTCTCAGTTCGGATTGGGGTCTGCAACTCGACCCCATGAAGTCGGAGTTGCTAGTAATCGCAGATCAGCAGTGCTGCGGTGAATACGTTCCCGGGCCTTGTACACACCGCCCGTCACGTCACGAAAGTCGGTAACACCCGAAGCCGGTGGCCCAACCCGTAAGGGAGGGAGCTGTCGAAGGTGGGACTGGCGATTGGGACGAAGTCGTAACAAGGTAGCCGTACCGGAAGGTGCGGCTGGATCACCTCCTTTCTAAGGAGCATCTAGATCTCGCAAGGGATCCAGAGCCACTACGCAGGCAAATGTTCTGCGGTGGTCAGCTCATGGGTGGAACGTTGATTATTCGGCTGGTTTCCGGGTCGGGGGCTGTGAGTACTGCTCGTGAGAGTGTGGAAAGCATGATCTTCGGGTGGGAGCTGGTCGGGCACGCTGTTGGGTGTCTGAGGGAATGAACCCCTCAGTTGCCGGCCCCAGTGCACTCGAACCGGTTGGTTCGGGGTGATGGGTGGTTGGTCGTTGTTTGAGAACTGCACAGTGGACGCGAGCATCTGTGGCCAAGTTTTTAAGGGCGCACGGTGGATGCCTTGGCACCAGGAACCGATGAAGGACGTGGGAGGCCACGATAGGCCCCGGGGAGTCGTCAACCAGGCTTTGATCCGGGGGTGTCCGAATGGGGAAACCCGGCAGTCGTCATGGGCTGTCACCCTTGCCTGAACACATAGGGCAAGTGGAGGGAACGCGGGGAAGTGAAACATCTCAGTACCCGCAGGAAGAGAAAACAACCGTGATTCCGGGAGTAGTGGCGAGCGAAACCGGATGAGGCCAAACCGTATGCGTGTGAGACCCGGCAGGGGTTGCGTATACGGGGTTGTGGGATCTCTCTTTCACAGTCTGCCGGCTGTGAGGCGAGTCAGAAACCGTACAGGTAGGCGAAGGACATGCGAAAGGTCCGGCGTAGAGGGTAAGACCCCCGTAGCTGAAATCTGTACGGCTCGTTTGAGAGACACCCAAGTAGCACGGGGCCCGAGAAATCCCGTGTGAATCTGGCGGGACCACCCGCTAAGCCTAAATATTCCCTGGTGACCGATAGCGGATAGTACCGTGAGGGAATGGTGAAAAGTACCGCGGGAGCGGAGTGAAATAGTACCTGAAACCGTGTGCCTACAAGCCGTGGGAGCGTCGCGTTGAGTACTTGTACTCAACGTCGTGACTGCGTGCCTTTTGAAGAATGAGCCTGCGAGTTTGCGGTGTGTTGCGAGGTTAACCCGGGTGGGGTAGCCGTAGCGAAAGCGAGTCCGAACAGGGCGTTTGAGTAGCACGCTCAAGACCCGAAGCGGAGTGATCTAGCCATGGGCAGGTTGAAGCGGAGGTAAGACTTCGTGGAGGACCGAACCCACCAGGGTTGAAAACCTGGGGGATGACCTGTGGTTAGGGGTGAAAGGCCAATCAAACTCCGTGATAGCTGGTTCTCCCCGAAATGCATTTAGGTGCAGCGTCGTGTGTTTCTTGCCGGAGGTAGAGCACTGGATAGGCGATGGGCCCTACCGGGTTACTGACCTTAGCCAAACTCCGAATGCCGGTAAGTGAGAGCGCGGCAGTGAGACTGTGGGGGATAAGCTCCATGGTCGAGAGGGAAACAGCCCAGAGCATCGACTAAGGCCCCTAAGCGTACGCTAAGTGGGAAAGGATGTGGAGTCGCACAGACAACCAGGAGGTTGGCTTAGAAGCAGCCACCCTTGAAAGAGTGCGTAATAGCTCACTGGTCTAGTGATTCCGCGCCGACAATGTAGCGGGGCTCAAGCGTACCGCCGAAGTCGTGTCATTCCAGCATGTAGGGCCAACGCCCGCTGGGATGGGTAGGGGAGCGTCGTCTGCCGGGTGAAGCAGCCGCGGAAGCGAGTTGTGGACGGTTGACGAGTGAGAATGCAGGCATGAGTAGCGATACACACGTGAGAAACGTGTGCGCCGATTGACCAAGGGTTCCTGGGTCAAGCTGATCTGCCCAGGGTAAGTCGGGACCTAAGGCGAGGCCGACAGGCGTAGTCGATGGATAACCGGTTGATATTCCGGTACCCGCTGTGAAGCGTCAAACATCGAACCCATTAATGCTAAGGCCGTGAAGCCGTTCCGGACCCTTCGGGGAAAGGAAAGTGGTGGAGCCGCTGATCCAAGGTGGTAGTAGGTGAGTGATGGGGTGACGCAGGAAGGTAGTCCATCCCGGGCGGTGGTTGTCCCGGGGTAAGGGTGTAGGACGGTGTGTAGGTAAATCCGCATGCCATGTGTCTGAGACCTGATGCCGAGCCGATTGTGGTGAAGTGGATGATCCTATGCTGTCGAGAAAAGCCTCTAGCGAGTTTTATGGCGGCCCGTACCCTAAACCGACTCAGGTGGTCAGGTAGAGAATACCGAGGCGTTCGGGTGAACTATGGTTAAGGAACTCGGCAAAATGCCCCCGTAACTTCGGGAGAAGGGGGGCCATCACTGGTGAGGGAACTTGCTTCCTGAGCTGGGGGTGGCCGCAGAGACCAGCGAGAAGCGACTGTTTACTAAAAACACAGGTCCGTGCGAAGCCGTAAGGCGATGTATACGGACTGACGCCTGCCCGGTGCTGGAACGTTAAGGGGACCGGTTAGTCACTCTTCGGGGTGGCGAAGCTGAGAACTTAAGCGCCAGTAAACGGCGGTGGTAACTATAACCATCCTAAGGTAGCGAAATTCCTTGTCGGGTAAGTTCCGACCTGCACGAATGGCGTAACGACTTCTCGACTGTCTCAACCATAGGCCCGGTGAAATTGCACTACGAGTAAAGATGCTCGTTTCGCGCAGCAGGACGGAAAGACCCCGGGACCTTTACTACAGTTTGATATTGGTGTTCGGTTCGGCTTGTGTAGGATAGCTGGGAGACTGTGAAGCTTGGACGCCAGTTCAGGTGGAGTCGTCGTTGAAATACCAGTCTGGTCGTGCTGGATGTCTAACCTGGGTCCGTGATCCGGATCAGGGACAGTGTCTGATGGGTAGTTTAACTGGGGCGGTTGCCTCCTAAAGAGTAACGGAGGCGCCCAAAGGTTCCCTCAGCCTGGTTGGCAATCAGGTGGTGAGTGTAAGTGCACAAGGGAGCTTGACTGTGAGACCGACGGGTCGAGCAGGGACGAAAGTCGGGACTAGTGATCCGGCGGTGGCTTGTGGAAGCGCCGTCGCTCAACGGATAAAAGGTACCCCGGGGATAACAGGCTGATCTTCCCCAAGAGTCCATATCGACGGGATGGTTTGGCACCTCGATGTCGGCTCGTCGCATCCTGGGGCTGGAGTCGGTCCCAAGGGTTGGGCTGTTCGCCCATTAAAGCGGTACGCGAGCTGGGTTTAGAACGTCGTGAGACAGTTCGGTCCCTATCCGCTGCGCGCGCAGGAATATTGAGAAGGGCTGTCCCTAGTACGAGAGGACCGGGACGGACGAACCTCTGGTGTGCCAGTTGTCCTGCCAAGGGCATGGCTGGTTGGCTACGTTCGGGAGGGATAACCGCTGAAAGCATCTAAGCGGGAAGCCTGCTTCGAGATGAGTATTCCCACCCACTTGATGGGTTAAGGCTCCCAGTAGACGACTGGGTTGATAGGCCAGATATGGAAGCCCTGTAAGGGGTGGAGTTGACTGGTACTAATAGGCCGAGGGCTTGTCCTCAGTTGCTCGCGTCCACTGTGTTGGTTCTGAAACCACGAACAACCCCACGTCTCCACGGAGCGTGGTGCGGTTGATTGTTTCATAGTGTTTCGGTGGTCATAGCGTGAGGGAAACGCCCGGTTACATTCCGAACCCGGAAGCTAAGCCTTACAGCGCCGATGGTACTGCAGGGGGGACCCTGTGGGAGAGTAGGACGCCGCCGAACAAATATTACGGAAAGGCCCACACCTCACGGTGTGGGCCTTTCTGCGTTTCCGGTCTGCGTTTAGGGTCGAGCCATGCGCTATGACCTTGTGATCTTCGACAATGACGGTGTTCTCGTCGACAGTGAGTCGATCTCCAACCGGCTGTTGGCCGCCTATCTCACCGAGTTGGGGTATCCGACCTCGTACGAGGACTCCATTCGTGACTACATGGGGTCAGCGATGCATCGGGTCCACGAGCTCGTGCTGGAGCGAACGGGCCGGCCGTTGCCGACGGACTTCGATGATGTCTTCCATGGGCGGGTCTTCGCCGCGTTCGAGCGGGAGTTGGAACCTGTTCCCGGTGTGGTCGGGGCGCTGGAGAAGCTGGTCGCGGACGAGGTGCCGTACTGCGTGGCCTCGTCCGGGAGCCATGAGCGGATCAGGGTGGGACATCGGACGACCGGGCTCGACCGGTGGTTCGGCGCCGGACTCGTCTTCAGCGCGCAGGACGTGGGGCGGGGGAAGCCGGAGCCGGATCTGTTCCTGTACGCGGCCGAGCGGATGGGTGTGGCTCCGGAGCGGTGTGTGGTCGTCGAGGACAGTCCCGCCGGGGTGCGGGCCGGTGTGGCGGCCGGGATGGATGTGTACGGGTTCACGGCGATGACGCCCGCCGAGAAGCTCGCCGGCGCCAGGGGGTATTTCTCGGACATGGGGGAGTTGCTGGACCTGCTTAGTTGAGCAGTATTCAACTTCCTCTACCCACGGGTAGGTCATGGCCCCTAATGTGCCGCCATGACAGATGTGCTGCGGCGCGGTAGGGCCGCGTTGGCGTTCAGCTTCTTCGCTCAGGGTGTCGCCTTCGCGCTGCTCGTGACGCGGATTCCGGCCATTCAGGACCGGTACGGGGTCTCCGACGCGCTGTTGCCCGCTTTCCTCGCCGCCGTACCGATCCTCGCCGGGGTCGGCAGTGTCTGCACCGAGCACCTCGTGAAGAAGGTGCCGCCGAGCCTGGTGCTGAGGTGGTCCCAGCCCGTCGTGCTCCTGGCGCTGCTCGGTGTGGGGGCCGGCGAGCACATGGCCGTGCTCGGTGGCTCGTTGGCGGCCTTCGGGCTGGCGGTCGGGGCGCTCGACGCGTCGATGAACATGCTCGGGGTGAGCCTGCAGCGGTCGTACGGGCGGAGCATCATGCTCGGCTTCCACGCCGTGTACAGCCTGGGTGGGATAGCCGGGGCCTCGCTGGCGTGGGTGGGGGCGCACTGGGAGCTGCCGCTGCTGGTGTCGTATCTGCCGGTGGTGGTCGTGCTCCTGCCGGCCGTGCTGGTCGGGAGCCGGTGGTACGTCGACGCGGGGTCCGCCGAGCAGGAGAAGGAGGACGCCGTCGTCGCGGGGGCGGGTGGGTCCGTCGCCTTCGCGATGCTGCTGCCGCTCTGTCTGGTGATGTGCTTCGCGTACATCGGGGACTCGACGGTCTCCAACTGGAGTGCGAAGTATCTGCAGGATGTGCTGGGGAGCAGTGAGCAACTGGCGACCGTGCCGTACAACGTCTATATGGTCACCACGTTGATCGGGCGGTCCCTCGGGGACTTCGGGGTGCGGAAGTTCGGGGCCGCGGCTGTCGTCCGGGCGGGGGCTCTGGTGGCGGCGGTCGGGTTCGCGGTGGTGGCGGGCGCGCCGGGGGCCTGGGTGGGGATGCTCGGGTTCACGCTGCTGGGGCTCGGACTGTGTGTGCTGGTGCCGCAGACGTTCGCGGCGGCGGGGCGGCTTTTCCCGGGGGCTTCGGATGCGGCCGTCGCTCGGCTGAATATCTTCAACTATGTCGGGTTTTTGATCGGGTCTCCGTTGGTCGGGGCCTTGGGTGACCTCTGGAGCTACCGCGGGGCGATGCTCGTGCCGATGGTGTTGGTGCTGGTGACGTTGGTGTACGCCCGGTCGTTCGAGACCGAACCGGACCGATACGGTGGCGGGCATGAGCGGCCGCGCACAGCTGATGTGGGACGAGGCAGTAACGGGCTATGACTTCGGCCCGGACCATCCGATGGATCCGGTCCGGCTGGCGTTGACCCGGAGTCTGGTGAGTGCCTTCGGGCTCGACGGGGAGATGGACGTCGTCTCGGCGAAGCCCGCCGGGGAGTCGACACTGCGGCTCGTGCATCGCGAGGACTATGTGGCGGCGGTCAAGGCCGCGTCCGTGGATCCTGCGGGTGCGGACGGTTCTTACGGGCTGGGGACCGTGGATGATCCGGCCTTCGCCGGGATGCATGAGGTTTCTGCTCTGATCGCCGGGCAGTCGGTGGGGGCGGCTGAGGCCGTGTGGCGGGGGGACGCGCTGCACGCGGTGAACTTCGCGGGTGGGCTGCACCATGCGATGCCCGGCGGTGCGTCGGGGTTCTGTATCTACAACGATGCGTCGATCGCGATTGCCCGGTTGCTTGAGCTGGGGGCGGAGCGGGTCGCTTATGTCGATGTCGATGTGCATCACGGGGATGGGGTGCAGGCCGCCTTCTGGGAGGACCCACGGGTTCTGACGATCTCGCTGCATGAGCATCCTCGGACGTTGTTTCCGCAGACCGGGTGGCCCGAGGAGACGGGGGCCTCGTCGAGTGCGGAGGGGTCGGCCGTGAATGTGGCGTTGCCGGCGGGGACCGGGGACGCCGGGTGGTTGCGGGCGTTTCATGCGGTGGTGCCCGAGGTGCTTGCCGAGTTCCGGCCGCAGGTGCTGGTGACCCAGCATGGGGCCGATACGCACTTCGAGGATCCGTTGGCTCATCTGGCGGTGTCGTTGGATGCGCAGCGGGCGGTGCAGATGGCTCTCCATGAGCTGGCGCATGAGCACGCTGACGGGCGGTGGGTCGCGCTCGGTGGGGGTGGGTACGCGGTGGTGGATGTGGTGCCGCGGTCGTGGACGCATCTGGTGGGGATCGCGGCGGGGCGGGAGATCGCGCCGGAGAGTGCGATTCCTGAGGAGTGGCGGCAGCGGGTGTTTGCTCGTACGCGGCAGTTGGCGCCGGTGCGGATGACTGATGGGCGGTGGCCTGTGGCCTGGGCGGACTGGGAGTCCGGGTACGACCCCGCGGATCGGTTGGATCAGGCGGTGTTGGCTGCGCGGAAGGCTGTGTTTCCGTTGCGGGGGTTGTTGCCGTAGGGGTTTCCTCGCCTCCGCCCGTTCCTCCCCGACTCTCGGCTTCGCTCGAGCGGGGAGACCCCCCGTCCAAGGGCGCAGCTGCCGCGCCGCTGAAGACCGGGGCGCGTCCGCGTTAGGCCAACTGTGTGGTGCGCCCACGGGTTTTGACACGTGGGGTCGGGTCGGTGCGTCAGCATCGGGGAGTGTTGAGTGCTGGGGCTCTGCGGGAGCACCTGGTGGCTACTGGGCTCGCTGGGCGGGTTGCCACCTCTCGGGAGGTGAGTCTGCGGAGTTATCGGCTGTTCGCGGCTCGGGATCCTCGGGTTTTGATTGGAATTGATCCGGAATTGGCTTGGGGGCAGCGTGATGTGCTCGGGTTGATGGCGGAGAGATGTGGGGTTTCGGCCGATCCTGGATGTACATCCGGGCAGGATGAGATTGATCCCGAGCGGACGATGCGGGCGCTGGACCGGTTCGCCGAGCGGGTCGGGGCGGTAGCTCAGCGTGGTGGAGCGGTGCTCTTCGGAACCGGGCATCCGCATCGGCTGATCGGCTTCTACGGCGCGTTGGCGGACGCGATGTCGGCGGCGGGGTGTGAGGTTCTCACCCCTGCGACGGGTAGACGTGTCGACATAACGACCCGGTTCGGTCTACGCACGTACAACCTTGACTACGCACGCGGCGTCGCCCTCGTACGCGAGGCGACCGCGTTGCGCCCTGGTTGTGCGACCGGCGTGCACACGCATTCTCCGCTGCCGGTTCGGACGGTTCTGGCGGCCGCGGCGGAGAGCGGCGGGCCGCTCCCGGAACTCGTGGTGGGGGACCACGGCTGGGTCTGCGGAGCAGGTCAGCTGGGGTTCGAGGCGATCGGGCTGGCCGATACGGACGATCCGGCGCCCTTCGTGGGGGAGGCGGAGGGGCGGGTGTCCGCCGTCGTTCCACTTGATGACGGTGTGCGGTCTGATTACTACCGACCGCTGACCCGCTACGTACTCAATCGGGCGTGTCTGTCACAGTAGGGCGCCGATGGCATCCCCTCTTCCCCACTCGCATCACCCGCCCCTACATTGGGGAGTGAGCACGCAACGACGAAGAGTCACCGGAAGGGGAAGCCGGTGGCCGTCGAGTGCGGAAGGTTCAGGTGTGTCATGGCTGCAGCTGGCGAGAGGCCTCTGAACGAGGTCGCGTTCCTGACCGTGGCGGAAGTCGCCTCGGTGATGCGAGTGTCGAAGATGACCGTGTACCGATTGGTGCACAGCGGTCATCTGCCGGCGATCCGGGTGGGCAGGTCCTTCCGGGTGCCGGAGCAAGCGGTTCACGAGTACCTCCGCGAGAGCTATGTGGGGGTGGAGACGGCCTGACGGCCATCGGGGCCGAGGGGCTCCCGGGGGTCCTGCGGGACGTCCGGGAAACCCCGGCTCCGCCTCGATTACGACCTCAGCGCTCGGACGGGTAGGCTGGCCCCTCGTAGGTCGTATGGGCCCATGGCGCCCAAACACCGAGTGATGAGAAGTGAGCGAGGGTAGTCGTGGGCTCTGTTATCAAGAAGCGGCGCAAGCGGATGGCTAAGAAGAAGCACCGCAAGCTGCTCAAGCGCACCCGCGTTCAGCGTCGCAACAAGAAGTAAGGCGGTCCGGCCCCGGAATTGGGGTCCTGGCCGGCCCCCGACGCGTACGGGGGCCGTACGCCTTGCTTTCTTGCGCGAGCGCTGTTGAGAGCGCGTTGCTGTGACCCCCCACCGAAATGCGGTGGGGGGTCACAGTGTTTTTGCCGGTCATTGACGGAGTCGCAGTCATCACAGCGCAACATCGACCCGCTAACGTGGCCGCACACGGGGAACGCGGCAGAGTGGCGAGCAGAGTTGTGCCAATGTGAGCCGACGTCTGGAAGGAAGGCGCTGATCTTGGGGAAGGTCGTGCTCGTGACCGGGGTGGCCCGTCAGCTGGGGGGCCGGTTCGTACGACGGATCCAGCGTGACCCGCAGGTCGACCGGGTCATCGCGGTGGACGCGGTGCCGCCGGGGCATCACCTGGGCGGCGCGGACTTCGTGCAGGCCGACATCCGCCAGCCCGCCATAGCCCGTGTGCTGGCCGAGCACAACGTGGACACCGTGGTGCACATGGACGTCACGGGCACCCCGCTGGGCAGCGGCGGCCGGGCCACGCTGAAGGAGACCAACGTCATCGGCACCATGCAGCTGCTCGGTGCCTGCCAGAAGTCCCCGTCGATCAAGCGGCTGGTCGTGAAGTCCAGTACGAACGTGTACGGGTCCGCGCCGCGTGACCCGGCCGTGTTCACCGAGACCATGCCGCCCAAGTCGCTGCCCAGCGGCGGCTTCGCCAAGGACACCGTCGAGGTCGAGGGGTACGTCCGCGGATTCGCCCGGCGGCGGCCCGATGTGGCCGTGTGCGTGCTGCGGTTCGCGAACATCCTCGGGCCGAGCGCCGATTCGCCGCTCGCCTCGTACTTCTCGCTGCCGGTGCTGCCGACCGTGCTGGGCTACGACCCGCGGCTGCAGTTCGTGCACGAGGACGATGTCATCGAGGTGCTGCGGATCGCCTCCCACGACCCGGCGCGCTCCACGCTCAACAGCGGCACGTTCAACATCGCCGGTGACGGCGTCCTGCTGCTCTCGCAGTGCGCGCGGCGCCTGGGCCGGCCGACCGTGCCGCTGCTGATGCCGGCCGTCAGCTGGGTCGGCTCGATGGTCCGTACGCTGGGTGTCACGGACTTCTCGCCGGAGCAGCTGCGGCTGCTGACCCACGGGCGGGTCGTGTCCACGAACCAGATGCGCGAGACGCTGGGCTACCGGGCCAAGTACACGACAGCGGAGACCTTCGCGGACTTCGCGCGCAGCCGGGGGCCGGGGCTCCTGCCTCCGGAAGCCCTCGCTGGGGCCATCGACCGGCTCGCCGCACTGCCCGTGCCCGCACTGGGCGGTGGCCACCCCCCGACGCAGAGCGCCAACTGAGGAGCGCATCAACGATGGCGGATGCCAAGGTCATTCCGTTCGACGACGACCGGACGCGCGGGGGCGCCGTGCAGCGCCCGCCGCGCCGCCGGAGCACGGGAAGCCGACGCAAGGGTGAGTCAGGGGTCGTACGCGACGTCCGTGAATCCGGCGAGGTCCAGGCCCTCCCCGGACGGCCGACCAGCACCGATGATGTCCCTGTGACACGGGAGAAGCCGGAGCCGCCCCAGGAGGCCGCCGAGGCACAGGACGGCGGCGCGCTGGAGCGACGGATCGCGGGCGGTCTCGCCTTCCTGCGCAAGCGGCTCACGGGTGACTACGAGGTCGACGACTTCGGCTACGACGCCGAGCTCACCGACCAGGTGCTGATGTCGCTGCTGCGGCCGGTGTACGAGAAGTACTTCCGGGTCGAGGTGAAGGGCATCGAGAACATCCCGACGGACGGCGGCGCCCTGATCGTCTCCAACCACTCCGGGACCCTTCCGATGGACGGCCTGATGATGCAGGTCGCCGTCCACGACAACCACCCCACCGGCCGCCATCTGCGCCTGCTCGCGGCGGACCTGGTCTTCATGCTGCCGGTGGTGAACGAACTGGCCCGCAAGCTGGGCCACACCCTCGCGTGCGCGGAGGACGCCTCACGGCTGCTCCAGCAGGGTGAGCTGGTCGGGGTCATGCCGGAGGGCTTCAAGGGCCTCGGCAAGCCCTTCGGGGACCGCTACAAGCTCCAGCGTTTCGGCCGCGGCGGCTTCGTCTCCACCGCCCTGCGCGCCGGCACGCCGATCATTCCGTGCTCGATCGTCGGCGCGGAGGAGATCTATCCGATGATCGGGAATTCGAAGACGATCGCCCGCCTCCTCGGCTTCCCGTACTTCCCGATCACGCCGACCTTCCCGTGGCTCGGCCCGCTGGGTGCGGTGCCGCTGCCGACGAAGTGGACGATCCAGTTCGGCGAGCCGATCCCCACGGACGGCTATCCGCCGGAGGCCGCCGAGGACCCCATGCTGATGTTCAACCTGACGGATCAGGTGCGCGAGCAGATCCAGCACACGCTGTACAAGTTGCTGGTGCAGCGGCGGTCGGTGTTCTTCTGAGGGTCGGTCGGCTCGGCGCCCGGTGGTCGACGACTGCCGGGTGGGTTCCGCAGCTCGGCGGTTACGAGGTGCCGCTTCGCCCGCCCTCCCCCACTCTCGGCTTCGCTCGAGCGGGAGGTACCCCCATCGCCCCAGCGGCACGATTGCCCGCATCTACGCACGGCCGTCCCAGTTGTCGGCCACGACGGTGGGGGCGCCCTTCTTCGAGAAGGGCGCCCCCACCGTCGTACGGGACTAGTTCGCGTCCTCGTTGTCGATGCCGAGGCCGGGCAGGAAGCCCGGGAGGAGAGGCGGGAGGGTGACGTCGGGCTCTTCGGCCGGGGTGGACTTGCCCGAGGACGGGGAGGTGCTGGTGGTGTCGTCAAGGGGCGGGTCGAGGAGGCCGCCGGTGGTGCCGCCGACCAGGCCTTCGCCGCTGCTGTCCGAGGTGGACGGCTTGGGCTTGCCGGTGGTGTCGTGGCTGCCGTCGGCGGAGCCCCCGGGAGGGCTCGGGGCCGGGCGGCCGGAGTCCGCGGAGCCGGGGGTGCCGGAGCCCGGGGAGTGCTGCGTGTCGTCGCCGCCCTGGGCGGGGGGCCGCGGCAGCAGCGAGGAGTGCGGGGCGACCTCTTCGTCTATGGCGTCGAAGACCGACGAGACCTCCTGGCTCACGTCCCCGAGCTGCACGGGCAGCCGGTCGCGGAGCGTGCCCCAGGCCTCGCGGTGGGACCGGGAGAAGGCCGAGAGGGCCTGGATGGGGCCCAGGGAGTCCGGGTCCCGCTCGAAGGCCTCGTGGAGCAGGCGGTGGCCCTCGGAGGCGTCGTGCCGCATGCCGGTGAGGGCGCGGCGGACCTCGCCGAGGGACTCGTGGTCCAGCTGTCCGCCGCGGTCGCGCTCCATGAGGCGGCGGGCCTCGCTGAGCCGGGTGGACGCCTGGTCCAGGTAGAGCCGGCCGCGGCCGTCACTGTCGTCGGCCAGGGTGAGTTTCACGTCCTCGATGCCGCGCTTGAGCCCGTAGAGCGAGTCACCGGGCAGGGCGTCCGAGCTGGCGGCGGCCACACCGCCGAAGGCGCTCGCGGCCACACCGACGCTGAGCCCGCCCGCGGCGAGACCCTTCGTCAGGCGGGACCGTGGTCGCAACTTTCCCAGCGGACTTACCCGGTGAGCGCCTCGCCCCTTGCCCGATTGCTGCTCGGGCACCGAAGGGTCCGACGTCCCGCGCCCCGGCAGTGTGCCGTCCCGCAGCATGGCTTCCATCGCGGCCACCAGTTGGGCGCGATGGACGACCTTGACCTCGGGGTCGAGCACTGGCTTGGGCAGCTCGTCGAGACCGGTCGCGAGGGCCACCATGCGGCCCTGCTCGGTCTGTTCCGCTGCCGGGGCCGGTGCCGATCCCTCGGGCTGCTCGGCCGCCGTGCCCTGGTCGGACTGCTCCTCCAGGGCCTGGGCGAAGGCGTTCGCCCGCCGGTGCGCCGATACGTTCGCGATCACTGGCGGCACCTCCTCTCGTCATGACGGTCGACTCCCCAGGGGGTCCTGAGGGTTGCACGTCCCCGACCGATCCACACGATCGAGTGATCGGTGTCGGCCAGGGCGCGACCACAGGGAGCCTGTATCCCGCACAACGAGTGGCGTGGCACTTGGGTTACGGACGGCGGATGATCGGGCGAGGAAGTCAACGGACTTCGACGGACGGTGAGTTGATGCTCGCGGAGCGTGTGGGATCGGCGCGCTCGGCCGGTGTCGCTCAGCGGTGGTCGTCCCGGTCGGCGGGGTTCAGCGGGCGTCGTCCGGGAGGAGGCGGGCGAGGGTGCGGACCGCGCGGTACTGGAGGGTCTTGATCGCGCCCTCGTTCTTGCCCATGACGCGGGCGGTCTCGGCGACGGAGAGGCCCTGGAGGAACCGGAGGGTGACGCACTCCTGCTGCTGGGGGTTGAGGCGGCGTACGGCCTCCAGGAGGGCGGCGTTGGAGAGGGACTCCAGGACGGAGTCCTCGGGGGAGCGCTCGACCTCGTTGGCGTCGAGCATCTCGCCGGTGGTGACTTCGAGGCGGAATCGGCTGGACTTGAAGTGGTCGGCGACCAGGTTGCGGGCGATGGTGACCAGCCAGGCGCCGAAGTCGCGGCCCTGCCAGGTGAACGTGCCGATGCGGCGCAGGGCGCGCAGGAACGTCTCGCTGGTGAGGTCCTCGGCGGTCGCCTTGCCGCCGACGCGGTAGTAGATGTAGCGGTAGACGGTGTCGCTGTACTGGTCGTACAGGCGGCCGAAGGCGTCGGCCTCGCCGGACTGGGCGCGTTCGACGAGGTCCATCATGCGGGCGCTGTCGCTGTCCGCGGCTGGACGGCGGGTGGTCGTGGCGGTGGATCCCGAACGGCCTCGTCTGCCCACCGCCGCGCTGCCGTCGGCCAGTGCGTAGCACGGGCCGACGGGCGCGGCGGTGGTGGCGAGGGCGGGGACGGCGTACGCGGTGGGGACGAAGCCGCGCAACAGGTGGTTGACCGTCGCGCGCAGCGTAGCCAGGCCCGAGGCGTCAACCCCGACGTGTGGGTACACGGGACTCCCAGAGGCAGAGCTTCCATCACGTGCAGTGCGGGACCTTTCACCCGTCGTAGCGACGGAGGGGGTACCGGTTTGCGTTTGAGGAGAATAACGCTTCGTGCAGGCACTGCTACACCCAGTTGCTCAAATCATCGATTACGTCGCTTCTGTTACCGATTGACGGCTGCTCGAGTGCCACTCCGTGATCGATTGTTGATCGGTCGGGTTCGTGTTCCGTCTGGGTGCGGGGCGAGTTGTGGTCGGGTGCGGATGGCGGGACTGAGAGGGGTTGAGTGGGGGTAGGACGGCTGGAATGCCGGGCGGCGGGCCGGACGCGCGAACGCCGGAGGGGCTGGTTTCCCAGCCCCTCCGGCGTTCGAAGAACGACAGGCAGTTCAGTTCAGCGGCGGCGACGGTGCAGTGCGATCGCGGCCGCCGTGCCGCCGGCCACCGCGCCCACGCCGGCCGCCGCGGGGAGGCCGACCTTCGCGGCCTTGCGGGCGGTGCGGTAGTCGCGCAGACGCCAGTCCATGTCGCGGGCGTGCTTGCGGAGTTTGGAGTCGGGGTTGATGGCGTACGGATGGCCCACGAGCGAGAGCATCGGGATGTCGTTGTGGGAGTCGCTGTACGCGGCACAACGGGAGAGGTCGAGGCCCTCCGCCGCGGCCAGGGCCCGTACGGCCTCGGCCTTCGCGGGGCCGTGCAGCGGCTCGCCGACCAGCTTGCCCGTGTACACGCCGTCGACGGACTCGGCCACCGTGCCCAGCGCGCCGGTCAGGCCGAGGCGGCGGGCGATCACCTGGGCGATCTCCACGGGCGCGGCTGTCACGAGCCAGACCTTCTGGCCGGCGTCGAGATGGGCCTGGGCCAGGGCGCGGGTGCCCGGCCAGATGCGCTCGGCCATGTACTCGTCGTAGATCTCCTCGCCGATGATCGTCAGTTCGGCCACGCGGTGGCCCTGGACGATGGAGAGCGCGGAGTTCTGGGCGTCCTGCATGTGCTCGGGGTCCTCGGACCCCGCCAGCCTGAACCAGGCCTGCTGCCAGGCGAATCGGGCGAGGTCGCGGGTCTCGAAGAACTTCCGTTTGTACAGGCCCCGGCCGAAGTGGAAGAGCGAGGCGCCCTGCATGACGGTGTTGTCGAGGTCGAAGAAGGCGGCGGCCTTGTCGTCGCCGAGGACCGGGAACTCCGGTTCCTGGACGGCGTCGGGCGCGGGGGAGACGTCCTCCAACTCCTGGGAGGACTTACGCGCTGCCTCCGCAGAGGCCTCGCCTGCCAAAACGCTCCGCGCCGTGGCGGAGCGCCTACGGGGAGTGAGCCATCCGAGAGCGGCCATGTCGTGAGCATAGCCAGTCTGTTCGGTACTTCCGGAGTGGAGAGGTTTGCAGGTTGTGAACTCTCCGCGACCGTGTCGTTAAAGGAGTCGTCCCGGCGGCGGGTCCGCGCGCGGGACGGGGAGGAACCGGTCGGGAAAAGGGCAGGTAGTGCGCTTCGTGGTGAGGAGGAGGTGTGCACATCCGGTGCGGAGCGACAATGGCCGGCATGAGTGCCTTGTTTCGGTGGACGCCGAAGAACTCCCGTGAGCGGCTCGTCACACTGATCGGAAAGCCCGGGTGCCATCTGTGTGACGACGCGCAGGCGGTGATCGAGAAGGTCTGCGGTGAGCTGGGCGTTCCCTGGGAGAAGAAGGACATCACCGAGGACGCCGAACTCCACCGTCAGTACTGGGAGCAGATCCCCGTGGTGCTGGTGGACGGCGCCCAGCACACCTTCTGGCGGGTGAATGAGGAACGGCTCCGCAAAGCCCTCTCCTAGATGTGCCCCGAGATGTGACCTGACCGACCAGTCCAAGTGATCCCAAAAGTCGCTTAGGATCGATGGGCTGGTTGGTCTCGGGGGCGGGATTCGTGAGGAGAGTGTGCGGTTTTGCCCCCGTCGAGCAAGGCGTCCGATGTGGAACGAAGGCACGCGTGTGCCGGTTCCATACGTGTGCGTCCAGGGTGCGTGACCCCGGTCACGTTGGCCGGGCAAATCGGACACCATCTTTGTGCACGCGTTCACAAAGACATAGCCTGCTGTCGACGGGGCGGTCTGGGGACGCATGACCGCCCGCAGCCCCGCTCTACCCGCAGGAGCACCGTGGCAACTGGCCGAACTCACCGACCGGCGACCCGTAGCCGAGGGATTCCCGAGGCCACCGTCGCCAGGCTTCCGCTGTACCTCCGCGCCCTGACCGCGCTGTCCGAGCGCTCGGTGCCCACCGTCTCATCCGAGGAACTGGCGGCCGCCGCGGGGGTCAATTCCGCGAAGCTGCGCAAGGACTTCTCGTACCTGGGCTCCTATGGAACGCGTGGTGTGGGGTACGACGTCGAGTATCTCGTCTATCAGATCTCGCGTGAGCTGGGGCTGACCCAGGACTGGCCGGTCGTGATCGTCGGTATCGGTAACCTCGGCGCCGCGCTGGCCAATTACGGCGGGTTCGCCTCCCGTGGATTCCGCGTCGCCGCGCTGATAGACGCCGATCCGGCGATGGCGGGGAAGCCGGTCGCGGGCATTCCCGTGCAGCACACGGACGAGCTGGAAAAGATCATCGATGACAACGGCGTGTCCATCGGCGTGATCGCCACGCCCGCCGGCGCCGCCCAGCAGGTGTGCGACCGGCTGGTCGCCGCCGGAATCACGTCCATTCTGAACTTCGCGCCCACTGTCCTGTCCGTGCCGGACGGGGTCGACGTGCGCAAGGTGGACCTCTCGATCGAGCTGCAGATCCTCGCCTTCCACGAGCAGCGCAAGGCCGGCGAGGAGGCCGCGGCCGAGGCCGGTGCCGTACCGCTGGCTCCCAAGGAGTCCGGGAAAGGGCCCGACGGGGATGTCCCCGCCGTGATGCCGGCATGAGTCTTCTGGTCGTCGGACTGAGCCACCGCAGCGCTCCGGTGAGCGTGCTGGAGCGGGCTGCGCTCTCCCTGGACGCGCAGATCAAGTTGCTTCAGGACACGGTCGCCGCCGAGCCGACCGCCGAGGCCGCCGTCCTCGCCACCTGCAACCGCATCGAGCTGTACGCGGACGTGGACAAGTTCCACGCGGGCGTCGCCGAGCTGTCGACGCTGCTCGCCCAGCACAGCGGGGTGGGGCTCGACGAGCTGACCCCCTACCTCTACGTGCACTACGAGGACCGGGCCGTCCACCACCTGTTCTCCGTGGCCTGCGGGCTCGACTCCATGGTCGTCGGTGAGGGGCAGATCCTCGGGCAGATCAAGGACTCGCTGGCCCGCGCGCAGGAGCTGCACACCGCCGGACGGCTGCTGAACGACCTGTTCCAGCAGAGCCTGAGGGTCGGCAAGCGGGCACATTCCGAGACCGGGATCGACCGGGCCGGACAGTCGCTGGTGACCTTCGGCCTGGAACAGTTCACGGCCGGTGCGGACGTCGAGAGCTGGGCCCGGGGCAAACGGGCCGTCGTGATCGGCGCCGGGTCGATGTCGTCGCTGGCCGCCGCGACGCTCGCGCGCGCGGGTGTGGGCGAGATCGTGATCGCCAACCGGACGTACGACCGGGCCGAGCGGCTGGCTCAGATCCTGACCGAGCAGGGCGAAACGGACGTGCTGGCCCGCGCGGTACCGATGGAATCGGTGCCGGCCGAGCTGACACGTGCCGATGTCGCCGTCTCCTGTACCGGCGCGACGGGCCTGGTCCTGACGGCCGAGATGGTCGCGGCGGCGGTCGAGGGCCGGGTGCCCCGGGGCGCGGTCGCCGACGGGCCGGAGAGCCGTACGGACACGCGTGCGGACGTACGGGCCGTGCTGCCGCCCACCTCCGTCGGCAGCGACGAGGACTGTCCGCTTGATCTGCCCGCCGCGCAGGGCGGTGGCTTCTCCGTGCTCGGGGAGGCCGCGGTGGCCGGGATGGACGCGGCCACGCTGGAGCAGCACGCGGCCTGGGTGGACAACGCGACCGTGGACCGGCGCGCGAGCCGCCGTACGCCGGAGCGCGAGGCGCGTACGCCGGTCGCCGACGCCGAGCTGATCGCCGCGCTCGTCGCGGCCGTGGCGGTCACCGGGCGGATCACCGAGCTGCGCAGGCCCGAACCGGTCGTCGAGGTACCCCGGCCCGCGCCCGTGCTGGCGCTGCTCGACCTGGCGATGCCCCGGGACATCGACGCCGCCGCGCACCGTCTGGCCGGGGTACGGCTGGTCGACATCGAGTCGCTCGCCGAGGTCTCCGCGGACGCGCCGATGGCCTCCGACGTCGACATGGTGCGAAGGATCGTTTCCGACGAGGTGGCCGCCTTCGGCGCCGCTCAGCGGGCCGCGCACATCACACCCACCGTCGTGGCGCTGCGCGCCATGGCCGCCGATGTCGTCGCGAACGAGATCGCGCGCCTGGAGGGCCGGCTGCCGGGCCTCGACGACAAGCACCGCGGCGAGATCACCCAGACCGTGCGGCGCGTCGTCGACAAGCTGCTGCACGCGCCGACCGTACGGGTCAAGCAGCTCGCGGCCGAGCCCGGCGGCGCCGGGTACGCGGACGCGCTGCGCACCCTGTTCGACCTGGACCAGGAGACGGTCGCCGCCGTGTCCCGGGCCGAAGACAGCGACAAGCACGCCGACCAGCACATCGAGCGGAACGCCGAGAACCGAGGGCGATCATGAGTGAGCCGCAAAACAGGGCCCTGAGGCTCGGGACCAGGCGGAGCAAACTCGCCATGGCCCAGTCCGGGCAGGTGGCGGACGAGGTCCGCCGGTTGACCGGACGGCCCGTCGAACTCGTGGAGATCACGACGTACGGCGATGTCTCCCGCGAGGCACTGGCGCAGATCGGCGGCACGGGCGTCTTCGTCACCGCGCTGCGCGAGGCGCTGCTGCGTGGCGAGGTCGACTTCGCCGTGCACTCCCTCAAGGACCTGCCCACCGGGCAGCCGGACGACCTGGCGCTGGCCGCCGTGCCGGTGCGCGAGGACGCGCGGGACGTGCTGGTCGCCCGGGACGGACTGACCTTCGAGCGGCTCCCCGAGGGCGCACGGGTCGGTACGGGTTCGCCGCGGCGGATGGCCCAGCTGAACGCGTACGCGCGCAATCACGGGCTCACGATCGAGACGGTGCCGATCCGCGGGAACGTCGACACGCGGATCGGATACGTACGGAAGGGCGAGCTGGACGCCGTAGTCCTGGCCGCCGCCGGACTGAACCGGATCGGACGTATCGACGAAGTGACCGACTTCCTTTCGGTCGACACCGTTTTGCCCGCCCCCGGCCAGGGGGCACTGGCGATCGAATGCAGGGCGGGGCACACCGCCCACGACACTGCGCTGATCGCCGCGCTGGGTGAACTCGACGACCCGTACACACGGGCCGCCGTGACCGCCGAGCGGTCCCTGCTCGCCGCCCTGGAGGCCGGTTGCAGCGCACCTGTGGGTGCGTTCGCCGACCTGCTGGCCGACGGGCAGATTGTCAAGGAGATGCGCCTGCGCGGCGTCGTCGGCACGACCGACGGCTCGACGCTGGTGCAGCTGTCCACCACCGGTCCCGTGCCCGAGACGTACGACCAAGCAATGGCGCTCGGCCGTGAACTCGCCGCCGAGATGCTCGCTAAGGGCGCGGCCGGTCTGATGGGGGAGCGAGCACATTGAGCCCCACCACCCTTCCCGCCGGTCCGGACCACGGTCACGTCACCTTCCTCGGTGCCGGACCCGGGGATCCGGGACTACTGACATTGCGCGCCGTCGAGGCGCTGGCGAACGCGGACGTGCTCATCGCCGAGCACGACGTGCTCGACGTGGTGCGTACGCACGCCCGCGCCGGCGTCGCCCTGCTGGACACCGACTCGAGCCCGCCGTCGGCACTGACTGCGGCGTCCTCTGCCTCTTCCGCGGCTACTTCAGCGGATACGTTCTCGGGCACAGGCACGCCTCAGCTGACGGTTGTTGACGGCGCGTCAACAACCGTTGGTGCACCCGCTGTGCGGGATGCCGCACATCTTGTCATGGAGGCCGCGCGGGGCGGCAAGCGGGTCGTGCGTGCGGTGCCCGGGGACCCCGGGCTCGACACGTACGCCACCGAGGAGATGCTCGCGTGCGCCGCCGCGGGCGTGCCGTTCGAGGTGGTGCCCGGGGTGGCGACGGCCGTGGGTGTGCCCGCGTACGCCGGTGTGCCGCTGCGGGACGCGCAGGGCGCCGACGTGCGGTTCGTCGACGCGCGCACAGCGTCCGACCGCTGCTGGGCGGAGGTCGGAGCCTCCGACGGGACGGTCGTCGTCTCGGCGACGCTGGAGACCGTGGGCGCGGCGGCGGGTGAGCTGGTCGCCGCCGGTCGTAAGCCCGATACGCCGATGACCGTCACCGTCGCCGGTACGACGACGCGGCAGCGGACCTGGAGCGCGACACTCGCCACCATCGCCCCGACCCTGAAGCAGGCCAAGGTGCTGCCCTCGCCGGAGGGCGGGCGACCGGTGATAGCCGTGGTCGGTGAGCGTTCCTCGGCGGCCCAGCGCGACCAGCTGTCGTGGTTCGAGAACAAGCCCCTGTTCGGGTGGCGGGTCCTCGTACCGCGTACGAAGGAGCAGGCCGCCTCGCTCTCCGACCAACTGCGCTCGTACGGGGCCGTGCCGCACGAGGTGCCGACGATCGCGGTCGAGCCGCCGCGGACGCCGCAGCAGATGGAGCGTGCGGTCAAGGGGCTTGTGACGGGCCGTTATGAGTGGATCGCCTTCACGTCGGTGAACGCCGTCAAGGCGGTGCGGGAGAAGTTCGAGGAGTACGGGCTCGATGCCCGTGCCTTCGCCGGGATCAAGGTCGCGGCGGTCGGGGAGCAGACCGCGAAGGCGTTGATCGCGTTCGGTGTGAAGCCTGACCTGGTGCCTTCCGGGGAGCAGTCGGCCGCGGGGTTGCTGGAGGACTGGCCTCCGTATGACCCCGTCTTCGATCCGATCGATCGCGTTTTCCTGCCGCGGGCCGATATCGCCACGGAGACGTTGGTGGCGGGTCTCATCGAGCTCGGGTGGGAGGTCGACGACGTCACGGCTTATCGGACCGTGCGTGCGTCGCCGCCGCCGGCCGAGACCCGGGAGGCGATCAAGGGGGGCGGGTTCGACGCCGTTCTGTTCACGTCGTCTTCCACCGTGCGGAATCTGGTGGGTATTGCCGGAAAGCCGCACAACGTGACCGTGATCGCTTGTATCGGGCCGGCTACCGCGAAGACCGCCGAGGAGCATGGGCTTCGGGTGGACGTGATGGCTCCTGAGCCGTCCGTGCACAAGTTGGCCGAGGCGTTGGCGGACTTCGGGTTGCGGCGGCGGGCTGCGGCGGTCGAGGCGGGGGATCCCGTCACTCGGCCGAGTGAGCGGAGGCCGGGGGCGCGTAGGCGGCGGTCTACGACCTGAGGACCTGAAGGTCTGGGACAAGGGCCCCGTGCCCGGTGCGGGAACGGCGTGAGGTGTTCGTGAGACCTCACGCCGTTCTTCGTTGGCGGGGTCACGGAAGTAGGCGAAGAGGGCGAGAAGGCGCCGGGAGACCAACTCGGCGTCGCAGGTGGACCTTGGGGCAAGCGGTGGGGGCTTACGGGCAACCGCGGGGGGTGTCGGGGCAGTTCCGGGGGCGACGCGGGTTTCCGTACAACCCCCGGTGTCGGTGTGTTGTCTGAGTGGGTGACCGAAGCAACAACCGTTACCTGGATCCCCTCGGCCTCAATGGCCCGCGCCTTCCGCCGCCACGGTGGCGCCGACTTCACCGGCGCTCTTCTTCGCCGGCCCTGATCCTCACCGATTCCGCATTCGCGAAGGGTTACTTCTGCATGCGTACGTTCAGGACCATCGCCGCCACGGCCACCGCCGCGCTCGCCCTGGGGGGTGCGCTGCTCGCGGTGCCCACCGCTCAGGCTGCCACCACGACTTCGGGTGCCCTCACTCGCGACGGCTTCCTCTGGTACAAGGCCACGCCCGGGCAGAACAACCAACTGACGATCACCGACAAGGTCGTGGACCGGACCGAGCCCAACGGTTCACCCGAGCTGTACTACGTCGTCACCTTCGACGACCGGTACGACATCACGTTCGACGCCGGCTCCGCCGAGTGGAACCGGTGCGAGTACCCCTCGGCCGACGACCACACGATCGTCCAGTGCGTCGCCCCGGTCTCCCTGGGCTCGGACGACAGCCCCCGCTACTGGGTCACCGTTCGTGACGGCGACGACACGGTGAAGCTCTCCGACGACAACAACGCGGACGCGGTGGTCTACGGCGGTCCCGGCAACGACACCGTCACCGACAACAGCCTCTCGGCCGTCCTCTACGGCGAGGACGGCAACGACCGCCTCCACGGCGGCGGAGGCGGGTGGGGCATGGGCCCCTACGGCGGCAAGGGCAACGACACGATCACCGCGTGCGCCTGGGCCTGCTACGGCGGTGCCGGCAACGACAGCCTCTCCGGCGACGCCGAGACCAACAACCTGTACGGCGAGTCCGGCAACGACGTCATCCACGGCAAGCAGGGACGCGACAGCCTCAGCGGCGGCAAGGGCCACGACACGCTGCGCGGTGGCCGGGGCGCCGACAAGCTGTGGGGCGAGGAGGGCGACGACACGTTGTGGGGTGACCAGGACAACGACGAGCTGTGGGGCAACAGCGGGAACGATGTGCTGCGTGGGGGTGCGGGGACGGACAAGCTGTCCGGGGGGCCTGGCCGGAACAAGGTGTACCAGTAGGTAGGTCCAGGTAGTAGGTCCAAGGGCTGTGCCCCTTTGCCCCCTGAGCGCGTTTGAGCTCGGGGGGCTTTGTCGTTCGGCGGGTGCGGGTGTGTCGTGGTTGCTCGCGCAGTTCCCCGCGCCCCTCCCCAGGGCCGACGGGGCGTCGGCAAAGGGGGCTGCGGGGCGGGCGTAGCGTAGGTGTATGTCGAAGTACGGATCGTTTCCCGGTACGCGGCCCCGCCGGCTTCGTACGACGCCTGTTCTGCGCCGGATGGTGGCCGAGACGCGGCTGCATCCCGCCGACTTCATCCTGCCCGCGTTCGTGCGGGAGGGCGTGAGTGAGCCGGTCCCGATCGCGGCGATGCCGGGGGTCGTGCAGCACACACGGGACAGTCTGAAGAAGGCTGCCGTGGAGGCCGTCGAGGCCGGGGTTTCCGGGATCATGCTGTTCGGGGTGCCGGAGGACGACAAGAAGGACGCGCTCGGGACGCCCGGAACCGATCCGGACGGGATCCTGCAGGTCGCCATCCGCGATGTGCGGGCCGAGGTCGGCGACGAACTGCTCGTGATGTCCGATCTGTGTCTCGACGAGACCACCGATCACGGTCACTGCGGAGTGCTTGACGATCAGGGGCGGGTCGACAACGACGCGACCCTTGAGCGCTACGCCGAGATGGCCCAGGTGCAGGCCGACGCCGGTGCGCATGTCGTGGGGCCCAGCGGGATGATGGACGGGCAGATCGGGGTCGTCCGGGACGCTCTTGATCAGATCGGGCATGAGGATGTCGTCATCCTGGCCTACACCGCCAAGTACGCGTCCGCGTTCTACGGGCCCTTCCGGGAGGCCGTCGGCTCGTCGCTGAAGGGTGATCGGAAGACATATCAGCAGGATCCGGCGAATATGCGGGAGTCCCTGCGGGAGCTCGCCCTCGATCTGGAAGAGGGCGCCGACATGGTGATGGTCAAGCCGGCCGGGCCCTACCTGGATGTCCTGGCGAGGGTCGCGGACGCCGTGGATGTGCCGGTCGTCGCGTACCAGATCTCCGGGGAGTACTCGATGGTCGAGGCCGCCGCCGAGAAGGGGTGGATCGACCGGGACCGGGCGATCCTGGAGACGCTGACGGGGATCAAGCGGGCGGGTGCGCAGAACATCCTTACGTATTGGGCCGTTGAGGCGGCCCGGATGCTGCGCTGAGGGGTTTGGACGCGGCCTCGGTCGGCGGCGTGGTGTTCGCCGCTGCCCGAGGCCGGGCGTCTTCATCGAGCGAGCTGATGGCCGGTGGGGCTTTCCGGCTCAGTACATGAGGGCGTCCTCCACCGTCGACTGCCAGTACGTGACCGCCAGGGTGCTGTCGTAGAACACGCCCCCGGTGGGCAGGACGGGCGCCGCCGCGGCGCCGCCGTTGCTGCCGTACTCCTGGCCCTGGAAGCCGATGGTGACCTTCTTGGCCGTCGTGCCGTTCTCGCCGCTGCCGTCGGCGGAGGCGAGGAGGACGCCCGCGTAGCCGGACTCGCCGGGGGCGAGGGTCACCACCGCCTGGGGCTGGGACTCCTCGATCACGCGGGGCGCCCACTGGGCTTGGTCGAAGCGGACGGTGGGGTTGTAGTAGAGGTCGCAGACCTTCGAGCCGGTGTTCTTGACGGTGATCAGCATGTGGTTGAGCGGGCGGGACACCGGCTGCACGGTGACCGTGGTGTTGGAGCCGTTGCAGGTGACGCGGTTGGCCGGGTCGAAGGGGTCGGAGGAGCCGGCGGTCTGTGCGTTCGGGGAGTTCTTGCCCGCCTCCGTGCCGGTGCCGGTGCCCGTGCCGGTGCTCGTCTTCGAGGAGGCCTCGTCGGTCGTGGTGCCACCGGTGGTCGTGGTGCCGCCCGTGGTCGTGCCCGAGGAGCCGGTGGTCTGCGAGGTCGAGGTGGAGCCGCCCGCCAAGCCCTCGTCCCGGGTGCCCATTCCGTTGTCGCATGCCGTGAGGGCCAGAGCGGCGAGGGCGACTCCGGTCGCGGCGAGCAGGCGGGCGGGGCGGGCGACTCGGGTGGTGCGGGCGGTGCGGAGCGTGTGCATGGCGGAATCCCTTTCGGACAAAGCCGGTTGAGAAGGCTGAGAACAAGTGGTCGAAGCCGCGCCGCTCGACCGGTCTGCCGGGAGCGGCGTGCTTGGATGACCAGAGCTTGCGGGGTGATCCGTCCCGGCCGCCACACTCGGCGGACGATCAGGGACGCTGGAACGCCCGCACCGGCTTTGACCTGGGGGAACGTCCCTTCCCTGGAATGCGGAACGGGACGTGGCGGATATGAAGGGACGGAGGAAAGCGTGTCGGGGAGCGGTACCGCGAACGGCCTGGGGGCTGATTTCGCCGAGTTGCTGCGGGAGTTGAAGGAGCGCTCGGGGCTCAGTTACGGGGTGCTTGCCAAGCGGCTCCACATGAGTACGTCGACGCTTCACCGCTACTGCAACGGAGACGCCGTACCGACGGACTACGCGCCCGTCGAGCGGCTGGCCCGGCTGTGCAGGGCGACCCCGGAGGAACTGGTCGAACTCCATCGGAGATGGGTGCTCGCGGACGCGACTCGGGGGCGCAAAGGGGGTGACTCCGTCGGTTCGGCGGAGGACATGGCTCCGGGTGCGGGTGCGGGTGCGGGTGCGGGTGCGGGTGCGGTGGCTGGGCGGGCGTCGGCGTCGGTATCGGCGTCGGGGGAGAGGTCCGGTCCCAACGAGAGCCCTGCCCCGGATGAGATACCCGTTCCGGACGAGGTCGGCGGCGAAGAGATTTCCGGTGGGCCGGGGGACCGGCCGCGTGATCGACGGCGTACCCGGGTCGCGCTCGCTGCCGGGCTGTCCGTGGCCGCCGTGCTCGGTGCGGTGACGCTGGCCCTGAGTCTGCCGTCCGGTGGAGTGGAGGACGGGGCCGGGCGTACCGCCGGGGCGACGTCCGTCGGGGACGACGGTGGGGAGCGGGCGGACGAGGCCTCCGCGTCGCCGTCCAGTGCCTCGCCCTCCGCTTCCGAGAGCAAGCAGGGCAAGGGGGGTGACAAGGGTGAGAAGGGCGACGGTAAGGGAACGGGGGCCGGTGCCACCCCGACCAGCCCCGGTGAGGGCGGCCAGGCCCCGTCCGTCGCGGTGCCGTTGTCCGTGAAGGTGGAGCCGTATACCTGGAAGGACCCCTGCTCCCAGCGGTATCTGGTCGACCGGCCGCCGACGGAGGTGGCGCCGCCGCCGCTGGAGCAGGACGCGTCGGCCTGGGTGTCGTCGGAGCGAGCCGTGTCGTCGGGGCAGCAGTTTCTGACGCTCACCGTGCAGGGCACCGGTGAGGAGACCGTGGTCGTACGGAGCCTCAAGGTCCGGATGGCCGACAAGCGGTCGCCCCTCGCCTGGAACGACTACGCCATGGGGTACCCGGGTGTCGGCTGCGGGGCCGGTGTCCCCACCCGGTCCTTCACGATCGCCCTCGACGCCGCGCGCCCCGATGTGAAGCCCAAGGCGGGCAGCAGGAACTTCCCGTACTCCGTCAGCGAGTCCGACCCGGAGGTCTACTACATCACCGCCGACGCCTCGGCGTACTACGTCAGTTGGTACCTGGAACTGGAGTGGACCAGCGGCTCCCGCAGCGGCACGCTGACCGTGAACGACAACGGCCGGCCGTTCCGCACGAGCGGCAACAACGGGCGTCCGGCGTACGAGTATCCGCTGGGCGGGCCGAAGTGGGTCGAGGAGGGGACGACGTTGAACCAGGGTGATTAAAGAATTGACGAGTTCTCGTCAATCGGCATAGCTTTCGCGCCTGACCTGATCCGTTCGGGGAGGGCTGTGCCGATTTTCGGGGGGAAGCAATGGGCTGGTTCATCGAGGTGCTCAAGAAGTACGCGGTCTTCAGCGGGCGGGCGCGCCGCCAGGAGTACTGGATGTTCACGCTGATCGCGTCGCTCATCTATCTCGGGCTGGCCGTCCTCGGCCTCGCCATGGACACCGAGGTGCCCGAACTCGTCTTCTTCGCCGCCATCTTCCTGCCGTCCCTGGCCGTCAGCGTCCGGCGGCTGCACGACACCGGTCGCAGCGGCTGGTGGGTCCTCATCGGGATCGTCCCCTGCGTCGGCACCATCGTCACGATCATCTTCATGGCCACCGAGGGTGTGCGGGGAGAGAACCAGTACGGCCCCGACCCGAAGGGGCACCCGACGAACCCGGCGCACCTCTGACGCCGTCGGCCGGGCGGGGCTGAGCGGGGCCAGGCGGGGTCGGGCCGGGCCGGGCGGGCATCGGAATCCGGGCGTCACCAACTTGCCCTGACGGTTAGGTTGTTGGTCATTCAATGATGCGACTCTCCAGGGAGAGCTTTATGGCCGGTGACGCGCTCAGCCAGGACCCCGCCGAGCTGCGGAAGAGGATCGACACCACCAAGGCGCACCCGGCGCGGGTCTACGACGTCTTCCTCGGCGGCAAGGACAACTACCCCGTGGACCGGGAGGCGGCAGGCGCGGCGCTGGCGGCCAACCCGCGCGGATATCTCGACGTCCGGCACAACCGGGACTTCATGCGCCGCGCGGTGACCACGCTCGCCGAGGACGAGGGCATCCGGCAGTTCCTCGACATCGGCACCGGACTGCCGACCGCCGAGAACGTCCACCAGATCACCCAGGCGATCGTCCCCGACTCCCGGGTCGTGTACGTCGACAACGACCCGGTGGTGCTCGCCCACGCGCGCGCGTTGCTCACGAGCGGGCCCGAGGGCGCCACGGACTACATCGACGCCGACCTCAAGTCGCCGGCGCAGATCCTGGAAGCGGCCGCCAAGACGCTCGACTTCGACCAGCCGATCGCGCTGTGCCTGGTGGCGATCCTGCACTTCGTCGAGGACGACGAGGCCTATCCCGTGGTGCGTGAGCTGGTCGACGCGCTGCCCTCCGGGAGCCGGCTCGTGCTCAGCCATCTGACCGAGGACCTCAACCCGGCGAAGATCCGCGCGGTGCAGGAGACGTACACCAAGCGGGGGTTCACCTTCGTGCTGCGGTCCAAGGACGAGGTCGCCCGCTTCTTCGAGCAGAGCGACCTCGTCGTGGACGAGCCCGGGGTTGTGCCGGCGCACCACTGGCGGTTCGAGGGTGGGGCTCCGTTGCCGGAACAGATCGAGCCGCAGAGGCTGGCCGCGCTGGACGACATCGAGAAGGTCCGGTACCGGGACATCAACGATGTGACCGACGCGGACATCAATGTGTATGCGGCGATGGGGCGTAGGGCATAGGGGGTCGATGGTCGGGTGCGGGGCCGGTGGGGGCCGGCCGCGCCCACGCGGCGGAGCCGCGAACCGTCACAGCCCCGCGTCCCCGAAGGGGGGCAGCGCCCCCCTTCACCCTCCCGTCCCGAACCATGTCTCCGCCAGTGCGTCCAAGGTCTGGCGGGGCGGGGCCGGGAGGCTGCGCAGGTACCAGTTCAGGTCGCTGTAGACGTGCAGGAGGGTGTGGGCCATCAGTTCGCGGGGGTCGAACGGGGGGTGGCCGTATGCCTCGTAGAAGAGTTTCAGCAGGGTGGGGTCGGCTCGCGTCAGGAAGAGGCCGACGCTGACGAAGTCGTAGGCGGGGTCGCCGACCATGGCGGGTTCGAAGTCGAAGAGGCCCGTGAGGCGCCAGCCGTCGTGGCAGTCCACGGTGAGGTGCTCGCGCATGTACTCGGTGTGCAGGAGCACGGGGCGGCGCGAGGTGGTGAGCGGGACGGAGCGGAGGAAGTCCGGGATCTGCTCCAGCCAGAGGGCCGGCAGGCCGCCGCTCCGCTGTTGCTCCACCGCCGCCGCACGCTGCGAGGCGATGAACCTGGTCCAGTCCGGCGGCCCGATGAGCGGGACGACCGGCGCGGCGTCCAGGGCGTGCAGCGCGGCCAGGACTTCGGCGGCCTCGACGATGACGCGTTCCTGGTCGGGCCGGGGGATCCGGGGCCAGGCCTCGTTGAGGTCCTCGCCGGGCAGGCGGGACATCAGCACATAGCGCCAGCCGTTCTTGTACTGGTCGGCCGAGTGCAGCTTGGGTGTCGGGATGGGTAGTTTGCCCCACAGGAGGGCCAACAGGCGGGCTTCCCTGACGGCTTCCTCCGCTTCGAAGGCCGGATACAGCTTGAGGACGAGGGCGTCGCCGACGGCGTACACCGGCAGCGAGCCCTCGGGGAAACGCACGATTCGCGCGCCTGCGAGACCGAGCTGACCGCAGAGATCCTGGGCAGCCGGTCGCAGCAGCGCCTCGTCACCGACGACTTCTTCCAACTCGTCGTTCGTGTCCACGCTGGGCAGCATGGACCGCAGCCTAGGGGGTTCGGAGGACGGTCCGCATCGCGGAAATGGTGGCTGTAGGGGGCATGCACCTGGCTAGGGTGCCGCCAAGGGGACGGGGTCGTGCCGTCCCGGAGGCCGAAGGAGCCGTGGGATGGGTGCCGTGGATGCTGTGCTTGCCGCTGGTGACGTGGGGCTTGTCGCCGAGGAAGGAGTTTCGGGCCGCTCGGCGGGCGAGGACGCGGCCGGCGTCGGGGCCGCCGTGCCCGGCTTCGCCGAGCGGGTCAAGGCGGTCACAAGTTCCCCCGTACGGGATATCCTCGCCGTCACCTCGCGTCCCGAAGTCGTCAACTTCGCGGGTGGTTTGCCCGCGCCTGAGCTCTTCGACGCCGAGGGGATAGCGGCGGCCTACCGCGATGTGCTCGCCGAGTCGGCGGGCCGAGCCCTGCAGTACGCGACGACCGAGGGCGAGCCGGCGCTCCGGGCGGCGCTCGCCGCGCGGTACGGGGCGCGCGGGCTGCCGACGGACGCGGACGGGGTGCTCGTCACCACCGGGTCGCAGCAGGCGCTGTCGCTGCTCGCCACCGCGCTCGTCGAACCGGGGGACGTCGTACTGGTCGAGGATCCCTGCTACCTGGCGGCACTTCAGGCGTTCCGGTTCGCGGGGGCGCGGGTGGTGGCCGTGCCGGGCGACGAGCACGGCGTGGACCCGGCGGCGTTGGACGAGTTGGTGGCGCGGACCCGGCCCAAGTTCTTCTACACCGTGCCCACCTTCCAGAACCCGACCGGGCGCACCCTCCCGGCCGAGCGGCGGGCGGCCGTCGCCTCCGTCGCCACCCGGCGCGGGCTGTGGATCGTCGAGGACGACCCGTACGGCGAACTCCGTTTCGAGGGCGACCGGGTGCCGTGGATCGCCTCGTACCCGGGCGCCGAGGACCGTACGGCGCTGCTGGGTTCCTTCTCCAAGGTGATGGCCCCCGGCATGCGGCTGGGCTGGCTGCGCGCGCCCGCCGGGCTCCGCCGCGCCTGCGCGGTCGCCAAGCAGGCGGCCGACCTGCACACCCCGACCGTCAACCAGCTCGCTGCGGCCCGCTATCTGGCCGACCGCGATCTGGACGCCCATGTCGCCCGGGTCTCCGCCGCCTACCGGGAGCGCCGCGACGCCATGCTCGACGGGCTCGCCGAGGCCCTCCCGGAGGGTTCCACCTGGAACCGGCCCCAGGGCGGCATGTTCCTCTGGGCCCGCCTCCCCTCCTCCTACGACACCGCCGCCCTCCTCCCGCACGTGGTCCGGCACGACGTGGCGTACGTGCCCGGCGCGCCGTTCTACGCCGGGGAGCCGGACCGGGCGACCTTGCGGCTGTGCTTTGTGACGCAGGCGCCCGGGGAGATTCGGGAGGGGCTGCGGAGGTTGGGAGAGGGGCTGCGGGCGGCGGCTGGGGGAACGGCGGGCGGCGGCTGAGGAGGTGGCGGGCGCGCTCGGCCCCCGCTTCACCGATGCGGTCTCAGTCCCACCAGAATGACCAGGTCCGCTCGCCGAGCAGGGTGCGGGCGTACGTCTGCCGGGTGCCGTCCGCTGTGCCCTGCCAGATGTTGTCGGGGCAGAAGGCGAAGTGCTCGGCGGCCACCGCTTCGGCCTCCGCCTCGGTGGTGGGCGGGGCGGCGACCGAGAGGACCAGCTGGTCGTAGGTGAGGGCGACGACGCGTATGCCGAAGCGGTCCTCCCAGGAGCGCAGGACCGCGCAGAGCCTCGCCACGTCGTTCTCGTGGTTCATCGGGCCGCCCCAGCCGATCGCCGCCGGGATGTCGGCGCTGCGGCGGGCGGGGACCAGCGCGAGGCGGGGTTCCTTCAGCCGGGAGGGGTCCTTGACGAGGGCATCGGCGGTGTCGGCTGCGAGGGCGTCCGGGTCCGGGGTGGGAGCGGCTTGGCCGGCGTCGGGGGTGGAAGCGGTCGCGGCCGGGGTGGCATCGAGCGCGGGGGCTTCGGTGAGGCCGGGCCAGTCGTCGTCCTCGTCGGTCGCGTACTCGTCCCAGAACTCGGCCAGGACCTCGTCGGCGTCGTGGTCTCCGGGGTAGGACATCTCGCCGGGCATCAGCTCCCACTCCTCCGGCCCACCCTGGCTGCCGCCGACGTCCAGCAGCACCGGGAGCAGACCGGCAGTGCGGCGGGCGGGCTGGACGGCGGTCCAGACGCCGGGCGTGGCCGGCTCGTCCGCACACCACAGCAGCGGCTCGTGCCACGGGCCCTCGTCCGTCGCATCGATCAGCCTCCCTCGCGGAAGCGGGAGTTCAAGCCCGAGCGCACGCCCGCTCGGGTCGGCCGCCAGCTCGGGCAGCGGGTTGGGAAGTGTCGCCATGCCGGTGACTGTAAGGGCCGGCACTGACAGTGGCCCGCGCCGAGGGGCGGCTTTCCACCGGCAGCGGTCCTCCGCGCGGGGAGGCTTCGCCGTGACCGCCGTGACCGCCGTGACCGCCGTGACCGCCGCGTGCGGGGGTGGCAGGCGCGTGCGGGGTGGCAGGCGGCCAGGTCGACCGGCGCGGCGCGACGCGCGTGAGTGGCGGGGCGTTCCGTGCGCGGTGGACGAGGGAGACCGTGCCGGGCCGCTGAACGGCGGTTTCGGTGCCGTGGTGCCGGGGCGGACGGATCAGTCCCACCAGAACGCCCACAGGTGCTGGCCCAGCAGTTCCTTCTCGGCGTAGGCGCGCAGGCCGTCGTCGTAGGTCTGGCGGAGGGTGTCGGGGCAGAAGGCGAAGTGTTCGGCGGCGACCGCTTCGGCCTCGGACCGGGTGGTGGGCGGGGCGGCGACGGAGAGGACGAGCTGGTCGCGGGTGAGGGCGATGACGCGTATGCCGAAGCGGTCCTCCCAGGAGCGCAGGATCGCACAGAGGCGGGCCACGTCGTTCTCGTAGTTGACCGGTCCGGTCCAGCCGATCGCCGCCGGGATGTCCGCGCTGCGGCCCGCCGGGACCAGCGCCATGCGCGGCCGCTTCAGCCATGAGCCGTCGTGCAGGAGGGAGTCGGCGATCTCGGCGGCACGGGCGTCCGGGTCGGCGTCGAGCGGAGCGGCGGCGGCGAGGCCGGGCCAGGCGTGGCCGAAGGGACCGAGTAGGTCGGGCTCGGGGTCGAAGGGGTCGGGATCGTCCCCGTCCCCACGTTCTTCCTTGTCGTCGTCCTCGTCGAGGTCTTCCCGCGCGTTGTCCTCCCAGAAGGCGGCCAGGGTGCCCTCGGCGTCGTGGTCCCCGGGGTGGGAGGCCATGTGCGGCGCCAGGTACCACTGCTCCGGGCCGCCCTCGTGGGCGCTGCCGTCGGTGGCCACGATCAGCGGGCGGAGGCCGGCCGTGTGGCGGGCCGCGGCGAGCCGGGGCCAGTCGCCGGGGCGGGCGGGCGCGTCCGCGCGCCACAGGAGCGGATCGTGACGCGAGCCGGCGTCCGTCGCGTACAGCAGCCCGCCGGGCGGGAGTTCGAGTCCGAAGGTGTGGCCGGTCGGGTCGGCCGTCAGCCTGGACAGCGGGTTGGGAAGTGTCGACATGCCGGTGACTGTAGGGGGAGGCGCCGACAGCGACCCCCGGTGTACGGACCCGGAGTGCCCCCGTGCCGCTCCGCAGTGCCCCAAAGGGCAATGCCCGAAGAGACGATTTCTGTCAACTCCGAATAAAAATAGCTTGGTTGTGCGCACCTTGAGTCACTTGAGCCAAGTGAGTCATGAGAGCCATGTGAGTCATGGGTGCCGTATGTGACGATCCCTCACCACTTCGGAAGGCCCCTTCATCATGCGCACACTCGCCACCGCCGCCCGTACCGGTGCTCTCGCCGCGGGCGTCGGCGCCCTGCTGTTCACCGGAATCGCCGCCGGGGGCACCGCTGTGGCCGCCCCGCAGGCCCAGCCGGCCAAGCTCACGGTCAAGGAATACCGTTCCTGGCTGATGAACAACGACGACCTCGCGGCCTCCATGAAGGTCCTCAAGGCCTTCGACAAGCTGCCCAAGGCGAAGCAGCAGAAGTTCGTCGGCTATCTGCAGAACCGGGCCGTCACCAAGGCCTTCGAGCTCAGCTTCTCCGGGAGCGTGACGAGGGGGAACTCCAAGGAGGTCAAGTACAACAACGACGTCCGCTTCTCCGGAGTCGTCAAGGGCTCCAACAAGGTCGTCGCGGGTGCCCGGAACATCTCCCTGAACTTCACGGCCACCGAGCGCATCTACGGCATCCCGGTCGTCACCCAGAAGGTCGACCTCAGCTACAAGATCAAGAACGGCGTCAAGGGGACCAAGGTCAAGCGCTCGGTCGTCAACATGAACCGCGCGTTCGTCATCAAGCCGGTGAAGAGCTCCGTCTCCGGCAACCGCACGGTCACCGCCACCGTCACCTGGAACCTGGCCCCGCAGTACAAGTCCGTCGGCAAGGGCTCCCTCGTGAAGAAGCAGGGCATCACCAGCTACTCCGGCCAGAAGTTCGGCGCCCGCCTCTCCAACGGCTAGCCGGAGGCCTGACCGAGAGCTGATCCGCCGGTCTGTTGGTGCGCCACGGGGGGCGCCCCAACAGACCGGCTCAGGCTGCTCGGACCGAGCCGCCGAGCCGCCGGGCCTGCGGCGTCGGAGCAGGGCGGCTCAGAGCTTGTCGGGCGTCCTGATGCCCAGCAGTGCCATGCCCTGGTGCAGGGTGCGGGCCGTCACGTCGACCAGGAACAGACGGTTCGCCATCTGCTCCGGGGTCTCGGCCTTCAGGACCGGGCACTGGTCGTAGAACGTCGTCAGCAACGTCGCCAGCTTGAAGAGGTACGCGGCCAGCTTGTGCGGCTCGTACGACTCCGCCACCTCGGCCAAGGTCTCGCCGAACTGGTCCAGATGCAGCCCCAACGCCCGCTCCGCCGGAGCAAGTTCGAGCTCCGGGTGGGCGGCCGGGCTGGCTTCGCCCGCCTTGCGGAGGATCGACTGGATACGGGCGTACGCGTACTGGAGGTACACGGACGTGTCGCCGTTCAGCGAGACCATCTGGTCCAGGTCGAACTTGTAGTCCCGTACGGCGGAGGTCGACAGGTCGGCGTACTTCACCGCGCCGATGCCGACGTACCGGCCGTTCTCGACGATTTCCTCCTCGGCCAGGTCCATCTTCCCGGCCTTCTCCCGGACGACGGTCGTGGCGCGGTCGATCGCCTCGTCGAGCAGGTCGACCAGGCGGACCGTCTCGCCCTCACGGGTCTTGAACGGCTTGCCGTCCTTGCCGAGCACCGTGCCGAAGGCGAGCTGGAACGCCTTGACGTCGTCGTGGTTCAGCCAGCCCGCCCTGCGCGCGGTCTCGAAGACCATCTTGAAGTGCAGGGACTGGCGGGCGTCGACGACGTACAGGAGTGAGTTCGCCTTGAGGTTGAAGACACGGTCCCTGATCGCGGAGAGGTCCGTCGCCGCGTAGCCGTAGCCGCCGTCCGACTTCTTGACGATCAGGGGGACCGGATTGCCGTCCGGGCCCTTGATGTCGTCGAAGAAGACGCAGAGGGCGCCCTCCGAGCGGACCGCGACTCCCGACTCCTCCAGGAGGCGGCATGTCTCGTCCAGCATGTCGTTGTAGCCCGACTCGCCGACGATGTCCGCGTCCCGGATCTCCATGTCCAGCTTCTCGAAGACGGAGAAGAAGTAGATCTTCGACTCGTCGACGAACCTCTGCCACGTGGCGAGCGTGTGCGGGTCGCCGGCCTGGAGGTCGACCACCCGGCGGCGGGCCCGCGTCTTGAACTCCTCGTCGGAGTCGAACAGCTTCCGGGCGGCCTTGTAGAGGCGGTCGAGGTTCGACATCGCCTCCTCGCCGCTCACCTGGGTGTCCTTGTGGTCCAGCTTGTGCGGGTGCTCGTCCAGATACTGGATCAGCATGCCGAACTGGGTGCCCCAGTCGCCGATGTGGTGCCTGCGCACCACGTTCTCGCCGGTGAACTCCAGGATCTGGACGACCGCGTCGCCGATCACGGCGGAGCGGAGGTGGCCGACGTGCATCTCCTTCGCCACGTTCGGCTGGGCGTAGTCGATGACCGTCGTGCCCGGGTGTTCCGCGAACGGCACGCCGAGCCGGCCCTCCGCGTCCGCGTACCGGGCCGCGAGGTTCTCGGTGATCGCGCGGTCGGTGAGCGTGATGTTCAGGAAGCCGGGGCCGGAGACCTCGATCTCCTTGATCATCTCGCCGGATTCCACCTGGGCGACGACCCGCGTCGCCAGCTCCCGGGGGTTGGCCTTCGCCTTCTTCGCGAGGGCCAGGATCCCGTTCGCCTGGTAGTCCGCCCGGTCGCTGCGTCGCAGCAGCGGGTCGACTCCGTCGGCTTCCGGGAGGGCGGAAGCGAGGGCGTCGACGAGGCGCGCGTTGACGGAGGCGGTGAGGGACGTGACCGGGGCCATCAGGGGGAGCCGTTCTCCTCGGGGTACGGGTGGATGTCGTTCAGTATCCCACGGGGGGTAAAGGGGTTTTCTTACGGCGAGGGGTGGGGCGGCGCCTCATGGGGTGGGGGTTCGGTGTGTGGGCGAGTGCGGCCCGGTGGGGCTTCTCGCGCAGTTCCCCGCGCCCCTTGAAAACCCCGGGCGCGACCCATGCCGCCAAGGGGCGCGGGGCTGTGTTGGATCTGCGGCTACCGCCGCGTGGGCGCGACCAGCCCCCGCCCACCCGCACCTCGCCCGACAACCCCCGCCACCCGATAACCCCGAGGCGGTTCGACCCACGGAGTGAAAGGCTGGGAGAATGGGGCCGTCGCCCGGGGACCGTACCGGCGGCCATGGAACCTTCAGAAAAAAGAGGACGTGCCGATCGTGGCTCAGAGCACCGAGACCACCGACTGGGTCTCCCGTTTCGCGGATGAGGTCATCGAGGAGTCGGAGCGTCGTGCCCCGGGCAAACCAGTGGTCGTCGCGTCCGGGCTGTCCCCCTCCGGCCCGATCCACCTCGGCAACCTCCGCGAGGTCATGACCCCGCACCTCGTCGCCGACGAGATCCGCCGCCGCGGGCACCAGGTCCGGCACCTCATCTCCTGGGACGACTACGACCGCTACCGCAAGGTCCCGGCCGGCGTCGACGGCGTCGACGGATCCTGGGCCGAGCACATCGGCAAGCCGCTCACCTCCGTGCCCGCCCCCAAGGGCTCCGCCCACCCCAACTGGGCCGAGCACTTCAAGGCGGCGATGATCGACGCGCTCGCCGAGATGGGCGTCGAGTTCGACGGGATCAGCCAGACCGCGCAGTACACCTCCGGCGTGTACCGCGAGCAGATCCTGCACGCGATGAAGCACCGCGGTGACATCGACGCGATCCTCGATCAGTACCGGACCAAGAAGGCCCCGGCCAAGAAGCAGCAGAAGCCGTTGGACGAGGCGGAGATCGAGGCGGCCGAGGGCTCCGGCGCCGCCGCCGAGGACGACGGCAGCAGCGGTTCCGCCGGGTACTTCCCGTACAAGCCCTACTGCGGGCAGTGCGAGAAGGACCTCACCACCGTCACCGCCTACGACGACGACACCACCGAGCTGACCTACACCTGCACGGCCTGCGGCTTCTCCGAGACCGTCGCGCTGAACGAGTTCAACCGCGGCAAGCTCGTCTGGAAGGTCGACTGGCCGATGCGGTGGGCGTACGAGGGCGTCGTTTTCGAGCCCTCCGGTGTCGACCACTCGTCGCCCGGCTCGTCCTTCCAGGTCGGCGGGCAGATCGTCGGGATCTTCGGCGGGAAGCAGCCGATCGGGCCGATGTACGCCTTCGTCGGTATCTCCGGCATGGCGAAGATGTCGTCGTCGAAGGGCGGCGTGCCGACGCCCGCCGACGCGCTGAAGATCATGGAGCCGCAGATCCTGCGCTGGCTCTACGCCCGCCGTCGGCCGAACCAGTCGTTCAAGATCGCCTTCGACCAGGAGATCCAGCGGCTCTACGACGAGTGGGACAAGCTCGACGCGAAGGTCGCGGAGGGAGCTGCCCTTCCGGGCGACGTGGCCGCCCACTCGCGTGCCGTTCGGACCGCCGCCGGTGAGCTGCCGCGCACGCCCCGCCCGCTGCCGTACCGGACCCTCGCGTCCGTCGCCGACATCACCGCGGGCGCCGAGGGCCAGACGCTGCGCATCCTCAGCGAACTCGACCCGACCGACCCGCTGTCCGGCCTCGACGAGGTACGGCCGCGGCTCGACAGGGCCGAGGCCTGGATCAACACGCAGGTGCCCGCCGACCAGCGGACCATCGTGCGCGACGAGGCCGACGCCGAGCTGCTGAAGTCCCTCGACGAGCAGTCCCAGCAGTCGCTGCGGCTGCTGCTCGACGGGCTCGCCGAGCACTGGTCCCTCGACGGACTCACGCATCTCGTCTACGGCGTGCCCAAGGTCCAGGCCGGGTTCTCGGCGGACGCCACCCCCAAGGAGCTGCCGGCGGAGATCAAGACCGCCCAGCGGTCGTTCTTCGCGCTGCTCTACCACCTGCTCGTGGGGCGTGACACGGGTCCGCGACTGCCCACGCTGCTGCTGGCGGTGGGGCAGGAGCGGGTGCGGGTCCTGCTCGGGGAGTAAGGCCGCGTCCTACGAGGAGGGGGCGCCCGGTGATCACCGGGCGCCCCCTCCTCGTACGTGCGTCGCTTACGCGATGTGGTCCTCTTCCAGCTCCGCCGTGTGGCGGTTGGTGAAGCGGTTGACCATGCGCTTCGACTCCTCCGCGGGGAGGGTGACGCGGAACTCGGCCTCGACGTTGTCGATGAACTCGCGCGGCGTCGGATAGCTGCCGTTTATCGACTTCTTGAAGACCTGGTAGTACGACTCCTCGTCAGGGGCGGCGGGTTCGGGGATGCCGCCGCCTTCGCCCAGCTCGCGGGTGCGTCCGGGGCCGGCCGGGATGGGGAAGCTGCCGGTCTCCTCCGGAGAGGGTTCGCGGTCCTGGGGCTCGGGGGCCTCGAACTGTCGTTGCTGGTAGCGGGGGTCCCGCGGGTCCGGCTCGAACTGCTGGTACTCCTCCGGGGCCTGCTCCTCGTACCACTCCTCGTACTGCTCCTCGGGCTCGTACGAGGGGTTGTAGCCGCCCTGGTAGGGGACCTCCTGGGGGTGGCGGGCGTGGAGCCAGGGGCTTTCGTCCGGGGCGGGGGCCTCAGCCTGTGGGGCCTGCTCCTGGTACTCGGTGTATTCCGGCTGCTGCTGGGCGGGTGTGCTCTCCAGCTGGGGGCGCTGCTCGCCGGGAGGTGCCGCTCGCTGTGGGATGGGCGCCGCCCCAGCGGCACGACTGCCCGCAGCCAGGTCAGCGGTGGGGAGGGCGGCGCCGGCCGCGTCAGCCACCTGTGTCAGTTCCGGCATCGGCGCCGGAGGGAGCAACGCCGGTTCGATTCCCGCCGCTGCCAGGCCCGCCGGGGCCGTGTCCGCCAGGGGGACCCCGTAGCGGGCGAGGCGGAGGGGCATCAGGGATTCGACCGGGGCCTTGCGGCGCCAGGCGCGGCCGAAGCGGGAGCGCAGGCGGGCCTGGTAGACGAGACGTTCCTGCTCCAGCTTGATGACCTGTTCGTAGGAGCGGAGCTCCCAGAGCTTCATACGGCGCCAGAGGAGGAACGTGGGGAGGGGGGAGAGGATCCAGCGGGTGAGGCGGACACCCTCCATGTGCTTGTCGGCGGTGATGTCGGCGATGCGGCCGACCGCGTGCCGGGCCGCCTCGACCGCGACGACGAACAGGATCGGGATCACCGAGTGCATGCCGACGCCCAGCGGGTCCGGCCAGGCCGCCGCGCCGTTGAACGCGATCGTCGCCGCCGTCAGCAGCCACGCCGTCTGACGCAGCAGCGGGAAGGGGATCCTGATCCAGGTGAGGAGCAGGTCCAGGGCCAGCAGGACGCAGATGCCCGCGTCGATGCCGATCGGGAAGACGTACGAGAAGTTCCCGAAGCCCTTCTGGAGGGCCAGCTCCCGCACGGCCGCGTACGAACCCGCGAAGCCGATGCCGGCGATGATGACGGCGCCGAACACGACCACGCCGATGAGAACGCGGTGCATTCGAGTCAGCTGCATTGGCGCGGCCACCCGTACTCCCCTCCCCTTACATGCTCTTGCGCGCAACAGGGTGGCACATGTGTACGGCGAACGGGTTGCCGGTAGGCACCGAGCCCGGCCCTCTGAGGGACCGGGCTCGGGTAAAACACCAGGTGGGAGTATGAATTACCGACCCACCATTACGAGTTGGGCACTACCGCCGGGGCCGTCGGGATGGCCGGGTACTACCGCGAAGTCTTCTTGCGGCCGGAGGTGGAGGAGTCGGAGTCCGAGTCGGAACTCACATCCGCACCCGAACCGCCCGACGACGACGCCTTCGTCGCGCCGCTCGACGGCGTCTTGGAGGCGCTCTTCGACGGGGACGCCGACGCGTCCGTGTCGTTCGCCTCCTCGACCGCCTCCACGGCCTCCTTGGCGGCGGACGTCGCGGTCTTCAGCAGCGCGGCCGCGTCCGGCGTCTTCTCGCCGGCCAGGCCCGCGCCGTTGTAGTCGAGCGTGATGACCACGTTCTCCGTGCGCACCACGATCGTCTGCTGCTTGAAGGTGTCCCCGTCCTTCTTCAGGTCGTACCGGACCGCCGTCGCCTGGTCGCCCGTGCCCGTCACCGGCTCCGTCTTGACGCTCTTCGCCCCGTCCACCGCCTTCGCCGCGGTCACCTTGGTCTCGTACGCCTTGGCCGCGCGGTCCTCGCCGGGGCCGTTCGCCGCGTTCGACTCCAGCAGATGCAGCGACACGCTCAACCAGCGGTACTGGGAGCCGTCCACACCGTTGTTGTCGAGGCTGATCCAACGGCAGTCCCCGGTCACGTTCTCCTCGGCGGCGTTGATCGACTTGCCGGACTTCACGCCCTCCGGCACCACCGACTTCAGCGTCTTCTCCGAGAAGACCTCGCAGGCGTCGGGCAGTGACGCGTACGCCGCCTCGACCACCTCCGGTGTGGCACTCTCCGTCGCCGTCTCGTTCAGCCCCGCCGGCGTCTCGTCACCGGAGGCACTGTCGGAGCCGGAGTCCGACGAACAGCCGACCGCCAGCAGCATCGCCGGGACGACGGCGGCACCCACGAGAACACGGCTCGGGCGCCTGGTCCGTATGGTCCGCGCGACGCGCGGCTCACGCTGATCTGACTCTGCGGCTCGTTGCATGGTTCCTTCACTCATGACGTTCATCACGCTCGTGGTTCCTGCAGTCTGCTTGCGGGGTTCCTGCGTGCTTCCTGTGGCGTTCCCGCGATCGGATCGGGTCCGAGGGGCCACGGTACGCGGTGATGAAGAAGTGCGGTCCTGATTCAGGGGGTTCGCGCGGATGCCCGAACCACCCCCGGTCACCGCTCAGTCGTCGAACGAGTCGGCCAGCCGCTGCGCCAGATTCAAGGCCCTGTCCTGCATTTCCTCACTGTCCGGCACCACCGTCGTGGTCGCCGGCTGCTCCTCGTACTCCACCGTCACGATCACATTCGACGTGCGGAACACCACAGTCACCGTCCGCTGCTTGCTCGTCCCGAGCGCGTCGTCGAGGAACGCCTCGTCCCCGAGATCGTCGAGCGTGCGCGGCAGGAGCGAGGCCGGGGTCCCGGACGCGCTCGCCGTGGGCGAGGGGCCGGAGGAACCGGACGAGCCGGAGGAACCGGAGGAACCAGACGAGTTGGAGGGTGTAGCCGAGTCCGAAGCGGATCCCGAGGGACTGGCGGAGGGGTCGGCCGTGGCGTCCCCCGTCTCCTCAGCCTGCTCGCTCTCCTCGGACGTGGTCGCGCTCGGCGACGGCTCCGGAAGGTCCGCCGCCTCCACCTTGTCCCCGTACACCTCCTGCGCCTTGCTGTCGTCGCTGACCTCGTTCTTGTACGACGCGATCCGCTCGAAGTCGACGAAGAGATAGTCGGTGGCGTCCGTGGACTCCACCTTCCAACGGCAGCCGGCCTTGCGGTCCGTGTCGTACGTCTGGGTCGCCTCGCCCTCGTACGCCTGCTCGCGCTGGGTCGCGTCGGTGAGCTGCTTGACGCCGGGGAGGAGGGAGTCGAGGGTGCCGTGGTCGATGGAGCCGCAGGGTTCGGGGAGTGTGTCGTAGCGGCCGGGCTGGGCGGCGGTGGCCGTGGCGGTGGCCTCGCCCGGGCGGGCGTCGTCGTCGTTCGAGCTGGTGTCGTCCGACCCCGTGCACGCGGTCAGCAGTGCCGCGAGGAGCACGGCGACGCCGGGTACGTACGCCTTCCGCTGCACGGTGGGGCTCCTCTCGACGGGGTCCCTCGGGACGCCTGCGCTGTCCTGCCTGTGGTTATTCACTTGCCGCCCGGGGGTGACCCCCGGGCACCATGTGTATCGCACGCACAGCCGTGGACGCCGGTCCGATATCCCTTTCGTTGACCTTGGCGCTGGTTTTGCGTTCTGAGACTTTGATCTTCTTTTCGGGGGAATGAGGGCGATATGTCATACGTCGAGATGCCGGGCGCGAAGGTACCCATCCGCATGTGGACCGACCCCGCGTCGGTCGAGGAGGGCGCCCTGCAGCAGCTCCGCAATGTCGCGGCCCTCCCGTGGATCAAGGGCCTCGCCGTCATGCCGGACGTCCACTACGGCAAGGGCGCGACGGTCGGTTCCGTCATCGCGATGCGGGGGGCTGTCTGTCCTGCGGCGGTGGGCGTGGACATCGGCTGCGGGATGTCGGCGGTGAAGACGTCCCTGACGGCCAACGACCTTCCCGGGGACCTGTCCCGGCTGCGGTCGAAGATCGAGCAGGCGATTCCGGTGGGGCGGGGGATGCATGACGATCCCGTCGATCCGGAGCGGCTGCACGGGTTCGCCGCCGGGCGGTGGGACGGGTTCTGGGGGCGGTTCGACGGGGTCGCGGATTCGGTCAAGTTCCGTCACGACCGGGCGGAAAAGCAGATGGGAACGCTGGGTGGGGGAAACCATTTCATCGAAATCTGCACGGATTCGACCGGTTCTATCTGGCTCATGCTGCACTCCGGCTCCCGGAACATCGGCAAGGAGCTGGCGGAGCACCACATCGGCATCGCCCAGAAGCTTCCGCACAACCAGGGCCTGGTCGACCGCGACCTCGCCGTCTTCGTCGCGGACACCCCGCAGATGGCGGCGTACCGCAACGACCTGTTCTGGGCGCAGGAGTACGCGAAGTACAACCGCACGATCATGATGGCGCTCCTCAAGGACGTCGTCCGCAAGGAGTTCAAGAAGGCGAAGCCGACCTTCGAGCCCGAGATCAGCGCGCACCACAACTATGTGGCCGAGGAGCGCTACGACGGCATGGACCTCTTGGTGACCCGTAAGGGCGCGATCCGCGCAGGCTCCGGCGAGTACGGGATCATCCCGGGCTCGATGGGCACCGGTTCGTACATCGTGAAGGGCCTCGGGAACGAGAAGGCCTTCAACTCGGCGTCGCACGGAGCCGGTCGGCGTATGAGCCGCACCGCGGCGAAGCGCCGCTTCTCGACGAAGGACCTGGAGGAGCAGACGCGGGGCGTGGAGTGCCGCAAGGACTCCGGCGTCGTGGACGAGATCCCGGGTGCCTACAAGCCGATCGAGCAGGTCATCGACCAGCAGCGGGACCTGGTGCAGGTGGTGGCGAAGCTGAAGCAGGTCGTCTGTGTGAAGGGTTGACACGCGAAGCCCCCGGTGGAGACCGGGGGCGGGCGGTGGGGGGGGGCTCGGGGCTCGGGCGTCCCGATCGCCGAGAACCCCTGCCCGGAGCACCGTGCGAAGCTGCCGGCATGGTCATCGCCCGCTCCGCCGCCCTGTCCGTACTCGCCGCGCTGTTCGAGATCGGCGGTGCCTGGCTGGTGTGGCAGGGGGTGCGGGAGCACCGGGGGTGGGTGTGGATCGGGGCGGGGGCGTCGCGCTGGGGGCGTACGGGTTTGTGGCGACGTTCCAGCCGGACGCGCACTTCGGGCGGATCCTCGCCGCGTACGGCGGGATCTTCGTGGCCGGATCGATCGGCTGGGGGATGGTCGCGGACGGCTACCGGCCCGACCGCTGGGACGTGACGGGCGCGCTGATCTGCCTCGCGGGCATGGCGGTGATCATGTACGCGCCGCGGGGGAACCAGGAACCGGAAGAGGGCTCAGGAGGGCTCGTCGGGCAGCAGGCCCAGTTGCCCCAGGAACTCCATCTCGTCGAAGTAGAGCCGGTATTCGACGATGCGGCCGTCCTTGACGGTGGCGAAGTCCACGCCGCGGATCTTGATGTCCTTCTGGGTCGCGGGGAGGGTCTCCCCGGAGGGCAGCTGGATGGGCCCGGTGTTCTTTCCGCTGAAGAAGCCTTCGTCGATGGCCGTGTCGCCGACCTCGTACGCGTGCACCGATTCGAACTTCCCGTCCGGGATCGCCTCGGTCATCTGGCGCCAGTACTCGACGATGTCGTCGCGGCCGTGGAGCTCGCCGCCGTCGGGCGTGATGGCGACCGCGTCCTCGGCGTACAGGGCGCCGAGGGCCTTCAGGTCGGGGTGCGTGGTCACCGCGTCCGTGAGCCGGTCCATGACCTCACGTGCCTGTCCCATCGAGCCACCTCCTGATCAGGGGATCACTCGTCTCAGTGTCTCACCGCCCGCCTATCCTGGCCGGGCGAGAGATTGTCCGATGTTCGACCCGTCCGTATGTTCAGGAGCAGCTCATGGCCACCGCCGCACCGTCCGCCGCCTCCCGCATCGCCGTCGTGACCGGTGCGAGCAGCGGGATCGGCGCCGCCACGGCCCGGCAGCTCGCCGCGGCGGGGTACCGGGTCGTGCTGACCGCCCGCCGCAAGGACCGTATCGAGGCGCTGGCCGAGGAGATCAACAACGGCGGCGGGCAGGCCGCGGCGTACGCCCTGGACGTCACGGACCGCGCGGCGGTCGACGAGTTCGCGTCCGCGTTCCGGACGATCGGTGTGCTGGTCAACAACGCGGGCGGCGCGCTCGGCGCCGACCCCGTGGCCACCGGCGACCCGGCCGACTGGCGCACGATGTACGAGACGAACGTCATCGGCACCCTCCACGTCACCCAGGCCCTGCTGCCCGCCCTGACCGCGAGCGGCGACGGCACGGTGGTCGTGGTGTCGTCGACGGCCGGGCACGGGACGTACGAGGGCGGCGCGGGCTATGTCGCCGCCAAGCACGGCGCGCACGTCCTCGCCGAGACGCTGCGGCTGGAGATCGTCGGGACGCCGGTCCGGGTCATCGAGATCGCGCCCGGCATGGTGAAGACGGACGAGTTCGCGCTGACCCGGTTCGGCGGCGACGCGGACAGGGCGGCGAGCGTCTACGAGGGCGTCGCGGAGCCCCTGACCGCCGACGACGTCGCCGACACGATCACCTGGGCGGTCACCCGGCCCTCCCATGTCAACGTCGACCTGCTCGTCCTGCGCCCCCGCGCCCAGGCCTCCAACACCAAAGTCCACCGGGAGCTGTGATGTCACCTGAGGACGGCGACCTCACGCCGGAGAAGCGCCGCCTCGCCGAGGAGAAGAAGAACGAGCGGTACATGTGGTGGTACCTCGGATACTTCCTCTTCGGTATCCACATCGTGGCGTTCGTGATGATCTACGCGGTCACGCACGCGAAGTAGGCGATGGCGGGACCGAAACCGCCTCCGCGTACGCCGTCGGCGGCACCCCCACCGTCGCCGTGAAGTCGCGGACGAGGTGGGCCTGGTCGGCGTAGCCGAGGTCGGCGGCGAGGGCGGCCCAGTCGGTCGCGTGGTCGGTCGCGGCGCGTTCCAGGGCCTCATGGATGCGATAGCGGAGGATGACCCACTTGGGGCCGACGCCGACGTACGCGGAGAACAGGCGCTGCAGGAGTCGTACGGACATGCCCTCGGCGCGGGCGAAGTCGGTGACGCGGCGGATCGTGCGGTCGGTGCGGATGCGGTCGACGAGGGCCATGGCGAGGTCCGCCTGTGGGTCGGGGCGCGGGGCGAGCCCGGTCAGGAACGCGTCGAGGGCGGCGACGCGGGCGTCCTCGTCGTCGGGGGCGAGGACCGCGGCCGGGTCGGTGTCCGGGAACACCTCGGGCAGGCGTACGCGGCGGCCGGTCCAGGCGGTCGCGGGGGTGTCCGGGGCGAAGGGGCGGAAGCCACCAGGGCGGAACTGGATGCCGCAGACCCGGCCCCTGCCCTCCAGTTTCCGGGTGAAGAGGCCGAGGCCGATGCCGGAGATCTCGGCGAAGGGTTCCTGTCCCGCGTACCGCTGGAAGACGATGTTCACCGACGGGTGCGGGACGACCTGTGAGACATACGGCTCGGGCAGGTCCCAGTCGATCAGCCAGTAGTGCTCCAGATACGGGCGGAGCGGCTCGGCGGGCTCGCGGCGGCGGAAGCGGACGCGGGCGAAGAGTTCCGGAGCGTCCACGATCCCTCGGGTGTCGCGGCGTGGGGCGGCCATGGGGAGATCGTAGGGACCACCACCGACACTGCCCCAGGAATAGTGGGAAGGGGACCCTCGTTCATGGGTATAGTTGAATCGTAAACAACCTGAGAGGGTGGCAACGATGATGCAGTTCGGGATCTTCAGCGTCGGTGATGTGACGCCGGACCCCACCACGGGCCGGACGCCGAGCGAGCGCGAGCGCATCAAGGCGATGGTCGAGATCGCGTTGAAGGCGGAGGAGGTCGGGCTCGACGTCTTCGCCACCGGTGAGCACCACAACCCGCCGTTCGTGCCGTCGTCGCCGACCACGATGCTCGGTTACGTCGCCGCGCGGACCGAGAAGCTCGTCCTCTCCACCGCCACCACCCTCATCACCACCAACGACCCGGTGAAGATCGCCGAGGACTTCGCGATGCTCCAGCATCTGGCCGACGGGCGGGTGGACCTGATGATGGGGCGCGGGAACACCGGGCCCGTCTATCCGTGGTTCGGGCAGGACATCCGGCAGGGCATCAACCTCGCCATCGAGAACTACGCGCTGCTGCACCGCCTGTGGCGCGAGCACGTCGTCGACTGGGAGGGCAAGTTCCGCACACCGCTGCAGGGCTTCACCTCCACGCCCCGTCCGCTGGACGACATACCGCCGTTCGTCTGGCACGGGTCGATCCGCTCGCCCGAGATCGCCGAGCAGGCCGCGTACTACGGTGACGGCTTCTTCCACAACAACATCTTCTGGCCGGCCGACCACACCAAGCGGATGGTCGAGTTGTACCGGCAGCGGTACGCGCACTACGGGCACGGCACGCCCGAGCAGGCGATCGTGGGGCTCGGCGGGCATGTGTTCATGCGGAAGAACTCGCAGGACGCGGTGCGGGAGTTCCGGCCGTACTTCGACGTCGCGCCGGTCTACGGCAACGGGCCGTCTCTCGAGGACTTCGCCGACCAGACGCCGCTGACCGTCGGTTCGCCGCAGCAGGTGATCGAGAAGACGCTGGCGTTCCGGGAGTACGCCGGTGACTACCAGCGGCAGCTGTTCCTCGTCGACCACGCGGGGCTGCCGCTGAAGACCGTGCTCGAGCAGATCGACATGCTCGGCGAGGAGGTCGTGCCGGTGCTGCGGGAGGAGTTCGCGAAGGGGCGGCCGGCGGATGTGCCGGACGCGCCCACACACGGGTCGCTGCTGGCCGCGGCGGAGAAGGAGAGCGTGGCATGAGGCTGGTCGTCGTCTCGGCGGGGCTGAGTGTGCCGTCGTCCACGCGGTTGTTGGGGGACCGGCTGGCCGCGTCGGTGGTCGGGCAGGCCGCGTCGGTGGAGGTGCAGGTCGTCGAACTGCGTGACCTGGCGGTGGAGATCGCGCACAACTTCACCAACGGGTTTCCCGGTCGGAAGCTCGCCGCCGCGCTCGACGCGGTGGCGGGGGCCGATGGGTTGGTCGTGGTGACGCCGGTGTTCTCCGCCTCGTACAGCGGGTTGTTCAAGTCGTTCTTCGACGTGCTCGACCGCGATGCGCTGGCGGGGAAGCCGGTGTTGATCGCCGCTACCGGGGGGTCGGCTCGGCATTCGCTGGTGTTGGAGCATGCGATGCGGCCGCTGTTCGCGTATCTGCGGGCTGTCGTGGTGCCTACGGGCGTGTATGCCGCGTCCGAGGACTGGGGCGCGGAGGGGTTGGCCGGGCGGATCGAGCGGGCGGCGGGGGAGTTGGCCGGGTTGATGGGCGGGCTCTCTCGGAGGGTGGTCGCGCCGGTTGAGCCCGAGGGGCTGGCTGTCGTTCCCTTCGAGGAGCAGTTGGCGGCGCTGAAGGGCTGATTGAGGAACAGTCGGTTGGCGGCGTTGAAGGCTGATCGAGTAGAAGTTGGCGGCGTTGAAGGGCCGAGAAGCGTCGTTGGGGGTTTCGGGGGGGTCGTCAGGCCGCGGGCTGTTTGCGGTTGCTCGTGCCCGCGCGGCGGAGCCGCATATGTGACAGTCCCGCGCCCCTGAAGGATCGTGCGGCCCTCGTCCACGTGCGCACCCTCTTGCGCAGCCAGGCCTTTGCCCGCGTCGACTCTCGTTCCCACGTGCGCTGGAGCCTCGTCGCGCGCAGGTCGGCGAACAAGTGCTCGTACTTGGTGACGATCGGGGCCGGGTCGTAGCGGTGGGCGCTCTCGAGGGCGGCTCGGCCCATGGCGCGGCGTAGGTCGGGGTCGGCGGTGAGGTCGAGGATGGCGTCGGCCAGGGCGTGGGGATCGTCGACGGGGACGAGGCGTCCGTCGGTGCCGTCGGTGATGATCTCCGCGGGGCCGAGGGGACAGTCGGTGCTGATGACGGGGACGCCGCAGCGCATGGCCTCGACGAGGGTCATGCCGAAGGACTCGGCCTCGGAGGCGCTGACGACGATCGAGGCACGCGCGAACTCGTCCTCGATGGGGGTGTGCGGGCCCATCAGATGGGCCCGCTCGGTGAGGCGGAGGTCCTCGATGAGGGCTTCCAGACGGTCCTTCTGTTTGCCGCCGCCGTAGATGCGCAGCTGCCAGTCCGGTTCCTTCGCCGCGACCTTCGCGAACGCCTCCAGGAGGAGGTCGAAGCGTTTGCCGCGGGCGAGGCGGCCGGCGGCCGCGATGACGGGGGCCGTGCCGTCCGACGGGGTGACTCCGGCCGCCGGGACGATGTTGGGCACCGGCAGGACCCGGACGCCCGGCAGTTTCATCCGCGCGTGGTACACCGCCGCGTCCGCCGCCGTGGTCGTGACGACCGCGTCCAGGGTGCGGTAGTGGCGGGCGAGGACCTTGCGGAGCTGCTTGGTGTGGGCGTCGTGCCGCAGATGCTCCTGGCCGATGCGCAGGGCGCGGCGGGGGGCGAAGCGGGAGACGTAGACGTTGATGCCGGGGCGGGTGCCGATGACGACGTCCGCGCCGCAGCGGGCCAGATAGGCGCGGACCCGAAGGTCGGTGAGACGGCTGTACTGGCGGTGGCGCTTGTCCTCGGCCGGGAAGTCCGTGGCGGGCCGCGCCTGGGCCGGATCACGCAGGTCGGGACTGTACGCGCGGATGTCCACCAGGGGGACGAGTGCGACCCTCGGGTCGACGGTGAAGCGGGGTTCGTCGAGGTGGCGGGAGATCGAGGCGATCTCCACGTCGTGGTGGTCCGCCAGCGCCGACGCCAGGTTCAGTGTCGTACGGACGGTGCCGCCGATGGCGTACGCGTTGTGCAGCAGGAACACGATCTTCATGCGGCGGCTCAATGCACTACCTTCCCGACGGGCTGAGCGATGCAGCGATGCAGTTGTGAGGCGTTGCGGCTGTGAGGCGTTGCCGTTGTGTGGTGTTGGAGGTGTCTGGCGTTGCGGCTGTGCGGTGTTGGAGTTGTGCGGTGATGCGTGTGGTGATCCGGATTTGGGCCTGGTTCAGACCCTTTGTACTCCATCTGCTCGCTCTGCCCGGGTTCCCGTGCGGACGGGTGTCACACGGACACGCTGCTCCGGAGGAGTAAGCCGTACGACCGGTCGGGGTGAGAGGCCGGTAAGAAGGGCGGCCCGGTGCTCCTGACGTGGTGGTGGGCGTCCGTGACCTTGGCAGACTGGTGAGGTGCCCCAGAACGTGCTGCTAGCCGAGGACGACCGCGCCATCCGCCATGCCCTGGAACGCGCGCTGACCCTGGAGGGGTACGAGGTCACGGCGGTCGCCGACGGCGTCGAGGCGCTCGCCCAGGCCCACCGCAACCGGCCCGACGTGCTCGTCCTCGATGTGATGATGCCCGGCATAGACGGCCTCCAGGTCTGCCGGGTGCTCCGCGCGGAGGGCGACCGGACGCCGATCCTGATGCTCACCGCGCTCGTGGAGACCGCCGACCGGATCGCCGGCCTCGACGCCGGCGCGGACGACTACGTCGTCAAACCGTTCGACGTTGAGGAGGTGTTCGCGCGGCTGCGCGCGCTGCTGCGGCGGACGGGCAACGCGGACTCGTACATGAGGCCGCCCCAGTCGTCGGAGGTGTCCGCGCCCGCCTCCGCTGCGGCCTCGTCGCCGGACGGCGGCGGGCTGCTCACGGCCGCCGGGCTGCGGATGGACGTACAGGCGCGGCGGGCGTGGCGCGGGGCGCGGGAACTGGAGCTGACGCGGACCGAGTTCGACCTGCTCGAACTGCTCGTCCGCAACGCCGGCATCGTCCTCGACCACGCCACCATCTACGACCGCATCTGGGGCTACGACTTCGGCCCCGGCTCCAAGAACCTCGCCGTCTACGTCGGTTATCTGCGCCGCAAGCTCGACGAGCCCGGGGCGCCGGCGCTGATCCACACCGTGCGGGGTGTGGGGTACGCGCTGCGGGAAGACTGAGGGCGGCGCTCGGTGCCGCCCCGTCTCGTCCGGATACTGTCCCGCCTGCTCTCCCGGCTGCGCCCGGTCCCCTCGCTGCGGGCGACGTTCACTGTGTCGTTCGTGGCGGTGGCGTGTGTCGTCACCGTCCTCGTCGGGATCCTCAGCTACAGCGCGGCTGCGCGGCTGGTGCGGGTCGACGAGCAGACCGTGTTCGCCGAGGTCGTGCGTGACCTGAGTGAACTGGTCGAGCAGGACCCGCTGACCCCGGAGGACTTCGCGCCCAGCGACAGCGGCGGCCCGCGCGACGACCTGATCCGCTCCGGCCGCACGGACGTCCAGGTCCTCGGCCCGGACGGGGAGATCCTCGACGAGGGCGCCCCCGGTCTGCCCGTCCGCGACGCGGACCGCCGTACGGCCGATGCCGCCCTGGCCGGTGTGCTGGTCGAGCACGGCGAGGTCGAGGTCGGCGACGACCGGTACCGGGTCGTGACGGTCGCGCTCGGCGGCGGCCGGGGGGCCGTCCAGGTCGCGCAGGAGTTCAGCGACACGGAGGATCTGCTGCGGGAGTTGCAGCAGCGGACCCTGCTGTTCGTGTCGGGCGTCGTCCTCTCGGCCGGGTTGTTCGGGTGGTGGCTGGCCCGGCGGCAGACGCGGCGGCTGGTGCAGTTGGCGGGGGCGGCGGAGGACGTGGCCCGGACCGGGCAGCTGGGTATCCAGGTGCCGGTCGCGGGCCGGGACGAGGTGGGCCGGCTCGGACGCTCCTTCGACCGCATGCTGGTCCGGCTTGCCCAGTCCGAGGAGGACCAGCGACGGCTGGTCCAGGACGCCGGGCACGAGCTCCGGACCCCCCTCACCTCGCTCCGCACGAACATCTCCCTCCTCCGCCGCATCGACGAGCTGCCGCCCCGTATGCGCGAGGAACTCGTCGACGACCTCTCCCAAGAGGCCCTAGAACTGACCGACCTGGTCAACGAGTTGGTCGACCTCGCGGCCGGGCAGTCGAGCACCGAGCCTGTGCGTCGGGTGCAGTTGGCCGACCTCGCGGAGGACGTGGCGGGGACCGCCCGCCGGCGTACCGGGCGCGAGGTCGTCGTACGCGTGGCCGGCGACACGACCGTCGAGGGGCGGCCCGGGGCCCTCCAGCGAGCGATCTCCAATCTGGTGGAGAACGCGGCGAAGTTCGACCGCGGGGGATCGGGCGCGATCGAGGTCGTGGTCGCCCGGGGGGCGACGGGGGCCCGGGGAGAGCTGGGCGAACCGGGGGAGCCGGGCGGCGACCTCGGCGAACCGGCGGAGGGGTCGGACGTCGTCCGGGTCGAGGTGCTGGACCGGGGGCCCGGAGTTCCCGACTGCGACCTGGAGCGGATCTTCGACCGCTTCTACCGGGCCCCTGACGCCCGCAGCCTGCCCGGGTCCGGGCTGGGGCTGTCGATCGTACGAGCGGTGGCGGCCGCCCACGGCGGGGCGCCGTTCGCGTTCCGGCGGGAGGGCGGGGGGTTGGTCACCGGGTTCACGGTGCGGGAGGGCTGAGGGGCAGGAGTCCAGGCCGCCACCGCCCAGGACTCCATGAGCGTCAGGACTCGGTGAGTGTCAGGACTGCGTGAGCGTCAGTCCGCCGTAGCGTCGCATGACCCAGGCGTGGCGGCGACGCCGCTCGCTCTGGAGGTGGGCGACGTACTCGCCCTCGTTCTCCCGCCGGGGATCTTCCGTCACGCGGCGGTGCGGGAGGCCCCCGCGCTCCAGCGGCCGAGTAGCGGCTCGGTCAGGGTGCGGGCGGTCCAGCAGAGAGTCTGGCCGTGGCGTTCGAACAGGTCGTCGCGGTCGTCGAAGTGGCCGAGGTCGGCGACGACCTGGGCGGAGAGGTCGCAGGCGGTGCCGTGCGGGGCGCCGCAGGTGTCCCACTGGACGCCGGTGCGGGCGACCGCGTCGAAGAGGGTCTCGCCGCCCTTGTTGGCGAAGCCGCCGCCGGGGGTGGGGGCGCTGTCGGTGCCGGCGGGGGCGTTGAAGAGTTCGCCGATCGGTACCCATGCGCCGCTGATCCGGAACTCCGGCCAGGCCAGCAGGACCTGCTCCGGCACGAACGGCTTCAGCCGCGGGAACCGGGGATACCAGAAGGTGCCGTCGACGAGCAGTCCGCGCACCCGCGTCCGTACGCGGACGGCCCGGGCGACCGCCTCCAGCGCGGCCATCCGCTGACTGCACGAGCCGCGCCCGAGCCGCAGGGTCCGCGACACGGGCCGGCGGTCCTCGACCGAGTACACCGGTCGTACGTCCCGCGCGATGATCCGGTGCGCGCTCCGCAGCGCGTCATGGGGCGTCGCCTCGCTCAGCACCCGGCGCGCGACCGCCCCGACCAGCGGGTCGTCGTGGTCCAGGATCGCCGTGGCCCGGGTGGATCCGGCCACGTCCTGGGGGCTCTGGGCCCGTGTCCCGGCCCGTCTGGTCCGCGCGTCGTACGACATGAGCAACCGACTGGTCATGACAGTTCCGTCCCCGTACCCGTGTTCGTTCCCGCTCCCCGTGGGAGCCCGCCCGTCCCCTACGGGCGCTCGCGGCCCATCATTACACGGGGTGGAGGCGGGGCCATGGGCCACGCAGGGTGAGGGCCGGGCCTCGGGCGACGCGCTTTCGTAGTACTTCCCCCGACCCCATTGCGGCGGCGCGAACACGCCGACTACGGTCGTTCCTGCGCTCACGGAGAGTGCTCAACTGATTACACATACGCATCTCGCCTGCATGTCGCCTCGCAGTTCGTCCGCAGTCCGTCCGCAGTCGTCCGCAACCCACCCCTGCGTACCGCCAGTTGAAAGCGCACCCCGGGCCGTCGACACCCGAGGAGGAGCCACCGACGCGGTAGGGACCCGAGCAATCCCTTCTCGTCGTAATGGAGTTGATCATCCATGACCGAAACTGCCCATGACGTCCCCGCCTCAACCCCCTGGCTCTCGCCCACGGCGACGACGTACACCCTCTTCTGCCCGCCCCTCGACACCTCCCCGCACATCGCCCGCGACTTCGTCGCCATTGTCCTGCGCGCGCTCGGCCTCGACACGCTCGTCGAAGCGGCCGCCCTGTGCACATCCGAACTGGTCACGAACGCCTGTGTGCACGCCAAAGGTGGAGGATCGGTTCTCTGGCTGGCGGTGGAGGCCTGGCGGGTCAGAGTGATCGTCTACGACGGTGACGAGAACCCGCCGGTCATAAGGGAGTTGACCCCGGACGGATGGGAGGAGGGCGGCCGCGGGCTCTATTTGGTCGACGCCCTCACCGAGGGCCGCTGGGGGACCGCCGCCGCCCTCCCGAACGGCGGGGGCCTCGTCCACCCCGACGGCAAGGCGGTGTGGTTCGACCTGGCGGCGCCGAGCGGATCGATGTCGAATTGACGGTGTGGGACTTCGGGTGAGTGTCACTCCGCGATGGGTGCGGCGCGCGACTTCGGGTGAGCGTCACTGCCTGATGCGTACGGCGTGGTGCCAGGCGGTGTCCCGGGTCTGGCAGGCGGCGAGGACCTCGGCCGGGTTCTCGGTGATGTCCACGCCGAGAGCGGCGTCCTCGTCGTCGAACACGAGCCGGGCGAGGATCTTCGAGTCGAAGAGCCAGAAGTCGTGGTCCGGTAGGCCCAGTTGCTCCGCCGCGGCGCGGGTGAGGGTGCGGATGTCCTCCCCGTCGGCGATGTGCGCGGGCGCCATGGCCCGGAGGAACTCCTGCCCCGGCGTGGGCGGTTCGTCGACGATGCGCACCCGCTCGACCCGCTTGCCCTGAGCCGTCTGCGCGCGGACGTTCACCCGCCAAGCGTTCGGCCGCCCCCGCGCGATGTCCTCACCCGCCAGGAACCGCGGCCACTTCGCGCTGTTCCGGTCGGCGGCGTAGCCCCGGCGGGTCTCCAGCCGCCACGCCGTATGCCTGAAGTCCTCGAAGAGGTGTGTGATCGAGGCGAAGGGTTGCAGTTCGGAGGGGCCGCCGCCGCCGTCGGCGCCGGCGCCGGTCGTTCCGATGAACCTGAGCGTCACGTCGTCCTCCGGCTGCGCGGGGTGGAGATCCGGTTCTCAGCGCCGTACGGCCGTCGGGTTCCGCGCGACCGGAGTCGTCGTCGGGCTGCCCAGGAGGCGCAGAGCGGCTTCCGACGGGGACCCGGGCTCCGCCGTGTACGCGATCAGGCGGTGGCCGGAGGTGCCCGGGACGAGGAGGTTCTCGAAGGTCAGGGTCAGCGGGCCGACGAGGGGGTGGCGCAGGTGCTTCACGCCCGAGGTGCAGGTGCGGACGGGGTGGCGGGACCACAGGGCCGCGAACTCGGTGGAATTCACCGCCAGTTGGCCGACGAGTTCGGCGAGGAGACGGTCGTCGGGGTGGCGGCCGGCGATGACGCGGAGGGAGGCCACGGAGAGTGCGGCCTCCTCGGTCCGGTGCGGGTGGAGGTCGCGGTACCGGTCGTCCAGGAAGAGCATCCGGGTCAGGTTGGGGCGGTCGGCGGGGGTGTCCGGGGCCTCGGACGGCAGGTGGGCGGCGAGGAGGGCGTGGCCGAGCGGGTTCCAGGCGAGGACGTCGTTGCGGCGGTTCAGGACGAGGGCCGGTACGTCGGCCATGGCGGCCAGCAGCCGACGGGTCGAGGGGGGCGCGTGCTCCGCGTGTGCCGTGGCGGGGCGGCCGGAGGAGGAAGAACGGGCCGGGCGGGCCAAGGCCTTCAGATGGGCCACCTCGTCCTCGGTGAGGCGCAGGGTGCGGGCGAGGGAGTCCAGGACGCTGTCCGAGGGGCTGAGGGCGCGGCCCTGTTCGAGGCGGGTGTAGTGGGTGATGCTCACCCCCGCGAGCATCGCCAGTTCCTCGCGGCGCAGGCCGGCCACCCGGCGGCGGGTCGGATGCGCGGTGATGCCGACCTCCTCGGGCCGCAGCGCGGCCCGGCGGGACCTGAGGAAGTCGCCCAGCTCGGACGGGGCGTTCATCGTGCCTCCCGGGTCGACGGTCCATGCGCGTGCGGGGCCGACAGCGACTCCCCTTCCATGATGCACAGGGCTGTGGACGGACGGGTGCCATGAGGGTGGTGCCGCGATGACCACCCTTGCGCCGGCTGGGCCAGACAGGGTTCTGGCCGGCGTTCGCGGGGCGGACGAGCCTCTCTCCGTAGCCGCGCGTGAGGACGTACACGAGGGCGTACGACGAGGCCGTACGGCAAGGCCGTATGACGAGGACGTACGACGGATGCGTGCGGACGGCACACGAGCAGAGGAAGGGACTCGACGACATGTCCGTCACAGACCCGGAGGCGGCCGGTACGGCGCCCCGCCCCCCATCCGGTACGGCGCCCAGCCCCGCGTCCGGCACCCCCACCGCGCGGGGCGTCGCCGACACGGCCGCCACCGCACTCACCCCCCGGCTGCGACTGACCCTCGTACTGCTGCTCGCGGCCCAGTTCATGCTGGCCGTGGACTTCTCCATCCTGAACGTGGCGTTGCCGGTGATCGGGGAGGGGCTGGGGTTCTCGCTGGCACGGCTGCAGTGGATCGGCACGGCGTTCGCGTTGTGCGCGGCGGGGTTCACGCTGCTCTTCGGGCGGGTGGCGGACCTGTTCGGCCGCCGCCGCCTCTTCCTCGGCGGGCTGGTGGTGCTGGCCGTGGCCTCGCTGGTCGGGGGGCTCGCGCGGGACCCGGAGACGCTGATCGCGGCCCGGGTCTTCCAGGGGCTGGCGACCGCCGCCGTCACCCCGGCCGGGCTGTCGCTGCTGACGACCTCCTTCCCGGAGGGGCCCCTGCGGGAGAAGGCGCTCGGTCTCAACGGGGCGCTGATGTCGGCCGGTTTCACCACCGGGGCGATCCTCGGCGGACTGCTCACCGATCTGCTCTCCTGGCGCTGGGCCTTCTTCGTCAATGTGCCCGTCGCCCTCGCCGTCCTCGTCATCGCGCCGACGGTCATCAAGGAGTCGCGGATCCAGGAGCGGCCGAAACTGGATGTGCCGGGCGCCGTCACCGTCACGCTCGGTCTGCTGGCCGTCGTCCTCGGCCTGACCCGGGCGGGCGAGCACGGCTGGGGCTCGCCCGCCGCGCTGCTGCCGCTCGCGGCGGGTGCACTCCTGCTCGTCGTCTTCCACGCCGTCGAGCGCCGGGCGGCCGCGCCGCTGGTGCCGGTCGAGGTGCTCGGGAAGCGGTCGGTGGCCTGGGGGAACGCCGTCGGTCTGATCGCCTTCCTCACGGAGACCTCGCTGGTCTTCCTGCTCACGCTGTATCTCCAGGAAGTGCTCGGGTTCTCGCCGCTCGCCGCCGGGCTGTCGTTCGGGGTGCTGGGCGTCGGGACGGTCGTCGGCGGAACCCTCGCGCCCAGGGTCATCGGCCGGCTCGGCACCAAGCGGACGCTGATCGTCGGGGGCGCCGTCCAGACCGTCTTCACCGCCGCGCTCCTCGGGCTCGGCGACGACCGTTCGTGGATGTGGCTGCTGCTGGTCGCCACCTTCGCCGGCGGTGTCGGCAACATGCTGGTCATCGTCGGCTTCATGGTCACCGCCACCTCCGGGCTCGCCGACCACGAACAGGGGCTCGCCACCGGTCTGGCCACCATGACCCAGCAGATCGGCATCACCATGGGCACGCCGATCATGAGCGCCGTCGCCACCGCCGCCCTCAGCGGCGGCGGGGCCCCGGCCGTGCTCGGCGGCCTCAAGGTCGCGATCGCCCTGAACGCCGCCGTCGTACTCCTGGGCACCCTCGCCAGCGCCTTGTTCCTGCGGGACGCGCGGGCGCGGGAGTGACGCGGCGCACGGGTCCGTTCACCTGCCGAGGGGCAGATGCCAGGAGACAGATCGCGCGGGCCGACCGGAAGGTGACTACATGCGGAGCAGGGCCGACTTCATCGCGGAGGCGTACGGCCTCGGTGCCGGGGCGTGGGAGATGGTGCCCGTCGCCCGTGGTGCGCTGGGGCAGATCTGGAGGCTGTCGGGCGGGGGCGGCGGCGGGGCCTCGTGGGCGGTGAAGGAGCTTCTGTTCGGGTGTGACGAGGGGCAGGTGGGGCGGGAGGCGGCGTTGCGGAACGCCGCGGAGGGGCTGGGGATCTCCGCGCCCCGGTTCTTCGCGGACCGCGAGGGGGCGTATGTGTCGCGGCTGCCCGCCTCGCTCGGTGGCTCGTACGTGAAGCTGTACGACTGGGTCGACGGGGGCGAGGCGGATCCCGCCGACCCGGAGATCCTGGGCTGGTGCGGGCGGACGCTCGCTCTGCTGCACCGGGCGGGGGAGGGGGCGGGGGAGACGCCGGGCGACTGGTACGAGCGGTGTCCCCGGGAGGAGGAGTGGGCGCGGTCGTACGAGGGCGTTCGGCGAGCCGGGCTGCCGTGGGCGGACGCGTTGGGGCGGTTCGTCGCCGGCTCGGCGGTGGAGTTGGCGCGGCATGTCAGTCCGTCGGTGGCCGGTGACATCGTGACCTCCCATCTCGACATGCGGCCGCAGAACGTGCTGGTGGGGCGGTCCGGGCCGGCTCTCCTCGACTGGGACAACGCCGGGCCCGTATCGGCGGAGCGCGAACTCGCCCGTGCCGTCTACGTATGGGCCGGCGGCAACCACTTCCGCGCCGATTCCGCCCGGCGGCTCGTGCGCGGGTATCTGGAGGCCGGGGGGCGCGCGGTCATCAAGGGGCTGGACTCGTTCTCCATGCTCTTCGCGACCGACCTGAACTACGTCCGGGTGCAGGCCGAGTGCGCGATCGATCCGGAGGTGACCGACGCGCAGAGGGAGTTCGCGAGCGGGCAGGTCGTCGCCACGCTGGGGAGCCTGCCGGATCCGGCCGCCGTCGCCCGGTTGGCGGAGGCGCTGGCCCCCGAGTGGTGATCAGGTGGCCCGACGTGGGCTCACGCCGGATACGCGTGGGCTCAGGCCGGATACGCGTGGGCTCAGGCCGGATACGCGTGGGCTCAGGCCGGATACGCGTGGGCTCAGGCCGGATACGCGTGGGCTCAGGCCGGATACGCGTGGGTCTGCGTCGCCTTCACCGTCGCCCATACCGGTGTGCCCGTGTGGAGCCCGAGTTCGGCGGCCGACACGGTCGTGAGGTCGGCGGTGAGGCGGAGTTCGCCCGTGAGGTCGGCGCGGATCTGGTCGCCGTGGACCTCCAGGCCGGCCACCTCGCACCGCCAGAGGTTGCGGGCGCTGGAGCCGGTGGGCCGGTCGCGGTGGAGGGTCACGGCGCTCGGGGGGAAGGCGACGAAGACGGGGCCGGTGAGGTCCTCGGTGGTCGTGATCGCCGGGCGGGCCATGGCCTTCGCCGGCGTGCCCGCCGGGCGGACCGTGGCCTTCGCCGGCGTGCCCGTCGGGACTCGGTCGTCTGTGCTGTCGCCTACGGCTCCCGCGGCCGCCATGCCCTCCGTGTCCAGTCGTACGACGTGGCCCTCGGCCTGCCCCCGGTACAGGTTCAGGCCGACCAGGTGGGCGATGTAGTCCGTGCGGGGGTGGCGGGCGATGTCGCCGGGGGTGCCCTCCTGGACCACCCGGCCGTGCTCGACGACGACGAGCCGGTCGGCGAGGACCATGGCGTCCAGGGGGTCGTGGGTGACGAGTACGGCGACGGCCTCGAACTCGGCGAGGTGGCGCCGGAGTTGGGCCCGTACGTCGAGGCGGGTGCGGGCGTCGAGCGCGGCGAGGGGTTCGTCGAGGAGCAGCAGGCGGGGGCGGGTGGCGAGGGCGCGGGCGAGGGCGACGCGCTGGGCCTGGCCGCCGGAGAGGCGGCGCGGCTTGGTTCCGGCGTACTCGGCGAGTCCCATCCGCTCCAGCCACTCGGCGGCCTGTGCGCGGGCCTCCCCCTTGGGTGCGCCCTGGCAACGGGGGCCGAAGGCGATGTTGTCCAGGGCGGTGAGGTGCGGGAAGAGGAGATAGTCCTGGAAGACGACGCCGACCGGGCGGGACTCGGGCGCCGTACGCTCCAACGCGGCCCCGTCCAGTCGTAGATGGCCGCCGGTGAGCGGGGTCAGGCCGGCGAGGGCGCGCAACGCGGTGGTCTTTCCGGCGCCATTGGGGCCGAGCAGGGCCACCACGTCGCCGGGGGCGGCCGTCAGGGAGACGTCCAGGCGGAAGTCACCGCGCTGGACGACGAGGTGGGCGTCCAGCCCTTCGGAGCCATCGGAGCCATCGGCGCCCTTGGCGCCGTTGGCGCGGGCCGGGTGGACGCCGGTCGGGGTTTCACTCATCGGCACGTCGCTCACTCGTCACCCTGCTTGCTCGGCATGTCACCCACCCGCCACTCCGCCGGGCTCGTCCCCCTTCGCCGGCTGGCCTGCGGCTTCGCCGGCCCGCCACTCCTCCGGCCCGCCACTCCGCCGGCCCGCAGCTTCGCCCGCCCGGTACCCCCGCCCGCCCGGTACCCCGCTCGCCCGGCCTCCCATCCGCGCCGCTCCGCGCCGCACTCTCACGACGCGGTCATCCAACGGTCCCGCAACCCCGCCAGCACCGCCACCGACACCGCGAGCAGTACCAGGCTGAGGGAGATCGCGGCGGCCGGGTCGCTCTGCAGGGCGAGGTAGACGGCGAGGGGCATGGTCTGGGTGCGGCCGGGGAAGTTGCCGGCGAAGGTGATCGTCGCCCCGAACTCGCCCAGCGCCCGTGCCCAGGCGAGGACCGCGCCGGCGGCGACCCCGGGGGCGATCAGCGGCAGGGTCACCCGGCGGAACGCGGTGAACCGGGAGGCCCCCAGCGTCGTCGCGGCCTCCTCGTAGCGCGGGTCGGCGGCCCGGAGCGTGCCCTCGACGCTGATGACGAGGAACGGCATCGCGACGAACGCCTCGGCGATCACGACCCCGGCGGTGGTGAACGGAAGGGTGAGCCCGAACCAGTCGTCCAGCAGGCGCCCCACCACACCGTTGCGGCCGAGCGCCATCAGCAGGGCCACACCGCCGACCACCGGGGGCAGGACGAGGGGGAGGGTGACAACGGCCCGTACGAGACCACGGCCCGGGAACTCGACCCGGGCCAGCAGCCACGCCAACGGCACCCCGAGTACCAGGCTCACGACCGTGGCCAGCGTCGCGCACACCAGCGACAGCCGCAGCGCCTCCCACACCTCCGCGCTGGTCAGCTGCTCCGGCAGGCTCGACCACGGCGTCCGTACGAGCAGCGCGACCAGCGGCAGCACGAGGAAGGCGAGGCCGATCAGCGCGGGCAGGAGCAGCGGGACGGGTACGGAGCCGCGCAGGCGCCGTACCCGCCGTGCCCCGCCCTTCGTCGTGCCACCGGTCATCGTGGCGCCCTGGCTGTCGGAGGGCCTGCTCACGGCTTCAGGAATCCGGCCCCGGTCAGGACCTTCTGGCCCTCCGCGGACCGCACCAGCTCGACGAACGCCTTGGCGGTGTCGGCGTTGGGCGCGTCCTTGAGGAGGGCGATCGGGTAGTCGTTGACGGCGTCGGCCGACTCGGGGAAGTCCACGCCCTCCACCTTGTCACCCGCGGCCTTCACATCGGTCCTGTAGACGACCGCCGCGTCGGCTTCGTTCAGCTCGACCTTCGTCAGGGCCGCCTTGACGTCCTGTTCGTACGAGACGGGGGTGAGTTTCAGGTCGCCGGCCTCCAGTGCCTTCTGCGTGGCGGCGCCGCACGGCACTTCCTTGTCGCACAGCACGACCTTGAGGCCCGACTTGGTGAGGTCCTTCAGGGAGGCGATCCCGTCGGGGTTGCCCGGCAGGGTCGCGATCTCCAGCTGGTTGCGGACGAAGGTGGCGGGGGTGCCGGAGGCGTCGCCCGCGTCCGTCACGATCGCCATGGTGCTGGGGCTGGCGGAGGCGAACACGTCGGCCGGGGCGCCGCCGGTGATGCTCGCGGCGAGGGAGTCGCTGCCGCCGAAGTTGAAGGTCACCTTCGTACCGGGGTGGGCCTCCTCGAACCGCTTCCCCAGCGTCGTGAAGCTCTCCTTCAGCGAGGCGGCGGCGAACACGGTCACCGTGCCGGAGAGCTTCGCCGAGGAGCCGGAGGGCGACCCCTCGTCGGAGGAGGAGCAGGCGCTCAGGGTCACCAGCAGCGCGGCGGCACCCGCGCCGGCGACCAGACGCACGGAACGCATCATCACGATCTCCCTACCCACTCCCTCAGGGCCGACCTGCCCAGCAGGCCGGACGCTACGCCGACCATCTTGACGCATCTGCGAGGGGAAAGTCGCCCGCAGCATCGCATGAGCCACGTCACTGAGGGGTTGAGGGGAGCATGTGCGGCCTCCTGGACGTGCCGTTCAGCTCCGGTCGATGTGTACGTTCGTGGACTTCACCCGGGCCGTGGCCTCCATGCCGACCTCCAGGCCCAGCTCCTCCACGGCCTCCCGGGTGAGCAGGGAGACCAGGCGGTGCGGGCCCGCCTGGATCTCGACCTGGGCCGCCACGTCACCGAGCTTCACGGCGGTGACGATGCCGGGGAAGGCGTTGCGGGCCGACGTGTACGGCACGTCGGCCTCGTCGGCGGTGTCCGAGGCCAGCTCCACGGAGAAGGCCGCGAGGTCCTTCCCGTCGATGAGCCGACGCCCGCTCTCGTCGCGCCGGGTCGCCACCCGGCCCGCGTCCGCCCACCGCCGCGCGGTGTCGGGGCTCACCCCGAGCAGCCGCGCGGCCTGACCGATTGTGTAGGACTGCATGAACGCCAAGATATGCGCCGCCGGGCGCCCCCTCGCCTCCCGCATCCGACGACAGGCGCAGCGAGTGCGCCGGACAGTCGGCCGATGCGGGGGAAACGTCGGCCGATGCGGGGGAAACGTCGGCCGATGCGGGAGAAACGTCAGCCGATGCGGGAGAAACGGTCAGTCGATACGGGAGAAGCGGCGGGCGGCCAGAAGCAGCAGGAGCAGGGACGGGACGGTGACGAGGGCGAGTTCGAGAAGGACCGGCGGGGCCCAGCCCCACCACTCGGGGCCGGCGTGGAACCAGGCCGGGGCGGCGGCGGTCGGGTCGGGGTCGGGCATGGTGCGGCGCAGGGCGTCGACGCCGTAGCTGAGCGGGTTGGCGAGGACGGCGGCGCCGAGCCACGACGGCAGGCCGCCGACGGGGAAGAGCGCGCCGGACAGGAGCATGGCCGGGGCCATCGCCAGGCCCGACACGATCTGGAAGGTCTCCGGGCGGCGGATGCACACGGCCGCCGAGACGCCCAGGGCGGTGAGCGCGAACGCCAGCAGGGCGACCTCGACCAGGACGAGCAGCAGCCGGGGATGGTAGGGCAGCCCCATGGGGCCGGCGAGGGCGAGGACCGGCAGCGCGTACAGGGCCCCGGTCGTGGCACCGCCGAGGCAGATGCCCGCCAGGACCGCGCCGCGCCGCACCGGCGCCACCAGCATCTGGCGCAGGAACCCGGACTGCCGGTCCCACATGATCACCGTGCCGACGGCGACGGCCGGGCCCTGCACGACCATCAGCAGCGTGCCGGGGAACAGGAACGCCTGGTAGTGCCCGAGGTCGCCCCCGGCGGAGCCGATCCCGTTGCCGAGCACGAACAGGAACAGCAGCGGCGCCGCCAGCCCCATCACCAGCCGGGCCCGGTTGCGCAGGAACCGCGTCATCTCCCGCCGCCACAGGATCCGCACGGTCCGCAGATCGCCGGCGAACGGCTGGTCACGGCGGTCGGGTTCACCGCTGTCGGCGGTCGCGTCGGGGTCGGGGAGTGCGAGGGAGTCGGACGTGGTCGCCGACGACAAGGGGCATGCCTCCTCGGGAAGGGCTAGCGGATCGTGCTGCCCGTGTGGTGCAGGAACACGTCGTCGAGGGTGGGGGAGGTGACGGTCACGGAGCGGACGGGGACGGTCAGTTGGGCGCAGAGGCGGGGGACGAGGGCGGCGCCGTCGGGTGCGCGCAGGCGTACGCCGTCGGGGCCGGTCTCCGTGGGCAGGCCGAAGGACCGGCGCACGGCCTCGGCGACCCGCTCGTCGTCATCGGTGCGCAGGGTGACGAGGTCGGCGCCGATGACCGACTTCAGCTCGCGGGGCGTGCCCTCCGTGACCAGTTCGCCGTGGTCGATGATGGCGATGCGGTCGCAGTGCTCGGCCTCCTCCAGATGGTGCGTGGTCAGGAAGACGGTGATGCCGTGCTCCCGGCACAGCAGCCGCAGATACTCCCGGACGGCGGCCCGGGTCTGCGGGTCGAGACCGGCGGTGGGCTCGTCGAGGAAGAGCACCCGCGGTCCGTGCACCAGCGCCCGGGCGATCTCCAGGCGGCGGCGGGTGCCGCCGGAGAGGGTGCGGACCACGTGCCCGGCCCGGTCGGCGAGACCCACCAGGCCGAGCAGGGCCGTACCGGCCGCGCGGGCCGCCGCGCCGGGCAGCCCGTACAGCTCGGCCTGCAGCCGCATGCTCTCCATGACCGTCAGATCCTGGTCCAGGGTCTGCTCCTGGAAGACGACGCCGATCCGGCGCCGTACCCGCGCGGGGTCGCGGACCACGTGCGCCCCGGCCACCCATGCGTCGCCCAGGGTCGGGCGCAGCAGGGTGCAGAGCATGCCGATGGTGGTGGTCTTGCCCGCCCCGTTGGGGCCGAGGAAGCCGAAGATCCGGCCCGCCGGGACGGTGAGGTCGAGTCCGACCACGGCCTCGCGCGTCCCGTACAGCTTGCCGAGTTCCTCGGCGCGTACGGCGATGTCGTCGCCCGGCATGGCAGCCTCCTCTGCTACGAGCGCGCCCGTGGCGCGACGGTGATGAGCGGTGGGATGCCCGGGGTGAGCGGCAGATCGTCGACCGGACGGCCCTCCGCCTCCACCCACGCGTGGGCGACCATCGGGACCGTACGCATGCCCGTGCGCCATGTCGGCCAGGTGCCGCGGGCGCGGCAGAGCAGCGCGGTGGCGATGGACCGGGGCAGACAGCCCTGGCCGGCGCAGCGCACGCTCACCGCGACCACGTCGGCGCGGGCCCGCGCGGCCTCGGCGTACGTGGCCGGGCGGCCGCCGCGGGAACAGGCCGTCAGGATCCGCCGGATACGCAGCGGGGAGAGCCGGCCGATCAGATGCGCGGCGCCCACCGCGAGAAGGGGGAGCGGCCGCCGGTGCGGGGGCAGGCGGCGCCGTTCCTGGAAGACGGAGGGGACGCTCATGACACCACCAGCCCGTTGCCCGCCAACTCGGCGGTCAGCGTGTCGACATCGGCCGCCGCACGCTCCTCGGAGACCTCGTACCGCTCCACGAGCGCCCGGACCGCGTCGGCCGGCGAGGCCCCGTCGATCAGGGCCCGCAGAATCAGCGCGCCGCTCGCGTTCACCTTGAAGTACCGGCCCTCGCGTTCGTCGAGCAGGACCATCCCGTCCTCCACGTCGGAGACGGAGACATGCCGTCGCAACCGCGTCCCCGCGTTCCTGTTCCGCTTCCCGGTCGTGCTCATGCCGCCGCCTCGCTTCCCAGGGCGGGCGTGGCCGAGGCCGGGCCCGCATGGGCGCGGAGCCAGGTCTCGACGGCCAGGGTCGCCTCCAGGGTCACGGGGGAGAGGCGGGGCGGGAACATGCTGAGGCAGGCGCGGCGCAGGGCGTCGGCGTCGACGAGACCGAGGGTGGCGAGGAGCGGCTGGTCGAGGAGTTCGGCCAGGTCAGCGCGGCGGGTTCGCAGTCCGCTCTGCATCTCGGCGCTGTACTCGCCCTTGGTGCGGCGGGCGAGCAGCTCGGCGGGCACCGCCTCCCGCATCGCCCGCACCAGGAGCGGCTTGTAGGCGAACGGGGTGGTGCGCTCGTGCAGCCGCACGGACAGGGCCGCCTCGACCACGCGGTCGTCGTAGAACGGGTAGTGCGTCGGCAGACCGGCCTCGCTGGTGACGCGGGTGAGCTGGCGGGCGAGCCGGGTGCCGTTGCGCACGGACCACAGGACCTCGTGCTGCCCCCGGGTCGGCGCGAGGGGTTCGGCTTCGATCGCGGTCTGCCGGAGCAGTTCGCGTACGGCGGCCGCCGCGTCCGGGCTCGCCCAGGGCGGGAGTTGGGGGCGCAGCATCTGCCAGCCCAGGGCGGGGGAGCCGTCCAGGGCCAGTACGGGGGAGAGATCGCGGGCGGTGTCCGCGAGCCAGCGCCCGTACGAGCGGCTGTCGGCCAGCGCTCTCAGCGTGGGGAGCGGATGCCAGCGCTGGGCGGAGAGGGTGGCGCGCAGATGCGTGAGCGCGGTGCGCGGCCGGGTGCGGAACGTGGTGTGCAGATACGGCGGCCGCGCGGACAGGATCTGGTCGGCGCCCTCGCCGGACAGATGCAGCCGCGAGCCCAGCCCGGCCAGGCGGCGCGCGGTCTCGGCGAACGGGGCGCGGACGCGGCCGCCCGTGAACGGCTCGTCGACGCCCTCGCCGGCGCGCAGCACACCGGTGTAGTGGGGCGGCAGTTCGTCCATCGGCAGCACATGGTGGTCCGTGTCCGACAGGTGCGCCGCCGCCCGTCGGGCCCAGGAGAGGTCGTCGTTGGCGGGGTCCGCGCCGGCGAGGGTGAGGGCCAGCAGCCGGGCGGGCCCGCGCGCGGCCAGGAAGCACAGCGAGGTGGAGTCCAGCCCGCCGGACAGGTCCGAGCTGATCACCCCGCCCCCGGCGGTGCGTACGGCCACCGCGTCCGCGAGTGCCTCGGCCAGCCGCTCAGCGCCCTCGGCGAGGGGCAGTTCGGGCTCGGGGGCCTGCCACCAGCGCCGGGTGCGGGCGCTGCCGTCGGCGTCCGTCAGCAGGGCCGTACCGGCCGGGACCGCCGACACCCCCCGCCACAGGGGGCGCTCGGCGAGGGGGTGCGGGATCAGCGGGTCCACGAGCCGCAGCGCCACCAGGCGTTCGTCGATCCCGGCGTCGATGGCCGTGGCCAGGACGTCCGCGCGGTCGCAGGCGACCACGACCCCGGCCACCCGGGCGGAGAACAGCCGCCGCAGCCCCGAGGCCGTGCCCTGGGAGCGCAGCCGCCCCGACTGCGACGCCAGCAGATGGCAGCCGCCGACCGGGCCGGTGCCGAGCCGGTCGAGTGAGCCGAGCGCGTCGTCCTCCCGGACGAGTGCGGCGAGGCGGGGCTCGGTCAGCGGGGAGAGCCCCACGACCGCCACCCGGGCGTCGCCGACCGTCGCGACGACCGTCTCGTCCTCCGCCCATTGCCCGACGAGCCACGGCCGCCCGGACGCGTGCTCCACGGTCCGCGTCGCCTCCTCGCCCAGCACCGCGGCCGCCGCCCGCGCCGCGTCACAGTCGGGCAGCACCGCGAACCAGCCGCTGCCCGGCGTCGTACATTCCGGCATCACGCTCATCGACCCCCTGTTTTCTGTTTGCTGCCCGAATTGAAGAAACGTTCCGAAAGCACGTCGGAATGGGTGAATGCATTCCGGCCGCGGCCGGGATCTCGTACACTCGGCCCGGAAAGAGGCGGGTGTCCGGTCCCGGCCGCGACCCGTCACGTCGAATGTGCCGTGACGATCGGAATCATCGGAATCAGCAGATGTTGTGCTGGGCGGGGATCTCGAAGAAGTCGAACCCGCAACCGGTGGTCAGTTCCGAGAATTCGGCGACCTCGGCCACCGCCGGCGGCTCGTACACCGGCTTCTCGTCCGTCTGGGGCTGCTCCATCGCATGTCTCCTTCCATGAACGGGTGGAAATTCCGGATACATGCTGCGATGCCGGAAGTACGGCTCGCAAGGGGCGGTTTTCGCCGCTGCGGAGGAGTGGAGGTCGAGTGGATATTCGAGTTTATGCGCGCGTCGATGCCTGAATGACCGGGCCGGGGCGGCCGTCGTTCGCGCGGGCGATTGTGACGCTCGGGTTCTCCGGTGTCCACCCCGGCACGGCTAAACCCTTCCTCTCGGTGATTCGGTATCCCTTTCGAGAAGATCGAATAGGGAGGAAGGATATTCATCGAGCCATGGCCGTTTTCCGTCCTCCGCTAATCCGACAATGGCTGAAAGCGCCGACCGGGGGGACGTGGTCTGCGACTGCGGGGACGTGGTCCTATGCGGACGGAGACGGCTGCCGCGACCGGTTCGCCGGCTGAGCCGGCTCACCGCAACGTGGCCATGAACTTCCCCAGCCGGGTGATCCCCTCGCGCAGCTCGTCCGCCGAGGCCGCGTAGGAGAGGCGGACGTGGGTGTCGGCGGTGTGGGTGCCGAAGTCCTTGCCCGGGGTGAGGGCTACGTGTGCCTCCCGCAGGGCGCGTTCGCAGAACTGCCAGGAGGTGAGGCCGGTCCCGCCGACGTCGAAGTAGACGTAGAACGCCCCGTCCGGCGGCACCGGGACGGGCAGCCCGATCCGCGCCAGACCGTCCAGGACGAGCGCGCGCCGCTCGCCGAACTCGACCCGGCGGGCCTCGCAGACCGCGAGCGACTCGGGGGTGAAGCAGGCCAGGGCGGCGTGCTGGGCGGGAGCGGAGGCGCAGAGGAAGTAGTTCTGGGCGAGGCGTTCGAGGGCCGGTACGAGGGTTTCGGGGACGACGCACCAACCGAGCCGCCAGCCGGTCATGCCGAAGTACTTCGAGAAGCTGTTGATGACGACGGCGTCGGGGTCGAGCGAGAGTGCGCTGCGCGGTGGGCGGCCCCGCTCGTCGTGGTCGCCGAGGTCGAGGTAGATCTCGTCGACGAGGCGCCACGCGCCGCGCTCACGGGCGAGGTCGCAGATCGCGGCCAGTTCGTCGGCCGGGACCGAGGTGCCCGTGGGGTTCGAGGGGGTGGCGATCATGACGCCGCGCGTACGGTCCGTCCAGTGCGACCGCACCGACGCCGCGTCGAGTTGGAACCGGCTCGCGGAGGTGGTGGGGACGAGGGTGACCTCGGCGCCGAAGCTCTCGACGATCTGCCGGTTGCAGGGATAGGAGGGGTCGCCGATGAGGACCTCGTCACCGGGGTCGACGAGGGCGGCGGTGGCCAGCACGAGCGCGGCCGAGGCGCCGGCCGTGACGACGATCCGGCCCGGATCGACGTCGACGCCGTGCTGCTCGCCGTAGAACCGCGCGATGGCCTGCCGCAGGGCGGGCAGCCCGAGCGCCTCCGTGTAGGTCATCGGACGCCCGTCCATGACCTGGCGCACCGCGTCCAGGACGGCCGGGGGTGCGCCGAAGTCCGGTTCGCCGAGGCTGAGTTTGACGACGTCGTGCCCCTGGGCGGCCAGCGAGGCGGCCTGCTTGGCGAACTCCATCGCGTAGAAGGGGGCGACGGCGCGGGCCCGCCGCGAGATCCGCATGCCGCTCGTGTCTTTCCTGCCGCTCACGTTGCTCATGCCGCTCATGCTGCGGCCCGGAGGGGGGTCGGGGCCAGCGGCAGGGGCGAGGCCCAGGACGGGAGGTGGTCCTGGGCCTCGCGAACGCGCCCGGTGGCACGGGCGCGCGCGGGTGGGTCGGCCGATGATGGGTCGGCCGAGATGTTCCGGTGTATCGGCCGAGATTCCTCTGTGGATCAGCCGACGTTCTTGAGGGCGGCCCGGTAGCTGCTCTTGGAGCCGAAGACGGTCTGCCCCTTGTACGCGGCCTTGCCGAAGGACTTCACCTGCGGGATGGCGGCCCAGGAGGTGCTGGCGCCGAAGCCCTTCACGCTGACGCGGCCGTGCTTGATGTCGATGGCCGCGTTGACGTTGGTGACCTTGGCGCTGGCCTTCGCCCGCTTCGGGCCCTTGCCGGCCGTCGGGTAGCTGATGGTCAGGGTCTCGCTGGTGACCGGGATGCGGAAGATCTCCTGGGTCACCGTGAAGCTGACGGTCGTCGTGCGGTTCTTGTCCTTGGAGACGGTCGAGGACGCCTTGGTGACGAAGCGCACTTCCTTGTTGTACGGGTCGGTGATGCTGACCGGCTTGCCCACGGGCGCCGCCACCTTGCCGAGCAGCGCCTTGTAGATCTTGCGGTCCTGGAGGTCCTTCACGAAGACGGTCTGCTGGCCCTTGCTCAGCCCCTGGAACCTCTTGAGGGTCTGCTTCGCCGCGGGCGTCTTCTGCGCCTTGAGGTACTTGGTGTAACCGGCGACGGTCAGCTTGACCGCGGGCTTCGCCGGCGCCTGCTCCACGGCCTGGGCGGCGGGCGCGAGAACAGCGAGACCGGCGACCGTGGCGACGGCCGCGGTCGTCAGTCGACCGGTGGTGGAAGTAAGCATCTGTGCTCCCCGTGACGCGTGCGTTTACCTGCGTCAACGACCCTACGAACCCCGGCACGCGCCCGAAATTGTCTCTCCAGCCACCACCCCGAAGGCCACCACCCCGAAGGCCACCACCCGAAAGGGCAGCACCCGAAAGGCCACCACCCGAAAGGGCAGCACCCGGAAAGGGCACTGCCCGATCGGCCGCGTCGACGCGGCGCCCGCCCGAACGTGACCCGCGGCGCCCGCCCGGACGTGACCCGCGGCGCCCGCCCGGACGTGACCCGCGGCGCCCGCCCGGACGTGACCCGCGGCGGGTGCCCGGACGTGACCCGCGGCGGGTGCCAAGTGGGATGTGAAGGCGGTCGCCGAGTGGGACGTGAAGGCGGTCGCCTCTAGGTCTAGGTCGTGAGTGCCCCCGCCACCAGCCCCGCCGCCCTGGCCACCAGCGGATTGTCCGTGGGCCCTGCGGGGTCGTACTTGGTCGACAGGACGGCCAGGACGAGGGGCGGCCGGTCGGGCGGCCAGACGACGCCCACGTCGTTGGCGACGCCGTACGCCGATCCGCCCCCGGTCTTGTCCGCGAGTGTCCAGTCGGCGGGGAGACCGGCGCGGAAGCGCTGGATGTTGGTCGTGTTGGCGATCAGCCAGCCGGTCAGCAGTTCCCGGTCCCCGTCCGGCAGGGCCCGGCCGAGGACGAGCCGCGCGTAGGTCCTCCCGATCGCGCGCGGGTTGGTGGTGTCCGTCGTCCGCCAAGGCTCCGCCGAGTTCAGCTCGGGCTCCCAGCGGTCGAGCCGGGTCGTGCGGTCGCCGAGCGAGCGGCTGAACCGGGTGATCGCGGTCGGTCCGCCCAGCTCGCGCAGCAGCAGGTTCGCCGCCCCGTTGTCGCTGTGCGAGACGGTGGCGGCGCACAGCTCCCCGACGGTCATGCCGCCCGCCACGTTCGCGGCCGTGCCGGTGATCGGCGCATAGCCCGCCGCCGTGACGTACTCCTTCGTGTAGTGGATCCGCCGGGCGAGATACTCACCGTCGCGGTCGAGGTCCCGTAAGACCGCGCCGGCGGCGAGTGTCTTGAACACCGAGCAGATGGGGAACCGCTCGTCCGCGCGGTACGCCACCGTGCGCCCCGTGGCCGTGTCGTGGGCGAAGATCCCCAGCCGCGCGGAGTACTCCCGCTCCAACTCGCCCAGTCGCCGGGCGAGCCCCGCGTCGCCGGGGGCCGAGGCGTAAGCCGTCCCCGGCACGGCAGCCGCGAACGCCGCGCCGGCACCGACGGCGCCGAGGGCGAGCACCGCGCGGCGGCTTCGCTCCGGGGTGGGACGTGATCCTGTGCCGCCCCATCCGGTATGCATCCGATCCACTGTGTTCCTCCGTATCCGGTAGTGATCTCCGTACGTCCCTGAAGACGCCCCCACCGGAACACCGGTTTCCCTCTGCCCCGGCGGTCTCGTCCCGCACAACCCGTCACGCCCGTCGGCCCCTCGGCAAGTCGGGCAAGGGACGAGGCGCCCGGCGCGGCCGGTGGTTCACAGCAACGCCGGGGCGTGGAACTCCCCGAGGCCCGAGCCGAGGTCGCGGTCGAGCCAGTAGCGGCGGGGCTCCGCGAGCATCACGTCGACGCCGACCGTGACGATGCCGGGGATCTCGGCCAGCTCGTTGTCGATGAAGGCGGCCAGGGCGGAGCGGTCGGTGACCAGGCCGGTGGCGAGGACGGACATGTCGCTGGCGACGTGGGCGGCGAGGCGGGTCTGGGGGAGCCGGTCGATACGGCGCATGACGTCGGGGGTCTCGCCGGGGGCGACCCGCAGCCGGAGGATGAACGGGGTCTGGAAGCCCAGCCATTCCGACACGATCTCCAGCCGGGGCTTGACCCAGCCTTCGTCCAGGACCCGGCGGACGACGCGGTGCGCGGTGGAGGTGGCCAGGCCCGCAGCCCGTCCGATGCTCGCGGAGGAGGCCCGGCCGTCCCTGATCAGCTGGGCCACGACGGTGCGTTCGGCCTCGCTGAGGGGCTTGGCGGGGGGCGTCGCGGTCGCGGTGCCCTCCGGCCGGCCCCCGGTGAGCTTCAGCAGCTCGGCCCGCTCGGTGTCGGTCAGGAACTGCGGATCCCAGGTGATGCCCCGGCGCAGAGTGCTGAGCGCGGGCAGGGAGTTGACGCGGCGGACACCGGAGACGGAGAACATCCGGTCGACCGCCTCGCTGGTGGCCGCCTCGGAGGGGGCGTGCACGACCGCGTAGAGCGGGTAGTCGCCGGAGATCTGGGCGAGGAGCTGGAGGTGGGGCAGGTCGCGGAGACGGTCGAGGACGGCCAGCGGGGTTTCGCCGGTGATGTCCAGGAAGACGTGGACCGGCATCGCCGTGGAGTGCATGCCCCAGTCGGCCTGCCCGATCACCCGCACCATCCGGGCCTCGTGCAGCCGGTCGTAACGGCGTTTGAGGGTGCTGGCGTCGGCGGAAAGGATCCCGCCGATGTCGTCCCAGGTGGCCCGGGGTGCCAGGTGCAGCGCCCCGATGAGGCGCCGGTCGAGCTCGTCGAGGAGAGGGCGGGTCATGCTGCCCCACCTTAGACCGCCGATTAATCCCGATGTTACGTCGGAAGTCTAGGAAATCTCTCATGCAGATGTCATCGTGTGCAGGAACATCCCTCCAGTGCGCGAAGAGGTACCGATGAGTGCCACCTCTGCCCAGCCGCAGCCGACCGAACCACAGCCGGCCGAACCCCGGTCGAAAGCCCTCCGTGCCGCGTTCCGGGGCTTCGCGGCGATCGAGAAGATCGGCAACAGACTCCTGCACCCGTTCTGGCTGTTCTGGATCCTCGCGGCGGTCGTCGCCGTCCTCAGCGCCGTGCTGGCGGCGCTCGGCGTCAGCGCCGTGCACCCCGGGACGGACGAGAAGATCAAGGTGCTGTCCCTGCTCAGCAGGGACGGCATCACGATGGCCGTCGAGGGGGCGGTCGAGAACTACGCGGCCTTCCCGCCGCTGGCCACCATCCTCACCGTGATGTTCGGCATCGCCGTCGCCGAACGCAGTGGCCTCTTCTCCGCCCTCCTGCGCCGGATGGTCGCGCGCGTCCCCGGCCGGTATCTGACCTTCGCGCTGTCGATGACGGCCATGGTCAGCCATGTCGCCGGCGACGCCGCGTACGTCACCCTCATCCCGCTCGGCGCGCTCGTCTACCGCGCGGCGGGCCGCAGCCCGGTCCTCGGCTGCGTCGTCGCGTACGTCTCCATCTCGGCCGGCTACGACGCCTCGCCGTCCCTCACCACCACCGACGTCCTGCTGTCCTCGATCTCCACCGCCGCCGCCCGGACCATCGACGCCGACCATGTCGTCACCCCGGTCGCCAACTACTTCTTCGGGCTCGCCTCGTCGGTCCTCGTGGCCCTGGTGATCACCCTCGTCGTCGACAAGGTCCTCGCCCGCCGCCCGGACCTGGAGCCCGACGAGCCCGTCACCGCGCTGAGCGCCGACGAGCTGAAGGCGATCGAGGTCACCCCGCGCCAGCGCCGCGCCCTGCGCGTGACCGGCCTGGTCGCGCTCGGCTACGCCGCCCTCCTGACCGTCGCCATGATCCCGACGTCCTCACCGCTGCGCGGCGAACACGGCGGCATCGTCGACTCCACGCTCATCGGCGGGACGGCACTCGTCCTCGGCGTGTTCTTCGCCGTCCTCGGCACCGTCTACGGCCGTATGACCGGCACCTTCTCCGCGGCCCGCGACATCGTCTCCGCGATGGCCGACGGCACCCGGTCGATGGCGCCGATCCTCGTCCTCTTCTTCGCGATCTCCCAGTTCCTCGCCTACTTCAAGTGGACGAACATCGGCAACGTCCTCGCCGTCTCGGGCGCGGAGACCCTGCGCGACCTGAGGCTCGACGGCTGGACCGTGCTGGTCGGCATCGCCGTACTGATCACTCTGATGAACCTCCTCATCACCAGCGGTTCCGCACTCTGGGCCCTGGCCGCACCCGTCTTCATCCCCATGCTGATGCTCATCGGCATCGAGCCCGAGACCACCCAGGCCGTCTACCGCGTCGCCGACTCCGTCACCAACTGCGTCACGCCGATGAGCCCGTACTTCGTGATGGCGCTGGGCTTCGTCCAGCAGTACAGGAAGTCCGCCGGCATCGGCACCCTCGCCTCCTTCACCATCCCGATCGCCGCCGTCGTCTGGGTCGTCTGGATCGCGTTCTTCGTGGCCTGGTACCTGCTGGGCCTCCCCTTCGGCATCGGCTGACCCGCAAGCCCCCCCCGTACACGAACGCCGTCGCACGAGAAGGCAGACCATGACCGCATCGCATGCCGCCGCCCTCACCGCCCGCGCCCAGGACGTCTCGGCGGAGATCATCGCCGACATCCTGACCCTCGTACGCCACGAGACCGGCAGCTACGACCTGCCGGCCCTCGCGGCGGGCCTGGACGTCCTGCGGGAGGTCGCGGTCACCCGCCTCGGTCCGCCCGGCCACGAACACCGGTACCCCGGCGGGGCGTACGGGGACACCCTGACCCTCACCTATGCGGGCACGGGCGCCGGCCACGTCGCACTGGTCGGCCACTACGACACGGTGTGGCCGACGGGCACGCTGGCCGGGTGGGAACAGCCGGCGGCGACGGACGAGAACGGACGGGCGAGGCTCAGCGGCCCGGGCATCTTCGACATGAAGACCGGCCTGGCACAAGGCATCTGGGCACTGAAGCTGGCCAGGGAGAGCGGCGCCCCGGTCCCCACCGTCACCTTCCTCTTCAACGGCGACGAGGAGATCGGCTCCCTGTCCTCCCGCCCGGTGATCGAGGAGACCGCCAAGAAGGTCGACGCGACGCTGGTCCTGGAGCCCACGGCCCACGGTGCGGTCAAGACCGCCCGCAAGGGCTCCGGAATCTTCAAGGTCACGGCCACCGGCGTGGAGGCACACGCCGGGCTCGCGCCCCAGGACGGGGCGAGCGCGATCCTGGCACTGTCCGAGTTCGTGCTCGCCGCCGCGGCCGTCGCCGCGCCCGAGCGGGGTACGACGATCAACACCGGCCTCATCAGCGGCGGTTCGGCCATCAACGTCGTCGCCGGGTCGGCCACCGCAGGCATCGACATCCGGGTCAGCAGCGAGAGCGAACAGCACCGCGTGGACGCCGAGTTCGCCGCCATCCAGGTCATCGACCCCCGCGTACGCATCGAGGTCGACCACGCCTGGAACCGCCCCCCGATGACCCTCAACGCCGCCTCCGCCCCCCTCCTCGACCTCGCCCGCGAAGTAGCCCACGACCAGGGCCGCGCCCCCCTTGCGGACACCGCCGTCGGCGGCGCCAGCGACGCCAACTTCATCTCCGCCCTCGGCCTGCCCGTCCTCTGCGGCATGGGCGCCATCGGCGACGGCGCCCACGCCCAGGGCGAGTACATCCACCCCGACACCGTGCCCACCCAGACGGCCCTGGTCGCCGGCCTGCTGCTCCGCCTGACGGAGCCGCTACGGGGCTGAACGCCGGCGGACGGGCCACCACCACCCCTGCCCGGGCTACGGCGGATGGGCCACCACCCCTGCCCGGACTACGTCTGTCCCCCGACCCCGAGGACGTCGAGTATCGCTCGGGTGGCCGGGCTGGGGTTGAAGCGGCTCCACGCCAGATACTCGACGCGACGCGGCCCGTCGGCCACCGGGACCAGCGCCAGTTCGGGATGGTCGGCGGCCAGCGGTCGGACGAACGCCGACGGCAGTAGCGCGATGCCGAGCCCGCGCGTGACCAGCCGGGTGATCAGCTCGACGACGCCGGCCTCGTACGCGACGTCGCGGACCAGCCCCGCGGCAGCGAACGCCTGGTCGGACTGGGCCCGGGCAGGTGTCCCGGCCACGAAGTCCACGAACGTCTCCTCGGCGATCTCCTGGAGCGCGACGCGGGAAGCGCCGGCCAGCCGGTGTCCGGCCGGCACCACCAGTACGTGCTCGTCATGGTCGAGGACGATGGTTTCCACGCCGGACGGCCGTTCGCCCTCCGGCAGGCCCAGGAAGGCGATGTCCAGGTCGCCGTTCCGGATCGCCGCGGCCAGGTCGTCGCTGCGTCCGGAACGGAGGAAGACGCGGACGTCCGGGTGCCGGGCACGGTATCGCTGCAGCAACTCGGGTACGTCGACCGCAGCCGTGGTCACGATCACGCCGACGGCGAGTCGGCCGCGTACCACGCCGTTCGCGGCGGCGGCGTCGGCGACCGCGCGGTCGGCAGCGGCCAGGCACTCGCGCGCGCCGGCGACGAACGCCGTTCCGGCACTGGTCAGCTCGACGCGGCGGCTGGACCGGGCGAACAGCTTGACCCCGAGCTCCCGTTCCAGCCCGGCGATCCGATGACTGAGCGACGACTGCACCACCGAGCAGCGCTCGGCGGCGCGGGTGAAGTTGCGGGTTTCGGCGACGGCGACGACGTATCGCATCTGCTGGAGATCCACGCAATCATCGTTGTCGTTCATGGCTGCCATGGCAAGCATGCTTTGCATTCATGGTTAATGCTCCTGAGACTTCCTCACATGCAGAACGCACAGAGCACGCGGAGTGCTCGTGACACGCAGAACCCGCGGACCTTGACCGAGCGGTTACCGGGGCCGCCGCCGACCTCGTACGCGCAGCAGGCGGCGACCGTCGCACTGACCGCGCTCGCTCCCGCGGCCTGGGGCACCACGTACGCCGTGACCACCGAACTGCTGCCGCCCGGACATCCGTTGTTCTCCGGGCTGATGCGCGCCCTGCCCGCCGGGCTGCTCGCGCTGGCGATCACCCGCGTGCTCCCGCGCGGGGACTGGTGGTGGAAGGCCGCCGTCCTCGGGATGCTCAACATCGGTGCCTTGTACCCGCTGTTGTTCGTGGCGGCAGAACGGCTCCCGGGCGGCGCCGCCGCCACCCTTGGCGCCACCCAGCCGCTGCTGGTCGCCGGGTTGGCCGTCGCGGTGCTCCGCGACCGGCCGACGGCCTGGCGACTGACCTGGGGTGTGCTCGGCGTGGTCGGCGTCGGACTCGTCGTGCTCGGGCCGGAGGCACGGCTGGATGCCGTGGGGGTGCTCGCCGGCCTCGGCGGTACGGCCACCATGGCGGGCGGGATCGTCCTCATGAAGCGCTGGGGCCGACCCGCCGGGGTTGGTCCCCTCACTCTGGCCGGCTGGCAACTGACGGCCGGCGGCCTGCTGTTGCTCCCGCTCACCCTCGCGATCGAGGGGGTACCGCCGCGGATCGACGCCGGAGCGGTCGGCGGCTACCTGTGGCTCGGCAGCGTGGGAGGGCTGATCGCGCACACCCTGTGGTTCCGCGGGATCGGAAAGCTGCCGGTCGGCGCGTCCGCACCGCTGGTGCTGCTGTCTCCACTCGTCGCGACCGTCGTCGGCGTCGCGCTGGGCGAGTCACTGAACCTGCCGCAGACCCTCGGTTTCGCCCTCGCCCTGACCGCCCTGCTCGCCGCGCAGCTCAACACCCCGAACCGCATACGAGGAGGACTGGTCCGATGAAGACGAAGACGAAGACGAAGGTGAAGGAGAACGTGAAGGAGAACGTGAAGGTGAAGACAGCCATGACGATCGCCGTGCTCGGCGCCACAGGGATGGTCGGCAGCCGGGTCATCGCCGAGGCCGGCGCACGTGGACACCAGGTGCTCGCCCTGTCCCGGAAGCCCGCGAGCGAGAACCCGAACCAGAAGAACCGGGCGGGCCAGGCAAACCTGACGCCGATCGCGGTCGACGCGAACGACCCGCACGCCGTACGCGAGGCGTTTGCGGGATCCGCATCAAGCGGCGCCGCGGACGCCGTCGTCCTGACCGTGCGGACCAATCCGGTCGACCAGGAGTTCCTGGTCGGCACCACCCGTACGGTGCTGGACATCGCCGCACAGCTCGGAATGCGCGTCCTCGTGGTCGGCGGAGCCGGGGCGTTGCGCAGCCCCGACGACCACGATCTGCTGGTCGCCGACAACCCCGCCTATGTGCCGGCCGAGTTGAAGCCCGTAGCCGCCGCCGGGGTCGCCCAGTTGCGGACCTGCCAGGCTCATGCCGCTGCCGACTGGGTCTACCTGAGCCCGCCGGCCCTGCTGGAGCCCGGCGAACGAACCGGCAGCTATCGGCGCGGCACCGACACTTTGCTCACCAGCCCCGACGGCCGATCCTGGATCAGCGCCGAGGACCTGGCCGCCGCCGTCATCGACGAACTGGAGACCCCTGGCCCCGAACACCTCATCACGGTCGTCCACCACGAGGAGCCTCCGCCGGCGTGAGCCCAAGCGAGCGAGATCGTGCAGTACGTGCCACGGAGCCAGCTCTACCGACTGCCCAAGTTCCGCCCTCGGCAGGGCCTCTAAGCCGCTCTTGCGCCGCCGCGAAGTGCCTTTCTCCGCACGCTTCTTGTCATCCCTTGCCACGGCCGGTCTCGACACTGCCGATCAGCGCCACATCCGACTGAACGGCTACATTCGACAGCTGCGCAAGGTCCCGTAACACGCCTTTCGCCGCGGTTGGTTTCGGATTCAACCTGTACGCCCCCCAAGTGTCCATGCGATCTGTACACGTCAACGAGGAAGCTATGTGCCGATTGCGGGGCGCACGCAACTGTGCATGCCTGCGTGATGGGAGCACGCGGAACTCGATTCCGTGCTGCAGGGCGGGCTCATCACCGGAACGATCGCAGCGACCTCGTTGGGCAGGAGAAGCTAAGTTAGCGGACGAGTTGGATCTCGATGGCGAGAGCGCCGAGAGCTTCCTTCTCGGGTGGGTAGATCTTCCGGATGTTGGCGAGTTGTTCGTCGCGGTTGGTGTCCGGGTTGACGCTGGCAGGCCCTTCGCCGTCGAGCAGGGCCTCGAAGTCCGAGTATTCAGTGACTCGGGTGACCTCGGCCTCGCAGGTCTCGTCCGTGCCCTTGATGCGGAATCGGATGACGTCACCGGCCGCGAGGTCGGCGAGGTGTGGGTATTTGACCCGTACTTCGATGGTCTTGGTGCCGGCGGCGACGAGGTTGAAGTACTGGCGGTAGAGGTTGAGTTCGCGGACGCGCGGGGTGGTGTTGCTCATGGGGCGGGAATGCTCCTGAGTGCTGGTGCGGTGAGCAGGCGGCCGATCTCGGCCGCGGAGTACGAGCGGAAGAAGTGTCGGGGGTCAGACAGTAGGGTCTCGGCCGTGGCCAGCAGTTGGTCGGCGTACTCGGTGACAGTGCCGGGCCATTGCCGGGTGTCGAGCATCCAGTCGGCGGCGCCTTCGGGCAACGGGGCGTGGCCTTCGCGGATGAGGGACTTGGAGAGTTTCGCGCCGGTGTCGGTGACGACTTGTGGGCAGAACACGCGGGCGGGGAGCTGGGCGCGAGTGAGGCCGACGGCTTGGAGGGCTTCGTCGACGAGGAGGGAGCCGAAGACCCAGTCGCCGCCCTTGACCATGACGTGCAGAGTTCCACCTGTCCCCGTGCTGGTGAGGGCGAGTTCCTTGACGAGGTTGCGGTACAGGGTGGCCAAGTCGAGGTAGGCGCCGACGGTGGGAGTGATGGTGACCTGGTAGGGGCCGTGGTGGAGGCAGACGGCATCGACGCCGGCACCTTCTCGGTCGGTGAGGTGCACGCGCGTGCGTTCGGCGTGCTTCTCCGACCAGCCGCAGCCGGGGTGCGGGCAGGGGATTCGAAGGTGTGGGGTGCCGGTGGAGGGGGCGAGCCACCAGCGGGCGGCGTCGAGTCGGGGCAGTAGCCGCAGCCAGGTGCGGCGGAAGTGTTCGCCAGCTTGCTGCTGGGTGTAGGTCTCGACGCTGTGAGGGATGCCCAGGCGCCGGGAGAGAGCCGTGAACAGGGGTCGGTACAGGGCGGCGACGAGGTCGGTCAGGGCCTGGTTGCCGAGGGCCTGGGCGTAGGCGAGTTGGTGGCGGTGGCCGCTGGCCGGGTCTGTGGACAGTTCGTACGGGGCGTTGTCGAGGGCGCTGAAGAGGACCTCGGTGGGGATGCCGAAGCGGTCTCGCAGGCGGGCGGCCATGGCGAAGGAGAGCGCCTGGACGAGCGAGGTGCCGATATGCGGGGCGCCGTTGATCTGGGTGCCGACGACCAGCACGATCCGTTCGGACGGAGCGGCCAGGATGCGTGGTGTCAGGACGTCCTCGGCGCGGAGAAGGGCGTTGGCGAGGACGGTGTTCGGTGAGACGAGGTGGGGCGTCATGGATGTCCCCTTGCGGTCAGGTCGGACGGAAGTAGGTGTTGCTGGGTCTGGCGGGACGTGCCCGCCCCTAGATACCGGCGTCAGAGCGCGTTTCTTCCTGGGCACCGGCGACGTACGGGTGTTGGAGTGCGGTGCGGAGGGCGTCTGGGTCGGTGAGGGTGTTGTCGTCGGGTAGTTCGCACCAGCCGCCGAACCAGTCGTCGAGCAGATCGACGCCGGGTGCGACGAGCCAGGAGTTGGTGGAGAGGTGCCGTACTGGCAGGTCGTCCCAGCTGTCGGCGGTGCCGGTCGCGATGGCGTAGTAGAGGCGCTCGTTGGGCCCGTCGTAGAGCACCGGGCCGATCGACGCACCGGTGCCGCGAAGGTGGGCCAGGGCCAGGAGACCGGTCTCGGCAGAGGTGCGCACGAGGTCCCAGCCGTCACCGACCTTCAGCAGACGCAGTCCGGGCACGTCGCTGACCATGGGTGCGCTGCGCAGCGCGTCGCGCACGGACATCATGTGTCCCCCTGCGGCTGGAGGTTGGGGCTCGTGCCGAGGGAAGGCGCGGACTCCGTGGTCGACTTGAAGGAGCGGACCACGATCAGACGGGCGCCCGTTAGCCCTATCTGCCGCTTCCGTTCGGTGCCGATGCCCCTGGGGCCGACGTGGCTGAGGGCGGGGACCACGGCACCGTAGGTGTCGGGTAGTTCGAGGGCGTCGACCAGCCCGACGAAGGCGGGGGAGCGGATGGCCACCGTGGCGTCGCGGTCGGTGAAGACGCCGCAGAGGTCCAGTTCGTGCCGGCGGCAGTAATCGGTGAGGCAGTCGACGAGCGCCGCATGGCGGACCAGGCCACCGGTGACGTGTCGCAGGTAGCCGAAGACCTGCGGGAAGGCGACGCGTCGGCGTTCCGTGATGAGTTCGTCGTCCATGTCCACAGCGTTGGCTGGCGTGAACGGCCTTGAAATGACCTGGTGTTGTACTTCCGTTGCACTTCCCGCCCCACGTCGTCACCGAGAGTGCTTCCATACGTGACGGAGGGAGGTAATCCGTGGTCAGCGTGCAGCAGTGGACGGGCCGGGAAGCGAGCGCTCTGCGCGCTGCCCTGCGTATGAGCACGCGGGCCTTCGCCGAACACCTCGGCGTCGCGCTGCGTACGGTGGCCAAGTGGGAGAGCCTAGGAGCCGAAACGCAGCCCCGGCCCGACACCCAGGCGATTCTCGACACCGCGCTCGCTCGTGCCGATGCTGCCGCCCATGCCCGGTTCGAGGGGGTGCTGTTCCCGGAGCGGAAGAGCGCAAGGCCGGCGGACTACGAGACCTGGACCGAGGACATCGAGCGCGCCGTGGTCTGCGTCAGCCGCCAGGACTTCCCCTTCGCCTCCACCCTGTTGAACCGCTGGCTGGGAAGCCACGACCCACGCGGCTTGGACGACAAGGGCCTTTATTTGTACGGCCGTTCGCTCGTCCTGCTCGGTGACCTTCAGCGGGACCAGGGCGCGATCGTCGGCCCGCTTTCCGCTCTTCACTCCTACCGGACCGCCCGCGGCATGTTCACCGAACTCGACATCCCGCGCCGGGTGACGCAGATCGAGTTGTCCCTCGCGGTCGTGCAGGAGATGTCCGGCCGGCTCGAAGCTTCCGCCCGCCACTACGAACTCCTCGCCACGGACGAGCGCCTGAGCCCGCGCGACCGGGTCCGCGCCCAGCTCTGGGTGGGAACGGCGCTGAGCAAGGAGGGCAACAACGAGTACGCCACCAACGTGATGGCGGACGCCACTCGCGCCTTCGAGGACCTGGGCGAGCCGGAGGACTGGTCGGTCGCGCACCAGAAGCGCGCGCTCGCCCACCGCGGCGCTGGCGATCTCAAGCAGGCCCTGCACTACATCGACATCGCGCGCACCACTGGCACAGTCGACTCCCCGATGCAGCGGGTGCGGTTGGACACCGCGTACGGGCACATCCTTCTGTCGGATGCGGCGACCCGGAATGATGGGCTGTCCGTCCTCGATCAGGCGGCACAGGTGGCCCAGCAGTTCGGGCTGAGCCACCAGCTGCGCAGCATCGAGGGCATCCGAAAGGGTCAGCAGGGATGAGTCAGGGAGTGCCAGTGCCGAAGCACCAGCAGCGCCAGATCACCGACGAGCAGTTCCACGACGCGACGTTGATCTGGAACTACCACCAGATGGACCACGAAGCGCGGCCCTGCTCTGCGGCGATCGGCCTGGGCAGCCACGACCTCGGCGTGGCCACCACGGCCGCCGACCTCTACCGGGCTGGCCTCTTCCCCGTCGTGGTGTTCAGCGGCGGCAACAGCCCCACCACCCGCGCCCGCTTCCCGCGCGGCGAGGCCGTCCACTACCGCGAGCACGCCCTGGGCCTGGGCGTGCCGGACGAGGCGGTCCTGGTCGAGTCGAAGGCGGCGAACACCGGCCAGAACATCACCTTCTCCCGCGAGCTGCTGGCCGAGGCCGAAGTAGCGGTGGAGTCGCTGCTGCTCATCTCCAAGCCGTACATGGAACGCCGCTCGTACGCGACCTGCCGCAAGCTGTGGCCCGAGGCCGAGGTGGTCTGCGCCTCCGAGCCGCTGGAGTTGGACGACTACATCAAGTCCATCGGTGACGAGAAGCTCGTCGTCGACATGCTCGTCGGGGACCTGCAACGGGTGATCGAGTACCCGAAGCTCGGCTTCGCCGTCGAACAGGATGTATCGCGGGATGTGTATGACGCTTACGAGCGACTTCTGCGCGCGGGGTTCGACAGTCGTCTCATCACCAGCTGACACACGTCGACTCGGGGCGAGTGGCGGGATATGCGCCATCCACCAGCCGAATCTGTTTCCCCGGCTGTCCACGCTGGCCAAGCTGTTCGCCGCCGACCGGTGGATCGTCCTCGACGACGTTCAGTTCGCGCGCCGGGACTACCAGCACCGCACCCGGCTCGCTGCCCTCGACGACCCGACCAGGCAGCAGTGGCTCACGCTCCCCACGCACCTGCCCAACGGGCGCCCGACGCTCGTCAACCAGGCGTTGCTCGTCGAGCCGCGCCGGTCCCGCCGAACAGTCAGTCTCCTCGTTCGCCAGTACTACGGCTGCAGCCGCTACTGGCCTGCAGTGCGTGAGGTCTTGGACGTGGTCCTCAATCGGTTCGAGAACACGGACCGCGTGGCGGACGTCGCGAGGACATCGACCCTCGCCCTGCTCACCGATCTTGGCTGGAGTGGTGAAGTGCTGGAGAGCAGCGCCATCCCGACCCGTCAGGGTCGGTCCGAGCGACTGGCCGACCTCGCCATGGCCACCGGCAGCACCCATTACCTGTGTGGCACCGGCGGCCTGCGCTACCTCGACCACCAGCCGTTCGCCGCCCATGGCACCACCGTTCTGCCTTTCCACACACCTATGGATACAGGCGACCGGCTCTGGCAGTGGGCCCGACGGGTCAGCAGCCTCTGGGCGTTGAGCGAGACCGGCCCGAGTGAACTGGCGACCCGATTGGCTGCGGGACGAGAAGCTCACCTCCTTGGAGACCACGCGTGACCGAGCCGACTACCCTGGAGAAGAAGCCCTTCCTGTATGTCGTCCTCTGCGCCTGCGGCATCGCCGGCGACGTCGGCAAACCGTCGGTGTCGAAGAGCAGCAGTCCGGCGGCGCACATCCAGAGCAGCGGTGACCGGCGCTTGCGTACCTCCCGCTCGACATACGCGTACCAGGTCGCCTCGGTGTGCACGAACAGCTCCACCGGCCAGTCATCGTGCCGGAAGCTTGCCCGGTACGGCGCCGGGGCCCCATGGAGGAGCACCACGATGTCGAGGTCGGACATCGCCGTGCGGCGGCCCGTCACGACGCTGCCTCCCAGGAACGCCGCCCGGGCGTCAGGGTGGTGTTCGTCGACAACGGTGCGTGCAGCGGCAATCGCATCCATACGGCAACTATCCGCACCCTGTGCCTGGGACGCACCGGGTTTTGCGCCGCGCTCGCACCCTGGCCGCCCGGCGACCCCTCCCCGCACATGACGAGGGCGGAGCCCGAAAGCTCCGCCCGCCAACCATGAGCCCCCGGTCAGGGCCAGACCAGGCAGTACGGCTGATGTCCCGCCTCGTGCAGTCGGTGGCTGAAGTCCTGCCACTCGTGGAGGAGTTGGTAGACGTTGAAGGCGTCCCGGGGGCCGCCGCGGTCCGGGACCGTCGACCAGATGAAGGCTGCCGCGCCCACCGCTTCCTCGCCGATGCCGCGGAGGGGGTCGACGACGGTCATCGGGAGCTTGACGACCGCGTAGTCGGGGTGGAGGACGACCAGTTCGAGCGGGGGCACCTTGTGGAGGGGGACGCCTTCGATGCCGGTCAGCACCATCGCGGCCATCGTCTCCGGCTTGATCTTGGTGAACATGCCGTTCATGCCGAGCTCGTCGCCGCCGAGTTCCTCGGGGCGCATCGAGATCGGGACGCGGGCCGCGGTCGCGCCGTCGGGCGCGCCGAAGTATTTGTACGTCACCCCCACCCGACCACCATTCCCGCTCCCCGCCCGGAGCCGGTTGACCACGTGGTCCAGGCCCTCCACACGGTCCACGCGGTCCGCACTCTCGATGCGGTCCGTACGGTCCTTGCGGTCCGCGCGGCTCCTGCGTTCCGCGCGACTCCTGCGATCCACCAGGTCAGGCCGGTCCATCCGGTCCGTCTGATCCATTCCGTCCACACGATTTACGCGATCCACATGATCGGCACGATCCATACGGTCCATACCGTCCATACGGCTGCGCCGCCCGATCCGCTCAGGGCCACCGCTCTGGATTCGATCGGAACCGTTGGTCTGGACCCGCTCGGAACCGTCCTCGGCCCGGTCGGAACCGCTCGGGATCCGGTCGATGTCGCTGTCGGTCCGGTCGGCGTCGCCCTGAGCTCCGTGCGAGTCATGTGAGTCATGTGTGCCGTGTTTGCCGTGTGTACCCTGCGGACCGTACACGCCCGGCCGACCCTGCGGAGCGTACGGGGGCTGTGACCCCGGCGACCCCGACGGCGGCGCGGGGGGTACCGGTGGCACGGGGGGTCCCGGCGGCGGCGCAGGCAACGATCCCTGCGATCCCGGCAGCGATCCCTGCGGCCCCGGTCCAGCCGATCCGCCCGGTCCGGCCGATCCACCCGGCCCGGCCGACCCGCTCAGCTCGCCCGGTGTGCCCGGTGTGCCCGAAACGCCCGGTGCGCCCCGGTCGGTGGACGCGCCCCGGTCCGTCGAGCCGCCCCGGTCCTGTCGTTTCTCCGCGGTCTCCTCCGCCTCGCGCCGGTGCCTGCCCCGCCGGGCACGACGAGGACCGAGGTCACCGGCCCCCTCGCCCAGTCCGCCACCGCGATGCATATCTCCACCCGAACGCATTTCTGGGTCGCGTGACCCCCGCCGCGCAACCCGATCATCGTGTCAGTGACCTCCCCCGCGACCGCCCGCCGAAACGTGTGTGTAAACACCAGTCGGCAGGATCTTCGGAGCCTCTGACACCATGGCCTGTGTGAGCTATCCGTACGAAGCCCCAGTTTCGCAGACTCTTTTCGAGCGCGCGGCGGCCGTCACGCCCGGCGGCGTGAACTCTCCGGTGCGCGCCTTCCGTGCCGTGGGTGGTACGCCCCGGTTCATGGTGTCCGGTACCGGTCCTTATCTGACCGACGCCGATGGTCGCGAGTATGTCGATCTTGTGTGTTCGTGGGGTCCCATGATCCTCGGCCACTCCCGTCCCGAGGTCATCGCCGCCGTGCAGGAGGCCGTCTCGCGCGGTACTTCCTTCGGTACGCCCGGCGAGGGCGAGGTCGCGCTCGCCGAGGAGATGGTGGACCGGGTCGGGCCGCTGGAGCAGGTGCGGCTCGTGTCCAGCGGGACCGAGGCCACCATGTCGGCGATCCGGCTGGCCCGGGGGTTCACCGGCCGCAGCAAGGTGGTGAAGTTCGCCGGGTGTTACCACGGTCACGTCGACTCGCTGCTCGCCGCAGCCGGGTCCGGCGTCGCCACCTTCGCTCTTCCCGACACCCCCGGCGTCACCGGCGCCCAGGCCGGCGACACCATCGTCCTGCCCTACAACGACCTCGACGCCGTACGCGCCGCCTTCGCCGCCCACCCCGGCGAGATCGCCTGCGTCATCACCGAGGCCTCCCCGGGCAACATGGGCGTCGTGCCGCCGCTGCCGGGCTTCAACCAGGGGCTCAAGGACGCGTGTGCCGAGAACGGCGCGCTGTTCGTCTCCGACGAGGTCATGACCGGGTTCCGGACCAGCGGGGCCGGATGGTTCGGGATCGACGGGGTCGTCCCGGACCTCATGACCTTCGGCAAGGTCATGGGCGGTGGCTTCCCCGCCGCCGCCTTCGGGGGGCGCGCCGACGTGATGGCGTATCTCGCGCCCGCCGGGCCCGTCTACCAGGCCGGCACGCTCTCCGGGAACCCGGTCGCGACGGCCGCCGGGCTCGCGCAGCTGCGGCTGCTGGACGACGCGGCGTACGACGTCGTGAACGCCGTGTCCGAGCGGATCCAGGGGCTTGTCTCGGACGCGCTCACCAAGGAAGGCGTCGCGCACACGCTGCAGAACGCCTCCAACATGTTCTCCGTGTTCTTCACGGACACGCCCGTGCGGAACTACGAGGAGGCCAAGGCGCAGGAGTCGTACCGCTTCAACGCCTTCTTCCACTCGATGCTGTCGCAGGGTGTCTACTTGCCGCCGTCGTCGTTCGAGTCGTGGTTCGTGTCGACCGCGCACGACGAGCGGGCGGTTCAGCGGATCGCCGACGCCCTTCCGGCGGCGGCGCGGGCAGCAGCGGAGGCCACAGCGGCATGAGTGACATCACCGTCGTCCACCTGATGCGGCATGGCGAGGTCGCCAACCCGGACGGGATCCTGTACGGGCGGCTCGCCGGCTATCACCTCTCCGATCTCGGGCGCCGGATGGCCGACAAGGTCGCCGAGCATCTCGCACCCCGGGACGTCACGTACGTCGTCGCCTCCCCGCTGGAGCGGGCACAGGAGACGGCGACACCGATCGCCAAGGCGCACGGTCTCGACCTCGCGACCGACGGGCGGCTCATCGAGGCGGGCAACGTCTTCCAGGGCAAGACCTTCGGTGTCGGCGACGGCGCGCTGAAGCGGCCGGAGAACTGGAAGCACCTGGTCAACCCCTTCAAGCCGTCCTGGGGCGAGCCGTACCTCGACCAGGTCGTCCGGATGATGGGGGCGCTCGACGCCGCCAAGGACGCGGCGCGTGGGCACGAGGCCGTGCTCGTCTCCCATCAGCTGCCGATCTGGATCGTGCGGTCGTACGTCGAGAAGCGGCGCCTCTGGCACGATCCGCGCCGTCGGCAGTGCACGCTCGCCTCCCTGACCACGTTCACGTACCAGGGCGACAAGATCGTGTCGGTCGGCTACAGCGAGCCGGCGCGGGATCTCGTGCCGCCGCATCTCCTGGCCGGGGCCAAGCCGGTGAAGGGGAAGGACAAGGCGTTCGGGGCGTAGGGCGACTGGGGAGCCGCGGGTCCGTCGATGCGGCCCCGCGCCCCTGAAAAGAATCCGCGTTCGCCGGAGATCATAAGGAACCCTCGCCTGCTCTCATCCCTCTAAAACGGTGTGCTTCACGTGAACTGGTGCGTGAGCTGGCCAAGGGGGACGTAATGCGCGAAATATCGCGAAGGGGGATGCTCGGGCTCGGTGCGGGTGCCGCTGCCGGGCTGGGGCTGACCGGGTGCGGTACGGGGCTCGGGGGCACGCCGAGCGAGGCCGGTGGGCCCGGTGGTGGCGACAAGGGCCCGGGGAAGAAGAAGCCGGGGAAGACGGCGAAGCCGCTGGGTGACGGGTCGACCGCGTACACGGGGAAGCAGCCGAACCAGCCGGGGAAGCCGCAGCCGTTGGCGGCGGGAGAGACGCCGCCGCAGTTCGTGGTGTTCTCCTGGGACGGGGCCGGAGACGTCGGGAACGGTCTCTTCGAGCGGTTCCTGAAGGCCGGGCGGGATCACGACGCCCATATGACGTTCTTCCTCTCCGGGATCTATCTCCTCCCCGAGTCGAAGAAGCGCAAGTATCTGCCGCCGAACAACGCGCCCGGCGCCTCCGACATCGGTTATCTGACGGACGAGCACATCAAGTCGACGCTGGGGCATGTGCGCACGGCGTGGCTCGACGGGCACGAGATGGGCACCCACTTCAACGGCCATTTCTGCGGCGGTACCGGCTCGGTCGGGAACTGGACGCCCAAGCAGTGGCGCAGCGAGATCGACCAGGCGAAGGCGTTCGTCAAGGAGTGGCGGACCAACAGCGGCTGGACCGACGTCGAACCGCTGCCCTTCGACTACGACAAGGAACTCGTCGGCGGGCGGACCCCGTGTCTGATGGGGCAGGAGAACCTGCTGCCCACCGCGCGCGAGCTGGGCTGGCGCTACGACTCCTCCTCGCCCGGCGGCCTCCAGGTCTGGCCGCAGAAGAAGCAGGGGCTGTGGGACCTGCCGTTGCAGTCCGTGCCGTTCCCGGGCCGCGGCTTCGAGGTCCTCTCGATGGACTACAACATCATGTACAACCAGTCCCAGAACTCCACCCAGGCCCCGCCCGCCAACTACCCGGCCTACCGCACCCAGGCGACCGGCGCGTACGTCGCCGGGTTCCAGCGCGCGTACGAGACGAACCGGGCGCCGCTCTTCATCGGCAACCACTTCGAGGAGTGGAACGGCGGGGTCTACATGGACGCCGTCGAGGAGGCCCTCAAGCACATCGCCCGGGCCAAGGAGAAGGCCAAGGAGGGGGACATACGGATCGTCTCCTTCCGGCAGTTCGTGGACTGGCTGGATGTCCAGAAGCCGGAGGTCCTCGCCAAGCTCCGGACGCTCGGGGTGGGGCAGCGGCCGACGGGCGGTTGGAAGGAGTTCCTGGGGGCCGGATCGGCCGCCTGACCTCGCCAAACGGTGACGGCTGACCCCGCCGTAAGACCGCGAAACGGGCATGCGAAACTTTTCACATGAGTGTCCGTACGAGCCGCAGTCGTGCCGCTTTGCTCTCCGCCGGGGCCGGTGCCCTGGCACTGGTGCTCTCCGCCTGTGCGGGCGGAGGCATCGAGGGCGGTAGTGGCGGGACCGGGTTCATCACCGGTTCCGACGGGATCGCGACGGTGAAGAAGGGAGAGCGGGGCGACGCGCCCGCGCTCTCCGGGAAGACCATCGACGGCGACCAGCTCGATGTCTCGTCCGCCTACAAAGGCAAGATCATCGTCCTGAACGTGTGGGGCTCGTGGTGCGCGCCGTGCCGCGCCGAGGCGCCCAACCTGGTGAAGGTCTCCGAGGATCTCGCCGACCAGGGCGTGCAGTTCGTCGGCATCAACACGCGTGACACCAGCACACGGCCCGCGCTCTCCTTCGAGGAGCAGTACAAGGTCGACTACCCGAGCCTGTACGACCCCACCGGGAAGCTGCTGCTGCGCTTCGAGCAGGGCTCGCTCAACCCGCAGATGATCCCCTCCACGCTCGTCATCGACCGGGACGGGAAGCTCGCCTCGCGCACCCAGCAGCCGCTCAGCGAGGAGAAGCTGCGCAAGATGCTCAAGCCGATCCTCGCGGAGAAGTGACGTGCTGGGGACGTCCGTGCTGACCACGACCACCGCTCTGACCACGACCGCCGCCGAGATGAACCAGACCGTCTTCAGCGGGGCGCTGCTGCTCGCCCTGCCGGTCGCCGTTCTCGGCGGGCTCGTCTCCTTCTTCTCGCCGTGCGTACTGCCGCTCGTGCCGGGTTATCTCTCGTACGTCACCGGAGTCGGCGGCACCGATCTGGCCGACGCCCGCAAGGGGCGGATGGCGGCCGGGGCCGGACTGTTCGTGCTCGGGTTCACCGTGGTGTTCGTCTCCAGCGGCGCGCTGTTCGGCTACTTCGGGCGGAACCTGCTGGAGCACCAGGCGGTGCTGACCAAGGTGCTCGGCGGGCTCATGATCGCCATGGGCCTCTTCTTCATGGGGCTGATGCCCTGGTTCACCCAGCGGGAGTTCCGCTTCCACACCAGGCCGACCACCGGCCTCGTGGGCGCCCCGATACTGGGCGCGCTCTTCGGTATCGGCTGGGTCCCCTGCATCGGCCCGACCCTCGCCTCGGTCAACGCCCTGGCGCTTTCGGAGGCCAGCGCCGGTCGCGGGGCCCTGCTGATGGTGGCGTACTGTCTGGGCCTGGGCCTGCCCTTCGTGCTCGCCGCGGTGGCCTTCCGCAGGGCGCTCGGCGCCTTCGCCTGGGTCAAGCGGCACTACGCGTGGGTGCTGCGCATCGGCGGCGGCATGATGATCACGATCGGACTGCTGATGCTGACCGGCGCCTGGGACCGCATCATTCAGGAGATGCAGGTCTGGTCCTCCGGCTTCACCCCTGGGATCTGAGCCATGACGACGACCGACTCCGGCAACCGCGAGAACACGGCCGGGCGCGGGAGCACCGCCACCGATGACAACGACCTCGGTGCCGCCGGTTCGCAGCTCTCCACCGCCCCGCGGGAGGACGCGCCCCATCTGCCCTCGCTCGGGGTGATCGGCTGGTCCCGCTGGTTCTGGCGGCAGCTGACCTCCATGCGGGTCGCGCTGCTGTTGCTCTTCATGCTGTCGCTCGCGGCGATCCCCGGCTCGCTGATCCCGCAGTCGGGGCAGGACGCGGCGCGGGTCGCCGACTTCACGGAGCGGCACGACATCCTGGGGCCGATCTACGAGAAGCTCGGGCTGTTCCACGTCTACAGCTCGGTGTGGTTCTCGGCGATCTACATCCTTCTCTTCGTCTCGCTCATCGGCTGCATCGTGCCCCGGACCTGGCAGTTCGTCGGCCAGCTGCGCGGCCGGCCGCCGGGCGCGCCCAAGCGGCTGACCCGGCTGCCCGCCTACGCGACGTGGCGTACGGAGGCCGCGCCCGAGCAGGTGCGCGAGGCCGCGCTGCAGGCGCTGAAGAAGCGCCGGTTCCGCGCGCACATCGCCGGGGACGCGGTCGCCGCCGAGAAGGGCTATCTGCGGGAGGCGGGCAACCTCGCCTTCCACATCGCGCTGATCGTGATGCTCGTCGCCTTCGCCTGGGGTCAGCTCTACCGGGCCGAGGGCAACAAGCTGATCGTCGAGGGCGACGGCTTCGCCAACACCCTCACGCAGTACGACGACTTCAAGTCCGGGAACCTCTTCACCGCGGAGGGCCTCAACCCGTTCAGCTTCGACCTCAAGAACTTCCGGGGCACGTACGAGACGAGCGGGCCGAACAAGGGCACTCCGCGGATCTACGAGGCCTCCGTCGACTACGCCGTCGGCGCCGACGGCGCGGAGAAGTCGACCAAGGTCGAGGTCAACCAGCCGCTGGAGATCGACGACTCGAAGGTCTATCTCGTCAGCCATGGGTACGCCCCCGTCATCACCATCAAGGACGGCAGGGGCAAGGTCGTCTTCAACGACGCCGTGCCGCTGCTGCCGCTGGACGCCAACGTCACCTCCACCGGTGCGATCAAGGTCATGGACGGTTACCGCGACGCCCGGGGCAAGTGGGACCAGCTCGGTATCCAGGCCTTCTTCCTTCCGACGTACGGCGGTGCGAACACCGCTGTGGTCTCGCAGTTCCCGGCGCTGCTGAACCCCCGGCTGAATCTGACGCCGTACCACGGTGATCTCCGGGTCAACGGGGGCATCCCGCAGAGCGTGTACCAGCTCGACAAGTCGAAGCTGAAGGGGTTCAAGGACTCCGAGGGTGAGCAGCTGCGGGTGAACCTGAAGATCGGCGACTCCGTGACGCTGCCGAACGGTGCGGGCACGATCACCTTCGACGGGGTCAAGGAGTGGGCCGGCTTCCAGGTCACACAGCAGCCGGGCAGCGGGTGGGCGCTCGCCGGGGCGATCGCCGCGATCGCCGGTCTTGCCGGGTCCCTGTTCATCCAGCGGCGCCGGGTGTGGGTGCGCGCCACCACCGGCCCCGACGGGGTCACCGTCGTGGAGATGGCGGGGCTCGGGCGCAGTGAGTCGGCGAAGGTGCCGGAGGAGTTGGGCGATCTGGCCGCCGTTGTGCACGCCGAGGCCCCGACTGTCGCCGAGCCCGACTCCGCACGATTGCCCGCAGCCGACGCAGACTCCGAGACCGAAGGGGCTGATAAACCGTGACTCTCGCCGCCGCTACGAACGAGAACCTCGCGAACATCAGCAATACGCTGATCTACTCCGCGATGGCCGTGTACACCCTGGCCTTCTTCGCGCACATCGCTGAATGGCTGTTCGGCAGCCGGAGCAAGGTGGGCCGTACGGCGGCCGCGCTGACCGCTGATGCCGACGCGGTGAAGAAGGCGGACGCTCCCGCGGTGACGGTGAAGTCGGCCGGTGGGACGAGTGTGCTGGAGCGGCCGAAGGTCGTCGTGCGGGCCGTCGCCGGTGCGCGGAACGTGCCGGACGGGCCCGGGGCCCATGGCGGGGACGAGCAGGGCGACCTCTACGGCCGTATCGCCGTGTCCCTCACCGTGGTCGCCTTCCTCGTCGAGTTCGGCGGGGTGCTCGCGCGGGCGCTGTCGGTGCAGCGGGCGCCGTGGGGCAACATGTACGAGTTCAACATCACCTTCTCCACCGTGGCCGTCGGCGTGTACCTGTCGCTGCTCGCGCTGAAGAAGAATGTCCGCTGGCTCGGGCTCCCGCTCATCACGACGGTCCTCCTCGATCTCGGTCTCGCCGTCACTGTCTTGTACACCGCCAGCGACCAGTTGGTTCCCGCCCTCCACTCGTACTGGCTGTACATCCACGTCTCCACCGCGATCTTCTGCGGCGCGGTCTTCTACGTGGGCGCGGTCGGCACGATCATGTACCTCTTCAAGGACTCCTACGAGAGCAAGCTCGCGAGCGGTGGCCGGCCCGGCCGTTTCGCCAGTTCCGTCCTGGAGCGGCTGCCCTCCTCGGCCTCCCTCGACAAGTTCTCGTACCGCGTCAACGCCGCCGTCTTCCCGCTGTGGACGTTCACGATCATCGCGGGCGCGATCTGGGCGGGCGACGCGTGGGGCCGCTACTGGGGCTGGGACCCCAAGGAGACCTGGTCGTTCATCACCTGGGTGTTCTATGCCGCCTACCTGCACGCCCGCGCCACGGCCGGCTGGAAGGGCCGCAAGGCCGCGTACATCGCGCTCGCCGCGTTCGTGTGCTGGCTGTGGAACTACTACGGCGTGAACATCCTCGTCTCCGGCAAGCACTCCTACGCGGACGTGAGCATGGCCGTGCTGCAGTCCGTCGGCGTCTGACGGTCCGGCTCCCGGACAATCGCTCCGGTACATCCACTCCCGTACAGCTTCCGTACACCGAAGGCCGGTTCTCTTGTGACGTGTGTCACGGGAACCGGCCTTCGGCGTACGGACAGGGGGAGGGGCGTGGAGACGAATGACGGGGACACGGGGGACCGGCGCGAGTTGCGCGCGCGGATCAGAGACGGGGACGCGGGCGCCTTCGGCGAGGTCTTCGACGCGTACGCGCGGTCCGTCTACAACCATGCCTTCCGGCTGACGGGGGACTGGTCGACGGCCGAGGACATCGTGTCGCTGACCTTCCTGGAGGCGTGGCGGTTGCGGGGGCGGCTGGACGCGGAGGGCGGTTCGCCGCGTCCGTGGCTGCTCGGCATCGCGACCAACGTGGCCCGCAACACCCGCCGTGCCGGCCGGCGGCACGCCGCGGCCGTCGCGCGGCTGCCGAGGCCGGAGTCCGTGCGGGACTTCGCCGACGAGGTCGCCGGGAACCTCGACGACAAGGCGTACCTGAAGGCCGTACGCACGGCGGTGGACCGCCTGCGACGCCCCGAGCGCGAGGTGCTCGCCCTGTGCGTCTGGGGCGGCCTCGACTACGCGGCCGCCGCCGAGGCGCTCGGCATCCCGGTCGGCACCGTACGCTCCCGGCTCTCCCGGGCCCGGACGAAGCTCGCCGCGCAGCTCGGCACGGAACCCGGCGGCGGCCGCGGACAGACAAAGGGCGGCCGCACACCCGTGGCCGGGCCCATCCAGGAGGGGAAGCAGTGAACGACAACCCGTCCCCCCAAGGCGTTCCCTCCTCCCCGGGCATCCCGCCCGCCGAGGACCGGGACCTCCCGCCGGGCCGTCACCACGCCTTGAGGGAGCACCTGATGCGGGAGATCGAGAGCGGCGCCGAGGGACGTGACACCGACAGGGCGGAGGGGCCGGGCGCACGGCCGCTCTGGCGGCGCCCCGCGTTCGTCGCGCCGGCGGTGGCCGCCGCGCTGACGGCCGCTGTCGTCGTGGGAGCCGCCGTCACCCAGGACGCCGCCGTACCGCCGAGGACGGGCACGGACAGCGCGACGGCTCCTGCGCGGAGCGCGGCCGATCTGCTGGAGCGGATCGCGCGGGCCGCCGAGAAGCGGCCAGGTCCTGGGCCGGTCCGCGACGACCAGTTCGTCTACATCAAGAGCACGGAGGACGCCGTCGACGCCACCTTCGACGACACCTGTGTGGTCCAGCGCGTCACCCTCTACGACTTCGAGTCCTGGACATCGGTCGACGGCACCCTCTGGGGGCTGGACCGGTCGTACGAGAACGGCAGGAAGACGTACGAGGAGAAGCAGCACCCCAAGTCCAAGTCGAGCGGCGCCAAGGCGCCCATGAACTACCGCGCGGTGCGGGAGCTGCCCACCGATCCCGAGGCGATGTACAAGTGGCTGCACACGGGGCGCAACGCACGGAGCAGGACCGACGACAGCGCCTTCCAGACCGCGGGCGAGATCCTGAGCGAGAACCTGGTGCCGCCGGAGGTGAGCGCCGCGCTCTTCCGGGCCGTCGCCGAACTGCCCGGCGTGACCGCGGAGTTCGGCGTGGAGGACGCCCTCGGCCGGGGCGGCATAGCGATCGGGCGCACGCCGGACGAGGACCGCACCGAGCGCATCGAGTGGATCTTCGACGAGGAGACGCTGGAGTACCTGGGCGAGCGGCGGGTGCGGGTCGCGCCGAGCGGCGAGGACGCGGGCGATGAGGCGGGGGACGGCGCGGGGGACGACGCGGGTCAGGGTGCGGAGCGGGGCGGGTCGACGTGTCCGCCGGTGAAGGACGGCACCGTCCTCATGTCCAAGGCGATCACCGAGCAGGCGGTGGTGGACAAGACGGGGGAACTGCCCTGACTGAGCGGGGGGTGGCGGCGGCGATCCGGAAGGAACAGCAGGTGGACGCCGGGAACGCCTGCTCCATGTGGACCACACCGGCATCCCCGGGCGCCACCTGCCGTTCCTCGGCTCACCGACCCGACCTGCATTAGGGCAATCGGGCAGTTTTCCCCCATATCTGATATTCGCCCAGCGGGCAAGTGCATAGAAACCTGGACGAGACAGACCAGGGGTGTGCCATGACCATGAACGTCTCGGCGCAGGCCGATTCGCGCCGCGCCGCACAGCTTCAGGCTCCACCGCCGTCCGTGATGCTCAGGGCCTATCGGAGGCTGCTGCCCCTGCGGATGCGCAGGGCCGTGCGGGCCCGGTTCGGTGCGGAGCAGTGGGGGAGGCTGCGGTGGCGGCTGGAGAGACCGGCGGCCCTGATGCGTGAGGCGCGGCACCGCCGGCTGTGCGCGCGACTGAAGCGCCGAGGGCTGCTGCGGGACGGCGAGCGGGTGCCCGTACTGACCGCCGGAGGGACCCGTATCGCTCTGCTGCGAGAGGGCGTGACGCCCCTTCTGGCCCGGGAGCACAATCTGCGACTGGTGCTGAGCACGCTGGAAAAGGCGGGCGTGGAGCACTTCGTCGTACGCAATGCCGCGAACTCCTCCTCCGCCGTGGGGATCAGCTCCGAAGACCGGGCGGCGGCCGAGAGCGCACTGGTCGCCATGGGCGCGGACGTGCCGGCGTACCTCACGCGGACGGGTGGATCCGAGCGGGCCCGGGACCGGCGCGCCGAACCGGTCGGCTCCCCGCGTTCCTGGCAGCGGGCCGCCGGCCGGCAGGTCATCCGCGTCTTCTGCTACCTGGCCGACGCCGCCACACCCGGCATGGTGCTCGGCGCGGGCTACGGCTGCGACATCGAGGTCTGGCGACCCTCCGAGGAGGGCGCCGAACTCGTGGCGCCGCGCCGCAACCTCACCTGCGAGCGCGTCCGCCGGGAGGCGCCCGTGGTCGAGGTCCCCGGTCGCCGCTTCACCCGGCTCGTGTCCGAGCACACCCGGCCGCAGCCCGCCACCGTGCGCACCCGGCGCGAGTTCGCCGAGCCGGTGCCCGACGACATCCACTTCCCCGTCGACGCCGTGTACACCTGGGTCGACGGCTCCGACCTCGCATGGCAGCGGCGCCGCGCAACGGTCGTGGGAGAGCCGTACCACCCGCAGGCCGCCAACGCGGCCCGCTATCTCAGCCGTGACGAGCTGCGCTATTCGCTGCGCTCGCTGCACATGTACGCCCCGTGGATCCGGCATGTCTACCTTGTCACCGACCAGCAGGTGCCCGCCTGGCTGGACACCGGACATCCCCGGCTCACGGTCGTCGACCACCGGGAGATCTTCACGGACCCCGCCGTGCTCCCGACGTTCAACTCGCACGCCATCGAGAGCCAGTTGCATCACATCGAGGGGCTCGCCGAGCAGTTCCTCTACTTCAACGACGACGTCTTCCTCGGGCGCCCCACGGTGCCGCAGCAGTTCTTCCTGGCCAACGGCATCAGTAAGTTCTTCCTCTCGAAGGCGTTGCTGCCGCCCGTCGGAAGCGCGGGCGCGGACGACGTACCGGTCTCCGCCGCGGGCCTCACCAACCGCCGGCTCCTTCAGGCCCGCTTCGGCAGCAGCATCACCCAGAAGATGAAGCACACACCGTGCGCGCTGCGGCGCAGTGTGCTGGCCGAGATCGAGCAGGTCTTCGCGGAGGACCACCGGCGCACCGCCGCCCACGCCTTCCGCGGCCCGGACGACATCTCGATCACCAACTCGCTGCACCACTACTACGCGTTCCACACGGGCCGGGCCGTCCCCGGCAGCATCCGCTACGACTACATCGACATCTCCCAGCCCGGCATCGCCCCACGGCTGCGCCGGCTGCTGGCCTCCAGATCGAATGTCGCCTTCTGCCTCAACGACACGGTGACCTGTGACGCCGAGGGCCACACCGATGTGGCACTCGTGCAGCGCTTTCTGGACGGCTACTTCCCCGCCCCCAGCCCTTTCGAGCACCGGCCCGACCACCAGCCCGACCACAAGGAGGCGTTCTCCCCGCCATGCCCCTCGCCATCAGGCTCCCTCACCATTCCGGCGTCCTCGAGGCCGACGGCTCCTATCCACGCGCGCTCAACGTCCTGAGCCGCAAACAGACCGCCGTACAGCGGCAGCTGCGCCGATCGGGTCTGGCGGGGTACGAGCCCGTCACCCAGGCGACGCTGCTGGCCCTGGCGCAGCAGGCGCCGCCGGGCAGCGCGGTGTACGACGTCGGCGCGCACATCGGCCTCTACGCGGCACTGATCGACGCGGTGTACGGCCACCGGCTGTCGGTGCACGCCTTCGAACCGACACCGGACACGGCACGCATCTGTGAGGACATCCGCCGGCACAACGGCCTCGGCTTCGAGCTGATCACCTCGGCGGTCTCCGACACGCCGGGCACCGCCGAGCTCTGTCTGTCCCTGAAGGGCGAATCCTCCAACTCCCTCAACGCCGCGCATCGCAAGCACACCGAGACCGTGAGCGTGCCGGTCACCACGCTGGACGCGTTCACCGAGGAACGGTCGGCCCGGCCCCACCTCATCAAGATCGATGTGGAGACGCTGGAGGGCCAGGTGCTGGCGGGCGCGCTGGAGACGGTGCGCCGCCACCGGCCCTGGATCGTGCTGGAGATCCTGCCCAGCTCGGACCATGACGCCTTGGGCCGGGCGTTGGATGTGCTCACCGAGCTGGGGTACGGACTGCATCTCCTCCAGCCGGAGAGCCCGTGGCCCGGCAGAAACCGCGGCGACTACCGTCGGCACGTGGGCGGTCAGTGCCGCGACTGGCTGCTCGCGCCCGCGCCGCTCACCTACGACTTCCACCACGCGGTACGCACCTGGCTCAGGGCCATCCTGGCGTGCGACGAGCGCACCAACCTGATCGTCCCCGCCGGTGTCTTCTTCCCCCACGGCTGGAACGCCCCGTATCGGTCTGCCCTGGCGAGTGAAGTCCACGACCGCCTCAGCTGGCGTAAGTCACGGCCGGGCCGGGTCCAGGCGAGGACGTGACCGCACTCAAGGCGCCGGCGGCGGGAGGGAGACGAGCAGGGCGCGGGATGACGGTGTGCTGCCCGGTGTCCAGGGGGTGTCGGGTGTCGCCCCGGGGAGCGTGCGGCGTTCGGCGTCGCGCAGGGCCGGGTGGCCGTCGCCGCGCAGGGCCGCGTAGAAGGCCACGTCGTCGGGTATGCCGTCGGCTCGGTCCCGCAGCACGCACTCCATCAGCCGCCGCCCGGCCGGCTCCTGCACGTTGTCCAGCAGCACCACCGGCCGCCCGGCCCGGTGCGTGCGCCGTACGACCCCCGCGTACGCGTCGTCGAGGTCCGCCAGCAGCGCCCGTACGAGACGGCGCTCGGCGTAGGTGCGCGGGGCGCCGTCCGTCCGGAAGTGCCCGGAGAGCAGGACGAGCCCGAGCTTGGGGTTGCCGCCCGTCCTCGGGTGGTCGCGATACCAGACGGCGCCCTTGCGCAGCCGCCGGTGCGCGGACGACATGCCCTCGGTGAACGCCTCCAGGGCCGCCTCGATGACCGGCTCGACCACCAGCCCCGACCCGGACAGCGAGGCCGTCAGTCTCGCCGCCACTCTGCCCGCCCATCGGCCGGGCCCCGGCCGCGACCCCGTCTCGCTCAGCGCCAGGATCCGCTCGGCCTCCTCCCGGACCCGCGGCAGGTCCCGGCCGCGCCAGCCGCCCGCCGCGACGGCCAGCAGCCCGCACGCCAGCCTCGGGAACGTGATCCGCCTCCCGGTCCCCGGCACCGGCTCCGCGAGCTGCTCCGCGACCGTCAGCAGTGCCTCGTACGCGGGCGACCACGACTCCACCGGCCGGTCCGGCGGCGGCCCGTCGAACCGCGACTCCTCGCCGTCGATCAACGCGACGGGGGTACGGCCCCGGTACGCGGCCCGCAGCTCACGCAGCATCGCGCTCTTGCCGAGCCCCCGGCCGCCCGCGAGCACCACGAAGGGCAGTTCCTGAGTCGCCGTTGTTGTTGTCATAGCTGTTGTGGTTATCAACAGCGGGGCGGCGAGGGGAAGTTGGGTCGAAATGAAGGCGGAGGTTGCCCGTTCGGTTACGGAAGCGTCCGAACGGTGTCGACGAAGCGGTGCCAGGCGGAGCGGTTGATGACCATTACGGGGCCGTCAGGGTTCTTGCTGTCGCGGACGGGGACGAGTCCGGGGAAACCGGGGGCTACTTCGATGCAGTCGCCGCCGTTGTCGTCGCTGTAGCTGCTCTTGATCCAGGTCGCCACGCTCAGTTGGTACCTGTCCATGATGCTCGTACCCCTTCATCGCGTCGCTGATCAGAGCGGCGGACTCACGGGCTGACGGAGCGTCTGCCCTGAGCACATCATAGGTCTGGCTGTACCGTCCGAAGACGGCCGGATCGTCGCTGAAGTAGCCGCGGTCCAGGGTCTCCGAGTAGACCCACTTGTGCCCGTCCGGCAGCGTGATCAGCGACATTGAACCGTTGGGGCGGATGAGTCCCGAGAGACCGGCCGGGGCGACCTGGATGTGGACGTTGGCGCGCTCGGCCACGTCGAGCAGGTGCGCACACTGACCCCGCATGACGGCCGGGCTGCCCACCAGGTTGCGTAGACAGCTTTCGTCCAACACCACGGCGTAGAACGGGCCGTCAGGTTCCAGGAAGCGCTGCTGTCGGCTCAGTCGGGCACGTACTCGCTCCTCCACCTCCTCGGAAGTCCTGCGGCGACGGCTGAACAGCGCCTCCATGTAGTCCACTGTCTGCAAGAGGCCCGGGATGACGCGCTCGTGGTACGCACGCAGGTCGACGACCTCCGCATCCATCTCTGCCCGGCGCTTGAACCAATCCGGATGTTCCACCTGCGGATACCAGTCGACCTTGCCCCACATCCGGGTCAACACCCCACCCGTGTCCAGCACCGCGTCACACCGCTTCGCGAACTGCTCGCTCGGGACCCTCGTGCCCGCCTCGATCTTCGCCACCTGCGACCGGTCGCAGGGGATCTGCTTGGCCAGCGCCTCCTGCGTCAGCAGCGCCGCCTCGCGGAAGTGCCGTAGTACCTCGCCGAACAGCACCGAACTCCCGGCCCCGCCGGCCCCCTCGGCGTTCCGCCTCGTCACAACGTCCCCCTCGTGCTCCTCCGTGGCAAAGGCCCAGTGCCACGCGTCCCGCGTTGATAGCGACCGTTCCCGTCGGCGACGCTATGTACACCCAGAGTTACGAACAGGGCTGTGGAGTGCGTGTGGAACCAGAGGGGCAGCTTGTCTACGACCCGCAGACGCGGCGCGTGGGTGAGTACCGGGACAAGGTCGGGCCGTATGCGATGTTGCGCCCGGTGGGCGGCGGCAGGGAGTGGGAGGCGGATCCGGAGGCGTTGCGGCCGGCGACTCCGGCGGAGCGGATCGGGGCGCAGGTGAGGGCCGCCAACCAGCGTTCGAAGAGGAGGGTGTGACGGTGCGTCAGCGAGATGAGGGTGGGCTTGGGCGCCCGCCCGTGCCGGTTCCCGGTTGTGTGACGTGCGCCGAACTGGCCGTACGACGGGACGAGGCGCGGGCCCGTTACGACCGCAGCGCGGAGACCGACGCGAACGTCCTGCTCCGGCACCATCAGCGCCGCGACCACACCACCGCGCCCCGGACCCGCCGCGTCTTCCGCTACGTGCCGTACGTCATCGCGCAGGACACGACGGCCGAGCCGGAGTACGAGGCGCGGTGTGTGTCGGGTGACGAGGAGGAGTGCGGGGCGGAGTCCGGCGTACGGCACGACCCGGCGGCCGTGGAGCAGTGGCAGCGCAAGCACACGCAGGAGACCCGGCATCTGCGGTACCGCCGGAGCTTCGGGGACTACTCGGTGCTGGAGCCGCTGGGGTGAGACCGGCCGGAAGGGCTCGGTGAGCACAGCGCGGACCCGGGCTCGTGGAAGGTGATCAGCTTTCCGGTCCTCGGCGGTCCGGGCCCAGGGCGTCGCGGACGGCGGTCAGGATGGTGTCGGTGTCGGCGCCCAGTGCGCGGGCGGAGGCGGTGAAGTCGCGGGCGAGCGTGGCGAGTTGGAGGGCGTACGGGCGGGTCGGGCCGGTCGGCGGCGCCGCGACCCGGGTGCCCGCGCCGCGGCGGGTGCGGATCAGCTCGGCGGCCTCCAGCTCGCGGTAGGCGCGGGCGACCGTGCCCGGCGCCAGACCGAGGTCCGTGGCCAGCTGGCGCACGGTCGGCAGCCGTTCGCCCTCGGTCAGCCGGCCGGTGACGATCAGCGCGGCGAGCTGCGCGCGGATCTGCTCGTACGGCGGTACCTGGCTGGTGGTGTCGACGCGGACGGCGGGCTCACTCATCGCCGACGGCCTCGTCCCCGGCCGCGTCGTCGTCGACCGCCCGGGGTGCCACCACGGTGACCAGGGACCAGACGACGGTGAACAGGTTGAGCAGGGCCAGGGGGTAGAACACCCAGAAGGTGAGGGCGCCCAGCACGCCGGCGCAGCCCGTCTCCGTCAGCGAGACGGAGACCATCAGCACGGCGTACAGCTGCTGGCTCGACACCAGCAGGCCCCAGGCCCCGGTGACCGCCCACGCGCGGTCGCGGCGCTGCTGTTCCTCGCCCGGGCCGTGGGCGATGCGGCGCAGGGCCCAGACGCAGGTGGGGGTGGCTATGGCGAGCGCGCCGAACATCGGGAGGGTGTAGTACAGGCCGGGCCAGGGGCCGGTGGTCGCGCGCATCCCGTTGCAGGTGATGGTGAGGACCTTCCCCGTACTGAATATCCGGTCGGGGTCGACGGATGCCGTGGCGGCCGTGATCACCAGCAGGACGGCGAGGGAGACCCCCTGGAGGGCGATCAGAGGGCCCATGTGCGGTGGGACATGGTCTCTGACCAGGCGTGGGGCGAGACTCGCGGTGCGTACCGCGGCCTGGGGGCGCAGGGTCAGGGCGTCGGCGAGCAGTACGCCGGCCACCGCGCACAGGCCGAAGGCCGTGATGCAGAACACGACGCGCTGCTCGAACTCGACGTCCCCCAGTGTGGACAGCGCCTGTGCGACCACGAGGCCGATGGCCAGACCGGACCAGCGGGCGTAGTGGTCGGCGTGGTCGAGGAGTCGGGACGCCGGCGAGGCGGTGTCGAGCATGTGGAGATCCCCCGGGACTTGTATCAGCTTGAGCCCAGCTTGTATCAAGCGGTGAGTACAAGATGCCCCGGGGTGGGATCTTGTGTCAAACGTTCGATACAAGCTCAAGCTCAGGTCACAGTGATCGAGTCCAACTGCGCCCGCAGGTACACATGGGAGTCCACCGGCGGGTACGCCACCCGCCCGACCGGCGCGGGGACGGACTCGACGACCGTGCCCGGGGTGCACTCGCCGAAGTAGACCAGCGACATCAGCTCCTCGGCGGGCTCGTCGGCCGGGGGCGGCAGCACGCGGTGACGCCCGGAACGCCAGCGGTCGCCGGTCCAACGGGCCATCAGGTCACCGATGTTGATGGTGAAGGCGTCCGGGTCGTAGGGGGCGTCCTCCCAGCCGCCCTCGTCCGTGTACACCTGGAGCCCGCCCTTGCCGGCCTGCCGGTCGAGGATCGTGACCGTGCCGAAGTCGGTGTGCGGGCCGATGCGGAACTGACCCGGCACCGGGTCGCCGATGACCTCCGTACCCGGGTACCAGTTGATGTTGAAGCCGTAGGTGGGGTGGCTCATGTGGCGGGAGAAGAAGTCCGGTTCGAGACCGAGGGCCTCACCGAGGAGGGAGAGGAGCAGGTCCTCCAGCTCGCCCATCCGCGCCAGGTACTCCTCGCAGAGCCCCCGCAGCTCCGGCACCTCCGCCGGCCATACATTCGGCGCGTACCACTCCGCGTTCACGACCGGGTCGTCGAACGGCTCGTGCGTCGCGAACGTCAGCGACTCCTTGAGGTCCGGCGGAGTCTCCGTACCCTCCGCATACCCGTTCGCCTCGGCCCCCGGCCCGAGCCACCCGCGCCCGCCGACCTTCACCTCGTACGCCTGCTTGGCCTCGACGGGGAGGGTGAAGAAGGCGCGCGCGGCCTCCCGGATACGGGTGCGGAGGGCAGGGTCGACACCGTGGCCGGTGACGAGGAGGAAACCGGCGGTCTGGAGGGCCTCGTCGACGGTACGGGCGATGGCTGCGCGGGCGCCTGGGGCGCCGTCGAGCCAGGGGCGCAGGTCGATGGTGGGGATGCGGGGGCCGCCGGGGGTGGCGGGCGTCTTGGGGTCACTCACCGATGTCCTCGTTCCACAGAGCCGGGTTGTGCTCGATGAAGTCGCGCATCAGGGACACGCACTCCGGGTCGTCCAGCACGACGATCTCCACGCCGTGTTCGGCGAGCCAGTCGTGCCCGCCGTGGAAGGTGACGGCCTCCCCGACCACCACCCTGGAGATGCCGAACTGCCGCACCAGCCCCGAGCAGTACCAGCACGGCGACAGCGTCGTCACCATCGTCGTACCGCGATACGTCCGCTGCCGCCCCGCAGCACGGAAGGCGGCCGTCTCGGCGTGCATGGAGGGGTCGCCGTCCTGGACGCGGCGGTTGTGGCCGCGCCCGAGGAGGGTGCCGTCGGGGCCGTAGAGCGCGGCGCCGATGGGGATCCCGCCCTCGGCGAGCCCGGCCCGCGCCTCCTCCACGGCGGTGGCGAGCCAGGCGCGTGCCCGCGCCTGTGCTGGTGACTGCGGCTGGTCCATGACCTCACTCTGCCCACGAAACGCCCGGGTCACGTGCTCGGCGGTGGGAGGAGGGTGCCCAGGGGGCCGAGGTCGAGGTTGAGGTCGTCCAGGGTGAGGCCGTAGTGGTCGCAGAGTTCGGTCATGCGGTCGTGGAGGACCATCAGGGTCATGCCGAGGCGTTCCTCCTGGTCCTCGGTGAGGCCGCCCTGGTCGACGCGGTGGAGGGCCTGGCGTTCCATCAGCTGGCGGAGCAGTTCGACGATGGTGAGGACGAGGCGGACGAGATCCCGTTCCACCGTGTCGGGGTCGGTGCGCAGCCGGCGCGCCACGGCTCCGCCCCGGCCGGTGGGCGCCGGCGTGATGTCGTCCGGCCGTGCGGGCAGCAGCGAGAACGCGCGGTTCGCGGCCTCGGACACCTCGCGGAGCCGGTCGGTGGGCGGGCCGTCAGGCAGGGGTGGCGGTGTCGTCGCCATGGCCGCCCCCTTCCGCGTACGTCCGCTCGGGCAGGGCGGGTGCCCACTGGCCGGCCTGTGCGTCGTGTGCGGGCTCGGGGAGGGCCGACGCCCACTGCTTGTCCATCTCCTCGCGGACGGCGACGATCACCGCGCGCAGCGAGACCCGCACCAGGTCGATGTCCGCGATGCTCAGGACGAGGTCTCCGGTGAGTACGACGCCGCCGCTCAGCAGCCGGTCGAGCAGGTCGATCAGGGCCACTTGCCGGCCGCTGATCGGGCGGTCGTAGTCGTCGTACTCGTACTCGCCGTACGCGCTCATTGGCGGCGGGCCCTTCCTCAGCTCCGGTCCTCTTCGTCCTCGTCGGTCACGACCTTCCGGCGTTTGCGTCGGGGCTCTGCCGTACGGCTCTCCTCGCGGGGCTTCCGCTCGGTGGGGCGGGGGCGGCGGCGCTCGGCCGGTTGGCTCGGGGACAGCTCCGGCGGGGACTCCGCGACGCGTTGGCGTAGTTCCTTCACCTCGGCGCGGAGGCGCTCGTTCTCGTCGGCGAGGGAGCGCCGGCCGTCGGAGCGGGACGCGCGGGAGGAGAGGGCGGGGTCGTGCTCCCACCAGTCGATGCCGATCTCCTTCGCCTTGTCGACCGAGGCCACCAGGAGGCGGAGCTTGATGGTGAGCAGCTCGATGTCCAGCAGGTTGACCCTGATGTCGCCGACGATGACGATGCCCTTGTCGAGAACGCGTTCAAGGATGTCGGCGAGGTTCGCGCTGGAGCCCTGGTTGTACGGATAGGGGCTTCGCGACGATGACGGCGACGACGACGGGGAAGGCGACGACGAAGGCACCGGGGAGTCGGGATGGGTCACGGCTCACTCGACCTCGTTTCCTTCCGCCCTCCGTCTTCGTCCTCGTCCGCTTCTTCCTCCTCCTCCCATTCCTCCTCGGGGCCGTAGTCCTCGTCGTCCTCGGCGGCTTCGGCTTCGGCTTCGTTTTCGTCTTCGTCTGCTTCCTTCTGCTCCTCGTCGTACTCGTCCTCGGGCTCTGCGCCCTCCTGGCCCTCTTCGCCCTCTTCGGTCTCTTCGTCCTCGTCCCGCTCCTCGTCCTCGTCCCGCTCCTCGTCGGCGGCCTCCGGTTCCTGGACCTCCGCGTCGTGGATCTCTCCGCGCCAGCCCCCGGTGGCCTCGCCGCGCATCATGACGAAGGTGCGGTAGAGCTTCAGGTCGAGGCGGGCGCGGCGGCCCTGGGCCCGTACCAGGCTTCCCGTCTTCTCGAAGAGTCCCTTGGGGAAGTACTCAAGGACGAGCAGCACCTTGGTGAGGTTCTCGCCGAGCGGATGGAAGGTGACGACGCCCCTGGTCGTGCCCTTGTCGCCCTCCGTCGTCCAGGCGATGCGCTCGTCGGGCACCTGCTCCGTGATGGTGCCGCGCCACTGACGGTTCGACTTGGCGACCTTGACGTGCCATTTGGTGGTGACCTCGTCCTCCTGCTCGACGCCGACCACGCCCTTGGCGAACCGTTCGAAGTCCTGGAACTGCGTCCACTGGTCGTACGCCTCGCGCACCGGCACACCCACGTCGATGTCCTCGATGATGGTGTGCCCCTTGCCGCTGCCGCCCGAGGGGTCCTTGCCGTGCCCCTTGCCGGCGACGTCCTTCGCTTTCTCGGTGACGTCCTTGGCCTTCTCGGTGACGCCCTTGGCCTTCTCGGTCGCCTTGCCGGTGACGCCCTTGGCCTTCCCCGTGACGTCCTTCGCCTTTCCCGTGACGTCCTTCGCCTTGTCCACCAGCGCGTCCTTGGCATGCGACGCGGTCGACGTCAGTGACCCCGCGCTCACGTCGCTCAGCTTGCGCGCGCCCTCGCCCAGCCCGTGGCCCACGTTCTGGAGCATCAGCGACAGCCGGGCCTCGATGTACTCCTCCAGCTCTTCCTTCAGCCGGGTCGTGCCCGCGTTCCGACCGGCCTCCTCGCGCGTTTCGCTGAGGGTGCCGGCACCCGCCGAGCCGCCTTTCGCCGTCCTGCCCTCAGTCATCGTCCTGCCTCCTCGACCGTGAGCCGGTGCCGCTCTTGGTGCGGATCGCGGCGGCGGTCTTCTTCTTCGGGCGCGGTTCGCTCTTCCGGGCCGTCGACCCGCTTCGCTGCGCCGTCGAGCGTCCACCGCTCCGCCGCGCCGAGGTCCCTGCGCCGGCCTTCGCGTCCCGGCCCTTCCGGCCCTCTCCGGCCTTCTCGTCGTCCTCGGCCTGGTCCTGCGCCTCGTCCTCTTCGGCCGGTTCCTTCTCCTCGGCCTCGTCCTCGTCCTCGGCCTCGTCCTCTTCGGGAGGTCCCTTCTTCTCCTCCTCCTCTTCCTCCTCGTCCTCGGCCTGGTCCTGCTCGCCGGTCGCCTCGGCCCGTTCCCGCAGGCCCGCCGTGCGTTCGTGCAGGGCTCCGGCGAGGCTGTCGGCCTTCGCCGTCAGTACGGAGGTCGCCGCGGCCTTGCTCGCGTCCGTCAGCTCGGTGCGCACCTGCCGGGTGATGTTGCCGATGAACGGGGAGTCGAGCGCCTTGCCGAGCTGTCCGGGCCTGACCCGGGATCCGGCCAGCAGGGCGCCGAGGCCGATGGCGGCCTTGGCCTTCTTCGTCCGCCCCAGCAGATAACCGCCCAGGACGGCCGCGCCGATCGTGGCGTTGTTCATGATCCTGTCTTCTTTCCGTGCCTGAGCCTTCCGTGCCCGAGCGCCTCACGGACCGGGCTGTGCACCCTGCTGGAGCCGGTAGGCGCTGATCTCCTCCAGACGGTGCAGCAACTCCTCCTCGCGCCGCGCGAACTCCTCCTCGTCGACGCGCCCCTCGGTCCGCGCCCGCTCCAGGTTCACCAGCTCCTCCTGGATGGGGGCCGGGTCGTAGTACTCGTCCTCCGCGGCCTGTCTCACCTTGTCGACCACCCAACCGACACCCCGCACGGGGGCGACCGGCAACGTCAGGATGGTCCCGACCAGTCCCACCACCACACCGCCTCCTCAGGCTGAACGGTCAACGGTCATACGAAGCTGTACGGCGGCAGCGGGCCGCGCAGCCGCAGTTCCACCCCCTCTCCCAGGGCCTCGGCCAGCTCGCCGCCGGCCTCGGTGAACTCGTCGGACCGTTCGCCGTCCACCAGGAAGGACGCGTTCACGAAGTACTGCGAAGACGGCGGCGTGACCTGCTCGGCCAGGGTGTAGGGCCGCAGCGCGGCGAGGACCTCCTCGCCCAGCGCCTCCTGCCGGGCCTGCACCTCCTGGGCCACCAGCTCGCCGAGGGCGAGGCGGTCCTCGTACGTGCCGCCGCCCTCGCGGATCGCCTCGTTCAGCTCACGGGCCCGCGGGGACTCCGTCAGGATGGTGCGCAGGAGGGTGTCCTCGTCCAGGACGCCCTTGACGTTGAACTCCGCGCGGCCGGTCAGCTCGTCGAGGCGCCGGGAGAACGCCTCGGCCCGCTCCTGGAGCAGGGCCTCCACGGCGGCCTCGTCCTGGGCGACGAACCCGAAGCTCATCGGCAGGATGGCGCCGTCGGCCCACAGCTGTTCCTGGACCTCGTGGTGCGCCTCGACGTCCCGGCGGCTGACCGACAGGTCCTCGGGGGTCTCGCTGACGACGGCGCGGAGTTCGCCGCTGCTGACGGCGTGCAGGTCGGCGGGGTCCTCCCCGACGCCCTTGACGTCGTCCAGGCCCAGCGGATGCGCCGCCTTGGTGATCGCGTACACGTACACGGACATCGGCTCGCTCACTCCTCACGGTCCCTGGAGGAACGGCGGCTCGTGCCGCTCCGCTCGGAGCGCACGCGCTGCTTCTCGCGCCCGGATTCGCGCTCGTCGTCGTCCCCGCGCCCCTTCTGGAGCGACTCGGTGACGGCCTGGACCGCGCCCGTGAGCGCCCCTTTGCTCTTGCCCCGGGCGCCCGACTCGACGGTGTTCCCGACGATGTCCGTCAGCTGGGAGGGAGCCTTGCGTCCCGATTCCAGATCCAGCCGGTTGCACGCCTCCGCGAAGCGTAGATACGTGTCGACGCTGGCCACGACCACCCGGGCGTCGATCTTCAGGATCTCTATCCCGACCAGGGAGACCCGCGCGAACGCGTCGATGACCAGACCCCGGTCGAGGACGAGTTCCAGCACGTCGTAGAGGTTCCCCGAGCCGCCGCCACGGGCGGCTACGGCGCCGCCCTCGCCCTGCGGCACCACAGTCACGATCTCTTCCCTTCCGGTACGGGAAGCCGTACGTCAGGGGTCCGAGCCGACGGCGTCAGTGGCAGCTGTGGCTCGTGCCGCAGCTGTCGCCTCGGCGGCTCAGCGGGTGTCGCCCCGGTCGATCTGCGCGCGCGTGTACCGGCGTCCGCGCTCGTACGCCAGCAGTTTGCCCGCGGGATCCAGAACGACCCGGTAGCCGGCCATCACACTGGTCGTCTGCGGGATGCGCTCCAGTTCCAGGACCTCGACCTGGGCCTCCCAGCCCTCTTCGGTCGGCTTCAGCGCGGAAACAGACTCGGGAGCGCGGCCCAGCAACTCGGTGAGCTGCTCGATCGCGCTCCGCATGGCCTCGGGCGCGGAGAGCCGGTCCTCGGCGGGCTTCTGCCGCGACGAGGAACGCTGCTTCTCCGACTCATGGCCGCTCGTGATCATCACCTTCTCGCTCTGCTCCCATCATCGACCTCCACCACCGCACCTGCCACTCCTGAGCCGTACCCGGCCCCCGGCGGCCCTCAGCTCCGCGCGGCGTCGGCTGTCAGATACGTGTTCAGGTGCCCGGCGCCCCCCAGCATCGCCGCCGTGCGGGTGGTCAGGGCGGTGTGGCGGGTCTCGATGGCGGTGTGGAGGGCTTCGGTGGTGCCTTCTCGGCGGAGGGCCTCGAGGACGGGGCGGATGTGGTCGAGGAGGTAGTGGTTGCGACGGAGGGCGAGGATGAAGCGGGCGTCGCGTACTTCTTCGGGGGTGTAGTGGCGGTAGCCGGTGCCGGGCTCGCGGTGGGGGGAGAGGAGACCGGCGGCCTCCCAGACGCGGAGCGTGGACGTGCGGACGCCGAGCAGCGCGGCGACCTCGCCGATCAGCAGGTCGGTGCCGGGGACGTCGTCCTCGGGCGGCTCCCCGGCCAGCGTCTGAAGTGCCTCGCTCGTCGCCCGCAGCGACACCCGCTCCGCGTGCAGCGCCGCGTGCTCCGCGTCCACCAGGGCCAGCGCCCCGGGCACGTCCCCCTCGTGCACGGTCCGCATGATCCGCGTCGCCGCCACCGCCCCGTACCCCTTCGACAGCGCCCGGTACGTCAGCAGCGCCCGCCGGTGCGCGTCCCCGAAGACCCGGTAACCGGAGCCGGTGCGCGGGACGGGCGGCAGGACGCCCGCCTCCTCGTAGTTGCGGATCTGCTGGGTGGAGACACCGGAGAGCCGGGCGAGGTCGACGGGGCGCAGGCGGGCGGCGACGGCAGTCGGAGGTTGCTCGGGTCGGGACATCGAGTTGAAGGTTAGGGCGGTTCGGCGAGTGGGGGAGGGGACTCCTGTGTGACCGGGGACACAGGGACGGCCGGCGCCGGGCGGACAGGGGGAGGCGTGGAACTTTCTTTACGAGCCCGCGTACGGGACGGCGATCCGGAGGCGTTCAGCCGCCTCTTCCGGGAGCACGCGCAGGCCGTGTACGGCCATGCCGCGCGGCTCACGGCGGACCGGAACACGGCCGAGGACGTGGTCTCGCTGACCTTCCTGGAAGCCTGGAGGCTGCGCGAGAAGCTGCTGTCGGACGCCGAGTTGGCCGAGATCGCCAAGGGGGCCGGGGCGGACGGCTTCGACGACGGCGAGGGAGACGGCGGCGGCCAGGGCGACGGCTGCCCGCGCGAGAGCGGTCCGGGCGAGAGCGGTCCGGGCGACAGCAGTCTGCGCGCCTGGCTGTTCGGCATCGCCACCAACGTGCTCCGCAACACCCGCCGCGCCGCCCGGCGGCACAGCGCCGCCCTCGCCCGGCTCCCGGAACGCCACGCCGAAAGCGCGACCGTGCCCGACTTCGCCGACGAACTGGTCGGCCGTATGGAGGACTCCGACCGGCTCGCCGCCGCCCACGCGGCCCTCGCCAAGCTCCGCCGCCGCGAGCGCGAGGTGTTCGCGCTGTGCGTCTGGTCGGGCCTGAGCTATGCGGCCGCCGCCGAAGCCCTGGACGTGCCCGTCAGCACCGTACGGTCGCGGCTCGCCCGTGCCCGGCAACGCCTGCGCGGCCTCGCGGAGGCGGAACTCGCGCGGCAACTCGTACGGCGCGAAAGAACGAGACCTCTCCCCGGCGGCGGACAGACACCTGTCGGCCGCACCGAGGCGGCCAGGTCGGCACAGGCAGAGGCAGAGGCACAGGAGAGACTCCGATGAACCCCGTGGAACGAGAAGAACTGGCACGGCTGCTGCCCAGCCCGGGTGACCCGCTCCTGTCGGACGACCGTCTGACGCGACTGGAGGACCACCTCATGCAGGAGATCACCGGAGAGGCCACCGTACGGATCACCGGGGCGCGGACGTCGGAGGACCGGACGGCAGGGGGGCGTCCGGCCCGTACGCGTCGCCGCCGGTTCGCCCTGGTCGCGATGCCGCTCGGGATGGCCGCCGCGGTCCTCGCGACGGTCATCGGGACCGGCGTGATCGGGCGGGGGCCCACCGTCGAGGAGGACGCGGCCGGGCTGCTGAAGCGCATCGCCACGGCCGCGACGGACGGGGAACCCACCCCCGTACGCGACGACCAGTACCTCTACATCAGGACCCAGGGCACGTCGAGGGACTCCGCGGCCGCGCTGGAGGGCGGGAAGAACGCGAAGACGGAGTACCCCTACCGGCGGACCGACTGGATCTCCGTCGACGGCAAGCGGAAGGGGTTCGCCCGAACCAACTGGCTGGAGGGGCCGCCGATCGCGCGGGGGATGAACGGGGAGGTCATCGAGGACCCCCTGGCGAATTCGACCGAGAACATCGAGGACATGACGCTCTCCGCCGACCCGGACAACAGCTACCACGAACTGCGGGAGCTGCCCACGGACCCCGACAGGCTGTACGACAAGGTGTGGGCGGCTACCAGCGGCCAGGGCCCGACCCATGAGGAGGCCGCGCTGGAGTACATCACCACGATGCTCGACGAGGCGCAGCTGCTGCCCGACCTGAACGGCGCGCTCTTCCACGTGGCCGCCGAGATCCCGGGTGTGCGGATCGTCGAGGAGGCGAAGGACGCCGTCGGCCGCGAGGGCGTCGGCCTGGCCTTCGGCGAGGGCGACGACCGTGCCGTATGGGTCTTCGACCGGGAGAGCCTGAAGTACCTGGGTTCGGAGAGCCAGGCCCTGCTGGAGGTCGGGGTCGTCGACAAGGTGGGGCAGACACCGGCCGACTGAGGGTGGTCTACGGGTCGAGGGCGGCCGTCACGCCTCGTCGCCCCCCACTCGAAGCAGCAGCTTCCCCACGCTCTTGCGCGCACCCATCAGCCGGTGGGCCTCAGCCGCCTCCGCCAGGCCGAACTCCGCTGTCACCGGCAGCGATACGACCCCCTCGACGACCGTGGCGAACGCCCGCTCGGCGAGGGCGCGCAGTTCGGCGGGGGCCGACTTGGCGAGGGTGAGGATCGAGAAGCCGGAGACGGTCAGGCCGAGGGCGTACAGCTCGGGCTGGCCGACGGTCCACGGCTGCTCCCCGCCGGCGTTGCCGAAGGAGACGAGGCGGCCGAACGGGGCGAGGGAGCCGAGCCCGGCGCGGAGGGTGTCGCCGCCGACGGGGTCGAGGACCAGGTCGACGCCACGGCCGCCGGTCGCGGCGCGTACCTCGTCCGCGAAGAACCCGGTGGCGGCGGTCCCGGCGAAGACCTCGTCGTAACCGTGGTCCAGGGCGTGCTTCGCCTTGGCCGCGTCCGAGACGACCCCGTACACCGCCCCGGCGCCCGCCGCCTTCGCCAACTGCCCGGCGACGGTGCCGATTCCGCCCGCCGCGCCCTGCACGAGCACGGTCTCACCGGCCCGCAGCCGCCCCACCGTGTGCACGAGCGCGTACGCCGTCGGCAGCACGGTGGGGAGCGTGGCCCCGGTGCGGAGATCGACGCCCTCCGGCAGCGGGAACACGGTCACCGCGTCGGCCACCACGACCTCCGCGTACGCGCCCGCGTCCGTCAGCGCGGTCACCTGCTGTCCGACGCTCAGCCCCTGGACGCCCTCGCCGAGCGCGCGCACCCGCCCGGAGACCTCCAGACCGGGGCGGTAGGGGAGGGCCGTGACCCGGTAGCCCTCGGCGCGGGCCTTCAGATCGGCGAAGTTCACCCCCGCGTACGCCACGTCGACGCTCACCTGCCCGGGGCCGGGCTCGGGGGCCTCCGCCTCCACCACCTTCAGGACCTCGGGGTCGCCGTACTCCTGGAACTCGATCGCGCGCATGCCGAACTCCCCGCTCCACTGTTCAATGAAAAGCGAACACTCGCGAGTGTATGGTTCTCATCGAACACTCTGCAAGGGCGAACGCCCCGCGAGAACGCGAGCGGGACGAGAGGGAGGGGCGGACATGGTGGAACGCGCCGGCCATCGGGCGGCCCCCGAGCACACCCACCCCGACGACGTCCCGGTCCTGACGGCCCTCGCGGCTCTCGCCGATCCCGTACGCATCACGCTCGTACGGGAGTTGGCGGGTTCCACGGTGTGGACGCGCAGCTGCGGCAGCTTCGACGTGCCGGTCGGCAAGGCCGCCCTCAGCCACCACTTCTCCGTACTGCGGGGCGCCGGACTCGTAGAGCAGCGCGACGAGGGCGCCAGGCGCGTCAACCGGCTGCGACGCGAGGAGTTCGACGCCCGCTTCCCGGGGCTGCTCGACCTGGTCCTGCGCGAGGACTGAACGACGGGGGCGACCCCCGCCGTCGTGAGTGAGGGGGGCGGCCCCCGCCGTCGTGAGTGAGGGGCGGCCCCCGTCGTTGTGAGTGAGGGGCGGCCCCCGTCGTTGTGAGTGAGGGGACGACCCCCGCCGTCGTAGTGAGGGGTGCCGCCGGGCTAGTCCTCGCCGTCCTTCTTGTCGCCCTTGCCCCGCTTCTCGTCCTGATTGTCCTCCTGCCGCTTCAGCTCCTCCTCGCGGCGGCGCAGGTCGGCCTCCCAGCTCTTGAGCAGGGACTCGTCCTTCTTGTTGTCCTCGGCGAGGGACTTCAGGAACTCGGGGTTGTCGTCGGGGGCGACGTACTCCGTGCGGTGGTTGCGGTGCCACTCGGAGGGGGTGCGGCCGCCCGCGGGGACGTTGCGCAGCTTGCCGGCGGCGAGCCAGGCGATCGGGCCGACGATCCAGAAGAGCAGGATGATGAAGACCCAGGCGATCTTCGGCAAATGCTTCGCCTCGTCCTCGGGGGTGTTGAGGCAGTCGATGAAGGCGTAGATCGTCAGCGCCAGCGGCACGAGGTACATCAACACCCTGAGCATGGAACAGCCCCCTGGAAGCGGTGACGGGCCGCGTGTACCGGCCCCGGAAATTACGGCGGGACCGCGCGCCGGGCCCCGTGACGGGGTCAGGGTAGCCCCTCGGGGATACTTGGCCCCATGGCTTACGACGATCTTCGCTCCCTGCTCCGCGCACTGGAGCGCGAGGGCGATCTCAAGCGCATCAAGGCCGAAGTCGACCCGTATCTGGAGGTCGGGGAGATCGTCGACCGGGTCAACAAGGCCGGCGGCCCCGCCCTGCTCTTCGAAAACGTGAAGGGCTCCTCGATGCCCCTCGCGATGAACGTCTTCGGCACGGACCGCCGCCTGCTGAAGGCCCTCGGCCTCAAGTCGTACGGCGAGATCAGCGAGAAGATCGGCGGCCTCCTCAAGCCCGAGCTGCCGCACGGCTTCGTGGGCGTCCGCGAGGCCTTCGGGAAGCTCGGCGCGGTGGCCCACGTACCGCCGAAGAAGGTGAAGGAGGCCCCCGTACAGGAGGTGGTCCTCCAGGGCGACGACGTGGATCTGGAACAGCTTCCGGCGCTGTTCACCTGGCCCAAGGACGGCGGCTCCTTCTTCAACCTGGGGCTCACCCACACCAAGCACCCCGAGACCGGCGTACGCAACCTCGGCCTCTACCGCCTCCAGCGCCACGACAGGCGCACCATCGGCATGCACTGGCAGATCCACAAGGACAGCCGCAACCACTACCAGGTGGCCGCGAAGCGCGGCGAGCGACTGCCGGTCGCGATCGCCTTCGGCTGCCCGCCGGCGGTGACGTACGCCTCGACCGCGCCCCTCCCCGGTGACATCGACGAGTACCTGTTCGCCGGGTTCGTCGCGGGCAGGCGGATCGAGATGGTCGACTGCAAGACGGTGCCCCTGCAGGTGCCGGCGCAGGCGGAGGTCGTGATCGAGGGCTGGCTGGAGCCGGGCGAGATGCTCCCCGAGGGCCCGTTCGGCGACCACACCGGCTTCTACACCCCGCAGGAGCCGTTCCCGGCACTGAAGATCGACTGTGTGACGATGCGGAAGCGGCCGCTGCTCCAGTCGATCGTGGTCGGCCGTCCGCCGACGGAGGACGGGCCGCTGGGCCGGGCGACGGAACGCTTCTTCCTGCCGTTGCTGAAGATCATCGTCCCGGACATCGTGGACTACCACCTCCCCGAGGCGGGCGGCTTCCACAACTGCGCGATCATCTCGATCGACAAGAAGTACCCCAAGCACGCGCAGAAGGTCATGCACGCGATCTGGGGCGCCCACATGATGTCCCTGACGAAGCTGATCGTGGTGGTGGACTCCGACTGCGATGTCCACGACCTGCACGAGGTCGCCTGGCGCGCGCTGGGCAACACGGACTACGCCCGCGACCTCACGGTGGTCGAGGGCCCGGTGGACCACCTGGACCACGCCTCGTACCAGCAGTTCTGGGGCGGCAAGGCGGGCATCGACGCGACGAAGAAGTGGATCGAGGAGGGCTACACGCGGGACGGGGGCTGGCCGGACATGGTCGAGTCGGACCCGGCCACGGCGGCGCTCGTCGATCGCCGCTGGAAGGAATACGGCCTGTGAGCAGCGCATCGGCGGCGATCCCTCAGCCGGGCCGCACGAAGGCCTTCCTCCGCCTGGTGATGATCGAACACTCGATCTTCGCGCTCCCCTTCGCGTACATCGCCTCGCTCACGGCCATGTTCCAGATGGACGGCAACATCCACTGGGCACGGCTGCTCCTGGTCACCATCTGCATGGTGGGCCTGCGCACCTTCGCGATGGCGGTCAACCGGATCATCGACCGCGAGATCGACGCGCGGAACCCGCGCACGGCGCAGCGCGAGCTGGTGACGGGCGCGATGTCGGTCCGCCATGCCTGGACGGGTGCCCTGGTCGCGCTGGTGATCTTCCTCGGCGCGGCGGCCCTGCTCAACCCCCTCTGCCTGGCCCTGGCCCCCATCGCAGTGATCCCGATGGTGGTCTACCCCTACGGCAAACGCTTCACGAACTACCCCCAGGCGATCCTGGGCCTCGCCCAGGCGATGGGCCCGGTCGGCGGCTGGCTCGCCATCACGGGTTCCTGGTCCTGGGACGCGGTGATCCTCGGCCTGGCGGTGGGCATCTGGATCGGCGGCTTCGACCTCATCTACGCCTGCCAGGACGTCGACTCCGACCGCGAATCCGGCGTCCTGTCGGTCCCGGCCCGCTTCGGCATCCCGGCGGCGGTGTGGGCGGCGAGGGTCTGTCACGCCCTGACGACGGTGCTGTTCGTCTGGTACGCGGTGGTGACGGAGGCGGGTGCCTTCCTGTGGCTGGGACTGGCGATCGTCGCGGCCGCGTTCGTGTACGAGCACACGATCGTCCGCCCCCACGACTTGTCACGCCTGAACCGCGCGTTCTTCTCCGTCAACGGCTTCATCGGCATCGCCCTGTTCGCGTGCGCGCTGCTGGATCTGCTGGTGCGGGGGCTGACGCTGTAGCCGCGGCTTCGGGGTCGGGACTGTTTTTCTCGCCCCCGCCGCCCCTACCCTCCCCAGGGGCGCTGCCCCTTCGACCCCGAGGGGGGCTTGCGTGGTTGTTCGGGTGCGGGTGGTGTGTGGCTGGTCGCGCAGTTCCCCGCGCCCCTGAAAGATCAGGCCCCTGCGGGCCTGAAAGACGACGGCCCTGCGGGCCGAAAAGCACGGGGCACAGCCCCTGCTTTTCAGGGGCGCGGGGAACTGCGCGACCAGCCCCCACTCACCCGCACTCGCCCGACAATCTCAGCCTCCCGAGCTCTCAGGCGGCGACAGCCTGGCGGCGGCGGAACAAGAACGCCGCCACAACACCCGTCACCAGCCCGATCAGATGCCCCTGCCAGCTGACGCCGGCCTCGGTGGGGGCGATGCCGCCGAGGATGGCGCCGCCCCAGACCGCGGCGATCAGCACACCCACCGCGACCCCCAGCAGCCGGCGCTCGACGAAACCGGTGACCAGGAGGAAGCCGAAGAGACCGAAGACGACGCCGGAGGCGCCCGCCGTGTTGGTGTTGTCCGGGGATATCAGCCAGACCCCCAGGCCGTCCGCGACGATGATCAGCGCACAGACCGCGGCGAAGCGGCGCAGACCCCCGAGCGCCGAGAGGAACCCCAGCACCAGCAGCGGCACGCTGTTCGCGGCGACATGGCCGAAGCCGAAGTGGATGAACGCGGCGGGCACGACATCGACCAGCTCGGGCACCGAGCGCGGAATGATGCCGAAGTCGTCCAGCGCGTGGCCGCTCGCCACATCGATCACTTCGAGGATCCACAGCAGCGCCACCCAGCCCACCATCAGCTTGGCAGCGGCCCTCACACGGTCCCCGCGCGACCACTCCCGCTCCCGGCTCAGCGCCCCACGCACTCCACCAGCCATGTCGAACCCCCGACTCAACTCGTCCCCTGAGGGAAACGGCCGTGCCCCCTTGACCGGTTCCCGCTCCGCGGCGCCGGATAGGCTCGGTGTCGTGAACCCAGTCAAGCCAGGAGAGACGCCGCGTACGCCTTGGATCGTAGGGGTCTCCGGCGCATCCGGCACCCCATACGCCGCGGCCGTGCTGCGCGCGCTCCTCGCCGTCGGCGAGAGCGTCGACCTCGTGGTGTCCCGGGCCTCGCGACTGACCCTCCTGGACGAGACGGGAATCCCCTTCCGGGACGCGCACTGGCGTGACGACCTGCGGGAATGGCTCTCCCGTGGGGCCGACGGCAAACCGGGCACCTTCCCGGTCGACATCGACGGCGACCGCGTACGGCACTGGAGCGCCGGCGACCTGGCCGCCGGACCGTCCTCGGGCTCGTACCCCGTCAAGGGGATGCTGATCGTCCCCGCGTCGACGGCATGTGTGGCGGGCGTCGCGCTGGGCCTGAGCAAGGACCTGCTCCAACGGGCCGCGAGCGTGACCCTCAAGGAGCGCCGGCGCCTCGTCGTCGCCGTACGCGAGACCCCGTTGAACGGGCAGACACTGCGGCATCTGGTGACCCTGGACGACGCGGGCGCGACCGTACTGCCCGCCTCCCCGGCCTTCTACGCGGGGGCCACACACATCCAGGACCTGGTGGACTTCGTCGCCGGACGAGTGCTGGACGCGGCGGGCGTCCCGCACACCCTGTACCGGCGCTGGGAGGGCGACGTCGGCGGGGCGCGCGCCCCGCACACGGCCAGCTGAGCGGCGGGCGCTCATCCTTCACCCGCCACAACCCGCACCACCCTCATCTCACCCACAACGCAACTCTTCAGCGGAAGGCAACCGATCGCATGGACGCGGTGGACAGGCAGCTCATCCAGGCCCTGAGGGAGAACGGCCGGGCCTCCTACGCGGAGCTGGGACGCCTCGTCGGCCTGTCGGGACCCAGTGTCACCGACCGCATCAACCGGCTGGAGGCGGCCGGTGTCATCACCGGCTATCGCGCCACCGTCAACGCGGCCTCCCTCGGCCTCGGCGTGACCGCGCTCATCGGCATCTCGCTCTCCGACGCCGTCGACCACGAGGACGTGGCGCACCGGCTGCGGGACCTGGCCGAGATCGAGGACTGCTGGTTCATCGCGGGTGACGACTCGTTCATGCTCAAGGTGCGCGCCCCCGACGTCGACGGCCTGGAGAAGACCATCCGCCGGCTCTCCGGCACGAAGGGCGTCTCCCGTACCCGTACGACCATCGTGCTCTCCACGAAGTGGGAGAACCGGGTGGGTGAGCTGCCGGAGGAGGAGTAGGGGGCGGGGCGTACGGTTTACAGGGTCTTCGGAGAAAGGTGTGAGCATGGACGTCGGGCTCAAGCGCGAGCTGGAGGACAAGGTCCGGGCCGGTGAGCGGCTGACCCGCGAGGACGGCATCGCGCTGTACGAGTCGGACGACCTGGCCTGGCTGGGCGGGCTGGCGCACGAGGTGCGGACGCGGAAGAACGGCGACGTCGTCCACTTCAACGTCAACCGCCACCTCAACATGACCAACGTGTGCACCGCCTCCTGCGCGTACTGCTCCTTCCAGCGCAAGCCGGGGGAGAAGGACGCGTACACGATGCGCATCGAGGAGGCGGTGAAGCTCGCCAAGGCGATGGAGGGCGAGAACCTCACCGAGCTGCACATCGTCAACGGCCTGCACCCCAACCTGCCGTGGCGCTACTACCCGCGCTCCCTGAAGGAACTGAAGGCCGCCCTCCCGAACGTGTCCCTGAAGGCCTTCACGGCCACGGAGATCCACCACTTCGAGACGATCAGCGGCCTCTCGGCCTCCGAGATCCTGGACGAACTGATCGAAGCGGGCCTGGAGTCGCTCACGGGCGGCGGCGCGGAGATCTTCGACTGGGAGGTCCGACAGCACATCGTCGACCACCGCACCCACTGGGAGGACTGGTCGCGGATCCACCGCCTGGCGCACGAGAAGGGCCTCAAGACGCCCTGCACCATGCTCTACGGCCACATCGAGGAGCCGCGCCACAGGGTGGACCACGTCCTGCGGTTGAGGGAACTGCAGGACGAGACGAACGGCTTCCAGGTCTTCATCCCCCTGCGCTACCAGCACGACTTCGTGGACATGAAGGACGGCAAGGTACGCAACCGCCTCCAGGCGCGGACGCAGATGGCGACGGGCGCCGAGGCCCTGAAGACCTTCGCGGTGTCGCGGCTGTTGTTCGACAACGTCCCCCACGTCAAGGTCTTCTGGGTCATGCACGGCGTCCAGACCGCCCAGCTGGCGCTCCAGCACGGCGCCGACGACATGGACGGATCGGTCGTCGAGTACAAGATCACCCACGACGCGGACAACTACGGCACGCCGAACAAACTCACCCGCGAGGACCTGCTGGACCTCATCCGGGACGCCGGCTTCCGCCCGGTCGAACGGAACACGAGGTACGAAGTGATCCGCGAATACGACGGCCCGGACCCGTCCCGCCGAGAATCCCCCCAGCCGATGCGAGTCTGAGCCGGACCGGTCGATTCGTCCGCGGCCGGGTGGGGGCTTGTCGCGCGTTTCCCCGCGCCCTCAACAGCATGGGTCGCGCCCGGGGCTCTTCAGGGGCGCGGGGAACTGCGCGATCAACCACGACGAACCCGCACCCGCCACCCAACGGAACCCCCCGAGCTATAAGGCGCCCAAGGGGGTCGAAGGGGCACAGCCCCTGGGGATGGGAACGGGTAGGGGCGGCGGGGGCGAGACCCCTTGAGACGAGCCGCACGTAATGGCTACTGTCCCCACATGCCCCTTACGTTCCACCTGGACCCACCCCTCACCCCAGCCCTCCACGACGGCATCCTCACCCTCTGGACAGACGTCTCCAACGCCGGCGGAGCCGTGGGCTTCGTCCCCCCGGTCACACGGGAGGCGATACGCCCGGAACTCCTCCAGCACCTCACCGCCATGGCGGAGGGCAGACACCGCCTCCTCCTCGGCCTCGACGAGCACGGCACCCCCGCGGCCACCGCCTTCTTCAGCTTCAACACCCACCGCCTGATGGCCCACTGGGTATGGCTGTACACGGTGATGGTGCACCCGTCCCACCAGGGCAAGGGGTACGGCCGTGAGCTGCTGGCGGCGGCGGAGAAGGAGGCCCGCGGGTTCGAGGGGATCCAGGCCGTTCGGCTGACCTGCCGGGGCGGCCTCGGGCTCGAGCACTTCTACGCGTCCTGCGGCTACAAGGAGGTCGGCCGAGTCCCCGGCGCCATCCGCGTGGCTCCGGACGACCACCGGGACGACATCACGATGCTGCTGCCCCTGACGTGAAACGGCCCGGCCCCGCCCGGAGGGCCCCGCACCCCCCTGCAAGATCGCACGCCGACCGTGCTTCACTGGACGATGCCCTTGGGCCATGTCCGAAACGGAAACGGAAGAGTGGATTGAGATGCTCCGCTACACACTGATGCGCCTCGGTATCTTCGTGGGCTGCTTCGTGGTCGTCTGGGCCCTCGTCTACTCCGGCGTCGCCCCGCGCGGCCTCGGCGCCTCCAACGGCATGTGGATGGTCGTCCTCTCGCTCCTGGTCTCCGCGCCGATCAGCTTCGTCGCCCTCCGCAAGGAGCGCGACCGGGCCTCCGCCCGGATCGCCCCCCGCCTCGACCGCTCGATCGACCGCGTCAAGTCCAACCTCGCGGCCAACCGCAGCCAGGAGGACGAGGCCGACGACGAGGCGAGGACCACGGCGAGGACCACGGCGACGCCCGAGGCGGCCAAGACCGCCGAGCCGACGTCGGGCCAGGTTTCGTAGGACCGTAGGAGAGGTCGCCCCGCCCGACGCCCAGGTCCGTACCCGCCGTCGGAACCGTACGCTTGCCCGCATGGGTGCTGTGAAGAGCAAACGGATGCCCCGCGCGGTGCGGGAACAGCAGATGCTGGACGCGGCGGTGCGGACGTTCGGGCAGCGTGGCTACCGGGCCGCGTCGATGGACGAGATCGCCGAACTGGCGGGCGTGTCCAAGCCGTTGGTCTATCTGTACCTGAACTCCAAGGAAGACCTCTTCACAGCCTGCATCCGCCGCGAGGCGAAGGCGCTCACCACCGCCGTACGCGCGGGCGTGAACCCCGACCTGCCCGCCGACCGCCAACTCTGGGAAGGGCTGCGGGCGTTCTTCACGCACACCGCGCGCAACCCGGACGCGTGGGCCGTGCTGCATCTCCAGGCCCGTACGCACGGCGAACCGTTCGCCGCCGAAGTGGCGGCGATGCGGGAGGAGATGGTGGCGTTCGTGACCGGGCTGATCCTGGTCGCCGCGCGGGAGGCCCGCCGCGACCCGTCCCTGCCCGAGCGGGAGGTCGCCGGCCTCGCCGAGGGCCTGGTCGGCGCCGCCGAGGCCCTCGCCGCCTGGGCCAACGCGACGCCCGGCATCACGGCCAGGCAGGCCGCCGCCACCCTCATGAACTTCGCCTGGGCCGGGTTGGGTGACCTGATGGAAGGGCGTCCCTGGACACCGCCGAGCGCGAGAGAAATCGGGGCGTGACCGGCCGATGAAGAGCAGGGGCGCAGCCCCTGCTCCTCGGGGGCGCGGGGAACTGCGCGACCAGCCCCCACTCACCCGCACCCGAACGACGAATGTGTGCTCAGGCGACGAGCGGGTACACGTGGCCCCTCACGTGGAGCCGTTCCCCGGCCGGGGCGGGGGCGTCATCGGCCGAACCGCGGAGGCCGCCGCTCCGGAGTTCGAAGCCGCCCCATGCCTGTCCGTCCGCCGCGTAGGTGACCGTGCTCGGCAGCGGTACCGGCGCCCGGAACTCCGCGCGGACGAGGGTCGCCGGGGGCGTGCCGTGCTCGGCGAGGCAGCGGGCCACGGTCCACATGCCGTGCGCGATGGCCCGGGGAAAGCCGAACAGGCGGGCGCCGAGCGGATGGAGGTGGATCGGGTTGCGGTCGCCCGACACCGCCCCGTACCGCCGCCCGACATCCCCCGCCAACCGCCACTCGGCGACCGCGGGCAACGGCTCGCGCTCATCCCGGGGCCGCCCGCTCCCGCCGGTCCGTGCGTCTTCGCTCCGCCGGTGCCGGGCCAGATACGTGCTCCGCGACTCCCAGGCGACCCCGCGGTCACCCCCGTCTCCGTCCCGCACCTCGGTCACCACCGTCGCCTCGGTGCCCCGCCGATGGGGCGCCAACTCGTCGACGTACACGGTGATCTCGTACTCCCCGGTGGCGGGCAGCCGTCGCCGCCGGGTGATCTCGATCGAGGTGTGGACGAGCCCGAGGAGGGGGAGCGGGAAGTCCCGGCCGGACATGATCCGCATGGTGAGCGGGAAGCCGAGGACGTGCGGATACGTCAGCGGGACGGCGTCCTCCCCGGTGGGGAACCCGCAGACGCGCTCGTAGGCCGCGAGCCGGGCGAGGTCGATCCGGACGCCGGGGAGTACCAGCCGGGCGAACCGGGTGGAGTGAGCGGGTCCGGTGGTGGTGCCGGTGTCGTACCGGGCGGCCGCGCGGGGGAGTCTGAGGCTCTTGCAGGGGGAGAGGAGGGCGCCCCGGGCGAGCAGGGGGCTGAGGGAGGGCGGGCCGGTGAGGGTGAGGGTGTGGTGCATCGGGCGGCTTCCCCTTCCTCGCGCCGGGCTCCGCTCCTCGCGCCGGACTCCGCTGCCTTACTCGCCAGTCAGGTTACCTGAGGTAATGGGCTGGTGGGGCAGCTGCGGAACCCAGGAGCTGAACGACCCTCAGGTAACTTGGTACGCCCTTGACCTGCGGATGAGCCGCGCGCGGGCGGCCGGCGACACTGCACATCCCCGGCCCGGTTCCATCTCCGGACCATCGCGATACTCACACCAACCTCACACAGCGGCCCCGTACGATCCGGGCACACCGAACGCCCAGGAGCCGCCCGTGTCCAGCCTCGAACGCACCGAACCCGCGCTGGCGGAACCCGAGTTGAAGCGGCTGGACGGCATCGTGCGGGAGGCGTACGTCCCCGCGCTCGCCGCGCCCGTGACGTACGGCTCGCTCGCGGACATCCCGTTCGACAACGCGGCCCACGAGCCCGACTCCGTGGTCCTCAGCCGCAAGGATCGCGGTGCGGACGGCGACGGCCGGTGGCGGGACGTGACGGCGGCGGAGTTCGCGGCCGAGGTGCTCGCGCTGGCCAAGGGCCTGATCGCCGAGGGCCTGATGCCGGGTGACCGTATCGCGATCATGGCGCGGACGACGTACGAGTGGACGCTCCTGGACTTCGCGGCCTGGGCGGCGGGCCTGGTGACGGTCCCCGTCTATCCGACCTCCTCCGTCTTCCAGACCCGCTGGATCCTCCAGGACTCGGGCGCGGTGGCGCTCGCCGTGGAGACCGCCGGCCAGGCCGCCGCCCTCGGCCCCGAACGCGACCGCATCCCCGACCTGCGCCACATGTGGGTCTTCGACAAGGGCCACATGGACCGGCTCGCCGAGCTGGGCCGGGACGTGTCCGACCAGGAAGTGGCCGTACGGCGAGGGGTGTTGGGCCCCGACACCCTGGCGACCCTGATCTACACCTCGGGCACGACCGGCCGCCCCAAGGGCTGCGCCCTCACCCACGGCAACTTCTGCGCCGAGGTCGACAACGCGATCGACCTCCTCTACCCCATCTTCCGTGCGAGGACGGACGAGGAGGCCTCCACTCTTCTCTTCCTCCCCCTCGCCCATGTCTTCGGCCGCATGGTGGCGATCGCCTGTATGCGGGCGCGGATCCGGGTCGGCCACTCGCCGAGCTTCCGCACGGAGGACCTGCTCGCGGACCTGAAGTCGTTCAAGCCGACGTTCCTGCTGCTGATCCCCTACGTCCTGGAGAAGGTCTACAACTCGGCGCGGGCGGCGGCCGAACGCATGGGCCGCGCCTCGTCGTACGACCGCGCCTCCGCCGTGGCCCGCCGCTACGGCGAGGCGCTGGAAGCGGAACAACACGGCACCGGCCCCGGCCCGAGCGCGTTCCTCAAGGCGGCCCGCGCCTTCTACGACCCCCTGGTCTACCGCCGCATCCGCAACGCGCTGGGCGGGCGAGTCCGTCAGGTCATCTGCGGCGGCAGCCCTCTCGGCCGCCGCCTGGCCGCCTTCTACGCGGGCGCGGGGATCGACGTCTTCGAGGGCTACGGCATGACGGAGACGACGGCCGCCGTGACCGTCACCCCGCCCAACCGTCCCCGCCTGGGCACGGTCGGCCGCCCCCTCCCCGGCACCCGGGTCCGCATAGCCGCCGACGGCGAGATCCTCCTCCACGGCGGCCAGATCTTCCGCGGCTACTGGGACCCCCGGGCCGGCGGAGTGGTCCCGGCGGGCCCCGACGGCTGGTTCGCCACCGGCGACATGGGCCAGCTGGACGACGAGGGCTATCTGACAATCACCGGCCGCAAGAAGGAGATCCTGGTCACCGACAGCGGCAAGAACGTGGCCCCGGCCCCCCTGGAGAACTGGCTCCGCTCCCACCCCCTGATCGCCCACGCCATGATCGTGGGCGACCGCCGCCCCTACGTCACCGCCCTCCTCACCCTCGACCCCGAAGGCATCATCCACTGGCGCCAGATGAACGCCAAACAGGACATCCCCCTCGAAGACCTGTCCGCGGACCCGGACTTGCGGGCCGTCCTCCAACGCGCCGTGGACGAGGCGAACCGCCTGGTCTCCCGCCCGGAATCCATCCGCAGGTTCACGGTCCTGCCCGGGGGTTTCACGGAGGAGGCGGGCCACCTGACCCCGTCGATGAAGCTGCGACGGGAAGTGGTGGAGAAGGCATTCGGGGCGGAGATCGAGGAGCTGTACGGAAAGTAGAGGCGCGCAGCAGGAGGCAGCCGTGGGAAGCAGCCGTAGCGCCGCCGCCCTAACCCTGGTCGCCCGCCGCCGGATCACCCTCCCCCAGCCCGACCCACCAGTACCCGTCGTCCTTGACCAGCAGCAACTCCTGCTGCTGGTCGGTCTTCTCGTAGGTGAGCCGGATGGCGTTGAAGTAGTCGACGGACCCGGCCGGCACGGTGACGTCGACGTGCCCGCGGGCCCCCTCGCCGAACTCCCGCACATGCTCGTAGGCCTCGGACCGGGCCCCGCTGTACGCGGGCCCGGCAAGCTCCGCGAGCCCTTCCACGTCACCGGCCTTGAGTCGCTGCACGTACACCCGCATGACGGTCTCGACGTCCTCGGCGGTCTCCTGGACATCGGGGTACTTCGACTTCTCGGCCCGCACGGTCACATCGACCTTGGGCGAGTCGGCGAGCGCGTACGGCGCCCGGAACCAGTTCCACCACACGACACCGGCGACCCCGAGCACGACGGCCAGCCCGCCGCAGCACAGCAGGATGCCCCGCTTCTTCATCAGTTCCGTCCCTCTCGACCAGTCCCTCGGCCACTCCCTCCTGGAGAGTCGTTTCAGCCGGGTTCGGTTGTACGCCGCACCCGAACTTCCCTGCTCAACGACCCTTTGCCCGCACAGGGAAGGCCGATACCATGCGCCCGCATGGACCGAAGACGCGTGACACATCTGCTGTCCTCGAAGTGGGGAAAGCTCTGCACGGCCTGCATGCTCCTGGCCGCCGTCATGTGGGGCTGGTCCGCTGTGTGGACCTTCAGATCGTTGGGCGAGGACCACGGCGGCGCGGACCACCTCCTGTCCGCCGCACTGGCCGTGTCCGTGGTCGGGCTCCTCTTCCTCGGCCTTCACGAGCAGCACGTGCGGCATCAGCGCGGAGAGTCCGAGGCCCTCGGCGCACGCCAAGTACTCGACCACATACGCTCCCTGCGCACCTCGGCCAACGGAAAGATCGCCATCGCGCTGATCGCCCTCGGCGTCGCGGCCTGGGCCTACGCGTGGGTGGTCGTGCGGTGGCTGGGCTGGGAGATACCGGGGGTGCCGGATGCGGCGGACAACGGGGGACTGATCGTGCGGGCTGGGACGCTCGCTTGCGCGATCGCGGGCATCTTCGCGGCGACGCACTTCAAGGAACGCCGCTGAGCCACCCTGATCAAGCCTGAGTTGTCCCCTCTGTCGGGTCTTCCACAGGTCCTCAAACGCATGGCGCCCGGACCGGCCCGTCGATGAGACTGCGCGGATGAGCCACCGCCATCCCTGTCCTTGCTGCGGGCATCTCGTTCTGGACGAGATGCCCGGCTCGTACGAGATCTGCCCCGTCTGCTTCCGGGAGGACGACGGGGTCCAGTTCCGCTGGCCGACCATGGCCGGCGAGGCGAACAAGATCTCCCTGATCGAGGCCCCGCGCAACCACCAGGACATCGGTGCCTGTGACCAGCACAGTCGGCAGTTCGTCCGACCCCCGACGGTGGACGAGCCGCTCGATCCGGCCTGGCGCCCGATCGACCTCGCGCGCGACTCCCTCCCCACCTACTGGCGCCGGGACCACTCATGACCTCTCACGTCGAGAGACTCGTCCAGCGGCTCGACCACTCGGCCGGCCCGTCCTACGACGCCCGCGCGGAACTGATCTACATCGGCTCCGACGCCATCCCCGCCCTCATCGACGGACTGCCCTCCCTCGGCGGGTTCGGCCTGCTGACCGCCATCGAGGTCTTCGAGGAGGTGGGCGATCCCCGCTGCGGCCCCGCCCTCATCGGACTGCTCGACAGCGACAACCCGACCGTCCGCGAATGGGCGGCCATGGCCCTTGCCGGCCTGGAGATCGATGGCGCGGTCGAGCCCCTGCGCCGCGCCTACCGCGCCTGCCTGGAACGGGCGATCCCACCCGACTGGACCGAGCCCGGCGGCATCCGCTGGGCCCTGACCGAACTCGGCGCCCGCACCCCTTTCATCCCGCCGCTCACCGCACGCCTGCGCGCCGCCGGTGCGGAGGATGCCCCCGGCTGGCCCTCGGCCCACTTCACCGAGATCGTCAACGACCTGGCCGACCACGCCCAGCTGATCCTCCACTCCCAGTTCTGGCGGGTGCGCGGCGATCACACGTACGGGATCTCCGGAAGCAACCTCGACTGGGAGCTCGACTGGACGGAGCCATGGGAGCACCTGGTCGAGGAGGCCCGCACCTGGTCCCTCCTGGAAGCCGCGGAGGCCCCCGTCGGTGAGGACATCTTCGTCGCCGTCACCTGGATCGACCACGCCGACCTGCACCCGGAAAGGTGATCCCATGCCGCTCCGGAGCAGCGACGGACGTTCGGCCCGGCTGTGTGTGTCGTATGCGCAGGGCCCAAGCCACGCCGTTGAGTTACCGTCCTGAACATGGGGCGGGACGGGAATCATGTGGATGCCGGTGGTGAGGGTGCGATCGGGGCCGGGCGGGATGTACACGCCGCCACGACCGGGGACAACAGCCCGGTCACCTACGTCGGCAGGCAGTACGTGCGACAGACCGTCGCCGCTCCGGAATCGTCCCCGCCGAGCGCCGATCAGGTCGACGCGGCGCTGCGCAGGTACGCCGTACGCGTGCGCGAGTGCTACGGGCGGCTGGACCTGGACGTGTTGATCCCCACGGAGGAGGGGGAGCATCCGCCGGTCGGGCTGAACGAGGTGTTCGTGCCGCCGTCGGTACGGGCGGATCCACCGCCGCTGGAACTGCCCCAGGACCTCCGTCGACGGCTCGTCGACTCCGGGGACTGGCCGGTCGGCCTGCCTTCCGGGCTGGGCCGGGACGCGAGGGAAGCGCTGGAGCGCGCCCGGCAGGCCTACGCGGAGCGCCCCGCGTCGGACGTCCTCGACGTACTGGCGGATCCGGAGGCCGACCGCGTCGTCCTGCTGGGCGACCCCGGCGCGGGCAAGTCGACGCTCGCCCGCCATCTGGCTCTCGTGCTCACCGAGGCCGAAGGTGTCGAGGCCGGTGGTGTCGAGGCCGGTGGTGACGAGCCCGATGACCCCCTGCGGTCGCTCGCCGACCGGGTGCCCCTCGTCGTCGAGCTTCGTGAGTACGCCGCGGGACCCTGGTGGGACTTGACCTTCGAGGACTTCCTCAAGTACCTGCACAGCACCAAGGGCATGGCGCCCCCGCCCTCGGTCACGGAACGGCTCCTGGCGGAGGGGCGCGCCGTCGTCGTCTTCGACGGGCTCGACGAACTCTTCGACCCCGCCGCCCGCCAGCAGGTCGGCCATCGCATCGCGGACTTCGCCGGCCGTCATCGGGACGCCGGGGTTCGGGTCGTGGTCACCTCACGGGTCATCGGCTACCAGCGTGGTGTCCTGGAGAGCGCGGGCTTCAGGCACTTCATGATCCAGGACCTGGACGAGGACCGGATCGACGAGTTCGCCTGGCGGTGGTACGCGACCTCGTGCCCGCACGACGAGGACCGCGCGGAACGTCTGTACGAGCGCCTCATGGACGCAGTCACCCGTTCCCGTCCCGTGCGTGAACTCGCCGGGAATCCCCTGCTGTTGACGATCCTCGCCATCATCGGGCGGAGACGCGAACTCCCCCGCGACCGTCAGGGCGTCTACCGCCACGCGGTCGCCGTCCTGATCGCCCACTGGGACGAGCATGCCAAGAACCTGCGAGCGCCCGAAGACGTCGAGGCCCTGTCGTATCTCGGCGACGAGGACCGCCACGAGCTGCTACGACTCGTCGCCCGACGCATGCAGGACGGCGAGGACGGCATCGCGGGCAACCACATCCACCAGGACGTCCTCCTGGCCACCTTCAAGGACTACCTCCGCGAGCAGTACGAACTCCCCGTGGCCCAGGCGGTGTCGGCCGCCCGGACGATGGTCCGCCAGTTCCGGGAGCGGAACTTCATCCTCAGCCACTACGGGGGCGGGGTGTACGGCTTCGTCCACCGGGCCTTCCTCGAATACCTGGCCGCCGAGGACATCGACCGCCGCTACACGCGCTACCGAGAGTGGACCCCGGAGGAGTTCATCGAGCGGATCTTCGTCCGTCACGCCCATGATCCGGCCTGGCATGAGGTGCTGTTGCTGCTGGTGGGACAGGTGGGCGAGCCGGAGGCCGCCGCCGCGATCGACCGGCTGCTGGTCATGCACCGGCGCCGGAACATCGTGACGGAGGCCCGGCTGCTGGTGCTGGCGGCGCGGGCACTGGCGGAGGTGCGGCGGATCGGGGCGGTCGGGGCGCAGAGCCGGGGGGTGGTGGACTCGGTGATCAGGAGCTTCGAGAACGTCGACGGTTGGTGGACGTTGCTGCACGACAAGGAGGACATCGCGTTCGTCCTGAGCACCTTCCCGGAGCGCTGGAGCGGGCGGGCACGGTTCCTTCGGTGGTTCCATGTGCGGGGCCAGTTCGGCATGTCCACGGACATGTCGGGGCTGGTGGCCTGCGGTCTCTACCCGGGGCAGGCATGTCTCGTGATGGCGGTGCACGCCCCCTCCAGCGCGGTGCGCGTCTGGATGCTCCGGGTGCTGGCCGACGACTGTGACCCCGAAGACGCCGAACACATCGCGGACACCGGAATCGACTTTCCCGCCCTGCTCCGGGACCGGGCGGCGGCGGACCCCGACGAGGAGGTACGGGAAACCGCGCTGCGACTTCTCACCGAATACGACGATGTCGACGGTGCGGTCGAAGTCCTGCTTCGAGAACGTTCGGTCGCCGACCCGGAGGTAAGGATCCGAGCCCTTGCTCTGTTCCTGTTGCGAGAGTACGAGAGCGTGGGGAGCGACGCCTGGGCGCCGATCTCCGCCATGGCCGAATCCGCGCTCTCCGCAGCCGACCGTGGTGCGGCTGTGCAGGCGCTGGCGGATTACCGGGACGACGAGCGCACATGGGCACTGCTGCGCCGCCTCGCGGCCGAGGACCCGTCCAAGCAGGTTCGCTATGACGCACTCATCTGCATCGAACGGGCGCGCGGCAATGAGGCCGAGACACGGGCACTGCGCCGTAACCGTGCAGCGAAGGATCCGGACGTCGTCGTCCGCCGGCTGGCCCTGCGCCTCCTGAGCGACCGGCAGGACAGATGGCCACCCATCCGACTCCTCGCCGTCGAGGACGAGGATCCGCGCATACGAGAAGCCGCAGTCGAGGGGCTGAGCGAACTGTGGCCGGACGAGGCCGACACATGGGAGCTGCTGCGCCGCATCGCCGTCGCGGACCCGGACCCGGCTGTACGTGGGGAAGCCTGCGTCCAACTCGGGAGGAGAGCGGACGAACAGCCCGACGCGTGGGAGTTTCTCCGCGGCCGGGTCATCGAGGAATCCGATGGCGATGCCCGGGGGAGTGCGTTCCGGGGCCTGCTCATGCTGAGCGGGCAAAAGGCCGACATCTGGGACTTCCTGCGCGGCCGTTCCGTCGACGACCCCGATGACGGCGTACGAGCGACCGCGTTGAGCGAACTGTGCGAACACCGGAGCGACGAAGCCGAGACGTGGCACCTGGCGCTCGCCCGCCTGACCTCGGACCCACATCCGCGCGTACGCAAGGAGCTACTGACGTCGCTACGCCACTACAACCGCGACGAGTCCGACCTGTGGCCCCGAGTCCACGAGCGCGCGACCGCCGACCCCGACGCCTCCGTCCGCGCCGCCGCCCTGCGCCTGCTCGCCACGGCCGACGGCGACGCCCCGACCACCCGCGAACTGATCCGCGACCGTACGACCGCCGACCCCGATCCCGGCATCCGAGCCGACGCGCTTCGCTGGTGGGCCGTGTACGAGAAGGGCGACCCCGGGGCCGAACTCCTCCGAGACCGCGCCACCACCGACCCCGACCCCACGGTCCGTACCGCGGCCCTCCAGTCCCTCGCCCACGGCTGGCCCGCCCACCCCGCGACGCTCCCCCTCCTGCGCGAGCGGATCGAGACGGACGAGGCCGTACGGGACGAGGTCACGCGGGCCCTGGCCGCCGCCGAGGCCCTGGCGCCGATTGCCGACCGACTGCCCTGACAGCCTGCCCCACAGCGCCGGAATCCGAACTCCGCCCCAATTCCCAGGACCACCCCGACCGTAATACGGGAAACGGCACCGACGCTTTTGGCGTGACGCCGCTGCCCGATCGGCGTCGACAGAGCCATCGTGGAAAAATTTCCGGCGGGCCCGCCGACGTCGAGTCCTCAGGATTTCCACATTCCGTGCGCGGAATTTCTGCCTCGACTTCGCCCTCTTTCCCTTCCGTCCCTGGAGAAACTCCGGTCTCCGTAAGGAAATTCGAGCAAGTCGAAATTCCGTCAAGAAGGGCGATCGGTGTTTTTAGGACTTTCGCCTGCCGGGGGAGACAAGAAATCGTTTCTGCGTCTCTACGATTCCCAACCATGACGGACACTCCACGGGACAACTCCGCCACCCGTGCGCGCTGGCAGACGTGTATCAAGCTCGCCCGCGAACTCCTCCTCGTCGGGCCGGACGACACGGACCTCAAACTCGGCTATCTGCACACCCTGATCGACACGGGCCGCCTGGGCCCCACCCACCACCCGCGCAAGAAGATCCTCGTCATCGGCGCCGGCATCACCGGCCTCGTCGCCGGCCGCCTGCTCAAGGACGCCGGCCACGACGTCACCATCATCGAGGCCAACGCCAGCCGCGTCGGCGGACGCATCAAGACCTTCCGCGCCACCAAGCACCACCAGCCCTTCGAGGACCCCGCCCAGTACGCGGAGGCCGGCGCCATGCGGCTGCCCGACTTCCACCCGCTCGTCCTCGCCCTCGTCGACAAACTCGGGCTCGGCCGCCGCCAGTTCTACAACGTGGACGTGGACCCCTCCACCGGCAGCGGCCCCGACGTCCCCGTACCCCCGGTGACGTACACGTCCTTCACCGGCCAGACGTGGACCAACGGCGACGCGAGCCCCGACTTCCGCGAACCCGACAAGCGCGGCAACGCCTGGATCCGCACCAACCGCGTCCAGGTGCGGCGTGCCGACTACAACACCAGGCCCGAACGGATCAACGAGGGCTTCCACCTCACCGACGACGAGGTCCGCGCCCCCGTCGTGAAGATGGTCGACGACGCGCTGGAGGCCGTACGCGACTACTACTCCGACGTCGTCGACGGAAAGCGCGTCAACAAGCCGTTCGACGAGTGGGTCGAGGGCTGGGCCCGGGTGATCCGCGACTTCGACGGCTACTCGATGGGCGGCTTCCTGCGCGACTACGCCGGGCTCAGCGACGAGGCGATCGAGGCCGTCGGGACGTTGGAGAACATGTCCTCACGGCTGCACCTCTCCTTCTTCCACAGCTTCCTGAGCCGCAGCGACATCAACCCCACCGTCCGCTACTGGGAGGTACCCGGCGGCAGCTGGCGCCTGCCGGACGCCCTCCATCAGGGCCTGCGCGACGAGGTGCGGCTCGGCCACCGCATGATCCGCCTCGAATACCACGACCCCAGCCGCGACGCCGACCCCGAGGGCACCGGCGCCGTCGGGCCCGAGGGATGGGGCGTGGCCGTGCAGACCGTCCCCGAGAACGATCCACAGGCCCCGCCGCGCCTGTGGACCGCGGACCTGGCGATCGTCACCATCCCGTTCTCCGCCCTGCGCTTCGTGGAGATCGTCCCCTCGATGTCGTACAAGAAGCGCCGCGCCATCATCGAGACCCACTACGACCAGGCCACCAAGGTGCTGCTGGAGTTCAGCCACCGGTGGTGGGAGTTCACCGAGGACGACTGGCGCGGCGAGCTCGATCGCATCGCACCGGGACTGTACGAGTACTACCGGCTGGGCGGCGAGCAGGGCACCGGTGAAGCCCTCTCGCTCGCCGAGTCGGGGGCCGCCCCAGCGGGCCTGCTCGGTGCCGCCGTCAAGGACAGCGGCGTCACCGAGGAGATGCGGCAGCTCAACAGCACCATGCCACTGCGCGGCCCCGCGGTCCGCCCCGCCACCCACAGCTTCGGCGGGGGCTCCGCCACCGACAACCCCAACCGGTTCATGTACTACCCCTCGCACCGGGTCGAGGGCAGCACCGGCGGCGTCGTACTCGCCTCGTACTGCTGGTCCGACGACGCCGCACGCTGGGACTCCATGCGCAGCACGGAGCGCTACGTCTACGCCCTGCGCAACCTCCAGGCCCTGCACGGCCGCCGCATCGAGGTGTTCTTCACCGGCCGGGGCGCCACCAAGAGCTGGGCCCGCGACCCGTACGCCTTCGGCGAGGCCGCCATCTACACCGCGCACCAGATGACCAGCTTCCACCTGGACGTCTCCCGGCCCGAGGGCCCCGTGCACTTCGCCGGAGAGCACACCTCCCTCAAGCACGCCTGGATCGAGGGCGCCCTGGAGAGCGCCGTCCGCGCCGCCGTCGCCGTCCACCAGGCCCCGCCGGTCACGACCCCGGGCCAGGAAGAGAGCCGCTCGTGACCGCGATCATTCCCGAGTGCACGGTCGCCCGCTATCTCGCCCTGCGTCTGGCCGAGTTGGGCATCACCCACCTGTTCGGCGTCCCCGGCAACCACCTCGGCCCGTTCCTGACCACCCTGCGGGCCGAGGGCGACATCGAGTGGGTCGGCACTCCCACCGAGGGCGGCGCGGGCCAGGCCGCCGACGCCTACGCCCGCGTCCACGGCGTCGGCGCGGCCGCGGTCACGTACAGCGTCGGCGCGTTCAACCTGCTCAACGCCTGCGGCGGCGCCTACGTCGAGCAGGTCCCGCTCATCGCCGTCAACGCCTCCCCGCCCTACGAGCAGTGGCAGAACTACCGCGCCGTCGGCCTGCTCACCTCCCATATGAGCCCCCGCCCGGAGAGCAACCTGGACGTCTACCGGCAGGTCACCGTGGACGCGCAGGTCATCTCCAACCCGGGCCTCGCCCCCGCCCAGATCGACGCCGCGCTCACCGCGTGCCTCTCCGAGCGCAGGCCGGTCTACCTGGAGGTCATGGAGGACCTGTGGGACGAGCCCTGCCCCGAGCCCGGGGAGCCGATCCTCCGCCGCGAGCGGCCGTTCAGCGCGCGCAACCAGCGCATGCTGGACGACGCCGTGAACGCGATCCTCACCCTGGTCGGGGAGCACCCCGGCCCGGACGGCACGCCCCGCCCGATCGTGTGGGCCGGCGAGGAGATCGACCGGTTCCGCCTCGGCGGGCAGCTCACCGACCTGGTGGAGGGCACCGGGGTGCCGTTCTGCACCACCGTCGGCGCCAAGGCCGTCGTCGCCGAGGACCTGCCGCAGTTCCACGGCGTCTACAACGGCCACGCCAGCCACCCGGACGTGCACCGGATCTTCAAGGACTGGGCCACCTGCCGGATCGGGCTCGGCGCCTGGTCCACGTCGAAGAACCTCGGCGGCGAGCAGTGCGTCGGCACCGACTGGGTGATGGCCGCGAACGGCGGCGTCAGCGTCGGCACCTCCTACTTCCCCGACGTCCAGCTCGAACAACTCCTGCCCGCCCTCCAGGACGCGCTGGTGAAAACCTACGGCTCCGGGGGTCTGGCCGCCGACTACTACGCCGAGGCCGCCCAAGCCCACCACGGAGCGTCCACCGACCGCCCCGCCGGCCTGGAGCAGTACCGCGCCTCGCTCCGCACCAGCGGCTCACGGTCCGACCACGCCGAACGACTCACCTACGACGGCGTGTTCGACCGGATCAACCACTTCCTGGGCCACGAGACCCGGCAGGACTGGACGGTCGTCTCCGACGCCGCGTTCTCCCTCATCGGCTCGATGAACCTGTCCCTGCCCGCGGGCGGGTTCCTGTCGCAGGTCAGCTGGCTGTCCATCGGCTGGTCGGTCGGCGCGGCCACCGGCGCCGCGCTCGCCCCCGAGCGCGGGCAAGCCCGCCCGATGGTCTTCGTCGGCGACGGCGCCTTCCAGGAGACCTGCCAGGAGATCTCCACCCACACCAGGCTCGGCCTGCGGTCGGTCGTCTTCGTCATGGACAACGGCCACTTCTACGGCATCGAACAGATGCTGGTGCACCCGTCCTTCTACGCCGACGACCGGGCCACCCACGACCCGGACTTCTACAACGTCCTCCACCCCTGGCACTACGACCGCCTCGCGGCCGTCTTCGCCGGCAAGGAGACCCCGGCGAACGGGATCACCATCGCCCACACCTCCGAACTGGACGACCTGCTGACCCGCCTCACCGACCCGACCGACCCCGTCAACGCCGGACCCCTGCTGGTCCGCGTCCGCCTGCACCGGCACGACTACCCGCGGGCGATGGCGTACAAGGTGCCGTGAATCCGTATCCACAATCCGAAAGGAACGGGAAATGGCTGATCTCAACGTACTGATCGCGTTCGACGCGGCCACGATCGTCGAACAGAATCCCAACGCATCGAGGAACCCGGAAGCGCCGACGTACGCCGACCACAACCTGATCTACATGACGACGCGCCACGATCACATCGTCGGCACGTCGGGCGCCGAACTGAACCTCCGGGCCGAACCCGGGGACAGCATCAGGTGGCGGGAGACAACGATCTCGCTCGGCAGCGACTACAAGGCGTTGCTGTACAAGTACGTGAGCAGCGACACCGGACACCAGCTCATCAGGACGCCCGAGATCGAGGTCATCGACGGCATCTATCCCATGCCGAAAGAGGGCTCCGAGGGCAGGCCGGAATTCGTGACGCAGAACTACCAGGACCATTATTGGCGGACGACCGTCAAAAGGGTCGGCAAGGTCACGTACCACTTCTACTTCCAGATCCTGGACCGCCACCGGCAATTGAAGGGGTACTTCCAGTGGGACCCCTTCATCACCATCGAGAATCCCTGACGGACTTCGGGTAAGGGCCAGGGCGAGGTGGTCGCCGAACAGTTCGGCGACCACCTCGGTCGTTGCTCTTGTGACACACGTCACTGGATGTTCTGTGGTGTTTGGTTCCGATGGGGTGTGATGTCCTCTCGTGGCGCTCTGGAGCTTTTGTTGAATCGCGCTTCACCCTCCCTTCACAGTTCGTAGACGACCAACTACGCAATGACAGGGGCTGGGGAGTCCCTGCGGGGGAGAGCGCTTCATGCCTGTGGGCAGACGGTGGTGCGTTGCCGGGGCGGTCTTATCCGCTGCTGTGATGTCGAGCGTGCTGGGGCCGACGGCCGCGGTGGGCGCGGCTCGCACCGAACCGTCGGCGGAGGTGACGCAGGAGTCGCCGGCGACGGAACAGCCAGTCCTCACGGAAACCGACGCCCTGGCGCAGGCCGAGCGCACGGGCGAGTCGGTGGAGATCGCCTCACAACGCGGGGAGAGCAGCGAGGTCTTCGCCACCCCGGACGGCAAGCTCGAAGCACGTGAGTATCTGCGCCCGGTGTGGACGCGTGTAGATGGCGAATGGAAGGCCGTCGACACCGATCTGACGAAGATCGGTGACGGCATGGTGGCCCCGAAAGCCGCCACGATCGGCTTGCAGTTCTCCGGCGGCGGCGGCGCTCCCATGGTGCGGATGGAGAAGGCCGGACGGCAGTTAGAGCTGTCATGGCCGGGTGAGCTTCCCGCTCCCCGGCTGGACGGCGACATCGCGACCTACGCGGATGTCCTGCCGGGGGTCGACCTCCGATTGGGGGCTCAGGAGGACGGCTTCTCGCAACTCCTCGTCGTGAAGTCGGCCGAGGCCGCAGCGAGCAAGGAACTGGCCGAAGTGCGCCTGAGGATGGACACCCAGGGGCTGAATGTCCAGGAGACCAGCAGCGGCGGCCTGGAAGCCTTGGACGAGGGCGCCGGCACAGCGGTGTTCGAGGCACCGGAACCAGTGATGTGGGACTCCAGCCCGGGCGCGGCCGCGTCGGGTGCAGCCGTGCAGAAGAGCGGCGCCGAGCAGATGTCGCGTGCGGCAGCCGCGGAAACCACTGCGGCAGCCGACGAGAACGGCGAGCCGGGCGCCACCGAGTCGGGAAAGCTGGCGCCCGTCAGTGTGGATGTGCCCGCCGCCCAGGATGAACTCGTACTGAAGCCCGACACCGATGTCCTGCGGGGCGATGACACGGTGTACCCGGTCTCATCGACCCGCAGATGCACACCCCCAGAGCGACGGCATGGACGATGGCGTCGAAGTACTGGGCTTCGGCGCCCCAGTGGAAGTTCAACGGCGAACCCACCGCGGGCATGGGCTACTGCGCCTGGTCGTACTGCCAGCCCCATGACACCAAGCGGCTCTTCTACCGCATTCCCGTCTCGAAGTTCGCCGGCAAGAAGATCCTCTCCGCCGAGTTCACGGTGCGGAACACCTGGTCGGCTTCCTGCGGCGCGCGAGGTGTCCAGCTGTGGCGGACCAGTGACATCTCGCAGTCCACGACATGGAACTCGCAGAACCGTTCCGGCTTCTGGATCGACCACCTGACCACTGAATCGTTCGCGTACGGCTTCGACGGCTGCTCGGCCAAGGACGCGGAGTTCAACGTCAAGTCGGCGGTCCAGCAGGCCGCGGACAAGAAGTGGTCGACCATGACGTTCGGCCTGCAGGCGTCCAACGAGGAGGACGCCTACGGCTGGAAGCGGTTCTCGGACGACGCGTACCTGCGGGTCTACTACAACCGGTCTCCTCCTCAGCTCAAGATGTCGCAGCTGACGATGAAGTACGGCGGTACGTGCAAGAAGCCCGGGAGCGCCCCGCGGACGCGGTCACTGGGGACGATCTATGCCAACAACGTCACCGACCCGGATGGCGACGACGTGGCCGTCGAGTTCCAGGCGAAGTGGGACAGCGGCGACGGGAAAGGGCTGATCGCCCGTTGGAAGCCGGCCTTGAGTACATTCGCGGATTCCGGATCCGACTTCGCCATCTCGCTGCCTTCGTCCATCCCGACGAACAAGCAGATCCACTGGTACGCCCGCGTCAAGGACAAGGATCTGAACGAGGTCAACGGCACCTACTCGCCGTGGTCCTACGCCGGTGACGCCACGGGCTGCTACTTCGTCTACGACACCACGGCGCCCAAGCCGCCGACCATCACGTCCACCGACTACCCCGCCTATGACACGGCTGATCCGAACGACCCCTGGTACGACGGCATCGGCAAGTACGGTGCCTTCTCGGCGAAAGCCGGCGAGGCCGATGTGACCAGGTACTGGTACGGCATCAACGTCGATCCCACGTCCAAGAACGAGATCGCGACAACGGCGGGCGCAGCCAGGACGATCAACCTGCTGCCGCCCCGGGTCGGTACCAACACACTGTTCGTCAAGGCATTCGACTCCGCCGGCAACGCCTCGGAGTCCAGCTACCGGTTCCGAGTCAAGGCCGGTCAACCCGACCGTGCCACCTGGCAGTTGGACGAAGGCTCCGGCGCCAGCCAGGCCGACGGCTCCACTCCCGCACGGACCCTCGACCTCAATGGCGGGGCGACCCCCGGAGCGGGCGGCACGCTCGGTACAGCCCTGTCCCTCGACGGTACGACCGGGTACGCGTCCACCGACCTGTCGGTGGTCGACACCACGACCGGCTTCTCGGTCTCGGCCTGGGCCAAGCTGGACACCAAGCCCGGCCACGGGGCGATGGTGGCGACCCAGATCGGCAACGACGCAGCCGGTTTCGAACTGCTCTACTCATCCGCCTACGACCGCTGGGTCTTCGGCACCCTGGCCACCGATGCGCCGGGTGCCACGGCCAAGCGCGCCATGGCGAGCGCGGCGGGCGGAGCCGAGGCCGGAGTCTGGACCCACCTCGTCGGCACCTACGACCCGGCGGCCACGAAGATGCGGCTGTACGTCAACGGCACGCTCACGGGCGAGGTCACCCACGAGATCACCTGGAACGCACGGCGGGGCCTGCAGATCGGTGCGGGTAGGAACAGCGGAGCGCTCAAGGATTTCTTCCCCGGAGCGGTCGACGAAGTGCAGTTGTTCGACAAGGCGGTTGCCCAGGACGAAGTCGACAAGCTGTACGCCAAGCAGTCGGTCGGTGACCCGGGCCGCCCTGCGGTCTCCATCTTCCACCTCGACGAGGCGAGCACCGAGACCAGCAAGATCAAGGGCTACGGCGGAGTCGTACCGGCCAAGTACGCGGGCGGTGTCACCACCGGGGTACCCGGAGTGGCGGGCAAGGCGGCCAAGTTCAACGGCACCGACGCCTACGCGAAGATCGGCCAGCAGCGGGCACCGCACATCAACACCTCCCGCAGCTTCACCGTCTCGGCCTGGGCCAAGTTGGACAGGAAACCGGACGGAGCGGGGATCATCACCGCCCAGGCCGGCCAGTACCGCTCCGGCTTCGAGCTGTACTACTCCAAGGCCTACGACCGGTGGGCGGTCAACCAGTACTCCGCCGACGCCGAGGACGCCACACCGATCCGTGCCATGCAGCCCGATGGCACCACCGCACGCGTCGGAGAGTGGGTGCACCTGGTCGGAGTGCACGACACGGTCATGAACACATTGACGCTGTACGTCAACGGAGTCAGGGCCGGATCGACCACGCTGACCAGCCCCTTCTACGCGGACCAGTCCATGTACATCGGGGCCGGTGGTTACAACGGCCAGGTCCTGAGCCACTTCCCGGGCACCATAGACGACGTGCGGCTGTACGACCGCCCGCTCTCGGCCGAAGAGGTCCAGCAGATGGTCAAGCAGCGGCCCTTGGTCAAGGGACGCTGGACGTTCGAGCAGGGATCGGGGTCGCCCCAAGTGACGCCAGACGCGTCGGCGTCGGGCAACGCCATGACGTTGCGGGGAGGAGCGGCGGTCGGCGGTGCGATCTGGGTCGACGGTGGCGTCGCACTTGACGGAATCGACGACTACGGGACGACGGCCACCGCACCGGTGGACACCACTGGCAGCTTCACCATCAGCACATGGGCGCAGGCGGCGGCTGTCCCGGACAAGAGCGTGACACTGCTGAGCACACCCGGGACGACGACACAGAACGCGTTCGCGGTGCGCTACGTGCCGAGTGACGACCCGGCGACCGGTCCGGGCAGCTGGCAGGTCACGACAGCGGCCACGGACACGACCGGCGCCGTTGTCACCGCGGTCGACCACGCCCAGTTCTCCCGGGCCGACGACTGGACGCATCTGGCGCTCGTCTACGACGGACTCACCAAGGAGCTGACGCTCTACGTCAACGGTGAGCCGGAGAGCGTGCCCTGCGAGGACGCGGACGGTGACGGAGAGCAGGACGTGCCCACGTGCACGGACGCGTTCTCATCGGCCGAGAACGTGCAGCTGTTCAAGTCGACACAGCCGTTGTACCTGGGCGCGGCGAAGACCGGAACGACCACCGTGGGCGGGCACTGGCCCGGCGCCGTCTCCGACGCGTGGGTCTTCCAGGGCGCGCTGAGCGAGGCACAGATTCGCATGCTGGCCGTGGGCCAGCCCGGTATGGCCACCGATGTTCCCGGCGATTCCTGACAGCTCACATCGGGTGTGCCGGGCCGGTCGCCCGGCACACCCGAGCCATCTTCGCTTCACACCCCCAATTCCGCCCCCAGTCCGCGCCGACTGCGCTGCGGGTGCGCCGAGCCAAGGACGAAGGACAGGATGAACGGCAGATCCAGCAAACGATTTCGGACGCTGCGTCGGCGCACCGCGCTGGCGTCGGCCGCCGTCATGGTCGGCACGCTCCTCCAGGGGGTGGCGCAACCGGCTGCGGCTGTGGACGACGACAAGGGCCGTACCGACGCGGGTTGGATCGAGAAGCCGGTGCCCGGCTCCACGGCCAAGGTTGATCCGCGGCCTTTGGCGAAAGGACCACGCACCCCGAAGTCACCACCGGAAACGGCATGGCCCAAGGCCGCGACCGCGGTGGTTCAGCTGTCGGCCACCAAGGCCGGGGCGAAGAGCGGCGCGTCGGAATCCGTGCGTGCCAAAGGCCTTCCTGTGACCCTGGACATCAGAGGGAAGGCGGCCAGGAAGCCCGCGACCGGTGAGATCGAGGCACGTGTCCTGAGCCGCACGGCGGCGAAGAAGACAGGCACCGACGGGCTTCTGTTCACACTGCGCTCCAAGAACACCGCGAAGAACGAGCAGACCGGCCGGGTGCGCGCCCACCTCGACTACTCCGACTTCGCCAAGGCGTTCGGCGGCGGATACGCCTCCCGCCTCACCCTCGTCGAACTGCCCGCCTGCGTGCTCACCACCCCCGGCAAGCGGAAGTGCCGTACCACCGAGCCGGTCTCGACGGACAACGACACCGAGAAGCAGACCCTCACCGCCCCGGACCTGGCCCTGAAGGCCGGCGCGCCCACGGTGCTGGCCGCCGTGGCGGCCACGGAGAGCGGGAGCGGGGACTACAAGGCGACCTCGCTCGCTCCCTCGGCGACCTGGAACACCAATCTCAACACCGGTGACTTCACCTGGTCGTACGGCATGCCCGTGCCCGACGTGCCTGGCGGGCTGATGCCCAAGGTCGGGCTGTCGTACTCCTCGGGTGGCATCGACGGACGCACGAGCAACACCAACAACCAGGCCTCCTGGGCAGGCGACGGCTTCGATGTGTGGCCCGGTTACATCGAGCGGCGTTACAAGTCGTGCGCCGACGACGGGGTGGAGAACGCTGACGGCAACAAGCCGGGCGATCTGTGCTGGGGCTACGACAATGCGTTCGTCTCCTTCAACGGCAAGGGCGGCGAGCTCGTCCCAGACGGCACCAACTCCTGGAAGCTGAAGAACGACGACGGCACCAAGATCGCCCGGATCTACGGGTCCAGCGACAACGTGCGCGACAACGGTGCCCGCAACGACGAGTACTGGCGTATCACCACGCCCGACGGCACCCGCTACTACTTCGGCTACAACCGGCTGCCGGGCTGGGCGGACGGCAAGGAGACCACTGACTCCACATGGACCGTCCCCGTCTTCGGCGATGACTCCGAAGAGCCTTGTCACGCCTCGACGTTCGCCGCCTCGTGGTGCCAGCAGGGCTGGCGCTGGAACCTCGACTACGTCGTCGACACTCACGGCAACGCCATCACCTACTACTACGACAAGGAGACCAACTCCTACGGCCGCAACCTTGAGAAGAGCGACGACACCCGTTACGTCCGCGGCGGCACCCTCGACCGTGCCGAGTACGGTCTGAAGTCGTCCTCCGTGTACAGCACGAAGGCGCTGGGCCTGGTCGACTTCACCAACAGCGAGCGCTGCCTGCCCAACTCCTCGACGACCTGCTCGTCGATCGGCACGGACGCGGCCTACTGGTACGACACCCCATGGGACCTGAACTGCGACAGCGGCACGGACTGCGACGAAGGCCGACTCTCGCCGTCGTTCTTCACCCGTAAGCGGCTGACCCAGGTCACCACCCAGGTCCACGACGGCAGCGCCTACAAGAACGTCGACTCGTGGAAACTGGTCCACCGCTGGGGTCAGGCGGACATCGACTACCAGTTGTTGCTGGACTCCATCCAGCGGACCGGCCACACCGCCGACACGGCGATCACCCTGCCGAAGACCACCCTTACCTACTCCCAGTACGCCAACAGACTCGACAAGCTCGGCGACGGCTACGCCCCCTTCGTCAAGGAGCGTCTGTCCAACATTGCCGACGAGTCCGGCGGGCACATCGCTGTCAACTACTCGGGACCGGCCTGCGACTGGGACGCGCTGCCGACACCGAAGACCAACACCACCCGCTGTTTCCCGCAATACATGGGCGGCAGCTCCACCGAAGACCCCGAACTGCAGTGGTTCAACAAGTACGTGGTCTCCTCCGTCACCGGGCACGACCGCACGGGTGGCGCACCCAACCAGATCACCACATACGACTACCTGGGCGGTGCGGCCTGGCACTACGACGATGACGACGGGCTGACCAAGGAGAAGTCCAAGACCTGGTCACAATGGCGCGGCTATGGCCATGTACGTGTGCAGACCGGCGGCATCGGTGGCGCCTCGGAGATGAGGTCGCAGCAGGACACGTACTTCCTGCGCGGCATGGACGGCGATCGCAAGGAGACCGACGGCGGTACGAAGTCCGTGACCGTCTCCCTCGGCGAGGGGGAAGGGGACCCGATCACCGACCACGAGTCGGCGGCCGGTTTCGCCTACAAGACCGTCAACTACTCCGGTCCGGGCGGCAAGGTGCTGTCCAAGATCGTCAGTCGGCCCTGGCACCACGAAACGGCCAAGAAGGTCCGTGACTGGGGCACGGTGACCGCCAACTTCACCGGCACGGGACACGCGAAGACTTTCACCTCCCTCGACGACGGTGTCGGCGCCGACTGGCGGATCGCCTCCAGCGCCACCTACTTCGACACGGTGGCCGGGCGGGTGACCCACATCGACGACTTCGGCGACAACTCCACCGCCGACGACAATCGCTGCACCCGCACCAATTACCAGCTCAGCACCACGCCGACCGACCTCGTCACCCTTCCGTCCCGCGTGGAGACCGTCGCCAAGTCGTGCGACAAGGCAGTCAGCCGCCCCGCCGACGTGATCTCCGACGTGCGCACCGCCTACGACGGCGGCGCCTACGGCGAGCCGCCCACCAGGGGTGACGCGACCGCGAACGCGGTGCTGAAGAAGTACGACGGCGGCACTGCCGTCTACCTGGAATCCGCGGTCGGCTACGACGCCTACGGCCGTCAGCTGACCAGTACCGACCTGACCGCGGACGTGAAGGTCAACGCGGACGGCGTGCTGACGCGCACCGCCCGCACGGACGGCCGCACCACGACGACCGCGTACACCCCGGCCTCCGGCTTCCCCACCAGCACGAAGGTGACGACGCCTCCGGCCACGGCCGGCAACGCGGCCACGGCGCAGACCTCCACGACCACGCACGACATCCGCCGCGGCCAGCCGCTCACCCAGACCGACACCAATGGCAACGTCACCAACTTCGCCTACGACGCGCTGGGACGCTCGTCCAAGGTGTGGCTGCCCGACCGTGCGACGGGCGTGACCCCGTCCTACGAGTTCACGTACACGATCGCCGATGACAAGCCCGTCGCGGTCGGTACCAAGACGATCGGCAACGGGGGAGCCCAGCGCACCTCCTACACCCTGTACGACGGCTTCCTCCGCCCACGTCAGACCCAGGATCCCGGACCGGACGGCGGCACCCTGCTCTCCGACACGTTCTACGACGAACGCGGTCTGGCCGAGAAGGAGTTCGTCACCTACTACGCGGAAGTCGCCCCGTCCACCGGCCTGTTCAAGGCGGAGGACGCGCTGAACGTCGAGACGCAGAACTGGTACACCTATGACGGACTGGGACGACAGACCGAGGCCAAGCAGGTCGCCGGAAACGGGGACGGCGGCGAGGTCCTGGCCACCACGAGGACCATCCACGGCGGTGACCGCACCACTGCCATCCCGCCTGTCGGTGGCACCGCCACCACCACACTCACCGACGCCCGCGGTCAGACGACCGAACTGCGCCAGCATCGCGCGCGCAACGTGAGCGCCGCGTACGACACCACCACCTACGGGTACACACCGCGCGGCGAACTCCAGACGATCACAGACCCGGGTAAGAGCAAGTGGAGCTTCAAGTACGACCTGCTCGGTCACCAGATCGAGGCCACGGATCCCGACAAGGGCACCACTGTCAATGAGTACGACGATCGCGGTCAGCTGACCTTGGTCGACGACTCCCGCCCCAACGCGGAGAGTCCGGCACTTTGGCACGGCTACGACAACCTCGGTCGCAAGACCGAGGTGCGGGAGGGTTCGTCCTCCGGCCCGCTGCGCAGCAAGTGGGTGTACGACACGATCACCAACGCCAAGGGCCAACTCGCCGAATCCACCCGCTACATCGGTGACAACGCCTACTCCGCCAAGGTCGTTGGCTACGACCGCCTGTACCGCCCGCTGCGTACTTCCGTCACGATCCCGCCCTCAGAGGGTGCGCTGCAGGGCACGTATCTGTCGACGACCTCGTACGACGCCTCGGGTCTGGTGAAGGGCGTCGGATATCCGAAGGCCGGAGCCCTGTCGGCCGCGACAGTCGCCTACACCTACGAGGACGCCACCTTGCGTCCCGTGTCGGTGAACGGCAGTCAGGGCGTGAAGGCCATCACGGACTACAGCCTGACCGGTAAGCCCCTGAACCACCAACTGTCCGCCAGTGGCGGCAAGAACATCCTGATCGACAACGCCTACGAGAAGGGCACCCAGCGTCTGGCGAACTCGACCATGCACCGCCAGGACGTCGCGGGATTCGACCAGAGCAATACCTACCGCTACGACGAGGCGGGCAACGTTCTGTCCGTGTCCGACGTCTCCCGCTCCGGCACCGACACGCAGTGCTTCACCTACGACCACTTGCGCCGTCTGACCGAGGCCTGGACCCAGGGCACCACCGGCTGCGCTGCCACACCGAGTGGCAGTGTGCTGGGCGGCCCGGCCAAGTACTGGCACTCCTACACCTATGACGTGGTGGGCAACCGCCAGACCGAGACACTCCACGACACCACCGGGGACGCGACCAAGGACCTCAAGCGGAGCTACAGCTACCCGGGCGTGGGTGAGGAGCAGCCGCACACGTTGTCCTCCGTCACCACCACCGGCCCCACGGGCACGGCACAGGACAGCTACGGCTACGACGCGACCGGCAACACCACCACCCGGACCCTGAACGGCGACACCCAGACCCTCCGCTGGGACGCCGAAGGCCACCTCGCCAAGGTGACCCAGCCCGTCGAGGGCAGCAGTGACAAGGTCACGGAGTACCTCTACGGCAGCGACGGAAGCCGCCTGATCGGCCGAACCCCCACGGAGACCACCCTCTACCTGGGCGCAACCGAGATCACCCTGGCCAAGGGCTCCACGACTCCCAAGGCCACCCGCTACATCGACCTCGGCGGTGGCCACCAGGCCGTTCAGAAGGACGACGGCAGCGTCGCGATCACCCTCGCCGACCACCACGGCACCGCACAGCTCTCGATCGACGCGGCCACCCAGAAGCTCAGCCAGCGCCGCGCCCTGCCCTTCGGCGGCATCAGAGGAGACACACCCACCGACTGGGCCGGCACGAAGGGCTTCGTCGGCGGCACGGACGACACCAAGGTCACCGGCCTGACCCATCTCGGCGCTCGCGAGTACGACCCTGCTCTGGGCCGCTTCATCAGCGTCGACCCGATCATGGTCCTGACCGACCCGCAGCAACTCCAGGGTTACACCTACAGCAACAACAACCCGATCACCTTCTCGGACCCGAGCGGGCTCTGCATGCCGGACGTCTGTGGCATCGGTTATCCCATCGGCGGCACCGGCGGTTCCAAGAGCAATCCCGTTCGGTTCACCACCGAGAAGTCGCACGGCGGGGTCGCGTACCGGGACCCGGGCTCCTACATGAACAAGCGCCGGACGATTGTCTATCCGGGGGTGGAAGTTCCGACGGGCTGGAAGGGGCGGGAAGAGTTCACTGAGCGCTTCACCGAGTACCTGGATGGTGCGCGGTTCACGAACGGTCGGCTTCCCAGCTACCTGAGTGACACTGAGGACGAAGCCGCTCAACAACAACTCGGATACTGGGCACTCAATGTCTGCCGGGCTATGAAGAGTTGCCCGCAGGATCTGGAAACCAATTTCAGAGAGCAGTCCGCAGGGTTCCTTTCCGGCGTGGCAGCCATGGCCGATGTACCCGGCGCTCGTGGAACGGGATCGAAGGGCGCCAAGGGGACAGGTTCGAGCTGCAAGTGCTTCCTGGCTGGTACTGACGTCCTCATGGCCGACGGCACCACCAAGGACATCGAGGACATCGAACTCGGTGACGAGGTCCAGGCCACCGACCCCGAAACCGGTGAGTCGGGCCCCAGGAAAGTCACCCGGCTCATAGTCACGCAGGACGACAAGCACTTCAACGAGCTGTCCATCGCCACCGACGACGGCATCGAAGAGCTGACGGCCACATACGAGCACCCCTTCTGGTCACCCTCCGAGGGAGACTGGATCGAAGCCGGCGACCTCACAACGGGCATGACCCTGCTCACCGACGACGGCGACACGGTCATCGTCACGGGGAACCGGGCCTACACCGAGCGTGCGACCACGTACAACCTCACCGTCAGCGACCTGCATACGTACTATGTGCTGGCGGGTGAGACTCCGGTCCTCGTTCATAACTCAACCTGTCCGTCCTTCGCCACTGGAAAGCCAATCAGTGGCCCATTTCCCGACGCTGGGCAAACGTCCTTGTACGCGCTAGTGAACCCGAAGAATGGCGAATTGCTCAAATGGGGGATCTCAAAGAATCCCGTCGGTCGCTACAAGAACTCGGATTACGAGGGCGGGACCCGGATGGTGATTCTCAGGAACTACGACTCCAGGCGAGATGCTCTTGATGTGGAGCGCTACATGACGGAGAGGCACCCCGGGCCGCTGAACTTTGAGCCGCATAGAGGGTCTGTGGCGCCCACGCAGTCCTGGGAGCAGGACCTGCGATACGTCACTGGCGGCGGATTCTTTAGGGATCGGGACGGCGGGTAGGCGCTTGGTCTGGGAGAATGCTGGAGGCGACATGTCGGCAATTCCGTATACCGTGGAAACAGAGAGCGGTGAGTCATTTGACGGGATTTCGGAAGACTTGCTCTTCGAGTTGATTGGCGAGTTGAATTACCCGGATAACTCGTTTCTTACGATCGAGCCGCAGGGGGGTGGAAACCGGTGGTACGTCGTTGTGACTCTGGATTCGGATAGTCGACTCGAAGTCGAGTATCGAAATCCGGAAACGCGTGAGCATCGAGTTGTTGCTGGCGGCGACGTGTCAGGGATCGCAAGCGATGTGACGATCTGGGTTTCCTCCATCGTCCGTCAATAAGACGCTGCGACGCTCCGGCCAGAGCCGTACATGAGGAGCCCCGCCGGCACGTCCCGGCGGGGCTCTCGTGCCGTTTGACGGCAACGGTGACGGCAACGTCAGCGGACGACGGCTGTGGTGGGCGGGTCGTCCGGGTCGTCGGTCGGGCCGAGGATGCTGCCGAGGGTGTCGATGGCCTGGCGCTGAAGGCGGAGTCAGACGTGGGCGTAGACGCTGGCGGTGACGCCGATGTGGGCGTGGCCGAGGAGTTCCTTGATGACGACGAGGTCGACGCCTTGCTCAAGGAGGAGGGTGGCGGTCGAGTGTCGGTGGAAGCGGATCGTCCGGAGCCCTGCGGTGTGGAGGAGGCGGCGGAAGCGGCGGGTGAGGTTGGTGGGGTCGAGCGGCCTGCCCTTCGGGGTAGTGAAGACGAGCCCGTTGTCCGTCCAGCCCGTTCCGGCCGCCTGGCGCTCTTCTTCCTGCCGTTCCTGGTGGATCTTGAGGGAGCTGAGGCATTCGGTGGGGAGGGCGATGCGCCGCTCAGAGGCCAGGGTCTTGGTGTTCAGGACGGTCAAGCCCTGGCTACGGGTGCGCTGGAGGGAGCAGTGGATGGTGGCGGTGCCGCCGTCGAGGTCGAGGTCTTCCCAGTGGAGCCCGAGGAGTTCACCCTTACGGAGTCCGGTGCGCAGAGCGAGTTCGTACAGGGCGTGAAGCCGTTCGCCGTTGGCCGCATGGAGGAGTCGCCGGGCTTCGGCGGCGGTGAGGGGCTGGAAGCGCCGGGGGCGGGGCGTGGTCGTCTTGACGTTCCGGGCGACGTTGCGCGGAAGCTCATCCTCGCGGACGGCGTGTTCCAGGGCGGACTTGAGCACGGCGTGGACGTACGTCACGGTCAGCGGCGAGAGCTGCTTTCCGCAGCACTGGCCGATGGCGCAGCAGGATCGCCGGACGGAGTCCCGTTTCTGGGCGCAGCACTGGCAGGTGGTGCGGAGTCCGTCGAGGAAGGTGCGGACGTCGCGGGTGGTGAGCCGGGCGAGCTTCTTGGCGCCGAGGCCGGGATTGAGGTGGAGACGGATGGAGGCCGCGTAGCGGGTGTGGGTGTTCTCCCGCAGGTGGTGAACGGCGACGCCGTCCAGCCAGTACGCCAGATAGGCGCTCACGGCGCTATCGGCCGCCGCGACAGGGAGACCGCGGTTGCTGGCGGCGATCTTCTCGGTGAGCTTGGCCGGGGCTTCCTTGCGGGTGGTGCCGTAGACGCGGACGCGCCTGCGGGTGTTGCCGGGGGCGAGGACGTACCCGGCGGCTTCCCAACGACCGTCCTTGCGCTGGTAGACGGTCCCGTCTCCGTTCGCACGGGTGCGGGAGCGGCGGGACGAAGCGGGGCGGGCTGTGGTCATCAGGCGGCTTCCTGTTCGAGGCGGACGCGGATGAAGTCGGTCAGCGCGCGGGCGGGGATACGGCGGGCGCGGCCGAGGGTGATTGAGGCGAGCTGGCCGCTGCGGAGCAGGTCGTAGACGGCGGAGCGGCCGAGTTGGAGACGGGCCATGACCTGGGGGACAGTCAGCAACTCCCGTGACAGATCCGGGTCTTGGAAGGATGTCGTCGGCGGGTACGTAGCCATCAGCAGCCGCCCTCTGCCACGAACTGCCGTTCCTGTTCTCTGCGGTACCAGACATGGGCGGCGAGGAGCGCGCCACCGGGGCCGTAGCCCGAGCCCAGGTAGTCCCAGTGGCCGATGACGAGCGTGGTCGTCGGGTCGCTGTCGGGCAGGCCGGCGTGGGCGCGGGCCTGTTCGACGCGCCAGATGCGGCGGGCGTCCCGGAGAGCGCTCACAACGACGCGAAGTGAATTCAGGGCGCCGCAGACAAGTACGGCAACACGATTGTCGTGGTCGGCAGCAGGGTGCGAGGCCGCCGCAGTGCCGACGCCCCAAGGGATTCGGTCCGGAATCTGACTGGGACTGCATTCTCTTCGGTCCGTCCAGACAGTGGCACAGCGTACAGAATTCGCTGCCCCTGGGAACCGGGGCCGACGAGGGCAGTGGTCGTGTCCGTGACTTTTATCAGAGCTACAATCCAAGCGTGCGGAACTATACAGAGCTGGACATGAGTAGGCCGCACGTAATATTCACACCTAGGGGGGTAATGCGGATGCAAGAATCGGAGCGGATCATTAATGAAATCGCTCAAGGCCTCATCCAACTGGACGAGGGAGTCAACTGGTTCTCCGCGCTTGATCCCGCCCAGCAGAAGGCCGTACTGCGCGAGGTGGTCAGTTACTCGATGCAAGCCCACGCTACCGTTGGGGACGGCCGTGAGGGGGTGGCGAGATCTGGAGTGAAGCCCACGGCCAATCCTGCCGTGATGATCGTTCGAGAGCCGCTTCCCGACAGGATGGCCAAAATCATCAATCTTCAGGACTCTGAGAACGTGAAGGCCTTTCGTGTGCTGGTCTCGACATTCGCCGTAGCTGATACCCGGAGGAGGGATACACAGTGCAAAGGGCGCTGTGGTCATGAGTGGCATAACCTGACCCTGTAGCCGCACACAACGTGCGCCACAGGTTCAAGTTGAGATTGTCCTATCTCGATGATTGGGGACGCCTGAGCAGCCGCCGCGAGCCCGTTCCCCCGACGCGGCGGCTCGCGCTCATCGTTGCTGCTGGCTTTGATCTGCTTTCGAGCGGGAAAGCCAATGCAAGATAACGCTTGCCGCGATCGCAGCGGGTCACTTGAGATTACGTGAGCGCCTGCAATCTGAAGCCCTCGGCGCCTCTGCGGCGGAGGCCGGCCTTGCGGAGGAGCGTGGTGAAACTGCGGGTGAGCTTGGTCGGGTCGACCGGTCTGCCCTGCGCAGTGGTGAACACCTGCCTGGTGCGGCGGATGGCAGCGGTACCGGAGGCGAGGTCGAGCAACGGCTGCAACGGGTGACCGCTGGCGGCAGCCAGAAGATCGCGCGCTTCTGTGGCAGTGAGGGGTTTGAATCGGCGGGGCCAAGGTGTGCCGGTACGGACGTGGCGGGCGACGTTGCGCGGGATCTCCTCCTCGCGCACGGCGCCCCAGCTACCAGAGGCTTCATCCGTGCGTCAGGCCAACTGTCCAGCCAGCGCAAGAGGTTGGAATGGGCTCCGTGACCCTCGTCGAAAACCTCGCCCCGATCGGCTCCGGTTGCGGTGACGTGGGGCTTGGATCTGCCGATCCGTCTCACTCGGCTGCCGTTGCGCCGACCGTCTTCGCGGACAACTCGGCGACCACCTCGTCGTCCTCGTCCCCCTCGGTGGCGGACACCGGCCCGAATCCCAGCGACGTGTACAGGCGCTCGGCGGCGGTGTTCTCCGGGTGGTACGACAGGCGCAGGACCTCACAGTCCGTACGGTCCGCCAGCCATCGCATCAGGGTCCGCGCGGCTGCCCGCCCGACCCCCCTGCCCTGCTCGGCGGCGTCGATCAGCATGCCGCCGATCCAGTACGAGCCGTCCTCGTCACGCCCCCACATGACATGCCCCACCACGGTGTCGTCGGCGCACACCGCGAGCGAGTTCCATACGCCCTCGCGGAGGGACAGGAGGAGGTAACGAGCGGCGAGCGCGGGGACGTACCGGCGTTGGCCGTCCAGCGGAGCGATGTCCGCGACGGCCCGCCAGTTTTCGTCGTCCACATCATGTAAAGCGACGCGTCGCCCACTACCGTCCAGCAGCCCGAGACTGATCATGCGGGCAGGCTACGAGCTTCCCGGGCCGCGAGGAACGCGGTCCAGGCTGTGGGGGAGAGGGTGAGGTGGGGGCCGGTGGGCCTCTTGGAGTCGCGGATGTGGATGGTGTGGGGGCAGGGGGATATCTGTACGCATTCGCCACCCTCGCCGTCGCTGTGGGATGACTTGCGCCAGGCGTAGGCCGCTTCGACGCAGTCGCCGCCTTCGCCGCTGGTGTAGCTGGACGTGAACCAGACGAGTTCCTCGGTGCTCATAGCTCCCCCAGTTTCTTCTCGATCAGGGCCCGGGACTCCGTGGGGTTGAGGGCCATCGCGCGCATGATTCCATAGCGGTCGGCGATCTTGCGGACCTCTTCGCGGTCGGTGATCAAACGGGGATGGCCCTGGGCCTCCGTGTACGCCACCTGTGCATGCCCCTTGGGAGTCAGCAGGTTGAACGCGCTGTCCAGGTTGGGGTGTTCCTCGCGGCACGTCGGCATCACCTGGATTTCGACGTTCCGCATGCTTCCGATGCGCAGGAGGTGCCGCAACTGCTCCGCGAAGACAGCCCGTCCGCCAATCGGCCGGTCCAGGATGAACTCCTCAAGCACGTAGCTGACGGCGGGCGGGGGCCAACGATCGAAGACCTGCTGCCGAGAGAGCCTGTCGGCGACCCGCCTCTCGATTGTCTCCTCGCTGAGGAATGGGCGCCGTTGGGTGAACACGGCCCGTGCGTAACCCTCGGTCTGGAGGAGCCCCTGCACACCATGGTTGCAGTAGTGGTGCAGCTCGACCGCTTCCGCCTCCAACCCGGCGTAATCCCGATACCACTCCGGATGCCTCGTCCGAGCCTTCTTCATCCCCTCCTTGATCTCAGGGACCATCGCCCTCAACAGCCCGCCGGCATCAAGAAGTGCATCCGCCTTCTCCAGAACCTCGGGCCGAGCCACCCGCACCCCCCGCTCCATCGCGCCGATCGCATCCGGCCCGTACCCCACTGCCTCCCCCAACTCCTTCTGCGTGAGCCCCGCCCGCTCCCGCAGCAGCTTCAGCAGCTTGCCGACCGCCGTGAACAACCCGGTCGTACCGTCGGCCTCCGCCGGAGTCTCCGGACGTCGTTCACTCGCCTCATCCGCCATCGATCCCGCCCTCACCTCGTCGTGGTCACGGCCGACGAGCCGACGCCTCGCGCACCGCACCCATACGGCTACATAGCGTCCCGCCGCCGTACCTGGTCAGACTAGAACCGGACGACCACGCTGAGTGACATGAATGCGGAAATCCCCACCACAACCCCCACGACTTCCACCGTCCTCGGTGAATTCAGGCAACTCTTCACTCCCAGCCGCCGAGGCGCCCGACTCGCGCGAAGGATCGTTGCCCAGCGGCTCAACGCCTGGGGCATCTCCCCTGGGAGCGAGGTGTACGACAACGCCGTGCTGGTGGCAGCCGAGCTGGTGACGAACGCCGCGATGCACGGGTACGTCCAGGGGCACAGCTTTCTGCTGAAGGTGGTGTGGGTGACGGGCACCGTACGTATCGAGGTGGCCGACGCGTGCGAGAGGCGGCGGCCGAAAACGCGGCGGTCGGAGCCCGAGGCCGAGTCCGGGCGGGGGCTGCTGATCGTCGAGGCCCTCGCCGACAAGTGGGGCGTCGAGGACCGCGACCTGGGCAAGACCGTGTGGGCCGAGCTGAGTACGCCCTCGTCAGGAGGTCAGGACGTGGGCTCGTCCAGCTGCGGCTCCAGCAGCACCTCGGTCACGCTCACGCCCTTGGAGGCGCCGAACGTCTCGACCATCACTCCGAGGTAGGTGCCGGTCACCTCCAGAGCAGCGTGGTCATCCCCCAAGCGCAGGTCGAGCCTTGCCCGGGGCGCGCCCCCCTGGTCCGGCATGCGGTGGATCCGCGCCGCCGGGTAGCGCAGGCTCGTCAGCTTCTCCTGCACCGCCTCGTAGGTGGTCGTGTCCATACCCGAGAACGCCTTGCTGATGCGCAGTGCGTTCCGGTCGGCGACGCACTGCTCGGTGGCGTCCAGCGGCACCGGATCGTAGGGGTCCGTCGGCACCGGATCGACCGGATCGACCGACGTGGTCTCGGTGGCGGAAGGCGCCGCCAACTCACCGCTGTCCTCGACATCCGGGGCACAGAACTGCCAGAAGAGCTCCTGCAGTTCAAAGAACCGTGCCTCCGCGTCGTCGCTCACCGCGGCGACGCCGACCGTGGAGGTCTGAGCGGCCGTGGCGCTCTGCGCGCCGAGGCCGCCCAGGACGATGGCGCCGCCGAGCGCGGCCACCAGCAAGGACTTCGGAAGGAAGTGCTTCGCAAGGAAATTCGGTCTCATATCTGAACCATGCCGGTCGCCGGAGACGCCCACATGAGTACCCGTACTCAATCCACCAGGCTCAATCCACCAGGTCAGCCGCCGTGAGCAACCGCGTCAGGTCCGTCCGTGACCGGACGTGCAACTTCCGGTAGATCCGGGTGAGATGGGCCTCCACCGTTTTCCTGGACACGAACAGCGAGGCCGCCGCCTCCGTGTTGTTGAGGCCGCGTGCGATCGCCCGTGACACCTGGAACTCCTGCGGTGTCAGCTGGTCGAGCATCCCGCCCATGCGGCCGGCGGGACGAGCGGGAAGTCCGCCGGTCGCCCCACCCGTTCCGCCCGCCCCGCCGACCACGGAGTGGCCCGTCGTGCTGACCATCCCCCCGGCGGCCGCCAGTTCGCTCGCCGCCCGCCGGGCCCACGGCACCGCGCCCAGCCGCTCGAAGCACGCCAGGGCGGAGGACAACGGGGCTCGGGCGGCACCCGGCCGCCGGTACCTTCGCAGTGCCTCCGCCGAGCAGAGCAGCGTCCGGGCCCAGTCGAACGGCCCCGTCGTCCGCTGATGGGCCTTCAACGCGGCCCCGAAGTACGCGTCCGCCTCCTCCGGTGTCTCCGCCAGCAACCCCCGGACCCGGGCCGCCGCGGCCTCCGCCGAGGCGAGCCCCGTCTCCCGTGCCCGCTCCTCCAGCCACCCGACCACTTCACCGGCCCGCGCAGCATTCCCGGCCCGTACGTGCGCCTCGGCCAGGTCCGCCGCGAACGGAACCACCTCCGGGTTCCCGATCCCCTGTTCGATCGCCAGTGACAACGTTTGCTCCAGCTGGTCGGTGGCCGCGTCGTAGTCGCCGTACGCGAGGGCCGACAGCCCCAGCACCGCCGTCATGTGGAACTCCTGACAGCCGATCCCGTACGCCCCGCACTCCCGCCGAGCCCGCGCCACATGCTCCTCGCACTCGACCCGGTCGCCGCGCAGGGCTTCGAGCCGGGCGAGGCAGTACAGGGCGTAGCTCACGCACGTCAGCTGGCCGAGCTCCTCCGCCCAGCGCAGCGCCTCCGTCAGGTCACCGCGTGCCGACGCCCACTGCCCGATACGGGTCTCCAACTCACCCCGTACGGCGAGGGTGAAGCCGAGCACCCCCACCGCGCTGTGCTGCCGCGCCGACTCCACCGCCGTGTTGAGCAGCCGGCGTCCGCGTACGAACTCCTCCGTGCGGCTCCAGGCCTGGCCGGCGATCGCGTAGACCTGCTGGTCGCGGACGGGGTCGCCGCCGGTGCCGTGGCGGTCGGCGGCCTCCAGCATCTCGCGGCCCTCGGCGGTACGGCCGGACATGACGAGGGCGCCGCCGAGGAGGGTGAGGCTGTACCAGCGTTCGGGGCCGGACTCGGTGGCGAGGGCCAGGGACTCCTCGGCCACGCGTACCGCCGCCGGGACGTGGCCGTCGAGGCGGGCCGCGGCCGTCGCCTCGGCGAGGAGCAGGCAGGCGCGGGTGGGGTCGGTGTCGCGTACGGCGTCGGCGGCGTTCATGAGGAGGCCGTACGCCTGGGCCGTCTCGCCCTTCCAGGTGTACATCCGGCCCAGAAGGCCCTGGATGACGGCGCGCATCGCCGGGTCGGGCGTGATCCGCAGCGCCTCCTCGCACCACTGCGGGCCCGCCGGGGAGCCGCTGAGCAGGGCGTCGGAGGCGGCGTGGTGGAGGCGGTCGGCGCGGGGCGCCGGGTCGGGCGTGAGTTCGGCCGCGCGGCGCCAGGCGAGGGCCGACTCCCCGAAGGCGCTGCGCCTACGGGCCTCCAGCGCGGCCTCGGCCAGCGCGGCCGCCGCCTCCTCGTCGGGGCCGGGGGTCGCGGACGCCCGGTACCAGGCGTGCAACGGGCCCGTACTCACCTCGGCCAGCGCCTGGAACGCGGCGTAGCGGTGCCCGAGCGGGGCGCGGCCCAGCACCAGCGCGCGCAGCACGGGGTGGTGGAAGTCCAGCCCGTCCGCCGTGGCCGTGATCAGGCCGTCCTCCTCGGCGGGGGAGAGGGCGTCGAGGGAGAGCCCGGCCGCCTCCAGGGCCTTGCGCAGTGGGCCCGCCGCCGTCGAACGGCTCGCGGCAAGGACGACCAGCGCGCGGCGGGCGGGGTCCGGCAGGCCGTCGATCCGGGTGGCCCAGGCACGCTCCAGATGACTGCCGAGGGAGGGCGGGTCGAGCAACGGCCGCTCACCGCGCGCCTGTTCGTCCGTCAGCCCGCTCGCGATCTCGCGCAGGGCGAGCGGATTGCCGCCGCTGATGCGTACGAGATCGGCGAGGACGTTGGGGGTCACGCTGCCGTCCAGCAGAGTTTCGCACTCCTCCGGCGCCAGCCCGCCCACCTGCACGGTGGGGATGCTGCGGCGCGGGCCCGACTCGCCATGGTCCTCGCGGGAACCGAGGGCCAGGGCGACCCGCTCACTCGACAGGCGGCGGGCGACGAAGAGAAGGACGCGCTGGGAAGAGGGGTCCACCCAGTGCAGGTCGTCGACGAGGACGACGACGGGGCGCTCGTCGCCGAGCGCCGCGAGGACGTTGAGGGCACCCATGCAGGCGGCGTACGGGTTGCCCGGCGGGTCCGCCGGGTCGCCGCTCAGGGCCAGACAGGACTCGAGGGCCGAGCGCTGGGCGCCGGGGAGTTCCCTGAAAAGGGACGAATGGGGCATCAGTAGGTCGCCGAGGGTGGCGAAGGGGAGGACGGTCTCGGTCTCGATGCCCCGGGCGCGCAGGACCGTGGCCGGGGCCGCGCCGGAGGTCCCGGCCGCCGCCCGCTCCGCCGCGTAGTCGAGCAGGGCGGTCTTCCCGATGCCGGGCTCGCCCCACAGCAGCAGTGCGGCCCCTCCCGCCCCACCCGCCACGAGCAGGTCGTCCATCAGCCGGCGTTCCCGCTCCCGACCGACGAGTCCCCGTAACAATGCGCCACCTCCTGGTGTCCGCCTGTGCCCGCCCCGCCCGACCATCATGCCCCGGCGAGGGCGGGCCAAGAAGGCCGGACACCGAGGGAGTTGGGGGGAGATCTCAGGGGAGATGTAGGGACTTCCCGGAAGCGAGGGGGGTCCGCACGGGCTTTCAATGGTCTCGCGGCACAGCACAACAGGGGGACCGCAACAACGGGGGATCGCACCACAGAGGGGGATCGCAACACACGGAATCCAAGGGAAACCAACCGGGGGAATCCACGGGGAACCAAGGAAACCAAGGGAAATCAGGGGAATGAACCAGGTCGCGGAACTAGGGGGACGGCACATGCCGGCATCCGTGGGACGCGGGGATCTCACCTCAGGATCCGACCGGCTCGACTCGGTCGAGATCAAGGTGACGTTCTCGGGTGCGGGCGCGGCCGCCGCGACTTGGGCGCTGGCGCCGGACACCGGGGGAGCCCGGCGCCGCGTCTACTTCTGTGAGGCCCTCGCCCGCTCCACGGCGCCAGGTCAACTGCCGCTTCTGGATGCGGGGTTGATCCTGCGCCTACGGGCGGGGAGCGGGCGGGGTGGGGCCGCGACCGCGGAATTGCGGCCCTGTCGCCGGTCCCGGCTCTCGGAACGATGGCTGCGCTTCCGTGAGCGGGGACCGGACTCCTTCCACCTGGCGGACGCCTGGGCCGGCGACCGCCGTGTCCTCTCCGCCACCCTCGTCTCCGACTGCGGCCGTACGGCCGTGGAGGCGGCCGCCACCGGCACCAAGCCGCTGGAGCTCGTCTTCTCCGACCGCCAGCGCGCGTTCCTCACGGAGTGCGCCGACATCGACGTCGGCTTCGGTTCGCTCGATGTCCTCGGCCCCGTCCACCTGGTCCGCTGGCGCGGCGTACGCCTCGACCACCACGAAGTCACGCTGGAGCGCTGGACTTTGGGTGGTGATCAGTCCCTGGAGTGGCTTGAGGTGTCCAAGCGGGTCGCTCCCGAGGGGGCCGAGGTCGTGCAGGCCTCCCTGACTGCCCTCCTCAAGGGCAAGGGGCTCGAACCTGACCTGGGCTCGGGGATCCGGGTGCGGCGGGTACTGGAGGAACTGGTCGCGAAGGGCGGCTGAGGCGGGAGGCCGGAGGCGCGAGGCCGGAGGCCGATGCTTCGGCCGCGGGTCCGTCGAGGCTGGTCGCGCCCACGCGGCGGAGCCGCACCGACACCCATACCGGCAGCCCGCCCGCCACCGGGATCGCACCGGACGACCGTACGAGGCGCCGGCACCCGGGACGGCCTTCGTGCTGATCACGCAGCACGTGTGACACGCGGGTGTGCCCGGGGGAAAGGGCGTGTCCGGTGGTATGTCCGGGAAAGGCAGGAGCCCCTTCGCCGAATGGCAAGGGGCTCCTTGGGTACTGCTCTCAGACGTCGTCAGAGGGGCATCCCTCGGATCAGACGGGGGTGACGTTCTCCGCCTGCGGGCCCTTCGGGCCCTGGGTCACGTCGAAGGAGACCTGCTGGTTCTCCTCCAGCGAACGGAAGCCGCTCGCGTTGATGGCGGAGTAGTGAACGAAGACGTCGGGGCCGCCGCCTTCCTGGGCGATGAAGCCAAAGCCCTTTTCGGCGTTGAACCACTTCACGGTTCCGGTAGCCATAAGCCCTCCTTGGGCCCAAAGGGTTGCCCTGCTCCAGAACCCTGCAAGTGTGAAAACAAGATGCCGCACAACTGCATACGTCTGAAAACGACGAGAGCCCGCGGTCACATGCTCCGCAGGCTCTGTACTGCAAGGGAAACCAAACTGCAACTTGCGGGCGAGCCTAGCACGCAGGCACGGGAATGCAATAGAGGGCAAGATCACGTCACCCGGATGTTTGAGTCGCCCGCGATCGGGGTTGACGCAACGCCTCTTCTTCACCGTCGGCCCCACTGGCGACACGCCGTCGAGAGTGTTGACACGGGGTGCGCATCCGGTTTATTGGGCCTCTCTCGGCCCCCGGAGCCCGCACCGTATCCCATGAGGGCTAGCCTCGCGATGTGGACAATTCTCGCAACCGGCCGCGCGTCGGCCACATTCAGTTCCTGAACTGCCTGCCTCTGTACTGGGGGCTCGCGAGAACGGGCACGCTCCTCGACTTCGAGCTCACCAAGGACACCCCGGAGAAGCTCAGCGAGCAGCTGGTGCGCGGGGACCTCGACATCGGGCCCGTCACGCTCGTCGAGTTCCTCCGCAACGCGGACGACCTGGTCGCCTTCCCCGACATCGCGGTCGGCTGCGACGGGCCGGTGATGTCGTGCGTCATCGTCTCCCAGGTGCCACTCGACCGCCTGGACGGCGCACGTGTCGCCCTGGGCTCCACCTCGCGCACCTCCGTACGCCTCGCGCAGCTGCTGCTGGCCGAGAGCGTCGGCGTACGGCCGTCGTACTACACCTGCCCGCCCGACCTCTCGCTGATGATGCAGGAGGCGGAGGCGGCGGTGCTCATCGGTGACGCGGCGCTGCGGGCGAACCTCCTCGACGGCCCGAGCTTCGGCCTCGAAGTGCACGACCTGGGCGCCATGTGGAAGGCCTGGACGGGACTGCCGTTCGTCTTCGCGGTGTGGGCGGCGCGGCGCGACTACCTGGAGCGCGAGCCCGAGGTCACCCGCAAGGTCCACGAGGCCTTCCTGGCCTCCCGCGACCTGTCCCTGACCGAGGTCGGCAAGGTCGCCGAACAGGCGGCCCGCTGGGAGGCCTTCGACGAGCGGGTCCTGGAGCAGTACTTCACCACCCTCGACTTCCGCTTCGGCGGACCCCAGCTGGCGGCGGTCGCCGAGTTCGCGCGCCGGGTCGGACCGACCACCGGATTTCCGGCGGACGTGAAGGTGGACCTCCTTTCCTGACCCTTTCCCGACCGCTTCCACCGGAAGTCCCCACAAACTTCCCGGAAATTCATTTGACGAATTCCGCGTTCTGTGGGACTGGTCGCCGGCGTTCGCATTCCCATTCGGGCGTACGGCACTACGCTGCTGAGGAGCCGCGCGTCGCGGAGTTCGTGCGGGGGAACGTACGGCGTGACGTACGGGAGACGTACGGGGGAGGTGTCGTCCATGCAACCGCTCGGTGTCGGCGAGCCCACGGTCGTAGGGCCCTACCGGCTCCTCGGCCGGCTCGGGTCCGGCGGGATGGGCCGCGTCTATCTGGGGCGCAGCGCGGGCGGCCGCACCGTCGCCGTCAAGGTCGTGCACCCGCACTTCGCTCTCGACGAGGAGTTCCGCGCCCGCTTCCGCCGTGAGGTCGACGCTGCCCGCCGCGTGGGCGGCGCCTGGACGGCCCCCGTCCTCGACGCGGACCCGGAGGCCTCGGTCCCATGGGTGGCCACGGGGTACGCGGCGGGCCCCTCCCTCGCAGGAGCGATCGCGGACGGCGGCCCGCTACCCCCGCACTCCGTACGAGTACTGGGCGCGGGTCTCGCGGAGGCGCTGTCGGCGGTCCACGCGCTGGACCTGGTCCACCGGGACGTCAAGCCGTCGAACGTCCTGCTGACCGTGGACGGCCCCCTCCTCATCGACTTCGGCATCGCGCGCGCCACGGACGGCACGGCGTCCCTCACCTCCACCGGCGTCTCGATCGGCTCCCCCGGCTACATGTCGCCCGAGCAGATCCTCGGCAAGGGCGTCACCGGCGCGGCGGACGTCTTCTCCCTCGGCGCGGTGCTCGCGTACGCGGCAACGGGCCAATCCCCTTTCCCCGGCGACTCCTCCGCCGCCCTCCTCTACAAGGTCGTCCACGAGGAGCCCCAACTGGACGGTCTGGAGGGAGACCTGAGGGACCTGGTCGAGCGCTGCCTGTCGAAGGAGCCGACCGGCCGACCGGCCCCGGACGAGGTCGCCCGCACCCTGGCACCCCAGGGCGCGGCCCGCCTGGTCGCGGCGGGCTGGCTGCCGGGCCCCCTGGTGGAACAGGTCGGCCGCAGCGCGGTGCAGTTGCTGAACCTGGAGGCGGGGGAGGGGGTTCCTTCCGGACCGGTGGGCTTCAGCAGTCCGTCGGTGTCGGTGGGGGAGTCGGTGGTGGCGCCGAACGCTGCGGCAACGGGGGCGGGTCTCGCGGCGCCGGGGACCGGTCTCGCGGTGCCGGGTCCGGGCTCTTCGACGGAGGAGGTCGCTGGGGCTGCCGGGGTCGCTGGGGCGACCGGGGCATCCGGAGCCATTGGGATGCCCGGGACCACTGATGCCGCCGGAGTGACTGGGGTGCCCAGAACCACTGATGCCGCCGGGACAACTGGCGCCGCCGGGCCGAACGTCGAACCCCCCGCCGCGACCGGGGTGTTCGGCCCACCGCCGGTGATGTCGCCTCAGGCGCCGCCGGTGACGCACGTGCCGGGACAACGGGCCGACGCGGTGGTGGCGGACACGGTGCCACCGGTCTCGCCTCCTCCGTCATCGGCGCCGGGCAAGTTGTCGCTGAGCGTGGCGGCGACCTCCACGACCGTGGCGAACGGGCGTGGCCGGAGGGTGAGTTGCTCGGTCGCGCTGGCGGTGGCGGGGGCGTTCGCGGTGGTGAGCCTGGGTTCGGTGTTCGGGTTCGGGATGCTGGGGGGCGAGGAGGACAGCGGCGGTGACGCGGCCGGCCCGGCACCGTCGGCGAGCACGAACCCGACCGGCGGGAACCAGGACCAGGACCCGCAACTCCCGGAAGACGGGGCGGGTGACGTGCCCAAGAAGTACCTCGGCACCTGGGAGGGCGACGGCTATGCCCTCGACGGCAACCTCCCGGCAGGCACCTTCCGAGTCACCCTCGAACAGGCCGGGACGGGCGACCCGTTGGGCACCTTCCGCTCCGTGGACCTCCTCGGCGGCGCCTGCGACGACAAGCTCGTCCTCAAGAAGGTCGCCAAGGACCACATCGTCGCCACGAGCATCGCCGACACCAAGAACAACCCCAACACCTGCACCAGGAATACCCACGAGATCACCCTCACCCCCGTCGGCAACGAACTCCAGTACACCGCGGACAACGCGGACGCGGGCGACCCGACGGCCCGCATGGCGAAGGTGAAGTAAGGGGGCGGGTCGTTCCTCCGCGGCTGGGCGGGGCCTGGTCGCGCAGTTCCCCGCGCCCCTTGAAAACACGGGGCGCGCCCGACGCCTTCAGGGGCGCGGGGAACTGCGCGACCAGCCCCAACGAACCCGCACCCGCCACCCAACAGACCCGCCCGAGCCATAAGGCGCCCAAGGGGGTCGAAGGGGCACAGCCCCTGGGGATGGGAAGGGTAGGGGCGGCGGGGGCGAAAACATTCCGGCCACACCACACGCACCCCTCCTCATAGGCTGACCACGTGGACCTCGACCCCTGGTTGATCGCACTCACCCTCACCGCCGCACTGTGGGGCGCAGCCACAGGCACCCTCCTCCCCCGCCCCGCCTACCGCTTCACGGTCGACGAAGAGACCCCCTGGCAACACGAATGCCCCACCGGCCACCGAATCACCGGCATGGCATCCGGCTGGCTCGGCCCCGCCCGCTGCACAACCCCCACGTCCACCCCCCTCTCCACCCCCACCTGCGCCTACGGCCCCAGCACCCCCACCGTCGCCACAACCACCGCCCTTGTCTGCGCCCTCCTCGCCCTGGCCACCGGTCCCCGCCCCGAACTGGCCGTATGGCTGCTCCTCGCCCCACTCGGCGTCCTGCTCACCCTCGTGGACCTCAAGGCACAACGCCTCCCGGACCCCCTGACCCTCCCCTTCGCAGGCCTGACCCTCACCCTGCTGGGCGCGGCGGCGTTCGTACCCGAGCACGCGGGCCAGTGGCGCACGGCGGCATACGGCGCACTCGCCCTCGGCGGCTTCTACTTCCTCTTCTTCCTGATCAGACCCGTGGCCCTCGGCTTCGGCGACGTGAAACTGGCCCTCGGCCTCGGCGCGGCCCTCGGCTGGTATGGCTGGGGCGCGCTGTACCTCGGCACCTTCGCCGGCGCCCTCATCGGCAGCGCGTACACCCTGATCCTGGCGGCCCGGGGCCGGGCCGTACGCGGACAAATGGTCGCCCTGGGCCCGTTCATGATCGCGGGTGCGTACGTCGGACTGCTGCTGGAGGCCTACGCGGCGTGAGGCGCCCCATCCCGGTCAACAGGCCTTCCGCCCCCGCCTCCGGAGTTGTCCACAGGCACACGGGCTGACGTCGGCCGATCCGAACTGCTGGCGTAGGCTGGCCCGGTCCGTTCAACCCTTACGAAAGGGACGCTCCCGGTGACCGAGAAGGCCGACCTCCAGTCCGTTCTCGACCGTGCCGCAGAGGGTGGGCGGATCACTCCGGAAGAGGCGCTCGACCTCTACCGCGACGCCCCGCTGCACGCGCTCGGCGCCGCCGCCGACGCCGTACGCAAGCGGCGGTACGCGGGCACGGAGCACATCGCGACATACATCATCGAGCGGAACATCAACTACACGAACGTGTGCGTGACGGCGTGCAAGTTCTGCGCGTTCTACGCCCCGCCGAAGGCCAAGGACAAGGGCTGGACGCGGGATCTCGACGACATCCTGCGCCGCTGCGCGGAGACCGTCGAGCTGGGCGGCACGCAGATCATGTTCCAGGGCGGCCACCACCCGGACTACGGGGTGGAGTACTACGAGACGCACTTCGCCGCGATCAAGAAGGCGTTCCCGCAGCTGGTCATCCACTCCCTCGGCGCGTCCGAGGTCGAGCACATGGCCCGTATCTCGAAGGTGAGCGTGGAGGAGGCCATCCAGCGCATCCACGCCGCCGGTCTCGACTCCTTCGCCGGCGCCGGCGCGGAACTGCTCCCCGCGCGCCCCCGCAAGGCGATCGCGCCCCTCAAGGAGTCCGGCGAGCGCTGGCTGGAGATCATGGAGGCCGCGCACAACCTGGGCGTGGAGTCCACGTCCACGATGCTGATGGGCACGGGCGAGACCAACGCCGAGCGCATCGAGCACCTGCGCATGATCCGTGACGTACAGGACCGGACGGGCGGCTTCCGGGCCTTCATCCCGTACACGTACCAGCCCGAGAACAACCACCTCAAGGGCCGTACCCAGGCGACGCTCTTCGAGTACCTGCGCATGATCGCCATCGCCCGGCTCTTCATGGACAACATCGCCCACATCCAGGGTTCCTGGCTCACCACCGGCAAGGAGGTCGGCCAGCTCTCCCTGCACTACGGCGCGGACGACCTCGGCTCGATCATGCTGGAGGAGAACGTCGTCTCCTCCGCCGGCGCCAAGCACCGCTCCAACCGCCTGGAGATCATCGACCTGATCCGCAAGGCCGGCCGCGTCCCGGCCCAGCGGACCACCACGTACGAGCACATCGTCGTCCACGACGACCCGGCGAACGACCCCGTCGACGAGCGCGTCATGTCCCACATCTCGTCGACGGCCATCGAGGGCGGCACGGCCCACCCCGAGCTGAAGCTGCTGAGCGCCAACTAGGGCTCACATGCTGACCATTCACGCCGCCGACGAGGTGCGGCACACGTGGGACGACCCGTCGCCGATCAAGGACGGTGCCGTCGCCGTGGAGGGCGTCCGGGTCCATGCCGTGGGCCCGCTGGTGGAGATCCAGGAGCGGTTCCCGGACGCCCGCGTGCGGCGGTGGCCCGGTGTCCTGGGGCCCGCCCACGTCCACGAGGGCCCGCTTCCTGACGCGCCGTCTCCTCGGGAACGCATCCACGCGGTGCTGAAGGCGGGCGCGGCCGCGGTACTGGAAGAGCACGCGAACACCCCCGAACTCCGTGCCGCCGCCCAGCGCAACGACGTGGTCGTGCTCCCTCACCCCCGGCCCACGGCGATCATCGCCACGGGCCGCGCCGACCTCGCCGTCTTCGACGACTCCGGCACCTGCATGGCCACGGTGTGCGCAGGCCGTCTGGTCCACCGCCGCCGCTGAGGGGCGCCCCCGCTGCTTTTCCTTTCAGGGGCGCGGAGTGGGTGGGCCGGACGCCGATGCGTGCGGCCCGTACTGCCACAATGGGCCCGTGACCCGCGCATCCCTGGACAAGCAGCCGCACGAAGTCGCCTCGATGTTCGACCGAGTGGCGAAACGGTACGACCTGACCAACGACGTGCTGTCCCTCGGACAGGACCGGCGCTGGCGCAAGGAGGTCGCGCGGGCGGTGGACGCCCGCCCCGCCCAGAAGATCCTGGACCTGGCGGCCGGCACGGGCACGTCGTCGCTGCCCTTCGCGCAGACCGGCGCGTACGTCGTGCCGTGCGACTTCTCCCTCGGCATGCTCCAGGTCGGCAAGGAGCGCACCCCCTGGCTGCCGTTCACGGCGGGCGACGCGACGAAGCTGCCGTTCAAGGACGACACCTTCGACGCGGTGACCATCTCCTTCGGCCTCAGGAACGTGCAGGACACCGACACCGCGCTGCGTGAGCTGTACCGGGTGACCAAGCCCGGCGGCCGGGTCGTGATCTGCGAGTTCTCCCACCCGACCTGGACGCCGTTCCGGACCGTCTACACCGAGTACCTGATGCGCGCGCTGCCGCCCGCCGCCCGCGCTGTGTCGTCGAACCCGGACGCGTACGTCTACCTCGCCGAGTCCATCCGCGCCTGGCCCGACCAGGCGGGCCTCGCCGAGCGGCTCCGGCAGGCCGGCTGGGACAAGGTCGCGTGGCGGAACCTCACGGGTGGGGTCGTCGCACTGCACCGGGGGTTCAAGGTTCACCCGTAAGAGGATGCCCATAAGGGATCCCTGTTGACGGGAACCGGTCAACAGAAAACTACCGTCCGTTGATACGTCAGTACACGCCGACGCGCGTCTGACCACGTCTCATCACGGCACGAGTTCTCTGGATGACGGAGCGTTCCATGACGTCCTACTGCCCGTACTGCGGAACACCAGGTCCCGACGAGGCACGCTTCTGCATGAAATGCGGGCGGGAACGCCTGCCGGTCCCGGCGGCGGAGTCGGGCGGCACAGGAGCCGGGACACCTCCGGCTCCGCCCGCGGCAGCACCGTCCACCCCGCCGACGGCGCCACCGACAGCGCCGCCTCGGACACCCCCGGCGGATCCGGGAACGCCGGCCGTACCGACACCCTCGCCGGGAGCACCGGGAACGGCCCCGCCGGGAGCTCCGGCCATGGCCCCACCGGCGGTTCCCCCGGCGGCCCCACCGGGAGCGCCCCCCCTCGGCCCACCGCCGCCTCCTCCCCCGTACACCCCCGTCCCCGCCCGCCCCTCACCCGTCGGCGCCTTCTTCGGCCGGGCGTTCCGGGGCGACTGGGGCGGCTCCGCGCTGGCCGCGCTCTGGCCGGTCGGACTCCTCTTCGCCGCGGCCATCGCCCTGGCCATCCCGTCGTACAACCAGGACGAGGAGGACCTGGTCGGCTTCGGTGACCGGCTGGGCATCGCCCTCGCCGCCCTGCTCCAGGGCCTCGGCGGCGGCTTCGAGGTCTCCGAACTCAGCGGCGAGTACGCCGGCGACTTCCAGTCCGCCGAGGGCGCCGTCACCCTGACCCTGGTCCCGCTCACGGTGACCGCCCTCTTCATCGGGGCGCTCTTCATCGGCGTACGGCAGCTCCGTACACGCCTGGTCGCACGGCGCGCGTACGGCGGTGCGTATGCGGGTGGGTACGGGGGCGCGTACGACGGTGCCGGCGCCGGAGGGCCGGGGCCGGTGCCCGGTGGCGGCCGTACCGCCGGGCTCGAAGCGGCCGTCCGGGTCACGCTGCTGGTGACGGTCGCCGTACTGCTGCTCGGGCTGTTCGCGCAGCCCGACGTCGTGCTCGCCGAGGTCTCGACGTCGCCCTGGCTCGCGGCACTGGGCGCGCTGCTGCTCACCGCCGCCGTCTCGGTCGGCCTGCTGCAACGCGACGACCTGGCCGCCTGGCTGGCCGTCCGCCCCGGCCCCCAGGCCCTCTTCCGGGCGACCGGAACGGCCGTACGGGCCCTGGCGATCGTCCTCGTCCTCTGCTCACTCGTCACCTTCGTCGTCCTCGCGGCGAACAACGAGTGGCAGGACGAATGGGAGGAGGACCTCAACCCGCTCCTCCTCGTCCTGCTCGTCCTCCCCAACCTCGCCGTCAACTTCCTCGGCCTCTCCTGGGGCGCGTCCATCGAGGGCGAGGCGGGCCGTTCGCGATACGGGGACGACACGTCGTACGGCAACGACTCGTCCGGCGACTACGGACTCGTCGAGTCCTCCCCGTACGGCGGCTACGAGCGCGAGGCGTTCGGGCTCTCCGAACTGGGCGACGCCGTCAACTCCTGGGCGGTCGTGGGCGCGTTGGCGCTCGGCGCGGTCTGCGCCCTGACCCTCGGCGTCCTCGCGGCCCGCCGTTCCTCGGGCCGCGGCGAGCAACTCCTCGCCGCGGGCGTCTTCTCCGGCCTCTTCCTGCTCCTCGCGGGCATCAGCGGCTTCGGCATGGAGGCCTCCGGCTCCGCCGCGACCGAATTCGGCGGCGAATTCTCGGCCGCGGGCCAGGTGGACGTCGGCCTCAACATCCCCGAGGCCCTCCTCTTCAGCCTCCTCTGGATCTTCGGCGCGGCCTTCCTCGCGCCCTACCTGGTCCAGATGACGGGAGCCCGCACGGCCGTCATCGCACCCCCGATCCCAGCCATGCCGAGCAACGGCCCGGCAGGCTACGGGATCCCCCCACAGTCTTCGGCCCCGACACCGGCCCCGTACGAGCCCCCGCTCGTCGAACTGGGCCCCTACCATCTGCCGCCCCCCGAACCCACCAAGCCCCGCAGCCGGACACTCGTCTGGACCCTCACGATCGCGGCGGCCTTCGTCATCGGAGGGGGAGGAGCAGCAGCGATCCTGCTCTGGCAGAAGTAGAGAGCCGCGCCCCTCAACCCGCGCCCCTCAAAGGGCGCGGGCAACCGCGCGATCAAACGGATCCCCCGGCTCGTCCAACGCCCTGCGCAACCCGGGCGGAGGCCCACCGCGCCGCGGCTCCCGCACACCCCCACCGTCGTCCCCCAACTCGAACCACACGGTCACCGCGGCCCCACGCGGCACCTCCACGCCCGGTGGCGGGTACTGCCGTACGACGTAGTCCACGACGGTGAGATGGAAGTCGGGCCGGTCGGGCGCGACGAGGGTCAGCCCGCCCGCCTCGGCCGTCTCGCGCGCGTCCACGGCCATCAGACCGACGAACCGTGGCACACGCACTTCGAATGACTTGGGTGTTATGCGCACAGATGTTCACCCCCAGCGGTACCGGCAGGGTAGCCGCCGGGCGGTCCCAGCCGGAAGCACTGAGTGGCAATCTGCGGCAAATCGCTACGCTGCGTGACGAGTTGCCGATATTACGAACGCGCGGCCGACTCTCCGACCAGCGTCACCGTGCCAGTCGATACCGGAGTCACAGCGACAGTCGATACCGGAGTCACAGCGACAGCCGATAGCAGTGCCCCACCCGCTGCGTGACCGGTCTCATGTACGTCTCCGCCAGCTCCATGCCCAGCCGTCGGGTGACGGCGATGGACCGCTCGTTCTCGGCGTCGACCATGGCGACGACGCTGCTGATGCCCGCCGCCCGCACCCGCTCCAGGGTCTGTATCGCCGCCGCGGTCACATAGCCCTTGCCCCAGTGGCCGCGCGAGAGCCGCCAGCCGATCTCGATCTCGCCGGTCGGGCCCCACTCCCGGGGCCACGGCTGGGCGCCGGTGAAACCGATGGCGCGGCCCTCCTCGTCGAGCATGGTCCACAGACAGAACCCGTGCTCGGCGTCGTGACGGCGCTGGCGCGCGGTGAGCTCCTCGTAGACGGACAGCTCGGCGGACCTCCCGCCGTGGAACTCCATGACGTCGGGATCGTCGAAGATCCGGTGCCAAGCGAAGGCGTCCTCGTCGGTGGGGACGCGCAGCCGTACGTCGGGCAGAGCTCGGTTCACAGGGGCAGCCCTTCAGCCGGTGATCGGTACCGCTGAATAGACTGCCCATGTCCGGCGCCTGTCGGCACACGTTTTCTGGTCTTCCAGTGGACCTTTGATTCGATCCTTCTACTCTTGGGGAGAACCCGTCGTGACCGAGCCCCAGCCCCTTACCGAACACACCGCCGATGTGATCGTCGTCGGGGCCGGGCCAGCCGGTTCCACCACCGCGTACTACCTGGCGAAGGCCGGGCTCGACGTGCTGCTCCTGGAGAAGACCAGCTTCCCGAGGGAGAAGGTCTGCGGCGACGGCCTCACGCCGCGCGCCACCAAGCAGCTGGTGTCGATGGGCATCGACATCTCGGAGGAGGCCGGCTGGCTCCGCAACAAGGGCTTGCGGATCATCGGCGGCGGCGTCCGCCTCCAGCTCGACTGGCCGGAACTCGCCTCCTATCCGGACTACGGGCTCGTCCGAAAGCGCGACGACTTCGACGAGCAGCTCGCCCGCCAGGCCCAGAAGGCGGGCGCCCGGCTGTACGAGCGCTGCAACGTGGGCGCGCCCGTCATCGACGACCGCACGCGCCGTATCACCGGTGTCCACGCCAAGCTCGGCGACGAGAAGCGGGAAGTCACCTTCCACGCCCCGCTGGTGGTGGCCGCCGACGGCAACTCCACGCGCCTCTCCCTCGCGATGGGCCTGCACCGCCGCGAGGACCGCCCGATGGGCGTCGCGGTCCGTACGTACTTCACCTCCCCGCGCCACGACGACGACTACCTGGAGTCCTGGCTGGAGCTCTGGGACAAGCGGGGGCCGGGCGAGGACCGCCTCCTGCCCGGCTATGGCTGGATCTTCGGCATGGGCGACGGCACGTCCAACGTCGGTCTGGGAGTCCTCAACACCTCCGCCGCCTTCAAGGAGCTGGACTGGCGCGACGTCCTGAAGGCCTGGTGCGCGTCCATGCCTCAGGAGTGGGGCTACACCCCCGAGAACATGACCGGCCCCATCCGCGGCGCCGCCCTCCCGATGGCCTTCAACCGCCAACCCCACTACACCAAGGGCCTGCTGCTGGTCGGCGACGCCGGCGGCATGGTGAACCCCTTCAACGGCGAGGGCATCGCCTACGCCATGGAGTCCGGCCAGATCGCCGCCGACGTCATCGTCCAGGCCCACGCCCGCGCCACCCCCGGCCAGCGCGAACTCGCCCTCCAGCGCTATCCGCAGGTCCTCAAGGACACCTTCGGCGGTTACTACACGATGGGCCGCGCCTTCGTGAAGCTCATCGGCAACCCGAAGATCATGAAGCTCGCCACGCAGCGGGGCCTGACCCACCCGCTCCTGATGAAGTTCACCCTGAAGATGCTGGCCAACCTCACCGACCCCACGGGCGGCGACGCGATGGACCGCATCATCAACGGCCTGAGCAAGGTCGCCCCGAAGGCGTGACCCTCGGGCGACGGCCGGTGTGAGGATGCTGTGCGTGAGCGGGGCGTGACCTTCCGTCCCGCCACGCGCCTCCTTACCCTCCCGTTCCCATGACGACAGAACGCACGGACCACCCTCAGGAGTCCCAGAAGTCCCAGGGGTCCGGCGCCCCCACGCGCAGACGCTTCCTCGCGAGCGCCGGAACCACGGCCGCCGTCACGGCCACCGCCGGCACCCTCGCCTTAGGAACCTCTACGCCCACGGCCGCCGCCCCCGCCGCCGGAGGCAGACACGTAGCCGTCCTCGGCGGTGGCGTCTCCGGTCTCAGCGCCGCCCACGAACTCGCCGAACGCGGCTACGCCGTCACCGTCTACGAGTACTACGACGTCCTCGGCGGCAAGGCCCGCTCGATGGATGTCCCCGGCACGGGCGAGGGCGGCCGCGAACCCCTCCCCGCCGAGCACGGCTTCCGCTTCTTCCCCGGCTTCTACCGGAACCTGCCGGACACCCTGCGCCGCATCCCCTTCCCCGGCAACGCCGACGGCGTCCGCGGCAACCTCCGCGCCGGCACCGAGGCCCTCTTCGCCCGCTCGGACGGCCGCCCCGACCTGCACTTCCCGCTCCGCCGTGTCACCACCCCGCCCGCCCCGGGCGACCTCACCCCGTCCTGGATCCGCGACCAGCTCCTCTCGGTCCTCGACCTCGGCACCCGCCTCCCCGCCCACGAGGTCGCCTACTTCGCCAACCGGGTCCTCGTCCACCTCACCAGCTGCGACGCCCGCCGCGAGGACCAGTGGGAGAAGACCAGTTGGTGGGAGTTCATCCGCGCGGAACAGATGAGCCAGGAGTACCGGACCGTCCTCGGCGTCGGCCAGACCCGCAATCTCGTCGCCACCCGAGCCGAGGTCGCCTCCACCCGCACGGTCGGCCGCGTCATCATCGAGGCCCTCCTCCTGTGGGGCCTCCTCGGCCGGGGCATGGACGGCGACGCCGACATCGACCGCGTCCTCAACGCCCCCACCAGCGAGGCCTGGATCGACCCCTGGGTCACCCATCTCCGCTCACTGGGCGTCGAGTTCGTGACCAGCACCCAGGTGCGGGAGATCGTGTACGACGCCGGCCGCGTCACCGGCGTACGGGTCTCCGCGCCCGACGGCACCGACGTACGCACCGTCACGGCCGACCACTACGTCTCCGCGCTGCCCGTCGAACACGCCCGCACCACCTGGGGGCCCGCCCTGCGCGCCGCCGACCCGCAGCTCGCCCGGTGCGACGCGCTGGAGACGGACTGGATGGTCGGGATCATGTTCTATCTGCGCACGCCCACCCCCGTCGTCCACGGCCACATCAACTGCCTCGACTCGCCCTGGTCGGTCACCGCCGTCGGCCAGGCCCAGTTCTGGGACGTACGGGACTTTCCGGCAGACTACGGCGACGGACGCGCCCGCGACTGCCTCTCCACGATCATCTCGGAGTGGGACAAACCGGGGATCCTGTACGGCAAGACGGCCCGGGAGTGCACGCGGGAGGAGGTCGTCGCCGAGTGCTGGGCGCAGCTCAAGGACGCCCTCAACGACTCCGGGAAGACCACGCTCACCGATGAGGACCGCCTCGGCTGGTTCATGGACCCGGCGGTGACCGGCCTCGGCGGCCCCGACCCGCAGAACCGCGAACAGCTCCTCGTCCACCCCACGGGCACGCTCTACAACCGGCCCTCGGCCCGCACGGCGATCCCGAACTTCTTCCTCGCGGGTGACTACGTCCGCACCGACGTCGACCTGGCGACCATGGAGGGCGCCAACGAGTCCGCGCGCCTGGCCGTCAACGCGCTGCTCGACGCGGACGAATCGGACGCCGAGCGCTGTCAGATCCAGGAGCTGTACCGGCCCCCGGAGATGGAACCCCTGAAACGGGTCGACGAGACCCGCTACCGGCTGGGCCTGCCCAACACCTTCGACCTGGGGTGAGAGGCGCCCTGCGGGCCCCCTGAGGCCCGCTGTGCGGGCAGCCCGGAGGGCCGCTGTCCCCAACGGGAGAGCGGCCCTCCGGAAAACGCCTGGGCGACCGTGCGGTCAGAGCACGCGCACCGCACCCGTCGCCGGGTAGCCGGAGAGGTCCTGGATGACGACGCCCTTGGAGGGGTTCGCCGCGTCGAGGTACTGGCCGTTCCCGACGTAGACACCCACGTGGTACGCGGAGCCCTTCGAGCCCCAGTACAGGATGTCGCCGACCTGGAGATTCGACAGGGAGACCTCGGTGCCCTGCATCGACTGGTCCTGGGAGACCCGGGGGAGGTCCACGCCGACCTGCTTGAACGCGGCCTGGACCAGCGAGGAGCAGTCCCACGCGTTGGGGCCCGCGGCACCCAGGACGTACGCGTCGCCGAGCTGCGCCTTGAGGAAGCCGATGACCGTGCCGACACTGCCAGTGGCGGGCGCCGTCGTGGTCGTCGTCGACGAGTTGGACGTGAGGGTGGTCCGCTCACTGTCCCGCGAGGCACGCTCGGCGGCAGCCTTGCGCTCGGCCTCCTCGGCGGCCTTCTTCCGTGCCTCTTCCTTCTTGGCCTTGGCGAGGTCCTTCTCTGCCTGCTCGGCCGCCTCCTCGGCGGCCGTTTCACGCTCGGCCTGCAGTTGGTAGTCGGCCGCCATCGCCTGCGTGGCGTCCGCGGACTGCGCGGCCTGCGTGGCCAGGTCGGCCGTGAGGGTGGGCAGTTCGAGCGTCTGCGTCACCGGCTCCGCGGCGAACGCGGCCGTGGACGCGCCGGCCACTGCCACGGTGCTGAGAACGCCACCGGCAACTCCGGCGCGCATCGCGATCGAGGACGCGTTGCGGCGGGGTTTCCGGTGGCTGCGTATGTGAGCGGTGTGGGACATGGGAACAAGCGATACCAGCGACTCCTCCATACCTTCAAGAAACGTGTGCTGCGCCACAGTTGTTCAACAGGGGGCCCAAATTTCCTGTGCGTCACTCTTTATTGACGCCGTAACGGACATTGCGGACGCGACTGATCAAGCCCGTGATCATGCGCTTTCGCGATTACGCCCGAATTGCCCTGCGTTTACCATCGATTGCGGCGAGTGGCCAGGCCGGTGGATTTGATCTCGCTGTGATGTGGCGCAGGTCACATCATGGTCACCGATCCGGGCGCGTTTCGCGCGGGATCGACCGGCTCCGGCGCTCGTGAATGTGTGCACGCGTCCACATCGGTCACCGGGCCTCCCTCTGGCGTGTGAACGCGGCGCACTATCAAGCGGCCCGGTCCAGCACCAATTTGCATGCAGCGGAACTCTCTTGATATAGAGACGCCCCTCGTGACCAGCGGCGACGAATGAAAATGTCACTTCTGGTGATCTCTCTGGCGCTTCGTGTGTGAAGATCGACGCTCGTCCGACTTCATGATCCTTCATCAGGTGGTGGAGATCACAAACTCGGTGCCGTACCCCGTGTCGCAGATCACAGACCCGCAGGCATAGGATGCACGGCAGTTGGGCTTGTGACCTGCTTCACATGTTCGCGATCTTCGCCGGGACCAGCGGGGTTCGTGGGACAGGTGGGGCGGGAGAGCAAGGCCCACGCAATCCGCCAGCAGTCAGTGCCGACTGAGAGGAGCGAGGAGCGGTGAACGCTTATGCGCCCATCCTCGTACTGGGAGCCCTCGGGGCAGGCTTTGCGATCTTCTCCGTGATCATGGCCTCGCTGATCGGCCCGAAGCGCTACAACCGGGCCAAGCTCGAGGCCTACGAGTGCGGGATCGAGCCCACCCCCACGCCGGTCGGCGGCGGGCGTTTCCCCATCAAGTACTACCTGACGGCGATGCTCTTCATCGTCTTCGACATCGAGATCGTCTTCCTCTACCCCTGGGCCGTCACCTTCGACGCCCTGGGTGTTTTCGGGCTCGTGGAGATGCTGCTCTTCGTGCTCACCGTCTTCGTCGCCTACGCGTACGTCTGGCGGCGCGGCGGCCTGGAATGGGACTGAGGGGCCTTTAAGCATGGGACTCGAAGAAAAACTGCCGAGCGGCTTCCTGCTGACCACCGTCGAGCAGGCCGCGGGCTGGGTACGCAAGGCGTCCGTCTTCCCCGCCACCTTCGGCCTCGCCTGTTGTGCCATCGAGATGATGACCACGGGCGCGGGGCGCTACGACCTGGCGCGCTTCGGCATGGAGGTGTTCCGGGGCTCGCCGCGCCAGGCGGACCTGATGATCGTCGCCGGCCGGGTCAGCCAGAAGATGGCGCCGGTGCTGCGGCAGGTCTACGACCAGATGCCGAATCCCAAGTGGGTGATCTCCATGGGGGTCTGCGCATCGTCGGGCGGCATGTTCAACAACTACGCGATCGTCCAGGGCGTCGACCACATCGTCCCGGTCGACATCTATCTCCCCGGCTGCCCGCCACGGCCGGAGATGCTGATGGACGCGATCCTCAAGCTCCACCAGAAGATCCAGTCGTCCAAGCTCGGCGTGAACGCCGAGGAAGCGGCCCGCGAGGCGGAGGAAGCGGCACTCAAGGCGCTCCCCACCATCGAGATGAAGGGGCTGCTGCGATGAGCGACGCGAACGGCAAGAACGGCGCCAACGGTTCGAACGGGGTGAACCCCGAAAAGGACCTCGGCGCCTCCAACCTCCCCGGCCAGCGCGGCGAGGGCGGTGAGGAGATCCGCGTCCAGCGCGGCATGTTCGGCGCCAACAACGGTGGCGACACCTCCGGCTACGGCGGCCTGGTCCGCTCCATCCGGCTCCCCGGTCCGGCCGGCCGCCCCTACGGCGGCTGGTTCGACGAGGTCGCCGACGAACTGGAGGGCGCCCTGGAGGAACAGGGCCTCGTCCCGGAGAACGTGATCGACAAGGCGGTCGTCGACCGCGGCGAGATCACCTTCCACATCGAACGCGAGTATCTGCCGCGCGTCGCACAGACCCTCCGCGACGACCCGGCCCTCCGCTTCGAACTGTGCACCGGCGTCTCCGGTGTCCACTACCCCGGTGACAAGGGCCGCGAGCTGCACGCCGTCTACCACCTGCGCTCGATCACCCACAACCGGCTGATCCGCCTGGAGGTCTCCGCCCCCGACGCCGACCCGCACATCCCGTCGCTCGTCCCCGTCTATCCGACCAACGACTGGCACGAGCGCGAGACGTACGACTTCTTCGGCATCGTCTTCGACGGCCACCCCGCGCTGACGCGGATCATGATGCCGGACGACTGGCAGGGCTTCCCGCAGCGCAAGGACTACCCCCTCGGCGGCATCCCCGTCGAGTACAAGGGTGCCCAGATCCCGGCTCCGGACCAGCGGAGGTCGTACTCATGAGCGCCCGCCCGTCGCCCGACCACCGCCCCTCAACGACTCCCTTCGGGAGGCCGCAATGACTACCGCTACTCCGCGCGAGACCACCGAGGGCACCGTATATACGGTCACCGGCGGCGACTGGGACGAGGTCGCCGAGACCGCGGCGAAGTCCGACGACGAGCGCATCATCGTCAACATGGGCCCCCAGCACCCGTCCACCCACGGTGTGCTCCGGCTCATCCTGGAGATCGACGGCGAGACCGTCACCGAGGCCCGCTGCGGCATCGGCTATCTCCACACCGGTATCGAGAAGAACCTCGAGTACCGCACGTGGACGCAGGGCACCACGTTCGTGACGCGCATGGACTACCTGACGCCGTTCTTCAACGAGACGGCGTACTGCCTCGCCGTGGAGAAGCTCCTCGGCATCGAGGACCAGATCCCGGACCGCGCCACGATCATCCGCGTGCTCCTCATGGAGCTGAACCGGCTCTCCTCCCACCTGGTGTGCATCGCCACCGGCGGCATGGAGCTGGGCGCCACGACGATCATGATCTACGGATTCCGTGATCGTGAACTCATTCTCGACATCTACGAGCTGATCACCGGCCTGCGCATGAACCACGCGTACATCCGGCCCGGCGGACTCGCCCAGGACCTGCCGCCCGGCGCGGTGGACCAGATCCGCGAGTTCGTGAAGAAGATGCAGAAGAACCTTCCCGAGTACGACAAACTCGCCACCGGGAACCCCATCTTCAAGGCCCGTATGCAGGACGTCGGCTACCTGGACCTGTCCGGCTGCATGGCCCTCGGCGCCACCGGCCCGATCCTCCGCTCCGCCGGTCTCCCGCACGACCTGCGCAAGGCGCAGCCGTACTGCGGCTACGAGACGTACGACTTCGACGTCCCGACCGCCGACACCTGCGACTCCTACGGCCGCTTCCTGATCCGCCTCGAAGAGATGCGCCAGTCCCTGCGGATCGTCGAGCAGTGCCTGGACCGGCTGCAGCCCGGCCCGGTCATGGTCGGCGACAAGAAGATCGCCTGGCCCGCCCAGCTCGCCCTGGGACCGGACGGACTCGGCAACTCCCTCGACCACATCAAGAAGATCATGGGCACCTCCATGGAGGCCCTGATCCACCACTTCAAGCTGGTGACCGAGGGCTTCCGCGTCCCGCCGGGACAGGCGTACACGGCGGTCGAGTCGCCCAAGGGCGAGCTCGGGGTGCACGCCGTGTCCGACGGAGGCACCCGCCCCTTCCGGGTCCACTTCCGCGACCCGTCCTTCACCAATCTGCAGGCCATGGCGGCGATGTGCGAGGGCGGCCAGGTCGCCGACGTCATCGTCGCCGTCGCGTCCATCGACCCTGTGATGGGAGGCGTCGACCGGTGACCACCACCCCCGAGGGCGTCAGCCTGGGCATGCCGCAACTGCCCGCGCCCGACTACCCGGACGACGTTCGAGCCCGGCTGGAGCGGGACGCCGCCGAGGTCGTCGCCCGCTACCCGGACTCGCGGTCCGCCCTCCTGCCGCTGCTGCATCTCGTGCAGTCGGAGGAGGGCCATGTCACCCGCACCGGCATGCGGTTCTGCGCGGAGGTGCTCGGCCTGACCACGGCCGAGGTCACCGCGGTCGCCACCTTCTACACCATGTACCGGCGCAAGCCCTCCGGTGACTACCAGGTGGGCGTCTGCACCAACACTCTCTGCGCGGTGATGGGCGGCGACGCGATCTTCCAGGCGCTGCAGGACCACCTGGGTGTCGGCAACGGCGAGACCACCGGCGACGGCAAGGTCACCCTGGAGCACATCGAGTGCAACGCGGCCTGCGACTTCGCACCGGTCGTGATGGTCAACTGGGAGTTCTTCGACAACCAGACCGTGGACAGCGCCAAGCGCCTCGTCGACGATCTGCGGGCGGGAGAGCGGGTCGAGCCCACGCGCGGGGCGCCGCTGTGCACCTTCAAGGACACCGCACGGATCCTCGCCGGCTTCCCCGACGAGCGGCCAGGGGCCGTCGAGGCGAGCGGCGGTGCGGGACCCGCCTCGCTGGTCGGCCTCCGCCTGGCAAGGGGAGAGGCCGCACCCGCACGCGTGGTCCATCCGCGGGACGGCGGCCCGCACGACGAGCCGCACGACAAGGTGCACGAGCCGTCACCCGCCGAACACCTCAGCTCGCACGACGCGCCGCAGGACACGTCGGCCTCGGACCCGGCCCACCCGGCAGGGCCTACCGCCGAGGAGGGGGAGTGATGACGTTGGCACCCGAGATCAAGGGCACCAGCCCGGAGAAACTGCTCGCACCCGTGCTGTCGGCCTTCTGGGACGAGGACAGGTCCTGGTCGCTGGACGTCTACCGAAGGCACGAGGGGTACGAGGGGCTGCGCAAGGCGCTGGCCATGTCACCGGACGACGTCATCGCGTACGTCAAGGAGTCCGGTCTGCGCGGCCGTGGCGGCGCGGGATTCCCCACGGGAATGAAATGGCAGTTCATTCCTCAGGGCGATGGAAAACCGCATTATCTAGTTGTCAACGCCGACGAGTCGGAGCCCGGAACGTGCAAGGACATTCCGCTCCTCTTCGCGAACCCGCACAGCCTCATCGAGGGCATCGTCATCGCGTGTCATGCCATCAGGTCTTCGCATGCCTTCATCTATCTGCGTGGTGAAGTCGTCCCCGTACTGCGGCGGTTGCACGAGGCCGTGCGTGAGGCCTACGAGGCGGGCTTCCTCGGCGAGAACATCCTCGGCAGCGGACTCGACCTCCAGCTCACCGTGCACGCGGGCGCGGGCGCGTACATCTGCGGTGAGGAGACCGCGCTGCTCGACTCGCTCGAAGGCCGCCGTGGTCAACCGCGGCTTCGTCCCCCCTTCCCTGCTGTCGAGGGCCTCTATGCGTGCCCGACTGTCGTGAATAACGTCGAGTCGATCGCGTCCGTTCCCGCCATCCTGCAAAAAGGCAAGGAATGGTTCAGGTCGATGGGCAGCGAGAAGTCTCCCGGCTTCACGCTCTACTCGCTCAGCGGCCATGTCGCCAGCCCCGGTCAGTACGAGGCCCCGCTCGGCGTCACACTCCGTCAGCTCCTGGAGATGAGCGGCGGGATGCGCCCCGGGCATCGCCTCAAGTTCTGGACGCCGGGCGGCTCCTCGACCCCGATGTTCACCGACGAGCACCTCGACGTCCCTCTTGACTACGAAGGAGTGGGCGCCGCGGGTTCCATGCTCGGCACGAAAGCACTCCAGTGCTTCGACGAGACGACCTGCGTCGTACGTGCCGTCACCCGCTGGACCGAGTTCTACGCCCACGAGTCCTGCGGCAAGTGCACCCCCTGCCGCGAAGGCACCTACTGGCTGGTGCAGTTGCTGCGCGACATCGAGGCCGGCAAGGGCGTCATGAGCGACCTCGACAAGCTGAACGACATCGCCGACAACATCAACGGCAAGTCCTTCTGCGCCCTCGGCGACGGCGCCGCCTCGCCGATCTTCTCCTCCCTCAAGTACTTCCGCGCGGAGTACGAGGACCACATCACGGGCCGGGGCTGCCCGTTCGACCCGGCCAAGTCGACGGCCTGGGCCGACAAGGACAAGCACGCGGAGGTGAACGCATGACCGTGACCACCAGCGCTCCCTCCGGGGGCGGGGAGGCGGCGGTCCCGCCGGAAGATCTCGTCTCGCTCAAGATCGACGGCGTCGACATCAGCGTGCCCAAGGGCACCCTGGTCATCCGGGCCGCCGAACAGCTCGGCATCGAGATCCCCCGCTTCTGCGACCACCCCCTGCTCGACCCGGCCGGCGCCTGCCGCCAGTGCATCGTCGAGGTCGAGGGCCAGCGCAAGCCCATGGCGTCCTGCACGATCACCTGTACGGACGGGATGGTCGTCAAGACTCACCTCACCTCGCCGGTCGCGGAGAAGGCCCAGAAGGGTGTGATGGAGCTTCTGCTCATCAACCACCCCCTGGACTGCCCGGTCTGCGACAAGGGCGGCGAGTGCCCCCTGCAGAACCAGGCCATGTCGCACGGCCACAGCGAGTCCCGCTTCGAGGGCAGGAAGCGCACCTACGAGAAGCCCGTGCCGATCTCCACGCAGGTGCTGCTCGACCGTGAGCGGTGCGTGCTGTGCGCCCGCTGCACCCGGTTCTCCAACCAGGTCGCGGGCGACCCGATGATCGAGCTGGTCGAGCGGGGCGCGCTCCAGCAGGTCGGCACCGGCGAGGGCGACCCCTTCGAGTCGTACTTCTCCGGGAACACCATCCAGATCTGCCCGGTGGGCGCGCTGACCTCGGCGGCGTACCGATTCCGCTCCCGCCCCTTCGACCTGGTCTCCTCGCCGTCCGTCTGCGAGCACTGCTCCGGCGGTTGCGCGACCCGCACCGACCACCGGCGCGGCAAGGTCATGCGGCGGCTCGCCGCCGACGACCCGCAGGTCAACGAGGAGTGGATCTGCGACAAGGGGCGGTTCGCGTTCCGGTACGCGCAGCGGCCGGACCGGCTGACCACCCCGCTCGTCCGCAACGCGGAGGGCGTCCTGGAGCCCGCCTCCTGGCCGGAGGCCCTGGAGGCCGCCGCCCAGGGGCTTCTCGCCGCGCGTGGCCGGGCCGGTGTCCTGACCGGCGGACGGCTCACCGTCGAGGACGCCTACGCGTACAGCAAGTTCGCGCGTGTGGCCCTCGACAGCAACGACATCGACTTCCGCGCGCGCGTGCACAGCGGCGAGGAGGCCGACTTCCTGGCGGCCCGGGTCGCCGGACGGGGCCGCGACCTCGACGGTACGGGTGTCTCGTACACCTCCCTGGAGAAGGCGCCCGCGGTGCTGCTGGTCGGGTTCGAGGCCGAGGAGGAGGCACCCGGCGTCTTCCTCCGGCTGCGCAAGGCCTGGCGCAAACACAAGCAGCAGGTGTTCTCGCTGGCCACCCACGCCACCCGGGGTCTGGAGAAGGCGGGCGGCACGCTCCTGCCGGCCGCGCCCGGCACCGAGACCGAGTGGCTGGACGCCCTCGCGAGTGGGTTCGGGCTTGACGAGGACGGCACCAAGGCCTCCGAGGCGCTGCGTACCGAGGGCGCGGTGATCGTCGTAGGGGAGAGGATCGCGGCCGTGGCCGGCGGGCTCACCGCCGCCGTGCGGGCCGCGTCCCTGACCGGCGCGCAGCTGGTGTGGATCCCTCGGCGGGCCGGGGAGCGCGGCGCCGTCGAGGCAGGCGCGCTGCCGTCGGTGCTGCCGGGCGGGCGTCCGGCCACCGACCCGCGCGCACGCGCGGAGGTCGCCGCCGCCTGGGGCGTCGCCGAACTCCCGCTGAGGTACGGCCGGGACACCGGACAGATCGTCGAGGCCGCCGCCACCGGAGAGCTCGGGGCCCTGGTGGTGGCGGGTGTGGAAGTCGCCGATCTGCCCGATCCGGCACGCGCGCGTGAGGCACTCTCCACGGTGGGCTTCCTGGTGTCACTGGAGCTGCGGCCCAGCGAGGTCACCGGACGGGCGGACGTGGTCCTTCCGGTCGCGGCCGTCGCCGAGAAGGCAGGCACCTTCGTCAACTGGGAAGGCCGGGTACGGCTGTTCGAGGCCGCGCTGAAGCCCGACCAGATGACGCGCCGGGTGGCACCCACCGACGGGCGGGTGCTCCAGATGCTGGCCGACGCCATGGACGTCCACCTGGGCCTCCCCGATCTGCGCACCACGCGCGCGGAGCTGGACCGGCTCGGGGCGTGGGACGGTGCGAGGGCCAACGAGCCGGTGGAGGTCGCGGCCGGACTGCCGCGCCCGGCCGCCGGGGAAGCCGTACTGGCCGGGCACCGGCTGCTGCTCGACCAGGGCCGCCTCCAGGACGGCGACGAGGCGCTCGCCGGGACGCGGCACGCCGCCCACGCGCGCGTGTCCGCCGCCACGGCCGCCGAGGCCGGCGTCAAGAACGGTGACGTCCTCGCGGTCACCGGCCCCGCAGGGGTCGTGGAACTGCCGCTGCAGATCACCGAGATGCCCGACCGCGTCGTCTGGCTGCCGCTGAACTCCACCGGCTCGGGCGTCGCCTCCGACACCGGGGCGCTGCCCGGCGCACTCGTCCGTATCGGCCCCGCGACGCTCGCCGCCGAGGCCCCCGAGGAGGTGGAGGCATGAGCTTGTACCTCGCCGCTGAAGACCTCTCGATGTTCGGCCGCGACCCCTGGTGGCTGGTCGTCGTCAAGGCGGTGTTCTGCTTCGCCTTCCTGATGCTGACCGTGCTGTTCTCCATCGTGTGGGAACGCAAGGTCGTCGCCTGGATGCAGCTGCGCATCGGCCCCAACCGGCACGGCCCCTGGGGCATGCTCCAGTCGCTCGCCGACGGCATCAAACTGATGCTCAAGGAAGACGTCATCGTCAAACGCGCGGACACGGTCGTCTACGTCCTCGCGCCGATCGTCGCGGCCATCCCGGCCTTCATGGCGATCGCGGTGATCCCCTTCGGCCCGGCCGGCAACGAGATCTCGATCTTCGGCCAGCGCACCACGATGCAGCTCACCGACCTGCCGATCGCGATGCTCTACATCCTCGCGGTCGCCTCGGTCGGCATCTACGGCATCGTGCTCGCGGGCTGGAGCTCCGGATCCACCTACCCGCTGCTCGGCGGCCTCCGCTCCGCAGCGCAGATGATCTCCTACGAGATCGCCATGGGCGCCGCGTTCGCCTCGGTCTTCCTCTACTCGGGGTCGATGTCGACGTCGGCGATCGTGGAGGCGCAGCAGGACCGCTGGTACATCGTGCTGCTGCCGGTCTCGTTCGTGATCTACATCGTGACCATGGTCGGTGAGACCAACCGCGCCCCCTTCGACATGCCGGAGTCCGAGGGCGACCTGGTCGGCGGCTTCAACACCGAGTACTCGTCGATCAAGTTCGCGCTGTTCATGCTCGCCGAGTACGTCAACATGGTGACCGTCTCGGCCGTGTCGGTGACGCTCTTCCTCGGCGGCTGGCGGGCCCCCTATCCCATCAGCACCTTCTGGGAGGGCGCCAACCACGGCTGGTGGCCGATGCTCTGGTTCGTGGTGAAGGTCCAGCTGCTGCTGTTCTTCTTCATCTGGCTGCGCGGCACACTCCCGCGCGTCCGCTACGACCAGCTGATGAAGCTCGGCTGGAAGGTCCTCCTCCCGGTCTCCGTGGTCTGGCTGATGCTCGTCGCGACCGTACGGACCCTCAGGAACGAGAACTACGACTTCGCCGAGATCGCGCTGTACGTCGCGGGCGCCGTCATCGTGCTGTTCCTGCTCTCGGTCGTCGTGGACATCTTCCGCGACCGGCGCGAGGCACAGGACAAGCCCGCCGAACCGGCCGCCTTCGACCCGATGGCCGGCGGATTCCCCGTACCGCCCCTGCCCGGACAGACCCTCCCGCCGGTGCCGCGCAGGCGTCCGCGCCGCGAGCGGGAGCTGATTGTCAGTGGCGGGTCCGATACTGACAGTGACGGATCTTCGAATGGGAAGGAGGCGTCCGATGGCTGAGGAGCCGAAGGAGACCAAGCCGGGTTTCCAGAACCCCGTCGCCGGCTTTGGCGTGACCTTCAAGGCCATGTTCAAGAAGCGGCTGACCGAGCAGTATCCGGAGCAGCGGAAGACCACGGCCCCGCGGTTCCACGGCCGGCACCAGCTCAACCGCCATCCGGACGGCCTGGAGAAGTGCATCGGCTGCGAGCTGTGCGCCTGGGCGTGTCCCGCCGACGCCATCTACGTGGAGGGCGCCGACAACACGGACGAGGAGCGCTACTCACCGGGCGAGCGGTACGGCCGCGTCTACCAGATCAACTACGCCCGCTGCATCCTGTGCGGCTTGTGCATCGAGGCGTGCCCCACGCGCGCGTTGACGATGACCAACGAGTTCGAGCTGGCCGACTCCAGCCGTGCCAACCTCATCTACACCAAGGAGCAGCTGCTCGCCGGTCTGGAGGAGGGCATGGTCGACTCGCCCCACTCGATCTTCCCGGGCACGGACGAACAGGACTACTACCGGGGGCTGGTCACCGAGGCCGCGCCCGGCACGGTGCGCCAAGTGGCCACATCCAAGGGCGAGAAGCCAGAGGAAGAGGGGGTGGGCGCATGAGTGCTCAACTCGCCGCCTACACCACCTCCACAGGTGAGGCCTTCCAGTTCTGGGTGCTCGGCACGATCGCCGTGGTCGGCGCCCTGTGCACCGTCTTCATGAAGAAGACCGTGCACAGCGCGCTCTGCCTCGCCGGCACCATGATCATCCTGGCGGTGTTCTACCTCGCCAACGGCGCCTACTTCCTGGGCGTCGTGCAGATCGTGGTCTACACCGGCGCGATCATGATGCTGTTCCTGTTCGTGGTGATGCTCGTCGGCGTCACCGCGGCGGACTCCCTGAAGGAGACCATCAAGGGTCAGCGCTGGCTGGCCCTCGTTTGTGGCCTCGGCTTCGGCATCCTGCTGACCGCGGGCATCGGCAACGCCTCACTGACGGAGTTCAACGGCCTCGGCCAGGCCAACGCGGGCGGCAACGTGGAGGGCCTCGCGGCCCTGATCTTCACCGACTACGTGTTCGCCTTCGAGCTCACCGGCGCCCTGCTGATCACGGCCGCCGTCGGCGCCATGGTCCTCACCCACCGAGAGCGCACCGAGCGGGCCAAGACCCAGCGCGAGCTGGCCGAAGAGCGCGTACGCGAGGGCAAGCACCTCCCCCCGCTGCCGGCCCCCGGCGTGTACGCCCGGCACAACGCGGTGGACATCGCGGGCCTGCTGCCCGACGGCACCCCGTCCGAGCTGACCGTCAGCAAGACGCTGCGGGACCGAGGGCAGATCCGCGATGTCTCGACCGAGGCGCTCAACGACCTCAAGGCACTGGAGCAGCGCGCCGAGGACCGTCTGGAGCGCTCGAACAGCGGGAACAGCGGGAAGAACAGGGAGGCATCGAAGTGAATCCCGTCAACTACCTGTATCTCGCCGCCCTGCTGTTCACGATCGGCGCCACCGGCGTCCTGATCAGGCGGAACGCGATCGTGGTGTTCATGTGCGTCGAGCTGATGCTCAACGCCTGCAACCTCGCCCTGGTCGCCTTCTCCCGGATGCACGGCAATCTCGACGGCCAGATCATCGCCTTCTTCACGATGGTCGTCGCCGCCGCGGAGGTCGTGGTCGGACTCGCGATCATCGTGTCGCTGTTCCGGTCCCGCCACTCGGCCTCGGTCGACGACGCCAGCCTGATGAAGCTGTAAGGGGTCGGAAGAATCGTGGAGAACCTGATTGCGCTGCTGGTGGCGGCGCCCCTGCTCGGAGCGGCCGTCCTGCTGTGCGGCGGCCGGCGCCTCGACGCCGTCGGCCACCTCGTCGGCACGGCCCTGGCCGCCGCCTCGTTCGTCATCGGCGTCGTCCTCTTCGCCGACATGGTCGGCAAGGACGCCGAACACCGCGAGATGGGCCAGCATCTGTTCAGCTGGATCCCCGTCGAGGGCTTCCAGGCCGACGTCGCCTTCCAGCTCGACCAGCTGTCGATGACGTTCGTCCTGCTGATCACCGGAGTCGGCTCGCTCATCCACGTGTACTCGATCGGGTACATGGAGCACGACGAGCGCCGACGCCGCTTCTTCGGCTATCTGAACCTGTTCCTCGCGGCGATGCTGCTGCTCGTCCTCGCCGACAACTACCTGCTGCTGTACGTCGGCTGGGAGGGCGTCGGCCTCGCCTCGTATCTGCTGATCGGCTTCTGGCAGCACAAGCCCAGCGCCGCCACCGCCGCGAAGAAGGCCTTCCTGGTCAACCGCGTCGGCGACGTGGGCCTGTCCATCGCCATCATGCTGATGTTCACCACCTTCGGGACCTTCGCCTTCGGGCCGGTCCTGGAGGCCACCGGTGAGACGAGCGAGGGCACGCTCACCGCCATCGCGCTGATGCTGTTGCTCGCCGCCTGCGGCAAGTCCGCCCAGGTGCCGCTGCAGTCCTGGCTCGGGGACGCGATGGAGGGCCCGACCCCGGTCTCGGCCCTCATCCACGCCGCGACCATGGTGACCGCCGGCGTCTACCTGATCGTCCGCTCCGCCGACATCTTCAACGCCGCCCCCGACGCGCAGTTGGTCACCACCATCGTCGGCGCGGTCACGCTCCTCTTCGGTGCGATCGTCGGTTGCGCGAAGGACGACATCAAGAAGGCCCTCGCCGGATCGACGATGTCGCAGATCGGCTACATGGTGCTCGCCGCGGGCCTCGGCCCCATCGGCTACGTCTTCGCGATCATGCACCTGGTGACGCACGGCTTCTTCAAGGCCGGCCTGTTCCTCGGCGCCGGTTCGGTCATGCACGGCATGAACGACGAGGTCGACATGCGCAAGTACGGCGGCCTGCGGAAGTACATGCCGATCACCTTCGTCACCTTCGGCCTCGGCTACCTCGCGATCATCGGCTTCCCCGGTCTGTCCGGCTTCTTCTCCAAGGACAAGATCATCGAGGCGGCCTTCGCCAAGGGCGGCACCGAGGGCTGGATCCTCGGCAGTGTGGCCCTGCTGGGCGCGGCCATCACGGCGTACTACATGACGCGCGTGATGCTGATGACGTTCTTCGGCGAGGAGCGCTGGCGGAACCAGCCGACCGCCTCCCCGGAGGAGCCGAGCGTGGAGCCCGCCGCCGAGCACCACGGCGCCCACGCGGAACCGCACCCGCACGAGTCGCCCAAGGTCATGACGATCCCCATGATCGTGCTGGCCGTCGGATCGGTCTTCGGCGGTGCCTACTTCAGCATCGGCGACCGGTTCATCCACTGGCTGGAGCCCGTCACCCACCACGCGCACGGGAACCCACCGATCAGCGCGCTGACGGTCACCGTCTCCACCGTCGCCGTGATGGTCATCGGCGTCGGCCTCGCCTGGCTCCAGTACGGGCGCCGGCCCGTCCCCGTCGTCGCCCCGCGCGGATCGCTGCTCACCCGGGCCGCCCGGCGCGACCTCCTCCAGGACGACTTCAACCACGTCGTGCTCGTACGCGGCGGCGAGCACCTCACGCGCTCCCTCGTGTACGTCGACCACACCCTGGTCGACGGCGTCGTCAACGGCACGGCGGCCTCGATGGGTGGCCTCTCCGGCCGGCTGCGCCGCATCCAGAACGGCTATGCACGGTCGTACGCGGTCTCGATGTTCGGCGGCGCTGCGATCCTCATCGCCGCGACCCTGCTGATGAGGGCGGTCTGATACCGATGTCCTTTCCTCTGCTGACAGCGACGGCGGTGCTCCCGGCCCTCGGGGCGATCGCCACGGCCGCCGTACCGGCCGCGAAGCGCGAGGCCGCGAAATGGCTGGCGCTGATCGTCTCGCTGGCCACGCTCGTACTCGCCGTGATCGTCCTGGTCCGCTTCGACCCGGACGGCGACCGCTACCAACTCACCGAGTCCCACGCCTGGATCGCGGACTTCGGGGTGCGTTACGAGCTGGGCGTGGACGGCATCGGGGTGGCGCTCGTCGCGCTCACCGCCCTGCTGATCCCGTTCATCATCCTCGCGGGCTGGCACGACGCCGACCCGCTGGAGACCGGCAACAAGAGGTGGCGGCCCACCCAGGGCTTCTTCGCCCTGATCCTGGCGGTCGAGGCGATGGTGATCATCTCCTTCGAGGCCACCGACGTCTTCCTCTTCTACATCTTCTTCGAAGCCATGCTCATCCCGATGTACTTCCTCATCGGCGGCTTCGGGGACCGGGCCCACGAGCACGGCGAGGAGGCGGCGTCCACGCAACGGTCGTACGCCGCCGTGAAGTTCCTCCTCTACAACCTGGTCGGCGGTCTGATCATGCTGGCCGCGGTGATCGGCCTGTACGTGGTCGCCGGGAACTTCTCGCTGCAGGAGATCACCGAGGCTCGCGCCAACGGCTCGCTGGAGATGGCGACCACCACCGAACGGTGGCTGTTCCTGGGCTTCTTCTTCGCCTTCGCGGTGAAGGCGCCCCTGTGGCCGCTGCACACCTGGCTGCCCAACGCCATGCAGGAGTCCACCGCCCCGGTCGCCGTCCTCATCACGGCGGTCGTCGACAAGGTGGGCACGTTCGCGATGCTCCGCTTCTGCCTCGGGCTGTTCCCGGAGGCCAGTAAGTGGGCGACTCCCGCGATTCTCGTCCTGGCCCTCATCAGCATCATCTACGGGGCGCTGCTCGCGGTCGGCCAGCGGGACATCAAGCGGCTGGTGGCGTACGCGTCGATCTCGCACTTCGGGTTCATCATCCTGGGTATCTTCGCGATGACCAGCCAGGGCCAGTCCGGCGCGACGCTCTACATGGTCAACCACGGCATCTCGACGGCCGCCCTGATGCTGGTCGCCGGCTTCCTGATCTCCCGGCGCGGATCGCGGCTCATCGCCGACTACGGAGGCGTGCAGAAGGTGGCGCCGGTCCTCGCCGGCACGTTCCTGATCGGCGGTCTCGCGACGCTTTCGCTGCCCGGACTCGCCCCGTTCGTCAGTGAGTTCCTGGTCCTGGTCGGCACGTTCGCGCGCTACCCGGTGATCGGGATCATCGCCACTGCAGGCATCGTCCTCGCCGCGCTCTACGTCCTCGTCCTCTACCAGCGGACGATGACGGGCCCGGTGAAGGCCGAGGTCGAGGGGATGCCCGACCTGAGGGTGCGGGAACTCGTGGTGGTCGCCCCACTGGTCGTGCTGCTGATCTTCCTGGGCGTCTATCCGAAGCCGGTCACCGACATCGTCAACCCGGCGGTCGAGCACACCATGTCCGACGTGAAGCAGAAGGACCCCCAGCCCGAGGTGGAGGCCGCAAAGTGAGCGCATCAGCCGTCCACAGCCTGTGGACAACTGCGGCCGACCCGATCACGAAGATCGACGCGCCGAAGATCGAATACGGGCAATTGTCGCCCACTCTGATCGTCATCGGGGCGGCGATCATCGGGGTGCTTGTCGAGGCCTTCGTGCCGCGCAAGTCCCGCTACTACGCCCAGGTGTTCGTCTCCGTCGTCGCCCTCGCGGCATCCTTCGCCGCCGTCGTCGCCCTCGCGGCGGGCGGATACGGCACCACGAAGGCCGGAATCGCGGCCATGGGCGCCATCGCCGTGGACGGACCGGCCCTGTTCCTGCAGGGCACGATCCTCCTGGCCGGCATCCTCGGCGTCTTCACCTTCGCCGAGCGGCGCCTTGACCCGGCCGCGCACGGCAACAGGGTCGACTCCTTCGCCGCGCAGGCCGCTTCGGTGCCCGGCAGCGACAGCGAGAAGGCCGCGGTGAAGGCCGGGTTCACCACCACCGAGGTGTTCCCGCTGCTGCTCTTCGCGATCGGCGGCATGCTGATCTTCCCGGCGGCCAACGACCTGCTGACCCTGTTCATCGCCCTGGAAGTCTTCTCGCTCCCGCTCTATCTGCTGTGCGCCGTGGCCCGCCGCAAGCGGCTCATGTCGCAGGAGGCAGCGGTCAAGTACTTCCTGCTCGGCGCCTTCGCCTCCGCCTTCACCCTCTTCGGCATCGCGCTGCTGTACGGCTACGCGGGCTCCGTGAAGTACGCGACGATCGCCCAGGTCGTCGACGGCACCATCGGAGAGATCAACCCCGCCCTCGCCGGCACCATGGGCAACGACGTGCTGCTCCTCATCGGCGCCGCCATGGTCGTCATGGGCCTGCTGTTCAAGGTCGGCGCGGTGCCGTTCCACATGTGGACGCCGGATGTGTACCAGGGCGCGCCGACTCCGGTCACCGGGTTCATGGCGGCGGCCACGAAGGTGGCGGCGTTCGGCGCGCTGCTGCGCCTGCTCTACGTCGTCCTGCCAGGCCTGCGCTGGGACTGGCGGCCGGTCATGTGGGCCGTCGCCATCGTCACCATGCTGGGCGGCGCGATCGTCGCCATCACGCAGACCGACATCAAGCGACTGCTCGCCTACTCGTCGATCGCCCACGCGGGCTTCATCCTCGCCGGTGTCATCGCGGCCTCGCCCGACGGCGTCTCGTCCGTGCTGTTCTACCTGGGTGCCTACTCGTTCGTGACGATCGGCGCGTTCGCCGTGGTGACCCTCGTGCGGGACGCGGGCGGCGAGGCCACGCATCTGTCCAAGTGGGCCGGGCTCGGGCGCAGGTCACCGCTGGTGGCGGCCGTGTTCGCGGTCTTCCTGCTGGCCTTCGCGGGCATTCCGCTGACCTCCGGGTTCGCCGGGAAGTTCGCCGTGTTCAAGGCGGCGGCGGAGGGTGGCGCGGGCGCGATCGTCGTGGTCGGTGTGATCTCGTCGGCCATCGCCGCGTTCTTCTACATCCGTGTCATCGTGCTCATGTTCTTCAGCGAGCCGCGGCCCGAGGGGCCGACCGTCGCCGTGCCGTCGCCGCTGACCATGACCGCGATCGGGGTCGGTGTGGCCGTCACGCTGGTGCTCGGTGTCGCACCGCAGTACTTCCTGGATCTGGCGGGTCAGGCGGGAGTGTTCGTCCGCTGACGCTCCGCTCGCGGGCGTCGCACTTGGCTGCGGTGCCTTCGGCGTGGTGCCTTCGGTCGTGATGCAGTGACGGGACCCGGTCTCCTCCTTGGGGGCCGGGTCCCGTCGTATGCGCCGGTCGCTGAACGTGGGCGCGGCGGAACCCGCACGGGTGGAGCCTGTGGATAACTCTGAGGCTGTCGGTGCGGGCGCCTATGGTGGCAAGGGCTGGAGGAAGCACGGGCGGCACAGGACGTAAGGCGCGGGGGACGGGCGATGATCGGGACGGGCGGGACGAGTGTGATGGCGGACGAGGGCAGGACAGCCGGGCCGGGAGCGGGCGGGACGGCTCCAGGGCCGGGCGGGGCCGTGGGCGCGGGGCGCGGAGCGGAGAGCGAGGCGCTGGCCGTGCTCCACCGGGTCTTCGGGTACGACGCCTTCCGGGGTGAGCAGGAAGCGGTCATCGATCATGTGGTCGCCGGCGGGGACGCCGTCGTGCTCATGCCGACCGGCGGTGGCAAGTCGCTCTGCTACCAGATTCCGTCCCTGGTCAGACCAGGTACGGGCATTGTGGTCTCCCCCCTGATCGCCCTGATGCAGGACCAGGTGAACGCGCTTCGGGCGCTGGGCGTGCGCGCCGGGTTCATGAACTCCACGCAGGACTTCGACGAGCGGCGCGTGGTCGAGGCGGAGTTCCTCGCGGGGGAGCTCGACCTGCTGTATCTCGCACCGGAGCGGCTGCGGCTCGACACCACGCTCGATCTGCTCGGCCGCGGCAAGATCTCCGTGTTCGCGATCGACGAGGCGCACTGCGTGTCCCAGTGGGGACACGACTTCCGGCCCGACTACCTGTCCCTGTCCCTGCTGGGCGAGCGCTGGCCGGACGTGCCGCGCATCGCGCTCACGGCCACCGCCACCCACGCCACGCACCGGGAGATCACCGAGCGGCTGGCCATGCCCCGGGCCCGGCACTTCGAGGCCAGCTTCGACCGGCCCAACATCCAGTACCGGATCGTGCCCAAGGCCGACCCGAAGAAGCAGCTCCTGTCCTTCCTGCGCCAGGAGCACGCCGGCGACGCGGGCATCGTCTACTGCCTGTCCCGGAACTCCGTCGAACGGACGGCGGAATTCCTGAGCAAGAACGGCGTCGAGGCGGTGCCGTACCACGCGGGCCTCGACTCGGGCACGCGCGCGGCACACCAGTCGCGGTTCCTGCGGGAGGAAGGGCTCGTGGTCGTCGCCACGATCGCCTTCGGCATGGGCATCGACAAGCCCGACGTACGGTTCGTCGCGCATCTGGACCTGCCGAAGTCGGTGGAGGGCTACTACCAGGAGACCGGCCGCGCCGGCCGCGACGGCCTGCCGTCCACGGCATGGATGGCGTACGGCCTGAACGACGTCATACAGCAGCGGAAGATGATCCAGGGCAGCGAGGGCGACGAGGCGTTCCGCCGCCGGGCCGCCAGCCACCTGGACGCGATGCTGGCGCTCTGCGAGACCGCCCAGTGCCGACGCGGCCAGCTGCTCCAGTACTTCGGCCAGGAACCGCAGGCCGACGGCTGCGGCAACTGCGACACCTGCCTCGTACCGCCGGAGACCTGGGACGGCACCGTCGCCGCGCAGAAGGTCCTCTCCACGGTGGTGCGGCTGCAGCGGGAGCGGGGGCAGAAGTTCGGCGCCGTGCAGATCGTCGACATCCTGATGGGGCGGCGGACCGCGAAGGTCATCCAGTTCGACCACGACCAGCTGTCCGTCTTCGGCATCGGTGAGGAGCTGGCCGAGGCCGAATGGCGGGGTGTGGTGCGGCAGTTGCTCGCCCAGGGGCTCCTCGCGGTCGAGGGTGAGTACGGCACGCTCGTGCTCACCGAGGAGAGCGGGGCGGTGCTGCGGCGGGAGCGGGAGGTGCCGCTGCGCAAGGAGCCGAAGAAGCCGGTGACCTCGCGGTCGGCGGCGGACGGCCCGGGCTCCTCGGGCTCCGGCCGGGGCGACCGCAAGGCCAAGGCGGCCGCCGTCGAGCTGTCGGACGAGCTGGTCCCCGTCTTCGAGGCCCTGCGCGCCTGGCGTGCCGAACAGGCCCGGGAACAGGGCGTCCCCGCCTACGTCATCTTTCACGACGCCACCCTCCGCGAGATCGCGGCGACGGCGCCCACCTCCGTCGCCGAACTGGGCACCATCAGCGGAATCGGCGAGAAGAAGCTGGTGACGTACGGGGAGGGCGTGCTGGGGGTGCTCGCTTCGCTGGGCGGGGCTTCCGATGGGTCGTCGGCGTCGGGGCCGGCCTTGGAAGCGGCCCGCGGGGGCGTCGCGGCCCCCGCGTCGACGGGTGACGCGGCGGAGGACTTCGACTGGCCCGATGTGGAGCCGGAGCCCGAGCACGACGACTGGGCGTAGAACCCCGACCGGAACGATCACCACCGAGGACGAGCGAGGGGAGCTCATCCGCCTCGTTGGCGACGAGAACCGTGGAAGAAGCGGTCATGCTCATCGGCGACCGGCTGGACATCCCTGACCACCAGGCGACGCCCCCGAACCGAGGGGCGTCGCGACAGCCGCACAGGTAAGCAGTCCCAGGGAGGCTTCGGGAAGGCGGCCCGGGATTCCGGGAGGGCTTTCAGTCCCGTGGCACGACCCTGCCCGTGACCTCGCCCAGGCCCACCTTCGTTCCGCCCGGCCCGGGTGCCCACGCGGTGATCGTCACCTCGTCGCCGTCCTCCAGGAACGTGCGTTTGCCGGTGGGGAGATCGAGGGGGTCGCGGGCGTTCCAGGTGAGCTCCAGGAGGGAGCCGCGTTGGGCGGGGGAGGGCCCGCTGACCGTGCCGGAGCCGTAGAGGTCGCCGGTGCGGAGGGAGGCCCCGTTGACGGTCATGTGGGCCAGTTGCTGGGCGGCGGTCCAGTACATCGTGGAGAAGGGCGGCTCGGAGACGACGTGACCGTTGATCGCGACGGTGAGGTGGAGGTCGTAGCCGCCCGGGTCGACATCGGGGGCGGAGTCGTCGAGGTAGGGAAGGAGGGCGTGGGTGCGGTCCGGCGGGGACACGCGGGCCTCGTCCAGGGCGTCCAGGGGCGTGATCCAGGCCGAGATCGAAGTGGCGAAGGACTTGCCGAGGAAGGGACCCAGAGGGACGTACTCCCAGGCCTGGAGATCGCGGGCGGACCAGTCGTTGAGGAGGCAGAGGCCGAAGACATGGTCCCGGAAATCGCCCAACTCCACCGGATGCCCCATCTCCGACGGCACGCCCACCACGAAACCGACCTCCGCCTCGATGTCCAGGCGGACGGACGGGCCGTAGACGGGGGCCGGGTCGGACGGGGCCTTGCGCTGGCCGGCCGGCCGTACCACCTCGGTGCCGGAGACGACAACCGTGCCGGATCGGCCGTGGTAACCGATCGGCAGGTGCTTCCAGTTGGGGGTCAGCGGGTCCGGAGAGTCGGGGCGGAAGATCTTGCCCACGTTCCGGGCGTGGTTCTCCGAGGCGTAGAAGTCGACGTAGTCCGAGACCTCGAAGGGGAGGTGGAGGGTCACCGAGGAGAGGGGATGGAAGTGCGGCGCGATCGTCTCCCGGTGGGAGGGGACCGTCAGCCAGGCCGTCAACGCACGGCGGATGTCCGACCAGGCCGTGCGCCCCGCCGCCAGCAGGGGGTTGAGGGTGGGGTGGGCCAGAAGCGCGGCGTACGGGGAGCCGAGGGCGGCCGCGGCCGCGGCGGCGTCCAGGACATGGTCACCGAGGCGGACGCCCACCGTGCGGGCGTCGGAGCCGGTGGGCGAGAAGACACCGTAGGGGAGGTTGTGCGGACCGAAGGCGTGGCCCTCGGGGACGTCGAAGGGATCACCTTCGGGGAGATCGAAGGGGGGCATCGGGTGCTGCCTCGCTCTCGTGCGTGCCGTCGTACCTCTGGTCGCGGCACACGTTACGGGGCGGTGAAGAGATCGGGGAGTGTCTAAAGAGTTCGTAATGTCCTGATAGGGGAGGGTCGGAGTGGAAGGTTCCGGCTTAGCGTCCTGTGGGGGACGCGGACGGGGTGGGTCCGGGTCCGGTAGGGGGGACACGTGGGGGGACCCGTGGCCAGGGGTTCTTGGGGTGCGCCGGTACAGGTGGACCGGGGCGTTCCTGGGCTCGTCGTGAAGTTCGGTGACTATCCGCTGCATCATGGCGGGGTCGGAGCCATCCGCAGCCTGGGGCGGCTCGGGGTGCCGATGTATGCGATCACGGAGGACCGTTGCACACCGGCCGCCGTCTCGCGCTATCTGCGGCGGGCGTTCGTGTGGCCGACCACCGGGACGGAGGAGCCCGAGTGGCTGGTGGACAGACTGCTGGGCATCGGGCGGGAGATCGGGCGGCCCACTGTTCTCATACCGACCGATGAAGAGGCGGCGGTTCTCATCGCCGAGCATCAGGAGGAGTTGGGAGAACGATTTCTCTTTCCTCGCGTCGACGGGAAGCTCCCGCGGCGGCTCGCCAGCAAGAAGGGGCTCCATGAACTCTGTGTGGAGCATGGGATTTCCAGTCCCGTGAGTTCCTTTCCGCAGTCGTACGACGATGTCGAGCGGTTCGCGGAACGGGCTCGCTTTCCCGTGGTGGCCAAGAACCGGGAGGCGTTCGAGCGGCGTCGGCAGCCGGCGGTGAACGGCACGACCAGGATCGCGGACCGGGAAGGGCTGCTGCGGCTCGCCCGGGGATGGGGCGAGCGGCCCGGGGTGATTCTGCAGGAGTATCTGCCACGGGAGGACGCCGAGGACTGGATCGTGCACGCGTACTTCGACGCGGACTCGACGCCGCTGGCGATGTTCACCGGCGTGAAGGTGCGGTCGTGGCCGCCGCATGCGGGGATGACGGCCAACGCGTATGTCGTCGACAATCCGGAACTCGCGGACATCGCCGCGCGTTTCATCAAACAGATCGGATTCAGTGGCGTCATCGACCTCGATCTGCGGTTCGACCGGCGGGACGGGCAGTACAAGCTGCTCGATTTCAATCCGCGGATGGGCGCGCAGTTCCGGCTGTTCGAGAACGAGGCCGGGATCGATGTCGTGCGCGCCATGCACCTCGATCTGACCGGGCGTTCGGTGCCGGAGGGGGAGCAGCTCGCCGGACGTCGGTACATCGTGGAGAACATCGATCTGCCGGCCCTGCTCGCCTACCGGCGCAGCGGGTACACCACGCCGCACGCGCCGACTCGCGCGAGCGGTACGGAGCTGGCGTGGCTCGCGGGTGACGACCCGCTGCCGTTCCTCACGATGCTCGTGCGCTTCGTACGGCCGGGTGCGAAGCATCTCTACCAGCTGTGGCGGACCAGTCGGACGAGCCGAACCAGTCGGACGAGCCGGACCAGTCGGACGAGCCGGACCGGTCGCTTCGGCACCACCCATGTGCGTCCCTAGACGGGCGACGCCCATGCGGTGATCAGGTGAAACCCACGAAGTAGGCACATCGCGTCCTGGGGAGGGACTTCGTGATTCAACCGGTAGCGGTCATCGGTGCTGGGCCGTTCGGCCTGTCCACCGCCGCGCATCTGCGGGCGCACGGCATTCCGGTGCGTGTCTTCGGTGAACCCATGGTCAGCTGGCGGGACAACATGCCCGCCGGGATGCAGCTGAAGTCGACCCCGGCGGCGTCCAGCATCGACGCCCCGCAGCGCGGCCACACCCTGGCCGACTACTGCGACGCCGCCGGCATCCGGCGGCTCGTGAGCGACGAGGACATCATCCCGGTCGAGACCTTCGTCTCGTACGGGGAGTGGTTCCAGCAGCGGCTCGTGCCCGAGCTGGAGCGGGTGCGGGTGGTGTCCGTCGACCGGAGCAAGGGCGGCGGTTTCGAACTGAAGCTGGACTCGGGGGAGTTGTTCGCCGCGCGGGCCGTCGTGGTGGCGAGCGGGTTGTTCGGGCTGGCGCATCTGCCGGCCGAGCTGTCGGGTGCGGCCGTCGACGGACCCAGCCCCACGGGGCCCGTCTCGCACAGCTCCCAGCACCCCGATCTGAGCCGGTTCAAGGACAAGGAGCTGATCGTCGTGGGCGCCGGCCAGTCGGCCCTGGAGACGGCGGTGCTGGCGGCCGAGGCCGGCGCGCGGGTGCGGGTCGCCGCGCGTGGGCGGGGGGCCGTGGCCTTTGGCGCACCCCCATGGAAGCAGCCGAGGCTGCGCCCCGAGTCGCCGTTCGGGCGCGCCTGGTCGCTGTGGGCGCTCAGCTATTACCCGCACCCCTACCGGTACCTGCCCGCCGCCACCCGGCACTTCCTGGTACGCCGGGTGCTCGGGCCGCTGGGCGCGTGGTGGTTGCGCGAGCGGTTCGAGGGGCGGGTGGAGGTGCGGGAGGTCGCCCGGGTGGTGCGGGCCGGGGTCATCGACGGGAGCCCGCGGCTGGTACTGCGTGGGTATGACGGCCGCACGGAGGAGTTGGGCGCGGACCACGTCATCGCCGCCACGGGGTATCGCGTCGACCTCGGGGCCATGGGCTTCCTCGGACACGAGCTGCGTGCGGAGCTGGGGGTGAGCCGGGGGACGCCGGTGCTCGGCCCCGGGTTCCGGTCGTCGATACCGGGGTTGTACTTCACGGGGTTGCCGGCGGCGGCTTCGTACGGGCCGGTGATGCGGTTCGTATGCGGGACCGAGTTCGCGTCGCCTCGGTTGGCTCGGCATCTTGCGGCGGCGCATGGGTGAGTTGATCCCGGGGTGAGCTCGGGTGGGGCGGCGCGTCGCGGGGTGCGGGTGGTTCGTGGCCGGTCGCGCAGTTCCCCGCGCCCCTTTCAAGGCCTGCGGCCATTTCAAGGGGCGCGGACCAGATCGCACCGGTGAACCCATGTTCGGGAAAGGGGCGTTGACATACGGGGGCGGTGTGGCTGTCGGGGTGTCGGACGTCGTCCGGTTCGCGTCGAACCGATGGGGCGCGGCATCCGTATTCTCTGATCATGGCCGCACCCACCGCATATTCACTCATCGCCACTGACCTGGACGGAACGCTCCTACGCAGTGACGACACGCTCTCCGACCGGTCCCTCGCCGCGCTGGCGCGGGCCACGGGGGCCGGTGCTCAGCACCTCGTGGTGACGGGACGGCCGGCGCCGAGAGTGCGCCCGCTGCTGGAGGACCTCGGCAGCAGGGGGCTCGCGGTGTGCGGGCAGGGCGCGCAGTTGTACGACACCGGCGCGGACCGGCTGCTCTGGTCCGTCACCCTGGACCGGGAACTCGCCGAGACCGCGCTCGGCAAGATCGAGGCCGAGGTCGGACAGGTGTACGCGGCCGTCGACCAGGACGGGGTCGACGGCCTCACCCTGATCGAGCCCGGCTACCTCATGCCGCACCCCACGCTGCCCGCCGTACGCGTGCCGCGCCGGGACGACCTGTGGTGCGAGCCGATCAGCAAGGTGCTTCTGCGCCATCCCTATCTGTCCGACGACGAGTTGGCCTCGGCGGCGCGCATGGCGGTCGGTTCGCTGGCGACGGTCACCATGTCGGGGCCCGGCACCGTCGAACTCCAGCCATGCGGCATCACCAAGGCGACGGGCCTCGCCCTGGCCGCCGAGCATCTCGGACTGACCCCCGACGAGACCATCGCCTTCGGCGACATGCCCAACGACATCCCGATGTTCGACTGGGCAGCGCGCGGGGTCGCCATGGCCAACGCCCACCACGAACTCAAGGCCGTCGCCGACGAGGTGACCCTGTCGAACGAGGACGACGGAGTCGCGGTGGTCCTGGAGAAGCTCTTCCCATGAACGACTGTTCCCCTGGGCCCGCCGGCCCAGGGGAACAGAGGAAAACAAGGGAAAACGGAGGAAAACAGGGGAGCGCAGGGGAACAGGGAGGAGCCGGAGGCTCAGTAGGCCCCGAACACGTTGTCGATCGAGCCGTACCGTGCGGCGGCGTAGTTGCACGCCGCCGTGATGTTCGCGACCGGGTCGTAGGGGTCGTACGCGGTGCCGGAGACGTGGTACGCGGCGAACGTCGGGTCGATGACCTGGAGGAGGCCCTTCGACGGGGTGCCCGCGGCGGCGTTGGAGTCCCAGTTGTTGATGGCCTGCGGATTGCCCGACGACTCGCGCATGATGTTGCGGTGGATCCCGTTGTACGTCCCGGGGATTCCCTTTTGCCCCATGATGTCCAGCGACTCGCGGATCCAGCCGTCGAGGTTGTTCGCGTACGTCTTGACCGACGCCTGCGTGGCCGTGGAGGCCTTCGAGGCGGTGGACGGCTTCGAGGCGGTGGACGGCTTCGCCGCCTTCAGCGTCAGCTTCAGCCCCGGGCGGATCAGCGCCGGGTTGTCGCCGATGGCCGCGCGGTTGGCCTGGTAGAGCCGCTGCCAGCCGCCGCTCGTGCCGTGCTTCCGGGCGATGGAGGAGAGCGTGTCACCGGAGACCACGGTGTATGTCGGGGACTTGGCCGCGACCGGCGCGGACTGCGGGGCCGACTGTACGGAGGCGGCGGCCTGGGTCGGGGTGGCGGCGTTCGCGGTCGTGGCGAGCGTGAGCGGGAGGGCGAGTGCGGCCCCGCCCGTTCCGGCGGCGACGATGCCACGGGTCAACGCGTTGCTTCTGGGGCGGCGGTGTTTGCCTCGTGCGGGCATGGCGGATTCCTCTCCGTCGCCTGCGAGGTGAGCTGTCGGGTTCGGGCTGGAGATGCCCGGCCGTGCGCGTCGTCCCGGCGGTCGCTGTGCGTGCCGCGTCCGCTGGGCGTACTGCGCTCGGCTTCACCCCTAGCCGGTCCGCTGGGAAAGTCGGACCGGCGGCTTACCTGGGTCCCCCGCTCCTGCCGTGCGTGGATGAGTGGTGAATGGATGGGGCGTCCGAGGCGGCGGCAGGATTCGGCGGTCCGTCCGGACGGGGTGTGAACGTATGCGAGAGCACACGACGGGAACAAGTCCCGGTTTGGCGGGTTGGTCCATTTGACCTTGACTTTGATGGGATCCGCCCATCTGCTGCGGATACGTACAGTGGCTCAACTTGCCTACCGCAAAGGGAAAGTCAGCGGGGTGGGGTGAGAGGGTGGCGCGATGGGCGGGTGACCCAACTCACGGGATGAGTCGGGTGAAGTGAGAGATAAGACGTAAATCGGTCAACTCGGGCCGAGCGGAGGGTGTGTGTGGGGGTGGAGGAGGCGTACGCGGGCGGGAACCGGTGGGGTGCGGGCGCGATTCGGCCGACCGTGGAGCGGGTGGGCGTCTGCGGGGTCGGAGCGGGTACCCGTCGCGCGCCCGAGCCGTACGCGCGTCGGTGGATATCGGCGCGTATCAGTTGATCAAGAATATGGAGCGCGCGATCCCATACCACTCGGGGCGAACCCGTGGGCGCTCGTGGTGATCGAAAGGTGACCGGATACGCTGACTCGGGTGATGGCAGCGACAGATCGACAAACTTTGTCATCGACCGTGAGACCGACCTAGACCGACCGTGTGACCGTCAGCAGACGTCAGCAGACAGGAGAACCCTCGTGACCGTCGTCGAGCCGTTTGGGCTGAGCGCGCGGGACCAGGCTCTCGAAGCCGATGTCCAGGCCGGAATGGTGGCCGTCGAGGAAGGTCTGCTCGAGGCGACCAAGAGCGAGGTCCCCTTCATCCAGGAGGCCGCCCAGCATCTGCTGCGGGCGGGCGGCAAGCGGTTCCGGCCGCTGCTGGTGATGCTCGCGGCGCAGTTCGGCGACCCGTACGCGCCGGGTGTCGTGCCCTCGGCCGTGGTGGTCGAGCTGACGCATCTCGCCACGCTGTACCACGACGACGTGATGGACGAGGCCGAGGTGCGCCGCGGCGTGCCCAGTGCGAACGCCCGCTGGGACAACTCCCTGGCCGTCCTCACCGGTGACTTCCTCTTCGCCCGCGCCTCGCACGTCCTCGCCGACCTCGGACCCGACGCCGTCCGTATCCAGGCCGAGGCCTTCGAGCGGCTGGTCACCGGGCAGATCCTGGAGACCGCCGGGCCGCGCGACGGGCGCGACCCGATCGAGCACTACCTCGACGTCCTCGGTGGCAAGACCGGCTCGCTGGTCGCGGTCGCCGGGCGGCTCGGCGCGCTGATGGCGGGGGCCGACGAGACCGTGGTCGATGTGCTGACCCAGTACGGGGAGCGGCTCGGCGTCGCCTTCCAGCTCGCGGACGACGTCCTCGACATCGCCTCCGACTCGCACGAGTCCGGCAAGACGCCGGGTACGGATCTGCGTGAGGGTGTGCCGACCATGCCGGTGCTGCGGCTGCGTGAGCGGGCGGGGCGGCTGGGGCTGCCGGATGACATCGCCCTCTGCGAGCTCCTCGAATCCGACCTCACCGACGACGCCCGCCACGCCGAGGCCCTGGCCCGGCTGCGCGTCCACCCCGCGCTGGAGCAGGCCCGCCGCGACACGATCCGCTACGCGGAGGAGGCACGGGCCGTACTGGCGCCGCTGCCGGAGTGCGACGCGAAGGCGGCGCTCGTCGAGCTGTGCGACGCGGTGGTGCACCGGGCCGGTTAGGCTGCCGCGGCCGTCGCCACGCTACCCGGGTTGCCGTGGCCTCCTGGGGGCTGTGCCCCCAGACCCCTCGGGGCGACAAGGTGTCCGTTGCCGTGACCTGGCGCGGCCCCGACAAGCAGCGAGGTCGCCCGTTCGGATGACGATGCCTGGTCAAGCCGTCTCCGGTGAGGTCGAGTTGGAGCGGCCGCACCACCCAACTCCCCGTTCCGCTCGCGGCAGTGGATCGCGTCCGAGCTGGATCTCAGGGCCCCCGTCCGGCAAGCACCGCGGGCTGCCGGCGAACACGGTGGAGATCCTCCGGCTCGACACCGTCGGCGGCGTCGCCCCGGCCGATCACCCCTACGGGTTCAGCCGCCCCGGCCACCCCTACGCGTTCAGCCGCCCAGGCTGACCCCTACGGGTTCGGGGAGGCCCCGCCTCGCCATGTCATCCCATGCGGTCGGCCATGTCATCCCGTAGCAGTACGTCGAGTTGAGTCCCGAGTCTGACGATTCCTGTCGGCCGATTTGGTCAGATGGGTATCACCACTCCTCACCGATTCGGGTGAGAATGGCGGCTCCGAGTAGACGCCGCCGCCGACGACGGAGGTAAGGCAAACATGGCACCGTACGAAACCGACGACAGCGCCCGGGCCGGTGACGCGGCCGCGCTCGCGGCCGAGGCCGAGGAGACGCGCTCGGCACGGCGACGCAAGACAGCGCGGTACGTCGTCCCGGTCACCGTGCTGGGCGTGGCTGCGGCGACCATCGGGCTCGTCCCGGCCTTCGCCGGCTCCGGTGACCCCGATCTGCCGAAGATCAGCGCACAGGAACTCATAGAGAAGATCGCCGCCTCGGACGTCCAGCAGGTGTCCGGGACGGTGAAGATCACCACGGATCTGGGCCTGCCCGACCTGGGCGGTCTCGCGGGCGGCCTCGCCTCGCAGGCGCCCTCCGGGGGCGACGGCGGTTCGGCCGCCGACCCCTCCGCCAAGCTCCTCGAACTGGCCTCCGGCACCCACACGTTGCGGGTCGCCGCCGACGGCCCCGACAAGCAGAAGCTGTCGCTGCTGGACGACGCCGCCGAGTACAGCGTCATCCACAACGGCGACGACCTGTGGGCGTACGACAGCGCCTCGAACGAGGTGTACCACGCGACCGGTGGCGACGAGGGCAAGGACGGCGAGGCCCGCAAGGACGCGCCCGACACCGCCGAGGACGTGCCCGCCACGCCTCAGAAGCTCGCCGAGGAGGCCCTGAAGGCCGTCGACGACACCACGTCCGTGACCGTCGACGGGACCGCGCAGGTCGCCGGGCGGGACGCGTACAAGCTGGTGATCAAGCCGAAGCAGTCCGGTTCGACGGTCGGGGCGATCTCGATCGCCGTCGACGCGAAGACGGGGCTGCCGCTGAAGTTCACGCTCACCCCGACGAGTGGCGGCGCGGCCGTCGTGGACGCGGGCTTCACGAAGGTCGACTTCGGCAAGCCGAGCGCGTCGACGTTCGACTTCACCCCGCCGAAGGGCGCGAAGGTCACCGAGGCCGACGAGGTCGAGAAGTCGGGCCACCACGAGTCCGGGTTCGGCGACTCCGCGTTCGACGAGTCCGACAAGAACCAGGCGTCCAAGGACGGCAAGGGACTCAAGGGCTCCAAGGGTTCCGAGGGTTCCGAGGAGGAGTTCGCGAGCGGGCTCGACGGGCTGAAGACCATCGGCAAGGGCTGGAGCACCATCGCCGAGTTCGACAGCGGCGCCGAGGGCGGCATGCCCACCGGCGGCGGTTCGGACGCGACCGGCGACGCCCGGGTCGACGGGTTCCTGAACTCCCTCGGCGACCAGGTCAAGGGTGAGTTCGGCTCCGGTACGGTCTTCAAGACCCGGCTGATCAACGTCCTCTTCACCGAGGACGGCAAGGTGTACGCGGGTGCCGTCACCAAGGACGCGCTGGTGAAGGCGGCCAACGCGGCGAAGTAGCGACGCCTGGCCGGTGGGCCGGGACGGCGAGGCAGCCGTCCCGGCCCACCGGCCGTACCCGAGGGGAGCCATGAACGACGCAGCAGCCATCCACACCCAGGGGCTGACCAAGACCTTCCGCGGCGGCCAGGTGGCCGTGGACCACCTGGAACTGACGGTTCCCAGCGGCAGCGTCTTCGGCTTCCTCGGCCCGAACGGCTCGGGCAAGACCACCACCATCCGCATGCTGATGGGCCTGATCGAGCCGACCTCGGGCACGGCACAGGTCCTCGGCCGGCCCATGCCGCGCTCCGTCCGGACCGTGCTCCCGCACGTGGGCGCGCTCATCGAGGGACCCGCGCTGTACGGGTTCCTCTCCGGCCGCGACAACCTGATCCGCTACGACTCGGCCGACCCGACCGCCGACCCGCGCACCCGGCGTACGCGGGTCGCGGCCGCGCTCGACCGGGTCGGGCTCACGGCAGCCGCCGGCAAGAAGGCGAAGGCGTACTCGCTGGGCATGAAACAGCGGCTGGGCCTGGCCGCGGCGCTGCTCCAGCCGCGCCGCCTCCTCGTCCTCGACGAGCCGACCAACGGGCTCGACCCACAGGGCATGCGGGAGATCCGGGCCCTGGTACGGGAGTTGGCATCCGACGGCACCACCGTCTTCCTCTCCTCCCACCTGCTCGACGAGATCGAGCAGGTGTGCACCCATGCCGCCGTCATGGCCCAGGGGCGGCTCATCATCCAGGGGCCGGTGAGCGAACTGGCCGCCGGGGCGCGCGGACGCCTCGTCGTCACCACCCCCGACACGGCGGACGCTGCCCGGGTGCTCAAGGAGCAGGGGATCGGAGATGTGGTCGTGGCCGACGGGGGCAGAGCCGACGAGGGGGGCAGGGTGACGGCCGAACCGCCGTCGCCCGACCGCGATCTCGCCGAGCTGAACGCGGCACTTGTCACCGCGGGCGTCCGCGTCCGCGGCTTCGGCCTCGAACGGGCCTCTCTGGAGGACGCATTCGTGGCGCTGACGGGGGAGGGCTTCGATGTCGCGGGTTGAGACGTCCGGCGGTGAGGCCGAGGGAGCCGAGCGAGAGGTGACGTCCGAAGTCGCTTCACCAGCCGCCCGTACGCCCAGCCTCCTCTGGACCTTCGGGCTGTTCCGCAGCGAGTTGGTGACCACGTTCCGGCGGTGGCGGACGATCGCGCTGCTGGCCGTGCTCGCGGCGGTGCCGATCCTCGTCGGGATCGCGGTGAAGATCGAGACGGGCGACGGGTCGTCGGGTGGTGGACCGGGCGGCGGCGGTGGTGGCGGTGGCGGTGGGCCCGCGTTCATCGCGCAGATCAGCAACAACGGGCTGTTCCTGGTGTTCACGGCGCTGGCCGCGACGCTCCCCTTCTTCCTGCCGATGGCGGTCGGTGTGATCGCCGGGGACGCGATCGCGGGCGAGGCGAACGCGGGCACCCTCCGCTATCTGCTGGTCTCGCCGGCCGGCCGGACCCGGCTGCTGCTCACCAAGTACGCGACCACCATGACCTTCTGCCTGGTCGCCACCCTCGTCGTGGCGGCCTCGGCGCTGGCCGCAGGGGCCTTGTTGTTCCCTCTCGGCGATCTGATGACGATCTCCGGCACACGCATCAGCTTCGCCGAGGGGCTGCTGCGGGCGCTGCTGATCGCGCTGGCGGTGGCCGCGTCACTCATCGGGATCGCGGCCCTCGGCCTCTTCATCTCCACCCTCACCAACAGCGGCATCGCCGCGATGGCGACGACGGTCGGCCTCCTCATCACCATCCAGATCCTCGACCAGATCCCCCAGCTCGACGCCCTCCACCCGTACTTCTTCTCCCACTACTGGCTTTCCTTCGCCGACCTGATGCGCGAGCCGATCTACTGGGACGACCTCCAACGCAACTTCGGCCTCCAGGCCGTGTACGCGGCGGTGTTCGGGTCGGCGGCTTGGGCACGGTTCACGGCGAAGGACATCACGGCGTAGGGCATCGCGCGTGCCGGCCTCACGTGTACGGCGTACGGCGTCACGTGTACGGCATTACGTGTACGGCATCACGCCTGATACGGATCAGGCGGCGGTCTCCTCCGTGTCGTACGGGAAGCGCGCGTACGGCGGTTCCTCGGTGAAGAACGTTTTCGCTCGGGTCAGGGCCGCCGTGTCGCGCAGTACGTCGCCGGGCTTGCTGCCGTTGCCGAGGAGGACTCCGCCGAAGCGCATGCCCAGGTACGCGGCGGAGTTGTTGAGCGTGCCGATGACGGGCTCGGCGACCTCCTCCTCGGCGTGGGCGAGCGCGGTGACGCCCCAGAGGGTGCGGCCAGCCATCGTCTTCTTGAAGTCGATGCCGGGCGTGCGCAGCCAGCCCGACCAGTGGTCGAGATAGCGCTTGACGTGGGCGGATACGGAATACCAGTACAGCGGCGACGCGATCACGAGGTCCGTGGCCGCGAGTGTGGCATCCAGCAGCAGCGCCCTGTTGTCGCCCTCCGGCCGTACATGGTCGCTGTCGTGGCGCAGGTCCTCGAAGTCCGGCAGCGGATGCTCCGCGAGGCTCAGCCAGTGCTGCTGCACGTCGTCGGGCAACTGCTCGGCGGCCGCGCGGGCCAGCAGTTCGGTGTTGCCGTCCGGCCGACTGCTGCCGAGAACGAAGAGGAAGCGGCGGGTCATGGGGTCCCCCTGGGTATGTGGCTGTCCGGGCACGCGGCGTGCGGCACTCGGCGTGCGGCACCTGGAGTGCGGGCACTCGGCGTGCGGATACGCGGTCATACGCGGTCATGGCGTGCGGATACGCGGTGGGACGATTACATGCGTGCACAATATATGTGCACGCATGTGAATGCCAGGGGGCATGTGGTTCAGACGGGTCCGGCCGAGTCGGTCGGCGGCGGCAGTTCCAGAAGCAGAGCCATGACGCCGACCAGGGTCGCGCTGCTCACGATCTCCCGGCGGGCGATCATGCGCGGCATCTCGGTGAGCGGGATCCACTCCAGGCGGTCGGACTCGTTCCGTTCCGTGGGCTCGCCGATGCGTCGGGCGTCGTCCGTGCGGAACACGAAGTGCTGGGTGTCGGTGATTCCGGCCGCCGGCTGCGCGCAGAGCAGTTCCCGCAGCGCCCCCGGCCGCCACCCCGTCTCCTCCTCCAACTCCCGCGCCGCCGCCTCCTCCGGCCGTTCCCCGTCCTCCACCAGGCCCATGGGCAGCTCCCAGGCCCAGGTGTCGGTGACGAAGCGGTGGCGCCACATCATCAAGACCCGCTGCCGGTCGTCGACGGCCGCGGTGACGGCGAGGTCCCGCAGCCGGACCACGTGGTAGTCGCCGCGCGTGCCGTCGGGCTGCTCGACGTCCAGCGAGCGCAGCCGCACCCAGGGGGTGTCGTGGATCGTGCGTTCGCCGTGGACGGTCCATCTCATGCGGAGGTCTCCTGCTCTCGGTCGGGGTACGCCCGGTGCTCTCGGTGGGGATACGCCCGGGCGGCTTCGGCGGCTTCGGCGGCACGCGCCACGCGCAGCAACAGGTCCTCCTCGCCGTGCCGGGCCACCAGCTGGAGTCCGACCGGGCAGCCGTCGGAGTCGAAGCCGGCCGGGATGCTCATGGCCGGGTGGCCGCTGAGGTTGAACGCCCAGGTGAGGGCGGTGGAGTAGCGCTCGCCGGGGCCCTCGTGGCCGTGCGGGGCGTTGGGAGTGGTGGGGGTCAGGAGCAGGTCGGCCCCGGCGAAGAGGGCGGCGAGCCGCCGGTCGTTCTCGGCGCGGAGTTCTTGGGCGGCTCGGAGGGTTGCCGGGTCGGTGTCGGGCGCGGAGCGGAGGGCGAGCCAGCCAGGGCCGGGGTCCTCCAAGCGCGGCGGATTCGTCCGCTCCACGGGCGGGTGGGGAGGGTTTTCCTGCGGTACGGGTGCCTTTTCCTGCCGTACCGGCGGCCGTACGAGTCCTGCGAGCCGTACGAGACCGGTGTCCGCGAGGCGGAGCGCGGCGCTGTGGGCGATCGCGGCGGGTTCCGGGTCGGTGTCGGCGAAGCCGAGGTCTGCCGACCAGACGGCGGTGACGGGGGGTGGGGCGTCCCCGGTGGGTTTGGTCGTCCCGGCAGCTCCCGTGATCCCGGGTGCCCTAGTCGCCCTAGTGGCCCCAGCGACCCCAGTCGCCCCAGCCATCTCAGTCGGCCTCACTGTCCTGGCTGACCCAGCTGCCGGTGTTGCTCCGGCTGCCTTGGTCGGCCCAGGCGGCCCGGTTGTCCCGGCTGCGTCCGGCTCCTCGTGTCCGTCTTGCTCCGCCCCGACACCTCCCGCGTCTCCGGCACGTCCCGCGTCTCCCGCACCTTGCGCGTCTCCGGCACGTCCCGCGTCTCCCGCACCTTGCGCGTCTCCGGCACGTCCCGCGTCTCCCGCACCTTGCGCGTCTCCGGCACGTTCCGCGTCTCCCGCACCTTGTGCGTCTCCCGCCGCTGTCACGCAGCGCCAGTACGCCGCCGCGTCCGACGCGTAGCGGGTGAGAACGCCGGCCGCCGCGAGGCCCGTACGGTCGGCGGAGGGCAGGCGGCCGTTCGTGGTCTTGAGGCCGACGACGCCGCACCACGCGGCCGGGATCCGTACCGAGCCGGCGCCGTCGGTGCCGGTCGCCATCGGCACCAGGCCCGCGGCCACCGCCGCCGCGGACCCGGCGGAGGAGCCACCCGAGGTCCGGTCGGCCCGCCAGGGGTTGACGGTCCGGCCGCCGGACCCGAGGCCCCAGGTCTGCCAGGGGGTGCCGGGGCCGGGCACGGAAGTCGCCCCCACGGGTACGCAGCCGGCCGCGACCAGGGCCCGCGCCGCCGCCGTACGCAGCCCGGACCGGCCCTTCACCCCGATCGGCACGCCGGCCAACGGCAGCCGTACCCCTGCGGCGACCTGTTCGTCCACCTCCGCCGCCCGCCGCAACGCCTCCTCCGCCCACACCTCCACGAACGCGCACAGCGTGGGCTCCGCCCGTTCGATCCGGGCGAGGGCGGCGGCGACCACGTCGACGGCGAGGACCTCGCGAGCGCGTACGCCGGCGGCGATCCGCTCGGCCGAGAGGATCGGAAAGCCGCCGGGTGGAAGGGAGTCGAGGGGGCGGGGGCCGGGAGTGAGGCAGTCGGAGAGGGGGGAATCGGATGGCGGGAAGGGCTGCGGCGGCTGCATGGCTCTCTCGAACTGGTCGGACTTCGCGGGTTGCCGGCTCAGGACCCCGTCCCGTACGGCTCCACGGTCGGCGGCTGCTTCGCTCGGTGGGCGCCCGCCTTGCAGCCCGCGAACGGGCCGCTGGGGGAACGGAGTTCGGCGAGTACGGGGCCGAGGTGGTCGCGGTGCCACACCGCCGGGCCCGAGGCGCCGGCCGTGGGGTCGGTGAGTTCCTGCCAGGCCAGCCAGAGGGCGTGCAGACGGGCCACCGCCTCCAGGTGCTCCCACCAGCGCGGGCACCAGGGCTGCTGGGAGGTGACCTCACGGCCGTAGACCGGGAGGAGCAGATCGCCGACCCAGACGGCCAGCGCGTTCATCTCGTCGGCGTACTCGGCGCCGTCGAGGTAGAGGATGAACGGCGGGGCGGCGGGGAGCGGCTGTTCGAGGCCGGGCTGTTCGACGGTGGTGGTCGTGGTGGTCATCGGGTGCTCCCTCCGGAGAGCTCTGCGAGTGCTTCGGGTTCCGCGCGTGGCCTCATCGGACGATCCCTTCCACCGCCCGGGCCGTGATGGCCTTGACCTCCGCCTGGGCGGCGCGTGCGATGCGGTCGGCGCCGGGTTCGGCGTACCAGGGGCGCAGGCGGACGAGGGCGGGTTTGACGCCGGTGGCGAGGAGGAGGGCGGTGCCCTTGGGGAGGGCGCGGATACGGTCGGCGGGGAGGATGCGTTCGAGGCGGTACGAGGTGGAGCGGGATCGGCCGTCCTTGCCGCGCGAGTAGCTCACCGTGGACACGTCGTGCTCGCCGACCAGCCGCGAGACCTTCTCCACGAAGTCCGCGTCGTCCAGGCCCGCGCCGAGCAGCTTGATGGTGGCGGCGCCCCACAGCGCGTCCATCCCGGCCTCCCCCCACACCCGCGTGCCCTGGCGGTAACTCTGCAGCAGGGTCACGACGTTGATACCGCGCGAGCCGAAGTGGGAGTAGAGGTCCGGGAGGTCGGAGATACGGCAGACGTTCGCGGCCTCGTCGAGCACGGCCGTCATCGGCGGGTCCAGGCGGCCGCCCATCCGCTCGGCCGCCACGACTCCCGCGCGCAGTACGGAGTCCGCGCACGCGGCGATCACACCGGCCGCCGAACCGCCGCCGTCCTTGGAGAGCAGGTAGAGCGTGTCGGACGACAGGACGTGCCGCTCGGGCAGGAACTGCGGCAGGTCCGGGTCCGGGCTCACCCAGGCCGCGATCGTCGGGTCGAGCAGGCAGGCCACGCACTGGCGGGCTGTCTCATAGATGCCGTCCCGGGTCTCCACCGCGCCCAGGACGGTGCCCTGGAGCTGGTCGGCGAGGGCCGCCATGCCCGCGTCCCTGAGCAGGTCGACCGGCGTACGGTCGGCCGGGTCCGCCAGCCACGCCAGCACCTCGTCGACCTGCCGCTTGCCTCGGTTGGCCGCGTGGAACAGGGCCGTGAGGGTGTTCTGGGCCGCCGAGATCCAGAAGTCCCGCTTGGAGGCGTCGTCGTTGACCGCGCCGACGAAGTGGCCGGACAGGCGGCGGGCGCCCTCGATGGTGGCCGCGTCGGCGAGCATGTCCCACCACAGGCCGCGCGGGGTGTGCGCGATGCCCTGCGGGTCGAACGTCCACACCGTGCCGGCGTGTTCGCGCTCCGCGCGGGTCACGCTGTACACGTCCGCCTTGTTCGACGTCAGCAGCACGCTGCCGCGGGCGCGCAGGACGCGGGGGACGGCGATGCCGGTGGACTTGCCGGCCCTCGGGGCCATCAGGTCCAGCTCGACGTCCTCGTAGCTGCTGCGGAGTTCCGGACCGCCGGGTTCCAGGTTGCCGAGGAGGTTGCCCGTGTCGTCCGGGGGGAGTTTGCCCGACTCGGGGAGGGACGGGCGGAGTTGGCGGGCCCGGGTGGCGGCGCCCTTCGGGAGGAGGGCGGAGAGCTCACGGCGGCCGGCCAGGCCGGTGGGCTTTCCGCCTCGGCGGCGGATGAGTACGACGGGGATGATGAGCAGGGTGAGGGTGGCGCCGAAGACCGTGCCCATGCCCACGGTGATCGCGCCGGGTGACGTCGTCGGCCATACGGCTGCCGGGCCGTCCGTCACGAGGGTCTTCAGTGTCTCCAGGGTGAAGGGAGGTGGGTCCCAGCCGGTTCCGGTGAGGGCTGCGGCCAGGGTGCCGCCCAGCCAGGCGCCGAGGAAGAGGGTGGCGATGAGGAGGGCGGCGCCGGGGACGATCCAGGGCAGGAGGTCGTCGGCGGTGGTGTGTTGTTGCTTGCGTGTGGCCATGTCTGTTCCCCCGTCAGCTGGTTGATCTGCGTTTCCTTCTTCGCCCCCGCCGCCCCTACCCTCCCCCACTCTCGGCTTCGCTCGAGCGGGAGGTGCCCCCACCATCCCCAGGGGCGGTGCCCCTTCGACCCCCTGGGCGCGTCAGAGCTAGGGGGTGTGGTTGTCGGGCGGGTGCGGGTTGTGTGTGGTTGCTCGCGCAGTTCCCCGCGCCCCTTGAAAGACGGCCCTGCGGGCCGAAAAGCAAGGGGCGCAGCCCCTGCTTTTCAGGGGCGCGGGGAACTGCGTGACCAGCCCCCACCCACCCGCACCCGCCCGAAAACTGCACCCCCCGAACTCATGGGCGCCCCGTCTTCGAAAGCGTCGGCTTCGGGGTCCACCTCGTGTTCGTGTTGTGCAAATCCCTCTCCGTGTCGGTGATCGACACCTTGATCGGGATCCCCGGCCGCCCGCCCACCTTGATCAGGAAGCGCCCACGACCCGGCGGTTCCTCGTTTCCTCCCGTGCTGGCCCAGCCCGGCGGCGACGACCACGACGACACGAGGTCGATCTCCCGCTCCGACAACCCCACGATCTCGCCGAGTTCCTTCATCTCATTACGGGGGAGGCCGGCGCACACCACCATCCCGGCGCGCTCGACGAAGCCGCGCGCCTTCGCCCGGTCGGCCTCGCTGCCCAGCGCTTCCGCGTCCTTCAACGTGTGCGTGATCTTCGCGTCGCCGAGGCCGAGGGAGCGGTTGAGGCGGGTGAGCGCGTCGATGCGTTCGACGATGCCGGAGGCGGCCCGCAGAGGGCGCCACAACTCGTCCAGCACCGTGAAGAACCAGCGCTGCGGGGCCAGGCCCGCGTCGGCGAGAGCGTGGGCGGCCGCCACCGTGCCGAGGCCGTCCGACCACGCCGCCAGCATCGCCGCCGCCGTGAGCTGTGTGTCCGCCTCGCCGATGCGGGAGATGTCGACGCAGACGGCGGGCGAGGCGGGGTTGATGCGGGTGGAGGTCTCGGACGCGAAGGTGTCGCCCAGCGGGCCGTCCAGCACGCCCAGCAGTGAGCGGTGGAGCGGGTCCACCGCTTCCTGGTACCGCGCCACGTCGCCCCGGTCCAGAGTGACCGCGCGGACCCGGTCCGGGCCCTCGTCGAGCACCTTCAGCAGATCGGGCAGCAGCGGCGGCCGGCCCGGCTTCGTACGTGCCGTGAGGTGGTGCAGGCAGGCCGAGAGGACGGACTGTTCGTGGTCGTCCATGGGGCGGCCCCGGACGATCGTGATCAGCGCGGCGACCATGTTCAGGACGCGGCCGTGCGCCTCCGCCGCCAGTATCCGGCCCCGCTCGCCGCCGATCCGCGCCGCCGCCTCGCCCATCGCGCCGGGGTCGAGGACGTTGATGCCGCCGACCCCGCGCCCGATGGAGATCACCTGGCCGCCCAACGCCCGTACGGTGTCGGCGTAGTCGGGCTTCAGGTCGCCGAGGACCAGCGGGGTGATACCGGTCGCCGCCATGCCGATGAGCATCCGGTTGACCAGCGTGGACTTGCCGAGGCCCGGCATGCCGAGCATGAAGAGGGACGGGTTGGAGATGTAACGGGCGCGGGTGAACCAGGAGATGGGGTCACCGCAGACCGTGGCGCCCGTGTGGAGGTGCTGGCCCAGCGGCACGCCCGTCATCGGGGCGCCGGAGCCCGCCGCGAACGGCCACAGGCCGCACGCCTGGACCGTCGTCGCCCGCCACAGCGCGGGCGGATCGACATGTCCGACCTGGCCGCCGCCGGGGCCGAACCACCCACGCGGGGGCGCCATCTGAGGACGTACAGCAGCGCGCTTGCTCACAGCGCCTCCCTGATCTGGTACGGAACGAGGGTGTGCTCCCACGGCAGCAGGCCGACGGGGAGCGTGCAGGTGAACGCGGAGGCCTGCATACGGTCGGCGGGGCGCATCAGGATGCGGGAGGACGCCTGGAGGTTGCGTACGGTGATCGCAGCGTCCGCCAGTTGCTCCTCGCTGTCCACGGTGACCGTCACCATCAGCGAGAACTCCACGAGCCCGGCACCCGCCGCCTCCTCGGCCGCCGTCTGCTCCGCCGCCTGCATCTCGGAACTGGCCCGCGCCTGGACCAGCCCCCGCTTCGAGCCCGCCATGAAGTGCGCGGCACGACGGTCGGCCTCCACGATGCGGGCGGAGGTCGCCGGGTCGATCGGGCGGTAGAGCAGCGAGACCCGCTTGCGGCGGGTGCCCGTCGCGGGCTCCAGCAGGCCCCGCAGCACACTCGACCGGACCGTGCCGCGCGGCGCCAGCGTCAGCATCCACGTCCGTGAGACACCCGAGTCGTGCTTGTACGCCTGCACCGACTCGACCGCGGCCGCCGGGCCCGCGTCCGCCCACTGAAGCCCGGTGGTCGAGTCCTCGGCCCGCGCGCTCAGCACATCGGGGCCGATGGCCGGGTCGTACGCCACTCGTACGACCTCCGCGAGCCGCTCGGCGGACAGCGGGTACGCGGAGCCGCCGCCGGCCGCGACCAGGCCCGACAGCAGCCCGGGCAGCCGCATGGACAGGTCGGTGATGACGTCCTCGACGTCCCGCTTGGGGCCGCCGGTGGGGCCGTAGGTCAGGGCGATGTACGTGTGCATCTCCGAGGAGGCGGACGGGTAGCGCGCGACGACCTCCTCCATCACCGCGCGGGCGGCGGCCGGGGCGTCCGGCGAGATGCGCGGCAGGACCTCGGCGGCCAGCCGCGTCCCGGTGTCCGGCGCGGTCTCGACGACGACCTGGGCGCCGCGCAGGCCGGGCTCGTGCGAGAGCCGGGCGAGCCAGTCGCCCCAGGACGCCACCCAGATGTCGACCTGCTCGGGGTCGACCAGCGAACCGCCGTCCGGCTCGCAGGCCAGGACCACCGTGCAGAGGTTGCGGCCGGGGTGGTGCAGCACCCCGAAGGCGCGGTTGTAGGCGTCCCGGCCCTCGTACATCTTGGTGCGGGCCAGCAGCCCCGGCGGGTGGTAGTGGCCGCCGGGCCGCTTGGAGAGCGGGCCTGAGACGTACGTGGTCGAGCCGTTCGCCTTGCGCCTGAGCCAACCGATACGCACCGCGACCACCTGGTAGATGTTGCGGCCGTCCACCGTGCGCAGCGCGAGCGGGGCGAGGAAGAGGCCGAGGGGGATGAGGACGAGGATCGCGGCCATCAGCGAGACCAGCGAGGCGAGCAGTGCGACCAGGAGTCCGCCGAAGGCTACGACGGTGCCGAGGAGGCCCAGCGGGCCGAGGCCGGGGCGGCGGGGGCGGCGCCAGTTTCCGTAGGTGGGACGCGTGAGGGCGTCGGTGGACATGGGGGTTCCTTCTTCCGGCTGAGGTCGCTGGGTGGTGAGTGCCTACGAGCTCGAAGGGTTCTGCGGTCCGGCGGCCGCGGGTTCGTCGTGGTTGCTCCTGCGGGTCCCGCGCCCCGGGCGGGCGCGGGGCCCGGGGCGCGGGCGCGGGCCCGTCCTACTGGTTGTGGCCCTTCATCCCGTCGTTGTCGTCGAGGGAGCCCGCGACCTCGGACGCCGCCTGCATGCCGGTCTGTACGACGACCGCGGCGGCCTGGACCGCGACGGCCGCGCCCGCCGTGGCCGCGCCCGCAGCGGCTGTGCCGGCCGCCGCGCCGGCGCCACCGGCACCGCCCGCCGAGGAACCCGCGCCCGAGGAGGGCGAGCCCTGGGGGCCCGCGGAGCCGCCGCCGCCTCCACCGCCGCCTCCACCGCCCCCTCCGGAACCGCTCGCGATGCTGACCGCGCCGGAGGCGATGTTGTTGGCGGCGTTGAGCGCGACCGTGCCGCCGGAGGTGCCGCCGAGGGCGGCCGTGGCCGGGACGATCAGCTTGAGGAGGGCGGGCAGGGCGAACACCGCCATGATCAGCATGCCCATGCCGGCGATGACCGAGTTCAGGTTCTTGGTGTCCTTGGTCATCGCGGTGGCCGAGTAGATGATCAGGGCCGCGGCCGGCTTGTACAGCAGCCAGGCCGCGAGCCAGCCGATGTGCTTCTTCCACCAGCCCTCGCCCCACCCGGTCATCGAGGAGGCGGCGGCCAGCGGCAGCGTGCCGACCAGCATGATCAGGACACCGATGCGGATGTACATCAGCACGATCTGCACGAAGCTCGACAGCATCACCAGCAGACCGAAGATGAGCACCAGGCCCGGCTGGTTGAGACTCAGTACACCCAGCATCGTGGCGGCGTTGTCACCGAGGTCGGATCGCGCGTACACGTCCTTGGCGTACGCGTCCGATGCCGCCATCAGGGCCGTGACCACGGGGACGGAGGCCGCGCCGACGAGGATGACCTTCCACATCCCCATGAACGCCTGCTTCATGGGCTGGCCCTTGCGGTCCACCGCCATGCGGATCGCGGCGAGCAGCAACGAGGCCACCGCCACATAGGCGACGATCCAGTTGACCTCGGCGGTGATCTGGCCGATGGGACTGGCTGCGGCCGCCTGGCCGTGGCCGCCGCCGTTTCCCGCCGGGTCCTGCACGTCGACGCTCAGCCAGACGCCGTTCAGCGACTTGAGCACCTCCGCCGCGCCGTCGCCGATCGCCTTGGCGAAGACGACCACGGCACCCTCGGTGAACTGCTTGCCGCCCTCTTCGATGACGCAGTCGTAGAGCTTCCAGGAGCAGGCCATCTCACGCCTCCCAGGTGACGAAGCCGTCGGTGCCGCTGACCTGCGACACACCGCTGTAGACCGTGCCGTCCGGGTCGGGGGCGAGTTTCCAGTCGCCGTCCTGCCACCGCACGGTCACCGAGGCGGAGCCGAAGCCGCCGTCGCCCATGCCGCGCACCAGGACCATCACGGTCGCCTGCGTCTCGTCGTACGACAGGACCGTGAAGCCGGCGTAGCCACCGGCGTCCGGCGAGCCCGTGGTGGACTTGTCGGCCTCCTGGGAGCGGCTCGCGATCAGCGCGTCGCGGCCCGCGCCCGGCACGACCTGCTTGTTGACGACCTTGCGCCAGCCGTCGTAGCTGAGATGGTCGGTGATGGAGTGGGCCGCCATGACGGCCCCCAGTGGGGTGTGGGAGAAGCAGGACCACACCGGTCCGTCGTACTTGAGCGGGCCCGCCGCCTTGGAGACCGGGACCAGACCGGTGCCGTTGGCCTTCCAGTGGAAGTCGCGCGGCGCCTCGGTGGGCTTGGCCTGGTCGCTGTCGTCGGTGCGGCAGCCGGCGGGTCGGGCGTCCGAACCGCCGTTGCCGTTGCCGTTGCCGTCGCCGTCACCGGAGTCCGACGTCGAGGTCGGCGCCGGGCTCGGGTCGCCGGACGAGCCGGCGGACCCCTCGCTGTCCTCGCCCGTCACCGCGAAGAGGACCGCGAGGACGAGCAGCACCGCCAGGAACCCGGCCGACAGGACCCAGCCCCGCTGCTGCCAGAACGGCTGCTCCCACTCCCCGCTGCCCCCTTGGGCCCGGCCGGAGTTCAGCATCGTCGCTCCCCCTTTCGACGTGCTCGGACGGCTAGAAGACGAAGTTCACGAGCGGGCCGGCGGTGGCGACCAGGACACAGCCGCCGAGGACCATGCCGAGGCGGCCCATGTGCTCCGAGCCCTCGCCGCGGCGCATGGAGATCGCCATCATGGCGCCGGTGATCAGCACGCCCGCGACGCCCGCGGCGGTGCCGGCCCAGGCGACGATGCCGAGCACGGTGTCGACCTTGCCGGTGAGTTCGGCCGGGGCGTCCCGGTTCGGGTTGGGGACCGTGCCGTCGGCCAGGTAGATGGACTGGTGTGCCTTGGCGACTATCGCGTTCAGCATGTGGTTTCTCCCCGTCGTCTCGGCCGGCCCGCCATGAGCGAGCGGGCTGACGTCAACTGATGTGAGCGGATGTGAGCGGATGGGACATCGGGATGCATTCGGGACCGGTGTGACATGCCCGGGTTCCCGGTCGCTCTGTGAGCTTGGCGACTCCTGTGAGTCGAAGCCAAGCGATGTAGTGATCCAGCACCTGTCGGTGACGTGCTCGTGACAGACGGGAAGTTCTCGTCATGTCCGGGACAGTGACGTGCCGTCGGAGAGGCCGGGACCTGTGGTGAAGCGGAGGGCTCGCACCGGTGGACGACCCTGGGGCGGTTCGCATATGACAACGGCCCGCCGGTTCACGAGTGACCGGCGGGCCGTCGCCCTGTCCTGCTTACGGTGTCCCTACAGCACGAACCCCACAATCGGCCCCGCCGTCGCGCCGATGACGCAGGCTCCCATGACCATCGCGAACTGGCTGAGATGCTCGTCGCCCTCCCCGGACCTGAGGGAGACCGCCATCCGCGAGCCGACGATCAGCAGCCCGCACACACCGGCCGCGGTGACCAGCCAGGCGAGGATGTTCAGGACGTAGTTCAGCTCGTTGGTGACCACCGCGGGAGGCCCGGCCAGGGTCGTCGCGGCGGCGTACAGGGTGTCGCTCATGGGGTCCTCCCGGTCAGACGGGCCAGCGCCGCGCTCTCCTTCGGCGGCGGGCCGGTGAGGTCGCCGGTGCGCCAGGCGGGCACCCAGGGCACGCGATAGACGTCGATCACGGAACCGATCACCTTGACGCGTTGCACGAGCTGCCGGGGCAGCCGGCCGGGCGCGTCCGCGACCAGCACGATCGCGTCGAGGTCGAGCCCCGGCGGCGCGTCGCCCCGCCGGAAGATGTCCAGGGTGTGCGAGACCGCGTCGAGCCCGGCGGCGTGCGTACGCCCCACCAGGAGCACCGACGACGGTTCGCCGTGTTCGGGGCGCGGCCAGTTGCGGCCCGCGTCATGACCGCCGAAGACCCTCGCGAGGGTGGTGGACCCGGCACCGCCGTGCGTGGCGACCCAGGAGAACCGCCGTGGGCTCGCGGCCGTCTGGGGCGGCGGGTCCTGTGGCCGCGCTTCCGGTTCCACGACCGGCCCACGCAGCCAGATCTCCGGCCCGGCCGCCGCCTGTCCCGTTCCTGGCTGCATCACCGCATCACCGCTCTCCACCACTCCCCGTTTCCGCCGCTGATCACAGCAGTCTCCCTGAGCCCGTCGGGCCGGCAGTCTTCCTGAGCCTGTCGGCCCAGCAGTCTTCCTGAGCCCGTCGGGTCCCTCGCACCCGGCGTGGTGCTCGCCGCCGGGTCCGATCCCGGTGCGGCGCTCACCCCCGATCTTCATGGCGTACGGGCGGCTTGGGAATCGGGGCGTGAGTTCCTGCGACGAGCCTGTGACGCGCTGGTGACGCACGGAGCAGGGGTGAGCGGCGAGACTCGTCTGGCTGGACTCAAGTGGCAGGAACATGACTGGACTTCGACGCTGAGGGGAGCAGATGTCCAACGGGGGTGGGTCCGTCACGAGCTGGGTCGTCGGCGGCTGCGTGGCGGCCGTGATGATGCCGGTGGTCATGATGGTCGCGGTGAGCGGGGGCGGCGAGGCCGATGCGGAGGAACAGGGCGTCGGAGGTGGCCTCAAGACGGGCCAGGTACCGGCGGCGTACGTGCCGTGGGTCCTCAAGGCGGGCAACATGTGCGACGTCATCAAGCCGGCCGTGATCGCCGCGCAGATCGAGGCCGAGTCGGGCTGGAACCCGAACGCCAAGTCCCCGGTGGGGGCGGAGGGGTTGAGCCAGTTCATGCCCGGCACCTGGGTGACCTGGGGCAAGGACGACGACGGCAACGGCCGGATATCCCCGTACGACCCCGGTGACGCGATCATGGCCCAGGGCCGTTACGACTGCGCCCTCGCCAAGCAGGTCCAGGGCTACAAGGACAGCGGCCAGGCGACCGGCGAGACCCTCGACCTGGCGCTCGCGGCGTACAACGCGGGTCCGGGCGCCGTGCAGAAGTACGGCGGCATCCCGCCCTACACCGAGACCCAGAACTACGTCGCCCGCATCAAGTCCCTCATCGCCAAGTACGAGTCGGTGGACGACCCGCCCGGCAAGCTCCCCGAGGGCAGGCAGATGGCGATGCCGCTGTCCGGCAACCCGCCCGTGACCTCCCCGTACGGCTGGCGCATGCACCCCACGCTCGGCGTCCGCAAACTCCACACCGGCATCGACTTCGGCGCGGCCGCCGGTACGTCGGTCCTCGCCGCCCGCGACGGCGAGGTCACCTTCGCCGGCTGGACCAACGGATACGGCAACCGCGTCGTCATCTCCCACGGCACCATCAACGGCGACCGCGTCTCCACGACGTACAACCACATGCTGTCCGGACTCAACGTCAAGGCCGGCGACAAGGTGAAGGTCGGTCAACGCGTCGGCCCGGTCGGCTCGACGGGCTACTCGACGGGCGCACACCTCCACTTCGAGGTGATGCAGAACGACAAGTACGTCGATCCGGCACCGTGGTTGGGGCTGTAGTGACGAGGTGGGCGACGGCGACGCGGCGGATGGCGCGGAGAACACGGCCGGCGTGGATGACGCGATCGGAAGGGAAGGACACTGAGGTGAGGAGGGAGATGGGGGTGAACGCGATGCGCGGCGCGCGCGGAGGGCGCGGGGGGCGTGACGAGCGCGGCGGACGGTACGGGACGGGTGGCCTCGGCAGGCTCGGCAGGGCGGGCGTGGCCGTGCTCGCGACGGTGACCGGTGTGGCGGTCCTCACCGCGTGCGGCCTGGAGGACCACCGCGAGACGGCGGGCGGCAGCACGTCCTCGGCCGAACCGTCGGTCGCCCCCAAGGCACCGCTGCCGTCCGGCAAACCGCTCGGCCCGGACGCGCACGTCCCGAGCCCCACCGGCGTCGACGACACCGACGCGACCGCCGTCGCCCAGGCCTGGGTCGAGGTGGCGTACGGCTACGACACGAAGTACGACTCGAGCCCGCACGACGCCGTACTGCGCTCGGCGCGCTGGTTCACCGCCGAGAAGGCGAAGGCCGAGCGCTCGTACCGCCCCGCGAGCGGCGCGGGCGAGCAGTGGAACTCCTGGGCCGCGCATCAGGCTTGGACCACCGTCGACGTGGAACTCGACGACGACGGCGACGCCCCCTCCGACTCGGCGCGGGACGCCTACCGTGCCCTCTTCGTCGACGGCGAGGCGTACGGCCGCGACGGCTGGACGGGGACCGGTCCCCAGGCCACGGTGTACGTGAAGCTGGTTCGCCCGGGCAAGGGCGAGCCGTGGCGGGTGGACGAGGTGCGTACGGTGGAGGCAGCGGTGTCGGCGCCGGAGTCCACGTCCGACGCCGCCGCTACATCCGCTGCATCTTCTTCTCCTTCTCCTTCTGCCCGACCCGAGTGAGGGAACGATGACTCGACTCAGCCGCGAACAGAAGCGGGAACTCAAGCGCGCGGGGCGTGCGCCGGCCGGACTGACCCCGATCGACGTACGGGTCTCCGCCGGGGGCGACGCGACGGTCGGCGGCATGCGGGTACCCCCGGCCGCCGGGGCGTCCCTCCAGACCGCCGCCCTCGACTACCTCCACCGTCTCGCCCTCGCCACCGGCCACCCCATTCTCGCCACCATCCACGACGAGCGCATCGGCTACGTCGTCCCCCTCCAGGTCCACATCGACGGCTCCAGCCACTACACCGGGGAGCCGGTGCGGGTGGGGGAGCCGAGGGGGTTCGTGGGGGTGCCGGGGGGCGAGGGAGGCCGTGGGGCTGGGGCTGGGGCTGCGGCGGGTGGACATGCCGCTCCGGGTGCGGGTGCGCACGCTGCTGCGGCTGCGCCTGTGGCTGAGCGGTCGGGTACGGCGGAGGCGGCACACCCCGGCGAGGGGGCGACCCAGTGGGCGGCACCGGAGCCGCCCCAGCCGCCGACAACCGCTCAGGCCCCACGCCGTGACAGGTCGACGCATGTACTGCGTGCGGTACCGGAGTCGGCGGCGGCAGGGGCTGAACTTCCGGTGCGGGCCCAGGCACAGGCTCAGCCGCAGTGGCAGGCTCAGCCGGAGCCGTCGTCGGTACAGCCCGAGCGCCAGCCGCAACCGCAGCCGCAGCCGCAGCCGCAGGCTCAGCAGGACGTACCGCCGCAGGTCCAGGCGCGGCCCGAGTCGCATGCGGCGGCGCAGCCGGGACGGGAGCCCAGCACGATGCGGTTGGCGGCGGAGGAGTCGGCGCTCTCGGCGGAGCCGGGCGCTTCGGCGTCGGCGCCCGAGCGGCCGCGGCGGGAGCCCAGCACGCTTCCGCTGTCGGCGGCGAAGCCCGCGCCCGCGCCTGTACCCACGCACACGTCGGAGTCGGCCGCCCCCGAGGCGGAGCCGGAGCAGGCCCCGGTGGCCCCGGCGACGAAGCGTGAGCCCCGGACGATGCCGCTCACGGCGGCGAAGGAGAAGAAGGGGCAGGCGTCGGAGTCGGCGGCCGGTGGTGTCGCGCCGTCGACGTTCGTGCTGCGGGCGGTGCCGGAACCGAAGGACGGGCCGCTCGCGCAGCCGCCCCGCACACCGGGCCTCCCGTTGACCCTGCCGGGCACCCCGGTGGACCCGGACGGCAAGCCCCCCACACCCGAGCCCACTCGGGACGCGGCTCCGACCGCCGGTACGGTCTCACCCCCGACGGGCGAGTTCGGCCCGGCCACGGACCCCGAACTGCCTCCGCCCCCGGCCCCGACGACCCCACAGACCTGGCACCCGGACCAACCCCCCTCGAACACACCACGCTCGGCCCCCGCCTCCCTGGAGCCGCAGCCCTGGCCCCCGAGCCAGAACGCGGCCCCGGCGCGGGAGTCTGCCCACGCTCCGGACGCCGGACCGGCTCCGGAGGCGCGGCCCGCCTCCCTGGAACCCCAGCCGTGGCACCCGAGCCAGAACGCGGCCCCGGCCCACTTGTCGGACGCGGTGGCTTCCCCGGAGTCGGAGTCGGAGTCGAAGCACGTCTTCCCGAACCCGCAGACGTGGCCCCCGGCACCGGCCAACGACCCCACCCCGGAGCCGACGCCCGAGCCGTCCCCTTCTCCCGCCCCCGCCCCGGTGCACCCGTCGGACTCGACGCCGGTGCCGGGACCCGCCACGCTGGAGCCCCAGCCCTGGCCTCCGACACCGGCCCCGGCGCCGATCCACACGCCCGCCCCCACCCCTGAACCCGTACCCCCGGCCCTCGCCCCTCCGGAGGAGTCCGCCACCGACGCCTACTCCGCTCCCGAGTGGAAGGTGCTGGAGGAGGACAGCGCGCCGAAGCCCGCGCCCGTGCGGGAGTTCGACGCGGTGGCCGAGGCGGTGCTGGACACGGCGGAGGAGGACGGCGGTGCGGCGTCACCGTTCGCGGAGTCCGTGTCGCGGATCAACGAGGCGGTGAAACTGGGCCGGATCCAGGAGGCCGCGGAGATGGCCGAGCAGACGGTCGCCCAGGCGACGGCGACGCTCGGCCCGCAACACCCCGAGGTGCTGAGGCTCCGCGAACTGACCGCTTACATCGCCTACTTGGCCGGTGACGCGCTCAGGTCGTTCCACCTGTCCCTCGACCTGGCCGGCCTCCGCCACCGCCTGCGCGACCAGCGTGCCGCATACGGCAACATCCAGAGCGCGGCGGCGGCCTGGCGCGCGGTCCGCGACCCGCTTCAGGGCCTGCACCTGGGCAGGGACCTGATCGCCGTCTGGACCGAACTCGCCGCCGACGCCGGCCCCGCCGCCGACGACGTGGAACAACTCGAAAAGGCCCGCACCCGCATGATCCGCCTCACCGAACGTGCCCGTGCCCTCGACGGTGCCCCTTACGCCCATGGCCAGTAACCCCCACCGGACCCCCGGTGACAGCGGCGCCGCCCGGGACAACGAGCGGATCCGGTCTGGCCTCGGCAACCAGGCCGGCCAGGTCAACCAGGTCAACCAGGTCAACCAGGTCAACCAGGCCGGTCGGGACGCGCGGTTGAACGGCCACGACAGGATCGGCGGCGACAGCCGCGCCGACGTGGCCCGCCGCCGCTCCCCAGGCCCCCCGTCCCCCGAACACACCACCCCCCGCCCCCGAGTCGAAGTCACCTTCAACGAGCTCACCGGCACCATGAGTTGGCGCCCCCTCGACCAATCGGCGCGCGCGACCCACCCCCGACAGCGCGGCACCGGCAGCCCCCGCACCCCCCACCGCCGTCCGCCCGAAGAGGCCCTCCGCAGCGCCCGCGCGGCAGCACTCCGTTCCGCCGGACTGGACCCCTCCCGCGCCCCCGCGAAGGGCGCGTCCCCGATCCCGACGCACCCGGCGGCCGTACGGGCCGCCCTGAACGTCGACATCGCCTCGCTCACCCCGGAGCAACAGCAACGCCAACTGGCCCGGCTCGGCGCCCTCCGCTCCGGAGTGACCGCCGACCTCGCCCGCGGCACCCGGATGCCCACACCGGTCGCGTCCCGCCTCCGCTCGACGAGCGTGACCCCGGCGCACGCCCACGCCCTCACGAAGCGACACGCCGCCGCGGCAGCCCGCCCACCGTCCACCGGCGCACCCGTCCACCGGCCTTCGCGGTAACCAACCGGCCCCTGTCCCTCTCCCCACCACGCACCCGGGGCCGGCCGCGCACCACTCCGTCGGCCGACCCCGGAAACGCATATGCACCTACGAGGCGCGAGGCGCGAGGCGCGCAGCCCCTACTCCGACAACTCCCACACCGCGTACGCCAGCGCGTCCCCGTTCCGGTCCAGCGCCGTGTCGTTGATGTTGGACGTGGTGTCGCAGGAGGAGTGGTAGCAGCGGTCGAAGGCCTGGCCGGACGTGCCGCCCCACTTGGCGACCTGCGCTGCCGTCTTGGTGCGGCTCGCGCCGGTGAAGAGGCCGCCGACGGGGACGCCGGCGCTCTTGAAGGGCGCGTGGTCGGAACGGCCGTCGCCCTCGGTCTCGATCTCCGTGGCGACGCCGATCCCCGTGAAGTAGTCCTTGAAGGTCTGCTCGATGGCCGGGTCGTCGTCGTAGACGAAGTACCCGGGGTTCGGCGAGCCGATCATGTCGAAGTTGAGGTAGCCGCTGATGCGGGCCCGGTTCGCGGTCGACAGGTTGTTGACGTAGTAGCGCGAGCCGACGAGGCCCAGCTCCTCCGCGCCCCACCACGCGAACCGCAGATGCTTCGTGGGCTGGTAGTTCGCGCGGGACACGGCCAGCGCGGCCTCCAGCACGGCGGCGGAACCCGTGCCGTTGTCGTTGATGCCGGGCCCCGAGGAGACGCTGTCCAGATGTGAACCGGCCATGACAACCTGGTTCATGTCGCCGCCGGGCCAGTCCGCGATCAGGTTGTAACCGGTCCGGCCGCCGGACGTGAAGGACTGTGTGGTCGTGGTGAACCCGGCCGCGTCGAGCTTGCCCTTCACGTAGTTCAGGGACGCGGTGTAGCCGGCGCGGCCGTGCGCCCGGTTGCCGCCGTTCGCCGCGGCGATGGACTGGAACTGGGTGAGGTGCGCCTTGACGTTCGCCACCGGCAGGTCGGGGGCGGCGGCCACCTCCACGGGCGACGCGGCGGTGTCCGGGGCGGCGGGGGCCGCCCCGGCCATCGATCCGGTGGTGAGGAGCGCGGCCGCCGTGACGACGGCGGTGACGGCGGCCCGCCCCGGTCTACGGGCGGAGACCTTCGGGCGTGGAACGGAGAGCTTCATGTGGGGGCTCCGGATTCCAGGGGGACCTCATGGGTGGCTGTTGGCCGGCCCATGGCGAGTCCACAGTGAATGAGGTGCCTGGATGGTGCTGGCGGGACTGACTCTTCGTCAAGAGCGCTATTTGGTCAGGGGTGTTCGTGTATCGGAGGTGTCGGTGGCGGCCGCCAACTCCTCCAGCCGCCCCCGCGCCACCCGTGCCGTCCGCAGGGCGTCCCACGTCAGCAGGGACAACGCCAGCCACACCAGCGCGAAGCCCGCCCACCGCTCGGGCGGCATGGCCTCACCGAAGTACAGGACACCCAGCAGGAACTGGAACACCGGCGCCAGATACTGCAGCAGCCCCAGCGTGGACAGCGGCACCCGGATCGCGGCCGCCCCGAAGCAGACCAGCGGCAGTGCGGTCACCAGCCCGGTCGCCGCGAGGAGCAGGGCGTGCCCCGTCCCCTCCGGGCCGAAGGTGGCGTCCCCGCGCGACCCCAGCCACAGCAGATACCCCAGCGCGGGCAGGAACTGGATCGCGGTCTCCGCGGCGAGCGACTCGACACCGCCCAGGTTGACCTTCTTCTTCACCAGCCCGTACGTGGCGAAGGAGAAGGCGAGGCAGAGGGAGATCCACGGCGGTCGCCCGTAGCCGATCGTCAGGACGAGGACGGCCGCGAAGCCGACGCCGACCGCCGTCCACTGGACGGGCCGCAGCCGTTCCTTCAGCAGCAGGACACCGATGGCGATGGTGACGAGCGGGTTGATGAAGTACCCGAGGGAGGCCTCGACGACCTGCTCGTTGTTCACGGCCCAGATGTACACGCCCCAGTTGACGGTGATCACCGCCGCCGCGACCGTGATCAGCCCGAGCCTGCGCGGCTGCCGCAGCAGTTCACCGGCCCAGGACCAGCGCCGCAGCACCAGGAGCGCGAGACCGACGACCGCGAGGGACCAGACCATGCGGTGGGCGAGTATCTCCACCGCGCCGGAGGGCTTCAGCAGGGGCCAGAAGAGCGGGACGAGTCCCCACATCCCGTACGCCGCGAAGCCGTTCAGCAGCCCTGTCCGGTGTTCGCCCCTCGACTGCGCCGCCACGGCCCCTCCATCTCACCCGGCCGCGCCGCCGCGACCCCCCAAACCCTCAAACCTCACGAGAGTCCTCACGAAAGACCTCCCGAACGTCCTCCTGAAAGACCTCCCGAACGTCCTCCCGAAGGTAACGCCGAACACCCCCGGCTGTCATACCCGTATCGAGATACGGTCATGACAGCCGGGGGTCGACACCCGAGGGGGAGTTCGGGGTCCATGGCCGGGGCGCGCGCGGCCCCGGCGCTCAGGGGTTCAGGGGTTCAGCTCGGGCCGGTCACGCCTTCAGTGCCACCGCGATCGAGTCCGAGATCGGCGTGGTCGGGCGGCCGATGAGGCGGGACAGGTCGCCGGAGGCGACGACCAGCTCGCCCTTCTCGATGGACGCGTCGACGCCCGCGAGGATCGCGGCGAGCGGCTCGGGGAGCCCGGCACCGGTCAGGATGCCGGTGAGGGCCTCGACGGGGACGGCGTTGTTCGCTATCTCCTTGCCGGTCTGCTCGCTCAGCTCGGCCGCGTACTCGGCGAAGCTCCAGGCGACGTCGCCGCCGAGCTCGTACGTCTTGTTCTCGTGACCCTCGCCGGCCAGCACGGCGACCGCGGCGGCCGCGTAGTCCGCGCGGGCCGCGGAGGAGACCCGGCCCTCACCGGCGGCGTGGGTGACGGCGTTGTACTCCAGCACCGGGGCGAGCTGCTCGGTGTAGTTCTCGTTGTACCAGCCGTTGCGCAGCAGGGTGTACGTCAGACCGGAGGCGAGCAGCGCCTCCTCGGTGCCGCGGTGGTCGTTCGCGAGCGCGGCCGTCAGGCTGCCCGGCGCGCTGGTGTACGCGAGAAGCGCGACCCCGGCCGCCTTGGCGGCGTCGATCACGACCTGGTGCTGGCCCACACGGTCGTTGCCGATCTCGCTGCCGGAGATCAGCAGCACCTTGTCACCGGCGGCGAACAAGCCGTCGAAGGTCTCGGGGCTGTTGTAGTCGGCGACGGCGATCTTCACGCCGCGCGCCGCGAACCCGGCGCCCTTCTCCTCGCTGCGGACGACGGCCGTGATCTGCTCGGCCGGAACCTTCTCCAGCAGCCCCTCGACGACGAACTTGCCGAGGTTTCCGGTCGCTCCGGTGACGACGATGCTCATGATGAAAACTCCTCCAGGGGGCGGGTGCGTCACTAACCCTAGGGGGTGCGCTAACTCTGCGAAAGTACCCACTTTGAAGTAAGGTACTGGCATGGCCGTAAGCGAGAAGACGAACCCGGCAGCGCGGGCGGCGACCCGGTCGGCGCAGCCCGTGGGCAAGTACGACATGGACGGCGAGGGGATGTGCCCCTACCGCCTCGTCCTTGAGCACGTCACCAGCCGCTGGGGCGTCCTCGTCCTGATCGAGCTGCTGGAGCGGCCGTATCGCTTCAGTGAGCTGCGCCGGGCCATCGGCCGCGTCAGCGAGAAGATGCTCACGCAGACCCTCCAGACCCTGGAGCGCGACGGCCTCGTCCACCGCGACGCCAAGCCCGTGATCCCGCCCCGCGTCGACTACTCCCTCACCGACCTCGGCCGCGAGGCCGCCGAGCAGGTGCGCGCCCTGGCGACCTGGACCGAGGACCGCATGGACGACGTACAGAAGGCACGGCAGGCGTACGACGAGGCCCGGGCCTGAATCAGACCCGGGCCCGAGAAGCGGCCGTACTCAGCCGACGATCGTGGTGTCGGCCGTACTCATCCGACGACCGTGGTCGGTGTCGGCCGTGCTCATCCGACGACCGTCCAGGTGTCCCCGCCCGCCAGCAGTGTCGACAGGTCGCCCTTGCCGAACTGCTCGATGGCGGTGTCGAGTTGGTCGGCCATCTGGGTGTCGTAGACGGGCCGTTCGACGGACCGGAAGACACCGATGGGCGTGTGGTGGAGGGTGTCGGGGTCGGCGAGCCGGGAGAGCGCGAACGCCGTGGTCGGGGACGCGGAGTGCGCGTCGTGGACCAGGATCCGGGACTCGTTCTCCGGGGTGACGGTGACCACCTTCAGATCACCGGTCGCCTCGTCGCGTACGACCCCGCGCGTGCGGTCCGTGCCGAACCGGATCTGCTCGCCGTGCTCCAGCCGGATCACGGCCTCCTCCGCCTGCTGCCGGTCCTTGATGACCTCGAAGGCGCCGTCGTTGAAGATGTTGCAGTTCTGGTAGATCTCGACGAGCGCCGTGCCCGGATGGGCGGCGGCCTGCCGGAGCACCTCGGTCAGATGCTTGCGGTCGGAGTCGACGGTCCGCGCCACGAACGACGCCTCCGCCCCGATCGCCAGCGACACGGGGTTGAAGGGCGCGTCCAGTGACCCCATCGGTGTCGACTTGGTGATCTTCCCGATCTCGGACGTCGGGCTGTACTGCCCCTTCGTCAGACCGTAGATCCGGTTGTTGAAGAGGAGGATCTTCAGGTTCACGTTGCGGCGCAGGGCGTGGATCAGATGGTTGCCGCCGATGGACAGCGCGTCGCCGTCACCGGTGACGACCCAGACGGACAGATCACGCCGCGAGGTGGCGAGCCCGGTCGCGATCGCCGGTGCCCGCCCGTGGATGGAGTGCATCCCGTAGGTGTCCATGTAGTACGGGAAGCGGGACGAGCAGCCGATGCCGGAGACGAAGACGATGTTCTCCTTGGCCAGGCCGAGTTCGGGCATGAAGCCCTGTACGGCGGCGAGGATCGCGTAGTCACCGCAGCCGGGGCACCAGCGCACTTCCTGGTCGGATTTGAAGTCCTTCATCGACTGCCTGGCCTCGGCCTTGGGCACGAGGGAGAGCGCCTCGATCCCACCGCCCGTCGTCGCGTCTTTGGTGGACCTCTCAGCCATCGATGGCCTCCTTGAGAGCGGTGGCGAGCTGCTCCGCCTTGAACGGCATGCCGTTCACCTGGTTGTAGGAGTGGGCGTCGACCAGGTATTTCGCCCGGATCAGCATGGCGAGCTGCCCGAGGTTCATCTCGGGGACCACCACCTTGTCGTAACGCCTCAGCAGCGCCCCGAGATTCCGCGGGAAGGGGTTGAGATGCCGCAGATGGGCCTGGGCGATGGACTCCCCGGCCGTCCGCAGCCGCCGTACCGCCGCTGTGATCGGGCCGTAGGTCGATCCCCAGCCCAGCACGAGTGTGCGTGCCTGGTGCGGATCGTCGGCCTCGACGTCCGGCACGTCGATCCCGTCGATCTTCGCCTGCCGGGTGCGCACCATGAAGTCGTGGTTGGCGGGGTCGTAGGAGATGTTGCCGGTGCCGTCCTGCTTCTCGATGCCGCCGATCCGGTGCTCCAGCCCCGGCGTGCCCGGGATGGCCCACGGGCGGGCCAGGGTCCGCGGGTCGCGCTTGTACGGCCAGAAGGCTTCGGTGCCGTCGTCGAGGGTGTGGTTGGGTCCCTGGGCGAACTGCACGGTGAGGTCGGGGAGTTCGTCGGGTTCGGGGATGCGCCACGGCTCGCTGCCGTTGGCCAGGTAGCCGTCCGACAGCAGGAACACCGGTGTGCGGTACGTCAGCGCGATCCGGGCCGCCTCGATGGCCGCGTCGAAGCAGTCGGCCGGTGTGCGCGGCGCGAGGACCGGCACCGGGGCCTCGCCGTTGCGCCCGTACATCGCCTGGAGCAGATCGGCCTGCTCGGTCTTGGTCGGCAGCCCGGTGGAGGGCCCGCCGCGCTGGATGTCGATGACGAGGAGCGGCAGTTCGAGCGAGACGGCGAGCCCGATGGTCTCCGACTTGAGCGCCACCCCGGGACCGGAGGTCGTCGTGACCGCCAGGGAACCGCCGAAAGCGGCCCCCAGCGCGGCCCCGATGCCCGCGATCTCGTCCTCGGCCTGGAAGGTCCGTACGCCGAAGTTCTTGTGCTTGCTCAGCTCGTGCAGGATGTCCGAGGCCGGGGTGATCGGGTAGGAGCCCAGGTAGAGCGGCAGGTCCGCCTGCCGGGAGGCCGCGATCAGCCCGTACGACAGCGCCAGGTTCCCGGAGATGTTCCGGTAGGTGCCGACGGGGAAGGCGGTCGCGGCCGGCGCGACCTCGTAACTGACGGCGAAATCCTCGGTCGTCTCACCGAAGTTCCACCCGGCGCGGAAGGCGGCGATATTGGCCGCCGCGATGTGGGGCTTCTTGGCGAACTTGCCGGCCAGGAACTTCTCCGTGCCCTCGGTCGGCCGGTGGTACATCCAGGACAACAGGCCGAGGGCGAACATGTTCTTGCTGCGCTCGGCCTCCTTGCGGGTGAGGTCGAATTCCTTGAGGGCCTCGACGGTGAGGGTGGTCAGCGGCACCGGGTGGACGCTGTATCCGTCCAGCGAGCCGTCCTCCAGCGGACTGGTCGTGTAGCCGACCTTCTGCATCGCCCGTTTGGTGAACTCGTCCGTGTTGACGATGATCTCCGCGCCGCGCGGTACGTCGCCGATGTTCGCCTTCAGCGCGGCCGGGTTCATGGCGACCAGGACGTTCGGTGCGTCACCCGGAGTGAGGATGTCGTGATCGGCGAAGTGCAACTGGAAGCTGGACACACCCGGCAGGGTGCCGGCGGGGGCGCGGATCTCGGCGGGGAAGTTCGGCAAGGTGGAGAGGTCGTTGCCGAAGGACGCGGTCTCGGAGGTGAAGCGGTCACCGGTGAGCTGCATACCGTCACCGGAGTCGCCCGCGAACCGAATGATCACCCGGTCCAGCCGGCGGACGTCCTTCGTCCCCGCCGGTTTGCGCTGTTCCCTCAGTTCTCCCAGGACGGCCTCGCCGGCCTGCTCCTCTGGGCTGCTGACCTGGCTGGTCACTGAACTTGACCTCCCTTGAGGCGGCTGTTCGGGAACGGCCGTCCCGCCGGCCCTCCCAAGACCAACCCTACGTCGGCGAGGGTGGCCTTCCCTCGACCTTTCGCCTGATGGACGCTGTTTTGAGACTGCCGGTCACCCTGACTTGTCACGATTTACCCGCCCCTGCCGCTTCCATTGGGGACGCTCGCCGCCGGTCGACGGTTCTCGGCCGGGCGGGGTCGGGCGCGCCCGGGCGGGTCGGTCGGGGCGGGCGGGTCGGTCGGGGTCGGGGTCGGGTGGAGGTTGACGGACTGACCGGCACTTACCGAACCGCGAGCCGAGCCATTTACTGACACAGTGTCAGACGATCACGAATTCAGATAGGTGAGCACCGCCAGAACCCGCCGGTGGTCCCCGTCGCTCGGGGACAGTCCGAGCTTCAGAAAGATATTGCTGACGTGCTTCTCGACGGCCCCGTCGCTCACGACCAGCTGCCGCGCGATCGCCGAGTTCGTCCGCCCCTCCGCCATCAGCCCCAGCACCTCGCGCTCACGCGGGGTGAGTCCCGCGAGCACGTCCTGCTTCCGGCTCCGCCCGAGCAGCTGCGCGACCACCTCCGGGTCCAGCGCCGTACCTCCCCGCGCCACCCGCACCACCGCGTCCACGAACTCACGCACTTCGGCTACCCGGTCCTTCAGCAGATACCCGACGCCGTGACTGGACCCCGCGAGCAGCTCGGTGGCGTACCGCTCCTCCACGTACTGCGACAGCACGAGCACCCCCAGCTCCGGATGCTGTTTCCGCAGCTGTACGGCCGCCCGCACGCCCTCATCGGTATGTGTCGGCGGCATCCGTACGTCCGCCACGACCACGTCCGGCAGATCCCCCTGCGCCGCGAACTCCGTGATCGTCTTGATCAGAGCGTCCCCGTCCCCGACCCCCGCCACGACGTCGTGCCCCCGGTCGGTCAACAGCCGCGTCAGCCCTTCCCTCAACAGCACCGAATCCTCGGCGATGACCACACGCACCCTGTCCTCCACGCCTCGTCCCCCCACGACACCCGCGCCCGCCCCCGGCCGTCCACCGTTTTCGGTCCGACCCGTACAACAGGCACCAGCATCCAGCATCACGACGCCAAGGCGCAGGGCCGACGAGACAATGGGGGCAGGAACGGCCTGTGGAGTGGCTGGTTGTCGCCGTCTGCCTGGTGAGCAGGGGACACGCGGCGGGGGTGCGCCGGTCGAAGGGGCGCCTGGGGTTGTCAGGGGTGGGGGGAGCGGAGAAGGGCGGGGCGCGGGCGGAGGGGCGGTGGCCGCCGGTGGCGCCCCGGGGCCTGGATCGCCGGGCCACGGCCGGGGGCGCCCTGGGACGGGGATCGCCGGGCACACGGCCGGAGGCGGGACTGCGGAAGCGCGCCCAGGGGCGGGAATCCCTGGACGCGCTCGCCAAGACATCGTCGGTACGGCCCTGCCGGCCGCGCGCCGCTCCGAGACCGCCGTCGTCTGCTTTCAGACGATCATCCACGGACCGTGCCCCCCTCAGGCGCTCCTCATGCGGCCCTCGCAGGCCGCAGCCGCCCTCAGGCCGTCGCCCTCGCCCTCGCCGTCGCAGGCACCGTCCTCACGTCGCCGCCCGCCAGGGCAGCTCCGCCGTCACCCGGGTCGGCCCCCCGGTCGGCGAGTCGACGACCAGGATGCCGTCGACCGCGCCGATCCGCTCGGCGAGCCCCGCGAGCCCGGAGCCACCCCTCGTGTCGGCGCCGCCCACCCCGTCGTCGATGACCTGGAGCATCAGCCGGTCCTCCACCTTCCACACATCCACGGTCGCCCGTGAGGCCCCGGCGTGCTTGCTCACGTTCTGCAGCAGCTCGGACACCGTGAAGTACGCGATGCCTTCTATCGCCGGCGCCGGCCGCGTGGGCAGGTCCACCTCCACCACCACGGGCACCGCGCACCGCGAGGCGACGGCCGACAGCGCCGCGTCGAGCCCGCGGTCGGTCAGCACGGCCGGATGGATGCCCCGCGCCAGATCCCGCAGCTCCTGCAACGCCGTCTTCACTTCCCCGTGCGCGGAGTCCACCATCACCGCCGCAGCTCGCGGGTCCTCCGTCAGCTTCTCCTTCGCCAGCCCCAGATCCATGGCCAGCGCGACCAGCCGCGCCTGCGCCCCGTCGTGCAGATCGCGCTCGATCCGCCGCAGATCAGCCGCGGCGGCGTCGACCACGACCCCCCGGTCCGACTCCAGCTCCACCACCCGCGCCCCCAGCCGCGACGGCCCGAGCAGCCCGGTCACCATCACCCGGTCGACCATCGTCAGCGCCCGCACGATCCACGGCGTGGCCATCGTGAAGAGCAGCCCCACCAGCGCGGTCACGGTCACCTCGAACGGGTTGTTGAGGTACACGGCGTGCGTCTCGTCGCCGTACAGCTGCAACCCGTCCTGTCCGGCCCACACGGGGAAGACCCAGAACCACAGCGGATACGTCAGCAGCGCCCAGCCGTACGCCCAGAAGTTCACCGCCACCACGAACGAGAACACGGACCAGGGGAACTGCACGACGGCGTACAGCAGATGCCGCCAGGAAGACCCACTACGCAGCATGGCGCCCATCCACGCCATCGCCCCGTGCCCCTTCATCCGCAACGGCTCGGGCCGGTCCACGTCCACCCCGAGCAGCGCCCGCGCCCGCGCCCGCTCCAACGAGCCGAACCCCCGGCACCCGGCCAGCCCCGCCGCCAGCACCGGTATCCCGAGGAAGGTGATCAGCAGCCCCGCGCCGAGCGACAGCATCGTCACGGCGTACGTGAACAGCAGGATCCCGATCGGCAGGCCCAGCAGCACATACCCGAACTCGCGCCAGCTGCGCGCCTCGAACGGCGCCCGCAGCCCCGCCGGCACCCGATGCCGCCGCTCCCCGTCGACCCCGCCCCAACTCCCGTAACCGTGCCCGTACTCCGTGGCCATCACCGTCGCCCGTTTCTACTAGTCCCGCACTTCGGATGTCGTACTCCCACAGTGCTCGCCCCCGACCCCCGGGAACATGGAGCAAGTCGGCGTCTCCATGCGGGGGTTTTCCCCACCCCGCGCCCCTGGAAGGGCCGCAGTCCCCTTCCAGGGGCGCGGGGAACTGCGCGAGAAACCACAACGAACCAGTCCCCGCCCACGACGCGGCACCCCCACGGCGAAGAGGCGAACAGACGCCCACGGCGAAGAAGCCCGCCCCAAGCCCCCCGCCCGCGCAAAAGAACCCGCTCAACCGCCGGGGGCTACCGTCCCCGCCAGGGCAACTCCGCCGTGATCGTCGTAGGCCCACCCACCGGCGACTCGATCACGAAGAGCCCATCGACCGCGTCGAGGCGTTCCGCGAGCCCGGCGATCCCCGTACCGCCGTCGAGACGGGCGCCCCCGCGCCCGTCGTCCCAGACCTGGATCAGAAGCCGGTCCTCGGACCGCCACACATCCACCGCGGCGGACTTCGCACCACTGTGCTTGCTGATGTTCTGCAGCAGCTCGGAGACGGTGAAATAGGCGATGCCCTCAATCGCGGCGGCAGGCCGCGCGACCAGGTCCACGGTCACCTTCACCGGCGCGGTGCACCGCGAGGCGACCGCCGACAGCGCCGCGTCGAGCCCCCGATCCGTCAACACCGCCGGATGGATCCCCCGCGCCAGATCCCGCAGCTCCTGCAGCGCCAGCTTCACCTCACCGTGCGCCTCCGCCACCATCGAGGCGGCCGTATCCGGATCCTCCAGCAACTTCTCCTTCGCGAGCCCGAGCCCCATCGCGAGGTTCACCAGCCGCGCCTGCGCCCCGTCGTGCAGATCCCGCTCGATGCGCCGCAGATCGGCGGCGGCCGTATCGACGACAACCCCCCGGTCGGATTCCAGCTCCGCGATACGCCGCTCCAGTTCGTCGGAGGGCGACAACAGGGCCCGCACCATCACCCGGTCCGCATTCGTCAGCCCCCGCACGATGTACGGCAGCACCGGCCACGCCACGAACAGCCCCGTGAGGGTGATGACGAACGTCGCGATGCCCCACGGCAGCCGGATCAGCTCGTACAGCATCGAACGCCAGCCGACCGGATCCTTCACGCTCATCCACACCTGCGCGAAGAACCCCTCGTCCGCCCGCCCCCCACGGAACGGCAACCGACTCGGCTCGTCCACCCGCACCCGCAGCAGCGCCCGCGCCCGTATCCGCTCCAGCCGCCCCAACTGTCGCGCACCCATGAGCGCGGCGGCGAGCAGCGGGAAACCGATCACCGTCAGCGTCAGGAAGGCACTGGTGAACAGCACCGTCGTCACGTACACGAACCCGAACAGCGCGAACGGCAGGTTCGCCAGCAGATGCGCGATCTCCCGCCACGTCTGTCCCTCGAACGCGAACCGCGCGGGCGGCAGCGGCTCGGAGGGCGTGTGACTGGAGGGCAGCGGACGACCGTACGGCCGTCTGGAGCCGGTCGAGGAGAAGAGGGGATCGGTCATGCCCACCAGCCTGCCCGCCCGCCCCCACCCCGCGCCATGAGGCGGACCGCCCGCCCGCCCTGGGGAAAACCCCACCCCCGCCCCCACTCCCACCCGGACCCGGACGTGCCGGAAGCCGGGCGTGCGGAGCTGTGACGGGCTGCTTACGGTCTCTTTAGCAGGGCCTAGACTCCCACGCGTACAGATCGTCGAACAGCGAAGTACGTACGGCGTCCCATCACGTACGTACGCATCGCCAGGCCAGGGAGCGAGGGACGGACGTGCCGGAACCGACCGTCGCGGTAGCGGCGGACTACTTCCAGTCCTACTCGGTGGTCGGACTGCTCGCCGCCGTGGGCGTGCTCTTCGTCGCCGTCGCCTTCGGGGCGGGACGGCTGCTGCGGCCGGACGTCCCCACCCGGGAGAAGCTCCTGACGTACGAGTGCGGCGTCGACCCCGTCGGCGAGGGCTGGGCGCACACCCAGGTCCGCTACTACGTCTACGCCTTCCTCTACGTCATCTTCGCCATCGACTCGATCTTCCTCTTCCCCTGGGCGACGGTCTTCGCCGACGATGGTTACGGCGCGACGACTCTCGTCGAGATGTTCGTCTTCCTCGGCTTCCTCGCCGTGGGCCTGCTCTACGCATACAAGAAGGGCGTCCTGGCATGGACGTGACGCCAGACACCACGGGGCAACCGGCCGCGACCGAGCCCACCGCGGCGGAACCCGTCCTGCTCCCGGAGCCGAAACGGCTGGGCGCCCTCGCCCGCCTCGCCCCGGAGCCGATGAAGGTGATCCTCAACTGGGGCCGCCGCTACTCGCTCTGGGTCTTCAACTTCGGCCTGGCCTGCTGCGCGATCGAGTTCATCGCCGCGTCCATGGCCCGCCACGACTTCATCCGCCTCGGCGTGATCCCCTTCGCCCCCGGCCCGCGCCAGGCCGACCTCATGGTCGTCTCCGGCACGGTCACGGACAAGATGGCCCCGGCGGTGAAGCGCCTCTACGAACAGATGCCGGAACCGAAGTACGTCATCTCCTTCGGCGCCTGCTCCAACTGCGGCGGCCCCTACTGGGACTCCTACTCCGTCACCAAGGGCGTCGACCAGATCATCCCGGTCGACGTCTACGTCCCCGGCTGCCCACCCCGCCCCGAGGCCCTGCTCCAGGGCATCCTGAAACTCCAGGAGAAGATCGCGAGGGAGTCCCTGGGGGAGCGGTACGGACACGGTCCCGGAGGGGGGCGCCCTTCGCCGGCGGCGCTGCAGAGCGACCTGGTGAAGCCGCCGGGGGCCGCGGCCGATGCCGACACGGGCACCCACGCCGGAACGGGTGTCAGTGGTGGTGCCGGCACCGGGGAGGGTGACAGATGACCGGCTGGCTGCCCGCCCCCGTCGAGGAACTCTTCGGCCCCGAGGCCACGGCCGAGGAGTCGTACGACGTCCTCACCGTGGACGTCCCGTCCGCATCCTGGACCGAGGCCCTGCGCACGGCCCACTCCACACTGGGCTGCACCTATTTCGACTGGCTGAGCGCGGTCGACGAGCCGGGCACAGGCTTCCGCGTGTCGGCCCACGTGGTGGCCCTCGCCCCGGTCCGACGCCTCCTCGTCCGCACCACGGTCCCGCACGAGTCCCCGGTCCTGCCCACCGCGGTCGATATCTACGCCGGCGCGGCCTGGCACGAACGCGAGACCCACGAAATGTTCGGCGTCCGCTTCGAGGGCCACCCCGCCTTGGACCACCTCCTCCTCCCCGAGACCTTCGAGGGCCACCCCCTCCGCAAGGACTTCGTCCTCGCCGCCCGCGTAGCCAAGGCATGGCCCGGCGCGAAAGAGCCCGGGGAGCCTGCGGCGGGTGCGGCACACGGCGCCCCCAAACGTCGCCAAATGCTCCCCCCGGGCGTCCCCGACCCCAACGAATGGGGTCCTCTCAAGGGCCAGCTCCCCCCGGCCCCGGCCCGCCCCGCCCGGGGCGCAGCCGCCCGTCCGGCCGGGGAGCGCCCCGCCCGCCCGGCCGGCGACCGCCCGGTACGCCGGGCCCGCTCGGTGTCGGAGGGTTCGGCGAGCCAGGCCGCAGCCGACACTCCGGGCACGCCGGCGACCCCGCGTCGCGCCCGTACGGCGGCCGAGGGTTCGGCGAGCCAGGCCGCGACCGGCTCGGCGCCCGACGCGACCGCGCGCCCCGCGACCCCGCGTCGCGCCCGCTCCGCAGGCGAGGGCTCAGCCACGCAACGGGCCCAGACCACGGCACAGCCTTCCCCGACCGAGCCCACGGGACCCGGCGTCCAGCCCTCTGCCGAGGAGCAGGGCGCGGCGGAAGGGCAGGCCTCCGCCCCGCAGCAGCAGCCGGCGCCCGGCGAGCGGCCGGAGGAGCCCCAGAGCACGCCCCCCACCGGCCGGCCCTCGGCGCAGCCGCGCCCCACCCGCCCCGCGCCACGCAGCGCGGACGCCCCCTGGCACCACGCCCGCCCAGCTTTCGACGAGCGCGAGCCGGAGCCGGGGGCCGAGCCGGCGGCTGCCCGCGGTGCCACAGCTGCCCCCGGCGCAGCCGACACCGCCGAGCGCACCCCCACCCCGGACACCCCTCCGCAGCAGACCAAGTCGCCGGACACACCCCCGGACGAGCCCCCTCCCGGCAAGACCCCCGGCGACGGCACGTCCGACGACAACGGCACACCTGCCGACGGCGGACCTGCCGACGGCAGACCTGCCGACGACACGCCCGACCCCGAAGAACCCCCCACCGGAGGCCCGCAGTGAACGACGCTCCAGACGTCGCCCTGCGACTCCTCGTCGTCTTCGTCGTCTTCCTGACCTTCCCCTTGATCATCGGCCAGACCGAACACAAGGTGATGGCCCACATGCAGGGCCGCCTGGGCCCCATGTACGCCGGCGGTTTCCACGGCTGGGCCCAACTCGTCGCGGACGGCGTGAAGTTCGCCCAGAAGGAAGACGTGGTCCCGGCCGGAGCCGACCGCCGTATCTTCCAACTCGCTCCGGCCGTGGCCCTCCTCCCTTACCTCCTCGTCCTCCTCGCCATCCCGATCGGCCCGGGCGAGGGCGCCGTCGGTGAGGTCATCGACGCGGGCATCTTCTTCGTCCTCGCCGTGATGGGCGTAGGCGTCCTCGGCTCGCTCATGGCCGGCTGGGCCTCCGCGAACAAGTTCTCCCTCCTCGGCGGCCTCCGCACCGCCGCCCAGCTCCTCGCCTACGAACTCCCGATGCTGCTCACGGCGGCGTCCGTGGCGATGGCGGCCGGCACGGTCTCCCTCGTCGGCATCCTCGACGCCTTCCAGTGGTGGTGGCTCCCCTGGCAGATCGTCGGTGCGATCGTCTTCTTCGTCGCCGGCCTCGCCGAGCTCCAGCGCCCGCCCTTCGACATGCCCGTCGCCGACTCGGAGATCATCTTCGGTGCCTACACCGAGTACACGGGCCTCCGCTTCGCCCTGTTCCTCCTCGCCGAGTACGCCGGAATCGTCGTCCTGTGCGGCCTGACCACCGTCCTCTTCCTGGGCGGCTGGCACGGCCCCTGGGGCGCCGACGGCCTCGGCTGGGTCTGGACCCTCCTGAAGACCGCCGTCCTCGCCTTCATCGTGATCTGGCTCCGCGTCACCTACCCCCGCCTGCGCGAGGACCAGCTCCAGAAGCTCTCCTGGACACTCCTCGTCCCCCTCTCCCTCGCCCAGATCGCCCTCACCGGCGTCGTCAAGGTGGTGATCCAGTAACCATGGCCCCCATCCCCGGCTCCGGCCTGGCCAAGGGTCTGGCCGTCACCCTCCGCACGATGACGCGGAAGACCGTCACCGCGCAGTACCCGGACGTCCAGCCCGAACTCCCGCCCCGCACCCGGGGCGTCATCGGTCTCTTCGAGGAGAACTGCACGGTCTGCATGCTGTGCGCCCGCGAGTGCCCGGACTGGTGCATCTACATCGACTCCCACAAGGAGACGGTCCCGCCCGCCGCCCCCGGCGGCCGCGAGCGCAGCCGCAACGTCCTCGACCGCTTCGCCATCGACTTCTCCCTCTGCATGTACTGCGGTATCTGCATCGAGGTCTGCCCCTTCGACGCTCTCTTCTGGTCCCCGGAGTTCGAGTACGCCGAGACCGACATCCACGAACTCACCCACGAGCGCGACAAGCTCCGCGAGTGGATGTGGACCGTCCCGTCCCCACCGGCCCTCGACCCCTCGGCCGAAGAACCCAAGGAACTCGCCGCCGCCCGCAAAACCGCCGAAAAGCTGGCAGCCACGCAGGCCACGCAGGCGGAACAAGCCGCACGGGCCGAGACCGCCGAGTCCACCGAGTCCACCGAGCCGACGAACCCGTCCAAGCCCGGGGAGGGCGACTCGTGAGCCTCGCTGCGGCCGCAGCAGCCGCCACCACGACACACCCCGCCCTGGCCGCCGTCGAGACCCGTGGCTTCCTCTCCCCGACCGGCGTGGAGATCGCCTTCCTCCTCGTCGGTCTGGTCACCCTCGGCGCCGCGATCGTCACCGTCACCACCCGGCAGCTGGTGCACGCCGCCCTGTGGCTGGTGGTGGCGCTCGGCGGGCTCGCCGTCGAGTACCTCCTGCTCACCGCCGAGTTCATCGCCTGGGTGCAGGTCCTCATCTACGTCGGCTCCGTCGTCGTCCTCCTCCTCTTCGGTCTGATGCTCACCAAGGCCCCCATCGGCCGCTCCCCGGACGCCGACTCCGGCAACCGCTGGGCCGCTCTCACCGTGGCCGTCGCCTCGGCCGCGGCCCTGGTCTGGGTGGTCGTCGACGCCTTCCGCACCACCTGGATCGACCTCGACGGCCCCGCCGCCGGCTCCACCAAGGCCACCGGCGAGAGCCTCTTCCAGCACTGGGTCCTCCCCTTCGAGGCCCTCTCCGTCCTCCTCCTCGCCGCCCTGGTCGGCGCGATCGTCCTCTCCCGCAAGGCCAAGTCGACGACGCCCACCCCCGCGACCACCCCGCGCCCCAGGAACGGCACCCCACCCAAGCCACCATCCGGCTTCCAGTCCGCAGCCAAGACCGGCCCCCAGGCCCCAGCCAAAACCGGTCCCCAAGCCGCGACCGGCACCGCCCCCGAAGCCGACAAGGGAGGCGTCCGCTGATGCACCTCGCCTATCCCGTCGTGCTCTCCTCCCTCCTCTTCTGCACGGGCCTCTACGGCGTCCTCGCCCGCCGCAACGCGATCCTCGTCCTGATGTCCGTCGAACTGATGCTCAACGCGGTCAACCTCAACCTCGTGGCCTTCGACGTCTGGCTCAGCAAGGCCGCCGACGAGACCCTGCACTCCGGCCAGGCCCTGACCCTGTTCACCATCACCATCGCCGCCGCCGAGATCGGCATCGGCCTGGCGATCGTCCTCGCCGTCCACCGCAACCGGGGCACCGCGGACATCGACAAACTCCGCGACACCGCCGAGGGACACGAGACCGACGCCCCGGACGAGGCCACCGGCACGGCCGGCACCGCCGACCCGTCCGGCCGGACCGAGAAGGCTGAGGCCACCGCGTGACCACGACCACCCTCGCCGTCCTCGTCCCCCTCCTCCCGTTCCTCGGCGCCGCCGCAGGCCTGCTCCTCGGCCGCACCGCCCCCGGCTTCGTCCGCCCCCTCGCCGTACTGCCGACCCTCACGGCCCTCGCCCTGGCCGCACTGGTCGCCGTACGCCAGGGCGGCGACAAGGCCCTCGACGCGGCCACACAGCTGACCCCCACCGGCTCGGTCCCCGTCGAACTCGCCCTGCACATCGACGGCTTCGCCGCCCTCGTCGCCGTCCTCGTCGGCCTGGTCGCCACGTGCGTGCAGATCTACTCGACGGGCTATCTGCGCGACGACCCGCGCTACCCCTCGTACGCCGCTCTCGTCTCCCTCTTCACCTCCGCGATGCTCCTCGTCGTCTACTCCGGCGACCTGATGGTGCTCCTGGTCGGCTGGGAGATCATGGGCATCTGCTCGTACTTCCTGGTCGGCCACTACTGGGAGACCCCGGAGGCCCGCGCCGCCTCCCTCAAGGCCTTCCTGGTCACCAAGCTCGGTGACGTCCCCTTCCTGATCGGCCTGTTCGCCCTCGCCACGGACGCCGGTTCGTTCCGCATCACCCGGATCCTCTCCACCGTCGCCGACGGCGGCCTCGACCACCCCACACTGATCGCCCTGCTGCTCCTCGCCGGCGTCGCGGGCAAGTCGGCGCAGTTCCCGCTGCACACGTGGCTCCCCGACGCGATGGCGGGTCCGACGCCCGTCTCCGCGCTGATCCACGCCGCGACGATGGTCGCCGCCGGTGTCTACTTCGTCGCCCGGCTCCTCCCGGTCTTCGCCGCCTCCTCGGCTGCGCTGGTCGTCCTCGCCGTGATGGCCGCGCTCACGATGGCCGGCTCGGCGCTCGCCGCGCTCGCCCAGGACGACATCAAGCGCGTCCTCGCCTATTCGACGATCGGCCAGCTCGGCTATATGACCGGCGCCCTCGCCGTCGCCGACCGAGGTGCCGCCGTCTTCCACCTCCTCTCGCACGGCGCCTTCAAGGCGCTGCTGTTCCTCGCGGCCGGCGTGATCATCCACGCCGCCGGCACCAACTCCCTGGCCGCCATGTCCCGCATGAGCCATCTGCGCGCCCGCGTCCCCGACGCCTACTGGACGATGACCGTGGCGCTGCTCGCGCTCGCCGCGATCCCGCCGTTCAGCGGGTTCTTCTCCAAGGAGTCCGTCCTCGGAGCCGCCGAGCACGCCGCCACCGGCCACGCCGAGCACATCCCCGGCGCCGCGGGCTGGACCGTCCTCGTCGCCGGTGTCCTCACGGCCCTGCTCACCGCCGCGTACGCCACCCGCCTGTGGCTGCTCGCCTTCCACGGCAAGGGCGCCGAAGCCCCCGACCACGGCCGCCAGCCGCGCACCATGACCACGGTGCTGTGGGTGCTCGCCGTCCCGTCCCTCGCCCTCGGCGGGCTCGCCTACGGCAGGCTCCCCGACTGGTTCGACGGCGACGACCTGGCCCCGACCCTCACCACATCCGTCCTCGGCACCGGCGTCGCCCTGGCCGGCGCACTCGTGACGTACGCGGCCTGGCGATCCGCCCGGGCCAAGGCAGCCCGCGCCCCCCTGGGCGCGGTCGCGGCCCACCCCGAGGCGGACGCCGCCACGGTCGAGGCCGAGGCCATCGCGAGCCACGCGCCCGCCTACGGGGACGTGGCCTCGGCACCCGACCCGGCGGACCCGGGCCGCCTCCTGCTCGGCCCGCTGCACCGCCACGCCGCCGTCGGCTTCCACCTCGACGCCGTCTACTCGGCCCTCTTCGTCCGCCCGGTCCAGGCCGGCGCGAGTCTCGTCCGGTTCCTCGACCGCGAGGTCGTCGACACCTACGTACACGGCGCGGGCGCCCTGCCCCGCCTGCTGGGCGCGGCCGTACGCCGGTCCCAGACCGGCAATGTGCAGACCTATGTGAGCGCGCTGCTCGCCGGCACCGTCGTCCTGGTGGTCGCCGCCCTCGTCGTCGCCACGGGAGCGTGAGCAGGCGTGATCGATATCAACGAGTCCGTGATGCAGGTCCTTCTGGCGTTCATCGTCGTCGGCCCGCTCATCGGCGCCGCCGCCGCTCTCCTCCCGGCCCCGCCCGGGCTGAAGGGAAAGTCACCCGAGCAGGCCGTGCTCCGCCACGGCATGACAGTGACCGGCGCGGTGCTCATCGCCGCGATCGTCCTCGCGCTCGGCTTCGACCACGACCAGCCGTCGAAGATGCAGGCCAGCACGGACATCAGCTGGATCCCGGCACTCGACGTGCGCATCCACCTCGGCATCGACGGCATCTCCCTCCCCCTCGTGGTCCTGACCGCGCTGCTGACCTTCCTCTGCGCGCTCTACTCCTACTTCAAGATGCCTGCGGGCCCGTCCCCGAAGGCCTTCGTCGCCCTGCTGCTCGTCCTGGAGTCCGGCACCCTCGCGACCTTCGCCGTCCTCGATCTGCTGCTGTTCTTCCTCGCGTTCGAGATGGTGCTCATCCCGATGTACTTCCTCATCGCCCGCTGGGGCGGTGAGCAACGCACGCAGGCCGCTTGGAAGTTCATCCTCTACACCCTGCTCGGTTCCGTGGTCATGCTGCTCGGCCTGCTCCTGATCGGACTCAGGGCGGGCACATTCGACATGGTGGCACTCACCACTGACAATCACCCCGAACTGACCACATCCGTGCAGGTCATCGCCGTTCTGGCGATCGGGATCGGGCTCGCGGTCAAGACCCCGATGTGGCCGCTGCACAGCTGGCTGCCGGACGCCCACACCGCCGCCCCGACCGTCGGCTCGGTACTGCTGGCCGGCGTCCTGCTGAAGATGGGCACGTACGGGTTCGTCCGCATCCTGCTGCCGATCACGCCCGACGGCTTCCGCACCTTCGCGCCGTACCTCGCCGCCTTCGCGGTCGTCGGGATCATCTACGGATCCCTGGCCTGCCTCGCCCTCGCCAAGCAGGGCGCGAAGGGCGACCTCAAGCGCCTCATCGCGTACTCCTCCGTCGGCCACATGGGCTTCGTGCTGCTCGGCATCGCCACGATGACCCCGACCGGCGTGAACGGCGCGCTGTTCGCGAACATCGCGCACGGCCTCATCACCGGCCTGCTGTTCTTCCTGGTCGGCGCGCTGAAGGACCGCACCGGCAGCACCGACCTGGACACCCTCGCGCAGGAGACCGGCGCCGCCCTCTACGGCAAGGCCCCGCGCCTCGGCGGCCTGCTCGCCTTCGCCGCCGTCGCCTCGCTCGGCCTGCCCGGCCTCGCCGGGTTCTGGGGCGAGATGCTGACGCTGTTCGGCGCGTTCCGGCCCGCCGAGGGCCTCAGCCGCCCGGCTTTCCTCACCTTCATGACGATCGCCGCGTTCGGCACGCTCCTCACCGCCGCGTACCTGCTGATCGTGGTCCGCCGTGTCTGCATGGGCGCCGCCCCGCAGGAGGGACCGCGGCTCGCCGACGTACAGACGTACGAGTTCGCGGCCTGGACCCCGCTCGTCGTCCTCACCGTCCTCGCCGGCCTCTGGCCCGCGGCCCTCCTCGGTCTGACCGACCTGGCCGTGCAGCAGCTCCTCGCAGGAGGCACCCGTTGAGCTCCCCGGCCCAGCACCTGGCCGAGTCCGTGGTCCAGTCCGTCGACTGGCTCGCGATCGCGCCGCCCACGATCGCCGCGGTCGTCGGCCTCGCCGTGCTCGTCGCCGACCTGTTCGTGGGCGACTCGAAGAAGGCCCTGCTGGGCTGGACCTCGGTAGCGGGCCTCGCCGTCTCCCTGCTGGCCCTGGTGCCCCTCCTGGACGGCGACCGCGCCACCTTCTGCCTGACCGGCGACCCGGACGTCTGCAGCTACGCCGCTGACCGCTTCACCCTCGTCATCCAGTTCCTGGTCCTCGGCGGCGCCCTCCTCGTGGCCCTCCTGTCGATGACGGCCCTCAAGGACGCGGACAAGGAACTCCCCGAAGGGGAGTTCTGGTTCCTGCTGCTGTCGTCCGCGGCCGGCGCCGCCCTCCTGCCCGCCTCCCGTGACCTCGCGACCCTCGTCGTCGCCCTGGAGGTCGCCTCCCTGCCCGCCTTCGCCCTCGTCGGTATCCGGCACGGCGACAAGCGGTCCTCCGAGGCGGCTCTGAAGTTCTTCCTCTCGTCCGTCGCCGCCACCGCCGTCAGCCTGCTGGGCATCAGCTTCCTCTACGCCACCACCGGCACCCTCTACCTCACCGAGATCGCCGACCGGATCCAGAACGTCGACGGCCAACTGCACACCATCACCCAGGCCGGCGTCGTCCTCACCCTCATCGGCTTCGCCTTCAAGACGGCCGCCGTACCGTTCCACTTCTGGGTCCCCGACACCTACGTGGGCGCACCCCTGCCGGTGGCCGCCTATCTGTCGGTCGTCGGCAAGGCGGTCGGCTTCTCCGGGCTGATCCTCGTCACCGTCGTCGCCCTCCCGTCGTACGCCGACGTCTGGGGCCCCGCTCTCGCCGCGCTGGCCGCCCTCACCATGACCGTCGGCAACCTCGGTGCCCTGAAACAGCAGTCCACGCGCGCGTACAGCGCGGTCCGGCTGCTCGCCTGGTCGTCGATCGGCCAAGCGGGCTACCTCCTGGTGCCGATCGCGGCAGCGGCATACGCCGAGAACACCGACGACGCCGACAAGGTCATCGGCTCCACCGTCGCCTACGCCCTGATGTACGCGGCGGTGAACCTCGGCGCCTTCGCCGTGGCCGCCCTCGTCGGCCGTACGAAGACCCTGAACCGCGTCAGCGACTACCGGGGCCTGTACGCGTCGAGCCCGCTCTCCGCCCTGCTCCTGGCCTTCTTCCTGCTCTGCCTCGCCGGGCTGCCGCCGGGCATCATCGGCCTGTTCGCCAAGGTCACCGTCTTCTCGGCGGCCGTCGACGCGGGCCTCGGCTGGCTCGCCGTCGTCATGGCCGTCAACGTCGTGATCGCCCTCTTCTACTACCTCCAGTGGACGGCCCTGCTGTTCCGCGCCCCCGAGGGCGAACCCGAGCCGCACCGCGTCCCGGCACCGCTGACCGCCGCCATCGCCCTCACCGGAATCGTCGGCATCGCCCTGTCCGGAGCACCCCAACTGGTCCTGCGCTTCGCCGGCACCGGTCTCTTCTAGCGAGCCCGCCCCCACCCGGACGGCCCACCGGCCGGCCGCGCGCACAAGGGAACTAGTACCTCCCGCCTGGCGTTGACCAGTACGGGAGGGTCCACTGAGAAGTGGAGTCAGCAGCAACAGCAAGCAAAGGGTTCCCCTGCCGCACGACTTGGAGGGCGTACCGTGCACCGCCGGCACAACGGGCTCAGGACCGCCGTACTCCTCGGGGGACTGTCCGCACTCATCATCGTCATAGGAAGCATCTTCGGCCGTACGGGCCTCGTCATCGCGGTCTTCATCGCACTCGGCACGAACGCGTACGCGTACTGGAACAGCGACAAGCTGGCTCTACGCGCGATGCGCGCCCGCCCGGTCAGCGAGTTCGAGGCCCCGGCGCTGTACCGCATGGTCCGTGAGCTCTCCACCCAGGCCCGCCAGCCCATGCCCCGCCTGTACATCTCCCCGACGGACGCCCCCAACGCGTTCGCGACCGGCCGGAACCCACGCAACGCGGCCGTGTGCTGCACCGACGGCATCCTCCGCCTCCTCGACGAGCGCGAGCTGCGCGGCGTCATCGGCCACGAGCTGAGCCATGTCTACAACCGCGACATCCTGATCTCGTCGGTCGCCGGCGCCCTCGCCTCCGTGATCATGTTCCTGGTGAACTTCGCCTGGCTGATCCCCATCGGCCGCTCGGACGACGACGACGGCCCCGGCCTCCTCGGCATGCTGCTGATCATGATCCTGGGCCCGCTCGCCGCCTCCGTCATCCAGCTCGCGATCAGCCGCTCCCGGGAGTACGAGGCGGACGCCTCCGGCGCCCAGCTCACCGGTGATCCACTTGCCCTCGCCAGTGCCCTTCGCAAACTGGAAACAGGCACCAAGCAGCTCCCGCTGCCCCCGGAGCCCCGCATCGAGACCGCGAGCCACATGATGATCGCGAACCCCTTCCGGCCCGGCCGGGGAACCTCCAAAATGTTCTCGACACATCCGCCGATGGCGGAACGCATCGCCCGACTCGAGAAGATGGCAGGTCGCCACCAGTGAAGACCATTCTGAACATCATCTGGCTGATCCTCAGTGGCTTCTGGCTCTTCCTCGGCTATCTGTTCGCAGGGTTGCTCCTGTGCATCACGATCATCGGCATCCCGTTCGGCATCGCCTCGTTCCGCATCGGCATCTACGCCCTGTGGCCCTTCGGGTACAGCGCGGTCGAGCGCCGTGACGCGGGCGCGCCCTCCTGCTTCGGCAACGTCCTGTGGCTGCTCCTGGCGGGCTGGTGGCTGGCGCTGACCCACATCTTCACGGGCCTCGTGCTCTGCGTCACGATCATCGGCATCCCCTTCGGCATCGCCAACTTCAAGCTCGTCCCGGTCTCGCTGATGCCCCTGGGCCGCGAGATCGTCCGCTCGAACCAGCCGTTCGGACAGCGCTGACAGAGCGGCGTGCCGGGGGTGGGGGACACGGAGCGGCCGAAGTACGTCCTGCTGTCGTACGACGCGGAAGCCGAGTTCAACGGCGAGGACGGCTACGAGGAGACCTGGGCCTCCTGCACGGACACCGAGAACCTCTTCGGCGACCCGTCCCCACCCCCGCGCGGCATCTACGAACTCCTGGGCTGCGCCCCCGAGGGCGAGCTCGAAACGGCCCTCACGCGCGCGCGTGCCGACGGCTCCGCGCCCCTCGGCTTCCTCGTCCTGGAGATCCTCGGCACGCGGGGCGAGCCGGTCTACGAGTGGTACCTGGAGGACGTGCGCGTCCTCGGCGACCGCCCGTGCCCCCGCGACCTGTCCCTGCGGGACATCGTGATCGAGGCGTCGCAGCACGCCGACAACCCCTCCGACTACCCCCAGCGCCGCCCCCTGTCCCGGGGCTTCCGGCTCCTCGGCCCGGAAGGTGAACCACGGGGTTCATGCCGTGACTTGGCACCTCTCGACGACGACCTGCCCGACCATGCCGAGCCCCCGGTCCGGCTCCTCGGCTGCGCGACGCGCGGAGCCCTGCGGGCCGCACTGAACGCGGGGGAGGAGGACCTGGGGCACGCCAAGCTGCTGCGGGTCGACGCACAGGGCGGTACGGTCCAGGCCGCCGTGGAGGGCGAACTCACCGCGTGGATCCCGTCGGCCCGCGGCCGGGGCCTCGTCGACCTCACCCTCGAACCGTGGTCGGACCGACCGCCGACGGCGGCCGAGCGGGTCTGGGAGCTGTGGGACCGAGGACGGCCCACCGAACCCAACCTCTGGGCCCGCTGCGGCACCGCCGGTCGCAGGTTCTGGCTGGACACGGCCCTGGCGAACCAGGACTGGGCCAAGCCCGACGCCGCCCCCGGCACCACGTACCACCTCGACGGCCGCCACATCACCGACGACCAGGCCTTCTACTGCGCCCTCGGCGAGACCGTCAACGGCCCCGGCGGCTACTTCGGCCGCTGCCTCGACGCCGTCGGCGACGCCCTGTGCGGCAACTTCGGCGCCACCACGCCCTTCACCCTGATCTGGCACGACGCCCACATCGCCCGCGAGTGCCTCGGCCTCTCGCCGCGCGTCGACATCCGCCCGGAGACCTTCGAGGAACTCCTCGCCTTCCTCGCCGAGCGCCGCGTCGACGCACGTCTCGCCTGACCTCGGCAGGCTGCTCAGCGGCTCCGCCCCGCCCACCACCGCCGTACGCCGTACGCCGCCGCCCCCACGCCCAGTACGGCCGCGCCCACGCCCACCGACACCGCGGGCAGTGCGAACGCCAGGACAGCGCACCCGACGAGCCCCACGACCGGAACCACCCGGGACACAGGAGCCGAACTCAGCGTCCAGGCGGACGCGTTGGCGACCGCGTAGTACGCGAGGACGCCGAAGGAGGAGAAACCGATCGCGCCCCGGACATCGACGGTGGCGGCCAGGACGGCGACCACGGCGCCCACGGCCAACTCCGCCCGGTGCGGCACCTGGAAGCGAGGGTGGACGGCGGCCAGGGCGCCCGGGAGATGCCGGTCCCGGGCCATGGCGAGGGTCGTGCGCGAGACGCCCAGGATGAGCGCCAGCAGCGACCCCAGCGCGGCCACGGCGGCCCCCACCCGCACCACGGGCACCAGCCCCGGCACACCGGCCGCCCGTACCGCGTCGGCCAGCGGAGCCGAGGCCTGCCCCAGCCCACCGGAACCCAGCACGGAGAGGACGGCCACGGCGACGGCCGCGTACACGGCCAGCGCGATGCCCAGCGCGAGTGGGATCGCGCGCGGGATGGTGCGCGCCGGATCCCGTACCTCCTCGCCCAGGGTCGCGATCCGCGCGTACCCGGCGAACGCGAAGAACAGCAGCCCGGCCGCCTGCAACACCCCGCCCACACCACCCGACGCCCCGACGTCCAGCCGACCGGCATCCGACTCGCCGGACCCCAGGCACACGACCACCACGGCGGCGAGGACCGCCAGCACCACGGCCACGATCGCCCGCGTCAGCCAGGCCGACTTCTGGACTCCGCCGTAGTTCACGGCCGTCAGCGCCACCACGGCCGCCACCGCCACGGCGTGCGCCTGCCCCGGCCACACATACGCCCCCACGGTGAGCGCCATCGCCGCGCACGAGGCGGTCTTGCCGACGACGAACGACCAGCCGGCCAGATATCCCCAGAAGTCGCCGAGCCGCTCACGCCCGTACACGTAGGTGCCGCCCGACGCCGGATACACGGCCGCCAGCCGCGCCGACGACATGGCATTGCAGTACGCGACCACGGCGGCGACCCCGAGCCCGAGCAACAGACCGGACCCGGCCGCGCGTGCCGCAGGTCCCAGCGCCGCGAAGATCCCCGCGCCGATCATCGAACCCAGTCCGATGACCACCGCATCCCCGACCCCGAGCGTGCGGCGCAGCCCAGCGCCCGATCCGACCTGTGTCATGCACCGCACCCTACTGATCGCCGCAACCGCCGGACGTCACCGAGACGTCCTCCCCGACAACAACGCGAAACGACAGAGGACGACAGAGCAGGGCAGGGGCAACAGGGCCCGACGACAAGGCACCTGGCTGGCCTCTGTGGGGGGAAACACAGCACAGGCACAGCACAGGCACAGTACGAAAGGGCAGGTTCACGGCATGAGCATCATCGGCTGGATCGTTCTGGGGCTGTTGGCCGGCGCCATCGCCAAGTTCCTGCTGCCGGGCCGGGACCCGGGCGGCTTCATCGGCACGACCCTCATCGGCGTCGCGGGCGCCTTCATCGGCGGCTGGATCTCCGCCCGCTGGCTGGACCACCCGATCTCCGAGCAGTTCTACGACGGCGCCACCTGGGCGGCCGCGATCGGCGGCTCCCTGGTCCTGCTGATCGCCTACCGCATCCTGTTCGGCCACTCCCGCCGCTGAGCCCGTACGCACCCACCACCCCGAATCCGCAGCCGGCAGGCGAGAAGGGTGGGTCCCAGGACGAAGCCGGGGCCCATCCTTCCGCGCTCGGCTCTAGCTACGGGTGATCACCGGTAGTTGACGAACTGCACCGCGAAGTCGAAGTCCTGGCCCTTGAGGAGGCTGATCACGGCTTGCAGGTCGTCGCGGCTCTTGGAGCTGACGCGGAGCTCGTCGCCCTGGACCTGGGCCTTGACGCCCTTCGGACCCTCGTCGCGAATGATCTTCGCCACCTTCTTGGCGTTCTCCTGGGAGATGCCCTCCTCGATCGACGCGAAGATCTTGTACTCCTTGCCGGACAGCTGGGGCTCACCCGCGTCCAGGGACTTGAGGGAGATCCCACGCTTGATCAGCTTGGACTGGAAGACGTCGAGGATGGCCTTCACCCGGTCCTCGGAGTTCGCCTCCATCAGGATCTTCTCGCCGGACCACGAGATCGAGGCGCCGACGCCCTTGAAGTCGTAGCGCTGCGAGATCTCCTTGGCGGCCTGGTTGAGGGCGTTGTCGACCTCCTGCCGCTCGACCTTCGAGACGATGTCGAAACTGGAGTCGGCCATGTCCTGTGGCTCCTTGCATCGGGGTATCGGGAGGCGACAAGCCTAGCCACCCCGCCCCTCCGAGCACTGATCAATCAGGTGGCGAAGCACCCCCGAGCATCAGGTATCGTTTACGTCGTCGCCACGGAGCACCGCCGAAAAGCGGTTCGAAGGGCGGCAGATCCCAGGCGGTGTGCCCGAGTGGCCAATGGGAGCGGACTGTAAATCCGTCGGCTTAGCCTACCCAGGTTCGAATCCTGGCGCCGCCACGTGGAGGGAAGCCCCTTCCGGACTGTGAGAGCAGTTCGGGAGGGGCTTTTTCGTATGCGTATACGACTGGGCACGTGACGGATACGCGGAGCCGGTACGGCCGCGAGGCACACTGACCGCATGTCATCGCGTCGTAGAAACTGCCCCGAGTGCCGTCGAGAGATCGCCGTCGTGGCGGGGCGGTTCGCGCGGCACGATCCGCCCGGGGCGAGCGGGGAACTGGTGTCGTGCCCCGGGTCGCGCAGGCCGGCCCAGATCGGGGCGGCCCAGCCCGCGCTCGACGGGTATGTCATTCCCGGGTTCCCCGGTCAGCTGCCGCTGTTCTGAAGCGGGGCCCCTCGGTTCAGTTGCCCGCCACCGACTTCACGGCCACCGAGACCGGCGTCGAGCCGCTGATGAGTTCCAGGGTCAGACCGGCGGTGGCCGGGGTGTCGAGGAGTTCGGCGAGTACGGCGGCCACGTCGTCACGGGGAATCGGGCCGCGGCCGGTGGACGCCTCCAGGCGGACGAGGCCGGTGCCGGCGTCGTTGGTGAGCATGCCCGGGCGCAGGATCGTCCAGTCCAGGGCGTCCAGACCGCGGACGTACGCGTCGGCCTCGCCCTTCGCGCGCTGGTAGACGTCGAAGACGTCGTCGCCCTCGTGCTTCGGGTCCGCGCCCATGGAGGAGACGACGATGTGACGTCGTACGCGCGTCCGGACCGCGGCGTCCGCGAACAGGACAGCGGCGCCGCGGTCGACCGTGTCCTTGCGGGCCGCCCCGCTGCCCGGGCCGGCGCCCGCCGCGAACACGGCGGCGTCCGCGCCCTGCAGATGCGCGGCGACCTCCTCCGTCGACGCCGACTCCAGATCGCACAGCACCGGCTCGGCACCGGCCGCCCGCAGATCGTCGGCGTGTTCGGCACGGCGGATGATCCCCGCGACCTCGTACCCGCGCGCGGCGAGCAGCCGCTCCAGCCGCAGCGCGATCTGACCATGACCCCCAGCGATGACAATGCGCATGTTTCCGACCGTACGCCCGAACGGTCGCGTTCGCCGCGCAACCATCCGGCCGTCACAGGTGTCTCACAGATGTTCGCCGTGTTGGGCGAGCGCCGGAATCACAGGGGGATACATCACCGCCATGCGTAAAGCCGCCGTACGTACGTCCATAGCGCGCGCATCCGCCGCCGGGGCGCCCGTCGTCCGCCGTACCTTCACCGGGGTCGGCTGCGCCGCGGCCGTGCTCGCCACGGTGGCCGCGTGCGGCACCGTCCAGAACCTCACCGCGGGCCAGAAGGTCGACAGCGCCGTCGAGCGGCTCGGCGAGCAGAAGTCGCTGGCCTTCGGGCTCCGGCTCGACGCCGACCCGGACGACCTCACCGCCCTGATGGGCGAGGACAGCGAGGAAGTGCCGCCGGAGATGGCGGAGTTCTTCACCGGGCTGAGCGTCGATGTGTCGGTCAAGTCGAAGAAGCCGCTGGCCGAGTCCGGTGAGAAGGACGTCGTCGGCGTCGGCATGAAGATCTCGGGCGACGAGGGCGTGTTCGTCGAGTACCGCCTCGTCGGCGACTACACGTACTACCGCGTCGACATGGAGGCCATGGGCGAGGCGATGGGCATGCCGTTCCCGTCGGCCGACGAACTCGACGAACTCCCCGAGAGCGAGCAGCATCTGCGGCCGCTCTTCGAGGGCGACTGGGTCAAGGTCAACACCGACGACCTGGAGGAAGCCGCCGAGGACGCCGGAGCCGGCTCCGGCTCGGGCGGTTCCGGCGAGATCGACGCCAAGACCCAGAAGAAGATCCTCGACGCCGTCCGCGGTGTCGTCGCCCGCGAGGTCGGCTTCAAGACCAAGGAGGGCAAGGACGGCACCGAGGTCATCACCGCCAAGGCCAACTTCCGTGACCTGCTCACCGGCATCGTCGACAAGCTCCAGCCCATCGAGGGCAACCTGCCGCCGGGCGCCGAACTCCCCACGAGCAAGGACCTGAAGGACGCCCCGAACAAGAACGTCGCGGTCGACTTCACCCTCAAGAACGGCGACCTGACCCGGATCGAGACCGATCTCGCCGTCCTCGCCGACGACCCGAAGGGCGCCAAGGCCCCCCTCGTCCTCACCTTCGGCAAGGCCGGCGACATCAGCGCGCCCAAGGGCGCCTCCGAGATGCCGGTCGACGAATTCGGCGGTCCGTTCGGCAGCGGAATGCTGAGCATCTGACCGGCCGCCCAGGCCTGTTCGGACCTGCGGCACCGGGCACGCGCGCGTAAAGAACGAAGACTCCTACGCGCGCGTGCCCGCACCCATGTCCGCGGTTCGTACGCCGCCCACGCACGGCCTACGCCCTTCGCGCCGCCCACCTCCGCCCGCGCACGCCAACGCGCGCCCGCACCCAGCGCGTACGCCCCTCACGACGGCTCCCCCCGCCCCTGCCTAGGCAGATCCGGCGCCCCGCTCGCCACCGAGCCGCAGTACTCCCGTACCGCGCTGGTGCGCGCCACCACGCGCCCCCGGTGCACCACGATGCGGCTGTACGCGAGGGACAGCACTCCCGGAAGCCGGTCGCCGCGTACGGCGAGCAGCTCGGCGGGGAAGCCGGCCTCCACGCGCACTTCGGGCAGGCCGAGCGCGGCGCGTGCCGCTCCGCTGACGGCGTCGTACGCCTCCTCGGGCCGCATGCCGTACCGGGAGGCCAGCAGGTAGGCCGCCTCCAGCGGGTCCCCGCGGCCCACGGGATTCGACACGTCCCGCAGGGCTCCGCCACCCGCCGCGACCCCTACGCCGGCCGCCCGCAGGAGCCGTACGGGGGCGGTGCCCCGGCGGTCCACGGTGCCGCAGCCGCCCTGGGGGAGGCAGACGACCGTGACTCCGGCCGCGGCCAGCTGGTCGGCGGTGCGGGAGGCGGCCTGGGCGGGGAGGCGGGCGAGGCCGCCGCACGGGCCGAGGGTGACGCCGGGCCGCAGGCCGCCCGCCATGGCCGCGAGCCGGGCCAGCCGCGCCGGGTCGTCACCGTCGGTGTGCAGGTCCACCGGGCAGTCGTGCTCGGAGGCGATCTCCAGGACCGCCTCCACATACCCGGTGGGGTCGGGGTCCAGATCCGGGCAGCCGCCGATCACCGAGGCGCCCATCTTGACCGCGTCCCGCAGGATCGCGAGCCCGTCCGACCCGGCCACCCCGGTCAGCACCCGGGGCATTGCCACCGTCGTCACCTCGACGAGCCCGCGCAGCGCCCGCTCCGCCTGGAGCACCGCCGTCAACGCGCCCAGACCCTGTACGTCGCCCACATGGACGTGTGAGCGCATCGCCGTGGCCCCGTGCCCGAGCTGGAGCAGCGCGGCCTCGGTGGCCCGCCGCTGGACGTCCTGGCCGTCGTACGAGACCGGTCCCTCGAAGTCGGCCGACAGGGCCGTGTCGCCGTGGGCGTGTGGTTCGACGGGGGCCGGCAGGAGCAGATGGCCGCCGAGGTCCACCCGAGTGGCGGGCGCCCCGGACGCGGCGGAGCCCGCGCCCAGGCTTCCCGCTGTGCCGACCGCCTCGATATGCCCGCCGTCCAGTCGTACGTCCACCACCCGGCCGTCGGTCAGTCGCGCACCGCACAGCAGCAGGGCGCCCGCCTCGTCCCGACCCGAGGGTGGGCCGGACGAGGAGTGGAACGGCTGCGGCTGGCTGTCGGGCATCGCGCTCCCGGGGCTCGACGACGGCTGCACGGTGACGCACACGGTAGGGACACGGTAGGGACACGGCGGGGGATACAAGATCACGCAGAGTGAGTCGAGCCTAGGCGGGCCGCCCGTCCTCGTCGCGGAGGAGCGCAATAGTCGTACCGGCGTGGTTCACCTGCCCGGGAGACCGCCGAGAAGGCCGGGACGGTGGTGCTGATGAGGCCCGAGATGCCTTCGGGAAGGGGACGGGCAACGGCCCCGGTCGATCCCCGGGCGGCCCCCGGAAGATCCCTGGACGGCCCATGGATGGGGGCGGGGAAACGGATTTGGGCGATCGGCGGTGGGGCGTGTAATGTCTTCATCGCTCGCCCCAATAGCTCAGTCGGCAGAGCGTCTCCATGGTAAGGAGAAGGTCTACGGTTCGATTCCGTATTGGGGCTCTGGTGTGAAAAGGTTCCCGTCGCAAGGCGGGGCCCGATCGCATCGCAGCGGTGTAGCTCAGTCGGTAGAGCAAGCGGCTCATAATCGCTGTGTCACCGGTTCAAGTCCGGTCACCGCTACTGACAGTAGCCGATTGTGGGGTCGGTCCTTCGATCGGCTACTCTTCTGTGCGTTGAACCCTGTCCCATCCGTTCGTCAAGGAGCACTCACGTGGCTGCCACCGACGTCCGCCCGAAGATCACGCTGGCCTGCGTGGAGTGCAAGGAGCGGAACTACATCACCAAGAAGAACCGGCGTAACAACCCGGACCGACTGGAGATGAAGAAGCACTGCCCGCGTTGCAAGGCGCACACCGCGCACCGCGAAACGCGATAAATCAGGCTCGTACGCGAGGCCGTCCCCGAGTGATCGGGGGCGGCCTCGCGTCGTTACACCGACCAGTACCGGTCAGTAGAGCAGGAGGTACCGAGCCCATGGCGCTCGACCAGTCCTTCGTGGGGCGTTCCTACCCGCCCACCGACCCCTACGAGGTCGGCCGGGAGAAGATCCGCGAGTTCGCGGAGGCCGTGGGGGACGGCAACCCGGCGTACACGGACCCGGACGCCGCCAAGGCGCTCGGCCACCCCGAGGTGATCGCCCCGCCGACCTTCGTGTTCTCGATCACCTTCAAGGCCGCGGGGCTCGTCGTCGCCGACCCGCAACTGGGCCTCGACTACAGCCGAGTGGTGCACGGCGACCAGAAGTTCGCCTATACGCGCCCGGTGCGTGCCGGCGACCGCCTCACGGTCACCTCGACCATCGAGGCGATCAAGTCCCTGGCGGGCAACGACATCCTGGACATCCGCGGCGAGGTCCACGACGAGGCGGGCGAGCACGTCGTGACCGCCTGGACCAAGCTCGTGGCCCGCGCGGCCAAGGAGGCGTGAGGATCCGATGACCGCGAAGATCTCCTACGACGACGTCGAGGTCGGCACCGAACTGCCCGCCCAGACGTTCGGCGTGACCCGAGCCACCCTCGTCCAGTACGCGGGTGCCTCCGGCGACTTCAACCCGATCCACTGGAACGAGAAGTTCGCCAAGGAAGTCGGCCTCCCGGACGTCATCGCGCACGGCATGTTCACCATGGCCGAGGCGATCCGCGTCGTCACCGACTGGACCGGTGACCCGGGCTCCGTCGTCGAGTACGGCGTCCGCTTCACCAAGCCCGTGGTCGTCCCCAACGACGACCAGGGCGCCACCATCGAGGTCAGCGCCAAGGTCGGCGCCAAGCTCGACGACAACACCGTCCGCGTGGACCTGACGGCCATGAGCGCCGGCCAGAAGGTGCTGGGCATGTCCCGGGCGGTCGTACGACTGGCCTGACGGCCCGAGCGACGAGTGCGGTGCAGTGCGGTAAGGGGCGTTCTCCTTGGAGGCCTGTGGCGCCCACGCGGCGGAGCCGCGTATCGGCACTGCCCCGCGCTCCTCAGGGGCGCGGGGTCACGCGTACCCGTTGTCCACAGGCCGAACGAGCGCCCCTCTTGCGTCTCGTACTCTTGAGCCCGTGCAGGAACTCCACGACGCCCCCCTCGCCCCGCTGACCACCTTCCGGCTGGGCGGGCCCGCGCACCGGCTGATCACCGCGACCACGGATGACGAGGTGATCGCCGCCGTCCGTGAGGCCGACGACGTCGGTACGCCGCTGCTGCTCATCGGGGGCGGGTCCAACCTCGTCATCGGTGACAAGGGCTTCGCCGGGACCGCGCTGGTCATCGCGACGAAGGGCTTCGCGCTCGACGGGACGCGGCTGGAGCTGGCCGCCGGTGAGGTGTGGACCGACGCGGTCGCCCGGACCGTCGAGGCCGGGCTCGCGGGTATCGAGTGCCTGGCCGGGATCCCGGGCTCCGCGGGCGCGACACCGATCCAGAACGTCGGGGCGTACGGGCAGGAGGTGGCCGCCACGATCACCGAGGTCGTCGCCTACGACCGGCTCACCCGGGAGACGCTCACCGTGCCGAACGCCGAATGCGCCTTCTCGTACCGGCACAGTCGCTTCAAGGACGAGCCCGAGCGGTACGTCGTGCTGCGGGTCCGGTTCGAACTGGAGGACGCGGACGGGCTGTCGGGGCCGATCAAGTACGCCGAGACGGCCCGTGCGCTGGGCGTCGAGCCCGGTGACCGGGTGCCGCTGGCCGAGGCCCGCGAGACCGTGCTGAAGCTGCGGGCCGGGAAGGGCATGGTCCTCGACCCCGAGGACCACGACACCTGGTCCGCCGGGTCGTTCTTCACCAACCCGATCCTCACGGACGAGGAGTTCGCCGCGTTCCACGCCCGCGTGCGCGAGCGCCTCGGGGACGACGTCACCCCGCCCGCGTACGCCGCGGGCGACGGCCACACCAAGACCTCCGCGGCCTGGCTGATCGACAAGGCGGGCTTCACCAAGGGATACGGCACCGGCCCCGCCCGGATCTCCACCAAGCACACCCTGGCCCTCACCAACCGGGGCGCGGCCACCACCGAGGACCTGCTCACGCTGGCCCGCGAGGTCGTGACCGGAGTCCGGGACGCCTTCGGGATCACCCTGGTCAACGAGCCGGTGACGGTCGGCGTCAGCCTCTAGAGCGCCCTAGCCGGCCGGCCGGGCGAGCCAGTCGTCCACCCCGGACAGCAGCTTCGCCCGCTCCTGCTCCGGCGCCGCCGACGCCCGGATCGACTGCCGGGCCAGCTCCGCCAGCTCCTCGTCCGTGAAGGCGTGGTCGTGACGGGCGATCTCGTACTGGGCCGCCAGGCGGGAGCCGAACAGCAGCGGGTCGTCGGCGCCCAGCGCCATGGGGACACCGGCGGCGAAGAGGGTGCGCAGCGGGACGTCCTGAGGTTTCTCGTAGACACCGAGCGCCACATTCGAGGCCGGGCAGACCTCGCACGTCACCCCCCGGTCCGCGAGCCGCTTCAGCAGGCGCGGGTCCTCCGCCGCGCGCACCCCGTGCCCGATCCGTGAGGCGTGCAGGTCATCCAGGCAGTCGCGCACGGACGACGGGCCGGTCAGCTCACCGCCGTGCGGCGCCGACAGCAGGCCCCCCTCACGCGCGATCGCGAAGGCCCGGTCGAAGTCCCTCGCCATGCCCCGGCGTTCGTCGTTGGACAACCCGAAGCCGACCACGCCCCGGTCCGCGTACCGCACCGCCAGCCGGGCCAGCGTGCGCGCGTCCAGCGGGTGCTTCATCCGGTTCGCGGCCACCAGCACCCGCATCCCGAGCCCGGTCTCCCGCACGGTCGTGTCGACCGCGTCCAGGATGATCTCCAGCGCCGGGATAAGTCCGCCCAGCAGGGGGGCGTACGACGTCGGGTCCACCTGGATCTCCAGCCAGCCCGAGCCGTCCTTCACATCCTCCTCCGCGGCCTCCCGCACCAGCCGCTGGATGTCCTCGGGCTCCCGCAGGCACGAGCGCGCCGCGTCGTACAGCCGCTGGAACCGGAACCACCCTCGCTCGTCCGTCGCCCGCAGCTTCGGCGGTTCCCCGCTGGTCAGCGCCTCCGTCAGCGCTTCGGGCAGCCGCACCCCGTACTTGTCGGCCAGCTCCAGCACGGTCGTGGGCCGCATCGACCCGGTGAAGTGCAGATGCAGATGGGCCTTGGGCAGTTCAGCGAGATCACGTACACGCTCCATTGAAGGATCCTGCCGTACGTCTCCGCCGTACCGAAAGCGGAATCCCCGAACGTGGTCTTGCTCGCACGCGTGAATGAGGCGAGGCACCTCCGAAAATTCGGAGGTGCCTCGCCCTGGTGCGGCCGCTCAGGACCTCAGTCCGTCGCCTCCGCCAGCAGCTTCTGGACGCGGGAGACGCCCTCGACGAGATCCTCGTCACCCAGGGCGTACGACAGACGCAGATAGCCGGGGGTGCCGAACGCCTCGCCGGGTACGACCGCGACCTCGACCTCCTCCAGGATCAGCGCGGCCAGCTCGACCGTGTTCTGCGGGCGCTTGCCGCGGATCTCCTTGCCGAGCAGGTCCTTCACCGACGGGTAGGCGTAGAACGCGCCCTCGGGCTCCGGGCAGAGGACGCCGTCGATCTCGTTGAGCATCCGCACGATCGTCTTGCGGCGGCGGTCGAAGGCCTCGCGCATCTCGGCGACGGCCGTCAGATCGCCGGAGACGGCGGCGAGGGCGGCCACCTGAGCGACGTTGGAGACGTTCGACGTGGCGTGCGACTGGAGGTTCGTCGCGGCCTTGACGACGTCCTTCGGGCCGATGACCCAGCCCACGCGCCAGCCCGTCATCGCGTACGTCTTGGCGACACCGTTGACCACGATGGTCTTGTCGGCCAGCTCGGGCACGACCACCGGCAGCGAGTGGAACTCCGCGTCGCCGTAGACCAGGTGCTCGTAGATCTCGTCGGTCAGGACCCACAGGCCCTTCTCGGCGGCCCAGCGGCCGATCTCCTCGATCTGCGCGCGCGTGTAGACCGCGCCGGTCGGGTTCGAGGGGGAGACGAAGAGCAGCACCTTGGTGTTCTCCGTGCGGGCCGCCTCCAGCTGGTCGACGGAGACCCGGTAACCGGTGGTCTCGTCGGCGACGACCTCGACCGGGACACCGCCGGCCAGGCGGATCGACTCCGGGTACGTCGTCCAGTACGGCGCCGGGACGATGACCTCGTCACCCGGGTCGAGGATCGCGGCGAACGCCTCGTAGATGGCCTGCTTGCCGCCGTTGGTGACCAGGACCTGCGACGGGTCGACCTCGTAGCCGGAGTCGCGCAGGGTCTTCGCGGCGATCGCGGCCTTCAGCTCGGGCAGGCCGCCGGCCGGCGTGTAGCGGTGGTACTTCGGGTTCTTGCAGGCCTCGACGGCGGCCTCGACGATGTAGTCCGGGGTCGGGAAGTCGGGCTCACCGGCGCCGAAGCCGATCACCGGCCGCCCGGCGGCCTTCAGGGCCTTGGCCTTGGCATCCACGGCGAGGGTGGCGGACTCGGAGATCGCGCCGATGCGCGCGGAGACCCGGCGCTCGGTGGGAGGGGTTGCAGCGCTCATGGACCCCATCGTTTCAGACAGGAAACGTGCCGGGCACGCGGGTTTCACAGACTGAACAGCGACGGAACAACCGTCCGTATCCGGGTCCGGGAACGGTCGATCTTCGACGAGCAACGCCCCTACGGACGCTTTCTGTTCGACGACAGGCCTCGGACCACGTATGCTCTCTCCTCGTTGGCCTTCACCGGCCGCGCCCACCAGGTGCACACCGAGCACTCGGTCGGATGCGGTACGTTGGGGGAGAACCTCAAAGGGTCGTAGCTCAATTGGTAGAGCACTGGTCTCCAAAACCAGCGGTTGGGGGTTCAAGTCCCTCCGGCCCTGCTACACACTCCTCACGCCAGGATGTGTGCGCATGTACGTACAGCAATGTTCCGCCGTGCGGCTCAGACCGGGCGCGGCACGGCCACGACCCGGACCGGAATCAGGTGAGGATGAATGACGGACGCCGTGGGCTCCATCGACACGCCTGATGCCCAGGACGAGGTGCCCGAGGACAAGAAGAAGACCCGCAAGGGCGGCAAGCGCGCCAAGAAGGGCCCGCTGAAGCGCCTCGCGATCTTCTACCGCCAAATCGTCGCGGAGCTGCGTAAGGTCGTCTGGCCGACCCGCTCCCAGCTGACGACATACACCACGGTGGTCATCGTCTTCGTTGTCATCATGATCGGTCTTGTTACTGTGATTGACTTCGGACTCGACAAGGCCGCCAAGTACGTCTTCGGCTGAGCCGATAGCGAAGGGCGCCGTAACCTGGCGCCCCTTTCGCGTGTTCCACCCCCATGTATCCAGGAAGAAGCAGCCACGTGTCTGACCCGAACCTGAACGACGCCATCGAGCCGGACGAGTCCGTGGATGATGAGCTCGACATCGTCGAGGGAGCGGACGAGGTCGACGAGTTCGAGGCTGCCGAGGCCGAGGCGGGGGAGTCGGCCGAGGAAGCGGCCGTGCACGTCGATGACGAAGACGTCGAGAACCAAGACGTCGAGGACGAAGACGTCAAAGACGACGAGGACGAGGACGCAGCCGAAGAGGCCGTCGAGGAGGAGACCGAGCCGGTCGACCCCGTCGAGGCCCTGCGTGAGGAACTGCGGGCCCTGCCCGGCGAGTGGTACGTCATCCACACGTACGCCGGTTACGAGAACCGCGTGAAGACCAACCTCGAACAGCGTGCTGTCTCGCTGAACGTCGAGGACTTCATCTTCCAGGCCGAGGTGCCGCAGGAAGAGGTCGCGCAGATCAAGAACGGCGAGCGCAAGACCATCCGCCAGAACAAGCTCCCCGGCTACGTGCTGGTGCGCATGGACCTGACGAACGAGTCCTGGGGCGTCGTCCGCAACACCCCCGGCGTCACCGGCTTCGTGGGCAACGCCTATGACCCGTACCCGCTGACCCTGGACGAGATCGTCAAGATGCTCGCGCCGGAGGCCGAGGAGAAGGCGGCGCGCGAGGCGGCCGAGGCCGAGGGCAAGCCGGCTCCGCAGCGCAAGGTCGAGGTCCAGGTGCTGGACTTCGAGGTGGGCGACTCGGTCACCGTCACCGACGGCCCGTTCGCCACGCTGCAGGCCACGATCAACGAGATCAACGCCGACTCGAAGAAGGTCAAGGGCCTCGTCGAGATCTTCGGCCGCGAGACGCCGGTCGAGCTGTCGTTCGACCAGATCCAGAAGAACTGAGCTTCTTCGGACCGTACGCTTCCGACCAGGTCAGGCAAGCTCTCACAGCTTGTCTGACCTGCTCGGTTTTTGGCCGCGCATCTATACCCGTTATCGTTGTGCGGTATGCCTTCATCCGGGACGCGACCTGGGTGGGGGCGCACTCGAATCGAAAGGACCCGGAGAGCTATGCCTCCCAAGAAGAAGAAGGTCACGGGGCTCATCAAGCTCCAGATCCAGGCCGGCGCGGCCAACCCGGCTCCGCCGGTCGGCCCCGCGCTGGGTCAGCACGGCGTCAACATCATGGAGTTCTGCAAGGCCTACAACGCCGCGACCGAGTCGCAGCGCGGTTGGGTCATCCCGGTGGAGATCACGGTCTACGAGGACCGTTCCTTCACCTTCGTCACCAAGACGCCCCCGGCCGCCAAGATGATCCTCAAGGCCGCGGGTATCGAGAAGGGCTCCGGCGAGCCGCACAAGACCAAGGTCGCCAAGATCACCGAGGCGCAGGTCCGCGAGATCGCCACCACCAAGATGCCCGACCTCAACGCCAACGACCTGGACGCCGCCGCGAAGATCATCGCTGGTACCGCGCGTTCCATGGGCGTCACGGTCGAGGGCTGACCACCGCATTTGTAGAACCATGCGGCCGACGTACGAGCGGTCGCACGTGGCAGGGCCTGCTCGGCCCGTACCACGACTCCTTTCAGAACACACAGGAGCAGTTGTGAGCAAGCGCAGCAAGGCTCTCCGCGCTGCGGACGCCAAGATCGACCGGGACAAGCAGTACGCCCCGCTCGAGGCCGTCCGTCTCGCCAAGGAGACCTCCACGTCCAAGTTCGACGGCACCGTCGAGGTCGCCTTCCGTCTGGGTGTCGACCCGCGCAAGGCCGACCAGATGGTCCGTGGCACCGTGAACCTCCCGCACGGCACCGGTAAGACCGCCCGGGTCCTGGTCTTCGCGACCGGTGACCGTGCCGAGGCCGCACTCGCCGCGGGCGCCGACATCGTCGGCTCCGACGAGCTGATCGACGAGGTGTCGAAGGGCCGTCTGGACTTCGACGCCGTCGTCGCCACCCCGGACCTCATGGGCAAGGTCGGCCGCCTCGGCCGCGTGCTCGGTCCCCGTGGTCTCATGCCGAACCCCAAGACCGGCACCGTGACCCCGGACGTCGTGAAGGCCGTCAACGACATCAAGGGCGGCAAGATCGAGTTCCGCGTCGACAAGCACTCGAACCTGCACTTCATCATCGGCAAGACGTCGTTCGACGACACCAAGCTGGTGGAGAACTACGCCGCGGCGCTGGAGGAGATCCTCCGTCTGAAGCCGTCGGCCGCGAAGGGTCGCTACATCAAGAAGGCCGCGATCAGCACCACGATCGGCCCCGGCATTCCGATCGACTCGAACCGCACCCGCAACCTCCTCGTCGAGGAGGACCCGGCCGCCGTCTGAGCCTGACGCTCACCGGCAGCCGCGTCGCGCACGCACAGCCCGAGGACGAGCCCCGCAACCTTTCGAGGTGCGGGGCTCGTCCCTTTTTGGCATACGGGCGCTTTGGCGGTGGGCATAGGCGCGCAAGTGTGCTGCTCTGGTGTGCGGAGCACGGCAATCTCCCTGGGGGTGGGGACGGATGACCAGCACGACCAGGTGCCGCCGTACGGTCCTGGCGTTGACGGCGGTGGCCGCGCTGACGGGGATGGCGGCCTGCGGTTCGTCGGACCCGGGCGGAGGCGATCCGTTCGCGGCGCTGAAGCTCGCGGAGAAGTCCACCGGCGACGCCGACTCGGCGAAGATCGAGTCCACCGGGAACATGGGCGACCTGATGTCCATCGAGGCGGACGGCGAGGTCGACTGGGCCGACGGCCTCAGGGGCACCATGACCCTCACCTACACCGGCGGCCAGGCGGCCGACCAGATGGGGCAGTTGGGCATCACCTCGACGGAGGCCCGCTATCTGCCCGATGCCTACTACGCGGACATGGGCGACCTGTTCGCCAGGCAGTACGGCGGCAAGCGGTGGATCAGATACGCGTACGAGGACATGGGCGAGATGATCGGCGGGGCCTCCGGCGCGTATGTGCAGGAGCACTTCCAGAGCGTCACGCCCAACCAGTCCGTGCGGCTTCTGCTGGCCTCCGGTGACGTGGAGAAGGTCGGCGAGGAGGACGTGCGCGGCGAGAGGACCACGCACTACGCGGGCATGGTGAAGGTCGCCGACGTCCAGGAGCAGAACGCGAACCTCGGCGAGGAGACGCGGGCCGAGCTGGAGGAACAGCTGAAGGCCTCCGGTATCACCACCGCGGACATCGACCTCTGGATCAACGATGACAACCTGCTGGTCAAGAAGGTCGAGAAGGGCGACACCGCGAACGGCGAGCTGAACTCCACGGTGTACTACAGCGACTACGGCATCGATGTCAGGACGGAGGAGCCGCCGGCCGGCGAGACCGTGGACTTCAAGGACCTCATGAGCCGTCTGCCGACGAGCTGAAACCGGGCGGCAGCCGGGATTCGGCGGCGCTGGTGTCTTGCTGTCCCAGGGGGTGGGGCGTGAGGTGCCAGGGGGCACATGCGGTTGGCCGTACACGGCTCCGTGCGTGGTCGTAGAGCTGTCGGCATCGCCGTCGTCGCCGCGCTGCTCGGCGGTGTCACCGCCTGGCGGCACGCAAGCGGAGGCCGGGGCGGAACCGGTGACGCCCGCCGAGGCCGTGTCCCGGGCCGCGGAGAGGACGACGGACGTCGAGTCGCTGCGCTGCCGGGTGACCGGAACCCTGGCGGAACACGGGAAGGTGCGGGCCGAGGCGGCCATGACCGTGCGGCCGTCCGCCATGAGTATGGAGCTGACCGGGCTGGGCGCGAGTGAGGACAAGCCCCTGGGCGTGCGGTTCGCCGACGGCGTGCTGTACGTCGAGGGCGACACCACCGCCATCGGCGCCCCGAAGGACAGGGACTGGCTCAGCGCCGAGCCGGCCGTGTGAGGCCCGTGGCGCGGCGGACAACAACACCTACTGGGTCCTGCCCGGCCAGCTGGAGGCGAGCCCACTTCTGCAGTCCACGTTCCTGACCGGCTCCAAGGACGTGCGTGAGGCCGGCACCGAGACGGTCGACGGCGTCAGGACCACGCACTACCGGGGGACGGTCACCACGAAGGGCCTGCGGGCCGCCCAAGCGGCCGCCGAGGACGAGGCGAACCGGGGACTGCGGACGAACAGCCTCGACCAGTTCGTCGTGCTGCGCGTCGAGGGCACACTCACCATGGAGCTGTGGGTCGACGGCGACGGCCGGGCCAAGAGGTACCGCGTCCAGGGCCAGACCTGCGCCCTGGAGCGGGGCACATGGTCGACGGCGGCCCGCTCGACCTGACCGTCACCTTCCTGGACGTCGACCGGCCGGTGACCGTCGAGACCCCGGCGGCCGAGGACACGGTGGACCTCGGGGAGTTGGCGGACGAGGCGGGAGAGGGCTGAGCGGCGGCCTCCGGGAGCGGATTTGCTTGACAGGGATTCGGTCCCGTACTCTTCCGGAGAAGCCAAAGACCGCTGGTCGTTGCCGTGTTCTCGTGAGAGGGCGCGGTAACCGAAGGATCCGCTGAACTGCGGACGACCCGCGCAGGTGACTGTGGAAGTTGCTCCTGGTCCGGTTCCGTGATCGTACGGGATTCGTCCGGTTGAGCCACGCCCCGAGCGCCTGCGCCGGGGCGTTTCGTTTTCCTCAGCCCCTTCTGAGCGGTCCTCATCACCCGGAAGGAGGCCGACGCTCTATGGCAAGGCCCGACAAGGCTGCCGCGGTGGCCGAGCTCGCGGAGCAGTTCCGCAGCTCGAACGCCGCCGTGCTGACCGAGTACCGGGGTCTCACCGTGGCGCAGCTCAAGACGCTGCGTCGTTCGCTCGGTGAGAACGCCCAGTACGCCGTGGTGAAGAACACGCTGACCAAGATTGCGGCCAACGAGGCCGGGATCTCGACGCTCGACGACCTGTTCAACGGTCCGACGGCGGTCGCCTTCGTCACCGGTGACCCGGTGGAGTCGGCGAAGGGTCTTCGTGACTTCGCCAAGGACAACCCGAACCTCGTCATCAAGGGCGGTGTCCTTGACGGCAAGGCGCTGTCCGCCGACGAGATCAAGAAGCTTGCGGACCTCGAGTCCCGCGAGGTTCTGCTCTCCAAGCTGGCGGGTGCCTTCAAGGGCAAGCAGTCCCAGACTGCTCAGCTCTTCCAGGCGCTTCCCTCGAAGCTCGTCCGCACCGTGGACGCTCTTCGCGCCAAGCAGGACGAGCAGGGCGGTGCCGAGTAACTCGGCTCGCGAAATGACCGCCGCCTGAGGCAGCGGTCGTAGCGGGCCGAACGTACGCCCGCCAGACATGTACATACCGGCACCAGCCGAATTAGTGGAAGGATCGCCCACCATGGCGAAGCTCAGCCAGGAAGACCTGCTCGCGCAGTTCGAGGAGATGACCCTCATCGAGCTCTCCGAGTTCGTGAAGGCCTTCGAGGAGAAGTTCGACGTCACCGCCGCCGCCGCGGTCGCCGTCGCCGCCCCGGGTGCCCCCGGCGCCCCGGCCGAGGCCGCTGAGGAGCAGGACGAGTTCGACGTCGTCCTCACCGGCGCCGGCGACAAGAAGATCCAGGTCATCAAGGTCGTGCGTGAGCTGACCTCCCTGGGTCTGAAGGAGGCCAAGGACCTCGTGGACGGCGCCCCGAAGCCCGTTCTCGAGAAGGTCGCCAAGGAGGCCGCCGAGAAGGCTGCCGAGTCCCTCAAGGCCGCCGGCGCCTCCGTCGAGGTCAAGTAAGGCCTCGCTGGTCCGCCAGCTCTCCTGGATCCGCGAGGGTCCCTGCGAGACAGTTCTGAGACGAGTGTCAAAAACTCGTTCGAGGCTGTAACGCGAACGTACTGAAGGGCGATCACCCAACTGGGTGGTCGCCCTTCGGCGTTCCGGGACGTCGAGCGACGGCTGCCTTGCACTGTCGGTGGCGACGAGTATGGTGATCTTCGTCGTGCCTCCGAACGCCCCAGGTGACGAGCCGCGAGTGACGATCGCGGCACCGGGATCGGGCATGAGGGGCCTTGACGAACCGCACGCAGCGCGCAATTCTCAGGACGCGTCGTCACACGGATCCGAACTCCGAGGCATGGATCGACGGCGAAGAGGGCAGTATCAACGTGCATTGAGGGCGTGGGCTTGCGCAGGTGTCGAGAACAACGAGGGTCTCGAGAAACCCGCACTGGACATCAGTGTGCCAATTGGCTACACTGACCCTTTGCGCTGCCTGTTAGCTGTCCCCTGCCCGTCACCAGGGGCATGCCCTCACTTGAGCATCGACGAACAGACCATTCCTGACCTGGCCTTCTTGGTCAGTTCAGGAAAAGCCTGCTCTCTTTGCGCAGGAGAGGGGCCGGTACGCGCGTAGTGAGTCCGAGCCCTCGGAAGGACCCCCTCTTGGCCGCCTCGCGCAACGCCTCGACCTCGAATACGAACCCCGCCGCCAGCACCGCCCCGCTGCGCATCTCTTTTGCAAAGATCAAGGAGCCTCTCGAGGTTCCCAACCTGCTCGCGCTGCAGACCGAGAGCTTCGACTGGCTGCTCGGCAACACCGCCTGGCAGAGTCGGGTCGAGGAGGCTCTGGAGAACGGACAGGACGTCCCCACCAAGTCCGGTCTGGAGGAGATCTTCGAGGAGATCTCTCCGATCGAGGACTTCTCCGGGTCGATGTCGCTGACCTTCCGTGACCACCGCTTCGAGCCGCCGAAGAACAGCATCGACGAGTGCAAGGACCGCGACTTCACGTACGCGGCTCCGCTCTTCGTCACGGCCGAGTTCACCAACAACGAGACCGGTGAGATCAAGTCCCAGACGGTCTTCATGGGCGACTTCCCGCTCATGACCCACAAGGGCACCTTCGTGATCAACGGCACCGAGCGTGTCGTGGTCTCGCAGCTGGTCCGCTCGCCCGGTGTCTACTTCGACTCCTCCATCGACAAGACGTCCGACAAGGACATCTTCTCCGCCAAGATCATCCCGTCCCGGGGTGCCTGGCTGGAGATGGAGATCGACAAGCGCGACATGGTCGGTGTGCGTATCGACCGCAAGCGCAAGCAGTCCGTGACCGTCCTCCTCAAGGCACTCGGCTGGAGCACCGAGCAGATCCTGGAGGAGTTCGGCGAGTACGAGTCCATGCGCGCCACCCTGGAGAAGGACCACACCCAGGGCCAGGACGACGCGCTGCTCGACATCTACCGCAAGCTGCGTCCGGGCGAGCCCCCCACGCGTGAGGCCGCGCAGACGCTGCTGGAGAACCTGTACTTCAACCCGAAGCGCTACGACCTCGCGAAGGTCGGCCGCTACAAGGTCAACAAGAAGCTGGGTGCGGAGGCTCCGCTCGACGCGGGCGTCCTGACCGTCGAGGACGTCATCTCGACGATCAAGTACCTGGTGAAGCTGCACGCCGGCGAGACCGAGACGGCCGCTGACAACGGCCAGACGATCGTCGTCGAGACCGACGACATCGACCACTTCGGCAACCGTCGTCTGCGCAGCGTCGGCGAGCTCATCCAGAACCAGGTCCGTACGGGTCTGGCGCGTATGGAGCGTGTCGTCCGCGAGCGCATGACGACCCAGGACGTCGAGGCGATCACGCCGCAGACCCTGATCAACATCCGGCCGGTCGTCGCCTCCATCAAGGAGTTCTTCGGCACCAGCCAGCTGTCGCAGTTCATGGACCAGAACAACCCGCTGTCGGGTCTGACGCACAAGCGTCGTCTCTCGGCGCTGGGTCCCGGTGGTCTGTCCCGTGAGCGGGCCGGCTTCGAGGTCCGTGACGTGCACCCGTCCCACTACGGCCGTATGTGCCCGATCGAGACGCCCGAAGGCCCGAACATCGGTCTGATCGGTTCGCTCGCCTCCTACGGCCGTGTCAACGCGTTCGGTTTCGTGGAGACGCCGTACCGCCGGGTCACCGACGGTGTCGTCACCGACGAGGTCGACTACCTGACGGCCGACGAAGAGGACCGATTCGTCATCGCGCAGGCCAACGCCACGCTCGACGACGACATGCGGTTCGCCGAGAACCGCGTCCTGGTCCGCCGTCGTGGCGGCGAGGTCGACTACGTCGCCGGTGACGACGTGGACTACATGGACGTCTCGCCGCGCCAGATGGTGTCGGTCGCGACCGCCATGATCCCGTTCCTCGAGCACGACGACGCCAACCGTGCCCTCATGGGCGCGAACATGATGCGTCAGGCCGTTCCGCTCATCAAGTCCGAGTCCCCGCTCGTCGGCACCGGCATGGAGTACCGCTCCGCCGTCGACGCCGGCGACGTGGTCAAGGCCGAGAAGGCGGGTGTGGTCCAGGAGGTCTCCGCGGACTACATCACCACCGCCAACGACGACGGCACGTACATCACGTACCGCCTGGCCAAGTTCGCCCGCTCCAACCAGGGCACCTCGGTCAACCAGAAGGTCATCGTCAACGAGGGCGACCGGATCATCGAGGGCCAGGTCCTGGCCGACGGTCCGGCCACCGAGAACGGCGAGATGGCGCTGGGCAAGAACCTGCTCGTGGCGTTCATGCCGTGGGAGGGTCACAACTACGAGGACGCGATCATCCTGTCGCAGCGCCTCGTGCAGGACGACGTCCTCTCCTCGATCCACATCGAGGAGCACGAGGTCGACGCCCGTGACACCAAGCTCGGCCCCGAGGAGATCACCCGGGACATCCCGAACGTCTCCGAGGAGGTCCTCGCCGACCTCGACGAGCGCGGCATCATCCGTATCGGTGCCGAGGTCGTCGCCGGTGACATCCTCGTCGGCAAGGTCACGCCGAAGGGTGAGACCGAGCTGACGCCGGAGGAGCGCCTGCTCCGCGCGATCTTCGGTGAGAAGGCCCGTGAGGTCCGTGACACCTCGCTGAAGGTGCCGCACGGCGAGATCGGCAAGGTCATCGGCGTCCGCGTCTTCGACCGCGAGGAGGGCGACGAGCTTCCCCCCGGTGTGAACCAGCTGGTGCGCGTGTACGTCGCGCAGAAGCGCAAGATCACCGACGGTGACAAGCTGGCCGGCCGTCACGGCAACAAGGGTGTTATCTCGAAGATCCTTCCCATCGAGGACATGCCGTTCCTCGAGGACGGAACTCCGGTCGACATCATCCTCAACCCGCTCGGTGTGCCGTCCCGAATGAACCCGGGACAGGTACTGGAGATCCACCTCGGCTGGCTCGCCAGCCGCGGCTGGGACGTCTCCGGTCTCGCCGACGAGTGGGCGCAGCGACTGCAGGTCATCGGCGCCGACGCCGTCGCCCCGGGCACCAACGTCGCGACCCCGGTCTTCGACGGTGCCCGTGAGGACGAGCTCGCCGGTCTGCTGGAGCACACGATCCCGAACCGCGACGGCGAGCGCATGGTGCTCCCGTCCGGCAAGGCCCCGCTGTTCGACGGCCGCTCGGGTGAGCCCTTCCCGGAGCCGATCTCGGTCGGCTACATGTACATCCTGAAGCTCCACCACCTGGTCGACGACAAGCTGCACGCCCGGTCGACCGGTCCGTACTCGATGATCACCCAGCAGCCGCTGGGTGGTAAGGCCCAGTTCGGTGGCCAGCGCTTCGGTGAGATGGAGGTGTGGGCGCTGGAGGCTTATGGCGCCGCGTACGCCCTCCAGGAGCTGCTGACCATCAAGTCCGACGACGTCACCGGCCGCGTGAAGGTCTACGAGGCCATCGTCAAGGGCGAGAACATTCCAGAGCCCGGCATCCCCGAGTCCTTCAAGGTGCTCATCAAGGAGATGCAGTCCCTGTGCCTCAACGTGGAGGTGCTGTCCTCGGACGGCATGTCCATCGAGATGCGCGACACCGATGAGGACGTCTTCCGCGCTGCGGAGGAGCTTGGCATCGACCTGTCCCGGCGTGAGCCGAGCAGCGTCGAAGAGGTCTGACGGGAGTTCGGAGGCCTTCGCCATGAAGGCCTCCGGCCCCAGGACCCCCGTATCAGACCCCATGACTTACAACCCTGAGAGGGATTGACGCATAGTGCTCGACGTCAACTTCTTCGACGAGCTCCGGATCGGTCTGGCCACCGCTGACGACATCCGTCAGTGGAGCCACGGCGAGGTCAAGAAGCCCGAGACGATCAACTACCGCACGCTCAAGCCCGAAAAGGACGGACTCTTCTGCGAGAAGATCTTCGGTCCGACCCGGGACTGGGAGTGCTACTGCGGCAAGTACAAGCGTGTCCGCTTCAAGGGCATCATCTGTGAGCGCTGTGGCGTCGAGGTCACTCGCGCCAAGGTGCGCCGTGAGCGGATGGGCCACATTGAGCTGGCCGCTCCCGTCACCCACATCTGGTACTTCAAGGGCGTTCCGTCGCGGCTGGGCTACCTGCTCGACCTCGCCCCGAAGGACCTGGAGAAGGTCATCTACTTCGCGGCGTACATGATCACGTACGTCGACGACGAGCGCCGCACCCGCGACCTGCCGTCGCTGGAGGCCCACGTCTCCGTCGAGCGTCAGCAGATCGAGAACCGTCGCGACGCCGACCTCGAGGCCCGCGCCAAGAAGCTCGAGACCGACCTGGCCGAGCTCGAGGCCGAGGGTGCCAAGGCCGATGTGCGCCGCAAGGTGCGCGAAGGTGCCGAGCGTGAGATGAAGCAGCTGCGCGACCGTACGCAGCGCGAGATCGACCGTCTCGACGAGGTGTGGACCCGGTTCAAGAACCTCAAGGTCCAGGACCTGGAGGGCGACGAGCTCCTCTACCGCGAGCTGCGTGACCGCTTCGGCACGTACTTCGACGGTTCGATGGGTGCCGCGGCGCTGCAGAAGCGCCTGGAGTCCTTCGACCTGGACGAGGAGGCCGAGCGCCTCCGCGAGATCATCCGTACCGGCAAGGGCCAGAAGAAGACCCGTGCGCTGAAGCGGCTGAAGGTCGTGTCTGCCTTCCTGCAGACCTCCAACAGCCCCAAGGGCATGGTCCTCGACTGCGTCCCGGTCATCCCGCCGGACCTTCGCCCGATGGTGCAGCTGGACGGTGGCCGCTTCGCGACCTCCGACCTGAACGACCTGTACCGCCGTGTGATCAACCGGAACAACCGTCTGAAGCGGCTTCTCGACCTCGGCGCGCCCGAGATCATCGTGAACAACGAGAAGCGCATGCTCCAGGAGGCCGTCGACGCGCTGTTCGACAACGGCCGTCGTGGCCGTCCGGTCACCGGTCCCGGTAACCGCCCGCTGAAGTCCCTCAGCGACATGCTGAAGGGCAAGCAGGGTCGATTCCGTCAGAACCTGCTCGGCAAGCGTGTGGACTACTCCGCGCGTTCCGTGATCGTCGTCGGTCCGCAGCTGAAGCTGCACCAGTGCGGTCTGCCGAAGGCGATGGCGCTGGAGCTCTTCAAGCCGTTCGTGATGAAGCGGCTCGTGGACCTCAACCACGCGCAGAACATCAAGAGCGCCAAGCGCATGGTGGAGCGCGGCCGTACGGTCGTGTACGACGTCCTCGAAGAGGTCATCGCCGAGCACCCGGTTCTGCTGAACCGTGCTCCCACCCTGCACCGCCTCGGCATCCAGGCCTTCGAGCCGCAGCTGGTCGAGGGCAAGGCCATCCAGATCCACCCGCTCGTCTGCACCGCGTTCAACGCGGACTTCGACGGTGACCAGATGGCCGTGCACCTGCCGCTCTCCGCGGAGGCGCAGGCCGAGGCCCGCATCCTGATGCTGTCCTCGAACAACATCCTCAAGCCCGCCGACGGCCGTCCGGTGACGATGCCGACCCAGGACATGGTCCTCGGTCTGTTCTTCCTCACCACCGACGGCGAGATGCGCGACGTCAAGGGCGAGGACCGCTCGTTCTCGTCGGTCGCCGAGGCGATCATGGCGTTCGACGCCGGCGAGCTCTCGCTGCAGTCGCGCGTGGACATCCGCTTCCCGGTGGGCACCATCCCGCCGCGCGGCTGGACCCCGCCGGCGCGTGAGGAGGGCGAGCCGGAGTGGCAGCAGGGTGACACCTTCACCCTGAAGACCACGCTGGGCCGCGCGCTCTTCAACGAGCTGCTGCCCGAGGACTACCCGTTCGTCGACTACGAGGTCGGCAAGAAGCAGCTCTCCGAGATCGTCAACGACCTCGCCGAGCGGTACCCCAAGGTCATCGTGGCGGCGACGCTCGACAACCTGAAGGCGTCCGGCTTCTTCTGGGCGACCCGTTCCGGTGTCACCGTGGCCATCTCCGACGTCGTCGTTCCCGAGGCGAAGAAGGAGATCGTCCGCGGGTACGAGGCGCAGGACGAGAAGGTCCAGAAGCAGTACGAGCGCGGTCTGATCACCAAGGACGAGCGCACGCAGGAGCTCATCGCGATCTGGACCAAGGCGACCAACGAGGTCGCCGAGGCGATGAACGAGAACTTCCCGAAGACCAACCCGATCTTCATGATGGTGAACTCGGGTGCACGAGGCAACATGATGCAGATGCGTCAGATCGCCGGTATGCGTGGTCTCGTGTCGAACGCGAAGAACGAGACGATCCCGCGTCCCATCAAGGCCTCGTTCCGTGAGGGTCTCTCCGTGCTGGAGTACTTCATCTCCACGCACGGTGCCCGTAAGGGTCTGGCGGACACCGCCCTGCGTACCGCCGACTCGGGTTACCTGACCCGTCGTCTGGTGGACGTCTCGCAGGACGTGATCATCCGCGAGGAGGACTGTGGCACCGAGCGCGGTCTGAAGCTGCGGATCGCCTCGAAGGACGAGACCGGTGTCCTGCGCAAGGCCGAGGACGTCGAGACCAGCGTCTACGCCCGCATGCTCGCCGAGGACGTCGTCATCGACGGCAAGGTGATCGCGCCGGCCAACGTGGACCTGGGCGACGTGCTCATCGACCAGCTCGTGCACCACGGTGTCGAGGAGGTCAAGACCCGCTCGATCCTGACCTGTGAGTCCAAGGTCGGCACGTGTGCCATGTGCTACGGCCGCTCCCTGGCCACCGGCAAGCTGGTCGACATCGGTGAGGCGGTCGGCATCATCGCCGCCCAGTCCATCGGTGAGCCCGGTACCCAGCTGACGATGCGTACCTTCCACACCGGTGGTGTGGCCGGTGACGACATCACCCAGGGTCTGCCGCGTGTCGTCGAGCTCTTCGAGGCCCGTACCCCGAAGGGTGTCGCCCCGATCTCCGAGGCCTCCGGCCGCGTGCGGATCGAGGAGACCGAGAAGACCAAGAAGATCGTCGTCACCCCGGACGACGGCAGCGACGAGATGGCCTACCCCATCTCGAAGCGTGCCCGTCTGATGGTCAGCGAGGGCGAGCACGTCGAGGTGGGCCAGAAGCTCACCGTGGGTGCCACCAACCCGCACGACGTGCTGCGCATCCTGGGCCAGCGTGCCGTCCAGGTCCACCTGGTCGGCGAGGTCCAGAAGGTCTACAACTCGCAGGGTGTGTCGATCCACGACAAGCACATCGAGATCATCATCCGGCAGATGCTCCGCCGGGTGACGATCATCGAGTCCGGCGACGCCGAGCTGCTGCCCGGCGAGCTGGTCGAGCGCTCGAAGTTCGAGACCGAGAACCGTCGTGTGGTCCAGGAGGGCGGTCACCCGGCCTCCGGTCGTCCGCAGCTGATGGGTATCACCAAGGCCTCGCTGGCGACGGAATCCTGGCTGTCGGCCGCCTCCTTCCAGGAGACGACCCGAGTCCTGACGGACGCGGCGATCAACGCCAAGTCCGACAGCCTCATCGGCCTCAAGGAGAACGTCATCATCGGTAAGCTCATCCCGGCCGGTACGGGTCTGTCCCGCTACCGCAACATCCGGGTCGAGCCGACCGAGGAGGCCAAGGCCGCGATGTACTCGGCCGTCGGCTACGACGACATCGACTACTCGCCGTTCGGCACGGGCTCCGGCCAGGCCGTCCCGCTGGAGGACTACGACTACGGTCCGTACAACCAGTAGGCGAGCAGTTGTAGTTGCTTGAGTCGAAGGGCGGTCGCTCCGTTTCGTACGGGGTGGCCGCCCTTCGGCGTTGTCCGGGTGTTCGGTGTGGCAAAACCGGGACAGAAGTGGGGCGGGGAACCGATGCCGTTGGCCGGGCGTTGCAGCATCATGGAGGGACAACCAGTCCGGGGGAGTGTTTCTCGTGTCGAACCCGTCGTGGCAGCCGATGCCGTGGCAGCAGCCGCAGGGCAGTAGTCCTTCGCTGCTGGCCGCACACGCCGATCGTGAGCGTGCCGTCGATGTACTCAAGGCGGGCTTCAGCGAGGGCCGCCTCCCGCAGGACGAGTACGAGAGGCGCATTGAGCGGGCCTACAAGGCACGCACAGTGGGGGAGCTGGCCCTCCTGGTCGCCGACCTGCCCCAGGGCCCCTCAGGGATGCAGCCGAGCGCCATGGCCCCCATGACGCCGATGGTCCCGAGAACGTTCATGCCGGCGCCCGTCCTACCGCCTCCGACCAACGGCAAGGCGGTGGGCTCCATGGTCTGTGGGGTACTGACGACCATGACGATGGGGCTGACGGGCATCCCGGCCGTGATTCTCGGCCACACCGCCCGCGCCGAGATGAAGCGCACGGGCGAGGGCGGTGAGGGTTTCGCCCTGGCCGGCATCATCCTCGGCTGGCTCTCCGTGGCCGGCTGGGCGTTCTTCCTCACGATCATGATGATCGCGGGAGTGTCGTCGAGCAGCGGACTGTGAGCGGTGCTGGTGGGAGGCGGTCTTTCGGGGGCGCGGGGAACCGCGCGCCAGGCCGCTCAGCATCCGCGTTCGCGGAACCGCAGCCCCTCCAGAGCTCCAGGACGCCCGGTCCTTAAACCACCGCACGCCCATTTGTTTTGACCGTAGCGAATGAGGTAGGTACGCTCAGACCTTGTGCCTGGGGTGTGCCCTGGCTCTCGTGCGTGCCTTCACACCGCACAGGGGGAGCCGTAAGCAGCCACCGCAATCTGCGCCCTTTCTGCCTCGCGGCGGGAGTCTGCAGTTTCGACACACCCGACCGCGTGGGTCGGTGAATGTTCCAGGTTAGCTTCACCATTCGGCACACAGAAACCGGAGAAGTAGTGCCTACGATCCAGCAGCTGGTCCGGAAGGGCCGGCAGGACAAGGTCGAGAAGAACAAGACGCCCGCGCTCGAGGGTTCGCCCCAGCGCCGCGGCGTCTGCACGCGTGTGTTCACGACCACCCCGAAGAAGCCGAACTCGGCCCTGCGTAAGGTCGCGCGTGTGCGTCTGACCAGCGGGATCGAGGTCACCGCTTACATTCCGGGTGAGGGACACAACCTGCAGGAGCACTCCATCGTGCTCGTGCGCGGCGGCCGTGTGAAGGACCTGCCCGGTGTTCGCTACAAGATCATCCGCGGTTCGCTCGACACCCAGGGTGTCAAGAACCGCAAGCAGGCCCGCAGCCGCTACGGCGCCAAGAAGGAGAAGTAAGAATGCCTCGTAAGGGCCCCGCCCCGAAGCGCCCGGTCATCATCGACCCGGTCTACGGTTCTCCTCTTGTCACGTCGCTCATCAACAAGGTGCTGCTGAACGGCAAGCGCTCCACCGCCGAGCGCATCGTGTACGGCGCCATGGAGGGCCTGCGCGAGAAGACCAGCAATGACCCGGTCATCACGCTGAAGCGCGCGCTGGAGAACATCAAGCCGACCCTCGAGGTCAAGTCCCGCCGTGTCGGTGGTGCGACGTACCAGGTTCCGATCGAGGTCAAGCCCGGTCGTGCCAACACGCTCGCGCTGCGCTGGCTGGTCGGTTACTCCCGCGCCCGTCGCGAGAAGACCATGACCGAGCGTCTGCTCAACGAGCTTCTCGACGCCTCCAACGGCCTCGGCGCCGCTGTGAAGAAGCGCGAGGACACCCACAAGATGGCCGAGTCCAACAAGGCCTTCGCGCACTACCGCTGGTAGTCGCTACCCCCATCGAGACCGAGAGAAGACCGAAGCCTTATGGCTACCACTTCACTTGACCTGGCCAGGGTCCGCAACATCGGGATCATGGCCCACATCGACGCGGGCAAGACGACCACCACCGAGCGGATCCTCTTCTACACCGGCGTCAGCTACAAGATCGGTGAGGTCCACGACGGCGCCGCGACCATGGACTGGATGGAGCAGGAGCAGGAGCGTGGCATCACGATCACCTCTGCTGCCACCACCTGTCACTGGCCGCTCGAGGGCGTTGACCACACGATCAACATCATCGACACCCCGGGTCACGTCGACTTCACCGTCGAGGTGGAGCGTTCGCTCCGCGTTCTCGACGGTGCCGTGACGGTGTTCGACGGCGTCGCCGGCGTGGAGCCGCAGTCCGAGACGGTGTGGCGTCAGGCCGACCGTTACGGCGTGCCCCGCATCTGCTTCGTCAACAAGCTGGACCGCACCGGCGCCGAGTTCCACCGCTGCGTGGACATGATCTCGGACCGTCTGGGCGCCCAGCCGCTCGTCATGCAGCTCCCGATCGGGGCCGAGGCCGACTTCAAGGGTGTCGTCGACCTCGTCACCATGAAGGCGTTCGTGTGGTCCGCCGAGGCCGCCAAGGGCGAGATGTACGACGTCGTCGACATCCCGGCCACGCACGCCGAGGCTGCCGAGGAGTACCGCGGCAAGCTGATCGAGGCCGTCGCCGAGAACGACGAAGAGATCATGGAGCTGTACCTGGAGGGCCAGGAGCCCACCGAGGAGCAGCTGTACGCCGCGATCCGTCGCATCACCATCGCGTCCGGCAAGTCCAACGACACCACGGTCACCCCGGTGTTCTGTGGCACCGCGTTCAAGAACAAGGGCGTTCAGCCCCTGCTCGACGCGGTCGTGCGCTACCTGCCGACCCCGCTCGACGTCGAGGCCATCGAGGGCCACGACGTGAAGGACCCCGAGCTGGTCGTCAAGCGCAAGCCGTCCGACGACGAGCCGCTGTCCGCGCTCGCGTTCAAGATCATGAGCGACCCGCACCTGGGCAAGCTCACCTTCGTCCGGGTGTACTCGGGCCGCCTGGAGTCCGGCACCGCCGTGCTGAACTCCGTCAAGGGCAAGAAGGAGCGCATCGGCAAGATCTACCGCATGCACGCGAACAAGCGTGAGGAGATCGAGTCGGTGGGCGCCGGCGACATCGTCGCCGTCATGGGCCTCAAGCAGACCACCACCGGTGAGACGCTGAGCGACGACAAGAACCCGGTGATCCTGGAGTCCATGGACTTCCCGGCGCCGGTCATCCAGGTCGCCATCGAGCCCAAGTCCAAGGGTGACCAGGAGAAGCTGGGTGTCGCCATCCAGCGTCTCGCGGAGGAGGACCCCTCCTTCCAGGTCCACTCGGACGAGGAGACGGGCCAGACCATCATCGGTGGTATGGGCGAGCTGCACCTCGAGGTGCTGGTCGACCGTATGCGCCGTGAGTTCAAGGTCGAGGCCAACGTCGGCAAGCCGCAGGTCGCCTATCGCGAGACGATCCGCAAGGCTGTCGAGCGCGTCGACTACACGCACAAGAAGCAGACCGGTGGTACCGGGCAGTTCGCCAAGGTGCAGATCGCGATCGAGCCCATCGAGGGCGGCGACGCCTCGTACGAGTTCGTGAACAAGGTGACCGGTGGCCGTATCCCGAAGGAGTACATCCCTTCGGTGGACGCCGGTGCGCAGGAGGCCATGCAGTTCGGCATCCTCGCGGGCTACGAGATGACGGGCGTCCGCGTCACGCTCATCGACGGTGGCTACCACGAGGTCGACTCCTCCGAGCTCGCCTTCAAGATCGCCGGTTCGCAGGCCTTCAAGGAGGCCGCGCGCAAGGCGTCCCCCGTGCTCCTTGAGCCGATGATGGCCGTCGAGGTCACCACGCCCGAGGACTACATGGGCGAGGTCATCGGCGACATCAACTCCCGTCGTGGCCAGATCCAGGCCATGGAGGAGCGGGCCGGTGCCCGCATCGTGAAGGGCCTCGTGCCCCTCTCGGAGATGTTCGGCTACGTCGGAGACCTCCGCAGCAAGACGTCGGGTCGCGCGAGCTACTCGATGCAGTTCGACTCCTACGCCGAGGTTCCGCGGAACGTCGCCGAGGAGATCATCGCGAAGGCCAAGGGCGAGTAACGCACCCCGTTTACACGCTTTAGGCTTGACACCGACCGCCGGGGCTCACCCGGCAAGGGAAAATCCCGGCGGGCGGCATCCCAGCAAAGATCACCTGGCGCCGATGAGTAAGGCGTACCAGAACCACTCCACAGGAGGACCCAGTGGCGAAGGCGAAGTTCGAGCGGACTAAGCCCCACGTCAACATCGGCACCATCGGTCACATCGACCACGGTAAGACGACCCTCACGGCCGCCATTACCAAGGTGCTGCACGACGCGTTCCCGGACCTGAACGAGGCCTCGGCCTTCGACCAGATCGACAAGGCTCCCGAGGAGCGTCAGCGCGGTATCACGATCTCGATCGCGCACGTCGAGTACCAGACCGAGACGCGTCACTACGCCCACGTCGACTGCCCCGGTCACGCGGACTACATCAAGAACATGATCACGGGTGCGGCGCAGATGGACGGCGCCATCCTCGTTGTCGCCGCCACCGACGGCCCGATGCCGCAGACCAAGGAGCACGTGCTCCTGGCCCGCCAGGTCGGCGTTCCGTACATCGTCGTCGCCCTGAACAAGGCCGACATGGTGGACGACGAGGAGATCCTGGAGCTCGTCGAGCTCGAGGTCCGTGAGCTGCTCTCCGAGTACGAGTTCCCGGGCGACGACCTGCCGGTCGTCAAGGTCTCCGCGCTCAAGGCCCTTGAGGGCGACAAGGAGTGGGGCCAGTCCGTCCTCGACCTGATGAAGGCCGTTGACGAGAACATCCCGCAGCCCGAGCGTGACGTCGACAAGCCGTTCCTGATGCCGATCGAGGACGTCTTCACGATCACCGGTCGTGGCACCGTCGTCACCGGTCGTATCGAGCGTGGTGTCCTCAAGGTCAACGAGACCGTCGACATCGTGGGCATCAAGCAGGAGAAGACCACCACCACGGTCACCGGCATCGAGATGTTCCGCAAGCTGCTCGACGAGGGCCAGGCCGGTGAGAACGTCGGTCTGCTCCTCCGTGGCATCAAGCGCGAGGACGTCGAGCGCGGCCAGGTCATCATCAAGCCGGGTTCGGTCACCCCGCACACCGAGTTCGAGGCCCAGGCCTACATCCTGTCCAAGGACGAGGGTGGCCGCCACACGCCGTTCTTCAACAACTACCGTCCGCAGTTCTACTTCCGTACGACTGACGTGACCGGTGTTGTGACCCTCCCCGAGGGCACCGAGATGGTCATGCCCGGCGACAACACTGAGATGAAGGTTGAGCTCATCCAGCCCATCGCCATGGAAGAGGGCCTGAAGTTCGCCATCCGTGAGGGTGGCCGGACCGTGGGCGCCGGCCAGGTCACCAAGATCACCAAGTGATCTTGAACTGACCCGGTAGGTCTCTGGAGAGGCCCGTACGACTTCGGTCGTACGGGCCTCTTCGCTGTGTGGGTACGGGTGGGTACGGGTGCGGGCTTCGAAACTATTCGACGCTTACGACCCGTTCCCCCCGCCGGTCACTCCCTTCACTATTTGTCATGCCGCTGACCAAATGCGCGTGGAGGGGTGTGTGCCATGTCTGGGTACGTCAGCCGCAGGGGTGTTCTCGGAGCCGGGATCGCCGCGGTGCCGGTGCTGTCGATGCAGGCCGGGGGTGCGAGGGCGGAAGTCGGCGCCGGGGCTCCGCGGGTGACGGACTCGGGGGCTACGGACGTGAGGGCTACGGATCCGGGGGCGTACCTCTCCTTCTCGCCCGTGGCGGGGGCGTTTCCGCTGGTCGGGGCTCCGGTCGTGGTCAGCCCCGAGGATCACCCCGGAGTCGTACGGGTCGCGGGGGATCTGCGGGACGACATCGAGCGGGTGACGGGCGTCCGGCCGGGGGACGCGGTGGGGCCCGAGGTCGTGCTGGTGGGGACCATCGGCCGCAGTCCGCTGATCGACGGGCTGATCGCCGCCGGGAAACTGGATGTCGGCGGGGTGCGGGGGAAGTGGGAGACCTCGCTGCAGACGGTCGTCGAGCGGCCGATGCCCGGGGTGGAGCGGGCTTTCGTCGTCGCGGGCAGCGATCCGCGCGGCACGATCTTCGGGGCGTACGACGTCTCGTACGGCATCGGGGTCTCGCCCTGGTACTGGTGGGACGACGTGCCGCCGGTCCGCCGGGACGCGGTGTATGTGCGGCCGGGCCGCTTAAGCCAGGGGACGCCGGCCGTGAAGTACCGGGGCATCTTCATCAACGACGAGAACCCGGCGCTCGGGACATGGGCGCCCGCGTACTTCGGGCCCGGGAAGGCGCCCGGGCATCCCGGGGGCTTCAACGCCGCCTTCTGGGCCAAGGTCTTCGAGGTGTTGCTTCGCCTGAAGGGGAACTACGTCTGGCCGGCGGTGTGGGGGAGGGCCTTCGCCGAGGACGACCCGGAGAACCACGCGCGGGCGAAGGAGTACGGGGTTGTCATGGGCACGTCTCACGAGGCACCCATGATGCGGGGCATCGAGGAGTGGAACCGCCATGCGGTGCCGGCGGTGCGGGACTCCACCGGTGCGATCGTGACTCCCGGGCGGGACCCCTACGGGGGCACGGGGGAGTGGTCGTACCGCCGGAACGCCGAGGCCATCAGGGCGTACTGGCGCGACGGCATCCGGCGCATGGTCGACGAGGACTTCGAGGGCGTCGTCACGCTGGGGATGCGCGGGAACGGCGACACGAGCCTGCCGGACGGTGACGGCATCGAGCTGATGCGGGAGATCATCGAGACACAGCGGGGGATCATCGCCGAGGTGACCGGCCGGCCGGTGGAGGAGACTCCGCAGGTGTGGACCCTGTACAAGGAGGTCCAGCGGTACTGGGACCGGGGCCTGCGGGCGCCGGACGACGTCACGGTCGTCCTGACGGACGACAACTGGGGCAACATCCGCAAGCACCCGGATCCGGGGGAACCCGTACGGCCTGGGGGCTACGGGCTGTACTACCACTTCGACTACGTCGGCGTCGGCCGCAACTACAAGTGGGTCGACACGGCGAACCTCGCGAATCTGTGGGAGCAGCTGCACGAGGCGAGCGCTTTGGGGAACCGTGGGCTGTGGGTGGTGAACGTCGGTGACCTGAAGGGGAATGAGCTGCCGACCGAGTTCTTCCTCAACTACGCCTGGAACCCGGGGCGTTGGGGGCTGGAGAGCCTGGGGGAGTGGGAGCGGGGGTTCGCGCGGCAGAACTTCGGGGGTGGCGGGCCGGGCATCTCGTCGGAGATCGCCGAGGTGCTGAGCGAGTACGGGCAGCTCCAGGCCCGTCGCAAGCCGGAGCTGCTGAACCGCCGGATCACTCTGGACGCGTCGAAGGACCCGACGAAGGACGAGCGCGCGATCGTCTACGACGACCAGGAGACGCCGTTCTACTTCGGCCACCGGGAGCTGGAACGCGTCACCGAGGAGTGGCGGGCGCTGGCGAAGCGGGCGGAACGGGTGGCGCGGCGACTTCCGGCGGGCGCCCAGGACGCGTGGTTCGAGCTGGTCGGGTACGCGGTGCTGGCCACGGCGAACCTGTACGGGTTACGGGAGGCCGAGTTCAAGAACCTGCTCTACGCCGGGCAGGGGAGGGCGGCGACGAACGGCCGGGCGACGGCCGCCGAGGCGGGACTGGAGCGGGACTTCGCGTTGGCCGACCGCTTCAACTCCGAGGTGGCGGGCGGGAAATGGCGGGGCTTCCAGACCCAGCCGCACATCGGATACGGGGACGTCGAGCGCTACGGGCCGAATGCGGGTTGGCAGCAGCCGGAGCGGAACAACGTGGCGCTGCCGGACGAGATCTTCCCCAAGGTGCGGCGGATCGAGGTGCCCGAGGCCGCGGAGTTGGGGGTGGCGGTCGACGGGGCGGACGACTCGGGGGCGTGGTGGCCTCGTTCCACCGCGGAGGCGGTGCTTCCGGTGTTCAGCCCGTATCAGACGCGGCCCCAACAGTATGTCGAGGTGTTCAACCGGGGTCGTACGCCCTTCGAGTACCGGATCGAGTCGTCGGTGCCGTGGCTGGTGCCGGAGCGGTCGCGGGGGCGGGTGGAGGAGCAGGTTCGGGTGGGGATGCGGGTGGATTGGGGGCGGGTGCCGGGTGGCGGTCGGGCTGAGGGTTCAGTGACAGTGAGCGGTGCCGGGGCCTCGGTGACCGTCAAGGCCATGGCGGAGAAGCCGTCGGCCCGGGAGGCGCGGGGGCTGCGGGGGTTCGTCGAGGCGGGCGGGTATGTGGCGATCGACGCGGAGCATCATGTGCGGGCGGTGGGCTCGCGTGACGGCCGGGTCCGGTGGCGGCGGATCGAGCGGATCGGCCGCACGGGCGCGGGGCTGACTCCGTGGCCGGTGACGGCTCCCCGCCAGACCCCGGGGGGCGCCGGGCCTCGGCTGGAGTACGAGGTCAGCCTGCTGTCGGCCGGTGAGGTCACCGTCTGGGCGTACGTCTCGCCCCGGAATCCCGCGTTGGCGACGGGCGGTCTGCGATACGCGGTGTCCTTCGGTGACGACACCCCGCGCACGGTCGACATCCACGCGGTGACGGGCGCGGACGACGGCCTGATGAACAGGCAGTGGGCGCGGAACACCTCGGACAACGTCAATGTCACCGCGACCCGTCACACGATCGGGCGGTCCGGAGTGCACCGCCTGAAGTTCTGGATGGTCGATCCGACGGTCGTGCTGCAAAGGCTGGTGATCGACACCGGTGGGTTGGCCCCTACGTATCTGGGCCCCCTGGAGAGCCACCGGATCCGCTGAGCCGCTGGATCCGCTGAGTCACCGCATTCGCTGAGTCACGGCATTCGCCGACGAGAAGGGACCCGCACATGAACCGCTTCCGCATGCCCGTCCTCGCCCTGCCGATCGGCGCGCTCCTGGCCACGGGGGTGGTGGCGCAGCCGGCCTCCGCGCACGCCGGGCCACCGCTGCGGGTGCTCGCCGACCGGGCGGGCGTACGCATCGGCACCGCCGTGGACATGACCGCGCTGGCCGAGGACCGCACGTACCGCAGAACGACGGCCCGCGAATTCGATTCCGTCACCGCCGAGAACGTCATGAAGTGGGAGTCGGTGGAGCCGCAGCGCGGTGTCTACGACTGGAGGCCGGCCGACGACCTCGTCCGCTACGCCCGCGCCCACGGCCAGGTCGTCCGCGGCCACACCCTGGTGTGGCACAGCCAACTGCCGGGCTGGCTGACGGAGGGGGTGGCGGACGGGTCGATCGACGCGACCGAACTGCGCGGCATCCTGCGCCACCACATCACCACCGAGGTGAAGCGGTACAAGGGCCGGATACAGCAGTGGGACGTGGTGAACGAGGTCTTCGAGGAGGACGGCAGCCTGCGGAACTCGATCTGGCTGCAGCAACTCGGCCCCTCCTACATCGCGGACGCCTTCCGCTGGGCCCACGCCGCCGACCCGAAGGCCAGGCTCTTCCTCAACGACTACAACGTGGAGGGCGTCAACGCGAAGTCCACGGCGTACTACGAACTGGCGAAGCGATTGCGTGCCGAGGGCGTCCCGGTACAGGGCTTCGGCATCCAGGGCCATCTGGCGATCCAGTACGGCTTCCCGGGGCAGGTCGCCGAGAACCTCGCCCGCTTCGAGGCGCTGGGGATGCAGACGGCGTTCACGGAGGTCGACGTCCGGATGATCCTGCCGGCGGACTCGGCGAAGCTCGCGACCCAGGCGAGCTATTTCCGGAGGCTGCTGGACGCGTGCCTGGGTGCGCGGAGCTGCAGGTCCTTCACGGTGTGGGGGTACACGGACCGGTACTCGTGGGTGCCGGGGGTGTTCGAGGGCCAGGGGGCGGCGACGCCGATGGACGAGGGGTACGGGCGGAAGCCGGCGTATGGGGCGTTGGGGGAGGGGCTGGCGGCGGGGAGGTGAGCGGGGCGGCGGTATGCCGCCGGGGAACGATGACGTCGCCGCCCAATCGGCGGGAGCCGTGCGGGCGGCTTCCTCCGCGCCGAAGGCGTACTCCTACTTCCAGCTCACTCGCGGACGGCTTTCATCGCCTCGTCCAGGACGGCGCTCAGCTCCCGCAGGGCTTCCCGGGCGATGACCGAATCCTCGTGTTCCAGGTTGCTCTTCGCGTGAGCGTGGCGGGCGGACAGGCCGGGACGGCGAGCGATCTCGATGTCCCTGGCCCACACCAGCACCCAGCTTCGCACAGGGCTCAGAGACTGCCCGTGCCACCGGAGCACGGGTCGCTGGGGTCGCCGTGATGTTGACGAGCGTTCTCCCGGCGCTGTTCAGCCACCGGAGCACGCGCGGGCCTCGCCGCTGGGAGCTGAGGCGGCCGGGTGGGCATGATCACGCCATTGGTAGTCTGCCGCCTCCGTATCGGCATCCTTCAGAAGAGGTGTGAATGAAGACAGGCAGACGGACCGTCGCGGTGGCCACGCTCGTGGGGGCGCTGGGGCTCTCGGTGCTGAACGCGCCGGCGGCTCAGGCGGCGGACACCGGTATCACCGTGTCGGACATCGTCATCAACAACGGCAAGCCGATTGTGGTCGGCACCTCGCAGGAGGTGGAGCCGCCCATCAGTTTCAGCATCGCTCTGCCGTCCGGGTACAGCACCGCTGACCCCTCCCGCTACGACGCGTACCCCTTCCTCTACCGCGGCGCCATCGGGACGGCGGCCGACACCGGAGAGAACTTCATCCAGCCGGGCAGCTACACCTGCTTCGAGATCGACTCCAAGCACGCCCGTTGCGAGGGCAACCTCTACATCGATCCGCATCCGAGCCAGGAGCACGTCGACTCCAACAGCGACGCCACGACGTGGAAGGTCGGCGTCTCCCTGCGCCTGTGGAAGGCCGACGGAGGCCTCAAGACCGGGGAACTCGAGACGCGCTCCAAGACCGCCCAGCTCAAGCGCGCGGCCAAGGTCACCGCCAACGCCTCGCCGGAACCGGTCACCAAGGGCAGGACGATCACCGTCACGGGCAGGCTGACCCGGGCGAACTGGAGCACGAAGAGGTACGACGCCTACAGCGGCCGTACGGTCAGCCTCCAGTTCCGTGCCAAGGGCACCGACACCTTCAAGACGGTCAAGAAGGCCACCACCAGCAGCACCGGCGCCCTGAAGACCACGGTCACCGCGTCCACCGACGGTTCCTACCGCTGGGTGTACTACGGCAACTCGACGACCGGCGTTGCCACCAGCGCGGCCGACTACGTCGACGTGGTCTGACCTTCGGCGTTCAGCGGAGCGTCGGTACCTCGCCGCCCTCGGCCCCGGTGAGCGTGACCCCCGCCAGGCCGCGCAGCCGGCGTTCCGCCACGGCGGTCAGGTCGGCGGCGGTCGGCGCGGTCCGGCCCAGGCCGATGGCATAGCGGGCGGGGGCCGTGGTGAAGGGGCGGGGCCAGGCGTGACACTCGGGGGCCGCCTCGGCGAGGTCGGTGATCAGGGCCCGCATTCTGCCCCGCACCCGGCCCTCGTCCGCGCCCCCGCCCACCGTCACGATCGCCCAGGCGGTGTGACGGCGGTGGAGCGGGGGAGGGGCGAGCAAATCGGCCCAGGGGGACGAATCCCCGGTCGCCTTCTCCTTCTCCTTCTCCTTCCCCGTCTCTTCCAGCAGCTCCCAGGCTCGGAACAGCTCTTGCGTGATCAGGTCGCGCATGCCCGTCGTGACCTGGTCCGTGCAGGGGCGGACGGGGGCGGAGGGGGTGGTGATGGTGAGGGGGAGGGGGTGAGGGGACCTGACCGGAGCGCCCACCGGCGCGCGCCAGTCCCACGCCGCCCACGTCGCGAAGAAGTGCCGTAGGAGATCGGCGGTCGGCAGGTCGCCGGCCTCGCCCGCCGTGCGGGCCGCCAGGACGGACCAGGCCAGACCCGGCAGGCCGCCGAACGGCGCCGAGTCCAGGCCCCGGGCCTTCGCCCACGCCTTGACCTGCCGGGCCAACCGGGCGAAGGCCGGCCCGTGGGCGCCCACCGAGGCGAGCACCGCGTCGGCGTCGCTCACCGCGCTGAGCGCGGTCGCCGCCGCCTCGCCCAACTCGGCCCGGCGGTCCACCGCCTCGGCGGGGTCCATCGATCCGGTGGCCACGACGGCCAGGTCCACATCCAGCCCGCCGAGCCGCAACCGCAGACCGGGTACGCGGGCCCCGACCACCTCGCGCACATCGGCGGCCTCACGCGTCGCCGCGCCCAACTTCGTCTGTACGGTGGCGAGTTCGACCGTGCCGGGCAGCGCCGCCACCAGGTCCAGGTCCGCGCCGGGCAGCGCGCAGCCCATGCGCCGGGAGCCGACGACATGCACGACGCCGTCGGGGAACGCCTCCGCGATGCGACGCGTGATCCGGTCGGCCTCGGCGCTGTCGGCCATGTCGACGACCCCGTACCCGTGCTCGTACCCGTGCTCGTACGGCGCCGGCTCCTCCCTCCAGCGCACCTCTCCCGTCCCCAGGCTCACCGTCCCCCGTACACGCATCGGCTCGTCCCCGCGTCGCGACAGCAGTGCCAGTTCGCCGACCCGGGCCCGCACCGGGGCGAGCCGAGCCTCGCAGGCGGCGGCCAGGGTGTTCGGGTCGGTGGTGCGGCCCAGGCTCAGGTGCGGGGTGAAGCCCGCGTGGCGGCCGCGGCAGCGCGGGAAGTGGCGTACGAGTGTGTCGTGCAGCTCGGTCCATGGCCCCTCGCCGTCCGCCGCGGGGTCGAGCCACACCGTCGCGTCGTCCCGGTGGCCGAACCAGTGCACGCCCTCCAGCCGGGCGTCGAACGGAGCCGTCGTGGCCGTCGCGAGCACCGAGGCCGCCTGTTCGAAGGCGTGTTCCGGTACGAAGCCGAAGAGCACGTTCACGTGTGGGGGCCAGCGGTGGATCTGCGGGTCGTGGTCGCGGCGGATGTCCTGCAGCGGCGGCCACAGCTCCTCGGGAGGCAGCCACGCCAGTGCCGTACGGGCCGTCGGCCGGATGCCGAGGCACGCGGAGGTGTCCGGGGCCGGGCCGTCCGGGGCCACTTCCGCCCGCACCCCGTAGTGATCCGAGATGTACAGCCCCTCCGCCGTGGGCGTGTCCCCGTACAGCTCGGCCCGCCGTACCCGCAGTCCCTCCCCGCGCAGCAGCACCCGGTCCAGCCGGGACGCCCGCCCCGTCAGGGACGAGACCGCGGCCAGCGGATTGGCGCCCGGGTCGAAGGTCGGGGTCGCGTCGGCGGCGCCGTGCGTCTCGCACCACGCGTCCCGCATGCCGAGCGTCAGCTGAGGTGTGTCGCCGCCGTCGTTGAAGTCGCCCAGCAGGACCAGATCGGTGTCCAGACCCGCCAACCCCTCGGCGACACGGGCCAGTTCGGCGGCGCGGCGACCGGCACCATCGGTCGAGTGGTCGCTGCTCAGGTGCGTCGCCGCGACGACGAGGGGCCGCACGCCCGCCCCCACGGTCCCCGTGCCGGACTCCACCACCACGGCCGTCACCGCCTTGTGCGGCCCCAGCGCGTTGAACGCGGCCTCGCGGACCGGCAACCGGCTCAGGAGGAGCAGACCGCACTCGTCCACGTCCCGCCCTCGCGGGTCCGTCCCCAGCGTCCAGCCCGCTCGTACCCAGGGTTCGCGCAGGAGCAGGGACACCAGCTCCGCCTCGACCTCCTGCAGCGCGATCACGTCCACATCGGCGTCGCGCAGGGCCCGCAGCAGCAACGGCCTGCGCCCGGCGCTGTCGATGAGGTCGGCGTCGTACCGGTCCCAGAGGATGTTCCAGGTCAGCACCCGTACACCGGCGGAGCCGGACGATACGGCCACGGCCCCGCGCGGTGAGCGAGCCGCGGGCACCCAGTCCTCTCCGTCCCACGCGTACGGCGTACGGGCCGTGAAGAACGGCGCCCGGAGCAGCCGGGCCTCCCGCACGCGCCCCGCCTCCGTCGCGTCGATCCGGTCCACACCCGTGGCCCGGTCCCACACCACCTCACCGTCGGCCTCGAAGAACAGCACCCGGTGCCACGGGATCTCGCCACCGGGCACGAACACGGGCAGCGGGACACGCTTGGGCGCGGCGTTGCGCTGGAGGATGCCGAGCACGAAGCGGGCCGGGTCGAAGCGCGCGTCCCAGCGCACCCGGTGATAGATCTCCTCGCTCGTACGCACGGTTCCTCACACCTCTTCCTCTATGGTCCCGCTCGCTCCGATGTACCAGGTGCGGTGCGCGTCGCCCGGATACGGCGGGGCGAAGCGGCGCAGCTGGGCGGTGAGCACCTCGGGCGGTACCGGGTGCTCGCGGCGGTCGTTGCGTCGGATCAGCTCGTCCTCGTCGACCAGGACCACGGCATGGGTGATCAGGGCGTTGCGGCGGTGGGCGACCGCGTGCGCCAGCGAGCGCTGCTGATGGTTCAGCGAGGTGGCGTCCCACACCACCGTCCCTCCGGCGGCCAGCGCCCCGTCCAGCCGGTCGAGCCCGGCACGCAGCACGTCCGCGTTGGCCCGCTGGTCGGCACGTGCGCCGCGCGCCTCGCGCAGATCGTCCAACGACACGTACGCGTCCACGCCCGTGAGCCCCCGGGCGAACGTGCTCTTGCCGCTGCCCGCCGGACCGGCCAGCTGGATCAGCTTCGGGAAGGCACCCGACCGCCAGCGCCACGTCACGGCGACGGCCTCCTCGACACCGCCGCCACCGCCGCCGATCCGCCCCCGGGCGTACGCCTCCCGCGCCTCGGCCCGGCAGCGGACGGCCGCGTCGGGCCGCAGCCCGGCGAACGCCTCGCGCAGGGCACCCTCGTCCAGACCCCGCACCTCCTCGGCGTGCAGCGCCGACCACTCCACCTGCTCGCGCGCCTCGTCCGTCGCCGCCGTGGCCCGGGCGACCGCGTGCAGCAGACCGAGGTCGGCGGCGAGGGACAGCCGGGCCAGGCCCGTCCGGCGGTCCTCGTCCGGATACGGCCGGTGCAGTGCGGGGTGCAGCCCCACGAGATCGGCGACCCGGCGCGCGAGCGGCATGCCCACGACCCCGGCCAGCCGCGCCGCGACCCGTGCCCGCCGGCCGCCTTGCCTGTCGTCGTGCAGCAGCGCGGCCAGTACGCCGACGAGCCGGTCGTCGCCGGTCCGCCCCGCCGGATCGAAGCGGGCGACCGCCTCCCGATCGCCCTCGCCGGGCAGCCCGACGGCCTCTTCCAGCGCCGTCGCCTCCACGGTCGCTCCCGAGCGCACGGTCCACAGCGCGGCCGGCGCTCCGAGCCCGTTCTCGACGACGGCGGCATGCATCCAGTGCGTGTCCGTCCGTACGTGTCCGGCCCGCACCCACTTGGCGACGCGCGCGCCGAACTCCTCCGCGCCGAAGCCGTCCACCACCCGGACGACGTACCCCTCCTGCCGCCCGAGGTCCAGCCGCAGAGCGCGCAACGCCCGCTCGTCGAACCCGCCCCGCCACAGCACCCGCGGCACGGGAATCCCGAGTCCGCGCAGAAAGGCCACCGTCCGGTCCCAGTCCAGGCAGCGCCCGTCCCCGTCCCACACCGAGAAGCCGTAGAACCAGCTCTCCAGGTCGTCGTACGCGATCGAGTGCCGGGCGAACATGTTCTCCCCGCACACCCGCCAGCCCTCCGGGATGGCGTGGCCGACGCGGGCCTGGAGCGCCTTCACCCAGGTGCGAGAAGGGTGGTGGGCGGAGTCGAGCGAGCGGGCGTGCAGGCCGTCGGCGTACAGCGTGGTGTTCTCGCCGTCGAGCTTCTCGGTCACGATGACCTCGCGGCCGCGCAGACCGGACAGGTCGGTGACCCGGAGATCGTCGGCGGTAGCGCCGGGCGACCAGGGCAGATGCCTGGTCCGCGGATAGTGCGTACGCATGGTGAACGTTCCCCCGTGACAGCCGACGTGCCTGATCAGCGTAGGAGCGCGGGGCAGCGGCGGGCGAACGGATTACCCGCGGCTCGGGGGCCCGGCAAGCGGCACGGCGCGGACGTCGGGCCCGCCCACGGCCGCCGCTCCCGCCGCCCTGGGTTTGACCTGCGTCACTCTCGGGGTAATCTCTCCGGCTCGATTGGCGGAGGCCCTGCCCCATATGGCAGACTAGCGGGGTTGCTCGGTCGAGTGTTGATGCTGCGCGCCTCCCGCCGGGAGGACCGGAAGCGAGTCCCACAGTACTCGTCGCCCTAACTGCCTCACGGCAGCGCTGGGGCGGACGTACGGGAATCTTTCGGGAAGTGTCAGTGCGGCGCCGGCCAGGCACCCGGTGGGCTTCTGCCCCCGGCCAGCGGTTGCAGGAAGGGCCGTGTTTCCCGGACAGGGGATGCTCGAACAAGGGGCATCTGTGTCAGCGGAAGCGCGACACGCCCGACCGCGTGGGTCGGAGGAGCGGGTGACGGAACACCGGGTTCCAGAGCGTTAAACGAGACAAAGGACTACTGAGTAGCCATGGCGGGACAGAAGATCCGCATCCGGCTCAAGGCCTACGACCACGAGGTCATCGACTCCTCGGCGAAGAAGATCGTCGAGACGGTGACGCGCACTGGTGCGTCGGTCGCGGGCCCGGTGCCGCTGCCCACTGAGAAGAACGTGTACTGCGTCATCAAGTCGCCGCACAAGTACAAGGACTCGCGCGAGCACTTCGAGATGCGCACGCACAAGCGCCTGATCGACATCCTCGACCCCACCCCCAAGACCGTTGACTCTCTGATGCGACTCGACCTCCCGGCCGGTGTCGACATCGAGATCAAGCTCTGAGGGTCGGTGATCTGAGAATGGCTAAGCAGATCAAGGGAATCCTGGGCGAGAAGCTCGGCATGACGCAGGTGTGGGACGAGAACAACCGTGTTGTTCCGGTCACCGTCGTCAAGGCCGGCCCCAACGTCGTGACCCAGGTCCGTACGAACGATGTCGACGGCTACGAGTCGGTCCAGATCGCCTTCGGCGAGATCGACCCGCGCAAGGTGAACAAGCCCCTCAAGGGTCACTTCGCCAAGGCCGACGTCACCCCCCGTCGCCACCTCGTCGAGATCCGCACCGCGGACGCCTCCGAGTACACGCTGGGCCAGGAGATCTCCGCCGAGGTCTTCGAGGCCGGCGTCAAGGTGGACGTGACCGGCAAGAGCAAGGGCAAGGGCTTCGCCGGTGTCATGAAGCGTCACAACTTCAAGGGCCTCGGCGCCGGTCACGGCACCCAGCGCAAGCACCGCTCTCCCGGCTCCATCGGTGGCTGCGCCACCCCCGGCCGTGTGTTCAAGGGCCTCCGCATGGCGGGTCGCATGGGCAACGAGCGGGTCACCACCCAGAACCTGACCGTCCACGCCGTTGACGCGGAGAAGGGTCTGCTGCTCATCAAGGGCGCGGTTCCCGGTCCGAACGGCGGCCTCGTCCTGGTCCGCACCGCGGCCAAGGGGGCCTGAGGTACCGATGAGCACTGTTGACATCCTTTCGCCTGCCGGCGAGAAGACCGGAAGCGTCGAGCTCCCCGCGGAGATCTTCGGCGTGGAGAAGGTCAGCATCCCGCTGATCCACCAGGTCGTCGTCGCGCAGAACGCCGCTGCCCGTCAGGGCACGCACAAGACCAAGACCCGCGGTGAAGTCCGTGGTGGCGGCAAGAAGCCGTACCGCCAGAAGGGCACCGGCCGCGCCCGTCAGGGCTCGACCCGCGCGCCGCAGTTCGCCGGTGGTGGCGTCGTCCACGGCCCGCAGCCGCGTGACTACTCGCAGCGGACCCCGAAGAAGATGAAGGCCGCGGCCCTGCGCCACGCCCTCACCGACCGGGCCCGCCACAACCGCATCCACGTCGTCTCCGGCGTGATCGAGGGCGAGAACCCGTCCACCAAGGCCGCCAGGTCGCTGTTCGGCAAGATCTCGGAGCGCAAGAACCTGCTCCTGGTCGTCGAGCGCGCCGACGAGGCCGCGTGGCTCTCCGCCCGCAACCTGCCCCAGGTCCACATCCTGGAGCCGGGCCAGCTGAACACGTACGACGTGATCGTCTCGGACGATGTGGTCTTCACCCAGGCCGCCCTTGAGTCCTTCGTGTCCGGCCCGAACAAGGCCAACGACACCGAAGGGAGCGAGGCCTGATGGCTACGCGTCACCCGAGCATTGCCTCCAAGGCCGCCAAGGCCGCGAAGGCCGCGCGCGTCGCCAAGGCGAAGCGCCACGCCACCGAGGGCAAGAACACCGTCGTCACCGCGCCCAGCAAGGCGTTCACGGACCCCCGTGACGTGCTGCTGAAGCCGGTCGTGTCGGAGAAGAGCTACGCGCTTCTCGACGAGGGCAAGTACACCTTCATCGTCGCCCCCGGCGCCAACAAGACCCAGATCAAGCAGGCCGTCCAGGCGGTCTTCTCGGTCAAGGTCACCGGGGTCAACACGATCAACCGCATCGGCAAGCGCAAGCGCACGAAGACCGGTTTCGGTCAGCGTGCCGGCTCCAAGCGCGCCATCGTGACCCTTGCCGAGGGCGACCGTATCGACATCTTCGGCGGTCCGACCGCGTAAGCGGGTCGGATCGTCCGATATCGGACGAGGACTGAGAAATGGGAATCCGCAAGTACAAGCCGACTACGCCGGGCCGTCGTGGCTCCAGCGTCGCCGACTTCGTCGAGATCACGCGGTCCACGCCGGAGAAGTCGCTGGTCCGCCCGCTGCACAGCAAGGGCGGCCGTAACAACGCCGGTCGTGTGACCGTTCGCCACCAGGGTGGCGGACACAAGCGCGCCTACCGAGTGATCGACTTCCGTCGTCACGACAAGGACGGCGTGCCGGCGAAGGTCGCGCACATCGAGTACGACCCCAACCGCACCGCGCGCATCGCGCTGCTGCACTACGCCGACGGCGAGAAGCGCTACATCCTCGCCCCGCGCAACCTGCAGCAGGGCGACCGTGTGGAGAACGGTCCCGGGGCCGACATCAAGCCGGGCAACAACCTGGCGCTCCGCAACATCCCGGTCGGTACCACGATCCACGCGATCGAGCTCCGTCCCGGTGGCGGCGCCAAGTTCGCCCGCTCCGCCGGTACCTCCGTGCAGCTGCTCGCGAAGGAGGGCTCGATGGCCCACCTCCGCATGCCGTCCGGTGAGATCCGCCTGGTCGACGCGCGCTGCCGCGCCACCGTCGGCGAGGTCGGCAACGCCGAGCAGAGCAACATCAACTGGGGCAAGGCCGGCCGTAAGCGCTGGCTGGGCGTCCGCCCGACCGTTCGCGGTGTGGCGATGAACCCGGTTGACCACCCGCACGGTGGTGGTGAGGGCAAGACCTCCGGTGGTCGCCACCCGGTCAGCCCCTGGGGTCAGAAGGAGGGTCGTACTCGCTCGCCGAAGAAGGCTTCGAGCAAGTACATCGTCCGCCGCCGCAAGACGAACAAGAAGCGCTAGGAGCGGGTTTAGATGCCGCGCAGTCTCAAGAAGGGGCCCTTCGTCGACGACCACCTGATCAAGAAGGTGGACGCCCAGAACGAAGCCGGTTCCAAGAACGTCATCAAGACCTGGTCCCGTCGCTCGATGATCATCCCGGCCATGCTGGGTCACACGATCGCGGTGCACAACGGCAAGACCCACATTCCGGTGTTTGTCACCGAGTCGATGGTCGGCCACAAGCTCGGCGAGTTCTCGCCGACGCGCACCTTCCGGGGTCACGTCAAGGACGACCGGAAGTCGAAGCGCCGCTAAGCGCGGGGTGGAATGACCATGACAGACACTGGAAGGACAACCATGGAAGCCAGGGCCCAGGCGCGGTACATCCGCGTCACGCCCATGAAGGCCCGCCGCGTGGTGGACCTCATCCGTGGCATGGACGCCACGGAGGCTCAGGCGGTCCTGCGTTTCGCCCCGCAGGCCGCGAGCGTGCCGGTTGGCAAGGTGCTGGACAGCGCCATCGCCAACGCCGCACACAACTACGACCACACGGACGCCTCTTCGCTGGTCATCAGCGAGGCGTACGTGGACGAGGGCCCGACCCTGAAGCGGTTCCGTCCGCGTGCCCAGGGCCGTGCCTACCGGATCCGCAAGCGGACCAGCCACATCACCGTGGTCGTCAGCAGCAAGGAAGGAACCCGGTAATGGGCCAGAAGGTAAACCCGCATGGGTTCCGGCTCGGTATCACCACGGACTTCAAGTCCCGTTGGTACGCCGACAAGCTGTACAAGGACTACGTCAAGGAAGACGTCGCCATCCGTCGGATGATGACGTCCGGCATGGAGCGTGCCGGCATCTCGAAGGTTGAGATCGAGCGCACCCGTGACCGCGTGCGGGTGGACATCCACACCGCGCGTCCCGGCATCGTCATCGGCCGCCGTGGCGCCGAGGCCGACCGCATCCGCGGTGACCTCGAGAAGCTCACGGGCAAGCAGGTCCAGCTGAACATCCTCGAGGTCAAGAGCCCCGAGACCGACGCTCAGCTGGTTGCCCAGGCCGTCGCCGAGCAGCTCTCCTCCCGCGTCTCCTTCCGTCGCGCCATGCGTAAGAGCATGCAGGGCACGATGAAGGCCGGCGCCAAGGGCATCAAGATCCAGTGCGGTGGCCGCCTCGGTGGCGCCGAGATGTCCCGCTCGGAGTTCTACCGCGAGGGCCGTGTGCCCCTGCACACGCTCCGCGCGAACGTGGACTACGGCTTCTTCGAGGCCAAGACGACCTTCGGCCGCATCGGTGTGAAGGTCTGGATCTACAAGGGCGACGTCAAGAACATCGCCGAGGTCCGCGCCGAGAACGCTGCCGCCCGTGCGGGTAACCGCCCGGCCCGCGGTGGCGGTGCCGACCGCCCGGCCCGTGGTGGCCGTGGTGGCGAGCGGCGCGGTCGCAAGCCGCAGCAGGCTGCCGGCGCCGAGGCCCCCAAGGCCGAGGCTCCCGCTGCCGCCGCTCCGGCTGAGAGCACCGGAACGGAGGCCTGACCGACATGCTGATCCCCCGTAGGGTCAAGCACCGCAAGCAGCACCACCCGAAGCGCCGTGGTCAGGCCAAGGGCGGTACGACGGTCGCGTTCGGCGAGTACGGCATTCAGGCCCTCACGCCGGCGTACGTGACCAACCGCCAGATCGAGGCGGCCCGTATCGCGATGACCCGCCACATCAAGCGTGGCGGCAAGGTCTGGATCAACATCTACCCGGACCGCCCGCTCACGAAGAAGCCCGCCGAGACCCGCATGGGTTCCGGTAAGGGTTCGCCGGAGTGGTGGATCGCGAACGTGCACCCGGGCCGGGTCATGTTCGAGCTGTCCTACCCCAACGAGAAGATCGCCCGTGAGGCCCTGACTCGCGCCGCCCACAAGCTGCCGATGAAGTGCCGGATCGTCAAGCGCGAGGCAGGTGAAGCGTGATGTCGGCCGGTACCAAGGCGTCCGAGCTGCGCGAACTGGGTGACGAGGAGCTTCTGGCGAAGCTTCGCGAAGCCAAGGAAGAGCTGTTCAATCTCCGCTTCCAGGCGGCGACCGGACAGCTTGAGAACCATGGCCGTCTCAAGGCGGTCCGCAAGGACATCGCGCGGATCTACACCCTGATGCGCGAGCGTGAGCTGGGCATCGAAACGGTGGAGAGCGCCTGATGAGCGAGAACAACGTGACTGAGACGAACACCGAGACGCGCGGCTTCCGCAAGACTCGTGAGGGCATCGTCGTCGCCGACAAGATGGACAAGACCGTCGTCGTCGCCGTCGAGGACCGCAAGAAGCACGCCCTGTACGGCAAGGTCATCCGTAGCACGAGCAAGCTCAAGGCGCACGACGAGCAGAACGCCGCCGGCGTCGGCGACCGTGTCCTCCTCATGGAGACCCGGCCGCTGTCCGCCACGAAGCACTGGCGCGTCGTAGAGATCCTCGAGAAGGCCAAGTAATTTCCTGCGGGCAAACCCGCAGGACAGTTCCGCCAGGCTCCGGGGGCCGTTCTGAACGGCCCCCGGGGAACCGGCAGACAATCAGGAGATAGACGTGATCCAGCAGGAGTCGCGACTGCGCGTCGCCGACAACACTGGTGCGAAGGAAATCCTTTGCATCCGTGTGCTCGGTGGCTCCGGTCGCCGCTACGCGGGCATCGGTGACGTCATCGTCGCCACCGTCAAGGACGCGATCCCCGGTGGCAACGTGAAGAAGGGTGACGTCGTCAAGGCGGTCATCGTTCGCACCGTCAAGGAGCGCCGCCGTCCGGACGGCTCGTACATCCGCTTCGACGAGAACGCCGCCGTCATTCTGAAGAACGACGGCGACCCTCGCGGCACCCGTATCTTCGGCCCTGTCGGCCGTGAGCTGCGCGAGAAGAAGTTCATGAAGATCATCTCGCTCGCGCCGGAGGTGCTGTAAGCATGAAGATCAAGAAGGGCGACCTGGTCCAGGTCATCACCGGTAAGGACAAGGGCAAGCAGGGCAAGGTCATCGCGGCCTTCCCCCGCGAGGACCGCGTCCTGGTCGAGGGTGTCAACCGGGTCAAGAAGCACACCAAGGCCGGTCCGACCGCTAGCGGTTCGCAGGCCGGCGGCATCGTCACGACCGAGGCGCCGATCCACGTCTCCAACGTCCAGCTGGTCGTTGAGAAGGACGGCAAGAAGGTCGTCACGCGTGTCGGTTACCGCTTCGACGACGAGGGCAACAAGGTTCGCGTTGCCAAGCGGACGGGTGAGGACATCTGATGGCTACCACCACGACTCCGCGTCTCAAGACGAAGTACCGCGAGGAGATCGCGGGCAAGCTGCAGGAAGAGTTCTCCTACGAGAACGTCATGCAGACCCCGGGCCTCGTCAAGATCGTGGTCAACATGGGTGTGGGCGACGCCGCCCGCGACTCCAAGCTGATCGAGGGCGCCATCCGCGACCTCACCACGATCACCGGTCAGAAGCCGGCCGTCACCAAGGCCCGTAAGTCCATCGCGCAGTTCAAGCTGCGTGAGGGCCAGCCGATCGGTGCCCACGTCACGCTTCGTGGCGACCGCATGTGGGAGTTCCTGGACCGCACCCTGTCGCTCGCGCTCCCGCGCATCCGCGACTTCCGTGGTCTGTCCCCCAAGCAGTTCGACGGCCGTGGCAACTACACCTTCGGTCTCACCGAGCAGGTCATGTTCCACGAGATCGACCAGGACAAGATCGACCGCACCCGGGGTATGGACATCACCGTGGTGACCACGGCGACCAACGACGCTGAGGGCCGTGCGCTCCTCCGTCACCTCGGCTTCCCCTTCAAGGAGGCGTGAGCGAGATGGCGAAGAAGGCTCTGATTGCCAAGGCTGCTCGTAAGCCCAAGTTCGCCGTGCGCGCGTACACCCGCTGCCAGCGGTGTGGCCGTCCGCACTCCGTGTACCGCAAGTTCGGCCTGTGCCGCGTGTGCCTCCGTGAGATGGCTCACCGTGGCGAGCTGCCGGGCGTGACCAAGAGCTCCTGGTAGTCCCTGCTTTAAGGGACTCCCGAAGCTCTCGGTAAGCACTGGGCGTGTCAGGCGCCCTCCCTTCCATGGCTTAGGCTTGGAGGGTTGGGCGCCTGTTGCCGCCCGTACGACTTACTACGCCGTAGGTCCCCGCACCGCACCCGTCCCGCCACCGAGTGGGGAGAGGGATGGCGCATACAGGAAACCCCGGCGAGAGAGGCCGAAGGCCAATTCATGACCATGACTGATCCGATCGCAGACATGCTTACGCGTCTGCGGAACGCGAACTCGGCATACCACGACTCCGTGACGATGCCGGCATCGAAGATCAAGTCTCACATCGCGGAGATCCTCCAGCAGGAGGGCTTCATCACGGGCTGGAAGGTCGAGGACGCCGAGGTCGGCAAGAACCTCGTCCTGGAGCTGAAGTTCGGCCCCAACCGTGAGCGCTCCATCGCGGGCATCAAGCGGATCTCCAAGCCCGGTCTCCGGGTTTACGCGAAGTCCACCTCCCTGCCCAAGGTGCTGGGCGGCCTCGGCGTGGCGATCATCTCCACGTCCCACGGGCTCCTCACCGACAAGCAGGCCGGCAAGAAGGGCGTAGGCGGAGAAGTTCTCGCCTACGTCTGGTAGCGGAAGGGAACGGAGGAAACAGCTATGTCGCGCATTGGCAAGCTCCCTATCACGGTTCCCGCCGGCGTGGACGTCACCATCGACGGCCAGACGGTCTCGGTCAAGGGCCCCAAGGGCTCGCTGACTCACACCGTCGTTTCGCCGATCGAGATCGCCAAGGGTGAGGACGGCGTCCTGAACGTCACCCGCCCCAACGACGAGCGTCAGAGCAAGGCCCTGCACGGCCTGTCCCGCACGCTGGTGGCGAACATGATCACCGGCGTGACCCAGGGTTACGTGAAGAAGCTCGAGATCAGCGGTGTCGGTTACCGCGTGCAGGCCAAGGGTTCGAACCTCGAGTTCGCGCTCGGCTACAGCCACCCGATCACCGTCGAGGCGCCCGAGGGCATCACCTTCAAGGTCGAGAACCCGACGCGGTTCTCGGTCGAGGGCATCGACAAGCAGAAGGTCGGCGAGGTTGCGGCCAACATCCGCAAGCTGCGCAAGCCCGACCCGTACAAGGCCAAGGGCGTCAAGTACGAGGGCGAAGTCATCCGCCGCAAGGTCGGAAAGGCGGGTAAGTAAGCCATGGCATACGGTACGAAGATCGCTAAGGGCGACGCTTACAAGCGTGCTGCCATCAAGCGGCGCCACATCCGGATCCGTAAGAAGGTCAACGGTACGGCTGAGCGTCCCCGCCTGGTCGTGACCCGCTCGAACCGCCACATCGTGGCCCAGGTGATCGACGACCTCAAGGGTCACACCCTTGCGTCGGCGTCCACCCTGGACTCGTCCATCCGTGGTGCGTCGGAAGACAAGTCGGCGCAGGCCGGCAAGGTCGGCGCCCTGGTCGCCGAGCGTGCCAAGGCCGCCGGTGTCGAGACCGTTGTGTTCGACCGTGGTGGTAACCGGTACGCGGGTCGCATCGCGGCCCTGGCCGACGCCGCCCGCGAGGCCGGGCTCAAGTTCTGAGCTCGCTGCGTAGCTAGCGGAAAGAGAGAGGTAAATCCAATGGCTGGACCCCAGCGCCGCGGTGGCGGTGCCGGTGGCGGCGAGCGGCGGGACCGGAAGGGCCGTGACGGCGGCGCAGCTGCCGCCGAGAAGACCGCGTACGTTGAGCGCGTTGTCGCGATCAACCGCGTCGCCAAGGTTGTGAAGGGTGGTCGTCGCTTCAGCTTCACTGCGCTCGTCGTAGTGGGCGATGGTGACGGCACCGTGGGTGTCGGTTACGGCAAGGCCAAGGAGGTGCCGGCCGCCATCGCCAAGGGTGTTGAGGAGGCCAAGAAGCACTTCTTCAAGGTCCCCCGTATCCAGGGCACCATCCCGCACCCGATCACGGGCGAGAAGGCCGCGGGCGTCGTCCTGCTCAAGCCTGCTTCCCCCGGTACCGGCGTTATCGCCGGTGGCCCGGTGCGTGCCGTGCTCGAGTGCGCCGGCGTGCACGACATCCTGTCGAAGTCGCTCGGCTCGTCCAACGCGATCAACATCGTGCACGCGACCGTGGCGGCCCTCAAGGGCCTGCAGCGTCCCGAGGAGATCGCGGCTCGCCGTGGTCTGCCCCTCGAGGACGTCGCTCCCGCGGCTCTGCTGCGTGCGCGTGCCGGGGCTGGTGCTGCGTAATGGCTCAGCTCAAGATCACGCAGACGAAGTCGTACATCGGCAGCAAGCAGAACCACCGTGACACCCTGCGTTCCCTTGGTCTCAAGGGCATCAACACGCAGGTCGTCAAGGAGGACCGCCCCGAGTTCCGCGGCATGGTGCACACCGTCCGCCACCTCGTGACGGTCGAGGAGGTCGACTGATCATGGCGGAGAACAACCCGCTCAAGATCCACAACCTCCGTCCCGCCCCGGGTGCCAAGACCGCGAAGACCCGTGTCGGTCGTGGTGAGGCGTCGAAGGGTAAGACGGCCGGTCGTGGTACCAAGGGTACGAAGGCCCGCTACCAGGTTCCGGAGCGCTTCGAGGGTGGCCAGATGCCCCTCCACATGCGTCTCCCGAAGCTGAAGGGCTTCAAGAACCCCTTCAAGACGGAGTTCCAGGTCGTGAACCTGGACAAGCTCGCCGCCCTCTACCCCGAGGGTGGGGAGGTCACCGTTGCCGACCTGGTCGCCAAGGGTGCCGTCCGTAAGAACAGCCTCGTCAAGGTCCTCGGCCAGGGCGAGATCTCCGTGGCGCTGCAGGTGACGGTCGACGCCGTCTCCGGCTCCGCCAAGGAGAAGATCACCGCCGCCGGCGGTACCGTCACCGAGCTCGTCTGAACACACCAGGTGTCTCGATGACTTGAGCGATCCCGACCGGGGATACCCCACAAATGGGGTATCCCCGGTTGGTCGTTCCAAGGGAGGCAGTCCCGCCGGTATGGTGGCCTGCACTGTCCGTTTTCACAGGGGGCCCCTAACCGGGCACTCGACGCGGCAGTTAAACGTTACGTAAGTCGTCCTCATCAGATCTCAAAACCGTCACCCTTGACGCAGTAGCGCGGGGGTCGCAGGAGGCACCGTGCTCACCGCGTTCGCCCGGGCGTTCAAGACGCCCGACCTGCGCAAGAAGCTGCTCTTCACGCTCGGCATCATCGTGATCTACCGGGTCGGCACGCATGTGCCGATCCCCGGTGTCGACTACACCGCCGTCCAGTTCTGTATCGACCAGGCCCAGACGAACCAGGGTCTCTTCGGTCTCGTGAACATGTTCAGTGGTGGCGCGCTGTTGCAGATCACGATCTTCGCGCTCGGCATCATGCCGTACATCACGGCGAGCATCATTCTGCAGCTGCTGACCGTGGTGATCCCGCGTCTGGAAGCCCTGAAGAAGGAGGGGCAGGCCGGCACGGCGAAGATCACGCAGTACACGCGTTACCTGACGGTCGCCCTGGCGATCCTGCAGGGCACCGGCCTCGTCGCCACCGCCCGCAGCGGCTCGCTGTTCAGCGGCTGCCAGATGGCCGGCCAGATCGTTCCCGACCGCTCGATCTACACCACCATGGTCATGGTCATCACCATGACCGCCGGTACGGCCGTCGTCATGTGGCTCGGTGAACTGATCACCGACCGCGGCATCGGCAATGGCATGTCGATCCTGATGTTCATCTCGATCGCCGCCACCTTCCCGTCCGCGCTGTGGGCCATCAAGGAGCAGGGCGACCTGGCGGGCGGCTGGATCGAGTTCGCCATCGTGATCGCCGTCGGCCTGGTCATGGTCGCGCTCGTGGTCTTCGTCGAGCAGGCCCAGCGCCGTATTCCGGTCCAGTACGCGAAGCGCATGATCGGCCGCCGGTCCTACGGCGGCACGTCGACCTACATTCCGCTGAAGGTCAACCAGGCGGGCATCATCCCTGTGATCTTCGCCTCGTCGCTGCTCTACATCCCGGCGCTCGTCGTGCAGTTCTCCAACTCCACGGCGGGTTGGGCGAGTTGGATCACAAGCAACCTGGCCGACACGGCGGCGCCGGCGCACATCACGGTCTACTTCTTCCTGATCATCTTCTTCGCCTTCTTCTACGTGGCCATCTCGTTCAACCCCGAGGAAGTCGCGGACAACATGAAGAAGTATGGTGGCTTCATCCCGGGAATCCGGGCTGGCCGACCGACCGCCGAGTACCTGAGTTACGTACTCAACCGGATCACCTGGCCGGGTTCGCTGTATCTGGGTCTGATCGCTCTCGTGCCGACGATGGCATTGGCCCCCCTCGGGGCAAACCAGAACTTCCCCTTCGGCGGTACCAGCATCCTGATCATCGTGGGTGTGGGTCTGGAGACGGTGAAGCAGATCGAGAGCCAGCTCCAGCAGCGCAATTACGAAGGGTTCCTCCGCTGATGCGAATCGTCCTCGTCGGGCCGCCGGGCGCCGGTAAGGGAACGCAGGCCGCGTTCCTCGCCAAGAACCTGTCGATCCCGCACATCTCCACGGGCGACCTGTTCCGGGCCAACATCAGCAAGCAGACGGAACTCGGCAAACTCGCGAAGTCCTACATGGACAAGGGCGAGCTGGTGCCGGACGAGGTCACCATCGCGATGGCCAAGGACCGCATGGAGCAGTCGGACGCCGAGCAGGGCTTCCTGCTCGACGGCTTCCCGCGCAACGTCTCGCAGGCCGAGGCGCTGGACGTGACGCTCCAGGACGAGTCCATGAACCTGGACGCGGTGCTGGACCTGGAGGTCCCCGAGGAAGAGGTCGTCAAGCGGATCGCCGGCCGGCGCATCTGCCGCAACGACTCCGCCCACGTCTTCCACGTCACGTACAAGAAGCCGAAGCAGGAAGGCGTCTGCGACGCCTGCGGCGGCGAGCTGTACCAGCGTGACGACGACTCCGAGGAGACCGTCCGCAAGCGTCTGGAGGTCTACCACACCCAGACCGAGCCGATCATCGACTACTACAAGGCCCAGGGCCTCGTGGTGACGATCTCGGCCCTCGGTCCGGTGGAGGAAGTCACCCAGCGCGCCATGGAGGCGCTCAAGCGCGAGGACGACGACAAGTAGGTCGTCGATCAGTACGTCGGCCGCGGTGCCCGAGACGGGCGCCGCGGCTGCTTTTTGCGGCTGAACCGCCGCCGCTCTCGCGGACGTGGTGATTCACCGTGGTGGTTGCTCAATTGATGGTTGCGGCACACTTGACCCAGTCGTGCTTGTCGGAAGCGGAGAGGCGAGAGCCTGATGGTGCAGATCAAGAGCCCCGAGCAGATCGCCAAGATGCGTGAGGCGGGGCTGGTCGTCGCCGCCATCCACGCGGCCACTCGGGAGGCCGCCGTGCCGGGCGCCTCCACGAAGGACCTCGACGAGGTGGCCCGCAAGGTGCTCGCGGAGCACGGGGCCAAGTCGAACTTCCTCGGGTACGGCGGTTTCCCGGCGACCATCTGCACGTCGGTGAACGAGGTCGTGGTCCACGGCATCCCGAGTGACGAGGTCGTGCTGAAGGACGGCGACATCATCTCCATCGACTGCGGCGCGATCGTGGACGGCTGGCACGGTGACGCGGCCTACACCGCGTTCGTGGGGTCCGGGCACGCTCCGGAGCTCCTTGAGCTGTCCCGGGTGACCGAGGAGTCCATGTGGGCCGGGATCGCCGCGATGAAGCAGGGGAACCGGCTCGTGGACGTCTCCCGGGCCATCGAGACGTACATCCGCCGGCAGCCGAAGCCGGGCGGCGGTAAGTACGGGATCGTCGAGGACTACGGCGGGCACGGGATCGGGACCGAGATGCACATGGACCCGCATCTGCTGAACTACGTCGAGCGGCGGCGGGGGAAGGGGCCGAAGCTGGTCCCCGGGTTCTGTCTGGCGATCGAGCCGATGGTGTCTTTGGGCACGCCGAAGACGCAGGTCCTGTCGGACGACTGGACCGTGGTGACGACGGACGGTACGTGGTCCTCGCACTGGGAGCACTCGGTGGCGCTGACGGAGTCCGGTCCGTTGGTGCTGACCGCCCCTGACGGGGGCAAGGCGAAGCTGGCCGAGTACGGGATTACTGCGGCTCCTGATCCGGTGGGCTGAGTCTTCGTTGCCGACTGCGAGTGCCTGGGGGCTGGTCGCGAAGTTCCCCGCGTCCCTATGGGGCCTTCGGCCCGTCCAGGCGCGTTGCCGTGGACCGGAGTAATGATCTTCTGCGTGGGGCAGTCTTACCCGAATTCGTGTTTCTCGGGGGCCTGACGTAGACTGACTCGTCGGCTCTCGTGTTTCCGTATGTCTTCATTCGGTCACTCGGAGTCGATCAAGGTAGTCGATTCGAAGGGCGAAGCGTGGCCAAGAAGCAAGGTGCCATCGAGATCGAGGGCACTGTCGTCGAGTCTCTGCCGAACGCCATGTTCAAGGTCGAGCTCCAGAACGGCCACCAGGTCCTGGCACACATCAGCGGCAAGATGCGTATGCACTACATCCGCATCCTCCCTGACGACCGGGTCGTGGTGGAGCTGTCTCCGTACGACCTGACGCGTGGCCGGATCGTCTACCGCTACAAGTAGATCTTGCCTCCGCTCTCCGTGCCCGGTCTCCGGGATGCGGGTGGTGGCACTGACCCGGAGAACCTCACCCCATGAAGGTCAAGCCGAGCGTCAAGAAGATCTGCGACAAGTGCAGGGTGATCCGCCGTCACGGTCGGGTCATGGTCATCTGCGAGAACCCGCGCCACAAGCAGCGCCAGGGCTGACGCACGACCGATCCCTCTGCTCGATTCGCAGAGATTCGCGCGACGCAAGCTGAATATGTTCATACGCAGAACCCAGGCGCCTGACGGTGCCTGACACCCCCGGCTCGGAGGCCGGGGACCCGGGTCGTACCTAATCTTTGGCTGTGTCTTTTGACAGCGTGAAGAGGCCGGCGGCCGGGAGCCGGTTCTGTGGAAGACCTCCGACAATCACCAGGAGCCATTGAATGGCACGCGTTTCCGGTGTTGACATCCCGCGCGACAAGCGCGTGGAGGTCGCCCTCACCTACGTGTTCGGCATCGGCCGGACCCTCTCCCAGGAGACGCTGGCAGCGACCGGCGTCAACCCCGACACCCGCGTCCGCGACCTCTCCGAGGAGCAGCTCGTCGCGATCCGCGAGTACGTGGACAGCAACATCAAGACCGAGGGTGACCTCCGTCGCGAGGTCCAGGCCGACATCCGCCGCAAGGTGGAGATCGGCTGCTACCAGGGTCTCCGTCACCGTCGTGGTCTGCCCGTCCGCGGTCAGCGCACCAGCACGAACGCCCGTACCCGCAAGGGCCCGCGTCGCGCCATCGCCGGTAAGAAGAAGCCGGGCAAGAAGTAGTCCTCAGCGGACGCTCACCAGCGGTCTTCGCTGTAGGACCGACCACCTCCCGTAGGAGTTATAGATGCCCCCCAAGGGTCGTCAGGGCGCTGCCAAGAAGGTGCGCCGCAAGGAAAAGAAGAACGTCGCTCACGGCCACGCGCACATCAAGAGCACGTTCAACAACACGATCGTCTCCATCACGGACCCCTCGGGCAACGTGATCTCCTGGGCCTCCGCCGGCCACGTCGGCTTCAAGGGCTCCCGGAAGTCCACGCCGTTCGCCGCGCAGATGGCCGCCGAGTCGGCCGCCCGTCGCGCGCAGGAGCACGGCATGCGCAAGGTCGACGTGTTCGTCAAGGGCCCGGGTTCGGGTCGTGAGACGGCCATCCGTTCGCTGCAGGCGACCGGTCTCGAGGTCGGCTCCATCCAGGACGTCACGCCCACCCCGCACAACGGCTGCCGTCCGCCGAAGCGCCGCCGCGTCTGACGCGTCGCCGCTTCGCGGTATGAGGTTTTCGGGCGGTACGGCTCTTTGCGGTCGTATCGCCCGTACCCTTGTTGCACATCAGGGCGTCAAATAGCGGGCGCCCCTGACAGAAGGAACGCAACATGCTGATCGCTCAGCGTCCCTCGTTGACCGAAGAGGTTGTCGACGAGTTCCGCTCCCGGTTCGTGATCGAGCCGCTGGAGCCGGGCTTCGGTTACACCCTCGGCAACTCCCTGCGTCGTACGCTCCTCTCCTCGATCCCGGGTGCGGCGGTCACGTCCATCCGTGTCGACGGTGTCCTGCACGAGTTCACCACCGTGCCGGGCGTCAAGGAGGACGTCACCGACCTGATCCTCAACATCAAGCAGCTGGTCGTCTCCTCGGAGCACGACGAGCCGGTCGTGATGTACCTGCGCAAGCAGGGTCCGGGTCTGGTCACCGCCGCCGACATCGCGCCCCCGGCCGGTGTCGAGGTGCACAACCCCGACCTCGTCCTCGCCACGCTCAACGGCAAGGGCAAGCTGGAGATGGAGCTCACGGTCGAGCGTGGCCGCGGTTACGTCTCCGCCGTGCAGAACAAGCAGGTGGGCCAGGAGATCGGCCGTATCCCGGTCGACTCCATCTACTCGCCGGTTCTGAAGGTCACGTACAAGGTCGAGGCGACCCGTGTCGAGCAGCGCACCGACTTCGACAAGCTGATCGTCGACGTCGAGACCAAGCAGGCGATGCGTCCCCGTGACGCCATGGCCTCCGCCGGTAAGACCCTGGTCGAGCTGTTCGGTCTCGCCCGTGAGCTGAACATCGACGCCGAGGGCATCGACATGGGCCCGTCCCCCACGGACGCCGCGCTCGCCGCCGACCTGGCGCTGCCGATCGAGGAGCTGGAGCTCACCGTCCGGTCGTACAACTGCCTCAAGCGTGAGGGCATCCACTCCGTGGGTGAGCTCGTGGCTCGTTCCGAGGCCGACCTGCTCGACATCCGCAACTTCGGTGCGAAGTCGATCGACGAGGTCAAGGCGAAGCTGGCGGGTATGGGCCTGGCGCTCAAGGACTCCCCGCCCGGATTCGACCCGACCGCCGCCGCCGATGCCTTCGGTGCCGACGACGACGCGGACGCCGGTTTCGTGGAGACCGAGCAGTACTGAGAGCTCGGGACCGACTGCCGGTTCCCGGCTGCGGGACCGTCGTGGCTGGTCGCGCAGTTACCCGCGCCCCTTACGGGGCCGGGAACTTCCGGGGCGCCCCCTGAGGGGTCGCCCCGGATCTCCGACAGACGACCGTCTGCTCGGATACTGACCCCGGTACCTGATACGGCCGGGGCAGACACCTAGGAGAAACGTCATGCCGAAGCCCACCAAGGGTGCCCGTCTGGGCGGCAGTGCCGCGCACGAGAAGCTGCTGCTCGCGAACCTCGCGAAGAGCCTTTTCGAGCACGGTCGCATCACCACCACCGAGGCGAAGGCCCGTCGGCTGCGGCCGTACGCCGAGCGTCTGGTCACCAAGGCGAAGAAGGGCGACCTTCACAACCGCCGTCAGGTGCTCCAGGTCATCACGGACAAGAGCATCGTGCACACGCTCTTCACCGAGATCGGCCCGCGGTACGAGAACCGTCCGGGTGGCTACACCCGTATCACCAAGATCGGTAACCGCCGTGGCGACAACGCGCCCATGGCTGTCATCGAGCTGGTCGAGGCGCTGACGGTCGCGCAGGAGGCCACGGGTGAGGCCGAGGCCGCCACCAAGCGTGCCGCCAAGGACGCCGAGGTCGCTGAGCCGAAGGTCGACACCACCAAGGCTGACGAGGCTCCGGCCGAGGAAGCTGCCGAGGAGTCCAAGGACGCGTAAGCGTTCTGCCGGGGACGGTTCGTCGGCGGCCGCGGCGTCGTCGTGGTTGTTCGCGCAGTTCCCCGCGCCCCTGAAGGGGCGCGCTTGAGTGGGCCCGTTCCCTGGAGGAGCGGGCCCGCTTTTCTGTACCTGAGAGGATCCAGGAGTGAGTGACGAAGTACGGCCCGGGTTCGTGCGGGTGCGACTGGACCTGTCTTACGACGGGAGTGAGTTCTCCGGGTGGGCCAAGCAGGCCGGGGGGCGGCGGACCGTGCAGGGGGAGATCGAGGACGCGCTGCGGACGGTCACGCGGTCGAGGGAGACGTACGAGCTGACCGTGGCCGGGCGGACCGACGCGGGGGTGCATGCCCGGGGGCAGGTGGCCCATGTCGATCTGCCCGAGGCGGTCTGGCGTGAGCACCACGAGAAGCTGCTCAAGCGGCTCGCCGGGCGGTTGTCGAGGGATGTGCGGGTGTGGGCGCTGAGGGAGGCGCCGAGTGGCTTCAACGCCCGGTTCTCGGCCGTCTGGCGGCGGTATGCGTACCGCGTCACCGACAATCCCGGCGGTGTCGACCCGTTGCTGCGCAACCACGTGCTGTGGCACGACTGGCCGCTCGATGTGGATGCCATGAATGAGGCCGCGCGGCGGCTGCTGGGGGAGCACGACTTCGCGGCCTACTGCAAGCGGCGGGAGGGGGCGACCACCATTCGTACGCTGCAGGAGCTGAGCCTGGTGCGGGGGGACGACGGGATCGTCACCGCGACCGTGCGGGCCGACGCGTTCTGCCACAACATGGTGCGGTCGCTGATCGGCGCGCTGCTGTTCGTGGGGGACGGGCACCGGGAGGCCGACTGGCCGGGGAAGGTGCTGGCCGCCGGGGTGCGGGACTCAGCCGTGCATGTCGTACGGCCGCACGGGCTGACCCTGGAGGAGGTCGGCTACCCGGCCGACGAGCTGCTGGCCGCGCGGAACAAGGAGGCGCGGAACCGGCGGACCCTGCCGGGGATGCCCGGGGGCGGCTGCTGCTGACCCCGGGCGGCCGGATGCGGGCTACTGCTCGTTGGCCGCGGCGGCCGCCTGGGCCTGGCCCCGGCGGTGGATCTGCTCGAAGGTGGACTTACTGAGGTCGTCGCCGGCGGCGAAGGCGGCCTTGTCCTTCTCCGTCATGTCCTTGCCGTTGGTGAAGCCGGTGAGGGTGAAGTAGGCGTAGCGGCCGTAGGAGTTGGCGGTCGTGCGGCAGACCGTCGTACGGCAGAAGGTGGGGACGTCGTCGCCGGAGAGCGAGACGATGGTGCTCTTCTTGTCCCAGTCGGTCTTGACCTTGACCGCCTTGGCCTCGGTGTCGAACAGGGCGACGCCGATCGTGACCGCGAACTTGTCCCGGTGGTAGGTCACGCGCATGAAGCGGGTGCAGTCGTTGCTGGTCAGCAGCTTGTCGAGGGTGCCCTGGACGGCTGAGGCGCAGTCTGTCGTCGAGGCTGTGGGGCCCTTGAGGTAGACGTTGCCGAACTTCGTCAGCTGGGAGCCCGGGAAGAGGATGTCCGGGCTGATCGGCGCCTTGTCCTTGCCCGAGCTGGAGATGAAGTCCTTCGGGTTCAGCGGGGGCGGGGCCGAGGTCGGTGCGAACGACGGGTCCGTCTTGGCGCTGGCGCTCGGGATGTCCGTCGTGGCCGGGAGGTCGTTCGGGCCGTTCGCCGTGGTGTCGCCGCTGTCGGCGTTGACGACGGCGACGGCCACGGCGACGCCTATACCGACCGTGGCGAGGGCGCCGCCGACGATCATCAGGAGTCTGCGGCGTCTGTTGCGTATTTCGGACTGCTCGGCGAGTGACGCCCAGTCCGGGGTCTGGTTACTGGTGGAATTCCACTGATTGTCCCACGGATTGTGGGAACCCCCGGGGCTCCACTGAGACCCCCCCTGCCCAAAGCTCATGGGCCGCAGTTTAGACGGGCGAGGGGAGGCCTTCTTCAGTTATGGGTTACGCCAGTTACGGGTTACGCCTTGCCCTTCCATCTGACGAGGACACCGGTCTTGCCCGCCTTGGTGTCCCAGACCTTGAGGATCATGCGCCTCGCGGCGCGTGAGGCCTCGTAGCGAACCCGTGGGCGAAGTGGATCAACGGGTGTCGGGGTCCCCGGCACGGGCCGTTTTGACCCGTCCGGGGGCGCCCGGCTAAACTGCGTGTTCGTTATGTGTATTGGCTTGCCTCATTCTCACGTGAGGGGCCCTTACACCGGTCCACCGGGCCGATGACCAGCGAGCCAGCACGCGGTATGCGTCACCGCAGTGCGGCAAAGGCTGTCGTGATCGTCTTCGGTGACCTGTCAGGAACCTCACTGAAGAAGCGAAGGCTACGAACCGTGCGTACGTACAGCCCCAAGCCCGGCGACATCACTCGCCAGTGGCACGTCATCGACGCCCAGGACATCGTCCTGGGTCGTCTGGCGACCACCGCTGCCACCCTTCTGCGCGGCAAGCACAAGCCGATCTACGCCCCCCACGTCGATGCTGGTGACTTCGTCATCATCATCAACGCGGACAAGGTCCACCTGTCCGGCAACAAGCGGACCCAGAAGATGGCCTACCGCCACTCCGGCTACCCGGGTGGTCTGCGCTCGGTCCGTTACGACGAGCTGCTGGAGAAGAACCCCGAGAAGGCCGTCGAGAAGGCCGTCAAGGGCATGCTCCCCAAGAACACCCTCGGCCGTCAGATGCTCTCCAAGCTGAAGGTCTACTCGGGCGACCAGCACCCGCACGCTGCCCAGCAGCCGGTGCCGTTCGAGATCACCCAGGTCGCGCAGTAAGTCCGGCCACACCCCCAAGCCTGAAGAGAATCTGAGGAGAATCGTGGCCGAGACCACCGTTGAGCAGCCGGTCGAAGAGACCGAGCTTGTCGACATCGACAGCTACACCACGGAGTCGGACGTCCCCGTCGAGGGCGAGTACACCACCGAGTCCATGGCCTCCCGCTTCGGTGACCCGCAGCCGGCCGCCGGCCTGGGCCGTCGCAAGAACGCCATCGCCCGCGTTCGGATCGTCCCGGGCTCCGGCAAGTGGAAGATCAACGGTCGCACCCTTGAGGACTACTTCCCGAACAAGGTGCACCAGCAGGAAGTCAACGAGCCCTTCAAGGTGCTCGAGCTCGAGGGCCGCTACGACGTCATCGCCCGCATCGCGGGTGGCGGTGTCTCCGGTCAGGCCGGTGCGCTCCGTCTCGGTGTCGCCCGTGCGCTGAACGAGGCCGACGTCGACAACAACCGCGGCGCGCTCAAGAAGGCCGGCTTCCTCAAGCGCGACGACCGTGCGGTCGAGCGCAAGAAGGCCGGTCTGAAGAAGGCCCGTAAGGCTCCGCAGTACAGCAAGCGCTAAATCCCGCTTGCGCCGCATCGCGCGCATCGCCCCGGTGGCACGTACCCGTGCCGCCGGGGCGGTTTGCGTAGCAGGGTCGATTGTTTATCGCAGGCTTACACACGGACTGTCGGTACAACCCCGAAAGGGGGAGGACAGTCTCACGGGATGTACTGGGTCCGGGGAATGCCGGGACACTGGGGGACACCTGGTAGAGGACCGCCCGGTATGGGACCACCTGGTACGAGCCGCACATTCTCAGCAATTCGGAGGACACCACAGTGGGACGACTCTTCGGCACGGACGGCGTGCGCGGTGTCGCCAACGCGGATCTGACGGCCGAGCTCGCGCTCGGACTCTCCGTCGCGGCGGCACATGTACTCGCCGAGGCGGGAACGTTCGAGGGCCACAAGCCGGTGGCGGTGGTCGGGCGGGATCCGCGAGCGTCCGGGGAGTTCCTGGAGGCGGCCGTCGTGGCCGGCCTCGCCAGCGCGGGCGTCGACGTGCTGCGCGTCGGTGTGCTGCCCACCCCCGCGGTGGCGTTTCTCACCGGCGAGCTGGGCGCCGACCTCGGCGTGATGCTCTCCGCCAGCCACAACGCCATGCCCGACAACGGGATCAAGTTCTTCGCCCGCGGCGGCCACAAGCTCGCCGATGAGCTGGAGGGCAGGATCGAAGGCGTGTACGAGGAGCACCGGACGGGGGCTCCCTGGGAGCGGCCGACGGGTGCGGGTGTCGGGCGCGTCCGGTCGTACGACGAGGGCTTCGAGCGGTACGCCGAGCATCTGCTGTCCGTCCTGCCCAACCGGCTCGACGGGCTGAAGGTCGTCCTCGACGAGGCGCACGGCGCGGCCGCCGGGGTCTCGCCGGAGGCGTTCACGCGCGCCGGTGCCGAGATCGTCACCATCGGGGCCGAGCCGGACGGGCTCAACATCAACGACGGGTGCGGGTCCACTCACCTCGGGAAGTTGCGCGCCGCCGTCGTCGAGCACGGGGCGCACCTCGGCATCGCGCATGACGGGGACGCGGACCGGTGCCTCGCCGTGGACCACGAGGGCAACGAGGTCGACGGGGACCAGATCCTGGCCGTACTCGCGCTGGACATGCGGGAGCGGGGGGTGCTCCGGTCGGACACCGTGGTCGCCACCGTGATGTCCAACCTCGGGTTCAAGCTGGCGCTGGAGCGGGAGGGGCTGCGGCTGGTGCAGACCGCGGTCGGGGACCGGTATGTGCTGGAGGAGATGAAGGAGCACGGGTACGCGCTCGGGGGCGAGCAGTCCGGGCATGTGATCATCTCCGACCACGCGACGACCGGGGACGGGACACTGACCGGGTTGCTGCTGGCGGCTCGGATCGCGCAGACCGGTCGTACGCTCAAGGACCTCGCGGGTGTGATGGAGCGGCTGCCGCAGGTGCTCATCAATGTGCCGGATGTGGATCGGTCGCGGGTGGGGACGTCCGCGGAGCTGGCGGCGGCGGTGGCTGAGGCGGAGGGGCAACTCGGGTCTACGGGGCGGGTGTTGTTGCGGCCGTCCGGGACCGAGCCGCTTGTTCGGGTGATGGTCGAGGCGGCGGATATCGAGCAGGCGCGGTCGGTGGCGGGGCGGCTTGCCGACGCTGTGAAGTCCGCGCTCGGCTGATTCTCCGGGTTCGGGGTGGGGGAACTGTGCTGTGCGGGCTGCGGGTTCGTTGTGGCTGGTCGCGCAGTTCCCCGCGCCCCTTACGGGGCGCGGGTTCCCGGGCCGCTCAACGGTGCTTGGACCACAGCCATTTCTGGAAGAGCAGGGTGAGGGTGCCGGCCAGGACGATGCCCAGGAGGTTCAGGAGCAGTTGCTCTGTGGAGCCCACCGTCTGCTTCGTGTCGCCGTAGCTCAGGGCCACTGCCGCGTTGGCCGCTGCCGGGACCGTGGTGACCGAGATGGCCACGCCTACCAGGGCGCCTGACTTGGCCGAGGTGAGGGACAGGGTGCCCGCGATGCCCGCCAGGACGGCCACGACGAAGGAGAAGGCGTCGGGGGCGTAGACGAAGGCCGTGTTGGGGCGGTCGGCGTCCAGTTGTTCCCTGCTGAACAGGTCGAGCGCGTCCATGAAGAGGCTGAAGCCGACCGTCGCGGCCATGGCCACCGCGAAGCCCACGACCAGGGCGATGAGGGAGCGGAGCGCCAGGCGCGGGTGGCGTTGGACGAGGGCCGTGCTGAAGCCGGCCAGGGGGCCGAACTCCGGGCCGACCGCCATCGCGCCGACGATCAGGATCGCGTTGTCGAGGACCACACCGCAGGCCGCGATCATCGTGGCGAGGGTGAGGAAGGCGACGTAGGTGATGGAGAGCGTCGACTCCTCGTGGGTCGCCTCCGTGAGGTGCTCCCACAGGACGGCGTCCGCGCCCTCGCCCGGCGCGTCCTCCTCGGCCTGGTCGGCGCGCTCGGAGAGCGACAGGTCGATGTTCTCCACGGCGATGGAGCCGGTCCTGTCGAGGTCCAACGCCCTGAGCGCGCCGATCAGTTCGTCGCCCGCCTCGCGTGCCACGTCGCACATCACGACGTCTCCGGCCGGGTTGCGGGCGGCGCCCGGCATGACGACCAGATGGGTGGTGCCGACCGTCTTCTCGATCAGGTGCACGACCTCGTCCGTCTTGTCGGCCGGGGCGATCAAACGCAGATGCAACATGCCCGCAGGGTAGCCGGGCTCTGTTACGGGCTCACGGCTCGTCCGCCTCACGGCTTCCACGGGCTCACGGCTTCTACGGGCTCACAGCTTGCGCAGGCTGAGGCGGCGCACCTTGTGGTCCGCGCCCTTGCGGATGATGAGGGTGGCGCGGCCGCGGGTGGGGGCGATGTTCTCCACCAGGTTGGGCTTGTTGATGCTGCTCCAGAGAGTGCGGGCGTAGTCGAGGGCCTCGTCCTCGGAGACCTGGGTGTACTTGCGGAAGTACGAGTCGGGCTTCTGGAAGGCGGTCTGGCGGAGCTTCTTGAAGCGGTTGAGGTACCAGCGCTCGATGTCGTCGACGCCGGCGTCGACGTACACGCTGAAGTCGAAGTAGTCGGCGAGACCGACGCGGGTGCGGCCGTCCTGGCCGGGCAGGGCGGGCTGGAGGACGTTGAGGCCCTCGACGATGAGGATGTCGGGGCGGCGGACCGTGAGCCGCTGGTCGGGGACGATGTCGTAGATGAGGTGGGAATAGACGGGGGCCGTCACCTCGTCCTTGCCGGCCTTGATGTCGGCGACGAAACGGGTCAGGGCCCGGCGGTCGTACGACTCGGGGAAGCCCTTGCGGGAGACCAGGCCGCGTTCCCGGAGGTCCTTCATGGGGAGCAGGAAGCCGTCGGTGGTGACCAGTTCCACGCGCGGGTGCTCGGGCCAGCGGGCGAGGAGGGCCTGGAGGAGACGGGCGACGGTGGACTTGCCGACGGCCACGGAGCCGGCGACGCCTATGACGAACGGGGTGCCGGACTGGGAGCCCTGTTCGCCCAGGAAGGTGTTCAGGGCGCCGCGCAGGCCGTCGGTGGCGCCGATGTAGAGGTTGAGGAGCCGGGACAGCGGCAGATAGATGTCCCGAACCTCGTCGAGGTCGATGACATCGCCCAGACCGCGCAGCTTCTCGACCTCCTCGGCGTTCAGCGGCAGCGGCGTCTTTTCGCGCAGCGCGCTCCACTCGGCACGGGTGAGGTCGACGTAGGGAGTCGCCTCCGGCCTGGGCCGGTGGGCGCTCCGCGGCAACGAGGAGACCGGTGAGATCACAGTCCATTGTTAACGGAGTCCGAACGGGGTGGCGGGGTGGGGTCCGTCACGCTCGGGGGCACGGTAGCCGGTTTGCCCTTCGTTGTGTGTGAACTGTGGCGAACGTATGGACCTCGGGTGGGGGAAGGGTTAGCGTCCCGGCAGTCGGGAGGGAGCCGCTTCCCGGCCGGCCAGGGGGAATTGGGGATTTGTATGACTTTCGCCATGCGTGCGCGGTTACGGGATGCCGTTCGACGTGGATCTACGCGCGGTGACGGGGAGCTGGCGGGGCGGGTCTGCAGTGAACTGTCGGCGGATCTGCCGGACGAGGATCTGGGTGAGCACCTCTACGACGTGATTGACATGTACCGGATGGGGAGCAAGCCCCGGTGCGAGGAGGTCGAGTATCTGGGGATGGTGCGGGAGGCGATCGAGCGGATCGAGGACGGGGACTGACGGGGAGTAAGGAGCGGGGGCGGGAGCGAAGGCGGCGCATGAAGGGCGAATGGGCTGGGGGATGGTCGGGCCGGATGTGTGCCTGGTCCGTCGGCGTCGGCAGATCGTCCAGCGGCGTCAGTCCGTGATGTCGCGCCAGGCCGCCGGGATCGCCTCCGCCACGTCGTGTGCGCCCGTCGGGGCGCCGTTCGCGGCGTAGCGGCCCGCCAGGCCGTGGAGGTATGCCGCCACGCTTGCCGCGTCCAGGGGGGTGAGACCGGCGGCGAGGAGTGAGCCCATCAGGCCGGAGAGGACGTCGCCGCTGCCGGCGGTGGCGAGCCAGGGGGTGCCGGTGGGGTTGACGCGGACCGGGGCGTCGGGTGTCGGGGTGGCGATGAGGGTGGTGGAGCCCTTGAGGAGCACCGTGGCGTTGTAGGCGTGGGCCAGGTCGCGTACGGCGGTGAGGCGGGCGGATTCGACCTCCTCGCGGGAGACGCCCAGAAGGGCCGCCGCTTCGCCGGCGTGAGGGGTCATCAGGGTGGGGGCCGTGCGGGTGCGGACTGTTTCGCGGTCGGCGAGGCGGAGGCCGTCGGCATCGAGGAGGACGGGGACGTCGGTGGAGAGGGCCTCGGCGACCGGAGCCACGTCGTCGCCCGCGCCGGGGCCCGTGACCCAGGCCTGGACCCTGCCCGCCTTCTTCGGGCCGCTGTCCGAGACCAGGGTCTCCGGGAAGCGGGCGAGGACCGCGTCGGCGGCCGGGCCCACGTAGCGGACGGCGCCCGCGCCGCCGCGCAGGGCGCCCGCGACCGCCAGGACCGCCGCGCCCGGGTAACGGGTCGAGCCTGCCGCGATCCCCACGACTCCTCGGCGGTACTTGTCGCTCTCCTGGGACGGGTGCGGGAGCAGGGCGGCCACGTCGGTGTGCTGGAGGGACTCCAGGGTGGGGGTGGCCGGGAGGGTGTCGGCCAGGCCGATGTCGATGAGGCGGACCGTGCCGGCGTACTCGCGGGCAGGGTCGATGAGCAGGCCCGGTTTGTGGGTGCCGAAGGTGACGGTGAGGTCGGCGCGGACCGCCGCGCCGTGCACCTCGCCGGTGTCCGGTTCGACGCCGCTCGGGAGGTCCACGGCGATGACCGTGGCGGGGGAGGCCGCCACGAGGTCGGCGAGGTGGGCGGCTTCGGGGCGGAGGCCGCCCTTGCCGCCGATGCCGACGATGCCGTCGAGGACGAGGTCGGCGTGGTGGATGAGGCCGGCGGCGGTGGCGGGGGTGGCTGTGGTGCCGCCTGCGCGGAGGAGGGCCTTGAGGGCTTCCGGGTGGGTGCGGTCGGGGGTGAGGAGGACGGCGGTCACTCCCGCACCGCGTCTGGCCAGGCGGGCGCCGGCGTAGAGGGTGTCGCCGCCGTTGTCGCCGCTGCCGGTGAGAAGGACGATGCGGCTGCCGTAGACCCGGGCGAGCGCGTCCGCGCAGGTGGCGGCGAGGCCTGCGGCGGCGCGTTGCATCAGGGCGCCGTCGGGGAGCCGCGCCATGAGGGTGCGTTCGGCTGTGCGGACGGTTTCTACACGGTGGGCTGAGCGCATGGGGATGAGTCTGCCTTGTGCGGGGGGCCGGGTGCAGCTGGGCCTGGGGTGTGTGGGGTGCGTTCCGCGGTCGCCGGGCGGGGGTCGGGTGCGTTCCGCTGTCGCCGGGCGGGGGCGGATGCGCTTACCGGCGCGTGCAGGGTGCCGCTGCGCCCACCCTCCCCCACTCTCGGCCTCTCCCCCACTCTCGGCTTCTCCCCCACTCTCGACTTCGCTCGAGCGGGAGGGACCCCCATGAGCGGGAGGTGCCCCCATCGCCCCAGCGGCACGACTGCCCGCAGCTAGGTGCGGCAGGGGAGTGCCCGGCGGCCCGATGGCCCGCAGCTGTGTACGGCAGGGGAGGCCGGCGGTACGGGTGCCTGTAGCCATGGCAGCGGGGCTGTGCCCCGTCAGGGGCGCGGGCACTGCGCGATCAGCCACATACCGCCCGCAGTCGCGGGACAGCCCGCGCTCCCGAGCCATGAGGCGCCCGGCCCTCACCCCTCGGCCACCACCACCGCCGAAGCCACCCCCGCGTCGTGGCTCAAGGAGATGTGCCAGGACTTGACCCCCAGTTCGGCGGCGCGAGCCGCGACCGTGCCGGTCACTCGGAGGCGGGGTTGGCCGGAGGGTTCGACGTAGACCTCGGCGTCGGTCCAGCGGAGGCCGCTGGGGGCGCCGAGGGCCTTGGCGAGGGCCTCCTTCGCGGCGAACCGGGCCGCGAGGGACGCGATGCCCCGGCGTTCGCCGCTGGGGAGGAGGATCTCGCTCGGGAGGAAGAGGCGATCGGCCATGCTGGGCGTGCGGTCCAGGGACGCGCGGAAACGGTCGATCTCGGCGACGTCGATGCCGACTCCGATGATGGGCATGATCCGCACCCTAGCCCCAGGCCGAGTCCGCCCTCCCCCCACTCACTCCACTGTTACCGACTTCGCCAGGTTTCGCGGCTGGTCCACCTCGTTCCCCCGGGCCGTCGCCAGTTCGCAGGCGAAGACCTGGAGGGGGACCGTGGCGACGAGGGGTTGGAGGAGGGTGGGGGTGGCGGGGATGCGGATGAGGTGGTCGGCATACGGGACGACCGCCTCGTCGCCCTCCTCGGCGATGACGATGGTGCGGGCGCCCCGCGCGCGGATCTCCTGGATGTTGGAGACGATCTTGTCGTGGAGGAGGGAGCGGCCCGCGGGGGACGGGACCACGACGACGACAGGGAGGTCCTCCTCGATCAGGGCGATCGGGCCGTGCTTCAACTCGCCCGCCGCGAAGCCCTCCGCGTGCATGTACGCCAATTCCTTGAGCTTCAGGGCGCCTTCCAGCGCCACCGGGTAGCCCACGTGGCGGCCCAGGAACAGCACCGTGTTCTTGGCGGCGAGGGTGCGCGCCAACTCCCGTACCGGCTCCATCGTTTCGAGGACCCGCGCCACCTCGCTGGAGATGTGGGAGAGGTCGCGGATCACCACCCGGATCTCGTCGCCCCACTTGGTGCCGCGTACCTGGCCGAGATAGAGGGCCACCAGGTAACAGGCCACCAGCTGCGTCAGGAACGCCTTCGTGGAGGCGACCGCCACCTCGGGGCCCGCGTGGGTGTACAGGACCGCGTCGGACTCGCGGGGGATCGTCGAGCCGTTGGTGTTGCAGATGGCGAGGACACGGGCGCCCTGTTCGCGGGCGTGGCGCAGGGCCATCAGGGTGTCCATGGTCTCGCCGGACTGGGAGATGGCGATGACCAGGGTGTGCGGGCCGAGGATCGGGTCCCGGTAGCGGAACTCGCTCGCCAGCTCGACCTCGCACGGGATGCGCGCCCAGTGCTCGATGGCGTACTTGGCGATGAGGCCCGCGTGGAACGCCGTACCGCACGCGACGATGACCACCTTGTTCAGCTCGCGCAGCTCCGAGGCGGAGATCCGGACCTCGTCGAGGGTCAGCGAGCCCGCCGCGTCGATACGGCCGAGGAGCGTGTCCGCGACCGCCTTGGGCTGCTCGGCGATCTCCTTGAGCATGAAGTAGTCGTAGCCGCTCTTCTCCGCGGCCGACACGTCCCAGTCGACGTGGTAGGAGCGGACGTCGGCGGGGCGGCCGTCGAAGGTCGTCACCGTCACGCCGTCACGGCGCAGTTCGACCACCTGGTCCTGGCCGAGCTCGATCGCCGACCGTGTGTGGGCGATGAACGCGGCCACGTCCGAGGCGAGGAAGGCCTCGCCCTCCCCGACGCCGACCACGAGGGGGGAGTTACGACGCGCGCCCACGACCACGTCCGGCGCGTCCGCGTGCACCGCGACCAGTGTGAACGCGCCCTCCAGACGGCGGCACACCAGCCGCATCGCCTCCGCGAGGTCGTCGCACGACGAGAACTGCTCGGCGAGGAGATGGGCGACGACCTCGGTGTCCGTCTCGGAGGCCAGGTCGTGGCCCCGCTCGGTCAGTTCGGTGCGCAGCGCGGCGAAGTTCTCGATGATGCCGTTGTGGACGACGGCCACCCGGCCCGCGTTGTCGAGGTGCGGGTGGGCGTTGGTGTCCGTGGGACCGCCGTGGGTGGCCCAGCGGGTGTGGCCGATACCGGTCGAGCCGGTCGGCAACGGGCGGCCGACCAACTCCTTCTCCAGGTTGACCAGCTTCCCGGCCTTCTTGGCGGCGGCCAGGCCCCCGTCCGCCAGGACCGCCACGCCCGCGGAGTCGTACCCCCGGTACTCCAGCCGCTTCAGCCCTGCCAGGACCACGTCGAGCGCGGACTGCGAGCCGACGTATCCCACGATTCCGCACATATCAACCCCTGTGTCGTACCGTTCGCGACCTGTCGTGTGCCGTGTGTGACTGTACGTGACAGTGGGGCGTCCGGTGAGCCCTCATATCGGGTGACTTCCCCCGCGTATATCGGGTGACCGCACGCGCGGCGCCCCGGCGTGCGCGTGGGGGGCACGTATCGCTGATCACATGACGAGCAGACGAATGACGTTCCGGGCTGTCGTCGTGGTCCTCGCCCTGGTGGCCGTCCTTCCCATGGACGGTGCCGCGGCCGATCCCGCGCCGCCCGCGCCCGCCGACCGCCCCGGCGCCGACCACCTCGTGCCCGGGGTGCCGCCCGGTCCGCATCAGCCCTGGCAGATCGACACCCCTGACCAACTGCTTGCGCCGCGGGTGTACGTGCCGGATGCGGGGGAGGAGATGATCGAGCCGAGGGACGCGGCGGCCGGGACGTACGACCTCATCGAGTACGTGCCGCTGAGCGAGGCCGAGGCGGTCGCCGGGGCCAAGGTCACCTGTACGAGGCTGACGGGGCCGTACCAGCGGCAGGTGGAGCGGTACCTGAAGCGGAAGGTGGACGGGAAGCAGTCGCGGGCCGACTGCCTCGCCGTCCGGGCGTTCCAGATCAAGCAGCGCATCAAGCCGGCGATCGGTTTCGCGGGGCCGGTGACCTGGGCGCGGATGCAGTTGCTGTCCGCCCGGAAGAACCCCAACGCGGCCGGGAAGTGTCCGGTGCGGACGTACCGGGTGGCGTGTGTGGATCTGTCGCGGCAGGTGACCTGGGTGCAGAAGGGGAAGAAGGTGGTGTTCGGGCCGGTGCCGATGCGGAGCGGGCGTAAGCAGTATCCGACTCGCGCCGGGTGGCACAAGGTGTACTGGAAGCACAAGAACCACTGGTCGACGCTCTACAACACACCCATGCCGTACAGCCAGTTCTTCAGTGGCGGGCAGGCGTTTCATGCGGTCTACGGGTCCATCCACACGGAGATCGGGTCCATGGGGTGTGTGAATCTGCGGTTGGCCGATGCGCGGGGGTTGTGGGGGGTGTTGAAGGAGCAGGATCGGGTTTTCGTGTGGGGGAAGCGGCTGGGGAAATGAAGCGGGTTCGGGGTGGGGTCCTGCTGGTTGCGGGCTGCGGGCTCATCCTGGCGTGTCGCGCGGTTTCCCGTGCCCCTTCGAAGCGGGCTGCGCCCGTTCAAAAGGGGCGTCGGAGGTGTCCCCGTGGGCTCTGAGACACTGGGGCTGACATGAGTGAGACAGCACCTCTGCGGAGCGCGCCCGTGCGGGCCCGTGCCGAGATCGATCTGGATGCCCTGCGGGCCAATGTGCGGACGTTGCGCGCGTTGGCGCCGGGTGCTGACCTGATGGCCGTGGTCAAGTCGGACGCGTACGGCCATGGGGCGGTGCGGTGTGCCCGGGCGGCGGTCGAGGCGGGGGCGACCTGGCTGGGGACGGCCACGCCGGAGGAGGCGCTGGCGCTGCGGGCGGCGGGGCTGTCGGGACGGCTCATGTGCTGGCTGTGGGCGCCGGGCGGGCCCTGGCGCGAAGCCGTCGAGGCCGAACTGGATGTCGCGGTCAGCGGGATGTGGGCGCTGCGGGAGGTCACCGAGGCCGCCCGCGATGTGGGCGTACGCGCGCGCGTGCAGCTCAAGGCCGACACCGGGCTCGGGCGGAACGGCTGTCAGCCGGACGACTGGCCGGAGCTCGTCGCCGAGGCGCTGCGCGCGGAGGCCGAGGGGCTTGTCACCGTCACCGGGCTCTGGTCGCACTTCGCGTGCGCCGACGAGCCGGGACACCCGTCCATCGAGGCACAGCTCACCCGCTTCCGCGAGATGGTCGCGTACGCCGAGGCCCGGGGCGTCCGCCCCGAGGTACGGCACATCGCCAACTCGCCCGCCACCCTCACCCGCCCGGACGCGCACTTCGACCTCGTACGGACGGGCATCGCCGTCTACGGCATCTCGCCCAGCCCGGAGCTGGGCAGCTCCGCCGACCTCGGGCTGCGCCCGGTGATGCGGCTCAGCGCCTCGCTCGCGCTGGTCAAGCACGTGTCCGGGGGCCATGGCGTCAGTTACGGCCACCACTACGTCACACCCGGCGACACGACCCTCGGTCTGGTGCCCGTCGGTTACGCGGACGGCATCCCCCGGCACGCCTCCGGCACCGGGCCCGTGCTGGTCGGCGGCAAGTGGCGGACGGTCGCGGGCCGGGTCGCCATGGACCAGTTCGTCGTCGACCTCGGCGGGGACGAACCCGCCGCCGGGGACGAGGTCGTGCTGTTCGGCACGGGTGACGGGGGCGAGCCGACCGCCGAGGACTGGGCGCAGGCGGCCGGAACCATCGCGTACGAGATCGTGACGCGCATCGGAACCCGCGTTCCGCGCGTCTATGTCAACACGGGCGAGTGAGCAAGCGCGTGCGACGGCGAGTGCGGCCCATGAGTATGTGATCACGGGTGAGTGGTCACAGGTGTGTGATCCGGGATACGTGAGCACGAGTGCATGAGTGGGCAGTGCCTGAACACGAGTAAGTGAAAGAGGAACAAGACTGGTAACTCCGTACTGATGTGCGGAGTGCTGGTGGAATCGGCAGCGGGACCGGACGTCGGCGAAGAGGAGCGGGACGTGAGCGAGAGCAGCGCGGAGGCCGTGGAGGCCGTCGCGAGCGCGGCCGCCGCGACGGCCGCCTCCGGCGACGGGATCTGGCGCAGAGCCGGCGTCGCGGGGGCGGCGATAGGCGTGGTCGCGGCGGGCGCGGCCGCCGGCGTCGCCATAGAGCGGCTCACCGTCGGGCGCGGCATGCGCAGGAAGGCCCGCCTCGCGCTCGACTCCACCGGCCCGTACGGGGCGCTGCGCGGCACCCCGGGCAAGGCGTACGCCGACGACGGCACCGAGCTGTACTACGAGGTCGACGACGTCGAGCCCGAGGCCGGCCTCTCGCCCCGCAGGCGCCGGCTCTTCGGGCGCAAGGCACCGGCCCCGGTCACCGTCGTCTTCAGCCACGGCTACTGCCTCAACCAGGACTCCTGGCACTTCCAGCGGGCGGCGCTGCGCGGTGTCGTCCGGACCGTGCACTGGGACCAGCGCAGCCACGGCCGCTCCGCGCGCGGGGTGGGCCAGGTACAGGACGAGCGGCCGGTCACCATCGACCAGCTCGGGCGCGACCTGAAGGCCGTGATCGACGCGGCCGTGCCCCAGGGGCCCATCGTGCTCGTCGGGCACTCCATGGGCGGCATGACCGTCATGGCGCTCGCCGCGCACTATCCCGAGCTGATCCGCGAGCGAGTCGTCGCCGTCGCCCTGGTCGGTACCTCGTCGGGGCGGCTCGGCGAGGTCAACTTCGGGCTGCCGGTCGCGGGCGTCAACGCCGTACGGCGGGTGCTGCCGGGTGTGCTCAAGGCGCTGGGGCAGCAGGCCGCGCTGGTGGAGCGGGGGCGGCGGGCGACCGCCGATCTGTTCGCCGGGATCATCAAGCGGTACTCGTTCGCGTCCCGGGACGTCGATCCGGCGGTCGCGCGGTTCGCGGAGCGGATGATCGAGGGCACGCCGATCGATGTGGTCGCCGAGTTCTATCCGGCGTTCACCGAGCACGACAAGACCGAGGCGCTCGTGGCGTTCGCCGAGCTGCCGGTGCTCGTGCTGGCCGGGGTCAAGGACCTCGTCACGCCGAGTGAGCACAGCGAGGCCATCGCCGATCTGCTGCCGGACGCGGAGCTGGTCCTCGTACCGGACGCGGGGCATCTGGTGATGCTGGAGCACCCCGAGCTCGTGACGGACCGGCTCGCCGACCTGCTCACTCGCGCGGGGGCCGTGCCGGCGGGGGCTACCGTAAGTGGTTATGGAAGCGCCAGCAGCACCGCACGTCCAGGGTGAGCCCATGTCGTCTCTTCAGATCACCGTCAATTCTCCCGAGCAGATGCTGGAGTTGGGCCGTCGGCTGGCCAAGCTGCTGCGTGCGGGGGATCTCGTGATGCTCAACGGGGAGCTGGGGGCCGGTAAGACGACCCTCACCCGGGGGCTCGGGGAGGGACTGGGGGTGCGGGGCGCGGTCACCTCGCCCACCTTCGTCATCGCCCGGGTGCATCCGTCCCTGGTGGACGGGCCGCCGCTCGTCCACGTCGACGCCTATCGCCTGGGCGGCGGGCTGGACGAGATGGAGGACCTGGACCTCGACGTCTCGCTGCCCGAATCGGTGATCGTGGTGGAGTGGGGCGAGGGGAAGGTCGAGGACCTGACCGACGACCGGCTGAACGTCGTCATCCACCGGGCGGTCGGCGACACGACCGACGAGGTGCGGCAGGTGACGGTGACGGGGCTGGGGGAGCGGTGGGACTCCGTCGAGCTGGGTGTGTTGTCGGCCTGATCCGGAGTTGATCCGGTCTTCGTCCGGCCCCGGTTCGGCCCCGGTCCGGGCTTGTGTGGGTTCCGACGAGGTGTCGGCAAAATGTTGCGTCGGGCGTCTTCGGCGTGGTCACATGGTAACCAGTCCTTGGTTAGGTCTACCTAACTTGGTTCGCCGGTGGCACCAGGAGGCGTCCATGTCGACAGCGGAACGTAAGCCGTCCGGGGTGGGCGGGGTGTCGATGCGGGACCTGTTGGCGGCGTGTGCGGCGGCGAAGGCCGTGTCGACGCCACCGGCGGCTCCGCCGGTGAAGGTGGAGGAACGGCGGCCTGTGGCTGAACGGTGCCCCAAGGCCGCATAGCGCTCTGGGCGGGGCCGATCCGTCGGTTTCGCGGCTGCGGGTGAGTGGGGGCCGGTCGCGCGGTTTCCCGCGCCCCTGAAAGATCGGGCCCCGGCGCTTACCAGGCACCCCCTACTCGACCACGACCACCTTCATGCCGATGCCCGCGAACTCCCACATCGCCTTGCCGTCCTTGCGGGACTCGCGGATGCCGCCCGTTTTGGTGGTGGGATCGGGCTGGGGGGTGGAGCCGTCGACCGCCGCACTGAAGCCGATGGACACGCCGTCGACCGTGGCGAAGCGGACGACGTGTTCGATGGGGGTGCCGTCGGAGCCGGTGACGGCGGCGGAGCGGGACGTGACGGTGTAGTCGGCGGGGGTGGGGTCGACCGTGCTGGGGGTGACCTCGAACGTGCGGGTGACCTTCTCGTTGGCGCCGACCAGCCAGACGCGGTCCTCGTCGAGGGAGTAGACGACGCGCTGGCCCGCCCCCGAGTCGTCGGGGAGGACCTCCGCGGCGTCCTTCTTCTCGGCGGGGGTCTTGGACTTCGGGAGCGCCGAGGACTTCGAGGGGGACGGTTTCCCCAGGTCGTCAGGCACGGTCGCCGACGCCTGGTAGGTGAGGAAACCGACTGCGGCGATGGCCGCCGCGGTGAGCCCGGCCACGAATCCCGAGCTGCTACTGGCCACCTTCTGTGCCCACCTCTCGTACCCACGTACGCCCTTGAAGTACGTCTGTGCTGTGACGGTAGCAGCAGAGGGAGCGTGGACCGGGTCGGCCGTCGCCCGGCCCGAAGCGCCGTAGGCTGTTTGCGTGCTCTTGCTCGCTCTGGATACCGCCACCCCCGCCGTCACCGTCGCCCTGCACGACGGGACGGCTGTCGTCGCCGCGTCGAGCCAGGTGGACGCGCGTCGCCACGGGGAACTGCTGCTGCCCGCCGTCGACCGGGTCCTCGCCGAGGCGGGCACCCGTCTCGACGCCGTCACCGGCATCGTCGTGGGCATCGGTCCCGGCCCGTACACCGGGCTGCGCGTCGGCCTCATGACCGCCGACACCTTCGGCCTCGCCCTCGGGGTCCCCGTCCACGGACTGTGCACCCTCGACGGGCTCGCGTACGCGGCCGAGGTCGAGGGCCCGTTCGTGGTGGCGACCGACGCCCGGCGCAAGGAGGTGTACTGGGCGCGGTACGAGGACGCGCGGACGAGAGTGACGGAACCCGCCGTCGACCGGCCCGCCGAGATCGCCGACGTGGTGGCCGGACTGCCGGCGGTGGGGGCAGGGGCGGTCCTCTACCCCGACACGTTCCCGGACGCCCGCGGGCCCGAGCAGGTCTCCGCGGCCGCCCTCGCCGCCCTGGCGGCCGAGCGGCTGGCCAAGGGCGAGGAGCTGGAGTCGTCCAGGCCGCTGTATCTGCGCCGGCCCGACGCCCAGGTCCCCAAGAACTACAAGGTGGTCACCCCCAAGTGACGACCGCGGTGCTGCGCGAGATGCGCTGGTGGGACATCGAGCCCGTACTGGAGCTGGAGAAGGACCTCTTCCCCGAGGACGCCTGGTCCCGGGGCATGTTCTGGTCGGACCTCGCCCACGCGCGCGGTCCGCACGCGACCCGACGGTATGTCGTGGCCGAGACCCCGGGCGAGGACAAGAGGATCGTCGGCTACGGGGGCCTCGCCTCCGCCGGGGACGTCGCCGACGTCCAGACCATCGCCGTCGCCCGCGAACACTGGGGCACCGGCCTCGGCGCGCTGATCCTCACCGAGCTGCTGCGGGCCGCCACCGCCTTCGAGTGCACGCAGGTGATGCTCGAATGCCGGGTCGACAACGTCCGTGCCCAGAAGCTCTACGAGCGCTTCGGCTTCGAGGCGATCGGCTTCCGCCGCGGCTACTACCAGCCGGGGAACGTGGACGCCCTCGTCATGCGCCTCAACGACCCTTCCACATCCGTATCCGTACAAGGAACCGAGATCAATGGCTGACGAACCTCTGGTCCTGGGGATCGAGACCTCCTGCGACGAGACCGGCGTCGGCGTCGTCCGCGGTACGACACTGTTGGCCGACGCGATCGCGTCGAGCGTCGACGAGCACGCCCGCTTCGGTGGGGTGGTGCCCGAGGTCGCCTCCCGCGCCCACCTGGAGGCGATGGTCCCGACCATCGAGCGTGCGCTGAAGGAGGCGGGCGTGAGCGCGAAGGACCTCGACGGCATCGCCGTCACCGCCGGGCCGGGGCTCGCGGGTGCGCTGCTGGTGGGCGTCTCGGCGGCGAAGGCGTACGCGTACGCGCTGGGCAAGCCGTTGTACGGCGTCAATCACCTCGCCTCCCACATCTGCGTCGACCAGCTGGAGCACGGGGCGCTGCCCGAGCCGACGATGGCGCTGCTGGTGTCCGGGGGCCATTCGTCGTTGCTCCTTTCGACGGACATCACGTCGGACGTACGGCCGATGGGCGCGACGATCGACGACGCGGCGGGCGAGGCCTTCGACAAGATCGCGCGCGTGCTCAACCTGGGCTTTCCGGGCGGGCCCGTCATCGATCGGTACGCGCGGGAGGGGGACCCGAACGCGATCGCCTTCCCGCGCGGCCTCACCGGGCCGCGCGACGCCGCGTACGACTTCTCCTTCTCGGGTCTGAAGACCGCCGTGGCCCGTTGGATCGAGGCCAAGCGGGCGGCGGGGGAGGACGTTCCGGTGCGGGACGTCGCCGCGTCCTTCCAGGAGGCCGTGGTGGATGTGCTGACGCGCAAGGCCGTACGGGCTTGTCGTGATCAGGGGGTGGATCATCTGATGATCGGCGGGGGTGTCGCCGCCAACTCCCGGCTGCGGGTGCTGGCGCAGGAGCGGTGTGAGGCGGCCGGGATCCGACTCCGGGTGCCCCGGCCGAAGTTGTGCACGGACAACGGGGCGATGGTGGCGGCGCTGGGCGCGGAGATGGTCACGCGGGGGCGCGCCGCTTCGGACTGGGATCTGTCGGCGGATTCTTCGCTGCCGGTTACGGATCCGCATGTGCCGGGGAGTGCTGCCGGGCAGGCGCATTCGCATGACCACGATCACGTGCACGAGCTGGCGAAGGACAACCTGTACTCGTGACCGTCGCGTTGATGTGGGAGGCGCGGGCGGTGGCGGGGAGGGGAGAAGAGCTCCTCGCCTGGGCGCGGGCCCAGGAGCTTTCCGTACGGCCGCTGCGTCGTGAGACGTTCCGGGCGCCTCAGGATCGGGTGCTGGTGATCACGTGGTGGGACGCGGCCTACGACGCCGAGCTGCCCGAACTGCCGGAGCCGGGCGATGAGTTGGTCGGCAGGGCGGTGCATCGGTGGCGGTTCGAGTCGGTCAGCGAGGGCTGACCGTCGTGTAGTAGTACTCCTCCGGGTCCCTTCCCTGGCGTCCCAGCCACAGCAGCGCTCGGCTCTCGAACTCCCAGCGGGACGCGATCAGGCCAAGACTCGTCCATTCCAGCGTCACCCACAGCAGGCCCAGCATCGGATAGGGCTCCCACAGCAGGCACAAGGGCAGCACCAGGGCCATGAGAACGAGGGCGCGGACGACGAACGGGCTCCGGGGGCGATGGAACGGGCCCCAGTAGTCCGTGGACCAGGTGCCGTAGGGGACCGGCCGGGGTGGCGCCTCGTCGAACTGCCGCACCGTGCTGACGAACCTGATACGGGTCAGCCGCAGCCGGAACAGCACGGCGTGGGTCGCGCTGATGTAGGCGACAGCGCGCCACCACCAGTCGGGCAGCTCCGAGTCGCCGTGGACGGCGAGAAAGGCCCCCATCGTGCAGAGCAGGGCGATCCACGCCGGTATGGCCGTCCTGAACTGGAAGTTGACGTACCGGATCATCACCGCACCCCCGTGCTTCCCCCGATGCCGGTTGCTTTCCACCGTAGGTCCGGAACGCGCGGTTCTGAATGGGTGGCGCGTACTGGGGGTGGAGTACGTGGACTCCAAAGACACCACCCGCCCCCACCTCGGGCCTCGGCCCCTCCGCCCGGGCCGCCTCTGTCGCGCATGCGGCGGCCCAGGCGGACTGACGACCGTCAGGTCTCCACGGCCCGGACCTCCGTCCCGCAGTGCAACCGGCGGTCCGGGCCCACCTCGCGTACCGGGCCGCTCAGTGTCAGCCGCACCCGGTGGCGCACGTCCGTGCTCGACGCGCCCAACCGCAGTTCCAGGGACCCCGGTTCGACCACCCGCCTCCCCGAACGGTCCGTGAAGGACGACACGTCGGCGTGGAAGCGGAAGGTCACGCGTGAGGCCTCCCCCGGCTCCAACCGCACGCGCTGGTAGGCGATCAGGCGGACGTCCGGGCGGGTCACCGAGGCCACCGGGTCGTGCAGGTACAGCTGGACGACCTCCGCCCCCGGCCGTTCACCGGCGTTCCTGACCGTCACCGACACGTCATGCGTGCCGTCCGTGTCGATCTCCGGGGCCAGGTCCTCGCTGCCGCCCTCGAAGTCCTCCCACTCGAACGTCGTGTACGAGCGGCCGTGCCCGAAGGGATACAGCGGGGTCGGGTCCAGGTTGCTCGCGGCGCCGGCCAGGCCCAGCGGCGGCTGGAGGTACGTCCACGGCTGGCCCCCAGGCCGGTGCGGGACGCTCACCGGGAGGCGGCCCGAGGGGGAGACGCGGCCCGACAGCACTCCCGCCACCGCCGGGCCGCCCTCCTCCCCGGGAAAGAACGCCTGCACCACACCCGCCAGTTGACCGTTCCAGCGGCCCAGCGCGTAAGGGCGGCCGGTGAGCAGGACCAGCACCACCGGGGTGCCCGTCGCCGCCAGCGCGTCCAGCAGCTCCGCCTGAACCCCCGGGAGCCGGAGGTCCTCCGCGTCGCAGCCCTCGCCCGAGGTGCCACGACCGAACAGGCCCGCCCGGTCGCCCAGCACCGCCACGCAGACGTCCGCCTCCGCCGTGCGAGCCACCGCCTCCGCGAACCCTCCCGTGTCCTCGCCGTCGACGTCGCTGCCGGCGGCGTGCGTGATCTTCGCGTCGGGGAGTTCGGCGCGCAGGGACTGGAGGATGGTCGGGATCTCGATGCCCAGCGGCGTGCCGGGATGGGCCGGGAGGACGTGGGACGGGAAGGAGTAGCAGCCGAGCATGGCGAGGGGGTCGTCCGCTCGGGGGCCCACCACCGCGATCCTGACGTCCGGGGCCAGCGGCAGTACGTCGTCCGGGTTGTCCAGCAGTACCACCGACTCCTCGGCCAGGCGGCGGGCCAGGGTGCGGTTCGCCGTCGAGTCCAGGTCGATCCGTTCGGCGGTCGGTTCCGGGGTCCAGTCCTCATCCAGCATGCCCAGCTCGCACTTCTGGAGCAGGACCCGGCGGGCCGCCCGGTCCACCAGGGACTCGGGGATCTCGCCCGCGCGCACAGCCTCCACCAGGGACGCGCCGTAGCAGCGCAGGGTCGGCAGTTCGACGTCCAGGCCGGCCGCGAGGGCCGCTCCCGCGGCCTCCGCGCGGCTTCCCGCCACGCGGTGGTTCGTCTCCAGGAAGCCGATGCCGAAGTAGTCGGAGACGACCGTGCCGGTGAAGCCCCAGTCGTCGCGGAGCAGTTCGGTGAGCAGCCCCGGGTCCGCCGAGACCGGGACGCCGTCCGTCTCCGTGTACGCCGCCATGACCGAGCGGGCGCCGCCCTCCCGCAAGGCCATCTCGAACGGTGGGAGGGTCACGTCCGCGAACTCCCGTACCCCGGCTCGTACGGGCGCGTGGTTGCGGGCGCCGACGGACGCGGCGTACCCGGCGAAGTGCTTCAGCGTGGCGACGATCCCGGCCGACTCCAGGCCACGGACGTACGCCGAGCCGATCGTGCCCACCAGGTAGGGGTCCTCGCCGATCGTCTCCTCGACCCGGCCCCAGCGCGGATCGCGGACCACGTCCAGGACGGGGGACAGTCCCTGGTGCACGCCGACCGATGTCAGGTCCTGGCCGATGTGCCGGGCCATTTCCTCCACCAGCGGGGGGTCGAAGGTCGCGCCCCAGGCCAGGGGGACCGGGTAGGCGGTCGCACGCCAGGCGGTGAAGCCGGCCAGACACTCCTCGTGGGCGACGGCGGGGATGCCGAAACGGTTCGCGGTCATGATGCGGCGCTGGGCGCGGGCCAGTGCCGCCGCGCCCAGCGCCGGGTCGACGGGGGCCGTGCCGAAGGCGCGGGTCAGCTGGCCGAGGCCCCGGGTGATCAACTCGTCGAAGTCGAACGACTCCGACATGCCCTGCTCGTCGGGGGCGATGTCCTCGCCGCTCGAGTCGTTCTTCACCCACACGCCGTACAACTGGGCGGTCTTCTCCTCCAGGGTCATCCGGGAGAGCAGGTCCTCGACACGGTCGGCGACGGGCAGAGCGCGGTCACGCCAAGGGGTGATCATGAAACTCCTGTCGGAGGTCGGTGAGTTTCAGTGGCAACGATGCGAAGAGATCTCATTTACCGCCCACGCCCATCAGCCCGCCCACCAACGCCCGCCGCGCCACCAGATACACGGCGAAGATCGGGATGCCGGAGAGGACGACCGAGGCGAGTAGGGCGGGGATGTTGACGCCGAACTGGCTGACGTAGTTGAAGAGGCCGAGGGTGAGGACCCTCGGCTCGTCGGACTGGGTGAAGATCAGCGGGAAGAGGAAGCCGTTCCAGGCCTGGAGCGCCGAGTAGATGACGACCGTGCTGATGCCGCCCTTGGCCAGCGGGATCGTCAGCTGGAAGAGCATCCGCAGGGGGGAGGCGCCGTCCAGGGCCATCGCCTCGTACAGGTCCTCCGAGACATCCCGCAGGCTGCCGACCAGGACCAGGACCGAGACCGGCATCGCGAAGGCGGCCGTCGGGAGGATGACGGCCAGGAGGGTGTCGTAGAGGTCGAGCTTCGCGATCAGGAGGTACAGGGGGACGACCACCGCCTGCGCCGGGATCGCCACACCGAGGAGGAACAGGCGGAAGGCGGCGTTCGACCAGCGGTCGCGGGTGCGGACGGCCACGTAGGCGAGCGGGATGGAGAGGGACAGGACGATGCCCACCACAGCCACCGCGACGATCGCCGTGTTGCTGAGCAGATGGCCGAAGCCGCTGGTGAGGACGGTGTTGTAGTTGTCGAGGGTCGGGTCCGTGGGGGGTTTCAGGGGGTTGCCCGTCAGGGCCTTGTCCGCGCCCGTGAGGGACGCCGACAGCATCGCGTAGAGGGGGATCAGGACGATGACGAGCCAGAGGAACGCGCCGAGGCCCGCGACGGGGTTGGCGCGCCTCGTCCAGTGGCGGCGGCGACGCGGGGAGGCCACCTGCTCACGTGAGGGCGGGTCGGTCTTCGTCGGACGCGGCAACGTATCGTGTGACACTCCGTCACATCCCTTCACGCGTACTGCGCATGGCGCCGAAGCCCGTCAGCCGGACCAGGACGAGCGACAGGCCCGTCGCGGCGATGACCAGGAACGACGCGATGGCGCTGGCGTAGCCGAAGTCGTACGTCTTGAAGCCCGCCTCGTACATCAGGTACGGCAGGATCGCGGTGTCCGTGCCGGGACCGCCCTTGGTGAGGATCAGGACCGTCTCGAAGTACGTCAGTGAGCCGACGACCATCAGGACCGTGGACGTGGTGATGGTGTGGCGCAGCTGCGGGAGCGTGATCGAGAAGAACTGGCGGTAGCGGCCCGCGCCGTCGATGGCGGCGGCCTGGTAGAGGACGTCGGGGATCTGGCGGGCCCCGCCCTGGTAGATCAGGGTGTGGAAGGGGATGAACTGCCAGCCGCCGACGAAGACGATCGCGAGGAACGCGCCGCTCTGCGAGCCCAGGGTGTCCTTCTGGATGATGCCGAAGTTCGGGTCGAGGAGGGCGTAGAAGAGGATCGCGATGGCGGTGGAGGAGAGCAGGAACGGGACGAAGAAGACCGCGGAGAGGATCGCGCGGTTGCGCTGCCGGCCCGCCGCCCAGACGCCGAGCAGCAGGGCGACGACCGTCTGGAACGCCCAGCTGGCGAAGGTCAGGACGACGGTCAGCCAGAGGGACTGGGTCATCCGGGGGTCGTCGAGGAGCTTCTTCCAGTTGTCGAGGCCGACCGGCTTCGGGTCGGCGAGGCCGTCCCAGCTGGTGAAGGAGAGATACAGGGCCAGGGCCATCGGGACGACCGCGAAGAAGGTGAAGAAGAGGACGCCGGGGAGGGCCCAGGCGGCGTGCGGGCGGCCGGCACGGTTCGCCGTCCGTGGTTTGCCCGTGCGGGCCTTCTCGACCGTGACGGTCACTTCAGCCCCTTGCAGGCCGTCACGAACTCGCTCGGCGAGGACTGTCCCGCGAACAGCTTGCCTATCTCCGTGTGCATCTTGGTGCCGAGGCCGTCGCCGAGCGCCTGGTCCCAGGAGAGCGTGAAGGCCGGGGCCTTCTCCACCATGTCGTACTGGAACTTCGCGTACTCGGGGTTGGGCGAGGAGGCGAGGAGGTCGGCCGCGTTCGAGGTGGTCGGGACGTCGCCGTTGTCGATGAGGGCCTGCGCGTACTCCTTTGACGCGCAGTCCTTGAGGAAGCCGACCGCCAGGTCCTTGTTCTTCGTACGGGCGTTGATGGACCAGTAGTTGGTGGGGTTGCCGACGACGTTGCGCACGTCGCCCGTGCCGCCCTCGACGGTCGGGAAGGCGGCCCAGCCCAGGTTCGTCTTGGCGAAGTCCGGGAACTTGCCGAGCTGCGTGGAGTACTCCCAGGAGCCCATCAGGTGCATGGCCGCCTTGCCGCGCGCGAAGACCGCGGGGGCGCCGCCGTTGACGTACGACACCGAGGTGAACTTGGAGCCGAAGGCGCCGTCGTCGATGAGTTCCTTCACCAGTTCGGCGGCCTTGAGGACGGCGGGGTCTCCCCAGCCCTCGGCGTCGCCGTCCTGGATGCGCTTGAAGACCTCGGGGCCGCCGATACGGTCGACCAGGTACTCCAGCCACATCAGCTCGGGCCAGATGTCGGAGCCGCCGAGGGCGAAGGGGGTGATCTTCGCCTTCTTCAGCTTGGCGTTGATGTCGAGCAACTGGTCCCAGGTGGTGGGGGGTTGAAGCTTGTGCTCGGTGAAGACGGCCTTGTTGTAGAAGAGGATCACCGGCTGCATGCCGCGCATCGGGATGCCGTAGTGGCGGCCCCCCAGGTCGCCGGAGGCGAGGACCGAGGGCAGGAAGCCGTCCTTGAGGACCGGGTCGCCCTCGATGATGTCGGTGAGGTCGACGAGCTTGCCCGCCTCCTCGTACGGCTTGATGGAGCCGCCGCCCCAGTTGAAGAAGACGTCCGGGGCGCTGGGGGAGCCCATCGCCGTACGGAGCTTGGGGGAGTAGTCGGAACCGGGGACCTTCTGCAGCTTGACCGTGCCGCCGGCCTTCTTCGCCGCGGCCGACTTGTTGAACCGGTCGACGCCCGCCTGCTGGACCTTCACCGCGTCGTCGCCGTACACGAACGCGGTGATCGTCTTGCCGTCGCCGCCCGCGCCGCCGCCGGAGCCGCAGGCGGTGAGGCCGGTGCCGAGTCCCGCGGTGAGCAACGAGGCGGAACCGGCACCGAGGAACCAGCGCCTGCTGAACGGCCGGCCACCCGTGCCGCCGCCGGTGACCTGACCTCTACTCGACTCCATGAGAGCACCCTTCGCGAATGTTCGGACGTACGAATGTTTCGGATGGGACTTCGAATGTTCCGGGAACGTATGGCTGTCGAAAGGGTTCGTCAAGAGGTCGCGCAGGGATACGATCCCGTTCATGAAGCCCGCGAAGCCTGAGGAAACCCAGACAAGAGCGCGTGTGTCGCAGTCGACGCAGACCGCGACGCTCGCCGAGATCGCCCGCCAGGCCGGCGTCTCCGCTCCGACTGTTTCGAAGGTGCTCAACGGCCGTGCGGACGTGGCGCCCGCGACCCGCACCCGGGTCGAGGAGCTGCTGCGCGAGTACGGCTACCGCCGCCGGCGCGCCGAGGCGACCCGGTCCCCCCTCATCGACCTGGTCTTCCACGAGCTGGAGAGCGCCTGGGCGATGGAGGTCATCCGGGGTGTCGAGAACGTCGCGCGGGAGGAGGGCCTGAGCGTCGTCCTCTCCGAGAGCGCGGGCCGGCTCACCCCCGGCCGCACCTGGGCCGACCAGGTCGCCGCCCGCCGCCCGCACGGGGTCGTCCTCGTCCTGTCCGGGCTCGACGAGTCCCAGCGCGCGCTGCTGACCAGCAGGTCCATCCCGTTCGTGGTGATGGACCCGGCGGGTGACCCCGGCGACGACGTGCCCTCGATCGGCGCCACCAACTGGCAGGGCGGCCTGGCCGCCACCCGCCATCTGATCGAACTGGGCCACCGGCGCATCGGCGCCATCAGCGGGCCCTCGCGGATGATGTGCAGCCGCGCCCGCGTCGACGGCTACCGGGCCGCGCTGGAGACCGCCGGCCTGCCGGTCGACGCGGGTCTGCTCAAGGCCGGCGACTTCCACCACGAGACCGGCTACCGGCTGGGCCTGGAGCTCCTGCGCCGCCCCGACCGCCCCACCGCCGTCTTCGCCGGTAACGACCTCCAGGCGCTGGGCCTGTATGAGGCCGCCCGCGAGCTGGGGCTTCGCATCCCGGAGGACCTGAGTGTGGTCGGCTTCGACGACCTTCCGGTGGCCCGCTGGGTGGGCCCGCCGCTGACGACCGTACGGCAGCCGCTGATGGAGATGGCCGAGGCGGCGGCCCGGCTGGTGCTCGACCTCGGGCGACAGGAGGGGTCCTCGGCGGCGACGCGGGTGGAGCTGGCTACGAGCCTGGTGGTGCGGAGCAGTACGGGAGCGCCTCCGGCGGTCTGACGAGGGTGGTGCTGATGTATTGACGAGTGTGGCGCGGCCCTCCACACTCCTCCGAAGCCAATCGGTTGCACAACCGAAACTTTCGGAGGCACCCGCAATGAGATCTCTGAGAACAGGCTTACCGCTCACGTCGTTGCTGACCGGCATCGCCGCCCTCGCCGCCCTGCTCGGCGCGGCCACCACCGCCCACGCCGCCGACCCGCCCCTACGGGACCTCGCCGCCGCCAAGGGCAAGGCGATCGGCACCGCGGTGACCGGCTCCAAGCTCACCGGCACGTACGGCGAGATCGCGGGCCGGGAGTTCAACTGGCTCACCCCCGGCAACGCCATGAAGTGGGGCTCCGTCGAGCCCACCCGGGGCAACTTCAACTGGACCGAGGCCGACCAGATCGTCGACTTCGCCGAGGCCCACGACCAGGACGTACGCGGCCACACCCTCGTCTGGCACAGCCAGAACCCCAGCTGGCTCGACAACGGCACCTGGACATCCGCGCAGCTCAGCCAGCTGATGAACGACCACATCGCACTCGAAGTCGGCCGCTACAAGGGCCGGTTGGCCGCCTGGGACGTGGTGAACGAGCCGTTCAACGAGGACGGCACCTACCGTCAGACCCTCTGGTACAACGGCCTCGGCGCCGACTACATCGCCCAGGCCCTGACCGCCGCCCGCGCCGCCGACCCGGCCGCCAAGCTCTACATCAACGACTACAACGTCGAGGGCGTCAACGCGAAGAGCACGGCCCTGTACAACCTGGTCAGGGATCTGAAGGCACGCGGCGTCCCGGTAGACGGGGTGGGCCTCCAAGCCCACCTCATCCTCGGCCAGGTGCCGTCGACCCTGCAACAGAACATCCAGCGCTTCGCCGACCTGGGCGTGGACGTGGCCATCACGGAACTCGACATCCGGATGCAAATGCCGTCCACCGAAGCCAAGTTGGCGCAGCAGCGAACCGAGTACGAGACGGTCGTGAAGGCATGCGTGGCCGTGTCCCGCTGCACCGGCGTCACGGTCTGGGGCTTCACCGACTCCGACTCCTGGATCCCGGACACCTTCCCGGGCCAGGGCGCGGCGACGCCGTACGACGAGAACTACGCTCCGAAGCCCGCGTACTACGGCATCGTGACGGCGCTCGGCGGCACGGTGACCGAGCCGCCGGTCCCGGACGGCTGCACGGCGGCGTACAGCGTGGCCAACCAGTGGAACACCGGCTTCACGGGCAACGTGACGATCAGGTGTGCCGCCGGATCCTCGCTCTCCTCCTGGCGGGTCAACTGGACGTTCGGGGCAGGCCAGCAGATCAGCCAGGCCTGGAACGCGACCTGCGCCCAGACCGGCACGACGGTCAGCTGCGCGAACACCTCCTGGAACGGCGGCGTACCGAGCGGAGGTTCGGCGACCTTCGGCTTCAACGCCACCTGGAACGGGAGCAATCCGGTGCCGACGGTGACGCTGGGCTGAGGGTGCGTGAGAGCCCGTGAGCGCTTGACGGCGGCTGAGAAGTATGAGAATTCCCGAAGGAATGCCGACAGGAGGTTCTGCCCGTAACAATTCGGACGTAAGTTCCTGTGCGTGAATGGTGGAGAAAGCGCGTTCGGGGACGACAACGGGGGCGTGGGCAGACGGCGGCGCCGGCTGAAGTTGGCCGGGTTCATCCTCGTCGGCGCACTCGTACTCGGCGTGGGCGGGGCGGGCTGGGCGTTCTGGCGGCTCAACGACAACATCAAGAGCGTCGACATCAACAGCGCCCTCGGTGACAACCGCCCCGCGAAGCTCCGGTCTTCTTCGGAGCCCTCCGCGTCGGCCACCGCCTCGCCGCTGCCGAGTGGCGCGCTGAACATCCTCGTCCTCGGCTCGGACTCCCGCAGCGGCGAGGAGAACGCCGCACTCGGCGGCGGCGACGAGGGCGCGGGCGCCCGCTCGGACACGGCGATGGTCGTCCACATCGACGAGGGCCGCACCGAGGCGACGGTCGTCAGCATCCCCCGCGACACCCTGGTCACCCGCCCGTCCTGCCCGCTGGAGTCGGGCGGTTCGACGTCGGTGGCGTACAACGCGATGTTCAACAGCGCGTACGCGGTCGGCGGCCCGATCTGCGCGGTCAAGACCGTCGAGTCGATGACGAACGTCCGCATGGACCACTACATCGAGATCGACTTCTCCGGCTTCGCGAAACTCGTCGACGCCCTGGGCGGCGTCACGGTCACGACGGACGAGGACATCGACGACGATGACAGCCACCTGAAGCTGAAGGCCGGCACGCACGACCTGGACGGCGAACAGGCCCTGGCCCTCGCCCGCACCCGCCACGGCATCGGCGACGGCAGCGACCTCGGCCGCATCGGTCTCCAGCAGCAGCTGGTGAAGGCCCTGCTGGACCAGATCTCGTCCACGGACCTCCTGTCCGACCCCACCCACCTGTACGAGGTCGCCGACGCGATCACCGGCAGCCTCACCACCGACACCGGCCTGGACTCCCTGACCGAACTGATGAGCCTCGGCGAGAGCCTGAAGGGCCTCTCGTCCGACGACACGAAGACGGTGATGATGCCGGTCGTCACAGCCCCCTACGACAGCAACCGTGTGGTGGCGGACGAGCCGGAGGCGAGTGAGCTGTGGGAGTCGTTGAAGTGAGCCGGGCCGTCCGGCCGGTCGGGTCCACTGGGGCCCCGGTCTCCGCGACCCCGGTCCCCCCTCACGACCTGGCCCACCGGCCCGCTGGAAAAAATCTTCGAAGAAATCCGAAGAAGTATGTCGGCCGTGTCGATCCGGGCGGGGCTCGTTCGACGCCAGGGTGAGAGGCGGGGAGAAACCCCGCCGACCCGAAGCGATATCGAAGGAGTCACCATGCCGCGCTATCTGTCGATGGTCCGGATCGACGAGAAGACCGCCCCCGCCGAGGGCCCCAGCCCCGAGCTGATGCAGCGGATGGGGGATCTGCTGGAGGAGATCACCAAGGCGGGGGTCATGCTCGACACCGCCGGGCTGACGCCGACCGCGCAGGGGAAGAGGGTGCGTTGGGAGGGCGGGGAACTGTCGGTCACCGACGGGCCGTTCACCGAGACCAAGGAGGTCGTCGGGGGCTATGCGCTGATGCAGTGCAAGGACATGGCCGAGGCCGTCGAGTGGGCCAAGCGGTTCCTGAAGGTGCACGAGGAGCACTGGACCGTGACATGTGAGGTGCGGGAGATCATGGAGGGCTGAGCCCGTTTGGCAGGGGTGCCCTCCGGGTGTCTGATGGTGGGCTGTGACCCCACAGCCCACCGCCGACCCCACCCCGCCCCCCGACTCCGACCCCACCCCCGATTCCGATTCCGATCCCGGGACGGCCATCGATTCCGATCCCGGGACGGCCATCGAAACCGTCTTCCGGATGGAGTCGCCCCGGCTCATCGCCGGGGTCGCGCGGATCGTGCGGGACGTCGGTATCGCGGAGGAGCTCGCGCAGGACGCGCTGGTCGCGGCGCTGGAGCAGTGGCCCCGGGACGGGGTGCCGGACAATCCGGGCGCCTGGCTGATGGCCACGGCCAAACGCCGGGCGATCGACCTCGTGCGCCGCAGGGAGAGGTACGCGCGGAAGCTGGCGGAGGTGGGCCGGGACCTGGAGGCGGCGGGGCCGTATCTCGACCAGCCGTCCGACCCGGACGACATCGACGACGACCTGCTCCGCCTCGTCTTCACGGCCTGCCACCCCGTGCTCTCCGCCGAGGCCCGAATCGCCCTCACCCTCCGCCTCCTCGGCGGCCTGACCACGCCCGAGATCGCCCGCGCCTTCCTGGCCCCCGAGGCGACCATCGCCCAGCGCATCGTGCGCGCCAAACGGACCCTCGCCGCCAAGGCCGTCGCCTTCGAGGTCCCCGACGGCCCCGACCGCGAGGCCCGCCTGGACTCCGTGCTGGAGGTCATCTACCTGATCTTCAACGAGGGGTACGCGGCCACCGCCGGCGACGACCTGCTGCGCCCCGCCCTGTGCGAGGACGCCCTCCGACTCGCCCGTGTCCTCGCCCAGTTGATGCCCAAGGAACCCGAAGTGCACGGCCTGGTGGCCCTGCTGGAGCTCCAGGCGTCGCGGGCCGCCACCCGCACGGGCCCGGCCGGCGAACCCGTCCTCCTCAAGGACCAGGACCGCCGCCGCTGGAACCGCCTCCTCATCGCCCGCGGCTTCACCGCCCTCGGCCGCGCCACCGCCACGGGCGCCCCGGGCCCGTACGCCCTCCAGGCCGCGATCGCCGCGTGCCACGTCCAGGCGTACACGTACGAGGAGACGGACTGGAGCCGGATCGCCACCCTGTACGCCCTGCTCGCCACCCGCTCCCCGTCGCCCGTGGTGGAGCTGAACCGCGCGGTCGCCGTCTCGATGGCGGACGGCCCGGCCCCCGCCCTGGAGATCGTGGACCGCCTGGCCGCCGAACCCGCCCTCCGCGACTACCACTTGCTGCCGAGTGTGCGGGGGGATCTGCTGCGGCGGTTGGGGCGTACGGAGGAGGCTCGGGCGCAGTTCGTACGGGCGGCGGGGCTGGCGCGGAACGAGCGGGAGCGGGCGCTGTTGCTGACGCGGGCGGAGGAGGGGGACTGAGGGGGGACCGGCGAGGGAGGCTGAGGCGACGACTGGGGGCGGGCGACGGGGGAGTCGGCTGAGGTGCCCGGGGGCCGGGACCGGACCCGGGACCGGACCCGGAACCGGACCCGGAACCGGACCCGGAACCGGACCCGGAACCGGAACCGGAACCGGACCCGGTTGGGGGCGGATGGCCGGCTCTAGGCCGGTCGCCCGATCAGCATCGTCGGCGCTCCCGCCACCCGGGTCAGGAAGACCGTCGCCGAGTTGCGCCCCTGCGGCTTGACCTTCTTCCGCAGCTCCTCCGGCTCGACGGCCGAACCCCGTTTCTTCACGGTCAGGACGCCTACCTCGCGCTCCCTCAGCAGCGCCTTCAACTTCTTTACGCTGAAGGGGAGTCGGTCGGTGATCTCGTAGGCGGTGGCGTACGGGGTGACGTGGTGTTCGTCGGCGGTGATGTAGGCGATCGTGGGGTCGATCAGGCCGCCCCCCAGGTCCTCGGCGACCTCGGCGACCAGGTGGGCGCGGATGACGGCGCCGTCCGGCTCGTACAAGTACCGCCCCACGGACCGGACTTCGGGATCGGCCAGGCCGCGGCCGAGCAGGAGCCGGGGCCCGGGCAACAGGGTCGCTCGCACGGCGCCCTCCGTCCCCGTGCCGAACCACAGCACCGCCTCCTTGACGTCGCCGCCGTCCGAGATCCACTCCGCCTCGGCCGCGCCGGGGATCGCCTCGTGGGGGATGCCGGGGGCGATCTTCAGCGCGGCGCACGGGGACTTGAGGGCGGTGGCGACGGCCCAGGAGAGCGGGGGCGAGTAGGCCTCGGGGTCGAAGATCCGGCCTCGGCCGCCGCGCCTCGCCGGGTCCACGAAGACCGCGTCGTACGGGGAGACGTCCACCTCCGTGACGTCCGCCTCCCGCACCTCGATCAGGTCGGCGAGGCCGAGCGCGTCGGCGTTGGCGCGGGCCACCGCCGCCGTCAGGGGGTCGCGGTCGACGGCCAGGACCCGGATGCCCGCCCGGGCGAGCGCGAGCGCGTCCCCGCCGATGCCGCAGCACAGGTCGGCGACCGAGGTCACGCCCAGCGCACGCATCCGCTCCGCCCGGTACGTCGCCACGCTCGCCCGGGTCGACTGTTCGACCCCGTTCGGCGTGAAGAACATCCGCTCCGCGTCCGCCGCCCCGAACTTCGCCGCCGCCCGCTGCCGCAGCAGCGCCTGTGCCATCGCCGCCGACACGAGTGCCGCCGGGTGGTCGCGGCGCAGCCGGGTCGCCACGGCCAACTCCCGCGCCGGTTCGGTGCCGCGCACCTCGTCGAGGAGGGCGCGGCCCTCGGGGGTGAGGAGGGGAGCGAGGAAGACGGCGGGGTCGAGGTCGTTCACCGGGCCATTGTCGGTCAGGCGGGGGAGGTGTGGGCCACTCGGTGGATGGTCGGGGTCCGGTGGCGGTGTCGGGGCGGTGGGGGCGGGCCGTCCTGCGAGGATGCGGCGCCATGCGATTCGTACGACAAAATGATGTAAACAGTGCGAAGCGGGCGGTTCCGTGGAGGGGGAGCGGCGGTATCCGGGGTGGCGTCGCCGTACTCGCCGCCGCGGTCATCGTGTCCGGGTGCGCCGGGGGCGGGGCCGATGAGGCGGCGGAGAGGGACACCTCCGAGCAGCGGGGGACCGGGCGGCCCGTCCACGGTCAGCCGCGGCGGCCGCTCGGCGCGCCCGCCGCCCGTGCCCTCGACGCGTACGCCGCGCAGCTGCGCCGGGCGCACGCCGCGCGGGCCGCCGCCGCGAAGCGCTGGGGGCTGGCCGAGGCGCCGCTGATCCCGCCCGCGCCCCCGGCGAAGAAGCCGGCGCTCAGGACCCGTGAGGGATTCGAGGTCGACGGCCATGTGGAGGACGGCCTGCCGCCGGTCTTCACCACCGTCCCCACCCGCCACAAGGTCGTCTTCCTCACCATCGACGACGGCGCCGAGAAGGACCCCGCGTTCCTGCGCATGATGAGCGAGCTGAAGATCCCGTACACCGCCTTCCTCAGCGACTACCTGGTCAAGGAGGACTACGGCTACTTCGAGCGGATGCGGGACCATGGCGTCGTACTCGACAACCACACCCTCAACCACCGCTACCTGCCCGCCCTCTCGTACGCCGCCCAGAAGCGCGAGATCTGCGGCATGCAGGACGTGATCGAGAAGCGGTACGGCAAGCGGCCCGCGCTCTTCCGGCCGCCGTACGGCAGCTACGACCAGGACACCCTCCGCGCCGCCAAGTTCTGCGGCGTCAAGGCCGTTCCGCTCTGGAACGAGGAGGTCTTCGTCGACCGATGGGAGCACCGCGAGTCGGACCGCGAGCTCCGCCCCGGCGACATCGTCCTCAGCCACTTCCGGGGCCCGGGCGAGTGGAAGGGCACCATGCCCGACATGATCCGCCGCTTCCTGAACCGGGTGACCGCCGAGGGGTACGCGGTGGCACGGCTGGAGGACTACCTGTGAGGGGCCCCGGCGGCCGTGGGGCGCGCGGAGGACGTGGGCCCGCCCTCACAGCCCTCGCCGCCCTGCTCCTCGCCGGGTGCGCCACCGATCACGCCGACCCCGCCGAGGTGCCGGCGCACGGGCCGACGGCGGAGGGACGACTGCCGGCGCACGGGCTGACGCCGTCACCGCCACCGTCACCGCCGACAGCGACATCCGCGCCGCCGGGCCCGCGGCCGAGCGGGACGGAGCCGGCCGCCCGCAGGCCCGGCGCGGGCGCTCACGGCCCCGGCCCTGGCGGGGGCGCTCACGGCCCCAGCCCCGCTACAGGCGCTCCCGGCCCCGGCGCCCCCGACCTCAAACCCCGCGCAGACGCCCCCGGCCCCGGCACGGACGCCCCCGCCGCCTCCCCCCATCCCCACCCACCCCCTTACCGCCGCTGGGGCCTCTCCGAGCCGCTCGACCCCGCGCCCAGCACCCCCGACCGGCCGCCCCGGCCCCGCGCGGCCGGGCCCGGGCTGCCGCCGGTCGTCGATCGGGTTCCGACCCGGGACAAGGTCGTCTTCCTGACGTACGACGACGGGGTCGAGAAGGATCCGCGGTTCGTCGACATGGTCCGTGAGCTGCGGCTTCCGGTGAGCATGTTCCTGACGGACAGTGTCGTGGGGCCGGGCTACGGCCACTTCGCCCGGCTGCGCGCGGTCGGCGCGACCGTGCAGAACCACACCCTCGACCACACCGCCCTGCGCGGCCTGCCGTACGCCGGGCAGCGCGCCGAGATCTGCGGCCAGCAGCACAAGCTCAAGCAGCGCTTCGGCATCCGGCCGACCCTCTTCCGCCCGCCCTACGGCGTCTACGACACCACCACGCTCCGCGCCGCCGCCGACTGCGGCATCTCGGCGGTCGTCCTGTGGCGCGCGTCCATGCGGATCACCGACCTCCGCCACGCCGTCGGCGACCATCTCCGCCCCGGCGACATCGTCGTGGCCCCATCCCGGGGCCCGGCTCAGCTGAATGGCACGACCCTCACCCGGATGACGACGAGACTGCTGCGCCGGATCCAGGAACAGGGGCTGACGGTGGGCCGCCTGGAGGACTACCTCTGAGGTTCCGCTGACCGTTCGGCGCGCCCCGCGCCCGGCATCCGACGCCACTTCGTACCGGCCCCGGCACGCCGCCACCACCCGCGCAATTAGCAGTCCGCTTGACCGAGTGCTAATCGCGGTCATAGTCTCAGGTCTGGCACTCCCCACTGGAGAGTGCCAACTACGCGACGGGCAGGTCCGGCACCCGCGACGACGGATCGACCTGGTCGCCACCTCAGACAGTTAACCCCGTGAGATCTCCGAAGGGGGAGGTCGGATCGTGACGACCACCAGCTCCAAGGTTGCCATCAAGCCGCTTGAGGACCGCATTGTGGTCCAGCCGCTCGACGCCGAGCAGACCACGGCCTCTGGCCTGGTCATCCCGGACACCGCCAAGGAGAAGCCCCAGGAGGGCGTCGTCCTGGCCGTGGGCCCGGGCCGCTTCGAGAACGGCGAGCGTCTTCCGCTCGACGTGAAGACCGGCGACATCGTGCTGTACAGCAAGTACGGCGGCACCGAGGTGAAGTACAACGGCGAGGAGTACCTCGTCCTCTCGGCTCGCGACGTGCTCGCGATCATCGAGAAGTAATTCACCCAGTTTTGCAGTGAGCTGCGCCCCCGGCCCCCGCGACCGTCAGGAAGCCGGGCGCCGGGGGCGTAGTTCGTTCTCCCAAAATTTCCGAGAGGGCTGAACCGCTCCCATGGCGAAGATCCTGAAGTTCGACGAGGACGCCCGTCGCGCCCTTGAGCGCGGCGTCAACAAGCTTGCCGACACGGTGAAGGTGACGATCGGCCCCAAGGGCCGCAACGTCGTCATCGACAAGAAGTTCGGCGCCCCCACCATCACCAACGACGGTGTGACCATCGCCCGCGAGGTCGAGGTCGACGACCCGTACGAGAACCTCGGTGTCCAGCTGGTGAAGGAGGTGGCGACCAAGACCAACGACGTAGCGGGTGACGGTACGACCACCGCCACCGTGCTGGCCCAGGCGCTGGTGCGCGAGGGCCTGCGGAACGTCGCCGCCGGTGCCTCCCCGGCCGCCCTGAAGAAGGGCATCGACGCCGCGGTCAAGGCCGTGTCCGAGGAGCTCCTCGCGACCGCCCGCCCGATCGACGAGAAGTCCGACATCGCCGCCGTCGCCGGTCTGTCCGCCCAGGACACGCAGGTCGGCGAGCTCATCGCCGAGGCGATGGACAAGGTCGGCAAGGACGGTGTCATCACCGTCGAGGAGTCCAACACCTTCGGTCTGGAGCTGGACTTCACCGAGGGCATGGCCTTCGACAAGGGCTACCTCTCGCCGTACTTCGTCACGGACCAGGAGCGTATGGAGGCCGTCCTCGACGACCCGTACATCCTCATCCACCAGGGCAAGATCGGCTCCATCGCCGACCTGCTGCCGCTGCTGGAGAAGGTCATCCAGTCCAACGCCTCGAAGCCGCTGCTGATCATCGCCGAGGACGTCGAGGGCGAGGCCCTGTCGACCCTGGTCGTCAACAAGATCCGCGGCACCTTCAACGCGGTCGCCGTCAAGGCCCCCGGCTTCGGCGACCGTCGCAAGGCGATGCTGCAGGACATGGCGACGCTCACCGGCGCCGAGGTCATCTCCGAGGAGGTCGGCCTCAAGCTCGACCAGGTCGGCCTCGACGTGCTGGGCTCCGCCCGCCGCGTCACCGTCACCAAGGACGACACCACGATCGTCGACGGCGCCGGCGACCCCGGGGCCCTCACGGGCCGCGTCGCCCAGATCAAGGCCGAGATCGAGAACACGGACTCCGACTGGGACCGCGAGAAGCTCCAGGAGCGCCTCGCGAAGCTGGCCGGCGGCGTGTGCGTGATCAAGGTCGGCGCCGCCACCGAGGTGGAGCTGAAGGAGAAGAAGCACCGTCTGGAGGACGCCATCTCCGCGACCCGCGCCGCGGTCGAGGAGGGCATCGTCTCCGGTGGTGGCTCCGCGCTCGTCCACGCCGTCAAGGTCCTCGAGGGCAACCTCGGCAAGACCGGCGACGAGGCCACGGGTGTCGCGGTCGTCCGCAAGGCCGCCGTCGAGCCGCTGCGCTGGATCGCGGAGAACGCCGGCCTGGAGGGCTACGTCATCACCTCCAAGGTCGCCGAGCTCGACAAGGGCCAGGGCTTCAACGCCGCGACCGGCGAGTACGGCGACCTGGTGAAGCAGGGCGTCATCGACCCGGTCAAGGTCACCCGCTCCGCCCTGGAGAACGCCGCCTCCATCGCCTCCCTCCTCCTCACGACCGAGACCCTGGTCGTCGAGAAGAAGGAAGAGGAGCCGGCCGACGCGGGCCACGGCCACGGTCACGGCCACTCCCACTGACCCCAGTCAGTACGAAGGCCCGGCACCCCTGGGGTGCCGGGCCTTCGCGTTGCCCTACTGCTCCAGCCCCTCGAGCGCCCCCAGCTGCCCCATCAGCCCGAGCCGGTCGAACTGCCACCATCCCTCGGCGAGTTTCCCGTCGGCCGTGCACCGGTGGATGGTCGTCCCGGACATGGAGACCTTCTTCCCGGTGGCCGCGATGCCGAGGAAGTCGCCCTTGTGCGTGGCGTTCCAGGTCCACCGGGTGCACACCCGGTCGCCCTGGGCGAACTGGTCCTCGACGGTGAACGAGAAGTCGAAGCCGGCCCGCCACATCTCGGCCTCGCGCCTGACCGCGTCCATGCCGATGGCGTCCTGCGGGTTGGCGGGATCGTGGTCGTGGAAGTCCTCCACCAGCAGATCGTTGAGCGGCGGCAGCTCCCCCTTCGTGGCCAGCGCCTCGAAGAACCTCCGCACCGTGTCCGCGTACAGCTGCTCGTCCCGCACCACGTCCAGATCCGTGAACGTGGGCGTCTCGTCGCACAGAGCCACCATCTCCTGGAAGATCCGGTCGGTCTCCGGCAGATTCGAGTTCCGCATCGCCTCCTCGTACGACGGGAACTCCACGATCTCCACGAAGTGCGACCCGTCCGACCGGTCCTTCCCGATCACGTTGTGCGTCGCCGTCCGCTTCCCCTTGGTCTGCTCGACCCATGTGTCCATCAGCCGGTTCATCTCGTCGAACCGGTTGGTTCTACAGTCGATGAGCTGCATAAATGTCATGAGACCGCCTCAGGCCCCCCTGGGTCCGGTTGAACAGCTCCATTGTCTCCCGGCACGGCCTCCCCCTCATCCGCTGGCACCGGATCCCGGGCGCTGGTGGGGGGAACGGGGGTCGCCCGAGGACGGAACGCCGTCCTCAAGAGCGTGGACGATCTCCTGCCGCCCCGCCGCGGGCCGTCACCGAGGACGAGACGCTCGGCTACGCACCCCTACTGCGGCCCGTACTTCCGCCCCGTCTTCGAGCTGATCCCGCCCAGCAGTCCCCGCGGTACCACCTTCACCACGCCCATCAGGGCCTTGTAGCGGGGGTCGGGGATGGAGACGGTCTTGCCGCGGGAGAGGTCGGCGAGGGCCGCGGTGACCAGCTTGTCGGCGTCGAGCCACATCCAGGACGGGATGTTGTCGGTGCCCATGCCCGCCCGGTCGTGGAACTCGGTGCGGACGAAGCCGGGGCACAGGGCCATCAGCCGTACGCCGCTGCCGGCCAGGTCGCGGGCGGCACCCTGACTGAACTGGACGACCCAGGCCTTGGACGCCCCGTACGTGCCCCGCGGGACGAAGGCGGCGACCGACGCGACGTTGACGACACCGCCGCGGCCGCGCTCGCGCATGGCCTCGGTGGCCGCCGAGGTCAGCCGCAGGACCGCCTCGCAGTGCACCTTGAGCATCTTCAGCTCGTCGGCCATGGAGACCTCGAGGTAGCGGCCCTTGTTGCCGAAGCCGGCGTTGTTGATCAGCAGGTCGACCGGGCTCTTGCGGTCGGACAGCCGCCTCGCCACCGACTCGATGCCGTCGTCCGTCGCCAGGTCCGCCGACAGCACCTCCGCCTCGATGCCGTGCCGGTCGTGCAACTCCGTGGCCTGCTCCCGCAGCCGCTTGGTGTCACGCGCCACCAGCACCAGGTTGTGCCCGTCCGCCGCCAGCCGCCGTGCGAAGGCGGCGCCGATGCCCGCGGTCGATCCCGTAATCAGAGCGGTAGTCATGGCGTAAGACTAGGCGCCTGGACTGTGCGGATCCGCTTGCTGCACCGGCCGTACGCCCCGTCAGGAGCCCGGCGCCTCCGGTGAACCGTCCGCGGCTGCTTCGCTCTCCCCGGACCGCCGCGTCTTCTCCGCCTTCTCCTTCTTCTCCACATACTTCCGCGCCGTCTCCAGCAGCTCCGGATGCAGCGCCTCTCCGGCGGCCAGCAGGCGTGGCAGCAGCTCGTGTTCGGTCATCGTGGCGCGGAAGGTGAGGGCGACGGTGATGTCGTGCTCGGGGCGGTGGACGATCTCGATGGGGTCGCCCGCGCGGATCTCGCCGGGCTGGATCACCCGCAGGTACGCTCCGGGCTCGCCCTGGCGCGTGAAGCGCCTGACCCAGCCCCGCTCACCCATGTGCCGCTGGAAGTTGAGACAGGGGATACGGCCGGCGGTGATCTCCAGGATCACCTCGGAGCCGATCCGCCAGCGTTCGCCGATGAGGGCGCCGGAGACGTCGAGGCCCTCGGTGGTGAGGTTCTCGCCGAAGGACCCGCTGGGCAGGGCGCGGCCCAGTTCGCGTTCCCAAGCGTCCAGGTCCTCGCGGGCGAACGCGTAGACCGCCTGGTCGTCGCCGCCGTGGTGCTCCGTGTTGCACACGGCGTCCCCGGCCACCCCACTGGCGCCGATCCCCTTGGGCCCGGGCGCGAACACCCGCACCGGCCCGGCCACCGGTCGCTTGTCGATGCCCGTGACGCTCTTCGACTCCTCCGCGACGTCGACGGCCTCGGGGCGCCCCAGATTCAGTGACAGAAGCTTCATACCGGCACGCTAGGCCGGTGAGGGGCAAAGCGTCGACGCGATATTCGGCACGTCATCCAAGCCACGCTTATGCTCGCACCGTGATCGAGGCCCGCCATCTCCGTGTCCTGCGCGCCGTCGCCGCCACCGGTTCCTTCTCGGCGGCGGGGCGCGAACTCGGCTGCACCCAGCCTGCCGTCAGTCAGCAGATCAAGGCACTCGAATCCTCCGTCGGCACCCCGCTGCTGGTCCGCGGCGGCCGTGAGATGCGGCTGACCCAGGCGGGTGAGGCGCTGGTGCGGCACGCGGCCGGGATCCTCGCCGGGCTCACCGCGGCGGAGGAGGAGGTCGCCGCCATCGCCGGTCTGCGGGCCGGACGGGTCCGGCTGGTCTCGTTCCCCAGCGGCAGCTCCACCCTGGTCCCCACCGCCCTGGCCGCCCTGCGCGCCGCGCACCCAGGCACCCGGGTCTCGCTGGAAGAGGCCGAACCGCCGCGCTCGGTCGAGATGCTCCGCGAGGGCGACTGCGACATCGCGCTCGCCTTCCGCTACGAGGGCGCGGCGGGCGCGGAGGAGTGGGACGACCTGGTCGTACGCCCCCTGCTCAAGGACCGGCTCGTCGGACTCGTGCCCCAGCGGCACCGACTGGCCCATGCGCGGTCCATCGGTATCGGAGAACTCGCGGGGGAAGCCTGGATCGCCGGCTGCCCGCGCTGCCGGGGGCAGCTGGTGCGGGTCTGTGAGAGCGCGGGCTTCACGCCGCGCATCGACTTCGCGACCGACGACTATCCGGCGGTGGTCGGTCTGGTGGGCGCGGGCCTCGGGGTCGCCGTCCTGCCGGAGCTGGCCATCGAGTCCGTACGCGCGAAGGGAGTGCGGATGGTCACCGTCGAGCCGGTGGTGCGCCGGGAGATCGTGGCGCTCACTCTGCCGGACCTGGCTCTGGTGCCCACGGTCGCGGCGACGCTGGACCGGCTGGCCGGAGCGGCCGCGCGGTAGCGCCGAACGGGCCTGGCGAGAGGCCCAGAAGAAACGTTCCTTCAGGTGTTCGAACCTGCGTCGCCCCCGGATGTGGATGCCGACACCAGCCGGTGCCGAGCCCTGCCCATGAGCTCCTCGCGCTCGTCCTCGGTCAGCCCGCCCCACACGCCGTACGGCTCGCGCACCGCGAGGGCGTGGGCCGCGCACTGGGCGCGTACCGGGCACCTCATGCAGACCTCTTTGGCCGAGTTCTCACGAGCGCTCCGTGCCGCACCGCGTTCTCCCTCGGGGTGGAAGAAGAGTGAGCTGTCGACCCCGCGGCAGGCCGCGAGGAGCTGCCAGTCCCACAGGTCAGCGTTCGGTCCGGGAAGGCGGGAGAAATCTGCCATTACGTGTCCCCTTGTTGCCGTTCTGGGCGGAGATGTTGCCCATGACCGTACATCGACTATCGAAGGAGATGAAAATATGACTCATTGCGAATCTAGCCTCAGACACTAATAAATGGGAAGAAAAACGTCTGAATGGGGCATAGGTTGTGGGGAAACGTTGAGGGTCCGTCGCGCATGTCTGCACCGTGTCCGCCCCCTCACGTAGAGTGCCGAAGGTGGCCAGCCATCCCGTAACTCTTTCGAGTGACCGTCGTTGAGACGGGCGGAGGCGGTTGAGAGAACAAGCGCTCGGGCAGGCGTTCGGGTCCGCTCGTGAGTGTCGACCGCACAGGTGACGATTTCGTACCAGCCTGGAGGCTCAAGGTGACGCGCATCAGCTGCGGAGGGCGGCCATGACATCCGTCCTCGTCTGCGACGACTCCCCGCTTGCCCGAGAGGCGCTGCGCCGCGCGGTGGCGACCGTGCCCGGCGTCGAGCGCGTGACCACGGCGGCCAACGGCGAGGAAGTCCTCCGCCGCTGGGGGGCCGACCGCTCGGATCTGATTCTGATGGACGTACGCATGCCCGGCCTGGGCGGCGTGGAGACCGTACGGCGGCTGCTGTCCGCCGACCCCGGGGCGCGCATCATCATGCTCACCGTCGCCGAGGACCTGGACGGCGTGGCCCTCGCGGTCGCCGCCGGCGCGCGGGGCTATCTGCACAAGGACGCCTCCCGCGCGGAGCTGCGTGCCACGGTGACGCAGGCCCTCGCCGACCCGACCTGGCGGCTCGCTCCGCGTCGGCTGCGTTCCGCCGAGATGGGTGCCGCGCCGACGCTCACCGCGCGGGAGATCCAGGTCCTGGAGGGCATGAGCCACGGTCGCTCGAACGCCGAGATCGGTCGCGAGCTGTTCCTCTCCGAGGACACCGTCAAGACCCACGCCCGGCGGCTCTTCAAGAAGCTCGGCGCCTCGGACCGCGCGCACGCGGTGGCGCTCGGCTTCCGCTGGGGTCTGGTTCGTTGAGTGGGCCGTAACGGGGGTACGAGAATCCCCGCCTGCCGCATGGCGGGCGGGGGTGGCGAGAAGGCCCGCCGGGTGCCCGCTGCTCGTTTCGCCGCGGATGCCGCATCCTTGAGGTGTGGAGTTCCTCGGGGAGCAGTCGAACGAGCGGGAGGGGAGGGCGCAGGAGATGAGTTCCGGCGCGCCTACTCATAACGCTTCGGTGCACAACCATGGACGTGGCGCCACGGACCGGACGGCCGCAAGGCACCATGGACCGATGCGCGACGACGAGACGACAGTGATCGGTGCGCTCGTGCATCGCGCGGTCGACGGGGACGAGCAGGCCACACACGATCTGCTCGCCCATGTCCACCCCTTGGCGCTGCGCTACTGCCGCACCCGTCTGTCCCGGCTGCCGGGTGACGCGCGGCACTTCGTGGAGGACCTGGCGCAGGAGGTCTGCGTCGCCGTCCTCCTCGCGCTGCCGCGCTACAAGGACACCGGACGGCCGTTCGAGGCGTTTGTCTTCGCCATCGCCGGCCACAAGGTCGCCGACCTCCAGCGCGCCGCGATGCGCCACCCCGGCTCGACGGCCGTGCCCTCGGACGAGATGCCGGAGCGCCCCGACGACTCGCTGGGCCCCGAGGAGCGCGCGCTGCTCAGCAGCGACGCCGAGTGGGCCAAGAAGCTCCTCGCCAACCTCCCCGAGAACCAGCGGGAGCTGCTGCTCCTGAGGATCGCGGTGGGGCTCACGGCCGAGGAGACGGGACAGATGCTCGGGATGTCGCCGGGCGCGGTCCGGGTGGCACAGCACCGGGCGCTGAGCAGGCTCAGGGCGCTGGCGGAGCAGTAGTCACGCGGTCGCCCGATCTCGAAGGGCTCGTCGGCGGGGGCCGTCGAATGAACGGGCGACCTGGGGATTCCGTACGAACAGACGAAGCTCAAGGTCACTTTGTACCGTGGAATGACCGACCCGCGCTTCCCGTTAGCATGGACATCCGCACCGATCAAGGCCATTTGGAGAAGGTGTCATGACTGGCAACGTCGACGGAGTGCCCGAGAAATTCGCGACGCTCGGGCTGACCTACGACGATGTGCTGCTGCTGCCGGGCGCGTCGGAAGTGCTGCCCAACGCGGTCGACACCTCGTCCTGCATCTCCCGCAACGTGCGCGTGAACATCCCGCTGCTCTCCGCGGCGATGGACAAGGTCACCGAGTCCCGGATGGCGATCGCCATGGCCCGCCAGGGCGGTGTCGGCGTACTGCACCGGAATCTCTCCATCGAGGACCAGGTCAACCAGGTCGACCTGGTGAAGCGTTCCGAGTCCGGCATGGTCACCGACCCGATCACGGTGCACCCGGATGCGACGCTCGCCGAGGCCGACGCCCTGTGCGCCAAGTTCCGCATCAGCGGCGTGCCGGTCACCGACGGCAACAAGAAGCTGCTCGGCATCGTCACCAACCGCGACATGGCCTTCGAGAGCGACCGTTCCCGCCAGGTCCGCGAGGTCATGACACCGATGCCGCTGGTCACCGGCAAGGTCGGGATCTCGGGCGTCGAGGCCATGGAGCTGCTGCGCAAGCACAAGATCGAGAAGCTTCCGCTGGTCGACGACGCAGGCATCCTCAAGGGCCTGATCACGGTCAAGGACTTCGTCAAGGCCGAGAAGTACCCGAACGCCGCGAAGGACACCGAGGGCCGTCTCCTCGTCGGTGCCGCCGTCGGCGCCAGCCCCGAGGCGCTGGAGCGGGCCCAGGCGCTCGCCGAGGCCGGTGTGGACTTCCTGATCGTCGACACCTCGCACGGGCACAACAGCAACGCCCTCAACTGGATGGCGAAGATCAAGTCGAGCGTCGGCGTCGACGTGATCGGCGGCAACGTCGCCACCCGTGACGGCGCCCAGGCGCTGGTCGACGCCGGTGTCGACGGCGTCAAGGTGGGCGTGGGACCCGGCTCCATCTGTACGACCCGCGTGGTCGCCGGCATCGGCGTTCCGCAGGTCACCGCCATCTACGAAGCGGCCCTCGCGGCCCGCGCCGCCGGTGTCCCGGTGATCGGTGACGGCGGTCTGCAGTACTCCGGAGACATCGGAAAGGCGCTGGCCGCCGGCGCCGACACGGTGATGCTGGGCAGCCTCCTCGCGGGCTGTGAGGAGTCGCCCGGCGAGCTGCAGTTCATCAACGGCAAGCAGTTCAAGTCGTACCGCGGCATGGGCTCCCTCGGTGCCATGCAGTCCCGTGGCCAGGGCCGGTCGTACTCGAAGGACCGCTACTTCCAGGCCGAGGTCGCCTCCGACGACAAGCTCGTCCCCGAGGGCATCGAGGGTCAGGTGCCCTACCGCGGCCCGCTGGCCAACGTGCTGCACCAGCTCGTCGGCGGTCTGCGCCAGACGATGGGCTATGTGGGTGCGGCCACCATCGAGGAGATGGAGACCAAGGGCCGCTTCGTACGGATCACCTCCGCGGGCCTCAAGGAGAGCCACCCGCACGACATCCAGATGACGGTCGAGGCGCCGAACTACAGCCGTAAGTAGTCAGCAGGCCTTCTCGAGGGCGGCCCCGGAGCATCCGGGGCCGCCCTCGTCGTGCCCGTCGGCGATACTGGTAGACGCTGAACGCATCAGGGAAAGGCCACAGACGTGACTGAGATCGAGATCGGGCGCGGCAAGCGCGGCCGCCGGGCGTATGCCTTCGACGACATCGCCGTCGTCCCCAGCCGCCGTACGCGGGACCCGAAGGAGGTCTCGATCGCCTGGCAGATCGACGCCTACCGCTTCGAGCTGCCCTTCCTGGCCGCTCCCATGGACTCGGTCGTCTCCCCGGCCACCGCGATCCGTATCGGCGAGCTGGGCGGCCTCGGCGTACTGAACCTCGAAGGCCTGTGGACGCGGTACGAGGACCCGCAGCCGCTGCTCGACGAGATCACCGGGATGCCCGACGAGGCCGCGACCCGTCGGCTCCAGGAGATCTACACGGCTCCCATCAAGGAGGAGCTGATCGGGCAGCGCATCAAGGAGGTGCGCGACTCCGGTGTGGTCACCGCGGCGGCGCTCTCCCCGCAGCGCACCGCCCAGTTCTCCAAGGCCGTCGTGGACGCGGGCGTCGACATCTTCGTCATCCGCGGTACGACCGTGTCGGCGGAGCACGTCTCCGGCGCCCATGAGCCGCTGAACCTGAAGCAGTTCATCTACGAGCTGGACGTCCCGGTGATCGTCGGCGGCTGCGCCACGTACACGGCCGCCCTGCACCTGATGCGCACCGGCGCGGCCGGCGTCCTCGTCGGCTTCGGCGGCGGCGCGGCCCACACCACGCGCAACGTGCTCGGCATCCAGGTCCCGATGGCCACGGCGGTGGCCGATGTGGCCGCCGCCCGCCGCGACTACATGGACGAGTCCGGCGGCCGGTACGCGCACGTCATCGCCGACGGCGGTGTCGGCTGGTCCGGCGACATCCCCAAGGCGATCGCCTGCGGCGCGGACGCGGTCATGATGGGCTCGCCGCTGGCCCGTGCCACGGACGCGCCCGGCAAGGGCAACCACTGGGGCATGGAGGCGGTGAACGAGGAGCTGCCGCGCGGGAAGAAGGTCGACCTCGGCACCGTGGGCACGATCGAGGAGGTCCTCACCGGGCCTTCGCACACGCCCGACGGCTCCATGAACCTGTTCGGTGCGCTGCGGCGGGCGATGGCCACCACCGGGTACAGCGAGCTGAAGGAGTTCCAGCGCGTCGAGGTGACGGTGGCGGACTCGCAGCACCGGCGATAAGCCGTACGACGCCCGAAGGGGCCCGGACCACCTGGGGTGGTCCGGGTCTTTTCGTTCTTTCTCTCTACTTCCGTATCGATTGGGCGAGTTATCCTCAGGTGTTGCTCAAGTAGGACGATTCTTGATCGTGCTCGTTGCGGAGTGAATGTAGTGTCCTTTCGAACGGGGGCGGAACTGCTGCGGACGGCCCGCAGTTGAGGTTCCGCACATACGAGGGGAATTCCTGTGTCCATGAGGACGATTGCTTTCGGGCGCGCGGGTCAGGCTTCTGTGGTCGTAATGGCCGCGCTTGTGGGGACGATCGGCATGGCGGCGGAGCCGAGCGCCGCCGCGAGCAAGCAGAAGAAGTGCGTGACGAAGATCAAGAAGGAATTCGGCGGCTACAAGACGTACAACTGGTGCGACATCAAGAAGGTCAAATACATCGGCGTGCAGAAGGGCAAGAACTACGTCGGGCTCGCGCAGGGCAAGGGGCCGATGAGGCTGACGCTGACGTCGACCGTGACGGTGAGCAACTCGAAGAGTTCGGAGATCTCCGTGACCGCCGGGTCGGTGTCCTCGGCCGTGAAGTTCGACGTGACCAAGTCCCGTACACAGTCGATGGCCGGCAGCTACAGTGTTCCGAAGGGGAAGTTCGGCACGCTGAAAGCCTACCCGCTGTACAAGGCTTATTCCTTCAAGGCCTACAGCAAGCTTGACGGGAAGCTCGTGACCAAGGGTGTTGCCCGTAAGGCGATTGGATACCGGTACGTGCACTCCGCGAAGTAATCGGTAACTCCTTGTCGAAAGCAGAGGCCCGCCCATTCCATGGGCGGGCCTTCCTATATGGCGGCATCGGTGAGTCAGAGCCGGTGTGCTGCTCCGGTCGGAGTGGCTCCTCTTGTGTCCAGGAGGAGTTGCGCCTTCACCGACAGGCCCTGGAGGTCGTACGTCCGGTGCTGCTGGAGGAGGATCGTCAGGTCGGCGTCGGCGGTGGCCTCGTAGAGGGAGTCGGCGCGGGGGATGGGGCGGTCGAGGACGCTCCAGGTGGGGATGTGGGGGTCGTGGTAGCTGACGTGGGCGCCGAGTTGGATGAGGCGGCGGGCGATCTCGTCGGCGGGGGTGCCCTGTTGGTCGGGGATGTCGGGCTTGTAGGTGACGCCGAGGAGGAGGACGCGGGCGCCTCGGGCCGACTTGCCGTGCTCGTTGAGGAGGGTGGCGGCGCGCTGGACGACGTACTGGGGCATGTGGTTGTTGACGCGCTGGGCCAGTTCGACCATGCGGAGAGAGTGGGGAGCGTGGCCTGACAGATCCTGCGGGAGGGCGTGGCCGCCCACGCCGGGGCCGGGGCGGAAGGTCTGGAAGCCGAAGGGTTTGGTCTCGGCGCAGCGGATGACGTCCCACAGGTCCACGCCCAGGTCGTTGCAGAGGACGGCCATCTCGTTGACGAGGGCGATGTTGACGTGGCGGTAGTTGGTCTCCAGGAGGTGGACCGTCTCCGCCTCGCGGAGGCCACGCGCGCGTACCACCTTGTCGGTGAGACGGCCGTAGAAGGCGGCGGCCGACTCGGTGCAGGCGGAGGTGAGGCCGCCGATGACCTTGGGGGTGTTGGCGGGGCCGAAGTCGCGGTTGCCCGGGTCGACGCGGGCGGGGGAGTAGGCGAGGTGGAAGTCGCGTCCCGCGCGCAGGCCGGAGCCCTCTTCGAGGAGCGGGCGGAGGAATTCGTCGGTCGTGCCGGGATGGACCGGGGACTCCAGGATGACCGTGGTGTGCGGGCGCAGCCGGGCGGCCAGAGTGCGGGCGGCCTCCTCGACCTGGGTGAGGTCGAGCGAGCCGTCGGCGCCCAGTGAGGTCGGGGCGCAGATGACGGCCGTACGGACGCGGCCGAGTTCGGCGGGGCTGGTGGAGGGCTTGAAGCCGCGGGCGAGCATGCGGCGCAGTTCGCCGGGGGTGAGGCAGCCGGACTCGGGGCCGGTGCGGTAACCGAGCGTGGGGATGCCGGCGGCGACGGCGGCCTGGGCCAGCGGCAGGCCCAACTGGCCGAGTCCGATGACGGCGAGATCTGCGGGCATGGCGTGGGCCGTCCTTCCCAATAACCGAAGCGGGACAGGCGCGCAAGCCCTGTGGACTGGATGAGCGAGCGCAATGTCACACTAGGCGTAAATATGACCGATATGCGGGATTGGGGAAGTTGTTTTTGTGCGCGCGTCACGTGGAGTTATCCACAGGCTGATGGTGGGTGGTGGCCGAACTCGGGCAGCACGGTCAGAATTCTGGGCATGGGGGATGTGAGCCGGGTCTTGCCCGACCGGTGAGGCCGACGCGACGAACAGCGGGAGGCAGCGGTGAGGACAGCGGCACTGGGACCGGCGCAGCGAGCCGAGTCACTTGCGGGTATGGCCGAGCGCGAGCTGGATGTGCTGGTCGTGGGTGCCGGCGTGGTCGGAGCGGGCACGGCCCTGGACGCCGTGACACGCGGTCTGTCCACGGGCCTGGTCGAGGCGCGTGACTGGGCGTCCGGTACCTCCAGCCGGTCCAGCAAACTGATCCACGGCGGTCTGCGCTATCTGGAGATGCTCGACTTCCCCTTGGTGCGCGAGGCGTTGAAGGAGCGCGGGCTGCTGCTGGAGCGCCTGGCACCCCATCTGGTGAAGCCCGTGCCGTTCCTCTATCCCTTGCAGCACAAGGGCTGGGAGCGGTGGTACGCGGGCTCGGGCGTCGCGCTGTACGACGGGATGTCGATGGCGCGCGGGCATGGGCGGGGGCTGCCGCTGCATCGTCATCTGACGCGCCACCACGCCCTGCGCATCGCGCCCTGTCTGAAGAAGGACGCGCTGGTCGGGGCGTTGCAGTACTACGACGCCCAGATGGACGACGCCCGCTATGTGGCGACGCTGGTGCGCACGGCCGCGTCGTACGGCGCGAAGGTCGCCAACCGGGCGCGGGTGACCGGGTTCCTGCGCGAGGGCGAGCGGGTGGTCGGGGCCAGGGTGCAGGACGTCGAGGGCGGTGGGGAGTACGAGATCCGCGCCCGGCAGATCGTCAACGCCACCGGGGTGTGGACCGATGACACCCAGGCGATGGTGGGGGAGCGTGGGCAGTTCCACGTGCGGGCCTCCAAGGGCATCCATCTGGTCGTACCCAAGGACCGGATTCACTCCACGACCGGGCTGATTCTGCGGACCGAGAAGTCCGTGCTGTTCGTGATCCCCTGGGGGCGGCACTGGATCGTGGGCACGACGGACACCGACTGGGATCTCGACAAGGCGCATCCGGCGGCGTCCAGCGCGGACATCGACTATCTGCTGGAGCATGTGAACTCGGTGCTGGCGGTGCCGCTGACCCGGGACGACGTGCAGGGGGTGTACGCGGGGCTGCGGCCGTTGCTCGCCGGGGAGTCGGAAGCCACCAGCAAGCTCTCGCGCGAGCACATCGTCGCGCATCCGGTGCCGGGGCTGGTGGTCGTGGCCGGCGGGAAGTACACGACCTATCGGGTCATGGCCAAGGACGCGGTCGACGCCGCCGTGCACGGGCTTGATCAGCGGGTCGCCGAGTGCGTCACCGAGGATGTGCCGTTGCTGGGGGCGGAGGGGTATCGGGCGCTGTGGAATGCGCGGGCGCGGATCGCGGCGAGTACGGGACTTCATGTGGTGCGGGTGGAGCATCTGTTGAACCGGTACGGATCGGCGGCCGAGGAGGTGCTCGATCTCATCGCCTCCGATTCCTCGATGGGGGAGCCGTTGCAGGCCGCCGACGACTATCTGCGGGCCGAGGTGGTGTACGCCGCCTCGCATGAGGGGGCGCGGCATCTCGACGATGTGCTTACTCGGCGGACGCGGATCTCGATCGAGACGTTCGACCGGGGGACGCGGAGTGCCCGGGAGGCGGCGGAGTTGATGGCGCCTGTGCTCGGGTGGGACGAGGGCCAGATCGAGCGGGAGGTCGAGCATTATCGGAAGAGGGTGGAGGCGGAGAGGGAGTCGCAGCGGCAGCCGGATGACTTGACGGCGGATGCGGCGCGGCTGGGGGCACCGGACATCGTGCCGCTCTAGGTGGGGCGTACGCGGCTGCCGGGTGCGGCGGCGTTGTTCTCGCCCCCGCCGCCCTACCCTTCCTGCGCCTGGGGGCTGCGCCCCCAGACCCCCGCTGTGGCCCTTCGGGCTCGTCCTCAAACGCCGGACGGGCCGACTGGTGCCGGGCTCGTTTCCCAAACCCCCGGCGGCCTGAAAGTTTCTGGGGCGGCCTCAGATATGGGGCCCTGGTTGTGAAGTGTGAGCGGGTGTGGTGAGCGGCCTGGAGGTGGGGTGGCTGGTTGAGGGGGGCCCTGGGCGTGGGGCGGTTGTCGGGTGGGTGACAATGGAGGTTCTGTCAGGGCGGGTTGTATGAGGGGACGCATGTCGGAGGCGGAGCGGGCTGGGGAATCCCGTCAGGACAAGGACGCACGTCTCCTCGCCGGGCGGTACCGGCTGGGAGGGGTGCTCGGTCGGGGCGGCATGGGCACGGTGTGGCGTGCGAAGGACGAGACGCTGGGCCGTACGGTCGCGGTCAAGGAGCTGAGGTTCCCGTCGAGCATCGACGAGGACGAGAAGCGGCGGCTGATCACGCGTACGTTGCGCGAGGCCAAGGCGATCGCGCGGATCCGTAACAACGCGGCGGTGACGGTCTTCGACGTCGTCCACGAGGACGACCGGCCGTGGATCGTGATGGAGCTCGTCGAGGGCAAGTCGCTCGCCGAGGCCATCCGTGAGGACGGGGTGCTCGAACCGAGGCGGGCCGCCGAGGTGGGGCTCGCGATCCTCGACGTGCTGCGGGCCGCGCACCGTCAGGGCATCCTGCACCGGGACGTGAAACCGTCGAACGTGCTCATCGACAAGCACGACGGCCGCGTTGTCCTCACCGACTTCGGTATCGCGCAGGTCGAGGGCGACCCCTCCATCACCTCGACCGGCATGCTCGTGGGCGCGCCCTCGTACATCTCGCCGGAGCGGGCGCGTGGCCACAAGCCCGGGCCCGCGGCCGACCTGTGGTCGCTCGGCGGTCTGCTCTACGCGGCGGTCGAGGGGGTGCCGCCCTATGACAAGGGGTCGGCCATAGCGACGCTGACCGCGGTGATGACCGAGCCGGTGCCGGAGCCGAAGAGCGCCGGGGCGCTGAGGGACGTCATCTTCGGGCTGCTCACCAAGGACCCCGAGCGGCGGCTCGACGACGCCGGTGCGCGGGCGATGCTCAACGCCGTGATCCACGCGCCCGACCCGAAGGACATCGAGCCGGTGGACGCGACGCGGGTCGTGCCGTTGCCGCCGGTGCCGGAGGAGCGTCCGAAGAAGGGTGGTTCCGGCGGGGCCGGGGCCAAGGGGGCCGGGGCCAAGGGGGCCGGCGAGCGGGCGCGTGCGCCTCGGTGGTCCATGCGGAAGGGCCCGTCGGGGGGAGGGGCTGCGGTAGCGGCCGCCGGTAGTACGGCGGGAGCCGTCGGCGGGGCTGTGAGCGGTACGGCCGGCAGCGGTTCCGGTGGCGGTTCCGGTGGGGCCGCCGGTGGGACGAGGGCTTCGAAGGCCACTCCGGCCGCGGCTTCGGCTTCGGCGGCTGTTTCGGCGCGGTCCGCGTCCGTCGGGGTTTCGTCGGGGGCGGCTGCGGAGAAGGCCGGTAGGGCCGGCGGTGTCCCGGACGCGGCTGCGGGCAAGCCCGGGGCGGTCGGGGCGCGTGGCGCCGACGCCGCCGGGACGGGCATGGGCGTGGGCAACTCCGTTTCGACGGGGCGGACTTCCGGGTGGCCCGAGATGCCGCCGCCGGATCTGCCGCCGCGGCCGGTGCCCAGGGCGCCGATCACGGATGTGGTGTCGCGGCGGACGCTGGCGGTCATCGCGGTGGCCGTGGTGCTGGCCGTGCTCGGGACCGTGCTGGCGTTCACCCTCGGCGACGACGGCGACACGTCGGACAACAGCAAGGGCGCCGACACCAAGGCGGCCGCGTCCAGCGGGACGGCGTCGGGGAGCGACGCCGCGGACAAGGACACGGACAAGGACACGGGCAAGGGGACCGACCCCAGCCCGGACGGCGACACGACGGACCAGGCCGACGGGGCGACCGGGGCGGCGGGCAGTTCGCCGAGCCCTTCGGGCGGGTCGAACGGCTCGGTGAACGGTGACGGCTCGGGGGACTCGGGAGACATCGCCACCGAGACGTACAAGAGCGGTCAGGGGTTCTCGATCGGGCTGCCCGACGGGTGGAAGTACCAGTCCACGGACGCCGCGGGGGCCCGGTTCTCCGGTCCCGACGGGCAGCGGCTGCTCGTCGGGTGGACGACCACCCCGAAGAACGACCCGGTCGCGGACTGGAAGAACCAAGAGCGGTTCATGACGCGCTCGCAGTACAAGCGGATTCGAATACAGGCGGTGAACTACCGGGGCTGGAACACGGCCGACTGGGAGTTCACCTATGTGGAGAGCGGTACGAAGTACCGGTCGATCGACCGCGGATTCGTCGTCAACTCCCAGCAGGGATACGCGTTGATGTACACCGCGAAGGCGTCGAAGTGGAGCGGTGAGCTGCGCAAGGACACCTGGCGGACGTTCACGAAGACCTTCGGGCCGAAGGCGTGAGCTGACGGGCCACGCCCATGCGCGCGGGGAGCGCGTGCGCATGGGCTGTTGTGCGCCGGTGCGTTCGAGGCGGGGGCGATATGCGGCTCCATGCCTCGGTTCGGCGTGCCGTCCGGGGGCGTGCGGGGGTGTGGAGCGGGGTGAGCGCCGGTGATGTGAGTTCGGCTTCGGGAGTTCTGCCCGCCGGGTGAGTTCGGTGACGGGCGTTCCGGGGAAGATCGAGGGCGTTCGAGCGCATTCGAGACGGACGAGATATCGCATCGACTCAATGTGAGTTGCCTCCGGCACGTATCGTGAAGGGCTGCGGACCGAACGCATCCAGGACGGAACGCGACGCAAGGCGAGCGGAATTGACCAACCGGGCGGCCGGGGGAGGGCATCGTGGACGAATACGCGGGGCGAGTACTCGCCGACCGCTATCGCCTGCCGCTGCCGCCCTCCGACGAGTACGAACTCGCCGAGACCCGGGCCTTCGACACCTACAGCGGACAGGAAGTCCTGGTACGACAGGTGCCGTTGCCCGAGGTCGTCGAGGCGGAAGTGCTCGACGCGGACGGGCTGCCCGAGGGATATGTCGCGCGGGACGGCGGAGCGCGCCGGGGTGCGGCGCGGACTACACGCCGGCCCACGGAGCCGGCCGTACAGCGGGCCATCGAGGCCGCGCAGGCCGCCGCGCAGATCCCCGACCATCCCCGGCTCGACCAGGTCTTCGACGTGTTCGCCGAGGGCGGCTCGTTGTGGATAGTGAGCGAACTGGTGTCCGCCCGGCCCCTCGCCGCGCTGCTCGCGGAGCAGCCGCTCACCCCCTATCGGGCGGCCGAGGTCGCCTCCGACGTGCTCACCGCGCTGCGGGCGCTGCACGCCCATGGCTGGGTGCACCGGAACATCACCGCCCGTACGGTGCTGGTCTGCGACGACGGCCGGGTGATGCTCACGGGGCTGGCGGTCGGGGCGGCGGAAGAGGCGTTGTGCGGGTACGACCCGGTGCCCGTCCGGGACTTCGAGGGCGGTCGCCCGGGGGCGCCTGGGGGTGGTCCGGGACTTCCTGCGGCAGGGCCCGGTGGGCGTGAGGGTTCGGGTCGTGGCCCGGTGGCGCCCGGCGGTGGTGTTCCCGGGGCGCGCGGGGCTCTGCCCAGTGGTGCGGGCGGCGGCACCTTCGGCGGCTCCCGTAGTGGTGGGCCCGGTGCGGGAGCCGGTGGCGGGGCCGAGGATCCCGAAGCCGCTCGGCGGGCCGCGATAGAGGCGCGGGCGGGCAGTGCCGCGGCGCCGGTCACGGACCCCTCCGGAGGGCAGCGCGCGCTGGAGGCCGGCGGGGACGCCCGGGCGGCGCGGGCGGGCGCGATCGCCGCGTATCGTGCGGGAGCGCGGGCCGCGGCCCGTGTGCAGGACGACCAACGGGGCGGCCCGGGCACGGGGTTGCCCGCGCAGCGGCCGGCACCGCAGGACGGTACGGCGGCGCCGGGGACCGGGCGGGACGGCGACCCGACGCCCGGTACGGGGACACGCCCGCTGCCTCTCGGCCAGATCGCCGACCCTTACGGCGTCCTCGCGAACGGTGGCCCCACGAGCGCCTGGCATGGTGCCCAGCCGCGCAGCGGGGCGCCCGCGCCGGGCGGCGACGGCCAGGGCAACCCGGCATCCGGCGACTCCTCGCCGTACGGCGGCCCGTCCGGGACCGGCGGCCGGGGCGACGCCCCCTTCAGCTTCGACGGCGGTGACACCGGCACGCACCCGACCCCGGCACACGGCTCGCCTCTCGTACCCGGATACGACAACTCGGCGTACGGCAACGCCGATCACGGCGACCCCGCGCGGGGCGTCGGCGCGTACGCCGACTCCGCGCGGGACACGGGCGCCCCGGTCGCGGACGCCGCCCCCTGGGACCGCGTCGTCGGTGCGGCCGCCGCTCCTCGGCGGGGCCCCGCCACCGCGCTCGCGGCTGAGCGGGCGCGGCAGGCGCGGATGGCTGTGGTGGGGCCGGTCACCGAGCGCTGGGCGCCTGAGCAGGCCGGGCCGGTGCATGAGAACTGGCAGTTGGCGGCGCCGATCGGGCCGGCCACGGATCTGTGGGCGCTGGGGGCGTTGCTGTTCCGAGCCGTGCAGGGGCATGCGCCGTACCCGGAGGAGAACACCGCCGAGCTGGTGCAGATGGTGTGCGCGGAGCCGCCGGCGTTCGCCGAGGAGTGCGGGCCGCTGCGGCCGGTCGTGGAGTCACTGCTGCGTCAGGACCCGACCGAGCGGCTGGACTTCGAGGAGCTGCGCGGCTGGCTGCGGTCGCTGGTGCGGTCGGCCCCGGAGCCCGAGGCCGGTACGCATGTCGTCCCCGCGCCGCCCGTGGACGCGAGCCGGCTGCCGATCGTACGGCGGCGCGGCGAGCTCGTCCGCAGGCGCCGGGCCGGTCTGCCCGCGACCAGCGCGCACGCCCGCCACAAGCGCGCCCGGCAGAAACCCCCGCAGCCCCGCAAGCTGGGCCGGAACCTGCTCCTGCTGATCATGCTCGCACTGGCCGCGGCCGTCACGTATGCCATGGTGTTCATGCCGAAGGCCGCGCCGAGCGGCGAGGGAAGCGACACGGGCAGCCGTACGGACAGTGTGGGGCAGCCGAGTTCGGCGCCGGAGGCGAGCAGTGAGCCCCGGCCCGACCAGAACTCGAACTCGCCCGACGGCGGCGAGGAGGGTCAGAGCGGGGCGAGCCCGTCGGAGTCGTCCGGTTCGACGCAGACGCAGACCGGCGGCCCCGAGGTCGCCCAGGGGTTCACCCTGCGCAAGGACCCCGAGGGGTTCGAGGTCGCCGTCGCCAGTGGATGGGACCGCAGCGCCAGGAACGGACGCGGTCAGATCGTGTACTCCCAGGGCGACTTCGAGCTGATCCTCGTCCCTGGGCGGGACAGCGTGGACACGTACGGCAGTGATCCGCTGAAGTACCAGCGGGAGGACGAGCGCGAGCTGCAGCCGTTCCGCGACTCGTCCTGGGCGACGTCCACCGGTATGCGGTTGATCGAGGTGGGCGGGGTGACCTCGGCCGAGGGGCAGTTCACCTGGCAGGACTCCGACGGGCGCGGGGTCTTTGTGCGGAATCTCGCGATACTCCTCGACGGGCGTTACCACGTGGTGCAGTTGCGCGGGCCGGAGGCGGAGCGGGACGAGGTGACGCGGCTGTACGAGCAGGCGGCGGACACGTATCGGGTGACCGGCTGAGCGGGTTACGTGAGCGGGTCGGAGGGGTGCTTTGTCGGCTCGGCGGCGGAAGGTTGCGCTCCGTTCGCGGAAGCGAGAACCGTCACAGTGCGGTCTCTGTGCGCCGAGCCGGTTCCCCCTGTCGCGGGCCGCTCCTTAATGTGACCCTGTCAAGAACATTGCGGGGCAACGTGAATCAGATGCAGGGTCTGCTCCTGGCGGAGCGCTACCGGCTCGTCGACACGATCGGCAGTGGCGGCATGGGCGGGTTTGGCGTGCGCACGACGAGGTGCTGCACCGGGCCGTCGCGGTCAAGGAGTTGACGGCCGCGCTCTACGTCTCGGAGAACGAGCAGACCATACTCCTGGCGCGAACCCGGGCGGAAGCGCGAGCGGCGGCGCGGATCAACCACTCGGCCGTCGTCACCGTGCACGACGTGCTGGAGCACGACAACCGGCCGTGGATCGTCATGGAGTTGGTCGAGGGCGTCTCGCTGGCCGACGCGGTGAAGGAGCGGGGGCGCGTCGAGGCGCGCGAGGCGGCGCGGATCGGGATGTGGGTGCTGCGCGGGCTGCGGGCCGCCCACCGGGCGGGCGTACTGCACCGCGATGTGAAGCCGGGGAACGTGCTGCTCGCCGAGGACGGCCGGGTCATGCTCACCGACTTCGGCATCGCCCAGGTCGAGGGCGACACGACCATCACACGGACCGGGGAGATCGTCGGCTCGGTCGACTACATAGCCCCCGAGCGGGTGCGCGGCCACGAGCCCGGGCCCGCCTCCGACCTGTGGTCGCTGGGCGCCACGCTGTACACGGCGGTGGAGGGCAAGTCGCCGTTCCGGCGCACCACACCGCTCACCACCATGCAGGCCGTGGTCAGTGAGGAGGCCGCCGAACCCGCGGACGCGGGGGCGCTGGGGCCCGTCATCACCGCGCTGCTGTGCAAGGACCCCGCCGTACGGCCCGGCGCGGACGAGGCCGAGCGGATGCTCGCCGAGGCGGCGGAGGGACGGCGGCCACGGCCGGCGCAGGCGCAGGTGCTTCCCCGGCAGCGGCCGGGGGGTGCGGGGCCCGCTGCGGAGGGTGGGGGCACCCAGGGGGCGCCGGATGCCGAGGACGGGCGTGGTGCGCACGGCACGGAGGGCGCGCTCGGTGCCCGTGGTGCGGAGGGCGCGCACGGTTCTCGGGGTATGGAGGGCGCGCACGGCGCGTTTGGCGGCGGCGCGTCGCATGCGCCGGGAAACCCCACCACGTCCGCGGCCACCTCCGGCACGCCCGTCGTCTCGAGAGCCACCGCCTATCAGCCCGCACCCGTCCCCACACCCGCCGCCAAACGGCGCGGCCTGGCTCGTACGGTCGCGCTCGTCGTCCTGCTGGCCGCGCTGGTCGGCGGTGGGGGTGCCGCCGCGATGTACTACGCGGGCGAGTGGCGTACGGGGAGCAGTTCCGCCACGGCGGGGACGGACGGGACCGACGGCACCGACGGCGAGGACCAGGGGGCCGAGTCGGCCGGCGGCGAAGTGCCCGAGGGGTGGGAGCGGGTCGAGGACCCGGAGGGTTTCAGCCTCGCCCTGCCCAAGGGGTGGAAGCGGCAGGTGGAGGGTGCCCAGATCGACTACACGCCCGACGGCGGTGATCACTTCCTCCGGGTCGCCCTGGACGACTCGCCCGACTTCGACAGCCCGTACCACCACCAGCTCGACCTGGAGGAGCAGGTGAAGGTGCGGTCCGAGTACCGGCAGGTGAGCCTGGAGGAGAACATCTACCGCGACCGGCCGGGTGCGCTGTGGGACTTCACCTGGACCGCGCTGGCGAAGGACACGGAGTTCCCCGGGCCGCGCCGGGCGATCGAGCAGATGTATCTCTCCCGGGACGGCGTCGAGTACACGATCTACATGTCCGCGCCGGCGGCGGACTGGGACACGGCGGAGGAGCAGTTCTACGCGGTGCTGCGCAGCTGGAGGCCGCCGACGCAGTGATGAGGGCGCCTGCGGCTCGAGCCCTCGGGGCCCGTGCCGCCCCCACCACGTGCGGCGCTCGCGAGGCGCTCACGAGACGTGCTACGTCGCTTGTCGGCCAGGCCTGTCACACGGCACCGGAGGGTTCCGGTCCGGTGCGGCATGATGGGGCGCATGGGGACCGAGGGGGAGAACGTCCGTGTCATAGCGGGTCGTTACCGGCTGGAGGCCAGGATCGGCCGAGGCGGCATGGGGATCGTGTGGCGCGCCACCGACGAACTCCTCGGTCGGCGGGTGGCGGTCAAGGAGCTGGCCCTCGACGGATCGACCCCGGACGAGCAGTCCCGGCAGCGGCGTGAGCGCACCCTGCGGGAGGCGCGGGCGGTCGCCCGGCTCGGTCATCCGCACATCATCGTCGTGCACGATGTCGTCGAGCAGGACGAACGGCCTTACATCGTCATGGAGTTGATCGACGGGGGATCGCTCGCGGAGCGGATCGCGGCCGAAGGGCCGGTCGACGCGCGGGAGGCCGCGCGGATCGGGATCGATCTGCTGGGCGCGCTGCGGCGGGCGCACGACGCCGGGGTGCTGCACCGCGATCTCAAACCCGCGAACGTCCTGGTGGAGGCCGGCACCGACCGGGTCGTCCTCACCGACTTCGGCATCGCCCAGGTAGCCGGCGCGACCACGCTCACCGAGAACGGGTCCTTCGTCGGCTCGCCCGAGTACACCGCGCCGGAGCGGATGTCCGGGGTCCGCACCGGGCCGGAGTCCGACCTCTGGTCGCTGGGCGCGCTGCTGTGCGCCGTGCTGAGCGGGGAATCGCCGTTCCGGCGGGACTCGTTGGGCGGCATCCTGCACGCGGTCGTCTTCGACGAGATCCGACCGCCCGCGCAGGCCGCGCCGCTGCTCCCCGTCGTACGCGGGCTCCTTGAGCGCGACCCGGACCGGCGGCTCGACGCGGCGGAGGCGGAGCGGCTGCTGCGGGCCTTCCGGGAGACAGGGCGTACGCCGAGGGTGACGAAGCCCCCGAGGACGTCGACCGGTTACACACCGACCCGGCGGGACCTGCCGCATCCGCACCGGGGCGCGCCGCGCCCTGCCGTACACCACGCCGACCAGGACGTACCGGGTGGGCAGGCGGAGCAGCCCGCACTCGACCCGGTGGCCGCCCTGCGGGAGCAGCCCGCGCGGCAGCGGCAGCCGCAGTCCACGCGGAGCGTGCTGGTCGCGGCCGCGCTGGTGGCGGCGATGGCAGGGGCGGGAGTCTCGGCGGCGGCACTGCTGATGCGGGACGGCGGCGACGGGGGCGGCACGCCGAGCAGTTCGGCACCGCATGCACCGGGCACATCGAGCACGACGGGGGACTCGGGCGAGCCGGACCCGCCCAGCACCCCGGCCGAGTCCGGCCCATCCGGTACCACGTCCGGTACGTCGGCGGACGCCACGCCCACCGTCACGGCGGCCACCGCGCCGACCGTGCCCTCGGGGTACCGGCTCGCCGAGGACGACCGTGGCTTCAGCCTCGCCGTGCCGGAGGACTTCACACGGGAGCCGCAGGGGGAGCGGGTCTTCTACATGTCGCCGGGGCAGGAGATCCGGATCGGTATCAAGGTCGACGACCCGGCGGAGGGCGGGCCGGCCGGGGTGATGCGGCGCGCCCACGAGAAGGGGCCCTCCACGAATCCCGGCTACCGCGACGGCCGGGTCGCCGAGACCACGCACGACGGGCGGCCCGCCGCGTTCTGGGAGTTCACCTGGGACGGCTTCGGCGCGGCGGAGGGGCCCCGGCACACCTACGACCTGTGCTGGGAGCAGGACGGGCGGCTGTACGACGTGTGGGTGTCGGCGCCGGTCGGGAAGGTGAGTGAGGCGAAGGAGTACTTCGACGTCGCGCTCGACACGTTCGTACGCGAGTAGTCGACATCTTCGTACGCCGGCGATCGACACCTTCGCCAGCAATCGCCACCTTCGTATGCGAGTGGTCGACATCTCCGTGCGCGACTTGTCGACACCTTCGTACGTAACCAAAGCGGATAAAAGTGGCGGTCCGCGTCACGGGTCTGTGACCGGAAAGCGACGGGGGTGGAAGCAGGAGCGCTTGCCGCGATACAGATGGTCGTATGAGCAGCAACGGGGGCGCCCCTTACGGATCCGGCAACGGACCAGATGAGCCGACGAGTTTCGGACTGCAACCGCCGGAGTCGGGTGTGCCGTACCCGGGGAATCCGTACGCGCAGCCGACGCGGGTCGTGGCGCAACCGGCGCCGCCGTCGCCGGCACCGCCCTCGGCGCAGCCCCCGCAGGACCCCGGTACCGGGCGGCTCATCGCGGGCCGTTACCGGCTGCTCGCCAAGCTCGGGCATGGCGGTATGGGCACGGTGTGGCGGGCGAAGGACGAGACGGTGGATCGTGAGGTCGCCGTCAAGGAGCCTCGCATACCGGACCATCTTCCCGAACGTGAACGGGTCAACGCCTTCGAACGGATGCGCCGGGAGGCGCGTGCGGCGGCCAGGCTCGATCATCCGTCGGTCGTGAACGTGCACGATGTGGCGGTCGTGGACGGCCAGCCGTGGATCGTGATGGAGCTGGTGCAAGGGCGTTCCCTGGGCGACGCGCTCCAGGAGGGCACCCTCGGGGTGCGTGATGCGGCGAGAATCGGCCTCGATGTGCTCGGCGCGCTGGAGGCCGCGCACGCCGCCGGCATCCTGCACCGTGACGTCAAGCCGGACAACGTCCTCCTGGGCCGCCACGACCGGGTCGTCCTCACCGACTTCGGCATCGCCCAGATCGAGGGCGAGACCAACCTGACGGACACCGGCGGCTTCGTCGGCTCGCCCGAGTACATCGCCCCCGAGCGGGTGCTGGGCCAGCGGCCCGGCCACGCGTCGGACCTCTGGTCGCTCGGCGTCGTCCTCTACGCCGCGACGGAGGGTGTGTCGCCCTTCCGGCGCAGCAACACGCCGGCGACCCTGCAGTCCGTGCTCAACGCCACGCCCGCGACGCCCGCCTCCGCCACGGGCCCGCTGGCCGAGGCCATCAACGGCCTGCTGCAGAAGGACCCCGCGCGCCGCCCGACCGCCGCCCGGGTCCGTGAACTGCTGGAGTCGGCCGCGAACCCGCCGGCCCCCGCGCCCACCCAGGTGGTCCACCAGGTCGCCGGGCCCCCGGCCGAGGCCGGCAAGGGCATCCGTGTCGGCGCCAAGACCCTCGCCGGGCTCGGCGCGGTGGTCGTCGCGGCGGCGGTGACGGCGTACCTGGTGATCGCCGATCCCTTCGCGGGGCCCTTGCCGGACGGCTGGAAGCAGCGGGACCTCGGCACGAAGGTCGCCGCGAGCATCGGTGTGCCCGGGGACTTCGTCGAGGACAAGTTCGAGCCGGACGAGACCGACGGCACGTTCGCGCAGTACAGCGATCCGAGCGGGCTGATCCGGATCAACGTCGACCGGGACATCAAGAAGGACGACAAGGAGAACGAGATACCGGGCGTCGCGCTGGACAAGGCGTACGCCGACTGGGAGCTGGTCAAGGACGGCGAGTACACCCTGGACATCGCCGACGGCCCCGCGCCCAAGGGGCGGCCGCAGGAGGCGAAGTTCCAGGACCGCGAGGCCGCCGAGAACACCGTCGTCTACACGACCACGGACACCCGGGCCCCCCGCCTCCGCGAGGCACGGCTCCTGTACTACAAGGCGAGCAACGGCGACATGTACCGGGTCTGGATCGACTATCCGGGCAAGGGGCACTTCACCGAGCAGGGGCGCGAGATCGCGCGTACGGCCGTCGCGAACCTGAAGATCGACGTGATGTAGGCCGGCCGCGGGGAACCGCACATCGCCGTGCGCGTCGATCCGGCAGCCGGCCCTCGGGCACAAGGGGCGCGGCTTGGCGCCTGCTGCGGTCATGGCGGCGGGTCCCGTCGCCCTGCGGCGCCATCGGGCGGCCTCGGCATCGGTCGCCGCGTTCCGCGCCCCGCGTACGCCGGGCACGTGGTTGTCGTACGACAGGTGTTCCGGCCCGAGCAGCCAGGGCCTCGGCGAGGTTCAGGGTGGAGCGGACGGTGCCGCCGATGGCGTACGCGCTGTGGAGCAGTCAGGCGACCTTCATGGCGCTCAGGCGATCTTCAAGGCGCTCAGTACGTCCTCTCAGCGATCCAGGACAGGACCCGGTCGGCCACCTCCGGCTCGTCCAACAGCGCTCCGCCGTGCGAGGAACCGGTCACCGTCTCCACCGTGACCCCATTGGCGGGCATGTTGTGGTCGGTCTCCTCTGCCGCTTCGAGCTCGAGCGAGTGCTGGACGGGCACGAAGTCGCCCGCGGAGTGGAGCAGATACATGGGGGCGTCGTCGCCGCCGGAGGCACGGCTCTTGGCGGTCATGTCCTTCCAGGTGTCCTGGCAGCCCGGGTGCGCGGAGGTGTCGTTGTCCGCCGCGTCCGGGGAACAGCGCGCCAGGATGGCGGCGTTGTCGCGGAGCCTGCGCTGCCTGTCGGTCGCGGTGGCGGCGTTGCCGTCCTGCCAGGCGCGGTACGGGGAGTTCACGGGCGACAGCGCCACCACACCGTCGACGCGGAAGGCGCCGGAGCCGAGGGTCGCGACGGTGGTGGCTATCTGGCCGCCGGAGGAGGAGCCCAGAAGCACCAGCCGGTTGGTGTCGAGGTCGAAGTCGGTGGCGTGGTCGCGGATCCAGTCCAGCGCGGACAGGGCGTCGGTTCGCTGGGCCGGCCAGGGAGCGTCGAAATTCAGCCGGTAGTCGACGTCGAAGACGGCGTACCCGGCGTCCGCGAACGTGCGTGACCAGGTGGCCCAGCCGGTGTCCCTGTACCAGTGGCCGCCGTGCAGGATCACGATCCCCGGCTGTTTCCCGTCCATCTCCTCACCCGCGGCGTTCCAGTAGGCGTCGAGGGTCTGGCGGGTGTGCGCACCGTAGGAGTGCGTGGCCTCGTTGCGGTCGGCCGCCGCACTGTCGTGCGAGTCGGCGACGAGGAGGGCGGCGACGGCCGCGGCGCAGAGAACGAGACAACCCCAGAGCCGACGCACGGCTACCTGCCCTTCGAGTGGCATGACGGCAGGCGACGTCGTCCCCGGGCGCGGGATCCGACCGAAACGTCCACAGCGTGGGAAGCGCCCACACGGCCTGCTTGCGTGAGCAATCGGACTATAAGCGGCCCACTCGAACAACCGTCAACCGGGCCCGGGAGTTGGCCCGAAGTATCCGGCTCGGACACCTTGGCGGTCGCGGCGAGCAGCGTCTCATCTTCGGAACGGATGATTTCCACGGCCCCGGGGGAGTTCCACTCCCCGGGGCCGTCGCTTTGACGTAGGCCCTGGCCCTAACATGCCGTGTCAAGTGCATGATCGGCGCGAAGGGCGAGCGAGCGTGGGCATCGAACACCTGGACGTGCGGGCTCACGCCAGACAGCGCTGGGCGGCCAGGGCCGCACTCGGCTGCGCGGCACTCGCCGTACTGCTGCCGCTCGGTTTCGCACGTGAGGCGAGCCTCCTGCTCGTCGCCGGCGTCCTGCTGGGCGTCGGCCTCACCGTGGCCTCGCTGTGGTGGGTGCTGACCCGCCGGGGTACCGCCCGGATCGCTGCGGGCGCGCTGGCCGTGGCCGCGCCGGTCGGCGTCATCTGGTGGTTCGCCGCCGTCAATCTGCTCTGGGTGGTGGTCGTGTCCGCCGCCCTGTGGGGCGTGGCCGTCTGGTCCGGGAAGTTCGCCCTCAGCAGCACCAAGTCCCACCAGGTACACGTACCCGAGCACCGCACTCCCGCCCCCACCCGCCCCTTCTTCATCATGAACCCCAAGTCCGGGGGCGGAAAGGTCGAGCGTTTCCGGCTGAAGGAGAGGGCCGAACGCCTCGGCGCCACGGTCCATCTGCTCGACCCCGCGCACCACGAGGACGTCGCCGTACTGGCCCGGGACGCCGTCCGGAACGGCGCCGACCTGCTCGGCGTCGCCGGCGGCGACGGCACCCAGGCACAGGTCGCCGCCATCGCGGCGGCGTACGACGTTCCCCTGCTCGTCATCTCCGCCGGCACCCGCAACCACTTCGCCATGGACCTCGGGCTCGACCGCGACAACCCCGCCGCCTGTCTCGACGCCCTCACCGACAAGGGCGTCGAACTCCACGTCGACCTCGGCTACGCGAGCGGCCACCCCTTCGTCAACAACGCCAGCTTCGGCGCGTACGCCGCCGTCGTGCAGAGCCCCGCGTACCGCGACGACAAGGTTCGCACCACGCTGGAGCTGCTGCCGGAACTGCTCACCCACCAGCGCGGCCCGAGGCTCACCGCCCGCATCGGGGACGCCGTCATCGACGCGCCCCAGGCCGTTCTCGTCAGCAACAACGTCTACCGCAGCGACGACCTCGTCGGCCTCGGCCGACGCGAACGGCTGGACGCCGGGGTGCTGGGCGTCGTCGGCATCCGTGTCGACAGCGCCGCCGAGGCCGCCGGACTGGTCCTCGGCCCGAACGCCCCCGGGCTCAGCTTCCTCATCGCCGACGAGATCGTCGTCGAGGCCGACCGGCCGGAGATCGAGGTCGGCGTCGACGGCGAGGCCCTCGTCCTGCCCACCCCCGTCCACTGCCGGCTCTCGCGGAAGGCCCTGCGCGTCCGCGTCCCCCGCGACCGCCCCGGCGTCCCCGAGCCCAAACCACCCCTGGACTGGCGCCGGTTGCGCAAACTGGCCGCCGCCGTCGGCCGCACGGCCCTGCCCAAGCACCGCGAACGGTACGGCTGGGCACAGGAGTTGTGGAACCGGCGACGTTAGCCGGTCCGGTTCGGCCCGGCCGCTGACGACAGTCGTTCGGCCTACTGGGCGGTACATCGACAAGCTCCGCCCCCGCACGGTAGTGATGTGGCATGAGCGACGACGGCGAACATCCGCACGACGCACCCCCGCACGACAACCGGGACCCCGGGCACCACGCCCGCCTGGTCGGCGGCCGCTATCGCCTCACCGAGCGCATCGGCTCCGGCGGCATGGGCACCGTATGGAAGGCCGTCGACGAACTCGTCGAGCGCGAAGTCGCCGTCAAACAGCCCAGGTTGCCGGGCGACCCGGCGGACCCGGACGGCGGCCCGGAGGACCAGCACCGGCAGCGCGCCGCCAACCGCCTCTACCGCGAGGCCCGCGCCGCCGCCCGCGTCGACCACCCGTCCGCCGTCACCATCCACGACGTCGTCATCGAGGACGGCCACCCCTGGATCGTCATGGAGTGGGTCCGCGGCGAGTCCCTCCACGAACTGCTCCGGCGCGGCGCCCTCACCCCCGCCGAGTCCGCCCGGATCGGCCTCGCCGTCGTCGGCGCGCTGCACGCCGCGCACAGCGTCGGCATCGTCCACCGCGACGTCAAGCCGGCCAACGTCCTCCTCGGCCCGCACGGCCGCGTCGTCCTCACCGACTTCGGCATCGCCCACGTCCAGGGCGAGGAAGCCCTCACCGTGAGCGGCGAGTTCGTCGGCTCGATCGAGTTCGTCGCCCCCGAGCGCATGTCGGACCGCACCGCGGGCCCGCCCTCCGACCTGTGGTCCCTCGGCGTCCTCCTCTACGCCGCCGTCGAGGGCTGGTCCCCCTTCCGCCGTACGACCCTGGAGTCCACCCTCGCCGCGATCCTCTCCACCGAGCCCCCGGAACCCGAACGGGCGGGCCCGCTCGGCCCCCTGATCGTCCGCCTCCTGGCCAAGGAACCGGCGGCCCGCCCCGAGGCCGACGAGGTGAGAGCGGTACTGGAGGCGGTGGCGGAGGGCCGACCCGGACCTGAGCCGGATGTGCCGGCCCGGGCGACGGCGGTGCGGGTCGCGGAGGGCCGGGCGGCGGAGGTGGGGGTTGCGGAGGGCCGGGCGGCGGAGGTGCGGGTCGTGGAGGGCCCGGTACCCGCCGGGTTACCGGAGCCGCGCGACGACTCGCGGACGGTACGGCTCGGGACAGCTCGTGGCACGGCCCGCGGCAGCACGGCCCGCGGCAGCACAGGCCGCGGCAACACAGGCCGCCGCGGCACCGGCCGTCTCCTCCTGATCGCCACCCTCACCGGCGCCCTGCTCGCCGGCGGCGGAGTCTGGCTCGGCACCTCGCTCGCCCGCGAGGACACCGAGACGGTCTCCGACCCCGTCGCCACCGGCCCCACGGGTCCCACGGGGAGCGTCCGCTGGATCTCCCACGAGGAGAAGGCCATGGACGCCGTCCTCTCCCTTCCCGCCGCGTACGAACGGCTCCGCGCCCGGGACGGCAAGGGCGACCAGCCGCGCACGGTCACCTACGAGGGCGAGGAAGTCATCCGGGTACGGCTGACGCAGTGGGACGAGGCGCCCGCCTCGCCCATGGAGCAGGCCAAGGACGCCACGGACATCGTGGCGCGCGACGTGAAGTCGGCGGCGAACTACACCACCACGAGCTTCCACGACCAGGAGGCCGTCCTCGCCGACACCACCCACTACCAGGACGGCACGCCCACCCGCGTCATGGAGCTGATCGTCCGCACCGACGACGGCCGGATGTACGAACTGCGCGTGGACATGCCGAAGGGAACGGCGGACGAGAAGAAGGGCACGGCGGTGTTCAAGGGCGCACGGGACCGGCTGGAGATCGGAAAGCAGTGATCGACGCCGCATTCGCGACCGCACGGCACCGTCCGCCGCGCTGATCAGCCACTTCGTTGCCAGCGATCACTGGCGTGGTGTGTGCGCCCGGTGAAACCCTGTTACCGACGGGTACCCAAAGTCGTCCGGTCCGGAATACCCTGCGCGTCATGACGGACTCGCAGGCCCCCGAAAAGACCGGCACGGCACGGACGACCGGCACCAACCCCCTCGCGGCAGCCCCGCAGGGCGCCCGGACCGCCGCCGATGTGGTCACCCCCGAACTGGTCGCCCAGCTCACCAAGGGCGTGGTCGGTTCCGGCCGGACCGCCAACCACACGCCGTTCACCGGCGAGAAGCTGGCCGACCTGCCGGAGTCCACCCCCGAGGACGTGGAGAAGGCCTACGAGCGGGCCCGCGTCGCCCAGGCCGTCTGGGCCCAGGTGCCCGTGCGCGAGCGCGCCGCCGTACTCCTCCGCTTCCACGACCTGGTGCTCGAACGCCAGGCCGAGGTGCTCGACCTCATCCAGCTGGAGACCGGCAAGGCCCGTCTGCACGCCCACGAGGAGGTCCAGGCCGTCGCGGTCGCCGCCCGCCACTACGGCCGCAAGGCCCCCTTCTACCTGAAGCCGAAGCGGCACACCGGCGCCGTACCGACGCTCACGAAGGTCACCGAACTCCGTCACCCGCGCGGTGTGATCGGCCAGATCGCCCCCTGGAACTACCCGCTCGAACTCTCGGTCGGCGACGCGATCCCCGCCTTCGTCGCGGGCAACGCGGTCGTGATGAAGCCGGACACGGAGACCTGCCTGACCGCCCTGTGGGCCCGTGACCTGCTCATCGAGGCCGGTCTGCCCGCCGAGGTCTTCCAGGTCGTCCTCGGCGAGGGCCCCGTCATCGGCCCCGAGGTCGTCAGGCACGCCGACTACGTCTCCTTCACCGGCTCCACCCGCACCGGCCGCGAGGTCGCCCAGGGTGCCGCCGCCCGCCTCGTCGGCGTCTCCCTCGAACTCGGCGGCAAGAACGCGATGCTGGTCCTGGAGGACGCGGACATAGAGAAGGCGTCGGCGGGAGCGGTCCGCGCCTGCTTCTCCTCCGCCGGCCAACTCTGCATATCCATCGAGCGGCTGTACGTCCACGAGTCCATCGCCGACGCCTTCCTGGAGCGCTTCGCCGCCCGCACCAAGGCGATGCGCCTCGGCAAGTCCCTCGCGTACGGCGCCGACATGGGCTCCCTCGTAGGCGACCGCCAGCTGGCGACCGTCACCCGCCATGTCGACGAGGCCGTGGCGAAGGGCGCGAAGGTGATCGCCGGCGGCGTGGCCCGCCCGGACATCGGCCCCTACTTCTACGAGCCCACGATCCTCGACGGTGTATCGGAGCCCATGTCCGTCTGCACGGAGGAGACCTTCGGCCCGGTCGTCTCCATCTACCGCTTCACGGACGAGGACGCCGCCATCCAGGAGGCCAACTCCACCGCGTACGGTCTCAACGCCTCCGTCTGGACCAAGGACGGCCGCCGCGGCCGCGAGGTCGCCTCCCGCGTGCGCGCCGGCACCGTCAACGTCAACGAGGGCTACGCCTCCGCCTACGGCAGCGTCCAGTCCCCCATGGGCGGCATGAAGGACTCCGGCCTCGGCCGCCGCCACGGCTCCGAGGGCATCCTCAAGTACACGGAGGCCCAGACGGTCGCCCAGCAGCGCCTGCTGCCCATGGCCCCGTCCCTGGGCATGGACGACGAGAAGTACGCGCAGTTCATGAGCCGCAGCCTGAGGGCGATGAAGGCACTCCGGCTCAGGTAAGCGCCCCACAGGGGCGTGGGGCTGTATCGATACGCGGCTCCGCCGCGTGAGCGCGAGTAACCACAGACGGCCCGCAGAGAAGGACCGTTCTCAACGAGGAGAACAAGTGTCGTACGACTATGACGTCATCGTCGTGGGCTCCGGCTTCGGCGGGAGCGTGACCGCCCTGCGCCTGACCGAGAAGGGCTACAAGGTCGGCGTCCTCGAAGCGGGCCGTCGCTTCACCCGGGAGTCCCTTCCCAAGAACTCCTGGGACCTCAAGAACTACCTGTGGGCGCCCGGACTCGGGCTCTACGGCATCCAGCGCATTCACCTGCTGGGCAACGTCATGGTGCTGGCGGGCGCCGGTGTGGGCGGCGGCTCCCTCAACTACGCCAACACCCTCTACGTACCGCCGAAACCGTTCTTCGAAGATCCGCAGTGGAAGGACATCACCGACTGGCAGGAGGAGCTGAAGCCGTACTACGACCAGGCCCGCCGCATGCTCGGCGTACGGCTCAACCCGACGATGACCCCGTCGGACGTCCATCTGAAGGCCGCCGCGGAACGGATGGGCGTCGGCGACAGCTTCCACCTCGCCCCGGTCGGTGTCTTCTTCGGCGACGGCGAGGACGCCGACGGCAAGGCGAAGGCCGCCCCCGGCGACCAGGTGGGGGACCCGTACTTCGGCGGCGCGGGCCCCGCCCGCAACGCCTGCACCGAGTGCGGCGAGTGCATGACCGGCTGCCGCCACGGCGCGAAGAACACCCTCAACGAGAACTACCTCTACCTCGCGGAGAAGGCGGGCGCGGTCGTCCACCCGATGACCACGGTCGTCGCCCTCACCGAGGACTCACAGGGCGGCTACGCCGTCACGACCCTCCCGACGGACGAGCGCCGCAAGGGTGAGCCCCGTGTGCTGAAGGCTCGCCGGGTCGTCCTCGCGGCCGGCACCTACGGCACCCAGACCCTGCTGCACCGCATGAAGGCGAACGGCCAACTCCCGTATGTCTCGGACCGGTTGGGCATGCTGACCCGCACCAACTCCGAGGCCCTGGTCGGCGCCCAGACCGACAACCGCCGCTATCGCAAGGCCCACGGCGTCCCCGAGGTCGACTTCACCCGGGGCGTGGCGATCACCTCCTCCATCCACCCCGACGAGAACACCCATATCGAGCCCGTCCGCTACGGCAAGGGCTCCAACGCGATGGGCGGCCTGTCGATCCTCCAGGTCCCGTACGCGGGCGGCGGCGCGTCGGACGCCTCACGCGTCCTCGGCTGGCTGGCGTACGCGGCCAGACACCCCTTGCTGGTGGCCCGCTCCCTCTCCAACCGCCGCTGGTCGGAGCGGACCATCATCGGCCTGGTGATGCAGTCGCTGGACAACTCCCTCAGCACCTATCTGAAGCCGAAGGGCCTGGGCAAGGGCCTGCTGACGGCACGTCAGGGCCACGGCGCCCCCAATCCCAAGCAGATCGAGGCCGCTTCGACGGCCGCCGCCACGATCGCCGCCGAGATCAACGGCTTCGCCGGCAGCAACGTGGGCGAACTGATGGGCACCCCGCTCACCGCGCACTTCCTCGGCGGCTGCCCCATCGGCGCCACCGCGGACGACGGTGTCATCGACCCGTACCACCGCCTCTACGGCCACCCCGGGATCTCGGTCGTCGACGGCGCGGCCGTCTCCGCGAACCTGGGCGTGAACCCGTCCCTGACGATTACTGCCCAGGCCGAGCGCGCGATGTCGTACTGGCCCAACAACGGCGAACCCGACCGCCGCCCGGCCCCCGGCGCGACCTACGAACGCCTCCGCCCGGTGGAGCCCCTGCGCCCGGCGGTCCCGGCGGACGCCTTCGGCGCGCTGCGGCTGCCGCTGCTGGCGGTACCGACGGTGCCGCCGAAGGAGTAGCGAAGCCGGAGAAGGACCCGCACCCCCCTCCGAGCGCGGGTCCTTCTCTCGTGTGCCAGGTGTGACATGCGAGGGGTGCGAAGGGTTGCCCTTGCGATCACAGTTTTTTTGAGTGACGTGAGTCACATATGGATGTGGCTGGAGTGGCACAACGAATTGATGTGCCGCGTTGTCAAATACGTGTTCGATGGGGCCTGTGGGGCCCCTGTGAGGCATGCAACGAAAGTCGTGAGGGTGGGGGACATGCAGTCGAAGATGTCGCGTGCGGCGGTGGCCGTCTCGGTGGTGGCCACGCTGGGGTTCACCGCGGCGTGCGGTGGAGGCGGCGACGAGGACAAGGCCGTGGAGACGACGCCGTCGGCCTCCGCCGACGCCACGGCCGGCGGAGACGCGAAGAATGAGAAGGACTCGGCGGGGCAGGGCGCGCTGACCGAGGCCCAGCTGAAGGAGGCCGCCCTCGCGAAGGGTGACGTCAAGGGCTACAAGATCGCCGACATGCCCGCGGACGAGATGCCCGCCGAGACCGTTCCCGCGGAGCCGGCCGCCTGCCAGCCCATCGCGAACATGTTCTACTTCACCTCGGACCCGAAGGCGAAGGCCCGCGTCGGACGCACCGCCACCCCGGAGGACGCGCTCTCCGCCAGCGTCACCTCACTCGCCCTCGCCGCGCACGAGCAGGGAGACGCCGAGAAGGTGATCGCCGACCTGCGCGAGGCGACGGAGAAGTGCACCAAGTACGAGGACGTCGGCAACAAGTACTCCGGCGTCGAGGCCCTCCCCGCCCCCGAACAGGGCGACGAGGCCGTCTCGTACAAGATGAAGGGCGACATCGAGGGGGCCGAGATACCGATGTCCTTCACGGTGGTGCGCAGTGGCTCGACGCTCATCGGGTTCTACTCGATGAACATGCTCGACGCGGACAAGGCGCAGGTGCCGACCGAGCTGCTGGAGGCGCAGGTCGCGAAGTTGGAGAAGGCCACCGGCTGAGCGACTCGGCGAAAGGTCACCGGCTGAGCGATTCGGTGAAAGGTCACCGGCTGGGCGACTCGGCGATCCGGCATGACGAAGGGCCCCGCGGGACGGAAGTCGCGGGGCCCTTCTGCGTCAGCACCGACGTCAGGGCGGCGCCGGTGCCTCGAAGCGGCGCCGGGGGATTGCGCCGTGGGCTCGGGAGGTCGATCTCTGCTGTGGGGCTGTGGGGCTGCGTGCTTGGGGGCTTGCGGTGATTTGGCCCATTGGTCGCGGTCTGTTCCTGCATCGTGCGGGATGGGCAACGGCCTCCGCAACCGTTTCGGCCACCCCCGAACAGATTCCGCCGGTCGGCTCCGGGCGTCCCCGGAGCCGACCGTTCTCTTGAGTGACCGGGCTGCTGTCCCCTGCCGTCCGGTCACAACCCTGGAGCGAGGTCCCACGGCGCACGACACGATCCGTACGCCTCATCGCTCCAGCGGAGCCACGCGTGGTTCTTCCGGGCCCGGGCCTGGCTGGCACGGACACCGACACCAACGAAGCTTGTCGTACGACGGTCACGCGCCGTACGGGTGAGAGGGCAGGCGTACGTGCGTGCGCCGGTCAGATGCGCCCCCGGCACAGCTCCAGCAGGGTCATGGCGAGCGCGGTACCGGGCTTGCCGAGGGCGTCCCTGTAGTGGGCGAGGATCTCCATCTCGCGGGAGAGGTTCACCCGGCGCCCGCCGGACTCGATCCGCGCCTCCTGGATCACGGCGGAGACCGCCACCCGTTCCTGGATCAGCCCGATGATCCGGTCGTCCAGCGCGTCGATGCGCTCACGCGCACCGGTGATCACACCGGCGGCCTCGGAAGTACGGGCGCCGGTCACGTCGATGGCGGTCATAAGGGGCTCCTCGTCGGAAGTCGGAAGAGGCTCCCCGGATCGGCAGGGTCCAAAAACGCCAGGCGCCCCGGACCTTGTCGGCCCGGGGCGCCTGGGAAGTCGCTTGTCAGTAGCTCAAGCAGCACGACCATGGCAGCCGGTGGGCCGGTTGCCATAGGTAAAGAGGAAGGTCGGGTGCGTGAGCATGGGGGTCAGTATGCCATGACCGCGCGCGGCGCCCTTTCGTCCGGTTCCCTCCGGCCGAGGCCGGGCGCGCTTCTCCTCCGACCGAGATGACAGAGCCGGCCGAACCTTCTCCTTCGACCTCCTTCGCCCCGGCCGGTCGCCGCCTCCCCTTACCGGGCCGGGTGGCCGCCCCTCCAGCCGAGTCGGGTGCCTTGTCGTCCACGCGAGTCGGGTGGTGAGCGGGCAGAGGGTCCTCGGGGTCTGGGGTGGAGCCCCAGTGGCCGGGCCCACGAGAGCGCACCCCGGTAGACTCGGCCACACAGACCCCCGCCCAACCGCCGGAAGGCACCCCGTGTCATCAGCGAACCCCGCTGCCGCCGCCCCCGACACCGTCCTGGTCGTCGACTTCGGCGCCCAGTACGCCCAGCTCATCGCCCGACGAGTCCGCGAGGCCCGGGTCTACAGCGAGATCGTGCCGAGCACCATGCCGGTCGCGGAGATGCTCGCCAAGAACCCGGCGGCGATCATCCTCTCCGGCGGCCCCTCCTCGGTCTACGCCGAGGGCGCCCCCCGCCTCGACCGTGAGCTCTTCGAGTCCGGTGTCCCCGTCTTCGGCATGTGCTACGGCTTCCAGCTGATGGCCACGACCCTCGGCGGCACGGTCGACAACACGGGAGCGCGCGAGTACGGCCGTACGCCCCTCCACGTCACGCCCATAGGGTCAGGCTCCACCCTCTTCGAGGGCACCCCCGACGAGCAGTCGGTGTGGATGTCCCACGGCGACGCCTGCTCCGCCGCCCCCGAGGGCTTCACGGTCACGGCCTCCACCGACGTCGTACCGGTCGCCGCCTTCGAGAACGACGAGAAGAAGCTGTACGGCGTCCAGTACCACCCGGAGGTCATGCACTCCACGTACGGCCAGCAGGTCCTGGAGCACTTCCTCTACCGGGGCGCGGGCATCACCCCGAACTGGACCACCGGCAACGTCATCGACGAGCAGGTCGAGGCCATCCGCGAGCTGGTCGGCGACAAGCGCGCGATCTGCGGCCTCTCCGGCGGCGTGGACTCCGCGGTCGCCGCGGCCCTCGTGCAGAAGGCCATCGGCTCCCAGCTGACCTGCGTGTACGTCGACCACGGTCTGATGCGCAAGAACGAGACCGAGCAGGTCGAGAAGGACTTCGTCGCCGCGACCGGCGTCCAGCTGAAGGTCGTGGACGCGGAGGAGCGGTTCCTCAAGGCGCTCGCCGGGGTCTCCGACCCCGAACAGAAGCGGAAGATCATCGGCCGCGAGTTCATCCGTGTCTTCGAGCAGGCCCAGGCGGAGATCATCGCCGACGAGGGCCCCGAGGTGGCCTTCCTCGTCCAGGGCACGCTCTACCCGGACGTCGTCGAGTCCGGCGGCGGCACCGGCACGGCCAACATCAAGTCCCACCACAACGTGGGCGGCCTGCCGGAAGACCTCGAGTTCAAGCTGATCGAGCCGCTGCGCAAGCTCTTCAAGGACGAGGTCCGGATGGTCGGCCAGGAGCTGGGCCTTCCGGAGGAGATCGTCCAGCGCCAGCCCTTCCCGGGCCCCGGCCTCGGCATCCGCATCGTCGGCGAGGTCACCAAGGACCGTCTCGACCTCCTCCGCGACGCCGACGCCATCGCCCGCGAGGAGCTGACGGCGGCCGGCCTCGACCGCGACATCTGGCAGTGCCCGGTGGTCCTCCTCGCGGACGTCCGCAGCGTCGGCGTCCAGGGCGACGGCCGCACCTACGGCCACCCGATCGTCCTGCGCCCGGTCTCCTCCGAGGACGCCATGACCGCCGACTGGTCCCGGCTGCCGTACGACGTCCTCGCGAAGATCTCCACCCGGATCACCAACGAGGTCGCCGACGTCAACCGAGTGGTCCTCGATGTGACGTCGAAGCCGCCGGGCACGATCGAGTGGGAGTGAGTCTCCTGCTTGTGAGACTCAGGTCCGTTTGAGGGTCCGCACCGGCTCTCCGGGCTTCCAGACCTGGACGACCAGGTACTTGTCGTCCTCGACGTAGGTCCGTACGACCTCCGTCAGCTCGGTGCGGAAGAGGTGGAACGGCTCCGGCGGTTCCACCTCTTCGCCGTACGCCGCCCTGACCGCGGGATCGTCGACCTCGACCGCCCGCCCGCTCACCCGTACGTCACCACCGCCCATCTCCGTACCCGGGCCGGGGTTGGCCTGCAACGCGAACCGGGGATCGCGGCGCAGATCGAGCACCTTCAGCGAGTCCGGCATCATCCCCAGCCACAGCTCGCCGTTCCGGAACGTGACCTCCAGCCCGGTCGTACGCGGGGAGCCGTCCCTGCGGAGGGTGGCGAGGATGTGATGCGTGAAAGCCCCGAAGCGTGCCTCGACGGTCCGCGCGAGCCCGGGTTCGGCGGCGGCGAAGGCGGCCCAGTTCGACGGACTTGAAGGACTTGAAGGAGTCGCCGGACTTGAGGGAGTCGAAGGGCTGCTTGAAGGACTTGAAGGGCTTGAAGGGCTTGAAGAAGGCGTGCGGCTCTTTCGGCTCTCTGGCATAGGACGAGTCTCGCGCGGATACCCGACAACCACTGTCCGGTTACCCCCAGCGACGTACGCGGCTTGATCCGAGCGGGTGTGCGGCCTCGCGCGCTTCTGTGACTTGCGTAACGGTTGCGCACTCTCTTCACGGAACGGCCCTGTTCTGCGCAGGGGACCGGCGGTAACTTCCGCTTCGAAAAGGAAGTCAGTCTGGAGGACACATGCACGGGCCCACACCGCCCCTGCCCCTACCCACCGATCAGCTCCGGTTCGCCATGCCGCCGATGCACGAGTCGACGGAGGACGAGCGGCGGCACCGCAAAGAACGGCTGGCCGGGGCCCTGAGGATCTTCGGGCGGCTGGGGTTCGAGGAGGGGGTCTCGGGTCACATCACCGCGCGCGACCCGGAGTTCAGCGACTGTTTCTGGGTCAATCCGTTCGGGATGCCGTTCAAGCACGTCACGGTGAGTGACCTGGTCCTCGCCAACCAGGACGGGCAGGTGATCGAGGGCCGCTACCACGTGAACCAGGCGGCCTTCACCGTCCACGCCCAGGTGCATGCCGCCCGCCCCGACGTCGTCGCGGTCGCCCACTGTCACTCCGTGCACGGCCGTGCGCTGGCCGCGCTAGGCGACCTGCTCGACCCGATCACCCAGGAGTCCTGCGCCTTCTACGAGGACCACGCGCTCTACGACCACTACACGGGCGTCGCCGTGGACGCGGACGAGGGCCGCCGGATCGCCGCCGTGCTCGGCAGCCGCAAGGCGCTGGTGCTCCGCAACCACGGCCTGCTGACGGTCGGCGACTCGGTCGACGCGGCGGCGTGGTGGTTCCTGTCGATGGAACGCTCGGCGCAGGTGCAGCTGACCGCGAAGGCGGCGGGGCGGCCGCTCCTCATCGAACACCGGCTGGCCGCGGCGACGAGGGAGCAGGCGGGCGGCGATCTGGTGGCGTGGATCAACTATCAGCCGCTGTGGCAGGACATCAGCCGGAGCGAGCCGGATCTTCTGAGCTGACCCCGGAATCCCGGTGTGCGGCTGCGAGGTCGAGTGTTCGGCTGCCGGTTCGAAGTTTTCGGCTGCGGTTCGATGTGTCCGGCCTGCCGGTTCGAAGTGGCTGGTCGCGCAGTTCCCCGCGCCACTTGGGGGCGCTGGTGCTGCTCAGAAGTCGCGGAGCACCGCCGCCTTCGTGGCCGCGAACTCCTCGGCCGTGAGGACGCCGTCGCGGTGGAGTTCGCCCAGCTCGCGGAGGCGGCGGAGGAGGACGTCGTGGTGGTCGGCGGCCGGGGGCGGGGCGGTGGCGGTCTCGGTCGACCGCTCCACATGGTCGGTCGCGCGCGTCGACGGATGGGGGAGTCGGGCGGTGACGGCCGTGGCGACCAGGGCCGTGAGGAGGTCGCGGCGCGTGCTGCCCCACAGATCGAGGGCGAACGGGTCCCGCTCCGGCGGCAGCTTGGAGAACACGGTCTCCCGCGTCACGAACCGCAGGAACCCGTCCTCGTAACCGGAGTTGGGCAGCCACTCGACCTGGACCAGATCGCCGATGTCGATGATCCGCGGGCCGGTCGCGCGCTTGACGCGGTCGGAGGTGTCGTTCCAGTCGATCCGGACCCGCGTACCGTCGAACGAGACCGTGCCGTCGCTGGACCGCACGGACACCGGCACGGGCGGCCCGGGCAGGAGATAGGTCCTGGCGGGCTCCTTCGGCGTCTGTTCCAGCAGCATGGACTGCCGTATCTCCTCGGCCACGTACTCGGCGACCCCGGAACGGTCCAGGTCGACCGTCAGCCGGTACGGGTCGGCCGCGTCCGGCAGCCGCCCGCCGGTGGCCTGGAGCAGCGGATCACTGCCCTCGCGGAGCCGTAACCGGAGCCGCCCGCGCTTGCGTTCGGGCTCGTAGACGACACCGGCCACCGCCTCCAGGGGCACCGCGACCTCCCCGTACGTCTGCCGGAACAGCGCCACGGAACGGTGCAGGCCCGGCGTGATCCGGACCGTGCTGCCGTCGAAGGCCCAGGTTCCGTCACGCTGGATGATCTCGGCCATAGGGAGATTCTCGCAGCCGGGTCAACACGGGCACTCGTACTTCACCCCGCGCTTCTCTTGCATGGAGCGCCCCTGCCGGACGCGGGCCGTGTTCCGTACGGCACAATTCGCTGTCGTCGCAGGGCAGGTGTACGGCCGCACGGCTGTGGTAGTGGGCGGACGTACGTACGACGCCCCGCGACGACGGTGAAGGCGTCGATGACGGTGACGGCGAATGCCGAGGGACGCGGACGCAGAGGCGGCCGCGGCGCGGGAAGGCGGGCTCGGACGTGGCGGTTCAGGAGGCCAGAGGGGGCATGGGCGCGGGCTCCCATGACGGCGGATGCACGTGCGGGGACTGCCCGCACGGGGCGCGCGCGGGACACCGGCGCGCGGTCGCCGCATTCCTGCTGAAGCGGGAGGAGTTCGCGTCCGGGCAGGGGCTGCCCGCGGCTGTCGCGCACTCCGCGTCCGCCTCCCGGCAGTGGGTCTCCGACGAGCTCACCCAGTCCGCGGCCCTCGTCGCCGAACGCGGCCGCGTCGAGGGCGAGGCCTGGCTCGGCCGCCTCTGGCTGCGAACGGCGATCGTCGTCTGGGCCGCCGTCGTGGCCCTCCTCCTCGTGCAGTCCCTCACCGCGATCGGCGCGGGCTGGACGGTCGCCCGCACGGTCGGTCTGCTCGCCGCCCTGCTGGTGGGCGCGGCGCTGACGGGCGCCGGATATCTGCACCGGGCGCGTGGCGGCGCCGTCGCCCCGGTCATCGGCGAGGACAACCGTCTCTCCACCTCCCGTGCGATCGCGGCCAGTTGGGTACTCTTCGTCGTCTTCGCGGTCCTTGTCCTGGTCGGCCGTCTGGCCGCCGCCTCCGACCAGCTCGAACGCGACTCCCTCATCGCCGGCCTCGACCTCGCCCGCGGCGCCGGCATCGTGACCGTCCTCGCCGTCGTCTGCGGCATCGCCGTCCTGGTCCGCCGCGTAGTCGGCCTCCGCATCCTCTCTCAACGCCTCCAGAAGGTCCGCGCCCACCGCCCCCGCGCCGCAGATCTCCTCACCGACGACTCGGGCCGAGGCAGCTTCACGGACATCCAGTACGTGATCATCTGCACCGTCGCCCTCGCCTTCGCGGCGGTCCGTCTCGCCCGCCGCCCCGACCAACTCCCCGACCTCCCCTGGGGCCTCGCCCTCCTCGTCCTGGTCTCCGCGGCCACCTACGTGGCCGGCAAGTACGCCGAGGGCGGCCGCCCCGTCATCCTCTCCGTCGTCCGGGCCCGCGAGGCCGGCGACCTCGACGCCCCCATCCGCAACGGCGACGACATCGAGATCCGCGGCGCCGGCTTCGTCCCACCCGGCGCCCAGACCGCCGACCGCCTCTCCCGCATGGTCGTCCGCATCGGCCCCGTCCACGTCCACGTCCCCCTCGTCCCCGTAGCCGGCGGCTTCAGCAACCCCACCGACGCCGTCCTCACCGCTCCCGTCCCCGCCGACGTCGAACCCGGCAAGGTCGAGGTCCAGGTAGTGACAGCAGCCGGCGTCGAAACCAACCGCTACACGATCGAGGTCTCGGCGGACTGAGCCTCGGGGCCCGAGGAAGCCGGCGAAGGCCCAGGGGCGCATCGCCTGAGAATCTGGCGGGAGTCCGCAACTTAGCGGGGCTCCGCATACTTGGCGGGCCTCCAGATACCTGGCGGGGGGTCCAGGGGGCGCAGTGCCCCTGGCGGGGTCCGGGGCGGCGCCCCATGAGGGCGCGTGTGAGCGGACGCGCGGGGCGGGGTCGAAGGGGCGCAGCCCCTGGGGATGGGACGGGAAAGGGCGGCGGGGGCGAGAAAAGGCATCCGGGACGCCCCCTGACCCCCAGAACAAGGCGCCCCGACCCGGAAAAACGCCCCCGCGGTATTGAGCACCCCCACCCCTCCGAACGTATCGTCTGTTGAGGGGTCAACGGCACGGCGGACAAGAGGCGGCGCAGACCATGACTCACGACATTCGCTCGGACTCCCACCCCCCCTACCTCGACGGCGGCCACGACTGGCGGGACACAGCCACCCGCTACGCCCTGCTGCCCCTCCGTGTCTTCCTCGCCATCACCTTCATCTACGCCGGCCTCGACAAACTCACCGACAGCGCGTTCATGGCCGACTCCGGCTCCGGCTCGATCGGCGACATGATGAGCGCCTCCCGAGACTCCTCCGCCATCCCCGCCCTGATCGACATGGCCCTGGAGAACCCCGTCGGCTTCGGCTACGCCATCGCCATCGGCGAACTCGCCGTCGGCATCGGCACTCTCCTCGGCCTCTTCTCCCGCCTCGCCGCCCTCGGCGGCGCCCTGATCTCCCTCAGCCTCTGGCTGACGGTCAGCTGGTCGGCGTCCCCGTACTACTACGGCAACGACCTCCCCTACTTCATGGCCTGGATCCCTCTGATCCTCGCCGGCGCCCCTGTCCTCTCAGTGGACGCAGCCATCCGCTCCCGCCGCACCGGCGGCCGCCGACACCGCGCGGGTGCGTACCGCTGAGCGCCCAGCCCCGGCCCGCCCACCCCAGCCCACCTGGGGTGAGCCCTCGTTGCCTTGACGGTTCCCTCTTCAGTCATGTGACCTTCTTGTGGCGTACCAGCAGGTCAGCCCCCACTTGCCAGGCGCAGATGCCGACTGCCCCGGCGCCCGCCCCGCCCGTTCGGCTGCTCAAGCTGACCCTGCCGAGCCAGCTGGTCCAGCCGCCCCCGTCGGTCCGGTCGGTCCGGTTGGCCCTGCCGTCCCGGTCCGTCCAGATTCCCGGCGTCGCCCGCGTATCGCGTGGTCCAGGAACGCCACCGCCCCCGCGAGCCCCAGCCCGCCGACGACGAGCGGTATCACCACGAACCACGGTGTCTCCCAGGCATCACCCGCGTCGCCGAGATACACGACACCGGCGGCGGTGAGGAAGAGGCCGGCGACGAGCTTCCCCGGCCGGAACTCATGCCGCAGCACGGGCCACCTCCGCCTGTCCGAGACCGACTTCGAGGTCGATGGTGATCGTGCCGCCGCTGTCCGAGCCCTTCGCCGGGGACAGTGTCAGCCGATCGCTCCTGTCCGGTGCCACGTCCACGTCCTCCTTGTCGTCACCCGGCAACTGGATGTCACCCAGGCCCACTTCGATGTCGAGCCGCACGGTGACGTCCGGCGGAACCACCACCTTCACCTTGCCCGCGCCCACCTCCACTGTCGTCGCCAGCGTCTCTCCCTTCGCCACGTCCACCCTGGACAGGTCCAGCGTGCCCACACCGGTCCCCAGCTCGTACCGGGCTGCCACGCTTGTCGCGTTCCGCGGGGTCCACTCCGTACGGACCCAGTCGGTGGTGATGTTTGCCGGGAGCGCCGCCGTGCAGGCCAGGAGTCCCGCCGTGACCACCGCCAGGAAGATCGACCCCGCGCCCGTACGGCCCAGGAAGGCGCTCAGGGCTATGCCCAGGCCGAACACGGTCAGCGCGCAGGCCAGGCCGGTCTGCAGGCTGGCGGCCAGTGTGCGGTCCTCCCAGGTCGCGCCGGTACCGATGCCGCCGGCGAGCAGCGCCAGCAGGAAGACCCAGCCGCCTGTCCAGCGCGGCCCGCGCGGCTTCGGCGGGCGCACCGTGCGTATGTCCTGGCGGGAGGGCGGCACGCCCCGGGCGATGTTGACGGCCGCAGCCATGTCCCGGTCGCGGGTCTCCCACGGCCCCCACAGATAGCCTGTGCCGCCCACATGCGTCCCGTCCTTGATGATCGGGTCGCGCCACCAGGAGGGGTAGGCGGTGGCCACGGGCGGCGCCTGGGCCTCCGGCGGGGCGTCCGCCACGGCCTGCGCGGCCAGCGGATCCGGGTCGGGGGCGCCACGCTGTCGCGACCAGTACCCCGCGCCGGCCAGGAGCAGGGAGACGACCACGGAGAAGGTCAGAACGGTGGTGTTGCTCAGCAGGGTGAGGAAGACGCCGCAGCCGACCAGCGCGAAGAGCACGGCCGTCAGGGCATGGCCGTCGACCCGGCCGGTCAGCAGCTTGCGTACCTCGTTCTCCTCCTCGTCGTCGTACGGCACGAACAGCCAGGCGAAGCCGTAGAAGATGAGGCCGAAGCCGCCGGTCGCGGAGAGCACCGCGAGCACCACCCGGAAGATCACCGGGTCCATGTCGCACTGCCGCCCCAGCCCCGCACAGACACCGCCCAGCATCTTGTACCGCCGGTCACGGCGGAACTTGTACGGAGCGGCGGGGGCGCCCGCCGGATCGCCGGGGGCGGGCCGGCCCGCAGCCCCGGCCGGGTCGGTGGTGGCCGCTTGATCCGTCCCCGCGCCCGCGTCCTCGTGCGCGCGCGGCTCCTTGGTCGTGCCCGGTCGGGGCACGGCGTCCTGCGGCTCGGTGGGGGGCCGCCGGGAGTGCGGACCCGAGCCGGGGCCCGGCTCCGCTGCCGCGTGCTGGTGATCCGTCATGCGTCCATCGTGACCGCCGAGCCGGTCCGATGGCAGTCGGGATGACCCTGGTCGAACCCTGATATCCGCCCGGGGGATGTGTTCGATCACGGCCTGGCCGAAGATCAGGGGCGTCTCGGGGGTCGACCCTGATGCCTCGATCCGCCGTGCGTGTGAACATCGATGGCATGCCGGAAGCCGCAGCACTGCCAGTCGACACTCCGCGGCCCCCGCGCAAGCTCTACCGCAGCAGCGACGGACGCTGGCTCGGAGGCGTGGCGCGAGGGCTCGCCGGACATCTCGGGCTGCCCGTGACCTGGGTGCGGCTCGTGTTCGCCGGCCTCTTCCTGTCGGACGGCCTCGGCGCGCTGGTGTACGCGGCGTTCTGGTTCTTCGTGCCGCTCGGCGTGGGCGGCGTCGACAACCAGCGGCCCCCGGCCATCGCCACGGAGACCTCCCCCGACGGCCGCCGTAAGCTCGTGGCCCGTAAGCCCGACCGGGGCCAGATAGTCGCCCTCCTCCTCATGGTCGTCGTGGCCATGGTCTTCGTCGGCAATGTGGACCTGGGCGAGGCGGCCCGGGCGTATCTCTGGCCGACCGTGCTCGTCGCGGCCGGCGTCGCCCTGGTCTGGCGTCAGGCGGACAACGCGCGGCGGGCCCGCTGGGCCGAGGTCGGCCGCCGTCGGCGGACGATCACATGGCTCCGCTCCGTCGCGGGTGTCCTGCTGGTCACCGCGGGCGTCTCCGGGATATTCGTCCTGCAGGGCTCCGCCGCCCACCTCGGCTCCGTGCTGCAGGCCGCGCTCGCGGTCCTCGTCGGTATAGCGCTGCTGGCCGGCCCGTACCTCGTCCGTATGACCCAGGACCTCTCCGAGGAGCGCCTGATGCGCATCCGTGCCCAGGAGCGGGCGGAGGTCGCGGCACACGTCCACGACTCGGTGCTGCACACGCTCACGCTGATACAGCGCAACGCGGACAACGCGAACGAGGTCCGCCGCCTCGCCCGCGCCCAGGAGCGCGACCTGCGCAACTGGCTGTACAAACCCGAGGGCACCGGAAAGGACGAGGAGGACGAGCCCAACACGCTCGCCGAGGCCGTGCGGCGCAACGCGGCGGAGGTCGAGGACAAGCACGGCGTTCCCATAGAGGTGGTCGTCGTCGGCGACTGCCCCCTCGATGAGGGACTGACCGCGCAGATGCAGGCCGCGCGCGAGGCGATGGTGAACGCCGCCAAGTACGGTGGCGAGGGCGGCGCCGTACAGGTCTTCGCCGAGGTCGAGGGAAGGACGGTCTTCGTGTCCGTCCGCGACCGCGGTCCCGGCTTCGACTTCGACGCGATACCCGCCGACCGCATGGGCGTCAGAGAATCGATCATCGGCCGCATGGAGCGCAACGGTGGCACGGCACGGCTCCGCGCCGTACCGGACGGCGGCACGGAGGTCGAGCTGGAGATGGAGAGGGCGGAGACGACGTCATGAGTGACGCGAACGGGGCGAACGACCTTGCCGCACAGGGCGGTTCGGGCATTGGCTCGGGCGGGGACCAGGGAGGCCCGGCCGCGCGGGACACCGGGCCGGTCGAAGGCGGGCCCAACGAGTCCGACCGGCCCGACCACCCCGATGAGTCCAACGAGGCCGCTGGGACCGGGGATTCCGGTGCGACCGCTGCGACTGGGGATTCCGCCGGTATCGGGGCCGCCGACGCCGGGGTCTCCGCGACCGGTGCCGCCGGGGCGGGTGTCTCCGGGCCCGGACGGCATGTCCGGGTCGTGCTGGTGGACGATCACCGGATGTTCCGTACGGGTGTGCGGGCCGAGATCGGGCAGACGGAGCGCACGGGCGTGGAGGTCGTCGGGGAGGCGCCCGACGTCGACCAGGCGGTCTCGGTGATCACGAGCACGCGGCCCGAGGTGGTGCTCCTGGACGTCCATCTGCCCGGTGGCGGTGGCGTCGAAGTCCTGCGCCGCTGTTCGGCGTTGATGGCGGACGCCGAGCAGCCCGTCCGCTTCCTCGCCCTGTCCGTGTCGGATGCGGCGGAGGACGTGATCGGTGTGATCCGGGGCGGTGCGCGCGGCTATGTCACCAAGACGATCACCGGCACCGACCTCGTCGACTCCATCTTCCGGGTCCAGGACGGCGACGCGGTCTTCTCCCCGCGCCTGGCCGGCTTCGTCCTCGACGCCTTCGCCTCCACCGACGCCCCGCCCGTCGACGAGGACCTCGACCGGCTCACCCAGCGAGAGCGCGAGGTGCTGCGTCTCATCGCCCGTGGTTATGCGTACAAGGAGATCGCCAAGCAGCTCTACATCTCGGTGAAGACGGTGGAGTCCCATGTCTCCGCCGTACTGCGGAAGTTGCAGCTCTCCAACCGGCACGAGCTGACGAGGTGGGCGACGGCACGACGCCTGGTGTGAGGGCGGCGACTGCCCACCGGTGGAATCGGGGGCTCAGCTCGTCGCGGTCGTGCGGTTCGCCGCCAGGCCGTCGAGGAGGGCCTTGAGGCCGAGTTCGAAGGTCTGGTCGGGGGCGGCGTTGTACTGGGTGGCGGCGGGGGTGCGCAGGCGGGGGAAGGCCATGGCGACCTCGGTCGCCTTGGCCATGGTGTCCCGCATCAGTTGCGGGACGGATGGCTCGACGTGAACGTCATCGAAGCGGAGTTCTGCGGCAAGGTCCCGTCCCCGACCGGCAAGCCGTCTGCGGTGCCCGGACTGCTTCGTTCTCGGTGACCCACCGTCTTGAAGAAGGTGTAGGGGACGTGCCGTCGTCTTCGTCCGTCGCGGTGCGGCGCAGGTCGGCGATGCCCCGGTCCCGGTACCGCGCCCCGGGGCTCGCCGCAGGACCCGGCGCCGACACGGGCCGTTCGGGCCGGGACCGCGACCAGGTGAACCGTCTGGGTGCCGACCCCGCATCCGACCTCCAGGACCTTGGCGCCCGCCGGGTACGCCGTGTCGTGATGGAGGAGGTCGGAGAGGGTGTCGGCCTGGTCGGCGAGGCGGCGGGACTCGTGGGCGGAGTAGCCGTGGATGTAGTTGTCGATGTCCTCGGTGGGACCGGATGCGGGAGGGGGCTGGGACGTGGACGTGGACGCAGTGGTCGTCACGAGGAGTGAGTCTCGTCGGGAAGGAGCAGGCCGAACACGGCCAATGGGCGGTGTCGTAGGTGGGCCAATCCCGCCCCGCTCAGCCACCTCCGGGGTTCGAGTGGCCCGCTCAGGCCACCCGTGTGGCTCCCGCGAACGGCATCTCGTCGAGCGGCGCCACCCGTACCGGGGCCGACGGGTTCGGGGCGTGGACCATCTGGCCGTTGCCGACGTAGATGCCCACGTGGCTGATGCCGGAGTAGAAGAAGACGAGGTCGCCGGGGCGGAGTTCGGAGCGGGCGACGCGGCGGCCGGCGTTGATCTGGGAGTAGGTGGTGCGGGGGAGCGAGATGCCGGCGGCGCGGAAGGCGGCCTGGGTGAGGCCGGAGCAGTCGAAGGCGTTGGGGCCGGTGGCGCCCCAGACGTAGGGGCTGCCGAGCTTGGAGTAGGCGTAGGCGATGGCCGCCGCGGCTCGGGAGTTGGGGGCGTCGGCGGTGGCGGCCGCTGAGACCGGGCCGGTGAGGCCGCGCCGGGACGAGGCGGAGGAGCGCGAGGCGTGTCCCGTGGCGCCGCCCGCGGTGTCGAACCATGCCCGGTCCTCGGCGGTGAGCCGGCCGAGCAGCTGTCGCGCGTCGCTCAGCTTCGAGGTGACGGTCTTCTTGTGCCGCTTCAGCTCCGTCTGCCGGGTCTTGAGGGTGCCCAGTTCGACGCGGGCGGCCCCGCGCAGCCGTTCGATGTCCAGCAACTGCTTCCGTACGCTGGACACGTCCGCCGCCTGGCGGCTGCCGACGCGCTCGGCGAGGGCGGCGCCGTCCAGGTACTCGTCCGGATCGGCGGACAGCGCCAGCTGCCAGGAAGGGGCCATGCCCCCGCCGCGGTACTGCGCCGCGGCCAGCGAACCGAGGTCGTCCCGCGCCGAGTTGAGCCGGTCGGTGCGGCGGGCGGCCTGGTCGCGCAGCTCTTCGAGGTTCTCCTGGGTCTTGTCGGCCTTGTCCTTCGCACCGTTGTACTTCTCGGTGGCGACCTCGGCCTCTTGGTACAGCTTGTTCACTTTCGCCTTGACCTGCTCAGGCGTGAGCTGTGGGTCGGCGTGCCCGGTGCCGTCGAAACCGGTCGCTGTCGCCGCGCCCGCGAGGGCGAACGTCGCGGCGGTGCGGACCGTATGGCCGCCGAGTGAGCGCTGTCTGGGCTTGCGGTGCGCTGCCACGTGGAGTCCATGTCCTCTCCGTACGACCGCCGTCCGTAGTACGAACATCGTCTGTCCGTACGGGACCGCCTGGGGGAGCGGTTACGCGTCCGGCGGCGGCCCGCACAGGGGGAGCGGGACGCCGCCGGACCTTTCTCGGCGGTGGTGTCCGACTGCCGCCCCTGGCCCGGGCGGCGGTGGGGAGCCGGTCACCTGCTGGAGGACGGTAAGCCGGGCCGTGTCGGCCCTGTAACGCGTTGTGCGGAAGTGGCGTGCACCGACCGCGAGGTGACCGTATGCGACCGTGATCCGGTCCTGGCGCCGCCGACTTCACGCTGTGCGATGACCGATGCGGCGATTTCGGACCGGGTGGCGGTGCGGCGGTGCTATAGGGCGCATATATGCAAGATCATTACGGTGCTTCGGACGCCGCGGAGCCCCCTCTGCATCCCTCTTCCACTAGCCCCCTCGGCGTGCCCGTCGGAACCCGCCCCGCCGTCCGGCCGAACACGGGCCTCTCATTAGGCTCCGCCCATGGACGTACTCATCCACCTCTTCGTCGCCCTCCACATCATCGGCATCGCCTCCCTCCTCGGCGGCTTCCTCACCCAGATGGAGGCCATGGGCCAGGGCACCGCCCGCTTCGTCCCGGCCATGCTCCACGGCGCCCTCGTCATGCTCGTGACGGGAGCCGTCCTCGTCGGCCTCAACCAGGCGGACGACCAGCCGGTCGACAACGTCAAGATCGGCATCAAGCTGGCGCTGCTGATCGTGATCCTGGGGCTGGTGTATGTGAAGCGGGACGAGGAGACGGTGGAGAAGCCGCTGTTCGGGCTGGTGGGCGCACTGACCACCGCGAACATCTTCATCGCGGTGCTCTGGACCTGAGTTCTCCGGTCTCTGGCAGGGCCCGGGCGCCCCGGCGACTACGCCGGCCGCACCACGCTGTGGATCGATGACTCACCGTCGTAGAACACCGACTCCTCGCGGACGTACGCACCCGGCTTCGGGGCGTGGATCATCATGCCGTTGCCGATGTAGAGGCCTACGTGGCCGATGTTGTCGTAGAAGAAGATCAGGTCACCTGGCTTGGCGTTGGCGAGGGCGACGGTGGTGCCGGCGTTGACCTGGTCGTAGGTGGTGCGGGGGAGGTCGACGCCGGCGGCCTTCCAGGCGGCCTGGGTGAGGCCGGAGCAGTCGTAGGAGCCGGGGCCGGTGGCGCCCCAGACGTACGGCTTGCCGATCTGCGCGCGGGCGAAGGCGATGGCCTTGGCGGCCTTCGAGGCGTAGGTGGAGTCCTCGGCCGGGGCGGAGGTCTCGGTGGACGTCTCCGTTGCGGTGGAGGTCTCCTGCTGAGTGCTCTGGGCTTCCTGGGTCTCCTGCGCCGCGGCCTGCCGGCGCGCCAGCTCCTCCGCCTTGCGCTCGGCCTCCTCCTGCTCGCGCTGTTCGATCGCGGCGAGCCGTGCCTGCTCCTCGGCGGTGAGGGTGGAGAGCAGTTCGCGGGCCTCGGCCAGCTTCGCCTGGACCTTGGCCTTGCTGGTCTTGAGGGTGTTCTGCGACTCGGTGAGCTGTTCGAGGCTGTCGCTCGCCGCCCGGCGCTGCTCCGCCGCCTCGGTCTGCTGTGTGATGTACCCGTCGACGGCTTCCTTCTGACGGTCCGTCAGCCGGTCCATCAGCTGGTTCTGGTCGAAGTAGTCCTGCGGACTGTCCGCCAGGAGCAGCGACGCTCCGTCGGGGGCCGCCGCGCCCGTGCGGTACTGGGCGGCCGCGAACGAACCCAGTTGCTCCCGCGCCTCGTTGAGCTTGTCCGTGCGCTTGGCGACGTCGTCGAGAAGGGTGTCGACCTTCTTCTTCTGCTTGGTCGCCTTCTCCTTGGCCGAGTTGTAGTTCTCGGTCGCCGTCTCGGCCTGACGGTAGAGGTCGTCGACCTTCTTCTCGACTTCCTCCAGGCTCGGCTTGTCGTCGGTCGACGGGGCGGCGGTGGCCGTCTGGGAGAGCAGGGCCACGGAGGTGAGGGCGGCCGTGGCGAGAGCGGGGGTGCGTATACCCGCGCGCGTCCGGCCGGCCGGACGCGGCTTGCGGTGCGGCGCCATGGTTCGGCGTCTCCTTCCGTTGTCCGCCTACCGAGTTAGCTGTCGGGTTCGGGCGCAAGCTTCGGAAGGTTTGCCCTACGACCCTCACCGCGTACGGCGGTCGGATCGATTCACCCCAGAGGTCGGTGGGTCCCCGGCTCCGGCTGCCTCGGGAGGCGTACCGGACTCGGCGGAGGCCGTGCGGCCCGGCGACGTTCGCCGGTTGGGTCGTACGGCCTGAGAAAACGCTAGCCAACTCATGTGGTCCGTGTGAAGGTTGATGTTCGATATGCCCGATACGTTTTCGTGACATTAGCCTCTCGGACGCGACAGATGGTACGTTCGATCGCTCACCGTCGTGATGTGGGTACGACGAGTGGCGGATGCGGACTTTTCGGGGTGGCCCCTCGCTGTCAGTGGGGGCGCCTAGACTCGGAGAGCGATGAGCAGCCTCTTTGACGACAGCTTCCTGGCGGACCTCCAGGCCCCCCGCGGCCACGCGGAGGAACCTCCGCCGCCGCCCGAGGACGATCACGTACCGGAGTCGCTTCCGGACGATCTGTTCGGCGGGAAGTTCGACGTGCCGCCGGACCGGGACGAGTACTACCGTGGCGGCGCCCACCGCCCCGCCCTGGACGCGGCGGCGCTCCTGGACGGGCTGAACGAGAACCAGCGCGCGGCCGTGGTGCACGCCGGCTCGCCCCTGCTCATCGTGGCCGGCGCCGGCTCCGGCAAGACCCGCGTGCTCACCCATCGCATCGCGTATCTGCTCGGCGAGCGGCACGTCCACCCGGGTCAGATCCTCGCGATCACCTTCACCAACAAGGCCGCGGGCGAGATGAAGGAGCGCGTCGAGCAGCTCGTCGGCCCGCGGGCGAACGCGATGTGGGTGATGACCTTCCACAGCGCCTGCGTACGGATCCTCCGGCGCGAGTCGAAGAAGCTCGGCTTCACCTCGTCCTTCTCGATCTACGACGCCGCCGACAGCAAGCGGCTGATGGCGCTCGTCTGCCGTGACCTGGACCTCGACCCCAAGCGCTTCCCGCCCAAGTCCTTCAGCGCCAAGATCTCGAACCTGAAGAACGAGCTGATCGACGAGGAGGACTTCGCCGCCCAGGCCTCCGACGGCTTCGAGAAGACCCTCGCCCAGGCCTACGCGCTCTACCAGTCCCGTCTCCGCGAGGCGAACGCGCTCGACTTCGACGACCTGATCATGACGACGGTCAATCTGCTGCGCGCCTTCCCGGATGTGGCCGAGCACTACCGCCGCCGCTTCCGCCATGTCCTCGTCGACGAGTACCAGGACACCAACCACGCGCAGTACGCCCTGGTCAGAGAGCTGGTCGGTACCTCCGAGCACCCCGACGACGGACCGCCCAGCGAGTACGACGTACCACCCGCCGAGCTGTGCGTCGTGGGTGACGCCGACCAGTCGATCTACGCCTTCCGAGGCGCGACCATCCGCAACATCCTCCAGTTCGAGGAGGACTACGCGGACGCGACGACGATCCTGCTGGAGCAGAACTACCGCTCCACCCAGACCATCCTGAGCGCGGCCAACGCGGTCATCGAGCGCAACGAGTCCCGCCGCCCCAAGAACCTGTGGACCAACGCGGGCGCGGGCGCGCAGATCACCGGGTACGTCGCCGACACCGAGCACGACGAGGCCCAGTTCGTCGCAGACGAGATAGACCGACTGACGGACGCGGGAGATGCGAAGGCCGGCGACGTCGCCGTCTTCTACCGTACGAACGCCCAGTCCCGTGTCTTCGAAGAGATCTTCATCCGCGTCGGCCTGCCCTACAAGGTCGTCGGCGGCGTCCGCTTCTACGAGCGCAAGGAGGTCCGGGACGTCCTCGCGTATCTGCGCGTCCTCGCCAACCCGGAGGACTCCGTCCCGCTGCGCCGCATCCTCAACGTGCCGAAGCGCGGCATCGGCGACCGCGCCGAAGCGATGATCGACGCCCTCTCGCAGCGCGAGAAGATCAGCTTCTCGCAGGCGCTGAAGCGCGTCGACGAGGCGTACGGCATGGCGGCCCGGTCGACGAACGCCGTCAAGCGGTTCAACACGCTGATGGAGGACCTGCGGACCGTCGTCGAGTCCGGTGCCGGCCCGGCGACCATCCTGGAGGCGGTCCTCGAACGCACCGGCTATCTGGCCGAGTTGCAGGCCTCCACCGACCCGCAGGACGAGACCCGCATCGAGAACCTCCAGGAACTCGCCGCCGTCGCCCTGGAGTTCGAGCAGGAGTCCGGCACGGGCGGGACCGAGAGCGAAGGTGAGGGCGAGGACGCGGCCGCGCCCGCGGGCACGGCCTCGGGTGGGCTCTCCGGCTTCCTGGAGCGGGTGGCCCTGGTCGCCGACTCCGACCAGATCCCGGACGAGGATGAGGACGGCTCGGGCGTCATCACCCTCATGACCCTCCACACCGCCAAGGGCCTGGAGTTCCCGGTCGTCTTCCTGACCGGCATGGAGGACGGCGTCTTCCCGCACATGCGCGCCCTCGGCCAGACCAAGGAGCTGGAGGAGGAGCGCCGCCTCGCGTACGTCGGCATCACCCGCGCACGCGAACGGCTCTACCTCACCCGGTCCTCGCTGCGCAGTGCCTGGGGCCAGCCCTCGTACAACCCGCCGTCCCGCTTCCTGGAGGAGATTCCGGCCACTCACCTGCAGTGGAAGCGCACGGGCGCCTCCGCGCCGGTGTCCTCGGGCCCGGCCGCCGGTATCGCGTCCTCACTGTCGTCCTCGCGCTCCCGGTCCTCCGCCTCGGGCGCGTCCGGCTTCGCGACCCGTCGCAGCACCGAGAAGCCGGTCGTGTCCGTGGCCGTCGGCGACCGCGTCACCCACGACCAGTTCGGCCTCGGCACGGTCGTCGGCGTCAAGGGCACAGGCGCGAACGCGGAGGCGACGATCGACTTCGGCGACGCCAAGCCGAAGCGGTTGCTGCTGCGGTACGCGCCGGTGGAGAAGTTGTAGCTGCCGGTTCTCCGGCGACATGACTCGGGCCCCTGCTGAACAGCGGGGGCCCGGTCTTCGTCTCCGTTACGGCGAGGTGCGTTACGGCAGGTTGCGTTACGTCGGGTCCAGCCCGTGGCTGCGCAGCCACGGCAAGGGGTCGATGGCCGAGCCGCCCGCCGGGTGGACCTCGAAGTGCAGGTGCGGGCCGGTCGAGTTGCCCGAGTTGCCGGAGTAGGCGATGGCGTCACCGGCCTTGACGGTCGTACCCGAGGCGACCTTGTACGTGGAGAGGTGGCAGTACCAGGTCTCCGTACCGTCCTTGGCGGTCACGATGACCATGTTGCCGTAGGCGCTGTTCCACTCCGTGCGCACGGTGCCATCGGTCGCGGCCATCACCGGCGTGCCGTACGAGACGGGGAAGTCGATGCCGGTGTGCAGGGACATCCAGTTGACGCCGGACTGCCCGTAGTACGCGCTGAGTCCCTGCTGGGAGACCGGCAGCGCGAACTTCGGGCGCAGCCGCTCCTTGCGGGCCGCCTCGGCCGCAGCCTTCTTCTGTTCCAGCTCCTGCTGGGCCTTCAGATCGATGCGCTCCTGCGTCCGGCTCGCCCGGTCGGCGAAGTCGTCCGCCTCGGCGGAGAGGCTCTCCAACTGGGTGTCGAGCTGGTTGTTGGCGGTGGAGGGCTTCACCGCGGTGGCGTCGTCCGACTTGACGGACGCGGTCGTCTCCGTGTCGTCCGACGTGGCGCCGACCGAGGCCGCCGCGATCCCCGCGACCCCCATGACACAGGCCGACGGAACGGCCACGGTCAGCAGGGCGGAACGTTTGGCCGGAGCGCGCCGACGTGACCGCGAAGCCGCGCGCGTGGCCGCCCGGCCGGGGCTCGCGCTCCTGGTCACCGCCGGGGTGACCTCCTCCTCGCCGTCGAGGAGCGACGCGGCGCGGTCCGCGCCGTCGGCGTCGAACTCGCCGTCGCCGGGGAGGGGTTGGTCCTGGTCGTCGTACGGGGTGAGCTGCTCGAAGGTGGCGGTCGCCTGCTGCGCGAACTCCACGGCCGCGACGGAGAAGTCCACCACTTCGGTCTGCGGGTGCTCGTGGGCGTCGTACGACTCGTGGTCGGAGCCGCCGTGTTCGTCGGCGGCGGGCGTGCCGTCGGTGTTCCACTGCGTGGCGTCGAACGCGCCGGTGTCGAAGTGCTGGGTGCCGACCCACTGCTGGGTCTGGTCGGACGGGCCCGACTGGACCGCCTCAGCGGACTGTTCGGCCTGGAGCCAGCCGCTCGCGTCCCACTGGCCGCTGGCGTCGGGGCCCGTCGACTGCGCCGGGATCTGGGCGAGGTGCTCGTAACCGGCCGACCAGGACGTCGTGTCGTAGGTGCCCGTGTCGTACGCGGCCTGGTGCTGCGCGGCGTACGGGTCGTAGTTCAGCGTCTGGTGGCTGCCCGTCGACCACTGCGAGGCGTCGTAGGAGCCGGTGCCGTTGTCATGGCCCGGCATGTCGCCGAAGAGGGGGTCGGCCGCGAAGGTGCCGGTCGCGTGCGCGCCGGTGCCGGAGTCGAGACCTGTGGCGGTGTAGTCGCCGTACGTGGTGAAGTCGCCATAGGTGGCTTCCTGGTGGCCGTACGACGCGTAGTGCGCCGGGTCGGCTTCGGAAGCCGGAGCCGGGGGTGTTGCGGTCCCCGACGGGTGACGATCGTTCACCAACTTCTCTTTCGCCTCGACGACAGGGGCTGGCAGAGCAGTGCGGTGACTGTACCCGGCGGTATGCGGGCGCGACAATCTTCAACGGGTTTCGTGCGCGCAGGAAACGGGCAATCGAGCGTCTTTCGGCGGTCTGTGGGTACGACTTTGGCTTTGTGTTCGAAGGGCGTTCGATAGTAGGTGGCTGTGTGGGGGCGGTGGGACGGCCGCGTCGGCCGGGGTGGCGCGTTTCTCCGGCTGGTGGCGTGCCGGAGTCGGGGCGCGTTGTTGCCTTGGGGAGGGTGTCGCGGGCCGGGTGTGTAGCGGGGGCGCGTGGGCGTGCGCCGCGTTTACAGCCTTATGTCCCTGTTTGGTTCGGCTGTGGCGAGGGTCACAGTGCTCTTGCCGGTGTCCGTCGGGCTCAGGCCACGGTCAGGCCGCCGGGATGGGCGGCCGCGCGGGCCCCTGTACGGGAGGTGTCGAGGGCCTGCCGTATTCCGGCGGCGACGGCCGGGTGTACGGGCAGGGCGAGGTGGCCGATGCCGGTGACCCGGATGTTCTGGGCCATCAGGTCCGGGTGGTCGACGCAGGCGGTCTCCAGTGGATCCATCAGGTGGTCGAGGTCGCTCCAGAACGCCACGAAGTGCGTACGACAGCCCGGCGCCGGCTCGCGGAGTTCCTCCAGCACCTCCGAACCCGGTCGCATCTGGCGGACGATCGGGTGCGCGTTCGCCAGCGGCGCGACGCGAGTGCCGCCGTGCGGGGTGCCGAGCGTGACGAGCGTGCGGACGCGGTGGTCGCCGCCGAGCCGCTGCGCGTAGTACCGCGCTATCAGTCCGCCGAGGCTGTGCCCGACGACGTCCACCTGTGCCTGTCCCGTGCGCTCGCAGATGTCCTCGATGTGCCGACCGAGCAACTCGGCGGCGGTGCGGATGTCGCAGGTGAGGGGCGAGTAGTTGAGCGACTCGATGTGCCGGCCGCCGTGCTGCGCGAGGGAGCGGCGCAGCAGGACGAAGACCGAGCGGTTGTCGATGAAGCCGTGCAGCAGGACGACCGGAGGCTGCTCCTCCGTGGGGAGCCGGGGCGCGTCGGGCGGGGGGAGCGTGGGCGTGACCCGGCGCTCCTGCGTCATCCCGGCCGGGTAGAGCAGCAGATGACCGGCGAGGATCGCCAGCTCCAGGGCGGTCGCCTTGAGGAGGGTCACGGACAGGCCTGCCAGCCTGGCGGGCAGGAATCGCTCACAGAGCGGAAAAAGGGGCGCTATCGCCCTGGTGACCTTCATGCCCGACCTCCCGTCGGCAGACGGGCGGACGCCTCTGTCCCCCGTGTGCCCTTGTGGAAAGCCGCGGTGCAGGCGGTGGACGGCGGGTGCGATGCCACGCGACGCGACATGTGCGGCATGCGCGATCTGCGGTGCGTGTGCGACGCATGAGGCGCCGATCACGCTACGAGGGGCCCGACCTCCTGGCTCCCCGCTGCCCTGCCATCCGCCGTCTGCCGACGCCGATCCGCCCCATCCCCGTGGCCTCCCGCAGGTGGCGGTTCGGTGCGGCGCCCCTCTGGCGACTCTCCTTGCGCACGCTCCCCCGTGGCGCGTACGCCGCGGGGGCCTGTGGCAATCGGCCCGGCAAACGGTCCGGATGCCGCGACCACCTCAGTGATCACCTTGATCCCCGCGACGCGTGAGCCGCGGAAACCGGGAGCAGTGCGCGGCGAACGTGTCCCACCGTGTGATTTCCCCCTCGCTCTCCGCCGCGAAACTGCCGGTAGCGGGATGCTGGAGATAACGTTCGTTCACTTCGCATGGGCGCGGAACGGGTAGAAGTTCCGTGCGCCTGACGCCGTGTCGACGCACCCGGTGCGGCGAGCAGTGATGTGTACGGTTTGCACGGTTGGCGTGGCATGTGCGGCCGTGTTCTGTTACGGGTTGGTGTAGTCGTTTCATGGAGGCAGTGATGGGTGTGGCAGCCGGTCCGATCCGCGTGGTGGTCGCCAAGCCGGGACTCGACGGTCACGATCGCGGGGCCAAGGTGATCGCGCGGGCGCTGCGCGACGCCGGTATGGAGGTCATCTACACCGGCCTCCACCAGACGCCCGAGCAGATCGTCGACACGGCGATCCAGGAGGATGCCGACGCGATCGGCCTCTCCATCCTCTCCGGCGCCCACAACACCCTCTTCGCCGCCGTCATCGACCTCCTCAAGGACCGTGACGCCGAGGACATCCTCGTCTTCGGCGGCGGCATCATCCCCGAGGCGGACATCGCACCGCTGAAGGAGAAGGGTGTCGCCGAGATCTTCACACCGGGGGCGACGACGGCGTCGATCGTGGACTGGGTGCGGGCGAACGCACGACAGCCGGCGGGCGCGTAGGCCTCCGGCGTGCGGCCGCTTCCTGGCGGCTGCCGCCCCCAGGCTCCCGCTGAGTGTTCGGGGTGCGTGTTTGTCTGCGGGCGAGTGGGGGTTGCTCGCGCAGTTCCCCGCGCCCCTTAAAAGCATGGGTCGCGCCCGGGGGTCTTGCAGGGGCGCGGGGAACTGCGCGAGCAACCACACACAACCCGCACTCGCCGCACAAACCTCCCCCCCAGCTCTCGTGCGCTTCACTGTGGCGGCGCCAGCTCCCCCTGCATCGTCGCCCGCAACCGCAACGTAGTGGTCAGCCGCTGAAACGCCTCGGCCCAGTACCCCCCAGCCCCCGGCGCAGAGTCCTCCGCATCCTCCGGCGTAGCCGTGAGCGGCTCGAGACGCACCACCTCCACAGGATCCAGACACCGCTCGGCCAGCCCCATCACCCCACTGAAACTCCAGGGATAGCTCCCCGCGTCCCGCGCGATATTGAGCGCGTCCACCACGGCCCGCCCCAACGGCGGAGCCCACGGCACCGCACACACACCCAACAGCTGAAACGCCTCCGACAACCCATGCGTGGCGATGAACCCCGCCACCCACCCGGCCCGCTCTCCACCCTCCAGCGTCGCCAGCAACTTCGCCCGCTCGGCCAGCGACACGGCCCCCGGACCCCCGGCCTCCGGCGTGGAGGGCGACCCCAACAACGCCCGCGACCACCCGGGATCCCGCTGCCGCACCGCCGCCCGGCACCACGCCCCGTGCAACTCCCCCCGCCAGTCGTCCGCGACCGGCAGCGCCACGATCTCCTCCGGCGTACGCCCCCCGAACCGCCGCGACCACGCCCCGAGCGGCGCCGCCTCCACCAACTGGCCCAGCCACCACGACCGTTCACCCCGCCCGGCCGGAGCCTTGGGCAGCACACCATCACGTTCCATGCCGGGGTTGCACTCGTGCGGTGCCTCGACCACGAGCGTGGGCGCGCCGACGGTGTGGTCGACGGCCACACACGCGGTCGCCCGCTTCGCCATCCGCTCCGCGAGCGCGGAGTCGGGCAGCGCGGACAGCAGCTCCGCCGCCGTCGCCCGCACATTCCGGCTGCGGTCCGCCAACCCGGCCTCCAGGAACGGCTCGTCCTGCGCCCCCAGCCCCGTGCGGAGTGTGTCGAGGAACATGAGCCGGTCCTCGGCCCGCTCCGTCGACCATGTGGACGCCAGCAACTCGCGTGCCGACGCGGCATCCCGTGCCCGTACCGCCGTGAGCAGCGCGACGCGCTCCGCGAACAGGCCTTCCCGCCAGAGCCGTTGGATCCGCTCCGGCTCGTCCGGACCGGGCAGGGCCGCGCCACCGCCCGGCGTGGCACGCAGCGCGAACCGCCAGTCCGTGTTCAGCCGTGCCAGCCACAGCGCACGCGTGCCCGCGAAGGTCAGGGCGGCGGGGCGCAGATCCGTACGGCCGCGTGCCGCGTCCAGCAGCGCGGGCAGGGCCTCCGGAGGCGCCGCATACCCGTATGCGTTGGCCAATGCCAGCCACTGGGGCAGCAGTTCCATCAGATCGGGCGCCGCACCCCGGCGGCCGCCACCCGTGCCGGGCCGGTCGGCCAGCAAGGTCGCGAGTCTCCGCGTCGCGGCGGGCGGCAACGGCGGCCGCCGATCCGGTGCCACCGGCTCCGGCCGCGCCACCGCCCGCACGGGCCGTATCCCAGCCCTGCGCCGCACGGTCTCCGTGGCCGCCGCGTCCAGCAGCGCCACGGGCGCCTCCCGGCCCGGCGCCGACCCCGGCGGCGTACGGCGATCCGTACCGAGCAGCGCCGTGGTGACGAGCTCCTCCCAGGAGGACCCCGCCGAAGCTTCTGACGTGCTGGTCATGAGGTTCCTTCCGTAGACCGTGAACCGCTGCTCCCGCCGCTGCCTGCGACGCCGTCCCTCAGCACAAAGCCACCGCCTGCCCGACCGCCCCCGACGTCTCCTCTGGCCCCTCCGCCCAAGCCGTCAGAGGTGTGAAGCCACGGTGGCCGCACTCGCCGAAGACCGTGACGGGTGTGCCGCCGGAGAGGGCGACGAGGCGCCACAGGCCCGGGCGGGAGCGGGCGGACGGGGTGATGGGGAGGGCCAGATCGCTGTCGGCGTCGGCCAGTTGCCAGGAGTCGCCGTCCGGGGTCGGTATGACACGGGTGAGGGTGACCGGATAGGAGTCCAGCCAGGGGTCGTCCCGGAGGGCCTCGCCGTAGCGGGCCGCCGCTTCGGCCGGAGTGACCCCCGGCGGTCGTAGGGCGGCGGGCTCGGGCGCGGTGAATCGCTCGCCCAGGGCCGCTCGTAGTTGTCCCGTGCCCGGGTACGCCGACACCTCCGCCTCGAAGGCCAGACCGACCGGGAGCGACAGCTCGGGGGCGCGGCCGGCGGCTCCGTAGGAGAGGAGCAGTGCCGTGCGGCCCGACTCGGTGCCGTGGAGCCAGATGCGGCGGGTGGTGAGACGGGAGTCGGACGTGTCGTACTGGGCGAGGGCGAGCCAGCGGTCGCGGACCGGCGGGCCGTCCGGAGAGCCGGGCAGGCCGACCCGGGAGCGGACCGTGGCCGCGAGGCCGTCCGGGAGCCGCTCGCGGCGCAGCCAGCCCTGGTCCAGGAGATGGAGGAGGGCGCACTCCTCCAGGAGGCGGATCGGCCAGCCGGGGCCCGAGCCCGGTATCGCGCCCAACTCCCTTACTCGCGCGGCAAGCCCGGGGGCCTGCGCGTCGACCATGCGGGCCGCCGTCTCTTCCCACAACCCGTACCCCGCCTGCTCCGCGGCGGCCAGGCCGCCGCGGAGCAGGTCGGTCAGGCGCTGTTCGAGCTCCGTCGCGCCTGCGGTGATCCGGTCGGCGCGCCGCTCCGCTCGGCGACGCGCCGCCTCGGTGTCAGCGGACGTGGCCCCAGATGCCGCGTCCGTCCTCGTCGTCCTCTCCGCTGCGCGCGAGCGGCGGCCTGCAAGCCACTGCTCCGCCCAGTCCGGCGCCTGCCCAGGCCGCACCGCGGCGTCGTCGCCCGCCCAGAGCAGCAGCAGCCCCAGCGCATGCTTGCACGGGAACTTCCTGCTCGGACAACTGCACTTGTACGCGGGCCCGGTGGAGTCCGCGACGTCGATCACTGTCTGATACGGCTTGCTGCCACTGCCTCTGCATAGTCCCCACACCGTCCCCTCGTCCGAAGTGCCTGCCTCCGACCACGGCCCGGCCGCGCCGAGTTTGCTTCCGGCTTTGCGCGACGTGGCGTCAGGTGCCAATGCCAGCACCTGCTCAGCCGTCCAGCGCACCCCCTGCTGAGTCATGCTTCGAAGGTAGATCCCACCACTGACAATTGGCTTGCGCGATCCAATTTTCGCAGGTCAGACTGGATTGTCAGTGGCGTGGTGCAGTGTGGTCACCAGATCCGAACCGGCCGAGCTGGAGGGGGACTCAGCCATGCCTGCGTCTACTGGAACGACCACTGTCGACCCGAGCCACAACCAGTCCGCGCCCGCGAACACGCACACGCGTGCGCACATGGATGCGGGTGTGGACGCGCGCACGGGCGGCGATGTTCTGCGGGCCCACGCCGAGCACGCCTTCGCCGATGAACTGACCGCGCTGGCCGCCCAGGACGACCGGCCCCGGCCGGCCCGCTGGAAGCTCTCGCCGTGGGCCGTCGCCACATATCTGCTCGGCGGGACGCTCTCGGACGGCACGGTGATCACACCGAAGTACGTCGGGCCGCGCCGCATCGTCGAGGTCGCCGTCACGACCCTCGCCACCGACCGCGCCCTGCTCCTGCTCGGCGTGCCCGGCACCGCCAAGACCTGGGTCTCCGAGCACCTGGCGGCGGCCGTCAGCGGCGACTCCACACTGCTCGTACAAGGCACGGCGGGCACCCCGGAGGAGGCGATCCGCTACGGCTGGAACTACGCGCGGCTGCTCGCCCACGGCCCGAGTCGCGATGCCCTCGTGCCCAGCCCCGTCATGCGGGCCATGGCGGAGGGCATGACGGCCCGCGTCGAGGAGCTGACCCGTATCCCGGCCGACGTCCAGGACACGCTGATCACGATTCTGTCCGAGAAGACGCTGCCGATACCAGAGCTGGGGCAGGAAGTGCAGGCCGTCCGGGGCTTCAACCTCATCGCCACGGCCAACGACCGCGACCGCGGGGTCAACGACCTGTCCAGCGCCCTGCGCCGCCGTTTCAACACGGTGGTGCTGCCGCTGCCGGAGAGTGCCGACGCCGAGGTCGACATCGTCTCGCGCCGCGTCGACCAGATCGGCCGCTCCCTCGACCTGCCGGCCGCGCCCGACGGCATCGACGAGATCCGCCGCGTCGTCACCGTCTTCCGAGAGCTCCGCGACGGCGTCACCGCGGACGGCCGTACGAAGCTGAAGTCGCCCAGCGGCACCCTGTCGACCGCCGAGGCGATCTCCGTCGTCACCAATGGGCTGGCTCTCGCCGCCCACTTCGGCGACGGCGTCCTGCGCCCGTCCGACGTCGCCGCCGGCATCCTCGGCGCGGTCGTCCGCGACCCGGCCGCCGACCGCGTCATCTGGCAGGAGTACCTGGAGGCGGTCGTACGCGAGCGCGACGGCTGGACGGACTTCTACCGCGCCTGCCGTGAGGTGAGCGCGTGACGGGGCAGGGGGAAGGAGCGGCGCGGACCGAAGGCATCGTTCCGGTCGGTCGGCCGGAGCCGGCGGTTGAGGCGGAGGCACGTGCCGAGGGGGAGGCGTACGGCGGCGTGGAGACGCATGGCGGGGCGGGGTCGCACGGCTGGGCGGGGCCACTCGGCGGGGCGGAGATGCTTGCCGGGGCTGAGGCACACACCGACGTGGAGATGCTTGCCGGGCCGGAGACGCACGCCAGGGCGGAGGCGCAGGCCCGGGCGGAGGCGCAGGCCGGGGCGGAGGCGCAGGCCTGCGTGGAGACGCATGGCGGCGTGGAGACGCGCGCGGGCGTGGAACACGCGGACGTCGAGGTGCTCGCCGGGGTGCGGCCGCCCGGTGGTGGGCCGTTGCTGCTCGGTGTGCGGCACCACGGGCCGGGGTCGGCGCGGGCGGTGCGGGCCGCGCTGGAGGCGGCCCGGCCCCGGGTCGTGCTGATCGAGGGACCACCGGAGGCGGACGCGCTCATCCCGCTCGCCGCCGACGAGGACATGCGGCCCCCGGTCGCCCTCCTCGCCCACGCGGTCGACGAGCCCGGCCGCTCCTCCTTCTGGCCCCTCGCCGAGTTCTCCCCGGAGTGGGTGGCCATCCGTTGGGCCCTGGCCCACGGCGTCCCGGCCCGCTTCATCGACCTGCCGGCCACGCACTCGCTGGCATGGGGCAGGGAGGAGGCCGGCGCCGCCGAGCCGAACGGGCGGACCTCACGGCCACGCGGGGCGACTGAGGGACCGGAGCAGGGCGAAGGGTCGACCGCGGCTGAGACGTCGGCTGATGGTGCCGTCTCGGCTGAGGAGTCGGGCGAGGCTGCGGCCTCGGCTGAAAGGGCGGCCACGGACGCGGCGGTGACCTCGGACGCGGCGGCGGCCTCGGACGCGGCGGTGACCTCGGACGCGGCGGCGGCCACGGACGCGGCGGTGACCTCGGACGCGGCGGCGGCCTTGGCCGAAAAGACGGCCCCGGGCGAGACGGCCGCCGAGCGAGACGCCCTGGCCGCGGAGGCGGGCGAGGCGTCGGCCTCGGCTGAGACTTCGGTGGGAGAGGCGGTTCGCGTCGACCCCCTGGCCGCGCTTGCCGAAGCCGCCGGATATGACGATGCCGAGCGGTGGTGGGAGGACGTGGTCGAGCATCGGGGGGCCGGTGGGGACGTCTTCGCGCCGTTCGTTGTGCTGGAGGAGGCGATGGGCGCGCTGCGGGAGGTGTTCGGGACCGGGGGGCGCGATCGGGATCCGGTACGCGAGGCGTATATGAGGTTGCAACTACGGGCCGCACAGAAGGAGTTCGGCAACGGCGAGGTGGCCGTCGTGTGCGGGGCCTGGCATGTGCCCGCGCTGCGGGAGAAGCGGACCGTGGCCGCCGATCGGGCGCTGCTGAAGGGGCTGCCCAAGGTCAAGGCCGACATGACCTGGGTGCCGTGGACGCACCGGAGGCTGGCCCGGACCAGCGGTTACGGAGCGGGGATCGACTCGCCGGGCTGGTACGGGCACCTGTTCGGCGCACCCGACCGTCCCGTGGAGCGGTGGCTGACCAAGGTGGCGGGGCTGCTGCGCGAGGAGGACCGGATCGTCTCCTCCGCGCATGTCATCGAGGCGGTCCGACTGGCGGAGACGCTGGCCGCGATGCGCGGCCGCCCGCTGCCGGGGCTCACGGAGACCACCGACGCCGTACGGGCGGTGATGTGCGACGGCTCGGACGTGCCACTGTCGCTGATACATGACCGGCTGGTGGTCGGCGACGTACTGGGGGAGGTGCCCGAGTCGGCGCCGGCGGTGCCGTTGCAGCGGGACCTCGCCCGGCTCCAGCGGCGGTTGCGGCTCAAGCCGGAGGCACTGGAGCGGGAGCTGGAACTCGACCTGCGGAAGGAGAACGACGCGGAGCGCAGCCGGCTGCTGCACCGGCTGCGGCTGCTCGGCGTCGAGTGGGGCGAGCCGACGACCTCGCGCGGCAGCACGGGCACGTTCCGGGAGACCTGGCGGCTGCGCTGGGAGCCGGAGCTGTCGGTGCGGGTCGCCGAGGCCGGCGTGTGGGGGACCACCGTGCTCTCCGCGACGACCGCGAAGGCCGAGGCGGACGCCGTCGCGGCCCGTTCGCTCGCCGACATCACCGGGCTCGCCGAGCGCTGCCTGCTCGCCGAACTCCCCGACGCCCTGCCCGTGGTGATGAGGGTGCTCGCCGACCGCGCCGCCCTCGACGCCGACGTCGGCCACCTGGCCCAGGCCCTCCCGGCCCTCGTCCGCTCCCTCCGCTACGGCGACGTCCGCGCCACCGACACCAGGGCGCTGGCCGAGGTCGCCGCCGGGCTCGCCGAGCGCGTCTTCGTCGGGCTCCCGCCCGCGTGCGCCGCGCTCGACGCGGAGGCGGCACAGGAGATGCGCCGCCACGTGGACGCGGTGCACGGCGCGGTGGGGCTGCTGGGTGACGCCGTCACGGGGGAGCGCACGGCACGGAGCGGTGACATACGGGCCCGCTGGCACTCGGTGCTCCGCGTCCTCTCCGGGCGGGACACCGTCCCGGGCATCATCCGGGGCCGGGCCGTACGACTTCTGCTGGACGACGGGGAGTTGGCACAGGACGAGGTAGCACGGCTCATGGGGCTCGTGCTGTCGCCCGGTACGGCGCCGGCCGACGCGGCGGCGTGGATCGAGGGGTTCGTCGGCGGCGGCTCCGGCGGCGGGATGCTGCTGGTGCACGACGAGCGGCTGCTCGGCCTGGTGGACGCCTGGCTGACCGGGGTGCCCGGGGACGCGTTCACGGACGTACTGCCGTTGCTGCGGCGCACGTTCTCGGCGTACGAGCCGGGGGTGCGTCGGACGCTCGGCGAGCTGGTGCGGCGCGGGCCGGGGCAACGGGAGAGCGCGACGGCCGGCGGGACCGGCATGCCGGGCTTCGCGGCCGACCTCGACCACGACCGTGCGGACGCGGTCCTGCCGGTGGTGCGGCTGCTGCTCGGCCTGGACGGCGACCGGGGGAGCGCCGGCCAGAAGAACTCCGACGACAACGACCTTGTGGGGGTGGCGGGATGACGACCGACGGACTGAGCAGGCAGAGGAAGGCCACCGAAGCGGTGGACGCCCGGGACGGGTACGGGAGCGAGCGCGGGCACGGTTTCCGGTCCGGCGGCGCCCCGACCACGACCGTACCGGTGATCCCGCTCTGGGCCCGGCCTCGTACGGGGGCGCGCGGATGACGACCGGGGCGGCAGCAGCGGCGACAGTAACGACCGGGCTGGATCCGGACGCGGCCGACGAGCGGTTGCGCCGCTGGCGGCTCGTGCTCGGCGGTGAGTCGGCGGACGGCACGGGTCGCGCGCTGGGCGGGCGGGACGCGGCGATGGACCAGGCGTTGACCGCGCTGTACGGGAAGGGGGACAAGTCGCAGGCGGGGCGGGACCGTTCGGCGGGGCTCGGGGCGTCGGCGCCGTCGGTGGCGCGGTGGCTCGGGGACATCCGGACGTACTTCCCCTCGTCCGTCGTACAGGTCATGCAACGGGACGCCATCGACCGGCTCGGACTGTCCGCGCTGTTGCTGGAGCCGGAGATGCTGGAGGCGGTGGAGGCGGACGTCCACCTCGTCGGCACCCTGCTCTCGCTCAACAAGGCCATGCCGGAGACGACGAAGGAGACCGCGCGGGCCGTCGTACGCAAGGTCGTCGAGGATCTGGAGAAGCGGCTCGCCACCCGCACCCGGGCCACCCTCACCGGTGCCCTCGACCGCAGTGCCCGCGTCAACCGGCCGCGTCACCACGACATCGACTGGAACCGCACGATCGCGGCCAATCTCAAGAACTACCTGCCGGAGTACCGGACGGTGGTGCCCGAGCGGCTCATCGGGTACGGGCGGGCCTCCCAGTCGGTGAAGAAGGAGGTCGTCCTGTGCATCGACCAGTCGGGGTCGATGGCGGCGTCCGTCGTCTACGCGTCCGTCTTCGGGGCGGTGCTGGCGTCCATGCGGTCCATCAGCACCCGGCTCGTCGTCTTCGACACAGCTGTCGTCGACCTCACGGACCAGCTCGACGACCCGGTCGACGTCCTCTTCGGTACCCAGCTCGGCGGCGGCACGGACATCAACAGGGCGCTCGCGTACTGCCAGTCGCAGATCACCCGGCCCGCGGAAACCGTGGTCGTGCTGATCAGCGACCTCTATGAGGGCGGCATACGCGACGAGATGCTGAAGCGGGTGGCGGCGATGAAGGCGTCGGGGGTGCAGTTCGTGACGCTGCTGGCGCTCTCCGACGAAGGGGCGCCGGCGTACGACCGCGAGCACGCGGCGGCCCTCGCGGCCCTCGGCGCACCGGCGTTCGCCTGCACGCCCGACCTCTTCCCGGAGGTGATGGCGGCCGCCATCGAGAAGCGGCCGTTGCCGATACCGGACGGTGCGTGAGGGGCGTCGGGGAGCGCGCCTGAGGGTGCGGATGGGCGGTAGCGGTAGGTGACGGGGGTTCGGGCTGAGGCGGTGGTCCTGGGCGTGGCGGGAGTCGGTAACCGGACAAGGGGGGTTGAAAAGCGGACATGACAACGCGTCGGTGACACGGGGCTTGCGTGACGACGGGAGTCCCGTGCGAGGATCGGCCACGCTTCACACCTTCACACGGGTGTTCGCATCGTGCGCATCTTCGCCCCGTACTTCGTCATTCCGCCGCACGGGAGGGTCCTCCCCGTTTTGACTTCAGCAGCCGCACTCCCGGGTGCCGGTGCAGCCCTGCGCGTGGTGCGCGGAGTCGCCGGGCGCCGTCTGGTGCAGGTGGCGCTGTTGGTGGGTGGGCTGTTCGTGCTGGGGGTTCTCTGCGGGGAGCGGGCGAACGCGGCGGAGGGGGCGCCGACTTCGCGGCCCTTCTCGGCTGCCGTCACCGATGTCACCGGGACGGTCGGCCACGCGGTGCCTTCGGTCGGCGAGCATGTCGTCGAGCCGGTTGCGGAGCATGCGGTTGAGCCGGCGACCGAGCAGGTCGTGCGGCCGGTCATCGAGGACGTCGTAGGGCCGGTCATCGAGGACGTCGTAGGGTCGGTCACCGAGCCGGTGTTGCGGCCGGTCACCAATGATGTCGTGCAGCCGGTCACTGAGCAGGTTGTTCGGCCGGTCATCGAGGACGTCGTAGGGCCGGTCACCGAGCCGGTGTTGCGGCCGGTCACCAATGATGTCGTGCAGCCGGTCACTGAGCAGGTTGTTCGGCCGGTCATCGAGGACGTCGTAGGGCCGGTCACCGAGCCGGTGTTGCGGCCGGTCACCAATGATGTCGTGCAGCCGGTCACTGAGCAGGTTGTTCGGCCGGTCATCGAGGACGTCGTACGGCCGGTCACCGAGCCGGTGTTGCGGCCGGTGACCGAGCATGTCGTGGGGCCGGTCGGTGATCTCGTGGGGTCGGTGACCGAGGGGCTGGCGGAGGTGCCGACGCAGTTTCCGCCGGTGAGCGGGATGCCGTCGCTGCCCGGGGTTCCGGGGCTTCCGGAGTTGCCGGGACTGCCCGGGTGGACCACGTTGCCGGTCGAAACGCTGCCCGTCGACGTGACGCCGCAGGAGCCGGGTCGGACCGAGACGGAGACGCCGGGCTCGACCGGTGACGGTGACAGAGACGGTGAGCGGGCTGCCGGGTCGGCCTCCGTCGTGTACGGGCCGCATGCCGCAGACGGCGCCACGGTGGTCGTGTCGGCACCTCACCGGGCTGCCGGTGCCGGGGACTCGCCCGTCGTGCGGGTGCCCGCGCAGCAGAACCCCGACGGTCTTCCGACGGGCACCCTCGGCCGCCACTCCGCGGTCGACAACGGCGGGCCGCGGCACGCCGAGCCGCATGCCGTCGCTTCTCTCGACCGGGCGCCGCTGAGCCTCGTGCCCGGCGCCACCGCGGCCGACGCCGCGGACGGGACCCGGGACCGGCACCGGGACATCCCCGAGTTCCCCGGCTAGCGCCGGCCTTCTTCCCCCGCCAGACCTGTCGCGCGGGGGCGGAACCGGTCTGCCCGCCGTCCGGGCGCCCCTCCCTCTCGTGGAGACCCGGACGACAGCCCCTCGGAGCCGGAACCGCGACCTCGTCGGAATGACGAGGCGGTAGCGCCGGGCCGCACAGCCGCTGGTCCCCAACTCCCGGACCACCAAAGGAAGCGGCGTCACCGGTCGCGGTTCGCCCCCCGGCTCCCCACGACTCGGATTCCCGAAGGAACTGACGCACGCATGAACAAGAACATCCGCCGCTCCATCGTGATAGCTGCCGGTGTCACCGGCGCGTGGGCGCTCGGCTCCACCGTCGCCAGCGCTGACGAACTGCCCGCGTCGGGGGTCACCGTCCCCGACGTGAGCGTCGACACGGCCGACACCACCGACACGGTCAGGGACGCCGTGGGCTCGGTCACCGACACGGTCGACGAGACCACCTCCGGCATCACCGGCGCCGTCCCCCGCGCCACCTCGACCGGGGATACCTCGACCGGCGCCATTTCAAGACCGCCGACCATGTCCACCGAGGCGACCGGCCAGGCCCACCGCTATGTGGACGCCAAGGTCCCGCAGAGCGTGGACGCGGTCACGGACAAGGCCGGCGACAGGGCGGGGACCACCACCGCCACCGTCCAGGCCGACATCGAGGCCGCGGCCGGTGCGGGCGGCCGGCGTACGGCGTGACCGGGGACGTGGCGCCCTTCGCGTACGGCGCCGTCGGCGAGGTCGCCCCCGTGGCGGAGCGGGTCGGTCCGTTCGCCCGGGGCCTCACCGGCACCGTCGGCGGGGCCGCCGGTCCGTCGGCCGGCAACGCGGTCACCGGGGGCGAGAGGGTCGCCGACTCGGTCACTCCCGGCTACGCCCCGCGGGGCCTCTGACCCCGCAGGGGCGGACGCAGTCAGCCAATCCTCCGTCGGCTGAAACCCGGACGGCCGAAAGCCGTCGGTCGTCCGGGTGGAGGCCGGGGGGTGGTGGCGGGTGGTCTCCGATGGGGAGGAGATCACCCGTCGAGGGGCCTTTCGGAGTCACTGAAGGGCCTCGGAGGGGCCTCACCGGACGTACCCCCGTTCGGTGAGGTCCCGCACATACGGCACGCAGTGCCAGTGAACTCGGCATCATGTGACAGGTATCACCGCTCAGGTGTGACCCGCGATTTAGGGGGCTCCCGGAAGCAGCGATAACCTGCGAGACGGACATGCCGCGCGCTCGGACACCGTGTGCGCCTCCCTTGTGACTGACAGACGGCGGACGTCACGTTGCCCTCGCGGCACGCCCACGCAGACAACGAACCGCGAGATCACTGATAGGGACGGAAGCGCGTGGACCTGTTCGAGTACCAGGCGAGGGACCTCTTCGCCAAGCACGATGTACCGGTGCTGGCCGGTGAAGTCATCGACACGCCTGAGGCGGCCCGCGCAGCCACTGAGCGTCTCGGTGGCAAGTCCGTCGTCAAGGCCCAGGTGAAGGTCGGTGGCCGCGGCAAGGCCGGCGGCGTGAAGCTGGCGGCGACCCCGGACGAGGCCGTCGCCCGCGCGACGGACATCCTCGGGATGGACATCAAGGGCCACACGGTCAACAAGGTGATGATCGCCGAGACCGCTCCGGAGATCATCGAGGAGTACTACGTCTCGTACCTCCTCGACCGCACCAACCGCACCTTCCTCTCCATCGCGTCCGTCGAGGGCGGCATGGAGATCGAGGAGGTGGCGGCCACCCGCCCCGAGGCCGTCGCCAAGACGCCGATCGACGCCAACGAGGGTGTGACCCCCGAGAAGGCCCGCGAGATCGTCGAGGCCGCGAAGTTCCCGGCCGAGGTCGCCGACAAGATCGTCAACGTCCTCGTCACCCTGTGGAAGACCTTCATCGAGGAGGACGCCCTCCTCGTCGAGGTCAACCCGCTGGCGAAGGTCGCCTCCGGCGACGTCATCGCCCTCGACGGCAAGGTCTCCCTGGACGAGAACGCGGACTTCCGCCACCCCGACCACGAGGAGCTCGTCGACCACGCGGCCGCCAACCCCCTCGAGGCCGCGGCCAAGGAGAAGAACCTCAACTACGTCAAGCTCGACGGTGAGGTCGGCATCATCGGCAACGGCGCGGGTCTCGTCATGAGCACCCTGGACGTCGTCGCGTACGCCGGTGAGGCGCACGGTGGCGTCAAGCCCGCCAACTTCCTCGACATCGGCGGTGGCGCCTCCGCCGCCGTCATGGCGAACGGCCTGGAGATCATCCTCGGCGACCCGGACGTCAAGTCCGTGTTCGTCAACGTCTTCGGTGGCATCACCGCCTGTGACGAGGTCGCCAACGGCATCGTGCAGGCGCTGCAGCTGCTCGCGGACAAGGGCGAGGAAGTCACCAAGCCCCTCGTCGTCCGCCTCGACGGCAACAACGCCGAGCTGGGTCGCAAGATCCTCTCCGACGCCAACCACCCGCTGGTCCAGCGCGTGGACACCATGGACGGCGCGGCCGACAAGGCCGCCGAGCTCGCGGCTGCGAAGTAAGGGACGAGGGACAGAACAGCCATGGCTATCTTCCTCAACAAGGACTCCAAGGTCATCGTCCAGGGCATGACCGGTGCCACGGGCATGAAGCACACCAAGCTCATGCTGGCCGACGGCTCGAACATCGTCGGTGGCGTGAACCCCCGTAAGGCGGGCACGACCGTCGACGTCGACGGCACCGAGATCCCGGTCTTCGGCACCGTCGCCGAGGCGATCGAGAAGACGGGCGCCAACGTATCCGTCCTCTTCGTACCGCCGGCCTTCGCCAAGGCCGCCGTCGTCGAGGCCATCGACGCCGAGATCCCGCTCGCGGTCGTCATCACCGAGGGCATCGCGGTCCACGACTCCGCCGCGTTCTACGCGTACGCCGTGTCGCAGGGCAACAAGACGCGGATCATCGGCCCGAACTGCCCGGGTCTGATCACCCCCGGTCAGTCGAACGCCGGCATCATCCCCGGTGACATCACCAAGCCGGGCCGCATCGGTCTGGTCTCGAAGTCCGGCACGCTGACGTACCAGATGATGTACGAGCTCCGTGACATCGGCTTCTCCTCGGCCGTCGGCATCGGTGGCGACCCCGTCATCGGTACGACGCACATCGACGCGCTCGCCGCGTTCGAGGCCGACCCCGACACCGACCTCATCGTGATGATCGGTGAGATCGGTGGCGACGCGGAGGAGCGGGCCGCCGACTTCATCAAGGCGAACGTGAAGAAGCCGGTCGTCGGTTACGTCGCGGGCTTCACCGCGCCCGAGGGCAAGACCATGGGCCACGCCGGCGCCATCGTCTCCGGGTCCTCCGGTACGGCCGCCGCGAAGAAGGAGGCCCTTGAGGCCGCCGGCGTCAAGGTCGGCAAGACGCCGACCGAGACGGCGAAGCTCGCGCGCGAGATCCTCGGCGGCTGATCTTCCGCTCGGCTGAGCCTTTCGCGGGCCCGTACTCCCTTGGGTTGGGGGTGCGGGCCCGCCGGCGTTTCCGGGTGGCTCGGTTTTACGGCCTCCGCCGCTGCCGGGCGGGGGTGCGTTTCGCTCACCGTCGCTCGCCGCGTGCCGCTGCGCCCACCCGTGCCGCCCCAGCGGCACGATGCCCGCAGCTACGTACGGCTATGAGGGTGCCCAGCGGCACGGTTGCCCGCAGCTACGTACGGGCCATGAGGGTGCCCAGCGGCACGGTTGCCCGCAGCTACGTACGGGCCATGAGAGTGCCCAGCGGCACGACTGCCCGCAGCTACGTACGGCCATGAGGGTGCCCGGCGGCACGATTGCCCGCAGGTAGTACTGCGGAGCCGACGGCTCAGTGGGCTTCCGGGTGTACGCGTTCCGGGCCCGCCGCTGCCGCCGATCTGAGTTTGGCTCGGAGTTTCTGCTGGGGCTGGGAGAGGGGGCCGGGGGCTGCTCTTGGGGGGACGCCTCGGACTGGGGTGCCTTGGGGGACGGGGGGTTCGTAGTGGTCGGGGGCGGTGCGGACGGAGAGGGCGGTGGTGGTGAGGAGGAAGATGGTGAAGACGAGGGCGGTGTGGGTCCAGCGGCGGGCGCGGAGGTCGGCTCGGGCGCGGAGCACGATGGGCTCGGTGGGGCCGGGGTCGATGTCGGCGGGCAGCTCGGCCAGGAGGCGGGGGAGGTCGTCGGGCGGGACCTGTTCCTGTAGGCGCGCGGTGACGGTCGCGCGGGCGTAGAGCAGTCGGCCCGCCGCGGCCGGCGTGCTCGCCTCCGTCTCGGCGGCCGTGTCGGGCAGATCGAGGCCGACGCCGTCGTAGAGGAGCAGCGTGCGGCGGTACGGGGGTGGTAGTTCGAGGAGCGCGCTCAGCAGGGCGCGGTCGGTGGGGTCGGCCGGCTGCGGCTCTCGGCGCCAGGGGCGCAGGCAGTGCCAGGGGGAGAGGGCGTACTCGTGGGCCGCCGCCCGCACCCAGCCCGCCGGATCGCGGTCGACAGCCACCTCCGGCCAGCGCTGCCAGGCGAGCTGGAAGGCCCGCTCCACCGCCTCGCGGGCCAGCCTGTGCCGGCCGGTGAGCAGATAGGTCTGCTGTACGAGGGTCGGCGCGCAGTACGCGTAGAGCGCGTCGAAGGCCTGGCCGGGTGTCAGGGGCGGCGGAGCCAGGTCGGGATCGTCGGCGTCGTCCGCGCAGAGGGGCTGCTGGTACCACTCGGCCTCCCCGCTCGGGACGGAGGGGACGGACGGGACGGACGGCTTGCCGGCGGTCTCCGTCACCGGATCGTCTCCCGCCGTACCCACCCTCTCCGGACCGACCCTCGTACGAAAAAGCACATAAGCACATATTGGGCGACACGTGCGCGAATCCCTCGTTACGCCGGTAAAGCGCGTGTCGTTGGGAGCATGGCCGACGTGACGCACGCGACCGACTCGAACGACCCGACCGCGGGGCCGGACCACCCCACCGACCACAGCCGGTCGGCCGCCCCCACGGCACCTACGGCGCCCATGAGGCCCTTGGCGCCGATGTCATCCCCGTCCACGACATTTTCCTCGTCCTCCTCGTCGCCGCTGGCGTTGCTGGCGTCGCTGTACGAGCGGTCGCGCGGCCGGTCGTCCCACCTGGCCGCCGGGATGCTGGGCGGAGTCCTCGCGGCGGGGCTCGGACTCGGGGTGTTCGCCGCGCTCGTGACCCTGCTGTGGATCAGTTCGCCGTACCCGGACAGCGGGCCCGGCGGGGCGCTGCGTGTGGCGGCGGCGCTGTGGCTGCTCTCCCACGGAGTGGAGCTCGTCCGCACCGACACACTCACCGGCGCCCCCGCCCCGGTGGGCCTCGTCCCCCTCCTCCTGCTCGCCCTGCCGGTGGTCCTGCTGCACCGTTCGGCCCGCGACCACGCGGACGACGGCTTCGGTGCGAGCGCCCGTACGACATGGGCCGGTCTCGTCACCGGATACGCGGTCGTCGGCGCGGCGGTCACGCTGTATGCCTCGGGGGGCGTGCTGCGGCCGTCGTGGTTGTGGGCCGCGCTGTGCGTACCGCTGCTGGCGGCGCTCGCGGCGGGCACGGGGGTGTGGGCGGCGCACGGGCGCCCCCAGCTGCCCCTGCCCGCGCTCCTCGGGGGCGCCCCCGAGACGGAGGGCCGACGACACCTCGCGGCCGCCGCCGGACGGGCTGCCGGGGCGGGCGTGCTCGTGCTGGCCGGCGGTGGCGCCCTGCTGGTGGCCGTGTCCCTGGCCTGGCACGGCGGCGTGGCCCGCGACACCTTCCTCCAGCTCACCGAGGGGTGGTCCGGGCGTTTCGCCGTACTGCTGCTCTGCCTCGCCCTCGTCCCGAACGCGGCGCTCTGGGCGGCGGCCTACGCCCTCGGCCCCGGCTTCGTCCTGGGCGCCGGACACATCACCGGACCGCTGCACGCGACCGCCCCGGCCGCTCTCCTGCCCCCGTTCCCCCTGCTCGCGGCCGTCCCGGAGGGTGGGGGCACGCCGGGGTACTGGGTGGTGGGCGCGGTGCCGCTCGCCGCGGGCATGACGGTCGGGTGGTTCACCGCGGCCCGGGCCACCGCCGACCGAACGGCCCCCTGGTCCGCATCCCGGACCATCGCGGCGACCCTCCTCGCCGCCCTCATGTCCGCCGTCGCCGTCGCCCTCCTCGCCCTTCTCGCCGGCGGCTCCCTCGGCGTCGCCACCCTGGCCGACTTCGGACCCGTGTGGTGGCAGGCGGGCGGCGCGGCCGGTGCCTGGGTGGGGGCGGCGGGGATGCCGGTGGCCTTGGTGGCGCGGTGGTGGCGGGTGCTGGTGCTGGTGCGGGCGCGAAAGGCCGCAACCGGACAGGAGAAGAGGTCGGGGGCGGCCGCGGTGCTCCGGCGTGCGTCGGGGGCGAACGCGGGCGTGCGGGTCCCGGGCGACCTGCGGGCGGCAGGTGCTGAGGCCGCGCCGGGGCAGTCCGGCAGGCAGCACGTGGCGGCGGACGGAGCGTCGGGGGGACCTCCGGCTACCGATCAGCCACCGCGGCCGTCCTCTTGGCCGCACCGTCAGCCCCCTGCGAAGAGATCACGTCGACTGCCGGCATGGCTCTCCAGGGGGAAGCGGCCTCCGGCCGAACTCCCGTCCCCGGGCGGCCCCACGGTCACACCGAGCCCGAACTCCAACCCGAGCGCAAGCCTCACGGACGGCCTCGAATCGTACGACGCCCTCGACCCGTACGCCCTCGACCCGTACGCCTTCGAGTCCGCACCCGTGCCACCGCCCGTCCGGGACCTGGACTCCCGCACGGCCCGCCGGCCGACGCTGCGGCGCGAGGTGTCCTCGACGGGACTGCCCTCGACGGGACTGCCCTCGACGGGACTGCCCTCAACGGGACTGTCCTCGACGGGACGGAACGCGTACGAGCGCGCCCCTGACGCAGCCCCTCACTCCGATTCCGGCCTCCGCCCCAACGCCACCTCCGACCCCGAACCCGACGCGAGCCCGGGGGAAGCCGACGACTAGCGCGCGCCCAGCAGCTCCCGTACAGGGCCCTCCGGCAGGAGCTCCTTGCAGGACTTCTCCGAGGCGGTGGTGAGGGAGTCGTTGACGCAGGTGTAGTAGTCCCGGTAGACGAACTGGGCCGTGAAGGTGACGGCGACGATGGCGAGGGCGATCGTGGAGGTCACCAGGCCGCTGATGGCCGCGGTCCGCTGGGGCCGGCCGCTCGGCTCCAGGGGCGCCGGCTGCGCCGCGTCCTGGGTGCGGGGCTTGGCGCGCAGGGCGCTGACGGCCCAGTACACGGCGAGGGAGCCGAGCAGCAGGGCGACGTACGGCCAGGCGAAGAGGGCGAAGAAGAAGGCCCACATGCCGCAGAGCAGGGAGTACCGCGCGCGGCGCTGGACGGGGTCCGCCGGGTCCCAGCGCAGCCCGCTGCCCGGACCGCCCTCGGGGCCCTGACCGGGACCACCCGGTCCGCCCTGGCCACCGGGACGCTCACCGAAGGGCCCACCGGAGCGGCCGGGCTGCCGGTCGCTCCACTGACTGCCCCACGGCGAGTGACCACCACCGCGACCCGCTCCGTCCTCGGAACCCTGGCCGCCCGCGGGCCGGCGTGGCTGCCACGGCCGGTCGGGAGCGCCCTCGGGCGGTGGTGCGAACGGATTGTCGTCCGAAGGACCTGAGCCCTGGCCCCGCCCGGGCTGCCCGGACTGCTCGGGGGTGTCCTCGCTCTCACGCGGAGGCGTGGGAGAGGAACTCCGCTCGCGCAGCAGGAGCGAAGGAAGGCGGAGGCTGCGGTCCGGCATCAGGAGTGCGTCTTCCCCTTGGTGAATACAGCGGTGAAATCGGTGGGTACAGCGGTGAGTCTGGTGGTGCGCTCGGCGGTGAGCCTGGTGGCGCGCTCGGCAGTGAACTGGGTGGTGATGCGGCAGTGAACTCGTCGGTGAAATCTACTGGTACGGCGTGAGCTGTCACTTCGTGAACGCCCCACACATCGACCGCGTTCCCGAGCCCGCTCCTTGCAGACGCTACCTTCCGGCCACGCCCCCGTCCCACGGGGGCCGTCCGGTGTGCCGGTATCGTTGCTGACGGTCGGCCGCTTCGTAGACTTCCCCGTATCGGGGGACGTGAAGCATTCGTATGAATGCACAAGCGCATATTCGGCAGACCCGACGTTCCCCGCAGAACCCGTAGAAAGGGCCCCATCGTGGCCGCCAAGCCCGTGGCCAAGCGCCTCGTCGTGCTGGTCTCCGGATCCGGCACCAACCTCCAGGCGCTGCTGGACGCCATCGCGACGACCGGCGTCGAGGCCTACGGCGCCGAGATCGTGGCCGTCGGAGCCGACCGCGGCGGCATCGAGGGGCTCGCCCGGGCCGAGCGCGCCGGGCTGCCGACCTTCGTCTGCCGGGTCAAGGACCACGGCACCCGCGAGGAGTGGGACGTGGCGCTCGCCGAGGCCGTCGCCGCGTACGAGCCCGATCTCGTCGTCTCCGCCGGGTTCATGAAGATCGTGGGGAAGGAGTTCCTGGCGCGGTTCGGTGGGCGGTTCGTCAACACCCACCCGGCCCTCCTCCCCAGTTTCCCGGGGGCCCACGGGGTGCGGGACGCGCTCGCGTACGGCGCCAGGGTCACCGGCTGCACCGTCCACTTCGTCGACGACGGCGTCGACACCGGGCCGATCATCGCGCAGGGCGTGGTGGAGATCCGGGACGAGGACGACGAGAGCGCTCTGCACGAGCGCATCAAGGAAGTCGAGCGAAGGCTGCTCGTCGATGTCGTGGGGCGGCTCGCCCGTAACGGCTATCGCATTGAGGGACGAAAGGTAGTTATCCAGTGACCGCCGACAGCACTGTCACGGCCGAGAGCGGCCAGAGCGGCACGAGCGACCAGCGGGTCATCCGTCGCGCGCTCGTCAGCGTCTACGACAAGACGGGCCTCGAGGACCTCGCGCGCGGCCTGCACGAGGCGGGCGTCGAACTCGTCTCCACCGGGTCCACCGCCGGGCGCATCGCCGCTGCCGGCGTTCCCGTCACCAAGGTCGAGGAGCTGACCGGCTTCCCCGAGTGCCTGGACGGCCGGGTCAAGACCCTGCACCCCAAGGTGCACGCGGGCATCCTCGCCGACCTGCGCCTGGAGGACCACCGGCGGCAGCTCGCCGAGCTGGGCGTCGAGCCGTTCGACCTCGTCGTCGTGAACCTCTACCCGTTCCGGGAGACCGTCGCCTCCGGCGCCACCCCCGACGAGTGTGTCGAGCAGATCGACATCGGCGGTCCGTCGATGGTCCGCGCCGCCGCCAAGAACCACCCCTCGGTCGCCGTGGTCACCAGCCCGGCGCGGTACGCCGATGTCCTGACGGCCGTGAAGGACGGCGGCTTCGACCTCGCCACCCGCAAGCGGCTGGCCGCCGAGGCCTTCCGGCACACGGCCGAGTACGACATCGCGGTGTCCTCCTGGTTCGCCTCCTCGTACGCGCCCGCCGACGACTCGCAGTTCCCGTCGTTCCTCGCCACCAGCCTGGAGCGCGCGAACACCCTGCGCTACGGCGAGAACCCGCACCAGCCCGCCGCCCTCTACACCGCGGGCACGGGCGGTCTGGCGGAGGCCGAGCAGTTGCACGGCAAGGAGATGTCGTTCAACAACTACACGGACACGGACGCCGCCCGCCGCGCCGCGTACGACCACGCCGAGCCGGCCGTCGCGATCATCAAGCACGCCAACCCGTGCGGCATCGCGATCGGCGCGGACGTCGCCGAGGCACACCGCAAGGCACACGCCTGCGACCCGCTGTCGGCGTTCGGCGGTGTGATCGCGGTCAACCGTCCGGTGTCGAAGGAGATGGCCGAGCAGGTCGCCGAGATCTTCACCGAGGTCATCGTCGCGCCCGACTACGAGGACGGCGCGCTGGAGGCTCTGGCCAAGAAGAAGAACATCCGCGTGCTGCGCTGCCCCGACAGCCCGGCCCACCCCATCGACGTCAAGCCGATCGACGGCGGTGCCCTGCTCCAGGTCACCGACCGCCTCCAGGCCGACGGCGACGACCCCGCCAACTGGACCCTCGCGACCGGCGAGGTCCTCTCCGCCGACGAGCTCGCCGAGCTGGCCTTCGCCTGGAAGGCCTGCCGCGCGGTCAAGTCCAACGCGATCCTCCTCGCCAAGGACGGCGCCTCGGTCGGCGTCGGCATGGGGCAGGTCAACCGCGTCGACTCCGCGAAGCTCGCCGTCGAGCGCGCCGGCGCCGAGCGCGCGCAGGGCTCGTACGCCGCGTCGGACGCCTTCTTCCCCTTCCCTGACGGGCTGGAGATCCTCACCGAGGCCGGCGTCAAGGCCGTCGTCCAGCCCGGCGGTTCGGTCCGCGACGAGCTGGTCGTCGAGGCCGCGCAGAAGGCGGGGATCACGATGTACTTCACGGGGACGCGGCACTTCTTCCACTGAGCCGTCGCCTGCGGGCCGGCCACCGGCTCGGTACGGCGAAGGGGCGCGCCGCTCGAAGCGGCGCGCCCCTCCCGTTTCCGGTCGCGGACCGGTCGTCAGCAGTTCTTGCTGACGACGCCCTTCCATGTCTGGTTGTGGCCCGTGTACCGCTTGCCGTTGAAGTGCACCGGCTTACGGTCCTTCTGGCCCGGGATGCCGCTCTTCTTGTAGCGCTGCTCGTAGTGCAGGTGCGCCCAGCTGCCACCGTTGCTGCCGGTGGAGCCGATGCGGCCGATCTGCGTCTTCGCGCCGACCTTCTGGCCCACCTTGACGTACTTGGTGGCCTTGTCCTGCAGGTGGTAGTAGGCCGTGTACCAGCCGCCGCCGTGGTTGATGATGATCATGTTGCCGGCGCCCTTGTCGTAGTACGCCTTGACCACCTTGCCCTTGTAGCCGGTGTAGACCGGCCGGCCGTCGGACCCGGGATTGCCGTTCACCACGATGTCGATGGCCGGGTTGTGGCCCCAGGTGTTGAGCTGCCACTTGGTGTTGCACTTGAGCGGCATCTGGAACTTGGGCTTGGCCGCTGCCGCCGCCACACCGGCGGACTCGGCGCCGGAGGGCTGGCCGGCGTACGACGTCCCGGCGTTGAGCCCCGCGCTCAGCGACAGTGCCAGTGCGGTGGCACCGAGGGCTACGCTCGCCTTGCGGCGGACGGGCGTGCTTGTGCGCATGAATTGCTCCCCGTTTCTTCCCCGTTGTGCGGGAGCGGATCACGGTGCCCGCTTCCCGTGTGTTGCTGTGGACGTGTCGAGCATGGGCGGGTGGGCGCCGACCCGGTACCTCGGAGGTCCTAGGGTGATCCGCCGGGCCCACACTCGGGCGCCCACTTGTGGGACCGGACGAGCGGGCCGTCGCCGGGGAAGTTGACCTTGGTGTTGTCCAGGACGCAGCCGCTCGGGCTCTTGTAGTCGGGCTCGCTGAAGAGCTGGACGACGATGAACTCGGGGTCGTCGTAACCGTTGTTGAAGGCCGACTTCGGCCTGCTGTCCTTCACCCATGCGCAGGGGATGAACTCGTCGTGCCAGTCGAGGTCGTAGTCGTACCAGTTGCACATCTCGCCCTGCCCGTCGGCCTTCGAGAAGAAGCAGATGTCTCCCCGGGCGCAGCGCGCCCACCCCTGAGGGGCGGGTTCGCGCAGCGCCAGCAGGCCGGCCGTGATGAGGGAGGCCACCGCCACCGCGGCGAGTCCGCCCAGGAGGACCGGATGGGGGCCGCGTCGTGGCTGGAGCCTGGGCAGGCGTGGGGAGCGGGCGGCTCCGGCGGCGGGCTCGACCCGGCGGAGCAGGGACTGCGCGGTGTGGGTGGCGCGGGCCTCGTGTGTCGGAGCGAGACAGTCGGTGACGATCTGCCGCCAGCTGCCCGGCAGTTCGGGCGAGAGATGCAGCTCCTCATGGCCCTGGGCGTAGCGCAGGACCGCGTCGCGGCGGGCGGCCTGGGTCGCCCCGGGGAACGGCGGACTGCCGGTCAGGACCAGGTGGGCGAGGATGCCGAAGGCCCAGATGTCGGCGGTGGGGCGGGTGCGGTGGCCGTGCTCTCCGACCTCTGCCCAGAGCAGCTCGGGCGGGGTGTAGTCGACGGTGGTGAACGCGGGGGAGTAGGCGTGTGTGCCCTGCAACTCGGCGGCCAGGTTGAAGTCCGCGAGCCGGACCGAACCGTCCGCCATCAGGAGGACGTTGGCCGGTTTGAGGTCGCCGTGGACCCAGCCCGCGTGGTGGAGGTGGGCCACTCCCTCACAGATCTGGGCGAGCAGTGAGGGGCCGCCGGGGACGGCAACCGCGCGGTCGGACCGTCTTGGGCGCCGTTCCCCGAGCCGTTCGAGCAGCTGGTCGAGGGAGCCCTCGGCGCGCTCCAGAACGAGGACGGTGGCGCCGTCGAGCGGCGGCTGGGACGGGTCGTCCACGGTCAGGGTCTCGTACATGCGGATGAGCCGCGGGCGCTGGAGCCGGCGAAGCAACTCCGTCTCCCGCTCGGCGAGTTCCTGGAGGTGACGCAGCTGGCGGGGGGTACGGGTGCCGGTGGGCAGGAACTTCAGGGCGGCCTCGGACGGCAGACCCTCGGTGGGCTCCACGCACCGGGCCGTGTACACCGTGCCGAAGCCCCCGGAGGCGATCGGCTCGCGGACCTCCCAGGCACCGACGCGGTACCCCTTCGGAACCGGTACGGCGTGTGTCGTTTCCTCATTCACCGTGCGGCCCTCTCCTTCAGCAGAGCCAGGTCGTCCTCCCGGACGAGGTCGAACCGCAGTGCCAGGGAGACCAGACGGTCCTTCTTGCCGTTGAGGCGCGGGCCGCCGCCCGGTGTCGCGTCGGGCATCGGCTTCAGCCGCAGCTTGACCGCGAGGTAGTCGATGTTCCACTGCACCGAAGTCCGCGAGACCGTCGGCCAGCTGGGCCGCAGCGACTCCACCAGTTCGTCGGCGGTGGGCGGCGAGGCATGCGGTTCGTCGCGCAGGCGCGGCGCGCACAGGGCGACCAGGACCAGGAAGTACCGTTTGCCGCGGTCGAGCGGGAAGGCGCACTCGGTGGGTGCGCCGTGCCGAGGGCCCGCGTGTTCCCTGTAGTCGTGGCGTGGCGCCCACACCTCGAAGCTCAGCAGCTCGCTCCCGGCGGGTAGGACCACGCGCGAGAACTCGAACGGGACCGGGGCGTCGAGCCGTCCCGGCGGGACCTTGATGTGCTCACCCGCGCCTTCCGGGTTCTCGATGACATACGTCTGCCCACGGCTGAGGTTGCTGAGCTTCCAGTAGGCGCCCGCCGCCGTGATCTCACCGGCCTCGCGGGACACGCCGTCGTGGGCGATGGTGAGGTGAGGGCCGTACGGTCGTGGCGTACGGCCGAAGGACAGGGACTCGCTCGGCCGGAGACGTAGATGGTCGTCCGGGCCGGTGCTGTGCGCAGGTACGACGATGATGCTGTGCATCGTGGTGGACCTCCCCCGAGGTGGAAACAGACGTCAGGGTAGGGAGAGGCACATAAGCGACCCATGGGCACGCAAAAGAGGCGTGTCCTACGCGAATCGGTCGGCCTCGGGGTGGTAGGGGACGTCATGTCCGACTGCGCAGCGCGGCCCAGGTGTTGGGGCCGACGTCTCCGTCGACCTTCAGTGCCTTGTCGCTCTGGAACACCCTGACCGCGGCCAGGGTGTCCTCGCCGAACTGGCCGTCGACCCCGGAGCCGCCGACACTGTAGCCGCGCTTGACGAGCATGCACTGCACCTGGGTGACGCGCTGGTTCTTGTCGCCGAACTGCGTCAACTCGGTGCCGGAGTAGTACGTGCACTGGGTGAGCCACGGCGGGGTGGCGGGCGTCGTCGCGGTCTTGGTGGGGGTGGCGCTCGGGACGGTGCCGGTGCCTCCGCTGCCGCCGCCTGCCGTGGCGGTGACGGTGGCCGTGGGCCGCGCACCTTCACCGGACCCGCCCGTCCCGTTCCCTGTCTCCTCACCCTTCCCGCCCTCTTCCTTCTCCTCCTTCTCCCTCTCTTTGTCTTCCTTGCCGGGGGAGGGCGAGGGCGACGCGGAGGAAGCGGGCGGGGACGAAGCCGCCTCGCCGTCCGGGGCCGTGGTTTCGACGGTCGTGCCCGACGAGGTGGTGTTGCCGAAGGGCGGACGGGTGAACAGAAAGGCACTCACCGCCACGACGCACACGGCGACCCCTGCGGCGATGACGAGATACGGCTTCCCACGCCTCTTGCCGCCGCCGGGCGGAGTCGGCGCACCGTGCCCGCCCGCCGGAGTCGGCGGCCCGTACTGCCCGTACGAGGCCGGGGGCGTGGCGGGCCCGAACGTGCCGGGTAGGGGCGGGGTGCCGTACACCCCCGGCGTCGGCGTCCCGCCGTACTGGCCCGGTGGTGTCGCCGGGCCGTAGCCGGGGCCGGGGGTGGGCGAGGCCACACGTTCCGTGGGCGCGCGGAAGCGGCCCGTCTGCCAGGCGGTGGCATGCTCCAGCTCCTGGCAGGCCCGCTGTCGGGCGAGCAGCCGGGCGGCCAGCGGTTCCTGCCACAAGGACGCGTGGCTGTGGCCGGCGGTCGTGGCCGCGTCGATCAGCCACTGTGGGGTGGGCCGGCCGGCGGGATCCTTGGAGAGGCAGGCGGAGAGCAGTTCGGCCAACGGCGGGTCAAGTGCCGCGACTTCGGTCATGACCTCGGGTTTGGGCTCCTCGAACGCGACGCGGTGCATCACGTCCACACCGGTGCCGTCGCCGAACGGGGCATGGCCGGTGACGGCGTAGACGATCGTGCCGGCGAGCGAGAACACATCGGAGGCGGTGTCGCAGCGGCCGTCCCGCAGGTACTCGGGCGACATGAAGGCAGGCGTGCCGACCCGGCTTCCGGTGATGGTGATCGCGCTGCTGTCCACGGCCCGGGAGATGCCGAAGTCGATGACGTGCGCGCCCTGGAGGGTCAGGATCACGTTGGACGGCTTGAGGTCGCGGTGCACGACTCCGGCCGTGGCCAGCGCCGACAGGGCGTGCCCGAGTTCGGAGACCAGCCGCCACGCACCGGCCGCCTCCAGCGCGCCGCACTCCCGTACGGCGTCGGCGAGGTTGAGGCCGGGCAGGTACTGCGTGGACATCCACAGCAGCTCGTCCTCGAAGCCGGCGCCCAGCAGATCCGGCGCGCGCGGCGTACGGACCCGGCCGTGCACGGCGGCCTCCCGCTCGAACCGCCGCCGGAACTCCGGATCTTCGGCGTACTCGGGCCGGATCACCTTCACCGCCGCGAGCCCCGCACCTCCCCCGCTCTCGGCTGCGCTCGAGCGAGAGGTGCCTCCGTCCGCCGGGCGCGCCAGGTACACCCGGCCCATGCCTCCGCTGCCGAGTCGTCCGAGCGGCAGGTACGGTCCGATGCGCCCGGGGTCGGCGGGTTGCAGCGGGGTTGCCCCGGCTTGCTCCAACTGCTGCCGCGCGGTGTCGTCGGGTGGTGGAGAGTGGGGCGGCTCGGGCCGCTGGTCTGACATGTGCTTGTCCCCCGAGTGCTCTGCTTCCTCAACCCGCCCTCGTGTCAAGCAGGTTGACGTGAGGCTACCGTGCCGGGCCCGGGGCGGGCCCAGGAGCGGGGGAGTGGCCGGCCCGGCCGCGGCCGCCGCTCTTCTACCGCGCGGCGGCCGCGCGGAGCACCCGGAAGAGGTAGATGAAGACCCAGCCGAGCAGGCGATGATGTCGTGCCGGCCGAACGACGGCATGGACGTGAGCTCCGCGCCTTCCGCGTCCTCCGCGTTGCTCGGGTCCTCGGGGTCGTAGACGATCCTGAGTGCCTCGCCGATCTGGGGGATCCGCTCGCGTGTCCGGACGATCGCGCGGTACTCGCCCTTGTGCTCCGGGGCCAGGAAGAATCCGCACCTGAGCTGCACCTGATCCGCAGCGGGCCGTCGCCTTCGGGGTTGAGGTGTTCGCGGCAGATCGCGGTCGCGCTCCGTCCGTGCCAGGCGCAGACGCCGCTCGCGCTGCGACTGCCCGACGTAGAGCGCCGCGGTCAGGACGCCGAACACCGCGCAGAAAACGCTCCGGCGAATCACCGAGCGAGAGCCAAGTGGGCGCGTAGTCCCAGCGACACGCCGTGCAGGCGGCGTGTCGCTGGGACTCTCACGCCACCTGCGTCTCCTGAGCGGAGCGGGGCGCGGGCCGGGTCGTCAGGCGGCGACCTTGCCGGCCGCCCGGGCCGGGGTCGAGAACTGCAGCTTGAACTTGACGCCGTCCTTGACGTCGGTGGCGATGACCCTCCACGTGCCCTTCTTGGCGAGTTTGTAGGTCGACTGGCAGTACTTGAGCTTGCCGTCGGGCTTGTAGAAGCAGACCCTCACCCTGCGGTCCGCGCCGCTGCTCTTGACGTTGATGTCGTTGCAGCGCTTGGTGGTCTTGAAGAACGTGGACCCCTTCGGCGTGAGGCGCGTGCCCGACGGCTTGGAGTAGGTCTTGGTGAGGTCGTAGCAGGAGGCTGCCTTGCCGGCCGCGCCGGCGGTGGTCGCGGTGGCGGTGGTCGCGGTGGCGGCGACCAGACCGCCGCCCGCGAGTACCCCGGTCATGGCGGCGGCGACGAACTGCTTCCGGATGGTCATGGGTGATCCTTCCCCGTTGTCGTGACGATGCCTCCATCCTCAGGACCGGGAAGGGCGAGCGGAACCTGCAATGTTTCAGGGGGCGCCGGGCACCCCCGCTACGTGCCTGGCATGTCCATGTAAAATGGCCGATGCCTCGGTGCAGAGGCACGTGTTCCGCTGCTGCCCGGGATCCAGCCGGTGCTGGTGAAGGAGGGTGACAGAGCAACATGCACCCCTGCCTTATAGGTCACCGAGGTCACCGACAACACGAACACGGGTTACTGCGTCGGCGGCAGCCTGAGCTACCCGCTCGGGCCCGGCCGGACGCAGACCTGGGACCACGGCGTGAACTTCGTGACGCCGGTGCCCGGCAGCAGCCTCTGCCCGCTGTGACGACACACCAAGGGCCGTGCCTCCTCGTACGGGAGGCACGGCCCTCGGTGTGCGGTGCTCGGTCGCTCAGTGGCGCGGGCGGTCGAACCACGCCTTGCCGTTGGCGTTGCCGACGAAGACGGCTATCAGGATGCCCAGCACCAGGTGGACGAAGCCGATGAGGAAGAACGGGAAGACGCCCAGGACCGCTGTGATGATGCCGAAGACCAGGGCGGCGACGCGTACGCCGCTGCCGCCGGACTTGAACTTCACGGCCAGCATGATCGCGTAGACGAGCCAGGCCGTCGCGAAGATGGCGATCGCCACCATCTGGCCGACGGGAATGCTGCCGAGCAGATCCTCGAGGGCGGGGTCCTCGGTGTTGCCGCTGGCCGCGGCCACACCGATCGCGCCGATGCCGTACAGAAGCACACCGATCACCTGCAGGCCGACGATGACCCAGAGCATGATGCGGGCCGCGTTGACCGTGCTGGGCATGGTCTCGGGCGCGTTCGGGTAGCCGCCGTACCCCTGGGAGACCGGCGGGGCGGTCGGGTAGCCGTACCCCGGCTGCTGGGGCGGGGTCTGCTGCGGGTAGCCGTAGCCCTGGGCGGGCGGCTGCTGCTGGGGCTGGCCGTACGGGTTGTTCGGGTCGCCGAAGCTCATGGCGCGATTTCCTCCGTTGCCTGGTGCGGGGACGCGCGGCACGGTTCGGAGGAATGCCCTGATCTGTTGAAGTGGTCACGCCCCCCGGCAGTGCCCGCGGCACTGTGCCCTCAATCGTTTTATATGCCCGGCCGGATGTCCAGTGACATTCCTCGGGTGTTGTGCAAGTGCAACACATCCGATCTTGCCGGATACGGGTTGCCGGCGCGTCCGGAGGCGGTAGGAGGCGGCAGGAGAGCGTCCGGCAGGTGACCGGATTGGAACCCGGCGCCGGTCATCCGCGAAGATTGGGCCCATGAGCGCCCAGATTCTCGATGGCAAGGCCACCGCAGCCGCGATCAAGTCCGATCTGACCGCCCGCGTGGCGGTGCTGAAGGAGAAGGGCGTCACGCCCGGACTCGGCACGATCCTGGTCGGCGAAGACCCCGGCAGTCAGAAGTACGTCGCGGGCAAGCACCGCGACTGCGCGCAGGTCGGCATCGCCTCCATCCAGCGCGAACTGCCCGCGACCGCCACTCAGGAGGAGATCGAGGCGGTGGTGCGGGAGCTGAACGAGGACCCCGCCTGCACCGGCTACATCGTCCAGCTGCCGCTGCCCAAGGGCATCGACGAGAACCGCATCCTCGAACTGATGGACCCCGACAAGGACGCCGACGGCCTCCACCCGATGAACCTCGGGCGGCTGGTCCTGAACGAGCCCGCGCCGCTGCCCTGCACCCCGAACGGCGTCCTCACCCTCCTCCGCCAGTACGGCGTCGAGATCAAGGGCGCCGAGGTCGTGGTCGTCGGCCGCGGTGTCACCATCGGCCGCCCGATGCCGCTGCTCCTCACCCGGCGCAGCGAGAACGCGACGGTGACCCAGTGCCACACCGGCACGCGTGATCTGTCGGCCCACCTCAAGCGCGCCGACATCATCGTCGCTGCCGCCGGGTCGGCCCACCTCGTCCGGCCCGAGGACGTGAAGCCGGGTGCCGCCGTCCTCGACGTCGGTGTCTCGCGCTCGGCCGAGGGCAAGATCGTCGGCGACGTCCACCCCGGCGTCGCCGAGGTCGCCGGCTGGATCTCCCCCAACCCCGGCGGCGTCGGCCCCATGACCCGGGCCCAGCTGCTCGTCAACGTGGTCGAGGCGGCGGAGCGCAGTGTCGGCTGACGGCGACGCGCAGGGGGCGTCGGGGTTGCCGAGGTCGTCGAAAGCGTCGGAGAAGGCCGGCGGGACGGGAATGCCGGTGAATTCGGTGAATTCGGTGAAGCCGGGGGCTTCGGCTGCCTCGTCGGCGTCGGCGTCGGCGTCTGCGTCTGCGTCTGCGTCTGCGTCTGCGTCGGCGTCGGCGGCGGCGGCGAGGACCTCGGAGCGGGACGAGCACTCCATGACGTCTGGCGACGGCAGGTCCGGGAAGGCGACGGACGAGCCGGGGGAGACCACGGACCGGCCGGGGTTGTCCGAGCGGCCGGGGAAGCCGGGCCATCCGGGGACGCCTGAACGGCCGGGGTCCTCCGATCGGCAGGGGAAGACGGACCGGCCGGGGTCGTCCGAGCGGCCGGGGAAGCCGGGCCGTCCCAGGACGCCTGAGCGGCCGGGGGAGACGGACCGGCCGGGGTCGTCCGAGCGGCTGGAGAAGACGGACAAGTCGGCGGCGTCGGAGAGGGCGGACATGTCAGGTGCGGCGGGGACGACCGGATCGGCCGGGAGTGCCGGGGCCGGGTCGGCCGGGAGTGCCGGTGCCGGGACTGCCGGGGCGGCAGAGGCGACCGGGACCGCCGACGAGGTCGAGGTGCGGGATCCGATCAGCGTGCCGGATGCCGAGGGCAAGCCCGTTCGGGCCACTCGGCGGTTCCCGATGTTCACCAAGGACACGGCGCGGCCCGAGGGCGGTGGCCGGGCGGCCTCGCGCGAGGCACCCGCGCCCGTCCGGCAGTGGCCGATCCTCGTCGTGCTGGGCACCGTGGGGCTCGGGCTGCTGATCACCGCGCTGGACGCGTTCCGGCTCGGCACGATCCTGATCGGGGTCGCTCTGCTCGCCGGCGCGGTGCTGCGCTGGACCGTACCGGACGTCGGCATGCTCGCCGTCCGCTCCCGCTTCACCGACTTGGTCACGTACATCGTCCTGGGCAGCGCCATCGTGCTCCTCGCGCTGATGGCCCAGCCGGAGCCGTTGCTGCAGATTCCCGTCCTGAAGGACGCGCTGCACTTCACGGTGGGCGACGAGGCGGGCTGAGAACGCCTTGAGGGTGTGGGGGGTAGTCCCGCCCCCGGTCCCAGGTACGCACGACGGCGGTCCGTCCCCTCCCCCGAGTAAGGACGGACCGCCGTCGCGCTCCACATTCCTCCGCGGCGAACGCCCTGTTCAACACCTGTCAGCCCGCTGTGGCACGGAAGTGACCATTCCGCCAAGGTGTCCGCACCGGGCCACGACGACGGCACCCGGCCGTTCACTTCACACCGTTCTCCGCGCAGCCCGATGCGCTCACCCACACCACCTCAAGAGCCCCTTCGCGCCCTCGGCCAGGTGGGAACCGGTCCGCCCACCACCGTCGTCACCTGCTCAGACCCCCATGAGCCGAGGAGGCAGCCGATGAGCGCCTGGCAGCCGCTGCCGGACGAACTCCCCCCGGAGGTACTGCACTTCGTGGAGCAGTTGCGCCTGCTGAAGGACCGCACGGGACTCAGTCTCGTCGCACTGGGCGCGCGCACCGCGTACAGCAAGTCCTCCTGGCAGCGGTACCTCAACGCGACGCAGCCCCCGCCCCGCCAGGCGGTCGTCGCCCTGTGCCGGGTCGCGGGGGAGGACGCCGAACGGTTCGGGGTGCGCTGGGAACTGGCCGTACGGGTCTGGCCGCGCCCGGCGACGCAGACCGTGCCTCCGGCCGAGCCGCAGAACGCCACGGAGGCGGGGGCCGAGATCGGCTCGGAGCCGTACGAGGACGACCCCACGCTCCCCTGGTGGGACACCCCCGCCGAAGAGCCGGAGCCCCGCCCGCCCGGCCGTGTCGCCCTCTACGCCGCGCTCGCCGTCCTGGTCGCCCTGGCCCTCGTCGGCGTCGCGCTGATAGGGGCCGTCACGTTGCGGTGACGGCCCCATGCCCGGTGCTACAGACCCGGTGCGTCAGGCCGGGTGCTACAGGCCTGGTGTCAGACCCGATGTCAGGCCTGGTGTCAGACCTGATGTCAGGCCTGGTGTCAGACCTGGGGCTCCAGGTCGCTCAGCCGCGCCAGTTGTACGCGGCGACCTTCCACTTCGAGCCGATCCTGACGTAGTACTCCCCGTCGAGCCGCTTGAAGGCCACGTCGTTCACGAGGCCCGTGTAGGTGACCGCGCCGTCGCTGTACGGCCCGTCCAGGAAGCCGTCGGCCTGCCCGAAGGTCTCCTTGCCGACGATCCCGTCGACGTCCTCCAGGTCCTCCTGCGCCTGCCAGTACTTGGTCGCCGAGCGGGTCTTCCAGCCGAAGATCCCGTCGATGTCCGACGCGGTGAAGGTGTGCAGATCCCCGCTGGAGTCCTTCCACTTGGCACCGTCGGCGTACAGCACGCTCTGCCACAGCCGCGTCGCGTTGCTCCTGGAGTGCTTGTTGACGGACAGCGTGCCCTCGTCGCCCCAGTCGTTGTACGCGGCTCCGGAGCCGTCGACGACGTGCGGCCCGGAGGCCGTGGCGAGCGGAGCGGCGGCGCCGAGCGCGAGCCCGGCCGAGGCCGTCACGGCGACGGCCGCGAGCAGCAGCCTGGCCTTGTGTTGCATGTGATCCCCCTGGTCCCCGTTGGACTTTCGACATTCACCGACGCACACGGTCCCGTAGATGTGCACGAGGGGCACAAGGCGTACGCGGTGTACGCGATGTACGAGCCCTTGTTCGACTCACGTGACTGTGCATGTGTGGTCGTTGTGTCGATGTGTTGACAAGTTCGAGGATTCCGCGCCGACCCGCTCAACACCAGGTCTAACGTGAGCATTTGGGACGGTCCGGGATGTCCCACGCGTGGACCTGCAATTCCGCCCGGAAATCCGGGAAGCCGGTGGGACACTGGACCGCAGGCCGTTGAGGGGGCGTGCAACGGCGCATGCTCCGGCCCGAAATGCTCCCGCACGCCCCTTTCCAGGGAACTGACATCCCGGCCGGGCGCATCCCATTGGGTAGTCCAGAACGGGGCTCTGGGGAGGGCCTCGGGCTCGGTCCCGGACCAGGATTCAGCGAGGGCATGATGCGCGGCACAGGGATAGTGCGCGGCACAGGGATAGTGCGTGGCACAGGGATGGTCGGCACGGGGATGGTCGGCACGGGGGGAAAGTTCAGAGACATCCGGGGGAAAGAGGGGGGAAGCAATGCCTCGTTGGAGGGCCTTGCCCGATGAACTCGATCCACAGGTCAGGGAGTTCGCGGGCCAGCTGCGCCGGCTCGTCGACCGCAGTGGACTGAGCATCGCAGCGGTGGCCGACCGCACGGGCTACAGCAAGACGTCCTGGGAGCGGTATCTCAACGGCAGACTGCTCGCGCCGAAAGGCGCGATCGTCGCGTTGGCCGAGGTGACCGGCACCAATCCCATGCATCTGACCACCATGTGGGAGCTGGCCGAGCGTGCCTGGAGCCGCTCGGAGATGCGCCACGACATGACCATGGAAGCGATCCGTATCTCCCAGGCGCGCGCCGCGCTGGGCGAGACGGGGGGCCAGTCGACCGTCAAGGGCGGCAAGAACGGCAGGGCGGGCCGGAGTGCGACCGCGACACCGGGCGTGGCGGGCCCGGCGGGCGTCTCGCCGACGGTCCCGCCGCAGCCGCGCTCCCCGAGCGAGGAGCGCATCTCGCGCCCGCCGCAGAGGGGTTCGGCCACGCCGTCCACCTCGGCACCGTCCTCTTCTCCCGCGGCCTCGCCGTACGGCGGCGGCAGCGGCGCGGGAGCCGCCGCCGGCGGCGCGCCCCGCGTCAGCTGGGGCGCCGCGCCATCGGCGTCGCCGTCGTCTTCATCTCCGTCGTCCGCATCGCCGTCGGGCCCGGCCGGGGGACCACCGCCGTCGGTCTCCTCGCCGTCGTCGGCGTCCTCGGCCCGCGTCCCGGCAGGCGCGTCGGTTCCCGGTGATGCCCAGGTTGCCGGTGGTGCCTCGGTGCCGTCCGGTGTGTTCGGGCCGCCGCCGGGCGGTGGCGGCCGTTCCGACGACGGTGATTTCCCGCCCAGGCGGCGGGTGTTGATGTTCCTCGCGGGAGCCGTCGGCGCGCTCGTCGTGATCGCGGCGGCCTTCCTGTTCACCAACGGTGACGGCAAGGACCAGGCCGGGGACAATCCGTCGGCTCCCCCGTCCACCTCGACCGGCACGAACGCCGACCTCCCGGCCGGTGTGAAGTGCAGCGGCAAGGACTGCGACGGCAAGGACCCGGAGACCATGGGGTGCATCGGCAACCTCGTGCGGACCACCGACGAGGCCGTCGTGGGCACGACCAAGGTCGAGGTCCGCTACAGCAAGACCTGCCAGGCCGCCTGGGCCCGTATCACCGGCGCCGCCCAGGGCGACGAGGTCCAGGTCACGGTCGGCAAGGCCAAGCAGAGCGCCGCCATCGAGGCGGCCGGCGACAACATCGCCTACACCCAGATGATCGTGGTGAAGGACGCGGGCGAAGCCACGGCCTGCGTGACCCTGGCGTCGGGGCAGAAGGGCTGCACGGGGTAGGGGGCGCGTCCGCGCCCCGTAAGGGGCGCGGGGAACCGCGCGACAAGCCCCCACCGGGCCCCCAGTCGCACAACTCACCGTAATCACCCCTACGGAAAAAGTAATCACGGCGTAAGTGGAATGCCCGCCGAACTCCGGGGCATGCGGACAGTACCCCCACGGGAGTCCGGCCCATCCGGGAGATCGCACCCTCTCCCGGACCGGCACCCCCATAAGGCGGCCGCCCTGGTCCCCTCTCCCGGACCGGCGGCCGCCTCTTCATGCGGCCCACCCCACAAGTCATACGGCCCACCCCACAAGTCGCTCCGCACCTCGCGGAGCGACTTGTGGGGTGGGCCACACGGACCCGGACGTCCGGGATCCCGGATGCGCGATAGCCTGACCACCGATCTCTCTTGACGCCAAGAGATCGATCATTTGTACGTCCCACCAGGGGCAGGGACGCCCCACCGCCAGCTGTCATACGGAGAACGCCATGACCCGCACTCCCGTGAACGTCACCGTCACCGGCGCGGCCGGCCAGATCGGTTACGCCCTGCTCTTCCGCATCGCCTCTGGCCAGCTGCTCGGCGCGGACGTGCCGGTCAAGCTCCGCCTGCTGGAGATCACGCCGGCGCTGAAGGCCGCCGAGGGCACCGCCATGGAGCTCGACGACTGCGCCTTCCCGCTCCTCCAGGGCATCGACATCACGGACGACCCGAACGTAGCCTTCGACGGCGCCAACGTAGGCCTGCTCGTCGGCGCCCGCCCGCGTACCAAGGGCATGGAGCGCGGCGACCTCCTCGAGGCCAACGGCGGCATCTTCAAGCCGCAGGGCAAGGCCATCAACGACCACGCCGCGGACGACATCAAGGTCCTGGTCGTCGGCAACCCGGCCAACACCAACGCCCTCATCGCCCAGGCCGCCGCGCCGGACGTCCCGGCCGAGCGCTTCACCGCGATGACCCGTCTGGACCACAACCGCGCGCTGACCCAGCTGTCGAAGAGGACGGGCGTCCCGGTCTCCGAGATCAAGAAGCTCACGATCTGGGGCAACCACTCCGCGACCCAGTACCCGGACATCTTCCACGCCACGGTCGCCGGCAAGAACGCCGCCGAGGTCGTGAACGACGAGAAGTGGCTGGCCGAGGAGTTCATCCCGACCGTCGCCAAGCGCGGCGCCGCCATCATCGAGGCCCGTGGCGCCTCGTCGGCCGCCTCCGCCGCCAACGCCGCGATCGACCACATCTACACCTGGGTCAACGGCACCGCCGAAGGTGACTGGGCCTCCATGGGCATCCCGTCCGACGGTTCGTACGGCGTGGCCGAGGGCCTCATCTCCTCCTTCCCCGTCACCGTCAAGGACGGCAAGTACGAGATCGTCCAGGGCCTGGAGATCAACGAGTTCTCCCGCGCCCGTATCGACGCCTCGGTCCAGGAGCTGGCGGAGGAGCGCGACGCGGTCCGCGCGCTCGGCCTCATCTGACAGCAGCTCCGAGCCCCATGGCTCGTGCACGCAGGCCCTGTCCCGGCTTCGACCGGACAGGGCCTGTTCGGCGTGTACGCCGCCATCGTCGTCAACGCGTTGCCGTGCACGCGCGTTGACGCACGTCGTGAACGGCCGCGACGGCAAGGGGAGCACGATGGCGCGCTGGGATCCGCACCAAGGACGCTGGACGGACGACCCTCCCGGACGCGGCGGCCCCTGGTGGCACACGACCGCCGTCCTCGCCTCGCGGCGCTGCTCGGCGGCGCCGCCGGTTTCGGGTATGAGGCCGGGTGGCGTATGAGGCCGGGTGGCGCCCGCGTCACCGCCGCCGTGGCGTCGCGAGCCGCTTCTCGAAGAAGTGGGCCCCGTACACGTCGTCGTTGTAGCGGGGAATCTCCGTGTACCCGCACGCCCGGTACATCGCCTGAGCCTCCGTCAACGACGCATGCGTATCGAGCCGTACGACGCCGAAACCGCGCTCGGCCGCCTCCCGTTCCAGCTCCCCGAGCAGCCGCCGGGCGAGCCCGAGCCGACGGGCTCCGGGATGCACCCACACGTGCTTGATCTCCCCGACCCGGCCCCGGGGGTCGAGAGTCCGCAGCGCCCCGCACGCCACGGCCCGGTCCTCCTCGTAGGCGACGAGGAAGGCGCCCGAGGCCCCCGAGACCTCATGGGGCGGCACGAGGGTGGCCGGGTCGTACCCCTCGGGAAACCGTTCGTCGATGTCGGCCGCGTAGGCGTCGAGGCAGGCACGGGCGTCGTCCGAGCCGCCGTCCACGACCTCGACCCGGATCGCGGCGAGCCGCAGCAGCCGCCGAGCGGACCCCAGCGCATCGGTCAACTCACCCCGCTGCGCCGGACTCAGCCCCCGCAACAGCCCCTCGGCCAGCGCGTCGGCCCGCCGGTTCTGCTCGTCGACCTCGGAACGGCCCGCCGGCGTCAACTCGGCGACCCGCATCCGGTTGTCCCCGCCATGCACCCCGACCCGGACCAGCCCCTGCCCCTCCAACGCCTTGACCATCCGGCTCAGATACCCGGCATCCAGCCCGAGCCGCGCCCGCAACTCCCGCAGCGAAGCGCCCTCCCCGCCCGCGCCTACCTCCCCGATCTCGAAGAGCAGCCGCGCCTCACCGAGCGGCCGGCCCTGCCCGAGGTAGTGATCGTCCAACGCCCCGATACGACGGGTGAAGTAACGGTTGAACCGCCGCAGGCTCCGCACATCCCGCACGGCCACCGGTTCGGACTGCTGCTTGGCCTCCATATTTCGTTGACTTTAGTCAAATGAATGTCGGATGTCGACGGGCTTCCGCAGCGATCGCGGTGAGCCTGGACGGTGGTTCAGATCTTCTCCACTTCACTCTGGAGCTTCGAGCCGTCGCTCGAGCCGTCGGCCGAGGGCGTCTAGCGGCGCGCCCCAGCGGCCCGGTGCTCCGGCGCACCACTTTCCCGCGCACGGTCGGCCCTACCGCCACCCCGACTTGGCCACCGAACGGACGGACGCCCTGGTCGTCGGCAATGGAACCCCGCCGGACCACGCCTGGACAGGTGCCCTCGACGCCTTGTGCGCGGTCCTGCCCTGACAGCCGGAACTCCCCAGAAGACTCCGGAACTTCCCGGGACCTCGCCCGGGTGATCACCTCGGTGGACGCCGGCTTCCCCTCGACGAACCCGCCCCACCCGATTGGCCCCTCCAGGGAATCGATCACTAGTCTGAGCGCCGATACAACACGGACACGTCGCGGCCGGTCATCGCGTACCGCATCGCGAGCCGGCCCGGACACAGCGGGCCATACGAGCCCGACGGGGGAGCACACATGGGAGAACAGCGCAGGCGGCTGCGGTCCAGCACGGTCGTACTCGGTGGGATGGGCGTCGTCGCGGCGGCCCTGACCTCCTGCGGTTCCGATCCGGACCGCCGTTGCGTGGATCGCGACAGCTACGACTACGCCAACGGCTACAAGATCATCGCCGACAAGAACTGCAATTCGAGCTCCACCTCCTCGTCGTACGGCAAGAACCGCAAGAGCAACAGCAGCGGCAACAGGAGTCAGACCGGCTCGGTCGACGCCGCCTGGTACTACGACTCCGACGTCAGCGGCGGCCGGGCCGACTACGGCACCTTCAGCCGCAGCGAGGCCGTCGACCGGGACGGCTTCGGCTGCTCGGGCTCCGGCTCCGGCGGCGGCTGACCCGGCGGACGAGGCAGAGCCATGGAACGCCGCACCATCGAACCCCGGCCGGGCTGGCAGGAGACCGTCGAGGAACAGGGGCTCATCTACCCGCTGACCCGCCACCCGGACGGTTCCCTGCGCCCGTACTGGGACGAGAGCGCCTACTACGTCTTCTCCCTCCCCGAGGTCGAGGCGCTGGAGGAGGTCGTCGAGGAGCTGCACGGCATGTGCCTGGCCGCGGCCGCGCACATCGTCGAGCAGGACCGCTTCGCCGACCTCGGCATCACCGACCCACGCCTCGTCGAACTCGTCACCGAGGCCTGGTACCGACGCGCCGAACTGCCCTCCGTCTACGGCCGTTTCGACCTTCGCTACGACGGGGCCGGCCCCGCCAAGCTGCTGGAGTACAACGCCGACACCCCGACCTCGCTCGTCGAGGCGGCCGGCCCCCAGTGGTTCTGGATGGAGGAACGCTTCCCGGGCGCCGACCAGTGGAACTCCCTCCACGAACGCCTCGTCGACACCTGGAAGAAGCAGTCCCCCCTCCTCCCGCCGGGCAGTCCTCTCTACTTCGCGCACTCCGCCGGCGACGAGCTCGGCGAGGACCTGATGACGGTCGCCTATCTGAAGGAGACCGCCGAACAGGCCGGCCTCGACACCGACTGGATCTCCATGGAGGACATCGGCTGGGACCGCCTCTCCGAGCGCTTCGTCGACAAGAAGCTCCGCTTCATCCGCAGCATCTTCAAGCTCTATCCCTGGGAGTGGCTCACCACCGACCGCTTCGCCCCGCACGTCCTCGCCACCCTCGACAACGGCGGCGGCACCGGCACCACGATGTGGATCGAGCCCGCCTGGAAGATGCTCCTCAGCAACAAGGCGCTCCTCGCGATCCTCTGGGAGCTCTACCCCGACCACCCCAACCTCCTCCCCGCCTATCTCGACGGCCCCCGCGAACTGGCCACCACCGTCGGCTACGTCGCCAAGCCCCTCCTCGGCCGTGAGGGCGCCGGCGTCACCGTCCACGACCCGGGCGCCGCCCCCGTCATCGCCGAAGAACCCTGCTGCTACCAGGAGTTGGCCCCCCTCCCGACCTTCGACGGCAACCGCGTCGTCCTCGGCGCCTGGGTCGTCGAGAACGAGTCCGCCGGCCTCGGCATCCGCGAGTCCTCGGGCCTGATCACGGACGAGTACGCCCGCTTCCTCCCCCATGTGATCCTCTGACGTCCGCTGTCTCCTCCGCCTCCTCTCGTCGTTCGTATGGTGGACGCCCGGGCTCGGGCGTCCACGGCGCCCGATAGGGTGACCGGTGGGTCGTGACTGGCGCGCTGGGATGGGACGGACCATCGGGGAGCGGCCCGGGAAAGATGAGTGCCGTGCGCCTGGGCCGTACCGTGAACGCTGAACGCAACGTCCGGAGGTCCCCATGTCAGCCGAGCCCCTCTCCCACGAGTCCACCGCCTTCCGTGCCGCCCTCGATGTGATCCGCGCCGTCGAGCCGCGCGTGGCCGATGCCATCGGCCAGGAGGTCTCCGACCAGCGCGAGATGCTCAAGCTGATCGCCTCCGAGAACTACGCCTCCCCGGCCACCCTGCTGGCGATGGGCAACTGGTTCAGCGACAAGTACGCCGAGGGCACCATCGGCCGCCGCTTCTACGCCGGCTGTCGCAACGTCGACACCGTCGAGTCCCTCGCCGCCGAGCACGCCAAGGAACTCTTCGGCGCCCGCCACGCCTACGTCCAGCCGCACTCCGGCATCGACGCCAACCTCGTCGCCTTCTGGTCGGTCCTCGCCCAGCGCGTCGAGGTCCCCGCCCTGGAGAAGGCCGGCGTCCGCCAGGTCAACGACCTCTCCGAGGCCGACTGGGCCGAGCTCCGCCAGGCCTTCGGCAACCAGCGCATGCTCGGCATGTCCCTGGACGCCGGCGGCCACCTCACCCATGGCTTCCGCCCGAACATCTCCGGCAAGATGTTCGACCAGCGCTCCTACGGCACCGACGCCGCCACCGGCCTCATCGACTACGAGGCCCTGCGCATCTCCGCCCGTGAGTTCAAGCCGCTGATCATCGTCGCCGGCTACTCCGCCTACCCCCGTCTCGTGAACTTCCGGATCATGCGCGAGATCGCCGACGAGGTCGGCGCCACGCTCATGGTGGACATGGCACACTTCGCGGGCCTCGTCGCCGGCAAGGTCCTCACCGGCGACTTCGACCCGGTGCCGCACGCCCAGATCGTCACCACGACCACCCACAAGTCGCTGCGCGGCCCGCGCGGCGGCATGGTCCTGTGCGACGACTCCCTCAAGGACCAGGTCGACCGCGGCTGCCCGATGGTCCTCGGCGGCCCCCTCCCGCACGTCATGGCCGCCAAGGCCGTCGCCCTCGCCGAGGCCCGCCGGCCCGCCTTCCAGGACTACGCCCAGCGCATCGTCGACAACTCCCGAGCACTGGCGGAAGGCCTGATGCGCCGGGGTGCGACCCTCGTGACCGGCGGCACCGACAACCACCTCAACCTGATCGATGTCGCCACCTCCTACGGCCTCACCGGCCGCCAGGCCGAGGCCGCGCTGCTCGACTCCGGCATCGTCACCAACCGCAACGCCATCCCGGCCGACCCGAACGGCGCCTGGTACACCTCCGGCATCCGCATCGGTACGCCCGCGCTGACCACGCGTGGACTGGGCACCGCCGAGATGGACGAGGTCGCCGGCCTCATCGACCGCGTCCTCACCACCACCGAGGCCGGCACCACCAAGTCGGGTGCCCCCTCCAAGGCCCAGCACGTCCTCGACCCGAAGGTCGCCGAGGAGATCTCCCACCGAGCCACCGACCTCGTCGCCGGCTTCCCGCTGTACCCGGAGATCGACCTCGGCTGACCCCGCCAGCCCCCGGCCGACGTCACTCCTCAGACGTCGGCCACCGGCTGCCGCGGCCATCAGCGACTGGCCATCAGCCGCCGACGGCCGGTACTCGGGCGACGGCCACCGGCCGCAGGTTCTCGGCCGCCGATCCCACGGGCGGCCCTCGAGCCCGGCTCATCGACCGTCGGCCTCACCCATCGGTCACGCGTCGATCAGTTCCTGACGAGGCCCACGCGGCGGCCCTGACTCGTGTCGGGCCGCCGCTCGGCGGAGCAGCAGCGTGGCGCCGGAACCCAGGAGCAGGCCCAGACCCAAGGCGGGTATCGCCCACCGGGCGCTGTCGGCCAGGTCGGGTGCGCTCGCTGCGGCCTTGTCGCCGACGGTCTTCTGACCGGTGTCGGCCCGGGCCTCGGCGGGTGTCTCCGTCGACGGAAGCTCGCCCTGCGCCGGGTCGCCCGAGGCGTTGCCCAAGACCCCGAGGTCCACGAGCAGCTTCCTGAGCTCCTCCGGCTGCTTCGCCCGGTGCCAGACGCCATTGCCCCGAGCGTCGGCGTCGTCCCCCATGCCCAGCGTCGTGTGGATCCAGACGTTCTGTGTGTCCGGCGCGGCCGTGTACACCCGGTCCACCCGCCAGGGCGTCACGTCATGGGCCATCCACGTCACATTGACCATGTCGCTGATCTGCTCTCCCCATATGGATCTGCTCTCCCCATATGCCCTCCTCTCCCCACTCCGGAGCCTCCTCCCGGCTCCGGTCGAGCTCGGAGCCCGCAGGGGCGAGAAGCTTCCCCAGGCGGCCGTACTCCTCGTGTGTGCCGTACAGCGAAGCCGTCCGCTGGCTGGTCGGTGAGGCCAGCAGCACGCTGGTCGGTCCGCCGGCCGCCGAGGGCCCTGCTCCCAGCAGGAGCAGGGCGAAAGCCGTCATCAACGCGCCCACCATCGCCGTCAGTTGTCGCAGTCCACGCATCCGACACCCCCCGATCGATCCCGGTGCGGCCCTCCCGCACGCGCGGTGTCACTTCTGGTACACCGCTCGAACCGCCGGGGTTCCCACCCCAGCGGGACCGATTTCGAGCCCGGCCGGAAGCACCGGTCATCCGAGGCAGAAGGGCTTCATGCCGCCCCCCGACAGCCCAGCAGAAGGCCGGGAGGCCGGGCCTACTCCAGCGACTCCGCGATCTCCCGCGCCCGTGTCTTCGACGCCACGCCCTCCAGCCGCAGCGTGAACTCGTCGTCGTGCACCCACAGCAGCGTGGGCCCCGCGGTGCGCTCGGAGCGGGTGAATGGGGAGCCGTCCTCGGAGGTCATCCAGAAGCGCAGGAGATGCGGCTCGGGGAACCACAACGCGCTGTACGTGCCCCCGCTCAGCTCGACCCACTCCACCTCCTGCTCGCCCGCCACGCTCTTGCCGTACCCGGGCGCCAGCCGGGCCGCGTACTCGTCGATCCGGACGGTCCGTCCCCGCTCGTCCCAGCAGAGGCTGATCACGAAGCGGTCCTTCGGCGCACGGGTCACGGACACGGCGTCCGGAGTGCCCAGCGCACCCGGCACGAGCGGAGCGAACCCCGCCCGCCGCTCGGCCTCGGCGAGCGAGACCGGGTCCGGGCAGCCCGGCACCCCCGCTCCTGGCGAAGGGGTCGCCGACGGGTCGTACCGCACCTCGACCCCGCCGAAGTGGAACCAGTCGGCCACCGCCGCGCGCACCGGAGGGGTGAGGACGAGGGCCGTGAGCAGCCCGCACAGCGCGGCGGTGAGCACGTGCCAGCGCAGCCGGGCCCACCGGCGCACCGCCCGCAGCCACCCGCCGGGCCCCGTCGGCTCGGCCACCGGGATCGGCACCTGCTCGGCGAGTATCTGCCGCAGGACCCGCTCGACCATGGTCTCGTCCCCGTCGGCCACCGGCCGGTCCAGCGACCGCCCGAGCGCCCGCAACTCCTCGGGCAACCGGACAGCACGACCATCACTCTCCGTGACTTCGCGGCCCTCGTTCGGGTTCCGGTCTCGGTCGCGATTCCGGCCCCTGTTCTCCTCATCAGGCTCACTCACCCTCATCACCCCCTTCCCCCCTTCCCAGGGCTCCCCCCGGCTCGAACTCCGGCAGCAGGCGGCCCAGCTTGCGCAGCGCCCGGCTCAGACGGGACTTCACCGTGCCCCGGGGCCAGCCCAGGGCGGCGGCCGCCTCGGGCTCGTCCATCTCCAGTAGGTAGCGGTATGTGACGACCAGCCGATGCGCCTCGCTCAGCTTCTCCAAGGCGCCCATGAGCGCGACGCGGCGCTCTATCTCCAGCGCGGCGACCGCCGGGTCCGCCGACGGCGGTATCAGCGGCTCGGCCTCGACCAAGGCCGCCTCGCGGTCGGCCAGGGACCGCTGCCGCCCGGCTGTCCGCACTGTGTTCCTCGTCTCATTGGCCACGATCGACAGCAGCCACGGCCGGAACGACGCGCCGTCCCGGAAGCGGCCCAGTGAGCAGTACGCCTTGAAGAAGGCCTGCTGCACCACATCCTCCGCGTCCGCACCGGCGCCGAGCGCCCGGGCCGCCCGCAGCGCGATGCCCGTATGGGCGCGCACCAGCTCCGCGTAGGCCTCCGGCTCCCCGGCGCGTACGCGTGCGATCACCGCGGCCTCATCGACGATGCGGCCCCCCTCCCGCGTTCTCACAAAATTGGTACACCGCCCGAGCCCGATCGGTTCCCACCCGTGTCACATCTGTTTCCGGCCGGTTCCGGAACGGGCCCGGACACCTGAGAGAATGGTGAGCATGGCCTCTGATCGACCCCGCGTGCTCTCCGGCATCCAGCCCACCGCCGGCTCGTTCCACCTCGGCAACTACCTCGGCGCCGTCCGCCAGTGGGTGGCTCTGCAGGAGTCCCACGACGCGTTCTACATGATCGTCGACCTGCACGCGATCACGGTGGCGCAGGACCCGGCTGACCTGCGCGCCAACACCCGGCTCGCCGCTGCCCAGCTGCTCGCCGCCGGTCTCGACCCGGAGCGGTGCACGGTCTTCGTCCAGAGCCATGTCCCCGAGCACGCCCAGCTCGCCTGGATCATGAATTGCCTCACCGGCTTCGGCGAGGCCTCCCGCATGACCCAGTTCAAGGACAAGTCCGCCAAGCAGGACGGCGACCGCGCGAGCGTCGGTCTCTTCACGTACCCGATCCTCCAGGTCGCCGACATCCTGCTGTACCAGGCGGACGAGGTCCCGGTCGGCGAGGACCAGCGCCAGCACATCGAGCTCACCCGTGACCTCGCCGAGCGCTTCAACGGCCGCTTCGGCGAGACCTTCACGATCCCGAAGCCGTACATCCTGAAGGAGACGGGAAAGATCTACGACCTCCAGGACCCGGCGGCCAAGATGAGCAAGTCGGCGTCGACCCCGAAGGGGTTGATCAACCTGCTCGACGACCCGAAGACCACCGCCAAGAAGGTCAAGAGCGCCGTCACCGACACCGACACGGTGATCCGCTTCGACCCCGCGGAGAAGCCGGGTGTCAGCAACCTGCTGGGCATCTACTCGACCCTCACCGGGGTGGGCGTCGCGGAGCTGGAAGAGAGGTACGTCGGCAAGGGCTACGGTGCGCTCAAGACGGACCTCGCCGAGGTCGTGGTCGAGTTCGTGACGCCCTTCCGGGAGCGCACCCAGCAGCATCTGGACGACCCCGAGACGCTGGACTCGATCCTGGCCGAGGGGGCCGAGAAGGCGCGCGCCGTCGCCGCGGAGACGCTCTCCCAGGCGTACGACAAGGTGGGCTTCCTGCCCGCCAAGCACTGAGCCCGCACCACCCGGCCCCGAGCGCCGCTCGCACCACCGTTCGCACCACCGACAGCGCCGCACATCACTCCGGCTGCGCCTGCCCGGAACACCGCCGTGGCCGTACAGTCGATAGCCGGTGCGACGGACCGCGACCGACAAGGACTACGACAACTCGCATGACACGACGACAGGAGACGACGTGGGGACCGTAACGATCGGTGTGTCGATCGCGGTCCCGGAGCCCCATGGCAGCCAGCTCCAGGAGCGGCGCGCGGGCTTCGGCGACGCCGCGGCTCACGGTATCCCCACGCATGTCACGCTGCTGCCGCCGACCGAGGTCGAGGACGTCGAACTGCCGGCGATCGAGGCGCACCTCGTCGAGGTCGCGGCGGCCGGCCGGCCCTTCCCGATGCGGCTGTCCGGCACGGGAACCTTCCGCCCGCTGTCGCCCGTCGTGTTCGTGCAGGTCGTCGAGGGGGCCGAGGCCTGTACCTGGCTGCAGAAGCAGGTCCGTGACGCCTCGGGTCCGGTGGCCCGCGAGCTGAACTTCCCGTACCACCCGCATGTCACGGTGGCGCACGGCATCGCCGAGGAGGCGATGGACCGGGCGTTCGAGGCGCTCGCCGACTACGAGGCCCGCTGGCCCTGCACCGGCTTCGCGCTCTATGAGCAGGGCGCCGACGGGGTCTGGCGCAAGCTGCGCGAGTTCACGTTCGGCGGGACCGTCGTTCCGCCGCAGGCGGGGGCGCCGGTGGGGGACACGACGCTTCCGGCGCACTGACACGGACCGTTGCGCGGGGCGAGGTACGAGGGAGGCGCGTGCGTATGCGCAGGAACGTGGTGGCGCTGCTCGCCTCGCTCACCCTCACCCTCGCCGTGGCCGGGTGCGGGGCGCAGGGCGGTGCGCCGGGGCGCGTGGAGGAGTCCGGGAAGGCGTCCGGAGGATCGTCCGGCGGCTCCGCGAAGAAGGACAAGTCCTGGTCGTACGACCGGATTCTCGACGGGTCCGCGACCCTGGGGGACCTGGCCGTGGTCGCCGGGGACGACATCTGGGCGTACGGGAGCCGGGAGGATTCGGGCGGGTCGCGGGAGCAGTTCCTCCTGCGCCACGACGGCTCGGACTGGCGGGAGCAGCCCTTTCCGGACGGCATGGGCACGGACGTGATGGAGGTCCGGCTGGACGCGGTCGGGTCCGGTGGGGTCTGGATGACCGCGTCCGTCGGTTACGGCAGTCAGGAGCAGACGCGGATCGTTCGCTGGGACGGCACGTCCTGGTCCGCGCTGGAGTCGGTGCCGAGAGGGCGGCTCGTCGATCTCAAGGCGTTCGGTCCGGACGACGTCTGGGTCCTCGTCGGCCGGGACCAGGCCCAGCACTGGGACGGCAGCCGGTGGACCGCCATGACCCTGCCCGCCGGCGGCCTCGCCTCCCTCGACGGCATGGCGACGGACGACCTGTGGGCCGTGGGGTCTCGGGACGCCGACGCGGCGGCCGGCGTCGGCGAGACCGAGCTGACCCAGCCCGTGGCCGTGCACTGGGACGGGCGGGCGTGGGAGCGCACCGAGACCCCCGAGTACCACTTCCCGGAGCCGGTGCCGCCGGAGCCCGGCGCCTCGCTCGGCCTCGTCGTGGCGCTCGCGGCGGATGACGTACGCGCGTACGGGTCGCATTCCTTCAACCACGGGGAGGTCGAGGACGAGCCCGACGACGAGGCGGTACGTATCCGCTGGGACGGGGAGCGTTGGGTGGACCAGGCGGCGGCCGCGGGGGAGTGCGCCGAGCGGGTGCCGGTGTTGGGGGACGGGACCGAGGGGCTTTTCCTGGAAGGGAATTGGTATCTCGCCGCGGACGGTACGTGCGTCAAGATCACGCGGTCTCGGCTGCCGAACGAGGGCGGGGTTCGGAAGGACTCCCAGCAGTCGCTCTGGTTGGACGAGTTGGCGCGGCTGCCGGGGAGCGACCGGGTGATCGGGGTGGGGCACGTTCAGGTCAACCAGAGCGGCAATCCGATGAGCAAGGCGGTCGTGGTGTCGCTCCGGGAGGGGTGACCGGGCGTCCCTACAGCGGCAGGCGGCGGAACACCGCCCTCGGTACGTGCCGCAGCGCCGCCATCACCAGGCGCAGCGACCCCGGGACCCACACCGTCTCCGAGCGTCGTCGCAACCCCAGTTCGATGGCGGTGGCCACCGCCTCCGGGGTCGTCGCGAGGGGGGACTCCGGCAGGCCCGCGGTCATGCTGGTGCGGACGAAGCCGGGGCGTACGAGCATGACGTGGGCGCCGGTGCCGTGGAGGGCGTCGCCGAGGCCCTGGGTGAAGGTGTCGAGGCCGGCCTTGCTGGAGCCGTAGATGAAGTTGGAGCGGCGGGCGCGCTCGGCGGCGACGGAGGACAGGACGACGAGCGAGCCGTGGCCCTGTGCCTGGAGGGCTCGCGCACAGACCAGGGCGGACGAGACGGCGCCCGTGTAGTTGGTCTGGGCGACGCGGGCGGCGGCCGCCGGGTCGCGTTCGTCGTTCGCCTGGTCGCCGAGTACGCCGAAGGCGAGGAGGACCATGTCGATGTCGCCCTCGGCGAAGACCTTGCCGAGGATCGCCTCGTGGGACTCGGAGTCGATCGCGTCGAAGGAGATGGTGTGGGTCTCGGCGCCGAGGCCGCGCAGATGGACGGCCGCGTTCTCCAGGGCGGGCGACGGGCGTCCCGCCAGCCACACCGTGCGGGTGCGGCGGGCGATCAGACGGCGCGCGGTGGCGAGCGCGATGTCCGACGTACCGCCGAGGATCAGCAGGGACTGGGGGGTGCCGAAGGCGTCCTTCATGACAGCTCCTGGGTGGGGGACAGGGGTTTTCCGGGGGTCTTCCGCCGTTCGGCCGCCGGTCCTCCGCGGCCTGCGGAGGCCGAAGCGCGGGTCCTCACAGGCCCAGGCGGCGGGCCAGATCCGACACGAAGACCCCGCGAGGGTCCAACTCCCGGCGCAGTGCGCGGAATTCGGGCAGTCGGGGGTACATCACGGCCAGCAGTTCGGGGCGCAGACGGGCGTCCTTCGCCAGGTAGACGCGCCCGGCGGCCGCCGCGACCTCCCCGTCGAGCCCGTCCAGGAAGGCGCCGAGGCCGGGCAGGCTCGCCGGGATGTCCAGGGCGAGGGTCCAGCCGGGCAGCGGGAAGGACAACCAGCCGGGGTCGCCCTCGCCGAATCGCTTGAGGACGGCGAGGAAGGAGGGGCAGCGGCGCGCCGAGATCCGGCCCACGATCCGGCGCAGGGCCTCTTCGTGGCCGTACCCGACGACGAACTGGTACTGGACGAAGCCGGACCGGCCGTAGATCCGGTTCCAGTGCGGGACCCCGTCCAGGAGGTGGAAGAACGTGGAGATCCGTTGCAGTTCGTCGGCGCGGGCGTCGGGTGCCCGGCGGTACCAGAACTCGTTGAAGAGGCTCGCGGTCGTACGGCCGAGGAGGCCCTCGGGGACGAAGGCGGGGGCGGCCGGGAGGCGGGACGTCCGGAATTCCAACGGACTGCTGAGCGCGTCCCTGCGTGAAAACCGCCCTCCACGCGCGCGCGTGGACGACGGTTTCGGCCGCTCCAGCGCTTCCAGGGGAGCGTGTTCGCCGCGTGTCAGGACCGCGCGGCCCGTCGACGCGCCCCTGGCGAGCAGGTCGATCCAGGCGACGGAATAGCGGTAGTAGCGGTCCGTCGCCGTGAGGCGGGTGAGGAGGTCGTCGAGGTCGCGGGCGCGTTCGGTGTCGACGGACATCCACGACGTCTCGACGGGGAGGAGCCGTACGGTCGCGGTGAGGATGACGCCGGTCAGGCCCATGCCGCCGGCCGTGGCGTCGAAGAGCGGGGTGCCGGGGACGACCGTGCGGATCTCACCGTCCGCCGTCAGGAGTTCGAGGGACAGGACGTGGCGGGCGAACGACCCGGAGACGTGGTGGTTCGTGCCGTGGATGTCGGCCGCGATGGCGCCGCCGACGGTCACCTGGCGGGTTCCCGGGGTCACCGGGACGAACCAGCCGAGGGGGAGCAGGACCTCCATCAGCCGGTGCAGGGAGACGCCCGCGTCGCAGAGGACGGTGCCGCCGTCCGCGTCGATGGCGTGGACACGGTCGAGGCCCGTCATGTCGAGGACGGCTCCGCCCGCGTTCTGCGCCGCGTCCCCGTACGCCCGCCCCAGCCCCCGGGCGATCCCGCCGCGTGCCCCGCACGCCCGTACGGCGGCCGCGGCCTCCTCGTACGTGCGCGGGCGGATCAGCCGGGCGGCGGTCGGGGCGGTGCGGCCCCAGCCGGTGACGGGGGTGGTGCGGTCGGGGGAGAGGTGCGAGGGGGCCGGGGCGGCTGCGGCGGCGTCGGCTGGCATGCTCGCGACCGTATCGCCGTGTAGGGGGATGAAACGGACGTGTCGGCGCGGCCGCTCTGCCGCCTCACCGAAATGGGTGATTAATGGGATGTCGTTCAAGATTGCCGTAATTCTTGGTTGGCCGCCCAGGAGAGTGGCCTCGCATGGATGAAGTTGACGTCGTCGACGGTGTGCGCGGCCTGGACCGGCGGCTGCTCTCCGCGCTCCACGCCCGTGGCGCCGACCCGCGCGTCGCGACCGCCGCGCGCGGACTGTCCTGGGTGGGGGAGCACGGCACGCTCTGGCTCGCGGCCGCTCTCGCGGCTGCCGCCGTCGACCGGGGGCGGCGCGGTGTCTGGCTGCGTGGCACGGCGCTGACGGCCGCCGCGCACCTGACCAGCACGGGCGTCAAGAGGGTCGTACGACGGCCGCGCCCCGCGCATGTCGAGCCCCTCGTCCGCACCGCCGGACGGCACTCCTTCCCGAGCTCGCATGCCAGTTCGGCGACAGCGGCGGTGGCTGTCCTGGCGTACGGAGCCCCGGGAACCCCGCTCGTGCTCCGCGCCGCCGCTCCGCTCGCCGTCGCGATGTGCCTCTCCCGGCTGGTGGTCGGCGTGCACTACCCGTCGGACGTGGCGGCGGGTGTGGCCCTCGGGGCGCTCACGGCGCGGCTGGGCGCCCGCTGGGTGGTGAGTGGCCATGGCTGAGCGCACGGGGTCCTGGAACGGCGGACGGCCCCCGGCCGGGCGCCCCCGAAGGAGCGGCCTCGCCGGCGGCCTCCTCCGCACCGCCCGCCCCCGCCAATGGACCAGGAACACCCTCGTCGCCGCCCCCGCGGCCGCCGGGAACTCTTCACTCCCCGCGCGCTCACCCAACTCCCGCTCGCCTTCGTGCTCTTCACGGCCTGCGTCGCCGCCGTGTACCCCAGCCGACCGCGTACCTCGGCCTCCACCTCGCTGTCGGCCGCACGCACGTATTGTCGCGGCCAAGTGGTACGCGCAGGCCGTGCAGATGGCCGACCGGGCCGGGGCGACACGGGCGCTGCTCACCGAGTACACGGCCGGACATCCGTGCCTCGTCCGGCAGTTGGCCGCCGGTCGCCGTACCGGGCCACTGCCTCCGGGCCCTGGAGGAGGGCGGCGTACCGAGCCCGAGCGGGCTGGCATGGCGTCAACTCTCCACCTCCGGAGGAGGGCAGTGACAACCAGGCGATGGATCTCGGGACCGGGGTACGCGTGGTCGGCATCGGCCGGCCGTAACTAGGGCAGAGTTCGGATCATGGACTGGCTGAAAAAGCTCCCCGGGGTCGGTCCCCTGGTGGAGCGCCTGATGACCACGCACGCGTGGCGGTCGTACGAACGGCTGGAGCGGGTGACGTGGACGCGGCTGGCCGCGGCGATGACCTTCATCAGCTTCCTGGCGCTGTTCCCGCTGCTGACCTTGGCCGCCGTCATCGCCGCGGCGACCCTGAGCGAGGGCCGGCAGAAGGATCTGGAGGACAGGCTCGCCGAACAGGTGCCCGGCATCTCCGACCAGCTCGACATCGCCGGCCTCGTCGACAACGCCGGCACGATCGGGATCATCGCCGGCGCGCTGCTGCTCTTCACCGGTATCGGCTGGGTCGGCGAGATGCGCGGCTGTCTGCGCGCGGTCTGGGAGAAGCCGGAGTCCGACGAGAACCCCGTGCTCGCCAAGGCCAAGGACGCGGGTGTTCTGGTCGGCTTCGGCGGCGCGGTCGTGGTCACTCTCGCCGCCTCCACCGTGGCCTCGTCGATGGTCGGCTGGATCGCCGACCAGCTGGGCGTCGACCGCGACGGATGGGGCGGCATCCTGCTCCGGATCGCCGCTTTCGCCATCGCCGTACTGGCCGACTTCCTGCTCCTCCTGTACGTCCTCACCCTGCTCCCCGGGGTCCAGCCATCCCGCCGCCGCCTGGTCGTGGCCGCCCTCATAGGAGCCATCGGCTTCGAACTCCTGAAGCTTCTGCTCAGCGGCTACATGCAGGGCGTCGCCTCCAAGAGCATGTACGGCGCCTTCGGAGTCCCCATCGCCCTGCTCCTCTGGATCAATCTCACCGCCAAGCTGCTCCTGTACTGCGCGGCATGGACGGCAGAGGGAAGCAAGGAGGAGAGCGTCAGGGAAACGCCGGATGAGGACAGCGCCCCTTGAGGGACGCGGGCCTGTATCGACATGCGGCTCCACCCCGTGGGCGCGACCAGCCACGAACAACCCGCGGACCGTATCCCACAGCAATCAGGCGGACGCCCCCCGACCGGCCTACTTCCGTCGCCGCAGCGGCCACTTCCGATTGACCAGGAACACCCCGCCCGCAAGCAGCACCAGCACACCCCCGATGATCCCCAGCGCGACGCCGATCCCACTCGACCCGCCGGAAGCCACCGCGGAGGCCACCGACTTGCCCCCCGCCCCGCCGGAGGCGGACGGAGACGCCGTGGCCCCCGGCTGCGCACTGGGCTCCGCGTCCCCAGCGGAGGTGTCCGCGCCCTTCGGCGGCACCAGCTCCCCCACGGGCTCGACCTTGCCCGCCGCCTTGAACCCCCAGTCAAGGAGGCTCGCGGTCTCCTTGTAGACCTGGTTGTTCTCGTCCTTCTCCGGATGCATGACGGTGACCAGGAGGACCCGGCCGTCCCGCTCGGCCACCCCGGTGAACGTCGCGCCCGCGTTCGTGGTGTTGCCGTTCTTCACACCCGCGATGCCCTGGTAGGAGTCGAGGCCACCTGTGCCGGTGAGCAGCCGGTTGGTGTTCTGGATCTCGAAGGACGGCCGGCTCTTCTTGCCGTTCTTGCCCTTCTTGGTCGCGCCCGGGAACTTCGCGCGGACGGTGGAGCAGTACTCCCGGAAGTCCTTCTTCTGCAGCCCCGACCGGGCGATCAGGGTCAGGTCGTACGCCGACGACACCTGCCCCCTGGCGTCGTAGCCGTCCGGGCTGACCGCGTGGGTGTCGAGGGCCTGGAGCTCCTCGGCGTGCGCGTTCATGTCGGCGACGGTCTGCTTCACCCCGCCGTTCATGGCGGACAGGACGTGCACCGCGTCGTTGCCGGAGCGAAGGAAGACACCGAGCCAGAGGTCGTGGACGGTGTACGTCTCGTTCTCCTTTATGCCGACCATGCTGGAGCCCGCGCCGACACCCGCCAGGTCGGAGGCGACGACCTTGTACTCCTCGTTCCTGTTGAACTTCGGCAGCAGCGTGTCCGCGAACAGCATCTTCAGCGTGCTCGCCGGGGCCAGCCGCCAGTGCGCGTTGTGTGCGGCCAGCACGTCACCCGACTGGGCGTCCGCGACGATCCACGAGCGGGCGCTGATGTCCTTGGGCAGCACGGGCGCGTTGCTGCCCAGGCCGGCCTGCGTGCCCGGCCTGCCCAGCAGTTCGCCGCCGACGGTCGACATGGCCGCCGGGGGAGTCGCGGACGGCGAGGCGCTCGAACTCGGTGACGGCGTCGCCGCGAAGGCCGGGGCGGCAGTCAGCGTCGTCAGTGACGTCAGCGAGAGGGACAACAGGGTGGCTGAGGTGACCAGCAGGGGGCGCCTGGCGGTCTTCTTGGAGGCGGGCACGATCGAGAAAGTACATGGCGCCGACCGGTAAATCCCACCAAGGCCCCCGGCGGTGCCCTCGAACCTGCTCACGCCCCCGCTCGCACCCCGGCGCGAGAGCCGTACCGTCGGCGGCGATACTGAACGCATGAAGCTCAGCCGCCCCCTCTCCTGGTTCCTGCTCGCCTTCGGGGTGTGGAGCTGGGTCATTTGGGTCACTTTCATTAAAAATCTATGGAAGGACGGCAGCGGGCTCGCGTTCGACGACGCGGGCGATCCGACGGCGTACTTCTGGGTGCATCTGACGCTCGCCGTCGTCTCCTTTGCTCTGGGGACGGCCATCGGAGTCATCGGGTTGCGTGGAGTGCGCGCCCTTCGCCGGACCGCGTGACCGGGAGTACCACGTGATGATCATCGTCTTCGTCCTTGTAGCCCTGCTGGTGCTGAGCGCCTTGGGGGCCATGCACTGGTACGCCTGGCGCCGCCTGGTGCGCGACACGACCCGCGGGCCGGGCCTCGCCAGACGCGTGGGCACGGTGGTGTTCATCGCCGGGCCGGTGCTGATGGTCGCCGGCTTCGCCGCCGAGCGCGGCGGCGCCCCCTTCTGGCTGCAGCGGACGCTGACATGGCCGGGCTTCATGTGGCTCGCTCTCTCGCTGTACCTGCTGCTGTACCTGCTGGCGGGGGAGGTCGTACGACCTCTCGTACGCCGTCTGGTGGCGCGGCGCGCCCCGGCGCCCACACGGCAGCCGGAGCCGGAGCCGGTGGTACGCGAGCCCGAGCCGGTCCCGGCGGGCGCGCAGCTCACCGAGGCCGCCGAGTCCGCGACCACCTCGCCCGCGACCACCGAGTCGGCTCCCGCCGAGCCCGGGCAGCCGGTACCGCCCACGGCGACGGAGCCCCCGGCCCCGACCACTCCGGAGCCCCCGACCGACTTCTCCCGCCGCCTCTTCGTCTCCCGCGTCCTCGGTGGCGCCGTCGCCGCCGCGGCGGTCGGGACCGTCGGCTACGGCACGTACGGCGTCGTACGGGGCCCCAAGCTCAAGCGGGTCACCGTGCCGCTGGCGAAGCTGCCGCGCGCGGCGCACGGATTCCGGATCGCGGTGGTCAGCGACATCCACCTCTCGCCGATGCTGGGCCGGGGCTTCGCGCAGAAGGTCGTCGACACGATCAACTCGACACAGCCCGACCTGATCGCGGTGGTCGGGGACCTCGTGGACGGCGATGTGGAGGACCTCGGTCCGGCGGCGGCGCCGCTCGCCGGGCTGAAGGCGCGGCACGGCAGCTACTTCGTCACCGGTAACCACGAGTACATCTCCGGGGCCGAACAGTGGGTCGAGGAGGTACGGCGGCTGGGCCTGACCCCGCTGGAGAACGACCGCCGCGAGCTGCCGTATCTCGATCTCGCCGGTGTGAACGACATCGCGGGTGAGGACGAGGGCCAGGGCCCCGACTTCGCCAGGGCGCTCGGCGACCGGGACACCTCGCGGGCCGTGGTGCTCCTGGCCCATCAGCCCGTCCAGATCCACGACGCCGTCGACCACGGCGTAGACCTCCAGCTCTCCGGGCACACCCACGGCGGCCAGATGTGGCCGATGACCTACGTCGCCGACGCCGCCAACCCCACCCTCGCGGGCCTGGAACGCTACGGCGACACCCAGCTCTTCGTCAGCCGCGGCGCGGGCGCCTGGGGGCCGCCGGTGCGGGTGGGGGCGCCGTCGGACATCACCGTGGTGGAGCTGGCGTCGAAGCAGGCGTGAGGGTTCGTCGGATTTGGGTGACGGTCCGTCAAGTAGCCCTGCACGGCGCCTAGTAGCGCCCCGATGAGTTCTTTATTAACTAAACAAAATCCCTCTTCCCCCAACACAAACCCCTGTGGTTAGGTGATCCGCGCCACCGCGCAACCACCGTGCGTCGTGGACCGGTGGGGGTCTTGGGAGGGGCGCCGTGCGGTCGGTTCGCTTGCGGATACTCGCGTCGTTGCTGGTGCTGGCGATCGCGGCGGTCGGCGGCTGGCAGTTGATGCCGGCTCAGCGGGACGAGAACAGGACGATCACCGTCGGGACGACCGACACGGTCACCTCGCTCGACCCGGCGGGGGCGTACGACGCCGGGTCCTGGGCCCTGTTCAGCAGTGTGTTCCAGTCGCTGCTGACCTTCGAGCCGGGCGTCGCCGCACCCGTCCCGGACGCGGCGCGCAGCTGCGGGTTCGTCGGCAACGCGCTCATCGTCTACCGCTGCACCCTGCGCCAGGGCCTGAAGTTCCCCAGCGGGCGCGAGGTCACCGGGAGGGACGTGAAGTACTCGTTCGACCGGGTCAGACGCATCAACTCGGACGTCGGCCCCGCCGCGCTGCTGGACACCCTCCAGTCGGTGAGCGCGAGCGGGCTGTCCGTCAGCTTCCGGCTCTCCTCGCCGGACGCCACCTTCCCGTTCAAGGTGGCCACCGGCGCCGGGGCGATCGTCGACCGCACGAAGTACCCGACGAACCGGCTGCGCGCCGACGGCGGCGCCGACGGCACCGGGCCGTACGTCCTGACCTCGTACACGGACCAGCAGGCCCGCCTCACGCCCAACGACGGCTACCAGGGCGTCGCCCAGGACATGGGCAGTCCCGTCCTCATGCGCTACTACAAGGACTCGGCGGCGCTGCAGCAGGCGTGGCAGGCGCGGCAGGTCGATGTCGCCACCCGCTCGCTGCCACCCGAGACGCTCGCCGGGCTCTCGCTCAGCGACCCGGACCAGCGGGTCACGGAGGCCGACAGCACCGAGACCCGCAACCTGGTCCTCAACGTGCGGGCGAACTCGCCCTTCCAGGACCGCCGGGTCAGACAGGCGCTGGCCGCGCTGATCAACCGGGAGAAGCTGGTCGCCGAGGTCTACCAGGGCACCACCGACCCGCTGTACTCGCTGATCCCGACCGGTATCACCGGCCACACCACCTCGTTCTTCGACGCGTACCCCAAGCCCGACCCGCTGCGGGCCCGTGAACTCCTCGACGAGGCCGGTGTGAGCATGCCCGTGCGCTTCACCTTCGGCTACGCCGAGGGCCGGGGCTCGTCCGCCGCCGAGGCCGCCGAGCTGAAGCAACAGCTGGAGGCGAGCGGGCTGTTCTATGTGACGACCACGGCGCACGAGTGGACCGACTTCCAACGGCGTTACGCCGACGGCAAGCTGGACGCGTACGGCGTCGGCTGGGGCGCCGACTACCCCGACCCCGACACCTTCAGCGGGCCCCTCGTCGGCACCGGCGGCGCCCTGAACAACGGCTACAGCAGCGAGCGGGCCGACGGGCTCATCCAGGACAGCCGGCGTTACGCGGACCGCAGCCGGGCCGCGGCGGACTTCAAGGAGCTGCAGGAGGTCGTGGCCCGGGACGTTCCGCTGATTCCCCTGTGGCAGCGCAACGAGTATGTGCTCAGCAGCGAGGAGGTCGGCGGGGCGCAGTATCTGTCCGACGGGACGGGTGTCTTCCGGCTGTGGCAGCTGGAATGGATATGACAGACGCCGCGTGACAGCTGACGCGAACTCGCGGGGCGGATGTTCGCGGGTGTGACAGGACGCACTCACTCATCGCATCTTCGTGTGCCGGGGATGTGTCCGGGGTGAGGAGCAAACGTGTTGAGACGCGACTCCTTCCTGCTGCCCCGCCACCCGGCGTCCGTGGGGCTCGCCCGACAACGCGTACGGGAGCATCTGGTCGACTGGGGGCATGTCGAGGGTGCCCCGGCTCTGGAGGACGTCGTGCTCGTCGTCTCCGAACTCGCGACCGATGTCGTACGCCATGGACCGTTGCTGGAGCGGGAGTTCGAGGTCGCGGTGACCGCGCTGGCGGACGGGTCCTGCTTCGTCGAGGTGTCGGACGAGGGGATGGCGGCGCCCCGGCTCAGGGAGGCGGGGGACTGGGAGGAGACGGGGCGGGGGCTGTGTCTTGTCGAGCACGTCGCGCAGGCCTGGGGGGTGTGGAGCCGGGGACGGCACGGGAAGACGGTCTGGGCGCTGTTGGCAGCACGACCGTCACTTTCAGGCCATCGCCCGGCGCCGTGCTCACCGTGACCTCGCCTCCGTGGGCCTCCACCACCCCCTGCACGATCGCCATCCCCAGGCCGCTGCCCGCGCCTCCTCCCGCCCTGAAGAAGCGGTCGAAGATGCGGGTCGCGTCCTCCTCGGCCAGGCCCGGGCCCTCGTCCGCCACGTACAGGCGTACGACACCGGCTACGCGCTCCACCACCAGCCGTACCGGGACATCCGTCGGTGTGTGCGTGCGGACGTTGCTCACCAGGTTGCCCAGCACCTGCCGAAGGCCCGACTCGTCGGCCCGGACGAGGAGGGTGCCGTCGGCGCCGACCGTGACCGGGCGGTCGGGTTGCTGGGCGCGGAGGTCGGCGGCGGCGTCGCGGACCAGGCGGGTCAGGTCGATGTTCCTGAGGCGGAGTTCGGGGCGTTGGTCCAGGCGGGCGAGGGTGAGGAGTTCGTCGACGAGATGGCCCATGCGGTCGACCTCGTCGTTCATACGGTCCCAGGCGCGCCGGCGCTCGTCGGGCTCGGTGAGCATGCCCCTCTCGTAGAGCTGGAGGTAGCCGCGGATCGCGGACAGCGGCGTCCGCAGCTCGTGGGAGGCGTCACCGACGAAGCGGCGCAGCTGGGCGGCGCTGCGTTCGCGGGTGAGGTACGCCGTTTCGACCTGCTGGAGCATGGAGTTGAGGGCGAGACGCAGCTGTTCGACCTCCAGGGTGGCCTCGCTGCTGGAGGGGACACGGCGGGTGAGGTCGCCCTCGGCGATCGCCGACGAGGTCTCGACCATGTCCTCCAGGGGCCGCATCCGGCGGCGCACGCTGAACAGGGTCAGACAGGCGAGCGCCGCGACGAGCAGGGAGCCCACGGCGAGGTCCAGCTTGAGGGCCCGGCCGATGACGCGGTGGAGCGACTCGGTGGAGGTGGCGAGGAGGACGGTCGTGCCGTCGTCCATCCGGGCCGCGGTGACGCGGTGGGGGGTGCCTCTCACGTCGATGTCGTGCGGTTCGTCGGCCGTGAGGAGTGGCGTCGGATCGTCCACCGCGGCGGCGAGCGCCCGCTGGTTGTCGGTCGGCGCGAAACCGGCGATGGTCAGCGGCTCGCCCTGGCCGTCCAGCGCGGTGAAGACGGCGCCCTGCACGAGGGAGTCGGCGTCCCCGGCCGACGACGTACCGGAAGCCCGGCTGCTGAGAGCGACCAGCGCGCTCAGCGCGTCGATCCGCTCCATGCTGATCCGCGCCGTACCGATCGAGTCGCGGGTCGTCATCAGCTCCCTGTCCACGCTCTCCAGCAGATACAGCCGCATAGCCATCGCGCTGCACACGGTCGCCGCGACGACGCCCACGGCGAGCAGGATGACGTTCGCGAGGGTGAGCTTGGCGCGCAGGGAGTAGTGGCCGCGCCGGCGGAGCGGCCTCCCGAACCGTCGGGGAAGGGTCATGCCAGTCCGTATCCGACGCCCCGCCGTGTCGTGATCACCGGCGGGCCGAGCGCGTCCAGCTTGCGCCGCAGATAGCTGATGTAGGTCTCGACGACGGTCGACTCGGCCGGCGTGTGGTCGTACTGCCACACGTGCCGCAGGAGTTGCTCCTTCGGCACGATCCGTCCGCCGTTGCGCACCAGGAACCGCAGCAGCGCGTACTCGGTGGGCGTCAGCTCCACCGTGCGGCCGGCCCGGTGCACCGAGTACGTCGTCTCGTCCAGCTCCAGGTCGCCGTAGCGCAGCGGCGGGCGCTGGGGGAGGACGTCGGCGCGCCGGGTGCGGCGCAGCACGGCGGTGATACGGGCGACGACCTCGTCGATGTTGAACGGCTTGGTGATGTAGTCGTCGCCGAAGCCGAGGGCGCCCACGATCTCGGCGGGCGCGTCCCGGGCGGTCAGGAAGACCAGCGCCAACTCCGGCCGCCGGGAGCGCAGTTCTCGGCCCAGAGCGCGGCCGTCGCCGTCCGGGAGCATCACGTCCAGCAGGGCCGCGTCGGGCCGGGTGCGCTCGGAGAGCGCGAGCGCCTCCCGGACCGTACCGGCCGTCATCACCTCGAAGCGGTGGTAGCGCAGGGCGATGGTGAGGACGTCCGCGATGTTCGGCTCGTCCTCGACGACGAGCACGGTGGCCCTCTCGCGGCCGAGGGGCGCTCGCTCGGTTCCGGTCATGTCCTCAGTATCCGCACCGGGGTCCCGGTGCGGGACCGCTCCCGCTTTGGAGTTCCTTGAGAGTCAGGGGCCGCCCATGTCGCCGTCCACGCCCGGCCGTCGAAGGTGATGCCAACACCGGGGGACCAATCGACCGTCGGACAAGGAGAGTTGATCGTGGAGACGTTGGCACGGTGGTGCTATACGCACCGGCTGGTGGTCCTGTTGCTGTGGGTGGGGACCGTGTTCGGCGTCGGCTTCGCCGGCTCGACCGCGGGTACGGCCTACGCGAATGTCTTCTCCCTCCCGGACACGGACTCCAAGCGCGCGTACGACCTGATGGACAAGGCCTTCCCGGAGCGCGCGGGCGACACCGACACGGTGGTGTGGAAGGTGGACGGGGGCTCCGTACAGGACGGGTCCGTACGGTCCCGGATCGAGCCCGCCCTCCAGGAGATCGGGCGGATGACGGGCGTCGGGGAGGTCACCAGCCCGTACGGCGACGGGAACCCGGCGCGCGGCGGCGCGGGCGTCAGCCGGGACGGGACGATCGCCTACGCCCAGGTGACCTTCACCGAGCAGGCGAACTCCGTACCCAAGGAGCTGATCGACGACGTCATCGAGACGGCCCAGGCCGCCGAACGGGACGGCCTTCAGGTCGAGTTGGGCGGCCAGGCCATCTACCAGGCGCAGGACACCCCGCAGGGCACGTCCGAGGCGGTCGGCATCCTGGCCGCGGCGGTGGTCCTCTTCCTCGCGTTCGGCTCGCTCTTCGCGATGCTGCTGCCGATCGTCGTGGCGGTCGCCGGCGTCGGCACCGGTATCATGGGCACGGCCCTGCTCAGCCACACCACGAACATCCCCGACATAGCCCCGCTGTTCGGCTCGCTGATCGGCCTCGGCGTCGGCATCGACTACGCCCTGTTCATCGTCACCCGGCACCGGCGCGGCATCCTGCGCGGCATGAAGCCGGAGGAGGCGGCGGTGGCGGCCCTCAACACCTCCGGGCGCGCGGTGCTGTTCGCGGGCGGCACGGTCTGTATCGCCATCGCCGGGATTCTGGTGATGAACCTCCGCTTCCTGGACGGCGTCGTCATCGCGACCACGCTGACCGTCGTGCTGAGCGTGATCGCCGCCGTCACCCTGCTGCCGGCCCTCCTCGGCGTGCTCGGCCCGCGCGTCCTCAGCCGCCGCCAGCGCCGCCGCCTCGCGGCCGCGGGCCCCGAACCGGAGCTGACGAGCGGCCTCGCGGCCCGCTGGTCGGCGTACGTCGAGCGGCGCCCGCGCTCGACCGGCGTCCTCGCCCTCGTCGTCATGCTGGTTCTCGCGATCCCCGTCCTGTCGATCCGCCTCGGCACCTCCGACCAGGGCAACCATCGTGAGACCACGACCACCCGCCAGGCGTACGACCTCCTGGCGGAGGGCTTCGGCCCCGGCTTCAACGGCCCCCTTCAGGTGGTCGTGGACGGACCGGACGCCGAGGGACTGGTCTCCCGTATCGAGTCCACGGAGGGGGTGGCCCAGGTGGCCGCCGTACCGCCGGCGAACGGCGTCACGGTGATCCAGGTCGTCCCGACCACATCACCCCAGTCCGAGAGGACCGACCAGCTCATCGACCGCCTGCGCGAGGACGTCATCCCGGCGTCCGGCGCGGAGGCCCACGTCGGCGGTGTGACGGCGGTGTCCAAGGACTTCGCCTCGGTGACCGGTGACCGGCTGCCCTACTTCATCGCGGCGATCATCGTGCTCGGCTTCCTGCTGCTGCTGGTCGCCTTCCGCTCACTGGTCGTGCCGCTGACGGCCGCGCTGATGAACCTCGTCGCGGCGGCCTCGTCCTTCGGCGTGCTGGTGGCGATCTTCCAGTGGGGCTGGGGCACCGAGCTGCTCGGCATCGGCAAGGAGGGCCCGATCGCCGCGTTCCTCCCGGTCGTCATGCTCTCCCTGCTCTTCGGCCTCTCCATGGACTACCAGGTCTTCCTGGTCAGCCGGATGCACGAGGAGTGGGTCCACACCAAGGACAACGCCCGCGCCGTCCGCGTCGGCCTCGCGGAGACCGGCCGGGTCATCAACTCCGCGGCCCTGATCATGCTGTGCGTCTTCAGCGCGTTCGTCCTGAGCGGTGAACTGGAGGCCGCGATGGCCGGCATCGGCCTGGCGGCCGCCGTCGCCCTCGACGCCTTCATCCTCCGTACGGCGCTGGTGCCGGCCGCGATGCATCTGCTGGGGAACGCCAACTGGTGGCTGCCGGCCGGGCTGGAGAAGCGGTTGCCGCATCTGGCGGTCGAGCCGAAGGAAGCAGCGGCTCCGGTGGTTCGGCCGCCGCTGGTGGAAGGTGGCCCCGCCTCCGTGATCCACGGCTTCATCCGCACGGCGGACGGGGAGCCGGTGGAGGGCGTCGAGGTGACGCTGCTGTCGAGGAGCGGGCGTGAGCTGGACCGGGTGATGTCCCTGGCGGACGGTGCGTACATCGTCGCGGTGCCGGGCCCGGGGACGTATCTGCTGGCGACGACCTCACCGTCGTACCCCTCGGGCACGCGTCAGGCGGTCGTGGGGGAGGGGCCGCTGGTGTTCGACGTGGAGTTGGCGGGGGTGGCTGAGGGGGAGGTGGACGCGGTCAACCAGTCGGCGAATGCCCGGCCTTGAGGACCTCGGTGACGTCCAGGGAAACCTCGGCACCGATGGAGGCGGGCAGGGTGACGATCTCGCCGGGGGAGTGCGGGCGATGGTTCTCGTACCCGTCCCCGGTGGGGTCGGTCAGGACGTGGAGGCGCTGGTTCTTGCGGTCGACGATGACGTAGACCGGGATCTTGGCGCCGGCGTAGGCCTTGACCTTGGCACGCAGGTCCGTCCGGTAGTTGCTGGAGGTGACCTCCAGGACCAGGCGGAAGCAGACGGGGTCATAGCAGTTGTTCTCGATGAGGTGGTCCCGGTAATCGGCGTCCACCACGGCGAGGTCGGGGACCGCGTAGTCCGCGGCACCGGTCGGCAGCCAGAGGCCGATGCCCTGGATCACCCTCGACTCCGTGCCGTGGAGACCAGCGGTCGCGAAAGGCAGCAACAAGTCGGTCAGGACGTCGCCGTGCGGGCCGTCCGGTGGCGGGGTCACGAGGATCTGGCCTCCGATGATCTCGACGCGGTACCCCGGAAGGCGCTCCATGAGCCTGTTCGCCTCCGCGATGAGCGGATGCTCTCCGTGGGGCCGCTCCACAAGTGCTGCGGACATCACGTGCCTCCTGTGGGCTGGTGTCGAGACCATCATCGTAGGCAGGGGCGAGGCCAGGCGTCCCGTTCGAGCCCGTTCACCCGAGAGTGATCACTCGCCCGCCCGCCCCTCGACCCCTGGATCCGGCAGCACCTTCGTCATCCCCGGCAGGAAGTCCGTGAACAGCTCGTGCACCTCACGGACCAGCGGCCGCAGTGCTCGGAACCGGGCCAGCGAGACTCCCCTGGTCGTCAGCCGGGCCCCCCGCTCGGCCAGCCGGTAGCTGCGTTCGCGGCCCTCCGACCGGTCAAAGACCCAGTACAGGACGAGGCCCATCAGAGAGAGCCACATCAGTTCGGGGAGGATTTCCCGGAGTTCGTCAGGGACCTTGGCCTTGGACCCGGCCAGCACCTCGCGCTGGAGGGCGATGGACTCCTCGCGCGGCCCCTCCGACTCGGGGGAGAAGGGGCTGAGCGGGCTGTCCGGATCGGCCGCGTTCTTGAAGAACTGCGCCGCGAACTCGTGGTACGGCTCCGCCACGTCCAGCCATGCCTTCAGCACCCCCGCTATCCGCGCCTCCAGGTCCTTCTCCCGCTCCAGCACCGGCCGCACCGCCGCCTGGTGCTCGGCGCCGATCCGGTCGTAGAAGCCCTGGATCAGGTGCTCCTTGCCGGCGAAGTAGTAGTACGCGTTCCCGACGGAGACCCCGGCCTCCTTCGCGATGGCCCGCATCGTCGTCTTGTCGTACCCGCGCTCCTGGAAGAGCCGCAGCGCGGTCTCCAGGATCAGCGCGCGGGTCTGCTCGGACTTGGCGGAGCCCTTGGGGCCGGGCTGCTCCGTGCCGTCCCGGGGGCCGCCGGCCTCCGCGTCGAGCGGATCGGCGGGGGGCTCTGGGCTGGGGTTGTCGTTCAGTGCGGGCACGATCAGAGCCTAACGAGTCGGGCAGGTACCGGTGTCGCAGCCACCGGGAGGGCGGTACAGCCACCCGTACCGCCGGTCGTACGCCCATCCCTTCAGCTCGGCTCCGCCGCTCCCGCAGCCCGAGCCGGGTTGCCGGTGGGCGCCACGCCACTTCGCGGCGACGAGTACGGCAGTGCGCGCGAGCCGGGCCCCCGCCGGGTTGCTCAGCCGGTGTGCGAGCGGCCGGTGCTCGCGCAGCGCCCACAGACACACGATCCAGGCGGCGGACCCTTGGTACACCTGCCCGCCGTCCCCCACGATCGTGATCTCCTCCAGCGTCGCCCCGTGGTCGAGCGACGGAAACAGCCGCCGCGCCTCCTCCGACCCCGCCGCCACGAACGTCAGCGGCACCAACTGCCGCTGCCTGCCAAGCCACTCCCGCAGGAAGGCGCACAGCCCGCACCCGGCGTCGTACAGCACGGTGAGCCCGCGAACCGGGACGCGCTCGGCGCCCCGGTCCTCGGTGGCCGGCTCGGCCACGGTGCTCATGCCCGCCCCGTGGGAGCGACCCAGCCCTGCGGCGCGACCGGCGGCATCTGCTCCCGCTCCATCACGCCCCGCCGCCGGAACTTGTTCAGCACGAACACGTTCCCCAGGTGCAGCGCCCCGAGCACGAGCAGCACCACCCCGAGCTTCGCCGACACCGCCTCGAACACCTCACGCGGGCTGTCGATGGCGCCGTCCGCGTTCAGGTAGAGCGCCACGAACCCCAGGTTCACGAGGTAGAACCCGACCACCAGCAGGTGGTTCACCGCGTCCGCGAGCTGCTCGTTCCCCCGCAGCACATCCGCGAGGAAGATCCGCCCGTTCCTGCTCAGCGTCCGCGCCACCCACACGGTCAGCCCCACGCTGACCAGCAGATAGATGACATACGCCACGACCGTGAGGTCCATGTCCCCACCCCTTCCAGGCTTGCTTGAACGCGTTCAAAACGTTCTGGGAGAGACTGTAGACCTGTTTTTGAACACGTTCAAGCTGTCATCCGGTGCGGGCCAGCTCCGGCCGTTTGCTGTAGTCCGTGAAGCCGACGACGTTCCCCCAGGGATCCGTGAACTCGACGGTCCACCCGGTGGCGCCGGAGAACGGCGCGTCGAGCGGTGGCACCCCCGCCGTCGCGAGCGCCCGCGCGGCGGCCCGCGCGTCACGCACCTCAAGCCACACCCGTGCCGACCCCCACAGGGGCGGCCGGTGCCGCAGTTCCTCCTCCACCCGCAGGAGCAGCCCCGGCGTCTCCTTGCCCACCTTCAGCCCCGCGATCCCGGCCTCGTCCAGCCGGAAGGCCACGGCGAAGCCGGCCCGCTCGTAGAAGGAGACGGCCTCACCGAGGTCGCCGACGGGGAGGAGGACGTTGTCGAAGCCGAGCAGTTCGTACGACTCATTTTCTGACATGTCGTCAGATTAGAGCGTCGGCTTACGCATCTGTGGGAACGGCGAGGGGCCGACCGCGGTGTTCCCGCGGTCGGCCCCTCGCTGCGACTGCCTCACTGCCTCAGCCGATGGCGATCCGTGTCTTCCAGTAGCTCGCCGCGCCGATGATCTCCGTGCCCGGGCCGGAGAGGGCCGTTCGGCTGCCGGTGTGGAAGCGCACGGTGCCGTCGGTGCGGACGGCCCAGATGTCGGGGATGGAGTCACCGTTGGCGTCCGGTGTGCCGGCGAGGAGGTAGATGCTGGAGCTGCCCCAGCCGGCGGTGGCGTAGACACCGTCCTCGCCGTCGGCCGAGGCCGCGGCGGAGCCCAGCGAGGTCAGCTCGGTACCGCCGGCGCTCGCCTTGATGCCCTTGCGGGAGAGGAGCCGGCTGGAGACGTCCGTGCGGTACACCAGGTCCGTCACTCCGTCGCCGGAGAGGTCCGCCACGTTGACGATGTCCCGCTCGGTCCAGGCGGAGCCGGACAGCCGGATCGCCTGGTCGATGCTGGCACCGTGGTAGCCGGTGAAGGCCCAGAGCTCGTCGCCCATGGTGGCGAAGAAGTCCGTGCGGCCGTCCCCGGTGGCGTCGCCGGCCGAGACGATCTGGGTGAGGGAGGCGGGGCTGGGGGCGCCCGCGGGGAGGAGGATCTCCACCCTGCGGTCGATGTTGACCGCGCCGTAGCCGTCGCCGGGGTACACCCAGAGCTTGTCGCCGAGGCGGACGACCAGGTCCTGCAGGCCGTCACCGCCGTAGATGTCGCCGTTGTGGGTGATCAGCGCGCCCTTGAAGTGGCCGGAGGGCGCGGCGACGAAGGGCGGGAGGTCGTCGCCGTTCGGGTCCTTGGCCGGGTTGGCCCGGTAGGCGCCCGGCATCGAGTAGTCGAGGTCACCGGAGCCCTTGGCCAGGTCGTTGGTGGCCTGGGAGGGGTACAGGACCAGGTTGCCGGCGTCGGTGACCACCATCATGTCGGGCAGTTTGTCCCCGGTGAAGTCGCCGGGGGAGTCGGCCTGGTCGCGCGGGGTGACGTAGAAGAAGTACTTCGTCGGCTGCGAGGGGTTGCCCGCGGCGTCCACGGCACGGACGTACAGCACGTTCGGCCCTGCCGTCGGCGGCTTCGCGTTCGCGAGGGTCGCGCTGACGGTCGTGGCCGTGCCGGAGGTGCGGCTCAGGCTGAACGGGTAGCTCGCCGAGTTGAAGCCGTACTCGTAGCGGACGACGTCCGTGTTGAGCGCGCGGACGGTGAAGGAGCCCGGCGTGCCGAACTTCTTGGTGGACCAGTTGGCGTCCTCGGCGTCGTTGCCGAAGCCGTTCTCGGCGCCGTCGGCGTTCGGGAAGTCGGTGGAGCTGACCTTGGGCGGCTTGGGCGCGGTGGTGTCGAGGACGAAGCGGCACGGCGTCTTGGCCGGCATGTACCCGGAGCTGGCGCCCGCGTCGTCCAGAGCCCGCACCCGCCACGAGTAGAGGGTGCCGTTGGTGAGCTTGCTGGTGGCGAAGCCGCTGGTGGTGCGCAGCGCCACGTCCTTGTCGCCGCCGACCGAGACCTTGCCGGTGGAGCCCAGCAGGTCACCCGTGGTGTCCCACTTGCCGGTCGCCCACAGGTCGAAGTCGAGGAAGTCGAGGTTCTTGTCCTTGTCGGAGCCCCGTGCGGTGAACGTCAGGTTCCCCGAGCCCATGCGGACGTACGGCTCCGTGGTGGTGCACTTGGCGTCCGGACCGAGGTCGAGCGACTTGGAGTCGATGGCCGGCTTGCGGTTGTAGACGAGCTCCAGTACGGGCGCGTTGTCGCCGTTCGCCTGGAACTTCTTCCACGAGTACTGCGAGTTCTCGTCCCGCGCCCGCAGACCGAACGTGATGCTGTCCTTGCCCTCGTCGGCCCGCTTCTGCGCGGCCTTCTTCACGTCGAAGGTCTCGTAGGCGTCCCGGCAGCCGGACTTGTAGCCGTGCGCGAAGCTCTTGGTCGCGAACTTGTTGCCGTCGGTCAGCTTGGGCGCGTTCTTCCAGTTGGTCTTCCCGTTGACCGCGCCCGTGAGGTGCACGCTCATCGCCCGCGAACTGCACGACCAGGAGTACGTCTCCAGCATGCGCAGCTTCGCACTCGTGATCTTCGTGCCCTTGAGGTCCTTGTCGAAGGCGATGTTGAAGTACGAGCGCGACGTGCCCCAGGTGTCCGACTCGAAGCCGACCCGGGCCTCGTGCGTACCGCCCTTGTTGAAGCCCTTGCCGTTGTAGAACGTGGCGGTGGGGTGCCGGCTGTACGCGGTGGTCCAGTTCTGGGTGTGCTTCTTCACCGACGGGTCCACGAACACCGGGTACTTGGTGGCCGGGTCGTTCAGGAACTCCAGGTTCGGGGTGAGCACCCAGTTCGCACCGGACAGGTCGACCTCGACCAGCTCACCGCGCGAGTCCGGCGAGGGGCCGTCGAGCCCGGACAGGCCGAGCGTCGCCGCCGAGCCGGTCTGCGTGGGCGCGGGCGTCGGCTCGGCCGGCGCGGACGGCAGCGGCGACTCCGACACCGTCGGCTCGGGGCCGTCGGTGGCCGCCGGAAGCGTCTCGGGTGTGGTGTCGCCCTGCTCGTCGGTCTCGATCAGCTCCTCGGTCGGGCTCGCACTGTCGCTCGGCTCGTCGGACGCCGGTGTGCTGGGCTCCGGGCTCTCCTCGGTCGTCGGCTGCGCGGTGGCGCCGACCCCGCCGTCGGTGACCGCCGGGGAGCCGGTGCTGTCCCACATCAGCGGCGTCGGCGAGACCGCCACCTCGTTGCTGTACGCGTTCTCCGCGCTCAGCACGCTCGTCACCGGGTCCAGGCGGAAGGTCAGATCCGGCGAGGTGATGCCGTACGACAGCTGCTGCGCGCGAGGATCGGCCGCCGCCTGCCGGTTCTTGAGGACCAGCAGCTGGGCGAAGCCCTCGTCGTCGGCCGTCAGCACGAGGTCGGCGCCGGGGAAGATCTCCGGGTACAGCGCGCGGGAGCCGTCGATGACGGGGGCGGGGACGGTGCCCGGCCAGGTCAGCTGGATGGTGTAGCCGTCGACGGTGAGTGTGACCAGGGGGCTCGCGTCTGCGGCGGTGGCGGTTCGCACACCCTTGACGAGGGAGACGCGGCGTACGCCGGAGCCGGCCCGGGAGGCGCGCTCCTCACCGTCACGCGCCGCTTGCGAACCGTCCGCCTTCGACCCCGCCGAGAACACCATCCGCGCGTTCGTGGCCTTGGGCTCCCAGCCCTTGGCCGTGCGGTGGAGGTCGTAGTCGATGGGCTTCCACTCGCCGCCCACCTTGGCCCGGATCGGCGAGGAGTAAAGCTTCTTCGCCATCCGGCCGTCCGGCCGCGCCCACGTCGTGGACCGTGCCGTTCGCGCCGCCGTGACCTCGACGGACTTCCCGGTCTTCGCGGCCCGCGTGAGCGCGGCGGCCTCGGTGACCGGCTTCGCCTTCCCGTCCCCGCTCGTCCCGCCCCCCGAGCCGGGCTCGTCCAGGCCGAGGCCGATGAAGGTGATGCCGGTGGCGGCGAGCGCCGCGGTGAGTACGGCGGCCGTGGTCCGTCTGCCGGGCACACGACGCCAGTTGCGCTCCTTGCGCGTCATCGGGCGAGTTCCCCTTCCCCCCTTGGAACCGGCGGGACAGGCCTCGCCGGGCGAGCCGATGATGACCTATCAGCGGGCTGTCGTCACGCTTCGCAGCCGGAACGGCGATTGAGTGGATCAAGCCGTTCATCCGTACATGAGGCCGGGGCAATCGGCCGACAACTGGCGCCCGAGACAAGCCTCCTGAGGGCGAATCACCGCAAACACTGCGTCAACTGCCGTGATTCGAAGCTCGTTTGCCAGGGGAACTGGTGAATGGCGTGGTTGATCACGTAGCGGAGACTCCTTCCCTTACCCCGCAATAGCTCGGATCTGGCCTTCACTGGCCGTTATCCATACTTACGAACCGTGACGGTCATCACATACACACGGCCGATCTAGCGGAACTTCACAAGAGCGCCACAGAATCTCCGGCATCTGATACGCCATCACGCGTGGTCCGTTCCTGGCCCGCCTTGAGTGGTCCGGGGGGACCTCGCCGTGTTCGGTCGCTTTTCGCATGTCCGCCGTCGCACGCGTCTGCTGCGCGCGGCCGTCGTACCCACTCTCGGCGCGGCCCTGCTCGTGGGGCTGCTGCCCGCCCAGTCGGTGGCGCTGCCGCCCGATCCGGCGGTCGCCGAGAAGGGTCGCGAGACCCTGGACCTGGAGGCGCTCGACCAGGACGAGCCGATCACAGGTGAGGCCTTCGAGCGGGACCTGGAGACCCTGAAGGTCGAGGTCCCCGAAGATCTGGAGCAGGCCCCCTCAGGCACGGCCACGGCACCGGCCCCCGACACCGGCTCGGTCAGCTTCGGCGGCGCGGCGACCACCGCCCCCGCCTCGGCCCGCACGGCCGCGACCGCCCAGCAGGTCGATGTCACGCCCGTCGAAGACCTCCCCGTCAGCCTCGGCCAGGCCCCCGACCAGGCCGCCCCGACCGGCACCTGGAGCGTCCAGGTCTACGACCGCGCCGCCGCCGTCTCCCAGGGTGTCGACGGCGCCGTCGTCAAGGTCCAGGCCCCCGCGACCGGCTCGGTACCGATCTCGGTCAAGCTCGACTACGCCAGGTTCAAGAACCTCTATGGCGCCGACTGGGCTTCCCGCCTGCGCTTCGTCCAGTTCCCCGAGTGCTACCTGACCACGCCGGATGTCGAGGCGTGCCAGGAGTACGAGGAGTTGGAGACCACCAACGACACCAAGACCCAGTCGATCACGGCGACGGTGGACACGGCGGCGGACGGGACGGTGACTCCCGCCGCGGCGGCCGAGGTGGCCGAGTCCGACGGGCCGACCGTCGCCCAGGCGGCGTTCCGCACGTCGAGCACCTCCGCCACCCCGGTCGCCGCGACCGGCGACTCCGCCGTCGTCGGCGCGGTCGACTCCGGCGGCGGCGCGGGCGGCACCTTCAAGGCCACGCCCCTGGTCGCCAACGGCAAGTGGGAGGCCGGCGGTTCGTCGGGCGCCTTCACCTGGTCGTACCCGCTGACGATCCCGGCCGCCCCGGCGGGCCCGGCCCCGAGCGTCGCCTTCAACTACAACTCCCAGACGGTGGACGGCCGTACCGCGGTCTCCTCCCCCCAGGTCTCCTGGATCGGTGAGGGCTGGGACTACGACGCCGGCCACATCGAGCGCCGCTACCGCTCCTGCCAGGACGACCGCAAGGCGATGAAGTCCGGCACGCCCAACAACACGGCCAAGAAGGACAAGACGGCCGACCTGTGCTGGGCGTCGTACAACGCGGTGATGTCGTTGGCGGGCAAGACCACGGAGCTGGTACGGGACGCTCCCTCCGGCAGCGATCCGGAGACGGACACCGAGGTCTACCGTCCGCAGCAGGACGACGGCACCCGCGTCGAGCGCCGCACCGGCGGCAGCAACGGCGACAACAACGGCGAGTACTGGATCGTCACGACCCCGGACGGCACCAAGCACTACTTCGGTCTCAACCAGGTCGGCGGCGGTCACGCCGACACCGACTCGGTGTCCACCGTCCCCGTCTTCGGCAACCACCCGGGCGAACCCTGCCACGCCACCGCCTTCGCGGACTCCCGCTGCGGCGCGGGCAAGAAGCAGGCATGGCGCTGGGGACTCGACAAGATCGTCGACGTGTACGGCAACACCCTGGTCGTCAACTGGAAGCAGGAGACGAACTACTACTCCGTCAAGAAGAAGTTCAAGTCCCCCGAGCTGTACGACCGTTACGCCTACCCGACGACCATCGAGTACGGCATGCGCGCGGATCTCACCAAGCCGTCCGCGACCGTCGAGTTCGGTGTCCGGCAGCGCTGCCTGAAGTCCGAGACGGCCTGCGACGCGGCGAACTTCGCCAAGACCGCGGACCCCGGCGCCTACCGCCCCTGGTGGGACACCCCCGGCAACCTCAACTGCAAGTCGACGTCGAAGCTGTGCCCGGCCTTCCCGTCCTTCTGGACCCAGATGCGCCTCGACACGGTGACGACGAAGGCGGCCCGCGCCGGCCAGACCGGCCTGGGCAAGGTGGACACCTACCAGCTCCACCAGTCCTTCCCCGAGGACTGGTACGACACCTCCCCGGGCCTCTGGCTGAACTCGATCACCCGCCGCGGCTACGCCCCCGGGGACAGCACCGGCACCCTCCAGCACACGGACGGCGTCAGCTTCGCCGAGTACTCCGTCGGCTCGGGCTCACCACTGCGCACCCGGCTGCGGGACCGCCAGCTCCCGAACCTCGTGCTCACCGGAGCGAACGACCAGCGCCCCGGCTTCACCCGGCCCCGCATCGGCACCGTCGCCACCGAGTACGGCGGTGACATCGAGGTCGAGTACAAGGGCGGCTGCGCGAGCGAACCGTCCGAGGACAAGGGCAGGAACAACGGCACCTGCTACCCGGTCCGCTGGTCCCCGGACGGCGACGAGAAGACACCCGCCAAGTCCTGGTTCAACAAGTACGTCGTCCACACCGTGACCGAGACCGACAAGGTCACCTCCCGCGGCAAGCCCGTCGTCACCCAGTACGCCTACACGGGCCCCGCCTGGGCGAAGAACGACGACGAGTTCACCCGCCCGTCCCTGCGCACCCACAGCGACTGGCGCGGCTACCGCCAGGTCGCCGTCACCAAGGGCAGCAAGACCAGCTCCCAGCAGGGCGACCCGCAGGCCCAGTCGTATGTGGAGACGCGCTACTTCCAGGGCGTCGGCGGCGAGATCAAGGACTCCACGGGCGCGTACACGCTCCTCACCGACGACGCCCCGCAGTACGCCGGCATGACGGCGGAGAGCATCGTCCACCTCAACTCCGACAAGCGCTGGCAGAAGCGGACACTGACCTTCCCCTGGTCCAAGCAGACCGCGTCCCGCGTCCGGGAGGCGGAGAACGGCGCGGACATGGACCCGATGCTCGCGCATCGCAGCGGCGTCAAGCGCGCCGACGAGATCCAGCGGGTCGGGGACACGAGCTGGCGGTCCGTCCGCACCCTCACCGAGGTCGACGACACCTACGGTCTGCCCGTCCAGGTCGAGACGGCCATGGTCAAGCCGAACGGCTCCGGCGAGACCCTCTCCGACCGGACCTGCACCCGAACCACCTACGTTCACAACACCTCTGTCTGGCTGATCGGGCTGCCCAAGGAGGAAAGGACCACCGGCACCTCCTGCGCGGGCCACGACGCCGCCGACCCCGCCACCCAGCTGAAGAAGGCGGTCCGCACCACCTACGACACGCTGGCCCACGGCGCCACCCCGACCAAGGGGCAGATCACCTCGGTGGCCGAGACCAACGGCACCGGATCGGCGTATTCGATAGTCACCGACACCACCTACGACGACCTCGGCCGAGTGCGTACCGTCACCAAGCCCGGCCAGGGCACCACCGAGACCCAGTACACGCCCGAGGGCGGCGGCCCGCTCACCGCGAGCAAGCTGATCAACGCCAAGGGCCACGCCACCGCGACGACCTTCGATCCGGGACGCAGCCTCCCGCTGACGGTCTCCGACGCCAACGGACGGACGACGCGCACCGAGTACGACGCCCTCGGCCGGCTGGTGAAGGGCTGGACGGCGGCGCGGTCGACCGCGACGGCCCCCGACGTCATGATCGCCTACCAGAGCGCGATCGCCACCAGCGCCCAGACCCGCCCCGCCGCCGTCACCGTAAAGTCGCTCAAGGACGACGGCACCTACAGCAGCAAGGTCACCGTCTACGACGGCCTGATGCGCGAGGTCCAGGTCCAGACCGACGCCCACGGCCCCGGCCGCGTCGTCAGCGACACGACGTACAACGACCACGGCCTCGTCGACGAGCAGACCGGCAAGTACCTGGCCAAGGGCGAGCCGGCCGCCGAGCTGTTCGCCCCCCGGTCCAAGGCCCAGATCCCCAGCTGGACCAAGACCCGCTACGACGGCATGGAACGCCAGGTCCGCCTGTCGACCTACCTGGACGGCGACTACAGGTACGCGACGTACACGACCCACTCCGACACCAGCACCTATGTGAACCCGGCCGGTTCGACCACCCCGAGGACCCGGACCTACACCGACGCCCTCGGCCGGGTCACCTCGGTCCACCACTACAGCCAGGACGACTCCTCCAGCACCACCGGGCGCGCGACCACCTACGAGTACGACTCCCGCGGCAACCGCAGCAGGGTCACCGACCCGGCCGGCAACATCTGGTCGTACATCTACGACGCCCGCGGCCGGGTCACCTCCGCCACGGACCCGGACACCGGCAAGACGGACACCTGGTACGACGACGCCGATCGGCCCAACAAGGTGACCACCTCCCGGTCACAGACGACGTACACCGAATACGACGTCCTGGGCCGGGTCACCAAGGTCCGGGAGGGCTCCGAAACCGCCACCCCGGCCAAGGAGTTCACCTACGACTCGCTGCCCGGCGGGCTCGGCCGGCTGGTCTCCTCGATCCGGCACACCGCGAACGGCGACTACATCAACCGCGTCACGGGCTACGACGCCGGATACCGGCCCACCGGCCGTGAGACGGTCATCCCGGCCAACACGATGACGACGGGCGTCGCCGGCACCTACGCCTACGCGTACACGTACACCAAGGTCACCGGACGGCCGGAGTCCGTCACCATGCCCGCCGTGGGCGGGCTGGCCAAGGAGAAGGTCGTCACCCGCTACAACGGCGACGGCCTGGCCGAGTCCACCTCCGGTCTCACCTGGTACACCTCCGACGTCACGTACTCGCCGTTCGGCGAGGTCATGCGCACGGTCTCCGGCTCCCAGCCGTACCGGGTATGGACGACCAACTTCGTCGACCCGCGCACCGGCAAGCTCCAGCGCACGGTCGCGGACCGCGAGACCTCGGGCCCGCACCGCATCAGCGACAGCTACTACTCGTACGACGCCTCCGGCATCATCACCTCCCACGCCCGCAAGCTGGCGGAGGCCTCCGGCGAGACGTGGGACACCCAGTGCTTCACGTACGACGCCATGGGCGAGCTGGTGAACGCCTGGACCTCGAACGCGGCCCCCACCGGCAACGGCACCGGCTGCAAGTCGTCCAACGGCACCACCTGGGGCCCGCGCACCGACTACGAGACCTCGTCGGGCCCGGTGGCCGACGCCCCGGACGCGTCGACCGACGTGTCGGGCCCCGACGCCTCCCTCAGCTCCACCCTGGCGGCCGCCGCTCCCGACACGGCCACGGTCTCCACCGGCGCCACCGCCTACCGCCAGTCCTTCACCTTCGACTGGCTCGGCAACCGGGCCACGATGACGGAGCACGACCCGGCGGACGCGACGAAGAACGTCGGCTACTCGTACGGCTACGAGAGCGCGCAGCCGCACACGGTGAAGTGGATCGGCTCCACCCCGTCCGGCAAGGGCAGCAGCTACTCCTACGACGCGGCGGGCAACACCGAGGTCCGTGATCTGGCCACCACGACCCAGGACCTGACCTGGACGTCCGAGAACAAGCTCGACACGATCACCGACGACGGCACCAAGACGACGTACGTCTACGACGCCGACGGCAACCGCGTCCTGGAGAACTCCCCCTCGGGCACGACCCTCCACCTGGGCGAGACCGAGCTGACCACGAACTCCTCGGGCACCATCACCCGCGCCGCACGTGCCTATGCCCAGGCAGGCGCCCCCACGGCGGTCCGCACCACCACCAACGGCGCGACCACCGGACACAAGCTCACCGTCCTGCTCGCCGACCACCTCGGCACGGCGAACACGACCGTCGATCTGACGAGCGGCCAGACGGTCACTCGCCGCGCCTTCAAGCCGTACGGCGAGGTCCGTGGCCCCAAGCCGTCGACCTGGCCCAACCGGCGCGGCTACCTCGGCGTCGGCATCGACGACGCGGCCACCGGCCTGACCCACATCGGCGCCCGCGAGTACGACCAGGCGTCCGGCCGCTTCCTGTCGGCCGACCCGGTCATCGACATCGCGGACCCGCTGCAGATGAACGGGTACACGTACAGCAACGGCAGCCCGATCAGCAAGAGCGACCCGACCGGCCTCATCCTCTACTACGAGGGCGGCGGTGGCGGATCCACCAACAACGGCTCCGGAAACACCAACAAGGGCCGTGACGGCAAGGAAATCGCCGCGGACCGGATCCGCCACAATGCCGCGGTCGCGGCGGTGGCCATCTATCTGAGGTTCCTCTGGCGCCACAACCCGGACGTACACGTGCAGACCGAGTACTACATTCCGGGAGCACAGCGCAAGAACGGAAAGGGCGGTTTCGCCGACGTCGTCGTGATCTTCCCGGACACCATCTTCGTGTGGGAGGTGAAGTCGGCGAAGACAGCGGAACTGGACGGTCCCTCGACCCTGGACCGCTACATCAACGCGCTGCGGAAGATCGAGCGGAAGGAAGGAACCTTCCGGACCGTCGAACGGGGCAACAACCTTCCCCAGATCACGACCCTGGACCCGCTGGACCCGAAGAAGCAACTGGTGGCGGAGTCCACACAGCAGCGCAAGGGCTCCACCCGCACCGGAGAGGAATACAAGGGTGTGATCGGCTGGTGGACACGGAAGATGCCACCGCGCGGCAAGGGACCCGACGGCTACCAGCGTGAATCGGTGCCGGTCCTGGAGAAGATCCAGGCCTGGCAGCCCACCCCGGACCAACAACGGGACATTGCCCTGGGAGCCGCCGCGTCGATGGCCATCTACGTGATCGGCAAGATGTTCACCAGCCCCTTCGGGCTGGAGTAGCGGACGGGTAGAGTGCGCCCAAAAGCCAGTGAGATCCTTGGGCGGTTCACAGTGGGCGCACTCCACTCGGTCGATTTCGACGTCAGTCACGGTCTCTTCGTGGAACTCACGGTCCACGCGGAACAACCGGAGAAACTTCGGGAAGCGGCCCTCGGCTGGCTCACCGGCGGTGTCCGGGAATACGACCGGCAAGGAGCGGTCGACGCGCTGCCGGAGAACGTGAAGTTCTCCCCGAAAGGATTCTCGCGGGTCGCCGACAGTGTTCCCAGGAAGAACCGGAAAGGCCTCTGGGGATATGTCCAGGTCTCTCCCCAGGGGACTTTCGATGTGCTGTACAACCCCTACACCGCCGATACGCTCCCCTGGCTGGACAGAAACCTTTCCGAGCAGCCCGAATCGGCAGGCGTGAAGATCGGCAGTTTCTCGGAGAAGGGGGAAGTCGGCAATTCTGACCTCTCCTTCACGGTCGTCTTCGAGGAGGAGTTGCCGGAATTCGTGAAGCTCGGCCTCCACGTGGACACCGCGGCCCTGGTGGCTCCGGGGACAACGGCCGCCGAGCACGAGCGCCTGCTCGCCGCCGTCCGCTGGGCCTGCGACCGGTACGACGTGGTGTTCGGCCATGTCTCGTACCGCCGCAGCGGCGGCGCCACCGAACTGGAGAGCCGACTGCGGGGCCGGCCGAGTGACCCGGTGAGCAACGCTCCGCAGTGGCGCACCCTGCTCAGGGGCTACTCATGGCTCATGGTCGTGCCCGCCGGAATCGCCGAACTCCTGGGCGGAAAGGAGGCCTTGGGGGCCACGGGCGCCTTTTCGGCAGTGTCGTCCCTCCCGAACGGCTCACTCCTCCTCCAGGCCACCCCCACCTTCCAGCAATACGACAGCGAGGCGGTGCGGGCCGTCCACGGTGTGGTCCGTGATGTGCTGGTCCAGGGTGACTTCCGCGGCCCTTCGCCGGTGCCCGGTCAGCCGCCGACGAACATGGTCGTCCTCGACGACTGACCGGCGCCCGACCGTCAGCCGCCGCAGTCGCCCACTCGCCGCGCGCTCAGCGCGATGTCGTCCAGACGGACGTCGTACGACGACGGGTCAGGGTCCGCCTGATACAGCTGCCACCCCAACTTGAGCTCGTCGAAGCGAGGAAAGACGAAGTCGTCGGCCGTGCCGCCGTGCTGCTTCGTGGAGACGGTGAGGTCGGGCTGTTCGACTCCGTCGAAGTAGACGGTGACCCGGTTGTCGGTGGCGTCCAGGTGGAACTCGACGCACTGCCACTTCCCCGCGACGGCCGGAGCCGAGGTCTTCCAGTTGGTCCAGTCGCCCGTCGGACCCAGGTCGGAGCCCACGCCATAGAAGTTGCCCTTGTCGGTGGGCGCGTACTGGCCACCGAGCGGGCGGACGAGGGTGGGGGAGTCGGCGCCGGAGGCCTCCGCGAGGGTCCAGTGGGCCCAGTCTGGCGCCGTGGGGAACTCGGCCACGCGCAGCCGCATCCGGGCCCAGAAACTGTTGCCGGGCGGGGCGAGATCGGACAGGACGACGAAGGCGCGGCCGTTGCCCTCGGTGCGGAGGCGGAGTTCGCGGCCCCGGCCGTCGGCGCTGGGCTCGACGGTCAGGGTGCCGTTGGAGGTGTCGGTGGTCCAGCCCCGGCCCTTGGTCACCGGGCCGAGGGGGAGGTGATTGAAGTTCTCCCGGACGAGCGTGCCGCCGTACGTCTGATGTGGGGCGGGCGTTGCCGAGGCTGTGGGGGGTATCGCGATCAGGATCGCGGCCGCGGCCGACACTGCGGCCGCGGCTTTCCTCAGGAAGGTCATGAGGTCATTCTGTGATCAACGGCCCCATCCGTCACAGGAGTTGGCAGCGATCCAGCCAAACGGCAATTTCCACGCGGTCCCGGCTACTGCGGGAAGCTCGGGTTCGGGCTCAGCTCTGTGCTCTGCCGAACAGACGTAGGGAAGAGACACGCGTCGAGACGCGAGGGTTGAACGGGACGCGTGGGATTCAGGAGCGCCGGCTACGCCACGACCACCCGGGTCCCGTTGAAGTCCGCGTTCCTGCCGTACGTGCATACGGTCGGCCACCTCGCGCTGGGTGAGGCCGAGTTGCCTGCGCATCTCGGCGAGCCGGTGCGCACGTGCCTCGGCGACCCTGCGCCGGGCACCCGCCGTGATCTCGTCCAGGTCCTCGGTGTCGCAGACCTCTTCCTTGACCTCGTCCCATGAGTGGAAGCCGGTCATCACTCCGTCTCCTTGTGAGGGCGCCGGGCGAGGTGGTCCAGCCACTCGGTACAGCGTTCCTCGATCAGGAGTACCGCGCTGCGCTCGGGGTCGAAGGCGAAGAGGATCCTGATCTCTGTCTCCGGTCGAGCCCGGCCGCGGTTCCGGACGCTGCTGGAGCGGCTCGTGCCGCCCAAGTCGCCCGCCCGCGACGGGAACCGAACCGTGCCGACCGGCTGTCTCCCCTACGGGGACGACCGTATGCTCGCTGTCATCCTCAGCAAGGCGATGCTGCTCGCCGAGGACACGGAGATCACGGACCCGACAATCCTCAGCCAACTGTGATCAGGGGCTGTGACTCCGCCCACATGCGGGTGTCGGGCGGGGACCCGGCCGAAGTAACAACTTCTCTCCGGGCCCTTCCCTCCTGCAATATGACGGACAGCCCATTTTCAGCTATTCAGCCGCTCAAGCACTCAACAACGCAGGAGTCAGTACCGTGACCGAGCAGCCCCAGCAGCCCGCTCAGCCCCCGCAGCAGCCCGGATACGGGTACCCGAACGCCGCCCCTGGCCAGCCGGGCGCCAACCCGTACGGCGCCCCGCAGCCCGGCTACCAGCAGCCGGGCGCGGACCAGGCCGGCTACGGCTACCCGCAGCAGGGCGGCTATCCCCAGCAGGGCGGTTACGCGCAGGGCGGCTACCAGGTACCTCCGGCGCCCGGCGGCGCGTACACGGGTGACCCCAACGCCCCGTACGGCTACGACCCCTACGGCCGCCCGTACTCCGACAAGTCGAAGATCGTCGCGGGCATCCTCTCGCTGTTCCTGGGCTCCTTCGGCGTCGGCCGCTTCTACATCGGGCACGTCGGCCTCGGCCTCGGGCAGCTCTTCACCTGCGGTGGCTTCGGCATCTGGGCGCTGGTCGACGGCATCATCCTGCTGACGAGCAGCAACACCACGGACTCCAACGGACGTGTCCTGCGTGGCTGAGCGCGGCCTCACCGTTCTTCGGCATCCGGCGGCGGCCCCCCTCGCGGTGGCCGCCGCCGGGCTGGCGGGCGCCGCGTACCTGTACGGCACCAACCCGCACGAGCCCGGCCATCTGCTGCCCCAGTGCCCGTTCCGCTATGTCACGGGGCTGCTCTGCCCCGCCTGCGGCGGCAGCCGCATGGTGTACGACCTGATGCACGGCCAGTTCGCCGCCGCCTGGCACGACAACCGGGTGCTGCTGCTCGCCGCGCCGTTCGCGCTGGCGCTGTTGGGCCGTTGGTCCATCGAGGGCCTGCGCGGCCGCCGCTGGCGCCCCGAACTCAAGCCCCGCACCCAGGCCTTGATCCTCGGCATCGCGGTGACGTGGACGATCGTCCGCAATCTTCACTGAGTGGTCACAGCCGAACTCTGTTTCCTTCCCCCTGCGGACCCCCGTAAATCCCTTACGCCCGCTTTACGTCGGTCAGTTGTCGCAAGTTGGCTGGAATCGGATCACGGAATCGGAACGATCGCCCGAACCCACTCCCATACGTCCCACGAGTCTCACTACGCTGCAACGGCGACAGGGGGGATGACGGGGGATTACGTCGTGCTCGATCGTTGGCCGGTGTTCGCCGTGCCCGATTGCTGCCGGTCATGTGCCGCGCCTTCTCTCCTGCGATTCCCCCCGGAGCAGTCCGCTTCGGTTATTTCAGTCAGTACATCCAGGAGTTACTTCCATGACCGTCCCCACCCCTGACGCTCCCTTCGGCCACGACCCGCAGGGTCGCCCGTACTCCGACAAGTCGAAGATCGTCGCTGGCATTCTGCAGCTCTTCCTCGGCACGCTCGGCATCGGCCGTTTCTACGTCGGTTCCGTCGGCGTGGGCGTCGCCCAGCTCCTCACCTGCGGTGGTCTGGGCTTCTGGTCCCTGATCGACGGCATCCTGTTCCTCACGAGCAACGACCGCACCGACTCGCAGGGCCGTGTCCTGCGCGGCTGATCGCGCTGAGGATCACCGCCGAGGTGATCGACCGAAGGGCCTCGTTCGCCGCGGAGCTTCCCAGAAGCTTCGTGTGGGAACGAGGCCCTCGTCCGTGGGCCACGGGCCAGTGGCCGCGGCGGCCCGTGCGCCGGGAACGCGGAAGGCCCGCAGGCGGACCTGCGGGCCTTCCGCGTGACGCTCAGGCGGATCAGAAGCGGCGCGTGATGAGCGCCCGCTTCACCTCCTGGATCGCCTTGGTGACCTCGATACCACGCGGGCAGGCGTCCGTGCAGTTGAAGGTCGTGCGGCAACGCCACACGCCGTCCCGGTCGTTGAGGATCTCCAGGCGCTGCTCACCGGCCTCGTCACGCGAGTCGAAGATGAAGCGGTGGGCGTTGACGATCGCGGCCGGACCGAAGTACTGGCCGTCGTTCCAGAACACCGGGCACGAGGACGTGCAGGCGGCGCAGAGGATGCACTTCGTCGTGTCGTCGAAGCGCTCGCGGTCCTCTGCGGTCTGGAAGCGCTCGCGCGTCGGCTCGTTGGTGTCCTTCGTGATCAGGAAGGGCATCACGTCCCGGTACGCCTGGAAGAACGGCTCCATGTCCACGACCAGGTCCTTGAGGACCGTGAGGCCCTTTATGGCCTCGACCGTGATGGGCTTCTCCGGGTTGATGTCCTTGATCAGCGTCTTGCACGCGAGACGGTTCTTGCCGTTGATCCGCATGGCGTCCGAGCCGCAGATGCCGTGCGCGCAGGAGCGGCGGAAGGTCAGCGAACCGTCCTGATCCCACTTGATCTTGTGCAGCGCGTCGAGGACACGCTCCTTGGGGTCGATCTCCAGCTGGAAGTCTTCCCAGACCGCCTCCGCCGAGACCTCGGGGTTGAAGCGGCGGATGCGGAACGTGGCGGTGATGTACGGGGAGTCGGCGAAGCCGGCCTCCGGCTTGCCGGCGCTGTCCGCCTTGTCCAGGGTGGGTGTAGCCATCAGTACTTACGCTCCATCGGCTGGTAGCGGGTCTGGACGACCGGCTTGTAGTCGAGACGGATGGACTCGGCGCCGTCGTCGCCCACCTCGCGGTACGCCATGGTGTGGCGCATGAAGTTGACGTCGTCGCGGTTCGGGTAGTCCTCGCGGTAGTGACCGCCGCGGGACTCCTTGCGGGCGAGGGCCGACACGGCCATGACCTCGGCCAGGTCGAGCAGGTTGCCCAGCTCGACGGCCTCCAGGAGGTCGGTGTTGAACCGCTTGCCCTTGTCCTGGATCGCCACGTTCTTGTAGCGCTCGCGCAGCTCGGCGATCTTCTCGACGGCCGTCTTGATCGTCTGCTCGGTGCGGAACACCATGACGTTGGCGTCCATGGTCTCCTGCAGCTCGCGCCGCAGCTCCGCCACGCGCTCGTTGCCCGTGGCCGAGCGCAGCCGCTCGATCTGCTCGACGACCAGCGACTCGGGGTTCTCCGGCAGCTCGACGAAGTCGGCCTTCTGGGAGTAGTCGGCGGCCGCGATGCCCGCCCGCTTGCCGAACACGTTGATGTCGAGCAGCGAGTTGGTGCCGAGACGGTTGGCGCCGTGCACGGAGACACAGGCGACCTCACCGGCGGCGTACAGACCCGGGACGACGGTGGTGTTGTCGAGCAGGACCTCACCCTCGACGTTCGTCGGGATGCCGCCCATGGCGTAGTGCGCGGTCGGCTGGATCGGGATCGGGTCCGTGTAGGGCTCGATACCGAGGTACGTCCGCGCGAACTCGGTGATGTCCGGGAGCTTGGCGTCGAGCTGCTCCGGCGGGAGGTGCGTCAGGTCCAGGTAGACGTGGTCGCCCTCGGGACCGCAGCCGCGGCCCTCGCGGATCTCCGTGTAGATGGAGCGGGAGACGACGTCACGGGACGCGAGGTCCTTCATGACCGGCGCGTACTTCTCCATGAAGCGCTCGCCGTCCTTGTTGCGGAGGATGCCGCCCTCACCGCGGGCGCCCTCCGTCAGCAGGATGCCCATGCGCCAGATGCCGGTCGGGTGGAACTGGAAGAACTCCATGTCCTCCAGCGGCAGGCCCCGGCGGTACACGGCCGCCTGGCCGTCACCGGTCAGCGTGTGCGCGTTCGACGTCACCTTGAAGAACTTGCCGCAGCCGCCGGACGCGTAGATCACGGCCTTCGCCTGGAAGATGTGGATCTCGCCGGTCGCCAGCTCGTACGCGACGACGCCGGCGGACTTCTTGACGCCGTCGACCTCCACGATCAGCTGGTCCAGGACGTAGAACTCGTTGAAGAACTCCACGCCGTGCTTGACGCAGTTCTGGTACAGCGTCTGGAGGATCATGTGGCCGGTGCGGTCGGCCGCGTAGCAGGAGCGGCGGACCGGGGCCTCGCCGTGGTTACGGCTGTGACCGCCGAAGCGGCGCTGGTCGATCGTGCCGTTGGGCGTGCGGTTGAACGGCAGGCCCATCTTCTCCAGGTCGAGGACGGAGTCGATGGCCTCCTTCGCCAGGATCTCGGCGGCGTCCTGGTCGACCAGGTAGTCACCGCCCTTGACCGTGTCGAAGGTGTGCCACTCCCAGTTGTCCTCCTCCACGTTGGCGAGCGCGGCGGCCATGCCGCCCTGCGCGGCGCCCGTGTGGGAGCGGGTGGGGTACAGCTTGGTCAGCACGGCGGTGCGGCTGCGCTGCGTGGACTCGATGGCCGCGCGCATACCGGCGCCACCGGCGCCGACGATGACGGTGTCGTACTTGTGGATCTTCATGATCGGTTACCTCAGCCCCGTGCCTATCGGATGTTCGGGTCGAAGGTGAAGATCACCAGCGTGCCCAGCAGGATGGTGAACACCGTGGCGGTGTAGAGCAGGCCCTTGAGCCACAGGCGGGTGTTCGGGCGCTCCGCGTAGTCGTTGATGACCGTGCGCAGGCCGTTGGCGCCGTGCAGCATCGCCAGCCACAGCATCAGCAGGTCCCAGGTCTGCCAGAACGGGGACGCCCAGCGGCCCGCGACGAACGCGAAGCCGATCTTGGAGACGCCGCCGTCGAGGACGAGCTGGATCAGCAGGTGGCCGATGACCAGGACGACCAGGACGATGCCGGACAGACGCATGAACAGCCACGCGACCATCTCGAAGTTGCCGCGGGTCGACCTGGGGGTCTTCTTGGTGCGCTTGCGGGGCGGCTCGATGACGGGGGCCGGGTTGTCGGGGCTGTAGCCCGACAGCGCGCCGGCGCCCTCGACGGGGCCGATGCCGGATGCGGTGGTTTCAGTGGCGGACATCTGCCTCAGCTCCCGAAGACTTCACGGACGGCGTGGCCGAGGACGGGGTACAGGGCCCCGATCATCAGCACGAGCCAGAGGCCGACGACGGTCCAGAGCATCGTCTTCTGGTGACGGGGGCCGTTCGACCAGAAGTCGACGGCGATGACCCGAAGACCGTTGAGCGCGTGGAAGAGGATGGCGGCGACGAGGCCGTACTCCAGCAGCGCGACGATCGGCGTCTTGTACGTGGCCACGACCTTGTCGTAGGCGTCGGGGGAGACGCGGACGAGAGCGGTGTCCAGCACGTGTACGAACAGGAAGAAGAAGATGAGGACGCCGGTGACTCGATGAGCCACCCAGGACCACATTCCTTCCCGGCCGCGGTACAGCGTTCCAGCCGGCACGGAAGAACCCTCCGGGAGCGGGGATTGGGGCCGGCCGGCTTGCTTGTCGGTCTGACCCGGCCGGGTACGGTCCACCGGCCCCGGCCATGGTAGCGACGTGTGCCTGCGGCACTTAAGCCGGGAGGGTTGGTGTGATCAAACTGGCATACAAACTTGCACGTAAGGGTGAGTAGTGGGCGGCGTCCGGGGTGGGGGTTCTCGTGGGTGCCGGGTGCGGGTTCGTTGTGGCTGATCGCGCAGTTCCCCGCGCCCCTAAAAGATCGCGCGGTTCCCCGCGCCCCTAAGGGATCGCGCAGTTCCCCGCGCCCCTGAGGTGGCTGGTCAGGCGTTCTCTCGCCAGGTGTCGTAGCTCTTCCGCGACCACGGCCCGTTCTTCCTCGGGGTCATTCGCCAAACGTGACCGGATGGCTTCCAGGGCGCGATCCAGAAGCTCGTCGGGGCGGGAGGCGTTCAGGGAGATGACGAAGACGTGGCCGAAGCGGGCCTCGTAGGCGGCGTGGGCGGCGTTCAGGGCGGTGTGGGCCACGCCGTAGGTGTCCGGGGGGAGGGCGGGGAGGGTTTCGCCGGCCAGGGCCTCGGCCAGGTCCGCTGCCGTGAGGTCGTACGCGGCCTCGTCCGACGCGGCGAGTAGGGCGTCGAGGTCGGGGTAGGGGCGGTGGTCCGTGAGGCGGTGGGCCCAGCGGAGGCTGCGGAGGCAGGTGAGGAGGGCCTGGCGGGCGGTGTCGGCGGGGGCGTGGTTGAACCGCTCCAGGGCCGACGGGCCGGGGGTGCGGGCACGCTCCGGTATGGCGACCTGGCCGGGGAGGTGGGGAAGACGGTGCGGGGGCAGCGTGGATCCTCGGCGATGCGTAGGGGTCGGCAGGGGAGGGTGTGCGAGATGTGCCACCACGTTATCGAGGCGGGTCATGGGCTGTCCGTTCGATGCCCGAAATTCACCCGAACGGGAGAGTTTCGGAAGCTGTGGTGGACGGGTGGGGCGGTGGGACGTCGTAGGTTCGAGAAGAGGGCTCCGAGGAGAGCCGGGAGTGAGATCGGGGGAAGGTGCGGGCGAGAGGTGCGTGAGATGTCGTGGATGGTGACCGGGACCGGGACCGGGGACGCGTCGTGAACCGTGGTCGGCGCAGGGCTCCGAGCAGGAAGACGGCGATCACGTCGAAGGGGTTGCTCCTCGGCACGGGAGTTGTTCTGGCCGGTGGAGCCGTCGCGGTGGCCGTGACCGTGTGGCCGAGCGCGTCGGAGCCGTCGCGGGAGCGGTCGTCCGTGAGCGCCGTGGAGGGCTCGCCGTCCGCGTCTCCGTCGCCTTCGCGTACGTATCCGCTGTCCCAGGAGCCTCGGACCATCCCGGCCGTACGGCAGCACGAGGCCGCCCGTGGTCCCGGCTGGAAGCCCGCCGAAGGGGGCCGGGTCGTCGTACGGAACGCGGCGCTGGCGGACGAGGGGCGGCTGACCGCCGACGAGCTGGGGCTGGCGTACGCGGGCGAGACCGAGCCCCGGGACGGGGATGTCGAGCTGGCGCTCAACGGGACGGGAAGGTCGAGCTCGGAGGCGTACACGCTGACCGTCAAGGACCGGCGGGTGCGGATCGCCGCGCCCGCCGAGGCGGGCGTGTTCTACGGGACCCGCACGCTGAAGCAGGAGGTGCGCGGCGGTACGGCGCCGGAGGGTGTCGTACGGGACGAGCCGGCCAAGCCGCAGCGCGGGTTCATGCTCGACATCGCGCGCAAGCACTTCACGGCGGGCTGGATCGAGGACCGCATCCGTGAACTGGGCGACCTGAAGTACAACCAGCTCGGCCTGCACTTCTCCGACGACCAGGGGTTCCGGATCGAGTCCACGTCGCACCCCGAGGTGGTGTCGGAGCAGCACCTCACCAAGGCGCAGGTGAAGAAGATCCTGGACCTCGCCGAGAGCCGGCACATCGAGGTCGTACCGGAGATCGACTCGCCCGGGCATCTGGGGGCCGTGATCGCCGGAAATCCCGGATTGCAGCTGGTCAACGCGCAGGGCGTGGCCGCCAGTGGGGCCGTGGACATCTCCAAGCCCGCGGCCGCCGAGGTCGTCGACGAACTGCTCGACGAGTACGCCGACCTCTTCGACGGCGCGTACTGGCATCTCGGCGCCGACGAGTACCGGGCGCTGATGGTGTCGAATCCGGAGGCCTCCTATCCGCAGCTGGCCGCCGCCGCGCGGGCGAAGTACGGCTCCGGCGCGACCGTCGCCGACCTGGCGACCGGGTGGCTGAACGACCGCGCCGAGGTGATGCGCGGGCACGACCGGACCGTGCGGGCCTGGAACGACGGGTTCTTCCGGGGCGGGACGGTCCAGGCGGACAAGGCGATCCAGGTCGCCTACTGGACCGGCAAGGAGATCGGGGCGCGGCCGCCGGTCGAGTATCTGAGCGCCGGGCGGCAGGTGGTCAACTACAACGACGAGTACCTGTACTACGTCCTCGGCGAGCCCAACCAGTTCGTCTACCCGACCGGGCAGCGCATCTACGAGTCGTGGACCCCACGGGTGCTGCGCGGCACGACCGCCGTCTCCGCGCAGTACGACGACCAGATCCTCGGCGGTGTCTTCGCCGTCTGGTGCGACCTCGCGAACCGGCAGACCGAGGCGCAGGTCGCGGCGGGCGTGCGGATGCCACTGCGGGCGCTGTCGCAGAAGCTGTGGGATCCGGGGCAGCCGGGGATGGGCTGGGCGGAGTTCCGGGAGCTGGCGGGGCGCGTGAGCTGAGTTTCCCGGTGGGGGAAACGGGTGGACGTGCGGGGTGAGGGAACCGTATCTTCCGCGTGTTCTTGTTGCCTGGCGTGAGGTTCTGGGGAGAACTCGCGCTTGTGATCACTCGGGGGACCTTCATGATCTGCACGAGCTGTCGGCAATTCGACGCGGCGCCCGGGGGAGAGCTGTGCCGGGCGTGCGAGGCCGAGGACCTGCATCCGGACGTGCGTCCGGAGGCGCGTCGGAGCCTGCCGCAGGCCCCGCAGTTCGGCGCGGTTGCCCCCGCGGCCTGGCTGCGGTCGCCGGTGGGGCTCGGGCGGGCGGTGGCGATCCTGCTCGGGGTGGTTGCCGCCGCCGACGTGGTCGCGGTGTGGGCGGACCTCGCGCTCCTCGACGTGATGGGCCGGATGGCGGACGACGAGTGGAGCGTGGCCCTCGATCATGACTCCGACCGCGCGGACGGGCTCGTCGCCCTGGCCGGCGTCCTTCAGACGGTCACCTACCTCGCCACGATCGCCGTCTTCCTGACCTGGTTCCACCGGGTGCGGGTCAACGCCGAGGTGTTCGACCCGTTCGGGCATCGGAAGAAGCGGGGCTGGGCGATCGCCGGCTGGCTCGTGCCCGTCGTGAACCTCTGGTTCCCGCGCCGGATCGCGATCGACTGCTGGGACGCGAGCAGCCCGTGGGAGAAGCCCCGGTCGCACGCGCTCGTCAACACCTGGTGGACGCTGTGGCTGCTCAGCCTCTTCGCGGGGGAAGCCGGGGACCGGACGTACCTCAACGCGGAGGCCGTGGAGGAATACCGCTTGGCCGCCCAGCAGATGCTGTTCGCGGACTCTCTCGAAATCGTGGCCGCCGTGTTCGCCGTCCTCTTCGTCCTGGCGCTCACCCGGATGCAGGACGACAAGGCGCGGAGCGGGCCGCGCGCGCCGGAGCCCGTCTCCGTTTGACCCCGTCTCGGTGCGACCGTGCGGATTGCCCGATTCCGGGGGCGAACCGCCGTACGGGTGTGGTGTATTCCCGGCATGGGCTACTGGGGGTACTACGTCGTGGGCAGAAGCGAGCGGCCGCTCGCGGAGCTGGACGCGCTGGCCGGGGCCGAGGGAATGACGCTGCGTGCGACGGCGGCCGACGGCTGGCAGGTGTGGGAGTACCCGGGCGGCGCGGCCGATGACGAAGGCGCCGCGGACGTCGGGGACATCGGGAACATGAACACGCTCGCCCACGAGACGGGCGCGCCCGCGCTGTTCGGGTACGTCATGGGCAGCGACTGCGTGGTCGTCGAGGCCGCCGGGCCGGAGAGCGGGGCGTGGACCACCTGTCTCGCGCGGCGCGCCATGGCCGCGTACCTCGGCGACGGTGAGGGGCTCGGCGTGGAGGACTACTTCCTCGAACCGCGCGACGCCGCCGAACGCGCCGTCGCCTGGGCCGCGGAGGCGGGGCGGGTCGTCGTCGAGCGGTCACTGGCCGATGTGTTCACCTCAGAACCTGGACCGGCGGACCCGTTGGCTGAAAACATTCTCTTCCGATTGCTCGATCGGCTCGGGGTCGTACCGCTGTGACACTCCCGCGTCGTTGCACGCAGTAAGGGGAAGTGCGGGCTCCGTATAACCGGGGCGTGGTCGAGCGGGATCTTGGGGAGGCGTGATGAGCCTGGTGAAACTGATCGCCCAGGCCGACGAACGCGGTCTGGCGGCAAGCGCGTTGGCTTGTCTTGACCGTTGCGTACCGCTTCTCGGAGGCGACGACGAGGTGCTGCGTCCGCTGTGGGCGGGGCTGGTGGACGACGGGGAGGGGTGGGGGGAGCGGGCGGCGAAGGTGCGGGGGGAACTGGAGGCCGCGGCTTCGTCCTCCGCGGGCGGGAACGAGGAGGCCGTCGTGCTCGCCCGTCGGATGCTCGACGCGGTTCCCGAGGAGCGGTCCGGTGACGGGCTGCGGGAGTGGGCCGACGTGTGTTCTCTCGCCGCGCTGCGGATCCATCAGCTGCTCGACCCGTTGGACAGCGGGGGTGACGACTCCCTGGCGGCCTGTCGTGAGGGCCGTACCGAGGGCGTCTCCCATCTCGTCGCCGCCGAACTGCGCCGTCAGGTCGTGGTGTTGGAACTGCTCGCGCAGCACGGCGCGGCGGGGGTCCGGCAGGCGCTCGGGGTGTCCACGGAGGGGCGGCGGGTGCTGCGGGCGGTCGTGTCGCGGCGGGCGCGGGGGGCGCGGCGCTGAGGCCGGTGGGGGTGGCTGGGCGCAGGCGGGTAAACCCCGCTTTCTGAGCGGGTCCTGTGGGTGTCCTGGGGCCGGGTGTGGTGGTCCTGCACCGGTGTCGCGCAGGGCGGCGAAAGCGTGTGACGCGCGCGGTCGGGCGGGCGCTGTCCCCAGTGTGAGCGCACAGCAGACATTCAGTTCGGTCAGTACGCCCGCCATGTCGGGGAGCCTTGGGAACCGGTCCGGGGGTGCGGCGAAACCCGTCCGGTGGGCGGCCGACGCGGTGGCGATGATGCGGGAGGGGGCGCGGGTGCGCCTCGACTACTCGACGCAGAGCCTGTGGCGGGTGGACCGGATGATCGAGGAGATACGGCGGGAGGGTGCGCCGTACGCCGCCGTGGAGGGCGTGCTTCGGGGGTTCGGGGCGTACGGCGGGGAGGTCGTGGTGCGGTGGGCCGGGGGTGAGTGGGTCGAGTCGGGCGGCGCGCACTGGGTACGCACCTGGGACGGCCGCTGCTGGGACCCCTTCGACGAGGCCCGCCGGTGCTTCGCGGGCGACGGGTCGCTTCGTCTGCTGTGCCGCGACGCGATGACCTCCGGCTGACCCCGGGATTTTCTCGCCCCCGCCGCCCCTACCCGTCCCATCCCCAAGGGCTGCCGCCCCTTCGACCCCGCCACGCGGGAGAACTCGGGGGTTCGCGTGCGGGTGCGGGTGCGGGTGGTGGGTGGTTGCTCGCGCAGTTCCCCGCGCCCCTTGAGAGCGTAGGTCGCGCCCGGCGCTTTCAAGGGGCCACCCCTCAGGGGCTACGGCGTCAGGACCTGGCCCAGGCGGCCGGCCGTCGACGTGCCCAACTGCGCGATGCCGTAGTACGCCGACTTCGTGGGGGACGGCGTGCCGTTCACCGACGGGACGTACAGGATCGTGCCGTTGCCGGTGTCCTCGCCCTCCGCTCCGGTCACGAGGTCGGCGCAGCCGTCGCCCGTGACGTCGGTGAGGGAGGCGGCGGAGCCGAACTTGTCGTCGGTTTCGGTGGAGCCGGGGATGTCGGGGGTGTCCTGGGACAGGGCGAGGGAGCCGGTGCCGGTCAGGCCGGTGGCGGTGCCCTTCAGGAGCCATGCCGAGCCCGCGTTGGCGCGGTTCTTCTCGGCGCGGGTGATGTCCTCGTTGGGCGCCCCGGTGAGGACGTCGGCGTAGCCGTCGGCGTTCGCGTCGCCGATGGAGACGGCGGAGCCGAAGCCGTCGGACGTCTCGGAGGCGCCCTCGACGTTCGCCGTGCCCTGGTGGATCGTCGTCATGCCGGTGGTGGTGAAGCCGGTGGACGTGCCGGGGACCAGGGTGACCTGGCCGCCCGCGTTGCCGCCCGACTCGGAGGCGTAGGGCTGGCCGATGACGATGTCGTCGTAGCCGTTGCCGTTGACGTCGCCCGCGGCGATGGCGCGGCCGCCCCTGACGGTCAGGGTCGAGACCTTCGTCAGGCCCAGCGACTTGGAGCCCCTGAACCAGGTGACCTTGCCGACGCCGGACGCGTCCCGGTAGTTGAGGGCCACGTCGGCGTAGCCGTCCCGGTTGAAGTCGCCGGTCGCGGCGTCCGCGTAGGCCAACGCCCCGGTCGCCGTCGTGAGGTCGCCGGCGACCTCGTGGCCGTCGTTGAACCGGGCCGCCCAGTTCCCGCCCGTACCGGTGGCCGCGGTGAACACGTCCGCCTTGCCGTCGGCGTTGAAGTCCCCGACCGTGACGGTCGCGCCGAACCGCGCCCCGCTCGGCTCGTAGTCGTCGCCGAGGGCCATGGTGTCGGCGTCGGTGGTGAAGGAGGGCCCGTAGAGGATCGTTACGGCACCCCGGTCCGCGTGCCCCGTGGTGTCGTCCTCGCCGGGCGCGCCGACCGCGAGGTCCGCGTACCCGTCGCCGTTGATGTCGCCCCACGAGGTGGCCGCGCCCCACTGGTCGCCGGACTCGGCGGCGCCCGGCACGCCCGTGCTCGCCTGGTCGAGGCGCAGCTTGGCGGCGGCGACGGGGCCGTTGACGCCGCCCGGGACCAGGGTGATCCAGCCGCTGCCGGTCCGGTGGGTCGGCGCCACCAGGTCGCTGACGCCGTCGCCCGTGTAGTCGGCGGTCGGGATGGCGGAGTTGCGGCCGGGGGAGGCGGCGTAGCGGCGGATTTCGGGGAGCTTGTCGTACAGGCTCGTGCCGGGGGACGTGGTGGTCGCCGCGTCCCTGCCGCCGGAGATCACGTCCAGCTCGGCCGACTCGCCCTGCGCGTACACGCCGGTGTCCTCGGACGCCGTCAGCGTCACCTTGCCGGTCGGGTCACCGGCGTACTGACCCAGCTTCCACGCCGCCAGCCGAGCCACGGACTCCAGAGCCGCCCGGCTCGGCCCGCCGCCGCTCCGGAAGTCGCCGAGCACCGCGACGCCCGTCGAGTCCCCGTCGAAGCCGGGAGTGTGGTCACCGCGCACCGACAGATCCGCGCCGCCCGCCCGGCCCTCGTAGACCCGGCCGCACTTGTCGACGACGAAGTTGTAGCCGAGGTCGCCCCGGCCGGCCGTCTCGATGTCGTACGCCATGAGCGCGCGGATCAGGGCGGGGGACTCGGCGCAGCTGTAGGTGTCGGTGCCGCCGGTGTGATGGACGAAGACCGCGCTGATCTTGTCGATGTACGCAGCCGTACCCGTCACCGTCGACTCGTCGGCGCCCCAACGGGCCCGGCTGACGATCGGCGGGCGGGTGACGGTGGAGGGGAGGGCGGTCGGCGGGTCCTCGACGACGAACGCGGCATTGCTCATGGCGCCGGAGGCATCGGCCGTGCCCGCACTCCTCGCCGTACCGGCCGTCCCGTCGCCCGACCCCCAGCTCCTCGACTCCTCCGCCGTCACCCCGGGATCGACCAGGTCGACCTCAAGTCCCTTCGGCAGCCCGGCCGTCGACGAACCGTCGGCCGCCAGGACGCGGGCCTCGACGCCGTCGCTGAGGCCGACCCAGAGGGGCTCGGAGGTGCCGCGCTCGGCACCGGAGCGGGCGGTCGCCGGGGTGGCGAGCGCCCGCCAGGCGGTCCACTCGCCGGTGGCCTCGGAGCGGGTGCGTACCTGGGTGGTGCCGTCGAGTTCGGTGGCGGCGCCGGTCCAGGAGACGCCGAGGAGGGAGAACGGCCGGGTGGCGGTGCGCGTGAGGGTGCGTCGGCCGTCGTCGGCGCCGGTGAGCTTCAGGGCGTGCACCTCGGTGGGGCGCTCGGCCCCCGCGTCGAACGTGCTCGTGCCGTGGCCGGGCCCGGCCACGGCGTACGACACCATGCCCGCGCCACCGGCCACGACGGCCCCGAGCGTCAGCCACGCCCTGCGCTTCAGGCTCAGCGGCTCGTACGCATGGCTCCTACGGCGACTCAAATGCCCCACCCCTGGATGAACATGAACAGCATGAACAGCGCGAAGACACCACCCGGCACAGGGGTGGCGTTCCATTCAGCACACACGCCGCCGCGAACAACATCATCGGCGTGTGCTCGTGTGGCCCATGTTACGAAGGAAGTTGGTGTTCCCCCTTCCGGGTGATCTTCGGGGGGTCGCTCGACGGCCTGTGACACTTCCGCGAGATGCGACGCAGATGACCGTGGGGGCTTGGCGCCGGCCGGGACGGCCCCGGGGAACGCGATCCCGGCACTGACTTGGCGCTGTCTCGGACAGTTTGGGGCCAGGGAGGGGAACCTCGGCGCGTGCAGGCGTACGACGGGGAACTGGGCGCGGCCGTGGCGCGGGCCCAGGCCGGGGACGAGGCCGCGTTCGCGGTGGCGTACCGGCTCGTGCAGCCCGGGCTGCTGGGGTATCTGCGCGGCATCGTCGGGGACGACGCGGAGGACGTCGCCTCGGACGCCTGGCTGGAGATCGCGCGCGACCTCGGGCGGTTCAAGGGCGACGGGGCGGGCTTCCGGGGCTGGAGCGCGACCATCGCCCGGCACCGGGCCCTGGACCATCTGCGGCGCCAGAAGGCCAGACCCCGGGCGACCGCCCTGGAGAACGACCTGCTGGAACTGCCGGGCACGCACAGCACGCACGCCCAGGCCCTGGAGTCCCTCTCCACCGAGCAGGCCCTCGCGCTGATCGCCCGGCTGCCGCGCGACCAGGCCGAAGCCGTCCTGCTGCGCGTGGTCGTCGGCCTCGACGGCCCCGCCGCCGCTCGCGTCCTCGGCAAACGCCCGGGCGCGGTCCGCACCGCCACCCACCGGGGGCTGAAGCGGCTCGCCCAGCTCCTCAGGAGCGAGGGTGTGATGGATGACGGTCCCCGGACGCTGGGGGAGTCGAGATGACCGACAGCGGTGACCGCCGCCGCGGTCATGACAGCGAAAGCGGATGGGGCGGCGGCGACGGCATCGGCATCGGTGCCGGCCACGGCCACCGAGGTCACCGCGGGCGTGACCCCAACGAGAAGCACGGCGACGACGAAGGGCGCGCGACATGCCGTCGGGCAGGGGCGGAGTCGGACATGGGTGAACGGCGCGACAGCGGATGCCCGGCCGATCGAAGGGGCATGAGCGACATCCCGTCCGTCGACACCCTCCTCGCCGCCGCCGTACGCGGTGGTGCCGCGGCCGACAGCGAGGGCGAGGCGCGGGCGGTGGCCGCGTTCCTGGCGGCCAGGGAGACGGGGCCGCGCACCGCCCGTACCCGCCGCCGCGACGACTGGCGGCCGAACGCGCGCCGCCGCCTCCAGCTCTCCGTGCGCACCACCCTGGCCGTACTGCTGGCCGGCCTCACCCTCGGCGGAGTCGCCGTCGCGGCGATCGGCTCGGCCGTGCGCGACGACAGCGGCACCGGCGGGGACCACGGCGGCCGGGACCGGCATCCCCGCACGACGGACGGCGCCCCCGCCCGGCCCGGCCCCCCGAACGCCCCGCGCACGAACCCCTCGAACGCCCCGCGCACAAACCCCTCGACGTCCGACCGGCCCGACGCTGCCCGGGAGACCGAGGCGGACTGCCGCGCGTACGGGAAGAAGACCGGGAGCGGCGGCAAGGGTTCGGGACTCCGCTGTCCGGCGGCGGCCGGCGGGGAGCGGGACGAGGGGCGCACGTCCCCGTCGGACAAGGCCGACCGGTCGGCCGGCAACGGCGGCGGAAGCGGCGGCGGGGAAGGCAGGTCGAGCGAACCGAGCGCGTCGAACAAGCCGAGTGAGCCGGGTGCGCCCGGCGGGCCAAGGGCCTCGAATGAGCCGAGTCGGCCGAGTGCGTCCGGCGGTCGGCCGGGGCGGGCGGGCAAGGCCCGGGAAACGAAGTAAGGCCGGCGTGCTCGCAAGACCCCCGTACTCGCAAGACACCCGGCCGACTCCGCCGATGGCAACGGTCGGGGCCGCCACCCCCCACAGGAGAGGCCCCGACCGTCGCGCGGCACGGGCCGCGCGGCGACCCGTATTACCTACAGCGCCGCGGCTGCGTTTTCTGTCACACCTCTCCGCATCACGAGTTAGTTGCATGTTCTACGGACATGGACGGTCAACGGTTTCAGGCCGTAACGTGCCTTTCGCGCCGGATCGCGGATGGCGGAAGACCACCACAACCATCCACGGCCCGGCACCGCAACCATTCATCGAAAGACCACGACGGCGAGAACCCGGTCCGCGCGAGCGGAGCCGGTTGAGGCGCAAAGAGGGGCGCGCGCGGGTGCTGGGGGACGACGCGGAGCTGACCGCCGCGGTGCTTGCGGCACAGGACGGGGACGAGACCGCGTTCCGGACTGTGTACCGCGCGGTGCACCCACGGCTGCTCGGGTACGTGCGGACGCTGGTCGGCGATCCGGACGCGGAGGACGTCACCTCCGAGTCGTGGCTGCAGATAGCCCGTGACCTGGAGCGGTTCAGCGGTGACGCGGACCGGTTCCGCGGCTGGGCCGCCCGGATCGCCCGCAACCGGGCCCTCGACCACATACGCATGCGGGGGCGCCGACCCGCGATAGGCGGCGACGAGACCGAGCTGACCGGCAAGGCCGCCGAGTCCGACACGGCGGGCGAGGCGATGGAAGCCCTGGCGACCGATCGCACGCTGTCGCTGATCGCCCAGTTGCCGCAGGACCAGGCGGAGGCGGTGGTCCTGCGGGTCGTGGTCGGCCTCGACGCGAAGAGCGCCGCCGAGACGCTGGGCAAGCGCGCGGGCGCCGTACGGACCGCCGCGCACCGGGGGCTGAAGCGGCTCGCGGAACTGATCGGGGAGAATCCGGAGGCGGCTTCGGAGGCCGACCCGGAATCCGGCGACCCGCTGGACGCAGTACCCCAACCGAGAGAACCGCGTGCACGCGCGGCTTCGTCCGCCTGTGTGACGCATACGCGTTCGCGGACGCAGAAGGATGTGTGATGGCCGACGAGCAGTACAGGTGGCTGAACCGCGATGCCGCGGAGCGGCTGCTGCGTGGGGAGCCGCTCGAAGCCGTCGACGCCGACACCCGCGCCCATGCCGACCGGCTGGCCGAGGTGCTCGGCGCCCTGACCGCAGAGGTCGCGCCGGTGTCCCCGCAGGGTGCCGAACTCCCCGGCGAGGAAGCGGCGTTGGCCGCCTTCCGCTCAGCCCGTACGGCTCGCTCCGTCGAGAACGCCGAGGCCGCTGAGCCCGGCCGCGGCAGCCGTACGCACACCAGCACGGCCCCCGCCGCCGACGCCGGACTCGTACGCCTCGGGCGGCCCGGGCGTTCCGTCTCGGACGGCCGCCGGGCCCGCTGGGGCCGGCCGGCGCGGTTCGGGCTGGTCGCGGCGCTGGCCGCCGGGATGCTCGGCGGGGTCGCGGTGGCGGCCGGCAGCGGTGCGCTGAGCGCGTTCCGCGACGACGAACCGGAACCCTCGGCCACCATGTCCGCCGCGCAGTCGCCGGACCGGCCGCTGCTGTCGCCGTCGCCGAGCGCCGAGGGCGACGACGAGCGCGGGATCCTGGGCGGTCCCACGCCCGAGGGTTCCCCGGACGCCTCGGCGAAGGGCGACGCCCCCTCCGGAGAGGGCACCGGCGGCACCGACGAGGACGGGCAGCCCGGTGACACCGGGCAGGACGAGGGCGCCACCCAGGAGCGGCGGAACAGCGTGTTCGCTGCCTGCCGTGACGTCCGCGACGGCAAGAAGCTGGGCGCCGACCGCCGGCGCGGTCTGGAGGACGCGGCGGGCGGCAAGGGCGAGGAGCAGCTGAAGCGGTACTGCGAAGGTGTCCTGGCCGACGGCGACAACCCCGGCACGGCGAAGCGGCCGGGCACGGCCACTGGCTCGGGCAACGGGACCGGCACATCGGACTCCGGGGACTCCACCGGCCCCTCCGGTGGCGACGGCGGGAAGACGCGGTCCGGCGGCGACGCCGATGCCGACGACGACGACTCGGACAGCGGCAAAGGCCGCGGCGGAGACGGGAACGGCAAGGGCGACGGAAACGGCCGCCGGAACGGGAACGGCGAGCACAAGGCCGGCAAGGGCGGCAAGGGCGACGGTGGCCACGGCCACCGCGGTCAGATCGAAGCCGTGACCCCGATCGGCGCCGGTGTCGTCGGCCCGGACGCCTCTCCCGGCTCACTGTCACCGCTGTCCCGCGCGCTCTGACCCGTGCTCACCCACCCCACCTGACCTGCGACTTCGTATCCGCTACGAATTCTTTCGCGGAACGGGTAACACTTTCGGCCGTACGGGCGCAGTAATGAGTGAGCCGACTGGTCATCGGCCCTCGCACAGAGCCGGGGTTCCCCCCGTACCCACGGCTCGTGCACCTTGGCGCGGGCGGGACACGTTCCCCCGGTCCCGCCCGCGCCCCATATCCCCGTCACCAGTACACGACGACCTTGTCGCCGTTCCTCACCTGCCCGAACAGCTGGGCGATCTTCGCCTCGTCCCGGACGTTGACGCAGCCGTGCGAGGCCCCGTAGTAGCCACGGGCCGCGAAGTCGGACGAGTAGTGGACGGCCTGGCCGCCGCTGAAGAACATCGCGTACGGCATGGGGGTGTCGTACAGGGTCGACCAGTGGTCGCGGGACTTGAAGTAGACGCTGAACACACCTTCCCGGGTCGGGGTGTACTGCGAGCCGAACCGCACCTCGACCGTCGTCAGCGTCCTGCCGTCCACCATCCAGCGCAACGTGCGGCTCGTCTTGCTGATGCACAGCACCCGGCCCGTCAGACAGCGCGGGTCCGGTGACGCGGCCGGCTGCCCGCCGTACGCGTACAGGTCCCACTTGCCGGGCTCGCGGGTCATGTCCAGCAGCCGCGCCCAGGTGACGCTGTCCGTCTTCCCGGTCCGCGGCAGGCCCCGCTTGCCCTGGAAGCCCTTCACCGCCCGGACCGTCAGATCGTCGTACGTCCCCGTGGGCCCGGCGAAGAGCCAGGCGACCTGCCGCAGCCGCGCCTGCAACTCCCGTACGTCCAGCCCTTCGTCGCCCTCGGCCCAGAGGACCTTGGGGGCGACGGTGGGGGTGGGAGTGGGAGCAGGGACGGTGCTGGGCGGGGCGGTCGTCGGGGGCCTCTCGCGGTCCCCCTTGCCGTCGCTCCCGCCGTCGGCCGTGCCGCCGCCACCGTCGACCCTGCCGCTGTCGTCCTGCCGGGGCTCGCCGCTCGGTGTGGCGGTCACGTCGACGCGCACGGGCGGGCGCTGGCCGCCGTGCACCTCGATCCCCTGGGCCGTGCAGGCGCCGGCCACGACGAGTGCCGCGAGCGCGGCCACCGATCTCCGCATGTCCTTGGTACGCATCAGGTCCCCCGTCGTCTCACGATCCGCCGCGTCCGGTCGCTCTCCCCGAGAGGTTTCCCGGGCGTGACCCGTCGCGAACAAAGGGGCATGGTTGTGAGCAAGGTCCCAGCGTGGGGCCCTCCACCGGGCGCACGGCCGCCGCTACAGTCCGTCGCGAGGGTCGTCGTACTGGCCGGTAACCAGCGAGCAGCCGAGCAGCAGGGAGGCACACACCATGGCGCGCGAGTCGGAGTCCGGACTGCCCATCGAGCCGGTGTACGGGCCGGAGGCGCTGCGGGACTGGGACCCGGCGGACAAGCTCGGCGAGCCCGGCACGTACCCCTTCACCCGTGGTGTCTACCCGTCGATGTACACCGGCCGCCCGTGGACCATGCGCCAGTACGCCGGCTTCGGTACGGCGGTGGAGTCCAACGCCCGCTACCAGCAGCTGATCGCCAACGGGACCATGGGCCTGTCGGTCGCCTTCGACCTGCCCACCCAGATGGGCCACGACTCCGACGCCCCGATCGCCCACGGCGAGGTCGGCAAGGTGGGCGTGGCGATCGACTCCGTCGACGACATGCGGGTGCTGTTCGGCGGGATCCCGCTGGACAAGGTCTCGACGTCGATGACGATCAACGCCCCGGCGGCCCTGTTGCTGCTGATGTACCAGCTGGTCGGCGAGGAGCAGGGCGTACCGGCCGCGCAGCTCACCGGCACGATCCAGAACGACGTGCTGAAGGAGTACATCGCGCGTGGGACGTACATCTTCCCTCCCAAGCCCTCCCTCCGGCTGATCGCCGACATCTTCAAGTACTGCAGGGCCGAGATCCCGAAGTGGAACACGATCTCGATCTCCGGGTACCACATGGCCGAGGCGGGCGCCTCCCCCGCGCAGGAGATCGCGTTCACCCTCGCCGACGGCATCGAGTACGTCCGTACGGCGGTCGCCGCGGGCATGGACGTCGACGACTTCGCCCCCCGGCTGTCCTTCTTCTTCGTCGCCCGTACGACGATTCTGGAAGAGGTCGCCAAGTTCCGTGCGGCGCGCAGGATCTGGGCCCGGGTGATGAAGGACGAGTTCGGCGCGGAGAACCCCAAGTCCCTGATGCTCCGCTTCCACACGCAGACGGCGGGTGTCCAGCTGACGGCCCAGCAGCCCGAGGTGAACCTCGTCCGTGTCGCCGTCCAGGGTCTGGCGGCGGTGCTGGGCGGCACCCAGTCCCTCCACACGAACTCCTTCGACGAGGCGATCGCGCTGCCGACGGACAAGAGCGCGCGGTTGGCGTTGCGCACCCAGCAGGTGCTGGCCTACGAGACGGACGTGACGGCGACGGTCGACCCCTTCGCGGGCTCGTACGTCATCGAGAAGATGACGGACGACGTCGAGGCGGCCGCCGTCGAACTGATGCGGAAGGTCGAAGACCTGGGCGGCGCCGTCGCCGCCATCGAACACGGCTTCCAGAAGAACGAGATCGAACACTCCGCCTACCGCATCGCCCAGGAGACGGACTCCGGCGAGCGCGTCGTGGTCGGCGTCAACCGCTTCCAGCTCGACGAGGAAGAACCGTACGAGCCGCTGCGGGTGGACCCGGCGATCGAGGCCCAGCAGGCCGAACGGCTGGCGAAGCTGCGGGCGGAGCGGGACCGGGCGGCGGTCGACGCCGCCCTCTCCGACCTGAAGAAGGCCGCCGAAGGCACCGACAACGTCCTCTACCCGATGCGCGAGGCCCTGAAGGCCCGCGCGACGGTGGGCGAGGTGTGCAACGCGCTGCGGGAGGTGTGGGGGACGTACGTCCCCAGCGACGCCTTCTGACGCCCTGCCGGAGTGTCATAGCCCCGTGCGAGACTCCTTTCATGTTCGGCGTCATCGACCTTCCCACCTATCTGGCAGGACTCGTCCTGATCGTCCTGCTGCCCGGTCCCAACTCGCTGTACGTGCTGTCCCTGGCCGCCCGGCGCGGGATACGGGCCGGGTATCGGGGCGCGGCGGGGGTGTGGTGCGGGGACACCGTGCTGATGACGTTGTCGGCGGCGGGGGTGGCCTCGTTGCTGCAGGCCAACGCCGTGTTGTTCGGGATCGTGAAGTACGCGGGCGCCGGGTATCTGTCGTGGCTGGCGATCGGGATGCTGCAGGCCGCGTGGGGGATGTGGCGGAGCCGGCGTGAGCGGGTGGCCGAGGGGCCGGGGGACGAGATCGACGAGGGGGAACGGCCGTTCCGGCGGGCCCTGGTGATCAGCCTGCTCAACCCGAAGGCGATTCTGTTCTTCGTCGCCTTCTTCGTGCAGTTCGTGGACCCCGGGTACGCCTATCCGGCCCTCTCCTTCGTCGTGCTCGGCGCCTTCGCCCAGCTCGCCAGCTTCCTGTATCTGAGCGCGCTGATATTCGGCGGTACGAAGCTGGCCGCCGCCTTCCGCCGCCGGAAGCGGCTGTCGGCGGGGGCCACCTCTGCGGCGGGCGCGCTGTTCCTGGGGTTCGCGGTGAAGCTGTCGCTGACGAGCGGTGCCTGAGCCGGGTGGGGATTGCGGTGACGTTGCGAGGGAGTGGGGAGAGCTAAGGGCTCGGCGGGGCAGGTTGGTGGGAGGGCGCGGGTTGGGTGTGGCTGGTCGCGCCCACGCGGCGGAGCCGCATATGACACGGCCCCGCGCCCCTTTGGGGGCTGCGCTCCCTCAGGGGCGAAGCCCCGGACGAGGCGTCGCCCCCCAGTGCGAGGACTACGCGATCAGCGTCACGTGCCGCCCGGCGTCACCTCCCGCCTGGCGTCACTTGCCTCCAGGCCTCTTCCCCGCCCTCGCCTTCCTGATCGCCCTTGTCACCACCGGCGGTAGCAGATCGATGGCCAGCTTGCGGGCGCCGCTCTGCGGCGGGCGGGCCGGGCGGGGGTGGGGCTTGGGGGCGGCCGAGGGTGGGGTCGGGGCCGGGGCCGGGGGCTCTGTCCAGTGGCGGGACTTCGGGAAGGCCGGGGCCTTCATGCCCTTGGACTTGAGGCGGATGATGCGGTGGCCGGCTGCCTGCTGGTTGCTGAGGTGGCAGTCGTCCCGCTCCGCGACCATCTCCAGGAGGGCTTCCTGGATGGGCTCCGGGTCGTCCCAGGTGCCGTAGAGCTTCTGGGTGCTCAGGCAGATGGGGTTGAGGCCGCGGTTGAGGACGGCCTCCCAGGCGGCGATGGAGACGCCGGGGGTGTGCTCGGAGCGGAAGTCGTCGAGGACGACGAGGCCTCCTGGAAGGAGGATGTCGCGGGCGGCGGTGATGTCGCCCTGGACGTGCTCGTACAGGTGCGAGGCGTCGATGTGCACGAAGCGGGCGGAGCGCGGCTTGACCTCGCCGGGAACGATCGAGCTGGGGCCCTGCAGAACGCGGGGGAGCTCGTCGTGGAAGGAGAGGTAGTTCGCCTCGAAGGCCTGACGGGTGAGCGTGCTGCGGTACGACTTGGTGGCCTCCGCCGCGTTGGCGTCGTCCGGTGCGTCGCTCTCGAAGAGGTCGCAGACCGTGTAGGCCTCGCCCTCCTGGAGATGCCGGCCGAGGAAGATGGCGCTCTTGCCCATGTAGACGCCGACCTCCAGGAGATCGCCTCTGTCGCCCGCGGCTTCCTGGCGGTTCAGGAACCAGTCGAAGAGGAGTTGGTCGAGCACCGGGAACCACCCGGGGACGTCATCGAGTTCACGGGGGAGCCGGATGGTGCCTTGTTCAGAGGTCATGAGGACAGAAGACTCTCTTGCGTCGACGAGGCGAACGAACGGATGAACGAACGGACGAATGGACGAACGGGCCAGGAACCTATGAGATGGCTATGGCGCGGTCAAGGATGATGCGGAGCCTCTCCGTGGAGGCGTTTTCGAACCCTTGAGCCGGATGAACAGTGGGCCAATTTCGAGTTCAACTACGGTTCAACTACGGCGTCCATCAAGCGACTTGCGCAGCAGCGGTTGCAACGGGCGTTCGACCCCGTGGTGCAGCAGCCAGGCGAGCGTCAGCATCAGCGCCACGGTGAGCGCCAGGGTGAGGGAGGACGGGATGCCCAGGCCCTGGTGCAGTGCCTGGACCACCGGCCAGCCCAGGTGCTCGTGCACGAGGTAGAAGGGGTACGTCAGGGCTCCCGCGGTGGTCAGCCAGGGCCAGTTGACGCGGTCCAGGAGGCCCAGGGCGACTGCCCCCACGGCCACGAAGCCGACGGTGACGGCGAGGATGATGCCCAGCTGGGGACGGTAGGAGAAGAAGTCGGCGTTCGGGGCGTGCCAGATCTCCTGGACCGTCTGGTACTGGCTCAGCAGGAGGCTGAAGACCACGATCAGCCAGGCCGTGGTGTCGCGGCGGTCGCGGTGGACCAGGTAGAGGCCGATGCCGCCGATGAACAGGGACGCGTACTCAGGCATCAGGACCAGGTCCAGGAGCGGTTGCTTCGCGCCCTGCGCCAGGACCGCGGCCAGGGTCCAGCCGCCGCAGAACCAGATCACCCGTCGGCGGGTGACCCCGGGCAGGACCACGCACAGCGCGAACAGGACGTAGAAGCGGACCTCCGCCCACAGGGTCCAGCACACGCCGAGGACGCGGTCCGCGCCGAGCGGCATCTGGAGCATGGTGAGGTTGACCAGGAACTCGCTGGCGGACACCCGGGCGAAGGCGAGGCCCGGGAGGGCGAAGACCGCCGCGACCAGGATCACCGCCGCCCAGTACGCGGGGAACAGCCGGGCCGCGCGGGAGGCGAAGAACGACTGGACCGAACGGCCCCAGCCACTGGCGCAGATGACGAAGCCGCTGATCACGAAGAAGGCCTGGACGCCGGCCCAGCCGTACGCGAACCAGGTGTGGGCGGTCGGGAACTGGACGGCGGGCGAGGCGCCCCACGCCTTGCCGATCTCTCCGTCGCGGCCTCCGTAGTGGTAGGCGGCGACGGAGAGCGCGGCGAGCAACCGCAGCCCGTCGAGGGCGCGCAGCCGCGGTGCGGGGCGACCGGAGCGCCGGGAGCGCTCGGAGCCGCGCACCGCGGAGGCCTCGGGGGCCGCGGCGGTGGTCGTACGAGTGGTGCTCGCTTCCGGTGAGAGCGTCGGAAGCGTGGTGCTTTTCGCGGTCACCCGGGGCTCACCCCAGAGTGGCTCGCTTGAGGGACCTGGCCCGGCGCGCGACTCTTCGTACGGTCGCGTTGCGCGGGATGAAGGCCAGTTGGACGGGGATGCCGCCGGGCAGGCCCAGCGAGGTGAGACGGCGGCGCTTGAAGTACCGCAGGGTGTGCGCGCTCAGGTGCTTCGACAGATACGCCTCGGTCTCCGCGCGCAGCGACGGGTAGATCTTCGACTGCATCGCGAAACCCACCGCCCGCACCAGGGCGTTGAGGTCCGCCACCTTCGTGCCGGGCCGCTGTGAGGTGACCGCCGCCCGGTCGCCCAGTTCCGGCAGCAGCGCGTCCACGATGGTGACGGGCACGCGGTTGCTGTTCTCGTACGGGGCGAGCCGGTCCAGCAGGGTGTCGGTGCCGACGCGGGCGACGGGCAGCCCGTACAGCGCGGAGGCGGTGAGCAGGGCCGTGGAGAAGCAGCCCACGACGAGGGCCGGACGCATCCGCTGGTAGAGCACCTCGGCGAGGACGGGCGTGTCCAGCACGGTCAGGTCGGCGCCGAGTCGCTCGGCCTCCTTCTCCAGGCCGCGCGACCAGCGGGCCGGGGCACTGGGGTGCGGTTTGAACACGACCTTGGTGTGGCCGAGCGCGACCGCGCCCTTCAGCATCCGTACGTGGAGGTCTTCCTCCTCCTCGGGGGTGAGGATGCCGAGCGCGGAGAGGTACTGGCCGAGCAGCAGCGCCGGCTCCTCGATCGCGGGCAGCGCGTCACCGGTGTCGACCAGCTCCGCCAGCACCTTCACGAAGGCGTCCGTCGGCACGATCTCCGCCTCGACCCCGAACTCGGTGAGCAGCAGGGGCTTCAGGTCCGGGACCAGGTCCAGATGCAACAGCCGGTCGATACGGGTGCCGACCAGCGGGTCGATCTTGCTGCGGGTGGGGCCGTAGCTCATCAGGCCGTCCGCGTACACGGTCACGGGGGCGCCGGTGAAGATCTGGGTGAAGCCGAGCGCCGGGTGGACCTGGATGGACTCCACGGCCAGCTCGACGTCGTCGTCGCCCAGACCCCACAGCAGCCGCAGATGCCGCTCCCACAGCGGTACGTCGTCCAGGCGCGGGGACCAACCGCCCGGGTGGAAGGGGGAGATGGTCTCGTTCCAGGAGATCACGTCGTCGAAGCGGCCGCGCAGCCGCTCGAAGCCGGGCATCTCGTCCAGTCCCGGGGCCGTCTCGGGCGTCGCCGCGTTGTTGGAGATCAGCAGGATGCGCCGGGAGGCGGGGCGGAAGCACTCGGTGTCCAGGGCGGCGGCCAGCGTGGCCGTGCCGTACAGCGTGGACGCCATGAAGATCTGCGTGGTCACGCGGCGACCCCCGTGGCGGCGGGACGGCGGCGCAGCCGGCGCAGCCGGGTGGCGCGCTGGACGTCCATGGAGTCCAGGGCCTCGTCGAGCACGTCCTGCGGCATCCGGCGCAGCGCCACCGCGCTCATCGACTTCAGTTTCCGTGCCACCGCCGGCTCGAACCTCTCGATGGATCCCAAATGGTGGGAGATGATCGCGCAATAAGTGCGCACGGCCTTGGGGAGAAGCTTGTCCGCGTCCCGGTCCTTCGCCGTTTCCGCGATGACCTGGTCGAATGCGCGAATGAAATCGAGCTGCCGTACGTCGCCGATCTGGGTCAGGGAGGACGCCACCCCGCGCCGGTAGAAGACGCCCAGCAGCCCCACCGTGGCGAAGGAATCGGCCTCCCGGTGGAGTTTCCAGATCCACGGCCGGTCCTCGGCCGTGCGCAGCCCGTGGGTGAAGTGCAGCACACCCTTGTCGACCAGCCGGCGGTGGTAGATGCCCGCCCAGGCGTACGCGTAGTCGACGGAGGTGGACCGGTCGGCGGGCAGGATCGCGTCCCGCGGGTTCATCACCACGCCCCGCCGCCCGTTGGGCACCCGGTGGATCGAGCGGGCCCGCGCGGTGCACTGGACATGGTCCGTGCGCACGAAGTCGCAGCCCAACTCCTCTATGGCACCGAGCAATTGGGGGTAGTAGCCGGGGGCGAGCCAGTCGTCCCCGTCGAGGAACGTCAGGTACTCGCCGCGGGCGTTGTCGATGCCCGTGTTGCGCGCGGTCGCCAGTCCTCCGTTCTTCTCGTGTCTGACGTACACCGCCCCCGGCAGCTCGCGCTCCGCGCGCGCGAGGATGTCCGGTGTCTCGTCGCGAGAGCAGTCGTCGACGAGAATGAATTCGAAGTCCTCGCGAGCGTTGGCTCTGAGGCTCTTCAGGGTGTCGGGCGCGTATTGCTGCACGTTGAAGAACGGCACGATGACGGAGAGCTTGACCACCCCCGTGACGTTAGGGGGCGCTCCGGCATTCGTCTTGACCACCTGCTTGATGTCAGGTGAACGACGCGTGGCGGTACCGTGAACCAGACGCTTTCCCGTGCCTTTCGCACCCCGATTCGCCGTTCGGCGATGTGCTGTTAACCCTTTGTTGTATTTGGGTTGGGCCGTTCAACGGAATCGCTTCCTAGCGTCTTCGATGTGCCAGCAAGTGCTAAGAACGGCCCGCGAGTCGCCGTACTCGCGGATTCCGACACCCGGTGGAAATGGGGCGCGCTCACCGCGAACCGCCTCACCCCGGAGCATTCGGACATCCGCCTGGACGGCTTCCTCCTGCGCGGCCGAGCCACCCCCACCGCCCGTCAGCTCGACGAGGTCGGCGTCCGACCCGACTCCCTGCGCGAGGTGACCGGCCTCGAGTTCCTGCGCGCCATGAAGGAGGACACGTACGACGTCATCGTGCTCTCCCTCGTCGGCGGGGGCGTCCAGGCGATGCTGCACGGCCTGAGGGCCGCCTGGGGTGCTCGTGCCAAGCGGCCCGTGGTCGTCACCGGTTACGTCGGTGTCGTCTACGAGAAGCTCGCCGACGGACTGCTGCTGCGGCACGGCGCGGACCTCGTCCTCGCCAACTCCCGCCAGGACGCGGACCGTTTCCGGGCCGTGTACGAGGGTGTGGGCGCCGACGCCTCGTCGGTCACCGAGGTCGCGCTGCCCTTCCTGGGCGGCAAGCCGTACGCGGGCAGGAACAACCCCTCTGCGGAGCAAGGGCGCAGGCCCTACACCGTCGCCTTCGCCGTGCAGCCGTCCGTCCCGGACAACCGCAAGGACCGTACGTACCTGCTGAACCGGCTCATCCAGCACGCGAAGCTGCACCCGGACCGTGAGGTGCTGCTGAAGCTGCGCTCCAAGCCGGGCGAACACACCACGCACATCGAGGAACTGCCGTACCAGAAGCTGGTGCAGCGGCTCCCCGGGGGCGCGCCCCCCAACTTCCGTCTGGTGTACGGGAACATGGGCGAGGTCCTCGACACCACCGACCTGCTGGTCACCATCAGTTCCACGGCCGCCCTGGAGTCGCTGCACCGCCGGATCCCCACCGTGGTCCTCACCGACCTCGGGGTGCGCGAGACCCTCGGCAACCACCACTTCGTGGGCTCCGGCTGCCTGGCCTCCTGGGACCAGCTGGACGCCGGGTACGAGCCGGTGCCCGACCCGGGGTGGGTGGCCCGGCAGGGCGTCGTGGCGGACGGCTCGTACGCCACCGCCTTCGACGCCGCCCGCGACCGCATCGCCAAGCTGGTCGCGGCCGCCGAACTGCCGCCCCTCGCGCCGTACTACACACCCGTCACCGCGCCCGGCTATCTGCCCGGCATCCTCGCCCGCCACCACCTCGGCCCTGACGGCGACCCGCTGCCCGGGGCGCCCGCCGCCGACAGGCAGGCCGGGCCCGTACGGCAGATCGTGCGCCGGGCGGCGCGCGGCGCCTACCGCCACGGCGTGCAGCGCGTGGCGCCCGTCATCCGCCGGATGGGGGAGCTGTGAGCCGCCCGACCTCTTCGCACGCACCGCAAGGAGTTCCACTCATGTCCAACCCGGAAGCGGGTCAAGCGCCTTCCGTGCGCCGTGTGCTCGCCGTCATCCCCGCGCGCGGCGGCTCCAAGGGCGTCCCCGCGAAGAACCTCGCCCCCGTCGGCGGCGTTCCGCTGGTGGCCCGCGCGGTGCGCGAGTGCCTGGGCGCCCGGCTGGTGACCGACGTCGTCGTCTCCACCGACGACCACGCCATCGCGGCCGCCGCCCGCGTGTCCGGAGCCGAGGTCGTCCTGCGGCCCGCCGCCATCGCCGGAGACACCGCCACCTCCGAGGCCGCGGTGCTGCACGCCCTGGACGCCCACGAGGCGCTGCACGGCTCGCCGGTCGACGTCGTCCTGCTCGTGCAGTGCACCAGCCCGTTCATCCTCCGCGAGGACATCGACGGCGTCGCCCGCGCGATCGTGGAGCACGGCGCCGACACCGCCCTCACCGTCGCCCCGTTCCACGGGTTCATCTGGCGGGACTCCGCCGACGAGCCCCAGGTCGCCGAAGCCGCCCGCACGGGAGCCGTGGGTGGCACCACGACCGTCACCAGCCCCACCGAGACGGACGGCGGCTACGGCGTCAACCACGACAAGTCGTTCCGCCCCCGCCGCCAGGACCGCCCGCAGGACCTGCTGGAGACCGGCGCCGCCTACGCCATGGACGCGGCCGGCCTGCGCAAGCACCAGCACCGCTTCTTCGGCCGTACGGAACTCGTCCGCACCGACCCCGCCCGGGTCCTGGAGATCGACGACCCGCACGACCTCGCCCGCGCCCAGGCCCTCGCGCCGCTCTTCGACGCGGATCGCCCCGGCGCACTCCCGACCGCCGCCGACATCGACGCGGTCGTCCTCGACTTCGACGGCACCCAGACCGACGACAGGGTGCTGATCGACTCCGACGGACGGGAGTTCGTCTCCGTACATCGCGGGGACGGACTCGGCATCGCGGCCCTCCGCAGGAGCGGCCTGACGATGCTCATCCTGTCCTCGGAGAAGAACCCGGTCGTCGCCGCCCGGGCCCGGAAGCTGCAGATCCCGGTGCTCCACGGCATCGACCGGAAAGACCTCGCACTGAAGCAGTGGTGCGAGGAGCAGGGCATCGCGCCGGAGCGCGTGCTCTACGTCGGCAACGACGTCAACGACCTCCCGTGCTTCGCCCTCGTGGGCTGGCCCGTGGCGGTCGGCAGCGCCCACGACGTCGTGCGCGGCGCCGCACGCGCGGTCACCACCGTCCCCGGTGGCGAAGGCGCGATCCGGGAGATCGCCGGCTGGATCCTCGGTCCCTCTCTCGACTCTCTCGACCCCCTCGACAAGTAAGGAACGCCCCACCATGAGCACCAACTCCCGTCTGCGCACGTTCGGTTCGAAGACCGCCGGCCCGGGTCACCCCGTCTACGTCGTCGGCGAGATCGGCATCAACCACAACGGTGAGCTGGAGAACGCCTTCAAGCTGATCGACGCCGCCGCCGAGGCCGGCTGCGACGCCGTCAAGTTCCAGAAGCGCACCCCCGAGATCTGCACCCCCCGCGACCAGTGGGACATCGAGCGCGACACCCCCTGGGGCCGCATGACCTACATCGACTACCGCCACCGCGTGGAGTTCGGTGAGGACGAGTACCGCCAGATCGACGAGTACGCCAAGAGCAAGAACATCGACTGGTTCGCCTCCCCGTGGGACACCGAGGCCGTCGCCTTCCTGGAGAAGTTCGACGTTCCCGCCCACAAGGTGGCCTCCGCCTCCCTGACCGACGACGAGCTGCTGCGCGCCCTGCGCGCCACCGGCCGCACGGTCATCCTCTCCACCGGCATGTCGACCCCGAAGCAGATCCGCCACGCGGTCGAGGTCCTCGGCAGCGACAACATCCTGATGTGCCACGCCACGTCGACCTACCCGGCGCAGGCGGAGGAGCTCAACCTCCGCGTCATCAACACCCTCCAGGCCGAGTACCCGAACGTTCCGATCGGCTACTCCGGTCACGAGACGGGCCTGCAGACCACGCTCGCCGCCGTCGCCCTCGGCGCCACTTTCGTCGAGCGTCACATCACCCTCGACCGCGCGATGTGGGGTTCGGACCAGGCCGCCTCCGTCGAGCCGCAGGGCCTCACGCGTCTCGTCCGCGACATCCGCACCATCGAGGCCTCCCTCGGTGACGGCGTCAAGAAGGTCTATGACTCCGAGCTCGGCCCCATGAAGAAGCTGCGCCGTGTCACCGGCGTCATCGCCGAGGCGGAGATCGCGGCGGCGGCGGGCGAGCCGGTCTCGGTCTGATCCTCCGTCAATCCCTGACCACGGGAATCCCTCACTACGGGACGGTCGTACGTCGATGAGCCCCCGCGCCGGAACCACCGGCCCCCACACTCTCGCCTTCGTCGAGAGCCCGGTACAGCTCCTGAACGTGCTGGAGTGGGCGCACGCCCACGCACTCCAGGACCCCGGCGCGGGGCCGCCCTTCGCGGCGACCGACGCGGGGCCCGCCGGGACGACCGGCGCGCGCCTCACCCTCGTGGTCCTGTCGCCGAACGACCCCATGACCCGGGGCCAGTTGCGCCGTATGGCGGAACTGGCCCGGGACGAGGGACACGAGGTGCGCTGGGAGGAGGCGCGCGGCGGTACGGCCGCGCCCTTCCGCACCATCGGCGGCCTCGCCCCGTTACTGCGCGCCGCGCGCCGCATCGTCCTGGGCGACCCCTTCTCCCGCTATGTCCAGCTGCTGCTGACGATCACCAGGGCACCGGACGTGGTCGTCGTCGACGACGGCACCGCGACCATGGAGTTCGTCTCCCAGCTCGCCCGCGGCGAACGCCTCGTCCGCTGGCACCGCAAGGGCGGCCGCCCCGGCCCCCGCGACCTGATCTTCGCCCCGGTCTCCTCCAAGGCCCGCAAGCGCCTGACCCCGACCGCGGGCAGACGCGTCGAGGTCTTCTCCTCGATGCCGATCGACGAGACCCCCGACGGCGTCACCATCACCGCCAACTCCTTCGCCTGGACCCGGGCCCGCTTCGGCCCGCCCCGCATCACCAAGGGCGCGGACCTGGTGGGCACGTCCCTGGTGGAGACGGGAGTGGTGGACGGCGAGCGCTACCTGGAAGCCGTCCGCGCCCTGGCCAAGGCCCATGGCGCGACCCGCTACTTCGCCCACCGCCGCGAGAGCACCGACAAACTCCACACCCTGGCGGCGGAGACGGGCCTGGAGATCGTCCGCCCGGACCTCCCCCTCGAACTCATCGCCCGCCGGGGCCCCATCGGCCGTACGATCCTCAGCTTCCCGTCGACGGTGGTCCACACCCTGCCGCTGGCGCTCGCGGGGACGGACGTACGCGTCGCGGTCTGCGACATCGACCCGAGCTGGCTGACGGAGAACGCCTCCCCCCGCGCCCAGGGCTTCCTGTCCGGGGTCACGGGCACCGCACGGGACGTGCACCGCCTGTCGTCGGTGGCATCCATCTGAGCCGCCGATCCGAGCGTTCGCTCCGGGTATCCGGAGCGGTCGCTTCCGCGGTCGGCCCGGCCTACTCCACCTGCCCGTCGTGGTCGGCGTCGTCATCACCGCCCTCGGCATGAAGAAGACGCTCCAGCAGGTCGCCGACACGGACCACTACCGCCTGGCCGAGCCGCTGCACGGCATGCCCGCCTGGGCCCTGGCCGACGGCGCGGGCCTGTTCTGCTCGGCTCCTCCGCGCTTCTCCTCCGCACCACGGGCCGGCGGCCGCCGGTGCTGATCATCGGCGGCGTGGCCTGCCTGGCGGCGGGCCCGCTGGTCGCCCTCGTCCCGGCCCTGGTCGCGCCGGCGGCCCTGGCCGCCGTGATCAGGCGAGCCCGGGCGACACCTCGTTCCCCCCCGGGTCGCCCACCCATCGGCCCCGCGCCCCCCACAGTCCCCGTGATCCCTGTCACCACCGCCACCCTCACGCCACTCCGCGACGCCTCGTGATCCCCAGCCCTCCGATCACGCACGGAACCGCAGGCCACCCCCGCCGCGCCACCCCCTCGCAGCGCCTCCTCGCCCTCCCCGTCGAACACAAGGAGTACCCGAACAGTCGCACGCCGGTGATGGTTCCGGGACGGTGAGGCGGCGCGGACGTGGTATCCGTGGAGTGTGGGAATCGTTCGGGCACCCCCGAACGTTTAGACGATGGGATTCGCGGGCAAACCCGGCGCTCCCGTCTCCGGAGGTCCACCTGTCCCGAAAGGCGGACGGGTTTACCCATCTCTGCCAATACGTATGCGTTGTGCGGCCGGAAAACTTCCCCTTACGGGCTGATTTTTTGTTGATCGAGGGTTAGAAGGTCGCCCGATCGCCCTACCCTTCAGAGGGTGAACCAACTGATGTCCCGAGAGTCCGAGGCCGATCTGCCAGGGGAAGCCGAAGCGTCGCTCCCCGGCATGTTGCCGGAAGCCCTGCGTGCCGAACTCGTCGCGTTCCGCCGTGACTTGCACATGCACCCGGAGCTCGGCAACCAGGAGTTCCGTACGACCGCCGCGATCAAGGCCCGCCTGGAGAAGGCAGGCCTACGGCCGCGTGTGCTCGACACCGGAACCGGACTCATCTGTGACATCGGCGACTGGGACGGCCCCGACCAGGCCGCGCTCGCCCTGCGCGCCGACATCGACGCGCTGCCCATCCCCGACACCAAGGTGGACTGCGACTACCGCTCCACCGTGCCGGACCGCGCCCACGCCTGTGGCCACGACGTGCACACCACCGTCGTCCTGGGCGCCGGCCTCGTCCTCGCCGACCTGCACCGCAGGGGAGAGCTGCCCCGCCCCGTGCGGCTGATCTTCCAGCCCGCCGAGGAGGTGCTGCCGGGCGGCGCCGCCGACGTGATCAAGACCGGCGCGCTCGACGGCGTCGGCCGGATCATCGCCGTGCACTGCGACCCGAGGGTCGACGCCGGCCTCATCGGGCTGCGCCACGGCCCGATCACCTCGGCCTGCGACCGGCTGGAGCTCTCCCTGGACGGGCCGGGCGGCCACACCGCGCGCCCCCACCTCACCACCGACCTCGTCACCGCCGCCGCCCGGGTCGTCACCGACGTGCCCGCGCTGGTCGCCCGGCGGTTCGACGCCCGCGCCGGGCTCGTCGTGACCTGGGGCCGCATCGAGTCGGGTCACGCCCCGAACGTCATCCCGCAGCACGCCGAGCTCTCCGGCACCGTCCGCTGCCTGGACATCAACGCCTGGCGGCAGGCCCCTGACCTGATCCACGAGGCGGTCCAGGAAGTCGCGGTCATGCACCGCGCCAAGCCCGAGATCAACTACATCCGGGGCGTCCCGCCGGTCGTCAACGACCCCGTCGTCACCGAGCTGCTCCACGACGCCATGACCGCCCGCCGCGGGGTCAGGTCCATCGAGGACACCGAGCAGAGCCTCGGCGGCGAGGACTTCTCCTGGTATCTGGAGCACGTCCCGGGCGCCATGGCCCGCCTGGGCGTCCGCCGTCCGGGCGACCTCACCGTCCGCGACCTCCACCAGGGCGACTTCGACGCCGACGAACACGCCATCACGGTGGGCGTCGAGCTCTTCACCGCCGCCGCCCTCCTCGACGCCCGCATGCGCGTCCTGGACACCGCCGTCCGGTAGGCCGACCCGCACACGGACTCCACGGTCTCGGTACGCGATCGCCACCCGTTCGAGCCCCGTTCCGCTTGCGCCCCGTCCAGCCTCGCGGCAGCCTGGTGCGCGTGTCCGTACGGCCTCCGTACGGCGCGCGCACCTTCATGTCGAAGTCACCACCCGTACACGGAACGCGAGGGGCGCGAGGTGGTTTCGCGCCTTCTGTCCCTTTCGATCCCACGGTTCACGCGGACGTAACCGGCCATCGGCACGAATGGATAACGGCCAGTCGAAACCCCGTTCCCAGAAGGGTCTACGCGCGTTAATGTGCGCCGAACTGAGCACCCACACTGCGGGGCTTTGGAGAAGATGGGGAACTTCAAGATGCGTCGGATTTCCAAACTGACCCGCGTCGCGGTGGGGGTCGCGTCGCTGGCGCTCGCCGCCACCGCCTGTGGTGGTACCAGCGGCGAGAGCGGCAACGACAGCGAGACCAGCAAGGGCGACAAGGGCCTTGCGATCGCGTACGACATCGGCGGCAAGGGCGACCAGTCCTTCAACGACGCCGCGTACGCGGGCCTGGAGAAGGCGAAGAAGGAGTTCGGGTACGACACCCAGGACATCGAGCCCACCGAGGGCGAGACGGACGCCGACAAGGAGCAGCGCCTGGCCTCGCTGGCCAAGCAGGGCTACAACCCCGTCATCGGCGTCGGCTTCGCCTACGGTCCCGCGATGGAGGCCGTGGCCGCGGACTACCCGGACACCACCTTCGGCATCGTCGACTCGGTCGTCGAGGGCGACAACGTGGCGTCCCTCGTCTTCGCCGAGCAGGAGGCCTCGTACCTCGCCGGTGTCGCGGCGGCCAAGGCCACCAAGACGAACACCGTGGGCTTCGTCGGCGGTGTGGACATCCCGCTCATCCACAAGTTCGAGGCCGGCTACAAGCAGGGCGTCGAGGACACCAGTGGCGGCAAGGTCAAGGTCATCTCGCAGTACCTGACCCAGACCGCCGAAGAGGGTGGCTTCTCCAGCCCCGACAAGGGCAAGGCCGCCGCCGAGGGCCAGATCGAGAAGAAGGCCGACGTCGTCTATCAGGCCGCCGGCCTCTCCGGCCAGGGTGTCATCGAGGCCGCCGCCAAGGCGAAGGTCTGGGCGATCGGCGTGGACTCCGACCAGTACAACCAGGAGGCCCTCGCCTCCTACAAGAACTACATCCTCACCTCGGCCCTCAAGGACGTCGGTGGCGCGGTCTACGCCCTCGCCAAGTCCGCCGAGGACGGCAAGCCCCTCACCGGCGTCCAGACCTTCGACCTGAAGGTGGACGGCGTCGGCCTCGCCGACTCCAACCCGGAGATGGCCAAGATCGACGGCCTCGCCGACGCGGTCGCCAAGGCCAAGGAAGAGATCATCGCCGGCACGATCAAGGTGAAGACCGAGTAGTCACACCTCTCTGAGTGCCGTGAAGCGGGCGGGTGTACATGTACACCCGCCCGCTTCGCTCTTCCACGCCGGCCCAGTTCTCTCAGGGGCGCGGGGAACTGCGTGACCAGCCACGACGAACCCGCAGCCGCCCTCCCTGCGAAACCACCCCACACCTCGCGCCCCACACCACCGCCCCAGGTTGCGACACGGCCCCATAACAACGTGGCAAGCGGGGTTTTCCCCACGGGTCTACGCGCGTTACTCTGCGGCGAAAGCCATATAAGGCGCCGACGCTGTGCAGCGGACCTGAGCAGTACCCCCCCGGCGCTAGTACGACAGGAGCACCCACATATGCGCCGGGTTTCCCGCATCGCGGTCGCAGGCGCAGCGACCGCCTCCCTCGCCCTCGCCCTCTCCGCCTGTGGCGGCACCTCGACGGAGGCCTCGTCCTCCGCCGACTCCAAGGGTGACAAGGGCCTCGCGATCGCGTACGACGTCGGCGGCAAGGGCGACCAGTCCTTCAACGACGCCGCGTACGCGGGCCTGGAGCAGGCGAAGAAGGAGTTCGGGTACGAGACCCAGGACATCGAGCCCACCGAGGGCGAGACGGACGCCGACAAGGAGCAGCGCCTGGTCTCCCTGGCGAAGCAGGGCTACAACCCGGTCGTCGGCGTCGGCTACGCGTACGCGACGGCCGTGAAGGCCGCCGCCGAGCAGTACCCGGACACCACCTTCGGCATCGTCGACGACTCCACGGTCCAGCTGGACAACGTCGCGGACCTGGTCTTCTCCGAGGAGCAGGCCTCGTACCTCGCCGGTGTCGCGGCGGCCAAGTCCACCAGGACGAACACCGTCGGCTTCGTCGGCGGCGTCGACATCCCGCTGATCCACAAGTTCCAGGCGGGCTTCGAGCAGGGCGTCAAGGACACCAACCCGAAGGCCACGGTCCTCACCCAGTACCTGACCCAGACGGCCGAGGAGGGTGGCTTCTCCAGCCCCGACAAGGGCAAGACGGCCGCCGAGGGCCAGATCGAGAAGAAGGCCGACGTCGTCTACGCGGCCGCCGGTCTGTCCGGCCAGGGCGTGATCGAGGCCGCCGCCGCGAACAAGATCTGGGCGGTCGGCGTCGACTCCGACCAGTACCGGCAGGAAGCGCTCGCGAAGTACAAGGACTCCATCCTGACCTCGGCGACCAAGGACGTCGCCAAGGCGGTGTACAACCTGGCTAAGTCGGTCGAGGACGCCAAGCCCGAGACCGGTATCGTCAGGGGCGATCTGAAGACCGGCGAGGTCGGCCTCGCGGACTCGAACCCCAAGTTCAAGAGCAACACCGAACTCCAGGAAGCCATCAAGACGGCCAAGGAGAAGATCATCAGCGGCGAGATCAAGGTCAAGACCAGCTGACCCAGCTACACCACGAGCAGCCAGGCGATTCCAGGGGAGTTCAGGCACCCCTGGAGTCGCCGGTAACCGCGGGGTTACGTCCGCTCAACGGGGTACGGGGAGTATCGCTCCCTGTACCCCGTTGTCACGGTGCGTCGCCCGCTTTCGATGCCGTAGGGGCGCTACGCGCGTAGACGACCCCCTTTCCCAGGAGAGTGCGCCATCAACGCGTCCAGCAGCCCTCCGGCCGACGTGGCGGTCAACGGTCAGGCGACCGCCGTCGAACTCGCCGGGATCACCAAGCGATTCCCCGGCGTGGTGGCCAACCACGACATCCACCTCACCGTCCGCAAGGGCACCGTCCACGCCCTCGTCGGGGAGAACGGCGCCGGCAAGTCGACCCTGATGAAGATCCTCTACGGCATGCAGAAGCCGGACGAGGGCACCATCGCGGTCGACGGCGAGCAGGTTTCCTTCTCGTCCCCGGCCGACGCCATCGCGCGCGGCATCGGCATGGTGCACCAGCACTTCATGCTCGCCGACAACCTCACGGTCCTGGAGAACGTGGTCCTCGGCAGCGAGAAGCTGTACGGCATCGGCGGCAAGGCCCGCCGCAAGATCAAGGAGATCTCCGACCGGTACGGCTTCGGGGTGCGACCCGACGTCCTGGTCGAGGAGCTGGGTGTCGCCGAGCGCCAGCGCGTGGAGATCCTCAAGGTCCTCTACCGCGGCGCCCGCACCCTGATCCTGGACGAGCCCACCGCCGTCCTGGTGCCGCAGGAGGTCGAGGCGCTCTTCGCCAACCTGCGCGAGCTCAAGACGCAGGGCCTGGCGGTCATCTTCATCTCGCACAAGCTGGGCGAGGTGCTGTCGGTGGCCGACGAGATCACCGTCATCCGGCGCGGCACGACGGTCGGCACGGCCGTTCCCGCCGAGACCACCCCGCGTCAGCTCGCCGAGCTGATGGTCGGCAGCGAGCTGCCCACCCCGGAGACGGCGGAGTCGACGGTCACCGACCGCCCCGTCATCACCGTCGAGAAGCTCCGCCTGGAGACCGCCGGCGGCAAGGCGCTCCTGGACGACATCAGCTTCACCATCCACGCGGGCGAGGTCCTGGGCCTGGCCGGCGTGGAGGGCAACGGCCAGACCGAACTGGTCGACGCCCTCATCGGCCTCAAGCACGCCGACTCCGGCAGCCTCACGCTGGCCGAGGAGGACATCACCACCTGGCCCACCCGCAGGCGCCGCGAGCAGGGCGTCGGCTACATCCCCGAGGACCGCCACCGGCACGGTCTGCTCCTGGAGGCCCCCCTCTGGGAGAACCGTATTCTCGGCCATGTGACCGAGCGGCCCAACGCCAAGGGCGTCTGGCTCGACCCGAAGGCCGCGCAGGAGGACACGCGACGGATCGTCGAGGCGTACGACGTCCGTACCCCCGGCATCGACGTCACGGCCGCCTCCCTCTCCGGCGGCAACCAGCAGAAGCTGATCGTCGGCCGCGAGATGAGCCACAAGCCGCGCTTCCTGATCGCCGCCCACCCCACCCGCGGTGTGGACGTCGGCGCGCAGGCCCAGATCTGGGACCAGATCCGCGAGGCCCGCCGCGAGGGCCTGGCCGTGCTGCTGATCTCAGCCGACCTGGACGAGCTGATCGGCCTGTCCGACACCCTCCGGGTGATCTACAACGGCAAGCTGGTCGCCGACGCCGACCCGGCCACCATCACCCCCGAGGAGCTGGGCTCGGCCATGACCGGCGCCGCCACCGGCCACCTCGAACACGAAGAGACCCCCGAGACCCCGAGCAAGGCTCCCGAGTCTCCGGAAGACGAGGCCCGCTGATGAAGAAGTTCGACAGGGAGCGCGTGCTCCTCGCGGTGGCCGGCCCGGTCCTCGCGCTCGCCGTGGCCTTCGCGCTGACCGCGATCGTGCTGCTCGCCTCCGGCAAGAACCCGGTCGAGCCGTTCACGATCATGTTCGAGCAGGCCACGTTCTCCGACATCCAGGTCCGGATCATCAACCAGGCCACGCTGTACTACATCGCGGCCCTCGCGGTGGCCATCGGCTTCCGGATGAACCTGTTCAACATCGGTGTCGACGGCCAGTACCTGCTCGGCGCCATGATCACCGCGATCGTCGGCGCCCATGTCGACCTGCCCGCGGTCATCCAGATCCCGCTGCTGATGCTCACCGCGATCTTCACCGGCGCCTTCTGGGCCGGCATCGTCGGTGTCCTCAAGGTCACCCGGGGTGTCAGCGAGGTCGTCGCCTCGATCATGCTGAACGCGATCGCCACCTCCGTCATCGGCTACCTCTGGCTGCCGAACGTCTTCGGCGTCAAGGTCGGCAACAACAACACCACCGGCGAGATGGCCGAGTCCGGCTGGGTCCCCGGCATCGACATGGGCAAGGCCGGCGAGATCTACGGTCTGGTCGTCCTCGCCGTGCTGCTCGGCATCGGCTACTGGGTCGTCATCAACCGCACCCGCTTCGGCTTCGACCTGCGCGCCTCCGGCGCCTCGGAGTCGGCCGCCGCGGCCAGCGGTGTCGACCCCAAGCGCATGATCCTCACCGCCATGCTGATCTCCGGCGGTGTCGCGGGCCTCGCGGGCCTGCCGATCCTGCTCGGCGACACCCACACCTACAGCCTCAACTTCCCCACCGGCATCGGTTTCCTCGGCATCGGCATCGCCCTCCTCGGCCGCAACAGTCCCGTCGGCATCGCCTTCGCCGCCCTGCTGTGGGCCTGGCTCGACAAGGCCTCGCCGGAGCTGGACTTCCACGGCTACGACAAGGAGATCGCGGTCATCATGCAGGGCCTGATCGTGCTCTCGGTCGTCGTCTCGTACGAGACCGTGCGCGAATGGGGCCTGCGCCGCCAGCAGCGCCGGGTCGGCGCCGAGCTCGCCGCGGGCCATGTCCTCGGCGCGGACGCCTCCGGCGACAACAACAACGTCAAGAAGGAGGTGGCTGGCCGATGACCACCGCAACCGACGTCAACCAGCCCACGCTGCAGCCGGCCGCCCCGACCGGCCGCAAGCTGTCGCTGCCCGTGCTGCTGCTGGTCATCGCCGGCGTCCTGGCACTGACCTCGATCGTCCGCATCATCACCGGCGCCGACGGCATCACCAACGTCAGCCAGATGTCGACCGCGCTCCAGCTCGCCGTGCCCATCGGCCTCGCCGGCCTCGGCGGTCTGTGGGCCGAGCGCGCGGGCGTCGTCAACATCGGCCTCGAAGGCATGATGATCCTCGGCACCTGGTTCGGTGCGTGGGCCGGCTTCCAGTGGGGCCCGTGGACCGGCGTCCTGGTCGGCATCGCCGGCGGCGCGATCGGCGGCCTGCTGCACGCCTTCGTCACCGTCACCTTCAACGTCAACCACATCGTCTCCGGTGTGGCCATCAACATCCTCGCCCTCGGCGCCACCCGCTACCTCGCCCCCCTCGCCTTCGTGGGCCACCAGGGCGGCTCGGCCAAGCAGTCCCCGGCGGTGGACTCCCTCGGCAACTTCACGGTGCCCGGACTCTCCGACGCACTGCGGGACCTCAACGCCAAGGGCTGGTTCTTCATCTCCGACATCGCCGGCCTGCTCGGCGGTCTGGTCACCAACGTCTCCTGGCTGACCCTCCTCGCCGTCGCGCTGGTCCCCGCCACCTGGTGGATCCTGTGGCGCACCGCCTTCGGCCTGCGCCTGCGCTCCTGCGGCGAGAACCCGATCGCCGCCGAGTCCCTCGGTGTCAACGTCTACAAGTACAAGTACCTGGCCGTGATCATCTCCGGTGGTCTGGCCGGCCTCGGCGGCGTCTTCCTCGCCATCGTCGCCAACCCCTTCTACCTGGAGGGCCAGACCGGCGGCCGCGGCTACATCGGCCTCGCCGCGATGATCTTCGGCAACTGGATGCCGGGCGGCCTCGCCATCGGCGCCGGCCTCTTCGGCTACACCGACAGCCTCAACCTGCGCGGCGGCTCCGAGAACGTCCACGCCCTGCTGCTGCTCGGCGCCCTCCTGCTGATCATCGGCGCCGTCTGGCAGGCCGTCCGCAAGAAGTACGTCGCCGCCGCGATCACCTTCGTCGTCGGCGCCCTCATCCTCACCTGGTACTCCGTCACCAACGAGGTTCCCAACCAGGTCGTCGCCGCCACGCCGTACGTCATCACGCTGATCGTCCTCGCGCTCTCCGCCCAGCGACTGCGGATGCCGAAGGCGGACGGCCTGCCGTACCGGAAGGGACAAGGCAAGTGACCGCCCTGGCCGGGGTCGACTGGGACAAGCTGCGCTCGGTCGCGCGGGAGGCCATGTCCCACGCGTACGCCCCCTACTCGGGCTACCCGGTCGGCGTCGCCGCCCTCGTCGACGACGGCCGCACGATCGCGGGCTGCAATGTCGAGAACGCCTCCTACGGCCTCGGCCTGTGCGCCGAGTGCGGACTCGTCTCGGAGCTGCACCGCACGGGCGGTGGCCGCCTCACGCACTTCACCTGCGTGGACGGCCAGGGCGAGATCCTCGTCCCGTGCGGCCGCTGCCGACAACTGCTGTACGAGTTCGGCGGCCCGGATCTGCTGCTGGAGACCCCGGCGGGGATCGTCCCGCTCTCGGAGATGCTGCCCCAGGCCTTCGGCCCGGACCATCTCACCAAGTAACTCCCGTGCGGCCCCTCCTGACGAACGGTCGGAGGGGCCGCACACTTTCCGATCGCCATCGGACGCTTTCGAAAACCCTTGATCGGAATTCTGGAAAGGAAAGCCATGACGTCTCTGTCGATGGATGCCATCTCCGTCATCCGCACCAAGCGGGACCGCGGCGAACTCAGCGACGAACAGATCGACTGGGTCATCGACGCGTACACCCGCGGCGAGGTCGCCGACTACCAGATGGCCGCCCTCAACATGGCGATCCTCCTCAACGGCATGGACCGCCGCGAGATCGCCCGCTGGACGGCCGCGATGATCGCCTCCGGCGAGCGCATGGACTTCTCGTCCCTGTCCCGCCCCACCGCCGACAAGCACTCCACCGGCGGCGTCGGTGACAAGATCACCCTCCCGCTGGCCCCCCTGGTGGCGGCCTGCGGCGCGGCCGTCCCCCAGCTCTCGGGCCGAGGCCTCGGCCACACGGGCGGCACCCTCGACAAGCTGGAGTCGATCCCGGGCTGGCGCGCGCTGCTCTCCAACGAGGAGATGCTGAACGTCCTGGACGAGGTCGGCGCGGTGATCTGCGCGGCGGGCGACGGCCTGGCCCCGGCGGACAAGAAGCTGTACGCGCTCCGCGACGTCACGGGCACCGTGGAGGCGATCCCCCTGATCGCTTCGTCCATCATGTCGAAGAAGATCGCGGAGGGGACGGGCTCCCTGGTCCTGGACGTGAAGGTGGGCACGGGAGCCTTCATGAAGACCATCGAGGACGCCCGCGAGCTGGCGTCGACGATGGTGGGCCTGGGCACGGACCACGGCGTGAAGACGGTCGCCCTCCTGACGGACATGTCGACCCCCCTGGGCCTGACGGCGGGCAACGCGCTGGAGGTCCGCGAGTCGGTCGAGGTCCTGGCGGGCGGCGGCCCGGCCGACGTCGTGGAGCTGACGATCGCGCTGGCCCGCGAGATGCTCGACGCGGCCGGCGTGAAGGACGCCGACCCGGCGAAGGCGCTGGCCGACGGCTCGGCGATGGACGCCTGGCGCCGCATGATCGCCGCCCAGGGCGGCGACCCGGACGCCGAGCTGCCGACCTCGCGCGAGCAGCACGTGGTGAAGGCGAGCGCCTCCGGCGTGCTGACCCGCCTCGACGCGTACGACATCGGCATAGCCGCCTGGCGCCTGGGCGCCGGCCGTGCCCGCAAGGAGGACCCGGTCCAGGCCGCCGCGGGCGTGGAGATGCACGCCAAGCCCGGCGACACGGTGACCGAGGGCCAGCCCTTGCTGACCCTGCACACCGACACCCCGGAGCGCTTCGCGTACGCCCTGGACGCGGTGGAGGGCTCGTACGACATCGCGGCCCCGGGCACGGCGTTCACCCCGAGCCCGATCGTGCTGGACCGGATCGCCTAGAGCCGGCCCACCGGACATAGCGCAGTTCACGGCGGGTGTGGTCGCCCTCCGCGATGAGTTCCGGGCCGCCGCCCGGTCTACAGATCGTGGACGCGACGACACCCGCCGTACTCGTACTGCCAGGCACCGTCACCCGGGACGAGGTGCCCCGGCTCTGTGACGAGGTGCGCGCGCAACTGGAGGGGACCGGGGGCGGGGTCGTGGTGTGCGACGTCGCCGGGATCGGGCCGCCCGGGCTGGGCGTCATCGACGTACTGGCCCGGCTGCAGCTCGCGGCCGGACGGGCCGGGGGCCGGATACGGCTGCGGGACCCCGACCCGGCGCTGCGCGCGCTACTGGGCCTCGTCGGGCTTGCCTTCGATGTGGAGGGGGAGGCCGAAGAGGGGGAACCAGCGGGCGGTGTCGAGGAAGCAGTGGAACCCGGCGATCCGGCCCTCTGAGATCTCCAGCGCCTGCACGGCCCAGGCGCTGAAGCCGCCCTTCTCCGGGTCCGGCTTGTACTGCGCGAAGCCCGGCAGCCCGTTCACCGCGACCGGCACGAGGTGCGACCCGGCACAGGGTGCGCCGAGCGTGGTCATGAAGCCGGTGATGTCGCTCGTCCCGGTCAGCCACAGGTCGAACGGCGGCATCGTCATGACCGCGTCCTCGTGCAGCAGGGCCGTCAGCGCCGCCATGTCGTATCCCTCGAAGGCGGCCACATAGCGCTCAAGGAGCTTCTGCTGCTCCTGGTCCAGCGGGTCGGAGACATCGGCGGCAGCGACCTGCCCGTCGCTCTCGGCGAGGGTCGCGCGGGCCCGCTGCAAGGCGCTGTTCACCGAGGCGACGGACGTGTCGAGCAGCTCGGCGACCTCGCTCGCCTTCCACGCCAACACCTCGCGCAGGATGAGCACCGCCCGCTGCTTCGAGGGCAGCTTCTGCAGCGCCGCCACGAACGCCAGCCGCACGGACTCCTTGGCCACGGCGGCCTCCGCCGGATCGTCGGTCGTCGGCAGCACCCGCGCATCCGGCACCGGCTCCAGCCAGGTGTTGTCGGGGCGGGGGGCGAGGGCGGCCTGGGCGAGAGGTGTGGACTCCGTGAGATCCATGGGCCGGGCCCGCTTGTTCCCCGCGGTCAGCATGTCCAGGCACACGTTCGTGGCGATCCGGTACAGCCACGACCGCAGCGACGACCGCCCCTCGAACTTCTCGTAGCTCCGCCAGGCCCGGATCATCGTGTCCTGCACGGCGTCCTCCGCCTCGAAGGACGAACCGAGCATCCGATAGCAGTACCCGGTCAACTCGACCCGGTGCTTCTCCAGCCGGACGTCGAGCTCCACCGTCGCCGTACCCTCACTCATGGCCAACCCACCCCTGTGGCGTACCTGTGCGTACCAACACTTCGGAAGCTACCGCAGCCCACTGACAATGGCCCGGCGAGTGAGAGAAGGGGCAGGTCAGGGAGCTGTGCTTCGTCTGCGGGTGGGGGGCCGGTCGCACAGTTCCCCGCGCCCCTGATTCTGCTTTTCAGGGGCGCGGGGAACCGCGCGACCAACCACACACGACCGGCACCGAGGCCCGCTCAGTGAACCGGCACCGGCCCACGCCGAGCCGCATGCGACCCCACCACAGTGATCGCCACAACCCCCGTCACAGCCAGCAGCCCCAGCGAAACAGTCCCGCCCCAGCCCCCGGCATGAAAGGCCACGGCCCCCAACGTGCTGCCCGCGCTGGACCCCACGTAGTACGCCGACTGATACAGCGCGGACGCCTGCGCCCGCCCCTCCTTCGCCGTATGACTCACCGACGACGAGGCGACCGCGTGCCCCGCGAAGAACCCCGCCGTGATGAGGACAAGCCCCGTCAGCACCAGCACCAGCGAGTCGGACAGTGACACCGCCAGCCCGGCGGTCGTCGTACCACCGGCGAGATACAGCGCACCCCGCCGCCCGAGCCGCCCCACCAGCTTTCCGGCGGTGGACGCCGACACCGTCCCCACCAGGTACACGAGGAAGACCGACCCGATGACGCCCTGCGGCAGGGAGAACGGGGCGTCGGTCAGCCGGTATCCGATGACCGTGTAGACCGCGCCGAAGACCGTCATGAACAGCGCACCGATCGCGTACAACCGGCACAGCAGCGGATTCCCGAGATGCGCCCGCACGGTCCGGCCCAGCGCGCGCGGCCGCAGCGACCCCGCCACGAAGTGCTTGGGTGCGGGCAGCAGCAGCCGGAAGGCCACCGCACAGCCCACCGCGATCACCCCGAGCACACCCAGTGCGACCCGCCAGCCCCACTCCTGCGCGACCCACCCGGTGACGACCCGCCCGCTCATGCCGCCGACGCTGTTGCCGGCGACGAAGAGACCGATCGCGGTGATGAGGGCCTTGGGACGCACCTCCTCGGCGAGGTAGGCGGTGGCCGAGGCCGGCACACCGGCCAGCGCCGCCCCCTGCACGGCCCGCAGCACCACCAGCGCCCCCAGCGAGGGCGCGAAGGGGATCAGCAGCCCGACCGTGACCGCGACCGCCAGCGACGCCGTCATCAACGTACGGCGCCCGAACCGCTCCGACAGCGCGCTCATCGGCAGCACGAACAGGGCCAGCGCCCCGGTCGCCGCCGACACCGTCCAGCTCGCCGCACTCGCCGTACCACCGAAGCCGTCCGAGATCAGCGGCAGCAGAGCCTGTGTGGAGTAGAGGAGGGCGAAGGTCGCGACACCCGCGAGGAACAGCGCCAGACTCATCCGGCGGTATCCGGGCCCGCCGGGGGCCACTCGGGAGTCGGCGGCGTTCGCACGGTGGGACGTGGCTGATACGGCGCCCACGGTGGTGGACGCCTCGGTACTGGCGGAAGGCATGCCTCGAACCTACGGATCCCGCCGTTCATCCGTCCAATGCATGGAACCCCCATAATCGTTCCCGTGATGCATGAGCAGAGGTCAGGGCGGCAGCTGTCACAGTCCAGTGACACAAAACAAATCGATGGCCATGCCATCAATGACCCGGAGACCATCGAGGACATCGTCCTGCGCCTGGCCCCACGCCTCGCCTACTTCGCCGGTGTCGCCCGCACCGAGCACGTCACCCGGGCCGCGCAGGAGATGCAGGTCCCGCAGTCGACCCTGTCGCGGGCGATGGTCCGGCTCGAACAGGACCTGGGCGTGGACCTGTTCGCCCGCCGGGGCCGCACGGTCTCCCTCACCCACGCCGGCCGCACGTTCCACGCCTCCGTGGAACGTGCACTCGCCGAGATCGAGCGCGCCGCCGACGAGGTCCGTGCCGACGCCGACCCCGCCACCGGCAAGGTCGCCTTCGGCTTCCTGCACACCATGGGCGCCGAGACGGTCCCCGGCCTCCTCCAGGCCTTCCGCGTCGAACACCCCCGCGTCCGCTTCAGCCTGGTCCAGAACTACGGCGAGGCCATGCTCGAACGCCTACGCGCGGGCGAACTCGACCTCTGCCTCACCTCCCCGGTCCCCGACGCCCCCGACCTGGTGGCCCGCCGTCTCGACGAGCAGAAACTCCGCCTCGTCGTCCCCGCCGACCACCGCCTCGCCGCCCGCAAGCGCGTCCGCCTCGCCGAGGCCGCCGACGAAACCTTCGTCACCCTCGAACCCGGCTACGGCATGCGCCGCATCACCGACGACCTCTGCAAAGAGGCCGGCTTCAAACCACGTATCGCCTTCGAGGGCGAGGAGGCGGAGACCCTACGGGGGTTGGTGGCGGCAGGCCTGGGAGTAGCCCTCCTCCCCCCGCCCGCGGTCCCGAGACCGGGCGTCGTGGAACTGACGGTCACGGCCCCCCGAGCAGCCAGAGAAATCGGCGTGGCCTGGCTGGACGGCCACCCGGACACACCCCCGGTGGCGGCTTTCAAGAAATTCCTGCTGTCGAGAAGGGGCAACCTGTTGCCCGGCTGAGCACCAGCGGAGTCAGGGGCGCGGGGCTGTGTCAATGGCTGTGTCCATGTGCGGCTTCGCCGCGTGGGCGCGCCAAGCCCCCACCGACCGAACCCGCAGCCGCGCCACGACCTCAGACACTCCGCTGCGGCCGGGCCACCCCGAACCCGGAAGCGAGCGGCATCCGCAGCCCCAACGGCGGCGGCGCGGCAAGCGCATCCTCCACAGGCCGCGAGAAAGCCCTCCCGAACAACGCCCCCATCACGAAATCCGAAGCCAACGCATGCACCTCCTCCCGGTACTGCGTCAACCCGTGCCGATCCGCATGCACCTCGAACCGGCAGATGTCGGGGTTCGTCTTCTTCGCCCGCGCGGCGAACCGGAACGACAACTCGGGATCGACCCGCTCGTCATTCGTGCCGTGCACGATCAGCACCCGCCGCCCCGACAGTTGTTTCACCGGTTCGAGCGGCGCGGCCACATCCTCCTCGGGCAGCCAGGGAGCGATGGCCAGCACGGAGCTGACGGCATCGTGCCCACCCGCGTGCAGCGCGGCCCGAGCGCCCATGTGGAGCCCGGCGAGACACACCGGCACATCCCCATAACGCCGGACCACCTCGTCCGCGGCCCACTCCGCGTCGCGCGCGAGCCGCGCCTCCGAGCCGTTCCACCCCCGGTAGCGGTAGTGCACGACATGCGTCGCCAGCCCCTCCGTACGGCCCGCGCGGGCGAGCCGGCGGCCGAGGGCGAGCACGGAGGCCGTGGCCATCATGGGGGAGGGTCTGCGGGTGGATGCCTCGTCGCCGGCCGGGAGCAGCAGGACGACTCCGCTGACCGTGCTCGGCTCCGGGCCGATCGTCCGCCCAAGTCGGGGCGTACGGACCGGCATTGCTTGCTGCGCCATGACAGAACAGTGTCAGAAGGGATGGTGTACGCCACCCGTCCTGTGGGTCACCGTTGGGTATCGACGGGATTGCCCGACAGGCGCTCTACGCGCGTAGGCGTTATCGTGCGGAAATGACGAACCAGACCGACCCGACCGGTAGCACCCCGGATTCGGACCAGATCCGCCGGGCGCCCAAGGTTCTGCTGCACGACCACCTCGACGGCGGGCTGCGCCCCGGCACGATCGTCGAACTCGCCCATGCCTCGGGCTACGCCCCCCAGCTCCCGGAGACCGACCCCGACCGGCTCGGCGTCTGGTTCCGGGAGGCCGCCGACTCCGGTTCGCTGGAGCGGTACTTGGAGACCTTCTCCCACACCGTCGGTGTGATGCAGACCCGGGACGCGCTCTTCCGGGTCGCCGCCGAGTGCGCCGAGGACCTCGCCGCGGACGGCGTCGTCTACGCGGAGGTCCGCTACGCCCCCGAACAGCACCTCGACGGCGGCCTCAGCCTCGAAGAGGTCGTCGAGGCCGTCAACGAGGGCTTCCGGGAGGGTGAGCGGCGGGCCAGGGCCGACGGCCGCCGCATCCGCGTCGGCGCCCTGCTCACCGCCATGCGGCACGCGGCCCGCGCCCTGGAGATCGCCGAACTCGCCAACCGCTACCGCGACCTGGGCGTCGTCGGATTCGACATCGCCGGCGCCGAGGCCGGCTACCCGCCCACCCGGCACCTCGACGCCTTCGAGTTCCTCAAGCGCGAGAACAACCACTTCACCATCCACGCCGGAGAGGCCTTCGGGCTCCCCTCCATCTGGCAGGCGTTGCAGTGGTGCGGCGCCGACCGGCTCGGCCACGGCGTCCGCATCATCGACGACATCCAGGTCCACGAGGACGGCTCCGTGAAGCTCGGCCGCCTCGCCTCCTACGTCCGCGACAAGCGCATCCCGCTGGAGCTGTGCCCCAGTTCCAACCTCCAGACCGGCGCCGCCCGTTCGTACGCCGAGCACCCCATCGGGCTGCTGCGGCGACTGCACTTCCGGGCCACCGTGAACACCGACAACCGGCTGATGTCCCACACGAGCATGAGCCGGGAATTCGAGCACCTTGTCGAGGCTTTCGGCTACACGCTCGACGACATCCAGTGGTTCTCGGTCAATGCTATGAAGTCAGCATTCATTCCTTTCGATGAACGACTGGCCATGATCAATGACGTGATCAAGCCCGGATACGCCGAGTTGAAATCCGAATGGCTGTTCCGGCAAACGTCCTCCACCAGCGGTTCTGGCAACGAACAGAGCTGAACGGCGGCTTCGGGAAGCGGCCGCGCGGGCGGCGACGCGGCCGCTTTTCGATGTTTGCCTGCGGCGGGACTTCGGTGTTTACGTTTCGACACCGCCCATCACCCGTCAAACGCATTCCAAGGACGCATTCCACATGAAGCAGTCTGCTGCCAAGACCCTCGGTGTCGCCGTCGTCGGTGCCGCCATCGCCGCCGCGGGCGCGGGAGCCGCGAACGCCGCCCCGAGCGTGCCCGACGCCTCCCAGGCCCTGGGCGCCGTCACCCAGACGCTGCCCGCGGAGAACATCACGCAGGCGCTGCCGGCCGCCCCCGGCGCCCTCGACCAGGGGCAGAGGGCGCTCGGCGCCGGTCTGGAGACCGCACACCCCGCCACCGCCAACGTCCTCGCCGAGGGGTCGACCGCCCCCGTCGCCGGACTGCTCGGCGGCGTCCCCGCGGGCCAGACCCTCCCCGCCCATGACCTCGGCGTGAACGGCCTGCCCCTCGGCGGCGGCGCCTGAGCCGCACCGCACCGTCCGCCCGTATGGGGCGCACCCTTCAAGGGCGCGCCCCATCGGCGTGTGCGTCAGGTGTCCGCGTCAGGTGTGTGTCACCAGGCCGTGCGGGCCTTCTCCTCCGAGGGGAACAGAATCCACAGGGCTATGTAGAGCAGGAACTGCGGGCCCGGAAGCAGACACGACACCAGGAAGATCACGCGCATCGTGGTCGCGGAGGTGCCGAAGCGCCGTGCCAGCGCTGCGCACACTCCGCCGATCATCCGGCCTTCGGTGGGGCGGGCAAGGCGGCTCATGAGGGCTCCTTCGTCAGCGTAGGACGTCGGCCGCGGGCCGACGGTGGGGGCGGGGCCTCCTTGTGGCCGCCGCTCTCTTTTCCACACCTTCGACGCTACGGTGACGAAGCGGACGAAGCGTCCCTCTATGGAGCCATTCCGACCCTGGGAATCGTCGGGGTCCGACCCTGAGACGTCTCCTCACGGCGCAGGCTCGCCGCACGGACCCGGGTCTCGGCCCTGCGCCGGAACGCCGACCTGACCACCGGTACGACCGCGAGATGGGCGAGGCCCACGCCGACCGTGTTCAGCAGGATCGAGTCGATGTCGACGACCTGACCGGGCACCCCGGTCTGCAACAGCTCGATGGCCAGCGACAGCAGCGCCCCGGCCGCGACCGACCGGGCCAGCGAGGCGAGCGGCGACACGGACAGTCTGCCGTGCGTCATCGGCAGCAGGACGCCCAGCGGAGCGAGCAGCGCGAGCCCCTCGCCGATCCGGCGGGCCGCCTCCGGCCAGCCCAGGGCCACATCGGCTCTGATGCCCGCGAAGGGCCGCAGATTCGCGGGACTCATCCAGGTGACGTCCAGTGGACGCAGCGTGATCCAGGCAACGACCGCGAGATGTGCGGCGAGGAGGACACCCCCCGCCGCACGGACACGGATCCCGGCGCTACCGCCGTTCGTACCTTGAGGCTGCACGCCCCCCAAGACGCGGCCCCCGGCACGATCGGTTCCCCTTTCTTCGTGGCTCGGTTCGCCTCCGGGGCGCCAAAGCCTGTGTCGAGACGGCGATCGTGCTCGGCCCTCCTTCGTCGGGCGCTGCGCGCGTTCGCCGTCTCGACACAGGCGCGCCCCTTCGGCTCACTCGCCGGCTCTTCTGCACTGAGCCCGCAGCGGGCGTCCCGGTGTGCCCCGCAGCGGGCGTCGCCCGGCGCCGTCAGGTTCCCCCGACCTCCGTCGACGGCGGGTTTCCCGCTCCCGGGTCCGACTGGGTCTCCGGGGTGCACTCGTAGCGCCTCAGGGACTCGGCGCTGGTGCTGCCCAGGGCCACCGAGCCGTTGTCGCCGGCGGCGGCGGAGTCGGCGAAGGTGCAGACGATCTGGGCGAGGGCGTACTTGGGGAGGGAGTCGGGGGCGGTGGACAGACGGAGGGCGTCCTCGGGGTCGCCGGGGCGGGGGCCGGTCACCGTGAGGCCGGACGGTACGGCGGTGTCGTAGCCGGCCTCGTCCTCGGCGTCGGAGGGGTCGCCGGCCAGGGCGTCCAGGAGGCCCTGTGCGACGACGACGCGCCGCGCGGGCTCATCGGTGCCCTCGGCCACCTGCACCGAGCGGTTGACCCGCACGAGCGCGCCGGAGCAGAGCAGGAACACCTCGACCGGCATGGACGGGGTCGCCTGCGTCGCGATGTCCGTCACCGACAGCTCGCACGGCACCATCGAGGGCGCCGGAGCGAAGTCCGTCGGCACCTGCGTGGCCCGGATGCCGCAGCCGGCGAGCAGCCCGGCGAGCACCCCGGTCGCGGTCAGGACCCGTACGCCTCGCACGCGTGAGCCCCGTACGCGTACGTCCAGCACTCGCACGCCCTGTCTTCCCGCGTCTCGCCCTCGCGTCTGTCGTATCGTCACTGCCCGTTCCCCTCGATGCCCTCCGGGCCGTCGTCGCCCTGGTCGTCGTCCCGTTCCTCCGCGATCAGCGAGGCGGCGTCACGGGGCAGGCGGAGGGTGAAGACCGCGCCGCCCTTCGGGGAGTTGGCGGCGGTGATCTCGCCGCCGTGGATGTGGGCGTTCTCCAGGGCGATGGACAGGCCGAGGCCGCTGCCCTCGGAGCGGGGGCGGGAGGCGCTCGCCTTGTAGAAACGGTCGAAGACATGCGGGAGGACGTCCTCGGGGATGCCGGGGCCGTGGTCCCGTACCTCGATCAGCAGGTCGTCGCCCTCCTCGCGCACCGAGACGCGCACAGGCGAGCCGCCGTGCTTGAGCGCGTTTCCGATCAGGTTCGCCATGATCACGTCCAGGCGGCGCGGGTCGAGGTTGGCCATGGTGCCGCGCTCGGCGTCCAGCTCCACCGCGTCCAGCCAGGCGCGGGCGTCGATGCAGGCGGTGATCTGGTCGGCGATGTCCACGTCGTCGAGGACCAGCCGGGCCGTGCCCGCGTCGAAGCGGGTGACCTCCATCAGGTTCTCGACCAGGTCGTTCAGGCGCCGCGTCTCGCTGACGACGAGCCGAACGGCCGGTTCGATCATGGGATCGAGACTGCCCGTGTCGGCGTCCAGCTCCTCCTCCAGCACCTCCGTGACGGCGGTGATCGCCGTGAGCGGCGTACGGAGTTCATGGGACATGTCGGCGACGAAGCGGCGCGACGCCTCCTCGCGGGCGCTCATGTCGTCGACCCGCTTCTCCAGGGATTCCGCCGCGAGGTTGAACGTCCGGGAGAGATCGGCCAGTTCGTCCGTGCCGGACACGCGCAGCCGGGTGTCGAGCTTGCCCTCGCCGAGGCGCCGGGCCGCGACACCGAGGCGCTGCACCGGCTTCAGCACGGTCGTCGCGGCGGCCTGCGCGAGCAGCGCCGAGCCGATGAGCGACAGACCCGTCGCGATACCTAGCGACCAGGCCAGCGAGTTGAGGTCGTCCGCCTCCTCCGCCAGGGACTTGCGGATGTAGCCGGTCGGCCCGCCGCCGATCATCTTCGCGCCGCCCACCAGATACGGGGTGTCGCCGTCTATGACCCGCTGCCAGTACACGTGGTACGCGTGCCGGTTGCCCGAGGTGAGCTTCTGCCGCTTGTTCACGGCCTTCTGCAGGGACGCGGGCACGTCCTCCAGTGAGAAGCCGTCCAGCGCGTTGTCGGTCGAGGCACCGGACACCGTCTTGCCGTCGGCGCCCTCGGCGATGAGCAGCACGCTGGAACGCTCGCCGCCCTCCGCCATCCTGCGTGCCGCGATGCGCAGCTGGTCCTGCGTCGGGTTCGGGCGCAACGTGCTCACATGGCTCTGCATCTCCCGCTTGAAGTCGTTGAGTGCCGCGTCCTGGGCGCGGCTCTGCACGGCCTCGCGGTTGAGCCAGTACGCGATACCGGACGCCGACGCGGCCGCCGTGAGCGCCACCAGACCGAAGACGACCACCAGACGCAGCCGCAGACTGGTGAAACGGATCCGGGACTGTACTTTCCTGCGAGCCGCGGACCAGCCGCGGATCCCCCCTCGAGCCTTCGTCACTGAGGAACGTCCAGCCGGTAGCCCACCCCGCGCACGGTACGGATCAGGGTCGGCGACGACGGTACGTCCTCGACCTTGGCGCGCAGCCGCTGCACACACGCGTCCACCAGGCGGGAGTCGCCCAGGTAGTCGTGCTCCCACACCAGACGCAGCAACTGCTGCCGGGACAGGGCCTGTCCGGGGCGGCGGCTCAGCTCCAGGAGCAGCCGCAGCTCGGTGGGCGTCAGCTGGAGGTCCTCGCCGTTCTTCGTCACGGTCATCGCCGCGCGGTCGATCACCAGGCTGCCGAACGTCGCCGCGTCGTTGGCCTCGCGCTCACCGCGCCGCAGCACGGCGCGGATACGGGCGTCCAGGACCCGCCCCTGCACGGGCTTGACGACATAGTCGTCCGCACCGGACTCCAGGCCCACCACGACGTCGATGTCGTCGCTGCGCGCGGTGAGCAGGATGATCGGCAGCTGGTCGGTGCGCCGGATCCGCCGGCACACCTCGAAGCCGTCGATTCCAGGCAGCATCACGTCCAAAACGATCAGATCCGGCCGCTGTTCGCGCAGCAGCTTGAGACCATCCTCGCCGGTGGCGGCGGTGGCGACACGGTGCCCCTGGCGCGTCAGTGAGAGCTCCAGGGCCGTGCGGATGGCGTCGTCGTCCTCGATCAGCAACAGGGAAGGCACGGGCTCATTCTGGCCCATGGCATGGCGCTGAATCGACCGTTGGAGCGCTCCAACCCGACACCCGCACATGATCGTGCCGTTCGCGTAGCCGTACGACTCTTCTCTGTGATCAACCTGTGCCCCGCCTGGGGCCGACCCCTGTGACAGGTCTGTGACAGTCGGAGGACACGGCCATGAAAGTGGGCGGGCAATCTTTTCGGCACAGGCAAGGAAACACCGCCCGACAGCACGAAGGGGCGGAGCCGGGAAGCACGAACGAGCACCACAGCACAGCACCACAACCGGAACTCCACGACGGGGGGCGCGAGATGAACACGCTGCACAGCACCAGCACTAGCGCAGTTGTCACGCGTCTCCACGACGTCGTCCGGAACGCGGAGAAGTCCGGTGCCGTGAGCGGGCGGGGGTGCGCTCGCGGCACCGGGCGTCAGCACACCACGTACATGTCGGTGGTTGACGCGCATGTGGGGGGAAGCAACACGGGGGTCACCCACGGGGGAACGGGGACCGCGTACGGGGAGGGCACGGGGGAACGCCGGTCTGGGTCGGAGGCGGAATTCACCGCCTACGTCCAGGAGCGTCGTGCCTCCCTGTACGCAACCGCCTACCACCTGACCGGAGACCGCTTCGAGGCCGAGGACCTGCTGCAGAGCGCGCTGTTCTCGACCTACCGGGCCTGGGACCGGATCAGTGACAAGGCCGCGGTCGGGGGCTACCTCCGCCGCACCATGACCAATCTGCACATCAGCGCGTGGCGCCGCCGCAAGCTGAACGAGTACCCGACCGAGGAACTGCCGGAGACCGCCGGTGACACGGACGCGATGCGCGGCACCGAACTGCGCGCCGTCCTGTGGCAGGCGCTCGCCCGGCTCCCCGAACTCCAGCGGACGATGCTGGTCCTCCGTTACTACGAGGGCCGCACCGACCCGGAGATCGCGGAGATCCTCGACATCAGTGTCGGCACGGTGAAGTCCAGCATCTGGCGGTCGCTCCGCCGGCTGCGCGAGGACGAGGTCCTCAGCTTCGGCCGTGACGAGGAGGAGTCCTTCGGGGAGCTTGTCGCCTGAAGGTCTGTGGGGGGAAGCAAGTAACGGGGGAAAGCGGGGGGAGTACGGGGGAACGAGGGACGTCACGGTGGCGCGGGGGAGCGCCGGCGTGACGGCCGGGGGAAAACCGGCGGGGGTCCGGGGGGACCACGACGGTTGTGTCACGGGGACAACGGGGGAAGCGGGACTGGAGGGCCGGGGGGTCCGTCCAGTCCCGCTTTCATGTGTGCCGGGTGTCTACGGTTGCGGAGGGGCCGTGCGACCGCTCACGCCGTCGCCTTCGCGCTGTGGCCCGCGGCGGCCGCGGCCAGACGCCCCAGCGCCTCGTCCCTGTCGCACGGGTGGGCGCCCAACTCCGTCTGCCGGGCCACGATCGAGCGCTCCAGACGCATCAGCCGCCAGCCGCGCCGCAGCAGGAAGGGCACCGACTTGCGGCCCTCCTTCAGATCGCGCAGGAAGCGGCGGCGGAAGGTCGTCACCGCACCACGGGTCAGGCACAGGGCGTCGGCGAGGACACCGAGTTCACGGCAGCGCCCGACGATCTCGGCGGCGAAGATGCCCTCGGCGATGAAGACCGGGGTCCGCTCGATGTGCAGGGCCTCGGCGCCGGTACGCGCGCTGAGCGAGATGTCGTACGTCGGGACGGTCGTACTGCCCGTGCGGCACAGCTCCTCGATCGCCGCGACGGCGACGTCCGCGTCCCACGACAGCGGGTGGTCCCAGTCGATGTCGGCGCTACCCTCCACCTGCGGCAGCGTCGGGTCGTCGCCCTCCTTGTAGAAGTCGTCGAGCCGCAGCACGGGCAGGCCGGAGCGGGCGGCGAGAAGGGACTTGCCTGAGCCGGACGGACCGGACAGCAGGACGACCCGGGTCGGTATCGGAGGATGCGCACTCACGAGAGTCCAGTGTGCGGCATCGGGCGGCTCTCGCCGAGTGGGCGGGTCGCCCATGGAGCACACATCACACCTCGACCACCGTACGTATCTCCATGATCGCTTTCCGAAGTGGAAGTGGAAGCGCGCAGGAGGAAGTGGCACCGCCGCTGAGTGCCCGCACGTTGAGCGGGGAACTGCGCGGCCGGCCACGGACGGCCTGTACCGTCCCGACGGCCCGCAGTTCCCCCACGCTCTGATTCAGTACGCCGACCCGGACGCGCCCAGCGAGCCCGTCGGGTGCCACACCGTCTTCGTCTCCAGGAACGCCGTCATACGGTCGATGCCCGGCATGGCCGACCAGTCGTCCACAGGCTGTGGACGGAGGACGCGCTTCAGGTTGTCGGCCGCCGCGATCTCCAGTTCCTTCGCCAGTACGTCGTCCGCGCCGGCCAGGTCGATCGCGTTGACGTCCTGGTGGGCGGCGAGGGGGGCCGCGATCTCCGCCGTACGGCCGGAGAGGACGTTGACGACACCGCCGGGGACATCGGAGGTGGCCAGCACCTCGCCCAGCGACAGTGCGGGGAGCGGGGACTTCTCGCTCGCCACCACGACCGCCGTGTTGCCCGTGGCGATCACCGGGGCGACGACCGAGACCAAGCCCAGGAAGGACGACTCCTGGGGGGCCAGGACCGCGACCACGCCCGTGGGTTCGGGGGAGGAGAGGTTGAAGTACGGGCCCGCGACCGGGTTTCCGCCGCCGACGACCTGGGCGATCTTGTCGGTCCAGCCCGCGTACCAGACCCAGCGGTCGATCGTCGCCTCCACCTGGGCGGCGGCCTTCGACCGCGACAGGCCCTCGGCGTCGGCGACCTCGTGGACGAACTGGCTTTTGCGGCCCTCCAGCATCTCCGCCACGCGGTAGAGGACCTGGCCGCGGTTGTACGCCGTCGCGCCGGACCAGGAGCCGAACGCCTTGCGGGCGGCGACGACCGCGTCACGGGCGTCCTTGCGGGAGGAAAGGGGCGCGTTCGCCAGCCACTTGTCCTTCGAGTCCGTCACCTCGTACACCCGGCCGCTCTCGGAACGCGGGAACTTCCCGCCGACGTACAGCTTGTAGGTCTTGAAGACACTCAGACGCTGCTGCTCGGACTTATCGGACATCGAGGTACGCCTCCAGGCCGTGGCGGCCGCCTTCGCGGCCGAAGCCCGACTCCTTGTAGCCGCCGAACGGCGAGGTCGGATCGAACTTGTTGAACGTGTTGGACCAGACGACGCCCGCGCGGAGCTTGTTCGCGACGGCCAGGATCCGGGAGCCCTTCTCGGTCCAGATGCCCGCCGAGAGGCCGTACTGGGTGTTGTTGGCCTTGGCGACGGCCTCGTCCGGGGTGCGGAAGGTCAGGACGGAGAGGACCGGGCCGAAGATCTCGTCCCTCGCGATCGTGTGCGCCTGGGTGACGTTCGTGAAGAGCGTCGGGGCGAACCAGTAACCCGCGGAGGGCAGTTCACAGGCCGGGGACCAGCGTTCGGCGCCCTCGGACTCGCCGCGCTCGACGAGCGCGGTGATGCGCGTGAGCTGCTCCTCGGAGTTGATCGCGCCGATGTCCGTGTTCTTGTCGAGGGGGTCGCCGAGGCGCAGGGTCGCAAGGCGCCGCTTCAGGGAGTCGAGCAGCTCGTCCTGGATCGACTCCTGGACCAGGAGGCGGCTGCCCGCGCAGCAGACCTGGCCCTGGTTGAAGAAGATGCCGTTCACGATGCCCTCGACGGCCTGGTCGATCGGGGCGTCGTCGAAGACGATGTTCGCGCCCTTGCCGCCGAGTTCGAGGGTGAGCTTCTTGCGGGTACCGGCGACCGTCTTCGCGATCTCCTTGCCGACGGCCGTGGAGCCGGTGAAGGCGACCTTGTTCACGTCCGGGTGCCCGACCAGGGCGGCGCCGGTGTCGCCGTATCCGGGAAGGATGTTGACGACGCCCTTCGGGAGGCCCGCCTGGCGGCAGATGTCCGCGAAGAAGAGGGCGGAGAGCGGGGTCGTCTCGGCGGGCTTCAGGACGACCGTGTTGCCGGTCGCCAGGGCCGGGGCGATCTTCCACGCCAGCATCAGCAGGGGGAAGTTCCAGGGGATGACCTGGCCCGCCACGCCGAGGGGGCGGGGGTTCGCGCCGAAGCCCGCGTGGTCGAGTTTGTCGGCCCAGCCCGCGTAGTAGAAGAAGTGCGCGGCGACCAGGGGGAGGTCGGCGTCGCGGGTCTCCTTGATGGGCTTGCCGTTGTCGAGGGTTTCGAGGACGGCCAGCTCGCGGGAGCGCTCCTGGACGATGCGGGCGATGCGGAACAGGTACTTCGCGCGCTCCGCGCCGGGGAGCGCGGACCACTTCCCGAAGGCCTTGCGCGCCGCCTTCACCGCGCGGTCCACGTCCGCCTCGCCGGCCCGGGCGATCTCGGAGAGGACCTCTTCGGAGGCGGGGCTGACCGTCTTGAAGACCTTGCCGTCGGCGGCCTCGGTGAACTCGCCGTCGATGAACAGGCCGTACGAGGGCGCGATGTCGACGATCGCGCGGGACTCGGGTGCGGGTGCGTAATCGAACGCGGATGCCATGGTGATCAGTCCACCGTCACGTAGTCGGGGCCGGAGTAGCGGCCGGTGGCCAGCTTCTGGCGCTGCATCAGCAGGTCGTTGAGGAGCGAGGACGCGCCGAAGCGGAACCAGTGGTTGTCCAGCCAGTCCTCGCCGACGGTCTCGTTGACCAGGACGAGGAACTTGATCGCGTCCTTGGTGGTGCGGATGCCGCCGGCGGGCTTGACGCCGACCTGGACGCCGGTCTGGGCCCGGAAGTCGCGTACGGCTTCCAGCATGAGGAGGGTGTTGGCGGGGGTGGCGTTCACCGCGACCTTGCCGGTGGACGTCTTGATGAAGTCGGCACCGGCGAGCATGCCGAGCCAGCTGGCGCGGCGGATGTTGTCGTACGTCGAGAGTTCGCCGGTCTCGAAGATGACCTTGAGGCGGGCGGCGGTGCCGCAGGCCTCCTTCACGGCGATGATCTCGTCGTGCACCTTCAGGTAGTTCCCCGCGAGGAACGCGCCGCGGTCGATGACCATGTCGATCTCGTCGGCACCGGCGGTGACGGCCTCGCGGACGTCGGCCAGCTTCACGGCGAGGGGGGCGCGACCGGCCGGGAAGGCGGTGGCGACGGAGGCGACCTTGACCGTGGAGCCGGCGACGGCGGCCTTGGCGGCGGGCACCATGTCGGGGTAGACGCAGACCGCGGCCGTGGCGGGGGTCGTGCGGTCGGTGGGATCGGGGAGGACCGCCTTGGCGCCCAGGGACCGGACCTTGCCCGGGGTGTCCGCGCCTTCCAGGGTCGTCAGGTCGACCATGGAGATGGCCAGGTCGATGGCGTACGCCTTGGCGGTCGTCTTGATGGAACGGGTGCCGAGGGAGGCGGCGCGCGCCTCCAGGCCGACCGGGTCGACGCCGGGCAGCCCGTGGAGGAAGCGGCGCAGCGTGCTGTCGGACGCGGTGGCGTCGGCGAGAGCGTGGGGTGCAGCTGTGGACATGGTCACCAGACGAGCATATCTACGCGCGTAGCGGGTGTACAGCCCCCGATGTCGATGTGGGCGCCCACGAGCTCGGGGCGTGCGGTGATCGGGCGGGTACGGGTGGTGTGTGGCTGATCGCACAGTTCCCCGCGCCCCTTATGGGCGGGACCTGGGCTGCGAACAGTCGCGGGACGTCGGGCAGAATCGGACGTATGAGCACCTCGGATCAATCGTCGCCCGAACCGGAGCCGGCTCGGAAGCGTGCGGAGGCTGTGACGGCTTCGGAGACCCCGAAGGCCGAGCAGGCTCCGGTGGCTGCGGCGGCCCCTGCGTCGAAGCGTGACAAGCCCGTGTACAAGGACCGGGTGTACCGGTCGCCCGCCGGACTGGTGGGCGGGGTGTTGCTGCTGGGGCTGTTCGGGTGGCTCGGTGGGGATGCGGTGGTGTCGGGGGAGGGGCGTACGCCGTGGCTGGCGTTGGCCTCGTTGTTGGTGGGTGTGCCGGTGGTGGTCGCCTTCTCGGTTCGGCCGGCTGTTTTCGCCAATGATGATCGGCTGCGGGTGCGGAATCCGTTGCGGGTGATCGAGCTGCCCTGGGCGAGCGTCGTCTCGCTGCGGTCGGGTTACAGCAATGAGGTCATCGACTCGGGCGGCGTCAAGTATCAGCTCTGGGCGATTCCCGTATCGCTGCGTGCCCGGAAGAAGGCGGCTCGGCACCAGGCCCGGGAGGCTCAGCGGGCGGCCAAGGGGGACGGCGGTGGCCGTACGTCCGTGGACGCGCGGCCCGTGCGGGCGGAGACCGATCAGGTCATGGCGGATCTGCGGGAGTTGTGCGAGGCGCGGGCGAAGGCGGCCGGGTCGCAGGGGGAGCCGAGCGTGCGGTGGGCCTGGGAGATCGTGGGGCCGGCGGTGGCCGGGGCGGTGCTGCTGGTGATCCTGATCGCGGTGGGGTGACCGGCCCCGCGCGGCTGAACTGTCGGCCGGTACGTCGGTGCGGGGCGCCCCTCCCCGGGTAGCCGAAGAAGGGGCGACAGGGCGCCTGATGCCGGGCGCTCCTGGGGGAATGGCTCCGGACATCTGTTCTATGGTGGCGTGAAACGCGCCGGACGAGACGTCCGGGAAGCATGCGACAGCCCAACTCCCTGAGCATCAGGGTGCGTTGGGCCACCGCGTGCCGTGCGTCCCGCCTCCACAGCTTGGTCCGCTTGGATCGCCTCGGATCGCGCGCGGCGAACGGCGCAACCACGACGGCGGCCGGAGTGTCCACAGAACGATGAGTACGAACCTTGAGCCCCAGCCCCATCCCCAGACCGGGCCCCCGCCGCCGCTACGGCTGCCCGTGTCCGCCGTGCCCGAGGGCTGTGTCGCCTGGAGCGGGGACAAGATGGAGGTCTGGGCGCGGACCCGGCCGCCCGTCTGGGTGCCGGCCCGGACGCGCCCCCTGCACCTCCTCGCCGTGGTCCCGGGCGGCCTGATCGTCGGCTTCTGGCTGGCGAACTTCGCGGGCGTGCTCGCCGCCCTCGCCGCGCTGGTCCCGCTGCAACTGGTGTGGACCCTGGTCAGGCCCGAGGTCGTACGGTTCTCGGCGCCCGTCCTCATGCTCCTGCTGGCCTGGCACGGGGGCAGCCGCGACGTGGCGACCCTGCTGGGCACCCTCGCCGTGACCTTCACCTGGGCCATGGCAGAGATCCGGCTGAGCAAGCGCAGGCTCCAGCGGCAGTGGGCCCTGGCGGCGGCCGAGGGTGCGACGGCCACGGTGCCCGACGAGGCGGGGCCGCTGCGGCGCGGCCGGTTCCTCATCGGGCTCGGCTGGGTGCTGACCGTACTCGGCGTGGCGCTGCTCACCCTCGCCTCCGGCTGGGACGTCGCCACCGACCGGCACGAGGCCACGCTCGTCGGCTGGTTCGTGGTCGGCTGGGGGCTCACCTCACTGCTCTCCGGGTGGCTGGGGCGCCGCCGGGCCGCCGCGCTGCGGGGCGCTCCCGTGCCGGTGCTCCGGGTGCTCGTTCGGGACGGCGCCGACGGCGACGCCGAGGTCTTCGCCGCCGACGATGTGGCGGCGCTGCGGCCGCTGTTCACCGTCGCGGCCGAGGAGTGGTACGAGGAGAGCGACGAGGAGGACGAGGAGCGCATCAGCGCGGAGGAGCTCGACGAACTCCTCGACGCCGTCGAGAGCGACGACGATGACGATGACGACGAGCAGCCCGGCCCCCTGCGCGAGGCCGTGCTGTACGGGCCGCCGCACGAGGGCGCCGAGGTGGTGATCGTCAGCGCGGCGGAGAAGCCGGAGGGGTCGGCGGGATCGGAGAAGCCGGAGGGGTCTCAGGGGCCGGACGGACCGAGCGAGTCGGAGCAGCCCGGGGATCCGCGGGGACCGGTGGACCTGAAGAAGCCGGCACAGCAAGGCGACGCGGACGCATCCGAGGGGGGCGGGGGTTCGCCCGCGGAGCTGGTCGTCGAGTCGTCGACCGGGCCGGTGCGACCGCTGTCCGATCGGGCCGTACGGCGTCGGGCCGCCGCGCAGAAGGCCAGGGCGAGGCGGAGCACGGTCCACGAGGAGCTGCGTGCCACGGCCGTCACGGAGAGCAGGGCGCGGCTGGGAGACGAGCCGGTATCCGTAAGGCGCTGGCGGGCGGGGTGGCCCGACTGGACCTCCGCCCTCTCCATGATCGCCGCGATCGCCGTCATCGGGCTGTACCCGAACGGGCTGAAGCAGTACGTCCTCGGTGGCATCCTCGGTGTCTTCGGAGTCCTGGTGCTGCCCCAGATGCTGGCCTGGCGCATCACGGCCGACCGCTCGGGCCTGTGGCTGAGCGACTGGCGGGGGGCACGGCACATCGAGTGGGACCACCTCCTGACCGTCCAGTGCAGCGGTTCCGTGCTGACGGTCGACAGCCGCCGGGCGTCGTTCCCGACCTGGACGGTCCGGGCGGAGCGCTGGCGCTGGCTGGAGCGGAAGCTGCGCCTGGTCCACCCGTACGAGAGGACCGCCGCCGAGATCACCGCCATGTGGCGGGAGCCCGCGCTGCGGCCCGGCGGGGAGTACGGGGGCCGAGGCCTGCCCTTGTGGCCGTTGAGCGTGGTGCTGGCCGTGCTGTGGGTGGCGGCGCTGGTGCTGGCGCCATAACCGCTCCCCGGCCGGTCCCTGGCCCGAACGCACGGAGGCCCCGGGCTGGTCCCCCGGCCCGAATGCACGGAAGCCCCGGCCGGTCCCTGGCCCGAACGCACGGAGGCCCCGGCTGGATCACCGGCCTGAACGCACGACAGCCCCGGCCGGATCCCCGGCCGGGGCTTCGCCGTGCTCGGGGGCGGGGCAGATGCCCGCCGCCGTGGTCGGGACGGTCAGATACCCGCCGCCGCCGACAGGTCCTGCTTGATCCCGGCGAGCAGGCCGGCCGCCTTCGCACGGGCCGCGGGGAGACCGGCGTGGGCGGCGACCGGCACCACGACCTCCAGGTAGCACTTCAGCTTGGGTTCCGTGCCGCTGGGGCGGACGATCACGCGGGCGCCGTGGAGGGTGTAGCGCAGACCGTCCGTGGGCGGGAGCTTGTCCGTGCCCTGGGTGAGGTCCTCGGCCTTGGTGACGGCCAGGCCGGCGAGGGCGGTCGGGGGCTGCTCGCGGAGCCGCTCCATCGCGCGCGCGATGAGCGAGAGGTCCTGGACGCGGACCGAGAGCTGGTCGGTGGCGTGCAGACCGTGCTCGACGGCGATGTCGTCCAGGAGGTCGAGGAGGGTGCGGTTCGCTTCCTTGAGTTCGGAAGCCAGTTCGGTGATGAGGAGGGCCGCGGTGATGCCGTCCTTGTCGCGTACGCCCTCGGGGTCGACGCAGTAGCCGAGCGCCTCCTCGTAGCCGTAGCGCAGGTCCTCGACGCGGGCGATCCACTTGAAGCCGGTGAGGGTCTCCTCATAGGCGAGGCCCGCCCTCTCGGCGATACGGCCGAGGAGGGAGGAGGAGACGATCGACTCGGCGAAGGTGCCGCGCGCGCCGCGCCGGACCAGGTGGGTGGCGAGGAGCGCGCCCACCTCGTCGCCGCGCAGCATCCGCCAGTCGGCGCCGTCCTTCACCGCCACCGCGCAGCGGTCCGCGTCCGGGTCGTTCGCGACGATCAGGTCGGGATCCGTCTCGCGGGCCTTCGCGAAGGCGAGGTCCATCGCGCCGGGCTCTTCCGGGTTGGGGAAGGCGACCGTCGGGAAGTCCGGGTCCGGGTCGGCCTGCTCGGCGACGAGAACCGGCTCCGGGAAGCCGGCCCGCGCGAACGCGGCGACGAGCGTGTCCTTGCCGACGCCGTGCATGGCCGTGTAGACCGTGCGGGCGGTGCGCGGGGAGCCGGGGGCGAGGACCGCGTCCGTACGGGCCAGATAGGCGTCCAGGACGGTGTCGTCGAGGGTGTCCCAGCCGGCCTCGGGGCGGGGGACGTCGTTGAGGGACCGAACGGCGGCGATCTCGGCGGCGATCTCCGCGTCGGCCGGGGGCACGATCTGGGAGCCGTCGCCCAGGTAGACCTTGTACCCGTTGTCGCGCGGCGGGTTGTGGCTGGCCGTGACCTCGACGCCCGCGACCGCGCCCAGGTGCCTGATGGCGAAGGCCAGGACGGGCGTGGGGAGGGGGTGGGGGAGGACGGCCGCGCGGAGGCCGGCGCCGGTCATCACGGCGGCCGTGTCGCGGGCGAAGTCGGCGGACTTGTGGCGGGCGTCGTAGCCGATGACGACGAGGCCGCCGGTGGCGCCCTTCTTGTCCAGGTACGCCGCGAGGCCCGCGGCGGCGCGGATGACGACCGAGCGGTTCATGCGCAGGGGGCCGGCGCCGAGTTCGCCGCGGAGGCCTGCCGTGCCGAACTGGAGGGTGCCGGAGAAGCGGGCGGTGAGTTCCGCCGTGTCCGCCCCGTCGATCAGCTTGGCGAGTTCGTCACGGGTTTCCGGGTCGGGGTCCTCGGCCAGCCACGCCTTGGCGCGGGCGATCAGGTCGTCGTGCACGGGGTCAACCTCTCGTCCTGTGTTTGTGCGGTCCGTGCGGGGTGGGGTGCGGGTGGAAGGTGCGGGGTGCGGGGTGCGGGTCCGATTGTCCTCGCCCCCGCCGTCCCTGCCCGTCCGGTCCCGTCCCAGGGGGCTGCGCCCCCTGACCCCGCTCGGTGCGTTGTCGGGTGCGGGTGGGTGGGGGCTGGTCGCGCAGTTCCCCGCGCCCCTGGAAGCACGGGGCGCCCGGGGTTTTCCAGGGGGGCGAGCAACCACGCACCACCCGCAGCCGCCCACGAACCCCCGCCCCCGGGTTCTCCCGCGCGGGGGCGGTGGACCCCTTGCCTACAGCCGGTCCAGTACCCGTGTCAGCAGCTCGCCCATGCGCGTCGCCGAGTCGCGGCCCGCCTGGAGGACCTCCTCGTGGTTGAGGGGCTCACCCGTCATGCCGGCTGCCAGGTTCGTCACGAGGGAGATGCCCAGGATCTCGGCGCCCGCCTCGCGCGCGGCGATGGCCTCCAGGACCGTGGACATGCCGACCAGGTCCGCGCCGATGACGCGGGCCATGCGGATCTCGGCCGGGGTCTCGTAGTGGGGGCCGGTGAACTGCGCGTAGACGCCCTCTTCGAGAGAGGGGTCGATCTCCTTGCAGAGGGCGCGCAGGCGCGGAGAGTAGAGGTCCGTGAGGTCCACGAAGTTCGCGCCGATGATCGGCGACGTGGCCGTCAGGTTCAGATGGTCGCTGATCAGGACCGGCTGGCCGGGACGCATGCCCTCGCGGAGGCCGCCGCAGCCGTTGGTGAGGACGATCGTCTTGACACCGGCCGCGACGGCCGTGCGGACGCCGTGCGCGACGGCGGCGACGCCGCGGCCCTCGTAGTAGTGGGTGCGGCCCAGGAAGACGAGCGCGCGCTTGTCACCGATCCTGTACGAGCGGATCTTGCCGCCGTGCCCCTCGACCGCCGGCGGCGGGAAGCCGGGCAGCTCGGTGACCTGGAACTCGGCCTCGGGGGCGCCGAGCGCGTCCACGGCCGGGGCCCAGCCGGAGCCCATCACGAGGGCGACGTCGTGTGTCTCGGCACCCGTAAGCTCGCGCAGGCGCGCGGCTGCGGCGTCGGCGGCGGCGTGGGGGTCGCCCTGGATGTCGTCCGGAAGAAGAGATGCGTTCACGCGATGAGGGTATCCGGTCCGAGCCTACGCGCGTAGATGACGGGACTCACGGGACGGGGATCGTTGTCTTGTCGTTTCCAACAGTGGTTTCGGGCGGAGGGTGTGCTCGCGCCCTTCGGTCTGCTCCTCAACAGGGGCGCTTGCGCAGTTCCATCACGTAGTCGTGGGGCGCGCCCGCCGACTCCGCCGCGTCCGCGACCTCGCCCAGATAGCGGGCCGAGGGCAGGCCGCCCTCGTAGCCGTTGAGGACGTAGACCCAGGCCGCTTCCTGACCCTCCAGCGTGTGTACGCGGACCCGCATCCGGCGGTATATGTCGAGGCCGACGCCGACCCAGCGGTCCATCGCCTCCTCGTCCATGGGGGCGATGTCGTACAGCGCCACGAAGACCTGGGAGCGCGGTGCCTCGACGACCGTGGCCAGCGCGCCCTCCCAGCCCATGTGCTCGCCGCCGAACGTCAGCCGCCAGTCGTTCAGCCAGCCGGTTGCGCGCAGCGGGGAGTGGGGGGCGCGGCGGGACATCAGCCGCGCGTCCATGTTGCCGGCGTAGGCGGCGTAGAGCGACATGGGGGAGAGAGTACGGGAGCGCTCCGCTTCGGGTGCCGGGGAACTTGGGTTGTGCTTCGGGTGCGGGTCGGTGGGGGCTGGTCGCGCAGTTCCCCGCGCCCCTGAAACGGCCCTTCGGGCCGATCAGGGGCGCCCCGCACCCCGGCGCAGGCGCATCGGCCGTCGTACGGGACAATGGAGTACGTGACTCGGATCGTGATCATCGGTGGCGGACCCGGCGGCTATGAAGCGGCGCTGGTGGCCGCGCAGCTCGGCGCGGAGGTGACCGTCGTGGACTGCGACGGTCTGGGCGGGGCGTCGGTGCTGACCGACTGCGTGCCGTCGAAGACTCTCATCGCGACGGCCGAGGTGATGACGACCTTCGACTCCTCGTACGAGGAGCTGGGGATCATCGTCGCCGACGACACTCCGCACATCGACACGCCCGCGCGTGTCGTCGGGGTGGATCTGGGCAAGGTCAACCGGCGTGTGAAGCGGCTCGCGCTGGCGCAGTCGCACGACATCACGGCATCCGTGACGCGCGCCGGCGCGCGGGTCATGCGCGGGCGCGGGCGTCTTGAGGGCCAGCAGGATCTGGACGGGTCGCGCAAGGTCGTCGTACGGGCCGCCGACGGGTCCGAGGAGACCCTCGTCGCCGACGCCGTGCTCATCGCCACCGGTGGGCATCCGCGTGAGCTGCCCGACGCGCAGCCGGACGGGGAGCGGATCCTCAACTGGACGCAGGTCTACGACCTGGACGAGCTGCCCGAAGAGCTGATCGTCGTCGGGTCCGGTGTGACCGGTGCCGAGTTCGCGGGCGCCTACCAGGCGCTCGGGTCGCGTGTCACGCTCGTATCCAGCCGTGATCGCGTGCTGCCGGGCGAGGACCCGGACGCGGCGGAGGTCCTCGAGGACGTGTTCCGGCGGCGCGGCATGAACGTCATGGCGCGGTCCCGGGCCCAGTCCGCCAAGCGGGTGGGGGACCGGGTCGAGGTGACGCTCGCGGACGGGCGGGTCATCACCGGCTCGCACTGTCTGATGGCCGTCGGCGCCATCCCCAACAGCGCCGGGATGGGGCTGGAGGGGGCCGGGGTCAAGGTCAGGGAGTCCGGGCACATCTGGACCGACAAGGTGTCGCGGACCAGCGCCCCCGGTGTGTACGCCGCCGGTGACGTCACGGGTGTCTTCGCGCTCGCCTCCGTGGCCGCCATGCAGGGCCGTATCGCCATGTACCACTTCCTCGGCGACGCCGTGGCCCCGCTGAACCTGAAGACCGTCTCCTCGAACGTCTTCACCGACCCCGAGATCGCCACCGTCGGCTACACCCAGGCCGACCTGAACGCCGGGGTCATCGACGCCGTCGGGGTGAAACTGCCGCTGCTGCGCAACCCGCGCGCCAAGATGCAGGGCATCCGGGACGGCTTCGTCAAGATCTTCTGCCGGCCGGGCACCGGCATCGTGGTGGGCGGTGTGGTGGTCTCCCCGCGTGCCTCGGAACTGATCCACCCCATCTCGATCGCGGTCGACAACAACCTGACCGTCGAACAGATCGCGAAGGCCTTCACGGTGTACCCGTCCCTGTCGGGCTCGATCGCCGAGGTCGCGCGCCAGCTCCACACGCGCAAGTCCGGCGGCGGCGTCTGAATCACCTCCTATATCACTTCTCGCCCCACACTGCGAACAACTTCTGTTATTCGGCGCAAACTGCTGAAAGCAGATGGTCGTTGGCGTTACTGTCAGTTTCGTGTTCGCTGCAGAACGTCGCCAATTGATCCTCGAAATGGTGCGGGCCAATGGAGCCGTGTCGCTCCGTGAGCTCGCTCGCGTCGTCCAGACCTCCGAAGTGACCGTACGGCGGGACGTGCGCGCTCTGGAGGCAGAAGGACTCCTCGACCGCCGACACGGCGGTGCGGTATTGCCGGGCGGGTTCACGCGGGAGTCCGGCTTTCCGCAGAAGTCTCATCTCGCGACCGCTGAGAAGACGGCCATCGCCGACCTCGCCGCGAGCCTCGTCGAAGAGGGCGAGGCCATCGTGGTCGGGGCCGGGACCACCACGCAGGAGCTGGCACGCCGGCTCGCGCGGGTCCCCGGGCTGACCGTCGTCACCAACTCCCTGTTGGTGGCTCAGGCGTTGGCCCATGCCAACCGTGTGGAGGTCGTGATGACCGGCGGCACCCTGCGCGGTTCCAACTACGCCCTGGTCGGCTCCGGCGCCGAGCAGTCCCTCCAGGGGCTGCGCGTCTCCAAGGCCTTCCTCTCCGGGAGCGGACTGACCGCCGAGCGCGGTCTGTCCACGTCCAACATGCTGTCGGCGTCCGTCGACCGCGCGCTGGTCCAGGCCGCCGCCGAGGTCGTCGTCCTCGCCGATCACACCAAGCTCGGCACCGACACGATGTTCCAGACGGTGCCGACCGATGTGATCACCCGGCTGGTCACCGACGACCCGCCGGGCCACGACGACCGCGCTGTCACCGAACTGCAGGCCCTGGCCGATCAGGGCGTGCAGATCTCCGTGGCCGGCGCGTCGGGCGGCGGTGGTACGGGAGGTGGTGGTACGGGAAGCGATCCCGTCCCGGCACGCCAGTCGCGCCGGGAGATGCCCCTTCCCGGCCCCCGCCGCAACCAGGTCCACGGCTCCGCGCCGCAGTTGCGCAGCGCCACGGTCATGGGGGACCAGCCGTCGGCCGGTGAACGGGAAAGGGAGCGCGCGGCTCGGGTCGCGGACCTTCGGCGCCGGTAGAGCCGACAGGAGAGCTGTCGGGGAGCCGTGCCGCAACGCCGTCAAGGGTGCGTTGTCACGCCGGTTACGGCTTCAGGCCGCGCAAGGTCAGCGTCAGCAGGCGGTCGGCCAACTCCGGATCGTCCGGGGTCTCCTCGGCCGCCAGCGCGATCGCGTGGGTGAGCTGGAGCAGGTCGCCGATGGACACGTCGTCGCGTACGTCGTGCGCCTGCTGCGCCCGCCGCAGCAGGGCGGTGCCCGCCTCCCGGATGGGGGCGCAGCACCGGGCCAGGTCCGACGTGTTCTCGTCCTCGGCGCGGGAGTCGGTGTACGAGACCGTCATCAGGGCCTGGGCGAGACCTCGGTATTCGCCCGCGTGGGTGATGATGTCGCGCAGCCAGGTGACCAGTGCCGCGCATGGCTGGGCCGCGTTGAGGTGTTCCTGGGCTCGGGCCAGGAGGTCACCGACCGCTTCCTCGAAGACCGCGCTCAGCAGGGCCTGGCGGTTGGGGAAGTGGCGGTAGAGGGTGCCGATGCCTACGTCCGCGCGGCGGGCGATGTCTTCGAGCGAGGCGGTGGTGCCATGGGCCGCGAAGGCCAGGCGGGCCTCTGCGAGGAGGCGCTCATAGTTGCGGCGGGCGTCGGCTCGCATGGGCCGGGTGGTCGGCACGGGGTTCACCTGCTCTCTTCGCTGGAGGCTTCTTCAGCCTAAGAGCTCCGGTGACGGGGGTTGCTGCGCGGGTGCCGGTCGGGTGTGGCTGGTCGGGCCCACGCGGCGGAGCCGCATATCGATACAGGCCCGCGCCCCTTTCGGGGCGCGGGTCCTCAGTCCTGTCGTGCGGGTCAGTCCTTGATCTCGCAGATGGTCGCGCCGGAGGTGACGGAGGCGCCGACCTCTGCGCTCAGGCCTTTGACGGTGCCGGAGCGGTGGGCGTTGAGGGGTTGTTCCATCTTCATGGCTTCGAGGACGACGACGAGGTCGCCTTCCTTGACCTCCTGGCCCTCTTCGACGGCGATCTTGACGATGGTGCCCTGCATGGGGGAGGCGAGGGTGTCGCCGGAGGCGACCGGGCCCGACTTCTTCGCCGCGCGGCGTTTGGGTTTGGCGCCGGCCGCGAGGCCCGTGCGGGCCAGGGTCATGCCGAGGGCGGCGGGGAGGGAGACCTCCAGGCGCTTGCCGCCGACCTCGACGACGATCGTCTCGCGGTCGGTGTCGTCGTCGGTCTCGGCGGTGTCCGTGGGGGCCACGAAGGGCTTGATCTCGTTGACGAACTCGGTCTCGATCCAGCGGGTGTGGACGGTGAAGGGGTCCGTGGATCCGGTCAGTTCGGGGGCGAAGGCGGGGTCCTTGACCACCGCGCGGTGGAAGGGGATCGCGGTGGCCATGCCCTCGACCTGGAACTCTTCCAGGGCGCGGGCCGCGCGCTGCAGGGCCTGCTCGCGGGTGGCGCCGGTGACGATGAGTTTGGCCAGGAGGGAGTCCCAGGCGGGGCCGATCACGCTGCCGGACTCGACGCCGGCGTCCAGGCGGACGCCGGGGCCGGTGGGCGGGGTGAACGTGGTGACGGTGCCGGGGGCCGGGAGGAAGCCGCGGCCGGGGTCCTCGCCGTTGATGCGGAACTCGAGGGAGTGGCCGCGCAGCGGCGGGTCGTCGTAGCCGAGTTCCTCGCCGTCCGCGATACGGAACATCTCGCGGACCAGGTCGATGCCGGTGACCTCCTCGGTGACCGGGTGTTCCACCTGCAGGCGGGTGTTGACCTCCAGGAAGGAGATCGTGCCGTCGGTGCCGACCAGGAACTCCACCGTGCCGGCGCCGACGTAGCCGGCCTCCTTGAGGATGGCCTTCGACGCGGCGTACAGCTCGGCGTTCTGCGCCTCCGACAGGAAGGGGGCCGGGGCTTCCTCGACCAGTTTCTGGTGGCGGCGCTGCAGGGAGCAGTCACGGGTGGAGACGACGACCACGTTGCCGTGGCTGTCGGCCAGGCACTGGGTCTCGACGTGGCGCGGCTTGTCCAGGTAGCGCTCCACGAAGCACTCGCCCCGGCCGAAGGCCGCCACGGCCTCGCGGACCGCGGAGTCGTACAGCTCCGGGACTTCTTCGAGGGTGCGGGCGACCTTCAGGCCGCGGCCGCCGCCGCCGAAGGCCGCCTTGATGGCGATCGGCAGGCCGTGCTCCTCGGCGAACGCCACGACCTCGTCGGCGCCCGAGACCGGGTCCGGGGTGCCGGCGACGAGCGGGGCGCCCGCGCGCTGGGCGATGTGACGGGCCGCGACCTTGTCACCCAGATCGCGGATCGCCTGCGGGGGCGGGCCGATCCAGACCAGCCCCGCGTCGAGGACCGCCTGGGCGAACTCCGCGTTCTCCGAGAGGAAGCCGTAACCCGGGTGGATCGCGTCGGCACCGGCATCCTTCGCGGCCTGCAGCACCTTGGCGATGTCCAGGTAGCTGGTCGCCGGCGTGTCACCGCCCAGCGCGAACGCCTCGTCCGCGGCCCGCACATGCAGCGCGTCCCGGTCCGGATCGGCGTACACGGCCACGCTCGCGATCCCGGCGTCCCGGCACGCCCGGGCGACGCGGACAGCGATTTCGCCTCGGTTGGCGATCAACACCTTGCGCACGATGGCTCCCTCTCCTTGAAACAAGCCGAGTTTAGGGACTGCCGACACGGCGTTTCGACCCGTCCACAATGGTGAGCTTGCCCACACGGAGCGTGAACCGGGGCTCGCTCGACCGGCGAAATCCCTTGTCGCACAGCATTGCGCAGGACTCCACGCCAAAACCCTAGCCCTCCGATGTGGTCAAGGTCTCTGTGCGGCCGCGCTGCGGCCGGTTGGGTTTCTTTGTGGAGTCTCTACTAATGGCCCAACGATTCTTTGCTCCCGTGAGAACCCTTGTCCCGGGGTTTACCCGTTAGTAGCGTTCACGATGTCTCGAACACCTACTTGGGGTAACGGGTGGTTGTGCGAGGCGCGGAGAGAGCCGCGTGCACGCACGGCGAGAGCGTCAGGGCGACAGTGGAAGTGGGTGGGGGCCGGTGATCCGCAGACCGGTGGCGGTGGTCACGGCGATCGTGCTGTTCGTGGAGGGGCTCGGGATCGCCGGGCTGCAGTGGTTCCTCGGCACCGTCGTCGACCGGCAGAAGATGTCGCTCGCCGGTCTCGATCCGGACGCGATGTCCGTGTCGACGAAGGCCGGGGGTGTTCTCTTCGGCCTCTACTTCGTCTTCTGCGGCGTGGTCGCCCTGCTCGTCGCACTGCGTAACCGGCCCGCCGCCGGGCTCGGGCGGATCCTGCTCATCAGCGTGGCCGTCGTGCACGGGCTGCTCGGTGCGCTCACCGTGGGGCTGGTGGGGTGGAGCGCGTTCGCGTTCATGATGGTGGTGCTGGGGCTGGTGCTCCTGACACTGATGACGTACGACCGGCAGGACGGGGCTGCTGACGCGGTGCCAGGTGGGCCTGGAGGGCCCGGCGGTGCCGGTGGATCCGGCGGCGCCGGTGGGGCGGATGGGCGGCCCGCGCCGGTCGCCCCTCCGGCGCCCAGTGCCTCGTGACCCTTCGGGTCACTTCTCGCGAGGCGTCCACAACTCTGTGATTCCCACGCCCAGACGCGCCAGCAGGCGGCGGACGAGGGGGAGGCTGATGCCGATGACGTTGCCGTGGTCGCCGTCGATACCGTCGATGAACGGGGCCGAGCGGCCGTCGAGGGTGAACGCGCCCGCCACATGGAGGGGCTCGCCGGAGGCGACGTACGCGGCGATCTCCTCGTCGGTGGGGTCGCCGAAGTGGACGACCGTGGAGGCGGTCGCGGAGGCGTAGCTGCCGGTGGTGGTGTCGTAGACGCAGTGGCCGGTCTGGAGGGTGCCGGCGCGGCCGCGCATGGACTTCCAGCGGGCGGTGGCCTCCTCGGCGTCGGCGGGCTTGCCGAGGGCTTCGCCGTCGAGGTCGAGGACCGAGTCACAGCCGATGACCAGGGCGCCCTTGACCTCGGGCTTCGCCGCCACGACGGAGGCCTTCGCCTCGGCGAGGGCGAGAGCGAGGTCGGCGGGGGTGGGGGCGGACACGGCGTCCTCGTCCACGCCGCTGACGATCACCTCGGGGGACAGGCCGGCCTGGCGGAGCAGGTTGAGGCGGGCGGGGGACTGGGAGGCGAGCACGAGGCGGCGGGGCTGCTGAGCGGTCATGCGGCCAGGGTATCGGCGGGGCTGCCTTCGGCGGGTGGGTCGGTGTGCGCTCGGGCCCGGTGGGTGGGTCGGGGGGCGTTCGGGGGTGGTGCGCCTTGGGCCCGGAGGTGGGTCGGGGGCGCGCCGGGGGGGTGTCCGTCCTCGGGCCGGCGTGGAATCGGTCGCCTGAGAAATGGAACCTGTTGACGCGCCGGCCGCTGCGGGCGGACACCCCCGGCACGCCCCCTTCTCGCCGTACGCGACTGCCCCGCCGTCGGGGTGCGCGTCGCCGCCCGTTGCGGCTGCCCCGCCGTCGGGGTGCGGGTCACCGTCCGTCGCGGCTGCCCCGTCCAGCCCCGGACGCCGCTGGTCAGAGGATGCCCAGGACCAGCATCGCCAGGAGCATGGCCAGGGCCATGAGAATGCCGAGCCGCCGAAGCATGTCCTGCGTGTCGCGCAGTTCCTTCGGCGGCTCGTTCTCAGGGTCGGACCAGAGCATGCGTCGATGGTGCGACGGCCGGGGGCCGGGCGCCTGAGTACGCGTACTCAATTCGGTAGGGGCGGTTCCGCTCAGTCGGGCCAGTAGGTGCGGCTCCAGGTGGTGGGGCCCGGCGCCGGCAGGCGGTGCGCGGCGATGCGGGACGGGTCGGACCAGGAGTCGCGGGATGCGGGCGCGCCGGGCGGCTCGGTGGCTGCCGCCGCGGCGCGCGCCCGGACGACCGCCAGTGCGGCGGCCAGCTCCTCCGGGGTCGGATTGCCCCGTACGACCTTGATGGTCATGTCGGCTCCCAGCAGTCCTAGAGAGGGATGTTGCCGTGCTTCTTCGGGGGGAGGGATTCCCGCTTTGTACGCAGTTGACGCAGGCCGCGGACGAGGTGGCTGCGGGTCTCGGAGGGCATGATCACCGCGTCCACGTAGCCGCGTTCGGCCGCCGTGTACGGGTTGAGGAGCGTGTCCTCGTACGCCTGGATGAGGCGGGCGCGGACCTCCTCGCGCTCCTCGTCGGAGGCTGCGGCGATGGTGCGGCGGTGGAGGATGTTGACCGCGCCCTGGGCGCCCATGACGGCGATCTGGGCGGTCGGCCAGGCGAGGTTGAGGTCTGCGCCGAGGTGCTTGGAGCCCATGACGTCGTAGGCGCCGCCGAAGGCCTTGCGGGTGATCACGGTGATCAGGGGGACGGTCGCTTCCGCGTACGCGTAGATCAGCTTCGCGCCCCGGCGGATGATGCCCTCGTGCTCCTGGCCGACGCCCGGGAGGAAGCCGGGGACGTCGACGAAGGTCAGGACCGGGACGTTGAACGCGTCGCAGGTGCGGACGAAGCGGGCCGCCTTCTCGGAGGCGTCGATGTCCAGACAGCCCGCGAACTGCATCGGCTGGTTGGCGACGACGCCGACCGGGTGGCCCTCGACCCGGCCGAAGCCCGTGAGGATGTTCGGGGCGAAGAGCGGCTGGGTCTCGAAGAACTCGGCGTCGTCCAGGACGTGTTCGATCACCGTGTGCATGTCGTACGGCTGGTTCGCGCTGTCGGGGACCAGGACGTCCAGCTCGCGGTCCTCGTCCGTGAGGGCGAGGTCGGCTTGTTCCGGGAACGCGGGGGGTTCGCTGAGGTTGTTCGACGGGAGGTAGGAGAGGAGCTGCTTGACGTACTCGATCGCGTCCTTCTCGTCGCCCGCCATGTGATGGGCCACGCCCGACGTCGCGTTGTGCGTGCGGGCGCCGCCCAGCTCCTCGAAGCCGACGTCCTCGCCGGTGACCGTCTTGATGACGTCCGGGCCGGTGATGAACATGTGCGAGGTCTGGTCGACCATGACCGTGAAGTCGGTGATCGCGGGGGAGTAGACCGCGCCGCCCGCGCACGGGCCGACGACCAGGGAGATCTGCGGGATCACCCCGGAGGCGTGGGTGTTGCGGCGGAAGATCTCGCCGTACATGCCGAGGGCCATGACGCCCTCCTGGATGCGGGCGCCGCCGGAGTCGTTGATGCCGATGACGGGGCAGCCCGTCTTGAGGGCGAAGTCCATCACCTTCATGATCTTCTGACCGAAGACCTCGCCGAGGGAGCCGCCGAGGACCGTGAAGTCCTGGGAGAAGACGGCGACGGGGCGGCCGTCGACCGTTCCGTATCCCGTAACGACTCCGTCGCCGTACGGGCGGTTGTTCTCCATGCCGAAGTCGGTGGAGCGGTGCTGGGCGAACTCGTCGAACTCCACGAAGGAGTCCTCGTCGAGGAGCAGTTCGATCCGCTCACGGGCCGTCAACTTGCCCTTCGCGTGCTGCTTCTCCACCGCGCGCTGGGAGCCGGCGTGCGTCGCCTCATGGACACGGCGCTGCAGATCCGCGAGCTTCCCCGCAGTCGTGTGAATGTCGATCTCTTCCGGCTCGGACATCGGGATACGGCTCCCTGCCTGCTCAATGGGGACGTGAGGGTGGTGAGGTGAGAGGGGGACTTGCGTTGTATCGGGACGTGCTCATAAGTGGATCCGGTTACTCATCCGTAGCGTAGTGCTGCGCATACGGTTCAGCAGTGCGGCGTTTACCACACCTAATGTGGGTTGCATGACGCCGCGAGATGCCTCAGACGACGCGAACGACAGGTTCAACGAGCCTGGCCGGCCCGCCAGTGGCCCGTGGTCCGACCTGGACCGGCCGCCCCTCAACTCCGCCTCCCTGCGCCGGGCACTGGTCCGGGAGGGAGGGCTGTGGAGTTCCCTGGACGTGGTGCCGGTCATCGGCTCCACCAACACCGACCTCGCGGGGCGCGCCGACCGGCTTTCCGAGGGTGCCGTGCTCGTCGCCGAGGAGCAGAAGGCGGGGCGCGGCCGCCTCGACCGGACCTGGACCGCGCCCGCCCGCTCCGGGCTCTTCTTCTCCGTCCTCCTCAAGCCGGGCGACGTGCCCGTTCAGCACTGGGGGTGGCTGCCGCTCCTCACCGGTGTCGCCGTGGCGACCGGGCTGTCCAGAGCCGCAGGGGTGGATACGGCACTCAAGTGGCCCAATGACCTGCTGGTGACCGTGGCAGGTGAGGAGCGCAAGGCCGGCGGCATCCTCGCGGAGCGTGCGGGGGCGGAGGGGGTCGTGGTCGGCATCGGCATCAACGTCAGCCTGCGGGAGGACGAGCTGCCGGTGCCCGCGGCCGGGTCCCTGCTGCTCGCCGGCGCGGCGACCACCGACCGTGATCCCCTGCTGCGCGCCGTGCTGAGGTCCCTGGAGGACTGGTACGGCCGCTGGCGTGCCGCCGGGGGCGACCCTTCGGTGAGCGGACTGCAGGAGACCTACGCCGCCGGGTGCGCGACCTTGGGGCGGAAAGTGCGGGCCGAACTGCCCGGCGACCGGTCGGTCGTGGGGGAGGCCGTGGCGGTGGACGGGGACGGGCGGCTGGTCCTCGCGACGGAGGACGGGGTGCAGGAGCCGGTGGGGGCGGGTGACATCGTGCATCTGCGGGCTGTGTGACGTGTGGGGTCTGGTTGCCTGGGCACCCGGGGTCCTGCTGGGGGTCGGTTTCGCTCCCGGCGCTCACCGAGTGCCGCCGCGCGCCCGTGCCGCCCCTGGCGGCGCGACTGCCCGCAGCTGCGTGCGGCCGTGTAGGGCAAGCCCGTCCGGAGTTCGAGGACGGGCCCGGAGGCGACCGGCGGGGGGTCTGGGGGCGCAAGCCCCAGGTGCCTCACATCAGCGCCCGGTGCCGTAAGGACGCAGGGCACCCACCATCGGCCCCACCTGACGGAGTGAGCTGGCGCACACCTGCCGTAGAGTTGAGGCCGGTCGAGTACGTGACCGCGGGAGATCGGAAGGGCAGCAGGCGTGAGCGTCGAGGACACGGGCTCCGGCACGGACGCGCATGGCCGTGTGGAGCCTCCCCCACTCTCGGCGTCTGTCGAGCGAGGGGATTCCCACGGCGCGGACGTCGGTGAGGAGGACCCGCTGGCGCTGCGGCTCGAAGGGCTCATCCTCGGGGCCGAGCGCCGCTACACCCCCTTTCAGGCGGCGCGCAGCGCGGGCGTGTCCATGGAGCTGGCGTCCCGCTTCTGGCGGGCCATGGGCTTCGCGGACATCGGCCAGGCCAAGGCGCTGACCGAGGCGGACGTACTCGCGCTGCGGCGGCTCGCCGGTCTCGTAGAGGCGGGGCTGCTGAGTGAGGCCATGGCGGTGCAGGTGGCCCGCTCCACCGGGCAGACCACGGCGCGGCTCGCCGAATGGCAGATCGACTCCTTCCTGGAGGGGCTGACCGAGCCGCCGGAGCCGGGGATGACCCGGACCGAGGTGACGTACCCGCTGGTCGAGCTGCTGCTGCCGGAGCTGGAGGAGTTCCTCGTCTATGTCTGGCGGCGTCAGCTCGCCGCCGCCACCGGGCGGGTCGTGCAGGCGGCGGACGACGAGGAGATGGTCGACCGGCGGCTCGCGGTCTGCTTCGCCGACCTCGTCGGCTTCACGCGCCTCACCCGTCGTATGGAGGAGGAGGAGCTCGGCGAACTCGTCGAGGCCTTCGAGACGACGGCGGCGGACCTGGTGGCCGCGAACGGGGGCCGGCTGATCAAGACCCTGGGCGACGAGGTCCTGTACGCCACCGACGACGCGGGAGTCGCCGCCGAGATCGCCCTCCGCCTCATCGAGACCATGGCCAACGACGAGACCATGCCCGAACTGCGTGTCGGCATGGCCTTCGGGACGGTGACGACCCGGATGGGCGACGTCTTCGGTTCGACCGTGAACCTCGCGAGCCGGCTCACCTCGATAGCGCCGAAGGACGCGGTCCTGGTCGACGGCGCCTTCGCCGAGGAACTGACCCGCACCGGCGAGGCTCCCGCCTCCGAGGCCGAGGCCGCAGAAGCCGCGGCCGCCGCCGAGAAGGAGGGCGAGGAACCGCCGACGTACCGCTTCGCCCTCCAGCCGATGTGGCAGCGGCCGGTACGTGGTCTTGGCGTGGTCCAGCCGTGGCTGCTGACGCGGAGGCCGGGGAAGCCGTGAGGGTGTAGGCCCGTGCCGCCGGGGCCAGGGGCCCTTCGGACCCTGCCGTCCGTGGGCCTCGCCGACGGCACGCTTCCTGCCGCTGTCGCTGTCAGGCCCCCGTTGCCGACGCCCTGACGCTGCTGCCGCGGAGGTCTCGCTGCCGCTACCCCCGCTTCGACTCGCTGCTGTCAAGCTTCCTCGCCCTCGCCCTCGCCCTCGCCGGGGCCGTTGCCGGCCCCCGCTGCCAGCGAGCTTCCTGGCGCTGTCGCCGCCGGGGCCCGCTGTGGGCTTCATCTGGGTGCATTGCCCTGCCCGCAGCGGGGTGCCCGCGTCACCGGCCCAGGGCGTCGTTGACGCAGAGTTCGGTGATCAGGACGCACAGGCCTGGCCTTGTGGGCTTCGCGGGGGTCGCCGTGTCGCCGGGGGCGGTCGCGGAGTCGGGGGTGGTCGGCTGCTCGGGTGCTGCCGCTGGTGGCCGGGTGGGGGCGGGTGGGGTGGGGCGGGGCGTTTCGGGGATGCGGGATGTCGGGGTCGTGTCTGCGGCGGCCGGGTTTCCGGGGAGGTTCCGGGCGCCTGGGCCGGAGGGGATCTGGACGCCGATCGAGGATGCGGGCAGGAAGGTCGAGGGGGTCGGCGTGGGGGCGGTCGCTCCCGGTGACGGTGGCCCTGTCGGCGCGGGGTTTCCGCCGCCCATCGGGGTGTCGGCGGTCGGGGTCCCCGGGCCCGCCGAGGGCTCGCTCCCCATGGTCGCCCCGGCATTGGTCGCCTCGTCCGTGACCTCGTCCGCCGCCCTCGGCGCCGCGCCCGCCGCCCCGGAACCACCGCCGACCGGATCCGACGCCAGCCGTAGGAGACTCAGCGCCCCCGCCGCCAGCGCCATCCCACCCACCGCGAACAGCACCTTCCGGGGCCGAGGCCGACGGTGCCTACCTCGCGGGCGGGGAGCGGGGTGGCCGGGGGAGAACCCGGCCTCGTCCAGGTGCTCCGCCGACGACCCGAACGCGCCGGGCGAGACGGCCGTCGCGGCCTTCACGGACGTGGCCGACGGCATCCAGGGCGCCGATGCCCCCGACGTCGCCGATGCCCCCGACGTCGCCGATGGCCCCGACGTCGCGGATGCCGCTGATGGCCCTGGTGTCGCGGAAGGCGTGGGTGCCGCAGGGCCGGCAGGTGTCGCCAGCGGCCGCCAGGGCCCCGACGGCCCCGTCGCCGCTGACGGCATCGACGGCCCCGTCGGGCCCGTTGCTCCCGCTGTTCCGGAAGGCGCCGGTGTCGCAGGCCTCGCTCCGGTCTCCGGTGCCCCTTGTGGCGCCCGGCGCGGCGCGGTAGTGCTCGGTGTCGGCATGGTCGCCGTGTCCGTCGTCATGGCCTGTCCCTCCCCTGCGCGCCCGTGTCCCCCGGTGCGCCTGTGGCGGAGCGCAGGCTATGCGGCGCGATGGGCGGTGTGGCCGGACAAGGGCGGATGTCACTCGAACGAGGAAACGGCCGCCGGGGTTGCCGTCGGGCCTCGCCCGGGATGTCACCGGCGAGTTGTCGCCCGGGTGTCACCGGCAGGTTGGCGCCCGGAATGTCACCGGCACGTCCCTGCCCGGGCTTTCCCCGGCGGGGTCCGGCTGCGATGATCGGAGCGACGGTAGTTAACCCGCGTTAACCGGGAGGGTGTCATGGGCGACGGCGCGGCAGTGGAGCGGGCGGCGGGGGCGGGGCAGGGGGACGAGCGGCGATACGGCGAGTTCGTCGTCGTACGGCGGCACGCGTACGTCGCCGAGCTCGTCCTCGACCGGCCCAAGGCCATGAACGCCGTGTCGACCGAGATGGCCCGTTCCATCGCGGCGGCGTGCGAGGCGCTGGCCGCCGACCGGGACGTACGCGTGGTCGTGGTGACGTCGACCCATGAGCGGGCGTTCTGTGTGGGAGCGGATCTGAAGGAGCGGAACTCGTTCAGTGACGCCGATCTGATGCGGCAGCGGCCCGTCGCACGGGCGGCATACACCGGCGTACTGGAGTTGCCGATGCCCACCGTCGCCGCCGTGCACGGCTTCGCACTGGGCGGCGGCTTCGAGCTCGCCCTGTCCTGCGACCTGATCGTGGCCGACCGTACGGCGGTGGTGGGGCTGCCCGAGGTATCGGTGGGGGTGATTCCGGGCGGTGGCGGTACGCAGTTGCTGCCGCGTCGGGTGGGGGCCGCGCGGGCAGCCGAGCTGATCTTCACGGCGCGACGGCTGGAGGCCGTGGAGGCACGGGAGTGGGGGCTCGTGGATCAGTTGGCGGAGGCGGGTCGGGACCGGGACGAGGCGTTGGCGCTGGCCGCGCGGATCGCCGCGAACTCGCCCGTAGGGCTGCGCGCGGCCAAGCGCGCGCTGCGGCTCGGCCATGGGCTCGACCTGCGGGCCGGGCTGGAGGTCGAGGACGCGGCATGGCGTTCGGTGGCGTTCTCGGGTGACCGGGCGGAGGGCGTCGCCGCCTTCAACGAGAAGCGGAAGCCCGACTGGCCGGGGGAGTGACCCACGGGGCTCGCCCAGCCCTGATTGACCGGCGCACGATACGCGGGGCCACGTCGGAGCGCGACTGGCCGGGGGCGAACCGGGGTCGGCCGGGGGCGAACCGCAGGTCCACCTGGAGCCCGACAACCCACGGCACCCGGAGCCCGGCTGCCCCGGCTGGCCGGCGAGCGGGCGGAGCCCTCACCTGCGGGCGCCCCCGACCCGTACCCCTGTTCGCCCCACCAACGTCCCAAATCGCCTCAAAGCTCCCTAGCCTGGGGTGATGGGCGAGGACAGGCGGCTGAGGGCTGTGGTGGCGCTGGCGCGTGGCATGGCCGGGGCGCACACGCCGCGCGAGACGTGGCGGGCAGCCGCTGACGGCTCGTGCCGGGCCCTGTCGGGCAGCTTCGCCGCGCTGTCCGTGTGGGAGCGGGAGCGTGGGCTGCTGCGGGTGCTCGTCAATGTGGGGAACCGCGCGGCGGACGAGGAGGAGTTCCCCGAGGACGAGACGTATCCGGTGCACGAGTTCCCGGAGATCGCGGAGTTCCTGCACGAGCGGTGGCTGGAGGGCGGGGAGCCCAACGCCTGGGTGGAGACGGCGGCCGGACCGGTCACCGGGCGGCGCCCCGGCGGCTACTGCCATCAGCGGGTCGCGGCGCTGCGCCGGCGCGGGCGCGGCTGCTGCGTCGTGGCGCCCATCGTGCTGAACGGCAGGGCGTGGGGCGAGCTGTATGTGGCCCGGCCCGCCGGGGAACCCGTCTTCCACGGCGACGACGCCGCGTTCGCCACCGTGCTCGCCTCGGTCGTGGCGGCCGGGATCGCGCAGTCGGAGCGGCTGGAGGAGGCCCGGCGGCTCGCCTTCACGGACTCGCTCACCGGGCTCGGCAACCGGCGTGCGGTCGACCTCCGGCTGGACGAGGCGATGGAGGCGCACCGGCGCGACGGCGCGGTGATCAGCCTCGTCGTCTGCGACCTCAATGGCCTGAAGAAGGTCAACGACTCCTATGGGCACGCGGTGGGGGACCAGTTGTTGGAGCGCTTCGGCTCCGTGCTCTCGCGTTGCGCGGCCGCTCTGCCCGGGGTGCTGGCCGCGCGGCTCGGCGGCGACGAGTTCTGTCTGCTCGCCGTGGGGCCGTCGGCGGACGAGGTGGTACGGGTCGCCGGTGACCTCTGCGTACGGGCGCGGGAGCTGGAGCCGGGCGACGGGATCGCCTGCGGGGTGGCCTCCACCGGGGATCCGATCGGACCGTTGCGGTCGGCCCGGCGGCTCTTCCGGCTCGCCGACGCCGCGCAGTACCGGGCCAAGGCCGCCGGTTCCGTCGAGCCGGTCGTGGCGGGCCGTGAGGGCGACGGGGCGGAAGATCCGGTGGTCAGCCTCGCCGACCGGCCGCCCGCCCCGGTCGATCCCGCGCACCCGGGGGACCGGCGCCGCATTCGAGGGCGCCGGTCCTAGGGCGGTCCGCGCGTTGGGTCGAGTCAGCGCGCGGTCCTGGGCTGCCCACGGCCAAGGGGGGAGTGGGCCGTGGGCCGGCCTGTGAGTGAGGAAAGTGCGGCGGAGGGGGGCTCCGGCCGCATGTCATCACGTGCTCCGACCTTATGGGGAGGGGGTGTCAAAAGGGCTCTGACCTGCGGGATTCTGATCAATCCCGGAGGGTTCTCTGATCGTTCTCTGATCTGTTTCTGATCTACGCGGATAGTCTCGCCGCGGTGTCCGCGGCCTCCGGAAGCGGCCCGCGTCACTAGGTAAGGACCTCTTCCATCGTGCGGTCGTGACATTCGGCGATTCAGTCCCTACGATCCTGAATATGGATATGCACTCTGTGGGCACGGTGGTGCTCGGGACGTCCGGGGTCACCGCGGACGACGTCCTCGCCGTGGCGCGCGCCGGCGCCCGGGTCGAGCTGTCCGGCGAGGCGGTGGCGGCCCTCGCCGCGGCCCGCGAGATCGTGGACGCGCTGGCGGCCAAGCCCGAACCCGTCTACGGGGTCTCCACCGGCTTCGGCGCCCTCGCGACCCGGCACATCAGCCAGGAGCTGCGCGCCCGGCTCCAGCGCAACATCGTCCGCTCGCACGCCGCCGGCATGGGACCGCGGGTGGAACGCGAGGTCGTACGCGCGCTGATGTTCCTGCGACTGAAGACCGTCTGCTCCGGCCGCACCGGCGTACGGCCCGAGGTCGCGCAGACGATGGCCGACATCCTCAACGCCGGGATCACCCCCGTCGTGCACGAGTACGGCTCCCTCGGCTGCTCCGGTGACCTGGCGCCGCTGTCCCACTGCGCGCTCACGCTGCTGGGCGAGGGCGACGCCGAGGGCCCGGACGGAGTCGTACGGCCGGCCGGTGAGCTGCTCGCCGAGCACGGCATCGCCCCCGTCGAGCTGCGCGAGAAGGAGGGACTGGCCCTCCTCAACGGCACCGACGGCATGCTCGGCATGCTGGTCATGGCGCTGGCCGACCTGGAGAGGCTGTACACATCGGCCGACATCACCGCCGCGATCTCCCTGGAGGCGCTGCTCGGCACCGACAAGGTCCTCGCGCCGGAGCTGCACGCCATCCGTCCGCACCCCGGGCAGGCGGCCTCCGCGGCCAACATGCTCGCCGTGCTGAAGGGGTCGGAGCTCACCGGGCACCATCAGGACGACGCGCCCCGGGTGCAGGACGCGTACTCCGTGCGGTGCGCTCCGCAGGTGGCCGGGGCCGGGCGCGACACCCTCGCGCACGCGCGGCTCGTCGCCGAGCGGGAGCTGGCGGCGGCGGTCGACAACCCCGTCGTGCTGCCGGACGGGCGGGTCGAGTCCAACGGCAACTTCCATGGCGCGCCGGTCGCGTACGTCCTCGACTTCCTGGCGATCGCGGTGGCGGATCTGGCGTCGATCGCGGAGCGGCGTACGGATCGGTTGCTCGACAAGAACCGGTCGCACGGGTTGCCGCCGTTCCTCGCGGACGATGCCGGGGTGGACTCCGGGCTGATGATCGCGCAGTACACGCAGGCGGCCCTGGTGAGTGAGCTGAAGCGGCTCGCCGTGCCGGCTTCCGCGGACTCGATTCCGTCCTCCGCGATGCAGGAGGACCATGTGTCGATGGGGTGGTCGGCGGCGCGGAAGCTGCGTACCGCCGTGGACAATCTCACGCGGGTGCTCGCGGTCGAGTTGTATGCGGGGACGCGGGCTGTGGAGTTGAGGGAGGGGCTGACGGCTGCGCCGGCCACTCGGGCCGTGGTGGATGCCGTGCGTCAGGCCGGGGTGGAAGGGGCTGGTCCCGATCGGTTCCTCGCGCCCGATCTGGCGTTGACCGACGCGTTCGTTCGGGATGGGCGGTTGGTGGCGGCCGCGGAGTCTGTCACCGGGGCGCTCGCCTGAGTTGGCGGTCGCGCGTGGTCGATCGCGCGGTTCCCCGCGCCCCTTGGCGGCATGGGGCGCCCCCGGTGCTTCAAGGGGCGCGGGGAACTGGGCGGCGAGCCCTCACTCACCCGCAGACGGCTACGCGCCGCCCAACGGGCCGTATTCCTCGCGTTCGCGGCGCATCGAGTACGCGACGAAACCCGCGCCCAGGCCCAGCATGGCCGTGCCGCCGATGATGTAGGGCGTGGTGTTGGGGCTGCCGGTGTCGGCCAGTTCGGTGTCGTTGCCGGTCTCCACGCCGGAGGCGCTCGTGGGCGTCTGCTCTCGTATGGCCGCCTCGTCCTGGGTCGCGTTGGCGGACGGCACGAACCAGAGGACACCCAGGAGGGTGCCCGCGGCGGTGGCGGTCAGCAGCGATCGGCGGGCGGTGGACGACGCGCGACGTGCGACGGACACGGAATATCGATCCCCTTGTGGCGCTGGCGAATTGGCCGTAGGGAGCGATGCTAATGAAAGGCGCGGGTCGTGGGAAAGTCGCGTGACCTGTGAGCCGTACGCTCCGGAGCATGAGTACAACGGAGACATCGCAGTTTGTACGGCTTCGCGTCGAATTGGTGGTGGAGGTCGAGAACGTAGAGGCCATCACCGGGGCCGCTTTGGGGCGGATCGCTGCCGACTCCGATATGCCTGCCGATGAGCGGGTACACGCCGAGAGCGCGGTGGCGGAGGACACGGCGGAGGCCCTCGCCTATCTGATCGACCCGTTCGACCTGGTCGGGGAGGTGCCGGGGGTCGAACTCGCCCAGGCCTCCTGGAGCAGTGAAGGTATCGACTACGACCCCGATTCGCCGGAATGGGGTCTCGACGAGGATGATGACCGCGAGGACGAAGAGGAAGACGGGGAAGACAGGGTCGGCTGAGCGGCCGGGGGAGATTCATGGCCCCGGACGGCAACCGCCGCCCGGGGTTTTCTCGTCTCATGGGGCGCACCAGTCACTTGTGCACCGCCGCCGGGTCGCCGTCGATCCGTTGCGGGTGGAGTGGCGTATCCCACATATCCGTGATGAGCGGAACGGCCAGGTGCCGTAGTGGTGTTTAAGTGCTCACGGGGATCTTCGGGGTTTTGGGGATTCGGCAACGATGGAGAAGCGTGTGATGACGAACAGTAAGCGGCGCAGGGGCCTGTCGGTCGCGTCCGCACTGCTCGGCGGGGTGCTGGTGCTCTCTGCGTGCAGCGGAGGCGGCAGTGACAACGCGTCCGGGAACGACGGCGGGGACTCCTCGCAGGCCAAGGCCGACGAGGCGGCGGCCGAGAAGACCTCCGAGGCCGACATCAAGATCACGCCGAAGGACGGCTCCGACAACGCCTCCATCAACAACTCGGCCAAGGTCACGGTGAGCAAGGGCACGCTCACGGAGGTGACGATGACCACCGCCGAGGGCGCCGCCGTCGAGGGCGAGATATCCGCGGACAAGAAGACCTGGTCGCCCAGCGTGCAGCTGGAGCGGTCCACCAGCTACAAGATCGCCGCCGCCGCCAAGGACTCCGACGGCCGCGAGGCCCACGAGAACGCCTCGTTCACCACGGTCTCCCCTGCCAACAGCTTCATCGGCAACTTCACGCCCGAGGACGGTTCCACCGTCGGCGTCGGCATGCCGGTCTCGATCAACTTCGACAAGGCGATCACCAACAAGGCCGACGTCCAGAAGGGGATCACCGTCTCCACCACCTCCGGCCAGGAGGTCGTCGGGCACTGGTTCAACGCCAACCGCATCGACTTCCGCCCCGAGGACTACTGGCAGGAGGGCTCCACCGTCACCCTGAAGCTCGCGCTCGACGGGGTCGAGGGCGCCGAGGGTGTCTACGGTGTGCAGCAGAAGACGGTGTCCTTCAAGATCGGCCGTAACCAGGTCTCGATCGTCGACGCCAAGACCAAGACGATGAAGGTCACGCAGGACGGAAAGGTCGTCAAGACCATTCCGATCTCCGCCGGTTCGCCCGAGAACAAGACGTACCAGGGCGTCATGGTGATGTCGGAGATGTTCAAGGAGACGCGCATGAACGGCGCGACCGTGGGCTTCACCGACGACGACGGCAAGGGCGAGTACGACATCAAGGACGTGCCGCACGCCATCCGCCTCACCACCTCCGGGACGTTCATCCACGGCAACTACTGGGGCGCCGACTCCGTCTTCGGCAACGTCAACACCAGCCACGGCTGTGTCGGTCTGAACGACACCAAGGGTGCGAACGACCCCGACACCGAGGGCGCCTGGTTCTACAACAACTCGATCGTCGGTGACGTCGTGGACATCCGGAACACCGGTGACAAGACGGTCGCCCCGGACAACGGCCTCAACGGCTGGAACCTGAGCTGGGCCGACTGGACGGCCGGCTCGGAGGCCTGATCCGCTGTGGTCTGATCCGCTGTCAGCTGTGAAACACCGGTGCCGCCCCCAAGACTCTTGGGGGCGGCACCGGTGTTTCCGGAAGTGCGCACAGGGTTCTCATCAGGCTCTTATCAAGGACTTATCCCTTCATCACACGGTGTCCCTAGCTTTCGGCCATGTTCTTCACCTACCTGAGGCGCGAACTGCGCCGCCGCAGAAAGGCGGCGCTCGTCGTCGCCTCCGGTCTCGCCCTGGGCATCGCGCTGGTGATCGTGGTCAGTTCCGTGTCGTCGGGCATGGAGAAGGCACAGACCAAGGTGCTCCAATCCCTGTACGGCCTGGGCACGGACATGACCGTCACCAAGGCCGCCGCCGCACCCGGCGAGGACGGCGGCGACCGCCCGCGGTTCGAGTTCGACGCCCAGGACAACGACTCCGACGAGGAACAGAGCAGCGACCTCGTCCGGGTCCAGGGCTTCCAGACCCTTGCGAGCTCGACCGTCGCCGAGGTCGGCGAGCAGGAGGGTGTCTCGGAGGCCGTCGGTGGTCTCAGTCTCCAAGTCGTCAAGGTGAACGGTCAGTTCCGGCAGGGACAGTTCCAGCAGGACGAGGGTGCCGGTGGCCAGCAGCAGGGCACGCCCGGCGGCCAGAACGGCGGCACCGGGCAGCCCGAGGGGCGTGTCGAGGGCGGCGGCGCCGAGTTCGACGTCGACAACTACTCCGTCTACGGCACGGACGTCACCCAGCCCGCCCTCGGCCCGCTGACCTCCTCGAAGATCACCAGCGGTCGTACGTTCAAGACGTCCGAGACGAACGCCGAGGTGGTCGTCGCGGACAAGTCGTACGCCAAGGAGAAGGAGCTGGAGGTCGGTGACAGCGTCACGATCGACAGCGTCAAGTACAAGGTCATCGGGATCGCCACGCCCGACAGCGGGGACGCGGCGGCCAACCTCTACATGCCGCTGAAGCAGGCGCAGACGCTCAGCGACTCCAAGGACAAGGTCACCACGATCTACGTCAAGGCGAGCGACTCGCAGCAGATCGACAGCGTCAAGGCGGCCATCCAGAAGAACATCGACGGGACGACTGTCACGACCTCCGCCGATCTCGCCGAGACGGTCTCCGGGTCTCTCTCCACGGCCTCCGACCTCGCCTCCAACGTCGGCAAGTGGCTGTCCATCGCGGTGCTCGTCGCCGCGTTCCTGGTGGCCGGGCTGCTCACCTCCTCGGCCGTGTCCCGCCGGGTACGGGAGTTCGGCACACTCAAGGCGCTCGGCTGGAAGTCCGGGCGGGTGACCCGGCAGGTCGTCGGTGAGGCCGTCGTCAACGGGCTCGTCGGTGGTGCGCTCGGTATCGCGCTGGGGCTTGGCGGTGCGTACCTCGTCACGGCGATCAGTCCGTCGCTGCAGGCGGAGATCGGCGCGACCGGGGGTGGATTCGGTGGGGGGCCGGGCGGTGGCTTCCCCGGTGGGGGTGGTCCCGGCGGCGGGCAGCAGGCCGCTTCGGACGCGCTCGAAGTGGCCCTCACAGCGCCTGTCAGCGTCAGCACGATCGCCGTCGCGGTGGCGCTTGCCGTCGCGGGTGGGTTGATCGCGGGGGCGTTCGGTGGGTGGCGGGCGTCCCGGCTGCGGCCGGCTGACGCGTTGCGGCGCGTGGAGTAGCCCTGCCGTGTCAGGCACCCGGCGCGCTGGGGCTGGGCGGGGGTGGCTCGCGCCGGCCGGCGCTTGCAGGGTGCCGCCCGCGCCCACCCGTGCCGCCCCAGCGGCACGACTGCCCGAGGCTACGGCAGGCAGATCGGCCAGCTGCGTCCTTCACCAACCAACCCCCTTACGTCTCCCAGGAGTTGCACATGTACGTACTCACCGGCGTCACCAAGCGCTACGCGCGCGGCAAGGACACCGTCACCGCGCTCGACGGGGTCGATCTCACCATCGCCGATGGTGACCGGCTGGTCATTCAGGGGCCGACCGGTGGGGGGAAGTCGACGTTGCTCCAGATGCTCGGGGGGCTGGACAAGCCGTCGGACGGGAGTATCGAGCTCGACGGCACGGATCTGGCGAAGTTGTCGGAGGCGAAGCTCACGACCGTGCGGAGCGAGAACATCGGGTTCGTGTTCCAGAGCTTCAATCTGATCCCGACGCTCACCGCGCAGGAGAACGTCGAGACGGCTCTCGTACCGCTCGGGGTGAAGGCGAAGGAGCGGCGGGAGCGGGCCGCGGAGGCGTTGGAGTCGGTGGGGCTGGGGGAGCGGCTGGGGCATCTGCCGGCGGAGTTGTCGGGTGGTCAGCAGCAGCGTGTCGCGATCGCCCGGGCCCTGGTGAAGCGGCCGAAGGTGCTGCTCGCGGACGAGCCGACCGGCAACCTCGACGAGTCCATGCGCGACGAGATCATGGAGGTCCTGGAGGCGCTGTGGAAGGAGCACGGGCTCACTTTCATCATGGTCACCCATGACTCGACGCTGGCGAAGAAGGCCCCTCGGGTCGCGACGATCCGCAAGGGGCGGATCACGGTGAAGGAGAACGCCGGGGCGTGAGGCGCTCATCGCGTGTTTGGGCGTGGGGCGTGTGGGTGTGGAATCCGGGGCGCGTGCGGGTCGCGCGTGGTCCCGGGTTCGCCGCTTTGCGCCAGTCGCGAGGTATGTGGCATGAGTTGACCCCCGGTCATACTGCGTAGACCGGGGGGAATGGATGCGTATGTGTGCGGAAGGTCCCCTGGCCGGATCAAGGGGGAGACTTGCGCAGACACGTCAGAAGTGTGTGCACGGCCACGATCGCCATGGCCTCCGCCGTGGCGCTCGGCGGCGGCCTCGACGGCGCGTACAACCGCGTACGTCACCGCCACCGGCGGCGGCCAGAGCGTACGCACGGTGGCGGCCGTGCGGCGCGAGGTGGAGTCGTACGACGTCACGCTCACGATGGTCGGCCGGGACGGGAAGCCGGCCGTGAACCACATGCTCGACCTGACCGGTGTCTCCGGGCTCGCCGAGGGCGAATGGTTCACGCCCTACGACAAGGACGGCACGGTCGAGCTGCGGGTGCCGGAGGGGAACTACATCCTCAACGCCGGGATCGTCGTGGATCCGAAGGACTACGGCAAGGGAGCGGCCTGGCTGGCCCGGCTGACGTTCACCGTCGACCGGAAGATCTTCCTCACGCTGGACGCCCGCAAGACGAAACCGGTGGACATCACCGTGCCCGACGCCGCCGCCGAACCGGCCTTCGCGGCACCGGACTTCAGACGCGTATGTCGGCAGGTGAGATCACGTCTTCGGCAGTGACAGACGCCTTTCGGCAGGTGGGATACGCGTCTCGTACCGGCGGGCGGCGCCGTGGCATCCGGCTGTGGCGCCGCCCGCCGGTGCCCGGCCATGGGGTCGCCCGTCCGTCCTCGCCCGGCTACGGCATCGTCGGCGCCCGGGTCGCGTCCGAGCCCCAGCTGGCCAGCAGGCGGAGGGCGTCGGCCGAGGGGGAGCCCGGTTCGGCGTGGTAGGTGATCAGGGTCTGCTCGTGGTCGTCGGGGAGGTGGAACGTCTCGAAGGAGAGGGTGAGATCACCGACCAGGGGGTGGCGCATGCGCTTCACCCCGTGGCTCTTCTGCTTCACGTCGTGCGTCGCCCACAGCCGCCGGAACTCCTCGCTCTTCACCGACAACTCGCCCACCAGCGCCGACAGCAGCGGATCGTCCGGATGGCAACCCGCGTCCATCCGCAGATAGCTGACCATGTCGGCCGCCTTCTGGTCCCAGTCGACGTACAGATCACGGTAGTCGGGCCGCAGGAACACCATCCGCGCCCAGTTCCGCTCCTGCGCCGGCAGCTCCGACCAGTCCCCGAAGACCGCCGCCGCCATCCGGTTCCAGACGAGGATGTCCGAACGCCGGCCCGTGACGTACGCGGGGATGCCGTCCAGCGTGTCGACCAGCTGCCGCAGCGCACCGCGTACCTGCTGCGGACGGGCCGACCGCTTCTTCTTGTGCGCCTTCGGCTTGGCGAGGTGCGTGAGGTGCGCGTGCTCGGCGTCGTTCAGCTGAAGGGCGCGCGCGATGGCGTCGAGCACCTCCGCCGACACATTGCGCCCGTTGCCCTGCTCCAGCCGCGTGTAGTACGCCACCGACACACCCGCGAGCTGGGCCAGCTCCTCCCGGCGCAGCCCGGGCACCCGCCGGTGCCGCCCGAAGGACGGCAGCCCCACGTCCTCCGGCTTCAGCCGGGCCCGCCGGGAGCGCAGGAACTCGCTGAGCTCGGCACGCCGGTCCAGGGCACCGGCGCCACCGGCGGCTCCCATGGCCGCGTCGGCCTGCGGCTCCTGTACTGCTTCGGGCTGTTCGTCCATACGGTAAGTATTCACGGTCGTACGTCTACGAGCCTGACCTCGCCAGTAGTAGGACCAGCGGACGTACGCAAAGCCGTGACCTGGGTGACCCCAGGGATCTGGGGCAGGCTGGTATCCGCAGCCGGCCGGAAGGCAGCCGGATGCGGAACGACGATCAGGAGAATCCCGGCATGACCACCTCTGTTGCCGCCTACGCGGCGCCCGCCGCCAAGGCTCCGCTGGAGCGCACCACCATCGAGCGCCGCGAAGTCGGTGAGTTCGACGTTCTGATCGACATCAAGTACGCCGGTATCTGTCACTCGGACATCCATCAGGCCCGCGAGGGCTGGGGCGAGGCGATCTTCCCGATGGTCCCGGGCCACGAGATCGCCGGTGTCGTCGAGGCCGTCGGCTCCGGCGTCACCAAGTTCGCCGTCGGCGACAAGGTGGGCGTCGGCTGCTTGGTCGACTCCTGCCGCGCGTGCGAGAACTGCGAGGCGGGCCTGGAGCAGTACTGCCTCAAGGGCAACGTCGGCACGTACAACGCCGTCGGCAAGGACGGCGAGCCGACCTACGGCGGCTACTCGGAGAAGATCGTCGTCGACGAGGCCTTCACCCTGCGCATCCCCGACGGCATCTCCCTCGACGAGGCCGCGCCCCTGCTGTGCGCCGGCATCACTCTGTACTCCCCGCTCAAGCACTGGAACGCGGGCCCCGGCAAGAAGGTCGCCGTCGTCGGTCTCGGCGGCCTCGGCCACATGGGCGTCAAGATCGCGCACGCGCTCGGCGCGGAGGTGACCGTCCTGTCGCAGTCCCTCCGGAAGAAGGAGGACGGGCTGAAGCTGGGCGCCGACCACTACTACGCCACCAGCGACGAGGCCACCTTCAAGGAGCTGGCCGGCACGTTCGACCTCATCGTCTCGACGGTCTCGGCTCCGCTGAACCTCGACGCGTACCTGTCCTTGCTGAAGACCGACGGCGCCTTCGTGAACGTCGGCGCGCCCGAGGAGCCCGTCGCGCTCAACCTCTTCTCGGTGATCGCCGGCCGCAAGACCCTCGCGGGCTCCGGTATCGGCGGCATCCAGGAGACCCAGGAAATGCTCGACTTCTGCGCCGAGCACGGCCTCGGGGCCGAGATCGAGCTGATCCGCGCGGACCAGATCAACGAGGCGTACGAGCGGGTACTGGCGAGCGACGTCCGCTACCGCTTCGTGATCGACACGGCGACGATCTGACGACCGCGGGGCCGCCCCTTCGACCCCGAGGGTTCGTTGTCGGGTGCGGGTGGGTGGGGGCTGGTCGCGCAGCCCCTGCTTTTCAGGGGCGCGGGGAACTGCGCGAGCAACCACGACGGACCCGCGGCTTGGGGTCGAAGGGGCACAGCCGCGGGGGCGAGAAATCAGCCGGTGCGGCCGCCCCGTGCCCGTCCCAGCAGCCACAGCAAATACGGCCCCCCGACCAGCGACGTCAATGCCCCCACCGGGATCTCCAGTGGGGGCACCAGCGTGCGGGCCACGAGATCGGCCGCGACGATGACGAGCGCCCCGGTCAACGCCGAGGAGATCAGGGGAAGTTGGGGCGTACGGGTGAGCCGCCGAGCCAGCTGCGGGCTGGTCAGCGCCACGAACCCGATCGGCCCTGCCGCCCCCGTGGCGACGGCGGCGAGCACCACCCCCAGCGCGGTGAGCGCCAGCTGCACCCGATGCACCCGTACGCCGAGTGCCGCGGCCGTGTCGGGGTCCAGCCCCAGCGGCTTCTGCGCCCGGCCCGCCCAGACGAGCGCGGGCAGGGCGAGCAGAAGCACCACACCGAGCGGCCCCGCCTGCTCCCAGCCCCGCCCGTTCAGACTCCCGGTCAGCCACAGCTTGACCTGCTCGGCTGCGGCCAGCTCGCTCTCGGTCAGATAGAGCTGTACGACCGCCGACAGCGCGACCCCGATCCCCACGCCGGTCAGCACGAACCGGCTCGGCTGCATCCCGTGCCGCCAGGCCAGCACGTACACGAGCGCGGCCGCCACCAGCCCGCCGGCCACGGAGACCGCCGGCAACGCGGCGGGCGAGGCCGCCATCCCCAGGGACAGCGCCAGCACCGTCGCGGCCGCGGCCCCATGCCCGACGCCGATCACATCCGGGCTGGCCAACGGATTCCGCGTCACCGTCTGCACCAGCGCCCCCGACACGCCGAGCGCCGCCCCCACCAACGCCCCGAGCACGATCCTCGGCACCCGCAACTCCCCGACGATGAGCGCGTACGGCCCCGACCGGCCTCCCCGCACCACCTCCCAGACCTCCCCCGGCGACACGAATGTCTGCCCGACACACGCCGACAGCAGCATCAGCGCGGCGAGGAGCGGGAGCAGGAGGGCGGCGACCGCGGCTGAGCGGCGGTGGAGGAGCACCGAGTGGTTCCTGACCCGGAGGGCGGAGAGGCCGGCGGAGTGGGGGTAGGGCGTGGCGGGGCGGCGGGGGTCGGCGGGCGGGGGTGCGGCGGCGGCCACGGGGTTGGGCGGCGTCGTGGAAGGAGGCGCAACGGGGTCCAGGCTCGTGGCGGTGGCGGTGGCGGTGGCGGTGGCGGTGGCGGTGGTCGCGGCTGCGGTCGCGGCTGCGGCGGTGGCGATGGTCGCGGCTGCCGCCGTGGTCATCGGGAGGTCTGCGTGGTGGGCCGCATCGGCGTCAGCGGCCCGGCGGCCGGAGCCCGAGTCGAGGCCCCGCGCCGTAGTGGGCGCGGTGGCGCCGGGGCTCTGGTCCGCTCCGGCCGCGGTGGCAGGGGCGTGGTCCGCCCCCGTTCCGGTGGCAGGGGCGTCGCCGGCTCCGATGCAGGCGCCGGCATCCCCCCGCGACGCGGGACCGGCCCCAGAACCCCGCCCCGCACCAGCCCCCGGCGGTATCCCTGCCCCCGTCACCCGCTCACCCTCCTCCGCCGTACGAGCACCACCAGCACCGGCACGCCCACCAGCGCGGTCATCACGCCGGCCGGTATCTCCGCCGGGGCCCGCACCACCCGGCCCGCGACGTCGGCGGCGAGGAGGAGCGCGGCGCCGAGGAGGGCCGAGAGGGGGAGGGTCCAGCGGTGGCCGCCGGAGACGAGGCGGCGGGCGAGGTGGGGGACGGCGAGGCCGACGAAGGCGATGGGGCCCGCGGCGGCGACGGCGGCCGCGGTCAGCAGGGTCGCGCCGAGCGCCGTGGCGGCCCGTACGAGAGGCACCCGGTGCCCCAGCGCGCGGGCCGTGTCGTCGCCGAGCCCGAGGGCGTCCAGCCCTCGGGCGCACAGGAACACCAACACCGCACCCACCGCCAGGAACGGCAGCATCCGCCCCACCGTCCCCGCGTCCCGCCCGCTGAGCGCCCCCACCTGCCAGAACCGGAACTGGTCCAGCGTCGCCGAACTCGACGTCAGCACAACCGTGTTGGCGCCCGCCGTCATCGCCCCGAACGCCGTCCCCGCCAGCGCCAGCTTCACCGGCGAGGCCCCGCCCCGCCCGCGCGCCGCGATCGCGTACACCACGCACGCGGCGACGACGGCACCGCCGAACGCGTACCAGACGTACCCCGCGAAGCCGTTGGCCAGGCCCAGCACGATGGCGAGGACGACGCCCGCCGCCGCGCCCTGGCTCAGGCCGAGGATGCCCGGGTCGGCGAGCGGGTTGCGGGTGACCGCCTGCAGCGCCGCGCCCGACAGCCCGAGCGCGGCCCCCGCCGCCAGTCCGACAGCGGTACGGGGGACCCGGAGCGACCGTACGACCAGGGCGTCCGGCGAATCCCCGCCGTACAGGAGGGCGTCGACGACGGTCGCCAACGGCACCTGACGGGTCCCCACGGCGAGGCTGAGGGCGACGGCGGTCACGGTGAGGAGCAGGGCGAGCAGCAGCAGGCCGGCACGGACCCCGCCGCCCCGCCGGCCGACGGACTTCACGCCGGCCCCGGCCCCTTTCACCGCCCCTGCTCCGGCCCTCTTCGATGCCTCGGTCGCCGCCCCCGTACCACTCACCTGCCGATGTTCTCGGCGAGCTGCTCGATGACGAGTCGTGCGGCGGTCGGGCCGGCGTTGAGGTACCAGGGGTCGTCGTCGACCTCGACGGCGTGTCCCGCCTCGACGGCCTTCATCGACTTCCACAGGGGCCCGGCGAGCACGCTCGCGGCGTCGGTCTCGGAGGCGTCGCCCTGCACGGAGTAGAAGATCCAGTCGCCGTCGGCGGTGTCGACGCTCTCCGCGCCGATGTCCTCCGAGATGGCGTTGAACCGCTGCGACTTCGGCCGGCCGAGCCCCATGTCGACGGCGATGGACCCGGTGAAGGAGGAGACGCCGAACATCCGCGTACGGTCCGGGGTGAACCGCACCATGGAGACCTCGGTGCCGTCGCCGAGGCCCGCGCCCTTCTCCTTCGCCTCCCCGACGATGTCGTCGAGGAGCCGCTGGGCCTGCTGTCCCTTGCCGACGGCGTCGCCGACGAGAAGCAGGTCGCGCTTCCAGTTGACACCGTTGCCGGCGGTGATGACGGTCGGCGCGATCTTCGACAGCTTGGGGTAGAGGTCGCCGAGCGAGTCGTTGGCGAGGATCAGGTCGGGTTCGGCCGTGGCCAGGGACTCCAGGTTGGGTGCCTGCCGCGTACCGGCGTCCGTCATGTCCGCGAGCTTCGACTTCTCCTTGGGGAAGGCGTCCGCGAGGTAGTCGGGCACGAGCCCCGCGTTGTCGCCGCGTGTGGCGGCCGTGGGGACGAGGCCCAGCGACAGCAGGTCGTCCAACTGCCCGGTGCTGAGCACCGCGATCCGCTTCGGCTCGCTCTTGATCTCGGTCGTGCCCTGGAAGTGGGTGACGCTCCGCGGGAACGCCCCGTCCGTGTCCTCGTCGGAGCCCATCCCCTTCGCCGGCTCGCTCGGCGCGGCGGACGGCCCCGCCGTGGCGCCCCGGACCTGGCTGCGCGACCCTTCGGAGGCGCCGTCGCTCTCCGCCGTACCGCCACCGTCGGAGGAACACCCGGCGACGAGCCCGCCGACCACGACCACGGCCAGTACGGCCTTCGAACCCCACGTACGCACCGCTGCTCCGATCACTCACTAAGGCAAGCCTTACCTTAACCTCCGTTTCGGTGGGGTGATGTCGCGGGTCCGAGTAGCGTGGAGAAGGCCTGTCATGACAGAGGTGCGCGGACGCCGCACCGGCGATGCGGCGTTCACGCAGACGTACGGGGAGGTGTCCGCGATGTCCGTCGCGCTGAACCACACGATCGTCGCCGCTCACGACAAGCAGACCTCGGCCCGGTTCCTGGCCGACATCCTGGGGCTGGAGGTGAGCCCGCCGTACGGCCCGTTCATCCCCGTCGAGATCCCCAACGGCGTGACCCTCGACTACATGGACTCGCCCGACCCCATCACGCCCCAGCACTACGCCTTCCTGGTCACGGAGGACGAGTTCGACGAGATCCTCGCCCGCGTCAAGCGGGCCGGCCTCACCTACTGGGCCGACCCCTTCCACCGCCGGACCATGGAGATCAACACCAACGACGGCGGCCGCGGCACGTACTTCGACGACCCGAACGGCCACAACCTGGAGATCATCACCAGGCCGTACGGGAGCGGGGCCTGAGGACGGCCGTACCGTACGGGAACGGATGCGGCGCTCGCCCTACGGCCGGACCCTGGTCACGCGCTCCGGGTCCCCGCTCAGCACGTCGTCGTGGCTGATCGCGAAGTCGCCGTTGGGGAGGACGCCGTCGAAGTGCCACCCGATGACCGCGTCGGGGAGGTAGTCGCGCAGGCCATGACGCATGACGGGGTCGTACGCGACCGGCGCTCCCCAGCCGGCCGGGGCCTCGTCGCTGCCGAGGATCACCCAATGGTCCACGGGGACGGGGGAGTCGAGGTCGGGCACGCCCCCGGTGTGGCAGTCGAGCGCGGGCAGGGTGAGCAGTTCGGGATCGAGCGGCGGGTACCACATGAGCAGCGGTTTCGCCCGCGCCGCCTGCGCGTTGTCGAAGCAGCAGACGGCGATGGCGTGGCCGGGGTAGCGCTCGGCGTAGAACGCGAACAACTCCGGCTCGAGTGCGGGCCGTCGGCGCTCCGGAACCTCGGCGAGCGCCGCCGGTACGGCGCGCGGATCCCGGGCGAGCACCACGGTGTACACATTGTGCTCGAACACCTCGACGGCCGGCGAGCGGTCCCATCCCATCCAGTCCATCGAGTCCTGGACCACCCCCACGGACACCGGCCGTACGGCGTCCACCATCCGCTTCAGCAGATCGGAACTCCGCCCCACGGAAAGGAAGTTGTGGCGGCTCATGCGCTGTGCCGGCAGGTGCAGCAGCATGGCGTTCGGGCCGTCGGCGAGGTTCGTCGCGGTGTTCTGGTAGCCGAGGACGTGGATCAGCCCGTGGTCGGCGTGGTGCAGCCGCCCGCAGTACAGGGTGGTGCCGGAGAACTCGGCCGGAGCGAGGGAGACACACATGCCGAAACGCTATCCCTCGGACCATGGGATCGGGTCACGCGTTTGGACCATGGACTGCGCGGATGCGGGGGTGCCGGTATGGCCGGACGATGGAGGAGGAAGAGACAGGCGGTCGCGGCACGATCACCACCCGGGGGGCTTCAGAGATGTGATCGACATGCCCCTGCAAAAGGTCCGACCGGGTACGGTCCACAGGGTCCGCCCGGACATCAGCGTGCTGGCTGACAGCCTGGAAGTCCCCGGGATCGGACATATCCCGGTCAACGCCTTCGTCCTGCTGGCCGCCCAGCCGGTCGTGGTCGACAGCGGCCTGGGCCTGCCCGACCGGAACTTCGTCGAGACGCTCGGCACGGTGCTGGACCCGGCGGACGTGCGCTGGATCTGGCTCACCCACCCCGACCGCGACCACACGGGCGGGATATTCGACCTGCTGGCGGCGGCATCCGAGGCACGCGTCGTGACGACGTTCATCGGCGCGGGGATCCTCTCCTGCGAACGCCCGCTGCCCCTCGACCGCTGCTATCTCCTGAACCCCGGCGAGACGATGGACATAGGCGACCGCACCCTCACCGGTTTCCGCCCGCCCCTGTTCGACAACCCCGCCACCGTCGGCTTCTTCGACGACCACTCCGGCGTCTGCTTCAGCTCCGACTGCTTCGGCGCGCCCCTCCCCACGGCCGACCTCGCCCAGGCCGATGACATCCGTGACGTCGCCGTCGACGACCTGCGCACCGCCCAGCTCCTCTGGGCCACGGTGGACAGCCCCTGGGTCAGGACGGTCGACATGGAGAAGTTCCTCGCGACCTTCCAGCCCCTCAAGGACCGCAAGCCCGACCTCGTCCTCTCCACCCACCTCCCCCCGGCCGCCGGCATCACCGGTTCCCTCCTCGACACCCTCGCCACCGCCCCGGACGCCCCACCGTTCATGGGGCCGGACCAGGCGGCGCTGGAACAGATGCTCGCGGGGTTCGAGCCGGAGGGGGGCGGGCACTGAGGCCGCTTCAACCCCGACCGGAGCCAGTCTCAGGCGCGTTCGACGAACCGGGGTTCCGGCCACGCGGTGACCGGCTCGGGGGCGGCCGAGTAGATCTCCAGCAGCGAGAGGTAGCCGCCCTGCGTGAAGACCATGACCCCGGCGTCGTCCGGAGTGACGTACCAGGCGTCCGCGGCGAGGCCGTCGCTCCGAGTCGGCGCCGGAGGCACTGCTTCGCGGTCCACGGCCAGATCGACCGTCGCACACCCACACCCGCACCCGCCGACGACATGGGCGTACGGGATCTGGGCGCGAAGCGCGCTGCCGACCGGGTTCTCGGCGGTCAGCAGCGCGTTCAGCGTCGCGGCGACGGCGGGCGGGAGGGGCTCGGCGAGCTCAGCCATCCGCCTTGGCCACGCCGATCGGGCAGGACACGCCCGTGCCGCCGATGCCGCAGTAGCCCGCCGGGTTCTTCTCCAGGTACTGCTGGTGATAGCCCTCGGCCGGGTAGAAGGTGCGGCCCTCCGCCGGGAGGATCTCCGTGGTGATCTCGCCGTAGCCGGACGAGGCCAGGACCTTCTGGTAGGCCTCGCGGGAGGCTTCGGCGGCCGCGGCCTGGGCCGGGGTGTGGGTGTAGACGGCGGAGCGGTACTGGGTGCCGACGTCGTTGCCCTGGCGGAAGCCCTGCGTCGGGTTGTGGGACTCCCAGAAGACCTGGAGGAGACGCTCGTAGGAGATGAGGGCGGGGTCGTACACGACGCGGACGGCCTCGGTGTGGCCGGTGAGGCCGGAGCAGACCTCTTCGTAGGTGGGGTTCTCCGTGAAGCCGCCCTGGTAGCCGACGAGGGTCGTCCACATGCCCGCCGGGAGCTGCCAGAACTTCCGCTCGGCGCCCCAGAAGCAGCCGAGGCCGAAGTCGGCGGTCTCCAGGTGCTCGGGGTAGGGGCCGAGGAGCGGGGTGCCGAGCACGGTGTGGCGGTCGGGCACGGTGAACGGCGACTCGGCGCGGCCACGCAGAGCCTGCTCGGGGGTGGGCAGCTGGGGCGTGCGGCCGAAGAGCATGGGGGCTCCTACTCCTTGGGGTGCTTTGGGCTGAGGCTTGGGCTGGGTTTGGGGATCGGGGCTCGACGGGCTCGGGGGCTTGAAACGAGTGGGCGGTACCTGGAGAACGTTCCAGGTACCGCCCGCATTCCGTGCGCGATCGCTCACGACCTCCGGCCGACTCCGCGCCGGGTCAGTCGGCCGCTGCCGCCGCCACGGCCTGTGCCGACGAGTTCCGGATACGGCAGTAGAACGCGGCCATCGCCTCGTCGTCGCCCTGATAGCGCCACGGCAGGGCGTTGACGTACCCGTCGACCAGCTTGAACTGTTCAAGCGCGGCGTCGTCGCGGTCCTGGAGGGAGAGGTAGTACGCGAGGAGGTGCCGCAACTCGGGGAGGCGTGGGTGGGACGGGTCGGCCGCGGCGGCGTCGGCGAGCCCCGCGTCCACGCGGCCGATCATCTTCGGCGTACGGTCCACGTTGTTGTCGTCCGACGTGTCGTGCTCGAAGTGCGCGATGAGCGGCAGGACGGTGAGCAGGCTGCCCAGCGGCGCGTTGGCCGCCGCCCGCTCGGCGAACTCCGTCGCCAGTTTCTCCGAGCCCCGCCACTTCGCACACCAGTACTGCAGCGCCGAGTAGTGCGCCTCGTAGTGGTGTGGGGCCCGGGCGGTGATCTCCGTCCAGAGCTTGTCCATCTCGGCGTGCGGATAGCCGAGCCCGAGGGCGACCGCGATCTCCGTGACGTACGGAGTGGGGTCGTCGGGGTTCAGCAGCGCTGCCCGGGCGATCTCCTCGCGGGAACGTTCCAGCATCCGGTGGAAGCCCGCGAACTGCTCGCCGGTCGTGTACTTGGCCTTCTTCGCGCCCCGCAGGTTCCCGGCGAGGATGACCGTGCTGCGGCAGCGGACCACGGCCGCGTCCGGGTCGTCGGGCCGGTCGGCCTCCCACGCGAGCAACCAGTCGTCGTCATCGGCGGCGATGTCGCCCAGCAGGGCCGCCGCGCGGGACCGCCGGTCCCAGTCGCGGCCGATGTCCTGCAGCAGTTTGGCGGCCGCCTTCCAGTCACCGCCGCGCACGGCCGCGAACGTCGCGTCCCAGCCGGCGGGCAGCGCGCCCGCGTACTTGGTGTTCTGCCGTTCCGCGGGCAGCAGCCCCATCGCCTCGGCGACGTCCGGGTCGGCATCGGCGCTGGGGGAGAAGAACTCCTTGAGGAAGACCCAGGCCATCCAGAGGCCGAAGAGCAGGGTCGGCACCGCCAGGACGGCCAGTATCCACAGCAGTACGGTCATCGCGGTGCGTCCGTTTCTCGGGCGGCGGGTCCTTGGGGAGCGGGCAGCAGCGCGCGCAGCGGCCCGGTGTCGGGGTGGTCGGCGATCGCCGCGTCAAGGGCGGCGCCGAGGTCGGTCTCCATGCCGTCCGGCGCGGGCGGCAGATGCACCGAGGCCGGCTCCGACCAGGAGAACTCCCAGCGCAGCCGGGAGTGGGCGCTCAGCTCGGCCAGCACCATGCCCTGCAGCGCGTCCGCCAGCGCGGGCCGGACGAACTCGCGGAAGGCCCGGCCCTGCGCCTCGGCCGCCTGGTCCGACAGGGGCAGCCGCCGCGCCAGCTGCCACAGCTGACCGTCGTCGATCACCTTGAGCAGCGCGGGCAGGGACGGGTGGTCCTTGGTGTACATCGCCAGCGCCCGGTGCAGCGCGGTGTCGAGACCGGCGAAGTTCGCGGCCATCGAACCGTCGAGCAGTTCCTGCCAGTCACCGGCGCGCCGGAAGCGCCGGACGTCCTCGGCGAGGACCGCGTCCTCCAGCGCCGCCAGGGTCCGGTCCGGGTCGGCCAGCAGTCCGAGCGCCGCGCCCTTGGCCTCGTCCGCCCGGCCGTCGGCGGGCAGTTCCTCGATGCGCTGGACCCGGTCGGCGATGGGCGGGTGAGAGTCGTACGGCGACGAGGGCTCGGTGGGCAACTCGGTGCGCAGACCGACCAGTTCGAGCTGACGGGCGGAGAGCATCCGCCCGTAGCCGCCGAAGAACTCACCGCGCGGCGGCAGCAGCCGGGCCTCGGCGCCGAGGGTGGCGTAGCTGTTCATGTAGAAGCCGAACGCGGCGTCCAGCGCCGGTATCTCGCGCAGCGCGGACGCGGTGGCCTCCCGCCCGGCGATCCGGGCGGCCGCCGCGTCGGCGGCGTACTCCTGGCGGCGCGAACCGGCGAGCGTGGCGCGGATGTACAGCTTGGCGTAGCCGATGTAGATCTTCGCCATCACGCGGTACGTGACGCCCGCGTGCCCGGTGTCGATCTCCTTGGTCTCCTTGCCCTTGGCCGTGGCCTTGGCGTTCTTCTTCTCCTGCCGGGCCCGTTCGCGCCCGGCGGTCTTGTCGGCGCGCTCCTCGAAGTGCCGGATGGTGCGCAGCACCTGGGCCCGGCCGCGCACGGTGATCGCGGCGAGCCGGGTGTCGGCGTTCGAGTAGTGGCCCAGCTCATGGGCGAGGACCGCGCGCGACTGCGCCTCGGTCAGGCCCTGCAGCAGCGGTACGCCGAGGTAGAGGCGGCGTGGGCCGGGCAGCAGGCCGAGCAGCCGGGCGTCCTCGCTGACGGCGGCGTTGACGTCGGCCGTCAGCACGATCCGGGACGGCGCCCGGGTGCCGACCTTGTCGGCCAGCTCCCGTACGGTCCGCCAGACTTCGGGCTCGTCGGCCTCTGTCACCGGCAGGCCCGGCAACTCCTCGCTCCTCGGGGTCCGCAGCATGAAAAGACCGCGGACCAGCGGGATCGCCAGCAGTACGGAGACCACGTACAGCTTGGTCGCGAGGCTGGTCGGAGCGTGCAGGTAGAGCAGGTAGTCGGCGCCGGCGAGCGCCGCGAGCAGGATCACGCCGAGCAGATAGAAGCCGGCGAGCAGCACGAGGGCGCGCAGTGCGCGCAGGGTCGCGCCCATTGGGCAGAGTTCCCCCCACGGGAAAGATCGCGAACGATCATTTAAACGGTGAAATCGGGCGGCCTGGGACGTGTCCATGACCGAAAGGTGTGAGGGGCGGAGTATTTCGCACGGGTGTGCGGGGTTGCAAGGGCTTACTGGGGGCCGCGTGCCCAGTGAGTGGAGTGTGTGGCGGGGATGGCGGCTGCGGGCTCGTCGTGGCTGGTCACGCCCTGCGGTGGAGCCGCACATGTCGCGGGGCCGCATAGGTCACGGAGCCGCAGTAGGTCACGGAGCCGCGGTAGGTCACGGCCCGCGCCCCTGAAGGGGCTCCGCCCCTTCACCCCTTCGGATAACGCTTCAGTGCAGCAGCGTCGCCGGGCTGCCACCGTTCGCCTCATATCCCGCCACCGCCAACGCCCGGAATATCGCGTAGTCCGCGGCCGGGTCGGAGGTGAGGGTCCAGGGGAGGGCGCCTACGTGGCCGTCCACGTGGACGAGCTGGTTCATGGCCTCGGACCAGCGCTCGGCGCGGACCAGGAAGAAGATCAGCAGGTGGCGGACATGGGACAGCATCGGGTCGTCGGGCCGTGCCGCGTGCACCGCGAACAGGGCACCGTGGATCGCCTTGGTGACGACCTCGCTCTCGTAGAACCCCTGCACCAGGTTCACCTCGGGCAGGTGCTCGAACACCGCGAACAGCGGCATGGCCGCGAGAAGCGACCCCTGCGGGGCGCGGGCCGCGGCCGCCTCGGCGAAGGCGTACGCCAGCTCCCGCGAGCCGTGCCACTTCTCGCACCAGTAGTGCAGGGCCGCCAGATGCGCGCCCATGTGCGCCGGGGACCGGTCAAGGATCTTCAGCCAGAGCTGCTCGAACTCCTCGCGGGAGTACGCCAACCCGCGCGCCACCGAGAGCTCGATGATGTACGGGATCGGGTCACCGGGGGCCAGCAACGCGGCGTCGCCGCACGCCGACCTGGCCTCCTCCATGATGATCCGGAAGTCGTCCGTGCCCGGCGTCGACGTCCGCCACGCCTGCTGCACCAGGAACTCCGCGTGCACCGCCGCGCCGCCCGCGTCCTTGGGCGCCTCCGCGCGCCACACCCGCAGCCACTGCCCGCCCGGAGTCTCGCCCACCCCGCCCGGCCGCTGCGCCAACTCCAGCGAGGCCGCACCCGCGAACGCCTGCACCCGCTGCCAACGGACCTCGCCGTCCGCCTCCGTACCGGCCAGCAGCTGCTTCGCCGTCCGGTAGTCCTGCGACCGCTGCACCACGTCCAGCACGTCCAGCAGATCCTGGTCCGGCCCCGGCATCCGCACGTCCAGCAGCTCCTGCCGCACGAACCCGTAGTTCGCGGGGTCCGCCGCGTCCGGGTGCCCCGCCTCCACCTGCTGAATACCGGCCCGCCGACGCGTCACGATCGGCCACAGCACGAAGCCCATCATGAGCAACGCCATCAGGACCCAGAGAATCTCCATGCCACAAGGGTTCCAGACGCCGCCGACAATTGCCCAACCCGGTCGGGGGCCTGTGGAAAACTCCGGGGGCCGCCGCGCCCGTCAGGGGCGCGGGGCCGTGACATACGCGGCTCCGCCGCGGGGCGCGACGGGCCACGAACGACCCGCGGCCGCCCCATCACAGCTTCCCCCGAGCCATAAGGCGCCCCCTGCCCAGCGGAGCGCTTACGCTCGATCCCTATGAGCGACACCCACACCAGCCAACACTTCGAGACCCTCGCGATCCACGCGGGCAACACCGCGGATCCCCTCACCGGCGCGGTCGTCCCGCCGATCTACCAGGTCTCGACCTACAAGCAGGACGGCGTAGGCGGCCTGCGCGGCGGCTACGAGTACAGCCGCAGCGCCAACCCCACCCGCACCGCGCTGGAGGAGAACCTCGCCGCCCTGGAGGGCGGCCGCCGCGGCCTCGCGTTCGCGTCCGGCCTGGCCGCCGAGGACTGCCTGCTGCGTACGCTGCTCAGCCCCGGCGACCACGTGGTCATCCCCAACGACGCGTACGGCGGCACGTTCCGCCTCTTCGCGAAGGTCGTCTCCCGGTGGGGCGTGGACTGGTCCGTCGCCGACACCGGCGACCCCACGGCCGTCCGGGCCGCCATCACCCCGAAGACGAAGGTCGTCTGGGTGGAGACCCCTTCCAACCCGCTGCTCGGCATCACCGACATCCCGGCCGTCGCCCAGGTCGCCCGCGAGGCCGGCGCGAAGCTGGTCGTCGACAACACCTTCGCCACCCCCTACCTCCAGCAGCCGCTCGCGCTCGGCGCGGACGTCGTCGTGCACTCGCTCACCAAGTACATGGGCGGCCACTCGGACGTCGTCGGCGGCGCCCTGATCGTCGGCGACCAGGACCTGGGCGAGGAACTGGCGTACCACCAGAACGCGATGGGCGCGGTGGCCGGGCCCTTCGACGCCTGGCTGGTGCTGCGCGGCACCAAGACGCTCGCCGTCCGCATGGACCGGCACAGCGAGAACGCCACCAAGGTCGCCGACATGCTCACCCGGCACGCGCGCGTGTCCCGTGTTCTCTACCCCGGCCTGCCCGAGCACCCCGGGCACGAGGTCGCCGCCAAGCAGATGAAGGCGTTCGGCGGCATGGTGTCGTTCCAGGTCACCGGCGGTGAGGAAGCGGCGGTCGCGGTCTGCGACCGCGCCAGGGTGTTCACCCTCGGCGAGTCGCTGGGCGGTGTCGAGTCCCTGATCGAGCATCCGGGACGCATGACGCACGCCTCCGCGGCCGGCTCCGCCCTGGAGGTCCCCGCCGACCTCGTACGCCTCTCCGTGGGCATCGAGAACGTGGACGACCTCCTGGAGGACCTCCAGCAGGCCCTGGGCTAGGCCCTTTCCCGGGCGCTCACCAAACCGTCAGCGGTGGGGTCGTCTCCGACGGCGGCTCCACCCAGGGGCGGGCCAGCAGGGCCCACACGAAGAACGCGACCACGGCGGCCAGCAGCACCAGCCACATCAGATGGCGGGCCGCCGTGCGGCGCCGCAGCATGCGCCCGCCGCGCCGCACCGCGGCCGCGCACAGGTCGGGCGGCACCTGGGGCGGCGTCCGGTCCAGGATCCGCCGTACGGACGCCTCGCGCTCGCGCAGACTCATGACGGCGCCACCTCCGCCACCCCGCGGGCGGCCTCGCGCGGGGGATGCAGGACGGTAGCCATCGCGCGCAGACAGATCGTCCGTACGCGTTCGACGGGCAGCCCGAGGAGCGCCGCCGTCTGTTCCTCGGCGACACCCTCGTAGAGCCTGAGGACGAGGATCAGCCGCTCCTGGGGGCTGAGCATGCCCAGTGCGCCGCCGGGCGCGGGGCGGAAGAGGCCGTGGTGGTGCCAGGCCCCGCGCGCGAAACGGAGGGCCAGCTGCTGACGGGTCCGGTCGTAGGGGTCCTCGCCGCGCAGCCGGTCCCAGATGGCGTACGTGTGGGCGAGGGCATGGGTCAGCAGCCGCCGCGCGCGCGGGTTGTCGTTCGGCGGTTCCGCCGTGAGCAGGGTGGCGGTCTGCAACAGCCGCCCCGCCGCACCCGCGACGAACGCCTCGAACTCCCGGGCCCTTCGGGCGCCTTGGGCCCCATGCCGTTCTCGCACCGCGCCTCCCGCCTGAGGCCGACCCTGAGGAAAACGGGGCCCGGCCGCGTACGGATGCGTCTTCGTCCGCCGTGTACGACGAGGGCCCGGTCTCATATGAGGCCAGGAGCGGGCGCGCGGTCAAGGGTCAGGACGCCGACGGTGCCTCCGGGGCGGCCGCCATGCGGGTGGAGAGCGCGGTGTTGAAACGGGTGAGGAGGGAGCAGAAGGCCTCGCGCTCCTCGGGGGCCCAGTCCTGGGTCAGCTCGGCCATCAACTGGCGCCTGGAGGAACGTACCTCCTCAAGCCGGGAGAGCCCGCGAGGCGACAGCTGGAGCACCACCGCGCGGCCGTCCTCCGGGTGCGAGGTGCGCTTGACGAGACCGGTGTCCACGAGCGGCGCCACCTGACGGGTGACCGTCGAGGAGTCGATCCCCATGCTCGCCGCGAGCGCCTTGACGCCCATCGGGCCTTCCTTGTCGAGGCGGTTGAGCAGCAGGTACGCGGCACGGTCCATGGAGTTGCGCACCTGCCCGACGCCGCCGAGCCGGGTCTGCTCGGCACGGCGTGCGAACACCGCTACCTCGTGCTGCAGCGTGTCGAGAAGACCGTTGTCACCGACGGTCGTCATGTCCATCGACATTTCAGGTGTTGTGGGCATGGCCAAAGGCTCAATTCATGCGTGGGGCGCTGGGTTGGGGGACAGAGTACGCGGACCGGGCGTGAGGTGTGCGGGCCCCGCTGAAACCCGGTCCCGCCCCTTGGTCACACCCGCGTTCGACCCCTGTGAACTGCGAGACTGTGGTCATGAGCTATAGCACGGCTGACTCCTTTCCGAGGGTGACGCTCGACGACGTGCGAGGCGCGCAGAAGATGCTTACGGGCGTTTCACGTGTCACCGCCATGGAGGGCAGCAGGCATCTGTCGCAGCTCGTCGGCGCGCCGGTGCACTTCAAGTGCGAGAACCTCCAGCGGACCGGCTCGTTCAAGCTGCGCGGCGCGTACGTCCGTATCGCCGGCCTGCTGCCGGAGGAGCGCGCCGCCGGCGTCGTCGCCGCGAGCGCGGGCAACCACGCCCAGGGCGTCGCCCTCGCCTCGTCACTGCTCGGCGTGCGCTCCACGGTCTTCATGCCGAAGGGCGCCCCACTGCCGAAGATCAGCGCGACCGAGGAGTACGGCGCCGAGGTGCGCCTGCACGGAACGGTGGTCGACGAGACGCTGGACGCTGCTCAGGAGTACGCGGCCGAGACGGGCGCGGTGTTCATCCACCCGTTCGACCATCACGACATCATCGCCGGTCAGGGCACGGTCGGTCTGGAGATCCTGGAGCAGTGCCCCGAGGTGCGCACGATCGTTGTCGGGATCGGCGGGGGCGGGCTCGCGGCGGGCATCGCGGTCGCGGTGAAGTCGCTGCGGCCGGATGTGCGCGTCATCGGCGTTCAGGCGGAGGGCGCGGCCGCGTACCCGCCCTCGCTCGCCGCCGGGCTGCCCGTGGCCGTGGCGAACCCGGCGACGATGGCCGACGGCATCAAGGTCGGAAGGCCCGGCGACGTGCCGTTCGCGATCGTCGCGGACCTGGTGGACGAGGTCCGTACGGTCTCGGAGTACAACCTCTCCAGCGCCCTGCTGCTCTGCCTGGAGCGGGCCAAGCTGGTCGTGGAACCGGCCGGCGCCAGCCCCGTCGCGGCCCTGCTGCGTGACCCGCAGTCCTTCCAGGGCCCGGTCGTCGCGGTGCTCTCCGGCGGCAACGTCGACCCGCTGCTGCTGCAGCGCATCCTGCGGCACGGCATGGCCGCCGGTGGCCGCTACCTGCAGGTTCGTCTCCGCCTGACCGACCGCCCGGGCGCCCTCGCGACGCTTCTCGGGGTGTTGTCAGTGGTCGACGCTAATGTCCTCGACGTGAGTCATGTGCGGACCGACCCCCGGCTCGGGCTCACGGAGGTGGAGGTCGAACTGCACCTGGAGACGAGGGGGCCGAAGCACTGCGCCGAGGTCAACCACGCCCTCCGTGAGGCGGGCTACACCGTCATCGACTGAGGTCGGCCTCCTCTTGTCACCCGTTCGGGTAAGTCCATTGAGGGACGCGATACATCGCGTTATGGTGTGTCTCGTATTCGCTCGGCGGTGTGGCCCACGCCACCCGTCAGGCAGCACGAAAAGTACAAACCGAGGCTTTGCGAAGGAACCCCAACGACGTGGAGAAATCACATGCCAGGCGCCATCTATGCCGAAGGCCTGGTGAAGACCTTCGGTGACGTAAGAGCCCTGGACGGCGTCGACCTCGATGTCCCCGAGGGCACCGTCCTGGGTCTGCTCGGGCCGAACGGCGCGGGCAAGACGACCACCGTCCGATGCCTCACCACCCTGCTGCGGCCCGACCGCGGCAAGGCGATCGTCGCGGGCATCGACGTCCTGAAAGACCCCGACGCGGTACGCCGCTCGGTCGGCCTCTCCGGCCAGTTCGCCGCGGTCGACGAGTATCTGACGGGGCGCGAGAACCTGCAGATGGTCGGCCAGCTCTACCAGATGCGGGCCAAGGACGCGAAGGTGCGCGCGGGCGAGCTGCTGGAGCAGTTCCACCTCGCCGACGCCGCCGACCGGCCCGCCAAGACCTACTCCGGCGGTATGCGCCGCCGCCTCGACCTGGCGGCCGCGCTGGTGGTCTCACCGCCGGTGATGTTCATGGACGAGCCGACCACCGGACTCGATCCGCGCAACCGCCAGCAGCTGTGGGGGGTCATCAAGCAACTGGTCTCCGGCGGTACGACCCTGCTGCTCACCACCCAGTACCTCGAAGAGGCCGACCACCTCGCGCACGACATCGCCGTGGTCGACCACGGCCGCGTCATCGCCCGCGGCACCTCCGACCAGCTCAAGGCCCGCACCGGCGGCGAGCGCGTCGAGGTCGTCGTGCACGAACGCGAGCACATCCCGACCGCCGTCGAGGTGCTGACCGGTTTCGGCAAGGGTGAGACCACCGTCGAGGAGCACACGCGCCGGCTCACCGTGCCCGTGGCCGGCGGTGCCAAGCTCCTCGCCGAGGTCATCCGCGAGCTGGACACCCGAGGCATCGAGATCGACGACATCGGCCTGCGCCGCCCCACCCTGGACGACGTGTTCCTCTCCCTGACGGGACACACCGCCGAGGTGAAGGACGAGGCCGAGGGGAAAGCCGAGGCAGCCGACGCCAAGGGGCGGGGCCGCAGGAAGGAGGCCGGGAGGTGAGCATCGTCACCGACGCCGTGCGGGTCGCACCGCCAGGCAATCCGATCACCCAGTCCATCCGGGACTCGCTGGTCATCGCCAAGCGCAATCTGATTCGAATGTCCCGAATTCCAGAAATGGTAATTTTCGGGCTTATTCAACCTGTCATGTTCGTAGTGCTGTTCAGCTATGTGTTCGGCGGCTCCATGACTGTCGGCGGCACCACGGACTCCGCCGTCTACCGCGAGTTCCTGATGGCCGGCATCTTCGCGCAGACCGTCACCTTCGCCACCGCCGGCGCCGGAGCGGGCATCGCCGACGACATGCACAAGGGGCTCATCGACCGCTTCCGCTCGCTGCCCATGGCGCGCGGGGCCGTGCTGACCGGACGGACGCTCGCCGACCTGGTCCAGACGGCGCTCACCCTGGCCGTGCTGGCCGTGGTCGCCCTGCTGGTCGGCTGGCGCACCCACACCAGCATCGGCGAGGTCCTCGGCGCCTTCGGGCTGCTGCTCCTGCTCGGCTACGCGTTCACCTGGGTCGGTGCGCTCATCGGCCTCTCCGTGCGCACCCCCGAAGCGGCCACCTCCGGCGGGCTGATCTGGCTGTTCCCGGTCACGTTCATCTCGAACGCGTTTGTGGACTCCAGCCGTATGACGCCTTGGCTGCGGCATGTCGCCGACTGGAACCCGTTCAGCGCCACCGTCCAGGCCTGCCGTGAGTTGTTCGGCAACCCGGGGGTGTCGCCGTCGGACGCCTGGCCCATGCAGCACCCGGTGTGGGCCTCGCTGATCTACTCGGTCCTGATCATCGTCATATTCCGGACCCTGTCCGTACGGAAGTACCGCTCGGCGACGGCATGACGAAACCCCCGGCGCCGAGGGGGCGCCGGGGGCTCGGTCGGGGCATCAGGGGTGCGGCCGTGCGGCTCAGCTCTGATAGGGCACGGCCTTGAGGATCTTCACCGAGGCGAACTTGCCGTTCGGCAGCTCGTACTGGGCGTCCTCACCGACCTTCTTGCCGGTCACGCCCGAGCCCAGTGGGGACTGGGGGGAGTAGGTCTCGATGTCGGAGCTCGCGTACTCGCGCGAGGCGAGCAGGAACGTCAGCGTGTCGTCCTCGTCACCGTCGAAGGCGATCGTCACGACCATGCCGGGCGCCACCGCTCCGTCCGCCGACGCCGGAGCCTCACCGACCTTGGCGTTCTCCAGGAGCTGGGTCAGCTGGCGCACGCGGAGCTCCTGCTTGCCCTGCTCCTCCTTGGCCGCGTGGTACCCGCCGTTCTCGCGCAGGTCGCCCTCCTCGCGCGCGGCCGCGATCTTGGCGGCGATTTCCGTGCGCGCAGGACCAGACAGGTACTCCAGCTCGGCCTTGAGCTGGTTGTACGCCTCCTGGGTCAGCCAGGTGACGTTCTCGCTGGTCTGGGTCACAGGTGCTCCTCGTAGGTACTGGGAATACAAAGCATCGCCCTACCCAGAAGAATGTTCCTTCACGAGTGGGCGAAACCACGAGCCTAACAATTCAGCGGCGGAAGGGGGAGGACATAAACCACAAGCGTTACGTCGACGCAGGTCAGCGCAGTGATTCGGAGAGCCTGGGGCAGTCGGGGATCAGTTGGCGTGACAGCCGAGCAGCTCGGCCGTGGTGCCGCGCGACGTCGTCTTCAGGGTGAAGACCTCGTCGATGTCCGTGGTGTCGGCATCGAAGCGGAAGTCGGCGCGGCCGACCTCGGCGCCGTCCTCGGACTGGGAGCGCACGGTGCAGTAGCCCTTGACGCCCGCGTCCTTGTCGCCCCTGAGATGCACCTTCACCGAATTCGCCGAGGTGTCGAAGGTGTAGATCTCGACACTGATCCTGTTGCCGGCGACGTAGTGGTAGGCGAACCAGCCGATGAGGACGAGGAGGGCGGCGCCCAGGACGGCGCCGATGGCCTTGAGCTTGCGGTCGGCGCGCTCGTCCGCGGAGCGGCCGTAACGGCCCTCGGGCAGCTGAGTGCTCGCCGTGCTCATGCTCGTCCTCTCGGAAAGGGAACCTGCTCCCGGAAGGGGCGTCCAGGCTCTGGGCCGGGAATATCCCGCCCCCCGATTCCGTCACTATAGAAGCCTCCGCCCAGGCCCCTGACGGCCGCCCCGCATGGGGTGTCCGAACGGGACGGCACTATGGACTCTCCGGATCGCGCCGGGCCGAGTCACCGAAGCACAGGCCGGGCGCCGACTTACGAGGGAATGAGTCTTGACTGACCAGCTGCGACTGATGGCCGTGCACGCGCACCCCGACGACGAGTCGAGCAAGGGTGCGGCCACCATGGCGAAGTATGTGTCCGAGGGGGTGGACGTGCTGGTCGTGACCTGCACGGGCGGCGAGCGCGGCTCCATCCTCAATCCCAAGCTGCAAGGCGACAAGTACATCGAGGAGCACATTCACGAGGTACGCAAGAAGGAGATGGACGAGGCCCGCGAGATCCTCGGAGTCGGGCAGGAGTGGCTCGGCTTCGTCGACTCCGGTCTCCCGGAGGGCGACCCCCTCCCGCCCCTTCCCGACGGCTGCTTCGCCCTGGAGGACGTCGACAAGGCGGCCGGTGAGCTGGTCCGGAAGATCCGCGCGTTCCGTCCCCAGGTGATCACCACCTACGACGAGAACGGCGGGTACCCGCACCCCGACCACATCATGACCCACAAGATCTCGATGGTGGCGTTCGAGGGGGCGGCGGACGCCGAGAAGTACCCCGAGGCCGAGTACGGCCCGGCGTACCAGCCGCAGAAGCTGTACTACAACCAGGGCTTCAACCGCCCCCGCACCGAGGCGCTGCACCACGCCCTGGTGTCGCGCGGCATGGAGTCCCCGTACGGCGACTGGCTCAAGCGCTGGGACGAGTCCGATCACAAGGACCGCACCCTCACCACGCATGTGCCCTGCGCCGACTTCTACGAGATCCGTGACAAGGCACTCATCGCCCACGCCACGCAGATCGACCCCGACGGCGGCTGGTTCCGCGTTCCCATGGAGATCCAGAAGGAGGTCTGGCCCACCGAGGAGTACGAGCTCGCGAAGTCCCTCGTGGACACCTCCCTCCCCGAGGACGACCTCTTTGCGGGCATCCGCTAGCCCTGGGGGACAATGCCAGGCATGAGCGTAAGCCTGGCAGTCACACACCTCGTCCCTCTCGCCAAGGAGCTGGACAAGGACAAGGTCACCCCCGGCGTCCTCGGCTTCATCGTCTTCGCGGTGATGGCCCTGGCCGTCTGGGGCCTGATGAAGTCGATGAACAAGCACATGGGCAAGGTCGACTTCACGGAGACGCCGGACGCATCCGTCGAGGAGACGACGACGGATGCGGGCGGGAAGACGACGCCGGCGAAGGGCTGAGCGCCGACGCGACGGTTCGACGGCGTGACTCCGTGACACCGTTCAGGTGTCACGGAGCCACGCCGCGTCGCAGTGGAGGCCGGTAGCCGGTCGCTGCGGAAGCCGGTCGCCGTGGAGGTCGACCACCAAGCCCTCCGCTCACCCCTGCCCGCCTGTCACCGGCACCCCCATCACCTCTCGGGCATGCCGGTTCGGCACCATCCCCAGGGTCCAGGCGCGCCAGCCGCCCTCCAGGTTCACGCCTCGCTCCAGCAGCAGCCGATACGCCTCGACGTATTCGGCGAGCTTTTCGTCGCGCAGGGGGTGGGCGGTGCGGGAGAGCTGGGCCAGTTCCTCCTCGGCGACGGCTGTGCCGATCTCGACGCCGCCGGGCGCCGCGTACGGCAGCAGCGTGCACCTCAGGAAGCGGGCCCAGTCCTCGCCGCGACGGTCGCCGTACGACGTGAACAGCCGCGCCGCCTCGTCGCACAGGGCCAGCGCCTGCGGGGTGCGGGTGTTGCCCGCGTCCACCACGGCCAGCTCCAGACAGGTCCAGGCCTCGCCGTGGGCCACGCCGATGCGCTGGAAGTCGGCGCGGGCGTCGACGAGGAGCTGGCGGGCGAAGCCGGAGTTCCTCAACGAGCCGGTCTGGACGGCTCGTTGGTCACGGGTGACCCGGGCCGAGTGGTGGCGGGCGCAGGCCAGGCCGTAGACGTCGCGCATGCGGGAGAACGCCGTGCGGGAGCGTTCCAGCTCACGGACCGCCTGGTCGAGGTTGCCCGTCTCCTCCAGGGCCTGGCCCAGGTAGTAGCCGGTCCAGGCCTCACCGCGGGCGTCCTCGTTGTCGCGGTGGTGGGAGAGGGCCTGGCGGAGGCCGTCGACGGCGGCGGAGGGGTCGCCCGCGACGAGGCGGGCGCGGGCGAGCTGGGTCATGGACCAGGCCTGACCGCGGGCGTCGCGGGTGCGGCCGAACAGGTCGAGGGCCGTCCGCAGCTCACTCTCCGCCCGCGGGACCTCGCCCATGCGCAGCAGCAGCTGGCCGAGCTGGAAGTACGCCCAGCCCTCGCCGTGCAGGGATTCCTGCTGGCGGTGGATGACCAGGGCGCGGGTCAACAGGTCCAGCGCGTCGGCCAGGTGGGCGCGGTCGCGTTCCACCGCCGCCAGGGCGTGCATCGTCCAGGCGCGGTCCGCCGCCAGCTCGGGGACCGACTGGAGCTGGAGGGCCTCCAGGAGCTTCTCCGCCGCCTCGGTCAGGTTGCCCTGGTGGTGGAGGGTGATGCCCAGGGAGCACAGGGCACGGGCGGCGCCCGCGTCGTGGTTCGTCTCCATGTACAGGCCGACCACCGACGTCAGCGTCGTACGGGCCTTGTCCAGCTCGCCCAGCTGGCGGGCCGCGATACCCGTACGCCACTGGACCGAGCGGGTCAGCAGGCCCTGGTCCACCGACTGGGCCAGCTCGTTCAGCTCACCGAGGCGGTAGAGGTCGCCGCGCAGCAGGCAGTAGTCGCACAGGGCGCCGAGGAGGCTGAGGACCGCCGCCTGGTTCACGCCCTCCGCATGCCGGAGCGTGGAGGTGATGAAGCTCGTCTCGTCGTCCAGCCAGCGCAGCGCCTCGTCCAGGGAGACGAAGCCGTGCTGGCCGAAGCGGTCCGAGCGGGTCGACATGTTGCCGTCGACCAGGCGGAGGACGGAGTCGGCGAGATCCGCGTAGGTGACGATCAGGCGTTCCTGCGCGGCCGTGCGCTCGCTCGGCTCCTCCTCGTCGAGGAGGCGGGCGTGGGCGAAGGCGCGGACCATGTCGTGCAGGCGGTAGCGGTTGCCGTGGACATGGTCGATCAGGCCCGCGCGGGCGAGCGCGGTGAGGTGACGGGTCGCCTCCGTCTCGTCGGTGGCGAGGAGGGAGGCGGCGGCGGCCGCGCCCAACGATGCCCGGCCCGCCAGCGCCAGGCGGCGCAGCAGTCGGCGGGAGGGGTCCGACTGGTCGGTGTAGCGCAGCCAGAGGGCGCGTTCGATCGGCTCGACCGGGCCGTACGCGCCCAGGTCCGCGGCCAGTTGGCCGGGCGTACGCGGTCCCAGGGACGAGCCCGCGACGCGCAGGGCGAGGGGCAGCCCGCCGCACAGCTGGCGGATGCGGGCGACGGATTCGGCGTCGTACGAGACGGACGACGACGTCCCCGGGGATGCGCCCGCCCCCGCCCCGACGGGCGCTCGCGTGGACGGCGCCCCCGCCGTCAGCACCGAGCCGTCCTGTGCCGCCGTGCTCAGCAGTTCGTGCGCGCCGTCGCCGTCGAGTGCCTCGACGGGGAGCTGGTGGACCCAGGCGGGGAGGTCGGCGGGCAGGGCGAGCGGGGTGCGGGCGGTGACCAGGACGAGGCTGTCGGAGCGTTCGGGGACGAGGATGCGGACCTGCTCGGGGTCGGAGGCGTCGTCCAGGACGATCGTCACCGGCAGGGCCGTCAGATGCTGGTGGTACAGCTCGCTCAGCCGTTTCACCTGCTGGTCCTGGGAGGTGCGCTCACGGAAGAGGAGCTGGTCGCGGGGGGCGCCGAGACGGTTCAGCAGATGCATCAGCGCGTCCCGCGTGGACAGCGGGGTCTCCTCCGGGCTGTCGGCGCGCAGGTCGACCACGCAGGCGCCGCGGAAGTAGTCCCGCAGCTCGTGCGTCGCGCGGACGGCGAGGGCGGTGCGGCCGGAGCCGGGCGCGCCGTGCAGCACGACGACCGTCGGCCGGGTCTCGGTCTCGGCGCGGGCCGCCTGCACCCACTGGCGGATCTTCCCCATCTCCGCCCGCCGGTCCGCGAACCGGTGGTCGGTCTCCGGGAGTTGGGCGAACGACTGCTCCAGCACATTGCGCCGCCGCGCCGCCGCGCTCTTGTCGGCGCCGCGCAGCTGGGGCGCCTTCTTCTTCGCCGTGGACGCGGCGAGTACGCGCTGCTGGTCCAGGAACGGCCGTATTCCGCGCACCTCCAGCGCCGTCAGCCACTGCAGCCGTAGCTGCTCGGGGCCGCCGGGCTGGCCGAGGGCGCCCGCGCGGTGGTGGTTCGCGGGGAGGTGGGAGGCGGTCACCTTCAGAACCGTGGCCACGGCGCTCGCGATGCCGACGATCACGCCGGTGCTCACGGCGGTGCCGGCGTCGACGCCGAACGAGAGGTCGGCCACGACTGCCGTGCCGGCGGCTACGGCCGCGACCAGCAGGGGAGTTCCGGAGCCTTCCTTCGCGTAGCGCTGGCCGAAGGTGAGACGGCCGGCCTCCGATTCGTCCAGTGCGCGGGTGTACGCCTCGTACTCCTCGGCCGCTTTCTGGGCCATCGTGTCCAGGGCGGCGCGGGCGCGGCCCAGGAGGACCACGCCGTCGGTACGGCCGCCCGACCTGCGAACCTCCTCCTCGACCGCCCGGACCAACAGCCGTTCGGCCTCCCCCCGGTGGCTGTCCCGCATCACACGTCCCCCTATCGCCGAAACGGCTGCCTTTGGTCAGTGTGGAGCGATTGGGGCGCGTTAGCGAGAGGGCGATTCGCTGCGCTGGGCTTGACCGGCTTCGGGGGTTCGCCGTGGAGAGAGGGGTTGTGCGCCGGGTGCGGGTGCTTCGTGGCTTGTCGCGCAGTTCCCCGCGCCCCTGAAGGGGCGCGCCCGGCCCCGTAGCGCGAGAACGGGACGCGCTCCCCGTGCTGAACTGCGATTCCCGGGTACTGGGGAATGATGGGCTCCATGCCGAACCGACTCGCTCACGAGACCTCCCCCTATCTCCTCCAGCACGCCGACAACCCGGTGGACTGGTGGCCCTGGTCGGCCGAGGCGTTCGAGGAGGCGCGGCGGCGGGGGGTGCCCGTACTGCTCAGCGTGGGGTACAGCTCCTGTCACTGGTGTCATGTGATGGCACACGAGTCGTTCGAGGACCGGGAGACCGCCGAGTACCTCAACGCCCACTTCGTCAGCGTCAAGGTCGACCGGGAGGAGCGGCCCGACGTCGACGCCGTCTACATGGAAGCCGTGCAGGCGGCCACCGGGCAGGGCGGCTGGCCCATGACCGTGTTTCTGACGCCGGAGGGGAAGCCGTTCTACTTCGGTACGTACTTCCCGCCGGCGCCACGCCCTGGGATGCCCTCCTTCCGGCAGGTGCTGGAGGGCGTGCGGGCGGCCTGGGCGGACCGGCGGGACGAGGTCGCCGAGGTCGCCGGGAAGATCGTGCGGGATCTGGCCGGGCGGGAGCTGAAGTTCGCGGCCGTCGACGTGCCCGGGGAGGACGAGCTCGCGCAGGCGCTGCTGGGGCTCACCCGGGAGTACGACGCGGCGCGCGGCGGGTTCGGGAGGGCGCCGAAGTTCCCGCCGTCGATGGTGATCGAGTTCCTGCTGCGGCACGCGGCGCGTACCGGCTCCGAGGGTGCGCTGCAGATGGCGCAGGACACGTGCGAGCGCATGGCCCGCGGGGGCATCTACGACCAGCTCGGCGGCGGCTTCGCCCGGTACTCCGTCGACCGTGAGTGGGTCGTGCCCCACTTCGAGAAGATGCTGTACGACAACGCCCTGCTCTGCCGCGTCTACGCCCACCTGTGGCGGGCCACCGGCTCCGAGCTGGCCCGGCGGGTCGCGCTGGAGACGGCCGACTTCATGGTCCGTGAACTCCGGACGAACGAGGGCGGCTTCGCCTCCGCGCTGGACGCCGACAGCGACGACGGGACCGGGAAGCATGTGGAGGGGGCTTACTACGTCTGGACGCCGGAGCAGCTGACCGAGGTGCTCGGGGAGGAGGACGCCCGGCTCGCCGCGCACTACTTCGGGGTCACGGAGGAGGGCACCTTCGAGGAGGGGGCGTCCGTGCTCCAGCTCCCGCAGCACGAGGGTGTGTTCGACGCCGAAAGGATTGAGTCGGTCAAGGACCGGCTGAATGAGGCCCGTTCGCGGCGCCCCGCGCCCGGCCGCGACGACAAGGTGGTCGCCGCCTGGAACGGGCTCGCGGTCGCCGCGCTCGCCGAGACCGGCGCCTACTTCGACCGCCCCGACCTGGTGGACGCCGCGATCGCCGCCGCCGACCTCCTCGTACGACTGCACCTGGACGAGAAGGCGCGGCTCGCGCGGACCAGCAAGGACGGGCAGGTGGGGGCCAACGCGGGGGTGCTGGAGGACTACGCGGATGTCGCGGAGGGGTTCCTGGCGCTCGCGTCGGTCACGGGGGAGGGAGTGTGGCTGGAGTTCGCGGGGTTCCTGCTCGACCATGTGCTCGTGCGGTTCGTCGACGAGGAGTCGGGGGCGCTGTACGACACCGCGGTCGACGCGGAGAGGTTGATCCGGCGGCCTCAGGATCCGACCGACAATGCCGTGCCGTCGGGGTGGAGCGCGGCCGCGGGGGCGCTGCTCGGCTATGCCGCGCACACCGGGTCCGAGCCCCATCGGACCGCCGCCGAACGGGCGTTGGGTGTGGTGAAGGCGTTGGGGCCGCGGGCGCCGCGGTTCATCGGGTGGGGGCTCGCCACGGCGGAGGCGTTGCTCGACGGGCCGCGTGAGGTGGCGGTCGTCGGGCCGGAGGGGCATCCGGGGACGAGGGAACTGCACCGGACGGCGTTGCTGGGGACGGCGCCGGGCGCCGTGGTGGCCGTAGGCACTACGGACAGTGACGAGCTGCCGTTGCTGGCCGATCGTCCGCTCGTGGGCGGTGAACCGACCGCGTACGTCTGCCGTAACTTCACATGTGACGCTCCCACGACCGATGTGGACCGGTTGCGTATGGTTCTCGGAACGGCGTCAAGCGGCTGAAACTCGCCGGATCAGGGCGCGGAAGAAGCTGAATAACTGTCATGAATTGGGCTTGTGTTCGGACACGTCCGCTTACATGTTCCCCCGAACGGAAACACGCTTTTTATCGGAAGGGTCCCCGAGGTTCACAGTTTCCCCCTACTCTCTCCACAGTGACGCGACGGGCGTAACCGCCCGTCGCGACAGGGGGTATTGGGGATCCGGGGGGATCTATCTTGCTGACGTCTGTCTTCATCGTCGTTGTCTCGCTGTCCTTGTTCTGGATGGCGGCGTTCACCCTGTGGTGGCAGATGCACGCGTGGCGCACGCCCGAAGTGCTCGCTTCCACCCGATTCAGCAGACCGGACGGCGACGAACATGTCTCGTTCTCGCTGCTGCTGCCGGCACGCCATGAACAGGCCGTGCTGGACCACACCATCCAACGACTGCTCGAGTCGAGCCACGACGACTTCGAGATCATCGTGATCGTCGGGCACGACGACCCGGAGACCACCGAGGTGGCCCGGGCCGCCGAGGCGCGCGACCCGCGCGTCCGCGTGGTGGTCGACCACCACGAGAAGAAGAACAAGCCGAAAGCCATGAACACGGCGTTGCCGCACTGCCGCGGTGACGTCGTCGGGGTCTTCGACGCCGAGGACCAGGTCCATCCGGAACTGCTGACCCACGTCGACCACGCCTTCCGCACCACCGGTGCGGACGTCGTGCAGGGCGGTGTGCAGCTCATCAACTTCAACTCCAGCTGGTACAGCCTCCGCAACTGTCTGGAGTACTTCTTCTGGTTCCGCTCCCGACTGCATCTGCACGCGCAGAAAGGGTTCATCCCGCTCGGCGGCAACACCGTCTTCGTCCGCACCGATGTGCTGCGCGCGGCCGACGGCTGGGACCCCGACTGCCTCGCCGAGGACTGTGACCTGGGCGTCCGGCTGTCGAGCGTCGGCAAGAAGGTCGTCGTCGCCTACGACTCCGACATGGTCACCCGCGAGGAGACTCCGGGCAGCCTGATGTCGCTGCTGAAGCAGCGCACCCGCTGGAACCAGGGCTTCCTCCAGGTCTACCGGAAGAAGGACTGGAAGCAACTGCCCGGCTTCCGGCAGCGGTTGCTCGCCCGCTACACACTGATGACGCCGTATCTGCAAGCCGTTTCCGGCGTGATCATCCCGCTCAACGTGGCCATCGCGCTCTTCCTCGACGTCCCCGTCGGCGTCGCCTTCATCACCTTCCTGCCGGCTGTCACCGCCCTCGTCACCTTCGTGTTCGAGATCGTCGGACTGCACGACTTCGGCAAGCAGTACGGCCTCCGCGTCCGGTTCGTCCACTACGCCAAGCTCATCGTGGGCGGCCCCTTCTACCAGGTGCTCCTCGCCTTCGCCGCCGTCCGCGCCGTATGGCGTGAGCAACGCGGCCGCAACGACTGGGAGTTGACCAGCCACGTCGGCGCACATCTCGCGAACGTGAACCGAGAGGACGTTCCTGCGTGACCTCCACACTTCCCGCGGCGACCAAGACACAAGTCAAGGTCCCCGCGCAGAGGACAGCTGTGCCCACGGCCGGTTCGACCAGTCGAACAAGCCCTTCCGCTTCCGCTTCGCCTTCGCCGAAGCGGCTGCGCGACTCGCGCCCCGACCTCCTCCTCTGCGGTCTCCTCCTCGTCGCGATCATGGTCGTGCAGGGCTGGAACATCGCCGACTACCCGACCCTCAGCGACGACGAGGGCACCTACCTCGCCCAGGCCTGGGCCGTGCAGGAGGGCAGAGGGCTCGCCCACTACACCTACTGGTACGACCACCCGCCCTTCGGCTGGATCCAGATAGCCGTCCTGACCTGGATCCCCGCTCAGCTCGCCCCCGAGTCGATGACCGTCGGCTCGATGCGCGCGGTGATGCTGCTGATCAGCGCGATCAGCGCCGTCCTCCTCTACGTCCTCGGCCGCCGCCTCTCGCTGCCCCGCTGGGCCGCCGGCCTCGGCATGGCCCTCTTCGGGCTCTCCCCGCTGTCGGTGGTGCTCCAGCGGGAGATCTTCCTCGACAACATCGCGGTGATGTGGACGCTCCTGGCGTTCTGTCTCGCCGCCTCACCGAGCCGTCACCTCTGGCACCACTTCGGCGCGGGCCTGGCCGCCGCCGCGGCCGTGCTCACCAAGGAGACGATGCTCCTCGTCCTGCCCGCCGTGCTGCTCACCATGTGGCGGCACAGCCACCGCGACACCCGCAAGTTCGCCATCACCGGAGCCGTCACCGCCTGCACCCTGATCGGCGTCTCGTATCCACTGTTCGCCCTGCTCAAGGGCGAGTTGATGCCCGGCGACGGCCATGTGTCGCTGTGGGACGGCATCGTCTACCAGATGAGCCGCCCCGGCTCCGGCTTCATCCTCACCGAGGGCACCGGTTCGTACGGCGTCCTCCAGTCCTGGCTCTACTACGACCGCGTCCTGCCCCTCGGCGGACTCGCCGGCGCACTGCTGCTCCTGATCACCTGGCGCTGGTCGGTGACCGCGAGAGCGCTCGCCGGACCCGCGCTCGCCGTCGCGATCCTCGCCGGAATGGCCCTGCGCCCCGGCTATCTGCCCGCGATGTACGTCCTCCAGGCCCTGCCCTTCCTCGCCCTCGTCCTCGCCGGCGGCACGGCGAGCGTCACACACGGCGTACTGCGCAGGTGGCGGAGCACGACGGAGAAACGGGCTCTGACCTGGGCGCGCCACGGGGTCGCCCTCGTCCTCGCCGCGGCTGCCGCCGTGTACGTCGTACCGCGCTGGTACGACGGCAACCACACCGCGATGACGTTCAACGCCAACGCCCCCTACCAGCAGGCGTCCAAGTGGCTCGGCTCCGAGATCGAGAACCCCGGCGACACTCGGGTCCTCGTCGACGACGCGCTCTGGCTCGACCTCGTCCACGAGGGCTACAAGCCCGGACTCGGCGTCATCTGGTTCTACAAGGCGGACCTCGACCCGGCGGTGACCAAGACGATGCCGCGCGGCTGGCGCGACCTCGACTACGTGGTCGCCTCCCCGACGGTACGGCGCGACGCGGTCGACCTGCCCAACGTGAAGGCCGCGATGGACAACTCGACACCGGTCGCCACCTTCGGCACCGGCGAGGACCGCATCGAGATCCGCAAGATCGAAGCCGCGGGAGGCGACCGATGACCAGCGGAAGTTACGAGTTCACCGCCCCTGAAGAACTCGGCGACCCGGCTGTGCGGGGGGCCGAAGTACCCGAGCCCGCGGCCGTCACCATCGTCGTACCGACCTTCAACGAGTCCGCCAACGTACGGGAGCTGCTGCACCAGATCACCGAGTCGGTGCCCGGGCGGCTGCCCTGCGAGGTCGTCTTCGTGGACGACTCCACCGACGACACCCCCGATGTCATCAACGCGGCCGCGCAGGACTGCCCGTTCCCGGTGACCGTGCTGCACCGCGACGAACCGGTCGGCGGACTCGGCGGCGCGGTCGTGGAGGGCATCAAGGCGGCCGGCTCCGACTGGATCGTCGTCATGGACGGCGACCTCCAGCATCCGCCGTCCCTGGTACCGGACTTGGTGGCGACCGGGGAGCGGTCGTCGGCAGGTCTGGTGGTCGCGAGCAGGTACATCAAGGGCGGCAGCCGGGCCGGACTCGCGGGCAGCTACCGCGTGGCCGTCTCACGCGGCGCGACCTGGCTCACCAAGTCCCTCTTCCCGCGCCGGCTGCACGGCATCAGCGACCCGATGAGCGGCTTCTTCGCGATCCGCCGCAGCGCGGTCACCGCCGACATCCTCCAGCCGCTCGGCTACAAGATCCTCCTCGAACTCGCCGTGCGCAGCCGCCCGCGCCAGGTCACGGAGGTGCCGTTCGTCTTCCAGGACCGGTTCGCCGGCGAGTCCAAGTCGACCGCGCAGGAGGGCCTGCGGTTCCTTCGCCACCTCGTCGGACTGCGCACCGCCTCGCCGCTGGCCCGCATGATGGTCTTCGGGTTGATCGGCGTCACCGGTTTCCTGCCGAACCTCGCGGGCCTGTACGCCCTGACCTCGGCCGGCATGCACTACGTCCCCGCAGAGATCCTCGCCAACCAGCTCGGGGTGCTCTGGAACTTCTACCTCATCGAGCACCTGTGCTTCCGCGAGCGGCGCAAACACCGCAAGGGATGGGACCGCATCGGCCGGTTCGCGTTGCTCGCCAACGCCGACCTGGTGCTGCGCATCCCACTGATCGCCCTGTTCGTCGACCGGTTCGAGATGGGGGCGCTGCCCGCGACCGCGCTCGCGCTGGTGACGACGTTCGTCCTGCGCTTCGTCGGGACCGAAGCGCTGGTCTATCTGCCGCGCAAGAACTCTCGCCGTGGGGAGCGCGGCGAGGAGAAGCAGGCTGAGCCGGCAAGGAGAGCCGCGTGAAGAACCACTGGAAGATCCGTCCGAAGAACCGTGCGAAGATCCGTTTGAAGATCCACTTGAAGAGCAGGGTCAGACCAGTCAGACCCAGACGCAGAACAGCCCTGCTGGCGGTCGGAGCACTCGCCTCCGGCCTCCTCCTGATCGCACCCCAACCCGCGTCAGCCGCCAACCTCGTCCAGAACCCCGGCTTCGAGACCGCCGGTACGGGCGACATGCCGTACTGCTGGGAGAAGTCCGGCTGGGGCGACAACGACTTCACCTTCACCACGGTGGCGGACGCCCACTCCGGCAGCAAGGCCATGAAGGTCGAGCTGACCCGCAGGGTCTCCGGCGACCGCAAGGCCCTGATCACCGAGTCGGCGGCCTGCGCGCCGACCGTCTCGGTGGGCAAGCAGTACGACCTGGGCCTCTGGTACAAGTCGACGACCCCGGACACGTCCCTCACGCTCTTCCGGCACGACACCACGGCCGGCTGGCAGTACTGGACCGACCTCAAGACGCTGGAGATGGCGGCCGGTTGGACCGAGGCGACGGTCCGCACTCCCGAGATCCCGGCGGGCACCGACCGGATCACCTGGGGCGTCTCCGTCTACGGCACCGGCTCCGTCACCACCGACGACTACACGATGGACCAGGTCGCCGACCCCGTCCCCGAACCCGACTGCACGGGCACGGCCGAGGAGTGCCAGAACGGCCGCTGGGACGTCCTGCCCACGCAGAACCCCGTCCGCTCCATGCACTCCGTCGTCCTCAACAACGGCAAGGTGCTGCTGATCGCCGGCTCCGGCAACAGCGAGCAGATGTTCGAGGCGGGCACGTTCACCTCCGCGGTGTACGACCCGAAGAACGGCACGTACAAGCAGATCCCCACGCCGGACGACATGTTCTGCGCAGGCCACGTCCAACTGGATGACGGACGTGTGCTGGTGATGAGCGGCAACAAGGCGTACCCGGCGGCCGACGGCTCGCACGGCTACGAGGGCTACAAGGACTCGTACGTCTTCGACCCGGTCACGGAGACATACACGAAAACGAACGACATGAACGACGGCCACTGGTACCCGTCGGCGACGATCCTCGGCAACGGTGACGTCATCTCGTTCGGCGGCCTCCGCGAGGACTCCACGGGTTCGGTGACGGCCGAGCTGTGGTCGGACGCCGAGCAGAAGTGGCTGGAGCTCTGGAAGGTCAACCAGACCTGGTCGTACTGGGGTCTGTACCCGTCGATGATCCTCATGCAGGACGGCCGCCTCTTCTACTCCGGCAGCCATGTCTTCGGCAACAACATCCCCGGCACCGGCTCCGCGATCTACGACTACGGCGCCAACACGATCACTCAGGTCCCCGGCCTCCAGAACAAGGACGAGCGCGACCAGTCCGCGAGCGTGCTGCTGCCCCCGGCCCAGGACCAGAAGGTCCTGACGATCGGCGGCGGCAACATCGAGTCCAACCCCGAGGCCAACCGCCTGACGGACGTCATCGACCTGAAGACCCCCAACCCGCAGTACGTGGCGGGCCCGCCCATCCCGCAGGGCACCGTGGACCTGGGCAACGGGAAGATCGCCCAGACGGGCAACCAGGGCAAGATGTACGTCTCGGCAGTGCTGCTGCCCGACGGCAAGGTCCTGGAGACGGGCGGCGCCCTGCACAACCGTGCCGACCCGGTCTACGAGACGTCGATCTACGACCCGGCCACCAACACCTTCGACCCGGTGGCGACGGACCCGGAGGAGCGCGGCTACCACTCCTCGGCCTTCCTCCTCCCCGACGGCCGCGTCATGACCACGGGCGACAACCCCGGCAACGGCAGCTGGAACCACGACGTGTCCATCTACACCCCGCCGTACCTGCTGAAGGGCGACCGCCCGAAGATCACATCGCTGATCGACAAGGAGTGGGTGTACGGCGACACGCAGCGCATCACGGTGGACCGGCCGATCGCGAAGGCGGAACTGATCCGTCCGGCAGCGGTCACCCACTCCTCCGACCCGAACCAGCGCTTCGTGGACCTGCCGCTGTCGGTCGACGGCAACAACGTCGACCTGAACGTGACGAGCAACCCCAACCTGGCCCCGCCCGGCTGGTACATGCTCTTCGCGGTGGACGCCAACGGCGTCCCGTCGGTGGCGGAATGGGTCCACCTCCAGGGCCCGTCGGCCTTGGCGGAAGCCTCCGGCGAGGCCCCCTCGGCCCACGTCCACGACTTCGCGGACGCCCCGAAGGGCAAGACCACCGGCCCGGGGAAGAAGACCAAGTCCAAGAAGGTCAGCCCCACCATCTCCGGCTGCGACCGCCACTACGGCTCGGCGAACGTCTGCGTCCCGACGACCTTCCCGGAGGAGGTCAAGAAGACGACGGCGTCGCGGTGCGAGTGGCTGAAGGAGAACAACTACGGCCGCTTGAAGGTCAACGGCAAGGACGATCCGCTGAAGCTGGACCGCAACAGGGACGGTCTGGCGTGTGGGAAGGCGGATGTGAGGCGAACCTAGGGACGCGGGGCACCGCGCGACCAGCCACATACGGCGCGCGGTGACCCCCTGACCGAACTCCTCAACGACACACACCACTCCAGTGCCACGGCCCCGTACCCGGCGGTTCTCCATCGGGTACGGGGCCGCGGCCTGACCTGACCTGACCTGACCTGACCTGATCTGACCTGCCCTGATCTGACCTGACTTTGGTCAGCTCGGTGTCCGTGGCGTGTCCGCCGGTACGAGTCAGCCGTAGCGGTACGGCGAGACGGTCCGCCACACCTCGTCTACGCCTGGATCCACCGCCCCAGCGCCTCGACCGTGTCCTCCGGCGACGAGTTGAAGCACAGCCGGATCCCGGGCGTCGCCTCGGTGAGGACATTGACCAGCCGCTCGAACAGCAGGGTGTTCTCCGGCAGCATCCGTACGCCACCGCCGATCATCGCCAAGCCGAACGCGTGCTCCTGGAGCTGCTCCCGGACGGCCGCCTCAGCGCGGTCCGGAGACGTGTCGATCAGACACGGAACAACATCGAACCCCGCTTCACGCAGCACCGCGTTCGCCGCCTCGATCCGGGCAGTGAACACCGCCTCGTCGACACCGTCGGGCATCCGGCTGTAGTCGAGCGCACTCGGATGCAGACCGATGGACAGCACCTTCGTGTTGCCCGGCAGCGGAGTCGAGGTCGTCGGTCGGCCCATGGGCGGTGTCCTCTCTGCTCACGTCACGGTGATCTCCTCGGTGTATCACGGAAGTTGGGCAGAGGGCCCGCTCGGTTCGAATTCGGAATCCCGCCCGCCGCGGGGTCACAAAACGGATTCACCTCCTCCGGACGCACCACTCCAGCGGTACGGCCCCGTACTTGGCGGTTGTCCGTCAGGTACGGGCCCGTGGCCTGACCCGACTTGTGGCGGTTACGCGCGTCGGACGATGTGCGCGGCCCCGGGCGAGGCTTGAACGGGTTGACGACAGTCCGGCGCGGCCGGCGGTACTGGGTGGCCGTCATCCGCTTGTCTGCCCGGTCCGCCCACAGTTGTACGGCTACGGTGTGCTGCTGGCGCCGCGTCGGGAGCGTTGCACGCCGTACCAGCCGCGGGTCACGAAGCCGCTGAGCAGGAAGATGTTGAGCCCGGCCCAGTACAGGGTGGCGGCCATCGGCCAGAATCCGGGGAGCGTGCCAGCCGATACGGCGTAGATCGCGAAGGCCACGGTGAGCACGACGACCCCGGTCTGCGGCAAGGTGAGGAGCCAATGCCAGCGCCGCGGGTCGGTCATCTTGCGCGTGACCTGGTACACCGGCTTGCGGTTCGGTCCGCTGAGGACTGCCTGCGCCGCTGCCTTCATATAGATCGGGGCCAGGCCAGCAACCATGATTCGCTGGCGCCACAGGGCAGCCACCGGCCGCCGTTGCCGCCGTCTGCGGTCGTTGAACGGATGGTTGAGGGTCAGCAGCCAGATCTCGGTGATCACGACGAGGGGCAGCAGGTGCTCGGCGTAGGCGGCGTCACTGGCGTCCAGCGGCGTCCAGCCCAGCAGCGAGAACGCCACACTCGGGACGTAGACCAGAAGAGTGAAGGCGTTGAGGTAGAAGAGCAGCATCTCGGTGAAGTGCAGGCGCTGTCGCAGCCCGAGGCCCTGCTTCCCTCCCCAGACCATCAGGCGCACGGTATCGATCGCCCAGGTGCCCCGCTGCTTGTAAAAACTGGGAATGTCCTCGGGGCAGTGCTGCCCGACCGCCCCGACGATCGGCAGATACAGTCCCCGCCAACCCCGGCGCAGCGCCTCCACCCCGGACTGGACGTCCTCGACGAGGTTCCAAGTCGGGAAGTCGCCGATCTCGCGCAGCGCCGACCGTCGCCATACCAGCCCGGATCCACAAGGAAAGACGGCGTTGGCGGCGTTCCTGGCGAGCATCTGGCCGCGGAAGAACATCGTTTCGCGGTTGTTGAAGGGGTCGCCCGCACTGACCTGGGCCTCCTTGATCGTCTGCACGAAGGCCAGGTGGTCATCGGCGAGGAGCTGTCCCACCGTCTCGCGCAGAAAGGCGTGGGAGCCGACCTCATCGTCGGCGTCCCGGGTCTCGATGTAGGCGAGGTCAGGGTGCTGGCGGTCCAGCAGCGCGAGCGCGGAGTTGAGGTTCCCGGCCTTCGCCACACCGTCGCGTCCTGGCGCGAAGCGCGGCGGCGGGGCGTGGTAGACGACCGGCAACTCAGCTACCGCGGCAGCGAGCTCCGGATCGTGGCCGTCGTCGCTGACCACGACGGCCATACGGTCGGCGGGCCAGTCCTGCTCCAGCACGGAGATGACGCTGCGAAGGATCATCGGGACCGGCTCCCCACAGGTCGTGACGATCACTCCGACATGCGGTTCGTCCCCCTGTCCGACCCGCCGTCGCACCGGAACGCTGCGCGACCAGGCGTTCGAGACCACCAGGACGGTGTACATGATCGAGAACACATTCGCCACAGCGAACGGCCAAGCAAGCCAGGGGTATCGCTCGTTGAGCGACATGAGCATCCACGGTGAGTAAAACAGCAGTGTGGCCAGCATCAACAGGCCCGCCAGCCGGATGCGTGCCTGGCCGGCGCGATGCGGAAAGTCGTCACCGTGGGCACGTGCCGCCACGGCGATGGGCGCCGAGGGCGCAGGCTTGATCGCCGTCACAGCGCCCCCAGACCGAGCTGGTCCGCGCACTGACACTTCGCGCAGACGAACCGACAGGCCATCTTCCGCGGCAGTTCGGCGCCGCAGCGAGCGAGCGGCTGAGCCGACGATAGCCCCCCAGCCCTCGACACTTCAGCGCCTGCGTTTGAGGTAACAGGAAAGGTCATCGCTATCTCCTCCAGCAACGACTGAGAGGGGGGCGCAAACGCCTGAGAGGGGGGCACACATGCCGCGTCCACGGTCTCGGGGAACCGCCGCGAGAGACCCCGTCCCGACGGGAGGGGATCCGCCACGCCCCGTGTCACGGCGACGGCAACGCCATCCGTCGATCTCGACCGAGTGGTGCCCGCCCGGCCCCGGAATCAGCACGTCTCGGCTCCGCCACCTCGCGCATCGAGCGCTGGTCCAGTCACTCCCATCCAGCATCACGCTCATCAGCCGAATGTGCATCCGGAGCCAAACCGGCCACATAAATCAGGAAGTTATACCGGCGCCTACATGTTCACATTCACCGCTCCTGCCCCTTCCCATCAATCTTCTGCCGAGGGGAGGTGACCCCATGCCAAAGAACACCGGGAACGACGAAGATAAGCGTTTGGCGCTCACCGCCATCAGCAATATGGGTGCCGTGCTGGTCACGGTGGCAACGGCAACCTTGGCCCTAAGTGCAACCTTCCCGGGAGATCTTTATAGCGGCCAGTCGCGCTCCTTTCTTTGGACGGGGTGGATCCTCCTTCTAGCTTCACTCTTGATGGGCCTACTTGCACTGGGACAGCAAATCAATCTCCTCTCCGAATCCAAATTGCGGCCGCGCGGCGGGCTGCTCGAGTATTTCTCCTTACTGCAACTCCTGTCAGTGCTGGTGGGGTTGGTATTTCTCGCTTCCTTCGCCTTTGGCAATGTGACGGCAAAAGTGCCAGAAAGGCGCAAACGGCCGATCATCATTTCAGAGACGATGTATTGCCCTGCCAGCAGCGACGAGAAGCGCCGCAAGACCGGCACGGGGAACGTCGTCCTGGTCAGCGGCCCGGCCCAGCGGGCCGAGGCCCTGCGCGAGCAGATCGCCGACGTCCTGGCCCCGCTCGGACTGCGACTCTCCGCCGAGAAGACCCGCGTGGTCCACATCGACGACGGCTTCGACTTTCTCGGCCACCACATCCGCCGCCAGCGGAAACGTGGCACGAACAAGCGATACGTCTACACCCGGCCCTCCAAGAAGGCCGTCCAGGCCATCAAGGACCAGGTCTCGGAGCGGACCTACAGAAACACCCAGAACCAGAGTCTGACCCAGCTCCTGACCGGGCTGAACCGGACCCTGAGAGGGTGGGCGTACTACTTCCACCACGGCTCGGCGAAGCGGACCTTCAACACGGTCGACCACCACACATGGCAGGCAGTTGAAGAGATTCTGTGACCAGGGGTGGCGGTTCGCCGACGGCGAGATCGCGTTCCTCGGCGCATCCAGCGTCATGATCGAACGCTATCGCTATCGCTACCGCGGAGCACGTATCCCGACTCCGTGGACCATCGAACCGGCAGCCGGAACAGGCTGGCCGCAGGGCAAGACACGTGGAGAGCCGGATGCGTGGAGACACGCACGTCCGGTTCGGGTCGGCGGCTCGGGGAAACGGAACGACGGCAACGTCGTCACCGCGCCCGAGCCGACCGCACCGGGACAGGTGTGGGGTAAGCCTCCCAGGAATGCACAGGTCATCGTTTTGCCCGGTCAGGTCAGATGCGGTTACGCGATCTTCCAAACTGCGGAGCAGCCTCTACCATCGACTCATGACGTCACATCAGGCGGATGCCGCGTAGGTCCCCGCGCGAGGTGAGGGGCACCGTGCCCGATGGGCAAAGCGATGGTGCGGTGAGCACGCTGCTCATCAGTGCGTGTCCTGGGCCGCCGGCGTGTGCTGCCGTTCACACGTACCTCTTCGTCGATGGCCTCGACGTGGTCGCGCGCAGTGACAGCAGAATGGCCGGCCTCGGTCCGAGGCGACTGCTCCGCCCCGGCGGACCGCTCTACCCGAGGGATATGCCGTGCACGGTGGATGTGGCAACCCAGGAGCAGCCCGAGCCAGGGCCGGACAGGCTGACCATCCGGGTCCGGCTCCGGGGGCAGACGGTCGTCTGGTCCGACCTGACGTACCCGGGCCTTGATGGCAGGCCCATCGAGGAGGTTCGTTTCCGCCTGGAGCAGTACCTGGGCGAGGTCGAGCGAGCATACGCGGCGTTGAAGCGCCACCCCTGCAGTCAGTAGTTCGGGACGAAGCGGTCGCGCCAGATCCGTGCCGGATCGTGTGGCTGCGGCGATGACTGCTGCCAGAGCATCCGGACAGCAGATCATTCGCAGGGGCAGCCAGCAGGATTCCCAGCGTCACTGGCCCTCTATTGCTGAGGTTCACACGTGTCCGGCGGCTTGGCGGTGTGAGTGGGCACGCCACTTGGCCACTGGGTACTCGTGCCGGCCACGCTTACCTCAGGGAGCCGGCAGCGGGGCATTCCGTTGCCGGCCATGCGCGGTGGGCAGTGCCACACTGATGCCATGGGAAAGCCGCAGACGATCGATGAGTACATCGAGGGCTTCGCGGGGCAGGGCCGCGACGTGCTTGAGGAGGTACGGGTGCTGGCCCGTGAGGCGGTCCCCGCGGCGAGCGAGGCGATCAAGTGGGGCCAGCCCGCGTGGGTTCACCCGTCCGGGACGATCCTGTTCATGGTCAGCGGCCACGCGAGGCACGCGAACGTCGTGTTCACCCCCAGCACCCGCGAGGCGTTCGACGCCGACCTCGCCGACTTCGCGACCGGCAAGGGCTCGGTGAAGCTCCCGTACGGCCAGCCAGTGCCGAGCGACCTGCTGCGCCGGATGATCGCGTTCCGCGTGCGCGAGCACGAGGACGACGGCGTGCTGTGGATGTGACGGCCGTGGAGGCGAAGCGAGACTTCTGACGGAACGGGCGGCCGCTGTGAGCGCCGAGGCTGACACAGGGGGCGGTGCCGATGGCGGAGCCCGATGAGAGTGTGACCGCCATGGATCGGCTCCCGGCTCACCCCGTACGCATCCTCAACGCCTCCCGCACGATCGCCTCCAGCTGCTCGTGATGCGCGCCCTTCCAATAAGCCCGCCCACACTCACCACACTGCGCGAACACGTCGTACGACCGCTGCGTCCCGCCCTCCAACCGATCCGCGACCTCCTCCTTCGTCGCCGACTTCAGTTGCCCGTTGCAGGCGGTGCACCGAGTCCACGGCCGCAGCTCGGGCGCGAACCGGTCCAGCACATCCCGGAGTTGATCCTCCGGCTGCGTGCTGTAGATGTACGCCCCCGCCCACAACTCGCGCCGCCGCAGCAACCCCCGGTCCCGGCTCAGCATCACCCGCTGCTCGGCGGCGGAGAGCGCGGACAGCGCGGCGTCGCCGATGTCCGTGGACTCGTACGCCGTGTCCACCCCCAACAGCCGCAGCCGCCGCGCGAGCGTGCCGAGGTGGACGTCGAGGAGGAAGCGGAGCGGGGCGCCCGGCACCCGCTGAGGGCGTTCGACCGGACGTACGACCACCGACTCGCCGTCCGCCGGGATGTGCGACACCCGCACCTCACGGCCGTCGACGACCAGCTCGCCCACCTCCGTCAGCGGGACGCCCAGGGACTCGATGACATGGCCGAGCGTGGAGACCCCGTCGGTGGCGAGGGGGGTCGCGCCCCCACGGCGGCCTTGTGGGACGAACAGGGCCAGTTCGGGGGCGACTTCGACGTGGATCTCGGGTGCTTTCACCTGGTCAGGATGGCATGGGGGAGGGGTGAGGCCTCAGGGATTTTCCGGCCCGAGGCCGTGCTGGAGGGTGGTCAGGGTGCGGTCGACGAGTTCGGCGAAGTCGTCGCGGTGGTCGTTCTCGGCCCAGTAGAGGGACGTCTCCATCAGGCCGCCGATGAGGGACATCGCCCAGACCCTCACCTCCAGGCTGTCCGGGTCCCGGCCGGTGCGCTCGCCGATGGCGGTGCAGAGCATGCGGCCGGTGACCGACATGCTCTCCATCATCCGGGAGCGCACCGCGGGGACCTGGACCATCAGGTGGGTGCGTAGCCGGGCGACCTCCATGTCCTCCTCGATGCCCGTGCGGACGGCCTCGCGCATCACGTACCGGATGGTGTCCGGCCAGGGTTCGTCCGCGGGCCGGGCCCGCAGTTCCTCCAGGAGGATCGGGTCGTACTCGTCGGTGAGGACGATGTCCTCCTTGGTCGGGAAGTAGCGGAAGACGGTCGACGGTGACACCTCCGCCCGGTCGGCGATCTGCTCGATCGTCGTGGCGTCGTAGCCCTGCTCCTGGACCAGCGCGTACGTCGCGGCGCGGATCGCCTCGCGGGTCTTGATCTTCTTCCGTTCCCGGAGTCCGAGCGGGGGGCGGTCGGTGGGGGTGGTGGGGCGTGCGGCCGTCATGCGGTCATTGTCGGGCATCGGCCTTCGACGTGGCCAGGTCAGAGCCGGTGCTCCGCCCGCTGAGCCCGCTCCGGGCCGTCGGCGCGCTCGGCAGGAAGGCGGCGGCCAGCAGCGCGGCGACCAGGGCAGCGCCGCCGCACACCAGCAGGACGAGGGCCATGCCATGGACGTAGGAGCCGTTCGCGGACGTCAGGAGATCGGCTGAGCCCGCCCGTTCGGCGACGAGGTGCGCCGCGACCACCGAGTCCCCGGCGGTGTCGGCCGCCGACGTGGGCAGTCCGGTGACGTCGAGCCGGTCCTGGAAGACGCCCGCGAGCAAGCTGCCGAGCAGAGCGATGCCGATCGCGCCGCCGACCTGGCGGAGCGTCATCAGCAGGCCCGAGCCGCTGCCGGCCCGGTCGGTGGGCAGGGTGCCGAGGGCGCCGGACATCGCGGGCACGATCGAGAGGCCGAACCCGGCCCCGGCGAACGACAGCCACAGTGCTGTGAAGCCGTAGCCCGAGTCGACCGTCGTACGGCTGCCGAGGAACGCGGCGAAGGACAGCACCACCAGGCCCGCGCTGACCACGGCTCGGGCCCCGAACCGTTCGACGACGGGTTGCGCGGCCCGCGCGCCGACCAGCAGGCCGCCCATCAGCGGCAGCAGCCGTACGCCGGTGCCCAGGGCGTCATGGCCGAGGACGGCCTGGAGGTACGGGGGCAGGACGAACATCAGGCCGGACAGGACGAACATGACGAGGGTCGCGGCGAGCGCGTTGAAGAGGAATCCGCGGTGGGCGAGCAGGCCCATGTCCAGCATGGGGCGTACGGCCCGCCGCTCGCGCAGTACCAGCGCGGTGATCAGGAGCGCCGCCCCGGCGAGCATGCCCAGGACCAGCGGGTCGCCCCAGCCCCGGGTGGGTGCCTCGATGATCGCGTAGACGAGTGAGCCGAGGCCGGCCGCGGTGAGTGCGGTCGAGACGGTGTCGACCTTGGGAGAGGCCGGGTCACGGGTCTCGGGCAGGAGGAAGACGCAGGCGGCGATGCCGATCGCCGCCATCGGGATGTTGATGAGGAACACCGAGCCCCACCAGTAGTGGTTGAGGAGCCAGCCGCCGATGATCGGGCCGAGCGGCAGGCCGAGCGTGGAGCCCGCCGAGACGATGCCGACGGCCTTGGTGCGCTCGTCGGGTGCGAAGAGCGAGGGCAGTACCGACAGGGCGAGCGGTGTGACCAGTGCGGCCCCGACACCCATCACGGCACGGGCGACGACGACCGCGTTCACGTCCTGGGCCAGTGCCCCCACCACGGAACCGGCGAGGAAGATCCCGAGTCCGGTGATCAGCATCCGCCGTCGGCCGAACCGGTCGCCGAGCAGTCCGGCCGGCAGCATCAGCGCCGCGAAGACCACGATGTACGCATCCGCCATCAACTGCTGCTGACCTGTGGTGGCACCGAGCTGCTCGGCCATGGTGGGCAGCGCCACGTTGAGGATCGTCATGTCGAAGCCGAGCACCAGCATGCTCGCGACGAGGGCGCCGAGGGCCCACCAGCGGCGGGGGTCGGGCCGAGCGGAGGAAGCCTGAGTGACAGTAGCCATGAAATGAGAGTAACTCTCAAAATATAGCGACTGTCAATCGATCGCGCGTCCCGTCAGGTGTTCGGACATACGAAAATGGCCACGGCTCGGAAGCCGTGGCCAGGAAAGGGAGCGGGGGAGTGCTGCGGGGGAGTGCTATCCGTGCTGGTACGCCACCAGGGAGATCCCCACGTAGTGCACGACGAACGCGGCGAGGGTGAACGAGTGGAAGACCTCGTGGAAGCCGAACCAGCGCGGTGACGGGTCCGGGCGCTTGAGGCCGTAGATGACTCCGCCGGCGCTGTAGAGGAGGCCGCCGACGATCACCAGGACGAGGACGGCGATGCCGCCCGTGCGCATGAAGTCGGGCAGGAAGAAGACGGCCGCCCAGCCCATCGCGATGTAGCAGGGCGTGTAGAGCCAGCGCGGGGCGCCGACCCAGAACACCCGGAAGATGATCCCGGCGAGCGCGGCTGCCCAGATGCCCCACAGGAGCCACTGACCCTTGGCGCCCGGCAGGAGCAGCATCGTCAGCGGGGTGTAGGAGCCCGCGATGATCAGGAAGATGTTGGCGTGGTCCAGCCGGCGCAGGATGCCGTCCATGCGCGGGTTCCAGTTGCCCCGGTGGTACAGCGCGCTGACGCCGAACAGCAGACAGGCCGTGAGGGCGAAGATCCCGCAGGCGATGCGTCCGCGTGTGGAGTCCGCGAGGGCGGTGAGCACCAGGCCGGCGACGAGCACGGCCGGGAACATGCCGAGATGCAACCAGCCCCGGAGCTTGGGCTTGATCTCCTCGGTGATCTGGTGGGCGATCTGATGCGGCAGGGATCGCGCGTCGGGGTCGCGGCCGTCGGCCGCCGTCTCCGTGTGCGCGTCGGGGACGGGCGCTGTCATGTACTGCATCGTACCTACGGAACCGTAACTTACGGGACCGTGCGGGATGTTCCTGTTCTCGGAAGTGGCCATCGTCTCACGCGGAGCCCGGAATCGGGGATGCCCGGGCGATGTGCGGACACCCACGGTGAAGCGGCGGTGACGTACGGAAACCTCTCAGGTGGACGTTGTCGAGTGGTGATGGTCACGATGCTCACGTGTGAGGCCCTATGGACATATGGGCACTATCGTCGGATGATCAAATGAGTGCGGTCGACACCGGATGAGCGCCCAGAGATCCCCTCGTGAAGCATCCGGGTCGCAGCCCCCACGGGGCCTCCAACAAAAAATCCCTCATTTAGGAGCAATCGTGGCGCGCGACATCGCGGCTCCCCCCTCAATCGTCCCCACCACCCACCGAGAACTCGTGGCGTGGGTGAACGAGATCGCCGAACTGACCGAGCCGGACAACGTGGTCTGGTGCGACGGATCCGAGGCCGAGTACGAGCGCCTGTGCGGGGAGCTCGTCGAGAAGGGCACCTTCCGGAAACTCGACCCGATCAAGCGCCCGAACTCCTACTACGCGGCGTCCGACCCGACCGATGTCGCCCGGGTCGAAGATCGCACGTTCATCTGTTCGGAGAAGGAAGAGGACGCCGGCCCGACCAACCACTGGAAGGCTCCCGCCGAGATGTGGGACATCTTCCAGGGTGAGAAGGGCCTGTTCCGCGGCTCGATGCGCGGCCGCACGATGTACGTTGTCCCGTTCTGCATGGGGCCCCTGGGCTCCCCGCTCTCCGCCATCGGCGTCGAGATCACGGACTCCGCGTACGTCGCCGTCTCCATGCGCACGATGACCCGTATGGGGCAGCCGGTGCTGGAGGAGCTGGGCTCCGAGGGCTTCTTCGTGAAGGCCGTGCACACCCTCGGCGCCCCGCTGGAGCCCGGCGAGGACGATGTGCCGTGGCCCTGCAACAGCACCAAGTACATCTCCCACTTCCCCGAGAGCCGCGAGATCTGGTCGTACGGCTCCGGGTACGGCGGCAACGCGCTGCTCGGTAAGAAGTGCTACGCCCTGCGTATCGCCTCCGTCATGGCGCGTGACGAGGGCTGGCTCGCCGAGCACATGCTGATTCTCAAGCTGACCCCGCCGCAGGGTGAGCCGAAGTACGTGGCCGCCGCGTTCCCGTCGGCGTGCGGCAAGACGAACCTGGCGATGCTGGAGCCGACCGTCCGTGGCTGGACCGTCGAGACGATCGGCGACGACATCGCGTGGATGCGCTTCGGCGAGGACGGCCGTCTGTACGCCATCAATCCCGAGGCCGGTTTCTTCGGCGTCGCGCCCGGTACCGGTGAGCACACCAACGCCAACGCGATGAAGACGCTGTGGGGCAACTCGGTCTTCACGAACGTCGCGCTGACGGACGACGGCGATGTGTGGTGGGAGGGGATGACGGAGGAGACTCCGGCCCACCTCACCGACTGGAAGGGCAACGACTGGACGCCGTCCGCCGAGGCGCCGGCCGCCCACCCGAACGCACGCTTCACGGTCCCCGCCTCCCAGTGCCCGATCATCGCGCCGGAGTGGGAGGACCCCAAGGGTGTCCCGATCTCGGCGATCCTGTTCGGCGGCCGTCGCGCCACGGCGGTTCCGCTGGTCACGGAGTCGTTCGACTGGAACCACGGTGTGTTCCTGGGTGCGAACGTGGCGTCCGAGAAGACCGCGGCGGCCGAGGGCAAGGTCGGCGAACTGCGTCGCGACCCCTTCGCGATGCTCCCCTTCTGCGGCTACAACATGGGCGACTACATGGGCCACTGGGTCGATGTCGCCAAGGGCAAGGACCAGTCCAAGCTGCCGAAGATCTACTACGTCAACTGGTTCCGCAAGAACGACGAGGGCAAGTTCGTCTGGCCCGGCTTCGGTGAGAACAGCCGCGTCCTGAAGTGGATCGTGGACCGGCTGGACGGCAAGGCGGAGGGTGTGGAGACCCCGATCGGCATCCTCCCGACCGTCGATGCCCTGGACACGGAGGGGTTGGACCTGTCCTCGTCCGAGCTGGACTTCCTGCTGACGGTCGACAAGGAGGTGTGGCGGGAGGAGGTCGCGCTCGTCCCCGAACACCTCAACACCTTCGGTGATCACACGCCGAAGGAACTGTGGGACGAGTACCGGGCGCTGGTGAGCCGCCTGGGCTGAGCCCTCCTCTGAATCTCCGCGGCCGGCCGGATATGGGTTGCCCTGACGGGCGACGTCTCTTCGGCCGGCTGCGGATTTCTTGTGCGCCGGGGAGTTCGGGGGGTTCGGTTGCCGGGCGGGTGCGGGTGGGTGGGGGCTGGTCGCGCAGTTCCCCGCGCCCCTGAAAAGCTGGGGCTGCGCCCCGTGCTTTTCGTTGTCAGCGGCGCGGGGAACCGCGCGAGCAGCCACGAACAGGGCGAAAAGGGCTACCGGGCACGGGATTTCAGGGGACACTCGGGACATCCGCACCGAACCCCGAAATGAGGTGACCGGGGTGCGCACACCCGTAAGTGACCCCATGAAGATCGGCCCGTACAAGATAGTCGGCCGCCTGGGCTCGGGCGGCATGGGCTGGGTCTATCTGGGCCGCTCCCCGGCCGGCCGTGAGGTCGCCGTGAAGGTCGCCCGCCCCGAACTGGCCGCCGAACCCGAGTTCCGCGAACGCTTCGCCCGCGAGGTGGCCGCCGCCCGCGTGGTCAGCGGCGCCTACACCGCCGCCGTGGTCGACGCGGATCCGACGGCCGAACTCCCCTGGCTGGCCACGCTGTACGTCCCCGGCCCCTCCCTCGCGGAAGCGGTCCGCGCCGACGGCCCCCTCCCCGAGGCCCAGGTCCGCCCCCTCGGTGCCGGCCTCGTCGAGGCGTTGCAGGCCATCCACGCCGCCCACGTCGTCCACCGCGACCTCAAGCCGGCGAACGTCCTGCTCGCCCAGGACGGCCCCCGCGTCATCGACTTCGGCATCTCCCGCGTGGACGGCGCCCCCGGCCTCACTCGTGTCGGCGTCGTCGTCGGCACCCCGCCGTTCATGTCGCCGGAACAGATCCGCGGGGACCGGGTCGGCCCGCCGAGCGACGTGTTCTCGCTGGGCGGGGTCCTGGTGTACGCGCTCACCGGCCGCCCACCGCACGGCAGCGGGGAAGGCGTGCGCGTCGAGGTCGTACGAGGAGAGCCCCGCCTCGACGGCGTACCGGCGGGGCTGCGGCCCCTCATCGCCCGCTGTCTGGCGAAGCGGCCCGAGGACCGGCCCCGACTCGCCGAGATCCTGGCCGAGTTGGTGGAGGAGGACGCGAGCGCCGAGGTGTGGCCGCCGCCGCAGGTGGCCCGGACCATCGAGGTGCGGTACGAGGAGCTGAAGGAGCGGCACCTGCGGCGTACGACGAGCGAGTCCGTGCCCTCCTGTCTGCTGCTGCACGCGCAGGCGCTGCTCGACGCCGGGCTGACCGACGCCATGGTCGCCGGGGCGGTGGTCCGTGACGGTGCCTGACTCCTCCCCGGGCCGCGACTCCTCCCCGGGCCGCGACTCCTCCCCGGGCCGCGACTCCTCCCTGGGCCGCGACTCGTACACGAGACGTGACTCGTACACGAGACGTGACTCCTCCTCCGGGCGTGACTCGTATCCGGGGCGCAACGCCGAGATCTACGACCTCGGCAGCCACTGGCGGCAGCTGGTGCAGAACTGGGTCGTCCGGCGGAATTACCACACGGTCCACGACACCGTCTCCGTATCCCTGCAATTCGATCTCCACGAGGCGGGGCGGACGGTCACGGTGAGATTCATGACCACCAAGAAACTCCTCGTCGCCTTCGCCACGGACGGGAATTTCCTTCGGCACGACCAACTCGCCCTCGCCGCCGCCGCGTCGAACGCGTGGAATACAGAACAACTGAACCCCATGCTTTCCGTGTGGGACGTACGCGGGCCGCGCCCCTGTCTCGCCGGAGTCTGCGATCTGCCGCTGACGTGCCGTATCACCCAGGCGGACTTCGACGCCCTGGCCAATGACTGGGTGGATCGGGCGCGGCAGATGTTCAGCCGTTGCCATCAGGTGTTCAAGTTGTAGAAGTGAAAAGCGTACTGATCGGAAGTCGGCGGAAGTAGTCGTAAGTACACCGGCGGAATTCGCCAAACCCTTCCGGTCGCCCGGCTGCCTGCTCCACTATTGGGTGGGCTTTTTCAGGGCCGCGGGGGCGTGCCTTTCAGGCCACGGGGGGTTGGTGCGATGGGTGCGATCGGGCGTTTGTCGTGTCTCGGAGTGCTCGTGGGGTTGCTGGTCGTCCTGGTGCCGGCGGGATCGTCGGTCGCGGTGGCCGACTCGTGCGCGGACGACCGGTTCACGGAACGGCTGAAGTGCTGGGCCGAGCGGATCCCCGACGGGCCCGTGGTGATCACCCTGCAGGGGGCGTTGAAGTACGAGGAGGTCGGGGAGGAGCAACGGCAGGCCATCGAGCGGCTCCGCGACGACACCCACCCGTTCGTGGTTCAGGTACCGAAGGACACGAGGACGGGCGAGGGCGGGACGGCGTTGCTCCTGCTCGCCGACGGACTGCTCGTCGACCGTGGTGCCACGATCGACCGGCTGCGGCCGAAGACACGGGCCGACCTGGAGGCACTCGGCCTCTGTGAAGAGAACCTGCTGTGCGGCGAGGTCGGCCCCAAGACGGGGTCGCACACCCTCCCCGGCAAGCAACTCCTCGACAAGGGCTTCGCCGCCGACCCCTCCACCAACACCTTCGCGGTCGAGCCCGTGGAGAACGACGTGGTTCCTGCCCCGTCGACGTCGTCCGGCAAGCCCGACGACAAGGCCGACAAGGACCGGGAGGGCCAGGACGGGGACGGCAAGGACCAGGGCGGCCAGGACCAGGACGGCACCGACAGAGCCGCCGACCGCAGCGGCTCCACCTGGACCGCCCTCTGGATGGGGCTCCTCCTCGCCCTGCTGCTCCTCGCCTTCGTGATCGTGATCCGGCGCTCCCGGGGCCCGGTGGCCGTGGGGCACCGGGCGGCGGTGTCGCCCGGCCGGGCGCTCGGCGGTCCCGCGCGGGCGGCGCCGGCCCACGCGGCGGCGCACGGCGGGGGCACGGGCGGGGACGAGCGCACCGCCCGGCTGCGGGTCGCGCCCGCGCCACGGCACGGGCGGCACGTCGGGGCCCGGCCGACGCACGCGCGGACCGCGGTCGTCCGCACCGAACTGCATCCGCAGGGCTATGTCGAACTCGACCGGGTGCTGCGCAGGGCCGTGTGGGCCGAGCCGGGGCGGCCGCCACCCGCGCCCGGCGGGCTCGTCGACGTCGCCGACGCCCGGGAACGCGACGCCGACGTCCTGTACGCCTTCCCGCCCACCGCCGCCCGGCACGCGAAGGGCACGCCCAGGTAAGTCCCGGGGACATCGAGCCGCAGCACCACCGGAACACCGAACGTCAGAAAAATCAGGGGGAACAGCGATGCACAGCGAATACCCGCCCACCCTGCCGGCGGAGTACGCCGACATCGAGTTCGAGAACAACGCCCAACGCATGCCGCTCGTGCTCTGCCTCGACACGTCCAGCTCGATGGCCGGCCAGCCGATCCAGACGCTCAACAACGCGCTCGCCGAGTGGACCCGGGAACTCCACGACGACGTGAGCCTCAGCTACAGCGTGGAGGTCGCCGTCGTCACCTTCGGCGGCCAGGGCGTGGGCGCCTGGCGCGGGCCCCAACTCCTCGACCCGCGCACCCGGACGAGCCCCTTCATACCCGCGCACGCCTTCCAGGCGCCGCAGCTCACGGCCGCCGGGGTCACGTTGATGACCGAGGCACTGGAGCTGGCCATGCACATCGTCGCGGCCCGCAAGAGCGAGCTGCGGGCGTCCGGGCTGCAGTACTACCGGCCGCAGATCTGCCTCGTCACGGACGGCCTGCCCACCGACCCGACCGGCCATCTCACCGACTCCTGGCACCGGCTGGTCCCCGTCCTCGCCGAGGAGCAGCGCGCCCGCCGGTTCCGGCTGTACGCCATCGGGGTCGGCGGGATCACGGACATGGGGGAGCAGGTGCTGCGGGCGTTCGCGCCGAAGTTCAACGCCCGGTTGCAGGGGTTCCCGTTCCGGGAGCTGCTCCAGATGATGTCCGCCAGCGCGGGCGCCGAGCAGAAGGGGGCGGGGGACGAGGTGTTCGAGAAGATCTTCAGCCAGTTCAAGACGCAACGCCCGGCCTGGGAGGCGTGAGTTGACCGCCGCCCCGCCCTGGCGCATCCACGGCCTGAGCGTCGAGGGCTACCGGCACCGGCGCCAGGGCCTGCCCTGCCAGGACGCCTGCGCCTACGCCACCACCTCGTCCGTCGCCGTGCTCGCCGTCGCCGACGGGGCGGGGAGCCGGCCCCGGTCGGAGGAGGGCGCGCGGCTCGCGGTGAAGCTCGCGGCGGAGCACTTCGCGCGGCGGGCCGGGGCGGCCGTGGAGGTGCGGCCGGGGGAGGCCGTGCACGAGTTGCTGCGGGACGCCCTGCACGACGTCAGCAAGGACTTCCTCGACCGGACCGGCGTCGACGCGCAGGACTTCGCCACGACGCTCACGGTGGTGGTGCTCGCGCCCGGCTGGATCGGGTACCTCACCGTGGGGGACGGCTTCGTCGTCGTACGGGCCGGGACGGAGGACGGGGAGCGGCAGTTCCATCTGCTGCCGCAGGCCGCGGCGGTCAGTGAGTACAGCAACGAGACGGTTTTCCTGACCTCGCCGGACGTGGCGCGCTGGACGCACACCGAGTGCGTGTCGGACGACGGGGTCGACGGGGTGCTGCTGTCCACGGACGGGCTCGCGCAGGCCATGCTCAACCGGCCGGCCGGGGGCGCCCAGTCCCCGAACCCGTCCTTCGCCGACGCCGTCTTCCGCTCCCTCGACGCCGCCGCCGAGGACGACCGGGACACCAACCTGGCCGCCCTCCTCCGTTCCGACCGCCTGACCGCCCTCAACGCCGACGACAAGACCCTGCTGCGAGCCGTACGCACGATCGGGAGATGAGCGGGGCGGACGGGTGACGGCCGGCGGGTGACGGTCGACGAGCACGGGGGATGACGGTACATGGCGGGACATGGTGGGTGGGGGCTGATGAGGGTGGGCGATGGCGGCTCGGGACCGGTGAGGGTGGGCGAAGACAGGTCGGGACCGGTGACCGGCGGCAACGGCCGGTCGGGACCGTTGACGGGCGGGGGTGGGGGTGGAAGCGGCGGCGGGGCGCGGCCGGTGAGGGCCCGCGACGGCGGGCGGCAGCGGGCCGTCACCGGTGACGGCCCGCTGCCGCCGGGCGTGCTCGGCCGCGACCGACGGCTGGTGACGACCCGTGACGATCGACCCTGCGAACACTCGGAGGTACGGCCATGAGCGGCCGCACGGTCTTCCTCGACGGCAAGCGGGTCACCCTGGCCGAGCTGCCCCTGAAGGGCGGCGGGCAGGCGGCCGTGTTCCCCGTGGAGGGCGATACGGGGATCGTCGTCAAGATCTACCGGGACACACCCGGGCCGGACCAGGAGCGACGGCTGGCCCGCATGCTCACCATGTCCCCGCTCGCCGCCCGCCCGACGGACGCCAACCAGCCGCCCGAGCTGGCCTGGCCCACCGCGATCGCCCGGGGCGCGAACGGTGAGTTCCTGGGCTACGCCATGCGCCGCTTCGGTGAACCCCAACACGTCCAGCTGATCGGCCTGTTCACCCGAGTCCAGCGCCTCAAGCTCTTCCCGGACCGGGCCGACTGGCGGTTCCTGCTGGGCGTCGCCTGGAACCTCGCCTTCATGACGGCCCGTATGCACTACGACGACCTCGTCATCGGCGACTTCTCCAGCAGCAACGTCGTCGTCGACGCCAACGGCTTCGTCACCTTCCTCGACTGCGACTCCATCGCCTTCACCGACCCGGTCACCGGCGAACTCTTCCCGTGCCTGATGCACACCACCGACTACTCGTCCCCCGAGCGCCAGGCCGGCGGCCCCGCGACCCGGCAGAGCGACGACTTCGCCCTCGCCGTCCTCGTCTACCAGCTGCTCACCGCCGGCAACCACCCCTTCGGCGGGGTCCCGCACGAGAGCGCGTCCGAGTCGACCGTGAAGGACAACATCGCCGCGAGCTGCAGTTATGTCGTCCGCCCGGAGCGGGTCACCATCCCGCGAGGCACGATCGACCCGTCCGTCCTGCCGACCGAACTTCTCACCCTCGCCAAGGCCGCCTTCGGACCCGGCGTCCAGGAGCCCGCCGCCCGGCCCCCGGCCGAGGCCTGGCTCCGCGCCCTCGACAAGGAACGCGGCCAGGTGCGGGCCTGCACGGTACGGCCCCTGCACACCTACGGCTCCCACCTGCCGACCTGCCCCTGGTGCACCCGGGCGGCGGTGACCGGCCACGACGTGTTCAACGGGCCCCGGCCCACCTCGGTCCCGGTTCCGCCGCCCCAGCCGGACCCGACCCCCTCCCCCTACGCCGCGCTGAAGGTGCTGGCCGTGGTGATCGGGGTGGTGCTGCTCATCGTGATCCTGACCAACGTCTGAGCCGGCCGGTCAGCCCGGTCGGTCAGCCCGGCCGGTCAGCCCGGTCGGTCAGCCCGACCGGTCCTCCAGATACCGCGTGTGGGACTCCTGCCGCCGGGCCTCGGCGTCGCGCAGGGCCGCCGCCAGACGTCCCAACTCGTCGTGAAGCAAGCCGAGTTGACGTTCCAGGTGGCGCTCCGGTGGTTCCGTGCCCGGGGTCAGGCGGGTCCACCAGCGGGTGCGGACGAAGGTGTCGACGGCCTCGGGGACGTCCTGCCGTACGGCCCGGGAGAGGGCGTGGATGCCCTCGGGGTCGCGGGCGAGGACCTCGGCGACCCAGCCGGGGTCGAGGAGGGCGGTGAGCAGTTCGGTCAGCTCGGTGAGGCGGCCGGCGGCGGCGGGCGGCAGTTCGATGTCGGCCAGGTACGCGCGGAGGGTGCCGAAGTCGGTCCGCACTTCGTCGAGCTGGGCGGAGGGGTCCGGGAAGTCCGGCAGCGACGGGCGCTCCGGCGGGGCGATCAGGGCGCCCGCGCCGTACAGGCCGGCGACCACGACCGGCCAGTACGGGCCCGCGATCCCCGCGAAGGTCAGGCCGAGTCCGGCGACCCCGAGGGCGCTGCCGGTGAGGTTCTTGCGGGACTCCAGGTAGGCCAGGACCCCGTTGGTCTTATTGGTAGCCACGGATCTCCTCGAAGGCGCCGTCCAGCGAGCCCTGCTGGGCGTCGAAGAGACGGCCGCCGGTCAGGTCGGCGATGTGCTCCAGTTCGCCCTTGTCGGAGTCGCCGAAGAGGATGGGGAAGACGGGGATCTGCCGCTGGGCGGCGGGCAGCCGACCGTAGAAGTCGTCGAAGTCGGCGGGGCTCGCGCCCTTGGTGTTCTCGCCGTCCGTCATCAGCACGATCGAGGTGAACGTGTCCCGGTCGGCGGTGCCGAGATGCTCGTACGCCTTTTGCAGCGAGGTGTAGATGGCGGTGTCGCCGTAGGCGGACAGCTCCCGGGTGTCCGCGCGGATGCCGTCGAGCCCGGCCTTCGGATCCTCGGGCCGTACGACATGTGTCCGCACGCTCTTCACATCGGACCCGAAGGGCATCAGGGTGACCTCCTCCCGGTCGCGGAAGTCGCCGGTCAGCTCGGTGAGGGCGGTCTTCAGCCGGTCGAGGCGGTCGCCCTTCATCGAGCCCGAGGTGTCGAGGACGTACACGGTCCTGGAGGGGCGGCGCAGCTCGTTCTCGTACGCGTCGAGGAGCCCGTCGGCGACCGATCGGGTGCCGGGGAAGGGGAGTTCGCGCCGCCGGGTGGTGTCGAGTCCGGCCGCGGGGCTGACGGAGGCGACGACCGGGCGGCGCAGGGTCTTCTCGGTGATCAGCCGCTGGATGTCCGGGGTGCGCAGGGCGTCGGTGAGCCGGCGTACGTCGTCCCGGACGTCCTTGCTCGTGGACGCGAGCGAGGAGAGCGGATAGTCGGCGGTGACGACCCCGTCGCGCGGGCGGATCACCGTCAGGTCCTTGCGCGACTTCAGGACCGACTCGTAGTTGAGCATCGCGTCGACGTCACCGCGCCGGTCGTACGCCTGGGCCAGCCAGCCCGACGACCCCGACGTCAGTTTCTGCCCCGCGAAGAACTCCTTCAGCCGGGGCGTCGCCTGCGCGACATCCGCGTCCGTGAGCGCGGACTGGGCGTCGGAGAGCCCCGACGCCACCGAGACGAGCGTGGAGAAGCCGGAGTTGGAGCGGGAGGGGTCGGTCATGCCGTACGTGAGATTCCCGTCCGCCACCGCCTCCTCGATGTCCGACCAGGTGACGTTCTCCGGCTTCCACCCCAGCTTCCGTACGGTCTCGTTCTTCACACCGATCGCGACCGGGCTGGACATCACCGGTGTCTCCGACACCACCTGCTTCGCCGCGTCCGGGCGCAGCCGCAGATAGTCGTTGGAGGACAGCCAGACGGCGTCGTACGAGCCCTTCGTCCGCCGCTCGGTGAGCAGGTCGACCGCGTCCAGCGTGCCCATGTAGGTGGGCCGGACCTTGATCCCGGTGTCCTTCTCGACCCGCTCCAGCACCGGCTTCATGTCGGCGAGTTCACTGGAGGCGAGGACGCGGAGGGTGCCCGGGACGTACTTGGTCGCCTCGGCCGCCGGGGACTCGGTGGGCGAGGTGCATCCGGCGGTCACCAGCGCGAGCGCGAGGGCGGCTGCCGCGCGGTGGGCGGAGCGGGTTCCCCTTCTCATGCGAGCCCACCCCCTTCCAGCGCCCCCTGAGACCTGCTCCTCTCCAAGTACTGTGTGGCGTGCTGGAGTTCGGAGGTGAGGGACTCGACGGTGGCGGCCATGGTCTCCGTGGCCTGCACCTTGTAGGTGTCGATGGCGTCGAGGGTGCGGTAGATCTGCTGGAAGGCCGAGCGGAGGGTTTCCGCACCGACGGCCGGGTCGGCGGCGATGCGCTGGATCTCGCCGCTCTGGGTGGCGAGCATCTCGGCGTTGCCGCGGATCAGATCCTCCGTGGTGCCGCGCAGGGCGTTGACCTGGTCGACGACCTTCTTCTGGTTGTCGAGGGCGGAGGCGAGCATCACGGAGATGCGCAGCGCCGAGACCGTGGTCGTGGCGGCCCGGTCGACGCCCTTGATCAGCTCCTCGTTGTTGCGCCGTACGACGTCCATGGCCAGATAGCCCTGGGCGCAGACGGCCAGCTGGGTGAGCAGGTCCTGGTGCTTCTGCCGGACGGGGAAGAGCACGTCGGCACGGAGGGTGTCGCCCTGCTGCGGGTCGACCCCGTCGATGTGCTCCTCGACGGCCGTGTCCAGGGCCGCCGTCAGGACGACGTACTCCTGGAGCTTGCCCATGGTCTCCCACAGCCGGACCCGCTCGGTCTGCAGCGCGGCGTTGTCGCGCCGCAGTTCGTCCTGCCCGCCGCGCAACGACCCCACGATCTTGTTCAAGGTCCCCTGTGCCGAGGCGTACTTGGCGACATGGTCGCGCAGCTTGTTCCCGCCCGGCAGCCGGGACAGGAACTTGCGTCCCTTGCTCGCGGGAAGGTCACGCGGGTCCAGGTCCTCGACCACGCGCCGCAGTTCGACGAGCGAGCCCGCGACCTGCGACTGCGCGTCCCCGCCCTTGCTCGGCAGGCTGCGCACGGTCCGCTCCAGCATCCGGTTGGACTGCGCGGCCGCCGTCCGCATCTCGCCCGCGCCGAGCGCGGTGATCTCCCCGACCCGGCCGGCGAACTCCGGTGAGCGGGCGTCGAGGGCCGCGAGCCCCCGCACATACTCCTCGGCCTTGCGGGCCATGTCCGTCCGCACGGACTCCTCGACCGGCACGAGCCCGCCGGCCTTCTCCCGGGGCACGGCCGCGACCGGCTCGGGCGGAGTGAGCGTGAAGGTGCTGTCGCTGCCGCTGTCTTCGATGGTCATGTGTGGTGTTCCCCCGTATTCCTACTGACCCCTGGCCCGGCGCGCCATCTCGTGCAGCACCTCGGAGGTGGGCACGGGCGCCTGCCGGACGGTCAGCTTCTGCGTCAGATAGGTGGTGTGGTCGGCGGTCGCCGCCGTGAACTCGGTGGCCGCCCCCTGCGGCCGGAAACCGTGCCGGGCTGCCAGCTCGCGCAACTCCGCGTCGGTGCCGAGGAGTTCGCCGAGCGCCCGGCCCTCGTCCGTGACCGGTACGACGGTGTGGTCGCTGAAGACGGTGGTGTCCGGGTAGAGGACGACCAGGTCGTCGACGCTCTGGCCCTCCGTGAGCAGGGCGGCGACCTGCGACTCGTAGACGAGCACGAGCGGATTGCCGACACCGCTGACGAAGTCGCGGAACGCGGCGTCGGTGCTCGGCTGCTGGGCGCCCTGGACGCTGATCAGCTCGCGCATGAGCGGCGCCGTCCTGTCCAGATCCGCCTTGCTCGCGACCACCCGTCCGCCGTTGGCGACGTTCGAGGCGGCGGCGAGATAGAGCGCCCCCGAGTTGGAGGTGGTCGGATCGGTGGTGGCGATGTAGAGGAGTCCCATCAACTCACCATGCTTGTCAGCCCCCTTGAGGTCCTGCCAGGTCCGGCCTTCCTCGGCGGCCTTCAGATAGGCGCCCATGTCGAGGACACCCCGGCCCTCTTCGAGCGTGGCGAGCCCGTTCTGCCGCAGCACCTCGGCGGCACCCCGGTGGGTGACCACGACGAGCGGCGAGTAGAAGGGGCGGGGGAGCGGTTCGCGTACGTCGTACTTCACGGCCAGTTCGTCGGCGGGTGCCTTGCTGGACGGGAAGGCGAAGTCGTACCCGTTCAGATCCAGGCCGTCCATGGCCCAGGATCCCGACGTCTCCGTCTTCACGGTGTAGCCCTTGGCGGCCAGGGCCTTCACCACCTCCGGGTCGGCGAAGAACTCCGCCTTCTCCGACCCGATCACTCCTCGCACGGTCTTCGTTGCCGTGCCCGTGTCCTCTGTCCGGCCCGCCACGACGGCTGCCACCACGCCGCCGATCAGCAGGACCGCGAGGACGATTCCCGCGATGCGTCTCACATCGGGGAGCGTGCTCCCGGAACCCAACGTTCCTCGGCGGTGCGGGTGAACGACGGGTGAAGCGGTGGTCCCGGAACGCAACGGGACGGTTGGCGCCGGTCCGTGCGCGGGGGCGCGTGCGATGGGGCGCGTGCCGTGGGGCGCGTGCGGCTGGGATTGCGGGCAGGAGCAGGGACGCGGTGGCATCGCCGCTTCCCGCCCCGAGACGGCGCCCGACACCGTGAGCGCGAGTGCGGCCCGTCGCGTCGGCAGCTCCGTCCCTTGGCTTCCTGCCGGGACAGTTGGGTCATATGTGGCTGAAGTGAGTAATTGGCCTTATTTTTTTGGTGGTGGTCTTACTTCGTGGGCAGGACCGGTGATGTTCCCACCACATGTAGTCGTGATCGAGGACGACCAGGACACGAGCACCCTGCTGGAGCGGCATTTCCGCGAGCTGGGGTGCCACGTCACCGTCGCGTCTTCGGGAGAACAGGGGCTCGATCTGGCCTTCGCCGACCCTCCGGACATCGCGGTCATCGATGTGTTGCTGCCTGGCATCGACGGCCGGGAGGTCATCCGCCGGCTGCGGGCGGACGAGCGTACGAGGAGCTGCCACCTGGTCGTCTCCTCGGTACTCGACCCGGAGGACCTCACCGGTCTCGCGGACGAGTTGCTGGCCAAGCCGTTCCGGCAGGCGGCCGTGGCGCGGCTCGTGGACTCCTATCGGAGCTCCGTGTCACAGGAGGAGTAATGGCCCACGTCCTGATAGCCGACGACGACGCGGACATCCGGGATCTGGTGGCGTTCAAGCTGACCCAGAGCGGTCACCAGGTCACGGCCGTGGAGGACGGCATGGCCGCGCTCCGGGCGGCGCGTGAGCAGCCCGTGGACCTGGCCCTGCTCGACATACGGATGCCGGGGATGTCCGGCCTGGACGTCTGCCGGGAGCTGCGGACGGCCCCCGGGACCGCGATGCTCCCCGTGATCATGATCACCGCGCGATCCCAGGAAGGGGACGTGGAGGTCGGCTTCGCGGCGGGCGCCGACGACTACATCATCAAGCCCTTCAGCCCACGGGAGCTGTCCAGCCGGGTCACCGCCCTGCTCAACCGGGTGGAGCGGTGATCCCGGCCGGCCTCCTCAGTGGCGCGCTGCTGTGCCTGCCGGCCGTGGTCATGGCGCTGAGCCTGCTGGTCGTCGGCAGCCGCTGCGTCCGCGGCTACCGGCAGCGCAGACGCGAGCGGATCGCGGCGCCGGTACGTGGCGTCCTGCTGCACCTCCTCTGCGCGGACGAGGATGAGCAGAGCGGGCTGCTGCACCGGCTGGCGGAGATCGACAAGCGCACCTGGACCGCCCTGGAGCCGACCCTGACGGCACTGCTGGGAAAAGTCGCCGGCACGGCCCGCACGGCGTTGGTCCGGCTGTGCGAGCTGCGCGGGGCCGCCGTGGCCGCCGTCGCTGATCTGTCGAGCCGCAGTGCGGCCCGGCGGGGGCGCGCCGCACAGGTGCTCGGTCAGCTCTGCCACCGCCCCGCGGCCCAGGCGCTGTGCCGTCTGCTGGCCGATCGCGACCCCGAGGTGCGTCTGGCCGCCGCACGGGCCCTGGGCCGCTGCGGGGGGCCGGCGGCCGTGCCGTATCTCCTGGAATCCCTCCACGGAGCGCGGACCGTCTCGCCCGACGTGGTCACCGGCGCGCTGGTCTTCCTGGGACCGGAGGCGCAGCGCGGGGTCGTGGCAGGGCTGGAGCATCCGCAGCCCCTCGTCAGGGCCGTGGCGATCGAGGTCCTCGGCACGACCGGCGCGGTGTCCCAGACGCCCGGGATCACGCGCGCGCTGGGCGAGGACCCTGCGGTCGAGGTGCGGATCAAAGCGGCACGCGCGCTGGGCGGACTGGGCATGCCCGACGGCCTGGAGCCGCTGCTCGCGGCCGTCGGGCCCGGTCGGCCGGTCGCCCTGCGCATCGTGGGCGCCGGAGCCCTCGGCAGGCTGGGGGCCGCCGCCGCGACACCACGGCTCGCGGAGCTGCTCGGTGACCCCGACCCGCATGTGGCGGCCACAGCGGCCCGTGCGCTGCTGCGGCTCGGCCCGGCAGGGCGGGCCGCGTTGCGCACGGCTGCGGACGAGCGCCCTGGCGGACCGGCCGCCGCCCAGGCCAGGGCGGCCCTCGCCGAATCGGAGGTCGGGGGTGCGCGCCACGACGTCCGCGTGGAAGTGACGCTGTGAACGTGGCGGGCGAGGAGAACCTGTGGGCGGGGCTGCTCGGCGCGTTGCACATGCTGATCGCCGTGACCGACGACGTGGTGATCACCTACTTCCTGGCCATCAACACCGGCTATCTGGTGCTGAACCTCCTCGCCGTCGGGGAGTTCGTCAGAAGGCTTCGCCGGGCGCCCTTCGCGGGCTATGAGGACGCCGCCACCAGCCCGTTCACCCCACCCGTGTCGGTGATCATGCCCGCGTACAACGAGGCGGCCGGCATCGTCGAAGCGGTACGGGCCATGCTGCTGCTGCGCTACCCGGTGTTCGAGGTCGTCGTCGTCGACGACGGATCCACCGACGGCACCCTGGACGCCCTCCGGGACGCCTTCCACCTCGCCGAAGTCGAATACGTGGTCCCCCATGACGTCCCCGTACGCGGCAGGGTCGTCTCGGTCCAGCTGCCCCGCGGCGGCCCGGTTCCCCTGGTGGTGGCCCGCAAGATCAACGGCGGCAAGGCCGACGCCCTCAACGTGGGGATCAACCTGGCACGCTACCCGCTGCTGTGCATGGTGGACGCGGACTCGATCCTCGACTCCCAGGCGCTGCTCGCGGTGGCCAAACCGTTCAGCGACGATCCCTTGCGGGTGGTGGCGACCGGGGGCGTGGTCGGCCTCGCCAACGGCTGCACCGTCGTGGCCGGCCGTGTGGTCGAGCCGCACGCGCCCCGGGACCTGCTCGGACGCGTCCAGACCGTCGAGTACCTGCGTGCCTTCCTCCTCGGCCGCGCCGGATGGTCCAAGCTCGGCGGACTGCTGATCATCGCCGGTGCCTTCGGCCTCTTCCGCAAGGACGCGGTCGTGGCGGCCGGCGGCATGGACCCGGACTGCATCGGTGAGGACGCCGAACTGGTCATCCGCCTCCACCGGCACATGCGCGAGCAGGGCCGCGACTACCGCGTCGTCTTCGTCACCGAGCCGATCTCCTGGAGCGAGGCGCCCTCGAAGCTGAAGATCCTGGCCCGCCAGCGACAGCGGTGGCACCGGGGCCTGACGGAGATCCTGCTCAAGCACCGCCGCATGATCGGCAACCCGCGTTACGGCCGCATCGGGCTGCTGGCGCTGCCGTTCTACGTGGTCTTCGAACTGCTGGCTCCGGTGGTGGAGCTCGCGGGCCTGGTGTTGGTGCCCCTGGGCGTGCTGATCGGCGCGGTGGACGTGGACTACCTGTGGCATTTCCTGCTTGCCGCCTACGTCTACGCCCTCGTGGTCAGCCTGGTGTCGGTCGCGGTGGAGGAGTGCGCCTTCCACCGGTTCACGCGGTGGCGGGACGTCTGGGGCGTCTTCGTCGGGGTGGTCGCCGAGAACGTCGGATACCGCCAGCTGACGGCGTGGTGGCGGCTGCGCGGTATGTGGGACGCGCTGCACGGGGCTCCCCAGGTATGGGGTGCGATGACGCGTACGGGATTCGGCTCCCCGGAAAAGGTGGAGGAGGACGGAGGTGATCGCGCATGAGTGGCGTTTCCCGACGGGGCGGCGGCCGGATGGCGACCCGGCTCGGTGCGGCCTTCGCACTGCTGATCGCTCTTCTGCTGGTCGTCGGGGCGGGGGCCCTCACCAGCGCCCTCGTGGCAGACGGCATGCACCGACGGGTCGTCACACGGCTGGAGCCTGCTGCGGATGACAACGACCGCCTGCACGACGAGGTCGTCCAAATGCAGCGATCGGTGCGCAGCTATCTGCTGACCGGTGATCCGGCGCAGCTGAGGGCTTATCGCGAGGCTCGGGACAGTTCCTTCGCGGTGCTCGCCGACGTCAGGCGCCGGGCCGACGCCGAGGCCCGCGAAAGCCTCGCCACCCAGGCAGCGGAGCTGCGGGCCTATGCGGGCGTCGCCGACCAGGAGGCGCAGGCCGTACCCCGCAGCGAGCAGGCGGCCCGGCTGACCAGGGAGGCTGTCCAGAGGTTCACGGCCTTCGAGACCACCAACGAAAGGCTGCACTCCGAGCTGACCGACGAGATCAAACGGCAGGAGGACCGCGCTCAGACGGTGCTCGACGGCGGTATCGCGGTCACGGCCGCCCTGCTGACGGCGGCCGTGGCCCTGTCCGTCTTCATGGCGGTGCGCACCACCCGCGCCCTGACCGGGCCGCTGCGGAACACCGAGCGGACGCTCGGCAGGCTCACCGCAGGGGAGCACACGGCGCGGGCCGAGGAGAACGGGCCCCAGGAAATCAGGGCGGTGGCCCGGTCGGTCAACCTGCTCGCGGACGAGAGAGACCGGCTGCGCGCGCTTGAGGAGGAGCGCCAGAGGCTGTCACGGATCGCGCGGAAGACCGGCATCCGGATCCGGGAGAACCTGGGCGTCGACCACGTTCTCGACACGGCGTGCACGGGGATCGGTGAGGGACTGGACGCCGACTACGCCTTCATCATGCTCACCGAGGAGGGCAGCCCCCTCGTCCCTGTGGTGCGCGCCTGGAGCGAGCGCAGGGGTCTGCTCCCTCCCGCGGAACTGACCATCCCGCCCGTACCCGCCGACGTGGTGAGCGAACACTACCGGCGGGGAACGACCTGGTACCTCAACGATCTGGTCCCCCATCTGGCCGACGGATCCCCACTGCCGGAGGCCCCCGGCTCCTTCGGAGAGACCGGCCTGCCGGCCGACGCGCGGGCCGCGGCCAAGGCGCTGGGCCTGGTCTCCGTGATAGCCGCAGCCATGGGAGTCGGTGAACAACCGCTGGGCGCCGTCTTCCTCGCCCGCACCCGGCAGGACCGCCCATGGCGTCCGGTGGAGATCGAGATCGCCGAGTCGATGGCCAGCGGTGTGGGCCGGGCGCTGCACACCTCCCTGCTCTACGAGCAGGAAAAGCGCCTGGTGGACAAGTTGCGCGCACTCGACAAGGCCAAAAGCGACTTCCTGTCCACCGTCTCCCACGAACTGCGCACCCCGCTGACCAGCATCGTGGGCTACCTCGAACTGCTGAAGGACGAGGACACCGGTCCGCTCTCCCTGCCCCAGCGCCACATGCTGGACATCGTCGACCGTAACGCGAACCGGCTGCGGGCGCTGATCGAGGACCTGCTCACCCTGTCCAGGATCGAGTCCGGGGCGTTCACCTCCCGGAAGGCGCCGATCGACCTGCGCCACCTGGTGAACTCGGCGGCCGACACGATCAGTCCGGCCGCCGAGGCCGCCTCGGTCTCACTGGAGACCAGCTGCCCCGAGCAGCCACTGATCCTTGAGGCGGACGGCGAACAACTCGACCGGGTCCTGATGAACCTGCTGTCCAACGCGGTGAAGTTCACCCCTGGCGGAGGCAAGGTGAGCGTCCGTGTCGACGCGGATGACGGGGAGGCGGTGCTGAGCGTGAGCGACACCGGCATCGGTATCCCCGCGGAGGAGCAGGAGAAGCTCTTCCAGCGGTTCTTCCGCGCCTCCAACGCCACGGACGCGGCCATCCCCGGGACCGGTCTGGGGCTGACCATCGTGCACACGATCGTGGCCAATCACGGTGGCCGGACGGAGGTGCGCTCCGAAGAGGGCCGGGGCACCACCATCACCGCCCGGCTGCCGCTGGCCGGCACGGACACCGTTACGCGCGCCGCCTGAACAGCGCTGCGGCGGCCGCCGGTTCAGACGGTGTCCTCGAAGGTCACTCCTCGCGCCCGGTAGTCGTTGACCGCGCCCTGCACCTGGGCAGGGATCAGCACCTGGTCCTTGAGGTGGTACACGTAGTCGACCCTCTGGTCGTATGCGCGCGACCTCTTGCTGGCGGTGCCCAGGAGGTCGATCAGCCAGTGGTTGAAGCGGATGTCCATCGACGTCTCGGGGAGGTACGGCTCCGTGTGTGAGGCGAAGAGCCTGCCGTCGATGTAGTAGTTGACGTGCTCGGTGTCGACCGTGACGACCAGATCGTGCCAGCCGGCGAAACCGGCGCGCTCCTGGGTGGTGATGGCGACGGACTGCCAGGGGTCTTCCTGGTAGGTCTCCCACGAGGTGGCGAGCAGGGCGCTGCCGGGGATGCCCCATCCGCCGTTGGGCAGGTACTCGAAGTCGAGTTCGCCGTAGTCCGGGTCCATGGGGTGGTTCAGCGGCGTAATGGTGAAGAAGGTCTGCACCATGTGGTCGCCGTCGGGTCCGGACACCGGGACGTCGCTGAAGCGGACGCGGGCGGCGTAGGTACCGCGGTGGAACTTGCGTTGATGGTAGATCTCGCTCTGCGAGGTACTGGACGCCGTGCCGCTGCTGCCGGCGCGCAACGTCATGATGGAGTTGCCGCCGGACTCGGTGGCGAAGCTGATGTACGACGGCCGCCAGGTGGCGCCCGGAACGCCGGGACCGCCCTGGCCGGACTTCAGGGTCCAACCGCGCTGGGTGATCCGGGGGTCGGTGTAGCCGGTGTAGTCGAAGTCGTCGAACAGCGCCTGGCCGACGACGGGTTGAGCGACGACCGCGCTTTGGGCGGCATCGGCCGTCCCGGGGAGGGCGGTGAGACTTGTGCCGACCAGTCCTGCCGCGGCAAGCGCGAGAGCAGTTCTTTTGCGCAAGGACAGGGCGAATCCAGTCATGGAGCGACTGCCTTTCGTGAGGAGGGCAGAGGTGGATTCGTACGGTTGGTGTCGGAGAAGACCGGCGAGAGAGACCTGCGGCAGCCCGCAGGGGCGGCAGCGCGTACGGGCTGTCGCGGACCGCATGCGCCCAACGGCATGCGTGCCGGGGGCGCACTGGAGACGGCGGTTGAGGGTGCCGCGACAACTGAGCCGCTGTCAGGAGGCTGACACGCGAAGCCTGAGCGCGACAGAGGCTGGCAACCGGATCACCCGAATGGGTGGAGGTTGATCGCGCAGTTCCGCGCCCCTTCCGGGGGCGCGGGGAACTGCGCGATCAACCACGACGAACCCGCACCCGCCAACGAATCCGAACACCCGAGCTACAAGGCGACTGCAAGGCACCCAGGGGGCGAAGGGGCACAGCCCCCGGGGATGGGGCGGGCAGGGGCGGCGGGGGCGAAAGCGAACGAGGGTACCCCGCGACACAAGGGCACCCGAACCCCGGCCAAGCGAACGCAGTGCTGTGGCACCCGGCCCGCGCGTCTCTGTGGATGCACGTGGACCGGGGCCGTCAAAGGGAAGCCGGGCTTACACGGGAGCCACGGCTCAGTGGACCGTCAGCTCGCGCCGCGGCGACTCGGCGGCAGCGTGCGCGTCCATCCGCTCCGCCGCCAGGATCGCGGACACCGTGTCCGCGCGGGACGCAGCGACCACGAGGGCCCGCCCCGCGAGGGCGTGGGCGCGCCGGTGGAGCCCGGTGACATCCCGCTCGCGACCGGCGGCGGCGCCGGACGAGGACCGTACTGGCGGACGTCCGCCCCGCAACCGGGCGACCCGCGCGCACAGCCGCTCGGCGGCCTCGTCGAGGTCGTCGGAGGGGGCCAGAGCGCGGAGTTCGTCGGTCGCTGCCAGCAGTGCCGCCAGGTGACCCGCGAGCTGGATGTCCAGCTCTTCCTCACGCGAACGGTGAGGGAAGTCGGAGGAGGTCGTGCCGGCCATCGTGTGGACCGACTTGGTGCGGATCGGCTCGTACATGGGATGGCCTCCAAGCTCTTCGGAAGACCAGGCTACCTTAGAATCCGTCTAAAGTTGAGCGAAGTCCGAAGCGCCGGTCCGCCCCGTCGCGGCGCCCGCCCCGGCTCGATGTGTGGCGCTATGCCTGACCGTATCCGTCCAGGAAGTTCCCGATCCGGGTGATCGCGGACCGCAGGTCCCCGACCGTCGGCAGGGTGACGACCCTGAAGTGATCGGGCTCGGCCCAGTTGAAGCCGGTGCCCTGGACGACCATGATCTTCTCCTGCCGGAGCAGGTCGAGGACCATCCGGCGGTCGTCCTTGATCTTGAAGACGTTGGGATCGAGGCGCGGGAAGAGATACAGCGCCCCCTTCGGCTTCACACACGAGACGCCCGGGATCTGGGTGAGCAGCTCGTACGCGACATCCCGCTGCTCCTTCAGCCGCCCGCCCGGAAGGACCAGGTCGTTGATCGTCTGGCGTCCGCTGAGCGCGGCGACCACCCCGTGCTGGCCCGGCATGTTCGCGCACAGCCGCATGTTCGCGAGGATCGTCAGACCCTCGATGTAGGAGTCGGCGTGCGCCCGCGGCCCGGAGATCGCCATCCAGCCCACCCGGTAGCCGGCCACCCGGTACGCCTTCGACATGCCGTTGAAGGTGAGGGTCAGCAGGTCGGGGGCGATCGCGGCGGTCGGGGTGTGCGTGGCGCCGTCGTAGAGGATCTTGTCGTAGATCTCGTCCGAGCAGACGAGGAGGTTGTGGCGGCGCGCGATGTCCGTCAGGCCGCGCAGCATCGCCTCGTCGTACACCGCGCCCGTCGGGTTGTTCGGGTTGATGATGACGATCGCCTTGGTGCGGTCGGTGACCTTCCGCTCCACGTCCGCGAGGTCCGGCATCCAGTCGGACTGCTCGTCGCAGCGGTAGTGCACGGCCGTACCGCCGGACAGGGAGACCGCCGCCGTCCACAGCGGGTAGTCCGGGGACGGTACGAGGACCTCGTCGCCGTCGTCGAGCAGGCCCTGCATCGCCATCACGATCAGCTCGGAGGCGCCGTTGCCGATGAAGACGTGCTCGACGTCCGTCTCGATGCCGATCGTCTGGTTGTGCATGACGACCGCTCGGCGCGCGGCGAGCAGGCCCTTCGCGTCGCCGTACCCGTGGGACGACGACACGTTCCGGAGGATGTCCTCCAGGATCTCGGGCGGACACTCGAAGCCGAACGCGGCCGGATTCCCGGTGTTCAGCTTGAGGATCCGATGCCCCGCCGCCTCAAGCCGCATCGCCTCCTCGAGCACCGGGCCCCGGATCTCGTAACAGACATTGGCGAGCTTGGTCGACTGGATCACCTGCATGTCCGTGAGCTTACGGCCCGGTAACGCGTTCCGGGCCGTGTTTTCCACCACGTGAGACGGCCGCTATACCCCGAAATGCCCCCTCCCCTGTCCCCCCTACCTCCGCTCGTACCTCGTATCTACAATCAGTCAGCAGGTTTCGGCCACTCCCCCCACATTGGCCACCGGCCACACGACACACGGCTATACGGCACGCGATACGAAGGCAGTGAAACGAAATGGATGGGGTGGGCGGCGTGGACAGGGCGCACGGGCCGGACCGGAGCGACAACGCCGACGTCCCACACCCGCCGAACGTGTACCACCCCCTCGGCGACCCCCACTCCACCCCCGCCTACGAGGCCTACAGGGACCCCGCCACCGCTCACGGCTGGCAGAACGCCTACGACGACACCGTCCAACTGGATGAGCTCGTCTGGGACGGGTCGGATTCGGCCGGGGCTTCGGGTGGAGACGGCTTCGGCCAAGATGCCTCGGGTGGAAACGGTCTGGGTGGGGATGGCCTGGGGGGAGACGGCCTGGGTGGAGACATCTCGGATGAGGGCGGCTCTGCGGCGGGGCGTGTGGCGTACGGGGCAGGTGGGACGGGTGAGAACGGCGGGCCCGGCATTCCGGAGGCCTCGGACGCGGCCGGGCGTCGGGCGCGGCCCACGGACGGGCGGCGGGCCACGCTCGGGCGGCGCCGGGCCCGGCGCCGCCGCGCGTTGATCGCGGGCGGTATCGGCGCCGCGGTGCTCGTCGGCGCCACCGTGGCGGGGGTGGCCGGTCTCGGCTCCTCGGATCAGGAGAGCCCGGGCGCCCCGGCGTCCGTCGAGTCCGCCCCGGCCGACGCCCGCTCCGGCGAGGCGGGAGCGTCCTCCCCGCCGGCAAGCGGATCTTCCGACAGAGCGGCCACGGCATCCCCGGACACCTCTTCCGACACCTCCACGAACCCGTCCCCGGCCGCCACCACCCCCGAGTCCTCCGACTCCACGTCCGCCGGCGCCGCCCCGTCCACCTCGCCCTCCGCCACAGCCACCTCCTCATCCCGGGGCAACGGCAACCAGGGCCGCGGCCAAGGAGCCACGAAGGACCCGAAGTAGCCCCTCCAGGGCCCGAAGTAGCCCCTCAAGGATCCGAAGTAGCCCCCCAGGGCCCGAAGTAGCCCCCCCAGGACCCGGAGCAGCTCCATGAGGTCGCTCAGGGGCGGCTCGCGCTTCGCAGTCGCGCGCCGGTCGCACCGAGAGCGGTACGAGCGCCCGGCATGCGCCGTAGTCCGCCGACGGTGAGGTGTGCGAAGCCGCCCGTCGGGTCAGCCATATGAAGTGGCCGGACAGGGTGGGCGAGTTGACGCCTCGTCCGCGTCGCGCACCGTCTCACCCGTTTCCTGTCCCTCGGCGTCGACCCCATCCCCTGGCCGAAGATCGCGCGGCCGGAACCAACTCCTTGCTCGTCCCCCACATCGCCTTCACAATGCGCATGACAAACTGCGGTGGCTGAAAGATCTTCCGTCACCCATGTAGCAAGAGGGGACCCCCACATGAGAAAGCCTCTCGTTGCCTCGCTTTTCGCCCTGGTGATCACCGGGGCGGGCGCGGCACCCGCGGTCGCGGCACCCGTGACCGCGGACACGCCCGCGACGACGGCGGGCGCACCGGTGAAGACGGTGGCCGGCTCTCTCGTCGAGACGGCGAACAAGACCGTGGCCGACCTCACCGGCACGGCCCCGGCGGCACAGGCCGTCAGCTTCGCCGGCACCGTCTCGCTCAGCAACTGCTCCGGCTCGGTCGTACGGATGCCCGACTCCGAGGACAACGACCCGGCGCTGGTGATGACCAACGGCCACTGTCTGGAGAGCGGTTTCCCGGAGCCCGGCGAGGTCATCGTCGACCAGGCCTCCACCCGCACCTTCGGCCTGCTCAACTCCGCCGGCACCCGCGTCGGCACGCTCCGCGCCAACAAGATCGCGTACGGCACGATGACCGACACGGACATGGCGGTGTACCAGCTCACCACCACGTACGCGCAGATCAAGAGTTCGTACGGCATCGACGCGCTCGTCTTCGACACCGCCCGCCCGGCCGCCGGCACCGCCATCACCGTCGTCTCCGGGTACTGGAAGCGGACCTACAGCTGCGACGTCGACGGGTACGCGTACCGCCTGAAGGAGGGTGACTGGACCTGGAAGGACTCGATCCGTTACACCTCCGCCTGCAAGACCATCGGCGGCACCTCGGGCTCCCCGGTCCTCGACGACGCCACCAACAAGGTCGTCGGCGTCAACAACACCGGCAACGAGAGCGGTGAGCGCTGCACCGTCAACAACCCCTGCGAGGTCGACGCGAACGGCACCGTGACCGTCCGTCAGGGCATCAACTACGCCCAGCAGACCTGGCACGTCCCCGCCTGCTTCGGCGTGGACAACAAGCTCGACCTCAGCGCCAGCGGTTGCGTACTGCCCAAGCCGTAGCGAACACCCTCATCCGCTCCGGCGGATCGCCCGGCCCGCCAGTACGTCCGTCCTCCGTCCGTCCTCGATGACGAAACGGCCGTCGACCAGGACGTACGGGATCCCGGTGGGCAGGGTGCGCGGTGCCTCGTACGTCGACCCGGCGGCCACGGTCGCCGGGTCGAAGAGGACGAGGTCGGCCCGGTGACCCTCGCGGACGAGTCCGCGGTCGGGGAGCCGCAGCCGCGCGGCGGGCCGGGAGGTGAGGTGGGCGACGCACTCCTCCAGCGAGAGCACGCCCAACTCCCGCACGTACCGGCCGAGATAGTGGGGGAACGTCCCGTACGCGCGCGGGTGCGGCTTGTCGCCGCGCAGGATGCCGTCGGAGCCGCCGGTGTGCACGCGGTGGCGCATGATCGTCCGCACGTTCTCCTCGTGTCCGACGTGCTGGAGGATCGTGGAGCCGAGCCGGTCCGCGAGGAGGAGCCGGCGGGCGGTGACCCAGGGGTCCTCGCCGTGCGCGTCGGCTGATTGCGCGATCGTTCTGCCCACGTACGACGACAGCGCCGGGTCGGTGACACCCGAGATCTCGATCGTGTCCCACTCGATGGGCACGCCGTGGCAGCCGTCGGCGCCCACGACCTCCATGTGGTGCCGGATGCGTTCGGCCGTCTCCTCGTCCGCCAGCCGGGTGAGGACCGCCTCCGGGCCGCCCTCGCTCGCCCAACTGGGCAGCATCGCCACGAGGGTCGTGCAGCCGGGCGTGTAGGGGTACGTGTCCAGGGTGATGTCCGCGCCGGTCGCGAGCGCGTCGTCCAGGAGCGTGAGCAGCTCCGGGGCCCGGCCCTTGTTCACGCCGAAGTTCATGGTGGCGTGGGCCAGGTGGAGGGCGCAGCCGGCCTCGCGGGTCAGGGCGACCATCTCCTCGTACGCCTGGAGGGCGCCCGCCCCGTACGACCGGTGGTGCGGGCAGTAGTAGCCGCCGTACGACGCCACCACCCGGCACAGTTCGGTGAGCTCGGCGTCCTTGGCGTACATGCCGGGGGTGTAGGTGAGCCCCGACGACATGCCGACCGCGCCCTCCAGCAGGCCCGCTGCCACCAACTCCCGCATATGGTCCAGCTCCTGCGGTGTCGCCTCCCGGTCCTCCCAGCCCATCGCGAGCATCCGTACGGTGCCCTGCGGGACGAGGTACGCGGCGTTCACGGCGATGCCCTCGCCGTCGAAGCCGTGGTCCAGGCGGTCCAGGTACTCGCCGACCGAGCGCCAGGTGAAGTCGATGTCCTCGCCGTAGCCGTTCCAGCCGGTGATCGCGCGGCGGACCTCCGCGAGGGCGCTGTCGTCGACCGGCGCGTACGACAGGCCGTCCTGGCCGAGGACCTCCAGGGTCACCCCCTGTGCCGCCTTCGCGGTGTGCTCCGGGTCCCGCAGCAGCGCGAGGTCGCTGTGGGCGTGCATGTCGATGAAACCGGGGGCCAGGACCAGCCCCTCGGCGTCCAGCTCCCGCCGGGCCCGGGGGCGCTGACACCCGGCGGCGGCTGCCTCTTTGACGATCGCGGTGATCCTGCCGCCCTCCACGACCACGTCGGCCCGGTAGGAGGGGGCGCCGGAACCGTCCACGACCTCGGCGTCACGGATGACCAGGTCCATGTACGTCACCTTTCAGGGCTCGGAAGCGGTGCGGGTGCCGTCGGGCGGCATCGCTCAGAAGCGGGTGCGGGTGCGGGTGCCGTCGGGCGGCATCGCTCAGAAGAACGTACGGACGTAGTCCGTCACCGTCCCGTCCGCCTCCGCCACCGGAATCAGCTTCCACTTGTCGAACGACGTGCACGGATGCGACAACCCGAGCCCCACCCAGTCGCCGACCTCCAGCTCCGCACCCGCCTCCGTCCGCAGCCACGCGTGCTGGTCGGACAGCCCCGTCACCGTGATCCCGGTGGCGTCGCGGACCGTGCCCGTGCCGGCGTCCCGTACGACCTCGGCGGCCGGCAGGTCCAGGTCGTACGCGGCGTCGCGCTTGCCCGCGTTGGCGAAGGCCTGGTCGGGGGAGGGGCGGGAGACGATCTGGGCCCAGAGCCGGAAGGCGGGCTCAAGGGTGCCCTCCTCGGGGACGCGGTTGAAGGGGGTCACCCGCCGGTAGTGGCCCACGTCGTGCGAGACATACGCGCCGGACCGCAGCAACTTCAGTACGGGCACGGAAAGCCCGGGAATCTCGGCGAACACCTCGGCGACCGTGTCGAACCACGCGCTGCCGCCCGCGCTCACGATCACCTCCTCCAGCCCCGCGAACCGCCCCGCTTTGTCGAACTCGACGGCCAGGGCGCTGAGCCGGCGCAGCCACGCCCCCACCCGCTCCGGGTCGGGCTCCGGCACCTCGCCCTCGTACCCGGCCACCCCCACCAGCCGCAGCGTCTCGACCCCGGCCACCGCGTCCGCGACCGCCGCGCACTCCGTCTCCGTACGGACCCCGGTCCGCGCGCCCTCGCCCGCGCCCAGCTCCACGACCACGTCCACGGGACGCGCCGGGCGCGCGGAACCGCGTAGCGCCGCGTCCATCAGCTCGACACCGCGCACGGAGTCGACGTAACAGACGAACCGGAAGGACGGGTCGGCCGCCAGTTCGGCGGCGATCCAGCGCAGGGCCGCCGGGTCGACGACCTCGTTGGCGAGGAAGACCCGCTCGACCCCGAACTCCCGTGCCACGCGCACCTGATGGGGCACGGCGAGGGTGATGCCCCACGCCCCGCGCTCGATCTGCCGCCAGAACAGCTGCGGCGCCATGGACGTCTTGCCGTGCGGGGCGAAGGCGAGGCCGTGGCGGGCGGAGTAGGTCTCCATCAGCGCCAGGTTGTGCTCCAGGCGCTCGGCGGACAGGGCGAGCACGGGGGTGGTGAAGCCGCCGGTGAACAGGTTCCGGCCCTGCGCGGCCAACTCGGCCACCGTCAGGCCGTCGGCGTCCGGCGGGAGCCCCTTGAAGCGGTGGTCGACGCGTTCCTCGGCGAGACGGGCGAGCGCTTCGGTGCCGGTGTCGAGGGACACAGGGCCTCCCTGATCAGGTGAGCTGCGATGTTGCAGTCTCTGCAACGTCCATTGCGTATACCGTTTACTGCTGTCTAACATCCAGGCCAACGCCGGGTCAATGGAGCCGCCGCGACCCGAGATGCCGAGGAGCTACGACCATCGTGAATGCCCCCGACGTCGTCGATGTCGTCGTGCTCGGCGAGTCCATGGTCACCTTCCTCCCCACCCGCCCCGGCCGCCTCGCCGACGTCCCCTCCTTCGACCGGGCCATCGGTGGCGCGGAGTCCAACGTCGCGTGCGCGCTGGCGGCGGCCGGGCACTCGGTCCGGTGGGTGAGCCGCGTGGGGGCCGACGGGTTCGGCGACCACCTGGTCGAGACGATCGGGGGATACGGCGTGGACGTGACGTCCGTGGGGCGGGACCCGCTGCGTCCGACGGGCGTGTACTTCCGTACGGCGGGGGACCGGGCCACCGACGCCCATGAGGTCGCCTACTACCGGGCCGGTTCGGCCGCCTCGGCGATGTCGACGGCGACGGTGGACCCGGCGGCGGTGCGCGCCGGACGCGTCCTGCACCTCTCCGGGATCACGGCGGCCCTGTCCGACGACTGCCTCGCCCTCCTGTGGGAGCTGACCGAGCCCCGCCCCGGCCGCCCGCTCGTCTCCTTCGACGTCAACCACCGGCCGGGACTGTGGCCCGACGCCGACGGCACCCAGGGCTCACGGGGCCCGCGCGTCCTGCTCGACCTCGCCCGCCGCGCCGACCTCGTCTTCGTCGGCGCCGACGAGGCACGGGCCGCCTGGGGGCTGCGGGGAGCGGCCGCCGTCCGGGACGCCCTGCCCGAGCCGGAACTCGTGGTCGTCAAGCAGGGCAAGGGCGGGGCGGTCGCGTTCGACAAGAACACGAACGCGGACGCGGAGGCGGAGGCGGAGGCGGACATGGACACGGACACGGACACGGACATGTACGAGGACACAGGCGCGGGCATGGGCCGCATGGAGGACGCCGACGGCACCGCCACCGTCGGCCCCGGCCCCCACGTCGTCCCCGCCCTCCACGTCGACGTCGTCGCCGCCGTCGGCGCGGGGGACGCCTTCGCCGCCGGGTTCCTGTCCGCCACCCTGCGCGGTCTCCCCGTCCGCACCCGTCTCCGGCACGGCCACCTCATGGCCGCCGCCGCTCTCACCGTCCCCGGCGACGTCGGCACCCCGCCGTCCCGCGACCACGCCGATCGTCTGGCGGCCCTGGACGACGACGCGTGGGGGAGACTGCGACTCGGCCCCGGCTGGACGACCCAGACCGCGCGGACGACGCAGACCGCGTCCCGGGCCGAGGAGGAGGTACGCACCCCATGAGCCAGACCGTCGACCGAGCGCTGAACATCCTGCCGCTGCTCGCCGAGGGCCCCGCCGACCTCGGCCAGGTCGCCGACCGCCTGGGCGTCCACAAGTCCACGGCCCTGCGCCTGCTGCGCACCCTCCACGAGCACGGCCTGGTCTACCGCCAGTCCGACCAGCGCTACCGACTCGGCGCCCGCCTCTTCGCCCTGGCCCAGGAGGCGGTGGAGAACCTCGACATCCGCGAGATCGCCCACCCCCACCTCGTACGCCTCAACGAGAGTTGCGGCCACACCGTCCACCTCGCCGTCTACGAGGAGAACGAGGTCCTCTACATCGACAAGGTGGAGAGCCGTTACCCGGTCCGCATGTACTCCCGGATCGGCAAGCCGGTGGCCATCACGGTCGCCGCCGTCGCCAAGCTCTGCCTCGCCGACCTCCCCGAACCCGAGCGCCGCGCCCTCGCGGAGAAGCTCGACTACCCCATGTACACGCCCCGTTCGACCCCCAACGCCCCCGCCTTCCTCAAGGAGTTGGTGAGGGTGCGCGAACAGGGCTGGGCCACCGACCTCGGCGGCCACGAGGAGTCCATCAACTGCGTGGCCGCGCCCATCCGCGGCGCCGACGGCCGGGTCGTCGCCGCGATGTCGGTCTCCGCGCCCAACGTCGTCGTCACCGCCGACGAACTCCTCACCCTGCTCCCGCTGGTACGCCGCACGGCGGACGCGATCAGCGGGGAGTACTCCGGCAGAACCCCAGCGACAGACCCCGTATGACCGAGTGACCGACAAGGATCCCCTATGACGGACAAGATCGCCCTCACCCCCAAGACCCACACCGCCCCGCCCGCGAAGTTCTCCCACGGCGTGAAGAAGGGCAACATCCTCCAGGTCGCCGGCCAGGTCGGCTTCCTCCCGGCGGTCGAGGGCAAGCCCCCCACCCCCGCCGGCCCCACCCTCCGCGACCAGACCCTCCAGACCCTCGCCAACGTCAAGGCGATCCTGGAGGAGGGCGGCGCCGGCTGGGACGACGTGATGATGATCCGCGTCTACCTGACGGACACGGCCCACTTCGCCGAGATGAACACGATCTACAACGAGTACTTCGAAGAACACCTGACGGCAGCCCCGGCAGCCCGCACCACGGTGTACGTGGGCCTCCCGGCGGGCCTGCTGATCGAGATCGACGCGCTGGCGGTACTGGACAGCTGAGTCCGACCCCCGCGCCCTTCAGGGGCGCGGGGCCGCGTTCGATCCGCGGCTCCGCCGCGTGGGCGCGATCAGCCACACACAACCCGCACCCGGCCACTCTCCGTCCCCCCCCGCAATCCCCGCACCCGGCCACTCTCAGCCCCCCACAATCCCCGCACCCGGCCACTCTCCGTCCCCCCCCGCAATCCCCGCACCCGGCCACTCTCAGCCCCCCCCACAATCCCCGCACCCCGTACGGCGATCCCCCCTGCCCAAAAACACCATGCCCCCACCCAGAGGACCCCCACATGCCCGAAACACCCCCACACACCGGCGGCCTGCTCCTCCTCATAGACGGCACCGCAGGCCTCCTCACCGTCGCCGCCCTCGGCATAGCCCTCCTCCTCTTCCTGATCATCAAGACGAGACTCCAGCCCTTCGTGGCCCTCCTCGCCGTCTCCATAGCCGTCGGCCTCCTCGCGGGCCTCTCGGTCACCGAACTCTTCGGCACGGTCCAGCGGAGCGACGCCGTCTCGACCATCGAGTCCGGCATGGGCGGCATCCTCGGCCACGTCGCGATCATCATCGGCCTGGGCACGATGCTCGGCGCGATCCTCGAAGTCAGCGGTGGCGCCGAGGTGTTGGCGTCCCGCCTCCTGAACCTCTTCGGCGAGAAGAGAGCCCCCCTCGCGATGGGCCTGACCGGCCTGATCTTCGGCATCCCGGTCTTCTTCGACGTCGGCATCTTCGTCCTCGCCCCGATCGTCTACGCGGCCGCCAAGCGCTCCGGCAAGTCGATCCTCCTCTACTGCCTCCCGCTCCTCGCCGGCCTGTCGATGACCCACGCGTTCCTGCCCCCGCACCCGGGCCCCGTGGCCGCCGCGGGCCTGCTGCATGTGGACCTCGGCTGGGTGATCCTCATGGGCGTCGTCTGCGGCATCCCGGCCGTTCTGGCCGCCTGGGCGTTCTCCGCCTGGATCGGCCGCCGCATCTTCGTCCCCGTGCCGCAGGACATGGTGGAGGCGGCCGAGGAGTCCCGTCAGGCGGTGATCGACGAACAGCGCGCGGCCGGTGTGGCCCCGCAGGAGAGCCCGGTCCCGCTCACCACGGTCTTCCTCATCATCGGCACCCCTCTCCTCCTGATCCTCGCCGCGACCTTCTCCTCGATCGCCCTGGACCCCTCCACCCTCCGCTCGGTGATCGAGTTCTTCGGTAACCCCTTCGTCGCGCTGACGATCGCCCTGCTCCTCGCGTACTACCTGCTCGGCATCCGCCGCGGCTGGTCCCGCAAGTCGCTGGAGACGGTCTCGACCTCGTCGCTCAAGCCGGTCGGCAACATCCTGCTCGTGGTCGGCGCGGGCGGTGTCTTCGGCGCCGTACTGAAGGCGAGCGGGGTGGCCCAGGCCCTGTCGGACACGTTCAACGACGTGGGCCTGCCCGTGATCGTCCTCTCCTACCTGCTCTCGGTCGTGCTGCGGGTCGCCCAGGGCTCGGCGACGGTCGCGATCGTCACCACGGCCGGCATCGTGGCCCCGCTCCTCGCAGGCGGCGACCACTCCCAGGCCTTCATCGCCCTCGTCATCATGGCCATCTCCGCGGGCTCGATCTTCGCCTCGCACGTCAACGACGGCGGCTTCTGGATCGTCGCCAAGTACTTCGGCATCAGCGAACGGGACACGCTCAAGACCTGGACCGTGCTGGAGACGGTGCTGTCGGTGGCCGGCTTCGCGGTGGCCGCCGTACTGAGCGTGTTCGTATAGAACCGGGCGCCAGGGGTGAAGGGTGAAGGTTGTAGAACCCAGATACGGACATATGCCTGGCCCGACTGTTCCCGGCACAGGGTCGTCGACCATACTGCCCGCTGTGGAGCAGCGCATCGGTTCGAACAACCAGCCCCTGGCCGCCGCCGCGGTCGACCCGTCGCACATCCCCGGACTCACGGCACCGGTGTCCGTGAAGAAGGAGAAGCAGGAGGAGCCGGAGGACATCAAGCCGACGGAGCCCGTCGAGCCGACGAAGACCGCGGAGCCGGACGAGGCTGCCCCGGACAAGGACGAGCCGACGGCTGCCGAGAAGACGCCCGCCAAGAAGACGTCCGCCAAGAAGACGTCCGTCGAGAAAACCGCAGCGGAGAAGACCTCCGACGATGACGAGGTGGACCCCGACGTCGACGCGGACTCCGAGGCCGAGGGCGAGGCCGAGGATGAGGCCACGGCCGACGGTCCCGTCTTCGAGGCCTCCGACCGCCGCGCGAAGATCGTCGCCGACAGCCGTGGTGTACGGCTGCGCCTGGACGACCAGGAGTGCGAGTTCCGCTGGGACGAGATCGGCGCGATCGAGACGGAGTCCCCCCGCTTCGGCAAGCGTTTCACCATCACGGTCCACACCCCCGACCGTCGCTGGTATCCCATCGAGATCGAGGCCAAGGCCAAGTCCGAGCACGCCGCGTGGGAAACCGGGATCGACGAGGTCCTGGACGCGTACTTCGAGGACGGCGAGGACGAGAAGGCCGCTGACGAGAAGGCGGCTGACGAGAAGGCCGCTGACGAGAAGGCGGCCGACGGGAAAGAGGCCGAGGAAAGCGCCCCGTAAGGAGCGTGGGGAACTGCGCGACCAGCCACGACCGGCCCGCAGTTCCCCCCTCACAGAAGCCCCCGAGCTCTCATCGGCTCAAGCGGCGCGGCCTAGGCGCAGTACTGCGCTTCCTTGCCGATCGACCGGTACATGCAGTCCGAGTTCTCCAGCAACTGCAACACCGCGTCCCGGTTCCGCGCCGTCTCCCGGGCGATGACCTCGTCGGGCGGGTAGAACCCGCCGCCCCCGGCCGACCCCGGATACATCTCGAACGTGTACCCGAAGATCTTCTGGTTGCCCCACAGCCAGTCGTCGATCGACCCGTCCGTGATGTACAGGTCACTGGACTGCTCGGGCGTGTACCCGTTGCTCGCGGCCATCTTCCCGCCGACCGTCGCGAACGCGTTGCGGTCGTCCGCCGTCATCCCCGTCGTCGTGTCGGCGGTCGTGTACCCGAACGGCCACAGCACCAGCTCGCTGTACGTGTGGAAGTCGATGGCGGTCCTGATCTGCTGGACCCCGCCGACGACCCGGCTGCGCACGAAGTTGGCGACGACCTTCACCTCGGGCGCCGACTCGGCGGCCGTACCGCGGTAGGTGTCCGAGGACGTGGACCCGGACGAGCCGCCGCAGCAGCCCCAGCGGTAGTTCCAGTTGCGGTTGAGGTCGGTGCCGACGGCCGACGAACCGCTGTTGGGCTGCCGGTTCTTGCGCCACGAGCGGTACGAGCCGGTGGCGACGTCGTACTCGCCGCCGTCCGGGTTGAGGTCCGGGACGATCCAGATCTCACGGTTGTTCACCATGTTGGTGACCCGGGAGTCGGTGCCGTAGTCGGAGGTCAGCTCGTTGATCAGGTAGAGCGCCATCTCGACGGTGAGGTGCTCACGGGCGTGCTGGTGGTGGGTGAACAGCACCTCGGGCTCGGCCTCGTCCGTGCCGACGTTGTCGCTGATCTTGATGGCGACGATGTTCCGGCCCTGGTACGAGGTGCCGATGACCCGCTGGCTGACGATCGAACTGTTCGCCGAGACCACGGAGTTGATCTCGTTCGTCATCTCCGCGTAGTTGTGGTAACGGGAGTCGGCGGACGGGAAGTCGAAGAGCCGTACGTCGTCCTCGCCGTTCGACCGGTCCGGCACCGCGCCGAGCGGCGTGACCTCGTAGCCCTGTTGCTTCAGCTTCTTGACCTGGTCCGCGCGGCCGGAGATGAACACCGAGTGGTCGTCGGCGTCGTCCACGGTCACGCCGGCCTGCTGGAGCGCCGTGCGGGACTTGCTGTCCGAGTGCATATGGACCTCGTACTGGCGGATGTCGTCCGCCGAGGCCTTGGGCCGCTCGGCGCTGGTCGCCGTCGCGTCCGTGGAGGTCGCGGCGACCGGTGCCGCGAGGGCCAGCGCCAGCAGGGTGGCGAGGGCGGCGGTGCGGCGGCCTGATCTCCTGCCCGTGCCGCCGGGCGTCGCCGACCTGCCGCGTATGCGGAGTCGCATGAAGTCTCCTATTTTCTCCAGGAATTCCGGGGTCTCCGGAAGTGGGGGAGTGGAGCGGGGGGTGGATCCTTGCGACGTGCCTCGGGCCCGGCCGGTGACCGTGGGGTGCCCGGCAGGCCCTGGTGCGGGTGTGGCGCTCATGGTGCGGGTCTGGCATGACCAGGTCAAGAGTGCGCTTGGCGGGCGCGGGGCTCGCGTGGCCGGAACCGGCCGGAACCAGCTGGAACCGGCCGGGAGTTCACAGCGTGCGTAACCGGTACACGATCGCGCACACGCCCAACAGCCCCGTACATCCGCAAATACGGACGTACCTGGGCGGGAAACAGGTATATGCACGGCTGGAAACGGGTATTCCTCCCCGTGTGCCGCATACGCGCGGCGGCAACCCTGGACACATGCTGCAACTCTCCGGGGGACTCCTTCCGGATTCCGGCCCCCACTTCGCCTCGAACCCGCAACCCCCCATGGGTGCGGGCCACTTGAGCGTCGAGTACGAGCCCCGTCCCACCGCCGCCGCGCAGGCGCGCGCGCAGGTGCGCAGGCAGTTGGAGGGATGGGGACTGCTCGACCAGACCGAAACGACGGAGCTGCTGGTGAGCGAGCTGGTCACCAACGCGCTGGTGCACGCGGAGAGCCGTCTGAAGCTGACCCTGTCGGCCGCGCACGGCGTACTGCGCTGCGAGGTGTCGGACTCGGACGGCCGCCGGCCCCAGGTGCGCCGGGTGACGGAGATAGCGGAGAGCGGCAGAGGGATGTTCCTGGTGGACGCGCTCGCCAGGCGCTGGGGCTGCCACGAGGACGGGTCGGGCAAGACCGTGTGGTTCGAGCTCGGCACGTGCGGGTCCGACGGCTGTGGTCGGCGACAGCCGACGTAGCCCGCCGGGTTCCGTAAGGGCGGCGCCACCCGACCGCCCGAGTTCCGCAAGGGCGGCGCCACCCGACAGCCCAGAAACCACACCCCGGGCCCCGGCGGCACGCCAGCTGCCGGGGCCCGCCCCCGACCACCGGTCACCACCGCACCGACGCCCCGGAACCATCAAGATCACCGACGGTTTCCTTCACCGCACGCCCCCTTGTGCCCGCCCCCGCTTTGCGCTTTCTTGATCGGCATGGCTGACACCACGGACAACACAGCTGCCGGGGAAGCGACTTCGGCCCCTCGTAAGTCCAGTTGGAAGTACATCGGCCCCGGCATCGTCGTCGCCGCGACCGGTGTCGGCGCCGGCGACCTGGTCGCGACGCTGATCGCGGGCAGCAACTTCGGCTACACCCTGCTGTGGGCGGCCGTCATCGGCTGTCTCGTCAAGATCTCCCTCGCCGAGGCGGCCGGCCGCTGGCATCTGTCCACCGGCCGCACCCTCTTCGACGGCTGGGCGAGCCTCGGCCGCTGGACGACGTGGTTCTTCGTCGTGTACGTCGTGATCTGGGGCTTCGTGTACGGCGCGGCCGCGATGTCCTCCAGCGCCCTGCCCCTGCAGGCGCTGTTCCCGGACGTCATGGACCTCAAGTGGTGGGCCGTCCTGTGCGGCCTGAGCGGGCTGGTCTTCGTCTGGTTCAACAAGTACGAGGTCTTCGAGAAGGTCATGACGGTCCTCGTGGGCGTCATGTTCGTGGTGACGGTCTACCTGGCGATCAGGGTCACCCCGAACCTCCCGGACGCCTTCGCCGGCCTCCTCCCCGTCCTGCCGGACGAGAAGGACTCGATCCTCAACACCCTCGGCCTGATCGGCGGCGTCGGCGGCACGATCACGCTGGCCGCGTACGGCTACTGGGTCAACGCCAAGGGCTGGACGAACACCGGCTGGATGAAGGTCATGCGCCTCGACAACCGGGTCGCGTACGCCACGACCGGCATCTTCGTGATCGCCATGCTCTTCGTCGGCGCCGAACTGCTGCACTCCGCCAACATCGCCATCGCCAGTGGAGACAAGGGACTCATCCAGCTCGGCGACATCCTGGCGGACGAGTACGGCACGGCCACCGCCAAGTTCTTCCTGATCGGCTTCTTCGCCACCTCGTACACCTCCCTCATCGGCGTCTGGCACGGCGTGAGCCTGATGTTCGCGGACTTCGTGGAGCGCTTCCGCCGGAAGGGAGCGGTGACGGGCGAGGAGGTCGCCTCCGGCCGGCGTGAGAAGTCCTGGCCGTTCCGCGCGTACCTGCTCTGGCTGACCTTCCCGCCCATCGTCCTGCTCTTCCAGGGCCAGCCCTTCCGCCTGATCATCCTCTACGGCGTCCTCGGCGCGGCCTTCCTCCCCTTCCTCGCCGGCACCCTCATCTGGCTCCTCAACTCCTCCCGTACGCCCCGGGAGTGGCGCAACGGGATCGTCAGCAACGGGATGCTGGCGATCGCGGGGCTGCTGTTCCTGGTCCTGGCGGTGAAGCAGATCTGGGACCAGCCGTGGGCGGACTTCTTCTAGACCCCGGGCACACCAGCGGCTGGAGCCCGCGCACACCAGCGGCGGCCGGCCCCGTGGCCCGGCCGCCGCTGGACGATGCTCCGGCTGATCGGCTGATCGGCTGATCGGCTGTTCGACCGTCCCCGGTCGCTAGCCGAGCGTCTTCCACTTCTCGCTGGTGGCGATCTCCTTGAGCTGCGCCATGGTGAGCGCGGGGGTGTCGCGGGTCGCGGCCGTGTGCTGGGCGCCGGAGTTGAAGGCGCTGATCACGACGCGCAGCCCGTCGGTGCGGAGCGTGTCCACGGTCCACATGACGACCCCCTCGCCGCCCTTCTCACCGGGCTCCTGCTGCGTGACGACCTTCGTGCCGTCGGGCAGGGTCTCGGCGTCGGCGCCGAACAACGAGTCCGCGACGTCCGCCATCCCCGGCTGCACGTTGATCTGCACCAGGCTCTGCCCCTTGCCGTCGTCGAGGACGACGTACGCGAACTCCGACTCCTGCCCGCCCTTGCCGACGACATCGACACCGTCGGGGAGGAGACCGGCGAGGGTCTTCTGGATGGTGTCGCTGTCGACCATCGGGGGATCGACGGAGGTGGAGCCGGCGGAGCTGCCGGAGCCGACGGAGTCGGAGGAACCGGGGTCGGGCTTCTCCGTCGACGAGCGCTCCTTCTCCTCCTGGCTCTCCTTCTCCTTCTCCGTCTCCTCCGGAATGGTGTCGATGGCCTTGCGCCAGCCCGGGTCGGTGGCGATCTCCTTCAACTGCGCGGTGGACAGGGGCGGTTCGTCCCGGGTGACCGGGGCGTCCTTCTGGGCCTCGGCGTTCCACTCCATGACGCTGACGTCGTACCCGTCCGGGGTGACCAACTGCGCGTACCAGTGCTTGGTGTCCACACGGCGGTCCGGATATTCGTACCCCTGGAAGAGCATCAGCCGCGAACCGTCCGGCAGGGTGCTCTCCTCGCAGGAGTCGAACTCGACGAACGTCTTGTCCGGGCAGTCGGTCAGCTGCCGGGCAAGCTCACTGTCGGCCTCGATCCGCCCGAGCCCGAGCTGCACGGCCGCCCCGCCCTCGCCGTCGTCGTACACGACCTGCGCGTACGGCCCCCCGCTCGCGTCCGTGCCGCGCGCCGCCTCCCCGCTGAACTTCCCCTCCGGCAACAGGCCCTTGAGCTTGCGGACGAGGTCGGCGCCGGACACCGTGCCGTCGTCGTTCCGTGGCGCCGGCCCGGTGGACCGCCCCGCCGCCACGGACTGCTTGCCGTTCTCGCCACCGCCCACGGGCAGCAGTACCGCGCCGCCCACCCCGATGAGCGCGATCCCGGCGACCCCGCCCACCATCGCGGCCCGCCGCCGGTACAGCAGCCGTCGGCCGCGTACGGCTCCGCCACTGACCATGGCGTGCCCATCGGTCTCGAAAGCATCACCGGCCCGGCGCAGGGCGTCGCCGAGCCTGTCCTCGAAGGGGTCTTCGTGCTGGTCAAGGGGCATGACGAACCGCCGTTTCTACGAGTGGGTGTGGGTGTGGGGCGGAGTCCCCGAGGCGCTCAGGGGGTGACGTACTCACCGATGCCGTCCCCCAGGAGCACGCGCAGTCGGGCGAGGGCCCGGACGCAGCGCGTGCGCACCGCCGACGAACTGGCGTTCATCGCCGCGGCGGTCTCCTCGATGGACCGGTCCTCCCAGTAGCGAAGGACGACCACGGCCCGGTCCTTGGGCGGAAGTTGGCCCAGCGCATCGACGAGGGTGAGCCGCAGGGACGCGTCGGAGCCGGGGGCGGCGGGCACGTCCGGAATCACGTCCGTGGCTCGTTCCTTGCTGCTGCGCCGCCGCTGGTGGGCGAGGAAGGTCCTGGTCAGCACGGTCTGTGCGTACCCGGCCGGGTTCTCCGCCCGCTGCACCCGCCCCCACTTCACGTACAACCGCCCGAGCGTCTCCTGCACGAGGTCCTCGGCGAGATGGGTGTCCCCGCCGGTGAGCAGACACGCGGACCGGTACAGATGCCTCGCGCGCGCCGCCGCGAACTCCTGATATCCGTCCGCGCGGACTTGTCTCATCTCTGGCTCCCCCTGGGTGAGCTCGCGTAGGTCGTGGTCTCGGCTTCTTCGCTTCTCACTTCATTGATGCGGTGACCCCCGGGGAATGTTTCACGGGCGGGCGAGGGATACGGTGCGCTACGAGTCACCACAACGGGGCAGAGGAACGAACAACCATGGACCAGCCTGATCAGGGCCACCAGCCGCCGCCACCGCCACAGCCGTGGACACCGCCGGGCGGCCAACAGGGTTTCGGCCCGCCACCCCCGCCCTACGCCGCACCGGGTGCGCCTCCCGGCCCACCGCCCCAGCCCTACGCGCAACCGCCGCAGCCCTACGCGCAACCGCCGCAGCCGTACGGGCAACCGCCGCAGCCCTACGCGCAACCGCCGCAGCCGTACGGGCAGTCGGCGCCCCCTCCCGCCGGGCAGTCGCCGTACCCGTACGCGCCGCCGCAGGCGGCCCCGGGAGTGGCGGGAGTCTTCCCGGCTGCGCAGGGCCCGGAGTTCCTGGCCGTCGACCGCCACAACTCCGTCGTCGTCGACGTCAACGGCGTCGCCTTCGAGGACCACGGAATCTCCGTCGACTTCCCCTGGCCCGAGATCCGCAGCGTCCACTACAAGGCCGGCAATAACGGCAAGGCCCTCATGGTCGCCGTCGTCCACCTCGACGGCGGCTTCTTCGAGTGCACGGTCGAGGCCAAGCCCCGGGAACGACTCCACCAGTGGTTCGCGCAACTGGCCCAGGTGCTAGGCCACTACCGCCCGATGGGATAGGGGCGGACTGCGTGGAGACTTCACAGGTTGCGAGAACGCAGCTCTTGCCGCGGGCCGCAACGCCGTTGCCTTGCCGCCGCGTAGCACGCCTCGCTGATCACCTCGCGGCAGCAGAGGACGAGTCCGGCCGCTCCCGGTACTCGTCCACGACCGCCCGCTCCAGCACCGCCGTCTCGTCCATGACGGTCCCCTTCTTGCCCATCGAGCCGTCCGCCGTCAGATAGCTGCGTTCGCCGAGGTACGTGAGGTTCTCCCGGTCGAAGACCCACTCGGTGGCCCATGAGGCGCGTTCGTCGACGCGGCGGATGCCGACGCCGTGCCGGCCGGCGGGGTCGACCGCGTTCTCGATACGGGTCACCCCGGGGATCCTCGCGGCGGCCTCGTACAGCGCTGCGGCGGTCTTCGGTGGCATGACCGACGCGTTGAGCAGTTCGCCGATCTTGTCGAAGACGGCCTGTGACCGCTCCTGGCCCTCGAACGGCTTGATGAGGCGGTGGAGTTCGGCGAGCAGTTCGTCGGGGTCGGTGGGCAGGGCGGCCAGCCACTTGTACGTGGGGCGGTCGATGCCGGCCGGGACACCCGGCGACCCCGGCGGCAACAGCTCCCGCAGCGGGAAGTAGTCACCGTTCTCGTAGTGCAGGGCCAACTGCTGCACCAGGCCCGGCTCCTGCGAGACCCACTTCTCCAGCGTGTGCGGCTTCCCCGGTACGAACACGCTGTTCTCGTCCTCGGCCTCCGCCCCGGCCGTCAGAAGCTTGAGGTAGACCAACTGGTCGTCGCGCACCGGCTCGACCTCCGTCTCCGCGGCGACGTCGGCGATCCGGTCGAGCAGGACGACGGCACTCTCGTCGTCGGACTGCCGCAGGCCGTAGCCGGAGTCCATGGCCGTGACGAGGCCGACGGTGAGCGCCCCGGCCAGCGTCAGCGCGGCCGCGGGCAGCCACAGCGCCGGGCGCGGCAGCCTGGGGCGCGGCCGCCGGGCGGCCACGGGGGTGGAAACGGCGGGGGCCGTGGCTCGGTCGTCGTCGATGAGCTGCATCAAACGGTCCTTGTGGTGGGCGAGGCGACCAGGCGGCACATCCCGTTCGGGCGGGGGCGGCAGCAGTCGGGCCAGCTCCTCGTTCATCGGGAACCCTCCTGAATCTCCTTGAGCGGAAGGGCCGCGAACGCGGCCTCACCCTCTACCTCTCCGCGACGACGCCCCGGTTCCCTACGATCTGTTCGGGTTTCCGCCCCGCCGTTCGCGCGGCGCTCCGCCCGCTGCTCGCTCAGCCGCTCGTCCGTGAGGCGGCTGAGCCTCGCCCTCGCCCGCGACAGCCGCGACCGTACGGTCCCCACCGGGACACCCAGTGCCTCGGCCGCCTGCGCGTAGTCGAGGCCGGACCACACGCACAGCGCCAGCACCTCCCGCTCCCCACGCCGCAGTCGGCCGTACACCTGTCGTACGGCGGCGAGCCGGCGCGCGTCGTCGAGGCGCCCGGCGGTCTCCTCGGCGAAGTCGGCGACCGGGTCCGGGGCGGGGCGGCGGGCCAGGAAGGCCAGGCGGCGGCCGAGGCCGCGGTTGGCGTTGCGGGCCTTGTTGGTCGCCATGCCCAGCAGCCACGGCTTCAACGTGCCGCCGTCCGGTTCCAGTTGCTCCCGGGTGCGCCAGGCGTCGAGGAAGGTGTCGGCCATCACCTCCTCGGCCGTCGACCAGTCGCCGGTGAGCCGGTAGGCATGGTTGTAGACGGCGCGCGCGTACGCGTCGTAGACCTCCGCGAAGGCCTCCCGGTCCCCGGCCCGTATCCGCGCCCGCACAGGGTCACTCATCTCGCATGCACCTCTTACACCTCACACCCATGTCTCTCCGCGAGACGGGGGAGGTTCCGGTGACCTGCGCCACAACCGGGCGGGGGCGGGGGCGAGGGCGAGGGCGAGGACGTGCCGGCCCGCCTCTCAGTCGGCCATCGGCGTCAGCGGATCGGGCCGCGCCAGCACCTCGGCCAGCGGCACCCCCGTACGCTCCGCCACGACCCGCCGCGCCCGCAGCTCCGCCCGTGTACGGGGACGGAACTTCGGCTCCTTGCCGCAGCCGCAGCCCGTCAGCCCCTCGTAGCGCAGCCCTTCCCCCAAGACCGCCGCGACCACGGACCACGCGCGCACGTCACGCCTCGGCGGCGCCGCGAAGTCGCGCCCCGCGCAGACCAGCACCTCACCGCAGTTCGGGCACGGCGGCTCGTACCCACGGGGCACGTGCCGCTTGAAGCCGACCCGGCACGCGACGCACACGTAGTGCGGCTTGTAGTGGACGAACGCGTAGAAGCACATCCGTCGACGGTACCCAGCGGCACCGTCGACGGACCACGCGATTCGGATGGCCACCGCTGGACGTACGACAAGCCGGTCCTGACCAGTCGAGTTGTCAACGCTCCCGCACGGGCCCCGTTCACCCGTCCGGGTGCCCTCAACGCCCGTCCTCACCTGCCTAGTTGCGGCATATGCGTCTCACTCTGTGTGGATACGGCCGCACCTTCCGTGAGTTGATCAAGGAGATTCGGTGTTGATCGGGGCATGCCGTGGATATGGTGCTGATGCAAGACGATGCAGGAGGGGCGTCGAGGGCGCCGTCGATCCTCACAGGGGCCATCTGGGGCGGTGGTCGACCACCCCGCCACAGTGAACGGGGTGGTGTGCAGCGTGCCGACCGCGATAGCCGTCACCAGTTCCGATCTGGTGCTCCCACCGCATGACCGGCAGACCCCGCCCGCAGTCGTACAGCCGCAGGAGACGCTCGAAGGCTCCCTGCTCGGCATGCACGCGCTCATCGAGCAGCACGGCTATGTCATCGCCCTCCACTCGGCCTCCGACGAGTCCGCCGTCACCCGGCGGCTGCACACCGTCCGCTCCGTGCTGGAGAGCGACCGCATAGCCCTGCTCGGCGTCGATCTGCCGCCGCTCGGACTCGCCCTGCTCGCCCAGCAGTTGCGCCAGCTGTCCATGTGCGACTTCAGCCCCGGCGTGCTCGCCTCCTCCGTACGCCTCCTCGCGCACTACATCTACGCCGGCGCCCTCCTCGGCTCCGTCGCCAAGCTCGACCGGGTGCCGGTCACGCTGAAGTCGCACGCCAAGTCGTGGGTGCCGGGCGCGCAGTTCGCCGTACTGGCCAACCCCCGGCCCCAGCTCGTCCGTCTCAACGCCGCCGACCAGGAGCCCCTCGCGGGGCCCGAGTTCGGCACCCGGCTGCTCGTCGCGCAGGGGCCGCAGCCGCCGTCCGACTGGGTCACCGCGACGCTCGCGCCGGCCTGGCAGGTGCAGGGGTCCCTGCCGGTGCCGCTGCCGGAGGGGTCCGTGCGCTGGTGGGGGACCGGGAAACTCGTCGAGTTCGCCGCCGGACTCTCCGACGTCTCCGTGCTCTACCAACTGGTGTCGTCCGTACGCCGCGAGACGTGCCACTGGTGCGGCCTCGAACTCATCGGCGACCGCTGCGGGTTCTGCGCGGCCCCGCTACGGGAACCGGAACCGCCACCCGTCCGCGCGCTGCCACGGGGGGTCACATGACAGCCGTACGACAACTCCATGGTCCCGCCCGAGGCCGTACGACCGTAAGGCCTTCAGGGCAGCCGTAACCGGCCCGACCACCCGACCACCCGACCGCCCCACCGCTCGACCCGTCCGCCTTCGCCCCGCCCCCGCCCCGATCGAGGTTGTACGGATCATGCTGCATCACTCCGGGGGCCGACCCCCGGACCCCCAGCAGGAAAGCAGGATCGCTCAAGTGCCCGGCACGTCCCCACGAGGTGAGATGTAGTGAACTCGCGCCAGCGCCGCGGCGTCGTCCTGCTGGTCCTCTCGGCCCTGTGCGCCCTGGCCGCCTTCGCCGGGGTGCTCTCGGTGATCCGTGACGTGAACGCGAAGGTCGGGCCCGAGGTGACGGCGTACCGGCTGAAGAGCGACATCGCGCCCTACAAGGAGCTGTCGGCGGGCCAGTTCGAGAGGATCACGATGCCGGAGCGGTGGCTGTCCGCGACGGCGGTCACCGATCTGGCGCAGATCCGCGGGAAGATCGCCGTCACCCAGCTGGAGAAGGGCTCGCTGCTCCAGTCCGACATGATCGTCGACCGGCCCGAACTCGACCCCGGGCAACAGGAGATCGCGATCATGATCGACGCGTCCACCGGTGTGGCGGGGAAGATCAACCCGGGGTCGCGGGTCAACATCTACGCGACGTTCGAGGAGAAGGACAGCGACTCGGGCAAGGACACGTCCAAGCTGATGGTCGCCGACGCCCGTGTCATCGACGTCGGCAAGCTGACCGCCCTCGAACCCGGCCAGTCCAGCAGCGACCGCCGGCGCACGGCGACCGAGGCCGTCCCGATCACCTTCGCGCTCGACACCGCCGACGCCCAGCGCGTCGCGTTCGCCGAGTCGTTCGCCGAGCACGTCCGTCTCGCCCTCGTCGGGGGCGGGGAGGCCACGGTCGTCGTGCCGGACGACCGTTCGTACACCCTCGACGAGGACAAGTAGGAGGCCGCGCGATGAGGTCGGTCCGGAACGTCCGTACGGGGATGCGTCGAACGGGGGTGCGTCGAATGCCGCTACGGGTGGGCGCGCCCCGGGTGGGCATGCTGAGGGGGGTACGGCGAACGAGGATGCCGTGGGCGCCCGGTGGGCCCCGGGTGCCGAGCGGGCCCTGGTGGTGTGAGGCGACCGCGCCCCACACGTCCCTGACCGGAACGGGGATCTGCCGATGACCATCCGAATCCTCCCCGCCGTCGGGGACATCGACTCGGCCCGCGCCCTCACCACCCTGCTCGGCCAGCTGTCCGACGCCGAACCGGCCCCGCACGTGTCCGACTCCACCGCTCTCCTCGACACCCTCGCGCGCCTGGCCGCCGAGTCGCTGGACGAGCTGCCGGAGGTGGTGCTGGTCCACGAACGGATCGGCCCGGTACCCGCGTTGGACCTGGTCCGCGACCTCGTCCTGCGCTTCCCGGCGGTCGGCGTCGTCCTCATCACCTCCGACCCGAGCACCGGCGTCCTCACCGCCGCCATGGACTCCGGCGCCCGCGGCATCGTCAACCTCCCCCTCTCCTACGACGCCCTCGCCGAACGCGTCCAGGCCGCCGCCGCCTGGTCGGCCGGCATGCGCCGTCACCTCGGCAGCAATACGCCGGAGCTGTACACGGGCCCCGGCGGCACCGTCGTCACGGTCAGCGGAGCCAAGGGCGGCGTCGGCGCGACGGTCACCGCGGTCCAACTCGCCCTGGCGGCCCGCGCGTCCGGCCGTACGGTGGCGCTCCTCGACCTGGACCTGCAGTCGGGGGACGTGGCGTCGTACCTGGACGTGCAGTTCCGCCGCTCGGTCGCCGACCTGGCCGGTATCGCGGACATCAACCCCCGTGTCCTCCAGGAGGCGGTCTACGCGCACGACACCGGCATCGCCCTTCTCCTCGCCCCCGCCGAGGGCGAGCGCGGCGAGGAGGTGACGGACCGCGTGGCCCGCCAGGTCCTGGCCGCGCTGCGCTCCCGGCACGACGTGGTGGTCGTCGACTGCGGCTCCCAGATGAACTCCGCCACCGCGGCGGCGGTCGAGATGGCCGACCATGCGCTGCTGTTGGTGACCCCGGACGTGGTGGCGGTCCGCGCCGCGAAACGCATGGTCCGCCTCTGGGACCGCCTCCAGATCCGCAAGGCCGAGGAGACGCTCACGGTCGTCAACCGCCACTCACGCGGTACGGAGATCCAGCCGTCGCTGGTCGAGAAGGTCACCGGCACGCGGGTGGCCCGCGCCGCGGTCCCCGCCGCCTTCAAGGAACTCCAGTCCGTCGTCGACGCGGGCCGCCTCCAGGACCTCGACGCCCGCTCGGTGGTCAAGCAGGCGTTGTGGGCGCTGGCGGGGGAACTGGAACTGGTCGCGGCGCCGGAGCACGGCGGGGGTGGCCGTCGCCGCCGGTCCTCGGCCGACCGCGGCGCCCTCGTGCTCCGCCGCAAGGGCGGCGACCGGGGTTCGGTGACCCTCGAATTCGCCGGAATGTTCCCCCTGATCCTGATCACCATGGCGATCCTCTGGCAGGCCGCCCTCTACGGCTACACCTACTCCCTCGCCGGCAATGCCGCCGACGAGGCCGCCCGCGCCGCCACCGCCGCCTACGCCGTCGACGGTGACATCGCCGGCGCCTGCGAAGCCGCGGGCACCCTGAACCTCCCGGGCGCCTGGAAGGACACCTCCATCGACTGCGCCCCGGCCGGCTCGGTCATGAAGGCCGAGGTCGAGGCCAACGTCCCTTTGTTCTTCCCCGGCTTCGACGCCGGCTGGACCGTCAACGGCGAGGCGGGCGCGGCGCTGGAGGGGGACACGGAATGAGGGCGCCGGTCCGACACCGCCGACGCCGGGACCCACGGGCACGGCCCGAACGGCCCGAACGGCCCGTACCGAGCGGCCGTCGCATGTCATCCCACCCCAGCTCCGCCGCCTTTGCCCCGCCCGGCCACAAGATCCCGCTGCAACGGCGATCGACCACCACGGCGCATCCCGGCGGTGCGGAACCGGCCGAGGTCCCCACGCACCCCGCCAAGCCCACGCACCTGGCAACGCCCACCCACCCGGCAACGCCCACGCACCCCCCGAAGCCGCACCCCCCGAAGCCGCACCCCCCGAAGACGCAGCCCCGCCGCTGGAACGACCGTGGCGCCTCCATCCTGGAGTTCGCCGGGTTCCTCCCGATCCTCCTCCTCGTAGCCATGGCGGCGATCCAGCTGGGTCTGGTCGGCTACGGCATCAGCCAGGCCGGATCGGCCGCCCGCGCCGCGGCTCGGGCCGAGTCACTCGCACCCGGGGCCGGCGCGGCCGCCGGCGCAGCCGCTGCGAGCGCGTGGCTGAACCCCGCGGTCGACCCGGGCGGAGGCGGCGTCGACACCACCACAGCCACGGTCACCGTCACCGTCCCCTCGGTGATCCCCCTCTTCGACCCGGTCACCGTGGAACGCAGCGTCACCATGCCCAACGACACCGACAACTGACCCGCCCAACGACACCCCACCCCCGAGAGGAGTTGACGAGAAGATGAGCCTGCGATCCCGTATCGCCGCCCCCGACGAAGGGGGTGCCGGACGCGAGGACGGACACCTCGTGGCCGTCTACCGTGCCAAGCTCCTCGAAGAGATCGACCTGGCCGAGATGTCGGCCCTGACGGCAGCCGACCGCAGGGCCCGCCTGGAACGCGTGCTGGGCCACATCATCAGCCGAGAGGGCCCGGTCCTCTCTTCCGCCGAACGCTCCCAGCTCATCCGCAGGGTCGTCGACGAGGCCCTGGGCCTGGGCGTCCTCGAACCCCTCCTCGCCGACGCGTCGGTCACGGAGATCATGGTCAACGGCCCGGACTCGATCTTCGTGGAGCGAGGCGGCCGCGTGGAACAGCTGCCGTTGAGGTTCGCCTCCACCGACCAGCTCATGCAGACCATCGAGCGGATCGTCTCCACGGTGAACCGAAGGGTCGACGAATCCAACCCCATGGTCGACGCCCGCCTCCCCACCGGCGAGCGAGTCAACGTGATCATCCCCCCGCTCGCCCTCACCGGCCCGACCCTCACGATCCGCCGCTTCCCCCGCGCGTACACCCTCCCGGAGCTCATCGGCCTCGGCTCCCTCGACGAGCAGATGCTGATGATCCTCGCCGCGTTCGTACGGGCCCGCTTCAACGTCATCGTCAGCGGCGGTACGGGCACCGGAAAGACGACCCTCCTCAACGCCCTCTCCGGCCTGATCCCGTCCCGAGAGCGCATCATCACCATCGAGGACTCCGCCGAACTCCAGCTCCAGCAGGAGCACGTGATCCGCCTGGAGTCGCGCCCGCCCAACATCGAGGGCAAGGGCCAGATCACCATCCGCGACCTGGTCCGCAACTCCCTCCGTATGCGCCCCGACCGCATCATCGTCGGTGAGGTCCGCGGCGGCGAGACCCTCGACATGCTCCAGGCGATGTCGACGGGCCACGACGGCTCCCTCGCCACGGTCCACGCCAACTCCGCCGAGGACGCCCTGATGCGTCTCCAGACCCTCGGCTCGATGTCCGAGGTCCTCATCCCCTTCGAGGCCCTCAAGGACCAGATCAACTCGGCGGTGGACGTGGTCGTCCAGCTCACCCGCTTCGCCGACGGCTCCCGCAAGGTCACCGAGATCGCCCTGCTCGTCTCGCACGGCCGCGAACAGTTCCGTATCGCCACGGTCTCCCGCTTCGTCCCGGACCCCCTCAGCGCCGACCGTGTCGTCCACGGCCGCTTCGAACACCTGCCGATACCCCGTTCCGTCGCGGAGAAGCTGTACGTGGCCAACGAGCCGCTGCCACCCGCGTACGGCGTGGCCGAGGCCATCGACGTACTCAACACCCGCCAGGCCATCGGATAGCCCGAGAGCCCCGAGGAGGTAGGACCGAACATGGCGACAGCCCTGGCAACCCTGGCCCAGGCACCCCTGGACCTGGACAACTCCACCCTGCTGGCCCTCGGCGCCACCGTCCTCGGCGGCACCCTCGCCGTCGCGGGCGCACACTCGTACGCCTCGGGCCGCGCCCAGCGCCAGGCCGTCGTCGACCGCCTCGCGGGCAGCCCGGGCGGCCCGCTGCGCACGGCGGCAGGCCGCGTACGACGCTTCACGGCCGTCGACCGCCGACTGCGCCGCACCCGCCTCGGCCGCGCGATCCATCTGCGCCTGACGACGACGGGACTCGACCTGACGGCGGGCGAGTTCGCCACCTACGTCGCCATGGTCGTCGTCGCCCTGTGGCTGATCGCCGCCGGAACCCTCGCCCCGTTCTTCGGACCGATCGCCGCCGCCGTGGGCATCTGGAGCGCGGCCATCTTCCTCAACTGGCAACGCCAGAAGCGCATCGAGGCCTTCATCAACCAACTCCCCGACGTGGCCCGCCTCCTCGCCAACGCCACGGCGGCCGGTCTGGCCCTCCGTACGGCCCTGGCGATGGCGGCGGAGGAGCTGGAGGCCCCGGCCGGCGAGGAACTGGCCCGAGTCGCCGACCAGTTGGCGCTCGGCCGGTCCGTGGACGACGCCCTGGGCGAACTCGCCGAACGCCTCCCCTCCCGCGAACTGATCGTCCTCGTCACCACCCTCGTCCTGTCCAACAAGGCGGGCGGCACGGTGGTGAGTTCGCTGCGCAACCTCACCCAGACCCTGGAGGACAGGAAGGAGACCCGCCGCGAGGTCCGCACGATGCTCTCCGAGGTCAACGCGACGGCCTTCACCGTCCCCCTCCTGGGCCTGGGCTCCCTGCTCCTGATCAACTCCTCGAACGACGGAGCCCTGGCCCGAGTGACCGGCTCCCCCCTAGGCCAGGCCCTGGTCCTCATCTCGGTCGGCCTCTACACGGTCGGCTTCTTCGTCATCCGCCGCCTCGGCAAGATCGAAGTGTGAGGCGGGACATGGACCGGAATATGAGGCGGGACATGGACCCGGATATGAGGCGGGACATGAACCGGAATACGAGGCGGAAGCGGACGGACCCGAGGCGACGACGACGATGACGATGACGACGATGGTGCCCTTCCTCCTCGCCCTCCTGACGGCCGTCGCGGTCGCCGGCGTCCTCCTGGGCATCCGCATGATCCGAGCCGACGCGAAACTCCCCAGCGACCTGGCCCTCGCCCTGGAGGTGGGCGCCACCCGTGTCTCGAAGACCGGCTCGGCCGTCGACCGCCTGGGCATGCGCTTCGCCCCCCTGGTCCTGCGCCTCATGGGCCCCCGCCGGGTCGAGGCCAAACGCCGCCGCATCGACATGGCGGGCAACCCCGGCGGCCTCACCCTGAACCGCTACGCCGCCCGCCGAGCCGTCTACGGCTTCTTCGGCGCCTTCATGGGCCTGGTCTTCCTCACCAGCGACCGGCCCCTCTTCGCCGCCTTCACCTTCGCCTTCGGCCTCCTCGCCGCCGACGCCGCGATCTGGCAGGCCATCCGCGAACGCAAGGACGTCATCGACCGCACGCTCCCCGACTTCCTCGACGTACTCGCGGTCGTCGTGTCGGCCGGCCTGGGCTTCCGCCAGGCCCTGGACCGCGTGGCGGAGAAATACGAGGGCCCCTGGGCCGACGAGCTGCGCATCACCCTCCGCCAGATGGACATGGGCGTGAGCCGTCGCCAGGCCTTCGACGAACTCCGCAGACGCAACTCCTCCGAACAGGTCGCCCAGTTCGTCTCGGCCCTCCAACAGGGCGAGGAGCTGGGCTCGCCCATCGCCGAAACCCTGATCCAACTGGCCGCCGACATGCGCCGCACCGACGCCCAGAACGCCCGCCGCCGGGCAGCCCGCACCATCCCCAAGGCCACCCTCGTCACCCTGGTCTTCATGCTCCCGGCCACGATGATCCTCATCGCGACGGGCATGTTCCTCGGCTCAGGCACCAACTTCGGCGAGATCCTGGGCCGCTGATGAGCCCCCGCCTGCCTCTCCGCTTGTCGCAACTGCGGGCAGTTGTGTCGCCGAGGGTTTTCGCGGCCGCTACCTCTGCCTGTTCGTACTGCGGGCAATCGTGCCGCTGGGGCGGCACGGGTGGGCGCAGGCGGCACCCTGCAAGCGCCGGTGAGCGCCTCCAACCCCCGCCCGGCCCCAGCGAAGGGGAACGCCGCCCACTCCCGCCCAGCCCCAGCGAGGGACAGCGCACCCCACCCCCGTCCACCCCCACCACCGGCTACCTCCAGGACGACGCGCAGCCCCCCGCCACCCTCCGCCTCCAACTCAACGCCCTCCAGGCCCTGGCCCGCCAGACCTTCGCCGTCCGCCTCACCACCCTCGCCATCGGCACGCCCTTCGCCATGGCCAACACCACGGACGGCCCTCCGACCCACGCCGTGCTCATCGCCGCGGTCCTCGGCATCACCATCTCCTACGCCATGCTCAGGGACTGGCACCGCTTCGGCCCCCGGCTCCTCGCCCACCCCACCCTCATGGCCCTGGACCTCCTCTTCGGCGCGGTCCTCCTCCTCACCGCCTCCCCGGCCTCCCCCCTCGCCTACGCCACGGTCTGCACCCCCCTCCTCTCCGGCCTCCTCTACGGCTGGCGCGGTGCCGGCGTCCTCACCGGCCTGCAGCTGACGGTCCTCCTCACCGTCCACCGCGCCTGGGAACACCGCCCCGGCGCAGGCGCCAACACCCTCCTCATCGCGGGCTTCTGCGTCGCGGCCGGCATCATCGGCGTAACCCTGCGCAACCTGATGTTCCGCTTCGGTACGGCGACCCAGGCGCTCTCCGAAGCCACGTCCCGCCTGGCCGTCGCCGAGGCCGTGGAGTCGGAACGCGCCCGCCTGGCCCGCGAACTGCACGACTCGGTGGCCAAGACACTCCACGGCCTGGCCCTCGCCGCAGACGCGTTGGCGACCTCGGCGGACCGCCCCGACCCCGACCCCACCCGGGTGAAACAACAGGCCACCCTCGTCGCATCGGCGGCCCGACGGGCCGCCGCGGAATCCCGCGACCTCCTCACGGACCTACGCCGCCACGCGGACCTGACCACGACACCCCCACCCACGGACTTGAAAACCGAACTAGCCAAGCGCACAAGGGACTTCGCGACCCGCACCGCCATCCCCACCCACCTGACCCACACGTGCGAGGCACCCCCACCCCTCCCACCCGAAACGACCCACCACCTCCTGGCGATCACGGCGGAGGCCCTGGAGAACATCCACCGCCACGCGCGGGCGACGACGGCGGAGGTGTCCGTGGAGGCCACCCCGACCACTCTCCGCCTCACGATCAAGGACAACGGCGTAGGCCTCCCGCCCGCCCTCACCCTCGAAGAGGCGCAGAGATCCGGCCACTTCGGCCTCCTGGGCATGGCGGAACGCGCCGCCCGGATGGACGCGGCCCTGCACCTGGAATCGGACACCACCGGCACCCGAGTGACCCTGGCTCTCCCCCTCTCCACACCCCCCGCCACCCCCGAAGCCCCCCAACAGGAGGCCGCTCATGCCTGACCAGCCCCAGGCACTCCCCGGCCCACCCCTCCGCGTACTGGTCGCGGACGACAACCCGGTGGTCCTCGCCGGCCTCACCGCCCTCCTCTCCGGGCACCCCGACATAGAGGTGGTGGCCCAGGCCACCAACGGCGAGGAAGCGGTGCGCGAAGCGAGCCGACACCGCCCCGACGTCGCTCTCCTCGACGTCCGCATGCCCGGCACGGACGGCCTCACCGCACTCCCCGAACTGGCCGTTCTCTGCCCCGTGATGATGCTGACGTACAGCACGGAACCCGAGGTCGTAGCCGAGGCCCTGCGCCGGGGCGCGGTCGGCTACCTGGTCCACGGCGAGTTCACCGCCCCCGAACTGATCACGGCGGTACGGGACATGAGGGAAGGCCGCCCGACGATCTCTGCGGCTGTCTCAAGTTCGTTCGGCGTTTCCTACAAACCTTCACACGAAAGTCACGACCATCCTTCGCAGCTGCAACCAGTTGTGGCACAGTCGTCAAAGGCTCGACCGGCCTATGCGGCGTCGTTACACCGCCGCATCCTCGACCGTTCCAACCGACCGTCCTTCGGCCTGAGTTCAAGGGAGGTGGAGGTGATGGACCTCATCGCGTCCGGCATGAACAACCGCCAGATCGCCGCCACCTGCTTCATCAGCGAGAAGACCGTCAAGAACCACATCAACCACATCTTCGCGAAACTGCACAGTTCAACCCGCAGCGAAGCCATAGCCCACTGGCTCGGCACGACCCACGGGGGGTGGCCCCGATGACCCCACCCCCCGGAGGAAGTTGGGCCCCCGGACCCACCCCCGGTACGTGCCATCTCACGTACGGTGATCCGGTTGGTGTCGGCATCGCGCGGGAAGGCAACCGCCATGAAGGTGAAGCGCTGGTTCGGGGCTTGGCGGAGCACCGTCGTCTCTCGCATGCGCGGGAAAGGGCGGGATGCGGGCGCGGGGTTCGTGGAGTACGCGGGCATCATGATCATCGTCGCGGGGATCTTCGTGATGATCGACCAACTGGGTCTCGACGGGCTGATTTCCACGGCGATCGGCGACGCGGTGCGGGACGTGGTCGGCGGCGGTGGCTGACGCCCGGCCCACTGCGCAGTGACCGGGGCTCGACTCTGCCCATCTACATGTGGCTGACGACGATCCTGCTCTTCACCGCGTTGGCCTTCTTCGTGTTCGCCCAGGCAGCGTCCGCCCGCAATGGTGCTCAATCCGCGGCGGACGCTGCGGCGTTGGCGGCGGGACAACATGCACGGGACGAGTTGCTGCTAGGTCTGGAGGACGCCATCCTTGCCGGTGACAACGACTGGTTGGACTGGCTCGACTTGTCTCAGGACGGCTTCCCCACGGAAGGCGCCACAGCCGCAGCCGCGGAGCTGGCGGCTCAGAACGAATCGACCCTCCAAGGCGAAGCCCAACTCACCGACGTGAACGGTGATCCTGGGTTCCAGGTCGACATCGTGACGGACTACACGGTCGGCGAGTCGATCATTCCGGGCACCGAAGACATGACGGCCACGGCGCAGGCGACCGCCGTCATCCAGCCGCGCTGTGAGTTCGACGTGAACGCGAATCCCACGAAACCCGTGGCACTCGTCTGCGACGGCCAGCTCGTCGACATCGATCCCGGAAATTTCAATCCGGCCGACCTTCCCGCCGCGTCCGTGATGTTCTCTGTGTATCTGGCCAAGTGAGAGGAAGCCGTACCGATGAACCTTCGGCACACCATGAAGGGCCGCAGGGCAGTGACCGCGGTGGCGATCGCGACCGGGCTGCTCCTCACGGTGGCCGGCTGCGGGGGAGGCGGCGAGGACGACGCCAAGGAGCCATCTTCTTCATCGTCGGCCCCTCGGAAGAGTGACAACGGTGACGACAAGGACACCGAGTCGCAGCCGCCGGCCTCCAGCGAGGTCCTGGCCACGGCCAAGGACGGCGACATCTCGGTCACCATCACCTCAGCCGTACGCGACGCCGGCGGCTTCGTCACCGTGTCGGGGACAGTGAGGAACGACGGAAGCCAGTCGTGGCTCGGCGCCAACTGGGCGAGCGACGAGCGAGAACTGAGGTCCAACGGCGGCTCCCTGTCGGGCGCCAGCCTCGTCGACAACGAAGGCAAGAAGAAGTACCTCATCCTCCGGGACACCTCGGGACGCTGCCTGTGTACGAAGTTCAGCGGTCAGATCACACCCGGCGGCACAGCCAACTGGTACGCCCAATTCCCCTCCCCACCCGAAGGCACCACCTCCGTAGACTTCCAGGTCGGCTCCATGCCCCCCGCCACGATCGAACTCTCCGACGGCGAGTGACGCGACGATGACCGCTCTCACCCCACGAGCCACCGTGACCGTGACGGTGGCGGCGGCCGTCCTGGCCGCACTCACCCTCACCACACCTTCCGCACACGCCGCGGACGACCCCAGCGAACCCCCGGGCACCGTCACCACATCCCCACCCCCGGAGGTCGACGCGAACAGCCCCGGCCTGAAGCTCGCCCAAGGGGCCACGCTCGCCCCCGCCAAGGTCCTGGACATCAAGTCGGTCGTGGAGGACCTGGGCGGCGAGGAGCGCCGCGAGGACACGAACGAGAACGTGACGTTCGCGCTCCAGGCGGAGGTCCTCTTCTCGAAGGACAGCGCGAAACTCAACCCCCAGGCGCAGTCCCGGATCCAGGCCATCGCGGAGGAGATCAAGAAGCAGAGCGCGGGCACCGTCCGCGTCTTCGGCTTCACGGACAACCTCGGCTCGTACGCCCACGGCCTGACCCTCTCCAAGAAGCGCGCCGAGGCCGTCCACGACCTCCTCGCCGCCGACCTGGGCGGCAACGTCACCTTCGAGGTACGCGGCTACAGCGAGGACTACCCCATCGCCGACAACTCCTCGGAGGAGGGTCGCAAGAAGAACCGCCGAGTGGAGGTCTCGTTCCCGAGGACCGGTGGGACGACGAGCGACGGCGGGACGGAGAGCGAGCAAAGCTGACGCGTCGTCAACCTGCCGACGGACGACTGCCACTGCCCGTCACACTCCCACAACGGGAACTCTGTCCCCACAGACGGCTCGACGACGCAGGCCCGAAGCCGAGGTCCACACCTGGACCGGCAGCCACGTCGACGCCGCACCGCACACGGCGGCCCTTCCGCCCTGCACATGCCGGAAGTGCCGAGCGGCCGGGTAGCCCTTACCGCCCCATGGGCCCGGTGCCGTCCGGTGATCCGACGGTGCTGGGTCTCAGGGGGCTGAGGAAGGCCGAGGCCGAGGCCGGGCATGGCCCGGCCCGGCCCGGCCCACGAGGACGCGTCCGGGACGTCGGCGGACGAGGTCGGGACAGCGGAACCGGGCGGCATGGTTCCCGTCGTCACGGCCGACGTTCCGGGCAGGCCGACGTCAGAACTCGACTGGACGGAGTGGACCCTCATACGGTCTCCGACGGGCACAGCATGGGGATGCTCGGAGAGTGGGCGGCGCCCCTGGTGGCGTAGTAGACGCCATGTCACTCAAGAGCCCGCCGGATCGTCGCGATCATTGTCTCGGGCGAGTGGAACACCTCCTCCGCCGTGAACCGCAGAACCGTCCGCACCTCGGCGGACTGCTGGAGGTCGTTGAAGCGGGTGACGTCTCGCCGGTGGTCCTCGCGACGACCGTGGTACGCATACCCCTCGATCTCGACGGCGACGCCCCGTGCCCGAAACAGGAAGTCGAGGCGCAGGACGCGTCCGGCGGCGGTGACCACCCTGGCCTGTGTCTCTGGGCACAGACCGGCGTCGTACATGCGCAGCCGCGCCACCGTCTCCGCCGGTGAGCCGGACGCCGGATCGGCGAGCGCCAGCCACCGCAGGGCGCGGACGGCGCCGCGTGACCGCTCTCCCAGAGCGGCGGTGACCCTGTCGAGGTGGGTGAGCGGTGCTCGTCGGATCCGCCGGTCGCCCACGGTGATCGTGCGGTGGGTGAGCGCGGAGTCGACGGCCACGAGCGCCTCGTCGCGGGGACAGGACAGGAGCAGGTCGGCCAGAGTGCGGTCGACGCCGGTGACTCGCAGTCCGTCGCGTAGGACCACGTCTTCGGTACGCACCGCACTGCGGTGAACTCGCACGCTCTTCCGCTTCCGCACCCTTTCCGGATCGGTGAACTCCGCCTCCACGCGAAGGAGTTCGACACCCCACAGCCAGGCCGCCGCCCGGTGACTCACCACCAACTCGGGCGCCGCGAGCTGCGTCGCGCGAAGGCGTGTCCGTAGATCCGGCCGTGACCCCGGCGCAGCCCAGGCACATTCGCCGAGCGCCGTCCACCCCTCTTCCCGCAGACGCCGGAAGAGAGAGGACCGAGGCCACCCCTCCGCCACGGCCCACGACGTCAACAACAGCCCCCCGAGGGCAACTTCCCGCAATTCCCGCACCCCTCAACCCTCCCGCACCACATCCCCCCACACCGAAGCCTGTGGACAACCCGACACGGGGTCGCGGGTGGAAGGAGAGAAGTGTCCTGTGAGTCTCAAGGGCTCGCGGACGTGAAGGCTCTGACCTCGATGTTTGCGACGAGAGGTGAGGGGGGGTGGGACTAGGCGCCCAATTGGTAGCTAAAGCTAGGGGGAGCGTGACCGCGAGACCGCGCTCACGTGGTTCGCGGGTGGCGTGGCGGGCGGTCAGATGCGTGACTCCGTACTCTGCACTCGCGTCGGAAGCCCATATCCGTGCAGTCGAGGCGCACGCGCGCGATCCTCTCCCTGACAACCGATATGCCGCCCGAGAACACATCGCCCGAGAACACATTCGCCCGAGAGCACACCGCCCGAGAACCGACACCGGAAGCACCGGGAGCCCCGCCATGCGAAAGATCGTCCTGATGATGTCCGTGTCCCTCGACGGCTACATGGAGGGCCCCGACCGAGAGCTCGACTGGCAGCTGGTCGACGAGGAACTGCACACGCACTTCAACGACGTGCTCAGGGACATGGGCGCCTTCCTCGAAGGCCGTGTCGTGCACGAGATGATGGCCGCCTATTGGCCCACGGCCGACCGGGACCCCGCCACCCCCCGCCCCGTCGCCGACTTCGCCGCGATCTGGCGGACCATGCCGAAGCTCGTCTTCTCCCGGACCCTCCAGCGCGCCGAGTGGCACACGACGATCGTCCGGGACGTCGTCGTGGAGGACATCAAGGCCCTCAAGGCACAGGAGGGCGGCGACCTCGCCCTGGGCGGCGCCGAACTGGCGGCCGAGTTCATGCGCCACGACCTGGTCGACGAGTACCGGCTCTACGTCCACCCCGTACTGCTGGGGGCGGGCAAGCGGCTCTTCCCGGCGGCCGACGCCGAGGCCCCGACCGGCCTACGCCTGATCGAGACCCGCACCTTCGGCAACGGCGTCGTCCTCCTCCACCACGAGCGCCCCGCCCCCTAGTGCCGCTCCGCAGAACTTCGTGGAGGGGGTTGATGGGCCGTTCGGAAGGTGCTGGAGCCCATTCGGTCAGCGGATTCCGGAGTCGGGATGTACGGCATCCCATTCTTGGCGTGCTCGCGCGATGACATCGCGGTGGTCGGCTGACCAATCCGCGAGGGCTTTCACCAGATGTGTGAGGCTGTGGCCCATCGTCGTGAGCTCGTACTCGACTTGCGGAGGCACTGTCGGGTGCACGGTCCGGGTGATCAGCCCGTCACGTTCCAGCCGACGCACAGTGAGCGTCAGCATCCGCTGCGAGATCCCGGGTATGGCGCGTTGCAGCTGTCGGAAACGACGTACGCCCTGGGCCAGTTCGACCACGACCAGGACCGACCATTTGTCCCCGATCCGGTCGAGCACCTCGCGGATCCCGCAGTCCTCGTGCTCGTCGCCGCAGGTGACTACGGGTTCGGTGGTTACCCCTGTGTGCCCTACTGACATGGAAGTGCCTCCTTACGCTTCGTGAAGCAAACCCGCAGGATGATCCCGGTTACCGAAGAGAACCTACCGGAATGGGAAAACCCTGATGATCCTGGCTACGGGAGCTGCCGGCGCCTTGGGCGCGCTGATTGCCGAGCGGCTGGCGGACCGTGACGACACGGTCCTTGGAACGCGCGATCCTCAGCAGCTCCCGGCTGTGCTGCCTGTCCGCCGCATCGACTTCGACGATCACAGCACCCTCATCAGGGGCTTCGACGGTGTGGATGTGCTGGTCCTGATCTCCGCGGGCTACGGCGAGGACGACACCGTCATAGCCCGGCACGGCGCCGCCATCGACGCCGCGGAGAAGGCCGGTGTGGGGCATGTCGTCTATACGAGCCTGACCGCCGACGGCGATCACCTCCCTTACGCGCTGCCGCACCGCTGGACTGAGAGGCGGCTCCGGGAGAGCACCATGGGCTGGACGATCCTGCGCAACGGTCTCTACGCGGAGTTGCTGGCCGGGCTCGCGGCGCCGTCGGAGGACGGGCGGATTACCGCCCCGCTCGGCGAGGGCCGTCTGGCAGCCGTTGCGCGGGCGGATCTGGCCGACGCCGCGGTACGGGTGTCGGTGGAGGCACCCGTACATGCGGGACGCGTCTATGAACTCGTCGGCGAGCAGGCCATCGGCGGCGCCGACCTGGCCCGCGCACACGGACCGCACGTCACCTATGAGCCGGAGACACTCGGCCAGGCCCGCGCGCGCATTGCCGCCTCCGGCGCCGAACTGTTCCAGGTGCCGATGCTGGTGGGTACCTACTCCGCCATCGCTGCCGGATTCATGTCCCGCACCGGTGGTGACCTGCGTCAACTCCTGGGCCGCGAACCCAGATCCCCGCTCGCGGCGACCCTCGCATAGCCCCCGGAACACAGGCCCCGCGCAGCCAGGAGAGTCCTATGCCCTGCGCACCAAGGCGATTCCGGCGGCGGTTGTGGTGGAACTTGCCGAGCCGGTGCGAGCGCGCCTTGGGCGGCCGGCCGCGTCCGTGACCGCGCAGGTCCGGCAGGTCCGGCAGGTCCGGCAGGTTCTGCGGGCGAAGATCGTCCTCGCGGCGGGCCGACGGGCCGGCCAACGTCGCCGTCGCACGCGAGTTGAAGGGCAGCGTCAACACCGTGCGCAAGTGGCGGGGCCGGTTCGCCACCGGTGGCCCGGCAGCTCTGCCCGACGCGAAGCGGTCTGGTCGGCCTCGTGTCTACGGGCCACCGCCGCGGGTCGCCGTGGTGGCCGCAGCCACCTTCCGCGGGGCAGCACCAGTGCCCTTCTCAGCCGCCGCCGGCCTTCATCCGTTCCCGCTGGACCTCGTCCGCGTACGCCCGCAACGACCCCACGACCGTGTTCGTGACCGCGACCAGCGGCACCGCCACCACCGCGCCCCCGATCCCCGCGACCATGCCGCCCGCGGCGACCGACAGGACGACGGCGAGGGGATGCACCCGTACGGCGCGCCCGAGGATGAACGGCTGGAGGATGTGCCCCTCGATCTGCTGGACCGCGAGCACGACGGCCAGCGTCATGACGGCCGCGAAGACGCCCTGCGTCACCAGCGCCACGACCACTGCCAGCGCGCCCGAGACGACCGCACCCACCAGCGGGATGAAGGCGAACAGGAAGATGAACACGGCGAGCGGAACGGCCATCGGCACGTCCAGGAAATAGATACCCAGGCCGATGAAGATCGCGTCGATCAGCGCCACTACCACCGTGCCGCGCACATACGCCGTCAACGTCTGCCAGGCCCGAGGCCCGGCCGCGGAGACACCAGGCCGGGCCGCCTCCGGCACCAGTTTCAGGGTCCACTGCCAGATCCGCTTGCCGTCGTACAGCAGGAAGAGCGTGGAGAACATCGTCAGCAGGATGCCGGTGAGCGCCTCGACGATGACGGTCACGCCCTCCAGGCCGGCCGAGGTGATCGTGTCCGTGTTGTCGCTGATCGCCTCGCGGAGGTTCTGGGCGATGTCGTTGATCTGGTTCTCGGTGACATGGAACGGGCTGTCGAGCAGCCAGCGCCGCAACTCGTCGATACCGTCCTGGACCTGGTCGGAGAGGTCGTCGACGTTCTCCATGACCTGCCAGGTGACGAACCAGCCGATCAGCCCCATGATGACGAAGCCGAGGACGGCGGTCAGGGCGGTGGCGAGGCCGCGCGGTACGCCGATCCGGGTCAGCCGTGCCACCGTCGGCTGGAGAATGGCGGTGACGAGCAGCGCGGTGGTGAACGACAGCACCAGCAGCTGTACGGAGCTGATGATCCGCATCAACACCCAGACGGTGCCCGCGAGAACGAGCAGCCGCCACCCGGCCTCGGCCGCGACCCGCATGCCCCAGGGCACGGCGGACGCGGGGTCGGGGCGGGAGTAGAGAACCGGGGTGGACGTCTGGCGCCGACCCCCTGTGGGGGAGCCCGGAGAGCCGCCCGCAGCGGCTTCGCCTTCGGCCCCGCTCCCGGCTTCGGCCCCGGTGGCGTCCTCGGAGTCGCGTGAGTCCCCTGAGCCACCGGAGCCGTTGTCGGCGTCACGGACGCTCCCGGCGATGTCCCGGTCGTCGGAGCGCTCGGACTCCGACTCGATCTCCGCCCGGCGGCGCTCCAACCGCTCGCCCCACCCGCTCAGCCCGGCACCGAGCCGGCCGAGCCATCCGGGAACCCGCGACATCATCCGTCCTCTTCCCCCGTCGTCCCTGCCGGTCACTACTCCTCCCGGAGGCCGCGATTCCTCTCGGCGGCTCCGACCGTACATGGCCGAAGCCCCCCACCAAAGGACGGTGGAGGGCTTCGGAAGGTTGAGCGGCCGGGCGGTGGGGACCCGACGCCCGGCGGGCCTAGTACCACTGGTTGGCCTGCCAGAACGCCCAGGCCTCACAGGGGCTGCCGTAGCGCTGGTCCATGTAGTTGAGGCCCCACTTGATCTGCGTGGCCGGGTTGGTCCGCCAGTCGGCACCGGCGGACGCGTACTTGCCGGCGGGCAGCGCCTGGAAGAGACCGTAGGCACCCGAGGACGGGTTGACGGCCTGGTAGTTCCAGGTGGACTCGTGGTTCACGATGTTGCTGAAGCACGTCCACTGGTCGCTCGCCACGACGGCCTTCGCCATCGCCTGGATCTCGGCGATGGTGTACGAGCTCTGGACGGGGGCGTCACCGAGCGAACCGGCGGCCTCGGACTTCGCCTCGGCCTCTTCCTTCGCCTTGCGCTCCTGCTCGGCCTTCTCCGCCGCCTTCTGCTTGTCGATCGCGTCCTGGGCCGCCTTCTTACGGGCGGTCTCCTCGGCGTCCTTGCGGGCGCTCGCGTCGGCGGCGATGGCCTGGGCGTCGGCCTGTGCAGTCAGGGATGCGGTCTGGACCTGGGCCTGCTGGCCCACGGGTATGTCGGCGAGCAACGTGGTGTCGTTCGCGACCGCCTCGGCGTCGTCAGTGGTCGTCTGTGCGGTGCTGCCCGAGGCGACTCCGACGACACTGCCGACTGCGGTGACCGCGGTGGCCGAGGCCACTGCGAATCCCCGGACCGAAATCCGGCTCACACGGTTTCCTTCCAGCATCGCCCGCCTCGGTGACCCTGGCGGACGCAATCGTGCCCCTGACGCTGGCCTCCCAACTGCGGGGTCACGGAGGCGCGGGCCCGGTGGGCAACTCCCTTGCCGGGAGCGCCGCGAGGTACTCGGGCGGCATACGACAACGCTATGGAGTTGACCTGGTGCCACTGATGTTCCGTACCGCTGGGGGTACAGGTGTGTCGTATGCGGGGCCTGACAGGAATGAGACTCTGCCGTAACCCGACGCCGCGAGGCAATTCAGTGCCACGTGTGAAAGCTCACACCTCGTTTGACGCAGGGGATTCAAGGAAAGCCGCACATGCCGAGGCGCCGCCCGGCTAGGCTTATCGCCTTTGCCGGACGGCGCCAAGGGGTCGACGGTCCGCCGAAGTTGACCAAATCGGTCAGGATCGGATCAGACCTGTCATACCTATCAGAACTGCTAGATCTGCCCGTCCTCCAGCATTTCGGTCACCAGGGCCGCGATCTGGGACCGTTCGGACCTCGTCAGCGTGACGTGGGCGAAGAGCGGATGGCCCTTCAGCTTCTCGACCACGGCGACGACACCGTCGTAGCGACCGACGCGCAGGTTGTCGCGCTGGGCCACGTCGTGGGTCAGGACCACACGCGAGTTCGCGCCGATCCGGGACAGCACGGTCAGCAGGACGTTCCGCTCCAGCGACTGCGCCTCGTCCACGATCACGAACGCGTCGTGCAGGGAACGGCCGCGGATGTGCGTGAGCGGCAGCACCTCCAGCATCCCGCGGGCGGTGATCTCCTCGATGACCTCACGGCTGGTGACCGCGGAGAGCGTGTCGAAGACCGCCTGCGCCCAGGGGCTCATCTTCTCGGACTCGGAGCCGGGCAGATAGCCGAGCTCCTGCCCGCCCACCGCGTACAGCGGCCGGAAGACCATCACCTTCTGGTGCTGACGGCGTTCGAGCACCGCCTCCAGTCCCGCGCACAGCGCGAGCGCCGACTTCCCGGTGCCGGCCCGGCCGCCCATCGACAGGATGCCCACGTCCGGGTCGAGCAGCAGATCCAGCGCGATGCGCTGCTCCGCGCTGCGGCCCTTGATACCGAAGGCCTCCCGGTCGCCCCGCACGAGACGGATGTTCCCGTCGGGCGTGACCCGGCCGAGCGCCTTGCCGCGCTCCGACTGGATCGTCAGACCCGTGTGCACGGGGAGCTCGCTCGCCTCGGGGACGTAGACGGTCCCCTCCTCGAACAGGATGTCCACCTGCTCGCCCGGCAGCGTCAGCTCGGACATCCCGGTCCACCCGGAGGCGTCCGTGATGGCCAACTCCGCGCGGTACTCCTCGGCGAGGAGGCCCACGGACGACGCCTTGATCCTCAGGGGCAGGTCCTTCGACACCACGGTGACGTCGAAGCCCTCGGCCTGCAGATTGCGGGCGACCGCGAGGATGCGGGAGTCGTTGTCCCCCAGGCGGTAGCCGCTGGGCAGCACGCTGGGATCCGAGTGGTTGAGCTCGACCCTCACGGTGCCGCCGAGCTCCCCGATCGGGATGGGGGCGTCGAGGCGGCCGTGCCGGACCCGGAACTCGTCGAGCAGGCGTAGGGCCTGCCGGGCGAAGTAGCCGAGTTCGGGATGGTGCCTCTTCGCCTCCAGCTCAGTGACCACGACGATCGGAAGCACGACTTCGTGCTCGTCGAAGCGGCTCAAAGCATTCGGGTCGGCCAGCAGGACGCTGGTGTCGAGGACGTAGGTGCGCCGGTCTGGCATACGGCGCTTTGTGCTGGTCACCACGGAAGGACGTACCCCCTCGGATGAGGTCGGGGAGCGACGGGTTCGAACTGGGCCGGTCGTCGGCGCCGTTGCACGGGCCGGTGACCGGCCCTCCGCTGCTTCGTCCGTGCTGTGACCGCACGATCGGGCTGGTGCAAAGGGCCTCCCGGGCGGACGGCCCCGAGCCGCCCGCTGAGATCCGACACCCGTGGTTCGGGCGTCGACCTGACTGCCTTATGCCCTCGAACATGCGCCACCATGCCAAGCGGTACGACGGCGCCCCGATGAACTCCTGGTTACTTCCGTCCCGGTGGCATACCGGCGGGTTACGGAGTTTCAGCCTCCGTAACGCCGGTGTCGCGCAGCGTAGTCACGCAGGGCGCGCAGGAAGTCGACCTTCCGGAAGGCCGGCCAGAACACGTCGCAGAAGTAGTACTCGGAGTGCGCGGTCTGCCAGAGCATGAATCCGGACAGCCGCTGCTCGCCGCTCGTACGGATCACCAGATCCGGGTCGGGCTGGTCGCCGGTGTAGAGATGGCTGCCGATGAGGTCGACGGAGACCTTCTCGGCGAGCTCCTCCATCGTGGTGCCCTTGTCGTGCGCGTCCTGGACCATCGACCGTACGGCGTCGGCGATCTCCTGGCGGCCGCCGTACCCGATGGCGACGTTGACCAGTATCCCGTCGACGTCCGCGGTGGACTCCTCGGACTCCTTCAGCGCGGTCTGCAGCTGCCCGGGCAGCTGGTCCAGGGTGCCCACGTGGTGCACCCGCCAGCGGCCGTCGGCGGCGAGGGTGCGGACGACGTCCTCGATGATCCCGAAGAGGGGGACCAGCTCTTCCTGGGGGCGGCCGAAGTTGTCCGTGGAGAACAGCCAGAGGGTGACGACCTTCACGTCCGTCTCGGTGCACCAGCCGAGGAATTCCTCGATCTTGTGTGCCCCGGCCCGGTGTCCCTGCGCGGTCGTGGAGCCCGCGGCCTTCGCCCAGCGCCGGTTGCCGTCCATGATGACGCCGATGTGCTTGGGCACCTGGGCGTGGTCGAGGTGGCCCTCGACCCTGCGTGCGTAGACCCTGACCAGCAGGCCGCGCAGTGTGTCGCGCAGGTTCACGTGTTCCAGCCCCTCCGGTGCGGTGACGGTCCCCTTGGTTGGCAGAGCCTACCGGGGCTGGAGGCCAACTCCGCCAAGGGGTGTGCGGGGTTGGGGTGGGCCCGGGGCCCGGCCGTTCGTGGGTCGCTGCGGGGCTGTGGGCCTGGTCGCGCCCACGCGGCGGAGCTGCACATCCATACGGCCCCGTGCCCCTTGAAGAGTGTGGCTTGCCCTCTTGGAGAGGAGCCGTCTCCGTGCAGAAAAAAACGGGCCGGTCCGTGGGGGGGAGACGGACCGGCCCGAGGGGGGGTTTCCACCATAACCCTTTGTGAGTGATGCTGCGCGCATCGGCGTGCCACAACTACTCTCCGGAGTCGGACGACAGCGCGAGGGTAGCTGCGGAAGCGTTCATTCAGGGCGCGATCGGGGGTGATCATGGCCGGATCGCGACGGATTCCAAGGGGAACGGAGGGATCCTGGTGGGATTGTGGGGTTTGCGCATCCTTGTGCGACTGTCGCGAAGAGGGGGTCTGGCGCCCCCGTTCGGGTGAAGTGGCGGCGGGACGCGCACTTGACGCCGACTGGGGGGTGCACGGCGCCGCGCAGCCCCCTCCGCCGCGCGATGCCGTGTCGCGCAGCTTTGCTCACGCGAATTGCCTTGGTCTGAACCTATGTGAGAGCGGCGGTGGAAGCCAAGCCGTAGGCGATAACGATGTGGAAACCGGCATGGAGGACAGGATCCGACCTCGATCCCGTCCGGCGGCAGCCGGTTCGTCCCGGACGTACGGCTCACCGGCAGGCAGGCGGGCAAAGCACCCCCCTGCTCCTCGTCGACGGGGTCTCGTGGACGGCGTCTGGCACCAGCGGTGCCGGGGACGGCGTACGACGGTCACGGTGGAACCGCTGGGGCGCCTGTCCGCCGGGCAGGAACGGGAGCTGGGGGAGTGGGCCGAACGGGTGGGTGAAGTGCTCGACGCGGAGACCGGGTTGGCGATCGGGAAGGTTACGGCCGGCCCGCACTCGGGAGTGCGTCACATGGCTGTCGGCTTGCGGGCCTCGAAGAGGTGGCGGGAGCTGTGGGCGACGAAGGGGCCCTCGTTCTCGATCCGCTCGTGCAGGGAGCGGAGCTCGGGGAGGTACGCGTCGACGGTGAAGCCGGGCACCATCCAGACGACCTTCTTCAGGAAGTGCACGACCGCGCCGATGTCGTGGAACTCCATCCGCAGCCGCTCGGCCCGCAGGTCCACGATCTCCAGCCCGGCGGCCTCGGCGCCGGCGCGTTCGCGGTCCGGGTGGCGGCCGCTGCGGGTCTCCTCCGGGAGCGGGCCGGTGAAGTGCTCGACCAGCTCGAAGACGCTGCTCGGGCCGACGTGCTGGGCGAAGTACGTGCCGCCGGGCTTGAGCACGCGGGCGATCTCCGACCAGTGGGCCTGGACCGGGTGCCTGCTGGTGACCAGGTCGAACGCCCCGTCCGCGAACGGCAGCGGCGCGTCCTGCGGAGTGGCCACGACCACCGCGCCCCGCGGATGCAGCAGAGCGGTCGCCTTCGCGACGTTCGGCGGCCACCCCTCCGTGGCCACGGTGACCGGCGGAAAACGTGGAGCGGAGTCGAGCACCTCCCCGCCGCCGGTCTGGATGTCCAGTGCCGCCGAGGCCCGCCCCAGCCGCTGACCCATCGACCGCGCATACCCCCACGACGGCCGAGCCTCCGTGGCCCGCCCCTCGAACCACGAGAAGTCCCACCCCTCGGTGGGTACGGCGTCGGCTTCGGCGACGAGATCTTCGAAGGTGCGGGAGTGGAGGGAGGTCATGGGGACGGATTTTCCCGAGGGAGGGGAGGACGCGCGACTGGATTTCTGAAGGGTCGCGGGGCCTTCCGGGCCGCAGGCCCTTCCGGGGCGCGGGGCCGTATCGATATGCGGCCCGCCGCGTGGGGGCGACCAACCACAACCGACCCGTGGCCGCCCTATGACCCCGACTTCCCGACCTCCCGACCTCCCGACCTCTCAGGCGGGTCCCAGGGGCGCAGCCCCTGGCAGACTCCCGGCCTGGTCGCCGAGAATCGCCTCCGCCTCCAACGTGACCCCCACCGCCTGGATCACCGCCGCGATCCTGATCGCTTCCTGCACGGTCTCCCGCCCCACCCCCGCCTTGCGGAGCGCCTGCTCATGGGAGTCGAGACACAACCCGCACGCGTTGATCGCGGACACGGCGAACGACCACAGCTCGAAGTCGATCTTGTCGACCCCGGGGTTCCCGAGGACGTTCATCCGCAGCCCGGCCCGCAGCTTGCCGTACTCGTGGTCCGACAGCAGATGCCGGGTGCGGTGGAAGACGTTGGTCATCGCCATGACCGCGGCCGCGGTCTTCGCCGCGGTGTACGCCTCGGGCGACAGGTTGGCCCTGGCCTCCGGCGCCAGCTCGCGCACCACGACCGCCGAGCGTGAGGCGATCGCCGTGGCCAGCACGGTGCCCCACAGCTGCTGCGCCGACAGGCCGGAGTCGTCGAGGACGGAGCCCAGGTTGCGGCGGAGGTCCCTGGCGTAGTCCGGTATCGCGGACCTGAGTGCGTCGAGCGACATGGCGGTTCACTCCCCGGCGAGCGGTTTGACGGGGTCCAGTGTCCACGAGGAGTGGCCGCAGCGCTTCGGGAAGCGCTGCGGCCGTTGAGCACTGCGGCCAAGGCCTACTCCGTGCGGAGCCCCTCCGGGCGCATCATCCGCAGCAGCGGCGGCATGCTCAGTGCCGTGACCAGGACGACGACTCCCGCGCCGATGCCGGTCATCGACAGCACGCTCGGCCAGTCCACGGCCACCTCGACGTTCGTCATCCTCAGCAGGACCGCGCCCAGGGTCAGACCGACCGCCAAGGCGAGGACGAGGCCCAGCGTGATCGGGATCGCCGTCTGCCACAGCACGGACAGGCCCAGCGTGCGGCGCCGGGTGCCGAAGGCGACCAGCGCCGACAGCAGCTTCCTGCGCTCGCGGAGCTGTTCGAGCTGGGAGACGAGGAGGCTCGCGCCGATGAGGACGAGTACGGCGCTCGCGCCGACCAGCAGACCGGTGCGGATGTCCGCGAACTGGTCCGACCGCCTGGTCGACTGCCACTCCCAGGTCCTGATGAGCGGGTCGATCGCCACGGCCGCGTTGCGCACCTCGTCGAGTGCGTTCGGAACCGTCGGGTCCGTCCGTACGTAGACGGTGCCGTAGAGCAGGGGCTCCGTCTTGGCGGGCAGGGCGCCCGGGGTGGCCATCAGCCCCGCCATCCCGGTCCGCAGCGCATCGGAGCGCTCGGACACCTTCTTCACCTCGGCCGGCACCTTCCAGGCGATCTCGGCGCCGGGATCCTCCCCACCGGCATACTCCTCGCTGTAGGACGCGTCGAAGTACAGCGTGCGGCCGGGGGCGGCGAGCTCCGCCACGACCGGGTCGACCGAGATCTCCAGCCTGAAGACATCGCCGTCGCGGCACGAGGGGAGCGTCGCGACCTCGCGCAGCGCGGCGCAGTCGCCGACGGTCAGTTCAGTGGTGTCCTGCGGGTCCTTGGCGCGGTCGGCGACCGTCACGGTGGACAGCGCCGAGACGGTCTCCGCGCCCTTGGCCCGCTTCAGCTTCTCGCCGACGGCGCTCACCGAGCTGTCCTCCGGCAGGGCGAGCTCCATCTGGGCGCGGGTGGTGTCCAGCCCGGTCGACCTGGTGTACCGGCCCTCGATCCCGGCGAACAGCATCTGCAGGGCGACCGCGCCGGCCACCGCCACCGCGATGCCGTTGACCATGCGGGCCGCCGAGCCGCTGCTCAACTGAAGCCTGCGGACGGCCAGTTGCCAGGAGACCGCACCGGAGCCCAGCCGGGCGACGAACGCCTCGACGACCCAGGGCAGCAGCGCCGTGATGCCGATGAGCAGCAGGACGACACCGCCGGTCACCATGTACTCGTTGAACTCCCCGTTCTCCGACCCCTGGCCGAGCATCGGGTAGAGCATGGCGAGACCGCCGAGCGGCGGCAGCAGCCGCCACCAGAGCCTGCGCCGCGCGGGCCTGGCCGTGCGGACCACGCCGAGCGGTTCGATGACGACGCCGCGCAGCGCGAAGAGGGTGACGGCGACGGCGGCCGCCGGGACCGCGAGCGCCACCAGCAGGGCGAGGCCGGGGGAGGGGTTGAGGTAGCTCGGGAACACGCTGATGTCGAACACCTCGACCGAACCGGCGATCTCCCTGCCGAGCAGGAAGAACCCGGTGCCGAAGAGCAGCCCCAGCACGGCACCCGCGAGCGCCTCGCCCGCCGCGATCCGGCGCGTCATCCGCCCGTCGGAGCCGACCAGCCGCAGCGCCGCCAGCCTGCGGTCGCGCCGCTCGCCGCCGAACCGTACGGCCGTGGCGATGAAGACGGCGACCGGCATCAGCAGCACCACGAAGACGACCAGCGTGAGCAGCAGCAGGACCGGGTCCACCTCCTCCTCCGGCTGATCGATCGGGGACGTCCCGAACCGGTCGATCCGGGCCACCACCGAGCCGTCGATCCGCTGGGCGAGCCCGTCGGCGCCGGCGTAGTAGGCGAGTTCGCCCGAGCCGATCAGTCCGGCCTCGCCGATGGTGCCCACCGTGTCGTACGGCAGCCGGTCGCGCAGCAGGCCTCCGGCGCCGGACTTCAGCAGTTCGGCGAGGGCGGGGGAGACGACCATCTCGCCCGGCGCGGGGAACTTCCCGACCCCCGGCGGCAGTGGCGCGTCCGGGCCCTCGGGTTCGAGCAGCCGTCCCCGGATCTCCCTGTTCTGGTACTCGGTGTCCGTGTCCGCGACGACCAGGCTCTTGTCGGTCGGCCCGGACCCTGTCTGGTCCTCGAAGTAGCCGATCCCCCGGTCCTGCCGGGCCTCCTCCCGGGCCCCCCGCGTGGCCATCGCGTTCGGTATCGCCGTGGTGAGCAGCAACAGCGCCACGCCGAGGCCGACGCCGACCGCGGTGAGCAGGGCGCGCACCCAGCCCTCACGGCCCCCGGTGAAGGTGAACCGGACCCCCATCGCCAGGTCCCGGTACCACTGGCGGACGACAGGAGAGCTCATACGACGCGCTCCATGTCCCGCGACCTGCCGTCCCGCACGACGATCTCCCGGTCGGAGTACGCGGCCACCCGCGCCTCGTGCGTGACGAGGACGACGGCCGCGTTGGTGGACCGGGCGGCCTCGGTGAGCAGCTCCATCACCCGCTCGCCGTTGAGCGAGTCGAGCGCGCCGGTGGGCTCGTCCGCGAACAGCACCCGGGGGTTGGTGACCAGCGCCCGGGAGACGGCGACCCGCTGTCCCTGACCGCCGGAGACCTCACTGGGGCGCTTGCGGGCGAGGTCGTCGACCTCCAGGCGCTCCATCCAGCCGAGCGCGGTCTTCTCGGACTCCTTGCGGGAGGCGCCGTTCAGCCTGAGCGGCAGCGCCACGTTCTCCACACAGGTCAGCTCCGGCACGAGCTGCCCGAACTGGAAGACGAACCCGAACTCGCTGCGCCTCAGCGCGCTGCGCTGGGCGTCGTTCATGGTGGCCATCTCACGGCCGTTGTACGTGATCGAGCCCGAGTCGGGCGGCACGATCCCGGCGAGGCAGTGCAGCAAGGTCGACTTGCCGGAGCCGGAGGGGCCCATCACCGCGACGACCTCGCCGGGGTGGATGGAGAACTCGGCGCCGTCCAGCGCGGTGGTGGGCCCGTACGACTTGCGCAGATCGGTCGCGACGAGCAGGGAGCCGGCGGGGGTCATCACCGGACCACCGCCTCGGCCAGCTTGCCCAGTCGGGCGGCGGTCAGCTCCAGCCATCGCAGATCGGCCTCCAGATGGAACAGGGCGTGGTCGCAGATCAACTGGTCGGCCAGGTCGCCCTTGCGCTTGCGGTCGGTGAGGATGCGCATCATGCGCAGGTGCTCGGAACGCTGGGTGTCGAGGATGTCGGCCGCGTTCCGGTCGGTGAGCAGGGCGAGGACGACCTTCGTGTAGAGGGTCGACTGCAGATACGGCTCGGGCTTCTCGGGCGTCGCGAGCCACCGCTGGACATCGGTGATGCCCGCCTCGGTGATCGCGTACCGCTTGCGCTCGGGGCCGCCGCCGGGCTCGATGCCGTCGACCTCGACGAGGCCGTTCTTCAGCAGGCGCGACATCGTCGAGTAGACCTGGCCGTAGTGCAGTGGCCGGTCGTGACCGAATTTCTCGTCGAAGGCCCGCTTCAGGTCGTAACCGTGTCGGGGCCCGGACTCCAGGAGTCCCAGGAGGGTGTGACCGATGGACATGAGCACGACTGTACACACGGGGTATACACCGCACGTATACATGCCGTGTATAGGTCGGTGCCGGGCGTGGAGGCGCCGCAGGTCAGAGGCGATTGTCACGGTTCTGTCACCGAGGTCGGCGACAACTCACGGTTCTGGTGGGGCAACCATCGGCCCTGTTGGAACGTCCGTTCCGGTGGGATGAGCTCTATGGGCAGGCGTCTCGCGTGCGCATTGTCACGCCGCGAGGGAGCGGATGGGCTCCCCTTTGTCACAGCGCTCGGTGTTAGCTTGCTGAGCTGACATAGACCTGAGTGACGTATGAGACCGAGCAGAATGCGGAGCGGACCGGAGCCATGGGGCGAGCGGAAGAAAGACGAGCGCGGCAGCGCGGCGGTCGCCGCGCGGCGCCCAAGCGCTCGTCCGGGGGCGGGGCGGAAGCAGGGGCGACGACGACGGTCATAGGCTCGCCCGAGGGCGGCGGCGGCCGGGCGGCGGCCAGAGCCGCGGCCAAGGGCGGCGCCAAGGGCGGTGCCAAAAAGAAGAAGAGCGGCATACGCCGCCTCTTCACCTGGAAGAAGATCCTGGGCACGTTCTTCGGGCTCTGCCTGCTCGTCATGGGCGCGTTCGTCGTGCTGTACCTGATGATCGAGATCCCCGAGGGGAACCCGGACGCGACCAAGGAAAGCAACGTCTACGAGTACAAGAACGGCAAGATCCTCGCGCGTACGGGCAAGGGCACCACCGCTCGCGAGATCGTCGGTCTCGACAAGGTCCCCCCGGGCGTCCAGCGGACCTTCGTCGCCGCCGAGAACAAGACCTTCTACACGGACCCCGGTGTCGACTTCAAGGGCATGACCCGCGGTCTGATCAACACCCTGTCCGGCAAGGGCAAGCAGGGTGGCTCCACGATCACTCAGCAGTACGTCAAGAACTACTACCTGACCTCGGACCAGACGGTGACCCGCAAGCTCAAGGAGCTGGTCATCTCCCTGAAGCTGGAACGCAACGAGTCCAAGGACTACATCCTCGCGGGCTACATCAACACCAGCTACTACGGCCGGGGCGCCTCGGGCATCCAGGCCGCGGCCCAGGCGTACTACCGTAAGGACGCCGACAAGCTCACCGTCTCGGAGGGCGCGTACCTCGCCGCGCTCCTCCAGGCCCCCAGCCAGTACGACCTGGCCGTCGCCTCCCCGACCGGCAGGAAGCTGGTCATGGCGCGCTGGAACTACGTCCTGGACAACATGGTCGAGATGAAGTGGCTGGACGCCTCCGAGCGCAAGGACATGAAGTTCCCGAAGCTGAAGCCGCCGCAGGCCACACCCGACATGGCGGGGCAGACCGGCTATCTGGTGGAGGCCGCCAACGGGGAGCTGGCCCGCCAGCTCGTCGCCAGCGGCAGGGCGTCCGACCGTGAGCAGGCCACAGCGCTCATCGACAAGGGCGGCTGGACCGTCAAGCTCAACATCGACCCGAAGAAGCAGGCGGCGTTGGAGAAGGCCGTCAAGCAGCGGCTCACCAGCAAGCTCGACCCCAAGAAGCGCAAGGTCGACGCGCACATCCAGGCCGGCGCGGTCTCGGTCGACCCGAAGACCGGCAAGGTCCTCGCCATGTACGGCGGCGTCGACTACGTCAAGCACTACCAGAACAACGCCACGCGCCGGGACTACCAGCCCGCCTCCACCTTCAAACCGGTGATCCTCGCCGCGGCGGTGGACGAGGGCGCCGAGACCCAGGACGGCGACCCGATCACCGCGAACACCATCTACGACGGTGACAGCGGGCACGAGGTCGTCGACAACGGCACCAAGGTCGGGTTCAAGCCGCCGAACGAGGACAACGTCGACTACGGCGACGTCACCGTGCAGACCGCCATGAACAAGTCCATCAACTCCGTCTTCGCCCAGATGGGCGTGGACGTCGGGATGGAGAAGGTCATGGAGGTCGCGAACAAGCTGGGCATGGACACCGAGGACATGGAGGCGGTACCCGCCCAGACCCTCGGCTCCATGGGCGCGAGCCCGCTGGAGATGGCCGGTATCTACGCCACCCTCGACAACCACGGCAAGAAGGTCACCCCGACCATCCTCGCCTCGGCCGAGCACCGGGCCGGCGCGGTCACCATCGCCGATCCGATCGGCGAGCGGGTCATCAGCCAGGAGGCCGCCGACACGGTCACCTCGGTCCTCACCGGCGTGGTCGACGACGGTACGGCCAAGACGTCCGTCCGCGACAACCCCGACCGCGACGGCCAGCAGGTCGCCGGCAAGACGGGTACCTCCGACGAGAACCGCTCCGCCTGGTTCACCGGCTACACGCCGAACCTCGTGACCTCCGTCGGCCTCTTCGGCGAGGACATGACCAAGAACGGCAAGCACGTCTCGATGTACAAGGCCGCCGGCGTCCCCCGCGTCAACGGCGGTGGTTTCCCGGCCCAGATCTGGGCCACCTACACCTTCGGCGTCATGGGCAAGACCACCGAGTTCGAGCTGGAGACCACCCAGGGCGCCGCGGTGGAGCCCACGGAGTCCCCGACCCCGAGCCTGACCCCGGAGACCACCCCGGAGACGACACCGGAGGAAACCCCGGAGACGACACCGGAGACAACACCGGAAACCACCCCGGAGACGACACCGGAGACGACCCCCGAGGAGACTCCGGAGACGACACCGGAGGAGACCCCGAGCGACGACGGCGACATCGAACTACCGACGGATCCCAACGATCCACAGGCGGACGATTAGCGCCTCCAGCGCACAAGGAAGGGCGCCCGGTGTTCACCGGGCGCCCTTCGCGCCCTTAAGGGGCGCGGGGAACTGCGCGATCAGCCACCAAGAACCCGCAGCCCGCAACGCACAGTCAGCCCCGAGCCCTGATCGGCACTCTCACGCCTGATTCAACTCGAACCAGACAACCTTCCCCGCACTCAACCGAGTAGCCCCCCACCGCTTGGCCAGCCGATTGACCAGGTAGAGCCCACGGCCCCCCTCGTCCGTCGCCCGGGCCTGCCGGAGCCGAGGCAGCTGAGGCACGTCATCGGTCACCTCACACCGCAGTACATCGGTCCGCAGCAACCGCAACGTCACCGGCCGCGTCGCATACCGCACCGCATTGGTGACGACCTCACTGATGAGCAGCTCGACGGAGTCGGTCAAATCCTCAAGACCCCAGCGGGACAGCGCATGCCGAGCCAGCCGCCGCGCACGCCCCGGAGCCATCTCCTCCGGCTCCAGGAACCAGTACGCGACATCGCTGGGAGCGATCCCATCGAACCGCGCGGCGAGCAGCGCGATGTCGTCGTCCCGGTCCCCCGGGCCGAGCATGTCGAGCACCTCGTCGCACAGCGCTTCCAGCGGCGGCGGATGATCCGGCCCGGTCAACTGCGCGGTCGCGGCCAGCTTCTCCCGCAACTGCTCTATCCCGGTCCACACATCCCGGAGCCGGGACTCCACGAGCCCGTCGGTGTACAGCAACAACGTGCCACCGGCCGGCGCGTCCAGCTCCACCGCCTCGAAGTCCACCCCGCCCACACCGATCGGCGCACCCGGCGGCACCCGCAGCACCTCGGCACGCCCGCCCAGATGCAGCAGCACCGGCGGCGGATGCCCGGCGTTGGCGATGGTGATCCGATGCGAGACCGGGTCGTACACGGCGTACAAGCACGTCGCCATACGGTCCGTACCCAGCCGCTGAGCCTGCTCGTCGAGGTGGTGCAGCACCTCCTGCGGCGGCAGATCCAGTCCTGCCAGCGTCTGCGCGGTCGTCCGCAGCTGCCCCATGATCGCGGCGGACGTCATCGAGTGCCCCATGACGTCACCCACCACGAGGGCGACCCGGCTGCCCGGCAGGGGGATCGCGTCGTACCAGTCGCCGCCGACCCGCGCCGTCTCGGCGGCCGGCAGATACCGGTGCGCGAGCCGTACGCCGGTGCAGCGCGGCAGCGCCTCCGGCAGCATCGTGCGCTGCAACTCGTCGGCGATGTACGCCTCGCGGCCGTACAGCACCGCCTTGTCGATGCCGAGCGCGCTGTGCGTGGCGAGCTGGGCGGCGACCAGCAGGTCGTCCTGCTCGAACGCCATCCGCTCCGGGCGGCGCAGGAAGACCGCCGCCCCGATCACCCGGCGTCGGCCGCGCAGCGGTGCGAGGATCGCCCGCTGGCCGGTCGGCACGGTCAGTTCGGCGTCCGGCCCGAGCAGTTCGGGCAGCGCGTCGTGCGCGGCGGGCGCGTCCGCGAAGACCGGCCGTACGCCCCGCAGCACCTCGGCGAGCGCCCCGCCGGGCCGCACCTCGCACTGCTCGGCGGTGACCACCGCCAGATCGACGGGCTGCTCGGGCTGGAGCACGGGCATGAAACCGCCCTCGGTGTCCCGCTCCTCGGGGATCCGGTCGGTGCGGCGCAGGCGCAGCACCATGGGCCCGGTGGGCCGCTCGTCGCCGACCGGCAGCGGCTCGCGCAGATACACGAGGATCGCGTCCGAGAACGTCGGCACGGTGGCCCGGCACAGACCCATCACGATCTCGTCCAGGTCGATGCCGCGGGCGATCCGCCGGGTTGCGGCACCCACGAAGCGCAGCCGGTCGCCGTCCCGCCGCATGGGCATGGGGGCGCCCGGCGGCACTCCCTGCCCGCTGCGCCGCTCCAGACCGCCGGTACCGGCCGACCGGTCCGGCTCGCCGCCGGGCTGCGCCGGGATGGTCTCCGGCGTGGGCCGAGGGCGATGCGGGTCGGGCTCGGTGGCCGCGGGCTGGGAGTGCTCGGAGAGCGCCGGCTGGGCGTGCTCCGAAGGGGCCTGTCCGCTCTTCGCGCACGAGGCCGCGGTGCCCGGCTCGGCCGGCGCGTCACCCATGCGTGCCTGTGTGGGTAAGGCCGCGGCGGGCGTGGTTCGCAACGGCTCCTGGGTACGCAGGAGCGCCCCGCGGGGATCCGTGGGGCCGGCGCCGCTCTGAGGGCGCTCGTGGGAGGTGGGGTGCTCCGTCACGCGTGTCGAATCCATCCGTCCGGGACTGCGCGTGGTGCGCGCAGTGCGTCCCGCAAACCCGATACTTCGTCCCGCAGAAAGGCCGATACCCGGATTACGTGTCCTGGGAACGGAATTCCCGCGTGGTCAGAGGCAGTTCCTGTGCCACACACGGTACCGGTGGGCTCGCCGAACGGCAGTACTGCCCGTCCGTCAGGCCGTCTCCGGCTCATCCCGGTGTAACCCTCGTACCCCTTGATCACGTCTTGCCGCCCCTCGGTGACGTACGGTCAAGCCCTGTCCGAACTGCGGGAGTTGCCCCTGTGAACTCTTGCGGAGGACGATCCTACGGTTGCGGACCGGGGGCGCATCAAGGGTCTCATGAGGACAAGTGCGCGGGCGTACGGTCCCAGTCGTCCGGGAGAGACGGTACTCCCCACGCCGGATTCGGGCGCCAGTGCTGCCAGCTGTCCGAGAACGGCGGGCCCCACGCGCGGATCACCTCCACCGCCGACCGCCCCGCCTCCCGCACCCGCTCGGCCGCAGAAGCGTCCATCAGGCCGTCCTGCTGAGCCTGTGCGAACTCGTCCTCGTCGAGCCAGTTCCAGGACCGGTCCGGATACACGCAGATGTCGAGGAAATGATCCTCGGAGTCCACACCGCCGTCCCAACGGGCCAGCGGCGTCTCCAGATTGACGTACCAGTTCTTGAAACGCCAACCCGGCTCCCAGAACAGCCACACCGACCAGGGCTCGCCCGGCCGCGCCAGCTTCAGCACCCCGGTGCCGGACCAGCGGCCGAGTCGTACGCTCCGTGGCTTCTTGTACCGGGATGTGAGCGGTTCCGAGTTGAGCGAGGTGCCGTCCGCGAGCACGGGCCGTACACACTCGGTGCCGGGCGCCATCCACACGGCCAGCAGATCCTCGTCGTCGCGTACGACCGTGACGGGGCGCGCGATATGGAAGCGTTCGCCGCCGTTCTCCCGGTAGCGCCACAGGATCTGACTGCCGGGCTCCCAGAACGCCGTCGATCCGCCCGCTTCCACTCGTCTCACCACTCGGTCGTCTCCCATGCGCAGATATTAGGTGTCATGCGCATATGACGCTGCGGTACCGGTCACGGTTCACGCCCTGGCGAGAATCGGTTACCCGAGTGTCATCTGACAAGGCTGAAACTCGCCGTCGGGTCACGGCCGCGTCATCCGCAGGACATCCAGGGCCTCGTCGAGCTGCTCCAAGGTGAGATCGCCGCGCTCCACGTACCCGCTCCCCAGGACGACCTCCCGAATGGTCTTCCGTTCGGCCAGCGCCTTCTTGGCGACCTTCGCGGCTTCCTCGTACCCGATGTACTTGTTGAGCGGGGTGACCACCGACGGCGAGGACTCGGCGTACTCGCGGGCCCGTTCCCGGTGGGCGACGATCCCGTCCACGGTCCGGTCGGCGAGCAGTCGCGAGACGTTGGCGAGCAACCGGACGGACTCCAGGACGTTCTTGGCGATGACCGGCAGCATGACGTTGAGCTCGAAGTTGCCGGAGGCGCCCGCCGTGGTGACCGTGACGTCGTTCCCCGTGACCTGCGCGGCGACCATGAGCACGGCCTCCGGGATCACCGGGTTGACCTTGCCGGGCATGATCGACGAACCGGGCTGGAGGTCGGGCAGGCTGATCTCCGCGAGGCCGGTGCGCGGTCCGGACGCCATCCACCGCAGATCGTTGGCGATCTTGGTGAGGGACACGGCGATCGTACGGAGCTGCCCGGACGTCTCCACGATCCCGTCCCGCGCCCCCTGCGCCTCGAAGTGGTTCCGCGCCTCGGTCAGCGGCAGCCCGGTGACCCGCGCGACCTCCGCGATGACGGCGGCGGAGAACCCGGGCGGTGTGTTGATCCCGGTCCCGACGGCCGTACCGCCCAAGGGGAGTTCGGCGAGCCGGGGGAGCGAGGCCTCCAGCCGCTCGATGCCATAGCGCACTTGGGCGGCGTACCCGCCGAACTCCTGGCCGAGAGTGACCGGTGTGGCGTCCATGAGATGCGTACGACCGGACTTCACGACGTCGGCGAATTCCTCGGACTTGCGCTCCAGGGCCGAGGACAGATGCTCCAGGGCGGGGATCAGATCACGCGTGACGGCGGCGGTGGCGGCGATGTGGAGGGAGGAGGGGAAGACATCATTGGACGACTGCGAGGCGTTGACGTGGTCGTTCGGATGCACGTCCCGGCCGAGCCGCTCGCTCGCGAGCGTGGCGATGACCTCGTTGGTGTTCATGTTCGACGACGTCCCGGACCCGGTCTGGAACACGTCCACCGGGAAGTGCTCGTCCCAGCGCCCCTCCGCGACCTCCGCGGCCACGTCCTGGATCGCCTCGGCGATGTCCTTGTCGACCACGCCCAGTTCGGCGTTCACCTTCGCGGCGGCGCCCTTGATCCGGGCCAGGGCCTCGATATGGGCGCGCTCGATCCGCTGACCCGAGATCGGGAAGTTCTCCACCGCCCGCTGTGTCTGGGCCCGCCACTTGGCGTCCGCCGGCACTCGGACCTCGCCCATGGAGTCGTGTTCGACGCGGTAGTCACTCATGCCGGGTACAGCGCTGCCGGGGGCGGGAGTGTTCCCGGCAGCGGCAGCGACGTACCCGTCTGGACTACGTGATGTACCCGGTCGTCGGCTCATACAGCGCCGGACTGCCTTCGTCTCGCGCCAGGATCTCCGTGTAGGCCGATTCGGCCGCTCGCTCACGGGCGGCGTCCGACGCCTTGTAGGACAGGAAGTCCTTGGTCGATCCCTCCAGGAGAATCCGGCCGTGGTTCATGACGGTGACGTGGTCGGCCTCTTCGGCCAGGTCCGTGACGTCGTGCGTGGACATCAGGACACGGACGTCCTGGGACAGATCGTTGAGGATATTCCGGAAAACCCGCCTCTGACGCGGGTCCATGCCGGCCGTGGGTTCATCCATCAGGATCACCTGCGCATCGTGCACCAGGGCACATGCCAGCCCGACGCGGCGCAACTGCCCACCGGAGAGCTGACTGGTCCTCCGCTGCGCCACTTTCTCCAATTCGACGCGCGTCAAGGAAGCGGCTGCTTTTTCCCACGCGGCAGTTTTGCTCATCCCTTTGAGCCAACCGCAGTACGCCACGTATTCACGGGCCGTGAGCCCCGAGAGGGCAACGATGTTCTGCGGCATCCAGGAAACCGATCGCAGGTACTCCGTCCGGGTCGAGCGAAGCGAACCGAGGGATACGGTGCCAGATCGCGGACGCACAGCCCCTGAAGCCAGCTTGAGGAGCGTCGATTTTCCGGCACCATTGGGGCCGAGCAGGATGGTCAGGCCTTCGGGAAGCGCATAGTTCAAGTCCTCGAAGACCGGGGCGCGCCATCGTCGGTAAGCGTAGGTGCAATTGCTGAGGACAATGCTCACAAGCCCCTCCTGGAAGAAACGAAGAAGTGGAAGAGGGTACCCAGGCCGAAGGCGCCCAAGGCGCCGATCCACGCATGGACTGCACCCAGCGGCTCGGGAATGATCGACCAGGGGTACGGATCCCTCGGCGACCTGTATCCGGTGAGAAAGACGACGCAGACCCAGGCCATCGGGAGCACGGACGTCCCCTGCCCCAGTACGGGCCTGAAGATGAGCAGCAGACCGACGAAGAACAGCACATTTCGGGCGGCCGCCAGGGAGTGGTGAGATCCGCCGGTCATCTCGAGCAGGGCCGCCAGGGCAAAAGCAAGGAATGCCGACGAAAGGATCAAGTACATGTCCAGTGCCCGTACCGGGCGGACCGACGTTCCTTCCTGGTGTTCCAGGCGGGATTCAAGACAGAAGAAGAGTCCGGTGGTCAGTGGTATGGGGGCGAGCAGAACAAGCCGCGCCGGAATGATGTTCCCCAGGCCGAGTGACGGAAGATCCGCTGTGACGTCGTCCGTCATGATCAGGAGGATGCCGTACCCCACAAGTGAAGCGGCCAGAACCGAATGTGCCCGTCTGACCTTGAACCACCATGTCATGGCGCTTCCTCGCAGGCATCGGCAAGTAGTTTCTCGTACCAGGCCTGCTGCTTGTCCCGCGATTCGGCCCGGGCCTCTCGCGCCTGCTTCTTGATCTCCGCCACAGCCGCCGCATTCGAGTCGGCCCGCGCCGCCCATCGATCAAGGAGCTTCTCATAGGCCGGGCCTTCACCTGCCGTGGTGGCGACCCACAGCGACGCGGTGTGGACGATCACCTGGTCGGGTCCCGCGCAAGGGAAATGCAAGGAGGACAAGGCGATCTGGTACCGCACGTCTCCACGCGTCACGCCGGCGGTCAACTGTGCTCGCCACACGGCGTCGGTCGACGATCTCTGATGCCGGCCGTCGGACAATCGATCGGTGATCAGTCTCGGTGTCTCGCTGATTCCGGCCACCTTCAGCTCTCGTGCGACCGATACCGCCTGAGTGTGGACGAAATCCAGCTTCGCCGCGGAGATCTCCGGCATGCAGACCTCTGGCGACTTCCCCGTGCAGACCACGGGAGCAGCGCCGGTGACAACCGGCGTACTGGCACCCCAACTCTGCACCATGGAGTAGGCGGCCGGCACTCCCGCGACCGCGATTCCGGCTGCGACGCAGCACCGCAGCATCAGATGACGCGGTGAGATCCAGATGAGCGTCGACGCAACGGCGACGGCCCCGATGAGGACAAGGGGAGCGAGCAAGGCGTTACGTGTGGGGAGCTCCCCGAACATGAGTGGCTCGAAGAAGTAGCCCACGAGGTGACGCCAGGCGTACGAATAGCCGGCTACCGAAAAGGCCACGAAGTAGTAGACGAGCCCTCCCAGGATGGGGGCCGATATGAGGCGAGGGGTCCAGAAGCCGACTCCGTACCCGATCGCGATGTAGGCCACGCAGATCAACAGCTGCTGACCGAGGAGGACGAGACTGCTGACCGTGGGTCGGACACCGGTCTGAACGAAGGCCAGAGCGGCAGGCAGCGCCAGCATCAACCCGGAGACCAGGAGAATCGGAACACCGGCATTGATCGCCACCCGGAGTCGTGTGCGCACGATGGGGGAGTCCCAGACGCGGCCCTCCTTGAGACGCCCCATCTCCCAGACCGCCATCGTGGCCGTGACGGCGTAGGCCAGGGCGCATATGGGCCCGATCGCATTCACCACGACCGTGGGCGCGTACCCATGGTTCGGGAGGAGCGAAATGTGGTTGTCGAAATAGTAGAAGAGCACTATGCCGATGGCAAAGGGGGAGATACGCAGCGCGGAGCTGCTGCGCAGACTTGTTAGGAATCTCACCGGCGTCCTGATTCAGAGTGGCCGGGCGGCCCGGAACAGCATTCCGGACCGCCTCGGAGATGAGCTGCGGCAAGTCATTGTTCTCGGCTGCTAGCCATCGGCAGCAGTGGTGTCCTGAACGACTCTGTCCACGTTCAGGGACGGTCCGTCCGCCTGGTAGCCGTCAACTCCTCGGATGCTGAAGTAGTAGCCGCCGATGTATTCGTCGTCCACGTAGTCGGCTCTGCTGTAGGGCAGGTTGTGCCACACGCCGGTGCTGGTTTCGTCACCGTCGTACCACGTGAAGCACTCGCTGAACACCTTGCGGTCGTACCCGATGTCGGGACTGTTGTTGACCACCCGCCAGAGTCTTATCTCCGTGCTGACGCTGGGTCCTGACGACGAGCAGGTGATGAAGTGCACCTGCGAGTAGTCCTGATCGGTCCAGCGGCGGGACTCGTCCTCGAAGTACCAACCGACGATCCGGGACTCCCAATTCGCGTTGGCGGCGGGAGCTCCCGCGAAGACGGCCATGGCCGCGCACCCCGATACCAGACCAGTCTGAAGTGTCCGTTTCAATCCGGTTACCCCTTCCCGAATTTTACTTGAACCTTTGACGTCAAGTGCCTGACGAGACATTAGGTAGCAAGCGGTCTGCGGTCAATGAATGTTGCAAAAGGGAATCGAGTGGTCACCCCGGCCGCACACCTGACGGGCCGCCAGGAGGAAGAGCCGCAGGTAGGGGGCTCGGCGGTCGGTGTCAGCCGCCTCGCTCCTTCTCGCCCTGCGCCTCCGCAGGTCCTGGCGGGTTCTCGCGGGTGCAGCCGCACTGTCGCCGGCCCTCGTGGCCGGTTGCTCGGACTCCGGCGGTACCCGGCCGGCAAGGGCGGTTCCGAGGCGGCAGCCGAGGAGAGCAAGGCGGCAGCCGAGGCGAGCAAGGCGTCGGCCCTGACTGCGGCGGAGCTGGAGAAGGTCGCGCTGAAGCACGGGGACGTCAAGGGGCACAAGGTCACCGATCCCGCCACGACCGTCGAGCAGGAGTACGTGACGACGGAGGACGAAGCGTGCGCGCCGGTGGCGTACGCGGCGATCGGCACGGTCGTTGACGAGCCCAGCGCCACCGTCCGGCGCGAGTCGGACGCCGCCGACGACGCGTGTCGTCGTCATCCGCAAGTGCTGTGGTGCGACCCCGGGGGTCCCGCTGCCGCGAACGACACCGCCCCCACCCGCAATGCGCAGGTGGGGGCGCCCGTCGAACAGCGTCGCTTACGCCAGCCCAGGCCCCCGCACCGGAATGCTCGTGAACGTCGGCGCCGGCGCCGGGTCCTTGAAGAAGTCGTTGCCCTTGTCGTCGACGACGATGAACGCGGGGAAGTCCTCGACCTCGATCTTCCAGACGGCCTCCATGCCGAGCTCCTCGTACTCGACGACCTCGACCTTCTTGATGCAGTCCTGCGCGAGCCGGGCCGCGGGCCCGCCGATCGAGCCGAGGTAGAAGCCGCCGTGCGACCCGCACGCGTCCGTGACCTGCTGCGAGCGGTTGCCCTTCGCCAGCATCACCTTGGAACCGCCCGCCGCCTGGAACTGCTCCACGTACGAGTCCATCCGGCCGGCCGTCGTCGGACCGAACGAACCCGACGCGTACCCCGCGGGAGTCTTCGCCGGACCCGCGTAGTACACCGGGTGGTCCTTCAGGTACTGCGGCATCTCCTCGCCCGCGTCCAGCCGCTCCTTGATCTTGGCGTGCGCGATGTCACGGGCCACGACCAGCGGGCCGGAAAGCGAAAGCCGCGTCTTCACCGGGTACTTGGTCAGCTCGGCGAGGATGTCGTCCATCGGCTGGTTGAGGTCGATGCGCACGACGTCCGACGACTCGTCGAGGTGCTCGTCGGTCGTCTCCGGCAGGAACCGCGCCGGGTCCGTCTCCAACTGCTCCAGGAACACACCCTCGGCGGTGATCTTCGCGACGGCCTGCCGGTCGGCCGAGCAGGACACGGCGATCGCGACCGGGCAGGACGCGCCGTGCCGGGGCAGCCGGACGACCCGTACGTCATGGCAGAAGTACTTGCCGCCGAACTGCGCGCCGATCCCGATCTTCTGCGTCAGCTCGAAGACCTTCTCCTCCAGCTCCTTGTCCCGGAACCCGTGCCCGAGCGGCGACCCCTCGGCCGGGATCTCGTCCAGGTAGTGCGCGGAGGCGTACTTGGCGGTCTTCAGCGCGTACTCGGCGCTCGTACCACCCACCACGATCGCGAGGTGGTACGGCGGGCAGGCGGCCGTGCCCAGCGAACGGATCTTCGCCTCCAGGAACTTCATCATGGAGGCCTCGTTCAGGACGGCCTTCGTCTCCTGGTACAGGAACGACTTGTTGGCCGAGCCACCACCCTTGGCCATGAACAGGAACTTGTACGCGCCGCCGTCCGTCGCGTACAGCTCGATCTGGGCCGGGAGGTTGGAGCCGGTGTTCTTCTCCTCCCACATGGTGAGCGGAGCCATCTGCGAGTAACGCAGGTTGAGGTTCAGGTAGGCGTCGTAGATGCCGCGCGAGAGGGCTGCCTCGTCGCCGCCCTCCGTGAGGACGTTCTGCCCGCGCTTGCCCATCACGATCGCCGTACCCGTGTCCTGGCACATGGGCAGCACACCGGCGGCCGCGATGTTCGCGTTCTTCAGCAGGTCCAGGGCGACGAACTTGTCGTTGCCCGACGCCTCGGGGTCGTCGATGATCCGGCGCAGCTGCGCCAGGTGGGCCGGGCGCAGATAGTGCTGGATGTCGTGGATGGCCTCGGCGGCGAGCTTGCGCAGCGCCTCCGGCTCCACCTTGAGGAACGTGCGCCCGTCGGCCTCGAAGGTGGAGACACCCTCGGAGGTCACCAGCCGGTACGGGGTGGTGTCCTCTCCCATGGGGAGCAGATCGGTGTACTCGAACTCAGGCATGTCGCCCATTCCTCACTCGACAAGGCTGTTCTCAGGCTCGCGCGCCCTGTGGCTCACTCGCCGACGGCTGACCTCCGTTGGCAGCGCCACCAGCGTAGAACCTGCCCCGGAGAGCGGACTTGTGAGGTAAGGCTCAGTCCGTCGTCCACGAGTTGTCCACACCCCTAGTCGCGATCTATCGCGAGTGGGTATTCTGCTGTCGTGGACCTTCAGAAGCGCCCCACCCAGGAACCGCCGTTGCCGTCTGCCGAGCTGCGCGCCTCCGACGCCGACCGCGACCGCATCACCGACCTCCTGCGCGACGCCCTCGCCGAGGGCCGCCTCACCGCGGAGGAGCACTCCGAGCGGGTCGAGGGCGTGCTCGCCGCCAAGACCGTGGGCGAACTGGACGTCTTCGTACGGGACCTGCCGGCCGGCCAGGCCCGGAAGGCGGCGCCGGCGTATGTGCCGCCCGTCTCCTCCGTGCCCAACCGCCCGACGCCGGGCGCGATCCCGATCGACCCCGACGACCGCCTGATGGCCGTCTTCAGCGCCTCGATGCGCAAGGGGCGTTGGCGGGCCGGCCGCCGTATCCACGCGTACGCGATATTCGGCAGCGTCGAGATAGACCTCAGCGAGGCGCTCTTCGAGCACCGCCAGGTGATGATCAAGGCGATCTCGATCTTCGGCAGCGTCGAGATCCGCGTCCCGGAGAACGTCTCGCTGCGCGGCAGCGGCGGCGGCATCCTCGGCAGCTTCGAGGTGGACGCGGTGGATTCGGGCGAGACCGACGCACCCGTCGTCTATGTGGACGGACTGGCCGTACTCGGGAGCATCGAGGCGAAGCCCAAGCGGGGCAAGGTGATCACCGACCTCCTCGGCCGGGTGACCGACCATGTCGCCCGCAAGGTGGACGATCATTTGCGCAAACACCTGGACCGTTGACGGTTGTGAATTCGACCACGCCCGGACATCGCCCGAAAGGGTCCGATCCGGTTGTGACCGCATGGTGATGACGCCGAATTCCAGCGGATCGGGACTCAGTGCATAGGCCCGCGCACAGCGGGTAGGCCTTGCTGCATCGTCTCTCGCTCGCGAAGCCGTCGTCAGGAGTAGACCGTGCTGCATCCGCCGCATTCGTCCCTGCAGGTCGCTGCCGTGCCGCCCCAGCGGGTGCCAGTGCGCGACAGGGACCAGGACGCCCCGTGGCACACGGAGGCCGTGTGCCGGCGCGACGAGGCCGGGCTGTTCTTCGCCCCCTCCAAAGAGCCCACCGCGGCCCGGCTCTCCCGAGAGGAAGCCGCCAAGCGCGTCTGCGCCCGCTGCCCCGTCATGGTCGAGTGCCGGGAACACGCACTCCTGCAACCCGAGCCCTATGGAGTCTGGGGTGGCCTGACAGCGGCGGAACGCCGGGTGGTGCTGGCCCGAAGGCGCCGCCGAGACCTGGAGCTGCAGAAGGCGGCCAGGGCGACCGGGACGATAGCGGCCGCAGGCTGAACCCATACATACACGCCAAAAGGGCACCCTCTCCGCACAAGAGGGCGCCCTTTTGACGCTATGTGAGGGGCGCGCCCCCAAGGCGCGCGGGGAACTGCGTGACCAGCCACGGACAACCCGCGGCTCAGAGACGGCTGCAGTCCCCCCTCGTTTCACGGCTCAACCGGCGGAGCTACTTGGCCTTCTCGAAATCGATCGAGCTGTAGGCCCGCAGCTTGCTCAACCGATGCACCGAGTCGATCCGCCGCACCGTCCCCGACTTGGACCGCATCACGATCGAGTCGGTGGTCGCGGTCTCCGACCGATACCGCACACCCCGAAGCAACTCGCCATCCGTGATCCCGGTCGCGACGAAGAACACGTTCTCCCCGGACACCAGGTCATCGGTCATCAGCACCCGGTCGAGGTCATGCCCCGCATCGATCGCCCGCTGCCGCTCCGCGTCGTCCTTCGGCCACAACTTGCCCTGGATCGTGCCGCCGAGGCACTTCACCGCGCAGGCCGAGATGATGCCCTCGGGCGTACCGCCCACACCGAGCAGCAGATCGACACCCGTGCCCTCCCGCAGCGCCAGGATCGAGCCCGCGACATCCCCGTCGGAGATGAGCTTGATGCGCGCCCCGGCCTCCCGGATCTCCTTGATGATGCCTTCGTGCCGGGGCCGGTCGAGGATGACCACGGTCACATCGTCCGGGGCGGACCGCTTCGCCTTGGCGACCCGGCGGATGTTCACCGACACGGGCGCGTTGATGTCGACGAAGTCGGCCGCCTCGGGCCCGGTGACCAGCTTGTCCATGTAGAAGACGGCCGACGGGTCGAACATCGTGCCCCGGTCGGCCGCCGCGAGCACGGCGATCGCGTTGGTCATGCCCTTGGCCGTCAGCGTCGTACCGTCGATCGGGTCGACGGCGATGTCGCACTCCGGGCCGGTGCCGTCACCGACGCGCTCGCCGTTGAAGAGCATCGGAGCCTCGTCCTTCTCGCCCTCCCCGATCACGACGACGCCGTTCATCGACACGGTGGAGACGAGGGTCCGCATGGCGCGCACGGCGGCTCCGTCGGCCCCGTTCTTGTCCCCGCGGCCGACCCAGCGGCCTGCGGCCATCGCGGCCGCCTCGGTCACCCGTACGAGCTCCAGGGCGAGGTTCCGGTCGGGGGCCTCGGAGGGGACTTCGAGCTCGGACGGCAGCTGATGATTCTCGGTCATCGGAACGCACCTTTCTGATACGACGACGGCCGGATGAGGGTTCCGCCCGACTCTATCGTCAGTCCGACAGAATGAGCAGGGGACCCCACGGATGAGCAGACCAGTGCACCTGCGACGATGAGGGCGTGGCAGGCATGAAAGGCAAGCAGACCGTTCGCGACATGGTCCTCTCCCTGGGGCTCATCGTGCTGGCGGCATGGGTCATCTATCTCTTCATCCCGCATGACGACACCGAGCCGGAGCTCAAGCGTGTCGACTACCGCGTCGAGATGCTGACGGCACGCCGTGCGGCCTCCTATCCGGTGGCCGCGCCCGAAGGCCTGCCCAACACCTGGAAGGCGACCTCCGTCCGCTTCCGGGGCGACGAGTCCGACCACTGGCACCTCGGGTTCCACGATCCCGACGGGCAGTACGTGGCGATCGAGCAGTCCGCCGAGAAGCCGTCCCGGTTCATCCAGGACGCCACCCAGGACGCCAAGAAGACCGAGGCCACGCAGCAGATCGGCGACGACACCTGGACGCGGTACGAGGGCGAGCGTTACGACGCCCTCGTTCTGGAGAACGAGGGCTCCACGACCGTGATCGCGGGAACGGCGTCGTTCGACCGGCTGACGAAGATGGCGGAGGCTCTCAAGACGGAGTGAGCGCAGATGGTGTGAGCCCGCGCGAGGCCGGGTGCACGCGCGTGACATGAACGTACGAAGGGCCCCCGGCGATCATGCCGGGGGCCCTTCGTACGTTCATGTCACGCGGAGAGACTTGGTGGGGCTCAGACCGTGGTGATGACCTGCTCGAACTCCAGGCGCGGGGAACGCGGGTAGGACGCGCCCTCGCCGGGCCTGCCGATGTTGACGACCATCAGCGGGGTGTGGTCGTCGTCCAGGAACTCCTTCTGGACACCGGCGAAGTCGAAGCCGGTCATCGGGCCGGCGGCCAGGCCCGCGGCGCGCACACCGATGATGAAGTACGCGGCCTGGAGGGCGGCGTTCATACCGGCGGCGGACTCGCGGGCCGCGCGCTCGGCGAAGAAGAGCTCCTTGGCCTGCGGGAACGCCGGGAACAGGGCCGGCAGCTCCTCGTGGAACTCGTTGTCCGCGGCGAGGATCGCGACCAGGGGGGCGGTGGCCGTCTTGGCCTGGTTGCCCTCGGCCATGTGCGGCACCAGACGCTCACGGGCCTCGGCGGAGCGGACCAGGACGATGCGCAGGGGGGTCTGGTTGAAGGCGGTCGGGCCGTACTTGACCAGGTCGTAGATCGCCTGCACCTGCTCCTCGGTCACCGGCTCGTCGGTGAACGTGTTGGCGGTGTGAGCCTCGCGGAACAGCAGGTCCTGGGCGGCGGGGTCGAGAACGAGCGACATGGGGACAACCTTCGTGAGGCAAGCGGTTTACGTCGTCGACGCTACGCGAAGGATGTTCAAATTTCAACCAAGATGGGGGCTGTGATCCGCTTCACAGACCCCCAGTGGTCGACCGGCCGGAAATCAACCCCTCTTGTCCTCGCCGCCCTGCTCCTCGTCCTCCGCCAGCGCCGCGTCCAGCCGCGCCCGGGCCCCGTCCAGCCAGCGGCGGCACACCTTGGCCAGCTCCTCGCCGCGCTCCCAGAGGGCGAGGGACTCCTCCAGCGTCGTACCGCCCGCCTCCAGACGGCGGACGACCTCGATCAGCTCGTCCCGCGCCTGCTCGTACCCGAGGGCGCGGTCGGCCTCGGAGGCCCCGGCCGCCTCGGTCGTCCCGTCGGCCTCGCTCACGTTGCTGGTCATGCGGCCCACCTTATGCGTCCCCTCCGACAGTCCCGGTTCCGTCGACCCGGACGACGAACTCGCCCTCGGCCACCCGCGCCCGCAACGCCTCCTCCGACGTGACCTCACCAGGCGCGCGGACCACATGGCCGTCGGCCCGCTGCAGCACCGCGTACCCCCGCTGGAGCGTCGCCGCCGGGGAGAGGGCCACCACGCGCGCGTGGGTGTGCGTCAACTCCGAGACGGCACGGTCCAGATGGTGACCGAGGCAGCGGCGGCCCCGGTCGATGAGCGAGGCCACCTGGTCGGCACGCTCGTCGATCATGCGGTGCGGATCCTCTATCGAGGGGCGCGCGAGGGCGTGCGCGAGCCCCCGCTCCTCCCGGTCCACGAACGCCTCCACGCACCGCCGCGCGCGGTCCCGCAGCCACCGCACCCGCTCGTACTCCTCGCCCACGTCCGGCACGACCTTCTTGGCCGCGTCGGTCGGCGTGGACGCGCGCAGGTCCGCCACATAGTCCAGCAGCGGCGTGTCCGGCTCGTGGCCGATCGCCGACACGACCGGCGTACGACAGGACGCGACCGCCCGTACGAGCTGCTCGTCGGAGAACGGCAGCAGGTCCTCCACGCTGCCGCCGCCGCGCGCCACGATGATGACGTCCACGCCGTCCAGCGCGTCCAGTTCCTTCACCGCCTGCACGACCTGCGGCACCGCGTGCACGCCCTGCACGGCGACATTGCGCACCTCGAAGCGGACGGCCGGCCAGCGGTGCCGCGCGTTCTCCAGCACGTCCCGTTCGGCCGCGGAGGCCCGGCCGCACACGAGCCCGATCAGCTGCGGCAGAAAGGGCAGCGCCTTCTTCCGCTCGGGCGCGAACAGCCCCTCGCTCGCCAGGGACTTCTTCAGCTGTTCGAGGCGGGCCAGCAGTTCACCGACCCCGACCGGCTTTATCTCGGTGGCCCGCAGCGACAGCTGCCCGCGCGGCGCGTACCACTCCGGCTTCGCGTGGACGACGACCCGCGCGCCCTCGCTCACCACGTCCGCGATGGCGTCGAACACCTGTCGGTAGCAGGTCACGCTCACGGAGATGTCGTGCGACGGGTCCCGCAAGGTGAGGAAGACGACGCCCGCGCCCGGGCGCCGCGACAACTGCGTGATCTGTCCCTCCACCCACACCGCGCCCAGCCGGTCGATCCAGCCGCCGATGAGCCGGGAGACCTCGCCGACGGGGAGGGGGGACTCGGCGGACGTGTTGAGAGCCATGCGGCCGAGCGTAGCGGGGGGTGCCGACAAAGCCGCCGAAGAGCTCGGGGGAGGGGCTGCGTTGGCGGCTGCGGGTGGTTCGTGGCTGATCGCGCAGTTCCCCGCGCCCCTGAAAAGCAGGGGCTGCGCCCCGTGCTTTTCGGCCCGCAGGACCGTCGTCCTTCAGGCCCGCAGGGCCTGATCTTTCAGGGGCGCGGGGAACTGCGCGAACAACCCCCACAACCCGCACTCGCCCCCAACCGCATCCAGCGGAGCTCTTCCGCGCTGTCTCGCGGCGAAGGCCCCGCAAGGGAACCCCCTACGATGGAAGACATGACCGCTTCGCCTGGCCGCCGCCGTGTCCTCCTCGCCGCCCCGCGTGGCTACTGCGCGGGCGTCGACCGTGCCGTGATCGCCGTAGAGAAGGCCCTGGAGCAGTACGGGGCCCCGATCTACGTCCGCCACGAGATCGTCCACAACAAGTACGTCGTGCAGACGCTGGAGAAGAAGGGCGCCATCTTCGTCGAGCAGACGGAGGAGGTTCCCGAGGGGAACATCGTCATGTTCTCGGCGCACGGCGTGGCCCCGACCGTCCACGACGAGGCCGCGCGCGGCAAACTCGCCACCATCGACGCGACCTGCCCGCTGGTCACCAAGGTCCACAAGGAAGCGATCCGGTACGCCAACGAGGACTTCGACATCCTCCTGATCGGGCACGAGGGCCACGAAGAGGTCATCGGCACGTCGGGCGAGGCGCCGGACCACATCCAGCTGGTCGACGGACCCGAGGACGTCGCCAAGGTCGAGGTCCGCGACCCGTCCAAGATCGTCTGGCTCTCCCAGACCACGCTCTCGGTCGACGAGACCATGGAGACGGTCGGCGCGCTCAAGGAGAAGTTCCCGCTGCTCGTCTCGCCGCCCAGCGACGACATCTGCTACGCCACGCAGAACCGCCAGCTCGCCGTGAAGCAGATGGGCGCCGAGGCGGAACTGGTCATCGTGGTCGGCTCCCGCAACTCCTCCAACTCGGTCCGCCTCGTCGAGGTCGCCAAGCTCGCCGGCTCCCGCGAGGCGTACCTCGTGGACTTCGCCAGCGAGATCGAGGAGGCCTGGCTGGAGGGTGTGGAGACCGTCGGCGTCACCTCGGGCGCCTCCGTCCCGGAGATCCTTGTCGAGGAGGTCCTGGAGTGGCTCTCCCAGCGCGGCTTCGAGGACGTCGAACTGGTCAAGGCCGCCGAGGAGTCGATCACCTTCTCCCTGCCCAAGGAACTGCGCCGCGACCTGCGCGCGGAGGCCGCCACCCTGGTCGCCGAGCGCACCGGACAGGGCCCCGCCGGAGCCTGACTTCCCGAACACGCGTGTACGGCCCCGGAACGTGAAGGTTCCGGGGCCGTACACGTTCGAGGACGTGAGGGTTCCCGCACCCGGCGGCGGCGGGCTACCTCGTGAACATGACTGTCTGTCGTACGACGTAACGTAGGGCCATGCACATCTTCGGCGTGGACATCGGTGGTTCCGGGATCAAGGGCGCTCCCGTGGACCTGGACCTGGGCGACCTGGCGGACGAGCGGTACAAAGTGCTGACCCCGCACCCGGCGACGCCCGACTCGGTGGCCGACGGGGTCAAGGAGGTCGTCGACCACTTCGGCTGGACCGGCCCGGTCGGCGTCACCTTCCCCGGTGTGGTCACCGGCGGTGCCACGATCCGTACGGCGGCCAACGTCGACAAGAGCTGGATCGACGTCGACGCACGCGCCCTCCTCGGTGACCGGCTCGGCGGCCAGCCGGTGACCGTGGTGAACGACGCGGACGCGGCGGGCGTCGCCGAGATGCAGTTCGGCGCGGGGCGCGACCGTCAGGGCACGGTCATCCTGCTCACCTTCGGCACGGGCATCGGCAGCGCCCTCTTCTCCGACGGCGTCCTCGTGCCCAACACGGAGCTGGGCCACCTGGAGCTGCACGGCCACGACGCCGAGACCCGCGCCTCCACCAAGGCCAAGGACGACCACGAGCTGACCTGGGAGCACTGGGCCAAGCGCGTCACCACGTACCTGGCCCACGTCGAGATGCTCTTCTCGCCCGAGCTCTTCATCATCGGCGGCGGGGTCAGCCGCAAGTCCCAGAAGTTCCTCCACCTCATCGAGGACATCAAGGCGGAGATCGTCCCGGCCCAGCTGCAGAACAACGCGGGCATCGTGGGCGCGGCCATGCGGGCGGCGAAGGCCGGTTAGGAAAGAGCTGCCTACCGGGGCGGTCGGGAACGGCCGACTAGGAACTCCGGGGGACCGTACGGCGAGGCCGGGCCGGAGGCCTCGGGGCCCGGGGCCCGACCGCCCGGCCTCCGTGCGGAGGCCGGGCCCGGACACCAGGTGTCCGGACCTGGCCCTGCCCACCGATCCGCTCCCGCACCCGTTCCCTCTCCCGCTCGGCCGCCCGCTGGGCCATCAGCCGGACCTTGCGCACGGTCACGATGAGCCCGGCGACGAGGGTGCCGCCGTACAGCCAGCCCGCCTGCATGGCGAGGGCGGTGACCAGGGCCATCAGGTGTCCGCCGAGGCCGCCCTCGCCGCCGGCGATCAGCGGCAGACCGGCCGCGAAGGCGATCGGTACGACGACCGGGGCGCTCGCCAGGTCACCGCCTCGCACCCACACAGCGCTCAACGCGCTGACCAGCAGGAACAGCACCCCGTACAGGGTGAGGGACGCGCCGAACAGCAGCCGGTCGAGGCCGGCGAGCGCGAACATCGTCACCCCGCAGAACAAACCGCAACCCAGCCCGGTGAGACGTGGGTTCGGCATCCGGCGCACGGCCCGCAAGACGCGCCGTACGGCTTGGACCAGCCTAGGTACGGGCCCGCGCGCGACCGGAGCACGACGCGGCACGCCCGCGCCGGGACCCCGGCCCCCTCTGCTCGCCTGCGGAGGAAGGGGGGCGCCGCTCAGCGGCCCGGTCCGAGAGGGATGCGTCCTTTGCTGCTCCACTCGACCAACTTAGGTCGGTTAATGTGCCGAATGGGTTCAGAGACACGCCGTTGAGCGGACCTTGGCCAAGCGTTCGATACCTCGCCGGACCGGGCGTCGGCACGCCGTAAACTGGGGGATCGGCCAGCCCTCTGGCCGCTGGGGCACGATCCGCCGGACCTGCCTCGGCCCCAGGACCTGCCGCTCCAGCCCCCCGGCCGCCTGGCCCTCCTACGTACGGGAAGTCGCAAACGTGTCGCTCACGATCGGAATCGTCGGTCTGCCCAATGTCGGCAAGTCGACCCTGTTCAACGCCCTGACCAAGAACGACGTGCTGGCGGCCAACTACCCGTTCGCCACGATCGAGCCGAACGTCGGCGTCGTGGGCGTCCCGGACGAGCGCCTGGCCAAGCTGGCCGAGATCTTCGGCTCGCAGCGCGTCCTCCCCGCCACCGTCGACTTCGTCGACATCGCGGGCATCGTCCGCGGCGCCAGCGAGGGCGAGGGCCTCGGCAACAAGTTCCTCGCGAACATCCGCGAGTCGGACGCGATCTGCCAGGTCATCCGCGCCTTCCAAGACGAGAACGTCGTCCACGTCGACGGCAAGGTCTCGCCCAAGGACGACATCGAGACGATCAACACCGAGCTGATCCTCGCCGACCTCCAGACCATCGAGAAGGTCCTGCCGCGCCTCCAGAAGGAGTCGCGCATCAAGAAGGACATCGCCCCGAAGGTCGCCGCCGTCGAGGCCGCCAAGGAGATCCTGGAGAAGGGCGACACCCTCTTCTCGCAGGGCATCGTGCAGGGCTCCGGCAACGAGGAGCTCCTCCACGACCTGCACCTGCTCACCACCAAGCCGTTCCTGTACGTCTTCAACGTCGACGAGGACGAGCTGACCGACGAGGACTTCAAGAACGAGCAGCGCGCCCTGGTCGCCCCCGCCGAGGCGATCTTCCTCAACGCCAAGCTGGAGCAGGACCTCGCCGAGCTGGACGAGGCGGACGCGATGGAGCTCCTGGAGTCGGTCGGCGCCGAGGAGCCCGGCCTCGCCACCCTCGCCCGCGTCGGCTTCAACACCCTCGGCCTGCAGACGTACCTGACGGCCGGCCCCAAGGAATCCCGCGCCTGGACCATCAAGAAGGGCGCCACCGCCCCCGAGGCCGCCGGTGTCATCCACACCGACTTCCAGAAGGGCTTCATCAAGGCCGAGGTCATCTCCTTCGCCGACCTCGTCGAGACCGGCTCGGTCGCCGAGGCCCGCGCCAAGGGCAAGGCCCGCATGGAGGGCAAGGACTACGTGATGCAGGACGGGGACGTCGTCGAATTCCGCTTCAATGTGTAGTCACTTCGCTACCGCTCGCTAGTTGATTCCTCAAGTGTGCAGTTCGGAAGGGGTCGGGCTCCGATGAGCCCGACCCCTTCGTCGTACCCGTGCTGGTCAGGCGCCGGGGACGACCTGGGCTTGGGAGGTCTGCTCTTCTGTGGCGGCCTGGCGGAGGCCGCGCCGGCCGGAAACCAGGAGCAGGACGAGGCCGAACGGGATCCAGCAGCCCAGAGTGAGTGCGGCGCCGCGACGCCGGTACCGTCGAAGAACGCGTTGGCGCGCAGCAGGCTGCCGGATGCGCCGGGCGGAAGGAGTTGGCCGAGGGTGGCCCAGCCGTTCGGCAGCCAGTGCGGTCCGCGGGCGAGGCCGGAGAGCGGGTTGCCCAGCAGCATGATCACTGCCTCGCCTGTTCGCGGGCGTCGGAAAGTGGCTCACCTCCGACATCGCGGCAGGCCGTATCCGCGATCTGACACCGCTGCTGCTCATCCAGCAAATGGTCAGCCCGCTGGTCACGCACCTCCTCCTCCGGCCGGCCACGCAACAGGTCCCCGACCTGCCGCCCCGCCCATCGAAGAGGTCTGCGACACGTTTGCCGACGCCTTCCTTCGCGCCGTCGCCCTGCCTCCTACCTCGGCGGCGGTCCCGTCGACCCGCGCGGGGTGAGCGAGGGGGTGGCGACCCGGTGGGACGGGGGGTCCTCGTCGTCGATGACCGCGAACAGGGTCCGGGCCACGTCGGCGCCGAACCCGTGCACGTCGTGGCTCATCGCGGACAGCGGTGGGTGGGTCAGCCGGCACAGCTGGGAGTCGTCCCAGGCGAGCAGGGAGAGGTCACGCGGAATCGAGAGGCCCAGTTCGGCGGCGACGGCGGTCCCGGCGACGGCCATGATGTCGTTGTCGTAGAGGATGGCCGTGGGTCGCTCCGCCATGAGCAGCAGTGAACGGGTGGCGCGGGCCCCCTCCTCGCCCTCGTAGCCCGTGGCGACCTGAAGGTCGTCGGCGATGCCCAGTTCCCGTGTGGCCTCGGTGAACGCCTTCGCGCGGATGGTGCTGTGGCCGAGCCCGGCGGGCCCGCCGACGCGCGCGATACGGCGGTGGCCGAGGGCCGCCAGATACCGTACGGCCTCCGTGGCGGCGGTGGCGTCGTCCGTCCACACCGAGGTGAAGCCGCCCGTCAGCGACGGGTGACCGACCGCCACCGCCGGGAGCCCGACGGCCCGCAGCGCGGGCACGCGAGGGTCGTCCTCGCGGAAGTCGACGAGGATCGATCCGTCTGTCTGCCGGCCCTGCCACCAACGCTGCTGGAGTGCGATCTCCTCGTCCACGTCCCGCACCAGGTGCAGGAGGAGCGAGCACGACCGCTCGGCCAGCACGCTCTCGACCCCGGAGATGAACTCCATGTAGAAGGGTTCCAGGCCGAGCAGCCGGGCCGGCCGGCAGATCGCGAGGCCGATGGTGTCCACCCTGGTGCCGGACGACAGGCCGCGGGCCCGGGCGTTGGGTGCCCAGCCCAGCTCCCGGGCCGCCTGGAAAATGCGGTCCCGGGTGGCGTCGGACACCCCGGCCTTGCCGTTGAAGGCGAGCGACACCGCTCCCTTCGACACGCCGGCCCGGGCCGCGACGTCCTTGATGGTGACGCGTTGGGTGGATGCGCTCACGCCGGTTCCACGCAGAGGATCGCAGCGCGGGCCGGTCCGGCGGCGGGCTCGGGCCGGCCGTAGACGCGGACCCTGGTCTCCTCGCCGGGGGACAGGGTGACGAGACTCGTGTCGGCCAAAGCGCCGGGGGTGAGGCGGTCGGGTTGCCTCACGGGGGCGTGCGCGGCGCGCAGCCCGTCCACGTCCGCGACCAGGAACTCGCCGTCCCCGGTGAGGCCGAGTGCGTCCACGGGCAGCGGTGTCCGTACCGCGTCACGCGCCGCGCCGACCGTCCTCCGTACCGCCTCCGCCTCCGCCTCCGCCTCCTCGCGAGTCGGCGTGAAGCGCACGTGGAGCTCTCCGGCTCGGCCGCTGACGTCGAACCGGTGGCCGCGGTGCATGGTGCGGGTCGGTCCGAACTCCTCCCCGGCCAGAATGATCCCAACCGCGGTGTCCAGGCCGTCGAAGCCCAGGTCCGTGCGCTCGTGCGCGGTCTCGGCCGTGAGCCGGGTGCTGTACGACCAGGCCCGGTCGCCGGCCGGGGTGACGTCCTTCATGCGCGGCTCCCCTCGCGTGAGGCGCAGTTGGTTCTGGTTGCGGCGCACGCCAACCTAGCCGCCAGGACGAGCGGTGTCCATAAACCGGTATAGCACCCCGCGATGTGCCCTATCTGTCGAGGCTGCCTGCTTTTGACGGGCGGATTCAGCGCATCCTGAGCCTCTCGCTGGAAACCAGTGAGTATCGCGATGATGCGGTGAGCTTTACCGGTTCAACGCGAACGTCGACGGCGAGGTGCACGGCCTCGCCACCCTGGGCGAGGTCAACGGGTTCGGGAGCACCGTCGCCGGACCCGTAGGGGTTCGGCCCTTTTACCTGTTCCGTGTCGGGATCGTGGGGTTTCGGGGGTGTCGATCTCCCGGGACGGGAAGTGCTTGAGCAGGCAGGCAAGTCGGGCAGGGGAGAGGGGGCCATATGTGGGTGGCACTGGCGATACTCGGCGTGCTCGTCGTGTTCAACGGTGAGTTTCGTGTGCTGGCGGTCGCCGCAGCGGCGCTCCTGCTGTGGGTCGGGTACAAGCGGAGCAACATGCTGCTGACTGCGGTCGGCGCGGGGTTCCTCGCGCTGATGCTGTACGCGGCGTACTGACTCCGACTCCGTCGTTCGCCGGATTCGGCCCCGGTCAGGAGTGTTCGTCCGGGGCACCCCGGGTCGCGGCCTGTCGGCAGGCCTCCGCGTGCGCCCGTACCAGCGGGCGCCCGGCGTCCTCCGTCCGCCAGGCCAGGACGTAGCGGCTCGGGGTGACCTCGTGCACCGGGCGGGTCGTGGCCGCCCAGGATGAGCAGGGGGACGTTGCCCGTGGCGACCGGACAGGCTCCCAGGCCGGCCACGAGGGCGGCGTGCCGCGCTGCGCCGCGCGCGCCTCCGCGACCGCCGCGGCGCCCCCCAAGTTCGCAGGCCCGCGTCCCCTCGGCCCCTGCCTAGTTTCCTGCCGGCCCTGTCTTCAGCCCCGCCCCGCACAACGGCACCACCGCCGTGCGTCCCTCGAGCGTCCCCTCACGTACGGCCGCCCAGCAGGCCACGCCCGTCGACTCGACGTACAGCCCGCGTGAGGCCAGGTCGCGTTGGGCATGGCGGAGTTGGTCCTCGGTGACGGTGAGGAAGGTGCCGCCGGAGGTGCGGACGGCGCGGAGGATCTGGCGGGCGCGGGGCGGGTGGGGGATGGCGATGCCCTCGGCGAGGGTGGGGGACGTGGGGGTCACTCCGACGAGGTCGTCGGCGCCCTCGGTCCAGGCGTGGGCCAGGGGAGCGACGGCGGCGGACTGGACGGCCCAGAGGGCGGGGCGGCGGTCGATGAGACCCGCCGCGTGAAGTTCGGCGACGGCGAGGGCCGCGCCCAGCAGCAGCGTGCCGTTGCCGACGGGGACGACGATCACCTCGGGGAGGCGGCCGCCGAGGTCCTCCCACAGTTCGTGGACGTAGGTCTTCGTACCGTGCAGGAAATAGGGGTTGTAGACATGCGAGGCGTAGAAGACCCCGTCCACGTCGGCCGCCTCGCGCGCTGCCCGGGCAGTCGCTTCGCGGTCGCCCTCGACGAGGTGGAGCCGCGCGCCGTGCGCGTCGATCTGCTCCAGCTTCTTGGCCGACGTACCGGCCGGGACGTACACCGTGCAGGGCAGCGCGGCCCGGGCGCAGTACGCGGCGACCGCCGTGCCCGCGTTGCCGCTGCTGTCGGCGACGACCCGCCGGGGGCCGAGCCGGAGGGCCAGTTCGGCGAGGAGCACCGCACCGCGGTCCTTGAAGGAGAGCGTGGGCATCAGGAAGTCGAGCTTGGCCTGGATGCCGTCCTTGAGGTCGACCAGCGGGGTCCGGCCCTCACCCAGTGACACCGTGGGCGCAGCCAGGGGGAGGCATTCGGCGTAGCGCCAGAGGGAGTTCACGCGGCCGGCCAGGGACTTGAGCGGTGCCGGTGTGGGCGCGAAGTCCAGGTCCAGGGGGCCGCGGCAGGCCGGACAGCACCAGGCGAGGGAGGCGGCGGGGACGCGCGTACCGTCCGTCGGGCAGAAGCGATCCGGCAGAGGGGTCATGAGCGAAGGGTAGTGATCTCCAGGCGCGGATCGCCGCTCCCGACGACACCGACACCGACACCGACACCGACGCCGGCATCGGCACCGGCGCTGAAGGCGTACGGCAGCGAGCGCAGCGCGTCGACTCGTGGGCCCCGCGGTTCCGACATCGCCCTGATCACGCGGGGGCGGGGATCTGTGTTCCGCCTCGCCCCGGGTCTCGCCCTGGCCTCGTCGCACGCTTACCATGCGCCCAGTCGTACGTCAGTTCCCACTCGGCTCGTTCCGCTCGGTTCGTCCTCATCCACTCGTCCCACCCCGCTCGGTGTTAAGGAGCACGTGTACCCGTGGCCACACCCCCGCCCTCCGGGCCCCAGCCACCTCACGGCGGTGGCCCGTTCTCGCCCCCGGGGCAGCAGCCGCAGCCGTATGCCGTGCCCGGGCAACAGCCGTCTCCGTACCAGGCGGGCCCCCACCCCTGGGGCCAGGCCTGGGGGCAGACGTATCCGGTGCTGCAGCCGCCCTCGCCCGTCAACGGGTTCGCGATCGCCGCGCTCGTGCTCGGGGTGCTGTGCTTCCTGCCGGGGATCGGGCTGGTGCTGGGGATCCTCGCACTGGTGCAGATCAGGAAGAGGGGGGAGCGCGGCAAGGGCATGGCGGTGGCCGGAATCGTGCTCTCGACGATCGGCGCGCTGCTGATGACGCTCGCGTTCACCACGGGCGGCGCGCGCGACGCGTGGGACGGCTTCCGCGACGCGGCGAACGGCGTGGGCACCACCTTCTCGGTGAACAAGGGCGAGTGCTTCGACACGCCCAGCGGTTCCCTGGAGGGCTACGCGTACGACGTCGACATCGTGCCGTGCGACGGCGAGCACGACGCGGAGGTGTTCGCCAACTTCCCGATGCCGGACGGCGACTACCCGGGCGACGACGCGGTCACCGGCGTAGCCGACGAGAAGTGCTACGCGCGCTCCGAGTCGTACGCGATGGACACCTGGGCGCTCCCGGACGACGTCGACGTCTACTACTTCACGCCCACGCGGGAGAGTTGGCGGTCCGGCGACCGTGAGATCACCTGCATGTTCGGCAACGTGGATGCCGAGGGCACTCTGAAGGGCTCGCTGCGACAGGACGACACGACCCTCGACGACGACCAGTTCGCGTTTTTGAAGGCCGACGCGATCCTGAACGACGCCTACGACGGGGTGCCCGACACGGAGTACGTCGAGGACGACCTGGCCGGGCACAAGGCGTGGGCGACGGACATGGTTCAGGCCCTGGAACAGCAGACTGAGGCGCTGCGCGCGCACGACTGGGAGTCCTCCACTGAGCAAGCGGTCACCGACTATGCCAAGGCTCTGGACCGGGCGCGCGAGCAGTGGGAGGCGGCGAGCGAGGCGAGGGACGCCGACGCCTTCACCGACCACTGGGACAAGGCGTACCGGTTGACCGACGGGCCGAAGGTGGTCACCGCCCGCGAGGCTCTGGGGCTGGCCACCGAGGCGCCGACGTACGACGCGGAGGACGGCGGCGAGGGCGGCGGAGGGGAAGAGTCCGACGCGGAGGTGTGACGGCGGCCATAGCGGGGAGAAAGTGCCTGCGTAAAGCCCTCACCGGGGGCGTGTCATCACATCGAGTGATTCTCTGGCCTTTGCTTGCCTGGCACAACCCACGGTTGCCACGCTGTTGCTGTCTGTACATCCAGATGGGAGCGGCAAGTGACTTTCGGTGAGCAGCCGGCGTACCTGCGTGTCGCGGGTGATCTCCGCAGGAAGATCGTGAACGGTTCGCTGCCGCCGCACACCCGTCTCCCGTCCCAGGCCCGTATCCGCGAGGAGTACGGCGTTTCGGACACGGTCGCGCTGGAGGCCCGCAAGGTGCTCATGGCCGAGGGGCTGGTGGAAGGTCGCTCCGGTTCGGGCACCTATGTGCGGGAGCGGCCGGTGCCGCGTCGGGTCGCCCGCTCCGGGTTCCGGCCCGCCGGCGGGGCCACACCCTTCCGGCAGGAGCAGGCCGACGCCGCCGCGCGCGGGACCTGGGACTCGCGCAGCGAGCAGGTCGAGGCGGGCCGGACGGTCGCCGAGCGGCTCGCGATCCAGCTCGGCGACCGCGTGATGTGCACCAAGTACACCTTCCGGGACGCGGGGGAGGTGATGATGCTCTCCACCTCCTGGGAGCCTCTCGCCCTCACCGGTCGCACCCCCGTGATGCTCCCGGAGGAGGGCCCCCTCGGCGGCATGGGCGTCGTCGAGCGTATGGCCGCCATCGACGTCGTCGTGGACAACGTCACCGAGGAGGTCGGCGCCCGCCCCGGCCTGGCCGAGGAGCTGCTCGCCCTCGGCGGTGTCCCCGGTCATGTCGTCCTGGTCGTCCACCGCACGTACTTCGCCTCCGGCCGCCCGGTGGAGACGGCGGACGTGGTGGTCCCGGCGGACCGTTACCAAGTGGCGTACCACCTGCCGGTGAAGTGAGTGCGGCGGGCGTGTGCCGTTGGTCGGGGGAGCCGGCGTCCGGGTGCCCGCTGGCCGAGAGGGCCGGTGCGGTCGGGTGTCGACGGGTGACGGGGTGGGCCCTGCTCGTTCCGGTGAAGTCGGCCCGGCTGCTCGCCCGTTCGGGAAACCGGCTGATTTCGGGTGTACGGGACGGTGGCGCGGGCATGGGTCAAGTGGCCTTTGCCGGAGTGAAGTTGGAGCCGCCGCAGCCTGGGAGGTCTGTCCGAACGTAGTTCGAATTCAGTCGTTCTTGCCGCCGGGACACCATGGAGTCCAGCAGTAGCTCGTTTCGTGTGAATCGTGCTGGATCGCTGCTCGTTGAAGCGCTGGGGGGCGCGCGGGTAGTGATTGGCGGCGCGTTCGGAGGGGTGCGCCCGCCACATCTTGGCTGGTTGCGTACCTCTTTGTGAAAAGACGGATTCGCTGCGTGAAGGTTAGGCGTACGCTCGGGCATATGCGGACTGCGGTTTCCTTAGGTGGCGGGGCGCGGCGGGATCCGGGGACGGGACCTGGAGGAGCCGGGGCGGGAAGGAGCGGTGGGGGTCGATGAACGACGGCACGATCACGCTTCCCTGGCTCGTCATAAGGCAGGACGACAACGGCAATCGCTACCGGGTGGGCAGGTACGCGACGCGCGCCGAGGCGCAGGAGATCGCGGACAGCCTCGACAGTCGCGGCCACAAGCAGCTCTACTGGGTCGAGCGCATCAGTCAGAACGGGCAGAACGGTCAGAGCGGGAGTAAGTGATTCACCCCGCCCGGTGTACGTGCCCGCTCCCGTAGGCTCCCGCGCATGACCGAACCGATCGTGGTGGTGGGGGCCGCCCTGTTGAGCGACGGGCGGCTGCTCGCCGCGCGCCGCAGTGCACCGCCTGAGCTGGCCGGACGCTGGGAACTGCCCGGCGGCAAGGTGGAGCCCGGCGAGCCTCCCGAACAGGCGCTCGTGCGGGAGCTGCGCGAAGAGCTTGGTGTCGAGGCGAAGTCCGCGGAGCGGGTGCCCGGGGAGTGGGTGGTCCGGCCGGGGTATGTGCTGCGGGTCTGGATCGCGCATCTGCTGTCCGGTGAGCCCCGGCCGTTGGAAGATCATGACGAGCTGCGCTGGCTGACTGTCGATGAGGTGTGGGACGTCGACTGGCTGGATCAGGATGTGCCGGCGGTGATGGAGACGGCCCGGCTGGCTTGGGGTGACGGGGGAGGCTGAGTGGCCTCGGGGGGTGCTTTCTCGTACCCGCCGCCCCTGCCCGTCCCTCCCCCGCTCTCGGCTTCGCTCGAGCGGGGCCCCGTCCAGCCCCGTCCAGGGGTGCCGCCCCTTCGACCCGGGACCGCCCCTGGGGGTCGCCGTCACCAGACCCCACTGGGGGGTTGCCGTCCCCAGGCCCCCCGGGGATGAGTGGGGGGCAGTCGTGAGTTCGTACGTGCCGGAGCGTCGTGGCTTGTCGTGCAGTTCCCGGCGCCCCGTCGGGGGCGGGGATGGGCGGCTCGCTATAGAGTCGGCCCCGCTCCTGTCCGGGGCGGCGCGCGCCCTACGCCGTTCGTGCCACAGTGCGCCCTCGTGCGCGGTACTGCGGGTCGGATATCGGGTATGTGCCCATTAACCCCATGAAACCGGACAGGGTCTGCTTTCTGGACTGGGAAGTGATCGGCGTGACCGACAGCGGAGACGACTGCGCCGAGTGGACCTTTCCGGCGGAGCCGGGCGCGGTGCGCGATGCTCGGGCGGTGGTCCGCGGGCAACTGCGCGAGTGGGGGCTCGATGTGCTCGGGGACATCACCGCGCTGTTGGTGAGCGAGCTGGTGACCAACGCGCTGCGGCATGCGACGGGGCCCATCGGTGTGCGGCTCGTGCGTCCCGCCGACCCCTCGGGCACTCTCCTGGTCGAGGTGTCCGACCCGTTGCCCGATCCGCCCCGCGAGCGCGCGGCCGACGCCGACGACGAGAGTGGCCGGGGTCTGCAGTTGGTGGCCTGGTCGTCGCGGGCCTGGGGTACCCGCCCCGGAGGAGCGGGCAAGACGGTCTGGTTCGAACTGGCGGTTCCCGGCTGAGTGGTCCTGTCGAGGTACGGGACGAAGGACCTGGTGCACGACCGGAGTCCACGGCGTACGGCCCGGGGGAGGGGGCGGCTCCCCGGGGCGTGCGTGCGACCGACTGGTTCAAGCCAGTAGCGCTGGCTGCATTCTTTGGTTCGAGTGCGCATCGCCTGGTTAGAAGACTTGGGAGTATGTCGCGGCCGGTCCAAAAACGATCGGGACCGTGCTGTGATCGTGAACACCGTGTTGTGCGGCGCCGTAGTGCTGGATACTGCGGGCAGCCGCCCCTGGTGACCGAAGCCGGACGCGGTGAGCTGGAGGGGACGGTTCGCGTGAGCGAGATACCAGCGAAGGCCACGGAGTCCACGGAGTCCAAGGACCCGTCGGACCGCGCGAGGCCCGAGGCCGCAGGCGATTCCGGCCTGGGCGGAGCCACTCGCGACGGCGGGGCCGCACGCGACAGGACGGGCGACGGGCCGACGGGCCGTTCGTCCGGGAGTCGAGCGTCGGACGGGCGGGCGTCGGGCGGTCGTACGGCCGGGAGCCGTGGGGCGGCCGGGGCGCAAGGTGCTGCCGTCGGCGCCGCCGCGGCCGAGGGTGTCATGGCTGGTCACGGGACCGGCGACGCGATGTGGCAGACCAGTCCGCCAGGATCCATGTACGACTACATCAAGGTCGCCTCGTTCTCCATCGGCGCCGACGGACTCGTCGACCAGTGGAGCCTGCGGGCCGAGCAGTTGTTCGGCATATCGGCCGAGCGGGCCGTGGGCATGGACCCGATCGAGGCCTTCATCGACCCCGATCGGCGCGAAGAGGGCCAGCGGAAGATGGCCGAGGTCCTCGACGGCCGGGAGTGGACCGGAGTGGTCCCCTTCCGGGTGTCGGGCCCCGAGGGGGCGGAGGGACTCGCCGAGGTTTATGTGATGCCCACCACGGTGGAGGGCGGCGAACGGGCCGCCGTGTGCATCGTGGTGGACGTCCGGACCCTGCGCCGGATAGAGACCGACCTTGCCGCTTCGCAGGCGTTTTTCGGCCAATCTCCGTTCGGTTTCCTTCTGATAGACGCCGATCTCCGGGTGAGGCGCGCCAACCAGCGCTTCGCCTCCCTCTACGGCGGCGACGTCGACGACCACCGGGGCCGGGGCGTCCGCGACTACTTGCAGTCCCCGGAGGCCGAGCGGGTCGAGGCGACCCTGCGGCGGGTCATGGAGACCGGCGACCCGATCACGGACATGCACATCACGGGCTTCGTGCCAGGCCCCGAAGAGCGCCGCCACTGGTCCATCAACCTCTACCGCGTGCACAGCGGCACCGGCCGCCCCATCGGCATCGCCTGGCTCGGCACCGACATCACCGCCCGCCGCGCCGCCGCCCGCGAAGCCGCCGCCGCCCGGCGGAACCTCGCCCTCCTCAACGAGGCCGGCTCGCGCATCGGCAACTCCCTCGACCTGGAGACCACCGCCCGCGAACTCCTCGACGTCGTCGTCCCCGGCTTCTGCGACCTCGCCACCGTCGACCTCTACCAGGGCCTCCTGGTGGGCGACGAGACCCCGCCCGGGCTCGCCGACGGCAGCGCCGAACTGCGCCGGGTGGCCTTCGCCAGCGCCGTCTCCGACGCGCCCTTCGTCGGCGGACCCGCCCCCGTGCGCGTCGGCGCGGTCCACCACTACCCGTTCAACTCGCCCTGCGCGGACGCCCTGCGCACCGCCCGCCCCCAGCAGGTGCCCGAGGAGGGCAACCTGATCCAGTCCACGCTCGCGGTGCCGATGGTCGCCCACGACACCGTCGTAGGACTGGTCCAGTTCTCCCGTACGAAGGGCAGCGAGCCGTTCGGTGAACGGGACCGCGCGCTCGCCGTGGAGTTGGCCGCGCGCGCCGCCGTCTGTATCGACAACGCCCGCCTGTACCGCCGCGAGCACGAGCGCGCCCTCATCCTGCAGCGCTCCCTGCTGCCTCCCGGCGACCCCGAGGCCTCCGGGCTCGACATCGCCTGCCGCTATCTGCCGGGCAACGCGGCCACCGAGGTCGGCGGTGACTGGTTCGACGTCATCGAACTCCCCGGTCACCGCACGGCACTCGTCGTCGGCGACGTGATGGGCCGCGGACTGCGGGCTGCGGTGGCCATGGGTGAACTGCGCACGGCCGTCCGTACGTTGGCCCTGCTGGACCTCGAACCCGCCGAGGTCCTCTCGGCCCTCGACGAGATCGCCCGTGGCCTCGGCACCTCCGGCGGCGCCCAGTCCGCCTCACGCACGGCCGCCAGCCGCCCCCGCGACAAGGACCTCTCCGAGGTCTACCTCGCGACCTGCGTCTACGCCGTCTACGACTCGGTGACCCGCCGCTGCACCTTCGCCAACGCGGGCCATCTGCCGCCGGTGTTGGTCGAGCCGGGCGAGAGCGCGCTGATGCTCGACGTGCCGCCGGGCATGCCGCTCGGCGTCGGCGGCGAGCCGTTCGAGGAGGTAGAGGTCGAACTGCCCGAAGGCGCGCTGTTGGCGCTCTACACGGATGGACTGGTCGAATCCCGAGACCATCCCCTCGACGAGGGCCTCCAGGCGTTCGTCGGCGCGCTCACCGACCCAGCCCAGCCGCCGACCGCGCTGCGCGCCGACGCGCCCCGGTCGCTGGAGGACGTCTGCGACCACGTCCTCAACACCCTCGACACCCACCACGGTGAGGACGACATCGCGCTGCTCATGGCACGTGTCCAGGGGCTGCCCGAGGACTCCGTCGGCGACTGGACGCTGCCGCGCGAGCCGCGCAGCGTCGGCCGCGCCCGTGAGTACGCGCGCGGACGGCTGCTGGCCTGGGATCTGGAGCCCCTCGTCGACACGGCGGAGCTGCTGGTCAGCGAGCTGGTCACCAATGCCCTGCGGTACGGAGAGGGCGAGATACGGCTCCGGCTCCTCCTCGACAGAACGCTCGTCTGCGAGGTCTGGGACGCCGGCCTCGTCCAGCCGCGCCGGCGCCGCGCCCGTGACACCGACGAGGGCGGCCGCGGCCTCCAGCTCGTCGGCCTGCTCTCCGCCGCGTGGGGCTCCCGCCGTACGCCGCGTGGCAAGACGGTGTGGTTCGAACTGCCGCTTCCGGGTGGCGAGAACGGGCTGACGGATCCGGCGGAGGCGTTGCTGAGCCTGTTCTAGGGCGCGCTTCTTTCGTGCGGCGTGTCTGCGTTTCCTCTTGGCTTCTCTCGGCCGCTCTCGGCTGCGGCTTTCCGGTGGGTGGGCGATGGGCCGTCGCGCAGGGGTGGTTGCGGTTGTTTCCGGACTGCTGGTGCGTTGGGGCCGGTCGCGCAGTTCCCCGCGCCCCTCTGCGGGGCGGTGTCAGAACTGGCCGCCCACGGCCCTGCGGCCGCGGGTCGCCGTGCCGCCGTAGCAGGCCGGGCCCCGCAGGTCGCCCCGTCCACCGCCGCCGGGTGCCTCGCCGAGGATGATTCCGCCCAGCAGGGCCCCGGCCAGGCCGTCGCCGACGCGGCCACCGTACGGGTTTCCGTACGCCCGTACGTCCTGCTCGGCCAGCTGTCGGGCCTCCTTGGCGAGGGCGTGGGCGCGCCGGGCATGCGGGGCGTCGGCGCTCCCGGAGTCGGCGGCCTCGTCGGTCGTGGCCTCGGGCTCGGTCCCGGCCCGGGTCCCGGTCCGGGCTCCGGCTCCGGATCCGGTCCCGGCTCCGGTCCCGGTCCCGGGGATGTCCGCTTCGGCCTGTGCCAAGTGCCGTTCCGCCTCCGCCAGTCGGGTTCTGGCCGTCGCCCCCACCGCGCCGCGATGCGTGGTGACGAAGTCCGTCGCGGCGGCGACGGTGCTGCGAGCCGGGAGGAGCCAGCGGCCCTGGCGGCGGAGGACGTCGAGGGGGTCGTCGTACGGGCCGGTGAAGGGGGCTCCCTGCTTCGCGGCGTCGGCGGCTCGCGCCAGCTCGACGGCGAGTCGCTCCACCCCGGTCACGAACACGTCCGCCTGGTCGATCGCGCCCTCGGCGGCCCGTAGGTGTACGGCCGCGGTGGTCAGAGCACCCGGATCGGCGGCCTGGCGGGCCCGGTTGAGCTCGGTCGTGGCGAAGACCAGGCGGTCCTTGGCCTGTTCGACGTGGCCGGCGACGGGGAGGGAGGCGGCCGGGGCGTAGCCGTCGCGGAGGGCGGTGAGGGTGGTGGCCGCGGTCGCCGTACGGCCGGTCAGCTCGCGGAAGCGGGCCTCCGCGTACTCCAGGGCCGGGGTGATCTCCCGTTCCAGGGCGCGGAGTTGATCGAAGGCGGGCGTCGCCGTGTCGAGCCGCCGCTGGGCCGTCGTGCACCGGGTGAGGATCTCCTCCAACAACGCGCGCTCCTCGCCGGGCGGCGAGGCCCCGGCCTCCTCGTCCAACCGCTGCCCCGCCCGAAAGGCCGCCGCCAGCGCACCCCGCGCATCCGCCAACGCCTCCGCGAACGGTGTGACCGCGTCCTGGGCCGCAGGCGTCTCCGCGTAGGGCTTCGTCGGATCGAGCGGAGTCGGTCGCTCCGGGTACGGCCTGACCGGGACAGCGTCCGTCGGCCGCTCCGCGTGCGGCTCGGCGTCGCCGTCGTTCGCCGGGCCTCCTGGGGATGGCTCGGCGTCGTCGCGACTCGCCGGCTTCGCCGCGTGTTGCCCGACGTCGCCGTGGCCTGCCGGACTCTCCGCGGAGGGTTCGGTGTCGTCGTGGCTCGCCGGGCTTCCCGCGTGTGGCTCGGCGTCGCTGTCACCCGTCGGCCTTTCCGCGTGTGGCTCGGCGTCGCTGTCACCCGTCGGCCTTTCCGCGTGTGGGCTGTCGGCGTCGCCGCGACCCGTCGACCGCTCCGCGCGCGGTTCGGTCTCGTCGCTGCCCTGCCCCTCTTCCGTGAACCGCTCGGCAGCCGTACGGCCCGGCAGGGCTGCCGCGAAGCGGAGTTCCTCGGCGCTGGTGCGGACGCTGTCGTCGGTTTCGACGAGCAGCCGCTGGGCCCGGCGGTGGAGGTCGGGCAGCGGAGTGACCGACGGTTCGAAGGTGCCGGTCGGGGTCGTACGCAGCTGGGCGCGGCGCCTGCGTCGTACGAGTGAGTACACGGCGACGGCGACCGCCGCGCCCGCGGCGGCCACCGGCATGATCAGATCCACGCCGGAGGCCTCGTCGTCCCCAGGCGCCGCAACGCCGACGGGAACCACGGGCCGCTGCCCGCCGGTACCCGGCACCACGGGCGGTCCGGCGACGGCCGGACCGACGAACTGCGTGCCGGCGGCGAGTGGCACAGGCGGGTCGCTGATGGTCGCCCCCGTCGCCGTGGGCAGCAGTAGCCAGCCCAGGGCTACCAGGCCCCCGAACGCGGTGTGGGCCAGGCGCACGCCTATGTGCGACGTGGCGCCTCGCGTTCGGCTCTTCCTCAGACGCGACGTCACATTTGGGAGCGTATGGCCGGTGTCGAGCGGTCGCGAGTGGGGTGGGGCGGAGTGGGCGAAGCGGAGGCTGGCATCGATGGCGAGGGCATGTCATGATCGCCTCGCTCGGGAAGGGGGGCGGCGGGACATGCTGACGAACATCGTGATCGGGTGCCTCGCGGCGGCCATGGCGGCCACCGCCGTGCTCGGCGCCATCGCGATCCGTACGCGGTGGATGGTGCCGTGGCTGCGCCGCAGCACGCTGCGGCCGGTCCTGTGGGGCTACGCGTCGCTCGCCGGCAGCGCGGGAATGGGCCTGTGGTCCTTCGGCATGATGGCTGATCGCGCGGACGTGTACGGCCTGGCGGGCCTGATCCTGCTGATCACGAACGCGGTGCTGTCGTTCCTCGCGACCCGCCCCGGCCGCGTCACCACCCCGTGACCGCCGCGCGCCGCCCCCTCACCCGCGGCGAACTGGAGCCCCTGGCCCGCGCCGCCGCCGGCCCGGACCGCCGCCTCAACGCGGTCACGCGGCTGCGCGGCGGCAGCAAGAAGGGCGTGTACCGGCTGACCTTCGACGACGGCGGCACGGTGGTCGCATACGTCTGGTCCCCGGACGAGGACTACTGGACCGGCACCGAGGGGACCGCCGCCCCCGACCCACGCGACCCCTTCTCGCACGCGTCCGGCATCGACCTGTTCACCGCCGCCCACGACCGGCTCGCGGCCCTCGGCGTCCGTACCCCCCGCCTGCTCCTCGCCGACCGCACGGGCCGTCACCTCCCGGCGGACGCGGCCGTCGTGGAGGACGTACGTGGCGGGACCCTGGAGGAGGCGCTGGAGCGCGATCCCGGGGCGGCGGCAGGCACCCTGGAGCGGCTGGCGGGCGCGCTGGAGACCATGCGTGCCCGCGTGTCGGGGCAGGCCTTCGGCAAGGTCGGCGTCGTCGAACAGGGCGGCACCTCGCACGGTGCCTCCTGCGTGGACGTCGTACGGGACCGCGCTCTGCGGGACATCGTGGAGGCGGCAGGCCGGGACGCCCGTATCGCAGAGGCGCGTGAGGCGCTCGACGAGCGGATGCACGGGCTCGCCTCCGCCGTCCGGCCCCGTGCGCGGCACACCCTGATCCACGGCGAGCTGGGCCCGGACCACGTCCTCGTCGGGGCCGACGGAGAGCCGGTCCTGGTCGACATCGAGGGGCTGATGTACTTCGACCCGGAGTGGGAGCACGTGTTCCTGGAGCTCCGGTTCGGCCCCCACTACGACGTCCTGCGCGCCCCCGGCCTCGACGAGGACCGGCTCCGCCTCTACCGCCTGGCCATACGGCTGAGCCTGGTCGCCGGCCCGCTCCGCCTGCTCGACGGCGACTTCCCGGACCGGGAGTTCATGCGGACCATCGCCGAGCACAACCTCCGGCAGGCGCTCACCCTGCTGAGGAACGCCTCCTGATCTTCGAGCCCAGCCACACCAGCGGGTCGTACTTGCGGTCGACGGCACGTTCCTTGAGGGGGATCAGCGCGTTATCCGTGATCTTGATGCCTTCGGGGCACACCTCCGTGCAGCACTTGGTGATGTTGCAGTAGCCGAGACCGTGTTCGTCCTGGGCCGTGCGCTTGCGGTCCAGGCCGGACTCCTCGGCCGCGTCCAGCGGATGCATGTCCAGCTCGGCGACCCGCATCAGGAAGCGGGGGCCGGCGAAGGCCGGCTTGTTCTCCTCGTGGTCGCGGACGACATGGCAGGTGTCCTGGCAGAGGAAGCACTCGATGCACTTCCGGAACTCCTGCGGGCGGTCCACGTCCTCCTGCATCATCCGGTACTCGCCGGGGCCGAGCTTCTCCGGCGGTACGAAGGACGGGACCTCGCGCGCCTTGGTGTAGTTGAAACCCACGTCCGTGACCAGGTCACGGATCACCGGGAAGGCCCGCAGGGGGGTGACGGTGATCGTCTCCTCCCGCTCGAACACCGACATCCGGGTCATGCACAGCAGCCGGGGCCGCCCGTTGATCTCGGCCGAGCACGAACCGCACTTGCCCGCCTTGCAGTTCCACCGGACGGCGAGGTCGGGGGCCTGGGTCGCCTGGAGCCGGTGGATGATGTCGAGGACCACCTCGCCCTCGTTGACCTCGACCTTGAAATCCTCCAGGCCGCCACCCTGTACATCGCCCCGCCACACCTTGAAGCGGGCCTCGTAGCCGCTCATGACCGCGGCTCCTCGTAGCTGCTCACTCGTACAGCTCCTCTTCGGCGAGGTACTTGACCAGCTCCTCCTTGTCGAACAGGGCGAGCAGGTCGGGGCGGATGGGATCGGTGGTCTCACGGGTGAGGGCGATCTGGCCGGCGACGGGGTCCGTGGCCGCCGACCCGCCCGTCGGATCGGTCAGTCGGCACAGCAGGTTGATACGGCGCCAGTCGCGGTCCATCGTCGGGTGGTCCTCGCGGGTGTGGCCGCCGCGCGACTCGGTGCGCTCCAACGCCGCCCGTGCCACGCACTCGCTGACCAGCAGCATGTTCCGCAGGTCCAGGGCGAGATGCCAGCCCGGGTTGAACTGCCGGTGCCCCTCGACACCCGCCCGGCGCGCCCGCACCCGCAGATCGGCCAGCTTCTCCAGCGCCTGCCCCATCTCGCCCTCACGGCGGATGATGCCGACCAGGTCGTTCATGGCCTGCTGGAGCTCCTGGTGGAGGGTGTACGGGTTCTCCGGCGGCCTTCCTTCCTCCTGGCCCGGCGCCGGGCCCTCGGCGGAGAACGGGCGCAGCGCCTCGGCGGCGGCCGTGTCGACCTCGATGTCGTCCACCGGAGGCCGTTCCCCGGTGAGTCCCGCCGCGTGCTCGGCCGCGTGCAGCCCCGCCCGGCGGCCGAACACCAGCAGGTCGGAAAGGGAGTTGCCGCCCAGCCGGTTGGAGCCGTGCATACCGCCGGCCACCTCACCGGCCGCGAACAGACCGGGCACCCCGCGCGCCGCCGCCGTGTCCGACTCGACCGCGATACCGCCCATCACGTAGTGGCAGGTCGGCCCGACCTCCATCGCCTCCGCCGTGATGTCGACGTCCGCCAGCTCCTTGAACTGGTGGTACATGGAGGGGAGCCGCCGACGGATGGTCTCCGCCGGCATCCGCGTGGACACGTCCAGGAAGACCCCGCCGTGCGGGGAGCCCCGGCCCGCCTTCACCTCGGCGTTGATGGCCCGCGCCACCTCGTCACGCGGCAGCAGCTCGGGCGGGCGCCGGTTGTTGTCCGGGTCCTCGTACCAGCGGTCGCCCTCCTCCTCGGACTGCGCGTACTTCTCCTTGAAGACGTCCGGGATGTAGTCGAACATGAACCGCTTGCCCTCGGAGTTGCGCAGCACACCGCCGTCACCGCGCACCGACTCCGTGACGAGGATCCCCTTCACCGACGGCGGCCAGACCATGCCCGTCGGATGGAACTGCACGAACTCCATGTTCAGCAGGGGCGCGCCGGCCAGCAGCGCGAGGGCGTGCCCGTCACCCGTGTACTCCCACGAGTTCGACGTCACCTTGAAGGACTTGCCGATGCCACCGGTGGCGATGACGACGGCGGGCGCTTCGAGGACGAAGAAACGGCCCGACTCGCGCTCGTAGCCGAAGACCCCGGACACCCGGCCCGCGGCGGAGCCGCTGTCGGATGCCGTGTCCTTCAGGACCCGGGTGACCGTGCACTCCTGGAAGACCTTCAGCCGGGACTCGTAGTCACCGGTCTCCTTGTGGTCCTCCTGCTGGAGGGCGACGATCTTCTGCTGGAGGGTGCGGATGAGTTCGAGGCCCGTACGGTCGCCGACGTGGGCGAGGCGTGGGTACTCGTGGCCGCCGAAGTTGCGCTGCGAGATGCGGCCGTCCTTCGTACGGTCGAAGAGGGCGCCCCAGGTCTCCAGCTCCCACACGCGGTCGGGGGCCTCTTTGGCGTGCAGCTCCGCCATCCGCCACTGGTTGAGGAACTTGCCGCCGCGCATGGTGTCGCGGAAGTGGACCTGCCAGTTGTCACCGGAGTTGACGTTGCCCATGGCGGCCGCGATGCCGCCCTCGGCCATCACCGTGTGGGCCTTGCCGAACAGGGACTTGCAGATCACGGCCGTACGGGCGCCCCGTTCACGGGCCTCGATCGCGGCGCGCAGTCCGGCGCCGCCGGCGCCGATCACGACGACGTCCCACTCCTGTCGTTCGACCACGGACATCAGAACAACCTCGGATCGTCGAAGGCGCCGGACGCGACCAGGTACACATAGAAATCGGCGAGCGCCACGCTCACCAGTGAGACCCAGGCGAGCAGCATGTGACGGGCGTTCAGCCTGCCGACCCACTGCCACATCCGGTAGCGCACGGGATGCTTGGAGAAATGCTTGAGCTTGCCGCCGACGATGTGCCGGCACGAGTGGCAGGAGAGGGTGTACGCCCAGATCAGCACGATGTTGACGAGGAACACGAGGGTGCCGAGGCCCATGTGGCCCCACTCGTAGTTCTCGTCGCGGAAGGCCAGGACGGTGTCGTAGGTGAGGATGCCGGCGACGACCAGGGCCGCGTAGAAGAAGTACCGGTGGAGGTTCTGCAGGATCAGCGGGAAGCGGGTCTCGCCGGTGTACTTCTTGTGCGGCTCGGCCACCGCGCAGGCGGGCGGGGACGCCCAGAAGCCCCGGTAGTACGCCTTGCGGTAGTAGTAGCAGGTCAGGCGGAAGCCGAGCGGGAAGATCAGGATGATGATCGCCGGTGAGATGCCCCACCAGGCGCCGAAGATCTCCCAGTTGGGGCCCGCGTGCATGGGCTCGCAGCGTTCCGCCAGACAGGGCGAGTAGAACGGCGAGACATACGGGGCGGCGTAGTAGTGCTCGTCCGCGAAGGCCCGCCAGGTCGAGTACACGATGAAGGCCAGCAGACCGGCGGCCGTGGCGGCGGGGGCCAGCCACCAGCGGTCGGTGCGCAGATGCGGTTCGGTGATCGCGGCGCGCGTCGGGGACACCACGCCGCCGGACATCCCCTGATCGAGTGATGAGCGCGTCATCGGCTTGTAGGACCTCCGGTGATCTCCGCTGGCGTTGGGGGTGCGATCCGGGACGTCCGGCCGTGAGGCCGACTGTGTTGCCCCTGGCCCACCAGGGAGATGAGCCAGGGCCTCATCGTGGTCGGCTGCCTCACCAGGTGGCCCGGATCGTGAGGGACTCCGCCCTTCCGGGGCCGGACCACGGACAGGCCTGTGCCACTCCGGTGCTGAGGAACGGTTCCGTATCAGTGGTCATCGGTCCACTCCAGGAAGTAGCGGTAGAGGCGTGGTCGGCCGGTCCGTGAAGCGAGGAGCGTGCCGACCGCGGGTGCTCCTGCTCAGGGCGCACGCCGGTCGCGGGCGCCGAGGCCCTCGTCGTCCGTGTCCGTCCACAGTGAGTCGTCGTACGGGGTGTCGGGGATCGTGACGAGTTCGGGCCGCTTCGGGGACGAGGTCCCGGCGGTCGTCTCGCGCAGCAGCGCGACGCTCTCGCGCAGGTGGGTGATGTCGGCGCGGACGCGGCGCATGTCGGGCCCGCCACCGCCGATCTGCTGTTCCAGGCGTCCCACCGACCGGTACAGGTCGTCGAGGCACCGCTGGACCGATGTCAGTTCATCTTGCACGGACATGACTTGCCCTCACTTCCGCGGGTCGTGGAGGACCGAGGCGGCAACGTTCATGCGCCTGCGAGTGTTGCGCGTCACACCTCGCGCTGTGAAGGGATGTGCATCGATTGGCGGATTGCAGGCCTCCCGTGCACGCCCTTACACGCTCGGTGTGCGGCGGTGGGCGGGTGCGGCGCGTTGCGCCGCGCGGGTGACTTTTCACTCCCCGTCGCCGTGTCGCCGTCGGTCGGTCCGACCCTTCCTCTTCAGTGTGTGGCCATAGATGTGATCAGCTCCATATGCACCCAAAAGTGATCATAAACCCCGCTCGCCGACAGCGCGGCCCACCGGAGGTAGCAGAGATGTCCCACGACGGCGTCGGACTGCGCGCGGCCATGCGCTCGGTCGCCTTCCTCACCGCGGGTGCGCTCGCGGTGCCCCTGTTCACCGCGTGCAGCGAGAAGGATCCGGCGGGCAGGCCCGTCGCCGATCAGGACATCGCCCCGGCCCCCCGGGACCTGATCAAGGACGGCGGCACCCTGCGCTGGGCGGTGGACGCCGTACCGGAGACGCTGAACACGTTCCAGGCGGACGCCGACCCGGCCACGGCACGGGTCGCCGGCGCCGTACTGCCTTCGATGTACCGCATCGACGCCGGGGGGCGCCCCCGGCTCAACTCCGACTACCTGGAGTCCGCGAAGATCGTCGAGCACGAGCCCCGGCAGGTCGTGCTCTACAAGCTCAACCAGGAGGCGGTGTGGAGCGACGGCCGGGAGATCGGCGCCGCCGACTTCGCCGCGCAGTGGCGGGCTCTGTCCGGCAAGGACTCCGCGTACTGGACGGCCAGGAACGCCGGCTACGAACGCATCGCGAAGATCGAGCGGGGCGAGAACGACCTGGAGGTCCGGGTCACCTTCGCCCGACCGTACGCCGACTGGAAGTCGCTGTTCTCGCCGCTGTATCCCAAGCAGGTGACGGGCACCCCCGACTCCTTCAACGACGGCGCCCGCAAGAAGCTCAAGGTCACCGCCGGACCCTTCGCGCTGAAGGAGGTCGACCGCAAGGAAGGCGAGGTCACCCTCACCCGCAACCCCCGCTGGTGGGGCCGCCCCGCCAAGCTCTCCCAGCTGGTCCTGCGGGCCGTACCGCGCGACGAGCGGGCCGAGGCGCTGGCCGAGAACAAGGTCGACCTCGCCGAGATCGACTCGGCGCAGGCCGAGCGGATCATGCCGGCGTCGCGTGACAAGAAGAAGGCGCAGGGCGCCGGCCCCCTCTCGCGGAGCGGTCGCCCCGCCCACGGTCCCGATTCCGACCTGACGCCCGCGAAGTCCTTGCGGTCGTGGGCCATCGCGCACGGCTCGGACGAGAAGGCCGCGGACGCGGAGACCAGCGCCCGGAAGGAGCGGCGTGAGGCGATCGCCCAGTACACCGCCCAGCAGTCCGCCCTGAGTGGTTTCGCCGTCCGCCGGTCCCTCGAACCCGCCTTCACCCAGCTCGCCCTCAACGGCTCCGGGGGCCCCCTCGCCGACGAGCGCGTCCGCCGCGCCGTGGCCCGCGCCCTCGACCGCGAGGAGCTCGCCGCCCTCGTCCTGAAGCCCCTCGGGCTGCCCGCCGTCCCCGTCGGCAGCCACCTCGCCCTCGAAGGCCAGGCCGCCTACGCCGACAACAGCGGCGCCCTCGGCGGCCAGGACACCAAGGAGGCGCGGGCGCTGCTCGCCGACGCCGGATGGGAACGGGGCGGCCCGCTCAAGAAGGACAAGAAGGCGGCCGGGGCGGAGGGGGAGAAGGACGAGAAGAAGGGCGAGAAGAAGGGCGAGAAGAAGGACGAGAAGACGGGCGACCACGGCTCCGCCGCGGATACCGAATCCTCCGAGAGCGACGGCACCGACCGCGTCGGCGATGACGACAAGCCGTACGACGCCGACGGGAGGAAGGACACCGACGGGACGAAGGACGCCGAGGGGACGAAGGACAAGGGCGGAGAGAAGGACAAGGGCAGCGACGGCGAGAGGAAGGGCGAGGAAGGCGAGCACCTCGCCCAGGACGGCAAGCAGTTCGAGCAAGGCAGTGCGCCGGGCGCCTACGCGCCGAAGGGGACGCGGGCGCCCGCCGATGCCGCGCGGGGGCCGCTCGCCAAGGACGGCAAGCCGCTGACGCTGCGGTTCGTGCTGCCGTCGGGGCCGGGGACGGAGTCGCTGCGGACCGTCGGCGAGCGGATCGCGGTGATGCTGGACCGCGTCGGGATCCGTACGGAGATTTCCAAGGTCGCCGACGAGAGTTACTTCAAGGATCACATCGCGAACGGACAGTACGACCTCGCGCTGTACTCCTGGCCGACCTCCGCGTACCCGGCCACCGACGCCCGGCCGATCTACGCCAAGCCGGTGCCCGCGGCCGACGGCTCGCTGAGCGTGGAACAGAACTACACGCGGGTCGGCACGGACCAGGTCGACCAGCTCTTCGACCAGGCGGTGGCCAGCCTCGACGAGTCCGAGACCCGCTCCCTGATCCGCAAGGCGGACGCCCACATCTGGGCCGCAGCCGGGTCCATCCCCCTCTACCAGCGGCCCCAGCTCGTCGCCGCCCGCACCAACCTGGCGAACGCGGGCGCCTTCGGCTTCCAGACCCCGGTCTACGAGGACATGGGCTTCCTGAAGAAGGACGCAGGGGCGCCGGAGAGCCCCACGGAGAAGTAGGCCGGCCCACAGCAGAGCAGGGATAATCTTTCGCGGACTCCGGCCGCCGCCCCGCACGACGCGGGGCGGCGGCCGACGTACGGCGAGGAACGGGGCGGGGCGATGCATGACTCGGCACGGCGGAGCTGGGCGGCGGGCTTGGTCGCGCTGGCCTTCGCGGCGGGGGCGACGGCCTGCACCGGTGATTCCGGTGACGGGGGGATCCGGGACGACGGCGGGGCACGGGCCGCGTCCTGCACGGACGGCACGTACGCCTGGTCCGGCGTACGGCATCGGACGAAGCTGACGGCACTCGGCGAGCCGGTCACCTTCGCGAAGGGCACGGACTCCTACGAGGCCCCTCTGGAGCCCTTGGACGCCGACACGGTCCACCGGCCCGCCGTCACCGGCGCGCCCGATGGCGTCGCTCCGGCGCGGGTGATCAAGGCGCTGGGTACGCATCTGGAGGTGGCGGAACCGCTCGCGGGCCCGTCGGAGGAGGAGCGGCCCGAGGTGTCGGTCTTCGGCTGGCATGCCGGCGAGCTCGAAGGCGCGTACTACCTCTGGAAACAGATTGGGTTCGTCGACGCCGACTTCACCTACACCTGCGGGGAGGCCGAGCCGGTGCGGGGTCACGTACACACCTGGGAGACGGTCGGCAAGGGCTTCCTGCCCTGCGCCACCCCGGCGGACGGAGCGGCCGGGCGGGCCGCGGCCGAGAAGCTGTGCCCGGCCGGTTCGGGTGCGGCTCGGACGGGCTGAGCCGGGCCGCGGCCTGTCTGAGCTGGGCCTGGACCGGTCTGAGCAGGGCCGCAGCGGCCCGGGGAGCCCCTGCTGCCGCGGCCCCGTACCATGGGGTGAGGCCGTGGCGTGTCCAGCCCGGCAGGGTCCGCGCGACACAGATGTCAGCGCAGGCCGTCCTCACACCCGGGAGAAGCGCCTCACTATGGCCACGCGCCACGACATCCGCAACGTCGCCATCGTCGCCCACGTCGACCACGGCAAGACCACCTTGGTCGACGCCATGCTCAAGCAGGCCGGTGCCTTCGCCGCGCACGCCGCCGAGTCGCTCGACGACCGCATGATGGACTCGAACGACCTGGAGCGTGAGAAGGGCATCACGATCCTCGCCAAGAACACGGCGGTGAAGTACCACCCGAAGGATGGCGGCGACGTCATCACGATCAACATCATCGACACCCCCGGCCACGCCGACTTCGGCGGCGAGGTCGAGCGCGGTCTGTCCATGGTGGACGCGGTCGTGCTGCTCGTCGACGCCTCCGAGGGGCCGCTGCCGCAGACCCGCTTCGTGCTGCGCAAGGCCCTGAAGGCCCGGCTGCCCGTCATCCTGTGCATCAACAAGACGGACCGGCCCGACTCGCGCATCGACGAGGTCGTGAACGAGGCCTATGACCTCTTCCTCGACCTCGACGCCGACGAGGACCAGATCGAGTTCCCCATCGTCTACGCGTGTGCGCGTGACGGTGTCGCTTCGCTGACCAAGCCGGAGGACGGCACCGTCCCGGCCGACAGCGACAGCCTGGAGCCGTTCTTCTCCACGATCCTGTCGCACGTCCCGGCCCCGGAGTACGACGAGGCCGCCCCGCTCCAGGCGCACGTCACCAACCTGGACGCCGACAACTTCCTCGGCCGTATCGCGCTGCTCCGCGTCGAGCAGGGCGAGCTGCGCAAGGGCCAGAGCGTCACGTGGATCAAGCGTGACGGCACGATGGCCAACGTCCGCATCACCGAGCTGATGATGACCGAGGCGCTCACCCGCAAGCCCGCCGAGGTGGCCGGTCCCGGTGACATCTGTGCCGTCGCCGGTATCCCGGACATCATGATCGGCGAGACCCTCGCCGACCCCGAGAAGCCGATCGCGCTGCCGCTGATCACCGTCGACGAGCCGGCGATCTCGATGACCATCGGCACGAACACCTCGCCGCTGGTCGGCCGCGGCGGCACCGGCAAGGGCGCGGACAACAAGGCCGCGGTCAAGGACCGCAAGGTCACCGCCCGTCAGGTCAAGGACCGCCTGGACCGCGAGCTGGTCGGTAACGTCAGCCTCCGCGTCCTCGACACCGAGCGTCCCGACGCCTGGGAGGTCCAGGGCCGTGGCGAGCTGGCGCTGGCCATCCTGGTCGAGCAGATGCGCCGCGAGGGCTTCGAGCTGACCATCGGCAAGCCGCAGGTCGTCACCAAGATCGTCGACGGCAAGGTCTACGAGCCGGTCGAGCGCATGACGATCGACGTCCCCGAGGAGCACATGGGCGCGGTCACGCAGCTCATGGGTGTCCGCAAGGGCCGTATGGACAACATGTCGAACCACGGCTCCGGCTGGGTCCGCATGGAGTTCGTCGTTCCCTCCCGCGGTCTCATCGGCTTCCGTACGGAGTTCCTGACGGGTACGCGTGGCACGGGCATCGCCCACTCCATCCACGAGGGCCACGAGCCGTGGTTCGGCACGCTGACGACCCGTAACAACGGCTCGCTCGTCGCGGACCGCTCGGGTGCCGTCACCGCGTTCGCGATGACGAACCTTCAGGAGCGCGGCGTGCTCTTCACCGACCCCGGCACCGAGGTCTACGAGGGCATGATCGTCGGTGAGAACTCGCGCTCCGACGACATGGACGTGAACATCACCAAGGAGAAGAAGCTCACGAACATGCGGTCGTCCTCGGCCGACTCGTTCGAGGCGATCGTCCCGCCGCGCAAGCTCTCCCTGGAGCAGTCCCTGGAGTTCTGCCGCGACGACGAGTGCGTCGAGGTGACCCCGGAGGCCGTACGCATCCGCAAGGTCAACCTGGACGCCCGCGAGCGCGCCCGTGCGGCCAGCCGCGCCAAGCACGGCTGACGGACAGGGGACTTGGTCCGGTCGTCCGCGTCTGCGGGTGGCCGGGCCAGGTCATGTCCGGGGGCCGTTGACCGGGGCCAGGGGCGGTCGCGGCACGCCGCACGCGGAGAAGCACCAGTTGCCACCGGTGGGGCGGCACATGAGCGTGTGCCTGCTCGGCATCGATCGGGATCCGAGCCTCCTTCGTACGTCGCTACGCGTGTAGACTGGGGGCCGCAGCACGTACTGGAGTGTCTGTCGACGCTTCTGCCGAAGTGTCAAGAAGTCCTGGTTCTCCGCCTCTTGGAGGATCGGGCTTCAGGCGTATCCGTATACAGGGGAGGTCCTGTGGGGATACTGGGTATTCCGCGAAGGGTGCGAAGGGTGTCCGAGGGAGGCTGGACTTCCGGCCGGGATCCTTCGGTTCACTGTCTGTGGGCTGTGAAGCACTGTTCGGATATCGGTGATCCAGCGATCAAGTTTCGGACATGTAAACAAAAATCGTTCCCCGTATGTCCGATTCGCCTATTTCGGATCTCGCCTGTCAAGCGCGCGTAGGTGTCAATCTTTGCAATTTTTGCTCAAAATATGGACGGTAGGGAGATCCCTATGCCTTCCGCCCTTGACGCGCGTTGACCGCCTTGGCGAAAGTTCCCCCAAACCACAGAACCTGCCGGTATCTGTGCTGCGCTCAACTCTCCAACCCCCCGGGGGAAGAACAGACATGACCAGTCCAACCAAGGCCGAGGGCTCCGGGTCCGCGGTCACCTTGGACCCCGAGCTGGATTCGACCAGCGAGGTCGACAAGCCAAAGACGCTTGAAGGCCGCTCCCCCGGCGAGCTGATGTGGCAGCGCTTCCGGCGTGACCGTACCGGCATGATCTGCGCCGGGGTAGTGATTTTCTACTTCGTGCTCGCGCTGCTCGCGCCGTTGGTCACTTCGATCAGCGGGACGAACCCGTACACGCTGTACGGACAGGACCCCACGTACGTGGACGTCAATCCCGTGCTCGATGACTTCGGCCTGCCGCTCGGCTACTTCGGCGGTGTCTCGGGAGACCACTGGTTCGGCGTCGAGCCGCAGTACGGCCGTGACCTGTTCGCCATGCTGATGTACGGCATGCGCACCTCGCTCTACATGGCGCTGGGCGTGACCGGGTTGCTGATGGTCACCGGTGTCATCATCGGTCTGATCGGCGGCTACTTCGGTGGTCGTACCGACTACTGGATCGGCCGCGTCACCGACTTCTTCCTCGCCTTCCCGCAGCAGTTGTTCTTCATCGCCTTCATGCCCGTCGTCACCGCGTTCTTCGTCGACCCGCAGGAAGAGACCCCCACATACTTCCGGGCGGTGGCGATCCTGCTGGTGCTGTGGCTGCTGGGCTGGATGAGCATGGCGCGACTTGTCCGCTCCACCGTGCTGTCGCTGCGTGAGCGGGAGTTCGTGGAGGCGGCCAAGGTGTCCGGGGCCTCGCCCTGGCGGATCGTCCGCAAGGAGATCCTGCCGAACGTCGTGTCGCCGATCCTGGTGCAGTTCACGTATCAGCTGCCCAGCACGATCCTGACCATCGCGTTCCTCTCCTTCGCGGGTGTCGGCTTCGTCGAGCCCACCCCGGACTGGGGACGGCTGTTCGCCGCCGGCGCCAAGTACGCCGAGCAGGACCCGGCGTTCATGTTCTTCCCGGGCGTGGCGCTGGTGATCTTCATCCTCTGTTTCAACCTTCTCGGAGACTCCGTACGGGATGCCTTCGACCCCAAGTCCGGGCGCTGAATCGTCCATTGGTGGGGGGTGACTGCCGCCCCCGCGTCGGCCTACCAGCCGCGTCAGGCAGTACTCATGGATAACAACCGACAGGTAGGTGCTTACGCCACATGAAGTCGCTCAATTCGCGCAGAACTCGCGCCATAGTGGTCGCGATCGCGGCCGGCTCCCTCGTACTCACGGCGTGCTCGGAGAACAAGGGCAACAACTCGGGGACCGACTCGAAGAAGGACCAGAAGGAGGCGGCCGCGCAGTCGAAGGCCGTCACCTACGCCGACGCGGCCGCGTCGACCGGTCCCGCCGAGGAGGTGCCCGGCGCCAAGAGCGGTGGCACGATCGAGATCTACCAGGAGCAGGGCCTCTCGCACCTGGACCCGGGTCAGACCTACGTCTCCGATGGTGGCCAGATCGCCAACCTGATCTACCGCGGGCTGACCAACTTCGAGGAAGACGGCAAGGGCGGCGTCTCCGTCGTCGGTGACCTCGCCACCGACTCGGGCAAGTCCTCCGACGGCGGCAAGACCTGGACGTACACGCTCAAGGACGGCATCAAGGACCAGAACGGCAAGGAGATCACCTCTGCCGACATCCGCCACACCGTCGAGCGCACCTACGCCGAGTTCATCTTCGACGGCCCGAACTACCTGCAGACCTGGCTGAGCGGTCCGAAGTACCGCGAGGCCCTGCCGGACGGCGGCTACGGCAAGAAGCACCTGCCGGACTCCGTCCTGGAGACCCCGGACGACAAGACGATCGTCTTCCACTTCGACACGGCGCGTCCGGACCTGCCGCAGACGCTGGCCATGCCGGGCTACTCCATCGTTCCGGAGGAGACCGACACGAAGGAGAAGTACGACAAGGCCCCGGTCTCCCTCGGCCCGTACAAGATCTCCGAGTACAAGGTCGGCAAGTCCCTCAAGCTCGTCAAGAACGACCAGTGGGATCCGAAGACCGACTCTGTGCGCCACCAGTACGTGGACGGCTGGAACATCGACTTCGGCGTCACCGAGTCGACCCAGACGAAGCGTCTGATCGCCGACCAGGGTGCCTCCAAGAACGCCATCCAGCTCACTGGCGCCGTCGAGTCCACCCAGATCCAGAACGTCATCACCGACCCGGCCGTCAACAAGCGCACGATCAAGGGCTACCAGCCCTACGTCATGGTGCTGAACTTCAACCTGGACCGCGTCAAGAACAAGGCGGTCCGCGACGCCGTCACCTACGCGGTGAACTCCAAGTCGCTGATCGCCGGTGAGGGTGGCGCCTACGGTGGCGACCCGGCCCCGAACCTGTTCGCCCCGACCCTGCCGGGCTACGAGGCCAAGTACGACCCGTACGGCCGTCTGAAGACGCCGTCCGGCAACATCGAGAAGGCCAAGGAGCTCCTGAAGGACGTCCCGGCCTCCGAGAAGAAGCTCGTCTTCGCCTACCGCAACAGCGAGAACGAGCAGAAGCGCAAGGTCGCCCTCGAGGACGCGCTGTCCAAGGTCGGCATCGAGGTCGTCGGCAAGGAGATCGACGCCGCGAGCTTCTACGAGCAGATCGGCAAGGTCAAGAACCCGTACGACATCTACGTGACCGGCTGGGGCCAGGACTGGCCGTCCCCGGGCACGGTCGTCACGCCGATCTACGACGGTGACCAGGTCGCCGACGGTTCGCCGAACTACTCGCACGTCAACGACCCGAAGGTCCAGGAGCTCATCAAGAAGGCCCTCTCCCAGGACCCGACCGAGGCCCAGAAGACCTGGCAGGAGGCGCACCACTACATCCTGGAGGAGATCAACCCGGCTGCTCCGCTGTGGTACTCCAAGCAGTTCCAGCTCTACGGTTCGAACATCGGCGGTGCCCGCTACAGCACTGAGTCGAGCTACATCGACGTCACCCGACTGTTCCTGAAGTCGTAACTCTCTACGGCTGATCGCGGGAGTGCGCACCAGGCGGAGCGCACTCCCGCGGTTCCGTGAAACCGTCCACCCTCTCTGCAGAGAGCAGCCTCCCCGCCATGCTTCAGTTCATCATCCGGCGCCTGGCCGGTGCCGTCGTCACCTTGTTCTTGATCGGCGCCGTCACGTTCTTCCTCTTCATCGCCGGGCCGTCCGACTACGCCTCTCTGGCCTGTGGCAGGGACTGCTCCGCGACGAGAATCGAGGACATCCGCCAAGCGCTCGGCCTCAATCTGCCGGTCGCGCAACAGTTCTGGCAGTTCATGTCCGGCATCGTGACGGGCCGTGACTTCCCGGACGGCCACTGCGCCGCCCCCTGCCTCGGCCAGTCGTTCTACTCGGGCGACATGGTCTGGGACACCATCATGGACCGCTTCCCGACCACCCTTACGTTGACCGCCGGAGGCGCGATCTGCTTCCTGATCTTCGGTGTGGGCGCCGGCATGATCTCCGCCTACCGGCGGGGTTCCACGCTCGACAAGGTCGCCACGGGCACGTCCATGGTGCTCAGCTCCTTCCAGATCTACTTCCTCGGCCCGATCGTGCTGACGATCTTCGTCTACAGCACGGGCTGGATGGAGGACCCGAAGTACGTCCCCATCACCGAGGACCCGGCCGCCTGGTTCATCGGGATGTCCATCCCCGTGGTCGTGATGGCCACCATCTTCACCGCGCAGTACACGCGTATGGCTCGCGCCTCCATGATCGAGCAGCTCGCGGAGGAGCACGTACGCACCGCTCGGGCCAAGGGCATGTCGAAGAAGTACGTCTTCTTCCGCTACGCCTGGCGCGGCTCGCTCATCCCGATCGTCACAGTCCTCGGCATTGACATCAGCGCCATGCTCGGCGGTGCCGTGGTCACGGAGATCACCTTCTCCCTCCAGGGCATCGGCCGGTTGGCCGTGAACGGCGCGATGACCAAGGACCTTCCCCTGACGGTGGGCGTCATGATGTTCGGGGCCTTCTTCATCCTGATCGTGAACATCCTCACCGACATCGCGTACGCCTGGATCGACCCGCGCGTCCGGCTCTCCTAGGAAGAACGAACCACCGTGACCACACTGACCAAGACCGAGGACGCCCCGGCCCCGACCGGGCCCGAGAGCTTCCTCTCGGTCCGTGACCTGCGGGTGCAGTTCTCCACCGAGGACGGCATCGTCAAGGCCGTCGACGGACTCTCCTTCGATGTCGAGCGCGGCAAGACCCTGGGCATCGTCGGTGAGTCGGGATCCGGTAAATCCGTCACCAACCTGACGGTTCTCGGCCTGCACAACCCGCGCACCAGTACCGTCGACGGGGAGATCCTCCTCGACGGCAAGGAACTCGTCACCGCCACCGAGAAGGAGCTGGAGCAGCTCCGCGGCAACAAGATGGCGATGATCTTCCAGGACCCGCTGACGGCCCTGTCGCCGTACTACACGGTGGGCCGGCAGCTGTCCGAGCCGTTCATGAAGCACCGCGGCGCCTCCAAGAAGGAGGCCAAGGACCGGGCGATCCAGATGCTGGAGAAGGTCGGCATCCCGCAGCCCAAGGTGCGCTTCGACGACTACCCGCACCAGTTCTCCGGCGGTATGCGCCAGCGCGCGATGATCGCCATGGCGCTGATGTGCGACCCCGACCTGCTGATCGCCGACGAGCCGACGACCGCGCTCGACGTGACCGTGCAGGCACAGATCCTCGACCTGCTCAAGGATCTCCAGCAGGAGTTCGGCTCCGCGATCATCTTCATCACCCACGACCTCGGCGTCATCTCGAACATGGCCGACGACCTGCTGGTGATGTACGCGGGCCGGGCCGTGGAGCGCGGCAGCGTCAAGGAAGTGCTGCGGTCCCCCAAGCACCCCTACACCTGGGGTCTGTTGAGCTCGATGCCGCGCCTGGACGGCGACATCCACGAGATGCTGACGCCGATCCCCGGCTCCCCGCCCTCGTTGCTCAACCCGCCCTCCGGCTGCCCCTTCCACCCCCGGTGCGCGTTCACCGGCGAGGTCACCGGCACCCTGTGCACCGACACACGGCCCCCGCTGGCCGAGGGCCGGGCCTCCGCGTGCCACTTGACCGCGGAGCAGAAGCAGACCATCTTCATCGACAAGATCCAGCCCCGGCTGCGCTAGGGAGAACCGAGATCATGAGCGACAACCTCACCCTCCCCGCACAGCAGGGCTCCACCGGCACATCGACGGAGCCCCTCCTTGAGGTCCAGGGCCTGACCAAACACTTCCCCATCTACGGCGGGTTCCCGATCAAACGCAAGGTCGGCGCCGTGCAGGCGGTCGACGGCGTCGATCTGACCGTCGGTGTCGGCGAGAGCGTCGGCCTGGTGGGCGAGTCAGGCTGCGGCAAGTCGACGACGGGCCGGCTGATCACGCGGCTGCTGGAGCCGAGCGCCGGGAAGATCACGTACGCGGGCCAGGACATCACGCACGCCTCGCGCCGGAAGCTGGCGCCGGTCCGGTCCGAGATCCAGATGATCTTCCAGGACCCGTACTCCTCGCTGAACCCGCGGCAGACCGTCGGCACCATCATCAAGTCGCCGATGGAGGTCAACGGGATCGAGCCGGAGGGCGGCCGGGAGAAGAAGGTCCGCGAGCTGCTGGAGCTCGTCGGCCTCAACCCCGAGCACTACAACCGCTTCCCGCACGAGTTCTCCGGCGGTCAGCGCCAGCGCATCGGTGTCGCCCGCGCACTGGCGCTGAGCCCGAAGCTGATCGTGGCGGACGAGCCGGTCTCCGCGCTGGACGTGTCGATCCAGGCCCAGGTGGTGAACCTACTCCAGAAGGTGCAGCAGGAGCTGGGCATCGCCTTCCTGTTCATCGCCCACGACCTCGCCATCGTCCGGCACTTCTCGCAGCGCGTGGCTGTGATGTACCTCGGCAAGGTGGTGGAGGTCGGCGACCGGGACTCGATCTACAACCGGCCCCGCCACCCCTACACCCACGCACTCCTCTCCGCGGTCCCCGAGGTCGAGATCGCCGAAGAGGGCCAGGACAAGGAGCGAATCCGGCTCTACGGCGACGTGCCCTCGCCGATCTCGCCGCCGTCCGGCTGCCGCTTCCGCACTCGCTGCTGGAAGGCACAGGACAAGTGCGCCGCGGAGGAGCCCCCGCTGCTCCAGATCTCCGGCAACCGTGACGGCCACCTGACGGCATGCCACTTCCCGGAGGATCCGACGACGGAGGCCCGTGGAGAGGACGTCGTGTTGGACCCGGCGCTGAAGGCGCTGGAGAAGGATGCCGCAGGCAAGTCTGGGCAGAAGGTCACGAAGGACTGATCCTTGGTGTCCGGCACACCGGGCGGCGACGAACTACCGGCTGGGGAGGGGAAGTTACCCCTCCCCAGTTCCTTTGCTCCACCTCAGATGTATCTCAAGTTGCGTGACATGGACTCGACAGTTCGGTGAGGATATCCGTCGTAGGTGCTCGATGATCCGGCGTCGATGAATGCGGCGTCGACAACGAAACTGCGCTCGGGGATGAAAATGACCATCAGGCGAAGCGTTCTTGTTGGTGCGATGACATCGGCGATGGCTGTGGGGTTGGCTGTCAGTGCTCCCGCGCCCACTGCTCAAGCCGAAGCGGGTGGCCGTTGGTACATGGTGAACAAGTACAACGGGAAGTGCGTCAAGGGAAATGGGGTCAAGGAGAAGCTGGTCCTGGCCACGTGTAAGAAGAAGGACGCCTTCCACTGGAACAACTACGGTTCGGCTCAGTACGCGAACTACAGTGCGCCCACGATTTCCTACGCCGCTTGCATCGCGGACAACGGCAAGAACAAGCCGGTCTACCTGAGGGCGTGCAACGGAGGCAAGGGAACTAAGAGCTTCGCTCTCGCTTCCCTGAAGAAGGGGGCCAAGACCCCAATCGCCGGAAACTGTGGCTATTTGCAGGCGGTGAACAAGACCACCCTCAAGTGTGGAAGGAAGCCTTCCAATTTCAATAAGGCTACTTGGGTCATAAAGTACTCGCTGAAGTGATCAATGCTTCGCTTGGCGATCTAGAAAAGCGAGGCGGCGTCACCGGGAAGTTCGGTGGCGCCGCCTCGGTGCTGCGTGAATAGCATCTGCCGTGAGTGGCGTCCTGGGTGGCTGCGTTTCGAACAAGGCTGGACGAATCGGTGAGCGCGGAATGGAAGTCAGGTGAGGGAGTGGCCACGGTCGTTTTGTTCGACGTGGACGGCGTGCTGATCGACACCGCCGACGCCCACGGCCGGGTCTGGCGGGCCTGGGCGCGGGCGCGGGGGCTGGACCCCGAGGCGGTGTGGGTGGCCACGCAGGGGCGGCGGCGGGCGGACATCCTGCGGCTGGTGGCGCCGGAGCGCGATCCGGCCGAGGAACACCGCGCCCTGGACCGGCTGATGGCGGCCGAGGAACCCGGCTTCCGTGCCTTCGACGGGGCCGCCGGGCTGCTGCGCGCCCTGGGACCGGGCCGCTGGGCCGTCGTCACCTCCAGCCGCGCCGAGCCCACCGCCGCGCGGCTCGCCCGTACGGGGCTGGTGGTGCCCGAGGTACGGGTCTGCGCCGAGGACGTCTCCGAGGGCAAGCCGTCGCCCGAGGGTTATCTGACCGCCGCCGCACGACTGGGCGCGGACCCGGCCCGGTGCCTGGTCGTCGAGGACGCGCCGGCCGGTATAGCGGCGGGGCTCGCGGCCGGTTGCACGGTGTACGCGGTGGCCTCCACGCACCGGCCCGAGGAACTCCGGGACGCGCACGTGTGTTTCGGGTCGCTGAGGGAGGCGGCGGGGGCGGTTCTGCGCGCGGTGGGTTGAGGGGAACCCGGCCGGAGACGGCACCGGCGGCCGAATTCGGTGGCGGAGCCACGGTGAATGGCGGGACCCTGGCCGGTGGCGGAACCGTGGCCGGAGACGCCGGCGTGGTGGAAGAGGGGGCCGGGGCGCAAGAGGCCGTCGGTCCGGTACGCCGTACCCGCGTCACCGAGGAGTGATCCGTACATGCCCGAGCCCGATGACCTGCGCAGCCACGACCTCTCCGTCCTCTCCGAGCGGTCCGCCCGGGACCTGGACTCCGCCGAGGGCATCCTCGGCCTGCTGACCGGCTGGGCGGCGGAGCGGCTGCGGCTGGCCCGGGAGGCGGCCGAGCCGGACCCGGAGACGGTCGCGCGCTGGACGGCGGAGCACGAGCGGTACGCCGAACTGATGCGTCGGGTAAGGAAGTTGACCCCCAATGAGCTGCGGCGCGTGGTCGAGGAGCTGGGCCCGGTGGCCCGGCGGGCCGTGGAGGAGGGGCGGTGACGGGGGAGGAGCCGGGGAGAGCCGAGGGGGCCGGAGCAAGGCCTCGGTCGCGGGCTTCGGGTCCGGGGGCGCAGCCCACGGCGCCCGAGCCGCCGTCCCCCGACCCGTTACGGCACGCCCTCCCGCCCGACCGGCACCGGCAGGTCTACCGGGAGGTGATCGCCCCGGCCGTGCTGGTCGGGGAGGGGGCCGAGCGGCCGAGGGTGATCGTGCTCGGCGGGCAGCCGGGCTCCGGGAAGTCCAATGTCGCCCGGGCCCTCGTCGGAGACCGGGACCCAGTGAAGATCTCCAGCGACGGCATCCGTGAACTGCACCCCAAGTGGCCGGAGTTGCTGCGCGCCGACGACACCACGGCCGGCTTCTACACCCATCACGACGCCCGTGCCTGGGTGGAGACCGCGATCGGGGACGCCGTCGACCGGCGGCTCGACGTGCTGTTCGACACCGCCCAGGACGATCCCGAGCGCACCCGGCGGCTGCTGAACCGGTTCCGTGAGGCCGGGTACGAGATCGACGTGGTGTTCGTCGCCGGGGGCTCAGCGCTGAGCCGGCTGGGTGTGCTGGAGCGGTACCACACCGACCGGCTGGCCCAGGGCGGCGCCCGCTTCGTGGAGGACCCCGACCGCTCGTTCCCGGGTGTCCTCGCCAGCGCCCGGGTCATCGACGAGGAGCGGCTCGCGGACTCGGTGACGGTCTACCGCCGCGACGGCACCGCCCTCCACCGCAACACACTCGGCCCCGACGGCGACTGGACCCGGCCCACCGGCACGGACACCGCCCTGCGCACGGAACGCGAACGTCCGTGGACCCGGGACGAGTCGGAGTGGTTCGCCACCACCGCGGAGAAGCTCGCCAAGGTCAAGCCGGAGGAGCTGGGCGAGCCGATCCAGCCGCGCTGGCGGGGACTCGTCTCGGACGCGGTCGCCGCCGCCCAGCCGTACGCCGACCCCGCGGTGGCCGACCGGCTGCACCGCCTGCGAACGGCCCTCCAGCAGCCGGCACCGGGGGCGGCCGCAGGACCTGGTGTGTCCTCGGCGGCGACGATGCGGTCGCCGGGCGGGGCCGCGAACCGTACGCCGGGCACTCCTGGGACACCGGGGCCGCAGCGCGCTCCGGGCGCCCCGCAGGCTCCCCACCGCCCTCCCGCGAACCCGCAGCCGAACGACAACAATCCCGGCCCGACCCGGAACCGCTGAATCACCTGCCGCACCGAGTCACCTGACTTACCTCACGCACCTGACGGACCCACTCACCCACTCACCGACTCACACGGAGACACCAGTTGAGCCCCAAGCCCCCCACCATCCACAGCCTCACCTTCGACTGCACCGGCGACCCGTACGACCTCGGCCTCTTCTGGAGCGAACTGCTCGGCCGGCCGCTGGCCGACGACGACAAGCCCGGTGATCCGGAGGCGCTGATCGCGGATCCGGCCGGGGGGCCCAGGCTGCTGTTCGTCCGGGTGCCCGAGGGCAAGTCGGCGAAGAACCGGCTCCACTTCGATCTGAAGCCGCACGGCCGCACCCGTGCCGAGGAGGTCGAGCGGGCGCTCGCGCTGGGCGCCCGTGTGATCGCGGACCACACCCGCCCCGACGGCGGCGGCTGGGTCCTCATGGCCGACCCCGAGGGCAACGAATTCTGTGTGGAGCGGGGCGAATTGGGTTGAGCTCAGTTGTTGCTCAAGAGGCGTGTGGCGTGTGTATTGGGTGAGGTCGCTCATAGAAATGGAACATCTTCCGAACGTGAGAGCGCAGCCCCCGAGACCGTCATAGCCACCACATCCGCTGCTCTGCAAGCCCTCATCGGCGGAATCAACGGCGAGACTCTCGGCCTGGCCTCGCGTCGCACAGGCTGAAGCGGTCGGCCCCACCCCGCCGCAACGGCGGCCTGCGGGCCGCTCGGCCCCAGCCGTCGGCAAGTGGGCGCCCAGTCCCACAGCGCAAGCACGAAATCCCATGTGGCGGCAGGCCCGGGTGGGACTCCGCGGACACTTGTGGCCAGAGCCGTCCTGGGGCAGGGCCGTGCAGACGTGGCCGAACCCGACGGCCCCGGCCGGTCCCCGCCCCGGCCGCGGTGCCGTCCCCGCCCCCGTCCCCGCCCCCACCCCCGACTTCGCCCGCGCGCCCCCACCCCCGACTCCGCCCGCGCGATCCCACGTAAGACGCAGTGAGTGCGTACATCCGGATGGAGGCGTTCCCCCGGACGGGCCGAGTGATGTGCGCTATGCGTGCAACCGGTTGATATTGGCCGGTAACGGAACAGCGCCCCGGCGCTGGAGCACAGCGCAGTACCGCAGACCACTGCGCACTCACGAGGAGGCACTCCATGCGTGGAGCCACGCACGCCCGATGGATCGCCGGTGCGGCGGCGGTGGCTCTCGCCGCGACCGCCTGCGGGGGCGGGGAGGACGACGGCGGCAGCGGCAGCGGTGACACCGGCGCCGTGCTCAGCTCCTCGTGGGGGGACCCGCAGAACCCGCTGGAGCCGGCCAACACCAACGAGGTGCAGGGCGGCAAGGTGCTCGACATGATCTTCCGCGGGCTGAAGCGGTACGACCCCAGGACCGGTGAGGCGAAGGACATGCTCGCCGAGGAGATCGAGACGACCGACTCGCAGAACTTCACCATCACCATCAAGGACGGCTGGACCTTCAGCAACGGCGAGAAGGTCACCGCGAAGTCCTTCGTGGACGCCTGGAACTACGGGGCGAGTCTGAAGAACAACCAGCGGAACGCGTACTTCTTCGAGTACATCGAGGGCTACGACAAGACCCATCCCGCCGAGGGCGAGCAGACCGCCGACACCCTCTCCGGGCTGAAGGTCGTCGACGACAAGACCTTCACGGTCAAGCTCACCCAGAAGTTCTCGACCTTCCCCGACACCCTCGGCTACAACGCCTTCGCCCCGCTGCCCCAGTCGTTCTTCACCGACCACGACGCCTGGCTGAGCAAGCCCGTCGGCAACGGCCCGTACGCCGTCGACTCGTACACCAAGGGCTCCCAGCTCTCCGTGCGGAAGTGGGACGACTACCCGGGCGAGGACAAGGCGCGGAACGGCGGCGTGGACCTGAAGGTCTACACCGACAACAACACCGCCTACACCGACCTGATGGCGGGCAACCTCGACCTCGTCGACGACGTCCCCGCCGCCCAGCTGAAGAACGTCGAGGCCGACCTCGGCGACCGGTACATCAACACCCCGGCCGGCATCATCCAGACCCTCGCCTTCCCGTTCTACGACGAGACCTGGGGCAAGGACGGCATGGAGAAGGTCCGCGAGGGCCTGTCCCGGGCCATCGACCGCGACCAGATCACCGACACCATCTTCCAGAAGACCCGCACCCCAGCCACCGACTGGACCTCACCCGTCCTCGGCGAGGAGGGCGGCTACAAGGAGGGCCTGTGCGGTGACGCCTGCGAGTACGACCCGGACGCGGCCAAGAAGCTGATCGAGGAGGGCGGCGGACTGCCCGGCGGCCAGGTCAAGATCACGTACAACGCGGACACCGGCTCCCACAAGCAGTGGGTCGACGCCGTCTGCAACTCCGTCAACAACGCCCTCGACAACGACAAGGCGTGTGTCGGCAACCCGGTCGGCACCTTCGCCGACTTCCGCAATCAGATCACCGAGCGGAAGATGAGCGGGCCGTTCCGCGCCGGCTGGCAGATGGACTACCCGCTCATCCAGAACTTCCTGCAGCCGCTGTACTACACCAACGCCTCCTCCAACGACGGCAAGTGGACCAACGCCGAGTTCGACAAGCTCGTCGACGAGGCCAACGCCGAGTCCGACACGGCGACGGCGGTGGAGAAGTTCCAGCAGGCCGAGGAGGTCGTCCGGGACAACATGGCCGCCATCCCGCTCTGGTACCAGAACGGCAGCGCGGGCTACTCGGAGCGCCTCTCCGACGTTTCGTTGAACCCGTTCAGCGTGCCGGTGTACGACCAGATCAAGGTCAGCTGACCTCCCATGGGACGGTACGTCGTCCGGCGCCTGCTGCAGATGATCCCGGTCTTCGTGGGCGCCACCCTCCTGATCTTCCTGATGGTGAACGTGATGGGCGACCCCATCGCGGGCCTCTGCGGCGACCGGGAGTGCGATCCGGCGACGGCCGCCCAACTGCGCCGTGAGTTCGGCCTCGACAAGCCCGTCGGGCAGCAATACCTGACCTACATGGGCAACCTCTTCACCGGCGACTTCGGCACCGCGTTCAACGGGCAGGAGGTCACCGAGCTGATGGCCTCCTCCTTCCCGGTCACCATCCGGCTGACGATCGTCGCGATCCTCTTCGAGATCGTCATCGGCATCACCCTCGGCGTCGTCACCGGCCTGCGCCGCGGCCGGCCCGTCGACACCGGGGTCCTGCTGGTCACCCTGGTCGTCATCTCGGTCCCCACCTTCGTCACCGGTCTGCTGCTCCAGTTGCTGCTCGGCGTGGAGTGGGGCTGGATCCGCCCGTCGGTCTCCTCCGACGCCCCCTTCGACGAGCTGATCGTCCCCGGGCTCGTCCTCGCCTCCGTCTCCCTCGCGTACGTCACCCGCCTGACCCGGACGTCCATCGCCGAGAACGCCCGCGCCGACTACGTCCGCACCGCCGTCGCCAAGGGCCTGCCCCGGCACCGGGTGATCCGCAAACACCTGCTGCGGAACTCCCTGATCCCCGTGGTCACCTTCATCGGCACCGACATCGGCGCCCTCATGGGCGGCGCGATCGTCACCGAGCGGATCTTCAACATCCATGGCGTCGGCTACCAGCTCTACCAGGGCATCCTCCGCCAGAACACCCAGACCGTCGTCGGCTTCGTGACCGTCCTCGTCCTGGTGTTCCTGGTCGCCAACCTGCTCGTCGACCTCCTCTACGCCGTACTCGACCCGAGGATCCGCTATGCCTGAGCCGCAGCCTCCGGAGCCGCATGTCTCGGGCGGCGGGCGTGCGGCCGAGGGCGGGGCGATCGCTGCGACGGGGATGGGCGGCGCGATGGACCTGGCGACCACCGAGGGGGAGACCTTGGAGAAGGGCCTGGGCGACGGCGGCGACCCGTCCGACAAGCCGCGCAGCCTCTGGTCGGACGCCTGGCGCGACCTGCGGCGCAACCCCGTCTTCATCATCTCGGGGCTGGTGATCCTCTTCCTGGTCGTCATCTCCCTCTGGCCGTCGCTGATCGCCTCCGGCAACCCGCTCAAGTGCGACCTGTCCAAGGCCCAGGAGGGCTCGCAGCCCGGCCACCCCTTCGGCTACGACGGCCAGGGCTGCGACGTGTACACCCGTACCGTCTACGGGGCGCGGATCTCCATCGCCGTCGGCGTCTGCGCCACACTCGGGGTCGCGATCCTCGGGTCGGTGCTGGGCGGGCTCGCCGGGTTCTTCGGCGGGTTCTGGGACTCGATCCTGTCCCGGATCACCGACGTCTTCTTCGCGATCCCGGTGGTGCTCGGCGGCCTGGTGCTGCTGTCCGTGGTGACCAACAACAGCATCTGGCCGGTGATCGGCTTCATGGTGCTGCTGGGCTGGCCGCAGATCTCCCGCATCGCCCGCGGCGCGGTCATCACCGCCAAACAGAACGACTACGTCCAGGCCGCCCGCGCCCTCGGCGCCTCCAACTCCCGCATGCTGCTGCGCCACATCACCCCGAACGCGGTCGCCCCGGTCATCGTCGTGGCCACCATCGCCCTCGGCACGTACATCGCCCTGGAGGCGACCCTGTCGTACCTCGGCGTCGGCCTGAAACCGCCCAGCGTCTCCTGGGGCATCGACATCTCCGCCGCCTCCCCGTACATCCGCAACGCCCCGCACGCCCTGCTGTGGCCCTCCGGGGCCCTGGCGATCACCGTCCTCGCGTTCATCATGCTCGGCGACGCGGTGCGCGACGCCCTCGACCCGAAGCTGAGGTGAGCCGCCGCCATGCTGCTCGAAGTGCGCGATCTGCATGTGGAGTTCAGGACCCGGGACGGGGTCGCCAAGGCCGTCAACGGGGTCGAGTACGGCGTGGACGAGGGCCAGACGCTGGCCGTGCTCGGCGAGTCCGGTTCCGGCAAGTCGGTCACCGCGCAGGCGATCATGGGCATCCTCGACATGCCGCCCGGGAAGATCACCGGCGGCGAGATCCTCTTCAAGGGCCAGGACCTGCTGAAGCTCAAGGAGGAGGAGCGGCGGAAGATCCGCGGCGCCGAGATGGCGATGATCTTCCAGGACGCGCTGTCGTCCCTGAACCCCGTACTGAGCGTCGGCGACCAGCTCGGCGAGATGTTCGTCGTCCACCGGGGCCTGTCCAAGAAGGACGCCCGCGCCAAGGCCGTCGAGCTGATGGACCGGGTCCGCATCCCGGCGGCCAAGGAGCGCGTACGGGACTATCCGCACCAGTTCTCCGGCGGCATGCGCCAGCGCATCATGATCGCCATGGCGCTGGCCCTCGAACCCGCGCTGATCATCGCCGACGAGCCCACGACGGCGCTGGACGTCACCGTCCAGGCCCAGGTCATGGACCTCCTCGCCGAACTCCGGCGCGAGCTCGACATGGGTCTCATCCTCATCACCCACGACCTCGGTGTGGTGGCCGACGTCGCCGACCGCATCGCCGTGATGTACGCGGGCCGCATCGTCGAGTCCGCCCCCGTGCACGACATCTACAAGGCCCCGGCCCACCCCTACACCCGCGGCCTCCTCGACTCGATCCCCCGGCTCGACCAGAAGGGCCAGGAGCTGTACGCCATCAAGGGCCTGCCGCCCAACCTCATGAACATCCCGCCCGGCTGCGCCTTCAACCCCCGCTGCCCGATGGCCCGCGACCTGTGCCGGACCGACGTACCCCCGCTGTACGACGTGGAGCCGTCGGACGGCATCCGGATGAGCGCCTGCCACTTCTGGAGGGAGTGCCTCGATGACCGAGTCGACAGTTGACGCAGCCGGGGCAAGGGCTGAGCCGATCCTTGAGGTCAGCGGACTGGTCAAGCACTTCCCGTTGACTCAGGGCGTTCTGTTCAAGAAGCAGGTCGGTTCCGTCAAGGCTGTTGACGGCGTTGACTTCACGCTCCACGCGGGCGAGACCCTCGGCATCGTCGGCGAGTCCGGCTGCGGCAAATCGACCGTCGCCAAGATGCTGGTCAATCTGGAGCGGCCGACGGCCGGAGCGATCAAGTACAAGGGCGAGGACATCACCACGCTTTCCGGCAAGGCCCTCAAGGCCGTCCGCCGCAACATCCAGATGGTCTTCCAGGACCCGTACACGTCCCTCAACCCCCGTATGACCGTGGGCGACATCATCGGGGAGCCGTACGACATCCACCCCGAGGTCGCGCCCAGGGGCGACCGCCGGCGCCGGGTCCAGGAACTCCTCGACGTCGTCGGTCTCAACCCCGAGTACATCAACCGCTATCCGCACCAGTTCTCCGGCGGCCAGCGCCAACGCATCGGTATCGCACGCGGGTTGGCCCTCCGCCCCGAGATCATCGTCGCCGACGAGCCCGTCTCCGCGCTCGACGTCTCGGTCCAGGCCCAGGTCATCAACCTGCTGGACCGGCTCCAGGGGGAGTTCGGACTGTCGTACGTCTTCATCGCGCACGACCTGTCGATCGTGCGGCACATCTCCGACCGGGTCGGCGTCATGTACCTCGGGCGGATCGTGGAGATCGGCCGCGACGCCGAGATCTACGACCATCCGACGCACCCCTACACCCAGGCGCTGCTCTCCGCCGTGCCCGTCCCGGACCCCGAGGCCCGCGAGCGCCGGGAGCGGATCATCCTCTTCGGCGATGTGCCCTCCCCGACGAACATCCCGTCCGGGTGCCGCTTCCGCACGCGCTGCTGGAAGGCCCAGGAGCGGTGCGCGCTGGAGGTACCGCTGCTCGCGGTCCCGGCGGAGTTCCGGCTCACGACCGGCCCGGCGGCCCATGACTCGGCCTGCCATTTCGCGGAGGAGAAGCAGGTCGTTCCACCGGAGGAGCCGCCCGACGAACCTACGGACGATCATGTGGATGGCGCCGAATAGCCACACAAATACGCATCAACCGCGTTAACACGCAAGCAACTTGACTGACCCCGTTCCGATATACGGACACGCGAATCTAAAACACGTACGGCCGTGCGGGTGCCGTAAACGGGCCGGGGCTCGCCATGTAGCCCCGGCCCGTTGCTGTGCCTGCTCGGATCTACTCCAGCCCCAGCGAGCGCTTGAGGAAGTCCACCTGGAGCAGCAGCAGGTTCTCCGCGACCTGTTCCTGTGGGGTGATGTGGGTGACCCCGGAGAGCGGCAGCACCTCATGTGGCCGGCCGGCCGCCAGGAGGGCGGAGGACAGGCGCAGGGCGTGGGCGAAGACCACGTTGTCGTCGGCGGTGCCGTGCACGATCATCAGCGGGCGGTGCGGTTCGGCGGGGGCGGACAGTCCTTCGTCCGTCACCAGGGAGCTCTTCGCGTACGTCTCCGGGGTCGCCGTCGGGTCGCCCAGGTACCGCTCCGTGTAGTGCGTGTCGTACAGCCGCCAGTCGGTGACCGGGGCGCCCGCGATGCCCGCGTGGAAGACGTCCGGGCGGCGCAGCACCGCGAGGGCAGCCAGCCAGCCGCCGTACGACCAGCCGCGGATCGCCACCCGGGACAGGTCCAGGGGATGCGAGGTCGCGAGGTCCCGCAGCGCGTCCACCTGGTCGTCCAGGGAGAGCGTGAAGTCGCCGTCGATCTCCTTCTCCCAGGCGGGGGAGCGGCCCGGGGTGCCGCGCCCGTCGGCGACGACCACCGCGAAACCCTGGTCGGCGAACCACTGTGAGGTGAGGTGCGCGTTGTGCGCGGCGAGTACCCGGGGGCCGTGCGGACCGCCGTAGGGGTCCATGAGCACCGGGAGGGGTGTGTCCCCGTCGTAGTCCCTCGGCATAAGCAGGGCGCACGGTACGCGGCGTGCGCCCCCCTGTGTGAACCGCACGCGCGGGGACATACCAGGATCTTCCGCGTAGGACGCCACGGTGGCCACGCGCTTGCCGTCCCGCAGCACCTGCACCTGGGCGCCGGCCCGCTCCGGAACGGCCGAGACGAGTACGGTCACATGCCCGGCGCGCACCGCCGAGTGCACGCCGGGCTCCTGCGACAGGCGCTCCACGCCCAGCTCGTTCACGCGGTAGACGTGGATCTCGCCGGTCTCCGGGTCGGTGGCCGCCTCGCCCGCCGACGCCGAGACCAGCACGTCGTCGTCGGCGACGTCGAGGACCGCGCGCACATGCAACTGCGGTCCCGTCAGCGGACGTTCGCCGACCGCCAGCACCCGCGCGCCGCCCTCGTCCGCGACACGCACGAGCTGCCCCGACGGACTCCACGAGGGCACCCCAGGGAAAAGATCAAGCCAATGTGGATCTTCATCGGCGTGCACCATCCGGGTCGCCCCGGAGTCCGGGTCCACGGCCAGGAACAGTTGGCTGAGCTGGTCCCGCGCCTGCACCAGGATCAGCGGGGCACCCGCCGCTGACCAGTGCACATGTGCCAGGTACGGGTAGCGCGCCCGGTCCCACACGACCTCCGTGCGGGACCCGGAGAGGTCGATCACGAAGAGCCGTACGTCCGCGTTGGCGGTGCCGGCCGCCGGATACGCCACCCGCTGCGGGTCCCTCTCCGGCTGCGCGGGGTCCGAGATCCACCAGCGGCGCACCGGCGTGTCGTCCACGCGTGACACGAGTAGGCGATCCGAGTCGGGCGACCACCAGAAGCCGCGTGAACGGCCCATCTCCTCGGCCGCGATGAACTCCGCCAGACCGTGGGTGACGTTCGCCAGGCCCTCCTCGGTGAGCGCCCGATCGTCGCCGCCCTCGGCCTCGACGACCCGCAGCGCGCCCCGGGCGACGTAGGCGACGTACCGGCCGTCGGGGGAGGGGCGGGGGTCGATCACCGGTCCGGGAACGTCCAGTTCACGTGCCGTCCCGGCCCGCAGCTCGGCCACGAAAAGCCGCCCTGACAAGGCGAAAGAGGCCAACTCCACGGCCGCGTCGGTCGCGTAGCCGACGATCCCGGCGCCGCCCTCGCGGCTGCGCTCCCGGCGCGCACGCTCCTCGGCCGACAACTCCTCGGAGGAGCCGTGGAGCAGGGCGGCCGGGTCGGCCGCGATCCTCCCCCGGCCTTCGGCCGGGGAGACCCCCGTCTCGCTCCGCTCGTCGCCGTCCGGGACGTCCAGTACCCATAGTTTGCTGGCACGCTCGGTGCCGGACGCGGACCGCAGGAACACGACGCGCGAACCGTCCGGAGCGACGGAGAACGCCCGCGGGGCGCCGAGGGTGAAACGTTGCGTCCGGGCGTGTCGGCGGGGGAAGGACTCGGGCTGGGTCGTCATGGTCCGACCATATTGGCCATGCGCCCCCTTGTGCGGCTGTGCGCCGATCGATGCGCGCGTATGGATAGTTATGATCACTACCGCTGGGTGGGTATGAACCTGCTGGCCGCTGTATGGATTTACAACTGCGTCATCCACGTCATCGGTTGACGACGGCTCCGCCGTCATCGTCCTGACAACTGCTTCGCTCCCCAGGTCCCAGGGAACTTTTGGAGGTGAGCCGCCGTGGCACTCTCGATTTCGGCGGTGGTGCTGCTGGCGATCATCGTCTTCATCCTGATCAAGAAGTCAGGGCTGAAGGCACCACACGCGATCATCTGCATCCTGCTCGGCTTCTACCTCGCCTCCTCGACCATCGCGCCGACGATCAGCGAGCTGACGACCAACATCGCGGGCATGATCGGCAGCATCAAGTTCTGACACCTCCGGCCGCCGGGGGCTCTTCCAGGTCCTGTCCCACCAGGTCCTCGACCCCCGCGGCCCGACCGTTCCTGTGAATGCCCACGCCCGGCACAGGCGCGGGCCGGGGGCCTCGTAGGGTGGGCCCCATGACGGATCTGCTCACCCGCCGACTGCTTCTGGTGCACGCGCACCCGGACGACGAGTCGATCAACAACGGCGCGACCATGGCCAAGTACGCGGCCGAGGGAGCGCGGGTGACGCTGGTGACCTGCACCCTCGGCGAGGAGGGCGAGGTCATTCCGCCCCGTCTCGCCCACCTCACGCCCGACCGTGACGACGCGCTCGGCCCGCACCGGGTGGACGAGCTGGCCGAGGCCATGAAGGAGCTCGGCGTCACCGACCACCGCTTCCTCGGCGGCCCCGGACGCTACCGCGACTCCGGGATGATGGGCGTCGAGCAGAACGAGCGGCCCGGCGCCTTCTGGTCCGCCGACCTCGACGAGGCCGCCGCCCACCTGGTCAAGGTCATCCGCGAGGTACGCCCCCAGGTCCTCGTCACCTACGACCCCAACGGCGGCTACGGCCACCCCGACCACATCCAGGCCCACCGCGTCGCCATGCGCGCCGCCGACCTGACCCCCGACCCGGACTTCCGCCCCGATCTGGGCGAGCCCTGGGAGATCGACAAGGTCTACTGGAACCGGGTGCCGCGCGGTGTGCTCCTGGAGGGCTTCGGCCGGCTCCGCCGCGATCTCGCCGAGCCCGGCCGGCTCCCCTTCCGGCGGACCGCGTCCGTCACGGATGTGCCCGGAGTGGTCGACGACCACATCGTCACCACCGAGATCGACGGCACGGACTTCGCGGCAGCGAAGATCGCCGCGATGCGCGCGCACGCCACCCAGATCGAGGTCGCCGAGCCGTACTTCGCCCTCTCCAACCAGTTGGCGCAGCCTCTCCTGACCACCGAGTACTACGAGTTGGTGCGCGGCAGACGCGAAGGGGGGAGCCGGGAGAGCGACTTGTTCGAAGGGATTCCCGGCATTTCTTTCGAGGAACCGCAGAACGGAACGGCCTTGTGATGCGTACGCATAGGTATGACAGACGAGTGGTGTGCTCGGGCGACTGCCGAGAGGCGGGCCGGCGATGAAACCGACGGACCGGCCCTCGGGCGGGCAAGGCAGCGCGCTCGCGCAGCCGTTGACGCTGCCCCCGCTGGGGCGGACAGCCGCCCACCTGGGACTCTTCGTGCTGGGAGCCGTGGTCGGCGTGGCCGGCGGACTGCTCCAAGCCGCCTGGTTCCCCGGCGGTTTGCTGCTCGCGCTGCTCGGCGCGGCGGGGCTCTTCCAGGGCGGCGCCCGGGCGACGGGCGGCAGAGCGGGGGCGGTTGCGCCGGCCGTGGGCTGGATGATCTCCGTGGTCCTGCTCACGTCCACCCGGCCGGAGGGGGACTTCCTGTTCGGCGCGGGAGTCGGCTCGTATCTCTTCCTGCTCGGTGGCATGGCTGTGGCTGTGATCTGCGCCACCCTTGGATGGGGGCGGCAACCGACCGGGCCCGACGCCCGACTTGGCAAGTGACGTACCACTTCGCCGCAGTACGCCGGTGCGGGTCCCGTGATGGTTTCCCACGCGGTCGTGGGATACGCGCCGGAAGTGGCCAGTATGGTGGTGCGCGCCGCCGAGCTGCCCGCTGAGTTGAGGTCGTGACGGGCGGCGGAGCAAACCGGGAGAACCTGCCTTGAGTCGTGAAACTGACACTTCGTCCTCCGGGGCCAATGGGCGCGGCAGTACCGCGTACCCGTCGGGGACACCGCCGTACGGCACGCCCATGGCCACCGAGGCCGGGGCCGCCGCTGCCCGGTCGGCCGCCGGCGAGCGACCGGACGGACCCAAGACCGAGACCACCCTGACGACGCGGGTCCGGATCAACATCCCCGGATCGCGCCCCATCCCGCCGGTCGTCGTCCGCACGCCGGTCGGCGACGGCGAGGGTGCCGCGGACGACACCGGGTCCGAGTCCGAGACCACCGGCACCACGGCCATGCCCGTGTTCACGGACCCCCCGGCGCCCGTACCGGAGCCGTCCGCGCCGGCCGACGACAAGCCCACCAGCGACTGGTTCGCGCCACGCAGGGGCTCGGCCCCGCCACCGCCCCCGCCCCCGAGGGGCTCGGGTGGCGGCGCCGGCAACGGAGCAGGTTTCTCCACCGGTTCGATCGGCGGCGCTCCGGGCTCCGGCGCGCCGGGCGGCCCCGGCACGGGAGCCCGCCCCGGCGGCACGGGCCCGCTGGCCGGTGGTCCCGGTAGCGCGCAGCCCGGTGGCCCGCGCCACGGCACGAGCGGTGGCCCCCGGCCCGGCGGTACGAACGGTGCCGGGCTCCCCGGTGCCACCGGCGCCGGACCGGTCGCTCCCGGCCACGGCGGCGGCACCGGCTCCTTCGACGTGTCGGCCGCGCTGGCCGGCACCAAGCCGGAGCGTGACGACCTGCCGTACTTCTCGGACAACGGCGCCGGCCGCGGCCCCGGCGGCCAGAACGGCCGCTCCGGCCCGGCGGGCCTCACCAGCGGCCCCGTCACCGGCGACAGCCCGCTCGGCCCGCCGCCTCCCGGCCAGGGCGGTCAGGGCGGCCCCGGGAGCCCCTTCGGCGACCCCGCAGCCGACTTCTCCGCGCCCAACGCCTACGCACGCCCCGGCGGCGGCCTCAGCGACGACACCGCGGTCCTCACCCCGCAGCGGCCCGCGCCCGAGCCGGGCACCCCGGGCTACGGCGGCCCCGGCCCCGTCGTGGACAACCCCTCCGGGCACACCCTGACCAGCGGCATCCCGGTCGTGCCCCCGGGCACCCAGGGCACGCCGTTCGGCGCGGGCGGCCCCGACGGCGCGGTGCAGCACACCCCGCCGAAGCTGCCCGACCCCGGCCCGCAGCAGAAGTCCGGCTCCGGGAAGAACGCGAAGGCGTCGAAGCCGGCCAAGAAGAAGGGCCGCAGCAAGCTCGGGCTGCTCGTCGGCGGTGTGGTCGTCCTCGGCGGCGGTGTCTACGGCGCCGGTCTGCTGATGAACCACTCCGACGTCCCCAAGGGCACCACCGTCCTCGGCGTCGACATCGGCGGCGGCACCCGTGACGAGGCCGTCAACAAGCTCGACAAGGCCTTCGGTGACCGCACGAACAAGGCGCTGAAGCTCACCGTCGACGGTGACACCGTCTCCCTCAGGCCCGACCAGGCCGGACTCCAGTTCGACAAGCAGGCCACGGTCGGCGCCGCCGCCGTCAGCGACTACAACCCCGTCTCGGTGATCGGCGCGCTCTTCGGCCAGAAGCGCGTCGTCGAGCCCGTCATGCCCGTCGACGAGGAGAAGCTGGAGGCCGCTCTGCGGCGCGCCGCGGGCAGCTCCGGCTCGGCGAGCGACGGAACGGTCAAGTACGAGGCGGGCCGGGCCGTCGCCGTCTACGGCAAGGCGGGCAAGGGCATCGCCGTCGACGAGTCCACCGACGCCGTCGAGGAGGCCTACCGCACCCAGGTGGAGACCGGCACCGTCACCGCCGTGGACCTCCCCACCACGACCAAGGAGCCGTCGGTCGACAAGGCCGAGGTGGACCGGTTCATGAAGGAGTTCGCGCAGCCGGCGATGTCGGACATCGTCACCGTGCAGACGGACGCCGCGCACAGCATCCCGATGAGCCCGGAGAACTCCCTCTGGAAGTTCCTCACGGTCAAGACCATCGACGGCAAGCTCGTCGACTCCTACGACGAGAAGGCCCTCAAGGAGCTCTACGGCAGCACCTTCGACGACGTCCTCATCGCCCGCGGCAACGGCGAGAAGACCCCGGTCACGGTTCAGGACGTCTACAGCGCCCTCCGCCAGGCCCTGAAGAGCAAGACGGACCGCGTGGCAGTGATCGACACGAACCCGAGCTAGTCCGCAGCCGTACGAGGGGGGCACCCGGCACACACCGGGTGCCCCCCTCGTACGCAGAGTGCACCGGCCCGACGCTCGCGGCAGCGGGTCCGGGGCAGCCGACCCGAAGGGTCAGTTGAGCATCGCCCGAGCTGCCTGAGCCTGCCTCCGCATCCTCTCCGCGGCACCCTCATCAACCGCGCCCATCACATCCGCGTAAGCCTCCAGTTCGCCGGCGCCCCGCAGGAACTCCCCCCGCTGCACAAGCAACCGCGCCCACTCGTACCGCAACCGCGCCGGATGCGAAGGCAACGCCAACGACAACTCCACCGCCCACAGCGCGACATCCGACCGCTCGGGCCGGGCGGCGGCCCACGCCCGCACGTTGTTGAGAATCCGCAGCACCACATCCAACGGATCGGCCGGAGTGAGCATCCCGGGATCCAGCGGAGCCCCCGTCGCCCCCGCCACCAACAACTCCGCATCGCCTCCGCTCAGTACCCGCCCCCCGTCGAACGGATCGACGAGCACCTGCTGCTCACGCGGCCCGAACCCCACCACGAAGTGCCCCGGCAGCGCGACCCCGTACACGGGGGCACCCGCCCGCCGGGCCACCTCCATCCACACCACCGACAACAGGATCGGCAGCCCCCGCCGCCGTACGAGCACCTGGTGCAGCAGCGACGACTCCAGCCGCTGATAGTCGCCGGCGGAGCCACGGAACCCGCACCGATCCCCGAGCAGCTCGGCCGTCGCGTCCGCCCACGCACGGGGCCCACCGGGCCGGTACGGCATCAGCCCGGCCAGCCGGTCGAGCTCGATCTCGGCGGCGTCGATACCCGCCTCGTCCAGCTCCCCGTCGCCCGCCGCCCCCACCAGCAGGCACAACAGGGCCAGGTCGGGCCGCTCGGCCCGCGCCTCCTCGGCGAAAAGCCGCCGCACCTCAGCGGCCCGCTCCGGCTCGGGGGGTTGTGGGGCTGCCATAACAGGGTGGTGCCCGCTCATGACGATCGATACGGCTCGGAACCGGAGCCGCCACCGGAGCCGGTGCCGGGACCGGCGCCCTTGGGCCCCCGATAGTGGTGATACGAGTGATGCACCGCGAACCCCATCCCCCCGTACAACGCCCGCGCCCCCACGTTGTCCGTCTCCACCTGCAACCAGCCCGCCGAGGCCCCTTCGTCCAACGCCCGCTGCGCCAGCGCGGCCACCACCGTCGTCGCGAGCCCACGCCGCCGTCGGCCGGGATCGACCTCCACGGCCGCGAAACCGGCCCAGCGCCCGTCCACCACACACCGCCCGATGGCGGCCGGCCCCTCGCCCTCGGCGCCCGGCACCGTCGCGAACCACACCGAGGGCCCGCTGCCGAGCACCTTCAGCGCGACCTCGCTGACGCCCTTGCGCTGGTAGCGGCTGAGCCACGCCTCGTCCGCCGCGCGGGACAGCTCGACCCCGGCCGCCTCCCGGTCCGCGACCGGCGCGAGCGCCCCGATCCACAGCTCGGCGGTGACCTCCCGGACCCACCCGCGCTCCGCCACCTCGGCGCACAACAGCTCCTGGGTGCCCTCGGCGCCCGTGGCCAGTTGTATGTACGCGGGCAGCTGCCGGGCCGCGTACCAGGCGCGTACGGCCCTCAGGGCCTCGTCGAGGGGCATGCCGGGGTCGCCCAGGGGCAGCACCGAGTTGGCCCGCCGGGTGAAGCCGGAAGCGGCCCGCAGCTCCCACTCACCGAGCCGCTCCCGCTCGACCGGCTGCCAGGCCCGCGCGGAGACGTGCGCCAGTTCCTCGTACGAGGCGGCGGGGCCGCGCCGACGGGCGGGCGCGGCGGGCACGACCTTCCCCGCGACCAGCGACGACTCCTCGATCCGCACCCGCTCTCCGTCGCGACGGGTGATCAGCAGGACACCGTCGTCCCATGATGTGAGAACACCAACCGTGTCGGTGAATTTCCCACCCCCGGCGGCATCGTCGGTGACACGTCGCACGGACACGCGTTTGCCCACGTCAGCAGCGGAGACACGGATCTCGAACCGTCCGCCGGCAGAGATTTCCACAGGTCAGTTCACCCCTCCTGTTCGGATCATGCCCAGGAACGGAGATACTAGGTGCGGGCATCGACGACGCCGCGCTCCCGCGCGCCAGGCGGCGGAGCCTGAGGAGGCCCGCCAGCGCCCTATCGAGGAGGAACGACAGCGTGACCTACGTCATCGCGCAGCCTTGTGTCGACGTCAAGGACAAGGCGTGCATCGAGGAGTGCCCGGTCGACTGCATCTACGAGGGCCAGCGGTCCCTCTACATCCACCCGGATGAATGCGTCGACTGCGGTGCCTGTGAGCCGGTGTGCCCGGTCGAGGCGATCTTCTACGAGGACGACACCCCGGAGGAGTGGAAGGACTACTACAAGGCGAACGTCGAGTTCTTCGACGAGCTCGGCTCGCCCGGTGGTGCCAGCAAGCTCGGCCTGATCGAGCGCGACCACCCCTTCGTCGCCGCACTGCCGCCGCAGGCCTGAGAGCGACGCCGCGGGCCCGGGGCACGGCCCCTGCGGCCCGCATCCGCGCCGCCTCGGTCCCGTACGGCCCGATCACCATGATCGCCGTACGGGACCGAGGCGTTCGCCGTACGAGCGGTACGTACGCGTCCGACCCGCCGCTCGGGAACGTACGTACGAGAAAGTGAGCCAGATCCCGTGTCCGCAGTCAGCGACCGCCTTCCCACCTTCCCCTGGGACAAGCTGGAGCCGTACAAGGCGACGGCAGCCGCTCATCCCGGTGGCATCGTCGACCTCTCCGTCGGCACCCCGGTCGACCCGGTGCCCGAGCTGATCCAGAAAGCGCTGGTGGCCGCGGCGGACTCGCCGGGCTATCCGACCGTCTGGGGCACCGTCGAACTGCGCGACGCGATCACGGGCTGGCTGGAGCGCCGCCTCGGCGCCCGCGACGTCACCCACCACCACGTCCTGCCGATCGTCGGCTCCAAGGAACTGGTCGCCTGGCTCCCCACCCAGCTGGGCCTCGGCCCCGGCGACCGGGTCGCCTACCCGCGCCTCGCCTACCCGACGTACGAGGTGGGCGCCCGCCTCGCCCGCGCCGACCACGAGGACTTCGCCGACCCGACGGCCCTGGACCCGGCCGGCCTCAAGCTCCTCTGGCTGAACTCGCCCTCCAACCCCACCGGCAAGGTCATCCCCAAGGCCGAGCTGACCCGGATCGTCGCCTGGGCCCGCGAGCACGGCGTCCTGCTCTTCTCGGACGAGTGCTACTTGGAGCTGGGCTGGGACGCCGACCCGGTCTCCGTCCTCCACCCGGACGTCAACGGCGGCTCGTACGAGGGCATCGTCGCCGTCCACTCCCTCTCGAAGCGGTCCAACCTGGCGGGCTACCGCGCGGCCTTCCTCGCCGGCGACCCGGCCGTCCTCGGCCCCCTCCTCCAGATCCGCAAGCACGGCGGCATGATGACCTCCGCCCCCACTCAGGCCGCCGTCGTCGCCGCGCTCGGGGACGACGACCACGTCCACGAACAACGCGCCCGCTACGCCGCCCGCCGCACAGCCCTCCGCGAGGCTCTCGTCTCGCACGGCTTCCGCATAGAACACAGCGAAGCCAGCCTCTACCTCTGGGCCACCCGAGGCGAATCCTGCTGGACCACCGTCGCCCACCTCGCCGACCTCGGCATCCTCGTAGCCCCCGGCGACTTCTACGGCCCCGCCGGCGACCATCACATCCGCGTGGCCTTCACGGCGACGGACGAGAGGGTGGCAGCAGCGGTGGAACGCCTGGCCCAGGGCTAGCCGCAGCCGACAGCGCCGGGCACGGCACGAAGCGAAGGGCCGGCTGCACAAAACCCGAAGGGGCCCGGGAAAACCCCGGACCCCTTCGCGGTTCGGCCAGGTGTCAGCCGAGCGGGCTCTGAACCGGCAGCTGCCCCGTCGGCACCCCACCCTTGGTGGCCGTCTTGGTCGTGTCACCCAGAACGGCGCCGGCGGAGCCGGCGGCCTCCCCGGCGGCCTTCTGCGCGACGGGCGTCGTCTTCTTGACGGCCTTCCCGCCGGTCTTGCTCACGGTCGGCAGGGTCTGCTTGGCGGCCTTGCCACCGGCGTCGCCCGCGAGCCCGGTGACGTTCTGCGTCGCGCCGTCCACGGTGTTGCCGGCGTTCGCCCCGTCGACGGCGGACAGACCGCCGAGGTTGGGGGTGGCCGGGAGTTCGGGCGCCGCACTCGCGGAGCCGGCCGCACCGACCACGGAGGCCGCTCCCGCTGCGGTCAGCAGCGCGGCACGGGCGATCCGGCGGGTCAGGGGGAGGGACATGGTGCTCCTTTGACGGAAGAGAACGTTGAAGTGTCCGACCGTGCCCGGGAGTTGACCGTCGAGTGGATGTCGAATCGATCGTTCCGGGCTCGGACGCAGTGACTACCGCTCGAAGTCCGCGAAGGTTGCGGCGGCCAGACGTAAAGAGTTGGCAATGCGTCGCATTATCAAATGCCGACGAAAGCGGGCATATGTGACCCGGTCGGAAAGTCTGCTGAATCCTTACGGCCCTTTGTTCTCAAGGAATTCCGCGAGGCGAGGGTGACGGGGCGAAAACCTGCGCACCCCGTCCACGCGCCGCGCCGCAGGTACCCCGCGCGGGTGAGCCGCGAGGCCTACTGTCCAGTGACGATTCGGACCTCGGTGGGGGAGCCCGCCGCGTCGCCCGCAGTGCCCTCGACCGCACGCCACGCGCCGGCCCGGCTCTCGGCGACCCACTCCCGGCCCGCGAACGAGACGCGCTCGACGCCCAGACGGGAGGAGTTGGCCACGGCCCAGTGCGCCATCTTCCAGCCGCGCTGCCGGACCTCGTTCTCGTCCCCGGCGTCCCTGAGGGGAATGGTGACGGTCCCGGCGACGGGGGAGACGGTCGGGCTGGGGGGCGGGCTCGCCTGGGCGGAGGCGCCGTCCTCGGAGCTCACCACGGCCCCGGCCGCCTCGAACGCGCCGTCCCCGAAGTCCCGCGCGAGCGCATTGCGCACGGCGTCCGGGCCGCCCGCGTAGGCCGTGCGGGCGCCGGTCGTCTCCCGGCGGCCCTCACAGGTCAGCGTGGCCGCCGACCGCCCGGTCAGCGCGGCGGCGAGCAGCGTGGCATCCGGCTCATGCTTGGCGTACGCCTCCGGGTACCCGCTGCGCTGCACGCGCTGGGCGGCGACGGTCAGCGGCAGCGCCTCGTAGCCGTCGACCTTGACGAGGTGCTCGTAGAACTCGCCCGCCGCGTACACCGGGTCCTGGATCTGCTGCTCGGTGCCCCAGCCCTGCGACGGCCGCTGCTGGAAGAGCCCGAGAGAGTCCCGGTCGCCGTGCGCGATGTTGCGCAGACCGGACTCCTGGAGCGCCGTCGCCAGCGCGATCGTCACGGCCCGCTCGGGCAGCTCGCGCGAGGTGCCGACCGCCGAGATCGTCGCCGCGTTCGCCGCCTGCTCGGGCGTGAACTCGTACGACGTCCCGTCGTCCGCTCCCGACACCACCACGCACCGCGGTGTGCCGTTTCCCCCGGTCAGATACTGCACGGTGAGATACGCCGCGATCGCGACCAGCACGACGAACGCCGCCATGACACGCAGCACACGATGGCCGCGGCGGCGGGGGCGGGGACCTGAGGGGAAGGGGTACGGCTCTGACACGCGGTCCAAGGTACTGGAGAGTAACGGCCGACGTGCAGGAGTTGTGAACAGTGGTGGGAGGTGACCGAATCCGCTCGCCGGGCGGCCCGGTCCGGGCGGCGCGTTAGGGTCGGGGCATGGCCGAGACCCCCATTGACCTCACGCTGGACGCCGCGCGGCTGACCGCGCAGCTCGTCGACTTCCCCTCCGAGAGCGGCACCGAGAAGCCCCTCGCGGACGCGATCGAGACCGCCCTGCGCGCCCTGCCGCACCTCACGGTCGACCGGTACGGCAACAACATCGTCGCCCGTACGAACCTGGGCCACGCGGAGCGCGTGATCCTGGCCGGCCACATCGACACGGTCCCCATCGCGGACAACGTTCCCTCCCGCCTCGACGAGGACGGCGTCCTGTGGGGCTGCGGCACCTGCGACATGAAGTCCGGCGTCGCGGTCCAGCTGCGGATCGCGGTCACGGTCCCGGCCCCCAACCGCGACCTGACCTTCGTCTTCTACGACAACGAAGAGGTCGCCGCGGACCTGAACGGCCTGAAGCACGTCTCCGAGGCCCACCCCGAGTGGCTGGCGGGCGACTTCGCGGTCCTCCTGGAGCCCACGAACGGCGAGGTCGAGGGCGGCTGCCAGGGCACCCTGCGGGTCCTGCTCACGACGAAGGGCGAGCGCGCCCACTCGGCCCGCAGCTGGATGGGCTCCAACGCCATCCACGCGGCGGCCCCGATCCTGGCGAAGCTGGCGTCGTACAAGCCGCGTTACCCGGTGATCGACGGCCTGGAGTACCGGGAAGGCCTGAACGCCGTCGGCATCTCGGGCGGCGTGGCCGGCAACGTCATCCCCGACGCGTGCGTGGTGTCGGTGAACTTCCGCTACGCGCCCGACCGTACGGAGGAGGAGGCCATCGCCCACGTCCGCGAGGTCTTCGCCGACTGCGGGGTCGAGGAGTTCCTCGTCGACGACCACAGCCCCGGCGCACTGCCCGGCCTGTCCCACCCGGCGGCCGCGGCCTTCATCGAGGCGGTCGGCGGCACCGCCCAGCCCAAGTACGGCTGGACGGACGTCTCCCGCTTCAGCGCCCTCGGCGTCCCGGCCGTCAACTACGGCCCGGGCAACCCGCACCTGGCACACAGGCGCGACGAACGGGTGGACCCGGCGAAGATCCTGGTGGGCGAGGAGCGCCTGAGGTCCTGGCTGACGGCATGAAGTGTCCGGGGCCGCGGTTCATGGCGGACACGCTCGCGTCCCCCCTCCGTAACCCGCATGGATCTACGCTGAGGTGAACCACCAGCACGGCGGAGGGAGCGGACATGGCGACCGGCAACCCCGAGGGCAAGAAGCAGCCACCGGAGGAGCAGCGGCTGGGGCCGGTGCTGCGCAGACGCGGCCAGGTGCAGGCGAGCACGACGGACCAGCGGCTGCTCGACGCGGGCGGCCCCTCGGACTGGGTCCACACGGATCCCTGGCGCGTCCTGCGCATCCAGTCCGAGTTCATCGAGGGCTTCGGCACGCTCGCCGAACTCCCGCCCGCGATCAGCGTGTTCGGTTCCGCCCGTACGCCCGCCGACTCGCCGGAGTACGAGGCGGGCGTCCGGCTCGGCCGCGGTCTGGTGGAGGCCGGCTTCGCCGTGATCACCGGCGGTGGTCCGGGCGCGATGGAGGCGGCCAACAAGGGTGCCCTCGAAGCGGGCGGCATCTCCGTCGGCCTCGGGATCGAGCTCCCCTTCGAACAGGGTCTCAACCCCTACGTCGACATCGGCCTCAACTTCCGCTACTTCTTCGTCCGGAAGATGATGTTCGTCAAGTACGCCCAGGGCTTCGTGGTCCTCCCCGGTGGCCTGGGCACCCTCGACGAACTCTTCGAGGCCCTCACCCTCGTCCAGACCCAGAAGGTCACCCGCTTCCCCATCGTCCTCTTCGGCGAGTCCTATTGGGGCGGCCTGATCGACTGGCTCACCCACACCCTGATCGCCGAGGGCAAGGCAGCGGAAAAGGACCTGACCCTGTTCCACGTCACGGACGACGTGGACGAGGCAGTGGCCCTGGTCTCGAAGGAGGCGGGCCGCTAACTCCCGGGTTCCCCCCCCGCGCCCCTGCTTTTAGGGGCGCGGGGAACTGCGCGAGCAACCACAACGAACGGAAACAGGCGGGGGCGAAGGGGCGCAGCCCCTCGGGATGGGACGGGTAGGGGCGGCGGGGGCGAGAAAAGCGACTAGGCCAGCCCCCGCCGGGCAACGGCAGGCGCCCGATACCCCGCAATGGACCCCACCATCTCCAACACCTGTCGGGTCTCCGCGACCTCGTGCACCCGATACACCTGAGCCCCCAGCCAGGCCGACACCGCAGTGGTCGCCAGCGTCCCCAGCACCCGCTCCTTCACCGGCTTGTCCAGCGTCTCGCCCACGAAGTCCTTGTTGGACAGCGACACCAGCACCGGCCACCCGGTCGCGACCATCTCCCCCAGCCGCCGCGTCGCCTCAAGACTGTGCCGCGTGTTCTTCCCGAAGTCGTGCCCGGGGTCGATCATGACGGACTCCCGAGGCACCCCCAGCGCCACCGCCCGCTCCGCCAGCCCGACGGTCACCCGAAGAATGTCGGCCATGACATCGTCGTACTCGACGCGATGCGGCCGCGTACGAGGCTCGGACTCCCCGGCATGCGTACACACCAGCCCCACCCGGTACCGCGCCGCCACCTCCGCGAGCCGGGGATCGACCCCGCCCCACGCGTCGTTGAGCAGATCCGCCCCGGCCTCGCAGACGGCCTCGCCGACCTCGTGCCGCCAGGTGTCGACGCTGATGATCGCGTCGGGAAACCGCCGCCGCACCTCCGCGACGAACCCCACGGTCCGCCGCGCCTCCTCCGCCGCGGTCACTTCCTCCCCGGGCCCGGCCTTCACCCCGCCGATGTCGATGATGGCGGCGCCGTCGGCGATGGCCTGCTCCACGCGCGCGAGCGCCGGCTCGTCCCGGAAGGTGGCCCCCCGGTCGTAGAAGGAGTCCGGAGTCCGGTTCACGATCGCCATGATCACCGGCTCGTGCGGGCCGAATTCCCGCTTGCCCAGCCTGAGCATCCGCTGTGACCTCTCCCAGTACGTGCCGCTGACCGACCGCCTTGCTGAACCGCCTGCGACCTTAACTGTCAGACTCGCATGGCACGATCGGAGCAGAACACACTCGAGGGGACCCAGCGATGTTCATGTTCTTGTTCCTGGTCGTCGCGCTCGCCGTCGTGGTCGCCGCGGTGACGCTCGCCCTGGTGGGCGGCGGCGACAGCGCGGCACTGCCGGAGGCGGCGGGCGAGCGGCTCCAGGACCCGCTGCCGGCGGACCGCCCGGTCAATCGCGCGGACGTCGAGGCGCTCCGCTTCCCGGTCGCCGTGCGCGGCTACCGCATGGTGGACGTGGACGACGCCCTAGGCCGCCTCAGCGCCGAGATCGCCGAGCGGGACGCCCGTATCGCCGACCTGGAGTCCGCGCTCGCGGGCGCCCGCGCGGCGACCGTGACCTCGCTGCACAAGCCGGAGGAGGGCGACCACCAGTGAGCGACGGCACCGCCCTCGCCGGCCCCGACGGCGCACTCCGCTGCCCCTGGGCCCTGTCCACCGACGACTACGTCGCGTACCACGACGAGGAGTGGGGCCGCCCCATCCACGGCGACGACGCCCTGTACGAGCGGCTCTGCCTGGAGGCCTTCCAGTCCGGTCTCTCCTGGATCACCATCCTGCGCCGCCGCGAGGGCTTCCGCTCCGCCTTCGCCGACTTCAAGATCGCCTCGGTCGCCACCTTCACGGAAGCCGACCAGGAACGCCTCCTCGCCGACCCCGGCATCATCCGCAACCGAGCCAAGATCGAGGCGACGATCGCCAACGCCCGCGTGCTCTCCGAGTGGACCCCGGGCGAGCTGGACGAGCTGATCTGGTCCCACGCCCCCGACCCGGCCACCCGTCTCGTCCCCAGGACCCTCGCCGACGTTTCGGCGGTCACCGAAGAGTCGACAGCCCTCTCCAAGGCCCTGAAGAAGCGAGGCATCCGCTTCGTCGGCCCGACAACGGCGTACGCCTTGATGCAGGCGTGCGGTCTGGTCGACGACCACTTGGAGGCATGCGTGGCCAGGAGCGCCCCTTAAGAGCGCGGGGAACTGCGCGATCAACCAGATCCGGCCCGCAGTTCCCCACGGACCGTCAGCGGCCCGAGTACTTCGGCTTCTCCTTGTTCACGAACGCCTGCACGGCGATCCCGTGATCCTCCGAAGACCCCGCCCGCGTCTGCAACTCGTCCTCCTTCTCCAGAGCCTCCTCCAGAGAATGCGTGAGCCCGAACGCCATCGACTCCTTCAGCGCCGCGTACGCCACGGTCGGCCCGTCGGCCAAGGCGCGAGCGACCTTCGCCGCCTCCGAGGCCAGTGCCGCCGCCGGCACGACCCGGTTCGCGATCCCCAGCTCGTACGCGTCCTGCGCGTTGATGCTGCGTGGGAAGAGCAGCAGGTCGGCGGCCCGGCCGGGGCCGACCACGCGCGGCAGGGTCCAGGAGATCCCCGAGTCGGCGGTCAGTGCGACCCCGGCGAACGACGTGTTGAAGGAGGCCGTGTCGGCGACGACACGGAAGTCCGCGGCGAGCGCGAAGCCGAAGCCGGCCCCGGCCGCGACCCCGTTCACGCCCGCCACCACGGGCTTCGCCATACCGGTCAGGGCCTTCACGACGGGGTTGTAGTGCTCGCGGACGGTGGTCATGGTCTGCCGGGAGCCGGTCTCCTTGTCCTGGATCAGCAGCCCGATGTGCTCCTTGAGGTCCTGACCCACACAGAACGCCCGGTCCCCGGCGGCGGTCAGCAGCACGGCCCGTACGGCGTCGTCCCCGGCGGCGGCCTCCACGGCTTCCCTCAGGGCCACCTTGGTCGCGATGTTCAGCGCGTTCATCGCCTCGGGGCGGTTCAGCGTGATCGTCGCGAGCCCGTCGTGCACCTCGTAGAGCACGGTGTCGGCCATGGTGGTTCCCCTCCGGTGTCGCGGCTCCGGCGTACTGGTCAGTACGTCCTCGTCACAGCACAGCATGGCGGAGTTCACGGGTGACGGCGGGGGCCGGACATGTGACCTGCGTCAAAGAATCACCAATGGCCGAGCACCGACCCGGGACCGTGCGGTGGCGCAGTATCGCAGTCACATCGCCGAATTGAGTGGTTTTGCTCGCGCGCGTTGCCCAAGCGATGCCGACTGATGTTGGTCATCGGGTCATGAGATGCGGGATAATGGCCTGGAAGCAATGTGTTCGATGCCGGTGTCGCGTGCCCCAGGTGGGCCCGCGCCTGCCCTCCAGGGCCGTCGGCTTTGGCGATGAGCTGGTTTCAGGAAGGGGTACGAGCATGGCGGCCATGAAGCCGCGGACGGGCGATGGCCCGCTCGAGGTGACCAAGGAGGGGCGGGGCATCGTCATGCGCGTTCCGCTCGAAGGCGGCGGTCGGCTAGTCGTCGAGCTGACCCCGGACGAGGCCGACGCCCTCGGCGACGCCCTCAAGAAGGTCGTCGGCTGACGCGCGTAGCGACCATACCCTTTCAGCTGCCCCGGCACCGCCGCACTCGGTGGTGCCGGGGCGCTGTTGTACGGGGGTGTGCAGGGGGCGGATCCGGGGGTGTCCGTCAGCGTTTGACGGCGCACAGCAGGCCGTCGCCCACCGGGAGCAGGGACGGTACGAGTTCGGGGCTCTCGCGGACCGTGCGCAGCAGCTCCCGCAGGCGTATGACCTCGGTCGGCTGGGGGTTGGAGTCCACCGTGCGGCCGCTGGCGAAGACGCCCTCGAAGGCGACCAGGCCACCGGGCCTGAGCAGGCGCAACGATTCAGCGAGGTAGTCGAGGCACTCCAGCCGGTCGCCGTCGCAGAAGACCAGGTCGTACCCGGAGTCCGCGAGCCGGGGCAGTACGTCCAGGGCGTGGCCCGGGATGAAGCGCGCGCGGTTGCTGGCGAAGCCGGCCGCGCGGAACGCCTGCCGGGCGAACTGCTGGTGATCCGGCTCCGGATCCACGGTGGTCAGCACCCCGTCCGCCCGCATACCGTGCAGCAGATGGATCCCGGAGACACCGGTCCCGGTTCCGATCTCCGCCACCGCTTTCGCGTCCACGGTGGCGGCGAGCACCCGCAGCGCGGCGCCCGTGCCGGGCGACACCGAGCGCAGCCCTGCGTCCCGGGCCCGGTCGCGGGCCCAGCGCAGCGCGTCGTCCTCGGCGACAAAGGCGTCGGCGAACGCCCAGCTCGTCAGCCGGTTGCCGGTAATGACCCTCTCCTTATGTCCCCGTGGTTGCCTGGGCGTGACTGTATCCGTTGCCGTCGGGAACCTGCTGATGGGACCGGTCGTTTAAAGGGATGAGTGAGTGACGGGGGCAGCGACGGGGGCACGGGATGGATCGGTCCGACGAACAGGCGCAGGTGCAGGTGCTGACAAAGCCATATGAGCCGCATCAGTCATATGAGCCGCAGCAGCGCACATCAATTTCTCGTAAAACCGCTTATCCGGAGCTAACGGGCGAGGTGGCTATGGTAGGGGCTCCACTGGACACCACCAGAGCCGACAGGGGAGGTGCGGCTGCGCCTGTGGATCGGGGAGGAGTGCTGCGGCGCTTTCTCGGATCGGCAGGCAGGCCGAAATCCGTGAACGACACTGCTGACCACAGCCACGCCGACGTCGCACAGACCGCGACCTTCACCACGGACGCGCACGCGCAGGCGTGGACTCCGCCCACCTGGGAGGAGATCGTCAGCACCCACAGCGGCCGCGTCTACCGGCTCGCCTACCGTCTGACCGGCAATCAGCACGACGCCGAGGATCTCACCCAGGAGGTCTTCGTCCGCGTCTTCCGCTCCCTGTCGACGTACACGCCCGGCACGTTCGAGGGCTGGCTGCACCGCATCACCACGAACCTCTTCCTGGACATGGTCCGGCGCAAGCAGCGCATCCGCTTCGACGCCCTCGGGGACGACGCGGCCGAGCGCCTGCCCAGCCGCGAGCCCACCCCGCAGCAGATCTTCAACGACGCGCACTTCGACGCCGACGTCCAGCAGGCCCTCGACACTCTCGCGCCCGAGTTCCGCGCCGCCGTCGTCCTCTGCGACATCGAAGGACTGTCGTACGAGGAGATCGCCGCGACCCTGGGCGTCAAGCTCGGCACGGTCCGCTCCCGGATCCACCGCGGCCGCTCCCAGCTCCGCAAGGCCCTGGCGCACCGCTCCCCGGAGGCCCGGGCCGAGCAGCGCCGCGGGTTCACGGTGCCGCGGGTGCCCGTGCTGGGAGGAGGGGGCGCGACCGCGTGAGTGGATCCCGGCCTACCCCCGCTGAGCAGCATCTGGGAGACCGTCTTTCCGCCCTCGTCGACGGAGAGCTCGGTCATGAGGCGCGCGACCGCGTCCTGGCACATCTCGCCACCTGTGCGAAGTGCAAGGTGGCGGCGGACGAGCAGCGCCGTTTGAAGAACGTCTTCGCGGAGGCCGCCCCGCCGCCTCCCTCCGAGAGCTTTCTGGCCCGGCTCCAGATGCTCCCGGCGGGCGGCGACACCGACGGCGGCTCGCCGCTGCCCGGTGGCTTCGGAGGAAGACTCGGTGGTGCGGCCGGTGGGCAGGGCCTGCCCGTCGACCCCTCCGACTCCCGGGACTTCGCCGACTTCGGCGTCTTCGGACCCGGCCGCGACTCCTTCGGATATCTCCCGTCGGGACCACACGACGGCGCGCTGACGCCGTCGGAGGGCCGCGGACTGCTCGGCGGCCGGGGGTTCCTCGGTGACCGAGGCTTTCTAAGCGGGCGCGGCTTTCTCGGTGACCGCGGGGCGCTGGGCGACCGGGGCTTTCTGAGCGGCGGACGCGACCTCTCCGGGGGTGCGGACGCCGGCGCGGACCGGGAGGAGAGAGCCGCCGACGACCGCGGAGTCACGGGTGACCGTGGCTTTCGGATCCATGACGTGAGCCGGCAGGAGGCCGAGCGTTCGGCCTCGCGCGGCATGCGCTTCGCCTTCGTGGCGGCCGGCGCGGTGTCTTTGGCCGCGATCGCCCTCGGCGGCGTGACCAGCGGGGCGCCCGTCGAGACGGCGGAGGCCCGGGGCGGCTCCGGATCCGGCAGCAATGTCACACCGCTGCGTACACAGGCTTCGGGGACGGTTCCGTCCCCCGAGTCGCAGCGCCGCAGGGGAGCCGTCGGGCCGCTGCTCGGACAGAGCCAGTCCACCGGGGCGGTGCCCGTCGCCCCGACGGAGATCTCCGCGCCCCTGCTGCCCGGAGTCCCCGCTCCGGTCGGCCAGGACCGTCAGGCCGTACACCCGCTGACCACACCCGTGTTGGCCGGTGCCGCCGTCATGTCCCCGCTCATACGTCCGCTCACCGCCGTACCGCCGCTCCAACTGACCGGCTGGTCTCCGGCGCCCGAGCTCGCGGGACCGGGCCTGCTGACGGCTCCCAACACCACCTCGTCTCCCACACCCACCTCGCCCGTCCTCCGCTGACCCCGAGTTCTGCGCGCCGGCCCGCGAACCTGGTTGAATCCAGAGTGGGCCGTGCCCGCTCGGGCCGGTTCCGGCCTGCGGCACTCGGCGAACGGTGGGCGGCGGGCCGGTCCTTGGGACAGGCCCTAGGTGTGGGGAGAACATGAACGAGGGGAAGCCCACGAAGGCGAAATGGTGGAGCCGGCCCCGAGCGCACGGCGCGGGGGCCGGGGCGACGGGGGACCACACCGGGATGCCCGCGGAGGGGGTCAGCGGGGAAAACGCTGACGGCGATTTCGAGTTGGAGCGACCGGCGACGGCGCCTGCCCCAGGCGGGGCTGACGCCGCGACCGATACCAGCACCGACTTCGAACTGGCCCGGCCGGCTGCCGAGGCCCCGCTCCGTTCTGGCTCCACGGTGGACACGGGCACGGATGGCGACTTCGAGCTGGAGCGACCGGCGTCGGTGGATGCGGGTCGTGGTGGTGCGGCCGAGGCCCAGGCTGCCGAAGTGGGCGACGCACGAGTGGCCGGGACGAGTTCGTCGCCGTTGGGAGAGCCCACCACGCGGCTTGGGTTGGGGCAGGGCAACGGAGGGGCCGGCGGGGTGAGTTCGTCGGCTTCCGGTGAGGTGACCACTCGCCTTGGGTTGGAGTACGGCAACGGAGCCGCCGGTGAGGTGAGTTCGCCGGTTTCCGATGAGGCGACCGCGGGGCCGGGGCTGGAGAAGAACGGCACGGCGGCCCAGGCGGCCGGGGTTGGTGAAACGACTCGGCCGACGGTGCGCGAGGTGCCGACTGCCGAGGCCGGGGCTCCCGGGGGAGTGGTTCCCGAGGCGGCGGACCAACGCACAGGTCAGCCAGGCCTGTCCGGTTCTGCCGGTGCCGCAGCCACCGCCGTGGCCGCCACCGGTGTCGCCGACGCGCAGTCGTTGGGCGAGACGAGCGCCCTGGGCGCCCCTGGAGGGTCCTCCGAGCGCCCCAAGCCGCTGCATGACCCCGATCCCTACAGCACCCCGCCGTACGGCGAGCCCGGCCCCTGGGCGCCCGCTCCGCCGGTCCAGCACCCGGCGACGACTCCCGCACACGGCACGAACGTTCAGTCGGCGACACCGACGCACGGCGTGCCCGCGTCGGTCGGGGCGCCGACGAACGGTGGGGCGACCTCCGAGGGGGCTCCGACGCATGCCGGGGCCACCTCGGCCGGTGGTCCGACGCATGCCGGGGCACCCTCGGCCGCCGCCCCGGCCCCTGCGGAACCGACCTCGGCGGCACCCCAGCCCTCGCTGGTGCCCCCGGCCGATGGCACCGCCGTGCCGCCGACCATGCCTCGGCCGACGACGGCCGCCCTGTATCCGGACACACCTCAGCCAGGGGCGGCCCCGTATCCGGCAACGGCCCCGTATCCGGAAGCGCCCCAGCCCGTGGCGACTTCGTACGCTGAGGCCGCTCAGCCTGCGGCAGCTCCCTTCCCAGAGGCGTCACAGCCGGCAGCGGGCGCGTTTCCGGAGGCCGCCCAGCCTGCGGCGGCTTCGTACCCTGACGCTTCCCAACCTCCCGCAGCTCCCTTCTCGGAGGCCCCCCAGCCCGCCGCAGCTCCGTACCCGGACGCGGCTCAGCCCCCAGGGGCCTCCTACGCCTACCCGTCTCAGCCGGGGCCTCCGCCCTTCGGGGACTCGGCCCAGGGTGCGCCGCCTCCGTATGCGGACGGGGCTCGGCCCACGTCGGCCGCCTACGCGGATCCGGCGCGACCGGTCTTCGCGGACGCCCCTCAAGCCGTCCCGCAGGCGCCCTGGCGGAATTACGATCCGTGGGCCGGGTCGGGGTCGTTGCAGCAGAACGGGGCCGGGGCGGCCGATGTCGTGCGGCGGCGTCGGCGACGGGTGAAGGTGCTGCTGGTCGGGGCCTTGTTGATCGCCGTCGTGGCCGGAGGCATCGGCGGGGCCGTGGGCGCTTATCTGGAGCGGAACGGCGGGGTCGGGGAGGTCGAGCTGCCGCAGGCCAGTGATGGCGTGACGGGGCGGGCGCCCGACAGTGTCGCCGGGATCGCCGCCAGCGCGCTGCCCAGCGTCGTGACGCTTCATGTGAGCGGGGCGAGCGCGCAGGGCACCGGCACCGGATTCGTGCTCGACGAGCGGGGCCACATCCTCACGAACAACCACGTCGTCGAGCCCGCCGGCACGAGCGGCGACATCTCGGTGACGTTCAGCGGCGGCGAGACCGCCAAGGCCACCATCGTCGGCCGGGACACCGGCTACGACCTGGCCGTCGTCAAGGTGTCCGACGTCAGCGGACTCAAGCCGCTGCCCCTCGGCAACTCGGACGAGGTCCGGGTCGGCGACCCGGTCGTCGCCATCGGCGCCCCCTTCGACCTGGCCAACACCGTCACGTCCGGCATCATCAGCGCGAAGGAACGGCCCATCACGGCCGGCGGTGAGAGCGGTGACGTCAGCGACGTGTCGTACGTGGACGCCCTGCAGACCGACGCGCCGATAAACCCGGGCAACTCCGGTGGCCCGCTCCTCGACGGCAAGGCCCGGGTGATCGGTATCAACAGCGCCATCCGGTCCGCCGGCAGCGGATCCGAGTCGGACGGCGGACAGGCGGGTTCGATCGGGCTCGGCTTCGCGATCCCCATCAACCAGGGCAAGCGCGTCGCCGAGGAACTGATCAACACGGGCAAGGCGACCCACCCGGTGATCGGCGTCACCCTCGACATGGACTACTCGGGCGACGGTGCCCGCATCGGCGACGAGGGCAGCGGCGGCGGGTCCGCGGTGACCGCGGGCGGCCCGGCCGACCGGGCAGGCATCCGCTCGGGTGACGTCATCACCGAGGTCGACGGGCAGCGCGTCCACTCCGGCGACGAGCTGATCGTCAAGGTCCGCGCCCACCGGCCCGGCGACCGCCTGGAGCTCACCCTCCTGCGTGGCGGCAAGGAACAGACGGTCACCCTGACCCTCGGATCGTCCGACGGCGGCTGACCGACCGAGGGCGACCGAGACGGCCCCGCGCACTGACAGCAACTTCACAGGAGGGGGTCCCGCACCCCCTCCTGCCAGGCAAACAGCTGGGAAAACCCGACGCGCGGAGGTGGTCGGAAGCCGCCTGACGGTACCGGATCGACAGGATCGCCGGGTACCGTGGATCCGGCCCGGACCACGGAGGACCTGCCGAGGCCCGAAGAACGGGACCGAGGACATCGCAAGGAGCTTCAGGTGTTCAATGACATAGGCACGTTCGAGCTGGTGACGCTCGCCGTCCTCGCCGTGCTCGTCTTCGGTCCGGACAAGCTCCCGAAGGTGATCCAGGACGTCACGCGGACCATCCGCAAGATCCGCGAGTTCTCGGACAGCGCCAAGGCGGACATCCGTAGCGAACTGGGCCCGGAGTTCAAGGACTTCGAGTTCGAGGACCTCAACCCCAAGACGTTCATCCGCAAGCAGATGGACAACGACGACCTGGGGCTGAAGGAGATCCGCAACGGCTTCGATCTGAAGAAGGAGATGGCCGAGCTCACGGACGTGGTCCACGACCGCGAGTCCGAGTCCTCGTCGTCCTCTTCTGCCGGCGCCGAGTCCAGTGGTTCCTCCGGCGGCGCCGTCGACATGTCCAAGAAGCGCGAGAAGCTCGAACTGGAAGAGCGTCCGCCGTACGACATGGACGCCACCTGAGCCGTACGCCCGGTCGCCGTCCGTACCGCCTCCGGCCTGCGCTTCAGCGCCGTACGCCCGTGTGCCGCCGCACCCCCGTACGTGATGCGATTCATACCGTCACGCACCCTCGTAGGGCCTGAACCGGCCCGTACGCCGTCCTACGCGCCGGGCGCTTGCCCTGCTGCTCGGAGAGCTGTGGCTATGCTGCCCAGTTGTTGTGCGGACCGTACGAGAGCGAGCGACGACGCCCGAGGGGGGCGGGCCGCTCCGGTCCGCCGAGAGCGAGGAGGCGTCCGGGCAGATGGAGACGACGAGTCGGGTAGGCGCGCAGGCGTCGGCCGCGGAGGGTGGACAACAGGTCCCCTCCGCCCGACGCACGGTCGACGGCTACCTGCTGGCGCCCTTCCCGTGGTACGGCCTCGACGAGGCCTTCACGGGGCCGCGCTGGCTGATGCAGGTGGGTACGTCGGCGGAAGGTGCGGTCGAGCACGGTTCGATCGGCCACGGTGACGAGCCCTCGGTGCGCAACGAGTTCACCGCCGGGGCGGACGACGAGGTCAAGGAGCGGTTCGCGGTCGTGGTGACCGTCGCCGCGAACGACGTACGGCGCAGCGCGGACGGCACGGGCGTGCTGGAGGCCACGTCGGTCTCCTCGGCGGCCTGGCTGGCGGGCGTGGGGCTGCTGTCCTTCACCTGGCCCGGGCAACTGGACCACTCCCTGCGGGACGACTGGCTGGACCAGCAGACCGAGACGGCGTGGGTTCTGGCGGACGATCTCGCCGGGTCGGACTGGTCGACGTTGTCCCTGCCCGTGGACGGGGTGCCTACGTCGTTCCACTACCGCGAGTCCGAGTTCGGGTGGGTGCTCGCGGGGTCGACCTCCGAGGGGGTGCACGTGGGTGCGTACGGGAGAGGGATGAGCGCGTACGGCCTGGGCTTCGCCATGATCAAGGACATTGCCTCTTACGCCGCCGAGTAGAGGACTGAGCCAAGCCGAAGGGGCACCGCACCGTGTTGATGCGGTGCCCCTTTCCGCCGTAGGGCCCTGGGGCGTTCTCTGGGGTGCGGGTGTGTCGTGGCTTGTCGCGCGGTTCCCCGCGCCCCTGAGAAGCGTCCCCCGGCTTCGCCAGGCGTCCTAGAACTTGTTCCGCGGGGTGATTCCCAGGCTCATGCCCGACAGGCCCCTCTGGCGGCCGCCCAGCTTGCCCGCGATGGCTCGGAGGGCGGCGCCGGCGGGGGAGTCGGGGTCGGAGAGAACGACGGGGCGGCCCTCGTCGCCGCCCTCGCGGAGGCGGACGTCGATGGGGATGTTGCCGAGGACCGGGACGGTGGCGCCGGTGGTGCGGGTGAGGCCGTCGGCGACGGACTGGCCGCCGCCCGTGCCGAAGACGTCGACCATCTCGTCGCAGTGCGGGCACGGAAGGCCCGACATGTTCTCGACGACGCCGACGATCTTCTGGTGGGTCTGCACGGCGATGGAGCCGGCGCGCTCGGCGACCTCGGCCGCCGCCTGCTGCGGGGTCGTGACGACGAGGATCTCCGCGTTCGGGACCAGTTGGGCCACCGAGATCGCGATGTCGCCCGTGCCCGGCGGGAGGTCGAGGAGCAGGACGTCCAGGTCGCCCCAGTAGACGTCCGAGAGGAACTGCTGGAGGGCGCGGTGGAGCATGGGGCCGCGCCAGACGACGGGGGTGTTGCCGGGGGTGAACATGCCGATCGAGATGACCTTCACGCCGTGCGCGGACGGCGGCATGATCATGTTCTCGACCTGGGTGGGGAGGCCGTCGGCGCCCAGCATGCGGGGCACGGAGTGGCCGTAGATGTCGGCGTCGACGACACCGACCTTGAGGCCGTCGGCCGCCATGGCCGCCGCCAGGTTCACCGTCACCGAGGACTTGCCGACGCCGCCCTTGCCGGAGGCGACGGCGTACACGCGCGTGAGCGAGCCCGGCTTCGCGAACGGGACCTCGCGCTCGGCCTGGCCGCCGCGCAGCGCGGTCGCCAGTTCCTTGCGCTGTTCGTCGCTCATGACGTCGAGCTCGACGTCGACGCGGGTGACGCCCTCGACCCGCGAGACCGCCTCGGTCACCCGCTGGGTGATCGTGTCGCGCATGGGACAGCCGGAGACCGTCAGGTACACGGCGACCGCGACCGCTCCGTCCGCACCGATCTCCACCGACTTGACCATCCCGAGTTCGGTGATGGGGCGGTTGATCTCGGGGTCGTTCACCGTCGCGAGCGCTGCGTGCACGGCGTCACTCGTAGGGGTGGAACCCGGCTCATGGACAGCCATCGGTCTTCCTTCGCTACTAGTCTCCTGCCTGTGCCATGAGGCGCCGGACAGGGCTTGTCCGTCATGAGGACGCGGTCGCGTTCAAGTGAGAAGCCGCTCCCTCTGGGAGAGGCGGAGTCACAAGGACGATGGTACGGCGCTCAGAGCGGCCGTCAGGAACCATCCTCCGGCAGGGTGAAGGTCCGGTGCTCCTCGATCTCCCTCAGGAGATCCTGGAGCTCGGAGCGCAGCCAGTCTCTGGTGGCCACCTCGCCGAGGCCGATGCGCAGCGCGGCGATCTCCCTGGTCAGATATTCGGTGTCGGCGATCGAGCGCTCGTTCTGCTTGCGGTCCTGTTCCAGGTTGACCCGGTCGCGGTCGTCCTGGCGGTTCTGCGCGAGGAGGATCAGCGGGGCGGCGTACGAGGCCTGGAGGGAGAGCATCAGGGTCAGGAAGATGAAGGGGTAGTTGTCGAAGCGCAGATCGCGCGGGGCGGAGACGTTCCACACCACCCACAGGATGATGACGACGGTCATCCAGACGAGGAACGTGCCGGTGCCCAGGAACCGTGCGATTCGCTCCGAGAACCGTCCGAACGCCTCCGGGTCCCACTCGGGCAGCAACCGGGTCCGGCGCGGCAGCGGCTGATCGAGACGCGTACGCGGGCGTGCGGTGGCGCCGGAGGGCGTGCGCTCCCGCAGGGGCGCCCCGGAGTGCGCCCGCTCGCGCCCCCCTTTCCGCCCGTCACGCCCCTCGCGCTCAGGAACCATCGGCGGCCCCCTCGTCGTCGGCGTCACCGTTGTCCTCGTGCAGATGGAACTCCGTCTCCCGCCAGTCCTCGGGCAGCATGTGGTCCAGTACGTCGTCCACGGTCACCGCGCCCAGCAGCGAGCCGCTCTCGTCGACCACGGGCGCCGCGACCATGTCGTACGTCGCGAAGAACCCGGCGACGGCCCGCAGCGCGGCCTCCGGGTCCAGCGGCTGGAGATCGTCGTCGAGGATCGCGCTGACCAGGGTGTACGGAGGGTCCCGCAGCAGCCGCTGGAAGTGGACCGTTCCGAGGTACTTGCCGGTCGGGGTTTCGTCCGGCGGCCGGCACACGTACACCTGGGCGGCGAGCGCGGGGGACAGATCGGCGTTGCGGACCCGGGCGAGCGCGTCGGCGACGGTCGCGTCCGGGCGCAGCACGATCGGCTCGGTCGTCATGAGACCGCCGGCCGTCTTCTCCTCGTACGCCATGAGCCGCCGAACGTCGGCCGCGTCGTCCGGCTGCATCAGCGTCAGCAGCCGCTCCTGCTCCTCCTCCGGAAGCTCGGCTAGGAGGTCGGCGGCGTCGTCCGGGTCCATGGCCTCCAGGACGTCGGCGGCCCGCTCCTCCTTGAGCTTGCCGAGGATCTCGATCTGGTCGTCCTCGGGCAGCTCCTCCAGGACGTCGGCGAGCCGGTCGTCGTCGAGGGCGGCGGCGACCTCGGCCCGGCGCTTGGGGGAGAGATGGTGCAGCACGTTGGCCAGGTCGGCCGGGCGGAGCTGCTCGAAGGTCGCCAGGAGGTTCTCGGCGCCCTGCCCGTGCTCCTCCAGCGAGAACCCGGTGACCGCCGACCACTCCACGGTCAGCGTCTCGCCCTTGTGCCGCCGGAACGCCCCGCCCTTGCCCTTGCGGACGAACACCCGGTCGATCTCCCAGTCCCGGCGGGCCGGCAGTTGCTGCACCGAGATGTCGCGGACGGTCACCTCTTCACCCGTCTCCAGCAGCTGCACCCGGCGGTCGAGCAGTTCCCCGATGACGAGCCGCTCGGTGGGCCGCTGCTCGAACCGGCGCACGTTCACGACGCCGGTGGTGATGACCTGGCCCGACTCCACGCCGGTGACCCGGGTCATGGGCAGGAAGATCCGGCGGCGCGTGGACAGTTCGACGACCAGCCCGAGCAGCCGCGGTGGCTTCCGGCCCACCCGGAGGATGACGACGAGATCGCGGACCCGGCCCACCTGGTCGCCGTTCGGGTCGAAGACGGCGACGCCGGAGAGGTGGGAGACGAAGACCCGGGGCGTCACCGCTGCCATGAGCCGCCCCTTTCCTTCCCGTCGCAGGGGGATTGTCCGCCGTGGAGGGCTTCAGGCTAGCCCGTCCCGATCGGATATGCCCTGGTGAGCGGTGCGGACGGACTGGCTCCGTGGTGCGCCCGGAGCCCCGGTACTCTGCGGTACGCCTGGACTCCCCACGAAGAGGTGCATCGCCTGTGACTGTGATTCCCCGTACCCGAAGGGCCGCACTGGTGAGCGCCGTCTGCACCCTCGTGGCGTGCGGGCCAGGTCTCACAGGATGCAGCGAGGATCCCAACGAGGGCACCAACGGGGTCGGCAAGCTGGAGCCGGCGAAGATCCAGAGCAGGACCAAGGCGGCCGCCACGGCGGCGGACACGGTCCGGCTGTCCGGGGCCGTGGTGAGCAACGGCAAGACCTACAAGCTGGACATGCGCCTGAAGGAGGACGGCGGCACGGGTTCGGTGACGTCCGAGGGTTCCACCTTCCGGCTGCTGAAGGTCGGCGAGCACCTCTTTCTGAAGGCCGACAAGGACTTCTGGGACCATCAGGAATCCGGGAAGGACGGCAAGGACCACGACGAGTCGGAGACGGCCGCGGCGGACAAGCTGGACGGCATGTACGTGAAGGTGCCGACCGGTGATCCGGCCTACAAGCGCTTCAGCGGCTTCACCGACAAGGACGTCCTCCTCAACAGCCTCCTCACTCTGCACGGCGCCCTGTCCACCGAGGGCCACCACGAGCAGTCCGGTACCCGCACCATCCGCATCACCGGTGACAAGGGCTCCGGCGGCACCCTCGACGTCTCCCTCGAAGGCACTCCCTACCCCCTCCGCCTCGTCCGCGCAGGCGACGCCGGCACCATCCTCCTCACCGACTGGGGCAAGAGCTTCACCCTGGAGGAGCCGGACGAGAAGTCGGTCGTGGACTACGGCAAGCAACTGCCGACGTCATAACGCGCCTCTCCGCCGCTCGCGCGGTCCGGTCGCACGCTCCCACCGCCTCGCTCTCGGCCGCCGGCCTGCCTGTTCTCCGCCGACCGTCTGCTCTCTGTCGGCCCGCCGGTTCTCTGTCGGCCCGCCGGTTCTCCGTCGGCCCGCCGGTTCTCCGCCGGCCGCCGGTTCTCCGCCGGCCGCCGGTTCTCCGCCGGCCCGCCTGTATTCCGTCGGCTCCCAGAAACCCGGCCCGCTTGTCTCCGCCGGTTCCCCTCTTCTGCCCCGACGGCGATCAGCCATGACGGTGGCTTCCGGCGGTGCCGAACCGAGCGGGCCAACGAGCAGGAACCTGCCCGGACTACTTCCGCTTGCGGCGCCCGAAAAGCAGTCGCGGTACGGCCGCCGGGATCGGCTGTCGCGTCGTCGCGGGCGTCGTGACCGGCGCCTCGGCCAGGTCGTCGTCGGGCAGCGGCAGGGTCGAACCCGTCGGCTGCAGGCGGAGCACCCGGCACTCGCGGGCCCACCGGGCCGGCATGGCCTCGCCGTCGGGGGCGTTGAGGCGCTTGCCCTTGAGTTCAGTCACCGCCGCCTCCCACTCGGGGGAGTCCGGCGCCAGCTCGACGACGTTCGCGGCCCAGCTGACCAGTCGGCCGCCCTTGTCCTTGCTGCGGACGGTGACGACCGCCGAGCCCCCGTCCGTCAGCCCCGGCAACGGCTGCTCGCCCGGCCCGTCACCGACCAGACACACGGCGCCCTCGTGCCAGACGTGCCACAACGCGCGCGATGCCACAGCCTGCCCCCGCCCCCCGAGCATCGGCACCCCTTCACTCCGCACCCAGATGAGCCCGGACTTCTTGGTGGCCTCTTCCACGAGGGCCAGATCGAGCAGCGCGTCGGCGGACAGCGAGTCGGCGGTCATGGGGGCAGCCTAACCGGGCTCCCTCGAAGGCCCCGAGCCCCGAGCCCCGGGCCCCGAGCCCCGGGCCCCGGCCACCGGGCCACCGGCCATCGGGCCCCCGGTCACCGGCTCCCGCCGAGCTACAGCCACCCGTTGCGCTTGAGTGTCCGGTGGATGCCCAGGCAGAGCGCGACCGTGACACCGAGGACGACCGGGTACCCGTACTTCCAGTGCGTCTCCGGCATGTAGTCGAAGTTCATGCCGTAGACGCCACACACCATCGTCGGTACGGCGATGATGGCCGCCCAGGACGTGATCTTGCGCATGTCCTCGTTCTGGGCGACGGAGGCCTGCGCCAGGTTCGCCTGGAGGATCGAGTTGAGGAGCTCGTCGAAGCCGACGACCTGCTCCTGCACCCGGGCGAGGTGGTCGGCCACGTCACGGAAGTACTTCTGGATGTCCGGGTCGATCAGCCGCATCGGCCGCTCGCTCAGCAGCTGCATGGGCCGCACCAGCGGCAGCACCGCCCGCTTGAACTCCATGACCTCGCGCTTGAGTTGGTAGATCCGGCCGGCGTCGGTACCCCGGGGCGTGCCCTTGCGCCCGGGAGAGAACACCTCCGTCTCCACCTCGTCGATGTCGTCCTGCACGGCGTCCGCGACCGCCACATACCCGTCGACGACGTGGTCGGCGATGGCGTGCAGCACGGCAGACGGCCCCTTGGCGAGCAACTCCGGGTCGTCCTGCAGCCGATGACGCAGCGCCCGCAGCGAACCCTGCCCGCCGTGCCGGACGGTGATGAAGAAGTCCCGCCCGGTGAAGCACATGACCTCGCCGGACTCCACGACCTCGCTGGTGGCGGTGAGTTCGTCGTGCTCGACGTAGTGGATCGTCTTGAAGACGGTGAAGAGGGTGTCGTCGTACCGCTCCAGCTTCGGCCGCTGGTGCGCGTGCACCGCGTCCTCCACGGCCAGCGGGTGCAACCCGAACTCGGCCGCGATACCGGCGAATTCGGCCTCCGACGGCTCGTGCAGGCCGATCCAGACGAAGCCGCCGTCACGGCGCACCTGACGGATCGCCTCATGCGGGGTCAGGTTCCGCTCGAACCCGACGCGCGCTCCGTCACGGTAGACGGCACAGTCCACGACGGCCGTCACCGCCTCCGCCGGACGAGTGGCGTCGTACACGCCGCCGTCCTTGCGCAGCGACAGACGCGAGGGACGGGACGGGCGGACCGCGGCACGCAGGTTGTGGATCATCGACATGAGCAGGCTCCTTCGCAACGAAAGGCCGCCGACGACGGTTGGAACTACCCGGAATGGGGACGTTTTGACTTCGGATGTTTGGCACGTCCACAAAGCGGGGAGCACCGCACCGTCGCGGTGACAGCTTCGCTTGATTCAGATCAGGCGACGGCTGACCGGTGAGAGATCAGCGACTTCTGATCGGCGATTCGGATCAATCGGATCAAGACGGGAAAGAAGTGCTCTTCCGATGCGCGACGACCGGCGATCGGCACGACGCGAGTGAGGGTGGCAGCCAGCGGAAGCGAGAGCTAACGGCTACAGCAAGAGCTACGGAACTCAGCGGTCGGAAGAGCGGGTGGTACTGCACGGTCGACTTCGGTCCATCGCAGCCCCACCTCCTCCGGCCGGTCCCTCGTAAGGGACGTTCCATACCCCATCCGGGGTTCCCCGTAGGGGAGTCAGTCTTTTCGGTGCGAGACGCGAAGGCTTGAGAGCGACGCTTCTGCGTGCTGCCCGCGTGCTGTCTCGACCGGCGCCCAAGACTAACAGTCGGCTGAAGTGTCAAGGCGCCCGTTTGCCCGTTCCTGACGAGTTCTATGCTCGGCTCATGGCTGATGTTCTTCCGTTGGTGGAGGCCCGGTTGCGCACCGCGCTGGGCGAACCGGACGCGCGCGCCGCGGTCACCTTTCTCGGCACGGACCGCATCGAGGTGCTCCGTTTCACCGACGGCGACGTCGTCCGCTACGCCACGCTCGGCATGTCCGCCCAGCCGATGGCCGACCCCACCGCGGTGCTCGCCGACCCCGTCAAGGGCCCCCGCGCCGAACTCGTCCTGTCCGTGCGGCACGGCATCGCCGACACCGACAAGGTGCTCCGCCCGCTTGCCGTGCTTGCCGCGTCACCGCAGGTCGAGGGTGTGATCGTGGCCCCCGGCGCCTCCTTGGACGTGGGTGCTCCGCTGTGGCCCGGCGCCCCCTTCACCTCCGTCCTCGTCGCCGAGTCCGGCGGCCTGGTCGAGGACCTCGAACTCGACGCCCCCGCCGACCCCGTGCGTTTCCTGCCTCTCCTCCCGATGACCGCCAACGAGGCCGCCTGGAAGCGGGTGCACGGGGCCCAGGCTCTCCAGGAGCGCTGGCTCACCCACGGGACGGACCTCCGGGACCCGCTCCGCAAGTCGGTCCCCCTGGACTGACCGGATCGCCCGACACGACTTCTCCGTGTGACGGACGGCACGCCATACGTGACCGGAGGGCCCTCGGCACGTGGCCGAAAACCACCGCTTCTCTTGGTCGTGTGGGTAGTTGATTCCGTTGGTCGGTCAGGTGGGCCGACCGGAGTCCGGTCCGGCGTTCGTGCGCGGAATGTGACGCGCACACGCCGGACGGGTGATCGTCCTTGACGCGAGGAAGCACGGGGAGGACCGTTGGGCCCTATGAGGGGCGAACCCAGTTGCCCGAAGTGTGGTGGCCGGGTCAGGGCTCCCGGCCTCTTTGCCGACTCCTGGCAGTGCGCTGTGCACGGGCCGGTGCACCCGCTGCAGCCCGTGATCCCGCCCAGCGTCGAGGCCCTCAGTGTCGTGGTGCACCGTGCCAAGGTGCCCGTCTGGATGCCGTGGCCGCTGCCCGTGGGCTGGCTGTTCACGGGTGCCGCGTTCGCCGGGGACGACCGCAGCGGCGGCCGCGCCACCGCCGTGGCCTGCTCCGGTCCGGGCCCGCTCGGCGGCGTGGGAGAACTTGTCCTCATCGCGGAGGAACTCGGCGTCGGCCTCGGTGCGCGGTACGCGGGCATCGACGGGCCCGATCCCGGGCCGTATCTGAGCGTCGAGAAGCCGCCCCAGGCGAAGGTGCTCGCCGCGGGGCGGCCGACGCCGCTGTGGCATGTCTCCGGTACGCCGGACGACCGTGCGGTCTTCGCGGGGGAGGCGCTCGGGTTGTGGGTGTGGGCGGTCGTGTGGCCAGAGCAGACGGGATTGTTGATGTACGACGAGCTGGTGCTGACGGATCTGCGGGATGCGGGAGCGGAGGTGGAGTTGCTGCCTTGTGGGGCACTCTCGCCCCGGATCCTTGAGCCGTAGCGCTTCGCCGGGTGAGCCGCGTGGTGCCGAGGTGTCTGAGGTCCGTGGGCGGGCCGCACGTCGGTGAGGCTGATCGCGGCCACGTGGCGGAGCGGGATGGTGATGCCGCCCCGCGCCCCTGACCCTGCTGTCCGCAGCTCCCTTGAGGAGTGACTGTAGGGGGCACCCCTGGGTTTCGGGTGTGACAGGGAGCGTTCGGAAGGGCGTTATCCTTGAGCGTCCGCTTCCGTTTCGTCTGCGCCTGGAGTCCGAGTCGTGCGTATAGATCTGCACTGTCACTCCACGGCCTCCGACGGTACGGACACTCCGGCCGAGCTGGTGCGGAAGGCGGGGGCGGCCGGGCTGGACGTCATCGCGCTGACCGACCACGACACGACGCGTGGGCACGCCGAGGCGATCACCGCGCTGCCGGAGGGGCTCACACTGGTCACCGGCGCCGAGCTGTCGTGCCGGCTGGACGGTGTCAGCATGCACATGCTGGCCTACCTGTTCGACCCCGAGGAGCCCCAACTGCTCGCCGAACGCGAGCTGGTCCGGGACGACCGGGTGCCGCGGGCCCGCGGGATGATAGCCAAGCTGAACGAACTGGGTGTGCCCGTGACCTGGGAGCAGGTCGCGCGGATCGCCGGTGGCGGTTCCGTGGGACGGCCGCACGTGGCCACCGCCCTTGTCGAACTCGGCGTCGTACCGACCGTGAGCGACGCCTTCACCGAGCAGTGGCTCGCCGACGGCGGTCGCGCCTACGTCGAGAAGCACGAGACCGACCCCTTCGAGGCGATCCGGCTGATCAAGGGCGCCGGCGGCGTCGCCGTCTTCGCCCACCCCGCCGCCGTCAAGCGCGGCCGGACCGTACCGGAGTCGGCGATCGCCGAGCTGGCCGCCGCCGGGCTCGCCGGCATCGAGGTCGACCACATGGAGCACGACCCGGCGACCCGGGCGCGACTGCGCGGCCTGGCGAAGGAGCTGGGGCTCCTCACCACCGGGTCCTCGGACTACCACGGCAGCCGCAAGACCTGCGTACTCGGTGAGTACACGACCGACCCCGAGGTGTACGGGGAGATCACACGGCGGGCCACCGGAGCGCTTCCCGTCCCGGGGGCCGGCGGAGCCCGCTAGCTCGCCCCTTCGTCGTCACGGCACCCGGCGGCTGTCGGCTGTGCCCACCTGTTCCGCTCTGCGGAACGATTGCCCGCAGTGGTTGTCGGCGGGCTGCCCGCTTTCCTTCGCTTTTCACTCTCGCAAGGCACCCCTGTGTTCGATCTCGCCATCTTCGGTTCCCTCTTCCTCACCCTCTTCGTGATCATGGATCCCCCCGGGATCACTCCGATCTTCCTCGGGCTCACTGCCGGGCGGCCCGCTCGGACGCAGAAGCGGATGGCGTTTCAGGCCGTTTGCGTGGCCGGCGGTGTGATCACCGTCTTCGGGCTGCTGGGGCACCAGATCCTGGACTATCTGCATGTGTCCGTGCCGGCCCTGATGATCGCGGGTGGGCTGCTGCTTCTGCTGATCGCGCTGGATCTGCTGACCGGCAAGACGGACGAGCCGAAGCAGACGAAGGACGTGAACGTCGCGCTCGTGCCGCTGGGGATGCCGTTGCTGGCCGGTCCCGGTGCGATCGTGTCGGTGATCCTGGCGGTGCAGAAGGCGGACGGTGTGGCCGGTCAGGTGTCCGTATGGGCCGCGATCCTGGCGATCCATGTCGTGCTGTGGCTGACGATGCGGTACTCGCTGCTGATCATCCGGGTCATCAAGGACGGAGGCGTGGTGCTGGTGACGCGGCTCGCGGGCATGATGCTCTCCGCGATCGCCGTACAGCAGATCATCAACGGCGTCACTCAGGTCGTACAGGGCAGTTGACTTCCGGCCCTGTCGGGCCGCGCAGCAGAGCCCCGTACGGCATCGGTGCCGTACGGGGCTCTGAAGTGTGAACGGATCCGCGTATTACAAGGCGGTCGCGTCGGCCGGGCGGATCCAGAGGCGCTGCCCGATGGCGGCGGCCTGTTGCACGATCCGGTTGACGGAGGCGGCGTCCACGACGGTGCTGTCCACGGGCGTGCCGTTGACGTCGTCGAGTCGCAGAATTTCGAAGCGCATGGGCTTCTCCCTTCGTCTGGTCATCCTCCTGAGGAGAACTACTGATGGTGGTTCGCGGGTCGTCGATGCCCGTGTTCCATGAGGATTCAACGGCATGCACGTTACAAACATTCCCTACGCTAAGGAAAATTTTCGAGAACCTAATTACTGAGCGGTAAGTGGTGTGGGCGGGTATGTCTACCTGGAAGCGGGAAGACTGATTGGGACCGGTTGTGTTCGTAGCGTGACCACCGGGACAATGGAAGTATATGAACGACGACCTCACGGCGCTCGGCGTCCGCATCGACCGTACGAACGAGCTGCTGCACCGCATGCTCGCCGAGGTGGCGAAGACACCCTCGACACACGCGATCTTCGTCGATGCCGGGTATCTGTACGCGGCCGTGGGACGGCTCGTCGCGGGCACCGAGGACCGGCGGTCCTTCGACCTCGACGCCGAAGGCCTCATCGACGCGCTCATCGACAAGGCGCGCACGATCTTCGCGGACAGCCGGCTGCTGCGGGTCTACTGGTACGACGGGGCGCGCCGCCGCATCCATACGGCGGAACAGCAGTCGATCGCCGAACTGCCGGACGTGAAGGTGCGGCTGGGCAACCTCAACGCCAACAACCAGCAGAAGGGTGTCGACTCCCTCATCCGCACCGACCTGGAGTCACTGGCCCGGCATCGCGCGATCAGCGACGCGGCTCTCATCGGCGGTGACGAGGACCTGGTCTCGGCGGTCGAGGCCGCGCAGGGATATGGGGCCCGGGTCCACCTCTGGGGCATCGAGGCACCCGAGGGCCGCAACCAGGCCGAGCCGCTGCTCTGGGAGGTCGACAGCCAGCGGACCTTCGACCTCGACTTCTTCAAGCCGTATGTGTCACGGCGGGCCGCTCCCTCTTACGAAGCCGCCACCGGCGCCCGGCCCACCCGCGAGGACGTCCGCTTCGTCGGTGCCCAGATCGCCGCGAAGTGGCTCGGCGCCCGGGGCCGGGAGAGCCTGCAGGAGCTTCTCCACAGCCACCCGTACCTCCCCGGCTCCGTCGACCAGGACCTGCTCGTCGAGGCGGAGGGGCTGATCCAGTACTCGCTACGGGGCCAGGCGGACCTGAGACGGGCACTGCGGGACGGGTTCTGGGAACACTTGCGGGCGCAGTACTAGCTAGGGCCTGTCCGGCGGATCAGGTCGCAGGAAGTCAACGGCACCTTGCAAGCACCGGACCCCGCGTCTGCGGCATGATCCGCCGGACAGGCCCATGGGGGCCCTGCCACCGCCCGGTCAGTCGCTGATTCCGTCCAAGAAGCCGATCAGCGCGTCCGCCGTCGCCTTCGGCTGGTCCGTGTTGGGGGAGTGCTCGGCGTCGCGGATGACGGTGCGGTGCGCGTGCAGGCGTACGGCCATCTCGTCGAGGATCGGGATCGGCCAGGTGTCGTCGCGTTCGCCGGACAGGACGTGCTTGGGCAGCTCCACGGCGGCGAGTTCGGCGACGCGGTCGGGCTCCGCGCAGAGCTGGCGGCCCGTGGCGACGAGCTGGGCGGGGCTGGTGGCGAGCCAGCGACGGCGCAGGTCGGCGCGGTCGTCCAGCCCCTCGTCTAGGGCGCCGGTCTCGGTCTCCTCCGGCGCTTCCATCGCCTGCATGGCGTCCCAGACCTGCTCCATGTCCATCACGGCCAGGGCGTCCCGCAACAGCTTCACGCGCTGCTGCTGGCCGACCGAGATCTGGGCCGGGCCCGAGGACATCAGCGTGAGCGAGGCGAAGGGGGAGGCGTCCAGCAGGACGGCGGCGCGGGAGATCTGGCCGCCGAGGGAGTGGCCGACGACATGCAGGGGGCTGCCGTCGCTCACGGTCTCCGCCTGAGCGAGGAGGTCCCGCGCCAGCTCCGCCTGCGCGTACGGAGCTTCGTCGTCCACGGCACCCGGGCTTTCGTACTGCCCGCGCCCGTCCACCGCCACCGTCCGGTACCCCGCCTCCGCCAACGGCTCATGAAGCGGCATGAAGTCCTCTTTGCTCCCCGTGAACCCCGGCACGAGCAGCACGGTCCCTTTCACCGCCGTCCCCGCCTCGATCACGGCGAACTCCCCACGAGGGGTGCGCAGCAGGTATGCACGGGCGCCGGGGGGAGGGGTGAAGGTCGGGGGACGGCTCATGGGGGGAGGGTATCTGGCGGACGGCTCCGACGGCCGCGCCGGGGTTTGTGCGGCGGGTGCGGGTGGTGTGTGGTTGCTCGCGCAGTTGGGCTGTGTTGAATCTGCGGCTGCCGCCGTGTGGGCGGGATCAGCCCTCACTCACACCCGCAGGCGAAGAGCCCCTGCAACGCCGAAGGCCCGGCCCCCGGAAAGGGGACCGGGCCTTTTTCACTCGGCTGAATGGACTCAGCCCTCCGTGGACTCCACGGCGGCCACAGCCTTCCGCGTCCGGCGACGCGGCGCCGGAGCCTCGGCCGTCTCCTCGGCGGCGGCCGGAACCGCGGCCTTACGCGTACGACGCGGCTTCGTGGCCTGCTCCTCCGTCGGCTGGGCCGGAACCGTGGCCTCGACCGTCGCGGCCGTCTTGCGCGTCCGGCGGCGGGGCTTCGTGGCCTCGACCGTGTCGGCGGCGGCCTCGACGACGGCCTCCGCGGCCTTGCGCGTACGGCGACGGGGCTTGGCCGGAGTCTCGTCCGCCGCCTCGGCGGTCACGGCTTCCGGAGCCTCCACCACGGCGACCGCGGCCTTGCGGGTGCGGCGGCGCGGCTTGGCGTCGGTCGTGCCCTCGGCCGAGTCGAGCACGTCTTCGGCGGTGGGCGCGGCCTCGATCACGGCGTCCGCGGCCTTGCGAGTCCGGCGGCGCGGCTTCGGCGCGGCTTCCTCGGCGACGGCGTCCTCGACCACGCTCTCGACGGCCTCAGCGGCCTTACGGGTGCGGCGGCGCGGCTTCGACGCGGTCTCCTCGGCGGCGGTCTCCTCGACCACGGCCTCGGCGGGTGCGGCGGCCTTGCGGGTGCGGCGGCGCGGCTTGGCCGGGGCCTCGTCCGCTGCCTCGGCGTCGGTCGTGCCCTCGGCCGAGTCGAGCACGTCTTCGGCGGTGGGCGCGGCCTCGACCGCGGCCTCCGCGGCCTTGCGGGTCCGGCGTCGACGAGGCTTGGCAGCCTCCTCGACGGCCTCGGCCGGCTCGACGGGCGTGGCAGCGACGGTCTCGACCACGGCCTCGGCCCGCTCGGCGGGCGTGCTCTCGGCCGTCTCGACTGCGGCTTCCGCAGCGGGGGTCGACCCGGCGCGGGTCCGGCGGCGACGGCGCGGCGTACGGGCCTCGGACTCGGCGGATTCGGTGACCGGCGTCTGCGCGGCCTCCGAGGGTTCCGTGACCGTCGAGGCCTCCGGGGAGACCTCGTCGGCGGTGGCACCACCGCGCGTACGGCGGCGACGACGCGGCGCACGCGCCGGGCGCTCACGCTCGGCGGGCGCCGGGCCGGAGGAACGGCCGCCACGACCGCGCGGACCGCGCCCGCCCGGCTCGCCGAGGTCTTCCAGCTCCTCGGCCTCCAGACCGGCCCGGGTGCGCTCGGAGCGCGGCAGGACGCCCTTCGTACCCGCGGGGATGCTCAGTTCCTCGAAGAGGTGCGGGGAGGTGGAGTACGTCTCCGGCGGGTCGTTGAACCCGAGGTCCAGCGCCTTGTTGATGAGCTGCCAGCGCGGGATGTCGTCCCAGTCGACGAGCGTGATCGCGATGCCCTTGGCACCCGCGCGGCCCGTACGGCCGATGCGGTGCAGGTACGTCTTCTCGTCCTCGGGGGACTGGTAGTTGATGACGTGGGTGACACCCTCGACGTCGATGCCTCGGGCGGCGACGTCGGTGCAGACGAGGACGTCCACCTTGCCGTTGCGGAAGGCGCGCAGGGCCTGCTCGCGGGCGCCCTGGCCGAGGTCGCCGTGGACCGCGCCAGAGGCGAAGCCCCGCTGCTTGAGCTGGTCGGCGAGGTCGGCCGCCGTGCGCTTCGTACGGCAGAAGACCATGACCAGTCCCCGGCCGTCGGCCTGCAGTATGCGCGCGACCAGCTCGGGCTTGTCCATGTTGTGCGCGCGGTAGATGTGCTGCGAGGTGTTCCGGACCGTCGCACCCTCGTCGTCCGGCGCCGTGGCGCGGATGTGGGTCGGCTGGGACATGTAACGGCGGGCCAGACCGATGACCGCGCCCGGCATGGTCGCCGAGAACAGCATCGTCTGGCGGCGGGCCGGAAGCATGTTGATGATCTTCTCGACGTCGGGCAGGAAGCCCAGGTCGAGCATCTCGTCGGCCTCGTCGAGGACCAGACACTTGACGTTCTTCAGGTTCAGCTTCTTCTGGCCCGCGAGATCGAGGAGCCGCCCCGGGGTGCCGATGACGACGTCGACGCCCTTCTTCAGGGCCTCGACCTGGGGCTCGTAGGCGCGGCCGCCGTAGATCGCGGTGACGCGTACGTTGCGCACCTTGCCGGCGGTCAGCAGGTCGTTGGTGACCTGGGTGCACAGCTCGCGGGTGGGGACGACGACGAGCGCCTGCGGGGAGTCGACGAGGTCCTCGGGCTTGGCGCGGCCGGCCTCGACATCGGCGGGGACGACGACGCGCTCGAGGAGCGGGAGGCCGAAGCCCAGCGTCTTGCCGGTGCCGGTCTTGGCCTGGCCGATGACGTCGGAGCCGGAGAGGGCGACCGGGAGCGTCATCTCCTGGATCGGGAAGGGGTTGATGATGCCGACGGCCTCCAGGGCCTCGGCCGTCTCGGGAAAGATTCCGAGATCTCGAAAAGTCGTAGTCAGGGTGCTGCCTCTTCTGTGTACGCGGTGTGAGGCGAGCGCGGGGGTCGTGTCGGACCGTGCCGGGGGACGTCGGCCGCCTCACGGGCGGGCCGTGTGGCACGGGACCACTGCCGACGCTCTAGCGCTCATACCGCTGAGGGGTTCCCTCCGGACGCCGTACGCAGAGTGCCGTACGGAACAAGGAGGGCTGTCGGGTCGGAGCCGATCGGGCCACCGACCGGGCATCCTCATGCGTGCGGCCTGTCGAGATACCGTCGAGCTACGTCGACGTACCAGCAGGCGCATTACCACCATACCCCGGAATCGCGCATATGCGATGGCCGATTTGGTCACGTAGTCGTCGTCACACTGAATGACCAGGCCCTTCCGCCTTGCGGGGAGCGGGCTATTGTGCGCTTCATGACCACGTCTGACAAGCCTGAGAACGCCAGCGGCAGCGAGTCCGCCGACACCGCCGAGGTCACCGGGATCGCCGCCCAGGACTGGGCCCGGGCCTCCGCCGACCCGCAGTACCGTGCCGCGGTCGTGGACCTGCTCGGAGCGCTGGCGTACGGGGAACTGGCGGCGTTCGAACGGCTCGCGGAGGACGCGAAGCTGGCGCCGACCCTCGTCGACAAGGCGGAGCTGGCGAAGATGGCGGCGGCCGAGTTCCACCACTTCGAGAGGCTCCGTGACCGGCTCGCCGAGATCGGCGAGGAGTCGACACGGGCCATGGAACCGTTCGTCGACGCGCTCGACGGCTTCCACAAGCAGACCGCGCCGTCGGACTGGCTGGAGGGGCTCGTCAAGGCGTACGTCGGCGACTCGATCGCCAGTGACTTCTACCGGGAGGTCGCGGCGCACCTCGACTCGGACACGCGCGGGCTGGTGCTCGCCGTGCTCGACGACACGGGGCACGCCGGGTTCGCCGTGGAGAAGGTGCGGGCGGCGATCGACGCGGACCCGCGGCTGGGCGGGCGACTGGCGCTCTGGGCGCGGCGGTTGATGGGGGAGGCGCTGTCGCAGTCGCAGCGGGTGGTGGCCGACCGGGATGCCCTGTCCACCATGTTGGTGGGGGGTGTCGCCGATGGGTTCGATCTGGCCGAGGTGGGGCGCATGTTCTCGCGGATCACTGAGGCGCACACGAAGCGTATGGCTGCGCTGGGCCTCGCGGCCTGAGCTGGGGTGGCCGGTCGCCGTGGGGTGACCTGTCGCCTGGCGGGTGCCGGCTTACCTCGTGGCTGGTCGCGCCGACGCGGCGGAAGCCCCATGGGTGACAGCCCCGCGACCCCTTGATGGGGCATCGCCCCTGTCGAATCGGGCTTCGCCCCTCAATCAAGGGGCGCGGCCTTTCTTACGCCGTCGCTGAGCTGCTGCGTCGAAAACGTTCCGTCGGGCGCAGGAGCAGGGACAGGGAGGCGGCGGCGACGATCAGGGCGCCGGTGAGGATCAGCAGGTAGTTCGCGGAGCCCAGTGCCGTGTGGGTGAGGAAGGCGCCGAAGAGGGCGCCTGCGGTGCCGGTCGGGAGGACCAGGGTCCGGGGCGGCAGGCGGTGCGGGAGCCGGTAGGCGGCGGCGCAGGCGAGGGCGAGCCCCAGGATCGCGGATCCGAGTGCTTCCAAGAACATGATCGGGTTCCCTCCCGCACAGCCTGGCCTGGGCAAATCGGTCGTAGCCGGTACTACCCGCGAGTCGTGGAGCGCAACCATTCTCTGTGCACGAGATGTGGTGGCTCTGTGCGGTTCGGCCATGGGGCCACGAGGGACGGGCGTGCGAAGGGGGCCCGGTGGTGTGAAAAACCACCGGGCCCCCTCGGTACGCCTCTTGTGCCTCTTGACTACAGCGCGCTGAAGCCCACCTTGCGGACGGCCGACTCGCCGATGTCGACGTAGGCGAGACGGTCGGCCGGGATCAGGACCTTGCGGCCGTGCTCGTCCGTGAGGCTCAGCAGCGCCGACTTGCCGGTCAGCGCCTCGGCAACGGCACGCTCGACCTCCTCGGCACTCTGACCGCTCTCCAGAACGATCTCGCGGGGCGCGTGCTGCACGCCGATCTTGACCTCCACGGCTATGTCCCTCCGACGGTCAGTGAAATGCGCGGGCTTCCGCGCCGTACGCAGCACACATTAGCCCGGTGAGGGGATGTACACGTTCCGCGCGAGAACGCCAGGAGCGAACAGAACGCGGGAACAAAACCCCGGACCAGGGCCGCGTCGCGGTCACCGGTCCGGGGTTGTGCGCGCTCAGTGGTGGTCGATGCCGTGCAGGGGGAAGCCGGCGATGCCGCGCCAGGCCAGCGAGGCCAGCAGCTGGACCGCCTCCTCGCGCGGGACGCTGCGGTCGCTGTGCAGCCAGGAGCGCGCCACCACCTGGGCGAGGCCACCCAGGCCCGAGGCGAGGAGCATCGACTCCGCGCGCGACAGGCCGGTGTCCTCGGCGATGACGTCGCGGATGGCCTCGGCGCACTCGTTGGTGACCTTGTCGACACGCTCGCGCACGGCGGGCTCGTTCGTCAGGTCCGACTCGAAGACCAGCCGGAAGGCGCCGCCCTCGTCCTCGACGTACGCGAAGTAGGCGTCCATGGTGGCCCGGACGCGCTGCTTGTTGTCGGTCGTCGACGCGAGTGCGCCGCGTACGGCCTGGATGAGTGACTCGCAGTGCTGGTCCAGCAGGGCCAGATAGAGGTCGAGCTTGCCGGGGAAGTGCTGGTAGAGCACCGGTTTGCTGACTCCGGCGCGTTCGGCGATGTCGTCCATCGCGGCCGAGTGGTACCCCTGGGCCACGAAGACTTCCTGGGCGGCGCCCAGCAACTGGTTCCGTCGGGCTCGGCGCGGCAGGCGTGTGCCCCGCGGGCGCGCTGCCTCTGTCTGCTCGATGGCTGTCACGCCGCCTCCCAAATCGTCCACATGCGGTGTGCGCCGCGCCGCCATCGTACTTTTCGGTAACCCGGGTGTGCGCGGTGCGAGCGCAGAATTTCACGGACCGGACGCCGGGGAAAGTGCCGCGGACCACGTCAAACGGGGGCAGGGCGGACAGAAGGAAGCCCTTTCTCGTCACCGATCGCCGTTTTTCGCGTCACCGGTCGTCGTCCCTGGTGAGGGCCGGGTTACCGGTAGTCGTCCTCGTCGATCGAGACGACGCGGGCCTGTTCCGCCAGGTCGGCCTCGTTGGCCGCGTCCCGGTCGGCGTCGGTCAGCGGGTCGTCCCGGTCCGGGGTGACGTCCGTGTGCTGCTCGGCGGCATCGGCCTCGGGGGCCTCGACGTCGTCGATCTCCACGGATTCCTCCTCGACGAAGGTGTCGGGATCGCTCGGGTCAACGGCCATCGTGGGTTCCCCTTCCTGGTGGTGCCCTGGTACCGCCAGAACGTCCCTGAAGGCGGCAGGGGCCACATACGGGTGCCCTCGGGTGCCCTGGATATGAGCCTAGGAGACAGCCGATCGTGGCGCTATGCGGTCCGGCGTGATCCGGCGGTGGCCGGTCCGGATTTCCGGTACCCCGCGACAAGTGGCCGATATGTGGCGCGATCTGTGACGGCGAACACATGAGCCACTGCGTGATCGTCTCGTAACATTGCCGCATGTCTTCGACCCAGCCGCCGTCCCTGCTGACCGCCACCGCGTCGCCGAAGGCGAGTGCCGTGCGCGTGGCGCCCGGCGAGCGGCTGAGGTCGGTCCGGCTGCCGGGGATCACTCTGTCGGTGCGGTCGAGACCGCCGGCGCGTGAGGGACTGCCGCCCGCCCTGTTCGTGCACGGCCTGGGCGGTTCCTCGCAGAACTGGTCCGCGCTGATGCCGCTGCTCGACGGGCTCGTGGCCGGCGAGGCACTCGATCTGCCCGGTTTCGGCGACTCGCCGCCGCCGGACGACGGCAACTACTCCGTCACGGGACACGCGCGCGCGGTCATCCGTTACCTGGACTCCACCGGGCGCGGCCCCGTGCACCTTTTCGGCAACTCCCTCGGCGGCGCGATCACCACCCGTGTCGCCGCCCTGCGCCCCGACCTCGTCCGCACCCTGACCCTCGTGTCGCCCGCCCTGCCGGAGCTCCTCGTGCAGCGCACCGCCGTGCCCACCGCGATGCTCGCGCTACCGGGCATGTCGGCACTCTTCACCCGCTTCACCAGGGGCTGGAGCGCCGAGCAGCGCGTACGGGGCGTCACGGCGCTCTGCTACGGCGACCCCGGCCGCGTCACGGAGGAGGGTTTCCGCAATGCCGTGGAGGAGATGGAGCGGCGCCTCCAACTGCCGTACATGTGGGATGCGTTGACGCGGTCCGCCCGCGGGCTCGTGGACGCGTACACCCTGGGCGGACAGCACTCGCTCTGGCGCCAGGCCGAGCGCGTCCTCGCGCCGACGCTCCTCGTCTACGGCCGCCGCGACCAGCTCGTCGGCTACCGCATGGCCCAGCGCGCCGCCCGTACCTTCCGTGACTCGCGTCTCGTCTCCCTGCCGGACGCGGGGCATGTGGCGATGATGGAGTACCCGGAGGCGGTCGCCTCGGCGTTCCGTGTACTGCTCGCGGATACGGGCAACCCGAGCGGCAGCGCGGATTCGGCGTCGCTGCGTCCGGGGGATTCGGGGGATTGGGAGTCGGGTGCGGATGCGCATTCGGCTTCGGTGGGTCCGGCTTCGGCGTCGGTGGGTTCGTTTTCGACTTCCGTGGGTTCGGCTTCGGCCTCGGTGGCTTCGGCTTCGGTCGGTGTGTCGAGTGAGGGTGGTCTGGTGCGCGGACGCGGTTCGGCTGCCGCCGACGGTGATGAATCGGCCTCGGACGGGCCTCCGACGGCCTCTCCCGGTGGGGGGAGCTGAGGCGCGGCGTGGGACGGCACAGCCGTAAGGGGCGGGCGCCGAAAGGCGACACGAACGAAGTAGGAGAAACCGGGACGGCGACGTCCGCCGGGTCGGACGACCGTGGATCGGCGACGCCGCGAACACCGGGGGCCCAGGGGGCTCCGCGTGCGAATGGGGCGGCGCCTTGGGACGCCAGGGGCGCACCGGCTCCGGCGGCAGGGGTGCGGTCGCCGGGTGGTCCTCCGCCGCCCCGCAGATACGACGGGACTCCGGGCCAGAGGATGCCACGGGTCACCGGCGGTGCGCCTGGGCGAGAGGGCCCGCGTTTCCCCGACGGCACGCCGGCGCACGGTTTCCCTCGCCTTCCTGGCGGCACGCCGGCCCAGGGGATGCCGCGTCTCCCCGACGGCACGCCCGCGCACGGCTTCCCCCGGCCTCCCGACGGCACCCCGCCCCGCGGTTTCCCCCCGAGCCGTGGTGGTCACCCCGAGCAGCGTGAAGGGGGCGGGGGCTGGGGGCAATTGGGTGGTGGTGGACGGCAGACGGGTGCCGGACACGGCGTGGCGCAGGGGGCTCCCGCGGGGGCCCCCTATGGTGTGCCGGGCGAGGCGGCTTCCCCCGGCGCCTCGTACGGCGTGCCTCCCGAGCGTTCCGGCCGCCGCGTCCCCGTTCCCCGGCAGCGGCAGGAGACCATGCCCCCCGGTGGCCCCCGCCAGACCTATCTGGACGCCTTCGACGAGGTCGACGACGTCTTCGCACCCGGCCGGACACATCGTGTCGCGCCGGATGCCGAGGCCGACGGCCAGGTCGAGGTGGCTCTCGAAGAGAAGCCGCTGCAAGAGCAGCCGCTGCAAGAGATGGCTCTGCAAGAGAAGCCACTGCGCGATGAGCCCGAGGTCGCGGAGACCGCGAAGGGCGGCAAGGGGCGGGCGTTCGCCGGGATCGCCGCCGCCGCGGTCACGACCGTGCTGGCGGTCGTCGTGGGCGGGCAGGTGGTCGGCGGGGAGGACGGCACCGCCACACAGCCGCAGGCCGCCGACGCCGGTGAGCGTGCTGTGCGCGACGCCTCGCGCAGCGACAGCCGGCCCACGCAGTCCAGTCGGCCGAGCCCGAGCGCGACCCCGCTGTCGTACGACGAGAAGATGGGCACGAAGTACGCGCTCGCCGCGGACCTGGAAGGAAACGGGGAGTTCGAGGCGGTCAAGGGCTTCGACAGGGGGCCGGGGACGGGCCAGAAGTACCGCTACCGGGTCGACGTCGAGAAGGGGCTCGGGCTGGACGCGGAGCTGTTCGCCGAGGCCGTGCAGAAGACCCTGAACGACGACCGGAGTTGGGCCCACAGTGGCGGCCGGACGTTCGAGCGGATCTCCTCCGGGACGCCCGATTTCGTGATCACACTGGCCAGCCCGGGTACCACCGCGGTCTGGTGCGCCAAGTCGGGGCTCGACACGACCGTGGACAACGTGTCCTGCGATTCGGCCGCCACCGAACGCGTGATGATCAACGCGTACCGCTGGGCCCAGGGTTCGAAGACGTACGGCGATCAGATCCACGCGTACCGGCAGATGCTGATCAACCACGAGATCGGTCACCGCCTCGGCAACCGCCATGAGACCTGCGACAAGGACGGCGAACTCGCGCCCGTCATGCAGCAGCAGAGCAAGTTCCTCACCTACGGCGGGATCACGTGCAAAGCCAATCCCTGGCCGTTCCCCGGGAGTTGACGGGACTCCACCCGGCGATCTGACGGGGCGTAGCCGATCGATCCCTTAGCGCGACAAAACGCGTCCCGCTAGGGAAAGTTACGACCGTTCACCCCTTTTGGTGGCGCGATGGACAACCGTCCGTCGCGCCACCGCCTTGTCCGCATACGTTCGTCCCGCTGCGAGCCGCCGGGTGAACGGCGGCTCCCAAACGGGAGATCGGGGGTGCACGCGTGCGTATCGGACTGCTTACGGAGGGTGGCTATCCGTATGTGAGCGGTGACGCCAGGCTCTGGTGCGACCGACTCGTACGTGGGCTGGAGCGACACGAGTTCGACATCTACGCGCTCAGCCGGAGCGAGCGGCAGGAGGACGAGGGCTGGATCCCACTGCCGCCGCAGGTCAGCCGGGTCCGTACGGCACCACTGTGGACGGCCGGGGATGACGGGGTCGTCCATGGCCGCCGGGCGCGACGGCGCTTCGCGGAGGCATACGGCGAACTGGCGGCGGCCGTGTGCTCGGGGGGAGTTGGCGGGGTGGCCGGTGTCGCCGGGTTGCTCGGCGGGCCGAGGGCATCCGCGGCCGGTGGGGCGGACGGGGTCGGGGGAACTTCCGAGGGCGGTTCCGACGCTGAGGCGGACCGTTTCGGCAATGCGCTGTACGGACTTGCCGAACTGGCCCGTGACGAGGGCGGGCTGGTGGGCGCACTGCGCTCCGAGGTCGCCGTGCGCACGCTTGAGCGGGCTTGTCGCGCGCCGGGCGCACTGCGAGGGGCGCGCGAGGCTCGTGTACCGGATCTACTGACGGTCGCCTCACACCTCGAACGCGCACTGCGCCCCCTCTCACTCGACTGGTACGAGGACGACGGGCTCGGCTCGGTCGACCTGTGCCACGCGGCGGCCGGCGGCTCGGCAGCTCTGCCCGGGCTGCTGGCCCGTCACTTCCACGGGGTGCCCCTGCTGGTCACCGAGTACGGCGTGCCGCTGCGGGCGCACTACCTCGGGGCCTCGGGCGAGGCGCCGGTGCGCGCCCTGCTCGCGGCCTTCCACCGGCGGCTGACCGCCGAGGTCTACCGGCAGGCCGCCTGCCTCACCCCCGGCAACACCCACGCCCGGCGCTGGCAGGAGCGCTGCGGCGCCGACCGCGCCAGGATCCGCACGGTCTACCCGGGCATGAACGCCGCCCGCTTCGCGGAGGTGGGTGAGTCGCCGGAGTGCGCGGATCCGCACACGCTGGTGTGGGTCGGCCGCATCGAACCCGCCAAGGACCTGATCTCCCTGCTGCATGCCTTCGCCGAGATCCGCCGGGCCGAGCCCAAGGCGCGGCTCAGGATCGTCGGAGCGGTCACAGGTACCGAGGCGGCCGCCTATCTGGGCCACTGCAAGGCACTGGCCGCACAGCTCTTCCCCGACGAGGCGGACGGTGCCCACGCGGTCGGCGACAACCCCGTCTCCTTCGAGGAGATCGGCGACCCGGCCGTCCCCGACCTGGCTGAGGCGTATGCGGCGGGTGCCGTGGTCGTGTTGTCGAGCGTCGTCGAGGGCTTCCCGATCAGCCTGGTCGAGGCCATGTTCTGCGCCCGGCCGACGGTCTCCACGGATGTGGGCGCGGTCGTCGAGGTCATCGGCGGCACCGGGCTCGTCGTCCCACCACGCAATCCGCGGGCGCTCGCCGCTGCGTGCGTGGCGCTGCTGCGCGAACCCGAGCGCCGCGCGCGCCTCGGCGCGGCCGCCCGCGCACGCGCCCTCGAACTCTTCACCGTCGAGCAGAACGTCGCGGCATTTCGTGGCATCTATCTGGAGGTCGTCTCCCACGCTCCGGTACGCAAGGTCGTCCTCGACGACACCGGCGACCCTCTGCCCTTCGGAGCCCCCGCCGAGGCCCATGTACCCGGCCGCTGGACCGAGTCCCGGCCGGTGGCGGGGGGTCTGGGAGTGGCCGGTGTTGCCGGTGTGGCAGGAGTCGCCGGTGTCGCGGGGCCCGGTGGGGTCGTTGCCGATCGGCCCCGCTGGGCCGTCGGCACGCCGGTGCGGGCCACGACCCCGCTGCGGGCCACGGGGTCGGTCCCGGTCGCGCCGCCGGGACCGGGCTCGACATCTGTCACTGGTTCGGCTCCGGATTCGACATCTGCTCGGGCTGCGGGGACGTCTCCGGGCGCGGCGGCCGGGGAGCCGGTGCCTGCGGGAGAGGGGGCGCGATGAGCGAGTTGAAGCTGGATGGGCTGGACCGCTCGGACAGGCTGGACGGCGTGGACGGGATGGACCGCTCGGACGGACTGGGCGGATTGGGCGGACCGGACGAGCCGGGTGCGTCGCGTGAGCCGGGTGGGCTGAGCAGGCCGGGTGCGTCGCGTGAGCCCGGTGAGCTGAGCAGGCCGGGTGCGTCGCATGAGCCGGGTGGGCTGAGCAGGCCGGGTGAGCGGGAGCTGTCGCGTGGCACCGGCGCCGAGACCTTGACCATGTCACCACCGCGTGCCACGGATTCGCCGGGCCTTCCCGCCCCTCGGGGCGCCATGGCTTCGCCGGACCCGCTGGCACCGGGGAATGTCACCGCCCCACCCGACCCCGTGGCCATCCCCCGGCCGGTCGACGACGCCCTCACCGCAGCCACCCCCGAGCCCGCACCCCGACGCGGTGCCGTCGACCCGGTGAAGGCCCTGATGCACCGGCACCGGGAGCTCTGCGAGCGGGCGGTCGACCCCTTGGAGATCGCCGCCGGCCTGGAGGCGCACGGTGTGACCGACCGCACGGCGGCCCGTTTCCGGCACCGGGACGTGTTCTCGCTGGCCGAGGAGATGTACGCGCGCGTGTCGCGTGAAGGGGAGGAATCCACGGAGCGCGGGCCGGTGCCGAGTGCGCCCGGCGCGCGCGGCGGATGGGCCGTGCTCGCCCTGCTGCCGGGCGCCCTGTGCGCGGCAGCTGTGACGGGAGTACGGGTCACCGACGGCCAACCCCGCCTCGTGACCGCCACCTTCGGCGCCCTCGCGGTGGCGCTCGGCCTGCGCGTGGCCCTCGGGCGGGGCCCGCTGCGCACCCCGCCCGGCACCACGAGCCGTACCCGCGTCTGGACCTGCTGGCTGATCGCGTACGCCCTCCTCGGTGACGGCCTGCTCGCCGCCGGTCTCGACGGCGGCCCTCACGGCCCCTGGCCCCTGGCCACCGCTCCTGTACTCGCCCTCACCCTGGCCTGCGCCCCCGCCACCTGGTGCGCCCACCTCCTCTCCGTACGCGCCCGCCGCAAACTCGCCGCCAGCCGCGGGCTCGCGGAGTTCGCCGACTCCATGAAGCCCCTGATCCTCGGCGTGTTCGCGCTGCACCTCTGCGCCCTGGCCGCCCTGCTCTCGTTGTGCGGCGCGGTCCTGGACGAGTCCGCCGGGTACGCCGGAGCCGGCGCCCTCGGTGCACTCCTGCTACTCGCCCGCCTCCTCACCGCGCACGGCTTCACCCACGCCCCGGCCGTCGCCCTCCGCACGGCCGCCCTGACCGAGGCGATCGCGTTGGCCACGGTCTTCGCGAGTCGTCTGCCCGGCTGCTCCTCCCTGGCCGCCGCCGTCGAGACGGTCGTAGGCGCCCGGGGGCCCGGTGCCATCCCCGCTCTCGTGTGCGGCGCCACCGCGCTCGTCCTGCTCGTCCATGTCATCCGCACGTTGACCCGGGCCTCGGCCCACGCCCTGCCTTCCGGGGAGACCTGACCCCACCTCGGCCTTCGCCACAGCGGTCGCACACCGCCGTGCGAAGCCCGAGCCCGACCGATACGTGGGACCTCGGTCCCGCGCATCTCCTCCCGCGGGGCCGACACCGCGGGCCCACCTCATCACCCACGGCACCACCCCATAAGGAGAACGCCAGATGATCACCTCCCGAACCGGAGAGCCCGCCCCGGGAGCCGCCCGATGAGGGTCCTGCTGATCGGAGCCAACGGATATCTCGGCCGCTTCGTCGCCGAACGCCTGCTCGCCGACCCGGCCGTACAGCTCACCGCACTCGGCCGAGGCGACGACGCCGACGTACGGTTCGACCTCGCCACCGGCAGCCCCGGCGCGCTCACCCGCTTCCTGGACGCCGTCCACCCCGGAGTCGTCGTCAACTGCGCCGGAGCCACCCGCGGCGGTGCCCGCGAACTCACCCGGCACAACACCGTCGCCGTCGCCACCGTCTGCGAGGCCCTGCGCCGCAGCGGCTGCGGGGCGCGCCTGGTGCAGATCGGCTGCGGCGCCGAGTACGGGCCCAGCCAGCCCGGCTCCTCCACCGCGGAGGACGCCGTGCCCCGCCCCGGCGGCCCCTACGGCGTGAGCAAACTCGCCGCCACCGAACTCGTCCTCGGCTCCGGCCTGGACGCGGTGGTCCTCCGCGTCTTCTCGCCTGCCGGACCAGGCACCCCCGCCGGCTCCCCGCTCGGCCGCCTCGCCGAGGCCATGCGCCGCGCCATGCAGTCCGGCGACGGCGAACTCAAACTCGCCGGCCTCGGCGTCCAGCGCGACTTCGTCGACGTACGCGATGTCGCCCGCGCCGTCCACGCCGCCTCGCTCTCCGCCGCCCAGGGAGTGATCAACATCGGCTCGGGCCGCGCCGTGCGCCTCCGCGACGCGGCGGCCGTCCTCGCCCGCGTGGCCGGCTACGGCGGCGCCCTCCACGAACTCGACGCCCCGCCCGGCCCCCTCAGGCCCGCCATCGGTCACCCCCGCCCCGACCCGGACAACGTCGCCCCCGTCTCCTACCCCTACCCGGACGGCTGCGGCAGCTGGCAGCAGGCCGATGTGCGCACCGCCCGCGACCGGCTCGGCTGGCGGCCCCGGATCAACCTCGAGGAGTCCCTCGCCGACATCTGGATGGAGGCGGCATGCCGTATCTGACCCCCGCCCCATCCGGTGTCGCGAGCACCGGCTTAAGCCACGGTTTCGGCATCCCCGGCTATGCCCACCCCCTCGTCGCCTCCTTGGAATGGGGCGGACTCACCCGCCCCGGAACCCCGCTGCACTGGGTCGTCCTGAATGTCTCCGACGGCCCCGGCATCCGCCCCGACCCACACTGCCTGGGCGCCGCCGGACGGCTGCGGAACGCGGGCATCCGGGTCCTCGGCCACCTGGACGTCACATATGGGGCACGCGCCCTCGCCGAAACCGCCTCCGACGCACGCCGCTATCTCGACTGGTACCAGGTCGACGGCTTTCTCCTGGACCGCTGCCCCACCGAGCGCAGCGCCCTGACCGAGGTCCACCGCACGGTCACCGTGCTCCGCGCGCTCCTCGGCGGCGGCCACATCGTCCTCGGCCATGGCGCCCACCCGTATCCCGGATATGCCGAGATCGCCGATCAACTGGTGACCTTCTCCGGGCCTTGGAGCGACTACCGCTGGTCGCAGGTGGCCGAGTGGACCGCCGGCCATCCGCCCGAGCGCTTCTGCCACTTCGTCCACGGTGTCCCGCGCGGCCACCTCGACGAGGCGCTGCGCATCGCCCGCTGGCAGGGCGCCGCCACGATCTACTTCACCGACCGCACGGACCGCGACGGCCGGACCGCCCCCTGGGAGACGCTGCCCGGTTACTGGGACGAAATCGTCTCGCTGGTTGGAACGGGTGTCTCGGAATGAAAAAGGGCGTGGCAGTGTTACGCGGAGAACAACCGTAGTGATTGACCGACCAACGGAGTCCCCGTGTCGCTGCCACCCCTGGTCGAGCCCGCTTCCGAGCTCACCGTAGACGAGGTCCGCAGGTACTCCCGCCACCTGATCATCCCCGATGTCGGGATGGACGGGCAGAAGCGGCTGAAGAACGCCAAGGTGCTCTGTGTGGGCGCCGGCGGCCTGGGCTCGCCGGCGCTGATGTACCTGGCCGCGGCGGGCGTCGGGACGCTCGGCATCGTGGAGTTCGACGAGGTCGACGAGTCGAACCTGCAGCGCCAGATCATCCACAGCCAGGCCGACATCGGCCGCTCCAAGGCCGAGTCCGCCCGCGACTCCGTCGTCGGCATCAACCCGTACGTGAACGTGATCCTCCACGAAGAGCGGCTCGAGGCCGAGAACGTGATGGACATCTTCAGCCAGTACGACCTGATCGTCGACGGCACGGACAACTTCGCGACCCGTTACCTGGTCAACGACGCGGCCGTGCTGCTGAACAAGCCGTACGTCTGGGGCTCGATCTACCGCTTCGACGGCCAGGCCTCCGTCTTCTGGTCCGAGCACGGCCCCTGCTACCGCTGCCTCTACCCGGAGCCCCCGCCGCCGGGCATGGTCCCCTCCTGCGCCGAGGGCGGCGTCCTCGGTGTGCTGTGCGCGTCCATCGGCTCCATCCAGGTCACCGAGGCCATCAAGGTCCTCACCGGCACGGGCGAGCCCCTGGTCGGGCGTCTGATGATCTACGACGCCCTGGAGATGCAGTATCGCCAGGTCAAGGTCCGCAAGGACCCGAACTGCGCGGTCTGCGGCGAGAACCCCACCGTCACGGAGCTCATCGATTACGAGGCCTTCTGTGGCGTCGTCTCCGAGGAGGCCCAAGAGGCGGCCGCCGGCTCGACGATCACTCCCAAGCAGCTCAAGGAGTGGATCGACGACGGCGAGAACATCGAGATCATCGACGTTCGCGAGATCAACGAGTACGAGATCGTCTCCATTCCGGGCGCCAAGCTGATCCCGAAGAACGAGTTCCTCATGGGCACCGCCCTGGAGGCCCTCCCGCAGGACAAGAAGATCGTCCTGCACTGCAAGACGGGTGTCCGCAGTGCGGAAGTCCTCGCGGTCCTGAAGTCGGCGGGCTTCGCCGACGCGGTCCACGTCGGCGGCGGCGTGATCGGCTGGGTCCACCAGATCGAGCCGGACAAGCCGGTCTACTAGACACAGGCCTTCCAGGAAGGGGCTCGGCACCGCGGGTGCCGGGCCCCTTTCGGCGGTTGGGCCGACTACGTGCAGACCTTGTCGTCCTTCGGCACTGTCCCGTCCAGCAGATACGAGTTCACGGTCGAGTCGACACAGTCGCTGCCGCTGCCGTACGCCCCATGGCCCTCGCCCTTCCAGGTGAGCACCACACCGACGCCCTCGCCCAGCTCCTCGGCCATCTTCCGCGCGCCCTCGTAGGGCGTCGCCGGGTCCCCGGTGTTGCCCACCACGAGGACGGGCTCCGCTCCCGATGCGCTGACGTCCGGTGAGTCCGTCAGGCCGGCCACCGGCCAGTCGTGGCACCAGCCCGCCGTGTCCCAGCCCAGGAACTCGCCGAAGACGGGCGAGATCTCCCGGAATTCGGGCAGCAGCTTCTTCGTCTCCTCCGGCGTGGGCCGCTCCTTCTGGTCCAGGCACGATATGACCCGTTGGGAGTGGGTCGTCGTGCCGTAGCGGCCTGAGGGGTCGCGCTCGTTGTAGCCGTCGGCCAGCGCCAGCAGCTCGGTGCCGTCGCCGTCCTCGGCCGCGTCGAGCGCGCTTGTCAGAGTCGGCCAGCTCTGTTCGCTGTAGAGCGGCAGGACGATACCGGTGGTCGCCAGTGTCTGGGTGAGCTCGCGGCCGGACGTCGTCGCCAGTGGCTCGGCGTCGATCCGCTCCAGCAGGTCCTCGATCTTCCGCGTGCCCTCCTCCGGATCCTGGCCCGTGGACTTGAGGTAGTTGTCGAGAGCGCGCTGGAAGCCCACGCTCTGGTTCTTCGCGTGGCCCACCGTGTCTGCGGTCGGGTCGACCACCGCGTCCAGGACGAGGCGTCCCACGTTCCTCGGGAACAGGTGGGCGTAGACACCGCCGAGTTCGGTGCCGTACGAGATGCCGAAGTAGTGCATCTTCTCGTCGCCGAGGACCTGGCGCATGAGGTCCATGTCGCGTGCGGTCTCGGCGGTCGAGACGTGTGACAGCAGCTTGCCCGCGGCCTTCTCGCAGCCCGCGCCGAAGTCGGCCGCGTCCTTGAAGAAGGCGGCCTCCTCGGCCGTGTCGTCCGGGGTGGCGTCCACCGACTCGCCCGCCTGGATCTCCTTGTCGCTGCGGCAGCGCACGCCCTCGCTCTCGGCGACCCCGCGCGGATCCCAGCTCACCAGGTCGTACCGCTCGTGCAGTTCGCTCGTGAGCCCCGCGTACGACGGCAGCGTGGACACGCCGGAGCCGCCGGGCCCGCCGAAGTTGAACAGGAGCGAGCCGAGACGTTCGTCGTCGTCGCCGGTCGCCTTGCTGCGGATCAGCGCGAGCCCGATCGTCCCGTCGTCCGGGTTCGTGTAGTTCAGCGGCACCTTCAGCGTCGCGCATTGCCAGTCGCCGCCCGGTGCCGGGCCCTCCGGTGTCGCCTTGCAACGCCCCCAGTCGAGCTTCTGGGACGCCAGTGAAGACGCGGAGGCCTTCCCATCACCCGCCTCGTCGTCGCCGCCACTGCAGCCCGCGATCAGTAGCACTGCCGCGGCCAACGCCGCCCCCCGTGGAAATCGTGTCATGCGCACTTCCCCCCTCTCGCGGTACCGTCCCCCGGATGTCCCGAATGACAGTCATGCCATGGTATGCGGACTGCAGTGAACATCGAGATCGCCTGTGGATAACGCTCTGACCTGCACGTTTACGAGCAGACCGTACCGGCTTTCGGCACCTTGCCCGTCAGTAGGTAGCCGTCCACGGCCGTCCGCACGCACGCATTCCCGCTGCCGTACGCACCGTGCCCCTGCCCCTTGTACGTCAGCTCGACACCGACTCCCTCGCCGAGCGCCCCCACCATCCTCCGCGCGCCCTCGTACGGCGTGGCCGGATCGCCCGTGTTGCCGATCACGAGGATCGGGGCCGAGCCCGGGGCGCGCACGTCGGGACGGTCGGCCGCGCCGGCGACGGCCCAGTCGGTGCAGCTGAGCATGGACCAGGCCAGCCACTCGCCGAAGACGGGCGAGGCCGTCCGGAAGTCGGCCAGCCTCGCCTCCACGTCCTCGGTCGTATAGCGCGGCTTGTCGTCCGCGCAGTTGATGGAGATGTTCGCCGCGGTGAGGTTGCTGTACTCGCCGTTCTCACTGCGCCCGTTCAGCGAGTCGGAGAGCAGCATCAGCAGGCGGCCGTCCCCGCCGTACGCCTGTTCCAGGCCTTCCGTCAGATATGGCCAGAGGTCCTGGGAGTACAGGGCCTGGGCGATACCGGTCCTCGCGTCCGACTCGGTCAGGTCGCGGGGGAAGGCTCCGGTGATCGGCTCGCCGTCGAGGTCGCTGAGCAGTTTGGTGATCCGGTCCTCGACGTCCTGCTCGGTGTCGCCGACCGGGCAGCCCTCCGCCTTCGCCACACAGTCCCGGGCGTAGCTGTCGAGCGCCAGCTGGAAGCCCTCGGCCTGTCCGAGCGAGCCCTGCTCCGCCGTCTTCGTCGGGTCGACGACCGCGTCGAACACGGCTCGTCCCACGCTCTTGGGGAACAGGTGGGCGTAGACGCCGCCGAGTTCGGTGCCGTAGGAGAAGCCGAAGTAGTGGAGCCTGTCGTCGCCGAGGACCTGGCGCATGAGGTTCATGTCGCGGGCCGCGTCCGTGGTGCGGACGTGCGGGAGGGCCTTGCCGGAGTTCTTCTCGCAGGCGGAGTTGAAGGTCTTCGTGTTGTCGAGGAACTCCGTTCGCTCGGACGCGTCGTCCGGGGTCGCGTCCTGCTGGAAGTACTCGTCGAGTTCCTCGTCGTCCTCGCACTCGATGCCCGCGCTGCGGCCGACGCCGCGCGGATCGAAGCTCACCAGGTCGTAGCGGGTACGCAGGTTCGCGTAGTCCTCGCCGAAAGAGGGGAGCGTCTTCACGCCCGAGAGGCCAGGGCCGCCGAAGTTGAAGACGAGTGAGCCGATGCGTCGGCTCTTGGCGCCGCTGGACTCGGCCCGGATCAGCGCGAGGGGGATCGTGTCACCGTCGGGCTCGTCCCAGTCGAGGGGGGCCTTCATGGTCGCGCACTGCCAGGCGTCGCCGTCCGCCAGCGGTGACGGCGCGGGCCCGCCGCCCTGGGACTCGGACGGTGCCTCGCAGGTCTTCCAGCTCAGCTTCTGGGCCGTCAGGTCCTCGTCGTCGCCCTTGGCCTCGTCGCCGCAGCCCGCCGCAGACAGGGACAGCAGGACAGCGATGGCGGTCAGGGCGACGGGGCGCGGCCAAGGCGAGGTGAGCATGCGCCCATCCTGGAACGACCCGGGTCGGTGCGCTCGGGGCGCGGGCCGTGCGGGTGAGGCGAGGGACAGGCCTTTACGCGCGCGTCTACCCCGTGCACGCGGGACGGTGCAGCACAACCGACGCGTCGCCGCCCTGATCCAGGTCATTTGCCTGGCCCTGCTGGTGTTCTGCCTCATCGAACGGCAGGTCAGACGCACGCTCGGCCCCGAGGAGACCATGACCGGCCTCTACCCGGACAACCGCCGGGTCCGCCCCACCGCCCCCCGGACACACCTCGTCGACGATCCGGCGATGTCCCGTCGGCGCGGAGACTCGGCAGCGACAAGCAGAGCGCCCAGACGCTTCTCCACCACGGACGTCACCGCCACTTCAAAGCGCTGACGCTGCGACCGTGGCCGCCGGGACCGGGAAGGCATCGACACACCCCACCCACAACGCCACACCGCCGGCCCAGGACACCCCCAGGCCGGCCACACCATACGAATCAACGACCCGCCAAGTCCGGGCCTAGAGGGCTCCCTTTCGTGACAACTGGTTGAAGGCCAGCCATCCCGGCAGCACGGGCAGCCACAGGGTCAGCAGTCGGAACAGCAGCACCGCGGGCGCGGCGACCTCCTTGGGGAGGCCGACGGCGATCAGACCGACCGTCAGGGTGGCCTCGACCGCGCCCACACCGCCCGGTGTCGGCGCGGCGGACCCCAGCGCGTTGCCCGCGAGGAAGACGACGGCGACGCTGGCGAGGCTGATCGAGACGTCCTCGTTGCCGAAGGCGCGGATCGAGGCGTCCAGGCACATCACGAAGCAGCCGGTGAGGAGCAGCATGCCGCCGATGCCGGTGACCAGCTTCTGCGGCCGCTGCAGCACGTCGAGCATGCGGGGCACCACACCGGCGAAGAGCGACCGCACGCGCGTGACGACGAACTTGCGCAGGAACGGGATCGACGTCACCACCAGGACGAGTACCGCGACCGTCAACAGGCCCGCGATGACGGTGCGGGACGGCGACAGGGACGGCGTCTTCTCGGTGCCGGTCAGATAGCCGAAGGCGAGCAGCATCAGGATGTGGCAGCCGAGCCCGAAGAGCTGCGACGCACCGACACTCGCCACCGCGAGCCCCGGCCGCACCCCCGCACGCTGCAGGAAGCGTGTGTTGAGTGCCACACCGCCCACCGCGGCCGGCGCCACGATCTTCACGAACGAGCCGGCGACCTGCGCCGCGATCGTCCGCAGGAACGGCACCCGTTCCGGCACGAAGCCCAGCAGGCTCATCGCCGCCGCGACATAGCTCAGCGCGGAGAAGAACACCGCCGCGGCGACCCAGCCCCACTCGGCATTCGCGATGAGCGGACCGAACTCGATGTGCGTGAGCTGGGTCAGCAGGAAGTACGCGCCGATGGCACCGGCGAGGAGGCTGATCAGAGTGCGCGGCTTGACCCGCTCCAGACGGGCCGGTTCGACCGGTGCCTGGGGCCTGATCAACAGCACCTGGTGGCGGATCTGGGTGAGCAGGTCCTCCTCGCGGGCCTCCTCCAGGGCCTCGTCGATCGCCCGCTTCTCGGCCCGTTGTTCGGCCCGTACGGCCTTTTTGTCGGCCTTGCTGGGCCCGGCGGCCTCCTTGTGCTCCTCCCCGCGGGCCTGCTTGGCCAGATGGGACGCCTCCAGGACCGCCTCGCGCTCGCGCTCCGCGCGCTCCCGGGCCAGTCTGCGCAGGGTCGCGCGTGTGGAGCGCGACAGCGCGATGGGCTGCAGCATCGGCAGGCAGTCGGCCACCGCGTCGGGGCCGAGCACGCTCACCGCCGAGGCCACCGCGCGCTCGGCGCCCACCCGCAGGCCCAGCGTCGTCAGCAGCTGGGAGACGTCCATGCGCAGCACCAGGTCGCCGGCCGCGATCTCGCCGACGCGCAGATCGGTCAGGATCACCATGCCGGAACGATCCACCAGAATCGCGTCGCCCACGAGCCTGCGGTGCGCGATGCGCCGCGACTGGAGTGCCTTCACCTGGTGCCAGGTGTCGGACATCAGAGCGTCGGTGACCTCGTCGTCCGCCAGCGAGTCCAGCGTCCGCCCGCCGGTGTGCTCGTAGACGAGCATCACGGCGTCCGGACCGAGTTCGGAGGTCGCGATCAGCTTGGGCGCGTTGGCGCCGGCCGCGATGGCCGCGTATGCGAGGAGGGCCTCCTGCTCCAGCGCCTGGCGCAGGGACTGGAGGCTGCGGCGCGTGGTGATGCCGCGCAGCGTCAGCCGCCGCCAGACCCGGTAGAAGAAGCCCTGCGCCTGTTGCTCCCGGTCGACAACGGTGACGTCGAGGGGTGGACCGTCCTCCAGCGTCACGAAGTACCGGCGGCCCCGGTCACCGCCCTCTGCCGTCTCGGGGACCTCCTCACGGGCCGCGCTCACCGGCTTGAAGCCGACCCGCCTGAGGCCCGCCATCAGGGTCCGGCCGGTCGGACGTACGTTCGGCGAGCCGACCGCGTACAGCGTTCCGTAGGCGACGGTCCAGCCGATCAGCACGGTCAGGATGATCGAGAACGGTGTCGTGTAGCCGGTGACCAGCATCGAGAAGGCGTCCAGCAGCAGCACGATCCACAGCACGGCCCGCCAGCGCGGTCTGCGCGACATGCCGACGGCGGTCATGTACGCGATGACCGGCGCGAGATATCCGTGCACGGGGTCGGTGAGGGCGTGGATGTCGCCGGGGGAGGGCTGGGTGAGCGCCTCCTGGATCGAGTCCGGGGCGGCCCGGGCGACCCACAGGTCGGTGGCCAGCGTCACCCCGTGGGCCAGGACAGCCGCGAGCACGCCGTCGGCGATGCGCAGGCCGTCCCGCTTGATCAGCCGCTCGATCGCGAAGGCGACCGGCACCAGCAGGATCGCGATGCTCGACCCGAGGCCCGCGAGCTTGATCAGGAGATCGGGCGCCTGCCCCGTGCCTTTGTTGATGTCCTGTTCGAGCCCGGAGGTGGTGCCGTGGGCGAACGCGGCGATCGCCAGCAGCACGATGATCCCGAGGATGCCGACCGACAGCCGCATGAGGTCGGAGGGACGGTGCACGCGCGCGGGGAGCAACGGTTCGTCGCCCTCCACCTCCTCGGCGTGGGCGTCCTCCAAGTCGTCCTCGTCCCGCTCGACCTGCTGTTTGTCGTTTTCGTGCGCCTTGGGGGAGGCTTTTTCGGCCGGGGCCGGGGCGGCGCCGGGGTCCTTCTTCAAGACGCGTGCGGCGGCCTCGTCGTCGGTGTCGGCGGCGTTCGGGCGCGACGAGGCGTCAGAGGTGCCCGCCGGGTCATCGGGGTGCACGCTCTGCTGCTTCATCGTCTCTTCTTGGTCTCGTATCACCAGTCACCGCCCGCACGATGGTGGCATGCCCGGTGGGCACGCAGGGGCATCAGGGTGCAATGCGGGGGCGCACAGTCTGCCCGAACACCGCCCCCGGAGCGAGGGACGCACGCGTCGGCCACCACGTCCCATTGTCGGTGGGGTGGGGCAGGATGGGGCGGATGAGCGAGGAGAGCCTTCCGGCGGACGCCCTGCCGGAGTACGCGGAGCGGGTCCTCGAGGTCACCGACCTGATCCCGCCGGGGCGGGTCATGACATATGGGGACGTCGCCGAATGGCTGGGGGAGGGCGGCCCGCGCCAGGTGGGCAGGGTGATGGCCCTCTACGGAGGTGCGGTTCCGTGGTGGCGGGTCGTCCGCGCCGACGGTGTCCTGCTGCCCGGCCACGAACTGAGAGCCCTGGACCACTACCTCGCGGAGGGCACGCCCTTGCGCGAGGCGAGCCGCGCCACCGAGGGCCATGTGCCGCGCGTCGACATGAGACGGGCGCGCTGGGACGGCGGCGGGCGCGCGGAGGGTCACACGTGACAGCTTCCGGCATTCGACGGACCTCGGTGCGACCCCTGGTCCGTACGGGGGAAGCGGGGCGCGTCGGTGGCATGCCGTACGTTCGTGGGGCGAGGGACGCACGTGCCGCGCGAGTCGGGAGGGAACAAGGGGAAGCACCGCTTCCGTACCACCCGTCGGCGTAGCGTCGGCTGCACACGTCCCTTTCACCCCGCCGCCACCGCCCGCGACGAGCGGCGGGCCTTCCACCCGTTTCCCGACCACCACCCATCGACGACGGCGCATCGCGTCGGCAGTGACATCTCGCACACCCACCAGGACCGGCGAACCACGTGAGCTCCTCTTCCTCCACCAGGTACCTGTCGCACACCCAGGTGCGACAGGGGAGCCGTGGCGCTTACCGACTGGTGCGTACCCCGCCGGCGCGAACGGACCCCCCTCGTCCGGACGCCGAGCAGCGCGGTGTGGTTGACCACGAGACCGGTCCTCTGCTCGTTCTCGCAGGTCCGGGTACCGGAAAGACGACCACGCTCGTCGAGTCCGTGGCGGCCCGCGTAGCCCGTGGAGCGGATCCCTCGCGCGTTCTGGTCCTGACCTTCAGCCGCAAGGCGGCCGTGGAGTTGCGCGACCGCATGGCCCTGCGCATGGGTGCCGCGCGCGCCCCGCAGGCCACCACCTTCCACTCGTTCTGCTACGCCCTGGTCCGCGCCCACCAGGACAGCGACCTGTTCGTCGAACCCCTGCGCCTGCTGTCCGGCCCCGAACAGGACGTGGCGGTCCGTGATCTGCTCGCGGGCCAGCCGGACCTTGAGCGACTGGGCCTCGCACATGTGCGCTGGCCGGACGAACTGCGTGCCTGCCTCACCACGCGGGGGTTCGCCGACGAGGTCCGCGCCGTCCTCGCCCGCAGCCGTGAACTGGGCCTGGCCCCCGAGGACCTGCGGCTCTTCGCCACCCGCATCGGCCGCCCGGACTGGCTCGCCGCCTCCACCTTCCTCGCCGAGTACCTCGACGTCCTCGACCTGCGAGGAGTGCTCGACTACGCCGAACTCGTCCACCGCGCGGTGCTCCTCGCCGGCCGCCCCGGCGTCGCCGAACACCTGGCCGCGCAGTACGACGCGGTCTATGTCGACGAGTACCAGGACACGGACCCGGCGCAGGTACGGCTGCTGAGGGCCCTCGCGGGCGGTGGCCGCACCCTGGTCGCCTTCGGCGACCCCGACCAGTCGATCTACACCTTCCGGGGCGCCGACGTGAACGGCATCCTGGAGTTCCCGTCCGCCTTCCCGCGCGCGGACGGCCGCCAGGCCCCGGTCGCCGTCCTCAGGACCTCCCGACGCTCAGGAGCGGCCCTTCTCGCCGCGACCCGCCTGCTCACCCAGCGCATGCCGCTCACCCGTCTGCCGGCGGAGAAGGTACGGGCCCACCGCGAGCTCAGGCCCCTACGGGACGGGGGCCGCGTCGAGGTCTACACGTACCCGACACCCGGCACCGAACTGGACAACGTCGCGGACGTCCTGCGCCGGGCCCACTTGGAGGACGGCGTCCCCTGGAGCGAGATGGCCGTCCTGGTCCGCGCAGGCGCCCGCACGATCCCCTCGATCCGGCGCGCCCTCACCGCTGCGGGCGTGCCCCTGGAGATCGACGGCGACGACCTGCCCCTGCGCCACGAGCCGGCCGTACAGCCACTGCTGACGGCGCTGCGGGCGGTGGCGCGGGCGGAGCTGGGGGACGCGACTCCGGCGGCCTCGACGGAGGCTGCGGGTCCTGTGGAGGCCGGGGAGTCCGACCGGCCCACTGACGCAGCGGAGTCGCAGCCCTCCTGGCTCGACACCGAGACCGCGCTCACCCTCCTCGCCTCCCCCCTCGCCGGCATGGACACCGCGGATCTGCGGCGCCTCGGCCGCGCGTTGCGGGAGGAGGAGCGGGCCGGCGGCAACCCCGTACCACCGCCCTCGGACGAACTGCTGGCACGCGCGCTGGCGGAGCCGGAGCGGCTGGTGGCGCACGACCCCGTGTACGCGCGGGGCGCGCAACGCCTCGGCGCGCTGCTGCGGAAGGCCCGCGAGCGCCTCACCGGCGGCGGTACGGCCGAGGAGGCGCTGTGGGAGCTGTGGGACGGCACACCGTGGCCACGCCGCCTGGAGCGGGCCGCCCGGCGCGGTGGCGCGGCAGGACGCAACGCGGACCGTGACCTCGACGCCGTGTGCGCGCTGTTCGCCACGGCGGCCCGCGCGGAGGAGCGCACCGGCGGCCTCGGCGCCCTCAACTTCCTGGCGGAGATCGAGGCCGAGGACATCGCCGCCGACACACTCACCGGACGGGCCGTACGCCCCGACGCCGTACGCCTGATGACCGCGCACCGCTCCAAGGGCCTCCAGTGGCGCCTGGTCGTCGTCGCCGGCGTCCAGGCGGGCCTGTGGCCGGACCTGCGCCGCCGCGGCTCGCTCCTGGAGGCCGACCGCATCGGCCGCGACGGTCTCGCCGAACCGCTCACCCCGGGCGCGCTGCTCGCGGAAGAACGACGACTGTTCTACGTGGCCACCACGCGCGCGCGTGAGCGCCTTGTCGTCACCGCGGTGAAGGCCCCCGCGGACGACGGCGACCAGCCCTCCCGCTTCCTCGCCGAACTAGGGGTCGAACCCAAGGACGTCACCGGCCGCCCCCGCCGCCCGCTGTCCGTGGCCGCTCTCGTCGCCGAACTGCGCGCCACGACGGTGGACCCACGCGTGTCGGACGCCCTCCGCGAGGCCGCCGCCCTGCGCCTGGCGCGGCTGGCCGCGCTGAGCGACGAGGACGGCCGCCCCCTCGTGCCGTCGGCGCATCCGTACCGCTGGTGGGGCATGTACGAGCCGACCGAGAGCAAGGTCCCGCTCAGGAACCGCGACCAGCCCGTCGTGCTGTCCGGCAGCGCGCTCGACCAGCTCGCCAACACCTGCGCCCTGCAGTGGTTCCTGGGCCGCGAGGTGAAGGCCGACGCGCCCGCGACCGCCGCCCAGGGCTTCGGCAACGTCGTCCACGTCCTCGCCGACGAGGTCGCCTCCGGACGCACCCCCGCCGACCTCGACGTCCTCATGGAGCGCCTCGACTCCGTGTGGAACGCGCTCGCCTTCGACGCGCCCTGGAAGTCCGAGCAGGAGAAGCAGCACGCGCGCGTGGCGCTCGAACGCTTCCTGAAGTGGCATGTCATGGACCGCACGGGACGCGCCCCGGTGGCCAGTGAGCACGACTTCGACGTCACCCTCGAAGCTGGCGACTACGAGGTGCGCATCCGCGGCTCCATGGACCGCGTCGAGGCCGACACCGAGGGCCGCGCATACGTCGTCGACTTCAAGACGGGCAAGCAGCCCGTCAGTTCCGCCGAGGTGACCCGCCACCCCCAGCTCGCCGTGTACCAGCTCGCGGTCCGCGAGGGTGCCGTCGACGAGCCCTTCGGCGGCACACGCCCCGAACCGGGCGGCGCTGAACTGGTGCAACTGCGGCAGGGCGCCCCCAAGAAGAACGGCGGCGAGACCCTTCCCAAGGTGCAGTCCCAGGACCCCCTTGAGGGGGCGGCAGGCGAGTGGGTCGGAGACCTCCTGGCCACGGCCGCGGGCAAGGTCCTGGACGAACGTTTCTCCCCGACCGCGGGACAGCACTGCTCACACTGCTCGTTCCGGGCGTCGTGCAGTGCCCGCCCCGAGGGCCGTCACGTGGTCGAGTGACGCCCTGGGCAGACCTGGGCCCGGTCGGGAGTGACCCACCGCACCACACGTGCTGACCAGCGCTTCTCCCCGCCCCGAGGGCGATCCGGCATCCGCTGTCAGTGGGCGGCGCTAGCCTCTCTGGGGTGTCCGCCCGTATCAGTGATCCCGAGCAGCTCAAGGAGCTCCTCGGCATCCCGTTCACCCCGGAGCAGACGGCGTGCATCATCGCGCCGCCCGCCCCGCAGGTGATCGTGGCCGGAGCCGGGTCGGGCAAGACCACGGTGATGGCCGCGCGCGTGGTGTGGCTGGTCGGCACCGGCCAGGTCGCCCCCGAACAGGTGCTCGGCCTGACGTTCACCAACAAGGCGGCCGGTGAACTCGCCGAGCGCGTACGCAAGGCCCTGGTCAGGGCGGGCATCACCGACCCGGATGTGATCGACCCGGACAACCCGCCGGGGGAGCCGGTCATCTCCACCTACCACGCCTTCGCGGGCCGCCTCCTGACCGACCACGGCCTGCGCATCGGCCTGGAACCCACCTCCCGGCTCCTCGCCGACGCCACCCGCTACCAACTCGCCGCGCGCGTCCTCCGCGAGTCCCCGGGCCCGTATCCGGCGCTCACCCGCTCCTTCCCCGACCTGGTCAGCGACCTGCTCGCCCTCGACTCCGAACTCTCCGAGCACCTCGTACGACCCGAGGACCTGCGCGCGTACGACGCCGGACTGCTGCGCGAACTGGAGGGCGCCAAACTCACCAACGCGGACCTCCGCAAGATCCCCGAGGCGGCCGCCGCCCGGCGCGAACTCACCGAGCTGGTGGGGCGCTACCGGGCGGCCAAGCGCGAGCGTGATCTCCTCGACTTCGGCGACCAGATCGCCCTGTCCGCCGGACTCGCCGGGCTCCCCGAGGTGGGGCGCATCCTGCGGGACGAGTTCCGGGTGGTCCTGCTCGACGAGTACCAGGACACCTCGGTCGCCCAACGCGTTCTGCTGGCAGGCCTGTTCGGTGGCGGCACCGGCCACCCCGTGACCGCGGTCGGCGACCCCTGCCAGGCCATCTACGGCTGGCGCGGCGCCTCCGTCGCCAACCTCGACGACTTCCCCGAGCACTTCGCCCACCCCGACGGCCGCCCCGCGACCCGCCAGGCGCTCAGTGAGAACCGCCGCAGCGGCGGCCGCCTCCTCGACCTCGCCAACGGCCTCGCGGAGCCCCTGCGGGCCATGCACGCGGGTGTGGAGGCCCTCCGGCCCGCCCCCGGCGCCGAACGCGACGGCGTGGTCCGCTGCGCCCTGCTGCCCACCCATGCCGAGGAACTCGACTGGATCGCCGACTCGATCGCCCACCTCGTGCGCACCGGCAAGGAACCCGGCGAGATCGCGGTCCTGTGCCGCACGGCCACCGACTTCGCCGAGATCCAGGGCGCACTCGTCGCCCGCGACATCCCCGTCGAGGTCGTCGGCCTCTCCGGGCTGCTCCACCTCCCCGAGGTCGCCGACCTCGTCGCCGTCTGCGAGGTCCTCCAGGACCCCGGTGCCAACGCCTCCCTCGTCCGCCTCCTCACCGGCCCCCGCTGGCGGATCGGCCCGCGCGACCTCGCCCTCCTGGGCCGTCGGGCCAGGCTGCTCGTGTCCCACGCGCGCGTGGACGGCGACGACGACCCGGACCGCCGGCTCGCCGCCGCCGTCGAGGGCGTCGACCCGTCCGAGGTGATCTCGCTGGCGGACGCCCTGGACACCTTCCTGGAGCTGCCGCTCGAAGCCGAGGGGGAGGACGACGGGCTGCCGTTCTCGCCGGACGCGCGCGTACGGTTCGCCCGGCTCGCCGCCGAACTGCGCGACCTGCGCCGCTCGCTCGCCGACCCGCTCATGGACGTCCTGCACCGGGTGCTCGCCGTCACCGGCCTGGAGGTGGAACTCTCCGCGTCCCCGCACGCGCTCGCCGCCCGCCGCCGCGAGACCCTGTCCAACTTCCTGGACATCGCGGCCTCCTTCGCCGCCAACAGCGCGGGCGAGGCCAGCCTGCTGGCCTTCCTCGGCTTCCTGCGTACGGCCGCCCAGTACGAGAAGGGCCTGGACAACGCCTTGCCGGGCGGCGAGAACACCGTCAAGGTGCTCACCGCCCACAAGTCCAAGGGCCTTGAGTGGGACGTCGTCGCCGTCCCCGGGCTGGTCACCGGCACCTTCCCGAGCACCCAGGGCCGCGAGAAGTGGACCGCCCAGGGCAAGGTCCTGCCGCACCGACTGCGCGGCGACGCCGACACCCTCCCCGACGTCGAGGCCTGGGACTCACGCGGCCTGAAGGCCTTCCAGGAGGCCATGAAGGACCACCAGCACACCGAGGAACTCCGCCTCGGCTACGTCACGTTCACCCGTCCCCGCTCCCTGCTCCTCGGCTCCGGCCACTGGTGGGGCCCTTCCCAGAAGCGCCCACGCGGACCGTCCGACTTCCTGCTCGACCTGTACGCGCACTGTGCCGCGGGATACGGCGAGATCGAGGCCTGGGCCGACGAACCCGAGGAGGACGCCGAGAACCCCGCCCTCCACGAAGCGGCCGCCGACCACGCCTGGCCCCTCCCGCTCGACGACATGGCCCTGGCACGGCGCCGCGCGGCCGCCGAGACCGTACTGACCCACCTGGAGAGGGCCACCTCGCACGAGGACACGCCGCCGGGCACCGCCCACGACCCGGACCCCCACTCCTACGACGACCCGGACTGGCCACCCCCGCCGGACGACGAAGAGGGCCTCTACGCGGACGACGGTTTCCCGGTCGACGCCCCCTACGGGGAGGACGGCTTCCCTGCGGACGCCGCCGAGGACTTCGACGAGGAGAACACCTCCGACTGGGACTCCTGGTCGTCGGGTCGCCCCGCACAGGCCCTCCACGCGCGCGTGCACCACCCCGGACAGGACGAACGGACGCCGGTCGTGCCACACGCCCGCAGGCACCCCGCCGCGTCCGGACTCACCCCGGAGGACGCCCGCACCATCGCCTCCTGGGACCGCGACCTGGACGCCCTCACCGGAGAGCTCCTGCGTGCCCGAGCGAAGGTCACCGACGTACCCCTGCCGACGTCGCTGACCGCCTCGCAGCTGATGCGCCTGGCCGCCGATCCGTACGGCTTCGCGCAGGAACTCGCGCGCCCCATGCCACGCCCGCCACAGCCCGCGGCGCGTCGCGGCACCCGGTTCCACGCCTGGGTCGAGGCTCGCTTCGAAGAGCTGCGGCTGCCCATGCTGGAGCCCGAGGAACTGCCCGGCAGCGAGGCCGAGATCGCCGACGAACTGGACCTGGAGGCCCTCAAGGACGCCTTCGAACGCACCCCGTACGCGCACCGCACGCCGTACCGCGTAGAGGAACCCTTCCAACTCGGCATCGCCGGACGTGTCGTACGCGGCCGTATCGACGCCGTCTACCGCGAGAGCGACGGAGACGGGACGACGACGTACGAGATCGTCGACTGGAAGACCAGCCGCACCCGCACCGCCGACCCGCTCCAGCTCGCGCTCTACCGGCTCGCCTGGGCCGAGCAGCAGGGCGTGCCCCTGGAGTCCGTCGGGGCGGCCTTCCTCTACGTCCGTACCGGGGACGTCGTACGGCCCGAGGACCTGCCCGACCGGGACGCGCTGGAGCGGCTGCTCCTGGAGGAGCCCGGCGCCAACGGGTCGGAGTCACCGGCAGACGGCTCCGGAGAGGTCACGGACGAACCGCCGGACGAGCATGTCGGTGCGGGCCGATAGGCTCGTGAGCATGAGCCAGCCCGTTGACAGCGACGTCAGCGTCGTCCGTACGTACGTCGAGAACCACCGTGCCGCCTTCCTTGACGACCTCGTGGAATGGCTGCGCATCCCGTCGGTGTCGGCCCAGCCCGAGCACGCGACGGACGTACGACGCAGCGCCGACTGGCTGGCCGCCAAACTCAAGGAGACCGGCTTCCCCACCACAGAGATATGGGAGACGCCCGGTGCCCCCGCGGTCTTCGCGGAATGGCCCTCCGCGGACCCCGACGCCCCCACGATCCTGGTCTACGGGCACCACGACGTGCAGCCCGCGGCGCGGGCCGACGGCTGGGACACCGAGCCGTTCGAGCCGGTGATCCGCGGCAACCGCCTCCACGCGCGCGGGGCGGCCGACGACAAGGGCCAGGTGTTCTTCCACACACTCGGCGTCCGCGCCCACCTCGCCGCCACCGGCCGCACCGCCCCCGCCGTCCACCTGAAGATGCTGATCGAGGGCGAGGAGGAGTCCGGCTCCCCGCACTTCCGCACCCTCGTCGAGGAGCACGCCGAGCGGCTCGCCGCCGACGCGGTGATCGTCTCCGACACCGGCATGTGGGCCGAGGACACCCCCACCGTGTGCACCGGCATGCGTGGCCTCGCCGAATGCGAGATCCACTTGCACGGGCCCGGCCAGGACATCCACTCCGGCTCCTTCGGCGGCGCCGTACCGAACCCGGCCACCGCGGTCGCCCGCCTCGTCGCCGCTCTGCACGACGAGCACGCCCGCGTGGCGATCCCCGGCTTCTACGACGGCATCGTCGAACTCACCGACCGAGAGCGAGAACTCTTCGCCGAACTGCCCTTCGACGAGGAGCGGTGGCTGCGTACGGCCAAGTCGACGGCGACGTACGGAGAAGCCGGACACACCACCCTGGAGCGCGTCTGGGCCCGCCCGACCGCCGAGGTCAACGGCATCGGCGGCGGCTACCAGGGCACGGGCAGCAAGACGATCATCCCGTCCTCGGCCATGGTGAAGCTCTCCTTCCGCCTGGTCGCCGGTCAGGACCCGGACCACATCCAGAAGGCTGTCACCGCCTGGGCCGCCGAGCGGATACCCGCCGGGATCCGCTACGAGATCACGTTCAGCGGGTCAACCCGCCCCTGCCTGACCCCCCTGGACCACCCGGCCCTGCGGTCGGTCGTACGGGCCATGGCCCGCGCCTTCCAGCAGCCCATCCGCTACACGCGCGAGGGCGGCTCCGGCCCCGCCGCCGACCTCCAGGAAGTCCTCGACGCACCCGTGCTCTTCCTGGGCATCTCCGTCCCCTCCGACGGCTGGCACGCTCCCAACGAGAAGGTCGAGATCGACCTGCTCCTCAAGGGCGTCGAGACCAGCGCGTACCTCTGGGCCGAACTGGCCCCAAGCTCCCGCGAGGCACACTGAAGAAGGCCTCGCACGCCCCAGCGCATCCGCCCGCCGCACGCCCCGCCCAATCAACCGTTTCACCGGGGGAGTTGGAAGCACCCGTGACCACCTGGACCGACCACACCGCCGACCGACCCATCGCGCTCACCGCCCCGAGCGGCATCGACCGGGCCGCCCACCACCGGCTCGACGAGGCCTGGCTCGCCGCGGCGTGGAGCCACCCCACGACCCGCTGCTTCGTGGTCTCCGGCGGTCAGGTCCTCATCGACGAGACCCCGGACGGCACCACCGAACTCGTCATGATCCCCTCCTTCGAGGCCCCCCTCACCGAGGCGCACCGCTACTTCCTGGGCACCGACGCCGACGGTGTGAGCTACTTCGCACTCCAGAAGGACACACTCCCCGGCCGCATGGACCAGTCCGCGCGCCCGGCCGGACTGCGCGAGGCAGGCATGCTGCTGTCACCGCGCGACACGGGCCTCATGGTGCACGCGGTCGGCCTGGAGAACTGGCAGCGCACCCACCGCTTCTGCTCCCGCTGCGGCGAGCGCACGGTGATCGCGGCGGCCGGCCACATCCGCCGCTGCCCGGCCTGCGGCGCCGAGCACTACCCGCGCACCGACCCGGCGGTGATCATGGCCGTCACGGACGACGAGGACCGCATCCTGCTCGGCCGCCAGGTCCACTGGCCCGAGGGCCGTTTCTCCACCCTGGCGGGCTTCGTGGAGCCCGGCGAGTCCATCGAGCAGTCCGTACGGCGCGAGGTCCACGAGGAGGTCGGTATCACCGTCGGCCAGGTCGAGTACATCGCCAGCCAGCCATGGCCCTTCCCCTCCAGCCTCATGCTGGGCTTCATGGCCCGTGCCACCTCGACCGCCGTGGACGTCGACGGCGACGAGATCCACGAGGCCCGCTGGTTCTCCCGGGAAGAGCTGCGGGCCGCGTTCGAGTCCGGGGAGGTCCTGCCTCCCTACGGCATCTCGATCGCGGCCCGACTGATCGAACTCTGGTACGGCAAGCCCCTGCCGACGCGAGGTCACACCGGCTAGGTCTCCTCCGCCGTTACGCGCCGATCTTCTGCTTGACCTGCGCCAGCGAGGGGTTCGTGAGCGTCGAACCGTCCGGGAAGAGGACGGTGGGGACCGTCTGGTTCCCGCCGTTCGCCTTCTCCACGAACGCGGCGGACTCCGGGTCGTGCTCGATGTTGATCTCGTCGTACGTGATGCCCTCGCGGTCCATCTGGCTCTTCAGCCGACGGCAGTAGCCGCACCACGTGGTGCTGTACATCGTCACAGTGCCCGCCATGTTCCTGGCGCTCCTTCACGGTCCGGGGGATGCGTGGTCGCAGTGAGTGGAACGTACGCGACAGGCCGGCCATTCCCGTGGGCGGGTAGGTCCACCACCGCGGCCAGGCGGGCCCGCCGCACCGGAACGCGGGCGCGCCTGCCGCATTAGTACGACTGCGAGTGCCTGCCTGTGGACAACCGGCTCAGCCGTCTCCGGCGACCTGGCAGCATGGCCATGTGACATCAGCAACGCACTCCACCCTCTTCCCGCAGGTCCCCGACTCGGCCGACGCGGTGCTCGAAGGGCTCGACCCCGAGCAGCGCGCGGTGGCGACCGCCCTGCACGGTCCGGTGTGCGTGCTGGCGGGCGCCGGCACGGGCAAGACCCGGGCGATCACCCACCGCATCGCCTACGGAGTGCGCGCCGGGATCCTCCAGCCCGCCAGCGTGCTGGCCGTCACCTTCACCAACCGCGCCGCCGGCGAGATGCGCGGTCGCCTCCGCCATCTCGGCGCCGCCGGAGTCCAGGCCCGGACGTTCCACTCGGCCGCGCTGCGCCAACTCCAGTACTTCTGGCCGAAGGCCGTCGGCGGTGGCATGCCCCGCATCGTCGACCGCAAGATCCAACTCGTCGCGGACGCGGCCGCCGCCTGCCGCATCCGTCTCGATCGCAACGAACTCCGGGACGTCGCCGCCGAGATCGAGTGGTCCAAGGTCACCCGGACCGTCCCCGCCGACTACGCCGCCGCAACCGCCAAGTACGGCCGCGATGCCCCCCGCGACCCGGCCGAGATCGCCCAGATCTACTCAACGTACGAGGACCTCAAACGCGAGCGCGCCGTCATCGACTTCGAGGACGTTCTCCTGCTCACGGTCGGCATCCTCCAGGACCGGCACGACATCGCCGAGCAGGTCCGCTCGCAGTACCAGCACTTCGTGGTCGACGAGTACCAGGACGTCAGCCCTCTCCAGCAGAGCCTTCTGGAACTGTGGCTCGGCGACCGGGACGACCTGTGCGTCGTGGGCGACGCCAGCCAGACGATCTATTCGTTCACCGGCGCAACTCCCGACCATCTGCTCGACTTCCGCCACCGTCATCCCGGCGCCACCGTCGTCAAGCTCGTCCGCGACTACCGCTCCACCCCGCAGGTCGTCCACCTCGCCAATGGCCTGCTCTCCCAGGCCCGTGGCCGCGCCGCCGACCACCGCCTCGAACTGATCTCCCAGCGCCCGCCGGGCCCCGAGCCCCGCTACAGCGAGTACACGGACGAGCCGGCCGAGGCCGAGGGCGCCGCCCGCCGCATCCGCGACCTCATCGCCTCCGGAGTCCCCGCGAGCGAGATCGCCATCCTGTTCCGTACGAACTCCCAGTCCGAGACCTACGAACAGGCCCTCGCGGACGCCGGAGTGCCCTACCAGCTGCGCGGCGCGGAGCGATTCTTCGACCGTCCCGAGGTGCGCAAGGCGGGGGCCTCGCTGCGAGCCGCCGCCCGCTTCGGCGGCAACGACACCCTCCTGGAGGACGCCGTCGACCTCCCCTCACAGGTGCGGGCCGTGCTGTCGGGCGAAGGCTGGACCGGTGAGCCGCCGGCGGGCTCCGGCGCGGTCAGGGAGCGCTGGGAGTCACTGGCGGCCCTGGTGAACCTCGCCCACGACTTCACCGCCGCCAAGCCGGATGCCACACTCGGCGACCTCGTGGCGGAACTCGATGAAAGGGCGAACGCCCAGCACGCCCCGACCGTCCAGGGCGTCACCCTCGCCTCACTGCACTCCGCGAAGGGCCTGGAGTGGGACGTCGTCTTCCTGGTCGGTGTCGCCGAGGGCATGATGCCAATCACCTACGCGAGAACGGACGAGCAGATCGAGGAGGAGAGACGACTCCTCTACGTGGGCGTCACCCGAGCGCGGGAACAACTCTCCGTCTCCTGGGCCCTGTCCCGATCTCCCGGCAACCGCCCCAACCGTCGCCCCAGCCGCTTCCTCAACGGCCTGCGCCCCGGATCCACGGCCACGGCAGGCCGGACCGGAGCAGGCGGCCCCGGAGGCGTCGAACTGGGTTCGGCGGGCGGCCGACCGGGCGGCGTCGCAGGCGGCACCGAGACCGTCCCGCGCCGCACCAGCCGGACCCCGGCTCGCTGTCGGGTCTGCGGTCGCACCCTGCGGGACGCCGGTGACATGAAGCTGATGCGCTGCGAGGACTGCCCCTCCGACATGGACGAGGGTCTCTACGAGCGACTGCGTGAGTGGCGGGCGGTCCAGGCGCGGCGCAGCGGTCAGCCGGACTTCTGCATCCTCACCGACCGGACGTTGATGGCCATCGCGGAAGCGGGGCCGAGCACTCCGGTTGAACTCGGTCGCATCCCCGGTGTCCGCGCCCGTAAGCTGCAGCGCTACGGCGCCGATGTTCTCGACATCTGCGCAGGTCGGGAGCCTGGGGACGGCGACGAGAGCGACTGATGCGAACTCGTCGAAAAAATAGTTTGCGCATGCCCCAGCAATCCCCATAGGTTCTTAGGCACGAGAGCAGCGGCCTTCTCGAAGGCCCTGGTTTCGTGGTGTACTTCATATCCGTCGGATTGGTTCGCGCCGGTCCCCGTAGACGCCGAGAGGAGGCGAGTCCAGTGATCAGCATCAACACCAGCTTCATCAGCGCGGTCAAAATGACCGATCGCTCGGCCGTCTCCACGTGCATGCTCGGCGTCTCGAACCTGGGTACCGGTCTGTCCGCCATCAGTGGCGGCCGTCCGGCGTCCTCCGTGTCTCTGGCGGGTCTTCCCGTCCGCGAACGCAATGAGCGACCGACCAAGGCACTGGAAGCAGCAGCAGTAGCGGCACAGGCGCAGGCCTATGCCTTTGCGGCGGCCGGTGCCGGATTCCGGAAGCAGACAACGCAGCACCACCTGATGTGGGCCTTCCGTGGGCCTGAACCCTGGAGTGATCCAGCCTGATCGACGATCAGGCCGGCGCCTTCAGGGCCGCGGAACCCCATCCGGGATCCGCGGCCCTTCTGTTTGTCCCCGACCGGGGGCTGCAGAGCGAAGGGGCCTCGGGACAAGAAAAGAACCCGGTACCAGCCGCCACCGGCCAACAGGCCGGAACGACCAGACGAGGAAGACGAACCGTGCAACTCGAAGCGCACGCCCCGTCCGTACCGCCTTCCGAAACGATCCCCCCGCCCGGCCTCACGGAGGACTCCACCTTGACCCCGCTCACTGCGCTCACCGCGCTCGACGACGCCATCGAGAACCTCGGCGTACCCGTCCCCTGCCGCTCCTACGACCCGGAGGTCTTCTTCGCCGAGTCGCCGGCCGATGTCGAGTACGCCAAGTCCCTCTGCCGTACCTGCCCGCTGGTCGAGGCCTGCCTCGCCGGCGCCAAGGAGCGGCGTGAGCCCTGGGGCGTCTGGGGTGGCGAGCTGTTCGTCCAGGGTGTCGTCGTGGCCCGCAAGCGGCCCCGTGGCCGCCCGCGCAAGAACCCGGTCACGGCATGAACATCACCGGAACGATCGACCGCCCCCTCACGCACGACCCCAAGAAGCAGGCCCCGATGAAGCCGTCCACGAACGAGCCCGCCGGCTCCGCGATTCCAGACTTCACGACCACCGGCGCGAACGCCTCGCGTCAGAACAGGACCCGAGAAATGCATCTCATGCCAGAAGCCCTGGCTCGTGCGCATATGCACGAGCGCCTGCACCAGGCCGAGCAGGAACGCCGGGCCATGCGCCTGGCGGTGGCCCGCCGGATGCAGCGCCGGGCCGAGCGCGCCTCGATGCGCGCCCGCCGTGCGCTCGCCATGGCGGTCATGCAGTAGCCGCTACGCGGCAACCGACATGAACCAGCCTGGACAGGCACATCAGAACATCCCATAGCAGTGGCTCCCCGCGGGGGCCGGTCCGAACGGACCGGCCCCCGCGGTGCGTTGTGACCACGGATCCGTCGGGCGTGGCGATATCGTCGCCGCGTGACGAGTCTTTCCGGGGACAGCGACAGCAGCGGCCCCACCGCGGAACGTCAGACCCTCGTGTGCGCCCGCTGTGGGACCGCCGCCGAAGCTCCCCAGCCGCTGTGGAGCTGTTCCGTGGAGAACGGCGGACGGCGCTACTTCTGCGAGAACTGCGCCCGGGAGAACCTGCGAGCGATCGAGAGCCGCCTGGACTCGGCCTGGTGGTGAGCCCTGCACCGTTGTCGCGCTGCTGATGGCAGGCGCACGGGCGCAGCCATCCGGGCCCGCAGCAGTCCTTCGGCGGAGTCATGTCCTGATAGGTCGGGAACGGCCCCGCCGAGACGGCGATCGGCCGCTTACGCCTCCGCGGCTGTCTCGCTCTCCTCCTCTTCCGATATGAACCCCGGCAGCCATTCCTCCAGTTCGTCGCGCATACGGACCGTCGCGCCGAGCTGGCACAGGACGCCGATGGTGCTCAGGGTCACCCGGTGGATGAGGAAGTAGGACGGGGGCAGATTCAGCTGCTTGCCCAACTGGTGGGCGGGGGAGCGGAGGTCGGCTATGCGGGCGGCCTGGCTGCGCATCCAGCCGCGGGCGAAGGCGAACTCGTCCGCCCGGGCCGGTTCGATGATGGGCAGCAGATAGTCGAGGACCGCGTCCGGGTCCAGGTCTATCGACTCCTTCACGAACCCTTCCGCGCGGAGCATCTCGTAGACCGCCTCGGCCTCGCCCTCGATGGTCAGCCGCAGGGCTTCACCGATCGGGGCCGGCAGGCCGCCCGGCAGACGGTCCACCGTGCCGAAGTCGAGGACGCCGAGTCGCCAGCCGCGCTTCTCGTCCGGCAGGAGGCGGAAGTTGCCCGGATGCGGGTCGGCGTGCAGGAGGCCGGTGCGGGCAGGGCCCGAGAAGAGGAAGCGGGTCAGTAGCTGGCCCGCCCGGTCGCGCTGCTCCTGAGAGCCGTCGGTGATCACCTCCGAGAGGGGTGTGCCGTCCATCCACTCGGTCACCAGCACCTGCTCGCACTGGTGCACCACGGCCGGGACCACGACGTCCGGGTCGCCCGCGAACTCCTCCGCGTGCGCCTGCTGGGCCTGGGCCTCCAAGCCGTAGTCGAGCTCTTCGGAGACCCGGTCCCGCAGCTCCGCGATGAGCGGCTTGATGTCCATCCCGGGGATCAGGGGTCCCAGGAGACGGGCGAACCGGCTGAGTTGGCCGAGATCGGAGAGAAGGGCCTCGCCCGCGCCCGGGTACTGCACCTTGACGGCGACCGCACGGCCGTCGTGCCACACCGCGCGGTGCACCTGGCCGATCGAGGCCGCGGCGGCCGGCTTCTCCTCGAACTCCAGGAACAGCTTCTGCCAGTCCTGTCCGATGCGCTCCTCCAGCACGGAGTGCACCGTGCGGGTCGGCATCGGTGGCGCCGCGTCCTGGAGCTTCGTCAGCGCCGCGCGGTAGGGACCCGCGACCTCTTCGGGGAGCGCCGACTCGAAGACGGACAGGGCCTGCCCGAACTTCATCGCGCCGCCCTTCAGCTCGCCCAGGACCTTGAACAACTGCTCCGCCGTGCGCTGCTGGAGTTCGCGGCCCACGAGCTCCGCCGACTCGCCGACGATTCGCTTGCCGAGTCCCCAGGTGGCCCGGCCTGCGATGCCGAGCGGAAGCGCGGCGAGCTTGGCGGTCCGGGTGACCGCCTTTCGGGGAAGATCAGACATGCGCCCTCCAAGTCCCAGCAGGCCGTGCCGCGTATGCCTTGCGGGACAACCTCGTTGACCGCTGATGCCCCGCCATTGTCTCGTGCGCCTCCCCGTCCTTTGATGTGTGTTCCCCGTTACGTTTCCCGACGGCACCCTTCTCAGTGGCGGAGCAGGGACATTCGGGGTGAGGCCACACCGGGCGCGGGTGCCAGGCGAACCCTGGCACCGCGACCTCCCAACGGGCACCCGCGCTGGACGGCATCCCGCCATCGAGGAAGGCGAGTGCATGCCCCGCGGCCAGTCCGGCGACGGTGGTGGCCAGCGCCAGATCGCAGGCCTCGACCTGGCGCGGGCGACCGGATCGCCACTGTGCGACCAGCCGCGGCCAGGTGTCGTCGCGGTCGGTACGGCTCTGGTCGAGGCAGCCCGCACAGCCCGTCTCACCGGGTAGGACCAGGGGGCCGACCACCCCTGTCCCCTCCACCACACCCGCATAGAGATGGGGTGTGCCCGAGGCCATGAGCGGCTCGGCTGCCGCGGGCTTGGGGGCGTGGATGTCGACACCGTCGCGTGGGGCGAGGACCACCAGCGACAGGCCGGGCTCCTCGCGGAGGCGGCTCATCGGCATGTCCTCGGACGCGTCCGCCGACGGCTGGGGTCCGCGGCGGCGCCGGGGCGGGCGATCGGGTGCCGCGTGGCGAGCGGCTCGGCGCGCCGCCGCATCCCTGCGCTCGCCGATCGACTCGGCCGGCAGACCGCCCGGTGTCACGTCCCACGGCTCGACCCGGCCGACATCGCGCACGTCGACCTCGCCTACGCCGGCCCCCGACAGCAGGGAGGCGAGCACCGCCCCCACCCGCCCCGCGCCGCGTACCTGCACCCTCAGTGACCGACGGGCGGCCAGACGCTTCATGGCCTCGCCCGGCTCGGGCGTGACCAGTGAGAGCGTTGCGGCGTCGGGGCGCAGCCGGTCCAGGACGTCGGGTTTGCCGCGTAGGTCGTCCGCGGCCGGGCCGCCGCCCGTCGCGTCGTCCAGCAACCCGGACCGGGCCAGCCGCTCCACCAGCCCGTCCACATGACCGTCCGGCAGGCCCATGCGCCGCCCCTCGTCGCGCAGGAGCGGCAGCCCGCGCGTGCCGTCGAGCAAGGCGAGGAAGCTGCCCGTCGCCGTGTCCATGGGGCCCAGCACCATGGCGTGCGCCGGTGCCAGACCGAACTGCACGGTGTTGAGATCCCGCCAGCCGCGCCGGAGCGCGGGCTTCACCATCGGATGCATGATCGGCCCCCGTAGCCAGAAATAAGGTCCCCGTCTGCCGGCGGTGCGAGTGCCTGGTCCGCCGACGAGTGCCAGCATGCACGGACCGCGACGATGCGTGTCGAGAGTTGTCCACAGGCGAAGGCATTCGTCGTACAAATCAGGCGCTCGGAGTGCGGATCGATATCGAACCGTCCCGGAGGCGGGACTTCCCCCGTGTGCAGCGGGTAACGTCGGGGCGTGCCCGCCGACCCACTGCACCGCGCCGGAACGCCACAGCGCAGCACGACGAGCCAGCCGCCAAGCGGCTCGGGGGCGAGCGCGATCGAGGTCCGCAGGAGCGCGCGACGGCGCAGAACGGTCTCCGCGTACCGCGAGGGCGATCGCACCGTCGTGCTCATCCCCGCTCGGATGTCCGAGGCGGAGGAGCAGCGCTGGGTGACCGTCATGCTCGACAAGCTGGCCGCGCAGGAAAGCAAACGGCTCCTCGGTGACACCGAACTGGCGGAGCGCGCCGCCCGGCTCTCGGACCAGTACTTCGGCGGTCGCGCCCGGCCCACCTCGGTCCGCTGGGTCACCAACCAGAACACCCGCTGGGGCTCGTGCACCCCCGCCGAGGGCAGCATCCGGCTGTCGCACCGGCTGCAGGGCATGCCCGAGTACGTCGTCGACTACGTCCTCCTCCACGAACTCGCACATTTGCTCGTACCGGGTCACGGGCCCCGTTTCTGGCAGCTGCTGGAGGCCTATCCGCGTACAGAGCGCGCTCGCGGCTACCTCGAAGGGGTGGTGGCCGCCGACCGGCTGCCGCATCTGTCGGCCGCGCGCGACGAGTGACAGCACCGCGCGGCCGTCCGTCGGAAGGCGAGCCGCGCCCCTGCGGCCTGAAGGTGAGTAATGCGAAACGGACATCTCGCGCGCGTGTGTGGGCGTTTGTGGAACGGGTGACCGAAGTCGCGCTTTTGTACCGGCTCTGTACCAGCCTCGTACGTCTCAGGACTTTGCGGTTAGCCTGACGCGACGCACTCGCAGGCGCACTCACTTTCGGGATGGGGGACGGTCGTTACGCATGGCCAGGGAATTCCAACGTGGCCACAAGGCCAAGATCAGTGACCTGACCGCGGGTACGGATCTGTACGTAGGCGTACAGATCTCCGCCCCCGGACTGACCTTCGACATCAGCTGCTTCGGTCTGGACGCCGACGAACGGCTCTCGGACGACCGCTACTTCATCTTCTTCAACCAGCCGAAGACCCCCGAGGAGTCGATCCAGCTCCTGGGGGCCCAGTCGGGCGACACGGAGTCCTTCCGCGTCACCCTCGACAAGATCCCGCCTCAGATCCAGAAGCTGTCCTTCACGGCGACGATCGACGGCAACGGGCAGATGTCGCAGATCTCCCCCGGCTACGTCCGTATCGTCGCGGGCGGCGAGGAGGTGGCCCGGTACCCGTTCGACGGCTCGGAGTTCTCCACCGAGCGCGCCGTGATGCTGGGCGACTTCTACCTGAAGGACGTCTGGCGGTTCGCGGCCGTCGGACAGGGCTTCGACGGAGGCCTCGACGCGCTGCTGAAGAACTTCGGCGGCGAGGTCGCCGAGGAGGAGCCCGCCGCCGCACCGCAGCAGCCGCAGGCCGACGCCGCGCCCGGCTTCGCCCCGCCCGCGTTCGGTGCCCCTGCCGCCCCGGTGCCCGCACCGGCCCCGGCGCCCACACAGGGGTTCGCGCCCCCGGCGCCCTCACCCTCCGTACACGCCGCGCCGACGATCGCCGCGCCCCTGAACACGCCGCCTGGCGGCACCGCCCCGCCCCCGGCCGCGCCCGCGCCGCAGGGCGGACCCTTCACCCCGCCCGGCGCCCCACCTCAGGGCGGGCCCTTCACGCCTCCTGGCGCGGCTCCGCAAGGTGGCCCGTTCACGCCTCCCGGTGCCCCCGCGGCCTTCCCGGGGCAGGCGCAGCCCTTCGGCGGCGGTACGCCACTCGCGCCCGTGCCTCCGGAGGCGGGCCTGCGCGTCGTCCTGACGAAGTACTCCGAGGCACCCGTCGGGGACCGCTGGACCGAGCAGAACCCACAGATGGTGCGCACGACGCTCACCAAGGGCGCCAACATCCTCGCCAAGCAGGGCAGCATGGTCGCCTACCAGGGCGACATCGACTTCGCCCACAAGGGTTCAGGCCTGCTCGGCAAGTTGACGGGCCAGCTCACCGGCCAGGGCATGGCCCTGATGCGCTGCTCCGGGGACGGTGAGGTGTTCCTCGCGGACGAGGGCAGCCGCCTCTTCGTCATCCGCCTGGAGAACGAGCAGCTCTACACCAGCGCGCGCGGGGTCCTCGCCTTCGACGAGGCGCTCGACACCGAGATCCGCCGTATCGAGGGCGCCGGCCTGCCCGGCGGCGGTCTGTTCAGCATGCTCTTCTCCGGGACGGGAGCAGTCGTCGTCAAGACGCGCGGCGTTCCCGTCGTGCTGCCCGTCGGCCCGGCCACCTACGTCGACGGCAACGCCGTCATCGCCTGGTCCGCCGGCGCGCAGGCCGTCACCACCACCTCGCTCAGGCTGCGCCGTTCCGGGTACGCCCGGCAGACACAGGAGGCCGTGAACCTCCAGTTCCGCGGTGCCCCCGGCAACTTCGTCGTCGTCCAGCCCTTCGAGGTGTGAGGCAGAGCATGGACCTCCAGACACTCAACGCGCACCGCTCCGCCCCCACCGGCGTCCGTATGAGCGTGCACAGCTCCAAGACGCTCAAGGTCACGATGGTCACCGGTCAGGACCTCCTGGCCAAGGCCGGCTCGATGATCGCGTACGACGGGTACGTACAGTTCGACGGCCCGCCCGCCACGCTGCGGCGCAGCGCGGAGGAGATGGTCAGCGGCGAGGGCGGCAAGCTGATGCTCTGCAGGGGCGACGGGGACCTGTACCTCGCCGACTACGGCGGTGACGTCCTCATCCTCCACCTGAACAACGAGGCGCTTTCCGTCAACGGCCCCACGCTGCTGGCCTGCGACGCCTCTCTCCAGCTCACCATCGAGCCGGTAAAGGGGCTTGCCAAGCTCTCCGGCTCGGGCCTGACCAACCTCGTGATCCGCGGCACCGGTTGGGTCGCCCTGGTCAGCCGGGGCGTGCCGATCTCCCTCGACTGCGCCGAACGGGAGACGTACGTCGACCCGGACGCGCTGATCGCCTGGACCGACGGCCTCGACATGAAGGCCCGCCGCACCATCAAGGCCAGTGCGCTCATCGGCCGGGGCAGCGGGGAGGCCTTCCAGATCGGTTTCAAGGGCCGGGGCTTCGTGGTCGTCCAGCCCAGCGAGGACACCGGCGACCGTTTCAAGATCCGTGGCTGACCGGGGCTGAGAGGAGAACAGCACACCATGCACAGCACACTCTTCGCGCACATCCCGGTGAACCACACCGAGCGCTACACACTGCAGAACCCGCAACTGCTCAAGACCGACGTCACGATCGGCAGCAGTCCCGTCCTGGCCCGCCAGGGCGCCATGGTCGCCTTCGAGGGACAGGTCGACTTCGACAGCCAGTACCGCAACCGCAGCTGGCGCAACGCCGAGCGGATGACCGGTGAGCGGCTCGAACTCATGCGCTGCAAGGGCAACGGGATCGTCTATCTCGCCAACTTCGCGCAGTACCTGCACATCATGGAGGTCGGCCGTGGCATCACCGTCGACTCCTCCGCCGTCCTCGCCTTCGACGGCTCCCTGAACGTCGGCATCGTCGCCGTGGACAGCGCCGTCGAGGTGGCCTCGGCCGGGGCGTACAACCTGGAGCTGTCCGGTGGCGGCAAGATCGTCCTGATGACTTCGGGCGAGCCCCTCGTCCTCGAAGTGACCCCCGAGAAGAACATCTGCGTGGACTCGGACGCAGTCATCGCCTGGTCGACCTCGCTGCGCACGCAGCTCCAGGCGCCGACCTCCACCTCCGCCGTGTGGCGCCGCAGGGGCTCCACCGGTGAGGGCTGGGAGATGCACTTCGGGGGACAGGGGCACGTTCTGGTCCAGCCGAGCGAGCTGCTGCCGCCGCAGCACCTGCGTACGTCCGGGGTGCTCGGACAGTTCGGCATGGGCTCCGGCGGACTGAGCGGGAACTCCCTCGGGGGCAGCCGCAACTGATCAGCAGGGACATGTGTAAGGGGCGTCCGCCAATGCGGACGCCCCTTACAACGTCTGCTCCCCCGGTCGGGGGCCTGCCCGCAGCCCGTCGGCGCCACACCGACAGACCGCCGACTCCACGAAACAGCGAGGTCAGAGCCGGGCCCGCGTGGCCTCCACCAGGCGTACGACCGACTCGTCGGCCACGGTTGCCACCTCGGCGTACGGGAACCAGCGCAGGTCGAGGGACTCGTCGCTGATCGCCTCCACGGCTCCGGCGGGCGCGAGGGCCGCGTACTGGACGTCCAGGTGCCAGGCGCACGGGGTGTGGTGGCGGTCGAGGCGGACCGGGCCGCCCGGCAGGAGCGTCAGGCCCGTGATGCCGGACTCCTCCGTCGCCTCGCGGAGGGCGGAGCCCGCCAGGGTGGTGTCCTTGGGCTCGCAGTGGCCGCCCATCTGGAGCCACATGCGCAGCTTCTTATGGAGGGTGAGCAGCACCTGTCCGCGCTCAGGGTCGATCACCAGGCCGCTCGCCGTGATGTGCCCGGCGCCGCATGCCTTCCACATGCCGTCCGGGCGGGCCGCCAGATGGTCGAGGTACGCCTGGCGTAGCTCGACCTGGTCCTCGTAGCTCTTCAGTACGAGGACCGCGTCGTCGTGCAGGCTCACTCGGTGTCGTCGTCCTTCTTCTTCAGGTCCGGCTTCTCGGTGGAGCCGCCCGCGGCCTCGCCGAGCATCTTGTCCAGCTCGGAGAAGTCCAGCTGCTCGCGGTGCACGAAGCCGTCCGGGTCGTCCAGGTCGGAGGCGGTGGGCAGCATGTCCGGGTGGGCCCACAGGGCGTCGCGGCCGTCGACGCCGCGCGCGTCCGTGAGGGAGGCCCACAGCCGGGACGCGTCGCGCAGGCGGCGCGGGCGCAGCTCCAGGCCGATCAGCGTGGCGAACGTCTGCTCGGCCGGGCCGCCCGTGGCACGGCGGCGGCGCAGGGTCTCGCGCAGCGCGTCCGCGGACGACAGGCGAGGCTTCGCGGCGGCGTGCACCACCGCGTCCACCCAGCCCTCCACCAGCGCCAGAGCGGTCTCCAGGCGGGCCAGGGCGGCCTTCTGCGCCGGGGTGTCCTCCGGCTGGAACATGCCCTGCTGGAGTGCCTGCTGCAGCTCCTCGGGGTTCTGCGGGTCGAACTGGCCGACAACGTCCTCCAGCTTGGCCGTGTCGACCTTGATCCCGCGCGCGTAGCCCTCGACGGCGCCGAACAGGTGCGAGCGCAGCCATGGGACATGGGCGAAGAGCCGCTGGTGGGCGGCCTCGCGCAGGGCCAGGTAGAGCCGCACCTCGTCCTTGCCGACGCCCAGGTCCTTGCCGAACGCCTCCACGTTGATCGGCAGCAGTGCGGCCTTGCCGGCCGGGCCGAGCGGCAGGCCGACGTCGGTGGAGCCGACGACCTCGCCCGCGAGCACGCCCACGGCCTGTCCGATCTGCTGGCCGAACATGGCGCCGCCCATCGACTTCATCATGCCGATCAGCGGGCCGGCCATGGCCTGCATCTCCTCCGGCAGGATGTCGCCCATGGCGCCGCCGACACGCTCGGCCACCGGGTCGACGAGCTCCTTCCAGGCAGGCAGGGTCGCCTCCACCCACTCCGCGCGGCTCCACGCCACGGCGGAGCCCGCGCCGGACGGCAGGGACGTCGCGTCGTCCAGCCACAGATCGGCCAGGCGGACGGCCTCCTCGACAGCGGTGCGCTCGGCGGGGCCGACACTCGCGTCCTTCGTGCCGTCGGCGGTCCCCTGGGAGACCGTCTGGCGGGCGATCTGCTTGGCCATGTCCCAGTTCACCGGGCCGCCCTCGTACGAGAGCATCTGGCCCAGCTGCTGGAAGGCGGCGCCCAGGTCGGTGGGGTTCATGGAACCGAACATCGCGGCGAACGGATTGTCGGCGCCGGAGCCGCCGGCCCCGGGGAACGCGAAGCCGAACGGGTTGGCCGGTCCCTGACCACCACCGCTCTGCTGGTCCTTCTTCTTGCCCTCGTCGCCGTCGTCCGGCTCCTCCGGCGGAAGGCCGAATCCGAATGGGGTGTCACTCACGGGATTCCTCGGCTGATAGGGCCATCGGTTTTCTCCGACGGCACGGCTGCCCGAACACCACCCAGCGTAGACACCACGGCGGGTTAAGGCCTCGGTGCTCCGCCGACCGAAGGCCTGCGGCAGGATGGATGCCACCTGGTACGCACGCGTCACCCGCGTTCGTACTGAAGACAACCGCTGGAGACGCCCGGTGAGTTCCCCAGATCCGCAGGTTCGCGCAGCGCGAAACCACTCAACCAGTCCCGCCGTGCGCGGGCCCGTCGTCGCGGTCACCGGTGCCGCGTCCGGTGTCGGGGCGCTGCTCACCGAGCGGCTCGCCGAGTCCGACGAGATCCGGCAGGTCATCGCCATCGACGAGCGGCGCGGCGAGTGCGCGGCCGCCCAGTGGCACATCCTGGACGTGCGGGACCCGGCGATCGCCGAGAAGCTGCGCGGGGCGGACGTCGTGGTGCATCTCGCCGTCGACCTCGACCTGGGCACGGACTCGGCGGCACGCAGCGCGTACAACGTGCGCGGCACGCAGACCGTGCTCACGGCGGCCGCCGCGGCCGGGGTGCACCGGGTCGTGCTGTGCACCTCGGCGATGGTCTACGGGGCGCTGCCGGAGAACGAGCTGCCGCTCTCGGAGGACGCCGAATTGCGGGCGACCGCCGAGGCCACCGGGGTCGGCGACCTGCTGGAGATCGAGCGGCTCGCGCGCCGGGCGCCGCGCGCCCATCCGGGCCTCAACGTCACCGTCGTCCGCCCTGCGACGCTCGTCGGGGGTACGGACACGGCGCTGACCAGGTACTTCGAGTCGCCTCGGCTGCTGGTGGTGGCCGGGTCGCGACCCGCGTGGCAGTTCTGCCATGTCGAGGATCTGTGCGGGGCGCTGGAGTACGCCGTGCTGGAGAAGGTCGACGGGGAGCTCGCCGTCGGGTGCGAGGGGTGGCTGGAGCAGGAGGAGGTCGAGGAACTCAGCGGGATCCGGCGCATGGAGTTGCCGTCCGCGGTCGCCCTCGGGGCCGCTGCCCGGCTGCACCGGATCGGGCTGACGCCGTCGCCGGCCGGCGACCTGGCGTACACGATGTATCCCTGGGTGGTGAGCGGGAGCCGGCTGCATGATGCCGGGTGGCGGCCGCTGTGGACGAACGAGGAAGTGCTCGCGGAGCTGCTGGAGGAGGTCGCCGGGCGGCACACCGTGGCCGGGCGGCGGCTGGGGCGCAAGGATGCGACGGCCGCGGGGGCCGCGGGTGCGACGGTCGCGCTGCTGGGTACGGCGGCGTTGGTGCGGCGGGCGCGGAAGGCCCGGGGGCGGCGCTGAGGGGCGCGCCTCGCTGGGGCTGGGCGGGGGCGGGTTTCGCTTGCCGGCGCTCGCCGGGTGCCGCCGCGCCCACCCGTGACGCTCCAGCGGCACGACGGCCCGCAGCCACGACGGACGGGCGACGGGCGACCACCCTCATCCATGGCCGACTGGATGAGGCTTCAAGCCCCACGCGCGGGTGACTGCCGATTCGACCGTGTCGGGTTGCGGCGCGGTGGGGCACGATGGGGGTATGGCAGTGAATGATGATCATCCCGGTGAGCAGGGGGCTGAGGAGCCCATCAAGCTGATCGGTGTACGGGAGACGGCGCTTTCCGTCGACGAGGTGTTCCGGGCGGTCGGGGACGACGCGGCCGGGGGGACCGCGCTGTTCGTGGGGACCGTGCGGAATCACGACGGGGGAGCCGATGTCGATGAGCTCGGCTATTCGTGTCACCCGACGGCCGAAGCGGAGATGCGGCGGATCGCGGAGAAGGTGGTCGCCGAGTACCCGGTGCGGGCGCTCGCGGCCGTGCACCGGGTGGGGAATCTGAAGGTGGGAGATCTCGCCGTGGTCGTCGCCGTGTCGTGTCCGCACCGGGGCGAGGCCTTCGAGGCGTGCCGCAAACTCATCGACGACCTGAAGCACGAAGTCCCCATCTGGAAGCATCAGAAGTTCTCCGACGGTACGGAGGAATGGGTGGGAGCCTGCTGAAGCCGTGACCGGAATACGCCCATGCGCGCTCCGGTTGCGTAACCCGTCCCCCGGCGCGAGCGTTGACGGTGCGGACGGATAATCTGCTGATCAGTCAGTTGCGGTCGCTTGATAGGGGTTGGGAGGTCGGCATGGCGGCGCTCGCCTGGTTGCTGATTCCACTTATGGCTGCGATCGGTGCCGGACTGTGGGGTGGCTGGGCCAGCCGGAACCGCAAGACCATGGAGGACGGCAGCGAGCTCGCGGGTTACTCACGCTTCCGTGAGGCCATGGAGCGGTCCCACTCCGGCGGCTAGCGGCCCCCTTCGCCGTCGCCTCGGACGGGCGGCCCCGACAGTGCACTGACAGGGCTGTCCCGTACTGTCGTTCCATGCCACGCCGCACCGCGACGATGCTCGCCTCCACCCTGATGCTGATCGCGCTCCTGTGCGCGGGAGTGTTCATTCCCGTGCCGTATGCGGAGATGTCACCGGGGCCGACGGTGAACACGCTCGGGGAGCACGACGGCGAGCCGGTGCTGCAGATCTCCGGGCGCAAGACGTACGCGACGACCGGCCACCTCAACATGACCACGGTCCGGGTCACCAGCGCCGACTACAGGATGAACCTCGTCGAGGCCGTGTACGGCTGGCTGGCACACGACAACAAGGTCGTACCGCACGACACGCTGTACCCGGACGGCAAGACCGAGGAGCAGTCGACCCAGGAGAACGCCGAGGAGTTCAGCCAGTCCCAGGAGAGCGCCAAGGTCGCGGCCCTGAAGGAGCTGGACATCCCGGTGAGGTCCTGGGTGATCGTCTCCACCGTCCTCAAGGGCTCCCCGGCCGAGGGCAAGCTGCACGCCGGTGACGTGATCAAGTCCGTCGACGGTACGGCGGTCAAGGCGCCGGAGGACGTCGCGAAGCTGGTCACCAAGCACAAGCCGGGCGAGGACGTCGACTTCGTCATCGTGCCCGCCAAGGCGCAGGCCGCCGCCGAGAAGGCGAACAGGACGGCGACCGAGACCGAGAAGGTCACGATCACCACGGCCGAGTCCGACGACTCGGGCGAGGAGCGGGCGATCGTCGGGATCTCCGCTGGGACCGACCACACCTTCCCGTTCACCATCGACATCAAGCTCGCCGACGTCGGCGGCCCGAGCGCCGGACTGATGTTCGCCCTCGGTATCTACGACAAGCTGACGCCGGGCAATCTGACGGGCGGCAAATTCGTGGCCGGCACCGGCACGATCGACGACGAGGGCAAGGTCGGTCCCATCGGCGGCATCGAGATGAAGACGGTCGGCGCGCGCGACAAGGGCGCCGAGTACTTCCTGACGCCCAAGGACAACTGCGCCGCGGCCGCCGAGGACACCCCCGACGGATTGACCCTCGTCAAGGTGGACACCATCGAGGACGCCCTGGGAGCCCTGGAGGACATCCGCTCCGGCGACACCGCCGACCTGCCGAAGTGCGCCACCAAGGGCTGACAGGCGCAGGAGAGAGCGACGTACGCGCGCGCGTGGGGGCGCCCTCGAAACCGGAGGGCGCCCCCATCGGCGTAGATCCGAAGGTCAGTCCACGAAGGTCGCGGACAGGGCCTCGGCCAGCCCCGGTACCAGTTCGGGGCCGGTGAGGACCTCCGTCGGGGTGTCCTTCTCGCGCAGGCGCAGGGCCGAGTCGCGGGAGCCGTCGCGGAGGACGGCGACCGTCATACGGACCTCCTGGCGGTCGGGGTGGGAGGCGACCCACTGAGCGAGGCGAGCCCCGTCGAGGTTCTCCGGGACGGACGCCTCGGCGGACGGCGGCAGCATCAGCCGCTCCACGGTCAGCGCGCAGCCGACCACCGCGTCGGGCCAGGCGATGGTGCCGAGGAACTCGTCCAGCGCCTTGCCGGCGGGGATCTCGTCCTGCTCGATCGGGGTGAGACCGGTGGTCTCGGACTCGTCCTGAAGACCGAGTTGGGTGGCGAGGACGGGTTCCTGGGCCCGCAGACGCGCGGTATCCACGAGGGCGAAGAGGCGAGCGGGCTGGTCCCAGCCCAGGCCTGAGGCGTACTCGTCGATCTCGAGCACGGCCCGGGTGAGGGGGTTGGCTGCCATGGGAGTGTTGGACATGGTCACAATCCTGCCTCGTTCGTTCCCGGAAGCGGGAACCGAGTAAAGCGTGAGTAAGTTGCATAGGTGAGGCCCCTACGATCACGGGGCCCGCTGGAGGGTCCGTAGACGCGGGCCTGACGTTTCGACAGCGAACTTCGAGGTGCGCACCTTGGCTTTCCAGATGCCGGACCGCGGCGGAGGCCCGACGGGGCCGCGGATCAGAGTGGGCCGACCGTCCCGACGCGTCCGGACACTGCTCATGACGCTGGGCGTCCTTGCCGTCCTCGGCATGGCGTTCGTCATGTTCGCGGGGTTCTGGACGGACTGGCTCTGGTACCGGTCGGTGAAGTACTCGTCCGTCTTCACCACCACACTGTGGACGAAGATCGGGCTCTTCTTCGTCTTCGGTCTGCTGATGTCGGTCTCGGTCGGCTTCAACGTCTGGCTGGCGCACCGGCTGCGGCCGCCGCTCAGCGCCATGTCGATGGAGCAGCAGAGCCTCGACAGGTACCGCATGGGCATCGCGCCCTACAAGAAGTGGCTGCTCCTCGGGATCACCTCCCTGGTGGGCCTCATCGCCGGCGCCTCCGCCTCCGGGCAGTGGCGCACCTGGTTGATGTGGGTCAACGGAGTGTCGTTCGGCCAGAAGGACCCCCAGTTCGACCTGGACGTCTCCTTCTACGCCTTCGACCTGCCCTGGTACCGCTTCCTGCTCGGCTTCGGCTTCGCCGCCGCCGTGCTCTCGGTGATCGCCGCCGCGCTCACGCACTACCTGTACGGCGGCCTCAGGGTCACCTCCCCGGGCGCGCGTGCCACCGCCGCGGCCACCGGGCACCTGTCGGTGCTCATCGGCATCTTCGTCGCCCTGAAGGCGGTCGCGTACTGGCTCGACCGGTACGGGCTCGCGGTGAAGTCCAGCGACTTCAAGGCGACGGGCAACTGGACGGGCCTGCGGTACGTCGACGCGAACGCGTATCTGCCCGCCAAGACGATCCTGTTCTGCATCGCGGTCATCTGCGCGCTGCTGTTCTTCGCCACCATCTGGCGGCGCACCTGGCAGCTGCCGCTCATCGGCTTCGGCCTGATGGTGCTCTCCGCGATCCTCATCGGCGGGCTGTACCCGGCGATCGTGCAGAAGTTCCAGGTCCAGCCGAACGAGCAGGCCAAGGAAGCGCCGTACGTCGAGAAGAACCTGGTGGCGACCCGGCAGGCCTACGGCATCGACGGGACCGACGTCGAGGAGTACTCGGGCACGAGCGACACCACCGACAAGGCCAAGCTCCGCGCGGACGCCGACACCACGGCGAGCATCCGCATGCTCGACCCGAACATCGTCTCGCCGACGTTCCAGCAGCTCCAGCAGATGAGGAACTACTACGCGTTCCCCACCAACCTGGACGTCGACCGGTACAGCGGCGAGGACGGCGCGGAGCAGGACACGGTCATCGGTCTGCGCGAGCTGAACCTCGCCGGCATTCCGAAGAACAACTGGATCAACGACCACTTCCGCTACACCCACGGCTACGGCGTGGTCGCCGCCAAGGGCACCGAGGCCACCTCCGGCGGTCGGCCGGTGTTCACGGAGTCCGACCTGCCGTCCAAGGGCGACCTGGGCAAGTACCAGCAGCGGGTCTACTACGGCGAGAAGACCACCCAGTACTCGATCGTCGGCGGTCCCCAGAAGGAGATCGACTACTCCGACGACAGCGGCGAGAAGACCACCAGCTACACGGGGAAGAGCGGGATCAACCTCTCCAACCCGGTCAACCGGGCCGCGTACGCGGTGGCGTTCAACGAGCCGCAGATCCTCTACTCCGGCGCCATCGGCGAGGGTTCGCGGATCCTGTACAACCGCACGCCCAAGCAGCGCGTCGAGGCCGTCGCCCCCTGGCTGACCATCGACGGCGACGCCTACCCGGCCGTCGTCGACGGGAAGATCCAGTGGATCGTCGACGCGTACACCACCACCAACGGCTACCCGTACGCCTCCCGCACCACCCTGGGCGACACGACGGCCGACTCGCTGACCGCGGACAACAGCCAGCGCGCGGTGGTGGCCCAGCAGAACCAGGTCAACTACATCCGCAACTCGGTGAAGGCGACCGTCGACGCGTACACGGGCGAGGTCAAGCTCTACCAGTGGGACACCCAGGACCCGGTCCTGAAGACCTGGATGAAGGCGTTCCCGGACACGGTGGAGCCGAAGAAGGACATCTCCGACTCGCTGATGGCCCATCTGCGGTACCCGCAGGACCTGTTCAAGGTCCAGCGCGAGCTGCTGACCCGGTACCACGTCAGGGACGCCGACACCTTCCTCAGCGGCAGCGAGGTGTGGCAGGTCCCGGACGATCCGACCAACACCTCGGGCAGCGCCGTGCCGCCGTACTACCTGAGCATGAAGATGCCCGGCGTGCAGGAGCAGGAGTTCTCGCTGACCACGACGTTCACTCCGAACGGACGCGACAACCTCAGCGGCTTCATGTCGGTCAACGCCGAGGCGGGCACCAAGGACTACGGCAAGCTCAGAATCCTGAAGGTGCCGACGAGCGAGGCCATCGAGGGACCCAAACAGGTCCAGAGCCAGTTCAACTCGGAACAGGACATCGCCGAGACCATCAGCCTCCTGAAGCGCGGAGACTCGGAGGTCGAGTACGGCAACCTCCTGACGGTCCCGCTCGACGGTGGACTGCTCTACGTCGAGCCTGTCTACGTGCGAGGCGGCGGACTCAAGTACCCGCTGCTGCGCAAGGTCCTGGTCACCTACGGCGGCAACACGGCCTTCGAGGACACCCTCGACGAGGCGCTCAACAAGGTGTTCGAAACCGAGGGTCCGACCACCGAGCCACCGGTGGATGACGGCGACGAGGGCACCGACGAGCCGCCGACGTCCGGCGATCCGACGGTCCAACAGGCCCTGGAAGAAGCCCAGAAGGCGTTCGACGAGGGCCAGCAGGCCCTGAAGGACGGCGACTGGGAGGCGTACGGCCGGGCCCAACAGGACCTGGAGGACGCGCTGAAGCGGGCCGAGGAGGCACAGTCCAAGGCCGACGGCGCCGGCAGCGGCGGCACCGAGGAGGAAGGCGACCAGAGCACCGACGAGGGCTCCGGAAGCGGCTGATGCAAAGCTCCACTCCCCACCGTGGTACGGTTGCAACACAACGGCGCGGGGTGGAGCAGCTCGGTAGCTCGCTGGGCTCATAACCCAGAGGTCGCAGGTTCAAATCCTGTCCCCGCTACTGAAGTTGAAGGCCCGGATCCTCTAAAGGATCCGGGCCTTCGACGTGTTGCCCGAGGAGGATGGGAAATCTGTGTTTGACTTGTCGCTCTGTGGGCATGTCGACAAAACGCTGTAGTGACCTCAATGGCTGCGGTATACCAGGTGTACCCAGGTTGCAGGTGGTGCGACGATGGACGTTATGGGGGACAAGGCAACTCTGTTGGAGACAGGGCGGTTTGCGCAGCATGCCGACATTGCGCTGCCTGCCGACTTTGTGGTGCCCGCCGAGACCGGGGCGGCGGCCGATTCCGTGCTGACCGCAGAGCCCGGGGCGGCCGCCGGCCGCGCGCTGTCGCCGGCCGAATCCGCGCAGGCCGCGGACGAGGACGAGACGGGTGACGCCGCCGAGGAGGCGCGTCAGCGGCTCGCCGCCGAGTCCGGCGACGCCGAGGCGATGAGCGTCCTCGGAGCCATGCTGCTGCGCCGCGGTGACCTCGACGGAGCCGAGCCCTATCTGCGTGGTGCCACCGCCGCCGGGGACCGCGCGGCAGCCAACAACCTGGGTGTCCTGCTGCACCAGCGTGGGTACGCCGACGAGGCCGCCAACTGGTGGCGGATCGCGGCCGTCGCCGGTTCCGCCGCGGCCGCGCACGCGCTCGGCCGGCACCACCGCGAGCGCGGCGACGAGCCGGCCGCCGAGTACTGGCTGCGGCAGTCCGCCGAGCAGGGGCACGCCCTGGGCGCGTACGCTCTCGCCGACCTGCTGGAGCACCGCGGCGACGCCGCCGCCGAGCAGTGGATGCGGGTCGCCGCCGAGCGCGGGCACCGCGAGGCCGCGTACCGGCTCGCGCGGGCGCTCGGTCGGCGTGCGGAGCAGGAGGAGCGCGCGGCCGTGCGCGAGGGGCGCAGAATCGCACGCGCGGCGTTCGAGACCGGGAGCACGAGCCGTGAGGCCGCCCGTGAGGGCCGTCCCGTCGTACGTGAAGGCCGCGCCGCCGTACAGGCGGGGGAGCCCGACGCTGACAACGGTGTCGGGGCCACCGCCGCGGAGGCCGAGCAGTGGTACCGCCAGTCCGCCGCGCGCGGGCACCGGCGCGCCGCGCTGCACCTAGGGGCGATTCTGGAGCGGCGTGGGGAGCTCAAGGAGGCCGGCCGCTGGTACCTGACCTCCGCCAAGGACGGCGAGCCGCGCGCCGCGTGCGCGCTCGGATTCCTGCTGCGGGACGCGGGCGACACCGAGAGCGCGGCCGTGTGGTGGCTGCGGGCCGCCCAGGACGGCGACGGCAACGCGGCGAACGCGCTGGGCGCACTGCACGCCGAGCGCGGCGAGACGCAGACCGCCGAGCGGTGGTACCGGGCCGCGATGGACGCCGGTGACGTCAACGGCGCGTACAACCTCGGGCTGCTCTGCGCCGAGCAGGGGCGGACCGCGCAGGCCGAGCAGTGGTACCGGCGGGCCGCGTACGCCGGGCACCGGGAGGCGGCGAACGCGCTGGCCATCCTGCTGCTCCAGGTCGGTGACGCGTCCGGGGCCGAGCCGTGGTTCTCCAAGGCCGCGGAGGCCGGGAGCGTGGACGCCGCGTTCAACCTGGGCATCCTGTTCGCCGGGCGGGGCGACGATGTGGCGGCGCTCGTCTGGTACGAGCGGGCGGCTGCCGCCGGGCACACCGAGGCGGCGCTCCAGGTCGCCATCGCGCGGCTCCGGGACGGCGACGAGCGGGCCGCCGAGCGGCATCTGCGGTGTGCCGCCGGTGGGGGCAGTGCGGAGGCCGCGTACCGGCTGGCCGCCGTACTCGACGCGCGCCGGCCGCCCGCCCCCGCGCACGAGCTGGGGGAGCCGGTGCGGGAGAAGAACGAGTGCGAGGAGTGGTACGAGAGGGCCGCGTCGCAGGGGCATCGGCGGGCGCAGGTGCGGGTCGGGATGCTGGCCGCGGGGCGGGGGGACGTGATCGAGGCGGCGCGGTGGTACCGGGTCGCGGCGGAGTCCGGGTCGCGGAACGGGGCGTTCAATCTGGGGCTGCTGCTCGCTCGGGAGGGGAGTGAGCCGGAGGCCGCGTTGTGGTGGGCTCGGGCCGCTGATGCGGGGCATGGCCGGGCGGCGTTGCGGCTTGCCCTCGTCTACGCGCGTCGGGGGGAGCTGGTGGAGGGGAAGCGGTGGGCCGATCGGGCCGTTGCGCTCGGGCCGGCGGAGGTTGCGGAGCGGGCGGCGCGGTTGCGGGACGCGTTGCGGGACGAGTTGTCGGCGTAGTCGTTTGGTGGCCGGGGTGGCCGGGGTGGCCGGGGTGGCCGGGGTGGCCGGGGTGGCTGTGCGGGCGGGTTCCCTGGCGCCCAGCGGCACGACTGCCCGCAGCTGGGACGGACAGGCTTGCTGGGGCTGGGGGTAATGGATTTGCGCTGGTCGGTGGCGGTGACGTAGTGTTCAGTTCATCGACGCGGGGTGGAGCAGCTCGGTAGCTCGCTGGGCTCATAACCCAGAGGTCGCAGGTTCAAATCCTGTCCCCGCTACTGAAGGCCGAGGGCCCGGGACCGACAAGGTTCCGGGCCCTCGGTGTGTCGCTGTAGCGCCGTATCGCTTGGTTGTGAGGGTGGTCAGCGGAAAGCCCCCGGTGGTTGGTCGCCGGGGGCTTCGTCGTGTCGGTGGGGCTGCGCTATGCCGTCGTGTCGGTGGGGCTGCGCTATGCCGTCGTGCAGGTCGGGCAGACGCCTCGGTAGGTGACCTCCACGTCCGAGACCGTGAAGCCGAAGCGCTCGGAGGTGGGGAGGTCGGCGAGGGGGTTGCCCGTGGGGTGGACGTCGCGGATGGTGCCGCACTGGGCGCAGACCAGGTGGTGGTGCGGGCGGTGCGCGTTGGGGTCGTACCGCTTGGCGCGCTTGTCCGTGGTGACCTCGAGTACCTCGCCGAGGGAGACCAGTTCACCCAGCGTGTTGTAGACGGTCGCCCGGGAGATCTCGGGCAGCTTGGCGACAGCACGCGCGTGCACCTCGTCGGCCGTCAGATGGACGTGTTCGCCGTCGAGGACCTCGGCCACGACGCGCCGCTGCGCGGTCATACGCCATCCGCGTCCGCGCAGCCGCTCCAGAAGGTCACTCATACCGGCCAGCCTAACAGCCGGCGAAACAGATCCCGACAAGGTGTTACTTTAGATCTCGACTTGGATTGGAATTTGTCCAATCTTTGGGAGGGGTCGGGATCTCGTATGAGTTCCCGGCCCGTTTCGCGTGCCTGGAGGCTCGAACGTCTGGGTCGTTCCTGTGCCTGGGTGGTGCGGTCTACGCCGTCGCGTGCTGTCGGGCCGGGGCCCAGCAGCGGATGATGTCGCGGACCGAGACGACGCCGATGGGCGCGCCCTGGTCGAGAACGATCAGGTGGCGGAAACCGCCGTGGGTCATGGCGCGGGCCGCCTCCTCCAGGGTCCAGGACGGCGCGGCGAACACGACGTCGGTGGTGGTATGGGCGTGAGCCCGCTCGGCGTCGGGGCTCTGCCCCAGGCCTACGGAGTTGAGGACGTCGCGTTCGGTCAGGATGCCGAGTCCGCCGGCGTCCGGGTCGAGGACCACGGCCGCGCCGATCCGGCGTGCCGACATCAGGGCGGCGGCCTGGCGGAGGGTGTGATCGGGGCCGATGGTGAGGACCACTGTGCTCATGGCGTCGCGGACGAGCATGGAGTTCAGCCACCTCCTAGGGAATCCCGGTGACAGTTGGTTCAGGCCCGGCGCCGGAGGCGCCTATTGAGCACTGCACAAGTTCACAAGTGGGGGGACTCTCAATGTGGCAGGTAAAGCGGAGGTCAACAAGGGGGCGGGCGTGGTGAGTTCGGGGCGCCCCGGGATCACTCGGGGGCCCCGTGCTCATCGGCGGGAGCGGTTCAGTAGCGCTGGTTCAGGTAGCCCAGCAGGTCGTCGTGGAGCAGGCCGTTCGAGGCCGCCGCGTTGCCGCTGTGTGGGCCGGGGCGGCCGTCGAGGCCGGTGAAGCTGCCGCCCGCCTCGGTGACGATGATCGCGTTGGCGGCCATGTCCCAGAGGGAGAGCTCGGGTTCGGCGCAGATGTCCACCGAGCCCTCGGCGACCATCATGTACGGCCAGAAATCGCCGTACGCGCGCGTGCGCCACACCTCGCGGGTCAGGTCCAGGAAGCCGTTGAGGTGGCCGCGTTCCTCCCAGCCACTGAGGGAGGAGTACGCGAAGGAGGCGTCCGAGAGCTTGGCGACGCGGGAGACGCGCAGGCGGGAGGCGGAGCTGAGGCTGCGGCCGGTGAAGGCGCCGTGGCCCTTCGCGGCCCACCAGCGGCGGCTCAGGGCGGGGGCTGAGACGACGCCGACGACGGGCTGGTAGCCGCCCTCGGCTGCCTCCATCAGGGAGATCAGGGTGGCCCAGACGGGGACGCCGCGGACGTAGTTCTTGGTGCCGTCGATCGGGTCGACGACCCAGCGGCGGGGGCCCGTGCCCTCGATGCCGTACTCCTCGCCGAGGATCGCGTCGCGGGGGCGGGCGCGCCGGAGCTGGCCGCGGATCAGTTCTTCGGCGGCCTTGTCGGCCTCGCTCACCGGGGTCATGTCCGGCTTCGTCTCGACCTTCAGGTCGAGGGCCTTGAAGCGGGCCATGGTGGTCGCGTCGGCGGCGTCCGCGAGGACGTGGGCGAAGCGGAGGTCGTCGAGGTAGTCGGCCATGTTGCGAACGGTATCCGTCGAGGTCGGTACGGGGCTACAGGGGGCCGGGGGTCGGTTGGGGGCGCGGGGGTTGGGGCGGCGGATCGGTGGGCACCCGGCCGCCGGTGCGGGGCGGGGGTGGATCACGCGGCCCGGCGCTTACGGGTGCCGACTGCGCCCACCCTCCCCCACTCTCGGCTTCTCCCCCACTCTCGACTTCGCTCGAGCGGGAGGGACCCCCATGAGCGGGAGGTGCCCCCATCGCCCCGGCGGCACGACTGCCCGCAGTACGAACAGGCGGGCTGGTGACGGTTGGCCGTGGGGTGAGCGGGTGTGCTGGTGGGCGGGTGCCGGCCCGGGTGTGCCCCGGGGGTGCCGCGCGCGTTGGCTTGTGTGCGCCCCTGGGGGCCGCCGCGAACCCTTGACAGTCACTTGATGCGCGTCAAATCTGAGGGCGGAGCCGCCCGCTCGCTCTTAGGAGGCGATGATGCCTGCAGCGCGGGAATCCTTGTTGGACGCCGCTTACACGGCGCTGGTGCGCCGGCCGTGGTCCGCCGTGCGCATGGTGGATGTGGCGGCGGTGGCCGGAGTGTCACGTCAGACGCTGTACAACGAGTTCGGCAGTAAGGACGGGCTCGCCAGGGCCCTGGTGCGGAGGGAAGCGGACGGCTACCTGGCGGGCGTCGATCGGGCGCTGGCCACCCCCGCGGACACCCGGGACCGGCTGGCCGCGACCGCCGAGTGGACCGTGGCGGCCTCCCGGGGCAACGCACTCGTTCGAGCCATGCTCACCGGCTGCTGGAGCGAGCGCCTGCCCTCCCCGACGCTCTCGGCGGTGCCCTCGTCCTCCGCGGTGCCCGCGCAGCGCCGTGCCGACGGGCCGCTGCCCGCGCCCACCGACTTCGTGGCCCTGGTGCGCGAGCGGGCCGTCACCGTGCTGTCCCTGCCCGGCACCCCCAAGTCGGACACCGTGGAGCTGGCCCGGTCCTGCGAACTCGCCGTCCGGCTCGCCCTGTCCTGCGTGGCGGCGCCCCCGGGCGAGGGCGGAGTCACGGATCTCGTGCGGACCGCGTTGCCCCGTCAGCTCAGTCGGCCCCTCAACCAGTAGCCTCGACCAGTGGCCGCGGGCGCGACCTAGTGTGCCGAGCCCGACAGCTGCAGCCCCACCACGCCCACGATCACCAGGGTGATCGAGACGATCTTCAGGGTCGACACGATGTCGCCGAGGAAGATCATCCCGTAGATCGCGGTGCCGGCCGCGCCGATGCCCGTCCAGACGGCATAGGCGGGGCCGACGTCGAGCTTCTTCAGGGACAGGGTCAGCAGGCCGAAGCTGCCGAGCGCGAAGATGCAGAACGCGACCGTCGGCCAGAGTCTGGTGAAGCCGTGCGAGAGCTTCAGACATACGGCGAACCCGGTCTCCAGAAGCCCCGCCACGACAACCAGCAGCCACGCCATGTCTCGTCCTCCCGTGTCCCCACGTTCCGTGACCGCTTCGGGTGATCTCGTCTGGTCTGGATCCGACTTGGTGCGATTATGCACTTACCGGGTGGAGAGGGGCGCAAACAACGCGGAGGTCAGTCGCCTTCCCGCCGTTCGCGCGTGGCGAGCAGTCTGCGCAGGGAGTAAAGGCGGGCCGGGTCCGCGTGCCCGTCCGCCACCCACTGGTCCAGCGCGCAGTCCTGCTCGTCGTGACTGCACGCACGCGGACAGCCCTCCGTGCCCGGCACCAGGTCCGGGAAGGCGTTGATGACCCGGGAGGGGTCGATATGGGCCAGCCCGAACGAGCGTACGCCCGGGGTGTCCACCACCCAGCCGCCGTGCGAGTCCGCCAGGGGAAGGGCCAGCGCCGAGGTCGTGGTGTGCCGGCCGCGGCCCGTCACCGCGTTCACATGGCCGGTCGTACGGCGTAGGTCCTCCGGGACCAGCGCGTTGACCAGGGTCGTCTTGCCCACGCCCGAGTGACCGACGAAGGCGGTGATCTTGCCGTCGAGGTGTTCGCGTACGTGGTCGGCGGTGTCGTCGGCCTCCAGTTCCTGGCGACTCGTCACTACGTACGGGATGTCCAGGTGGCCGTAGAGCTCCAGGAGTTTGTCGGGCGAGGCGAGGTCCGACTTCGTCATGACCAGCAGGGGGGTGAGGCCGGCGTCGTAGGCCGCGACCAGGCAGCGGTCGATGAGGCGGGGGCGGGGCTCGGGGTCGGCGAGGGCCGTGACGATGGCGAGCTGGTCGGCGTTGGCGACGACGACGCGCTCGTACGGGTCGTCGTCGTCGGCCGTGCGGCGCAGTACCGACGTACGGTCGGCGATGCGGACGATCCGGGCGAGGGTGTCCTTCTTGCCGGAGAGGTCACCGACGAGGGCGACCTGGTCGCCGACGACGGCGGCCTTGCGGCCCAGTTCGCGGGCCTTCATCGCGAAGATCACCCGGTCCTCGACGAGGCAGGTCAGCCGGCCCCGGTCGACGGTGAGGACCATGCCCTCGGCGGCGTCCTCGTGCTTCGGGCGGATGTTCGTACGAGGACGGTTGCCCTTGCGGTTCGGGCGGCTGCGGATGTCGTCCTCGTCGGTGTGCTTGCCGTAACGGCGCATGATCCCGGTCCGCCCGTCAGTTCTTCCCGAGCATCCCGGTCCACAGGTCGGGAAAGTCCGGCAGGGTCTTGGCCGTCGTCGCCACGTTCTCGATCTGCACGCCTTCCACCGCCAGGCCGATGATCGCGCCGGCGGTGGCCATGCGGTGGTCGTCGTACGTGTGGAAGACACCGCCGTGCAGGGGGCGCGGGCGGATGTGGAGGCCGTCGGCGGTCTCGGTGATGTCGCCGCCGAGTTCGTTGATCTCCTTGGTGAGCGCGGCCAGGCGGTCCGTCTCGTGGAGGCGGAGGTGGGCTACGCCGCGCAGGGTCGAGGGGGAGTCGGCGAGGGCGGCGACGGCCGCGATGCCCGGGGTCAGCTCGCCGACCTCGCTCAGGTCCACGTCGATGCCGTGGATCGAGCCCGAACCGGTGAACACCAGTCCGTACTCCGTCAGTTCGCAGATGCCGCCCATCTCCGTGAAGATCTCGCGGAGCTGGTCACCGGGCTGGGTGGTGCGCGTGGGCCAGTCGGGGATGACGACCTTGCCGCCGGTCACCAGGGCCGCCGCCAGGAACGGCTGGGCGTTGGACAAATCCGGCTCGATCGTCAGGTCGCGGCCGAGCAGCGCGCCCGGCGTGACCCGCCAGACGTTCGGCTCGCCGCCCGACTCCGGGGTGTCCACCTGCGCGCCGACCGAGCGCAGCATGTCGACGGTCATCCGGATGTGCGGCAGGGAGGGGAGCGTCGAGCCGGTGTGACGGACCTCGACGCCCTGGTTGAAGCGCGGGGCGGACAGCAGGAGCGCCGACACGAACTGCGACGACGACGACGCGTCGATCGCCACCGGGCCGCCGTCCAGGGCGCCACCGCCGTGCACCGTCAGCGGGAGCGCGCCACGGCCGTCGTCGTCGATCCGGGCGCCGAGGACGCGCAGGGCGTCGATTACACCGTTCAGGGGGCGCTCGTACGACCGGGGGTCGCCGTCGAAGCGGATGGGGCCGTCGGCGAGGGCGGCGACCGGGGGGAGGAAGCGCATGACCGTGCCGGCGTTGCCGACGTCGACGGTGGCCGGGCCGTGCAGGCCGGTGGGCAGGACGCGCCAGGCCTCGCCGGAGCCGCCCGCGACGGAGGAACTCGACGACACGGTCTCCTCGATGCCGACGCCCATCGCGCGCAGCGCCGCCGCCATCAGCAGGGTGTCGCGGGAGCGGAGGGGGCGGCGCAGCCAGCCGGGCTCGCTGGCCAGGGCGGCGAGCACGAGGGCGCGGTTGGTGACCGACTTGGACCCCGGGACGTGGACCGTCGCGTCGACGGCTCCGCTCGCGTGGGGGGCGGGCCAGAGGGCGGGCTGTGCGTTCAGGGCCATGAGGCCACTTTAGTGGGGGTTCGCTCCGCCGGGTTCAGCCGGTTGACGTGCGTCGCTTGTCGGGTGCGGGTTCGTTCTGGCTGGTGGCGCAGTTCCTCGCGCCCCTGAGAGATGCCCCTGAGAGATCAAGAGATCAGGTCGCTTCAAAGGCCCAGAAGCCAGCGGCCTCCGCCCAGCAACGCGCACACCGACACCACGTGGAACATCAACAGCCACACCGTCGGCGGAACGTGCGTCAGGCGGGAGAGCTGGTCCGCGTCGGAGTCGCCGGCTCCGCCTCGGCGGCGCTTGGCCTGGAGTTCGAAGGCCGGGCGTACGCCACCCAGGAGGAGGAACCAGACGACCACGTAGGCGAAGGCGGCCTGGACCTGGGGGCCGGCGAGCCAGGAGACGACCACGAAGGTGCCGCCGGTGAGGACGACCGTGAGGGCGCCGTAGGCGTTGCGGATCATGACCAGCATGGCGACCAGCAGGATCGTGGCGAGCCAGAGGAGGAGGGTGATGCGGCCGGAGCCGAGGAGGGCGGCGCCGCCGAGTCCGAGCAGCGGGGGAGCGGCGTAGCCGGCGGCGGCGGTGAGGATCATGCCGAGGCCGGTGGGCTTGCCGCGGCTGACCGTGAGGCCGCTGGTGTCGGAGTGCAGACGGATGCCGGTCAGGGTGCGGCCGGTGAGCAGCGCGAGCAGACCGTGGCCGCCCTCGTGCGCGATGGTGATGGCGTTGCGCGAGAGCCGCCAGACACCGTGCGGGACGATCGCCGCGAGCGCGGCGACCGCGGTGGCTATGACGACCCAGATGTCGGGGTCGGGCTGGGTGCCGAAGACCTCGTCCCAGAGGCTGGCCAGCGAGGTGGCTGCGGTGCTTTCCATGTTCTGCGGTGGCTCCTCGAGGTCGCTTCGGATCTGGCAGTGTGGCACTTATGTGCGGACGGTATGCGTCGAGTCGTAGGCCCGAGGATCTCGCAGGAGTCTTTGAGATCGAGAAGTGGGAGCCCGAGGAGACCCTGGAGCCCGATTTCAACGTGGCTCCCACCAAGGAGGTCTACGCGGTTCTCGACCGCCCCCTTAAGGACGCCGACGACAAGAGGCCGGTTCGCCAGCTGCGGAAGCTGAAGTGGGGTCTGGTCCCGTCCTGGTCCAAGACACCCGAGGGTGCCGCCCGGATGATCAACGCGCGCGCGGAGACCGTGCACGAGAAGCCGTCGTACCGCCGTGCCTTCACCACCCGGCGCTGCATCCTGCCCGCCGACGGCTACTTCGAGTGGGTCACCGGAAAGGGGGAGCGCGATCTGGAGGTCGAGGGGAAGAAGAAGCGGCCGCGCAAGCAGCCGTACTTCGTGCTCCCGGCCGACGGGTCCGTCTTCGCGATGGCCGGCCTGTACGAGTTCTGGCGGGACAAGACGCTGCCGGACGACCACCCGCAGGCCTGGTGGGCCACCTGCTCGGTGATCACGACGGAGGCCGAGACGACTCCGCTGGCCGTGCCCCCGGAGGACGGCCCGCACACTTTGGCCGAGATCCACCCCCGGATGCCGTTGATGCTCACGCCCGACCGCTGGGACAGCTGGCTCGACCCGGCCCGTACGGACCCGGACGATCTGCGCGGGCTGCTCGAACGGCCGCCCGCCGGGCTGATGCGCGCCTACCCCGTCTCCACAGCCGTCAGCAATGTCCGCAACAACGGCCCGGAGCTGCTCAAGGAGCTGGAGGGGCCCGAGGAGGGCACACTCTTCTGATGTGACCGAGATCAAGGCAGCGAAAGAAAGCCGAGAGAGCAAGGCGGCGACGGAAGAGGTCGACACCGAGGCCGGTACGGCGCGCATCAGCTGGTACGAGGCCTCGAAGGCGGCCGAGTGGGTGCTCGCCGTCAGCCATGGCGCCGGTGGCGGGATCGAGGCGCGTGATCTTCAGGCCCTCGCCGCCGTCCTCCCCGCGCACGGGGTGACCGTCGCCCTGGTGGAGCAGCCGTGGCGGGTGGCCGGGAAGAAGCTCGCGCCCGCGCCGAAGACGCTGGACACCGGCTGGCGGGGGCTGTGGCCCGCGCTGGCGAAGCGGGGGCTGCCGGTGATCGCGGGCGGGCGGAGCGCCGGGGCCCGGGTGGCCTGCCGTACGGCGACGGAGCTGGGCGCGGCGGCCGTACTGGCGCTGGGCTTCCCGCTGCATCCGCCGGGCAGGCCGGAGAAGTCCCGGGCCGACGAGTTGCTCGGCGCGGGGGTGGCCACGCTTGTCGTACAGGGCGGCAACGATCCGTTCGGGCGGCCTGAGGAGTTCCCGGAAGGGCCGTACGGGATGGTCGAGGTGCCGTACGGCGATCATGGGTTCGCGGTGCCGAAGCGCGCGCCGCTCGGCCAGGAACAGGCGCTGGAGATCATCACCGATGCCGTGGCGGAGTGGATCGCGTCACTCGGGTGAGGCAGCGGATGAAGAACGGGAATGCCGGGTGACGGGCCTCTGTTGTGCCGATCAGACAGCGCGAAAACGCCGCTGACCGTTCGTACGAGAGGAAGTCCGCCGCATGGGTTCGACCTTCTGCCCGAGCCGCAGCAGCCGCGCTGACCTGGACTGGACGGTGCTGCACTCGGCCAAGAGCGTCTCTATTCGGGCGGCGGCGGGTGTGGATCGTCGTCTATCCTCCGATTCTGGTGGTACCGGTTTCGGTATCGCCCAGACGCTGGAGGAGGTGGGTCCGGTCACTGGGACCGACGCAGGGACCGAACGGGGCCAGGCGGAGCAGCCCGAGGGCACCGAGACCGCCGCGGAGCGCAGCGCCCGTTTCGAGCGGGACGCCCTGGAATTCCTCGACCAGATGTACTCGGCCGCGCTGCGCATGACGCGCAACCCGGCCGATGCCGAGGACCTGGTGCAGGAGACGTACGCGAAGGCGTACGCGTCCTTCCACCAGTTCCGTGAGGGCACCAACCTCAAGGCCTGGCTGTACCGCATCCTCACGAACACCTTCATCAACTCGTACCGCAAGAAGCAGCGCGAACCCCAGCGCTCCGCGGCCGAGGAGATCGAGGACTGGCAGCTGGCGCGCGCCGAGTCGCACATGTCGACCGGGCTGCGCTCCGCCGAGTCGCAGGCGCTCGATCACCTGCCCGATTCGGACGTGAAGCAAGCGTTGCAGGCGATCCCCGAGGAATTCCGCATCGCCGTCTATCTCGCCGATGTCGAGGGCTTTGCGTACAAGGAGATCGCCGACATCATGGGGACACCCATCGGTACGGTGATGTCCCGGCTGCACCGGGGCCGCCGTCAACTGCGCGGCATGCTCGAGGACTACGCGCGTGACCGCGGGCTGGTCCCGGCCGGTGCCGGAGAGTCGAACGAAGCGAAAGGCTCGGGCTCATGAGCTGCGGAGAGCCGCACGAGACGGATTGCAGCGAGATCCTGGATCATCTCTACGAGTTCCTCGACCGGGAGATGCCCGACTCCGACTGCACCAAGTTCGAGCACCACTTCGAGGAGTGCTCTCCGTGCCTGGAGAAGTACGGGCTCGAACAGGCCGTCAAGAAACTGGTCAAGCGGTGCTGCGGGCAGGACGACGTGCCCACCGATCTGCGTGCCAAGGTGATGGGCCGGATCGATCTGATCCGGTCGGGACAGACCGTGCCCGAGCACGACGTGACGGCCTCGCCGGTCACGCCGCAGGAGACCTGATCCGGAACCCCTTCGTGCGGGATTCCTGATCCCTGAGCCCGTTCCACGATCGGCCGCACGGCCGCTCCCGGAGCGGGCTCAGGTCTTGAGCGAGGGCTCAGGTCCTGAGCCGGTGGTGGACGGACTCAGACCTCAAGACCGTTCTCGATGCGCTTCAGGGAGTGCCGGGCCAGCGCCAGGTTGCTACGGGAGCGGTCCAGCGCCAGGTAGAGGAAGAGCGAGCCCTTGCTGCTGGTCAGCGGGCGGATCAGGTGGTACTGCCGGCCCAGGGTGATCAGGATGTCCTCGATCACGTCGTTCATGTCGAGTGAGGCCAGGGTGCGCATCTTGGAGCGCACCACCTCGGTGTTCCCGGCCGCCGCGAGTTCGAGGTCGAGATGCTGCCCGCCGCCGAGGGTGCCCAGCGACATGCCGCTCTCGTAGTCGACCAGCGCGATGCCGATCGCGCCGTCGATCGCCATGGCTTCCTTGAGCGCGGTCTCGATGTTCATATTGCTGCCCCAATTCCTCAGTGCTGCTGACCGGTCACTGTCCGGCCAACTACGATCGAACGCGTGTGACTCACCGGTCACAAACATCAACTTTTTTGTGCGTTACGGAAGTTGGCGTTCAAAGTACTGCGCGGTGCGTGGACGCGGAGGGCGAATGGGGGAACGAGTGACAGCGCTCCAGGCTTCCTTGGACCGGCTTCTCGACTCTCCCGGCGTCACCGGCGTCGCCCTGATCGACGCCGTCACGGGTCTCACCTACGCCGCGGCGGGCGACGTCACCCAGGCGGGGACCGGGACCGAGTGCTCCGATCTCGTCACCCTCATCTCCGAGCGGCTCGGCGCGGCGGGGGCCGAGGGGGAGTTGGAAAGCGTGGTCATGACCAGCAGGAGACGCCATCAGGTCCTGCTCTCCGTGGACCGTTCGGCCGGCGATCCGCTGCTGCTGGCGGCCGGTCTCGACCGGGACCGGGCGAACGTGGCCCTGGCCCTGCGCAGCCTCGGCGACCGGGCCCGAGAGGTGCTGGCGTGAAGACTCCCTCGGCGCGCAACGTACCCGCGCTTCTGCAGGCACTGCACCAGGAGGGCTACACCGGTACGGTCCGGGTCTCCGGCTCCCCGAGTGGCACGATTCACCTGCGCGACGGTCTGATCGGCGCGATCGAGACACCGGGCGCGCCGACCGCGACGTCCGCGCTGCTCGCCTCGGGCCGGATCGACGACGACGCCTGGCTGGCGGCCTGCGCGGCGGAACCCGACGCCGACCGGCTCGGCTCACACCTGGCGGCCGCCGGTCTGATCGGCGCCGCCGAGCTGGAGGTCGTCTGCACGGCGGCCGTGTTCGACGGGGCCTTCGCGATGGCCCTCAGCCCGCCCGGCGGCTGGGAGCTGACCGAACGGCAACCCACCCTCCTCGCCTGCCCCGGCGTCGAGCCGCGGCCGCTGGCCGAGGAGACCACCCGGCGCATTGCGCTGCTGTCCCGGCTGTGGGGGCCCGCGAGCGAACTGGCCCGCGTGCGGCCCGAACCGGTCACCGGCCGGGACACCCCCGAATCCGACGGCAGACTGACCCGGCGTCACCGTGACCTGCTCGAGAGCGTCAACGGACGCCGTACGCCGCGTGACATCGCCTTCTCCCGGGGACGTGGACTCTACGCGGTGATGCTGGACCTCATCCGCCTGGAGGCGCTCCAGGCCGTCCGATGGGAGACCGGGACCTCACCCGCCGGCCGGCCCAGCACCGCGCCCCGCCTTCCGCAGGGGCAGGCGGTATCCGACGAACTGTTACCGAGAGCCGGTCCCCTGCCCAGACGCAGACCTGGTGGAGGTCCTCCCAACGGAGACCTCGGAGCGAAGGGCGGGTAGTGAGCCCCCACAAAGACCCGGCCCGCAAGCGCCGCATACGCAGCAAGGCCGCCCGCCTCCGACGGCGTTCGGCCCCGCCCGCAGTCGCGGACGACCGCCCGGTCCCGCCCGCCGAAGCCCCACCACCCGCCGCACCCGTCCCCACGACCGCGGCACAACCGCCGGCCGCCGAGCCCGATGGCACGGCGGCCGAACAGCCACCGTCCACCATGTCCGGCGGTACGGCGGCCGCCCCACCACCGTCCACCGAGCCCGGTGGCGCCGCCGTGGAACGGCCGTCGTCCGCCGGCCCCGGTGGTACGGCCGCGGCGCCGCCGCCGTTACCCGTGCGGGGCGCGGCACCGGCTCCCGGAGACGTCCGGGACGACGCGTCGGAGAACCCGGCCGTGCCGCCCCCCTTCCCACCCCTGATCCCGCTGTCGGCCGAGGAACTTCTCGCCGACCAACCCTCCGTCGAAATGCTGCGGCGCGTCCGTCGCGGGCTGCGGGCGCTCCCCGAGTCCGAACGGCGCCTGTCCGACTGAGCCGCCCGGACCGCACAACCCACCGCAGATGTCTGGACCAAGGAGCACGTTCTCATGACCGCACACGCATCGACCGAATCGCTGACCGGCATCCTGGCCTCGCTGCGTGACCGGGTGATGGGCGTCGCCGAGAGCGTCCTGTCCACCGTGGACGGGCTCCTCGTCGTCGCCGACGTCGACAAGGTCCACCCCGAGTCCGTCGCCGCGCTCGCCGCCGCCACCCTCGGCGTCGGCCGCCGCATGGCCGACCAGTCCGGCGTCGGCGCGCTCCGCGAGGTCGTCGTCCGGTGCGGCGCCGGGCACGTCATCGTCGTGGCCGTCGGCGAGCGCACCCTCCTGACCGTCATGGGCGACGACGGCCTCGACATCGCCGCCTTCCAGCGCGAGTCCCCGGCGACCGTGGAGCAACTCAACAAGGTGCTCGCCGCGGACGTGGCGCACTGAACGACGGTCCCTCGACGCCGGGTCCCCGGCCAAAGATCTCCACCGGCACCGGCCACCGCGACCGCTTCCGGAACGGTCGTCACAAGGACGTCACTTCACTCGAAGGAGTTAATCCGGCCATCGTGGCCCCATTGATTCACCCGTAGCCGCCCCCGCCCGCTCCGGCCGGTCCTAGGCTCCGGAGCCTGAACTCGGGAGGGTGCCATGGGGTCGGTGCCGGCATGGGCACGTGTGTACGTCGCCTGTGTCGTCCTCGGTGCCCTGGCCTGTTTCGCGCCGTTGCCGGACGGCCGCGTCCCGTGGTGGGCGGTGGCCCTGCTCGCCGCGCTGTACGCCGGGTGCGAGCAGATCACCCGGTGCCCGTTCCTGCGCCACCGCGCCCCCAAGGACATGGGCACCTTCTTCCCGGTCCTCCTCGCCGGGGCCTTCCTGCTGCCGCCCGCAGCCGCCGCGCTCGTGGCCGTACCGGGGGCGTTGACCGCCCGGGTCGAGCAGCAACCGCGAGGGCTGCGGCGGCTCTGGCGTGCGGGTCGGCTCGCCGTCGCGGTGTGGGCCGCTGGGCACGCGCACGGGGCGCTCGGCGGCCGGGAGGCGGTCACCGGCCCCGACTTCCCGTACGCGCTGCTGCCCGCCGGGGCCGCGGTGCTGGTGTTCTGCGCGGTGCTCACCCTGCTCGACGGCGGCATCCTGGCGCTGGCCGTGGGGGCACCTCCCACGCCCTGGAGGCAGTGGGGGAGGGTGCCCGCGCGGGGTGCCTGGCAGGGGCACTTCCCGCGGTCGCTGGCACCCGTCGCCGTGCACGGGCTCGCCGGGCTGATGATGGCCGTGCTCTGGCGCAGTCCGTACGGGCCCGTCGCCGCGCTGCTCGTACTGCTGCCGATGTACGTGTCCTGCTGGGTGTTCGCGCAGTACCACCGGGAGCGGGCCGCGCACCAGGCGACCATCCGCGCGCTCGTCCAGGCCGTCGACATCAAGGACGGGTACACCCGCGGGCACAGCGAGCGGGTCGGGCAGGCGTCCATGCTGATCGCCCGGGAACTCGGCATGGACGACGAGCGGGCCGAAGTCCTCCGTTTCGCCGGGATCCTGCACGACGTGGGGAAGCTCGGCGTCCCCACCCGGCTGCTGCGCAAGGACGGGCCGCTCACGCCGGAGGAGCGGCGGGTCATCGAACTGCATCCCGAGTACGGCCACGAGATGGTGCGCGGGATCTCCTTCCTCGGGGAGGCCCGAGCGGCGGTCCTGCACCACCATGAGCGGCTGGACGGGAGCGGGTATCCGTACGGGCTGAGCGGCAGCCAGATCCCGGAGTTCGCCCGGGTCGTGGCGGTCGCGGACGCCTTCGACGCCATGACGTCCACCCGCTCCTACCGGCGGGCCCGCCCGGTCGCCGCCGCGCTGGCCGAACTGGAGCGGTGCGCGGGAGCGCACTTCGACCCCGTGATGGTGGGGGCGCTGACGCGGGCCCTGGACCGGAACGGATGGCATCCGACGGTGACCGCCGCCCCCTGCGGAAACGTACCGCCACCTGGGGCGTCCGGGGCCGACCCGGCCGCAGGACGGACGGGGGTGGCGCCGGCGGACGCGGAATGGACGGGAGTGGCGCCGGCGGACGCGGGACAGACGCATGGCGCCGGGAGGCGGGCCCCATGGGTTTCCTGATCCTCCTCCGCTCCGCCGCCGTCCTCCTCAGCCTCCTCGCCCTCGCCCACACCCTCTGGTACGGCCTCGACGAACCCGGTGTCGCTCTCGCGTTCGGGGTGCTCGTGGCCGTGGGGGAGCTGTCACGGTGGAGCGGGGCCGAGGGGCGGGAGTCGGCGCCGCTCGGGGCGGCCGGGGCACTGGCGTACGCGCTGCTGGGGGAGAACGGCGGGCGGTCGACGGATCACGGGGTGCTCCAGGTCGTCGCCGTCGTCGTGGCGGCCGCGCTCCTCGGGTGCGTGCCGCATGTGGCCAAGAGGTGCGAGTCCACCATCGATCACCTCACCCGGCGCGTGCTCGTCGTCGCCTTCGCCGCCGTCTGCTTCCAGCCGCTGTACCACCGGGACGGGCTGCTGGAGTGGAGCGGCCCCTCGTACGTACTGCTGCTGGTCGCGCTGCTCGTGCTGACCGCGCTGTGCGACGCCGTGCTGGCGGCGGCCATGGCGCACGCGCGGACGCGGTGGCCGTTCGGGCCGCTGCTGAGGGACGAGCTGCGGGCGCTGCTGGGGATCGGGTCGGCGGTGTGCGCGACCGGGGTCGTCATGGCGCTCGCGGCCGGTGTCGTCGGGCTGTGGGCACTGCCGGTCTTCTCGCTGCCCCTGCTGCTCACTCAGCTGTCGTTCCGCCGGTACGCGGCCGTGCGGACCACCTATCGGCAGACCATCGCCTCACTCGCCCGCGCCACGGAGATCGCCGGGTACACCCCGGCCGGGCACGCCCGGCGCGTGGCCGTGCTCAGCCGTGAGGTGGGGCGGGAGCTGGGGATCGGCGAGCCGGAGCTGACCGTGCTGGAGTACGCGGCGCTGATGCACGACATCGGCCAGCTCAGCCTGGTCGACCCCGTGCCGGCCGGGGCCACCGCCGGGCTCCCGGCCGCCGAGCAGCGCCGGATCGCGCTGCTGGGCGGCGCGGTCGTCCGGCAGACCGGGGTGGACGCCGAGGTCGCCGTGGTGGTGGAGCGGCAGGCGGATCCGTACCGTGAGCAGCCGATCGGCGCGCGGATCGTGCGGGCCGTGAACGCATACGAGGAGAAGGCGCGGGCAGCAGGGCCCGGAGGGCCGCGCAGGGCGCTGGAGGAACTGCGGCGGGGGACGGCACGGGACTATCACCCGCAGGTGGTGGAATCGCTCGTGAGGGTGCTCTCAAGAGACGGTCTGACCTTGCCCTCAGTGGGGTAACCCATGGGTAATGAGCGGCCCTCCATCCGTCCATGGTTGGATGCGAGAGAGAGGGTGTACCGGGGGCGACGGCCAGCCCACTCCGATGGAACTGGCAGGCGGGAACCGTAACTGGCAGGCGGGAATCGTGAGGATCTTCGGCAAGGGACGGCATCGGCCCTCCGCCTCTTGGCGGCAGGCCACCGATCGTGCGTTCACGCTGATCGGCGACGGTCGGTACGAGGACGCGGGCGCGCTGCTGACACGTGCCGCGGACCTGGAGCCGTGGCTGTCCGAGTCCTGGTTCAACCTCGCCCTGCTGCACAAGTTCCGGCACGACTGGGAGCAGGCGCGGGCGGCCGGTCTCCGGGCCGTCGCGCTGCTCGACCGGGAGACCGGGGCGCCCGACTGGTGGAACGTGGGCATCGCCGCGACCGCTCTGCAGGACTGGCCGCTGGCCCGCCGGGCCTGGCAGGCGTACGGGCTGCGGGTACCGGGTGGTGCGTCCCGGCCGAGGCCCGGGAGCGGCCCCGGCGACTCCGGGGAGCCGGTGGGCATGGACCTCGGCAGCGCGGCCGTACGGCTCTCGCCGGAGGGTGAGGCCGAGGTCGTGTGGGGGCGGCGGCTCGACCCCGCCCGGATCGAGGTGCTCTCCATTCCGCTGCCGTCGTCCGGGCGGCGCTGGGGCGAGGTCGTTCTGCACGACGGGGTGCCGCACGGGGAGCGGACCACGGCCGCGGGGCACGCCTATCCGGTGTTCGACGAGATCGAGTTGTGGGCGCCGTCGCCGGTGCCGACGTGGGTGGTGCTGTTGGAGGCCGCGACCGAGTCGGACCGGGACGCGCTGGAGCGGCTCGCGGCGGACGCCGGGTTCGCCGCGGAGGACTGGTCGTCGTCGGTGCGGTTGCTGTGCCGGCTGTGTTCGGAGTCGCGGATGCCTTCCGATGAGGGTGACGGGGATCATCTCGATCCGCACGATCACAGTGAGCCGGGGCATCCCGGGCCGTTGGGGCATGTCACGGACGGGCAGTTGTGGGCGCCGGAGCGGGAGTGCGGGATTGCCGCGCCGGCTTCGCTGGTTCGTGGGTTGCTGGACGGATGGGTGGCGGACAGCCCGGATTCTCGTGACTGGCGGGATTTGGAAGAGGTTTGCTAGGGAGCGTGCGGTCCGTCTTCGGCTGCGGGCTCGTTGTGGCTCATCGTGCCCACGCGGCGGAGCCGCAAGTGTCACAGCCCCTCGTCCCTGACGGGGCGCCCCCTGGGCGGCGCGATCCCCGTACCCTGTATCAGCAACTTCACCCCTTGTTTTTCTGAGGAAGGCGTACGTCTGTCATGGCCCAGCAGGACACCGATCAGCAGCACGTGGGCGTGCTCCCCGTCGACGACGAGGGGTTCGTCGTCGATACGGAGGACTGCGAGGAGCGCGAGCAGGCGTACCGGGAGCGTGGCACGTCGCTGCCGATCACCGTGGTCGGGAACCCGGTGCTGCACAAGGAGTGCAAGGACGTCACGGAGTTCGGCGACGAGTTGGCGAAGCTGGTGGACGACATGTTCGCCAGCCAGCGCACGGCGGAGGGCGTGGGCCTGGCCGCGAACCAGGTCGGCGTGGATCTGAAGGTGTTCGTGTACGACTGCCCGGACGACGAGGGCAACCGGCACGTCGGTGTGGTCTGCAACCCCAAGCTGGTCGAACTGCCCGCCGAGACGCGCCGGTTGGACGACAGCAACGAGGGCTGTCTGTCGGTTCCGACCGCGTACATGCCGCTGGCCCGCCCCGACTACGCCGAGGTCACCGGGCAGGACGAGAAGGGCAACCCGATCAAGGTGCGCGGCACCGGTTACTTCGCGCGGTGCCTGCAGCACGAGACCGACCATCTGTACGGCTACCTGTACATCGACCGGCTCTCCAAGCGCGACCGCAAGGACGCCCTACGGCAGATGGCCGAGAGCGAGGCCCGCTACCCCGTGGTCGCGAACGACTGAGACGGAGAACGGCAGCCGAGGCGGGAGCCTCGCCGCCGACTCCCCCAGCCGGGCGTCCGGATGGGCGGCGTCACGCCCGCACCGGGTCAGCTCTCAGGCGGCCTGCGGGCCGCGGAAGGTCCTGCGGTAGGCCTGCGGGGTCGTGCCCAGGGACCGTACGAACTGATGGCGCAGGGCGGCGGCGGTGCCGAAGCCGGTGCGCCAGGCGATCGCGTCCACCGTCTCGTCCGTCGCCTCCAGCAACCGCTGGGCCAGCAGTACCCGTTGGCGCAGGATCCAGCGGTACGGGGTGGTTCCGGTCTCCTGCTGGAAGCGGCGGGCGAACGTGCGGGGGGACATGTGCGCGCGGGCAGCGAGCTGTTCGACGGTGACCTCCTCGTCGAGGTGCCGTTCCATCCACACGAGCACCTCGCCGACCGTGTCGCACTGCGAGCGCGGCAGCGGCCGCTCGATGTACTGGGCCTGGCCGCCGTCGCGGTGCGGCGGTACGACCATCCGCCGGGCGATCTTGTTGGCGACCTCCGACCCCTGCTCCTTGCGGACGATGTGCAGACAGGCGTCGATCCCCGCCGCCGTGCCCGCCGAGGTGATCACCGGGTCCGCGTCCACATACAGCACGTCCGGCTCGACCACCGCCCGCGGATACTGCCGGGCCAGCTCCTCGGCGTGCTGCCAGTGCACCGCGCAGGGCCGCCCGTCCAGCAGGCCGGCCGCGCCGAGCACGAACACCCCTGAGCACACGCTCAGCACCCGGGCGCCCCGGTCGGCGGCCCGGCGCAGCGCGTCCAGCAGCTCGGCCGGGTAGATCCGGCGCACATAGCTCTCGCCCGCCGGTACGACGACGAGGTCGGCCTCGTCGAGCCGGTCCAGGCCGTATGACGTGGAGATCGTGAACCCGGCGTGCGTTCGCAGAGTCGGGCCCTCCGCCGACGCGACCGCGAAGTCGTACACCGGCAGGCCCTCGTCGCTGCGGTCGAGGCCGAAGACCTCGCAGACGACGCCCAGTTCGAAGGGATGCACGCCGTCCATGAGGATGGCGGCCACGTTCTTCAACATGCTGCCAGTGTGCCTCGGAAGTGGCAGTAATTCGAAGGGGTGCGGCAGTCCTGCCACTGTTTGTCAGGGGTGTTCGGCGCGACAGTAGTGTCCATGGATACGACACAGCTGCAAGGACTCATCGGAACACTGGCCGTTCTCGGACTGCTCGCCCTGGTCATGCTGCCCTCGATCATCGGAGTCGCGCACGACCGGCGCATCGACCGGCAGCTCAGGCAGGCGGAGGAACGTGCCGCTGCCCTCGACGGATCCGGCCCGGAGCGGCGCGCCCGCGGCACCTCCGCGCACTCGCACCGCATCGCCCGCGCCGCCTGATCGCATACCTGCACGGCAGCGAGGGGTGACGTCCGCGTCACGAAGACGGTCGTCAACGGCGGCAAGAACGTCATCGTCGGGACGTCGAAGACCATCACGTTCCCGATCGCCATCACGGTCACCGTCACCGGCAAGCTGACCCGGGCCAACTGGGAGACCCTTAAGTACAACGGGTTCGGTGGGCAGCCGGTCCAGCTCCAGTTCAAGAAGAAGGGCGCCGCCCGCCACACCAGGGTCAGGACGGTGAAGTCGGGCAGCGCCGGGAAGATCGGCACCAAGGTGACCGTCACGTCGGCGGGCAGTTGGCGCTGGTACTTCCCCGGCCTGACGACGACCGCGAGGGTCGCGTCGGCCGGGGACGCCGTCATGCTCAAGTGACCTCGGCGGCCTAGAAGTCCTCGTCCAGGTCGACGGTGCCCTCCACCGCGACCTGGTACGCGGACGGACGCCGCTCGAAGAAGTTGGTCAGCTCCTGGACGCCCTGCAACTCCATGAAGGAGAACGGGTTCTCGGAGCCGTAGACCGGTGCGAAGCCGAGGCGCGTCAGCCGCTGGTCGGCGACGCACTCCAGGTACTGACGCATCGACTCGGTGTTCATACCCGGGAGGCCGTCACCGCACAGGTCTCGCCCGAACTGCAGCTCGGCCTCGACGGCCTCCCTCAGCATGTCCGTGACCTGCTGCTGGAGCTGGTCGTCGAAGAGCTCCGGCTCCTCCTTGCGCACGGTGTCCACCACCTCGAAGGCGAAGGACATGTGCATCGTCTCGTCGCGGAACACCCAGTTGGTGCCGGTGGCCAGACCGTGCAGCAGGCCCCGGCTGCGGAACCAGTAGACATACGCGAAGGCGCCGTAGAAGAACAGGCCCTCGATGCACGCGGCGAAGCAGATCAGGTTGAGCAGGAAGCGGCGGCGGTCCGCCTTGGACTCCAGGCGGTCAAGCTTGTCCACCGAGTCCATCCACGTGAAGCAGAACTCCGCCTTCTCGCGGATGGAGGGGATGTTCTCCACCGCCGCGAAGGCCGCCGTCCGGTCCTCCGGGTCGGGGAGGTAGGTGTCCAGGAGCGTCAGATAGAACTGGACGTGCACGGCCTCCTCGAAGAGCTGACGGCTCAAGTAGAGCCGGGCCTCGGGGGAGTTGATGTGCTTGTACAGCGTCAGCACCAGGTTGTTCGCGACGATCGAGTCGCCCGTCGCGAAGAACGCGACCAGGCGGCCGATCAGGTGCTGCTCGGCGGGGGAGAGCTTCGCGAGGTCGGCGACGTCCGAGTGGAGGTCCACCTCCTCGACGGTCCAGGTGTTCTTGATCGCGTCCCGGTAGCGCTCGTAGAAGTCCGGGTAGCGCATCGGGCGGAGAGTCAGCTCGAAGCCGGGGTCGAGCAGGTTCTGGTGAGTCATCACAGCCGGCGCGAAGCGCCGTCCTCCAGGGTGGTGGTCGGGTGGCGGGCGGGAATTACTGGCAGGCTTCGCAGGACTCGGGGTTTTCCAGGGAGCAGGCGACGGCCTCTTCCGAGGAGGCCTGCTGGACGGGGACGGTCTTCTCAGGCTGCTGGGCCTGCGCCTGTGCCGCGCGGGCGATGCGGGTGGCCGGGCGGGAGCGCAGGTAGTACGTCGTCTTCAGGCCCGACTTCCAGGCGTACGCGTACATCGAGGAGAGCTTGCCGATGGTCGGCGTCTCCAGGAACAGGTTCAGCGACTGGGCCTGGTCCAGATACGGCGTGCGCGCGGCGGCCATGTCGATCAGGCCGCGCTGCGGGATCTCCCAGGCCGTGCGGTACAGCGCCCGCACCTCGGCCGGGATCCACGCGAACTCCTGCACCGAACCGCTCGAGTCGCGCAGCGCCTCACGGGTGCGGGCGTCCCAGACGCCCAGCTCCTTCAGCTCCTGCACCAGGTACGAGTTGACCTGGAGGAACTCGCCGGACAGCGTCTCGCGCTTGAACAGGTTGGACACCTGCGGCTCGATGCACTCGTACACACCCGCGATGGACGCGATGGTGGCCGTGGGCGCGATCGCGAGAAGCAGGGAGTTGCGCATGCCGGTCGACGCGATGCGCTCACGCAGGGCCGCCCAGCGCTCCGGCCAGGTGAACTCGACGCCGTAGTGGTCGGGGTGCAGCACACCACGGGCCGTACGGGTCTTCTCCCAGGCCGGCAGCGGGCCGTTACGCTCGGCGAGGTCGGCGGAGGCCTCGTAGGAGGCGAGCATGATCCGCTCGGCGATCCGCGTGGACAGGGTCTTCGCCTCAGGGGAGTCGAAGGGCAGGCGCAGCTGGAAGAAGACGTCCTGGAGGCCCATCGCGCCGAGGCCGACCGGGCGCCACTTGGTGTTGGAGCGGCCCGCCTGCTCGGTCGGGTAGAAGTTGATGTCGACGACACGGTCGAGGAAGGTGACGGCGGTGCGGACGGTCTCGTCCAGCCGCTCCCAGTCCATGTCGCCCGCCGCCCGGTCGACGAACGCGCCCAGGTTCACCGACCCCAGGTTGCAGACCGCCGTCTCCCCGTCGTCCGTGACCTCCAGGATCTCCGTGCAGAGGTTGGAGGAGTGGACGACGTGGCCCGGCTCGGCCGTCTGGTTGGCCGTGCGGTTGGCCGCGTCCTTGAAGGTCATCCAGCCGTTGCCGGTCTGCGCGAGGGTGCGCATCATGCGGCCGTAGAGGTCACGGGCCGGGATGGTCTTCTTCGCCAGTCCGTTCGCCTCCGCCTCGCGGTACGCGGTGTCGAACCCCTCGCCCCACAGGTCGACCAGCTCGGGCACGTCGGCCGGGGAGAACAGGGACCACTGCTCGTCGGCGTTCACCCTGCGCATGAACTCGTCCGGGATCCAGTGCGCCAGGTTCAGGTTGTGCGTACGCCGGGCGTCCTCACCGGTGTTGTCGCGCAGCTCCAGGAACTCCTCGATGTCGGAGTGCCAGGTCTCCAGGTAGACCGCGGCCGCGCCCTTGCGCCGGCCGCCCTGGTTCACGGCGGCGACCGAGGCGTCCAGGGTCTTCAGGAACGGCACGATGCCGTTGGAGTGTCCGTTCGTGCCCCGGATCAGCGAACCGCGCGAGCGGATGCGGGAGTACGACAGACCGATGCCGCCGGCGTGCTTCGACAGGCGGGCCACCTGGTGGTAGCGGTCGTAGATGGAGTCCAGCTCGTCCAGCGGGGAGTCGAGGAGGTAGCAGGACGACATCTGGGGATGGCGCGTACCGGAGTTGAAGAGCGTGGGGGAGGAGGGGAGGTAGTCGAGGCGGCTCATGAGCCGGTAGAGCGCGGCGACTTCGTCGACGGCGCGGGGGGTGTCGTCCTCGGCGAGACCGGACGCCACGCGCAGCATGAAGTGCTGGGGCGTCTCGATGACCTTGCGGGTGATCGGGTGCCGGAGCAGATAGCGGCTGTGCAGGGTGCGCAGACCGAAGTAGCCGAAGCGGTCGTCGCCGGCCGGGTCGATCAGGGCGTCGAGACGCCCGGCGTGGACGCGCGTGAACTCCGCCGTGCGGTCGGCGACGAGGCCCTCACGGTGGCCCACGGCGATGGACTCGGTGAACGTCGTGACGCCCTGCGAGGCGGCCTCGGCGCGGATGCCGATGGCCAGCAGCCGGGCGGCCAGCTTCGAGTAGGCGGGGTCCTCGGAGATCAGGCCCGCGGCCGCCTCCGTGGCCAGCTCGCGCAGCTCCGCCTCGCCGGCCCGAGCGGACCGGCCGCGCAGCGCGGCGGCGGCGACCCGGCCCGGGTCGGCGTCGGAGAGGTCGATGGTCAGGTCGGTCAGGGTCCGCAGCAACGCGGTACCGGGACCGTCGGTCTCCGTCGCCTGGTCGGCTGAAGCCAGATCGGCTGAAACCGGGTCGGCTGGCGCGATGGTCACGTGGGGCTCTCCCTCGCTCGGCAAGGGGCCTTGGGGAAGGCAGGCAGCAGCACACGAGCGCACCGAGGCGTCGCGTCCACCGGCCCATTCCACGAGGCCCGGACGTCAGGGCACCCGGACCGGACGGCCGGGCGCACTGTCGGCAGGTGTTCGGACTGAACAAGCGCGCGAAAGCGCGCAAGTACACCATTGCGGGACAGTTCCGGATTCGCACCGGATTCCCCTGCGGCGACAGCGAGCATGAGCATACATCTAGTGCCAGGGCGCGGTGTCACCCCCACATGTTGTGTCGCATTCGGCTGCGCAGGGTGTCAGAGCGTCAACTCATAGGTGATCAGCGTGAGGTCGAAGAGGTCGGGGAGGGGCTTCCAGTCGCGCTCTGGTGTGCGAGTGAAGCCCAGCCGTTCGTAGATGCGATGGGCGGCGTGCATGGTCCGCTGGGTCGACAGCACGACGCGTGCACAGCCCTCCACGGCCCGGGCACGCTCCAGACAGGCCCGGACGAGCGCCTCGCCGGCACCCCGGCCACGCGCCTCCGGAGCGACCGCCAGCATCCGTATCTCGGCCTCTCCCGCACGGGCGATGTCGGCCATGGGGCCGCCCGCCGGGACGAAGGTCACACCGCCGAGCGCCCGGCCGTCCGCCACCGCCACGAGCACGTCGGCCGCGGCGGCCCGCTTCGCCACGTCACGCAACTCACCGAGGTACTGGTCGCTCTCCCCGAAGTCCAGCAGCCCGTCGCCGAGGTAGGCCTGCGCGGTGATCTCGCCGAGGGTGGCGTACTCGTCGGGGGAGATCTGCCTGATGGTGATGTCCATGGCTCGAAGTCTGCCGCAGGGGCGGGAAAGCGGGTCCGAGGTTTTCCACAGGGGCGACCGCTTGTCCGATGATCAGCCAGGCGGCGCCGCTTGGCCGCGTGCCTGCTCAGCCCACCGCCGGCCACCGCGGCAGCGTCGCCACGAAGTGCTCGCTGAAGTCGCGGGTGCCCGGACCCAGGGCGACGCGGCCGGTGGCGCGGAGGCGGGCGGTCAGGGCGGGGGACTCGGAGTAGTAGACGCGCCGGGCGGCGGCCGGCACGAACACGGTCTGGCCGCGCGTGAGTTCGCTCGCGCACTCCACGACGACGGCCCCGTCGGCGGCCTCGACGAACGCCTCGTCCCCGCAGACCCCCACGGCCAGCGGATCGTGCAGCGGACAGGTGCCGTCTCCCCCGTGGCGGGTGTACGCGTCCATGTAGGTGCGCATCAGCCGGGCGGCGAGGGCCGTGCCCGGGCCCGCGGCCTCCAGCGCGGCGAGGTCCGCGGGGCGGAACAGCCAGCGGTGCGAGGCGTCGAGGTCGACCATCGTGAACGGGATGCCGGAGGAGAGCACGATCTCGGCGGCGTCCGGGTCGGCCCAGATGTTGAACTCGGCGACCGGGGTGAAGTTTCCCGGCACCTGGGCGGCGCCGCCCATGAACACGAACTTCCTGACGCGGCGGGCGAAGTCCGGGTCCTCCAGCAGCGCGACGGCCACGTTCGTGAGCGGGCCGGTGGCGCACACCGTCAGCTCGCCCTCGCATTCCCGGGAGAGCCGCAGCAGGGCCTGCGCGGATGACTCCGTGGGGTGGGGGGCCGTCGAGTCGGGGAGGGTTTCGTCGCCGAGGCCCGCCGGGCCGTGGAAGGCGGATGCCTCTCGGTAGGGGAGGCGGGAGAGGGGGCGGCCCGCGCCTCGGTGCACCGGGACGTCGGCATCGATGCGTAGGGCTCGGGCCAGGGCTCGGGCGTTGCTGTACGTCGCTGCGGCGGGGAGGTTGCCGCCGACCGATGTGTAGGCCTTGAGGTCCCAGAGGTCTGTGCCCAGCAGGTATTGCAGGGCTACGGCGTCGTCGATACCGGGGTCGCTGTCCAGGACGATCGGTGTGCGAGCGGTCACCTGGCCAGCGTAACCGGATGTTTTTCGCCCCCGCCGCCCCTGCCCTCCCCCCACTCTCGGCTTCGCTCGAGCGGGAGGTGCCCCCACCATCCCCAGGGGCTGTGCCCCTTCGACCCCCTCGGCTCCCTATCGCTCGGGGGATTCTGTCCGTCGGCGGGTGCGGGTTCGTCGTGGTCGATCGCGCAGTTCCCCGCGCCCCCAGAAGGATCGCGCAGTTCCCCGCGCCCCAGAAACATCGCCCAGTTCTCCACGCCCCTGAAATGCAGCACGCAGTTCCCCGCGCCCCTGAAAAGCGGCGCGGGGAACCTTGGTTCCTAGTGGCTCGCTCCCGCCGTTGCCGGGGGAAGCTCCACCTGTACGCCCGCGTCTCCCGCGTCCGCCGTGTAGTCCTCCGGCTTGGTCTCGTCGATGCCGTCGGGGGCCTTGGCGGCCCGCAGGACGAAGGTGAGGATCACCGTGACCACGAGGTTGAGGACGAAGGCCGTCAGGCCGATGTAGCCGATCTCGCCGATCCCGGGGATCTCCGCGGAGGAGCCGCCGAAGTGCTTCTGCGTGGGGGAGGCCACGCCGTACGCGGCGATCGTGCCGTAGAGCATGCCGACCGCCCAGCCGGCGAGGAGGGCCCAGCGGTGGAACCAGCGGGTGAAGAGGCCGCCGACGAGGGCCGGGAAGGTCTGGAGGATCCAGATGCCGCCCAGGAGCTGGAAGTTGATGGCGACCGTCTTGTCCATGGTGAGGACGAAGGCCAGGGCGCCCACCTTCACCAGCAGGGACACCAGCTTGGAGACCTTGGTCTCCTGGGCGGGCGTGGCGTCCGGCTTGATGAAGTCCTTGTAGATGTTGCGGGTGAAGAGGTTCGCCGCCGCGATGGACATGATCGCCGCGGGGACCAGCGCGCCGATGCCGATGGCGGCGAAGGCGACGCCCGCGAACCAGTCGGGGAACATCGTCTCGAACAGCTGGGGAATCGCCAGCTGGCCGTTCTGCACTTGGATGCCGGCGGCGATCGCCATGAAGCCCAGCAGGGCCAGCAGGCCCAGCATCAGCGAGTACAGCGGCAGGATCGTGGTGTTTCGGCGGATGACCTCGCGGCTCTTGGACGACAGCGTCGCCGTGATCGAGTGCGGGTACATGAAGAGCGCCAGCGCCGAGCCGAGGGCCAGCGTCGCGTACGTCCACTGGTTGGCGTCGCCCGGGACGAGCGCGCCGCGCGGCTTGTCCGTCGCCGGGTTGGTCTGGCTGTACGCCTCACCCGCCTTGGCGAAGATGTCGTCGAAGCCGCCGAGCTTGATCGGGATGTAGATGATCGCCACCGCGATGACGATGTAGATCAGGGTGTCCTTCACGAACGCGATCAACGCGGGGGCCCGGAGGCCGGAGGAGTAGGTGTAGGCCGCCAGGACGCCGAAGGCGATCAGCAGTGGCAGGTCCTTGATGAACCAGTTGGTGTCCTCGCCGCCGCCGACGCCCATCACGTCCAGCACCGCCTGGATGCCGACGAGCTGGAGGGCGATGTACGGCATCGTCGCGAGGATGCCGGTCACGGCGACCGCCAGCGACAGACCCTTCGAGCCGAAGCGGCCACGGACGAAGTCCGAGGTCGTCACGTAGCCGTGCTTGTGGGAGACCGACCACAGGCGGGGCAGGAACGTGAAGATCAGCGGATAGATGAGGATCGTGTAGGGCACCGCGAAGAAGCCGGCCGCGCCCGCCGCGTAGATCGCCGCCGGTACGGCGACGAAGGTGTACGCGGTGTAGAGGTCGCCGCCGAGCAGGAACCAGGTGACCCAGGTGCCGAACGACCGCCCGCCCAGCCCCCATTCGTCGAGGCTGTGCTCGTTCTCGGCCTTGCGCCAGCGCGCGGCCAGGAAGCCCATGACCGTGACGGCCAGGAAGAAGAAGATGAAGACGGCGAGTGCCACGCCGTTCACGCCGTCCTTCACTGCGCGGCACCCCCGCTCTGCGTCTCGGACTTGCGGGCGCGCTGGTCACGCTGCCACAGGACGTACGCGGTGGCGGTGAGCACGGTGGAGATGAGCACCCAGGCCATCTGGTACCAGTAGAAGAAGGGGATGCCGATGAACGTCGGGTCCGTCTTGGCGTACGAGCCGACCCAGAGCATCGCCGCAAACGGGGCGAGCAGGCACAGGGCGATGACCACCCGGACCGGTGTCACCACCGGTCTCACCGGCGGTTTCACTTCAGGCGCGTCTGACATACCACGGCTCCGTCCCCTCACTGATGACCTGTGATCACGCGTGTAATGCGCAGGAAATCTAAGGGACGGTTCCACCTTATGGAACCCCTGTCCGCATAACGGATGTGTGCTGGTTCCGAGGAGGAGCCGGGTCGCGAACCGGGCCGCCGAGTGGGATACCTTCCCCGCTCAGCAGCAGCGGAACCCCTGCCGTGGACACGACCTCGCGCCCCGGAAGAACCCGGGCGGCTCAGTCCTGCGGCCGCTTGAGCCTCGCGACGAACTTGTACCGGTCGCCTCGGTACACGGACCGCACCCACTCCACCGGCTGCCCGTCCTTGTCCAGCGAGTGGCGGGAGAGCATCAGCATCGGCAGGCCGACGTCCGTGCCCAGCAGGCCGGCCTCGCGCGGCGTGGCCAGCGAGGTCTCGATGGTCTCCTCGGCCTCGGCGAGATGGACGTCGTAGACCTCGGCGAGCGCGGTGTAGAGGGAGGTGTACTTGACCAGTGACCTGCGCAGCGCGGGGAAACGCTTGGCGGACAGGTGGGTCGTCTCGATCGCCATCGGCTCGCCGTTCGCCATGCGGAGGCGCTCGATGCGCAGGACCCGGCCGCCGGCGGTGATGTCGAGCAGCCCGGCGAGGGTGTCGTCGGCGGTGATGTAGCCGATGTCCAGCAGCTGCGAGGTGGGTTCGAGGCCCTGGGCCCGCATGTCCTCGGTGTACGAGGTGAGTTGCAGCGCCTGGGAGACCTTCGGCTTGGCGACGAACGTGCCCTTGCCCTGGATGCGCTCAAGGCGCCCCTCGACGACCAGCTCCTGCAACGCCTGCCGCACGGTCGTGCGCGAGGTGTCGAACTCGGAGGCGAGCGTGCGCTCGGGCGGCACCGGCGTGCCGGGTGGCAGCGTCTCGGTCATGTCCAGCAGGTGCTTCTTCAGGCGGTAGTACTTGGGCACGCGTGCGGTACGGACGGTCGCCCCGTTCTCGTTCTCCGCACTGCTGACGTCGGTGCTCATGCTCCGCCTTCCCGGCTCCTAGTGGCGTGATCCTTCTGTATACCCGCACAGCCCCCGCTGGTCTAGTCCACGGAGGGGTCTCGGCCGGTCCATCCCGAGAGGGTTGAGTGGTCTACCTGAAGAGTGTGGCTCAAAGCGCGCGGTTTTCGCTGGCTTATTACATAAAGGTTCTTGCATATGTAGGTCGCATAACGGCTGGTGAGAGGGGGTTCGAGTGCTCTTGACAGGGTGATTGGTCTGGGTCAAGCTCCGGCGTACTGGTCTACACCATTGGTCCAGGTCCTGGCCCCAGGGCGGCACGTCTGTCACCGCGGGGAGCAGGGGGGTTTGTGGCATCCCTGAGCAATGGCATCCCTGAGGAGGGTGGCGTGAAGAGGAAGCTGACGACCGCGATCTGTGTCGCGGGCATGATGGTCTCCATCGCGGCGTGCGGGGGCGGTGAGAGCGGGCGTGAGAGCTCGGACACCGGTGCGGACACCAAGGAGCTGACGGTCTGGCTCACGGTGGACGCGCAGAACAACTGGCCGGAGCTGGTCAAGGCCGCCGACGCGGCGATCGAGAAGAAGCACCCCGGGATCACGATCACGCACGAGTACTACGGCTGGCCCGACAAGAACGCCAAGCTCGACGCCGTCCTCGCCACCGACAAGGCCCCCGACGTGGTCGAGATGGGCAACACGGAGATGCTCGCCTACATGGTCAAGGGCGCCTTCGCCCCCGTCGACCCGGCGAAGTTCGACAACTCCGACGCCTGGCTGGACGGCCTCAAGGCCTCCGTCACCTACGAGGGCAAGACCTACGGCGTTCCGTACTACGCCGGTGGCCGCGTCGCCAACTGGCGCAAGGACGTCTTCGCCGCGGCGGGCGTCAAGTCCACCCCGAAGACGTACGAGGAGTTCACCGCCGCCCTCGACAAGGTCCAGAAGAAGCGGGGCGACAAGTTCAGCGCCTGGTACCAGCCCACCCGCGACTGGTACGCCGCCATGTCCTTCGTCTACGACGCCGGCGGCTCCATAGCGGTCGAGTCCGGCGGCGAGTGGAAGGCCAACCTCTCCTCCCCGGAGTCCCTCAAGGGTCTGACCGAGTTCAAGAACGTCGTCGACACGTACATGCACGGCGACAAGACCAAGGACGAGTCCGACCGTTACATCGTCTACGGTCAGGGCAAGTCCGGCATGATCTTCGCCCCGGCCTGGGAGGGCGCGACCGCCGCGGCCAAGGAGAACGACAAGACCGGCAAGCTCGCCGGCAACGTCGAGAACTTCGTGCTGCCCGGCCCGTCCGGCAAGAACCTGCCCGTCTTCCTCGGCGGCAGCGACCTCGCTGTCCCGGTGAAGTCCGACGCGCAGACCGTCGCCGCCGAGTGGATCAACGCCTTCACCGGCCCCTCCGGCCAGAAGGGCCTGATCGAGAAGGGCAACCTGCCCAACAACAAGACCGACCTCGCCACCCTGAAGGACGACCCGGCGACGGCGGTCCCGGCCACCGCGGCCGAGTCCAACTGGTTCGTCCCGATGGCCCCCGGCTGGGGCCAGGTCGAGAAGGCGCAGATCCTGCAGACCATGCTGCAGTCCATCGGCACCGGCAAGCAGTCGGTCGAGGAGGCCGCGAAGGAAGCGGACGCCGAGATCGACAAGGTCATCAACACCAAGTGACGGTGACCTGCCGGTCGGGCCTGGCCGTGGTGGCCGGGCCCGACCGGGGGGTGCCGCGGTGGCCGGCCGGTGGCTGACATCGGTTCGGCCGGTGGGTGATTTACGAAAGTGCCGCGATGGGGTGTCGGGTCGGTGCCGGTGCGTCGTGGCTGGTCGCGCAGTTCCCCGCGCCCCTTTGGAGGCGCCTGCTGCGGGCCCCTCCTTCAGTTGCTTAGGAGCGCGATGAGTGCCGCAGACACGACTGCCCCTGCGAAGATGCCGCCCGCGCGGCCCGCACCCCCGCCACCGTCGGCGGCCCCGGAACGGCCGGGCAGAAAGCGGACTCCCGGCGGCGCCGCCGTCCCCTGGGCCCTGCTCGCCCCGTGTCTGCTGATCCTCGCCCTCGTCCTCGGCTATCCGCTGGTCCGGCTGGTCACCCTGTCCTTCCAGACGTTCGGCCAGTCCCAGTTGTGGGGCTTCCAGCCGGCGGAGTCGGCCGGCTTCGACAACTTCTCCAAGGTGCTGGGCGACAGCGAGTTCTGGACGGTCGTCGTCCGGACCATCGTCTTCGCCGCCGCCTGCGTGATCTTCACGATGGTCATCGGCATGGCGATCGCCCTGCTGCTCCAGCGGGTCTCCGGCTGGGTGAAGACGCTCATCAACATCGCCCTCGTGGCGAGTTGGGGCATGCCGATCATCGTGGCCACCACCGTCTTCAAGTGGCTCTTCGACTCCGACTACGGCATCTTCAACGCGCTCCTCAGCAAGCTCCCGGGCGTCGACATGATCGGCCACAACTGGTTCGCGAGCGGCCCCGAGGGCCTCGCAGTCATCACGCTCCTCGTGGTGTGGGGCGCGGTGCCGTTCGTCGTCATCACCCTCAGCGCCGGACTCACCCAGGTGCCGAAGGAGCTGGAGGAGGCCGCCCGCCTCGACGGCGCCGGCGCGTGGGGCGTGTTCCGCTACGTCACCCTCCCCATCCTCAAGCCGATCATCGTGATGCTCACGACCCTCTCCGTCATCTGGGACATGGGCGTCTTCCCGCAGGTCTTCGTGATGCGCAACGGCCACCCGGAGGCCGAGTTCCAACTGCTCACCACCTACTCGTACGACAAGGCGTTCGTGGTCAACGACTACGCCCAGGGCTCGGCGATCGCCCTGCTGACCGTGCTGTTGCTGCTCGGCGTGATCAGCGTCTACATGCGCCAGATGCTGAAGATCGGAGAGGTCGAATGAGTACTGCCGCTGTCTCCGGCCCCCGGAGGTCCAAGTTCGGCTGGAACCTCCTCGGTCTGTTCGTCTTCGTCACCGCGGGCTTCCCCGTCTACTGGATGCTGAACACGGCGTTCAAGCCCGCCAAGGACGCGATCGACCCCGACCCCAGCCTGCTGCCGACGTCGATCACCTTCGCCAACTTCGGCCGGGCACTGGACATCGCCGACTTCTGGGGCCCGGTCGGCCGCAGCCTCGTCGTCTCCCTCACGGTGGTCGTGATCGGCATCGTCGTCGGCATGCTGGCCGCGCTCGCCATCTCCCGCTTCGCCTTCCGCGGCCGCAAGGTGGTGATCGTCGGCATCCTGGCGGTGCAGATGGTCCCGCTGGTCGCGATGATCATCCCGGTCTTCCTGCTGCTGAACGACCTCGGCCAGTACGACCGCCTCAGCGGCCTGGTCATCACCTATCTGACCTTCATCCTCCCGTTCACCGTGTGGACCCTGCGCGGCTTCATCGTCAACATCCCGCGCGAACTGGAGGAGGCGGCCATGGTCGACGGCTGCTCCCGCACCACCGCCTTCATCCGCGTGGTGTTCCCGCTGCTCGCGCCCGGCATGGTGGCGACCTCGGTCTACGGCTTCATCCAGGCCTGGAACGAGTATCTGTACGCCCTGATGCTGATGAGCCAGCAGAACCAGACCGCGACCGTCTGGCTGGGCAACTTCACCACCAAGCACGGCACCGAGTACGCCCCGATGATGGCCGGCTCCACCATGATGGCCGTGCCGATCGTCGTCCTCTTCCTCCTCGTCCAGCGCAAGATGGCCGCGGGCCTCACCGCGGGCGCCGTGAAGGGATAACCCACCCGATGACGACATTCGCCACTGGATCAGACACCCTCACGCGGGACGTGCTCACGGTCCTCCAGCCCGGGTTCACGGGCACCACCGCCCCCGACTGGCTGCTGCGCCGCCTCGGCGAGGGCCTCGCCTCCGTCGGCCTCTTCGGCCGCAACATCACTTCGCCCGAGCAACTGGCCGCTCTCACCGCCCAGTTGCGCGCCGAGCACGAGGACGTCCTGGTCGCCATCGACGAGGAGGGCGGCGACGTCACCCGCCTGGAGGTCCGCACCGGATCCTCCTTCCCCGGCAACCACGCCCTGGGCGCGGTCGACGACGTGGACCTGACCCGGGAGGTCGCGTTCGCGCTGGGCCACCGCCTGGCGGAGTGCGGCGTCAACTTCAACTGGGCCCCGTCGGCCGACGTGAACGCCAACCCCGCCAACCCGGTCATCGGGGTCCGCTCCTTCGGCGCCGACCCCGACCTGGTCGCCCGCCACACCGCCGCCTATGTCACCGGCCTCCAGGCCGCGGGCGTCGCCGCCTGCGCCAAGCACTTCCCGGGCCACGGCGACACCGCCGTGGACTCCCACCTCTCCCTGCCCCGCATCGACGCGGACCGCTCGCTCGTGGACTCCCGCGACCTGGCGCCCTTCAGGGCCGCCATCGGCGCCGGCTCGCGCGCGATGATGAGCGCCCACATCCTGGTCCCCGCCCTGGACCCCGACCTCCCGGCAACGTTGTCCCGCGGCATCCTCACGGACCTCCTCCGCGGCGAACTCGGCTACGACGGCCTCATCGTCACCGACGGCATGGAGATGCGGGCCATCGCCGGGACCTACGGCATCGAACACGGCAGCGTCCTCGCCCTCGCCGCCGGAGCCGACGCCATCTGCGTAGGCGGCGGCCTCGCCGACGACGAGACGGTCCGCCGCCTCCGCGACGCCCTCATCACCGCCGTCCGCACCGGCGACCTCCCGGAGGAACGCCTCGCGGACGCGGCCGACCGGGTCCGGGACCTGGCGAAGTGGACCCGGTCGGCCGCCGGGGGAGTGCGGCGCGGTGCCGGGACAGGCCGCGAGGTCATCGGCGAGACCCAGGGGGTCGGAGACACCGGCGGCGTCGGCCTCGTGGCCGCCCGGCGCGCGCTCACGACGACCTTCACGGAGCCCTACGAGCCGCCCACCCAGCCCCTGTACGTCGCCGCCTTCACCCCCGTGGCCAACATCGCGGTGGGCGACGAGACCCCCTGGGGCGTCGGCGCGGAACTGGCCCGCCTCCTCCCGGGCACCGAGACCGGCACCTTCGCGGGCGACAGCGCCGGCGCCTCCGCCCTGGCGGTCGCCGGCACCCGCCGCATCGTCGCCGTCGTCCGCGACGAACACCGCCACCCCTGGATGACCACCGCCCTCGACACCCTCCTGACCACCCGCCCCGACACCATCGTCGTGGAAATGGGCATCCCCCAGTCCCCGCCCCGCGGCCTTCTCCACATCGCGACGCACGGCGCGGCGAGGGTGTGCGGAAGGGCGGCGGCGGAGGTTGTCGCGGGAGTGCGGTAGAGGGTTCCCCGAAGTACACACACGTAGGCGCCACGGCCCTCCCCCAGGGCCCGTGGCGCCTACGACGTATCCCAGCGTCCTAGATCCCCTGCCAGGCGGGCTTGTTGTCGTACGTGTGCCGGAAGTAGTCCGCCAGCTTCAGCTTCGACGCGGCTGCCTCGTCCACCACCACGGTCGCGTGTGGATGCAGTTGCAACGCCGAGGCCGGGCACACCGCGGCCACCGGTCCCTCCACGGTCGCCGCGACGGCGTCCGCCTTCCCCTCGCCCGTGGCCAGCAGGACCAGGTGCCGGGCCTCCAGGATCGTGCCGATGCCCTGCGTGATGACGTGGTGCGGCACCTGCTCGATGTCGCCGCCGAAGAACCGGGCGTTGTCGATCCGGGTCTGCTGGGTCAGCGTCTTGATCCGGGTCCGGGAGGCCAGCGACGAGCACGGCTCGTTGAACCCGATGTGCCCGTCGGTCCCGATGCCGAGCAGCTGCAGATCCACACCGCCCGCCTCGGCCAGCGCCCTGTCGTACGCCGCGCTCGCCCCCGCCACGTCCTCGGCGGTCCCGTCGGGCCCCATGAACGCGTCCATGCCGAGCCCCAACGGCTCCAGCACCTCCCGCCGCAGCACCGAGCGGTACGACTCGGGATGCTCGGCCGGCAGTCCCACGTACTCGTCGAGCTGCGCGACCCGCGCCCGCGAGGCGCCCACGGCACCGGACCGCACCTTCGCCGTCAGTGCCTGGTAGATGGGCAGGGGAGTCGACCCCGTGGCCACCCCGAGCAGCGCGTCGGGCTTCCGCCGGAGCAACTCCGCCATCGCCTCGGCTATGAGCTCGCCACCCGCCTTGGCATCCGGAACGATGACAACTTCCACGCTGACCCTGCCGATCTGGGAAGAAGGACTCAAGAGGGCTCAACCGGAATCTACCGGGGGCAAGCACCTCTCATGTGGTGTAGACCAATCTAGCAGGGGACGTCCATGCTCCACAGGGGTCGCCGGCCGGGAATCGGGTGAGGCCGGGAACGCCACCACGTCCGCGACGTCGGAGACCGCGCCGACGCGCTTGAGTACCGAGACGGCCTCGCGTGGAACCTGCCGCGGCATTCCGGCCCGCCCCCGGCCCGAAGCGGGCTACTCTGCGGGCGGCGGATGTCGGACAATGGAACAACAACAAACATCCGCCAACGCATGGACACACGCAGTGGTCTAGTCAACAATGCGTGGTAGGGCATGTGATCGATCAGCGGCCCGGCCGCGGACGATCACCCCTGAACGAGAAACAAGCCTCCGCTTTCCCCGCACAGGAAGGCGGACCGAGGACCCGGCGCTCTCTGCCCTGACTGCTCCGGATCCTCATCCTTCGGCCGACTGGGACCGCACACCCCACGGCCGATGTTGCTCCGGGCTGCGGTGCCGGGAGGGCTGAGGGTCCCTCTCAGGCGCCGCGGCCCGCGGGTGTTCTCAGGCCCGCGCCGAGGCGCGGGCGGCTGTTTCGGGCCATGTCCCTACCGCCAGGTACGCTCGCACACGTGCCCTCCATGAACGAACTCGTCCGCCAGCACACCGCTCTCAGCGACTCCGACCTGGAGTGGCTGCATCTGCTGGTGTCGGAGTGGCAGCTTCTCTCCGACCTCTCCTTCGCCGACCTCGTCCTCTGGGTCCCCACACGCGACGGCACCCGCTATGTCTCCGTGGCCCAGATGCGCCCCAACACCGGCCCCACCTCGTACCAGGACGACATGGTCGGCCACCTGGTCCCGCGCGGCCGCCGCCCCCTCCTCGACGCCGCCCACGACGAGGGCCGCATCGTCCGCGAGGGCGACCCGGAGTGGCGCGAGGAGGTGCCCGTACGGGTCGAGTCCATCCCCGTACGCAGAGAGGGCCGCGTCCTCGGTGTCATCGCGCGCAACACCAATCTGCTGACCGTACGGACCCCGAGCCGCCTGGAGCTGACGTATCTCCAGAGCGCGTCCGACCTGGCCCAGATGATCGCCGCGGGCGCGTTCCCGTTCCCCGACCAGCAGGTCGACATGGACGCCTCGCCGCGCGTCGGCGACGGCCTGATCAGGCTCGACGCCGACGGCATCGTCCAGTACGCCTCCCCGAACGCCCTCTCCGCGTACCACCGTCTCGGCCTCGCCGCCGACCTGGTCGGCTGCCATCTCGGCCGTACGACCGCCGAACTCGCCCCGTCCCGGGGCCCGGTGGACGAGGCGCTGGCCAAGGTGGCGAGCGGGTGGGCGCCGCGCGAGTTCGAGATCGAGTCCGTGGACGGGGTGATCCAGTTCCGCGCGATCCCCCTCAAGCCCAAGGGCCCGCGCATCGGTTCGCTCGTGCTGCTGCGGGACGTGACGGAACTGCGGCGCCGCGAACGTGAGTTGATCACCAAGGACGCGACCATCCGGGAGATCCACCACCGGGTGAAGAACAACCTCCAGACCGTCGCCGCGCTGCTGCGCCTCCAGGCCCGCCGTATCGAGTCCGAACGCGGCCGCGAGGCCCTCGAAGAGGCCGTACGCAGGGTCGGATCGATCGCGATCGTGCACGAGACGCTGTCCCAGACCCTGGACGAGCGCGTGGAGTTCGACGAGATCGCCGACCGGGTGCTCGCCATGGTCGCCGAGATCTCACCCGGCAAGGTCGTCGGCCGGCGCACCGGACGCTTCGGCATCCTGGACGCGGAGGTCGCGACCCCGCTCTCCATGGTCCTCACCGAGATCCTTCAGAACGCCCTCGAACACGGATTCCGAGAAGGCGACACCGGCAGCGTCGAGGTCTCGGCCGTACGCGGCGGCTCCACCAAGGACACCCGTCTCCTCGTCACCGTCCAGGACGACGGCATCGGCCTGCCCGAGGGGTTCGACCCGCACCGCTCCGGCAACCTCGGCCTGCAGATCGTACGGACGCTGGTGGAGGGGGAGTTGGGCGGCACCTTCGACATGGTCCCGGCTCCCGAGCGCGGCACCCAGGTGATCCTCGACCTCCCGGTGCGCGCCCAGAAGTAGCGGCGGGGGAGAAGCCGGCCTCAGGAATACGGCGGACGCATGCCCCGCGGTCACCACGAACGGCGTACGGAATTCAGCATCGCGAACAGCACCGAGCCCCGGACCATCGTGTGGTCCGGGGCTCGGGCAAGTGGCTGATTAAGCGCACCGGGGGCACTGCGCGCTGCGGCTCGGGGGCGGGAGAAGCGTACTCGCTGTACGCGCCGCCAAGCTCAGGCTATTACTGGGTGGGATGTCAGGCGGTGGCCTGACGGGCCCGGTTGCGGGCGGCGCGGCGCTTCATGGCGCGGCGCTCGTCCTCGCTGAGACCACCCCAGACGCCGGAGTCCTGGCCGGACTCAAGCGCCCACTGCAGACACTGCTCGATAACCGGGCAGCGACGGCAGACAGCCTTGGCTTCCTCGATCTGCAGCAGCGCAGGACCGGTGTTGCCGATAGGGAAGAAGAGCTCGGGGTCTTCCTCGCGGCAAACGGCGTTGTGACGCCAGTCCATGGCTGCTACCTCTCCTTGGTATTACATGCACGTTGCTTGTGAATGTGAACGCTTTCACGAATCCCTCAACAAGTGAAGGGCCGAGCACCAGACGGACTGGTGTGGTCCTGTGATTTGAGGAGGGGTTCCGGCGCTCTTGCGGAGCCGATGTTGCGGGCTGTCCCGAGCGCCACGTAGAGACTCGCAAACCTCAGCGGCGGATACAACCCCTTCCGGAAAGTTTTTTTTGATTCCTCGGTGTCGACTGTGTCACAGCCGTACTTCCATGGGGTGGATCCTGGCCTAAACGTTCGAGTGGAAGGACTTTTGCCCGTTCCGCTCACACAATCACACGCAGTGCACGGCGTACGCCTGTGAACGTCACGCTCGTACGCAGTCCGAGGTGGTCGCCGTCCATCTGGAGGGGGAGGGGGGCCTTCGAATGCAAGGTGAAGTCGGTCAGATCGTGCAGGGTGGTGGCGTGCTTGCCGTGGGGTCCGCGCTCGGGGGACGAAGTGAGCAACTGTGTGCCATATCGGGCGAGCGCGGGCGTCGACATGCGGCTGAGACCGAGTATGTCGAGGCCTTTATCGAACGAGGCCTTAGGTGACGCGTACACCGGGCGATTGCCGAGAAACGTCCACGGGGACGTGTTGCAGACTATGGACAGCACAAGATCGGAAATCGGGTCTTCGCCGGCCCGCTCCAGAGTGATCGTGCCGAGTCTGCGGTGGGGCTCCTCCAGGAACTGCCGGAATGCCTGACGCAGGTAAAGAGCGTGTGTGGATTTCTGTCCGCGTTCCCGCTGTTGCTCGACCCGGCCGATCACACCCGCGTCGAATCCGAGGCCGGCGCAGAAGGTGAACCAGCGGGAGGGCACCGCCTCGTCCTCCGTGCCCGGGGTGCCCGAGGCCATGCCCAGGCCGATCGTGCGCTCACGGCTCTCGCGCAGCGCGTCCAACAGGACGCCGGTGGACTCCACGGCGTCGTTGGGCAGGCCCAGGGCGCGGGCGAAGACGTTGGTGGAGCCGCCGGGGACCACGGCGAGACGGGGGAGGCGGTCGGGGTCGGGGCCGTGGTGCAGCAGGCCGTTGACGACCTCGTTGACCGTGCCGTCGCCGCCGAGCGCCACGACGAGCTCGATGTCGTCCTTGCCCTCCGCCGCCTGGCGGGCGAGATCCCGGGCGTGGCCGCGGTACTCGGTGGTGACCGCCTCGAGCTTCATCTCACTCGCGAGGGCGTGGATCAGCACATCGCGCGTACGTGCGCTTGTGGTGGTTGCCGCCGGATTGACCACGAGAAGTGCACGCATGGATTGCAGGGTACCTACTGGGTGGTACTCGTCCCATACCGAGGTGCGGATCAAGCAGGAGATCGGGCAGTGACGATGAGCACGTGGGGGCGCGCGAAGGCGGCTGTGTGCCGGGCGCCGGGCCGGGTACCGGGGCCGGGGCGGGCCCTCGGGCGGCGGCTACCCTTCAGGGGTGAGCCCTGAGCAGAACCCCACGCCGGACACCTCCGACGCCGAGCCCCGCCCCGGGCGGCTGACCGCCGCGGCCGCGCTGGCCGCGCTGGAGGGGGTGGCCCTGCTGGTGGGCGGCGGAGCGATGCTCGTCCTGGGCTTCACCGGCGACTCCGGCGACCTGAGTACCGGCGTCACCGGGGGCGTCACGCTGATCGCGCTGGCCCTGCTGCCGCTGATCGCCGCCCGCGGGCTTTTGCTGCGGCGCGGCTGGAGCCGCGGGCCCGCCGTCATCACCCAGATCATGGCGCTGCCGGTGGCCTACAACCTGCTGCGCGCCGACAGCCTGGCGATCCCGGCGGGCATCGTGCTGGCCGTCGTCGCCGTCGCCGCGCTGGTCCTGCTGATCAATCCCGCGACGACCCAGGCCCTCGGGATCCAGGGGCCGGGCCGGGCGGAGGAGACGAAGCGATAGCGCTCCGCTGGAATGCGGCCGGGAAACCGCGGCCGCCGGTGGCTGATCGCGCCCGCACGGCGGAGCCGCATGCCGACACAGCCCCGCGCCCCTGACGGGGCGCGGCGACTACTCCTCCACCAGCAGCTTCTCGCGCAGCTGCGCCAGTGTCCTCGCCAGCAGACGCGAGACGTGCATCTGGGAGATGCCGACCTCCTGCGCGATCTGCGACTGGGTCATGTTGCCGAAGAAGCGCAGGAGCAGGATGCGCTTCTCGCGGGGCGGGAGGTCCTCCAGCAGCGGCTTGAGGGACTCGCGGTACTCGACGCCCTCCAGCGCCTCGTCCTCGGCTCCGAGGGTGTCCGCGACGGCCGGCGACTCGTCGTCGGTGTCGGGGACGTCCAGGGACAGCGTGGAGTAGGCGTTGGCCGACTCCAGGCCCTCCAGGACCTCCTCCTCCGAGATGGCCAGCTTCTCGGCCAGCTCGTGCACTGTCGGGGAGCGGCCGTGCTGCTGGGACAGCTCGGCCGTGGCCGTGGTCAGCGCCAGCCGCAGCTCCTGCAGCCGGCGCGGCACCCGCACCGCCCAGCCCTTGTCGCGGAAGTGCCGCTTGATCTCACCGACGACCGTCGGGGTCGCGTACGTGGAGAACTCCACGCCGCGGTCCGGGTCGAAGCGGTCCACCGACTTGATCAGGCCGATGGTGGCGACCTGCGTCAGGTCGTCCAGCGGCTCGCCGCGGTTGCGGAAGCGGCGTGCGAGGTGCTCCACGAGCGGCAGATGCATCCGGACCAGCCGGTTGCGCAGCTCCGCGTACGCGGCACTGCCCTCATCCAGGGCGCGCAGCTCTACGAACAGGGCCCGTGCCCCGCTGCGGTCGTGAGGGTCGTGCTGCGTGCTTCGCACGCTCTGCGCGCCCGCCTCGTCGTGTCGCTCGTGCTCGCTCATAGTCCCGCCCGCCGTCACCGTTCCCCCAGCTCTCGACTGTGCTCGAGCGGGGGAGGCCCCAGTCCGCCCTCGTGAGGACGTGGTGCTCCGTAGGGCACCCTCCGGATCCCGTTGCCCGTCGGAGAGCGCCTCGCGCTCCTCGCCGTCGGCCGGCTCCGCCCACCGAGATGCTCCGGCCGCCGCCGAGGAGTCGTCCTCCGGGTGCGGCCGGGCCTGCTCGGGGATGCCGTCGACGCCGTCCGCCAGATGCGCCGGCCCACTCGGACCGCCGTCATCCTCCGCGGGAAGTTCCCGTGTGCCGCGTTCTTCGTCCCGCACCGGCCCGTCCCCGTTCCTCACGCCGGCCCGGGTCCCGCGCCGCGCTGTTTGTAGAGGCTGATCGAAACGGTTTTGTCGTCGGCGACCGCGGAGGAGACCTTGCCCGCCAGGGCCGACAGCACGGTCCAGGCGAAGGTGTCACGTGCGGGGGCGTGGCCGTCCGTGGTGGGGGCCGACACCGTGACCTCCAGCGAATCGTCGATGAGGCGGAAGACACAGCTGAGCACCGAGCCGGGCACGGCCTGCTGGAGCAGGATCGCGCAGGCCTCGTCGACCGCGATGCGAAGGTCCTCGATCTCGTCGAGGGTGAAGTCCAAACGGGCCGCGAGGCCGGCCGTCGCCGTACGCAGCACCGACAGGTAGGCACCCGCGGCCGGCAGCCGGACTTCCACGAAGTCCTGGGTCCCGGGCTCGCCTGCGATCTGGGACACCCTCACCTCCAAGGTGGTACAAGCTTTTTCGGGGGCCGAGGGTCGCCCCCCGGGTAATGCGCTACGTGGTTCAGCGGTGACGCTATCGCGCTCCCGAGCGCCGTGTCCTCAGGGTCCTGGGGACCCCACCCCGTGCTGTCACTCATAGTAAGCCTATGGATACGCTCGGTGGCTAGAGGTCTGCGGGCCTCAAATAGGAAGAGGGCGCGCCGGGTTGACGTACCCAGGCGTCGGACTGCCGAACCTTGTCACACGAGTACGTCGACGTGTCACGGGGTGACATGGTTCCGTCGTACGACGTCGCGGACGTGTTCGTCGGGGTCCTGTTCGGGTCCGATCGGCTCCTTCGGGTCATACGAGTACATGGTCGACGAAGCACCAGCGCCAGGACTCGCCCGCTTCGAAGGTGCGCATGACGGGATGGCCGCTCTCCTTGTGGTGCTCGGTCGCGTGCCGCATCGGTGAGGAGTCGCAGCAGCCCACGTGCCCGCACTCCAGGCACATCCGCAACTGCACCGGGTGGCTCCCGGCGGCCAGGCACTCCGGGCAGGTCTCGCTCAGGGGAGCGGGCTCGGGGTGGGGCAGCGCCTCCGTGTGCGTGCACTGTTTCATGATTGCCAGGTTACGACGGGTGCGCGGAAACTCGCGCGGAAACGAAGGCGGCGGGAAGCGATGCACTTTTTGCCTTTGCTGTTGCTGGTCGCGGGGAGCGCGACGGTCGCCGGAGCCGCCCGGCGTACGCCGGTGCCCGCCCCGCTGCTGCTGGTCGCGGTGGGGCTCGTGGTGTCGTATCTGCCCGGAGTGCCGCCCTACGAGCTCGACCCCGAGATCGTCCTGCCGCTGATCCTGCCGCCGCTGCTGTACACGGCCGCCAGCGACAGCTCCTACCTCGATCTGCGGGCCCAACTGCGGCCCGTGGCACTGCTGTCGGTCGGCTACGTGCTTTTTGCCACCCTCACCGTCGGCTGGGCCGCGTACATGATCGTGCCGGGGCTGCCGCTGACCGCCGCACTGGTGCTCGGCGCGGTCGTGGCGCCGCCGGACGCGGTCGCGGCGACAGCGGTCGCCCGGCGGGTGGGGCTGCCGTCGCGGATCACGACGATCCTCCAGGGCGAGTCCCTGGTGAACGACGCGACCGCGATCACCGCCTACCGGGTGGCCCTCGCGGCCACCGTCGGCGAGGGCGCGAGCTGGACCGGCGGGATCGTCGAGTTCCTGGTGGCGGCGGTCGGCGGCGTCGCGGTGGGCCTGCTGCTGATGATGCCGATCCACTGGCTGCGCACGCACCTGAAGGAAGCGCTGCTGCAGAACACGCTCTCCCTGCTGATCCCCTTCGTCGCCTACGGGCTCGCCGAGTGGGTGCATGCCTCCGGAGTGCTCGCCGTGGTCGTCGTCGGCCTGTATCTCGGCCACCGCAACTGGCAGGTCGACTTCGCCACCCGCCTCCAGGAGGAGGCCGTCTGGAAGATGGTCGCCTTCCTGCTGGAGTCCGCGGTGTTCGCCCTCATCGGACTCCAGCTCCCGGTCGTCCTCGCAGGACTGGAGGAGTACGAAGGGGCGCGCGCCACCTGGTACGCCGTGGCCGTCTTCCTCGTCGTGGTCGCGTCCCGGTTCGTGTGGGTGTATCCGGCGACGTTCCTGCCGCGGATGCTGTCGCGGCGGATCCGGGAACGGGAGGACGCCCCCACCTGGAAGGCGCCGTTCGTCATAGCCTGGGCCGGCATGCGGGGCGTCGTCTCGCTGGCCATCGCCTTCTCGATCCCGCTCACGGTGCACGGCGGGGAGGAGCTCCCCGAGCGGAACCTGATCCTCTTCCTGACCTTCACGACGGTCATCGGGACCCTCGTCATCCAGGGGCTGACCCTGCCGCCGCTGATCCGGGTGCTGAAGCTGCCGGGACGCGACCGGCAGGCCGAGACCCTCGCCGAGGCCAACGCGCAGGCCCAGGCGTCCCGGGCCGCCGAGGCCCGCCTCGACGAACTCCTCGCGAACGAGCGCAACGAGCTGCCGCCGCCGCTCGTCGACCGCCTCCATACGGTCCTGGAACGGCGCCGCAACGCCGTCTGGGAGCGGCTCGGCGCGGTGAACCCGGTTACCGGCGAGAGCGTCGACGACACCTACAGCCGCCTGTCCCGGGAGATGATCGGCGCCGAACGCGAGATCTTCGTGAGGCTGCGGGACGGCCGGTACATCGACGACGAGATGCTGCGCACGCTGCTGCGGAGACTGGACCTGGAGGAGGCGGCGGTCTACCGCGAGGCGTCCTAGAACGGGCGTCCTGTGATCACCGCGGCTATCGTCGTCCCGTGCGGGAAGGCGCCTTCCGCTGCCAGGGCGACAAGTCCGTAGAGCAACTTGGCGACATAGAGACGTTCCACGGGGAGGGCGTGGCGGGCCTCGAAGTCGGCGGCGAAGGCGTCCAGTTCGGGGGTGGTGCGGGCGTAGCCGCCGAAGTGGAAGCGGTCGTCGAGGTGCCAGTCACCGCGGGGTCCGCCGAAGGCCTGGTGCTGGAGTTTCCGTATCTCCTCTTCGAGGAACCCGCCCTTGAGGACCGGGATGCCGAGGGCGCGCTGGTCGGGGGCCAGACCGGCGGCCAGACCGGCGAGGGTGCCGCCGGTGCCGCAGGCGATGGCCACCACGTCGGCCCGGCCGCGCAGTTCCGTGCCGAGATCCTGGCAGCCGCGTACGGCGAGAGCGTTGCTGCCGCCCTCGGGGACGACATAGGCGTCCTCGGCGTCGGCGGCGCGGAGGACGGCGGCCAGGGTGGCGGGGTCGGTCTTGTGGCGATACGTCGATCTGTCGACGAAGTGCAGCCGCATGCCGTCGACCGTGCAGCGGGCCAGGGACGGGTTGAGGGGGCGGTCGGCCAGCTCCTGGCCGCGGACCACGCCGATGGTGGGCACGCCCAGGAGGCGGCCCGCGGCGGCGGTGGCGCGCAGATGGTTCGAGTACGCGCCGCCGAAGGTGAGCAGGGGACGGCCGGCCGCCACGCGCAGATTGGGTACGAGCTTGCGCCACTTGTTGCCGATGAGCTGCGGATGGATCAGGTCGTCGCGCTTGAGGAGCAGCCGGACGCCGTGGCCGGCGAAGCGGTCGTCCGCGGCCTCCTGGAGGGGGGACGGCAGCCGGGGGTGCAGGGCGGTGGCGGGGTCGGGGGCGGAAGGCTGGCCGGTCACGTGCCCATTGTCGGACACATGACCGGTCGGCGCCGGGCCGCGCGCTCGGGCCCTTACTTCAGGCGGGCCCGTACTCGCTCTCTCATGGAGGCCATGGTGAAGCCCCGGGGGTCGACCTTGCCTGGCTGCCATTCGAGGTGGCCGATGACGGACCGCTGGTTCCAGCCGTGGTGGCGGCAGATCGCCGCGGAGACTCTTTCGATGGCGTCGAGTTGGGCCTTGGGCCAGGGGTCCTCGCCGTCGCCGAGGTTCTCGCACTCGAAACCGTAGAAGTGGCGGTTGCCGTCGGTGTTGGCCTCGTTGTCCTTCGGGAGGGCCTTCTCGGCGATCACGGCCCGCAGCACGTCGTCGTCGCCGAAACCGGCGTGATTGGCGCGGCCGTAACCGACGAGGTGGACCCGGCCGTCCTTGGTGATGACGCCGTGGCACAACGGGCCCGGCAGGCCCGAGTAGCCGTCGCGGCAGATGCGGACGGTGCGTTCGCTGCCGGAGGTGACGGTGTGGTGGATCATCACGCCGTGGACGGGCCCCCAGGGGCCCTTGTGGTTGCGGTTGTGATGTTCCCAGTCACCGACCTCGACGACCCGGACGCCCTCGTTCTTGAGGACGGTGAGAAATCTCCCCGCGGACATGGGTGGGGCCATGGCCGACTCCTTCGTACGTGCGACGGTCGCTGGTCGTGGCCGCCTCGTACGCAGGCTTGTACCCGAGACGTCCGGTGGGAGCCAGTTGAGAGTGGGACGTGCGAGCCGATCCGGTCAGATTGGGCGAGGGGCCCGGCCCACGCGCGGATGGTCGACAAAGTCCCCTGATATGCCCAGAGTTCTAAGATCCATTCCCGCTCTTTCGGGTAATACCACCGGCACATTCCGTGATGGGAGGCTGGGTCGCGAGATCGGTGACCGCGATATCAGTGCATACCCGGAGGGGAATCCGTATGTCGGTAGGCGAAGAGGTTCGCTCGCAGCAGGACAGGCCGCAGCAGAGTCTCGGCACGGCCGCTGCCCGGAACCTGGCCACCACCACGAAGTCCACACCCCAGATGCAGGAGATCAGCTCGCGCTGGCTGCTGCGCACCCTGCCCTGGGTGAACGTGCAGGGCGGCACATACCGGGTGAACAGGCGGCTCACCTACGCGGTCGGCGACGGCCGCGTCACCTTTGTGAAGACCGGCGACCGGGTCGCCGTCATCCCCGCGGAGCTGGGCGAACTGCCGCCCCTGCGGACTTACGAGGACATCGACGTGCTGGGCGAACTGGCCCGGCGGTGCGAGCAGCGGGAGTTCGCGCCCGGTGATGTGCTGGCCGAGTTCGGCAGCCAGGCCGAGGACGTGTTCCTGCTCGCGCACGGCAAGGTCGAGAAGATCGGCACCGGACCCTACGGCGACGACGCGGTCCTCGGCGTGCTGGCCGACGGGGCCTACTTCGGCGACCAATCGCTGCTCGACGCCGACGCGATCTGGGAGTACACGGCCCGCGCGGTCACCGCGTGCACGGTGCTCGTCCTGCCGCGTACGGCCGTCGAGCAGATCGCGGAGCGCGCCGAGACCCTGAGCGAGCACCTTCAGGAGCAGCGCTCCATCCCGTCGCAGCGGACCAACAAGTATGGCGAGAAGGAGATCGACCTCGCCGCCGGCCACAGCGGTGAGCCGGACATCCCGCACACCTTCGTCGACTACGAGGCCGCTCCGCGCGAGTACGAACTGAGCGTCGCCCAGACCGTACTGCGCATCCACACGCGCGTGGCCGACCTCTACAACCAGCCGATGAACCAGACCGAGCAGCAGGTCCGGCTCACCGTCGAGGCGTTGAAGGAGCGCCAGGAGCACGAGCTGATCAACAACCGTGAGTTCGGCCTCCTCCACAACTGCGAGTACGACCAGCGGATCCAGCCGCACGACGGCGTGCCCAGCCCGGACGATCTGGACGAACTGCTCAGCCGCCGCCGGGGCACCAGGCTGCTGCTCGCCCACCCGCGCGCGATCTCCGCGTTCGGCCGCGAGCTCAACAAACGCGGGCTGGTCCCGGAGACCGTCGACATCGCCGGGAACCGCATTCCGACCTGGCGTGGGGTGCCGATCTACCCGTGCAACAAGATCCCGGTGACCGAGGCCAGGACCACCTCGATCATCGCGATGCGTACCGGAGAGGAGGACCAGGGCGTCATCGGTCTGCGGGCCGCGAGCATCCCGGACGAGATCGAGCCCAGCCTGTCCGTGCGCTTCATGGGCATCAACGAACAGGCGATCATCAAGTACCTCGTGACGGCCTACTACTCGGCCGCGGTCCTGGTCCCCGACGCGCTCGGCGTTCTGGAGAACGTCGAGATCGGCCGCTGGCGGTGACCTTGTCCGACCGGACGCCGTGTCCCCGCCCGCCAGGGGCGGGTACACCCCCGCCGAGCGGCGGCGGAACCGCCACCGTCCGCAGACTCTCCGAGGCGATCCCATGGGTGAGTTCATGACGGAGACGAAGCAGAGCCCCGCCGAAACCCAGGCCGGCGGCGCTCTGAGAAGCGAGATCCCGGAAAGGCGGAACCCCATCACGCTTCCATCAGACCCGACGGGAGCGGTGGATTCGGTGGAAGCGGTGCATTCGGCGGGAGTCGGTGAGCCGGTCAAGACCGTGCGTTCGGCGGGAGTCGGTGAGCCGGCGGAGGGTGTGGGGTCGGCGGACGCGGTGGGGCCGGTGATGTCAGGGGCGTCTGTCGGTGGCCGGGGGACCGTCGGGCGGCCGGGGGCGGCGAGTCCGTTCGACGGGCAGGAGGCGGCGGGGATCCTGGAGCAGGCGCGGGTGTCCGTCGACCCCGAACTGCGCCGGGCCGTCGGGTCGTTGCCCGGCTCGATGCGCCGGGTCGCGCGCTACCACTTCGGCTGGGAGCAGGCGGACGGCACCCCGGCCGCGGGGAACGCGGGCAAGGCGATACGTCCCGCGCTGGTCCTGGCCGCGGTCGCCGCGCTCGGCGGCCGAGAGTCCACCGCCGTACGGGCCGCCGCCGCGGTGGAGCTGGTGCACAACTTCACGCTGCTGCACGACGACGTGATGGACCGGGACACCACCCGCAGGCACCGGGCCACCGCGTGGACCGTGTTCGGGATCCCCGACGCGATCCTCGCCGGGGACGCGTTGCAGGCCCTGGCCCAGCGGTTGCTCGCCGAGGACCCGCATCCGGCGTCGGCCGCGGCCGCCGCGCGGCTCGCGTCCTGTGTCGTCGAACTGTGCGCGGGACAGCACACGGACACAGAGATGGAAGGGCGCCGGCCGGAGGACGTCACCCTCGACGAGGTGCTCGCCATGGCCGAGGCGAAGACGGGCGCACTGCTCGGCTGCGCCTGCGCGCTGGGGGCGTTGTACGCGGGGGCCGGTGAGGAGGATGTCCAGGCCCTCGACGCGTTCGGGCGGGAGGCCGGGCTGGCCTTCCAGCTCATCGACGACGTGATCGGCATCTGGGGAGACCCGAGCCGCACCGGCAAGCCGGCCGGGGCGGACCTCATGGTCCGCAAGAAGTCCCTCCCGGTGGTCGCCGCGCTCGCCTCCGGCACTCCGGAGGCCGCCGAACTCGCCGAGCTGTACGGACTGCCGTACGAGGAAGGGGACCTGGAACGTACGACGTCGGTCGTGGAGCGGGCCGGCGGCCGTGACTGGGCGCAGATCCAGGCGGCCGATCGTATGGCCCGGGCCATGCACGAACTGTCCCGTGCGGTACCGGACCCGGAATCGGCCGGCGGGCTCCTCGCGCTGGCCGAGTTCGTGACGCGCCGCAGCAGCTGAGGTGGGGCCGAGTGGCGGTTGATGCTCCGGAGGCGTTGGCGCGGTGCTGACCTGACCTGACCCTGCGCAGTGCCGGTGCCTTCGGACGGCCGGCGGGTCCCGCACATCCCCACGGTGTGCGGGGCCCGCCGGTTTTTTGGTTTCGCCCGCTCCGCCCCTGTCCGTCCCATCCAGGGGCTGTGCCCCTTCGACCCCCTTACGCCTGCTTTCGGGGCGGCGGAGTCCTGCTTGCTGGAGTCAGTGCTCGGGGACGATCGTCTCCACGATGCGTTCCATCAGGCCTTCGGGGGCGGTGACGCCGGGGAGGGCGTTGTCGAGGACGTCCGGCAGGGTGAGGTGTTCGAGGAGGAGGCCCTGCATGGCCAGGTAGAGGACCATGACGGTCTCGTCGCCGCCGGGGAGGCCCGCCTCACGGTGGAACCGCATGCCGAAATCCAGCTCTCCGCGCACCGACTCGGTGTACGAGGTGTGCAGGGTGGGGCGGCGGGTGGCTTCGAGGCGCAGTTCGAGGTGGGCGAGATAGCCGGTGCGGTCCCCGGTCACGCGGGCCAGCAGCTCAAGGCGGAGGACGGCGGACTCGGCATCTACCTGTGCGGCGGCTCGGCCGTCGCGGGCGCGCTGGTCGACGAGATCGACGAGCTGATCATCAAGACGTATCCGATCGTGCTGGGCACCGGGATGCCGATGTTCGGCTCCGGGTTCGCCGTCTCCGAGTTCACGCTCGACGAGGTGCGGAGCTTCGACAACGGGGTGCTGGTGCGGACGTACAGCAGGAAGCGCTGACGGGGCGGGGCGTCGCCCGGCGGCCGAGACGGCCGAGCGGCCGACGAGTGGGTGGCCGATGAGCGGGCGGCCGACGGGCGAGCGGCCGACGAGTGGGTGGCCGGTCGCCGATTGTCCGTGTACGTGGGGAGCGCCCTGACCCCGTCGGCAATACCCTGGATGCATGGGCATCGACGAGCATGTCTGCCCGGTCTGCGGACAGCCTGTGGCCACGGTCGTACGGCGGCACAAGACGCTGGGCGCGTGGGTACCCGTGTGGGGTCCGGGTCCGTGCAGAAATCCTAAGTGTGAGGCGTACGTCGACGAGGCCGTCTTGGCCGAGACAGCCGCCGCGCAGAAGCCGCGGGCCGTGGCCCGGCGGACGCACGGGAGCCACGGCACGCATGGTGGTCATGACGCGCACGCGGAGGAGACCGATACGCAGATCGAGGTGACGGCTGAGACGGCTGAGGCGAGGACCGAAGAGAAGACCTGACGGGACCGGCCGGTAGGAGGTCGGCGAGTGTGCCCGTGAGTGTGTCCATGAGTGTGTCCGTGGGCTTCGGAAAATTCGGGGGAAAGCGTCGTGCGGGTGTCGTGCGGGTGTGTCGAGACGTGTGGGGCGGCTCCGACGTCTCCTGTGGGAGCCGCTTACCGCGGGTGATTCCGAGGCAGACGAAGGAGCGGACTCATGAAGTACCTGGTGATGGTCCTGGGCACGCAGGCGGACTACGAGGGCATGCGCGGCAAGGCATCCGAGCATTCCCCGGCCTGGACACGGGAGCAGTTGCAGGCCATGCACGCCCACATGGGCGCGATCAACGACGACCTCGCCAAGACCGGAGAGATGATCGACGGCCAAGGGCTGGCCGAGCCGGCTCAGACCCGGTTCGTCACGGCCGGCGCCGACGGCAAGCCGGTGATCACGGACGGGCCGTACCCGGAGACCAAAGAGTTGCTCGCCGGCTACTGGCTCCTGGAGTGCGCGAGCCTGGACCGGGTCACGGAGATCGCGGCCCGCGTGGCCCAGTGCCCCGGCCCCGAGGGGCTCACGGAGTACCCGGTGGTGATCCGGCCGGTACTGGAGGACGCGGGGGACATCTGAACGGGGTCGTCTGGTCGGGATGAGCTGGGGGCTTGGGCCTTCCGGTTTCTCCCCGCCGCCCTTACCCATTCCCGTCTCCAGGGGCTGCGCCCCTTCGCCCCCGCCCGCGTCCGCCGCGCCCTCGCAGGGCTCCGCCCGGACCCCGCCAGGGGCGCTGTGCCCCACCCGTCGGCGTCACCCCACCGTCGGCCTCACCCCCGCCCACCGTGTCACTCCGTCCTCGGCGGCAACCCGCCCGTCTGCGGGTCGCGGCCCGTCAGGCAGTACGTGCCGCCCGACGGGTCTCGCATCACCGTCCAGTGCGAGTGACCGGCCACGAACGTGGCGCCGAGGTGTTCGTGGTGGGTGCGGGTGGCGTCGATGTCGGTGCAGGCCAGGTCGAGGTGGGCGGAGATGGGGCGGGGGGTGTCGAGGCGTTGGAGGAGGATGCGGACGGGGAGACCCGCCGGCGGGCGGAGGACGTGGAACTCCGGGAGTGAGCCCGCGTGGGAGTCCCAGCCCGACAGGGCTGCCCAGAACGCGACCTCGCCGTCGAACTCGGCCGGTGCCACGTCCAGGCACACCTGGTCCAGGCGGCTCCCGTCGACCACCGGCGGCCGTACCGACTCCCCGTGCCACGGCACCGCGCAGAAGAGCTGCCCGGCGGGCGAGCGCAGCACCGCCCAGCCGTCGTTCGGGGCGACCACCTCGGCGCCGAGCCGGACCGCCCGGTCCACGAGCGCGGGTACGTCCTCGACGGCGAAGTCCAGGTGAGCGCCGCCGTCGCCGGACGCGACACCCTGCGCCTTCACGCACGCGTCGCCCGTCTCGGGCAACAGGGTCACGAACTCACCCCGTTCTCCCCGCGGTTCGGACAGCTTGGTCGCTGTGACGGCCGTCCAGAAGGCGCACGCTCGCTCGAACCCAGCCGCGGGCCGGTCGACGAAGGCATACGTCCACCGGATCGCCCTTCCCGACTCGTTCGCCTCGCCCGCCTCGTCCGCCGAGCTTCCACCCCTGCGCGTGTCCCCGTGACCGCTCCCGCTCACTCCACCCACAGCGCCGCTCCCTCCCGCACGGTCCAACCCCTCCGGCTGAACGACTCGTACGGTCTCCCGCCAGCCCGCCTCACGCAACGACGTTTCCGTCAGCCTGTCAGCCTGTCAGCCCGCCACGCCGGCCGGTGTCGGCTCAGGCTCGGCGTTCCATGAAGCGGAGCATGTTGCCCGCCGGGTCGCGGAAGGCGCAGTCGCGGACGCCATAGGGCTGGTCCGTGGGCTCTTGGAGGACGTCGGCGCCGGAGGACTCGACGCGGGCGTAGAGGGCGTCGCAGTCGGTCGTGGTGAAGTTGACGCCGCGTAGGACGCCCTTGGCGAGGAGGGTGGCGATGGTCTCGCGGTCGGCGGGGGAGATGCCGGGGTCGGCGGCGGGTGGTTCCAGGACGATCTCGACGTCCGGTTGGAGGGGAGAGCCCACGGTCACCCAGCGCATCCCCTCGAAGCCGACGTCACCGCGGACCTCCATGCCCAGCACGTCGCGATAGAAGGCGAGCGCCTTGTCGTGGTCGTCGACGGCGAGGAAGCACTGGGCGAGCTTCACATCCGGGGCCGGGAGTCTGTTCGCAGTGTTCGGATCGTTCGTAGCCATGTGTTCACGCTAGGGCGCTGCGCCGGGTTCCGTCGTGCGTATCCGATGGCGGGCGGGCCGGGTCAGGCGCTTCGCCACGCACGCGGGGATCGCCGCACTCTCGTCGTGCGAGCGCGCCCGGTACGCGCTCGGCGTCTCGCCGACCAGCTCCGTGAAGCGGGAGCTGAAGGAGCCCAGTGACGTACAGCCCACGGCTATGCACACCTCGGTCACCGTCAGGTCGCCGCGGCGCAGCAACGCCTTGGCGCGCTCTATGCGGCGGGTCATGAGATAGCCGTACGGGGTCTCGCCGAAGGCCGCGCGGAAGCTGCGCTGGAAGTGGCCGGGGGACATGAGCGCCGTGCGCGCGAGGGTGGTCACGTCCAGCGGCTCGGCGTACTCGCGGTCCATGCGGTCGCGCGCCCGCCGCAGCCGCACCAGATCGTCCCGGTTCATGCCGACAGCATCGCACCGGCCACTGACAATGGGTGGCCGATGGGGCGTTCCGAGGGAGGACCCGAGGGAGATTGGACGATCATGGCCACCGCCGCGGTCGGCGCACTGCTGCTCGGCGGGTTCCCGCTGGCCGCCATCGGCAAGATCCACGGCCTCGGCGACATCGCGCTGGCCGCCGGCGGGCTCGCCCTGGCGATGGTGGGGGTGTTCTGGGCGATCTGGTGGACCGGCGAAGTGCTGACCCCTCGGTTCACCACGCTCCGGTCACTCCAGGACCCTCCCCTCGCCGACCTCCGCGCCGAGATCGCGGCTGCTCCCGAGCTGTTCTTCGGCCCGTTCGGCACGACTGTCGAGGAACTCGGCCGGGCCTGCCGGCTGCACACCGCCGTGGCCGTGAACCTCACGGCACGTCTCGCCCGCGAGCGGGACGAGGACCGGAGCGCCGAACTGAACCGTGCCCTCACAGCGGCCCGTGTCAACATCGCCCATGCCACCGCCCGGCGCCGAGCCCTGGTGGAACTCGTCCATGCCTGGCAGGTACGCGGAGCCCTGCGCCGGGCCCGGGTGCAGACGATGCTGGCGTCGCTCCTCGTTGTCGTCGGAGCGGTGCTGTTCCTGCTGGCCACGGACGAGGGCTGACCCTCCCACCGCGGGGGACGGACCCGTCCGAAGAGGAGAGGCCGAGATGCTGGGCATGTCGGAGAACGACGACGCTGCCCGTATGGGCGCCCGAGCCCTGGAGCTGTACGCGAGCTGGGGCGCCGTACGCGATCCGCGGGCGCTCGACGAGGCGATCGCGCTCCTGCGGCGCTGCCGTGACCTCCTGCCCGAGAGACACCCCGGCCGTCCCATGACGCTGTCCAACCAATGCGGGCGGCCGTGGAGGCGGCGGCCCACGGCAGCGAGGGCGCGGGCGAGGCGGCCGCCAACCTCTGTCTCACGCTGTCCGACCGGCACGAACGCACGGAGTCCGCCCAGGAGTTGGACGAGGCGATCGACGCCGGCCGACTGGCCGTGCAGGCCTACCCGGAGGGACATGCGCGACGGGCCGGGGCGCTGACGAACCTGGCCACGGCCCTCCTCGACCGCTGCCGGCGGCAGAGACGGCGGGGCGACGCGGACGAGGCCGTCCGCTGCTTCCAGGAGGCCGTCCGCGCCACCCCGGACGGTCATCCGACCTGGGCCAGGTCCCAGCTCGGGCTCTCCACGGCCCACCTCGCCCGGTACGAACTGACTCTCTCCGCCGCCGATGTGGACCAAGCGATCGACACGGCGGAATCGGCGCTCCGGGCCACGCCCGAGGACGACGTGCGCCGCGTGTCCTTCCTCGTCGGCCTGGCCCAGGCGCACACCTTCGCGGCCCTGCACGGCGGCAGCCCTCGTGACCTGGAGAAGGCGCGTGCGGTGTTCCGGGAGGCGGCGGGCATCGAGGGCGTGCCGACGAAGGTGCGTTTCTCCGCCGCGGCGCACTGGGGACTGCGGTCCGCCATGCTGGAGGACCGGGCACAGGCCGTCGACGCCTACCGGGTGGCGATCGCCCAGCTCCCGCTGATGGCCTGGCACGGCCTGGAGTTGGAGGACCGCATCAGCGGGCTGGCCGTCTCGGACAGCATCGCCTGCGACGCGGCGGCCGCCGCCCTCTCCGCGAGACGGCCGGATGCGGCGCTGCAAGCGAGTAGCCGACGAGTACAACGCCCTGGAGGGGCGTGCCGCCAAGACCGGCAAGGAGATTGGGCGTTACGAGCGCGAGGCGCGTATCCCGGTCCCGTACACCCGGAAACACCTGGCGCAGGTGTTCGGCGTCGATGTCGCCGTCCTCGACCGCGCCGTGGCAGTCAGCAAGAGCCGCCAGCGTGGGGACGGCGCCACAGGGTCCTCGCCGGCGCGGTCTGCGGTGCCTCCGCGCTCTGGTGTGGGTGCCGTCTCGGCGGACGCGGTGATGTCGGCCGACTTCGCTCGGTTCATCGCGCTGCGCAATGCGAACGTCTCCAGCACACGGCCCGTCCTCGCGGCCTCACCCTCCCCCACAGCCCTAAAGGCGTGGGAGGTACCCCCATCCCACCCTCCGGAGCTGCCGACATGACCGAACTGTCTGCCGCACACGACGCCGCCGTCACCGACCGGGGCCGCCTCGCCGGGAGCGCCTACAACAGCGACCGGGACCTGGCCGCCCGCCAGTCGCTCTACCAGTGGCAGAGGCCCCGTTACGACCTGCCCGGCATCGTCGCCGAGCAGTTGAGCGGCATACGCGGGCGCGTGGTAGATGTCGGCTGCGGCAACGGCAAGTTCATTCAGCGGCTGCGCGACGACCGGCCCGATCTGGCTCTGCTCGGCCTGGACATCGCTCCCGGCATCCTCGCCGGGGGTGCCCGGTCCCGTCGCCGTGGCGGACGCCACTCGCCTGCCGTTGGCGACGGCGAGCGTCGACGCTGCCCTGGCGCTGCACATGCTCTACCACGTCCCCGACATCCCCCAGGCAGTGCGGGAGCTGTCCCGCGTCGTCGCCCGTGACGGGCTGGTGATCTCCTCCACCAACAGCGACCGGGACAAGGCCGAACTCGACGACCTGTGGCAGCGGGCGGCGGGCGAGGTCCTCGGCACCGGGCGCGGCCCGGCCCGCATCTCGCTCAGCGCCCGTTTTTCCCTGGAGAAGGCACCGGACCTCCTGGGAGAGGAATTCGGCCGCGTGACGACGATCGAACTTCCCGGCACCATCACGGTGCACGATCCCGAGCCGGTCATCGCGCACATGGCTTCCTATCGGGCGTGGGCGGATCAGCACGCTGTGCCGTTCGACGCGACGATCGAGCGGGCCCGTGCCATCCTCGGCGACCACCTTGAGCGAAACGGCATGTTCGAGGTCCACTGCATGGGCGGCACCCTGGTCTGCCGTCGTTGAACAGGAGCGGCGGCTGCGGGCGTCGGCGTCGTTTCTCCGTCATACGGCCGCCCGAACACAACCGCACCCGGCCCGTCACACCGCCGTTCAGGACGGCGGCATACGGACCGGGTGCGGTCGAGAGGGGCCGGGTCAGGCCTTCTTGGTCTCCCAGAAGATCTTGTCGATCTGGGCGATGTAGTCGAGCGCCGTCTGGCCCGTCGCCGGGTCGGTCGAGCCCTTCGCGGCCGAGAGGGCCTTGAGGGTGTCGTTGACCAGCTGGTGCAGCTCCGGGTACTTCTCGAAGTGCGGGGGCTTGAAGTAGTCGCTCCACAGCACCGAAACGTGGTGCTTGGCGAGCTCGGCGCGCTGCTCCTTGATGACGGTCGCGCGAGCCTGGAAGTGCGCGTCGTCGTTGGCGGCCATCTTCTCCTGCACGGCCTTCACCGACTCCGCCTCGATGCGGGCCTGGGCCGGGTCGTACACACCGCAGGGCAGGTCGCAGTGTGCGCTGACCTTCACCTTGGGGGCAAACAGGCGGGAAAGCATGGAGCATTCCTTCCTCGTGATCGTCTTCTCAGGTGGGACATTACTCCCTGCCAGAGTGGTTTTCGCGAGTGCCCCCATGGGCTTAGGACAAAAGTCCGGGGTCAGACTGGGACTGGTGGAGGAACGTATCGGGGAGGTGCCGGGTGATGCCGGAGCTGTCGCAGGAGAGCGAGCAGGGGAGGGCCCTCCTGCCCTTCGGGGTGGCCGAGGTCACGGGACCCTCCATGGTCCCGACGCTGCGCCACGGGGACCAACTGCTCGTCCACTACGGGGCCCGCCTCAGGGTCGGTGACGTGGTCGTGCTGCGGCATCCCTTCCAGCAGGACCTGCTCGTCGTCAAACGGGCCGCCGAGCGACGCGACGGCGGCTGGTGGGTGCTCGGGGACAACGCGTACGCGGGCGGGGACAGCACCGACTACGGGGCCGTGCCCGACGAACTCGTGCTCGGCAAGGTGCGGTTCCGGTACCGGCCCAGGCCGGACGGTCAGCGTTCGCCGTTCGCGCTCGCCCGCTGGGCGCTCTCGGCCGCCCGTCCAGTGCTCGGCGACCGGTCCGCCTCCAGGCGTTTGCGGGCGCGGTAGGCCGCCACGTTGGCGCGGGTCGCGCAGCGGTCCGAGCAGTAGCGCCGGGAGCGGTTGGTTGAGGTGTCGAGGTAGGCGTTGCGGCACGGCGCGGCCTCGCACAGGCCGAGCCGGTCCACGCCGTACTCGGTGAGATGGAAGGCGAGGCCCATCGCGGCGATGGCGGCATAGCCCGCGGTCGCGTTGGAGGGATGGTCCGCCAGGTGCATGTGCCACAGCGGGCTGCCGTCGTCGTCCCGGAAGTCGTGCCCGGAGATCTGCGGGCTCACCGGGAACTCCAGCAGGAGCGAGTTCAGCAGGTCCACGGCGAGTGTCTCGTCGCCGTCGTCCGCCGCCCCGAAGACCGAGCGCAGCCGGGCCCGCACCGAGCGGAAGCGGGTGACGTCGGCGTCCGTGGCCCGCCGGGCCGCCGACTGGTTCGCCCCGAAGAGATCGCGAACGGCGTCGACCGAGGTGAGCGAGTCCTTGCCCCGGGCCGGCTCCTCCGTGTTGACGAGGCGTACCGCATAGTCCGAGTAATAGGCCAGTTCCACTTGTAGTCCTTACCGGGGCGCTCTATCGTCGTGATGCGGGTCAGGTAACAGCTGCTCGTACTTACAGGGTATTACGCGTCATGGGGATGCGGCGGTACACGGAGGAAGGGGCCTTCATGACCACCACGACCGGAACCGGAACCGACTGGTCCGCCTGGCAGGAGAGCTGGGACCGGCAGCAGGAGTGGTATCTGCCGGACCGCGAGGAGCGGTTCCGGGTGATGCTGGACATGGTCGAGGCCTTCGCCGGCCCCGAGCCCCGCGTCCTCGACCTCGCCTGCGGTACGGGTTCCATCACGTCCAGGCTGTTCGAACGGTTCCCGAAGGCCGTCAGCACCGGCGTCGACCTCGACCCCGCGCTCCTCACCATCGCCGAAGGCACGTTCGAGGGCGACCCGCGGGTCACCTTCGTCACCGCCGACCTCACCGACCCCGACTGGACCACGCGGCTGCCGTACGACGCGTACGACGCGGTCCTGACGGCCACGGCCCTGCACTGGCTGCACAGCGAACCTCTCGCCGTCCTCTACGGTCAGGTCGCGGAGCTCGTCCGCGACGGCGGTGTCTTCATGAACGCGGACCACATGATCGACGAGTCGACGCCCCGGATCAACGCGGCGGAGCGCGCGCACCGCCATGCCGGTATGGAACAAGCCAAGGCGAACGGCATCGTCGACTGGGCCGCATGGTGGCAGCTCGCCGCCCAGGACCCCGTCCTCGCCGCGCCGACGGCCCGCCGGTTCGAGATCTACGGCGACCACGCCGACGGCGACTTCCAGAGCGTCGACTGGCACGCCCGCGTCCTCCGCGAGAAGGGCTTCGCCGAGGCCCGCGCGGTGTGGTGCTCGCCCTCCGACTCGATGGTGCTGGCGGTGAAGTAGGCCGCCGGGTGCCCGAGGGGTGAAGTCGGCCGCCGTGGCACGAGTAAGGGGCGGTACGGGATTCCGTACCGCCCCTTCCGTATGCGTACTGGTCGTCTCGTCCCGTACGCGTACCGGTCGTCTCGCTGTTCGTACCGGTCAGAGGACCTTGGAGAGGAACGCCTGCGTCCGCTCTTCCTGCGGGTTCGTCAGCACGTCACGGGGGCTGCCGGACTCGACCACCACACCGCCGTCCATGAAGACCAGACTGTCGCCGACCTCGCGGGCGAAGCCCATCTCGTGGGTGACGACGACCATGGTCATACCGGACTCGGCCAGGTCGCGCATGACGTCGAGGACGTCGCCGACCAGCTCCGGGTCGAGCGCCGAGGTCGGCTCGTCGAAGAGCATCAGCTTCGGCTCCATGGCCAGCGCCCGGGCGATCGCGACACGCTGCTGCTGGCCGCCGGAGAGCTGGGACGGGTAGTTGCCCGCCTTGTCGCCGAGGCCGACCCGGTCGAGCAGCTCACGGGCGCGCTCACGGGCCTGGACCCTGCTGACGCCCTTGACCTGGACCGGCGCCTCCATGACGTTCTCGGTGGCCGTCATGTGCGGGAACAGGTTGAAGCGCTGGAACACCATGCCGATGTCACGGCGCTTGAGCGCGACCTCGCTGTCCTTCAGCTCGTACAGCTTGTCGCCCTTCTGGCGGTAGCCGACCAGCTCGCCGTCGACGTACAGCCGCCCGGCGTTGATCTTCTCAAGGTGGTTGATGCACCGGAGGAACGTCGACTTGCCGGAGCCGGACGGGCCGATGAGGCAGAACACCTCGCCCGTCTGCACCTCCAGGTCGATGCCCTTGAGGACCTCGACGGGACCGAAGGACTTGTGGATGCCCTCGGCCTTCACCATGGCGGTCATGCCGAGACTCCCTTCGGGCGGCGCGTGGGCAGCACGGCCGCCTTGAAACGCTGGACCGGCGTCGGCGGGAGGGTCCGGGAGGAGCCCTTCGCGTAGTGCCTCTCCAGGTAGTACTGCCCGACGCTGAAGACGCTGGTCAGGATCAGGTACCAGGCGGCGGCGAGGAACAGCATCTCCACGATGGCGCCCGAACCCTGGCCGATGTCCTGGGCCGACTTGAGTAGGTCCACGTACTGCACCGTCGAGACGAGCGACGTGGTCTTCAGCATGTTGATGACCTCGTTGCCCGTCGGCGGCACGATCACGCGCATCGCCTGCGGGATGACGATCCGGCGCAGCGTCTTGGTGTGGCTCATGCCGAGCGCGTGCGACGCCTCGGTCTGGCCCTCGTCGACCGAGAGCAGACCGGCGCGGCAGATCTCCGCCATGTACGCGGCCTCGTTGAGGCCGAGGCCGAGCAGCGCCGTCAGCAGCGGCGTCATGAACGAGGACCAGTAGTCCTTGTAGATCGGGCCGAGGTTGATGTACTCGAAGACCAGGCCCAGGTTGAACCAGACGAAGAGCTGGACCAGGACCGGTGTGCCGCGGAAGAACCAGATGTAGAACCACGCGATCGACGAGGTCACCGGGTTCTTCGACAGCCGCATCACGGCGAGCAGGATGCCGCCGACGATGCCGATCACCATGGAGAGCACGGTGAGCAGGAGGGTGTTCAGGACGCCCTCGATGATGCGGTCGTCGAAGAAGTAGTCGGGGACCGCACCCCAGTTGATCTTCTTCGCCTGCGCGAACGCGTAGACGATCACGCCGAGGAGAGCGAGCGCGATGGCCGCGGACACATAGCGCCCCGGGTGCCGGACCGGGATGGCCTTGATGGCCTCCGGGCCGGCGGGGGGAGTGTCCGAGGGACCGTCCGTCTTGCTGACGTCAACAGTCACAGGTGGTGCCTTTCAGAACCGAGCCGAGAATCAGGAACCGCCGTTGATCTTGGCCTCGGTGACGGAGCCGTCCTCGACTCCCCACTTCTTGATGATCTTCTCGTACTCGCCGCTGTCGATGATCGCCTGGACGGCGGCCTGCAGCGCGTCGCGCAGCTCGGTGTTGTCCTTCGCGACGGCGATGCCGTACGGGCCCGCCTCGACCTGGTCGCCGACGATCTCGAAGTACTTGCCGCCGCCCGAGGTCTTCACCGAGTACGCGGCGACCGGGTAGTCGGCGGAGACGACGTCCGCGCCCTTGGAACGCATCCGGGTCTCGGCCTCGGGGTTGGTGGCGAAGTCCTCGATCTTGAGTTCCTTGCCGCCGTCGTCCTTGCACTTCTTCGCCTGGTCCTTGGCGAGGTCGTGCGAGAACGTGTTGCGCTGCACGGCGATCGTCTTGCCGCAGAGGTCGTCCCAGGTCTTGATGGACTGGTCGTCACCCTTGTTGGTGTACAGCGAGACACCCGCAGTGAAGTAGTCGACGAAGTCGACGCCGGCGCCGACCTTCTTGCCGGTGTCGGCGTCGACGCCCTCCTGGCGGTCCTTGGTGTCGGTCATGGCCGACATCGCTATGTCGTACCGCTTGGCCGCGAGACCACCGATGAGGGTGTCGAACGTGGCGTTCTGGAACTTGAAGTCCACACCGAGCTGCTTGCCCATCGCCTCGGCGATGTCGATGTCGATGCCGACGACCTTGCCGGAGCTGTCCTTGTACTCGACCGGGGCGTACGCGATGTCCGAACCGACGTTGATCACGCCCTTGTCCCGGATCGCCGCCGGGAGCTTGTCGGCCAGCGGGGCCGCGCTCGTGGAGGCGGTGTCGGAACCGTTGTCCTTCTTGGTCTGGTCACCGCAGGCGGTGAGCAGCAGGGCGCCCGCGACCGCGATCGCTCCGACCGCGGCTGTCCGGGAGCGCAGGCCGGTCGTACGACAGGTGGTGCTTGCGGTCATGGTGGGTTCCTCCGGCGGGGTGGTGTGGAGTTGCCGATGGGTCGACGATTAACACGCGTCTTCGGGTGTCGCGACCTCGTGTGATTACCGCATCTTGCCATTCGGGCATGTGCATTCAGATGGCCCGCCATGTCAAAATCGGATAACGGGCGACCCCCGAATGACCCACGAACCGCTGCGGACCAGGTGATCACACCGGATCTTGTGCGGGCATTCCTTCTTCCGGCCGGAAGATCTTCGGTGCATCTCAGGATGCGGTCGGCCGCGAACTCCGCGCACGTGGCCGTACAGGACTTGTCGTGACGTGACCCGACTTGTCCCGTCATCCGTCGATGAGTCGAACCACCCATGATCGTCTTCAAATGACCTTCGAGTTGTGACCTTCGAGGTATGAAGACGTGTGGACTCGTCGTCGATGCCGTCCGTCCGGTAAGAAGGTTCTTTACACCCCTCACCCGGGGCCCAGGGCGCGTGTGCGGCGCGCCCGTCGCGTCTGAGCCCGCAGGCGTCGCCGTACGTATCGGTGACCCGGGACTTGCGCGGTGCCCGCCCGCCCCCGAACCGGGAGCGGTCACCCTCAAACCATGAAGACCTAAGGGGTAAAACAAGTGGCAGCGGAGATTGTCAATCCTCGCACCGAGAGCAGCGACGGCAGTACGGGTCAGGAAGGCGGCGGGGAGCCGCTCAATTCCGTCGACTCCTTCGACCCCGCTTTCGCGCTGCACCGCGGCGGCAAGATGGCCGTGCAGGCCACCGTGCCGATCCGTGACAAGGACGACCTGTCCCTGGCCTACACGCCCGGCGTCGCGCGCGTGTGCACCGCCATCGCCGAGCAGCCGGAACTGGTCAACGACTACACGTGGAAGTCGTCGGTCGTCGCCGTCGTGACGGACGGTACGGCGGTCCTGGGTCTCGGCGACATCGGCCCCGAGGCCTCCCTCCCCGTGATGGAGGGCAAGGCGATCCTGTTCAAGCAGTTCGGCGGCGTCGACGCGGTGCCGATCGCGCTCGCCTGCACGGACGTCGACGAGATCATCGAGACCGTGGTCCGCCTCGCGCCCTCCTTCGGCGGCGTGAACCTGGAGGACATCTCGGCGCCCCGCTGTTTCGAGATCGAGAGGCGGCTCCAGGAAGCCCTCGACATCCCGGTCTTCCACGACGACCAGCACGGTACGGCGGTCGTGACGCTGGCGGCTCTCCGGAACGCCGCCCGGCTGACCGGCCGTGGGATCGGCGATCTGCGGGCCGTGATCTCGGGTGCGGGCGCGGCGGGCGTCGCCATCGCCAAGATGCTGCTGGAGGCCGGTCTCGGCGACGTCGCGGTCACCGACCGCAAGGGCATCGTCTCCGTGGACCGCGAGGACCTCACGCCGGTCAAGCGTGAGCTCGCCGAGCTCACCAACAAGGCCGGGCTCTCGGGCTCCCTGGAGGACGCCCTCGCGGGCGCGGACGTCTTCATCGGCGTCTCCGGCGGGACGGTCCCGGAGGCGGCGGTGGCCTCGATGGCCGAGGGCGCGTTCGTCTTCGCCATGGCCAACCCGAACCCCGAGGTGCACCCGGACGTGGCCCACAAGTACGCGGCCGTCGTCGCGACCGGGCGCTCCGACTACCCCAACCAGATCAACAACGTCCTCGCCTTCCCGGGCATCTTCGCCGGCGCCCTCCAGGTGCGGGCCTCCCGGATCACCGAGGGCATGAAGATCGCGGCGGCCGAGGCGCTGGCGTCGGTCGTCGGGGACGATCTCGCCGCGGATTACGTCATCCCGTCGCCGTTCGACGAGCGGGTCGCCCCGGCGGTGACCGCGGCGGTCGCGGCCGCGGCCCGGGCCGAGGGTGTTGCTCGACGCTGACTCCGGGGGCGGTGCGGGGTGGTTTCTTCGCCCCCGCCGCCCCTACCCGTCCCATCCGCAAGCTGGGGGCTACGCCCCCAGGCCCCCAGGGGGTTGGTTGTCTGCGGGTGAGTGGGGGCTGGTCGCGCAGTTCCCCGCGCCCCTTAAAAGCATGGGGCTGCGCCCCGCTTTAAGGGCGGGGAACTGCGCGACCAGCCACATCCAACCCGCACCCCGCCGAACAACCCCACGCTCCCGAGCTCGAAGGCGGAGCTGGAGACGACGGGACGCGTGTCACAGCGCTCCCCCGTTCCATCGTTCCCGGCAGAGCCCTATGGTCAGGCGCATGTTCGCTGCCTATGCCGCCCGCATCGACCGTGACCAACCGCTCAACGGACTGGAGTTGGGCGACCGCCCGGCACCGGACCCGAGGCCGGGCTGGACGACCGTCAAGGTGAAGGCCGCCTCGCTGAACCACCACGACCTGTGGTCGCTGCGGGGCGTCGGCCTCGCGGAGGACAAGCTGCCCATGATCCTCGGCTGCGACGCCGCCGGTGTCGACGAGGACGGCAACGAGGTCGTGCTGCACTCGGTGATCGGCCAGACCGGCCACGGCGTCGGCCCCAACGAACCCCGCTCCATCCTCACCGAGCGCTACCAGGGCACCTTCGCCGAACTCGTCTCCGTCCCCACCTGGAACGTGCTCCCCAAGCCCAAGGAGCTCTCCTTCGAAGAGGCCGCCTGCCTGCCCACCGCCTGGCTGACGGCGTACCGCATGCTCTTCACCAACGCGGGCGTACGCCCCGGCGACTCCGTTCTCGTCCAGGGCGCCGGCGGCGGTGTCGCCACCGCCGCGATCGTGCTCGGCAAGGCGGCCGGTCTGCGGGTCTACGCCACCAGCCGGGACGAGGCCAAGCGCAAGCGGGCCCTGGAGCTGGGCGCGGTGGAGGCGCTGGAGTCGGGGGCGCGGCTGCCGCAGCGCGTCGACGCGGTCATCGAGACCGTCGGTGCCGCCACATGGTCCCACTCGGTGAAGTCGCTGCGCCCCGGCGGCAGCCTCGTCATCTCGGGCGCCACCAGCGGCGACCGCCCCTCCCACGCCGAACTGACCCGCATCTTCTTCCTCGAACTCAAGGTCGTCGGCTCCACCATGGGCACCAAGGACGAACTGGAGGACCTCCTCTCCTTCTGTGCCGCGACCGGCGTCCGCCCCGTCATCGACGAGGTGCTGCCCCTGGACCGTGCCCGCGAGGGGTTCGAGCGCCTGGAGTCCGGCTCCCAGTTCGGCAAGGTCGTGCTCACCAACCCCTGACGGATTCAGTCGATACGACCTGACGGCCGGTCCGGTTCTCCGGGTCGGCCGTCGTCATGTCCCGGGGCCGTCCATTGCCATGTCAACCGGGGTTGACGCGGCCCAGGGTGTCAACGTAAGTTGACGTCATGACCGAAGCAACGGATCTCGCCGAGCGCGCGGGCGATCGTGACCCCCGGGTCGGGCTGCGGGCTGTCGCCGCGCTGCGGAGGCTGCTGGAGCAGTTGGAGTCGGTGCAGGTGCGCAGCGCGCGCAACCAGGGCTGGTCGTGGCAGGAGATCGCCACGGAACTCGGAGTGAGCAGGCAGGCCGTGCACAAGAAGTACGGGAGGCATTGATGTTCGAACGGTTCACGAAAGACGCCCGCGCCGTGGTCCTGGGAGCGCTCGACCACGCCGAACGCTCCCACGCGAACGAGGTGACCGAAGAGCACCTCCTTCTCTCGCTGCTGGACCGAAAGGCCAGCCGTGCCTCGTTCGCCCTGGCCGCGCTGGGGCTGACCGACCGCCGCGACTCCGTGGTGCGGGCCCTGGCCGAGGCGCGCCGCCGGGGTGGTTTCTCCCGCGCCGACATGGACGCCCTCTCCGGCCTGGGCATCGACCTCTCGGAGATCGTCTCCCGGGTCGAAGAGGCCCATGGGGTGGGTGCGTTGGAGTCGGGCAGGAAGGGCAACCGCAATGGCTGGGGGCTCCGCTCGGGCCACCGTCCCTTCACCCGCGACGCCAAGGACGTCCTCACCCGCTCCCTCCGCACCGCCCACGCCCACCGCGATCTCCCCCACGCTCGAATCCGCTCGCGCGGGGGGACCACCATCATCGGCGACGAACACCTCCTCCTCGCCCTCACCACCCGCCCCGGGGCCCTGGCCGAGGTCCTCGCGGACCATGGGGTGACGTATGAGGCGCTGGAGCGGGTCCTGTACGGCGCCGGGGAGGCCAAGGCGGGGTGAGGAGCCCTTCTGAAGGGGCCGCGCGCCCCTTCAGGGCCCGGTCGGCGGTTGCCCCTCCGGCTTGGTGCGCTCCGCTTGCCCTTGGCCCCGGTCCGCGCCTGATCTCGGCTTACCCCTTGGGCACCCGCAGCACCGCTCCGATGTGGGCCGCCGCCGTTGACAGATGGCGGCGGGCGTCGCGGAGCTGGTCCTCTGTCACGCCGTGGTCGCGGGCCGCGTCGCGGATGTCGTCGCGGAAGCGGTCCAGGAGGCGGTAGAGATCGCGGGCCGGGTCGCCCGTGGGGGTCTCGTGGACCCAGGCGGGCTCGTAGTCGGCGGGGAAGTCGTCGGGAGTGGTCGTGTACTCGGGCTCCCCGATGCCCGTTCCGGCTCCCGCGCCGCCCTTCGTAGCGGTGGTTCCTGAGCCGGACTCCGCCCCCGTGCGGCCGAAGCCGAAGTCCTTGCCGAACTCCTTTCCGAAGTCCTTGCCGAACTCGCCGAACTCCTTGGCCAGTTCGGTCAGTCCCTCGCGCACCCCCGTCGGCCAGTCGCCCCGGGTGAAGTGGTCCTGGACGTGGTCCTGGACCCGCTTGGCGATGCGCTGCAGCTCCTCCTGGGCCTGGGTACGGGCCCGCTCCTGAGCCTCGTTGGCCTGACGGCGGGCGCGCTGGGCCTCCTCGCGGGCCCGTCGGCTCTCGTCCTTCGCGCGCCGGGCCTGCTCCTTCCACTCCTGCTTGACGCGGCGCATCTCCTCCTTGGCGGCGCGCCAGGACTCCTTGTCGGCGTACTCCCCGAACTCCCCCAGCGGCCCTTGCTCGCCGCCGCCCGTTCCGTTGCCCTTGCGGGCCTCGGAGGCCGCCGCCCGCATCTCGCGGCGCAGGTTGCCCACCGCGCCCCGTACATCGGCCCGGATCTCGGCGGCCAGTTCGGCCACCGACTCGCGGATCTCCAGCTCCAGGTCAGCCAACTCGCCGCTGCGGTCGGCCAGTTCGGCGCGGCCGGCGTCCGTGATCGCGTACACCTTGCGGCCGCCCTCGGTGGTGTGGGTGACCAGGCCCTCGGCCTCCAGCTTGGCCAGGCGGGGGTAGACCGTGCCGGCCGAGGGGGCGTACAGCCCCTGGAAGCGCTCCTCCAGCAGGCGGATCACCTCGTAGCCGTGGCGCGGCGCCTCGTCCAGCAGCTTCAGCAGATACAGCCGCAGGCGTCCGTGGGCGAAGACGGGAGGCATGTCAGAACACCTTCTTGTCGGTTGTGCGAGGGGTCGTACCGCCGGGGCCGCCGTCGTCCGAACCGGCACCCGAACCCTCCGGCGAGGCGTCGGCAGGCACAGCGGGCGCCGCTCGGCCGACCGAGCCGTCGGGCGAGCCGCACGAGTCGGGAGAGTCAGAGGAGTCGGGGGAGCCAGAGGAGTTGGGGGAATCGGAGGTGGCGGTGGACGGGATGATAGGCGGAACGGAGGAGTCCGTGGGCAGGGCGGGGGAGTCGCCACCGCTCCCCGGCTCCTCGGCCCACGGCCCTTCATCCCACGGCTCGTCCTCCGCCGGAGGCCTGCGGAGGAGGGCGATCGAGCCGGTGACGGTCGTGGCCTTGAGGCGGCCGTCGCCCGTGCCGAGGCGGCCGGTGACCTTGTGGGCGCCCCAGGGGCCGCTGACGCGGAGGCCGTCGAAGGCGTGGGAGATGGTGCCGCCGGCGGTGTTGGCCTCGACCTCGGCATCGGTGGAGTGGGGGAGGCGGATGGCGATCTCACCGGAGACGCTGGTGAGGCCGACGTCGGTGGGGCGGTCCATGGGACCGAGGTCGAGGATGATCGAGCCGCTCACCGAGTCGGCCTTCACGGTGGCGCAGGAGCCCTCTACGACGGTCAGGTCGCCGGAGACGGAGCTGAGCCGGAGATCACCCGTGAGGGCCTGCGCCTCCACGTTCCCCGACACGGTCGTCGCGCGCACGGGTCCCGACAGGCCGACCAAAGTGGTGTCGCCCGAGATGCCCTTCACCTCCGTACGCCCGTGCAGGCCGGACACGACGGCGGTGGCGCCGACCACGCCCACCTCGACCCGGGTACCCGTCGGGACGGCGAGCGAGACCAGCACGTCGCGCCGCCGGCCCTTACGGTCGAGCCACTTCAGGAAGCCATTCCAGGGCAGGTCGTCATAGGCCACGGTCAGCGTGCCGTCCCTCTGTGTCACCGTCAGCGGTGGCCCCTCCACGTCGGAGACCTCCAGGCGGGCGGAACCCTCGTCGGTGCCCACGACGTTCACCGTTCCGTTGACGACGTGCACGTGCAGCGTCGTCACCGGTTCGTCGAACGTGAGCTTCCGCGGCTCGGCGACGCACCACTCGGACATGGTGCTGACCTCCTCGACAGGACCCGACAGAAGACGCCGCACACGCCGACGCACCGCACTCGAGCCGCGCACCCAAGCCCGCACCCAAGCCATGACGTCATACACGCACTATCGCGTCTTCGCAATTCACGATATATCTCGGTCACGGAAAGTCAAGACACCCGTTCTGGTGAACCCGCAGGGATGTATGTGAACAAAACGGCCTAGCGTGGGTGCATGTCGACGGAACGCTCCAAGGGATCCCGTGATCGCCGGCCCGCCCCCGCTCCCGGAGCGCTCCTGCTCTGCCGGGCGGATCCCGAATCCGTCGCCCCCGTCGCCCAACTGCTCCGCGAACGCATGCTGCTCATCCCCGCCGGGCCGGAGTGGACCGCGCTCGTGCCCGAGGGAAAGCCCTGGCTGCACGGCGGAGAACCAGTCGACCGCGTCCTCACCGGCTGGGCCACCGCCCTCGCCGTCGGCGTCTCCTGGCCCGTACTCGCCCTCTGGTGGGACGCCGACCGCAGCGGCTGCACCCTCGCCGCAGGTTTCCGCCGCACCGTCGGCTACGTATGGCTCGCGAACGGCACCCCGGCCGGCGAGGACGAGGCGATGCGCACCCTCGCCGACCGTCTCGGCCTGGCCCCGGTCCTCGACGCACAGTCCCTGGACGCCCTCACGAAGCCCGACCCGGCGGCGGACGGCCGCACCCGCCTGCTGGGCCTCCTCGCCGTCCTCACCCGCGCGGGAGCGACGCTCCCCGCCGGCCTCACCCCGGGCGAACCCGCCGACCGGCTCTGCGAGGTCGCCCGGATCCAGCCCGCTGTCCAGCGCATCGAGTGGACCGGCCGGCGCGGAGCCGACCGTACGGAACTCGATGTCCTCGAACGCGGCCGCTTGGGGCCTTGGCTCCCCTGGGCCGGCACTCCCAGAGCCCGTGCCCTGGCCACCGCCCAACTCCTCGCGGGCCTACCGCTCACCGCCTGGGGTCTGTACCGCCGCAGCGCCGGCTGGCTCGTCGCCGGCGGCCTCCTGATCGCCCACGGCACCCTCGGCCTGCTGTACGAACTGGCCCACCCTCGCGACTGACCGTCCCTGTTCGCGACCGAGCGTCGCTGTTCGCGCCGAGCGTCCCGTCCGCGATCGACCGTCCCTCTCGGGGCGGCTACTCGTCCTCGTCCTCGTCGTCCAGCCGCGCCAGCCACGTCGCCAGCCGCTCCACCGGCACCTCGAAGTCCGGATTCAGATCCACGAACGTCCGCAGCTGCTCGGCCAGCCACCCAAAGGTGACCTCCTCCTCGCCGCGCCGCTTCTCCAGTTCCTCGATGCCACGGTCCGTGAAGTACATGGGTCAAGGATAAGTGCGCGGAAACGGCCGGGCCGCACCCCCTGGAGAGGGGGTGCGGCCCGGTTGCGTACGGTCTTCGGGCGTTGTTACGCCTCGAACACCTCACGCACCAACTGCTCCTGCTCGGCCTGGTGCCGCTTCGCCGAACCCACCGCCGGCGACGAGCCGTGCGGACGGGAGATGCGGCGCAGACGCTCGCCGTGGGGGACGTCCGCGCCGACCGCGAGGTCGAGGTGGTCGATCAGGTTGAGGGCGATGAACGGCCAGGCACCCTGGTTCGCCGGCTCCTCCTGGGTCCAGAGGTACTTCTCGGCGTTCGGGTACTTGGCGATCTCGGCCTGGAGCTCGGCACCCGGGAGGGGGTACAGGCGCTCGACGCGGATGATCGCCGTGTCCGTGACACCGCGCTTCTGACGTTCGGCGTCGAGGTCGTAGTAGACCTTGCCGGCGCAGAAGACGACCTTCTTGACCGCGGCCGCGTCGACCGTGGAGTCGCCGATGACCGGGCGGAACTGGCCCGTCGTGAACTCCTCCGTCTTCGACGCGGCGGCCTTGAGGCGCAGCATCGACTTCGGGGTGAAGACCACCAACGGCTTGTGGTGCGGGTTGTGCACCTGCCACCGCAGGAGGTGGAAGTAGTTCGACGGCAGCGTCGGCATGGCGACCGTCATGTTGTTCTGGGCGCAGAGCTGGAGGAAGCGTTCGACACGGGCCGAGGAGTGGTCCGGGCCCTGGCCCTCGTAGCCGTGGGGGAGGAGGAGCGTCACGCCGCTCGTCTGACCCCACTTCTGCTCGGCCGCCGAGATGTACTCGTCGACCACCGTCTGCGCGCCGTTGACGAAGTCGCCGAACTGCGCCTCCCACATCACGAGCGCGTCGGGGCGGGCCAGCGAGTAGCCGTACTCGAAGCCCATGACCGCGTACTCGGACAGGAGGGAGTTGTAGACGTTGTAGCGCGCCTGCTCCTCGGCGAGGTACTGGAGCGGGGTGTGCTCCTCGCCCGTCTCGCGGTTGATGAGGACCGCGTGGCGCTGGCCGAAGGTGCCGCGCTGGGAGTCCTGGCCGGACAGGCGGACCGGGGTGCCCTCCAGGAGGAGGGAGCCGACGGCGAGGGTCTCGCCCATGCCCCAGTCGATCGTGCCGTCCTCGACCATCGCCGCCCGGCGCTGCAGCTGCGGCAGCAGACGCGGGTGTACGTGGAAGGTGTCGGGGATGTTGACCTGGGACTCGGCGATCCGCTTCACGACCTCCGCGGAGATCGCGGTGTTCACGGTGACCGGGAACTCCGCCTGCGGGTCCGACACAGGTCCCGAGCTCGGCTGGGCCGTGACGGCCTCGCGGACCTCCGTGAAGACCTTCTCCAGCTGGCCCTGGTAGTCCTGCAGGGCCTGCTCGGCCTCTTCCACGGTGATGTCGCCGCGACCGATCAGGGACTCGGTGTACAGCTTGCGCACCGAGCGCTTCTTGTCGATCAGGTCGTACATCAGCGGCTGGGTGAAGGCCGGGTTGTCCGACTCGTTGTGACCGCGGCGGCGGTAGCAGATGAGGTCGATCACGACGTCCTTGTTGAACGCCTGGCGGAACTCGAAGGCCAGACGCGCGACGCGGACCACGGCCTCCGGGTCGTCGCCGTTCACGTGGAAGATCGGGGCCTCGATCATGCGGGCCACGTCCGTGGCGTACATCGAGGAACGCGACGACTCGGGAGCCGCCGTGAAGCCGACCTGGTTGTTGATGACGATGTGGACCGTGCCGCCGGTGCGGTAGCCGCGCAGCTGCGACATGTTGAGGGTCTCGGCCACCACGCCCTGGCCCGCGAAGGCCGCGTCGCCGTGCAGGGCGACCGGCAGGACCGTGAAGTCCGTGCCGCCCTTGTTGATGATGTCCTGCTTGGCGCGGGCGATGCCCTCGATGACCGGGTCGACCGTCTCCAGGTGGGACGGGTTGGCGGCCAGCGAGACCTTGATCTGCTCGCCGTCCAGGCCCGTGAACGTGCCCTCGGCGCCCAGGTGGTACTTCACGTCGCCGGAGCCGTGCATCGACTTCGGGTCGAGGTTGCCCTCGAACTCCCGGAAGATCTGCGCGTACGACTTGCCGACGATGTTCGCCAGGACGTTCAGACGGCCGCGGTGGGCCATGCCGATGACGACCTCGTCGAGACGGGACTCCGCCGCGCTGTCGATGACCGCGTCGAGGAGCGGGATGACCGACTCGCCGCCTTCGAGCGAGAAGCGCTTCTGGCCGACGTACTTCGTCTGCAGGAAGGTCTCGAAGGCCTCCGCCGCGTTCAGCCGGCGCAGGATGCGCAGCTGCTCCTCGCGCTCCGGCTTGGTGTGCGGGCGCTCGATGCGGTCCTGGATCCACTTGCGCTGCTTCGGGTCCTGGATGTGCATGAACTCGATACCGGTCGTACGGCAGTACGAGTCACGCAGGACACCGAGGATGTCGCGGAGCTTCATCAGGGACTTGCCGGCGAAACCGCCGACCGCGAACTCGCGCTCCAGGTCCCACAGGGTGAGCCCGTGCTCGGTGATGTCCAGGTCGGGGTGCTTGCGCTGGCGGTACTCCAGCGGGTCGGTGTCGGCCATGACGTGGCCGCGGACCCGGTAGGAGTGGATCAGCTCGAAGACACGGGCGGCCTTCGTGACGTCGTCGTCGTGGCTGGCGTCGATGTCCTTGAGCCAGCGGACCGGCTCGTAGGGGATGCGCAGGGCCTCGAAGATGTCGTCGTAGAAGCCGCTCTCGCCGAGGAGGCGGTTCGCGACCATCCGCAGGAACTCGCCGGAGGCGGCGCCCTGGATGACCCGGTGGTCGTAGGTCGACGTGAGCGTCATGACCTTCGAGATGCCGAGCTTGTTGAGCGTGTCCTGGGAGGTGCCCTGGAACTCGGCCGGGTAGTCCATGGAGCCGACGCCCATGATGACCGACTGGCCGGGCATCAGGCGGGGCACGGAGTGGACGGTGCCGAGGCCGCCGGGGTTGGTCAGGGAGACCGTGACGCCGGTGAAGTCGTCCATCGTCAGCTTGCCGTCACGGGCGCGGCGGACGATGTCCTCGTAGGCCTGCCAGAACTCGAAGAAGTTCAGCGTCTCGGCCTTCTTGATGCCCGCGACGACCAGCTGGCGGTCGCCGTTGGGCTTCACCAGGTCGATGGCGAGGCCGAAGTTGACGTGCGGCGGCTTGACGAGGGTGGGCTTCCCGTCCTTCTCCGCGTAGTGCCAGTTCATCGACGGCATCGTCTTGATGGCCTGCACCATCGCGTAGCCGATCAGGTGCGTGAAGGAGATCTTCCCGCCCCGGGCGCGCTTCAGGTGGTTGTTGATGACGATGCGGTTGTCGAACAGCAGCTTCACCGGGACGGCGCGCACGGACGTGGCCGTGGGCAGCTCCAGGGAGGCGTTCATGTTCTTCGCGACCGCGGCGGCGGGGCCGCGCAGCGTGATCAGCTCCGGGCCCTCGGCGGGCGCGGCTGGCGCGACCTGCTTCGCGGGGGCGGCGGCCGGCTTGGCGGGCGCGGCGGCCGCGGGCTTCGCGGGGGCCGGGGCCGGGGCAGCGGCGGCGGGCTTCGGGGCGGCCGGAGCGGGCGCGGCCGGGGCGGCGGGTGCGGCCGGGGCGGCGGGTGCCGCGGGTGTGACGGTCGCTGCGGCCCCCGTGGCCGCAGTGCTCGCCGGAGCCGAGGCGGCAGCTGCGCCCGGCTTGTAATCGGCGAAGAAGTCCCACCAGGCTCGGTCTACCGAGTTCGGATCCTGGAGGTACTGCTGATAGATCTCGTCGACGAGCCACTCGTTCGGACCGAAGGCCGCGGCGGGGTTCTTACCCGCTTGGTCTGAGTCGGTCGAGATGCTCGAGTTACTGGGGGACTGTGGCGACACGGCGGCAACCGCCCTCTTCCGCTTCACAAGGTGATGGACAGCGGGAATTAAGGCTACGCCCCCGTGGCCGGGAAGGTCAGGCCGAGTCCGCTCTTCGTCGCGTAAGTCACATCGGAAAGCGTGTTTCGGGGGTGGAAATGGCGGGAAACAAGCGTGGTTCCGGTCTGGAATGGGTGTGAGGGGCATGTGCCGGGCATGCGTCGGCCGGGGCCTGCGGGTATGTACACGCGGCCCTCTGCTCGAACGCACCTGATCACGCGTGTCCGACTGCGCGGATCTGTCGTGGATCTTGTGGCTCCGCTTCGAACTTTACGTCAACTTGGCAGAGATGTAAGCCCCGGGAGGATGAGCGAAATCCGGCAACGTCGGGGGGATTCAGCCATGGGTGAGGTGGGTATCGACGGATTTTTCGCCCCAGCCGCCCCTACCCGTCCCGTCCCATCCCGTCCCAAGGGGCTCCGCCCCTTCGGCCCCGGTGAGTGGGTACCCGCACGAGCCCGTCCGTCGCCTGTCGCGCGGTTCCCCGTGCCCCTTAGGGGGCCCGTAGGGCCCCATGGGGCGGGATGCCCGGCAGGACCACCTGGATACGGCAGCCCTTCGGGGACTCGGCCACGCCGATGCGGCCACCGTGGAGGTCCACCGCCCAGCGGGCGATCGCCAGGCCGAGGCCCGTGCCGCCGTCGCTGCCGGGGCCGTGGGGGGAGCTGACCGCGCCTCGGTTGAAGCGTTCGAAGACGCGGTGCCATTCGGATTCGGGGATGCCGGGGCCCTCGTCCAGGACTTCGAGGTCCAGGGACTCGGGGGTGGGGCCTCGGCGGGCCTTCACCGTCACGCGGCCGTGCGCCGGGCTGTGCTTGACCGCGTTGTCGATGAGGTTGGCGACGACCTGGTGGATGCGTTCGGGGTCCGCGTTGGCCGTCAGCTCCGGCGGGTGGACGTCCAGGTGCAGGTGGACGTCCGTACGGGTGTGGTTGCCGGAGCCGGAGGTGATCCCTCCGCGCGCCGACGAGACCATCTGGGCCTCCTTCAGGACGCCCGAGAGGTACGGCCAGACCTCGAAGCGGCGGTGGCGGAGCGGGACCACGCCGTTGTCCAGGCGCGAGAGGTCCAGGAGGGTCTCCACCAGGCGGCCCAGGCGTTCCGTCTGCTTCAGGGCCGTGCGCATCGTCTCGGGGTCGGCCTGGGTGACGCCGTCGACGATGTTCTCCAGGACGGCGCGGAGGCCGGCGATGGGCGTGCGGAGCTCGTGGGAGACATTCGCCACGAGCTCCTTGCGCTGGTGGTCCTGGGCCTCCAGCTCGTCGGCCATGAGATTGATCGTGTGGGCGAGGTCACCCAGCTCGTCCCGGCGGTTCTCGCTGACCCGCCGGGTGTAGTCGCCGCGCGAGATGGACCGGGCGACGGCGTTCATCTCGTCCAGGGGGGCGGTGAGCGAATGGGCCACGAACTGCGTAATCAGGAGCGTGGCGATCATCGAGAAGACCGTGATGAAGCGCAGCTCGGTCTTCGTGTGCACCGCGATCATCGACAGACCGGTCGTGATCAGGACCGAGATGACGACGAGCGCGCCGAGCTTCGTCTTGATCGAGAAGGGACGCAGACCGCTGAGCGGTCCCGCGCCCTTCCGTGACTGCGCGCCACCGAGGTTCCGCGACCGTGGGTCACCGACTCCGCTCATCACGCCACCAGTTCCCTGTGCCTACGTGCCTGGGTATGTCCTGCGCGCGGGGCGAGTGCCGGTGTCAGGGGGCCGGGGTCTCCAGGGCGTACCCGACGCCGTGCACCGTGCGGATCCGCTCCGCGCCGATCTTCCGCCGCAGCGCCTTGATATGACTGTCCACGGTCCGCGTCCCGGACGCGTCCGCCCAGTCCCACACCTCGGCGAGCAGCTGCTCGCGCGAGAGTACGGCACGCGGGGTGTTCGCGAGGCATACGAGGAGGTCGAACTCGGTGGGCGTGAGGTGTACGTCCTCGCTGCGCACCCGGACCCGGCGCTGCGCGTGGTCGATCTCCAGCTCGCCGAGGCGCAGGATGCCCGAGCGCGGCGTGGTGGCGGCCAGCGCGGCCCGCTCCACCCGGCGCAGCAGGACGTGTACGCGCGCGGCCAGTTCACGCATGGAGAACGGCTTGGTCATGTAGTCGTCGGCGCCGACGCCGAGCCCGACCAGCATGTCCGTCTCGTCGTCCCGGGCGGTGAGCATCAGCACGGGGACGGGCCGCTGGGCCTGGACGCGCCTGCACACCTCCAGGCCGTCGAAGCCGGGCAGCATGATGTCGAGGATCAGCAGGTCGGGCTGCCAGGCCTCCGCGGTGTCGACCGCGGCCGGCCCGTCGGACGCGGTCTGTACGACGAAACCCTCGGCGCGCAGGCGGGCCGCGATGGCGTCGACGATCGTCGGGTCGTCCTCGACCACGAGCACCCGGCGCTGTGCGCCAGGCGTCGCCGTGGTGCTGCTGTGGGAGGTGTGTGTCTGCTCCATCGCCCGCCCCTGAGTTGCTTTCCGGAATCCGTGGGGTGATCCCTTGACTGCGCGTGGCTGCGCATGACTGCGATTGACGCTTGAATGATCGGCGCCAGGCAAGCAGGGTACGGGCAGTCACCACGCCACGGCTATCCAGGTCTTACCGCGAGGTGTACGACGTCCGGAACTCCTCGGGCAACCGGGATCTCTTCGGTACGCACCTGTTGGAACCCGGCATTCCCCAAGGTTTCCTCGAATTCCGCAGATGGCCGCGCCGACCACACGGCAAGCACCCCACCAGGCCTCAACACCCTTGCGCAGCTTGCCAGTCCGGCCGGTGAGTACAGGCTTCCGTTGCCCTCGGAGACCGTCCAGTCGGGCCCGTTGTCGATGTCCAGGCAGAGCGCGTCGAACGTGGCGGATGTCTCATTGACGTATGCGATGAGATCCGCTTCCACGATCTCGGTACGAGGGTCCGCGAGAGCGTCGGCGGACACCGCGGCCAGCGGTCCCGCGCGGTGCCATTCGATGACGGAGGGTTCGCGTTCGACAACCGTGATCGGACCCCAGCGTGGGTCCGCGGCCGCGTGTGCGAGGGAGAAACCGACGCCCAGACCGCCGATCAGCACACTTGGCTGAGAACGGCCGGTCAGCGCGTCGAGGGCGGCGTCGACCAACAGGCGTTCGGAGCGCCCGTCCGAGGTGTCCATCAGGAAGCACCCGTTGGCGATGATCTGCAGCAGCTCTCCGTGCCGCCGCAGCACGACCTCGCCGTAGGGGCCCTCGCGCCGGTCGATGACTTCGGGTTCGTCGGTGATGGGCATGGGCCCATTTTCACGGGTCCGTGACGCGAGGGCGGCCGAATAACGACTGCCTCGCGACGACTTGGCGTGATCAGAGCGCCAGGCCGTGGCCGTAGGGGAAGACCGGGTCCTCGGTGTCGTTGGGCACGTCCGGGCGGGACGCCTCCACCGCCGCCATGGAACGCGGCAGTTCGAAGGGCAGCCGGCCCTCGGCCCGCGCCCGCCCGAAGGCCACGTCGAGCAAGGCCGTGTCGCAGGCCCCGTAGTCGGCGACGAGCGCGGCGGCCTTCGCGGCGATCTCCGGGAGTACGGCGGGCCGTTCCAGGTTGACGCAGACCAGCGTGGGCACGGCCTCCAGCAGCGTCAGGATCTCCTTCAGCCGCTCCTCGCCGAACGCCAGCGACCCGGAGTGGAAGAAGGACTCGAAGAACCCCGGCCGCTCCTCGTACGGCGTGCGCAGCCGCAGCACGGCCACGTCCGCGTGGGCCGGATCGGCCACGACATTGCCGTACAGGGACGCCGTCTGCGCGGCCACGCCCTCGACGTACAGGTTCGGTCGGTCGGTGAGGGGCAGGAGTGAGTGGTTGGTCAGGACGGTGAGCGAGCGGCGCTGGGCGGCTTCGCCGAGGGCCCTGAACTCGCTTGCGCCGACGGTCTCCTCGGCCCGGTTCGGGTCGACGTACCGGTGCTCGAAGAGGCCGAGGACGAACTTCTCGCGCAGGAGGCGGCGCACGGAGGCGTCGACGCGCTCCTCGGAGATCCGGCCGGAGCGGACCAGTTCGACGATCACCTCGGGGCACTGTTCGCCGCCGAACTGGTCGGCGCCCGCGTCCAGGGCCTTGGCCGCGCGTTCGGTGACGGTGAGGTGTTCGACGCCCCAGGCGCGGGCCTCGTGCGTCTCGCCGCCGATGGGCGCGTCGGTGAGCAGGCCCCAGTCGGTGCAGACGATGCCGTCGAAGCCGAGGCGTTCGCGCAGCAGCCCGGTGAGGACGTCGCGGTTGAAACCGAAGCCGACCTCCTCCCAGTCGTCCACGCCGATCGGCTGGCCGTAGTAGGGCATCATCTGCGAGCAGCCGGCCGCGATGGCCGCCTTGAAGGGCGCGAGGTGGTGGTCGCGCATGCCGCCCGGATAGATCTGTTCCTTGCCGTGCGGGAAGTGCGGGTCCTCGCCGTCCTTCTGCGGGCCGCCGCCCGGGAAGTGCTTCACCATGGCGGCGACGGAGCGATGGCCGAGCCGACGTCCCTGCAGCCCGCGTACGTAAGCCCGTACCAGCGCGCTGGTGACCTCGGCGGACGAGCCGAAGGTGCCGGACTGGCGGGACCAGCGGGGCTCGGTGGCGAGGTCGATCTGCGGGTGGAGGGCGACGCGGAAGCCGACGGAGAGGTACTCGCGGCGGACCGTGTCGCCGAACTTCTCCACCAGCTCCGGTTCCCCGATCGCGGCCAGGCCCAGGGGTTCGGGCCAGGCCGAGAAGGCGCCGGAGTCGAAGGACGCGCCGGGGTTGTCGGTGAACGCGTGGCGCGGGTCGGTGGAGAGGGTGACCGGGATGCCCAGCCGGGTGTCCGCCGCGAGCGACTGGAGCCGGTTGACCCACTCGGCCGTCTCCCGGACGCCGTACTGGCCCAGGAGGTTGAAGTGGGTCAGATGGCCGTCCGCGACCAGCTCGGTGGTGCCGCGCCGGAGGAACGGACCGTCGCCGGCCTCGGCGAGCGTCCCGTCGCCGTTCATCGTCAGCATCGCGTGGAAGAACTGGCCCGCCTTCTCCGTGAGGGTCATCCGGGCCAGGAGGTCTTCCACCCGTTCGTCGACGGGGCGGTTCGGGTCGCGGTAGGGGGCTGTGGGCATCCGGGATTCCTAGGACGAGACGGTGGCCGGGCGGGCCGGGGCGGGGCTACTTGACCGAGCGGACGAACTGGACGGCGAGGGCGCCCACGATCGAGGCGACGGCGCCGAAGAGGAACAGGGCGCTGTAGTTGGCTCCGCTGCCCCCGATGGCCAGCAGGCCCGGGGCGGTGATCGGGACGAGGGACTGGGGCAGGGCGTTGCCGATGTTGAGGACGCCCATGTCCTTGGCGGACTCCTCCGGGTTGGGCAGCACCGCGGCGGCCAGCGCCATGTCCACCGAGAGGTAGAGGCCCTCGGCGAAGCCGAAGACGACCATGGCGACCAGGTACATGGCGAAGGTCTGGGAGGTCGCCACCAGGGCCAGCCCGACGGCCATCCCGAGCGAGGAGCCCAGCACGTACGGCTTGCGGCGGCCCGAGCGGTCGGAGAGCTGGCCGCCGACGATCGAGCCGACGACGGTCGCGGCGACCATCACGAGCGTGCCGAGGAAGAACTTGTCGGCGACCTCGGTGCCGTCGTAACCCATGCGGTCCATCAGGAAGTAGACGGAGTAGCTGGTCACGCAGGCGGCGCCGGTGAAGACCAGGAAGCGGCCGGCGAAGTTCCACGCGAAGTCGGGATGCCGGCGCGGATCGACCCAGAAGCTGCGCAGGAACTCCCTGACGCTGTACGGCTCGAAGGCGCCGGCACGCGCCGGGCGGTCGCGGTCCCCGATGACGACGGTCAGGAAGCCGACCGAGACCAGCCCGATCAGCCCGGGCACGAGGAACGCGAGGAAGAGCGAACCGCTGAAGAGCTGGGCGAGCCCGGCGCCGGCGACCAGCGACAGGGACAGTGTCATGCCGACGATCCCGGAGACCCGGGCCCGCTGCCGGTCCGGGACCAGGTCCGGCACGCATGAGGTGAGGGCGGCGAGGGTGGCGTTGATGCCGAGCTGAGCGAGCGCCCAGCCGAGCATCAGGGTGAGGACGCTGGAGCCGAGGGCGACCACGACAAGCCCGGCGAGGCCGGCCACCATGCCGCCGAGCAGCCACGGGCGACGGCGGCCGAAACGGCCGGTCGTACGGTCGGACAGGGCGCCGAAGACCGGGTTGCCCAGCATCGCGAGCAGGGCGCCGACGGACAGCACCTGACCGAGGGCCGCGCCCCGGTTCGCCTCCGGAACGATCTGGTTCACGCGCAGGGCGAGGGTGACGATGACCGGGGTGAGGACGGCGAGATAGGTGCCGAACTGGGCCAGAGCGAGGCCGAGGACCAGGCCGGCGGAGGCGGTCTCGATCTGCTGGGGGCGCTCGGGGGACGGAGCGGTCGCCTTCCCGAGCGGGACGGCGTCCGGGGTGACGGCCATGGGCTCTCCTGGGGGACGAGGGCGGCGTCGTTGCCGCACAGGCGAGTTCAGGGAAGCAGCAAAACCGAGTGGGTACTAGGTTTTGGTCAAGTGGCCACAATCACGCGGCAGATGGCTTGAAAGAAGGGTGGGGTTGACTCGTGTAACCGCCGGTCCGCACGGCCCTTCGAGGCCGCACCGCAGGGGGGTGCGGGGCCGCTAGGGTGGCGGGCATGGTGCGGAACCGGAGGTCAGAGGGGTCCGGCGGGCCCAAGCCGGACGGGGGCGGCGCGCGGAGACCGGAGGGGGCCGACGGGCGTGAGCCGGAGGGGGGCGGCGGGCGTAAGCCGGACGGGTCCGGCGGGCGTAAGCCGGAGGGGGCCGGCGCGCGTGGTTCGTACGCCGTCGGTGACGAGCGGCGGCTTCGTATTCTCGACGCGGCCGTCGAGCACTTCGCCCAGTGGGGCTTCCACGCCTCCTCGCTCGCCCGCATCGCCAAGGACGTCGGCATCACCCAGGGCGGGCTGCTGCATCACTTCCGCAGCAAGGGGGACCTTCTCGTCCAAGTGCTGGAGCGCATAGACCAGACCGATCGGGAACGGTTCTTCTCACGGGAGTTCGAGTCGGCGGCCCAGATGTTCGCGGCGCTCGTGAAACTCGCCGAGTACAACAGCACGCGGCTCGGCCGTACCCGCATGTTCAACGTCCTGGCCGCCGAGGCGGGCGACCCCGGGCATCCCGCCCACGCGTACTTCGTCAAGCGGTACGCCGAAGTCGTGGACACCGTCGCCGGGGCGCTGCGGCGGGGCGTGGACACCGGTGAGCTGCGGGCCGACACGGATGTCGTGGCCGTCGCACAGGAGCTGGCCGCCGTGATGGACGGGCTGCAGATCCAGTGGGTGCTGGATCCGAAGGGGTTCGACATGGCGGGGCGGTTCCGGGCGTATGCGGAGCGGGTGTCGCGGGGGATCGACGCGGAGGCTCCGTAGGGCTCTCGGGGCTGGGGCAGCCGGAAGTGGTCGCTGTGCGGGTGGAGGAACAGAAGCCCGGGGGTGGCTCGCGCCGGTGCGCGAACATACTGAGGCCCTTGGAAGCCGGACTCGGCAAGGACTCGGATCGACTCCCTGTCTGCGCAGGAGTCCGCGGTACCCGACCGGCGCGCCCGCCCGGACCGCCCGACCCACACGCCCGCGGCGGCTGCCGCCCACCCCGAGGCCACGCCCTTCCCCTTTACGCCCATCGCTCACGGTCGCCCCGTGAACTTCGCGCTCGTCAGCGGGGCCACCACCGTCCAGCCCAAGGACTCGTACAGCGCCCGCCCGTCCGGTGTTCCGCCCAACACCCCCACCTCCGCGCCCTGTCCGAGCGCGGTGTGGGTGAGGGTCCGCATGACGAGGGTGCCGAGGCCGCGGCGGCGGTGGTCCGCGGAGGTCTCTATCCGGTCGACGACCGCCGTGGCCCCGGTCGGGGCGATCTGGCCGCGTGCGGCCCAGGAGCCGTCCGGCGCGGCGACCATCACCCGGGTGACACCGCCGCGCGACCAGGTGCGCAGCCGGTAGCCGTCGGGCACGGCGGCCGGGGCCTCGTGCGCCCTCAGTCGCACGGACATCAGGTAGCCCGGCTCGGGGTCGACCCACCAGCCCTCGCCCAGCCAGGGGGCCACCGTCGACCGTTCCGCGAAGACCTTGAGCCAGGTCCCGGCACCGGTGACGGCGCCCGCGACCTTCCGGACGGCCGCCTCCTCCACCTCGTCGTTCGTCGCGCCGAAGACATGGCGGGTGACGTGCTGGGCCGTTCCCATGTCGATCGTGCAGCCCCAGGGCTCCTCCACCGGTGGCGCCGCACCACGCGACACGACCCATCCGTCGATCCAGGCCCGCACGATTCCGTCCATGACAACCCCCGCCTTTGTAATGGGTGAGAGTGCCACAAGACTATTACGAGGATTGAGGCGTGCGCGACCCCCGTCGGTGCTTCGAGGGGTGCCGTCGACGCTTCGCGGGGGTCCTGCGGCGACGCCGTGTAGCCCTCGGGCGGGTCCGGTTGGAACGGGGCGCCCGGCGCGTAACGCACGTACGTGGTGGCGCTCGCCCGGGACGCCGGCGCCGCGACGGACCAGCCGCACGCCCGCAACTGGTTCGGGCGGCCCGCGCGGCCCGCGCCCCTGTCGGCTGTCGTGGACGCGATGGGGCGGGCCCTCGCCGACAGCTGGCCTCGAATCGCAGTCGGATCGCCGGACGTGAACCACTTGCCATCGGCCGACGGCGCCCCTATGGTAGTACGAACGTATGACATACGATCGTACTGGGTGTCGGGCGGCGCGACCGAGCCGGCCGATCATGCGGTTGAAGAGGTTGCGAGGGGCTGCGGCGTGCCAGTCGCCGGGCCGGCGTCGTCGCCGGTAGTGGGCCACGCCGCCGGGTGCGGCATGTAGTCACTGGATCACGCCGCGCTATCGGCATCTATCTCGCAAGGTCACCTCAGACCTCGCGGGATCCCTCGCAGGGTTCGGTCTGCAACTCGCGGGATTCGCCGCCGCAGAACACGCCGGATGATCGCCCACAGCGAACGCCCGGACTCTCGGGGAACATTCCTCGGCTCATGCGCATTGAGTCGGCATAGCTCAACTTGACTGCCTAGGGAGAGATCATGGCTTCGACGTCCGCTCCGCTCACCCTGCCCGTGTTGCCGCTCGACGAAGAGGTCGTGCTGCCCGGAATGGTGGTGCCGCTGGACCTCAATGACACGGATGTACGGGCCGCGGTGGAGGCCGCGCAGGCGGCGGCACGGGCGGAGCCCGGGAAGCCGAAGGTGCTGCTGGTGCCGCGGATCGACGGGGCGTACGCGAGCACGGGTGTGCTCGGAACCGTCGAGCAGGTCGGGCGGCTGGCGGATGGAGACCCCGGGGCGCTCATTCGCGCACTCGGACGCGTGCGGATCGGGGCCGGGACCACCGGGCCCGGTGCCGCCCTGTGGGTCGAGGGGGCACGGATCGACGAGAGTGTTCCGGAGCCGCTGCCCGGGCAGGTCGTCGAACTCGTCAAGGAGTACAAGGCGCTTGCCACCAGCTGGCTGCGCAAGCGCGGCGCCTGGCAGGTCGTGGACCGGGTGCAGGCGATCGACGACGTGTCCGCGCTCGCCGACAACTCCGGTTACTCGCCCTTCCTCACCACCGAGCAGAAGATCCAGCTCCTGGAGACCGGCGACCCCGTCGCCCGGCTGAAGCTCGCCACCCAGTTGCTGCGTGACCACCTCGCCGAGCAGGATGTCGCCGAGACCATCGCCAAGGACGTCCAGGAGGGCGTCGAGAAGCAGCAGCGCGAGTTCCTGCTGCGGCGGCAGCTCGAAGCCGTCCGCAAGGAACTGCGCGAGCTGAACGGCGAACAGGACGGCGAGGAGTCCGACGACTACCGGGCGCGCGTAGAGGCCGCCGATCTGCCGGAGAACGTACGGGAGGCCGCGCTCAAGGAGGTCGACAAGCTGGAGCGGTCGAGCGACCAGTCGCCCGAGGGCGGATGGATCCGGACCTGGCTCGACACCGTTCTCGAACTGCCGTGGAACGAGCGGACAGTGGACGCGTACGACATCCAGGGCGCCCAGCGGGTGCTCGACGCCGAGCACGCGGGGCTGGAGGACGTGAAGGAGCGCATCACCGAGTACCTCGCCGTGCGGAAGCGGCGCGCGGAGCGGGGGCTGGGTGTCGTCGGTGGTCGGCGCGGGGGTGCCGTGCTCGCCCTCGTCGGGCCGCCCGGTGTCGGCAAGACCAGCCTCGGCGAGTCCGTGGCGCACGCCATGGGGCGCAAGTTCGTCCGGGTCGCGCTCGGCGGCGTACGGGACGAGGCGGAGATCCGCGGGCACCGGCGTACGTACGTGGGCGCCCTGCCCGGACGTATCGTCCGCGCCATCAAGGAGGCGGGCTCCATGAACCCCGTCGTCCTGCTCGACGAGATCGACAAGGTGGGCTCCGACTTCCGGGGCGACCCGGCCGCCGCGCTGCTCGAGGTCCTCGACCCCGCCCAGAACCACACCTTCCGGGACCACTACCTGGAGGTGGAGCTGGACCTCAGCGACGTCGTCTTCCTCGCCACCGCCAATGTGCTGGAGGCGATCCCGGAGGCGCTGCTCGACCGGATGGAGCTCGTCCGGCTCGACGGGTACACCGAGGACGAGAAGGTCGTCATCGCCCGCGACCACCTGCTGCCCCGGCAGCTGGAGCGCGCCGGGCTCGGCGCCGACGAGGTCACCCTCGACGAGAGCGCGCTGCGCAAGCTCGCCGGTGAGTACACGCGCGAGGCGGGCGTACGGAACCTGGAGCGATCCGTCGCGCGGCTGCTCCGCAAGGTCGCGGCCCAGCACGAACTGGGGCAGCGGGAGCTGCCGTTCACCGTCGGGGACGAGGATCTGCGCGGTCTCATCGGGCGTCCGCACCATGTGCCCGAGTCGGCCCAGGACCCGGCGGAGCGGCGTACGGCCGTACCGGGTGTCGCGACCGGGCTCGCGGTCACCGGCGCGGGCGGCGACGTTCTCTACGTCGAGGCGTCGCTGGCCGACCCGGAGACGGGCGCGGCAGGGCTCACCCTCACCGGCCAACTGGGCGACGTCATGAAGGAGTCCGCGCAGATCGCCCTCTCCTTCCTGCGCTCGCACGGCGCCGAACTGGAGCTGCCCGTCGCCGACCTCAAGGACCGGGGCGTGCACATCCACTTCCCGGCGGGCGCGGTCCCCAAGGACGGTCCGAGCGCCGGCGTCACCATGACGACGGCCCTCGCCTCGCTCCTGTCCGGCCGGCTCGTCCGTACGGACGTGGCGATGACCGGTGAGGTCTCGCTGACGGGACGGGTCCTGCCCATCGGCGGCGTGAAGCAGAAGCTGCTCGCCGCGCACCGGGCGGGCGTCACCACCGTCATCATCCCCAAGCGCAACGAGGCCGACCTCGACGACGTCCCCGCCGAGGTCCTCGACAAGCTCGACGTCCACGCGGTCACCGACGTCCGCCAGGTCCTGGAGCTGGCGCTGGCCCCGGCCGAGGTGGAGGTGCCGGTGGCCGCCTGACCCCCGGGCGGCGGTTTCCCCAGGCTCTGGTGGTGACGTGACGGACACCATCGGACGGTGGAAGGCCCGGCTCCCGTGAGGGAGACCGGGCCTTCCCCGCGCACGGACGCGCCAGGGGAGTGCGGACCGGACCGGGCAGGGCGGGGCGGTCGGCGTCGGCCCGCGCCTGCGAAATACTGAGCGGCGCTGCCCGCAATGGCGGCCTTGGGCGGAAACCTTCAGGAACCCGGAATCGAAATCATCGGAATCAGGAGCGCTGACGTGCACGACGAGGGCGGAAACGGCGACGGCGGCGGAGTCGGGTTCAGCATGCCGGTGAGTGGTATGGACCAGGCCTTCCTGGCGCTGGAGCGGGAGTTGACGGTCCTGCTGCGGCGGGCCCGCGCCAAGTCCGGCGAGATGGCCCGGGCCGTCCATCCCGACCTGGAGTCCGCCGCCTACGGCCTCCTCGCCCGCCTCGACGAGACCGGCCGCCTCCGCGCCACCGAACTCGCCGCCTACATCGGCGTCGGCAAGGCCACCATGTCCCGTCAGCTCCGCGCTCTCGAACACCTCGGCCTCATCGCCCGCGAACCCGACCCCGCCGACGGCCGCGCCTGGCTCGTCCACCTCACGGAGGAGGGCCGGGCACGCTTCCGGGCGGTCCGGGACGCCCGGCGGGGAGCGTACGTACGGCAGCTGGCGGGATGGGACCGTGACGAGGTGGCCGAACTGGCAAGGCTGCTGCACCAGTTGAACCGAGGAGTGGAGAGCTGAGGAGGGGAGCCTCACAACTCCGCGAACACCACGCTCGCGTCGTCGTGTGTCTTGCCCCGCCCCAGGAACTCCCGCTCTGAGGCGGCGACTTCCAGCTGCCGCACCCGCCGCACCAACCCCCACGCCCCCGCCTTCCGTACGAAGGTGAAGCAGTCCGCCCAGCCCCCCTCCCGGAACCTCTCCACCCAGCGGCTCGCCCCGTCCGTCAACGCGACCAGCGAACGGACCTCCTCGCGAGGTACGACCCCCGTCACCGCACGCGCGGCGACCCCGGGATCCGCGGCCGCGGTCCAGAAGCCGCCCTCCTTGTTCCGGACCGTCGAGTCGGCGATGGCGGCGGTGGCCAGGGAGGCCCTCGGCAGCCGGGACAGCCGGTCGTCCAGGACCGCCGTCACCGTGCCGTCCGGTCGCTCGAACAGCAGGGCCGAGTCGGAGAGGACCAGGTACTCCACGGTCTCCGTGGACCAGCGGGCCAGGACCACTGTGGCCTGTGGGGTGCGTGGGTGAGAAAGGTCACAGGTTTGGCCGTGGGTTCGGGCGGTACGAGAAATGGCCTGTGAGAGGACGTCGGGCAACGGCGAATCCCGTTCCGAAACGGACAGTTCGGTCAGGGTGCCGCCGAGGCGGGAAGTGAACCATGCGACCGAATGCCGACAGCCGTAGCCGGTGGGCGGCGGCGTCACGCCGTCGAGGAGGACGAGGGCGCCGCCCTGTCCTCCCGCGGGCAGGGCGACCGACGCGAAGTCCTCGTTGGGGCGAAGGGGGTCTCCGGGCTCCGAGACGACTTCAGTGCGCATTCGGCCAGTCTGCACGAGCCCTCCATGAGATCGACGAAAGGCCGACAATGGTTGCCGTACGAACAGGACCCTCCAAGCCGGACGCCGGGTTTGGCATGGAATGATCGTGAGCGGTGAAGCGCGGCGGCGAATACTGTCAAAGCGCGTCGCCGACGTCCAACCGGCCCGCGGTGCGGGGCATCGGCGCGAGCCGGAGGAACTTGCCCGCCAACTCCAATGGGATGTTCACTCCTTCGGGTGGCGGGACTGATGATGCGGGACCACCGCCCACCGGCACTGGGAGGGTCGGGAGCCGTACCGGGGGGACGCTCACAAGTTGACGGAACGTCACCCGGGCCCATGGGTAAACGAGTCAGGAATGCGAGCACCGGTGCAGAAGACGCGGCCTCGGCGCGCAGGCAAGCAGGCAGCTTCGAAGGCCTCCGCGGCCTCCCCGAACCAGCAGGGGACGGCACAGGCGCAGGCCCCCACCGTCGGCACCGGACGGAAGGCGCACGTACGCAACCGGCTCATCGTCGCCGTGGCCGTCGTCGCCGCCGCCATAGCGGGCGCGGGGGCACCCTCGATCCTCGCCGCCTCGGAGCAACTGCACGACACCCAGAGCCTGGTGACGCTCGCCGGGCGGACCCAGGAGACGCTCACCCTCGCGCACGCGCTGGCCGACGAGCGTGACGAGATCACCGCGTACATCGCCGCCGGGCGGCCCAGGTCGGCCGCGCCCAGCGAGCAGCGCGCCGACCGCGTCGACCGCCAGGTCCAGGAACTGAGTGCGGACACCGACACCTCCGCCGCGCGGCGGGAGACCATCGAGAGCGCCGAGTCCATCGCCGGCGTACGGGAAGCGGCGCTCTCGGGGAAGAGCACCGCTCTCGAAGCGCACCAGGCGTACACCGCCGTCGTCACCGAACTCCACGCCCTCGCCGAGGAACTGGCCGAGCAGCTGCCGCCCCGGGCGGGCGGCGGCGCGTACGCGCTGGCCGAGCTCGACACCGCCGTCCAGCAGGCCGCCGCCGCCCGCGGTCTGCTCGTCGCCGCGCTCAGCGTCCCGACGACCACCCAGACGGTCATCGACCCGACCACCGGGCTGCCCACCACCACGACCGGCGCCTCAGCCGCGGACGAGAAACAGCGCGACAGCCTCACCGCCGCCGCCCAGCAGGCCCGCGTCCGCTCCGACGCCGCCCTCGCCCACTTCCGCGAGACCGCGCCCGCCGCCACCCGCTCCTCGTACGACGCCACGGTCACCGGCCCCGAGGCCGACACCGCCGACAAGTACCTGACGGGCCTCACGGACCAGCCCACGCTCTCCGACAGAGAGGCGGGCACCAGCGCGAAGAAGGTCGACGCGGCGCTCTCCGCCCGCGTGGACCTGATGCGCGGCGCCGAGTCCTCCCTCTACGACCGGCGCACCAAGGACCTCGCCCAGCTGCGCGACGAGGACGTCACCGCCCTGGAGATCCGGATCGCCGTCCTCGGCGCCCTGATGCTCCTCGCCGTCGGCGTCGCCACCGGCATGGCCCGCTCCCTCACCCGCCCGCTCGCGGTGCTGCGCATCGGCTCCGCCCGCGTCGCCGGCGACCCGGCCACCGAGGAACCGGTCAAGTTCACCGGCCGCAACGACGAGTTCGCCCAGGTCGTACGCTCCGTCAACGCGCTCCACGCGCACGCCCTCGCCCTGCACGAGCGGCTCGCGCCGCTGGAGGGCGACCGCAAGCACCTCATCGGCCAGCGCCGGACCATGGCCGACGACCGCGACCGGCTGCGCGCCGAACTCGCCGAGGCCACCGCCCATCTGACGAAGGTCCAGCACAGCGTCCACGCCACCTTCGTCAACCTCGCGCTGCGCACCCTCGGCCTCGTCGAGCGCCAGCTGGCCGTCATCGAGGCCCTGGAGGAGCGCGAGCAGGACCCCGACCGGCTCGCCACCCTCTTCAAGCTCGACCACTTCGCGACCGTCATGCGCCGCCACAGCGAGAACCTCCTCGTCCTGGCCGGCCACGAGCACGTCCAGCACCACGCCGGAGCCGTCCCGCTCGTCGACGTCGTCCGCGCCGCGGTCAGCGAGATCGAGCGCTACGAACGCGTCCGCATCGCCGAGCTGCCGCCGGGCGCGCACGTCGCCGGGTTCGCCGCCGACGACCTCAGCCACCTCCTCGCCGAACTCCTGGAGAACGGCACGTCGTTCTCGCCGCCGGAGATGTCCGTCGAGGTCTCCGGCTGGCTGATGGAGAACGGCGAGATCACCCTCTCCGTCCAGGACGGCGGCATCGGTGTCGCCCCCGACCGGCTCGCGAAGCTCAACGCCCGCCTCACCGACTTCGACCCCGAGGCGCCCTACGACAAGGAGAACGGCGAGGGACTCGGCCTCGGCCTGTACGTCGTCGCCCGCCTCGCCCACCGGCTCGGCACCCCCGTACGGCTCCAGGAGCACGGCCCGGGCGGCACCGCCGCGGTCGTCGTCCTGCCCAGGGGGCTGCTGGCCCCCACGCCCGCCGTGCCCGTGGGCACGGCGGTCACAACGGGCGTGATCACACCCGTGCTCTCCCTGCCGGGTGCCGACGCCGAGGCCAACTCGAACGTCCTGCCCGGCCGTCCCGTCGCCGTACGCGAGCCGGAGGGCGACGGCGACCCGCTCATCGAGGCGGCCGAGCGGGCACTGCTGGCGTCGGAGGCCGTGGGGACGGCCGCCGAAGCGGCGGAGGCCGCCGGGACCGTCGTACCGGAAGACGACGCACCCCGGGGCCGGGCCGAGTCCGTGTCCGAGACGACGATGGAGCTCTTCGCTCCGGTGGCCCCGGGGACGGCCGCCGACGAGGACATCGACGAAGAGGACGCCGACGACCCGTACACGAGGGAACCCGACACCCATGAGCGCGCCGCCGACGAAGGGGACGCGGCGCGCCCGGCGGAGGTGTCACGGGCCGGGGCGGAGGAGACCCCGCGTCTCACCGACAAGGGTCTGCCCAAGCGCACGCCCAGGATCACCACGCACACGCCCACGACTCCGAGGCCACGGCTCGGGGGCGTGAACGCCGAGGAGCTGCGCCGTCGGCTCGGCGGCTTCCACCAGGGGGCCAAGGAGGGGCGCCGCGACGTCGAGGCGGAGATCGCCGAGCAGTCGGGCGAGACGCGGATGCCCGTGACACATGAGTACCGGACAGAGGCAGTTGACACCACGGGGGGCACTTCCGAGGAGGAAAGCAGTTGACCGCGCCCATTACCTTCGGACTGAGCAGTGAAGCCCGTAACCTGCACTGGCTGCTGACCAACCTCGTCGAGGAGGTGCCGGGACTGCTGTCGGTCGCGGTGGTCTCCTCCGACGGCCTGCTGCTGCTCTCCTCCGACCCCGGCAGAAACGCCGAGGCCCGCCAGGCCCAGGACGAGCGGCCCCAGGGCCCCCGGGGCTCGGCCGCCGACCTGGCCACCATCGTCTCCGGCATCGGCAGCCTCACCATCGGCGCCGCCAAGCTGATGGCGTTCGGCGGGGTCAAGCAGACGATGGTCGCGATGGACGAGGGCAGCCTCTTCGTGATGTCGATCAGCGACGGCTCGCTGCTCGGCGTGCACGGCGCCCCCGACTGCGACATGAGTGTGGTGGCGTACCACATGGCGCTCTTCGTCGGCCGGGCCGGCCACGTCCTCACCCCGGAACTCCGCAGCGAACTCCGTAAGTCCCTGGAGGCCGAGGCGGCCGGGAGCAGCCGATGAGCGGCCAGAAGAAGAGCGAGGCGCGCGCCCCCGAGACCGGTCAGGCGAAGCGGCCGGCCGCGCCGAAGGGCGCCAGGAAACTCCCCGTGCGCGGCGGCGACCGCAAACCCGCCCGCGTACGCCCCTACTCGCTCACCGGCGGCCGGACCCGCTTCGGTCACGTCCTGCTCGTGGAGACGTTCGTCGCCGTACTCGAAGCCCCGGCGGAGCGGCGCGAGTTGGCGAATGGTTCACTCAACACCAAGGTGATGCCCGAGATGCGGGCCATCGTCGAACTCTGCCGCCGTATGCGGACGGTGGCGGAGATCGCCGCGCTGCTGAAAATGCCGCTCGGTGTGGTCCGCGTCCTCCTCAGCGATCTCGCGGACCAGGGAAAGATCCGTGTGTACGGAACAGGTCACGGACCGGGACAGCCGGACCGCGCTCTGCTGGAAAGGGTGCTGAGTGGACTCCGCCGTCTCTGACGCCGCCTCGCCTGGCGTCACCCCCGACGCCTCGCCCGGCGTCACCCCGGGCGTCGACGACGACGCCCCCCGCGTCGATGTCGACGCGGACGCTCCCCGAATCGACGTGCCCGCTCCTCGGGCCGACGCCCCCCGCGTCGTGGTGGACGCCGTCGCGCCCGGGGCGGAGCCCGAGGAGGAGCTGAAACCCTGGCAGTCCGACCTCTCCCGGGCCCCCATCGCCACGAAGATCGTGGTGGCGGGCGGCTTCGGCGTCGGCAAGACCACCTTCGTCGGCGCGGTCTCCGAGATCACCCCCCTCAAGACCGAGGCGCTGATGACCGAGGCCGGCGCCGCCACGGACGACCTCTCCGCGACGCCGGACAAGTTGACCACCACCGTGGCCATGGACTACGGCCGCATCACCCTCTACGACGACCTGGTCCTCTACCTGTTCGGCACGCCCGGCCAGGAGCGGTTCTGGTTCATGTGGGACGACATGGTGCGCGGCGCGATCGGCGCGGTCGTCCTCGCCGACACCCGCCGCCTCGGCGACTGCTTCCCCGCGCTCGACTACTTCGAGAGCTGCGGACTGCCGTACGTCGTCGCTGTCAACGAGTTCGACGGCAGTGTGCGGTTCGACCCGGAGGACGTACGGGACGCCTTGACCGTGCCCGCGCATGTACCTGTCATGATCATGGACGCGCGCAGCCGGGTCTCGGCGATGGAGACCCTGCTGGCGCTGTGCGCGCACGCGATATCCGTCACCCCCGAGTAGTCCCTCCCAGCGGGGACGACACGGACGAACCAGGAGACCTGTCCGGATGCGGAAGATTCTCGTCGTCGGAGCCGGCCAGTCCGGGCTCCAGCTCGCCCTCGGCCTCCAGTCGCACGGCTACGAGGTCAGCCTGATGTCCAACCGCACGGCGGACGAGATCCGCCAGGGCCGGGTCATGTCGACGCAGTGCATGTTCCACACCGCCCTCCAGCACGAGCGCGATCTCCAGCTGAACTTCTGGGAGTCCCAGGCCCCGCAGATCGAAGGGCTCGGCGTCTCCGTCGCCGGGCCGGGCTCGGAGCGTGTCATCGACTGGGTCGGCAGCCTCGACGGATACGCCCAGTCCGTCGACCAGCGGGTCAAGATGGCCGGCTGGATGGACACCTTCGCCCAGCGTGGCGGTCAGCTCGTGATCCACGGCGCGGCCGTCTCCGACCTCGACTACTTCTCCCGCGTCTACGACCTGGTGCTCGTCGCGGCGGGCAAGGGCGAGCTGGTCTCCATGTTCGCGCGCGACGCCGCGCGCTCCCCCTTCACCCAGCCGCAGCGCGCCCTCGCCGTCGCCTATGTCCACGGCCTCGGCCCCCGCCCAGAGCACCCCGACTACGAGGCGGTCCGCTGCAACCTCGTCCCCGGCGTCGGCGAGCTCTTCGTCATGCCGACGCTCACGACCTCAGGGCCGGCCCACATCCTGTTCTGGGAGGGCATACCCGGCGGCCCGCTGGACGTCTTCGAGGGCGTCGCCGACCCGGCCGAACACCTCTCCCTGACTCTGGAACTCATGGAGCGGTTCACTCCGTGGGAGGCGGCGCGAGCGCGTGACGTCGAACTGACCGACGCGGGTGGCGTGCTGGCGGGCCGGTACACCCCTGTGGTGCGCGAGCCCGTCGCCCACTTGCCCGGCGGTGGGGTCGTCCTCGGCGTGGCCGATGTCGTCGTCGCCAATGATCCCGTCACGGGGCAGGGATCCAATACGGCGGCCAAGTGCGCAGCAACGTATCTGCAGGCGATCGTCGAGCATGGGGAGAAGGAGTTCGACGAGGTCTGGATGCGCCGGACGTTCGAGCGGTACTGGGCTCAGACGGCGGCGCCGACGACCAAGTGGACCAACGCCATGCTCGGCGTGCCGCCGGAGCATGTGCTGAATCTGATCGGTGCGGCGGGGGCGTTGCCGCGGGTGGCTGACCGGTTCGCCAACGGGTTCGACGATCCGGCGGATTTCGAGAACTACTTCTTCGAGGCGGAGAAGGCGGAGGCGTATCTGTCGGAGGTCGCGGGATCCTAGTGCCGCGGCACTGGGCGCCGTGGGGCCTCGTCGTCCTGTGGGTGCGGGTTGCTCATGGCTGTTCGCGCCCACGGGGCGGAGCCGCATATCGACACTCCCGCCCGCCCCGGAAAGACAGCGGGCCCCTCGTCTCACCAAGCGTCGTAGCCCTCGTCCGAGCCCTCCCGCGCCCCGGCCGGGAGCTTCGGGGGCGTGAACTCCTTCAAGGGCTTCTCCTGGGGATCCGGGCGTACTGCGCCGAGGACCGGGTTGGCCGCGATGGGGGAGACCTTGATCCTCGCGTGGGGGCGGGGGGCCTGGACGACCAGGCCGTCGCCCAGGTAGAGGGCCACGTGGGTGGCCTTCGGGAAATAGACGACCAGGTCGCCCGGACGGAGCTGGTCCAGGGGGACCCGGGGGAGTCGGGCCCACTGTTCCTGGCTGGTGCGGGGGATGGGGCGGCCCGCTCGGGACCAGGCCTGTGAGGTGAGGCCTGAGCAGTCGTACGTTTTCGGGCCCTCGGCGCCCCACTCGTAGGGCTTGCCCAGCTGGGCGACGGCGTGGCGCAGGGCCTTCGCGCCGGTGCGGGTCGGCGGGCGTACGGTGCTGAGGGCCCCGGAGGCGACGAGGTCCCGCTGGGCCTCCGCCGTGCGGTCCTTCTCCAATTTCTCGATGTCGGCGAGCTGTTCGGCGGTGAGGGAGGCGAGGAGCTTCTCCACCTCGGCCAGGCGGTCGCGTACGTCGTCGCGTTCCTTCTTGCGGCGCTCGGTGAGGGTGAGCTGCCGGTCGAGGGCCGCGCGGGCCTTGCGGGCGAGCGCGTCGGAGTCCTGTTCGCTGCCGACCAGCCGCTCGACCGTGTCGGCCCGTTCCCGCGCGACCTGCCCGATCACATGGCCCTGCTCCAGCGCCCGGTGCGGGTCGCGGGCGAGGAGGAGCCGTACGTACGGGGAGAGCGCGGTGCTGCTGTTCTGGTACTGCTGGCGGGCCAGCCGGCCGGCCGCGCCCCGGCTGTCGTGCAGGGAGAGGCGGGCCGCCACGAGCCGCCGGTCCAGCTTCGCCACCTCGGCCCGCTGCTTGGCCAGCTCCTCGTCGGTCGCGTTGTACGCCTCGGTGGCCTCCTCGGCCTCGCGATGGAGCCGCTGGAGATCGGTGAGGAGGCCGGCGATCGAGCGGTTGTCGGGGGAGGCGGTCTCGGTGCCGGTGCCGGTGCCGGTCTGCGTGGCCACGTCTGTCTCCGCGTCCACGCCGGTGCCGTCGTTGGCGGCGGGGGGTTCCGGCGCGGCCATGACCGGTGTGGGCGCCGTGGTGAGGAGGGCGCCGGCCGTGAGCACCGTGACCGCTGCCGTACTGACCAGGCGCAGAAGCCTTCCTGACACGCCATCACCTCCGGTGCCGGGGTGGGCCGTCCACCTCGCATCGGCAGGATGGGGGAAGTGGGGGGCGGGCGCGCGCCGGGTGGACCGTTCGGCGCACGGGGGTCACTCGTCGGTGGGGCGCGGCTTCGCGGGCGGCGTGGCGGATTGCCCGTCCGGGGTGTCCCGGGTGTCGGGACCGGTCGCGCCGTTCGGCTTGGACCAGGGCCACTTCAGGCGTCGGCCGGGGTCCGCGTCGGGGGCGTACTCGTACTTCCACAGCTGGTGCATGAAGCCGCCCCGGCCGGCGTCGACCCGGCGGTAGACGAGGACGGTCGGGGGGCCGCCGGCCGCGTCGGGCACGGGGATCCGGTACGTCTTCGGGGGGTGCCCGGTGATGCCGAGCAGCACGGGCAGGACGCGCCCGTCGAGGGGGCCGCCCACGAAGGGGGTGTCTTGGCTCTTCACCGGACCAGTGTCACAGCAGGTGGGCGGCGTCGCCGACCACGGGGAGGATGCGGCGGGCCAGGGTGCCGACGGCGCCCGCGGGGGTCTCGACGGTGAGGGCGTGCCGTATGACGGCGGCGGTCTGGGAGTCGCGGCCGGCGGTGGCGAGGAGGCAGGCGACGAACTGTTCGACGAGCCAGTCGCGGAGTTCGCCGACGTCCGGCTGCTTGCCCTCGTCGAGCCAGATGAGGGAGGCGGCCTCGACGGAGGTGATCCACATGCGGACGGTCATGCGCAGCCGGAGGCCGGGCTCGGCCACGTCCAGATGCCGGATGATGTGGTCCGCGGCGGCCCGCCGGACGCCGTCCACGATGGCGGTCGCCCGGGAGGTCTCCACGACGCTGCCGCCCTGGAGGAGGGCGCTGAAGCCGGTGTCGTGCTCGTCCACGAAGGCCAGGTAGCGGTCGAGGGCGCGGGACAGACGGCTGGTGAGGGGGCCCTCGGCCGGCTCGTCGAAGCACTGCTCCAGCTCCTCGGCGGCCGAGCGCAGGGCCGCCTCGTAGAGCTGCTGCTTGCCGCCGGGGAAGTAGCGGTAGACGAGGGGGCGGGAGACCCCGGCCGCCTCCGCCACGTCGTCGAGGGAGACGTCCTCCGGCGCGTGGTGCGCGAACAGCTCCAGCGCCGCGTCCAGCAGCTGGCTGCGCCGCTCTTCCACACTCAGTCGGCGGTACGCGCGGGTGGGGGCCTCGGACGTCATACCTCGCAGCGTAGTCGGGGGGCGTGGGGGTTGATTGGTCGAGATCGCGTCAGGGGGTGGGAGCGTCTGTGTGTCGGCGGGTGCGGGCGGTGTGTGGTTGCTCGCGCAGTTCCCCGCGCCCCTGAAAAGCAGGGGCTGCGCCCCGTGCTTTTCGGCCCGCAGGGCCGTTGCCTTCAGGCCCGCAGGGCCTGGTCTTTTCAGGGGCGCGGGGAACTGCGCGACCAGCCCCCACCCACCCGCACCCGCCAATGCACCGCACCACCCACCCCTGACGCGGCCGGCCGTGAAGGGCTACGCCAGCAACCCCGACGACCTCCACATACGGCGCCCGACACCCTGGAGGACCCCGATGTCGTCCAGGAAGTCCGTCAGCCGCTTCGCGCCGGTCCGCATGATGTCGCGACGGTGGGCGCTGGCCCGCACCTGCGCGACGGCCTCACGCTGGTCGAGGCCGACGTTCGAGTAGACGTCCGGGTTGATGAAGGCGACGGCGAAGACGCGGGCGAACTCGCCGGAGGTGACCCGGGTGAAGCTCCGGGACCAGCGGGGGGCCGTCACCATCTGGCGGCGCAGCTCCTCACGGGCGTAGCGGACGTGCCGGGCCTCCTCGACGACATGGATGCGGGTGACGCCCCGGAGGAGCGGCTGGACCCGCTCGTCGGGGAAGGTCAGGCGCTGCATCCAGTCGAGGATCTCCTCGCCGAGGAGGGTCGCGGTGAAGGAGCCGGGGGTCGTCGAGATCGTCTTGAAGACGCGGCCCAGGTTCTGGTGCAGCCGGCTCACCGGGTAGTACGGGGTGCCGCCCTTGCTGATCAGCCGGGCGAACATCTTCGAGTGCCGGCACTCGTCCTCGATCTCGGTCAGCGCGTAGCGGACGTGCGCGCTGGTCGCGGCCTTGTCGTAGATGTGCCGCACGAGCAGCTGCATCAGGATGATCTCGAACCAGATACCGAGGGAGGCCAGCGCCGCCGCCTCGTGCTGGGACAGCGCGATCCGTTGCTCCTCCGACATCCGCCGCCACAGCGGCGTCCCGTACAGGGACACCAGCTCCGGCGGCCAGAACCACTTGCCCTCCTCGAACGGCGCGTCCCAGTCCAGCTCCTTGTCCGGGTCGAAGGAGTGCTTCGCGGAGGAGACGAGCAGCCGCTCGGCCACCTGCTCCCGGTCCTTGAGGAGCCCGAGCGCGTCGCGCAGAACCTCCGCTTCGGACACGGAGTCCGACGAGGTCACGGGGTTCACCGAGGGCACCGTAGTCATGGCTGTCGCAGCTCCTCGTACGGGAATTCAGGGAGTTACCGGCGGTCACGGGTTATGAGACTACTTGTCAGCAAGGTCGTCAATCCCTTGTGCGGCACTTGTTGACGACCCGTCTGCCCCGTGTGACGGTGCGAGGTATGCCGACGCACGAGCTGTACGCGAACGACCCCGGAGAGTCCCGGTGGACGGTGCCCGCGAGCGGAGCGGCACGGTTCAGCTGGGAGTACGACGACGGCCGCGAACGCCTGCTCGCCCTCTACCAGAAGGGCAAGGACAAACAGTGGGACGGGCAGCGGCGCATCGACTGGGAGCTGGAGGTGGATCCGTACGATCCGCTCGGCACCCCGGACGAGGCCATGAGCCTGTACGGCACGCCGTACTGGGCCAAGTTGACCGAGCGCGACAAGGGCGAACTGCGCAAGCACTACGCCTCCTGGCAGTTCAGCCAGTTTCTGCACGGCGAGCAGGGGGCCATGATCTGCGCGGCCCGGATCGTCGAGTCCGCCCCCGATCTCGACGCGAAGTTCTACTCCGCCACCCAGACCATGGACGAGGCCCGGCACGCCGAGATCTACGGCCGCTTCCTGCACGAGAAGATCGGGATGCTCTACCCGATCAACGACAACCTCCGGGCTCTCCTCGACGACACCCTCGGCGACTCCCGCTGGGACATGCCGTACCTCGGCATGCAGGTGCTCATCGAGGGCCTCGCCCTCGCCGCCTTCGGCATGATCCGCGACACCACCGACAAGCCGCTGCCCCAGCGGATCCTCGCCTACGTCATGCAGGACGAGGCCCGGCACGTGGCCTTCGGCCGCATGGCCCTCCGCGACCACTACCGGCAGCTCACCGACGCCGAACTGCGCGAACGCGAGGAGTTCGTCATCGAGGGCTGCTACCTGATGCGCGACCGGCTGCGCGGGGTCGAGGTCCTGGAGAACTTCGGCATCCCCAGGGCGGAGGCCGAGGAGATCAGCGAGCGCTCCGAGTTCCTCGCGCTCTTCCGCAAGCTCCTCTTCAGCCGCATCGTCCCCTGCGTCAAGGACATCGGCCTGTGGGGCAAGCGCCTGCAACAGGCCTACGTCGACATGGGCGTCCTGGAGATGGGCGACTCGAACCTGGATCTGCTCATGGCCCAGGACGAGGAGATCGCGGAGAAGCTGGACGCCGAGCGCTTCGCGGCGGAGGAGCGGGAGCGGGTGGCCGAGGTGCGGGCGGCGATCGATGAGGGGGCGGGTGGCGACGGGTGAGAGGGCGGCGGGCGAGCCGGTGAGGAGGGAGGGGTGGCCGGTTCCTGACGGTTCCGCCACCTGCAGTAGCGTTCTGGCGTGTCCATGCCTCCGCCGCCACAGCAGCCTCAGCCCGAGCCCCAGTACCCGTACGGCCGGCCGCCGCAGCCGCCGCACCAGGGGGCCTACGGGCAGCCGTATCCACCGCAGCCCCAGCCGTACGGTCAGCAGCCGTACCCCCAGCAGCAGTACGGTCAGCCGTACCCGGCCGGGTGGCAGCCTCCGCCGTCCCCGAAGAGCCGGGTAGGCCTTGTCCTCGGCATCGTGGGCGGGGTCGTCGCTCTCGTGGTGGTCGGCGCGGTGGGGCTGTGGGCCGTCGGGACGCAGAGCACGAGCGGTTTCCCGGAGGCCGAGTACCGGCTGACGCTGCCCGACACCGTGCTGGACGGCGAGTACGAGCTGGCCAAGGATCTCTCCCACCCGTCGGGGCGGCAGCTGGAGGAGGAGGCGGAGGGGGCGTGGGACGCCCGCGACGTCAAGGCCACCATCGGGCAGTACACGCCCCTGGCCGACGGGGCCGAGGGTGCCTTGATCGTCTCGGGCATGTACGGCCGGTTCAAGAACACCGACGCCGCCCGCGACAACATGCTGAAGGGCGCGGGCGAGGCCGGCACGATCACGGTCGTCGTGCCGCCCGCGGACTACACCCCCGGCGGTTCGGACATCACCATCAGCTGCCAGGTCGTGGCTCAGAAGCGGGCCGGCAGCGAGATCACGTACCCGATCTGCGCCTGGGCGGACGGCAACACCGGGGCGTCCATCGCGGAGCTCACGGGCGCGAGCGTCGGGCAGGACGCCGAGGACGTGGACGTGGAGGCCTTCGCCGAGCGAACCCTTCAGGTGCGGTCCGAGATACGGCAGCGGATCAGCTGAGGGCAGCGGCGTCCGGCACGACGGGCCCCGCCGGGCTCGCCGGGAACGTCGTGCGCAGGGTGAAGGCGTACGGGGTCGGGCCGTGGGCCCGGAGGTGGAGGAGGCGTTCCTCCGCTTCGGCAACGGTGGGGTGGTGGCCGGCCGGTACCCACCACAGGGTGGTGACCGCCTCGGCCGGGCGCTCGAACCACTCCCGCCTGCGGGACAGCAGTTCCCGGTGCCGGCCCTGGTACATGAAGGCCGTCAGGGCGTCGCAGTCGCGCCAGACCGACATGTTGACGACCAGCCACTCGTCGCCGAGGACGGGGATGTCCGTGGCGTTGCCGGAGTCGCTCTGGAGGCGCCAGACGAAGCCGTCCGAGGTGTCGGCTACCGCGTTCACCGGGTCCAGAGCGTCGACGAAGTCCTTCAACTGGGGGGAGTCCAGGGGTGCTTGGAGGCGGGCGATGTTGACCTGGGCGAGTTCGTACGCGGCGGGATTCACGTACCGAACGATAGGTCGGGCGGGGGCGGTGGCCACAGCCCTTATCTCAGATGGTGGTCGTGGTTCGTCAGGCGCGCGCCCGGTGGGGCCTGGTCGCGCGGTTCCCCGCCCCTGAAGGAGCGCTGCACCTGATCGTCGGCTTCGAGTACTGCCCTCATCACCTCCCTCGCGATCGGTGCCGCGTCCCCGCCCCCGCTGATGTCCCCCCGTACCGCCTCCGCGTCCTCGACGACCACCGCTACGGCCACCTGGGGTTCGACCGCGTCGTCGGACTGGGCCCAGCCGATGAACCAGGCGTAGGGGGTGCCGGAGTTGCCGATGCCGTGCTGGGCGGTGCCGGTCTTGCCGCCGACGGTGGCGTGGCGGATGGCGGCGTTGGCGCCGGTGCCGTTCTCGACCACGGCGCGCATCAGCTCGCGCAGACGCCTCGCGGTGGCGGGGTTCATGGCCTGGCGGAGGGTGCGTGTGCCGGAGGTGGCGACGGTGCGTCCGGTGGCCGTGGTGGTGCGTTCGACGAGGTACGGCGACCGGACCGAGCCCCCGTTGGCGACGGCGGCCGTGACGAGGGCCATCTGGAGAGGGGTGGCGCGGGTGTCGTACTGGCCGATGGAGGAGAGGGCGAGCTGGGCCCGGTCCATCCGGGTGTTGAAGCTGCTGGGGGCGACGGAGAAGGGGATCCGCAGGCCCGAGTTGTTGAAGCCGAAGCCCCGGGCCGTGTCCGTCATGGCGCCGAGGCCCACGTCCACGCCCAGCTTGGCGAAGACCGTGTTGCAGGACCACTCGAAGGCGTAGCGCAGGGAGGCGTTCTCGCAGCCCTCGACCTCGTTGGAGAGGGACGTCGTGGTGCCCGGCAGGGTGTACGGGGCGGGGGAGCGGGTGGGGGCGTCGAGGTCCCTGACCACCCCGGCGTCCAGCGCCGCCGCGGCCGTCACCACCTTGAAGGTCGAACCCGGCGGATACGTCTGCCGTACCGCCCGGTTGAGCATCGGCTTGGCCGCGTCCCCGTTCAGCCGCGCCCACGCCTCGGCCACCGAGGGGCCGTTGCCGGAGAGCACTCCGGGGTCGTACGACGGTCGGGAGACCAGGGCCAGGACGCGACCGGTGGCCGGTTCGAGTGCGGCCACCGCGCCCCGGCGGGCGCCGAGTCCCAGGTAGGCCGCGCGCTGGGCCGCGTCCTGGAGGGTGGTGACGACCTCGCCGCCGGCGTTCTGGTCGCGGGTGATGTCGTTCCACAGGGGGAGGAACGACAGCCTCGGGTCACTGCCGTCGAGGACGGGGTCCTCCGCGTGCTCCAGGAACGTCGTCCCGTACGTCTGTGAGGCGAAGCCCGTGACCGGCGCGTACAACGGGCCGTCCCTGTAGGTCCGTTCGAAGCGGAGCTGTTCCCCGGTGTCCTTCGAGCCGGTGACCGGGCGCCCCTCGACCACGATGTCGCCGCGTGGCTGGCCCCAACGGGCGATCGCCGGGCGGCGGTTGGCGGGGTTGTCGTCGTACGTGCGGGACTGGAGGACCTGGACGCGGGTGGCGTTGACGAGGAGGGCGAGCAGGAGCAGGGCGCAGAGGGCGGCGGCCCGGCGGATGCACTTGGTCATGCGCCTGCGCCCTCCGGGCCGTCGTACCGGTCGTACTGCCTGCGGGCGGAGTCGCTCAGCCGCATCAGCAGGGCCACGATGATCCAGTTGGTGACGACGGAGGAGCCGCCCTGGGCGAGGAAGGGCATCGCCATGCCGGTGAGGGGGATGAGGCCGGTGACGCCGCCGGCGATGACGAAGACCTGGAGGGCGACGATCGAGGCGAGGCCGGTGGCCAGGAGGCGGCCGAAGGGGTCGCGCAGGGCGAGGCCGGTGCGGTAGCCGCGCTCCACCAGCAGGGCGTAGAGCAGGAAGATCGCGGCGAGACCGGCGAGGCCCAGCTCCTCGCCCGCCGTGGCCAGGATGAAGTCCGACTTGGCGGCGAAGCCGATCAGGATGGAGTGGCCGAGGCCGAGGCCGGTGCCGAGCAGCCCGCCGGCGGCGAACGCGAAGAGGGACTGGGCGAGTTGGCCCGGCCCCTGGCCCGCCTCGATCGACGCGAACGGGTGCAGCCAGTCCTCGACACGGCTGTGCACATGGGGTTCGAGCCAGCCGACGGCCACCGCGCCCACGCACGCGAGGAGCAGCCCCACCGCGACCCAGCCGGTGCGGCCCGTGGCGACGTACAGCATGATCACGAACAGCCCGAAGAACAGCAGCGAGGTCCCCAGGTCCCGCTCCAGGACCAGGACCCCGACGCTCAGCAGCCAGATGGTGACGATCGGGCCGAGGACGCGACCGGTGGGCAGTTGCAAACGCTTGAACCGCCAGATCTGGCGCCCGGCGTACGCCAGCGCGTTCCGGTTCGCCGCGAGATAGCTGGCGAAGAACAGCGCGAGCAACACCTTCGCGAACTCGCCCGGCTGGATGGAGAATCCGGCGATCCGCACCCAGATCCGGGCCCCGTTGACCGGCGGGAACAGGATCGGCAGCGCCAGCAGCGCCAGCGCGGCCACCACCGAGACGTACGCGTACCGCTGGAGCACCCGGTGGTCGCGCAGCAGGGCCACGACCGTGATGAACAGCGCCACCCCGAGCGTCGACCAGTTCAGCTGCGCGGGCGCCGCCCGGTCGGCCGGCGTCTCCAGGTCGAGCCGGTGGATCAGCACCAGGCCCAGGCCGTTGAGGAGCACCGCGATCGGCAGCAGCAGCGGATCGGCGTACGGTGCCCGCAGCCGCACCACCAGATGGGCCAGCAGCGCGAGCATGCCGAGCCCGGCGCCGTAATCGGTGGCGCCGGGCGGGACGGTGCCGTTCTTCGCCAGACCGACAGCGCAGTAGCCGTACACGGAGAGCAGGACGGCGACGACGGTGAGGGTGAACTCGACGCCTCGGCGCCGGAGCAGGCGTACGGCGGGCGGAGGCGGGTCGGAGGGATCCGCCGCCAGGGTCGGTCCGGCCTTGGTGGTCATGCCCGGAACTTACCCAAATGGGATGCCTTGTGCGCCTTGTCGCTCAGCTCAGCACCAGCGTGGCGTCTTCCAGGCGTCGATGTAGCGGGCCGAACCCCAGGCCCAGGTGCCGTCGGTGAGCAGGTACCACTGCCGGTTGCCGTTGACGTTCTGGCCCTGGGCCCTGCAGTAGATCTTGACGATCTCGCCGTACTTCGCGACCCGGATGACCGCGCTGCCGCGGGTCGGCGCGCTCCGCAGGATCAGGCCGGTGCGGGCGGTGACCTCGCCCTTCACGATGTACTTCTTTCCGGGGTCCTCCCGGTCGACGCCGATCGCGGGAGTCGTGGCCGCGAACGCCAACAGAGCACCGCCGGCGGCGGCTATGCCGAACCGCATGAGCAGAATCCGCAGGGACATTGAAGCTCCTCCAGAAGGGGGCGAACCTGACTATTCGCCACATTAGGAGGAGGGCGGAGGGGGCGCCTTTCACGATGGGCCATCGGGGGATTCGTCCCCGAGGGCGCAGCCCTCAAGGGGAGCGGGGCTGCGTCTGATCTGCGGCTCCGCCGAGAGTGGGGGAGCGATCAGCCCCCACCGACCCGCAGCCGCAGGACAGCCAACGCACCCCCGTCGGGCGCGTTCGAGAACGCCAACCGCGCCCCCAGAACCTCCGCCTGCCCCACAGCGATCGTCAGCCCCAGCCCATGCCCCTTGGCGGAGCCCTCCGTACGAAACCGCTGAGGCCCCTCGGCCACCACATAGTCCGGGAACCCGTTCCCGTGATCCCGCACGGCCACCACGGACCCCTCCACGGTCAACACCACCGGAGGCCCCCCGTGCTTGTGCGCGTTGGCCACCAGGTTCCCCAACACCCGCTCCAGCCGCCGCCGGTCCGTCTCCACACACGCGTCCTCGACGACACGGATCACCGTGTCGCCGCTCGCGTTCGCGGCCACCCGCTCAGCGAGCCGCCCCAGCCGTATCGCGTCCAGGTCCAGCCGCTCGCTCCCCGCGTCCAGCCGCGAGATCTCCAGCAGATCCTCGGTCAGCGTCCGCAACGCGGCGACCCGGTCCCGCACCATCTCCGTCGGCCGCCCCGCCGGCAGCAGCTCGGCCGCCGCGTGCAGCCCGGTCAGCGGGGTGCGCAGCTCGTGTGCGACGTCCGCGGTGAACCGCTGCTCGCTGAGCAGCTTCCGCTGGAGCGTGGACGCCATGGTGTCGAGCGCGGCGGCCACGGCGGCCACCTCGTCGCGGTACCGCGCCGGATCCGTCGTACGGGGATCGCCGACCCGGGCATCCAGGTCGCCCGCGCTGATCCGCCGGGCGACCTGGGAGGTGGTGCGCAGCCGCCGGGTCACCCCGGTGACGCCGAGCGCGCCCACCGCGAGCGTCGCCCCGATCGCCAGCGCCGAGGAGCCGAGGATGGCCCGGTCGAGGTTCTCGATCGTGGCCGCGCCCTGCGAGTAGTCGATCCGCACGGCGAGGGCGCGGCCGTCGGCGGGGGCGGCCGCCCACATCGTGGGGTACCCGTCGACGACGTCGACCATCGTGCCGCGCCGCCCGCTCACCGCCAGCTCGCGCAGCGCCTTCGGCAGCCCCCGCGTATCCATCCCGGCGTTGGGCGGCAGCCGGCTCCCGGCCTCGTACGCCCGTACGGCCTCGTCGAGCCGGACGAGCGCCCGTGAGCGGGCGTCGCTGACGGTCCGGTGGGTGACGGAGACATGTACGAGGGCGCCGAGCAGCGCGGCCAGCCCGCAGCACATGACCGTGATGAAGGCCAGTGCCTTCCAGGTGAGCGAGGAGGTCCAGCGGGGGAAGCCGAACCGTTTCAGCGAAGCTCTCACCGCGCTCACCTCGGACTCGCCGACGACGAGGCGGAGGGCGAGGCGGAGGGCAGGCGGGAGGAGGAGGAACGCGAGGGCGAAGGTGACGGGGTGGTGGCCGGCGGCGACCCGGTGGCGTGGGACGGCCGCGCCGATCCGCCCACCCGCAGGATCTCGTCGCGGGTGAGCAGCATCGCCAGCTGTTCCTGGTCCCAGACCCACCGTGTGCGGTACTCGTAGCCGACGATCGCCGCGGGCGAGCGGATGATCACGGCACGGCCGGCCAGCTCGACCGCGAGCACCGCGTCGTCGCTGGCCAGCACCTGCACCAGCCGGCCCGCCCGGAACGTGTACATCCGCACCGCCGTCTGGTTGCCGGGCAGCAGCCGGAACCCGAGCACCATGTCGTCGCGCCCGTCACCGGTGAGGTCCCGGTAGTAGGCCGCGAGGACGGGGCACTCGGCGCGAACCTTGCCCTCGCCGCCCTCATCGCAGTCGGCCATGCGCTCGGTCGTCCCGTGGTAGAGGGCCTCGGACCCGGCGTACACCTCGGGGTGCGCGGCGATCTCCGCGCGTACGACGGCCACCGGGTCCACCTCGTGGATGTCGTCGCCGGGGGCCTCGATGCCCTCGACGACCTCCGTCTCGGCCTCGCCGTAGTCGTAGGCCGGGGAGGAGGCGGGCGGCTCCCCGGGCCACAGTCGGGTCGGGCCGCTCGCGGTGGGCGTCGCGCCCGCGCTCACCAGGCCCCCGGAATCGCCGCAGGCACCCAGCAGCACGGCGGCGGCCACGGCGACCGCCGCGCCGGCGGCAGCACGCACGGGGCGGCTGGGGAACACGGGACTCCTGGGGGCGTGGGTACGTTGGATGGTGTGGGGACGTGGAGGGTGTGTGGGTACGTGGACGGGCGGGAGGGCGCGGTCGGGCGGCTGTGATCCCGTAACCCTATTCGTGCGCAAGTGCTGTTTCCGTGACGGGTCGGTCCCGCAGGCCGCCCTACTCGGCCAGCTCCTCCAACTCCTCCAGGAACCGGACCGTCGGCAGTCCCGTGTGCAGGTACTCCACGAACAGCTCGTTGTGCAGCGCCCACGGCGAACGGCGGGTGCGGATCAGCCGGATCGCCTCCTCGGCGGAGTGCCCGTCGCGGATCAGCGCGTGCGCCACGACCAGACCGGACCGGTTGTAGCCGCTGTAGCAGCGGACGAGGACCCGTTTGCCGTCCTCCAGCGCGTCGCACGCGGCCTGCGCCAGCCGCATCACACCCGCCAGCTGTGTACCGTCCAACGGCCCGTCCGGGATCGGCCACACATGGTGCTCGACGCCGTCGTCCGGCCCGTACCCCGGCAGCCGCAGCAGCGTGAGCACCAGATCGAATTCATCGCGTACGACCGCGAATTCGACGTCCCCTGTACCGGTCCGCCCCGCGAACTCGTGCCCTCCCATCCACAGACCGGGCACGATCTCGCTCCACGGTTCGTCCGGAGCCGGAACATCGGGCTGCTTCCTGCGCGTCCGCAACGGCGCCTCCCCAAGTCACCCCAAAGGTAGCCGGGTTCTTGCCGATGGAGCACCCCGCCTGGTCCCATGGTCGTGGGGTGATGGTGCATGAGCGGACTGCGCGTCATACCGACCCGGCGGCACGGACAGGAGCGCCTGTACGTGTGCCGGACCGACGGCAGGAACATCGCCTGGTACGACCGTGAGGCGGGCCGGGTGAATCTCCTCAGCGAGGAGCGGAGAGAGGACGTGCTGGCCGTCCTCGGCCCCTTCATCACGGGCCAGGTCACGGTGGGCCCGCCGCCCGTGCCGACCCCCGCCGAGCTGGCCCGGCTGAGCCTCCACCCGGACGACGACCTGGCCCCCAACCGCCCCGGCGAGGCCCTCCTGATCGCCCTCGACCGAGCCCCCGGCCCACCGCGCCGGCTGCGCCCCGACCCGCGCCGCCGCGCCCTGGCCGCCGAGCAGACGGTCGGCGACGCGCTCGACCGGCTGGAGGGCGCCGGCTGGCACACCCTGCACTCCGTGCCACTGCCCGGCGGCGACCGCATCCACCACCTCGTCATCGGCCCCGGGGGCCTGTTCTGCGTCCGGTCCCTCTACGCCCGCAGGCAGCGCGTCGTCGTCGCCGACCCCATGGTCGCCGTCGGCCGCCACGAGCCGCGCGCGCTGCTGCGCGGGCTCCGCGCCGACGCCGACCGCGCGTCCTACGCCCTCACCGCCGAGGTCCACCCCGTCCTCGCCCTCGCCGAACCGTCCGGCCTCGCCGTCACCACTCCCCTGCGGGAGGCCCGCGTCCTGCGGGACACGGACCTGTCGGAACTCGCCCACGCGGGCGGAGTGCTGAAGCCGGCGGACGTGGAGGGGCTGCACGCGATGGCACGGGACCGGCGGACGTGGACTCGGGTGTAGGCCGACCGATTCCTGGACTCGGGTGGTGGCCGACCGATTCCCGACGGGGCCTTATGGCAGCGGCCGGGCGGTGTCCACGTCGAGGAGCGGCGCCAGCAGATCCCCGTGGTCCTGGAGGCGGGGGGCGATGTCCTGGGCACGGAACACCAGGTGGCCGGGGGAGGCGCACTCCTCGACCTCGGTCCAGGTGACCGGCGTGGAGACGGTGGGCTCGGGGCGGGCGCGCAGGGTGTAGGGCGTGGCCGTGGTCTTGCGGGCGGCGTTCTGGCTCCAGTCGACGAAGACCTTGCCGGGGCGCAGGCTGCGGGTCATCCGGTGGACGACCTGGCGGGGCAGGGCCTTCTCGGCCTCGACGGCGAGTTCCTTGGCGTACTCCGTCACCTGTTCGGAAGACGCCCCGCGCACCGCCGCCAGCAGATGCAGCCCCTTCGACCCGGACGTCTTCGCGTACGCCCAGATCCCGTCCGCCGCGAGCCGCTCCCGCAGCCAGCAGGCGACCTCGCAGCACTCGACAACCGTCGCGGGCGCTCCCGGGTCCAGGTCGAAGACCAGCCGGTCGGCCTCGTCGGAGACGCGGACGGTCCACTGCGGCGTGTGGAACTCGGCGACCAGGTTGGAGGCCCACATCAGGCTCGGCAGGTCCTGGACCAGCACCATCCGCGCCGGGCCCTCCATCCGCCGTACCTCGGCGGTCGTGACCCAGTCGGGCGTGCCCGGCGGCACGTTCTTGGTGAAGAAGACCTGGCCGCCCGGCCCGTCCGGGTAGCGGAGGAAGGAGACCGGGCGGTCGCGCAGATGCGGCAGCAGGGCCTCCGCGGTCGTGGCGTAGTAGTGGAGCAGCTCGCCCTTGGTGAAGCCCGTCGCCGGGTGGAGGACCTTCTCCAGATTGGACAGGGCGACCCTGCGGCCCTCCACCTCGGTGATCGGTGTCATGGGAGGAGAATCCCATGATTTCATGCGAAAGCGGGCAAATATCCCCCGGTGGGTCAGGCCCCGACGTACGCGGCCAGGTGCTCGCCCGTGAGGGTGGAGCGCCCGGCGACGAGGTCGGCCGGGGTGCCCTCGAAGACGACCCGGCCGCCGTCGTGGCCGGCGCCGGGGCCGAGGTCGACGATCCAGTCGGCGTGCGCCATGACCGCCTGGTGGTGCTCGATGACGATCACCGACTTGCCGGCGTCGACAAGCCGGTCCAGCAGGCCGAGCAACTGCTCCACGTCGGCGAGGTGGAGGCCGGTGGTCGGCTCGTCGAGTACGTAGACCCCGCCCTTGTCGCCCATGTGGGTCGCCAGCTTGAGCCGCTGCCGCTCGCCGCCGGAGAGCGTGGTGAGCGGCTGGCCGAGGCTGAGGTAGCCGAGCCCGACGTCGGCGAGCCGGTCGAGGACCCGGTGCGCGGCCGGCGTGGCCGCCTCGCCCGAGGCGAAGAACTCCTCGGCCTCCGTCACCGACATCGCCAGCACCTCGCTGATGTCACGGCCGCCGAGGTGGTACTCCAGAACCGAGGGCTGGAACCGCTTCCCCTCGCAGTCCTCGCAGGTGGTGGCCACGCCGGCCATCATCGCCAGGTCCGTGTAGATGACGCCGGCGCCGTTGCAGGTGGGGCAGGCACCCTCGGAGTTGGCGCTGAACAGCGCCGGCTTCACGCCGTTGACCTTGGCGAACGCCTTGCGGATCGGGTCGAGCAGCCCGGTGTACGTCGCCGGGTTGCTGCGCCGCGAGCCGCGGATCGGCGTCTGGTCCACCGACACCACGCCCGCCGCGGCCGGGACCGAGCCGTGGATGAGCGAGCTCTTGCCGGAGCCGGCGACACCGGTGATCACACAGAGCACGCCGAGCGGGATGTCGACGTCGACGTCCCGCAGGTTGTGCCGGGCCGCGCCGCGGATCTCCAGCGTGCCGGTGGACCTGCGCACCGACTCCTTCAGGGCGGCCCGGTCGTCGAGATGGCGCCCGGTGATGGTGCCGCCGGACCGCAGGCCCTCGACGGTGCCCTCGTAGCAGACGGTGCCGCCCGCCGTACCGGCGCCGGGGCCGAGGTCGACGACGTGGTCGGCGATCGCGATGACCTCGGGCTTGTGCTCCACGACGAGCACCGTGTTGCCCTTGTCGCGCAGCCGCAGCAGCAGGTCGTTCATGCGCTGGATGTCATGGGGGTGCAGGCCGATGGTGGGTTCGTCGAAGACGTACGTGACATCGGTGAGCGACGAGCCGAGGTGACGGATCATCTTGACGCGCTGCGCCTCACCGCCGGACAGGGTGCCCGCGGGCCGGTCGAGGGACAGATAGCCGAGGCCGATCTCCGTGAAGGAGTCGAGGGTGTGCCGCAGCGCGGTCAGCAGCGGCGCCACCGACGGCTCCTCGAGGCCGCGGACCCATTCGGCCAGGTCGCGGATCTCCATCGCGCAGGCGTCGGCGATGCTGATCTTCCCGATCTTCGAGGACCTGGCCCCCTCGCTGAGCCGGGTGCCGTCGCACTCGGGGCAGGTGGTGAAGGTGACCGCCCGTTCCACGAAGGCCCGGATGTGGGGCTGCATCGACGCCTTGTCCTTGGACAGGAACGACTTCTGGATCTTGGGGATCAGCCCCTCGTAGGTGAGGTTGATGCCGTTGACCTTGATCTTGACCGGCTCCCCGTAGAGGAAGGCCCGCATCTCCTTCTCGGTGTACTGGCGGATCGGCTTGTCCGGGTCGACGAAGCCCGACTGGGCGTAGAGCTGCACGGTCCACTGGCTGTCCGACTTCCAGCCGGGGATGGTGAACGCGCCCTCCGACAGTGACTTGGAGTCGTCGTAGAGCTGGGTGAGATCGATGTCGGAGACGTTGCCCCGGCCCTCGCAGCGGTTGCACATACCGCCGGTGCGCTCGAAGGTCGCCTTCTGGGCCTTGGTCTTGGCGCCTCGCTCGACGGTGATCGCCCCGCTCGCCCGCACCGAGGCGGTGTTGAACGAGTACGCGCTCGGCGGGCCGATGTGCGGCTCGCCGAGTCTGCTGAAGAGGATGCGCAGCATCGCGTTGGCGTCGGTGGCGGTGCCGACCGTGGAGCGGGGATCGCCGCCCATCCGCTGCTGGTCGACGGTGATCGCGGTGGTCAGCCCGTCGAGTACGTCGACCTCGGGCCGGGCCAGGTTCGGCATGAAACCCTGCACGAAGGCGCTGTACGTCTCGTTGATCAGCCGCTGCGACTCGGCGGCGATCGTGTCGAACACCAGCGAGCTCTTGCCCGAACCGGAGACCCCGGTGAACACCGTCAGCCGGCGCTTCGGGATCTCGATGCTGACGTCCTTGAGATTGTTCTCCCGCGCCCCGTGCACACGGATCAGATCATGACTGTCGGCGGCATACGGCCCGGGAGACTGCGTCTCCGCCCTCGTGGCCTTGGTCATCGTTTCTCCATCTGTCGGGCGGGCCGCGTCCGCGGTCACCGCCGGGGTCGCCTGACTGGATCCGATCTGCTGGGAGCAGGGGAACAGGGGGGGAACAGTGGGAACAGTACGTGCGGTTGTGCGTCTTCTGTGGGGTCATGCCGAAGGTGCTGTGTTCACCTGATCGGCGCTACGTGGTGCGCCCCTCCGGGGCCCGGCCGGGCCGCGCGGCGGACCGTACGGTCCGGCCCTCGCCTGGGCCATGGCTTTCACGCTAGGCGCGGCCAGGCCGCCGGCGCTTCTCGAATCCTGACCGGTCCGGAGAGTGGGGGCGTCGTACGGGTCATACAGGCTATGCGGGTCATACAGGTCGTATGGGGCGTTGGGTGGTCGACGGGCAGGCGTGATCGGTCGGAGTTACGGTGTGGGGAGCCCGGAGGGGTGGTCGGGGGCGGGGAGAACAAGCCCTACGGCGGTGGGTCACGGAACCGGGGTCCTCACCGAGCCGGGGCACCGAACCGAAAGGTGCGTGCTGCTCGTGCGATCCATCTGGAACGGCGCCATCTCGTTCGGCCTGGTCAGCATCCCGATCAAGCTGGTGAACGCGACCGAGAGCCACTCCGTCGCCTTCCGCCAGGTCCATCTGGAGGACGGCGGTCGCATCCGCTACCGCAAGGTCTGCGAGCTGGAGGACCGCGAGGTGACGCAGGGGGAGATCGGCAAGGCGTACGAGGACGCGGACGGCACGATGATCCCGATCACGGACGAGGATCTCGCGTCGCTGCCGATCCCGACCGCCAAGACGATCGAGATCGAGGGCTTCGTACCGGCCGAGAGCGTCGACCCGCTCCAGGTGGACGCCGCGTACTACCTCGCGGCGAACGGTGTCCCCGCCGCCAAGCCGTACACCCTCCTCCGCGAGGCGCTCAAGCGCAGCGGAAAGGTCGCCATCTGCAAGTTCGCGCTCCGGGGACGCGAACGGCTGGGCATGCTCCGGGTGGTGGACGACGTCCTCGCCATGCACGGGCTCCTCTGGCCCGACGAGATCCGTACGACCGAGGGGGTGGCCCCCGATGCGAGCGTCACCGTCCGCGACAAGGAACTCGACCTCGCGGACGCCCTCATGGACACGCTCGGCGAGGTCGACCTCGAATCCCTCCACGACGACTACCGCGAGGCCGTGGAGGACCTGATCGCAGCGAAGGCCTCCGGCGAGGAGCCCCCCGCCGCGCCCGCTCCGGCCGCGGGCGGCAAGGTCCTCGACCTCATGGCCGCGCTGGAGAAGAGCGTCCGCGAAGCCAAGGAGTCCCGCGGCGAGGACGTCGCCGACATCACCCCCCTCCCGTCCCGTGCCACCCCTAAACAGCCCACAGGCAAGAAGTCCACCACCACGACGAAAAAGGAAGCCGCCTCCCCGAAGAAGTCGACAGCCAAATCGAACCAGCCCGCAAAGAAATCCGCCGCGAAGAAATCAACAGCGAAGAAGACCACAACAACGAGAACCACGGGGACAAAGACCGCGGCGACAAAAACCACCGCGAAGAAGACACCGGCAAAGAAGGCAACCTCACGCAAAAGCTCCGCTTGACCGCCGCTTGACCGCCGGATGACAACGCCGACCCCGGTCGCGGTGGCTGCCCGCCGTCGCGGCGGACGGGAAGAGGCCTCTCCCTCAGCCACCGGCCAACTCGTCCCCACGGCGACCTCCTCCCCACGGCGACCTCCTCCCCACCGCGACCTCCTCCCCGCCGCGACGGAACGGTGATCAGCCACGACGGCGGTGGGCGGCGGCGCCGAACCGGGCGTGGTGGCGGTGTCGGCCTATGCCGCGCGGCGGAGCGCGAGGACGGCGTTGTGGCCGCCGAAGCCGAAGGAGTTGGTGAGGGCGAGGTTGCCGTCGGCGGGGAGGGCGCGGGGGACGGTGGTGACGAGGTCGAGGGTGATGGCGTGATCCTGGTCGGCGCAACCGATGGTCGGGGGGATGAGCCCGTGGTGGAGCGTGAGGGCGGTGACGAGCGCCTCCACGGCACCGGCGGCCCCCTGAAGGTGCCCGAGACTGCCCTTGAGCGCCGTGACGGGAACCCGGCGCCCCAACAGCACGGCGGCGAGCGCGTTCGCCTCGGCGAGGTCACCGTCGATCGTGGCGGTGGCGTGCGCGTTGACGTGCACGACATCGGCGGGGGACGCCGCCGCGTCCTGCAACGCCCGGCGCAGCGCGAGCGCCACCCCCGCCCCCGACGGGTCCGGCGCCGCCATGTGATGCGCGTCGGCGGACAGTCCCCAGCCCGCGGCCTCGCAGTAGATCCGCGCGCCCCGGGCCCTCGCGTGATCCTCCGCCTCCAGCAGCAGAAACCCCGCCCCCTCACCGTTCACGAACCCGTCCCGGTCCTTGGCGAACGGACGCGAAGGGCTCTCCCCGCCGCCGTTCAGCCCGTGCCGCGACAACGCCCGCATCGCCGCGAACGACGCCATGATCGCCGGCGTCACCACCGCCTCCGCCCCGCCCGCGACGGCCACATCCACCCGGCCGTACCGGATACGGTCGACCGCCTGCCCGATCGCCTCGGTGCCGGAGGCACACGCACTGGTCACCGTCCGAGCCTCCCCGGTGATACCGAGGTCGAGGGAGATCTGCGACGCCGCCTGCGAGGGCACACACATCGGCGTCGTGAGCGGGGAGACACTCCGCGGCCCCCGGTCCCGTAGCTGCCGGTCGCCGGCCACGAGGACCGACGCGTCACCGAGGATCGCCCCGGCGGACACCCCGACCCGCTCCGGATCGAGCCCGCTCTCCGCCGTACCGGCGGGATCGAAACCCCCGTCCCGCCACGCCTCCCGCGCGGCCAGCACGGCGAAGCGCGCGGCCCGGTTCATGCGCCGGGCCCGGGGCCGGGGAAGCAGGCCGGCGGGATCCACGGGCACCGTCCCCGCGACCCGCACGGGTAACTCCGCGAACTCCTCCCCCTCCAACTCCCGTATCCCGCAACGCCCTTCCAGCAAGCCCTGCCACAACTCGCCCACCCCCACCCCGAGCGGCGTAACAGCCCCGAGCCCCGTCACCACAACCCGCCGCCCCGCCGAGTACGACATGAACCATCCCCCAGTCCGTCCAGCGCCGTCCGACTCTGCCTGACCCAGAGATGGTTCCCGCTTCAACTGTCCGCTGCACCCCACCTGCCCGTGACGACACCGAAAGCGGGGTCCGAGTACGGAAACACGGCATGACGGCACGACGGAAACACGCCACGACGGAACACGGCACGACGGAACACGGCACGACGCCATCACGGCATCACGGCATCACGGCACGACGGCACGACGGCACGACGGCATCACGGCCCTATGCCCCTACGCCCTACGGCGCCGGGGCACCCAGCCGCCCGCCAAGGCCAGCCACGCCCACCCACCGGCCCACCCCTCGGCCCCTCAAAGCACCTTCGCGCGCACCAGCGCCGAGAGGACGAGCGTGCCCGGGAGCAGGGGAAGCCAGACGGTGAGGACGCGGTAGCCGATGACGGTCGTGGTGGCGAGGGTCGCCGGCGCGCCGAAGGCGACGAGGGTGAAGACGAGCGCCGCGTCCATGGGACCGAGGCCGCCCGGCGCCGGCACGGCACCGGCCGCCGTGCTGGCGACGAGGTAGGCGAAGAGCATCTGCGGCCAGGACACCGGCAGCCCGAGCGACGACCCGACCGAGGCGAGGACGGCCCCCTGGCACAGGGGGAAGGCGGCGGCCCCGCCCCACAGGGCGAGCGCGCGTACGGGACGGCTGTGCACGAGCCGCGTGTCGTTGAGGGCGGTGCGCAGCCCTCCCATGAGGGGGCGCCGCAACGGTCGTACGGTCGTGATCAGGGTGACCACGGCGGCGAGACTGACGGCGGTGATCGCGCCGACCAGGGCGAGCGTGTCGCCCTCGGGGAGGAGTTCGGCCAGGCGGAGCGTGCCCGGGAAGGCGACGATGAAGGCGAGGATCACCAGGGTCTTGGCCACCGGTTTGACCGCTGAATACAGGGCGAGCGAAGAGGTGGCCCGGGCGAGGGGTATGCCACGGCGGCGCAGGAAGCGCAGGACGACCGCGTGCGCCCCGATGTTGCCCGGCAGCGCGTGACCCGCGGCCCCGGCGGCGAACTGCGTCGCCAGCAACTGCCCCGGCGGCAGCCGCTCCGGCACCGCCCCCTGTCGTACGCACGCGGAGGCCACCGAGCACAGGGCCGTGAAGAAGGCACCGGCCAGCAGCCACCGGGGGTCGGCCGACGCGAGGCGCACGGCGCCGCCGTGGACCGTCCGCCAGTCGACCGTCGCCCACACCGCGAGCAGCACCAACGGCAGCAGGGTGAGAGCGAGCCGGAGCCGGCGGGCGGTGACGGGGGAGCGGGCGGGGAGGAACCGCTGGAGCCCGGCGGGGAGAAAGCCCGGGAAGCGGGTCGGGCGAGGGCCCGGCGCTTGGCCGGGAAGCGGATCACAGACGGCGGTGGGAGCAGGGGCCGGGCTCGGGATGAGGTCGGGAGTCGGCTCGGAGACCGCGGTGAGACCGAGGTCCGGGGCCGGACCCGGAACCGGGGTGACGCCGAGGGCCGGATCGCGTACCGCGCCGAGGCCGGGGAGCGGTGTCGAGCCCGGGACAGGGGTGAGCGTGAGGTCGCGGGCCGAATCAGGGATCGCCGCGCCGAGGTCGGGCACCGAGGCCTGGGCCGGGACGTGGGTGAGGTCCGGGGCGAGGGCCGGGCTGGGTATCAGGGTGATGGGGTCGGGGACCGGGGACGGGGTGGGCCGCGAGGGGGGCGGCGCGTCGAGCGGGAGCGGGAACAAAGGGCACGTCGTCCTTCCGCGTCGCGTCGGTACGGCGGGGGACCGCACCGACGGAGGCAGGGCAAGTCAAGAACGAAGGGAACCCCAGGACCGTTCCCACCCCAAATGACTCCCCGGTATGCACCAACCGAACTCCTGCCACCGCGAGAACGACGACACCGCTCCCGAACAGCGGCTCAGCCTCCGCCGGCCGACCGACCCCCACCACCCCACATGAGACACAACTCACCCCCCCCAACCGCCCCGCACACAGGCCTCGCCGACACTCCACCCACGCCCGCCCCGGTTCCGGCCGCCGGATTTCGACGGACACCCGCAGCCGCGGCCACCGGCTCCCGGTACGCCGACACGATCAGACCCCCCGAGAGGCTGACGACGCCCACGCCCCTCCCTCACACGCCCTTCCCGCTCCTCCGTAACGCGCGCTTCCCGCTCCTCCGCCATGCGCGCCTCCCGCTCCTCCGCCGCGCGCTTCTCAGCCCTGCGCCCGCCGACACCCGTACCGCTCCGCCCGCCGGGGGTGGCCGCCCCGCCGGGCTCACGCTCTTACCAAGCCACGCTCACCCCACCTCCGGCGCCCGGCGGCTCCCCGCTCCACCCTCCAGCGCAGAGCCGCCCGCCCACGGCCTTGCTCTACGCCTCCCCCGCCCAGCGCCCCCCTTCCGTGCCGTACGCGCCCTCCCCCCCCACTGTTGTGATGTGCGTCACACGGGGTCTAGGGTTGTAGCGCCTGGTAGGCGACCCCGGGGGCGCGTCGGGTGGCGGTGTGTGACGGAGCCGTCTCCAGGCGAGGGAAGTGATCCCGTTGTCCGTCGCCTGGGACGACATCGGCGGTCTCGTCGATGCCCATGAGCGCTTCCTCGCGGGTGCGCGTGTCGACTCCGATGTCCGGGATCCGGTGCTCGACTCCTGGAAGCGGTGCCGTTCCGCAGGGCTCGAACCGCACCGGCTGCTGATCCCCTACGCGCCCGACCTCGCCATGGAGGACCCCTTCCTGCGCGCCGCCGACCCGGTGCTCAGACAGCTCACCGCCTCCCTCGCCAAGGTGAGCATGACCGTCGTGCTCTGCGACAGCCAGGCCCGCATGGTCCAGCGGCACGGCGGCGACCGGGAGCTCCTCGCCCGCCTCGACGAGGTGAACTTCGCCCCCGGCTTCTGCGCCTCCGAGGCGGCCGCGGGCACCAACGGCGTCGGCACCGCCCTCACCGAGCGCCAGCCCGTCTACGTCCTCGGCCGCGAACACTTCGCCGACTGCCTGTCCCCCTTCGCCTGCGCCGGCGCCCCCGTCCGCAACCCGCTGAGCGGCCGTGTCGAGGCCGTCCTCGACCTCACCTGCCTGCGCGACGACGGCGACCCCACCATGCTGCGGCTCGTCCGCGAGGCCGCCCACGACATCGAGGCCGGGCTCCTGGAACAGGCCACGGAACGGGAACGGGCACTGCTCGCCGCGTACCGCCGAGCCGCGGCCGGCGCCGACAACTGGCCCAGCCAGCCCGAGCACCCGCCCTGGGCGCATGGCCACGACGGTCAGTACGGCGAGACCCTCGGCCGTGTCGACCTGGCCGTCCTCCGCGAGAAGGCCGAGGAACTCATCGCCTCACCCCACCGCACCCTCGACGAGGTCACCCTCTCCGACGGCCGCGTCGCCACCCTCCTGCGCCGCCCGATCATGGGCGCGGCGGGCGAGACCGGCGTCGTCGTCGAGGCCCGCGTCCTGGGCGGCCCCCACCTGCGCCACGTGGAACCGACAACGCCGTCCACACCACTGACTCCACCGCCGCCCGTGACACCGGCAGGGCAACCGCCGACGACTCCGACAGCCGCCTCCCCCGCCCCCTTCACCACCACCCCACCCCCGACCGTCGTCCTCCGCACCCTCGTACCCCCATCCCCGCACCCACCGACGCACCCCCCACTACTCCGGCCCATCCCGTACGGAACCGACGGCACCGACGGAACAGACGGCACCGACAGAACCGACAGAACCGACGGTGCCGCCGCTCCCGCCCCACCCCCCGACTCCGCCGCCGACGCCTGGCTCCTCCTCATCGGCGAACCCGGCGTCGGTCGCCTCGCCGTACTCGCCCGCCGCCGCCTGGAACTGCTGCACGACGCCGGAGTCCGCATCGGCACGACCCTGGACGTCACCCGTACCGCCGAGGAACTCGCGGAGGTGACCGTCCCGAGGTTCGCCGACTTCGCGGCGGTGGATCTGCCGGACTCGGTCCTGCTGGGCGACGAACCGGAACCGCTCGGCGCGGGTATGTCGCTGCGCCGGGTCGCGCTGTGCGCCGTACACGAGGAGTCGCATCTGTACGAGGTGGGGGACCCGGTGCGGTACGTCCCCTCCACACCGCAGGCCCGCAGCTGGGAGACCGGGCGGTCGGTGCTCGAACCGGTGCTGGCCGAGGCGGGCGGCTGGCTCGCCCAGGACCCGGCCCGGCTCGAACAGGCCCTCGCGGCGGGCATCCACTCCCTGATCACGGTGCCGCTGCGGGCGCGCGGCGCGACCCTCGGCGTCGTCAGTTTCTACCGCTCCGAGCAGCCCGCCCCGTTCGAGGACGACGACCTCTCGTTGGCCCAGGAACTGGTCGGCCGCGCGGCCATCTGCATCGACAACGCCCGCCGCTACACCCGAGAGCACAACACCGCCCTCGCCCTGCAACGCAGCCTGCTGCCGCGCGGCCGGTCCGAGCAGAGCGCGGTCGAGGTCGCCTACCGCTACCTCCCCGCGCAGGCGGGCGTCGGCGGCGACTGGTTCGACGTCATCCCGCTCTCCGGCGCCCGGGTCGCGCTGGTCGTCGGCGATGTCGTGGGCCATGGTCTGCACGCCGCCGCGACCATGGGCCGGCTGCGCACCGCCGTACACAACTTCTGCGCGCTCGACCTGCCCCCGGACGAGCTGCTCACCCACCTCGACGACCTGGTCGGCCGCCTCGACCGGGGCGAGGGCTGGGCGGTGGAGAACACCCACCAGGACTCCGGCATCATCGGCGCGACCTGCCTGTACGCCGTCTACGACCCGGTGTCACGGCGCTGCACCCTCGCCCGCGCCGGGCACCCGCTGCCCGCCGTCGTAGGCCCGGACGGAATGGTGGACTTCGTCGATCTGCCCTCGGGACCGCCACTGGGCCTCGGCGGCATGCCCTTCGAGACCGCCGAACTCGAACTGGCCGAGGGCAGCCAGCTGATCCTCTACACGGACGGCCTGGTCGAGGACCGGCACCGGGACATCGACACCGGCCTGGACCAACTCCGTACCGTCCTGGCCCGGGCCGACCGCACCCCCGAGGACACCTGCGAGGCGGTCCTCGACGCCCTGCTCCCGGCCCGGCCGAGCGACGACGTGGCTCTCCTCGTCGCCCGTACGCACGCCCTGGGCCCGGAACGCGTCGCCCAGTTCGAGCTGCCGAGCGACCCGGCGGTCGTCTCCCGCGCCCGCGTGGCCGTCACCGGGCAACTGGCCGCCTGGGGCCTGGACGAACTGGCCTTCACCACCGAGCTGGTGGCCAGCGAACTCGTCACCAACGCCATCCGCCACGCCACCGGCCCGGTCCAGCTCCGCCTCCTCCGCGACCGCGCCCTGATCTGCGAGGTCTACGACGGCAGCGGCACATCACCCCGCCTCCGCCGCGCCCGCACCGAGGACGAGGACGGCCGCGGCCTCTTCCTCGTGGCCCAGCTCACCGAACGCTGGGGCACCCGCTACACCCCCGACGGCAAGACCATCTGGACCGAGCAGCCTCTGCCTCTGCCTCGGCCCTGACCGCCGCCGTCACCCTCAGCGACCGGCCTCAGCCGTCCGGAACACCCGAGCCTGTCGATGATCGTTCGCCCGACGGGCCGGTGGCCCCAGATGCTGACGCGAAGACTCGACCAGACGCTGCCACCCGTGAGGGTTCTTGCCCGCCCGCGCCGCGATCTACGGCTCACCCCAGTCGGGCACGCACATCATGCGGTGAGCCGGCACCACGGGATCACTGGGCAGCGGATCGACTCCACGGACCCGTACAGCCACGACATCCGTGGCGATACGTGATCGGCCCGGGAGCTTCGTCAGTCGCCAACGGAAGCGCTCTGGGACGTCCTTGGCGGGGAGTTCAACGGTGGCGAGGCTGACCCAACGGTCGTAGTTGGTCGGGTACAGGCGGATGGCCGCCCCGCACTCGCTACACGTTGGCGGCTCGATCCAAGACATGTCATCGGGATCGGACTCCGCCCTCGGCCCGGCTGTGGCCCCGTCAGCTTCGGCCATCTCATTGGCGAAGACGTTCCAGCAGACCTCGCAGAGTCTCGCCATGAGGTCGATCCGCCCACGGTCGCGCACGCCGGGGCCTGCCTCCCCGCAGCGATGGCACATGCGCCAGTCACGATCCTCTATTGCCCCCATGCGTCCGAGTGTGAGCGAATCTGACCGGATCCCAGTAGGTCGCGATTTGGCCGTATTCAACGGTCAGATGCCCACGCGATCGACGGAGCGACGTTGGCCGGGAGCTGCTTTGGGACGTGACGGCTCGGGCAGCAGCGTCGAGGTGCCGTCCACTCGGTACGCCAAGTACATGCACGGCCGCCAGAAACGCGGGAACCGGCGGATCGAGAGCTTCCTTCGCGCACACGAGCGAGGTGACTCGGAGACAGCCAGCACTACCCTTCAGCCCCCTGCGAGCCTTGGCCTTTATCGGTCCTCAGGCGCCCCCGCAGAATTCGAACCTGCGCGCACGGCGGCGGAGGCCGCTTGGCAACGGGAGAACACAGCAGGTCACGACCCGGGAAGTGGCAGATCAGGCGGGGCGAGTCCACGAATAGGCCACGGAAGCTGAGCACCGCTCTAGCCGTTCGATCCGAGCCCGCTCCGACTGCTGCCGTCCACTGATGCGAACCGTTAGTCCCATAGCACCACGCTCAGCGTGACTGATTCGGGAAGAATGGGATCGGCGGATTTGATGGAGAAGGCACCCAAGGCGCCTTCGGTCGTAGCGAAGCAGTAGGTTCCGCCCATCCCATTACCCCGGAAGACGCCAATCCAGGCAGGCCCTTGGGAGAGTCCAGGTGGCAGTCGCTCCTCACAATCGGCTCGGTCCAAGTCTGCTACATCTCCCGGTGCTTCGGCAGCATGACCACTGAGTACGATGATTGTTGGAGATGCCTGGTAGTCACCCCGAAGATCATCATCGACGCCAGATAGCACCGGCTTTTCGGTGTCGAGCTCCATACCTTCCGATGAGGCCACGTTAAGAGCAAAGGGCAGCGTCACCGGTCCACGCCAACGCGCCGCGGCGGGAGCTGACTGCTTGGGCTTGTCCTCTTTTGGCGCATCGGGCGAGTCTGGCGGGGTCGGACTGGGCGAGTCCTGTTCTGTTGGTGACGCCGACCAGATCTCATCGCTCGTGACTGGTGTGACAGGGGGTGGCTCGCCTCCCTGTGACCCTCCATCACCACCGCCCGAGGAGGTGATGACTGCGCCGACAATGGCAGCTGTGGCCGCGATCAATGCCACCGTGATGCTAACCCGCGCCGTAGTCCCGCTCGCCCCCGCAGCGGAAGCTGACCCTAAAGGTGTAGGCGCCTGCGATGTAGGCCCGTCACCACCACCTGGCTGGCCACCTGGAGTTGTGCCGGTCATGGTTCCCACCCCCGTGCTTGGACCCCCCCAATACGGGCAAGCGTAGCGTCATGGTTACGGTAAGTGGCGCTGATCGGCTGACGACCTGTGAAGGGGACGACGGTGTTTACCCGGGCGGTTCATTGGCCCACTACGGGCCGGTGAGCTCGGCGGCTAGGCCTCCCCTGCAGGCACACCCTGCTGACCTCTGCATATGGCACGGCAGTAGCACGAACCTCAGCCGACGACAGTCGGCCACGACGGCGGGTGCGCCGGCCGATCAGGTGCGCGTGTGCCTCGCTGTACCCCCACCGGCCTCAGCCACGCTATTGGGATTTGCCGTCGACCAGAGCAAGCACCGACGGCCAACCCGTGACCAGAGTGCCTGAGCCCTCGGCTTGGGAAGCTGCGGTCATTTGGGGCGGGTTCGAGCACTGACCTGGGCGAAAGCCTGCGCTGTGGGCTCGTCGGGCTTGGCTGCTTTCACCGTGGTTCCCCGCTGCTCCCCGCCATATCTGGTGCGCTTGTGGTGCGTTCGCCGACGCCTCGCGTTACTCGGCGGGCCTCTACAGATCCACACGTGTCTCGCTGTCGCCACGTCTGAGAAGGACGTGCGCAGGCCGGAACGGCAGACTGCGCAGAGTCGGCTCCAGGACCTTGAACAGAGCATCGGCATCGGGTCCGTAGGTGTACACGACGGCTTCGCCTCCTCCGAACTCGTTCCCGTCGACCTCCCCGACGCCTGCCTTCTCGGTCGCTGCGTCCATGGCCTGCTCAGCTTCGTAGATTCGCTTGCGCTGGTCGACATCGCCGAAACCGTCACTGGCAAGCCGGAAGTGTGCGATCACGGCGTGCTCCTCATCCCTGCTGTCAGGGGCATTGGGTGTCTCCATGCCGGACACACTGTCATCGGGGTCTGACACTCTCACCGCTGTGTCCGACTCGGATCCGTCTCACCAACACGCTTTCCAAACTGTGTTGGTGGGGTGTTGAGGTAAGTACAGGGCCGTTCACCTGGGTTCATGGGTGGCTTACCACCAGGTTGAGATCAGCTCCCGGTCTCGGCTGAATGTCGGTGAACCGGGCTGAATGAGACGGAAAGTGAGACGGACCCTTGCTGTAAGCCTCACCGTGTCAGGGCCCTCGCGCGTGATCTCTGCCTTGGGATAAGAGCGGCACATCACGTGAGCGTCGGACTGGATGCCTTCGATCGCACGTGGGATCCGCCATGCTGGTACCTATGCCTGACGCTGCTGCTCTCGCTGCCCCTTCAGCCTTTCTGTCTCACGCGAGCGAGGACAAGAACGGCTTCGTCGAACCTCTCGGCCGACGTCTCGCCCAGCTTGGCGTCGCGCCGTGGCTGGACAAGTGGGAGATCCTGCCGGGTGACAGCCTGGTTCGGCGCCTCTTCGACGAGGGACTGGACAAGGCGGATGCGGTCATCGTGGTCGTCTCACGCTTCTCCGTGGGCAAGCCCTGGGTACGCGAAGAACTCGACAGCGCGACCGTGCGGAGGATCCAGGAGGGGACACGCTTGATCCCCGTGCGCCTGGACGAGGTGGACATGCCGTCCCCTCTCAAGCACCTGGTATGGATCAACTCCGGGCGCGGCGCTGAGGAAGTCGAGTTTGTCGCGCAGAAGATCGCCGCTACGCTGCACGGTCACGATCCTCGTCCAGTGGTTGGCCCGCCGCCCGTCTACACCATGACTGAAGCCACCGTGGGCGGACTGACCAGGGCAGACACGTTCTTGCTCACCGTCTCTCTCCAGCAAGCCCTGGAGAGCGATCAATTCTTGCTGGATTGGCACGCGGTTGCGCGCCGTGCAGCCGAGGGAGGGCTAACCAGCGAAGCACTCATGGAGTCTGTGCACGCGCTTGCGGATGGTGACTACGTTGATGCCCGTCTTCGCCAAGATCAAGTGGTGATGTACAGTCTCACGCCCTTCGGTTACGAAATCTCGATTCAAGCCGTTCTACCCAACCTCAATGAGATCCACCAGCGCATCACGGCGGAGCTGGTCAACAACCCGCCCGGGAGCTTCAGCCTCACGCACGACCTTGCCGCTCAGGCCGAGGCGCCGCGCTTGGTCGTCGAGCAATTCCTTAACCATCTCCAAGACCGAGGACTGCTGAGCTGGCAGCCCACTATGGGAGGTGGGCATCTCAGTAGGGTGAGCCCGACTCTGCGCCGGGAGCTCAACTAGCCGCGGATACATGCGCAGCCCATTGATCTTGGCTTGGGGTGCACGTGGGCGCGCTCCCAGCCTGGGAAGTTACGATCATTTGGGGGCGGTTCGGGCGCTGACCTGGGCGAACGGCCGAGGCGCGGCCCGTTGGGTTTGGCTCCTTTCGCCGTGATTCCCCGCTGTTCCCCGCTGGAGCTGGAGCTGGTGCGGTTGTGGTGCGACAGTGGTGCGCATCCGTGACCGCGACCTGCGCCTGTAACTCCCGCCATCGCCGACCGCACCCAGCACTGCCGTACATGTTGACGTCCCGCCTCATAGGAGGGAAGAGCGGTGTCACGGGGGATTTCGGCGCCGTCGCTGCCGTCACTGCTGGTGGCGGCAGCGCTGGATGAGCACTGCTTTAGAAGCGAGGTTGCGCCACGACGGGCGTGACCTGGAACTTTCCTGCCTTGGGCAACGTGGGGCGGCACGCACCTCGGCGAACCTCGATTCCCTACCCCCCGTCCGTTCTGACACGCGAGTGGCACAGTGCGTCTGGTACTCGCCCAGATGGGCGGGATGCTCAGGGGTAGCAGCTATGAGTAATATCCTCGATTCGCCCCCCAAGAGACGCACATCCGCTGATTAAATAACGTGACACTCTCCATCAACGCATTGCGACACCTAGCGCTCGAACGAAAGAGAGACGCACAGAATGCTATCGGAACCATCTGTCCAGTCACTCTTTCTGGTCGCCACCGTGAACGGGCAGCAGCTGGGAACAGCTACCGGGTTCATCGTTAGAAAAAACGAGCAGCCTTACCTGATTACGAATTGGCACGTCGCTAGCGGACGTCACCCGCTCACCGGACAACCGAGAAGCCAGACAGGCGCGACACCGGACACGCTTCACATACCCATGTTGCTGCCCCCACGGCAAGACCGTATCGAGTGGAAGTCTATCCCTCAGAAGCTGCTGAAGGGCGATGGTACGGCTGCCTGGCTCGAACACCCTCGATGGGGCCGAAGGGTGGATGTGGTAGCCCTTCTGCTAGAGAATCTTGGCGACGAGCTGGAGCTACATCCCTACCAACTCGACTCAAGCGCTATGCAATTGCGGACTCAAGTTTCCGAATTCGTCAACATCATCGGCTTTCCATTCGGCCGGACTGCTGGGGGCGTCTTCGCCATTTGGACGAAAGGCGCTATTGCATCTGAGCTCGATGTAGATTTTGATGACCTACCCTGTTTCCTTATTGACGCCAGAACGCGGGAAGGGCAATCTGGTTCACCAGTGATTGCTTACTCGCCGGGCGGTCCCACAGTGATGGGAGACGGGTCCCTAGCGTTTACAAACGGCCCCATTGCCAATCTCCTTGGAGTTTACTCCGGTCGAATCAACGCGGAGTCAGATCTTGGCGTAGCATGGAAAGCTCCGGTGATCGCTGAGATTCTCGAGAACGGCGTAGCAGGTAAAGGGACTCTAACTCCGTAAGGTCCTACGTCTGCATTCGGGAAAAGACCTGCTCACCAAGCAACAGCCGCTTTACTCTCATCGCGTCCGCTTAATCCACACACCGTGGAGTGGGCGTGGTCCACGTGTGTGGCATGGCCGTGATCACGGAAAAGGGCCAGTTCGAGAGTATCAAGTCTCTGAACTGGCCCATAGCCACGTGCGTCGGCAGGATTCGAACCTGCGACAACCGCTTTAGAAGTCATCTCAATTGGCCAGGCTGTGCACTGGAAAGCAGGTGGCGCTGGAGTGGGCTCTGCCGCATGATCACGCCATGACGAGTCCTGCTGCCTTCTCGGACCAGACCAACTGGTCCGATGGCTACTACGAGCTGGCCATAGAGGTTGGATCGAGTGATGATGCCCAGCTTCAGGCCGTCCTGAGTGCGCTTTGGTCCGCCGCAGACGTTCACGGGTGCTTCGGGCAGAGAGACCGTGAACCTGAGGAGCAGGATCCCGTGCCGTGCACGGTTGGCTCACTGACTGAGTTCGGCCACCTCCACGGTCAGGTCCGACTGCCGACGGGTCGACTGGTCGTGTGCGGTTGTGTGGCGATCCGCGGCGGTGATGAAAGCGGCGACTGGCTGGACTTTTACGTCCCCGTCGGTGCGCTGGGTCACGCGGGTCTTGCGTACTGGGACGGTCGGCCGTTCTTCAGGTCCGACGTGATGGACGAATGGCTGGCTGCCATCGGGACCGAGACCTTCAAGAGCGCCTCCTTCAGCCTGGGGGTCATCGGCTTCGAGGTCTCTGGTTGCACCGACGCATCGACGCTGGCAGGAAAGCTGCCGCAGACGCGGGACATCGGATACCTGCTTCCACAAGGCAACGTCCTGCACTATGGCGCTGCCAACACCTGAGCCTTGCTGCTCCGGGTGGGCACGAGCCTGCGGTAGCAGATGAGGGTGCAGGCGATGCTCGTGAAAGCGAGAAAGTGTTCCGCTTTGCGCTCGTAGCGGCGGTGGAGGCGTCGACAGCCGGCGAGCCAGGCCATGGTGCGTTCGATGGTCCAGCGGTGGCGGCCCAGCCGGGTCGAGGTCTCGATGCCCTTACGGGCGATGCGGTGGGTGATGCCATGCTCGCGTAACCATCGCCGCAGGTGGGAGTAGTCGTAGCCCTTGTCTGCGTGGAGCTTGCCCGGCTTGCGTCGCCGACGTCCTCGGCGGGACCGGATCGGCGGTATGCCCCTCACCAGAGGGATGAGTGCCTGGCTGTCGTGCAGGTTCGCCCCCGAGATCCCGACGGACAGGGCAGACCGGTCCGCTCGGTGATCAAGTGGATCTTCGAGCCGTACTTGCCCCGGTCTACAGGATTCGGACCCGTCAGGTCCCCCTTTTCAGTGCCCGCATGTTCACCGAGTCGATCGCGCATCTGGACCAGTCCAACTCGCCGCGGGAGCCGCGTTCGTCGAGGACTAGGCGGTGGAGCTTGGCCACACCCTGGCCTTTGTCCACTCGGAGAAGCGCCGCTGCCACGTGCAGCCGGACGTAGCCACGAATACGATCGCGGCCAGCACCTCCCGGTCACCGTGCCGACGCCGTCCGCCGCCCTGAGGCCGCGTAGGCGCCTCCGGTACTACCCGCTGGAACAGCTCCCACAACTCGTCCGGCACCAGCCGCTGCACGATCGAAACCACGACCGCAGCCTACTGGCCCAAATGAGATGACATCTCAGGACGACGCTTTCAACAGTGAGCACTCCTTCCACCCGTGGATTTGTTTCCCCTGCACGGCTACGCCTCCGCTCCGCGGCGAACAGGGACGGTTGTAGCCGCCAGAGTGCCGGTCGACGGGTGCCTTCTTCGGTGCACCTCCGCTCGAGCGGAGGTGATCCGGCGTTGACGAAGAGTGCGCTCAGGGCGGATGTGTGCTCTCCGCGCGAGCAGAGGTGATCCGCCCGCACACTGGTCCGGCCCGTGCGCCCCCGAGTGCTCTCCGCACGAGCGCAGATGATCCATCTGAGCGCGTTCGCCGAAGCAGCCGACTGTCACATACCACCAGTGATTGAGCATCTGAACACACTCAGCTACCAGCGGTCCGCAACCCGAGCAACTGGGCTGGACGAGACCCGTCTTCGATCGCCCCGACGTCCTGACCGCATGAACCACGGGGCACCACACGAGAGGACCGAATGATCGCCCGGGGCCGTTTCCTCTTGGGGCAGTTCCTGGCACCCAGGGGGCGCGGGGAGGACGAACCATCCCGGGCCACAACTCTGAGGCCGGCAGGACGATCCCGTAGCCAACCACCGACTTGTCCTACCTCGTGGCCACGTCTCAGAGCCTCGTCACGCGACTCATCAACGAGTCCCTGGGCCGTTTTCAGTACGGGCCGTTTCCCGCAGCTCCGGCCCACCTCAGCAGCGGCTCTGTGATCCAGGGACTCGGGCCCAGCCTCCTGCCGCCCCACCGCACCGATTTCCCCACCCACCCATGGCGGACGTCGACTACATGGCCTACGGAACAGCCCCGTCCGCTTCCCTGCGTCCTGCGAGCGTCCCGAATCAAGCACCCGTCCAGCCACAGGAGCCGTGTGCGGCGGGTTCACCGCCCGCAGACTGGAACATCCGTACTGGTCAAAGCCGCCCGAACTACCAACGCTGACCACGAGGTTGAACTCACGAGCAGCGGATTCAGTCGTTGACCCAAACTCCTGAATCCACATGCCCACTGAGACGTTTCCGCAGGTCGGAGACCTGCATGGTGGGCTGGTGGGACTCGAACCCACGGCCGACGGGCTATGGGCTGAGAGCAGCGGATTTCCCTTCCAACGCGCCGAAGGCTCCACCCCGGTAGCCGGGGCAAAGCCTCTATGACCGGTGTCGTTGGCCAAGACGTCTACACAGAGCAGAGCCAGCCTTCGGGCTGACCGTCCTTCAAGGGCACACCGCACCATTTGGACGACGCTCTCACGGTGAGCACTCCTTCCACCCCGCGAAGTTGTGCCTCCATACGGCTCACCTCCGCTCGCGGGGAGTGCAGGAGCCGAAGCCCCACCGCCCCTGCCAAAGAGTCGGTTCCCTTCCGCTTCCACGAGGTGCCGCGCACCTGCGGAGTAATCCGCGTCGAAACCCACGCCTCGCGCGGGGATCTGATGCAAGATGGCCCGGTGTGAAGCCTCCGCAACGCCCCTCACGCCTGCACTGGGGTCCCGGCAGCAGCTGGGCCTCACCGCAGGCCGACCAGTTGCACCCGATGAGCAGGTCGACCTCCTGTTCATCGATCTACATATTTTCCGCCTATCACAGCTACATTCTCTCTTGATGCCCATGCGCGCCTCAGAAGCTATTAGTGGTCCCAACACCTCTCACCGCAGCGATGCGAGTTGAATCTCATGCCAAATCCCATCAATACCCCTGAACCACCCGAGAGTAGGAAGATTTCCGCGACCGGCGAGCAGTCAGTAGCGGTTGGGAGAGACGCTGGAACCATTATCACCGGAAATGTGACGAATAACGTCACAGGGCGCGTCACTCCTATTGCATGGGTGACACTCGTGGCCGCTCTCTTATTACTGGCGGCTGGCACTTTTCCAGCATGGAAATCGGCAATCGAAAAAGGCTCGAAAGATGTGCGCACCATTCAGCCCGACTTGCTCAGGACCCCTCATGCAGGGCTGGAGTTTTGGCAGAACAAAGCTCGCGCTTCGATGTCATTAGCGAACAAGAGCGACCTCCCGATCATTGATGTTCCCCTAAAGCGAGAGCCTTTCATTCTCCGTTTCCCTAAGATCGACGAACAGGGCCTTAGGGTCAACGCATGGACCAGTGACTATAATTTCAGCATAGAAGACAGCGACAGAGCTACACTCCCCCCCTTCTGCTCCGGCTGCGCGTACGCGGCTCACGCTTACTTCAACGGAAAGCTCTTCCTAGGAAAACATGGCTTCAATTACTTTCTAGGGAAACGAGTTAGCTCGTACTCCAACGAGCAAGATGAAATTTACGTTTCAGGCGTCAGCTCGAAGGAAGGGCATGTTGATTTTCCAGATGCACAGAGCAGGCTGTATTTAACATTCTGGATCGACCACGACGGGGATGACGTATTCAACATCGACGAATTTGAGTTCGTACGGTTGAATTTTGCGGACTGACCCGCTTCAGGTAGGAAGCGTTCGGGGGTGAGCGGGCAGCAGATTTTTCTTCCAACGTACAGAGGCTCTGCCCCAGTTATTGCGGCAGAGCCCCCATGGTCATCACCAATAGCCGAACGTCTTCGCGCAGGGCAACCGGCTCAGCCCAAGACCATTGATCCAACCGGAGCTAAAACGGTGATCCTCCGGCAATTACCGTGCCCGCCCAAGCGGGTCAAAGAGCGTGGCGAATCATGCGCTGCCTACCGGGGTCCCAGCGACACTCGCGGTACAGCCGATTAAGACGTCATCTCATTTGGTGAGCCTGCGGTAGCAGATGAGGGTGCAGGCGATACTGGTGCAGGCGAGGAAGTGGTCGGCCTTGCGCTCGTAGCGCCGGTGGAGGCGTCGGCGGCCAGCGAGCCAGGCCATGGTGCGTTCGATGGTCCAGCGGTGGCGGCCCAGCCGTTGTGAGCTTTCGATCCCTTTGCGGGCGATGCGGTGGGTGATGCCGCGGCCACGTAACCATCGCCGCAGTGGGGGTAGTCGTAGCCCTTGTCGGCGTGAAGCTTTCCCGGCTTGCGCCGCCTGCGTCCGCGTCGGGAGCGGATCGGCGGAATGCCCTTGACCAAGGTGATCAGGGCTTGGCTGTCGTGCAGGTTCGCGCCCGAGATTCCGATGGAAATGGGCAAACCGGTCCGCTCGGTGATCAAGTGGATCTTCGAACCGTACTTGCCCCGGTCGACAGGATTCGGACCCGTCAGGTCCCCCTTTTCAGGGCCCGCATGTTCACCGAGTCGATCGCGCAGCGGGTCCAGTCCAGTTCGCCTCGGGCACCAAGCTCGTCGAGTACCACGCGGTGGAGCCTGGCCCACACCCGGGCCTTCGACCACTCGCTGAACCGCCGATGGGCGGTTGCCCCTGACAGCCCGAAGGACGCTGTAGGCAGTTGCTGCCATGTGCAGCCCGACGTGGCCACGAACACGATCGCCGCCAGCACCTCCCGGTCGCCATGCCGACGCCGGCCACCACCCTGAGGCCGCGACGGCGCCTCCGGCACCACCCGCTGGAACAGCTCCCACAGCTCATCCGGCACCAGCCGCTCGACAATCCCCATGACCTGTCGCGCCTATGCCTCGCTGGAGCAGATGGTCTCAGTCCAGGTCGCCTGGAGGTCACGGCAGACAAGGGTGAGTGTGCCGTCCCAGCAGGCGATCTCGTGGCTGCAGCCGTCCCTGTGCGGCAGGATCTCGTCGAGAATCACAGCTCCGAGGTCGGCTCCTCGGTCCTCGTCGGCGGGATCGATGAGGAAGCTGGACACCCCTGCGTAGCGGATCAGCAGGTCTCGGTCGTGCTTCCAGCAGTTGTGCTGGAACTCGACCTCCATCTCCTCACCGCCGGCGCCCCGGACGGCCCGGAGCGTCAGGTCCTTCACGCATCGCCTGCTGCGGAAGTCGTAGTGGCCCGTGTCCGTGGCGAAAGCCCGGGCGCCTGGCGGCAGGTCACCGGAGATTGAGAGTAGGTGGCTCAGGTAGTGAGCCGGGTCCAAGACCCCTGACAGGTCGCCGACCTGCGCATCGAGATTGACGTACTGCATCGACCTTCGCCCCCGTTCATGACTTCCCACTGGCCGACGAATCGTCGCACAGACTCACCAAATGAGATGACGTCTTAGAAGAGGCGGGCACGCCCTGGTGGGCGGCCCTGACGCTGCCTTGACCGGTGCCGCCCAGGGTTGCCGGGTACCGTTGCCTCCATAGTCGCTGCCGTCACTGCCGCACTTCGGTGCCGTACCGGCCGCGCTCAGTTCAGCCACAACTGATCACCGACGGCCGTGACCTGCGGCTGCCTTATAGATCAACGCCCTGACCTGCTGTTGAGCTGTCGGCAGTTGTCGACGTTGGTCATCATTGAGCGGCCTTCCACGGCCCGAGGACGGCCCGGAAGGGCGCTCGTGTGTGGACGATCTGGCCGCACGATACGGCAACCGACCTCCTCGTCCCGAAGCAATTTGGGGTGCCCACTGTCCTTGGGCGGCTGTGCCTGTCACCTGCATGGATGCTCTGCTGACGTCCACGGTTGTTCGCGGGTGTGCGCCGTGGTTGTCACGCAGTTAGACACTCACCAGGGAGACAGGTGCGTGTTCACTTAGCCCTGCCAACGCCTCCCAGGTCCGCCTCGCACGAGGTGCCGCGTCGTTCGGGTTGGCCGTACTGACGGCCGTCCTGCTGCCGGTCAGATGACGTCGGCCTGCCCCTGATGCGGCTGTTCCAACTGTTGTTCCCGCTTGCGCTGCTCCATCCGAAGCGTCTCCACGTTCTCCGCGAACCGCTCCAGGTTCACCGCAGCGTCCGCATCCGCGTACGGCGCAATCCCCAGATCGAAGGCCGTGGCGTGCTGCTCTATCTGGTCCGCGGTCTGCTGAAGGTTGTACGCCCGCTCACGGAATTTGAAATAGCCCGTAACCGCGGTAGCGAATGCCAGGAACGACCCCAGCATGATCAGGATCGTCTTACCCGGCTGCGGGGTCTCCCAGAAAGCCGTAGTCGCCGTGGTCCCCACCGACGCGAAGAACACCCCCCACTGAAACCAGTTGTGAATACGCCGGTAGAACCGTGTATCCCGCCGCAGACGATCTATGACCCGCGGTATGTGCTCCCGGTAGCCGTCCCGCCGTTCCGTCGTCGGGCGGGTCTTTGAGGCGTTGAGGGTCCACCGGTCATGGATGATCTCCAGATCTCTGCGGAGCAGGAACACCGACCTGACACCGTGTTTCTCGTCCTTCACCCGCAGGAAGTAGCCGACCAGGAACACCACCACCAGGACCAGCATCACCGCGATGGTCACGATGTTGAACGTGCGTAGGTCCGGCACGTCTTCCGGCCACAGGTTTCCCCATCCGACCACTGCCAGAACCAGCGGCATCACCACAAGCGGCACCAGCCGGAGCCACCGCGACAAAAGAGCCCTGCGGATACGGCGCTCCGCCGTCGCGACGTCCCGCCGATAGGTGATAACGCTGTTCGCGTACTCGTGCTGTTGAGCGGGCTCTAGGCTCCATCCGTACTCTTGTTTTGGGTCTTTGAAGGTTTCAATGACCTCTTCAACGAGGTCGCCCCAGGTGGAATCCGATTCCGCGGTGAACACATGCTCAAGTCGTACGTACCGTTTGTATCGGTCAGGTGTCCCGTACTTCTGGTGGAAGATGTATGCGCCGTCACCGGCATATCTGACCTGTCGGGCTATTTCGACATATAGGGTCCACTTGAGTTCTTTCTTATCGGTCTTCCAGGCGGCGGAGAGGATCGCGGCTACGCCCTCCCAGGTCAACACGAATTCCTCGGGGAGGGGGGTGCGTATGTCGGCCTCGGACAGCCGCTGATCTTCGTATGCGAGGTGATGCAGGACATCACCCACCCACGGTTCGTAACTGTCGGCGGTCTTGGGTTGAGGTTCGCGCGGCACGTCGATAAGGCCGGACATCGCGGAGTGGCTCCCGGTCAAGGATGCGGTGTGTGGTCGACGGCACGCTACCGCCGCCCTGCCTTCCACCAGTCGGTAACCCGCCTGCTAGGAAGTGGAGTTGACCACATCCGCTCCTAAGAAAGGATCTCAGACCTTGGCGAAACACGGTTCTGCCGGATCAAGAGCTGCCCCGGTGGGAGCACGCTGCTTCCCGGATTGCAGGCTGATGGGTCGCCGATCTTCAAGCTGAGGTCGGCGTAAGGGCTTTGGGCGGGAGCTGCTTTGGGGCGAGTGATCATGGCCCCGTAAGCTTCCGGCGAGTCGGGCAGTCTGTGGACCTGCCCGTTAAAGCACGACGTTGGGGCCGTGATCTTAGAGGCTCGCCCCAAAGTGGCTGCCTAAAGCCGTGGAGCCGACCGCCCCAGCCATAGAGGGTGTCTCCCCCTTCATGCCCGTAGCCGCCGAGCGCGCCGCCGAGCGCGCCGCCGAGCGCGCCGCCGAGCGCGCCGCCGAGCGCGCCGCCGAGCGCGCCGCCGAGCGCGCCGCCGAGCGCGCCGCCGAGCGCGCCGCCGAGCGCGCCGCCGGGCGCGGTCAGCCGGGGCGCAGGCAGGAGGGGGAGTGTAAATCTAACGGCGGATCCGACGATCACGGGAGAGACGCCAAGTGACTGACACCGCCGTGGAGTTGGAGACTGTGGAGCCTGGCGAGAGTGCCCAGTCCGGGCAGCCTGTGCCCGTGTCCGACGAGCAACTGGTCGCGATGCTGGTGGAGCGGGCCCGGTCGGAGGGGCTGCAGCTGACCGGGCAGGGTGGGCTGCTGCAGCAGCTGACCAAGCGGGTCTTGGAATCTGCCCTGGAAGGCGAGATCACCGATCACCTCGGTTATGAGAAGCATGATCCGGCAGGGAAGAACAACGGCAACAGCCGCAACGGCACCCGCGCCAAGACCGTGCTGACCGACGTCGGGCCGGTGGAAGTGAAGGTGCCTCGCGACACTGCCGGCAGCTTCGAGCCGCAGATCGTCAAGAAGCGGCAGCGGCGCCTGACCGGCGTCGACGAGATGGTGCTGTCGTTGTCCGCGTGCGGCCGTACAAGACGCCGTCCTACGACGTGCGATGGAAGGTCGGCGATGTCCCGCCGTTCTCCGAGACCTTCCGGACGAAGTCGCTCGCCGACAACTTCCGCGCGAAGCTTCTCCGGGCTGCTCAGAAGGGCGAGGCGTTCGACACGGAAATCGGGCTGCCAGACTCCATGGCACCTGCCAAAGAGTCCCGCGTCTGGTACGACTTCGCGCGGGCGTACGTGGCCATGAAGTGGCCGCACGCTGCTCCGAACTCCCGCGACAGTCTGAACGAGACCATGACCCTCGTCACGACTGAACTCCTGGGTGATCGGCCTGGGCGCCTGGCCGACGACATCTTGCGGCGTGCTCTGCGTGGCTGGGCCTTCGTCGTCCAGGCCGGGGATGAGGACGAGCCCCCGGTGGACATCGCGAACGCGCTTCGCTGGGTGGCCAAAGCCTCGCTGCCGCTGGCCACGCTCAAGAATCCGGCGGACATCCGCCGTGTCCTCGACTCGCTCAAGCTCAGGCTTTCCGGGGATCCGGCGGCTGCCGAGACGGTGCGGCGAAAGCGAGCGGTCCTCTTCAACGCCCTCGCCTACGCGGTCGAACTGGGGGAGCTGCCTGAGAACCCCGTGACGCTCGTGAAGTGGAAGCTGCCCAAGGTCATCAAGGAAGTGGACCGCCGGGTTGTGGTGAACCCTCAGCAAGCCCGGGACCTCCTCGCTGCCGTCTCGTACGTGGGCGGCTACCGGCGGACACGTGGACGCCGCCTCGTCGCCCTCTTCGCCTGTATGTACTTCGGTGGGCTGCGGCCGGCGGAAGCCGTGGGTCTGCGACGCCCGGACCGCACGTTGCCGGACACGGGTTGGGGTTCACTGATCCTGGAGAAGACCCGCCCACCGTTGGAAAGCGCTGGACCGGAGCCGGGGAAGTTCACGACAACCATGGCCTCAAGAACCGCCCCGCGAACGAAACCCGCATCATCCCCATCCCGCCTCGCCTCGTCCGCATACTCCTCGCCCACATCAAGGAATTCGGCACCGCCAAGGACGGATGTTCGCCAACGAACGCGGGGGAGTGGTCGCCTCCACCACCTACTGGCGCGTCTGGGACGAGGCTCGACACCTGGCGCTCACGCCGGAGCAGGTGGCCTCGCCGTTGGCCGCTCGACCGTACGACCTGCGGCACGCCGCGCTCTCCTCCTGGCTCAACGCCGGTGTGGACCCCACCGAGGTCGCGGAGCGCGCGGGCAACAGCGTCGAAGTGCTCCTGAGCCGGTACGCCAAGTGCCTCGACGGTCGGCAGGACGTCGCCAATCGGCGGATCGCCGAACTCCTCGGCGAGAATGGCAGCCAGGAGGACGGGCCCGGCGCCGGGCCCTGATCCACGCGCTCCTCACGCACACCTGCGGCATGATGGCCCCTGGACTCCGATCCGGGGGCCTCGGTGTTTTCCGGGGCTGACCTGCGGATTCCTGGCCTGCGGCCAGTCCCCACATAGTCCACAGCACCCGACATACGGCCGCTCCGAGCGGCATACGGCTGCACATACGCGAAGACCCCGGCCTCAGCGTTTCCGCTGGTGACGGGGTCTATGGGCACCTCATACAGGGTGCCCCCGGCAGGATTCGAACCTGCGCACACGGCTCCGGAGGCCGTTGCTCTATCCCCTGAGCTACGGGGGCGTGTCGGGCGCCTTGTTCGGCGGCGACGGGTAGAACCCTACCAGCTCTCCGAGGGAGATCATGAACGGGTTTTGTGGGGCAGAGGACGGGGCTGAGCTGGGGGAGACCGCCCGCAGGGGGCGGAAGTGGGGAAAACCCGGACGCGGCGGTGGATGCGGACCTACTCTCGAGTTGTGCCAGGCGCGTCCGGTCGGGTGCTTGTTGTGGACGACAACAAGGTCATCCGGCAGCTGATCAGGGTCAACCTCGAGCTGGAGGGCTTCGAGGTGGTGACCGCGGCCGATGGTGCCGAGTGCCTGGACATCGTTCATCAGGTGCGGCCCGACCTCATCACCCTCGACGTGGCGATGCCTCGGCTGGACGGACTCCGCACCGCCGCCGCGCTCCGCGGTGACCCCCGGACCCAGCGCCTTCCGCTCGCCATCGTCAGCGCGTGCAGCCAGTACGAGGTCGAGGCCGGGCTCGACGTCGGCGTCGACGCTTTCCTTGCCAAGCCCTTCGAACCGGCCGAACTCGTCGCACTCGTACGGCAGTTGGTCGAGCGACGGGAGACCGGGAGGGATGAGGCCGAGCCGTTCGGAATCGGCGCCGGTGGTCCTGCCCCTGCCGCCTCCCCCGCCAGTGTCCCAGCAGGCGGGACGGGCAGCGGGAGCGAGCACACCGAGCATGGCCAGCGCGCCGGCCGTACCGGTGGCTGATCTCCCTCCCGGGTCGCGGGAGTTCTCCGGGGAGGCCTCGGATCCGAGCACCCGACGCTCAGCGCTGACGGCTCAGCGCTGAACCCTCAACACCCAGAGCTTGGAGCCCAGGACAAGGCTTCACAGTCCGGCCCCGCCCGGCCGCCCACACCGCGCGGTCCGACGCCCCTTCACCGAGCCTCCGGCTGTGCCCGCGCCCCGCCACCAGCCTCCCTCACGGCGCGGATCCCGGCCTTCCCGCCGTTCACCTCAGCGTCCCGTCGCCCCCCACCCCGTCCACATCCCGGACCCTGCGGTAAACCGGCTCGCATACCCACCCCCCTCCTCCCATACGCTTGTCCCCGTGACCCCCGTCGAGCTCTCCAGCACCGTGCTGCGCGCGGTGCGTCGTGCTGTGGACGACGGGGAGCTGAGCGTGGCGGTGCCCGCACGGGCCGTGGTCACTCCGCCGGGGCCCGGGGGGAGCGGGGACTACGCGACGAACATCGCGTTGCAGCTGGCCAGGCCCGCGGGGCGGCCGCCGTTGCAGATCGCCGAGATACTGCGGCCCCACCTCAGCCGGACCGTAGGCGTCGCCGACGTCGAGATCACCGGGCCCGGGTTCCTCAACATCCACCTCGACCGATCCACCGTCACCGCCCTCGTGCGCCGGATCCAAGGGGCCGAAGGAGAGCGAGGGACCGAAGGAGCTCAAGGGGCCGAAGGAGCTCAAGGGGCCGAAGGAGCGCAAGGGGCCGAAGGGGCGCAAGGAGCCCAAGAAGTCCGAGGAGCCCAGGGCGCCAGGGGCGGCCAACGCGCCAATCCCCTCCCATACGGCCACAGCGACACCCTCGCCGGGCAGGTCGTCCGGCTGCGGATCCCGTACGACATCCGCGCCGAGGTCATCGCCGACGCGCTCGTGCGGATCGTCGCCAGCCAGGGCGGTCGCGTCGAGGTCCACCACGCCAGGCCCCATCTCCCCGACCATCACGACGAAACCAACAAGCCCGACAGGCCCGGCGAGCCTGACGAATCCGGCGTGCCCGACGAATCCGGCGAGTCCGCTGAACCCGTCGACCTCCGCCCCGTCCCCGCCCCGGAAGACCCCACCCCCCTCGGCCCCGACGCCCTCCGCTGGGCCCTCCTGCACCCGGCCGCCCACGACCGCCCCCGGATCACCGCGGACCTCCTCGTGCAGCGCGCCGGCAACCCCCTGTTCCGGGTCCGTTACGCCCACGCCCGAGCCCGCGCACTCACCCGCAACGCAACGGCCCTCGGCTTCACCGGCACCCCGGGCAACCTGGACACCCCTGACGCCCCGAGCATCCAGCACATCGCCGGCACCTCGGGCATCCGGGACGCCGCCCCCAACCCCGGCACCCCCGCCCTCCCAGTCACGCCAACCACCCCCGTTACCGCCTCCGACGTCACCACCCCCCTCATCACCGCCCTCACCGAATACCCCTTCACCCTCGCCCGAGCGGCCACGCACCGCGCTCCCGATCGTCTCGCCCGGCACCTGGTCGTCATCGCCGACGCCCTGCTCGCCTTCCAGCACACGGTGCTGCCGCGCGGCGAGGAGAAACCCTCGGCCGCCCACCGGGCCCGGCTGGCGCTCGCCGAAGCCGCCGGGACGGTGCTGGCCGGTGGCCTGTCCCTGCTCGGCATCGACGCACCCGAATACATCTGAGCGAGCCGGCGGAGCCCAAGCCCACAGACGCAGACAGCAGACAGCAGACAGCCGAAGCCGAAAGCCGACAGCCGAAGCCGACAGCCGAAATCAGCGACAGTCGGCGGTCAACAGCCGAAGCCCAAAGCCCAAGCCCAAGCCCAAAGCCCAAGCCCTAAGCCCAAGCCCCCGCGCACCCAGCCCAGAGAGACAGAGAAAGCCGTACAGACATGAGCCGTTCCGCACACCCCGCCGGGCCCCGTCACGCCGACGTTCTTCCCGAGGGGCACTACGCCGCCCCGCCCGCCGACCTGAACACGCTCGACCCGAAGGTGTGGGCGCAGACCGTCACCCGTACGGCCGACGGAGTCGTCAGCGTGGGCGGGATCGATGTGAAGGCGCTCGCGGAGGAGTTCGGTACGCCGGCGTACTTCGTCGACGAGGCCGACTTCCGGGCCCGGGCGCGCGCCTGGCGTACGGCGTTCGGGCAGGACGCCGACGTCTTCTACGCGGGCAAGGCGTTCCTCTCCCGCGCGATCGTCCGCTGGCTGCACGAGGAGGGGCTCAACCTCGACGTGTGCTCCGGCGGCGAGCTCGCCACCGCCCTCTCCGCCGGGATGCCCGCCGACCGCATCGCCTTCCACGGCAACAACAAGTCCACCGACGAGATCCACCGTGCCGTCGAGGCGGGCGTCGGCCGTATCGTGCTCGACTCCTTCCAGGAGATCGTGCGGGTCGCCCACATCGCCCAGTCGCTCGGCAAGCGCCAGAAGGTGCAGATCCGCGTCACCGTCGGCGTCGAGGCGCACACGCACGAGTTCATCGCCACCGCGCACGAGGACCAGAAGTTCGGGATTCCGCTCGCGGGCGGACAGGCCGCGGAGGCCGTACGGCGGGCCCTCAAGCTCGACGGGCTCGAACTCATCGGTATTCACAGCCACATCGGGTCGCAGATCTTCGACACGTCCGGCTTCGAGGTCGCCGCCCACCGCGTCGTCGGGCTGCTCAAGGACATCCGTGACGAGCACGGTGTCGAGCTGCCCGAGATCGACCTCGGGGGCGGCCTCGGCATCGCGTACACCAGCGACGACGACCCCCGCGAGCCGCACGAGATCGCCAAGTCGCTCACCGAGATCGTCAACCGCGAGTGCGAGAGCGCCAAGCTGCGCACGCCCCGGATCTCCGTCGAGCCCGGGCGTGCCATCGTCGGGCCGACCGCCTTCACGCTCTACGAGGTCGGCACCATCAAGCCGCTGGACGGGCTGCGGACCTATGTCTCCGTGGACGGCGGCATGTCCGACAACATCCGGACCGCGTTGTACGACGCCGAGTACAGCGTCGCGCTCGTCTCCCGTACGTCCGACGCCGAGCCGATGCTCGCCCGCGTGGTCGGCAAGCACTGCGAGAGCGGGGACATCGTGGTCAAGGACGCGTTCCTGCCGGCGGACCTGGCACCGGGTGACCTGATCGCCGTACCGGCCACCGGCGCGTACTGCCGTTCGATGGCGAGCAACTACAACCACGTGCTGCGCCCGCCGGTCGTAGCCGTCAATGATGGAGAGGCCCGGGTCATCGTCCGGCGGGAGACGGAGGAGGATCTTCTCCGGCTCGACGTCGGGTGAAGCACCGAAAGGCGTCGGGTGACTCACCGGACGCCAAGGTTGGATGACTCACCAGACGCCGAGGTTGGATGACTCACCGGATGCCAGACTCGGGTGTCTCCCCGGACGCCAGGCTCGGGTGACTCACCGGACGCCAGGCTCGGGTGACTCACCGGACGCAGGAAAGCCCCAAATGCGCGGGGCCGAAAGATCTCCGTCTTCCGGCCCTGAGAAAATGAAATAGATATCTCACGATCCGGACGAGGGATAGAAACTCCCGTCCGGTGAGTGAGACTGGTCCCACCGTATTCGGTATGTGAGGAAACGAGGTCGGATGATGCGTACGCGTCCGCTGAAGGTGGCGCTGCTGGGCTGTGGGGTTGTCGGCTCAGAGGTGGCGCGCATCATGACGACGCACGCCGACGATCTCGCCGCACGCATCGGTGCCCCGGTCGAGCTCGCGGGCGTCGCCGTGCGACGGCCCTCCCGGGTGCGTGAGGGCATCGACCCGGCGCTCGTCACCACCGACGCGACCGCCCTGGTCAAACGGGGGGACATCGACGTCGTCGTGGAGGTCATCGGCGGTATCGAGCCCGCCCGGTCCCTCATCACCACCGCGTTCGAGCACGGCGCCTCCGTCGTCTCCGCGAACAAGGCCCTCCTCGCCCAGGACGGCGCCGCCCTGCACGCGGCGGCGAACGAGGCCGGCAAGGACCTCTACTACGAGGCCGCCGTCGCCGGTGCCATCCCGCTGATCCGGCCGCTGCGCGAGTCCCTCGCCGGCGACAAGATCAACCGGGTGATGGGCATCGTCAACGGGACGACCAACTTCATCCTCGACAAGATGGACAGCACGGGGGCCGGTTATCAGGAGGCCCTCGACGAGGCCACCGCGCTCGGGTACGCCGAGGCCGACCCCACCGCCGACGTCGAGGGCTTCGACGCCGCCGCCAAGGCCGCGATCCTCGCCGGCATCGCCTTCCACTCGCGCGTCCGCCTCGACGACGTGTACCGCGAGGGCATGACCGAGGTCACGGCGGCCGACTTCGCCTCCGCCAAGAACATGGGCTGCACCATCAAGCTGCTCGCCATCTGCGAGCGGGCCGCGGACGGCGGTTCCGTCACCGCGCGCGTGCACCCCGCGATGATTCCGCTGACCCATCCCCTCGCCTCCGTGCGCGGCGCGTACAACGCGGTGTTCGTGGAGTCGGACGCCGCCGGTCAGCTGATGTTCTACGGGCCGGGGGCGGGCGGTGCCCCCACCGCCTCCGCCGTCCTCGGCGACCTCGTTGCCGTGTGCCGCAACCGGCTCGCGGGCGCGACCGGACCCGGCGAGTCCGCCTACGCCGCCCTGCCCGTCTCACCGATGGGTGAGGTCGTCACGCGCTACCACATCAGCCTCGACGTCGCCGACAAACCGGGAGTTCTCGCCCAGGTGGCGACCGTGTTCGCCGAGCACGGGGTGTCGATCGATACCGTTCGGCAGCAGGGCAAGGACGGCGAGGCCTCTCTCGTCGTCGTCACTCACCGCGCCTCCGACGCCTCCCTCAGCGGGACCGTCGAGGCGCTGCGCAACCTCGACACCGTGCGGGGTGTCGCCAGCATCATGCGGGTTGAAGGAGAGTAACCAGCAATGACCCACCAATGGCGCGGAATCATCGAGGAATACCGGGACCGGCTGCCCGTCTCCGACAGCACGCCGGTCGTGACGCTCCGCGAGGGCGGCACGCCCCTCGTACCCGCGCAGGTGCTCTCCGAGCGCACGGGCTGCGAGGTCCACCTCAAGGTGGAGGGCGCGAACCCCACCGGGTCCTTCAAGGACCGCGGTATGACCATGGCCATCACCCGGGCGAAGGAAGAGGGCGCGAAGGCCGTCATCTGTGCCTCCACGGGCAACACCTCTGCCTCCGCGGCCGCCTACGCCGTCCGGGCGGGCATGGTCTCGGCCGTACTCGTCCCGCGGGGCAAGATCGCGCTGGGCAAGATGGGCCAGGCCCTGGTGCACGGCGCGAAGATCCTCCAGGTCGATGGCAACTTCGACGACTGCCTCACCCTCGCGCGTGAATTGAGCGACAACTACCCGGTGGCGCTGGTCAATTCGGTGAACCCGGTGCGTATCGAGGGCCAGAAGACGGCCGCGTTCGAGATCGTGGACATGCTCGGTGACGCACCCGACATCCACGTGCTGCCGGTGGGCAACGCGGGCAACATCACGGCGTACTGGAAGGGCTACAAGGAGTACGCCGCCGATGGCATCGCCGCGAAGACGCCCCGCATGTGGGGCTTCCAGGCCTCCGGCTCGGCGCCGATCGTGCGCGGTGAGGTCGTCAAGGACCCCTCGACGATCGCCACCGCGATCCGTATCGGCAACCCCGCGTCCTGGCAGTACGCCCTGGCCGCGCGGGACGAGTCGGGCGGCTTCATCGACGAGGTGACGGACCGTGAGATCCTGCGCGCCTACCGGCTGTTGGCCGCTCAGGAGGGTGTCTTCGTGGAGCCCGCCTCCGCCGCCTCCGTGGCCGGTCTGCTGAAGGCCGCCGAGAACGGCAAGGTCGACCCGGGCCAGATCATCGTCTGCACCGTCACCGGCAACGGCCTGAAGGACCCCGACTGGGCCGTCGCGGGTGCCCCGCAGCCCGTCACGGTCCCGGTGGACGCGGCTACGGCGGCCGAGCGCCTCGGCCTCGCGTAGGCTCTCACCCAGTCGTTCGGAAAGGCCTGGGAGTCGCGCGTAGACGCCGATTCTCGGGGGATAACCCTGGCAGGACCCGACAGGGGGTGCACGGGGGGCTTACGACACGCATCGTGCGCCTCCTGTGCGCCCTATGTCGCCACAGAACCTTCCTTCGATAGGCTGTAGTGAACCCGCCCGCTGCATATGCCCCGCAAGGGTGCGGCGCCGCGCCGTCTTGAGCGGCCCAGGGTTTCTCGCACGTATCGAATGTCATTCGACAATCGTCAATCTCGCAGCTCAAGGAGAGTCATCGAGCGATGGCCGGTCCAGCGTTCCGCGCCGCCGCCGTACGGGTGCGCGTCCCCGCCACCAGCGCCAACCTCGGTCCGGGCTTCGACGCCCTGGGCCTGTCGCTGGGGCTCTACGACGACGTGGTCGTCCGGGTGGCCGACTCCGGCCTGCACGTCGACATCGCGGGGGAGGGCAGCGAGACCCTCCCGCGTGACGAGAAGCACCTCCTCGTACGGTCCCTGCGCACCGCCTTCGATCTGCTGGGCGGGCAGCCCCGCGGCCTTGAGATCGTGTGCGCCAACCGCATCCCGCACGGCCGTGGCCTCGGCTCCTCCTCCGCCGCCATCTGCGCCGGCATCGTCGCCGCCCGCGCCGTGACCATAGGCGGGGACAACCGGCTCGACGACGCCGCGCTGCTCGAACTGGCCACGGAGATCGAGGGCCACCCCGACAACGTCGCGGCCTGTCTGCTCGGCGGCTTCACGCTCTCCTGGATGGAGGGCGGAGCCGCGCGGGCGATCAGGATGGAGCCCGACGATTCCATCGTTCCGGTGGTTTTCGTGCCCGGAAAGCCGCTTCTGACGGAGACGGCGCGCGGACTGCTTCCGCGCACCGTCCCGCACGTCGACGCAGCCACCAACGCGGGCCGGGCGGCCCTTCTCGTGGAAGCCCTGACCAGGCGCCCCGAGCTGCTGCTGCCCGCCACCGAGGACCGGCTGCACCAGGAGTACCGGGCGCCCGCCATGCCGGAGAGCGCGGCCCTGGTCGAGCGACTGCGGGCCGACGGCGTCCCGGCAGTCATCTCCGGCGCCGGACCCACGGTTCTGGCCCTGGCCGACGAGGCCAGCGCCGACAAGGTGGCCGACCTCGCGGGCGAGGGCTGGGCCGCCAACCGGCTGGATCTCGACGCCCGAGGGGCGTGCGTCCTGCCGCTGACCACCACCGTCGCCGTACCCGGCGCCGACAACGGCGAGGGGTAGGGGCGCACGGTTGCCGGATTTCGAGAGGGGGAATGTTTGTTGGATCCGGTAGTGTTAACCTCAAGTCTGCACCTGCCTCAGCCATGGCGAGGTGCTTATCGTCCCCCTCCGGGACAACCATTCTTCCGGGAGTCTCCCAAGCCGCACTGTGCTTCGTACGTCAAGCTGTACGCCGTACGCAGGCACTGAGCGGTCTGCCGAGCAGGCTCCGGAACCGGCGTGGCCGAGCCGCGTGACACAGACACTCAGTGCCACGGCCCGGAAAGCGCCGAATCACCAGAAATTTCCTCCGCCGCCTTTGGCGGACCACCGCCCCGGCACGGTCCACCCGAATCAGGGCCGAAGCCGGACAGCACAAACGGTCGCCGAGCCAGAAGGCCGACGTCCGCTCCAGGGAAGGACCCTTCGTGAGCGACACCACCGATCTGATGGGCGCACGTGTCGAGGACACCGCTGCCGCGCCCGCCACGGACGCCGCGCCTGCCAGCGGTGCCGGCTCCCGGCGGCGCCGTGGCACCGGCCTCGAGGGCATGGTGCTGGCCGAGCTGCAGCAGGTCGCATCCGGCCTCGGCATCAGGGGCACCGCGCGTATGCGCAAGAGCCAACTGATCGAGGTCATCAAGGAGGCGCAGGCGGGCGGGGGTGCCCCGGCGAAGGCCGAGGCAGCCACCGAGACCAAGCCGAAGCGCCGCACAACCTCGAAGGCGCGTACCGGCGAGGCCGCCGCCCCGGCCGAGAAGGCCGCCGCCAAGAAGGCCGAGGCGCCCGCCGACAAGGCCGAGAAGGCCGTGGCCCAGCAGCAGATCGAGATCCCCGGCCAGCCGGCCGGTGGTGACGAGGCGCCCACCGAGCGCCGCCGTCGCCGTGCCACCGCCGACGCGGGCAGCCCCGATCCGCAGACCAGCATTGTCGCCGAGGCGAAGAGCGAGCCCAAGGTGGAGACGCCGGCTCCCGCCGCCGAGGCCAAGGCCGACGCCGGTGACCAGGGCGCCGAGGGCCGTCAGGGCCGTCGCGAGCGTGGCCGTGACCGCGGTGAGCGTGGCGACCGCGGTGAGCGCGGTGACCGTAGCCGCCGTGGCAAGGGCGACGAGCAGCAGGGCGGCGGTCAGCAGCAGCGCGACCGCGGCCAGCAGGGCCAGCAGCAGGGCGGCGGCCGCCAGGACCGTCAGGACCGTCAGCGCGACAACGGTCCGCAGGACGACGACGACTTCGACGGCGGACGCCGTGGCCGTCGCGGCCGCTACCGGGACCGTCGTGGCCGTCGTGGCCGCGACGAGATGGGCGGCCCCGAGCCGACGCTCGCCGACGACGACGTCCTGATCCCGGTCGCGGGCATCCTGGACATCCTCGACAACTACGCGTTCATCCGCACCTCCGGCTACCTGCCGGGCCCGAACGACGTGTACGTCTCCCTCGCCCAGGTCCGCAAGAACGGCCTGCGCAAGGGTGACCACGTCACCGGTGCCGTGCGTCAGCCCAAGGACGGCGAGCGCCGCGAGAAGTTCAACGCGCTGGTCCGCCTCGACTCCGTCAACGGCATGGCACCCGAATCCGGGCGCGGACGACCGGAGTTCAACAAGCTGACACCGCTCTACCCGCAGGACCGACTCCGCCTGGAGACCGACCCGGGTGTGCTGACCACCCGGATCATCGACCTTGTCGCGCCGATCGGTAAGGGCCAGCGCGGTCTGATCGTGGCCCCGCCGAAGACCGGCAAGACCATGATCATGCAGGCGATCGCCAACGCGATCACGCACAACAACCCCGAGTGCCACCTGATGGTCGTCCTCGTCGACGAGCGTCCGGAAGAGGTCACCGACATGCAGCGGTCGGTGAAGGGCGAGGTCATCTCCTCGACCTTCGACCGTCCGGCCGAGGACCACACGACGGTCGCCGAGCTCGCCATCGAGCGTGCGAAGCGGCTCGTCGAGCTGGGCCACGACGTCGTCGTGCTGCTCGACTCGATCACGCGTCTGGGCCGTGCGTACAACCTCGCCGCCCCGGCCTCCGGCCGCATCCTGTCCGGTGGTGTCGACTCGACGGCGCTGTACCCGCCGAAGCGCTTCTTCGGTGCGGCGCGGAACATCGAGGACGGTGGCTCGCTCACCATCCTGGCGACGGCTCTCGTCGACACCGGGTCCCGCATGGACGAGGTGATCTTCGAGGAGTTCAAGGGCACGGGCAACGCCGAGCTGAAGCTCGACCGGAAGCTCGCGGACAAGCGGATCTTCCCCGCGGTGGACGTGGACGCGTCCGGTACGCGTAAGGAAGAGATCCTGCTCGCCCCCGACGAACTCGCCATCGTCTGGAAGCTGCGCCGGGTGCTGCACGCCCTCGACCAGCAGCAGGCGGTCGAGCTGCTTCTCGACAAGATGAAGCAGACGAAGTCGAACGCCGAGTTCCTGATGCAGATCCAGAAGACGACGCCGACGCCGGGTAACGGCGACTAGTCCGCAGGGTAAAGAGCCGGGGTCACCCTCTTTGTGAGGGTGGCCCCGGCTTTGTGTGGGACAGGTGTACGATCACGGTCTTCATGTGATTGATCAACACTTGCCTTATCAGGGGGGACTTGAGTGGCTAGACCCTTGTCCGGAGCCATAGCCGCCGCGATAGCCGGGACGCTGTTGATGTCGTCCGCGAGCGCGGCTACCGCCGAGACCTCGTCGACAGCCGACGTACTGGATGTGCGGGTCGCCAAGGCGATGGCGGCGGACGACACCGCCGGTGAGACGGTGAAGCAGCCGTCGGCGAGCGGGAGTTCGGAGGGGCTGCAGCCGGACGCCAAGATCATCGGTGGTTCGGAGACCACGATCGGCTCGGCGCCGTGGATGGCGCAGCTCTGGTATTACGACGACACCACGGGCCTCGGGTTCTTCTGCGGTGGCTCGGTCGTCTCCCCGACGAAGATCCTCACCGCGGCCCACTGCGTCGACAAGAACCACTACAACTGGGCCGCCTACGGGACCGTCGTCACCGGCACCGACCAGCTGCCCACCGCCGTCTACAACGACGACGGCAGCTTCAACCACACGGACTACCACGGCGGCACCCCCAGCGAGCTGTCGCGCCAGTGGAACCACTCCTCGTACAACGAGGACGCGATCAACAACGACATCGCGGTCCTCACGCTGACGAAGCCGGTCACGGCCACGCCGATCAAGATGACGACGTCGACCGACACGTCCTCGTACACGGCCGGTACCAGCGCGAAGGTCTACGGCTGGGGCCGTACCAGCTCCACCAGCGACGACATCTCGCAGACGCTGAAGACGGCCACGCTGCCGATCGTCAGCGACACGACCTGCGCGAACACCTGGAGCCCCTACTTCATCAAGGGCAACATGGTCTGCGCGGGCAAGCCCGCCGGCGGCACCGACGCCACCACCACCACGAGCTGCAACGGCGACTCCGGCGGCCCGCTCGTCGTGGGCAACAAGGTCATCGGCGTCGTCTCGTGGGGCGTCGTGGACTGCGTGGCGAAGGGCGCCTACCCCGTCTTCGCCAAGGTCAGCAAGTACGTCGGCGTGACCTACCCGCGCGTCGACGACACCGACATCAGCCGCGACGGCAGGGCCGACGTCTTTCTGCGCAACAAGGAGACCGGCACGGGTTACGTCCGTGCCTCGCAGGGCTCCTCGCTCGCGGACCGCTCGTCGCTGGAGTCCCGCGGCACCTGGAAGGGCTACAACCTCGTCCAGCAGACCGACCTGAACCGGGACGGCCACCAGGACTTCGTGCTGCGCCGCTCCTCCGACGGTGATGTCTTCTGGCGACGGTACGTGCCCTCGACGGGCAGCTGGACGACCACGCAGATCTTCGACAACTGGTCGACCCGCACCCGGATCCTCACCCCCGGCGACGTCACCGGTGACGCCCTGCCCGACCTGCTCTCGGTCGACTCGGCGGGCGCCCTGTGGATCTACCCGGGCAAGGGCAACGGCACCTTCGGTACCCGCGTCAAGGTCGGCACGGGCTGGAACACGTACAACGCGGTGCTCGGTCACGGCGACTTCACCGGTGACGGCAAGGCCGACCTGATCGCGCGCACCAAGACCGGCTCGAACGTCTACCTGTACAAGGGCACCGGCAAGTCCGGCACCGGCGCCTTCGCCACCCGGATCAAGGTCCGCTCGGACTGGAGCGCGTACAACACGCTCATCACTCCCGGTGACGTGAGCGGCGACGGCAGGGCGGACCTCCTGGCCCGCACGCCCGGCGGCACGCTGTACCTCTACAAGGGCACCAGCAAGGCCACGAGCGAGATCTTCAGCACACGGGTCTCGGTCGGGACCAGCTACGCCCAGTACGACCTGCTCGGCTGAAACACCAGGTGAGCCCGGCCCCGCCGGGCTCACCCGTCACACACGGTGCCCATCGCGCTTTACGCGATGGGCACCGTGCGTTGTGCAACCCTTTCCCGGATTATCCCGTCTGACCGGACGGAGTGACCATGGAGCGTCATGGCCGCATCCGACCCGACAGGCCTGGGCCTGAGCGCAGGGGGTAACCGACCGGAGAGAGAACGGGGAGCAGATGTCCGCCGAGAGCACGCCGGACCCCGACATATCGGGGAAGACCGGCACCACCGGCCCGCGCCACCGCGCGGCCGGCGCCCGCCGCCGCAAGTCACGCGACGGGCACAGCAGGGCGGCGCTCGCCGTCGTCTGGACCGCCGCAGGTGTCCTGGTGCTCGGCGGCACCGGAATCGGCTACCTGTACTTCAAGCTCAACGGCAACATCAAGAGCGTCGACATCAACCAGGCCCTCGGCACCGACCGGCCCCTCGACGTCGACAACGGCTCGCAGGACATCCTCGTCCTCGGCTCCGACACCCGCTCAGGCAGCAACAAGAAGCTGGGCGGGGGTACGGACGACGGCAGCGCCCGCTCCGACACGGCGATGGTCGTGCACGTCTACGAGGGCCACAAGCGGGCCAGCGTGGTCTCCATACCCAGGGACACCCTGGTCGAGCGTCCCGAGTGCACGGACGCCGACGGCAAGACGCACCCGGCGGCGGACATGGCGATGTTCAACTCCGCGTACACCACGGGCGGGGCGGCGTGTGCGGTCAAGACCGTCGAGTCCATGTCCGGTATCCGCATGGACCACTACGTCGAGGTCGACTTCGCGGGCTTCGAGAAGCTCATCAACGTCCTCGGCGGGGTCGACATCACGACGACCAAGGACATCAAGGACCCCGACAGCCATCTGAACCTGAAGGCCGGGGAGCACACCCTCACCGGCGAGCAGGCGCTCGGCCTCGTCCGCACCCGGCACGGTGTCGGCGACGGCTCCGATCTCGGCCGCATCCAGCTCCAGCAGGCCTTCATCAAGGCCCTGATCGACCAGGTCAAGGACGTAGGCATCTTCAGCAGCCCCCAGAAGCTCTACGACCTTGCCGACACCGCCACGGACGCCGTCACCACCGACTCCGACCTCGACTCCGTGAGGGACCTCGCCTCCTTCGCGGGCGGTCTCAAGGGCATCAGCTCCAAGAACATGACCATGGTCACGATGCCGGTCCAGTACGACCCCGCCGACCCGAATCGTGTGCTGGTGGACGAGGCGAAGTCGAAGCGGGTCTGGGCGGCTCTGAAGGCCGACAGGACGATCCCGAAGTCGGCGACGAAGGACACCGCGACGGGTACGGCGGGCGGGGTCGTGGCTTCCTCCCGAGGGTGACGTACCCGGCAGCCATCGCGCCGCGGGAATACCTGAGCGCACCCCCCGGTTTTGGGAGATACGGCCAGTCCTGGCAGACTGGTACGTCGGCTCCGGTTCACGCTCCCGCATCCCGCGGATGCGACCCGGCGCCCTCCCGAAACTAGGAGACACCTTGAAGCGCGACATCCACCCCGAGTACGTCGAGACGCAGGTCAGCTGCACCTGTGGCGCGTCGTTCACCACCCGTAGCACGATCGAGAGCGGCAGCATCCGTGCCGAGGTCTGCTCCGAGTGCCACCCGTTCTACACGGGCAAGCAGAAGATCCTCGACACCGGTGGCCGCGTGGCCCGCTTCGAGGCCCGCTTCGGCAAGGCTGCCGCTAAGAAGTAGCGAGCCCCCAGCGCCGGTCCGCGGTGCCCCCATCGGGGGCGTCGGGACCGGCGCTTTGCGGTGCAGCCCACGGGCGCGGCCCACGGGTGCAGCCCACTCACAACGTCGTACAGGGAGTCCGGAGAGATGTTCGAGGCGGTCGAGGAACTGGTCGGGGAGCACGCCGACCTGGAGAAGAAGCTCGCCGACCCGTCGGTCCACGCGGACCAGGCCAACGCGCGCAAGCTGAACAAGCGCTACGCGGAGCTGACCCCGATCGTCGGCACGTACCGCACCTGGAAGCAGACCGGTGAGGACATCGACACGGCCCGTGGATTCATCGCGGACGACCCGGACTTCGCCGCCGAGGTCAAGGAGCTGGAGAAGCAGCGCGAGGAGCTGACGGAGAAGCTGCGGCTCCTCCTCGTCCCGCGCGACCCCAGCGACGACAAGGACGTCATCCTGGAGATCAAGGCGGGCGCCGGCGGCGACGAGTCCGCGCTCTTCGCCGGTGACCTCCTGCGCATGTACCTCCGGTACGCCGAGCGGGTCGGCTGGAAGACCGAGATCATCGACTCCACCGAGTCCGAGCTGGGCGGCTACAAGGACGTCCAGGTCGCCGTGAAGACCAAGGGCGGCCAGGGCGCCACCGAGCCCGGCCAGGGCGTCTGGGCCCGGCTGAAGTACGAGGGCGGGGTGCACCGCGTGCAGCGTGTGCCGTCGACCGAGTCGCAGGGCCGGATCCACACGTCGGCCGCCGGCGTCCTTGTCACGCCCGAGGCCGAGGAGGTCGACGTCGAGATCCACGCGAACGACCTGCGGATCGACGTCTACCGGTCCTCCGGGCCCGGCGGGCAGTCCGTCAACACCACCGACTCCGCCGTGCGCATCACGCACCTTCCCACCGGAGTCGTCGCCTCCTGCCAGAACGAGAAGAGCCAGTTGCAGAACAAGGAGCAGGCGATGCGTATCCTGCGCTCCAGGCTGCTCGCCGCGGCGCAGGAGGAGGCGGAGAAGGAAGCCGCCGACGCCCGCCGCAGCCAGGTCCGTACCGTCGACCGCTCCGAGAAGATCCGCACGTACAACTTCCCGGAGAACCGCATCTCGGACCACCGCGTCGGCTTCAAGTCCTACAACCTGGACCAGGTCCTGGACGGTGAACTCGACGCGGTGATCCAGGCCTGCGTCGACGCGGACTCGGCCGCGAAGCTGGCAGCCGCGTAAGGCACGTACGAGTACGACGGAGGACTTGCGTGAACCTGCTGCTCGCGGAAGTGGCCCAGGCCACCCAGCGCCTGGCCGACGCCGGCGTGCCCTCGCCGCGCAACGACGCGGAGGAGCTCGCCGCGTTCGTGCACGGCGTCAAGCGGGGCGAGCTGCACACCGTCAAGGACTCCGACTTCGACGCCCGGTACTGGGAGGTCATCGCCCGTCGCGAGGCCCGCGAGCCGCTCCAGCACATCACCGGACGCGCGTACTTCCGCTACCTCGAACTTCAGGTCGGGCCGGGGGTGTTCGTGCCCCGGCCGGAGACCGAGTCCGTGGTCGGGTGGGCCATAGACGCCGTCCGCGCGATGGACGTCGTCGAGCCGCTGATCGTCGATCTGTGCACCGGCTCCGGCGCCATCGCCCTCGCCCTCGCCCAGGAGGTGCCGCGTTCGCGCGTGCACGCCGTGGAGCTGTCCGAGGACGCCCTGACGTGGACCCGCAAGAACATGGCGGGCTCCAGGGTCGACCTGCGCCAGGGCAACGCCCTGGACGCCTTCCGTGACCTCGACGGCCACGTCGACCTGGTCGTCTCCAACCCGCCGTACATCCCGCTCACGGAGTGGGAGTACGTGGCACCCGAGGCCCGCGACTACGATCCCGAACTCGCCCTGTTCTCAGGGGAGGACGGCCTGGATCTGATCCGCGGCCTGGAACGCACCGCACACCGGCTCCTGCGCCCGGGCGGTGTCGTCGTCATCGAGCACGCCGACACCCAGGGCGGCCAGGTGCCCTGGATCTTCACCGAGGAGCGGGGCTGGGCCGACGCGGCCGACCACCCGGACCTCAACAACCGGCCGCGGTTCGCGACCGCCCGCAAGGCGCTGCCCTGATGAGCACGCGCCCGAGGACAACCCCCCAGCAGCAGTACGTGTACGAGGAGGCCCGCTAGATGGCACGGCGATACGACACCAACGACGCGACCGACCGCGCCACCGGTCTGCGCGAGGCCGCGTCCGCCGTCCGCCGGGGCGAGCTCGTGGTGCTGCCGACGGACACCGTGTACGGCATCGGCGCGGACGCGTTCACCTCCGAGGCCGTGGCCGATCTCCTGGAGGCCAAGGGCCGGGGCCGCACCATGCCCACGCCCGTGCTCATCGGCTCCCCGAACACCCTGCACGGCCTCGTCACCGACTTCTCCGAGATGGCCTGGGAGCTCGTCGACGCCTTCTGGCCGGGAGCGCTCACCCTCGTCGCCAAGCACCAGCCGTCCCTCCAGTGGGACCTGGGCGACACCCGCGGCACGGTCGCCGTGCGCATGCCGCTGCACCCGGTCGCCATCGAGCTGCTGACCGAGGTCGGCCCCATGGCGGTCTCCTCGGCCAACCTGACCGGCCACCCGGCGCCGGAGAACTGCGACGCCGCGGAGGCGATGCTCGGCGACTCCGTCTCCGTCTACCTGGACGGCGGCCAGACGCCCGGCAACGTGCCGTCCTCGATCGTCGACGTCACGGGCAAGGTCCCGGTCCTGCTGCGTGCGGGCGCACTGTCGGCGGAGGAGCTGCGCAAGGTCGTACCCGACCTCGAGGTGGCGAATTGACGGCCCCTGACGCGGGGCGTGGCATATGGGACGGGGAAGAGACGCGAACCTTCACGGGGCTGCCGCGAGACACCTTCCGCATCCTCCACGTCAGCACCGGCAATGTGTGCCGCTCGCCGATCACCGAGCGGCTGACCAGGCATGCCCTGGCGGACCGGCTCGGGGACCCGCTGTGGGGCGGTCTGGTCGTCGAGAGCGCGGGGACCTGGGGGCACGAGGGTGCGCCCATGGAGGCCAACGCGGAGGCCGTCCTCGCGGACTTCGGCGCGGACGCATCCGGCTTCACGGGCCGTGAGCTGCTGGACGAACACGTCATCCGCGCCGACCTCGTGCTGACCGCCACCCGCGACCACCGGGCCCAGGTCATCTCCATGGGGCACTCCGCCGGCCTGCGCACCTTCACCCTGAAGGAGTTCACCCGCCTCGTCCGGGCCATCGACCCGACCACGCTTCCTCCCCTGGAGGAGGGCATGGTCGTACGCGCGCGTGCGCTGGTCCGTGCCGCGGCGGCTCTACGCGGGTGGCTCCTGGCCCCGACGGCCGAGGCGGACGAGGTCTACGACCCGTACGGGGCGCCGCTGCCGTTCTTCCGCTCGGTGGGCGACGAGATACATCAGGCGCTGGATCCGGTCGTCACGGCGCTGACAGGGGTGCCGGCTCGGGCGTAACAGCGGTGGCAACACCGGGCGCCCCGGGACCCGCGGGCCTACATTGGTCGTACGTCACCGTCGACGCCCCGGAGTCCACCATGTCGGTCACCCCTGTCCTAGAGGCCGATGTCCTGCGGCGGCAGGACCCCGAACTGGCCGACATCCTGCTCGGCGAGCTCGATCGGCAGTCCACGACGCTCCAGCTCGTCGCCGCCGAGAACTTCACGTCACCCGCCGTGCTGGCCGCGCTGGGCTCGCCGCTCGCGAACAAGTACGCGGAGGGCTATCCGGGGGCCCGGCACCACGGCGGCTGCGAGATCGTGGACGTCGCCGAGCGGCTGGCCGTGGAGCGGGCCAAGGCGTTGTTCGGGGCCGAGCACGCCAACGTCCAGTCCCACTCGGGCTCTTCGGCCGTCCTGGCCGCGTACGCCGCCCTGCTGCGCCCCGGCGACACGGTGCTGGCGATGGGGCTGCACTTCGGCGGCCACCTCACGCACGGGTCGCCCGCGAACTTCTCCGGCCGCTGGTTCGACTTCGTCGGCTACGGCGTCGATGCCGAGTCGGGGCTCGTCGACCGCGAGCAGGTGCGCACCCTGGCCCGTACACATCGCCCCAAGGCCATCGTGTGCGGGTCGATCTCGTATCCCCGGCACCTCGACTACGCGTTCTTCCGCGAGGTCGCCGACGAGGTGGGCGCGTATCTGATCGCCGACGCGGCCCATCCGATCGGGCTGGTCGCCGGGGGAGCGGCGCCCAGTCCGGTGCCGTACGCCGACATCGTGTGTGCCACCACACACAAGGTGCTGCGCGGGCCGCGCGGCGGGATGCTGCTGTGCGGGAGCGAGCTGGCCGAGCGGGTGGACCGGGCGGTGTTCCCGTTCACGCAGGGCGGCGCGCAGATGCACACCATCGCCGCGAAGGCCGTCGCGTTCGGGGAGGCGGCAACACCGGCGTACACCGCGTACGCCCATCAGGTGGTCGCGAACGCGCGTGTGCTGGCCCAGGGGCTGACCGAGGAGGGCCTCGCGGTGGTCACAGGCGGCACGGACACCCACCTCCTCACCGTCGATACCGCGCCATTCGGCGTCGACGGCCGCAGCGCGCGCGGACGGCTCGCGGCCGCCGGCATCGTCCTCGACTGCTGTGCCCTGCCTCACGGTGACGCCCGTGGCCTGCGGCTCGGTACGGCCGCGCTGACCACGCAGGGCATGGGCGAGGCGGAGATGGCACGGCTCGCCGTCCTGTTCGCGGGGGTGCTGCGGGACGGCGGAGACGGCAGGCGGACGCGTGAAGAAGTGCGGGATCTGGCCGGAAGATTTCCGCCGTATCCGCGCTGAGGTGGGGTAGACGCACCACCAGGCACAGCATCACGTGCAACCATCGTCGCTACCCGGAAGTCCCCAACCATATGCGCGCATCGCTAGGGTGTGGGGCTGTGATGGCCAGCGAGACCTGTGGGGAAGCCCGTGCGTGAATACCTCCTGACGCTCTGCATCACGGCCGCGGTGACGTACCTGCTGACAGGGCCGGTACGGAAATTCGCGATCGTGGCCGGAGCCATGCCGGAGATCCGTGCGCGTGACGTCCACCGAGAACCCACGCCCCGGCTCGGCGGCATCGCGATGTTCTTCGGCCTCTGCGCCGGTCTGCTGGTCGCCGACCATCTGACCAACCTCAGCGAGGTCTTCGCCGAGTCCAACGAACCGCGCGCGCTGCTCTCCGGGGCCGCGCTGATCTGGCTCATCGGCGTCCTGGACGACAAGTTCGAGATCGACGCGCTGATCAAGCTGGGCGGCCAGATGATCGCCGCGGGCGTGATGGTCATGCAGGGTCTGACGATCCTGTGGCTGCCCATCCCGACCGTCGGCATCGTCGCGCTGACCCAGTGGCAGGGCACGCTGCTCACGGTCGCCCTGGTCGTCATCACCATCAACGCGGTCAACTTCGTCGACGGCCTCGACGGTCTCGCGGCCGGCATGGTCTGCATCGCCTCCGCCGCGTTCTTCATGTACGCCTACCGCCTCTGGTACAGCTACGGCATCGAGGCCGCGGCCCCCGCCACCCTCTTCGCGGCGGTTCTGATGGGCATGTGCCTGGGCTTCCTGCCGCACAACATGCACCCCGCGCGGATCTTCATGGGTGACTCCGGCTCGATGCTGATCGGCCTGGTGCTGGCGGCCGGCGCGATCTCTGTCACCGGGCAGGTCGACCCGGACGTGATGGGCCTGTACGGCTCGGAGCGCAACACGGTCTACTCGATGGTGCCGGTCTACATCCCGCTGCTGATGCCGCTGACCATCATCGCGATCCCGGCGGCCGACCTGATCCTCGCGATCGTGCGCCGCACCTGGCGCGGTCAGTCGCCGTTCGCCGCCGACCGGGGCCATCTGCACCACCGGCTCCTGGAGGTCGGGCACTCGCACAGCCGGGCCGTGCTGATCATGTACTTCTGGTCGGCGGTGATCGCCTTCGGCACCCTCGCCTACACCGTGAATTCGGCGTCCATGTGGATCGTCCTGGCGATCGCCATGCTCAGCGGGGTCGGCCTCTTCCTGCTCCTGCTGCCCCGCTTCACCCCGCGCGCCCCGCGCTGGGCCGAGGCCTTCGTCCCGCCCCGCTACCGCCGCCGTCGGGTGGTCGCCCCCGAGGCGGCCCTCGACCCCACCCGGGACTGGACCCCGTCCCTCAACGGCGCCACCGCCATCGGCGCCCGGACCAAGGACGAGGAGCCCAGCCCGGCGGGCGCCCGGCGCTGAGCAGCGCCCGGTAGCCCTCCCTATCGGGTACCTCCCCCAAGGACAATTGATCAGGCGTCAGCCGCCTGGAAAGGTCGTGGTCATCAACGGGGGTTGTGCGCGCCGGAGAAATGGCCGGCGCTGTTCCCACGCCTCCGTGACCGGACCGTTCATGGGGGACACATGCGCAAGTCCATCGCTTCCGCTCTCGCCGTCGTGGCGCTCGGCGGCTCGCTCGGCCTGACGGCGACTCAGGCCTCGGCGGCGCCGGCCACCAAGGTGCTGCCCTTCACCTTCAACACCAACGAAACCCAGAAGGTCGAGGACGACGCCAAGTTCAAGACGACGGCGGCCGGCAAGGTCCAGTTCACGATCACGAAGAAGAGCTGGGACCACGGCATCGGCATCCGTCTCATCACCTGTGGCAAGGACTGGAAGTCGCTGACGGGCTGGAAGGAATTCAAGAAGAAGAAGGGGCAGTACTACACCTTCGACAAGAGCCTCAAGAAGAACCAGTGCTTCAAGATCCAGGCCGGCCGCAGCTGGGCCGGCAACATCGACGGCAAGCTCAAGGGCAAGATCAAGAAGGCCTGACCCCGAACCTCGCCGGTTGATCCAACGGCCGGGGGCCGTGTGCACACGCTGCATACGGCCCCCGGCCGTTCCGTTGTGCGGGCGCACCGCCGGGCCCCCGCGCTGACGGCAAGGTAAGAATCTGACTAACACTTTGCCGATGGCATGCAAGAGCCTGGGGGAGCAAAACGGCCTTATACCAGACAAGTCGGCGTGGATTCTGCACAGACGGGCGGGTTCACTCTCATGTGTGACCCCGGGCACACCATTCAGGTAAAGACCTCATCAAATAGTTTGTGATACGGTTCACGAGAACCCGGGGTGGAGCCGAAGGACCGCAATACGACGGTCCACAGGCGTGAGATTTCCGCTCGCCCCCGGGGTCTACGCTCGTCCATGACGACACCCTGCCCCCTTAGCAAGCGGAGTTGCCGCCATGCCGTCCAATGACGCCCGGATCCTCCTTCAGGCCGCCGTACCCACGGCTGCGGCCGGCGCGATCGCCGCTGTCATCAGCGGTGTGGTGGTCGGAGGTAAGGGGGCCGTCGGCGCCGTCGTCGCGGCGGTGATCACGATTCTCTTCATGGGAATCGGGCTCTACGTTCTGCAACGCACCGCCAAATCGCTTCCGCATCTGTTCCAGGCGATGGGTCTGATGCTCTACGCGGCACAAATTCTGCTGCTGTTCATCTTCATGGCCGCGTTCAAGAACACCACGCTGTTCCACCCCCGAGCCTTCGCGTCGACGCTGGTCGCCACCACCCTCGTGTGGATCGGCGCACAGACCCGCGCGCACATGAAGTCCAAGATCCTCTACGTCGAACCCGATTCCTCGACGGGCAACAAGCCCGAAAAATCGGGGCACTCGTCGTGAGGAGTAGGGCCGGGATAAGCGGTCGCAGGAGGTCCTGCTATCGTCCGGTGCCAACTGCGGCATCGCGGGCGCGGGCAATCGAGCTGACGCCTGCCCTAGCGCGAGGCTCGATGCCCCACAGCCGCCCCCATATCCGTAACACCAGTCCAGTGCCGAACCGCGGCTGTGCGCCGCGCCGACACAACGAGGTTGCCGTACCCATGCGCCACGCTGAAGGAGCCCGCGGTGAGTGCTGATCCGACGCAGGTGCTCGCCTTCGAGACCGACTGCCACATCTTCGACGGCTGTGGCTTCGCCGATGTCGCTCCGGGCCTGCACTCGTTCCTCTTCGAGCCTCTCATGGGCCACCAGGACGACGCCGTCTACTTCAACAAGACGATGCTGCTGGCGCTGCTCGGCTCGATCATCATCGTGGGCTTCTTCTGGGCCGCCTTCGCCAAGCCGAAGGTCGTCCCGGGCAAGCTCCAGATGGTCGCCGAGGCCGGTTACGACTTCGTCCGGCGCGGCGTCGTATACGAGACCATCGGCAAGAAGGAAGGCGAGAAGTACGTTCCACTCATCGTCTCGCTCTTCTTCTTCGTCTGGATCATGAACATCTGGTCGATCATCCCGATCGCCCAGTTCCCGGTCACCGCGATCATTTCGTATCCCGCCGTCCTGGCCGGAATCGTCTACATCCTGTGGGTCTCTCTGACCTTCAAGCGGCACGGCTTCGTCGGCGCCTTGAAGAACTTCACCGGCTACGACAAGTCGTTGGGCGGAGTCCTCCCGCTGTCGATGACGATCGAGCTGTTCTCGAACCTCATCGTGCGGCCCTTCACTCACGCCGTGCGACTCTTCGCGAACATGTTCGCAGGTCATACCCTGCTGCTGCTCTTCACCATCGCCACCTGGTACATGCTCAACGGCATCGGCATCGCCTACTCCGCCGTGTCGTTCACGATGGTCATCGTGATGACCGCCTTCGAGCTCTTCATCCAAGCTGTCCAGGCCTACGTCTTCGTACTGCTGACCTGCAGCTTCATCCAGGGCGCTCTCGCCGAGCACCACTGAGAGACCCGACTTACCCCCAGACATCCGGTGGCCAACCCCCACCGGTCATTGAAAGAGAAGGAAGAACCGGCATGTCCGCTCTCCAGACCCTCGCCGAGACTCAGATCATGGGCAACCTTGGCTCCATCGGTTACGGCCTGGCGGCCATCGGCCCGGGCGTCGGCGTCGGCATCATCTTCGGTAACGGCACCCAGGCCCTCGCCCGCCAGCCCGAGGCGGCCGGCCTGATCCGTGCCAACCAGATCCTCGGCTTCGCCTTCTGTGAGGCGCTCGCCCTGATCGGTCTGGTCATGCCGTTCGTCTACCCGACCTCCTGACCCGGTTCGTCGGACCGCCCCTTTCGACGAAAGGCACTGATATGAGCCTGGTTCAGCTGGCGGCTGAGGGGGCCGAAAACCCCCTCATCCCGCCGATCCCCGAGCTCGTCATCGGCCTCATCGCCTTCGTTATCGTCTTCGGCTTCCTCGCCAAGAAGCTCCTCCCGAACATCAACAAGGTTCTGGAAGAGCGCCGCGAGGCCATCGAGGGCGGTATGGAGAAGGCCGAGGCCGCTCAGACCGAGGCCCAGAGCGTGCTCGAGCAGTACAAGGCTCAGCTCGCCGAGGCCCGGCACGAGGCCGCGCGTCTGCGCCAGGAGGCGCAGGAGCAGGGCGCGGCGCTCATCGTGGAGATGCGCGCCGAGGGCCAGCGGCAGCGTGAGGAGATCATCGCCGCCGGTCACTCGCAGCTCGAGGCCGACCGCAAGGCCGCCTCTTCCGCGCTGCGCCAGGACGTCGGCAAGCTCGCCACCGACCTGGCCGGCAAGCTTGTCGGTGAGTCCCTCGAGGACCACGCCCGGCAGAGCCGTGTCATCGACCGCTTCCTCGACGACCTCGAGGAGAAGGCAGAGGCGGCTCGATGACAGCGCACGGAGCGAGCCGCGAGGCAACCGCAGCCGCACGTGAGCGTCTCGACGCGCTGACGGACTCCACGTCCGTTGACGCGACGCAGCTCGCCGACGAGCTGGCCGCCGTCACCGCGCTGCTCGACCGCGAGGTGTCGTTGCGTCGGGTCCTCACCGACCCGGCGCAGGCCGGCGAGGCCAAGGCCGAGCTGGCCGGCCGTATCTTCGGTGGCCAGGTCAGCGGGACGACCGTCGACCTGGTGTCCGGCATGGTGCGCTCCCGCTGGACGCAGTCCCGCCATCTGGTGGACGCGCTGGAGGAGCTGGCCGGTACGGCCGACCTCACCGCCGCCCAGCGGTCGGGCACGCTCGACGACGTCGAGGACGAGCTGTTCCGCTTCGGCCGGATCGTCTCCTCGAACACCGAGCTGCGGTCCGCGCTGACCAACCGCGCCGCGAGCGCGTCGGCCAAGGGCGAGCTGCTGCGCAGCCTGCTCGGCGGCCGCGCCAAGGCCACCACCGAGCGTCTGGTGACGCGCCTCGTGACCGCGCCGCGCGGACGTAGCCTGGAAGCGGGACTCGAGTTCCTGTCCAAGCTCGCCGCCGAGCGCCGGAACCGCGTGGTCGCCGTCGTCACCTCGGCGGTCCCGCTGAGCGCGCCGCAGAAGCAGCGCCTCGGCGCCGCCCTGGCGAAGCTCTACGGCCGTGCCATGCACCTCAACCTCGACGTGGACCCAGAGGTCCTCGGCGGAATCCGGGTCCAGGTCGGCGACGAGGTCATCAACGGCTCGATCGCGGACCGACTCGAGGACGCCGGCCGCCGACTGGCGGGCTAGCACAAACTTCATAGCAGTACGTACGTGTACCTACGGCCCGGTTGGGCCGTGCAGAGGATTCACCTCTTTCAGGGGGGAGTCCCCATCCCCCCAAAGTGAAACTTCGGGCCCAACAAGGAGAGCAGGGAACCCAGATGGCGGAGCTCACGATCCGGCCGGAGGAGATCCGGGACGCGCTGGAGAACTTCGTCCAGTCGTACAAGCCGGACGCGGCCTCGCGCGAGGAGGTCGGTACGGTCACCCTTGCCGGCGACGGCATCGCGAAGGTCGAGGGTCTTCCCTCGGCCATGGCCAACGAACTGCTGAAGTTCGAGGACGGCACCCTCGGCCTCGCGCTCAACCTGGAAGAGCGCGAGATCGGCGCCGTCGTCCTCGGTGAGTTCAGCGGTATCGAGGAGGGCCAGCCGGTCACCCGTACCGGTGAGGTCCTGTCGGTCGCGGTGGGCGAGGGCTACCTCGGCCGCGTCGTCGACCCGCTCGGCAACCCGATCGACGGCCTCGGCGAGATCGAGACGAGCGGTCGCCGCGCGCTCGAGCTGCAGGCCCCGGGCGTCATGGCCCGTAAGTCGGTGCACGAGCCGATGGAGACCGGCTACAAGGCCGTCGACGCGATGACCCCGATCGGCCGTGGCCAGCGTCAGCTGGTCATCGGTGACCGTCAGACCGGCAAGACCGCCCTGGCCGTCGACACGATCATCAACCAGCGCGACAACTGGCGCTCCGGCGACGTGAACAAGCAGGTCCGCTGCGTCTACGTCGCCATCGGCCAGAAGGGCTCGACCATCGCCTCCGTGCGTGGTGCCCTCGAAGAGGCCGGCGCGCTGGAGTACACGACCATCGTCGCAGCCCCGGCGTCCGACCCGGCCGGCTTCAAGTACCTGGCGCCGTACACCGGTTCGGCCATCGGTCAGCAGTGGATGTACGAGGGCAAGCACGTCCTCATCATCTTCGACGACCTCTCGAAGCAGGCCGACGCCTACCGCGCCGTGTCCCTGCTGCTCCGCCGCCCGCCGGGCCGCGAGGCCTACCCGGGTGACGTCTTCTACCTGCACTCCCGTCTGCTGGAGCGCTGCGCGAAGCTCTCCGACGACATGGGCGCGGGCTCGATGACCGGTCTGCCGATCGTCGAGACGAAGGCCAACGACGTCTCGGCGTTCATCCCGACCAACGTCATCTCCATCACCGACGGCCAGTGCTTCCTGGAGTCGGACCTCTTCAACGCCGGTCAGCGTCCCGCGCTGAACGTCGGTATCTCCGTCTCCCGAGTCGGTGGTTCCGCGCAGCACAAGGCGATGAAGCAGGTCTCCGGTCGTCTCCGTCTGGACCTCGCCCAGTACCGTGAGCTGGAGGCGTTCGCCGCCTTCGGTTCCGACCTGGACGCCGCGTCGAAGTCCCAGCTGGAGCGCGGTCAGCGACTGGTCGAGCTGCTCAAGCAGGCTCAGTACCAGCCGATGCCGACCGAGGACCAGGTCGTGTCCGTGTGGGCCGGTACCACCGGCAAGATGGACGACGTACCGGTCAACGACATCCGCCGCTTCGAGAAGGAGCTCCTGGAGTACCTGCACCGCAAGGAGCAGGGCCTCATGACCTCCATCAAGGAGGGCGGCAAGATGTCGGACGACACCCTCACCGCTGTTGCCGACGCGATCGCCGAATTCAAGAAGCAGTTCGAGACCTCGGACGGCAAGCTTCTCGGCGAGGACGCCCCGGCCGCGGCCAAGTGACGTAAGGAAGGGACCTGACTCATGGGAGCCCAGCTCCGGGTCTACAAGCGTCGCATCCGATCCGTCACCGCGACCAAGAAGATCACCAAGGCGATGGAGATGATCGCCGCCTCGCGTGTCGTCAAGGCGCAGCGCAAGGTGGCGGCCTCCGCGCCGTACGCGACCGAGCTCACCCGCGCGGTCACGGCGGTCGGTACGGGTTCGAACACCAAGCACCCGCTGACCACGGAGGCGGAGACGGCGACACGTGCCGCGGTGCTGCTCCTCACGAGCGACCGCGGTCTGGCCGGCGCCTTCAACTCCAACGCCATCAAGGCGGCGGAGCAGCTGACCGTGCGTCTTGAGGCCGAGGGCAAGGAGGTCGACACGTACATCGTCGGCCGCCGTGGTCTGGCCCACTACAACTTCCGCGAGCGCAAGGTCGCGGAGTCGTGGTCGGGCTTCACCGACGAGCCCACGTACGCGGACGCCAAGAAGGTCGCGGGTCCGCTGATCGAGGCCATCGAGAAGGACACGGCCGAGGGCGGCGTGGATGAACTCCACATCGTCTACACGGAGTTCGTCTCGATGATGACGCAGACGGCAGTCGACAGCCGCCTGCTGCCGCTCCGCCTCGAAGAGGTCGCGGAAGAGTCGTCCACCAAGGGCGAGATCCTTCCGCTGTACGACTTCGAGCCGTCGGCGGAGGACGTCCTCGACGCCCTGCTGCCCCGGTACGTCGAAAGCCGTATCTACAACGCGCTGCTCCAGTCGGCTGCCTCCAAGCACGCCGCCACGCGCCGCGCGATGAAGTCGGCCACCGACAACGCGGGAGACCTGATCACCACGCTCTCCCGACTTGCCAACGCGGCCCGCCAGGCCGAAATCACCCAGGAAATCAGCGAGATCGTCGGTGGCTCCGCAGCCCTCGCCGACGCGACCGCGGGGAGTGACAAGTAATGACGACCACTGTTGAGACGGCCGTTGCCACGGGCCGCGTCGCCCGGGTCATCGGCCCGGTCGTCGACGTGGAGTTCCCCGTCGACGCGATGCCGGAGATCTACAACGCCCTGCACGTCGAGGTCGCCGACCCGGCGAAGGAGGGCGAGCTGAAGACGCTGACCCTGGAGGTCGCCCAGCACCTGGGTGACGGCCTGGTCCGCACCATCTCGATGCAGCCCACCGACGGTCTGGTCCGCCAGGCCCCGGTGACCGACACCGGTACGGGCATCTCCGTCCCGGTCGGCGACTTCACCAAGGGCAAGGTGTTCAACACCCTCGGTGAGGTGCTGAACTCCGACGACACGTACGAGGGCGAGCGCTGGTCCATCCACCGCAAGGCCCCGCGTTTCGACGAGCTCGAGTCGAAGACCGAGATGTTCGAGACCGGCGTCAAGGTCATCGACCTTCTCACCCCGTACGTCAAGGGTGGAAAGATCGGTCTGTTCGGCGGTGCCGGCGTCGGCAAGACGGTGCTCATCCAGGAGATGATCTACCGCGTCGCCAACAACCACGACGGTGTCTCCGTGTTCGCCGGTGTCGGTGAGCGCACCCGTGAGGGCAACGACCTCATCGAGGAGATGGCGGAGTCCGGCGTCATCGACAAGACCGCCCTGGTCTTCGGTCAGATGGACGAGCCCCCGGGTACCCGTCTGCGCGTGGCCCTCGCCGGTCTGACCATGGCGGAGTACTTCCGCGATGTGCAGAAGCAGGACGTGCTGTTCTTCATCGACAACATCTTCCGCTTCACCCAGGCCGGTTCCGAGGTGTCGACCCTGCTCGGCCGTATGCCCTCCGCGGTGGGTTACCAGCCGAACCTGGCCGACGAGATGGGTCTCCTCCAGGAGCGCATCACCTCGACCCGTGGTCACTCGATCACCTCGATGCAGGCGATCTACGTCCCCGCGGACGACCTGACCGACCCGGCCCCGGCCACCACCTTCGCCCACCTCGACGCGACGACGGTTCTCTCCCGTCCGATCTCCGAGAAGGGCATCTACCCGGCCGTGGACCCGCTGGACTCCACGTCCCGCATCCTGGACCCGCGCTACATCGCGGCGGACCACTACAGCACCGCGATGCGCGTCAAGACGGTGCTGCAGAAGTACAAGGACCTCCAGGACATCATCGCGATCCTCGGTATCGACGAGCTGGGCGAGGAGGACAAGCTCACCGTCCACCGCGCCCGTCGCGTGGAGCGCTTCCTGTCCCAGAACACCCACGTCGCCAAGCAGTTCACCGGCGTCGACGGGTCGGACGTACCGCTGGACGAGTCGATCACCGCGTTCAACGCGATCATCGACGGCGACTACGACCACTTCCCGGAGCAGGCGTTCTTCCTGTGCGGTGGTATCGAGGACCTGAAGAAGAACGCGAAGGAGCTCGGCGTCAGCTGACGTCAGGCACTCGTGCACAGTGGGGGGCGAGACCACACCTCATGGGGTGCGTCCCGCCCCCCTCTGTACTCCCTCTAGAATTGACCCAACACCCGGCGGAAGCGCCGGGTGGTGACCCGAGGAGCCACCTTGGCTGCTGAGCTGCACGTCGCGTTGGTCGCGGCCGACCGAGAGGTCTGGTCGGGCCAGGCCACCCTGGTCGTCGCGCGCACCACGTCCGGCGACATCGGCGTCATGCCCGGTCACCAGCCGCTGCTCGGTGTGCTGGAATCGGGCCCGGTGACCATCCGTACGAGTGAGGGCGGCACTGTCGTCGTCGCTGTGCACGGCGGTTTCATCTCGTTCGCGGACAACAAGCTGTCCCTGCTGGCCGAGGTCGCCGAGCTGGCCGACGAGATCGACGTCCAGAGTGCGGAACGCGAGCTGGAGCGCGCGAAGGCGGAGGGCGATGCCGCCGCCGAGCGCCGCGCGGATGTACGACTGCGTACGGCGGCGGCGCGCTGAGCCCGCACGCCGTGTGATGCTGTACCTCAGCCGCGGCTGGGTCTGGATGTCTTCATCCTGATCCAGCCGCGGCTGAGGCAAATGTGGGTGTTTTTTACGTTCCATTACCTAGGAGACGAGGAGGTCGGTGTCGATGGTCCTCGCTCTGACTGTGTGCGGGTCGGTGATCGCGCTCGTGGTGGTGGGGCTCTTCGTCTTCGGACTGCGCCGCCGTCTCATCCAGCGCTCCGGCGGCACCTTCGACTGCAGTCTCCGCTGGGAGGCTCCCGAGAAACCCGGCAGCGACGAGAACGGCAAGGGCTGGGGCTACGGAGTGGCCCGCTACAACGGCGACCGCATCGAGTGGTACCGCGTCTTCTCGTACTCCCCCCGCCCCCGCCGTGTCCTGGAGCGCTCGTCGATCGAGGTGGCCGGGCGTCGCACCCCCGAGGGCGAGGAGGAGATGGCGCTGCTCTCCGACGCCGTGATCCTCGCGTGTCTGCACCGCGGGACCCGTCTTGAGCTGGCGATGAGCGACGACGCGCTGACCGGTTTCCTCGCGTGGCTGGAGGCGGCCCCTCCGGGGCAGCGCGTGAACGTCGCCTGATTGCAGATTTGCGTCAGTGAGAGTTGCTCGGCGTGGCGGGGTGTGAGGCGACGGGCGGGCTGTTGCGACCTGGCTGCCGAGTCAGCCGGTGCCGCGAACGGCACCGGCTGATCGGGATCCGATTTCTCGGCCGGGGGTGCCCATCGCGGTATGTCGGCGCAATCACCCGTGCTTCTGCAGGAAAGCAGCAGGTAGTTCGACTCCCGCATCCCCCGGTGAGAATGGGCGGCCCACCGGCCAGATCCATTCCAGTAACCCACGCTCGCCCGGCGGTTGCGAGCGTTTTTGCATATGTCACTCGAATGGTCCAGTGATCGCACCGCTTCCCTTGGCTGAGCCGTGCCCGTTCCCTCCGCGCGAACCGTCCGGTTGTGTGCCAGTGCGAAGTGTCAAGTGATCGCCGCGGCAGGTGGGTTGACGACCGGGTTTCGGTGACGTGGCCGCCGACGGACCGACCGCGACGCTGGGTCACATCGCCGTACTCCTTCACCCGTCCAGATCTCACTGGGTGCCGAGAGGCGACGCCGCGCTGCTGGGCGCGGCCGTGTCGGGTATGGCCGCGCCGGCCACTGCCGCGTCTCCGGCCGCACGCCAGGCGAGAGCGGTGCCGTGCGGGGACGTCGCCGATTTGATCAAGCAGATCAGGCGAGGCGAACACGAGGGGGTGGGGATACATCCTGCTGTCGTCGGGATGCAGGTACGAGCTCACCGCTCCGGCCATGCCGGGTGGCGTCAACGGACCGCCGACCATCACCGGGAACCTCACCATCACGGGTGACCGAGCGACCATCACCCGTCAGTCGGCCACGCCGTTCCGTATCGCCGAAGTCGCTCCGCAGGGATCCCTCACCGTCCAAGGGGTCACCGTGTCGCGCGGCAGCGCGACGGACAATTCCGCCACGGCCGACGGCGGCATCCTCACCGAAGGGACGCTCCTCCCGGTCGCGAGCCGGATCACCGGCAACACCGCTTCCGTCCTCGGCGGCGGGATCGCGGTCGCGTCCGGTGCGACGGCGCGCCTCACCAGCAGCACCGTGTCGGACAACAGCGCCGGTGACGGTGGAGGCATCCATGTGGGTGATTCCGCCCGGCTGAATGTCGCCGGAGGCTCCATCCAGCGCAACGAGGCGACGTTCCTCGGTGGAGGGCTGGCCACCTTCGGCATCACGGCCCTCAACGGCGCGGCGGTCAGGGATAACAGCTCCGAGAACTTCGAAGGCGGCGGCATCTGCACGGCGCTCGGTCCCCTCACCGTGAGCGGAGGCTTCGTGACGGGGAACGAGGCCGCCTCGTTCGCGGAGGCGTCGCCAACCTCGGCAGTACCCTGCGACTGCAGAGCGTCACCGTGACCGACAACGACAGCGGCCTCGACGACGGCGGTCTGTACCACCAAGCGGGAAATTCCGTCCTGCTCGACGGCAGGGTCTCCGACAATGTCGCAGGCGGCCAAGGCGGTGGGATCTTCCGTGTCGGCGGCTCGGTCGTCCTGACCGGAGCGCCCGTCGTCAACAACGCGCCCGACAACTGCGCACCGTCCGGAGCCGTAGCCGGCTGCACCTCGTAACGGCTGGTCGGCCAGGTCCCGGAGCCCGAAGCTCGGCCGACCCGGTTCGACAGAGGGTGAGGAGACAGGCACGGACGGGATTACTCCTTTCGGGTGATTGGGGCGACGGTGTCTTGTCACTCGATTGGATGCGTGGGTCACTAAGAGTGTGAACCGGCGGGCTGCCCATCCCCGAGCCGGGGGAACGTTCGAACAGGCAGCGCTTGCCGGTTTTTCCTTGCCCAGGAGAGATGGCGGAGGTTGCCGCACGCCCGGCAGGGCGTGCGGGGGTGCCTGTGCCGGTCCGTTCACCCGGGCGTGGCCGCACTGCTGATCAGTGCTCGCCGCATCGGCAGGAGTTGGGCAGAGGTCGACGTGCGTCCTGTCGGCCGCGGTCCCACTCCTGATGACGTGTCAGCCGATGGCTGACCATTCTGCCGGTTCCTCGCATGTCCCCATCAACAAGCGAGGAGCTTCCTCATGCCGATCTCTCCGAATCAGGGTTCCACCGGGGGCGGGACCCTGGTGACCATCACCGGCACCAACCTGTCCAACACCAGCGCGGTGACGTTCGGCAGCAAGCCTGCCACGAGCGTCACCAACGTCTCCCCGACGCAGGTCACCGCCGTCTCCCCCTCGGGGACCGGCACGGTCGGGGTCACGGTCACCACCCCGGGCGGGAGCAGCAACCCGGTGTCGTTCTTCTACGTCGGTGCCCCGTTCAAGTCGTCCCTGGGCACCGTCTCCGGGCCGCTGGCCGGCGGCAACACCATCACCGTCAACGGCACCGGCCTGTCGACGGCCACCAGTGTGTCCTTCGGCGGGGTCACCGCCGCCCCGACCGTGGTCAGTGACAGCTCTCTCAGTGTCACCGTGCCCGCGGGCGCGGCGGCCGGGCCGGTGTCGGTGAGCGTCACCACCGCCGGCGGCACCAACAACGGTCTCAGCTACACCTACGTCGACACCCCCACGATCGGGACCATCGCCCCGGACGAGGGCTCGACCTCCGGTGGGACGGCGGTGACCATCACCGGCACCAACCTGAGCAGCACCGACTCGGTCACCTTCGACGGCACTGCGGCGCCGTTCTCGGTGATCAACGCGACCACTCTGTCCGCGGTCACTCCGCCCGGTACCGCGGGAGCGGTCGACGTGGTCGTGACCAACCCCGCAGGATCGGCCACCGCGGTCGGCGGCTTCACCTACGTCGCCGGCCCCGGCATCTGACCGGTCCTGTCGCCTCCGCAACGGGGGCGATGAACACCCGTCCGGGCGGCAGTCCCCCTCCGCCCGGACGGGCTCGACTGCGCGGCCACGCCGCGACGTGGCCGCGTTCTCACCCCCCTCAGTCCTGCACGAAGGAGTACAGCCATGCCTCCCCCTGTGGTCTCTTCGGTCAGTCCCAACCAGGGGCCGACCTCGGGCGGTGCGACGGTCACCGTGACCGGATCCGTCTTCACGGGAGTGACAAACGTCCGGTTCGGAGCCAAGCAGGCCACGTCGTTCACCGTCGACAGCTCCACCCAGATCACGGCGGTGACTCCCTCAGGCCTTGGCACCGTGAACGTCACCGTCAGCACGACCCAGGGCACGAGCAGCCAGGCGGTGCCGTACACCTATGTCACGGCTCCCTCCCTCTCGGGTCTGTCGCCGAATCAGGGCCCGGTGTCCGGGGGGACGACGGTGACGCTGACGGGGGCGAATCTCTCCGGTGCGACGGCGGTGCAGTTCGGCGGGGTGCCGGCGTCGTCGTTCACCGTCAACAGCGGCACGCAGATCACCGCGGTGGCTCCCGCCCGTGCGGCGGGCGCCGCGGCGGTCACGGTGACCACCCCCGGCGGCACCAGCAACGCCCTCACCTTCACCTACATCGCCGCTCCCGCCGTCACCGGCGTGTCGCCGAATCAGGGCCCGGTGTCCGGGGGGACGACGGTGACGCTGACGGGCGCGAACTTCTCCGGTGCGACGGCGGTGCAGTTCGGCGGGGTGGCGGCGGCGTCGTTCACCGTCAACAGCGGCACGCAGATCACCGCGGTGGCTCCTGCCCATGCGGCGGGCGCCGCGGCGGTCACGGTGACCACCCCCAGCGGCACCAGCAACGCCGCCGATCCCCACGCGTTCTTCTACTACGCCGCGACGCCCCTGTTGACCGTCCTCGCCCCTCCTTCAGGACCCACGGCGGGCGGCACCGCGGTCACGCTCACCGGCAGCGACCTCCTCGGTGCGACGGCGGTGCAGTTCGGCGGGGTGGCGGCGTCGTCGTTCACCGTCGACAGCGGCACGCAGATCACCGCGGTGGCTCCTGCCCGTGCGGCGGGCGCCGCGGCGGTCACGGTGACCACCCCCGGCGGCACCAGCAGCCCCGTCGGCTACGTCTACCTCGACGCCCCTGTGCTGGTCTCCCTTGTGCCCGACCTGGGACCGGAGCACGGCGGTACGGTCGTCACGCTGAGCGGCAGCGACCTCGCGGCCACCACCACCGTCCAGTTCGGCGCCGTCCCCGCGTCGTTCACCGTGGCCTCCCCGACGCAGATCACCACCGTCGTTCCGACCGGTCCCGCCGGGCCGGTCCCCGTCACGGTGACCACACCCGCCGGAACCAGCAACGGCCTGACGTACACGCGGATCGCCGCGCCCGACATCTGATGCGCCGGAGTTCGAGATGACGTCTTTCCACGCGGCGGTCGTTCACGCCGATCAGTCCGTCACCTACTGCGGCACCGTGGACACGCACCACCTGCGGGCCGTGCGCGCCATGGCCGCTCTGCCCTTCACGCCCCACCGCGTCGTCGAGCATCCGCGCCGTCCCGGCTCGGTGTTCGTCCTGCGCGAGGACGGCGACCTGGACTGGTACGAGCCCGTCGACACCGAACGGCCCCGGGTGCGCCCCCGGGCCCCGGCACCGCCCGCCCACGGTTCGGGGCAGGAAGCGGAAGTGGCCGGTGCGGTCGCCGGCGCGGTCCCGCTGACCGCCGGGGACCAGGGCACGATGTGGATCGGTGCCGCGATCCGGTTCGGTGACGGAGTGATCGGCGGCCCGATGGACACGCCCCGCAATCCGCCCCGGGTGGTGCACCACACCACCGAGTCCCCGGCCGGAGGGAAGTACCTGGAGTCGGTGGCCTCGTACCTGATCGAAGTGGCCGCAGAACCGCACCTCATCTACTGCCCGGTCACCGACCGCGTCGGGCAGTTCGGCCCCTTGCACCACTCGGGCCGTGCCCTGCGCAACGACGGGTCCCGCCGCACGAATCGCGAGGGCCGGGTCTGCGTCCAGATCGAGGTCCTCGGTCGCGCCTCCAGGCCGTGGACCGACGGCTGGGACCCTCGGGAGCACCCGGGATGGCAGCGGATCCTCGCCGCCATCCGCTCCTGGGGAGTGCCGGACGACTGGCCGATGGGCCCTCCCGTGCCGTACCCGGGAGGTTCGCCGGCCCGCACCCGCTCCGTGTGGCAGTCCGAGGGCGGACACTTCGGCCACTGCCACGTGCCCGGCAACGACCACGGTGATCCGGGAGCGATCGACACCGCGAAGGTTCTGTCCCTGGGAACCGGCACCGGCTCTCCGGGCGGGGCCCGCCCGAAGGTGAGCCTCGGCCGTGTCGTGGCGGCCGCCAGGAAGGACCCCCCGGCGCCGGACGGCCACCGCACGTATCCGAGGGACGTCCGCCTGGTGGAGGAGGCACTCGCCGCCGAGGGACTGCTGGAGTGCGGGTATGTGGACGGCTCGTTCGGAACCAGGACCCTCGCGGCCTACGCCGCCTGGCAACGCAGCAGAGCGGGCGGCTCCTACCGTGGCGGTGACGCCGACGGGGTGCCGGGCCGGGACTCCCTGACCCGGCTCGGCGACAGACATGGCTTCACCGTCACCGGATGACCGGGAAGATCGCCTCGACGGCGGCGCAGTGACGGAGTGATGACCTCGCACGACCGGCTCTCGTGGCTGGGCCGGGCGATGGGCGAGGACGCGCTGACCGGTTTCCTCGCGTGGCTGGAGGCAGCCCCGCCCGGTCAGCGCGTCGACGTCGCCCGATCTCGCGACGGCCGGCTGTTTCAGCCGGCCGCCGGTCTACTTGAGCCCGTTGCTGATCGCGGTCACCAGCTCTCCGTTGCTCGTGTCGCCGCTGAACTCCCAGAAGAACGCGCCGCCCAGGCCCTGGTTCTTGGCCCAGGTCATCTTCCCGGCGATCGTCGACGGGGTGTCGTACGACCACCAGTTGCTGCCGCAGTGCGCGTAGGCCGTGCCGGCGATGGTGCCGGTCGCCGGGCAGGAGTTCTTGAGCACCTTGTAGTCCTCGATTCCGGCCTCGTACGTGCCGGTGGCCGCGCCGGTCGCCGTGCCGCCGGGGGCGGACTGGGTGACGCCGGTCCAGCCGCGGCCGTAGAAGCCGATGCCGAGCAGCAGCTTGGCCGAGGGGACGCCCTTCGACTTCAGCTTGGCGATCGCGTCGGCGGAGTTGAAGCCGGCGGTCGGGATGCCGGAGTACGAGGTCAGCGGGGAGTGCGGGGCGGTCGGGCCGGTGTTCGCCCAGGCGCCGAAGTAGTCGTACGTCATCACGTTGTACCAGTTCAGCGAGGCCGCGGCGCCGCCGTAGTCGGCCGCGTCGATCTTGCCGCCGGAGGAGCCGTCGGCGGTGATGGCCGCGGTGACCAGGTAGTTCGAGCCGAACTCGGTGCGCAGGGCCGACATCAGGTTCTTGAAGGCCGCCGCGCCCGAGGTGTCGCAGGTCAGACCGCAGGCGTTCGGGTACTCCCAGTCGATGTCGATGCCGTCGAAGACGTCGGCCCAGCGCGGGTCCTCCACGACGGCCTTGCAGGACTTGGCGAAGGCGGCCGGGTTCTGCGCGGCCTGACCGAAGCCGCCGGAGTAGGTCCAGCCGCCGAAGGACCACAGCACCTTGATGTGCGGGTACTTCGCCTTCAGCTGGCGGAGCTGGTTGAAGTTGCCGCGCAGCGGCTGGTCCCAGGTGTCGGCGGTGCCGCTCACGGACTGGTCGGCGGTGTACGCCTTGTCGGTGGCCGCGTAGGCGTCGTCCAGCACGCACTGGCCGTTCTTGACGTTGCCGAAGGCGTAGTTGATATGGGTGATCTTCGCGGCGGAGCCCGAGGTCACCAGGTTCTTCACGTGGTAGTTGCGGCCGTAGACGCCCCACTCGGTGAAGTAGCCGAGGTTGATCTTCGAGGCGGGGTTCGGGTTCGTGCCGCCCGTTGTGCGTACGGCCACCGCACCGCTCACCGGTCCGGTCTGGTCGGCGGTGTCGCGGGCCTGGACGGTGTACGAGTAGTCGGTGCCGGCGGTCAGGCCGGTGTTGGTGTAGGTGGTGCCGGTGACGGTGGCGACCTTGGTGCCGCCGCGCAGGACGTCGTAGTTCTTGATGCCCTTGTCGTCGGTGGCCGCGCTCCAGCTGAGCTTCACCGAGGTGTTGGTGATGTCCGAGGTGGTCGGGGTCCCGGGGGCGGAGGGTGCCGCGTCACCGGGGACGGACGGGCCGCCGTCGCAGCTTCCGCCGTTCAGCTCGCAGTTGGCCGGGGAGCCTGAGCCGCTCCCGTTGAAACCGAAGGAGACGGAGGCGCCTGGGGCGAGGGTGCCGTTCCAGGACTTGTTCTTGGCGGTCCAGTGGGTGCCGGAGGAGGTGACGTCCGCGTCCCAGGCCGACGTGACGGACGTGCCGGAGGGGAAGTCCCACTCGACGGTCCAGGAACTGAGGGTCGTGGTGCCGGTGTTCTTCACCGTCCACTTGCCTTCGAAGCCGGTGCCCCAGTCCTGGGTCTTGGCGTAGGTGGCGGTCGCTTCCGTGGCCGCTTGCGCGGGGGTGGCGAGACCGACCAGTCCGGCTAGGGGGAGGAGAAGGGTGGCGAGACCCGCTATGGCTCTGTGCCTGAAGCGCATGTGCGCCTCCTTGTGGGGTGTCGTGAGCATGAGCATGACGTGGCGCAGTGCGCCGAGAATAGAAAGGTCTGGACCATAGGTCAATGGGTCTGGACCAGTGCGCTCATGCGGGGCAACCCCGATGGGTCAGACGCCCAACTCCTGGGCCAGCACGGCCGCTTGGACCCGACTGCGCAGATCGAGCTTCCCCAGCAGGCGGCTGACGTGCGTCTTCACCGTCGCCTCGGCCATGTCCAGCCGCCGGGCGATCTCCGCGTTCGACAGCCCCTCCCCGAGACAGGAGAGCACCTCCCGCTCGCGCCGGGTGAGCGCGTCGAGGACGGACGGATCGGCGGTGGACTCCCGTACGGGCCTGCCGGCGAACTCGGCGATCAGCCGCCGGGTGACGGCCGGGGCGATCAGACCCTCGCCGCGCCCCACCGCCCGTACGGCCTCGATGAGGTCCTTCGCCTCCGTGTTCTTGAGCAGGAAACCGGCGGCACCGGCCCGCAGCGCCCCGAAGACGTACTCGTCGAGGTCGAAGGTGGTGAGCACGAGCACGTCGGCCAGCCCCTCGGCGACGACCTGCCGGGTCGCCGACACCCCGTCCAGCCGCGGCATCTGCACGTCCATCAGCACCAGGTCCGGGCGCAGTTCCCGGGCGAGCGCCACCGCCCGCTCCCCGTCCGCCGCCTCCCCGACCACCTCGATGTCCGGCGCGCTGCCCAGGATGAGCACCAGCCCGGCCCGTACGGCGGCCTGGTCCTCGGCGACGAGCACACGGATCATGCGGGTTCTCCTTCGGTGACGGGGAGGGTGGCGCGGACGCTCCAGATCTTGCCGTGCTCCGAGCTCTCGGGGCCCGCCTCGAAGGTGCCGCCCAGCAGGGCGACCCGTTCCTGCATCCCGACCAGACCGGCGCCGGAACCAGGTGCGCTCGGGCGGTCACGATCGCCGTACGGGCTGGTCACGGTGATGTCGAGGGAGCCGTCCGACTGCCGTGCCGCCACGGTGACCCGGCCGGGGCGGGCGTGTTTGAGGGCGTTCGTCAACGACTCCTGGATGATGCGGTAGGCCGCCATCTCGACGGGGGCGGGGAGGGAGTCACCGTGGTCGGCGTCCAGGGTGACGTCGAGGCCGTTGGTGCGGGCGCCCTCGACGAGCGAGCCGAGGCCGTCGAGCGTGGGCGCGGCGGACGGTTCGGTGTCGTCGCTCGAATCCCGCAGGATGCCGATCAGCCGGCGCATCTCGGCGAGCCCCTCGACGCTGTTCTCACGGATGACCCCGAGGGCCTGCCGGGAGGTGTCCGGGTCGTCGAGGGAGAGCGCGGCCGTGGAGTGGATCGCGATCGCGGACAGGTGGTTGGCGACCATGTCGTGCAACTCCCGTGCCATGCGGGCCCGTTCGGACACGACGGCCTGGGCGCGGTCCATCTCCGCGAGCAGGGCCGTCTGTTCGGCGCGCAGCCGGGCCGCTTCGGCGGCGTCGCGGTGGTTGCGGACGATCCAGCCGGTCATGGCGGGCATGAGGGAGACCAGTCCGACGACCAGACCGATCAGCAGGGCCTCCGGCTTCCGGAAGGCCCCGAGGGGCACCACCGTGAAGGCCACGGTGGCCAGTCCGGAGATCCAGGGGACCCGGCGGGCCGTGGCGGGCGGACCGTACAGGACGGCCGCGTACACCAGGTCGGTGAACATCAGCACCGTGAGCAGGCTGCCCTGGGTGATGGTGTCCAGAGTCAGGGCGGCCCACCCGACCAGCAGGGCCGTGCGTGGCATGGTGCGGCGCAGCGCCTCGCACGCGGAGGTCACGACGAGCGGCAGCAGGATCCACCAGCGGCCCTCGAGCACCACGATCCCGTCGCGGGCCGTGCGCGTGGCGAGGCCCAGGCCCCACAGCAGCAGACCGCCGAGGAGTCCGGCGACGGCGATATACACGTCCATCCGGTGCGGGCGGGGGAGTCGTACGGCCATGTCGTACATCCAACACGGGCCGCGCGTCCGGCGCCTGATGCCCGCGAACGGTCCTGGACTGCATCTTTCGATGTACCGCGACTTCGTCACCGCCGACGACGAATCGGCGGCCGGCTGCCGGGAGCCTGGAAGAGTGACCGAAAGGAGCGAGTCGTGATCGTCGCGTTGATCATCGCCTGCGAGGTCGGCTTCTGGGTGCTGCTGGCACTGGCCCTGGCTGTCCGCTACCTACTGAAGAAGCGCCGGGCCAGCGTCGTGCTGCTGCTCTGCGAGCCCGTGCTGGAGCTGGTGCTGTTCGTCGTGACCGCGATCGACCTGAAGAACGGCGCCGAGCCGAGCTGGGAGCACGGTGTGGCGGCGCTCTACATCGGCTTCACCGTGGGGTACGGCCACTACACGATCAGCTGGCTGGACAGTCACGCGGCGCATCGCCTGGGCGGCGGACCCAAGCCGCCGGGTCCGCCGAAGTACGGCCTGGCCAGGGCCCGCCACGAGGGCAGACTGTGGCTGCGGACGCTGGTGGCGGCGGGCGTCGCGCTCGTACTGCTCCAGGGTGCGGTCTGGTACGTGGGCGGCGACGGGAACGTCGAGTCGCTGCGGTCGTTCCAGTGGGCGGCGCTCAGGGCCGCCGGTATCCATGGGCTGGTCGCCCTCGCGTACACCATCTGGCCGAAGAAGGAGCCGGTGACGGAGACGACTCCGGTGCCGGAGAAGACCCCGGCACCGGAGAAGGGCTCCCGCTGACCCGAACGCGTCAGCGTTCCCCTCCCGGCACCCACAGCACATCCCCGACCTCCTTGTTCGCCGTCCTCGCCAGGATGAACAGGAGGTCGGAGAGGCGGTTGAGGTAGGTCGCGGTGAGGGGGTTCATGTCGTCGCCGTGGACCTCCAGGGCCGCCCACGTCGAGCGTTCGGCCCGGCGCACGACCGTGCAGGCCTGGTGGAGAAGGGCCGCGCCGGGGGTGCCGCCGGGCAGGATGAAGGAGCGGAGCTTCTCCAACTGCTCGTTGAAGTGGTCGCAGTCCGCCTCCAGCTTGTCGATGTAGAACTGCTCGACGCGCAGGGGCGGGAACTCGGGCTTCTCGACGACGGGGGTGGAGAGGTCGGCCCCGACGTCGAACAGGTCGTTCTGCACACGGGTGAGGACCTTGACGACCTCCTCGGCCAGCCCGCCCAGGGCGATCGCCGTCCCGATCACCGCGTTGGCCTCGTTGGCGTCCGCGTACGCCGAGATCCGCGGATCGGTCTTGGGCACCCGGCTCATGTCGCCGAGGTTGGTGGTGCCCTTGTCGCCGGTCCTGGTGTAGATGCGCGTCAGTTTGACCATGTGACCAGCGTAGTTACGCCCCGGCCGTCCGGAAGACACGTGTGCCCACCGTCACGGCGAGCGCCGTGAGGCCGACGGCGACCAGGACGCCGTACAGCATGGACGAGGTGGCGTACGCGCCGATGTAGGCGTCCCGCATCGCGTCCACCAGATAGCGGAACGGTACGAAGTGGGACAGGACGTCGAGCCAGCCCGGGGCCAGGGACATCGGCAGCATCAGACCCGACAGGAGCATCGACGGCATCGTCAGCGCGTTGACCGCGGGGCCGAACTCGTGCTGCGAGCGGGCCCTCATCGCGAGCGCGTACGACAGCGAGGCGAGCGAGACCGTCAGCAGGGCCACGAAGACGAAGCCGATCAGGATGCCGGCGAGGGGGGCGCGCAGGCCCATGACCAGGGCCGCGAGGACCAGCAGTACCGCCTGGAAGACGAAGACCGCCGCGTCGCGCAGCACCCGGCCCAGCAGCAGCGCCAAGCGGCTCACGGGGGTGACCCGCATCCGCTCGATCACGCCCGACTGCTTTTCGAGGATGACCATGAAGCCCGCGAACGAGGCCCCGAACAGGCCCAGTTGGAGCAGCAGGCCCGGCACCAGCACCTGCCAGGAACTGCCCGGCGAGCCGAGCGGAACGCCGGTGAGGAGCGGGCCGAAGAAGAGCAGATACAGCAGCGGCATCAGCACGCCGAAGAGCATCGCGAAGCGGGAGCGCAGGGTCTGGCGGGCGTACCGCCCGAAGATCAGCGTGGTGTCGTGAAGAAGCATCGGAGTTCCTGAAACCCGTTCTAGACGGCTACGGGGGTGGCGTCGGCGGGGGAGGGCCCGCGACCGGTGATGGCGAGGAAGGTGTCCTGGAGGGTGGCGTCGATCGAGCCGCCGTACTTCAACTTGAGCGCGCTCGGGGTGTCGTCCGCCACGACCAGGCCCTTGTCCACCACGACGATCCGGTCGGAGAGGGCGTCCGCCTCGTCGAGGTAGTGGGTCGTCAGGAAGACCGTGGTGCCGTGCTCGTCGCGCAGGCGGCGGACCAGCTCCCACAGATCGGCGCGGCTGCCGGGGTCCAGTCCCGTCGTCGGCTCGTCGAGGAAGAGGACTCGGGGCCGGTGGGTGAGCGCCATCGCGATGTCGAGGCGGCGCCGCTGACCACCCGAGAGCGCGGCGCACTTGCGGTCGAGCAGCTCGGTGAGGTCCAGGTCGCGGGCCAACTCCTCGGCGCGCTCGGTGGCCTGGCTCTTCGTCAGGCGGTAGAGCCGTCCCTGGGTGACCAGCTCCTCCCGCACGGTGATCTGCGGGTCCACCCCGCCCGACTGGGCGACGTAGCCGCAGGCCCGGCGGACCCCGGCCGGGTCGGTGGCCAGGTCGTGGCCGGCGACCGTGGCCGCGCCGCCGGTCGGCGCCAGCAGGGTCGTGAGCATCCGCAGGGTCGTCGTCTTCCCGGCGCCGTTCGGGCCGAGGAAGCCGAGGATCTCGCCGGGGCGGACGGTGAGGTCGATTCCGCGCACGGCCTCCACGGGGCCGCGCTTCGTCTGGAAGGTACGGGCCAGTCCGGCCGTACTGATGATGGGCATGACCCCAGAAAAACAGAGTCGCTTAAATTTTGCAATGACACCAAGTTTTCAGAGGCTCCAACGACCGGCGGTGCGACCTACGATGTGGCCATGGCAGAGGGGCTCAGGGAGCGCAAGAAGCGCGAGACGCGGCAGCGGATCTCGGACATCGCGACCGGGCTGTTCCTGGAGCACGGCTTCGTGACCGTCACCATCGCGGAGGTCGCCGACGCGGCCGACGTCTCCGTGAACACCGTGTACAACTACTTCCCCGCCAAGGAGGACCTCTTCTTCGACCGCAGCGCGGGCATCGTCGAGCGGCTCGCCCGCTGGGTGCGCGCCCGCGACCGGGGCGAGTCGGCCGTCGCCGCCGTCCTGCGCGAACTGCGCGCCGAGGTCGAGGCGGTCTCGCCGCGCGTCGGCCTCATGGCGGGCTACGACCGCTTCATGGAGGTCATCCACGAGTCGCCCGCCCTGCGTTCCCGGCTGTGGAGCATCCAGCAGGAGGTCCAGGACAATGTGGAGGCGGCCCTCCGGGAGGAGACCGGCGCCCCCGACGACGACCCCCTGCCCGTCCTGATCGCCGGTCAGATCAACTGGGTCCACCAGACGGTGATGGCCGTCATCGGGCGCCAGATGCTCGCCCGGCGCAATCCGGACGAAGTATCCCGAGAGGTGCTTCTGCTTCTGGACGAGATGGAAGGCCTGTTGAGCGAGAAGGTGCTCAACTACGCCGTACGACCCTCCGAGTGAGCGCTGCCGGTGTGATGTCCGTCCCTTGAGACGTGACTCGCGTTACTAAGCGGTCACACAGCCCCTCACGAGCGCTAGTGTCCGGCCGAGAGGTAACCCATCGACAGCGCGTACCAGGGGAGTCGCACAGTGGCACGGAAGCTCGCCGTCATCGGAGCCGGGCTCATGGGGTCCGGTATCGCCCAGGTGTCCGCGCAGGCGGGCTGGGACGTCGTCCTGCGTGACGTCACCGACGAGGCGCTGAACCGTGGCATCGGCGGCATCACGGCGTCGTACGACAAGTTCGTGGGCAAGGGGAAGTTGGCGGCCGAGGACGCCGAGGCCGCGCTGGGGCGGATCACCGCCACCACCGACCTCGACGCGGCGGCCGACGCGGACATCGTCGTCGAGGCCGTCTTCGAGAAGCTCGAAGTGAAGCACGAGATCTTCAAGGCGCTCGACAAGATCGTCCGCGAGGACGCCGTGCTCGCCTCGAACACCTCCGCCATCCCGATCACCAAGATCGCGGCCGCCACCGAGCGGCCCGAGCGGGTCGTCGGGGTGCACTTCTTCTCGCCGGTGCCGATGATGCAGCTGTGCGAACTGGTGCGTGGCTACAAGACGAGTGACGAGACGCTCGCCGCCGCACGGGAGTTCGCCGAGTCGGTCGGCAAGACCTGCATCGTCGTCAACCGTGACGTCGCCGGCTTCGTGACGACCCGTCTCATCTCCGCCCTCGTCGTCGAGGCCGCGAAGCTCTACGAGTCGGGCGTCGCGACCGCCGAGGACATCGATCTCGCCTGCAAGCTGGGCTTCGGCCACGCGATGGGACCGCTGGCCACGGCCGACCTGACGGGCGTCGACATCCTGCTGCACGCCACGAGCAACATCTACACCGAGTCCCAGGACGAGAAGTTCGCCCCTCCGGAGCTGATGCGCCGGATGGTGGACGCCGGTGACATCGGACGCAAGAGCGGGCAGGGCTTCTACACCTACTGACGGCGGCGCGCGTCACGGGCGGCACTTCCCACGCATGTGAACGCATGAGCCTCTCGGGCCTCACCCCTTGAGGTGAATTCGGTATCGGTTCGCTCACAGACGGCAACCTGGCGGTGTCAAAAGCCGTCAGACGTTGCATCACCCACATCACGGAGTACGAGACGCACTCACGGGGAGCGCTTATGTACATCAGGGGCGACCACGCCGAGCTGGTCGTCGGGGGCCGCCTCGACGTACGCAGCGCGGCGGACGCCCGTACGGTCCTGCACTCGGCCGTCGACGACGGAGCCGGCGACCTGGTGCTCGACCTGTCAGAGCTGGACTCCTGGGATGCCACCGGACTCGGGGTGATCATGGGAGCCCACCGGCGGGCGGGACGGTGCGGACGGCGGCTGGTGCTGCGCGATGTACCACCGCAGATGCAGCGGCTGCTCGTGGCCACCCGGCTGCACCGCATCCTGGCGATCGAGGGCGGCATCGGACTGGAGTCATTGCCCAGAGTGTGAACGCGTGTGCGGAGTCGTACGTATGGCTCGGTGTGTGCGGGACACCCGGTCGGCATGGCCGCTTCCGGTCGTCATGGGGCTATGGGGACCATGGGGGCGAAACGCACTACACGCCCAATCCTCACGAGACTGTGATGTCTCGGACGGCGCGGTACCCCGGACTGTCGGAGATACTGTGCGAAGGTTTAGGGTTCGGCTGCCCGCTGCCAGCTACCCTCGAGCGGGTTCCGGACCAGAAGCGACAGCGCGGTGTGCGGCAAGGCCGGGAGGGGCTCCAGCACACGAGACGCTTTTGGGGGGCTAGAACCGATGGACCCGAACAACCGGGGACCCGAAGAGTACGGCCACGACGACGGACAGGCGCAGAGCAAGCGTTCACCACGTGACGCCCTCACCCAGGACTTCGCCCAGCACGCTCCGTCACTCGCCCGCACCGTCCAGCTCGTCTCGGGCGACTACCTGCTCACCGTCAACCCCGTCGACGGCAGCGAGATCGAGAACTGCCCACCGGGCGAACTGCCTGGTCCGCCCGTGAAGCACCAGTCCGCGGAGCGCGCCGAGATCGACCGTGCCGCCCGGCCGCCGGTGCCCCCGGGCCCCTCGCTGCCCCGGCTGCCCCTGCTCCAGCGCGACGAGGAGAGGGACCGGCTCGTACGGCTCCTCGCGCGCGGCCGCTCCGTCCGCCTCACCGGCGCACCCGGCTCCGGCCGCACCACACTCCTCGACGCGGTCGCCGAGGACTGCGCGGATCTGGCACCCGACGGCGTCGTACGGTTGAGCGGTTTCCGGCGTACGGTCGACGATCTGCTGTACGAGTTGTTCGCAGCTGCGTACAGCACACCGCTGTTCCGGCCCACGCGGCAGCAGATCCTCGACATCGTGCGGGACATCGGCGCGGTCGTCGTCCTGGACGACCTGGAGTTCGGCGGAGCCGCGCTCGACGAACTGCTCGACGCGACCCCCGAGTGCGCCTTCCTGATCGGCGCCACCCCCGACATCCCCCTGCCGTCCGCCGACGCGCCCCTCGAGGAGATCGTGCTCGGCGGCTTCGACCGGGCCGGCAGCCGGCAGCTGCTGGAGCGTGCCGTCGGGCGGGTGCTCACCGAGGAGGAGTCGAACTGGGCCGGTGACCTCTGGTTCGAGTCCGAGGGGCTGCCGCTGCGGTTCACCCAGGCCGGGGCGCTGCTCAGGCAGCTGGACCGACAGCGGGCCGGCGTGGACGCCGTCGACGAGTTCGGGGTCTTCCAGGAGGCGCCGCCCATCGACCCCTCCGTCGCGTCGTCCGCGGACGAACACGACATCCCCCTGCCGTCGCTCGCCGAGGGAGCCGCGCCCGCCGCGCTGCTCGCGTCCCGGCTGAGCGCCTCGGCGCGCGAGACCCTGAGGTTCGCGGTCGCGCTCGGCGGCGAGGTCCCGCACCAGGCGCATCTGCCCGCCCTGGTGGGCGACACCCACGCCGACGCGGCCCTCGGCGAGCTGGTCGGCTGCGCCCTGGTGACACCTGTCGGCGCCCGCTACCGGCTCGCGGCCGGGGTGCGGACCCAGCTGGAGGCCGCAGGCTACGCCGACGACGTCGAGGCACGGGCCGGCACCGCCGCCCAGCACTACGCCTGGTGGGCCGGTCACCCCTCGGTCACCCCCGAGCGGGTCTCCGCCGAGGCGGACGCCGTACTGGCCGCCCTGAGCGTGCTCGTACCCGGAACGACACCGCCCGGCGAGGACGAGGAGAGCGTCTCGGTTCAGCTGGCCCGGCAGGCGGCGCCCGCGTTCGCCGCGGGGCTGCACTGGAGCGCCTGGGAGCGGGCGCTCAGGTCCGGGGCGGAGGCGGCCCGCCTCTCCGCCGAGATCGGCGAACAGGCCTACTTCCACCACGAGCTGGGCGTCCTCGCGCTCTGCACCGGGCAGCTGGACCGGGCCCGGGCCGAGCTGGAGGCGTCCATCGGGCTGCGCAACGCCCTCGCCGACAAGCGCGGCACGGTCGCCGGCCGCAGGGCTCTCGCCCTGGTCGCCGACCGCTCCGGGGCGACACCGCCCGGCGGGCGTACGGCGGCGGGGGAGGAGGTGCCGGACGCCCGGTACGAGGAGTCGGCCGCACCGCCCGGGGGCGTGCCCTCCGGGTACACGCCGACGGGCTTCGGCGCGGTCGGCTTCGGTACGACCGGTTCCGGCGTCCCCGCGCCGACCGGCGACACGACGCTCGTCACGCAACGGCCCGGTGGCGGCTCACCCGCGCACAAGGCGAGCGGCCTCAGGAGCCTCGTCGGCGGCGCCCGGCGCAATCTGGTCGCCGCGGGCGCCGGGGCGCTCCTCGCCGCCGTCCTCGGCACCGTCGTGACCCTTGGCGCGACCTCCGACCGCAACGGCGACACCCCGGCCGAGAAGGTCGGCGTGAACCCGTCCGCCAGCGAGGGCGTCGACGACGGCGGGCTCAGCGCGGACCGCCCCAAGACCGGCGACGACGAAAACGCGCCCGCGGTGGTCCCTGAGCCCAGCGATCCCGGCCCCGACGGGACGTACGGCACGGCGGACGACCCGACGCCTACGGACACGGTGGAACCGACGGACGACGTCGAGCCGTCTCCCTCGGGCTCGTCCAGCTCGTCGGACGGCGGGACGACCGGGGGCTCCACGGGCGGGACCGACGGCGGGACGACCGGCGGAACGACGGGTGGGTCCACGGGCGGCACCACGGGCGGTACCGACGGTGGCACCACCGGCGGGACCACCGAGGGGACCACGGGCGGTACCGACGGCGGCACCACCACCGGCGGCACCACCGAGGGAACCACCGGCGGAACGGACGGCGGGACCACGGACGGCACCACGGGTGGTGATACCGACGGGGGGACCACCGAGGGAACCACGGACGGTGGGACGACCAGCGAGGGAACGACAGGCGGCGACGACGGCGGGACGACCGGGGGAACCGCGGGCGGCACCTCGCCGTCCAACAGCATCTCGGCGAGCGCCTCGGAGAGCGGCGGCGAGACGTCCGGCACGGCGGCCTGACGACACCGGCCCGCTCGGCAAACATGTCCGCCGCTACGGTGAGCCGTAGCGGCGGACAGAAAAGGCCGGAACGCGTATCGGACGGGCCGTCGTCAGAACAGCCGCAGCTTGTCGTCCTCGATGCCGCGTAGCGCGTCGTAGTCGAGGACGGCGCAGCCGATGCCGCGGTCGGTGGCGAGGACACGGGCCTGGGGCTTGATCTCCTGCGCGGCGAAGATGCCGCGGACCGGCGCGAGGTGCGGGTCGCGGTTCAACAGCTCCAGGTAGCGGGTGAGTTGCTCGACACCGTCGATCTCACCGCGCCGCTTGATCTCGACCGCGACCGTCGCGCCGTCGGCGTCCCGGCACAGGATGTCGACCGGACCGATGGCCGTCATGTACTCGCGGCGGATGAGCGTGTAGCCCTCGCCGAGGGTCTCGATGCGGTCGGCGAGGAGCTCCTGGAGGTGTGCCTCGACGCCGTCCTTGATCAGGCCGGGGTCGACGCCCAGTTCGTGCGAGGAGTCGTGGAGGACTTCCTCCATCGTGATGATGAGCTTCTCGCCCGCCTTGTTGATGACCGTCCAGACGCCCTGCTCGTCACCGATGCCCTCCTTCAGCGTGCAGGGCGGCGACATCCAGTTGAGGGGCTTGTAGGCCCGGTCGTCCGCGTGGATCGAGACGCTGCCGTCCGCCTTCACCAGGATCAGGCGGGGAGCCGAGGGGAGATGGGCGGTGAGCCGGCCCGCGTAGTCGACGGAGCAGCGGGCAATGACGAGACGCATGGTCGGCAACGCTACTCGACGCCGACGGGTGCGCGCGATTCGACCACCGGAAACCCTCCGCGACGGAACCTCCGATCGCCGGCACGCCGCCCGGGAACCGTTCGACTGCCCCGGTGCTCCCGGTCGGTGGCTGTCGCCCTCCGTCACGCTCCTCCGCGCCCTCACGTGGGCCTTCGTCGTCCTCCGGCATGTGCCTCTGTCAACTCATGTTCGGCATTGGCTGATTGTGTGCGTCCAGCGCCTTGTCGGTGCGCGCAATCTCCTGGTGCGGTCACGTTCGGTTGCTTACCGTAGAAACTGGAGGTCGCGAAGCGTGCACTCTGCGTGTTCGTCGACCCGATCTCCGACCCTGTCCGTCAACCCCTGTTGTTGTGGGGGTGCGAGAGGAGAACCCATGTCGCTCGACGTCTCACCGGCCCTACTCGAACAGGCCGAGCGAGGCGAGGTCGACGAAGCCGCCTTCGTCGACTGCGTCCGGACCTCCCTGCCCTACGCGTGGGAGATGATCAGCTCCCTGGTGGCCCAGCTGAAGGTCGACGGCGGAGAGTTCGCCGACAACCAGACGCCCCCGCCGGACGAGCAGGCACGCGGACAACTGCTGCGCGCGCTCGCCAGTGACGCGATTCGCGGAGCGCTGCAGCGGCACTTCGGTGTCCGGCTGGCCTTCCAGAACTGCCACCGTGTGGCGGTGTTCCCTCTGGACCCGTCCGTGGACGACAGGCTGGCCCGCTTCACCTCGATCCGCGGTCAACTTCTCAACCAGTCCCCGGAACTCCGGGACTGCTGAGGGCGTGACGCACCACGGCTTGCCGCTCCAACCGCGGGAGGTGCATCAGTAACCGGGGCGGCAAGCTCCCCGCAGTGGCTCAGCCGAGGTGAGGCAGCACCTCGGCACCGAGTCGCCGTACGTTCTCCTCCGTCGCCGACAGATCGCCGGAGCCCTCGACGAGCAGGGCGAAGCGGGAGATGCCCGTCCGCTCGCTGGTCGCCGCGAGCCGGTCGGCGCACAGCCGCGGGGTGCCCACCGGGTGGAGTCCGCAGAGGAGTTCGGTGTACGCCAGCGGGTCCCGCATGGCGCGGGCGCGGCCGTCGACGGTCACATGGGCGTCGAGGCCGTGCTTGAGCCAGCCGGGCATCGCCTTGGTGAGCGCCTCGACGGCGTCGGTGCGGCGGTCCGCGATCTGGCAGACGCCGGCCGAGACATGGGCCGCGCCGGAGATCTCCTCCGGCGAACGGCCCGCCGCCCGGGCGTACGTGCGCCACAGGGCGACCATCTCGGCCTTCTCCTCGTCCCCGACGTGCATGCCGAGGAGCATCGAGAGCCCGCGCTCGGCGGCCAGCCGTACGCTCGCCGGCGAGGTGCAGGCGACGACGACCTCGGGCCCGGGAGTCTCGTCCAGGTTCTCCGTGGGGCGCGGTACGACGGGGACCTCACGGAAGCTGAATCGTTCCCCCGATGCCGACACCGAGGGTTCCCGCAGCCAGCGCACCAGCAGATCGAGTGACTCCGGGAACCCCTCCTCGTAGGCCTCGATTCCGGTGCCGAACACTTCGAGATCGACCCATGGACCGCCGCGCCCGACGCCCAGCGAGAAGCGTCCGCCGGACGTCACATGCAGCAGCGCGGCCTGTTCGCCCAGGGCCACGGGGTGGACGGTGGGCAGCACGCTGACCGCCGTACCGACGCGGATGCGCCGGGTGCGTCCCAGCAGTAACGCGGCGAGGGTGATCGCCGACGGGCAGGTGCCGTACGGCACGAAATGGTGCTCGGCCAGCCAGGCCGCGTCCAGTCCGGCCTCCTCGGCCACTTCCGCCGTCCGTACCGCCCGGTGGAGCGCTTCCCCCTGGCCCTGGCCGGGGAACTGGGCTCCCAGTACAAATGTTCCTACGTGCATCGCTCTTCCTGCTTCCTCGGCTCCGACTCGGGAGCTCCCCCACCGGCATAACCGCGTGACACGTGCCGAAGACACGGCTTGGCGGCGAGATTTGCGGATTGTCTGCAGAATGCGCCGGGCGGAGGGCGATCTGGGGGGTTTGGTGACGTACGCATACCCCCACCGGGCCCGCGTAGGCTGGACGCCAACTCTGCTCCCTGTATAGCCCCGTGAGGTGTCCCGTGTCCCCGCGTCGCAACCGCCCCAAGGACCATGCCTCGTCGGGTCCGTCAGGCCGCAGCGCAGAGGAGGACCGGTCGGACCGGTACGGCGGCTGGCAGACCAGCGAGCCCTGGCAGGGCGAGGAGTGGAGCGTGCGGCATGTGGCGGGCGCGAGCGCGGCCGGCAAGACGTACCGCTGCCCCGGCTGCGAGCAGATGATCCCCTCCGGGGTGCCGCATGTCGTCGCCTGGCCCGAGCACTCGGGCGTCGACGAGCGCCGGCACTGGCACAAGGCCTGCTGGAACGCGAAGGACCGCCGCACCACGAGGGTGCGGCGGTCCCGTAACGCGCCGAGGTTCTGACACCTCGCGGCCTGTCGGTTACACGTCCCGCTGCTCCAGCAGGGCGTACGCGCCGACGAACCCGGCCGCGACCAGCCCGAGCATGATCCACAGCGGGTCCCAGCCGGACGGGCCCGTCTGGCTGAGCTCCGCGCCGTAGAAGACGCTCAGCTGGCTCGGGATCGAGTACTCCAGCAGGAACTCCTGCACCTCCCGCAGCGACTCCGAGAACATGAAGATCGCGATGACCAGCGGGGCGAGGAACACACCGAGCATGATGGTGATCGCGCCCGCGGAGTGCCGGATCAGCGAGCCCATCAGCAGCGACAGCAGCCCGAAGAGCGCGAGGAAGAGGCTCACGCCGACCGTGGCCTTGAACCACTCGTCACCGTCGGGGCTCGCGGCGCCGTTGCCCTCCAGGATCGCCACCTGGGCGAAGCCGACGAACGCGGTGGTGACCAGGGTGACCGTGAACGTGAGCGCGAAGAACACGATGGCCTTCGCGACCAGGACCCGGCCGCGGCTCGGGCACGCGGTCATCGTGGTCCGGATCATCCCCGTGCCGTACTCGGACGCGGTGGTCAGCACCCCGAGCGTGATGATGCAGACGCTGCCGATCATCAGCCCGAACAGCCCGAGGCCCAGCGGGGACTCGCCTTCCAGGTTCATGTCCGTGGAGGCGGCGATCAGGGCGAAGAGCAGACCGAGGCCGATCAGCAGGACGACGAAGACGCCCAGCGTCCACATCGTCGAGCGGACCGACTTGATCTTCGTCCACTCGGAGCTGATCGCGTGCCCGAGGTGGGTGCGCACCACCGGGATCGGCGAGGTGTACGAAGTGCCCGGCGCACCCTGCCAGTTGGGGGCGGGCGGCTGCTGGGTGAGAGGCGGCTGGGGCGTGCTCATCGGGCGTCCTCGGACTTCGTCAGGTCGGCGGCGGGCGCGGCCGCGGGGGCGGGCTGTGCGGGGGCCTGGGGTGCGGCCTGGGCGTAGGGGTTCGGCTGCGGCTGACCCGGAGCGGGCGCGGCGGCGGGCGCCGGAGCCCCGTACGGACCGGTCGGCTGCCCCTGCGGCATCGGCTGGCCCTGCGGCGCGTAGGGCTGGCTGCCCTGCTGCGGCGCCGGCGGGGCGTACCAGCCCGGCTGGCCCTGCCCGGGCACGGGCATCGGCGGCTGCGCGCCGGGCGCCAGGGGCTGCTGGAGACCGGCCTTCTGGTCGGTCGTCGAACGGTAGTCGACGGCGCCCTGCGTCATCCGCATGTACGCCTCCTCCAGCGAGGCCTGGTGCGGCGACAGCTCCCACAGACGTACGTCGGCGCCGTGCGCGAGGTCGCTGATGCGGGGGAGCGGCAGACCCATGACGCGCAGCGCGCCGTCCTGCTCGGGCAGCACCTGGCCGCCCGCCTCGGTCAGCGCGGACGTCAGCTTCTCGCGCTGCTGCGGCTCGGTGTCCGGCGTCCGTACGCGCGCGAAGTCGGCGGAGTTCGCCGAGATGAAGTCCTTGATGCTCATGTCGGAGAGCAGCTGCCCGCGCCCGATCACGATCAGATGGTCGGCTGTCACCGCCATCTCGCTCATCAGGTGCGAGGAGACGAAGACCGTACGGCCCTCCGCGGCGAGCGCCTTCATCAGGTTGCGGACCCAGAGGATGCCCTCCGGGTCGAGGCCGTTGACCGGCTCGTCGAAGAGCAGCACCTGGGGGTCGCCGAGCAGGGCGGCGGCGATGCCGAGCCGCTGGCCCATGCCGAGCGAGAAGCCCTTGGAGCGCTTTTTGGCCACATCCTGGAGGCCGACCACGCCCAGCACCTCGTCCACCCGGCGGGCCGGGATACCCGACAGCTGAGCCAGGGACAGCAGGTGGTTGCGGGCGTGCCGGCCGCCGTGCACCGCCTTGGCGTCGAGGAGGGCACCGACCTGCCGGGCCGCGTTCGGCAGCTTGCGATACGGATAGCCGCCGATCGTCACCTGCCCCGAGGTGGGATTGTCCAGGCCGAGGATCATGCGCATCGTCGTCGACTTGCCCGAGCCGTTGGGACCCAGGAAGCCGGTGACGGTCCCCGGCCGCACCTGGAAGGAAAGGTTGTACACGGCCGTCTTGGCGCCATAGCGCTTCGTCAGGCCGACTGCCTCGATCATGCTCCGCACCCATCGAACGATTCAGGACGTCTCAGGACGTCGGGGCACCCGCCCCCGTAAAGATTAGGAGCTTATCGGGGCGTTGACGGTTCCGCCCAAGAGGAAGTGAAACCACGCAGGTCACGGGCGGACCGGCTTTGCATGTACGGACCCGCTGGTCAGGTGCCTGATCACGCGTCTCGCTTCTTCAGCAGCAGGTATCCGCCGAGCAGGGCCGCGACCACCCACAGCGCCATGATGGCGAGACCGCCCCAGGGCCCGTACGGCGTGTCGTCGTCCACCGGGGTGATCACCCGCATGATCCTGCTGCCGGCCTGGTCGGGCAGGTACCGGCCGATCTTCTCGGTGGCGTCGACGTTGCCCAGGATGTTGGAGATCAGGAAGAAGAACGGCATCAGGATGCCGAGCGACAGCATCGGGCCGCGCAGCATCGCCGCGACACCCATCGAGAACACGGCGATGAGGGTCATGTAGAGCCCGCCACCGAAGACCGCGCGCAGGACGCCCGGATCGCCGATCTCGGCCCGGTGCTCGCCGAGCATCGCCTGCCCCAGGAAGAACGCCACGAAGCCGGTCGCGAGCCCCACCACGAAGGCGAGCCCGGTGGCCACCGCGATCTTGCTGAAGAGGAAGGTGCCCCGCTGCGGCACGGCGGCCAGCGACGTCCGGATCATGCCGCTGCTGTACTCGTTCGACACCACCAGCACCCCGAACACGATCATCGCCAGCTGCCCGAGGCTCATCCCCGCGAAGCTGATGAACGTCGGATCGAACGAGAGCCGTTCCCCGCGGCTCAGATTGTCGAACTCGTGCTTCGACAGCAGCGAGATCAGCACGCCGAGCGCGATGGTGACGACCACGGCCAGCGACAGCGTCCACACCGTGGACGCCACCGACCGGATCTTGGTCCACTCGGAGCGGACGACCTGGGCGGCGGCCATGCGTCAGCCCTCCCGATTCCAGCCGCTGCCCCAGTCATGGACGGGGGCCGGGGCCGTCGCCGGGGTCGTGTCATGCGCGTGGTACTCCACCGACTCGGCCGTCAGCCGCATGAACGCCTCCTCCAGCGAGGCCTGTCGGGGACTCAGCTCGTGCAGGACGAGCTGATGCCGCGCGGCCAGCTCGCCGATCTGCTCGGGCTTCCCGCCGTCCACCTCCAGCGACCCGTTACCCGTCTCCACGACCGTGACGCCGGCGGTGTGCAGCACGTCCAGCAGCCGTTCCCGCTGCGGCGTACGAATCCGTACGTACGAGCGTGAGTTCCGCTGGATGAAGTCCGCCATCGAGGTGTCGGCGAGCAGCCGCCCCTGCCCGATCACCACGAGGTGGTCGGCGGTCAGCGCCATCTCGCTCATCAGATGCGACGACACGAACACGGTCCGCCCCTGCGCCGCGAGGGACTTCATCACGTTCCGGATCCAGTGGATGCCCTCCGGGTCGAGCCCGTTGACCGGCTCGTCGAACATCAGAATCCGCGGATCCCCGAGCAGCGCACCCGCGATCCCGAGCCGCTGCCCCATCCCGAGCGAGAACCCCTTCGCCTTCTTCCGCGCGACCGACGTCAGCCCGACCGTGTCCAGCACCTCGTGCACCCGCGCCCTGGGGATGCCATTGCTCTGCGCGAGACAGAGAAGGTGATGGAAGGCGCTACGGCCCCCGTGCACGGCCTTGGCGTCCAGCAGGGCGCCGATGTACTTCAGTGGGTCCCTGAGACCGTCGTAATGCTTCCCATCGATCCGCACGTCCCCCGCCGTCGGCCGATCGAGCCCCAGAATCATCCGCATCGTCGTCGACTTCCCGGCCCCGTTCGGCCCCAGAAACCCCGTGACGATTCCGGGCAGCACGGCGAAGGTCAGATTATTGACCGCGACTTTCTCACCGTATCGCTTGGTCAGCCCGCCGAGCTCGATCATGCGGCCACGCTAAAACGGGCACCGGGCACCTGCCACCGGAGTGCCTCACAGCCACCGCCCCCTACGGCGAAGGCCCGCACCCCCGAAGGGATGCGGGCCCAAGTTGCCTCTTCCGGCCGCTGCCGTCAGACGCGGGTGTTACCGGGACTGCTGTGCCGGGACCCCACGCGAGATCGGCTCGTCGTCGGTCGCGGGCGTGCCGGCGGCAGCCACCGCCGCACCCGTGAGCGTCGCCAGCATCTCGCGCACGTTCGTGAGCTGGGCGTTGATCGAGTCGCGACGGTTGGTGAGCGCGGCGAGCTCCCGCTCGGATTCCGACCGGATCCGGTCCGCCTTGGCGTTCGCGTCCGCGACGATGTCCTCGGCCTGACGCTGCGCGGTCTCCACCGTCTGGCGGGCGCGGCGCTCGGCGTCGGTGCGCAGCTTCTCGGCCTCCAGGCGGAGCTGCTCCGCGCGGTGCTCGATCTCCGCGAGACGCTTCTCGGCCTTCTGCTGACGCGACGCCAGGTCGCGCTCGGACTGCTCGCGGCGCTTGGCGAGGTTCGTCTCGAAGTCGGCGGCGGCCTGCGCGGCCTTCGCACGGGTCTCCTCGAAGAGGGCGTCCGCCTCCTCGCGCTTGGACTGCGCGTCCTTCTGCGCCTCCTGGCGCAGCTGCGAGGCGTCGCTCTTGGCCTTCTCGACGATCCGGACGCCCTCGTCCTCCGCCTTGGCCTTGCGGTCCGCGGCGAACGACTCGGCGTCGTTGCGTACCTGCTGGGCCGCCGACTCGGCGAGCTCGCGGTGCTGCTCGGAAGCGCGACGGGCCTCCTCGCGCAGGTCCTTCGCCTCCTCCTCGGCGAGACGGAGGATCTTCTCGACGCGCGCGCCGAGACCCGCGTACGACGGCTCTGCGTCGGTGACCTGGGCCTGGGCGTTCTGCGTCTCGAGGTGAAGTTCCTCGATGCGCTTTTCCAGAGCGGTGATGCGGGCGAGAGCGGAGTCACGGTCGGAGACGAGCTTGGAGATACGTTCGTCCACCTGAGCGCGGTCGTATCCACGCCGCACAAGCTCGAAGCCGTAGGGGGAAGTGTCGCTCATGGGGTTCCTGTCGAATGAGACCGGTGAGGTGATAGGTGGAATCCTAGGGGGCGAAGCGGCGTGTCATCGAGCAGATGCACGTTTGATCTGGAGAATGACACCCCTTTTGGCTAGCCGACCATCGGAATGCTTGCCAGAAACTTTGCGTAAAGGCCCTGACAAGCACAGAACGAGCACAATTGGGTGTCCGTAGTGCCAAGGGCGGCGCGGGAAGATACCCGTGACGCCCCGGCACCGCTAGCTGTCTGACGACTTGCCACCCGATCGGGTCGAACCCGCCGCAGCACCCGCCTTGACTCCACCGTCCTTGCCGCCCGACGGGGCCTCAAAAGACTCCAACGCCTCCAGGACGTCCTGGACACGGGAAATCTCCGCATTGATGTCCTCGCGGCGGCGGACCAGCACCTCCAGCTCGCGTTTGCCCTCCTCGACCGTACGGCGGGCCTCGCGGATCGCCTCGGCCTTCAGCTCCTCGGCCTCACGGACGAGCGTGGACTTCTTCTGCTCGGCCTCCTTCAGGAGCCCCTCTGCCTTCTTCACCGCGGCGATACGGACCTTGCCGGCCTCGGAGTTCGCCTCGGAAACGATCTCCTTGGCCTTCGCCGTCGCTTTCTCCAACTGCTCCTCGGCGGCCTTGATGAGGGCGTCGCAGCGGTCGCCGGTGGATTTCATCGTCTCGGCGGCCTCGCGGCGGGCCCGCGTGTGCAGCGCCTCGATCTCGGCCGTGATGCGGTCGCGCAGCTCCTCGGCCCGCTCCCTGATCGCGGTCGCGTCCCGGCGCGCCCCGACCAGCAGCTCGTCGGCGTCCGTACGGGCCTTCTCCACCGTGGAGTTGCCCTCGACGGTCGCCTCGGAGACCAGCCGGTCGGCCTCCTTGCGGGCCGCGCCGACCATGGAGTCGGCCTGACCCTCGGCGTCCGCGGTGGTCTTCTGCGCCTGCGCCTGCGCCTCGGTGAGCAGCTTGTCGGCCTCGGCCGCCGTCTCCGTGATGAGCGTGTCGACCTGCTCGGCGGCCTCGGAGCGGCGCTTGTTGGCGGCCGTACGGGCCTCGTCGAGGGTGCGGTCGGCCTCCTCGCGGGCGTGCGCCATCAGCCGGTCGGCCTCCGCCTCCGCCTCGGCCCGCGCCCGCTCGGCGTCGGCCCGTACCCGCTCGGCGTGCTGCTGAGCGGAACCCACCGTCTCGGCGGCCTCGGCCCGCAGCCGCTCGGCCTCGTCGGTGGCCTCGCCGACCAACTGGTCGGCCTTGGCGACGGACTCGGCCCGTACGCGCTCGGCCTCCTCGTTGGTCTCCCGCGTGAGCCGCTCCGCCTCGGCCGTCACCTCGGTGATGAGGGTGTCGGCCTGGGTGGCCGCGTCCGAGCGGATGCGGTTGGCGTCGTCGCGGGCCTCCGCCCGGGTGCGCGAGGCGTCCTGGTCGGCCCGCGCGACGGTGTCCGAGGCCTCCGTACGAACCCGCTGGGCGTGCTCGGACGCGTCCGAGCGCACCCGCTCCGCCTCGGCGATGGCCTCCGCGACCGTGCGCTCGGCGAGCGCCTTGGCGGCGTCCGTCTCGTCCCGGGCCTCGCGGCGGACACGGTTGGCGTCCTCCGTGGCCCGCTCCCGCTCCGCGTAGGCGTCGGCGCGGACCCGGTCCGACTCCTCCTCGGCCTCCCGGCGCATGCGGTCGGCCACGTGCTCCGCCGTGTGGCGCAGCCCGGCGATCTCCTCCTGGGCCTGCTCGTGCAGCCCGGCGACGGACTCCCGTACCTGCTGGGCGTGGAGCTCGGCCGCCGACACCATCTCGCCGGCGCGCCGCTCGGCCTCCTCGACCAGCCGTACGGCCTCGGTCTGGGCCTCCTCCACGCGCTTGCGCGCCGAGGCCAGCAGTTCCTCGCTCTGCTCGCGGGCCCGCTGACGCTCCTGGCCGGCCTCCTGCCGGGCCGCGCCGAGCAGCTCCTCGGCCTCGCGGCGGCGCCGGACGGCCTCCTCCTGCGCGGCGGCCAGCGTCTCCGAGGCCTCCATGGCGAGCCGCTCGGCCGCGGCCTGCGCCTCCGCCCGGACCCGGTCGGCGGTGTCCTGCGCCTCGGACTTCAGCCGCTCCGCCTCGGCCGCGGCCTCCGACCGCAGGCGTACGGCGATGGCCTCGCCCTCGGCGCGGGACGCGGACGCGTCGGACGCGGCCTCGTCGCGCAGGCGGTCGGCCTCGGCCTCGGCCTGCGCCTGGAGCGTACGGATGCGCTCGGCGGCCTCGGAGCGCAGCCGGTCGGTCTCCTCGGCGGCCTCGCGGCGGATCCGCTCGGCCTCGGCACGGGCGTCGGCGAGCGCCTCCTCGGCGGAGGCGAGGCGGGCCTCCGCCTCGGTGTGCAGCCGGGTCAGCTCCTCGGCGGCCTCGGCCTTGCGGGCCTCTATGGCGCGCTCGGTCTCCTCGCGCAGCTCGCGGACGGCGCGCTCGGCCTCGGCCTTCAGCTCCTCGGTCTGCTCGGCGGCCTCGGCGCGGTACCGCTCGGCCTCCTTGCGGGTGCGCTCCAGGGTCTCCTCGGCCTGGCGGCGCAGCGTCGAAGCGCGTTCGATGGCCTCGGTGCGGACCTTCTCGCTGTCCGTGGTGGCCGTCTGCCGCAGCTCGTCGGCGTCCGTCCGCGCCTTGGCGAGCAGCTCCTCGGCGGTCTTGGCGCCCTCCTCGATCTGCTGGACGGCCTCGCGCCGGGCCTCGGCCCGGATCCGCTCGCCCTCGGCGACCGCGTCGGAGCGCAGCTGCTCGGCCTCGCCGCGCAGCCGGCGCGCCTCCTCCTGCAGCTCGACCGTCTTGGCGCGGTACTCCTTGGTGTCGTCCTTCGCCGTGCCCTTGAGCTGTTCGGCGAGGTCGTGCGCCTCGGCCCGCAGCCGGTCCGCCTCGGCCTCGGCCTCGGCGCGGATGCGCTCGGCCTCCTCGGTGGCGGCCTTGGTGGTGTTCTTGGCCTCCTCGGACGCCTTGTTCAGCACGTCCTCGGCGGTCTTGGCGGTCTTGGCGAGCTGGGAGGCGGACTCTTCCGCGGTGATCGAGCGGGCCTTCTCGGAGGCCTCGGCGACGATCTTCTCGGCCTCGGCCTTGGCGTCGGCGACGACTTCCTCGGCGGCCGACTTGGTGGCCTCGGCCTCCTTCGTGGCCTCCTCGACCAGCCGGGCGACCTGCTCCTTCGCCGTACGCGTGCGCTGTTCGTTGGTCGACTCGGCGCTGGAGAGGGCCTTGGCCGCGCTCTCCTTCGCCTCCGTGACCAGCTTCTCGGCCTCGGCGCGCGCCTCGCGGAGTGCCGCCTCGGCCTCCGTGATGCGCTGCTCGGCGGCCCGGCTCAGCTCGGAGGCCTGGCGGCGGGCGGAGTCCGACTCGGTGGCGGAGGAGGAGCGCAGCTGCTCGGCGTGCTCGGTGGCCTCCTGGGCCTGCGTCGACGCCGCGTTCAGCAGCCGCTCGGCCTCGGCTCGGGCCCGGCGCAGAACCTGGTCGGCCTCCGCGCGGGCCGCGTCCGTGTCGCTCTGGAGCCGCTGGCGGGCCTCGGTGGCGAGCCGCTCGGCCTCGGCGCGGGCGGCGGCCAGCGCCTGCTCGGCCTCGGCGCGCGACTCGTCGACCAGCCGGCGGGCCTGCTGCTCGGAGCGGGCGCGCAGCTGCTCGGCCCACGCGACGTTCTCGTTGACGTGCGACTCGACGGTCTGCCGGCGCTCGGACAGCTCCTGGTCGAGCTGCTGGCGGCGGGTGACCGCCTCCTGGTGCAGCTCCGCCTGGAGCCGTGCGGCCTGCTCGGCGTGCTCCTGGAGGATCCGCTGGGTCTGCGCCCGGGCCTGGCTCAGCTCACGCTCGGCGTCCGCGCGCAGCTGGTCGGCCTGCATCTGGGCCTGGCGGAGCATCTGCTCGGCCTGGTACCCGAGGTCGCCTCCGTCATAGGCGGGCCGGGACATGAGGGTGCGGCGCGCCTCGTGCAGCTTGGCGCGCAGCACCTCGACCTGGTAGCCGAGGTCCTCGGCGTGCTGAATCGCCTTTTCCCGCTCGGTCTTCAGCCGCTCCATCTCGGCCTCGAACCGAGAGAGGTGGTCGACGTCAGCCGCCGGCTCTCGCTCCTGGCGTTCGTAGCCCCGCACTGCGCGGTCCCATCCGTCCCCTGGTCGCAACCTCTGGCAAATGAGCTCCGTCCAACCGGCGAACGGGGCTCCCGGGGAATGGTGTCAGATCAACGGCGGAGCACGGGCTGCCGCCCTAACCCTCGTCCCCCGAAACCTGGACCCCGGCCCTCGGGCAACCGCTGATGGATCTCCGCGGCGCCCTTGGATCCCACTCCTCGGAAGGCGGCAGGACCCGGGCCGTCCCCTTCGAAGGCGACGGCCGACCCCAACCCTACCGGCCCATATGTACGGGGGTCAGTGCTCAGGTGACTCAACTGGCGCCGAAGTGACCAGTTCTGTCAGTACGCCGTGACAATCCTTGGGGTGCAGAAACGTGATCCGTGACCCCATGGAGCCGACTCGCGGCTCCTCGTACAGGACGCGTACGCCCTTGTCCTTGATCGCGGCCGCCTCGCCGTCGACGTCCGCCGTACCGAAAGCGATGTGGTGGACCCCCTCGCCGTTCTTGGCCAGCCACTTCGCGACGGTGGAGTCCTCGCGGGTCGGCTCCAGGAGCTGCAGGTAGGAGGCGCCGCCGTCGTCCGTGCTGTTGATCTTGAGCATGGCCTCGCGCACGCCCTGCTCCTCGTTGACCTCGGAGTGGTACACCTCGAAGCCGTAGGTGGCCCGGTAGAACTCGACGGTCTTGTCGAGGTCGAAGCAGGCGATCCCGATGTGGTCGATTCGCGTCAGCATGGTGTTAGTGCAGCGCTCCGCGAGTGGTTACGCAACGTGCCAGCGATCACACCGACAGCTTGATGACGGCACGGAGTGCCACTCAGTACATTCGAAGTAAACCCTCGTTCACTCCTCGGCTGTGCAAGCTGGAAGGGGATCGCACCTCATGACTGGATCCAACGGCAGGACCTCGGTGATCGTCGCCGGTGCCCGGACACCCATGGGACGGCTGCTCGGTTCGCTGAAGTCCTTCTCCGGAGCCGACCTCGGTGGCTTCGCGATCAAGGCCGCCCTCGACCGTGCGGGGATCGGTGGCGACCAGGTGCAGTACGTGATCATGGGCCAGGTGCTCCAGGCCGGGGCGGGGCAGATCCCGGCGCGCCAGGCAGCGGTCAAGGCGGGCATCCCGATGAGCGTGCCCGCGCTCACGATCAACAAGGTCTGTCTGTCGGGCCTCGACGCCATCGCGCTGGCCGACCAGCTGATCCGCGCCGGAGAGTTCGACGTCGTGGTGGCCGGCGGCCAGGAGTCCATGACCAACGCCCCCCACCTGCTCCCGAAGTCCCGTGAGGGCTACAAGTACGGGGCGATCCAGATGCTCGACGCCATGGCGCACGACGGGCTCACGGACGCCTTCGAGAACATCGCCATGGGCGAGTCCACCGAGAAGCACAACACGCGCCTCGGCATCCTGCGCCCCGAGCAGGACGAGATCGCGGCCCTGTCCCACCAGCGGGCCGCCGCCGCCCAGAAGAACGGTCTCTTCGACGCCGAGATCACGCCGGTCGAGATCCCGCAGCGCAAGGGCGAGCCGGTCGTTTTCAGCCAGGACGAAGGCATCCGCGGTGAGACGACCGCCGAGTCGCTGGGCAAGCTGCGGCCGGCCTTCGCCAAGGACGGCACGATCACGGCCGGTTCCGCCTCGCAGATCTCCGACGGCGCCGCCGCCGTGGTCGTCATGAGCAAGGCCAAGGCGGAGGAGCTGGGCCTTGCGTGGCTCGCCGAGATCGGCGCCCACGGGAATGTCGCCGGACCGGACAACTCCTTGCAGTCGCAGCCGTCGAACGCGATCCAGCACGCCCTGAAGAAGGACGGCCTGGACGTGGCCGACCTCGACCTCATCGAGATCAACGAGGCCTTCGCCGCGGTCGCCGTACAGTCAATGAAGGACCTCGGCGTGTCCCCGGAAAAGGTGAACGTCAACGGTGGTGCGATCGCTCTCGGGCACCCCATCGGCATGTCCGGCGCCCGTCTCGTCCTCCACCTCGCCCTGGAGCTGAAGCGGCGTGGCGGCGGTGTCGGCGCGGCCGCGCTCTGCGGTGGCGGCGGGCAGGGTGACGCGCTGATCGTGCGGGTACCCAAGGCCTGAGGCCTTCAGTTCTCAGGTGTACGTGGCTACTCGGAACGGAGCTGTGATGCAGGACGTCCCCACACTGGTGGCACAGGCCAGGGAAGGGCGGCCCCGGGCCGTCGCCCGGCTGATCTCCCTGGTGGAGGGGGCGTCCCCGCAGCTCCGCGAGGTCATGGCGGCGCTGGCCCCGCTCACCGGCGGGGCGTACGTCGTGGGCCTCACCGGCTCGCCCGGCGTGGGCAAGTCCACGTCCACGTCGGCACTGGTGACCGCGTACCGGCGGGCCGGGAAGAGGGTCGGGGTGCTGGCGGTGGATCCGTCGTCGCCCTTCAGCGGTGGCGCCCTGCTCGGCGACCGGGTCCGGATGTCGGAGCACGCCTCCGACCCCGGTGTGTACATCCGCTCGATGGCGACGCGCGGCCATCTGGGCGGGCTGGCGTGGGCCGCCCCGCAGGCGATCCGGGTGCTGGATGCCGCCGGGTGTGACGTCGTGCTGGTCGAGACGGTCGGTGTCGGCCAGTCGGAGGTGGAGATCGCCTCCCAGGCGGACACGTCCGTGGTGCTGCTGGCGCCGGGCATGGGTGACGGCATCCAGGCGGCCAAGGCCGGGATCCTGGAGATCGGTGACGTGTATGTGGTCAACAAGGCCGACCGGGACGGGGCCGACGCGACCGCACGGGAGCTGAACCACATGCTGGGGCTGGGTGAGTCCCGTGGTCCCGGTGACTGGCGGCCGCCGATCATCAAGACGGTGGCCGCGCGGGCGGAGGGGATCGACGAGGTCGTCGAGGCCCTGGAGAAGCACCGCGCGTGGATGGAGGAGCGCGGGGTCCTCGCGGAGCGCCGCCGGTCCCGGGCCGCGCGCGAGGTCGAGACCATCGCGGTCACCGCCCTTCGTGAGCGGATCGCGGACCTTCACGGTGACCGCCGCCTCAGTTCTTTGGCCGAGCGGATCGTGGCGGGCGAGCTGGATCCGTATCGGGCGGCGGACGAGCTGGTCGCGGGTCTGACGGAGGGGTGAGCCCGGGGTTTTCCTCGCCCCGCTCGGGTGCGTTCGTTGGCTGCGGGTGGGTGGGGGCTGGTCGCGCAGTTCCCCGCGCCCCTGAAAAGCAAAAAGCACGGGGCGCAGCGCCTGCCTTTTGAGGGGCGCGGGGAACTGCGCGAGCAATCACACACCACCCGCACCCGCCCACGAAATTCACCCCCTTGGCTCTGTCACGGGCTGCTAGTTTGGCCGGGTGTTCCATCACCTTGCGTAGAGGGCGGACGATCCCGCGGCCGGTTCGGCACGCGGGACTTCGGTGTCCCCTTTTTCGCCTCCAGGTGAGGAACCTTTCGCATGTCCGCGACCTCTCCGCGGCCTTCGTACGCCGCGGTGCTCCGCATTCCGTACGCCCGCCGCACCTTCGCCGCCGTACTCGTCGGCCGGCTCTCCTATGGCATGGTGCCGGTCGCCGTGCTGCTCGCCGTGACCCGTACGACGGGCTCGTACGCCGTCGCCGGCACGGTCATGGCCCTGTTCGGCGCCACCAGTGTCCTGCTGTCGCCCGCGAGGGCGGCGCTCGTCGATCGGTACGGCCCGCGCCGTGCGCTGCTGCCGATGGCCTCGCTCTACGCTGTGCTGCTCGGCACGCTGGCGGTGACGAGCTGGCGGCCGGGGGCGTCGGGCCCGGTGCTGGGGGCGGTCGCGGTGGCGGCGGGAGCCTGTACGCCTCCGCTCGGGCCGACGATGCGGACGGTGTGGAGTGAACTCGCGGCGGACCGGGGGCTGTTGCGACGCGCGTACAGCCTCGACGGGGTCGCGGAGGAACTGCTCTTCGTGTCGGGGCCGTTGGCGGTGGGCGGGGTGGTGCAGTTCGCCGCTCCGGCCGCCGCCGTGCTCCTGGGCGCCGTGCTGGTGGTGGCGGGGACCTTCGGGTTCGTGACCTCTCCGGCCGTGGCGCGGATGCCGGGCCGCGTCCCTGCGCCGAAGGGGGCGACCGGCGTACGGAGGCCGCGCGTGGTGGCCGGGATCATGCCGCCCGTCGTCGTGGCCGGCGGGGTCGGGCTGGCGCTCGGGGCGCTCGACCTGCTGGTGCTGGCCTTCGCCGAGCAACGGGGGCACGGTGACGACGTCGTGGCCTGGATCTTCGCCGCGTTGTCGGCCGGGAGCGCCGTGGGCGGCCTGCTGTACGGCTCGGTCGAGTGGCGCTCCGGCGCCCGCGTACGGCTGTCGCTGCTGACGGCGGGCCTCGGCTTCGCCCTCGCCGGCGCCGGCCTCGCCCCGGACCTCGCCACCCTCACCGGCGCTGTCGTCTGCGCCGGCCTCTTCGTCGCCCCGGCCCTGACCACCGCGTACCTCGTCGCCGACGAATCCGTCCCCTCCGGCGCCCGCACCCAGGCCGGCGCCTGGGTCAACACCGCCGTGAACGCCGGCATTTCGGCGGGCGCGGCCGCGTCGGGCCTCCTCGTGGCCCACTTCTCGCCGCCCCTCGGTTTCGCCCTCGCGGGCGCGACGGCCCTGCTCGCGGCGATCGCCGTGGGGGTGGGGAGGCGGCAAGGCCGTGCGGGGGAGTCGGAGACGGGGGTGGCGGAGGGAGTGGCGGAGCGGACCGGCGAACCGAGGTGAGATGGAGCGCACTCCCCGGCCCCGAAACGGCGGTAGGGGCACCCGGTGTCGGGTGCCCCTACCTGTGGGGTGAGGAAGGCCGCGTATCTCCTGGGGGGAGGGGAGACGTCGGCCTTCCCGGCGAGGAAGGAGGAGCCGGTCTTCCGTGGTGGGGGGAGGGAGACGCGGTCCCCCTGGGGGAGCGACGGTGGCCGGCGGGGCGGCGGTGTCACTCCTCCCGGTGGTTCGTGCGGGCCTGTGGCCTGCGAGGGGGTCAGTCGTTCGAGCGGTCGGCGGTGACCTTGGCGGAGTCCAGGTTCACCCTCCAGTCGCTGCCGGTGCCGTCGGCGGCGGTGGTGTCGACCTCCCAGGCCCTGTCCTTGCTCTCCTCGTCGAGGTCGACGGAGGTCACCGTGCCCTTGGCGGCGGCGGCCTCGGCGGCCTCGGCGGCGGCCACGGAGCTGCCCTTGAGGGCGGCCCGGATCTGCTCGGTCTCGGCGGCGTCGTCACCGTCGTCGTCCCGGTCGGCGTGCGAGCCGAGGACCTTGCCGGTGCCCGGGTCGATCTGGACGCTGTACCACTTGCCGCCGTTGGTCAGGACGTCGACGTCCCACACCAGGTTCGTGCCCTCGTCGTCGAGGTCGGCGGAGACCGCCGTACCGGCCTGGTGCTTCAGCGCCGCCTTGATCGCGTCGGCCGCCGTGACCTGACCCGCCTTCGCCTCGGCCGCGTTCTCGGCCTTGTCCCCGGCGTCCTCGTCCGTGTCGCGGGCGGCCTGGTCCTCGGCCTTGTCCTGGGCCGTGTCGTCGGTGTCATTGACGTCGTCGCGGTCGTTGTCGTCGTTCGACACCGACACGGTCTTCTTCGCCGGCGCCTCGTCGTCACCCGAGACCGCGATGGCGGTCGCGGTGCCGCCGCCGATCAGGGCGACGGCCGTGATGGTGGCGATGACGATGTTGCGCTTCATGGGTTTCCTCCAGAATGCGACTGGTTGCAACCAGTAACGAATGGTGTCGCCGGTTGCAGCTGGCTTGTCCGCCTCGTCTGCTTTCGACGGGAACCAATCTGGCCGATCGACGCTGAAGCGGACCTGAAGCCCCCTGAAGACCGCTTCAGGTTCGGTTTGCCAAGCTGGGCGCATGCGCCTGTTGATCGTGGAAGATGAGAAGCGGCTCGCCGTGTCGCTGGCCAAGGGCCTGACGGCCGAGGGCTACGCCGTGGACGTCGTCCACGACGGGACCGAGGGCCTGCACCGGGCGAGCGAGGGTGCGTACGACCTCGTGATCCTCGACATCATGCTGCCCGGCATGAACGGCTACCGCGTGTGCGGTGCCCTGCGTGCCGCCGGGCACGACGTGCCGATCCTGATGCTCACCGCCAAGGACGGCGAGTACGACGAGGCCGAGGGCCTCGACACGGGCGCCGACGACTACCTGACCAAGCCGTTCTCGTACGTCGTCCTCGTCGCCCGTGTGAAGGCGCTGCTGCGGCGGCGTGGTCCGTCGGGCGGTGCCTCGCCCGTGCACGAGGTCGGCGATCTGAAGGTCGACACCGCTGCCCGGCGCGTGTTCCTCGCCGAGGACGAGATCGCTCTCACCACCAAGGAGTTCTCCGTCCTGGAGCAGCTCGTGATGAGAGCCGGTGAGGTCGTGTCGAAGGCCGACATCCTGGAGCACGTCTGGGACTTCGCCTACGACGGCGACCCGAACATCGTCGAGGTCTACATCAGCACCCTGCGCCGCAAGCTGGGCGCCACGCTCATCAAGACCGTGCGCGGGGCCGGATACAGACTGGAGGCCCGCCCGTGAGGCGCCGTCTCGGCTCGGTGAGGGCCCGCGCCACCCTCGCCGCGACCGTCGTCGTCGCCGTCGCCCTGGTCGCCGCGGGCGCCGCCGTCCTGCTCTCGCTGCGGTTCACCCTCACCGACAAGGCCGACGCGGAGGCCGACTCCGTGGCCCGCAACGCCGCCTCGGCGCTGGCGAACGGATTCGCCTACGCCGAGCTGAGGCTGCCGGACGGTGACGAGAACCCCGTCGAGGTCCTGGACCGGAACGAGAAGCCCGTCGCGGTCGGTGAGGACGTCGAGGGCATGGACGTGTCCGCCGTCGCCTCGGACCGGCTGAACTCCGAGACCAACGACGACGTCGACGACAAGGCGGAGGGCGACCGGGACGCGGAGGACGAGGGCACTCTCCCCGCCGGCGAGGTCGCCGATGAGACGTGGTACGGCGAGGGCGTCGCGACCGTCGAGGGGGTGACGGCGGAGTATCGGTTCGCCGGGGTCGACGTGGTCACGCCGGCAGGCGTTCCACTCACCGTCTACGCGGGCGCGCCGCTCTCCATCGAAGAGGAGGCCGTCGGTACCGCGTTGACGACGATGCTCATCGGGCTGCCGCTCCTGCTGCTGACGGTCAGCGGGGTGACGTACCTCGTGACCAAGCGGGCGCTGCGCCCGGTCGAGGGCATCCGTTCCGAGATGGCGGCGATCACGGCCTCCGAGGACCTCTCGCGCCGCGTGCCCGAGCCGGACACGCACGACGAGATCGCCCGGCTGGCGCGGACGACGAACGAGACGCTGGCCGCGCTGGAGACCTCGGTGGAACGGCAGCGCGCGTTCGTCGCGGACGCCTCGCACGAGCTGCGCAGCCCGATCGCGTCCCTGCGCACCCAGCTCGAAGTGGGCGCGGCGCACCCGGAGTTGCTGGACCTGGACGGGGCGGTCGAGGACACCGTACGACTGCAGAGCCTCGCCGCCGACCTGCTGCTGCTCGCCCGCCTGGACGCGGGGGAGCGGCCGCCGCCGGACGCGCGCTTCGACCTGGCGAAGGTCGTACGGGAAGAGGTGTCGTCCCGCGACGGAGTGACCCTGGACAGCGTCGAGGCCGTGGAAGTGCGCGGCTCGCGCAACCAGATCCGCCGCGTCCTCGGCAACCTCCTGGACAACGCCCACCGCCACGCCCGCGAGCGTGTCGCCGTCACCCTGCGCACCACCCCCGACCGGGCGATCCTCCAGGTGGCCGACGACGGCTCAGGCGTCCCCGTCACGGACCGCGACCGCATCTTCGAACGCTTCGTCCGCCTGGACGAGTCCCGGGCGAGGGACGACGGCGGCGCGGGCCTCGGTCTGGCCATCGCCCGGGACATCGCCACCCGCCACGGAGGCACCCTGACGGTTGGTGACGCCCCCGGCGGAGGAGCCTCGTTCGAGCTGAGGCTGCCTTCGCGACCACCGAGCACGTAAGGGCGCGGGGAACTGCGCGCCCGGCCGCAACGAACCCGCGGCCACAGGACGACCCGCAGTCCCCCGGCGCCACTCCGGCCGACGCGGCGGAGCGCTACGGCTTCCCGCGGTGGCTCCGGAGGTGCTCCGCGATCGGCGCCAGCGACTTGTGCAGCTCCTCCAGCGCCTCCTCCGGCAGCAGATCGATGAAGTGCCGCCGCACGGACGCCACATGGTGCGGCGCGACCCGCTGCATCGTCTCCATGCCGTGCTCCGTCAGCACGGCGAACAGCCCGCGCCGGTCGGACTCGCAGTTCTCCCGGCGCACCAGGTCCCCGTTCTCCATACGGGTGATCTGGTGCGAGAGGCGGCTCTTGGACTGGAGGGTGGCGGCGGCGAGGTCGCTCATCCGCATCCGCCGGCCCTCCGACTCGGAGAGGTTCACCAGGATCTCGTAGTCGTTCATTGTCAGGCCGAACGGCTGCAGATCCCTTTCGAGCTGGTGCGTCAGCAGCCTGTTGACGTCCAGATGGGTGCGCCAGGCGCACTGCTCCGCATCGGTCAGCCAGCGCGTGGCCGTTTCGGTCTCCATGAATGAAGTCTACCTAAAATGTTGAAAGGCGAACTAGTGAGGGTTTTGGTGGTGCGGTCGGACGGACAGGACGGGTCTTACGGGTTGGAGCATGACAACGTGCACACGTTCGATGTCACACTCCGCAGACTACCGCTCACAGCCCGAAGCGACGCTGGAGGTCCCCCAGCTGTCCGGGAAGGCGTGGTGCGCCCGCCGGCTGTCCGGGGTGACCGGGTGCCCCACCACCGCCGGGTACGCCCGGCTCGTGCGGGACCATGCCCGTGGCCTGCTCGGCCATGAGGGTTTCGGACGACTGGAGCAGGACCGTGCCCGCCCCGACGAACTCGAACTGGTGCTCCTCGCCGGACGCGCCGCCGATGCCCGTCATCGCACGTAGGCCGCCCATGAGACCGGTCATGTACCCGTGGTCGTAGTGGTGGCACGGCGAGGGGCAGTCGGCCCATCCGACCAGGGCCTGCGGGTCGACCCGGATGGGGGGCTCCATGAACACCACCGGGCCGTTGGAGGCCGCCACGAACTTGCCCGTTCCGATCAGGGTCAGGAAGCCCGGAACGATCGACTGCTTGAGCGCGAGACTTGGCTGAAAAGCGAGGAGATTGCCCGAGCGAATGGTCAGGTTGCCGTCTTCGAGGTCGTACGAATTGACGTCGAAGGCCCGGTCGGCGAGGAGCATCTTGCCGGAGCCCTCGGCGACGACCCAGTCGCTCGCGTGCAGAGGCGAATGAAAAGACGTACGGACAAGGCCGCCGAAACGGCCGTGTCCGATGCCGTTGAACTCCATCGAGCCGTAGTAGGCGATCATCTTGCCCTTCTGCAGGAACCACTGGCTCCCCTTGAGCTCCACGCAGAAGGTGTAACTGTTGACGTTGTCGTCGGACGGCAGCGTCATCGGGTCGAAGACGGTCGGGCCGGCGACCGGAGCCCCGTACATGCTCACAGTTTCTCCTCCGAGGCCTGGACGTACACCGCACCACTGCCGCTCAGCTCCAGCTGGAACGCCTCGCCGGAGCCCCGGCCCACCATGTCGCGCCAGCCGAGCGCGGTGGACAGCTTGTTGCGTACGTCGCCGTGGTGCGCCACGTACGCCTGCGGGTCGACGTGGACCGGGCGTTGGGGGGTGATGGGTACCTCGATGACCCCGCCGTGCGCCATGACCGCGACGGCCCCGTGCCCCTTCAGCGTGGTGGTGAACAGGCCCTGGCCCGTCACCTGCCCCCGCACCATGCCCATGACGCCGCCCTGCGAGCCCATGAACATCGTGCCCTGCTGGAGGGTGCCGTCGAAGGCCAGCAGGCGGTCGGCCTCGACGTAGAGCGTCTCGCCGGTCAGGTTGATCACCTGGATGTGGTGACCGCCGTGCCCGAACAGGACGGTGCCGCTGCCCTCGACGGTCATCAGCGGGGTCGCCTCGCCCGCCACCCGGCGGCCGATCATCGACGCGATGCCGCCCTGGCCGCCCTGCGTGTTGGGCGTGAAGGACACCTCGCCCCTGTAGGCGAGCATCGCGCCGCGCTGGCTGAACAGCCGCTGGCCCGGCATCACGGTCGCCTCGATCATCTTCGAGTTGATCTCACGGAAGGCCATGTCACACGTCTCCCGCCACCGTGTTGCGCTCGCTGGGCTGGACATAGACGAGTCCTTCGCCCTCGAAGCGGATCTGGAAGGCCTCGCCGCCGCCCTCGCCCATCAACGTGCGGAACGTCACACCGGACTGGAAGGACTGCTGGAGGTCGCCCTGGTGCGCGATGTACGCCCCCGGGTCCACCGTCAGCGGGTACTGACGGCTCACACGCAGCAGCACCGCCGGGCCGTCGGACATGATCGCCGCCTGGCCGTGACCCTCGATGGTCGTGGTGAACAGGCCGTTGCCCTGCGAGGCGCCACGCAGCCCCGTGAAGCTCGTGCCCGTACGCAGCCCTGAGTCCGTCGCGAGCAGGTTGCTCGACTCCACGTACAGCTTGTCCCCCTGAAGATTCACGAGGTTGATCTCGGAGGCCCGGTCCGCGAACCAGCAGGTTCCTTGCCCCGTCACCTCCATCAACGTCATCTGTTCGCCGGTGAGGCGCCGCGTCACCATCCCGCGCAGGCCCTCACCGCCGCCGCTCAGCTTCTTGAACGTCATCTGGCCGTCGTAGGCGACCATCGAACCGTTCTTCGCCTTCACGGCGTCCCCGGTCATGTCGACGGCCAGCACTTTGCTGCCTTGAAGTCGGAACATTGCCACGGGGTGACGGTAACCGGCCGATGGCCGGACAGGACAGGTCCCAGAGGGGGATCTCGACCCTGAAGGGACCCCTAGGGGCATAGGGAGGTTGACGGATGCCAGAATGGGCAGCGCTTGTGCTTCCGTTCACAAAGACCGACAAGCGACGCGACGACTCGCCCCGCCGACCCCACCGAAGGTGACCCGTGGACATAAAGACCGTCTCCGCCCTCCGCCGCCTGCGCCTCGTCTCGGCCCCCGAGGCCGTCTCCTTCCTGCTGCTGCTCGTGTGTTCGGTGCTGAAGCGCACCACGGAGTTCAACGCGGTGCCCGTGATGGGCTGGGTCCACGCCATCCTCTTCCTCCTGTACCTGGTCTTCTGGGCCGACGCCTGGAACCGCACCAAGTGGTCCCTGAAGACCGCCGCGCTCTACTTCGCCCTCTCGGTCCTGCCCACCGGCGGCTTCTTCGCCGACCGCAAGCTCCGCCGCGAGGCCGAGACCGCGGTGATCGCGTCCCGCGCCCGCAAGGAAGGGATCGTGAACGCGTGATCGTCGCCTTCTCCGTGACCCCGCTGGGCGTCGGCGAGGACGTGGGGGAGTACGTCGCCGACGCCGTACGGGTCGTCCGTGAATCGGGTCTGCCGAACCGGACCGACGCGATGTTCACCTCGATCGAAGGTGACTGGGACGAGGTGATGGACGTCGTACGGCGGGCCGTCGCCGCCGTCGAGGAACGGGCACCCCGGGTCTCCCTCGTCCTCAAGGCGGACATCCGTCCCGGCGTCACGGACGGCCTCACGTCCAAGGTCGAGACGGTGGAGCGGCACCTGTCCACGTAGTCGGTGGTTGCTCGCGCAGGCCCCCACGCCCTGAAGCGAAAAGCAAGGGTCGCGCCCCCGGCTTCCAAGGGACGTGGGGGACCGCGCGATCGGCCCCCCCGGGCCCGCGGCCGCCATACCCGCGATCCCTCCCGAGTTATCAGGCATCCAGCCCATTTGGCCCCTTTGGGCTCGCCCTACCCCCACAACGGCCCTTTCGTATAGGTATCGGCTCGTTCGATCACTGGAGGGCGTTGTGCGGCAGGAGGGCTACGACTACGACACCCACAGCAGACTTGCCGGGCCGCTCACGGAGCCGGCCGGACCGGTGTACCGCGTGCGGTACACCAAGCTCCTCGCGAAAGAGCCGCACCGAATACGGGCCGTCCTGCTGATGACCCTGGCGCCGCTGCTGACCGGCGTCCTGCTCGTCTATCTGGTCTGGCCCACCCACTGGGTGGAGCGCGAGGGCGGGGACACGTGGCTCGTGGGCCTCGACATCACGATGCTGGCAGCCATCGGGCTGATCGAGCTGTTCATGCTCGTCAACGTCGTGTCGATCGCGCACGCGACGATGGTCGCGCGTGATCCCCTGCCGGTCGCCCCCCAACCCGGCACCCGCGTCGCCTTCCTGACCACATACGTCCCGGGCAAGGAACCCCTCGCCATGGTCCGGGCCACCCTGGAGGCCGCCACCCGGGTCCGGCATGCCGGCCACCGCAGCGTCCTCGATGTATGGCTCCTCGACGAGGGCGACGACGAGCAGGCCAAGGCCCTCTGCGCGGAACTCGGCGTACGGCATTTCACCCGCAACGGCGTCCCCGAGTGGAACCGGCCGAAGGGCGTCCACAAGGCCCGTACCAAGCACGGCAACTACAACGCGTGGATCGCCAAGCACGGCGACGCGTACGAGTTCTTCGCCTCGGTCGACACCGATCACGTACCGCTCCCCAACTTCCTGGAGCGGATGCTGGGATACTTCCGCGACCCGGATGTCGCCTTCGTCGTCGGACCGCAGGTGTACGGGAACTACGTCACCCCGGTCACCAAGGCCGCCGAATCCCAGCAGTTCCTCTTCCACGCCCTCATCCAGCGTGCCGGCAACCGCTACCGCGCCCCCATGTTCGTCGGCACCAACAACGTCGTACGCGTCGCCGCCGTGAAGCAGATCGGCGGGCTGCACGACTCGATCACCGAGGACATGGCCACCGGCTTCGAGCTGCACCGGCACCGGAATCCGAGGACGGGCAGGCACTGGCGGTCCGTGTACACGCCCGACGTCCTCGCCGTCGGGGAGGGACCGGCCTCCTGGACGGACTTCTTCGCGCAGCAGATGCGCTGGTCGCGCGGGACGTACGAGACGCTGTTCAAGCAGTACTGGAAGGCGCCCTTCACGATGCCCTGGGGGCGCCTCTTCTCGTACACGCTGATGCTTGTCTACTACCCGATGACGGCCCTCAACTGGCTGCTGGGCACCGTCAGTTGTGTGCTGTTCCTGTGGTTCGGCGCGTCCGGGACGCAGGTCACCGCATCCGTGTGGCTGATGCTCTACAGCGACGCGGCCGCCCTCCAGGTGGGGCTGTACCTGTGGAACCGCAGGCACAACGTCTCGCCGCACGAGCCGGAGGGGTCGGGCGGGCTCGCCGGCATGGCGATGTCGGCGCTCTCCGCGCCCATCTATCTGAAGTCCCTGTGCGCCGCCCTGCTCCGGCTGCCCTGCCGTTTCGTCGTCACACCGAAGGGCGGTGACGCCAGCCCCGACCGGCTGCTGACCTTCCGTATCCACCTCTTCTGGGCGGCGGTCCTCGCCGCGTCGCTGACCGCGTCGTTCGTGCTCGGCCACAGCCATGTGGCCATGCGCACCTGGGCCGTCCTCGCCATGGTGATCTCGCTCGCGCCCGTCGGGGTGTGGGCCGTCACCCGGCTCGCCGACGGCAAGGAACCCGTGCTCGTTCCCCCGCCCACCCCCACGCCCGCCCCTTCCGTCTCCGGCACCACGACAGGAGGCAAGTAGGCCATGGCCCCGCAACTGTCGAAGAAGGCCAAGAAGACCGTGCTGGGCATCGGCGGCGTAGCGCTGCTCGCGGGCCTCAACGCCCCGGCGGCCATCGGTTTCGCGCAGGAGCGGTACTACGAGTGGAAGATCGCCCAGCCCGGCTACAAGGCCAAGTACGGCTCCTGGACCCAGGTCGACATCCCGAAACGGTTCCGCACCAACGCCATCCACGCGGCCCTGCTGCACACCGGCAAGGTGCTGATCATCGCCGGGTCCGGCAACGAGCAGAAGAAGTTCGACAAGGGGTCCTTCGACACCGTCCTGTGGGACCCGGTGAAGAACACGTACAAGAAGATCCCCACCCCCGTGGACTTCTTCTGCGCCGGGCACGCCCAACTCCCCGACGGCAACCTCCTGGTGGCCGGCGGCACCGCCCGCTACGAGCTGCTGGAGGGCGAGGTCGAACGCGCCGGCGGCGGTATGCGGGTCAAGAACGAGAACCCCGACAAGGCGGTCGTCCTGAAGAAGGGGACCCGCTTCCGCTCCCCCTCCGGCGGCGAGTACGTCAGCCGCTTCGACGTCACCGTCCCCAAGGCCAAGCGCACCTTCGACATCACCTACGACGCGGCCGGCGTCATGCGGCCCTGGAAGACCAGGGTCGTCGCGAGCGAGGCCCGGGTCTTCGTCGAGGCCGTCGACAAGGGCGCGGAGTCCGTCATGCCCCGCCAGGCCCAGTACGAGATCCTCGGGCTCGACGACGAGGACGCCGAGAACACGTACGGCCTCTCCGAGAAGATCACCCTGGACAAGCAGGACTTCCAGGGGATCAGGGCGGCGTACGAGTTCGACCCGAAGGCCGAGAAGTACGTGCCGGTCGCCCCGATGGAGAAGGCCCGCTGGTACCCGACGCTCGTCGGCCTGGCGGACGGGCGGGTGCTCGCCGTCTCCGGTCTGGACGACGTGGGGGTCGTCGACCCCGGTGACAACGAGATCTACGACCCGAGGACGAAGAAGTGGAAGCCGGGCCCGAAGCGGTACTTCCCCACGTATCCGGCCCTCTTCCTCACCCAGGGCGGCAAGCTCTTCTACCCGGCCTCCAACGCGGGCTACGGACCCGACAACCTCGGCCGCGACCCCGGCGTCTGGGACCTGAGGACCAACAGGTTCCAGAAGGTGAAGGGCCTCACCGACCTCGACCGGACGGAGACCTCGGCATCCGTGCTGCTGCCGCCCGCCCAGGACCAGAAGGTGATGATCCTCGGCGGCGGAGGCGTCGGCGAGTCCAAGAAGGCGACCTCCCGCACCGCCGTCATCGACCTGAAGAAGGACAACCCGGTCTTCGAGGACGGCCCCGACCTCCCCCAGGGCACGCGCTACCTGAACAGCGTGCTCATGCCCGACGACACCGTCTTCACCTCCAACGGCGCCGGCGACTACCGCGGCCGCAGCGCCAGCAACATCCTCAAGGCGCAGTTCTACGACCCGAAGTCCAACTCCTTCCGGGCCGCCGCCGCCCCCAGGGTCGGCCGCAACTACCACTCCGAGGCCCTGCTCCTGCCCGACGGCCGCGTCGCCACCTTCGGCTCCGACCCGCTCTTCGACGACCAGCAGAACACCAAGCTGGGCCACTTCGAGCAGCGCATGGAGATCTTCACGCCGCCGCTGCTCCACAAGTACGGCGAGAAGCGGCCCGTCCTCGGCGACGGCCCCCAGGAGGTCGACTCCAAGGGCCGCGCCACCTTCGCCACCGCCCACCCCGAACGCGTCGCCGACGCCCGCCTGATGCGCCCCAGCGCCGTCACCCACAGCACGGACGTCGAACAGCGGTCCATCGCCCTGGAGGTGACGAGGACCCGCGACTCGATCACCGTCGACGTACCGGACGACCGGACCCTCGTCCCGCCGGGCTGGTACATGCTGTTCGTGACGGACGGGGAGGGGACGCCGTCGAAGGCGAAGTGGATCCAGTTGCGGTGACGCGGATTCGGCTGCTCCGGGTGCAGTGACGGGGGCGGCCACTACGCCTTGGAGTTGCGCGCGAGCCCCAGCGCGTAGTCCGGCCACCACTGCCCCGCCGCCGGTCCGCCGCGGCACTCCCCGTCCGACTCGCCGGGCCGCTTGATCCAGAGGTAGGCGTCGAGGGCCGGTTCGCCGGTGTCGGTGGTCGGCGGGGTGCCGAGGGCGCGGCCGGGCGGGTTGCACCAGGCGGTGCCGCGGTCGCCGTTCAGCGGGCCGTTGCCGTTGCGGCTGGTGTCGACGACGAAGTGCTTGCCGCCGAGGGCGTCGGAGAGCCGCAGGCCGTACGACGTGGTCGCGGCGTCGGTCTGGAAGTTGGAGACGTTGAGGGAGAAGCCGTCGGCGCGGGCGACGCCCGCGCGGCGCAGCGGGTCGACGAGTCTGCCGGGGTCGTCGATCCAGGCCGGGTTGCCGGCGTCGAGGTAGACCTTGGTGTTCGGCTGCCGCTTGAACCGGTCGATGGCCTCGCCCAGCAGCCGCTCGCGTTCGGCGTGGTACTCGCCGGGGGTGCAGCCGTCCACGATGTGCGCGATCGCGTCGGGTTCGAGGACGACCAGGGCGTCGCTGTCGCCGATGGCGTCCGCGAAGGCGTCGATCCACTCCCCGTAGACGGCGGGGTCGTGGGCGCCGCCGGCCGAGTGCTGGCCGCAGTCGCGGTGCGGGATGTTGTACGCGACGAAGACCGCCGTGCGGCTCGCTCGGCCCGCGGCCTTCGTCGCCTCCTCGATCATCGGCACCGGGTCGTCGCCGGCGGGCCAGCGAGCGGTCGGCCGGTCGGCGATCCGGCGGAGCAGCAGCGCGTCCTTCTTACGGCCTGCCCGCTCCCACACGTCGACCTGCCGGGCGGCAGGGCTCGACGGGTCGACCCAGAACGGGGACCGGGAGACCGGCCGCGCCGCCTCCCCGGCCGGCTTCTCGGTGGCCCCGCCGATGACGGAGGCCTCGCCGACCCCGGACGGGGCCTTGGACGAGCAGCCCAGGACGAGCCCGAGCGCCGCGAGGGCGGAGAAGGCGGCGAGAACGCGGAGGGGCTTGCGGGGCGAGGTGCGAAGCGGCGTGCGGGGCGACGTGCGGATCAGCCGGGACATGCTGTTCCCTCTGCTCCCTGGGAAGGGGACGTTAAGTGGTGATTAATCCACAATCGTTCCACGGAGTGACGGATCGACTGGGCTGCGACACCGGTCGGAAGGTGCCGTGGGGGCGCCGTGCGGCCTCCGTGGGCCGACCGATGGGCGAGACGGGGCTGACCGGCATGTGACCGGCCGGTAAGGTCGTTGCCGTGCCGAAGCCGCTCAGCCTCTCCTTCGATCCCATCAAGCGCGCCGACGAGCACTGGAAGCAGCGCTGGGGAAACGTGCCGTCCATGGCCGCGATCACCTCGATCATGCGCGCCCAGCAGATTCTGCTGGCGGAGGTGGACGCGGTCGTCAAGCCGTACGGGCTGACCTTCGCGCGCTACGAGGCTCTCGTGCTCCTCACCTTCTCCCAGAAGGGCGAGCTGCCGATGTCCAAGATCGGCGAGCGGCTCATGGTCCACCCCACGTCCGTGACGAACACGGTCGACCGCCTGGTGAAGTCGGGCCTCGTCGACAAACGCCCCAACCCCAACGACGGCCGCGGCACCCTCGCCTCCATCACCGACAAGGGCCGCGAGGTCTGCGACGCCGCCACCCGCGACCTCATGGCCATGGACTTCGGTCTCGGCGCCTACGACGCCGAGGAATGCGCCGAGATCTTCGCGATGCTCCGCCCGCTGCGGGTGGCCGCGGGGGATTTCGAGGAGGGCTGACCCGGCCGCCGAGGGGCGCTCGAAGATCGCTCGAAACCGGTGGTTACGCTCATAGGCATGAAAAAGAGCGTGCTGACCCGCTACCGCGTCCTGGCCTATGTCACCGGTGTGCTGCTGGTCCTGCTGACCCTCGGCGTGATCGCCAAGTATCTGCTCGAGCTGGACGGCGCCGACAGCTTCACGCAGGTCATCGGTATCGCGCACGGCTGGCTGTACGTGCTGTACCTGGTCTTCGCCTTCGATCTCGGTTCCAAGGCGAAGTGGCCGGTGCGCAAGCAGCTGTGGGTGCTGCTGGCCGGAACGATCCCCACGGCGGCCTTCTTCGTGGAGCGCCAGATCACCCGCGAGGTCGAGGACAGGATCACGGACGGCTCCCCCGCCGTCGCCAAGGCGTGAGACCCGGCCGCACCGGCTGACCTGCCTCGCCTCATCCGGCCTTGCCTCGCCGCACCGCCTGACTCCCCTACCGCCGCACGGACACCCGTACGGCGGTCTGCCATCGACATTTACTAGGACGTCCTAGTAAATTGGGGTCATGGACGCTGACGCCATCGAAGAGGGACGCCGACGCTGGCAGGACCGCTATGACGCCGCTCGGAAGCGGGAGGCGGACTTCACGACGCTTTCCGGGGATCCGGTGGAGCCTGTGTACGGGCCCCGGCCGGGAGACGCGTACGAGGGGTTCGAGCGGATCGGGTGGCCGGGAGAGTATCCGTTCACCCGGGGGCTGTATCCGACGGGGTACCGGGGGCGGACGTGGACGATCCGGCAGTTCGCGGGGTTCGGGAACGCCGAGCAGACGAACGAGCGGTACAAGATGATCCTCGCCAACGGGGGCGGGGGATTGTCCGTCGCGTTCGATATGCCGACGCTCATGGGGCGGGACTCCGATGATCCGCGGTCGCTCGGCGAGGTCGGGCACTGCGGGGTGGCGATCGACTCCGCCGCCGACATGGAGGTGCTGTTCCAGGGCATTCCGCTGGGGGACGTCACCACCTCGATGACGATCAGTGGGCCCGCTGTTCCTGTCTTCTGCATGTACCTCGTCGCCGCCGAGCGACAGGGCGTCGATCCCGGCGTGCTCAACGGCACGCTCCAGACCGACATCTTCAAGGAGTACATCGCGCAGAAGGAGTGGCTCTTCCAGCCCGAGCCGCATCTCCGGCTCATCGGTGACCTCATGGAGCACTGCGCGGCCGAGATTCCCGCGTACAAGCCGTTGTCCGTCTCCGGCTATCACATCCGCGAGGCCGGGGCCACGGCCGCGCAGGAGCTGGCGTACACGCTCGCGGACGGGTTCGGGTACGTGGAGCTGGGGCTCAGCCGGGGGCTGGGCGTCGACGTGTTCGCGCCCGGGCTGTCCTTCTTCTTCGACGCGCATCTCGATTTCTTCGAGGAGATCGCCAAGTTCCGTGCGGCGCGCCGGATCTGGGCGCGGTGGATGCGGGATGTGTACGGGGCGCGGACGGACAAGGCGCAGTGGCTGCGGTTCCACACGCAGACCGCCGGTGTCTCGCTGACCGCGCAGCAGCCGTACAACAACGTGGTGCGTACGGCGGTGGAGGCGCTGTCGGCGGTGCTCGGCGGGACCAACTCCCTGCACACCAACGCGTTGGACGAGACGCTGGCGCTGCCCTCCGAGCAGGCCGCCGAGATCGCGCTGCGGACGCAGCAGGTGCTCATGGAGGAGACCGGGGTCGCCAACGTGGCCGATCCGCTGGGCGGTTCCTGGTACGTCGAGCAGCTGACGGACCGGATCGAGGCGGACGCGGAGAAGATCTTCGACCAGATCAAGGAGCGGGGGCTGCGGGCGCATCCGGACGGGCGGCATCCCATCGGGCCCGTCACGTCCGGGATTCTGCGGGGGATCGAGGACGGGTGGTTCACCGGGGAGATCGCGGAGTCCGCGTTCCGGTACCAGCAGGCCCTGGAGAAGGGGGAGAAGCGGGTCGTCGGGGTCAACGTCCACCATGGGTCCGTGACCGGGGATCTGGAGATCCTGCGGGTCAGCCATGAGGTGGAGCGGGAGCAGGTTCGGGTACTGGCGGGGCGGAAGGCGGGGCGGGACGACGTGGCTGTGCGTGCCGCCCTCGACGGCATGCTGGCCGCCGCGCGCGATGGGGCCAACATGATCGGGCCCATGCTCGACGCGGTGCGGGCCGAGGCGACGTTGGGCGAGATCTGCGGGGTCCTGCGGGACGAGTGGGGGGTGTACACGGAGCCGGCGGGATTCTAGGCCCCGTTGCCGGGCGCTGCCGCCCCCCTGATGCCCAGCAGCAGCAGTCTCGTGAAGTCCCGTACCCATTCCTCGTCCGCCGGTCGCGCGCTGACGAGGGTGCGGTGGACCACCGCGCCGGCTACGACGTCGAAGATGAGGTCGGTGGTGCGGGCGGCGGTGGAGGGATCGGTTTCCGGAGGGAGTTCGCCGCGGTTCTGGGCGCGCGTGCGGCCCTCCAGGACGAGGCGTTTCTGGCGGTCGACGATGGAGGCGCGGATGCGTTCGCGGAGGGCGTCGTCGCGGGTGGACTCGGCGATCACCGCCATGAGGCCGCTCTTGGCCTCCGGGCGGGCCAGGATCGCCGCGAACTGCAGCACCACGCCCTCGATGTCGGCGGCCAGGCTGCCCCGGTCGGGCAGGCGGAGTTCGTCGAAGAGGGCGGCCACCGCGTCCACGACCAGTTCGCTCTTGCCGGCCCAGCGGCGATAGAGGGTCGTTTTCGCGACGCCGGCCCGCGTGGCCACGTCGCCCAGTGTCAGCTTCGACCAGCCCAGGTCGACCAGCGCCTCCCTGGTCGCCGCCAGGATCGCGGCGTCCGCGGCGGCGCTGCGCGGGCGGCCGCCCGTCGCGCGGGAGGCGGGGGTGCGGCTCTGCATCCGCCGACCATATCCGGCCGTTCCCGAAGTTCCCCGGGGAGTCGTGAGGCAGATCACTGGGGAGTGGGTACAGAGGGGGGTACAGAGGAGTTGCCCGCGACAGTTACGCTACGACTCGTAGCGAAAGCGAGTCCGGGGGTAGTGCCGAGTGGGGACCCGGCGCCACCCGGGGACGGACCGGGCCGGCTTTCTGGACGCTTTTCACGTGCGTGCTCGGAAGGGGGAGGATGTACTCATGCAGCCACGGAACATGTCCATGAGCGGAGTCGTCGACCTCGCCGCGGTGAAGGCGGCCCAGGAGGCCAAGGCGAAGGCGGAGCAGGCGCGCGCCGAATCGGCCCGGCAGGGCGGGGGAGGAGCGGTCTCCCCGGCCGACCTGGTCATCGACGTCGATGAGGCCGGGTTCGAGAGCGAGGTCCTGCAGCGGTCCACCGAAGTGCCCGTCGTCATCGACTTCTGGGCCGAGTGGTGCCAGCCCTGCAAGCAACTCAGCCCGGTGCTGGAGCGGCTCGCCGTCGAATACAACGGCAAGTTCGTCCTCGCCAAGGTCGATGTCGACGCCAACCAGATGTTGATGCAGCAGTTCGGGATCCAGGGGATTCCGGCTGTTTTCGCTGTGGTGGCGGGGCAGGCGCTGCCCCTCTTCCAAGGGGCCGCCCCCGAGCAGCAGATCCGCTCCACCCTCGACCAACTCGTCCAGGTCGCCGAGCAGCGCTTCGGTCTCACCGGCCTGGTGGTGGACTCGGACGCCCAGCCCGACCCCGCCGCCGAAGCGGCCCCGCAGATCCCGGCCGGCCCATACGACCACCTGCTCGAAGCCGCCGTACACGCCCTGGACGCGGGCGACTTCGGCGGTGCGGTGCAGGCGTACAAGAACGTGCTGAGTGACGACCCGGGCAACAGCGAGGCCAAACTGGGCCTCGCGCAGGCCGAGTTGCTGCAGCGCGTGCAGGGCGCGGACCCGCAGGACGTACGCAAGGCGGCCGCCGAGAACCCGGGCGACGCGCAGGCGCAGATCGCGGCGGCGGACCTCGACCTCGTCGGCGGGCATGTGGACGACGCGTTCGGTCGACTCATCGACACGGTGCGGCGCACGGCGGGCGAGGACCGGGACGCCGTACGGCTGCGGCTGCTTGAGCTCTTCGAGGTGGTCGGCGGCGACGATCCGCGGGTGGCCGCGGCGCGGCGTGCGCTGGCGCGGGCGTTGTTCTGACGCCGCTTCTGAACCGTTGCCCCGGCTGAGTGTCGGCTGTGGGGGGCGGGGGCTCGGGGCTCCGGGACCGTTCGGTTCCGGAGTGCCGGGACGGGTGTTGCCTGAGTGAGAGATTTGGCGACACAGCGACACCGCGGCCGCGCTTTGCCAAATCTTGGTAATCGCGGCCGCTGTTACTGGCAGTAAGAGAAAGTCGTCGTTCTGTCGGACTCTGTCCAACTGTCAACCGGTGTGTCGCCTCACTCGACGCCACCCAGGGTCGCTGGCCGATGCCGATGGGTCGTTGTTCGGTTATCCGTCCGTTACTAGCCAGTAACGACCCCCTTGCGGGGGCGGCGAGAATGCACCACGATCGGCGACGCTCGGTCCGTTCCCGTACCCCGCCAGCCAGTCGGGTCAACGGTTTTTCTGGGTCCCCACCGAGTAGAGCGGGCGACAGTGGCGCCGGCTCTTGGACAGGGGGGTCTCCGCTCAACGGCGGAGCCTGTCCAGCAGGTTGTGCGTGATGCGTGTCAGGCGCGACCAGTGGTTGTCGCTCGGGGGTGATCGCCGGTGATTCGGGCGCTTTTCGCGCTGCCGAGCGCGGGCGCTCTCCTTCCCGAGGACGTAGCACTTCTCCCATCCCTGCTCGGCCGAGCCGCCGCCAAGGGGCGAGCCGGTAGCAGGAGATGTACGTCCGAGAAGGAGGAAATATGGAGTCCCAGGTGCGTGGCGGGACCAGATGGAAGCGGTTCGCTGTGGTCATGGTGCCCAGCGTCGCCGCCACAGCAGCGATAGGTGTCGCCCTCGCGCAGGGTGCTCTCGCGGCGTCGTTCAGCGTGTCGGGCCAGTCGTTCAAGGTGACGGTGGACCGGCTCGAGGGTACGGGCTTCTCGCAGTACGGAGCGCTCGACGAGGGCTACACCCTCAAGGGCGAGAAGACGGTTCACCCCGTCGCCGTTTCGGCGTTCAAGTCCGCGCAGCTCACCAACATGTGCCAGTCGGTCGTCACCCCGGGCGTCCCGTTTCTCGGTAGCGTCAGCCTCAAGCTGACCGCCGGTACCGGTGGCAAGAAGGTTGAGGCCGAGAACCTCTACATCGACGTCGAGGAACTCTCGGGCGATGCCGTCTTCAAGGGCATCGACATCGGTGTGGCGGCCAAGGACGCCAACAAGGGTCCGGGCATGAAGGGCGGCTCGGAGCAGGCCAACCCCTACGGGTTCTCGCAGCAGGCCGACACGGCCACGCTGACCGACGTGAAGCAGACGGCGTGGGCGACCACTGCCGGAACCTTCAAGCTGAGCAACCTGAAGATGTCGCTCCACAAGGGCACCGTGGAGTGCTACTAGGCACTCCCTGGGCGGGTGAGGGGGCCTGTGCTTCTTCGCCCGCCCGTCTTTCTCTCCGTGCGCTCCGTCGCGCACGCGAACTCCGTACGTGAATTCCGTGCGCGCGCTTCGTACGTGCCGTACGTGAACTTCTCATAGCAACACCGTTCCAGGGAGCTGTTGTCCATGAGCGCCGAGTCAACGGGGCAGAACGAAGACTATCTGCGCGCCTTTCGGCGGCGCTTCCGCGACTGGAGGGGCTCACGTCCCTTCTGGGCGGGCCTGTTGGTACTGCTCGGCGGATTCCCGATCATGTACCTGCCGTATGCGGAGCTGCAGCTCGGTCACCTGACACTCGCCATGTCGACGACGGGTGGCGCGGGTTCCCTCATCATCGGCGTCCTGCTGGTGGTGCTCGGGGTCAGCCTGTGGTTCCAGCGGCATGTACGCACCTTCGCCGGTACGGCGGCGATCCTCCTGGCGCTCGTGTCCATCCCGGTCTCCAACCTCGGTGGCTTCGGGGTCGGCTTCCTGCTCTCCCTGATCGGCGGTGCGCTGGCCATCGCCTGGGCGCCCGGTCACGAGGAGGAGGCGGTGGCGTCCACCTACAAGACTCCGAAGCGGACCCCGGCTCCCCAGGACACGGCCCCGCAGAACACGGCACAGCAAACGGCACAGCAAGGCGTCGACCCCCTGCGCAAGGGCGACGCCCCGGAGACCGCCGCGGCGGGCTCGGTGAGCGGGGCGACGAACGGCGAGGGCGACGACCTGTCAGGTACCACCCCCACGAACGGGACGAACGGGAGGCACAGTGCCGGCTGACGAGGTGACCCACGGGACTTCGGTGGGAGAGTCCCGTGCGAGATCCGGACCGCGGCACGCGGCGCCCAAGAAGCCCCTTCTCACCCGGCTGAACATGCCGGCGGGCAAGGCGATAGCCCTGGCGGCGATGCCGACGGCGGTCCTCATGGGCATGGGCTTCACGCCCACCCTCGCCCTCGCCGAGGACCCCGCGTCGCGGAGCCTGACGGCGGACGAGTACAAGGACTGCGTGGAGGCCCTGGAGGCCTCCGAGGAGGGCACGGACACCTCCGCCTCGCCGACCCCGACACCGACCGCCTCCGCCTCGGAGAGCGCCGACTCCTCGGACGACGGGGCCACGGACGAGGACACGTCCGCGGGCGACGACTCCTCCGACGACAGCTCTTCGGACGACTCGGCATCCGACGACACGTCCTCGGACGACTCCTCTTCGTCGGATTCAGGTTCCGACGACAAGGACACGGCCGACGACACCGCGGACAAGAGCGCCACCGACGCCACGGCCACGCCGTCGGCCACCGCCCCCGAGAGCGGGAGCGGCGGCAACGTCCTGGACGACATCGGCAACGCGATCGAGGACCTGTTCACGCCGGAGGACAAGGAGACGGCGAGCGCCACGCCGACGGACTCGGCCAGCCCGTCCCCCTCGCCCTCGGCCTCGGAGGAGACCTCCGGCTCGGACGAGGACACGGACTCGGACTCCGCCAAGGACGCGCAGGACACCGCCGAGGACGCCACCGACACGGTCGAGGACACCGCGAAGGACGTCACGGACACCGCCGAGGACACGGAGGACGCGGCCGAGGACACCGCCGGCGACGCCACCTCGACGCCGAGCCCGTCCGCGAGCGAGAGCACGGACACGGACGGCTGCCCGGTCGCCACCGACGACGAGAGCGGCGTCGAGAAGGGCATCCCCGCGCTGCCCGACGACCCGTGGTACCTGAACGCCAGCTCGCTGCTGCTGAAGGGCGCCGACTACAAGGGCATCGTCAAGGTGAGGACCGCCGACGGCACGGTCAAGGAGGTCCTGAAGTACGTCGTCTCCGACGGCTCGGACATCGGTGACCTGCACCAGACGGTCGCGGACAAGCAGGCCGGCGTGACCTACCACGTGCAGGCCGGCAAGGGCACGACGTCCACGATTCGCGACGGCCAGACGGTCATGTACACCGAGAGCATCTCCGGCAACCTGCTCGGACTGATCCCGGTGACCTTCGACCCGAAGCACCCGCCGCCGCTGAACATCCCGCTGATCTACTTCACCAACGTGAAGGTCGTCCAGGCAGGCCAGTTCGGCGGAACGCTCACCGTGCCGGGCATGCGCCAGTACATGACCGACTGAGCAGCCGGTCACCCCCCCAGATCCCCTCCGGGAGCCGCACATACCGAGGGCGCCACCTGCTTACCAGGAGGCGCCCTCGGTGCTGTCGTACGAGGTGACGGCGGCGTCAGTCGCGGGCGCCGCCGCCCAGGTGGTGCACCCGGACCATGTTCGTGGTGCCCGGGACACCGGGGGGCGAACCGGCGGTGATGACCGCGATGTCGCCCTCCTGGAAGCGGTTGAGCTTGATCATCTCGTGGTCCACCAGGTCGACCATCTCGTCGGTGCTGTTCACGAACGGCACGACGTGCGACTCGACACCCCAGCTGAGCGCCAGCTGGTTACGGGTGGACTCGTCGGTGGTGTACGCGATGATCGGCTGGGTCGCGCGGTAGCGGGACAGCCGACGGGCGGTGTCGCCGGACTGGGTGAAGGCCACCAGGGCACGGCCACCGAGGAAGTCGGCGATCTCGCAGGCGGCACGGGCGATCGAACCACCCTGCGTCCGCGGCTTCTTGCCCGGCACGAGCGGCTGCAGGCCCTTGGAGAGGAGCTCCTCCTCGGCCGCCGTGACGATCTTCGACATCGTCCGGACCGTCTCCAGCGGGTACGCGCCCACGCTGGACTCCGCCGACAGCATGACCGCGTCCGCGCCGTCCAGGATGGCGTTGGCGACGTCGGACGCCTCGGCGCGCGTGGGCCGGGAGTTGGTGATCATCGACTCCATCATCTGGGTCGCCACGATCACCGGCTTGGCGTTGCGGCGGCACAGCTCGATGAGCCGCTTCTGCACCATGGGGACCTTCTCGAGCGGGTACTCGACGGCCAGGTCGCCACGGGCGACCATCACGCCGTCGAACGCCATCACGACGTCCTCCATGTTCTCGACGGCCTGCGGCTTCTCCACCTTGGCGATGACGGGGACCCGGCGGCCCACCTCGTCCATCACCTTGTGGACGTCCCGCACGTCGCTCGCGTCCCGCACGAAGGACAGCGCCACCAGGTCGCAGCCCATCCGCAGCGCGAACCGCAGGTCCTCGACGTCCTTCTCGGACAGCGCCGGCACGTTCACGGCCGCGCCGGGCAGGTTGATGCCCTTGTGGTCGGAGATGACACCGCCCTCGATGACCTCCGTCCGCACCCGCGGACCGTCGACCTCGATGACCTTCAGCTCGACGTTGCCGTCGTTGATCAGGACCTGGTCGCCGGGGCCCACGTCACCGGGCAGACCCTTGTACGTCGTACCGCAGATCTGCCTGTCGCCCGGCACGTCCTCGACGGTGATGGTGAACTCGTCACCGCGCACCAGCTCCACCGGACCCTCGGCGAAGGTCTCCAGACGGATCTTCGGGCCCTGGAGGTCGGCGAGGACACCGATGGCCTTGCCGGTCTCGGCGGACGCGGCCCGGACCCGGTCGTAGCGGCCCTGGTGCTCGGCGTGGCTGCCGTGGCTGAAATTGAAACGGGCCACGTTCATGCCGGCCTCGATGAGGGCGACCAGTTGCTCGTGGGAGTCGACCGCGGGGCCGAGAGTACAGACGATTTTCGAACGGCGCATGGGGCGATCCTATCGGTTTGTTTCGCTACGGAATATTCCGTCTGGTGGAATATGCACATGGGCGGCTATGCGCTCAGTCGTGTTACCGGCGTGTATTGCTCAGCTGTTCTGTTCTTTGCTCAGTTGTCTTTGCTCAGTTGTCCTTTTCGAAGCTCATATGTGGTTCAGGTGTTCTTTCCGACCAGGGCGTACGTCTGTGCCGCGATCTCCAGCTCCTCGTCCGTCGGCACCACCGCGACCGCGACCCGCGCGCCGGCCGGCGAGATCAGCCGCGGCCCGTCGCCCCGTACGGCGTTCAGCTCGCCGTCGACCGCGAGGCCCAGGCCCTCCAGGCCCGCCACGGCGGCCTCCCGCACGGGCGCCGCGTTCTCGCCGACACCCGCGGTGAACGCGACCGCGTCCACCCGGCCGAGCACCGCGTAGTAGGCACCGATGTACTTCTTCAACCGGTGAATGTAGATGTCGAAGGCCAGCTTCGCCCGCTCGTCGCCCTCGTCGATACGCCGGCGTATTTCCCGCATGTCGTTGTCGCCGCACAGCCCGATCAGACCGCTCTTCTTGTTGAGGAGAGTGTCGATCTCGTCCGTGGACATTCCGCCAACGCGCATCAAATGAAAGATGACGGCCGGGTCCATGTCTCCGGACCGCGTACCCATCACCAGCCCCTCCAAAGGCGTGAGCCCCATGGAGGTGTCCACACACCGGCCGCCCTCGACCGCCGACGCGGACGCCCCGTTGCCGAGGTGCAGCACGATGACGTTGACGTCCTCGGGTGCCTTCCCCAGCAGCTCGGCGGTCGCCCGGGACACGTACGCGTGCGAGGTGCCGTGGAATCCGTAGCGCCGGATGCGGTGCGCGTCGGCCGTCTCCACGTCGATCGCGTAGCGGGCGGCGGATTCCGGCATCGTCGTGTGGAAGGCCGTGTCGAACACGGCGACCTGTGGGAGGTCGGGCCGCAGGGCCCGGGCGGTCCGGATCCCGGTCAGGTTGGCCGGGTTGTGCAGCGGCGCCACCGGGATCAGCCGCTCGATCTCGGCGAGCACGGCGTCGTCGGCGACGGTCGGGTGCGTGAAGCTCTGCCCGCCGTGCACGACACGGTGCCCGATGGCGGCCAGCTCGGGGGAGTCGAGGCCGAGCCCGTCCGCGGCCAGCTCCTCGGCGACGGCCTTCAGGGCGGCCTCGTGGTCGGCGATCGGGCCGGTGCGCTCGCGGGAGTCGCCACTGCCCACGTGTGTGTGCTTCAACCGGGAGGTCTCCTCACCGATGCGCTCCACCAGACCCATGGCGAGACGGCTGTTGTCGCGCATGTCGAGCAGCTGGTACTTCACGGAGGAGGAGCCGGAGTTGAGGACGAGGACACGGTTCGCGGTCACGGTGGTGGGGTGCTTTCTGCTGTCGGCGGCGGTCACTTGGCGGGAGTCTGGGCCTGGATCGCCGTGATGGCGACCGTGGTGACGATGTCCTGGACGAGCGCGCCCCGGGACAGGTCGTTGACCGGCTTGCGCAGCCCCTGCAGCACCGGCCCGACCGCGAGCGCGCCGGCCGAACGCTGCACGGCCTTGTAGGTGTTGTTGCCGGTGTTGAGGTCCGGGAAGATCAACACCGTTGCCTGGCCCGCGACTTCGGAGCCCGGCAGCTTGGTCGCCGCGACACTCGGCTCGACGGCGGCGTCGTACTGGATCGGCCCCTCGATCTTCAGATCGGGCCGCCGGGAGCGGACGAGCTCGGTCGCCTCCCGCACCTTGTCGACGTCCGCGCCCGAGCCGGACGTACCCGTGGAGTACGACAGCATCGCGATCCGCGGCTCGACCCCGAACCGCAGGGCCGTCGCGGCGGACTGGATGGCGATGTCGGCGAGCTGCTCGGCGTTCGGGTCCGGGTTGACCGCGCAGTCGCCGTACACCAGCACCTTGTCGGCGAGGCACATGAAGAAGACGGACGAGACGATGTCGGCGTCCGGCTTGGTCTTGATGATCTCGAAGGCGGGCCGGATGGTGGCGGCGGTGGAGTGCACCGACCCCGACACCATGCCGTCGGCGAGCCCCTCCTGGACCATGAGTGTGCCGAAGTAGTTCACGTCGGACACGACGTCGTACGCCAGCTCGATGCTGACGTTCTTGTGGGCGCGGAACTGGGCGTACTTCTCGGCGAACATGTCCCGCCACTCGGCGGTCGACGGGTCCACCAGCTGGCTTTCGCCGAGGTCGATGCCCAGGTCGGCGGCCTTCTTGCGGATCAGGTCGACGGGGCCGAGGAGGGTGAGGTCGCAGACCCCGCGCCGCAGCAGCACCTCGGCCGCGTGCAGCACACGCTCCTCCGTGCCCTCGGGCAGGACCACGCGGCGCCGCTCGGAACGGGCCCGCTCCAGCAGCGTGTGCTCGAACATCATCGGCGTGACGCGGTCGCTGCTCGGCGCCGAGACCCGGGTCCGCAGCTCGGTGGTGTCGACATACCGCTCGAACAGTCCCAGCGCGGTCTCCGCCTTGCGCGGTGTCGCCGCGCTCAACTTCCCCTCCATGGAGAAGAGTTCGGAGGCGGTGAGGAAGGAGCCGGTCTCGACGGCGACCACGGGGGTGCCGGGCGCGAGGCGGGCGGCGAGGGTGAGGACCTCGTCGCTGGGCCGCTCGTTGAGGGTGAGCAGCACACCGGCGATCGGCGGGGTCCCGGCGCTGTGGGCGGCCAGCGCCCCCACGACGAGATCCGCGCGGTCGCCGGGCGTGACGACGAGACAGCCCGGGGTCAGGGCGTTGAGGAAGTTCGGGAGCATGGCACCGCCGAAGACGAAGTTCAGCGCGTCGCGGGCGAGGCCCGAGTCGTCGCCGAGCAGCACCTTGCCGCCGAGCGCGTGGGTGATCTGGGCGACGGTCGGCGCGGAGAGGGCGGGCTCGTCGGGGAGCACGTAACAGGGCACGGGCAGCGGGAGCCGCGAGTCGCCGAGGCGCTCCGCTGTCTCGGCGCGGTCGGCGGGCGCGACGCGGTTGACGACCATGGCGAGCACGTCACAGCCGAGGCCTTCGTAGGCGCGGTACGCGTTGTGCGTCTCGGCGGCGACGGACTCGGCGGTCTGCTTCCGCCCGCCGACGACGGAGATGACGGAGGCGCCGAACTCGTTCGCGAGCCGGGCGTTGAGAGCCAGCTCGTCCGGGAACTGGGTGTCGGCGAAATCCGTACCCAGGACGAGGACGACGTCGTAGTCACGGGCGACGGCGTGGAACCGGTCGACGAGCGTCGAGACGAGCTCGTCCGTGCCGTGCTCGGCCTGGAGGGTGGACGCCTCGTGGTAGTCCATGCCGTACACGGTCGCCGGGTCCTGGGAGAGCCGATAGCGGGCGCGCAACAGTTCGAAGAGCCGGTCCGGACCGTGGTGCAGCAGAGGCCGGAACACCCCCACCCGGTCGACCTGGCGGGTCAGGAGCTCCATGACCCCCAGCTCGACGACCTGGCGGCCGTCGCCGCGGTCGATCCCGGTCACGTACACGCTGCGCGTCACGTGTGCTCTCCGTTTCGTGTGGTCGTGGGGTGCGGAAATCACCGTCGCGGCGGACGGAAACCCTCTTGACAATACCCTCGCGGGTGGCTAAGGCGCCCGTCAGGTCGCGGTCCCGCCGAAGGACCTGTAGGGGCGCGGCGGCCCCCAGCGAGCCGTGAAACAATCGGAATGACTCACAAGTACCAGCACCGAGCAGGACGATCAGGACGAGCAGGAGACACAGCACGATGCGTATCGGAGTTCTCACCGCAGGCGGCGACTGTCCGGGCCTGAACGCAGTGATCCGGTCGGTCGTGCACCGAGCGATCGCCCAGTACGGCGACGAGGTCATCGGCTTCGAGGACGGCTACGCCGGCCTGCTCGACGGCCGCTACCGCAGCCTCGACCTGGAGTCCGTCAGCGGCATCCTCGCCCGCGGCGGCACCATCCTCGGCTCCTCCCGCCTCCAGCGCGACCGCCTCCGCGAGGCCTGCGAGAACGCGCAGGACATGGCGCACCGGTTCGGTATCGACGTACTGATCCCGATCGGTGGCGAGGGCACGCTGACGGCGGCGCGGATGCTGTCGGACGCGGGCCTGCCGGTGGTCGGCGTCCCGAAGACCATCGACAACGACATCTCGTCGACGGACCGGACGTTCGGCTTCGACACGGCGGTGGGGGTCGCCACGGAGGCGATGGACCGCCTGAAGACGACCGCCGAGTCCCACCAGCGGGTGATGGTCGTCGAGGTCATGGGCCGGCACGCGGGCTGGATCGCGCTGGAGTCCGGGATGGCGGCGGGTGCGCATGGGATCTGTCTGCCCGAGCGTGCTTTTGATCCGGCCGACCTGGTGAAGATGGTCGAGGAGCGGTTCTCGCGCGGCAAGAAGTTCGCGGTGATCTGCGTCGCGGAGGGCGCCCACCCGGCCGAGGGTTCCATGGACTACGGCCACGGCGAGATCGACAAGTTCGGCCACGAACGCTTCCCGGGCATCGGCGCGGCGCTGGCGTACGAGCTGGAGCGCCGCCTCGGCAAGGAGGCCAAGCCGGTCATCCTCGGCCACATCCAGCGGGGCGGCACCCCGACCGCGTACGACAGGGTGCTCGCCACGCGCTTCGGCTGGCACGCGGTCGAGGCCGCGCACCGGGCCGACTTCGGCCGGATGACCGCGCTGCGCGGCACCGAGGTGGTGATGGTGCCGCTGGCGGAGGCGGTGACCGAGCTGAAGACGGTGCCGAAGGATCGGATGGATGAGGCGGAGTCGGTGTTCTAGGGATTCCGGGAGGTTTTCTAGTACGTCGTCGGTCGCTGGATCAGTGACCAGAAGTGGTCGACGATCCGGTCCAGGTACGCGCGGCCGGAGTCGCCCGAGTCGGCCGCCGCGGTGCCGTCGGCCCAGGTGAGGGTGGCGGCCGTACGGCCCTGGTAGTCGGTGTGCATCTCCTGGAGGACGTCTTCCAGGAGGCGCCGGTCGAGGGACAGCAGCTTGGCGGTCGGCCGCACGTGCGCCTGCCAGCGCGTGGTCACCGCGCTGTGAAGCAACTCGGTCAGTTTCGCCTCGCGTCCCGTGACGGTGATCAGGTCGGGCATCGAGAGGTCGAGCACGTCGGCGAGCGCGGCGGACTGGCGGTCCGTGCCGCGCCATTCGTCGGTCTCCTCCATGCGGAGATACGTGGAGAGTTCGAGGCCGACGGCGTGGGCGACGTCTTCCGCGGCGAGGCCGCGGGCCATGCGGTGTTCGCGCAATGTCCTGGGCGCGCCGATGAGTTCATCGGGTGAGCACCACAACGCGCCCGCGAGCGCGGTGAGTTCGGGGCTCGTCGGCGCGATCGCGCCGTGTTCCCAGGCGGCGACCAGGTCCGGGGTGACGTACGGGAGCCCGTACGAGGAGCGCATGCCGTAGGCGACGTGCTCGGGTCCCATGCCGAGGGCGATGCGGAGTTTTCGGGCGGTGGGGGCGTTGAAGGGTGGGGTGAGTGCGGGTGAGTCCGGTTGCTCCAGCGGGTGCCGGGGCGGGTGCCGGGGTGCGTGCTGGAGCGGGTGCCGGGGCGGGTGCTGGGGCTGCCGTTCGTTGGCTGAGCGTCGGTGCACGCGCACAACGTAGGGGGGCGGGACTGCGGTGACTACGCGCTGTTCGGCCACAATCACGGATTGTAGGAAGCTACGGTTTGTGGGAGTGGTGTGCTCCGAGTGACCTGAGTGGGGATCCCTTGGGTATGGATGCCTCATGACGAAGCTGGACGGGCACATACGTGAGCGCCTACTGGCGCCGAATTTCTGGCACTTGGCCACGGTGGGGGCGGATGGGGCGCCTCAGGTGTCACCCATGTGGGTGGACATCGAGGCCGACGGAGACGGTGGCGGCGAGTACGTCATGGTCAATACGTCGGTCGGGCGGGTGAAGGAGGAGAACCTGCGGCGCAACCCGTATGTCTCCCTCTCTCACATCGATCCCGAGAACCCCTATGACCGGGCCGAGATCCGGGGGCGGGTGGTGCGGTTCGTGGAGGGGGACGAGGCGTTGCGCGCCATGGACCGGCTCACCCGGAAGTACATCGGGGAGGAGCGGTATCCGTGGCTGCTGCCCGGAGAGCGGCGCCTGATGATTCTGATCGAGCCGGTGAGGGTGCGGCGGGTCGTCGGGGTGGAGCCGTTCCGGGCGGGGGTGCTGCCGGAGGGGGCATGAGGGAGGCGCGGGAGTCGTTGCGGATGCACTGTTCGCGTGCACCGTATGCGCGCTCTCGGCGGGTCGCGTGCCCGTTTCGTAGGGAAATCCGCCCACCGTGGCCACCTCGCCGTCACGGGAGAATTCGGAACAAGCCGAACTCGGCGTGGCGCCGCGCGTGTTCGGTGGACGGGAGGTCGCGGCGCCGAACTGCGGTGACATAGGGGGCGTCCGGGTGCGGGACCGGTCCAAGGGGTCCGCAGGAATGACCTGTTGCATGCGGCACGCCGTTTACGGGAGGGAATTCCGGGCCCTACCGTCGGGATCTGTCGGTGCCTGTCGCAAGGCACCCGTTCGACGGAAAACGGGGAGGATCATGCACACCGTACGGAAGCGTGTCGGAACGACGGCTGCCGCCCTGGCGACCGCACTGGGCACCATGTTCGGGATGTCCGCCCAGGCCCAGGCCGACACGGCCGGGCCGGGCGGACCGGGCGGCAGCGGGGCCGAAGGAACCAGCGGGACCGTGGAGTTCTCCGTCTTCGACACCGGAGGCGGCCTTCCTCGGGACGAGTCGTTTCAGCTGAAGGACCTCTCGGACTACGGCATCCCGAAGCGGACGACGGAGAAGCTGGCTGCCGGGGAGGCCGGGGAGGCGGGCGCTCAGGCGCCTGCTGCCGTCGCCGCGCCGTCGGGCAGCTTCGATGTCGTGGGTGGGGGTGAGTGGAAGGACAAGGACGGCTGGGATGCGGTCATGCGCAGGGGCTACTGGAACGGGGCCAACGCCGGCTTCGGCATGACCAAGATCGACCAGAAACACAACCTCAGCCTCGACGCCGTCAAGGCGACCACGATGTATCCGCGTCCCACGCCCGAGGGCAAGCAGCAGATCGCTCCCACGACGTACAACTACCGCACCGAGGTGAACCACGTCGAGTGCAGCGGCTGGTGGATCTTCCGCAGCTGCCGGGTCACCGAGACCCTGACGGTGCTGGCCGGAATCGACTACCGGAAGCTGGACGACGGCAAGGCCTTCGGGGCCGTCACCGCCTTCTGCGAGGGCGTGTCCGGCCGGTGTCCCGACTGGGTCCGCAACGCCGTCAACATCTGAGGAGCTGAGGATCTGAGGCGTCGGCCGACACTGAGGATCTGAGGTGTCGGCCCGACGTACAGTCGACTGGTGGGCCGGCTCTCGCACAGCGGCCGACCGGCCCGGCAGTGACCTCGAAGGGGATGCTCGATGAGCGCTCGACCGAACCGGTCGGCGGTGCGGTGGCCCGCGGCCGAGTGGTGGGCGCCGCTGGTCACGGACCTCGCGGCGATCCAGCGGGGGAGTGCGGCACGCGGCCTGGTCGTACGCCGGATCTCGCTGACGGAGGCGACGCCGTACGTGGAGGTGGCATGGCCGGACGGGTCCGGTGCCACGCTGCGTCCCGAGCCGGAGGCCGGGGTGTCGGCGCTCCTGGACTCCCTGAGCGGGACCGGCCCCGCGGCGCCCCCTCCAGCCGACCACGAACGCGTCCACTGGGCACCCGGCTTCGACGCACCCCCACTGCTGAAGTACGCCTGGCTCCTGGATGAGCTGGGCAGTGCGAGTGATGCGTGGTACGCGTATGTGCCGGTGCGTGTCGAACTCCTCGAGGTCCGTACGGATGGACTGGAGACCGTGGACATCGGAGTTGGCCGGCCGGAGCGGGGGGACGCCGTGCGGGTGCGTGTCTCCTTGGCTCGGTACGGGGAGCCCGGGGGCATCGGGTACGCGGTGGTGGAGCGGGCGGTCGCGGTGGGGGCGTCGGGGGCTCCGTCTGCGAACCCGTCCGAGGGCCCGGGTGGGGAGGAGCCCATCGGCGGGCTTCCGACCCACCTGACGCCGCTCGTCCCTTGACCGCACCGACCGATGTCGGGCGTGAACTCGCCGCCGTGTGCGGAGTCCAGCTGCACGGTGTCGAGCTGCGCCCCCGAGACCTTGACTCGTCGTGTGTGCTTGGCAGTTCACGCTCAACCTTGTCGGTGTTCTGTCCACCGAGGCCCATCGAGGCCCGGTCCTGCCGACTTCGCGCTGCCGACTCCTCTGCCCGCGCCAACGCTCCTGACCGAGCCGCCGCAGCGCGAACCGCAGCGGCCGAGACCCTCAGCCCTTGACCGCCCCACCCAACGCGAACCCCCCGCCCAACCGCCTCGCCACCCCCACATACAACAAAATCACCGGCGTCGAATAAATGACCGAGAACGCCGCCAACTGCCCATAGATCACCGTCCCCCGATTCCCGAAGAACTCATTGATGCTCACCGCCGCCGGCATCTGTTCCGGAGTGAGCAGCAGCATGAACGGGACGAAGAAGTTCCCCCACATCATCACGAACGAGAACACGGTCACCACCGCGACCCCCGGCCCCATCAACGGCAGCACGACCCGCACCAGCGACTGGAGCGGCGACGCGCCGTCCGTCCACGCCGCCTCCTCCAACTCCTTCGGCACCCCGTCCATGAAGTTCTTCATCAGCCAAATGGCGAACGGCAATTGGGACGCGGCGAAGAAGAAGATCGTGCCCTGCATGGTGTCGATCAGGTTCACCTGCACGAACAGCGCGTACACCGGAACCATGATCGCCGTGATCGGAAGGCTCGTCGCGAAGAGGATCGTCAGGAGGAAGGGGCGGTTGAGGCGGGAGCGGAATCGGGACAGCGGGTAGGCCGCCAGGGCCGCGCACACCACCGTCAACGCGGTTCCCCCGCCGCACAGGAGCAGGCTGTTCAGCAGCGGCGTGAAGGTGATTTCCGGGGTCAGGACGGCGTCGAAGTTGTCGAGGGTCACGCCGTCCGGGAGCTTGACCGTCAGATTCGCGTGGGGGTCCACGGATGACAGGAGCACCCAGGCCAGCGGCAGTACGAAGGTCGCGGCGACGACAAGGAGGCCGACATCGGCGGCCAGGCGGTGGCGAACCGTGCGGCGGGAGGCGGGCGTTCGGGTATGCGTGGCCATGGAACTCACACCTCCGTTCGCAGCAGGCGCAGGTAGATCACCGAGAACAGCGAACCCACCACCAGCAGCAACAGCGCCACCGCCGTGCCGTAGCCGATCATGCTCTTCTGGAACGCCTCCTCGTACATGAACAAGGGGAGGGTTTGGCTTTTGCCGCTGGGGCCGCCTCTCGTCATCACCCAGATCAGGCCGAAGACCGACAATGTCTGGAGCGTGATGAGCATGAGGTTCGTGCCGATGGAGCGGCGGATCATCGGGAGCGTGATGTGCCACAGGCGGCGCCAGCCGCCCGCGCCGTCCACCTCCGCCGCTTCCGTGATCTCCTTCGGGATTTCGTTCAGGGCTGCTGAATAGACCAGCATCGAGAACGCCGTTCCCCGCCAGACATTCGCGAACGACACCGCCAGGATGGGGAGCGTGTACAGCCAGTTCTGGGTGGGGAGATGGAGCCAGTCCAGGACGGCGTTCAACGTTCCTTCTCGGCGGAAGAAGGCGTAGAGGAGGAAGCCGGCCACCACCTCCGGCAGGACCCACGCCGTCACGACGATTCCGCCCACCAGCGTGCGGACGGGTTTCGAGGCGCGTTGCATCAGGGCCGCCAGGGCCAGGCCCAGCGTGTTCTGGCCGATCAGGGCCGATATCACCGTGAAGACCAGCGTCAGCCAGACCGCGTTGAGGAAGGCCTCGTCCCCGAATGCCGTGCGGAAGTTCTCGAAGCCTATGAAGGAGTCCTCGGCCTGGCCGGTGAGTTGGAGGTCGGTGAAGGCGATGTAGGCGCAGTAGGCGATCGGGCCGGCGAGGAAGAGCAGCAGGAGGACGGTGGCGGGGGTGAGGGGGAGGGCGCGGGTCAGGGAACGGAGGACGGGGTGGGGTGACGGCCCGGATGCCGGCCTTGTCGGCCTCTTCATACGCGCGGGCTCATTCCTCGATCACCTGGTTGTCCGTGGCCGCTTTCAGCTCCTCGTCGTAGTTCTCGGCCGCTTCGGACACCGAGGCGTCGCCCGTCGTCACGGATTCCATCGCTTCCTGGATGGCCGTGGAGACCTTGGGATACGCCGGATAAGCGGGACGGTAATGCGTGCTCGACACCAGGTCGGTGAAGAACTTGATGCCGGGTTGGGCCTCCGCGTAGACCGGGTCCTCAGCCACGTCCTTGCGGACCGCTATGCCCGAATTGGCGATGTACCACTTCTGGGCGTTCGCCTTCGTCTGCATCGTCTCGATGAACTTGAAGGCGAGGTCGGGGTTGGCGGCCTTGTCGGGGATGGCCCAGGTCCAGCCGCCGGACATGCTCACCTTGCCGGGGGACTGGCCGTTCTGGGTGGGCATGTGGGCGAGGCCCAGCTTTTCTGACCAGTCCGGCCATTCGTGGCCGCTGCCGGGCAGCCAGTCCTGGGGGAGCCAGGAGCCGTCGAGGTTGATGCCGAGTTTGCCCTCGGGGAGGAGTTCGCCGCGGACTCGGGTGGAGATGTTGGGGTCGAGGGCGTCGGAGACTTCGGGGCCGAGTTCTTCCTTGTACACCGTTTCCACGAAGGTGAGGGCGTCCTTGAAGCCCTTGGTCCCGGCCTTCCATTTCTTGGACTTCTCGTCGTACAGGGGGTCGCTCGCACCGGCGGCCGTGGCGTCTTCCGTGCCGTAGAGGAGCATTTCGAAGCCCTGCATCGTGGCGGCCTCGCCCGCCGGTTTGCCCGTGTAGACGTTCAGGGGAATGACGTCGGGGACTTTGTCCTTGATCGTGCGGGCGGCGGTGAGGATGTCGGCCCAGGTCTTCGGCTGCCAGTCGGCCGGCAGGCCCGCCTTCTCGAAGATTCCCTTGTCGAACCACAGGCCTCGGGTGTCCGTGCCGTCCGGAATGCCGTACGTCTTTCCGTCCTCGGCCTTCGCCGCGGTCTTGGCCGTGTCTATGAACTGGTCCCAGTCCTTCCAGCCGGCCAAGTAGTCGTCGAGGGGTTTCAGATAGCCGCTCGTGATGTCCGAGTTGATGAGGAACGTGTCCTCGTAGACCAGGTCCGGGGCCGTCTTCGGCGAGCGGAGCATTTGCTGGACCTTGGTGTAGTACTCCGAGTCCGGGGCCTTGATCGGGACGAGTTTCACCTTCTTGCCCGGATTCGCCTTCTCGAACTGTTTCTTGACGTCGGCGAGGAAGGTGTCCAAGACGCGGATCTGGTTGTCCGTGGACTGTTTGTAGGAGACCTCGACCGTGTCCGGGTCGCTGCCGGAGCCGGTGCCGCAGGCGGTGAGCGCGCCGGGGGCGGTGATCGCCAGGGCTGCGGTGAGGAGGAGGCGGAGGGGGGATCGGCGAGGGTGGGGTGCGGTGGGGCGCACGGGCACGACCTCCTGCTGGCTACGTCGTTGTGGCCTGGGTGGGTGCCCGGTGACGGTACGAGGAGTGGTCTAGTCAGGTCAATGTGTCTGCGGCTGCCAAGTCATCTGAGCAGAGACTTCGTTGGCACCACCGAGGGGGCAAGGGTGTCGGAGCGGGACGACGTCGCGTTCGGGCAGTTGCCGCTCGCCGAGTACCAGACCGTCAAGGACGAGGAGGAAGACGCGTATCGACGAGAAGATCTCGGCGATCGGGGCGCATGTGCCGGGGGGATCCGGGGCCGCGGCTCGCACAGCTCGCCGGTGCGGAGAAGGTTTTCGACTGGGAAGTGGCCCACCGTTCCGACGCCCGGCGGCGCTCCCGTCATCCTCTGCGCCAAGCCCTTCAACTGACCGGGACCGCCTACCCCTTCACCCACCGATACTGCAGCTCCGGCCGCCCCACCTGCCCGTACTGTGGACTCCGCGCAGCCCGCCCGGCATCCACCAGGTGCTCCAGGTACCGCCGAGCCGTTATCCGCGAGATGCCGACCGCCTCCGCGACCCCGGCCGCCGTCAGACCCTCACCCGCGTCCCGCAGCGTCACCGTCACCCGCTCCAGCGTCGGCGCGCTCAGGCCTTTCGGCAGGGCGGCCGGCCCCGGCGCCCGCAGGGTCGCGAGTGCCCGGTCCACCTCGTCCTGACCGCTCGCCTCGCCCGCCGCCGCGTGGAACTCGGCATACCGCACCAGCCGGTCCCGCAACGTCGCGAACGTGAACGGCTTCAGTACGTACTGCACCACCCCCAGTGACACGCCCTCCCGCACCACCGTCAGGTCCCGTGCCGATGTCACCGCTATCACGTCCGCGTGGTACCCGGCCGCGCGCAGCGAGCGGGCCAGCTGCAGGCCGTGTACGTCCGGCAGGTGCAGGTCCAGCAGCAGCAGGTCCACCGGCGTGCGGTCCAGGGCCCGGCGCGCCTCCGCGCCCGTGTGGGCCTTGCCCACGGCTGTGAAGCCGGGGACGCGGCTCACGTACATCATGTGCGCGTCGGCGGCCACGGGGTCGTCCTCGACGACCAGGACTCTGATGGGATCGGACTCGGCCTTGGTCATACGTCGTCGCCTCCAGCCACAGCGGCCCGAGGGGCCTGGACAGCCTTGATGGGACCGGGATCGGTCGTGCGCAGCGGCAGACGTACCTCGAACTCCGCCCCGCCCCCGGGTGCCTCCGACACGGTCAGCGTGCCTTCGTGGCGGCGCGCGGTCTGCCGTACGAGGGCCAGACCGAGGCCTCGGCCGCCGGGGCCCGCGGGCTTCGTCGAGAAGCCGCGTTCGAAGACGGCCTCCGTGTGGGCCGGGTCCACGCCGCTGCCCGTGTCCGTCACGCGCAGCACCAGCACGGAGTCATCCGCCGGTTCACCCGGCTCGTCCGCCCCATCCGTATACGCCGTGACCGTCACCCGCGCCCCCACCGACCCCTGCGCCGCGTCCACCGCGTTGTCGATCAGGTTGCCCAGGACCGTGACCAGGTCACGGGCGGGGAGGCACTCCGGGAGGAGACCGTCGTCGATGCGGCTGTCCTCGGACACCACCAGTTCCACGCCCCGCTCGTTCGCCTGGGCGGTCTTGCCCAGCAACAAGGCCGCCAGCACCGGTTCGCTCACCGCGGCCACCACCTGGTCCGTCAGGGCCTGCGCCAGTTCCAGCTCAGCCGTCGCGAAGTCCACGGCCTCGTCCGAGCGGCCCAGCTCGATCAGTGAGACGACCGTGTGGAGGCGGTTCGCGGCCTCGTGGGCCTGCGAGCGGAGCGCCTGCGTGAAGCCGCGTTCGGAGTTGAGTTCGCCGGTGAGGGACTGGAGTTCGGTCACGTCCCGGAGGGTGACCACCGTGCCGCGGCGCTGGCCGCCCGACACCGGGGAGGTGTTCACGACCAGCACCCGTTCGGCGGTCAGGAGCACTTCGTCCACCCTGGGTTCCGAGGACAGCAGCGCTCCCGTCAGGGGCGCCGGCAGGCCCAGCTCCGCGACCGAGCGGCCCACGACCTTCTCCGTCACGCCCAGCAGCTCGCGCGCCCCGTCGTTGATCAGGGCCACCCGGTACTGGCCGTCGAGCATGACGAGGCCCTCACGTACGGCGTGCAGCGCGGCCTGGTGGTAGTCGTGCATGTTGCTGAGCTCGGCGGCGTTCATGTTGTGGGTGTGGCGGCGCAGGCGGGCGTTGACGATGTAGGTGCCGATGCCGCCGAGGGCGAGGGCTCCGGCGGCCACGCCGAGGAGGGCGGTGAGCTGGTCCTGGACGCGGTCGCTGATCGCCTGGACCCTGATGCCGGCGCTGACCAGGCCGATGACCTCGCCGTTCTCCATGATCGGGATCACCGCGCGGACGGACGCGCCGAGGGTGCCCGTGTAGGTCTCCGTGAAGGACTCGCCGTTCTGGGCCTTCTCTATGTGGCCGAGGAAGTGCTCGCCGATCCGGTCGGGGTCGGGGTGCGTCCAGCGGATGCCGTCGCGGGTCATGATCGTGACGAAGTCGACGCCGGCGTGCTGCCGCACCTCGGTGGCGTACGGCTGGAGCCGCTCGGTGGGCTCGGTGGTGTGGATCGCCTCGCGTACGGAGGGGGAGTCGGCGACCGTGGCGGCGACGGCCAGAGCCTGGCGGGTCGCCGCCTCCTCCGCCTGGCTGCGGTCGCTGACGTACGTGAACAGCGCATACCCGGCCACGACGGCCGCGATCAGCACCGCCTGTACGGCGAAGAGCTGGCCGGCCAGGCTGCGGGGGCGGAGGAGGGGCGGGACGCGCATGGCACCAGTCTGCATCTACGCGTCAGCGTGAACTAAATGAACGGAAGGGTGACCGCCCTCACAGGGCGGGGGATAGTCACCCCATCGACTCGTCCAGCACATGGACAACGAGAGGGAGTACGACTCCCGACCCGGGACCCCACACCCCGAGCCGCCGGGAGCCGTCTCCCACCACCGGGAGGCACCTCTCCCAACCACTGGGAGCCTGCCTCCCCTCACCGGGAGCCCGTCTCCCACCGCCGGAAGCCCCCAAGCCGCCGGCCCGGAAGCCTGTCGGCTTCCACCGCCGGGAGCCCCGGCTCCCACACCCCCCGGGAGCCCCGCTCCCACCGGGAGCTTCGGCTCCCACCACCAGGGAGCCTCCCCAAGCTCCCGCCTGGGAGCCCCCACTCCCAGCCCCGGGAGCCGGTCTCCCACCCCCGGGAGCCGGTCTCCCACCGGGAACCCGCCGGTTCCCACCTGGGAGCCCGTCTCCCGAATTCCCCCGGACGTGAGCCGCACGCCGGAACAGCGAGCCGACGACGACGTCGACGAGGAGGGCAGCCGTGGCCAGCACCACTCATACGGCACCTACCGCACCCGCCAAGCGGGACCGCACCCACTACCTGTACATCGCCGTGATCGTGGCAGTGGCCATCGGCATCGCCGTGGGCCTCATCGCCCCTGACTTCGCCGTTGAGCTGAAGCCCATCGGTACCGGCTTCGTGAACCTGATCAAGATGATGATCTCGCCGATCATCTTCTGCACGATCGTGCTGGGCATCGGCTCCGTACGGAAGGCCGCGAAGGTCGGCGCGGTCGGCGGTATCGCCCTCGCCTACTTCACGGTGATGTCGCTGGTCGCCCTCGGCATCGGCCTGGTCGTCGGCAACATCCTGGAGCCGGGCACCGGCCTCGCGGTCACCGACGCGATCAAGGAGACCGGTCAGGCGCAGGTGTCGGCCGAGGCCAAGGACACCACCGAGTTCCTGCTCGGCATCATCCCGACGACGCTCGTCTCCGCCTTCACCGGCGGCGAGGTCCTCCAGACGCTGCTCGTCGCCGTGCTCGCCGGCTTCGCGCTCCAGGCCATGGGTGACGCCGGTCAGCCGATCCTGCGCGGTGTCGAGCACATCCAGCGCCTCGTCTTCCGCATCCTCGCGATGGTGATGTGGGCCGCCCCGATCGGTGCCTTCGGTGCCATCGCGGCCGTGACCGGTTCCGCGGGCCTCGACGCCCTCAAGAGCCTCGCCGTGCTGATGCTCGGCTTCTACGTCACCTGCTTCCTCTTCGTCTTCATCGTGCTCGCCGCGCTGCTGCGGATCGTCTCCGGCCTCAACATCCTCACCTTCTTCAAGTACCTGGGCCGTGAGTTCCTGCTGATCCTGTCCACCTCCTCCTCCGAGTCGGCGCTGCCGCGCCTCATCGCGAAGATGGAGCACCTGGGCGTCAGCAAGCCCGTCGTCGGCATCACCGTCCCGACCGGCTACTCCTTCAACCTCGACGGCACCATGATCTACATGACCATGGCGTCCCTCTTCATCGCCGACGCCATGGGTACGCCGATGTCGATCGGCGAGCAGATCCCGCTGCTGCTCTTCCTGCTGGTCGCCTCGAAGGGCGCGGCGGGTGTCACCGGCGCCGGCCTCGCGACCCTCGCGGGTGGCCTCCAGTCCCACAAGCCGGCCCTGGTGGACGGCATCGGCCTCATCGTCGGCATCGACCGCTTCATGAGCGAGGCCCGCGCCCTCACCAACTTCGCGGGCAACGCCGTCGCCACGGTCCTCATCGGCACCTGGACCAAGGAGATCGACAAGGAGCGCGTCGACCAGGTCCTCGCCGGGCACCTGCCCTTCGACGAGAAGACGCTGCTGGACGACCATGGCTCCGCCGAGAACGAGGCGGCCGTTGCGGAAGCCGGCGGTGACAAGGAACTCGCCAAGGCGTAGTGGGGCTCTCCAAGAACGCCGTACGGCCGGGTCCTCCCCCGTAGATCCGGCCGTACGGCCCACAACTGAATAGCACCAGAACACCGAGTGGCCAGGTCCTCCCCCTATTGACCTGGTCACTCGGCTTTTCCGGCTTCCTTGTCCGGCTGCGCGCCGGTGGGGGTTCTCGCGCCCACGCGGCGGAGCCGCACATCGATACAGCCCCGCGCCCCTGAAGGGCGCGTTTGCCTTGACGTCGGCGTCAAGGAATACCGTCTGCGTATGCGCATCGGCGAGCTGGCGGCACGGGCCGGGACGACGACACGGACGTTGCGGTACTACGAGGCGCGGGGGCTGTTGCCCGCGCGGCGGACCGGGAACGGGTACCGGACGTACGACGAGGGGGATCTGAAGCTGCTGCGGCAGATCCGGACGTTGCAGGACTTCGGGTTCGACCTGGAGGAGACGCGGCCCTTCGTGGAGTGTCTGCGGGCCGGGCACCCGGAGGGCGACTCGTGCCCGGCGTCGCTGGCGGTGTACCGGCGGAAGCTCGACGAACTCGACGCGCTGATCGGTGAGTTGGCGGCCGTACGGGCGTCGGTCGGCGGGCAGTTGGCGCGGGCCGAGCGGGCGCGGGAGCGGCTGGCGGCCGAGGCGGAGGTTCCGGGGGGTCCGGAGCCGGAGTGTGAACTGGGAGGCGGGCGACTGTGATCAGGGCGGCGGGTGTGGCGGAGGTGACGGACGCGGACTTCGAGGCGGAGGTGATCGGGGCGGAGCTGCCGGTGCTCGTGGAGTTCACGGCCGACTGGTGCCCGCCGTGCCGGCAGATGGGGCCGGTGCTCAGCGCCCTCGCGGCGGAGGAGGGGGAGCGGCTGAAGGTGGTGCAGTTGGACGTGGACACGAGTCCGGACACGACGCTTGCGTACCGGGTGCTGTCGATGCCGACGTTCATGGTGTTCAAGGGCGGTGAGCCGGTGAAGGCCATGGTCGGTGCCCGGCCGAAGCGCAGGCTGCTGGAAGAACTCGCCGACGTGCTCTGACAGCTGAACGAGCACCTGAACAGGTACCTCTACAACAAATCCCCCGAGCAATTGCGCTCGGGGGATTTTCTTGCGTATATTTGATGGTTCGCGACTTCAAGGGAATTGAGTCGCAAAGAAGTTCAGTGAGCACAGTATATCCGGGCGGGAGTGGAATTGTCAAACACCGGCTTTTCGCAAGATGAATTGCGGCGCGAGCAGGAATTCATCAACGGGCTGTACGCCCGCGTGGACGCCCTGCGCGGTGAGACCGCGGGCTCGGTCACGGACGCGCTCGCCCAGAGCAACACGCCCAGGCAGGCCCGCCTGGAGCGGGACATCCTCGTCGCCGAACGCTCGGGGCTGCTGGCCGCGCTGAACGCCGTCGAGGGCTCGCTCTGTTTCGGCCGGCTCGACCTCGCCGACGGGGGCGGCCACCACATCGGCCGGATCGGGCTCCGAGAGGACGACACCGAGCGCACCCCGATCCTGATCGACTGGCGGGCCGACGTCGCCCGCCCCTTCTACCTCGCCACCGGCCACACCCCGATGGGACTGCGCCGCCGCCGGCACATCACCACCGAGGGCCGCCGGGTCACCGCCCTGCACGACGAGATCCTCGACCTCGGCGACGAGACCCGCACCGGGTACGAGGACCCCACCGGCGACGCCGTCCTGCTGGCCGCCCTCAACTCGGCCCGCACCGGCCGCATGGGCGACATCGTGCAGACCATCCAGGCCGAGCAGGACCGCATCATCCGCGCGCCCCACCAGGGCGTCCTGGTCGTGGAGGGCGGCCCCGGCACCGGCAAGACGGCCGTCGCGCTGCACCGCGCCGCGTTCCTGCTGTACGAGCAGCGCGAACTGCTCGCCAAACGCGCCGTCCTCATCGTCGGCCCCAACCCCGCCTTCCTCGGCTACATCGGCGAGGTGCTGCCGTCGCTGGGGGAGACGGGGGTGCTGCTCTCGACCGTCGGCGAACTGTTCCCCGGCGTACGGGCCACCGCGACCGACACCCCGGACGCCGCCCGGGTCAAGGGGCGCGCCGACATGGCCGAGGTGCTCGCGGCCGTCGTACGGGACCGGCAGACGCTGCCCGACCCCGTCATCGCCATCGAGCACGACCGGGAGATCCTGATGCTCGACGACGACCTCGTACGGGTCGCCCGTGAGCGCACCCGCGAGGCGAAGCTCCCGCACAACGTGGCCCGCGAGCACTTCGAGGGCTACATCCTCAACACCCTGACGGAGATGGTCGCCGAGCGCATCGGTACCGACCCGTACGACGGCTCCAATCTCCTCGACGCCAGCGACATCACCCAGATCCGCGACGAGTTGGCGGAGAACCCCGAGGTCTGGTCCGCCATCGGCCGACTGTGGCCCCGGATCACCCCGCGCCGCCTGATCGCCGGCTTCCTCGCCGAGCCGGACGCGTATCTGTCCCAGGAGGACGCCGACGCCGTACGCCGTCCCGTCACGCGCGCGTGGACCGTCGCCGACGTACCCCTGCTCGACGAGGCCGCCGAACTCCTCGGCGAGGACGACCGGGTGGCGCGGGCCCGGTCGGAGCGCGAGCGGGAGACCCGGATCGCGTACGCGCAGGGCGTGCTGGAGGTGTCCTACGCGTCCCGGACGTACGAGTTCGAGGACAAGGAGGACAGCGACCCCGACGGCTCGGAGGTGCTGTCCGCGCACGACATCATCGACGCCGAGCGGTTCGCGGAGCGGCACGAGGAGGACGACCACCGCAGCGCCGCCGACCGGGCGGCGGCCGACCGGACCTGGGCGTTCGGGCACATCATCGTCGACGAGGCGCAGGAGCTGTCGCCGATGGCCTGGCGGCTGCTGATGCGCCGCTCGCCGACCCGCTCCATGACCCTGGTCGGCGACCCGGCCCAGACGGCGGAGGCCGCGGGCGTCGGCTCCTGGGCCGGCATCCTCGCGCCGTACGTCGAGGACCGCTGGGAGCACACCCGGCTCGGCGTCAACTACCGCACCCCCGCCGAGATCATGACCGTCGCGGCCGGTGTCGTACGCGCCGAACAGCCGGACTTCGAGCCACCGAGCTCCGTGCGGTCGACGGGCGTACGGCCCTGGGCGCGCCGCGCGGCGACGAAGGAACTGCCCGCGGAGGTGGCCAAGGCGGTCGCCGAGCTGACCCCCGCCGAGGGGCGGCTCGCGGTGATCGCGCCCCGCGAACTGCACCGGGCGCTGGCGGCCCGCCTCGACGGGGTGACGGCCGGCGCGGAACCGGACCTGACCCATGCCGTCGTCCTCCTCGACCCCCGGCAGGCCAAGGGGCTGGAGTTCGACTCGGTCCTCGTCGTCGAGCCCGGACGCTTCGGCACGAGCGACCTGTATGTGGCGCTGACGCGGGCGACGCAGGCGCTGGGCATCGTGCACGCGGAGGAACTGCCGGAAGCGCTGCGGGAGTTGTCGGTGATCGGCCTGAAGTAGCCGGGCGGGTCCTGCCGGGTGGGCGCCCGGCAGGCCACTGGCTTCGTCACCGTCACCCCAAGTGCAACAGGGATCACCAAGCCGTAACAGTTCCTGTCATCGTCACTGCTCGTGCATGCTTCATGCGGTATGCGTGTCGGTCATGGAAACACATCCGTTCGCGGCCGCTCCGGCCGGCAGCCCCACCCTGGAATCGCTGCCGATGGAGCCGTTGCTGACCTCGGAGTTCGACGTGGACCCGGGCAGCGTCTACGAGCGACTGCGGAGTACGTACGGCCCCGTGGCGCCCGTGGGGCTGATGGGGGTACCGGCCTGGCTGGTTCTCGACTACCGCGAGGTGCTGGAGGTCCTGCGCAACGAGAGCGTGTGGCGCCGCGACGTACGGCACTGGCGGACCCGGGCCGAGGGGCGGCTGCCGCGGGACTGGCCGCTGCTCGCCGGGTACGAGGTCCGGCAGACCATGTTCTTCGACGACGAGGAACACCGGCACGCCCGGCTGAGCTACCACTCGGCGATGCGGCCCTTCCAGGACGGGCACACCCCCGAGGGCTGGGAGCTGCGGGCGGCCGTCGCGCGGTACGCCGACGAGCTGATCGCCATGCTCGCGGCCGAGTCCGGGACCACCGGGTTCGCCGATCTCGCGGCGCAGTACACCCGGCCGCTGCTCCTCATGGTCACGACCAAGCTGTTCGGCTGCCCCGTCGAACTCGGCGACGAGATGGTCATGGACCTGTGGCGGATGCTGGACGGCGGGCCGGACGCGGGGCCTGCCACCGGGCGGGCACTGGGCGCGATGACCCGGCTCGCGGCGCACCGGCGCTCCCGTCCCGGGGAGGACCTGACGTCCTACATGCTGCTGTCGGACCCGTCGTTGAGCGACGAGCAGTTGGGCCGTGAGCTGTTCATGAACGCGGTCTATCTGAACGACATCACCGGGAACATGGTCTGCAACACCCTCCTCGAGGTGCTGCGCGGCAACGCGACCGTCCGGCGGAGCCTGTCCAACGGGCAGCTCGGGGAGGCCGTGAACCGGGCGGCGCTGGTGAATCCGCCGACGGCCAACCTGTGCTTCCGGTTCGCGGCGCGTGATGTGCGGCTGGGAAACTTCTGGATCCGGGCCGGTGACATCGTGTCCCCGTCCGTCGCGGCCGCGCATCGCGATCTGCTCGCGGTCGGGTCCTCGCACATCGTCGACTCCACGATCAGTACGCGGGCGCATCTCGCGTGGGGGGCCGGGCCCCACCAGTGCCCCAGCGCGGCGCGCGAGCTCGCCGGGACGATCGTCACCACGGCGGTCGGGCGGATCTTCGAGCACTTCGCCCGCGCGGAACTCACGTTGCCGCCGGATCAGTTGCCGTGGCGGTCGGGGCCGGTGGTGCGGGGGTTGCGGTTGCTGCCGGTTCGCTATGAACTCAGCGCTCACAGCGCGGCGCGGGTGCCGGCTGCGCGGCGGGGGGATGACGTCGCGCCTCCGGTGGCGCCGAGTGCCGTGCCGGCGGGCGGGGAGCGGTCGACGAGTGGGCTGTTGGGGGCGTTGCGGCGGTTGATGTTCGGGGGGCGGAAGAGCGGCGGCTGAGGGCCGCGGGGGTTCTTCTCGCCCCCGCCGCCCCTACCCGTCCCATCCCCAGGGGCTGCGCCCCTTCGACCCGCCTCGGGGCTCCGCCCCGGACCCCGTTCGCGCAGTTCCCCGCGCCCCTGAAGGCGGCGCGGGGAACTGCGCGACAAGCCCCCGCCCACCCGCACCCGAACAACCCACCCCTCGGGGTCGAAGGGGCAGCGCCCCTGGGGATGGGACGGGTAGGGGCGGCGGGGGCGAAAAACTAGGCCGGGCGGAGCCAGATCGTGGACAGGGGGGGCAAGGTGATGCGGATGCCGGCCGGGCGGCCGTGCCAGGGGTGGGGTTCCGTCTTCACGGGATGGGGGTTGGTGACGTCACTCCCGCCGTAGGCCGCCGCGTCGGTGTTCAGGACCTCGCGCCACGCCGGGACATCCTCGGGGACGCCCAGGCGGTAGTCCTCGCGGACGACCGGGCTGAAGTGGGAGACGGCCAGCAGGGGCATGCCGTCGGCGTCGAGGCGCAGGAACGCCAGGACGTTGTCGTCCGCGGCGTCACCCGTGATCCAGGAGAACCCGGCCGGGTCGGTGTCGCGTTGCCAGAGGGCGGGGGTGTGGCGGTAGGCCGTGTTGAGGTCGCGGACGAGATCGCGTACGCCCCGGTGGTCGGCTTCGGCGCCGTACGCCGGGTCCAGCAGCCACCAGTCCGGGCCGTGCGCCTCCGACCACTCCGCGCCCTGGGCGAACTCCTGCCCCATGAAGAGGAGTTGTTTGCCGGGGTGGGCCCACATGAAGCCGAGATACGCGCGGTGGTTGGCCCGCCGCTGCCACCAGTCGCCCGGCATCTTCGACACCAGGGAGCCCTTGCCGTGCACGACCTCGTCGTGGGAGATCGGCAGGACGTAGTTCTCGCTGTAGGCGTACACCATCGAGAACGTCATCTCGTTGTGGTGGTGCTTACGATGCACCGGCTCGTGCGCCATATAACCCAGCGAGTCGTGCATCCAGCCCATGTTCCACTTCAGCCCGAAGCCCAGGCCGCCGAAGCCGCCCGGACCGACGTGGTGGGTGGCGCGGGTGACGCCGTCCCAGGCGGTCGACTCCTCGGCGATGGTCACGACGCCCGGCACCCGCCGGTACACGGTCGCGTTCATCTCCTGGAGGAAGGCGACCGCGTCGAGGTTCTCCCGGCCGCCGTGCTCGTTCGGCGTCCACTGGCCCGGCTCGCGCGAGTAGTCGAGGTAGAGCATCGACGCGACGGCATCCACCCGCAGCCCGTCGATGTGGTACTCCTCGCACCAGTACAGGGCGTTCGCCACCAGGAAGTTGCGCACCTCGCGGCGCCCGTAGTCGAACTCCAGCGTTCCCCAGTCGGGGTGCGCGGCCCGTGCCGGGTCCTCGTGCTCGTACAGCGGACGCCCGTCGAACTCGGCCAACGCCCAGTCGTCACGCGGGAAATGGGCCGGTACCCAGTCCATCAGCACACCGATCCCGGCCCGGTGCAGCGCGTCGATCAGGAACTTGAAGTCGTCAGGGCTGCCGAGCCGGGCCGTCGGCGCGTAGAACCCGGTGACCTGGTAGCCCCACGAGCCGCCGAAGGGATGCTCGGCGACGGGCAGCAGCTCGACATGGGTGAAGCCGAGGTCCGAGACGTACGCCGGTAGCTGATCGGCCAGTTGACGATATGTCAGCCCGGGTCGCCAGGACGGCAGATGGACCTCGTAGACGGAGAACGGCGCCTCGTGCGCCGGGGTCTCCGCCCGCTTCGCCAGCCACTCCTCGTCGCCCCACTCGTACTGCGAGGCGTGCACGACGGAGGAGGTGTTGGGCGGCACCTCCGTGCGGCGGGCCAGCGGGTCGGCGCGAAGCGTCTTCGAGCCGTCCGGCCGGGTGATCTCGAACTTGTACAGCTCGCCCTCGCCGATCCCGGGCACGAACAGCTCCCACACGCCCGAGGAGCCCAGCGAGCGCATGGGGTACCCCGTGCCGTCCCAGAAGTTGAACGTCCCGGCCAGTCGCACGCCGCGTGCGTTCGGTGCCCACACCGTGAAGCGGGTGCCCGTCACGCCCTGGTGGGTCATCGGCTCGGCGCCGAGCACCCGCCACAGCTCCTCGTGCCGGCCCTCGTTGATCAGATGCAGGTCCAGCTCGCCGATCGCGGGCAGGAAACCGTACGCGTCCTCGGTCTCCTGTTTCATCCCCTCGTACGAGATCAGCAGCCGGTACTCCGCCGGCACCTCCCGCAACGGCAGCAGCGCCGAGAAGAACCCGCCTCCGTCGTCGTGCAACTCGGCCCGCAACGACTCCACCACCACGCTCACCCCGAGCGCGTACGGCCGGAACGCCCGGAACACCACGCCGCCGGGCGCGGAATGAGCCCCGAGGACCGAGTGCGGCGCGTGGTGGGTACCGGCGATCAGCCGCTCGCGATCGTCGCCGTCCAGGGCGGGGGAGAAGGCGGGCTGGGCGAGACCGGGGCCGGTGTCGGAGGTGCCGACCGGTTCGAGCACTGTCGTTCCGGTGCTCGGCGGGACGGCGGGAGGCAGCGTCGCGCTCTCCGTCTCCTGAGGCTGCCTCACGGCCTTCTTCGCGGCGGCTTTCTTCGCGACGGTCTTCTTGGTGACCGCCTTGGCCGTGACGGCTTTCTTGGCCGCGGTCTTCTTGGCCGTTGCCGTCTTCGGGACTGCCGTCTTCGCGACTGCGGTCTTCGTGCCAGCCGTCTTCGTGACAGCCTTCTTCGCCACGGTCTTCTTCGTGGTGGCCTTCTTGGCCGGGGCCGTCTTGGCCACGCCCTTGTCCTCGGCCACCTTTCTCGGCGCTGCCCCGCCGGATCCGGCGGCCTTCTTCGCCACCGCCTTGCCCTCGGCCGTCTTCTTGACCGCCGCCGTTCCTTCGCCGACCTTCTTGGCGACCGTCTTCTTGGCCGCCGCCTTCTTGACCACAGGCGCCCCCTCGGCCGCCTTCTTGGCGACCGCTTTCGCCGTGCTCTTCGCCGCCGTCTTCTCAGCCGTCTTCTCAGCCGCCTTTTTCGTCGCCGTCTTCCTCGCTGTCGCCTTCTTCGCCACGGTTTTCTTCGCGGCCGTTTTCTTCGTGGCCGTCTTCTTCACCGGGGCGGGCCCCTCGGCGGCGGCGCCGGTGTGCTGTGTGCTGTCGTCGGACGGCGGGCGGGGAGTCACAGGGACGGCCTCCTCGGCAGGAACAGGAACAGGGAACAGGAACTGGTGGGGGGCGGGGATCAGGGCGTGTCGGCTTCGGTGTCCGTGGCCAGGCGGTGGACGGCCGCCAGGGGCACCGGGAGCCAGTCGGGGCGGTGGCGGGCCTCGTAGAGGACCTCGTACACGGCCTTGTCGGTCTCGTAGGCGCGCAGCAGTACGGGATCGGTGCGCGGGTCGGCTCCGGCGACGTCCGCGTAGCCGGAGCAGTACGCGGCCCGGCAGGCGGTCGCCCAGTCGGCGGCCGGGGGCTGGAGGGAGTGGGCGGCGTAGTCGAAGGAGCGGAGCATGCCGGCGATGTCGCGGGCCACGGGCTGCGGCATCCGGCGTTCGGCCAGCGGCTTAGACGGCTCGCCCTCGAAATCTATGAGCGACCACTCGCCGGAGGGAGAGCGGAGACACTGCCCGAGGTGGAGGTCGCCGTGGATGCGCTGGGCCGTCCAGGTGCGGCCCTCGGCGGCCAGGTCGGCCAGCGCCTCGAAGGCCGTGCGCAGTCCGGGCGCGTACGGCCGCAGCGCGGGGACGGCCTGCGCGGCGGCCTCCAGGCGTTCGGTCATCCCGTCGACCAGCGACTCCAGTTGGGGCCGCCCCAGGGTGACCGTGGGCAGCGACCGCGTCAGCGCGGTGTGCACCTCGGCGGTCGCCCGCCCCAGCGCCCGCGCCTCGACGGCGAAGTCCTCGCCCTTGGCCAGCATGCTCAACGCCAGCTCCCAGCCGTCCGCCGCGCCGTGCAGGAACGGCTGGAGGACGCCCAGGACATGGTGACCGTCGGGATCGGCGGTCCGGCCCAGCTCCGCCACCATCCAGGCCGCCGGGGCAGGTACCCGGGCGCAGCCCTCGCGGGACAGCGTCAGCGGCAGTTCCAGATCGGGGTTGTCTCCGGGTACGACCCGCCTGAACAGCTTCAGGATGAACGTATCGCCATAGACGATCGAGGAGTTGGACTGCTCCGAGGTCACCATGCGCGATACCAGGCCCTCGGGAATGTCGTGCCGCATGTCCCGCTCGCAGCGCAGCTCACCGACGCGCGCCTTGGTCCGCAGCGCCTCCAGGAGGACATCGGCGAGGCGTGGGTCGTGCAGCGCCTCGTATACCGTCCGCCCGGCCAGCGGCCCGTCGGCCACATGCCCGATCAGCGCGGGCGCCAGCCGTGGCGGCAGCGCCTCGCGTACGCCGAGCAGCAGCTGGTAGCAGTCGCCGGGGTGGGCCGGAGCGCCCTGGGACGGCACCAGCGGCTGATGGGCGCGCACGAGGAGATGCAGCAGCCCGGCCTTGGAGCCACCCGATGGGGAGCCGGCCGCCGTGGAGGCGCCCACCGGCAACAGCTCGGTCCCCGCCACCAGGCTGAACCCGGTGACCGGTCGCCCTTTCCCCGCGAACCAGCGCTGCCGTGGCAGCCACTCCCGCAGGAGTGGCTCCAGCGAGGTGAGCAGCCCGGGCATCGGCTCCGCGACGGGCGGCGGACCAGGACTTGTCGCAGTGGAGTGCGTGGCGGCTTCCGACATGGCGTCGCGTCCTTTCCCCGGGGGGCGGGGTGTTCCTGTTTGCGTGCCCCGGGCGGGCCGGGAGAAACCGGCCCGCCCGGGGGTTCCGGTCGGGCTTACACGGTGTCCTTCCGCAGGCGGAACCAGTAGAAGCCGTGGCCCGCGAGGGTGAGCAGATAGGGCAGCTCGCCGATGGCCGGGAAGCGCACTCCGCCGATGAGTTCGACGGGGTGGCGTCCCTGGTAGGCGCGCAGATCGAGTTCGGTGGGCTGGGCGAAACGGGAGAAGTTGTTCACGCACAGCACCAGGTCGTCCCCGTTCTCCTCGGTCGAGGGGGCCTCCCGCAGGAAGGCGAGGACGGCCGGGTTCGACGACGGGAGTTCGGTGTACGACCCCAGGCCGAACGCCGGGTTCTGCTTGCGGATCTCGATCATCCGGCGGGTCCAGTGCAGCAGCGAGGCCGGCGAGGACATCGACGCCTCGACGTTCGTCACCTGGTAGCCGTAGACCGGGTCCATGATCGTCGGCAGCGACAGCCGCCCCGGATCGCAGGAGGAGAAGCCCGCGTTGCGGTCCGGGGTCCACTGCATCGGTGTCCGTACCGCGTCGCGGTCACCGAGCCAGATGTTGTCGCCCATGCCGATCTCGTCGCCGTAGTAGAGGATCGGCGAGCCGGGGAGGGACAGCAGAAGGGCGGTGAACAGTTCGATCTGGTTGCGGTCGTTGTCCAGCAGCGGGGCGAGCCGGCGCCTGATTCCGATGTTGGCGCGCATACGCGGGTCTTTGGCGTACTCCGCGTACATGTAGTCGCGCTCTTCGTCGGTGACCATTTCGAGGGTCAGTTCGTCGTGGTTGCGCAGGAAGATGCCCCACTGGCAGTTCGACGGAATGGCCGGGGTCTTGGCGAGGATTTCCGACACCGGATAGCGCGATTCCCTGCGCACCGCCATGAAGATGCGTGGCATGACGGGGAAGTGGAACGCCATATGGCATTCGTCGCCGCCGCTGGGGAAGTCGCCGAAGTAGTCGACGACGTCTTCCGGCCACTGGTTCGCCTCGGCCAGCAGCACGGTGTCGGGGTAGTGCGCGTCGATCTCCTTCCGCACCCGCTTGAGGAAGTCGTGGGTTGCGGGAAGGTTTTCGCAGTTGGTTCCTTCCTGCTGGTACAGGTACGGCACCGCGTCCAGGCGGAAGCCGTCGATGCCCAGGTCCAGCCAGAACCGCAGCGCCGAGACGATCTCCTCCTGCACCGCCGGGTTCTCGTAGTTGAGGTCCGGTTGGTGGGAGAAGAACCGGTGCCAGAAGTACTGCTTGCGCACGGGGTCGAAGGTCCAGTTGGACGCTTCGGTGTCGACGAAGATGATGCGGGCGTCCTGGAACTGCTTGTCGTCGTCGGCCCAGACGTAGTAGTCGCCGTAGGGCCCGTCGGGGTCTTTCCTCGACTCCTGGAACCACGGGTGCTGGTCGCTGGTGTGGTTCATGACGAAGTCGATGATGACGCGCATGCCGCGTTGGTGGGCGGAGTCGACGAATTCCACGAAGTCGGCGAGATCACCGAATTCGGGGAGGACGGCGGTGTAGTCGGAGACGTCGTAGCCGCCGTCGCGCAGCGGCGATTTGAAGAAGGGCGGGAGCCAGATGCAGTCGATGCCCAGCCATTGCAGATAGTCGAGTTTGGCGGTGAGGCCCTTGAGGTCGCCGATGCCGTCGCCGTTGCTGTCCTGGAAGGAACGGACGAGGACTTCGTAGAAGACGGCGCGTTTGAACCAGTCCGGGTCCCGGTCCTTCTGCGGAGTGTCCTCGAAGGTGTCCGGAACGGGCTCGTTGACGATCATTGTGTGGGTGACCCCCCGATCTGCGGGTTGGACGGTCGCAGGACGGTCAGTACGTGTGCGGGCGCGCGGCCCGGTTCGAGACGTACATAGTTGTTCCTGCCCCAGGTGTAGACCTCGCCGGTGAGCTCGTCGCGCACCAGCACGGACTCATGCCAGTCCAGGCCGAGTTGCGGCATGTCCAACGAGACCGTGGCCTCCTGGGTGTGGTGGGGGTCGAGGTTGACCACCACCAGAACCGTGTTCGAGCCCGCGCACTTCGAGTAGACGATCACCGCTTCCTGGTCGGCATGGTGGAAGTGCAGATCCCGCAACTGTCGCAGCGCCGGGCTCCGACGCCTGATCTCGTTGAGCTTGCCGAGCAGTGGGGCGATCGTACGTCCGTCTCGTTCGGCTGCGTCCCAGTCGCGTGGGCGGAGTTGGTACTTCTCCGAGTCGAGGTACTCCTCGCTGCCGGGTTTGAGCGGGGTGTTCTCGCACAGTTCGTAGCCGGAGTACACGCCCCAGGTGGGGGAGAGGGTCGCGGCCAGGACCGCGCGCAGTTCGAAGGCCGGGCGTCCGCCCTGCTGGAGGAAGGCGTGGAGGATGTCGGGGGTGTTGACGAAGAAGTTCGGCCGCATGTAGCTGGCGGCTTCCCCTGCCAGTTCGGTGGCGTACTGCGTCAGTTCCTCCTTGGTGGTGCGCCAGGTGAAGTAGGTGTAGGACTGCTGGAAGCCGGTCGCGGCCAGGGTGTGCATCATCGCGGGGCGGGTGAAGGCCTCGGCCAGGAAGATGACGTCCGGGTCGGTGGTGTTGATGTCGGCGATCACCTGTTCCCAGAAGACGACCGGTTTGGTGTGGGGGTTGTCGACGCGGAAGATGCGGACGCCGTGGTCCATCCAGTGGCGCAGTACGCGGGTGGTCTCGGCGATGAGGCCGGGCATGTCGGCGTCGAAGGCGATGGGGTAGATGTCCTGGTATTTCTTCGGCGGGTTCTCCGCGTACGCGATCGTCCCGTCGGGGCGGTGGTGGAACCACTCGGGGTGTTTGTGTACCCAGGGGTGGTCCGGGGAGCACTGCAGGGCGAAGTCCAGGGCGACCTCCAGCCCCGATTTTCGTGCCTGGGCGATGAAGTGGTCGAAGTCCTCGAGGGTGCCGAGGTCGGGGTGGATGGCGTCGTGGCCGCCTTCGGGGGAGCCGATGGCCCAGGGGACGCCGACGTCGTCGGGGGTGGGGGAGAGGGTGTTGTTGCGGCCCTTGCGGAAGGTGGTGCCGATCGGGTGGATCGGCGGCAGGTAGACCACGTCGAAGCCCATGGCGGCGATCGCGGGCAGGCGGCGGGCGGCGGTACGGAACGTGCCGTGGGGCTGCTCGGGGGTGCCCTCGGAACGCGGGAAGAACTCGTACCAGGACCCGAACAGTGCCCGCTCGCGTTCCACCAGCAGGGGCAGCGGCTCCGAGGAGGTGACCAGTTCGCGCAGCGGGTGGCGGGTCAGGACCTCGTCCACCTCCGGCGCCAACGCCGCCGCCAGACGGGAGGACGCGGGCCGGGCGGTGTCCCGTAGCGCGTCCACGGCGGCGAGGAGGATGCCTCGTCCGCTGCGGCCCTCGGGGACTCCGTCGGCGGCGCGTTCGTACAGGCGGGCGCCCTCTTCGAGGACCAGTTCGGTGTCGATACCGGCCGGGATCTTGATGTGGGCGTGGTGGCGCCAGGTGGTGACCGGGTCGCCCCAGCCCTCGACCGCGTAGGACCAGATGCCCTCGCTCGGTACGGAGACCGTGGCGCCCCAGCGGTCGGTGCCGGGGGCGAGTTCGCGCATCGGGGTCCAGTCGGCCGGGCGGCCCTCCGGGTCCTTGAGCACGACGTTGGCGGCGACGGCGTCATGGCCCTCGCGGATGACGACGGCCGAGATCTCGAAGGCCTCGCCCACGACGGCCTTCGCCGGTCGGCGGCCGTGGTGGACGGTAGGCCGTACGTCGAGGACCGGTATCCGCCCGATGGTGGGGGCGCCCGGAGTCACCGGGGCCCTCGGGGGCGGCGCGGCCGGCGCGGGCGGACCGGTGCGCGCCGGGCGTGCGGGGCGCGCGACGGTGCTGTCGGGTGTGGCGGTGGTGGTACTGGTCGTCGGGGGTGCTGACGAGTGGTGCGTGGCGGGCATGACCGCTCCTGTCCGCGTCAACGTGGGTGGGCGGATGAGGGTGTGGGGAGGTGGGGCCAGCGGGACGTACCGGTGGAGCCTTCCCACACAGTGCGGGTGGGCATTCCGGCACTTTGTTAACTACTCACGCGTATGTCTACACACAAGACCGGCCTCGTCCCGAGGAGGGCGAGGCCGGTCACTGTAGTCGCTCTGGGTAAAGGGTCGTTCACCTGTGGTGTTACAGAGCCCTACGGATTGTGGACTTGTAGAAGCTTGTTCGGGGAGCCCGGAAATTTGTCCTTGACCTTGCCCGAAACCGCACGCTGCACCAGCGCCTTGCTCACCTGGGCGGGTGTGGCCGACGGATGGTCGGCCAGGTACAGGGCGGCCGCGCCCGCGGCGTGCGGGGAGGCCATGGACGTACCGGAGTGGGTCGCCTTCGCGGTGTTGCTCTTGTGCGACGTGGAGGTGACGGACACGCCCGGTGCGAACAGGTCCACACTCGGGCCCCAGTTCGAGAAGTTGGCGCGAACGTCCCTCTTGTCGGTGGCGCCGACCGTGATCGCCTGCTTGACGCGGGCGGGCGAGTAGAGGCCGGCGGCGAGTCCGTCATTGCCCGCGGCGACCGTGTAGGTGACCCCGGACGCTATGGAGTTGCGTACGGCCGCGTCGAGCTGGGCGTTGCCGAAGCCGCCCAGGCTCATATTGGCCACGGCGGGCCTCTTCGCATGCTTGGTGACCCAGTCGATGCCCGCTATGACCTGGGCGGTCGTCCCCGCGCCCGCGTCGTCGAGGACGCGTACGGCGACGACCTCGGCCTTCTTGGCGACGCCGTACGTGGTGCCGGCGACGGTGCCCGCGACATGGGTGCCGTGCCCGTTGCCGTCCTGAGCCGTCCTGTCGTTCTGGACGAAGTCCCAGCCGTGGCGCGCCCGGCCGCCGAAGTCCTTGTGCGTGATCCGTATGCCGGTGTCGATCACGTACACGGTGGCGCCCTTGCCCGCGGACTCCGGCCAGGTGTAGCTCTTGTCGAGCGGCAGGTTCGACTGGTCGACGCGGTCCAGGCCCCACGAGGGCGGGTTGGGCTGCCGGTGGTCGTAGGTGACCTTCGTGTCCTGGACGACCGAGGCCACGCGGGAGTCCGCCGCGAGACGTTTGGCCTGTTTCTCACCGGCCTTCACGGAATATCCGTTCAGGGCGGTGCTGTATGTGTGGCGTATTTTCGCCCCGTACTGCGCCGCGACGTCCTTTCCGGCCTTCGACGGGGCCTTCGTTCCCGTCTTGAGGGTCACTATGTAACTGCCGCTGACGGAACCGGGATCGCCGGCTCCGAGGACACGCCCCTCCGGAGCGGCGTGCGCGGGCAGGGTGATGGCCGAAAGCACCGCGGCCGTCATGAGCGCCGTGAGCCCTCCCGCCCAGCGCATACGCCTGTTTCTCGCCTCTGCCAGGTGACGCATGTGTGAGAACCCCCTCCTCGACTCGGCGCACCACACCAGGGTTCGCCGGGAGCCGGTCGTGGTGGGCTGCCGGAGTTCGCCGGACTCGGCCGAGGTCGGCCGGTGCGCCACCCGGCAGCCTCTCGTGCGGTGTGAAGTGCCACAAGGTCGCCCAGAGGGGCGGAATCGGCCATATCGCCCGTGGCGTACATGTGAAGGTTGCGGCTGGGTTGCGACGAATTCAGGACTGAACGTGCGGGGGTGGACTGTCCGGCCGGGCGGCCGGGGTACGGATGCGCCGTAATTGCATACCGAGGGACGCGCCGTAGTTGCCGGGCGCCTCGCGCCGCTACGGTCGGGGGTGACGAACGGCGCACAGCGGAGTGCGTCCCCCGGCCCGTACGTCCTGGCGCGAAGGTGGAATCCTCTGTGAAGGCCATCCGCAGATTCACCGTCCGACCCGTCCTCCCCGAAGCCCTGCACCCGCTCAGCGAGCTGGCGCGCAATCTGCGCTGGTCCTGGCACGCGGAGACCCGTGACCTCTTCCAGTCGGTCGACCCCGAGCGCTGGTCCGCGTCCGGCGGCGATCCCGTACGCCTCCTCGGCTCCGTCTCCACCCGCCGCCTGGCCGAACTCGCCGAGGACCGGCGCTTCCTGCGCCGGCTGACCGCCGTCGCCGATGATCTGCGCGACTACGTCACCGGAGACCGCTGGTACCAGGGGCAGACCACCGAACTCCCGGCCGCCGTCGCCTATTTCTCGCCCGAGTTCGGCATCACGGCCGCGCTGCCGCAGTACTCCGGCGGCCTCGGCATCCTCGCCGGCGACCATCTGAAGGCGGCCAGCGACCTCGGCGTACCGCTGATCGGCGTCGGCCTGCTCTACCGGCACGGCTACTTCCGGCAGTCCCTGTCCCGGGACGGCTGGCAGCAGGAGCACTACCCGGTGCTCGACCCCCACGAGCTGCCGCTGGTGCCGCTGGCGGCGGCCGACGGCTCCCCGGCCCAGGTCGACCTGGCGTTGCCCGGCGGCCGCAGGCTGCACGCCCGTATCTGGCAGGCTCAGGTCGGCCGGGTGCCGTTGCTGCTCCTGGACTCGGACGTCGAGGAGAACGACCTCGGCGAACGCGGCGTGACCGACCGGCTGTACGGCGGCGGCAGCGAGCACCGCCTCCTCCAGGAGATGCTGCTCGGCATAGGAGGAGTGCGGGCCGTCCGCATGTACTGCCGGCTCACCGGCCACGCCGGGCCCGAGGTCTTCCATACCAACGAGGGCCACGCCGGCTTCCTCGGCCTGGAACGCATCGCCGAGCTCTACGACGAGGGCCTCGACTTCGACGCCGGCCTGGAGGCGGTCCGCTCCGGCACGGTCTTCACCACCCACACCCCCGTCCCCGCCGGCATCGACCGCTTCGACCGCGAGCTGGTCGCCCGCCACTTCGGCCCCGACGCCGAACTCCCGCGCATCGACGTGGGACGCATCCTGGGGCTGGGCATGGAGACGTACCCGGGCGGCGACCCGAACGTCTTCAACATGGCGGTGATGGGGCTACGGCTGGCGCAGCGGGCGAATGGTGTCTCGTTGCTGCACGGCCACGTCAGCCGGGAGATGTTCTCGGGTCTGTGGCCGGGCTTCGACGCGGACGAGGTCCCGATCACCTCGGTGACGAACGGGGTCCACGCCCCGACCTGGGTGGCCCCGGAGGTCTTCCGCCTCGGCGCCCGCCAGATCGGCGACGAACGGACCGAGGACGCCATGACGGTCGGCGGCTCCGACCGCTGGGACGCCGTGGGCGACATCCCCGACCAGGACATCTGGGACCTGCGCCGGGATCTGCGGGAGCAACTGGTCATGGAGGTACGGGAACGCCTGTACGCCTCCTGGAAGCAGCGTGGCGCCGGTACGGCCGAACTGGGCTGGATCGAAGGAGTGCTGGATCCGGATGTGCTGACCATCGGGTTCGCGCGCCGAGTCCCGTCCTACAAGCGCCTGACCCTGATGCTGCGCGACCGGGACCGTCTGATGGATCTGCTGCTGCACCCGGAGAGGCCGGTGCAGATCGTGATCGCGGGCAAGGCGCACCCGGCGGACGACGGCGGGAAACGCCTGATCCAGGAGCTGGTGCGGTTCGCGGACGACCCCCGCGTACGCCACCGGATCGTGTTCCTCCCCGACTACGGCATGGCGATGGCCCAGAAGCTCTATCCCGGCTGCGACGTGTGGCTGAACAATCCGCTGCGGCCGCTGGAGGCGTGCGGGACGTCGGGTATGAAGGCGGCGCTGAACGGCTGCCTGAATCTGTCCGTCCTGGACGGCTGGTGGGACGAATGGTTCCGGCCTGACTTCGGCTGGGCGATCCCGACGGCCGATGGTACGGCGATGGACGAGGACCAGGACCGCCGGGACGACGTGGAGGCGACGGCCCTGTACGACCTGCTGGAGCAGCGGGTGGCGCCCCGCTTCTACGAACGCGGCCAGGCCGGCCTGCCCGACCGCTGGATCGAGATGGTCCGCCAGACGCTGACCCATCTGGGCCCGAAAGTGCTGGCGGGGCGGATGGTTCGCGAATACGTGGAGCGTCTGTACACCCCGGCCGCCCGCGCCCACCGGTCCCTGGTCCCGGACGTGGCACGGGAACTGTCCGAGTGGAAGGCACGGGTGCGGGGCGGCTGGCACCGGGTGACGGTGGACCATGTGGAGACCTCGGCGGCTCCGATGAGCACGGCGGCGGAGCTGGGCGCGACGCTGGTGCTGCGCGTGCGGGTCGGTCTGGGCGACCTGGTCCCGGACGACGTCGAGGTCCAGGCGGTATCGGGGCGTGTGGACTCCGACGACCGCATCACTGATGCGACGTACGTCCCGCTGAAACCGACCAGCGGGCCCGACCAGGAGGGCCGCTGGTCCTACGAGGGCCCCCTGTCCCTGGACCGCACGGGCTCCTTCGGCTACACGGTACGGATCCTCCCGGCCCACCGGCTGCTGGCCACGGGGGCCGAGTTGGGGCTGGTGGTGGTGCCTTCGGAGGGGGTGGGGGAGGAGGCTGGGGTGCTGATGCGGTAGCCCGCTTCGCTCAGCCGCTGCGCCCCGTATGGGTACCGCCTGTACGGGGCATCGGTTTGCGGGGGCATCGGTTTGGGCCGTGGCCCTCTTTTGTCCGTGGCCCAGTTTCACTGAACCCCTGTTCTTCGGGGCAGCGGTCCCATATGCGCCGCGTACAGCATCAACAAGCCCATCACCTTCTCCGACCCAACGGGCCTCGGCCTGAACTTTGACAACTCCTCGATCCGCATACGCACTTGCCCAAGGACACCCCATGAGTGAGCCCGGCACCTCGCCTGCGCTGGCTGAGCGATTTAAGGAATCGCGTGGGCGGCCTATTAGGTGTAATGACGTACTGGTTCACATGGCGTATGGAGTCCCTGTCGATGCGGCACTGTCTGGCTTCCAGGTGGAATTTTTGGAGTCGATGGGTCACCCCGTTCAGGGCGTATGCCTTCAGCTCGACAAAGGTAATCTTGTGGTTGAAGGCGGCGTGAATCCTGGGCTAGTCCTATGGGTGATTCGGCTCCTCCTGTGGTCCATGTGGCAGTGGACGCCGAAAATGGGGCAACTCTTCAGATTTGGAATTGCTGACGTGGCCGTTTTGGCGAGCGAGCGGCGTGGCTGGCGAATTCCGGAATGATCTGCGAGGTACTTCAACGTGACGAATTCGTGTTTTCAGCATTATAATCGGCAGCATGTTTGAAGAGGTGCAGAACCTGTGGACTCCGGCTCATCAAGCTGTTGAGAATGGCGAGTCTGACGAGTTGGCTAGACTGCTGGACTCGGGGGTGGACCCCGACGAGATCTGCTGTGGAATGGCCCTGTTGGCTCACGCAGTTGATTATGAGGCTGACACGGCGATTCAGGCTGGCCGCGAAATGGGGGTGACTCTGGTGGCGATACTTCTTGCTTACGGTGCGGACCCTCGAATTGAGGGCGGTCGGGGGAAATCTCCACTGGAATTCGCGGACGACTATCAGCATGCGATGGCCGAAAGGTTGTTGCTGCGCTTCTCTCGCTCGGCTTGAAACCGTGGATCACGCGGGCGGTGTGGTCGGGTAAGGATTCCGTCCAGAGTTCGGTGATCTCTATCAGGTGGTGTTCGAGGGTGCCGGTGTCGGCTTGGGCGTCCTTGGTGATGTATCCGGCGACCTTGCCCTCGGTGATCGTGGCCCTGGCTTGAAAGACAGCCGACCGTATAACCTTCGTGTCCATCTCCTTCCTGAAGCCGACGGAATAGGTACGGCCGTAGGGTGTCAAGCCAGTAGTTGGCCTGTCAGGAACACCGACCAGGCGACTGGGGAGAGGACGAGACGGGGGCCGGTGGGGTTCTTGGAGTCGCGGATGTGGATGGTGCGGGGGCAGGAGGCTATCTCTACGCATTGGCCGCCTTCACCGTCGCTGTGTGACGACTTGTGCCAGGTATAGGCGGCTTCGAGGCACTGGCCGCCCTCGCCGCTGCTGTAGCTCGACTTGAACCAGCTCAGCTGCTCCATGTTCATCGCCCTTCCAGTATCTTCTCGATCAGGTCCAGGGACTCGTGCGGGTTGAGCGCCTGCGCTCGGATGATTCCATAGCGGGCGGCGAGGATGCGTACCTCTTCTCGGTCGGTGACCAGGCGGGGATACCCCTGGGTTTCCATATACGCAACCTGCTCCTGCCCTTTGGGAGTCAGCAAGGTGAAGGAGCTGTCCAGAGACGGGTGCTCATGGCGGCTCGTCGGAATGACCTGAAGCTGAACGCTGCGCATGCCGCCAATGCGCAGCAGCTGTCGCAGTTGCCCCGCGTGCACCTCGGGTCCACCGATGGGCCGCTCAAGCACTGACTGCTCCATGACGAAGCTGCACTCTGGCGGAGGCCACTGCTCGAAGATCTGCTGGCGGGAGAGGCGGTCCGCGACCCGCCTCTCGATGGTGTCCTCGCTCAGCGGTGGGAAGCGCTGGGTGAACACGGCTCGTGCGTAGTCCTCGGTCTGGAGGAGTCCGAGTACGCCCATCGTGCTGTAGTCGTACAGCGAGACGGCCTGCGCCTCCAGGGTGGCGTAGCCCCGATACCACTCCGGATGCCTCGTCCGTGCCTTCCTCATACCCTCCTTGATCTCGGGGATCATCGCTTTCAACAAGCCCCCGGCATTGAGGAGTTCGTCCGCCTTCTCCAGGATCTCGGGGCGGGCCACCCGTACGCCGCGTTCCATGGCCGAGATGGCGTCGGGGCCGTAGCCGACCGCCTCGCCGAGTTCCTTCTGGGTGAGCCCTGCTCGCTCCCGTAGGAGCTTGAGCATCTTGCCGATCGCGCTGAACAGACCTGTCGTTCCGTCGGCCTCCGCCGGCGTCTCCGGCTTCCGGTCCCGCTCGTCCGTCATGTGCCCGCCCCCACCTCGTGCCGAGTGACCTGAACCTGAAGGGGAAACGTCCAGTGATTGCGTTGCGTCACGACTCGGCCTTACAGGCCGTACAGCGTCTCCAAGTCCACCAACAGCACGTCGCGGCGCCGCTTCGCGAGTTCCGTCACGTCGGCGTGGAAGCCGTACGGGGAGAAGAGCGCCAGAGTGACTTGGCTGGTGTCGTACCCCTGCTCGGCGAGCAACTCCCGGATCCTCTCCAGCCGCTGAAGGCTGCCCATCCCTCGTCGGGCCGCTGTCGCCTTTGCTTCGCCGAGTAGTGCGATGCGGGTGCGTGGCGACTGGGGGCGTTCGCCCAGGGCAGGGCGATGACGTCGACCTCGTGTTTGGGGCGGGCCGCCGGGTCGGGGACTTCTGTTGTGCCGACTGGGCCCGGGAGGCCGTCCGGGAGGACCGCGTGGGCGTGCTGGCGGGTCCAGGCTCGGGCCAGAGCCTCGAAGTGGGGGCCCAGGATCTTGGAGTTGAACGTAGGGCTGGAGGCCTTCCAGACCTCCTTGGCGAAGCCCTGCTCCACCGCTGCTGTCTGGGGGAGGGTGATGAGCTGGTTCAAACGGATCACCGGGTCGGTGAGGGTAATCATCGGGTGGCGGGGGCGGAGGAGGTCCTGTTCGCGCTGGATGTAGCCGGTTGATTCCAGGACTTCGAGCGGGAGGAACTCGGTCTCCGTACGGGAGTACATCGCCCTGCCCGGGTTCAGGAGCGTCTCCGTGACCCAGGTGTCGAAGCCGTCGTTCGGGCTGGTGCGGCCGGTGATGGGCCGGTAGCCAGCGGTGCCTCCGAGGACCGAGTGGACATGGAGGGCCGTGCGCGGGTCCTCCAGTTGCCAGAAGTCGCGGCTCGTTCGGTAGTCGAAGGCGCCCAGGCGTAGATCGATGACCGCGCTTCCGCGTAGGGGCTTCGTACCAGGGAGCAACCTGTGCATGCCGGTTCTCGTCGAGCCACTCAGAATGAGCCGGGCGCCCTGGTCCCCGCCGTGCTGAGGCTCGCTGTGCAACTCCTGGATCAGCTCGTGGAGTTCAGGTGAGTGGGCGAGCAGATGGGGGAAGTCGTCGAGGACGAGAAGGGGATGCGGTGAGCGGCGGGACGTGACGTCGAGGGCGTGGGTGAGTGCTTCGCGCCAGTCACGGAGGCGCAGGGTCTCGGGGGCCACTCTTGCGTGCGCCGCGATCGCTTCAGCGAACCGGCGCAGGGCGCATGGGCGGCCCTCGTCGCTGATCGCCGTGAAGTACAGCCCGCCCACGGCCTCGCACAGCGTGCGGAGTACGTACGACTTCCCGATGCGGCGCGGTCCGGAGACGGTCCCGAGCCGCAATCCCGGGGAGGGATCGGTGAGGACGCCGGTGAGTGCTGTCCACTCGCGTTCTCGGCCCATGGGGGCGCCGGGCAGGTGCCCTCGCCGGTGGCGTGTGGACATGGGGCACTCCGCGTGGGCGGGGACAGGGATCGTCCCCCATGCCTATCCAGGTGACCTGCGGCGCGGTGCGGCTCCGGCCCGGCTCACTCCTTCGGGTCACCCGCCAGCCGCCGCAACACCACCCCGCACCGCCGCGCGTACGCGTGCTGCAAGCCCCTCGTCGCGGCGCCGCCCGCCCGTGCGTACCACTTCGCCCCGCGGCTGAAGGCCGTGACCGTCAGCCAGACCGTGCCGTCTCCCGTGCGGTCCACCACGAAAGCCTCCTCGCCGCACTCCGGGTGACCGGGGAGGGTGCCATAGGCCCAGCCCTTGCGGCGGGGCTCGTCCACCGTCCACACCACGCGGCAGGGGGCCTTGATGACGCCGCCCAGGGTGACCGTGACGTCGACGCCGGGGGCGGCCTCGGCCGCCTCCGTCTGGATGCCGACGCCCATCGCGCGGTGCATCTCCCAGGTGAGGACCGCGTTGGCGGCGCGCTCGAAGACGTCCGTGCCCTCGCCGATGCGGGTGCGGACGTGGAGAGGGCTGAAGCCGGGTGGGCAGTGGCCCTTGCGGGTCGCGCCGACCGCGTCGTACGTGAAGGGGCCCTCGGGGAGGGGGCCATCGGTGTGGGACATGAGCCAAAGAGTAGGGCGGCACCCGGAGTCGCCTTCTCTCCGGGTACCGCCCCTGACTCAGATGTGCGTCACGCGGTCACGTTGACCGCCGCCCACGCCGCGTTCACCGCCGCGTACTCCGTGCTGCTGGAGCCGTAGAGGGAGGACGCCGCGTTCAGGGTCGCCGTGCGGGCGCCCTTGTAGTTCGTGGTGGACGTCATGTACGTGGTCAGCGCCTTGTACCAGATCTGGACGGCCTTGTCGCGGCCGATGCCCGCGATCGTGGCGCCGTTCGACGTCGGGGAGTTGTACGACACCCCGTTGATCGTCTTGCTGCCGCTGCCCTCGCTCAGCAGGTAGAAGAAGTGGTTCGCCGGGCCCGAGGAGTAGTGGACGTCCAGGCTGCCCAGCGACGACGACCAGGCGTTGGCCGAGTTGCCGTCCTTGCTCGGCTGGTCCATGTAGCGCAGCGGGGTGCCGTTGCCGCGGATGTCGACCTTCTCGCCGATGAGGTAGTCGCCCGGGTCCTTGGAGTTGGCCGCGTAGAACTCGACCGCCGTGCCGAGGATGTCCGAGGTGGCCTCGTTCAGGCCGCCGGACTCGCCGGAGTAGTTGAGACCGGCCGTGTTGGAGGTCAGGCCGTGGGTCATCTCGTGGCCGGCCACGTCCAGGGAGGTGAGCGGCTTGACGTTGCCCTCGCCGTCGCCGTACGTCATGCAGAAGCAGGTGTCGGACCAGAAGGCGTTGACGTACGCGTTGCCGTAGTGGACGCGGGAGTACGCGGCGACGCCGTTGTTCTTGATGCCGTTGCGGCCGAGGACGTTCTTGTAGAAGTCCCAGGTGACCTGGGCGCCGTAGTGGGCGTCCACCGCCGCGTTCTGGTCGGTCGAGGAGCTGGTCGCGCTGCCGGTGGTGCCCCAGATGTCGTTCGCGTCGGTGAAGAGCGTGCCGGCCGAGGACGACGTGGCGCGGGCCTTGTTGTACGTCTTGTGGCTGCCGCGCGAGGCGTCGGTCAGGTTGTACGTCGAGCCCGACAGGGTCGTGCCGATGGTGACCGTGCCGTTGTACTGGCTGTTGCCGGTACCGGTCTGGATGGCCTCGAACTCGTACAGCTTCTTGCCGGTCTCCGCGTCGGTGATGACGTGGAGCTCCTGCGGGGTGCCGTCGTGCTGGAAGCCGCCGACGACCGTCTCGTAGGCGAGGGCGGGCTTGCCGTTCGCGGCCCAGACGACCTTGCGCGGGGCCTTGTCGGCCTCGGTCTTGGTGGAGCCCTCGGCCTTGGCGGCCTTCAGCGCCTGCTTCTCGGCGGTGGCCTTGGTGACGTCCGCGGTGAGGTCGGAGACCTTGACGGAGGCGTTGGTGGCCTTGGAGATGCTCTTGATGTCACCGGCCTTCGACTCGTGGACGACCAGGTCGCCGCCGAGGACCGGGAGGCCGCCGTAGGTGCGCTCGTAGCGCGTGTGGACCGTGCCGTCGGCGTCCTTGAGGACGTCGCGGACGACCAGCTCCTCCTTGGCGCCCAGGCCTATCTCGTCGGCGGTCTCGGCCGTGGCGGCGTCCGCCTTCTTGATCAGGGCGGTGCGCGCGGCGGGGGTCAGCAGGACCGGGGCACCGGCCGGCTGGGCCTTGTCCGCGACGGGCGCGGGCTGGGCGGTGGCGCCGGAGGTCAGCCCGGTGGTCAGCAGCGCGCCGGCGGCGACGGCGGTCGCGATGGCCAGGGTGGTGCGCTTGTGACGCGCGTAGAGGGGAGTCACACAAGCTCCTTATGTGGGGGAGTGCTCTGGTGCTGGTGCTGGTGCTGGTGCTGGTGCGGCGGGTGGAGGAAGAGTGACACCCGGGGCGTGTTCATGTCAGGAGGGGATGATGATGTTGGCCGAAAGCCGACTGTCCGGTGAACGTTTCGGGAACGTGAACACGGGCGCCGCCCCGGCGGGAACTGACCCACCGGGGCGGCGCCGTGCTGAGAAGAGGCTGCGTGAGCGGCGACCTACGGGAACGTCAGCTTCCAGCTGTTGATGCGGCCCGTGTCCTGCGCCGCGTTGTCCTGGACCCTCAACTGCCAGACCCCGTTGGCGACTTCGGAGGAGGCGTTCACCGTGTAGGTGGTGTTGATGTTGTCCGTGCTCCCGCCGGTGCCGTACGCCTTCAGCGTGTACGCCGTGCCGTCGGGGGCGACCAGCTGGACCTGGAGGTCACCGATGTAGGTGTGGACGACGTCCACGGCGACCGCGAGGTTCGAGGGCGCGTTGCCGGTCCGGCCGGAGACGGTGATCGACGAGGTGACCGCCGCGCCGTTGTCCGGAATCGATACGTCGGCCGTGTTCTCGAACGACGTGCCGCCGCCCCCGCCACCGCCGGGCCGCGCGCCCACGTTCACGCCCGCCCACGCGTGCTGCACCGCCGTGTACTCGGCGGACGTCGTGCCGTACAGCTCACCGGCGGCCGCGAGGGTGCCGGTGCGGGCGGCCGCGTAGTTGGTCGTGGACGTGAACTTCGTGGTCAGTGCCCGGAACCAGATCTGCTCCGCCTTGGCGCGGCCGATGCCGGTCACCGCCAGGCCGTCCGAGGTGGGCGAGTTGTAGCTGACGCCGTTGATGGTCTTGGCGCCGCTGCCCTCGGAGAGGAGGTAGAAGAAGTGGTTCGCGGGGCCCGACGAGTAGTGCACGTCGATCGAGCCGATGCCCGAGTACCAGGCGTCCCTCGACGAGCCGTCCCTGCTCGGCTGGTCCATGTAACGCAGCGGCGTGCCGTCGCCGTTGATGTTGATCTCCTCGCCGATGAGGTAGTCACCGACGTCGGAGGAGTTCGCCGCGTAGAACTCGACCGTGGAGCCGAAGATGTCCGAGGTGGCCTCGTTCAGGCCGCCGGACTCTCCGCTGTAGTTGAGGCCGGCCGTGTTGGAGGTGAGCCCGTGGGTCATCTCGTGCGCGGCCACGTCGATCGACGTCAGCGGGTTGGCGTTGCCCGAGCCGTCGCCGTACGTCATGCAGAAGCAGGAGTCCTGCCAGAACGCGTTGACGTAGTTGTTGCCGTAGTGCACCCGTGAGTAGGCGCCGACGCCGTCACCGCGGATGCCGCTGCGGCCGTGCACGTTCTTGTAGTAGTCCCAGGTCAGTGCCGCGCCGTAGTGGGCGTCGGCGGCGGCCGACTCCAGGTTCGACGGAGTGCCGTTGCCCCACACGTCGTCGGGGCCGGAGAACAGCGTGCCGGTGCCGGAGGTGCCGCGGTTCAGGTTGTACGTCTTGTGGTTGCCGCGCGCGCCGTCGGTGAGGTTGTACGTCGAACCGGACTGCGTGGTGCCGAGGGTCACCTGGCCGCTGTACACCGTGTTGCCGGTGCCGGTCTCGATCGCCTCCCACTCGTACAGCTTCGCGCCCGTGGTGGCGTCGGTGATGACGTGCAGTTCCTGCGGGGTGCCGTCGTGCTGGAAGCCGCCGACGACCGTCTCGTAGGCGAGGACCGGCTTGCCGCTCGCGGCCCAGACGACCTTGCGCGGCGCGCGGTTGACCTCGGGGCTCTTGGCGTCCTCCGCCTTCGCGGCGCCGAGCGCCTGCTTCTCGGCCTTCGAGGCGGTGACGGCCGGCGTCAGCGACGGGACCTTGATCGTCGCCTTGCTGGCCTTGACGACTCCCTCGGTCTCTCCCGCCTTCGACGTCTCGACGACCAGGTCGCCGCCGAGGACCGGGAGCCCGTCGTACGTCCGCTCGTACCGGGTGTGCACGGTGCCGTCGCGGTCCTTGACCACGTCACGGACGACGAGCTTCTCCTTCGCGCCGAGGTTCAGCTCCTCGGCCGTCTCCGCCTTCGTGGCGTTGGCCTCGCGTATCAGCTCGGCCCGCTGGGCGGGGGTGAGCTTCACGGAGGCCGCGCCCGGGGTCGCCTTGTCCGCAGCCGACGGTGCCTTCTCCGGGGCGGCGGTGGCGGCGCCCGACTGGACGGCCGCGGCGAGCAGGGCGGTGACGGCGACGAGCGCGCCGGCGGCGGCGCGCCGCCGGGTGCTGTGGCCGAAGGTGTTACCGGTGTGGGAGGTGCGTCTGTGGGACTGGCGTCTCAACACTGACTCCTTCTGCATGGCCGTGGTGCGCACGGCCAGGGGAGACCGGACGGCTGGTGGCCGCCCGGGCAGAACAAGGTGTGAACTGGCGAACGCGAAAACCACATGCGTGGGGGGTGCTTCGCGCCACGGCGGACGTACGTGTGAGCTTGCTGTGACGCGGTTGTGGGCAGAGTGGCAGGAGACTGTGCGTCCTGTCAGGAGCGCGTCAAGGATTTGGCCGGAAAAGGTCCGTTGCCCGGTTGGTCATGTTCGATATGCGGACCGTTTGGATCCGGGCGTGCGCCGGCCGTCAAGCCACCCCCTCCCCGTGCCACCTCCGCCACAGCGCCGCGTACGCCCCCTCCGCCGCCACCAGCTCCTCGTGCGTGCCGAGTTCCGTGAGGCGGCCGTCCTCCATGACGGCGACGCGGTCCGCGTCGTGGGCGGTGTGGAGGCGGTGGGCGATGGCGATGACGGTGCGGCCCTGGAGGACGGCGGCGAGGGCGCGTTCGGTGTGACGGGCGGTGGTGGGGTCGAGGAGGGCGGTGGCCTCGTCGAGGATGAGGGTGTGGGGGTCGGCCAGGACCACGCGGGCGAGGGCCAGTTGCTGGGCCTGGGAGCCGTCCGTACGGCGACCGCCCTCGCCCAGACGGGTGTCGAGGCCGTCCGGCAGGTCGCGTACCCAGGTGTCCGCGCCCACGGCCGTCAGCGCGGCCCACAACTCCCCGTCGCTCGCGGCGGGTTCGGCGATCAGGAGGTTGTCGCGGACCGTGCCCAGGAAGACGTGGTGCTCCTGGGTGACGAGGACGACCTGGCGGCGCAGGCGCTCGGGGCCGAGGCTGACGACGGGGACGCCTCCGACCGTCACCGTGCCGGAGGTGGGCGCGTCGATGCCGGCCAGGAGACGGCTGAGGGTGGTCTTGCCGGCGCCGGACGGGCCGACCACGGCCAGCCGTTCGCCGGGGCGGACCGTCAGGTCGACGCCGCGCAGCACCTCGCCGCCCCGGTCGTAGGCGTAACGGACACCCGTCACGTCGATGCGGTCGTCCGCCGGTTCCGGGGTGTCGGCGGAGTCCGCGCGCGGGGCCCCGGCCAGACCCTCGACCCGGGCGAACGAGGCGCCGCTGCTCTGCAGCAGTTCGACCCGCATCAGGATCTCGTCGAGCGGGCCGCTGAGCTGTTGCAGATACAGGGCCGCCGACACCACCGCGCCCAGACTGACCGAGCCGCGCGCGAGCAGCACCCCGCCGAGCAGCAGGACGAGCACCTGGGGCAGGAAGTACGAGACCTCCACGCTCGGGAAGAACACCGTACGCAGGAACAGCGTGTGGAACCGCCGCCGACGGGACGTCTCCAGCGCGTCCCGGCTCGCCGTGATCCGCCGCCGCTCCAACCGGAGCGCCTCGACCGTACGGGCGCCGGACGCGGTCGCCGCGACGATCTCCGCGACCTCGGAATTGGCCGCGCCCTCCGCGAGATACCCGGTGCGCGCCCGGCGCAGATACCAGCGCAGCACGACCCAGATACCGGACAGGCCCGACACCGCGCACACGCCGAGCAGCGGATCCAGCGCGAACACCGCGCCGATCAGGAACAACGCCTGCACCGAGCTGATGAGCAGCTCGGGGCCGACATCGCGCAGCGTCTTGCCGACGGCGTCCACATCGGCCGTGCCGCGCGCCGTCAGATCACCGGTCCCGGCCCGCTCCACGACCGACGCGGGCAGCGCCAGCGTCCGGTCCACGAACTCCTCGCGCACCCGCGCCAGCGTCCGCTCCCCGAACCGGTGCCCCACATACCGGGCCCAGCGCGCCAGCAGCAACTGCGCCACCGCGCACAGCAGGAGCGTCGCCGCCAGCCGGTCCACCGCCCCTACGCCGCTCTTGCCGCGCACCTCGTCGATGATCCGCCCCAGCAGCCACGGCCCGGCCAGCCCCATCGCGGCCGCGGCCGCGTTCAGCCCCAGCACGGCCAGGAACGCCCGCCCGTCGGCTCGCACCAGCCGTACGGTGGCCCGCCGCACGGCGGCAGCCTCGGCGATGGGCAGCCGACCCGAGGAAGGAGTGGCGGGTTTCGTGGTCACCGTACGACCTCCTCGGTCGCGGTCGCGGTTGCGGTCTCGGTCTTGGCCTCGGTCTCGTTCCGGTCCTCTTCCGCTTCCTCTTCCTCGCCCGCGTCCCGCGCCACCAGCGCCCGGTATCCCGGTGCGGTGGCCAGCAGCTCGCGGTGGCTGCCGGTGGCCGCGACCTTGCCGTCGACCAGGTGGAGGACCGTGTCCGCGTGGTCGAGGACGAGGGGCGAGGTGGTGGTGACGACGGTCGTACGGCCCTCGCGGGCGGCCCGCAGCCGCTGGGCGACCAGTGCCTCGGTGTGGGCGTCGAGCGCCGAGGTGGGCTCGACGGCGAGCAGGATCTCGGGGTCGGCGACCAAGGCACGGGCCAGGCGTACGCGTTGCCGCTGGCCGCCGGAGAGGTTGCGGCCCTGGGCGTCGATCGCCGAGTCGAGGCCATCGGCCAGGCCCTGGACGATGTCCTCGGCCACGGCCGCGCGCAGCGCCCGCGCGGCCGTGGCGTCGTCGACGTCGCCATGTCCGCCGAGCAGGTCGCGCAGCCGTCCCGCGAACAGGTCGGCCTCGTGGTCGGCGACCAGGATCCGTGCGCGGACCTGCGCCAGCGGGATCGCGTCGAGCGGCGTTCCGCCCCAGGTCGCCGCCGTCGGCGCGTATCGGCCGAGCCGGTCCATCACGGCCGTGGCCTCGGCGGGCCGTTCGGCGGCCAGCGCGATCAGCCGCCCGGGCGGCACCCGTACGCCCGACTCGGGGTCGTGCAGCATCGAGGGTTCGGCGGGCGCGTCCTGGGTGCCGTGGTCCGGCAGCGGCTCCAGGGTCAGGAACCGGATGACGCGCCGCGCGGCCACGATCCCACGGCTGAGCTCGTATCCCCAGGCGACGAAGTACGACACCGGCCGCACCAGCACGGTGACGTACCCGTACACCGACACCAACTCGCCCACGGTGATGGCCCCTTGCGCGGCGAGCCGGGCCGCCAGCCAGGTCACCACCGCGAGGAACAGCATCGGCAGCCCCAGCCCGAGCGCCTGCATCCAGCTGGTCACCGCCCCGACCCGGTACCCCTGCGCCCGCAGCCGCTGCGAGTCCCGGTGGAACGCGTCGGCGACCAGACCCTTGCCGCCGAGCCCGTTGAGGACGCGCAGCCCGCCCGCGAGGTCCGCGATCCGGGCCGTCAGCACGCCCTGCCGCTCGCGGTACTCCGTCTCCGTGCCCTGCAGCCGCCGCAGCAACGGCCCCACGAGTACGGCCATCAGCGGCATCCCCAGCAGCACGACCGCCGCGATGGGGAGCGAGACCGGCACCAGTAACCCGGTGACCACCAGGTACGCGGCGATCGCGCCGACCCCCGGGCCGATGACCGTCAGGGAGGAGGAGATCGTGTTGACGTCGCCCACGCCGATCGTGACGACCTCCCCGGCGCCGACGCGACGTGGCAGCGCCGCCCCCAGCCGGACCGCGTGCGCCATCACGACCTTCACCGTGCGGAAGTTGGCGTCCATCCGTACGCGGGTCATCGTGCGGTGCCGCATGATGCTCAGCCAGGCGTTGAAGGCGCCGACGCCGAAGAGTACGGCCGTCCATCCGGCCAGGGCCGGATAGTCGCCGGGTTCGAGTCCCTCGTCGATCGCCCGGGAGAGCAGATACGGCGTGGCCGCCAGCAGCACCATCCATACGCAGGAGATCAGGGAGCCGAGTGCGGAGCGGCCCGCCTGCTGCTTGACCAGCCACCACAGGTACCGGGCGCCGCCGCGGCAGTCGGGTGTGCCGGGGTCCTCGTACGCGTTGATCATCGGCCCCCGATTCCTTTGGTGACATGGCTGGTTGGTGCGTTCTTCGGCTGCGGGCTGTGTCTGGCTGGTCGCGCAGTTCCCCGCGCCCCTTAGAAGAACGGGCTTCAAAAGAAAGGGCTTCGCCCTTCATGAGGCGCCGAGCGTTACGCCAAGCTGTCCCGCCACGCCCGGTGCAGGTCCGCGAAGCGGCCCGTTCCCTCGATCAGGTCCGCCGGGGTGCCGTCCTCCACGATCCGGCCGTGTTCCATCACCAGGACCCGGTCGGCGATCTCGACCGTGGAGAGGCGATGGGCGATGACGACGGCCGTGCGGCCGCGCAGGACCGTGGACATCGCGCGCTGGACGGCCCGTTCGCCGGGAACGTCGAGGGAACTGGTCGCCTCGTCGAGGATGAGGACGGCCGGGTCGGCGAGCAACGCCCTCGCGAACGCCACCAGTTGGCGCTGGCCTGCGGAGATACGGCCGCCGCGCTTGCGTACGTCGGTGTCGTAGCCGTCGGGCAGGGCGCTGATGAAGTCGTGGGCGCCTAGGGCCTTGGCGGCCTGTTCGATGTCCTCGCGGGTGGCGTCCGGGCGGCCTACGGCGATGTTCTCGGCGACCGTGCCGGAGAAGAGGAACGACTCCTGGGTCACCATGATCACCCCGCGTCGCAGCTCGGGCACCGCGAGGTCGCGCAGGTCGACGCCGTCGAGGAGGACACGGCCGGACGAGGGGTCGTAGAAGCGGGCCACCAGCTTGGCGAGGGTCGACTTGCCGGCGCCGGTGGAGCCGACCACCGCCACCGTGCTGCCCGCGGCGAGCGTGAGGTCGAAGCGGGGCAGGACCTCGCCGCCGGTACGGTACGCGAACCGTACGTCCTCGAACACGACCTCGCGGCCCGGGCGTTCGGAGGGCGCGGCCGGCAGCTCCTTCGGCTCGGCGGGCTCCGGGACCGACGGGGTCTGGGCCAGCAGGCCCGCGATCTTCTGCAGCGAGGCCGCCGCCGACTGGTACGAGTTGAGGAACATGCCGAGCCGGTCGATCGGGTCGTACAGCCGCCGCAGATACAGCACCGCCGCCGCCAGCACACCCAGCGCGAGCGACTCCGACGCCACCCGGTACGCGCCCCACAGCACGATCGCCGCCACCGTGACGTTGGCGGTCACCCGGGAGCAGACGACATAGCGGGCCATCTCCAGGATCGCGTCGCCGTTGGTGCGCTCGTGGTGCCGGTTCAGGGCACGGAACTCCGTGTCGTTCGAGGCCTCCCGGCGGAACGCCCGCACCGGGCGGATGCCGTTCATCGTCTCCGCGAACTTCACGATCACCGCGGCGATCGCGCTGGACCGGGCCGTGTAGACGCTCGCCGCGCGCCGCTGGTACATCCGCACGAACCCGTACAGCGGCACGAACGACGCCAGCGCCGCCGCGCCCAGACCCAGATCCAGCCAGAGCAGCATCGCCGAGATGTAGACGAAGGCGAGGATCACGCCGATGAGTTCCTGCAGGCCCTCGTTGAGCAGCTCGCGCAGCGACTCGACATCCGTGGTGGAACGGGAGATGAGCCGGCCCGAGGTGTACCGCTCGTGGAAGTCGATGCTCAGCACCTGCGCGTGCCGGAAGATCCGGCCGCGCAGATCCAGCAGCACGTCCTGGTTCACCCGCGCGGACGCCCCGATGAACGCGTACTGCAGCCCGCCGGCCGCCAGCGCGCACGCCAGATAGCCGACCGCCACCGCGATCAGCGGCCCGTTCCGGTCGTCCCGGAACGCCGGTACCGCGCTGTCGATGGCGTACGCCACCAGCAGTGGGCCCGCCTGCACCGCCGCCTGCTGGAGCAGGAGCAGCACGCTCGCCATGATCACCCGGGCCCTCATCGGCGCGAGCAGGGAGCGCAGCAGCGCGAGGGTGGCGCCCGGGGGAGTGGGGAGGTCGTCGTGGTCGAACGCGTCGCCGACGGGAGCCTGTCCCGGGCCGGGCTGCCCGCCGCCCGGCCCTTTGCCCAGCCGCTTGTCCGGCTCCTCGTTCGGATCCTTGTTCGGCGCGGCGGTCATGGGCGCCGTCATCGCTCGTCCTCCTCGGTCCCGGACATCAGATGGGCGTACTCCGCGTTCGTGCGCAGCAGTTCGTGGTGGGTGCCCACCGCGGCGATACGGCCGCCGGAGAGCAGGGCCACCCGGTCGGCGAGCAGCACCGTCGACGGGCGGTGCGCCACGATCAGCGCGGTCGTCTCCGCGAGCACGCGGCGCAGCGCGGCCTCCACCGCGGCCTCCGTGTGCACGTCCAGCGCGGACAGCGGGTCGTCCAGCACCAGGAAGCGGGGGCGGCCGACCACCGCCCGCGCCAGCGCGAGGCGCTGCCGCTGGCCGCCGGAGAGGCTGAGGCCCTGCTCGCCGACCTGGGTGGCGGTGCCCTGGGGGAGCGCGTGGGTGAACTCCGCCTGCGCGATGGCCAGGGCGCGGTTCAGCTCGGGCTCGCCCGCGTCGGGGTGGGCGCCCATGAGGACGTTCTCGCCCACGGTCGCGGAGAAGAGGGTGGGTTCCTCGAAGGCCACGGACACCAGGGCGCGCAGCGATTCCCGGGGCATCTCGGTGATGTCCTGACCGTCCAGCGTGATGCGGCCGGACGTCACTTCGTGGAGGCGGGGGACGAGGGCGGTGAGGGTGGTCTTGCCGGAGCCGGTGGCGCCGACCAGGGCCATGGATTCGCCTGGGTGGATATGCAGGTCGACGTGGTCGAGGGTGGGGGCGGTGTCGGGGGCGGCGTCGGGGTAGCGGAACGTGACGTCGTGGAACCGCAGGCCGCCCATTTGGCCGGTGCTGCTGTCGCGGAGGGGGCGCTGCTCGCTGTGAGGTGCCGCTGCGCCCACCCTCCCCCACTCTCGGCTTCGCTCGAGCGGGGGGACCCCCATCGCCCCAGCGGCACGACTGCCCGCAGCTACGACAGTTGATGACTCCGGCTTCTCGTCCATCACCTCGAAATACCGCTCCGTCGCCGTCGCCGCCTCCTGGCTCATCGCCAGCAGGAAGCCGATCGAGTCCACGGGCCACCGCAGTGCGAGTGCCGTGGACAGGAAGGCGACCAGCGTGCCCGCCGACAGCACCCCGTCCGCGACCTGGACCACGCCGAGGACGAGGGCCGCCCCGATGGCCAGTTCGGGAAGCGTGACGATGATGCCCCAGATCGCCGACAGCAGACGGGCCTTGCGCAGCTCCGTCCCCCGCAGCGTCCGCGACAGCTCCCGGAACGCCCGCGCCTGGCTCCGGTGCCGCCCGAACCCCTTGATGATGCGGATGCCGAGGACGCTCTCCTCGACGACCGTCGTCAGGTCGCCGACCTGGTCCTGGGCGAGGCGCGCGACGGTGGCGTACTTCTTCTCGAAGACGACGCAGGTGACGATCACGGGGACGGCGGGCCCCAGGATGACGAGCCCGAGGGTCCAGTCCTGGATCAGCATGATGATGACGCCGACGACGATGGTCACCGCGTTGACGAGCAGGAACGTCAGCGGGAAGGCCAGGAACATCCTCAGCAGCATCAGGTCGGTCGTGCCGCGCGAGAGCAGCTGTCCGGAGGCCCAGCGGTCGTGGAAGGCGACCGGCAGGCGTTGCAGATGCCGGTACAGGTCCGCGCGCATCGACGCCTCGACGCCGGCGAGGGGCCGCGCCACGAGCCACCGCCGCAACCCGAACAGCAGTGCCTCGGTGAGGCCGAGCAGCAGCAGGTAGAGCGCGCCGAGCCAGACACCCGCCGGGTCCCGGTCGGCGACCGGCCCGTCCACCATCCACTTCAGGACGAGGGGGATGAAAAGGCCCACGCAGGAGGCGATTATCGCGACGAACGCGGCGACGGACAGCCGCGCCCGCACGGGCCGGACGTACGGCCACAGCCGCAGCAGCGAGCGCACGGCGGACCGCCCCTCGGCCTGCTCCCGCGCCGGGGCCGGCTCCCGCTCCGCGGCCTGCTCGGGTTCCTGGGTCTCTTCGGGTTCCTCGGCGGTTGCACGTGTCGTGGGCATCAGCAGCGAGCCTACGGACCGCCACTGACAACGCCCACCGAGTTTTGGCCGGACCGTGCTCGGTCGTCGGTCCTACGACCTGCGCGGGCGCGGGGTCGTACCAGGACATCAGCCGATCGGTTGATGCCCGTTCGAGCGCGATGGCCGATGTGTTCACGCGTGCTCCGCCGGGATTCTCGACGTATGCCACCCATGTCGTCCACATCCGTCATCGAGGTCACCGACCTGCGCAAGTCCTACGGCGGCCGGAACGTCGTCGACGGTGTCTCCTTCACCGTCGAGGAGGGCGAGATCTTCGGGATCCTCGGCCCGAACGGCGCCGGCAAGACCACCACCGTCGAATGCGTCGAGGGCCTGCGGGTGCCCGACGCGGGCCGCGTCCGCGTCACCGGCCTCGACCCCGTCGCCGAGCACGAGGCCACCCGCCGGGTGCTCGGCGCGCAGCTCCAGGAGAGCGAGCTGCAAGCCAAGCTCACCGTCCGCGAGGCGCTGGAGCTGTACGCCGCCTTCTACCCGAGCCCGCTCGACTGGCGGCCCCTCACGGAACGCCTCGGCCTGACCGCCAAGCTCACCACCCGGTTCGCCAAGCTGTCCGGCGGCCAGAAGCAGCGCCTGTTCATCGCGCTCGCCCTGGTCGGCAACCCCCGGATCGTCGTGCTGGACGAGCTGACCACCGGCCTGGATCCGCGCGCCCGCCGGGACACCTGGGAGCTGATCGAGGACATCCGCGCGGGCGGTGTGACCGTCCTCCTCGTCCCCCACTTCGTGACTCCGCCCGCGCGTCACCGCGCGGGCTTCCTGTGTCGGTGGTTAGGCCACATAGCAGAGGACCAGCCCGGCCCTGTTCAGGACGTTCGTTGCGCCGACGTGATCCGCGTTCGCGGTGAACCCACATCTGACACATGCGAACTTCGCTTGGGTGGCGCGGTTCTCCTTCGCGGCGTGCCCGCATGCGAGGCACGTGCGGGAGGTGTTGCGCGCGTCCACCGGAACCACGAGGCGACCGGCGCTCTCAGCCTTGTTCGCCAGGATCTGGAGGAACTGCGTCCAACCCGCGTCGAGAATGCTGCGGTTGAGCCCGGCCTTGGCGGCGGCGCCGTTCGGAAGGAAGGCGCCCCTGTCTGCGTGGTCGGGCTTGGGCTTGGGTGTGCGGGTCATGCCCGCCGTGTTCAGACGCTCGTGCGCGACCGCGTCGTGGTCGCGTACCAGGGCGCGGGCGGTCTTGTGATGGAAGTCGGCGCGCTGCTTGCGGATCTTCGTGTGCAGCTTGGCGACTTTCCGGGCCGCGGCGCGGTGGCGTTTGGTGCGCTGCCTGGTCCGCTTGGGAAACGTGGCGAGGTGCCGCTGTGCTTCTGCCAGCTCGGCGGCCATCGCGTCGAGGAAGCGCGGGTTGGCGACGTGTTGGCCGTCCGAGGTGGTCAAAAAGTGCGTGACGCCCAGGTCGATGCCGACCACCGCCCCTGTCGGAGGGAGGGGCTCGGAGGGCACGTCGTCGCAGGAGAGGACCACGTACCAGCGGTTCCCCTCGCGCTTGGCCGCGATCGTCCTCACCCGGCCCTTGATGGGCCGGTGCTGGTGCACGCGGATGTGCCCAACGCCCTGGAGGCGGACGCGGGTCTGCGGGTCGTGTGGGGTCGAGTCCCAGCGGCAGCCGTCACCGTCCTTGGGGAAGACGACGGTGTCGAAGTGCCCGACGCCCTTGAACCTGGGGTAGCCCGGAGTCTCGCCGTTCTTCACGCGGCGGAAGAACGCTTGGAAGGCCTTGTCCAAGCGGCGCAGCGTGGCCTGCTGGGAGGAGAACGACCAACGCCCCTGGCGCTCCGCGTCGAACGCCCGGATGTCCTTGAGCTGGGCGGACTGGTCGCCGTAGCGGACGGTCGACTTCGAGCTGTGCCGGTAGGCGTCCCGGCGTTCCTGAAGCGCGCCGTTGTACAGCGAGCAGTGGTCCCGCAGCATGTCGCCCAGCGCGGCCGTCTGACGCGCCGTGGGGCGCAGGAGGAACTTGTACGCGCGGATCACGCCTGCCCCTCCTTCTTCCAGGGGCGTTCCCACTGGGTGTCGATGTACTGCTGCACCGTCCCGGCGCTCACCGCGCCGACGGAGGCCGCGAAGTACGACGACGACCACAGCGTCGGAAGCTTCGACCTCAGATGCGGGAACTCCTCACGCAGCACGCGGGACGTGAAGCCTTTGAACTGGTTCGCGATGTACGAGGCCGGTGACTTCGCGTCATGCTTGACGAACAGGTGGACGTGGTCGGGCATCACGTCGAGCGCCACGATCTCCCACCCCCGTTCATCAGCCTTCTGCCGGATCAGTTCCTCAAGGCGTGCCGCCACCCGGCCGCCGAGGACCGGACGGCGGTACATACAAACGCCACCTGTAGATGAACCCTCTGGATCCTGAACCTCACCCATACGTGTGAGGTGGCCGCCCCGGCTGCTCCCCGCCGCCCCCAAGGGGCCTGCGGTTCCCCCACCGGCCTGAGTCGGCGGTCTCCTCGAAGGAGATATGAGGCGCCACCTTCGTCAGCTTCACGCCCTCCGCCCCCGCTGGACGACCATGACCTGAACGCGCTGCCTGCGCTCACGGCGATCGGGTACAGGGACGGCCGTATCTCCCTCTCCGGGCACCGACGAGATCGCAAACGCCGTGCTCACCCTCTTCGCCCGCACGCACATCTCCGCCCGCCAACTCCTGGTCAGTGACGCCAATCACCGCCGTGGTGGGCCTCCACCAGTCCTTCGACCCGTCCGACGGCGCGAACTCCCGCGACTGGTAGGAGAGCTGGCCCGGTATGCCGTCACCCCACGACCCGCAGCAACAACACAGTGCGAGCCGGAACCGTGATGGTCGCCCCCGCCCGATGCATCACCCCCGGCCCTTCCCCCTGCTCCTCCCGCGACGTGTCGACGACCACCTCGTACCGTTCCGCCCAGGGCGTCCCCGGCAGGACGAAGTCCACCTCGCGGTCGCCGGCGTGGAGGACCGTGAGGAAGCTGTCGTCGAGGATGGGGGCGCCCCGGGAGTCGCGCCCCGGGATGTCCCGCCCCGACAGATACATGCCCAGCGTCGCGGCCGGCGCGTACCAGTCCCGCTCGGTCATCTCCGTGCCGCGGGCCGTGAACCAGGCCAGGTCCCGGAGTCCGTCCGCCGAGTGGGCCCGGCCCGAGAAGAAGGCCCGGCGGCGCAACACGGGATGCGAGTGGCGCAGCGCGATCAGACGGGCCGTCAGGTCGAACAGCGCTTTCCAGCCGGGGTCCTCCAGCAGGCCCCAGTCCACCCAGCTGATCTCGTTGTCCTGGCAGTACGCGTTGTTGTTGCCCCCTTGGGTGCGGCCCAGTTCGTCACCGGAGACCAGCATCGGCACGCCCGTGGACAGCAGCAGCGTCGTCAGCAGGTTCCGCAGCTGGCGCCGCCGCAGCGCCCGTACGCGCTCGTCGTCCGTCTCGCCCTCGGCGCCGCAGTTCCAGGACCGGTTGTCGTCCGAGCCGTCCCGGTTCCCCTCCCCGTTGGCCTCGTTGTGCTTGCGCTCGTACGACACGAGGTCCCGCAGGGTGAAACCGTCGTGCGCGGTGATGAAGTTGACCGACGCGTACGGCCGTCGCCCGCCCCACGCGTACAGGTCGCTCGACCCCGACAGCCGGTATCCCAGGTCCCGTACGTCCGGCAGCGCGCCCCGCCAGAAGTCCCGGACGGCGCCCCGGTAGCGGTCGTTCCACTCCGTCCACAGGGGCGGGAAGGCGCCCACCTGGTAGCCGCCCGAGCCCACGTCCCACGGTTCGGCGATCAGCTTCACCCGCCGCAGGACGGGGTCCTGGGCGATGACGGCGAGGAACGGGGACAGCATGTCGACGTCGTGCATCGAGCGGGCGAGCGCGGCGGCGAGGTCGAAGCGGAAGCCGTCCACGCCCATCTCCGTCACCCAGTACCGCAGCGAGTCGGTGATCAGGCGCAGCACGTGGGGCTGGACCACGTGCAGGGTGTTCCCGCAGCCCGAGTAGTCCGCGTACCGGCGGGCGTCGCTCTGGAGGCGGTAGTAGCCCCGGTTGTCGATGCCGCGCAGCGACAGGCTCGGGCCGCGTTCGTCCGCCTCGGCCGTGTGGTTGTAGACCACGTCGAGGACGACCTCGATGCCGGCGGCGTGCAGCGCCCGCACCATCCGCTTGAACTCCCCGACCTGCTGCCCGGCCGTGCCCGACGACGCGTACGCCGCGTGCGGGGCGAAGTAGCCGATCGAGTTGTAGCCCCAGTAGTTCCGCATGCCCCGGCGCAGCAGATGGTCCTCATGGGCGAACTGGTGCACGGGCAGCAGCTCCACCGCCGTCACACCCAGCTTCACCAGGTGCTCGATCGCGGCGGGGTGCGCGAGACCGGCGTACGTGCCGCGCAGCTCCTCGGGGATGCCCGGGTGGGTCATGGTGAAGCCGCGTACGTGCAGTTCGTAGATGACCGAGTCGGCCCACGGCGTCTTCGGGCGGCGGTCGTCGGCCCAGTCGTCGTCATCGTGGACGACGACCCCCTTCGGGACGTGCGGCGCCGAGTCCCGTTCGTCGCGCACGGTGTCGGCGACATGCTGCTCGGGCCAGTCGCGGACGTGCGCGTACACCTCCGGCGGCAGGCTGAACTCGCCGTCCACGGCACGGGCGTACGGGTCGAGGAGGAGCTTCGCCGGGTTCCAGCGGGCACCGGTCCAGGGGTCCCAGCGGCCGTGCACGCGGTAGCCGTACCGCTGGCCGGGGAGGACGCCGGGCACGAAGCCGTGCCAGATCTCATGGGTCAGCTCGCCGAGCCGGAGCCGGGTCTCCTCGCCCGTCTCGGAGAAGAGGCACAGCTCCACGGCCTCCGCCCCGCCCGCCCACAGCGCGAAGTTGGTGCCCGCGACACCGTCCGGGCCCACCCGGAACCGCGCGCCGAGCGGCGTCGACGCCCCCGGCCACACGGGCCTCGGCTCCGGCGCGGCCTCGCCCTGCCGACTGCCGTTCAGCACGGTGGCCGGACGCGCGGCCGGCACCCCACGCGTCCCCTGCACTTCCTCCTGCTCGGCTGCGCTCGACACCTCAGGCCTCCCGCGGCTCGGTGGGGCGACAAGAAAGGGGAGCCAGGTGTCCCGTCCCAGGGCCTGTCTGTCGGATCGGGTGTGGGCCGTCAGGCGCTTTCGCCCGAAGCCGGTCCGATCCGACGGACAGGCCCTCGCTCCCCGTCGCGTCGTCCTCCCAAGGGTTCTGCCCAGAGCACGCCTCGCACTCACGTTTCCCGGGGGCGTGCGCCGTCGTTGGGCCGCACGTGAACCACGCACAGACGCACGCGCGCCGCGCCGGGGCCGCCCTGGCCGCCGCACTCATCTGGGCCGGCCTGCTGGCCGGGGCCGCCGGATGCACCGCCGGATCGCCCCTGACCAGCGAAAAGGCGCCCGACGACACGATCCGGGTCTCACCGGAGGACGGCAGCAAGGGCGTGCGCCCGGAGCAGCGCTTCGAAGTACGGGTGCCCAGCGGGCGCCTGGAGTCCGTGAAGGTGGTGAAGTCCCAGGACGCGCAGGAGTCACCCGTACCGGGGCGGCTGTCCGCCGATGGGCTGATCTGGCGCCCCACCGGCTCACAGAAGCTCGCGCTGGCCGCCAGGTACACCGTCGACGCGGTCGCCCTCGACGGCCACGGCCGCCGCTCGGCACGGCATGTCACCTTCACGACCTACGTCCCCGACGAGCGCTTCATCGCGTACGTCACCCCGGAGAACCGGGCCACCGTCGGCACCGGAATGATCGTCTCCCTGGAGTTCAACCGCGAGATCGAAAACCGCGCGGCCGTCGAACGCGCCATCGACGTGACCGCCGAACCGCCCGTCGAGGTCCGCCCGCACTGGTTCGGCAAGGACCGCCTGGACTTCCGGCCCGAGCACTACTGGAAGCCCGGTACGAAGGTCACCGTCGGCCTCCGGCTGCGGGACGTCGAGGGCCCGCCCGGCGTCTACGGCCAGCAGCACAAGACCTTCTCCTTCACCGTCGGCCGCCACCAGGTCAGCCTCGTCGACGCCGCCAGGCACACCATGCGCGTCGAGCGCGGCGACGGCGTCCTCGCCACCCTGCCCATCACGGCCGGGGCGCCCAAAACCACCACGTACAACGGGAAGATGGTCGTCACCGAGATGCTGGAGGTGACCCGGATGAACGGCGCCACCGTCGGCTTCAAGAAGGCGAACGGCAAGGGTGAGTACGACATCCCGGACGTCCCGCACGCCATGCGGCTCACCACCTCCGGCACCTTCCTGCACGGCAACTACTGGGCCCCTGACGCCTTCGGCAGGACCAATGTCAGCCATGGCTGCGTGGGCCTGAGCGATGTGAAGGGCGGCAGTTCGAGCACCCCCGCGGGCTGGTTCTTCGACCGCAGCCTCATCGGGGACGTCGTCGAGGTGATCAACAGCAACGACAAGAAGGTCGCTCCCGACAACGGGCTCGGAGGATGGAACATGGGCTGGAAGGAATGGAAAGCGGGTGCCGCGGCGAAGTAGACCGACAGGCGCGCACCCGCGCCGGGGGGACCAGCGGGCTGGGGATTGTTCAAGTTGGGACTGAACGGTGACATACACCGAGGCCAAACCATCCCGATCATCTGGTTAATGTACGTGCGGACGCGCACGCTGCGCGTAGGGGAGCAGGCCTGATCAGGCCGTGCGAGGGGAGAACAGACAGTTGAACGGGCGACCGATATCGGGGGCGTCGGTTGGCGCGCGGACTCGACGGAGCAAGGGGGCCCTGGCGCTGCTGCCGGTCCTGATGCTGCTCGCCGTCACCGCGTGCGGCGGAGGCGGGGGTTCGGACTCCGGCTCCGACGGCGACAAGGGGAAGGGCTCCGACAAGAGCGCTTCCGACAAGGCGGCCACCAAGGCCTCGGAAGCGGTGGTCTCCATCGCCCCGAAGAACGGCGCCGACTCCGTGGCCACCAGCGGCGCCCTCAAGGTGACCGCCGCCAAGGGCAAGCTGTCCGAGGTCACGGTCGAGAACGACAAGGGCGAGAAGATAGCCGGGGAGATATCCGGGGACGGCGCCAGCTGGACGCCGTCCATCCACCTCAACTCGGCCACCGAGTACAAGGTGCACGCGGTCGCGAAGGACTCCGAGGGGCGTGAGGCGGCCGAGGACTCGTCCTTCACCACGCTGACCCCGAAGAACACCTTCGTCGGCATCTTCACCCCCGAGGACGGCTCGAAGGTCGGCGTCGGCATGCCGTTCTCGATCCGCTTCACGCGGGGCATCACAGCCCCCGAGGACGTCGAGAAGGCCATCACCATCAAGACCGAGCCGGCCGTCGAGGTCGCCGGGCACTGGTTCGGCAACGACCGCATCGACTTCCGCCCGGAGAAGTACTGGAAGGCCGGCACGAAGGTCACCGTCGACCTCAACCTCGACGGCGTCGAGGGCCGCGACGGCGTCTACGGCGAGCAGAGCAAGAAGGTCTCCTTCACCATCGGCCGCAGCCAGGTCTCCGTCGTCGACGTCAAGAAGCTCACCATGAAGGTCGAGCGGGACGGCAAGGTCATCAAGACCATCCCGGTCACCACCGGCCAGCCGGGCATGGAGACCTGGAACGGCCAGATGGTCATCAGCGAGCGCCTCCGCGTGACCCGGATGAATGGCGACACGGTCGGCTACGGCGGTGAGTACGACATCAAGGACGTGCCGGACGCGATGCGCCTGACCAACTCGGGCACCTTCATCCACGGCAACTACTGGGGCGGCGGCGCCTTCGGCAACTACAACGCCAGCCACGGCTGTATCGGCCTGCGTGACACCCGCGGTGGTTACGACCGCGGCGCGCCGGGCGCGTGGTTCTTCGACAACTCGATGATCGGTGACGTGGTGGTCGTCAAGAACTCCAACGACCGGATCGTCGACCCGGACAACGGGTACAACGGCTGGAACATGGCGTGGGACAAGTGGAAGGCGTGAGCGCCGCCGCTTGAGCTCCTGAGATACGGCCCCGGTGTGATGCACTGCACCGGGGCCGTTGTCGTTAATCCCCGTTAACCTGCCCTCATGACTGTGCATCTCGAAGTCGCCGAAGGTGTCGGGACGATCCGCCTCGACCGCCCGCCGATGAACGCCCTGGACATCGCCACCCAGGACCGCCTCAAGGAACTCGCCGATGAGGCCACGCGCCGCGACGACGTACGCGCCGTGATCCTCTACGGAGGAGAGAAGGTGTTCGCGGCGGGCGCGGACATCAAGGAGATGCAGGCGATGGACCACGCGGCGATGGTCGCGCGCTCCCGGGCCCTCCAGGACTCCTTCAGCGCCGTGGCCCGTATCCCCAAGCCCGTCGTCGCGGCCGTCACGGGCTATGCGCTGGGCGGCGGTTGCGAGCTGGCGCTGTGCGCGGACTACCGGATCGCCGGGGAGAACGCGAAGCTCGGCCAGCCGGAGATCCTGCTCGGGGTGATCCCGGGCGCGGGCGGCACCCAGCGGCTGGCCCGTCTCATCGGTCCCTCCAAGGCCAAGGACCTCATCTTCACCGGCCGCATGGTCAAGGCGGACGAGGCCCTCACGCTCGGCCTGGTGGACCGGGTCGTCCCGGCCGACGAGGTGTACACCGCCGCGCACGAGTGGGCCGCCAGGCTGGCCCAGGGGCCGGCGATCGCGCTGCGCGCGGCCAAGGAGTCGATCGACGCGGGTCTGGAGACCGACCTGGAGACCGGGCTCGCGATCGAGCGGAACTGGTTCGCGGGGCTGTTCGCCACGGAGGACCGTGAGCGCGGGATGCGGAGCTTCGTGGAGGAAGGGCCGGGCAAGGCGAAGTTCGTCTGAGTTCGTCTGACGGCGCCGGAATCCGGCCCGCAAGTCCCGCTGGGCGACTCGCGGTTGACGCGGTGTATGACCCGTGTCGCCCGAAGGAGCGGTTTATCCGATCCTTAAGTCACCCTTAAGGGATCCTTGCCCAAGGTTCTCGTTGTTGACCGGGGTTCAGGCGGTTTGCGCTGTTCAGATGGGCTGTTGCGCGTAGTTCATTGCCACTGGCATATGTCATCCGAAACACCCGGAATGGTTGGTTCCGGGGGTTGTATTCCTCCGGAACGGCCCCGAACGGGGCTCGGGGCGGCCATGATGGGGGCATGGCGGGGCTGGAGGGTATCGAACAGTCGCGGCGGCACGGGAGTGCGACCGCGGCGCGTTGGTCACCTGCGATCGAGGACGAACGGGCGCAGAAGGCACTGGAGTTGTTCGGCAACCCGACCGACGCGGAGGTCACCCTGCCGTCCCGCCCCGAGTCCGCGGCCACCGCCCGGCGGCTCGCCCAGGTCGTCGTCCTCCGCCAGTGGCGGCTCTCGCCGAAGATGACCGAGGACGCGGTCCTCCTCGTCTCCGAACTCGTCGGCAACGCCGTCCGGCACACCGGGGCCCGCGTCTTCGGCCTCCGCATGCGCCGCCGGCCGGGCTGGATCCGGGTCGAGGTACGTGATCCCTCACGAGGACTGCCGTGTCTGATGCCGGTTCAGGAGATGGACATCAGCGGGCGGGGGCTGTTCCTCGTCGACAAGCTTTCGGACCGGTGGGGAGTCGATCTGCTGCCGCGTGGGAAGACGACGTGGTTCGAGATGAGGGTCGCGGATCGGTAGGCGGGCCGGGCAGCCCGCGGTGGATCCGCATGGGTCACAGCCCCGCGCCCCTGAAGGGGCGCCCGTGCCACGTATGTCCGCAACGCGCACCTCCGTCGATCGGGCCAATCGCCGGAATCCGAGCTCGACCTCCCTATAAAGGTCGCGTGACCACGCCCCGCACCCCCCTCATGCAGCGCAACCTCGTGCAGCGCGCCCTTCTCGCGGCCGCCGTTCTCGCCGCCGTGGCCGCGTGCGGCTCCGAGACCAGGACCAATGAGCAGGAGCAGCGGATCCGGGCCGACCGGTCCGCCGCCGAAGCCGAAGCCGCCGAGCGGAAGAAGAAACAGCGGACGGCGGTCCGGGGACTGCACGGCATGCCGCCCGTGCTCGACCCCAAGGACGTCTACGCCGCCGACCGACCGGGCCGGCTCTCCCCGGTGGTCAAGGACTTCCCGTCCCGGGTCTACGTCCCCAACAGCGAGTCGGACACCGTCTCCGTCATCGACCCGAAGACGTACGAGATCATCGAGACGATCCCGGTGGGCCGCCAGCCCCAGCACGTCGTGCCGTCCTGGGACCTGAAGACACTGTGGGTCAACAACAACCGCGGCCACACCCTCACCCCCATCGACCCGAGGACGGGGAAGGCGGGCAAGCCGGTCGAGGTGCACGACCCCTACAACCTGTACTTCACGCCGAACGGCAAGTACGCCATCGTGATGGCCTCCCTCGACCGCGAACTCGTCTTCCGCGACCCGCACACCATGAAGCGGGTCAGGACCGAGCCGGTCACCTGCTACGGCGTCAACCACGCCGACTTCTCGATCGACGGCACCTACTTCATCGTGTCGTGCGAGTTCAGCGGTGAGCTGCTGAAGGTCGACACCGAGAAGATGAAGGTGATCGGACAGCAGAAACTGCCGTTCGAGGGGGCCATGCCGCAGGACGTGAAGATCTCACCGGACGGCAAGCGCTTCTACATCGCCGACATGATGGCCGACGGCATGTGGGTCCTGGACGGCGACAAGTTCGACCAGCCGAAGCTGCTGCCCACCGGCAAGGGCTGCCACGGTCTGTACGTCGGCCGCGACTCCCGCGAGATGTACGTCTCCAACCGCGGCGAGGGCACCGTCTCCGTCTTCGACTTCACCAAGAACAAGCTCACCAAGAAGTGGCACCTCCCCGACGGCGGCAGCCCCGACATGGGCGGCGTCTCCGCCGACGGCAAGGTCCTGTGGCTCTCCGGCCGCTACGACTCCGAGGTGTACGCCATCGACACCCGCACCGGGGAGCAACTCGCCCGTATCCCCGTCGGCAGCGGCCCGCACGGCCTCGCGGTGTACCCGCAGCCCGGCCGCTACTCCCTCGGCCACACGGGCGTCTTCCGGTGACACACGACAACCGTGCGGGCTGACACGCCTCCATACGAGTGATGGTCCCCGGCCCGGCGCCGCGCAGCCGAGATCGTGCTCTCCATGATCACAACTCGTCTGCGCCGCCGGGCCGCCGCCGTCGTCCTGTCCGTCTCCGCCGTCCTCGCGACCTCCGCCGCGACCGCTCCGGCACCGACCCAGAACCAGGCCCGGAACCCGACTCCGGCCAAGGCCGCCGCCGCTCCTGCCTGTCCCCGGTTCGAGGACCCGGTCCACGCCGCCGTCGACCGCCGCGTGGACGTCGACCGCATCACCCCCGACCCGGTCTGGCGCGAGACCTGCGGCACGCTCTACCGCAGCGACAGCCGGGGCCCGGCGACCATCTTCGAACAGGGCTTCCACCCCAAGGACGTCATCGACGGGCAGTACGACATCGAGCAGTACGTCCTGGTCAACCAGCCCTCGCCGTACGTCTCCACGACGTACGACCACGACCTGTACAAGACCTGGTACAAGTCCGGCTACAACTACTACATCGACGCTCCCGGCGGCGTCGACGTCAACAAGACCATCGGCGACCAGCACAAGTGGGCCGACCAGGTCGAGGTGGCCTTCCCCGGCGGTATCAAGCCGGAGTACATCATCGGCGTCTGTCCGGTCGACAAGAAGACCAAGACGGAGAAGATGAGCGACTGCGAGAGCAACCCCTACTACGAGCCCTGGCACTGAAGCAGCGCCTCCGAGCCGACAGGACGGTAGCCGGCCGACTGGAACGCCCGCATGCTGCGGGCGTTCCCCGGCGCGATCTGCGCCCACAGCGGCTCGGCGACGAGATGCCGCGCGGCGGTCACCAGCGACCGGCCCAGCCCCCGGTGCCGTACGTCCTCTTCCACCTCGACCGAGACCTCCAGCCGACCGGCGATCCCGCGGCCCGTCGTCAGTACACCGCCGTCCGTCGTCCACACCCGTACGTCGTCACGGCGGCGCCGCGCGTACCCGACGCGGGGATGCCCGGCGTCCTCGATCTCCTTCAGCGGGAGCGGCGGTTCGCCCGGCAGGGGTGAGGCGACCAGCATCGCGTCGATGGTCTCGGACGTGCGACCCGTCCGTTCCATCAAGGCCGCCAGGAACCGTGGGTTCATGCTCGCGGCAAGCGCGTCGCACTCCGCGGCCGCCAGCGTCTCGTACACCCAGTCCGGATCCTCGTCCGTGAAGACGACGGAGTGCGCGGTGAAGGCGAGGACGCCCGCGTCGCGGGGGGAGGGCTGGGGGACGACGGTCGTACTGCCGTCCGGCGGTGGAAAGACACCGTCGGCCGCCGCGTCGAGAATGTCCCGCAGAGTCTCCATCACCGTGCTCCCCGAATCTCCCCTTGAGTCTCCACCCACTGGAAGGCCCACACTCGCAGACATGATCGAAAACGGCACCGGCCTTTTCACCATCGGGCAGCTCGCCCGCGGCTCCGGGCTGTCCGTCCGCACGATCCGTTACTGGTCCGACGAAGGTGTCCTGCACCCGGTCACCCGCAGCGCGGGCGGCTACCGGCTGTACGACGCCGAGTCCGTGGCCCGGCTCGAACTCATCCGCACCCTGCGGGAGCTAGGGCTCGACCTGGACCACGTCCGGCAGGTGCTCGCGGGCGAGACGACCGTCGCGGAGGTCGCGGCCGCCCATGTGGCCGCGCTGGACGCGCAGATCCGTGCTCTGAAGGTGACCCGGGCGGTGCTGTCGACCGTGGCGCGACGCGGCTCGACCGCGGAGGAGATGACACTGATGAACAGACTGGCCAGGCTGTCCGCCGCCGAACGCGGGCGGATCATCGACGACTTCATGGAGGAGACCTTCGGGGACCTCGACACCGCGGACCCCGACATCCGTACGCGGCTGAGGTTCAGCCTCGCGGATCTGCCGGAGGAACCCACGCCCGAGCAGGTGGACGCCTGGGTGGAGCTGGCCGAGATGATCCAGGACCCCGGGTTCCGGGCGCGGATGCGGCAGACGGTCGAGTTCAACGCGGCGGACCGGGGGCCGGATGTGCCGGCGGGCACCTCCCTGTGGTTCATGAGCCGTCTGGTGCAGCTCGCGGGGGAGGCGCTGCGGGAGGGCGTCGACCCGGCCTCGCCCGCCGCCGAGGAGGTGCTGGCCGGGCTGCTCGGCGACGCCGACCGGGCCGTCCTGCTGGAACGCGTCACGTCGGCGGCCCACGCCGAGATGGCCCGGTTCCGGGAACTGGCCGCGCTGGTGCGGGGCGTGGAGCCGCTGTCGACGCACACCGAGGAGTTCGCGTGGGTGGTCGCCGCACTCCGTGCTCGCGTGGCCGGATAATCTGACCTGCGTCAGTAGGACTGTCAGCAGGACTGCCGGAGAGACGGCAGGGCACCAAGAAGGGGCGGATCGGTGGCGGACATCGAGGCAGCGCGCAAGGAGTTCCAGCGGATCGACTCGGACGGTGACGGGTTCATCACCGCCGCGGAGTTCAAGACCGCCCTGGCCCAGGAAGGCGACTGGAACGTCACCGAGTCCGTGGCGGAGGTCATCATCCGCACCCGCGACCTCAACGGCGACAAGCTCCTGTCGTTCGACGAGTTCTGGGCCCACCTGGGCAAGTGAGCCGACACGCAGGGGCGCTCACCGTCGCGTATGACGGTGGGCGCCCCTTCGTCATACCCGACGACGACGCACGTCGGTCAGCCGCCTGCCCACTCCCGCAGCGTGGCCTTGCTCGCGAAGTTCGCCACGTTCTTGTCGATCGGGTTGTCCGTGTACTGGTGGAAGCGCCACTTGGCCTTGACGCGGGGTTTGCCGGCGGTGACGTAGTCGGCGATCCACAGGGCGTCGCCGGCGTAGGACGTGGAGTCGACGGTCAGCCAGAAGTGGCGGTTCGTGTACAGGACCACTCGGTGATGGGGGCGCATTTCTTTCACCTTGCGCAGGAAGCGGTCCTTCTCGGCGTTGCTCGCGTGGGTGCCGTCGCTTGTCGTTTCCCAGTCGACGGCGAGGATGTCGCCCGCCTTTTCAGGGGCCTTGCTGACGAAGTACTCGGCCTGGGCGGTCAGGTTGCCGGGCCAGAGGAAGTGGTAGAAGCCGACGACCAGGCTGGCTTCGCGGGCGGTTCTGGTCTGGGCGGTGAGTTTGGGGTTGGTGTAGGTGCGGCCCTCGGTGGCCTTGATGAAGACGAAGGAGAGGCCGGTGGTGTCGTACGAGGAGGACTGGTAGGAGCTGACATCTACGCCGCGCAGCATGGGGGGTCTCCGGGGATGGGGGCAGGCGGTTGTGGGGGCCTGCGGGGGCCTGTGGGGGAGGCAACTACTTGCCATTTACCCCATATTCGGCATGGACGACCCCTGCCCGTGCGCGGCGCCGGAACGGGGTCCGGGGAGGCCCTGCCGCTGAGGCCTCCCCGGAGTCGCCTCAGCTGTTGCTGTTCGAGCGGCCGAAGAACTCGATCTCGGCTATGGCCACCTGCTTCTTGTCGTCGGCGCCGTAGGCGGAGCGGAGGGTGAAGCGGACGGCTACGGCGTCGCCGACGCGGAACTTGCGGCGTTGGGCGCCGGCGCCCTGGTCGAGGTTGATCATCTTGGTGGAGGTGGAGCCGTCGGCCGCGGTGATCTTCGCCTCGATGCGGTGCGGGCGGGCCGACTCCTGGAGCTGGTCCACCCTCTTCGAGACGCCGGGGGTGATGAGCACGTCCAGCAGTCGGGTCGGCTGCTGGAACCGGGCCTCCAGCCACTCCCCCTCGCCGGACTGCGTGACACCCGGGCCCCACCACGTGTTGCTGCGGATGTCGAAGGCCAGCTCCGGCTTGTGACCGGGGAACGAGCGGGACGCCTTGAAGGTGTCCGGGACGACCGGGGCGCGCTTGGCGAAGTGGTCGCGGGCCGCCTGGTAGCCGTCGTCGGCCTGGAAGGCGAGGGTGACGATCAGGGTGAGGACGAGGGCGCCGACCACCCAGTTCAGGATGTGGCCGAAGCCGCGGCGCAGGCGGGGGCGGTCGCCCGCCCACGGGGTCTCCGTGTTGCGGCCGTTCAGCATCCGGCGCCACCACGGCAGCCGTCCCGGTTCCTCCGCGCGACCGGCCATCGGCATCGCGCAGCGCGCGCAGAAGTGCCGGTCCGGCCGGGTGGGAGTCGCGCACCACGGGCAGGGAACACCGCCCTCGGTACCGAACTCCGGTCCGGGGGTGCGGACTTGGGGGCGCTGCGCGTCGGGGCGGCCCGGCAGTACGGGTGCGACGGCCGGCTCCGCCGGGGCACGGGGTTCGGGGTCGGCGACGGGGACCAGGAGGGACCTGGCCCGGTCGGCGGCCGAGGGCGCGGGAGGGGGGTTTCCGTGGGTGGGGAGGGGGGTGGTGGGGGCGGCTGTCGGCAGGCGGTCGGTGTCGGCCTCGTCCTCGTGGCGGGGGGGGGGGGGGGGCGGTTCGGGGGTGGTGGGGGAGGCGGGAGCCGCTGCGGATGCGGCTGTCACCGGCGTGGTGGACGCCGGGGGCGGGGTGGCGGCCGGCGTTCCGGTGCCGGGTGCCGGCGTGGTGCTGCCGGGGTGCCGGATGTCGGTGGCCGGGGTGTCCGTTCGGACCGCCGCGGCCGCCTCCGGGGTCCGCCTGTGGGTGACGTCGGCCGCGGTCGCCCTCGGCTGGCCGGCGTCGTGGGCCGTGCGGGCCGTACCCGTGCCGGTGCCCGGGAGGGCGAAGGCGTCCCAGCCCGGCTCGTCACCGGTCGTCGTTCGTCCGGTGGGCGCCGGGGCGGGGGCAGAGGGTGTGCCTCCCGCGCGTCCGGCGTTCCCGTGGTCGGGGGCGGTGTCCGTCGTACGTCCGGTGTCCGGGCCGTCGGCGGCGCCGTTCGTCGCGCGGCCGGTGTTCGTCCGGTCTGTGTTCGTCCGGTCCGTGGTCGCCCGGTCCGGGGCGTCGGACCAGCCGAGTACCGCGCCGCAGGCGTCGCAGAAGGACTGGCCGGGCTCCCCGCGGGTTCCGCATTCGGCGCAGCTCTGGGCCTGGCCGGTGCCGGGGGTCTGGCTGGTCATCTCTCGGGGATCCTTTCGGCGGCGGTCACCTGGACCGTGTAGGGCATGTGGGCGGGGCGGGCGGCGGCCACGAGGCTGTCCAGGCGGTGTTCGTCCGCGGGGGTGGGGTGGGGCAGGCGCAGGGTCACGTGGAGCCGGGGGCGGTGTTCGCCGGGGACCGGGCCGAGGGGGCGGGCGTCCCAACTGGCGGCGCCGCTCTCGGTGATCTCCGGGGTCACGCCGAACACCAGGCGTACCGCCTCGGACAGGCCGCGCCGGGTGCCGCGTACCCGGTGCAGATACGCGGCGGCCGCGACCGCGGCGCGCAGGCGGGCCTCCGGTTCCGTGCCGTCGGTCTCGGCGCCGACCCAGCCGGCCAGCCACTGGGTGAAGTCCAGGGGGGCCAGCGACGGGGTGAAGTAGGAGTCCAGGCAGTCGAGGACGGAGAGGATCGGGGCGAGTACGTCGTCCAGGCCGCCGACGAATCGTTGGGCGAGGTCGTCGTCGGCGAAGACGGCGGGGAGCATGGTGCCGATGGGGGTGGAGGAGCCGAGGCCGTCGATGGAACCTCTCATGGGCTGACCCCCATCCGGTGGCCTTGGGTGGCCGGTGCTTCTGAGGCGCCCGGCGCTGCAGGCTGTGCCCACCCGTTCCGCTCTGCGGAACGATTGCCCACAGCGGTAACAGCGAAGGCGGCGCTCACGGCTTGTCCCCGATCACGCGGACCCGGTGGTCGAAGGAGAAGACCAGGGACGGGGGCGAGAGGTCGATGCGGTCGGTGGGGTCGCCTCGTTTGCCGGTGAGGGGGTCGGCGGGGTGGAGTTGGACGTCGTCCACGAGTTCGACGCCGGGGACGCGTTGGAGGACGGCGAAGACCTCGCCGGACTGGACGGGGCGGCCGAAGGGCCAGCCGCGGCCGTCGGCGCCGCCGGTCAGGGGGTCGAGGTGGCGGTAGAGGGCGTCGTGGGCCTGGCGGCGGACTTTGTCGGTGTCCGTGCCGCGGAAGGCGTGCAGCGTGGCGACGACGGTGATGCCCTGGTAGAAGGGCGGGCCGACGGCCAACCGGGTGCCTATCAGGCGGCGTTCGTCCAGGTGACGGGTGATGCGGCGCAACAGGGCGTCACCGGGGACCAGTTGTTCGAAGCGGAGGCGGCCGCCCGGGTCCGGGACGGCTTGCGGGACCACCAACACCCTGACCGCGTACGCCCCGTGCTCGCCCTCCTCGCCCTCCAGACAGGTGATGCGGGCGGTCTCGGGGGCGGCGCGGCGGGCAAGTTCCTCGTAGTCGCGCAGGGTCACCGCGCGTTCCTGGGCGCGCAGGGTGATCGGCGCCCGGACCTTCGCCTCCTCCACGGTCTCGGCATCGACACCGCCGCGCGCCGCCTCGCGGTTGACGACTTCGGAGACGTACGGGACGGAGGTGCGCAGGACGCGTACGGCACCCCGGGCCACGTTTCCGGCCCGGCCGCCTCCCGTGCGGTAGCGCACGGCGCGGATGACGGCGCCCTTCGGAGCGACGGCCCCGTACTGGCGCAGGGTGCCGTCGGGCTCCCGTACCGCCGGGCCGAAGGCGATCTCGCCGGTGGCGGCGTCGAGGGTGATGTGCCGGTCGTACGGGGCGGACCCGGCGAAGGAGGGGACGACCTCCCAGTCGTTCCAGCCGTCGTGCTCGGCGGTCTGCAGCAGTACGGGCGGGGTGTCGCCCACCACCGGGCAGTGGGCGAGCCGCAGCCGCTGCCCGGGCAGGCCGGTGGACTCGCCGAGCGCCTCGTCGTACACGGTCTCGGCGTGTACGACGGTGGTGGTGCCGCCGATGGTGAAGGCCTCGGCGGCGCGGACGGTCGGCGAGGTGGTGTAGAAGGGCTGGCCGGGGAGGGGTTCGGTGACCCGGCAGCGCAGCCAGCCGGCCTCCTGCCCGCCGGTGCGGGACAGGGTGTGCCCGCCGGGGATGTGGAGGACCACCTCACCCGGGCGGTTCAGGCCGCCCGTGCCGTCGCGGTCGACCTCACACTCCGTCCAGCCGTCCTCGGTCCACGCCTCCCAGACCAGCGGCGGCTGCCGCGGGTCCACGCCGACGCCGTCGACACGGCTGTCCAGCTCCAGCACGACCGCGCACGTCGGCACGGCGGCGGTCAGCCCGAACAGCATGCAGTCGCCGGGCCGCGGGGACTCGGCGAAGCACATCAGGTCCTTGCCCTCGACGAGGTCGGTCGTCCGGTCGGCGACCGGCTCACCGCCCCGCTGGGTCACCAGATGCCGCAACTCACAAGGAACGACGGACAGTTCGCGCTCGGTGGCGAAGACGACCGCCTCCTCGCTCTCGGTGCGCACGGTGGCGACCTCGGTGCCCACGGGCAGCAGGATCGGCTCCTCCTGCGGCGCCGACAGCCAGAAGGTGACATCCGTGCGGGCGGCCGACGGCGGGAACAGGGTGATGCCCACCAGGTCCAGGAAGGCCAGATGGTTCTTCTCCGGCACCCGGTTGAGCCGGTAGACGATCTGGTCGGCCATGTGGGCGACCGTCTCCACCAGGGTGACGCCGGGGTCGGAGACGTTGTGGTCGGTCCACTCCGGGGCCCGCTGCTGGATGTAGCGCTTGGCGTCGTCGACGAACTGCTGGAAGCGGCGGTCGTCGAGGTTCGGGGAGGGCAGGGCCATCAGCGGTCGCTTTCGGGACGTTCGGAGCCTTCGGAAGCCAGGCCCGGCTCGTCGTGGGAGGGGATGACGTAGAACGGGAAGACCAGGCTGCGCGGGTTGTTGGTGCCGCGGATCGCGTAGCGGACGTCGATGAAGAGGACGCCCTGGTCGGCGCCCGCCGTCACCTCGACGTCGGTCACCTCGATACGCGGCTCCCAGCGGTCGAGGCTCGCGTACACCTCGTGCTGGATACGGCCGGCGGTGGCCTCGTTGACCGGCGCGAACACCAGGTCGTGGATGGCGCAGCCGAATTCGGGGCGCATCGGCCGCTCACCCGGCGCGGTGGCCAGCACGAGCCGGATGGCCTCCTCGACCTCGCGCTCCCCGCTGACCAGGGCGATGCCCCCGGTGGGTCCGATGCGCAGCGGGAACGCCCAGCCGGATCCGACGAACTGCTCGGCCATCAGCGGGCCACCCCCCTTTCTGGAACGTCTGGAACATCTGGAACGTGTGAATCTTCGGCGGACTTCAGGGCTCCGGCCGTCACGGGATCGGATACGGCTTCTTGTTGACCGTCACGATGCCCATGATGTCCACGTTGGCCGCCCGGAGCGCCGCCTGGCCGACCGCACTGATCTGCACGGTCCCGGCCGCGTTGATCGTCGCGGCACCGGCCGCGTTCATGGAGAGGGCGCCCACCGCGTTGATGTTGACCGCGCCGCCGAGCGACCTCAGGCCGACCATGCCCTGCCCCTGGAGGTTGAGGGGCCCGCCGCTCCTGATGGTCACGGACCGCAGCGCGCTCAGCGTCAGATCGGTCCCGGCCTTCACGGACACCGAGGTACCGCCCGTGATGCTGACGGCCCCCCTGCTGTCCACCGTGATCTCCGTCTTCGTACGGTCGAGGTTGATGATCAGCCGGTCGTTGCCGCTGGCGATGCGGACGCCCTGCTTGCGGAGGCCGGTCTGCTGGCTGAGCAGGTCCACCCGGTTGCCCTCGCGGTCGGACAGGGTGTGCCGGATCGCCTTCTTCTTGACCGGGTCGTGCAGCCACACGTCCTTCACGGGGGTGGGTTTGTCGACGCCGTTGTAGAGGCCGCCGATGACGAACGGGTGGTCGAGCGCGCCCCGGTCGAAGGCGACCAGCACCTCGTCGCCGACGTCCAGCGGGAAGATCCCGCCGCCGCCCTTGCCGCCCATCTGCACGGTCCGCGTCCAGTCGCTGACGTACGCGTCGTCCAGCCACGGGAACTGGAGCTTCACCCGGCCCTGCTTCAGCGGATCCTGTACGTCGGTGACCAGCGCGTTGGCCACGCTCGGCAGCCGGGGTGCCGCCGTACCGCCGCCGGAGGTCAGGCCGAACAGCGAACGCCACTGGCGGCCGCTGACGGTCACCCAGGTCTCGTAGTGGCTGCCGTCGCCGAAGGAGTGCCGTACGGAGGTGCAGGTGTACTTGCCCTCGAACGGGGCGCCCACCTCGGTGAGCGTGACCGGCACACCGGGGCGCAGCTTGGGGTTGCCGCGCACGGTGACCTCCAGCTCGGCGAAGGCGGAGGTGATGTCGTCGGCGAGGGAGCCGGCGGCGTGCGTGACCTCGGTCTGGAGGTCGTACGGAGTGTCGGTCTCGACCAGCTTGGCGGCCTTGAACGCGGCCGCCGCCTTCTGCGGGGTGGTGCCGATGGCGATACCGGGGTTGGCCTTCGCGGGGGTCGTCGCGGTGAGCTTCTTCTTCGTCGTGACGTTCCAGCCGCGCGCCTCGACCTTGCCGACCTGGTCGGCGGCGGTGACGGCGGCCCGGCAGCGCAGGATGTCCACACCGGCCTGGAGCACGAAGGGGCTCTTCTCGCCGGGGGTGCTCGTCGGGGGCGCGCCGGACGCCGGCTTCGGCTTGACGAACTGGAACTTCCCCTTGGCGTCCAGCGACATCACCATCTCGTTCTCGTCGGCCAGCCGCGCGAGGAAGTCCCAGTCCGTCACATTGGACTGGCTGATGAAGTCGTAGACCGTCTTGGTGGACTGCACCTGCCCGACCGGGATGCCGTTCATCGCGGCCAGCTTGCGGGCGATGTCGGCGGCCGTCTGGTTGCGGTACGCCGCCACCCTGCGCACCCGCATCAGCCGATGGCCCGGGTCGTAGCCGCGGACGACGGTGAAGGTGCCGGTGCCGTCGTAGTCGGTCTCCATGCCGGTGACCTCGCCGGTGAGCAGCGGGGACGCGGCGCCCTGCCCGTCGGCGACGGGGGCGATGACGACCTTGGAGCCGAACCTGACGTTCAGCTTGCCCAGCAGCAGCCCGTGCGGGTCCCGGAAGGTCAGCCGGAACGCGCCGGGCACCCCGGCGCCGAGATCGACCCAGCCGCCGACCAGCAGGTCGGCGTACTCGGTGGGCAGTTTCTTGCCGTCGAGGGTGACATGGATGACGTTGGAGAAGGACGGCTTCACCATCAGAAACCCACCTCCTCGGCGGCCGGGAGGACGAGTTCGATGCCGGTGGGCAGGTGGGTGGGGTCGTCGATGCCGTTGGCCTCGGCGATCGCCCGCCACGCGGACGCGTTGCCGTACTCGCGCCACGCCAGCGACTGCAGCGAGTCGCCCGCCACCACCCGGTGCACGCTCTGCGCGGTGAGCGCGCCCGACGTCGGGTTCTGCCCCTTGGTCGTACTGGGGATCTCGTGCAGCGACATCCGGCAGGTGGCCCGGATCGGCACACCGGTCGTCCCGAACAGGGAGTACGTGACGTCCACGGAACTGACGTACGCGGTGAAGCGGGCCGTCGAGAACGACCCCCACTGGAACACCACCCAGGGCGGCGACGGCTGCTTCGCGGCGAGGCTCTTGGCCGTCACCTCGCAGCAGGACAACAGGGATTCCACCTTCTTCAGCACCGTGTTGCCGCTCGGCTTGTCGGAAGAGTCGAGGAAGATCTCGACGTTCATCTCCCGGGGCTCGGGCCCCATGAACTCCGGCAGCGCGCCGTCGCGTACGGCCGCGCTGACCGTCGTCTTCCACTGGGCGCGCCGGCTCAGCGTCAACTCGGACGGGTTGAACTCGAAGTTGAACGTCTTCATCAGCCCGCCCGGCGTCGTGCTCGTCCCGACCGGCGGCTCGTGAATGGCCAGCGTGGCCCGCACGAGACTCTTGCCCGCGCCGCCCCTGCTTCCCTTCGCCATGTCCTGGTCCCCGCCCCTCAGTCCGTGAATCCGTGGTGCGTGATCTCCAGGACCTCGGTCGCCACGCTGGGGTTGGCCGGGTCCAGGGACGGCCCCTGCCAGCTCACCGGCAGGACGTCGATCAGCCCCCAGTGCGCCACCTCCGAGCCGTCCGCGCGCAGCGCCGCGATCTGGGCCGTCGGCCGCTTGACCCCCGTGGCCACGGACGAGATCCACGCCGCGACCTTCGCCGTGTCCGGTGTCAGCGGCCTTGTCAGCCGGATGTTCGAGAACGTCACACGCGACGGGAGCTGCCAGACGAACCCGTTGTTCCCGCCCTCCTGGCGGTGCTCGATCTCCACCGTCGACGACAGCCCTTCACAGCCGTTGAAGTAACCGAGGCTCTCGCCGTCGATCGTCAGCGTGAAGAAGATGGTGGAGCCCGGGTCGAGATCGCGGGGCATCGGGGAGGGCCTTTCTGCGGACGGGGGTCGGGTGGTGCGGGCCGGCTTTGTCGGGGGCTGGTGTCGGCGGATCAGTGGCGGGGGTCGCGGAGTTTGCCGATGCGCTCGCGGTCGAGACGGAGTTCGGTGCGGACGAGACGGGTGATCCGGCCGATGAGCTTGTGCGTCAGTTCGTCGAGCTGGAAGTCGGTGAGGGAGCGGGGGTCGAACTGGGCCTTGGGGGCTTCGTCGTTGTTGTTGGGTGACGGGCCGGTGGGCGGTGAGGCGGCCGAAGCGGTGCGGTGCGCCGAGGGGGCCGCTGTCGCTGTTACGGGGGAGACGGCTGTGGTTGTGGTGGCGGTGGTGGGACGGAGGGAGGTTTCCGGGGCTCGCTGGATCGCGGTGGGGAGTGGGGGTGTGGGTGCGTGGGGGGTCGTGGGGGTGAGGTCGGGGGCAGTGGCGGCTTCGCGCTGGGTGACTGCCCTGGCGGGGAGCGTGCTCGGCCGCTGTGGTGCCCGCGGGGGTGTCGTGGGGGCGACGGTGAGGGGGATGGCGGTACGGGATGCGGGCTTGTCGGCCGTGAGGCGTTGTACGGCGGGGCCGGTGCCCGGGGACGGCCGACCTGTCGTGGGCGTGGGGCGGCGCAGGGGTACGGCGGGTTGCGGGGCCTGACGCTGGACGGCGGAGGGCGCGGTGGCGGGTGCGGTGGCGAGGGGGAGCGATGAGGTGAGGGCGCGGGTGGGGGTCAAGGGGCGTGCGGGGGTGGCGATGGGTGCGAATGCGCGTGGCGTGGGGGCACCGGTGGTGGTGGTCGTTGTCGGCGGCGTGGTCCTGGTTGCGGGGGCGCGTTGTACCGCGGGCTTGGGGCCTTCGGCTGGGGCGCCGGTGGCTGAGGGGGAGGCCGTGGCTCGCTGTACGGCGGGGGTGCTGAGGACCGGGCGGGTCAGGGGAACGGCAGGGGGGCGGTGAAGTGGCTGGGGCGGCGTCGGCGCTGGCGCCGGTGCGGGTGCGGGAGCTTTCGGGGGCTGAGGGATCGGGGCTGGGGTGTGCTTCGCCGTTCCCTGGTGTGGTGTGGTGGCCCGCTGTACGGGAGAGGGGGCGGCTGGGCGTGCACCGCCGGGGGCGGTGTGCCCGGAGAGGGGCTTCGCGTCTTGGGGCGGGGTGGAGAGGGGGGCGCCGAGCAGGGGGCGCTGACGGGGGGCGGTGGTGCGCTGGATCGGGGGAGCCGGGGGGCCCGAGGGGGTGGTCGGGCTGGTGGCCTCGGCGTGGGTTCGGTGTGCCTGGCCCGGGGGTGTGGTCGGTCCGGTCGGCTGAGTGGAGGGGGCCGACGGCGGAGGGGCGGCGGCGACGCTGGGTGAGGATGCCGGGCTTGGGGGCGCGGGTGTGTCGGTGGGGGCCGGCACATTGCCGGAGGCCGACGCGTTCCTTCCGGAGGTCGGGGCGTTGCCTGAGGCCGGTGCGTTCCCGGAGGTCGGGGCGTTCCCGGAGGTCGGGGCGCCGAGGCCCATGCGCCTTGCCCCGCCGGAGGTGCGCCGCTGTACCGGGTGTGTGGCAGCGACGGGGGGCGTGCTCGGCGGGGTCGGCGTGGTGACAGGGATGACAGGGGTGGCGGGGGTGGCGGGGGCAGGATGATTCTGCCCAGGAGCAGGCGAGTTCGCGGCGGCCGGCTTCGCGGCTGGGGCGACTGGGGCTGCGGGGTTGCTGGGGCCGGTTGCTGCCGCCGTAGTGCCGCTGCTGGTGGCTGACGTCCGTTGGATGTTGGCCTGCGCGCCGAGAGGGTTGCCGCCTGATGGACCGGCGGAGGGCGTGCCTCGGGTGCCGGTGCCGGGGGGCTGGCTGTTGGCGTCGGCCGGGCGGCCGGGCACGGGCGCCGGGTTGCCGGGACTGGTCGGCGCGTTGGGGGAGTGGGGCGTGGGTCCGAAGGAAGTGGCCGTGGGGCCGCCGGGGCCGGCCGGTGCCCGTTGGGCGTTGACGTCCGCGCTGTCGGGGGTGGCCGATGCCCTTTGGACGTTGGCAACTGCGTTGCCGGAGGTGGCCGTGCCGTTGGAGTCGGCCGCCGTGCCGTCGGGGTTGGAGGCCGTACGGGCGGAGGCGCGTGGCGCGCCGCTGCGGTCGGTGGTCGCTCTCTGGACACCGATCACCGCGTCACCGGTGCTGGTGGGCCTGCCGCTCGGGCCATCAGCAGACCTACCGGCGCCAGCTGTCGTCGTGCTGCCGCTGCCGCTGCCGCTGCCGCTGCCGCTGCCGCTGCCGCTTGTCGTCGCGTCGCGGCCGTGCGTCGGTGTGCTGGGGCTGGTCGGCGTCGCGGACGGGCTGGTTGGAGTTCCGGCGGGCCCGGCTGCCGTACGGCTGGGACCGGTCGCCGTCCGCTGGACGTTGACCGCTCCGCCGGAAGGGCCGCCGGTCGCAGTACGTCCGGGGCCGCCGACCATCCTGCCCGAGCCCGAGCCCGAGCCCGAGCCCGAGCCCGAGCCCGAGCCCGAGCCCGAGCCCGAGCCCGAGCCCGAGCCCGAGCCCGAGCCGGTGGCGGTGCCAGAGCCGGAGCTTGTGGCTGCGTCGGCGGTCGGGCCTGGGGGGTTGTTCGATGTGCCGCTGGGGTTGATCGCCGCACGCTGGATGCCGGCCGCCGGGTTACCGGGGCCGGTCGCCCTCGTGCCAGGGCCGCTCGACGTCGCGCCGGGATCTGTCGTCGTACCGGCTGCCTCACCCGCTGTGTTGCCGTGTCCGGCCATCGATCGTTGGGCGTTGACCCCCGTGTTGCCGGGGCTGGTCGGCGTGCCGCCGTGGCCGCCCACGGTCCCGCGCGGGCCGGCCGATGCTCCGGTGGAGTTGGTGTTCGCTGTGCTGGGGCTGGTTGTCGTACGACTGGGTCCGGCTGCTGCCCGTCGGGTGCTGACCTCTGCTCGGCTGGGGACGACAGGAGTGTCGCCAGGACGGGTAGCCGTGCCGGACGGGCCGGCTGCCGTCCCGGCGGAACCAGTTGCCGTTCCGGCGGAACCGGTTGGCGTCCCGGCGGGGACAGTTGCCGTCCCGGCGGGATCGGCCGACGTACGGCCGGCGTCGGCCGTCGCCCGCTGGATGCCGAGCCCCGCGTGCCCGAGGTCGGCCCCCATGTCGCGGGGACCGGTAGCCGTGTCGGCGAAGCCGCTCCCCGAGGCGTCGACGCGACCACTCGCTCCGGTAGGCGCCGTGGCTTCACGCGGGCCGACGGACGCGCCGACCGGACGCGCACCGGAATCAGCCGCGCCCGATGCGGAAGATCCGGACGCCGTAGACGCGGACGCGGTACCGCCCGGTGCCGCATGCCCCGACGAGGCACCACCCGAAGCCGTATGCGCTGACGCGGTACCGCCCGACGCCCCGGCGACCCCGGAACCCTGCGGCCGTGCCGTCGGCAGTGTCCGGCGCTGCACGGCAGGCGCGGCGGGAACCTTGGTCAGCGGGGTCGGACGGGCGGTGCGGGGCGGTACGGGAGTCACCCGGGGCCCGGTCGGGCGGGACGGCGTGACCTGGTACGGCGCTCGCTGCACCGGCAGTGCGTCGCCGGGCAGGTTGGCGGGGGCCGGAGGCTCGTCGTTCGCCACCGGCAGGGTGCGCGAGGGCAGTTCGAGGCCGGAGACGGGTGTCGCCGACGTGGTGAGGACGTCCTTGACCAACCCGCCCGGCGCTCCGGGCAGGACGGCGTGGGACAAGGTCCCGGTGAAGGACGGGTTCTGCCAGGTGCTCAACCGCCCACTGAACCCGGCGTCCGCGACAACGGCCCGCCCGTCGATGGCCCGCTGAATCGGAGCAAGCCCCTCCCAGCCACCGACCGAGGCGACCCCGCCGACCGGAGCAGCCCCGCCGACCGAGGCGACCTCGCCGACCGAAGCAGCCCCACTCACCGGAGCAGCCCCACTCACCGGAGCAGCCCCACTCACCGAAGGTGCTCCAACCACTGAAGGTGCTCCAACCACCGAAGCCGAACCGGCCCCAGCCGTCATCCCGGTACCCGAGCCACCCCCGGTACCCGACGCACCACCCTCAACCCCGCCCCGGCGCCCCGCCGCCCCGGCGGCACCCCGTAGGCGATCCAAGAACCCCACGTGTCAGCCCTCCGCCCCGCCCCGTGTCACGAGGGACGCGATCTGTTCGGTGTAGCGGCGGCGGTCGTGGTGTTCGAGGTCGAGGATCTCCTCGAAGCCCCAGTGGAAGTGGTAGGCGACGTACGCGATCTCCTCGTGCAGCCGGTCGGTCGCGTACGTCACGATTCCCCCAGGCGGCTCCCGCCGAGTTCGACCTCGAAGGGCTCGGAGCAGTGGGGGCACTCCACGGCGGCACGGGTGTGACCCTCCGCGTTGACCTGCCGGTAGAAGTCCTGCAGGAACGCGAGGTCGGACGCGAACATGTTCTCCACGATCCCGTCGTGGACCATCGGCAGATTACCCAGCCGGGTGATGACCCGGCCGAGCAGCACGACCGACAGATACGCCGGGTTCTCCTGGACGCGGACGTCGCGGAGCGGGATCAACTCGTCCCGGGCGGTGGCGAGACGCATCACGCCCTCCCGGTGGACGTTCCCCGCCTCGTCGACATAGCCGCGCGGCAGCTCGAACGGGAACTCCGTCCGCAGCCGCTGCGCCACCGGCGCCACGGCCGGAGCCGGAGCCGGCACGGGAGAAGGAGCGGAGCCCTGGGCGGGGGCGAAGGCGGAAGCGGCCGCAGCCGATCCGCCCCCCGCACCCGCGCCCACACCCGCACCCGCGCCCATGCCCGCCACCGACTCCGGACCCGCTGCCCCCGGACCCGGGCTCGGTACGTCCACGATCGAGCCCGCGCCCGCCCTGGCAGCCGTACGCCGCATTACTCGATGACCAGTTCTTCGAAGACGATGGTCACGGTCTCGGTGAGCGCGGACGCCTCGCCCGCCTTGAGGGTGCTCGCGTCGATCTTGCTGCACCAGGCGTTGCGCATGTTGTACCGCTTCACCGGATTGTTCTGATAATCCATCATGATGATCGACGCGTTCTTACGGGCCGAGCTCATCTGACCGTTGATCGAGTCGTTGATCCACGTGTTGAACGCGGCCGACTGGGTCATACCGCGGACCACGGTGCACTGCCCGTTCTTCTGCACACCGGGCAGAAGGTTGACCTCGGGCCGGCCCTGGGCGGAGTTCTGCTGATACGTGATGACGTCCTGTTCGAGGCTGAGGCCGCTGACCTCCGCGAGGTACTCGACCATCACCCCGTCGATCTGCAGGCCGAAATTATGTGAAGTAAGGGCGTCACCCGGCGCGAGACTCATCTGTTCTCTGTCCTTCTAGGCGTCTTGACGATTGGCGTACGAGGGCGGGGAGGAAGCGGAGGGACGGCCTACTCCTCCAGCTCCCCGTTGCCGCTGGAGAACTGCGCCAGCCGGAAGATCACGAACTCGGCGGGCTTGACCGGGGCGATACCGATCTCGCAGATGACCCGGCCGAGGTCGACCGACTCCGGCGGGTTGGTCTCCTCGTCGCACTTGACGTAGTACGCCTCCTCGGGACGCTGGCCGAAGAGGGCGCCCTGGCGCCACTCGTTGACCAGGAACGCGGAGACGTTGCGCCGGATCCGGGCCCACAGCGCGTGGTCGTTCGGCTCGAACACCACCCACTGGGTGCCGATCAGGATCGACTCCTCCAGGTAGTTGAAGTACCGGCGGATGTTGAGGTAGCGCCAGGCCGGGTCGGAGGACATGGTGCGGGCGCCCCAGACGCGGATGCCGCGGCCCGGGAAGGCACGGATGCAGTTGACGCCGATGGGGTTGAGGAGGTCCTGCTCGCCCCGGGTGATCTGGAGCTCCAGGTCGACCGCGCCGCGTACGACCTCGTTGGCGGGCGCCTTGTGAACACCGCGCTCGAAGTCGTTGCGGGCCCAGACGCCGGCGACGTGGCCGCTCGGCGGGACCACGCGGGACTGGCCGGTGGCCGGGTCGAAGACCTTGACCCAGGGGTAGTAGAGGGCCGCGTACTTGGAGTCGTACCCGGCGGTCTCCTGGCGCCAGACCCGGATCTGACGGGCGTTGAGGCCGGGCGGCGGGTCGATGACGGCGACCCGGTCGCCCATCAGCTCGCAGTGCGCGATCAGACCGAGCTGGACGGCCTTGACCGCCTCCAGGTCGATCGCGCCGCGCTGGTAGGCGGCCATCAGGTCGGGCACGGCGACCATCGAGATCTCGTCCACGGCCTCCAGGCCGCCGAAGCCGGTGCGGTCGGCGGAGTCGCCGAGGTACTCGGCGGGGCCGGGGTGGCCGTCGTCCGTCGCGGTGGGGGAGACGGGGGCGGGAGCGGCGGGGGCCGCCAGCGCCACGGTCTGGTTGTCGGGGCGCGCGAGCTGCGCGGCCGGCGCCGCCTCCTGGACCGTGATGAGCTTGGAGCGCTCCTTGACCTGGGTGACGACGTAGTTGCGGCCGCCCTTCTTGGCGGTCACGTCGAACGTCTCGACGGCCTTGTCGCCGTCCTTGACGATCAGCTTGAACCGCTCGGCCGGGCCCTCGCCCTCGGGGTCGGCGACCTCGACGCTGAGCGAACCGCCCGCGATGGCGGTCACGTTGAAGGTGCCCAGCTGCTTCGGCTCGCCCGGGGGGAGCGCGGCCGGCGCGGCCGAGCCCGTCACGGCGGCCGGTCCGCCGGCGGACGCGCCCTGGTCGGAGCCGCCGACCCGGACGACGTACGCGGCGCTGCCGCCGTTGTTGAAGAACCCGTACACCGAGTGCGCGAGGTAGTAGCCGTCGGTGAACTCGCCGAAGGCCGCGACGTACTGGGACCAGTTGGTCACCAGGGTCGGCTCGTTCAGCGGACCGGTCGGGGCCAGGCCGACGAAGGCGGCCACCGAGGTGCCCACACCCTCGATGGGACGCGAGCCGCTGGCCACCTCCTCGACGTAGACGCCCGGCGACAGGTAGGACGGCATGCTCTGCTCTCCTTGGGGTACGAGACAGGTCGCCTCTCACCCTCACGCGCGAAGCGCGTCCCCCGAAACGTCCTTGCGGGCCTGGTCGGGGGCAGCTCTGTTGCCCCCAGGGGCAGCCCGCCGGGCCCCGATGCCCCCTCGCCCGCAGGGACTGCCCCCGACGCTGCCCCTCCGGCTCTCCCGGCGGCCGGCGCGGTCCGGTATCTCTGGGGTGCCAACCGTGGAGGAGCTTCGTGCGCGCACAGGAACGGCGGGACGACCGAACCGCCACCCATCGGCAGAACACCGGCCGGGCGTCGGCGATGACGCCCCAGGCGCAGCGGTTGCTCGCGCTCCAGCGTCTGGCGGGCAACGCGGCTGTGGCCCGAGCGGTCGAGGAGGAGCGGCACGAGCACGGTGCGAACTGTGGCCACGGCGCGGAGGCGCAGCGCTCGGCGGCGGTGCAGCGCTCGGCCGTGCACGAGGTCCTGCGCTCGCCGGGGCAGCCTCTGGAGACCGGACTGCGTACCGAGATGGAGAGCAGGTACGGCGGCGGTGCCGACTTCAGCGGCGTACGGGTCCACACCGACACCGTGGCCCAGCGGTCCGCGGCGGACATCGGCGCGAAGGCGTACACGTCCGGGGCCCATGTGGTCTGGGACGGCCGGGACAAGCCCACGCTCGCCCATGAGCTGAAGCACTACCTCCAGCAGAGCGAAGGCGCTGTGCCCGGTACCGACAACGGCTCCGGGCTCAAGGTCTCCGATCCCGGGGACTGGGCCGAGCGGGAGGCGGAGGAGACCGCGCGGCAGGTGATGTCCGCTCCCGTGCAGCGCGCCGTGCCGGAACCACGGGCCGCGCAGCACACGGGCGGGGGCGCGACGGAGAGTGCCGGCGTCCGGCGTCCGGACCGCGGAGGCACCGCCGTACAGCGTGCGGGGGGCGACTGGAAGAACAACCAGACGAAGAAGGAACTCAAGTCCTACAAGACGGCCAATGCCGGCTCTGTCATCGTGGACACCTTGCACCACATCGTGCCCAAGTCGGATTTGAAGCTTCTGAGCAACCTGCTCACGCCGTCCCAGTGGCAGCTCGTCGCCGATGAGCTTCGCGCTGTCGCGCCGACGGCGTCGTTTCCCCTCACCGTGGCCTCCGCGGACGCCCTGAGCAAGGCCCTGGCCAACGTGCCCGCGAACTACGTCATCGGACCCCGGCCGGAGCAGCGCAACGACGATCCGGGGAACAGCGGCCCCGACCTCAACTTCAGCGGGGGCGCCACCACCCCGCGCTCGGCGGAGCTGCAGAAGGCGTACGACTTCGTCAACGCCCACCGGTCCGCGACGGCCGGCACGATTCCCAGCGCGGATCTGCAGACGAACTTCATCGACCCGATCAAGGCCGCCTGCACCACCCATGGAACGGCGGTCGGCCTGGACTCGTCCCGGGCCGGCTGGTCCCAGAACCCGGCCCTGGAGTGGAGCCGCGCGAAGTGACGTCCGGCGGTCGCGGACCGCCCGGTCCGCGCACGTGTCCTTTCGGGCAGTGCGACCGTGCACCTTCTCCTCCTGACCGGGCTTCCGCTCTGCCGGTAGCGTCCCGATGTGAGCCTTTGGACTTCCCTCGAACCCGCCTCCGCGACTGTGGACCCGGGGAGCAGTACGACCGTGCGGCTGCGTTTGCGCAACACCGGTGACGTGGTCGACGAGTACCGCTTCGAACCCGTCGGTGACATCGCGCCCTGGACGACCGTGGAGCCGCAGACGCTCCGGTTGTACCCGGGGACCACCGGGTCGGTGGACCTGACGTTCGCGCCGCCGCGGACTCCGGACGCGACGGCGGGCCCGAACGCGTACGCGGTGCGGATCACGCCGACCGAGCACCCGGAGGCGACGACGGTCCCCGAGGGGAATCTGACGATCACGCCGTTCACGGAGGTGCGGGCGGAACTCGTCCCGCCGACCGTGAAGGGGCGGTTCCGGGGGCGGCCCAAGCTCGCCGTGGACAACCTCGGCAACACCAAGGTGACCGCGTCGGTCAGCGGCAGCGACAACGGCGATCAGTTGTCGTACGACATCCATCCGAGCAATGTGCAGATCGAGCCCGGTCGTGCCGCGTTCGTGAAGGCCACACTGAAGCCGCGGCAGATCATCTGGTTCGGGTCCAAGGAGGAGCGGCCGTACACCTTCGCGGTGAAGCGGTCGGGGGTGACGCCGCTCGATGTCGAGGGCACCTATGTGCAGCGGAGCTTCCTGCCGGGCTGGCTCGCCACCTGTCTCGGCGTGTTCCTGGCGCTGGCGATCACCTTCCTGACGCTGTGGCTCGCCTACAAGCCCCAGGTCACCAGCGCCGCGACCGAGCTTCAGGAGACCTCCGTCAGCACGCTGCCGCCCAGCCCCTCGGCGCCGGCGTCGACCCCTCCGCCGCCCGCTCCCTCCGCTCCTCCCGCCACCTCGGCACCCCCGCAGGTGACGGAGACGGAGAGCGACGGCGGAAGCGGCGGTGGCGGCGGGTCCGGCGGGGGTTCCGAGGAGAAGAAGAAGCCCGCGCCCACGGCCGCGACCGCCGTGCGCCAGCTGGCTGCGGCCGACCCGGGCGGCAGGCACATCTGCTACCGCGCCTTTGTGAGGGGCAAGGGCTGGACGGCCCCGGAGTGCGACGGCGACACCGCCGGCACGGTGGGCCAGAGCAGGCCGCTCACGGCCCTCAACATCGCGGTGTCCGGGGTCAACGGCACGGCCAGCGCCGCCTTCGTCCACAACCTCGACTCGACCAACGGACAGGGCCACTACGTGGAGCCCTGGGCGGCCGCGCTCGACGGCTTCGACAACTACGTCGGGGACAGCAAGAAGGACGCCCCGGCCATGCTGGGCTTCACCATCAACGTCGACGAGGGCGGCAAAGGGGTCTGCCAGGCGGTCCACCAGAAGGACCGGGGCTGGCAGAACCTGGCCTGCGACAAGCCCAACGAAGGCGAGCGCTACATCTTCGGCGGCACCCTCGACAACGGCGTCTGGCTCGAAGCCGTCAAGTTCACCGTGTGACAAGGGACTTCGCGGCGGTCCCGGTGACCGTCGGGGCAGCCGAGCCTGCCCCGACGGCTCCTGACCGGACGCCGTCCGCCCCGTAGCGTCCCTCCGTGAGCCTTTGGACTTCTCTGGAACCCGTGTCCGCCACGGTGGATCCCGGTGGCAGCGCGACCGTGCGACTGCGGTTGCGCAACACCGGTGACGTCGTCGACGAGTACCGCTTCGAGCCGGTCGGCGACATCGCGCCCTGGACCACCGTGGAGCCGCAGACCCTGCGGCTGTACCCGGGGACGACGGGGACCGTGGAGCTGACGTTCGCGCCGCCCCGCACTCCGGACGCGACGGCCGGTCCGAACCCGTACGCCGTACGGATCACACCGACCGAGCACCCCGAGGCGACGACCGTTCCCGAGGGGAACCTGACGATCACGCCCTTCACCGAGGTACGGGCGGAGCTGGTGCCGCCGACCGTGAAGGGGCGGTTCCGGGGGCGGCCGAAACTGGCCATCGACAACCTCGGCAACACCAGGCTCACCGCCGCGGTCAGCGGCAGCGACAACGGCGATCAGTTGTCGTACGACATCCATCCGAGCAATGTGCAGATCGAGCCCGGTCGTGCCGCGTTCGTGAAGGCCACGCTGAAGCCGCGGCAGATCCTCTGGTTCGGGTCCAAGGAGGAGAGACCGTACGCGCTCGCCGTCCAACGGGCGGGCGTCGCACCGCAGTCCGTGGACGGCACCTATGTGCAGCGGAGCTTCCTGCCGGGCTGGCTCGCCACCTGTCTCGGGGTGTTCCTGGCGCTGGCGATCACCTTCCTGACGCTGTGGCTCGCCTACAAACCCCAGGTCACCAGCGCCGCCACCGAGCTCCAGGAAGCCGGTACGAAGGTCGAGCCGAGCGCCAGCCCGTCCGCGATGGCCCCGGCGCCGAGCATCTCCGCGGCGCCGCTGCCCTCGGAGACGCCCGAAGCCCCCAAGCAGGAGGAGCAGCCCGAGGACTCCGGTTCCGACTCCGGCTCCGACTCCGATTCGGGGTCCGGTTCCGGGTCCGGGTCGGACAAGGAACCGGAGACGGAGACCACCTCGAAGAGGCCCGCCGCCAAGGGATTCCTGATCATCGGTCGGGGCTCGAACCGCTGTATCGACGTCAAGACCGGGGCGGACGGCGAGGGCAAGGACGGCACCCCGCTCTGGATCTGGGACTGCCTCGGCGGCGCCAACCAGAAGTGGGACTTCCGGGGCGACGGCACCGTGCGCTCCCTCGGCCTGTGCATGGACGTCGCCTGGGGCTCCCGGGACGACGGCGCAGTCATCCAGCTGGCCAGGTGCAGCGGCAACCCCGCCCAGCAGTTCGTGCTCAGCACCGAGGGCGACCTGGTCAATCCGCAGGCCGACAAGTGCGTCGACGTGAAGGACAACGGCACCGGCAACGGCGCCAAGCTCCAGCTGTGGACGTGCGCGGGCACGCCCAACCAGAAGTGGCGCGTGGAGTGACACCGGTCGGGGCCGCCACCGCCGCCGCCACTGGGGCCCCCGGCTACCAGTTGCCCTCGCCCGGCACCAGTCGGCCGGCCTTGCGGTACTCGCGCTCCGCGCCCTCCCGCAGGTCGGCAGTGGTGACCGGCCCGGCGCGCCCGGCAGCGGCGTAGGCGGCGGTGACGACCGCGCTGCGGATCGAACCGCCGGCCAGCTCGAAGTCGCGGGCGACCGCCGCCGGGTCGATGTCGTCCGCGCGGGGCACCGCGGCGAGGCTGTGCCGCCACAGCGCCAGCCGCTGGGCGGTGTCCGGGAACGGGAAGTCGACCACCAGGTCGAGCCGCCGGGTGAACGCCTCGTCGATGTTGGCCCGCAGATTGGTGGTCAGCAGGGCGATGCCGTCGAACGACTCCAGCCGCTGGAGCAGATAGGCGCTTTCCATGTTGGCGTACTTGTCGTGGGAGTCCTTCACCTCCGAGCGCTTGCCGAAGACGGCGTCCGCTTCGTCGAAGAGCAGCACGGCGTCGGTGCGGTCGGCCTCGGTGAAGATCCGTTCGAGGTTCTTCTCGGTCTCGCCGACGTACTTGTCGACGATCGAGGAGAGCTGCACGACATAGAGGTCGAGGCCCAGTTCGGCGGCGACGACCTCCGCCGACAGCGTCTTGCCGGTGCCCGACTCGCCCGCGAAGAGCCCCAGGACACCGCGGCCCCGGCCGCCTCCGGCGCTCAGCCGCCAGTCGCCGAGCACCCGGTCGCGATGACGGGCGCGCAGGGCGAGTTCCCGCAGCTGGGCGAGGGGCTTGTCCGGCAGGACGAGGTCGTCCCAGCCGACGTCGGGGCGGATCCGGCGGGCGTGCCGCTCCAGCCCTGACGCGGACTGCAGCCGCGCCGCGAGCCGCAGATGGGCGGCGGTCACCTCGGTGCCGTCGAACGCCGCGAGGTCCACGGCCGCCCGGACCGCCCGCTCGATCCGGTCACCACCCAGCCGGTAGGGCGCGACCGTGGCCGCCAGGTCGAACCCCGGCCCGTCCGCCCCGGCCCCGAGCGCGGCCGCCCAGGTGTCCACCGCGCCCGCGGGCGGCCGGGGCACGTCGAGGACCAGCGGATCACGGTCGCACCACTGCGGGTCGTACGGCTGCGCCCCCACGCACAGCACGGACACATCGGCAGCCGTCAACGCCCGGAAGAGCGGCCCCGGCTTCTCCGGCAACGGCGACACCACGAGCGCGCAGCCGCGCAGCCGGGCCTCGCGCAGCAGCCGGGGCAGGAGCGCGGTGAGCTCCTCCTCGGCCACCGGGGGCGTGAAGTGCAGGGCCGCCACCCCCGCCGTACCCAGGGCGGCCACGGCACGCATCAGCCCGTCGCCCTCCCGGTGCTCCCGCAGATGGACGGTGACCGGGGCGGCGGCCAGCCGGGCGGCCAGCCGGGCGGTGAACCCGCCGTCCTCCGCCGACAGGGACGAGGCCGGGGACGACGGCGACGCGAGCGGACGGACATGGCCGACGAGCGCCGCGTCCAGCGTGTCGTCGCCGAGCAGATGCGCGACCAGCCGGTCCGGCACCCGCAACGCCCGGCTGAGGAAGGGGCGTTCGGGATCCTCGACGGTCAGCAGCCCGAGCGCGCTCAGCGGCGCCGAGGGACGGAACCGGGCGCGCGCCTCCGCGAGATGCACGGGCAACCCGCACAGATCCAGCGCCAGCCCGACGGTGGCCCGGCGCCGGCTCACGTCGTCGTTCAGATACCCGTACAGCTGCTCGTAGGAGCGGTCCAGGTCGGGCGCGAGGGCGATGAGCAGGATCCGCGCGTCCAGCTCGGTGAGCCCGAGCCGCCCCGCGAGCCGCTCCAGCGGGCCGTCCGGGACCGGCTCCGCGTCCGCGAAGCCCTCGCTGTTCTCGAACACGGGGACGTACGACCCCGCCGAGGGCCCCAGCAGATGCCGTACGGCCTCCTCGGACAGATACAGCCCGCGCAGGGGGTCACCCGCCGTCGGGTCACCGGCACCGCGCTCGGACACCAGCTCGGCGACGCGATCGCGCAGCCGGGCGAGGCGGAGGAGGAGCACATTGATGGTGGGGGAGGCGTGGGCCGACCGGGGGTTGGGGGAGGCGTGCGTGGTCACCGCTGCCGTTCTCCCGTGTTCGGCTCTCCTGTGTTCGACTCTCCCGTGTTCGGCGCGGACGCCAGGTGCCGTGGCCGGTGGGCACGCTCCTGCGAACCCTCCAGGGAGCCGTCCATGCCGCGTACGCGGACGGTCGCGCCCTCGGTGACCGGGGGACCGGCGTCGTACTCGGGGAAGGCCGGGAAGGGGGCGGTGACCACGAGGTCGACGGACGGCTTCAGTTCGCCGCCCAGCGCGGACCAGATCTCGGCCAGGGACCGGGACTCGGAGTGCAGCCCCGCCACCGAGACCGGCACCGACAGGCCCAGCGCGCCGAGCGCGCCCGGGAGTTCGTCGGGGGGAAGCAGCTCGCGCGGCAGCAGGGTGGCCAGCACGGCGGAGAGCAGCCGGTGTTCGTCCTGGGGCTGTTTCGTCCAGGCGGTGACCAGGTACGACAGCCGGAACCAACGGGGCGGCTGACGGCGCCGGACGACGATGTCGCGCTCGTCGCGGACCGGCATGTGGCCGCGCTGCCGGCGGGAGACGTCCTCACGGATGTCGTACAGATACGTGTTGATGGTGGGCGCGTTGCGCCGGGCCGCCCAGTCGCGGGTCGGGGCCTCGAAGGAGACGTCGATGCCGGAGCCGGCCAGGGCACCACCGCCGATCAGTCCCTTGAGGACGTCGTCCACCTCGTGGATCACGGTCGTGCTCCTGCTGTGTCGTGTGCCTGTCCGCCGATCGTGCCCTGTGCGGGGCCGCCCTTGAAGACACACCGGGGACGTCGAGGGGGCAGGGTGTGGTGCCCAACCGGCCCGGTGCGTCTGCCCGTTCGATCAGATGTAGCCTTCCCTGAGGGCATAGGCCACCGCGTGCGCCCGGTTGCGCAGATGCAGCCGGGTGGTGAGCCCGTGCATCACGTTCTTGACGGTGCGTTCGGAGTAGGAGAGCTTGCTCGCGATCTCACCGGTGTCCATCCCCTCGGCGACGAGCCGGAGGACGTCGATCTCACGGGGCACCAGGCCGGACAGCGGCGCCCCGGGCCGGCCGGCCACGGAACGCTGCAACGTACCCACCTGGTTGATCAGCCTGCCGAGCAGATCGGCGGGCAGGTCGCCGTCGCCGCGGGAGGCCGCGAGCACGGCCTGCGACAGGCGGTGCGCGGTGGCCTCGTGGCGCCACACGATGGCCCCGACCCCGCACTCGATGACATCGAGCAGCTCGGTCTCGCGGATCAGGCTCACCACCAGGACGGCCCGCGCGCCCTCGCTGCGCACCAGGCGGCGCAGCGCGGAGAGCAGCGACTCGTCCGGAGTCTCACCGACCAGCACGGCCACCGTGCCCGGCCGTACCTCGGCGTCGTCCACCAGGTCGATGACCGGGTGCCCGCGCAGCTGGCTGAGCACTCCGGCACGGGAGAGCGGGTCGGGGGTGTGGACCACGACCGGGATGCGGCGCTGGGACTCCTGCGACTCCGCCGTGCCGGTGGCCGTGGCTGTGTCCGCGGTCCGGAATGTGCTGCGCAACCGTTTCTCCCGTATGCACGAAATCGCCGCTCCTGTGAAGGGAGTGGCCGATGGGCTCGATTCACCCTTCTGTGTGTCGAGTGCGCTGCGCAATCGTGGAGGACCACGAGATACACCACGAGATTCCCCAGGAGAAGAGCCGCGGCACTGCCACGCCGACCCCGCGACCGGTGCACCACGAGGGGCCATGCCCCGTCTACCGAAGCGGAAAACGACAGTCCACGACAGGAGGCAGTGATGTGCGCACCGGTACCGCTTCTCGAACGCGGTGAGCCCCTGGGGCTGCTGGCCGAAGAGGCCGCCCGCGCCCGGACCGGCTCCGGCCGCCTGGTGCTGCTCCGCGGGGCCACCGGCACCGGCCGCACCGCGCTCCTGGAGGCCGCCGCCGACCACGCGGCGGCGAACGGCATGCGCGTCCTGCGGGCCCGCTGCTCGCCCGAGCACACCTCCGTGCCGTACGACGCCGTATTCCAACTCCTCGCCCAGGGACCCGAGTTCGACCAGGCGGCGGGCGAGGCGCCGGACCCGCCGGGCACCCCGCCGCACCGGGGCAGGGCCGCGCGGCTGTGGCGTCTGCTGCGCTCGTACGCGGCCGAGTCCCCGCTGCTCGTCGCCGTGGACGACGTGCACTTCGCCGACGACGCCTCACGCCGCTGGCTCGTCGAGGCCGTCCGCCGGATCGACCGCCTGCCGGTGCTCCTGGTGGTCACCGAGCGCAGCCAGTACGACATCGACCCCCCGGCGGACGGCCTCGCGCACACCCTCTCGCCCGCCCTCGTCCACACCCGCACCCTGGCCCCGCTGAGCCCCGACTCCGCGGCGGAGCTGGTCCGTTCCGTCCACGGCGCCGCCCCGCCGGAATGGGTCGACGCCTGCTTACGGGCGGGCGGAGGCAACCCGCTGTTGCTGCGCACCCTGCTGGACGACCTCCGGAACGCCGAATCCGGTGCCTTCCCGGCTGCCCTTCCGGACACCTGCGCCGCGCTCTACCCCGGCACCTACTCCGCCGCGGTGTCCTGGTGGCTGGACAGCGCCGGCCCCGCGACCACCGAGGTCGCCCGCGCGCTCGCCGCGCTGGACGACGAGGACGCCCCCGTGCCGGCCGACGCCGAACTGCTCGCCCGTACGACCGGCGCCGACCCCGCCCGCGTATCCGGCTGGCTCACCGCGATGACCTGCCTCGGCCTGCTCAGCCCCGGCCCCGAAGGACGGCCCCGCTACGCCCACCCGCTGCTGCGGGACGCGGTGCTCGGCGGCTGGGCGAGCACCGCCCGGCGGGCCGCCCACCGCCGGGCCGCCGAGGCGATGCTGCACCGGGGCGACCACGCCGAGGCCGTCGCCGGACAACTGCTGCGCTGCGGCCCGGTCGGCGAGGCCTGGGCGACCGGCGCCCTGCTCGACGCCGCCGACCTCGCCGTCCGCGCCGACCGCAGCGACGACGCCCTCGCCTACCTCCGCCGCGCGCTCGACGAACCGATGCCGGCCGCCCGCCGCACCGTGGTCCTCACCGAACTGGGCTCGCTGGAGTACGCCACCGTACGGTCCACGGCCGGCATACCCCGGCTCGCCGAGGCGATGCGCCTGCCCGGCCCGCCCCGGGAACGCGTCCACGCGGCGGTGGCCCTGGGCACGGCCCTGGCCCGCCGCGGTGAGGCCCGCGCCGCCGTCGACGTCCTGCGCGGGCTGCGCGACGAACACCTGACGGGCCACCCGGACCTGATCCGCACGGTCCAGACCGCCTCCGCCCTGCTCTCCGACCACGACCAGGGCGTACGGCAGGAGGTCTACCGCTGGCTCCGCGAGACCGCCGAGCGCTCGCCCCACCTGGTCGGCACCGCCGGACAGGCCCTCCTCGTGCGCTACGAGGCGACCGCAGGCCTCACCTCGGCGGCCTCGGCGATGCACCGCATCCGCGCCCTCCTCGCCCAGCCCGCCGATCCCCTCGGCGAGGTCTTCCTGCTGGGCACCGCCGCCGCCGTCGCCCAGTGGGCCGACCAGCTCGACGAAGCCGAACGCCTCGTCCGGCGCGGCCTCACCGGCCAGCGCACCTCCCTGCTCCACCCCATGCATCTGGCCCTGCTCGACGTACGGATCGACATCGCGGCCGCCCGCGGCGCCCACGAGGAGGTCCTCGCCGACGCTGAGGTGTCGCGCGCGGCCGGCGGCCGCCCCGAGTCCGCCAACGCCCTGGCCCACGCGGTCATCGCACTCGTGGAAACCGACCGCGCGGCGGAAGCGACCCGGCTGGCCGACGCCTTCGACGTCCAACGCGCCCACGACTCCTGGGAGTTGAACCGCTTCCTCTATGCCCGGGGTCTCCTCCGCGCCGCCACCGGCGACCCGGCGGCCGCCCTCGACGACTTCCTGGAGTGCGGCCGCCGTCAGTCGGCCCGCGACGTGTCCAGTCCCATCGTCACCCCCTGGCGCACCGCCGCCGCCCAGTGCCACCTCGCCCTCGGCCGCCCCCACGAGGCCCTCGCCCTCGCCGAACAGGAACTCTCCCTCGCCACCGTCTGGAACACCCCCCGCGTCCTCGGCCGCGCCCTGAGCGTCCTGGGCACGGCGACGGGCGGCCGCCGGGGTCTGGAACTGGGGGACCGGGCGGTACGGGTCCTGCGCCAGGGTGTCGACGGGGAGCCGGATGAGGCCGCCGCCGACCACACGGCCGAGGGCGGGGTGCCGGGCGGGGCATCGGCGGCAGCGGAGGGTGCAGCGCCGGATGGGACGGCGGCGGCGGAAGCGGGCTGTCCGGCCTCGGGCGCGGGCCCTGGGACAGGAATGGGCCGGCGGGGGCCGGGCGGGGAGCCTGTGACGGGGGCGGGCGACCGGATGGCGGGCGGAGGGCCTGTGGGAGCCGCGGGTGAGCGGGTGCCGGGCGAAGAGCCCGCGACGGCCATGGACGACGGCTGGGTGCAGGGTCCAACACCTGCGAGGGTGACGGCCCTGCAGGGCTGGAAGTTGGGCGGAGGTCCCGTGAGGGCTGTCGGTGGCCGGGCGGTCGGCGGCGGTTCCGCGCCGGCGATCGGTGGCCGGGCGGCGGCGGAGACGCCGGACCCGGCCCGGATCGTGGCCGTGGCCGTGGGCGGGGAGCCGGTCGAGACGGAGTTGATTCCGGCGCTCGTCGCGCATGGGCGGGGGCTCGCCGCGGCAGGGGATCGGGCGCGGGCCCGTGACGCCTTCCGCGAGGCGGCCGAACGCGCCGAACGGCTGGGCGCGCTCCGCCTCCGCGCGGTCGCCGAGGCGGCCCTGCGCGAGGGCGGCGCCCGCCGCACGGCGACGGCTCTGACCGGCCCCTCCGCACTCACCGCCGGCGAGCGCCGCATCGCCGAACTCGCCGCGCAGAGCCGTACGAACACCGAGATAGCCCAACTCCTCCACCTCGCCCGCCGCACCGTGGAGACCCACCTGACCAGCACCTACCGCAAGCTCGGCATCCGCCGCAGATCAGAACTCGGCGCGGCCCTCGCGAACACCGGCGAAGGGGCCGGATGACAGCGCATCGGCGTGATGGAGGCGGCCGATGCGTTCCATGACCGCACAGTCCGATCTCCGAAGTCGGGGGCGAATCCCTTGAACCCGAGGCCGGGTACATGCGTAGGAGAAACCGGGAGCACCCGCGCGTACGGGCCCGTACGACATATCCGGCACATCCGAGGAGTACCCATGAGTGGCAGCCCGCGTATGAACGACTGGCTCGCGACGAGACAACCCCTCGTCCTGGGCCTGTTCCGTATCGTCCTGGGCCTGCTTTTCGCCAGTGAGGGCGCCGCCACGGTCTTCGGGGTGCTGGACCGAAAGGCGAGCCCGGTGGGCGACTGGCCGTTCTGGTACGCCGGAGTGATCGAACTGGCCTGCGGCATTCTCCTGCTCCTCGGCGTCGCGACCCGAGGCGCGGCATTCATCAGCTCGGGCATCATGGCCTTCGCCTATTTCACGGAACACCAGAAGGATGGCCTCTTCCCCCTCCAGAACGGCGGCCTCGCCCCGGTCCTCTTCTGCTGGGCCTTCCTGCTCCTGGTGTTCACCGGCCCGGGCGCCCTGGCCCTGGCAGGCTTGACCACCCGCGAAAGCGACACACGGCCCGGCGCCCACCGCGTCGGCGAGCAGTCCCCCTGAATTCATTGCCGTAGGGAAAACAACTCGGCCTCATCAGTGCGCGTCTCTCAGCACTCGATGATGTTCACCGCGAGCCCGCCGCGGGCTGTCTCCTTGTACTTGACGGACATGTCCGCGCCGGTTTCCTTCATCGTCTTGATGACCTTGTCGAGGGACACCTTGTGGGTGCCGTCGCCGCGCATCGCCATGCGGGCGGCGGTGACGGCCTTGACGGCGGCCATGCCGTTGCGTTCGATGCAGGGGATCTGGACGAGGCCGCCGACGGGGTCGCAGGTGAGGCCGAGGTTGTGTTCCATGCCGATCTCGGCGGCGTTCTCGACCTGTTCGGGGCTGCCGCCCAGGACCTCCGCCAGTGCTCCCGCGGCCATGGAGCAGGCGGAGCCGACCTCGCCCTGGCAGCCGACCTCGGCGCCGGAGATGGAGGCGTTCTCCTTGAAGAGCATGCCGATGGCGCCGGCGGCCAGCAGGAAGCGGACGACGCCGTCCTCGTCCGCGCCGGGGACGAAGTTGATGTAGTAGTGCAGGACCGCGGGGATGATGCCGGCCGCGCCGTTCGTCGGGGCTGTCACCACGCGGCCGCCGGCGGCGTTCTCCTCGTTGACCGCCATGGCGTAGAGCGTGATCCATTCCATGGCGCGGGCCAGCGGGTCGCCCTCGGCGCGGAGTTGGCGGGCCGACATGGCCGCGCGGCGGCGCACGCGCAGGCCGCCGGGCAGGATGCCCTCGCGGGACATGCCGCGCGAGACGCAGGCCTGCATGACGCGCCAGATGTCGAGGAGCCCGGAACGGATCTCGTCCTCTGTGCGCCAGGCCCGCTCGTTCTCCAGCATCAGCGCGGAGATCGACAGGCCCGTCTCCTTGGTCAGGCGCAGCAGCTCGTCGCCCGTGCGGAAGGAGTACTTGAGGGCCGTGTCGTCGAGTTTGATGCGGTCCGCGCCGACCGCGTCCTCATCGACGACGAAGCCGCCGCCGACGGAGTAGTACGTCTTCGACAACAGCTCCGCGCCCTCGGCGTCGTACGCCCAGATCGTCATGCCGTTGGCGTGGTACGGCAGCGTCTCGCGACGGTGCAGGACCAGGTCCTGGTCGAAGTCGAAGGGGATCTCGTGGTCGTCGAGGAGACGGATACGGCCCGACTCCTTGATCGACTCCACCCGGCCGTCGGCGGACTCGACGTCCACCGTGCGCGGTGAGGCGCCCTCCAGGCCCAGGAGTACGGCCTTGGGGGTGCCGTGGCCGTGGCCGGTCGCTCCCAGGGAGCCGTACAGCTCGACGCGTACCGAGGCCACGCCGGTGAGCAGTTCCTCGTTCCGCAGTCGGCGGGCGAACATCCGGGCGGCGCGCATAGGGCCGACGGTGTGGGAGCTGGACGGGCCGATGCCGATCGAGAACAGGTCGAAGACCGAGATGGCCACGGTGACTCCTCAGAACGGGGGAGGTTGTGCGGGGGATGGGGCACCGCGCTCACTGCCAGTGTGCGCGGTGCCCCCGAAAAGCGGGACCACATGCCCGTGAAGCCGGGGTTACGGGTACGGGCGGTCCCGGGCCGGGGTGCGGGTCGTGACCCCGGCCGAGGGCCCAGGGGCTACTTGCCCAGCCCCGGGTACAGCGGGTGCTTGTCCGCGAGGGCCTTGACCCGGGTCTTCAGCGTTTCCACGTCGTAGGTCGGTTTGAGTGCCTCGGCGATGACGTCGGCGACCTCGGTGAAGTCCTCGGCGGTGAAGCCGCGGGTGGCGAGGGCGGGGGTGCCGATGCGCAGGCCGGAGGTGACCATCGGGGGGCGGGGGTCGTTGGGGACGGCGTTGCGGTTGACCGTGATGCCGACCTCGTGGAGGCGGTCCTCGGCCTGCTGCCCGTCCAGTTCGGACTCGCGCAGGTCGACGAGGATCAGGTGCACGTCGGTGCCGCCGGACAGGACGTCGACCCCGGCCGCGCGGGCGTCGGCGGCGGTCAGGCGTTCGGCGAGGATCTTCGCGCCCTCGACGGTGCGGTGCTGGCGTTCCTTGAACTCCTCGCTCGCGGCCACCTTGAAGGACACGGCCTTGGCCGCGATGACGTGTTCCAGGGGGCCGCCCTGGAAGCCGGGGAAGACGGAGGAGTTGAGCTTCTTGGCGAAGGCTTTCCTGGCGAGGATGATGCCGCCGCGGGGACCGCCGAGGGTCTTGTGGGTGGTGGAGGTGACGACGTCGGCGTGCTCGACGGGGTTGGGGTGCAGTCCGGCGGCGACCAGGCCGGCGAAGTGGGCCATGTCGACCCAGAGATACGCGCCGGTCTCGTCGGCGATGCGGCGGAAGGCGGCGAAGTCGAGCTGGCGCGGGTATGCCGACCAGCCGGCGATGATCACCTTGGGGCGGTGTTCCTTGGCGAGGCGTTCCAGTTCGGCCATGTCGACGAGTCCGGTGGTGGTGTCGACGTGGTAGGCGATGACGTTGAACTGCTTGCCGGAGAAGTTCAGGCGCATGCCGTGGGTGAGGTGGCCGCCGTGGGCGAGGTCCAGGCCGAGGATGGTGTCGCCGGGCTGGGCCAGTGCGAAGAGCGCGGCCTGGTTGGCGGAGGCGCCGGAGTGGGGCTGGACGTTGGCGTATTCGGCGCCGAAGAGGTCCTTGAGGCGGTCGATGGCGATCTGTTCGGCGACGTCGACGTGTTCGCAGCCGCCGTAGTAGCGGCGGCCGGGGTAGCCCTCGGCGTATTTGTTGGTCAGTACCGAGCCCTGGGCCTCCATGACGGCGAGCGGAGCGAAGTTCTCCGAGGCGATCATTTCCAGGGTGGACTGCTGGCGGTCCAGCTCGGCGTCGACGGCGGCGGCGACATCCGGGTCCAACTCGTGCAGGGGTGTATTCAGAAGCGACATGCGTACGACCTCGTGTTCAGCCGGCGGTGTGGGCGACGTACTCGTCGGCGGAGAGCAGATCGTCCGGCTCCTCCGCGACACGTACCTTGAACAGCCAGCCACCCTCGAACGGGGCGGTGTTCACCAGCGACGGGTCGTTGACGACGTCCTCGTTGATCTCGGTGACCTCACCGGAGACCGGCGAGTACAGGTCGCTGACCGACTTCGTGGACTCCAGCTCACCGCAGGTCTCGCCCGCGGTCACCGTGGAGCCCACCTCGGGGAGCTGGGCGTAGACGACATCGCCGAGCGCGTTCGCCGCGAACTCCGTGATGCCGACCGTCGAGACGCCGTCCTCGGCGACCGACAGCCACTCGTGCTCCTTGCTGTAGCGCAGCTGCTGGGGGTTGCTCATGGCCTGAATTCTCCTGTACGCGGGGGAGTGATGATGAAGGGGGGACTGCTGAAACCGCTGTTGAGCAGCACGGATGTGCCCAGCGTCACGTCAGTCGAACGATCTCGAACGACATCGAACGACTACGAAGGTGTCACTTCTGTCGCTTGTAGAACGGCAGCGCCACGACCTCGTACGGCTCGTGGCTGCCCCGGATGTCCACGCCCACACCGGCGGTGCCGGGCGCCGAGTGCGCGGCGTCGACGTACGCCATGGCGATCGGCTTGCCCAGGGTGGGGGAGGGCGCGCCGGAGGTGACCTCGCCGATCACCTTGCCGTCGGCGACGACCGGGTACCCGGCGCGCGGCACCCGGCGGCCCTCGGCGATCAGCCCGACGAGGACGCGCGGAGGAGCCGAGGCAGCGCGCTCGGCGGCCGCCGCCAGCGCCGTACGCCCGACGAAGTCGCCCTCCTTCTCGAACTTCACGACCCGCCCGAGCCCGGCGTCGAACGGCGTCAGCGCGGTGGACAGCTCGTGCCCGTACAGCGGCATCCCCGCCTCCAGACGCAGCGTGTCCCGGCAGGACAGCCCGCAGGGCACCAGGCCGACGCCCTCGCCGGCCTTGGCCAGTGCCTGCCACAGCTCGACGGCGTGCTCCGGCTTCACGAACAGCTCGAAGCCGTCCTCACCGGTGTATCCGGTGCGCGCGATCAGCGCGGGGACCCCGGCGACCGTGCCGGGCAGACCCGCGTAGTACTTCAGGCCGTCGAGATCGGCGTCGGTCAGCGCCTTGACGATCCCCGGCGACTCGGGGCCCTGCACGGCGATCAGCGCGTACGCGGCCCGGTCGTCCCGCACCTCGGCGTCGAACCCGGCGGAACGCTCCACGAGCGCGTCCAGCACCACCTGGGCGTTGGAGGCGTTCGCGACGACCATGTAGTCCGTCTCGGCCAGCCGGTAGACGATCAGGTCGTCGAGGATGCCGCCGTCCTCGCGGCAGATCATGGTGTAGCGGGCGCGGCCGGTCTTCACGCCGCCGATGTTGCCGACCAGCGCGTAATCCAGCAGTGCGGCCGCCTGCGGGCCGGAGACGGTGATCTCACCCATGTGGGAGAGGTCGAAGAGGCCGGCCCTGGTGCGTACGGCGCTGTGCTCGTCGCGCTCGGATCCGTAGCGCAGCGGCATGTCCCAGCCCGCGAAATCGGTCATCGTCGCACCGAGCGAGCGATGCAGGGCGTCGAGCGCGGTATGGCGTGGTTCGGCGGCGGGACTACTCATGGTTCTGCTCCCAGGGCATGACGGGCGAGGTCGTTCCTCCCCATCTGTCATCGGAACCTGAGAGGTTCACCACGACCGTACGTACTGGTGGTCGCGGTTTGCACCGTGGGTGGAGCCGCCCCCCGCGGAAGAGGGGTACGGCCCGCTTTTCAGATGTGCCTCGCCCGCGCGGTATGTGGGCCTGAGAGATTCAAGGGAGGGACTTGCTCCTTCGGCGCCCCAGCGAGACTGCTGGGAGCTCTCCCGCGCGGATTCAAGCGGCCGGTATGCAGTTGGCGGGCACATCATTGCACGCATCGACCGGGCACGGCAGGGGGATCTTTCACAGGTGGGGAGGAAGAACCACAGGCGGACACAGCGGTCCGTAGCACTCTTGTGGCAGGACGAGGACTGAACCAGGAGGGATCGGGCATTACCTTTTCTTTACAGTCTGTGGGGATGGACCTCCATACCCCTGGGGAGGACGATCACGGTGAACAGGACCACGGCGTACGCGACGACGTCGGGCATCGCGATGCCCAAGCAGCCCGTCGTACCGGCCGGTGAGGCGTGCGGCCCGTTCCCGAGGGCGGTCGTCCGCGACCTCAGGGAGCGTGCCGGGCGCAGTCCCCACGGGCTCTCCTTCGGGCCGGCCGACCTGGTGGTGGTCACCGGGCTCCCGGGCAGCGGAAAGTCGACGCTGATGCGGCGGGCCGTGCCGGGAGTCCGGATCGACTCCCAGGACACGCGTGACCGCTTCGACGGGCGCTTCGCCCGCCATCTGCCGTACGCGGCCTACCGGCCGTTCGTGCGCATCGCTCACTACGCGGGGCTGCGGCGGGCGCTGCGTTCCGGGGAGGGCATCGTCGTGCACGACTGCGGGACGCAGGCGTGGGTCCGGGGGTGGCTGGCGCGGGAGGCGCGCCGCCGTGGCGGCACGCTGCATCTGCTGCTGCTCGACGTCACTCCTGGTGAGGCCCGGGACGGGCAGCGGGAGCGGGGGCGGGGAGTGTCCCGGTACGCCTTCGCCCGGCATCGGGGGGCGATGAACCGGCTGTTGCGGGCGGCGGAGAAGGGAAGGCTTCCGCAGGGGTGCGGGGCGGCGGTGTTGATCGACCGGGCCGCGGCGGACGTCTTGAAGCGGATCGACTTCGTGGGGTGAGACCCGGGGGAGCCCGGGGGCGCTGTGCGTTGCGGGCCGCGGGTCCGTCGTGGCCGGCCGCTCCCCCCCTCTCGACTTCGCTCGAGCGGGAGGGACCCCCATCGCGGCGGAGCCGCATATCGATACGGCCCCGCGCCCCTCAATGGGCGCCCCTGGTGACCCGGTGGCATTAAGGTGCAGCTACCACAGCATCACGGAGCAAAGCGGTAGGCAGCAGATGGACTTCCCGGCGGACTTTCCGGCACAGGCGCACCCCCATGGGCACGGCGGGTGGCCCGGCAACGAGCTGGAGGAGGTGCTGTCCGCGTCTCTCGGGGTGCCCACGGCGGGGGCGCGGATCGTGGAGGTGCTGGCCCGCAGTTTCGTGTGGGTGCCGCTGCCGGAGGGCGGCGATCCGCAGAGCGGTCAGCTGGATCTGCCCACGATGGAATTCGACGGGCAGGCGTACGTGCCGGTCTTCAGCTCCGAGGAGCAGTTCCGCCAGGTCGTCGGCAACCACATGTCGTACACGATCGCGCCGGCCGTCGAGTTCGCGCGTGGCCTGCCCCCGCAGATCGGCCTCGCCCTGAACCCGGACGGTGTCGTGGGCATCCCGCTGCCGCCGCCCGCCGTGGCCGAGCTGTGCCGGGCCGGACGGACCCCGCTGGACGGGTCGGCGAACGGCGCCCGGGTCCGGCTGTACGAGCCGGACTGGCAGGACGACCCGGTGGACTTCCTCGCCGCGGCCTCCGCCGAGTTCGCCGGAACGGGAGTGGTCCTCTCCGCCCGCCGCTGCCTCGCCGCCATCGAGACCGCCGACCCCGTGATGTTCATCGGTGTCGAACTGGGTTCCTGGGAAGCCGACCGCGCCCTCCCCCTGGCCGCCCTCGGCCGAGCCCTGACCAAGACCCCCGTCCCCTGGCCGGTCAACATGGTCTTCCTGGACGTGGCCCAGGACCCGGTGGGCGACTGGCTACGCGAAAAAGTACGGCCTTTTTATCAGCAGGGCTACTGACCAACACGCCCCAGAGGGGCGCGGGGAACTGCGCGACCAGCCACAACGCACCCGCACCCCGAAACGCACCACAACCGCCGAGCCCTGACCGGCTCAACCCACACACCACCTAAGCTGGTTCCTATAACCAAGGTCCAACACCGAAGGGGCGGCCAACGTGAGCGCGAGCAGCCGCATCGCCACCGGGCAGGTCGAGCACATGCTGCGCCAGGTGACGCCCGGGCGTTACGACGCCTACGAGGCGCTGCTGCGTGCCCTCGCCACCCCGTCCTCCGGCCAGATCTGGATGCTGCTGTGGCACGGCCAGGCCGGCTCCCCGGACGCGCAGTACGGGAACATGGAGGTCGACGGGTTCAACTACGCCCCGTGCGTCACCTCCGCCCAGGAGCTCTCCGCCAGTGGCTGGAACCGCAGTTACGAGGTGGTCGACGGCCTTGACGTGGCCCGCACCCTCTACCCCGACCACTACGGCCTCTGGCTCAACCCGCACGCGCCGGGCGGCGGCGTCGGCATCCCCTGGCTCGATCTGCGCCGGATCGCCACGGGCCTGGAGCGGCAGCCCGCGGGCCCGCTCCGGCTGTCGGAGCCGGCCATCGAGATCCCGCAGTTCTACGCCCTGCTGACGCAGAACGCGCACCGCACCCCGGCCGTGCGCTCGCTGCGCCGCGCCTGGGTGCAGCCCGCGCTCGGCGCGCCGTACCTGGCCATCGGCCTCGACGTGTACGACACCTCGCCGCCCGCCGTCGACTCGGTGCGCGCGATGATGCAGCAGTCCATCGGCGCGGTCCCGGACGGCCTGCCCGTCTCCACCGTCGCCATGTCCGACGAGTACGACCCGGTCGCCATGTGGCTCCGCGCCGCCGCCCGCCCCTTCTACGACCGTGAGGCCCACGCGGCCCCGGCGCAGGCCCCGGCGGCGGGCGGATACGGATATCCGGGCGGCTACTGAGCGCACGGCAGAAGCCCCCGGCCCCGGTCCGGCTCGGTAGCGAGCCATCCCGGAGCCGAGGGCCCCCTCATTGTTTTGACCGTGACGGTGGCCTTGGTGCGCCCGTGATGAGCTCCTTCATTTGTTTCCCCGTTTCCCCGTTTCCCCGTTTCCCTGTTTGCTCGTTGGCCCGTTTTTTCATTCTGTTGTGCTGCTCAACTGCTGTGGCTGCGCGCGCAGTTCGGCTGATTCGACTGGCAGAACGCGAGTGCGCAGCTCAGCCGGTTGTTCGCCGTATGGCTTCTCCCGGCGGGAAAGAAGTTGGCGACCACGGACAGCGGGGGCAACGGAATAGGGGTTCTGTTGCGAAGCAACACTCAAGCGAACCCACATGCTTGGGGAATTCACGGTGAAGGCGGCGGCGCCATGCCCTCTTCGCCTGAATTGCCATGCGCCCCAAGGGGGGCGATCGCGGGTGATCTGGACGCGCCGACCTCGTTCCGTGGCCTGAGTCACATATGACAGGGGTTCCCACCGCTCAACAGAGCGTCACGTCCGGATAGCGGAACCCTGCTGGCCACATCACGGTTGCGCATACATTCGCCGCCGGGTCTGGTGCCTGATCGCGCGACCGTTGAAGACTCCCCCAGAGCGATGGGGGGATCGGGCGAACGCGCTGTTCATACGGCGAAGTTCGGTCCCGTACTTCCCTCTCCTCCCGAACGGCTCGTTCCGACACCGGCGTCGGCACCGGCCGTGGGTACCAAGCAGTAGCAACAGAGCAAGAGAGCAGCAGTGGTGACGGACCGTACCGCAGACCCGGACGGCCGCCAGGCACAGTCGGCAACCACCGGCACGGGCAAGCACGAGGGACGATGACCGCACCCATTGAGACGACCGGATCGCAGGCCGAGGCGCAGCCCGAAGCCGTGCTGGAAGGGGTCGAGGCCAAGAAGATCGAGGGCCGTTCGCTCGGCCAGATCGCCTGGACCCGCTTCAAGCGCGACAAGGTGGCGGTCGCCGGCGGCGTCGTGGTCGTCCTCCTGATCCTGATCGCGGCCCTCTCCCGGCCGCTGCAGTCGATGCTGGGGCTCGACCCCAACGCCTTCAACCAGGATCTGATCGACCCCAACACATCCCTGCCCAAGGGCGACTTCGGCGGGATGAGCTGGGACCATCCGCTCGGTGTCGAGCCGAAGTTCGGCCGCGACATCCTCGCCCGCATCCTGGAGGGCTCCTGGGTCTCCCTGGTGGTGGCCTTCGGCGCGACGATCCTGTCCAACGTCATCGGCGTGGTGCTCGGTCTCGTCGCCGGCTACTACGGCGGGCGGGTCGACACGATCGTGAGCCGGCTGATGGACACCTTCCTGGCGTTCCCGCTGCTGCTCTTCGCCATCGCCATCTCCGCGACGCTCCAGGGCGGCGCCTTCGGTCTCGAAGGACTGCCGCTGCACATCTCGGTGCTGATCTTCGTCATCGGCTTCTTCAACTGGCCGTACATGGGGCGCATCGTGCGCGGTCAGACCCTGGCGCTGCGCGAGCGGGAGTTCATCGACGCCTCGCGGGGGATGGGGGCCGGCGGCCCTTACGTCCTCTTCAAGGAACTGCTGCCCAACCTCGTCGCGCCCATCATCGTCTACTCGACCCTGCTCATCCCGACGAACATCATCTTCGAGGCGTCGCTCAGCTTCCTCGGCGTCGGGATCCAGCCGCCGCAGGCCTCCTGGGGCGGAATGCTCAACCAGGCGGTCGACTTCTTCGAGGTCGACCCCCAGTACATGATCGTTCCCGGCCTCGCGATCTTCATCACGGTGCTGGCCTTCAACCTCCTCGGTGACGGCCTCCGGGACGCCCTCGACCCCCGCAGCCGCTGACGTCCGCGACCGCGGCCCGGTTGTGGCCCGAAGTCCCACTCAACTGTCCAACTACGAAGGGGAAACCGACCATCATGCGAAGGTCAGCAATGGCCGCTGTCGCGGTTGTCAGCAGCGCCGGTCTGCTGCTGTCCGCCTGCAGCAAGGCGGAAGACGGTACGGACACCCCCAAGGGCGCAGGCGCCAACGCCGCGACCAAGGGTGTCGTGAACGAGTCCACGGAGAAGGGCGGCACGCTCACCTACGCCAGCTCCGACGCCCCCGAGTCCCTCGACCCGGGCAACATGTACTACGCGTACGGCTTCAACTTCAGCCGCCTCTACGCGCGTCCGCTCATGACGTTCAAGCCCGGCGCGGGCGAGGCGGGCAACGAGCTCGTCCCGGACCTGGCCGAGAGCAAGGGCACGCCCAGCGCCGACAGCAAGACCTGGACGTACAAGATCCGACAGGGCGTCAAGTTCGAGGACGGCACCGCCGTCACCTCGAAGGACGTCAAGTACGCGGTCGAGCGCTCGAACTTCGCGCGTGACGTGCTCTCCTCGGGCCCCAACTACTTCCAGCAGCTGCTGGACGGCGGGGACAAGTACAAGGGCCCGTACAAGGACAAGAACGAGGCGGGCATCGCGTCCATCGAGACGCCGGACGACAGCACCATCGTCTTCAAGCTCAACAAGCCCTTCGCCGACTTCGACTACCTGGCGAGCATGCCGCAGACGGCCCCGGTGCCCCGGGCCAAGGACACCGGCGTCGACTACACCAAGAAGGTCGTCTCCACCGGCTCGTACAAGTTCGAGAAGTACGAGGAGGGCAAGCAGATCGTCCTCACCCGCAACCCGGAGTGGGACGCCAAGACGGACCCGCTGCGCAAGCAGTACCCGGACAAGATCGTGGTGAACCTGAAGGTCAACAAGGCCACCATCGACAAGGACGTCATGGCCGGCGACACCATGATCGACATCCAGGGCACCGGTGTCGACGCCCAGACCCAGGCCCAGGTCCTGAAGGACAAGGACCAGATGGCCAACACGGACAACGCGCTCGGCGGCCGTCTCGTCTACACGGCGATCAACACCAAGGTCGCGCCGTTCGACAACGTCGACTGCCGCAAGGCCGTGCAGTACGCGATCGACAAGGTCGCCGTGCAGACCGCCATGGGCGGCCCGATCCGCGGTGACATCGCCTCCACCGTCCTGCCCACCGACGTCTCGGGCTACGAGAAGGCCGACACGTACGCCACCCCGGACAGCAAGGGTGACGCCACCAAGGCCAAGGAGCACCTGAAGGCCTGTGGCAAGGAGGGCGGCTTCAAGACCTCCATCTCCGCCCGCACCGACCGTCAGGGCGAGGTCGACGCGGCCACCGCGATCGTCGAGGCGCTGAAGAAGATCGGCATCGAGGCCGACATCAAGCAGTACCCGTCGGGCAAGTACTTCTCCGACTACGCGGGTGTGCCGGCGTTCAACAAGAAGAACAACATCGGCCTCATCATGATGCAGTGGGGTGCCGACTGGCCCACCGGCTACGGTTTCCTGCAGCAGATCGTGCACGGCAAGGCCATCGGCGAGTCGGGTAACACCAACCTGTCCGAGCTGGACGACCCCGCCATCAACAAGCTGCTGGACGACGCGATCGGCAACACCGACGAGGCCGCCCGCACCGCCGCGTACACCGAGGTCGACAAGAAGGTCATGGAGCAGGCCGCCATCGTCCCGCTGACCTACTTCAAGGTGCTGCTGTACCGCTCGCCGTACGCCACCAACCTGGTGTCGTCCTCGGCCTTCAGCGGTCAGTACGACTACCTCAACGTCGGTACCACGAAAAAGAAGTAGCCCCGGAAGGCAGGTGAAGGCATTGGCGCCCGCGGGAGAAGACACCCGCGGGCGCCGGCGCCGGTCCTCGTGATCTCGTACATCATCCGCCGGACGATCGCGGCGGTGATCCTGCTGCTCGTCGTCACCGCGGTCACCTTCGGCATCTTCTTCATCCTGCCGAAGCTCGCAGGACAGACCGCCGATCAGCTGGCACAGCAGTACATCGGCAAGAACCCCACGCCCGAGGACATCGCGGCGGTCAAGCGCAACCTCGGCCTGGACCAGCCGGTCTACGAGCAGTACTGGAACTTCCTCAAGGGGATCGTCTCCGGTGCCACGTACGACCTCGGTCCCAGCACGGTCCGCTGTGACGCCCCCTGCTTCGGCTACTCCTTCAAGGACCACCTGGAGGTCTGGCCGCAGCTCACCAGCCGGCTTCCGGTGACCATCTCGCTCGCCTCCGGCGCCGCGGTGCTGTGGCTGCTGGGGGGTATCACGGCCGGTGTCATCTCGGCCTTGAAGCCCGGGTCGTTCTTCGACCGGGCCGCGATGGGCGTGGCGCTCGCGGGCGTCTCCCTGCCCATGTTCTTCACCGGCCAGCTGGCGCTGCTGCTGTTCAGCTACCAGCTGGAGATCTTCGGCAGGACGTACGTCCCCTTCACCGAGAACCCCTCGCAGTGGGCCAACACCCTCTTCCTGCCGTGGTGCTCGCTGGCGCTCCTCTACTCGGCCATCTACGCCCGGCTCACCCGCTCGGGCATGCTGGAGACGATGAACGAGGACTACATCCGCACCGCGCGGGCCAAGGGTCTGCGCGAGCGCAACGTGGTCGTGAAGCACGGCCTGCGCGCCGCGCTGACCCCGCTGGTGACGGTCTTCGGTATGGACGTCGGCCTGCTGCTCGGCGGTGCCCTCATCACCGAGACCGTGTTCTCCCTGCACGGCATCGGCGAGTACGCGGTCCAGTCGATCACCACCAACGACCTGCCCCCGATCCTCGGGGTGACCCTGCTCGCGGCGTTCTTCGTCGTCTTCATGAACCTTCTGGTGGACCTGCTGTACGCCACGATCGACCCGCGGGTGAGGCTCTCGTGACCGAACTGTCCAAGACCGGGGCCGCCGTCGGCGAGCCCGCACGCGCCGGGGACACCCCCGAGGCGTTCCTCGAAGTGCGCGATCTCAAGGTGCACTTCCCGACCGACGACGGTCTGGTCAAGTCCGTCGACGGCCTCTCCTTCCAGCTGGAGAAGGGCAAGACCCTCGGCATCGTGGGCGAGTCCGGCTCCGGCAAGTCGGTGACCTCGCTGGCGATCATGGGCCTGCACCGGCTCGGCGCACGCGGCAAGAACGTCCAGGTGTCCGGCGAGATCTGGCTGGACGGCAAGGAACTGGTCTCCGCCGACCCGGAGGAGGTGCGCCGGCTGCGCGGCCGCGAGATGGCGATGATCTTCCAGGACCCGCTGTCCGCGATGCACCCGTACTACAAGGTCGGCAACCAGATCGTGGAGGCGTACCGCGTCCACCACGACGTCAGCAAGAAGGTGGCCCGCAAGCGCGCCGTCGAACTCCTCGACCGTGTCGGCATCCCGGAACCCGACAAGCGGGTCGACAGCTACCCGCACGAGTTCTCCGGCGGTATGCGCCAGCGCGCCATGATCGCCATGGCCCTGGTCAACAACCCCGAACTGCTGATCGCCGACGAGCCCACGACCGCACTGGACGTCACCGTGCAGGCGCAGATCCTGGACCTCATCCGGGACCTGCAGAAGGAGTTCGGCTCCGCGGTCGTCATCATCACGCACGACCTCGGCGTGGTCGCCGAGATCGCCGACGACATCCTCGTGATGTACGGCGGCCGCTGCGTGGAGCGCGGCCCGGTCGACGACATCTTCTACGGGCCCCAGCACCCCTACACCTGGGGCCTGCTCGGCTCGATGCCGCGTATCGACCGCGCCCAGACCGACCGGCTCATCCCGGTCAAGGGCCAGCCGCCGAGCCTCATCAACGTCCCCTCGGGCTGCGCCTTCAACCCGCGCTGCCCCTACGCGGACATCCCCAAGGACAACATCACCCGCACCGAGCGCCCCGAACTGCGCGAGGTGGGTGGCAGGCACTTCACCGCCTGCCACCTGTCGCCGGAGGACCGCACGCGGATCTGGACCGAAGAGATTGCGCCGAAGCTGTGAGCGAGACCGATACCCGGGACGGGGCGACGCCTGTGAAGAAGGCGTCGGCCGACGAAGAGAAACCGCTGCTCAGGGTCGAGGGCCTGGTCAAGCACTTCCCCATCAAGAAGGGCCTGCTCCAGCGGCAGGTCGGGGCGGTCAAGGCCGTCGACGGCATCGACTTCGAGGTACGCCGGGGCGAGACCCTCGGCGTCGTCGGCGAGTCCGGCTGCGGCAAGTCGACCATGGGCCGGCTCATCACCCGCCTCCTGGAACCCTCCGGCGGGAGGATCGAGTTCGACGGCACGGACATCACGCACCTCAACACCGCCGGCATGCGCCCGCTGCGCCGCGATGTGCAGATGATCTTCCAGGACCCGTACGGCTCCCTGAACCCCCGGCACACCATCGGCACCATCGTCTCGGCGCCGTTCAAGCTCCAGGGCGTCGAGCCCGAGGGCGGGGTGAAGAAGGAGGTCCAGCGCCTCCTGGAGCTGGTGGGCCTCAGCCCCGAGCACTACAACCGCTATCCGCACGAGTTCTCCGGCGGCCAGCGCCAGCGCATCGGCATCGCCCGCGCGCTCGCCCTGAAGCCCCGGATGGTCGTCGCGGACGAGCCGGTCTCCGCGCTCGACGTGTCCATCCAGGCCCAGGTCGTCAACCTGATGGACGACCTCCAGGACGAGCTCGGCCTGACGTACGTGATCATCGCGCACGACCTGTCGGTGGTCCGCCACGTCTCCGACCGCATCGCGGTGATGTACCTCGGCAAGATCGTGGAGCTGGCCGACCGGGACTCCCTGTACGCGGCGCCGATGCACCCGTACACCAAGGCGCTGCTCTCGGCCGTGCCGATCCCGGACCCCAAGCGCCGGAACGCCAAGAGCGAGCGCATCCTGCTCAAAGGCGACGTTCCCTCGCCGATAGCGCCGCCGAGCGGCTGCCGCTTCCACACCCGGTGCTGGAAGGCCACGCAGGTCTGCGAGACCACCGAGCCGCCCCTCGCCGAGCTGAAGCCCGGCCAGCGGGTCGCCTGCCACCACCCGGAGAACTTCGAGGACCAGCAGCCCCAGGACGTCGTCCTGCTGACGGTCGCGAAGGAGGCGGGTGAAGGCGTGAGGAAGACGGGGAAGACGGCGGAGCCGACGGAGACCACGGAGACGACTGAGCCGATGGAGCCGACGGATCCGGGCAAGGTGCAGAAGGCGGAGGAGCCCGAAGAGCCCGGTAAAGACTGACCCCAGTGCGTGTGCGCCTTGCATTGTAAGGCGCACACGTGTTTTCGGGGGAGAATGTGCGGGTGTCTCCCTACCCGCTCGATCTGATCGGCATCTTCGTCTTCGCCATCTCCGGCGCGCTGCTGGCCGTCCGCAAGAACTTCGACGTCTTCGGCATCGCCGTCCTCGCCGAGGTCACCGCGCTCGGCGGCGGGCTGTTCCGGGACCTGGTCATCGGCGCCGTACCCCCGGCCGCCTTCACCGACCTCGGCTACTTCCTCACGCCGCTGCTCGCCGCCCTCCTCGTCTTCTTCCTCCACCCCCATGTGGAGCGCATCCAGATCGGGGTGAACGTCTTCGACGCCGCCGGCCTCGGCCTCTTCTGTGTCGCGGGCACGACGAAGGCGTACGAGTACGGCCTCGGTCTGACCGCCTCCGCCACCCTCGGCCTCGCCACGGCGGTCGGCGGCGGTGTGCTGCGGGACGTGCTCGCCAACGAGGTGCCCTCGCTGCTCCGTTGGGACCGCGACCTGTACGCCGTGCCCGCGATGGTCGGCGCCGGGCTGGTCGTCTTCTGTATCAGCCACGACGCGCTCAACCCCGTCACCTCGGCCCTCGCCGCGGCCACGGCCTTCGTGCTGCGACTGCTGGCGATGCGGTACCACTGGCGGGCGCCGCGGGCATGGAACCGGCGGTCCGCCGCGGTGGAGGAGGGGTGACGTGCGGGCTTCGCCGACCGAGCCGACCGGGGTGAAACGTCACCGCAACACATAAAGCTACCGCTTAGTAATGACGTGTTGTACGGTACCGCCATGGCTCAGGCATCCCAGGCGACCATCGGCAGCAGCGAGTTCGACCGCGACACGGCGGTCACGCGGCGCGAAGAGGGCGTCTACGACATCGACCTCTCCGCCGGCTGGACGATCACCGGCGCCGTCAACGGCGGCTATCTCCTGGCCGTGCTGGGCCGCGCCCTCGCCGACGCCCTTCCGCACGACGACCCGTTCACGATCTCCGCGTACTACCTGACCGCCTCCCTCCCGGGCCCCGCGGTCGTCCGCACGGACGTCGTACGCACCGGACGGACCCTGTCGACCGGCCAGGCCTCGCTCTTCCAGTACGACGACGAGGGCCGCGAGGTCGAGCGGATACGCGTCCTCGCCTCCTACGGCGACCTGGACACCCTCCCCGACGACGTCCGTACGACGGCGAAGCCGCCCGCGATCCCGCCGATCGACCAGTGCTTCGGCCCGCAGGACGCCCCCGGCCCCGTCCCCGGCGGCTCCGCGATCACCGACCGGCTGTTCCTCAAGCTCGACCCCGCGACCCTCGGCTGGGCGCTCGGCGCGGCCTCCGGCAAGGGCGAGATGCGGTCCTGGTTCGGGCTCGCCGACGGCCGCGACGCCGACCCGTTCTCCGTGCTCCTCGCCGTGGACGCGCTGCCGCCGACCGCCTTCGAGCTGGGCCTCAAGGGCTGGGTCCCGACGGTCGAGCTGACCGTCCACGTGCGGTGCCGCCCGGCGCCGGGACCGCTCCGGGTCTCCGTCACCACCCGCAACCTCGCCGGCGGCTTCCTGGAGGAGGACGCCGAGGTCTGGGACAGCGCCGACCGGCTGGTCGCGCAGTCGCGGCAGCTGGCGCGGGTCAGGCTGTCGGACTGAGCGGCCTGCGGCCCAGCCAGGCCGCCAGTCGGCCGTAGGCGTCGGCCCCTTCGGGGGCCGCCAGCGCCGGTTCGAAGGGACGGCTTTCGCGTGGGCCCTCGGGCAGGGCGACCCGCGCCGCGGCGAGGGAGTACTCGGCCAGCCGCGGATCGAGCGCGAGCGGCCGGCCCAAGCCCTCCGAGAGGTCCCATGTGCGGGCCACGATCTCCATGACGTACGCCGACAGCGCGTCCCGCCCGGGGATCTCGCCCCATGGGACCAGCACCGGCGACGTCATCCGCTCGTCCGTCGCCCAGACCCGCAGCACCCTGGCCCTGATCTCCTCGTACGCGGCCGGCCAGCCGTCGTTGGCCACCCCGTCGACGAACATCCGCACGGCCAGCCCGTCACCGCCCTCCCCGACGACTGCGATGCGGACGGTGCCGCCGACGATGTGACTGAGCATGCCTGTATCAGGGCTGAGTTGCGGCGAAAGTGTAAAAGGACAGGTCAGGCCGGGTGTGTTGGTGATCGCTTTGCTGTGCGCACAGGCTTGGCACAGCGCGAACCCAAGAGAGCCCAAAGCTGCGTTGATTCGATGCCGCCCACGAACTCCCTCATCGTTCTTGGAGTTGTCTCTCATGAAGCGTGCACGTCTCGTCCCCGCCGCCGCCCTGCTGGCGGCCGCGCCCCTCTTCCTTGTGGCGTGCGGCTCCAGCGACTCGTCGTCGACCACCTCGAACAACGGCGACTCCGGCCGGCAGCAGAGCTGCCAGGCACCCTCGGGTGCTCCGTCGGGCGCCCCGTCCGGCGCGCCGTCCGCGAACGGCCAGGCGCCGTCCGGTGTTCCGTCCGGCGCGCCGTCGGGCCGGCCGTCCGGTGCGCCGAGCGGTGCCCCCGGCGCCGGCGGCCAGGGCGGTCCCGGTGGCGGTGGTGGCTGCGGTGGCCCCGGCGACGGTCAGCAGGGCCAGGGCGGCCAGGCCCCGAGCGGGGCACCGAGCCAGGAGGCCTCGGCGTCGGCGTCCAAGGGCAGCTGACCTCGGGTCCGTACGGAATACGAGTACGTACGCGCGGAGGGCGCGCCCGGTGAACGGGCGCGCCCTCCGCGCGCTGCCGGAAACGGCCGGCGTCAGTCGAGCCAGTGGCGACAGCCGATGCTGATCAGCCGCATTCGGCGGCTCGCCAGCCGGGTCACCCGGACGCGCTCCTGCTCCGGCTCGGACAGCGCCTCCAGGAACAGCGAGGCGGTCACCAGCATCTGATCGACGTACAGGCCGGCGAGCATCAGCCGGTCGTCGTCGGTCCACCCCTCGGTCTCCGGCCGCTTGGCCAGCTCGCCGCGTACCTCTTCGGCGAACCGGGCCAGTTGCCCCTGGATGGCGTCCCGCACCGGCTGGACACCGCCGTGGCGCTCGCGCGCGATGAAACGGACGTGTGCGGGGTACGCGTCCACATGGCGGGCGATCAGCTCGACGGCGCGCTCGATGAGTTCGTCGCTGTCGCCGACCGCCGACATCAGATCCCCGAGCACCGGATGCAGACTGCCCAGGGCCTCCTCGACCAGCGCCACACCGAGGTCCGCGGTCGACCGGAAGTGCCGGTAGAAGGCGGTCGGGGCGACGCCGACGGCCCGGGTGACCTCGCGAAGACCCAGGCTGCTGAGGCTCTGCTCCTCCAGCAGGCCGAGCGCGGCGTCCATGAGCGCCCGCCGGGTCTTCTGCTTCTGCGCCTGTCGGACGCCGAGAGTGTGACTCATGCCATGCAGTTAACAACTGTTCTCCGTAATTGCAAAGCCGGGCCACGCGCTAGACTTGGCAGTCAGTAAACAATTGTAACTACAACCGTTCACCCAACCGTAACGAGAGAGGCGTTCCCACGATGTTGTTCCTCGTCGCCGCACTTCTGCTGCTGGGTGTCGTCATGGGCACCGTGGCCCATGTGCCGCTCGCCGTCTCGTCCGTGCTCGCGGCCGGCATCGCCCTCTGGCTGGCGGTCTTCGCGTACCGCGAGCGCCACGGCCGCCACACCCGCACCACCGACTGACCGCCGCCCTCAGCCCGTTGGGAGCAGACCCGCCATGCAACTCACCGCCGCACGCCGGACAAGCACCACCACCCGCACCCGCACCCGAGGCCGCGACGCCGACGGCATGGCCGTCGCCTCCTTCGTCCTCGGCCTCCTGGGCCTCCTGGTCCTCAACCTCTTCCTCGGCCCCATCGCCATCGTCCTGTCCGCCCTCGCCCTGAAGCGCGGCACCACCAGGCGAGGCCGTGCCTACCTGGGCCTGGGCCTCGGCATCGCCGACCTCGTCGTCCTCGCCACCCTGATGCAGACGACGAACACGGTGTCCTGGAGTTTCTGAGCCAAACGGAGGCAGGCGGACCCGGGAGGAGCCGCACTTGCCACAGCCGACAGCGCCGGCCCCACGCGACCAAGGTCCGGGCGCCCCCCGGGCAAGGCGCAAAACCATCGCCGGACGCCGATCCTCAAGGCACCCACCACCATCGGGGCCGAGGTCGCACGAACACGGCCCGTAGAATCGGGCTCACCATGGCTTACCTCGACCACGCGGCGACCACCCCGATGCTCCCCGAGGCGGCAGAGGCCCTGACCGCCCAGCTGAGCGTCACCGGCAACGCCTCCTCCTTGCACGCATCCGGCCGCCGAGCGCGGCGAACCGTCGAGGAGGCCCGCGAAACCCTCGCCGAAGCCCTCGGAGCCCGCCCCAGCGAGGTCGTCTTCACCTCCGGCGGCACCGAGGCCGACAACCTCGCCGTGAAGGGCCTGTACTGGTCCCGCCGCGACGCCGACCCGGCCCGCACCCGGATCCTCGCCAGCCCCGTCGAACACCACGCGGTCCTCGACGCCGTCCACTGGCTCGGCGAACACGAGGGCGCCACCGTCGAGTACCTCCCGGTCGACACATACGGCCGAGTCCACCCGGAAACCCTCCGTGAGGCCATCGCCCGCGACCCCGACGACGTCGCCCTGGCCACCGTGATGTGGGCCAACAACGAGATCGGCACGATTCTGCCGGTCCGTGAACTGGCCGACGTGGCGAAGGAGTTCGGCGTCCCGCTGCACGCCGACGCGGTCCAGGCCTTCGGTCAGATTCCGGTCGACTTCGACGCCTCCGGCCTCGCCGCCATGACCGTCTCCGGCCACAAGATCGGCGGCCCGTACGGCATCGGCGCACTGCTGCTGGGCCGCGAGTACAGCCCCGTACCCGTCCTGCACGGCGGCGGCCAGGAGCGCCATGTCCGCTCCGGCACCCTCGACGTCCCGGCCGTCGCCTCCTTCGCGGTCGCCGGCCGGCTCGCCGCCGAGCAACACGAGTGGTTCGCCCGGGAGATCGGCGCCCTGCGCGACTCCCTGATCGAGGCGGTCCGTACGGCGGTCCCGGACGCGATCCTGGGCGGTGACCCGTCCTCGGCGGGGCGCCTCCCGGCCAATGCGCACTTCACCTTCCCCGGCTGCGAGGGTGATTCCCTGCTCCTGCTCCTCGACGCCCAGGGCATCGAGTGCTCCACGGGCTCCGCCTGCACCGCCGGCATCGCCCAGCCCAGCCATGTCCTCCTCGCCACCGGCACCGACCCGGACCTCGCCCGGGGCACCCTCCGCTTCTCCTTCGGCCACACCTCCACGGAGGCGGACGTCGAGGCGGTCGCGAAGGCGATCGGCCCGGTGGTGGAGCGCGCCCGCAGTGCCGGGCTGACCTGAAACACGCTCGGCCGAAATCTTGACGCGCATGGCCGATACCCGCCCCTGCCGGGACCGTCGAGGGCCTCCCGGGGAGGCGGGACTGGCTGAACCCGCGGACCGCTAGCTCTCCATGACCATGAGGCCGGCCATCATTCCCTCGTCCTCGTGTTGGAGGAGATGGCAATGGAGCATGTACATGTAGGTGTCGTCGGCGAAGTCGGTGAACTCCATGGCGATCTTGATGGAACCGCCACCGACGACCTCGTAGGTGTCGAACCAGCCGAGATCGACGCCGGTCGGCGCCTCACCGTTGATCTCGATCAGTTGGAACGGCACATCGTGCAGATGGAACGAGTGCTCCAGCATCGTGTTGTTGGTGATCGTCCAGATCTCCTTGGAACCGAGCGTCGTCATGATCGTCGCCATGGAGTCCATGGTCGTGCCGACCGCCCCGTTGATCGCCATCTCCAGGCCGTCCTGGTCGAGGGTGATCTCGCGCGCGGTGAAGCTCGAAGTCTCGTACCGCTCGATCGTGTTGAGTGAGGACGGCAGGTCGTCGGGGGTGTCCGAGGCGTCCGGGGTGACGGTGAGGAAGTCGAACGTACCGCTGCCGCCACGGACCCAGCCGGTCGTGATGACGGCCTGGAGCGTGACCGCGTCGCCGAGGTCCATGACGAACTCGGCCCGCCCGCCCGCGACCAGCCGGATCGACGCCACCTCGGCGGCCTCGGTGAGATAGCCCTGCTCGGTCGCGATCTGGGTGAGCGTGCCGCCGTCCCCGCGCTGGACGGTGATGATGTCGGACGGCGAGGCGTTGAGGACCCGGAACCGGGTGCGGGTCCTGGTGGCGGTGAACGTGAGCGTGGTGTCGTCGACGTTGGTGCCGTTGCAGAGCACCGGGTAGCTGAGCGTGTTCTGCAGATAGCCGGTCAGGTTGTACTTGATGTCGCCCGCGGTGTCGGTGGCCAGGCACTGCAGCACGATCGGGATGTCGTCGACGCCGTACTCGCTGGGCAGCGCGGCGGACGCGGCCGACTCGTCCTCCACGATGATCAGGCCGGCCAGCCCGTGCACGACCTGCTCGGCCGTGGTGCCCAGCGCGTGCGGGTGGTACCAGAGCGTCTTGGCCTCGTCGAGGACCTCGAAGGTGGGGGTCCAGGTCTTCCCGGCGGCGAAGGCGTTCTGCGGGCCGCCGTCCATGTCGGCCGGGATGTGCGCGCCGTGGAAGTGGACGCTGGTGTCGGCGTCGAGGTCGTTGGTGATGTTCAGCAGGACCATGGAGCCGGTGGTCCACTTCATGGTGGGGCCGAGGTACGACCCGTTGTAGCCCGCGGTGTCACTGGTGATGCCGCTGAGCACCTCGTGGGTGCCGGTCTGGGCGGTCAGGGTGAACGTGGTGGTGCCGTCGGAGGTGGTGCCCTCCAGGAGGTCCGGGATGTTGAGGGTGGCGGTGTTGGTCGCGGCGCCCGCCTTGTTGCCCTTCGCGTCGGTCAGCAGCGAGAAGGCCGTACCGGCCACCGCGACCGCCGCCAGTCCCGCTCCCGCCATACCGCCGAGGAACGTGCGCCGGTGCAGTCCCTTGCCCTTGCGGGCGCCCTTGGAATGTCCGGCTCCGGCTGCGTTGCCGACCTTGCGGTGCTCGCCCTTGGGATGCCCGCCCGTGCCGGTGGTGTGCTCCGTGTTGTTCGTCATGGGTCGGGATGCTTGGCGTGAGGGCTGTGTGGGACCTGGGGTGAATGTGGGAGGAGACCGAGTGGGCTGTGAACTTGCCGTGCGTGCCGTCGACTCTCAACCCGCCTGAGAACAGCGGGAGTTGAGACTGCCGCAGGTCGAGTCCGGGGCGCGGGACGTATCGGGCGCACACCGCGCGGGAAGTGCTTGCCGGATCTCGTGCTCGTGATGCGCGTCACATCATCCCGGGTCTGTGCCGCCCCTGTCCCGGCCCCTTCGCTGCGCTGTGACCTGGCTGTCCGCCGTGCGCCGGCGCACCGGCGAGCCCGTCGTCCTCGGAGGGTGTCGACGTGCCGTCGGCCGAACGTCAGGCGGTCGTCGAGGTCTGCGCGGTGGCGGCCGCGCGCACCAGCTTCATGTAGCGGTCCCAGTCCCAGCCCTCACCGGGGTCCGTGTGGTCCGTGCCCGGGACCTCGACATGGCCGAGGATGTGCTCGCGGTCGAGGGGGATGTCGTAGCGGGCGCAGACGCGGGCCGTGAGGCGGGCGGAGGCCTCGTACATCTCGTCGGTGAAGTCCTCGGGGCGCTCGACGAAGCCCTCGTGCTCGATGCCGACACTGCGCTCGTTGTAGTCGCGGTTGCCCGCGTGGTACGCCACGTCCAGCTCGCGGATCATCTGCGTGACGTGGCCGTCCTTGCGGACGATGTAGTGCGCGGCCGCGCCGTGCGCCGGGTCCCGGAAGACCTTCACGGCGCTGTCGAAGCTGCCCTGGGTGACATGGATGATCACCATCTCTATGCCGAAGTCGTCCGGCCGGTCCGCCAGCCGCCAGTTCGCGTCCGACGCCGCGACCCACTTCGCGCCGGCGTAGTCGACCTCGCCCTCCTTGCGCGGCTTCTCGACGCCGGGCACGCGCCACCACGCGCGCGTCAGCTCGTCCCGGGCCACCAGGGCGGTGCCGGCGGCGGCCACGGCCGTGCCGATGAGCAGGGCCCGGCGGCCGATGCGCCGACCCGAGTCCTTGCCGCCGGACGGACTCCCGCCGACGTCCCCGGAACTGTTCTTCGAAGCCCGTCTTGTTCCCACGAGAGCGTCAACGGATACTCGCGGGCTCCGGTTCCCGGCGCCCCGTACCCTGGAAGGGTTATGACTGAGATCTCGCAGCGCCCCCGCCCCCTCCGTGTCCTCGCCGCCATGTCCGGTGGGGTCGACTCCGCCGTGGCCGCCGCCCGCGCGGCGGAAGCCGGGCACGACGTGACGGGCGTCCACCTGGCGCTGTCCGCGAACCCGCAGTCGTTCCGGACCGGCGCGCGCGGCTGCTGCACGATCGAGGACTCACGGGACGCCCGCCGTGCCGCCGACGTCATCGGCATCCCCTTCTATGTGTGGGACCTCGCCGAGCGCTTCCGCGAGGACGTCGTCGAGGACTTCATCGCCGAGTACGAGGCCGGACGCACCCCGAACCCCTGCCTGCGCTGCAACGAGAAGATCAAGTTCGCGGCCCTCCTCGACAAGGCCCTCGCCCTGGGATTCGACGCCGTCTGCACGGGCCACTACGCCCAGGTGATCGTCAAGGACGACGGCACGCGCGAGCTGCACCGCGCCTCCGACATGGCCAAGGACCAGTCGTACGTCCTCGGCGTCCTCGACGACAAGCAGCTCGCCCACGCCATGTTCCCCCTCGGCGACACCGTCACCACCAAGGACGAGATCCGCGCCGAGGCCGAGCGCCGGGGCCTCGCGGTCGCCAAGAAGCCCGACTCCCACGACATCTGCTTCATCGCCGACGGCGACACCCAGGGTTTCCTGGCCGGCCGCCTCGGCAAGGCGGAGGGCGACATCGTCGACGAGTCCGGCACCGTCCTGGGCACCCACGAGGGCGCCTACGGCTACACCATCGGCCAGCGCAAGGGCCTCCGCATCGGCACCCCCGCCCCCGACGGCAAGCCGCGCTACGTCCTCGACATCTCCCCGGTGAACAACACGGTCACGGTCGGCCCGGCCGCCGCCCTCGACGTCGACGCGCTCACCGCGATCAAGCCCCGCTGGTGCGGCGCGGCCCCCACCGGCCCCGGCACCTACACCGCCCAGCTCCGCGCCCACGGCGGCGAGACGGAGGTCCGTGCGGAGCTGGTCGACGGCGAACTCCAGGTCCACTTCACCGAGCCGGTCCGCGGCGTCGCCCCCGGCCAGGCGATCGTCCTGTACGACGACACACGCGTCGTGGGGTCGGCGACGATCGCGTCGACCACGCGCGCGCGGGCCGGCGTCGCGTAGGACCCGTGCTCGCCGTCGTGGCGTGCGCCGACGGCCGAGGGGCCTGCCGCGCCGCCCTCCGGTCACGATCGACCCTCCCCGGGTAGCCGTCCGCCCGTGCACGGCGCACGCTGCTGGTGAGCTCTCAAGCTCTTCCAGGAGGCCGTAGCCGGCCGCAGGGGGATGTAGGAGGTCGCCATGACAGCCACAGATCCGGCCGGACAGGCAGGAAACCCGTCCAGGGACCCGTCCAGGAACCGCCGGAGTCTCACCCACCGGATGCGCTACGCCCTGCGCCATCCCGGGCGCGTGCCCGCCCACGCCCGGCGGGTGGCGCGGGACACCTGGCTGCAGCTGAAGCACCGCGACCACATCGCGTACTACAGGGCCGTCATGGCCGCCGACACGGCACGCAGCCCCGAGGCCGCCGTCGGGCACAATCCTTCCGTCGAGAAGTGGGAACGCGTCGGCCGGATGCAGTTCGACTACCTCGTACGGCACGGTCTGGAGCCCCGGCACCGGATGCTGGAGATCGGCTGCGGGAACCTGCGCGCCGGGCGCCTGTTCATCGACCACCTGGACGTCGGGAACTACTACGGGATCGACATCTCCCCGGCCATCCTCATGGAGGCCCAGCGCACCCTCGCCCGAGAGGGTCTGCAGTCCAAACTCCCTCACCTGGCGCTCGTCGCCGACCTCACGTTCTCCTTCCTGCCCGCCGGCCACTTCGACGTCGTCCACGCGCACAGCGTGTTCTCCCACTCCCCGCCGCACGTCATCGAACAGTGCCTCGCACACGTCGGCCGCGTCCTCGCCCCCGGTGGCTTCTTCGACTTCACCTTCGGCCGCACCGAGGGCCCGGAACACCAGGTGCTCCACGAGGACTTCTACTACCGGACCGAGACCCTCATCGAACTCGCCGAAGAACACGGCCTGTCCGCCCGTCTCATGGACGACTGGGAGGACCTGCCGCACCGCCAGTCGAAGATCCGGGCGACCGTGGGCAAGGAGTCCGGTGGGCAAGGGGGCCCCGATGTCGGTGCCGCCCCCTAACGTGGACCCATGAACATCTGCGTCTTCCTCTCCGCCGCCGATCTCGCCGACCGTTACACGCGCCCCGCGCGGGACTTCGCCAAGCTGATCGGCAAGGGCGGGCACACGCTGGTGTGGGGCGGTTCGGACGTCGGGCTGATGAAGGTGGTCGCCGACGGCGTGCAGGAGGCGGGCGGCCGGCTGCTGGGCGTCTCGGTCGAGTTCCTGGCGGCCAAGGCGCGGCCCGGCACCGACGAGATGGTGATCGCGCGGGACCTCGCGGAGCGCAAGAGGCTGCTCCTGGAGAAGGCCGACGCGGTCGTCATCATGGTCGGCGGGACCGGCACGCTCGACGAGGCGACCGAGATCCTGGAACTGAAGAAGCACGGCCACACCGACAAGCCGGTCGTGCTCCTCAACACCGCGGGCTTCTACGACGGCCTGAAGGAGCAGTTCCGGCGGATGGAGGACGAGGGTTTCCTGCCCCGCCCCCTCACCGACCTGGTCTTCTTCGCGGAGGAGCCGGTGGGGGCGATGGCGTACCTGGAGGAGAGCCGCGGCGTCGCGTGAGGCCGGGCGATGCCTGGCTGACTGTGTGGACCCCGGTGGCCATCGGCAAGTCCCGGGTGATGCGAGCATGACGGCATGGCTACTCATGTGATCACCGGAGCGGGTTCCGGCATCGGCGCGGCCGTCGCCCGACGGCTGCACGAGCGCGGGGACGACCTCGTGCTGCACGCGCGCGACGCGGGCCGGGCGAAGGAACTGGCGGCGGCGTTCCCCGGGGCGAAGACGCTGGTCGGCGACCTGTCGGACCCGGACAAGCTCTCCTGGGCCTTCTCCCACCAGACCCTGCCCGACCATGTGGACTCCTTGCTGCACATCGCGGGGGTGGTCGACCTCGGCCCGGTCGGCGAGCTGACGCCCAAGTCCTGGCGCCACCAGCTCAACGTCAACCTCGTCGCACCCGCCGAGCTGACCCGGCACTTCCTGCCCCAACTCCGCGCCGCCCGCGGCCATGTCGTGTTCGTCAACTCGGGCGCCGGCCTCAATGCCCATGCCGACTGGTCCGCCTACGCCGCCTCCAAGCACGGCCTCAAGGCGTTGGCCGACTCCCTGCGGTGGGAGGAGCACGGGAACGGCGTCCGCGTCACCACGGTCTATCCCGGCCGCACCGCCAGCCCCATGCAGGCCAAGGTCCACCAGCAGGAGGGCAAGGAGTACGACCCGTCTCGGTGGATCGCACCGGAGTCCGTGGCGACGACGATCCTCATGGCGCTGGATCTGCCGAGGGACGCGGAAGTGAACGATCTGACGGTCCGGCCGGGGTACTGACGCGCGAAAGGTCGGGGTGTAGGGGTGCGGGTGGTGTGTGGTTGCTCGCGCAGTTCCCCGCGCCCCTGAAAAGCAGGGGCCGCGCCCCATGCTTTTCGCTTTTAGGGGCGCGGGGCTGTGCCGATATGCGGCTCCGCCGCGTGGGCGCGACCAGCCCCCACCCACCCGCACCCGACACTCGGCCCCCAAAGACAAACGTAGGCTTCGGCATGTGAACGAACACTTCAGTTTCGGCCCCGCCACCGGCATCGGTTCCCTGCCCGGCGGTGATGCCCGAGAGGCCGCCAAGACCGTCAGCGGGACGTTCGAGTGGCCGGAGACGGGGATGCCGTATCTGCCCGAACTGCCCGCCAGGGGTCCCGGCGCCGACATGATCGGCAGGACCGCCGGGATGCTGGTCGAGCTGTACGCGCGCGTGGAGCCCAGCGGGTGGCGGATCGGGGACCGGCCGGGGCGGGACACCAAGCGGGCCCGGTCGTGGCTGGGCCAGGACCTGGACGCGCTGGAGGAGTTCACGCAGGGGTACGAGGGCCCGCTGAAGGTACAGGCCGTCGGGCCGTGGACCCTCGCCACCGCGCTGGAGCTGAGGAACGGCGAGGCCGCCCTCTCCGACCCCGGCGCCTGCCGGGACCTCGCCGGCTCGCTCGCCGAGGGCCTGCGCCAGCACCTCGCCGAGGTGCGGCGGCGCGTACCCGGCGCCCGGATCGTGCTCCAGCTCGACGAGCCGTCCCTCATCGCCGTCCTGCGCGGACAGGTGAAGAGCGCGAGCGGCTACCGGACCCACCGCGCCGTCGACCGCCAACTCGTCGAGGCCACGCTCCGGGACGTCATCGGCGTCCACACCCCGGAGGGAGCCACTCCGGAGGGGGCGGTCGTCGTGCACTCCTGCGCCCCCGACGTCCCCTTCGCGCTCCTCCGCCGCGCCGGTGCCGCCGGTATCTCCTTCGACTTCTCGCTGCTCACCGAGCGTGACGACGATGCGATCGGGGAAGCGGTCGAAGGGGGCACGAAGCTGCTGGCCGGTGTCGTGCCGACCGCCGAGGGCCCATTGTCAGACCCTGCCGGTAGCGTCATGGGTGTCAGGACGCTGTGGCGCAGGCTGGGGCTGCATCCGGGGCTTCTCGCGGAGGCGGTCACGGTCACTCCGACCTGCGGGCTCGCGGGGGTCTCCCCGGTGTACGCGCGCCGGGCGCTCGCCCACTGCGTCAAGGCGGCGAGGTCTCTCGCGGACAACCCAGAGTAACGGGAGGACAACACGGTGGCCGGCGACAAGGACGCACAGCCCACATCGGTACCCGGCGAGGCAGCGGTGCCAGCCGAGGCACGCGAGAAGCACGCGCGGCTCGCCGAGCAGATCGAGGAGCACCGCTTCCGGTACTACGTGAAGGACGCTCCCGTCATCGACGACGCGGAGTTCGACCGCCTCCTGCGCACCCTCGAAGGCATGGAGGAGGAGCACCCCGAGCTGCGTACGCCGGACTCGCCGACCCAGAAGGTCGCGGGCGCGTACGAGACGGAGTTCACGGCCGTCCAGCACCGCGAGCGCATGCTGTCGCTCGACAACGCCTTCACCGACGAGGAGTTGGCCGCCTGGGCCGAGCGCGTCGCCAAGGATGTCGGCACCACCGACTACCACCTGCTGTGCGAGCTCAAGGTCGACGGCCTCGCCGTCAACCTCACGTACGAGCACGGCCGCCTCACCCGCGCGGCCACCCGCGGCGACGGCCGCACCGGCGAGGACATCACGCCGAACGTCCGGACCATCGCGGAGATCCCGAACCATCTGACGGGCGACAAGATCCCGGACCTCGTGGAGATCCGCGGCGAGGTCTACTTCCCGATGGAGAAGTTCGCGGAGCTCAACGCCCGCCTGCTGGACGCCGGCGACAAGCCCTTCGCCAACCCGCGCAACGCGGCGGCCGGTTCACTGCGCCAGAAGGACCCGCGCGTCACCGCCACCCGCCCCCTCCACATGGTGGTGCACGGCATCGGCGCCCTGTCGGGCTTCGACGGCCTCACCCGCCTCTCCCAGGCCTACGACCTCCTCAAGTCCTGGGGCCTGCCCACCGCCAAGCACAACAGAGTGGTCGACGATCTCGACGGCGTACGGGAGTTCATCGCCTACTACGGCGAGAACCGCCACTCCGTGGAGCACGAGATCGACGGCGCGGTCGTCAAGCTCGACGAGATCCCCCTCCAGGGCCGCCTCGGCTCCACCTCCCGCGCCCCGCGCTGGGCCATCGCGTACAAGTACGCGCCGGAGGAGGTCAACACCAAGCTCGTCAACATCCGTGTGGGTGTGGGTCGTACGGGCAGGGTGACGCCGTACGCCCAGGTCGAGCCGGTCACGGTCGCGGGCTCGGAGGTCGAGTTCGCCACCCTGCACAACCAGGACGTGGTCAAGGCCAAGGGCGTCCTCATCGGCGACACGGTCGTGCTGCGCAAGGCCGGTGACGTCATCCCGGAGATCCTCGGCCCGGTCGTCGACCTGCGCGACGGCACCGAGCGCGAGTTCGTGATGCCCGCCGAGTGCCCGGAGTGCGGTACGCCGCTCGCTCCCGCCAAGGAGGGTGACGTCGACCTGCGCTGCCCCAACTCCCGTACCTGCCCAGCCCAGTTGCGCGAGCGGCTCTTCTACCTCGCCGGGCGCAAGTGCCTCGACATCGAGAACTTCGGATACGTCGCCGCCGCCGCCCTCACCAAGCCCCTGGAGCCGTCCGAGCCACCGCTCCTCGACGAGGGCGACCTCTTCGACCTGACCATCGATCACCTGCTGCCCATCAAGGCGTACGTCCTCGACCAGGACAGCGGCCTGCCCAAGCGCGAGCCGAAGACCGGCGAGGAGAAGATCGCCACGGTCTTCGCCAACCAGGAGGGCGCGCCCAGGAAGAACGCGGTCGCGATGCTGGAGAACATCCAGGCGGCCAAGGACCGGCCGCTCGCCAGAATCCTGACCGGTCTGTCGATCCGTCATGTCGGACCGGTCGCGGCGGAGGCGCTCGCGCGCGCGTTCCGTTCCATCGACCGCATCGAGCAGGCCACCGAGGAGGAGCTCAAGGACACCGACGGCGTCGGCCCGATCGTCGCCGCAGCGGTCAAGCAGTGGTTCGCGGAGGAATGGCACCGCGAGATCATTCGCAAGTGGAAGGCCGCCGGAGTCCGCATGGAGGAAGAAGGCGCCGGTGAGGACGAGGGGCCCAGGCCCCTCGAAGGGTTGACGGTCGTCGTGACCGGCACGCTCGAACACCACACGCGCGACGGGGCCAAGGAGGCGCTGCAGAGCCGGGGAGCCAAGGTGACCGGGTCGGTGTCGAAGAAGACCTCATTCGTCGTGGTCGGTGAGAATCCGGGCTCCAAATTCGACAAGGCGATGCAGCTCAAGGTGCCGGTCCTGAACGAGGACGGTTTCGCGGTTCTGCTCGAACAGGGACCGGACGCGGCTGCGGAAGTCGCGCTTCCGACCGAGGAGTAGGGGTTGAAGGCCACCCGTTCGGCGCATACCAGATGCATACGGGTGGCCGGTCGCATTCGGGCAACCGGCGTCGACCGCTGCCCGTGGAAGCCTTGTGCGGCCTACTGTTGAGGTGTGCGCCTGCCGTGCCCGGACGCGTGGTGGGTTTTGGGACGCGGTGCCGTTGAGGGTTGTCGGGAGCAACGGGCCGCGTGGCGCGGGCACCGCCGGCTGTGAGAGGGACGGGAATGGAACCGACCGAGAGCGTCGCCCCGGACTCACGGCTGCGCCTGCGCCGGGTGGCCGGGGCCTGGCGATGGGGTCGCTCCCTGCTCATGGGGGGACGCCCGTTCGAGGGAAGCCGAGAGCCGGGTCCCGGGCAGGAGACGGCGGCGGACTCCAGGATCGGGACAGGCCGATCGCCGGGCCGTGCGGGCGCGAGCGCACGCGGCTCCCTCGTGCCCGGCCCGGCACAGCTCACCGCCGGCACCGCGGTCGGCACGGGCAGCGCCCCTTCCGTCACGGGCGCGCTCAGTGAGGGCCGCGGACACGAACTGCCGGAGCACGACCCCGAGCGGCACATGTCCTGGCCCGCTCTGCCCGCCGTGATCGTGGGCCTCGCGGGCGCCATCCTGGGCGCCGGCTTCTACCGGGCGTTCGCCGGGCAGCACGCGCTCTTCCCGTCCGGCGCCGTCGGCTGGTCCCTCGCCCTGCTGACCGGCATCATCGTCGGCCATCTCGTCGCCATGGGCCGCGCCCGCTGGTGGGGCGGCACCGGTTCCGGCGCCGCCCTCACCCTCGCCGTCCTCCTGCTGTACGGCTGGGTGGCCGCCGGGATGGTCAGCCTCACCGTCGTCGTCCTCGTCGGCGTCGCCCGCCGGGGCCGCTGGCGGCAGGGCCTGCTGCACGGCGCGGTCGACATCCTCGGCATCGGTGCCGGCGCGCTCGTCCTGCGGGTCTTCGGCCGGGTCCCCTCGGTGGAGCGGCCCTGGGACCCGGAGTACTGGAACTTCTATTCGGCGCCCCAGGTGGCGCTGGTCGCCATCGCCTATCTCGCGGTCAGCCGCGCCCTGCTCTGGTATCTGGCCGCGCCGCGCGGCGGTGTCCCCACCGTCGCGCGTACGGCCCTGGTCAGACAGGGGCTCGTCGCCGTCGCGCTGCTCGGCATCGCGCCGCTCGTCTGCGTCGTCGCCACCGCACAGCCTCTGCTGCTGCCGCTCTTCGCGATCCCCCTCATCGCGCTCGACTCCACCCTGTGGATAGCCCGCGCCCGGGCCGAGGAGCAACTGCGCGACCCGCTCACCGGACTGCCGAACCGTCAGTGGCTGCTGGAACGGACCTGGACCGCACTGGACGACGCCGAACGCATCGGGGCGAGGTCGGCACTGATGCTGATCGACCTCGACCGCTTCAGGTCCGTCAATGACACGCTCGGGCATCTCGCGGGCGACCGACTGCTGTTGCAGATAGCGGACCGGCTACGGGTCGCCCTGCCGCGCGGAGCGGAGGCCGCGCGGCTCGGCGGCGACGAGTTCGCCGTACTGCTGCCCGTCGCCGACTCCACGACGTCCGCGTCGCGCGTCGCCCGCAACCTCGTCGCCGCGCTCGGCTCACCGCTCGACCTCGACGGGCTCACTCTCGTCCTGGAGGCCAGCGCCGGGCTCGCCGTCTTCCCCGACCACGCGCTCGACGCGGAGGGGCTGCTGCGGCGCGCGGACGTGGCGATGTACCAGGCCAAGCGGGACCGGACGGGCGTCGAGGTCTACGAGTCCAAGCGGGACTCGAACACACCGGACCGGCTCGGTCTGCTGGGCGACCTGCGGCGCGCGCTCGACGCGCAGGAGGTCGAGCTGCACTACCAGCCGAAGGTCCGCTTCGACGGGCAGGTCGCCGGGCTCGAGGCGCTGGTGCGGTGGGTGCATCCCGAGCGGGGGAAGGTGCCGCCGGACGAGTTCATAGCGATCGCCGAGTCGTCCGGGCTGATGCCGCATCTGACGGAGTACGTCCTGGAGACGGCGCTCGGGCAGGTGGCGCGGTGGCGGGCGCAGGGGCTGCATGTGCCGGTCGCCGTGAACGTGTCCCCGCGCGATGTGCATACCCCCGGCTTCGCGGGGGCGGTGGCCGCGCGGCTCGCCCGCCATGGGGTTCCCGCCGGGGCGTTGCAGCTGGAGATAACGGAGCATGTGCTGCTCGAAGACCCCCAGCGGGCCGCGGACACCCTCGCCGGGCTGACCGGGCACGGGGTGAAGATGTCGCTCGACGACTTCGGGACGGGGTATTCGTCGCTGGTGCATCTGCGGCGCCTGCCGGTGAGCGAGCTGAAGATCGACCGGTCGTTCGTGGCTCGGCTGGCGGTGGACAACGAGGACGCGGAGATCGTGCGCTGCACGGTCGATCTCGCGCATTCACTCGGGCTGCTCGTCGTCGCGGAGGGTGTGGAGGACGACGAGACGTGGGAGCGGTTGCGGGATCTGGGGTGTGACGCGGTGCAGGGGTGGCTGGTGGCTGCGGCGATGCCGCCGGAGGAGACGACCGCTTGGTTGCGGGCTCGGGGGTCTCGGGGTTGGCAGCGGCCTGCGGCGGCGCTGCCCGCGGCGACGGCGGACGAGTAGTTTCCTCGCCCCGCGGGTGGGCGGCGCCGCTGGGCCCGGCGCAGGAGAGCTCGGGGGTGGCGGTTCATGGGCGGGTGCGGGTGGGGTGTGGTTGCTCGCGCAGTTCCCCGCGCCCCTAAAAGCGAAAGGCACGGGGTGCAGCCCCTGCTTTTCAGGGGCGCGGGGAACTGCGCGACCAGCCCCCACTCACCCGCACCCGCCAACGAACCGCCTCCCCCCGACCTCTTAGGCGTGCGGGGTCGAAGGGGCGGCAGCCCCTCCTGAAGGGACGGCGGGGCGCAACCCTGGCGCGGGCACATAGCCGCGCCCCATAGGATTGGCGCCAAAACACACACACTCACCCCAGAGGATCGCTGCATGCCTGGCATTACGCGCGAGGAGGTCGCCCACCTCGCCCGGCTGGCGCGTCTGGAGCTGAAGCCCGAAGAGCTCGAACACTTCGCAGGCCAGCTGGACGACATCATTGGCGCGGTCGCCCGCGTCAGTGAGGTCGCCGACCAAGATGTACCGCCGACCTCGCACCCGCTGCCGCTGACGAACGTCATGCGCGCGGACGAGGTCCGTCCGTCGCTCACCCCCGAGCAGGCGCTTTCCGCCGCCCCGGCCCAGGAGCAGCAGCGTTTCAAGGTGCCGCAGATCCTGGGGGAGGACTGATCACGTCATGACCGACAGCATCATCAAGCTCACCGCGGCGGAGATCGCCGCGAAGATCGCCGCAGGCGAACTCACCGCCGTACAGGTCACCGAGGCCCACCTGGCCCGGATCGAGGCCGTCGACGAGAAGGTGCACGCCTTCCTGCACGTCGACCGCGAGGGCGCCCTCGCCCAGGCCCGTGCCGTCGACGAGAAGCGGGAGAGGGGCGAGAAGCTCGGTCCGCTCGCCGGTGTCCCGCTCGCGCTCAAGGACATCTTCACCACCGTCGGGGTTCCGACCACCGTCGGGTCGAAGATCCTCGAAGGGTGGATCCCGCCCTACGACGCCACCCTCACCAAGCGGTTGAAGGACGCCGACGTCGTCATCCTCGGCAAGACCAACATGGACGAGTTCGCCATGGGGTCCTCCACCGAGAACAGCGCGTACGGGCCGACCGGCAACCCGTGGGACCTCACCCGTATCCCGGGTGGTTCCGGCGGCGGTTCCTCCGCCTCCCTCGCCTCCTATCAGGCGCCCCTCGCCATCGGCACCGACACCGGCGGTTCCATCCGCCAGCCGGCCGCCGTCACCGGCACGGTCGGTGTGAAGCCGACGTACGGCGCGGTCTCCCGCTACGGCATGGTGGCGTTCAGCAGCAGCCTCGACCAGGGCGGGCCCTGCGCCCGTACGGTCCTGGACGCGGCGCTCCTCCACGAGGTCATCGCCGGGCACGACCCGCTCGACTCCACCTCCATCGACGCCCCGGTCCCGCCGGTCGTCGAGGCCGCCCGCAACGGCAGTGTCGCCGGGATGCGCGTCGGTGTCGTCAAGCAGTTCCGCGGCGAGGGCTACCAGGCCGGTGTGCTCCAGCGGTTCGACGAGTCGGTCGCGCTGCTGAAGGAGCTGGGCGCCGAGATCGTCGAGCTGGACTGCCCGTCGTTCGACCTGGCGCTGGCCGCGTACTACCTGATCGCGCCGAGCGAGTGTTCGTCGAACCTCGCCCGCTTCGACGGACTGCGCTACGGCCTGCGTACCGGCGACGACGGCACCCGTTCCGCCGAGGACGTCACCTCCCTCACCCGTGAGGCGGGCTTCGGCCCCGAGGTGAAGCGCCGCATCATGCTCGGCACGTACGCGCTCAGCTCCGGCTACTACGACGCGTACTACGGCAGCGCCCAGAAGGTCCGTACGCTCATCACGCGCGACTTCGAGAAGTCGTTCGAGACGGTCGACGTCATCGTCTCGCCGACCACGCCGACCACCGCCTTCCCGATCGGCGAGCGCGCCGACGACCCGATGGCGATGTACCTGGCGGACCTGTGCACCATCCCGACCAACCTCGCGGGCAACGCCGCGATGTCCCTGCCCTGCGGCCTCGCGCCGGAGGACGGGCTGCCGGTCGGGCTCCAGATCATCGCCCCGGCACTGAAGGACGAGCGCCTTTACAAGGTCGGCGCCGCCGTCGAGGCCGCCTTCGTGGAAAAGTGGGGGCACCCGCTCCTCGAGGAGGCTCCGTCGCTGTGAGCAACGCACTGTCCAAGGCCAAGGACTTCCAGAAGTCCAAGTCCGGTACGTACGTGTCCATCGCCACCACCGCCTTCGGCGCGTGGGGTGTCGCCAAGCGGATCAAGAAGGCCCGCTCGGACCAGGACACTCTGCGGCTGATCGACGCGACGGTGGCCGCCGTCGGCATCGTCACCGGCCTCGCCATCCTGTACCGCGAACTGAAGCGGCTGGGCGACGACGACGTCCTGCTGGGCTGAGAGGGAAGTTTCACCGTGACCACCACGATCGACCTGGTGTCGTACGAGGACGCGCTGGCGTCGTACGACCCCGTCATGGGCCTTGAGGTCCATGTCGAACTCGGCACCAAGACCAAGATGTTCTGCGGCTGTTCGACCGAGCTGGGTCAGGACGCCAACACGCAGACCTGCCCCACCTGCCTCGGCCTGCCCGGCGCGCTCCCGGTCGTCAACGCGATCGGCGTCGAGTCCGCGATCAAGATCGGTCTCGCGCTGAACTGCGAGATCGCCGAGTGGTGCCGCTTCGCCCGGAAGAACTACTTCTATCCGGACATGCCGAAGAACTTCCAGACCTCCCAGTACGACGAGCCGATCGCCTTCAACGGCTACCTCGACGTACAGCTGGAGGACGGCGAGACCTTCCGCGTGGAGATCGAGCGCGCCCACATGGAGGAGGACACCGGCAAGTCGACGCACGTCGGTGGCGCGACGGGCCGTATCCACGGCGCCTCGCACTCCCTGCTCGACTACAACCGCGCGGGCATCCCGCTCATCGAGATCGTCACCAAGCCGATCGAGGGCGCGGGCGAGCGCGCTCCCGAGGTCGCCAAGGCGTACGTCCGTGAGCTGCGCGAGCTCATCAAGGCGCTCGGCGTCTCGGAAGCCCGCATGGAGATGGGCCAGATGCGCTGCGACGTGAACCTGTCGCTGCGCCCGCACGGCCGCGAGAAGTTCGGTACGCGTTCCGAGACGAAGAACGTGAACTCACTGCGGTCCGTGGAGCGCGCGGCCCGCTTCGAGATCCAGCGGCACGCCGCCGTCCTCGGCGGTGGCGGGACGATCATCCAGGAGACCCGGCACTTCCACGAGGACACGGGGTCCACGACCTCGGGCCGCGTGAAGGAGGAGGCCGAGGACTACCGGTACTTCCCCGAGCCGGACCTGGTGCCGGTGGCCCCCTCGCGCGAGTGGGTCGAGGAGATCCGCGCCGGGCTGCCCGAGCTGCCGCTGGTCCGCCGTAACCGGCTCCGCGAGGAGTGGGGCATCAGCGGCACCGACATGCAGGCGATCCTCAACGCCGGTGCGCTGGAGTCGATCGTCGCCACCATCGAGGCCGGTGCGGACGCCGCCTCCGCCCGCAAGTGGTGGATGGGCGAGCTGGCCCGCAGCGCCAACGAGTCCGGCACGTCGCTGGACGAGCTGGCGATCACGCCGGAGCAGGTCGCCCGGGTCACCGCGCTGGTCGCGTCCGGTGACCTGAACGACAAGCTGGCCCGTCAGGTCATCGAAGGCGTCCTCGCGGGCGAAGGCACCCCGGACGAGGTCGTCGACAAGCGTGGTCTGAAGGTCGTCTCCGACGAGGGCGCCCTGACGACGGCCGTCGAGGAGGCCATCGCCGGCAACCCGGCCATCGCGGACAAGATCCGCGGCGGCAAGGTGGCCGCGGCCGGTGCCCTGGTCGGCGCGGTCATGAAGGCCACGCGCGGCCAGGCGGACGCGGCCCGCGTCAAGGAACTGATCCTGCAGCAGCTGGGCGTCGGCGAAGGCTGAACGACCGGCCGATCCACCGCGTATCCCTGAGGGCGGCACATCACTGCGATGGGCCGCCCTCGGGCGTGCACACGGCAGTGACGCAGGGCGACAGAGTGGCGCGGATTGTCCTGTGAGTTGGCTCCCATCCCATGTGAGGAGACCCTCAAAGGGGCCAAACGATCACTTCAGGGTGCAACAGTTACCAAGCCTTGCTCATGCGTTCTTTGCGTACTGTTCAGTTCCATTAGCGGCTGTACACGGTCAAAGATCCACAAAACACCCCCCGGGAGTGCGATTCCGTGGCAGCCCTTGCGCGCTGGTGCGTCCGGCACCGTCTCGTAGCCGTCCTGCTGTGGCTTCTCGCTTTCGCCGGCACGGCCGCCGGCGCCGCCGTCGCGGGAGCCGCGTACTCGAACGACTACAAGACCCCCGGAACCGAATCCAGCCGCGCCACCGATCTCCTGAACGAGGGCTTCCCCGGCATCAGCGGCGACAGCGCCACCGTCGTCTGGCACACGGGCGACGGGTCCGTACGGGCCGCCGCCGTCGAACAGACGATGACCCGGACCCTCGACGAGATCGCCGAACTGCCCGGCGTCGCCGCCGTCACCGACCCGTACGACGGCGCCGACGGCGGCCGGATCAGCGAGGACGGCCGTACGGCGTACGCCACCGTCACCTTCGACAAGCCGGCCGAGGACGTCGCCAAGGCGCAGGCCGAGGCCGTCGTCGACACCGCGAAGGACGCCGAGGGTGACGGGCTCCAGGTGGAGCTGGGCGGCACCTCGATCGGACTCACCGAGACCTCCGGCGGGCACCTCGCCGAGATCGTCGGCGTACTCGTCGCCGCCGTGGTGCTCTTCCTGGCCTTCGGATCGCTCGCCGCCAGTCTGCTGCCCATCGCGACCGCCCTCGTCAGCGTGGGCACCGCCTATGCGGGGATCACCCTGCTCGGGCACGCCATGACGGTGGCCGATTTCGCGCCCATGCTGGGCACCCTGATCGGGCTCGGCGTCGGCATCGACTACGCGCTGTTCATCGTGACCCGCCATCGCCGGGGGCTGAAGCGGGGGCTGCCCGTCGAGGAGGCCGCGCGGAACGCCGTCGCGACCACCGGGCGGGCCGTCGTCTTCGCGGGTGCCACCGTCTGCATAGCCCTGCTCGGGATGCTGATCCTGCGGCTCGGCTTCCTCAACGGGGTCGCGATCGCCGCCTCGCTCACCGTGGTCCTCACCGTCGCCGCCTCCGTCACGCTCCTGCCGGCCCTGCTGTCGTTCATCGGCATGCGGGCGCTGAGCCGCCGCGAGCGCCGCCACCTGGCCGAGCACGGTCCCGAGCCCGAGCTGCCCACCGGCTTCGCCGCCCGCTGGTCCGCGTTCGTCGAACGGCACCCCAAGAAGCTCGGCGCGATCGCCCTCGTCGTCATGACCCTGCTGGCGCTGCCCACACTCGGGCTGCGCCTGGGCACCTCCGACCAGGGCAACGACCCCGAGGCGACGACCACCCGTCAGGCATACGACCTCCTCGCCGACGGCTTCGGGCCCGGCGTCAGTGGTCCGCTCACCCTCGTCACCGAGGTCCACGGCGCCCCCGACAAGCTCGCACTCGACAACCTCGACACCACGCTGAGGGCCACCGAGGGCGTCTCGGCGGTGACCCCGGTGACGTACAGCACCGGCGGCGACACCGCGTACCTCACCGTCGTACCGGACTCCTCCCCGCAGTCCGCGAAGACCAGCGATCTGGTCGAACGGCTGCGCGACGAAGTGCTGCCGCGTGCCGAGACCGGCACCTCGCTGGATCTGCACGTCGGTGGGGTGACCGCCGGTTACGACGATTTCGCGGACGTGATCGTCGGCAAACTGCCGCTGTTCGTGGGTGTCGTCATCGGCCTCGGCTGTCTGCTGCTCCTGCTCGCCTTCCGGTCCATCGGGATACCGCTCAAGGCCGCCGCGATGAACGTGGCCGCCGTGGCCGCCGCGTTCGGCGTGGTCGTCGCGATCTTCCAGTGGGGCTGGGGGAGCGAACTGCTGGGCCTCGGCCGGGCCGGGCCGATCGAACCCTTCCTCCCCGTGATCATGGTCTCGGTCCTCTTCGGGCTCTCCATGGACTACCAGGTCTTCCTGGTCAGCCGGATGTACGAGGAGTGGCTGGAGACCGGCGACAACCGGCGTGCGGTCCGCGTCGGCCTCGCCGAGACCAGCCGGGTGATCAACTCCGCGGCGGTCATCATGATCTCCGTCTTCCTCGCCTTCGTGCTCAGCGGCGACCGCGTGATCGCCATGTTCGGCATCGCCCTCGCCGCCGCAGTCGCCCTCGACGCCTTCGTCCTGCGTACGCTCCTCGTCCCCGCCCTGATGCACCTGCTCGGCGGCGCCAACTGGTGGCTGCCCCGCTGGCTCGACCGCCGGTTGCCCCGCATCAGCATCGAACCGCCCGAGGCCCGCGCCGCCCATGAGAGGCTGGCCGCCGCGACGGACGCCGAGGCGGCGGACGTACTGGCGGGGGACGCCGAGGACATGCCGGCGGCGGAGCCCGACGCGACGGATGTACGGGCGAAGGAGCGACAGCCGGATGTACGCGATATCCCTGGGTGACGACGGAGCCGAACTCCGGCCCCTGGAGCCCTGGCACGCCGAGGAGTTCCTCGCGCACCTGGAGCGGGGGCGGGACTTCGTCAACCAGTACGTCCCCTTCGGTCAGACCGCCACGGACGTCGCGTCCGCGCGTGCCGTCCTCCAGCGGTACGCCGACATGCGCGCCGCCGACACCGGCTCCCTGCACGGCATCTGGCTCGACGGCAAGCTCGTCGGCGGGGTCCTCTTCCTCAACTTCGACGCGGAGCACGCCAACTGCGAGGTCGGCTGCTGGCTGGAACCCGCCGGCACCGGACGGGGCCTGGTCACGCGCGCGATGCGGATCCTGATCGACTGGGCCGTCGAGGTCCGCGGCATCCACCGGGTCGAGTGGATCGCGGCCTCCGGCAACACGTCGAGCCTGAACGTGGCCCGGCGGCTCGGCATGGTCAGGGACGGTGTGCAGCGGGAGAGATATCCCCACCGAGGTGTCCGGCACGACTTGGAGATATGGTCCGTCCTGGCGCCCGAATGGCGAGCGGCACGCGCCCGCAGCGCTCACAGCGATCATTAAGAGACCTCTCAGACAACATTCGTACGGTGCGAGGTATGGGAACCAAGACAGTTGACGAGACCGGGGCCGAGACGGGCGCCGAGGCCAGGAACGACGACGAGGCGGTGAACGTCACCAAGGAGGACGCGGCGAAGGAGGACGCCGCGACGGAAGCCGAGGGTCAGACCTCCGCCGACGACTCCGAGGAAGCCGGAGAGTTCGACGAGGAGTTCCCGCCCACCGCCGCGAAGGCGTCGCCCGGTGTCGGACAGGGTGCCGCCGGCATCGTGTCCGTCGTGCTGGGCCTCGTCTCGCTGACCGGCGGCTGGGTCGGCACGGTGGCCTCCGCACGCGAGGAGATCACCGGCCAGCTGGAGATGCAGGCCGCGACCAACGCGACCGTCGCCACGCAGCTGCAGGCGGTCTACGGCGACGCCTGGCAGGCCAGCGCGCTGTGGGGCGGCGTCTTCGCGCTGCTCGCGCTGCTCGTCGGCGTCGCCGTGCTGGTCCGGCCCGCGTTCGGCGACCCCGACCAGGTGCAGACGCCGTGGATCAAGTCGGTCGCCTGGGCCGGTGTCTCGGTCGGCTTCATCGGGCTGGTGCTGGCCGCCCTGAAGTACTCCGACATCCTGCTGGCACTGCCCAGCACCTGACGTCCGCCCAGCCAGGACGGCATCTGAGGGGCCTTAGGCCCGTCGTGGGGATCCCTGCGACGGACCTAAGGCCCCTCACCCGTTCAAGATGCGGAACTCTCCCGATGTGGCGGACCCGCCTTGGAGACGAAGGTTGAGGCATCGCAGCAAGCGAGCCGAGACCGACTCTTCACGAGGGGTACGAGATGTTCGAGTACGAGCTCCAGCAGATCCGTTCCGCCGAGCTGATCCGCGAGGCGGAGCACCACCGACAGGTACGCGAGGCCCGCCGCGCCCGCCGCGAGGCCGCACACGAGTCCGGGACGGCGGCGGGGTCCGCGTCCGGGGAGGGAGAACAGGACGCGGAGGGGCGGGTGCCTCACGGGCTCATACGCCGACTGCGCTTCCCGCGTGCCGCGTGAGCGGGGGAGGGTGCTGCAGCCGGGCGGGCAGTCGGGCCGCGGGAGTGCGGGCGTGCGGCGTGACGGCACCGAAGCCGGGCAGGAACGCTTGGCCGCGGGCCGTCACGGCACCGAAGCCGCACGTGGAGGCGTGATGGTGGACCAGGGCGGCGCCGGAGTCGGGGACCGGGCGAACGACCCCGCCGGCCGGGGCCTGCGGATAATCGGTGCCGGAGTGTCACGGGGCCGTGCGATGCTCGGCGATGTGGAGACCAGGTCCGTCAGTCCGGTGTTCGTCGGTCGTGCCGACGAACTGGAGGTGTTGCGCGAGGCGTTGGCCCGCGCGGCCGGTGGGGGCGCCGCTCGGCCGGCGGGGAGCGGGGGAGACGGGGGAGGGCCGCAGGCGCTGCTGCTCGGCGGTGAGGCCGGGGTGGGGAAGACCCGCCTGGTCGAGGAGTTCGCCGCCGGGGCCGTGCGCGCGGGCGCGGTCGTCGCGCTCGGCGGCTGCGTCGAGATCGGCGCCGACGGACTGCCCTTCGCGCCCTTCTCCACCGCGCTGCGCGCCCTGCGCCGCCGACTGCCCGACGAGCTGACCGCGGCGGCGGCCGGCCAGGAACAGGAACTGGCCCGACTGCTGCCCGAGTTGGGCGAGACCCCCCGCGCACGGCACGACGAGGAGGGCACGGCCCGCCTCTTCGAACTCACCGCCCGCCTCCTGGAACGCCTCGCCGCCGACCGCACCATCGTCCTCGCCCTGGAGGACCTGCACTGGGCCGACGCCTCCACCCGCCACCTCCTCTCCTACCTCCTGCGCACCCTGCGCACCGGCCGCCTCGTCGTCCTCGCCACCTACCGCTCCGACGACATCCACCGCCGCCACCCGCTGCGCCCCCTCCTCGCCGAACTCGACCGCCTCCGCACGGTCCGCCGCATTGAACTGCCCCGCTTCAACCGCGCCGAGGTCGGACACCAACTCGCCGGCATCCTCGCCGCCGAACCCGAACCGGAGCGCGCCGACGAGATCTTCGAACGCTCCGACGGCAACGCCTTCTTCGTCGAGGAACTCGCCGTCGCCGCCCACGACGGCGGCTGTGCCGGCCTCACCGACTCCCTGCGCGACCTGCTCCTCGTCCGCGTCGAACGCCTTCCCGAGGACGCCCAGCGCGTCGCCCGCATCGTCGCCGAGGGCGGCTCCACCGTGGAGTACGCCCTGCTCGCGGCCGTGGCCCGGCTCCCCGAGGACGACCTCATCGAGGCGCTGCGGGCCGCCGTCGGCGCCAACATCCTGCTCGCCGCCCCAGGCGGCGACGGCTACCGCTTCCGGCACTCCCTGGTCCGCGAGGCCGTCAGCGACGACCTGCTGCCCGGCGAACGCTCCCGCCTCAACCGCCGGTACGCCGAGGTCCTGGAGGCCGACCCCACACTCGTCCCGGCCGACGGCCGCGCCACCCGCCTGGCCAGCTACTGGTACCAGGCCCACGACGCCGCCAAGGCCCTCCCCGCCGTCCTCGACGCCTCCGCCGAGGCCCGCTCCCGCCACGCCCACGCCGAGCAACTACGGCTCCTGGAACGGGCGATGGAGCTGTGGGAGGCCGCCCCCGACGCCGTGCGCGCCGCACTGCGCCCCATCGACTACACCGAGGTCTATCCTCCCCCACTGCCTGAAGGGCGTGGGGGGACCCCCAGCGGCTGCGATCCGGCCACCACCCCCCTGCGCTACCTCGACCTCATGGCCGAGGCCGCCGTCGCCGGACGGCTGTGCGGGGAGCGGGAGCGGGCCATGCGGATCACCGGGCGGGCCCTCGACCTGCTCGCCGACGTGGACGACCCCCTGCGCACCGCCTGGTTCTGGATCCAGCGCTCCCTGCTGATCGAGAACCTCGGCCGGGGCGACGGCTGGAAGGAGATCGCCACCGCCCAGGAGCTGGTCCGTGGTCTGCCCCCGTCCGAGGTGCACGCCGAGGTGCTTTCCCGAGCCGCGAACTGGTCCATGCTGCACGCTCCTGGCCCCGACGCGCTCACCGACGCCCAGCGCGCCGTCGAGTACGCGCGCATGGTGGATGCCGAGGACATCGAACTGAACGCCCGCCTCACCGTCGGCGGCCTGATGGTCGACGCCGGCGACGTCGAGGCCGGTGTCGCGGAGATGGAGGAGGTCCGCAGCCGGGCCCTCGAACGCGGGCCCGCCGCCGTCGTGGGCCGCGCCTATGTCAACCTTCCGTCCTGCCTGGAGGCCGTCGGCCGCTCGCAGGAGGCGGTCCACCTCATGCACGAAGGCCTCGAAGCCACCCAGCGCACGGGTCTGTTGGTCTCCGAGGCCTGGATCCGGGGCAACCTCTCCGAGTCGCTCATCTCCCTCGGCCGCTGGGACGAGGCCCTGGAAGCCGCCGAGCAGGCCAGGGTAGGCGGCGCGAACACCAAGCCGGGCGGCCTCAGCGCCATGTGCCTCGCCGCCATCGCGCTGGCCCGTGGCGACGTCGGCGAGGCCAGCCGCCGACTCGCCGCCGCGCACAGCTACTACGGCACCCACAACCCCATGCCGCAGAGCAATCTGCCGCTGTCCGCCCTCGCCATCGGTATTGCCGCAGCCGAGGGCCGCCTCCCCGACGCCCGAGCCGAACTGGCCCGCGTCCTCGACACCGGCTTCCCCGTCGGCACCCAGCGCTACGCCTGGCCCCTGCTGCTCACAGCCGCCACTGCCGAGGCCGACACCCGAGGCGTCCTGGGCACCGAGCAGGGCCGTGCCGAGGTCCTCGACCGCATTCTCACCGTGGTCAAGAAGCTCACCACCGGCGCACCGATCTGGCTCGCCCACGAGCAGTGGGTGCGCGCCGAACTCCAGCGCGCCGAAGGCATATCGGCCCCGGACACCTGGTCCGACGTCGTCACCGCCTTCGAGCCCCTGGAACGGCCCTACGACCTCGCCCGCGTCCGGCACCGCCTCGCCGAGGCGCTGCTGGCCGACGGCGCCGACGACGAGGCCCGGGACCGCGCGACGGAACTGCTGCGGCTGGCCGCCGCCGTCGCCGACCACCTCGGCGCCCGCCCGCTTGCCGACGAGGTCGCCCTCCTGGCCCGCCGCGCCCGCCTCACGCTGAGGCGGGCGCCCGAGCCCGCCCTCACCCCCGCCGACCCCGTCGCCGCGCTCGGCCTCACCGGCCGCGAACACGATGTCCTCCGCCTGGTCGCCGCCGGCCGCACCAACCGCCAGATAGCCGAGGAACTCTTCATCTCCCCGAAAACGGCCAGCGTCCACGTCTCCAACATCCTCGCCAAGCTCGGCGTCTCGGGCCGGGGCGAGGCGGCGGCGGTGGCCCATCGGCTGGGGCTGTTTCCGACGGGGGCCGGGGAACGGCTCGTCGCGGGATGACGAGGTCGGTCATGAATCGCGGAGGAGCTGTGTTGTACCAGATCCACAACCTGGCCGAGGATCCGTTCACACCGGTGTCCCAGGCCGTGAGCGGTGAGGATATTCGTGCCGTGGCGATCCTCGACCAGTCGCTCTTCGACGACGAGTAGCCCTACTTCACCTCCAGCTCCAGGATCTTGTCGTCGCCGCCCTCCGGGGAACCGCGGCCGTCCGTCTCGCTGGTCACCAGCCAGAGCTTGTCGCCGCCGGCGGAGAGGACCGTACGGAGGCGGCCGTAGTCGCCCTCCAGGAAGGCCTGGGGATCTGCGGAGGCCTTGGTGCCGTCCAGGGGGATGCGCCAGAGGCGCTGGCCCCGGAGGCCTGCCATCCAGACGGAGCCCTCCGCTATGGCGATACCGCTGGGGGAGGCCTCGTCCGTACCCCACACGGCCACCGGGTCGATGTAGCCGGGCTTGTCGCCCTTGCCCTCGACGTCCGGCCAGCCGTAGTTCCCGCCGGGCTGGATGTGGTTCAGCTCGTCCCAGGTGTTCTGGCCGAATTCCGAGGCCCACAGGCGCTGCTTGCTGTCCCAGGCGAGGCCCTGGACGTTGCGGTGGCCGTACGAGTACACGACGGAGTTGCCGAAGGGGTTGCCGGGGGCGGGCCGGCCGTCCGGGGTCATACGGAGGATCTTGCCGCCGAGGGAGTTCTTGTCCTGGGCCAGAGGACCCTCGTACCGCTCGCCGGTGCTCGCGTACAGCATCTGGTCGGGGCCGAAGGCGAGCCGCCCGCCGTTGTGGTTCGTGCCCTTGGGGATGCCGCGGAGGATGGTGTCGGGGGCGCCGAGCTGCTCGCCGGCGGGCTTCTCGGGGTCGTACAGCACCCGCACGATCCTGTTGTCGGACTCCGAGGTGAAGTACGCGTAGATCATGTGGTCGGAGGCGTACTCCGGGGAGACGGCGATGCCCATGAGGCCGCCCTCGCCGGCCGGGGCGACGCCGGGCACCTCGCCGAGCTCGGTCCTCTTGCCGCTCTCCTCGTCGATTCTGCTGATCGTGGCCTCGTCACGGGAGGACACGAGGAGGCCGCCCTCGGGGAGGGCGGCGAGGCCCCAGGGGGTGTCGAGGTCCTCGGCGACGGTGCGGACGACCTTCACCGAGCCCTTGTCGGGAGGCGCCGCGTCCTCCGCCCGCTCCGACGGGGTCGCCGCCGCGCTGCTGCTCGGGGGTGGTGAGCCACCGGCCGCGTCCGGCTGCTCACCGCCGTCCGAGGAGCAGCCGGTCGTCACCAGGAGCACGGCTGCGGCCAACGCGGCCGTCACCACTCGACGTTGCACCATCACGATCCCTTCGACGTGGAGCTTCTACTTGTCTTACACCGCGAGTGCCCCACAGGTTCCACCTCCGCCCGATCAAGCAGATATTCCGCCTGACGCCTGACGCCCGACGCCTGACGCCCAGCCCCGACGGTTGGTGGGCGACGGGCGACGGGCGACGGGTGGTGGGCAGCGGGCGGTGGGCAGCGCCCCTCAGTCCCCGGGTCCCTAGTCCCCGGACCCCTAGTCCCAGGATCCCCGCGCGGGAGGAAGGTCCGCCACCTCTGCCAGATCCGCGGCGGTGAGACGCAGCGCGTGGGCGGACGCGTTCTCCGTCACCCACCGTGCCTGCTTCGTGCCCGGCACCGGCACCACGTGTGAGCCCAGGGAGAGCACCCAGGCGAGGGCGACCTGGGCCGGGGTCACCGTGTCCCCGTGCCGGGCCGCGACGCGGCGGAGGCCGACGACGAGGGGCTGGTTGGCGGCCATCATGTCGGCGGTGAAGCGGGGGTGACGGGCGCGGAGGTCGTCGGGCTCGAAGCCGCCGCCGGGCGTCAGGGTGCCGGTGAGGAAACCATTCCCCAGGGGCATGGCGGCGAGGAAGCCGATGCCGCGGGAAGCGCACCAGGGGAGGAGGGAGTCCAGGGCTTCGCGCGACCAGACCGACAGCTCCGCCTGCACCGCGCTCACCGGGAACACCTGCTGGACCCGCTGGAGCTGACGGATCGTGATGTCGTACATGCCCGCCCCCGGCCGGCGGCCCGCCCGCGCGCCCACCGCGCACAGGCCCAACGCCCGTACCTTTCCGGCCTGTACGAGTTCCGCCATCGCGCCCCATGTCTCCTCGACGGGGACCTCGGGGTCCGCCCGGTGGAGCTGGTAGAGGTCGATGACGTCGGTCTGGAGCCGGCGCAGCGAGGCGTCGCAGGCGCGCTTCACATAACCGGGGCGGCCGTTGGCCACGATGTGCTGCTCGCCCACCAGCAGACCCACCTTGGTGGAGACGAAGGCCTCCGCGCGGCGCTCCTTCAGTACCCGGCCCACCAGCAGCTCGTTGGTGAACGGGCCGTACATGTCGGCCGTGTCCAGCAGCGTCGTGCCGAGGTCGAGCGCCCGGTGCACCGTCCGCATCGACTCGTCGCCCCGTTGCCGCGACCCGGTGTACGCCCAGCTCATCGGCATGCATCCGAGTCCGACGGCCCCCACCTCGAGCGTCGCCGCGCCGATCGTCCTGCGCTCCACCTGGTCGTGACCCTCCCTCTCCTGGCCCCCCAACCTAACCTCTGCCGCACCAGGTACCTGACATAGCCTCCGGAGCATGACTGCTGACGCGACTGCCGACCCGACCGCGGACGTGACCGCCGATGTGTGGCTTCCCATCCCGCCGGACGAGATCGAGGGGCTCCCGCAGGGCCCCAACTACCTCTTCTGGGACGGAGGTGAGGACGGCACGCAGCCGTATCCGGGCGATCCCGAGGACTGCGTCCTGTACGTCGTGCCCTACATGAAGCGCTGGGCGGCGAAGGCGAACCCGCTGGAGCCCATGCGGAACCTGCGGGTCATCCAGACGCTCACGGCGGGTGTCGACGACGTCCTGGCCCGGCTGTCGGTGGTCGCGCCCGGCGTCCAGCTGTGCAATGCGCGCGGTGTGCACGAGGCCAGCACGGCCGAACTCGCGCTGACCCTCACCCTCGCCTCGCTGCGCGGCGTCCCCGACTTCGTACGGGCCCAGCAACAGGAGCGCTGGCAGGGCGACTTCCGTCCCGCGCTCGCCGACAAGTCCGTCCTGATCGTCGGCTACGGCGCGATCGGCGCCGCCATCGAGGACCGGCTCGTGCCCTTCGAGGTGGCGCGGGTGGCGCGCGTCGCGCGCTCCGAGCGCACCACGGTGCGCGGACCGGTGCACCCGCTCACCGAACTGTCCGCCCTACTGCCGCAGGCGGATGTCGTGATCCTCTCCACTCCCCTCACGGAACAGACGAAAGGCCTGGTCAACGCCGATTTCCTGGCTCGTATGAAGGACGGGGCCCTCCTGGTGAATGTTGCCCGGGGAGGCGTCGTCGACACCAAGGCACTGCTCGCGGAACTGGACGGTGGGCGCATCACCGCGGCCCTCGACGTCACCGACCCCGAGCCGCTGCCGCCGGGCCACCCGCTCTGGCGCGCGCCCGGGGTGCTCATCAGCCCCCATGTCGGGGGCCCCACGTCGGCCTTCCTGCCGCGCGCCAAAAGGCTGCTGGTGGACCAGTTGGGGCGATTCGTGAACCGGGAGCCACTGCGCAACGTGGTCCTTACGACAGGCGAGACGGACGACGCGTAATCCACTTCGGGCACCCTCCGCATTCCTTCGGAAGCGGAACGTGCTCGTATCGCCGTAGTTGGTCACTGAGCGTAGAGGGACTATGTCCCTGAGTGACGAGACTGGTGTATCGTCCCGACAGGGGCTGCGCCGGGCACTGCTCGGCGCCGGGGACGGACTTGGGACAGCGAGGGGGGCGACGGGCGATGCACGGCCTATGGACGAACGATCCGACGCGGCGGAGCCGCCGACGGCGGCCCTGGCGAGCAGCGACGCGGAGGCACCCGCACGGGAGCCACGGCGGCCACAGCGGTCACGGTCAGCACCTCAGGCACAGCAGCCGCAGAAAGCACACCCACCAGACCCGCCGAGACCAGCGGGACACGGGAGCGGCGCTCACCGGGGAGATCCGGTGAGCGCCCGCCAGTCCTCCGCCTCCACGCTGAGCCCCACGTTCCGGTCGGCCAAGCCGCTGCCCGGGCCGCTGCCGCCCGGCGGGCCCTTGTCCGAGCGCGGTGTCGCGAGCCTGCGGGCCCGGCTCGTCCTCGCCCTGCTCTGCGCGGCCTACGCCCTCGGTGCCGCGTTCGGCTGGGGAAGTGAGCAAGTCGCCCTAGTCATGGGCGACTTCGGGCTCAGCGCCGCCGCCGCCGCGGCGGCCGTCTCCTGCTTCCGCTACGCGCGCAGCCGCCGCAGCCGCTTTCGGCCCGCCTGGCTGCTGTTCGGCCTGTCGTCCGCCATGGCGGCGCTGGGCAACGGCGTCTGGGGGTGGTACGAGGTCGTCCTGGAGCGGCCCGTGCCCGAGCCGAGCTACGCGGACCTGTTCTTCCTCTGCTTCGCGCCACCCGCCATCGTCGGCCTGCTGGTGCTCGCCAAGAGGCCCGTGACCAAGGCCGGCTGGATCTGTCTGGCGCTGGACTCCTGGCTCATCGGCGGCTCCCTGGTCACCCTCTCCTGGAGTCTCGCGCTCGCCCAGAACGCCCAGCTCAAAGGCTCCAACACCGCGCACACCGCGCTCTCGCTGGCCTACCCGCTGCTCGACATCGCCCTGGTCAGCATGGTGCTCGCGCTGCACTTCCGCCGCTCCTCGATGCACCGCTCCGCGGTCAACACCGCGATCGGCGCCCTCGCGCTCACCGTGATGTGCGACGCCCTGTTCACCTCGCCCCTGCTGCACAACAGCTACCGCTCCGGCCAGCTCCTGGACGCCGGCTGGTTCGCGGGCTCCCTGCTCCTCGCCTACGCCCCCTGGGCCGGCCAGCGGCAAGGACACGCGGACGAGGGCGGGCACGCGCGCGTGGTGCACGAACACATCCCGGCCCAACGGCACGACGCGCCGCCCGGCCACCGCCACGACACACAGCCCGGACTCCGTCACGAGGTCCAGCCGGGCGATCGGCACGACGGTCACCAGGGAGGACACGTGGATGTGCTCCTCCAGGGAGGAGGTCACAGTCGGTATCCGGCCAACCGCCCCATCTCCGGATCCCTGGCCGCGCTCACTCCGTACCTGGCCGCCGCCGTCTGCACCCTGGGCATCCTCTACAACGTCCTCAACGGCCGCAGCGTCGACCGCGTGGTGGTCATCACCGCCTGCACGGTCGTGCTCGCCCTCGTGGTGCGCCAGGGCATCATGCTCCTCGACAACATCACCCTCACGCAGGAGCTCGCCCAGAAGGAGAACCACTTCCGCTCCCTGGTGCAGGGCTCCAGCGACGTCATCATGATCGCCGCCCCGAACGGCATCCTCCGCTACGTCAGCCCGGCCGCCGCCGGGGTCTACGGACGCCCCGCGGAGGATCTCGTCGGCCAGGAGCTGGCCTCGATCATCCATCCCGAGGACCTCGGCTGCGTCGTCCACGAGGTGCGCCGCTTCCTCGCCGCCAGCCCCGCCGAGGAGGCCACCACCCGTATCGAGTGCCGCTTCAAGTCCGGCGACGGCGGCTGGCTGAACGTGGAGTCCACGGTCAACCGCCACCACGGCGGCCTCATCTTCAACAGCCGGGACGTGACCGAAAGAGTGCGCCTGCAGGCCCAGCTGCAGCACAACGCCGAACACGACCCGCTCACCGACCTGCCCAACCGCGCCCTGTTCACCAAGCGCGTCCAGCAGGCGCTCTCCGGCCGCCGCTCCTCCGACCGCGGCATCGCCCTGCGCAACACGGCGGTCCTCTTCATCGACCTCGACGGCTTCAAGGCCGTCAACGACACGATCGGGCACCAGGCCGGGGACGAACTGCTCGTCCAGGCCGCCCGCAGACTCCAGGACGCCGTCCGGCAGGGGGACACGGCCTCCCGCCTCGGCGGCGACGAGTTCGCGGCCCTCATCGTCGGGGACGGCTCCCGCGACCGCGCCGCCCGGGAACAGCACATCCTGGAGCTCGCCGACCGGCTCCGGATCGCCCTCTCGCAGCCGTACACCATCGACGGCAATGACGTCCGGGTGGCCGCCTCCATCGGTGTCTCCTTCGCCGAGCCCGGTCTCGGCGCGGGCGAGCTGCTGCGCAACGCCGACCTCGCCATGTACCGGGCCAAGGCGTCCGGCAAGGGACGCGTCGAGCTGTACAAGCCACAGATGCAGCAGGACGTCGTACGCAAGGCCGAGCTGGCCACCCGGCTGCGGGCCGCGCTGCACGACGGCGAGTTCATGCTGCTGAACCAGCCTGTGGTGGAGCTGGAGACCGGCCGGATCTCGTCGGTGGCGACCGCGGCCCGGTGGCGCTCCTCCCAGGGGGTGCTGTTCACGCCGGCCGAGTTCCTGCGGGTCTCCGAGGACAGCGACAAGACCGCCGAGCTGGGCCGCTGGATGCTGGAACAGGCCGTCGAGCAGGCCGCCGACCGGCTCACCAACGGTCTGAACGTGCCGGTGTCCGTGCGGATGGGCGCCCGGCGTCTGCTGGACCGCTCACTGCCCCCCGGCTCCCTGGAGACGCTCCTGACCCGCTACGGACTGCCCTCCGGCTCCTTGATCGTCGAGCTGTCCGACACCCAGCTGAAGGGCCCGCTGGACGACCTGGAGCGCCGGCTGAGCCACCTCCGGCGCCTCGGTGTGCGGATCGCCCTGGACGGCTTCGGCAGCGGCCACGCGGCCATCACGGCACTGCGCCGGCTCCCTGTCGACGTACTGAAGCTGGACCGGGGTCTCGTCGAGGGGGTCGTGGAGTCCTCCCGGCTCAACAAGATCACCAGTGGACTGCTGCGCATCGCCAACGACCTGGGGCTCCAGTCCGTGGCCGACGGGGTGGATCTGCCCGAGCAGGTCGTCGCCCTGCGCGCGATGGGCTGCACCCATGGCCAGGGCGCCGCCTTCTCCGGACCGCTGGACGAGTACCGGCTGCGCCGGGCCCTGTCCCTCGGGCGCTATCCGGTGCCGGCCGGACCGGCGGAGCCCGCGTTCGCGGGCGGTGGGGCAGGGGTGTACACAAGTGGTGTGCCCGCTGTCTACGGAGGCGGAAGTGCCCTTCGCTCACATAATGAGACTCCCGTCCCACCCGCTTGACATGCGGTGCGCGCCGGGGGGAGGGTCTGTGCCATGCGCACCCGAATCCTCGTACTTGGAAAGCGCGTCGGCTGAAGCTGGGACCCACCGGAACGACGATCCGGAATCCCCAGCGACCGTATCCGGCGCGCTCCCCTCGCTTGCCTCATGGCACGAGGGGTTTTTTGTTGCACGGGCACCAGTCGAACGCCAGCCGAACACCGCACGAACCTCGCAAAACACCCTCAGCATCGAGAAGAGAATGCCGATGACCGAGCAGGCCACCGGGGCCCACCATCCGCAGCCGCGGCCCCGATCCGGAGGACAGTCCACCCCCGTCGAGCACGTCACGGGTGCGCAGTCCCTCATCCGCTCTCTTGAGGAGGTCGGGGCCGACACGGTATTCGGCATCCCCGGCGGCACCATCCTGCCGGCGTACGACCCGATGATGGACTCCAAGCGGTTGCGTCATGTGCTGGTCCGCCACGAGCAGGGCGCCGGCCACGCGGCCACCGGTTACGCGCAGGCCACCGGCAAGGTCGGGGTGTGCATGGCAACGTCCGGGCCGGGCGCCACCAACCTGGTCACCCCGATCGCGGACGCGCACATGGACTCCGTGCCGCTGGTCGCGATCACCGGGCAGGTCGCGTCCAAGGCGATCGGTACGGACGCCTTCCAGGAGGCGGACATCGTCGGCATCACCATGCCGATCACCAAGCACAGCTTCCTCGTCACCAAGGCGGAGGACATCCCCCGGGCGATCGCGCAGGCGTTCTACATCGCGTCCACCGGCCGCCCGGGACCTGTCCTGGTCGACATCCCCAAGGACATCCTGCAGGCGAAGACCACCTTCAGCTGGCCGCCGGCCATGGACCTGCCCGGCTACCGGCCCGTCACCAAGCCGCACGCCAAGCAGATCCGTGAGGCCGCTAAACTGATCACCGCCGCGAAGCGGCCGATCCTCTACGTCGGCGGCGGCGTCCTGAAGGCGCGGGCGACCGCCGAGCTGAAGGTGCTCGCCGAGCTGACCGGCGCGCCCGTCACCACCACCCTGATGGCGCTCGGCGCGTTCCCCGACAGCCACCCGCAGCACCTGGGCATGCCCGGCATGCACGGTTCCGTGGCCGCCGTCACCGGACTGCAGAAGGCCGACCTGATCGTCGCCCTCGGCGCCCGCTTCGACGACCGCGTCACCGGCAAGCTGGACAGCTTCGCCCCGCACGCCAAGATCGTCCACGCGGACATCGACCCGGCGGAGATCGGCAAGAACCGCGCCGCCGACGTGCCGATCGTCGGTGACGCCCGCGAGGTCATCGCCGACCTGGTCCAGGCCGTGCAGAAGGAGCACAGCGAGGGCGGACAGGGGGACTACACCGCATGGTGGAAGGACCTCGACCGCTGGCGCGAGACCTACCCGCTCGGCTACGACCAGCCGGCCGACGGCTCGCTCTCCCCGCAGCAGGTCATCGAGCGCATCGGGCAACTCGCCCCCGAGGGCACGATCTTCACGGCGGGCGTCGGCCAGCACCAGATGTGGGCCGCCCACTTCATCCAGTACGACAAGCCCGCCACCTGGCTGAACTCCGGCGGCGCCGGAACGATGGGCTACGCGGTCCCGGCCGCCATGGGTGCCAAGGCCGGAGCCCCGGCGCAGACCGTCTGGGCGATCGACGGCGACGGCTGCTTCCAGATGACAAACCAGGAGCTCACCACCTGCGCCCTGAACAACATCCCGATCAAGGTCGCCATCATCAACAACGGCGCGCTCGGGATGGTCCGCCAGTGGCAGACGCTGTTCTACAACCAGCGCTACTCCAACACCGTCCTGCACAGCGGCCCGGACGACGTCAATCCGAACGCCCGCGGTACCCGCGTCCCCGACTTCGTGAAGCTGTCGGAGGCCATGGGCTGCCACGCGATCCGCTGCGAGTCCCCGGACGACCTCGACAAGGTCATCGAGGAGGCGAACTCGATCAACGACCGCCCGGTCGTCGTCGACTTCGTCGTCCACGAGGACGCGATGGTGTGGCCGATGGTGGCCGCCGGCACCTCGAACGACACGATCATGGCCGCCCGGGACGTCCGCCCCGACTTCGGCGACAACGAAGACGACTGAGCGAGAGAGACCCTTCAGACATGTCCAAGCACACGCTCTCCGTCCTGGTGGAGAACACCCCGGGCATCCTGGCCCGGATCGCCGCCCTGTTCTCCCGTCGCGGCTTCAACATCGACTCCCTCGCGGTCGGTGTCACCGAGCACCCCGAGATCTCCCGCATCACCATCGTCGTGAACGTGATCGAGGAACTGCCGCTGGAGCAGGTGACGAAGCAGCTCAACAAGCTCGTCAACGTCCTGAAGATCGTCGAGCTGGAGCCGGGCTCCGCCGTTCAGCGGGAACTCGTTCTGGTGAAGGTGCGCGCCGACAACGAGACGCGCTCCCAGATCGTCGAGATCGTCCAGCTGTTCCGCGCCAAGACGGTCGACGTCTCCCCGGAGGCCGTCACCATCGAGGCCACCGGCTCCAGCGACAAGCTGTCCGCCATGCTCAAGATGCTGGAGCCGTTCGGCATCAAGGAGTTGGTCCAGTCCGGCACGATCGCGATCGGCCGCGGTGCCCGTTCGATCACGGACCGCTCGCTGCGCGCCCTGGACCGGTCGGCCTGACCGTGAAACGGGCGGCCGTCGAAAGTCGGCCGCCCGTATGCCGAGACCCGCGGACTTTCATTCCCCCCGCCGTCATACGGTGGGACGCAACACCTGCACTCAAGGAGAGAACCCAAAGTGGCCGAGCTGTTCTACGACGCTGACGCCGACCTGTCCATCATCCAGGGCCGCAAGGTCGCGGTCATCGGCTACGGCAGCCAGGGCCACGCCCACGCGCTGTCCCTGCGCGACTCGGGCGCGGACGTCCGCGTGGGTCTGCACGAGGGCTCCAAGTCCAAGACGAAGGCCGAGGAGCAGGGCCTGCGCGTGGTGACCCCGTCGGAGGCCGCCGCCGAGGCCGACGTCATCATGATCCTCGTCCCGGACCCGATCCAGGCCCAGGTCTACGAGGAGCACATCAAGGACAACCTGAACGACGGCGACGCGCTGTTCTTCGGCCACGGTCTGAACATCCGCTTCGGCTTCATCAAGCCCCCGGCCGGCGTCGACGTCTGCATGGTCGCCCCCAAGGGCCCGGGCCACCTGGTCCGCCGCCAGTACGAGGAGGGCCGCGGCGTTCCGTGTATCGCCGCCGTCGAGCAGGACGCCACGGGCAACGCCTTCGCGCTGGCCCTGTCGTACGCCAAGGGCATCGGCGGCACCCGCGCCGGCGTCATCAAGACGACCTTCACCGAGGAGACCGAGACCGACCTCTTCGGTGAGCAGGCCGTTCTCTGCGGTGGTACGGCCGCGCTGGTCAAGGCCGGCTTCGAGACGCTGACCGAGGCGGGCTACCAGCCGGAGATCGCGTACTTCGAGTGCCTGCACGAGCTGAAGCTGATCGTCGACCTCATGTACGAGGGCGGCCTGGAGAAGATGCGCTGGTCGATCTCCGAGACCGCCGAGTGGGGCGACTACGTCACCGGCCCGCGGATCATCACGGACGCCACCAAGGCCGAGATGAAGAAGGTCCTCGCCGAGATCCAGGACGGCACCTTCGCCCAGGCGTGGATGGACGAGTACCACGGCGGTCTGAAGAAGTACAACGAGTACAAGACCCAGGACTCCGAGCACCTGCTGGAGACCACGGGCAAGGAACTGCGCAAGCTGATGTCGTGGGTCAACGACGACGAGGCGTGATCTGAGGAGGCCGGCCATGGCGGGGTTCACCCGGTGCCATGGCCGGCCTGCTTTCCCATCCGGGTGATCCTTCCGCAGCGGCGTGAGGCGACGCTCTCGGCGCCACTACACTGCTGCACTACATACGCGTCAGGCCCACAGCGTCGTGCGTCTTCCACGCGGCCACCACCCTCCACCGCCTGCGGCCGTCGGGACGGCCGTCCGCAGCATTGGACTTGTGAGGACTCACGTGAGCTCGAAACCAGTCGTACTCATCGCTGAAGAGCTGTCGCCCGCCACCGTGGACGCGCTAGGACCGGACTTCGAGATCCGGCAGTGCAACGGAGCGGACCGAGCCGAACTGCTTCCGGCCATCGCCGACGTCGACGCGATCCTGATCCGCTCGGCCACCAAGGTCGACGCCGAGGCGATCGCCGCCGCGAAGAAGCTGAAGGTCGTCGCGCGAGCCGGCGTCGGCCTGGACAACGTCGACGTCTCCGCCGCCACCAAGGCCGGCGTGATGGTCGTCAACGCCCCCACCTCGAACATCGTGACCGCCGCCGAGCTGGCCTGCGGTCTGCTCCTCGCCTCCGCCCGTCACATCCCGCAGGCGAACACGGCGCTGAAGAACGGCGAGTGGAAGCGCAGCAAGTACACGGGCGTGGAGCTGGCCGAGAAGACCCTCGGCGTCGTCGGCCTCGGCCGCATCGGTGCGCTCGTGGCCCAGCGCATGTCCGCGTTCGGCATGAAGGTCGTCGCCTACGACCCCTACGTGCAGCCGGCGCGGGCCGCGCAGATGGGCGTCAAGGTCCTGTCGCTGGACGAGCTGCTCGAGGTCTCCGACTTCATCACCGTTCACCTGCCGAAGACCCCCGAGACGGTCGGCCTGATCGGCGCCGAGGCGCTGCAGAAGGTCAAGCCGTCGGTGCGCATCGTCAACGCCGCGCGCGGCGGGATCGTCGACGAGGCCGCGCTGTACTCGGCGCTCAAGGAGGGCCGGGTCGCGGGCGCGGGCCTCGACGTGTACGCCAAGGAGCCCTGCACCGACTCGCCGCTGTTCGAGCTGGACGAGGTCGTCTGCACCCCGCACCTGGGTGCCTCGACCGACGAGGCCCAGGAGAAGGCGGGCATCGCGGTGGCGCGGTCCGTGCGGCTCGCCCTCGCGGGTGAGCTGGTCCCCGACGCGGTGAACGTCCAGGGCGGTGTCATCGCCGAGGACGTCAAGCCCGGCCTGCCGCTCGCGGAGCGCCTCGGCCGTATCTTCACCGCGCTGGCCGGTGAGGTCGCGGTCCGTCTCGACGTCGAGGTGTACGGCGAGATCACCCAGCACGACGTGAAGGTGCTGGAGCTGTCCGCGCTGAAGGGTGTCTTCGAGGACGTCGTCGACGAGACGGTCTCGTACGTCAACGCTCCGCTGTTCGCGCAGGAGCGCGGTGTCGAGGTCCGTCTGACGACCAGCTCCGAGTCGCCGGACCACCGCAACGTCGTCACCGTGCGTGGCACGCTCGGCAGCGGCGAGGAGGTGTCGGTCTCCGGCACGCTCGCCGGCCCGAAGCACCACCAGAAGATCGTCGCGGTCGGTGACTACGACGTCGACCTCGCCCTCGCCGACCACATGGTCGTCTTCAGCTACGTCGACCGTCCCGGCGTCGTCGGCACCGTCGGCCGTATCTTCGGCGAGGCCGGCATCAACATCGCCGGTATGCAGGTCGCCCGCTCCACCGCGGGCGGTGAGGCCCTCGCGGTCCTCACTGTCGACGACACGGTTCCCCAGCCGGTCCTCGCCGAGGTCGCGGAGGAGATCGGCGCGACGTCGGCGCGGTCGGTGAACCTGGTCTGACGGTTCGTTCTTGCGGGAGGCGGGGCCTGGTCACCGGGGTGGCCGGGCCCCGCCTTTTCGCCCCCGCCGCCCTACCCGTCCCGTCCCAGGGGCCGCGCCCCTGAAAGAAACGGTGCGGTGTCGGACCTCCGTGCCAGGATGGCGGGGTGCCGCAGAACATATTCCACGCGCCGTTCGTCGGGCGGGACGCCGAACTGGCCCGGTTGACGGATGTGCTGGACCGGGCCGGGCGCGGCGAACCCCGGGCCGTGCTGGTCGCGGGGGACGCGGGGGTCGGCAAGAGCCGGACGCTGGCGGAGGCGGCGGCGTATGCGGTGGGCAAGGGGACGACCGTACTCACCGGGCACTGTGTGGATCTGGGTGATGTCGGTCTGCCGTACCTCCCGTTCACGGAGGTGCTCGGCGTCCTCGCCGCGGACGAACGATTCGCGCCGCTTCTCCGGGCGCATCCGGCGACCGGCCGCCTCCTCGGCGGCGGCGCGGACGGCGGTGACCGGCTGCAGCTCTTCGAGGGCGTCGCCGCGCTGCTGGCGGACCTCGCCGAGACGACCCCCGTCCTGCTCGTGCTGGAGGACCTGCACTGGGCCGACCAGTCCTCCCGTGACCTCCTCCGCTTCCTGCTCAGCAGGGGCGTACCGCAGCGCCCGACCTCCGGCACCCCCGCCCACCGCCTCGCCGTCTTCGCCTCGTACCGCGCGGACGATCTGCACCGCCGTCACCCGCTGCGCCCCCTCCTCGCCGAGCTGGTGCGGCTGCCCGCGGTGGAGCGGCTGGAGCTGCGGCCGATGCCGGACGCGGAGGTCGCGCGACTGGTGCGTTCGCTGCGGGCCGAGCCACTGGCCGATGCCACGGTCGGCCGGATCGTCGAGCGTGCGGAGGGCAACGCGTTCTACGCGGAGGAACTGCTGGCCGCGACGGCGGACGAACCCGGGGCGGTGCTGCCGAGCGGTCTGGCCGACGTCCTGCTGATCCGAATCGAGCAACTGCCCGGCGCCGCCCAGCAGGTGCTGCGCACGGCGGCGGTGGCGGGCCGTCGGGTCGAGCACGACCTGTTGCGGGACGCCGTACAACTCCCGGACGACGAGCTGGAGTCGGTGCTGCGGGAGGCGGTGGGGCGGCAGTTGCTGCTGCCGGGTGCGGGGGCGACGTACGAGTTCCGGCACGCTCTCACCCGGGAGGCGGTCTACGCGGATCTGCTGCCGGGCGAACGGGTACGGCTGCACGGGGTGTTCGCCAAGCTGCTGGCCCGCCGGGGCCGCCCGGGCGAGAGCGCCGAGCGGGCCCACCACTCGCGCGAGAGCCATGACCTCGCCGACGCGCTGACGGCGTCCGTCGAAGCCGCCGATCACGCGCACGGGATCGGGGCGCCCGCCGAGGAACTGCGGCATCTGGAGGGCGCCCTCGATCTGTGGTCGTCCGTGGACGCCGGTGCCCGGCCCGGGGATCTCGACACGGTCACCCTCACCCTGCGTGCCTCGGCCGCCGCCGCGCGCGCCGGGGAGAACCACCGCGCGGTCTCGCTCACCCGGTCGGCGCTGGCCGGAGCCGGTCCGGACGCGGACTCGGAGCTGGCCGCCCGGGTGCGCTACACCCTCGCCGGCGACCTGATGCGTGTCGACAGCCTGGAGGCCGCGTTCCGGTACAGCAGCGAGGCGCTGGCGATGATCCCCGCCGAGCCGCCGTCCCGGACCTGGGTGTGGGCGGCGGCCACCCATGTCATGGCGGCGCGGTACGTGGGGGAAAACGCGGAGGCCGGGCAGGTCGCGAGCGATGCGCTACGCGTCGCCGAGCAGCTCGGACTGGCCGATGCCCAGGCGGACTTGATCATCTCCGTGGTCAGTCTCGATGCCCGGAGCAACCGGCGCTCCCGGGAGGGCCGTGCGCGCCTGCGCCACGCCCGCGAACTGGCCCGCACAGCGGGCAACGTTCCCGTCGAGATGCGTGCCCTGTTCAATCTCGCCATCGGCTGCTTCGAATCCGGTGACCTCGACGAGTGCCTCGACTGGCTCTCCGAGGGCCTCGACCGCGCCGGCCGCACCGGTCTCCTCTCCTCCCCGTACCCGGTGGAGATGCGCTACCTCCACTCCCTCTGCCTCTACACCCTCGGCCGCTGGGACGAGTGCGCCCGCTCGGCCGCCGGCACCGACCGGCTGCCCGCCGCGGGCGGCCATGTGATCGGGCCCGCCCTGTGCGTCGCCCTCGCGCGCGGCGACGAGACCGCCGCGGACCGGGCCCGCGCGCTGCTCGACGGGCCGTTCGACTGGATGGCCACGCAGGTCGCGGGCATCGTCCTCACCGAGGTGGCCGTGGCGCGGCGCGATCCCGAGGCCGCGGTCGGGCAGGTCCGCACGACCGTCGCCGCGCTCTCCGACGAGTCCGGTCCGCCCCACGTCACCGTACGGCTCGCCGCGCTCGCGCTCTCCGCGCTCGCGGACGCGGCGGTGGAGCGGCGGTCGGCCGGGGACGAGGCGGGCGCTCGCGGCTGGGCCGCCACCGGGGATGAGCTGGTGGAACTGGCGCGGGCCATCGCCGCCGAGGGGGAGGGCGGGATCGAGCAGGGGCCGGAGGGACTTGCCTGGCTGGCACGGGCCGAGGCGGAGTGGGTGCGGGTGCGTACCGGGCCCGATGCGGGGGCGTGGCGGAGGGCGGTGGACGCGTTCGCGTTCGGCGACCCGTACGAGCGGGCCCGGTGTCGACTGCGGCTCGCCGAGGCGTTGTTGGGGGAGGGGGCGCGGGAGGAGGCCGCGGCGGAGGCCCGGCTGGCGGGTGAGACCGCCGACCGGCTGGGCGCCGTCGGGCTGCGTGCGGCCCTGGACGTGCTGGTCCGGCGGGGGCGGTTGGCGGAGGCTTCGGGGGGCGAGGGGATCCCCGCCCTCACCGCGCGGGAGAGCGATGTGCTGGGGCTGCTCGGGCTCGGGCGCACCAATCGGCAGATCGGTGAGGAACTGTTCATCACCGGGAAGACGGCCAGCGTGCATGTGTCGAACATCCTCGCCAAGCTGGGCGCGGCGAGTCGTACGGAGGCGGTGGCCATCGCGTACCGGGAGGGGCTCATCACGACCGGCCCGCCGCGCTGACTTCCTTCGCCTCAGCCTGGGCGCAGCACTTCTCGTCGCGCTCCCGTGCCCCTACGCCCCGCAGTGCCCCCACCGCCAGCCCGGCCGCTCCCAGCAGCACCACGGCCCCCGCGAGTGCCGCGCCCTGCATACCGCTGGTGAAGGCGGCGCGGGCGGCGGTCGTCAGGGACTCGCCCGCGGCGCCGGGGAGTTGGTCGGCGACGGCCAGGGCGCCGCCGAGTGTCTCGCGGGCCGGAGCGGGCGCGGAGGCCGGCATCTCGTGGTGGTAGACGGCGGTGCCGATGGAGCCGAGGACGGCCATGCCGAGGGCGCCGCCGAACTCCTGGCTGGTTTCGAGGAGGGAGGAGGCGGAGCCGGCGCGTTCGACTGGGGCGGCGCCGAGGGCGAGGTCGGTCATCTGGGACAGGACGGTGACGATGCCGGCGGCCAGGACGCCGGAGCCGGCGAGGACCGGCCAGAGGGAGTCGGTGCCGGCGGTGGCCAGCAGCGCGTACCCGGCCGCAGCGGTCGCGAAGCCCGCGGCCACCACGTACGCCCGGTTCACGCCCCGTTGCACGAGCCGGGTCGTGACCGGCGCGGCGACGCCGACGAGCACGGAGGGGAGCAGTCCCCACAGCGCGGCCTCCAGCGCGCTCTTGCCGAGGACGGACTGGAGGTACTGGGTGGTGAAGTAGGCCGAGCCCATCATCCCGAAGGCCGCGACGAGGTTGAGGACGAGGGCCGGGGTGAAGCCGTGGCCGCGGAACAGCGCGGGGGAGAGCATCGGTGAGGCCGTGGTGCGCTGCCGGTGGACGAAGAGGGCCGCGAAGAGCAGGCCGACGGTCACCGACACCACGTACCGCGCGTTCCAGCCCTCCGACGGGATCTCCTTGAGGCCGTAGACGACGGGCAGGACGGCGGCCATCGACAGCGGGATGCTCAGCAGGTCGAAGCGGCCGGGGGCCGGGTCCTTCGACTCGGGGAGCAGGACCGGGCCGAGGGCGAGGAGCAGCGCCATCGCGGGGAGGTTCACCAGGAACACCGAGCCCCACCAGAAGAACTCCACCAGCACACCGCTGAGCACCGAGCCGAGCGCGACGCCCCCAGCCATCACCCCCGACCAGACGCCGATCGCCTGCGCCCGCTGGCCGGGGTCCGTGAACATCGTCCGGGTCAGCGCCATCGTCGACGGCATGAGCGTCGCGCCGCCGATGCCGAGGACCGCACGCGCCGCGATCAGCGTCTCGGCACTGTCGGCGTACGCGGCCACCAGCGACGCCGCGCCGAACGCCGCCGCGCCGATCAGCAGCAGCCGGCGGTGGCCGATGCGGTCACCGAGCGAGCCCATCGTCATCAGCAGTCCGGCCAGTACGAACGCGTAGATGTCGAAGATCCACAGCTGCTGCGTGCCGCTCGGCTCCAGATCCGCGCTGATCGCGGGTACCGCGAAGTACAGCACCGACACGTCCATCGAGACCAGCAGCAGCGGAAGCATCAGGACGCACAGGGCGGTCCACTCACGGCGGCCGGCCCGTCCCCGAGGGGCGTCGGGGGCGGCCGGGTTCTTCGGTTTCGTCGTCATGGGGCTGACTGTACGGACGTCTTATACGCCCGTCTAGTACAAGCGTATAAAACAGACGTCTAAAACATGCGTCTAGGACGGTTGTATGGCCGCGGAGATACGCTGACCGGCATGGGACACCGTGAGGATCTGCTCGAAGGCGCCAAGCGCTGCCTGCTGGAGAAGGGGTTCGCGCGGACGACGGCGCGCGACATCGTCAAGGAGTCGGGGACGAACCTGGCGTCGATCGGCTACCACTACGGCTCGAAGGGCGCGTTGCTGGCGCAGGCGTACGTGGCCCTGGTCGGAGACCTGTCCCAGGCCTTCGACGCGGAGGAGCCGGTGACGGGCGGCACCGAGCCCGGGTCGGTCGAACGGTTCCAGGAGGTGTGGGGGAACGTCATCGACACCATGCGGGAGCCCGGTTCGATGTGGCGGCTCAGCATGGAGATCATCGTCATGGGCGACCAACTGCCCGAAGTCCGGGACCACTTGGCGCTGGCGCAGCGGGAGTCCGGGCGGGGCCTCATCCCCATGTTCATGGGCGGCCGGGACGAGGACGTCACGGAACAGGAGGTGGACACCCTCGGCAAGTTCTTCGTGACCCTGATGACCGGGCTGATCGCCCAGTGGACCTTCGACCCGCCGAGCGCCCCCGAGGCCGACCAACTCGCCGAGGGGCTCCGCCGGGTGATGGCGGCCGCGGCGAAGCCCGGGGGCGCGGGAGCCGACGGGGCCTAGGCCCTGGCCCGCCTCAGGGCACCCGCTATGCCGCCGGCCACACCGTCATGTCCGCGGTGACAAAGCTGGCCTCGCTGTCCCCGAGCGCGGTCGACTTCACCTGGATCACCAGCAGGGCGATGTCCCCGGAGGGGTGCTTGACGCAGAACTCGCTGCCGGCCGCCGCCCCGGCGAGGGTGAAGCTGCGGCTCTCGGCGCCGGTGAGGGCGATACGGCATGTGGCGAGGGTGGCGCCCGGATCGGCGTACATCATCGTGATCACGCTGCTGTCGCTCTCCAGCGCGCAGCCGATCTCCTCGCAGGTGAAGCGGACGTCCCCCTCGCGGTTCTCGCGCGTGTCGCCCTTCTTGATGTCGAGGGAGTTCTTCTGGGTCAGGAACTGCTGGGGATAGGCGGTGGGCTGCGGTTCCCGGGGCGCGGTCGGGGAGGGGCTCGCTGTCTCCGATGTCCGGTCATCGGTCCCCGAGTCCGCCGCGTCCGCCCCTGAGTCGGCCGCGGATCCCGCCGAGGACTCCGACGGCCGTGCGGACGCGCCCGGACCGGCCGTCGAGGAGGAGGCCGTGTTCCGGTCGCGGTACCGGTCCACCCCTTCCTTGACCGTCCACGCCAGGCCCGTCAGCAGCAGCGCGCCCGCGGTCACGGCGACGGCCGTGATCAGCGCGGTGCGCCGGCGGCGGATCCGCCGCTTGGCCGGCCCCATCGGTCCGGCGGGCCTCGTGGACCCGGTCCACCCCGTCGGCCCCATCGGGTGCGGCGGCGCGAGCAACGGCGTCGTATGCACCGGGGTGGGGTGGGGGACCGGAGCCGGAACCATCACCTCCGGCCCGGTGACCTCCCGCCAGACCGCAGGCCCTCCGCCCGCGTCGGCGTCCCGGCCCAGACGCCGCCGGCACCACTCGACGACCTCCGTCAGGGTGGCCCGCTCCTCGGGGTCGGCGGCGAGGCACCGCGCGATCAGCGGACGGAGCTGCTCCGGCAGACGGGACAGCTCGGGTTCCGAGTGCACGATCCGGTACAGCACGCTGACCGAGGGGCCGTCCCCGTAGAGCGGCTCGCCCAGTGCCGCGAACGCCGCCGTCTGGCCCAGTGCGAACACGTCGGTCGCCGGCGTGACCTCACCCCCGGTCGCCTGCTCGGGAGCCATGAACTGGGGAGTGCCGACCGCCGTGCCCGTGGCGGTGTTCGAGGTGACGCCGGAGGCAAGCGAGATACCGAAGTCGATCACGCGGGGCCCGTCGGCGGCCAGCAGCACGTTCGACGGCTTCAGGTCGCGATGCACGATGCCCTCGTCGTGGATGGCCTGCAACGCCTCGGCCACCCCCGCCATCAGCCACAGCACCGCCGGCACCGGCAGCGGTCCGCGTCGGCCGACGGCCTCCGCCAGGGACGGGCCGGGTACGTACAGTGTGGCCAGCCAGGGCGGTACGCCGTCCGCGTCGGCGTCGATCACCTCGGCGGTGTACGCGCCCCGGACCCGCCGGGCCGCCTTGATCTCCCGGCCGAACCGCCGCCGGAAGGCCTGGTCGTCGGCCAGTTCCGGGCGCACCACCTTGATCGCCACCGGCCGGCCGCCCTGCGTGTGCGACAGATAGACCCGGCCCATGCCACCCGCGCCGAGCCGGGCGGCGAGGCGGTAGCCGGCCACCTGGGGCGGATCGTCCGCCTGTAACGGCTGGAACACCTCAGTCGCGTTGTTCAACGGTTCACGTCCCCCTGGTCCCCCTGATCCCCTGATCCCCCGGTCCGTCGGTCCGATGTGCTGACCAACTGCAGCAGCCTAAAGGTTGTTGTGTACCTGCTGTTCGGAGTGGGGCACGAGTGCGGTCCGCTGATCGGGGCGAAACCACCTAGGCCGGTACGAGCTTCCCCGCCCGCATCTCGATCGAACGGTCCGCGAAGTGGCGTACGACCGCACGGTCGTGGCAGATGAAGAGGTACGCCAGGTTCAGCTCGTCCTGGAGGTCGGCGAGCAGGTTGAGGACTCCGGCCCGGATGGACGGGTCGAGGGCGGACACCGGCTCGTCGAGGACCAGCAGCCGGGGCTCGGATGCCAACGCCCGGGCGATACCGGCCCGTTGACACTGCCCGCCGGACAGCTCGTGCGGGAAGCGGTCGCCGTAGGCCGGGTCCAGGCCGACCCGGTCCAGGAGCTCGGCGACGCGGGCGGGTCCCGTGGCGTCCCAGCGGTCCTGGACGCGCAGGGGTTCCGCCACCGCGTCCCGGATGCGGTGGCGGGGGCTGAGCGAGCCGTACGGATCCTGGAAGACGGGCTGCATACGGGGGCGGAGCGGGCGCAGCTCGCTCTCGGTGAGAGCCGTCAACTCGCGCCTCTCGAAACGGACTTCGCCCGACTCCGGGCGCCGCAGCTGGAGCACGGCGGCGACCGTGGAGGACTTGCCGCAGCCGGACGGGCCGTTCAGAGCCAGGGTCTCGCCCGCGTCCACCGTGAAGGACACCTGGTCGACAGCGGTGACCGTGCCGTAGCGGACGACCAGGTCGCGTACGTCGAGCAGGGGGTCGCTCTGGTTCATACGGGCTCCTGGAACAACTCGGCTACGGGATACGGGACGTCTTCCCATCGGTGGCAGGAGACCTCGTGATCGTCATCGGCGGTCGTCCACGGCCGCGGTTCCTCGTGACGGCAGCGGTCCTCGACGAGCGGGCAACGGGGCGCGAAGGCGCAGCCCGGCGGGAGGGCGTCGGGGGTGGGCGGGGAGCCGGGGATGGAGGGCAGCCGTCGTCGACGACGGCCGGCAGCGGGACGCGGATCGTCGCCGTCATGGCCGCGACCGTCGACACGGTCGTCCCCGCTGACGTCCTCCGGCGGCAACGACGCCAGCAACCCCGCCGTGTACGGCGCCCGGGGGCGCCCCAACACCCCTTTCGCCGGGCCCTGTTCGACCTGACGCCCGGCGTACATGACCAGGACGCGGTCGGCGTGCTCCCGGACGACGCCCAGGTCGTGGGTGACCAGCACGAGCGCGGCCCCGACCGCCTCGCGCTGCTCGCCGAGGACCCGGAGCACCTGTTCCTGGAGTTCCGCGTCCAGCGCGGTCGTCGGTTCGTCGGCGACGACGACGTCCGGCTCGTTGATCGTCGCCATGGCGATCACGGCTCGCTGGCGCATACCGCCGGAGTACTCGTGCGGATACGCCCGCGCCCTGCGTACGGCGTCGGGGATGCCCACCCGGTCGAGCGCGGCGACCGCACGGGCGCGGGCCTCCTTGCGTGAGACGCCCGCCACCGACCGTACGGCGGCGGCCAGTTGGTCGCCCACGGGGTGCACGGGGGAGAGGGCGGAGAGGGCGTCCTGGGGGACGAGGGCGATACGGCGGCCGCGCTGCGCGGCGATGTCCGTCTCACCCCGCAGCCGTACGGTCCCGCTCGTCGTCGCCCCCCTGGGCAGCATCCCGAGCAGCGCCCGGGCCGTGAGGGACTTGCCCGCGCCCGACTCGCCGACCAGGGCGAGCACTTCGCGCGGGCGGACGTCGAAGGACAGACCGCGCACGGCCTCCACCCCGTCGAACGCGATCCGCAGCTCGCGCACCGACAGCAGAACGTCGTCAGACGTCAACGGGGGCCTCCTTCACCACGGTCTGCCCGCTCTTCGAGCCCACGGGCCCCTTGGAACTCTGTGCACTCCGGCGGGTCTTCCGGCCACGCCGTCCCTCCGCGTACGTCGCTCCCGACACCGCCAGCCCGGCCAGCAGGGCCAGGGCGACCGCCGGCGCCAGGGCCGCCCACGGGGCGCGTTCCACGTAGGCGCGGGACTCGTCGAGGAGCAGCCCCCACTCGGGGGTGGGCGGTTGGGCGCCGAGGCCCAGGAAGCCGAGGGAGGCGAGGGCCAGGGCGATGCCCGGGAGACGGAGGACGGCGTGGCGGGCGACCGGGGCGGCGACGGACGGGAGGACGTGCCGGGTGAGGATCCACGACGGGCTCGCGCCGATGGCCCGTTGAGCGGTCAGGAACGTGGACGCACGGACCTCCTGGACCAGTGCCGCCGCGTGGGCGGCCAGGGCCGGCCAGGAGATCAGGGCCACGGCGAGGGCCGCGCCACCCGTGCCGGGCCCGGCCGCGGCGGCGACGAGGATGCCGACGATCACCGGGGGCAGCGCGTTGGCGATGTCCGCCGCGCCCTCGGCCACGCCCGGCAGGAAGCCGAGCGCCAGGGAGACGAGAAGGCTCAGCGCGCAGACCGCCGCGGCGGTGCCGACCGTGGAGGCCGCGCCGTGGCCGAGGCGGGCCAGCACGTCACGGCCGAGTCCGTCCGTGCCGAGCGGGTGCCCCCAGGACGGCGGGAGGAGACGGGAGGCGGTGTCCACGGTGTACGGGTCGCGCAGCAGGCCCCAGCCGATGGTGACGAGGAGGACGGCGGCCAGGACCAGCGGTATCGCCGGATGGGTGCGGACCGGGCGGGCCGGCGGGAGGCTGAGGCCGGCGTCGCGCAGGGCCGGCCCGAGGAGCCGGCGCCGGGCGAGCGCGGCCAGGGCGCCGGCGACCAGGCCCAGCGCGAGGAGGGCGAGGACCGAGCCCTGGAGGAGGGGCAGGTCCTGGGACTTGGCCGCGCCCAGTGCCGTACGACCGATGCCGGGCACCGCGAACACCGTCTCCACGGCGACCGCACCGCCTGTCAGGCCGACGGCGGCCATGCCGAACTGCGGTACCAGGGGCGGCAGTACGCGGCGCAGCGCGGCCGCCGAGACGCGGGCCCGGCTCACGCCCGCGCCGCGCCACAGCTCCACCCAGCGCTCGTCGAGCACGGCGGGCAGCGCGTCCGCGACCAGGCGGCCCAGCAGACCGCCGGCCGGGACGCCGAGGGCGATCGCGGGGAGGACCAGGTACTCGGGGCCGGCCCAGCCCGCCGTCGGCAGCCAGCCCAGCCAGACCCCGCACACCAGCAACGCCACCGTGGCCAGCAGGAACTCGGGCACGGCGGCGAGCATCGCGGCGAACGCGCCGGCCGAGCCCCGGCCCCGTACGAGCACCGGGGCGACCAGCGCGCAGGCCAGCAGCACCGCGACGGCGAAGGCGGCGCCCATCAGGCCGAGGGAGACCTGGAGGCCGGAGACCACCGAGGGGAGGACGTCGGTGCCCGACACCCATGATGTGCCGAGGTCGCCGCGCAGCAGCCCCGAGGCCCAACTCCCCAGCAGGGAAAGGGGACCGGCGCCCAGACCGAGGTCGTCACGGATCGCGGCCAGCGCCTCGGGCGTCGCCTCCTGCTCGGCCGACCGGGCGCGCAGCACGGTCAGCGCGGGATCGCGGCCGGACAGCCACGGCAGCAGACCGACGACGGTCAGGACGGCGACCAGACAGATGAAGCGGGTCGGCCCGGCCGGGCCGACCGACTTCCGCACGGATTTCCTCACCTGACGTAGGTGTCCGCCGTGACCAGCTCCCGCTCGCGCGGGTCGTGCGCCGCGTCCACCACGCCGGCCGCGTCGCCCTGGATCACCCGCTCGTGGAGCATCGGCACGGCCCCGTCGGTGGTGAGGACGGCGGCCTCGGCGTCGATGACGGCCTTGCGGCGGGCGTCACCGGCGGCCGTGTCGGAGGCCTTGTCGAGGGCCGTGTCGACGGTCTTGTCGGCGAGCTGGGAGAGGTTGAACGAGCCGTCGGAGGCGAAGTCGCTGTAGAGGTACGCGGCCGGGTCGCCGGAGTCGAGGACGGTCGCCCGGGAGAGGATGAACGCGTCGAACTCGCCCGCCAGCGCGTCGGATTCGATGTTGGCGTACTCGCGCACGTCGAGCTTCACCTTGAACCCGGCCTTCTGCAGCTGCTGTTGCAGCGTGGCCGCGACCTCGGGCAGCTCGGCGCGGTCGGTGAAGGTACCGATGGTGATGGTCTTGCCGTCCGGGTCACCGGCCTCGGCGCGCTTCACCGTCGACCGCAGTTCGGCGGCCCAGGGGAGCGCGGGGCCCAGCAGACCCTCGGCGACATCCGCCCGCCCCTCGTACACACCCTCGACGATCGACTTCGCGTCGATGGCCTCACGGGCGGCGGCGCGCAGGGAGGCGTCCTTGAAGACGCCCTTCTCGGTGTTGAGGTAGAGGGTGTTGGTGCGGGGCATCGGGACCTCGGTGATCAGGTCCTGGTCGAGCACGGCCGCCTGCGACACCGGGATCGCCTCGACGATGTCGGCCTCGCCGCTGCGCAGGGAGGCCGCGCGGGCGGTGCCGTCCGGCACGAACTTCACATCGATGCCGGGGGCCTTGGCCTTGTCGCCCCAGTAGTCGTCGTAGCGGTCGAGGGCGGCGGAGGCGGTGCCGTCGACCTTGGTCAGCTCGAAGGGGCCGGTGCCCGCGCCGACCGGGTTCACCGTCTTCCCCTCGTACGCCTTCGCGGCGAGGATCGCCAGCTGGGGCGAGCTGAGGCGCTGCGGGACCAGCGGGTCCTCGGTGCCCGTGGTGACGGTGACGGTGTCGCCGTCGGCCTTCGCGGTCAGCTCCACGCCGTCGAGGATGCGGGGCTTGGGGGAGGCGGTGGCCGCCTCGGTGAGGGAGTTGACGACGGCTTCACCCGTCAGCTTCGTACCGTCGTGGAAGGTCACACCGTCCCGGATCGTGAACGTCCACGACTTGCCCGACTGCTTCCACTTGGTGGCCAGCGCGGGCTGCGCGTCGCCCTCCGCGTTCAGCCTCACCAGGGTCTCGGCGGTCGACCAGCGCGACAGCTTGAACGCGTCGTCGGACAGCGGCGACAGGGCCGAGCGGGGCGGCAGCATCATCGCGATCCGTATCCGCTTGCCCTCGCTCCCGGTCTCCTCGGATCCCGTCGACGAGAAGCAGCCCGTGAGCAGGGCGGAGGCCGCGGTGGTGACCGCGGTGAGGGGGACGAAACGGGCCGGGAGGCGCACGGGACACTCCGAGTAAAGGCGTGGTCAAAGATGGAACGCGCATGACCGTAGCACGATGACAATCATTTTCAGAAGCGTGGTTTTCGGCCGCTCGTGGCCGGTCAGGGCAAGGGCTGTCACGGCAAGTACCCGCTCCCGTACAGTCCGTGGTGCCAGTGCTCCGACAGGGCAGCGAAGCCCAACGGCCGACCAGGAGAAGGAACATGGACCCCGAAGCCGGTCTCGGCGCCCTCCCGTACGTTCCCGGAACGGGGCGGCCGGTCCCCGAAGCCGAGCCCGGACTGGTGAAGCGGTGGCATGCGGGGGGAGGCGAACTGATCGAGCTGCTGTCCCAGGTGCGCGAACAGCTCGGCGGCGTCGCGGCGTTCCGCCTCGGGCCGGCGCCCACCGTTCTCGTCACCGACCCGCAGGCGGTCCAGCATGTACTCGCCCGGCAGCCGGAGCGGTACGTCAAGCGCTCGCACCGCGCCCGTCTGCTGATCGGCGACGGCGTCCTCGCCGCCACCGGTGAGGCGTGGAAACGGCAACGCCGTCTGTTGCGCTCCCAGTTCACCGGCACCGGGATGCGCCGCTACGAACAGCGGATCACGGAGGCCGCCCGGACGACCGCCGGGCGTTGGAGGGGGTACGCCCGTACCGGGCAGACCCTCGATGTCGGGCAGGAGATGCGCCGGTTCGCCCTGGACACCATCTGGCGCTCTCTCACCGGACACCCCCTCGATGACGAGACCGAGCGCGAACTGGCGGCCGTCGAAGCCGTGGCGACGGTCCTTCCGACTCTCCCCGTCGACGCCATCGATGCCCGGGATGCCGTCGCCGCCGATCTCGCCCGGATCGACGCGGTCGCCCGGCACGCCATCGAGGCCGCCCGCGGCGGGGAGGCCGGCCCCGACGGCCCGGGCCTGCTGCACGTCCTGACCGACGCCGCCACCGAGCGCCCCGAGTACACCGACCAGCTGATCCGCGACGAGTTCGTCACCCTGCTCGCGGCCGGGCACGAGACCACCGCCACCACTCTGACCTGGCTCTACCTGCTCCTCGACCAGCACCCCGCCGCCCGCGAAGAGGCGCTCGCCGCCGGCGGCGAAGGCTCGGCCGGGCGCCGCCAGGCCATCCAGGCGCTGGTCCAGGAGACGCTCCGGCTCTACCCGTCCGCCTGGATCCTGCCCCGCCACGCCATCGAGGACGACACTCTCGCCGGCTACACCGTCAAGGCGGGCACCGACATCCTGGTCTGCCCGTACCTCACCCACCGCGATCCCGAACTGTGGCCGGCCCCGGAGCACTTCGACCTCCGGCGCTTCCGTGTCCCGGACGGTCGCCCCACCCACCCGGGCGCCTACTTCCCCTTCGGTATCGGCCCCCGCGCCTGCCTCGGCCTGCAGTTCGCGCTCCGCGAATCGACCGTCCTGCTCGAACACCTCCTGCCGGCCCACACCCCGGCCTTCTCCACCCCTCCCACGAGGGCGGTGTACGGCATCACCGTCCGCCCCGACGGGCCCACCCCGGCGACCTTGGCACCGCCGGCCGGCTGAGGGGGAACGACCTGCGGTTTCACTCCCCCTCACCGTCCTTCCCGTCCGAGAACGCGAGGGAGTGGAGAAAGCCGAGGACCGGTTTCAGCCACTCCTCCGGGCGCTCGACCATGACCACGTGGTCGCTGTCGATCTCCGTGTACCGCGCGCCCCGGATGCCGGCCGCGAAGTCACGGGAGCCGCTGGGCGGGACCACGCTGTCGGCGGTCGTCGCGACGACCAGCGTGGGCACGGCGACCTCGGCCAGGTCACCGGTGATGTCGAGGGAGGGGACCAGATCGATGTGAGGGCGGAGAGCGGGAGGCTCCTCGGCGCGCCAACCGGGAAGGAGGCCGAGCAGGTGGTCGTCGGGCCGGGCGAACCCGGCGGTCAGCACGAGCGCGGTCACCCGCTCGGGATGGCGTACGGCGGCGCGCACCGCCACCAGCGTGCCGAGCGAGAAGCCGAGCACCGCGAACCGTCCGACGCCGTGCCGCACGGCGCAGTCGACGACCGCGTCCGTGAGTTCGTCGAGTTCCAGTGGGGCGTCGGCGACGGGGGTCGCACCCGAGCCGGGGTAGTCCGGGGCGACGACGGTGTGGGCGGCGGCGAGGGCGGGCAGCACCGGTGCGAAGTTGTCTTCGATGCTGCCGGTGGCGCCATGTGCCAGCAGCAGTCCTGGGCCGGTGCCCGTGACGGTGGTGGCGAGGGAGGGGAATGAATCGCGCATGCCTCGTACGTTGACCCATCACACCGGTGTGAAGGTCAAGTCCCGGGCGTGGTGAGGAGAATCAGTGCGGATAGGCGAGCTGTCACGGCGGACCGGAGTCCCGGCCCGGCTGCTGCGGTACTACGACGAGCAGGGCCTGCTCCGCCCCGACCGCGACAGCAGCGGATACCGCGTGTACGCACCCGACGCCCCGTACGTCGTCGCCCGCATCCGGGGCATGCTGGCGGCCGGGCTGACCACCGACTCCATCCGCGAGATGCTGCCGTGTGCCGACGGCGAAGGGCCGGGGATCGAGCCCTGCCCGGAGGTGCTGCGCACGATGACCACACACCTGGAACGGATGGACGCGGACATCGCGGAACTCAGCCGCCGCCGGGCCGCGCTGGCCGAGTTCCGTGACGCGACCGAGGCGCGGCAGGTGCGGGCGCGCGCTCGCTGAAGGGGTGAGCGCGCGCCCTATCGCCGCGACCGGGTCCCGATCTCCGCGAGGCGGGAGAGGACGGGGAGGGCCCCGGCGATCGCCCGTCGTTCCTCGGGCGTCAGCTGGGCGATCAGCGGGAGCAGATGACGGGCCCGGTCGTCGTGCCGGGCCTGGCCGATCTGTCGGCCGCCTTCGGTGATGTGGATGAGGACGGCGCGTCCGTCCGTCGGGTCGGGGCGGCGTTCCACGAGTCCGTCGCGCTCGAGCCTGGTGACCAACTGGGTGAGCCCTGGCTGGCTGATCTGCTCGGTCTTGGCGAGTTCGGTCAGCCGCTTCGGACCGCTGTGGGCCAGCGTGTCCAGCACCGACAGCGTCGTGAACGACAGCTTCCGCAACGTGGGGAGCCGGATGTAGAAGCGATTGAAGTTCTCGATCGTCTTGGTGAGGACGTCAACGTCCAAGTCGTCTTCTGTGCTGCCGTGCGGAGAATCGGTCACCCTTGAAATGTATCGCAGACTTATATAATGTCCTAATGAATCGCTCCCCGGCGCGCTGCGGCGGTGTGTGAGCCGCATCGCACCTGGGCGCAATGGCGCGTGAACGTCACTCATGGCGCAAGGTGAGGAACACATCTATGACAGTGCGTATCGGCGTCAACGGGTTCGGGCGGATCGGCCGCAACGTCTTCCGTGCGGCGGCCGCGCGGGATTCCGAGCTGGAGATCGTCGCCGTCAACGACCTCGGTGACGTCGCAACGATGGCCCACCTCCTGGCCTACGACTCGATCCTGGGCCGCTTCCCCGCGGAGATCGCCGCTGAGCCGGGTGCGATCCGTGTGGGCGACCGGACGGTCAAGGTCCTTGCCGAGCGCGACCCCGGTGCCTTGCCCTGGGGCGACCTGGGAGTGGACGTCGTGATCGAGTCCACGGGCGTCTTCACCGACGCCGCCCGGGCGCGCGCGCACGTCGAAGGCGGCGCGAAGAAGGTCATCATCGCCGCCCCGGCGAGCGGGGAGGACATCACGCTCGTCCTCGGCGTCAACGATGACGCCTACGACCCGGAGCGTCACACGATCATCTCCAACGCCTCCTGCACCACCAACTGCCTTGCGGTGCTGGCCAAGGTGCTGCACGAGGCCGTGGGCATCGATGCCGGCATGATGACCACCGTCCACGCCTACACCCAGGACCAGAACCTCCAGGACGCCCCCCACACGGACCTGCGCCGCGCTCGCGCGGCGGGCCTCAACATCGTGCCGACCTCCAGCGGAGCCGCCAAGGCCATCGGCCTGGTGCTCCCGGAACTGGCCGGCCGTCTGGACGCCTTCGCCCTGCGGGTGCCCGTGCCCACCGGCTCCGTCACGGACCTGACGGTCACCCCCGGCCGGAGCACCACCGTGCAGGAGGTGAAGGAGGCGTACGAGGCGGCCGCGGCCGGGCCGTACAAGGGTCTTCTCTCGTACACCGAGGCGCCCATCGTCAGCAGCGACATCGTCGGCGACCCCGCCTCCTGCGTCTTCGACGCCGAGCTGACCCGCGTGACCGGGTCGCAGGTGAAGGTCGTCGGCTGGTACGACAACGAGTGGGGTTACTCCAACCGTCTCATCGACCTGGCCCTGCTGGTCGGCGCCTCCCTGTGACGCGGCGTCCCGGCTGACCGGCGGCCCTGGCGGCAGCGCCGCCTCGCACCACACGGTCAGAGCCGTGCCCCCTTCAGCGCCATGTGCAGCAGCAGCCGGTCCTCGCCGTCGTCCAGGTCCAGGCCCGTGAGCTGTTCGACGCGGGAGAGGCGGTAGTAGAGGGTCTGGCGGTGGATGCCCAGTTCGGCGGCGGTGCGGCCGGCTTGGCCGGCGCAGTCGAGGAACACCTCGGCGGTGTGGGCGAGTTCGTGGTGGGTGGGGGTCAGGAGGGTGCGGACGGAGGGGTCCTGGGGGGTGTCGCGGGGGAGAGCGGTCAGGAGACGGTACGGGCCGATGGAACGCCACTCGGCGACCGGGCCCAGGCGGGGCTCCGCCAGCACCGCTCGGGCCGCCGCCGAGGCCTCGCGCCAGGCGGTGCCCAGTTCGGCGAGGCCGGTGCGGGCGCCCGCGACGCCGGCCGCCGCGTGGGTTCCCGCGCGCTCCAGGAGCCGGGCGGCGGCCGCGAGCGCCGGCGCCGGAACGTCCGCCGAACGGAGCCGTACCAGCAGGGCCAGACGCTGGCCCGCCGCACCCCACGGCACCGTGCACAGCGCGGTCGCCCCCGGCACCGTACGGAAGGACGGGGCTTCGTCCGGGTCGGCGGACGGCCAGGGGGCCACGCACACCATCGTGTGGACGCCGTCGCCGCGCGGGCCGAGGGCTGTGCGCAGCTCCGCGACCGCCATGTCGCGCTCCCAGCCGGGCTCGGCGGTGAGGACCGCGCGCAGCTCCCGGGTGAGATCGGCCCCGGCCTGGGCCTCGTCCGCCAGGAGGGCGCCGATACGGGAGGCGACGGCCATGGCGGCGGACAGCTGGACGTCGGTGGGGGCCGGCTCGCCGTCCAGCAGCCAGACGTAGCCGAGGACGACACCCCGATGGCGTACGGGGAGACAGATGCGGCCGCGCAGGACCCCCGCCTCGGGGGTGGGCGGGATCCGCACCGGGGCCGTCGCCCGGGTGATGCCGAAGCCCTCGAACCACTCCCGCACCGCCGCCGTCGAGCGGCGGGTCAGGATCGAGCGGGTGCGGACCGGGTCCAGGGCCGACGGATCGAGGTCGTCCTCGCTGTCGTACGTGCCGAAGGCGATCAGCTCGAAGTCGCGGTTCTCCAGCGTCGCCGGGGCACCGAGCAGCTCCGAGATCTCATCGACGAGCTCCTGGTAGTCACCCTTGAATTCCGACGTCACCTGGGCATTCTGCCGCATTTTCCATGGGCCTTCATACATCTGTCTGAGATCTGGGGCACGGATGCGTGACAGCTGTCGATGGCCGACGATCCGAGGGATCCTTAGGTTTCACGGTGGTTCTATCTGCTGGTTTGTGGAGGTGCCCCGTGCTGGGTCCCGTGATTCTCGCCGCGTCGCGCAGCGACCGGATGCGACGCCTGATCTCGGCGGCGCCCGTGACCAGGCAGGTCGTCGACCGCTTCATCCCCGGCGAACGGGTCGACGACATCGTGCCGGTCATCCGGGACCTCACCGACCGGGGCCTCGAAGTGACGATGGACGTCGTCGGCGAGGACATCACCCGCCCCGAGCAGGCCGCCGCCGCCCGCGACGCCTACCTGGAGCTGATCGACCGCCTGAAGGAGCTGGAGCTCGGCGACCGCGCCGAGATGTCCGTCAAGCTCTCCCTCTTCGGGCAAGCCCTCCCGGGCGGCCACGAGCTGGCCCTCGCCAACGTCCGCCCCGTCGTCGAGGCCGCCGCCGCGATCGGTACGACGGTCACGCTCGACGCGGAGGACCACACCACCCTCGACTCGATGTTCGCCATCCACGACGAGCTGCGCCGGGACTTCCCGCAGACCGGCTGCGTCATCCAGGCCTACCTCTTCCGCACCGAGGCCGACGCCCGCCGCCTCGCCGCGAACGGCAGCCGCGTACGGCTGGTCAAGGGCGCCTACAAGGAGCCCGCCGACGTCGCGTTCCAGCAGAAGACCGAGATCGACAAGGCCTACGTCCGCGTCCTGAAGATCCTCATGGCGGGAGAGGGGTACCCGATGATCGGGTCCCACGACCCGCGCCTCATCTCCATCACCCAGGAACTCGCCCGCCGGGCCGGGCGCAAGCTCGACGAGTACGAGTTCCAGATGCTGTACGGCATCCGCACCGAGGAACATCTCCGGCTCGCCGCCGAGGGACACCGGATGCGCGTCTACACCGCGTACGGCACCGACTGGTACGGCTATTTCATGCGCCGCCTGGCGGAAAAGCCGGCGAACCTGCGCTTCTTCGTCCGCTCGATGGTCAGCAAGGGCTGAGCCCGAAACCGCCCGCTCAAGACACCGCTCACGTCAAGGAGTTACAGAAACCATGGACGCTGTGACCCAGGTTCCCACCCCCGTCAACGAGCCGGTGCACGGCTATGCCCCCGGCTCGCCCGAGCGCGCCCGGCTGGAGGCCAAGCTGAAGGAGCTGGCCGAGAACCCGGTCGACCTGCCGATGACGATCGGCGGCGAGAAGCGGATGGGTGGCGGCGACCGTTTCGACGTGGTGCAGCCGCACAACCACAAGGCCCGCCTCGGCACGTACGGCAACGCCACCCAGCAGGATGCCCAGGACGCCATCGACGCGGCGCTCGCCGCCGCGCCCGCCTGGCGCGCGATGTCCTTCGACGACCGCGCCGCGATCATCCTGCGCGCCGCCGAACTGCTCGCCGGCCCCTGGCGCGAGACGCTGGCCGCCTCCACGATGCTCGGCCAGTCGAAGACCGCCCAGCAGGCCGAGATCGACTGTCCCTGCGAGCTGATCGACTTCTGGCGCTTCAACGTCAAGTACGCCCGTGACCTGCTCGCCGAGCAGCCCCCGGCCAACTCCCCGGGCGTCTGGAACCGCCTCGACCACCGCCCGCTGGAAGGTTTCGTCTACGCGATCACGCCCTTCAACTTCAGCGCGATCGCGGGCAACCTCCCGACCGCCCCGGCCCTCATGGGCAATGTGGTGGTGTGGAAGCCGAGCCCGACCCAGACCCACGCCGCCGTGCTGCTCATGCGGTTGCTGGAGGAGGCGGGTCTGCCCAAGGGCGTCATCAACCTCGTCACCGGCGACGGCATCGAGGTGTCGAAGGTCGCCCTGGCCCACCGTGACCTCGCCGGCATCCACTTCACCGGCTCGACCAAGACCTTCCAGTACCTGTGGAAGACGGTCGGCGCCAACATCGAGAAGTACCGCTCCTACCCGCGCATCGTCGGTGAGACCGGCGGCAAGGACTTCGTGGTCGCCCACCCGAGCGCCGACCGTGCCGTGCTGAAGACGGCGCTCACCCGCGGCGCCTTCGAGTACCAGGGCCAGAAGTGCAGCGCGACCTCCCGGGCGTACATCCCGGCGTCGATCTGGAACTCCGGCTTCAAGGAGGAGTTCGCCGCCGAGGTCGAATACCTGACCATGGGCGACGTCACCGACCTCTCGAACTTCATCGGCGCCGTCATCGACGAACGCTCCTTCGCCAAGAACAAGGCCGCCATCGACCGCGCCAAGTCCGACCCCACCTGCACGATCGTCGCGGGCGGCTCCTACGACGACTCCGTGGGCTACTTCGTCCGCCCGACCGTCGTCGAGTGCACGGACCCGACGAACGAGGTCTTCACCACCGAGTACTTCGGCCCGTTCCTCGCGGTGCACGTCTACGAGGACGACCGGTACGAGGAGATGCTGACCCAGATGGAGTCGGTGTCCGACTACGCCCTCACGGGTTCGGTGATCTCGGGCGACCGCGCGGCGGCGGCGTACACGATGGAGAAGCTCCGCTACGCGGCCGGCAACTTCTACATCAACGACAAGTCCACCGGCGCCGTCGTCGGCCAGCAGCCCTTCGGCGGCGGCCGCGCCTCCGGCACCAACGACAAGGCCGGCGCCCCGCAGAACCTGATGCGCTGGACCCTGACCCGCGCCATCAAGGAGACCCTGGTCGCGCCGACCGACTACACGTACCCGCACATGGGCTGACGCCAGGGACCGACATCGCGCCCGGCACCTCCGTCGTGAGGGGCCGGGCGTCGCCGTGTTCGCGAAACCGCAGGTCAATGGGGTGTGACCCAGTCCACCGTCTCAGATAGTAGGAAGTCCGACTAATTGTGGAGACAGATGCGCCGGCCTCGCTTAGCTTTGTAGGAGCCGAACGTCTCGCTCGATCCAGCGAATGGCGGTCGTGAGCCGGAGCCCGAGGCAGGCAACCCCTGCGGCCCCGCTCCCCGCCCCATCCGGCGTCTCGCAACCCCCCCGTTTCCGTACTCCGGACTGCCTCGAAGGAGTCGATTCCCCATGGCCGAGACGACCGTCCGCCGCCGAGTCCGTCACGTTTCCCGCACGAGCGAGTCCGACCGCAAGAACGCCGCCGCCGCCCTCCAGCGCGCCCTCGACCGCAGGGACAACGGCGGTTCCACCGGGCACTGAGCGGCCCGAACACCCGGGTGCCGAACGGCCCGTGCAGGCGGGCGCTCGGCACCCCCATCAGCCGGGAGCCGCACCCCGCTCGGGGTGCGGTGCGGCCGTGGGCGGACGGCTCACGCGCCGCGCCGCACCTCGAAATGGTCGATCCGTGCCCCTGTCTGGGCCAGCGCCGACACGGTGAGCCGAGGCGTCGCGCCCGCCTCCACCTCCACCGACAGGAACGAGAAGCCGGTGTAGCGCACCCGCGACCACTCCACCGTCTCGGACTTCTTCTCCCGTTCCTCGGTCCAGTGGTACGACTCCACGGACTCGCGGTCGGGGGATTCTTCGAGGTGCCCCTCGTAGCTGTCCGCCACGCCGTCCGGGAACCCGTACAGCTCCTTGCCGGCCCCGCCCGCCGTGACGTACACGGTCCCGTCCCGTGTCGGGTCGGTCGACGCGCCCACCGGCACCCGCTTGCCCACCTCGCCGCCCTTGATGGCGTCGGTGCGCTCGTAGACGTGGTTGTGGCCGTTGATGACGAGGTCGACCTGGTGCTCGGTGAAGAGCGGCAGCCAGGCGTCGCGCAGACCGCCGTCCGAGGCGTGTGTGGACGTCGAGTACACGCAGTGGTGGAAGAAGACGACGATGAAGTCCACCGCGTCGGACGCCCGCAGTTCGCCGAGCCGCCGGTCCAGCCACTTCGTCTGCTTGCCGTCGGTGTAGCCGAGGTTGGCGGGGATCTCGTACGACACGTCGTTGGCGTCCAGCGACAGGACGCCGACGTTGCCGTAGACGAACGAGTACACGCCCGGCGCCTTGCGCGGGTCGAAGCCGTTGTCCGGCAGTGACCAGCGGGCGAGTTGGCCGCCGTAGCCGTCGGGGGAGTACCAGGCCTCCATGTCGTGGTTGCCGTAGGAGACCATCCAGGGCACCGACTTGGCGACCGACTCGGTCTGGGCGAGGAACTGGTCCCAGACACGGGCGTCGTAGACGTCGTCCTTCTCGCCGTGGCCGGTGGTGTCGGCGTAGCAGATGTCGCCGGCGTGGAGGTGGAAGGCCGGGTTCTGGCCGAGGATGACCTGGTCGTTGGCGAGGGCGTCGTAGCTGACGCCCTGGTCGCCGAAGGCGGTGAAGACGAAGGACTCGGCCTTGGCGGGGGCGGTGGTGAAGGTGCCCAGCGTCTCCAGCCGGTCGGCCGGGTCGAAGCCCTCGTGGCCGACGCCGTAGTAGTACGTCGTGCCGGGCTTGAGGCCGTCGAGGGCCGCGTGGACGTAGTACTGCTCGACCGCGGGCAGCCTCTTCGACAGGGACGGGGTGCGCAGGTCCCGTACCTCGGCCTCGATCTTGCGGCTCAGCTCCCACGGCTTCAGCCCGACCCGGACGTACGGCTTCTTCACGGCGAACGGGACCTGCCAGGAGATCCGCATCTGCGTCTTCGGGTCGGCGCCGAAGGCGAGCCGGCGGCCGAAGGGGACGACGACCGAGCCGTGGACCCTGCCGGTGGCGGTGGCCGGCGCGGGCGGGGACGACCGTTTCCTCGCCGGCTCGTCCTCGGACCCCGAGCAGCCGCCGACCAGCAGTCCGCTCGCCACCGCGCCCGCGGTCGCCAGCGTGCCGCGCCGGGAGAGCTTCGTGCGCAGGTACTCGTGCTGTTCCGGCATGCTGAGGCGGCGGGCGAGCTGTTCCGGGATGCCGAGGTTCGGGGTGTCCATGTCCGGCAACTTCCCAGCAGAGGCCAACTCCCGGCAAACATACGGGTGAACGCGGGTCAACGGATTGGCGCGGACGTCACCCTCCCGCGTCCATATAGCGGACCTGCGGTGTCATCCCGTGGGACAAGGAGTACGGTGCCGTCATGTCTCGCAGCCTCAATCTCGCAGTGATCCCCGGTGACGGCATCGGTCAGGAAGTCGTGGCCCAGGGGCTCAAGGTCCTCTCCGCCGTCCTTCCGCAGGATGTGAAGCTGGAGACCAAGGAGTACGACTTCGGTGCCAAGCGCTACCACGCCACCGGTGAGACCCTCACCGACGCCGACGTGGCCGCGCTCAAGCAGCACGACGCGATCCTGCTCGGCGCGATCGGCGACCCGAGCGTCCCCTCCGGGGTCCTGGAGCGCGGCTTCCTGCTGAAGCTCCGCTTCCTCTTCGACCACCACGTCAACCTGCGGCCGAGCAAGCTGCTGGCGGGTGTCGAGACTCCCCTCAAGGGCCAGCCCGAGATCGACTTCATCGTGGTCCGCGAGGGCACCGAGGGCCCGTACACGGGCAACGGCGGCACGATCCGCAAGGGCACCCCGCACGAGGTCGCCACCGAGGTCTCCGTGAACACGGCCTTCGGTGTCGAGCGCGTGGTCCGGGACGCCTTCGCCCGCGCGCAGGCCCGCCCCCGCAAGAAGCTCACTCTCGTCCACAAGAACAACGTGCTGGCCTTCGCCGGTCACCTGTGGACGAACATCTTCAACAAGGTGGCCGAGGAGTTCCCCGACGTCACCACCGACTACATCCACGTCGACGCGGCGACGATCTACCTCGTCACCGACCCGGCCCGCTTCGACGTGATCGTCACCGACAACCTCTTCGGCGACATCATCACCGACCTCGCCGCGGCAGTCTCCGGCGGCATCGGCGTCGCCGCCAGCGGGAACATCAACCCGTCCGGCGAGTTCCCCTCGATGTTCGAGCCCGTCCACGGCTCGGCCCCGGACATCGCCGGCCAGGGCAAGGCCGACCCCTCCGCCACGGTCCTGTCCGTCGCCCTGCTCCTGCGCCACCTCGGCTACGAGGCCGAGGCCGCGCGCATCGAGGAGGCCGTCTCCGCCGACCTCGCGGAGCGCGTCGGCAAGCCCGCCCGCACGACGGACGAGATCGGCGACGCCCTCGCCGTACGAGTAGCCGGCTGACCCGCCGCGCTCCTCGAAGCCTTTCGAAGCCGCCGGGTCGCATCAGCACCCGGCGGCTTCCGCATGTCCCCGCCGGGTGTCACCATCATCCCTGGGCCGCACATCACACCGTGTTCGTCCACGGTCATCCACGTTTCGTCCACGCCCCGCCCCGGGCGATAATCGAACGAGGTGCCGCGGAATGAGGGAATGCTCGGACGTCCTAACACTGGCCACTGGCCGTACGGATGTGAGCGCGGCCCGTCACACACAACCGGTGAAGGACAACCACTCATGACGACGCCCACGATCGAGCTGAAGCCGTCCGCCCACCCGCTCTCCGACGCGGAGCGCGAGGCGGTCCTGGCCAACCCCGGCTTCGGCCGCCACTTCACCGACCACATGGTGACGGTCAAGTGGACTGAGGGCCGGGGCTGGCACGACGGCCAGCTCGTGCCGTACGGCCCGCTCTCCCTCGACCCCGCGAACATGACCCTGCACTACGCGCAGGAGATCTTCGAGGGGCTGAAGGCGTACCGGCGGCCCGACGGCTCCGTCGCCACCTTCCGCCCGGAGATGAACGCCAAGCGCTTCCAGCGGTCCGCCAAGCGACTCGCCATGCCCGAGCTGCCGGTGGAGACGTTCATCGAGGCATGTGACGTCCTGGTCCAGCAGGACAAGGCGTGGGTGCCCGCGCACGGCGGCGAGGAGTCCCTCTACCTGCGCCCGTTCATGATCGCCACCGAGGTCGGCCTGGGCGTCAAGCCGGCCAACGAGTACCTCTTCCTGGTCATCGCCTCCCCGGCCGGCGCCTACTTCCCCGGCGGCGTGAAGCCCGTCTCCATCTGGGTCTCCGAGGAGCACGTCCGCGCGGTGCCGGGTGGCATGGGCGACGCCAAGACCGGCGGCAACTACGCGGCCTCCCTGCTCGCCCAGGCCGAGGCGGCGGCCGAGGGCTGCGCCCAGGTCTGCTACCTCGACGCGGTCGAGCGCAAGTGGGTCGAGGAACTCGGCGGCATGAACCTGTACTTCGTGTACGGCGACCGCATCGTCACCCCCACCCTCACCGGCTCGATCCTGGAGGGCGTCACCCGCGACTCCCTGCTGACGGTCGCCGCCGACCTCGGCTACACCGCCGAGGAGGGCCGCATCTCCATCGACCAGTGGCAGACCGACTCCGAGAGCGGCGCTCTCACCGAGGTCTTCGCCTGCGGCACCGCCGCCGTCATCACCCCCGTCGGCACGGTCAAGCGCACGGGCGCCGCCTGGCAGCAGTCCGGCGGCGAGCCGGGCCCCGTCACCCTCAAGCTCCGCGAGGCCCTGCTGAACATCCAGCGCGGCACGGTGGAGGACAAGCACGGCTGGATGCACGAGCTGGGCTGACGCCCACCACCGGTCCACCCCGGGGCCGCCGCGGACGATGTGTCCGCGGCGGCCCTTGTGCGGCTCACCCCCACCTGAGGTGACCGTGGGGTGATCAGCGCGCTGTTCGCATCCTGAGACGGACGGTGAGCACGGGGACGGTCTGTGCCAGACTGCCGCCGTGCTCTCGTTCGCCATGATTATTGGCAGCAGGCGCGCCGGTCCGCAGTGACCGCCACGTACGACCAGGTACGGGCGGACACCGTCGTTCTCGACCCGCGCGCAGACCTCTCGCACCCGCGAGGGGTTTTTCGCATTTCTGGCCCACCTACAGCCGGGAGCGCAGCGCGAGGGATCATTGGAGGACGGTGGAGCCGGTCATTCCGGTACAGACCGAGATCCAACACAGGAGCCTTGAGACCATGACGGAAACCAGCGAACTCGACGACTCGTTCCACGTCTTCGACACCACCCTGCGCGACGGCGCCCAGCGTGAGGGCATCAACCTCACTGTCGCGGACAAGCTGGCCATCGCACGGCACCTGGACGACTTCGGCGTCGGCTTCATCGAAGGCGGCTGGCCCGGTGCGAACCCGAGGGACACCGAGTTCTTCGCCCGCGCCCGGAAAGAGATCGATTTCAAACACGCGCAGCTGGTCGCCTTCGGCGCCACCCGCCGCGCGGGCGGCAAGGCGAGCGAGGACCCGCAGGTCAAGGCGCTGCTCGACTCGGGTGCCCCGGTCATCACCCTCGTCGCCAAGTCCCACGACCGGCATGTGGAACTGGCGCTGCGCACCACCCTCGACGAGAACCTGGAGATGGTCCGCGACACCGTCTCCCACCTCCGCGCGCAGGGCCGCCGGGTCTTCGTCGACTGCGAGCACTTCTTCGACGGCTACCGCGCCAACCCCGAGTACGCCAAGTCCGTCGTCCGTGCTGCCTCCGAGGCCGGCGCCGACGTCGTGATCCTCTGTGACACGAACGGCGGCATGCTCCCCGCCCAGGTCCAGGCCGTCGTCGCCACCGTCCTCGCCGACACCGGCGCCCGGCTCGGCATGCACGCCCAGGACGACACGGGCTGCGCGGTCGCCAACACCCTGGCCGCCGTCGACGCCGGCGCGACCCATGTCCAGTGCACCGCCAACGGCTACGGCGAGCGCGTCGGCAACTCCAACCTCTTCCCGGTCGTCGCCGCACTGGAGCTGAAGTACGGCAAGAAGGTCCTCCCCGACGGCGCCCTGCGCGAGATGACCCGCATCTCCCACGCCATCGCCGAGGTCGTCAACCTCACCCCCTCCACGCACCAGCCGTACGTCGGTGTCTCCGCCTTCGCGCACAAGGCCGGCCTGCACGCCTCCGCGATCAAGGTCGACCCGGACCTGTACCAGCACATCGACCCGGAGCAGGTCGGCAACACCATGCGGATGCTGGTCTCCGACATGGCGGGCCGCGCCTCCATCGAGCTCAAGGGCAAGGAGCTGGGCGTCGACCTCGGCGACGACCGCGAACTGGTCGGCCGGGTCGTCGAGCGGGTCAAGGAGCGCGAGCTCAGGGGCTACACGTACGAGGCGGCCGACGCGAGCTTCGAGATCCTGCTGCGCGACGAGGTCGCAGGCAAGCCCCGGCGCTACTTCCGCACGGAGTCCTGGCGGGCCATCGTCGAGGACCGCCCCGACGGCAGCCACGCCAACGAGGCCACCGTCAAGCTGTGGGCCAAGAGCGAGCGCATCGTCGCCACGGCCGAGGGCAACGGCCCGGTCAACGCGCTCGACCGCGCCATGCGAGTCGCCCTGGAGAAGATCTACCCCCAGCTCGCCAAGCTGGAGCTGGTCGACTACAAGGTCCGCATCCTGGAGGGCAAGCACGGCACCAACTCCACGACCCGTGTCCTCATCTCCACGTCCGACGGCAAGGGGGAGTGGTCCACGGTCGGCGTCGCGGAGAACGTGATCGCGGCGTCGTGGCAGGCGCTGGAGGACGCGTACACGTACGGGCTGCTGCGCGCGGGGGTCGAGCCGGCGGAGTAGTTGTCGGGCGGGGGCGCGGGAGAGCTCGGGTGGCGGGGGTGCGTCGGCGGCTGCGGCTTCGTCGTGGTTGCTCGCGCAGTTCCCCGCGCCCCTAAGAGACACGGCCCTGCTTTTTCAGGGACGCGGGGAACTGCGCGACCAGCCCCCACTCACCCGCAGCCGACAACGCATCCCCCGTCGCCCCCATCCTCCTGTCGCACTCCGTGACCCGCACCCCTCCCGAACGGTTGTACAGGCGTCTTGACGTCTACCCAGGTCGACAGTTGACTCCCACCAAGTCACAAAAGGGAAGCGGGAGTTCAGCGCGGCGACTGGTCCTGGAGTTTCAGTGGAGGGAACCCCGATGCGGAACCGGAGAACGTCGTTGCTCGTCTCGGCCGCCCTGCTGTCCGGCCTGATCCCGCTGTCGTTCGCCCCCACGGCGACGGCGGCCGCACCCGCGAAGGTGGCCACTGACGCCACCACGTACCCCGTGGCCGAAGGCGGCACGGCCCACGTCCGCGTCACCGTCACCGGCAGGGTCGACAGACCCGTCACCGTGGCGTACCGGACGACCGCCGACTCCGACCACACCCCGGTCGACGCCACCCTGACCTTCCCGGCGGGCACCCCCTCCGGAACCTCCCGCACCATCGCCGTACGCACCCTGTCCGACGGCGTCGCGGAGACGGCGGAGACGATCCCCGTCCAGCTCACCGTCACCGGAGCCGAGGCCCCCGCCCGGACCCCGTCCGTCGTCATCGGCGCCCACGGCCTGCCCTATCTGAACCCCGGGCTGCCGGTGAGGAAGCGCGTCGCCGACCTCCTCTCCCGGATGACCCTGGAGGAGAAGGCCGGCCAGATGACCCAGGCCGAGCGCGGCGCCCTGACCACCCCCGACGACATCACGGCGTACGGCCTCGGCTCGGTCCTCTCCGGCGGCGGCTCCACCCCGGCGCAGAACACACCCGAGGCCTGGGCCGAGATGATCGACGGCTTCCAACTACGGGCACTGTCCACGCGGCTGCAGATCCCCCTGATCTACGGGGTGGACGCGGTCCACGGCCACAACAACCTCGCCGGCGCCACGATCACCCCGCACAACATCGGCCTGGGTGCGACCAGGGACCCTGAAGTCGCAGCGCGCATGGGCAAGTTGACGGCGGACGAGACCCGGGCCACCGGCGTCCCGTGGGACTTCGCCCCCTGCCTGTGCGTGACGCGCGACGACCGCTGGGGCCGCGCCTACGAGTCGTTCGGCGAGGACCCGGCGCTCGTGAAGTCCATGGAGACGGTCATCCAGGGCCTCCAGGGCGCCCGCGACGGACGGGACCTGGACCGCTCCGACAAGGTCCTCGCCACCGCCAAGCACTTCGTCGGCGACGGCGGCACCGCGTACGGCTCGTCCACGACCGGCACGTACACGATCGACCAGGGAATCACCAAGGTCACCCGCCGGGAACTGGAGGCGGTTCACCTCTCGCCGTACCAGGAGGCCGTGGACCGGGGCGTCGGCTCGGTCATGCCGTCCTTCTCGTCCCTCGACATCCTCGGCGACGGCAAGGGCGCGGTGAGGATGCACGCCCGCGCCGACATGATCAACGGCGTCCTCAAGGACCGCATGGGCTTCGACGGCTTCGTCGTCAGCGACTGGCAGGCCATCGACCAGATCCCCGGCGACTACGCCTCCGACGTCCGTACGTCCGTCAACGCCGGCCTCGACATGATCATGGTCCCGTACGCGTACGGCGACTTCCACCGGACCCTCGTCGCCGAGGTGAGGGCGGGCCGCGTCAGCGAACGCCGCGTCGACGACGCCGTCTCCCGCATCCTCACCCAGAAGTTCCGACTGGGCCTCTTCGAGAAGCCGTACGCCGACACCGGTGGCATCCCCGACATCGGCTCGGCGAAGCACCGCGCGGCGGCCCGCGAGGCGGTCGCGAAGTCGCAGGTCCTGCTGAAGAACAAGGGCGGCGTGCTGCCGCTGAAGAAGTCCCAGAAGGTGTACGTGGCGGGCTCGAACGCCGACGACATCGGCAACCAGTCCGGCGGCTGGACGATCACCTGGCAGGGCTCGTCCGGCGACATCACCGAGGGCACGACCGTCCTGGAGGGCATTCGAAAGGTCGGCGGCGACCGCGTGACGTACTCCAAGGACGCCTCCGCCCCGACCCCGGGGCACGACGTCGGCGTGGTCGTCGTCGGCGAGACCCCGTACGCCGAGGGCGTCGGCGACGTCGGCAACGGCCACGACCTGGAGCTGAGCGCCGCCGACAAGGCCGCCGTGGACAAGGTCTGCGGTGCCATGAAGTGCGCGGTGCTGATCGTCTCCGGGCGCCCCCAGCTCATCGGCGACCGGCTCGGCGACATGGACGCGCTCGTCGCCTCCTGGCTCCCCGGCTCCGAGGGCGACGGCGTCGCGGACGTCCTCTACGGCAAGCGGCCCTTCACCGGACGGCTCCCCGTCACCTGGCCGAGGTCGGAGGCACAGCTGCCGATCAACGTCGGCGACGCGTCGTACGACCCGCAGTTCCCGTACGGCTGGGGCCTGACGACGGCGACGGCACCGGAGCGCGGGGCGCACGCCGCGGTGCTCAAGGCGCGGCAGCTGGTGCAGTGGAAGGTGGGCCAGGACGTCCGTATGACGGAGGCGGTCGCGAAGCCCTTCGCGGAGGCCGACCACCTGCTGCTCACGGGCCGCTACGCGCAGGCGCTGGCGAAGCTGGGGGAGGCGTCCCGGGCGGCGTGACGGGCGGCGTGACGGCGGTCCGGTGAAGGCCGGTGAGGAGCCGAACCCGAGGGTTTTTCGGTTCCTCGCCGCCCGGATAGTCCGTTTTCGCGCCAATCGAGGTAGCTTCGAAAGTATGAAGGGCGCACCGCTTCGACGTCTGCTTCGCCTCCTGATGGTGCCGCTCGCCGCGATGGCGCTGGCGGCTCTGGCGGTGCTGTCGGTCGGTGCGCCGGGCGCCCATGCGGCCACCGACCTCTCGACGGTGGCCGCGGCCCTGCGCGAGAGCCCCGTCTACGTCGCCCCGGCCGCCTCCGACCTCCTCTCCTCGTCGGACGCCGAGGCGCTCGCCGACAAGATCGAGGACGCGGACGAGCCGATCTTCGTGGCGGTCCTCCCGGCCGACCAACCGACCGAGAACCTCTTCCGGAACCTCCGCACGGAGACGGGCGTGACCGGCCTCTACGCCATCCGCCTCGGCGACCGCTTCGACGCCCAGGCCGACAGCAGCGTCCTGAGCCAGCAGACCGTGTCGAACCTGGTCGCGGCGGTCCAGGGCGCCGGCGACCCGAAGGCCCAGCTGAACGACTTCGTGGACGACGCCCTGCGCAGCAACCCCGGTGGCACGGCACCGTCGAGCTGGAGCGGCGCAGGCGACGAAGGCGTGGACGCGGGCGCCCTGGCGGCAGCGGGCGCGGTCGTCGTGGCAGGCGGCGTGGGCGCGTACGCGCTGGTCCGCCGCAACCGCCGCAGGAAGGAGGAGGAACGCCGCGAGGCGCTGGCCAAGCTCGCGGTGGTGGTGGACGAGGACATCACCGCCTTCGGCGAGGAACTGGACCGCCTGGACTTCCACCCCGCCGAGGCGGGCGCGGACGACGCCATGCGCGCCGACTACGAGCGGGCCCTGGACGCGTACGAGAAGGCCAAGTCCCTCATGGCCGCGGCCACCCGCCCCGAGGAGGTCCGCGCGGTCACCCAGACCCTGGAGGACGGCCGCTTCTCCCTCACCCAGCTCGCCGCCCGCAGGGAGGGCCGCCCGCTCCCCGAACGCCGAGCCCCCTGCTTCTTCGACCCCCGCCACGGCCCCTCCGTCGCGGACGTCCCCTGGACCCCGGGCGTCGGCACCGAACGCGAGGTCCCGGTCTGCGCGGCGGACCAGGCCCGTCTGGCGGACGGCCAGGACCCGATGATCCGCGAGGTGGAGACAGCGTCCGGCGGGCGTCGCCCTTACTGGGACGCCGGCCCGGCCTACGGCCCCTGGGCGGGCGGCTACTACGGCGGCGGCATCCTCCCCGGCCTTCTCGTCGGCACCATGCTCGGCAGCATGATGGCCACCCCCTCCTACGCGGCCATGTACGGCTCCGGCTACGGCGACTTCGGCGCGGCCTCCGGCTACGAGGGCGGTGACGTCTCGGGCGCCGACTTCAACACGGACGACTTCAGCGGAGGCTTCGGCGGCGGCGACTACGGCGGCGGAGGCGACTTCGGGGGCGGCGGGGACTTCGGCGGCTTCTGAGAACGACGTGGACGCGAACATGGGACGGGCACGGGCACGGGCCCGGCGCTGGGCGGCGCCGGGCCCGTGGACGTCGCTACTGGACGTCGTACATACGAAGTACTGCCGGGATCTCGGTCAGAGAGTGGCCGCGGCAGTCGCGATCTGCGACGCGAAGGTGGAGACCTCGGTGTAGACACCGGGGGCGTTGGGCCGGGCGCAGCCTATGCCCCAGCTGACGATACCGACCTGGACCCACTCGTTGGCGTTGTCCCGGCGGAACATCGGACCGCCGGAGTCGCCCTGGCAGGTGTCGACGCCTCCCGCCGTGAGCCCGGCGCAGATCTCCTCGCCGGCGATGAGCCCGCTGTAGCCGCTGTAGGAACGACACGTCGCGTCGCTCACGAACGGCACGGTCGCCTTGAGCAGATACCGCTGCTGCGCGCCGCCCTCGGTGGCCGCGCCCCAGCCGGCGACCGTGAAGGTGCCGGTGTTGTACGCCGTGGTCGTGGCGATCTTCAGCGTCGGCAGGTTGATGGGCGAGGCCAGCTTGATGAGCGCCCAGTCCTTGCCGTCGCCGTTGTAGCCGGGGGCCCGGTACACCTTGGTCGAGCGGACCTGGACCCGGCCGCTGGTGTTCTGGAGGTCCACGACACCGGCCGTGGCCGTGTAGCTGGTGTTGTTGCCGGTCGCGCCCACACAGTGCGCGGCCGTGAGCACGATCTGCTGCGTGTACAGCGCGCCGCCACAGCCCATCGACAACCGGACCATGAACGGGAACTCGCCCTGCGCGGCGCGGGTACCACCGACGACGGGAGCCGGGGCGGCCTGCGCGGCCGACACGGGCTGAAGGCTGGCGATCGCGAGAGCGGCGGCGCCGATCGCAGCGCATCTCTTCAGGGCGGTGATGAGTCTCTTCAACGTGGTGCCTTCCGTGGGGGGTCGACATGAGGACTCGTGCAGCCGAAACACAGATTTGACGTGCGCATGCCAAACGACGCAATAAAGAAATGCCTGCCCGCTGGCATGGTCAGGTCAATTTCTGTTGCAGGATTATGGGAACGCCGCAACCCTTCACACAAGGGGTGCGATTCGGCCACACCCGCCCCAGTCACGCAGTCGACGCGACGGTCATCCCCTCAGCCGGTGACGCGCTCAAGGAAGACGCTCCAGGTGGCGGGGGAGACGGTGAGGACGTTGCCCGTGGGGATCTTGGAGTCGCGGATGTGGACGGCGGAGGGGGCGGTGGCTACTTCGACGCAGTCGCCGCCCTGGCTGCCGCTGTAGCTGGACCTGAACCACGCAAGGTCGTCCGAGCGATTGTGCTGCGGTGCCGCGCTGTTCATGACTCTCCTAGCAGTCCGTTCAAGAGGCGCACGCTCTCGTCGGGTGAGAGGGCCTGTGACCGCAGCATTCCATACTGGAGGTGATAGTCGCTGACCTCATCGGGATCGTCGACGAGGAAGCTGGCGCGCTGCGCCTCCAGGTAGACCAGACGCTCGTGTTCGGGCGTCTCCAGCAGGACCATGGGGCCATCGAGGCAGGCGTGCGGCGTTCGGTTCGCAGGCATGATCTGAAAACTCATGTGAACGGGCTTGGTGTACTCGAGGATCTGCCGGATCTGCTCCCGCATCACTTCCGGGCCTCCGACCTCCCGCCGCAGGATGCTCTCTTCGAGAACGAAGTGACCCACGGGTGGTCGGTCCCGCTGCCAGATCAACTGTCGTTCCATGCGGGCATTCACCCACTGCTCGGCGGTCTCGCTCCCGATCGCCGGATACCGGTAGTCGAAGACGGCGCGACAGTAGTCCCTGGTCTGAAGAAGCCCGGGAACCACAAGGCTCTGGTACGAGAGAACGCAGACGGCCTCCTGCTCATGATCGACCAGCCCCTGCGCGAACTGAACGATCCGCTCCCGCACAGGCAACTTGGCCACCAGCACGGCCAACACCCCACCCGTCCCCAGCAGTTCATCGAACTGCTCCGCCCGATCCGGCTGTAGTGCCAGCCTGCCCTGCTCGATGGACCCCACCGTGTCCACGTGAATGCTCGCCAGTTCGGCGAACTGTTCCTGCGTGAAACGCGCCTGCTTCCTGCAGTGCGCCAGCACCGCCCCCACCGCATGCCACGAACCAACCTTCTTGGGCTTCCTTACCACGTGCATGCGTGTCCCTTTCCCCCGTGCGCACCCGAAGTCCCCGTAGTGGCCCCGTAGCAATGAGAACTACGACCTCACTCACTGCACCACAATAGTGACTCCCTGTGACAGTCGCCCCATGAACGCACAACCTCAACTCCTCCACACCCGCGAGGCCTTCTACCGCCGAGACCGCCGCTCGGTACACCTGGCCCGCGAGTTCACCCGCGAGGCCCTGGCCGACTGGACGGCAGTCATCCGCACCGACGACGTACTGCTCTGCGTAAGCGAACTGGCCACGAACGCGTTGCTCCACGGCGTACCGCCCGGCCGAGGCTTCCGTCTGCACCTGGCTCTGGACTCCGCAGGGGTGTTGCGGATCGAGGTCCACGACAGCGGCCCGGGCGAGATCCACGCACCGGAGCCGTCGCCGGAGCCGTCGCCGGAGGCGGAGGGCGGCCGGGGGCTGCTGCTCGTGGCGGCGCTGGCGGACAAGTGGGGGGTGGGGGAGCGGGACCCGGGGAAGATCGTGTGGTGCGAGTTCGAGGTGCGCGGGTGACTACGGGGCCCGGTGCGCGGGGGCCAGCCGGTCGGGCGCGTAGACCTCTTCGCCGGCGCGGGCGAAGAGGACCACGACGTCGCCGTCCTCGGTGATCTGGTGGACTTCGCCGACCGTTTCGTCGGGGTGACCGGTTTCGACGGTCGGAGTGACGGCGTCCCCGATGCGCCAGTCCGACTCCTTGTACCGGTAGCGGTGGGACGGGTCCGCGGGAGCGAGGCAGGTGGGCGCGTAGTGGCGTTCGCCGGCGCGAGGGAACAGGACCACGACGTCGCCGTGTTCGGTGATCGTGGTGATGGTGCCGACACGGTCGTAGGCGTGATCGATCTCGATGGTCGGCGTGACCGTGTCCCCCACGCGCCAGCCGGATTCCTTGTAAAGCCGGGAACGCTCTGCCGGGGCGAGTTCGTCGGGGTGGTAGATCTCGTGACCGGCGAGGGGGAAGACGACGAGAACACCACCGTCGGGGTTCGCCATGACGACCTCTCCCACCGGATCTTCGGGATGGTCGGTCGGAACGTTCGGCGTGACGATGTCCCCTTCGTGCCAGCGCGCCATGCCGCCTGCCCTCACTCGGTCAGTCGAACTTCTTGTTGCACCCTTTCCAGCCTACGTGGCCCTTCACCCAGAAGGCCGTGAGGACGCCTTTACGGCCGTAGTCCTTGCCGCCGTGCTTGAGGTGCAGGCTGGAGGTCATGACGCACATGGTGCGGGACTTCTTGCCGCGCCCGTACTTGTAGGTGTGCGTCATGGTGTCCTTGTACTTACTGCCCTTGCTGCCCTTGGCGTAGTTGTTGAGCGCCCTGTCCCAGAGCTTCACGGCGGCGGAGTTGGTGGGATGGTTCGCTTTCCTCTTGTGGCTTCCGCCCTGCTGGATGTGCTTGATGCCGTAGGACGCGTTGCCGGTGCGGATGAGGGTGTCGCCGAAGTCGCCGCGGAACCAGTACACGACGTGGGCCGACCCGGGCCCGCTGCGTGTGTTCTTGGTGCACCAGTCGTCGAAGTCGCAGCTCCAACCGGAGGGCTTCTTCCTGTGGACGCTGGCCTCCGCGGGCGAGCCGGCGAGGACCAACAGGGCGCTGATGGTCGCGCAGATGGTGATGACCTGTCGTTTCACGGTTCTCCTGTGGCGTAGGAGGGAACATGGACAGGCCAGCACCATAGGAAGGGGTCGCGAACTCGCTCTACTGTCCTTTGGTGAGGGGCCATGCGCGCCGTGACCACTGGCGGGAGACCTCGTTGAGGGAAAGTCCTGGTGGATGTGGCGCGCTTGCACGAAGGCGAGTGAGTCCCGAGGACGATTCCTTGCCTTGGCAGGACCTCAACCGGGCCCGGGGAAAAGCGCTTTCGCAGCCACAGGCGGAGCCCGCAGACTGACCCGGTGATCGACATCACCGCCGCACTCGTACGCACCCTGATCTCCGACCAGTTCCCGGAGTGGAGCGACCTCCCGGTCGGACCGGTCGACCGCCAGGGCTGGGACAACCGCACCTTCCGGCTCGGCGAGCAGCTGACCGTGCGTCTCCCGAGCGCGGAGGGCTACGTGGCCGCCGTGGCGAAGGAGGACCGGTGTCTGCCCCACCTGGCCGAACATCTGTCGTTGCCCGTACCGGAACCGGTCGCTGTCGGGCGTCCGGCGGCGGGCTATCCGTTCCCGTGGTCGGTGCGGAGATGGCTTCCGGGGGACACGGTCGAGGCCTCGACGGACATCGACCGGACACAACTGGCCCGCGATCTCGGGGACTTCCTGACCGAACTGCGCAAGGCTCCGGCCCACCAGGGCCCGGCCGCCGGGCGGCACTCGTACTTTCGTGGCTGCCACCCCAGCGTCTACGGCGATGAGGTCGAGAGCGCCCTCGACAGGCTGAAGGATGTCGTCGATGTCGGTGCGTGCCAGGAAATCTGGGCGAGCGCGCTGACGTCTGCCTGGCCACTGCCACCCACGTGGTTCCACGGTGACGTCTCGGTCGGCAATCTCCTCGCCACCGGCGGAGCGCTCTCCGCCGTCATCGACTTCGGCTCGTCCGGCGTCGGCGACCCCGCCTGCGACCTCGTCATCGCCTGGAACCACTTCGTCGGCGAGGAACGGAAGGTGTTTCGGGAGGCGGTCGGTCTGCCCGAGGACGCCTGGCGGCGAGCGCGCGGATGGGCGCTCTGGAAGGCGCTGGTGAGCATGGCGGGTCTGTCCAGCCCTGACCCCGAAGGTACCCAGAGCCGGGTGCTGGTCCAGGTGCTGGAGGACCCGGTTATATAGGACTGAAACTGTCCTGCTTCCTGCCTACGGTGTCCCCATGAGCACTCCCGAGGACGGCACCGAGACCCGAGCCTTCCAGGACGCCGACCACCTCGACGCCTGGCTCTCCGCACGCCCCGCTCCACACCCCGGCCTCTGGGTGAAGGTCGGCAAGAAGGGATCCGGAGTACGTTCGGTCAGCGCCGGTGACGTCAACGACGTCGCCCTCTGCCACGGCTGGATCACCGGCAACCGGAGGCGACTCGACGAGACGTACTTCCTGCAGCGGATCACCCCGCGCAGGCCGGGCAGCGACTGGTCGATGGTGAACGTGCGTCGGGTGGAGGAGCTGAACGCCACCGGGCGGATGCGGGCCGGAGGGCTCGCCGAGGTCGCGGCTGCCAAGGCGGACGGGCGGTGGGCTGCGGCGTACGAGTCGCAGCGGGAGGCCACCGTGCCGGAGGATTTGGCGACGGCCCTCGAACACAGCCCTCGCGCCCGGCGAAGCTTCGAGCGGCTCGGGAAGACGGACCGGTACCTCGTCATCCTGGGGCTCTTGAAGGCCCGGACGCCACAGACACGAGCCGCACGGCTCAAGGTGGCGTTGGCCACGTTGGAGACGGACGAGACGGACGACCAGCCGAGCCACCGATCACCGTGATCGGAATGCCGCCGCGTGCCCCGCGTGCCCCGCGTGCCGTCGGACAGCCGGCGGGCGCTGGTCGGGGCTCCACCGCTGTGCGACCGTGCCCGTTCCAACCAGCCGTACAGACCGTCTCAGCCAGCCGTACAGACCGTCTCAGCCAGCCGTACAGACCGTTCCAACCATTCCGTACAGACCGATTCAGCCGGCCGTACCGGCCGGCGGCTCGGCCCGCGTCGCGCGCGGGCCGTGGCCGACCGGAGGAATCAACCCGCGTTCCGGATCGCCGAGATGTCGAAGCTCAGCTTGATCTTGTCCGACACCAGCACGCCACCCGTCTCCAGCGCCGCGTTCCACGTCAGGCCCCACTCGGAGCGCAGGATCTCCGCCTTGCCCTCGAAGCCGACGCGCTCGTTGCCGAACGGGTCCTTGGCGGCGCCGTTGAACTCCAGGTCGATGGTGAGCGGCTTGGTCGTGCCGAGGATGGAGAGGTCGCCGGTGATGCGGTAGTCGTCGCCGCCCAGGGCCTCCGCCTTGGTCGAGCGGAAGGTCATCGTCGGGAACTCCTCCGTCTTGAAGAAGTCCGCGCTCTTCAGATGGCCGTCACGGTCGGCGTTGCCGGTGTCGATGCTCTCCATCGTGACGTCGATGGAGGCGGTGGACCGCGAGGGGTCCGAGCCGTCCAGGTGCAGGCTGCCGGAGAAGTCGAGGAAGCCGCCCTTGACGTTGGTGACCATGGCGTGGCGGGCGACGAAGCCGATCGTGGTGTGGGACGGGTCGATCGTGTAGTCGCCGGTCAGCGCGGCGAGCTCGGGGTTCACCGCGGAGCCGGTCGCCGAGGCGGTGGCGGTCTCGGTGGTGGTGTTGCTGCGGCCGAAGATGCCCATGACGTGCTCCTTGAATGATGTCGTTCAACGTTCAACTAACCGAACACGGCCTACCGTAGACCTATTCCGTTCAAGTTTCAACCTTGTCGTTCGGGTAGTCATTCTGTCACGCGCTGTTGCTATGTCTCCGGAGCGGTGATACACGGCATGAGCATGACCTCGACCCGCCGTACGTTCCTGCTCCTCGCCGCGGCCCTGGCGGCGGCCACCCCCACCGCGTACGCCGCCGACGAGTACGACGCCCTTCGCCGCCGCTGGCTGACCATCGCGCTCGGCACCGGCTACGATCCCGCCGCCGAGCCCTACGCGAGCCGCCTCCGCGAGACCGGGGACCTCGCCCGCGCGTTCCGGGCCGCCATGGCGCCCACCGCCGGCTCCCTCTGGCCGGAGCACCCCTTCGACCCGCCCGCCGGGATCACGCAGAGCTACAGCAGGCTGTGGACGATGGTCCAGGCGTACGCGCAGCCGGGTACCGGCTCGACGGGCGACGCCGCCCTCCTCGCGGACATCCTGCGCGGCCTCGACCACCTCTCCGCGAGGGTCTACAACCCCTCCACCACCCGCTACGGCAACTGGTGGGAGTGGCAGATCGGCAGCCCCCGCCTCCTGACGGACATCGTCGCCGTCCTGAACGACGAGCTGACGCCCGCTCGGCGGGCCGCCGCCTGCGCGGCGATCGACCACTTCATCCCCGACTCTATGCTCCGCGAGTACACCGGCACCTCCACCGGCGCCAACCGCGTCGACCTCTGCCGCTCCGTCGCCCTGCGCGGCATCCTCGGCCGCGCCCCTGAGAAGATCGCCCTCGCCCGCGACGCCCTCTCGCCCGTCTTCCCCTACGTCACCCAGGGGGACGGGCTGTACGCCGACGGCTCGTTCGTGCAGCACACCTGGGTCGCCTATTCGGGGACGTACGGGCAGGTCATGCTCGACGGGCTGGGGCGCCTCTTCGCGCTGCTGGCCGGGTCCGGTTGGGAGGTGACCGACCCGAACCGGCGGATCGTCCTGGACAGCGTCGAGCGGGCGTACGCGCCGCTCATCCACGACGGACTGGTCATGGACAGCGTCAACGGACGTGCCATCAGCCGCGGTTACCTGAAGAGCGACGACCGGCACATCATGCGGAGCGACCACTTCCACGGGCAGGGAATCATCGCCGCGATCGCCCTGCTCGCTCTCGGCGCCGGCGCGGCCCAGCGCGAGCGGTGGCACGGCCGGATCAAGGGGTGGATCGAACGCGACACGGTGACGCCCATCCTCACCGCGGCCCAGTTCGGCGTCGCGGACCTGGCCCGGCTGCACGCCGTCGCGGCCTCCCCGGTCACCGCCGCGCCCGATCCCGTGGGCCACCGCCTCTTCGCCGCCATGGACCGGGCCGTCCACCGCCGCCCGGGCTTCGTGGTGAACATCGCCATGGCCTCCGACCGCATCGCGTACTACGAGTGCGGCAACGGCGAGAACCCGCGCGGCTGGCACACCGGCGCCGGGACGACCCTGTGGTGGGCCGAGGGGCGCGGCGACCAGTACACGAACTGGTTCTGGCCGACCGTCGACTGGTACCGGCTCCCCGGCACGACCGTCTCCACCAAACGGCTCGCCGACAGGGAGGGCGGCGAATGGGGTGCGCCGAAGCCCGCCGTACGGTGGGTCGGCGGGATCACGGACGGTGAGTACGCGGCGATCGGCCAGCACCTCAAGGGACTCGGCTCCACCCTCCAGGCCCGCAAGTCGTGGTTCTGCGTCGCGGACGCCGTCATCTGCCTGGGCGCGGGGATCAGCTGCGCGGACGGGGTGCCGGTGGAGACGGTGGTCGACAACCGGTGCCTGGGGGAGGCCGAGAGCGGCGCGCCGCAGACCTTCGTACGAGGCCGGCGCTGGGCCCACCTCGAAGGCCACGGCGGCTGGGTCCTCCCGACCGACCCTCCGGGCGGAGCCGTGCGCACACTCCGCGAGGACCGCACCGGCGCATGGTCCGACATCAACACCACCAGCACGGCCGAACGCCGCACCCGGCGCTGGCAGACCCTCTGGTTGGACCATGGCACCGATCCGGTGAACGCCACCTACGTCTATCTGCTCATGCCAGGGGCGTCCCGTCCTGCCGTCGCGGCCCGGGCCGCCGACCGGCGCTGGTTGTCGGTCCTCGCCAACGACAGCGCGTGCCAGGCCGTCCATGTCCCCGCGCTCGGCCTGACGGCGGCCAACTTCTGGCAGGCCGGCACGGCGGGCCCGCTGACCGCCTCCGCCGGGGCGAGCGTGCTGGTCCGCCGCCGGGGCCGGACCGCTACCCTCTGCGTGAGCGAACCGCCGCGCACGGGCGAGCCGATCGAGATCACTTGGCGCGGACCGGTCCGCGCGGTGGTCCGGGCGGACGAGTCGGTCGAGGTGCTTCAGGCCACGGGCGACCGGCTGCGGGTCCGGGTGGCTGCCGGGACGGCCTGCGCGACCCATGGGTGTGAGCTGGTTCTCAGCTGACCGTTTGTGCGACCTCTACAAGCCCGACACCCCCTGAGCAGTCGGTTCGGCTGCATGCCGGCACGGTTCTGTTCAGGGGTACCAGGAAAACACGCCGGAGACTGTGCAGAGTCGACGGGCCGCTTTGCGCGCTCGGCTTCGTATGGTCGCTACATGACCGTTTTGGATGAGGCACCGGGTGAGCCGACGGACGCGCGCGGGCGAGTGGCCGAGCTGCACGAGATTCGTGCCCAGGCGTTGGCCGGTCCGAGCGAGAAGGCGACCGAGGCGCAGCATGCCAAGGGCAAGCTGACCTCCCGGGAGCGCATCGAGCTGCTGCTGGACCCGGGTTCCTTCAACGAGGTCGAGCAGTTGCGCCGGCACCGGGCCACCGGGTTCGGTCTGGAGGCCAAGAAGCCGTACACCGACGGTGTGATCACCGGCTGGGGCACGGTGGAGGGCCGCACGGTCTTCGTCTACGCCCATGACTTCCGCATCTTCGGCGGCGCCCTCGGTGAGGCCCACGCCACGAAGATCCACAAGATCATGGACATGGCCATCGCGGCCGGGGCCCCGCTGGTGTCGCTGAACGACGGCGCGGGCGCCCGTATCCAGGAGGGTGTCTCCGCGCTCGCCGGGTACGGCGGCATCTTCCAGCGCAACACCAGGGCGTCCGGTGTCATCCCGCAGATCAGCGTGATGCTCGGCCCCTGCGCGGGCGGCGCGGCCTACAGCCCCGCCCTCACGGACTTCGTCTTCATGGTCCGCGAGACGTCCCAGATGTTCATCACCGGCCCGGACGTCGTCAAGGCGGTCACCGGCGAGGAGATCACCCAGAACGGCCTCGGCGGCGCGGACGTGCACGCCGAGACGAGCGGCGTGGCCCACTTCGCGTACGACGACGAGGAGACGTGCATCTCCGAGGTGCGCTACCTCCTGTCGATGCTCCCGCAGAACAACCGCGAGAACCCGCCGCGCGTGGAGGTCTCCGACGCGGCGGACCGCCGTAGCGACGTCCTCCTCGACCTGGTCCCGGCCGACGGCAACCGGCCCTACGACATGGCCAAGGTCATCGAGGAGATCGTCGACGACGGCGACTACCTGGAGGTCCACGAGCGCTGGGCCCGCAACATCATCTGCGCGCTGGGCCGTCTCGACGGCCAGGTCGTCGGCATCGTCGCCAACCAGCCGCAGTCCCTCGCGGGCGTGCTGGACATCGAGGCCTCGGAAAAAGCTGCACGTTTTGTCCAGATGTGCGACGCTTTTAACATTCCGATCATCACGCTGCTGGATGTCCCCGGGTTCCTCCCGGGCGTCGACCAGGAGCACGGCGGAATCATCCGCCACGGCGCGAAGCTGCTCTACGCCTACTGCAACGCGACCGTTCCCCGGATCTCCCTGATCCTGCGCAAGGCGTACGGAGGTGCCTACATCGTCATGGACAGCCAGTCCATCGGCGCGGACCTCACCTACGCGTGGCCGACCAACGAGATCGCGGTGATGGGCGCCGAGGGTGCCGCCAACGTCATCTTCCGGCGGCAGATCGCCGAGGCCGAGGACCCCGAGGCGATGCGGGTCCGGATGGTCAAGGAGTACAAGGCCGAGCTGATGCACCCGTACTACGCGGCCGAGCGCGGCCTCGTGGACGACGTGATCGACCCCGCGGACACCCGCGCGGTCCTCATCCGCTCCCTCGCGATGCTCCATACCAAGCACGCGGACCTGCCGTCCCGCAAGCACGGCAACCCGCCGCAGTAACCCGCCGGTTCCTTCGCGGTACCCCTGCGGAAACTTCTCTCACGGAGACTGACATCCATGAAGCTGCCTGATATTCGCGTCGAGAAGGGCCACGCCGAGCCGGAAGAAGTGGCCGCGATCACCGCGCTGCTCCTGGCCCGTGCCGCCGCGCAGCCCGCCGAGGCTCCGGCCCACCGAGGCCGCCCCCGCGCCGGCTGGCGCCGCCTGGAGCGCGAGCCGGGTTTCCGGGCGCCGCACAGCTGGCGGTGAGGCTGCGCCGCTGAACCGCACGAAGGGGCCCCTCTTCTGACAGAGGGGCCCCTTCGTCGTGCCCGGCTACCGTTCAGCGCCGTCGTGTCTTCGGATCGTCGTCGGCCGCGGGTCGTGTGTGGTTGCTCGCGCAGTTCCCCGCGCCCCCAGAAGCATGGGGCGCGCCCGGAGTCTTCAGGGGCGCGGGGAACTGCGCGACCAGCCACGACGGACCTGCAGTCGTCCCCACACGCTCACCCCGACGGCGCTGAACAGGAGCCGAACACAACGAAGGGGCCCCTCTTGTCAAAGAGGGGCCCCTTCGTGCGGCTGATCGCCGCAGGCTTACCGCAGGCGAGCCATGAGCGCGTGCTCGACCAAGGTGATCAGCGCGCTCTTCGCGTCCGACCGATGCCGCGCGTCCGTCGTGATGATCGGCGTGTCAGGGCCGATCTGAAGGGCTTCCCGGACCTCGTCCGGGTTGTACGGCTGCTGGCCGTCGAAGCCGTTGAGGGCGATGACGAAGGGCAGGCCGCTGTTCTCGAAGTAGTCGACGGCCGGGAAGCAGTCGGCGAGGCGGCGGGTGTCGACGAGGACGATCGCGCCGATGGCGCCGCGCACGAGGTCGTCCCACATGAACCAGAAACGGTCCTGACCGGGGGTGCCGAACAGGTACAGGATGAGGTCCTGGTCCAGGGTGATACGGCCGAAGTCCATGGCCACCGTGGTGGTGGTCTTGTCCCCGGTGTGGGTGAGGTCGTCGATGCCCGCGGAAGCGGACGTCATGACGGCCTCGGTACGAAGCGGGTTGATCTCCGAGACGGCGCCGACGAACGTGGTCTTGCCCACGCCGAAGCCGCCCGCCACCACGATCTTCGCGGACGTGGTGGAGCGGGAAGGCCCTCCGCTAGAGCTTGCGAAGTCCACTGAGCACCCTTTCGAGCAAAGTCACGTCTGGCTGGCCACCGGCGTTCTCGTCGCCGCCGGGCTGATGGATGGCGACCAGGCCCGCCTCCGCCAAGTCGGCGACGAGGATCCTGGCCACGCCGAGAGGGATCGTCAGGAGGGCCGAGATCTCGGCCACCGACTTGATTTCCCGGCAGAGGTTGCAGATCCGCTGATGCTCGGGCAACTGGCCCTGCATCTGGTGCGGCTGCGCGGTGGTGTGCACCAGCGCCTCGATGGCGAGCTGGTAGCGCGGCCTGGTGCGGCCGCCCGTCATGGCGTACGGGCGCACCAGGGGGTTGTGCGCCGCCCCCGCGGGCGACGGCTCAGGGGTACGGCGTTGCGGCTGCACGGGCTGGATGCGCGGCGCCGGCGGCTGGTCGTACGGCGAAGGGCCGGGGCCCTGAGGTGTGTACGGCTGCTGGCGGCTCGGTGCGGAGGGGAAGTTGTACCGGTTCTGGTCACCCTGGCCCGGCCCCTGGCCAGGGTAGGACCAGTTGCCCGACGATGAACCGCCTGGGGGTGTTGCCACGTTCTCTCCTCCTCCGACTGTGCTGGCATCCATGGCTCATTTGGAAGCCGCGTCCCGAAACCTTACGGCCCCGGGACGCCAAAACGCACCGTCTGACTGTTAGTTGAGCAGGCTGCCCTGGAGCTCCGCACGAAGATCGGGCGTCAGGACCGAACCGGCACGGTCCACCAGAAGGGCCATCTCGTACCCGATGAGACCGATGTCGGCTTCCGGATGTGCGAGAACGGCGAGCGAGGAACCATCGGATACGGACATGATGAAGAGGAATCCCCGCTCCATCTCCACAACCGTCTGATTGACGCTGCCACCTTCGAAAATGCGGGACGCACCCGCGGTCAGAGAGGTCAGACCCGACGCGACGGCCGCCAGCTGGTCGGCTCGGTCACGGGGAAACCCTTCGGACATCGCCAGAAGGAGTCCGTCGGCGGAGACCACCACCGTGTGCGACACCCCGGGGGTGTTGTCCACGAAATTGGTGATCAACCAGTTCAGGTTCTGTGCCGCCTGGCTCATCGGGCTCACACTAACGCTCCTGGTTGTAGGTGCTGTCAGGACCGAAGCCCTGGCCATTCGTTTCACTGGTTGCGTTGCGCCCACGCTGGACGCCCCGGCGCAGGTTGCTCAGCCTGCCCCTGACGTCCTCGGGAGCGCGGGAGATCTGTGGACCTCCCTGCGGGGTCGTCTGGGCGGCGCCCTCGACCAGGTTGGCCTTGGGCACCCGCCGCGGCAGACCGGAGGAGGTGACCCCGCCTGCCTTGGGCTTCTTCAGCTGGGAGGCCTGCTGCCAGCGCTGGTCGTTGGCCGAGCGCCAGTCGCCGTTCGGTCCCCCGGCCGTCGTCGGCTGGTCCTGGGACACATCCTGTCGTCCGTTCGCGGCGCCCGCGCTCGTGCCGCCGGCGCTCGCGGTGGAACCGCGGCGGGGCAGGCCGGCGTCGGTCAGCGCGTGGCCGGCGGTGGGGGTGGATCCCGGACGGTCGAAGCCTACGCGGTCCGGCTCCTTCACGTCAGCGGCCTGCGTAGATTCCGCTTCCGGAGCGTACTCGGAGCGGTAGGAGCTCTGGTAGTCCTGCTGCTGCGGCCAGTCGTCCTGATAGGACTGCTCTTCGAAGCCAGAGTACGTCTCCGGGGCCGGCGCGGCGGACGCCGCGTGGTCCTCCTGGACGGGCTCCGCATAGGAGGGCTCGGGGTAACCGCCGGTAGCGGTGAACGAGTCGTGCCCGCCCGGCAGGTGCCCGTTGCCGTTCGGCGTAGCGCCGCCCTGCCCGAAGTATGCCTCGTCGTACGACGGCTGCTGCGGCTCCTCGTACGCCGTCTGCTGGTCGAACGACCGCTGCGGGTCCACATAGGCCGTCGCGCCGTTGTCGTAGGACGGCTCGGGCGCCTGGAAGTCGTCGCCGTAGCGCGGCGCCTCGCCGGCGGGCAGCTGCGGGTTCGGGTGTGCCTGGGCCTCCAGGGCCGCGCGACGTTCCTCGCGTATCAGGGAGCGGCCCACGGGGTCCAGCTCGCGGATGTCGTCCGGGACCTCGTAGCGGCTGTCGTCGAAGCCCAGCTCGGCGGCGGTCCGCATCGCGGGCACGGCGGCCGGCTGCTGGAACGAGTGCTGCTCCGGGATGATCTGCGAGACCGTGAACTGGTCGGCCGCCGGCTGCTGCTCGCCACCGCCACCATGGGTGATGACGTCCGGGAGCATGACCAGCGAGGTCGTACCGGCCTGCTCGCCCGAGGGGCGCAGCTGGACGCGGATGCCGTGCCGGTCGGACAGCCGGCCGACCACGAACAGACCCATGCGCTGCGAGATCGCGGCGTCCACGGTCGGCGGGTTGGCCAGCTTGTGGTTGATGTCCGCGAAGTCCTCGGCGGTGAGGCCGATGCCCTTGTCGTGGATCTCGATCATCACGCGGCCGTCGGGGAGCCGGGTCGCGGTGACGCGGACCTTGGTCTGCGGGGAGGAGAACGTGGTGGCGTTCTCCAGGAGCTCGGCGAGCAGGTGCACGAGGTCGGTCACGGCGCGGCCGTGGATCTCGGCCTCCGGGACGCCGGACAGCTCGATGCGCTCGTACTGCTCCACCTCGGAGGAGGCGGCGCGCAGCACGTCGACCAGCGGGACCGGCTGGTCCCAGCGGCGGCCCGGCTCCTCGCCGGCGAGAACGAGGAGGTTCTCGCCGTTACGGCGCATACGGGTCGCGAGGTGGTCCAGGCGGAAGAGGTTCTCCAGCTGGTCCGGGTCGGCCTCGTTGTTCTCCAGGTCGGTGATCAGGGTCAGCTGGCCCTCGATCAGCGACTGGTTGCGGCGCGAGAGGTTGGTGAAGATCGCGTTGATGTTGCCCCGCAGCAGCGCCTGCTCGGCGGCGAGCCGGACGGCCTCACGGTGGACCTGGTCGAAGGCACGGGCGACTTCGCCGATCTCGTCCGTGGTGTTGATCGGGATGGGCGCGACCCGGGTGTCGACGCGCCCGGGGTCGGTGCGCGAGAGCTGGTCGACCAGCATCGGCAGCCGCTGCTCGGCGATGCCGAAGGCGGCGTTGCGCAGCTGGCGCATCGAGCGGCTCATCTGGCGGGCCATGATCCCGGCGATGATGAACGCGGCGAGCAGGGCGACGATGACGATGGCGCCGTTGATGTAGGCGTCGCGCTGGGCGTCGGAGGCGATCTGGCCGGCCTCGTCCACCGCGCGGTTGATCAGCTCGGTCTCGACCTCGTTGTAACCCTCGAACTTCAGGGTGGAGGCCGCCATCCAGTTCTGGTAGGTGACTCCCTGCTTCGCGAGGTCCTCGGGGGAGGCGCCGCTGCCGATCGCCTGGATCATCTTCAGCATGGTGTCCGGCGGCGGGACGTAGTCGGCGTTCTTGGCCGCGGCCTCGGCGGCCTGCCTCTTGCCCTCTTCGGTCTGCTGCGCCATGACCGATTCCAGGCGTGCGGCGTCGGCCTCGGTGCCACCGGAGACGAACTCCTGTACGGCGACGTTCTCCAGGTAGGCGTACGAGGTGAACGCGGTGATCTGCTGGCGGAAGACGGCCTGGTCCTCGCTGGGCCGGACCAGCAGGTGGGTGCCGATCGAGCGCTGCAGCGAGGCGGCGCCCTTGGCGAGGGCGACGGCATAGACGGTACGGCCGTACGCGGTGACGTTGCCGGTACCGAGGCCGAGCTCGTTGGAGAACTCGAACAGCAGGTGCTCGATGGCGACGTAGCCCTCTTCGGTCCGCACCGGGTCGGCGGCCCGGGTGAAGGCGGCCTGCCGGAGGTCCTCCAGCTTTGTCTCGGCCTCCTCGACCAGGCGCAGCCGGCGCTCCAGGCCCTGTCCGGAGGGCATCCCGACGACCTCCGAGTGGAAGATGTCGGCCTTCTCGTCGGTGAAGGAGCGGGCGTCCTTGACGACTTCGCTGTCCCGCTTGCCGGCCAGCAGCGGCTCGGCGGAGAGGTCACGCTCGTTGAGCAGCGCCTCGGCGTACTCGGCCGCGGCGGCCACGATCTGGGCCACCTTCTCGGCGTCGCGTGCCTCCTGCCAGGTGTCGATCGAGCTCTTCACCTGGAAGCCGCCCATGACCAGGCCGACCAGCACGGGTATGAGGAGAATCGCGTTCAGGCGAGTGGGGACACGCCAGTTGCGGGGGGAGAGACGACTGCCGCTTGGTGCGGGAGCTGCCGTCGGCTCCGGTCCGGTCACTTGTGCGGGTGCCGCTCCGCGCGGCGGCGGGGTGAAGTTGCCCCGCGCCGACGGCTCGGGACCTTTCTTGCTTCGCCTCACTCGACCAACAACCTCTCGGCGCCGGCACCTACGTCGTGCCGCGGGTGACTCCACGCCCTAGTACGTCTTTGACTAATGGGCAGTTCAGGCATTCCAGCACGTCACGCTGAGGACTTCCAAACACTGGGAGGCAACGATTCCGCGTGATGTAAGTCCCAGATAAAACGGTCATAAAGAGCGAGCCCCGGCAAAAAGCGGGGCCATTGTGAGCGCAGCGGCACCGATCGACCGCGACGCGTGGTCGTACCACCCTATTTCTCTGTCGAAACGTTATGAACACCGAGGCCGACCGTGTCAAAGGACACAGCCGGCTTCGGTGTAACTACGACAACTGCCGTATGAGGTTGTGGACTTGAGTCCTGTTTTGGGTCCGGGTGTGGTACTTCGGCCCCTGTGCTCTACCGCAGCCGTGCCATGAGCGCGTGCTCGACCAGGGTGATCAGCGCGCTCTTGGCGTCCGAGCGGTGGCGGGCGTCGGTCGTGATGATCGGCGCGTCGGGCCCGATCTGGAGAGCCTCGCGGACCTCTTCGGGGTTGTACGGCTGGTGCCCGTCGAAGCCGTTGAGGGCGATGACGAAGGGCAGGCCGCTGTTCTCGAAGTAGTCGACGGCCGGGAAGCAGTCGGCGAGCCGGCGGGTGTCCACCAGGACCACGGCACCGATGGCGCCGCGGACCAGGTCGTCCCACATGAACCAGAAACGGTCCTGACCGGGCGTACCGAAGAGGTAGAGGATCAGGTCCTGGTCGAGGGTGATGCGGCCGAAGTCCATGGCGACCGTGGTGGTCGTCTTGTCCCCGGTGTGGGTGAGGTCGTCGATGCCCGCGGAAGCGGACGTCATGACGGCCTCGGTACGAAGCGGGTTGATCTCCGAGACGGCGCCGACGAACGTGGTCTTGCCCACGCCGAAGCCACCTGCCACCACGATCTTCGCCGAGGTGGTGGCCCGTCCCGCTTCAGAGCTTCCGAAGTCCACTGAGCACCCTTTCCAGCAGAGTCACGTCCGGCGCGCCACCGGCGCTCTCGTCGCCACCGGGCTGATGGATCGCGACGAGTCCGGCCTCGGCGAGGTCCGCGACAAGGATCCGTGCCACACCGAGCGGCATGGACAGCAGGGCCGACACCTCGGCCACCGACTTCACCTCGCGGCACAGGTGGCAGATCCGCTGGTGCTCGGGAAGCAGCCCCATCAGGTGCGCGGGGTCTGCCGTCGTGCTGATCAGCGCCTCGAGGGCGAGTTGATAACGCGGCCGCGTCCGGCCACCGGTCATGGCATACGGCCGAACCAACGGCTGGTCGCCCTCGTCTCCGTACGGCTCTGCGTACGGATCGTGAGGAGCGGTGGGCGGGGTCATTGATCCTCCGGGCGGGACAGCAAGTCGGTCAGTCGTGCCGTCTGACGGGGGCCGGTGGGGGGACTGTGGCGGCCGGACGGTGATTTGGTGAGTTCTGTGGATCCGCAGGCGTCAGTGGAGCAGACTGCCTTGGAGTTCGGCGCGCAGGTCGGGCGTGAGCACGGCGCCCGCGCGGTCGACGAGCAGCGCCATCTCGTAACCGACAAGGCCGATGTCGCACTCGGGGTGGGCGAGGACGGCCAGGGACGAGCCGTCGGAGACGGACATCAGGAAGAGGAAACCGCGCTCCATCTCCACCACTGTCTGGGCCACATCGCCGCCCTCGAAGATCCGGGACGCCCCGGCCGTGAGCGAGGTGAGCCCGGAGGCGACGGCGGCGAGCTGGTCGGCACGGTCACGCGGGAATCCTTCCGACATCGCCAGAAGGAGACCGTCGGCCGATACGACGACGGTGTGGGACACCCCTGGGGTGTTGTCCACGAAGTTGGTGATCAACCAGTTGAGGTTCTGTGCCGCCTGGCTCATCTGGCTCAACTAACGCTCCTGCTGGTGAGTGGGGCTCGGGAAGCTGCCGGTCTGGCCGGTACCGGCCTGTCGACCTTGCGCGATGCCCCGACGGAGATTGGTCAGCCGGCCGCGTACGTCATCAGGCGAACGCGAGACCTGCGGACCGGTTTGGTGCTGTTGCTGCTGAGCCGTGCCCGGCACGAGGTTCGCGCGCGGGACCCGGCGCGGCAGGCCGGAAGTGGTGACCCCGCCTGCCGAAGGCTGACGGGCTCGTTCGGCCTGGCGGACCAGGTCGTCATTGGGAGTGCTGCGCCAGGTGGGGGAAGCGGGCGCGGTGGGGGTCGCCGGACGCTGAGGAGCGGCCGGAGTCTGGGGTACCGGGGCGGCGGACTGCTGCGGCGCGGGACCGCTGCCCGGCTGCTGGCCGTTCTGACCGCCCTGACCGTGGAACCAGTTGGTCTCCAGCGTGTCGTACAGCGGCGTACGGCCGTCCATCGGACCCGTCGCCGGCGGCAGTGCCTCCGGCTCCTGCGGGCGCGCGGGGCGCTGCGGGGGCATCGGAGGACGCTGCGGCGGCACCGGCGGGCGGGGCGCGCCGTAGTTCTCACCGTTGACCTGCGGCCGCTCGAACTGGCCGGTGTCCTGCGGGTTCTGGCGACCGGGCGCATTGAACCGCCCGGTGCTCTGGCCGTTCTGCCGGCCAGGTGCACCGAACTGTGCCGCGTCCTGAGAGTTCTGCTGGTTCTGCCGACCCGGGGCCCCGAACTGTCCGGTGTCCTGCTGGTTCTGCCGGCCCGGAGCCGGGAACTGGCCCGTGCTGGAGCCGTCGTAACCCTGCGTGGCGAACTGGCCGGTGGACGACGGGTCCTGCGAGCCGCCGCGGGACGGACCGGTGGGCGCCGGCGGAGCACCGGCCCCGCCGAACACGTCGGAGCGGACCCAGGACCCGGAGTCGTTCTGCTGGGTGCCCGCGCCGGGGCGCTGGCTGTCGAAGCCGGAAGGCGGGAAGTCGGCGGCCGAGCCCGGACCCTGGTTGGGGTCGATGCGCGGCATCGGCGCGGTGACGTCCGGCTGCTCCTCGTGGCCGCGCGGGGCGTCCAGCGAGGCGCGCGGCACCGGCGGCTGCGCGTTGTCGTCGCTCCAGCTGGGCGTCCGCGACGGGGAGTTGCCGCCGGGCAGCTCGGCGCGCGGGCCACCGCGGCCGGGCAGCTGCGGACGGCGCCTGCTGGAACGTTCCTTGCCCTGCTTGGGCGGCACGGCGCCGGGACCGTTGTCGGTCCCGCCCGGCCTGCCCGCCCCGGCGTCACCGGGACCGCCGGACGGGAAGCCGCCCTGGCGTGAGGTGTCGTCGAAGCTCTCGAAGTTCTTGGGGCCACCGGTCCCGGCGGCCTGCAGACCCTGCGGGGCCCCCGGCGCCTGACCGCCGCCGAACCCACCGCCGCCGAACCCACCGCCGCCGAACCCACCGGCACCGGCGCCCGCCGGAGCCGGCCGGCCGCCCTGCGGGGGCGCGGGCGGGCCACCCTGCGGCCCACGCGGACCACCGGGGTTGCCGAAACCACCCGGACCACTGGGGTTGCCGGGCAGTGCGGCCCGCGGACCCTGGCCCGCGCCGACCTGCCCGCGCTGCGGAGGGGCACCGAGAAGTCCGCCGCCGGAGGGGCCGCCGCCGAGCGGCGGACCCGACTGGTTGCCGGCCTGGCGACGCGCGGCGGCGGCACCGGCCGCGGCCTGCGCGGCGGCCGGACCACCGGTGGAGGGGGCACCCTGGCCGGGCTTGCCCGGGGTGGGCTTCTTGTTACCCTGCGCGACGTCGACGGGAAGCATGACAAGCGCGGTCGTACCGCCCGAGTCGGACGGACGCAGCTGGATACGGATGCCGTGGCGCTGCGACAGCCGGCCGACCACGAACAGACCCATGCGGCGGGAGACCGAGACGTCCACGGTGGGCGGCGAGGCGAGCCGCTCGTTGATCGCGGCGAGGTCCTCGGGGGAGAGGCCGATACCGGTGTCGTGGATCTCGATCAGCACCCGGCCGTCGGGCAGCGCGTGACCGGTGACCTTGACCTTGGTCTGCGGGGAGGAGAACGAGGTCGCGTTCTCCAGCAGCTCGGCGAGCAGGTGCACGAGGTCGTTGACGACCCGGCCGGCCACTTCGGTGGTCGGCACCGAGGACAGCTCGATGCGCTCGTACTGCTCCACCTCGGACGCGGCGGCGCGGAGCACGTCGACCAGCGGGACCGGACGGGTCCAGCGGCGGCCGGGCTCTTCACCGGCGAGAACGAGGAGGTTCTCACCGTTACGGCGCATGCGGGTGGCGAGGTGGTCGAGCTTGAAGAGGGAGGACAGCTGGTCCGGGTCGGCCTCGCGGGACTCCAGTTCGGAGATGAGCGACAGCTGACGCTGGATGAGGCCCTGCGAGCGGCGCGAGAGGTTGGTGAACATCGCGTTGACGTTGCCCCGGAGGAGGGCCTGCTCGGCGGCGAGGCGGACGGCCTCGCGGTGCACGTCGTCGAAGGCCGCGGCCACCTGGCCGATCTCGTCCTTGGAGTGCACACCGACCGACTCGACGGAGGTGTCGACGTCCTGCGGGTCCGACTCCGACAGCTGCTTGACCAGCTCGGGCAGCCGGTCCTGGGCGACCTTGGTCGCGGTGTCCTGCAGCCGGCGCAGCGAGCGGATCATGGACCGGGCCACGACGAACGCGCCGACCAGCGAGACACCGAGGACGAGCAGGATCAGCGCACCGGAGATGACCGCCTCTTGCTCGGCGTCCGCACGCAGGTTACGAGCGGTCTGCTCCATCTCCTCGAGGAGTGAACCCTCGATCTTCTTCATCTGCTCGATCTTGGACGAGGAGTCGTCGGTCCAGTTCTTGTACGAGCGCTTGTCCTGGCCGCGCAGACCGCTGGTGCTGGACAGCACCCGGTCCGCGTAGAGGTCGGTGGCCTCGATGGTGGGGCTCGCGTCGTCGATCGGCTTGGTCAGCTCTTCGGCGCCGGTGCCGTAGATGTCGGAGAAGGTGCTGCGGTCCGACTCCTCGTTCGCCAGCGCCGAGTTCGCGTACAGCCGGTCGTTGTCGGAGAGCTCGCCGGTCTTGTCATTGCTGTCCGGCAGGGCCGCGGCGATGACCGCGCGCTGGATGGAGGCGTACTCCTTGGCGGAGGAGAACGCCGCCAGGGCACGGGTGCGCTTGATCATGTCCGGGTTGCTGGTGGCCTCGGCCATGTCCGTGGACAGGTCCAGCAACTGGGTGATCAGACGGTGGTACGCCTCGACCGTCTGCGTGGAGTTCTCGGTGTCGGCGTAGGCGTCCTTGCGGATGCTGCTCAGGTTGTACAGCTCGCGCACGACCCGGACGAGACTGTCGCGGACGCCGGGCATCTTCGCCGTGGTGTTCGTGGTCTCGGCGGCCTGGGTCGCGTCGGTGAACTGGACGCGGGCCCGGTCCGTCTTGTCGCGGGTGCCCTTGACCGTCAGGTCGGTGGAGTTCAGACCATGTGCGAGGGGACCGGCCGACAGGTCGCGCTCCTGCTGGAGCGCGGAGGCGAGCTCGGTCGCCTGCTTGGTCATGTCGGTCAGCAGTCGCATGTTGTCGAGCTGCTGGATGTCGTCCACGTTGTCGCCGATGCGCAGTGCGCCCAGCGAGGTCGCCGCCACCACGGGGAGGGCGAGCAGCGAGACGAGACGGGTCGAGATGCGCCAGTTGCGCAGGGCTATTCGGGAGCCGGGCCCTCCGGCACCGGCCTTGCTGCCGCCCTTGGGCTTCCCGGGCGGCGCGGAAGGAACTGACGAGCCGGGGCGCCCGGAGCGCTCACCGCCGTCGCCGATCTCAGCCGGACCCGGGTTCTGGGCGTGCTGGGGGGAGGAACCGTTACCGGCTCCCTTGTGTGGCTCCGGCTCCGCCGAAGCGCTGCCATCCCTCTTGAAACGTCCCTGCACTAGCGTCGCAACCTCTGGACCAGGCGCCCCACCGCGTGAACGGCGGGACGGTGTCGGCGTCTTCGGGGACGCCCTGAATACGTCCCCAATTGGTGGTCGTGAGTGACCGGCGCTGGCTCCCCCTTCCACCGCCGCCGGGCGCTGCTCTGCGCCCCTGCGCGCCGGCACAATCCCGCGGCGGTCCGTGGAATTCCAGCACAGTGCCGGATCTGCAACAAGGCCAATGGGTAACGGTCTGTTCACTGTGACAGCAAGTGAGGGGTGTGTCACCGGGCGTGGAAGGGGTTTCCGTTGATAGCGGACATACCCGTGCGATCCACCGGTGTGAGCAGGGTGTCCCAGTCGCCATGATCAGGAGCGGAATGCGGGCTTCAGGTTACTAATGTCCGTTTCGCGGGGTCGCATTGATGGCCTGAATTGCCCGTTTTACCCATGACTGAGTGAGCAAACTCACACGGCGATCATGTCTTCTTCACGACTTGACCCGGGAATCGGATGTTTAGCCTGGCCCTTTACAGGGATGGCGAATCCGACAACCCGCGCTTGTGGGACGGCCCTTACGGCCCGCCCGGCGCCCGTACACGACGAGGTCCTGGACAACAGTGAAGACGACGACGATGTTCCGCACGATAGCCAACCCCCGGCGCACGACGCTGGCCCACCTCGCCGACGCCGAGGACCTGCGCACGCCGGAGCAGGAGCACTCCGTCGACCTCCCCTCCCAGACCGCCAACCCCCGCCGGACGGTCCTGATGGTGGCACCGGGCGAGACGGCGGAGTAGTTGCACGCTCAAGTACGCGCCGAATCCGCCGACCGCTCAAGTCGGTTCCTGTGAAGAAACAGCGGATTCCTGTGAGTGCCCACGGAAGGGCGCCCGGCACGAGCCGGGGGCCCTTCCGTATTAATGCGCGAGGTGGGCACCCCTTGCCGCGTTAGCCTGGAGCAACACACTCCAGCCAGCTCAGTTAAGGGGCGCAAGCATCCCGTGCGCATCGCCAGGTTCTCCATCGACGGGAACGTAGCCTTCGGCGCGGTCGAGGGCGACAAGCCGGACGAGCTCGTCCTCGACATCATCAAGGGCATTCCGTTCGCGGACTTCGAGCTCTCCGGTACGAAGGTCCCGGTCAGCAAGGTCAGGCTGCTGCCGCCGGTGCTCCCCAACAAGGTCGTGGCCTTCGGCCGCAACTACGCCGAACACGCCAGGGAACTGGGCAACGAGATCCCCGACGCCCCGTTCGCCTTCTTCAAGCCGGCCACCTCGGTGATCGGCCCCGGCGACCAGATCCAGTACCCGTCCTTCTCCGAGGACCTCCACCACGAGGCCGAGCTGGCCGTCGTCATCGGCCGTATGTGCCGCGAGGTCCCACGTGAACGCGTCAAGGACGTGATCTTCGGTTACACCTGCGCCAACGACGTCACCGCACGCGACGTCCAGAAGCGCGAGAAGCAGTGGGCCCGGGCCAAGGGCTTCGACACCGCCTGCCCGCTGGGCCCCTGGGTGGAGACCGACCTCGACCCGAGCGATCTGACCATCCAGCTCACCGTCAACGGCCAGCAACGCCAGCTCGGCCGGACGAGCGAGATGATCCACTCCATCGAGGACCTGATCGTCAACATCACCGAGGCCATGACGTTGCTCCCGGGCGACGTCATCCTCACGGGCACCCCGGCAGGGGTCGGCCCCCTCAACGTCGGCGACGAGGTCGCCGTCACCATCGAAGGCATCGGCACTCTCACCAACAAGGTGATCAAGCGTGGCTAACGGCTCCGTCCGCGTACGTTTCTGTCCGTCCCCGACCGGCAACCCGCATGTGGGTCTGGTCCGCACGGCCCTGTTCAACTGGGCGTTCGCCCGCCACACCGGCGGCACGTTCGTCTTCCGCATCGAGGACACCGACGCGGCCCGCGACTCCGAGGAGTCCTACGGGCAGCTCCTGGACTCCCTGCGCTGGCTGGGCTTCACCTGGGACGAGGGCCCCGAGGTGGGCGGCCCGCACGCGCCGTACCGCCAGTCGCAGCGCATGGACACGTACAAGGAGATCGCCGAGAAGCTCCAGGACGCCGGGCACGCCTACCGCTGCTACTGCACGGCCTCGGAGCTGGAGGAGCGCCGTGACGCCGCCCGCGCCGCCGGCCGGCCCTCCGGCTACGACGGCAAGTGCCGCGAGGTCACGCCCGAGCAGAAGGAGCGGTACGAGGCCGAGGGCCGCGAGCCGATCGCCCGCTTCCGGATGCCCGACGAGACGATCACCTTCACGGACCTGGTCCGCGGCGAGCTGACCTTCACCCCGGAGAACGTGCCGGACTACGGCATCGTCCGCGCGAACGGCGCCCCGCTCTACACGCTCGTCAACCCGGTCGACGACGCCCTGATGGAGATCACCCACGTCCTGCGCGGCGAGGACCTCCTCTCCTCGACGCCCCGCCAGATCGCCCTGTACAAGGCGCTGATGGAACTGGGCATCGCCAAGGAGGTCCCGTCCTTCGGCCACCTGCCGTACGTCATGGGCGAGGGCAACAAGAAGCTGTCGAAGCGCGACCCGCAGTCGAGCCTGAACCTCTACCGGGAGCGCGGTTTCCTCCCCGAGGGCCTGCTCAACTACCTCTCCCTGCTGGGCTGGTCGCTCTCCGCGGACAAGGACATCTTCACGATCGAGGAGATGGTCGCCGCCTTCGACATCGCGGACGTGAACCCCAACCCGGCCCGCTTCGACCTGAAGAAGGCCGAGGCGATCAACGCCGACCACATCCGTCTGCTGGATGTGAAGGAGTTCACCGAGCGCTGCGCCCCGTGGCTGAAGGCCCCGTTCGCCCCCTGGGCGCCGGAGGACTTCGACGAGGCGAAGTGGGAGGCCATCGCCCCGCACGCGCAGACCCGCCTCAAGGTCCTCTCGGAGATCACGGAGAACGTCGACTTCCTGTTCCTGCCGGAGCCGGCCGAGGACGAGGCGTCCTGGACGAAGGCCATGAAGGAGGGCTCCGACGCGCTCCTGCGCACGGCGAAGGAGAAGCTGGAGTCCGCCGACTGGACCTCGGCCGAGTCGCTGAAGGAGGCCGTCCTGGCCGCCGGCGAGGCCCACGGCCTCAAGCTCGGCAAGGCCCAGGCCCCCGTCCGCGTCGCCGTCACCGGCCGCACGGTCGGCCTGCCCCTCTTCGAGTCCCTGGAGATCCTGGGCAAGGAGAAGACGCTGGCCCGCATCGACGCGGCGCTGGCCAAGCTGGCGGCGTGACGCCGGAGCACGTGAGGGGCGGCACCCGGACCACCGGGGGCCGCCCCTTCGGCATCCGACGGACACGACGGCCGGTCGCGGGTTACCGTCGGATCATGGACATCAAGGCCGTGGTCTGGGACGTCGACGACACCCTCTTCGACTACACGACGGCCGACCGGGCCGGAATGCGCGACCACTTGGCCGCCGAGGGCCTGCTCGACGGATACGACTCGGTCGAACACGCCCTGCGGCGCTGGCGCGAGCTCACGGACCAGCAGTGGGCGCGGTACGCGGCGACCGGCCTCGACTGGGAGGCCACCCGGCGCGACCGCGTCCGGGACTTCCTGGCGGAGCCGCTCAGCGACGAGGCGGCCGACGCCTGGTTCGCGCGTTACATCGCTCACTACGAGCGGGCCTGGACCCTCTTCCCGGATGTGCTGCCCATCCTGGACGCCCTCGCCGCCAGCCACCGGCATGCCGTGCTGTCGAACTCCACGATCCGCGTCCAGGACCACAAGCTGCGCGTCCTCGGTGTACGGGACCGCTTCGAGGCGGTGCTGTGCGCGGCCGAGCTGGGCGTCCACAAACCGGCCGCCGAGGCGTTCCACGCGGCTTGCGAGGCCCTGGAGCTGCCGCCGCACGAGGTCGCGTACGTCGGCGACCACCCGGAGATCGACGGCCGGGGCGCCTCCGACGCCGGTCTGCTGTCGGTCTGGATCGACCGCGGCGGCGTCTACGCGACCGTCGACCCGCCCGCCGGGCCGCACCGAATCGCCACCCTCGCCGAACTCCCCGCGATCCTCGGCTCGGATACCCGTTTTGGAGCGCCGTCCACCTTCGGGTAATGTTCTTTCTGCGCCGCCGGGGAGCGGGCCGAAAGGCCGGAACCGACGGAGCAAGCTAGAACAAAATCCCCTCAAGGGCTTGCGTTCCAGTGGCCTATGGTGTAATTGGCAGCACGACTGATTCTGGTTCAGTTAGTCTTGGTTCGAGTCCAGGTAGGCCAGCTCGCAGAGCTCATCTGCGTCGCGGAGATCGATTCCGCAAAGCCCCCGTTGTGTAGCGGCCTAGCACGCTGCCCTCTCAAGGCAGTAGCGCCGGTTCGAATCCGGTCGGGGGTACAGATCCTTCCCGCGAGGAGAGTTCGGGTAGCTCCCCCTCACTTCGATGCAGGATCGCTAGGGCCCCCGTTGTGTAGCGGCCTAGCACGCCGCCCTCTCAAGGCGGTAGCGCCGGTTCGAATCCGGTCGGGGGTACTGAACTGGTCTAAACCACATTGGTCTATGGTGTAATTGGCAGCACGACTGATTCTGGTTCAGTTAGTCTTGGTTCGAGTCCAGGTAGACCAGCTCGGACCTGCGGAAACGCAGGCTCCATGCCCCCGTTGTGTAGCGGCCTAGCACGCCGCCCTCTCAAGGCGGTAGCGCCGGTTCGAATCCGGTCGGGGGTACACATCAGGAAGGTCCTCCACTTCGGTGGGGGGCCTTCTTCGTCGCTGGGCCCAGGGCGCGCCGCTCGACCCGTCACCCCGCCTACTCGATGCCGTACCGCCGCGCCGACTCCTCCTCCTGTGCCAGCCGGTGCAGCGCGCGCAGTACCGGCTCGAAGAGCACCGCCGACGAGACCGCCAGCTCCACCTTCTCCCTGTCGGACGCACAGGTCTCCAGGCGATCCAGGTCCCGCACGGCCGCCTGGCGCATCAACTCGGCGTACGGGGCCATGAGTTCGGCGTCGCACGGATAGCCCAGCCGCAGCAGCGTGGCCACCAGCGCCACCAGTGAACGATGTACGGGGGAGAGGGAGCCGATCTCCCTCGCCGAGTTCCAGCCCAGCATCCGCAGCAGTCGGTCCACCTCGGCAGTCGCGGTGACCGTGACCGGGTCCTCCTCGTCCGGGTCGGGAGCCTGGGGCAGCGCCCACAGGGCCGCGCCGAGCCGGATCGTGCGGCCCAGGGACTCGTCGTCGACGTGCCTGAGCACCTCCCTGGCGTTGGCCACCGGCACCTTGCCCACCTGGATCAACGCCCGCACCAGCCGCAGTCGGCGCAGGTGTCCCTCGTCGTACTCGGCCGTCGTCGCGTTGATCTGGTGGCCCGGCGCCAACAGGCCTTCGCGCAGGTAGTACTTGATCGTCGCGGTGGACACACCGCTCTCTCGGCTCAGTTCGGCCAGTCGCATATCCCTTGCGCCTTTCCTTGGTTAGCGGCACTATCCAAGCATGGGCACTCGGATAGTGCCGCTACCCAAGGGCGGGTATGGACCGTCAGGGACAAGGGGGAGTCATGTTCGGGAATCCGGTCGTCGCCGGTCGCACCACCGCGGGAGCCGAGGGGGAGGTCGTGGTCCTGCTCATCGGCATGCGCGTCAACCACTTCTGGGCCGTGCACCACTGGGTGCCGGTGCAGCTGGCGATGGTGCGCATGCTGCGGGAGCTGCGGAAGGACAAGAGCCGTGGCCTGTTGGGCGCCGTGCTGCTGACGGCCTCGCCGCGGACGTACTACGTCGTCCAGTACTGGGAGTCCAAGGAGAAGCTGTACGGGTACGCGCACGCGCCCGACGCGTTCCACCGCGTGGCGTGGGCGGCGATCAACCGCAAGGAGCGGAAGGGAAAGGCCCGGCAGCATGTGGGGCTGTGGCACGAGACGTATGTGGTGCCGGAGGGGGCGTACGAGGCGATCTACTCGGACATGCCGGCGTTCGGGTTGGCGGCCGCGCACGGACAGGTGGCGGTGGAGCGACGGGGGAAGTCCGCGAAGGAGCGGTTCGCTCATCGGTCGGGGGAGGGGGCGGGTGCGTGAGTGCCTGGTCGCCGTGAGGGGGCTGTGTGTGGGCGGCTGCGGGTCGGTCGTGGTTGCTCGCGCGGTTCCCCGCGCCCCCGACGGGGCGCGCTGTGGTTGATCTCATGAGAAAAGGCCTGCCGCGGCGTTGAGGCAGGCCTTTTCGTGGTGGGACGGATTTTTGGGAGTCAGCCTGTGCGGCGCAGGGCCTCCGAGAGGCGGCCTGCGGCGTCGATGACGGCCTGGGCGTGCATACGGCCGGGGTGGCGGGTCAGGCGCTCGATGGGACCCGAGACCGAGACCGCGGCCACCACGCGGTTCGACGGGCCGCGTACGGGGGCGGAGACCGAGGCGACGCCCGGCTCGCGCTCGCCGATGGACTGGGCCCAGCCCCGGCGCCGTACGCCCGAGAGGGCGGTGGCCGTGAAGCGGGCGCCCTGCAGGCCGCGGTGCAGGCGCTCGGGTTCCTCCCAGGCCATGAGGATCTGGGCCGAGGAACCGGCCTTCATCGTGAGGGTCGAACCGACCGGGACCGTGTCCCGGAGTCCGGACAGGCGCTCCGCCGCAGCGACGCAGATGCGCATGTCGCCCTGGCGGCGGTAGAGCTGCGCGCTCTCGCCCGTCATGTCTCGGAGGTGGGTGAGCACCGGGCCCGCCGTCGCGAGGAGGCGGTCCTCGCCGGCGGCCGCGGCCAGCTCGGCCAGCCGGGGGCCGAGGATGAAGCGGCCCTGCATATCGCGTGCCACCATGCGGTGGTGTTCCAGAGCCACGGCCAGGCGGTGGGCCGTGGGTCGTGCGAGTCCGGTGGCGCCGACCAGACCCGCGAGGGTGGCCGGACCGGACTCCAGAGCGCTCAGGACCAGGGCCGCCTTGTCCAGAACGCCGACGCCGCTACTGTTGTCCATGCAACGATACTCGCGTCTCACTCTGTGAAACGCAAGTTCAATTTCGCGTGGACCTTGCCACTCTGGAAGCAGAACAAAACGGCTCGCGGACCAACGAGCCCGGCGGCCGGCGCTCATACGAGGGGTAAGGGCGCTCGCCACCTCCGATATCTCTAGTTGGGCCGGTGTACGGACAAGCCGGCCGGAGGGAAAGCGATGGGTAGGACACTCGCGGAGAAGGTCTGGGACGACCACGTCGTCCGGCGCGCCGAGGGCGAGCCCGACCTCCTCTTCATCGATCTGCACCTGCTGCACGAGGTGACCAGCCCCCAGGCCTTCGACGGTCTCCGCAAGAGCGGGCGGAAGGTGCGCCGGCTCGACCTGACCATCGCCACCGAGGACCACAACACCCCCACCCTCGACATCGACAAGCCCATCGCGGACCCGGTCTCCCGCGTCCAGCTGGAGACGCTGCGCAAGAACGCCGCCGAGTTCGGGGTGCGCCTGCACCCGCTGGGCGACGTCGAGCAGGGTGTCGTGCACGTCGTCGGCCCGCAGCTGGGTCTGACCCAGCCCGGCATGACGGTCGTCTGCGGCGACTCCCACACCTCGACGCACGGCGCCTTCGGCGGTCTGGCCTTCGGTATCGGTACCTCCCAGGTGGAGCATGTGCTGGCCACCCAGACGCTGCCGCTGGTCCGCCCCAAGACCATGGCCATCACGGTCGAGGGCGAGCTGCCCGACGGCGTCACCGCCAAGGACCTGATCCTGGCGATCATCGCCAAGATCGGTACGGGCGGCGGCCAGGGCTATGTCCTGGAGTACCGCGGCTCCGCCATCGAGAAGCTCTCGATGGAAGCCCGCATGACCATCTGCAACATGTCGATCGAGGCCGGCGCCCGCGCGGGCATGATCGCCCCCGACGAGACCACCTTCGAATACCTCGAGGGCCGTCCCCACGCCCCCGAGGGCGAGGACTGGGACGCGGCCGTCGCGTACTGGAAGACGCTGAAGACCGACGAGGACGCCGAGTTCGACGCCGAGGTGATCATCGATGGCGCCGCCCTGGCGCCGTTCGTCACCTGGGGCACCAACCCCGGCCAGGGCGCGCCGCTTTCGGCGTCCGTCCCCGACCCGGCTTCGTACGAGGACGCTTCGGAGCGCCTCGCCGCCGAAAAGGCCCTGGAGTACATGGGGTTGGCGGCCGGCCAGCCGCTGAAGTCCATCAACGTGGACACCGTCTTCGTAGGCTCGTGCACCAACGGCCGCATCGAGGACCTGCGCGCCGCCGCCGAGCTGATCAAGGGCCGCAAAGTCGCCGACGGCGTACGGATGCTGGTGGTCCCCGGCTCCGCGCGGGTCGGTCTGCAGGCCGTCTCCGAGGGTCTGGACGTCGTCTTCAAGGAGGCCGGCGCCGAGTGGCGGCACGCGGGCTGCTCCATGTGTCTGGGCATGAACCCCGACCAGCTGGCCCCGGGTGAGCGCTCCGCGTCCACCTCCAACCGCAACTTCGAGGGCAGGCAGGGCAAGGGCGGCCGTACGCACCTGGTCTCGCCGCAGGTCGCCGCCGCGACGGCCGTCCTGGGCCACCTGGCGTCCCCCGCCGACCTGACCGACGCCGACACCCGTACGCCCGCTGGAGTCTGAACAGTCATGGAAGCATTCATCACGCACACCGGCCGGGCCGTCCCGCTGCGCCGCAGCAACGTCGACACCGACCAGATCATCCCCGCCCACTGGCTCAAGAAGGTGACCAGGGACGGTTTCGAGGACGGGCTGTTCGAGGCCTGGCGCAAGGACTCGTCGTTCATCCTCAACCAGCCCGAGCGCCAGGGCGCCACCGTGCTGGTCGCCGGCCCCGACTTCGGCACCGGCTCCTCCCGTGAGCACGCCGTGTGGGCGCTGCAGAACTACGGCTTCAAGGCCGTCATCTCCTCTCGCTTCGCCGACATCTTCCGTGGCAACTCGCTCAAGAACGGCCTGCTCACGGTCGTTCTGGAGCAGAAGATCGTGGACGCGCTGCAGGAGCTCACCGAGAAGGACCCCGAGGCCGAGATCACGGTCGACCTGGAGGCCCGCGAGGTGCGCGCCGAGGGCATCACCGCCCCCTTCGAGCTGGACGAGAACTCCCGCTGGCGGCTGCTGAACGGGCTGGACGACATCTCCATCACCCTCCAGAACGAGGCCGACATCTCCGCGTACGAGGCCAAGCGCCCCTCGCACAAGCCGAGGACGCTGACGGTCTGACCCACCGGCGCGGACCACCCCTCGGGGCGGTCCGCGCAAGGCGGATTCCAGCCACCTCGACACCCCCAGGTACCCCCAATCGTGCACGGTTGGGGGTACTGCCATGTTCGGGTTCGGGGACCTTCGAAGTCGCGTGCAGAAAGGTTTCAACTCCCCTAGTTACAAAGGTGATTGCCGGGGTACGCGCATCATGGTGCGGCATCGGATCGGGGTGCTCCCAAGGGCCCTGGTAGACGGCAGTTACCCCCTGCGCAGGCGACAACTCGCCCCAGATGGCACAATCTGTGCATGGAACACGACGGCCAACTCGAGCTCTATACGGCGGTCGCGGGCCAACTCAAGGAAGCGCACGCAAGAGTGCGCGCACTGCAAGTCCCGGAGGGCGTACGCATGGCGCTGACCCGGAAGCTGCTGGTCATTACGGCCGTGGCCAAGCACGATCTCGCCGACGCGGCAAGGCGGCTGGAGAGCTTCACGACGGACCTCGACGAGGGGCGAATGCCCACAGGGGAACGCTGAAGGAACTCCATGACCGCCGAGTTCGTTGCGGCACAAGGGTGATAAGCCCGTTTCGTGTTTGATTTGCGGTATATATCTGCCTAACGTGCGAAAAAGCTTGAACACTTTCGTTCTGGCGATGTCTCCGAAGGGGAAGACGTGAACAAGGCGCAGCTCGTAGAAGCGATTGCGGACAAGGTCGGCGGGCGTCAGCAGGCCGCCGATGCGGTCGACGCCGTTCTGGACGCCATCGTCCGGGCAACGGTCGCGGGTGAACGGGTCTCGGTCACCGGCTTCGGTTCGTTCGAGAAGGTCGACCGGCCGGCCCGTTACGCCCGCAACCCGCAGACGGGTGAGCGGGTTCGGGTCAAGAAGACCTCCGTGCCGCGCTTCCGTGCGGGCCAGGGCTTCAAGGACCTGGTGAGCGGCTCGAAGAAGCTTCCTCGGGGTGGCGAGGTCGCGGTCAAGAAGGCGCCCAAGGGCAGCCTGACCGGTGGGGCTTCGGCGACGGTCAAGAAGGCGGCGGCGAAGAAGACGACCGCGAAGAAGACCACCGCCCGCAAGACCACCGCCGCCGCCAAGAAGACGACGGCGGCCGCGAAGAAGACCACGGCGAAGAAGACGACCGCCAAGAAGGCCACCACCAAGACGGCGGCGGCCAAGAAGACGACCGCCAAGACCACGGCGGCGGCGAAGAAGACCACGGCGCAGAAGGCGCCGGCCAGGAAGGCCACGGCGAAGCAGGCGCCGGCCAAGAAGTCGACGGCTCGCAAGACGACCGCGAAGAAGGCTGCCGCCCGCCAGCAGTAGGGCGCTGGGTACTCACACGCGCCGGGCCGGGCTCCTTGATTGGAGCCCGGCCCGCGGCGTTTGTTGAAAAGAGTTCTGGGTGCCTGCCCGCCGTGGGTGAGTTGTGGGGACGGCGGGGTGCGGGTTGTGTGTGACTGGTCGAGTCCACGCGGTGGAGCCGTATATCGATACAGCCCCGCGCCCTTTTCGGGCGTGGCCCTGGTGGGCGCTTCTCCAGAAGAGCCGCAATGCGATCAGAGTGTTTGCAGGGTGATCAGAGTGTCTGCAGGGTGATCAGGGTGATGCGGAGGGATTCGCCCGTGCCCTCTGTCTCGATGCGCACCCGCTGGCCCGGCCGGAGGAGGCGCAGGGCGCCCGCGTCGAAGGCCGGGGCGTCGAAGGGGACGGGGGTGCCGTCGTCGAGGAGGACCTGGCCGGTGCGGGTGGTGGGGTCGTAGGTGTACGCGGTGGCCTGCATGGGCGCAGCCTACTGGCCGGGTATCAGCAGGCGCGCGGCCGCGGCGGCCGTACGGGGGCCGACGCCGAGGGCGAGAGCGGCGCGGAGGTCCTCGCCGGTGTCGACGTCCTGGCGTACGGAGTCGACGGTGTCGAGGACGAGTTCCACGGCGCCGGAGCGGCGGTGGCGGAGGCGGGAGCCGGGGCCGAAGGCGGGGGAGAGGTCATGGCCGGGGGCCGCGGCGAGCAGGGTGGTGCCGATGCCGGCGGCGTCCGGGAGGAAAGAGCGGGGGAACGCGGCGGCCGCGTCCAGGACGCGGGTCAGCTCCTCGGGCCGCAGGGCGGGCAGATCGGCGTTCAGGGCCGCGACGGGGCTCTGCGGGCGTACAGCGCGTACGACGGCGGTTCCGTGGCGCAGAGCGGCGTTCAGGCCGCCCCCGGGGCTGTCGTGGGGATCGTCCGGGACCGTCCGGGCGCCCAGGGCCGCCAGTTCGCGGGCGGCCAGGGGGTCGTCCGTGACCACCACCACACCGCCGACCGCGGTGGCGGCCAGCGCCGCGGCCACGGTGTCCTGGGCGAAGGCGAGGGCCAGGCCGGGGCGCACCCCGTCGCCGGCGGTGTCCGAGAGCCTGCTCTTGGCCCGCGCCAGGGGCTTCAGGGGTACGACCAGGGTCCACTGCACGGGCGTTCCGCCCCTCTCTTGTCGCGGCCATTGTCACCTGGGCGCAATGGGCGGCCGCAGGGCGGGGCGTACGGTGTTCTCGACAGACCGGTGGCCCGGGGCGACACTTGTGCGGCTCCGGGCTCCCGGAGCAGGCCCTGGGAAGTCCTAGAGGAAGGTGTCCGCGTGCCCCGCCGGAGAATCGGCTTCTGGTACCGCCTCGCCGCGGTGATCGCCAAACCGCCACTGGTGGTGCTGATCAAGCGGGACTGGCGTGGAATGGAGAACATTCCGGCCGAGGGTGGATTTATCACTGCCGTGAACCACAATTCGCATGTCGATCCCTTTGCGTACGCCCATTATCAGTACAACAGTGGGCGCGTTCCGCGATTTCTCGCGAAGAGCGGTCTCTTCGGTAAGGGATTCGTCGGAGCCATCATGCGCGGCACCGGACAGATCCCCGTCTACCGCGAGAGCACCGACGCGCTGAGCGCCTTCCGGGCCGCGATCGACGCCGTGGAGCGCGGCGAATGCGTCGCCTTCTACCCCGAGGGCACCCTCACCCGCGACCCGAACGGCTGGCCTATGACCGGCAAGACCGGCGCCGCCCGGGTCGCCCTGCAGACCAAGTGCCCGGTGATCCCGGTCGCCCAGTGGGGCGCCAACGAACTGCTGCCGCCGTACGCCAAGAAGCCCAGCCTCCTGCCGCGCAAGACCCACCACGTGCTCGCGGGCCCGCCCGTCGACCTCTCGCGTTTCTACGGCCAGGACGTGACCCCCGACCTGCTGAAGGACGCGACGGAGGTCATCATGGCCGCCATCACCCGCCAGCTGGAGGAGATCCGCGGCGAGCGGGCGCCAAAGACGCCGTACGACCCGAAGCTGGAGCGGATCGAGCAGCGGCGCAGGTCCGCCCGGTCGGTCGTCGACCATCAGAAGCACCGACAGCACAGCACGGTCCAGCGGGCACAACATCAGGAAGAGGGGCAGGGCAAGTGAGCAAGCCGGTCAAGGCGGCCGTCTTCGGCACCGGTTCGTGGGGCACGGCCTTCGGCATGGTGCTCGCCGACGCGGGATGCGACACCGTGCTGTGGGGGCGGCGTCCGGAACTCGCGAACGCGGTCAACTCCACCCGGACCAACCCGGACTACCTGCCCGGCGTGGAGCTCCCGGAGAACCTGTGGGCAACCACGGACCCCGCCGAGGCCGCCGCGGACGCCGACTTCACCGTTCTCGCCGTCCCCTCCCAGACGTTGCGCGGCAACCTCGCCGACTGGACCGGCCTGCTGGCCCCCGACACCGTCCTCGTCTCCCTCATGAAAGGCGTCGAACTCGGTTCCGCCATGCGGATGAGCGAGGTGATCGAGGACGTCGCGAAGGTCGGCCAGGACCGCATCGCCGTCGTCACCGGGCCCAACCTGGCACGCGAGATCGCCTCCCGCATGCCGGCCGCATCCGTGGTCGCGTGCACCGACGAGGCCGTGGCCCAGCGGCTCCAGGCCGCCTGCCACACGCCGTACTTCCGCCCGTACACGAACACCGACGTGGTCGGCTGCGAGCTGGGCGGCGCGGTGAAGAACGTCATCGGGCTCGCCGTCGGCATCGCGGACGGCATGGGCCTCGGCGACAACGCCAAGGGGTCGCTCATCACGCGCGGTCTCGCCGAGACGACCCGGCTCGGCCTCGCGATGGGCGCCGACCCGCTCACCTTCTCCGGACTCGCGGGCCTCGGCGACCTGGTGGCCACCTGCTCCTCGCCGCTCTCCCGCAACCACACCTTCGGCACCAACCTCGGCAGGGGCATGACCCTGCAGGAGACCATCGCGGTCACCAAGCAGACCGCCGAGGGCGTCAAGTCCTGTGAGTCCGTACTGGACTTGGCGCGCCGGCACGGCGTCGACATGCCCATCACGGAGACGGTCGTCGACATCGTCCACGACGGTAAGCCGCCCGTGGTCGCCCTCAAGGAGATGATGTCGCGCAGCGCCAAGCCGGAGCGACGCTGAGCGATGGCAGGCGTTCGGACGCTGACTGCCGCCCTACCAACGGGTACCCTCAACGCGATATGAGCAGCGAGAACCTCCCCCAGAGCCCTGAGCAGCCGTCCCGCAAGCCGCGCGTGGCCGTCGTCTTCGGCGGCCGCAGCTCGGAACACGGGATCTCCGTGGTCACGGCCGGCGCCGTACTGCGTGCCATCGACCGGACGAAGTACGACGTCCTGCCGATCGGCATCACCCGGGAAGGCCGTTGGTTTCTCACCGCCGACGAACCGGAGCGCATGGCGATCACCGACCGGCGAACGCCGAGCGTCGAGGAACTCGCCGAGTCGCGGGAGGGCGGCGTGGTGCTCCCCGTCGACCCCGCCAACCGCGAAGTCGTCTACAGCGAGCCCGGTTCGGTACCCAAGGCGCTCGGCGAGGTCGACGTCGTCTTCCCCGTCCTGCACGGTCCGTACGGCGAGGACGGCACCCTCCAGGGCATGCTGGAGCTCTCCGGTCTCCCCTACGTCGGTTCGGGCGTCCTCGCCTCGGCCGTCGGCCAGGACAAGGAGTACATGAAGCGGGTGTTCACCTCCTTCGGGCTCAAGGTCGGCCCGTACGTGGTGATCCGGCCGCGCGAGTGGCAGCTCGACGAGTCCGCCGCCCGGAAGAAGATCATCGACCTCGCCGGTGAGCACGGCTGGCCCCTCTTCGTGAAGCCCGCCCGCGCGGGCTCCTCCATCGGCATCACCAAGGTCGACGACCTCGCCGGCCTCGACGAGGCGATCGCCGAGGCCCAGCGGCACGACCCGAAGATCCTCGTCGAGGCGGCCCTGCGCGGCCGCGAGATCGAGTGCGGCGTCCTGGAGTTCGAGGACGGCCCCCGCGCCTCCGTCCCCGCCGAGATCCCGCCGCCCGAGGCCCACGCGTACTACGACTTCGAGGCCAAGTACATCGACTCGACCCCCGGCATCGTCCCGGCCCCCCTCACCCCGGAGGAGACCGCCGAGGTCCGGAAGCTCGCGGTCGACGCCTTCGAGGCGGCGTCCTGCGAGGGCCTGGTGCGGGCGGACTTCTTCCTCACGGAGGACGGCGAGTTCGTGATCAACGAGATCAACACCTTGCCCGGCTTCACGCCGATCTCGATGTATCCGGCGATGTGGAAGGCGAGCGGAATCGAGTACCCGGAGCTGGTGGACCGCCTGGTGCAGGCCGCCCTGCACCGTTCGACGGGCTTGCGCTGAGGCGCGCCCCGTAAGGGGCGCGGGGAACCACGCGACCAGCCACAACCGGTCCGCAGCCTCCCGAGGCAATCCCTTAGGAGGCAATCCCTTCAGGAATGGTTTTCTTGATCGCGGGCGCCAGCTCCACCAGGATCGGCGAGGTGTCCTCCCTGGCCCGATCCGCCGTCACTGTCACCTCCACGTACGCAGAGCGATTGGCGGTGGTGAAGCGATACGACTCGTCGTCCCGCTTCTCCATCAGCCAGTCGACCCCGTCGACGGCACCGGCCACCGCATCGGCGTCGCGCCCCTTGGCCACCTCCGGATCGATCATCTTCGGCGGCTGAGGAACACCACAGCGCAGTATGATCACCGCGTCACCCCAGCCTGCCGTCAGTTCGGAGGCCGACTGAGGATCTTGGCGGCTGAGACCGTCCACCTTTCGCGGCAGAACCCCGTCCAGGTTCCGGCACAGTTTCGTGGCGGCAGCCCCAGCGCTGGGAACCGCCGCCGTGCCGCCGTCGTCTGCTGAGGAGCAGCCCGCGACGGCGATCAACGACATGGCCAGGACGGGCAGCCCGAGGCGAGCGGGGTGCCGGTGACGCAACGAGTTCACCGGCCAAGGGTAGACGGGGGCTACAGGTGTACGACCGGGCAGGTCAGGGTGCGGGTGATGCCGTCCACTTGCTGGACCTTCGCGACCACCAGTCGGCCGAGGTCGTCGACGGTGTCGGCCTGGGCGCGCACGATGACGTCGTACGGGCCCGTCACGTCCTCGGCCTGGACGACCCCAGGGATCTTGCTGATCGTGTCGGCGACGGTCGACGCTTTGCCGACCTCCGTCTGGATCAGGATGTACGCCTGTACCACGGAACCTCCAGGGCGGCCACGAGGATCATGTGGATCATGTCGGGAAAAGGAACGCCACGGTATCGCGTCGTCACGCGCCAGGGGGAGACCCATGGAGGCCGCGCCGCGCACACCGGGGTGCGGGGACGACGGAAGTTGACGGTCCACTCGACCGTACCGAGGACGAGAACGGCCCGCGACCGGGCGCGAGTGACACTGGAAGCGGCACAAGAAGGGGCGATACGACGATGAAGGGCACCGTGGGAGAGCTGGGGGAGTTCGGGCTCATCAGGGAGCTCACCTCCCGGCTCACCACCACCCCGGCGGTCCGGGTCGGCCCCGGCGACGACGCCGCCGTGGTGGCCGCGCCGGACCGCAGGGTCGTGGCGAGCACCGATCTGCTCCTGGAGGGCCGGCACTTCCGGCGCGACTGGTCCACGGCCTACGACGTCGGGCGCAAGGCGGCCGCGCAGAACCTCGCGGACATCGCCGCCATGGGCGCCGTACCCACCGCGCTGCTCCTCGGCCTGGTCGCCCCCGCCGAACTCCCGGTGACCTGGGCCACCGAGCTGATGGACGGCCTGCGCGACGAGTGCCAGGTGGCCGGCGCGGCCGTGGTGGGCGGTGACGTCGTACGCGGTGACACCATCATGATCTCGATCACCGCGCTCGGTGATCTGCGCAACCACGAGCCCGTGACGAGGGGCGGAGCCCAGCCCGGCGATGTCGTGGCCGTCACCGGCTGGCTCGGCTGGTCCGCCGCCGGGCACGCGGTGCTCTCCCGCGGTTTCCGCTCGCCGCGCGCCTTCGTCGAGGCCCACCGGCGCCCCGAGCCGCCGTACCACGCGGGGCCGGCAGCCGCCTCCCTCGGCGCGACCGCGATGTGCGACGTGAGCGACGGGCTGATCGCGGACCTGGGGCACATCGCGGAGGCGAGCAAGTGCCGGATCGACATCCGCTCCGGCGCGATCGACATCCCGTCCCAGATGAACGACATCGGGCAGGCCGTCGGTGTCGACCCGATCCAGTGGGTGCTCACCGGTGGCGAGGACCACGCGATCGTGGCGACCTTCCCGCCCGACGTGAAGCTGCCCGCGCGGTGGAAGGTGATCGGCGAGGTCCTCAACCCGTCGGCGCTGCCCCAGGTGACCGTGGACGGAGCGCCCTGGACCAGCAAGGGCGGCTGGGACCACTTCGGGGACATCGAGTCATGAGCCCCGCGCCACCGAGGGTGCTCACCGTGGCCGGCTCCGACTCCGGCGGCGGGGCCGGTATCCAGGCGGATCTGAAGACGATGCTCGCGCTCGGGGTGCACGGCATGAGCGTCGTCACGGCCGTCACCGCCCAGAACTCCCTCGGCGTGCAGGGCGCTTGGGAGCTTCCGGTCGAGGCCGTACGGGCCCAGTACCGCAGTGTCGTCGACGACATCGGCGTCCAGGCGGTCAAGACCGGCATGCTCGCCTCCGCCGAACTCGTCGAGACTGTCGCCGAGTTGCTCGCCGCCACCGACGCGCCGGTCGTCGTCGACCCGGTCGGCGTCTCCAAGCACGGCGACCCGCTCCTCGCCGCCTCCGCGCTGGACTCCGTACGCAACCGGCTTCTGCCGGTGGCCACCGTCGCGACCCCCAACCTCGACGAGGTCGCCCAACTCACCGGCGTACGAGTCCGGTCGGAGGCCGGGATGCGCGAGGCCGCCGAGGCCCTGCTGGCGTACGGGCCCCGGTGGGCGCTGATCAAGGGCGGACATCTCCCGGGGGACGCCGTAGACCTGCTCACCGACGGCTCCGAGGAGCACTGGCTGCGGGCCCCCAGGTACGACAACCGGCACACCCACGGCACGGGCTGCACCCTCGCCTCCGCCATCGCGTCGCAGCTCGCGCAGGGGCGGACCGTGCCGGAGGCCGTGGCGGCGGCCAAGGAGTACGTCACCGGGGCGATCGCCGCGGGGTTCGCGCTCGGCGGGGGGATCGGGCCCGTGGACCACGGCTGGGCTCTGAGGGCCGGTGGTTGAACCCCCGCCCTTCGGGCGGGCGACCGGGGTGTGTCCACCGGGCCTCACCCGGGGTACTCCGGCAACTTGATGTTCGTCGCCGACTTCTCGGTGAGCCGCTTGAAGAAGGCCGCCAGCGGGCGGGAGGCGAGCAGGCGGTACATGCGGTCCCGGCTGCGGATCCGCCGCTCGGTGGGCGGCGCGAAGAACGGGCCCGCGTTGCCCGAGGTCTTCTGGCAGCCCTTGGCGAAGTCCCGGATGCGGTTCTCGTACGCGGCGAACGCCGTACGGTGGTCCCCGCCCGCCAGGGCGAGTTCACCGGCCAGGACGTACGCGCCGACGATCGCCACACCGGTGCCCATGCCGCCCATCGTGGCGCCGTACCCCGCGTCCCCGAGCAGCGCCACCCGGCCCTCGGCGAGCCGGTCGACGTGGATCTGGGCGATCGCGTCGAAGTACAGGTCGTCGGCCGCCTCCAGCCCCTTGAGGACGTTCGACCCCTCCCAGCCCATGCCCGTGAACCGCTCGACGAGGATCCGCTTCTGCGCGGCGACATCCCGGCGGTCGTACGACAGTCGATCGGACCGGAAGACCAGCAGCGCGACCGCCCGGCCCGGATCGCCGTCGTAGTTGCCGAGGGCTATCGCGCGACCGGGCTCGCTGTAGAGCCGGCCGGTGCGGTCCAGACCCAGGTCGTTCGGGACGTCGAAGCCGGCCACGTAGTGGTCGAAGAAGCGCAGATGGCGGGATTCGTCGCCGAAGACCAGGCCGCGGGTGTGGGAGTGGAGGCCGTCCGCGCCGATCACCAGGTCGAAGCGGCCGGCCGGGCCGCTCTCGAAGGTGACGTCGACGCCGTGGGGCGTGTCCGTGAGCGTGGCGATCGAGTCACCGAACACGTACTCGACGCGGTCCCGGGTGCGCTCGTACATGATGCGGGCGAGCTCGCCGCGGAGGATCTCCACGTCACCGCTCATCATCTCCGACGGCAGGTCCACCTTCGGGGAGCCGTCCGCGTCGACGACGATCTGCCGGCCCATGTGGGTCTGCCGGGCGTGGATCTCGTCCCAGATCCCCATCTCGGTCAGCACTTTCCGGTGCACCTGCCCCCGGAAGTCGACGGCGAAGCCGCCCGCACGCAGGTCGGGCGCCTTCTCGACGACGGTGACCCGGGCGCCGTAGCGGACGAGGTTCAGGGCGAGGGCCGGACCGGCGACGCTGGCGCCGGAGATCAGGACGGTGAGATGGCTGAGGTCGTAGGTCTTGTTCGTCATGCACGGCAGCTTGGGCGGAACCGCTGACCGTCCCCCTACCGTTCGCTGACCGCGGCTGACCCGAGACGTCGGCCCTGGTCGAAGGCCTTGTCGTACGCCTCGGGCGACAGCCGCCCGCGTACGTCCCGCTCCGTGCGTACGGCATCGGGGTCGCCCTCGACGCGGGCGCCGCGCAGGGCCGTGGCCGCGCCCAGGAGTTCGGCGGCGCGCCCGGCGGTCGGGGCGACGGAGGCCAGCGCCTCGGCGAGTTCCGCCCGTGCGAGGACGTCGGGGGAATCCAGGGCGTGGGAGCGGGCCCGCGCGAACCAGTCGCGGGCCGCCTCGACGTCCCCCTCGGCGGCCTCCGTACGGCCGAGCCCGATGAGGATCCGAACCGTCTCGCCGACGCTGAACCAGTTCGCCGCACACGCCTCCAGGGCGTTTTCGTAGTGCACGCGCGCGTGGGCCGTGTCCCCGGCGAGCCGGGCCAGGTCGCCGAGGCCCCGCCGGGCGCTCGCCACCTTGTCGTGCGCGCCGGCGGTACGGGCGAGCGCGGCGGACCGGGTGTAGTGGGCGGCGGCCTCCTCGGCGTCGCCCCGGTGCAGCAGCACGCTCGCGCGGGTGCGGAGCAGATCGGCGGTCTCCTCGGGCGCCTGGAGTTCCCGTAGGTGCGCCAGGCCTTCGTCGAGCAGTTCCAGGGCGCGCCCGTGGTCGCCGCGCCAGTCGGCCAACGAGGCCAGGGGATCCAGGGAGTTGGCCATGCCCCAGCGGTCGCCGGTCGCGCGGAAACCGGTCAAGGCGCGCGCGAAGGCCGCCTCAGCCGTGGCCGGACGCCCCGCGAACAGCTCCTGATAGGCGAGGCCGACGTCCAGCAGCGCGTGGCCCCACGGATCGTCGTTCATCTGCACCGCACGGATCTCCTCCTTCACGGAGAGGACCGGGCCGCCCACGAGCGACCAGATGACCATCGTGGCCGGCAGCCGCAACGGAGCGTCCAGGGCCCGCAGTACGGCCGCCACACGCGCGAGGCGCTCGGGTTCGCCGGGGTCGTCACCGCGCCCGGCGACCGTGTTCATCACACACAGCGCGTACTCCTCGGCCAGCCCCGGGGGCGGCACCTCGCCGACGGCCGCCAGCAACGCGCGGGCGAGCGGGATGTGCTCGCCCTGTGGACCGCGCAACCGCCAGAACCACGACAGGGCCGCCATCAGCCGCAGGGCGTCCGCGGTGTCCGTGTGCAGCAGATGGCGCAGGGCCGTGTCGAGATTGCCGTGCTCGGCGGTCAGCCGGGCCAGCCAGGGAAGCTGCCCCGCGCTCCGCAGGAACGGCTCCGCGCGCTCGGCCAGGGCCAGGAAGTACTCGGCGTGCGCGGTCCGCAGCCGCCGGGGATCGTCCTCCCCGGCGAGCCGCTCGGCGGCGTACGCGCGGATCGTCTCCAGCATCCGGTACCGCCCGTCGGCGACCTCCACCAGCGACTTCTCCACCAGCGAGGCCAGTAGATCCTCCGCGTACGGCACCCCGCACACCGCCTCGACCGCCTCTGCCGTCGCACCCCCGGAGAACACCGCCAGCCGCCGCGCCAGCTCCCGCTCGGCCTCGTCCAGCAGGTCCCAGCTCCACTCCACGACGGCCCGCAGCGTGCGGTGCCGGGGGGCCTTGGTGCGGTCGCCGCGTGAGAGGAGCCGGAAGGGGTCGGTGTCGTGGACGCGGGCGGTCTCGGGCGTGGGCCCGTGGGTGCTCAGCCGTGCGCCGAGGCGGTCGGCGAGTTCGTCCACGGTCAGCGTGCGCAGCCGGGCGGCGGCCAGCTCGATGGCCAGGGGCAGCCCGTCGAGGGCGGCACAGATGTCGGCCACGCGCGCGTGCCCGTCGGGACCGGCCGTGCGCCGGCGCTTCTCGACGCCGGCCACATGCGCGGGCCCCTCGGTACCGGGATCGCCGTTGCCCAGGTCGGGGCGTACGGCCCGCGCGCGGTCCAGGAACAGGTGACCGGCGGGCTCCGGCGGCAGTGGTGGCACCGGCACGAGGACTTCACCGGTGATGCCGAGCGACTCCCGGCTGGTGGCCAGGACGCGGAGATCGGGGCAGCCGCCGAGCAGGAGCCCGACCACGCGGGCCGCCTCCTCGACCAGGTGCTCGCAGTTGTCGAGCACGAGCAGCAGTTCACGCTCCTCCAGGGCGCCCAACAGCCGCTCCGTGGCCTCCGCGGCCGGATTCGCGGAACCACGCAGACCCTCGCGCACGCCGAGTGCCGAGAGGATGGCGTACGGGATCTGCGCGCCGTCGGTCAGGGGAGCCAGCTCGGTCACGCAGACGGTCGCGGCGGAGTCCGCGTGGGCTCGCGCGGCCTCGATCGCGAGCCGGGTCTTGCCCGCCCCGCCGGGGCCGGTGAGCGTGACGAGGCGGGAGCCGGACGGTTCGGAGCCGGCCAGGAGCGCGGCGATACGCGTCAGTTCGGTGTCCCGGCCGATGAAACGGGTGAGTTGGGCCGGTACCCGGGGCCGGCGCGGGGCCGGGCCCTGCCCCCGCAGCAGTTCGAGGTGGAGTGCGGAGAGCTCGGGCGACGGGTCGGCGCCCAGGTCGTCGGCGAGGGTGCGCCGGGCCTCCTCGTAGACGCCGAGCGCCTCGGCGGGGCGCCCGCCCGCGTGGAGCGCCCGCATCAGCTGCCCGTACAGCCGCTCGCTCAGCGGGTGCGCGGCGAGCAGCGAGCGCACCTCGGGGACGAGTTCGGGGCCGCCGCCGAGCGCGAGGTCCGCCTCGATCCGGTCCTGTACGGCGGTCAGCCGCAGCTCGTCGAGGCGCGCGACCTCGGCGCAGGCGTCCGGGAGGTCGGGCAGCGCGGGTCCGCGCCACAGGGCGAGCGCCTCGCGCAGCAGGGCCGCCGCCTGCGGATGGTCCCCGGCGGCGAGAGCGGCCCGGCCCTCCCGGGAGAACCGCTCGAAGAGCTGGGCGTCGATGGAGTCGGGCGGGACGGCGATGCGGTAACCGGCGGGTGTGGCCTCGATCTCCGGGTGCGGGCCCAGGCGCCTGCGCAGCCGGGAGATCTGCGACTGGAGCGCGTTGGCGGCCCCGGCGGGTGGCTCGGCACCGTACAGGCCGTCGATCAGGCGCTCGACGGAGACCGTACGGCCCGCGTCGAGGAGCAGCAGCGTCAGCAGGGCGCGGGGGCGGGGGCCGCCGGGGTCCAGCGCGGTGCCGTCGTCGGTGCGTATGTCGAGGGGACCCAGGATGCCGAACCGCATTCACGGGATTCTGGCAGCAAGAGGATGTGCGGACAGGCCAAAAGGCCGTGCGGGCAGGCGAAAAGGCCGTGCGGCCACGCCAAGAGGCCGTACGGACAGGCAAAGGCCGCGCGGGCACGGCAAAAAGCCGGTCCACCCGAGGGTGGACCGGCTCTGTGCAGCGAACCAGCAGTGGCCGCGCGCTAGCTGAGCGTCAGCGCGAGACCTTGCCGGCCTTGATGCACGAGGTGCAGGCGTTCACGCGCTTCGGCGTCCCGCCGACCACGGTACGGACGCGCTGGATGTTCGGGTTCCAGCGACGGGACGTACGGCGGTGCGAGTGCGAGATGTTGTTGCCGAAGCCCGGCCCCTTGCCGCAGACGTCGCAGTTGGCAGCCACGGGTCACTCCAAAGACTTCAGATGCACTTACGGTTGATCCCGGCATGCCGGGATCGCGATCCCAAGAACTGGGATCCGAGTGGCGCTGCCAGGGGGAGGAGCCGATCTGGATCGTGGATCCGGATCGGACAACCGGAGCAGCATACAACGACTGCGTCCGTACAACGAAACTACCATGGCTGGTCCGGGCCTCGTCCCGGCCCTCTTACCGGCGGTCACCGCTGCGGGTCTACGCTGCGTGCGACGTGCGGCGTCCCACCTGATCCCCACGTCCAGCAGCCAAGCAGCCAAGCAGTTCAAGGAGGCGCAGGTGCCGCAGGTGCCGCAGACATTCTTCGATGCTCTCGCGGTGCGCACCTGGTGCGGACTCGCCCTGGCGGCGCTGGGACGCGCGCGCGAGGAGATCGACGCCATCAACGTGTACCCGGTGGCCGACGGCGACACCGGCACGAACCTCTACCTGACCATGGAGTCGGCCGTGGCGGCCGTCGAGGCCGTGTTCGCGGGCCACGAGGCCGGTGGCCGGCCGACCAGGGTGGGGAAGCCCACGCTCGCCGAGGCCGCGCGGGCCATGGCGCACGGCGCGCTGATAGGGGCCAGGGGCAACTCCGGGACGATCCTCGCCCAGCTTCTGCGCGGTATGGCCCAGGTGCTCGCCGACGACAGTGAGGCGGCCCACACCGACGGCCAGGGCCTCCGCCTCGCTCTCCGGCACGCCGCCGACTCCGCCCGTGAGGCCGTCGCCCACCCCGTCGAGGGCACCGTCCTCACAGTCGCCTCCGCGGCGGCCGAAGCGGCCACCGACGCCGAGGGCGACTGCGGCACGGTCGCCCGCGCCGCCTACGAGGGCGCCGGTACGGCCCTCGCGGCGACCCCCGCCCAACTGGCCGCCCTGGCTCGTGCCGGCGTCGTGGACGCGGGTGGGCGGGGCCTGGTGGCGGTACTGGCGGCGCTGGTGGAGACGTTCACGGGGGAGGCACCGAGGGCGGTGGCCGTTTCCGGGTGGCACGCGCGCGTGGACGACGCCGAAGCCGCCGTCGACACGGTGGCCGAGGCGTGCGGGGTGGGCGGGCCCGCCTTCGAGGTGATCTACCTCCTGGAGGCGGAGGACGCGGCCGTGGCCCGGCTGCGGCGGATCCTCGACGAGCTGGGCGATTCTCTGGTCGTGGTCGGCGGGGACGGGCTGTGGAACGTCCATGTGCACGTCGACGACGCCGGGGCCGCGGTGGAGGCCGGGGTCGAGGCCGGGCGGCCGTACCGGATCCGGATCACGCACTTCGGGGCCGAGGACGCGCACATGACCGGTGAGGCCGGTCGGCAGCCGCGCGAGCGCGCCCAGCGGGCCGTGGTGGCCGTGGTGCCGGGGGAGGGGCTGGCCGGGCTGTACACCGAGGCCGGCGCGACCACGGTCCTGGCCCGCCCCGGGGAGCCGCCCGCCAGCGGGGAACTCGTGGAGGCCGTACGACGTGCCCACGCGCGCGAGGTGGTGCTGCTGCCCAACGACGCGGACCTCCGCCACACGGCGGCCGCCGCGGCCGAGCAGGCCCGCGCCGACGGCGTCCGGGTCGCCCTCATCCCCACCCGCTCGGCCGTCCAGGGCATCGCCGCCCTCGCCGTCCACGAGCCCGACCGCCGCTTCGACGAGGACGTCGTCTCCATGACCTCCGCCGCCGGCGCCACCCGCTACGCCGAGGTCGTCATCGCCGAGCGCCAGTCCTGGACCATGGCCGGCATCTGCCAGGCCGGCGACGTCCTCGGCCTCATCGACGGCGACGTCGCCGTGATCGGCTCCGACGTCACGACCACAGCGGCGGCGGTCGTCGACCGCATGCTCGCCGCGGGCGGCGAAATGGTCACCCTGGTGCTGGGCGACGAGGCCCCCGCCGGAGTCGTGGACCATGTGGAGGCGAGGGTGCGGGAGTCGTATCTGGCGGTGGACACGGTCGTGTACCGGGGTGGGCGGCAGGGAGCGCTGCTGCTGATCGGCGTGGAGTAGGACTTGAGTCAGGGGCGCGGGGAACTGCGCGAGAAGCCCCACACACACCCGCAGCCGAACAACCCACCAGAGCCGGGTCGAAGGGGCGGCAGCCCCTGGGGACGGGACGGGTAGGGGCGGCGGGGGCGAAGACACCGGAGGCGCGCCCCCGCACCGCTCAGCTCTCGCTCCGGGCCTCCGCCACCTCCAACAACCGCTCCGCCTCCGTCCGGCGTGCCCCGGCCGTCTCGTCGTCGCGGCCGGTGAACGCGGACAACACACCCCGCGCCCGACCCGCGGCGGCAGCACCCCGCCGGAGATCGGCCTCCAGCCACCCCGCGGCGAGTTCAGCGGCGGTACGCGCGTCGAGGAACTCCGCCCCGAGGGAGTCGTACACCGAGACCGCCCGCTCGACGAGCCCGAGCGCCTCCTCGAAGACCGGCCGGAAGGAGGCGAGGTCCGCGTCCTCGGCCACGGAGCGGGCGAGCAGGTCGCCGAACTGCCGGTAGGTCTCGCCGAGTTCCGCGACGATCCGGCGGCGGTTCTCCTCACCGGTCACGTCGGACAGGGCCGCCTCGCAGCCCACCACGGCGTCGCCCATCAACTCCCGTGCCTCGTCCGGAGCCGACGGCTTCGCACCCTCGCGGCCCTCCCGCGCCGCGTACCAGGCCCGCGCCCGCAGCGCCCGGACATACCCGTGGACGTTGCCCAGCTCGCCCCAGAGGTCGACGGCGCGCGCGTACGCCCGGTCGGAGTCGGCGGCCAGCCCCGCGCGGGCGAGCGCCTCGGCGGCGAGATGGGCGAGCATGGCGTGGTCGCGCTGCTCGGGCCAGTGCCGGGCGACGTCGGCGGCCCGCAGCCACCGTTCGGCGGCCTCACGGTGCTCACCCAGCTCGGTGTGGCAGTCGCCGAGCCACCAGAGGGTCTGGGCCACGGCTCCGTCGCCGTGCGTCTCGGCGGTGAGATCCGGCAGCGCCGACTCCAGCACCTCGGCCGCCTCCGCCCAGCGCCCCAGCCGCAGCAGGAACCCGCCGAGCAGATGCCGGGCCCAGGAGCCGAGGGTCGGGCCCTCGCCCGCCTCGTCGGCCCAGTGCGCAGCCTCCAGGGCGTGCTCCGCGGCCTGCTCGACCCGCTCGCCGGCGCCGAGGAGTTCGGCGAGCTGGAGGTGCAACTGGGCGTGGCCCACCGGCTCCAGGTCCGACCCGCCGTGCTCCAGCGCCGCGCGAGCCGCCCGCTCGGCGGTTTCCAGGTCTCCGAGATGCTGCGCGACCCCGGCGAGCCGCGCCTCGTACTGCACCGCGAACCACGGCAGCCCGGCCGCCACATACCGCTCCGCGGCCTCCGCGAACAGCGCGGCGGCGGCCTCCGCGTCCCCGCCGTGCGCGGCCAGCTCTCCGAGCATCGCCCGCGCCTCCGCGGCCCGCGAGGCCAGCCGTACGTCCTCCGGGCGGCCCGGCTCAGCGCGCGCACAGAAATCAGCCAGTTCCCGGACTGCGGACTCGGCGGGGGCCACCGCGTCGGTGTCCTCGTTCTCGTGGTTCTCGTGCATCCGCTGCACGTGGATCCGCGCCCGCCCCACCAGCACGGACGCCGTCTGCCGTACACCGGTCCCGCCGTCCGCCCAGAGGGCGAGGATCTTCTCGTACGGCTCGGAGATCAGCTCCAGGGCCGCCTCCGGGTACCCCGCCAGGGCGTGGACGTTCGCCCCGCGCGCGCGTGCCGCCAGCGCCTCGCCCGGGTCGCCGGCCTCCTCGTACAGCTCGGCCGCCCGTTCGAAGAGGGCGCGGCCCTCGGGGCCGAGGCCGATCGCCTCGTGGTCGACGATCTCCGCGCGGTCCCAGGTGTCCAGCTCCGCGCCCTCGGCCTCGGCGGCACGCGCCACGGCGGCCCAGGCCCCGACGGAGCCCGGATGCAGGGACGCGGAGAGCCGCCGCGCCTCGGCGAGGAGCGCGGGCAGGTCGTCCTGGGCCGCAGCGGCTTCCCTCCGCTCCACGGCGGCGGGCGGCCGGGGCGCCGGCACCGGAACGACGGTCCGGGTCGAGCGCACCCCCAGCGGCAGCCGCTCCAGCAGCGGCGACCGGTCCATCCGCTCCCGGACATGGGTGCTGACGTACGCCGTGCCGTTGCGCTCGTCGAAGAGCGCGGCGAGGGAAAGGGCCTCCTCGCGCGCGTGGGAGGCCAGTTCGCGGGCGGTCCAGGTACGGCCGAGGGGGCCGGGGACAGTCTGATCGCCGAACCCACGCGCCGTGAGACGGCCCATGAGCAGGGCCACCACGCTCATGAAGTCCAGCTTGCTGCGCGGGTCACCGGAGTCCGTGAAGTACGCCGGACGCTCGGCCAGCAGCTCCAGGCCGCGCGCCTCGTTGCCCGTCAGGGCACAGAACTCCACGTGGTCCGCGTACGCGCCCCGCATGCTCTCCATGGCCCGCACCAGCCGGAAACCGCGCAGATGGTGGGCCCGGGCCTCCTCCGGGCGCCCCAGGCGCAGCAGCGGCACCAGGGAGGACGCCAGGACGGTGTGCGGCTCGTGGGCGCACGTGTACTCGCCCTCCAGGACCGGCGCCCACAGCTCCAGCGCCTCGGCGTCCTCGCACTGCCGGGCCTGCCACCAGCCCTGGCCGTGCAGCTCGCACGCGTGGCAGTCGGCCATGGCGTCCCGGTCGGCGGCCAGCCACGCCCCGTACGCCCGCTCGGCCCTCGCCAGGTCGCCGATGTGCGCGGCCACGCTGAACTCGGCGCTGCGCACGGCCCGTTCCGAGTGCCCGGCGAGCCGGTAGCGGTGCTCCATCTCGCCGAGCCACTTCTCTATGGAGGCGAGCGGGATGTGCGGCTGGTTCAGCATGCCGGCCGACATCCACTTGAACACCCAGTGCAGGGAGTGGATCTCGTACTCGTCGAAGTCCTCGGGGCGCTCGTCCCACATGCGCAGCAGACGCGCGAAGGGGACGAACATCTTGTCCTTCTCGGAGCTGTAGTTGTAGACCTTCAGCTGGTGCCCGAGTGCCTCGATCACGGCGAGCGGGACGTTCAGCTTCTCGGCCTCCACGAGCAGCAGTTCCGCGCGTGCGTTGCGTGCGGGGCCCTCCGGCTGCTCGTAGTTCTCCGCCATGGCCCGGCGCAGCTCGTCGAAATCCGTGATGTCGGTGAACCGACTCATCCGCGGCCGCCCTCTCCGAAGCCGGAACCGGAACCCGAGCCCGGCCCGGACCCGGGCTCGGTGTGCGTGGCCCACTCCAGCAGGCCGATGAACGCGCGGTTCAGGAGCGCCGAGTCGGCGGGCCTGAGCGGCCGCTGGGCCATCAGCAGGGCCTGCCCGTACAGGGACTCCGTGGCCGTGCCGATCAGCTCCCGGTCGGTCAGGGAACTGATCCGCCGGATCAGCGGGTTGAGATGGTTGAGCACCAGCCGCGCGCGCGGGGCACTGCCCCGCAGCGAGCCCAGGATGCCCGCCCACAGGTCGTCGGCCTGCTCCTCCGCCTCCGCGCGCGCCTGCTCGTGCCGGGAGGACCGGTCGTCCAGGTGCAGCGCCGGCACGGACAGCGGATGGAAGGCCCGCAGCACGACATCGCACCCCAGGGGGTCGAGTTTCGCCCGCGCGGCCGACAGGAAGCCCGCCAGCGCCAGCTCCTCGTCCGGGTCCAGCGCGTCCAGGTGCGCGGTCACCGTGTCGGCGTCCAGCTCGGCGACCACCGTCCCCGGGCGCACCGACGGCAGCGCCTCGACCAGCTCGCTGTCGTACGTGTAGCCGCCGTTGACGACCCCGACGCCCTGCGCGGACGCGATCGGCGCGACCTGGCGGTACTCCTCGACGGTCCGCGTGAAGTGCACCACCGGGTGCCGCTGCGCGAACTCCTCCAGGGACAGCCGCCCGTCGGTCGTCTCGAAGGGGAGCCACGGCAGCATCGTGCGCAGCATCTCCCTGTCGTGCCGCGCCAGCGACTTCACGCCCAGGTAGTGCACCGACAGGAAGGCCGCCAGCCGCTCCGGATCACCGGCGGCGAGCCCGGTGAGCCAGCCGCGAATCCTTTCGCCCAGCGCCTCCCGTACGGCCGCCAGGGTCTCGTCCTCGTACAGCGACTCGCGCGACGCCGTGGGCCGCAGACTGTCCGTGTCGAGCACACACCGCACGAAGAACGCCCAGTCCGGCAGCAGCTGTTCGGCCCGCTCGGTGAGCAGCATGCCCTTCAGGTGCACCCGGTGGCTCGCCCGCTGGGCCGGGCTGACGGCGGACGGCAGGACGTACGCCACGCCCCGGATCCCCGCCAGCGGCACGTCCAGCTCGATCGAGTCCAGCGGCGTGAACCCGAACAGGTCGTGACAGTGCCGGGCCAGGGCCACCCTCCGGGTGGCGGGGGAGGGGTACGCGCGGTCCCAGGGCGCCGGCAGATCGGTGACCGCCTCGTCGCCCACCCGGACGTCGTACGGCAGCAGCGACCCGAAGTCCCGCGCCAGCGTCAGCACGCGCGCGGGGGAGAGCCATTCCGCCGCCCCGGGCCGCGCCACGAGGTGCACGGTCGTGCCGGGCTCGGGACGGGCCTCGTCGGGCAGCGTCCGCACGGTGTACGAGCCGTCGTCCGCCGCCGTCCACTCCACGGGCGGCGCGCCCGGCGTCCGGGCGCTGCGGCTGACCACGCGGATACGCTCGGCGACCACGAAACACGCCAGCAGCCCGATGCCGAACTGCCCCAGGAAGTCCGAGCGGACCTCCTGAATGCCACCGTCGTCGCGCTTGGAACTCCGCCCGATCGTCGCGAGCAGGTTGTGCACATCGGCCTCGGTGAGCCCGATGCCGGAGTCCTCCACCCGCAGCGCGCCGCCCTCGGCGAACAGCCGCACCCGGGCGGGCGCGTCGGGCTGCTCGGCACGCCGCGCGGTGATCGCGTCCACCGCGTTCTGCAGCAGCTCGCGCAGATAGACCTTCGGACTGGAGTAGAGGTGGTGCGAGAGCAGATCCACCAGGCCACGCAGATCGACCTGGAACGTATGAGGCGACTGGGGTGACTGAGGTGTCTGGGGTGCCTGGGATGACTGTGAGGTCATTGAATCCATCGTCGCAGCGCCGGTGGGGAGGGAATCTGGCGACGGCGGCGGGGTCGGGCGGTCCCGGGGACGGTGACCGCGGACGGGAGGCGGTACGGACCCTGACACGGGCCCGGGAGTGCGTCATCCTAGGCGCGAACGACCCGTCTGACCAGCGGATTTCAAGGACGTATACGGGATTGTCAGTGCCGTGGTGTGCAATGGATCTCGTGCCCGCGCTCGAAGAACCGCTCAAGAACACGCTCGGCGCCGCCACCGCGAAGGTGATGGCCGAGCACCTCGGCCTGCACACCGTCGGCGACCTGCTGCACCACTATCCCCGCAGGTACGAGGAGCGGGGGCAGCTCACCCACCTCGCCGACCTGCCCATGGACGAGCACGTCACGGTGGTCGCCCAGGTCGCCGACGCCCGCCTGCACACCTTCGCCTCCGCCAAGGCCCCCCGGGGCAAGGGCCAGCGCCTCGAAGTGACCATCACGGACGGCAGCGGCCGCCTCCAGCTCGTCTTCTTCGGCCACGGCGTGCACAAACCCCACAAGGAGCTCCTCCCCGGCACCCGCGCCCTCTTCGCCGGCAAGGTCTCCGTCTTCAACCGCCGCCTCCAACTGGCCCACCCGGCCTACGAACTCCTGCGCGGCGACGACGTCACGGAGACCGTGGACACCTGGGCCGGAGCCCTCATCCCGATCTACCCGGCCACCGCCAAGCTGGAGTCCTGGAAGATCGCCAAAGCCGTCCAGACGGTCCTCCCGAGCGCCCAGGAAGCCGTCGACCCCCTCCCCGACTCCCTGCGGGAGGGCCGAGGACTGGCCACGCTCCCCGAGGCCCTCCTGAAGATCCACCGCCCCCACACGAAGGCGGACATCGAGTCCGCCCGCGACCGCCTCAAGTGGGACGAGGCCTTCGTCCTCCAGGTCGCCCTGGCCCGCCGGCGCCACGCCGACGCCCAACTCCCCGCCGTCGCCCGCAAACCCACCCCCCAAGGCCTCCTCACCACCTTCGACGCCCGTCTCCCCTTCACCCTCACCGAGGGTCAGCAGAAGGTCTCCAAGGAAATCTTCGACGACCTCGCCACGGAACATCCGATGCACCGGTTGCTGCAGGGAGAGGTCGGATCGGGCAAGGCCCAGCCTCTCGACTCGTTGGTGCTCACTCCTGCCGGTTTCCGCCGGATGGGGGACTTGAGCGTGGGGGACGAGGTTGTCGTGCCCGACGGGGAGGTCGCGCTGATCGACGGCGTCTTCCCGCAAGGAGAGCGCGATGTCTGGCGGCTGGTGCTGTCCGACGGCAGCTCTGTCGAGTGCGACGACGAGCATCTCTGGATCGTCGGTGCCAGCCGTGGGGGCTACCGAGGGCAGGAAGCCAAGGTCATGACCACTCGAGAGATCCGTCTCGACACCTTCACGGCGAACGGATCCTCGAAGTGGTACATCCCGGCCGCAACCCCCGCCGACCTCGGAGTCGATTCAGGGCTGCCGCTGGATCCCTACCTGTTCGGCCTCCTCTTGGGGGACGGCTCGTTCCACCACGATCTGCGTTTCTCCACGATCGACAAGGAGATTCGAGATGCCGTGGCAGCCGCGGTCGCACCCGAATGCCGGCTGGTGCCGGTAAAGGGCTCCGGCTGCGACTACACGATCCAGCCGGCGCAAGGTGCTGGGGGCGTCCGCAATCCCGTGATCCAGACGCTGCGCGAGCTGAACCTGTGGGGCCTTCCGGCACATGGGAAGTTCGTGCCGGACGACTACAAGAACACGTCGGTCAAGAACCGTCTGGCCCTGCTGCAAGGCCTTCTGGACACGGATGGCACTGTCAAAGCGGACGGCCTCAGCATCTCGCTCTGTTCGGCCTCGCGCAGGCTCGCGGACGACGTCGCCTGGCTCGTACGATCACTGGGTGGCCGTGCACGAGTTCTGCCGAAGCGAGCCGCCTTCGATGTCTCGGTTGCCCTGCCCGAGGAACACGCGCCGTTCCGGCTGACCCACAAGGCCGACCGCGTACGGGCCCGGCCGAAGGACAACACGTTTCGACGCGGGATCCGGGCCGTCGAGCAGGTGGGTCGCAAGCCGGTCCAGTGCATCAGCGTCGCCCACCCGAGTCGCGCCTACGTCACCGACAATTTCACGGTCACCCACAACACGATGGTGGCGTTGCGCGCCATGCTCGCCACGGTCGACGCAGGCGGTCAGGCAGCGATGCTCGCGCCCACCGAGGTGCTCGCCCAGCAGCATCACCGGTCGGTCACCGAGATGATGGGGGAGCTGGCCGAGGGCGGGATGCTGGGTGGGGCCGAGCATGCCACCAAGGTGGTGCTGCTCACCGGGTCCATGGGCGCCGCGGGACGCCGGCAGGCGCTGCTGGACCTGGTCACCGGAGAGGCCGGGATCGTCATCGGCACGCATGCGTTGATCGAGGACAAGGTGCAGTTCCACGACCTGGGCCTGGTCGTCGTGGACGAGCAGCACCGCTTCGGCGTCGAGCAGCGCGACGCCCTGCGCGGCAAGGGCAAGCAGCCGCCCCACCTCCTCGTCATGACGGCCACCCCCATCCCGCGCACGGTCGCCATGACCGTCTTCGGCGACCTGGAGACCTCGGTCCTCGACCAACTCCCCGCCGGCCGCTCGCCGATCGCCAGCCATGTCGTCCCGGCCGCCGACAAGCCCCACTTCCTCACCCGCACCTGGGAACGCGTCCGCGAGGAGGTGGAGAACGGTCACCAGGCATATGTCGTCTGCCCCCGCATCGGAGACGACATCGACGAACCGGCCGACCCCAAGAAGGCCAAGAAGTCCCCCGAGGACGAGGCCGAGAAGCGCCCGCCCCTCGCCGTCCTCGCCATCGCCGACCAACTCGCCAAGGGCCCCCTCCAAGGCCTCAAGGTCGAGGTCCTGCACGGCCGTATGCACCCCGACGACAAGGACGCGGTCATGCGCCGCTTCGCCGCCGGCGAGACCCATGTCCTGGTCGCCACCACGGTCATCGAGGTCGGCGTCAACGTCCCGAACGCCACCGCCATGGTGATCATGGATGCCGACCGCTTCGGCGTCTCCCAGCTCCACCAGCTCCGCGGCCGAGTCGGCCGCGGCTCGGCCGCCGGCCTGTGCCTCCTGGTCACCGAGATGCCGGAGGCGAGCGCGGCCCGCCAGCGCCTGAACGCCGTCGCCTCCACCCTCGACGGCTTCGAACTCTCCCGCATCGACCTCGAACAACGCCGCGAGGGCGACGTCCTCGGCCAGGCCCAGTCCGGCGCCCGCACCAGCCTCCGCATGCTCGCCGTCATCGACGACGAGGAGATCATCGCGGAGGCGAGAGAGGAGGCGGCAGCGGTCGTGGCCGCCGACCCGGACCTCACAACCCTCCCCGGCCTGCGCACGGCCCTGGACGCCCTGCTGGACGAGGAGAGGGAGCAGTACTTGGACAAGGGCTGACAAGGGCTGACAAGGGCTGGGGACCAGCGAGCCCTGAAGGGGCGCGGGGCGGTATCCAATTTGCCGCTACCGCCGCATGGGCGCGACCAGCCACCATGGACTCGCAGCCGCCCATGGTGATCAAGAGGAATCCGCCCAGGCGAATCCACCCCGACCCGCTGCCGCCCACGCCACGCCACTCCGGACCCGCTGCCGCCCACGGCAGCCACTCCCAATCCGCTGCCGCCCACTGCTAGACGCACCCACCCCAGACGCGCGACTGCCAGACTGGACCCACAGCCGCCCCCTCCACCAAGGACCCAAGATGACCCGCGTGATCGCCGGCACGGCCGGCGGACGCCGCCTCGCCGTCCCGCCGGGCAACCGCACCCGCCCCACCTCCGACCGCGCACGCGAGGGCCTCTTCTCCACCTGGGAATCCCTCCTCGGCGGCCCCCTGGCCGGCGAACGCGTCCTCGACCTGTACGCCGGCTCCGGCGCGGTCGGCCTGGAAGCCCTCTCCCGCGGCGCCGGCCACACCCTCCTCGTCGAGGCCGACGCGCGAGCGACCCGCACGGTCCGCGACAACGTCACATCGCTCGGCCTCCCCGGCGCCGAAGTGAGGTCGGGCAAAGCGGAGCAGATCATCCAGGGCCCGGCGCCGGAAGCGCCGTACGACCTCGTCTTCCTCGACCCCCCGTACGCCGTCTCGGACGACGATCTTCGCGAGATTCTGCTCACACTCCGTACCGGGGGCTGGCTCGGCGAGGAAGCCCTCGTCACCGTGGAGCGCAGCACCAGAGGCGGCGCATTCGTCTGGCCGACCGGTTTCGAAGCGATCAGGGCCCGTCGCTACGGCGAGGGAACGTTTTGGTACGGTCGCGCCGCCTCTACGTGCGAAGACGCACGATGACCGGACCGGAGAGCGAGGGATCGCAAGTGCGCCGTGCCGTATGTCCCGGGTCGTTCGACCCCATCACCAACGGACACCTCGACATCATTGGCCGCGCCTCCAAGCTGTACGACGAGGTCTACGTCGCAGTGATGATCAACAAGTCGAAGAAGGGCCTCTTCGAGGTCGAAGAGCGGATCGAGCTGATCCGCCAGGTCACCACCGAGTACGCGAACGTACGGGTGGAGGCCTTCCACGGCCTGCTCGTCGACTTCTGCAAGCAGCGCGACATCCCCGCCATCGTCAAGGGCCTGCGCGCGGTCAGCGACTTCGACTACGAACTGCAGATGGCCCAGATGAACATCGGCCTGTCGGGGGTGGAGACCCTTTTCGTCCCCACCAACCCCACCTACAGCTTCCTGTCGTCCTCCCTGGTCAAGGAGGTCGCGACCTGGGGCGGCGATGTCTCCCACCTGGTGCCCCCGCTCGTCCTCGAAGCCCTCGGTGAGCGTCTGAAGCGGGACTGAGCGGACGAAGGTCCCCGGCTGGCCGTACAGTCGACCCGACCGTCTCCAACACAGCTGTAGAGAGTGGCGAGCACACGGTGGACCACACGGTGGACGTGCAGAAGAAGCTCGACGAGATCGTCTCGGTGGTCTCCGGCGCCCGATCCATGCCCATGTCGGCCTCGTGCGTGGTCAACCGCGCCGAACTGCTCTCACTGCTCGAAGAGGTGCGCGCCGCTCTGCCCGACTCCCTCGCCCAGGCACGGGAGTTGATCGGCGACCGTGACCACATGGTCGAGCGTGCCCGCATGGAGGCCGAGCGGATCATCGAGAGCGCGCACGCCGAGCGCGGCTCCCTGATCTCCGACACCGAAGTCGCCCGCCGCTCCCAGAACGAGGCCGACCGCATCCTCACCGAGGCCCGCCAGGAGGCCGAGGAGGTCCGAGCCGAAGCCGACGACTACGTCGACTCCAAGCTCGCCAACTTCGAGGTCGTCCTCACCAAGACCCTCGGCTCGGTCGGCCGCGGCCGCGAGAAGCTCCTCGGCACCGGCCCCGGCCTCGACGAGCAGGGCTACGAGGACGAGGACGCCCCCGAGCGCAGCCACGACCCGGAGACCCTGCGACGCGACGCCGACTCCTATGTGGACGCCAAGCTCGGCGCCTTCGAGGCGGTCCTCGCCAAGACCCTGGACGCCGTCGGCCGCGGCCGCCAGAAGCTCCACGGCCGCATCGCCACCGACGACCTCGGCGCCCTCTCCCTGAACGACGACGGCACCTCCCCGCAGCCCACCAGCGACGCCGACTACCTGGCCGAGCTCGCCGACCTCTCCGGCACCGCGCAGCAGTCCCGCGCGGTGCCGGAGAGGCAGTCGTACGGCCAACAGCAGGACGCGTACCAGGCGACGGCGTACCAGCAGGACCCCTACGGCGGCTACCAGCAGCCGTACGCCCAGCCCCAGCAGGCCGCCGATCCCTACGGCTACCAGCAGGCCGACCCGTACGCGGCCGGCTACCCGCAGCAGCCGGCGTACGACCCGAACCAGGGCCACCAGGATCACCCGAACCAGAGCCACCAGGATCACCCGAACCAGGGCCACCAGGATCAGCAGCAGGGCTATGCGCAGCCCCAGGCGAACGCCCTCGACGAGACCAGCCTCTTCGACACCACCATGATCAGCGCCGAGCAGCTGCGGCGCTACGAACAGGGCCGCTGACAGCGGATTGGGCCGAGAGCGAAAGGTCCAGTATCCTGGCTCTTCGGTCGCGTGTACGTCCGCGATCAACGCTGCCCGGGAAGCATCGAAGGGTGGCGTCCTCAAGCTTCAAGATCGAAAGCAGGAATGGCCCTGAACGCCCGCCTCGACCACCGCGACCCTCTCGTGTTCGACACACACGAGCTGGGGCGGCGTCCTGGCGCGCTGCAGCGCCTGACCCGTGAGATCGACGCTCCCAAGGACCTCGGGATCCAGGGAGTGATCGGAGTGCCGGAAGGCGCCCCGGTGGAGCTCGAACTCCGCCTGGAGTCGGTCATGGAAGGTGTGCTTGTCACAGGCACCGTCCGTGCACGGGCCAAGGGGGAGTGCGTAAGGTGTCTGGAGCCGCTGGAGCTGGAGCTCGAAGCGGACTTCCAGGAGATGTTCTCGTACCCTGACGCCGACGACCGGGGCCGCCCCAAGGCGGAGCCGGCCGACGACGCCGAGGAAGACGAGGACAGGCTCTTCATCGAGGACGGCCTGTTCGACCTCGAACCCGTGCTGCGCGATGCGGTGGTGCTCGCACTGCCGATGCAGCCGGTGTGCCAGGACGACTGCCCCGGCCTGTGCTCCCAGTGCGGAGCCCGGCTGGCGGACGACCCGGACCACCACCATGACGCCGTCGACATCCGTTGGGCGGCACTGCAGGGACTCGCCGGTTCACTCGAAGACGGCGAGAAGGACGAGATGAGCGGCGCCGAAACCGGTGTCGACGAGAAGCAGGAGAAGTAGCCGTGGCTGTTCCGAAGCGGAAGATGTCGCGCAGCAACACGCGCCACCGCCGGTCGCAGTGGAAGGCTGCGGTCCCCACCCTGGTTGCGTGCGAGCGCTGCCACGAGCCCAAGCTGCAGCACATCGCGTGCCCGTCATGCGGCACCTACAACAAGCGCCAGGTCCTCGAGGTCTGAGCGGCTGGTGAGAGGCACTGTGTCCAGCCCCAAGAAGGCGGATGACGCCAAGGCGGAGCCCACCGCCAAGAAGAAGGCGGAGAACACAGCCTCGTCCCACACGCTTCTGGAAGGGCGGCTCGGCTATCAGCTCGAGTCCGCCCTTCTGGTGCGCGCGCTGACCCACCGTTCGTACGCGTACGAGAACGGCGGCCTGCCCACCAACGAGCGCCTGGAGTTCCTCGGGGACTCCGTTCTCGGCCTCGTGGTCACGGACACGCTGTATCGCACCCACCCCGACCTGCCCGAGGGCCAACTGGCCAAGCTGCGGGCCGCGGTGGTCAATTCTCGTGCGCTGGCGGAGGTGGGCCGCGGGCTCGACCTCGGCTCCTTCATCCGGCTCGGCCGTGGTGAAGAGGGCACAGGTGGCCGGGACAAGGCATCCATCCTCGCCGACACCCTGGAAGCGGTGATCGGTGCGGTCTACCTCGACCAGGGACTGGACTCGGCGGCGGCGCTGGTGCACCGCCTGTTCGATCCACTGATCGAGAAGTCCTCGAATCTCGGAGCCGGCCTGGACTGGAAGACCAGTCTCCAGGAGCTCACCGCGACCGAGGGGCTCGGCGTGCCCGAGTACCTGGTCACGGAGACCGGCCCCGACCATGAGAAGACCTTCACCGCTGCCGCCCGCGTCGGAGGCGTCTCGTACGGCACCGGCACCGGCCGCAGCAAGAAGGAAGCGGAGCAACAGGCGGCCGAGTCCGCCTGGCGTGCCATCCGCGCCGCGGCGGACGAGCGGGCGAAGGCGGCGGCCGAGGCCGCGGCCCGGCCCGACGAATCCGCCGACACACCTTCGGACACCGCCCCGGCCTGACGCCGGGACCGGATCGCTCGAAACCCCCACCGGACAGGCTTTCGGTGGGGGTTTCGGCGTCCGCTGGGGCAGCAGCGGGTTCGCCGGTACGAGGGGGAGCGCGTGGGGGAGCTGGACGAGACCGCGGCAGCGGGCGCGGGCAGGGCAGCGGGCGGCGATACGGTGAACCGCCTCGCGGGGGCCTTCGCCGGCGGGCGCAGCCCGCAGTCGGGCAGGTCCACGGCGACCTCTCCGTGGTGACGCGGACCGACGAGCCCCCGCGGACGCGGCGCGGGCCCGAACCCGTCCGCGTACGTGACGCCGACCCCCTCCGGCTCGGAGTGCACCGCCCCATCCGCCGCACCGGGGCGGCCGCGCCGTCCCTGCCCGGCTATGTCCCCCGCGACCTGGACGCGCCGGACGGCGGCGGACTCCGCGACCTGATCGGGCGGGCGGCGAACCACGGCGGGTTCGTCCTCCTCCCGGTGGCGCGGGGCAGGGAGACCGAGACCCACGCCCCCGCTCACCCGCGGCCTCACCCCGGACGGCCGCCTCGCCAGCACCCCCTGACCACCGGGTACGCTGCCGACGTCACCCCACCTACCGGAGGACCCGTGCCCGAACTACCCGAGGTCGAGGTCGTACGACGGGGCCTGGAACGCTGGGTGGCCCACCGGACCGTCGCCGATGTGGAGGTCATGCACCCGCGCGCGATACGGCGGCACCTGGCCGGGCCCGAGGACTTCGCGCACCGCCTCAAGGGGCACCGGATCGGCGAGCCGAGCCGGCGGGGCAAGTATCTGTGGCTGCCGGTGGAGGACACCGGGATCGCCGCGCTGGCCCACCTCGGGATGAGCGGGCAACTGCTCGTGCAGCCGCACGACGCGGCGGACGAGAAGCACCTCAGGATCCGCGTCCGCTTCGCGGACGACCTCGCCACCGAACTCCGCTTCGTCGACCAACGCACCTTCGGCGGACTGTCGTTGCACGACACCACCCCCGACGGCCTGCCCGACGTCATCGCGCACATCGCCCGCGACCCCCTCGACCCGCTGTTCGACGCCGAGGCCTTCCACCAGGCGCTGCGGCGGAAGCGTACGACCATCAAACGGGCCCTGCTCGACCAGTCGTTGATCAGCGGGGTCGGCAACATCTACGCGGACGAGGCGTTGTGGCGGGCGCGGATCCACTACGAGCGCCCGACCGCCGGTTTCACCCGCCCCCGCACCACCGAACTCCTGGGCCACGTACGGGACGTGATGAACGCGGCCCTCGCGGTGGGCGGCACGAGCTTCGACAGCCTGTATGTCAACGTCAACGGAGAGTCGGGGTACTTCGACCGCTCGCTGGACGCGTACGGCCGGGAGGGGTTGCCCTGTCGGCGCTGTGCCACGCCGATGCGGCGGCGGCCGTGGATGAACCGGTCCAGCTACTTCTGCCCGACGTGTCAGCGGGCGCCGCGGGTCTCGTCGTAACGCTCGCGGGCCCGGAGCACGTCTTCCATGCGGTCCTCCACGCAGGTGATGAGGGACAGCAGACGCTCGGAGACCTCGCGGCCGAGCGGGGTGAGCGTGTAGTCGACGCGGGGCGGGTTGGTGGCCTGGGCCTCGCGGTGGACCAGGCCGTCGCGCTCCAGGGCGTGCAGGGTCTGCGAGAGCATCTTCTCGCTGACGCCGTCGACGCGGCGCCGCAGCTCGTTGAAGCGGAGCGAGCCCTCGTGCAGCGCGCCCATCGTGAGCACACCCCAGCGGCCCGTGACGTGCTCCAGGGTGCCCCGCGACGGACAGTTCCTGGCGAACACGTCGAAGGCCAGGTCGTCGAGGTTCAGGCCGTCCGCGCCCGCGGAGGCCTGCGCGGGCGTCACGGCGGTCTGCGCGGCTGATTCCATACGTCGAGAATACTCCGGCACAGCGCTAACCAAAAGGTTGCACTAACTACCGGTTAGCGTTCGGCTGGGCGAGTGCCGCCTAGTAGCCGAAGTCCTGCGTCCACCACGGTCCGCCGTCGCCCATGTGGACACCGACGCCGAGGGTCTTGAAGTCGCAGTTCAGGATGTTCGCCCGGTGGCCGGGGCTGTTCATCCAGGCCTCCATGACCGCCTCGGCGGTGGCCTGGCCGCGGGCTATGTTCTCGCCGCCGAGACCGGTGATCCCGAGGGTGGCGGCGCGGTCCCACGGGTCCTCGCCGTCGGGGTTGGTGTGGTCGAAGAAGCCGCGGAGGGCCATGTCCTCGCTGAAGGACTCGGCCAGCTTGGCCAGATCGCTGTTGGCCGCAACCGGGCTGCAGCCCGCCTTGGCCCGCTCCTCGTTGACCAGCTGGAGGACCGCGGCCTCGGCCTGGGTCTCGGAGGAGACCTCTGCGGGGGCAGTGGTCTTCTTCTCCTTCTCCTTGGTGGGCTTCGCGGTCGGCGTCTTGGTCTTCTTCGAGCCGGAGCCCTCGCTCGCCTCTTCGGACGGCTTCTTGGACGGCGTCTTGGAGGGGGACGGGCTGTTCGACGGCGAGGCCTCGCGCTCGGTGTCGCGGCTGGTGGACTCGTCCTCGCGCTCCTGCGCGGCGCCGTCCGTACCACCCTGCTGGCTCGCCGCACCCGTCGGCGAACCGGCAGGCACCACCGTCTCGGAGGTGTTGCCCCCGCTGATCGTGTACTGGCCGCCGCCCGGCAGTACCCCGGTGGCCACCGCGGCGGTGCCGAGGGCGACGGCGGCGGAGACACCGAGCAGACCGGTCTTCACGGGGGTGACGGCCCTCTTCTTACGACGGCGCGAACCACCGGCGCGCGAGGCGGCCTGAGCGTCGGCCTCCAGGACAGCGGCGAACCCGTACAGGTTCTCCGGGCCGTAATGGGGCTCCTCGGAAGCGAAGCCCGTGTCCGTGACCCCGGTGGCGCGGCCCCCCCTGGCGGCGCGGCCGGCGGCGGAGCGTCGGTGGCGTCCCATGTCTTGGCCTTCCTCGTCCTTGCGCTGTCCTGCGGTCAACGTTGGTGATGTTGTCAACGTTGTGATCGTCGTCTTCACGAACCTCACACGAAGGAGTGAGTTTCATATGAGATTCATTGGGTCGGGACGGTACAGCATGGCGCCAGGGGTGGGAGAGACCCGAGAGACATTGGCCCGTTAGCGTGCAGGCATGAGCGAGGATGTACGGCTGGTCGCCTGGGCGCGTGGACGGGTGCAAGGTGTGGGTTTCCGCTGGTTCACGCGGGCCAGAGCCCTGGAGATCGGCGGACTGAGTGGTTTTGCTCTCAATTTGGCCGACGGGCGGGTGCAGGTGGTCGCCGAGGGCTCCCGTGAGGCGTGCCAAGGGCTCCTGGAGTGGCTCCAGAGTGACGACACGCCCGGGCGCGTGGACGGCGTCACCGAGATCTGGGACACACCGCGAGGGGGTTACGACGGCTTCGCCATCCGCTGACCCCCTGCTGTGAAGCGGGCCGGGTGAAGGCGGAGGGGCGCGCCACTGGCATATGCCAGAAGCATGTACAGAACAGAAATGTGCAGGTGATTGCCAAGACGGACGTGTCATGGCAGGCTCCGAAGAAAGGATGATCCCCTCGCTCCATCGGCCAGGAGAGGTCCCGGAATCGCCGCAGCGTCGCCCGATCGGGGCCGCGCGGCACTGGGATGCCCGCCAATGCGGGGCGTGATCGTGTTGACCGTCAAACTTTTTGGTGAGACGCTGAAAGCCCCGCGCACCTTAGCTGTTTGGCATGGAGAACGGCAGCAAAAACTCAACAGTGCCAAGCATCGCGGGTGCGATTCCCTCACGACCCACACCGCTTCGGTCGGTCACTCAGTGTGGAGGACCATCCATCATGGCAAAGGCGCTTCTCGGTTACGTCGGCGGCTCCGACCCGCGACTCCTCGCCGAGATGCGACGGCTCCAGCAGCGCGTCCAGGACCTGGAATCCGAGCTCGTACGGATTCAGGCCGAGAACGACGCGTTGACGGCTGCCGCTTCTCACGACTCGCTCATGGAGCTCGACGCACACCAGGCGGAGCCTGCGCTCACCTGATCACTGCATCGCATCGCACCACGACAGACAGCAGTGGTTGGGCTGCCCGTATCAACCGCTAAGTTGTCAGATCTGCAAGGGACGCCTTCTCTAGAGGCGTCCCTTCTTTCTTTCCCCCGCGCTCTCGCGCTTTCTCCACACTCTTTAACGTCTGATGTGCCCTGCACGTTCATATGCGAAACCGGGCGTTCATGGAGTGAGACAAGGCCGGAAGGTAAAGTCCAGCGGCGTGCACCTCAAGGCCCTGACCCTCCGTGGGTTCAAATCGTTCGCCTCGGCGACCACACTCCGGTTCGAGCCGGGTATCACGTGTGTCGTCGGACCGAACGGTTCGGGCAAGTCCAATGTCGTGGACGCGCTCAGCTGGGTCATGGGCGAGCAGGGCGCGAAGTCGCTGCGCGGCGGCAAGATGGAGGACGTCATCTTCGCCGGCACCACCGGGCGACCCCCGCTGGGCCGCGCCGAGGTCTCCCTGACCATCGACAACTCCGACGGGGCCCTCCCCATCGAGTACTCCGAGGTCACCATCACGCGGATCATGTTCCGCAACGGCGGCAGCGAGTACCAGATCAACGGCGACACCTGCCGCCTCCTCGACATCCAGGACCTGCTCTCCGACTCCGGCATCGGCCGCGAGATGCACGTCATCGTCGGCCAGGGCCAGCTCGACTCCGTCCTGCACGCCGATCCCATGGGCCGCCGCGCCTTCATCGAAGAGGCCGCCGGCGTCCTCAAACACCGCAAGCGCAAGGAGAAGGCGCTCCGGAAGCTGGACGCCATGCAGGCCAATCTGGCCCGCGTCCAGGACCTCACCGACGAACTCCGCCGCCAGCTCAAGCCCCTCGGCCGGCAGGCCGCTGTCGCCCGCCGCGCCGCCGTCATCCAGGCGGACCTCCGGGACGCGCGGCTGAGGCTGCTGGCCGACGATCTCGTACGACTCCACGCGGCGCTCCGGACCGAGGTCGCCGACGAGGCCGCGCTGAAGCAGCGCAAGGAGGCCGCCGAGACCGAGCTGAAGAAGGCGCTCCAGCGGGAGGCGCACCTGGAGGGCGAGGTGCGACGGCTCGCTCCGCGCCTCCAGCGGGCCCAGGAGACCTGGTACGAGCTGTCGCAACTCGCCGAACGGGTGCGCGGCACGATCTCGCTGGCCGACGCCCGGGTCAAGAGCGCCACCTCCGCACCTCCCGAGGAGCGGCGCGGACGCGACCCCGAGGACATGGAGCGCGAGGCCGCCCGCATCCGCGAACAGGAGGCCGAGCTCGAAGCGGCCCTGGAGGCAGCCGAGCGGGCCCTGGAGGACACGGTCGAGCACCGCGCCGAGCTGGAGCGCGAACTGATGGTCGAGGAACGCCGTCTGAAGGACGTCGCCCGCTCCATCGCCGACCGCCGCGAGAGCCTCGCCCGCCTCAACGGCCAGGTCAACGCGGCCCGCTCCCGCGCGGCCTCCGCCCAGGCCGAGATCGACCGCCTGGCCGCCGCCCGCGACGAGGCGCAGGAACGTGCCGTCACCGCCCAGGAGGAGTACGAGGCGCTGAAGGCCGAGGTCGACGGCCTCGACGCCGACGACAACGAACTGGCCGGACAGCACGACGCCGCGAAGCGCTCCCTGGCCGAGGCGGAGGCCGCCCTCACCGCCGCCCGCGAGGCCACCACCGCGGCCGAACGCCGCCGCGCCGCCACCCAGGCCCGCCACGAAGCCCTCGCGCTGGGCCTGCGCCGCAAGGACGGCACGGGCGCGTTGCTCGGAGCGAAGGACCGGCTTGGAGGGCTGCTGGGTCCGGCCGCGGAACTGCTGACGGTGACGCCGGGTTATGAGGTACCGCTGGCGGCTGCCTTCGGGGTGGCGGCGGATGCGATCGCGGTGACGTCTCCGTCCGCTGCGGCGGATGCGATCCGGTTGCTGCGCAAGCAGGACGGCGGCCGAGCGCCGCTGTTGCCGGCGGGAGCGCCGGAGGAGCTGATGCCGACCGGTACGGGAGCGCCCCGAAGGGGTGTGGGGAACGGCGCGACCAGCCTCGACCAACCAGCAGACGAACGACGGCCTCTCCCGGCACCCCCCGCCGGGCGCACCGCACCCCCCGCCGGGCACTTCGCCACCGACCTCGTCCGCGGCCCCACCGAGCTCATGCCCGCCGTACGCAGGCTGCTGCGGGACATCGTCGTGGTGGACACCCTCGAAGACGCCGAAGACCTTGTCTACGCGCGCCCCGATCTCACCGCCGTCACCGCCGAGGGCGACCTGCTCGGAGCGCACTTCGCGCACGGAGGTTCGGCGGGGGCGCCGAGTCTGCTGGAGGTACAGGCGTCCGTCGACGAGGCGGCGGCCGAGCTGGAGGAACTCGCCGTACGGTGCGAGGAGTTGGCCGAGGCCCAGGAGAGCGCGGGTGAGCTGCGCCGGGAACGGGCCGGGTTCGTGGAGGAGCTGGGAGAGAGACGCCGGGCGGCCGAGCGGGAGAAGTCGGCGGTCGCCCAGCAGCTCGGGCGGCTGGCCGGGCAGGCGAGAGGGGCCGCGGGGGAGGCCGAGCGGTCCACCGCCGCGGCCGCGCGGGCCCAGGAAGCCCTCGACAAGGCCGTACAGGAAGCCGAGGAGCTGGCCGAACGGCTCGCGGTGGCCGAGGAGATGCCCGTCGAGGAGGAGCCCGACACCTCCGTACGGGACCGGCTCGCGGCCGACGGGGCCAACGCGCGGCAGACGGAGATGGAGGCCCGGCTCCAGGTGCGGACGCACGAGGAGCGGGTGAAGGGGCTCGCAGGGCGCGCGGACTCGCTCGACCGCGCCGCGCGCGCCGAGCGCGAGGCGCGGGCGCGGGCCGAACAGCGCAGGGCGCGGCTGCGGCACGAGGCGGCCGTGGCCGAGGCCGTCGCGTCCGGCGCCCGGCAGCTGCTCCTCCACGTCGAGGTCTCCCTCGCCCGCGCGGAGGAGGAGCGCACCGCCGCCGACGCCGCCAAGGCCCGCCGGGAGCAGGAACTCGCCCAGGCCCGCAACGAGGGGCGCGATCTCAAGGCCGAGCTGGACAAGCTGACCGACTCCGTACACCGGGGCGAGGTGCTCGGCGCCGAGAAGCGGATGCGGATCGAGCAGTTGGAGACCAAGGCGCTGGAGGAACTGGGCGTCGAACCGGAGGGGCTGATCGCGGAGTACGGCCCCGACCAGCTCGTACCGCCGTCGCTGCCGGCCGAGGGGGAGGAGCTGCCGGACGACCCGGAGCATCCCCGGAACCAGCCGAAGACGTTCCACCGCGCCGAGCAGGAGAAGCGGCTCAAGGCGGCCGAGCGGGCGTACCAGCAGCTCGGCAAGGTCAATCCGCTGGCGCTGGAGGAGTTCGCGGCGCTGGAGGAGCGGCACAAGTTCCTCAGCGAGCAGTTGGAGGACCTGAAGAAGACCCGCGCCGACCTCCTCCAAGTGGTGAAGGAGGTCGACGAGCGCGTCGAGCAGGTCTTCACCGAGGCGTTCTGGGACACCGCACGGGAGTTCGAGGGCGTTTTCAGCCGGCTCTTCCCGGGTGGCGAGGGGCGCCTGATCCTCACCGACCCCGACAACATGCTCACCACCGGCGTCGACGTCGAGGCCCGGCCGCCGGGCAAGAAGGTCAAGCGTCTCTCGCTGCTCTCCGGCGGCGAGCGCTCACTCACCGCCGTCGCCATGCTCGTGTCGATCTTCAAGGCGCGGCCCAGCCCGTTCTATGTGATGGACGAGGTCGAGGCGGCGCTCGACGACACCAACCTGCAGCGGCTCATCCGGATCATGCAGGAGCTGCAGGAGGCGTCGCAGCTGATCGTGATCACCCACCAGAAGCGGACGATGGAAGTCGCCGACGCGCTGTATGGCGTGTCCATGCAGGGTGATGGCGTATCGAAGGTGATCAGCCAGCGGCTGCGGTAGCGCGCCGCTGGGATCGGCCGTTCTCGGGTGCGGGTGAGTGAGGACTGGTCGCGCGGTTCCCCGGGCTCCCTCAGGTCGACTGCCGTTTCGCTTTCTTCAAGAGTTGAAGAAAATGCACCTAGCCTCTGCTCTCTGCGGTCACATACCCCTCTCTTGACTTCGAAACTTGAAGGCATAGTCTCTGGGGCGTTGCTTTTACCTTCAAGTCGAAGTTCCCCCCACATCGGCGACGTTGCCGGTGGTCCGAGGAGTACAGACGTGACCAGCACTGAGCAGGCATCCAACACAGGAGCTCGGGACGCTCAGCCCGACCATCTCTCGCACGTGATCTTCATCGCGGCGGCGGCCGCGATGGGCGGCTTCCTCTTCGGCTACGACAGTGCCGTGATCAATGGCGCCGTCGAAGCCATCCGGGACCGCTACGACATCGGCTCCACGGCCCTGGCACAGGTCATCGCCGTCGCGCTGATCGGCTGTGCCATCGGTGCGGCCACCGCGGGCCGCATAGCCGACCGCATCGGCCGTATCCGCTGCATGCAGATCGCGGCCGTCCTCTTCACGGTCAGCGCCGTCGGCTCCGCGCTCCCCTTCGCGCTGTACGACCTCGCCTTCTGGCGGATCGTCGGCGGCTTCGCCATCGGCATGGCGTCCGTGATCGGACCCGCCTACATCGCCGAGGTCGCCCCTGCCGCGTACCGGGGACGGCTCGGCTCGTTCCAGCAGGCCGCGATCGTCGTCGGTATCGCCATCTCCCAACTGGTCAACTGGGGCATCCTGAACGCCGCCGACGGCGACCAGCGCGGTGAGCTGCTCGGCGTGGAGGCCTGGCAGATCATGCTCGGTGTCATGGTCGTACCGGCCGTGCTGTACGGCCTGCTCTCCTTCGCGATCCCCGAGTCCCCGCGCTTCCTGATCTCCGTCGGCAAGGACGAGCGCGCCCGTGAGGTGCTCGCCGAAGTCGAGGGCAAGGACGTGGATCTCGACGCCCGGGTCGCCGAGATCGAGTCCGCCATGAACAGCGAGCACAAGTCGACCTTCAAGGACCTGCTCGGCGGCAGCTTCTTCTTCAAGCCGATCGTCTGGATCGGCATCGGCCTGTCGGTCTTCCAGCAGTTCGTCGGCATCAACGTCGCGTTCTACTACTCCGCGACCCTGTGGCAGTCCGTCGGCGTCGACCCGACCGAGTCGTTCTTCTACTCCTTCACGACCTCGATCATCAACATCGTCGGCACCGTCATCGCGATGATCTTCGTGGACCGGATCGGCCGCAAGCCGCTCGCCCTCATCGGCTCCGTCGGCATGGTCATCGGCCTCGCCCTGGAGGCATGGGCCTTCTCCTTCGACCTCGTCGACGGCAAGCTCCCCGCCACCCAGGGCTGGGTCGCGCTGATCGCCGCCCATGTCTTCGTCCTCTTCTTCGCCCTCTCCTGGGGCGTCGTCGTCTGGGTCATGCTCGGCGAGATGTTCCCGAACAGGATCCGCGCCGCCGCCCTGGGCGTGGCCGCCTCCGCGCAGTGGATCGCCAACTGGGCCATCACCGCGAGCTTCCCGTCCCTGGCCGACTGGAACCTCTCCGTGACGTACGTGATCTACACGGTCTTCGCCGCGCTCTCGATCCCCTTCGTCCTCAAGTTCGTGAAGGAGACGAAGGGCAAGGCGCTGGAGGAGATGGGCTAGCCCGCAGGCCACGCGCCTCCGGGCTAGCCCGCAGGCCACGCGCCTCCCCGAGTTCGAGGAGAAGGGCCAAGTCCCCGCTGCCCCTCTCCTCGTCCCCCTCCGCCGTTCCGGCCCGACCACTGAGCGGGCCGGGACGGCGGTTCGCCAGGAGCCTGTTCCGGGGCAGTAGTGGTGATCGGCTCAGCCGTCGAGGCGCGGCAGCACCCGCTCGGCGAAGAGCCGAAGCCCGCGCCACCCCTCCTCGACCGGCATACCCCCGGCCAGCGGATGCAGTACGAGGTTGTCCAGGCCCAGCGCCACGCACTCGTCCGGCGTGACGATCCGGTACACGCCCTCCGCGCGCAGGTCCGCCACCGTCGCCGCCCCCGACCGCACGGCCGACCGAATGCCGGCCGACTGCCAGGAGGCGTACGTCCGCGCCTCGTGCAGGAAGTGCCCGCCGTACTCGGCCCACGCCCGGTCCGGATCCTCCGCCACGTGCAGCAAGGGGGTCTCGGCGGCGGGCATCATGGTCCAGCCCTCGGTGCCGTACTCGACGAGCCGCTCCTTGTAGTACGCCTCAAGCTCCGGCAGATGCGCGCTCGGGAAGAAGGGAAGACCCAGGCGTGCCGCCCGGCGGGCCGCGGCCTTCGACGAGCCCCCGACCAGCAGCAGCGGATGCGGCTCGGTACCCGGCCGCGGGGTGACCCGGACCGTGCGCCCCCGGTAGGGGAACGGCTCACCGGTCCACGCCTGGAGCAGCGTCTCCAACAGCTCGTCCTGGAGCTTTCCGCGGCTTTTCCAGTCGACGTCGAACTGCGCGTACTCCTCCGGCCGGTACCCGATCCCGGCGACGGTCACCAGCCGCCCGCCGCTCACCAGATCCAGTACGGCGATGTCCTCGGCCAGCCGCAGCGGGTCGTGCAGCGGCCCGATCACCGCCGACACCGTGACCGCGATACGGCGGGTGGCCCCGAACACCGCCCCCGCGAAGACGAACGGCGATGGCAGCCAGTTGTTCTCGACCCCGTGGTGCTCCTCCGTCTGCACGGTGCTGATGCCCTGCTCATCGGCGTACGCGGCCATCTCGACGGCGGCCCGGTAGCGGGCCCGGAGCGAGGCGGGAGTGGCGCCGGGCTCGACCAGATTGAAACGGACGACCGTGACGGGCATGGGGGACCCCCTTCGGGCGGCTGTGGAGGGGGACGCTAGCTGACGTTGTGTCAGGTTTCTAGAGGAGGGTGTGTGACGACCCACTGCATGGGCCGCCGTCACACACCCTGGGGACGCTTCTGTGCGCACCCGACGAGACCAGCGCATACTGGCCTAGTTGTGACTCCGCCCCTGAGGGGCTTCCGCCTGGCGAAATACCGGGCGGCGGGCCAGCCCGGCCCGTGGGGCGTAGAACCCCGACGTGCCAACGAAACTTCCGGGCAGGAGGTCACGCATACTGAGCTTGTTATGGAACTCATCCTTGCTGTAGTCATCGCCGTGGTCTTGCTCGGCGTGCTGGGCGGGCTCGTCGTAGGCAGCCGCAGGAAGAAGCCGCTGCCCCCGGCTCCCCCCACAACACCCGACATCACCGCACCTCCGGCCGAGCCGCATGTCGGCGACGAGGCCGAGACACCGCGCGACGAACCGCGCAGAACGATCGAGGAGGTGGACCTCCCGGACGCCACGGCGACGGCACCCGTCGCCGTCGAGGAGCCGCCGGCCGCCCCCGCGATCGAGATCCCGGAGCCGACCGCCGGCCGCCTCGTACGGCTGCGCGCCCGGCTCTCCCGCTCGCAGAACGCGCTCGGCAAGGGGCTGCTCACGCTGCTCTCGCGCGAGCACCTCGACGACGACACCTGGGAGGAGATCGAGGACACCCTCCTCACCGCCGACGTCGGTGTACAGCCCACCCAGGAGCTGGTCGAACGCCTGCGTGAACGTGTGAAGGTGCTCGGCACGCGGACTCCGGTCGAGCTGCGCGCCCTGTTGCGCGAGGAGCTGCTCACGATCCTCGTCCCCGAGTTCGACCGCGTGGTCAACACCGACTCGCCGCTCGACACCCCGGGCATCGTGATGGTCGTCGGCGTCAACGGCACCGGCAAGACCACCACCACCGGCAAGCTCGCCCGCGTCCTCGTCGCCGACGGCAAGAACGTCGTCCTCGGCGCCGCCGACACCTTCCGCGCCGCCGCCGCCGACCAGCTGCAGACCTGGGGCGAGCGGGTCGGTGCCCGTACCGTGCGCGGTCCCGAGGGCGGCGACCCGGCGTCCGTCGCCTTCGACGCCGTCAAGGAGGGCATCGAGGAGGGCGCCGACGTCGTCCTCATCGACACCGCCGGCCGGCTGCACACCAAGACCGGCCTCATGGACGAGCTCGGCAAGGTCAAGCGCGTCGTCGAGAAGCACGCGCCGCTGGACGAGATCCTGCTCGTCCTCGACGCCACGACCGGTCAGAACGGTCTCGTCCAGGCCCGCGTCTTCGCCGAGGTCGTCGACATCACCGGCATCGTCCTCACCAAGCTCGACGGCACCGCCAAGGGCGGCATCGTCATCGCCGTACAGCGTGAGCTGGGTGTCCCCGTCAAGCTCGTCGGCCTGGGAGAGGGCGCGGACGACCTGGCGCCCTTCGAGCCGGAGGCGTTCGTGGATGCGCTTATCGGAGAGTAAGCACCCTCTGACGTTCACCGCTGATCAAAGAGGCGCCCGCCCCCAAGGTGAGATGGGGGACGGGCGCTTCGCTGTGTACGAATCCGAGGCCGACGCCGCTATGCCCGCGACCGGTGTGCCACGTACGCCAGCGTTCCCAGCAGCAGACGCGCAGCGGGCGGCTGTGTCGCCGAGTCGAGGGCGGGGGAGCGGAGCCAGCGGACCGGGCCGAGGCCGCCGCGGTCGGAGGGCGGGGCGGTGACGTGGGTCCCGGGGCCGAGACCACGCAGGTCGAGGGTGGACGGATCGTCCCAGCCCATGCGGTAGAGCAGCGCGGGCAGTTCGGCGGCGGCGCCGGGGGTGACGAAGAAGTGGGCGCGGCCCTCGGGTGTGGCGATCACGGGGCCGACCGGGAGGCCCATGCGCTCCAGGCGGACGAGTGCGTGCCGGCCGGCCGATTCGGCGACCTCGATGACGTCGAAGGAGCGGCCCACCGGCAGCATCACGGAGGCGCCGGGGAACTCGGACCAGGCCTCGGTCACCTCGTCGAGCGTGGCGCCGGCGCGGACGGGAGGCGCGAAGTCGAGGGGATGCGCGCCGGGCGCGGAGCAGTCGGCCTTGCCACATGAGCACGCGCCCGAAGCCGTCCGCGCGCCGGGGACGACGTCCCACCCGCAGAGCCCGGTGAATTCGGCCACGGCCGTGCATTCCGAGGAACGGCCGCGCCGACGCGTGCCGGATCGCATCTCCCGAATGCCGCCGATCGTGAAGCCCATGCCCCCTCCAACGGGTCCAGCGCGCCGGTGGTTACGCGACGGAGTCGGAATGCGACGCTCTGCTTCCGCATGGGCGGCGCGCTACGTCACCTCGGGTGGTGCGGTCGACGACGCGCGCCCCTGAATGCATCACTCCGCCCGGCCCCGGCTGTCATGTGTCAAGTGAATCGCGTACTGGCAACCGTGAGTTCATTCGAAGGGGTGGCGAATGGTGGCGTTTAAGGAATCGCCGTGGCCGGACGCGTGATCGTGGGATTACTTTGAGTACACGGGACCTGGGGATGTGTGCGCTCGTGGGTATGCCGGAGGCAAGTCGTCTTTCCGTTCGATGGGTGACAACAGTCGGACGTACGGCGTGGTAACCGGCATTCTGGTAGGGCTTGGCGCACACAGCGCACACAAGTGGTTTCAGGGATGGGGGCGTTCCAGTGGGCGGCAACGGCGGAAGCGGCACGAACGCTGACAAGCGCCCGAACGAACTGCTGGGCTCGTGGTTCGTCCGCAGCGGCTGGTCCAAGGGCGAGCTCGCCCGGCAGGTGAACCGCCGGGCCCGACAGCTCGGGGCCAATCACATCTCCACCGACACCTCGCGCGTACGGCGCTGGCTCGACGGGGAGAACCCGCGCGAGCCGATTCCGCGGATCCTGTCCGAACTGTTCTCCGAGCGGTTCGGCTGCGTCGTCGCCGTGGAGGACCTGGGGCTGCGTGCCGCCCACCAGTCCCCGTCCGTGTCCGGTGTCGACCTGCCCTGGACGGGCCCGCAGACCGTGGCGCTGATCAGCGAGTTCTCGCGCAGCGACCTGATGCTGGCGCGGCGCGGCTTCCTCGGGAGTTCGCTCGCCCTGTCCGCGGGCCCGGCCCTCATCGAGCCGATGCAGCGCTGGCTCGTTCCCTCACCCCCCGCCCCGCGCGCGGAGCCCGAGCCGTCGCCCGCCGCGCGCCGGGCCGGCCGGCTCTCCAAACCGGAGCTGGACCTCCTCGAATCCACCACGGTGATGTTCCGGCAGTGGGACGCCCAGTGCGGCGGTGGTCTGCGCCGCAAGGCGGTCGTCGGCCAGCTGCACGAGGTGACCGATCTCCTCCAGGAGCACCAGTCCGAGGCCACCACCCGGCGGCTGTTCAAGGTCGCCGCCGAGCTGGCCGAGCTGGCCGGCTGGATGAGCTACGACATCGGCCTCCAGCCCACCGCCCAGAAATACTTCGTCCTCGCCCTGCACGCGGCCAAGGAGGCGGGCGACAAGCCCCTCGGTTCGTACGTCCTGTCCAGCATGAGCCGTCAGATGATCCACCTCGGCCGGCCCGACGACGCCCTCGAACTGATCCATCTCGCCCAGTACGGCAGCCGTGACTGCGCGAGCCCGCGCACCCAGTCGATGCTGTACGCGATGGAGGCCCGCGCCTACGCCAACATGGGCCAGCCCGGAAAGTGCAAACGGGCGGTGCGGATGGCCGAGGACGTCTTCGCCGACGCCGAGGAATGGGACGACCCGGATCCCGACTGGATCCGCTTCTTCAACGAGGCCGAGCTGCACGGCGAGAACTCCCACTCCTACCGCGACCTCGCCTATGTCGCAGGCCGCAGCCCCACTTACGCCTCCCTCGCCGAGCCCGTGATGCACCGGGCCGTCGAGCTCTTCTCCACGGACATCGAACACCAGCGGTCGTACGCGCTGAACCTCATCGGCATGGCCACGGTGCATCTGCTCCAGCGTGAGCCGGAGCAGGGGGCGGCCATGGCCAAGCGAGCCATGGATGTCGCCCGCAAGGTCCGCTCCGAGCGGGTCAACACCCGGATCCGCAAGACCGTCGACACGGCCGTACGCGATTTCGGTGACCTGGCCGAGGTCGTCGACCTCACCGACCAGCTCTCCGTCCATCTTCCCGAGACCGCCGCAGCGGTCTGACGCCGACCCGCGGAACCCTGCGGGCCCCTCGACCCCGGCCGCGGCCGGCCATCCCTACTGCCCGACTCGGCTCCCCCATGCCAGGTCAACGGATGGCCCGCCGTGGTCGGCCCATTCGTCGGCTGTTCGCCGGATATTTGCAAAGCTGATGGACTGTAACGAGTTTGCTCCTTGTTCTGTCACGTGGCGTGCCCGTGTCAACCTCGGTGGCTAGAGTTGCGTCCGCGCCGCCCGTGAGGGTGGTTGTCAACTCCTTGGTCTGTGCGTGCAGTTGGCGTGCCGACCAGAGAAACTACGGGGAACGGGGAAAACCGGAAATGCAGAGCAAGTCAGTCGCGTCCGCCGTCGCGGTGGGCGCTTCCTCCCTCGCGCTCGTCATGGGCATGGCGCCCAATGCGGGTGCGGTCGCAAAGACCTCGCACAGCAAGCCGTACAGCGCGACCGTGGCGATGTGGTCGAAGCCGCTGAAGCGCTGTGTCTATGTGAAGCTCACCGGCCGGGTCGAGTTCAAGCACTACTACTGGAAGATGAAGGGCGCCAAGGATCACGCCTACACGGACGTGAAGCTCAAGGACCCGAGCATGACGGCCACCACCTACACCAGCTGTTCGGGTGGCAAGCGGGCGAAGCTCACCAAGCTGGAGCTGACCCAGCGCTGGTACGAGAGCACGAAGTGCAAGATGAACGCCAAGGTGGCCGTGGGTGTGTGGAGCCTCTCCGTCACACCGACCCTGGAGTGCGGCAAGCGCAAGGCCGCGACGCGCGCGACCACCTACAACGAGAACCTGTGGAAGTACACGCAGAGCAACAGCGGCCGTCCGGCGAAGTTCGACGGCATGGTCCGCGTCTCCCTCAAGAAGGAGAAGCTGTGCCTCTCCGCGCGCCCGGAGGTCACGGCGTACGTCAAGGGCAAGTCGGACTCCTGGACCAAGACCGTGAAGGTCTGCGTCAAGCGATGACGCGTCCGGCGGGTCGGTAGACGATCCGGTTCGGGTGAGGGCGGGTGCACACGTCCTCACCCGAGCCGGGGACCGCCGGGGAAAGCGAACATCACCAGAAGTTCCATCGGATACGAAACCGTTATCCGCAGAGGGGTCCGCAGAGGCGGGGCCCCACACGGGATGAATCCTCCGAGATTCACGTTTCACATGTCTGTAACGTGATGAGGGCCTTCGTCACGTGCGGGAAACATTTCCAATCTCCCGGTGAAACGGTGCTGCGTCAGTCTCCTGAGCACAGTCGGCCCTCCCCGAGAGCTCCCCCAAGCTTCAGCATCCGCACGGGCCGTTCCGACCACGAGGAGATACCGGCATTGAACGGCACAGATACCGGATTCGTATTGATCAGCGCGGCGCTCGTCATGGTGATGACGCCGGGCCTGGCGCTCTTCTACGGCGGCATGGTCCGAGCGAAGAGCGTGCTGAACATGCTCATGATGTCCTTCATCTCGCTGGGCATCGTCAGCATCCTGTGGGTGCTGTACGGCTACTCGCTCGCCTTCAGCGGTGACCAGGGTGGCTTCATCGGCAACCTGGACGCGATCGGCCTCAAGGGCATCGACGCCACCAGCACGGTCGACAGCTTCGTCGCGGGCGCCAACGGCGAGCCGCACAAGATCGCCGCGTTCGCCTTCATCCTCTTCCAGATGCTGTTCGCGGTCATCACCCCGGCCCTGATGAGCGGTGCGCTCGCCGACCGCGTCAAGTTCGGCGCCTGGATGATCTTCGTCGGGCTCTGGGTCACCCTGGTGTACTTCCCGGTCGCGCACTGGGTGTGGGCGCCGGGCGGCTGGCTCTTCGAGCTGGGCGTCATCGACTTCGCCGGTGGTACCGCGGTCCACATCAACGCCGGTATCGGCGCGCTCGCCGCGGTCCTCGTCGTGGGCAAGCGGATCGGCTTCAAGAAGGACCCGATGCGGCCGCACAGCCTGCCGCTGGTCATGGTCGGCACCGCCCTGCTGTGGTTCGGCTGGTTCGGCTTCAACGCCGGTTCCTGGCTCGGAGTCGACGGCACGACCGCCCGCATGGCGATCAACACGCAGATCGCGACCGCCGCGGCCATCATCGGCTGGCTGATCTACGAGCGCATCCGCCACGGTGCGTTCACCACCCTCGGTGCCTGCTCCGGTGCCGTCGCGGGCCTCGTCGCGATCACCCCGTCCGGCGGTCACGTCAACGCCTTCGGCGCCATCCTGATCGGTATCGTCGCCGGTGCCGTCTGCTCCTGGGCGGTCAGCCTCAAGTACAAGCTCGGTTACGACGACTCCCTCGACGTCGTCGGCGTCCACCTGGTCGGCGGTGTCCTCGGCACCCTGATGGTCGGCTTCCTGGCCACCGACGGGATCGGCGGCCTCGACCAGTTCGGCAAGCAGGCCACGGGTGCCTTCTCCGTCATGGGCTACACCTTCGTGGTGACCTGGATCATCGCCTTCGTCATCCAGAAGACGATCGGCTTCCGGGCGTCCGAGGAGGACGAGGTCTCCGGTGTCGACCAGGCCCTGCACGCCGAGACGGCCTACGACTTCACCTCGGCGACCCAGTCGCACATCTCCTCCACGACGAGCAGCGTCGCTGCCACTGAGAGCAAGAAGGTCGGGGCATGAAGCTGATCACCGCGGTCGTCAAGCCGCACCGGCTCGACGAGATCAAGGAAGCCCTGCAGGCCTTCGGGGTGCACGGACTTACGGTGACCGAGGCCAGTGGGTACGGTCGGCAGCGGGGCCACACGGAGGTGTACCGGGGCGCCGAGTACACGGTGGACCTGGTTCCCAAGATCCGTATCGAGGTGCTCGCCGAGGACGATGACGCCGAACAGCTGATCGATGTCATCGTCAAGGCCGCCCGCACCGGCAAGATCGGTGACGGCAAGGTCTGGTCCCTCCCGGTCGAGACGGCCGTTCGGGTCCGGACCGGCGAGCGCGGCCCGGACGCGCTCTGACCGAAGAGAAGAACAGGAGTCGCTGGGTGACGAGTACGGACGTACGTACGGATGCAGAGGACTCGGGACCCAGCGGCTACGCGGCGGCCCGGCTGCGCCTCCTCCAGGAGGAGGCGCAGTCCGGGCCGCCGCGCCGTTCGGCCCTGGCCGAGCTGACCGACGAGTGGCTCGCGGGACTCTTCGGCGCGGGCGCCTCCGAACTGCGCGGGGCCTCGCTGGTCGCCGTCGGGGGATACGGGCGCGGCGAGCTCTCGCCCCGCAGCGACCTCGATCTGCTGCTCCTGCACGACGGGTCCGACGAGGAGGCGGTGGCCGCGCTGGCCGACCGCATCTGGTACCCCGTCTGGGATCTGGGGCTGGCCCTCGACCACTCGGTCCGCACCCCCGCCGAGGCCCGCAAGACCGCCGGCGAGGACCTCAAGGTGCAACTGGGCCTGCTGGACGCCCGGCACATCGCCGGTGATCTGGGACTGACCGCCGGACTGCGCACCGCCGTCCTCGCCGACTGGCGCAACCAGGCACCCAAACGCCTCCCGGAACTCCAGGAGCTGTGCGCCGAGCGGGCCGAGCGGCAGGGGGAGCTGCAGTACCTGCTGGAACCCGACCTCAAGGAGGCGCGGGGCGGGCTGCGTGACGCCACCGCGCTCCGTGCCGTCGCCGCCTCCTGGCTGGCCGACGCCCCGCGCGAGGGGCTCGCTGACGCACGGCGCAGGCTTCTCGATGTGCGGGACGCGCTACATCTCACCACCGGGCGCGCGACCGACCGCCTCGCGCTCCAGGAACAGGACCAGGTCGCCGCCGAGCTGGGGCTGCTGGACGCCGACACGCTCCTGCGCCAGGTGTACGAAGCGGCGCGCGTGATCTCGTACGCCAGTGATGTGACCTGGCGTGAAGTGGGGCGCGTGCTGCGGTCGCGCGCCGTGCGGCCTCGGCTGCGCGCCATGCTCGGTGGCGGGAAGCCGACCCCCGAGCGGTCGCCGCTGGCCGAGGGCGTGGTCGAGCAGGACGGAGAGGTCGTGCTCGCGCGGGCCGCCAAGCCCGACCGGGACCCCGTGCTGCCACTGCGCGCCGCCGCCGCTGCCGCCCAGGCCGGACTGCCGCTCTCCCTGCACGCCGTACGGCGACTGGCGGCCGCCGCCCGGCCGCTGCCGACGCCCTGGCCCGCCGAGGCACGCGAGCAGCTCGTGACCCTGCTGGGTTCCGGGCGCCCGACCATCGACGTCTGGGAGGCGCTTGAGGCCGAAGGCCTCATCACGCAGCTGCTGCCCGACTGGGAGCGGGTCCGCTGCCGGCCGCAGCGCAACGCCGTGCACATCTGGACCGTCGACCGGCACCTCATCGAGACCGCGGTCCAGGCCTCCGAGATGACCCGCCGGGTGCACCGGCCCGACCTCCTGCTCGTCGCCGCGCTGCTGCACGACATCGGCAAGGGCTGGCCGGGCGACCACTCCGTCGCCGGCGAGATCATCGCCAAGGACGTGGCGGCCAGGATCGGCTTCGACCGCGACGACGTGGCGGTCCTCTCCACCCTCGTACGCCATCATCTGCTGCTCGTCGACACGGCCACCCGGCGTGATCTGGAGGACCCGGCCACCGTCCGGTCCGTGGCCGATGCCGTCGGATCGCCGGGCACGCTCGAACTGCTGCACGCGCTGACCGAGTCGGACGCGCTGGCCACCGGCCCCGCCGCCTGGTCGTCGTGGCGCGCCTCGCTCGTGTCCGAGCTGGTCCAGCGGGTGGACGCGCTGTTCGCCGGGGACGCCCCTGAGGAGCCGGAGCCCGGCGAGACCAGCGCGGAGCAGGAGCGGCTCGCCATCGAGGCGTTCCGCACGGGCGGGCCGGTGCTGTCGCTGCGCGCGCAGACGGAGGCCGCCGCCGAGGAGAAGGACGAGAAGGCCGATCCGGAACCCCTGGGTGTGGAACTCCTCATCGCCGTCCCCGACCAGCCGGGCGTCCTGCCCGCGGTCGCCGGCGTCCTCGCCATGCACCGGCTCACCGTGCGCACGGCCGAACTCCGGGCACTCGACCTGCCGGACGGGGTCGAGGGCTCCGTACTGCTGCTGAACTGGCGGGTGGCCGCCGAGTACGGCTCGCTGCCCCAGGCCGCCCGGCTCCGCGCCGACCTCGTCAGAGCGCTGGACGGCTCGCTGGACATCGCCGGACGGCTGGCCGAGCGCGACGCGTCCTATCCCCGGCGGCGTGGCGTCGTCGCGCCCCCGCCGCGCGTCGCGGTGGCGGCGGCGGCCTCCCGGCACGCCACGGTCATCGAGGTGCGCGCCCAGGACGCCCCCGGCCTGCTGCACCGGATCGGGCGCGCCCTGGAGGACGCGAACGTACGGGTGCGCAGCGCGCACGTCAGCACGCTGGGCGCCAACGCCGTGGACGCCTTCTACGTGACCGGGCCGAAGGGGGCACCGCTGCCGGGCGACGAGGCGGCGTCCGTGGCACGGAAGCTGGAGGAGACCCTGCGCGGCTGAGCGCGACGGGTACGGGGCCGGGTGGCCCCGTACCCCTGGAATCGGGCTCGGCCGTCCACTATCCACACGGGTGGAGACCCGACCACACCCAGACAGATACCCTGGAGGGCAACCCAGACTGCCCCCGACTCCGAGGACCGACACCGCCGTGTTCGATACGCTCTCCGATCGCCTCTCAGCGACTTTCAAGAACCTGCGGGGCAAGGGTCGCCTTTCCGAGGCGGACATCGACGCCACGGCCCGCGAGATCCGCATCGCGCTCCTGGAAGCGGACGTCGCGCTGCCGGTCGTCCGGGGCTTCATCAAGAACGTCAAGGAGCGCGCGCTCGGCGCCGAGGTCTCCAAGGCGCTGAACCCCGCCCAGCAGGTCCTCAAGATCGTCAACGAGGAACTGGTCGGAATTCTCGGCGGCGAGACCCGCCGCCTCCGCTTCGCCAAGAACCCGCCGACCGTGATCATGCTCGCGGGTCTGCAGGGTGCCGGTAAGACGACCCTTGCGGGCAAGCTGGGCCGGTGGCTGAAGGAGCAGGGCCACTCGCCGCTCCTCGTCGCCTGTGACCTCCAGCGCCCGAACGCGGTGAACCAGCTCAGTGTCGTCGCCGAGCGCGCCGGCGTCGCGGTCTACGCCCCCGAGCCGGGCAACGGCGTGGGCGATCCGGTCAAGGTCGCCAGGGACTCCATCGAGTTCGCCAAGTCGAAGGTCCACGACATCGTGGTCGTCGACACCGCGGGCCGCCTGGGCATCGACCAGGAGATGATGCAGCAGGCCGCCGACATCCGGGACGCGGTCTCCCCGGACGAGATCCTCTTCGTCGTCGACGCGATGATCGGTCAGGACGCCGTCAACACGGCCGAGTCCTTCCGGGACGGCGTCGGCTTCGACGGCGTGGTGCTCTCCAAGCTCGACGGTGACGCCCGCGGTGGTGCCGCCCTGTCGATCGCCTCGGTCACCGGCAAGCCGATCATGTTCGCGTCGAACGGCGAGAAGCTCGACGACTTCGACGCGTTCCACCCGGACCGGATGGCCTCCCGCATCCTCGACATGGGTGACCTGCTCACCCTGATCGAGCAGGCGGAGAAGACCTTCAGCCAGGAAGAGGCCCAGAAGATGGCCTCCAAGCTGGCGTCCAAGAAGGGACAGGACTTCACACTCGACGACTTCCTGGCCCAGATGGAGCAGGTCAGGAAGATGGGCAGCATCAGCAAGCTGCTCGGCATGCTGCCCGGTATGGGCCAGATCAAGGACCAGATCAACAACATCGACGAGCGCGACGTCGACCGCACGGCCGCGATCATCAAGTCGATGACCCCGGGCGAGCGCCAGGAGCCGACGATCATCAACGGCTCGCGCCGCGCCCGCATCGCCAAGGGTTCCGGCGTCGAGGTCAGCGCGGTGAAGAACCTCGTCGAGCGGTTCTTCGAGGCCCGCAAGATGATGTCCCGCATGGCCCAGGGTGGCGGCATGCCCGGGATGCCCGGCATGCCCGGCATGGGCGGTGGGCCCGGCCGCAGTAAGAAGCAGCCCAAGCAGGCCAAGGGCAAGCAGCGCTCCGGCAACCCGATGAAGCGCAAGCAGCAGGAGCAGGAGGAGGCCGCCCGCCGGGCCGCCGGCGCCCAGGGCGGTGCCCTCGGTCTGCCGGGCCAGCAGGCCCCTCAGGACTTCGAGCTGCCGGACGAGTTCAAGAAGTTCATGGGCTGACGGCCCAACGGCGGACGCCGCGTGACCGGCCGGGGGGTGTGGCCGGGCGCGCGGCGCCGGTGCCGTTGCGTGGACGGCATGAGTGTGGTGTCGCTCGTGGTGCTTCTGGTGGCAACTCCCGTACGCAGATGTGTTGTTCCCCTGGACGATGCGTCAGGCTATGGGTGCCGCACGGTGCTTGGCCAAGGGAAACCGCAGCCGGACGGCTTTCTTCACACCATTCACACCCGCATCGGAAGAAACTCTCGAAGACCTTCTCAGGGGGTCCCCGAAACGCTCAGGGGATACCCCCGAAGTCCTCAAGATGTGCCCCGAATCTGTCAGGGCGTCCGTGCGATCAGGTAGCGGAAGACGTTCGGCATCCAGACCGTGCCGTCGCGGCGGCGGTGCGGGTGCAGGGACTCGGTCAGTTCCTTGTCCACCTGTTTCTGGTCGGTGGCCCTGATCGCCGCGTCGAACAGCCCGGTGGAGAGCAGCCCCCGTACCGCGTTGTCCACGTTGGCGTACCCGAAGGGACAGGCCACGCGTCCGGAACCGTCCGGCTTCAGGCCGGCCCGTTGGGCGACCTCCTCCAGGTCGTCCCGCAGGGCCGGGCGCCAACTGCCCGCACTGCGCAGGGGATCGGTGAGTTTCGTGGCCACCCGGAGCACGGTGGACGTGGTGCAGCGTTCCGGCGGCCCCCACCCGGCGAGGACCACGGGGGTGCCGCGTTCCGCGAGCGGGGTCGCCGAGGCGAGCACTTCACCGAGGCCCTCGGAGTCACCGGCCAGACAGCCGATCGGCTCGAAGGCGGTCACCAGGTTGTACAGCGGGTCGCCGGGGGCGCGGGCCGCGTCCTCCGGGCCGCCGTCCACGACCCGGGTGCCCGCCCGCGCGCGTGTGCCCCATGCCTCGGGCAGCAGACGCTCCCGCGCGAGAGCCATTCTCTCGGGTGACGACGCGTCGACGCCGGTGACCGCGGCGCCCCGCGACGCCGCCATCAAGAGCGCGAGCCCCGACCCGCAGCCGAGGCCGAGCAGCCGCGTGCCGGTGCCGACGTCGAGCCGTCGGTAGACGGCCTCGTACAGCGGTACCAGCATCCGTTCCTGGATCTCGGCCCAGTCACGCGCGCGTGCACACTGGTCCACGCGGGGTGCGGTCCCCGCGCGAGGCAGTCGCTGCCGCACGAGCGTAGGTGTCATATCGAAAGCGCCCCAATCCGCCGTGAGTTGCCGTGCCGGATTTCCTGGCCCCCGTGGCAGTGCGCGCTCGCACTCCCCCCGTATGCCAGGAAACTCCGCACCCGGCGAGTCGTCCAGGGGTCTCGGACACCCGCTTGCGGACTGTCGGTGCGTGGCAAAAGAATTCACATCCCCGCAACGTGGCCCCGTACCATCGCGCCATGGCAAAGGCACCCGTTCTCACGCCCCGCGCGGACGACTTCCCGCGCTGGTACCAGGATCTGATCACCAAGGCCGAGTTGGCGGACAACGGTCCGGTGCGCGGCACCATGGTCATCCGACCGTACGGGTACGGGCTGTGGGAGCGGATGCAGCAGGAGATGGACGCCCGCATCAAGGAGACGGGCACGCAGAACGCCTACTTCCCGCTCCTGATCCCGCAGTCGTACCTCACCCGCGAGGCCGAGCACGTCGAGGGTTTCGCGCCCGAGCTCGCCGTGGTGACGCACGGCGGCGGCAAGGAGCTCGAAGAGCCCGCCGTGGTCCGCCCCACCTCCGAGATGATCATCAACGACTACTTCTCGAAGTGGGTGCAGAGCTACCGCGACCTGCCGCTGCTGATCAACCAGTGGGCGAACGTGGTCCGTTGGGAGCTGCGCCCCCGCCTGTTCCTCCGCACGAGCGAGTTCCTCTGGCAGGAGGGCCACACGGCGCACGCGACGTACGAGGAGGCGCGCGACTTCGCCGCGCACATCCACCGGGAGGTCTACGAGGACTTCATGGTGAACGTCCTCGCGATGGACGTCGTCCCCGGCCGCAAAACCGTCAAGGAGCGCTTCGCGGGCGCCATCAACACCCTCACGCTCGAAGGGATGATGGGCGACGGCAAGGCCCTCCAGATGGCAACCAGCCACGAACTGGGCCAGAACTTCGCCAAGGCCTTCAACACCCAGTACCTGTCCAAGGACGGCAAGCAGGAACTCGTCTGGCAGACCTCCTGGGGCTCCACCACCCGCATGATCGGCGCCCTCGTGATGATGCACGGCGACGACAACGGCCTTCGGGTCCCGCCCCGGCTGGCCCACGTCCAGGTCGTCGTCCTCGCGATCAAGGGGGACGACGCGGTTCTGGCCAAGGTCCGCGAGCTCGGCGATCAGCTCAAGGCCGCGGGCATCCGCGTCCGGGTGGACGACCGCACGGACATCCCGTTCGGCCGCCGCGCCGTCGACTGGGAACTCAAGGGCGTCCCCGTACGCGTCGAGGTCGGCCCCCGTGACCTGGAGAACGGCACCGCGATGCTCGCCCGCCGCATCCCGGGCGGCAAGGAGCCCGTCGCCCTCGACTCGCTCGTACGCCTGCTGCCCGCCGTCCTCGAAGAGGACCAGGCGCTCCTTCTGAAGCAGTCGCGCGAGCGCCGCGAGTCCCGTACGACCGAGGTGTCCACGCTCGACGAGGCGATCGAGGCCGCCGCGGCCGGCGGCTGGGCGCGTATCCCCTGGTCGACGCTGGGCGAGGACGGCGAGGAGAGGCTCGGGGAGCACGCGGTGACCGTACGGTGTCTGGTCGCCGAGGACGGGTCGGTGCCCGACTCCTATGACGCACCCGGTAACGTCGCTGTCGTGGCGCGCGCTTACTAGAGCGATCCGTTCCGCGGGGAGAGCGACCGAAACGCCCCTTGCGCATCTGACGACCACAGGTGCCCCGGCGCGCGGACATCGTCTACGCGCCGGGGCGTACGTGTTACTACGTACCGCCTTGGGGGGAGCTGTGAGGCTTCTCCGCAGATCAGCGCACCCGCCCTCGTCAGGACGCACTAGTGGCAACTGACGGGTACGTGCAAATTATTTGGGATGCCCCGGAATCGGAACACAGGGGCGCTCCGGCTCGTTCTCATTACGTGAGCACGACACAGACACCACCTGTTCTCGCCGCAGAACTGGCACAGGCGTGGGCCGACATCCAACGGCACCACCCCGAGCTGCCGGATCTTGCCGCTCCCGAGTCCCTGATCGGGGAGTCCTCGTCCGCCTGCGGGCACGAACTCTCCTTCGAGCGACTGCTTCATGAGGCAGTCCATGGCATCGCCGCCGCGCGCGGAGTCCGCGACACGTCCCGGGCCGGCCGGTACCACAACCGCAGATTCCTCGCGATCGCCGAGGAGCTGGGCCTCGACCACCCCGAGGAGCCGCACCCCAGCAGCGGTTTCTCGCTGGTCACGCTCAACCCGGAGGCCAAGCGTCGCTACCGCCCGACGATCGACAGACTGCAGCGTGCCCTCAAGGCCCACACCGCCGCGACCTCCGCGGACACGGCCCGCAGCTTCCGGGGCCCGGCCGCCCGTCACGGCTCCTCCGGCGGCGGCGTCCGCGTCAAGGCCGTCTGCGACTGCGGCCGCAACGTCCGGGTCGTCCCGTCCGTACTCGCCCAGGCCCCCATCGTCTGCGGCGGCTGCGGCAAGCCGTTCCGGATCCCGGAGGTCGTGGGCGCGGCGTGACGGGTGACGAGCTGGGACGACGGCTGCTCGTGGCAGCCGTACGCAGCTCGTGGGCTCGGGTCCGGCCGCACTGCGGGGTGCTGTTGTAGTCATGCGCAGCTGCGGGCAGTCGTGCCGCTGGGGCGAGGGCCGGCGCAGCGGCACCCTGCACGCGCGGGTAAGCCGAAAGCACCCCTGCGCCGGGTGCCGCTCCGGCATGGCTGCGCGCAGTCCTGGTAAGAGACGAACCGCAGCGTGTGGCACAATGGCTAGCTGTACTCGACAGTCGAACAGGACCCCTCTCTCCTCCGGCTGACGCGTCCATCGGGCACTCGGGTACCGCAACCCCACGCGGCCATCTCGCCGTGCCCAACCACGTCAAATCCAGGAGAACCCACTCCCGTGGCAGTCAAGATCAAGCTGAAGCGTCTGGGCAAGATCCGTTCGCCTCACTACCGCATCGTCATCGCCGACTCCCGCACCCGTCGTGACGGCCGTGCGATCGAGGAGATCGGCAAGTACCACCCCACGTACAACCCCTCGGTCATCGAGGTCGACGCGGACCGTGTCGCGTACTGGCTGGGTGTCGGCGCGCAGCCGACCGAGCCCGTGCTCGCCATCCTGAAGAAGACCGGTGACTGGCAGAAGTTCAAGGGCGAGCCCGCTCCGGCGCCGCTCCTCGTGGCTCAGCCGAAGTCCGCGCGCCCGTCGTTCGAGGCCCTCGGCGGCGACGACGAGGGCAAGGGTGAGGCGATCACCCAGAAGAAGAAGGCCGACAAGAAGGACGAGGCTGCCGCTGAGTCTTCTTCGTCTGAGCCGACCGAGGCCTGAGCATGCTCGAGGAGGCTCTCGAGCACCTCGTCAAGGGCATCGTCGACTACCCCGACGATGTGCAGGTCGCTTCCCGTGACCTGCGTCGCGGGCGCGTCCTCGAGGTCCGGGTTCACCCCGACGACCTCGGCAAGGTGATCGGCCGTAACGGCCGTACCGCCCGCGCCCTGCGCACCGTCGTGGGCGCCATCGGTGGCCGCGGTGTCCGCGTCGACCTCGTCGACGTGGACCACGTCCGCTGACGAAGATTCGCAGCACCGGCTCGGGCCGGGGAGGGCCACTGGGCCGTCCCCGGCCCGTAGTCGTATGACAGGAGATCAAGCACAGTGCAGCTCGTAGTCGCACGGATCGGCCGCGCCCACGGCATCAAGGGCGAGGTCACCGTCGAGGTCCGCACCGACGAGCCGGAACTCCGGCTCGGCCCCGGCGCCGTCCTGTTCACGGACCCCGCCTCGACGGGTCCGCTCACCATCGAGACCGGCCGCGTCCACAGCGGCCGGCTGCTCCTGCGCTTCGAGGGCGTCCGCGACCGCAACGCCGCCGAGGCCCTCCGCAACACCCTGCTGATCGCGGAGGTGGACCCGGAGGAACTGCCGGAGGAAGAGGACGAGTACTACGACCACCAGCTCATGGACCTCGACGTGGTCACCAAGGACGGAGTCGAGGTCGGCCGGATCATCGAGATCTCGCACCTGCCCTCCCAGGACCTCTTCATCGTCGAGCGGCCCGACGGGAGTGAGGTGATGATCCCGTTCGTCGAGGAGATCGTCACCGAGATCGACCTGGCCGAGCAGCGGGCGGTGATCGACCCGCCGCCCGGGCTCATCGACGACCAGGCGGAGATCGCGTCGTCACGGGACGAGGCCTGATGCGGCTCGACGTCGTCACGATCTTCCCCGAGTACCTCGAGCCCCTGAACGTCTCCCTCGTCGGCAAGGCGCGCGCGCGTGGCCGGCTGAAAGTGCACGTCCACGACCTGCGGGAATGGACGTACGACCGGCACAACACGGTCGACGACACACCGTACGGCGGCGGCCCCGGCATGGTCATGAAGACCGACCCCTGGGGCGATGCGCTGGACGACGTGCTGGCTCAGGGATACGAGTCCGGGTCCGCCCGGCCCGCGCTCATCGTCCCCACCCCCAGCGGCCGCCCCTTCACCCAGGCGCTCGCCGTCGAACTCTCCGAGCGGCCCTGGCTGGTCTTCACGCCGGCGCGCTACGAGGGCATCGACCGCCGGGTGATCGACGAGTACGCCACCCGGATACCCGTCTACGAGGTGTCCATCGGCGACTACGTGCTCGCCGGCGGCGAGGCGGCCGTCCTCGTCGTCACCGAGGCCGTGGCCCGGCTGCTGCCCGGCGTCCTCGGCAACGCCGAGTCCCATCGGGACGACTCCTTCGCGCCCGGCGCCATGGCCAACCTCCTGGAGGGGCCCGTCTACACGAAGCCCCCGGAGTGGCGCGGCCGCGACATCCCGGACGTGCTGCTCAGCGGCCACCACGGCAAGATCGCGCGCTGGCGCCGGGACGAGGCCCTGAAGCGTACGGCCGCCAACCGCCCCGACCTCATCGAGCGTTGCGACCCCAAGGCGTTCGACAAGAAGGACCGCGAAATGCTCTCCATCCTGGGCTGGGCCCCGGACCCGGAGGGGGAGCGGTACGGCCGATTTTGGCGGCGGCCCGAGGGCGTGGAAGAATAGGCCGCTGTTGTGCGTCGTCCGGCGCGCGCCCCTGCCACAGGGGGACACGACGCCCGCCCCGCCACGGACAGCATCCTTCTCGAAACACCTAGCTCCCGCCTATGACCTGTGGCATGGGCGAAGAAAGCAGACGAAATGTCTCACCTGCTCGACTCCGTCGACGCCGCGTCGCTGCGCAGCGACATCCCGGCCTTCCGCCCGGGCGACACCGTCAACGTCCACGTCCGCGTCATCGAGGGCAACCGCTCCCGTGTGCAGCAGTTCAAGGGCGTAGTCATCCGTCGCCAGGGCGCCGGTGTCCGCGAGACCTTCACGGTCCGCAAGGTCTCGTTCTCCGTCGGCGTCGAGCGCACCTTCCCGGTGCACACCCCGATCGTCGAGAAGATCGAGCTCGTCACCCGCGGTGACGTCCGTCGCGCCAAGCTGTACTACCTGCGCGAGCTGCGCGGCAAGGCGGCGAAGATCAAGGAGAAGCGCGACAACTGATCGCGCGCTCAGGTGTCACCAAGCGGGGCCGGATAACATCTGGCCCCGATGGACACCGAAGCACAGCAGCACATGGAGCGCGACCGTGCCTCCCGCCCTTCCGGCGACGAGTTCTCCGAGGAGATCTCCGACACAGGAGGGCCGGAGGGGCGGTCGCGTTTCGCATGGGCGGACCGGATCACCGAGTCGGTGCCCGGCGGGCGATACACCCTGACCGTGCTGTTCTGCCTGCTTTTCCTGGCGCTGTTCAGCAACTTCGTGATGCAGCCGTTTCAGATTCCCAGCAGCTCCATGGCCAACTCATTGAGGATCGGGGACCGAGTTCTCGTAAATAAGTTGGCGTACCGTTTCGGATCTGAGCCGCAGCGCGGTGACGTCGTCGTCTTCGACGGGACCGGCTACTTCGGGAACGCCGACTACATCAAGCGCGTTGTCGGCGTGGGGGGAGACCGGGTGGTCTGCTGCGACCAGGAGGGGAGGCTTGAGGTGAACGGCCGGTGGGTCGACGAGTCGTCGTTTCTGTACCCAGGGGACACCCCGTCGAGCGTGCCCTTCGACGTGGTCGTCCCCGAGGGCACCCTGTTCCTCCTCGGCGACCACCGCGGTGACTCCAGCGATTCCCGGGATCACCTGGGATCGCCCGGCGGCGGCATGGTCCCCCTCGACGCCGTGATCGGCCGGGCCGACTGGGTCGCCTGGCCCGCCGACCACTGGACGCCTCTGGACCGCCCGGACGCCTACCTGCGCGCGCCCGCCGCCGGCGGTGCGCATGGGTAACCGTGGAAAACCCCGCGGTGTTTCCAGCACCCCGGCCGACAATCTGCTGCCCACCGGTACCCGGCGGTCCGGCGGGGCCGCCCGGCCGAGCCGCGTCGAGCGGCGCAAGCTCGCCCGCAAGATCAAGCGCCGCAGGCGTCGCTCCGCGGTCAAGGAGATCCCGCTCCTCGTCGGTGTCGCCGTCCTCATAGCCCTCGTCCTGAAGACCTTCCTCGTCCAGGCGTTCGTCATCCCGTCGGGCTCCATGGAGCAGACGATCCAGATCGGCGACCGCGTCCTGGTCGACAAGCTCACCCCCTGGTTCGGTTCCAAGCCCACCCGGGGGGACGTCGTCGTGTTCAAGGACCCCGGCGGCTGGCTGGAGGACGAGCAGACGACGACCACCGCCGAGGACCCGATCGTCATCAAGCAGATAAAGGAAGGCCTGCAGTTCATCGGCCTCCTCCCGTCCGACGACGAGAAGGACCTGATCAAGCGGATCGTCGCGGTCGGCGGCGACACCGTGAAGTGCTGCGACACCCAGGGCCGCGTCACCGTCAACGGCATGCCGCTGGACGAGACGGCGTACATCCACCCCGGCAACCAGCCCTCCACCCAGCAGTTCGAGGTGACCGTCCCCCAGGGCCGTCTCTGGGTCATGGGCGATCACCGGGAGAACTCCGCCGACTCGCGCGCCCACCAGTCCGACGACTCCAAGACCGCCCAGTTCGGCGGCACGGTCCCCGAAGCGTCCGTCGTCGGCCGGGCCGTCGTCATCGCCTGGCCGGTCGGTCACTGGGGGCAGTTGGAGGAGCCGGACACATTCTCCGCCGTGCCGAGCGGGTCGGCCACCGCTCTCGGCGCTTCGCATAGGGTGGCCTCCGCGGATCGAAACAGTTTGATCCCCCTCCCGACCCCTGCGGAACTCCCGCTCGTTATGGGAGTGGTGGGCCTGCACCGGATGTGGCGTGGGCGGCGGTACGGAGTGAGGAGTGGATGTGGGGGATTTGGCGGTCGGCGCACGGTCCGGACACGGTGGTTCGGAAGAACGGCCGGAGCGATCCGACAAGGCGGCTTCCCCGGCCGCGGAGAACGTGGAGAACGTCATGCAGTCCGAGGGATCCGCCGACTCCGGGAGTGACTCCTCGGGCGGAGCGGACGGCGGGGACGGAGCCCGGACCCCGGTCGACGACGGCGACCAGGACGAGCGCCCCAAGAAGAAGCAGCGGTCCTTCTGGAAGGAACTGCCGATCCTGATCGGTATCGCGCTGGTGCTCGCGCTGCTGATCAAGACCTTCCTGGTGCAGGCGTTCTCCATCCCGTCGGACTCGATGCAGAACACCCTGCAGGAGGGTGACCGGGTCCTGGTCGACAAGCTCACCCCGTGGTTCGGCTCCGAGCCCGAGCGCGGCGAGGTCGTCGTCTTCCACGACCCGGACGGCTGGCTGGACGGTGAGCCCACCCTGGAGCCCAACGCCGTGCAGCGGGTCCTCGGCTGGATCGGCCTGATGCCGTCCGCCGAGGAGAAGGACCTCATCAAGCGCGTCATCGGTGTCGCCGGCGACACCGTGGAGTGCAAGGGCACCGGCCCCCTCAAGGTCAACGGCAAGGCGCTGAACGAGCCGTACGTGTACCCGGGCAACACCCCCTGCACCGTCGACGACACCGGCGGCCAGTTCAAGGTGAAGGTACCCGAGGGCAAAATCTGGGTCATGGGTGACCACCGGCAGAACTCGCTCGACTCCCGCTACCACCAGAACGACAGCAACAAGGGCATGGTCCCCGTCAGCAAGGCCGTGGGCCGCGCCATCGTGGTCGCCTGGCCGCCCACCCGCTGGTCCACGCTGCCGATTCCCGACACCTTCGACCAGAACCTGAACGCGGCCGCCCCCGGCGCGCTCGGTCTCGTGGGCGCGGTGCCGCTGGTGCTGTGGCGTCGGCGGCGCCTTCTCGCCACCGAAAGCCCGAGGGTTTCTGGCACGGGTACCGCCGGGTAGGGTGCCGTCCCAGATCGCCGATCTTCCGCGGCCCGCACGGGGTCCGGACGGTCGATTCTCCGACCTGGGGAGCACTGGGATGAGCGGGACGACAAGTCGTACGGACGAGGGCCGCGGACGGCTCGGCAGCAAGCTGTCGGGACTGGCCGTGGCCCTCGGCTGTGTGCTCTTCCTGGGCGGCTTCCTCTGGGGGGCGGTCGCCTACCAGCCGTACACCGTGCCGACCGACTCCATGGCCCCCACCATCACCTCCGGGGACCGCATACTCGCCGAGCGGATCGACGGCGCCGAGATCAAGCGCGGTGACGTCGTGGTCTTCCGGCAGGAGACCTGGGGCAACACCCCCATGGTCAAGCGGGTCGTCGCGGTCGGCGGCGACACGGTCGCCTGTTGCACCGACGGCAAGCTGACCGTCAACGGCAAGAAGATCGACGAGGCGTATCTGCCCGAGGGCGAGGACGCCGAGCTGACCGGCATCCCCGAGATCACCGTCCCCAAGGGCCGGCTGTTCCTCCTCGGCGACGAGCGCAGCGGCTCCCTGGACTCCACCGCGCACCTCGCGGAGGCCGGTAACGGCTCGGTGCCGCGGACCAACGTGGACGCGCGCGTGGACGCCGTCGTCTGGCCCATGGACGGCCTGCTGGCCCGCCCCACGGGCTTCGAAAAGCTCGGCGCGCTCTCCTCCCCCGGCCCGCTGCGGCTGATCACCGCCGCACTGGTCGTGGGCATGGTGCTCATCCTGGGCGGCGCGGCCTACGGCCCCGTCGCCAAGCGGCTCGGCGGACGCGGCCGTACGACGCAGCCGGAGCCGGCCGGTGTCGCCTGAGGACACGTACGCGGGCGGGCTGCGCAAAGTGGCCCGGGTGATCCTGCTCGATCCGCAGGAGCGCATCCTGCTGCTGCACGGGCACGAGCCGGACGATCCGGCGGACGACTGGTGGTTCACGCCCGGCGGCGGTGTGGAGGGTGCGGAGACCCGGGAGGAGGCCGCCCTGCGGGAACTCGCGGAGGAGACCGGGATCACGGACGTTGAGCTGGGCCCCGTGCTCTGGCGGCGGATGTGCTCCTTCCCCTTCGCCGGCCGCCGCTGGGACCAGGACGAGTGGTACTACCTCGCCCGTACCACCCAGACGACCACCGTCGCGGCGGGCCTCACGGACCTGGAACGGCGCAGCGTCGCCGGAGCACGCTGGTGGACGTGCGGTGAACTGGCCCGGGCGCATGAGACGGTGTACCCGACCAGGCTCGCCGAACTGCTTCGCACACTGCTCGACGAGGGTCCCCCGGCCAGACCCGTGGTCCTCGACACCGAAATTGTCTAGGGGCTCGCGGGACTGGCGCACAATGGTGGGATCGCACGGCTGAAGGGGAACATGCCATGAGCGCCGAGGACCTCGAGAAGTACGAGACCGAGATGGAGCTGAAGCTCTACCGGGAGTACCGCGATGTCGTCGGTCTGTTCAAATATGTGATCGAGACCGAGCGGCGCTTCTACCTGACCAACGACTACGAGATGCAGGTGCACTCTGTCCAGGGCGAGGTGTTCTTCGAGGTGTCCATGGCGGACGCCTGGGTGTGGGACATGTACCGGCCGGCTCGGTTCGTGAAGCAGGTGCGGGTGCTCACGTTCAAGGACGTGAACATTGAGGAGCTGAACAAGAGCGATCTGGAGCTGCCGGGCAGCTGAGGCCGGTGGGCCGTCATCCGTGTGGGTGATGGAGTTATCCACAATCGGCCGCTTGTCCACCAAGATCCAATAGCGGGCTGAGCCGCCCTCAATGTTGGCGCCGGAGGTGGTGCCGACATGAGCAAGGCACGAGGCGACAGCACGCGAGGCAACAGCGCACGAGGTGCACTCGGCAGGTACGGCGAGGAGCTGGCCGCGCGGCGGCTGGCCGAGGCCGGGATGACGGTCCTGGAACGCAACTGGCGCAGCGGCAGGACCGGCGAGATCGACATCGTAGCCCGCGACGGGGACGCGCTGGTCGTCTGCGAGGTGAAGACCCGCAGGGCCGGCCCCTTCGGACACCCCATGGCGGCCGTCACGACCACGAAGGCCGAACGACTGCGCGGCCTCGCCGAACGCTGGCTGCAGGAGCACGGAGGGAGTCCGCCGGGCGGCGTCCGCATCGACATCGTCGGCGTCGTCCTCCCCGACCGCGGCGCCCCCGTCGTGGAACACGTACGGGGGGTGGCCTGATGGGATTCGCCCGCACATGCTCCGTGGCCCTCGTCGGCGTCGAGGGCGTCGTCGTCGAGGTCCAGGCGGACCTGGAACCAGGGGTCGCGGCCTTCACACTGGTGGGGCTGCCGGACAAGAGCTTGACGGAGAGCAAGGACCGGGTCAGGGCGGCCGTGGTCAACTCGGGCGCCGAGTGGCCGCAGAAGAAGCTGACGGTGGGGCTCAGTCCCGCGTCGGTGCCCAAGGCCGGCAGCGGGTTCGACCTGGCGGTCGCCTGCGCGGTCCTGGGCGCCTGCGAGCGGATCGACCCGCGGGTGCTCTCCGACATCGTGATGATCGGAGAGCTGGGACTCGACGGGCGGGTCAGGCCGGTGCGGGGCATTCTGCCCGCCGTGCTGGCCGCCGCCGAGGCCGGATACGAACAGGTGGTGGTGCCGGAGTGTGCCGCTGCGGAGGCCTCGCTGGTGCCCGGTGTCTCGGTCCTGGGGGTGCGCACCTTGCGGCAACTGATCGCCGTGCTCGCGGACGAGCCCGTGCCGGACGAGGAACCCGACGAGGGCCGGCCTGACCCACTCATGGCGGGACTCCGTATGCCGGGCACGGGAGCGGCCACCGGTATGAACACCGCGGGAGCCGCGCAGCACGACCTGGGCCATGACCTCGCCGATGTCGTGGGTCAGTCGGCGGCCAGGACCGCTGTGGAGGTCGCGGCGGCCGGCGGGCACCATCTCTTCCTCGAAGGGCCGCCGGGCGCAGGCAAGACGATGCTCGCCGAGCGGCTGCCGGCCATCCTGCCGAAGCTGGCCAGGGAGGAGTCGCTGGAGGTCACGGCGGTCCACTCGATCGCCGGTCTGCTGCCGGCCGGGAAGCCACTGGTCGACGTGGCGCCCTATTGCGCCCCTCACCACTCGGCCACGATGCAGGCCCTCGTCGGTGGCGGCCAGGGCATCGCCCGTCCCGGCGCGGTCTCCCTCGCCCATCGTGGGGTGCTCTTCCTCGATGAGACCCCCGAGTTCAGCAGCCAGACCCTGGACGCCCTGCGGCAGCCGCTGGAGGCGGGGCACGTCGTGATCGCGCGAAGCGCGGGAGTCGTGCGGTTCCCGGCGAAGTTCTTGATGGTGCTCGCCGCGAATCCATGTCCCTGTGGCCGCTTCTCACGGACGGACGACCTGTGCGAGTGTCCGCCCGCCTCGATCCGCCGCTATCAGGCCCGGCTCTCCGGGCCCCTGCTGGACCGGGTCGACCTGAGGGTCGAGGTCGACCGGGTCACCCGGTCCGAACTCACCCAGCGCGGAGCCCGGGGCGAGTCCACGGCCACGGTGACCGACCGTGTGCGCTCGGCCCGGGAGCGGGCGGCCGCGCGGCTGCTCGGCACGCCCTGGCGGACGAACAGCGAGATGCCGGGGCGTGAACTGCGGAGCCGGTGGCACGCGGCGCCGGGCGCGATGGACGAGGCCGAGCGCTGCCTGGAGCGGGGAGTCCTCACCGCGCGTGGCCTGGACCGGGTGCTCCGGGTCGCCTGGACCATCGCGGACCTCGTCGGCCACGACCGCCCCGACGCGATGGACGTCAACCTGGCCCTGCAACTGCGCACCGGAGTCCCCCGCGGGGTGCCCATGACGATCGGGGCGCTGACGTGACGCCCGCGATCTGTGGTTCGTCGGCGGGTGAGCCATGACCGGCGGCGGTGCGCCGGATGACGAGCGGCTCCACCGGGCCTTCCTCGCCCGTGTCATCGAACCCGGAGACGAACTGGGCGGGCGGTGGCTGCGGGAACTCGGCGCCCGCGAAGTCGTGCGGAGGCTCTCCGGGGGCGGGCGACCGCTGCCGGACGCCTCGGAGAAGCGGTGGGCGGGACTGTGCGCCCGCGCCGGGCGCGCCGACCCCGAAGGGGACCTGGCCCAGGCGAGGGAGGCCGGGGTCCGGTTCCTCGTGCCCGGGGACGCCGAGTGGCCCGGGCAACTGGATGACCTCGGGGACGGGCGGCCCGTGGGGTTGTGGGTGCGGGGGAAGGCCAATGTGCGGATGTGGGCGCTGCGGTCGGTGGCCGTGGTGGGGGCGCGGGCCTGTACGGAGTACGGGGCCCATATGGCGTCCGTGCTGGGGGCGGGGCTGGCCGAGCGGGGGTGGGTGGTCGTGTCCGGTGGGGCGTACGGGGTGGACGGGGCCGCTCACCGGGGCGTGCTCGGGGTCGGTGGGGCGACCGTCGCCGTGCTGGCCTGCGGGGTGGACCGGCCGTATCCCAGGGGGCATGCGCAGTTGATCGGAAGGATCGCCGAACAGGGTCTGGTGGTGGGGGAGTTACCGCCGGGGGAGCATCCGACGCCGAGCCGGTTCATTCTGCGGAACCGGGTCATCGCCGCGCTCACCAGAGGGACCGTGGTCGTGGAGGCGGCCTACCGCAGTGGCGCGCTGGTCACGGCGCGGGCCGCGCAGCGGTTGGGACGGTTCACGATGGGCGTGCCCGGGCCCGCGACCTCGGCCCTCTCGGCCGGCGTGCACGAACTTCTGCGAGGGGACGCCGCGCTCGTGGCCGACGCCGCGGAAGTCATCGAACTGGTGGGTGACATGGGAGAGCTGGCCCCGGACCGGCATGGACCCGTGCTCCCTCGTGACCTGCTGGAACCCGGCGCGCGCCAGGTGCTCGCCGCCCTGCCCGGCCGGGGGAGCGCAGCTGCCGAGGAGGTCGCCCGGGGTGCGGGGACGACGATGGACGACGCGGTCGGGAGACTGTACGAACTCCGATCACTTGGTTACGTCGAACGACACGGCGACGGCTGGAAGTTGACACGCCAGGCGATGATCTCCGTCTCACCGGATCGGAGGCGAAGCTGACCGAGCGTGTTCGGCCGTCCGGGGGAACGCCGACAGCCTTGGGGTTTCCGGCAGTTGGCGTCCCGGGCCGGTTACACAGGGCGATCGTCGTGACCCCGTGGGGCGTCCAGCGGAACGCATCTGCGCACGAGTGATCCCCCCTCCTTCGCGCACTGCGACTCTCCAGTCACGCTACGCTCACGAGGATTACGACTCATGACAGGCAACTCGACATCAGACCGACAGCTCACCCAGGCACCCACAGTTCACAGCAGAACGGCACAAGGCGACGAATGCCCCAGCACACCTCCGGGTCTGACCGGGCGGCGGTACCCTCCGCCGCTCGCGGCACCGTGCGCCCGCCCGCCCCCTCGACACTCGACGAGCTGTGGCGGACCTATAAGACGACGGGCGACGAACGGCTGCGCGAGCAGTTGATCCTCCACTATTCACCCCTGGTGAAGTACGTCGCGGGCCGGGTGAGCGTCGGCCTGCCGGCCAACGTCGAGCAGGCCGACTTCGTATCCTCCGGCGTCTTCGGGCTCATCGACGCGATCGAGAAGTTCGACGTCGACCGGGAGATCAAGTTCGAGACGTACGCGATCACCCGGATCCGGGGCGCGATGATCGACGAGCTGCGCGCGCTGGACTGGATCCCCCGGTCCGTGCGGCAGAAGGCGCGCAACGTGGAGCGGGCCTACGCCACGCTGGAGTCGCGGCTCAGACGCACTCCGAGCGAGGGCGAGGTGGCCGCCGAGATGGGTATCGCGGTCGACGAACTCCACGCCGTCTTCAGTCAGTTGTCGCTGGCCAACGTGGTGGCGCTGGAGGAGCTGCTGCATGTCGGGGGCGAGGGCGGCGACCGGCTGAGCCTGATGGACACGCTGGAGGACACCGCCGCGGACAACCCGGTCGAGGTCGCCGAGGACCGGGAGCTCCGACGCTTCCTGGCGCGGGCCATCAACACGCTGCCCGAGCGGGAGAAGACCGTCGTCACGCTGTACTACTACGAGGGGCTCACGCTCGCGGAGATCGGGAACGTGCTGGGGGTGACCGAGAGCCGGGTCAGTCAGATCCACACGAAATCGGTGCTGCAACTGCGGGCGAAGCTGGCGAGTTTCGGCCGCTGATCCGGTCCGACCTGGCCGGATGTGGTTCCTGTCGTGGGCTTCGGCGGGGGCCGGCTGGGGGCTGGACGAGGGAAGGCACTCCCGTGCGTGGCGGTCCGTCCGTAAAGTGGTTCGCGTGCCAAGGATTCGAGCGGCCTCCGTGGCCGAGCACCGGTCGATGCAGCGAGCCGCCCTGCTGGACGCGGCTCGGTCCCTGTTGTCCGAGGGTGGGACGGAGGCGTTGACGTTTCCGGCGCTCGCCGAGCGTACGGGGCTGGCGCGGTCGTCCGTGTACGAGTACTTCCGGTCGCGGGCAGCGGTTGTCGAGGAGCTGTGCGAAGTCGACTTTCCCGTGTGGGCGGCGGAGGTCGAGGCGGCGATGGCCGCGGTCGACTCGTCTGAGGGCAAGGTCGAGGCGTACGTCCGTAAGCAGCTGGAGCTGGTGGGGGACCGGCGGCACCGGGCCGTGGTCGCGATCTCGGCGAGTGAGCTGGATGCCGGGGCCAGGGAGAAGATCCGGGCCGCGCACGGTGGGCTTGTCGCGATGATCGTGGAGGCGCTCGGGGGGCTGGGGCACGCGGAGCCTCGGTTGGCCGCGATGCTGCTGCAGGGCGTCGTGGATGCGGCTGTGCGACGCATCGAGCTGGGGGCGGCGGAGGAGCCGTCCACGATCACCGACGCGGCTGTGGGGATGGCTCTGCGGGGCGTGCGGGGCTGAGCCTTCGTGTCCTGGACGCCCGGCGTCAGGGCTGAGCTCGGGGCGGGGTCTCGCTCACCGGCGCTCGCCGGGTGCCGCTGCGCCCAACCCCCCGCCGGAACCGCGGCTCGAGATCGGCATGATCCGAAGGGCAGGCCCTGGGGCAGACGGAGGTCCAGCGCCGCTGCTTGGGCGGGCAGCCGCCTGTGGGCCACGGCCGCCCGCAGCCAGGACAGCTCGGAAGGCGTGCAGCCTAAGTCAGCGGCAGCAGGCGTGAGGGGCCCCTTCGCAGGAGCCACGGCGGCAGCAGTGACAGCGGGTCCAGGTAGGTCTCCCCTCTGCGTAGGCCCCAGTGGAGGCATGGTGTCGGGCAGTGGGAGGGGGAGGCTTCCAGGGTGCCCAGGACCGTGCCCGCGGTTACCTCGTCGCCCTTCTTCAGTGACGCCTGTACCGGTTCGTAGGTCGTGCGTAGGGGTGGGTCGCCCGTGTCGGCGAGTTCGACCGCGATGACTCCTCGGCCCGCTACCCGGCCCGCGAAGGACACCCGTCCCGGTGCGACCGCACGCACCGGGGAGCCTGGTGGGGCGGAGAGGTCTACGCCTCGGTGGCCTCGGGCGTAGGGGGTGGGTGGGGGGTCCCAGGTGCGGACCACCGAAGGACGTAGGCCCACGGGCCAGACGCGGCCCACGGCGGGGACGGATTCTCCGGGGGGCGGCACCCCCGGTGCCGCGAGTGGGGCGGTGGTCCCTGCCGTGGTCAGGAGGGTTGCCGTCAGGCACAACAGCAGCGCAAGCCATGTGCCCGTACGGCGTCGGGTCGTTCGCTCGTGAGACTGAGACATGGCGGCAGCGTCCCGTGAACGGGCCGATCACGACCGGGATCTGTGGAGTACTCGCCGGTTGTGGATATCGGCGTCACCCGGGGCCTCGTGGGTCCCGTACACTTCTGATGGCGATCCGGGTCACCGGGTCGACTTCGCACGCCCCGGTACGAGGCCCGTCTGTGGTCCGTATCAGCGCCCCTCGGTCCTTAGTGGCAACGGCGCATCGCGGGCGTCAGGCGCGGGAGCCGTCCGGTTCTCGCGGCACAACCGAGAAATTCAAGGAGAACGGCCATGGCCGTCGTCACGATGCGGGAGCTGCTGGAGAGCGGCGTCCACTTCGGTCACCAGACCCGTCGTTGGAACCCGAAGATGAAGCGCTTCATCTTCACGGAGCGCAACGGCATCTACATCATCGACCTGCTCCAGTCGCTGTCGTACATCGACCGCGCCTACGAGTTCGTCAAGGAGACCGTCGCCCACGGCGGCACGGTCATGTTCGTCGGCACGAAGAAGCAGGCGCAGGAGGCCATCGCCGAGCAGGCCACCCGCGTCGGCATGCCCTACGTCAACCAGCGCTGGCTGGGCGGCATGCTCACCAACTTCTCGACCGTCTACAAGCGTCTGCAGCGCCTCAAGGAGCTCGAGCAGATCGACTTCGAGGACGTCGCGGCCTCGGGTCTGACCAAGAAGGAGCTTCTCGTGCTCTCGCGCGAGAAGGCCAAGCTGGAGAAGACCCTCGGTGGTATCCGCGAGATGCAGAAGGTGCCCAGCGCCGTCTGGATCGTGGACACCAAGAAGGAGCACATCGCGGTCGGCGAGGCCCGGAAGCTCAACATCCCGGTCGTCGCCATCCTCGACACCAACTGCGACCCCGACGAGGTCGACTACAAGATCCCGGGCAACGACGACGCGATCCGCTCCGTCACCCTGCTCACCCGCGTGATCGCGGACGCGGTCGCCGAGGGTCTCATCTCCCGCTCCCGTGTCGCCACCGGTGACAAGGGCGAGAAGGCCGCGGCCGAGCCGCTGGCCGAGTGGGAGCGCGACCTGCTCGAGGGCGAGAAGAAGGCCGACGAGGCCCCCGCCGCTGAGGCTCCGGCTGCCGCTGAGGCTGAGGCCCCGGCCGCCGCTGAGGCTCCGGCTGAGGCCGAGGCCCCGGCTGAGGCTGAGGCCGCTGTCGAGGCTGAGGCCCCTGTCGCCGAGGCTCCGGCCGCGGACGCCGAGCAGGCCTGACCTTCACGGTCGTAAGGCTGTCGAGATGACGGCGGGTGGCGCCGAGCACGCCACCCGCCGTTCATCCACAGCCACTAGATCTTCGTGGCCGTAGATCTTCACAGCCCCTAGATCTTCGGCGGGCGCCCGCCCTGTGTGCGGCGGCGGACGCCGACTTCGAGACTTCGAACTCCGAGAAGAGATTCACAGATCATGGCGAACTACACCGCCGCCGACGTCAAGAAGCTCCGTGAGCTCACCGGCGCCGGCATGATGGACTGCAAGAAGGCCCTGGACGAGGCCGAGGGCGACGTCGACAAGGCCGTCGAGGCCCTGCGCATCAAGGGCCAGAAGGGCGTCGCCAAGCGCGAGGGCCGCTCCGCCGAGAACGGCGCCGTGGTCTCCCTCATCGCCGACGACAACACCTCCGGTGTCCTCGTCGAGCTGAAGTGCGAGACGGACTTCGTCGCCAAGGGCGAGAAGTTCCAGGCCGCCGCCACCGCGATCGCCGAGCACGTCGCCAAGTCCTCCCCGGCCGACCTCGAGGCCCTGCTCGCCTCCGAGATCGAGCCCGGCAAGACCGTCCAGGCGTTCGTGGACGAGGCCAACGCCAACCTCGGCGAGAAGATCGTCCTCGACCGCTTCGCGCAGTTCGCCGACGGTTTCGTCTTCTCCTACATGCACCGCACCATGCCCGACCTGCCCCCGCAGATCGGTGTCCTGGTCGAGCTGGACAAGGCCGACGCCGACGTGGCCAAGGGCATCGCCCAGCACATCGCCGCCTTCGCGCCGAAGTACCTCTCCAAGGAGGACGTGCCGGCCGAGGTCGTCGAGTCCGAGCGCCGCGTCGCCGAGGAGACCACCCGCGCCGAGGGCAAGCCCGAGGCCGCCCTGCCGAAGATCGTCGAGGGTCGCCTCAACGGCTTCTTCAAGGACGCCACGCTGCTCGGCCAGCCGTACGCGCTGGACAACAAGAAGTCCGTCCAGAAGGTCCTGGACGAGGCCGGTGTCACCCTGAAGCGCTTCACGCGTATCAAGGTCGGCATCTGAGTCCGTTACGCGACGGGCGCCCGGCCCCGATAGGGTCGAGTGCAGTCGTTCGCGTACGCCGCCACGCGCGCGCGTGACGCGCGACGGACGACAGCAGATCTGACGAGGAGGCCATTGCCGCGCATGGGATGCGAACACCACCCCACCGGCAATGGCCTTCTTCGTATGTGCGACACGTAAAGAGGCGAATCTCCATGAGCACCAAGCCCGAGAAGAGCGACGACGGCAAAGTACGCGGCCGGTATCTGCTGAAGCTGTCCGGAGAGGCGTTCTCCGGGGGCGGTGCCATCGGCGTCGACCCCGACGTGGTGCATGCCATCGCCCGGGAGATCGCGGCCGTCGTACGCGACGGAGCGGAGATCGCGGTCGTCATCGGCGGCGGCAACTTCTTCCGCGGCGCCGAACTCCAGCAGCGCGGCATGGACCGGGCCCGTTCGGACTACATGGGCATGCTCGGCACGGTCATGAACTGCCTCGCCCTCCAGGACTTCCTGGAGAAGGAGGGCATCGACAGCCGGGTCCAGACCGCCATCACCATGGGCCAGGTCGCCGAGCCCTACATCCCGCTGCGCGCCGTGCGCCACCTGGAGAAGGGCCGCGTGGTCATCTTCGGCGCCGGTATGGGCATGCCGTACTTCTCCACCGACACCACCGCCGCCCAGCGGGCCCTGGAGATCGACGCCGAGGCACTGCTGATGGGCAAGAACGGCGTGGACGGGGTCTACGACTCCGACCCGAAGACCAACCCGGACGCCGTCAGGTTCGACTCCCTCGGCTACGGCGAGGTCATCACCCGCGAGCTCAAGGTCGCCGACGCCACCGCGATCACGCTCTGCCGCGACAACAAGCTTCCGATCCTCGTGTTCGAGCTTCTCAAGGAGGGCAATATCGCGCGGGCCGTCAAGGGTGAGAAGATCGGCACTCTCGTGGGTGATCAGGGAAGCCGGGCCTGACCGGGTCCTTCCCCTGCCCGGGGGACGGAGCCTGACCGGGGGATGGACAATGTCCTGCCGGTCGGGAACCGTGCAGGAATAAGACGCGACGCAGCCGGCCGCCGACCTGACCAAGTACAGCTGCCGGGCCTACTCAAGACACGCAGGAGCAAGTGGTGATCGAAGAGACCCTCCTCGAGGCCGAGGAGAAGATGGAGAAGGCCGTCGTGGTCGCCAAGGACGACTTCGCCGCGATCCGCACCGGTCGTGCGCACCCGGCGATGTTCAACAAGATCGTGGCCGACTACTACGGTGCGCTGACGCCGATCAACCAGCTGGCTTCGTTCTCGGTGCCGGAACCGCGCATGGCCGTGGTGACCCCGTTCGACAAGACCGCCCTGCGCAACATCGAGCAGGCGATCCGCGACTCCGACCTGGGCGTCAACCCGAGCAACGACGGCAACATCATCCGGGTGGTGTTCCCCGAGCTCACCGAGGAGCGCCGCCGCGACTACATCAAGGTCGCCAAGAGCAAGGCGGAGGACTCCAAGGTGTCCATCCGCTCGGTCCGCCGCAAGGCCAAGGACGCGATCGACAAGCTCGTCAAGGACGGCGAGGTCGGCGAGGACGAGGGCCGCCGTGCGGAGAAGGAGCTCGACGACACCACCGCGAAGTACGTCGCCCAGGTGGACGAGCTGCTCAAGCACAAGGAAGCGGAGCTCCTCGAGGTCTGATGAACGACTCTTCCTGGGGGGCGCCGCCACAAGCCGGGTACTGGGCGCCGACCGACCGGGGACCTGTCCAGGGGCAAGCCCCGGCGGGTCCCACGTACGATGCACATGAGGCCCAGCAGACTCGCCCCATGCCCATCGTGCCCGACGTACCCGCGCATGGCGGGAACCAGGACCACGACCGGGGGGCCGCTCGACCGGCCGGCCCCCTGTTCCGTGACGAGACGCCGTCGGCGCACCCCTACGGGGAGGCGCCGCAGAAGCCGGAGCCCATGCCCGACGCCCCGCAGCCCGCCCCGCAGAAGAAGAGCGCGGGCCGTGACCTGAGCGCCGCGATAGGGGTCGGCGTCGGGCTCGGCGCGGTCATCGTCGCGTCGCTGTTCATCGTCAAGGCCGTCTTCGTCGGTGTGATAGCGGTCGCCGTGGTGGTCGGGCTGTGGGAGCTCACCTCGCGGCTGCAGGAACGCAAGGGCATCAAGGCACCCCTCGTGCCGCTCGCGGTCGGGGGGGCCGCCATGGTCGTCGCCGGGTACGTACGCGGGCCGGAGGGTGCCTGGGTGGCCATGGCGCTCACCGCGCTCGCCGTCCTGGTCTGGCGGATGACGGAGCCGCCGGAGAACTACCTCAAGGACGTCACGGCGGGGGTCTTCGCGGCCTTCTACGTGCCGTTCCTGGCCACGTTCGTCGCGCTGATGCTCGCCGCCGACGACGGGCCGCAGCGGGTCCTCGTGTTCCTGGTGCTGACCGTCGTCAGCGACACGGGCGCGTACGCCGTCGGCTGGCGCTTCGGCACGCACAAGCTCGCCCCGCGTATCAGCCCCGGAAAGACCCGCGAGGGCCTGCTCGGCGCGGTCGCGTTCGCCATGGTCGCGGGCGCGCTGCTCATGCAGTTCGTCATCGACGACGGTGCCTGGTGGCAGGGTCTGCTCCTCGGCTTCGCCGTCGCGGCCAGCGCCACGCTCGGCGACCTCGGCGAGTCCATGATCAAGCGGGACCTCGGCATCAAGGACATGGGCACGCTGCTGCCGGGCCACGGCGGCATCATGGACCGCCTGGACTCGCTGCTGCCGACCGCTCCGGTGGTCTGGCTGCTGCTGGTGCTGTTCGTGGGCTCCGGCTGACCGGTCGGCGCCGAGCACATGACGTCATGTGGGCCTCCGTTCTGGATCACCAGGGCGGGGGCCCCTTGCCATGGCTCCCGGGGCGGTCGAGTGGGACGATTCTCGTGAGGGTCCGCACAGGGGGGATCGCTCTGGAAGGGGGCGGGCTTCATGTCCGACTTCCGTGAATCGATCGACATCGACCGCCGCCCGGAGGACGTCTGGGCATACATCAGCGACTTCTCCCACCTGCCGGAATGGCAGGAGAGCGCGGTCTCGACGCAGCAGCTCGACGCCGGGCCCGTGGGTGTCGGCTCCCGGCTGCGCGTCACCCGGCACATCGGCCGCCGGGACATCCCCATGACCATGGAACTCACCGAGTACGAGCCGCCGCGCGTCTGGGGCATGCAGGGCGTCGACGGCCCCGTCCGCGGCCATGTGCACGGCGAGATCATCCCGCTCGACGGCGGCCGCCGCTCCCGTGTGACCGTCGAGGTCGGCTTCGACGGCAAGGGCATCGGCAAGGTCCTCGTCCCCCTCGTCGTCCGCCCCCAGATCCGCAAGGAACTGCCTCGCAACGAACAACACCTCAAGGACAACCTGGAGCACAGCTCCGCCTAGCGCCGCGACGGGCGCCGACGCACGGCCCGGGCGGGGGCCCCGGCCCATGGCCGCAGGTACACCTCAAATGATCTGCGACACTGGGAGGGTTATGCCTGCACCCGGAGAACTTACTTTCGTCGCCCCCCGCGGAGCCAAGAAGCCGCCGCGGCATCTTGCCGATCTCACGCCTGCGGAGCGTAAGGAAGCTGTTGCCGCGATCGGTGAGAAGCCGTTTCGTGCCAAGCAGCTCTCGCAGCACTACTTCGCGCGGTACGCGCACGCCCCGGAGCAGTGGACCGACATCCCCGCGGGTGCGCGCGCGAAGCTTCAGGAGGCGCTGCTTCCGGAGCTGATGACGGTCGTACGGCATCTGTCGACCGACCAGGAGACCACGCGCAAGACGCTGTGGCGGCTGTTCGACGGGACGCTCGTCGAGTCGGTGCTGATGCGGTACCCGGACCGGGTCACCATGTGCATCAGTTCGCAGGCCGGGTGCGGGATGAACTGTCCCTTCTGCGCCACCGGGCAGGCCGGGCTCGACCGGAATCTGTCCACCGCCGAGATCGTCCATCAGATTGTCGACGGGATGCGGGCGCTCAGGGACGGCGAGATCCCTGGTGGGCCCGCGCGGCTCTCCAACATCGTCTTCATGGGGATGGGCGAGCCGCTCGCCAACTACAACCGGGTCGTGGGCGCCATTCGCCGCCTCACCGATCCGGAGCCGGACGGGCTCGGGCTCTCGCAGCGCGGGATCACCGTGTCGACGGTAGGGCTCGTGCCGGCCATCCACCGGTTCTCGGACGAGGGCTTCAAGTGCCGGCTCGCGATCTCGCTGCACGCGCCCGACGACGAGCTGCGCGACACGCTCGTGCCGGTGAACACACGGTGGAACGTGCGCGAGGTGCTGGACGCCGGATGGGAGTACGCGGCCAAGTCCGGGCGGCGGCTGTCCATCGAGTACGCGCTGATCCGGGACATCAACGACCAGGCGTGGCGCGGTGACCGGCTGGGCCGGCTGCTCAAGGGCAGGCCGGTGCATGTGAATCTGATTCCGCTGAACCCGACGCCGGGCTCGAAGTGGACGGCCTCCCGGCCCGAGGACGAGAAGGCGTTCGCCGAGGCCATCGCCGCCCATGGGGTGCCGGTGACCGTCCGGGACACCCGGGGGCAGGAGATCGACGGGGCGTGCGGGCAGCTGGCGGCCACCGAGAGGTAGACCGAGGAATACTCGCGGCCACCGGCCAGGAGTCGGAATCCGGCCACGGGGTACTCTGACCTCCGTACACATCTTCATATTCCGACAGGGGAGCGCCACAGCGCTGAGAGTGCGGCAAGCGGGCCGCAGACCCTCTGAACCTCGCCCAGGTCATTCTGGGTAGGAAGTTCGGTCATCACTCAAGCTGTTGCGCCCTGCCCGGGAACCCTCCGTGGATCCCGGGCAGGGCCGCGTCTCTTCCTGGTCATCCCAGGAGGAATTCCGTGCACATCAGAACGTTCGTCGCCGCGGCCGTCGGCCTCGGGCTCGTCACGCTGTCCGCATGCGGTTCGTCGTCCGACGACACCGGGTCGGGTGGTTCCAAGACCGTCACCCTCGTCAGCCATGGCTCCTTCGCCTACTCCAAGGACGTGCTGAAGGCGTTCGAGAAGGAGTCCGGGTTCAAGGTCAAGGTCCTCAAGAGCGGGGACGCGGGGCAGGCCGTCAACCAGGCGATCCTGACCAAGGACAACCCGCAGGGCGACGTGTTCTTCGGCGTCGACAACACGCTGTTGTCCCGCGCGCTCGACAACGGCCTCTTCCAGCCGTACGAGGCGAAGGGGCTCGACAAGGTCGGCGCCGAGTACCAGCTCGACAAGGACGAGCACCGGGTCACGCCCATCGACTCCGGTGACATCTGCGTCAACTACGACAAGGCGTACTTCAGCAAGAACAAGATCGAGCCGCCTCAGTCGTTCGATGATCTCGTCAAGCCCGAGTACAAGGACCTCCTGGTCACGGAGAACGCCTCCACCTCCTCACCGGGGCTCGGATTCGTCCTCGGTACGGCCGCGAAGTACGGCGACGACGGATGGAAGGGCTACTGGGAGAAGCTCAAGGCCAATGGCGTGAAGGTCGTCGACGGCTGGGAGCAGGCGTACTACCAGGAGTTCTCCGGGTCCACCGACGGCAAGAAGGCCGGTGGCGACCGGCCGCTCGTCGTGTCGTACGCCTCCTCGCCGCCCGCCGAGGTCGTCTACGCGGACCCCCGCCCGGAGACCGCGCCCACCGGGGTCGCGGACGGCACCTGCTTCCGGCAGATCGAGTTCGCGGGGCTGCTGAGCAACGCGAGCAACGCCGAGGGCGGCAAGGCGCTGATCGACTTCCTGATCTCGAAGAAGTTCCAGGAGGACATGCCGCTCAACATGTTCGTGTACCCGGTGGTCGAGGGGGCGGCCGTGCCCGCCGAGTTCACCGAGTACGGGCCGGCGGCGAAGGACCCCGAGATCATGGCGCCGGAGAAGATCGCCGAGAACCGTGACCAGTGGGTCAAGTCGTGGACCTCGCTCGTACTGAAGTAGCGAAGGCCCCCTCCGGGCCGGCGAAGGCCCCTCGGCGACGGGCCCGTACGGGGAGCGCGGCGCGGCTCGGGCTCATGGTGCTGCCCGTCGCGTTCTTCGGGGTGTTCTTCGCCCATCCCGTCGCCGCGATCGTCGTCCGGGGGCTGAAGGCCGACGGGACCTGGGACCTCGGGCGGATCGGGGAGGTGCTGGGGGACTCCGGGATCCGGCACGTGCTGTGGTTCACCACCTGGCAGGCGCTCGTCTCTACCGCGCTCACGCTGCTGATCGCGCTCCCCGGCGCGTATGTGTTCGCGCGCTTCGACTTCAGGGGCAAGGACATCCTGCGGGCGGTCGTCACGGTGCCGTTCGTGCTGCCGACCGTGGTCGTCGGCACGGCGTTCCTTGCGCTGGTCGGGCGCGGCGGGCTGTTCGACGAGCTGTGGGGCGTACGGCTGGACACCACGGTGTGGGCGATTCTGCTCGCGCATGTGTTCTTCAACTACGCGGTCGTCGTACGGACCGTCGGCGGGCTCTGGGCGCAGCTCGACCCGAGGCAGGAGGAGGCCGCGCGGATGCTCGGGGCATCGCCCCTCGCGGCCTGGCGGAAGGTCACGCTTCCGGCGCTCGCGCCCGCCGTGGCCGCCGCCGCGTTGATGGTCTTTCTCTTCACCTTCACCTCGTTCGGGGTGGTGCAGATCCTCGGCGGGCCGACCTTCTCGACACTCGAAGTGGAGATCTACCGGCAGACCTCGGAGATCTTCGACCTGCCGACGGCCGCGGTGCTGACGCTCGTGCAGTTCGTCGCCGTCGGTCTGATCCTCGCTGTGCACGCGTGGACCGTACGGCGGCGGGAGACCGCGCTGCGGCTGGTGGACGCGTCGCTCACGGCCCGGCGGCCGCGCGGTGCGGGACAGTGGGCGCTGCTGGGCGCGGTCCTCGTCACCGTCGTCGTACTGATCCTGCTGCCGCTGGGCGTGCTGGTGGAGCGGTCGCTCGACGCGCCCGGGTTCGGCTATTACAAGGCGCTGACCAGCGATGACAGCGGGATCTTCCTGGTGGCGCCGATCGAGGCGGTCGGCAACTCGCTCGGGTACGCGCTGGCGGCGACCGTCATCGCCCTGGTGATCGGCGGCCTCGCCGCGGCCGCGCTCACCCGGCGGGCCGGCCGTCTCGTCCGTGGCTTCGACGCGCTGCTGATGCTGCCGCTCGGGGTGTCCGCGGTGACCGTCGGCTTCGGGTTCCTGATCGCGCTGGACGAGCCGCCGCTGGACCTGCGGTCGTCCTGGATCCTGGTGCCGCTCGCCCAGGCGCTGGTCGGCGTCCCCTTCGTCGTACGGACCATGCTGCCCGTGCTCCGGGCGGTGGACGAGCGGCTGCGGGAGGCGGCGGCCGTGCTCGGGGCGTCGCCCTGGCGCGTGTGGCGGGAGGTCGACCTGCCGATGGTGCGGCGGGCGCTGCTGGTCGCGGCCGGGTTCGCCTTCGCCGTGTCGCTCGGCGAGTTCGGGGCGACGGTGTTCATCGCGCGCGCCGACAACCCGACACTGCCGGTCGCCGTGGCACGGCTGCTCGGGCGGCCCGGAGACCTCAACTACGGCCAGGCGATGGCCCTTTCGACGATTCTGATGGTGGTGTGCGCGGTGGCCCTGCTGGTGCTGGAACGCCTCCGTACCGATCGCACGGGGGAGTTCTGATGTTGCTCAGGCTTGAGGACGCGACCGTACGGTTCGACGGGCCGCCCGTGCTCGACGCGGTCGGGCTGGAGGTCGCCGAGCACGAGATCGTGTGTGTGCTGGGGCCCAGCGGCAGCGGCAAGTCGACGCTGCTGCGGGTGGTCGCCGGACTCCAACCCCTCGACAGCGGGCGGGTGTTGCTCGACGGGCGGGACCAGTCGGGCGTGCCCGCGCACAAGCGCGGTGTCGGCCTGATGTTCCAGGACCACCAGCTTTTCCCGCAGCGGGACGTGGCCGGCAACGTCGCCTTCGGACCGCGTATGCACGGCGCGGCGAAGGACGAACGGGCCGTACGAGTACGGGAGTTGCTGGAGCTGGTCGGGTTGCCCGGGGCCGCGCGCCGCCGGGTCGGGGAGTTGTCCGGCGGTGAGCAGCAGCGGGTCGCGCTGGCCCGGGCCCTCGCCCCGCGCCCCCGGCTGCTCATGCTGGACGAGCCCCTCGGCCAGCTCGACCGGTCGCTGCGGGAGCGGCTCGTGGTCGAACTCCGGGAGCTGTTCGGGGAGTTGGGGACGACCGTGCTGGCGGTCACGCACGATCAGGGCGAGGCGTTCGCGCTGGCCGACCGGGTCGTGGTGATGCGGGACGGGCGGATCGCCCAGTCCGGCACGCCCCTCGATGTGTGGCAGCGGCCGGTGGACGAGTTCGTGGCCCGCTTCCTCGGCTTCGACAACGTGGTCGAGGCGACGGTGACCGGGGCCGTCGCGGACACGGCGTGGGGAAAGGTGCCGGTTCCGGAGGGCTCGCCGCAGGGCGCGTGCGCGCTCCTCGTCCGGCCCGCCGGAGTGCGTCTGGTGGACGTGGCCGACGGGCTGCGCTGCACCGTGGCCGCGCGCACCTTCCGGGGCACCCATGTCGCCGTGCACCTCCAGCCCGGGGGCGCCCCGCGCCTGGAGGCGGCGTGCGCGCTGCGGGACGCGCCGGAGCCCGGGGGCGAGGTGGGCGTGAGCTTCGACGCGGCCGAAATCGTCGTGCTGGGGGCCGGTCCGGCCGCATAAGGTGCGGCATCATGTCATCGATACGTGCGCAAGAACCGCAGGCCCGTCATGACCGCTACTGCGCCGAGATCGAGCTCCAGGTACGGCGGTTGAGGGACATCGTGACCTCCGGCGCCGATCTGTCGGCGACCGTGCCGACCTGCCCCGACTGGTCACTGGAACAGCTTCTGCGGCACACCGGCGGCGCTCTGCGCTGGGTCGAACTGAACGTACGGACCCGGTCGAAGGAAGAGGTGCCCGAGCCGGACGTCCCGCTCTACGAGGGCCCCGAGAAACCGGGGGACCCGGCCGCGCTGGACGCGTGGCTCGCGGAGACCGGCGAGATGATCGTCGCCACGCTGCGCGAGGCGGGGCCCGAGGCGCCGGTGTGGTCGTGGGGCTGGGAGCACAGCGCGGGGTTCTGGGCCCGCCGGATGGCCCATGAGCAGGTCATCCACGGTGCCGACGCGGCGCTCACCGTCGGACGGCCGGTCGAGGTCGCCCCGGAGATCGCCGCCGACGCGATCGACGAGTGGCTGGAGATCGTCGAGTTCGTGCAGCGGACCATGCCGCACGACGCGGCGGTCGAACTGCGCGGACCGGGGCGCAGCATCCACCTCCACGCCACGGACACCTCCCCCGACGTGAACGCCGAGCGAAGCGAGACGGGGGTCCCCTCGCCCGGAGGGTGGGGGAGGGTGATCGAGCTGACCGAGGACGGCGTGCGCTGGCGCCGGGGCCACGAAGAGGCGACGGTCGCGCTGCGCGGCCCGCTCACCGAGGTGCTGCTCGCCTTCTACCGCCGACTTCCGCCGGACGGCGGGCAGTTGGAGGTCCTGGGGGACCGGGAGCTGCTGGACTTCTGGCTGGAGCGGGCGACGTTCGGATGAGCGCGGGGCCTCCGAGCGCCGAGCGAGCCCCTAGCCCCGTAGCCGTAGCCCGTAGGACAAGTCTGTGGCCCGTACCCCTCCGCGGAGACGTACGGGCCACAGCCCTGAGCGACAGCGATCAGCGTGTGGAGGCCCCACGCCGCCGCATGCTGTAGTACACGGCACCGGCGCCGAGGGCGACCAGGGCCGCCGCGATGCCGGCTACGGTGCCGGTGTTGGAGTCGCTACCGGTCTCGGCGAGGTTGGAGTCGCCTTCGGGTGACGGGATGTTGTTGTCCTCGTCCCCGGTGGTCACGGGAGCGGAGTTCTTCGACTCCGAGGTGCTCGGGGTCTTGGTGACCTCGGAGGGCTCGTCCTCGGCAGGCTCCTCCGGGCTCTTCGAGGCGGCCGGCGGGGTGTCGGCCTTCTTGCACCTCTCGGCGGGCGCGACGAGGATCGGCAGGTCCTCGTCGACGTACTTTTCCGCCGTGACGTGGATGCGGTACTCGGCGTTCGCCTTCCAGTCCTCCTCGAAGGTGACGGTGACACCTTCGGCGGTGGAGTTCTCGATGACCCGGGTGCCGACCTTCCGTAGGTCGGCCCCGTTGTTCTCCAGGTAGACGGTGACTTCCGCCTTGACGCCCAGTGGGTCGACGTCGGTCACGCGGATGACGCCCTTGTCGCCGTCGCACTCGGCGACGGCGGAGAAGTCCTTGATGTCGCAGGCCAGGGCGTTGCCCGTGACACCGAGCACGAGCGCGGCGGACGCGGATGCAACACCGAGACAACGCACTGTTCGCGCTATACGGGGGGAAATGGACACGTTTGCCCTTCACGGGAGGCACATGGGCGGGGGGTGACGGAGTGCGCCGCCGAAGGGGCGGCTTCCCCATGTGCCTCACAGGTTTATAAGCGCGCCATAAGTACTGTCAATCCGAAGAAGTGTTTGGCCAGTTGGCTTTGCCCACAGATTAACCGTCTGAGGTCTGACACACGCTCAGGAAAAGCGCGCGGCACTCACCTCCCGAGGCGCTCCAAGGCCTCCGGGGCCTCCTCGATACGGTCCACGAGGGCGATCCGGCTCTCCATCGAACGTCCCCGCGCGAGCGACTGGAGCAGTGGCCAGGTCGGCAGTCTCTCCGTCCAGTGGGCGCGGTCGACGAGGACCATGGGGGTCGGTTCGCCGCGCGACTCGTAGTAGTTGGGGGTCGCGTTGTCGAAGATCTCCTGGACGGTTCCGGCCGCGCCCGGCAGGAAGACGATGCCTGTGTTGGAGCGGGCGAGGAGGCCGTCCTCGCGGGTGGCGTTGGCGAAGTACTTGGCGATGTGCGAGGCGAACGGGTTCGGCGGCTCGTGGCCGTAGAACCAGGTGGGGATGCCCACGGAGGTGCCGCCCTTGGGCCAGCGGGTGCGCACGTCGAAGGCGGCGGCCGCCCAGTCGGTGATCGAGGGTATGAACTTCGGTGCTTTCGCGAGGAGTTGAAGAGACTCGGTGAGCATCGCGTCGTCGTACGGGGCCGCGTAGGCGCCCAGGTTCGCCGCCTCCATCGCGCCCGGACCGCCGCCGGTGGCGACCGTGAGCCCCGAGCGGGCCAGGGTACGGCCGAGGCGGGCCGCGCCCGCGTACGCGTCGGTGCCGCGCGCCATCGCGTGGCCGCCCATCACGCCCACCACCCGGGCGCCGGCGAGGAGTTCGTCGAGGGCGTCCGAGACGGAGTCGTCGTGGACGGCGCGCAACATGGACGCGTAGACGTCCCGGTCGGCCTTGGTCCGCTGGAACCAGGCGTAGGAGAGGGCGTCGGGCGTCGCCTCGTAACCGCCCTCCGACAGGGAGGCGAAGAGCTCGTCGGGGGAGTAGACCAGGCCTCGGTACGGATCGAAGGGCAGGCCGGGGACGGGCGGGAAGACCAGGGCGCCGTCCGCGCGGATCTTCGCCGCCGCCTCCTCGCGCATCGCGCAGCCGAGGAAGACGGCTCCCGCGGCACCGGTGGTGAGCAGTTCGCGCGTCCGGTCCGTCAGGTCTACTGCCTGCACCCGGAATCCGGACAGTGTGCCGCGCGCCGAGACGGTCGCGTCGAACTCCTCGATCGTCTCGATCTCGTGGTCGTCGTGGTGGGCCGCATGGGCGGGCATCGTCTGCACCCGCCCATGCTAGGCAGAGCCCGTACGGCGGTTGGTGCGGCGGGTGTTCAGCCCTGCATCGCGGCCGGGTCCATCCACACGACCTCCCAGGTGTGGCCGTCGAGGTCGTCGAAGGCGCGGCCGTACATGAAGTCCATCTCCTGGACCTTCTCCGACGCGGTGCCACCGGCGGCGACCGCCTTCTCGACCAGCTCGTCGACCTTCGCGCGGCTCTCCGCGCTCAGACAGAGCAGCACCTCGCTGGTCGTCGTGGCGTCCGCGATCTCCTTCTTGGTGAAGGACGCGTAGAACGGCTTGGTGAGCAGCATCGCCACGATGGTGTCGCTGATCACGACGGAGGCCGCGTTCTCGTCGCTGAACTGGGGGTTGAGCGAGTACCCGAGCTCCGTGAAGAACTTCTTCGAGGCGTCGAGGTCGTTCACGGGCAGGTTCACAAAGATCATCTGCTGGTACATGGCGAGGTCTCTCCCGTCGGTGTCGGTCCGTTCAGTTGGATAGACCGGGGCGCGGCGACGAACTCATCGCTCGGTACGGATTTTTTTCGTACGAGTTTTCAGGCGGCCAGCGGGAGCGCCGCCAGCTGGGCGACCGTCCAGGTCAGCGGGCCGAACAAGGCGAGCAGGGCGCCCGCGCGGAGCAGGGCCGCCTGCCGGGGCAGCGTGCCGGGCGCCCCCAGCCGCAGCAGCGCGGCCGTGGTGTCCGCGTGCGCCCGCCGGGCCTCGACGGCGGCCGTCGCGAGGGTGAGCACGGCGCAGCCGGCCACCACGAGCGCGCCCAGCAGGGTGAGGGGACCGACCGTGGGGCGCGTGCCGGAGGACAGCGTCACCATGGCGTACGCGCCGGAGGCCACCGCGCACACCACCCCGAGCGGGCGCCCGATCCGCCGGGCCTCCTCCTGGAGCACGCGCCCGGCGAGCAGCCGCAGCACGCCGGGGCGTACGGCCTGGAGCAGGCGCCCGGTGAGGTAGGTGAGCCCCGGCCCGGCGAGGACCAGCCCGAGCGCGGTGAGCAGCCAGCCGCCGAGCACTCCGGCGGGGCTGTCCGCGAAGCCGCCGGGGAGGGTGAGGCCGGTACCGGGGTCGGCCTGTCCGGCGTACGTCTCGATGGCGAGGCCGACGGCGAGCACGGTGATGCCCCAGGGGAGGCCGTCGGGGGCGGGGCGCGCAGCGGGCGGTTCCGGCAGTTCCCGCGGGCCGGTCGGGGCGGCGGCCTCCTCGTCCGGCTCCTCCTCGTACCTCGTGGCGCCCGCCGGTGTCGCGGCCCGTCGGCGGATGTCGAAGGTGTCGTACGCCATGAAGCGCGTCCGGAGCCCGGACGGTGGGGCCCCGGTGCCCTTGGGGCGCAGGACGAGCGCGGTCGTCACGGAGGCGACGGCCGGGACCAGGGAGAGGAGGGTGAGGGCGGCCGGCAGGGGCAGGGGCTGCCCGGCGGCGAGGATGTCGGCGGCGGCGCCGTCGAAGGGCATGCCCGTGAGGTCGCCGCGCAGATGGAGGAAGAAGAGCAGGGCGAGGAGCGAGCCGAGGGCGGTGGACAGGGCCGTCGTGACCGCCGAGACGGCCATCAGCCGGCCGGGGCCGAGGCCGATCGCGGACAGGCCGGGGCGTGGCCGGGTGCCGGGGTCGGTGCGGGCCACCGTCACCGCGAAGTACACGGTGGTGGTGGCGGGCGCGACGCACCAGGCCAGGCGGAGCACCGAGCCGGCCGGGGCGTGCGGGTGGGCCATGGCGTGCCCCAGGGCGCAGAGCAGCAGGAAGCCCGTGCCGCCGGTGGCCGCGGTGACCAGGAGACGGCGGAGCTGGACGACGGGGTGGGCCCGGCGGGCTAGGCGGAGAGCGAGCACGCGGCCCGGCCTCCTCCCTCGGAGGCGGACGGGCGTTCCCCTTCGGCGGCGGGGTCACCTCCCCCCTCGGCGGTGGCCCGGCCTCCCCTCTCGGCGTCGGGGTGACCTCCCTGCTCGGCGGGCTGCCGGCTTTCCCCCGCGGCGGCGAGCCGGCCTTTGCCCTCGGCGGTGGACCGGCGGTCCCCTTCGGCGGCCGAGGGCAGGTGGACGGTCTTCACGCACCGGCCGTCGAGCAGGGACATCGTCCGGTCGGCGAGGGACGCGGTGTCGGCGTCGTACGTGGCGAGGACGACCGTGATGTCGTGCGAGCGGGCCGCCGAGGTGAGGGTGCGCAGGACGTGGGCGTGTTCGGTGCGGTGCAGCGGGGCGGTCGGCTCGTCCGCGAAGAGCACGGTGGGGGCGGCGACCAGGGCGCGGGCGACGACCACGCGCTGGCGCTCGGACTGGAGGAGGGCGTGCGGGCGCTTGCGGGCCGAGTCGCGGATGTCGAGGCGTTCCAGCCACTCCAGCGCGGCGGTCTTGGCGGCCCGGCGGCCGGTGCCGCGCAGCATCAGCGGCAGCGCGGTGTTCTCCCAGACGTTCAGCTCGGGGACGAGGACCGGCTCGGGGTCGATCCAGCCGAAGCGGTCGCGGCGCAGCCGCTCCCGGGCGAGCGGCCCCATGGTGTGCACGGGAAGGCTGTTGAACCACACCTCGCCCCGCCCCGGCACCAACTGCCCCGACAGACACCGCAGGAGCGTGGTCTTGCCGCTGCCGCGCGGGCCGGTGACGGCGAGGATCTCGCCCTCCCGGACGCCCATCGACACTCCTTGGAGCGCGGGCGAGCCGTCGTGCGCGTAGGTCAGACCACGTGCCCAGAGCACGTCGTTGTCCGGCGGGGCCACCATGGGCGTACACCTCGGTTCGGATCAGGATTGCCGTGGGGAGTCCCCCGTGCGGGGGAACGAAGGCAGGGCCGATCGGTTACAAGGCACGCTAGGCATGAGGGGTGGCAGGGCCGGAAGGCACGCGGCCCGGGGCGCACCCATCTCACTCGTACGGGCGCATCCCGGGCCGTTTGAAACGCCGGAGGGCGGGATTACAGCAGGGTCCACGCCTCCGTCAGTGTCGCGCGCAGGATCTGCTCGATCTCGTCGAAGGTCGACTGGTCGGAGATCAGCGGCGGGGCGAGCTGGACGACCGGGTCGCCGCGGTCGTCGGCACGGCAGTACAGGCCGTTCTCGAACAGCTTCTTCGACAGGAAGCCGTAGAGGATCCGCTCGGTCTCGGCGTCGTCGAAGCTCTCCTTCGTCGCCTTGTCCTTGACCAGCTCGATTCCGTAGAAGTAGCCGTTGCCGCGGACGTCGCCGACGATCGGCAGGTCGTACAGCTTCTCCAGCGTGGACCGGAACGCGTCCTCGTTGTCGAGGACGTGCTGGTTGAGGCCCTCGCGCTCGAACAGGTCGAGGTTGGCGAGGCCGACGGCCGCGGAGACCGGGTGGCCGCCGAAGGTGTAGCCGTGCAGGAAGGTGTTGTCGCCCTTGTAGAAGGGCTCGGCTATGCGGTCGGAGACGACGCAGGCGCCGATCGGGGAGTAGCCCGAGGTCATGCCCTTGGCGCAGGTGATCATGTCCGGGACGTAGCCGAACTTGTCGCAGGCGAACATGGTGCCCAGCCGGCCGAAGGCGCAGATGACCTCGTCCGAGACGAGCAGCACGTCGTACTGGTCGCAGATCTCGCGGACCCGCTGGAAGTAGCCGGGCGGCGGCGGGAAGCAGCCGCCGGCGTTCTGCACCGGCTCCAGGAAGACCGCGGCCACGGTGTCCGGGCCCTCGAAGAGGATCTGCTGCTCGATCTGGTCGGCGGCCCAGCGGCCGAAGGCCTCCGGGTCGTCGCCGAAGAGCGGCGTGCGGTAGATGTTGGTGTTCGGGACCTTGTACGCACCCGGGACGAGGGGCTCGAAGGGCGCCTTCAGGGCCGGCAGGCCGGTGATGGACAGGGCGCCCTGCGGGGTGCCGTGGTAGGCGACCGCGCGCGAGATGACCTTGTACTTGGTCGGCTTGCCCTTGAGCTTGAAGTACTGCTTGGCGAGCTTCCAGGCCGTCTCGACCGCCTCGCCGCCGCCGGTGGTGAAGAAGACCTTGTTCAGATCGCCGGGCGCGTACGAGGCGATACGTTCCGCCAGTTCGACGGCCTTCGGGTGGGCGTAGGACCACACCGGGAAGAAGGCCAGCTCCTGCGCCTGCTTGAACGCGGTCTCCGCCAGCTCGGTGCGGCCGTGGCCCGCCTGGACCACGAACAGACCCGCCAGACCGTCGAGGTACCGCTTGCCCTTGTCGTCGTAGATGTAGGTGCCCTCACCCCGGACGATGGTGGGGACCGGGGAGTTCTCGTACGAGGACATGCGGGTGAAGTGCATCCACAGGTGGTCGTACGCGGTCTGGCTGAGGTCCTTGGGGCTCACGGGTATCGCGTCCTCACGGTTATCGGGTTCCCCACATGTAGGTCTGCTTCTTGAGCTTGAGGTAGACGAAGCTCTCGGTGGAGCGCACGCCGGGCAGGGTCCGGATGCGTTTGTTGATGACCTCCAGGAGGTGGTCGTCGTCCTCGCAGACGACCTCCACCATCAGGTCGAAGGAGCCCGCGGTGATCACGATGTACTCCACCTCCGACATGGCCGTCAGCGCGTCCGCCACCGGATCCAGGTCGCCGTCGACGTTGATGCCGAGCATCGCCTGACGCCGGAAGCCCACGGTGAGCGGGTCGGTGACGGCGACGATCTGCATCACGCCCTGGTCGAGCAGCTTCTGGACGCGCTGGCGCACGGCCGCCTCCGACAGGCCCACGGCCTTGCCGATCGCGGCGTACGGCCGGCGGCCGTCCTCCTGGAGCTGTTCGACGATGGCGAGGGACACGGCGTCCAACTGAGGAGTGCCGCCGTTCCGGGACTCCTTGGACTCCCTCTTGGGTTCCTTGGAGTCTCTCTGGTCTGCGCTTCGACTGGCCACGACCTCACTGTGCACGACGTCTCGACAGTTCCGCAAGGCGCAATCGATGAAATTCGTTGTTTGCGACCTTGTAGCTTGCGGATTTCGCAGTTGCCGACGTGTCGGGGGTGTTGAAAACGTGGGACAGCGGATTAGGGTGGTGTCTCAAGGAATGGACACCCCACACCTGGACACCCACACCTGGAGGGCCGGCAGTGAGCACCGAGCTGCGTCGTCTGCGCAATTACATCGACGGCGAATTCCGCGACGCCGCCGACGGACGGACCACCGAGGTGGTCAACCCCGCGACCGGCGAGGCCTACGCGACCGCGCCCCTGTCCGGCCAGGCCGATGTCGACGCGGCGATGGCCGCCGCCGAGGCCGCGTTCCCGGCCTGGCGGGACACGACCCCGGCCGAGCGCCAGAAGGCCCTGCTGAAGATCGCCGACGCCTTCGAGGAGCGGGCCGAGGAGCTCATCGCGGCGGAGGTGGAGAACACGGGCAAGCCGATCGGGCTCACGCGGTCCGAGGAGATCCCGCCGATGGTGGACCAGATCCGTTTCTTCGCGGGCGCCGCGCGGATGTTGGAGGGCCGGTCGGCCGGTGAGTACATGGAGGGGATGACCTCGATCGTCCGCCGTGAGCCGGTCGGCGTCTGCGCCCAGGTCGCGCCGTGGAACTACCCGATGATGATGGCCGTGTGGAAGTTCGCGCCGGCGATCGCCGCGGGCAACACGGTCGTACTGAAGCCGTCGGACACGACTCCGGCGTCGACCGTTCTCATCGCGGAGATCATCGGGGCGATCCTGCCGAAGGGCGTCTTCAACGTGATCACGGGCGACCGTGACACCGGGCGTCTGATGGTCGAGCACCCGGTCCCCGCCATGGCGTCCATCACGGGTTCCGTGCGCGCGGGCATGTCCGTCGCCGAGTCCGCGTCCAAGGACCTCAAGCGGGTCCACCTGGAGCTGGGCGGCAAGGCGCCGGTCGTCGTCTTCGCCGACACCGACATCGCCAAGGCCGTCGAGGACATCTCCGTGGCGGGCTTCTTCAACGCCGGGCAGGACTGTACGGCCGCGACCCGCGTCCTCGTCCAGGAGGGCATCCACGACGACTTCGTGGCCGCGCTCGCCAAGGCTGCCGCCGAGACGAAGACCGGACAGCCGGACGACGAGGACGTGCTGTACGGGCCGCTCAACAACCCCAACCAGCTCAAGCAGGTCGCCGGGTTCATCGAGCGGCTGCCCGCCCATGCCAAGGTCGAGGCCGGTGGGCACCAGGTCGGCGAGAAGGGGTACTTCTACGCGGCGACCGTCGTCTCCGGGCTGAAGCAGGACGACGAGATCATCCAGAAGGAGGTCTTCGGGCCGGTCATCACGGTTCAGTCGTTCGCCGACGAGGCCCAGGCGGTCGGCTGGGCGAACGGGGTCGAGTACGCGCTCGCGTCGTCCGTGTGGACGAAGGATCACGCGCGGGCGATGCGGATGTCCAAGGCGCTGGACTTCGGGTGTGTGTGGATCAACACGCATATTCCGCTGGTCGCGGAGATGCCGCACGGCGGGTTCAAGAAGTCGGGGTACGGCAAGGACCTTTCTGGTTATGGGTTCGACGACTACACGCGGATCAAGCACGTGATGACGTCGTTGGACTGAGGGGTCGTTGACGGCTGCGGGGGCGGTGCGTGGCTGGTCACGCAGTTCCCCCGCGCCCCTGAGAACGCGGTTCCGCGTGCCCGGTGGCGCCGGAAAATCAGCTGAGGGCGTCCAGGACGGGTCCTCCGGCGATTCCGAGGCCGAGGGAGATCGCCGCGGCGGTGTACGCGGTCATGCGGGCCGCGCTGTCCCCTGCGGCGGACATCGACGGGCCGCTTCTGGAGACCGCGGGCACGATCCAGCGCAGGTAGTAGAAGAGGGACGCCACGGTGTTGGCGGCGGCCAGGGCGGCGAGCCAGGCGTAGCCGCCGTCGAACGCGGCGCTGAAGGCTTCGAGTTTGCCGAGGAAGACGGCGGTGGGCGGGGTGCCGACGAGGCCCAGGAGGCAGATGACCAGGCTCGCGGCGAGGAGCGGACGCTCCTTGGCCAGTCCCCGGTAGTCCTCCAGAGTGTGGGCGTGGGGGAAGGCGCAGACCACGGCGAAGGCGCCGAGGTTGGTGACGGCGTACGCCGCGAGGTAGTACAGCAGCGCTTGTTGTGCGAGGTCCGCGCGGCCGGCGACGGCCACCGGCATGAGGAGGTAGCCGACCTGGCTGATCGTCGAGTAGGCGAGCAGTCGCTTGACGTCCTGCTGGAAGAACGCGCCGAGGTTGCCGAGGGTCATGGAGGCGGCGGCGAGTACGGCGACGAGCGCGGGCCACGGCAGGGTGCTGTCGGCGAAGACGACGTCGCCGAGGCGGAAGAGCGCGGCGAGTGCGCCGATCTTCGGGATGGTGGTGAGGAGCGCCGCGACCGGCGGGCTGCTGCCCTGCACGGCGTCCGGGACCCAGAAGTGGGCGGGCACGCCTCCGGCCTTGAACAGCACGCCCGCCAGAAGCCCGATCGAGCCGGTGGCGACCAGTGCCTCGGGCGCGTCGCGGAACGCTTCCCCGAGCATGGGGTACCCGGTGCCGCCTCCGGTCGCGTACAGGACCGTGATGCCGGTCAGCATCAGTACGCCCAACAGGGCGCCGACCACGTAGTACTTGAGGGCCGCCTCGGTGCCGGGCCCGTCCTTGCGGAATCCGGCGAGGGTGTAGGCGGGGATGCTCGCCAGCAGGTACCCGGCGGCCAGCAGCAGGAGGTCCTGCGTGCCCGCCATCATCAGCGCGCCAAGTGCCGCCAACTGCACCAGGACGTAGAACTCCGTCTCCCTGGCGTCCCCTTTCAGCGGGCGGAAGGAGACGCCGAGGACGAGGAGCGTGCCGCCGAGGATCACGATCCGGGACGTGTTCGTGACCGGGTCGACGGTGAAGGCCTCGCCGAAGGCGGTCGTGGCGGGCTCCCCGGCGGCCGGCGACGCGGCGACGATCCCCGCCACGCACGCGACGGCCGCCAGCAGACCCACGATCCACTGCCGGACGCGCGGCAGCCAGGAGCCGAGCAGCAGCCCCAGTACGGCGGACGCGGCGAGCAGTACCTCGGGGAGGAGGTCGAGTGGGTTCTCGTTCATCTCGGTCATCGGGCGAGCAGCTCCAGGACGGAGCGGGAGGCGGGCTCGATGACGTCGAGCAGGAAGCGGGGGGCCACGCCGAGGACGACGGCCAGGGCGAGGAGCGGTACGACGGCGAGGCTCTCGTGTGTGCGGATGTCGGGGAACGCGCGGGGCGTGCCCGGTGCGTCGGGCAGGCGCAGCGGGCCGGTGAAGACCTGCCGCAGCGCGCGCAGGAACAGCCCGGCCGTGAGGAGGATGCCGAGCACGGAGAGCGCCGTGGCCAGGGGCTGTGGCCCGAGGCTTCCGGTGAAGATCTGGAACTCGGCGATGAAACCGGAGAACCCCGGCAGGCCGAGCGAGGCGAAGGCCGCGACGCCGGTCATGGCGGCGAACGCGGGCGCCGCCCCGGCGACTCCGGAGTACGAGCCCATGTCGTACGTCCGCCCGCGCTCGTACAGCACCCCTGCCAGCAGGAACAGCGCGCCGGTGAGCAGGCCGTGGCTGACCATCTGCGTCACCGCCCCCGTGACGGCGAGGGAGCGGGCCTGTTCGGAGCTGTCCGCTGTCGCGGCGGCGGCGCCGACGGCCAGGACGATGTAGCCCATGTGGTTGACGGAGGTGTAGGCGACCATCCGTTTGAAGTCGGTCTGCGCGAGGGCGACCAGGGCTCCGTGGAGGACGGACAGGACGCCGACGACGACCAGGACGAGTGCGTAGCGGCGCCAGGCCTCGGGGAGCATCGGCATGGCGATGCGGACGAAACCGTAGGTGCCCATCTTCAGCAGGACCCCGGCCAGGATCGCGGATCCGGCGGCGGGCGCCTCGACGTGGGCCGGTGGCAGCCAGGTGTGGAACGGCACCGTCGGAGTCTTCACCGCCAGGCCGACGACCACGGCCAGCAGCACCAGGGCGGCGTAGGCGGAGCGCCCGGCCAGGGGGTTCTGCTCCGTCAGCTCGACCATGTCGAAGGTGTGCGGAGACGCGGCGAGGTACAGGCCGATGAAGCCGAGCAGCAGGGCGAGCGAACCGATGAAGGTGTAGAGGAAGAACTTCAGCGCGGCACGGGCGGCCTGCTGGTGGCCCCATCCGGCGATGACGAAGTACATCGCCACGATGGACAGGTCGAAGAAGACGAAGAAGAGGATCAGGTCCAGGGCCGCGAACAGACCGAGGCAGGTGGTCTGCAGGAAGAGGAACAGCGCGGCGAACTCGCGGACGCGGCGATCCTCGCGCAGTGAGTACAGCGCGCAGGCGAGGAACAGCAGGCAGGTGAGGGCGAGCAGCGGCAGTGACAGCCCGTCGACACCGACGTGGTAGCCGACCCCCGCGCTCGGAATCCACCGGGTGCGCTGCTCGTACTGCAGGCCGCCGTCGGCGTCGTAGCCGGCCCATACCGCGATGACCAGGGCGAGTTCCAGCGCGGACGTGCCGACCCACACGGCGCGGAAGACCTGTGGTGTCGTACGGCGGGGCAGGGCGAACAGCAGCAGCGCGACGGCCGTGGGAGCGAAGACGAGGGCGGACAGCAAGCGGGTCACCTCACGAGGACGAACACGACGGCGAGGACGGTGAAGGCCGCGACGGCCTGCGCGAGGTACTGGTGCAACTGGCCGGTCTGCGGGCGGCGGGCCCAGCGGCCGAGCGCACGCGTACCGGTGGCGACCACGGTCACCGTGCCGTCGACGGCGCGTTCGACGACGCCGTCCGTCCAGCGGGCGAACCGTACGGAGCCCGCTGCCGTGCCGTCGACGGCACGGTCCAGGACCCGGTCGTCGAACGCCGCAGCGGCGCGCGCCAGCCGCATCACGGGAGCGACCAGGACGATATGAGCGGCACGCTCGAGAAGCAGCCAGTCCGCGACGACCGTCTTCGCCCGTGCGGACCGGGCCGACGGGCGCGTGCGCCAGATCCAGGTGACCACGACTGCCAGCAGCGCGAGGGCACCGGAGATCACGAACTCCCAGGCACGTGGCTCAGGTTGACCGGTCTGCGCCAGGACACGCCCGACGCTGTCACGCACCGGAGGAAAGGCCATCGGCGTCAGCGCCAGGCAGGCCAGGGCCAGCAGGACCAGGGGCACCACGGCACCGCGCGGGACGCCGTGCGCGTCGGGTCGCGGGACGGCGGGTCGCCACACGAACCACAGGGCCTTGGCGCTGTAGACCGCCGACAGCAGGGCGGCTGCCAGTGCGACGGCGTACAACCAGACGCTGGTCTCCAGAGCCCCCGCGAGCAGGACGTCCTTGGCGGCCCACAGCGACAGCGGGGGAATCCCGGCCAAGGAGAGCGCGCCGACGGTGAAGGCCACACCGACTGTCCGGCTGTGGCGCGCGGCGCCGAGCAGTTCGGGGAGCCGTTGGGTGCCCAGCGCGGTCAGCCAGGCCCCGGCGGCCAGGAAGAGCAGGCTCTTCGCCGAGGCGTGGGCGATGAGTTGCAGCGTCCCTCCTGATGCCGCGTCTGTTCCGGCGGCGAGCACCATGAAGCCGATCTGGGCACAGGTCGACGCGGCGAGCAGTTGTTTGAGGTCGGTCTGCGCTGCCGCGACGAACCCGAGGGAGAGCGCGGTGGCGGCGCCCGTCCACGCGACCACGTCGTCGCCCCAGCCGGAGGCGTCCAGAAGCGGTCCGGTCCGCAGGAGCAGGTACGCCCCAGCGACGACCATGGTGGCCGAGTGCAGCAGCGCCGAGACGGGGCTCGGGCCCTGCATGGCCTTCGACAGCCAGAAACTGAAGGGCAGTTGGGCGGACTTGCCGAAGGCGGAGACGATGACGCCCGCGGTGACGAAGGACAGCCACGGGTCGTCGGCGCGCGCCAGTCCGTCGAGCGAGAGCGTTGTGTCCCGGCCACTCGCGAGCGCGGCACCCGCCGCCAGATAGAGACCCAGGTCGGCGGTGCGCGTGGTGAGGAACGCGGTGTCGGCAGCGCGCGTACGCTCCGGATCCCGCCACCAATAGCCGATCAGCGCCCACGAGGTGGCGCCCATGACCTCCCAGCCCATCAGCAGGACCGGGAGGTTGGCGGCCGTGACCGTGACGAGCATGCTTCCGGCGAACAGCAGCATCAGCCCGAAGAAGCGGGCTCGGGCCTCGCTCGTACTGAACTCGGCGGCGCTGAAGAGGAGTACGGCGAGGGTGACCGCCGTGACCGTCACGGCCAGCAGCCCGGACAGCCCGTCCACGGCGAGCCGTACCGGCAGACCGTCGAGGAGTGGTGCCCGCGCTTCCGGCTGCCGAAGAGCCGCCGTGATGGCGAGTGCGGTCGTGGCGCCCGCGACGGCGAGCGCACATACGGGCGCGAAACGGTCGGCCCTGCGTCCCACCGTCAGCAGGAGAACGCCTGAACCGATCGGCAGGGCGACGAGGCTCCACAGCAGGGCACTCATTCCTTCAACTCCGCCGCCATGTCGGTCATGTCGATCTCCCGCGACCGGAACAGGGCGGTCACCACCGCGAAGCCGATCGCCATCTCCAGGGCCATCGCCGTGACCGCGAGGACGATCAGGACCTGGCCCTCGGCCGCCGCCGGAGCGATGTAGTGCCAGGCGGTCGCTGCACCCAGGATGACTCCGCCGAGCATGAGTTCGAGGCCCATCATCAGCATCACGATCGACTGCTGGGTGAGCGCCCCGAACAGCCCGACGCAGAACAGCGCGGCGGCCACCAGCAGGAACAGTTCCAGACTCACCGGCCGACACCGCCTCGTACGGGGTCGTCCGCGCGCCGGGCCCGTAGATCGTCGCCGAGCCGGTCGTACCGTCCTCGCCGGGTGGCCAGCACCACCGTGGCGACGATCGTTGCGAACAGGGCCATGCCCAGCGTCATCATCGTCAGCATCTGCGGCCCCATGAGGGACATGCCGAGTTCCATGGTCGGGTCGGCGGGCGCCTTCCCTCGCCGGGCGGGCCAAGGGGCGAGGAGGATCCCTGCGGAGAGAAGCAGGAAGAGGAGGACGCAGACGACGGCCGCGCCCTTCTTGTTGTGCATCATCGTCATCGGCATGAACCCGGCCGGATTCATCATGTACATCACCATGAAGACCGCCATGATGGCCATCTCGATGGTCATCATCAGCACGATGACGATGCCCAGATAGTCGAGCCCGAGCAGCACCACGAGTCCGCCCACGCACAGCAGCGAGGTGAGCAGGGAGAACGTGGCCCGGGCCATGGAGTCGAAGCGGAACACCATCGCGCCGCTGACGACCGCGAGGACGGCCGGCGCCCAGAAGATCGCGACGTCCATTTACGTACGACACCTCGCTCTCGTCGTCGGCTTCATCGGTTCAGCACCACCACGGCCACGACGAGCGCCTGCACGATGGCCAGCGGGGTCAGCACGACCCAGGCCAGCTCCAGATACCGGTCCATGCGCAGGGTCGGCACCCGGCGCCGGACCCAGACCAGGAAGGCCAGCACGGCTGCTGTCTTGAGCACGGTCCATGCCCAGCCGGGCAGCAACGGCCCGTGTCCGCCGCCGAGGAAGAGCGGCACGCTGAAAGAGGCGGCCACGACCAGCAGCAGCCACCGGCCGCCGAGGAAGAGCACCCGGTCCGCTCCCGACAGTTCGGAGGCCGCGCCACCGGCGATGTCGTGACCGGCGGGCTGGTCGAACGGCCCCCAGAAGGCCATCGCCATGGCGCTGAGCAGATAGATACCGAAAGCTGCCGGCATCCACACCGCGAACCACACTCCGGCCTGGGCCTCGACGACGTCGCCCACGCGCAGCGACTCGGCGCCGAGCGCGGCTGTGGTGATCGCGAGCATGTGCGGCAGTTCGTACGCCAGCCCCTGGGCCAGGAACCGGTACCCGCCGATGAGGGAGAGCGTCGAGTTCGGGCCCCAGCCCGCCAGCCACACCGCGGCCCAGGCCAACGCCTCCATCGCGTTGAACCAGACGATCCCTTCCGGAAGATCGCTGACCGAGCGGAAACCGAGGGGCAGTACGACGGCGGCCAGGACAGCGGCGACGGGGAGGAGAGCTGCCCCGGTCCGGGCCAGCGGTACGTCGGACGCCCGGGTCCGCCGCGGCTGCTGCACCAGCAGCCGCAGCACCTCGCGGCCTGGCTCCGCCGCGCGGACGGCCGCCTCACGCAGCGACCCCCGGCGCCCGTTCCGCGCGCCCGCCGCGAGTGCGGCGTCGAACCCGGCCGTCACCACCGCGACCGCGATCAGGAGAGCGGGCAGGACGAAGATCGCCCACAGCGGAGATCGTTCAGCCATGGGCGACCCCCGGCACCGGAAGCTGCGCGAGCTCGTCGAGGTCCGGGTCCAGGCTCGCGACGATGATCCGTGCGCAGGCGAACTCGGTGCCCTCCAGCAGGCCGGGCAGGGCATTCAGCATGGCCTGCGACGGAGGCACGGGCCCGTCGAGCCGCCCGCGAGGTCCGACTGCTTCGGTCCCGTGGAGAACGTCGCTGTCGTCGCAGGCGACCGCACTCCGCCCGACCGCGTCGAGCCACACGAGCATCCGGCTGTGCGCGTCTCCGTCGGCGACCAGGGCGGGGCCCGTGATTCCCAGGTGATGCGCGTGCTCGGCGGGCAGCGAACCCAGTCCGGCGGTGAGCCGCCGCAGCGTGCGGGACTTCTCGGCCCTTCGGGCCAAGGGACGTACGAGGTCGGAGAGTTCAGCGGCACGGGCCCCGATCAGGGCACGGTCACGTACGTGGCGGGCGCGAGCAGCGAGGTCGGCCCAACCCGACACGGCGAAGAACCTGCCCAGGCTGTCCAGATGTGCCGCACACAGCCTCCGGGCAGCGTCGCCCCGAGTCACCCGCTCGCCCACTCCTGCCCGCAGCCAGGGTTCGTTCCAGAAGGGTGAACACGGCGATGAGGGTGCCGCCGCCTCGACCCTGACCTGTTGGACGACGTCCCCCTGCAGGGACAGGCGCAGCACCAGCCCGGCGGGCCAGTCGAGGAGGGCCGGCCCCAGTGGCACATGCAGCCGGTCGAGCCGCAGCCCGTCCCTGTCCTCGGCGCGATCGGCCATGGGCAGCCCGTCCACGATGCCGCCCATGTCGTGTCCGGCGTGACGGTGATGCCCGCTGTCCATCTCGGGTCCGCCATGTGTGCCATGTGCGCCGTGATCACCATGGGCGTCATGTGCGTCATGTGCGCCGTGTCCGCCGTGTCCGCCGCGATGATTTTCGTGCTCGGCATGCTGAGCCTCTTCACCGTGTTCGTGGTGACTGCCGTGCTCGTCGCTCGAACCGTGGGCCTCCTGCCCACCAAGGCCGTTGTGACCTGCCGAGTTGCTGAGGTCACCGTGGTTGCCGTGTCGCGGATCTCCGTGCGGCGGTTGGTGATGGCGCTTGCCGCTCTGGGCCGCCGCTGATCCTCCGGCGTGCGGCCCCTCTCCGCGACCCCCGTCACGGGCTCCCACCGGACCCGCGGGTTCCCCACTGCGGAGTCCGGCGAGTCCGCGATCGAGGGTCGCGGCGACCTGCTCGGCGTTGGCCAGCGGTACCCAGAACCTGGGAGCCGGGAAGGCGTGCCACAGATGCGCGACCCAGTCGGCCTCCTCGGCGTCGCGATCGCCCACGATCACCAACAGATCCGCCTCCGCGGGCACGGGCACGCAACGCCATCCGCGCCGCGCCAACTCCGCCTCGGCAGCGAGCCGTTCTCGCGTGGCACCGGGACACACGGCCAGCAGAACCCCCGGCCGGGCCATGGCCGTTCGCGTGAGCCTGCGCCTCAGCTCCACCGGAAGGCCCCCTCCCGCCAGGCATATCCGACGCCCGCCAGCAGGATGCCCAGGAAAAGGAACATCTCGACGACCGCGGTCGTGCCCACGGCCGAGACGACCTTCGTCCACGGATACATGAACAGCATCTCCATGTCGAAGGCGAGAAAGACCATCGTGACGGCATACCAGCGAACGTGGAACCGCGAGAGCGGATGCTCCTCCGGTTCGAGCCCTCCGCTGAACGGCCCCGTGCGCAGCGGTTCGCCGACCGTCCTCACCGCGACGGCCAGGGCATGGAGCAGCACGACGGCTCCTACCACCAGCACGAGGAGGATCAGCACCGGCTGCCAGCCCGATGTCCGCACGTGGCCCCCTTCCCGACGCTCGTCGTCACACGGTTACCACGCCTGGCAGCATGTCAGTCCGCCACACACCTGGGTACGTGCGACACCGGGACTGCCGGGCCGGAAACGCGGGCAGCCCCTGCGGAGGACTGTGCAGCCGCGGGGCGCGCGGCAACCGGCGTTGATGGGATACGGGATACGGCGGACTGCCGGTGGAATCAGTGGTGCGGGTCGGGCTCTCTCGGGTGCGGTGTGAGCAGGGCGGCCGCGAGGTCGTCCTTGGTGCTGGCGTCGGCGGGTTGGCGCAGGGTCCAGCGGCGGGGCGGCCCGTCCATGGGGACGACGGCGACGACCGTCTCCAGGTGCGGACAGCCCGGTTCGGTGCGGGCGAGCTGACGGATCATGACAGCGGTGCCGTCGTCGAGGCCCAGCAGGGTGCGCACGGTCTCCTTCAGCTCGCGCAGCCGTGGACTCGGTGCCGCGGGGTTCCTGGCCCGGATCCCAAGGGCATGTCGGCAGTTCTCCTTCGTCCGTGGTGGGCTGGCAGCCGACGCAGACGCCGGTGAGTTCGACGGTGTGCTCCACCGCCGCGAACCCGGAGTCGGCGGCGATCCGGCCGGCCCACGCCTCGACGACCTCCGAGTCCACCGGTCGGCTCTGGCCGCAGGCGCGGCAGATGAGGTAGTGGCGGTGGCAGTCGTCGGGCCGCCACCGGTAAAGGCGTTCACCGGCGCCGGTTCGTGGCCGTCGCGCAGCGGGCCGTCGGTCTCGGTCACCAGGGCCTCGGTGAACCGTAGTTGAACCGTGTGCCGCTGCTCCGTGTTGGTGTGCCACGACTCGGCGAGCTCGGGGTCGGCGGCGGCCGCACCACGTACGACTTCCAGGACGGGTGCCGCGCGTTCCAGGATGCGGCGGGCGCCGGCGGACTGGAGGGTGAGCTCGCCGACCATGCCTTCGGAAGAGGCAGGCGTCCGCGCAGGCGGTACAGGCCTCAGCGCAGGCGATGCGTTCCTCGATGCACCTGGTGAGCTTCTCGCGGTCGACCTCGCCGAGGTCGGCCGGACAGGTGGCGAGCATTTCCTTGACCGGGGTCGTCACGACGGTGCCTCCTTTCGCTGCCGGAGGCCTGAGGCCAGCGGAGTGGGCGGCCGCGTCTCGTCCACTCCCGGCCTCTGACGGTTGACCAAGGTGCGCGACCCGCGGGTCGGTTCGGTGGTCAGTGGTAGGCGTGGACGACGGCGTGGCCCTTGCCGCGGCCGATCATCCACTTGTTGACGGGCGTGGTGACCAGGAAGGCCACCGCGAACCCGCCGAGGAGCGCCGACCAGAACAGTCCGTCGGAGAGGTGGGCGTCCATCGCGCCCGGGGTGAGGGCGATGATGGCGTTGTCGACCAGTTCCATCACGGCGATCGAGACGGTGTCGGCGGCCAGTGCCACCTTGATCGCGGTCTTGAGGTCCAGGCCGGCCCGGCGTACGGCGAACAGCGTGAACGAGTACCCGAACACGAACGCGAGCGTGATCGCGAGGACCATGGTCTGCACGTTGCCCCACAGCAGGGCGGTGCCGATGGCCATGCCGAGTATCTCGCCGATGGCGCACCCGGTCAGGCAGTGCAGGGTCGCCTTCGCCGCCATGGCCCAGGACGTTCCCCCGTGCCCCTGGTGGGTCGTCGCGTGGTCGTCGTGGCCGTGGTGACCCTCGTGGGTGGCGTGGTCGTCGTGGCCGTGGTGACCCTCGTGGGTGGCGTGGTCGTGTGCGGTGCTCGGGTGGTGCGCGCTGTGGTCCATGAGTCTTCATCCCCATTCCTGGCCGTCGTGGCCCTGTCCGAGCCACAGTGAAGGAGGATATACCCCTGGGGGGTATACGCAAGGGGTGTGCAAGGGGTCTTTTCCGTCTGCTTGGCGGCATGGGGGCGCGACGCGTGCGTTCGGGGGCAGTGGCCGATCCCGCTCCGTCGGCCTCTCGCGGGCCGCCTCCAGCCGTACAGCCCGGTCGAGGACCCGCTCGGGCGAGCAGCATGCCGGCCTGCTGGTCGCCGCCGTCTTCACCGGAGCGGTGCTCGGGGTCCTCTGCGCGCCGTCGTGTACGCCGTCCGGCATCGCCGGGATCCGGACGGCGCGCCCTGGCGGCGGTCACCTACGCCGGCGGGCACAGGGTTCACCGGGGTCTGACTGCTTCCCTTCCGGTTGCCCGCCCCGCCGGCGAGACCTCGGGCGGCGCCCATGCGAGGCATGTGCGCCGATCGAGGTCCTCAGCGGCTCAACGGACGATCAGGGTGCCTTTCATGTCCGGGTGGAGGGTGCAGACGAAGGCGTACTCGCCGGCCTCGGCGGGTGCCGTGAACGTCCCGGACTCTCCACCGGCGATGTTCCCGGTGTCGAAGGCGTCGCCGTCGGCGGCCGTGACGGTGTGCGGGGTGGAGTCCTTGTTCGCCACGGTGACCTTCTCGCCCGGCCGCACCTCTGGATCAGCCGGGCTGAACGCGAAGTTCTCCATCGTGATGCGGGGCGCGCCCGCGGACTCGGGTGAAGGGGGCGCGGACGAGGTGGTGGGGCTGGGCGAGACGGCGGGGCTGGGCGAGGTCGGAGAGTCGTCGTCCCCGTTGGCACAGGCGGTCGTGAGCAGCAGGGCGACGACTGCTCCAAGAGCCAGCGGGGCGGCACGCCGGCGGCGATGTGAAGGCGACATCGGATCGGGTCCTTCGTGCGGGCGCCCGGCGGCGGCCTGGGCTGGGAATCACGGAGTCCGAGTCCGAGTCCGCCCGGGCGAATGGATCGCTTGCGTCCATTCTCCGCCTCGGCCGAGTTCCGAGCAGCTTCCGCAGCGGGATGCGCGCGAAGCCGAGTCCGTGGCCAGGAGGTCTACACGGCCATCATCAGCAGCATGGCGGACATGGTCCCGCCCATCCCGATGTGGGCCGCCAGCGCAGCGTCCGGCGCGGCCCCGAGTTTGCGGCGCCGCCCATGGCCCGTCCGCTGTGCCGTCCGGGCCCTCTCCCACGCCGAGATCGTCAGTGACGCCAAGAAGACGAACACGGTGTCCGGCATGGCCAGCAGCCAGCGGCCCACACTGCGTGAGCTCGAACCTCGGCCGCCCCGGCCGGTGCCCCGGACCTTGGCCCACACGGACGCGCCGACCGACAGCAGGAAGTACACGGCGAGGGCCACGACCAGGAATCGCCACACTGAGCTGGACCCCGCGGAGGCGGTGGCGTCGGCCGCGGTATGTGTCATGCCGTGCGTGTCCGCCCCATGCGTGGACTCCGTCCCCTCCATGCCGGTGGTCTCATGCGTGTGTCCCGCGTTCGCCGTGTTCTCCATGCCCGGCATGTGCGCCATGGAGTGCCCGCCGCCCAGGGCGAGCACCGGTCCGGACGACGTGCTCGTCATGGCGAGCGTCATGATCACCATGCCGGCGCTGCCGACGATGAGGTGCACCCAGTGCCGGCCGTGCTGCCATCCGCCCTCGCGCGCGTGCCTGACAGCCATGGCCATGCCTCCGAGTCCGAGGAGGGCGAAGGCCCCTGACCACCACATGCCATGGTCCGCGTACCATGCGACGGTCGCGGGCAGGGCCATGGCGGCCATGCACAGCCCCATCAACAGGTCGCCTCCGGCCGCGAGTCGGGTGACGCCGCTGCTGGTCACCACGCGGACCGCGCTGACGGCGGCCACCAGGGCGGAGACCAGCGCGATGGCCCAACTGAGCGCCATGGTTCCCATCTTCACCTTCCCGATCGTCTGAACGCGGCCCGGACCGTGCTGCCGACGCAGCCTCGCCGCACACAGCGCTCGTGGGCGTCTCCTGGGCTTCAACTGCTAGTGCCCTTAGTACGTTGCGAGGCTGATGGGTGTTCATGGGGCGGTGGGATTTCGTGCCGTGGTCTCCCTGGCACCCGGTCCACGTGATTGACGTTGATCACGCTGTCGGCCCGGGTGGGGCACCAGGTCTGGAGTCCTTCGTTCGGCACGGGCGGGCGATGCCGTCGGGACGACGGAAGCGGCCGAGACGTCCAATCCGCCGCCGTGGTGCACGGCGGCCCGGCCCGCGAACCGGAGGATCACTGTCATGCGTCTGCCGCGCCCGCGACGCGGATGTTCACGGTGGCGGGCGACCGGCTGCGAGGCGCCGGCCCAGGCGCGGTGATGGCGCATCTCGCAGCGTGCTCATGCCGATGCGGCCGTGGCCGGCGTTGGTCATGCCGAATCTGCCCTCGTTCCAGGGTGGCGGTGTGTCAGACTCTTACAGGGCTACTAATATCTTTCGTAGTTGGTCGATCCTTTCGCGCAAGGTGACACCCCGACGGCTGATTCCCTGAGCGGCTCGATGTGTACGGCTCTCCTGGGTCGCGTGGCCGTGGACGGTGCAACAGGAAGCGGTACGCGAGTGCCGGCGCTGTCCATGGCCACGTCTTTCGGCCGGGCGGGCGCGGGATACCCCCGGGGGGTAAGATGCTGGTTCGGTGAGCACGGCACAGGTGGAGCGCATGGAGATTCGTTCAGCTCGGGGCGGCGGCATAGCCGTCCGCTGGGCCTACGGGGTGTTCCTCACCCTGTTCGTCGCGCTGGCCGTGCTCGTTCACCACGAGACGTCCGCCACAGGCGTCCCGCCCATGCCGAGTGCGGCTCATGCCGTCATGCCCAGCACTCCCCATGCCGCTCACGCGATGCCGGATGAGTCGGCACCGGCGGTCCTGGACCACTCCTCGCACAGCGCCGACGGCAACGGCGGATGTTCCTCGCCCGGAACGCAGCATTGCGCGACGGGGAACGTGGCCTCCGTGCAGCTCGCCGTACCCGCCCAGGTCGCGTACGACCCGCTGGTGAACCTGCGTCATGCCCTGGCCGGACACGCACCCGCCGCCACGGTCGGCCGAGTCCCGCCCGACCTCTCCGTCCTCTCGCAACTACGCATATAGGCCGCGCCGGACGGCACGCGATGTGCCGTCCCCCCTCCGCGACCACATCGGCAGTTTCGAGTCAGAGGACACAACCCATGTACAGCATCAACCGTCGTTCCGTCCTGCTCGCCGGGTTGGGGGCCGCCGGTGCCGGCGCGCTCGCCGCCTGCAGCAGCGGTTCCGGTTCCGGCGGCAACGGTCTGGTCGACCCGTCCGGCTCGGCGGTCGCCGCCGTCGAGAAGAAGCGCCCCGGCACCGGTCGGCAACAGAGGCTCACCCTGACCGCAGCGCCCGCCAAGATCGACCTGGGCGGCGGCGTCATGCCCAAGACCTGGGCCTTCGACGGACGCACCCCCGGCAAGGAGGTCCGCCTCTCCGTCGGCGACACCCTGGTGGCTGAACTGTCCAATCAGCTCCCCGACAAGACCGCCACGTCGATCCACTGGCACGGCCTCGCGCTGCGCAACGACATGGACGGTGTGCCGCCCACCACCCAGACCGCCGTCCGGGCCGGCTCCACCTTCACGTACCGGTTCATCGCCGATGCCCCCGGCACCTACTTCTTCCACCCGCACGTCGGCGTCCAGCTCGACCGCGGCCTGTACGCCCCGCTGATCGTCGAGGACCCCAAGGAGACCCTCGCGTACGACGACGAGTGGGTCGTCCTCCTCGACGACTGGGTCGACGGCGTCACCGGCACCCCCGACGAGGTCTTCGCCGAGGCCAGGCAGGGCATGGGTGGTATGGAGGGCCACGGCACGGGAGGGAGCGGCAGCTCCAGCCCCAGCGGCATGGAAGGCCACGACATGGGTGACATGGGCGGGATGGACATGGGCGACTCCGGGTCCCCCTCGGCCTCCGCCTCCTCGTCCGGCGGCATGTCGATGAAGTTCATGCTCATGGGCGCCGAAAGCGAGCTGCTCGGCGGTGACGCCGGCGACGTGAGGTACCCGTACCACCTGATCAACGGCCGGGTGGCGACCGACCCGGACGTCTACACCGGCAAGCCCGGCAAGAAGGTGCGGCTGCGCGTCATCAACGCGGGCGGGGACACCGCGTACCGGGTGGCCCTCGGCGGCCACAAGTTGACCATCACCCACACCGACGGCTTCCCGGTCGAGCACCAGGAGGTGGACGCCCTGCTGGTCGGCATGGGGGAGCGTTACGACGTCCTCGTGACCCTGGGAGACGGGGTCTTCCCGCTCGTCGCCCTGGCCGAGGGCAAGAACGCGAACGGCCTTGCCGTGGTGCGTACGGGTTCGGGGCGCGCGCCGTCCGCGACCGTCCGTCCGAAGGAGCTCGACGGCGTGATCGTGACGGCCTCTCAGCTGCGGGCGACCGACGACGTTCGCCTGAAGTCCGCCAAGACCGATGTCACGCACCAGATCAAGCTGACCGGCGGCATGGCGAAGTACAACTGGGCCATCAACGGCACGCCGTTCGACATGAGCGACCCCGAGGCGAAACCGATCCTCATCGAGGAGGGCCAGCGAGTGCGGCTCGACTTCGTCAACGACACCGGCATGTGGCACCCGATGCACCTGCATGGCCACACGTACCAGCTCGGTGCGGCCGGCCCGCGCAAGGACACCTCGATCGTGCTGCCCAAGAAGAAGTTGTCCGTCTTCTTCGACGCCGACAACCCGGGCCAGTGGATGCTGCACTGCCACAACGCCTACCACGGAGAGGCCGGGATGATGACGAACGTGGCCTACACGGCCTGACCTTCATGGACTTGGGCCAGGGCCCACGGGCGCGGCCACCGCCGCCGTACCGGGACGCCCGGTACGGCGGCGGCCTCTCCGCATCAGGGCGGCCAGTGGCCGTGGCCGTCCCCACTTGAGGGCGTTGAGCCGCCAACTCAACGAAAGCAGAGGCTCGGAGAATCGCCGGGGCCTCCGTCTCGTCGGCGCCACTGGCACAGGCCCTGTTGTGGGGCGGGCTCCCTCGGTCCTCCCTCGGCTGTAGCCGGGCGGATGAGAAGCCGAGAGCCGCCGGTCCTCAGTGACCGGAGTGCCGGGTGTGGTGGCCGTGGTGGTGACCCGTCGGCTGCCTGTCGTCCGGCGCGACGTGCGCGTCGCGCAGCCCGGACAGCGTGACCTTGACGAGCCGGTCCGCCGCCGCCTCGGACGGCAGGGCGGAGGCAGCGGCCAGGGCGTGGAGGCAGTACGTCGCGAGTTCGTCGGGCGGCACATCGCCACGGAAGTCACCGCTCTGCGTGCCCTCGGCCAGCAGGTCCCGGATCATGCCGTGGAGTTGCCGCTGTGCTCGGACGACGCGCTCGTCCCGGTGAAGAAACGCCGGGAGTTCGGTGCCGTGATGCCCGCGGGACCGCCGTGAGATGTGAGCGAACGCCCTCAGGACCGCCTCGAGTTGTTCGCCCGCTCCCTCGGTCTGATCGCGGACCTCGGTGAGTTGTCCCAGGTGTTCGGTGATCTGGCGGTCGTGCCAGGCGAGCAGGATCGCCTCGACGTCCGGGAAGTACTTGTACAGCGTGGCCCGCCCGATGCCTGCCTTCTCGGCGATCTGCGACATCGTCACCGACCGCAGGCCATGCTCGGCGGCCAGCTCCGCGGTGGTGTCCAGGATCGCCTCGTGTACGGCGCGGCGGTGCGCCTCGATCGTCTCGTTCCACAGCTTCGGCACCGGATCAGTGTACGCGGCGACGACATCAATACGCATTGCTTGACACTGTAGACACTGTGTCTCGTAAACTGCGGCTGCCGCGAACCGCATGACATCCACGCACCCGTGAGGGACACGCACATGGCTGACTCACCTTCCCGTCCCGACGCCGCCGGTCACGGGCCCGGTCCCGCGGCGCATCCCGGCATGCCGCGCTGGGCGAAGACGCTCGCGATCTCCGGCGGAGCCGCCCTGCTTGTGACGTTCGTGCTCATGCACGTGCTCGGCGGTGGCATGGGGAACCACTGATCGCCGTGGCCATGAACCCTCGCCTCCGCAAGGTCGCGCTCACCGCCCACGTCACTTCGTCGGTCGGCTGGCTCGGTGCCGTCGCCGTCTTCGTCGTCCTCGCCGTCGCGGGGCTGACCAGTGAGAGCGCCCAGACGGTGCGTGGCGCCCATCTCGCGATGGAGCTGACCGGCCGGCTCGTCCTGGTCCCGTTGAGCCTCGCCTCACTGCTCACCGGGGTCGTCCAGGCCCTGGGCACCTCATGGGGTCTGTTCCGCCACTACTGGGTTCTGTTCAAGCTGCTGATCACCGTTGTCGCGACGCTTCTTCTGCTGGTGCACATGCAGGTGGTCGGGTACGTCGCCGATGCCGCGGCCGAGACGAACCTGTCCAGCGGCGATCTCGTCGGGATGAGGATCCAACTGCTGGTCGACGCCGCCGCTGCCCTGCTGGTCCTGCTCGTGGCGGTCACCCTGTCGGTGTACAAGCCGAGGGGCCTGACCCGCTACGGATGGCGCAAGCAGCACGAGCAGCGAACCCAGCAGCGACCCGCGGCCCGAGGCGACCAAGCGGCAGGTCTGACCGTCTCCTGAAGTGGTTCGGCGCTGCGCGGAGGGAGGGTCGGCGGCGCCGGTGAGCGCGGCCAACGTCGGGGCGGGCAGGCTCAGTCCGCATCCGAGGCTCGTGACGAGCCTGCCGAGGGGTGTCTGTCGGCCCTGCGAAGCCGGGTCAGGAAGCGAGCGGCGCCAGCTCGGCGAAGGTCTTGCCCCCGTCACGCGATTCGTACACGCCCGTCATCGTCGCCGCGAGGACGTGGTCGGCGTTCACCGCGGTCAGAGCCTGGGGCTGCCCGCCGGGCACGGTCGTGAGCTCCTTCCACGACGTGCCGCCGTCCGCACTGCTGCTCAGCCTCCCGGACGTGCCGATGCCGAAGAGGGACTTCTCCGCGGGCCAGGACACGAACGCCTGCACCGGCCCGGCACCCTCGCCGAAGGTACGGCCGCCGTCGGTGCTGGTGGCGACACCCTCCGCCGTGGTGGCCAACAGCCTGTCCCCGGCAGGACTCACGGCGAGGTCGAGGGCCTCCAGCGCCGCCCGGTCGTCCCAGCTCCTCAGATCGCTGCTGACCCTGATCCGTCCGCCCTCGTATCCATAGACGGTGCCCCGGGCGGACTCCAGGGAGTGGAAGTCGGCCTCCCCCGACAGTGACCGAGACGTCCAGGTGCGGCCCGTGTCCTTGGTCTCGATCAGGCCGACGTTGCCGGGGCGACCGCTGCCCGGGGCGCCGTGCCCGCTGGCGATGAAGGTCTTCTCGCCGGTCACGGTGAAGCCCATGAAGTCGTCCCTGCGGTGACCGACGAGCTTCGGCTTCTGTCCCTTGGCCACGGTGTAGAGGCCGTTGTGGGTGGCGACGTACACGCGTCCGTCAGCGGGATCGACACCCAGGCCGTGCACATGGGACAGGGTCTGCGAAGACCGCGATGTACTCGCTCCGTCCCCCGTGTCCGAAGAGCCGCCTCCGCAGGCGGCGAGGACCAGAGCGGCGACGGACGCGCCCGCTGCGGCGAGCACGGGACCGATGGCGGGGCGTGCGGTCACGGAAGTTCCCTGGGGGGTACGGAGGTTGTGCTCACGGCCTGCTGGCGGCGAAGAACGGCATGGAGTCCAGTGGGACGATCTCGATGTTCTTGCCGGTGCGCGGGGCGTGGATGGCCTTGCCGTCGCCGACGTACATGCCGTTGTGCTGGTTGTCGTTGTACCAGTAGATGATGTCGCCGGGCTGCAGGTCCGAGCGTGCCACCTTGCGGCCGGCGTCGTACTGCTGCTTGACGGTACGCGGCAGTGAGACGCCCGCCGCCCGCCAGGAGGCGCCCGTCAGGCCCGAGCAGTCGAAGGAGTCGGGGCCGGTGGAGCCCCATTCATAGGGCTTGCCGAGCTGCGCGTACGCGAAGTCGAGTGCGGCCTTGGCGCGGCCGCTGGCCGGGCCGTTGTACGTCGCTGCGTCGTCGCTGGCGCCCGCGGAGGCGTCGTCGCGCTCCTGGTCGGCTTCCATCTCCGCGCGCTGGGCGGCCGTCAGGCTGTTCAGGAGCTTGCGGGCCTTGGCGAGCTTGTCCTGGACCTCGTCCTTCTTCTCGCCGGCCTTGGCGCGGGTCTCCGACAGGGCCTTCAGACGCGTCTGGGCGGCCTCGCGTTCCTGGGTGAGTTCTCGCTGCTTGGCTTGCATGGCCCGCAGGGCCTCGGCCTGCCGTCCGTTCGTACGGTCGAGCATCTGGGCCCGGTCGAGGTAGTCGTCGGGGTCGCCGGACAGGAAGAGCTGCACGCTCGGGTCGATGCCACCGTTGCGGTACTGCTCGGCCGCCAGCGGGCCTATCTTCTCCCGCAGTTCGTTGACTTGCTGCTGCTTGCGGGCCAGGCGGTCCTGTACACCGTCCACCTCGCGCTGCAGTTTCTCCTGCTTCTCGCGGATGGCGTTGTACTCCTCGGTGGGAGCCTCGGCCTCCTCGTAGAGCTTCTCGACCTGCTTGCGGACCTCGTCCACCGTCGGCTTGGGGGCCGCCTGGCTCTGCGTCGGCAGGAGGCTGACAGCACCGGCGGCCATGCCGAGGGTGGCGATCCGGGCACGGCTGGGCGGCTTCGGCCGACGGTGCGTTCCCATAGTGGTGCGACTCCTCTGCGCGGTCTGTGTACCAGGGCTGCGGGCCGGCGGCCGTCGTACCGGCGCCCAGGGCGCCGACCGGTCAGGCAGTTGAGAACTTAGTAGCTTCGTAGTTCTTATCGCAAGCGAGCACGCGTCACTTCTGTCTCACGGCGCCGGTCGGCTCCGTGAGACGGAAAGCGGTCAGCCGAGCCCAGGAGGGCAGGTGAGGAGCAGTGGCAGCAGCGGAACGGCCACGGCCGCGGCGGCCATGGATCCCCGCAGCGCGGGGTGGGGCGCCTCGCGGGGAGCGAGGACCCGCGTCAAGCGGATGAGGACGGTGTGACCGCCTGCGGCGAGCGTGCCCTTGGGGGCGCGGGCCGCGGCCATCTCGTACATCACCGTGGCCAACACCTCGTGGGAGTGGCTGCGCAGGGCCCGGTCGTCCGCGACCATCTCCAGCAGCAGTGCCGTCTGTTCTCGGGCATGACGCGCCAGGGGCAGCCATCGGAACACCGAGTGGAACGCCTCCGTGGCGGCGAGGGCGAGGTGGTGACGGCCCGCGATGTGGGCCTGCTCGTGCTCCAGTACGGCGCCGAGCTGGTCCGGGGTCAACTCGCGCACGGCCGCGTCACTGATCACGATCCGGGGGTGGCGGCCGGGCAGGCAGTAGGCGGCGGGGATGTCGTACGGCAGGACGGTGGCGCTCAGCCGTGCCGAGCGGCGACCTACCAGATCGAGGGTCTCCCGGTGCTCCGCGCGCGCCCGACGGGCGCGTGTCACATGGAAGACGAAGCTTGCCACCAGGGCGATCGCGATGGCGGCGGGTACACCGACGGCCAGTCGGCCCGCGGTGTCGGGGTCGGGTGGGCCCGATCCCATGTCGAGCCCGCAGGAGTGCAGCAGCCCCACCAGTCCCGCATGCAGGTGTTCGGTCGGCATGGCCAGGTTGTACGCCGAGAGTGCGACCCCGATCGAGAAGGACACCGCCAGCGCGTGCCAGACCGCCACCGCCAGGGCGGGTGCCCGGTGCGGCCAGCCGGCGCGCAGCATCAGGGGCGGGGCGACGAAGCCCACCACCGCCGTGTATCCGACCAGGACCGGGGCCGAGTTCATGTCCTCGCCTGTCGTCCGACGTTCCGCAGGGCCCTGCGCAGGGCGGCTTGCTCTTCCTCGGTCATGTTCTCGACGAAGTGGACCAGTGCGGCCGGGCGGTCCTTGCTCTCACCCAAGCCGTCCTCCATGAGTGCGGCGGCGTACGCCTCGCGACTGCGCACGGGCGAATACAGCCAGGCGCGACCCTGCTTGCCCCGCAGCAGCCAGCCCTTGTTGTAGAGGATGTTGGTGACGGTCATCACCGTGGTGTACGCGACGGGACGGGTCTTGTTTATGTCGTCGACGACCTCCCGCACCGTGGCCGGACGATTCCACGTCCAGAGGCGGTCCATGATCTCCGCCTCAAGATCCCCCAGCCGTCGCATGGTTCTGACTCCCTTTCACCATCGAATACGCAAGGCCATAGTAGAGGGATGGTCCTTCGGGTCCGCCGGGCGGCGGTGGATGCTCGCACCGGCCCGATCGGTGTGTTTCTCCGCGGGAGGCTTGATACCCCGGGGAGGTATCATGTCGCCGTGTCCGCCCCCGTGCTGCCCGACTTGCAGAGGATCGATGGCCTGTGCCTACGGTGACGCTGTGAAGCGCCCAGTACAGCTCGCTCGACCGCAACCGGTGTTGCGGTCCTGCGGGCTGCTCGTGGGTGCTCTGCTGCTGGGCCTGCTCGGTATGCACGGTCTCGGACCGGTCCCGGAGTCCGTGGGTGCCCACGGTCACGACCGTACGGTGACGGTGACCGCGAGCATGGACATGGACGCCGTGACGGCTGCCGCGCCCGGCACCTGCGATCACGGGGGCGGCGACTGTCAGGGGCACGCGAAGCACGCGGATCCGACCTGTGCCTCCGCTTCGGTGGCCGGCGCTCCCGGTGTCGCGCCCGTGCTGATGCCCGACGTGATGACCTGCGCCGGAGTGCCGCTGACACGTACGTCTCCGGGTGGCAGCGGACCGGACGGCGGCCGGGCGCCGCCTTTGCTCGCCGAACTCCAACTCCTGCGGATCTAGAACGGCCCGCGTGACGCCGTACGCCTGTCTTCCGGCGGCAGTTGACCTCCATGCGGGTCGCGCTGCTGTTGCCGACGTCGCGGCGCCGCGCATCGGTATGCCCTTCGCAGATTCCGATCCCAGGAGTTCGACCATGACCGCACACCGCAAGCTCATCCGCCGTACCGCCCTGACCGCCACCGCCGCTCTGGCCGCCCTCGTACTCGCCGCCTGTGGCGGCGGGGGTCACGACATGGGGTCCATGGACTCCGACTCCAGCCCGTCCACGAGCGCCTCGGCCAAGGCCGGCGACCACAACGAAGCGGACGTCGACTTCGCCGAGGAGATGATCCAGCACCACCGTCAGGCCATCGAGATGGCTGATCTGGCCGCCGACCGCGCCTCCTCGCAGGAGGTCAAGGACCTCGCCACGAAGATCAAGGGCGCGCAGGACCCGGAGATCGAGACGATGTCCGGCTGGCTCACCTCGTGGGGCGAGAAGGTTCCCGAGGACATGTCCGGCATGGAGGGCCACGACATGTCGTCCGGCATGCCCGGAATGATGAGCAGTGAGGACATGGGCAAGATGGAGAAGGCCTCCGGCGCCGAGTTCGACAAGATGTTCCTCGAGATGATGGTCGAGCACCACGAAGGCGCCGTCGAGATGGCCGAGACCGAGAAGGCCGACGGCAAGTACGGTCCTGCCGTGAAGCTCGCGGACGACGTGATCACGGCCCAGACCGCCGAGATCGAGCAGATGAACAAGATGCTCGGCAAGAGCTGACGCAGGGGCATGAACGGTGGGCACGTCGGGCGCGTCCCGGCGTCCCACCGTTTGTCGTGTTCGCCGCGAACGATGCCGAACAGTCCGTTTGCATTCGGTGAAGGGGCCTTCTCTGTGGTGTCGTCGGTCTCGCCGGGTGTCAGGCGTGTCCCTGCGTGGCTTGTTCACGCACCGTTCTCGTCGAGCGGTACGCCAGGGACTCCTGGGACGGGTTAACATCACGACGTGATTACGGCCTGGTCTCCCTCCGGTATGCAGCGGAGCCGCTCAACAGCGGCTCTGTGGCGTCTGCTTGGCCTGGGCCTCTTCCTCTTCGGGCTGCTGTATACGCACGCCGTCACGCCCGACGCCACGGTGGGTCACCTCTCCGTCGGCGAGAGCATTGCCGTTTCCGGCGATCATTTTGAGCCTGCCGTGAACCACGAAACGGTTGCGAGTGCCACGTCGGTGGTCGTCGGCGCGACGCCCGAAGATCCGTCGGCGGGCCATCACGGCGGTCACGGGCAGGACCATGCCGGTGCTGAGTGCGCGCTGGGGCAGCCTCCGCACGGACCCGACCTGGCCGTGCCCTGCCTGTCTCCGCTGAGCTCGGAGGGCCACGACAACGCTCTGCCCCGGCCGGCGTACGCCCGTCTCGCCGAGGCCCGGGACTTCATGGCCCCGACCACACATGCGGCGGACTCCGCGGTTCTGCGTATCTAGGTCGGCGCCTCCCGAACCGGTCGACTTCTTCCGGGGAATCACCACCTGGCCCGAGGCCGTGGTCGTGTCCTCTCCGGCGGCCGGTTCATGGCGTCCGACCTCCTCCGCACGGCGTACTTCTGCGTGACGCGGGGATGGTCGACGCCCCCTCCACCACCCCCCACTGATCTCTGTCCCTGCCGTGAGCTTCCGGCCGGGGCAGCAGCCGCGCGGAGGACCTGTGCCGCCCACCCCTGCCATCGTCCCCACCCCTGCCTCGACGGCGTGCTCGTCCCGGCGGAGTCGACTCGTCTGGACCACGCTGTACGCCCTGTTGCTCGGGCTGCTGGCGTGCCTCGGTGATCAACTCCATACGCCGGAGCGGCCGTACGGCCACCTGGCCGCCGCGTCGAGTGAAGTCCCGTCCCCCGAGAGGAACTTCGAGGGCGACGGCATCGACGTACCCGAACTGCCCGGCCGTTGTACCGGCGCCCGTTCCGAGGCCGCGGCGTTGTCCTCGGCTCGTGTCCCACCGCCTACGGCGACCGCCGCGTCACTGACGGACGTGCCGGAGGTCCTCTCGCACGATCCCCGTGGGGCCGTGCGAAGACTCCTGCCGAGCGGTGGCCGGTCCGCTCTCGTCTCCCTCTGCCAGTGGCGCATATAGACGTCGCCCTGGCCGGCCGGCTCCCTGCCGGACCGCCGCGCGCCGCGCATGTGCCGACGCGCGAGATGAGCATCCACAGGCATCCGCATCGAACGAGAGCGAAAGAGATGCACTCTCTGACCACGAGTGACTTCACCCCCGCCGCCTCCACCCTCTCCGGGCTGGTCGGCAATACCCCTGTTCTGCGCGTATCCCAGCCCTTCTCCCCGCCCGACCGGGGCTTCTGGGCCAAGCTGGAGGGCTTCAACCCCGGCGGCATCAAGGACCGTCCCGCCCTGCACATGGTCGAACGGGCCCGGGCCCGCGGTGACCTGCGGCCGGGAGCTCCGATCATCGAGTCGACCAGCGGCACACTCGGCCTCGGCCTCGCCCTGGCCGGAATGGTCTACGGACACCCCGTCACCCTGGTCACCGATCCGGGCCTGGAACCGTCCATGACCCGGCTGCTCACGGCTTACGGGGCGACGGTCGACATGGTGCCCGAGCCGCACCCCACGGGCGGCTGGCAACAGGCCCGCCGCGACCGGGTGGTCGAACTGCTGGCACGAAGCGCCGGAGCCTGGTGTCCCGACCAGTACGGCAACCCGGACAACGTATCCGCCTACACCCCGCTCGCCCTCGAACTCGCCTCGCAGGTGGGCCACATCGACGTACTGGTCTGCAGCGTCGGGACAGGAGGCCACTCCGCGGGCATCTCGCGCGTTCTGCGCCAGCTGTACCCCGAGATGAGTCTGGTCGGCGTGGACACCGTGGGCTCGACCATCTTCGGCCAGCCCGCCCGGCCACGCCTGATGCGTGGTCTCGGCTCCAGCATCTACCCGCGCAACGTGGCGTACGAGAACTTCAGCGAGGTGCACTGGGTGGCGCCGGGCGAATCCGTCTGGGCGTGCAGGCAGTTGGCCGCCTCGCACTACGCCACGGGCGGGTGGAGTGTCGGCGCGGTCGCGCTGGTGGCCGGCTGGCTCGCCCGTACGACTCCTGCGAGCACCCGCATCGTGGCGATCTTCCCCGATGGACCCCAGCGATATCTGGAGACCGTGTACGACGACGAATTCTGCGCCGATCGTGGGCTGCTGGGGGTGACGCCCGCGCCCGAACCGGAGGTGGTGGGCAGGTCGGACGAGAAGGAGGTCACCCGGTGGACCCGCTGCACGACGGTCAGTGACCCCGTCTCCCTGATGGCGGACGCGGCCGACGCCGAAGGCAGGGCGCGGTGAAGGCGATGCTCACGCAGGTCCGTTCGTACGAGCGGAGCGTCCAACTGCTTCTGGTGAACCAGTTCACCATCAACCTCGGCTTCTACATGCTGATGCCGTACCTGGCCGCCCACCTGTCCGGATCACTCGGCCTGGCCGGCTGGCTGGTCGGACTCATCCTGGGTGTACGGAACTTCAGTCAGCAGGGCATGTTCCTCATCGGCGGCACCCTGGCGGACCGATTCGGCTACAAGCCGCTGATAGTCGCCGGATGCGTGCTGCGCACGGCGGGCTTCGCCACCCTCGGTCTGGTCGACTCGGTTCCCGCGCTGCTCGCCGCCTCGGCGGCGACCGGCTTCGCGGGAGCGTTGTTCAACCCGGCCGTACGCGCCTACCTGGCGGCCGACGCGGGGGAGCGCAGGGTCGAGGCGTTCGCCCTCTTCAACGTCTTCTACCAGGCGGGCATCCTGCTCGGCCCGCTGGTGGGGATGCTGTTGACCGGCTTCGACTTCCGGATCACCTGCCTCGTCTCGGCGGCGGTCTTCGCGCTGCTGAGCGTCGTACAGATTCGCGCGCTGCCGACTCGTCGGGCGGACGACTCGGCGAACGTGAAGGCCGAGGGCCGGGAGCGAGTGCTGTCCCAGTGGGCCGGGATCCTGCGCAACCGCGCGTTCCTGCTCTTCTCCACGGCCATGATCGGCTCGTACGTCCTGTCCTTCCAGGTCTACCTGGCGCTGCCCCTGGAGGTACGACGCCTCGGCGGGGACGGCGAGTTCGGGACCGCGGCCGTCGCGATGCTCTTCGCGGCCTCGGGTCTGGCCACGATCTTCGGCCAGACCCGGGTGACCGCGTGGTGCAAGGCGCGACTGGAGCCCGGACAGGCCCTGGCCTGCGGGCTGTTGAGCATGGGCCTGGCCTTCGTACCGCTGCTCGCGGCGACGGCCGTGCCCGTGCCGGACGAGGGCATGGGACGCTGGCTCCTCGCCGCCGTACCGCCGACGCTGGCCGCACTGCTGCTGGCCTTGGGCACGATGATCGCGTACCCCTTCGAGATGGACACCATTGTCCGGCTCTCGGGTGACCGCCTGGTGGCCACGCACTACGGCCTCTACAACACCATCTGCGGTGTCGGCATCACCCTGGGGAACTTGCTGACCGGCGCGGCCCTCGACGCCGCCCGGTCGGCCGGCATGTCCGCGCTGCCCTGGCTGGCGCTGCTCGTCCTGGGACTGGCCTGCGCCGGGTCCCTGTACGGGCTGCACCGGGCCGGTCGTCTGACGTACGCGGAACCTGAGCGTCAGACGGCTGCGGTCTGACCCAGATCCGCTGTCGGGGCGAGGCGAGGGGCCGACGCCGCTCGCCTCGCCCCATTCCTGCCTCGGTGGCGCGGGCATGCTCAGCCCGCGTACGTCACCGTCGGCACCACCGGCCCAGGGCCGGAGCACGGCGTTCACGGTCGAGGCCGGATCGTCGCCGGGAGTTCGGGACACCGAATCCACCGGGCACCAAGGAACGGCGCTGATTTCCGGGGGCGTATTCCGGTCGTCCCGAGATGAATTCCGGCGGGCGATTCGTGGCGATGCTGTGAAGATAGTGCAACGCTCTTTCGTGTGGTGGCGCTTTATCAGCCTTTCGGTGCCGATTCGGACGCGACGGATCCGGGGACGAAGGGTTGCGGCAAATTACGTCGTGCCGTAGTTACGTGAATCATGAACCTGTTCACCCGTGCTGCGTCCCTGCGCCGCCCGGCACCCCCCACAGCCGACCAACTCCCCCACGAGTCACCGGCGTTCGCTCCCACCGGCCCGTCCGATCCCACCCTGGCGATGCTGACCGGCGAATGGATGATCGACGCGGCGCACAGCCGTATCGGCTTCTCCGTCCGCCATGCCTTGGTGACGACCGTGCGCGGGGCCTTCACGGAGTACCAGAGCCGGCTCTATTTCGACGGCCGTGATCCGGCTCGCTCACGGGCCGAGATAGTCCTGTCCACCGCCTCCGTCGACACCGGTGTGGAACAACGTGACGCCCACCTGATGGGCCGCGATTTCCTGGACGCCGCGAACCATCCACGTATGCGCTTCGTCAGTACGGGGGTGCGACGGGTGGACAACGATGTCTATCGCATGTCCGGCGAACTCACCATCAAGAGCATCACCCGTCCCGTCGATCTGGAACTCACCTATATAGGACACGTCATGGACCCGTTCGGATATGAGCGGGTCGGTTTCGACGGGACGACCACCATCAACCGTTCCGAATGGGGCCTTACGTACAACCAGCGACTGGCGGAGGGCGGCGCCATGGTGAGCGAGAAGGTGCGCCTGCAATTCGACATCGCCGTGATCCGCTCGACTTCCGGCGGCTGACGACCCGTCGACCTCCCCCGGAGCCAGGCCCGCACGGTGGGCGGGCCGGGATCCGGGGACCCCACTTTTGAACACGTTCAAGCAGGAGCGTACGCTCCCCGCATGAGCGACAGAGCCGCCCTGTTGAAGGGCATCCGTGCGTGGCTGGTCTTCTTCGTCGTCTGTCTGGTGCTGAGCGGGGCCACGGCCTTCCCGCTGGTCCATGAGCTGCGGTGGACCGAGGAGTTGTTGCGGTCGCTGTCCGTCGGGGAGTACCTGCCGACGCTCGTGGAGTGGATCGAGCGGGTACGGGCGGGGCTCGACGAGGCCGATGCCGAATACCCGTTCCTCCTGTACGGCACGGACTGGCTCGCCTTCGCGCACCTCATGATCGCGGTGGCCTTCTACGGCCCCTACCGCGATCCGGTCCGCAACATCTGGGTCGCCGAGTTCGGCATGATCGCCTGCGCGGGGATCATCCCGCTGGCACTGATCTGCGGGCCGATCCGCGGCATTCCCTTCTGGTGGACGGTGATCGACATGTCGTTCGGGGTGTTCGGGGTGATCCCGCTGTATGTCGTACGGCGGCGGATCAAGCGGCTGGAGGCGCTCACGCACGGGTGGGACCAGAAAACTGTTATCCCGGCGGCCTCCACGCCGTCTCCCTAGGCATCCCCTGTTTCCCCACGTACAGGAGTGAGCCGTATGAGCAGTGTGATCTCCGCCTCGGAGGTTCCCCACGTCACGGAGATGGCTGAGAAGGTACGGAACACAGCCGAGTGAACAGGGTGAGCCCAGCAGGACCGGAAGGAACGTACGTGGACGGGCGGCAGTGGCGCTCCACCATCGCGGCCGCGCAGGCGGGGGACCGGCGCGCCCTGGACGAGCTGGTCGAGGGCTGGTTGCCCCTCGTCTACAACATCGTCGGTCGGGCCCTCAACGGCCACGCCGACGTCGACGACGTCGTGCAGGAGACCATGCTGCGCGCTGTCGACAACCTCGACACGCTGCGCGATCCGGACAGCTTCCGCTCCTGGCTGGTCGCGATCGCGATGCGGCAGATACGGGACCGGGCGCGCCGCCGTACCGCCGACCCGCTTGACGACAGCGACGCCCACGGCGCCGCCGACTTCGCCGAACTGACCGTGCTGCGGCTGCAGCTGGAGGGCCAGCGGAAGGAGGTCGCGGAAGCGGTCCGCTGGCTCGACGACGAGGACCGCCAGCTGCTGTCGCTGTGGTGGCTGGAGGTCGCGGGCGAACTCACCCGGCGCGAACTGGCCGCCGCCGTCGGCATCAGCCGACAGCACGCGGCGGTGCGCGTACAGCGGATGAAGGCCCGCCTCGAAACCGCGCGCGGCATCGTCCGCGCCCTCGACTCCTCCTGCTCCGACCTGGGCCGGGCCACCGCCCGCTGGAGCGGGCAGCCCGACTCGGTGTGGCGCAAGCGCATCGCCCGGCACATCCGCGGCTGCGCCCGCTGCGACGGCCACGGCCGCCCCGGCGAAGTCGTCGTCCCCGCCGAACGCCTCCTCGTCGGGCTCGCCCTGCTCCCCGTCCCCGTCGGCTTCACCCTCTCGCTGGCGTTCGGCGGGAAGACCGCCGTCGCGGCGACCGCCGCGACCGCCTCGGTGGGCTGGTCCGCCAAGATGCTCGGCGTCCTCGCCAAACCCGCCGTCGCGGTGACGGCGGGCGCGACGATCGCCGCCGGCGGCGCGTACGTGGTGACGCAGCCCCCGGGCGACCGGACCCCGCAGGCCGCGCCCACCGCGCTGAGCACGGCTCGCTCGCCCGCGCTCTCGTCGGCCCACTCCCCGTCGCCCTCCACCTCGCCGTCCCCCTCGTCCTCGCCGTCCCCCTCCCCGACGAAGAAGACCGACCTGTACGGCAGTGTCGTCGACGCCGTGGACACGGCGCCGGACCCGGACACCCCGCCCGCCGCCCTCCCGCGCCGGCCCGAGTCCGGCCTCACCAGCAGCGGCGGCGCGCGGACCGTCATGAACCACCGCGGCGACAACGTGACCTTCACGGGCGAGGGCTATGTCCTGGTCCGCTGGCAGATCTCGCCCCAGTACCGGGCGGGTGGCCTGGTCATGCCGTCCTGGACCGGCCTGAAGGGCAAGCTCTTCCACGTCGCCTCCGGCGGCGGCCGCCGCATGGACGACCCGACGTCCGCCGACGGCAAGACCTCCGGCATGGGCGGCCCCGACACCGGATACACCGTCCTCCCCGACGGCACCCAGCAGATGTGGCAGAACGAGTACTTCTACCTCGACGGCACGGTCACCCTCACCGTGAACGAACGCGGCGCCGACTACGGCATCGCCGTCGGTCCCTCCACCTGGGACGCCATCACCGAGGACATCACCTACGGCCCCGACCAGGGCGCCCGCCGCTACGGCCTCGTCCGCGACAACGGCAAGGACTCGGCACCGGTACCGCAGTACGTCACGCGGGAGAAGCCGGAGGATGCGGCGACGGTGGCTCAGCGGTCGGAGGTGTAGCGGTCGGAGGTGTAGCGGTTGGCGGCGGGGTGATCGGTGGCGGGGCGATCGGTGGACGAGTGCTTGGTTTTGGGATGGTCGGTCGTGCGGCAGTGGTTTCGTCGGCCCCCTGCGGCAGCCGTCTGCGGCACGCGTCCTCCTGCGCGGCCATGACCTCGTCACCGTGCAGATGCGCCCACGTGCCGAACGCCTCGATCGGGGCGAGCAACGTCCCTGCGAGCGCGGTCAGCCGGTAGTCGACCCGGGGCGGCGCACCCCCGTACGCCCGCCGCGCCACCAGCCCGTTGGACTCCAGTCTGCGCAGGGTCTCCGTCAGCACCTTGGGGCTGATTCCGCCGATCCGTACACGCAGTTCGCTCGGTCGGCTCGGCCCGTGCCGCAAGGCCCACAGCACCACCGGGTTCCAGGTGTTGGCCAACAGGTCGAAGGCGAGGCGGGCCCGGCAGTCGGCGAGCGGGGTGTCGGAGGGAGGGGTGTCGGAGCGTGGGTCGATGGCTTCGGTCACTTACCGAATGGTGCCCGAAGGGCTTCCTACTGTCGTGGCATCGGTTCGAGCGCGGCGGACCACGACGGAGAGGGAGGCACATCCATGCGTATCGGGATCCTGGGCGCGGGCGGTATGGCGGACGCGTTGGGCACGAGGTGGGTGGCGGCCGGGCACGAGGTCTTCGCCGGCGGCCGGGACGCGACCCGTGCGGCGGCGGAATACGGGGAGGACGTGGTGCTGGTGGCGTTGCCGTGGCGGGCGGCCGTGGACGTCGTCGCGGGACTTCGGGAGGTGCTGCGCGGCCGGGTGCTGATCGACTGCACGAATCCGGTCGGCCCGGGTTTCGTGCTGGAGACGGTGAACGGGCCCTCCGTGTCCGCGCGTCTCGCCTCCGCCGCCCCCGACGCCCAGGTCGTCAAGGGGCTCAACCTCTGCCACGAGGACGTCTGGCGCATGGCACCTCCCGTGTTCGACGGCCGTCCGCTCGCGGTTCCGTTGTGCGGTGACGATGCGGGTGCGTTGTCCGTCGTACGACGCCTCGTGCGTGACCTGGGGTGTGAGCCGCTCGACGCGGGGGGTCTGGCGCGGGCGGGGCTGTTGGAGGCGACCGCCGCGTTGTTGATCGGGTTGTGGGTGGGGGAGGGGGCGGATGCGCAGGCGATCGCTCCGCCGTACGCGGCTGCGGGGCGTCGTTGAGCGCCTGAGAGCGCGGGGGGACGCGTTGCATGGCGACCGCGGGTGCGTCGTGGTTGCTCGCGCGGTTACCGCGCCCTTTACGGGGCTAGCCGCGGTTCCCCGCGCCCCTTACGGGGCTGGCTCTTCCGCAGTGCGCACAGCGCGTCGACCCGGTTCGTCGTGATCGAGTCGACGCCCAGGGCCATCAGCCGGCTCATCGAGCGTCGGGTGTCGGGGGTCCAGACGGAGAGGAGGTAGCCGTCGCGGTGGATGCGGTCCGCCAGGGCGCGGGTGACCAGGCCGAAGCGGTAGTTGAGCCAGCGGGGGCGTATGGCGTCGAGGAGGGCGGGGCGCGGTGGGGCAAGGGTTTTCCAGGTGAGGGCGATCTCGGCGGTGGGGGCGGCGGCGCGGACGGCCAGCATGGTGGGCGGGTCGGCGCTGTAGTAGACGCGGTCCTCGGCCTCGCACTCCCGTACGACGTCGAGGATCTGCCGCACCGCCCGCGGGTTCACCGCGCCCGGCAGGTCCACCATGACCCGGCTGTCCCTGGTGGTGAGCAGCGCGTCGGCCAGCGTCGGCACCCCGTCGGCCGTCAGACCGCGCAGCTCCGCGGCGGAGAGCGAGGCCAGCGGCCGGTCCAGCTCCCAGAGCCGGTTCAGCGTCGAGTCGTGGAGCAGGACGGGCACACCGTCACGGGTCGTCCGTACGTCGAACTCGACGGCGTCCGCGCCCAGTTCGAGCCCGGCCCGCAGGGAGTCGAGCGTGTTCTCACGGTGGCGGTAGGGGGCGCCGCGATGGGCGACGGCTGTCACGGTGCGCATGGGGTTGATTGTGGTCCCGATCGGGTCAGGGGGTCAGCCAGGCCGACGTGTAGGTGTCGATCTCGGCGGAGATGCGGGCCTTGCCGGGCTCGTCGAGGAAGGACGCCTCCACCGCGTTCTTCGCGAGGGCGGCCAGGCCCTGCTCGTCCAGGTCGAGGAGGCGCGCGGCCACCGCGTACTCGGTGTCGAGGTCGGTACCGAACATCGGCGGGTCGTCGGAGTTGATGGTCACCAGGATCCCGGCCCGCACGAACTCCTTGATGGGGTGCTCGTCGAGGGTGCGGACCGCACGCGTCGCTATGTTCGAGGTCGGGCAGACCTCCAGGGCGATGCGGTGCTCGGCGAGGTGGGCGAGCAGTTTCGGGTCGCGGGCCGAGCTCGTGCCGTGCCCGATGCGCTCCGCGCGCAGGTGGGTGAGCGCGTCCCAGACCGTCTCGGGGCCGGTGGTCTCACCGGCGTGCGGTACGGAGTGCAGCCCGGCCGCGATCGCCCGGTCGAAGTACGGCTTGAACTGCGGCCTCGGCACGCCGATCTCGGGCCCGCCGAGCCCGAACGACACCAGCCCCTCGGGCCGCACCCGGTCATCGGTGGCGAGCCGGGTCGTCTCCTCGGCGGCCTCCAGACCCGCCTCGCCGGGGATGTCGAAGCACCACCGCAGTACGGTGCCGAACTCGGCCTCCGCCGCCTTGCGCGCGTCCTCGATCGCCGCCATGAAGGCCAGTTCGTCGATCCCGCGTCGGGTGGAGGAGAACGGCGTGATGGTCAGCTCGGCGTACCGCACCTGTTGCCGGGCCAGGTCCCGGGCCACCTCGAACGTCAGCAGCCGGACGTCCTCCGGGGTGCGGATCAGGTCGACGACGGACAGATACACCTGGATGAAGTGGGCGAAGTCCGTGAACGTGAAGTAGTCCGCGAGCGCCTCCGGGTCCGTCGGCACCTTGGAGTCGGGGTGCCGGGCGGCCAGTTCCGAGACGATACGGGGGGAGGCGGAGCCGACGTGGTGCACGTGCAGTTCGGCCTTGGGCAGGCCCGCGACGAACGCGCGCAGATCGCGGGTGCCGGAGGTGCCGGGCGCGGCGGTCGTGCCGGGAACGGCGGGGGTGACGGGCACGCCCTGCGCGGTGCGGTTGTCGGTCAAGGTCCCTCCCCGGGAACGGCGTCCGCCCCGGACCGTGGTCTGCGTCGGGGACGCGGGTGATCGGCTGATCGATGACTCGGGGATCATCGTAGGCGGCGGCCCGCACGCTGAACCCCGGGCCTTAGCATGACCGAACGTACAGCTGAACGCGTACGTCGGAGAAAACGACGCAGAACGGCACGGAACGTTACAGGGGGATCCACGTATGTCGTCCGATGAGGCACCGACTCCGGAGACACCGTCCGACTCGCAGCCGGACCCGTGGGCACCCCCGCAGGACCGTGCCCCGACCCCGTCGACGGTGGCCGAGGGCGTCGCGCTGCCGACGGTGGCTGACGGTGTCGCGCAGCCGACGGTGGCCGAGGGGGCGGGACTGCCGACCGTGGCCGACGGCGTTCCTCTGTCGGCCGCGCCGGACGCCGACTCGGAGCCCGAGGACGCGATTCCGGCCGCGAAGGTCACGTTGGACAAGCCCGCAGCGTCTGAGGGGCCCGCCGACTCCGCCGACCCCGCCGAGCCCATTGCGGACGCCGGTTCGATCGCGTCGAGCGCGCCGGTTACCGCCGCCGGTTCCGCCGAGTCGAGCGCGTCGTCCGCGTCCGCCGGGCTCTCGGGGTTCGCCGGGTCAACCCCGGCTGCTGCCCCCGCCACCCCCACCCCCACCCCGGCCCCCCGCGACCCATGGGCCACACCGACCGACACCCCGGTGCCGAGACCCACCCCGCCCCCGTCCTCGGTGCATGACCAGCTGACGGTCGCGTCCATGTCGGGCGTGGACGCGAGCGCCCCGGTGCCGCCCGGCACAGGCGCGCCGACGCCTCCCCAGGCCCCCATGACCCCGCGGCCCTGGGCCGGCCCCGGCGGGTTCGCGCCCCCGGGCGGCGCGCAGCCCGCCATGTCCTCCACCCCCGCCCCCAACCCGTTCGCCCCGCCCGCGTCGAACGCGTCCTTCCCCCCACCCGCGCCCCACGCGTCCTTCCCGCCGCCCGCAGCCGGCGCCCCCTTCGCCGCATCCGGACCCGCCCCCGGAGCCCCCGGCGCCGCGGTCCCACCCCCGCCCATCAGCCCCGAAGGTCCCGGCCAGGTCCCGTACGGCTATCCCCAGTACTCGGCGTACCCCGGCGTCCACGCTCACCCCGGCGTCGGCTACCCCGGCCCCGGCTACGCCTGGCCCGCGATGGCGGCGCCGCCGAGCAACGGCATGGGGATCGCGGCGATGGTGCTCGGTATCTGCGCCGCCGTGCTGTTCTGTCTGTGGCCGCTGGCGATCCTGCTCGGGGTCATGGCCGTGATCTTCGGATGCGTAGGCCGGGCCAAGGCACGCCGGGGCGAGGCGACTAACCCGGGGCACGCGCTGGCCGGGATCATCTGCGGAGTGGCCGGCATCCTGCTGGGCATCGGCTTCATCGTCCTCATCATCGTGGCGCCGGACAGCAGTGACTACGACTCGGACCCCGATCCCTTCGACGACGGCTACTCCACATCCCTGTCCCTGGTACTGCAGGCCGGGGACGGCGAGGCGGCCCCCGCCGCCGAGGTGTCCTCGCCCGGCATCCGCTAGGCGTCGACCCCGCTCAGCAGCCGCTCCCGGGCCGCCATCAGCGCGAAGCCCAGCAGGTTGGGGCCCCGCCAGCGGGCGGGGTCCATGGCACGCTCGTCGTCCGCCGCGAGGCCGATGCCCCACACGCGGTCGAGGGGGCTGGCCTCGACGAGCACCCGGTTCCCCGTGCCCAGGAGGAACGCCCGCAGGTCGGGGTGGGCGGCGAACTTGTGGAAGCTGCCCTCGACGACGATTCCGTAGCGCTCCCGCTCCCATATGGCGTCGTCGAAGCCGCGTACGAGCCGTCCGATCTTCTTGGCCTGCGCGGGGCTCGACGCCGCGACGGCCTCGCGCTCCGCCTCCGTGTCCCCGAACAGCCGGGCCTTCGACGCCATCATCCAGTGCTCGGCCGTCGCGTACCGCACCCCGTCCAGCGTGAACGGCGACGGCCACCACTGGCTCAGACAGCTCGCGCCGATCTGGCCGTCGGCCCGTGGTCGGTGGCCCCAGAAGTGCAGGTACTTGACCCTTGCCCCCGTGCGGACCGCTCCGGTGAGCGTGTCCCAAGAATCGATCTTCTCCATGCCGACGAGTCTGGCAGCCGCCACTGACAATCCGTCCTCGATTTTCCGCCCCGACTGGACACGTGGTCGACAGATTTCGTCGCGTAACCAAAAGGCAACAACGGAATCACTTGTTGGTGCGGCACCGCTCTGTCAGGATCGGCACTCAAATCGATCTGGAGCTACGCCACCTGCCCCCCGGGACAGAGGGGGTACCGGCGGAGGAGAGCGACATGCGGAACCCGGGCACCGCCACCCCCGACCGATTTCCCGCCCAGGAACGCTTCGCGGACGGCGCGCAGTACATCGCCGGCCGCCTGGCGAAGGGCACATCGGGGCACACCCACGCGGTCGTCGACCCCGCGACCGGCGACGAGGTCTTCACGTACGAGACGGCCGGCCCGGCCGACGTGGACGCGGCCGTAGCCGCCGCCCGAGAGGCGTTCCCCGGCTGGGCCGCCACCACGCCCGGCGAGCGTTCCGACGCGCTGCACCGCTTCGCCGCGGTCCTGGCCGAGCGGGCGGAGGAGTTCGCGCGGGCCGAGTCGCTGCAGTGCGGGAAGCCGCTCAAGCTGACGCGCGAGTTCGACGTGCCGGGCACCATCGACAACACCGCCTTCTTCGCGGGCGCCGCCCGCCATCTGCAGGGCCAGTCGGCGGGCGAGTACTCCGGCGACCACACCTCGTACGTCCGCCGTGAGCCCATCGGCGTCGTCGGTTCCATCGCGCCCTGGAACTACCCACTCCAGATGGCCGCCTGGAAGATCCTCCCGGCGATCGCCGCGGGCAACACGATCGTCCTGAAGCCCGCCGAGCTGACCCCGCTCACCTCGCTGCTCTTCGCGCAGGCCGCCACCCACGCGGGCATCCCCGACGGCGTGATCAACATCGTCACCGGCACCGGCAAGGAGGCCGGCGAGCACCTCGTCGGGCATCCCGACGTGGCCATGACCTCCTTCACCGGGTCCACGGCGGTGGGGAAGCGCGTGGCCGAGATCGCCACGGCCACCGTCAAGCGCATCCATCTGGAGCTGGGCGGCAAGGCCCCGTTCGTCGTCTTCGACGACGCCGACCTGGAGGCCGCCGTCAACGGGGCGGTCGCGGGCGCCCTCATCAACACCGGCCAGGACTGCACGGCCGCCACACGCGCGTACGTACAGAGGCCGCTCTACGAGGAGTTCGTCGCCAGGACGGCCGCCCTCATGGAGACCGTCCGGCCGAGCGACCCCTTCGCCCCGGGCACCGACCTCGGGCCGCTGATCTCACACGCCCAGCGCGACCGCGTCGCCGGGTTCGTCGAGCGGGCACGCGCGTACGCACGCGTGGTCACCGGCGGTGAGGCGCCACAGGGGGCGCTCAAGGACGGTGCGTACTATCGGCCCACGCTCATCGCGGACGCGGCCCAGGACAGCGAGATCGTCCAGTCGGAGATCTTCGGTCCGGTGCTCGTGGTCCTGCCCTTCGACAGCGACGACGAGGGCATCCGGCTCGCCAACGACACGCCGTACGGTCTCGCCGCCTCCGCCTGGAGCCGGGACGTGTACCGGGCCAACCGTGCGACACGGGAGATCAAGGCCGGGTGCGTGTGGGTCAACGACCACATCCCCATCATCAGCGAGATGCCGCACGGCGGATACAAGGCCTCCGGCTTCGGCAAGGACATGTCCGCGTACTCGTTCGAGGAGTACACCCAGATCAAGCACGTCATGTTCGACAACACGGCGATCGCCAGGAAGGACTGGCACCGCACGATCTTCGGGGACCGCTAGCCAGCCCGGAGACCGGCCGCCCGACCCCCGGCCGGTCTCCGCTCATCCTCCCGAAAGGGCACCTCCGAAAGGGCATCACGCGCATGGAGCAGTTCGAGCCCGACCGCCTGTCCCCGGCCCAGGTGGCCGCCATGCGGCGCAGCCTCAGGAACGGCAGGGCCACACTCAGCCGCCGTTCGCTGCTGCGCGCCGGAACCGGCGGCGCACTCGCGATCGGCGGGCTCGGGGCGCTGAGCGCCTGCGGCATCCCCGCGGCGAAGAACACCTCGGGCGTCTCGTCCGAGGACCACTCGGCCAAGGAGAAGGAGGTCAACTTCTCCAACTGGACCGACTACATGGACGTCGACGACAGCGGCAAGCACCACCCCAGCCTGGACCAGTTCACCGCGCGCACCGGCATCAAGGTCAAGTACACCGAGGACATCAACGACAACGTCGACTTCTTCGGCAAGATCAAGCCGCAGCTCGCCGCCGGTCAGGACACCGGGCGCGACCTGATCTGCGTCACCGACTGGCTCGCGGCCCGGCTGATCCGCTTCGGGTGGGTCCAGAAACTGGACGCCTCCCACCTGCCTCACGCCTTCATGAACCTCTCCCAGCAGTTCCGCAGCCCCGACTGGGACCCGGGCCGGGCCTACTCGTACCCCTGGCAGGGCATCTCCACCGTCATCGCCTACAACAAGAAGGCACTCGACGGCGAGGAGGTCGCATCGGTCTCCGACATGCTCGACAACCCCAAGCTCAAGGGCCGGATCGGCTTCCTCTCCGAGATGCGCGACAGCGTCGGGATGACCCTGCTCGACATGGGCAAGGACCCGGCGAGGTTCACCGACGACGACTACGACGCGGCGATCGCCCGTCTCCAGAAGGCCGTCGACCAGGGCCAGATCCGCCGCTTCACCGGCAACGACTACATCTCGGACCTCACCAAGGGCGACTTCGCGGCCTGTATCGCCTGGGCCGGCGACGTGGTCCAGCTCAAACTTGACAGCCCGGACGTCGACTTCGTGATCCCCGACAGCGGCTACATGACCTCGACGGACAACCTGCTGATCCCGAACAGGGCCCGGCACAAGACCAACGCCGAACGGCTCATCGACTACTACTACGAGCCGAAGTCGGCCGCCGAGCTCGCCGCGTACATCAACTACGTGTGCCCCGTCGACGGCGTGAAGGAGGAGCTGGCCAAGATCGACGAGGACGCGGCGAACAACCCGCTGATCATTCCCGACGCGGCCATGGCAGCCAAGTCCCACGCCTTCCGCTCCCTCAGCCAGAAGGAAGAGACGGCGTACGAAGAGAAGTTCGCGAAGCTGACAGGGGCGTGACCAGGACGATGAAGACCACAGACAACGGCAGCGGGGACGTCCGCCTCTCCGGCATAGGCAAGACCTACGGCTCCTTCACGGCCGTCCACCCGCTCGACCTGACCGTGCCGGAAGGTTCCTTCTTCGCCCTCCTGGGCGCCTCCGGCTGCGGCAAGACCACCACCCTGCGCATGATCGCCGGCCTGGAGGAACCCTCCTGCGGAACGGTCTCGCTCGGCGACCAGGACGTGACGAACCTGCCGCCGTACAAGCGGCCGGTGAACACGGTCTTCCAGTCGTACGCCCTCTTCCCGCACCTCGACATCTTCGAGAACGTCGCCTTCGGTCTGCGTCGGCGCGGCATCAGGAGTGTGAAGAAGCAGGTCGAGGAGATGCTGGAGCTGGTCCAGCTCGGCGAGCAGGCGCGCAAGAAGCCGCATCAGCTCTCCGGCGGCCAGCAGCAGCGCGTCGCCGTGGCCCGCGCGCTGATCAACCACCCCAAGGTCCTCCTCCTCGACGAGCCCCTCGGCGCCCTCGACCTCAAGCTGCGCCGCCAGATGCAGCTGGAGCTGAAGCGCATCCAGACCGAGGTCGGCATCACGTTCATCCATGTCACGCACGACCAGGAGGAGGCCATGACCATGGCCGACACGGTCGCCGTGATGAACGCCGGCCGCGTCGAGCAACTCGGCTCCCCGGCCGACCTGTACGAGAACCCGCAGACCACCTTCGTCGCCAACTTCCTCGGCACCTCCAACCTCATCGAGGCCGAGGTCGACTCCAGGAGCGGCGACGACATCGTGCTGAAGGCGGGCGACGGCAAACTCGTCCTGCCTGAGTCGCGTTGCGGCGCGCCCACCGCGACCGGCGGCAAGGTCCTCGTCGGGGTCCGCCCGGAGAAGATCACCCTCACGCACGCGGACGACGCCGGGGAGATCCCGGTCGGCCGCAACCGCATCACCGGCAGGATCGCCGCGACCAGCTTCATCGGCGTCTCCACGCAGTACGTGATCGACAGCTCGGTCTGCCCCGAGTTCGAGGTGTACGTCCAGAACATCGACCGCGACGACCGGCTCGTCCCCGGCGCCGACGTCGTCCTGCACTGGAACCCGGCCCACACCTTCGGCCTGGACGCCGACCAGGACATCGACGCCGGTGTGGAAGAGGGGACGGCCGTCTGATGCCGACGCTCACCGAAGCCGAGGCGCCACCGCCCCTCGCTCCCGTCCCGACGGCGAAGCCGCCCCGCAAGAGGGGCCGCTGGACGCCGTATCTGCTGCTCGTGCCCGGCCTCGTCTGGCTGCTGGTCTTCTTCGCGATGCCGCTGGTCTACCAGGCCTCCACGTCCGTGCAGACCGGCTCCCTGGAGGAGGGCTACAGGGTCACCTGGCACTTCGCGACCTACTGGGACGCGCTGTCCGAGTACCACCCGCAGTTCCTGCGCTCGGTGCTCTACGCGGGCTCGGCGACGATCCTGTGCCTGCTGCTGGGCTATCCGCTGGCGTACCTGATCGCGTTCCGCGCGGGCCGCTGGCGCAATCTGATCCTGATCCTGGTGATCGCCCCGTTCTTCACCAGCTTCCTGATCCGCACGCTCGCCTGGAAGACGATCCTGTCGGACAGCGGCCCGGTCGTCGGCGCCCTCAACGCGCTGCACGTCCTGGACGTCACCAGCTGGCTCGGCCTCACGGCCGGGGACCGCGTGCTGGCCACCCCGCTCGCGGTGGTCTGCGGCCTCACGTACAACTTCCTGCCGTTCATGATCCTGCCGCTCTACACCTCCCTCGAGCGCATCGACGGGCGGCTGCACGAGGCGGCCGGCGACCTGTACGCGAAGCCGTTCACGACGTTCCGCAAGGTCACCTTCCCGTTGTCCATGCCCGGTGTCGTCTCCGGCACGCTGCTCACCTTCATCCCGGCGAGCGGCGACTACGTGAACGCCGAACTCCTCGGCTCCACCAACACCCAGATGATCGGCAACGTCATCCAGAGCCAGTTCCTGCGGATTCTCGACTATCCGACGGCGGCGGCCCTTTCGTTCATCCTCATGGCCGCGATCCTCCTCATGGTCACGGTCTACATCCGCAAGTCCGGGACGGAGGATCTGGTTTAAATGGCCTTCCTCAACTGGCTCAAGCGCCGTCTCGTGGTCATCGCGGGACTGCTGACGCTCGGTTATCTGCTTCTTCCGAATGTCGTTGTCACGGTGTTCTCCTTCAATCAGCCGAAGGGCCGTTTCAACTACGAGTGGCAGGAATTCTCCACGGCCTCCTGGACCGACCCGTGCGGCGTGGCCGACCTGTGCGGCTCGCTCGCGCTCAGCCTCCAGCTGGCCGCCTGGGCGACCCTCGGCGCGACCGTCCTCGGCACGATGATCGCCTTCGCGCTTGTGCGGTACCGCTTCCGCGCGCGGGGCGCGGTCAACTCGCTGATCTTTCTTCCCATGGCGATGCCCGAGGTCGTGATGGCCGCCTCGCTGCTCACCCTGTTCCTCAATCTGGGTGCGCAGTTGGGATTCTGGACGATCCTGATCGCCCACATCATGTTCTGCCTGAGCTTCGTCGTCGTCGCCGTCAAGGCGCGCGTGATGTCGATGGACCCGAAACTGGAGGAGGCCGCGCGCGATCTGTACGCCGGTCCCGTCCAGACCTTCGTCCGGGTCACCCTGCCGATCGCCGCCCCGGGTATCGCGGCGGGCGCGCTGCTCGCCTTCGCGCTCTCCTTCGACGATTTCATCATCACCAATTTCAACGCGGGCTCGACCGTCACCTTCCCCATGTTCGTCTGGGGTTCGGCGCAGCGCGGTACGCCCGTCCAGATCAATGTCATCGGTACGGCCATGTTCCTGATCGCCGTACTGTTCGTGATGGCCGGAATGGTCATCGGAAACCGCCGGAAGAAGCAAAAGGCATAAGCCTCTGTTGATTCTGTAGGGAGTTGAAATCATGGCCCCGAGCGCCATGAACCGCTGGACGAAGTCCCTCTCCGACGCACAGCCGGTCCCGTACTGGCTCGAAGACCCCGGCAAGCCCCACCCCGAGCCCGCGCTCACCGGCGCCGAGACCTGCGATCTGCTGGTCGTCGGCGGCGGCTACAGCGGACTGTGGACCGCGCTCATCGCCAAGGAGCGCGACCCGCGACGGGATGTCGTCCTGCTGGAAGGCCGTGAGGTGGGCTGGGCCGCCTCCGGCCGCAACGGCGGCTTCTGCGCCGCCTCGATCACCCACGGCCTGGCCAACGGCCTCGCACGCTGGCCCGCCGAGATCCACAAACTCCAGGAACTGGGCGCCCGCAACCTCGACGAGATCGAGGCGGCGGTCGCCCGCCACGACCTCGACTGCGACTTCGAACGCACCGGCGAGATCGACGTCGCCACCGAGACGTACCAGGCATGGGAGCTGCGCGACTGGTACGACGAGATGGAACGCGAGGGCCTCGCCGACGGCATCGAGTTCCTCGACGCCGACGCCGTCCGCGACCAGGTCGCCTCACCCACCTTCGAGGCGGGCCTGCACGACCGACGGGGCGTCGCCATGCTGCACCCCGCCAAACTCGCCTGGGGCCTGAAGCGGGCCTGCCTGAACCTCGGCGTCCGCGTCTACGAGCACACACCCGCCCTGACCCTGAAGGCCTACGGCGCCGGCATGGCCGTCCGGACCCCCTACGGCCACGTCCGCACCCGCCAGGTGGCGCTCGGCACGAACATCTTCCCCAGCCTGGTCAAGCGCGTCCGCGCGTACACCGTCCCCGTCTACGACTACGCGCTGATGACCGAGCCGCTGAGCGCCGACCAACTGGCCTCGATCGGCTGGAAGAACCGGCAGGGGCTCGGGGACTCGGCCAACCAGTTCCACTACTTCCGGCTCAGCGCCGACAACCGGATCCTCTGGGGCGGTTACGACGCGGTCTACCAGTACGGCGGCCGGGTGCGCGCCGAGTACGACGACAGGCCGGAGACGTACGCCAAGCTCGCCGGGCACTTCTTCACCTGCTTCCCGCAGCTGGAGGGCGTCCGCTTCACCCACGCCTGGGGCGGCGCGATCGACACCTGCTCCCGCTTCTCCGCGTTCTTCGGCACCGCCCACCACGGCAAGGTCGCCTACGCGGCCGGCTATACGGGGCTGGGGGTGGGCGCCACCCGGTTCGGCGCGGACGTCATGCTCGACCTGCTCGCGGGGGAGCGCACGGAGCGCACCGAACTGGAGATGGTCCGCAAGAAGCCGCTGCCGTTTCCGCCGGAGCCGTTCGCGTGGACCGGCATCGCCCTCACCAAGTGGTCCCTGGCCCGCGCCGACTCCCACGCGGGCCGCCGCAACCTGTGGCTGAAGGCGATGGACCGGCTGGGGCTGGGCTTCGACAGCTGAGCGCGTGAGGTCGCACTGGGCGGCTCGCCCGGCCGACAGTGAGGGCGTGAAGGCGCACTCGTGATCAAGAGGCGTACGCCCTGCTCAACGGCTATGACTCCATTCACCACCAACAAATGGTCCGAACCCGCGTAATGCCCGGCCGGAACCTCTGTTTGTGCTCCTGACGCGAAACAGCGTCCGAAGGAGCTCTACAGAGAGGAAGGTCCCTGTCATGACTGGGGCCAAGACGGCGGTCGAGTGGCTGGCATCCGTATCACCGGATCCCGCGGCCTGCCGCTGGGAGTGGGAGCGCAACCCCCTGGGGGTCGCCCTGCTTCCGGCGGGCAGGGCCTGGGACGTGCTGATCCTGCCGGGCGGACTCGGCTACCCCACGCTCGACGTCCTGTCCCGCATCATCGACCAGCCCGGACCCGTGCTCGTCGACTTCGGTGACGACCGCATGGGTTTCTTCGTGCCGCCGGGCACGGCGTCCCGGTGGCTCGGCACGGGTGTGCGCAGCGCGGGCCACGGCACCTGGATCGTGGTGCCGTACCCGGGCCGGCAGACCGGCGGCGTCCGCTGGCTGGTCCCGCCGGACGGCAGCGGCACCCTCACCGACCCGGCGCTGCTCGAACTGGCGATGCACGAGGCGGCGGCGAGCCTGGCGAGGGACGAGGACCGGTAGCCGGGGGCTGACAGCCACGCGTCGTGACGGCGGCCGTCCCCCGGCCGCGCCGCGCTCGCGTCGGCCGCCCGCGCGGCCGACGCGGAAGTCACCCGGCAGAACACCCGAGGACGTCACCTGGCAGAACACCCGAGAACCTCCCTAGCAGAACACCCGAGAACCTCCCCGGAAGAACACCCGAGGACGTCACCTGGCAGAACATCAGAGGACATCCCCGGCAGGACATCCGAGGACGTCACCCGGCAGGGCGACGCATCCGGAGCCACAGCGAGGAGAGCAGCGGCGCGCACACGCACCAGCTCGCCACCACGTCGAGGGGCCAGTGGTAGCCCTGGCGCACCAGGCCGATGCCGACCCCGATGTTCAGGACGACCGCGATGACGACGACCGCGCGGCGCGCGAGGGCGCCGCGCAGCCAGGGCAGCAGAAGCAGGACGGCACCGCCGTACGCGAGGGAGGCGGTCGCCGTGTGGCCGGAGGGGTAGAAACCCGTGCCCGGACCCATGATCGGCGGGCCCGACCGGGCGATGAGCTCCTTCAGCGGGATCACCCAGAGCGGTATGGCGACCATGAGGAGCGCCGCCGCCGCTGACGGCCGCCACCAGTGGTCCCTTCCGGTGGCACGCGTACGCCGAGCGGCATACAGGAGCACGAGGGCGAGGACCGGGACGGCGACGGTGATGTTGCCGAGGTCGGCGAGGAACTGGGTGGGGGCGCCCCGGTGGACGAGGGAGGCGCTGAGGCGTTCGTCCGCGCGGGCCAACGGGCCGCGCGCGAGAACCTGCCAGGTGATCAGCGCGAAGAGGAGGGCCGGGAGGCCGAGAAGGAGGAGAGCGGCCGGGCGGCCGGAGGGGGTGGTCGGCCACCCCCGAACAGGGGGGGTGGTTCGGGGGCGGCCGTCCGGATCGGTGTGCCGCACGCCCCGGGGGGTTTGGGGCGGGCGGCCATCCGATCGGTGAGGAGATTCGGAGCCGGAAGCTCCGAGTGTGTGCGCGAGGGCACGACCAGGGCGAAGCTGGGGAGGCCTCGACCCGGAGTCACCCACAGTCCCCTGTGGGCGGGGTGTATCTCTCATCTGCACCAGAACCTACGGCAGGGAGTGCGGTGACAACAGGTGGAATCGCGACCCGCCATGCACCTTGCACACCTTCTTCACGCCCTCTGACGCTTGTCCACAGGGACCGGAATCCGGGCTCGGATTCCGGTTCCGGGGAGCGTGGGACGTCGGAGGCTGATGGGAGGTTCCGTATGCGAGCGACCCGCAGAAGTGGGCGCTCACACGCGGGTGAACGCCTGCTCGATGATGTCGAGGCCCTCGTTGAGGAGATCCTCGCCGATGACGAGCGGCGGCAGGAAGCGCAGCACGTTGCCGTAGGTGCCACAGGTCAGGACCAGCAGGCCCTCCTGGTGGCAGGCCTTCGCCAGCGCGGCGGTCACCTCCGGGTTCGGCTCCTTCGTCGTCCGGTCCTTGACCAGCTCGATGGCGATCATGGCGCCGCGCCCGCGGATGTCGCCGATGACGTCGAACTTCTCCGCCATGGCGGAGAGGCGCGCCTTCATGGTCGCCTCGATCGCCTTCGCCCTCGTGTTGAGGTCGAGCTCCTTCATCGTCTCGATCGAGCCGAGGGCGCCCGCGCAGGCGACGGGGTTGCCGCCGTAGGTGCCGCCCAGACCACCCGCGTGGGCCGCGTCCATGATCTCCGCGCGCCCGGTCACGGCGGCGAGCGGGAGACCGCCGGCGATGCCCTTGGCGGTGGTGATCAGATCCGGGACGATGTCCTCGTCCTCGCACGCGAACCACTGGCCGGTGCGGCAGAAACCGGACTGGATCTCGTCGGCGACGAAGACGATGCCGTGGTCGGAGGCGAACTGCCGGACGGCCGGCAGGAAGCCCTTGGCCGGCTCGATGAAGCCGCCCTCGCCGAGCACCGGCTCGATGATGATCGCGGCCACGTTCTCCGGGCCGACCTGCTTGGTGATCTGGTCGATGGCCTGCGCGGCGGCCTCCGGGCCGGCGTTCTCCGGACCGGTCGGCCAGCGGTAGCCGTAGGCGACGGGCACCCGGTACACCTCGGGCGCGAACGGTCCGAAGCCGTGCTTGTACGGCATGTTCTTGGCCGTCAGCGCCATCGTGAGGTTGGTGCGCCCGTGGTAGCCGTGGTCGAACACCACCACGGCCTGCCGCTTGGTGTACGAGCGGGCGATCTTCACGGCGTTCTCGACGGCCTCGGCGCCGCTGTTGAACAGTGCGGACTTCTTGGCGTGGTCGCCCGGGGTCAGTTCGGCGAGGGCCTCGGCGACCGCCACGTAGCCCTCGTACGGCGTGACCATGAAACAGGTGTGCGTGAAGTCCTGGAGCTGGGCGGTGGCGCGGCGGACGACGGCCTCGGCGCTCGCGCCGACGCTGGTCACGGCGATGCCCGAGCCGAAGTCGATGAGCCGGTTGCCGTCGACGTCCTCGATGATGCCGCCGCCCGCGCGCGCGGCGAACACCGGCAGCACCGACCCGACCCCCGCCGCGACCGCGGCGACACGACGGGCCTGCAGCTCCCGCGACTTCGGTCCGGGGATGGCGGTGACTACGCGGCGCTCCTGGGGAAGTGGGCTCATGTGGGGCTCCTGGGGGTTTTACGGACGCTTGTCTTCTTTTCTCGCAGGCTAGGACCGAGGAGGAGCGCTGGGCATGCTCCATGTGGGCGTTGTCGGCGGCTGCGCTTGTCCTTGGTGGACATGGCGCGTTGCCGGAGGTGAATCGGGGCGTGTGTGTCACGGACAAGCCGCTTCAGGGCCCACCTGGCCGCGTAAGCGGTGAACTCCCCTTGCGGGGGCGTTAGATTGGCTCGCGGATGGTGGACGGAACGGCTGGTCAGGGGGCAGGCGCGATGAACAGCGACGGAGCGCGGGACGCGCGAGGCACGCATGCGAATCCCGTGCCGCGTCCGGCGGGGTCGCCGGAGATGCCGGCGGCACCTCCCGTGCCCCCGATGCCCGCGGGGGTCCCGGGAGCGCCGCCCAGGCCGGACGGGAACGCCTTCCTGTCCTGGCTGCGGACGCCGCGACCCGACGCGGCGCCCGGCGTGTGGCGGTTCGGTCATCGGCCGCGGCCGGCGGAGGAGCCCGAGATCGTCCCCGGTCGGCAGCTGCTCGGCGGCGCGCTGATCGCCTTCCTCGTCGGCTGGCTGATCTGGTCCCTCCTCTGGAACGGCTACCTCGGCGGCTGGTGGCTGGTGCCGCTCTACGCGATGATCCCGGACTCCTGGGCGCCGGCCCACTCGTACTCCGCGGTGGTCCTCAGCTATGTCTGGTACACGGTCGTCGCCCTGGCGATCATGATCGGTGTCGGACGGCTCGGCCGCTGGGGCGAGGTCTGGCGCCGGTACGGGGCCCCGCGCTTCCGCCGGCAGCAGGAGCGGCAGGTCGTACCGCCGCCCCAGGAGGACCCGGCCGCTTGGCCGCAGCTGCGCGAGGCCGGCGCCGCCGAAGCCGCCGAGAGGCTGGTTGCCGAGGCTCGGGCCGGGCTGATGCGGGACGTGGATCACGCGCGGATCATGCGGGCATGGCAGGGCGTGAGGAGCGGGCGGCACAGTCTGGCGACGTTCACCGGCGCGGTGCTGAAGGACGGGGCGGCCGCCTGTCTGCACCCTTCCGGGGAGCGGGACCTGCCGGGCCGGCTCGCCAGGCACGACATGGTCACCGGGCAGGTCCGGCTGGGCGGCACCGTCGACGACCCGCGCAACCCCTACGCCTACCGGGGCACGGGCCTCGCCCTGGGCCCCGAGCTGCTCGGCACGTCCCTGCTGGCCGTCGGACCCGCCGGGTCCGGGAAGACCGGGAACGTGGTGTGGCCCGTCGCCGAGTCGCTGTGTCTGCACGCGCTGGCCGGGCGGGCCGCGGTGGTGGTCGTGGGCGCGGCGGGGGCCGGGCTGGGTCCGGCCGACGCCTACGACGTCGTCGTACGGATCGGGAATCCGGAGTCCGTGTACGACCTCGACCTGTACGGGGGGACCACGGACCCGGACGAGGCCGCGGCCGTCCTCGCGGAGGCGCTCGTCGGCGACCTCACCGACCCGCACCCGGGCGGCGACAGCCGGCGCTCCACGACCGTGCTCGCCCAGCTGCTCGGGCCGTTCCGGGCGGTGCACGGGCGGTTCCCGTCGGTGCCGCAGCTGCGGCAGCTGCTGGACGGCGCGCCCGGCCCGCTGGGCCAGCTGCGCAACGCCCTCCAGGACGCCGGGCAGGAGTCGCTGCTGCGGGAACTGGACGCGCGCGAGCGCCAGCTCGGGCACCCCGGGGACGTCGGGAGCGTGCTGGCCGACCGGGTCGCCCTCCTCGACCGGCCCGCCTTCGCCGGGTTCTTCGACACCTCCGGCCAGTCCCGGCCCTTCTCCCTCCGGGCCCTCGACCACCCCGTACGGGTCCGCATCGATCTCCCAGAACGCGGCCACGCCGACGCCTCGCGCATCCTGGCGAGGCTGGTGCTCGCCCAGTTCACCGCGAGCGTGGCGGTACGGGAGGACCGGTCGCTGTTCGCCTGCCTGGTGCTGGACGACGCCACGGGGATCGTCACGCCCGAGGCCGTACGCGGCATCCAGCGGCTGCGGTCCGCCAACGCGGGCGCGGTCCTCACCCTCCGGACCCTCGACGACGTGCCCCGGCCATTGCGGGGTCCTCTGCTCGGCGCCACCGGCTGCCGGATGGCGCTGTCCGGGCTCACCCCGTGGGACGGGCAGGACTTCGCGGAAGTCTGGGGCAAGGAGTGGACCGAGGCGCGGGACGTCACCGACCGGCAGATCATCGCCGACTCCCCGGCGGGCAAGGCCTGGCACGCCCTGCGCCGGGTGATCACCGGCCATGCGCCGACCGCCCGGGCCGTGACCGTACGGCAGGTCGAGCGGGAACGCTGGTCGGCGTCCGAACTGGCGCACGGCGTGCCGCCCGGCCACGCGGTGCTGTCGCTGACGAACGTGCGTGGCGAGCACGCGCCGCCGTTGCTGGTGGATCTGCGGGGATGAGCAGTGCGGTCGAACAGTTCGGTTTGAGCCATTCGGTGTGCGGTGTGTGGGGCTTGTGATCGTACGGTGAGGCAGAATCGACACAGGTCGTTCATACGCGGCGGCCAAAAGACGATGCTCTCCTGAAGACTCTGAGCCGACCTGAAGGTCCCATGCCCCCCACGCTCGCCTCGCTCGTCCACCACTCCGCGCTCAAGCTGACCGTGCGGGCGGGCGAGGACCGCCTGGACGTGCCGGTGCGCTGGGCGCACGCCAGCGAGCTCGCCGACCCCGTGCCGTACATGGAGGGCGGGGAGCTGCTGCTGATCACCGCGTTGAAGCTGGACGCGGAGGATCCGGAGGCGATGCGGCGTTATGTACGGCGGCTGGTGGGGGCCGGGGTCGCCGGGCTCGGTTTCGCCGTCGGCGTGCACTACGAGGACATCCCCGAGGCGCTCGTCGACGCGGCGCGGGGGGAGGGGCTGCCTCTCCTGGAAGTGCCCCGGCGCACGCCCTTCCTCGCCATCAGCAAGGCGGTGTCGGCCGCCATCTCCGCCGAGCAGTACCGAGCGGTGACGGCGGGGTTCGCCGCGCAGCGGGAACTCACCAAGCAGGCGTTGACCGACGGCCCCGAGGGGCTGCTCGCCGCGCTCGCCTCGCAGGTGGACGGGTGGGCCGCCCTGTACGACGCCTCCGGTGCGGTCGTCGCGGTGGCGCCCGAGTGGGCGGAGCGGCGGGCCGGGCGGCTCACCGCCGACGTCGAACGGCTGCGGGACCGGCCCGCACCGGCCAGCGCGGTCGTCGGCGGCGAGGACCGCGTCGAGCTGCACTCCCTCGGCACCGGGCGCCGGGCCCGCGCCGCCCTCGCCGTCGGCACGGCCGGGGCCCCGGGCACCGCCGAGCGGTACGCCGTCCACTCCGCGATCGCCCTCCTCACCCTCACGACGGAACGGTCGCGCTCGCTGCACGCCGCCGAGCAGCGGATCGCCGCGGCGGTGTTGCGCATGCTGCTGGCCGGGGAGTGCGACCACGCGCGAGCCGTCGCCGGGGATCTGTACGGAGAGCTGCTGGACGCGCCGTTCCGGCTCGTCCTCGCGGAGGCGGCCTCGGCTTCGGCGGCGCGGGCGCGGATGGAGGGGGCGGCGGCTGCGACTGGGGCGGCTGCCGCGGGTGGGGCGGACGCTGTGGACGGGGGCGTGAGTGCGGCCGGGGCCGCGCAGTCCTCCGGGGCCGCGACCGCGGTCGTGAGTGCCGCCGGGGCTCGCCCTCGGTCCGGGCCCGGGGCCGGGCGTGGCGTCGGGGGTGGGGACGGTGGGGGGCGGTCGACGGCTGCCGTGCTGGCCGCCGCCGACCCGGACGGTGACCTTCTCGGGCAGCTCGTCGAGGTCGTGGAGGCCGCCGCCGCGCGGGCCGGGGAGGCCGTGCTCGTCGTCCCGGACGGGGAGCGGCTCGTGGTGCTCGCCGTGGACGGGGGAGCCGCGGTCGCCGCGTGCGGGGAGTTCGCGGTGGCGTTGGAGGCGTCGCGGGCGGCCGGGCGGGAGCCGGGGGCGGGCGGTTCCGTGTCCTCCGGCGTCGCCGCCTCCATCACCGTCGAGGAGGAGGAACTCGTCGTCGGGCTGTCCGCGCCCGCCGGGCCGATCGCGGCCGGTGCCGCGTACAAGCAGGCCGAGCAGGCGCTGTCCGTGGCGCGGCGGCGGGGGCGGTGCCTCGTCGAGCACGAGGAGCTGGCCGCCGGGTCCGTTCTGCCGCTCCTCGCCGACGACGCGGTGCGTGCCTTCGCCGACAGCATCCTCCGCCCGCTCCGCGAACACGACGCGACCGGGCGGGGGGACCTCGTCGCCTCACTGGGGGCGTGGCTGTCGCGGCACGGCCAGTGGGACGCGGCCGCGGCGGACCTCGGCGTCCACCGGCACACGTTGCGGTACCGGATGCGGCGGGTGGAGGAGATTCTGGGGCGCTCGCTGGACGATCCCGATGCGCGCATGGAGCTGTGGCTGGCGCTCAAGGCTACGGCTGCGGCGGGGGAGTAGGGGCTTTTTCGCGCCCCCGCCGCCCCTGCCCGTCCCTCCCCCATCAGGGGCGGTGCCCCTTCGACCCCCGTCTGCGGGTGCGTTGTGGTTGCTCGCGCAGTTCCCCGCGCCCCTAAAAACGAAAAGCACGGGGCGCAGCCCCTGCTTTTCAGGGGCGCGGGGAACTGCGCGAGCAACCACAGACAACCCGCGCCCGCCCCCCCAACCCCAACCGTGTCGAGACCCCACCACGCCAATCCGGCACACCTGCCACCCCGACTCATACGCACCGGACAAGCGACCCCCCGCCGCCCCGGCCCTACCGTGGAGCCGAAAGCCGATGTGTCACCCCACCGAAGGGCCGGGATCGACTATGACCGCCACGCACGCCTTCTGGCTCGCCGGCCGCCAGGCCACCGGTGAGACCACGTTCGACGTCACGTCGCCCTGGGACGGCCGCCTGGTCGGCAGGGTGAGCGTGCCGACGGACGACCAGGTCGAAGAGGCCGTGGCAGCCGCCTACGCCGTACGGGACGCGTTCGCGGCGACGCCGGCGCATGTGCGGGCCGCCGCCCTGGACCACGTCAGCCGGCGTCTCGTCGAGCGGACCGAGGAGATCGCGCAGCTGATCTCCGCCGAGAACGGGAAGCCGATCAAGTGGGCGCGGGGCGAGGTCGGCCGGGCCGTCTCCGTGTTCCGGTTCGCGGCGGAAGAGGCCCGCCGGTTCAACGGCGGCGAGGCGCAACGACTCGACACGGACCTCGGCGGACAGGGGCGGCTCGCCTTCACGCGCCGCTTCCCCAAGGGCGTCGTCCTCGGCATCGCGCCCTTCAACTTCCCGCTCAACCTCTGCGCCCACAAGATCGCCCCGGCGATCGCGGCCGGTGTGCCGATCATCCTGAAGCCCGCCCCGGCCACCCCCCTCTCCGGTCTGATCATCGGCGACCTGCTCTCGGAGGCGGCGACCGAACTCCCCGCCGGCGCCTGGAGCATCCTCCCCGTCTCCAACGACCGCATGCCCGCCCTCGTCCAGGACGAGCGGCTGCCCGTGATCTCCTTTACCGGCTCCGAGAAGGTCGGCTACGCGATCATGGACTCGGCGCCGCGCAAGCACTGCACGCTGGAGCTGGGCGGCAACGGCGCGGCGGTCGTGCTCGCCGACTACGCGAGCGACGAGGACCTCGACTGGGCCGCGACCCGGATCGCGACCTTCTCGAACTACCAGGGCGGCCAGTCCTGCATCTCCGTGCAGCGGGTGATCGCGGACGCCTCCGTGTACGAGCGGCTGCTGCCGCGCATCGTCGCCGCGGTCGAGGCGCAGGTCACCGGTGACCCGGCCGACGGTGCCACCGACGTGGGGCCGCTGGTCAGCGAGGACGCCGCCAAGCGCGTCGAGGCGTGGGTCCAGGAAGCGGTCGACGCCGGGGCCGGCCTCCGTACCGGCGGCAAGCGCGACGGTGCCTCGTACGCGCCGACCGTTCTCACCGACGTACCCGCCGACGTGACGATCTCCTGCGAGGAGGTCTTCGGGCCCGTCCTCACCGTGACGAAGGTGGCGGGGGAGGCCGAGGCCTTCGCCGCCGTCAACGCGTCCAAGTACGGCCTCCAGGCGGGCGTCTTCACGCACGACCTGCAGACCGCCTTCCGAGCCCACCGCGCGCTGGAGGTCGGTGGCGTGGTCATCGGTGACGTGCCGTCCTACCGCGCCGACCAGATGCCGTACGGCGGCGTGAAGCAGTCCGGCGTCGGGCGGGAGGGTGTGCGCTTCGCCATGGACGACTACACGTACGAGCGGGTGATGGTCCTGACGGGGCTCCAGCTGTGAGCGCCTCTGCCGCCGGCTCCGAGTACAGCTGAGCAGTTGCCGACCACCCCTTGCTCCTGACAATCATTTTCACGTAGTCTGGGGTCAGATCCCGGGATGAAGGGGCCCGGCACCGATGCCTTCCGGTGCCGGGCCCCTTCTGTGTGCCGGCCTGCTTCCGGACCCTCAGCCGGAGAAGCCGACGTGCGCCAGCCGCAGCGGGCCGCGCAGCTTGAAATGGACGTCGTGCACGTCGGCGATGGAGACGGCGGCCCGCAGGGTCGTGTACGTGTACGGGTCCGCGGTGGGTGTGTCGAGCGTCAGCGTCGCCAGCACCGGGCCGCCGATGAGCGAGAACTCGACGCTCCCCGCGCCCGCCACCTCCACCGTCACCTCGGTGACGCCCGCGCCGAAGTCGCAGTCGTGGAAGAGGAGTTCGCCCGATTCGCCGCCCACTGGTGTCACCGCGTCGCCCGCCGCCTTCGTACGGTCGACGATCTCCGTGCCACGCTGCTCGTTGAAGTCCGCCGCGTTCAGGCCGTGGGTGACGACCGGGCGCGGGGCGACGGGCTCGCCCTCGACGGCGACGGTCGTACGCAGGCGGATGTCCTCGCTGGACGCGCCGGCCAGCAGTTCGTACGCGCCCGGTTCCAGATGCCAGGTGCCGTGGGCCACGTCCCAGAACTCCAGGACGGAGAGCGGGAGTCGGAAGGTCAGCTCCGTCGAGGCGCCGGAGGCGAGGGTGACGCGGCGGTGGCCGACCAGCTCGCGGCGCGGGCGCGGGACCGACGGGTCCTCGGCGCGGACGTAGAGCTGCGCGACCTCGTCGGCCGTCACCGCCCCCGTGTTGGTGACGGTGAAGGAGACCGTCAGCTCGCCCTCACCCACGTGGGTGACGAGGTTTCCGTACGCGAACTCCGCGTACGACAGGCCGTGGCCGAACGGGAACAGCGGGGTGCCCTCGAAGTAGAGGTACGTCTGGCGCGCGCCGATCACGTCGTAGTCGAGGAGATCGGGGAGGTCCGCGTCGGCGGCGTACCAGGTCTGCGGGAGGCGGCCCGCGGGGGAGACGTCGCCGGCGAGGACGCGGGCCAGGGCGGTGCCCGCGGCCTGGCCGCCGTGCGCGGTCCACAGGACGGCGGGCAGGCCGGCGGGGTCGACGGCGTACGGGTAGGCCGAGACCAGGACCAGCGCGGTGTTCGGGTTGGCGGCGCGGGCCGCGCGCAGCAGGCGCTCCTGGTGGGCGGGGAGGGCGAGGGTCGGGCGGTCCTCGGTCTCGCGGCCGTTGATGTGCGGGTCGTTGCCCGCGACCACGACGACCACGTCGGCCGCGGCGGCCACCCTGGTCACGGCCTCCTCACCGGGCTGGGTCACCATGAGCTCGAAGATTTCCGGATGCGCATCGTTCTCGTCGGCAACCTTCACGCCTTCGGCGCCGACAGTGACGTACCGGCCTGTCCCTGCGTGCTTGAGGAGGTGACCGTTGCCATGGGATTCGGAGGGCTCCAGGCGGAAGGTCTCCTGGACGACCCAGCCGCCCGGCTGATCGGCCGAGGCGCGCAGATGTCCGTCGTCGGCGACCGAGAGATAACGGCCGTCCGGCGCGCGGAAGGTGAGCACGCCCCCGCCCCAGTCGACGAGGGCCAGTTCCGTGCCGTCCGCGTCCGTGGTGAGCGGCGGCAGGTCCGTGCGGCCGGCGAGGAGCGCCGGGTCGAGGGCGCCCTCCGCGCCGCGCACCTCGTCGGTGGCGTCGGCCGCCTCGGGCACGGACACATACGCGCCGGTGGACAGCGCCTTGAGGCGTACGCGGTCCACGCCCTCCGCGAACGTCACGCGCTCGGCACCGAAGCGGTCGTACAGGCCTTCGAGCGGGGTCGAGCGGTGGATGAGGGTGCCGCTGTACCAGTCGAGCTTGCACTCGTCGGCGAGCAGACCGACGACGGCGATACGGGCGTCCGCGGCGAGCGGCAGCAGACCGCCCTCGTTCTTCAGCAGGACGACCGCCTGCTCGGCGGCCTCCTGGGCGAGGGCGCGATGGGCCGGGGTGTCGAAGTCCTTGGTGCCGGCGTACGGGTCGCTCTCCGGGTCGAACTCGCCGAGGCGGAAGCGGACCGAGAGCTGGCGACGGACCGCCTCGTCGATGTCGTCGGCGGTGAGCAGGCCTTGGACCAGGGCGCCCTGGATTCGTCCGATCATCGTCGAACTCTCCGTGCCGTGGTCGGTGAAGCTGTCGACGCCGGCGCGCAGCGAGGCGGCGGTCGCCTCCTCATGGGTGTCGTAGTAGTGCTCGGAGTCGACGAGGTTCGACGGCGCGCCGGCGTCCGAGCAGACCAGCAGATGCTCGTCCGTCCAGCTGCGCAGATGCTCGCTCAGATAGGGCGAGACATGGTTGGGGCGGCCGTTGACCAGGTTGTACGCGGGCATCACCCCGGCCACCGCGCCCGCCTCGACCGTCTCGCGGAAGGCGCGCAGGTCGTACTCGTGCAGGACCCGGGGGCGGACCGAGGAGGACGTGACGGAGCGGTCGGTCTCGTTGTTGTGGGCCAGCCAGTGCTTGAGCACGGGGGCCGTCCGCCAGTACGTCGGGTGGTCGCCACGCAGGCCGCGGGTGTACGCGGTCGCGATCGCCGAGGTCAGCTTGGGGTCCTCGGAGTAGCCCTCCTCGTTGCGGCCCCACAGGGGGTGGCGCAGCAGGTTGACCGTGGGGGACCAGACGTTGAGGCCGACGCGGTCGTCGCGGGCGCGCATGGCGCGGGTCTCGGTGGACACGGCCTCGCCGACGCGGCGTACGAGGTCCTCGTTCCAGGTCGCGCCGAGGCCGATGGCCTGCGGGAACACCGTCGCGGGGCCCATCCAGGCCACACCGTGCAGGGCTTCCTGGCCGGTGCGGAAGGCGGCCACCCCCAGGCGGTCGACGGCGGGCGCGAACTGGTGCAGGAACGCGATCTTCTCGTCCAGGGTGAGCCGCTGGAGCAGATCGTCGATGCGCTTCGCGAGCGGCAGCTGCGGGTCGCGGAAAGGCGGCGTGGGCGGCGTCTGTGCGGTCACGTGGGGTTCCCTTTGTGGTGGAGCGGCGAGGCGCTTTCGAAGCGCTTCGATGCTCATTCGACTGCGGGGCGGGTGTCAAGAGACCAAGGCGCAACAGATCCGTTTCCTCACCGTCATACAGGCCGGGATATCGCGGGTCGGAAGTAGGTCGTTCCGGTCGTCCGCACCTCCGGGGAATCTGGTAATCGACCCTTGTGTACCCCCCGTCGTTCACTTAACCTCGCAGCAACATCGAAGCGCTTCGACTGCCGAGGGAACGCTTCGCGTGCTCACCTCCCTCTGCTGTTCATCAGTTCCATCGCTTCAGCACAGCCAGTCCCACTCAAGACACCGCAGCCGACGGCCACCGCCGGGTGTCCTGGTGTGCGCCATGAAGGGTTGACGCAATGACGCCGAACTCCGCCACCTCCTCCGCGCCGAGCCGGAGAAGCTTCCTCGCCTCCACGGCGGTCGCCGCCGCCGTAGTGGCGGGGGGTGTGCCGCTGCTGTCCGCCTGTGGCGGCTCGCAGGAAGGCCGTAAGGAGGGCACGACGTCGGGCAAGGACGCGCAGAAGATCCTTCCGACGTTCGTCGCGTCGAGCGTCGTGGCTCCTGACATCCCGTCGAAGAACGGTTCGTCGGCCGGTTTCAGCAAGGCGATCGCCACGGCCGACCTGAAGACCTCGGTCCCGAAGAAGCTCGGCAGCGGCGGCAAGCTCAAGGTCATGGCGCCGTTCTGGGGCACCCCGCCGAAGGGCGACAACCCCTACTACACGGCGATGAACGAAGCCGCCGGCGTCCAGGTGACCTGGCAGAACCAGGACGGCGTCACCTACGACCAGAAGCTCGGCGCGGTCCTCGCCTCCAGCGACATACCCGATGTCGTGGTCGTGCCCGGCTGGAACCTGATGGGCAAGATACCGAGCGCGATCAACGCCAAGTTCGCCGACCTCGGCCCCTACCTCTCCGGCGACAAGGTCAAGGACTACCCGAACCTCGCGGCCGTCCCCACCGAGGCCTGGCAGCGCGGCATCTTCGGCGGCCAGCTGCGCGCGATCCCGTTCCCGGCCCCGTACGTCACGGACATCGCGCCCATGTACCGCAGGGACCTCTTCGAGAAGAAGGGCTACAGCGTTCCGACGAGCCCCGACGAGTTCCTGTCCTGGGCGAAGGAGGCCACCGACGCCAAGTCGAAGGTGTGGGCCTGCGACGACATGAAGTGGTCGGCGTGGAACTTCTTCGGCGTCCTGGGGGCCAGCGACAAGGCGCTGTGGTGGAACCTGGTCGACGGCAAGCTGGTCAACCGCGTCGAGACCGAGGAGTACCTCGAAGCCCTGGAGTGGACGCGCAAGCTGTACGCGGCCGACGTGGTCCACCCGGACGCGGTCTCCGGCAAGGCGGGCGGCGACGCCAGGAACCGGTTCACGGCCGGTCAGTCCCTGGTCTTCAACGGGAACATCTCCGCCTGGTGGGGATCGGTCTCCGAGCAGGCCACCCAGAAATCCGACTTCGACATGGCCGCGTTCGACATCTTCGGCCCCGACGGCGGCGACCCCACCCTGTGGGCGGTCCAGCCCGCCAACATCTTCACCTTCATCAGCAAGAAGGCCACCGCGCAGCAGATCAAGGACTTCCTCGCCCTCTGCAACTACTGCGCCGCCCCGTACGGCACCAAGGAGTTCATGCTCACCGCCTACGGCGTCGAGGGCACGGACTACGAGATGAAGAAGGGCCTGCCGGTCAAGACCACCGACGGTGTCAACGAGGTCAACGGCGCCTACGACTACACCGGCAACCCCGCCCCGTACGTCGCCTACCCCGACTTCCCCGAGGTCACCAAGGGCATCGTCGAGTGGCAGCAGCGCATGGGCGCCTTCACCAAGAAGTCCTCGTTCTTCGGGTTGACCATCACCGAGCCCAACCGCTGGGCCAACCTCGCCGACAACTTCGAGCAGCTCGAGGACGACGTCGTACGCGGCCGTAAGAAGATCAGCGACATCCAGCAGGCCGTGTCCGACTGGAAGAGCAAGGGCGGCGACGGCCTGCGCGACTGGTACAAGAAGCTGCTCGACGACACCGGTTCGGCGAGCTGACCCGGGGCTGAGGCAAGGAGAAGGCCGTGTCCCACAGCACGGTGCCCCGGTCCAGAGCCGAGGCGAAGACCCCCGAGCAGAATCCGGAGTCCGGCGGTGACGCCCGACCCCGGTCCGGGGGCGACAAGAAGGCGGGAAAACTGAGCCTGAAGCTCAGATTCCGGCGTGACCGCACGCTGATCCTGATGACGCTGCCGGCGGTCCTGCTGATCCTGGTCTTCAACTACATACCGATCCTCGGCAATGTGGTCGCCTTCCAGGACTACGACCCGTACCTCAGCGAGAACGGCGTCGTCGCCATCTTCCAGAGTCCCTGGATCGGCTTCGAGCAGTTCGAGCGGATCTTCGCGGACTCGGCCTTCTGGCACGCGGTGCAGAACACCTTCGTGCTGTTCTTCCTGCAGCTGATCCTGTTCTTCCCGATCCCGATCCTGCTCGCGCTGCTCATCAACAGCGTGGTCAGGCCCCGGGTCCGGGCGGTCGCCCAGGCGGTCATGTACCTGCCGCACTTCTTCTCGTGGGTCCTCGTCGTCACCGTCTTCATGCAGATCTTCGGCGGCGCGGGCGTCATCGCGCAGACCCTCCGCCAACACGGCTACGACGGCTTCGACCTGATGACCAACCCGGAGATCTTCAAGTACCTGGTCACGGTCGAGATGATCTGGAAGGACGCCGGCTGGGGCATCATCGTCTTCCTCGCCGCGCTCTCCTCCGTCTCCAACGACCTGTACGAAGCCGCCGCGATGGACGGCGCAGGCCGCTGGCGCCGCATCTGGCACATCACGCTGCCCGCGCTGCGCCCGGTGATCGCCCTGCTGCTGGTGCTGCGCGTCGGCGACGCACTGACCGTCGGCTTCGAGCAACTGCTGCTCCAGCGGCAGGCGGTGGGCGTCGACGCCTCCGACGTCCTGGACACCTATGTGTGGTGGAACGGCATCCGCAACCAGGACTTCAGCTATGCCGCCGCCGCGGGTCTCGTCAAGGGCGTGGTCGGCCTCGCACTGGTGCTGACCGCCAACAAGGTCGCCCATCTCATGGGTGAGCAGGGGGTGTACAAGAAATGAGCGCCGTCCTCGACAAGCCGGCCCACGAGCGGCCGACGGCGAAGAAGCCGAGCCGCTGGGCGGCACCGCCCCGCCCGACCTGGGAGGAGGAACCCTCCAAGGCCGGACTCGCGGGCAAGGGCATCGCCCTCTCGTTCGCCTGCTTCGCGATCCTCTTCCCCTTGTGGATCGTCATCGTCACCAGCCTCCAGTCGAAGAAGACCATCGACGAGGCGGGCGGCCTGGTCGTCATCCCCAAGGGCATCACCTTCATCGCCTACCAGGAACTCCTCGGCGGCGGTCAGGTCCAGAAAGCCGCACTCGTCAGCGTCGGGGTCACCCTCGTCGGCACCCTGTTCAGCATGTCCGTCTCGGTCCTGTGCGCCTACGGCCTCTCCCGCGTCGGCTCACTCGGCCACCGCTGGATCCTGATGACCCTGCTCGCCACCATGTTCTTCGGCGCGGGCCTCATCCCGACCTACCTGCTGGTGCAGTCCCTGGGCCTGATGGACACCTACCTCGCGCTGATCCTCCCCAGCGCCGTGAGCGTCTTCAACATCCTGGTCCTGCGCTCGTTCTTCATGGGTATCTCGCCGGAACTCATCGACAGCGCCCGCATCGACGGCGCCGGCGACTGGCGCATCCTGTGGAAGATCGTGATGCCGCTGTCGAGGGCCGTCCTCGCCGTCATCGCCCTCTTCTACGCGGTCGGCTACTGGAGCGCCTGGTTCAACGCGTCCATCTACCTGACCGACCAGGACAAGATGCCGCTGCAGAACATCATGATCCAGCTCGTCCAGAAACAGGAACGCCCGGTCGGCCTCGCCACCCAGATCAACACCGGCCAACTCTCCCCCCTGGCCATCCAGATGGCGGTCATGGTCATGGCCCTCCTCCCCGTCGCGGTCCTCTCCCCCTTCGTCCAGAAGCACTTCAAGAAGGGCATGCTCACCGGCGCGATCAAGGGCTGACCGGGGCGCCTAAAAGCTCGGGGTTCGGGTGGTTGGGCGGCTGCGGGTTGTCTGTGGTTGCTCGCGCAGTTCCCCGCGCCCCTTGAAAGCCCCGGGCGCTCCCCATGCCGGCAAGGGGCGCGGGGCTGTGCCGATATGCGGCTCCGCCGCGTGGGCGCGACCAACCCCCACCACCCGCACCCGCCGAAGAACCGTACCGACCGAGCCCGTAGGCGCCCGAACACACCCCTCCCGCACGCAAAAACGAGGTATGTCATGCGCACGTCCCAGCCGAGCCGCCGCACCGTACTCGCCGGAACCGCAGCCGCCGCCGCACTCACCACGCTGCCCGCGCCGACAACCCCGGCCCACGCCGCAGAACCCCGAACCGCCAAGGCCGCCGGAGGCTACCGCTGGCGCACCGCGGTGATCGGCGGCACCGGCTTCGTCACCGGCGTCCTCTTCCACCCCTCCGTACGCGGCCTCGCCTACGCCCGTACCGACATCGGCGGCGCCTACCGCTGGGACGACCGCAAGGCCCGCTGGACCCCGCTGACCGACCACCTCGGCTGGGACGACTGGAACCTCCTCGGCGTGGAGGCCATCGCCATCGACCCCGCCCACCCGAACCGCCTCTACCTCGCCCTCGGCACCTACGCCCAGTCCTGGGCCGGCAACGGCGCGATCCTCCGCTCCGACGACCGCGGCGCCACCTGGACCCGTACGGACCTCACCGTGAAGCTCGGCGCCAACGAGGACGGCCGGGGCGCGGGCGAGCGCCTTCTCGTCGACCCGCGCGACAGCGACACCCTGTGGCTGGGTACGAGACACGACGGTCTGCTCAAGTCGACCGACCGGGGCGCCACCTGGGCGGCAGCGACCGGCTTCCCGGCGACTCCCAGCAGCTCCGGCCAGGGCGTCACCCTGCTCGTCGCCGCAGACCGCACCCTCTACGCCGGCTGGGGCGACGCCGACGGCACCTCCGCCACCGCCACCCTGTACCGGACCACCGGCGGCACCACCTGGGAAGCCGTCCCCGACCGGCCCACCGGCACCTCCGCCAAGGTTCCGATCCGCGCCGCGTACGACCAGCACACCCGCGAGCTGTACGTGACGTACGCCAACGCGCCAGGTCCCAACGGCCAGTCCGACGGCAGTGTGCACAAGCTCCGCACCACCACCGGCCAGTGGAGCGACGTGACCCCGGTGAAGCCGGGCGGTACGACGGATGGGGGCACCTCCCGCTCGAGCGAAGCCGAGAGTGGGGGAGGCTCCGCCGACACCTTCGGCTACGGCGGGGTGGCCATCGACGCCTGCCGCCCGGGCACGGTGGTCGTGTCCACCAACAACCGCTGGGCCGACATCGACACGGTCTTCCGGTCCACCGACGGCGGCCGTACCTGGACGTCCCTCAAGGACTCCGCTGTCTTCGACGTATCCGAGACTCCTTATCTCAAGTGGGGTGCCGACAAGCCGAAGTTCGGCTGGTGGATCCAGGCGCTCGCCCTCGACCCGTACGACTCGAAGCACATCGTGTACGGGACCGGCGCGACCCTCTACGGCACCCGGGACCTGAAGAACTGGGCGCCGCAGATCCGGGGCCTGGAGGAGACGTCCGTACGCCAGCTGATCTCGCCTCCGGTCGGGGAGGCGCATCTGATCAGCGGACTCGGGGACATCGGCACGATGTACCACGAGCGGCTCACCGCGTCCCCGTCGCGCGGCATGGCGTCGAACCCCGTGTTCGGGTCGGCGACGGGACTCGCGCAGGCCTCGACGAAGCCGTCGTACGTGGTCCGCACCGGCTGGGGCGACAACGGAAACGGCGCGTACTCCCACGACGGCGGGCGGACCTGGGCGCCCTTCGAGGCCCAGCCCGACATCGCCAAGAACGCACCGGGGCCGATCGCCACCAACGCCGACGGCAGTGCGCTGCTGTGGTCCTTCGTGCACTGGGACGGCACGAAGTACGCAGCTCACCGGTCCGCCGACAACGGCGCGACCTGGTCCGAGATCTCCTCCTTCCCGAAGGGCGCCACGCCGGTCGCCGACCCGGCCGACCCGACGCTCTTCTACGCGTACGACACCGACACAGGAACGCTGTACGCGAGCACTGACAGTGGCCGTTCTTTCACGGCGCGTGCGAGCGGGCTGCCCTCCGGGGACGGCCAGTTCAAGCTGGTCGCGACTCCGGGCAGATCCGGTGACCTGTGGCTGAGCGTGAAGGGGAACGGGCTGTACCGGTCCACCGACGGCGGGTCCGCCTTCTCGAAGGTCGACAGCTGCCGGGCCTCGTACACCCTCGGCTTCGGCAAGGCCGCCGACGGCGCCGACTACCCGGCGATCTACCAGGTCGGCTCGACCGGGACCATCACCGCCGTCTACCGCTCCGACGACGGCGCGAAGACCTGGACCCGCATCAACGACGACGCCCACCAGTGGGGCTGGACCGGCGAGGTCATCATCGGCGACCCCCGCGTCCACGGCCGTGTGTACCTGGCGACGAACGGGCGGGGCATCCAGTACGGGGAGCCGGTCTGATGCCGGAGGCGACGCGGCCGGACCCGAAGGACGCCACCCGGCCCGGGCCCGGCCTGAGCGACGCCACGCGCGGTCGCGTCCTCGTCGATGGTGACTACCACCCCGAGCAGTGGCCGGAGGAGGTGGTCCGGAAGGGGCGCGCCTGGTACGTCTCCACGCTGCCCGAACCGGCCGAGCCGCGCGGTCCGTTGGCGCGGATGGCGACCGACGCCGGGGCGCGCCCGGCGCTTGACGGGCTGCCCGACGGGGTCGAGGCGGTACGGCGCGGCGAGGTGCTGTTCGTGCTCGACCACGGCCGCGACGAGATCACCGTCGACGTACCGGGCACCCACCGCGACCTGCTGACGGGCGCGACCGTCACCGGATCGCCGTCGCTCCGCCGGTACGGCGTGGCGGTGCTGACATCATGATCACGGAACCGAGCGACACGACCACGCACGCGCGGCGGCACGGCACTTGGGAACCGGCCCCCGCAGCCCGCTGGGAGGACGCCTTCCTGACCGGCAACGGCCGACACGGCGCCATGGTGTTCGGCGATCCGAACGACGACCGCGTCATCGTCAACCACCACACCCTCGTCCGTCCCAACGGCGGCGAGACCGCCAGGCCGCCGCGCCTCGCCGGCGAACTCGCCTCGCTCCAGGACCGGTTGCTCGCCGGAGACCTGGCCGCCGCCGAGGGGTTCACGGACGGGCGGGAGTTGCAGTGGGTGCAGCCCTTCCACCCCGCTTTCCAGCTGCGGCTGAGGCGGGCGGACGGGGACAGGCGCGGCTACCGCCGCCGCGTCGACTTCACCACCGGCGTCGTCGAGGCGGAGTGCGACGGCTGGCGCAGCCGCGTCTTCGTCTCCCGTGCGGACGACGTGATCGTCCAGTGCGTCACGGGGCACCGGCTCACCCTGGACATCGACCTCGACCACCGGCTGCCGGGCGCGCCCACCGATCTGAGGGTCGGTCACGGCGCGGTCCTCACCCCCGAGGGCGCGTCGCTGAGCCTGCGCGCCCGCTACCCGGGCAGCGACCGCGCGTACACCGGCACCACGCTCGTCGTCGTCACCGGCGGCCGTACGACCCTCACCCCGCCCGGCGTACGGGTGGAACGGGCCCGGTCGGTGCTGCTGCTCACCCGGGTACGGCGACACACCGGCGAGCTGGACACGGTGGCCGAACGGCAGGGCCTCCTGAAGCTGTTGCCGGAGCGCGACCCCCACAGCGACCTCCTGAAGCCGCTGCCGGAGCACGCCCCCCACAGCGATCTCCTGGAGCCGCTGCCGGAGCACGACCCTTACGGCGACCTCTTGGAGCCGCTGCCGGAGCACGCCCCCTACAGCTACCTCCTGGAGCGTCACCTGGACCTCCACCGGACCGCCTACAACCGAGCCTCGCTCACCCTCGACGCCGACGACACCGAACGCTCCCTCCCCGGCTCCGAACTCATCCGCCGCCCCCACAGCCCCGCCCTCCTCGAACGCCTCTTCGCCGCCGGCCGCTACCACCTCCTCTCCTCCAGCGGCCTGCTTCCGCCCCGGCTGGTCGGCCTGTGGACCGGCGACTGGAACACGGCCTGGGCGGGCGCGTTCACCAACGACGCCAACCTCAATCTGCAGACGTCCTCCGCCGCGGCCGCGGCCCTGCCCGAAGTCACCGAGGCCAACGCCTCCCTGATCCACCGTCAGTTCGCCGACTGGCGGGACAACGCCCGCTCGATCTTCGGTGCCCGAGGTGTCGTCGCCCCGCCCCACTCCGACGGTGAGACCGGTCTGACGTACCACTTCAGCCGCGAGTACCCGCTGCACCTGTGGACGGCGGGCGCGGACTGGCTGCTGAAGCCGCTCGTCGACCACGACGAGACCCGCGGCGAACGCGACCCGCGCACGGCCTCCGCCCTCGCCGAAGTCGCCCTGTTCTACGAGGACTTCCTCACCCGCACGGACGACGACGGAAACATCGTCGTCGTCCCCTCCTACTCGCCCGAGAACCGTCCCGCGAACGCGAGCTGGGGTGCGATCAACGCGGCCATGGACCTGTCGGCCGCCCGGCACGCCCTGCTCACCGCCGCCGAGTACCACGCGGACCGGCCCGAGCGGGCGGACCGCTGGCGCGCGCTCGCCGCCCGGCTCCCGCCCCACCGCGTCAACGCCGACGGTGCACTCGCCGAATGGGCCTGGCCGGGCCTCGACGACACCTACGACCACCGTCATCTGAGCCATCTCTACGGCGTCTGGCCCCTGGAGGAGATCAACCCGTACGACACCCCGGACCTCGCGGAGGCCGCCCACCGCGCCCTCGAACTGCGCGGCGCGGAGAACGACTCGGCCCACGGCCATCTGCACCACGCCCTCGTCGCGGCCCGGCTGCGCGACGGCGAACGGGTCGCGCACGCCCTCGGCCAGGTCCTCGACGGGGACTTCTTCCACGCCTCGCTGATGAGCGCGCACTACCCGAAGCGCGACGTCTACAACGCGGACGCCGCGCACACCCTGCCCGCCGTGCTGATCGAGATGCTCGTGCAGTCGACCCCCGACCGCCTGGTACTGCTGCCCGCGCTCCCGGCGGCCTGTCCGACGGGCCGGCTGCGAGGCGTCCGCACGAGGTTCGGGGCCGAACTCGACCTCACCTGGAGCCCCCAAGACGTGACCGCGGTGATCCGCCCCACCCGGAACCGCCGCGTCGAACTCCGGACTTCCGCCGGCGCCGAGCCGCTCGACCTCGTCGCCGGAGAAGACCGCGTCCTCACTTTGGAGGCGCGGTAACCCCCGCAATTCCCCCCACCCATGGAAGGAACACGACACCCCATGGCAACACGCACCCGCACCCGCACCCTGGGCCGCATCGGCAAGGCCCTGCTGGCCCCCGCCCTCGCGCTCGGCGCCACCATCGGCCTCGCCGCCTCCCCCGCCTCGGCCGCCGTCTGGAACTCCTGCGACCAGTGGGGCAACACGAGCCTCAACGGCTACACGCTCTACAACAACATCTGGGGCTCCGGCGCCGGCAGCCAGTGCATCTGGGCCAACTCCGGAACCAACTGGGGCGTTTGGGCCAACCACCCCAACACCGGCGGCATCAAGTCGTACCCCAACTCCAAGAAGGTGATCAACAAGACGATCACCTCGCTCGGTTCGCTCAACAGCAGCTACAACGTCACCGTCCCGTCGTCCGGCGCGTACAACACGTCGTACGACATCTGGGACACGGACTACGACTACGAGATCATGCTCTGGGTCAACTACAACGGAGCCGTCGGCCCGCTCGGCACCTCGCAGGGCAACGTGACGCTCGGCGGCCACACCTGGGCCGTCTACAAGGGCAGCAACGGCGCGAACGAGGTCTTCTCGTTCCTGCGGACCTCCGACTCCAACTCCGGCACCGTCCAGATCCTCCCCATCCTGAAGTGGATCAAGGACACCAAGGGCTGGATGGGCAACGAGACCATCGGCGACGTGCAGTTCGGCTTCGAGGTCACCTCGTCGTCCGGCGGCCTGGACTTCGCCACCAACAACCTGACCGTCAGCAGCAGCTGAGGTTTGACGGCGGTTGAGCCGTATATAGGCCCGAGCCGGTGCTGTACCCCCATGCGGCACCGGCTCGGGTCGTGCTCTTCCTATGCCTCCGCCCGGGCCTCCGGCGTCAGACGGATCAGCAGCACGCCGGGGGTGCGCGGCAGCGACACCCGCAGTTCGCCGGTGGCCGGGTCCCAGACCGCCGCCGACTCCGCCCGCACGGCCGACGGGTGCAGGATCTCCGTGCGGACGGGGCCGCCTCGGTCCGCCAAGTGCCTTACCGGGAGCGTCACTTCGGAGTCGCCACCGCGCCGCCACACCGAGAGGTACGACGGCCCGCCCGGCACCCTCAGCCCCAGCGCCGGCCACTCGTCCGTCCACCCCGGCAGGCCGAGCGGCCAGAACGGCACCGCACGGGCCAGATCGCCGCGGATCGACTTGTACGTGTCCACCGCGTCCCGCACGAGCCGGAGTTGACGCTCCGTCATGCGGTCGAGATGGCCGGAGAGGTGGATGCGGCCCAGGAGCGCCCCGCCGAGGGTGAAGGTGATCAGGTCGTCGTCGTGGTCGGGCTGGGGATAGGCCCAGACGGCGCCCTGTTCCGGCGGTACCGCCGTGGGTGCGGCGGCGGCGATCGGGGGGTAGCGGAGGGGGTCCTGTTGGTCGCTGGTGGACTGGAGTTGGGCGACGGCCAGGGTGGCGCCGTCCATGCGCATGCCGCCGGAGGCGCAGTTCTCGATCACCAGCCGGGGGTGGCGGTCCAGGACGTCGGAGAGCCAGTCCAGGAAGGCGTGGGCGTGGCCGAGGAGGCCGGCGCCGGGGGAGAGGTCGCCAGGGGCGCTGGTGCCGGGGTCGACCACGATGTTGTAGTCGAGCTTGAGGTAGCCCACGCCCCAGTCGCCGACGAGACGGTCCACCGTCTTGTCGAGGTGCGCGCGGGCGGCCGGGTGGCGCAGGTCGAGCTGGTGGCGGCCCTGTTCGCTCAGCCGGACGCCGTCGCGCTGGAAGAAGGCCTCCGGCGGGAGTGCGGCCGCGACCGGGCTGCGGACGCCGACGACCTCCGGCTCCAGCCACAGACCGGGCACCATGCCGCGCTCCCGGATCCGGTCCAGGACGGCCTGGATACCGCCGTCGGGGAAGCGGCGCGGCGACGGCAGCCACTCGCCGACGCCGTCCCACCAGCCGCCGTCCACCGAATCGTCGTACCAGCCGGAGTCGACACAGAAGTACTCCGCGCCGGCCTCCGCCGCCGCGTCGATCAGCGGCAGCAGCTTCTCGGTCGTCGGGTCGCCCATCAGCGTGTTCATGTAGTCGTTGAAGACGACGGGGAGCGTGACGTGGTCGGGGTGCGGGCGGCGGACGGCCCGGCGGTACGAGGTCAGGGCGGCCAGCGCCTCGTCGAGCCCGGCCCCGAGCGCCAGCGCCGCCGGCACGGTCGTCGACTCCTCGCCCGGCGCCAGCCGTACCCGCCACTGGTGCTCGGCGTCGGTCGGGCCGTTCACGGCCAGGTAGGTGCCGTGCGCGCGTTCCCCCAGGTCCCATCGCCATCCGGCGGGCGACTCCACCTGCCAGACCCACGCGCGGCCCAGGTCCCCCTGCCCACCCCGTTCCGTGAGCGCCCCCATCGGCAGATGCCCGTCGCTCGGCCAGCTGCCCCGCCCGGTAAGGGCGAGCGCGGCCCGGCTGTCGTGCTGATGGACGTCCACGCTGATGTCGGCGACCGTGTCGCGCAGCGGCTCGGTGTACCAACGGCACTCCGCGAGCCAGTCGTTGCGGGCCCGGTGCACGTCGAGGGCGTCGGGGGAGGGGAGCCCGCCGAGGAGGAGGCTGCTGACGGACTGGACGACGACGGGTTCCGTGCCGTCGTTGCGGAGCCGCACCCGGGAGCGGAGGACGGCCACGCCGGCGGGGGAGGACAGCTCGACGAAGGCGGTCAACCCGGTCGCGGGATCGTGGAGTTCGACCGTCAGCCGTTCCCAGCCGCCGCGACTGTCGCGGCGGTGACCCCGGTACGCGAGCCGCGCCCCGAAGGCCGTACCGGTGAAGCGCGGCCCGGACCACCCGCTGCCGTGCCCGAAAGCGGTCAACTCGACGAGCGGAAGCGCGGCTTCAGGGTCGGCCGTATCACTGGAGGGGCCGAGCCGGACCAGCCGCAGCGTTCCGTCCGCGGCCGTCGCGAACGCGGTCTCGATCGCCGGGTGCCCCCAGGTGAAGGCCGTCTCCGGGTGGTTGGGGCCGGTGGAGCTGTCCGTCAGGTCGCTTCCGCCGAAGTCGCTTGCGCCCGAGTCCAAGGTCGCTTCCCCTCCTGAGCCGTCCCGTCGGTTGCGCGCTCCACCGTCGGAGGCGCCCGCGTGAATCCCTCGTTACGTTCTCTTGACGCCCTCTGTGTGACCGGTCACAATCCTGGCATGAATGTGACCGGTCACACAAGGCGCCCGGCGAGCATCCGGGACGTCGCGACCGCCGCCGGGGTCTCCTACCAGACCGTTTCCCGGGTGATCAACGGCCACCCCAGCGTCAAGCACACGACGCGGGAGCGGGTGCTGGCGGCCATCGACGAGCTCGGGTTCCGGCGGAACGCCACCGCGCTCGCGCTGGCCAGCGGCCGCAGCCGGGCCGTGACCGTGCTCACCGCCAACACCACGCACTACGGCTACGCCTCGATCCTCCAGGGCATCGAGGAGGCGGCACGCGCGGCGTCGTACGCGGTCGGGATCGGCGTCCTCGAATCCGCGGACGAGACCGCTGTCGCCGCCGAGGTGCAGCGGGCGGCGGACGCGGGCGGCGGGCTGATCGTGATCGCCTACGATCCGGCCGGTGTCCGGGCGCTCGGTGCCGTGCCCGCCGAACTGCCGGTCGTGGGTGTCGTCGAGACCCCGGCCAGTCCGCCCGGCGGCGACCGCCCCTGGGTGTGGACCGACGACCGCGAGGCCGCCTACGAGGCGACCCGCCATCTGCTCTCCCTCGGCCACGAGACCGTGCACTACGTGGCGATCCCGTCCAGCACGCGGCGGACCAGCGCCGCCCGTACCACCGGCTGGCGACAGGCACTGCGCGAGGCCGGCGCGCCCGAACCCCGTCCGGTGCAGGGGAGTTGGAGCCCGGCCGGTGGCCACGCGGCCGGGGTGAAGCTGGCGGCGGACCCGGCCGTGACCGCGATCCTCTGCGGCAACGACGACCTCGCGCTCGGCGTCCTGCGCGCGCTGCACGAGGCCGGGCGGTCCGTGCCCGGAGAGGTGAGCGTCGCCGGGTTCGACGACGCCCCGCACTCCGCCTATCTGACCCCGTCCCTGACGACCGTACGCCTGGACTTCACCGGCCTCGGGCGGGCCGCCTTCGCCCTGCTGCACGCGGTCGTGGAGGAGTCCGCGCAGATCGCCCCGCACCCGGTGTCCGTACCGGAGCTGGTGGTGCGGGAGAGCTCGGGGCCGCCGCCCGCCAAGACGTGAACACCCCGTACGCACACAGCTGTTCCGCATCCTGCCCTGTCCTGAACCACCTGTTCGCGAAAGGCACGCGATGAAGACAAGAGCTCTCCCGACGCTGGCCCTCATATGCGCCCTAGGCCTGGCCGCCACCGCGTGCAGCGATCCCACGGCGGGAACCTCCGGCGCCGACACGGACACGAAGCAGACGGCCGTCGACCCCACCGCCCGCCTCGACGGCGTGCAGCTGACCATGTGGACCGCGCAGAACACGGTGAACGCGCCCAAGCAGGTCATCGACGCCTTCGAGAAGGCCACCGGCGCCGAGGTGAACACCCAGGCGGTCCCGGATCTCTACGAGCAGAACGTGCCGACCAGGCTCGCCTCCGGCGACCGGCCGGACCTGATGTTCTGGCAGCCGTCCATCTCCACCCTCCCCTTCATCCAGCCGCAGCAGAACCTCCTCCCCCTCGACGGGGAGCCGTGGGAGTCCAAGCTCGGCGACACCGAGAAGTCGCTCGGCATCATCGACGGCAAGCGGTACGCGGCGATCGTCACCAGCCCGGCCATGCTCGGCGTCTACTACAACAAGGACGTCTTCAAGGCCGCCGGGCTGAGCGAGAAGGACTTCCCGAAGTCCTACGACGAACTGCTCGCCCTCGGGCACACCGTCACCGACAAGACCGACGCGGCCGCCTTCTACGAGGCCGGCGGCGACAAGTGGCCCCTCCAGTGGCAGATGCAGGTGCAGCTCACCGACCTCGACAAGCAGTGGTGGGCCGACCTGAACGAGAACAAGGAGAAGTGGACCGACCCGGTCGTCGTCGGCGCGATCAAGAAGTACAAGGAGAAGCTGCTCGACGCCGGGCTCGCCCAGAAGAACTACAGGACGGGCACCTTCACCGGGCAGGCCGACGCGCTGTGGAAGGGCGAGGCGGGCATGGTCCTCAACGTCACCTCCTTCCAGAGCCAGTTGCAGGCCAAGTACTCCACCGCGGAGATCGACGAGAGGATCGGCTGGTTCCCGATCGCCAACTCCGGCGCCACCGGCCTGTATTCGCCCGACCAGACCAACGGCGTGGTCGCCTTCAAGACCGGTGACGACAAGCGGCAGAACGCGGCCCGGCAGTTCCTCGCCTTCTGGCTCGGCCCCGACTACGCCGACTACATCAAGGCGATGAAGATCCCGTCGGTGCAGCCCTCCGTGCCCACCCCGGACGGGCTCCCGGAGACGTCGAAGGACCAGGTCGCGGCGCTGCCCACCGCCATCGGCGTCTTCCAGGCCAAGGCGATCGTCGCTCCGGACACGCACCTGTACCTCGCCGACATGCTCTTCGACAAGAAGAGCCCGCAGCAGGTCGCCCAGGCCATCCAGGACCAGTTCGCACAGGTGGCGAAGGCCCAGGGCGCGCCCGGTTTCTAGCCGGAGGGAGAGGCAGGGCTTGTCGATGGCGGACACGGCCATACGTACCCGTGAACAGGCACCCACGAGACGCGAACCCCGGCGAGTGGGGCGGCTGCCCCGGGCCGCCGTGCACCATCCCTGGTGGTTCGCGCTCCCCGCGATCATCGTCTTCGCGGGCTTCTTCCTGGTGCCCAACCTGCTCAACTTCTACTACCCGTTCACCAACTGGTCCTCGTACCACCCGGACATCGCCTTCACCGGCCTCGACAACTTCACGACCATCGCCGACGACGGCACCCTCGTCCGCGCGATCCGCACGACCCTGCTGTACGCGCTGCTCGCGGCGGTCTTCCAGAACGGCTTCGGGCTGGTGCTGGCCCTCCTGCTGGAGGACGACACCCGCTTCAACCGCTTCTTCCGTGCCGTCTTCTTCCTGCCGGTGCTCATCTCGGCCCTCGCCACGGGGTACGTCTTCCAGGCGCTCCTCGACCAGGACGGTGCGGTCAACTCCGTGCTGGGCACGGACGTTCCGTGGCTGGGCTCGACGACCTGGACGCTCGTCGTCGTCACCCTCATCCACGGCTGGAAGTGGATGGGCCTGTCGATGCTGATCTATCTGGCGGGGCTCAAGGGCATCCCCGGCGACATGCTGGAGGCCGCGCGGATGGACGGGGCCGGGCCCTGGCGGGCCTTCTGGTCGGTGCGCTGGCCGATGCTCGCGCCGGCCCTCACCTTCAACGTCACCACGGCGCTCATCGGCTCGATGAACACCTTCGACATCGTGCAGGCCACGACCGGCGGCGGGCCCGCGGCCTCCACGGAGGTCTTCAACATCTACATGTTCCGGATCTTCGGACAGGGCCTGTACGCACAGGCGTCGGCGATGAGTCTCGTGCTCTTCCTGGTGGTGGTCGCCGTCGCGATTCCGCTGGTCATCGGGTTGCGGCGAAGGGAGCAGCTGCTGTGAGCCCGTCCGTGGTCTGGCGGTACGGCCGCCCGGCCCTCGTCCTGCTCATCGCCGGGCTCGCCGTCGGCGTCCCCCTCTGGCTGGTCCTCGTCACCTCCGCCAAGCCGCAGGCGGAGGCCATCGAGCCGAACCTGGACCCGCCGGAGCACTGGCAGCCCGGGACCAACTACGAGGACGCCGTCGGCCAGGGCGAGATGCTGCGCGGCCTCCTCAACTCCCTGCTGGTCGTGGTCCCTTCGGTGGTCCTCGTGCTGATCCTCGGCGCGGGCGCCGCCTGGGTCTTCGCGCGCCGCAAGTCCAAGCTGGTCTCGGCGGCGTACGCGCTGTGCATCAGCGGACTGCTGCTGCCGCCGGCCGTCATCACCATCGTGATGGAGCTGCGGCAGCTCGGGCTGGCGGGCACCCGTCCCGGAATGATCGCCGTCTACACCGGGATGTACCTCTCCACGTCGATCTTCTTCATGACGGGCTTCATCCGTGCCATCCCCATGGAACTGGAGGAAGCGGCCCGGATCGACGGGGCGAAACCGTTCCGGATCTTCGCGCGGATCGTCCTTCCGCTCCTCCGGCCGGTCATCGCCACCGCGACGATCATGGTGATGCTCTACGCCTGGAGCGACATCTTCTACGCCTTCTTCGTCCTCGGCGGCGGCGACCGGGCCACCCTCCCGCTCAACCTCTACAAGGTCGCGAGCGCCCAGCTCTACCTCAACAACTGGCATCTCGTCTTCGCGTACGTCGTGGTGATGAGCCTGCCGATGGTCGCCGTCTTCCTCGTCGGCCAGCGAAAGATCGTGTCCGGAATCACCAGTGGAGCCGTCAAATGACTGGAGGTCCAACAGAGTGAGCCCCCACCCCGGTACGAGATCCCGTTCGAGAACCGCCCTGATCACAGCACTACTTGGAGTCACCGCCATGGCAGGCACCCTCCCCGCCACCGGATCGTCGGCGGCGGCTGCCGCCGACCCACAGCGCCTCACCGTCGACCTCTCCGCCTCCGAGGGCCCGGTGATGCGCGGCGCCAACGGCGCGCTGTACGGGCTCAGCGACGACGGGGTGCCCAGTGACGCGGCCCTCGCCCCCCTGAAGATCACCAGCATCTCGCAGAAGCCGGAGGGCGGTGCCCAGCACCCCAACGGCGACGCGCTGACCGTCTCCAAGTCGTTCTTCCGCAACGGCGGCGGCGAGATCAACGTGATGATGCAGGACATCTACGCCAAGTGGCCCTACGAGGACCTCGGCATCGACGACTACCTCCCCAAGGTCGACAAGATCGTCAAGGAGGTATCGGCCGACCCGAACAGCGACCGTTTCGTCTACATCCCGTTCAACGAGCCCGACCAGATCTGGTACAAGCTGGACGTCTCCGACCAGGCGCAGTACGAGGCCAACCGCGACCGGTTCTTCAGGGACTGGAAGACGGTGTACGAGCGCATCCGGGCCGTCGACCCCGACGCGCGGATCGCCGGCCCCAACGAAGCCGGCTATCACACACGCCTGTTGAGGGACTTCCTCGCCTTCGCCAAGCGCGAGAACGTCCTGCCCCAGGTGATGACCTGGCACGAGCTGGGCTCCGGCTCGCTGCGGGACTTCCAGGGGCACTACGACGACTACCGCGCCCTGGAGCGGGAAGCGGGCATAGCCCCCCTGAAGATCAACATCGACGAGTACGCCAACCGCCGTGACCTCTCCGTCCCCGGCCAACTCGTCCAGTGGGTCTCGATGTTCGAGCGGAACAAGGTGTACGCCAACCAGGCCTACTGGGACGCCGCCGGCAACATGGACGGCAACGTCGTCCGCTCCAACATCCCCAACGGCGGCTGGTGGCTCTTCCGCTGGTACGCGGGACTCACCGGCGACACCGTCAAGGTGACCCCGCCGCAGGCCAACACCATCGACACCCTCCAGGGACTCGCCTCCCTCGACACCTCCCGCCGCCAGGCCCAGGTCCTGCTCGGCGGCTCCGCAGGCGACACGGACGTCGTGGTCCAGAAGGTCCCCCGCTCCCTCTTCGGCCGCACGGTCACCGCGACCGTCGCCGAGGCCGCCTGGTCCGGCTACGAGGGGCAGCACGCGACCCCGCGCGTCCTCTCCCGTACGAAGGTGAAGATCTCGGAGGGCGGCACGGTGACCGTCCCGCTGCGCGGCCTGCACAAGATGTCCGCCTACCGCATCGTCCTCACCCCCGGTGGCACCGGCACCCCCTCCGCCGTCTCCACCCCCTGGACCGGTTCCTACGAGGCCGAGGACGCCGCGATCACCGACGGCAAGGTCTACACCCAGGGCACGGTCAGCAACGCCAACGGCTACGCGGCCTCCGGCACCAAGGACGTCGGCTCGCTCAACCAGGCCACCAGCAAGGTCGACTTCACCGTGTCGGTCCCGAAGGACGGCACGTACGACCTGGCGATCCTGTACGGCAACCAGTCCGGGACCCCGGCCACCCAGAAGCTGTCGGTCGACGGCGGCGACCCGGTCACCGTCACCTACCCCTCCACCGAGAACTGGACCTACCGCGCCAAGAAGGACCTCACCGTCCGACTCCCGGCGGGCACCCACCGGCTGACCCTCGCCAAGGGCGACGCCGAGGTCACCCTCGACCGCATCGACCTCACCGCCCGCACCGCCGAGCCCGCCGCCTCGTACGAGGCCACGCTCGCCGACATCAGCGGGAAGCCGTCGTACGACTACTCCTCGTCGGCCGGTGTCGGCACCGGCGCGCTCGTGCTGCGCTCCGGTGACAAGGCGGTCTTCGACGTGTACGCCCCGCGAGACGGCTACTACCGCGTGGTGCCCCGGGCGTCGGCACCGGTGAGGCTCGCCCTGCACGGCCAGTCGGTGGCGGCGGTGCCGGACCGCCCGCTGCGGCTGTACCTCGTCGCGGGCAACAACCGCGTCACCGTGACCGCCAAGCACACCGCCGTCCGCTCCCTCGACGTCACGGGTGCGGGATCGACCACCGGCACGCTCTCCTACGAGGGCGCCGCGGCCACGCTCGCGGGCGGGGCCAGGCTGGTCGACTCGGCGTACGCCTCGGCCGGTTCCCACATCGGCTGGCTCGGCAACAGCGCGGACAGCACCGCCGAGTTCACGGTGAACGCGCCCACCACCGGCCGCTACGTCCTGGTCGTCCACTACGCGCACAACGACCGCCGCGACAACGGCCACGCCTACAACACCGACATCATGTCCCGTACGGCGGACATCACGGTCGGGGACGGTGAGCCGCACAAGGTCACCTTCAAGAACACCTGGAGCTGGGACGACTACTGGACGGTGGGCGTCCCCGTCGACCTGGAGAAGGGTGCCAACAAGGTGACCCTCGGCAACGCGGGCGCCTGGGCGCCGGACATCGACCGGATCGAGGTGGGCCGGGTCGTCGGCTAGGACGGTCGAGAGGGGCCGGGTCGCCGGCCGGCACACGAGACCTCGGCCACCGGTGCGCGCCGGTGGCCGGGGTCTGTTCCGTCAGTTCCGGTCGACCTCGGCCCGCAGTGCGTTGTAGTCGGCGAACGCGGACTCGATGTCGGCGCGGGTCAGGCCGTAGCGCGCCAGGTCGTAGCGGTGGGGGCGGCTGCCCTTGGGGCGGGCCACGATCCCGGGGAGCCGGGCGGCGTCGGCGTCGGTCCACCGGGCCCCGACGGCCTCGTAGAGCTTCGGGGCACCCGTGGCCGGGTCGGAGCCGAGCCAGGAGTACGGGACGTCCACCAGCGTCTCGCGGGGGATGGCGGCCCGGGCCGCGAGCGCGCGCTCCATGGAGCGGCTCAGCAGTTCGAGCCACTGGGCGCCGAGGACGTGCAGGTCGAGCGGGCTGAGGGTGCCGATCATGCCCTGCTCGACCAGGCTGCAGAACGACGCGACGACGGTCGCCGGGTCACGGTGGGTCCAGACGATCGTGGCGTCGGGGAAGACGGCGCGCAGTGCGTCGAGGTTTCCGAGGTGCATGGGGGACTTCAGCATCCAGCGGCGGCGCGGGCGGCCGTACTGGAGCACCTGGTAGACCTGCTTGAGGTAGCCGTAGTCCGGGACGAAGTCCCGCTCGAAGTGCCAGGTCTGGTACGCCGGTATGCGGGCCTGCGACAGGGGCACCAGGGCGTGCGGCAGGATGAAGGTGCACTCCTCGGGGCCCTCGGCGGTCATGGGGTGGATGTCCTGGAAGCGCGGGGCGAACAGGTTGAGGCCGCTGACCCACCGGCGCGTGGACGTGATCGCCTTCCTCCGCGGCGCGGGCGACGCGTAGAGGTCGGGCGCGAACAACTCCCACAGCAGCGGGCAGCGGTGCTCGTCCGAGATCGACAGCACGCCGTGGGTGAGCGTGGTGGCGGTGCGCGGCAGGCCGACCACGAACACCGGCTTCTCGATGGGCTCCCGCTCGATCTCGGGGTGCTCGGCGATGAGCTGCCGGACCCGGGCCCGGTTGGTGAGATGCCTGCGCAGATGGGCCTGTGCGGACTGCCAGCCGACCGGCGTCAGGTCCGCGTCGCCCGCCCAGTGCCGCAGCAGGAACCGGAAGCCGTCGGTGAACTCCTCGTCCCCCTCCGTCTGCCCGGCCTTGACGACGATCCGCTCGAAGACCTTGTCGGGGTCGCGCCGGGAGCCGAGCGTGGGCCGGAGTAACAGATTGGCCAGTGTGAGGGGCAGGGGGACGGAGGACATCGAGGACTTCCCTTCGGTGGGGGGTCGGGTGCGATCGAGGGCCGGGCGCGATGCGGTGGGCGGTCGCCCGGGTCGGGCGACGCGGCCGATGGTCACCCGGGTGGGACGGGCGCCGGCGGCCGTCCGGGTGGGACGACCGCCGGTGATCACGCTGTCGCCCGGGCGACCTCCGTCGTCCCCTGGGGCGCCGTGGTCCCCGCCCCGTCCCCGTACCGGGCCCGCAGCTCCGACAGCACACCGGACGCCGCCGCGGTGAGCGGCACCGCGAGGAGCATGCCGAGGATGCCGGCGATGGAGGCGCCCGCCGTGAGGGCCAGCAGGATCGCCGCCGGGTGCATCTGCACGGTCCGGCTGTGGATCATCGGCTGGAGCACGTTGCCTTCGAGGATCTGCACCGCGAAGACCACACCGACCGCCCACAGCGCCGTCACCAGGCCGCGGTCCGCGAACGCGACGAGGATCGCCACCGCGCCCGACAGGAACGCGCCGAGATACGGGATGTACGCGCCGACGAACACCAGCGCGCCGAGGCCGACGGCGCCCGGCACCTGGAGGATCAGCAGGCCGATGGCGATACAGGCGGCGTCGATGAAGGCGATGAGCGTCGTGCCCCGCATATAGCCCTCGATCGCCCGGAACGCGCGCCGGGCCATCACCTCCAGGGTGTCACCGCTGCCGCGCGGCGCGAGCGAGTGCAGGGACGCGACCGCCTTGTCGGAGTCCCGCAGGAAGAAGAACATCAGCAGCATCGCCAGGATCGCCATCGTGACGAACTCACTGACCGCGCTGACCCCGCTGAGCACCCCGGAGGCCGCGGTGCCGCCGAACTTCGACAGCAGTTCCTTCGCGTTCTTCGCGAGGTCGTCCACCGACGTCCCCGCCAGCCCGAACTCGTCGCTCAGCGACTTCGCCGCGTCCCGCAGCGACGAGATGATCTGGTCACCGGTGTCGATCAGCGCGGCCACCACGATGTACGCGGCCCCGCCCATCACCACGATCACGGCCGCACAAGTCAGCCCGGCGGCAAGGGACTTGTTGAACCTCATCGCGACCAGCCGCCGGTGGAGCGGGCCGAGCAGCGCCGTACCGAGCAGCGCGATCAGCACGGGTGTGACCGCGGTCTGGAACGTCACGCAGATCCACACGCCCACGGACACGACACCGGTCACCAGCAGCGTGAGCGCGCTCCACACGGCGATGTGCCGCGCGGGCCCCGGCAGGAAACCGCGGGGGACGCCCGCCTCCGGAGGGGCGACCGTCCTCGGCGCGTCGAGGTACGCGCCGGTGGTGCGTATCGTCGTACGTGTCCGGTGGACGGGTCTGCGCGCGGGCCCGCCCCGACGGCCCGGCCGTCCCCCGCGCGTCGCGCGAGGGTCTCCCGTACGGCTGTTCATCCTCCGTCAACTCCACTCACTCAGAGATCGCGCACACCCCTGAGGATCATGGGATGGCCGTGGCGCCATAGCGTAGACCCGGCCGGCGAACGGCGATCGGGCCGGTCCGCCCGGCGGAGGCGCCACCGCCGCGAGGTGGTCTCCCGCACCCGGGGAAGCAGCAGCCGCTCCACCACCAGCAGCCCATGGAACAGCGCCACACTCATCACACCCAGCGGCGCGACCGCCGGCGAACGCCCGGCGCCGTGTCCGAGTCGGCGCCCGACTGCACCGCCCGCTACGCCGACGAGTTCACCCTCCCCCTCACCGGCCCCGAACAGCGCGCCCAGCTCTACGCCGGCGCACAGGCGGCCCGCGCCCGCATCCCCGACCGGCCGCCCCTGCCCCTCTCCCTCGGCCTGGGCACAGCCTGCGGCCGCAGCGAGGACGAAATCTCCGTCCGCCTCGCCGCCCGGTACGAACAGTCCCGCCTCCCACCGGAGGAACCCCACGGCTCTCCCGCGGGAATCGTCGAACAACTCGGCGCCTACGCGGAGTTGGACACGAATCGGATCTACGTCCGCCTGCGGGCCCTCTCCGACCTCGACCACTGAACCTGCTGATGACCGAGGTCGCACCCCGACCACCGTGACCGCCCAACCCCACGGCGGGCAGCCATGACAGCGGCACCTCGTAGCCGCCGAGCCGGCCCAACCCCCGCCGCCGGGCCCCTACTCGGCGATCGGCAACGACACCCCGTCCCGCAGGAACACCGGAATCCGCTCCAGCGGGGCATCCACGGTCACGGACGCACCACCCTCATACGTCTGCCCGGTCCACGCATCGGCCCACCGGGCCCCCGCCGGAAGATACGTCGTCCAGGAAGTCGCCCCCGCCTCCAACACCGGCGCCACCAGCACATCCCGCCCGAACAGATACGCGTCGTCGACCGACCAGGCCCGCTCGTCCTCGGGGAACTCCAGGAACAGCGGCCGCATCACCGGCAGCCCCTCCTCGTGGGCCTCCCGCATGACCTGAAGCACGTACGGCTTCAACCGCTCCCGCAGCCGCAGATACCGCTCCAGGATCGCCCCGGCCTCCTCCCCGTACGACCAGACCTCGTTGGGCCCACCGGTCATGGCGGGGCCCAACGGCATTCCGGGCTCCCGGAATCCGTGCAGCCGCATCAACGGGGAGAACGCGCCGAACTGGAACCAGCGGACCATCACCTCGCGGTACGCCGGATCGTCGGGGTTGCCCCCGTGGAAGCCGCCGATGTCGGTGTTCCACCAGGGGATGCCGGACAACGCCGTGTTGAGGCCCGCCGCGATCTGCTGGCGCAAAGCCGTGAAGTCGGTGCCGATGTCACCGGACCACAGGGCGGCGCCGTACCGCTGACTGCCCGCCCACGCCGAACGGTTGAGGGAGACGATCTCCTCCTCGCCGGTCGCCTTCAGCCCCTCGTAGAAGGTGCGCGCGCTCTCGGCCGGATAGATGTTGCCGACCTCCAGGCCGGGTCCCGCCCAGTAGCGCAGGTTCTCCTGGAAGCCCGGCTTGATCTCGGGCTCGCAGGCGTCCAGCCAGAACGCCTTGATGCCGTACGGCTCCAGATAGTTCTCCTTCACGCGCGACCACACGAACTCGCGCGCCTGAGGGTTCGTCGCGTCGTAGAAGGCCACCTGGACCGTCGACGCGACCTCCTTGTCCGGCCAGTCGGCGTGCGCCATCGGGCCGTACTGCGTGCCGATGAAGTAGCCGCGCTGCTCCATGAGGTGGTGGTTCTCGCTCAGCGGCGAGACCGACGGCCACACGGACACCACCAGCTTGATGCCCAGCTCCTCCAGCTCACGGACCATGGCAGCCGGGTCGGGCCACTCGGCGAGGTCGAACTTCCAGTCGCCGAGGTGCGTCCAGTGGAAGAAGTCGCAGACGATGACGTCGATGGGCAGGCCCCGCCGCTTGTACTCCCGTGCCACGGCGAGGAGTTCGTCCTGCGTGCGGTAGCGCAGCTTGCACTGCCAGAAGCCGGCCGCCCACTCCGGCAGCATCGGCGTACGGCCCGTCGCCGCGCTGTAGCGGCGCTGTGCGTCGGCCGGGTCGCCCGCGGTGATCCAGTAGTCGATCTGCCGGGCCGAGTCCGCGACCCAGCGGGTGCCGTTGCCGGCCAGCTCGACGCGGCCGATCGCCGGGTTGTTCCACAGCAGGGTGTAGCCGCGGCTGGAGGTGAGCACCGGGATGCCGACCTCGGCGTTGCGCTGGACCAGGTCGAGGACCAGGCCCTTCTGGTCGAGCCGCCCGTGCTGGTGCTGCCCGAGGCCGTACAGCTTCTCGTCGTCGTACGCGGCGAAGCGCTGCTCCAGACGGTGGTAGCCGTTGCCGACGGCGGTGTAGAGGCGCGAGCCGGGCCACCAGAAGTGGGCGCGCGCCTCCGACAGCAGCTCGTGGCCGTCGGCGGTGCGCGTGTAGCGGATCAGACCCTCGGCGTTGACCTCGACGGTGAGCGCGCCGACAGTCAGCCGCCCCGTCCCGTCCTCGATCTTGACGCTGCTCTCGGTGCTCTCCGGCTCGTCGAGGAGGGCGCCCGGCAGTCCGTCGAGGACCGGGCCGCCCAGGCGGGCGCGGACCCGGACCGCGTCCGGGCCCCAGGGCTCGATCCGCAGGGTCTCCTGACGTCCGCTCCATTCCAGGGCGCCGTCCCGCTCACGGAACGTGCCGACGGTGGGGGAGGACTGGGCGAGGCTGACCTCACCCGTCGGTGTCTGGTTCTCGGCAGGCTGATTCACGGGACGGCTCCTGGAAGGAAGGAGTGGCGGCACGCCCGGCTCGGCTCCGGTGGGCCGGACGGTGGTGGGGGTGGAGGAAGGCGGGGGCAGGGCGGATCGGGAAGGCGAGCCCCCGGCATCCGTTAGGCGGCGGCGCGGCACCGCCCACCGGCTCGGTCGGCGGGCTCAGCCCGTGGCGGACAACGGGCCCGTGCTCGCGCGGACCGTCAGCTCGGGGGCGAGGAGCACCACTTCGTCGGTGTCCCGCCCCTCCAGCTTGGCGACCAGTTGCTCCACGGCCCGCCGGCCCATCTCCTGGGCCGGGATGGCGACGGACGTCAGCCGCACCGAGGCCTGTACGGCGACCTGGTCCGGGCAGACCGCGATCACCGAGACGTCCTCGGGCACCGCCCGGCCCTGCTGCCGCAACAGCGCGAGCAGCGGCTCCACCGCGGACTCGTTCTGCACGACGACCCCCGTGGTGCCCGGCCGTTCGTCGAAGATCCGGGCCAGTGTCGCGGCCATCGCGTCGTAGCCGCCCTCGCAGGGGCGGTGCAGTACGCGCAGGCCCAACTCCCTTGCCCGGGACCGGAGTCCGTCGAGGGTGCGCTCGGCGAAACCGGTGTGGCGTTCGTAGACCGCGGGCGCCTCGCCGACGACGGCGATGTCGCGGTGGCCGAGCTTCGCCAGATGCTCCACGCACAGCGCGCCCGTCGCTCCGAAGTCGAGGTCGACACAGGTCAGCCCGCTGGTGTCGGCCGGCAGCCCGATGAGCACGGACGGCTGGTCGGTGCCGCGCAGCAGCGGCAGCCGCTCGTCGTCCAGCTCGACGTCCATCAGGATCATCGCGTCGGCGAGCCCGCTGCCCGTGACACGGCGCACCGCGTCGGGACCCTCCTCGCCGGTGAGCAGCAGCACGTCGTAGCCGTAGGTGCGGGCCGTGGTGGCCACGGCTATGGCGATCTCCATCATCACCGGGACGTACATGTCGGTGCGCAGCGGGACCATCAGGGCGACGATGTTCGACTTGTTGCTCGCCAGGGCGCGGGCCCCCGCGTTCGGGTGGTAGCCGAGCTCCTGGATGCTCCGCTCGACCCGCTGCCGGGTGCCGGCGGAGATGGACCGCTTGCCGCTGAGGACATAGCTCACCGTGCTCGCCGAGACTCCGGCGTGCTGGGCGACCTCGGCGAGGGTGACCATCCAGCTCTCCAAGCGTGTTTAAGCGCTTCGACAGCGCACTTCTGTGGGACAAGGGCGAGTGAGGGTGGCTCGACAGTAGCTCGACGCCGGGTGGGTGTCCATAGGTTGTCGAAGCGCTTCGATAATTGGACGGGCACCCAAGGATGGTGGGGGTGGGGTGAGTGGCGGGTGCGGGTCTGTGTGGGGTTGTCGCCCCCGCGCGGAGGAGGAGCGTAGTGATACAGCCCCGCGCCCCCTCGGGGCGCTCCTGTGCCCCAGCTTAAAACTCGACGGCGGCTTCGGGCGGGTGCGGTGACGACCAGATGCACGGACTTCGACACGATCACGCTCGGCGATTACTGCGTGAACGTCGGCCGAACGGCACGCGAGGGGTGGCGGGGTCACCCTGGATCGGGTACCAACGATCGAGTAGCACCCATCGGTAACCATTCAGGTACCCATGCGGTACGAGATCCCGATTCGCGGCGAGGTGAGCCTCATGTCCGCCCCACCCCTCAAGAAGCCCGTCGTCACAGAACGTGAGGCCCGCCAGGTGGCGGAGGCCGCCCGGGAGCAGGACTGGCGCAAGCCCAGCTTCGCCAAGGAACTGTTCCTGGGCCGGTTCCGCCTCGACCTCATCCACCCCCACCCACTCCCCACCGACGAGGCCGTCCGGCGCGGCGAGCAGTTCCTGAGCAAGCTCCGCGACTTCTGCGAGACGAAGGTCGACGGAGCGCTGATCGAGCGCGAGGCCCGGATCCCCGACGAGGTGATCAACGGGCTCAAGGAGCTCGGCGCCCTCGGCATGAAGATCGACCCCAAGTACGGCGGTCTCGGCCTCACCCAGGTGTACTACAACAAGGCGCTGGCCCTGGTCGGCTCGGCCAGCCCCGCGATCGGCGTGCTGCTCTCCGCCCACCAGTCGATCGGCGTACCCCAACCGCTGAAACTGTTCGGCACGCCCGAACAGAAGCAGAAGTTCCTGCCGCGCTGCGCCCGCACCGACATCAGCGCCTTCCTCCTCACCGAGCCCGACGTCGGCTCCGACCCGGCCCGGCTCGCCACCAGCGCGGTGCCCGAGGGGGACGACTACATCCTCGACGGGGTGAAGCTGTGGACCACCAACGGCGTGGTCGCCGACCTCCTCGTCGTGATGGCGCGGGTGCCGAAGAGCGAGGGCCACAAGGGCGGCATCACCGCCTTCGTCGTGGAGACCGACTCGCCCGGCGTCACCGTCGAGAACCGCAACGCCTTCATGGGCCTGCGCGGCATCGAGAACGGCGTCACCCGCCTCCACCAGGTCCGGGTGCCCGCCGCGAACCGTATCGGCCCCGAGGGCGCCGGCCTGAAGATCGCCCTCACCACCCTCAACACCGGCCGGCTCTCGCTCCCGGCGTCCTGCGTGGCCGCCGGCAAGTGGTGTCTGAAGATCGCCCGCGAGTGGTCGGCGGCCCGTGAGCAGTGGGGCAAGCCGGTCGCCCACCACGAGGCGGTCGGGCAGAAGATCTCCTTCATCGCCGCGACCACCTTCGCGCTGGAGGCGGTGCTCGACCTGTCGAGCCAGATGGCCGACGAGGACCGCAACGACATCCGTATCGAGGGCGCCCTGGCCAAGCTCTTCGCCTCCGAGATGGGCTGGCGCATCGCCGACGAGCTGGTCCAGATCCGCGGCGGCCGCGGCTTCGAGACGGCGGACTCCCTGCGGGCGCGCGGTGAGCGGGCCGTACCCGCCGAGCAGATCCTCCGCGACCTGCGCATCAACCGGATCTTCGAAGGCTCCACGGAGATCATGCATCTGCTGATCGCCCGCGAGGCCGTCGACGCCCACCTGTCCGTGGCCGGAGATCTCATCGACCCCGAGAAGTCCCTCTCCGACAAGGCGAAGGCGGGCGCGAACGCGGGCGTCTTCTACGCCAAGTGGCTGCCCAAGCTGGTCGCGGGCCCGGGCCAGCTCCCGCGCGCGTACGCCGATTTCCACCCCGCCGGACACCCGGACCTGTCCGGCCATCTGCGGTACGTCGAGCGCTCGGCCCGCAAGCTGGCCCGCTCCACCTTCTACGCCATGTCCCGCTGGCAGGGCCGCATGGAGACCAAGCAGGGCTTCCTGGGCCGGATCGTCGACATCGGCGCCGAACTCTTCGCGATGAGCGCGGCCGTCGTACGCGCCGAACTCCTGCGCACCACCGAGGGTCACGGCCGCGAGGCCTACCAGCTCGCCGACGTCTTCTGCCGCCAGTCCCGCATCCGCGTCGAGGAACTCTTCGGCCGCCTGTGGAGCAACACCGACGACCTCGACCACAAGGTGGTCAAGGGGGTTCTCGGGGGCGCGTACGAGTGGCTGGAGCGGGGCGTGGTCGACCCGTCGGGCGAGGGTCCGTGGATCGCGGACGCGACGCCCGGCCCCAGCGAGAAGGAGAATGTCCACCGCCCCATTCGCTGATATTCCGCACAGGAATTCACCGCTGCCCCGTCCGTCATACCGCTGCTTGCCGCTCACACTTTCCGAGCGGACAATTGAACGGATGACGGACGGGACTACAGCGCCGAGGTGATGAAGGAATGACCGCACTCGGCATGAATTCCCTCACCAACCGGATCATGCGCGCCGGCGAGGGCCGGACACTGCGCCACCTGGAACACACGGCCGCCGACGTCGCCTCGATCGAGGAGGACTTCGCGGCCCTCGACGACACCGGACTGCGCGCTCTCACCGACGAGTTCAAGCAGCGTCACAAGGACGGCGAAAGCCTCGACGACCTGCTGCCGGAGACGTTCGCCACCATGCGCGAGGCCGCCCGCCGCACCCTCGGCATGCGCCACTTCGACGTCCAGGTCATGGGCGGCGCGGCCCTCCACCTCGGCAATATCGCCGAGATGCACACCGGCGAGGGAAAAACACTGGTCGCCACCCTCCCCGTCTATCTCAACGCCCTCACCGGCAAGGGAGTGCACGTAGTCACCGTCAACGACTACCTCGCCCGCCGGGACGCCGAGTGGATGGGAAAGGCGTATGAATTCCTCGGTCTGACCGTCGGTGTCGTCCGCTCCGAATCGACCCCGGCCGAACGCCGGGCCGCCTACGCCTGTGACGTCACCTACGGCACGAACACCGAGTTCGGATTCGACTATCTGCGGGACAACATGGCCCGGTCGAAATCCGAACTCGTCCAGCGCGGCCACCATTTCGCGATCGTCGACGAGGCCGACTCCATCCTCATCGACGAGGCCCGCACCCCGCTGATCATCTCCGGCCCCGCCGACCAGGCACCCCACTGGTACGAGGCCTTCGCCAAGCTCGTCCGCCCGATGAAGGGCGTCCAGGTCCAGGAGGAGCGCTTCACCCGCCCCACCGACAAGGAACGCCTCCAGGAGCTGCGCGCCGGGCACCACTACGAGTACGACCCGCGCAAACGCACCGTCGCGATCCTCGACGAGGGCGTCGAGCACGTCCAGGACCAGCTCGGCATCGACAGCCTCTACGAGGCCGACCACACCCCGCTGATCGGCCACCTCAACAACGCCCTCAAGGCGAAGGAGTTGTTCCACAAGGACCAGGAGTACGTCGTCATCGACGGCGAGGTCATGATCGTCGACGAGCACACCGGCCGTATCCTCCCCGGCCGCCGCTACGACGAGGGCCTGCACCAGGCCATCGAGGCGAAGGAGGGCGTACGGGTCAAGGACGAGAACCAGACCCTCGCCACCATCACCCTGCAGAACTTCTTCCGCCTCTACGGCAAACTCTCCGGGATGACCGGCACGGCGATGACCGAGGCTGCCGAGTTCCACCAGATCTACGACCTCGGCGTCGTCCCCATCCCCACCAACCGGCCCATGGTCCGCAAGGATTGGCCGGACCTGATCTACCGCGGCACGGACGCCAAGTTCGAGGCGGTCGTCGACGACATCGCGGAACGCCACGCCAAGGGCCAGCCGGTGCTGGTCGGCACCACGACGGTCGAGGTCTCTGAGGCACTCTCCGGCCGGCTCCGCGCGCGCCGCGTCCCGCACGAGGTCCTCAACGCCAAGAACCACCAGCGGGAGGCCCTGATCGTGGCCCAGGCGGGCCGGAAGGGAGCGGTGACGGTCGCCACGAACATGGCGGGCCGCGGCACCGACATCATGCTCGGCGGCAATCCGGAGGCCCTGGCCCGCGCGGCGTTCCCGGAGGAGGCGAGCGAGGAGGAGCGACAGGCGATCCTCGACCGGACGACCACCGAAGTGGCCGCCGAGCGCGAGGAGGTCACGGCGCTGGGCGGCCTCTACGTCCTCGGCACCGAACGCCACGACGCCCGCCGCATCGACAACCAGCTCCGCGGCCGCTCGGGCCGCCAGGGCGACCCGGGGGAGTCCCGCTTCTACCTCTCCCTCCAGGACAGCCTGATGCGCCTGTTCCAGGCCCAGCTCGTCGAGCGCCTCATGGCCGTCACCCACCTCCCCGAGGACGTCCCCATCGAGAACAAGGTCGTCACCCGCGCCGTCGCCTCCGCCCAGGCCCAGCTCGAACGCCAGCACTTCGAGTCCCGCAAGGACGTCCTGAAGTTCGACGAGGTCCTCAACCGCCAGCGGCAGCTCATCTACGCCGAGCGCCGCCGCGTCCTGGCGGGCGAGAACCTCCGTGAACAGATCCTCCACTTCATGGACGACACCATCGAGGCGTACGTCGCCGCGGAGACCTCCGAGGGCTACCCCGAGGAGTGGGACCTGGACCTCCTGTGGACGGCGGTCGGCCAGCTCTACCCGGTGCGCCTGACGATCGAGGACCTGGAGGAGGAGTACGGCGACCGCGCGAACCTCACCGCCGAGGTCCTGGTCACGGCCCTGACGGACGACATCCACGCCCGTTACGAGGAGAGGGAGGCGGAGCTGGGCGAGGAGTCCCTGCGCAGGCTCGAACGCCTGGTCGTCCTCTCGGTCCTGGACCGCCAGTGGCGCGAGCACCTCTACGAGATGGACTACCTGCGCGACGGCATCGGCCTGCGCTGGACCCTCGGCCGAGAGCCGATCATCGAGTACGAGCGCGAGGGCTTCGACATGTTCGTCGCCATGACCGATGCCATCAAGGAGGAGTCCGTCGGCTTCGTCTTCAACCTCGACGCCACCTCCGAGGGCCCCCTCGGCCCCACCCGTGAAGAGGACGCCCTCCACTTCACGGCCCCGACCGTGGACACGGCCGACGGTGTGGTGGAGGGCGACCGCAAGCGCTAGGGGGCTCAGCAGTACTTGTCGCTGGGGTCCCGCGTCGTCCACGAGCACGAGTCGACCTTGGCGCCGCTCGCCTTCGACAGGGCCGCCGTGTCACTGGTGTTGTTCCAGACGTAGGCCTTGCGGTTCTGGTACTTGTCCGCGGTCGTGTCCTTGGCCGAGCCGGTGTGGACCTTGATGGTCTTCTTCGCCCCGATCTTGACGTTCGGGAACGTGTACTTGTGGTTCTGGGGGTCCTTGAGCACCCAGCCCTTCAGCGAGATCGCCTTCGAGCTCGTGTTCTTGATCTGTACCCACTCGCCGTTGAGGCTCGCGTTGGAGCGGGTGTCCTTGCCGGGGCTGTCGAAGTACACGCGGTAGATGATCACGCCGCCGGCGGCCTCGGCCGGGCTGCTCAGCAGGGTGCCGGTGAGGGCCACGGCTCCGGCGAGCGCGGGCAGGGCAGCGCGTATGCGCTTGTGCATGGAGATCCCCCCAGGGTCCTCGTTCAAGATCGTCGTGGTCCATCGACGATCAGCTGATACGACTGATGCGACTTTTGGATCAGTCGGATAGAAGTCATATCACCCCGTCTTCACGCGTGCTTCACAAACGGAGAAAAGGCATCGTCAACGGCACATCGCACGAAGTGGGTCAACAAGGGGACGCGCGGTCCTGCGGGCCCCCGGATGCGGCCACAATGGGGGGATGAGCGACAGTCCAGCCCCTCTCGCCGATCCGCATCTCGTCTTCGACCCGGTCGACGGCGTACGGGACGTAGTGATCCTCGGATCGACCGGCTCGATCGGCACCCAGGCCATCGACCTCGTCCTGCGCAACCCGGACCGCTTCCGCGTCACCGGGCTCTCCGCCGCCGGAGGGAGGGTGGAACTGCTGGCCGAGCAGGCGCACCGCCTGCGTGTACGGACCGTCGCCGTCGCCCGGGAGGACGTCGTACCGGCGCTGAGGGAGGCCCTGACCACCGCGTACGGAGCAGGGGAGGTCCTGCCCGAGATCCTCGCCGGTCCGGCCGCCGCAACCGAGCTCGCCGCGTCCGACTGCCACACGGTGCTGAACGGCATCACCGGCTCCATCGGCCTCGCCCCGACCCTCGCCGCCCTGGAGGCGGGCCGCACCCTCGCGCTCGCCAACAAGGAGTCACTCATCGTCGGCGGCCCGCTGGTGAAGGCGGTGGCCGAGCCCGGCCAGATCATCCCGGTCGACTCCGAGCACGCCGCTCTCTTCCAGGCCCTCGCCTCGGGCACCCGCGCCGACGTGCGCAAGCTGGTCGTCACCGCCTCCGGCGGCCCCTTCCGCGGCCGTACGAAGGCGGAACTGGCGGACGTGACCCCCGCCGACGCCCTCGCACACCCCACCTGGGCCATGGGCCCGGTCATCACGGTCAACTCCGCGACCCTGGTCAACAAGGGCCTGGAAGTCATCGAGGCGCACCTCCTCTACGACATTCCCTTCGATCGCATTGAGGTCGTCGTGCACCCCCAGTCGTATGTCCACTCGATGGTTGAGTTCACGGACGGATCGACGATGGCCCAGGCGACGCCCCCCGACATGCGCGGCCCCATCGCCATCGGCCTCGGCTGGCCGCAGCGCGTCCCGGACGCCGCGCCCGCGTTCGACTGGACCAAGGCGTCCAGCTGGGAGTTCTTCCCCCTCGACAATGACGCGTTCCCGTCGGTCGGACTCGCCCGGCACGTGGGACAGCTCGCGGGCACCGCCCCGGCGGTGTTCAATGCGGCCAACGAGGAGTGCGTCGACGCCTTCCTGTACGGCGGCCTCCGGTTCGACGCGATCATGGAGACCGTGACGCGGGTCGTCGAGGAGCACGGCACTCCCGGAACGGGAACTTCCCTGACCGTGGCGGACGTCCTCGAAGCGGAGACCTGGGCGCGCGCCCGGGCCCGTGAACTGACCACTACGACAGCCAAACCCACCGAGCGGACTACCGCGGAGGCCCGTGCATGACGACCCTGATGTTCATCCTCGGCATAGTCGTCTTCGTGATCGGCCTCGGGTTCTCGATCGCCTGGCACGAGCTGGGCCACCTGTCGACCGCGAAGCTCTTCGGCATCCGCGTGCCCCAGTACATGGTGGGCTTCGGCCCGACGCTCTGGTCGCGGAAGAAGGGCGAGACCGAGTACGGCATCAAGGCGATCCCGCTCGGCGGCTACATCCGCATGATCGGCATGATCCCGCCCGGCGAGGACGGCCGCCTCGAGGCCCGCTCGACCTCCCCCTGGCGCGTGATGATCGAGGACGCCCGCGCGGCCTCCTTCGAGGAACTCCAGCCCGGCGACGAAAAGCGCCTCTTCTACACGCGCAAGCCCTGGAAGCGCGTCATCGTGATGTTCGCCGGACCCTTCATGAACCTGGTCCTGGCCGTCGTGATCTTCCTCGGCGTGATGATGACCTTCGGCGAACGGACCCAGACGACCACGGTCAGCAAGATCTCGGACTGCGTCATCTCCGCCACCGAGAACCGCTCGAAGTGCAAGGACAGCGACAAGGAGGCCCCCGCCAAGGCCGCCGGCCTGGAGCCCGGCGACAAGATCGTCGCGTTCGACGGCACCCCCGTCGAGGACTGGTCCTCCCTGCAGGCCGACATCCGCGACAACCCCGGCAAGCAGGTCACCCTCACCGTCGAGCGCAAGGGCCAGCAGGTCGACCTGACCCCCACCCTCATCAAGAACCAGGTCAGCCAGACCGACGGCCAGGGCGGCTACGTCGAGGGCAAGTACGTGTACGCCGGCTGGCTCGGCTTCACCCCCGCCTCCGACGTCCTCCCGCTGTCCTTCGGCGAGTCCGTGAACCGCATGGGCGACATGATGGAGAACGGCGTCGAGTCCCTGCTCTCCCTGCCCGCCAAGGTCCCCGCCCTGTGGGACGCCACCTTCGGCGACGGCGAGCGCGAGGCGGACTCGCCCATGGGCGTGGTCGGCGCGGCCCGCGTCGGCGGCGAGATCTTCACCATGGACATCCCCGCCACCCAGCAGCTCGCGAGCTTCCTCATCCTGCTCGCCGGCTTCAACCTCTCCCTCTTCCTGTTCAACATGCTCCCGCTCCTCCCGCTCGACGGCGGACACATCGCGGGCGCCCTGTGGGAGTCGCTGCGCCGGAACGCGGCCAAGGTGCTGCGCCGCCCCGACCCCGGCCCGTTCGACGTGGCGAAGCTGATGCCCGTCGCGTACGTGGTGGCCGGAATCTTCGTCTGCTTCACGCTCCTGGTGCTGATCGCGGACCTGGTGAACCCGGTGCGCATCTCCTAGTCACCCGCAGTTCACGGCGGCCGGGCACACTCGCGGAGTGGGGCCCGGCCGCTGTCGTACGGCCATGCCTGTTCCTCTGCGCCCGAACCCCGCAGCGCGGCTCCCCAACGGGTGGGTTCACGGACGGTGATGTGCTCGGGCCCATGCCCGTGCCGTAATCTCGAAGCCTGGAGCCCGCCTGTCCCGGGACCCGATCCTGATCCACAACTTGGGGTTGCACAGCAGATGACTGCGATTTCTCTCGGCATGCCGTCCGTTCCGACCAAGCTCGCCGAGCGCCGGAAGAGCCGGCAGATCCAGGTCGGGTCCGTGGCGGTCGGCGGAGACGCCCCGGTTTCGGTCCAGTCGATGACCACCACGCGTACGTCGGACATCGGCGCCACGCTGCAGCAGATCGCCGAGCTCACGGCCTCCGGCTGCCAGATCGTCCGCGTCGCCTGCCCCACGCAGGACGACGCCGACGCGCTCCCGGTGATCGCCCGCAAGTCGCAGATCCCGGTCATCGCCGACATCCACTTCCAGCCGAAGTACGTCTTCGCCGCCATCGAGGCCGGCTGCGCCGCGGTCCGCGTCAACCCCGGCAACATCAAGCAGTTCGACGACAAGGTCAAGGAGATCGCCAAGGCGGCCGCCGACCACGGCACCCCGATCCGCATCGGCGTGAACGCCGGCTCCCTCGACCGCCGCCTCCTCCAGAAGTACGGCAAGGCCACCCCCGAGGCCCTGGTCGAGTCCGCCCTCTGGGAGGCCTCCCTCTTCGAGGAGCACGGCTTCCGGGACATCAAGATCTCGGTCAAGCACAACGACCCGGTCGTCATGGTCAACGCCTACCGCCAGCTGGCCGCCCAGTGCGACTACCCCCTCCACCTCGGCGTCACGGAGGCCGGCCCGGCCTTCCAGGGCACCATCAAGTCGGCGGTGGCTTTCGGCGCGCTGCTGAGTGAGGGCATCGGCGACACGATCCGGGTGTCGCTGTCGGCCCCGCCGGTCGAGGAGATCAAGGTCGGCAACCAGATCCTCGAATCCCTCAACCTCCGCCAGCGCGGCCTCGAAATCGTCTCCTGCCCCTCCTGCGGCCGCGCCCAGGTCGACGTCTACAAGCTCGCCGAAGAGGTCACCGCCGGCCTCACCGGCATGGAGGTCCCGCTGCGCGTGGCCGTCATGGGCTGCGTCGTCAACGGCCCCGGCGAGGCCCGCGAGGCCGACCTCGGCGTGGCCTCCGGCAACGGCAAGGGGCAGATCTTCGTCAAGGGCGAGGTCATCAAGACCGTCCCCGAGTCCAAGATCGTCGAGACCCTGATCGAGGAGGCGATGAAGATCGCCGAACAGATGGAGGCCGAGGGCATCACGTCGGGCGAGCCGACGGTGGCGGTAGCGGGCTGAGGCCCGCGCCCCTGGAGAGCGGCCGCAGGCCCGCTCTCCAGGGGCGCGGGGAACTGCGCGACAAGCCACGACCAACCCGCACCCGACCGACCACAGCCCCTCCCGAGCTCTCGGGCGCCCGGCCCAGCGGCGCAGTCACAGGGCACAGCCCGGCAGGGTATCGTGCGGAGACCAGCGCAGACCCCAGGGTGAGGCCCCCGCACGTGTTGACCCAGACCACCACCAGGGTCCTCGAACCGAGTGACCTGGACGCCGCACTCGCCGTCCTGGACCGAGACCCCGTCGCGAACGCCTTCGTGACGTCCCGCGTCCAGGTCGCCGGCCTGGACCCCTGGCGGCTCGGCGGCGAGATGTGGGGCTGGTACGAGGACGGCGCCCTGACCTCCCTCTGCTACGCCGGCGCCAACCTCGTCCCCATCTGCGCCACCCCCCGCGCCGTCCGCGCCTTCGCCGACCGCGCCCGCCGGGCCGGCCGCCGCTGCTCCTCGGTCGTCGGCCCCGCCGAACCCACCGCCCAGCTCTGGCGCCTGCTCGAACCCAGCTGGGGCCCGGCCCGCGAGGTCCGCCCCCACCAGCCCCTCATGGTCACCGACCGGCTGCCCGATCCCGCCGAGGTCACCCCGGACCCGTATGTCCGCCGGATCCGCAAGGACGAGATGGACACGATCATGCCGGCGTGCGTCGCGATGTTCACCGAGGAGGTCGGCGTCTCCCCGATGGCCGGTGACGGCGGCCTCCTCTACCAGGCCCGCGTCGCCGAACTCGTGGGCTCCGGCCGCTCCTTCGCCCGCCTCGGCCCCGACGACCGAGTCGTCTTCAAGGCCGAGATCGGCGCGGCGACCACCCAGGCCTGCCAGATCCAGGGCGTCTGGGTAGCCCCCGAATACCGAGGCCAGGGCCTCGCGGCCCCCGGCATGGCAGCGGTCCTCCGCTACGCACTGGCCGACGTGGCCCCTCTGGTCAGCCTCTACGTCAACGACTACAACACGGCGGCAAGGCGCACCTACCGAAGGGTGGGCTTCCAGGAGGTGGGCGCGTTCATGAGCGTCCTGTTCTGAGGGCTCGACCCGTGAGTGCCGGGCAAGGTGCGCGTCCCTTCAGGAGCGCGGGGCGTGGGCGCGATCAGCCACATACGGCCCGCACCCGACCGACCACGACCGCCCCCCTGTAATCTCCCCACCATGCGTCTACCCGGTCACGGACACGGCCACCGCCCCGACGACATCGTGATCGGCCCGCTGGACCTCCAGGCCCACGTAGACGAGGCCCTCGCCGTCCAAGCCGTCGCCTTCGGTCTGGGCCCCGACGAGGTAGCCGTACGCCGCCAGATCGTCCTCCGCCACATGACCTACCCGGGGGCGAGGGCACTCGGCGCCACGGCCGAAGGCCACCTCGTCGGCTTCGTCTACGGCATGCCCAACGACCGCACCCACTGGTGGTCCACCGTCGTCGAGCCCTACCTCCGCGCCCTCGGCCACGACCACTGGCTGGACGACTCCTTCGTGATCACCGAACTGCACGTCCACCCCCGCTGCCAGAACCGCGGCGTCGGCCGTGCCCTGATCACGACCATCACCGACAGCGCGGCCGAACCCCGCTCGATCCTCTCCGCGATCGACGTCGACAGCCCGGCCCGCGGCCTCTACCGCTCCCTCGGCTACACCGACCTGGCCCGCCAGGTCGTCTTCCCGAGCGCCCCCAAGCCGTACGCGGTGATGGGCGCCCACCTGCCCCTGCGCCGCAGGTAGCCGCCGTACCACCCGCCACGGCCGCCGCCGGATTTCCACGGGCCCCCGCCCCCCGGCTAACCTCCTGCCAACACCCTCCCCCACTCTCGGCCGCGCTCGAGCGGGGGGACCCCCATCGGCAGGAGTACGAGAACCATGGCGAACGCACCGGTCCAGCGCATGTCCCAGTTGATGGCGAAGACGCTGCGCGACGACCCGGCGGACGCCGAGGTGCTCAGCCACAAGCTTCTCGTCCGCGCCGGTTACGTCCGCCGCACGGCGGCCGGCGTGTGGACCTGGCTGCCGCTCGGCAAGAAGGTCCTCGCCAACGTGGAGCGGATCGTCCGCGAGGAGATGGACGCGATCGGCGCCCAGGAGGTACTGCTCCCCGCGCTGCTGCCGAGGGAGCCGTACGAGGCGACCGGCCGCTGGGACGAGTACGGCCCGGAGCTGTTCCGCCTCAAGGACCGCAAGGGCGGCGACTACCTGCTCGGTCCGACGCACGAGGAGATCTTCACGCTGATCGTGAAGGACCAGGCGTCCTCGTACAAGGACCTGCCGGTGATCCTCTACCAGATCCAGACCAAGTTCCGTGACGAGGCCCGCCCCCGCGCCGGCATCCTGCGCGGCCGTGAGTTCCTGATGAAGGACTCGTACTCCTTCGACACGGAGGACGAGGGCCTGGCCCAGTCGTACGCCCTGCACCGCCAGGCCTACCAGAAGGTGTTCGAGCGTCTGGGCCTCGACTACCGCATCTGCGCGGCGACCGCGGGCGCGATGGGCGGCTCGAAGTCGGAGGAGTTCCTTGCCCCGGCCGGCGCCGGCGAGGACACCTTCGCGGACTGCCCGGCCTGTGACTTCGCCGCCAACACCGAGGCGATCACGTTCGAGTTGAAGCCGGTGGACGCCGATGGTGTGCCCGCCCTCGAAGAGATCCCGACGCCCGACACCCCGACCATCGAGACCCTCGCCGCCCACCTCGGCGTCCCGGCCTCCGCCACCCTCAAGAACCTCCTCGTCAAGGTCGACGGCGAGATCGTCGCCGTCGGCGTCCCCGGTGACCGCGAGGTCGACATGGGCAAGGTCGAGGCGCACTTCGCCCCGGCGGTCGTCGAGATGGTCACCGAGGCGGACTTCGCGGGCCGGCCCGACCTGGTGCGCGGCTATGTCGGCCCGCAGGGCCTGGGCGAGAAGGTCACGTACATCGCCGACCCGCGGGTCGCGCCGGGCACCGCGTGGATCACGGGCGCCAACAAGGGCGGCACGCACGCCAAGAACGTCGTCGCGGGCCGTGACTTCGAGGTCGGCGCGTACGTCGACGTCGTGGTCGTCCAGGAGGGCGACCCCTGCCCGAACTGCGGCACCGGCCTCAAGCTCGACCGCGCCATCGAGATCGGCCACATCTTCCAGCTCGGCCGCAAGTACGCCGACGCTCTCAAGCTCGACGTCCTCGGCCAGAACGGCAAGCCGGTCCGCGTCACCATGGGGTCCTACGGCATCGGCGTCTCCCGCGCGGTCGCGGCCCTCGCCGAGCAGTCCGCCGACGACAAGGGCCTGTGCTGGCCCGCCGAGGTCGCTCCGGCCGACGTCCACGTCGTCGCCGCGGGCAAGGCCCTCCAGACCGAACTGGCCCTCGACGTCTCCGAGAAGCTGCGGGCGGCCGGCCTCCGCGTCCTGGTCGACGACCGCGCCGGCGTCTCCCCGGGGGTGAAGTTCACCGACTCCGAGCTGATCGGCGTACCGAAGATCCTGGTCGCCGGCCGCCGCTCCGCCGAGGGCGTCCTGGAGTTGAAGGACCGCCGCACCGGCGAGCGCGAGGAGCTGACGGTCGACGAGGCGATCGCCCGCCTGACCACCGCCTAGAGGGAACCAAAGGGAACCCTCAGAGACTTCTCCGGGGGCTATAGGTACTCACAGGTTTCTCTCAGACCGTCCCCCGACCGTAGGACGTGACAGAACGTCACTATGTAGGGGAACGGTCATGGCGAGCGCCGCGTGCAGCCGTTTCCGCCAGGACTCGGAGCTGGCGGCCCTGAACGCGGCCGAAGGGCGACCGGTGAAGGTCAGCCCGCTGCTGGCTCGGCGATGGAGGCCCTCGGCTACGACCGGGACTGCACCCTGGTCCAGGAGGACGACCGTCCGGTGCGGCTCGCGGTGAAGCGCGTGCCGGGCTGGAGCCTGGTCGCACTGGACCGCGCCACGAACACGGTGACTCTTCCGCCGGGCGTCAGCCTGGACCTGGCCGCCACGGCCAAGGCCTTGGCGGCCGACAGGGCGGCGCACACGCCGGCCCGAGCCGCCGAATGCGGCATCCTGGTAAGCCTCGGCGGCGACACGGCCGTCGCGGGCGAGCCCGGCCGGCGGCTGGCGCATCCGCGTCCAAGAGACGGGCCCCGTCGACGACCTCCCGACCCACGGCACCCACACCACGGTCGGCATCCGCGGCGGCGGCCTCGCCACCTCCGGCATCACGGCCCGCCGCCGACGCCGCGGCAACCAGCGGCTCCACCACATCGTCGACCCCCGCACCGGCCGGCCCGCCGCCACGGCCTGGCGCACCGTCTCGGTCGCCGCGGCCACCTGCGCCGACGCCGCCACCACCGCCGCCCTGGCGAAGGGCGACACCGCACCCCACTGGCTCTCCCGCCTGGGCCTCCCGGCCCGGCTCGTCTCACACGAGGGGACGGTTGTCACGACAGCGGGCTGGTCTTCCTACCAGCTCCAGACAACCCGCGGCCGAGACCGGACGGCTTCCCGCGAAGCTAGAGCCATCCGGCGAACTCGAGCAACAGCTCGGCATCCCGCGGCCGCCCCACCCGCCGCGCACGAACCCCCGACTCCACGGCCCGGAACAACGCCCACCCCCGCAACCGCTCCTGATCCACATCCAACGACTCGGCCAGCTTCTTCACCCGCCGCCGAGCGATCGACGCCCCCGACGGCGAAGCGATCAGGTCCTCGACGCGATCCCGTACCAGCCGGGCCAGATCGAACGCACACTCCCCGACCACCGGATCCGGTCCCACGGCCAGCCACGGCAACCGCTCCCCGGCCAGTACCTTGCTCTGCCGGAAGGTCCCGTGCAGCAACCGCTCCTCGGGAGCCGCGGCAAGCAGTTCCTCCCGCGCGGCAAGGGCGGCGTCGACCAGAGCCCGCACCTCACTGTCCCCGGCGGAGCCACCCCGCATCAGCTCGGCCTGCCGCCCCGTCCGCTCCGCCACGGTCTCGAAGACATGCGCCTCGGGCGGCTCGACCCACAGCCGCCGCAGCGTCGCCGCGGCCTCCAGCAGCGCCTTCGCCTCGGGCAGCGACCGCACCGACAGATCGGGATGGAGCCGCTCCAGCAGCAGCACGCCATGACTGTCCCCGGGGTTGAGCAACTGCACCGCACCCCGCCCGTCCCAGTGCGCGAGGGCCGCCCGCTCGCTCTCCGGCCGCGCCCGCTCGGGCGCCAGCTTGAGCACGGCGGGGGTGTTGTCGATCAGCCGGACGAGGAGCACCAGACTGCTGCGGCCGCCGGGCGCCTGTACCCGTTCGACGGTCAACTCGCGTAGATCGACGGCCCGTTGCACCAGCTCGGGGAGGTTTTCCAGCCACTCGCCGATACCGTCACCACCGTCCGGCCGCCGTGTCTCGGCGAGCGCTCGCACAAGCCGCTGCGGCGGTTCGAAGTCCTCGAAAGCCATGCGAGCCATGTGCGAGTCGTTCCCTTCGGGCCGTGATCAGGTATGCGATGTCGCCGGCGGGGTGGCACCGGCCGCCCGCTCGGCGAGACCAGGGAAGGCTACGCTTCCGCCCCGCCACCGCACCGCCCGCACCGCCGCTTCCCGCAGCGCCTCGGCCGCCGCACCCCGCCGGTCACCTTCGGATGCCCGTACGAGATCGGAGTACACGCCGGCCACCCGCTCCTCCAGCTCCGTGGCGAGCCGTACGGCGGAGTCGGCGTCGGTCACCGGGAACGGCAGCGCGTACCCGGCGGCCGCCACGGCGGGCTTGCCGCCCAGGTCCCGTACGGCCCGGGTGAGCTCGTCCCGGCGGGCCCGGTGCGCGTCGTACGCCTCCCGCGCCTCGCTCCGCCGCGCCTCGCCGATCTTCCCGCCGACGACCCCGTACCCGTACACCGCGGCATGCTCGGCCGCGAGCGCCGCCTGCACCGCCGTCAGCTCCCCGCTGCTCACTTCGCACCCTCCGTCAACAAGTACGCGTGCCCGGCCCCCGCCGCCGCCACCGAAGCCATCAGCCGCGCCACCTCACCCGGCACCGCCGACAGCGCCTTGGCCCGCTTGTCGGCCAGCGCCCGCTCCGCGGCGGCCAGCTTTGCGAGGGCGGCCTTCGGGTCCTCCGGCACGGGGGAGGGGGAGGCCGAAGGGGAGGCCGAGCCGGCCGGCGAAGCACTCGCCGAAGCCGAAGCCGAAGCCGCACCCTTCCCGCCCCCGAACGCCTGGGCATGCCGTACGACCTCCGCCCGCAGCGGTGTCAGCAGCGCGGCCAGAGCCGGATGCGCGGCGATCACGGCGTCGTACCGCTCCACGAGCCCCCCACTGTCCTTCGCGACCCGGGCCCGCGCCTTCTCCACCACCGAAGGACTTCCCCCGGCGCCCTCGGACCCCTCACCCCCCGTCGAGCACCCCACCAGCAGGCCCGCACCCGCGGCCCCGACAAGCAGACTCCTTCTGCGCGGCCCCGACGGGGTACGCGACGGCACGGTGAACGACACGGCAGACGTCCTAGGGGGGTCGTACGAACAAAGAAGCGGTGTGATCACGGTACCCGCGCATCTGCTCCAAGGCCGCCACCACCGCGCCCTCGAGCGGCGCGGGGCTCTATCGACACGCGGCTCCGCCGCCGGGGGACGACAGGCCGCCCCACCCGCAGCCGCCCAAAAAGCCGCGCCCCCGAGCCATCGGGCACCCCCACTCAGAGGAAGCCTCATGGACGGCAACACCCCAGCGGAGCGGCTACCCTTTGACCTGACACGCGCCCTACCCACAACAGCACACGCGGCCGAGGAGTCACCCGGATGAGCACCACCCAGAGCGAGAGGCTGCGAGAACTGTTGGAACCGCTCGTACGCTCCCAGGGCCTGGATCTCGAAGAGCTCGCCGTGGACTCGGTCGGACGCAAGCGAGTGCTGCGCGTGGTCGTCGACTCGGACGAGGGCGCGGATCTGGACGCGGTCGCCGACGTCAGCCGCGCGCTCTCGGCCAAGCTGGACGAGACGGACGCGATGGGCCAGGCGGAGTACACCCTGGAAGTCGGTACGCCGGGCGCCGAACGCGCCCTCACCGAGCATCGCCACTACCGCCGCGCCGTGGACCGGCTGGTGAGGTTCCAGCTGACGGCTGCGGCCGGTGCCGGGGAACTGACCGCCAGAATCCTGACCGTGGACGACGACGGCCTCGACCTCGAAGTGCCCGGGGTGAAGGGCCGCAAGGCCACCACCCGTCGGCTCGCCTTCGACGAGATCGACAAGGCCCGCGTCCAGGTCGAGTTCAACCGCAAGGACAAGAAGGACATGACGGAAGAGGAGGAGGCGTAGCCGTGGACATCGACATGAGCGCCCTGCGGGGCTTGGTACGGGAGAAGGAGATCTCCTTCGACCTGCTCGTCGAGGCGATCGAGGCGGCCCTCCTCATCGCCTACCACCGCACCGAGGGAAGCCGCCGCCACGCGCGCGTGGAGCTCAACCGGGAGACCGGCCATGTGACCGTGTGGGCGAAGGAGGACCCCGAGGACCTGGAGGAGGGGCAGGAGGCGCGCGCGTTCGACGACACCCCGTCGGACTTCGGGCGCATCGCCGCCACCACCGCCAAGCAGGTGATCCTGCAACGACTGCGCGACGCGGAGGACGACGCGACGCTCGGCGAGTACGCCGGCCGCGAGGGCGACATCGTCACCGGTGTGGTCCAGCAGGGCCGCGACCCGAAGAACGTGCTCGTCGACATCGGCAAGCTCGAGGCCATCCTGCCCGTGCAGGAGCAGGTCCCCGGCGAGACGTACCAGCACGGCCTGCGGCTGCGGTCGTACGTCGTCCGGGTGGCGAAGGGCGTCCGTGGTCCGTCGGTCACCCTCTCGCGCACGCATCCCAATCTGGTGAAGAAGCTGTTCGCGCTGGAGGTGCCGGAGATCGCCGACGGGTCCGTCGAGATCTCCGCCATCGCGCGTGAGGCCGGTCACCGTACGAAGATCGCCGTTCGCTCCACCCGCAGCGGCCTGAACGCCAAGGGTGCCTGCATCGGCCCGATGGGCGGCCGGGTGCGCAATGTCATGGCCGAGCTGAACGGCGAGAAGATCGACATCGTCGACTGGTCGGACGACCCGGCCGAGATGGTGGCGAACGCGCTCTCCCCGGCCCGGGTCTCCAAGGTCGAGGTGGTGGACCTCGCGGCCCGCTCCGCGCGCGTGACGGTGCCCGACTACCAGCTGTCGCTGGCGATCGGCAAGGAGGGCCAGAACGCCCGCCTCGCCGCCCGCCTCACCGGCTGGCGGATCGACATCCGCCCGGACACCGAGCAGCCCTCGGAGTGACCACTCGATCGGACGTCCGAGCTGGGCCGTCCGGGTAGGTCCGGGCGGCCGGGGAATAGATCCAAGCCGCAGGTCGCTTGGATCACGACAACAACCGTTCGATTTTTGCCCCAAAGGGGTGAGGTCGGTGCGGGGAGGTAGACTTAGCTGTGTCTGGCCGGACGCGTGCCCGCGCATGCCCTGAACGCACCTGTGTGGGGTGCAGGCAGCGAGCGGCCAAGACCGAACTGCTGCGGGTCGTGGCGATCGAGGACGAATGCGTCCCCGATCCTCGCGGTACGCTGCCCGGCCGGGGTGCGTACGTCCACCCCGCCCAGGTCTGTCTCGACTTGGGCGTACGCCGCCGGGCGTTCACGCGGGCGCTGCGTGCCCCGGGAGCGCTCGACACAAAGGCGTTGCGCCGATACGTGGAGCAGACAACAGTTGCTGAGCAGGCAACACCGTAAGACGTGTCGTACGGAACCTCCGTACGGCTCTGGTATTCCGCGAGTTGGAAGTAGGTCGAGATTGCGATGAGCACTCGATGAGCACGCGATGAGTACGCCCATGAAGTAGCGACGGTCCGGACGCACCCGGACCTAAAAAGGAGCGAAGTGGCTAAGGTCCGGGTATACGAACTCGCCAAGGAGTTCGGGGTTGAGAGCAAGGTCGTCATGGCCAAGCTCCAAGAGCTCGGTGAATTCGTCCGTTCGGCGTCCTCGACGATCGAGGCGCCCGTTGTACGCAAACTGACTGACGCCCTCCAGCAGGGCAATGGGGGCGGCAAGCCCGCTGCTCCCCGTAAGGCTGCCCCGGCCCGTCCGGCGGCACCGTCTCCCGCGCAGGCCGCACGTCCGGCCGGTCCGCGTCCTGGTCCCGCCGCGCCGAAGCCGCCCGTCGCCGAGCGGCCCGCCGCCCCGGCCCCGGGTCCGCGCCCGACGCCCGGTCCCAAGCCGCCGGCGCCGAAGCCCGCTCCGGCCTCCCCGGCCCCGAGCGTGCCCGAGTTCCAGGCACCCCCGTCGGCTCCGGCCGCCCCGCCCTCGCGTCCGGGCGCTCGTCCCGGCCCGGGTGGTCAGCGACCGGCCGGGGGCCACGGTGGTCAGCGTCCGGGCGGTCCCGGCCAGGAGCGCGGCCAAGACCGTGGCGACCGCGGTCAGGCATCGCGTCCTGCCGGTGGCCACGGCGGTCAGCGTCCCGAGCGTTCGGGTGGCCCCGGTGCGCCCCGTCCGGGCGGTGCCCGTCCGACCGGTCCGCGTCCGGGTAACAACCCCTTCACCTCCGGTGGCTCGACCGGCATGGGACGCCCGCAGGCGCCCCGTCCGGGCGGCGCTCCCCGGCCCGGCGGCCCCGGTGGCGCCCAGGGCGGCGGTCCGCGTCCGCAGGCCCCCGGCCAGGCTCCCCGTCCGCAGGGCGGTCCCGGTGGCGCTCCGCGTCCCCAGGGCGGTCCGGGCGGTGCCCGTCCGACTCCCGGCGGCATGCCCCGTCCGCAGGCGCCGCGTCCCGGCGGTGGCCCCGGCGGCAACCGTCCCAACCCGGGCATGATGCCGCAGCGTCCGGCTGCCGGCCCGCGTCCCGGCGGCGGTGGCCCCGGTGGCCGCGGTCCCGGTGGCGGTGGCGGCGGTCGTCCCGGCGGTCCCGGTGGCGGCGGCGGTCGTCCGGGTGGCGGCGGTTTCGCCGGTCGTCCCGGTGGTCCCGGTGGCGGTGGCGGCGGTTTCGCCGGTCGTCCGGGTGGTCCCGGTGGCGGCGGTGGCGGTTTCGCCGGTCGTCCGGGTGGTCCCGGTGGCGGCGGTGGCCGTCCCGGCTTCGGCGGTCGTCCCGGTGGTCCGGGTGCCCGTGGTGGAACGCAGGGCGCCTTCGGCCGTCCCGGCGGTCCCGCGCGTCGTGGTCGCAAGTCGAAGCGGCAGAGGCGCCAGGAGTACGAGGCCATGCAGGCCCCGTCGGTCGGCGGCGTGATGCTGCCTCGCGGCAACGGACAGTCCGTCCGCCTGTCGCGCGGTGCGTCGCTCACCGACTTCGCCGAGAAGATCGGCGCCAACCCGGCGTCGCTCGTCGGCGTGATGATGAACCTCGGCGAGATGGTCACTGCCACGCAGTCCGTCTCCGACGAGACGCTGAAGCTCCTCGCGGACGAGATGAACTTCATCCTCGAGATCGTCAGCCCGGAGGAGGAGGACCGCGAGCTGCTCGAGTCCTTCGACATCGAGTTCGGCGAGGACGAGGGCGGCGAGGAGTTCCTCGTCCCGCGTCCGCCGGTCGTGACCGTCATGGGTCACGTCGACCACGGCAAGACCCGCCTCCTTGACACCATCCGCAAGACGAACGTCGTCGCGGGCGAGGCCGGCGGTATCACGCAGCACATCGGTGCGTACCAGGTCGCGACCCAGGTCAACGACGAAGAGCGCAAGATCACCTTCATCGACACCCCGGGCCACGAGGCGTTCACCGCCATGCGTGCCCGTGGTGCCAAGTCGACCGACATCGCGATCCTCGTGGTGGCGGCCAACGACGGTGTGATGCCCCAGACGATCGAGGCGCTGAACCACGCCAAGGCGGCCGGTGTGCCGATCGTGGTCGCGGTCAACAAGATCGACGTCGAGGGCGCGGACCCGACCAAGGTGCGCGGTCAGCTCACCGAGTTCGGTCTGGTGGCCGAGGAATACGGCGGCGACACGATGTTCGTCGACATCTCCGCCAAGCAGGGTCTGAACATCGACTCCCTGCTGGAGGCCGTGGTCCTGACCGCGGACGCCTCGCTCGACCTGCGGGCCAACCCGGAGCAGGACGCGCAGGGCATCGCGATCGAGTCCCACCTCGACCGTGGCCGCGGCGCCGTCGCGACCGTCCTGGTCCAGCGAGGCACCCTGCGGGTCGGCGACACCATGGTGGTCGGCGACGCCTACGGCCGTGTCCGCGCGATGCTCGACGACAAGGGCGAGAACGTGGAAGAGGCGGGTCCCTCGACCCCGGTCCTCGTCCTCGGTCTCACCAACGTCCCGGGCGCCGGCGACAACTTCCTCGTCGTCGACGAGGACCGTACGGCCCGTCAGATCGCCGAGAAGCGCGCGGCGCGTGAGCGCAACGCCAACTTCGCCCGGCGCGGCGTCCGGTTCTCCCTGGAGAACCTGGACGAGGCCCTCAAGGCCGGTCTGGTGCAGGAACTCAACCTCATCATCAAGGGCGACGCGTCCGGTTCGGTGGAGGCTCTCGAGTCCTCGCTGCTCCAGCTCGACGTCGGCGAAGAGGTCGACATCCGCGTCCTGCACCGCGGTGTGGGTGCGGTCACCGAGTCGGACATCGACCTGGCGACCGGCTCCGACGCCATCGTCATCGGCTTCAACGTCCGCGCTGCGGGCCGCGCGGCGCAGATGGCGGAGCGCGAGGGCGTCGACGTCCGGTACTACTCGGTGATCTACCAGGCCATCGAGGAGATCGAGGCGGCCCTCAAGGGCATGCTCAAGCCGGAGTACGAGGAGGTCGAGCTCGGCACGGCGGAGATCCGCGAGGTCTTCAAGTCGTCCAAGCTGGGCAACATCGCCGGTGTCCTGGTCCGCTCCGGAGAGGTCAAGCGCAACACCAAGGCGCGCCTCGTCCGCGACGGCAAGGTCATCGCGGAGAACCTCACCATCTCCGGTCTGCGTCGCTTCAAGGACGACGTCACCGAGATCCGCGAAGGCTTCGAGGGTGGTATCAACCTCGGAAACTTCAACGACATCAAGGTGGACGACGTCATCGCGACGTACGAGATGCGCGAAAAGCCGCGGTCCTAACCGTTGGTGGTTCATGCCGGCCGGGGGTGACTCGTTCACCCCCGGCCGGTGTGGCCGTTCCTGGGGGCTTCGCCCCGGACCCCCTTCGAAACAATCCCGTCGAGGGTGTCCGCCTTTCGTTGTACGGTTCTGATGTTCCTGTCCGGCGTATGGGCAGGCCATCTATCCCGTGCCGGCGGGTGAACCGGATACACACATGTATGTGGGGACTCTGTCCTTCGATCTCCTGCTCGGCGACGTACGGTCGCTGAAGGAGAAGCGCTCCGTCGTCCGTCCGATCGTGGCCGAGCTGCAGCGCAAGTTCGCGGTGAGTGTGGCGGAGGTCGACCACATGGATCTGCATCGCCGGGCCGGGATCGGACTGGCGGTGGTCTCGGGCGACACGGTGCATCTGACCGACGTACTCGACCGGTGCGAGCGGCTGGTCGCCGGGCGGCCCGAGGTGGAACTGCTCTCGGTGAGACGGCGCCTGCACGGTGAAGACGACTGACCGGCCGCAGAGAGCAATTGCCCCAGAGACCAATTGCCGCAGAGAACACTTCAAGAACCAGCAATAACGCAGAACGAGCTAGGAGACGGACCAGTGGCCGACAACGCGCGTGCCAAGAGGCTGGCGGACCTCATCCGAGAGGTGGTGGCCCAGAAGCTGCTGCGTGGGATCAAGGACCCGCGGCTCGGCTCACAGGTCACCATCACGGACACCCGGGTGACCGGGGATCTGCGGGAGGCGACCGTCTTCTACACGGTGTACGGGGACGACGAGGAGCGGGCGGCCGCCGCCGCGGGACTGGAGAGCGCCAAGGGCATCCTCCGTTCCGAGGTCGGCCGGGCCGCGGGCGTGAAGTTCACGCCGACCCTCACGTTCGTGGCCGACGCCCTCCCGGACACCGCCAAGACCATTGATGACCTCCTCGACAAGGCGCGGGCCTCGGACGCCAAGGTGCGCGAGAACGCGTCGGGCGCCCAGTACGCCGGTGAAGCCGATCCGTACCGGAAGCCGGGCGAGGACGAGGACGACGCCGCCGAATGACCCAGCAGCGCCAGAAGACCACCACGCCCGACGGCCTTGTCATCGTCGACAAGCCGTCGGGCTTCACTTCGCACGACGTCGTCGCCAAGATGCGGGGCATCGCCCGCACCCGGCGGGTCGGGCACGCGGGGACGCTCGATCCCATGGCCACCGGTGTGCTCGTCCTGGGGGTGGAGAAGGCGACCAAGCTGCTCGGTCACCTCGCGCTCACCGAGAAGGAGTACCTGGGGACCGTCCGGCTCGGGCAGACGACACTCACCGACGACGCCGAGGGCGAGATCACGGCGTCGGTCGACGCGTCGAAGGTCACCCGCGACGCCGTCAACGCCGGGATCGCCAAGCTGACCGGCGAGATCATGCAGGTGCCGTCCAAGGTCAGCGCCATCAAGATCGACGGCGTGCGGTCGTACAAGCGGGCCCGGGACGGCGAGGACTTCGAGATTCCCGCCCGGCCCGTCACCATCTCGTCCTTCGCGGTCTACGACGTCCGGGACGCCGTCGCCGAGGACGGCACCCCGGTCCTCGACCTGGTGGTGTCGGTGGTGTGCTCCTCCGGGACGTACATCCGGGCCCTCGCCCGTGACCTGGGCGCCGACCTGGGCGTCGGAGGCCACCTCACCGCGCTGCGCCGGACGCGCGTGGGGCCGTACAAGCTGGACTCCGCCCGGACCCTCGACCAGCTCCAGGAGGAGCTGACGGTGATGCCGGTCGCCGAGGCCGCCACGGCCGCGTTCCCCCGCTGGGACGTGGACGACCGGCGGGCGCGGCTGCTGCTGAACGGGGTGCGGCTGGAGATGCCCGAGGAGTACACGGGCCGCGGCGCCGTCGCCGTCTTCGACCCCACCGGGCGCTTCCTGGCCCTGGTGGAGAGCCAGAAGGGCAAGGCCAAGAGCCTGGCGGTCTTCGGCTGAAAGCCGGGGTGCAGCCCCGTGCCTTTCAGGGGCGCGGGGCTGTGTCGATATGCGGCTCCGCCGCGTGGGCGCGATCAGCCACACACCACCCGCACCCGACACACAACCTGTCCTCCCGAGCTATTGGGCGCTCACCGGCCCAATCCAGTGGAGCGGCGGGGCTGTTCCCGCCGCTCCACGGTCCCCCCTCGGTTCCCCCACACAGAGGTGTATCCATCTGCCCAGGGCTATTCACCCCTTCGTGCAGGCGCTCGGAGTGAACCGAGGGAGCGGAAGGGGGCGCGTTCGCCGGGCGAGCTGTTCCGTTGATCGTCACGTGCCTACCGTCGGAACAGAGGTACGACGGGTCGGCGATCTGGCGGGACGACCTCGGACCCCGTCTGTGCGGTGACCTCCGACGCGGTGACCCCGCTGCCCGCCCTCGACCTCGCGCTCATCCGCACCGAGGGGCCGTGTGTGGACCGTGGAGCCGCTGCCCTCGCCCTGCGGGACGAGAATGGCGGCCGAGCGGGACCCGTCCGTCCTGGACGCCCTGTTGCGGGCTGCCGCCGCGCGCGGAGACGGCGGTACGAGAAGTCGGCGGGGTGCCGGGGGTGCGGGTGCCCGCGGGAAGCGGCGGCAAGTTCCGTGGTCCGGGTCACAGCCAGGATGCCGATGCGGGCCGAGGCCACCGGGCATGGCACCCTTAGACCTGCGCAAGGTAAGGGTCAATACGGACACGGGTTCGACGAGGAGCGGTCACAGTGCAGCGCTGGCGTGGCTTGGAGGACATCCCCGAGGACTGGGGGCGCAGCGTCGTCACCATCGGTTCCTACGACGGGGTGCACCGCGGGCACCAGCTGATCCTCCGGCACGCCGTGGAACGCGCGCGTGAGCTGGGTGTTCCCTCCGTCGCCGTCACTTTCGACCCGCACCCCAGCGAGGTCCTGCGCCCCGGCAGCCACCCGCCGCTGCTCGCCCCGCACCACCGCCGCGCCGAACTGATGGCCGAGGTCGGCGTGGACGCGGTTCTGATCCTGCCCTTCACGACCGAGTTCTCGCGGCTCTCCCCGGCCGACTTCGTCGCCAAGGTGATCGTCGACAAGCTGCACGCCAAGGCCGTCGTCGAGGGCCCCAACTTCCGCTTCGGCCACAAGGCCGCAGGAGACGTGGCGTTCCTGGCGGAGCAGGGCAAGACGTACGACTTCGAGGTCGAGGTCGTCGACCTGTTCGTCACCGGTGAGGCCGGCGGCGGACAGCCCTTCTCCTCGACCCTGACCCGGCGGCTGGTCGCCGAGGGCGATGTCGAGGGCGCGCGCGAGATCCTCGGCCGCCCCCACCGCGTCGAGGGCGTCGTCGTGCGCGGCGCTCAGCGCGGACGCGAACTGGGCTTCCCGACGGCCAACGTCGAGACCCTCCCGCACACCGCGATCCCCGCCGACGGCGTCTACGCGGGCTGGCTGCACGTGGACGGCGAGGCCATGCCGGCGGCGATCTCCGTCGGCACGAACCCCCAGTTCGACGGCACCGAGCGCACGGTCGAGGCGTACGCCATCGACCGCGTCGGCCTCGACCTCTACGGCCTCCATGTCGCCGTCGACTTCCTCGCCTTCGTGCGCGGACAGGCGAAGTTCGACTCGCTGGACGCGCTGCTCGTGGCGATGGGGGAGGACGTGAAGAGGTGCCGGGAGCTGATCGGGGCGTATGAGGGCGAGTAGCCCCCAAGGTCTGGATACGCGGAGGGCCCTACCGTTCGAGGATCTTGAACGGTAGGGCCCTTTGCCGTGCGCGGTTACTCCTTGCTCTCCCGGTCCCGCTACTGCTGTGGCGCTGCCGGCGGGTAGGGCTGCTGCCCCTGCTGCGGCGGGTACGGCTGACCCGGTGCGGGCTGGCCGGGATGGCTGTAGGGCTGCGGGGCCTGACCGGGGTACGGCTGGCCTGGGTAGGGCTGAGGCTGGCCGGGGTACGGCTGGCCTTGCTGCTGCGGGTACGCCTGCTGACCCGGCATCTGCTGGCCCGGCATCGGCGGGGCGACCACCGGCGGCGGGTTGCCGTCCGACGTCCACAGGCCGTGCGACTGCTGGTGCCTGGCGATGTCCTCGGCGACCATCGCGGCGAGCGTGAAGTACGCCTCCCGCACCTTCGGCCGCATCATGTCGAGATCCAACTCGGCGCCGGCGGACAGGTGTTCGTCGAAGGGCACGACGACGACACCGCGGCAGCGCGTCTCGAAGTGGGAGACGATGTCGTCCACCTTGATCATCTTTCCGGTCTCGCGTACCCCCGAGATGACCGTGAGGGAACGTGCCACCAGGTCCTGGTACCCGTGCGCGGAGAGCCAGTCCAGCGTCGTACTGGCGCTGCTCGCACCGTCCACGGACGGCGTCGAGATGATGATGAGCTGGTCGGCGAGGTCGAGCACGCCGCGCATCGCGCTGTAGAGCAGACCCGTACCCGAGTCGGTCAGGATGATCGGGTACTGCTTGCCGAGGATGTCGATCGCGCGCCGGTAGTCCTCGTCGTTGAACGTCGTGGAGACGGCCGGGTCGACATCGTTGGCGATGATCTCCAGCCCGGAGGCCGCCTGCGAGGTGAACCGCCGGATGTCCATGTACGAGTTGAGGTACGGGATCGCCTGGACGAGGTCGCGGATGGTCGCCCCGGTCTCACGCCGCACGCGGCGGCCGAGCGTGCCCGCGTCCGGGTTGGCATCGATCGCGAGGATCTTGTCCTGCCGCTCCGTGGCGAGCGTCGAGCCGAGGGCCGTGGTGGTCGTGGTCTTGCCCACGCCGCCCTTGAGGCTGATGACCGCGATGCGGTAGCAGGACAGCACCGGCGTCCTGATCAGCTCCAGCTTCCGCTGCCGCTCGGCCTCCTCCTTCTTCCCGCCCAGCTTGAACAGCCCACCGCCCGACGCCGGACGGCTGCTCTTCTGTTTCTGCTTCTTGCTGTTCAGCAGCCGGTCGGAGGAGAGCTCGACGGCTGCGGTGTAACCGAGCGGTGCCACACCGGGGTTGGTGGGCTGGCGCTGGTCGTGCTGCACCGGCTGCGGCCAGGCCGCGCCGGTGCGGGGGTCGATGGGGGCCGGGGGTTGGGGGTGACCGCCGGGCGGGCCGGGATTACCGGGGTGCCCCGGGTGGTGGTCCGGGTGCGCTGCGTTTGCGGGCTGGCCTGGGTGTCCGGGCTGGCCGGGGAACGGGGGTTGCGGCTGGCCGGGGTGGCCCAGGTGCTCCGGCTGGGCGGGCTGTCCGGGCTGGGCGGGGGGCTGGGGGAAGCCGTAGCCGCTCTGCGGGGCGGGGGAGTTGGGCGGGCCTTGGAGGTGGGGGGTTGGGGTACCAGGCGTGGCGGGTGCGCCGGGGGGCGGGAAGCCGTAGCCGGCCTGGGGGGCGGGGGCCTGCGGGGTGTTGGGGTTGGGCGTGGGGGCGCTCGGGGTGTTCGGCGCGCCCGGCTGTCCGGGCTGGGCCGTGGCTTGGGGGAAGCCGTAGCCGCCCTGTTGGGGGATGGGGGCCTGAGGGGGCACGGATGCGCCGGGGTGCGGGAAGCCGTAACCGGGGGTGGGCTGCGCCGGGGGTGCGGCCGGGGCGGGGGCGCCGGGGTGGCCCGGCTGTCCGGGCTGGGCCTCGGGTTGAGGGAAGCCGTAGCCGCCTTGCTGGGGGATGGGGGCCTGAGGGGGCACGGGTGCGCCGGGATGCGGGAAGCCGTAACCGGCGGGGGAGGGGGCGTTGGGGGCCTGCGGGGGCGTCGGGCTCGGGGCGGCCGGCGTTCCGGAGGCGTTGGGTACGCCGGGAGCGTTGGGCACGCCGGGTGCGACCGGCGTACCGGGTGCGGCGTCGAGCGGGTTGCCCCACGCCGCCGGCGCGCCCTGAGGCGCCTGCGGGTGGAACGGCTGCTGCGGCGGCACGGACGGCTCGCCCTGCGCGGCTGCCGGCTGCTGACCGGGCATCTCGGGGTATGCCGGCGCGGTCGGGGGCCACTGCGCCCCCGAGGCAGGTGCTGCGGGCTCGGCGGGCTGGTACGCGGGCGGCAACGGCGGAAGCCCACCCTGCGGCGCCGGCGGCGTCCAGGCGGGAGGCGTCTGCGGTACGCCACCGGGGGCACCCGGAGCGGGCGCGGCGGGCGGGGCGTCCTGGGACGCGCCAGGCTGCGGCGCGGCGTCCAGGGGTTCGGCGGTGCCGGTGCCGGTGGCGGCGTCGGTCGGCTTGGCGGCGTCAGGTGTGGCGTCGTGAGGACCGGAGTTCTCCGGAGCGACGTCTTGAGGAGGAGTGACGGCCTGCGGGACGGAGCGCTGGGGAGGGGTGTCCTGCGGGACAGTGCCCTGGGGCGGGGTCTCCTGCGGGACGGAACTCTGGGGAAGGGTCTCCTGAGGACCGGCGTCCGTCGGCTCGGTCCCGTCGGCGACGACGCTCGGGTGCGCGGCGCCGCCGGGCTGCTCGCCTTCGGTGGCACGGGCCTCGCCGGACATGTCCGTGGCAGCCGACCTCTCGGCAGTCGCACCGCCCTCGTTGCCCTGACCGCTGCTGTCCTGGGCGCCCTGCCCCTCGTCGGACGAGGAGGCGCCGCCGGGCTGCTCGACGGCCTCAGCGGCATCCGTATCGGCAGTGGCTACGGCAGTGCCGGTGCTGTCCTGCCCCTGCGCCGGAGCCTCGGCGCCCGTGGAAAGACCGTCGCTGTCACCGGCACCGTCACTTTCGCCGCCACCGGTCACAGACCCGGCATCGGGCGCAGCGGCGGCCGGTGCTTCGCCCTCCACCTGCGGCGCGTTCAACTCGAAGTCGCCGAAGCCCACTTCACCGCTGGAAGCAACGCCCGCAGCCACACCTGCATCCGCATCCGACCCGGCGCCCGTATCGGCGCCCGCGTCCGACGCACCCTTGGCCACAGCGGCGTCCGCAATCTCACGCTTCAACGCGACAGCGGAAATCCGCATGGTCGCGCCACTCTCGATGTCCCCGCTGTCGGCCTCGGGCGCGGCGGTCACCGGCGGCCAGGAGGACGGAATCGTGCCACCCGACGCGGCGGCACCGGGCCCGCCGGACAATTCGACCGGAGGACCGACCGGCGGCGCGGGCGGAGGCGTCTCGGAACCGACGACCGGAGGAACGCCCCCCGCACCCGCATCAGCACCCGTACCCGATTCCGAACCGGCCCCGCCCGATGACGCGTTCTGCGTATACCAGGCAGGCGGCGCGTAGTCGATGGTGAACTCGCCCGTCGTCTCGATGGCGGACTCCGCGTCGGGCTGGTCATCGTCGGGTGTGGCCCAGCCCCCGCGCATCCCGTCCCGATCGCTGCTCACAGTTCCTCCTGGTGTGGTCGAGCACCCTCATGTCGTGCTGGGGCGACCGTTCCTGTCGTCCGATTCGCCGGGCTGGTCCCCCCTCGGGCCCCGGGCAAATGTCGCACAGCCCGTACATCCGCTTGCGGGCAACTCGCGACGTGCTGTACCCCAGCCTAATCATCAAAACCGCGGGCCCGGCAGGACCGTCTCTCCCTACCGGCTTCGGCGAAGTACTCAAGTGCCTTAACAATGGAACAACTTGGACATATGGTCTCGGCTCGATCTTCGTTCGCCGGGCCCGCCCTGGACAGTCGGCTCAGTCCATGCGACGCGCCACACCCAGTAGACCGGTCTCCGTGTCCGTGGCCTGTGTCATCACGTCGGGTCTCGGGGTGCGGCAGCTCTATCACACGCCCGATCTCCGTTGCCTCGTCCGGCGACACTCGCTGGACGCCCACGACACGAGCCTGGCGCATCAACCGCGGTGCGACCGGACTCAGATACGGAAGAAGCGTGAGTACGGACTGCCAGGGTGCCGACGTCACGCGTCCGCGCGGCGGCCGCATGCCGCAGTCACGCACCACCAGCACCGGGGTGCCGGCCGACGTGCCCTGTGGTGGTACGCGCCCCACGTCGTGCACGGCCAGGCCGTTCTGTCCGCCGCCCATGGCGTGCACCAACGGCATCCAGACCTGCGCCCGTGCCGTCTCCACGGCCACACGTGCCCCCGTCGCCGCCGTGCGCAGCGCCGGAACCTGGGCCGTCCACAGACCACCGATGAGGACGATGTCGAAGGGGGTCGGGCGGTTGACCCCGAGAACGGCAGACTGGCCCTGTTGGTTGACACCCACCACCACACCGTCGTCTCCGATGGGCAGGGAGAGCGCACCCACCTGCTCGACGGGCAACGTGTGCCGCAGATGCCGGGGACCCAGCAGCCCCAACCCGTGCGCAGCCGCTGCCCGAAGCCTGTGTCCCCGGAGTGCCTCCGGATGCGGACGAGGAGGACGGCGAGGCCGAGGTCGTCGTGGTCATCAGCGGGCACCTCGGAGCGGCAGGGTGGCGAGAACGCCGGGGAGTTCGCCGTGGCCGGTTCCGGGGCTGCTGCCTCTCTCCGAGGGGCGGGGCATCGGGCGGTTACAGTTTCTGCTCGCCTGCACTCGGCCCATCGGGACGGCCGCCGTCTGCGCCCCGCTCTCCGTTGTCGCGCTCGCCTTCCTGTCCGGCCTGTCCATGCGCTTCGCACGGCTGCCGATCGGTTTCGAACCGCCCAATCCGTCCTGGGGCGGCTACGACGCGGGCGAGCCGGGCACGCAGGAACCCATCGACGTCGAGCGCATCGCGGCCCAGGCCCGCCGCGGCCTCGTCGGCCTCGTCGGCCTCGTCGGCCTCGTCGGCCTCGTCGGCCTCGTCGGCCTCGTGGGCGGCTGTGCGCTCGTCTCTGTGGGCGCGTCGATCGTCCTGGGCTTCTCCGGCAATGTGTGGGCGGAGCTTCTGGCACTGTCCACGGGCGTGGCGATGCTGATGCGCGCCCACCTTCTCCGATACACCGCGCAGGTGGCCGCCGCCCTGGCCGCCGGCTTTGCGGCCCTGGTCTTCCTCGGACTCGGGCTCGCACCGAACCCACCGCAGGACTACGTGCGCGACGCTCTCCTCGGCGATACCACCGCCCTCGACATCGGCAGCGTCTGGCTCGCCGCAGCGATTGCCACGGCCGCCGTACTGGTCACCGCGATCGGTCTCATCACCCCGCAGCGTGGTGTGACCCCGTTCTGGGAACGTTTCCTGGAGATCGCCGAGAGCCTCGTCCTGCTCACACTGATTCCCCTGGCTCTGGCTGTCTTCGACGTGTACGCACGGGCACGGGCCATGACAAGCCAGCGACGGCCGTCCCCATACGTGTCCGGGGTGGAAGTGGGCAGTGCTCCTTCGCCGACGGGCCGGCACGCTCTGTCACTGGCCGGGCGAGGGCAGATACGCCGTCAGGAGCCGAACTCCGGCCCGTCTCCTTCCCTTTGCGCCCAGCCCACTGTCACGGCGGATGACCAGCGGGAACCGTTGTGGGACGTCGCTCGGCGCCGGGTAGGTCTTCCTCACGAGCAAGGAGCAGGGCGACCTCGTCAACGGCGGCCGAGAAGCCGTCCGAGATGGCACCGGGCTCGCCGGTGTCCGGAACGACCGCTGTTCCCCGCACCGTACGTCCCCGACCGGGGGAAGGGTCGTTCCTCGTGAGCCGCGGACCGCACCCGGGCAAGCGCCGCACGCGGGTCCACGGGGACCTTGAGGTGGGGTGAATCCGGCGAGCGCTGTCAAGCGGCGGTGGGCGTGGGGATGCGAAGCCGTAGGTGCCATATGTGCAAGCCAATGGGGCAGGGAGCCGATCGCTGGTTCCCTGCCCCGTTCGTCAGCGCCCGGTCTGCGCGTCCAGCCCCCCGTTGTGCGGAGCCGGCTCCAGATCGAATTCGCCGTCCCGGGCCCCCAGGACGAAGGCTCGCCACTCCGCCTCCGTGTAACGCAGCACGGTCTCCGGGTCGAGCGACGACCGCATCGCCACCGCCCCTTCGGGGAGGTACGCGATCTCCACTCGCTCCTCGTGTTCCTCGGTACCAGGCGCGCTGTGCCACTCGACTCCCGAGATGTCGAGCGCGTAGAGCTCGTTCTTCTCCCGCTCCTTGCGTGCTTTGAGTTCTTTGTCCTCGGCCTCGGCCATGACGGGCTCCGATCCTTCCTCCGCGCCAATGCACTGTGCGGTCACCCTACTTGCTCCTGTTCGCGCTGCTCAGGGGTTCGCCCAGGTGTGACCGTAACGACGGGTGTCGGCTTGGTTACAGGTATCGGGCGCCCTTCGCCGCAGCTCCACACGGGCGGCTCGGTCACCGCCGCACGGCGCGCCGTATGCCGCGCCGTACGGTTCTTGATCGTCCCTCTCGCCCAGGCCCGGGCGGCAGTGTCCCCATCGCACAGGAAGGCCACGGCCCGTGAGCGGCCCGTCCCGCTCCCCGTACACGGCCTCCACCCTCGAAGCCGAGCGCCGCACCCGACTTCGGTGGCTGTGGACGGCCGACGCGGCGGCCTTGGCCGCGGCCGTCGTCGCCGCTGGCGTCCTGGGCCTCACGTCCGGCGGTGACGAGGCGGAGCCGCGGCGGCGTCCGGTGGCCGTCCGGCAGGCTCCGGACGACATCCGCGAGACCGTGGAGAAGGCGCCTGAGTCGCCGGAGGGCGGCAGGGCCCTCTATCTCGTCGAAAAGATCAAGACCGTGGGCAAGGGCATCTCGTCCACTTCGATGTCGACACGGGCAGGAAGAAGTGAGAAGTGAAGCTGCCGGGCGACGGCAGCGCCATGTCCGTCAACGTCACGATGACGGACGGCGCGGTCCAGGTCACCTGGGGCCGGGGCTCGGCGGCGTACGACATGACCACCGGCAAGCGGCTGTGGGCCGACACCACACCGTCGGCGTGCGAAGACTCAGGGTTCGCGGGTGGCAAGGGCCTGGTCGCGCTGCAGCAGCGTGGAGACCCGGGGGACCCGAGTTCCGGGTGGAGAAGGTCGACGCCCGCACGGGCGGGACCTTGCGGACCTACAAGGTCGCCACGGGTGTCAACGGGGTCTACCTGATCTCCTCCGAGTCGGCTGTCATCGCCGTCATGGCGGGCGACTACGCCGTCACCGACCTGATCTCCTTCGACGACAAGGGCAAGGCGCGCGCCTCGATCCAGCCCAACCGCGATCACCAGGTCGTCAACTGCAGCGAGACCTTCAACGCGGTCGTCGAGACCTGCAGCGCGATTGTCGTGGGGGAGGAGCGGCTCCACATCACCTTCGCCACCGAAGAGCTGTACGGCCCGAACAGCAAGGGCGAGGTCGAAAGGAGGCCACCGTGGCGATCGGCTACGAGAGCGGCGCTCTGTCCAGGCGCTGATCCGTCCCGGCCAAGCTCCTCTTCCCAGCCTGGTATCCTGGCCGACGGCCGTTTGTGTGCGCACCCCCGACCCCGGAGGTAGCCCCCAGCGGACCCCCGTCACCCGAGTCACAGAAGCCCCCCTGAGACGAAGACCAGGGGCACTCGGTGGCATCAACGAGACTCATGAGGAGTATCGCGTGTCGCTCGACGCCGCTACGAAGAAGCAGATCATCAGCGAGTTCGGTACCAAGGAGGGCGACACCGGCTCCCCCGAGGTCCAGGTCGCGATGCTCTCCCGCCGTATCTCGGACCTGACCGAGCACCTCAAGACCCACAAGCACGACCACCACTCCCGTCGTGGTCTGCTGATCCTGGTCGGTCAGCGTCGCCGTCTGCTGCAGTACCTCGCCAAGAAGGACATCCAGCGCTTCCGTACGCTGGTCGACCGCCTCGGCATCCGCCGCGGTGCGGCGGGCGCCAAGTAAGACGCCGTGAGGGGAGCGGTTCCCGGGAAATGGGGGCCGCTCCTTTTGTTGTACGCACGCCCGCGGCCTGCCGCACGCACCTCCGCGGCGCCCGCCGGATCTCCGCGGCCCCGCTTGAAGGGGGCGTGCGACCCCGCCCGTACGCGGGACGTACGGGTGGAAACGTGCGGAGTGTCACCACCCCTTTGTAGTGTGGTAGCACAACGCAATATGTACGACACCGTGTGAGGGCACCCGGACACGGGCGACCGCACGCACACCGAACGAGGAGAAGCGCACCTCGCCGCCGCCGGTCCTCGGTAGTGGCCCCCGGGGGATTGCGAACCCCGAGGGCTTCGATCGAAGACCGGCCCGCACCAGACGGCGCGCTTCTCCGCCACCGTCCCCCTGCCACACGGGCGGGACCAGGGACGAAGACGAGGAGAATTTGCTAGTGGAGAACGAGACCCACTACGCCGAGGCCGTCATCGACAACGGCTCCTTCGGCACCCGCACCATCCGCTTCGAGACGGGCCGTCTGGCCAAGCAGGCCGCCGGCTCCGCCGTGGCGTACCTGGACGACGACACCATGGTGCTGTCGGCCACCACCGCCTCCAAGAACCCCAAGGACCAGCTCGACTTCTTCCCCCTCACGGTGGACGTCGAGGAGCGGATGTACGCCGCCGGCAAGATCCCCGGCAGCTTCTTCCGCCGTGAGGGTCGGCCCTCCGAGGACGCCATCCTCACCTGCCGCCTCATCGACCGCCCGCTGCGCCCGTCCTTCAAGAAGGGCCTGCGCAACGAGATCCAGGTCGTCGCCACGATCATGGCGCTCAACCCCGACCACCTGTACGACGTCGTGGCGATCAACGCCGCCTCCGCGTCCACGCAGCTGGCCGGTCTGCCCTTCTCCGGCCCGATCGGCGGCGTCCGCGTCGCACTGATCAACGGCCAGTGGGTGGCCTTCCCGACGCACACCGAGCTCGAGGACGCCGTCTTCGACATGGTCGTCGCGGGCCGCACGCTCGAGGACGGCGACGTCGCGATCATGATGGTCGAGGCCGAGGCCACCGAGAAGACCATCCAGCTGGTCAAGGGCGGCGCCGAGGCGCCGACCGAGGAGGTCGTCGCCGCCGGTCTGGACGCCGCGAAGCCCTTCATCAAGGTCCTGTGCAAGGCCCAGGCCGACCTCGCGTCGAAGGCCGCCAAGCCGACCGCCGAGTTCCCGATCTTCCTCGACCACCAGGACGACGTCCTGGAGGCCCTCAAGGCCGCCGTCAAGGACGAGCTCGCCCAGGCGCTCACCATCGCCGGCAAGCAGGAGCGCGAGACCGAGCTGGACCGCGTCAAGGCGCTCGCCGCCGAGAAGCTGCTCCCGCAGTTCGAGGGCCGCGAGAAGGAGATCTCCGCCGCGTACCGCTCGCTCACCAAGCAGCTGGTCCGCGAGCGCGTGATCAAGGAGAAGAAGCGCATCGACGGCCGCGGCGTGACGGACATCCGTACGCTCGCCGCCGAGGTCGAGGCCATCCCGCGGGTGCACGGTTCCGCCGTGTTCGAGCGTGGCGAGACCCAGATCCTGGGCGTCACCACCCTCAACATGCTCCGCATGGAGCAGCAGCTGGACACGCTGTCGCCCGTGACGCGCAAGCGCTACATGCACAACTACAACTTCCCGCCGTACTCCACCGGTGAGACCGGCCGCGTCGGCTCCCCGAAGCGCCGCGAGATCGGCCACGGCGCCCTCGCCGAGCGCGCCCTCGTGCCGGTCCTGCCGACGCGCGAGGAGTTCCCCTACGCGATCCGCCAGGTCTCCGAGGCGCTCAGCTCGAACGGCTCGACGTCCATGGGCTCGGTCTGCGCCTCCACCATGTCGCTGCTGAACGCCGGTGTGCCGCTGAAGGCCCCGGTCGCCGGTATCGCCATGGGTCTGATCTCCCAGGAGATCGACGGCGAGACGCACTACGTCACCCTCACCGACATCCTCGGTGCGGAGGACGCCTTCGGCGACATGGACTTCAAGGTCGCCGGCACCAAGGAGTTCGTGACCGCCCTCCAGCTCGACACCAAGCTGGACGGCATCCCGGCCTCCGTCCTGGCCGCCGCGCTGAAGCAGGCCCGTGACGCCCGCCTCCACATCCTCGACGTGATGATGGAAGCGATCGACACGCCGGACGAGATGTCCCCCAACGCCCCGCGGATCATCACCGTCAAGATCCCCGTGGACAAGATCGGCGAGGTCATCGGCCCCAAGGGCAAGATGATCAACCAGATCCAGGAGGACACCGGCGCGGACATCACCATTGAGGACGACGGCACCATCTACATCGGTGCCGTCGACGGCCCGTCCGCCGAGGCCGCCCGTACGACGATCAACGGCATCGCCAACCCGACGATGCCGGAGGTCGGCGAGCGTTACCTGGGCACGGTCGTGAAGACCACCACCTTCGGTGCGTTCGTCTCCCTGCTCCCCGGCAAGGACGGTCTGCTGCACATCTCGCAGATCCGCAAGCTGGCCGGCGGCAAGCGCGTGGAGAACGTCGAGGACGTGCTCGGTGTGGGCGCCAAGGTCCAGGTCGAGATCGCCGAGATCGACTCCCGCGGCAAGCTCTCCCTCATCCCCGTGATCGAGGGCGAGTCTGACGACGAGAAGAAGGACGACGCCGACAAGTGACGTCGCGTAGCTCCACGGCGACGGCCCGCACCTCCTCGGAGGCGCGGGCCGTCGCCCGTACCCAAACCCTGATCAAGGGCATGAACGGCATCGGTACGGTCCGCAAGACCACCCTCCCGGGCGGCCTGCGCATCGTCACCGAGACCCTGCCGTCCGTGCGCTCCGCCACCTTCGGCATCTGGGCGCACGTCGGCTCCCGCGACGAGACACCCGCGCTGAACGGCGCCACCCACTACCTGGAGCACCTGCTCTTCAAGGGCACCTCACGCCGTAGCGCGCTCGACATCTCGTCCGCGATCGACGCGGTCGGCGGCGAGATGAACGCGTTCACGGCGAAGGAGTACACGTGCTACTACGCACGCGTGCTCGACGCCGACCTGCCGCTCGCCATCGACACGGTCTGCGACATGCTCACCGACTCGCTCATCCGCGAGGAGGACGTCGACGTCGAGCGCGGCGCGATCCTCGAAGAGATCGCGATGACCGAGGACGACCCGGGCGACTGCGTGCACGACCTGTTCGCGCACACCATGTTCGGCGACACCCCCCTCGGCCGCCCGGTCCTCGGCACGGTCGACACGGTCAACGCCCTCACCGCCGACCGCATCCGCCGCTTCTACAAGAAGCACTACGACCCGACCCACCTCGTCGTCGCCTGCGCCGGCAACATCGACCACAACAAGGTCGTACGACTGGTCCGCGCGGCCTTCGAGAAGGCGGGCGCCCTCACCCGCGCCGACGCCACCCCGATCGCCCCGCGCGAGGGCCGCCGCGGCCTCCGTACGGCCGGCCGCGTCGAGCTCGTCGGCCGCAAGACCGAGCAGGCCCATGTCGTCCTCGGCATGCCCGGCCTCGCCCGCACCGACGAGCGCCGCTGGGCCCTCGGCGTCCTCAACACCGCGCTCGGCGGCGGCATGTCCTCCCGCCTCTTCCAGGAGGTCCGGGAGAAGCGGGGCCTGGCGTACAGCGTGTACTCGTACACGTCCGGCTTCGCCGACTGCGGGCTCTTCGGCGTCTACGCCGGCTGCCGCCCGTCCCAGGTGCACGACGTGCTGAAGATCTGCCGCGACGAGCTCGACCAGGTCGCCGAGCACGGGCTGCCGGACGACGAGATCGAGCGCGCCATCGGCCAGCTCCGCGGCTCCACGGTCCTCGGCCTGGAGGACACCGGCGCGATCATGAACCGCATCGGCAAGAGCGAGCTGTGCTGGGGTGAGCAGATGTCCGTCGACGAGATGCTGACCCGGATAGCCATGGTGACCCCCGACGAGATCCGTGCCGTCGCCCGCGAGATCCTGGGCCGGCGCCCCTCCCTGTCGGTGATCGGCCCGCTCAAGGACAAACAGGCGTCCCGTCTGCACGAAGCCGTCGCCTAACACCCCAGTTAAGGAACCAAGCAATGAGCAAGTTGCGCGTGGCGGTCCTCGGTGCCCAGGGCCGCATCGGCTCCGAGGCCGTACGGGCCGTCGAGGCCGCCGAGGACATGGAACTGGTCGCCGCCCTGGGCCGCGGCGACAAGCTGGAGACGCTGGCGGAGACCGGCGCCCAGGTCGCCGTCGAACTGACCACCCCCGCCTCGGTCATGGGCAACCTCGACTTCTGCGTACGCCACGGCATCCACGCGGTCGTCGGCACCACGGGCTGGACCGACGAGCGCCTCGCGCAGTTGAGGGGCTGGCTGGACGGCTCTCCGGAGACCGGCGTGCTCATCGCTCCCAACTTCTCCATCGGGGCCGTCCTGACCATGAAGTTCGCGCAGATCGCCGCGCCCTGGTTCGAGTCCGTCGAGGTCGTCGAACTGCACCACCCGAACAAGGTCGACGCCCCCAGCGGCACCGCCACCCGCACTGCCCAGCTCATCGCCGAGGCCCGCCGCGCGGCCGGCACCGCCCCGGCGCCGGACGCCACGGTCACGGCCCTGGACGGTGCGCGGGGCGCCGACGTCGACGGCGTGCCCGTCCACGCCGTACGCCTGCGCGGCCTGCTCGCCCACCAGGAGGTCCTGCTCGGCGGTGAGGGTGAGACCCTGACGGTCCGTCACGACTCCCTCCACCACAGCAGCTTCATGCCGGGCATCCTGCTCGGCGCCCGCCGCGTGGTGACGACCCCGGGTCTCACCTTCGGCCTCGAACACTTCCTCGACCTGGGCTGATCGGCCGGAAACGTCATGCGCGCGAAGCTCACCTACGCCGTCACGGCAGCCGTCCTGGTCGTCTACTTCGTCCTGGTCGGCAGCCGCGGGCTCCTGCTCATAGAGACCGGTACACCGGTCACGATCGCCTTCGGCGTCGCGGTGCTCGTCCTGCCGGCGATCGGCGTCTGGTTCCTGTGGAAGAACACCCAGTTCGTCCGCAAGGCCAACCAGCTCGCCGCCGAACTCGACGCCGAAGGGGGCCTCCCCGTCGACGAGTTGAAGCGCACCCCGGGCGGCCGCATCGACCGCGACTCGGCCGATGAGGTCTTCGCGCGGCGCAAGGCGGAGACCGAGGACGCCCCCGACGACTGGCGCAGCTGGTTCCGTCTCGCCATCGCCTACCACGACGCCCGCGACACCCCACGGGCCCGCAGGGCCATGCAGCGGGCCATCGCCCTCCACGACGGCAAGCCCGCGCGGATCGCCTGATCTCTTCTTCCCCGCATACGGGTGAGGGGCCGATCCGCATCCCCGGACCGGCCCCTCACCCGTATGTTCGACTACGCGGCGCGGCCGTACTCCGCAGCCCACGCCTCGATCATGTCGGCCGCCCGGTCGAAGGCCTCCGTACGCGCCAGGAAGTCGGCGTTGTGCGTGGTCATCAGCGGTGTCACGTACTCCTGCGCACGGTCCGCGCGGACGAGGAGCAGCGCCTGCCCCTGCACGGACCGCGGCAGCCCGAGCCACCGCACCGGCTGCTGCACGGTACGCACCGAGACGCTCGGCTCCCAGGACGCCGTACGCGTTCTGAAGAAGCCCACCTGACGCACCCCCCGCGCGCTCACCCAGATGCCGACCCGCAGCAGCCGCAGGGCGCAGCCGATGATCAGCAGCGCGGCGACGAAGCAGATCGCGCCCGCCTGCGGTGTCTCGGCCACCGCGATGATGACCGCCGCGACCAGCACGTACGAGGCGAGCAGCAGCAGGAGCGCGGCCGCGCCGACCCGCCAAGGGCCGGGCCGGTAGGGGCGCCGCCACCGGTCGCGGTCGTCGAACGGCAGCGCTACGTCCACCGCCTGGTCGAAGGCGCGGTCGGCGGTCAGGAAGGGCAGGGGCACGGCTGATCCTCACTCATCCACGCACGGGGTTTCGCCGGGTGAGGCTACCTAGCCGGATGCCCACTCACCACCCTCGGGGGTCCAAGGGGGGAACAAGAAGGCGCAACTCGGACTATCCGGGCCCCTTGTCGGTGCCGGGCCGTAGAGTGGGCGCCGCCCGAGAGCAGCAATGGGAAGGACCCTCCGAGCCGTGACCGACACCCCCGCCGACGACCTCAAACCCAGCTTCCACAGCGATGTCAGCGTCGAGTTGGTGAAGCACAGCGCGGCCGACTCGGACGTGCTGTGGGCCGCCCGCGTCTCCACCGCCGGCGAGCAGTCCCTGGACGAGCTGAAGAAGGACCCCGAGCGCTCCAAGGGCCTGATCAACTACCTGATGCGGGACCGGCACGGCAGCCCCTTCGAACACAACTCGATGACCTTCTTCATCAGCGCCCCGATCTTCGTCTTCCGCGAGTTCATGCGCCACCGCGTCGGCTGGTGCATCGCCGGTGACACCGAGATCACCCTGGAGAGCGAGGCGGGCAATCTCCGTCGGCACACCATCGCCGAGCTGTACGAGCTCTGGCACCTCGGCGTCGAGGATCGCCTTCCGCATTCCGCCGGTGGCGTGACCTGGCACAGCCGGGCCGGACAGTGGCTGGCCCAGGTCCGGCGCGGCGAGCAGAACCACCACCTCGGCCTGTACGAGAGCCGTGAGGCAGCCGAGTCGGCCGTGGCGGAGTTCCGGGAACTGCACCCCGGCACCCGCCTTCGGAAGCTCGAATCGGTTCGTCGCAACCACGTGCGCTGCTACGACGAAGAGACACTGCTCGCCCAGCGGGCCAGGATCGTCGACGTCATCCAGTCCGGGGTGAAATCACTCATCAAGATCACCACGGAATCCGGGAAGACCCTCCGCTGCACGGTCGACCACGCGGTGTTCACGCCCGAGGGTTGGTGCAAGGCCGGGGAACTGACCGTCGGGGACGCCGTCATGGCGGCGGAGACCACCCCTCGCCCGTCGGAGGAACTGATCCCGCCGAGCCTGCGGCGAGGCATCGGCGTGTGGACCTCCATGCAGCGAGAGCGTCTGATCAAGGAGATCGACACCTGCCACCTCTGCGGCCAGGACTTCCCCCGTGCTGAACTCGCCCTGAACCATGTGGTTCCGGTGGCAGGTGACCTCACCCAGGCCCTCGACGAGAAGAACCTCGCACCCGCGTGTGAGTCCTGCCATGCGATCAAGAGTGCTGGAGAGCAGGCCCTGGCCCAGCGCGACGGCAAGATCGCCAAAGCCGTTCCGGACCGGATCGTCGCCATCGAGCAGGACGGCGAGGAGATGACGTACGACCTCTCGGTGGAGGGGCCCTGGCACAACTTCCTCGCCAACGGCATCGTCGTGCACAACTCGTACAACGAGGAGTCGGGTCGCTACCGGGAACTCCAGCCCCACTTCTACGTCCCCGATGAGTCCCGCAAGCTCGTCCAGGAGGGCCGTCCCGGCAAGTACGTCTTCGTCGAGGGCACCCAGGCCCAGCAGGAACTGGTCGGCCGCGTCATGGAGGACTCGTACGTCCACGCGTACGAGGCGTACCAGGAGATGCTCGCCGCCGGTGTCGCCCGCGAGGTCGCCCGCGCGGTCCTTCCTGTCGGCCTCTTCTCCTCGATGTACGCCACTTGCAACGCCCGCTCGCTGATGCACTTCCTCGGCCTGCGCACCCAGCACGAGCTCGCCAAGGTCCCGTCCTTCCCGCAGCGGGAGATCGAGATGGTCGGCGAGAAGATGGAGGCGGAGTGGGCGAGGCTCATGCCGCTCACGCATGCGGCGTTCAATGCGAACGGCCGGGTCGCGCCCTAGCGGACCGCCGATATCCGGCCAGGCACAGATGTGCGGGTCAGCCGAGCGAAGTGTCCGTATTGCGGCATTTCGCGAAGTTCATCTAGCCTGATCAAACGGACCCGGCACTGCTTGAACCCCCGAGCAGGCAGTGCCGGGCTCCGCATTTGTCCTGACTTTTCCAGCCCCCCGAGGGCAGACCGTGCCCTGAGCAGCGAGTAGCGTGTTACCCATGGCTCCGACCTCGACTCCGCAGACCCCCTTCGGGCGGGTCCTCACCGCCATGGTCACGCCCTTCACGGCGGACGGCGCACTCGACCTCGACGGCGCGCAGCGGCTCGCCACCCACCTGGTGGACGCAGGCAACGACGGCCTGGTCATCAACGGCACCACCGGCGAGTCCCCCACCACCAGTGACGCGGAGAAATCGGACCTGGTACGAGCCGTCCTGGAGGCTGTCGGCGACCGCGCGCACATCATCGCCGGCGTCGGCACGAACGACACCCACCACAGCACCGAACTCGCCCGCGCCGCCGAGAAGGTCGGCGCCCACGGTCTGCTCGTCGTCACGCCGTACTACAACAAGCCCCCGCAGGAGGGGCTGTACCGCCACTTCACGGCGATCGCCGACGCCGCCGAGCTGCCGGTCATGCTCTACGACATCCCCGGCCGCAGCGGCGTCCCGATCGACACCGAGACGATCGTCCGGCTCGCCGAGCACCCGCGCATCGTCGCCAACAAGGACGCCAAGGGTGACCTCGGCCGCGCCAGCTGGGCCATCGCCCGCTCCGGCCTCGCCTGGTACTCCGGCGACGACATGCTGAACCTGCCGCTGCTCTCCGTGGGCGCGGTCGGCTTCGTCTCGGTCGTCGGCCACGTCGTCACCCCCGAGCTGCGCGCCCTCGTCGAGGCATACGTCTCCGGCGACGTCCAGAAGGCCACAGAGATCCACCAGAAGCTGCTCCCGGTCTTCACCGGCATGTTCCGCACCCAGGGCGTGATGACCACCAAGGCGGCGCTCGCCCTCCAGGGCCTGCCCGCCGGACCGCTGCGCGCCCCCATGGTGGAGCTTTCGCCCGAGGAGACCGCCCAGCTCAAGATCGATCTTGGTGCGGGCGGGGTACAGCTCTAACACCGGACTTCGCACAACGCGACAACCTGACTTCACAACTGAATAGGCAGGCGAAAGCGCCTGCGTCCACATCCACAACTGCTTTTGCACGAACGTCATGCGCGCCACGTGCCACAGGTACGTGGCGCGCTTGGTGAGGAGAGTCTTTTGAGTCATCCGCATCCTGAACTCGGCCCGCCGCCGCCGCTTCCCGAAGGCGGCCTGCGGGTCACCCCACTGGGCGGCCTCGGTGAGATCGGCCGGAACATGACCGTCTTCGAGTACGGCGGCCGTCTGCTGATCGTCGACTGCGGGGTGCTCTTCCCCGAGGAGGAGCAGCCCGGAATCGACCTGATCCTGCCGGACTTCTCGTCTGTCAGGGACCGCCTCGACGACATCGAGGGCATCGTCCTCACGCATGGCCACGAGGACCACATCGGCGCGGTCCCGTACCTGCTGCGCGAGAAGCCCGACATCCCGCTGATCGGCTCCAAGCTGACCCTCGCCCTCATCGAGGCGAAGCTCCAGGAGCACCGCATCCGCCCCTACACCCTTGAGGTCGTCGAGGGGAACCGCGAACGCATCGGCCCCTTCGACTGCGAGTTCGTCGCGGTGAACCACTCCATCCCCGACGCCCTCGCCGTGGCCATCCGTACCCCCGCGGGCATGGTGGTCCACACAGGCGACTTCAAGATGGACCAGCTCCCGCTGGACAACCGCCTGACGGATCTACACGCGTTCGCACGGCTGAGCGAGGAGGGGATCGATCTCCTCCTCTCCGACTCCACGAATGCCGAGGTCCCCGGGTTCGTCCCGCCCGAGCGCGACATCTCCAACGTCCTGCGCCAGGTCTTCGGGAGCGCCCGGAAGCGAATCATCGTGGCCAGCTTCGCCAGCCACATCCATCGCATCCAGCAGATCCTCGACGCGGCTCACGAGTACGGCCGCCGGGTCGCGTTCGTCGGTCGCTCGATGGTCCGGAACATGGGAATCGCCCGTGACCTGGGCTATCTGAAGGTTCCGCCGGGCCTGGTGGTCGACGTCAAGACGCTCGACGACCTGCCGGACCACGAGATCGTCCTCGTGTGCACCGGATCGCAGGGCGAGCCGATGGCGGCCCTGTCCCGCATGGCCAACCGGGACCACCAGATCCGCATCGTCCAGGGCGACACGGTGATCCTGGCCTCGTCCCTGATCCCCGGCAACGAGAACGCGGTCTACCGCGTCATCAACGGCCTGACCCGCTGGGGCGCCAACGTCGTCCACAAGGGCAACGCCAAGGTCCATGTCTCCGGACACGCCTCGGCCGGCGAGCTGCTGTACTTCTACAACATCTGCCGCCCGAAGAACCTGATGCCGGTGCACGGCGAATGGCGCCACCTACGCGCCAATGCCGAGCTGGGCGCCCTGACGGGCGTACCGCACGACCGCATCGTCATCGCCGAGGACGGCGTGGTCGTCGACCTCATCGAGGGCAAGGCCAAGATCTCCGGCAAGGTCCAGGCCGGTTACGTGTACGTCGACGGCCTCTCGGTCGGCGATGTCGGCGAGCCGGCCCTCAAGGACCGGAAGATCCTGGGCGACGAGGGCATCATCTCGGTCTTCGTCGTCGTGGACTCCTCCACCGGCAAGATCACCGGCGGCCCGCACATCCAGGCCCGTGGCTCCGGCATCGACGACTCCGTCTTCATCGCGGTAGTCCCGCGGATCACCGAAGTCCTGGAACGTTCGGCACAGGACGGGGTCGTCGAGCCCCACCAGCTGCAACAGCTCATCCGCCGCACCCTGGGCAAGTGGGTCTCCGACACCTACCGGCGCAGGCCGATGATCCTGCCTGTCGTGGTTGAGGTCTGACCCTCCGTCAGCGCCCGTCTGGAGCGGGGCTCCTCGATTTGCATCGGGGCGCCCCGCTCCAGTACGTTTACGGCTCCGCCCAGGGGGGAACCCGACGCAACTGTGCGTCAGGAGCCACCCGGACCGGGCGGAAATTCCGACTCAGAACTTCTGATAAAGTCGGAACCGCCGGAAAGGGAAACGCGGAAGCGGAAACCTGGAAAGCACCGAGGAAATCGGATCGGAAAACGATCTGATAGAGTCGGAAACGCAAGACCGAAGGGAAGCGCCCGGAGGAAAGCCTGAGGATAACTTGGGTGAGTACAAAGGAAGCGTCCGTTCCTTGAGAACTCAACAGCGTGCCAAAAATCAACGCCAGATATGTTGATACCCCGTTCCCGGCCATTCGGTTGGGGCGAGGTTCCTTTGAAATAAACACAGCGAGGACGCTGTGAACGGCCGGGCTTATTCCGCCTGGCTGTTCCGCTCTCGTGATGTGTGCACCCGATTACGGGTAAACATTCACGGAGAGTTTGATCCTGGCTCAGGACGAACGCTGGCGGCGTGCTTAACACATGCAAGTCGAACGATGAACCACTTCGGTGGGGATTAGTGGCGAACGGGTGAGTAACACGTGGGCAATCTGCCCTTCACTCTGGGACAAGCCCTGGAAACGGGGTCTAATACCGGATACAACACTCTCGGGCATCCGATGAGTGTGGAAAGCTCCGGCGGTGAAGGATGAGCCCGCGGCCTATCAGCTTGTTGGTGAGGTAATGGCTCACCAAGGCGACGACGGGTAGCCGGCCTGAGAGGGCGACCGGCCACACTGGGACTGAGACACGGCCCAGACTCCTACGGGAGGCAGCAGTGGGGAATATTGCACAATGGGCGAAAGCCTGATGCAGCGACGCCGCGTGAGGGATGACGGCCTTCGGGTTGTAAACCTCTTTCAGCAGGGAAGAAGCGAAAGTGACGGTACCTGCAGAAGAAGCGCCGGCTAACTACGTGCCAGCAGCCGCGGTAATACGTAGGGCGCGAGCGTTGTCCGGAATTATTGGGCGTAAAGAGCTCGTAGGCGGTCTGTCGCGTCGGATGTGAAAGCCCGGGGCTTAACCCCGGGTCTGCATTCGATACGGGCAGACTAGAGTGTGGTAGGGGAGATCGGAATTCCTGGTGTAGCGGTGAAATGCGCAGATATCAGGAGGAACACCGGTGGCGAAGGCGGATCTCTGGGCCATTACTGACGCTGAGGAGCGAAAGCGTGGGGAGCGAACAGGATTAGATACCCTGGTAGTCCACGCCGTAAACGGTGGGAACTAGGTGTTGGCGACATTCCACGTCGTCGGTGCCGCAGCTAACGCATTAAGTTCCCCGCCTGGGGAGTACGGCCGCAAGGCTAAAACTCAAAGGAATTGACGGGGGCCCGCACAAGCAGCGGAGCATGTGGCTTAATTCGACGCAACGCGAAGAACCTTACCAAGGCTTGACATACACCGGAAACGGCCAGAGATGGTCGCCCCCTTGTGGTCGGTGTACAGGTGGTGCATGGCTGTCGTCAGCTCGTGTCGTGAGATGTTGGGTTAAGTCCCGCAACGAGCGCAACCCTTGTTCTGTGTTGCCAGCATGCCCTTCGGGGTGATGGGGACTCACAGGAGACTGCCGGGGTCAACTCGGAGGAAGGTGGGGACGACGTCAAGTCATCATGCCCCTTATGTCTTGGGCTGCACACGTGCTACAATGGCAGGTACAATGAGCTGCGAAGCCGTGAGGCGGAGCGAATCTCAAAAAGCCTGTCTCAGTTCGGATTGGGGTCTGCAACTCGACCCCATGAAGTCGGAGTTGCTAGTAATCGCAGATCAGCAGTGCTGCGGTGAATACGTTCCCGGGCCTTGTACACACCGCCCGTCACGTCACGAAAGTCGGTAACACCCGAAGCCGGTGGCCCAACCCGTAAGGGAGGGAGCTGTCGAAGGTGGGACTGGCGATTGGGACGAAGTCGTAACAAGGTAGCCGTACCGGAAGGTGCGGCTGGATCACCTCCTTTCTAAGGAGCACTTCTACCGATCCTTTCGGGGTGAGGTCAGAGGCCAGGTCATCAGCGAACGTCTGATGCTGGTTAGCTCATGGGTGGAACGTTGATTATTCGGCTGGTTTCCGGGTCGGGGGCTGTGAGTACTGCTCGTGAGAGTGTGGAAAGCATGATCTTCGGGTGGGAGCTGGTCGGGCACGCTGTTGGGTGTCTGAGGGAATGAACCCCTCAGTTGCCGGCCCCAGTGCACTCGAACCGGTTGGTTCGGGGTGATGGGTGGTTGGTCGTTGTTTGAGAACTGCACAGTGGACGCGAGCATCTGTGGCCAAGTTTTTAAGGGCGCACGGTGGATGCCTTGGCACCAGGAACCGATGAAGGACGTGGGAGGCCACGATAGGCCCCGGGGAGTCGTCAACCAGGCTTTGATCCGGGGGTGTCCGAATGGGGAAACCCGGCAGTCGTCATGGGCTGTCACCCTTGCCTGAACACATAGGGCAAGTGGAGGGAACGCGGGGAAGTGAAACATCTCAGTACCCGCAGGAAGAGAAAACAACCGTGATTCCGGGAGTAGTGGCGAGCGAAACCGGATGAGGCCAAACCGTATGCGTGTGAGACCCGGCAGGGGTTGCGTATACGGGGTTGTGGGATCTCTCTTTCACAGTCTGCCGGCTGTGAGGCGAGTCAGAAACCGTACAGGTAGGCGAAGGACATGCGAAAGGTCCGGCGTAGAGGGTAAGACCCCCGTAGCTGAAATCTGTACGGCTCGTTTGAGAGACACCCAAGTAGCACGGGGCCCGAGAAATCCCGTGTGAATCTGGCGGGACCACCCGCTAAGCCTAAATATTCCCTGGTGACCGATAGCGGATAGTACCGTGAGGGAATGGTGAAAAGTACCGCGGGAGCGGAGTGAAATAGTACCTGAAACCGTGTGCCTACAAGCCGTGGGAGCGTCGCGTTGAGTACTTGTACTCAACGTCGTGACTGCGTGCCTTTTGAAGAATGAGCCTGCGAGTTTGCGGTGTGTTGCGAGGTTAACCCGGGTGGGGTAGCCGTAGCGAAAGCGAGTCCGAACAGGGCGTTTGAGTAGCACGCTCAAGACCCGAAGCGGAGTGATCTAGCCATGGGCAGGTTGAAGCGGAGGTAAGACTTCGTGGAGGACCGAACCCACCAGGGTTGAAAACCTGGGGGATGACCTGTGGTTAGGGGTGAAAGGCCAATCAAACTCCGTGATAGCTGGTTCTCCCCGAAATGCATTTAGGTGCAGCGTCGTGTGTTTCTTGCCGGAGGTAGAGCACTGGATAGGCGATGGGCCCTACCGGGTTACTGACCTTAGCCAAACTCCGAATGCCGGTAAGTGAGAGCGCGGCAGTGAGACTGTGGGGGATAAGCTCCATGGTCGAGAGGGAAACAGCCCAGAGCATCGACTAAGGCCCCTAAGCGTACGCTAAGTGGGAAAGGATGTGGAGTCGCACAGACAACCAGGAGGTTGGCTTAGAAGCAGCCACCCTTGAAAGAGTGCGTAATAGCTCACTGGTCTAGTGATTCCGCGCCGACAATGTAGCGGGGCTCAAGCGTACCGCCGAAGTCGTGTCATTCCAGCATGTAGGGCCAACGCCCGCTGGGATGGGTAGGGGAGCGTCGTCTGCCGGGTGAAGCAGCCGCGGAAGCGAGTTGTGGACGGTTGACGAGTGAGAATGCAGGCATGAGTAGCGATACACACGTGAGAAACGTGTGCGCCGATTGACCAAGGGTTCCTGGGTCAAGCTGATCTGCCCAGGGTAAGTCGGGACCTAAGGCGAGGCCGACAGGCGTAGTCGATGGATAACCGGTTGATATTCCGGTACCCGCTGTGAAGCGTCAAACATCGAACCCATTAATGCTAAGGCCGTGAAGCCGTTCCGGACCCTTCGGGGAAAGGAAAGTGGTGGAGCCGCTGATCCAAGGTGGTAGTAGGTGAGTGATGGGGTGACGCAGGAAGGTAGTCCATCCCGGGCGGTGGTTGTCCCGGGGTAAGGGTGTAGGACGGTGTGTAGGTAAATCCGCATGCCATGTGTCTGAGACCTGATGCCGAGCCGATTGTGGTGAAGTGGATGATCCTATGCTGTCGAGAAAAGCCTCTAGCGAGTTTTATGGCGGCCCGTACCCTAAACCGACTCAGGTGGTCAGGTAGAGAATACCGAGGCGTTCGGGTGAACTATGGTTAAGGAACTCGGCAAAATGCCCCCGTAACTTCGGGAGAAGGGGGGCCATCACTGGTGAGGGGACTTGCTTCCTGAGCTGGGGGTGGCCGCAGAGACCAGCGAGAAGCGACTGTTTACTAAAAACACAGGTCCGTGCGAAGCCGTAAGGCGATGTATACGGACTGACGCCTGCCCGGTGCTGGAACGTTAAGGGGACCGGTTAGTCACTCTTCGGGGTGGCGAAGCTGAGAACTTAAGCGCCAGTAAACGGCGGTGGTAACTATAACCATCCTAAGGTAGCGAAATTCCTTGTCGGGTAAGTTCCGACCTGCACGAATGGCGTAACGACTTCTCGACTGTCTCAACCATAGGCCCGGTGAAATTGCACTACGAGTAAAGATGCTCGTTTCGCGCAGCAGGACGGAAAGACCCCGGGACCTTTACTACAGTTTGATATTGGTGTTCGGTTCGGCTTGTGTAGGATAGCTGGGAGACTGTGAAGCTTGGACGCCAGTTCAGGTGGAGTCGTCGTTGAAATACCAGTCTGGTCGTGCTGGATGTCTAACCTGGGTCCGTGATCCGGATCAGGGACAGTGTCTGATGGGTAGTTTAACTGGGGCGGTTGCCTCCTAAAGAGTAACGGAGGCGCCCAAAGGTTCCCTCAGCCTGGTTGGCAATCAGGTGGTGAGTGTAAGTGCACAAGGGAGCTTGACTGTGAGACCGACGGGTCGAGCAGGGACGAAAGTCGGGACTAGTGATCCGGCGGTGGCTTGTGGAAGCGCCGTCGCTCAACGGATAAAAGGTACCCCGGGGATAACAGGCTGATCTTCCCCAAGAGTCCATATCGACGGGATGGTTTGGCACCTCGATGTCGGCTCGTCGCATCCTGGGGCTGGAGTCGGTCCCAAGGGTTGGGCTGTTCGCCCATTAAAGCGGTACGCGAGCTGGGTTTAGAACGTCGTGAGACAGTTCGGTCCCTATCCGCTGCGCGCGCAGGAATATTGAGAAGGGCTGTCCCTAGTACGAGAGGACCGGGACGGACGAACCTCTGGTGTGCCAGTTGTCCTGCCAAGGGCATGGCTGGTTGGCTACGTTCGGGAGGGATAACCGCTGAAAGCATCTAAGCGGGAAGCCTGCTTCGAGATGAGTATTCCCACCCACTTGATGGGTTAAGGCTCCCAGTAGACGACTGGGTTGATAGGCCAGATATGGAAGCCCTGTAAGGGGTGGAGTTGACTGGTACTAATAGGCCGAGGGCTTGTCCTCAGTTGCTCGCGTCCACTGTGTTGGTTCTGAAACCACGAACAACCCCACGTCTCCACGGAGCGTGGTGCGGTTGATTGTTTCATAGTGTTTCGGTGGTCATAGCGTGAGGGAAACGCCCGGTTACATTCCGAACCCGGAAGCTAAGCCTTACAGCGCCGATGGTACTGCAGGGGGGACCCTGTGGGAGAGTAGGACGCCGCCGAACGAATATTGAGAGAGCTGGTCCCCGAACTTCGGTTCAGGGACCAGCTCTTTTTTGTTGGGCTTTACTTGGAGTTCACGTTGCGCGACCAGGATCCGCGCTATGGGTACCGTTGGAATGCTCAGGGCCGCGGGTGTCGGCGTCGGTGACGAGGTGGTCGTGCCGGCGTTCGGGAATCCGGAGGTCGCTCAGGCGGTGAGCCTGGCGGGGGCTGTGCCGGTGTTCGCCGACATAGACCCGGCGACGTACTGCCTGGATGCCTCGGGTGTCGAGGCCGCGGTGACGTCGCGGACGGTGGCTGTTGTCGTCGTACACCGCTTCGGTCGGTCGGCCGACATCGCGGCGCTGCATCAAGTCGGGCAGCGGCATGGGCTGTTGGTGCTGGAGCAGGGTGAGTCGGAGACGCCGTACAGCGAGCTGGGGGAGCGTCGGCAGCGGGCCGCGTATCTCAGCGCGAAGCTGAAGGGCGTACGGACTCCTGAAGGGTGTGACGGGCATACGTTCCAGCAGTACGTCGTGCGGGTGCCCGGTAATGGGCGGCCGGACCGGGACGCCTTCGCACGGGCCGTGCGGGCCAAGGGAGTCGAGTGCAGCGTGCCGGTGAAGACGCCGGTGCACCGGATGCCCGGGTTCCGGCGGGACGTGTGTCTGCCGGAGACCGAGCGGGCCGCCGACGAGACCCTGGCGCTGCCCATCGGCGGCCGGATGTCGCGGCGGGAGCTGCAGCGCCTCGTGTCCGCCTGCAACACGCTCGGCGGGCTGCTGCAGCCGGCTTTCTAGTGCCGCATCAGACAGCGTTCGCCCTGTTCATGACCTCCCGGAAGCGTTCGTCGGCGGCGTGCTTGTTCCGCCAGATGAGGTAGCGGCGGATCATGCTTCCCTGGTGGTCGAGGTGTAGGCGATCTCCACTTGTTTAGTTCTGGTGCGCGGGCGAACTCGGGGGCGCGTGGAGCTCGCAAGTGCGCTGTTTGCCCTTCCAGGTCAGGGAGGTTCGAAGCAGTCGCCGATTCGGGGTATGATCTATCTCGTTGCCGCGAGGGAAACCTCGAAAAGGTGACAGGCCCCTATAGCTCAGTCGGTAGAGCGTCTCCATGGTAAGGAGAAGGTCAACGGTTCGATTCCGTTTGGGGGCTCAGCCAAAAGGCCCCGCCCAATTGGGCGGGGCCTTTGTCGTATCCGGAGTCAGTCCGTCTGGAGGCCCGGGACGCGCATCGCCAGGATGGCCATGTCGTCGGACGGAGCGTCGGAGGCGAAGCGTTCGACCGCGCGCATGACGCGGGCCGCGACCGCGCCCGCAGTGAGGCCCGTGCAGGTGGTGAGGACCTCGGTGAGGCCGTCGTCGCCCAACATGCGCGTGCCTTCGCGGCGTTCGGTGACGCCGTCCGTGACACAGAGGAGGACGTCGCCGGGGTCGAGGGTGACCGTCTGCTCGTACAGCTCCAGGTCCTCCATGACGCCGAGGAGGGCCTGCGGTTCGGCGGCCGGCTCGACCGTGCCGTCCTGGCGGAGGCGCAGCGGGAGTGGGTGGCCGGCGCAGACGACCTTCAGGACGGCGCTGCCGTCCTCCTGGGGCCACAACTCGCCGTACAGGAGCGTCAGGAAGCGGCTGCGGGCGCCCTCGTCGATGATCGCGGAGTTGAGGCGCTCCAGGACCGCTGGGCCGCCGTAGCCCTCCCTGGCCAGGAGGCGCAGGGCGTGGCGGGCCAGGCCGGTGACCGCGGCGGCTTCCGGGCCCGTTCCGCAGACGTCGCCGATGGCGAAGCCGTATGCGCCGTCGCGGATGGGGAACAGGTCGTAGAAGTCGCCGCCGACCTCGTTGCCCTCGCCGGCCGCGCGGTAGATGACCTCGACCTCCACGCCGTCGATCAGGGGGAGTTCGGGCGGGAGGAGGCTGCGCTGAAGGGACTGGCTGATGGCCATGCGCTCCGAGTACAGACGGGCGTTGTCCAGGGCTAGGGCGGCCCGGCGGGAGAGGTCCTCCGCCAACTCCAGGATCTCCTGGCGGAAGTGCTCGTCCGTGGGCTTGCCGAGGGTCAGCATGCCGATGACGCGGTTGCGGGCGACCAGCGGGAGTACGACGGTCTCGCCGCCCACCGCCGAGGCCGTCGCGAGCGTGGTGCCGATGCCCGAGCTCACCGTGGCGGGTTCGCCGAGGCCCAGACTGCGCATGGAGGTGCGCAGGGCCGCCTGGTGTGCCGCCTCGGCGGGGGCCGTCCAGACGCGGGCGCCCGGGGTCGGGATCGGCTCGGGCGGGCGGATCTTGGAAAGGAGGGCCTTGAGGCCGTCGATGAGGTCCTCGTCCTCGTGCAGGACGTACGAGAGATACGGGTCCGAGGCCTGGTCGGCGATCGTGTAGACCGCGCACCAGGTGGCGAGGGTCGGGATCGTCATCTGGGCCATGAGGGCCAGGGTCTGGTCGCGGTCCAGGGTGCCCGCCAGGAGGTCGGAGGCCTCCACCAGGAAACTCAACGACCCGCGGCGCAGGCGTTCCAGCTCGCCCAGGCGGGCCGACTCGACGGCCAGGGCGATGCGGTCGGCGGCGAACTGGAGGCGCAGGGCCTCCTCGTTGGAGTACCGGCCCTGGGCCTCGGCGGCGACACCCAGGGAGCCGGTGAGGCGGCCCTCGACCTTGAGCGGGACGGTGACGACCGAGCGCATACCCGTGCCGTTGAGGAGGGGTACGGCGCCGGGGACGGCCGTGAGGTCGTCGTGGACGGCCGGCATGCGGGCCGAGCCGTAGCGGCCGGGGCCGGCCTCCACCGGGACGCGTGCGAAGCGCTGGCGGGCCGACGGGAGGCCCGTGGAGGCCCGTACCTCCAGCTCGGTCTCGTCGTCGGTGGCCAGAAGCAGGAAGGCGGAGTCGCCGTCAAGCATGTCGCGGGCGCGCTCGACCGTGCGCTGGAGGAGGCCGTCGAGGTCGTCCGGGGCGGGGGAACCGATGAAGACCTCGAAGGGGTCCGTGGCCTGGCCCTCGCCGGAACCGGAGCCGTCGCCGGACGGCATACGGATCGGGGTCTGGAGAACAGCGCGCTCGTGGTCCCGTACGAGCAGGCACACCGTGGAGGGGTCGCCGTCCGTGTCGCGGACCCGGAGGTGGGAGGCGTAGACCGGCGTCACCCGGCCGTTGGCGCCGCGGATGCCGTAACTGCCCTCCCAGCGGGAGAGTTGGAGGGCCTCGGCGACGCCGGTGCTGGTGCCGGGGGTGTGCGGCCAGGCGGCGAGGTCGGTGAGGGGCTTGCTGATGACCTGGTCGGCGGCGTATCCGAAGAGTTCCTCGGCGTCCTCGTTCCAGGCGCTGATCGCGCCCGAGCGGTCGATCTGGACGACCGCGACGCGGACCCGGCCGTCGGCGAGCGGAAGCAGGTCGGCGGGGAGGGACGGGCCCGCCGTGCGCGTGCCCACCGGGCGGTCGGGGAGGTCGAGTTGGAACCAGACCTGCTTGTGCGTGGACGTGTACTCGACACCCCAGCGGGAGGCCATCGCCGCGCACAGCTGGAGGCCGCGGCCGCCCTCGCGGTCGGGGCTGCCCATGTTGATGTGGCTGCCCTGGAGAGGGATCTCGCGCTCGGGGTATCTGTCGGCGACCTCGATGCGTACGCCGTCGTCCGCCCGCAGACACAGGACATCGGCGGAGGTGCCCGCGTGGACGACCGCGTTGGTGACCAGTTCGCTGGTGAGGACCACGGCGTCGTCGACGATGTCGGCGAACCCCCAGCCCTGCAGGGTGTCGCGGACGAACGAGCGGGCGGTCGCGACGGATCGCGAGACGGGGTCGAAACTGGCGGCCGCGCGCGCGGTGATCACAGAACTCCTTGTCCGGTTCTCGACGTGCGAGGACCCGCGGCCGGCCTCCTGCCGCGGCAGAGGCTGGTTCTCCGTCGGCCTGGGGTCCCGGGGGGCTTCCCCAGGATGCAGTCCGGTGGTCATGGTGCGGCCGCCCCTCCGATGCCTGCCCGCTCGTGCTCGTGCGCCACCGTCCAGGCCGGACGGGACCGGCATGGCTGGACAGCCGCATGCAAGGTTACTTACCTTCGCCGTCCATGCGGATGCCGGTCGTCTGTGTTTCCGTCCGGAGGTGTGCGGACCGTGTGCGAAGCTGCCGAACTGTTATGGCCGGGTTCAGCCGGGGTGAAACACTGGGCAGGCTTTCAGAAGAAGGTCGAGCAAGGCCGAGTACCTTCCGAGTGCGCCGGGGAGTGGCACCCGGTTTGCCGAGCAGAAGTATCCGAGTACGAAGTAGTACGAGTGGTACGAGCAGTGTGAGCAGTACGAAGCGTTCGAATACGGCGAAGTACGTCTAGCAGGAACGGTCGACCCTTGCGGGAGGGACACAGTGGAGTCTGGCGCAGCGGCGCGGGGCACTAAGGCGCGCGCGAAAGGCGGACAGTCCCTGAACGACCAGCGCAAATCACGCAAACCGCACAATGGGACCACCACCGTGGACACGGCGGCTCTGAAGCGGCTGCTCACGGCCCTGGAGGCGATGCGGGACGGCAACTTCCGCAAGCGGCTCACCGTCTCGGGTGACGGCGTCATGTCCGAGATCGCCGCAGTGTTCAACGAGGTGGCGGACCGGAATCTGCATCTGACCGGCGAGTTGTCGCGGGTGCGGCGCATGGTGGGGCGTGAGGGAAAGCTCACCGAGCGGTTGGAGACGGGGGCGAGCGAGGGGTCCTGGGCCGCCGCGATCGACGCGTCGAACGCGCTGGTCGACGACCTCGTACGGCCTGTTTCCGAGGTCAGCCGGGTGCTGTCGGCCGTCGCGGAGGGTGATCTGTCGCCGCGTATGGAACTGCGGACGCAGGCGCCGGACGGGACGGGGCATCCGCTGCGCGGGGAGTTCCTGAAGGTCGGGCGCACGGTCAACAATCTGGTCGACCAGCTGTCGACGTTCACCGATGAGGTCACGCGCGTGGCCAGCGAGGTGGGCACCGAGGGCAAGCTGGGCGGGCAGGCCAAGGTGCGCGGGATGTCCGGTTCGTGGAAGGACCTGACGGAGTCCGTCAACACCATGGCGTATCGGCTCACCGCACAGGTGAGGGACATCGCGCTGGTGACGACCGCGGTCGCGAAGGGTGACTTGTCCCGGAAGGTCACGGTTCATGTGGCCGGCGAGATGCTGGAGCTGAAGGAGACCGTCAACACGATGGTCGACCAGCTCTCCGCGTTCTCCTCCGAGGTGACGCGAGTCGCCCGTGAGGTGGGCACCGAAGGGCAGCTTGGCGGTCAGGCCGAGGTGCCGGGTGTGGCCGGTGTGTGGAAGGAGCTCACCGATTCGGTGAACACCATGGCCGGCAATCTCACCGCGCAGGTGCGGGGGATCGCCCAGGTCACCACCGCTGTCGCCAACGGTGATCTGTCTCAGAAGGTGACCGTGCCCGCACGCGGTGAGGTCGCGAAGCTCGCTGAGACGATCAACCAGATGACCGAGACGCTGCGGATCTTCGCCGACGAGGTCACGCGGGTGGCCAACGAGGTCGGTGCCGAGGGGCGGCTCGGCGGTCAGGCGCAGGTGCCGGGCGCGGCGGGAACGTGGAAGGACCTCACCGATTCGGTGAACACCGTCTTCCGGAACCTGACGATTCAGGTGCGGGACATCGCGGCGGTGACCACGGCCGTGGCCAACGGCGACCTCTCGCAGAAGGTCACCGTTGACGTGGCCGGCGAGATGCTGGAGCTGAAGAACACCGTCAACGGGATGGTCGACCAGCTCTCCTACTTCGGCGCCGAGGTCACGCGGGTGGCCAACGAGGTGGGTGCCGAGGGACGGCTGGGCGGTCAGGCGAAGGTGCCGGGCGCGGCCGGTACGTGGAAGGACCTGACGGACTCCGTCAACACGGCGTTCCGGAACCTCACCGGACAGGTGAGGAACATCGCGGCGGTGACCACGGCCGTGGCCAACGGCGACCTCTCGCAGAAGGTCACCGTCGATGTCGCGGGCGAGATGCTCGAAATGAAGAACACCGTCAACACGATGGTGGACCAGCTGTCGAGCTTCGCCGACCAGGTGACCCGGATGGCTCGGGACGTGGGCACGGAGGGCCGTCTCGGCGGTCAGGCCCGCGTGGACGGCGTATCGGGTACGTGGAAGGAACTGACCGACTCCGTCAACTCGATGGCGGGCAACCTCACCTCTCAGGTGCGCAACATCGCGCAGGTGACGACGGCTGTGGCGCGCGGTGACCTCTCCCAGAAGATCGACGTCGACGCGCGCGGCGAGATCCTGGAGCTGAAGAACACCATCAACACGATGGTGGATCAGCTGTCGTCCTTCGCCGACCAGGTGACCCGGGTCGCCCGTGAAGTGGGTACGGAAGGACGGCTGGGCGGACAGGCGCGGGTGCCCGGTGTCGCCGGTGTGTGGCACGACCTCACCGAGTCCGTGAACGGCATGGCCGGCAATCTGACCGACCAGGTCCGCAACATCGCGCAGGTCGCCACGGCGGTGGCCCGCGGTGACCTCTCCCAGAAGATCACCGTGGACGCGCGCGGCGAGATCCTGGAGCTGAAGAACACGCTGAACACGATGGTGGACCAGCTGTCGTCGTTCGCGGAGGAGGTCACCAGGGTCGCCCGTGAGGTGGGCACGGAGGGCCAGCTCGGCGGTCAGGCCGAGGTGCAGGGCGTCTCCGGCACCTGGAAGGACCTCACGCAGTCGGTGAACTTCATGGCGAACAACCTGACGATCCAGGTGCGCCAGATCGCTGAGGTCACGACCGCGGTCGCCAAGGGCGATCTGTCGAAGAAGATCACCGTCGACGCGAAGGGCGAGATCCTCGAACTCGTCACCACCGTCAACACGATGGTGGATCAGCTGTCGTCCTTCGCCGAGCAGGTGACCCGGGTGGCCCGTGAGGTGGGCACCGAGGGCATCCTCGGCGGCCAGGCGCACGTGCCGGGCGTCACCGGCATCTGGAAGGACCTCAGCGGCAATGTGAACCTGATGGCCAAGAACCTGACCATGCAGGTGCGGAACATCTCCCAGGTCGCGGCCGCCGTCGCCAACGGCGACCTGACCCGTACGGTGACGATCGAGGCGCGCGGCGAGGTCGCGCAGCTCGCCGACACCTTCAACAGCATGGTGAAGACGCTGAGTTCGTTCGCCGACCAGGTCACCAAGGTGGCCCGTGAGGTGGGCACGGACGGCATCCTGGGCGGCCAGGCGCACGTACCGGGCGTGGCGGGTACGTGGAAGGACCTCACCGAGTCCGTGAACTCGATGGCGTCCAACCTCACCGGGCAGGTCCGCAACATCGCGATGGTGACGACCGCCATCGCCAAGGGCGATCTGACCAAGAAGATCGACATCGACGCGCGCGGTGAGATCCTGGAACTCAAGACCACGATCAACACGATGGTCGACCAGCTGTCGTCCTTCGCCGAGGAGGTCACCCGCGTGGCCCGCGAGGTGGGCACCGAGGGGCAGTTGGGCGGTCTGGCGCGCGTGCGGGACGTCGACGGCACCTGGCGGGACCTCACCGAGTCGGTGAACGAGATGGCCGGGAACCTGACCCGGCAGGTGCGCGCCATCGCGCGCGTGGCCACCGCGGTGACCCGGGGTGACCTGAACCTCAAGATCGACGTCGACGCGTCCGGCGAGATCAAGGAGCTGCAGGACTACATCAACAAGATGATCGCCAACCTGCGCGACACCACGATCGCCAACCAGGAGCAGGACTGGCTCAAGGGCAATCTCGCCCGGATCTCCGCCCTGATGCAGGGTCGCCGGGATCTCGACGACGTGGCCTCGCTGATCATGAGCGAGCTGACGCCGGTGGTGTCCGCGCAGCACGGTGCGTTCTTCCTGGCGCTGCCGTTCCTCGACGGCAAGGACCTGGCCCCGGATGACGAGGAGCAGTACGAGCTGCGCATGCTCGGCTCGTACGGCTACTCCATGGGCTCGATGCCGACGTCGTTCCGGCCGGGCGAGGCGCTGGTCGGGACGGCCGCTCAGGAGAAGCGCACGATCCTCGTGGAGAACGCGCCGAGCGGCTATCTGAAGATCTCCTCCGGGCTCGGCGAGGCGCCCCCGGCGCAGGTCATCGTGCTTCCGGTGCTCTTCGAGGGGACAGTGCTCGGTGTCATCGAGCTGGCGTCGTTCACGCCGTTCACGCAGATCCAGAAGGACTTCCTGAACCAGATCGCGGAGATGATCGCGACGAGCGTCAACACCATCTCCGTCAACACCAAGACCGAGGTGCTGCTGAAGCAGTCGCAGGAGCTGACCGAGCAACTGCGTGAGCGGTCCGACGAGTTGGAGAACCGGCAGAAGGCCCTCCAGGCGTCCAACGCCGAACTGGAGGAGAAGGCCGAGCTGCTGGCCCGGCAGAACCGCGACATCGAGGTCAAGAACACCGAGATCGAGGAGGCGCGGCAGGTCTTGGAGGAGCGCGCCGAGCAGCTCGCGGTGTCCATGCGCTACAAGAGCGAGTTCCTCGCGAACATGTCGCACGAGCTGCGCACCCCGCTCAACTCGCTGCTGATCCTCGCCAAGCTGCTCGCCGACAACGCCGAGTCGAACCTGACGCCCAAGCAGGTCGAGTTCGCCGAGACGATCCACGGAGCGGGCTCGGACCTGCTCCAGCTGATCAACGACATCCTGGACCTGTCGAAGGTCGAGGCGGGCAAGATGGACGTCTCGCCGACCCGCATCGCGCTCGTCCAGCTCGTCGACTACGTGGAGGCCACCTTCCGGCCGCTGACCGCGGAGAAGGGCCTCGACTTCTCCGTACGGGTCTCGCCGGAGCTGCCCGCCACGCTGCACACGGACGAACAGCGACTATTGCAGGTGCTGCGGAACCTGTTGTCCAACGCGGTGAAGTTCACCGATTCCGGGGCCGTCGAGCTGGTCATCCGGCCGGCCCGCGCGGATGTGCCGGTGGCCATCAGGGAGCAGTTGCTGGAGGCGGGCTCGCTGCGGGACGCGGACGCCGACATGATCGCGTTCTCGGTGACGGACACGGGCATCGGTATCGCGGCCAGCAAGATGCGGGTCATCTTCGAGGCGTTCAAGCAGGCGGACGGCACCACGAGCCGCAAGTACGGCGGTACGGGTCTGGGGTTGTCCATCTCGCGGGAGATCGCCCGGCTGCTGGGCGGCGAGATCCACGCGCAGAGCGAGCCGGGACGCGGCTCCACCTTCACCCTGTATTTGCCGCTGCACCCGAGCGAACTGCCGCCCCAGGGCTACGCGCACAACGCGTCCGCCGCGCTGGGGGCCGGGGAGTTGCTGGCCTCGGAGGACGAGTTGGCCGAGCGCACCGAGACGCCGGCCGAGGTGAAGTCGTACCGCGAGACCCAGAACGGGGCCGCCGCGCTCTTCAGGCGGCGCCGCAGGGGCGTGTCGGCGGGTTCTCCGTCCGCCCTGCCCGGTCAGGGCAATGGGCAGGCACAGGAACACTGGGCGCAGCAGGCCGCCCAGGAGGCGGCGGCGCAGTCGCGCCGGACGGTCCGGTTCGACGGCGAGAAGGTGCTCATCGTCGACGACGACATCCGCAACGTCTTCGCGCTCACCAGCGTCCTGGAGCAGCACGGCCTGTCCGTGCTGTACGCCGAGAACGGCCGTGAGGGCATCGAGGTCCTGGAGCAGCACGACGATGTGACGGTCGTTCTGATGGACATCATGATGCCCGAGATGGACGGGTATGCGACGACCACGGCCATTCGCCGGATGCCCCAGTTCGCCGGACTGCCGATCATCGCGTTGACAGCCAAGGCGATGAAGGGCGACAGGGAGAAGGCGATCGACTCGGGAGCCTCCGACTATGTGACGAAGCCGGTCGATCCGGATCATCTGCTGTCGGTCATGGAGCAGTGGATGCGGAGTGAGTGACAGGGGGCGCGGCAGGCGGTCGCAACCCGTTGAGGGGCGCGCGGACTTGCTGACTGACTGTGGCCGCGGCCGTGTAGAAACGCGGGATTCGGGGAACCTTCTGGTCCCCTGCTGCGTTTCTGCTACGAGCACAGTGACATCATGGTGACAGGGTGTGGCGACGGGCGGGGTGCGGCTACGATGACCGGCACAAGGACGGGTGGCGCGAGGGAGTCGTCCCCTGGGGTGACGCCGAGTGGTGTCACGTCGAGTCCTGCGGACAGGGGAGGCCCCAAGCCGGGGCGAGGAGGGCGGGCCATGGTGCAGAAGGCCAAGATCCTCCTGGTCGATGACCGGCCGGAGAATCTGTTGGCGCTGGAGGCCATTCTCTCCGCGCTCGATCAGACACTGGTGCGGGCATCGTCCGGGGAGGAAGCGCTCAAGGCGCTGTTGACGGACGACTTCGCGGTCATTCTGCTGGACGTCCAGATGCCGGGAATGGATGGTTTCGAAACGGCCGCGCACATTAAGCGGCGCGAACGGACCCGGGACATCCCGATCATTTTTCTCACCGCCATCAACCACGGCCCGCACCACACGTTCCGTGGGTACGCGGCGGGTGCGGTCGACTACATCTCGAAGCCGTTCGACCCTTGGGTGCTGCGTGCCAAGGTCTCCGTCTTCGTCGAGCTGTACATGAAGAACTGCCAGCTCAGGGAGCAGGCGGCGCTGCTGCGGCTTCAGTTGGAGGGCGGCGGAAAGGGTGCGGCGGGCGGCTCCAAGGAGCCCTCCGGCGGCATTCTCGCCGAACTCTCCGCGCGGCTCGCGGCCGTCGAGGAGCAGGCCGAAGCGCTGTCCAAGCAGCTCGACGACGACTCCGCGGACGCCGCCGCGGTGGCCACAGCGGCCCATCTCGAACGCAAACTCACGGGCCTGCGCAGGGCGCTGGACGCGTTGGAGCCGGGCACGGGCGGACCTGCCTCGGTGCCGTCGCAGAACTGAGTACGTTCCTGAGCGCGGGCCGGGGCCACCCAAGTGGTCCGGGCCCGCGCCCAGTTGTGACCAAGGTCGGCCGGGCTGAGGGCCTGTCAGGCCGTGTCAGCTTCGGGCCTTCACGTACGCGACACGAACGGGTGAAGCAGTAGGCACACGTGTCGGCTGTGGCCTCCACCGGTAACCTCACACTCATGGCCTCACGTCAGTCCGCAGCGAAGAAGCCGCCCGCGAAGAAGGCGGCCGCTCCGACGAAGGCTCCGGCGAAGAAGGCCCCCGCGAAGAAAGCCGCCGCCAAAAAGGCACCCGCCAAGAAGGCGACGGCGAAGAAGACGGCCCCTCCGAAGCCGGCGCCCAATCCGACCGGAGGCGTGTACAGGCTCGTACGCGCCGTCTGGCTCGGTGCCGCACACGCCGTCGGCGCCGTCTTCCGCGGCATAGGGCAGGGCGCGAAGAATCTCGACCCGGCGCACCGCAAGGACGGTGTCGCGCTGCTGCTGCTCGCCCTCGCCCTGATCGTCGCCGCCGGCACCTGGTCCAACCTGCGCGGCCCGGTCGGCGATCTCGTCGAGATGCTCGTGACCGGCGCCTTCGGCCGGCTCGACCTGCTCGTGCCGGTACTGCTCGCGGTCATCGCCGTACGGTTCATCCGGCACCCCGAGAAGCCCGACGCCAACGGCCGCATCGTCATTGGCCTCTCCGCGCTCGTCCTCGGCGTCCTCGGCCAGGTCCACATCGCGTGCGGGGCGCCCGCCCGCAGCGCCGGCATGCAGGCGATAAGGGACGCCGGGGGGCTCATCGGCTGGAGCACGGCCACCCCGCTGACGTACACCATGGGCGAGGCCCTCGCCGTGGCGATGCTCGTGCTGCTCACGGTCTTCGGGCTGCTCGTGGTCACCGCGACGCCGGTGAACGCGATTCCGCAGCGGCTGCGGCTCCTCGGGCGGAAGCTGGGCATCGTCGCGGACGACGAGGACGACGACGAGTACGACGAGGACGGCGCGCGCTACGACGAGCAGTGGCGCGATGCGCCGCCCCCGCGCCGCCGCAGGCGTGGCTCCGCCCCCGAGTCGTACGACCCCGACGGCGCCGAGCAGGAGGCCCTCTCCCGGCGCCGCCCCAGGCGCTCCGCCGTACGGCAGCCCGACCCGGACCGGCCGATGGACGCGGTGGACGTCGCCGCGGCCGCCGCTGCCGCGCTCGACGGGGCCGTGCTGCACGGGATGCCGCCCTCGCCGGTGGTCGCCGACCTCACCCAGGGCGTCAGCGTCGGGGACCGCGAGGAGACGACCCCCGTCCCGGCCGCGCGCAGCAAGCCGCCCCAGCAGGAAGCGCCGGCCGCCAAGCCGCCCAAGGGGGCCAGGCAGGACGCCCTGGTGCCGGACCTCACCAAACAGGCCCCCGACGCGCCCCGCGAGCTGCCGCCGCGTGCTGAACAGCTTCAGCTCTCCGGCGACATCACCTACGCCCTGCCCTCGCTCGACCTCCTGGAGCGGGGCGGCCCCGGCAAGACGCGCAGCGCCGCCAACGACGCCATAGTGGCCTCCCTCTCGAACGTCTTCTCCGAGTTCAAGGTCGACGCCTCCGTCACCGGCTTCACCCGCGGGCCGACGGTCACGCGCTACGAGGTCGAGCTGGGTCCGGCGGTGAAGGTCGAGCGGATCACCGCGCTCACCAAGAACATCGCGTACGCCGTCGCCAGCCCGGACGTGCGGATCATCAGCCCGATCCCCGGTAAGTCGGCCGTCGGCATCGAGATCCCCAACACCGACCGCGAGATGGTCAACCTCGGTGACGTACTGCGCCTCGCGGACGCGGCCGAGGACGACCACCCGATGCTGGTCGCGCTCGGCAAGGACGTCGAGGGCGGTTATGTGATGGCCAATCTGGCGAAGATGCCGCACGTGCTCGTCGCAGGTGCGACCGGCTCGGGCAAATCGTCGTGCATCAACTGCCTGATCACCTCGGTCATGGTCCGCGCGACCCCCGAGGACGTCCGCATGGTCCTCGTCGACCCCAAGCGCGTCGAACTGACCGCGTACGAGGGCATCCCGCACCTGATCACGCCGATCATCACCAACCCCAAGCGGGCCGCCGAGGCGCTCCAGTGGGTCGTGCGTGAGATGGATCTGCGCTACGACGACCTGGCGGCGTTCGGCTACCGGCACATCGACGACTTCAACGAGGCCATCAGGAACGGCAAGGTGAAGCTGCCCGAGGGCAGCGAGCGCGAGCTCCAGCCGTACCCGTATCTGCTGGTGATCGTGGACGAGCTGGCCGACCTGATGATGGTCGCGCCGCGGGACGTCGAAGACGCGATCGTGCGCATCACGCAGCTCGCGCGCGCGGCCGGCATCCATCTGGTGCTCGCCACGCAGCGGCCGTCCGTGGACGTCGTCACCGGTCTGATCAAGGCGAACGTGCCCTCGCGTCTCGCCTTCGCCACCTCCTCGCTCGCCGACTCGCGCGTCATCCTCGACCAGCCCGGTGCCGAGAAGCTCATCGGCAAGGGCGATGGGCTCTTCCTGCCGATGGGGGCGAACAAGCCGACCCGTATGCAGGGCGCGTTCGTGACCGAGGACGAGGTCGCGGCGATCGTCCAGCACTGCAAGGACCAGATGGCGCCCGTCTTCCGGGACGACGTCACCGTGGGCACCAAGCAGAAGAAGGAGATCGACGAGGAGATCGGCGACGACCTCGACCTGCTGTGCCAGGCGGCCGAGCTCGTCGTCTCCACCCAGTTCGGCTCGACCTCCATGCTCCAGCGCAAGCTCCGCGTCGGCTTCGCCAAGGCCGGGCGGCTGATGGACCTCATGGAGTCCCGGGGCATCGTGGGGCCGAGCGAGGGCTCCAAGGCACGTGACGTTCTTGTGAAACCCGACGAACTGGACGGCGTGCTGGCAGTGATCCGGGGGGAGACTGAGGGATAAGGGCCGCAGCAGGAATCGCGGAGGGGCCCAGCAGGGGCGCACGACCGGTGACATCCGGTTGGCCGACGGGCGGAACGCGGATGGGATTTCGACATCCGGGTATTCGAACGTGACCTACCCGTAAGGAAATGGTGAGCAACCGTTTCCCTTCGGCGTACGTCAAGTTGGAGGAGGGGAAAGCCTCCTGCCCCACCCTCACCACCAGCAGGATGACCGGCCATTCTGATGGCGTACAAAGTCCCACCGCCCGGTTGCCCCACCCTTTCGTACCCCCCCTAGACTGAACCTCCAGCACAGGTGGCTACACGCTCGAAAGGCGCCCCCGTGTCCATCGGCAACTCCCCTGACGGCAACTTCCCCGAAGACGAGCGTCCGTTCGAAGACGACCGTGACGAACGCTCGGCGGAACGCCCCTCGATCGGCCGTGCCCTCCAGCAGGCACGTATCGCGGCCGGGCTGACCGTCGACGACGTCAGCAACGCCACCCGGGTCCGCATCGCCATCGTGCACGCGATCGAGCAGGACGACTTCGCCCCCTGTGGTGGCGACGTCTACGCGCGCGGTCACCTCCGCACCCTCGCGCGCGCGGTGCGCATCGATCCCGTTCCGCTGCTCGCGCAGTTCGACGAGGCGCACGGCGGGAGGCCCGCGCCGACCCCGGCGGCCCCGCTGTTCGAGGCGGAGCGCATCCGGCCCGAGCGGCGCGGCCCCAACTGGACCGCCGCCATGGTCGCCGCGATCGTCGCGGTGATCGGCTTCGTCGGCTTCACCGCGTTCAACGGCGGCGACGACGGCGACAGTACGCAGGTCGCCGAGGGCTCCACACCGACCACCAGCAAGCCCGCCTCGCCCACGCCCAAGGCCGACAAGCCCGACGCCGACCCGAAGCCCGACCCGACCGACAGCGCCATCGCGGCCGCGCCCCGCGACAAGGTGACCGTCCAGGTCAGCGCCGCCGACGGCCGCAGTTGGATCTCAGCCAAGGACCACAACGGCCAGCTCCTGTGGGACGGCCTCCTCAAGCAGGGCGAGACCAAGACCTTCCAGGACAGCTCCAAGATCGATCTCGTCCTCGGCGACGCCGGGGCCATCCAGCTCTACGTCAACGGCAAGAAGATCAAGGACGACTTCCAGCCCGGCCAGGTCGAACGCCTGACGTACACGAAGGGCGACCCCGAGGTCGGATAGGCGGACCTCGCCGGGGTACGCACAGGCACCGCAAAGGGAAACGAACGCACGGGGTTGGCCAAGATCGGCCAACCCCGTCGACGTGGGCTGTCTGTGGGACGAAGTAGTCTTGAGCCCATGCCTGAACGCCGTACCGTCGCACTCGTCACTCTTGGCTGCGCCCGTAACGAGGTGGACTCGGAGGAGCTCGCAGGCCGCTTGGAGGCGGACGGCTGGGAGCTCGTCGAGGACGCCGAGGAAGCGGACGTCGCGGTCGTCAACACCTGTGGCTTCGTCGAAGCCGCCAAGAAGGACTCCGTCGACGCGCTCCTGGAGGCCAACGACCTCAAGGGACATGGCAGAACCCAGGCCGTCGTTGCGGTCGGCTGCATGGCCGAGCGGTACGGCAAGGAGCTCGCCGAGGCGCTGCCCGAGGCCGACGGCGTGCTCGGCTTCGACGACTACGCGGACATCTCCGACCGCCTCCAGACCATCCTGAACGGCGGCATCCACGCCTCGCACACCCCGCGCGACCGGCGCAAGCTGCTGCCGATCAGCCCGGCCGAGCGCCAGGAGTCCGCGGCCGAGGTCGCGCTTCCGGGGCACGCCCCCGTCGATCTCCCGGAAGGCCTCGCTCCGGCTTCCGGGCCGCGCTCACCGCTGCGCCGCCGTCTGGACGGCTCGCCTGTCGCCTCCGTGAAGCTCGCCTCCGGCTGCGACCGCCGCTGCTCCTTCTGCGCCATCCCCTCCTTCCGCGGCTCCTTCATCTCGCGCCGTCCCTCGGACGTGCTGAACGAGACGCGCTGGCTGGCCGAGCAGGGCGTCAAGGAGGTCATGCTGGTCTCCGAGAACAACACCTCGTACGGCAAGGACCTGGGCGACATCCGGCTGCTGGAGTCCCTGCTGCCCGAGCTCGCCGAGGTCGACGGCATCGAGCGGGTGCGTGTGAGCTATCTCCAGCCCGCCGAGATGCGGCCGGGCCTCATCGACGTGCTCACTTCCACACCCAAGGTCGTGCCCTACTTCGACCTGTCCTTCCAGCACTCCGCCCCCGCCGTGCTGCGCTCGATGCGCCGCTTCGGCGACACCGACCGCTTCCTGGAACTGCTCGACACCATCCGTGGCAAGGCCCCCGAGGCCGGGGTGCGGTCCAACTTCATCGTGGGCTTCCCCGGCGAGACCGAGGACGACCTCGCGGAGCTGGAGCGGTTCCTGAACGGCGCGAGACTGGACGCCATCGGTGTCTTCGGGTACTCCGACGAGGAGGGCACCGAAGCGGCGACGTACGAGAACAAGCTGGACGAGGACGTGGTCGCCGAGCGCCTCGCGCGCATCTCGCGGCTGGCGGAGGAGCTGGTCTCGCAGCGCGCCGAGGAGCGTGTCGGACAGACCGTGCGCGTGCTGGTCGAGTCGGTCGACGGGGACGAGGGCGCCTACGGCCGGGCCGCGCACCAGGCGCCCGAGACGGACGGTCAGGTGCTGTTCACGAGCGGCGAGGGTTTGAGCGTCGGCCTTATGGTCGAGGCGAAGGTGGTCGGCACCGAAGGCGTCGACCTGGTGGCCGAGGTGCTTCCGGGCTCGCTCGGTTCCCTCGTGTGTACTGAGGAGGCGGCCAGATGACGGGAGTCCCGGCATCCGCGGCGGGCGGCACCTCCGGCGCCAAGGGCGCTACCAGCGCCTCCGGCGTTCCCAGCGCCCCGAGCGCTCCCGGAGGCCCGAAGTCCGTGCGGGGCGGGAAGCTGGGCGCTGCCGCCGTCAACCAGGCCAGCCTCTGGAACATCGCGAACATCCTCACCATGGTCCGCCTGGTGCTCGTGCCGGGCTTCGTCGTGCTGATGCTCATGGACGGCGGGTACGACCCGGTCTGGCGGGCCTGGGCATGGGCCGCCTTCGCCGTCGCCATGATCACCGATGTCTTCGACGGCCACCTGGCCCGGACGTACGACCTCGTCACCGACTTCGGGAAGATCGCCGACCCCATAGCCGACAAGGCGATCATGGGTGCCGCGTTGATCTGTCTGTCGTCCCTCGGTGATCTGCCCTGGTGGGTGACGGGGGTCATCCTCGGCCGGGAACTCGGGATCACCCTTCTGCGTTTCATCGTCATCCGGTACGGAGTCATCCCGGCCAGCCGCGGCGGCAAGCTGAAGACCCTCACGCAGGGCGTGGCCGTCGGGATGTACGTCCTGGTGCTGGAGGGGCCCCTGGCCACCCTGAGGTGGTGGGTGATGGCCGGGGCGGTCGTCCTGACCGTCGTCACCGGACTCGACTATGTGAGACAGGCCATTGTGCTGCGCCGGCAGGGAATCGCCGAGCGCGAGGCCGCGGCGGAGGAGGCGGAACGTTGACTTCCACGACCGCCGACGTGCTGCGACTACTGACGGTGAGGGGCGAGACGCTCGCTGTCGCCGAGTCGCTGACCGGTGGTCTGGTCGCGGCCGCGATCACCGCGGTCCCGGGGTCCTCCAAGGTCTTCCGGGGCTCGGTCACCGCGTACGCCACCGAGCTGAAGCACCAGCTGCTCGGTGTCGATGCCACCCTCCTGGACCAGCATGGAGCGGTGGATCCGCAGGTCGCGGCCCAGATGGCGGAGGGCGTACGCAAGGCGCTCGGCGCCGACTGGGGGATTTCGACCACCGGAGTCGCCGGCCCGGAACCACAGGACGGCCAGCCCGTCGGCACGGTCCATGTGGCCGTCGCCGGGCCCTCCGCGACGGTTTCCGGCGTATTCGGTGGCGGGAAAGTGTCGTCGTTGCGGTTGAACGGCGGCCGGACGGAAATCCGTATGGAGAGTGTACGGAGCGTACTCGCACTGCTCCTTCAGGAGCTTGCGGGCGAACAGACCGGGAATGAGCGGGCACAGGATACGGAACAGAACGGGGGGACTTGATGTTTGCAGCCCTGAGTGAACACAACAGCGCTCCCCGCACGGCCGCAGCGCAAGGCGGTACGGTGGGGCGTGAAGGATGCGGCTACGCGGTCCGAGGAGGGAGCCACCGATGATTCTGCTCCGTCGCCTGCTTGGTGACGTGCTGCGTCGGCAGCGCCAGCGCCAGGGCCGTACTCTGCGCGAAGTCTCCTCGTCCGCCCGAGTCTCACTCGGCTATCTCTCCGAGGTGGAGCGGGGGCAGAAGGAGGCTTCCTCCGAGCTGCTCTCCGCCATTTGCGACGCGCTGGACGTACGGATGTCCGAGCTCATGCGGGAAGTGAGCGACGAGCTCGCCCTTGCCGAGCTGGCCCAGTCCGCAGCGGCCACCGAGCCGGTGCCAGCACCAGTGCGTCGACCCATGCTCAACTCCGTCTCGGTGGCCGGTGTGCCACCGGAGCGGGTCACGATCAAGGCGCCCGCCGAAGCGGTGGATGTCGTCGCGGCGTGACGGCCGTGTGTGAGGTTCGGCGCGCGCCGATGAAGTAGCGAGACGAAGCGGGAGCCCCGGGCGGGCCTCCAGGGAGACCTGGGGGTGCCGGCCGGGGCTTTTGTGTTGTCCGGGGGCGGAGGCGCGTGCCGGCTCGGGGCGCTGGGGCTCCCGTTTGCCGGGGTGGTGGTGTGCGGTCATGGTGGAGGGGCGGGCTCGGGGGCGTGCGCGCGATTCGTTCGTACGGCTGCATGTAGTCAGATGATCGAACGGTCGTATCAAGAACCGGAGCGTGCTGATGTACGTGGTGAAGAGCCCGCTGTCCGAGGCCGATCTCAAGACCGTCTCCGAGGCGCTGCAAGGTGCGCTGGTCGATCTTGTCGATCTCTCCCTCCTGGCCAAGCAGATCCACTGGAATGTGGTCGGGCCGCGCTTCCGTTCCGTGCACCTTCAGCTGGACGAGGTCGTGGACACCGCCCGGCTGCACTCCGACACGGTCGCCGAACGCGCTTCCACCCTCGGTGTCTCACCGGACGGGCGGGCCGGGACGGTGGCCGCGAGCAGCGGTATCGGCAGGGTTCCCGACGGCTGGGTCAAGGACACGGACGCGGTGGGGACCCTGGTGGACGCGCTCCGCGCGGTGATCACCCGGATGCGGGCGCGGGTGGAGAGCACCGCCGAGGCGGATCCGGTGAGCCAGGACATCTTCATCGGGATCACGGCGGATCTTGAGAAGCACCACTGGATGTTCCAGGCGGAGAACGGGTAGTGCCGCGGCGGACGCGAGCGGTTGCCCGAAGGGTTGTCGGCTTCCCGTGACCGGTGGGGGCGGCGGGGGCGTGGGGAGGGCGGTGTGTGACCGCGGGGCGCATCGGGTGCCCTGCGGGTGCGGTCCTCGTGAGGGGGCCGTGCGTCCCTGTGCCGGTGGTGCGCCCTCTCCGGCCGTGACGAGAACCGTCTAGCGTCGTTCTGGGGGCCGGAGGCCTGGAGGTGGCGGCCATGCGAATAGTCCGCTGGGGGGTGGCTCTGGGATTCGGTGCGCTGTGGTGGTGGGGTGTGCTGCGACTCGCGCTGGTGCCGGATGCCGGCGCGGTGGAGGGGGCGGTCGCGGCCGGGGGGTGGGGGTTGAGTCTCCTGCCTGTGCACTGCGTGCCGAAGGGTCGGGCGGTCGGGCGGTCGGGGGGCGCGTCAGGGGGCGCGGGGGGTGGGCCGGTGCCGGGGAGCGCGGTCACCAGGGCATGGCCACCCCGCCGTTCGGGCGGAGGATCTGGCCCGTGGTGAACGCCGAGGCGTCGGAGGCGAGGTGCAGCACGGCGTGCGCGATGTCGTCGGGCTCCCCGACCCGGCCCAGCGGTGACAGCCGGGCCATGAAGGACTCCGTCCGCGCCTGTGCCTCGCTGTCGTGGCGATCGGTCATGGGCGTACGGATCCAGCCCGGCGCGACCGCGTTGACGCGGATGCCGTGCCGGCCGACCTCCGTCGCCAGGGTCTTCGTCAGCTGGACCACTGCGGCCTTGGTCACGCCGTAGCAGAGCAACCCCGGACCGCCGGTGTCGACGGCGCCGGAGGCCATGGTGACAATGCTGCCCCGCGTCCCGTCGGCGATCATCCGGTGGGCCGCTTCCCGGCAGGCGTGGAGCACGCCTTTGAAGTTGACGTTCCACAGTCGGTCGAGGTCCTCGTCCAGGGTCTCCAGCACCGGGCTGCTGTGCATGATGCCGGCGATCGCCGCCATCACATGGAGCTGTTCGCAGGCGGCCACCGCTTGCGCGAGCTGGGTGCGGTCGGTGACGTCGAGGTGGTGGGTGTGTGCGGTGCCGCTTCTGGCCTTGATCAAGGTCGCCGTCTCGTGCAGGCCCTGTGCGTCGCGGTCCGCGCAGTGCACGGTGGCGCCCGCCTCGGCGAGCAGCGCGGCCGACGCGCGGCCGATACCGCTGCCGGCGCCGGTGACGAACGCGGTGCGGCCGGTGAGGTCGTACGCCGGGATGGGCATGAGGCGACGGTACGAGCGTTTCTGACGGTCCGTCAATTGGGTGTGCGGCGTTGAGAGCGGGGGTTCGGGCGTGCCGCCCGGGGTGTGCCCGGTAGTGGGGCGGGGCCTGTTTGGCAGGTGGGGCACCAGTAGGTGGGGCGTTCGCGGGAGCCGTCGCCCTGGTCGGCCGCGCGGATGGAGGTGTGACAGCGCAGGCAGGGGCGGGGGGCTCGGCCGTACACGAAGAGGTCGTGGTGGCGGTGGCCCGTCGTACTGCGGATCGGGCGGTCGCGGTTGGCTTCGAGGAGCTTCTTCGCGAGGGTGGGCAGCCGGGCGGCCCTGTCCTCGGGGAGGGCGCCGACGGGGAGCCAGGGGGTGACCCGCAGCAGGAAGCAGAGCTCGCTCTTGTAGACATTGCCGATACCGGCGAGGTTGCGCTGGTCCAGGAGCGCCTCGCCGAGGGGGCGGGCGGGGTCGCTCAGGAGGTTGGCGAGGGCCTGGTCGGGGTCCCAGTCCGGGCCGAGCAGGTCGGGGCCGAGGTGACCGACGGTGCGGTGCTCGTCGGTGGTGCGGATCAACTCCAGCACGGGGAGGCGGTAGCCCACGGCCGTGCGGTCGGCGGTGCCGAGGATCGCGCGGATCTGGTGCGCGGGGCCGCCGCTCCAGCGCTCGCCGTTGCGGTACACCTTCCAGGAGCCGTCCATGCGGAGGTGGGAGTGGAGGGTCAGGCCGCCTTCGATGCGGGTGAGGAGATGCTTGCCGCGGGGTGTGACGTCCAGGACGGTGCGACCGGTGAGGTCGGCCGTGGCGTACTTCGGTACGCGTAGGTCGGAGCGGGACAGGACCTTGCCGGCGAGGGCGGTGTGAAGTCGTCTCGCCGTTTGCCAGACGGTGTCACCTTCGGGCATGGGTCAAGGGTGGCATGGGTTGGGGGCTGGTGGCTGGGGCTGAGGGTGCTTCGTGGGCGGCTGGTGGTGGGTGGGGCGCCTGACAGCTCGGGGGTTCGGATGTGGTTGGCGGGTGCGGGTCGTGGGTGGCTGGGCGCGCTGTTCCCCGCGTCCCTTTTCGGGCCGGGAATGGATGGGTTCACGCTCGGATGCGCAGGCCGCGAGGGGTTGCGATGAAGCCTGCTCCTTCCAGGAGGGGGCCGTGGGGGGAAGTGAGGGCGGAGGTGCCGTTCACGCGTTCCACCGTGACCGTGCCGAGGGAGCCCGCGCGGGCCGCCGCGGACAGGGCTTCCGCGGCCGGGCGGAGGCGGGGGTCGTCCATGGGCCTGCCGTCCGGGTCGGCGGGCCAGGCCAGCAGGGTCTTGCCGCCGCGCTCCATGTAGAGGGTCAGTTCACCGTCGACGAGGACTACCAGGGAGCCCGCCTTGCGGCCCGGTTTGTGTCCGGCCTCGGTGGGCGGATCTGGCCAGGGGAGGGCGGCGCCGTAGGCGTTCGCGGGGTCGGCGGCGGCCAGGACGACGGCTCGGGGGGAGGGGGTGGGGCGGGTGCGGTTCGGAGGGCCGCCTCGGCCGTACGGGCTGGGGCGGGTGGGGGAACCGCCTTGGTCGTATGTGCTGCCTCGGCTGTAGGGGTCGCCTTCGTCGTACGAGTCGTGCTCGCCGTGGCTGCCGTCGGGGAAGTCGTCCCAGGGAGTCGGTGACGGAGCCGCAGTCGAGCCGTGGCTGTCGGTGAAGCCGTCCGGGGTGGGGCTCGGCAGGGGCTCGTTTCGTTCGCGGGCGTTGGCCACTGCTCGTAGGCGGTCCACGGCGCCGTCCATCGCGAACTGGGCGGCACCCAGGCCCTCGACCACATAGCCGCGGCGGGCCTGGCCGCTCTCTTCGAAGACGGAGAGGACGCGGTAGGTGGCGGAGAAGCCGCCTTCGACGCCCTCGGCGGCAACGGCGCCGCGGGTCACGACGCCGTGTCGGTCGAGGAGGGTGCGGGCCAGCGCGTGGGCGCGGACAGTGCGGTCGGACTCGTGGGCGGGGAGCAGGGACCAGCGGCCGGCGACCGTGGGCGGGCCCGTACGGGACTGGGGGCGTGCGGCGGCGGTGAGGGAGCCGTACCGGCCGCGCGGGACGGTGCGCTTGGCGCGGTGGGCGGTGGAGCCGGCGGTGCGGCCCGAGCCCAGCAGGGAGCGCATGGGGGCGAGTGTGTCGTTGGTGAGCCGGCCGGACCAGGCCAGGTCCCAGACGGCGTCGGCCAGTTGGGGATCCGTGACGTCGGGATGGGTGGTCGCGCGGACCTGGTCGGCGATCTGACGGAAGAACAGGCCGTAGCCCCCGGAGAGGGTGTCCAGGATCGACTGGTGGAGCGCCGTCAGTTCCAGGGGGTGCGGGGGCGGGAGGAGGAGCGGGGCCGTGTCCGCCAGGTACAGCGAGACCCAGCCGTCCTTGCCGGGGAGGGCTCCGGCGCCCGCCCATACGACTTCGCCGGCCGCGGTGAGTTCGTCGAGCATCGCGGGCGTGTAGGGGGCGACCCGGGACGGCAGGACCAGCTTCTCCAGGGCGGAGGCGGGGACGGAGGCGCCCTGCAGCTGCTCGATCGCGCGCACCAGACCGTCGATGCCGCGCAGCCCGTGGCGGCCGCCCACGTGCTGCCACTGCGGCAGGAACTGCGCGAGGGCGGCGGGTGGCACCGGCTCCAGCTCGTGCCGCAGGGCTGCCAGGGAGCGGCGGCGCAGACGGCGCAGCACGGCCGCGTCGCACCACTCCTGGCCGATGCCCGCCGGGTGGAACTCGCCCTGGACGACACGACCGTTCGCCGCCAGGCGATGGAGTGCCCCGTCCGTGACGGCCACGCCGAGACCGAAGCGCGCGGCGGCCGTGGCCGAGGTGAACGGGCCGTGGGTGCGCGCGTACCGGGCGAGGAGATCGCCGAGGGGGTCCTTGACCGGCTCGGTGAAGGCCTCCGGGACGCCGACCGGCAGAGCCGTACCGAGTGCGTCGCGCAGGCGGCCCGCGTCCTCGATCGCCGCCCAGTGGTCGGTGCCGGCGATCCGGACCCGGATGGCGCGGCGGGCCCCGGCCAGCTCCCGCGCCCACTGCGGCTCGGCGCCGCGCTCGGCCAACTCGGAGTCCGTGAGCGGCCCGAGCATGCGGAGCAGGTCGGCGACGCCTTCGGCGTCCTTGACGCGGCGGTCCTCGGTGAGCCACCGGAGCTCCCGCTCCAGCTCGACCAGCACCTCGGCGTCGAGCAGCTCGCGCAGCTCCGCCTGGCCCAGCAGCTCCGCGAGCAGCCGGGAGTCCAGCGACAGGGCAGCGGCTCGGCGCTCGGCGAGCGGGGAGTCGCCCTCGTACAGGAACTGGGCGACGTAACCGAAGAGGAGGGAGCGGGCGAAGGGGGAGGGTTCCGGCGTGGTGACCTCGACGAGGCGGACCTTGCGGGACTCGATGTCGCCCATCAGCTCGGTGAGGCCGGGGACGTCGAAGACGTCCTGGAGGCATTCGCGGACCGCCTCCAGGACGATCGGGAACGAGCCGAACTCGCTGGCGACCTGGAGCAGTTGAGCCGCGCGCTGGCGCTGCTGCCACAGCGGTGTGCGCTTGCCGGGGCTGCGGCGGGGCAGCAGGAGCGCACGGGCGGCGCACTCGCGGAAGCGGGACGCGAAGAGCGCCGAGCCGCCCACCTGATCGGTGACGATCTGGTCGACCTCGGCCTTGTCGAAGGCGACGTCCGCCGCGCCGAGCGGGGCCTGCTCGGCGTCGTACTCCGTGCCCGCCTTCATGGGCTCCATGTCGAGCAGGTCCAGGCCCATCAGATCGGCGTCGGGCAGGCGGAGCACGATGCCGTCGTCGGCGTGCATGACCTGGGCGTCCATGCCGTAGCGCTCGGAGAGCTTCGCGCCGAGGGCGAGGGCCCAGGGGGCGTGGACCTGGGCGCCGAAGGGGGAATGGACGACGACCCGCCAGTCGCCCAGCTCGTCGCGGAAGCGTTCGACGACGATCGTGCGGTCGTCGGGGACGTGGCCGCAGGCCTCGCGCTGTTCGGTGAGGTAGGAGAGCACATTGTCCGCGGCCCAGGCATCGAGGCCGGCGGTCAGCAGGCGCAGCCGGGCGTCCTCCTGGGACAGGGAGCCCACCTCGCGCAGGAACGCGCCGACCGCACGGCCCAGTTCGAGCGGACGGCCGAGCTGGTCGCCCTTCCAGAAGGGCAGACGGCCCGGGACGCCCGGGGCGGGGGAGACCAGCACCCGGTCGCGCGTGATGTCCTCGATGCGCCAGGAACTGGTGCCGAGGGTGAAGACGTCCCCGACCCGGGACTCGTACACCATCTCCTCGTCGAGCTCGCCGACCCGGCCGCCGCCCTTCTTGGGGTCGGCGCCCGCGAGGAAGACCCCGAAGAGGCCGCGGTCGGGGATTGTGCCCCCGGAGGTCACCGCGAGGCGCTGGGCGCCCGGGCGCCCCGTGATCGTGCCGGCGACCCGGTCCCACACCACGCGCGGGCGCAGCTCCGCGAACGCGTCGGACGGATAGCGGCCCGCGAGCATGTCGAGGACGGCCGTGAACGCGGACTCGGGGAGCGCGGCGAACGGCGCGGCGCGGCGGACGGTGGCGAGGAGATCGTCGAACTGCCAGGTGTCCATCGAGGTCATGGCGACGACCTGCTGCGCCAGAACGTCCAGCGGATTGCCGGGGACCCTCAGAGACTCGATGGAGCCGCTGCGCATCCGCTCGGTGACCACGGCCGACTGGACCAGGTCGCCGCGGTACTTGGGGAAGACCACACCCGTGGAGACCGCTCCCACCTGGTGTCCCGCGCGGCCCACGCGCTGCAGGCCGGAGGCGACCGAGGGCGGCGACTCCACCTGGACGACGAGGTCCACCGCGCCCATGTCGATGCCCAGTTCGAGGCTGGAGGTGGCGACCACGGCCGGCAGTCGGCCCGCCTTCAGGTCCTCCTCGACCAGGGCGCGCTGCTCCTTGGAGACCGACCCGTGGTGGGCCCGGGCGAGGACCGGGGGCGCGCCCTGGGCCGCGCCCGAGCCGCCCATCAGCTCGGCCGGGGCGTGATGCTCGTCAAGGGACTCACCGGTGGCCCGCTCGTACGCGATCTCGTTGAGCCGGTTGCACAGCCGCTCCGCGAGGCGACGGGAGTTGGCGAACACGATCGTGGAGCGGTGGGCCTGGACGAGGTCGGCGATGCGCTCCTCGACGTGCGGCCAGATCGACGGACGTTCCGCGCCCTCGTTGCCGTCGGCGACCGGGGAGCCGCCCAACTCGCCCAGATCCTCCACCGGCACGACCACCGAGAGGTCGAACTCCTTGCCGGACGGCGGCTGGACGATCTCCACCCTGCGGCGCGGCGAGAGGTAGCGCGCGACCTCGTCGACGGGACGCACGGTGGCGGACAGACCGATACGGCGCGCGGGCCTGGGCAGCAGCTCGTCCAGCCGCTCCAGGGAGAGCGCCAGGTGGGCGCCGCGCTTGGTGCCCGCGACCGCGTGCACCTCGTCCAGGATCACTGTCTCCACGCCCGTGAGCGCGTCGCGCGTGGCCGACGTCAGCATCAGGAACAGCGACTCGGGGGTGGTGATCAGGATGTCCGGCGGGCGCGTGGACAGGGCCCGGCGCTCGGCGGCCGGGGTGTCGCCGGAGCGGATGCCCACCTTCACCTCGGGCTCGGGCAGGCCCAGGCGCACCGACTCGTGACGGATACCGGTCAGCGGACTGCGCAGGTTCCGCTCCACGTCCACCGCGAGGGCCTTCAGCGGTGACACATACAGCACCCGGCAGCGCTTCCTCGGGTCGGCCGGGGGCGGGCTCGACGCCAGCTGGTCCAGCGCGGCGAGGAACGCGGCCAGCGTCTTGCCCGACCCGGTCGGGGCGACCACCAGCACGTCCGAGCCCTCGCCGATCGCCCGCCACGCCCCGGCCTGGGCCGCGGTGGGCGCGGAGAAGGCCCCCGTGAACCAGGCGCGGGTCGCGGGGGAGAAGCCGTCGAGGGCTCGATCTGCGGAGCTGACCATGCCCCCATCCTGCACCCACCCACTGACAAGGGCCCTGACCTGCGGAAAGGCGTCGGGTGGGCGAGGACGGGCGAACTGCGCCGCTTCCGGCTGATACCGGTGCGGGCCGTTGGGGCTCTGCCGCCATCACCCGTACGGCGCACGACGCAGAGGGGGCATGGCGGGTTCGGGGGAGCGGGCGAGGCACTGACAGTACGCGGAGTTGCCCGGTGTCGACCGCGTAGGCCGCCCCGGCAGTCCTCTGGGCCGAGGGGCGGCGAAGGGCCGACAACCGGCCGGACGGTGGACAGGGGGAGTCCCGATGAACGCCTGGATCGGGATCCTCGCGACCGACGTCGGCTGCTACGCCGCCAAGCTCATCGGCCTGCTTTGTCCCCGACGGCGCCCTGGAACGGCCGCTCGTCCAGCGCCTCGCCGCCCTGTTGCCGGTGGCCCTTCTCGCCGCCCTCACGGCCCAGCAGACGTTCGCCGGCAGGACATGACCGGGTGTGCTGGACGCGAGGGCCGTGGGGCTCGCCGCAGTCGCCGTCGCGCTGCTCCTGTGCGCCCCCTTCCTGCTCGTCGTGGCCGCGGCGGTGATCGTGACGGCGGGGGTGCGGGCGGTGACGGGCTGACGCGGCTGGTGGCGGCACGCGCACGTGGACCGTATTCGTCCGGCACGCGCGCATGCACCCGTACTCGTCGGCACACACGCGCGTGGACCCTGTTTGGGCGGCACGCACGCGTGGCGGCCCTCTCGCCGAACCCCAACCCCTCAGCCGATCGACCGCCCATACGCCCGCAGCGTCCGCAGCGCCTCGATCGTCACGATCGGGCGGCTCTCCATGGCGGTGCTCGGGGCCCACTGCCGCCAGCGGATGGGCCAACCGCCGTCCTCTGCCTGCTCGTTCGCCAGGAAGTCGAGGGAGCGGGCCATCTCCTCGTCGGTGAACCACGCGCGCGCGAGCGACTCCGGAGTGCGCGCGAAGTCGTGCGGGTAGTGGTGCTCGCCCGGTGCGTAACCGGCGGACACCGGGTAGTCGTTCGGCCGCGCCGGATCCAGCGTGGCGAGCCGGTGCTCACGCACCAGGCGGCCGAGCCGGTCGGCGGCCGCCTGGGCGCGCGGGCGATCGGGCACGGACTCCAGGAACGCCACCGCGGCGTGGACCTCGTAGGGGTGCGACTTCTCCAGGGACTCGATCGCCTGCCAGCAGAAGTCGGTGGCGCGGAACAGCCACGCGTGCCACACCTGGTTGCGGTGCAAGAGGCCCACCACGGGCCCGGTGGCCAGCAGATCACTGGGCGGGTCGTCGACGATCGGCACGAACGGGGCCGCCGGGTAGCCGCGCTGGCTGGGGTGCACCGCCGGAAGGGCGCCGTCCGGGGTCGACACCGAGGTCAGATAGCGGCACACGCGCTCCACCCGCTGCCCGCCGCAGCGCCCGATCGAGTCCAGGACACGCAACGCGTGCCCGGTGTGCAGCGGCTGGCTCACCGGCCCGCGCAGATCGGGTTCGAGCGCGTGGCCGTACCCCTCGTCGGCGTTGCGGTAGGCGGCCAGCGCGGTCTCCACCGCGTCGGCGCTCCCGTCCAGGAAGTGGTACGCGAAGCGGCGCTGCTCCAGCACGCGTGCGGTCAGCCAGACGAACTGCTCGGCGCGGGCGAGCGGGGTGTGCGCAGGGGACGACGAGGGGAGTGGGGATGCTCCGGTTTCGGCCATGGGTCCGACCGTAGGGCGGAAAGCGGTATCGGCAAGCCGTCCCGGCCAGGCCCACCCCCTGGGGCGGGATACTGGACTCATGCGGTTGACGGTCTTCTGGCAGCGGATGGCGGATCACTTCGGTGAGGGCTACGCCGACACCTTCGCGCGCGATCACGTGATGTCCGGCCTCGGCGGGCGCACGGTCCACCAGGCGCTGGACGCCGGCTGGGAGGCCAAGGACGTGTGGCGCGTGGTGTGCACGACCATGGGTGTTCCAGCCGAAAACCGCTGAAAATCCACGTACTTCACCAGGTGGCCGCCGGTCGTTGGACCGGAGGATCCGGGGGCGGCGACTGATTGTCGGCGGCGTGGGCGAGACTTGGTCCGTGGCCCCCACAGACGAGACCGCGCAGTTCGAGCACCAGTCATCCCCGTTCGGCACGACACCGCCCACCCGGCCCCCGGCCGGTCCGGAGCCCGGTGCCGCGTCGAGCGGCCGCATGCCCCGCTGGCTGCCGCGCGCGATGGTGCTGGCGCTCTCCCTTGTCGCCGTCTTCCAGCTGGGCAGCTGGGCGTTCCACCAGCTCATCGGGCTGCTGATCAACATCCTCATCGCGTTCTTCCTCGCGCTCGCGATCGAGCCCGCAGTGAGCTGGATGGCCTCCAAGGGCCTGCGCAGGGGCTTCGCCACCTTCCTGGTCTTCATGATCACGCTGATCGGGGCCGCCGGATTCGTCACCCTGCTCGGCTCGATGCTCGCCGGTCAGATCATCAAGATGGTCGAGGACTTCCCGGCGTACCTCGACTCCGTCATCAGCTGGATCAACAGCAGTTTCCACACCGAGCTCAAACGCGTCGACATCCAGGAGGGGCTGCTCCGCTCCGACTGGCTGCAGAAGTACGTGCAGAACAGCGCCACGGGCGTCCTCGATGTCTCGGCACAGGTCCTGGGCGGCCTCTTCCAGCTGTTGACGATCGCGCTGTTCTCGTTCTACTTCGCCGCCGACGGCCCACGGCTGCGGCGCGCGCTGTGCTCCGTGCTGCCGCCCGCCAGGCAGGCCGAGGTTCTGCGCGCGTGGGAGATCGCAGTCGACAAGACCGGCGGCTATCTGTACTCACGCGGTCTGATGGCGCTGATCTCCGGCGCGGCGCACTATGTCCTGCTGGAGTACCTCGACGTGCCCTACGCGCCCGCGCTCGCGGTCTGGGTCGGTCTGGTCTCGCAGTTCATCCCCACCATCGGCACCTATCTCGCGGGTGCCCTGCCGATGCTGATCGCCTTCACGGTCAACCCCTGGTATGCGCTGTGGGTCCTCGTCTTCGTGGTGATCTACCAGCAGTTCGAGAACTATGTGCTGCAGCCCAAGCTGACCTCGAAGACCGTGGACATCCACCCGGCCGTCGCCTTCGGTTCGGTCGTCGCGGGCACCGCGCTCCTCGGCGCCGTCGGCGCGCTCATCGCCATCCCCGCCATCGCCACCCTGCAGGCCTTCCTCGGGGCGTACGTGAAGCGGTACGACGTCACGGACGACCCCCGGGTGCACGGGCACCGCAGGCGCGGCTCGGGCAACCTCCTCGCCCGCCTGCGGAAGCGGCCGCACCAGGCCCGGGAGGAGGATGGGACCGACGGCGACGTTCTCATACGCGTGCGCAAGCGGCTGGAGGAGAAGCTGGACCAGAAGCGGGGCACGAGGCAGTCGGCGGACGACTCCGCGAACACCCGGCGGGACGACGACACCCCGCGCCGGGACACGGAGTCCCCGGGCGGGGACACAGAGGCTCTGGGCGGGCCCGGGTCCGAGGATGGCGGCAGGCCCGAGGGCGGCACCCCGTAGGGCGGCTGTCGCCGTAGCCCTCCACCCGGTGCCGAGCCCCGGCATTCGGGTGCGGTCTCCGCGTGAACCCGCTCTTCCGGAAGTCCTCCGAGGGCCACGTGGTGCGCTTGACACCAAAATCGAACATCCATTCTTATGGAGGCTCCGGCGAGGGTCTCGGCGGGAGTTCGACATGGTTTTCGTACGGAAGTGCCCGAGTTATCCACAGGCCGGGCGGACATCGGGGCCCATTGTCAGTGGCAGGCGTTAGCGTCTTTCACGTGAAGCGATCGACTCAAGCAAATCGGGTGGAACCCATGGCAGGAACCGACCGCGAGAAGGCGCTCGACGCCGCGCTCGCACAGATTGAACGACAGTTCGGCAAGGGCGCGGTGATGCGCCTCGGCGAGCGGCCGAACGAGCCCATCGAGGTCATCCCCACCGGGTCGACCGCACTCGACGTCGCCCTCGGTGTCGGCGGCCTGCCGCGCGGCCGAGTGGTGGAGGTGTACGGCCCGGAGTCCTCCGGCAAGACGACCCTGACTCTGCACGCGGTGGCGAACGCGCAGAAGGCCGGCGGCCAGGTGGCCTTCGTGGACGCCGAGCACGCCCTCGACCCCGAGTACGCGAAGAAGCTCGGCGTCGACATCGACAACCTGATCCTGTCCCAGCCGGACAACGGCGAGCAGGCCCTGGAGATCGTGGACATGCTGGTCCGCTCCGGCGCCCTCGACCTCATCGTCATCGACTCCGTCGCCGCACTCGTCCCGCGCGCCGAGATCGAGGGCGAGATGGGCGACAGCCACGTGGGTCTGCAGGCCCGCCTGATGAGCCAGGCCCTGCGGAAGATCACCAGCGCGCTCAACCAGTCCAAGACCACCGCCATCTTCATCAACCAGCTCCGCGAGAAGATCGGCGTGATGTTCGGCTCCCCGGAGACCACGACCGGTGGCCGCGCGCTGAAGTTCTACGCCTCGGTGCGACTCGACATCCGACGCATCGAGACACTGAAGGACGGCACCGACGCGGTCGGCAACCGCACCCGCGTCAAGGTCGTCAAGAACAAGGTCGCGCCGCCCTTCAAGCAGGCCGAGTTCGACATCCTCTACGGGCAGGGCATCAGCCGCGAGGGCGGTCTGATCGACATGGGTGTGGAGAACGGCTTCGTCCGTAAGGCCGGTGCCTGGTACACGTATGAAGGTGACCAGCTCGGCCAGGGCAAGGAGAACGCCCGCAACTTCCTGAAGGACAACCCCGACCTCGCCAACGAGATCGAGAAGAAGATCAAGGAGAAGCTGGGCGTCGGCGTCCGGCCCGAGGAGCCCACCGCCGAGCCGGGCACGGACGCGGCGGTCTCGGCCACGGACGACGCCGCGAAGACGGTGCCCGCCCCGGCTGCCAAGACCACCAAGACCAAGGCCGCGACGGCGAAGAGCTAGTCCGTGACACGCAGAACGGACTGGGGCGAGTACGCATACCCCAGTGCCCCCGAGAGCCGGGGGCGTGGGGGCACCGGCGGGGGTACCGGTGGATCCGCCGCGAGCGGGTACGGGTTCGGACCGCACGACGACTCGTCGTCGTACGGCCCGGACGGACCCCATGACGGCGAGTCCCACGACGGCGAGTCGTACGACGGTGACGGCGTTGCCGGTCGCCGGGAGGACGGCTCGCGCTCCGGTGCGGGCTCGGCCGTCGGCACCCGTCGACGCGGCGGCGGCGCCTCGCGCGGCACGGGCGGCGACGCGCGTGGCAGGCGCGGCGGCCGAGGTGGTCGACGGCGTGGCTTCGGAGACTCGGGCGACGGCCCGGACGACGAGGGTCCGCAGGACGGGGGTTCGTCTTTCTCGTCGAGGGCCGAGAAAGGGGAGTCCTCAGGGGACCCGGCTGAGCGGGCGCGCGCGATCTGCCTGCGCCTGCTCACCGGGACCCCGCGCACCCGCAAGCAGCTCGCGGACGCCCTGCACAAGCGAGAGATCCCCGAGGACGTGGCGGACGAGGTGCTGTCACGGTTCGAGGAGGTCGGACTGATCAACGACAGCGCGTTCGCGGACGCCTGGGTGGAGTCCCGGCACCACGGCCGAGGCCTGGCCCGGCGAGCCCTGGCCCAGGAGCTGCGTACCAAGGGCGTCGACTCGGCGCTGATCGACGAGGCCGTCTCCCAGCTCGACTCCGAACAGGAGGAGACCACCGCGCGCGAGCTCGTCGTCCGCAAGCTGCGCTCCACCCGAGGCCTCGACCGCGACAGACGCCTCCGCCGTCTCGCCGGCATGCTCGCCCGCAAGGGATACCCCGAGGGCATGGCCCTCCGGGTGGTCCGACAGGCGCTGGAGGACGAGGGGGAGGACACGGAGGGGCTGGAGGACGCGGGGTACTGAGCGGGGGGCTGGGCCGGACGGCGCCCTCTATGCGGCGGTCACCGGGAGCCCAGCCGTGTGCCGAGCCCTTCGGGCCGTGCGCGTCATGCGCTCACTGCCAGTCTTCCGGGCGCTCGACGTGCTCCAGACGCAGCACATGTCCCGTTCGGCTGTAGCGGCGGATGCGGGGCAGGGGCGGGTAGTAGGCGTGGACGGAGATCGCGTGCTCCTCGGTGGACTCGTTCAGCACCTCGTGCACGTGGTGGCGTCCGAAGGAGCGGCCCTTGCCTGCGGACAGCTGCCGCTCGCGGTCGACGCCTTCGGTGAGTTCGAGGGTCTTCCAACCGTCGGTGGGCAGCCGGGCGGCAAGCGAGTACTCCTTGAGTTCGCCCGCGGCGGTGACGAAGGCGCCCACCGAGTCGGCGTGGTCGTGCCAGCCGGTCCCGGTGCCGGGAGGCCAGCCGATGAGCCAGGCCTCGCTGCCGCCGGGGCCTTCGAGCCGCACCCAGGTGCGGCCCTCGGGGTCGAGCGGGAGCGAGGCGATCAGCGCGGCGTCGGCGGCCGTCCGGCGCGCGAAGTCGAGCAGTTCCGCCTGAGTGGGGCCGGAGACGGCCGGCGCGGAGATGGAAGGAGCAGTGGGAGACACAGACACGGATACCGTCCTGAGGTGCGTTCGCGTGGGGGCGCGCGGCGCAAACAGAGGCGGCGCGCAAGTGAAGGGAGAAGCGAATTCAGCAGGACGGACGACACACGCAGCCCGCATAGCGGACGAGGTCCATATGGACCCTCCGCCACAGGCGCGTAGAGGTGTCGATCACGGACCGGAGTACACCATGACAGCGCGGAGCGGTCAACCGGCCGTCACTATGTGGACATACAGTGACGGCCAGTCCGGAGAATTCGGGTCTTTCACCGCGAATTCGCGGCCGCGCCGGTGGTCTCGGCCTGTTGCTTCGCGCCGCCCAGCGTCGTCTCCGCCGCCGTGTACAGCTCGGCGGGGCGTACGCCGGTCAGGGCGGTGACGAGGTGGCCGTCGGGGCGGATGAGGAGGACGGTGTGGGCGGCGGCGCCCGGGTAGCTCTCGGCGACGAGTAGTTCGGCGGGGCGCGGGAGGGCGGCGACGGCGGCGGCGAGACGGGGCATGAGGCCGGCGCTCATCCAGTGCTTGCGCTCCCACACGCCGGTGCCCGGTGCGACCAGCACCACCAGCAGCGCCCCGCGCCCGAGGCGGTCCCGCAGGGGTACGAAGGAGCCGTCCTCGGCGGTCACCTCTACATCGACGACCTGGGAGCCCCGTGGTGTGTCGACAGGAGTTTCGGAGGCGGCGGGCGGAGGCATGAGCGGCGAGTCGGCGTACGCCCCCGGCGCACCCAGGGCCCCGCGCCCCAAGTGGCCGTCCGCGAGCAACGCGTCATGGCCCCGGGCCGAGCCGGGGACGTACGAGCGCAGGCCCTTGCCGCCGCGCAGCAGGGGCAGCACCTGGTCGGCGGCGCGCAGCCGGGCGGCGACGACCGCGCGCCGCTCCGCCTGGTAGCTGTCGAGCAGCGCCTCGTGCGGGCCGTGGTGCCAGGCCAGGGCCAGTTTCCAGGCGAGGTTGTCGGCGTCCCGCAGCCCCTCGTCGAGACCCTGGGTCCCCAGTGCCCCGAGCAGGTGCGCGGCGTCCCCGGCGAGGAAGACCCGGCCGACCCGCCACCGTCGGGCGAGCCGGTGGTGCACGGTGTGGACGCCGGTGTCCAGCAGGTCGTACGGCGGTGTGGAGCCGCCCGCCCAGCCGGCGAGGGTTTCGCGGACGCGGGCCACGAGGAGTTCGGGTGTGACGAGGTCCTTGCCCGGCGGCAGCAGCCAGTCCAGACGCCAGACGCCCTCGTCGAGCGGCCGTGCGGTGATCTCCCCGCCGGACGGACCCGAGGTACGCCACGGCGGCATGCGGTGCAGCAACGCTTCGCCTCGCCAGGGAAGTTCCGCGCGGAGCGCCGCCACCGCGTGCCGCTCCACCGCCGTACGACCGGGGAAGCGGATGTCCTGGAGCTTGCGGACCGTCGAGCGCGGCCCGTCGCAGCCCACCAGATAACTCCCGCGCCACCAGGTGCTCTTGGGGCCACGGGTGTGGGCCGTGACGCCCGACGTCTCCTGCTCGACGGCGTCGAGCCGGCTCTCCACGGCGACCTTGACGAGCCGTTCGCCGGCGATGGCGTCGCGCAGGGCGGCGGTCAGGACATGCTGGGCGATGTGGAGCGGGGGGAGGTCCGCGGAGCCCTCGACGACGTCCTCGGGGCCGGTGCGGGCACCCTTTGAGCCTTCCCGGGGCGGGACCGCCTCGTCGTCGACGTCGGTTTCCCCGAACCGGACCTGACGCATCACCTGCTTGCGCCGCATCGACCGCCATCCGGCCCAGCGGTAGCCGGCCTGCGTGAGCGGGACGCCGGACAACCGTTCCAGCAGCGCGGCCGTGTCGTCGTGCAGGACGACCGTCCGAGCGAGCCGCTGCTCGTCCTTCCCCGGCCCCTCGTCCAGGACCACGGACGGCACCTCCTGGCGCGCCAGCGCAAGGGCGAGCGTGAGCCCCACGGGCCCCGCTCCCACGATGATCACCGGGTCCACGGCGCGGCGCTCCCTGCCCGACGTGACGTCCGGGCGGACGTGGGTGAACAGGAAGATGGAGCAGGGTGCACGATCACAGAACGTATGCAACCCATTGCCGGTGCTTGCGTCAAGCGACGGAGGGCAGTGGCGGTCGGGCCGCTGTCTCCGAGGTTCACCAGTACGTACACCGCGATGCTTGCTGTCGCGCCGTGTGCGAGCTATGCCACGCGAGCGGCGTGAAACACGAGTGGGGCGCCCAGCTTCGAGTGTATGGCCCGGACATGGCCCTTCACCGTCTGTGGGCTGATGACGAGGCTACGCCCGCTTTCTGGGTTAACCCCGATCATTCAGCGGAATGGGGCGAGCTGCCGCACTGGCAGCAGAAAGGTACCGATGACCTGCGAGGATGCGGTGAGGACAGCATGCGCGAGCATCGCGGAGTGACCCAGCGGTGCCGAGACGTGCGGCGTCGGGCCGAGCCACGGACACCGCGTCGGCGGCCTGCTTCACTCGGCGAGCGGCCCGCAGAAACGGACCGGTGGCAAACCCGGACCGCGCTGCGGGCCGACTCAACCACCCCGGCACCCAGTTGCGCTACACCGACGCCGACAGGATGCAGCTGACGTGCTACGCCACAAACACCGAGCACATCCCGATCGCCGAGCCAGAACTGCGCCGCCGTCAGCGGGCCCGCGCCGAGGAACGCATCCGCGCCGCCCGCTCCACCGGTCTGCGCAACCTGCCACTGCATGACGCAGCGCAGAACCTGATCTGGCTGGAGACCGTCCAGATAGCCCTGGACCTGCTGGCCTGGATGCCGATGCTCGCTCTCACCGGCGGCTCCCGGCTGTGGGGCCCCGCCGTTTGCGGCTGCGGCTATTCTCCGCCGCCGCCCAGCTCATCACCACCGGACGCCGCCGCATCCTCAGCCTCGCGGCCCACTGGCCCTGCACCGACGTCATGACAGACGCCCCCGACCGGCTCGAAGCCCTGCCCAACAGCAGCATTCCGTCCGTACGAGCAGCACCACCACGACCGGAACCGTGGAACCCGGCGCCCCCGACGCGACAGCAACCTGCCCCGACGCAAAAATCTCCGCCCTGAACGAGCGGAGAGGGTCCGTCAGCAAGCTGACGGACCCTCATGCAAGATCGAGGCTAGAACGCTTTCTGTCATTCATTTGGCGAATTGTCGCGCGTTCGAAGTCGTAAGCTCAAATTTAGCTCAAGAATCTCATAATCCTCTTACGTCGCACAGTTTGGCGGTGTGACTATCGTGCTTGACCAGAGAAATCAGAGGGGGATTTGTGAATCACGAGATTAAGGGCCTGTCTCGGTTGACGAGTTCTTTGTCCAGTGTCGCGGGGCTGGCCGGTAACACTTACGTTGAAGGTCGTAGCGGCGCAATGGATGCGGCGCCCCATCCAGGAATTTTGATAGGACGCCGCATTCGCTAGTCGGGCCTCGCAGTTGATCGCTGCGTGAGGCGCTATCCAACGGCTCTACCTAATGGGTGGACCTTGTTACGATGCCGGCGGACTTGTAACGGGTTCTCGGCGGACAAAAGGCGTAGGAGATCCCGCTTCTTTTCCAGGCCGTCGCTTCGTGATGGACGTCATTGCCGCCATCGAGAGGCGTGCATATTACGGCCGCTTTATAGCTTCCGCCATTGCTGCGATCGCACCAGGCTTCCGAGGCGGCGTCATCACCGAAGTATTTCCGATATTCGCATCCGGTCGGCCATGCTGTGGAGGCTGCATTGGCGGTGCCTTGGAGTCCGAGGGTTGCCATCGCAATGGCAGCGAACAGCATCGCGCATGTCTTCTTCATTGCCGTTGGTCCTTTCTTGATCGAACCGTCCGATTTCTAGCCAGTCACTCGAGTCTCGATGCCCGCGGATATGCCCTTGGTGTAGCCTCCCTGGCAGTACGCGTCGGATCGGTGCCTCTGCGTCCACCCGCCAGTGAATTCTCGCGCCTTTCCGGTCTCCGGATCCTTGCAGATGATGAGAGCTCGGTAGGACCCGCCGTTGATGTTCTGGCATCGGGCAGAGGCCCAGTCGCCAAGCAGCTCATAGTGGCAACCGGTGGGCCGTGCCGTGGCGCCGACTTCAGAAGCTGATGCGGGTGCCCCGGCGCCGAGCGAGAAGATACCGGTCAGGAGCACTCCAAATGCCGCGGTGGTGATGGTCCGCCGAATGAGTGTAATCTTTGGCAATTTTTGCACCTGCTTTCTCCTTTTTGCGGCGATCGCGCTTGATTGCTCGATCTCAGATATTTCCCTGACGCGGTGGTGAAAATGTGGCATAGATGTGGGGCGAGAGTTGGAATCGGTTGCAGCTATGCGCTAATTGGGCAATTGCGACACAAGTGGGAGTCGATATGTCAGTAGGCACAGTGGAGCTTCGGGCGCTCGGGCCGGTGGAACTGGCGCTGGGCGGTCGGCCGGTTGCGTTAGATGCCGCCAAGCCACGGACCCTGTTGGCGTTGCTGCTGCTTGACGTGAACCAAGTGGCCGAGCGTGACTGGCTGATCGATCAATTATGGGCCGGCCGCCCCCCGGAAGGAGCTAAAGCGACGCTACGGGCGTATGTCTACCAAATACGCAAGCAGTTGAGTCGATTCGATTGTGGTGTGGTGTTGCGCGGTCGGGCTGGCGGATATGCGTTGGAGGTTGCGGATGCGTCGGTGGATATGTACCGGTTTGAGGCGCTGTCCGCCCAGGGGCGGCAAGCGTTGCAGCACAGGCAATTCGGGGACGCGGTCAATGCGTTTAAGGGGGGGTTGGGTTTGTGGCGCGGCGCGGCGGCGTTTTCTGGCATCGACGTCCCATCGGTGCGCGAGAAGGCCAGACTGCTCGATGAGCTGCGTATCGAAGTCACCGAGCAGTGTCTGAGCGCGGAGTTGGAGTCAGGAGCGCCCACCGCAGCAGCGGCCGAACTGGAAGCGTTGACCACGGTGCATCCGTTGCGCGAGGGCCTGTGGCGGTTGTTGATGCTCAGCCTGTATCGAGCTGGGAGGCAAGGGGAAGCGTTGGAGGTGTATCAGCGCCTGTATCGGCTACTGGACGACGAACTGGGAATCAAGCCGTCAGCACTGGTGGAGCAGTTGCATCAGCAGATCTTGGCAGGCGACCCTCAGTTGCAGCACCCCGCTGCGGTGCCCCGACTGGAGGCATCGCCAGATCGGGTGGTGCCCAAGCAGCTACCAGCCTCGGCCGCTCATTTCACCGGACGGGAGTCGCAGCTTGCCGAGTTGAATGAGCTGTTGTCCAACGGCAACGATAGTGTCGACCGGCCTGGAGAAGTGGTAGTCGCCGCGATCATCGGCATGGCCGGGATCGGCAAGACTGCGCTGGCAGTCCACTGGGCGCACCACATTGCCGACCGTTTCCCCGACGGGCAGCTGTATGTCGACCTGCGGGGCTGTGGCCCGGTTGCACAACCGATGGAACCGGCCGAAGCCATCCGTATCTTCCTCGATGCTTTGGGCGTGCCGCCGGAGAGAATCCCGACAGACCTGGACGCCCAAGCCGGCCTGTACCGCAGTCTGCTAGCCGACAAGCGGGTCCTGGTGGTCTTGGACAACGCCCGCGACGCCAACCAGGTTCGCCCGCTCCTTCCAGGCATGTCCGGCAGCCTGGTGGTCATCACCAGCCGCAATCGGCTTTCCAGCCTGATCGCCCACGGAGCTTGCCCGATCAGCCTCGCGCCACTCGATGCCGACGACGCCCGCCGATTTCTGACACGCCGACTCCGCGCACAAAGGACCACCGCCGAACCGGAAGCCATAGGACAGACCATCGACGCATGTGCCGGCCTCCCACTAGCCTTGGCGATCATCGCCGCCCGCGCCGCCGTCCACCCGGACTGCCGACTGGGGGCCCTGACGGCAAAACTTAGCGATGCGAACTACCGTCTCGACGCGCACGTCGACCCCGATCCGCCACTGATATCCCCATGGCGTCCTTGTGGTCGTACTCTGCCCGCACGACCGACACCGCTTGGCTGTTCCGGCTCCTCGGCGTGCACTCCGGCCCCGAGGTCAGGGCCGGCGTAGGTGCCGGATTCACCGAGCCTTTCATTCTGTGCTGCAGGGGCGAAATGGGCTGGTTGCGAGGGTGATTACGTGGCAGAGCCCTTGTCGTCGGCGTGGTGATCTCACTCATCACACCGGCGACTGAGGAGCTCTGTTGGTTCCGTATCCTTCCATGCTCGACGTCCCGCACGAGGGCGGTCGAGCATGTCTCCTGGCTCATTTACGCCCGAAGGCGTGAGCTCAACTCGCCGTGGCGGAAGCTGGCTTCTTCCAGGAGGCTCTGGTCGTCCTGGCCCATCTGCGGAGCCCATAACGGCTCCGTCGAGCCGCCCGCAAGAACGACGGAGTCCTGGGAGCTTCATTTGGCGGAGAGTATCTGCTTCCCGCTTAAAGGAAAGCACCCATCGGCCTTGCTGTAGACAATCTCGATTACCTCACCAGTGGTATCAAGAGAATATGAATGGCCTGCCGGATGCATCCGGCAGGCCATCTCAATGTGCGGTAAGAATTTTGGATTCGTCTGAGCTATTTGATGCGGCTCTCAGGTGTCGGTCTTCCCGATATCGCCGACTCCTATGGCGCCCCCGCCTTCCGCCCCGGTCGCCATGGTGCCAGCGACAGCGTCCGCCGGCACCACCGCTCCCGTGGACTTCTTGCCCCGCCGCAGCCTGCCCTCCAGCCAGCTCGCGAAGGTGGTGAGTGCGAAGTTGAGGGCCACGAAGATCACGGCTACGACGGTGAAGCTGGCGATGGTGTTCGCGCCGTAGAACGAGCTCATCGGGCGAACCGCCGCCAGCAGCTCGGAGAAGTTGATCAGTGCGCCACCGAGCGCGGTGTCCTTCACGATGACGACCAGCTGGCTGACGATCGCGGGCAGCATCGCCGTGACCGACTGCGGCAGCAGGACGAACCGCATCGTCTGGTTCTTGCGCAGACCGATCGCCATCGCGGCTTCCGACTGCCCCTTCGGCAGGGAGAGGATGCCGGCCCGCACGATCTCCGCGAGGACCGAGGCGTTGTACAGCACGAGGCCGGTGACGACCGCGTAGAGCGGGCGGTTCTCCGTGCTGATGTCGGTGAACTCGGCGTATGCCGCGTTGGCGAAGAGCATCAGGATCAGCACCGGGATGGCGCGGAAGAACTCCACCACCGCGCCGGAGGGCCACCGCACCCACCAGTGGTCGGAGAGCCGCGTGATGCCGAAGAGCGCGCCGAGCGGCAGGGCGATGACCATGGCGAGGGCCGCCGCGATGAGGGTGTTCTCCAGGCCCGGCAGAATGTACGTGGTCCACGACCGGGAGTCCGTGAAGAAGGGCGACCACTTCGCCCAGTCGAGCTGGTTCTTCTCGTCGAGCTTGGCGTACACCCACCACAGAGCGGCGGCAAGGGCGACCACGAACAGGACCGAGAGGAGGACGTTCCGACGCTTGGCCCGGGGCCCGGGGACGTCGTACAGGACCTGACTCATCGCTTCACCGCCACCTTCTTGCTCACCCAGCCGAGGATCAGACCGGTCGGGAGGGTGAGGCAGACGAACCCGAACGCGAAAATGGCGGAGATGAGGATGAGCTGGGCCTCGTTCTCGATCATCTCCTTCATCAGGAACGCCGCCTCGGCCACGCCGATCGCCGCGGCGACCGTGGTGTTCTTGGTCAGGGCGATCAGTACGTTCGCCAGCGGCCCCACGACGGAGCGGAACGCCTGGGGAAGGATCACCAGGGTCAGCACCTGGGTGAAGTTCAGCCCGATGGCGCGGGCCGCCTCGGCCTGGCCGACCGGCACGGTGTTGATGCCGGAGCGCAGTGCCTCACAGACGAACGCCGCGGTGTAGGCGATCAGACCGAGCACGGCGAGCCGGAAATTGGTGGTCTCGAACCGGTCGGATCCCATGTCGAAGCCCAGGGTCTGGAAGAGACCCAGCGACGTGAAGAGGATGATGATCGTCAAGGGAATGTTCCGCACGACGTTCACGTAGGCGGTGCCGAAGCCGCGCATCAGAGGGACGGGGCTGACCCGCATGGCAGCGAGCAGGGTCCCCCAGATCAGGGAGCCGACGGCTGAGAGGACGGTGAGCTGCACCGTCGTCCAGAACGCCTCTAGCAGGTCATAGCCTTCAAGAAAGTCGAACACGATCTCCCGCGCTTCCGGGTAGGGGGAGGGCGTGGCGCGCCGCCACCGAGGACGGCGCGCCTACCCGGTCGCCCTGCTTCACTTGACGATGTCGCCGATCTTCGGCGCGGGCTCGTTCTTGTAGTTCGCCGGGCCGAAGTTGGCCTTCACGGCCTCGTCCCAGGACTTGTCGGAGACCATCTTCTCCAGGGCGGTGTTGATCTTGGCCTTGAGGTCGCTGCCCTCCTGGACGCCGATGCCGTAGTTCTCGTTGCTCAGCTTGAAGCCGGCGAGCTTGAACTTCCCCTTGAACTGCTCCTGCGCCGCGTACCCGGCGAGGATGGAGTCGTCGGTGGTCAACGCGTCAACGGCCTTGTTTTCCAGGCCGGTCAGGCACTCCGAATAGCCGCCGTACGTCTGCAGGTTGGCCTTCGGGGCGATCTTGTCCTTGACGTTCTGCGCCGAGGTCGAGCCGGCCACCGAGCAGAGGTTCTTCTCGTTCAGGTCCTCCGGCTTCGTGATCGAGTTGTCGTCGGCACGAATCAGGATGTCCTGGTGGGCGAGAAGGTACGGCCCGGCGAAGTCGACCTTCTTGTCGCGCTCGTCGTTGATCGAGTACGAGGCGGCGATGAAGTCCACGTCACCGCGCTCGAGCATCGTCTCGCGGTCGGCGCTCTTCGCTTCCTTCCACTCGATCTGGTCTGCGTCGTAGCCGAGCTCCTTCGCGACGTACGTCGCGACGTCGACGTCGAAGCCCGTGTAGTCGCCGTCGGCAGTCTTCTGGCCGATGCCCGGCTGATCGAACTTGATGCCAATCTTGATCGTGTCGCCGCCGGAGCCGGTGTCCGACCCGTTGTCGTCGCCGTTGTCACCGCCACAAGCGGTAGCCGTAAGAGCGAGGACGAGAGCGGTGGCCGCTGCGGCGGAGGCCTTGCGAAGCTTCATGGTGAACATCCTTTGAGTGGTGAAGAGATGCGGACCGTCATGGTGCCGGGTGCCGGGTGCCGGGGGCCGGAGGCGGCCTCGGCAGGCCGTCAGTGGTGCAGGATCTTCGACAGGAAGTCCTTGGCCCGGTCGCTGCGGGGGTTGCTGAAGAACTGGTCCGGCACAGCCTCTTCGACGATGCGGCCGTCCGCCATGAACACCACCCGGTTGGCGGCCGAACGGGCGAAGCCCATCTCGTGGGTGACCACGACCATGGTCATGCCGTCCCGGGCGAGCTGCTGCATGACTTCCAGGACCTCGTTGATCATCTCGGGGTCCAGGGCCGAGGTCGGCTCGTCGAAGAGCATCACCTTGGGGTCCATGGCCAGCGCCCGCGCGATCGCGACACGCTGCTGCTGACCACCCGAGAGCTGCGCGGGGTACTTGTCCGCCTGGGTGCCCACGCCGACCCGGTCCAGCAGGCTCCGGGCCTTCTCCTCGGCCTTCTTCTTGTCGGCCCTGCGGACCTTGAGCTGCCCCAGCATCACGTTCTCGAGCACGGTCTTGTGCGCGAAGAGATTGAACGACTGGAACACCATGCCGACATCGGCCCGCAGCCGTGCGAGCGCCTTGCCCTCGGCGGGCAGCGGCTTGCCGTCGATCAGGATGTCGCCGGAGTCGATCGACTCCAGCCGATTGATGGTGCGGCAGAGCGTGGACTTACCGGACCCGGAGGGTCCGATCACCACGACGACCTCGCCCCTGGTGATCGTCAGATCGATGTCCTGGAGTACGTGCAACGCGCCGAAGTGCTTGTTGACGCTCTTCAGGACGACCAGGTCGTCGGCCGCGGCCACCGCGTCCTTGACCACCGAAACTTCGGTCATCGCTTTCTGGCTCCGTCCTCCTCGGTTTCGGAGGACAGTAGTGACCCTCGACGACCAGCGTCATTACATCTGAGGGAAGTTTGAGCATAACGATCTGGTAGCCGAGTGGGCACTGCCCGTAGCAGGCCCTCGCGGGGCGTTTCGGCTGCGTAACGGAACCCGCGCGGAACCTGTACGGCCTTGACGGCGTCCTCATTCATCAGTGTGACTGCGAAGGGGCCGAGGCGCGCGGTTTCGAGATGCGAATCCGCGTAATGTGTGCCGCCCGAGACGCACAGATGACCGAATCGCGAGACCGAATCGCGAGACCGACCGAACCGGAAGGGGCCGGAATGAGGCTGCTCCTCGTCGAGGACGACAACCACGTCGCCGCCGCCCTGTCCGCGGTCCTGGCCCGGCACGGTTTCGATGTCACACACGCCCGCAGCGGCGAGGAGGCGCTCCAGGCGCTCGTGCCGGAAGGGAACGGCTTCGGGGTCGTCCTGCTCGACCTCGGCCTGCCCGACCAGGACGGATACGAGGTCTGCGGCAAGATCCGCAAGCGCACCAACACCCCGGTGATCATGGTGACGGCCCGCGCCGACGTGCGCTCCCGGATCCACGGCCTCAACCTCGGCGCCGACGACTACGTGGTCAAGCCGTACGACACCGGCGAGCTGCTGGCCCGTATCCACGCCGTCGCCCGCCGCCGGGCCCCCGACGAGGCGGCGGTGCCCGGCGACAGCGGGCTGCGCCTCGGGTCCGTGCTCATCGAGCTGCCCACCCGACAGGTCAGCGTCGACGGCTCGGTCGTCCAGCTGACCCGCAAGGAGTTCGATCTGCTCGCGCTGCTGGCCCAGCGGCCCGGGGTGGTCTTCCGCCGGGAACAGATCATCAGCGAGGTGTGGCGGACCAGCTGGGAAGGGACGGGGCGCACCCTCGAGGTGCATGTCGCGTCCCTGCGGTCCAAGCTGCGGATGCCCGCCCTGATCGAGACGGTGCGCGGGGTCGGCTACCGGCTGGTGGCCCCGACGCCGTAGCGTGCCCGCGTGCGCACTCGTCTTCTTCCGCTGCTCATCGTCCTGATGGCCGCCGTGCTGCTGGCACTCGGCATCCCCCTGGCGGTGAGCCTCGCGGCGGCGCGCCAACAGGAGGTGGTCGTCGACCGCATCGACGACACGGCGCGCTTCGCGGCCCTCGCCCAGTTCGTCACCGAACGCCCGAGCGGATCCCGGGTGGACACCACGGACGGCCGCCGCGAGACCCTGCAGCGGGAGCTCGACCAGTACTACAGCGTGTACGGCATCAAGGCCGGTGTCTTCTACCGCGAGGACGGCCAGGCGCCCATGGCCAACGCCCCCTACGAGTGGGGCGTGCCCAGCGAGGGCGAGGGCCTCGCCGCCTTCGAGGAGGCGTTGCTGGGGCGCCGCCCGCACGATCCGAAACAGGTGTGGCCCTGGCAGGACGGCCGTCTCGTCGTCGCGTCCCCGGTCATCCACGACGGTGACGTCGTCGCCGCCGTCGTCACCGACTCGCCCACCGATGAGATGCGCTCGAAGATCAAGCGCGGCTGGCTGATCATCGGCGCGGGCGAGATCGCCGCGATGCTCCTCGCGGTCGGCGCCGCGCTGCGGCTGACGGGCTGGGTCCTCAAGCCCGTGCGTGTCCTCGACGTCACCACCCACGCCATCGCCTCCGGACGCCTGAAGTCACGGGTCGCGGTGGCCAGCGGGCCGCCCGAACTCCGGCGTCTGGCACGGTCGTTCAACGAGATGGCCGACAACGTCGAGGACGTCCTGGAGCAGCAGCGCGCCTTCGTCGCCGATGCCTCGCACCAACTGCGCAACCCGCTGGCCGCGTTGCTGCTGCGCATCGACCTGCTCGCCCTCGAACTGCCCGAGGGCAACGCGGAGATCGCCTCCGTCCGCACCGAGGGCAAGCGCCTGGGCCAGGTCCTCGACGACCTGCTCGACCTGGCGCTCGCCGAGCACGCGGAGTCCGACCTGCGGCTCATAGACGTGGGCGAGCTGACAGCCGAGCGCGTCGCGTCCTGGTCGCCGCTCGCCGACGACAAGGGCGTGACGCTGGTCGGCACCTGCCCGGCCACCACCGCCTGGGCCGACCCCATCGCCCTGTCCAGCGCCCTGGACGCGGTGATCGACAACGCGCTGAAGTTCACGCCCGCCGGGAAGACCGTCGAGGTGCGGGTCGCCGCGGACGGCGAGGTCTCCACGGTCGTCGTCACCGACGGAGGTCCCGGCCTCAGCGACGAGGAGCTGGAACGCGTCGGCGACCGCTTCTGGCGCAGCACCGCGCACCAGAACATCAAGGGGTCGGGCCTCGGGCTCTCCATCTCCCGGGCGCTGATCGCGGCGGGCGGCGGCTCCATCTCGTACGCCCACCACACGCCGCGCGGGCTGCGGGTGACGGTGACGGTGCCCAGGTCGCGTCCGTCGGCCTGAGAGGGGCCTTCCAGGGGGCTTACGGGGCCTTGCCGGGCCGAGGGTCCGGGCTCCCGCATCGCCGGGCTACGGCTTCACCGACCGGTAGTAAGCCCTCGCGCCCTTGTGCAGCCGCAGCGGGTCCGTGTAGATCGCGGTGCGCAGGTCCACCACCTGGGCCGCGTGGACGTGCTCGCCGATGTTGTCCCGGCTCTTGAGGACGACGCGGGTCAGCCATTCGGTGATCCGGGGGTCCAGGTCCTCACGGGTGATGAGCAGGTTCGCCACGGTCAGGGTGGGCACGGAATTCGTGAGGATGGCCGGATAGGCGTCGGGGGGCATCACCGACGTCCGGTAGTGGCTGAAGACACCGCCCTGGTCGTGCAGCTTCGTCACCAGGTCGCTGCGGATCGGGACGAACCGGAACTCGTACTTCTCCTTCTCCGCGAGGTCGGTCAGCCCTTTCGTGGGCAGCCCGCCCGACCAGAAGAAGGCGTCGATCCTGCCGGTGCGGAGTTCCTCGGGACTCGTCCCGATGGTGTCCCGCCGCGCGTCGATGTCCTTGTCGATGTCCAGCCCGTCCGCGGCCAGCAGACGTTCCGCTATCAGCCGCACGCCCGAGCCCTCGGGCCCGACGGCCACCCGCTTGTCCTTCAGCTCCGCGACACTCGAGATGGTCGAGTCGGCGGGGACGACCAGCTGCACGTAGTCGTCGTACAGCCGGGCCACGCCGCGCAGCTTGTCGGCGCCGGGCTGGTCCTCGTCGATGTACGTCTGCACGGCGTCGGCCGCGGCGATGGCGAAGTCGGCCTGCCCGGTGGCCACACGGCGGACGTTCGTCTGGGATCCGTTGCTGGGCATCAGCTGGACCCGCAGACCCGGCATGTCCCCGGCGATCGCGTTGCGCAGTCGGCTGCCGTACTCCTGGTAGACGCCCCGCTCGGCTCCCGTGGTCAGCGTGACCGTCCCGCTCGGGGGCTCCTCGCTCGGCCACAGCCACCACGCCAGCAGTGCGAGGACCACCAGCGAGGCCGCCGATCCCAGCAGCGCGCGACGCCCGCCGATGCGGGGGAGTACCTGGACCATGCGCGAGATCCTGCCAGGTCACCCGGACGGGCGGCCAGGACCGGACCCATCCGGTGCGAGCTCGTGACCTCGGCGGTGCCGGACCCGCTCCCGACGGGTCCGGCGGCCGGGGCCGCGAAGGCGGTCAGCGGCCGGTGGCCACGGCCGTGCGGAGGCGGTCCAGCTCCTGGTACATGACCTCGCCCGGGCACTCCGTCTCCATCCAGTCCCGGTGGCCGCTGATCTCCGAGACCTCCTTCTGCGTGCCGTTGACCGGGTTCGTATACGTCACGCGGGCCTGCGGGTCGACGCCGTGCTGCCGCACCAGCACCTTCACCAGCCGGGTGAGCGAGGCGCGGGCGGCCTCCTTCGGGCCCTGCTCGGTGAAGGTGCCCAGCAGGGCGATGCCGAGGTTGCCGGAGTTGAAGCCGCCGACGTGGAAGGCGGTCACCAGCTTGCCCTCGGCGTCGTGCGCGGGCAGGCCGTCGTCGCCGGAGTAGCGGCCCTCGTAGATGCGGCCCTCCTCGTCGATGAGGAAGTGGTAGCCGATGTCGCCCCAGTCGTTGGTGACCGCGTGCAGCTGGTAGATCGCGCGGACCGTGGCGGCCGGGTCCGGGTCGTCGTTGGCCATGGCCGTGTGGTGCACGGTGAGGGTCTGGAACGGGTAGAACGCGGTCGGCGAGTTCTCCGTGCCGTCCGGCTTGAAGCGCAGCGACTCGTCGGCGCCCCAGGCCGCCCGCGAGAGGTACTCGACGCCCCGGACGCGCGTGGGGTCGGACGGTACGGTCACCTCGCGGTCCGGGCCGTGCCGGGTGTCGAGCGCCAGCGAGCGCAGGCCGGTGGCCCCCTCGGGGGCCTTCAGCTCGTAGCCGGCGGCCTGCTCGGCCGCGAGGAGCACGCCGCCGCCGTTGGCCACCGAGCAGCCGCCGTCGCCGAGCGACTGCCAGTCGCCCTGGCCGCCGTCGGCGTCCCGCAGCCGGATGCCGCCGCCGGTGGTCTCGTCGGTGCCGCCCCAGCGGACGCCCACGTAACCGATGGGGAAGGCCGCCTCGACGGGCGCCTCGCCGGTGGCGGCCGCGCTGCGGGTCTTCGGGAAGGTCTCGGTCGTCGTGCCGGCCTTGGTGTCGTCGGTACCGGTGCTCGCGGTGCCCGAGTCGCCGGTCGTGGCCATCACGGTCGGCGTGATCACGGCACCGGCCGCGACCGCGCCGACCGCGCCGATCACGGTACGGCGGGTCACCCGGGACGTGGCCCGGTGAGTGGGGGAGGTGGGGGGAACGCTCACGATGGGTCCTCAATCGCTCGGGGTGGTACTTGAAGACACAACGGAGCGTACGGAGTGGAGTCACTGGTTCCGACGGCGCCCCCTGTCTATGACTGAACGTCAAAGGCCCGTGACACAAAGGGACTTGAGGGTCAGGAGCGTGCGAGACGGACAGAGCTGTCGGGGCGGGACGGCCGGTCGATAGGGTCGCCGGATGAGTTCCTCTCCCGCTCGCCTGGTGCGCGAGTTCCACCAGGCCTTCGGCCTCGACGCCCGTACCGCGCCCACCGAGGTCTCGCCCGAACTGGCCGCCCACCGGGGTGAACTGCTGGCCGAGGAGGCCGCCGAGGTCGCCGAGGTGGCGGTCGACGGCCCGCTCGACCGGCTTGCCCACGAACTGGCCGACGTCGTGTACGTGGCGTACGGCACCGCGCTCGTCCACGGCATCGACCTCGACGCCGTGATCGCCGAGATCCACCGCTCCAACATGACCAAGCTCGGTCCCGACGGCCGGATCGACCGCCGGGCCGACGGCAAGGTGCTCAAGGGGGACCACTACCGGGCGCCCGATGTGTCCGCGGTGCTGCGGAAGCAGGGCTGGACCGGGTGAGCACCCCGACCGGGTGGGTGCTCAGAAGCCGTCGGAGAGGAACTCGTCGTCCGAGTCGGTGGCTACGGTGGTGACGTTGTAGCGGTCGTGGCCCGCGTCGCGCCTGCCCTGGTCGTGGTTGTACTGGACCTTGAAGACATAGGTGCCGGGGTCGAGGGTGACCCCCGACTTCAGCGTGATGACGTACCCCAGTTGGTCGGCTGTGGAGTTCTGGCCCACGGCCACCTTGTCGCCCAGGGAGGTCCAGGTGCCGCTGCTCGACACACCGCCGGTCTGGATGACGCGGACGACGACCTTGAGCGAGGTGAGCGGCTTGGTGGACTTGACGGTGACGGTGCTCTGGTCCCAGTAGTCGTTGGAGTCGGTGTCCACGTTTCCGTCGGCCCACAGATAGCCGGCCGTCGACTGCGACCCGGTGTTCTGCGTGGTCGTGCTCTTGTTCTCCTCGGTGCCGGTCGAGCCGGAGGTGCCGCCCGTGCCCGTGGTGCCGTCCGAGCCGGACTTCGTGCCGGCGTCCGGCGTCGACTGGGCCGCGCCTCCCGTCCCCGCGCCCGCTCCGCCGCTGACCGGGACGTAGACGACCTCGGGGCCGTCCTTGCCCTGGTCCTGCTCCTTCGGCGACGGGACGGCCGCTGCCTTCTCGGTGTCGCCGGGGGAGGACTTCTCCTTGGCGGGCTCATCGGCCGCCGTGGTCACCTTCTCGGCGGAGCCGCTGTCCCAGTCGATGGCGGCCACGGCCATGGCGGAACCGGCGATCACCAGGACCGCGGCCGCGGAGCCCCCGACAGCTTTCCACACCCGGCGCCCGGGCAGGAAGCCGCGGAGCGGGGTGCGGGTCTTGCGGGCGAAGAGGTCGGCGAACTCGCCGTCCCTGTGGTCGCTGTGGGTGGGCGTGTGCGGCATGGGGTCGGTCCTTAGAGGGTTGTCCGTGCAAGAGGGCGCATGAGGGGGTGCGTACGGGGTGGCTCACAGGCTCCGCGGGATGTCCTCCGGCTTGAGCGTCATCACGTCGGACTCCGAGGCGTCCGGCAGTTCGGCGATGCGGTAGGCCTGGCGTTCCGTCATGGCCTGGAACAGCTGGCGTGCCGTACGGCCGTTGCCGAAACCGCGGTCCCGGGGCATCGCGTCGAAGCGCGCGGCCAGCGACTCGCGGGCGTCCGGGGCCAGTTCGTACTGGTGCTGTGCGGCCTGGTGCTCGACGATGCTGACCAGCTCCGCGCTGCCGTAGTCCTCGAAGAGCAGGGTGCGGTTGAAGCGTGAGGCGAGGCCGGGGTTGGACCGGACGAACACCTCCATCTCCTTGAGGTATCCGGCGACGATCACCACCACGTCGTCGCGGTGGTCCTCCATCAGCTTCAGCAGGGTGGCGATCGCCTCCTGGCCGAAGTCGTTGGACCCGGCGTACTGGGTGAGGGAGTACGCCTCGTCGATGAACAGCACGCCGCCCCGGGCCTGTTGGAAGACACGGGAGGTCTTCGGGCCGGTGTGGCCGACGTACTCGCCGACCAGGGCGGAGCGGTCGGCCTCGACCAGATGGCCGCGCTCCAACAGGCCGACGGCTGCCAGGATGCGGCCGTAGAGCCGGGCGACGGTGGTCTTGCCGGTGCCCGGGTTGCCGGTGAAGACGAGGTGGCGGCTGAGTGGGGGCGGGGCCAGGCCCATCTCCTCGCGGCGGCGGACCATCCGCATCAGCTTCACCAGGGACGAGACGTCCTGCTTGACGCGGTCCAGGCCGGCGAGTCCGTCGAGCTCGGCGAGCAGGTCCTCGATGGTGTCCTCGGGGGGAGCCTCGGTCTCCCGCGCGCTGGTCTGCGGGTCCGCGCCCGGGCTTCCGGCGGCCGCCAGGGACTGGTCCGCGCCGGTCGGCAGGGAGGGGTTCTTCACGTCCCGGGACAGGCAGTCGTCGAACACGGGCCGGGCGCCCTTCTCCAGGGCCACGTCCTCCTCGGTGTCCCGGACCAGGCAGCCGCGCAGTACGGGTGCGCCGCCGGCCGACACGTGCAGCGCGGGGAAGGCCGTGCCGTCGCTGCCGGCCCCGGCGAAGACGCAGTCCTCGAAGGTGCCGCGGGCCTTCTCACCGACGAAGAGGCTGTTCTTGCCGGTCCGGGCCACCGTGAGCGACTTGACCCGGGGTTCGGCCTGCGGGCCCACCACCAGACCGGAGCCGGCGGCGTCCCGTACCGTGCAGCCCTCGACGCTGGGCGCGGCCCGTTCGCCGATCACCAGGCCGGCCGTGCCGGTCCCGCTGATCCGGCAGTCCCGCAGGACCGGGGCCGTCCCCGTGCCGCAGGAGATGCCGGCCCGCTCGGCGTCCGTGACGTCGCACTCCTCCAGGACCACCGTTCCGGTCGACTCGGTGGTGATGCCCGCCCGGCCGCGCACCACTGAGAGGCCGCGCATCCGGACCTGAGCCGCGCTGTCGATCTGCACCCCGGACAGTCCGCAGTCCGTGATGCGGCCGCCCTCGACGGTGAGCCCGGCGCGGTCGGTGGCCCGGATCCCGTGCTCCGCGGTCGACGCGATACGGCACGCCGTGAGCGTCACCTGGGACTCCTCGCAGGCGTGCACCGCGCTGAAGGAGCACTCCGTCATGTCACCGGCGGTCATGCGCACCTCGGAACGGTCGCCCGCCAGCAGACCGTTGGCCCGGCTGCCGGTCACCGATGTGCCCTCGGCGGTCAGCCGGGCGGAGCCCCGGGTCACCAGACCCGAGCCGTGCGCCCGGTCGACCTGGCAGTCCACCAGCTCCGCGCGGCTCTCGCCGTCCGCGCTCACACCGGGCCCCGAGCCGTCCCGCAGACGGCAGTCGGTCAGCAGGACGTCCCCGGTGCCGGAGACGGCGACGCCGTCCGTGCCGGTGCGCAGGATCTCGCAGCGGGTGAGCAGGACACCTCCGTCCGCGCTCTCCTCGTCCGAAACGTCCTCGGGGCGGGCCGAACTGCCCAGCACCCGCACGCCCTCGACGGCCGTCTCCGCCACCCGGCAGTCCAGCGCGGCGACGGACGCCTCGTCCTCCACCAGCAGACCGCTGCGGCCCGGCCCTGAGATACGGCACTCGCGCAGCACGGCCCGGGCGGCGCCCCGTACACGGACACCGGACCCGGTGACCCGCCGTACGGTCAGCTCGGTGGCCACGGCGACGGCGCGGGAGCCGATGACGACTCCAGTGCCCTCGATGTCCTCGACCACGACCCGGGTCAGCCGTGCCGAGCCGGTGGTGTTGAGGTGCACGGCGGCCAGCTCGGCCCCCGAGACCCGGCAGTCCGTCAGCGTGAGCGAGGCGTCGCCGCCCGCCTCGACCCGGCCGCCGGAGATCCCGCAGGCGTCCAGTTCCAGATCGCCGGAGCCGACCAGTACGGCCGGCCGGGACGGGTCCTGGCCGGTCAGGGCGATGCCCTCGACGCGTACCCCCGGGGCGGTCACCTCCAGCACGGGCCGGCCGGGGGACGCGGCCAGCAGCCGTACGGCGCGCTCCGGACCGTCCTCCGGCAGCAGGCGCACCGCGCGGTCGAGGAGCAGCTGCTCGACGTACTCGCCCGGGGCGATGCGGATCTCGTCGCCGTCGCGGGCCGCGCGTAGGGCGGAGGCGATGCTGCGGTGCGCGCCGCGGCCCTTGGGGGCGACCCGGTGCACGGTGGCGGTGGGGGTCACGGGAACTCCAATCCGTCGGTGAGCAGGGCGGCCGGATCGGAGGCCGGTTGCCGCTGTTGTGAAGGTGCCGTCGTGGACGCGGCCGTGGTCGGCGTCGTGGGCGGGGCCGGGAACGACCGGCCTGGGGAAGGCAGGTTGTTGCCGTTCGCCTTGTCCTCCTCGGCGATCAGGAAGGCGAGGTACCGGGCCAGCGCGGACTCGCCCCAGTTCATGCCCAGTTCGCCGATGCCGCCCTTGTGGAAGACCCGGGCGCCGGTGGTGAGGTGGAAGGCGTTCCGCGCCAGACCGGTGGTGACACCGCTGAACGCGGAGGCGCCGGCGCCCCACAGACCGGCCACCAGGGCGTCCACGCCCTTGACCTCGTTGCCGTTGACGCCGAAGACCGACGCGCTGATGGCGTTGGAGACGAAGCCGCTGAGCGCGCTGGTGGCGATGCCCACGGTGTTGGCGTAGGTGGCGTTGCGCCAGCGGGTCGGCTTCTCCTGGGCGGCCCAGTCGGTGGCCCAGTCGTCGGTGTTGGAGGCCATGGACTGCTTGGGGTGCGCGCCCCAGTCCCGCGCGCCCAGGCTGTTCTTGAAGTAGCCCAGTGCGGTGCGGTTGTAGAGGACGTTGAGTCCGCTGCTGAAGGTGCCGCCGACACCGCCGGCCAGCAGCGCCTTGTAGACGTCGAGTGCCTTGAGGTCGCCGTCGTTGGTGAGCTCGGTGATCACCAGGCTCGCGGTGAAGTCGGTGACGAAGCCGGTGCTGAACGTCGTCAGCGCGGCGCGCAGTTCCCGCTGCCAGACGGGCATCTCGGCCGAGATCCCGTCCTTGACCCCGGTGAACACGCCGTGCCAGGGGTCCTGGACCTCCCGGAGCAGACCCAGCGCCTCGATCTCGGCGCCGCGGAAGTCCGTCTCCCGGCCGATCAGTTGCCAGCCGCGGTCGCCGGGCAGGCCGACCTCGTCGCCGATGCGGGGCAGAGCGCCGGCCAGGTACTCGGGGATCACGGCCGGGCCGGAGGTGTTCCAGCGGCCGAACGCGTCGGTCTTCCAGACCCGCCCGGTGAAGGTGCGCTGCTCCACCAGGTGGCCGTCCTGGAACTCCCGCCACTGCCCCCACTGCTTGTCGACCTCCCGGTACCGGCCGGGGGTGCCGTCCACGGCGACCCGCTCGCGGAACACCTTGCCGAGGTCGTACTCCTTCCAGACCTGCGTGTTGATCTCCACCGTCCTCGGCGGCTCGAACTGGCGGGCGGCGTGGGCGAGGAGATCGCGAAGGGAGCCGGTGGTGGGCAGGGCGGCGGGCGGCTGGGGGGTGAGGATCTTGTAGTCGAACTCGCGGACCCGGCCGCCGCTCCGCTGCCGGACCACCTGGCCGTCCACGAGGTCCCGCCAGTGGCCGCCGCCCGCGATGTCGTCGTACACCCGGGTGCCCCCGGGGTGGACCGTGCCGTCGGCGGACGTCTTCGTCCACGTCCAGGACCCGTCGGACTGCTTCACCGCGTCGACCCAGGAGCCGGCGGAGTCGGTGGCGTCGCGCTCGCGCACCCGGTTGCCGAGTTGGTCGAGGTCGACGAAGGAGTCGTCCCAGGTCTTCGAGTAGAACGAGCCGCGGTTCTGCTTGCGGACGCCCTCGGCGACCACCGTGGCCGGATCGTCGGCGGAGAAGGCCCGCCAGGTCCAGGAGGTGCGGTACGGGCTGCCGGACGACTCGACGATCCGGCCGTCGATCAGGTCGCGGCGGCCGGTGACGTGCAGCAGGGAGTTCCTGTCGACCCAGACGCCCGCGTTGTCGTTGACGGTGAGTTCCCGGGTGGAGGGCGCTTCGAACAGGTACTCGCGGGTGTTCCGGCCCTCGCTGCGCAGCCGGACCCGCTCGACACCCTGGTCGTCGGTGAAGAGGTCCCGCCAGCGGCCGGTGCCGTCGACGTGCCGGGTGCCGGTGGTGCCGCTCGTCGTGTCGCGCCAGGACAGCTCGTACGAGCCGCCGTTGCGGTACTCCGGGACGGGCGCCCAGCGCGTGGGGTCCTCCAGGCTGCGCCCGACCTCGACGACGTTGCCGCTGTCGAGCTTGCGGGTCTCGCGCACGATGCGGCCGTACTGGTCGATGTCGACCCAGTTGGAGCCGGACGGGTTGAGCCGGACGCCGGTCACCTGGGTGCCGTCGGCGGCGGTCTCGGTCCAGAAGCTGACGCGGTGCAGGGAGTCACCGGCGAACAGGTCGCGGAAGAACCCGTCGAACGGGCTGCGGCCGGCGGCGCTCTTCCAGAGGAACGCGGGCGGACGCATGTCGGCGAACCTCTTCACGAGCAGGCTGCCGCCGTCCGCCAGTGTCTCCAGGCTCTCGATCTGGGCGTTCGTCGAGCCGGTGCCGGTGTACGCGCCCGGGTCCACCCGGCCTCCGGCGGGCGCGTGGCCCGGCACCACCGAGTACTCCTGGTACATCCGGGACCCGTGCTCGCCGCCGAACGGCCAGGTCCGGCCGCGGCGTTGGGCCACCGTCTCCATGCCGGTGGCCGGGTCGAGGTAGGTGTCCTTGAACCCGACGTGGTCCCAGCTCCAGTGCCGGGTGCCGGACAGCGACTCGGTGCCGCTCTTGTCGAAGCGCTGCCAGGTCCACCGGCCGTCCGGGCCCTTCTCGGCGCGGACCAGACCGCCGTCGGCGCCCTTGGTGTACGTCCGCACGTCACCGGCGTTGTCGATCAGGCGGCGCCAGGTACCGGACGGTACGTCGTGGTGGGTGCGCATGTCCGCGTCCCCGATCCGCCGCCCGTACCGGAAGGCGTTCCCGGCGCCGTCGAACTCGGTCCAGCGGGCCTGGCCGAAGCGGTCCCGGGAGAGGTGCAGGACGTTGCCGTTCTTGAAGATCTCGCGCTCGAAGAGGGCCACCTTGCCCGGATCGGCACCGGTCAGCCTGAACTGGCCGGTTCCGGACCTCTCCACCGTGGCGGTGTCGAAGCGGCCGGTGAGCGGGGTGCCGGAGGCGTCGGTGCGGACGGCCTTGCCGGAGACGTGGTCGATCTTCCAGAAATCCCCGGTGAAGCTGCCGCCCTTGCCGCGGATCGCGATCGTCTCCTCCAGCAGGGTGCCCGCCGGGTCGAACACCGTCCGCTCCAGGGGCTGGGCGCCCTTTCCGGTGGGGATGAGGGCGATACGGCCGTCGTCGAGCAACTCGGCGCGGAACCCTGTCAGTTCACGGCTCGCCGAGTCCAGCACCTGCGGTGTGCCGCCGGGAGTGCCCGCGTCGAAGCGGAACACGCCCCGGTCGCCGGGCAGTTGGACGTCCCGGAAGGCGTGCACGCCCTCGGGGCCGTAGTGCCAGTGTGTGGTGCCGGCCGCGTCGGTGAGGATGAGACCGCCGGGCAGTTCGGTTCTCGGGGCGACCGTGAACAGGTCGTCGGCCGGTCGGGTGCCGGCGAAGTCGACCGTGGCGGGTGTCCACGGCCCGCCGTCCGCCGAGCGGCCGGTGATCCCGAGCTTCAGCCCGTCCAGATCCGCCGGACCGCCCCGCAGGAACACCTCCTGGTAGACCAGCGAGCGGTTCGCGTCGAAGCCCAGCGTCACCTCCGACGGGTTGTGGTGCACCACGTAGCGGCTGCCTCCGGGCCCGCCGCGCGGTGTCGGCGTGATCGTGAAATCACCGAGAACGCGGCCGGTCGGGGTGACGGACTGAAGGTCTTCGAGGCGGGTCGCGCGCGGCAGGTTCAGGTACTCGTCGAGGGCGCCCACGGCCTGTCGCCGCAGCGTCAGCCTGGCCTGTCCGGTCAACTCCCGCAGCTGGTCGCCGAGCAGCTCCGGGCGCAGACCGAACCTGTCGAGCGACGCGGTCGCGTCCTCCGTGAGCTGCTGGACGCCGGGCAGGTCCAGCCCCTGGAGGCCGTGTGAGTCGGGGGCGGCGTGCAGGAAGTCCATGGCACCGGCGGCGTCGGACAGGTCCACCAGGTCGCCCTCGGGCACCGTACGCACGCCCGAGGCCTCGTCGAGCGTGCGGTCGAACATGTTGGCGAGGTCGATGGTGCCCAGGGCGTCGTCCAGGACGTCTGTCTCCGGGACGGAGTCGAGCGGGAAGCGTTGGCCCAGGTCGCCGCCGAAGTCACCGAGTTCGTCGAGCCGGACGGGCGGTGTGTCGGGCCCGGCGCCTTCGGTGAAGCGCAGGAATCCGGAGCCGTCCCGGTCCGGCAGGTCGCGGAAGGCGAGGCGGCCGGTGTGGTCGAAGTGGAAGCGCGAGCCGGTGATGGTGTCGGTGAGGGTGAAGCCGCTGGGCAGGCGTGCGGCGAGAGTGCCGGTCGTCGGGGTGAACTTGACGGAGCCGGCGGCACCGGAGGGAACCAGCAGATCGACCGCGATCCGCCCGGTGCCGTCCGCTCCGGGAACGACCGTCACATTGAGCCGTATGCCCTCCGGCAGTCCGTCGACGGTGAGAAGGGTCTCCCGTCCGAGGAAACGGCCGTCCGGCCCGAACGTGAACCGGGTGGTGCCGGTCGGGTCGATCACGGCGAACCTGCCGCTGTCGTCGAGCAGTTCGACCGTGAAGTCCGATGCGCGCACCGGTCCGGTCCCGCCGGGCGTGCGGTCGGCCAGTTCGAGCCGGAACGAGCCCTGCGGTGCCTCGTCGGTCGCCGGGAGGCGTGTCACCCGCAGATCGAAGTCCGCCAGGTCGTCCACGCCGGACAGCGGCACGTGGAGCGGTTCGTCCGCGCCCAGGGGCCCGTCGTCCATCCGCCTGATGTTGTCGAGGCGCGCCTGGAAGGCCTCCAGGTCGGTGTCCGACAGGTCGCCGAGTTCCGAGAGCGTGTCGGTGCGCGGTGATTCGGGACCCCGGACGCGGTTCAGTTCTTCGGGCGTCAAGGTCCGTACGTCCTGGACCAAGCTGTCCCAGAGGCCGTCGACGAGCTCTCGTTCCCCCGGGGCGAAATCGTCCAGTCCCGGGAGCGCGTCGGTGCGCGGCGCGTCCGGACCCGTCAGGCGGCCGAGGTCGTCCAGGGGGCCTCGCACGCCGCCCGCCTCGTCGAGCGTGCGGTCGAAGATCCGCGACACATCGCCCAGGTCACCGGCGAAGGCGCCGAGATCGCCGAGTTCGTCGAGCCGGACCGGCGGGGTGCCGGGCGCCGCGCCCTCGGTGAAGCGGAGGAAGCCGGAGCCGTCCCGGGCGGGTACGTCCCATATCGCGAGGCTGCGGTTCGCGTCGTAGTGGAAGCGGGCGCCGGTGACGGTGTCGGTGACCGCGAAGCCGTTCGGCAGCCGTCCGGCGAGGGAGCCGTCCATCGGGCCCAGCCGGAAGGAACCGGTGAGGTTCGACGGCCCGGTCAGTTCGAGGACCCTGGTCATGGTCCCGCCCGGTCCGGGGGTGATCGTCACCTTGACGCCCAGGCCCGCCGGGCCGTCGATGCCCGGCAGCGTGAGCGGCAGCTCCTGTTGGCGCAGGGCGCCGCCGGGTTCGAACCGCCACACCGCCGTGAGCCCTCCCGTGTCCGGCACGGGCACCCGCACGGTCAGCTCGCTCAGGGTGCCGGTCGCGTCCCGGACCGGCGTGAGCGTCGCACCCTGGACGGGCACCCCGTCCGGGCCGAACACCCTCGGCATGGGGTTCACGGCGTCGTCGGTGAAGCGCAGCGCCAAGTCGGTGCCGGTCAGCGGCAGTTCCCGGTACTCCAGCTGCCCCAGCGCGTCGAACTGCCAGCGCACACCGCCCTGCGGACCCGAGATGCCCAGCCCGCCGCCCTCGTGGAGGGTCACCGTTACGTTCTCCAGCCGCACCGGACCACCCGGGGCACCGAAGTCCATCACGTCGATCCGGAACGACGCCGGCGCCAGATCGGTCGCGGGGAACTCCGTGACCCGCAACCGCAGGTTCGACAACTCGTCCGCCCCGGACAGGGCCATGCCGTCGAAGCGGGCCGGATTCACCGGCGTCGGGGCGCCGTCGGTCACGGACGCCCCGAACCGGGCGTCGAGGCCGGAGGGCTCCGGCATCAGGTTCGTACGCGGCAGATCCGGCAGCGCGAGGCGGTTCACCGTGCCCAGTTCACCGAGGTCGCCGAGTTCCCCGAGTCTGGCGAGGTCACCGACTTCGCCGAGGTTGTCGAGCGTCGTCAGCGGGCCCGCGCTCGTGTCCGGAACCGTCGACCCGGACACGTCCAGGCGTATCGGCGTCGCGCCCTCCGCCGGAAGGTCCACGAACCGTCCGCCCCGGTCGAGGACGAACCGCCCCCCGGTCGCCGTGTCGGTCACCGAGAACCCGCCGGGCAGCCGCTGGGCCAGATCCCCGTCCAGTCGTACGACAGTGAAGGCGCCGTCACCCAGCCCCGGCACGGTCAGCCGGTACGCCGCCGACTGCGCGCCGCCGGGCAGCTGTGTGAACGTCGTGGTCAGCCGGGACCCGGTCAGTGGCCCGCCGACAGGGCCGGAGAGGGTCAGCTGCTCGGACAGCCGCGTACCGTCCAGGTCGAACCGGCCGACCCAGGCGCCGTCGAGGGACTGCACCCGTACACCGGTGACCACGCCCAGCGCGCCCCTGACCGGCTCGATCGTCGCACCGCCGGGCAGTGGAACTCCGTCCTGCCCGACGATCCGGGGCAGGGAGCCCGGCCCCGCGTTGGCGTCGAAGCGGACGAAGCCGTCTCCGATCGGGAGCCGCACATCACTGAACCGGAGGACCTCGCCCGCGTCGAACACCAGCCGGATGTCCCCGGCCTGGTCGGTGAACATGAACCCGCCCTCGTCCAGCGGGGTGCGCTGCCACTCCATTCGGAAGCTGGCCACCCCGGCGAAGTTCTGCGGGTCCACCAGCACGGTCTCGGCCCGGGGCGCGGGCGCGTCGAAGCGGTCGAACTGGAACTCGTCCGAGAGATACCCGAGATCGTCCAGCTGGCTTCCCACCTCGTCCAGGGCGTTGCTCCCGTTCAGGGAGCCGATGTCGTCGAAGGCCCTGGTCTCGCCCAGATCGAGCTGGTCCAGCAGCCGCAGCTGGTCGTCGAGGGACAGCCCCTGGAAGTCCAGCGCGCTGATGCCCGAGGTGCCCTCCCCGGCGCCCTTCAGATCCACCGCCAGCTCGGGGAGGGGGTTGTTGCCCCCGAAGTTGGGGTTGGGGATCCATTCGAGGAGGTTGTGCTGGGCGTCCATCCGGTACGCGCCACGGATGAACTCCGAGGCGATACCGCCGGGGAAGGCGATCTCGTTCTCCGACGCCCAGCCCGATGCCCGCCAGGCGTCCGTGCCCATGGAGCGTTCGAAGGTCTTGCCGACGTCGATCCCGCCGGAGGCCTCGATCTCGAACTTGAAGATGCCGTCCCAGATGAGGTTCTTGTCGGTGGTGGTGCTCAGGAACGCCGACGGCTGACCGGTCCTGACCATGACGTCCAGGCTGGTCTCCAGGGGATCGCGGACGGTGAACCCCTCGCTGAAGATCTGGTCGAGGGGGCGCTTGCCGCCGATGCGCCACAGCGTCTCGTCGGTCGCGCGCCACACCGGCGCCGGCGTGATGGTCTGGATGTCGATGGAGCGGTCGGCGGCGAAGGCCAGCCGGTCCAGCTGGCGCGGCGCGGGCAGCACCACCTCGTCCATGCCCGTCCCCGGCAGCCGGGGAAGCGTGACCGATCCGGGATCGCCGAGGACCGTCGGACGGCCGTCGGCGCCGAATCGGGTGACGACACCCTCGGGGGTGGTGACCGTGAACACGCCGTCGGCCATCCGCACCTTGACGTCGGGGACGATCCCGGCGTCCGACCTGAGCACCCAGGTGACGGTCGGCCCGGGCTCCATGGTGATCCACTGACCGTTGGGCCGCCCGAGGTCGTCCAGCAGCCGCAGTTCACCGGTGGGCATGGTGCCCGCCGGGCCGTCCACGCGGGTCATCATCATCACCGTGATGTCCCTGCGGACGGTGTCCAGGTTCAGCCCCAACCGGTCGAACGCGATCCGGGACCGGTCGAAGTCGAGTCGTGCGGCGCTCAGATCCAGCTCGGCCTTGGCGCGGCTCAGCGGCGGTACGTCGGTCAGCTCGTCGAGTTCGCCGAGCCTGCGTCCGGCGGTGTCCAGCTGGAGCTGGGTGGACTGGGTGCGCACCCAGGCCTGGAAGCGTTCCGTGGCGAGCTTGCCGGTGGCTCCGCCGGTGACGATGTCCCGCAGGGTCAACGGCGTGAAGGCGGTGCTCTTGGCGACCGGGGTGGTGAGGTCCGTCCGGACCGGTCCCAGGCCGAGCAGATCACGTGCGGCGCGGGAGCCGTCGGTGGTGTCGGGGATCAACCTGGTGAGGTCGTCGAGCTTGATCCCGAGCTCGTCCAGACGGTCGGCGCCGGTCGTTGTGTTCCAGGCCGGGACGCGGGGGTCGGACGGTCCGAGGACGTCGACCTTCACCCCGTCCTTCAACTGCACCCGGACGTCCACCGGATCGGTCTTCCCGATCCGCAGGACGACTCCGTCCGGAGTGACGTTCACCAGGTCGATCTCGCCGTCCAGGATCTTGCTCACCTGGAACTCGGTCAGACCGCCGAGTTTGCCGTCGAGGCTCAGCCCCGCCAGGTCCGACAGCTCGTCCAGGGGCTTGAGCAGCCCGGTTCCGGTGCGCTCCATGCCCGTCAGTTCGTCGAGGTCCCGCAGCTGGTCGACCGTGTGGCGCGGCGGCAGCAGGGTGGTGGGGGAGCCCGGGGTGAGGGGGACGCCGAACTCGTCCACCCGGTCGAACAGGGTGAGCGTGGTGCGCAGCCGAGGGGGCATCAGGTCGTCGCCCACCCGGCCGGTCACGGGGTTCAGCGTGCCGAGCGGCCGGCCGCCGGGGACCGTGCCGACCGGCAGCCCCACCGTGGCGAGCGTGTCCAGGGTGTTGAGCCGGCCGCCCATGTCGTCGAGGCGGCCCGGCATACGGGGGGTGCCCGAGCCGGTCAGGGAGCTGAACCCGGGGGAACGGGGAGCCGTCACCGGTGTCACCGAGATCTCGGCCAGCTCGTCGAGGGTGTCGTTGAACGCCGGAGTCCCGGGCACGGCGAGCTTGTCGGTGTCCGTGCCGTTCACCGGGCGCAGGCTTCCGCCCCGGTCGAGGTTGCGGCCCGTCAGGTTCGTGAGGTCCCCGGTCAGGGAGCCCGTCCTGCCGAGCGTGCCGACGGTCCGCGGGGTGAAGTGCAGGCCGCGATCGACGAACCCCATACGGAAGGCGCCCCGGTAGCCGAACCGGGCGATCTCGGAGTACCTCATGGGCAGCAGCGCCGTCATCGTGAGCCGGCCCAGGCTCATGACCGTGAAGACACCGAGCCGCCCGGCCATGTTGCCGCCGACGAACGCGGTCGACTCGACGAAGTCGCGGGTCAGCGCGGACCAGCCCTGCCGGAAGGTGCTCCGGGCGAATCCGCCCATGAACCTCAGGGCCGACCCCAGCATCGCGGGCGTCCTGGACAGGACCCGGGGCAGCGCCATGAACCCGCCCGCGGCCCGGCTGCCGAGCCCGCTGCCGAACCGGACGAGGCCCTGTCCGGCCAGCGACAGGAGTCTGCCGGGGGAGGAGAACAGCATCCTGCCGCCCCGGAACAGCAGCCGCCCGCTCGCGGAGAGGGCGCCGCCGAGGGCCTTCCCGGCCGACGAGGCCATGCGGGCCAGCCCGCCGAGGGTGGTGAGACCCTTCGTCGAGGGAAACAGGATGCCGAGGAAGGCGAGGCCCAGGCTGAGGGCGTTGCCGTTGCCCATGGCGTAGTCGACGAGGGCCTTGGCGAAGAGCACCGCGCCCAGTCCGAAGGCCACCAGGCCCAGCGGGCCGCCGATGATGACCGCGACGAGGGTGATGACCAGCGCGACGATCTCCAGGACCTTGAAGAACGTCGACACGAAACGCTTCCAGAAGCTCTTCTTCGGCTTCTTCACGGGCCGCGACACCAGCCGGGCCGCCTCGCGCAGCGCCTCCTCCAGGATCTTCGCCTCGGCCTGGATGGCGTCGATCTCGGCGTCCACCTCGTTGCGGGCGCGGGTCATCTCCGGATCGTTGTCGGGCAGCGGCTGACCGCCGACCCGCTCCAGCGCGGCGACGGTGTCCGCGGCGTTCTCGGCCCGGTCCTGCGAGTCCCCGAGGGCGCGCGCATAGCGGGCCGTGGCATTGGCCGCCATGTCGAAGGAGCGGTTGATGTTCGCCATGAACGTCTTGAGCTCGTCCTTGACGTAGGTGCGCAGGGCGTCGGCGGTCCGGCCCTCGAAGCCCCCGTCCTCGGCCTTCGTCAGCAGGGCGTCGAGGCCGCCGTCGACCCGGCCGGCCAGATCACTGAGGTCGCGCAGCTCCTTGGTGATGCTGTCGATGACGCCCGGATTCCCCGTCACCGGATTGCCGGTGAATCCGACTCTGCCCCACTCGTCGGAGGTGGCCAACGATTCCTCCACGGTGTCCAGGACCTGGGGTCGGGCCGAGGCCGACGGCGTGCCCCGGCCGACCCGGCGCGCGAGGGTGCGCCGCGGTACGGAAGGCAGACGTTCCTGGGTGGGCCGAGAGTTCAAGAAAGTGGCGCACGCCACAGTACTGGCCGGTCAGAGCAGTGCGGACGAAATCTCTTTGAACCATCCGGACCCGTGTCCTCGTCTACAGGGCGACTCGACGCCGACCTTGACGGTCAGCTCACGAAGATCACGACTGTGTCGGAGAAAGGACGGATGCATGGTCCGCGTTTCCTACGACTACGACCTGATGACCGTCCTCGCGCGCCACCTGTGGCACCTCCGCGACGAACTGGACGTCACCTCGCAGACGGACAAGACGTTCGCCCCGGGGGACATCGGCCCCCGCCGGGACACGGCCGAGGCCCTGGAGGACTTCTACGGCGCCTGGAAGAAGTCCTTCGGTGAGGGCTGGCAGGTCATGACCGACCTCGGGAACCTCCTCGACAAGGCGGGCAAGGCCTTCTACGACCAGGACGCCTCCCACGCCGCCGGCGCGGCCCAGCAGGTCACCTCCCAGGTCCGCGACGAGGCCACCCGGCACAACGAGATACGCAAGCAGAAGCTGGACGGCAAGCTCCGCGCGGACCAGGCCAGAAGACTGGAGGCCCGCTACGAGACCCAGCGGGCGCGCCTGAAGAAGGAACAGGACGCCCTGGTCGAGAAGCGGCGGAAGCTCGACGAACAGACCGCGGCCCAGCAGAAGAGACAGGAAGAGCTCAACAAGGAGCAGGACGAGCTCGCCAGGAAGCGGGAGCCCCTGCTGAAGCAGCAGGACGAACTCCAGGCCAGACAGCAGCAGCTCTGGCAGGAGGAGAAGGAACTCCTCAAGCAGCGCGACGAGAAGCTCCAGGCCGGGCGGGACGAGCTGCAGAAGGAGTACGAGGCCCTCCGCAAGGACCAGGAGCCGCTGCTGAGGCAGCAGGAGGAACTCCAGCGCGAACAGCAGCAGCTCTGGGCGGACGAGAAGGCCCTCCGCGCGGAGCAGGACGCGGCCATGGAGAAGAAGGCCACCGCCCTCGAGCAGGAGCAGAAGGCCTACGACGGCAAGCAGGACGCCCTCCAGGAACGCCAGGACGCCCTCTGGCGGGAACGCGAGACCCTGCTCGGCAAGGGGAACGCCACCCAGGCGGACCTCGACGCCTGGCAGCGCAAGCAGGACGCCCTGGACAAGGAGCGGGACGCCCTGTGGGAGTCCGAGGGCAAGGGGCTAGCCGAGCGATGGGACGCCCTGGAGCGGGAACAGCGCGACCAGGAGAAGGCGTTCGACCCGTTCCGTGAGCGGCAGAAGGAACTCGATGACGAGCGCGACGCGCTGAGCCGCGCCCAGGAGCCCCTCTCCGAGCGGCAGGACGGACTCCAGACCAAGCAGAAGGACCTCTGGGCCCTGGAGAGGTCCACCCAGAAGGAGGTCGAGGACGCGGTACAGGAGAAGCAGGACGGCCTGGACGCCGAACGCGCCGGCCTCCAGACACGGCTGGACCCCCTGGACCAGGAGTCGAAGGACCTGCAGGACCGCCAGAAGGAGCTGTGGGACGACCAGTCGGACACCGACAAGGCGCAGACCGCGCTGACCGAGGAGGAGAAGCCCGTCCAGCAACGGCAGCAGGACCTCCAGGACAGCTTCGGCGAGGAGCACGACAAGCTGCGCGACTGGAATCCGGATCACGACGAAGAGGTCGGCCGGCTCAGGGGAATGCGCGGTCAGCTGGACGATCTGCCCGAGGAGGCCTTCGTCCCCAAGGGCTTCACGATGGAGGACGCCAACAGCACCACCACGGTGTCGTACCAGCTCGACGAGAACGGCGAGATCAAGGTCGACAAGGACGGCAACCCCGTCGAGACGACGACCACCGTCACCAACAAGAACACGGGCCTGTCGTACTCCGAGACGCACCGCTCGCTGCCGCGGGAAGGCGACTCCGTGTCGACGATCCGCGGCTCCGACGGTTCCGTCACCAAGATCTACATGGACTCCTCGCCCGAGGGATCGCCCGACGGGTGGATGAAGCGCTACGTCACCGACGAGACCGGCCGGGACACGCTCCAGATCTGGACCAAGCGGCCGGACGGCGACTGGGAGCTGACCATGGACAAGGAGACCTACCTCAACTCCGAGGCCGGCCAGGAGGATGTCCAACAGCGGCTGGACAGGCCCCCCGCGTATCTCACGGTGGAGAACCCGCTCGTCGACGGGGACGGCCGTCCGTCCGGCTCCTCCGCCCCGGGGCGGACGACCACGGTGCAGGAGGGCGTCACCCGGACCGACTACACGGGCTCCGACGGTTCCCTCACCAAGGTCGTCACCAACGAGAACACGGGCACCCGTTTCGTGGCGGACGCGAGCAACGAGGTCCAGGAGATCTGGCAGCGCGCCGAGAACGGGACCTGGTACCTGAGGGAGTCCATCACCCAGCACGAACGCAGCAGTGCCGAACCGCCCCTAGGAACCCTCGGCGAGAACTGGCGCTGACCCCCCGTGGGGCCCCGCCCCACCCCCCAAACTCCCTGCGCGCGCCTTCCCGGCGCCGCCGGGCCCCTCGCACACCGAACGACCGGTGTGCGCCCACGTGACAGAAACAGAGGTGCACCATGCCCAAGAACGTCATCGACGACGAGGAAATCGAAAGCACCGCCAAGAAGCTCGACTCCGCCGTCAGCGACACCCTGGTCCCCCAGCTGTCGTCACTGCAGGCCGACGTCGAGAACCTCCTCCAGGGCGGCCTGCTGCTGACGGCGACCAGCCCGAAGATGCAGACGTCCTACGCGAACTTCAACAAGTCGCTGACCGAGGCCGTGAACAACATCACGCAGTTCTCCAAGCAGTTCCGTGACGTCTGCAACGCCGTGAACAACCTGGACTCGCAGATCGCCGGCGGCATCCCCACCTGAGCCGGGTCCACCCCGAAACGGGGATACCGACCCCGATTCCCCTCCGTCGGTATCCCTTCCGCAGGGGCGCCGGTCCATCCCCCGGACCGGCGCCCCTGTTCGGGTTTTCGGACAACTCATCGGTAACCTCAGGTTCCTCTCAGGAACCCTTGAAAGCAACACAACGACTCATAGACTCCCCCTTGCGGAACCTCACGTTCCACCCACGAACCGTGAGGTCACCCCGGGTACCCGTGCTCAGCCCTGCCCAGCCAACGCCGCGCTCGCGGCGATCGACCGGACCGGCACAGAAGACTCACGCCGGCCCTGGGGGAATCTATGAGAACGTCCATACCCAGTCCCGTTCCGACCGGGAGTGGTCCTGCCTCCGCCGAAGCGCCGCCCACCGATGAAGCGGCACACTCCGGCGACGGCTCCATCCGCAGGCTCTACGAAGAACACCACGGTCCGCTTCTGCGCTATGTGTCCGGTCTGATACGCGGTGACCGGCAGCGGGCCGAGGACTTCGTCCAGGAGACCCTGGTACGCGCATGGCTGAGCACCGCGGACCAGCCGCCGGGCTGGTCACCGTCCCGGGCCTGGCTGATGAGGGTGGCGCACAACCTGGTGATCGACTGGGCCCGGCGCGAGCGGCCGCACGCCGAGATCCAGCAGGAACACACCTTGGAGCAGCACGCCGAGACGGTGGACCCGATGAGCCAGGCCGTCCAGCGCCGCTTCCTGGTCCACGCCCTCTCACGGCTCTCGCACCCCCACCGCGAGGTGCTCTTCTACGTCTACGTCCTCGGCTGCACCGGCTCCGACGCCGCCGATGCCCTGGGCATACCGCCGGGCACGGTGAAGTCCCGGACCCATCACGCCATACGGGAGCTGCGCCGCCGGCACCCGGAGCACACGCTGGCGGCGGCATGACCACGCCGGCCGTGACGAGTCCCGGCCCGGTCACGTCCGGCCCGACCGCCCCCGACTCGGCGTACGGCTCGGTCATCGCGCTGGGGAAGCCCAACGACTCGCTGCTCACGGTCGTCATCGTGGCCGTGGTCGTCCTGCTGCTGCTCATTCCGCTGCTTCGGCACCTGATTCGCAAACGGGGCGGCTGGCGGCGTTTCCGCCGTGGCGTCGGCCGTGAGCTGACCCTGACCCGGCGGGCGTTCGGCGAACCGCTGCGCACCTACCGGCGCCACCGTCGCGGCGTACGTGCCCTGGCCCGTCAACTGTCCGACCCCCGAAGCGGCCTGCTCGTACGACGGCTGCTGGACGCGGCCGCGGCGGCGCTGGCCGACGCGCCCGGAGCGGTTCCCCACGCGGTGCGGACGGAACCCGGGCTCGCGGCCGTGCAGATCGCCGCCCGCCCGCTGCCCGAACCGCCCGCCCCCTGGGAGAGGCCCGGCGAACCCGGACCGCAGCGCTGGGAGTTTCCCCTGACGGAGGCGGACGGGCTGTCGCAGGGCCGGCCCCGCACCGGTGCGCACCTCCGTCCGCTGCCGGTCGCCATCGGCATGGCCGACGACGCCTGCGTCCACCTCGATCTGGCCGCCGGACCACGGCTGATCACCGTCGAGGGCGACACCGCCGCCCGGGGCCGCCTGCTCCAGGCCCTGGCCGCACAGCTGGACCGGTCCGGCAGCGGGGCCTCGGTCATCGTCGCGGACGGGGTTCATCCGCAGTACCGGGGGCAGCGGCTCGACGCCCTGCTGCGCGACCTGGACGACGCGTCGGAGGAGCACGGGGAGACCGAAGTCGCCGGTGAGTTCGAGGAGTCCGGTCGCGCCGCCACGACCGTGGTCGTCTGCGCCGCCCCCAGCCCGGAACAGGCGCGGCGGCTGAGCGCCCTCGCCGCCTCGGGCGCCGTCGTCTGCCTGATCGACGGCCGGGTGGCGGGGCACAGCTGGGCCCTGCGGGTCGACGGACGCGGCCGCGTGGTCGCGCCGGAGCTGGGGCTGGACGCGGACTCGTCTCCGCTGGGCGGAGCCGTCGCCGCCGCCGTCCGGGCGGACCGCCGTCGGCTGCGCCGCGAGTCCGCCCCGCGCCGGGGCGCACCCACGCGGCAGCTGCCCCGCACCCGCGAACGCCGGCCGCAGGAGTTCGAGGAAGCCCGGCAACTCGAGGAAACCCAGGCACTGGAGGCAGCCGAGGTCCTCCCGGAGGAGCCGGAGAGGTCCACCCTCCGGGCCACGGCCCCCGCCCGGACCGCCACCGGATCCGACCTGCTCGCCGAACCGGCCGCAGCCCGGAACCGCACCACCGCGGCCTCCTCCGGCACACGAGAGGACTGACGCCTGTCGGACGGGCCCCGAGCCCCACGACAGGCCCCGGCCCGCACGCCGTACCCGAACCGCCCACCCCCGAGCCACCCCCAAGGGCAGAAGTGAAACTCCTCATCACCACGGTCGCCGCCGGCGACGCCACCGGCCGCCAGGACGTGCTGCTGAGTGCGTCCGCGAGTACTCCCGTCGAGGACATCGCCGCACATCTGGCCCGGCTGCGCGCCGGTGACACCGAAGAGACCGGAACCTCGCCCGCCGCACCGGGACCGGCCCCGGCCTGCTACCTGGGCGACGAGCCCCTTGCCCCGGGCACCCCGCTGGCCGCCACCCGCCTGATGGACGGCAGCGTCGTCGCCCTCGGCGCCCCGCAGCCGTCCCCCGCCACCGCCTACGGCCCCGAACGCGACGCCATGCCGCAGCCGCACCGGGCGGACCACTCACCGGTGGTCGAACTCCAGGTGGTGGGCGGCCCGGACGCCGGACGGGTCCACCCGCTCGGCCTCGGCACCCACGGCATCGGCCCGCTGGCGGACGCCGCCGTACCGCTCGACGGCCGGGGCATGCCGGGCGAGGGCATCCGGGTGACCGTACGCCCGGACGGATCGGCCATCGTGGAGCTGCCCGAGGGCGGCCCGGCACGGCTGTCCGTCCCGGAGCCGCCGGAGCACCGGGGGAGACCCAACACCCCGTTGCTGCCGCTCGCGGAGCAGGACGAGGAAGACGCCGAGAACGCCGCGCCGGACGACGCAGCCGACCGCGGCGCGGAACTCCCCGACGGCTGGGTGCTCTGGCCCGTCGACGGGGAGCTGTCCGTCGGTGAGTACCTGCTGCGGCTGGCCGAACCGACCTCCAGGGACGCCGCGGTGGTGCCGTCCGAGGGTGGAGGCGGCCTGGACTACAACCGGCCGCCGCGCATGCTGCCGCATCTGGCGCCCGAGCGGTTCCGGCTGCCAGGACCGCCCGATCCCCCCGGACGCAGGCCGATTCCCCTGCTCGTCGCCCTCGCCCCGATGGTCTTCGGCGTCAGCATGATGTTCTTCCTGAACTCGTACTTCTATCTGATCTTCATGTTCCTCTCGCCGGTGCTGATAGCCGCGAACTACGTCAGCGGACGACGGCAGGCCCGCAAGGACTACGAGGAGAAGTCCAGCGTCTACCGGCAGCGCCGGGCCTCGCTGGAGGAGGACGTCCGGCAGAAGGTCGCCACCGAGCGGCGGCTGCGCACCGAGAGCGCCCCCGACCCGGCGGTGGCCGGACTGTGGGCGGTCGGCCCCGGTCGCCGGCTGTGGGAACGGCGCCGCGGCGACCCGGACCACATGGCTCTGCGCATCGGCACCGCCCCGCAGCCGTCCCTGCTCGGCATCGACGACACCGCCCGCGAGGACAACCACACCGCCGTCCACTGGACGATCCCGGACGCCCCCGTCGGCGTGGACCTCATCGAGAGCGGCGTGGTGGGCCTGGCCGGCGCGACGGGACCGGTGCAGGCCCTGGCCCGCTGGATGACCGCCCAGGCAGCGGTCCTGCACACCCCGCGCGACCTGCGGATCGTCGTCCTCACCGACAAGGCCGCGCAGGACTCCTGGCACTGGGCGCGCTGGCTGCCCCACTCCCGCGACGGTCTGCCCGGCATCCGCGGCGGCGCCGTCACCCTGATCGGCAACGACCCGGAGACGGTCGCCAACCGCGTGGCCGAACTGGTCTCCACCCTGCGCACCCGCCAGCGGGCCGCCGAGTCCACCATGAGCAAGGCGCTGCTGAGCGAACCGGACGTCCTCGTGGTGATGGACGGCGCCCGGCGTCTGCGCGACGTACCCGGAGTGGTCTCGATCCTCAAGGAGGGCCCGGCCGTCCGGATCTTCCCGCTCTGCCTGGACCAGGAGGAACGGCTGCTTCCGGAGGAGTGCACCGCCGTGGTCCGCCACGAGAACCACCGGCTGACCCTGTGCCGCACCGGACAGCCCGACGTCACCGACATCCGGCCCGACCTGGTCGAACCCGAATGGTGCGAACGCGTGGCCCGGGGCATCGCCCCGATCCGCGACGTCACCCCGGACGCCTCCGAGGGCCTGCCCGCGAAGGTCGGGCTGCTCGAACTCCTCGGGCTGCCCGAGCCGACCGCCGAGCAGATCGCGGCCCGCTGGGACCGGCGGCCCGCTTCCACCGGCGTCCTGCTGGGCGCCGGATACGACGGCCCGATCGCCTTCGACCTGGTCAAGGACGGCCCGCACGGTCTGGTGGCCGGCACCACCGGCTCCGGCAAGTCCGAACTGCTGCAGACCTTCGTGGCCGCCCTCGCCGCGGTCAACCGGCCCGACGAACTCACCTTCGTCCTCGTCGACTACAAGGGCGGCAGCGCCTTCAAGGACTGCGTCGACCTGCCGCACACCCTCGGCATGGTCACCGACCTCGACAGCCACCTGGTCCAGCGCGCGCTCACCTCGCTGTCGGCCGAACTGACCCGCCGCGAGCACATCCTGGCCGAGGCCGGCGCCAAGGACCTGCCGGAGTACCAGGGCATGCGCCGCCGGAACGCCGAGCTGCTGCCCGTGCCCCGGCTGGTGATCGTCATCGACGAGTTCGCCACCCTCTACCGGGAGATCCCGGACTTCATCCCCGGCCTGGTGAGCATCGCCCAGCGCGGCCGCTCCCTCGGCATCCACCTCGTCCTGGCCACCCAGCGCCCGGCCGGCGTGGTCAGCTCCGACATCCGGGCCAACACCAACCTGCGCATCGCGCTCCGCGTCACCGACGCCGCCGAGAGCATGGACGTCATCGACACCAAGGACGCCGTCAGCATCTCCCCGGCCACCCCCGGCCGCGCCCTCGCCCGCCTCGGCCACGGCACCGTCGTCCCCTTCCAGACCGCCTACGCCGGAACACCCCTGCCCGGTGCCAAGCCGTCCCCGGAGCCCCGGGAACAGCAGGCCGTGGAGGAGTCCCGCATCTGGGGCACCGAACTCCCCTGGCAGCGCCTCGGCCGCGCCGCCGGACTCCCCGGCACGGCGGAATCGGACCAGGACGGCGACCCGGCGGCGGAGACGGCAGGCGACGACGTCGCCACCGACCTCAACGCCCTGGTGGCGGCGGTCTCCGAGGCAGCCGAACTCGCCGGATGCGCCCCGCAGCCCAGCCCCTGGCTGCCGGCCCTCGGCCAGAACCTCCTCATCGACGACCTGCCCCAGCCCGACGAACCCGGCGGTGCCCGCCTGGCCCCGGTCTCCTGGGGCCTGTCGGACCTGCCCGAGGCACAGGCCCAGCTGCCCGTCCGGCTGGACTTCACCGAATTCGGACACCTGTACGTCATCGGCATCCCGCGCTCCGGCCGTTCCCAGGTGCTGCGCACCATGGCCGGAGCCCTCGCCCAGGGCCACTCCAGCGCCGACGTCCACCTCTACGGCATCGACTTCGCCGGCGGCGCGCTCACCGCGCTGGGTCTGCTCCCGCACTGCGGTGCCGTCGTGCCCCGGGGCGACATCGAGCGCCTGGAGCGGCTGTTCGCCCGGCTCGACGGTGAACTGGAGCGCCGCCAGGAACTCCTCACCGAGCGGCACGCCGGCAACCTCACCGAACTCCGAGAGACCGTCGGCGCCGGCGCCCGGCCGCCGCACATCATGCTGTTCATCGACGGCTGGGACGCGCTGATCGAGGCCGTCGCCGACCACAACGGCGGCCGCCTAGTGGAACAGCTCAACCGGCTGCTGCGCGAGGGCGCCGCCGCGGGCCTGCACGTCGTCGCCACCTCCGAACGCGCCCTGCTGTCCGGCCGGGCCACCGCCCTCAACGACAACAAACTGCTGCTGCGCCTGAACGACCGCACCGACTACCACGCCGTCGGCAAGCGCTCCCGCGACATCCCCGACCTGATCCTCCCCGGCCGCGGCTTCACCTCCGACGGCGGCACCGAGATCCAGGTGGCGCTGCTCGCTCCCGGCGCCACCGGACAGGAACAGGCCGAGGCGCTGCGCCGGATCGGCGCCGAGGCGACCCGCCGCGACGCCGGACTCCCGGCCGACCGCCGGCCCGCCCGCATCGGCACCCTGCCGGTGAAGGTCACGTTCACGGACGCGTACGAGAAGGTGGGGGAGACGTTCCGCCGGCCGATGTGGGGCCTGCTGGGCCTCGGTGGCGACGACGTCTCCCCGGTGGGCGTGGACTTCGCGGACACCGCGCCGACCTTCTCGGTCGTCGGCCCGCCCGGCTCCGGCCGCAGCACCGCCCTGGCCGCCCTGGCGGTCTCGCTGCTCGCCTCCGGCACCCGCCTGGTGATCCTCGCCCCACGGGAGTCGCCGCTGCGCACCCTCGGCAACCATCCCGGCGTACGGCTGATCACCGCGACCGAGCCCACGGTCGAGGAGTTCACCGAGGCCCTGGAGGCCGACGGCGGTCCCCGGGTCGTCATGGTGGACGACGCCGACCTGTTCGTCCTGCCGGACATCGACCAGAACCTGCGTTCCCTGGCCCAGTCCGGCAGGGACCACGGCATCGGCATCGTCATCGCCGCCACCGCGGAGACCATGACGGGCGCGATGGGCTGGCTCAGCGCCCTGAAACGACACCGCAAGGGCGTCCTCCTCGGCCCGCAGAGCATCCTGGAGGGCGACTTCGTCGGGGCCCGCCTCGCCCACGCCCACCTGCGCGGCGGCCGCAAACCCGGCCGCGGCCTCACCGTCGACCCGCGCACCGGCGAACTGATCAACGTGCAGATCCCGGAGACCGTGCTCGACGCGGAAGACACGACGGCCTGACCCCGGCCGGTGGCCGGCGGCGCTCGGGACGAGGACTCCCCGGGCGCTGCCTTAGGCTTACGGAGTGACCAACAGCAGCGACCGGAGTCAGGCAGTGGGCGTCAAGACATACGAAGTACGCACTTATGGATGTCAGATGAACGTCCACGACTCCGAGCGCCTGTCAGGTCTCCTGGAGGAGGCCGGATACGTGCGCGCACCCGAGGACGCCGGCGAGGGCAACGCCGACGTCGTCGTCTTCAACACCTGCGCCGTACGGGAGAACGCCGACAACCGCCTCTACGGCAACCTCGGCCGCCTCGCCCCGATGAAGACCGCCCGCCCCGGCATGCAGATCGCCGTCGGCGGCTGTCTGGCCCAGAAGGACCAGGACACCATCGTCAAGAAGGCGCCCTGGGTGGACGTCGTCTTCGGCACGCACAACATCGGCAAGCTGCCCGTCCTGCTGGAGCGCGCCCGTATCCAGGACGAGGCCCAGGTCGAGATCGCCGAGTCCCTCGAAGCGTTCCCCTCCACGCTGCCCACCCGCCGCGAGAGCGCCTACGCCGCCTGGGTCTCGGTCTCCGTCGGCTGCAACAACACCTGCACGTTCTGCATCGTCCCGGCCCTGCGCGGCAAGGAGAAGGACCGCCGCACCGGCGACATCCTCGCCGAGATCGAGGCCCTGGTCGGCGAGGGCGTCTCCGAGATCACCCTGCTCGGCCAGAACGTGAACGCGTACGGCAGCGACATCGGCGACCGCGAGGCCTTCAGCAAGCTGTTGCGGGCCTGCGGGAAGATCGACGGTCTGGAGCGGGTCCGCTTCACCTCCCCGCACCCCCGCGACTTCACCGACGACGTGATCGCGGCCATGGCCGAGACGCCGAACGTGATGCCGCAGCTGCACATGCCGCTGCAGTCCGGCTCGGACACGGTCCTGAAGGCCATGCGCCGCTCCTACCGCCAGGAGCGCTACCTGGGGATCATCGAGAAGGTCCGCGCCTCCATCCCGCACGCGGCCATCACCACCGACATCATCGTGGGCTTCCCCGGCGAGACCGAGGAGGACTTCGAGCAGACGATGCACGTGGTCCGCGAGGCCCGCTTCACCCAGGCGTTCACCTTCCAGTACTCCAAGCGTCCCGGCACCCCCGCCGCCACCATGGAGAACCAGATCCCCAAGCAGGTCGTCCAGGCCCGCTACGAGCGCCTCGTCGCCCTCCAGGAGGAGATCTCCTGGGAGGAGAACAAGAAGCAGGTCGGCCGCACCCTGGAGCTGATGGTCGCCGAGGGCGAGGGCCGCAAGGACGGCGCCACCCACCGCCTCTCCGGCCGCGCCCCCGACAACCGCCTGGTCCACTTCACCAAGCCCGACCAGGAAGTCCGCCCCGGCGACGTCGTGACCGTCGAGATCACGTACGCCGCCCCGCACCACCTCCTCGCCGAGGGCGCCGTCATGGACGTGCGCCGGACGCGCGCGGGCGACGCCTGGGAGAAGCGGAATGCCGCGCCTGCGGAGAGGCCGTCGGGTGTGATGCTGGGGCTGCCGAAGATCGGTGTTCCGGAGCCGTTGCCGGTGGCTGCGACGGGTGGCTGCGGCGTCGGTCAGTAGCGGGTTCAGCTCGGCCGTAACGGCCGGCCGTGACGGTCGTTCGCGGGCTGCGGGTGTGCGGGGGTTGTTCGCGAGGCTCCCCGTGCCCCTGAAGGACGCGACCGTCACCTCGCGGCCGCAGAAGTTACCCTGCGGATCATGCTTGTAGCCGCTGCCGTGTGCCCCTGCCCTCCGCTGCTCGTGCCGGCAGTCGCCGCAGGGGCCGCGCCTGAGCTGGATCCGGTGCGGGACGCCTGTGCGGACGCGCTGGGGGTGCTCGCCGCCGCTCGGCCCGACCGGCTGGTGGTCGTGGGCGCCGCCGAACCCGGTGGACCGTACCCGGAGGGCTCTCGCGGCTCGTTCCGGGGTTTCGGTGTGGACCTCGACGTCCGCCTGGGGCGCGGTGGCGGCACGGCGTCTCCGGAAGCCCGGCTGCCCGCCTCCCTCGTCGTCGCCGCCTGGCTGCTGGACCGCACCGACTGGGCCCACGCCCCTGTGGAAGGTCTCGGTGTGGGGGAACCGCTCGCTGTCGAGCGGTGTATCCAGATCGGACGGGACATCGCCGGGTCGGCCGAGCGGGTGGCCCTGCTGGTGATGGGCGACGGCAGCGCGTGCCGCACGCTCAAGGCCCCGGGGTATCTGGACGACCGCGCGGCCGGCTTCGACGCGGAGATCGCGCGCGCTCTCGCCGCCGCGGACATCGCGGCCCTGAAGGCGCTGGACACCGGGCTCGCGCGAGAGATGCAGGCCTCCGGTCGCGCCCCCTGGCAGATCCTGGCGGGCGCCGCCGAGGAAGCCGGCCTGGGCGGCAGCCTCCTGTACGACGACGCGCCCTACGGGGTGGGCTATCTGGTGGCCGCCTGGTCGTAGATCGAAAACGGTTGGTCGAACACGGTTGGTCGAACACGGCGGTCAAACAGGCGGTGAAAGACGGCGGACGGCCGGGAGCCCGTTGTGGCTCCGCGGCCGTCCGCCGATGTGCAGGTGTTCAGGAAGCGGGAGGCGGTGGCGTGGAGTCGCCGCCCGGAGACCGACGCGTGTGGCCGCCGCCCGAATGCGGGGGCGTGACGCCGCCGCCGTCGTCCTTGTGCGCGAGTCGGTCCATGGCGTGCTTCGCCTTGCCCGTGCCCGACTGGATCTTGTCGCTGTACTTGCCCTTGGTTCTCTTGTCGACGGTGTGCGCGGCCTTGTCGAGACCGTGCTGGATCTTGCCCTCGTGCTTCTGTGCGAGGTGCGAGACCTTGTCCTTGGCCGGGGAGAGTTTGGATTTCACATTATCCAGCAGACCCATGGTTCACCTTCCCGCGCGGGTCAGTTACTTGCGGGCGCCTTCACTGGCCTCGTTGTCGGCCGCCTGTTCTGCGGTCTGCTGCTTGGGGATCTCCACGTCGTCCGCCGCGTCGACACCCTCCGTGGAGGGCTCCGTCGACTCGGCCTCGGCCTCGGGCCGGCCGGCCTCGTTCGATCCCTTCGCCTCGTCCGACTCCTCCGCCTCGGTCTCGGCGACCGGCGCGGATACCGTCACGGCGGCCTCTTCCGCGTCCTTCGCCTTGCGACGGAACAGTGAAAAAACACCCATATCAACCTCAATGCTAATCATGCGGGCTAATTCCCGCGCTCTCCCGGAGCGTCCCATTGCGTTACCCGGGTCGCCGGTACTCGGATCCGGCGCTTCGAACTCCCAACACGCAACGACCCCGGCCCCCTCGCGTCACGTAGCTCGTTCGAGAAGAGGCCCCGACATTTGCGAGACTGGGGCGGTGAGTAGCGCAGTTCCCCCTCCGAGGGTCATCGCCGTCGTCGGACCGACCGCGGCCGGAAAGTCCGATCTGGGTGTCTTTCTGGCCCATCGCCTCGGCGGCGAGGTCATCAATGCCGATTCCATGCAGCTCTACCGGGGGATGGACATCGGCACCGCCAAGCTGACCCCCGGGGAGCGCGACGGAGTCCCGCACCACCTCCTGGACATCTGGGACGTCACGGTCACCGCCAGCGTCGCCGAGTACCAGCGGCTCGCCCGCGCGCGCATCGACGCCCTCCTCGCCGAGGGCCGCTGGCCGATCCTGGTGGGCGGCTCCGGGCTGTATGTCCGCGGAGCCGTCGACAACCTGGAGTTCCCCGGCACCGACCCCGACGTCCGCGCCCGTCTGGAGGAGGAGCTGACCCTGCGCGGCTCCGGCGCGCTGCACGCCCGGCTCGCCGCCGCCGACCCCGAGGCGGCGCACGCGATCCTGCCCAGCAACGGCCGCCGGATCGTCCGCGCCCTCGAAGTGATCGAGATCACCGGAAGACCGTTCACGGCGAACCTCCCGGGCCATGACTCGGTCTACGACACCGTCCAGATCGGCGTCGACGTGGCGCGCCCCGAACTCGACGAGCGCATCACGCGCCGCGTCGACCGCATGTGGGACGCCGGACTCGTCGACGAAGTGCGCTCCCTCACGGCGCAAGGGCTGCGCGAGGGGCGTACGGCGTCGCGTGCGCTCGGCTACCAGCAGGTCCTCGCCGCGCTCGCCGGGCAGTGCACCATGGACGAGGCGCGTGCCGAGACCGTACGTGCCACCAAGCGCTTCGCGCGCCGCCAGGATTCATGGTTCAGGCGCGACCCGCGGGTGCATTGGCTCAAGGGGGGTCTCGCCGACCTGAGGGAACTTCCGCAGCTCGCACTGGCGTTGGTCGAACGACCGGTCACAGCCTGATCACGTCATGGCATCGGGTCGCCCCGGCGGCCCTCCCGGCCTCCGGGGGCGTGCCATCATCGAGCTTCGATCGACCAAGTGGAGTCCGAGTTGGGAGGGCGCGTGGCGATGGAGGCCGGCCCTCGTGACACCGCACAAGGCGCGGAGCACAGCACCGCGGAGGACGCGGAGCAGCTGGTGACCGAGGGGTACGGACTGGACCCCGACGGCGATCCGCTGAGCCCCGACGGGCCCGACGACCAGACTCCCGGTGGCGTGAGCGACGACGGACCGGAACCGGACGAGATGTCCGGGCCGGAGGTCGAGGTCGAGCTGCGCCCCCAGCGCAGGCTCCGCCTCTGGCAGCTCGCGCCCATCGTGGGCCTCGCCGCGGTCGGCTCCCTGATGTTCGCCTTCCCGCTCGCCTTCGAGTTCGGTGACGGCGGCGCCGTGGTCGCCATGCTCGGTCTGCTGATCTGTGCCACCGCGGCCGGCTGGGGCATGATGGCCGCCCGCAAGGTCGGCTACACGTGGCCGGGCCTGCCGCAGCGGGGCTCCGGCCGCCGCCCGGACTGGCGCCTCGTCCTCGGGTACGCCCTGGTGCTCGCCGCGGTCGCCTTCCTGGCCGTGTGGCGGGTGGCCCGGCTCCGCTAGAGCGCCCCGTAAGGGGCGCGGGGCTGTGTCGACATGCGGCTCCGTCGCGTGGGCGCGACCAGCCACACTCGGCCCGCGCTGACTGCCGCTCCCTCCGTCGGCCGTCCCAGCGGAGCGCTCCCGTACGATCGAGGAATGAGCACGCGGATCGCCTTCCTCAAGGGGCACGGGACCGAGAACGACTTCGTGATCGTCCCGGACCCCGAGAACGTCATCGACCTCTCGCCGGCCACCGTCGCCGCCCTGTGCGACCGCCGCGCGGGCATCGGGGGCGACGGCGTGCTGCACGTCGTACGGTCCGCCGCGCATCCCGAGGCCGAGGAGCTGGCGGCCGAGGCGGAGTGGTTCATGGACTACCGCAACGGCGACGGGTCGATCGCCGAGATGTGCGGAAACGGCGTCCGGGTCTTCGCCCGCTACCTCCAGCACGCCGGTCACGTCACCGAGGGTGACCTCGCCATCGCCACGCGCGGGGGTGTGAAGAGCGTCCACATCGCCAAGAACGGCGATATCACGGTCGGCATGGGCGGCGCGCGCCTCCCCGAAGGCGACGTCACGGTGAGCGTCGGCGAGCGCAGCTGGCCCGCGCGCAACGTGAACATGGGCAACCCGCACGCGGTCGCCTTCGTCGACGACCTCGCCGACGCCGGCGATCTGTACGCGGCTCCGCCCTTCAGCCCCGCCTCCGCCTACCCGCACGGGGTCAACGTCGAGTTCGTCGTCGACCGCGGCCCGCGCCACGTGGCCATGCGCGTCCACGAGCGCGGATCCGGCGAGACCCGCTCCTGCGGCACCGGCGCCTGCGCCGTCGCCGTGGCGGCCGCCCGCCGCGACGGCGCCGACCCGGCCGTCACGGGCACCCCGGCGACGTACACCGTCGACGTGCCCGGCGGAACCCTCGTCATCACCGAACGGCCCGACGGCGAGATCGAGATGACCGGTCCCGCCGTGATCGTCGCCGAGGGCGAGATCGACGCCAAGTGGCTGGAAAGCGCGGCGCGTTGAGGTGTGGTAGGGCTTGACATGGTGGTGTTCGGAGGGTGGGCGCCGAATGCATCCAAGTCGACGGGGCGTCCAGGGATAGGAATCCATGGCGCACCTCGGGTGGGGTGGCTCAAAACCGTAAAAGTCAGAGCCATCGCTCGAATGGGTGATCCGTTTCACGCTCGGCGAGAGGCGGTCGGACGGGCGTGATGGGCTCGGTAGCATCAAGCACCGGCACGGACGGGGGAACGACACGATCCCCTGAGCCGCCGCACGCCATGGGGCACCCGTCCGCCGGTCCACGCAGCCGGAGGTGCCCATGAGCGCGGAGGCCACGAACCCCGCCGTATCGCCCGCCCCTGCGCCGCCCACAGCGCACCGCAGGAAGGGCCGACCCCGTATCGACCTGCGCCGTCTGGGCCGCGCCGCACTCCTGGGCCCCGCCACCCGCGACCGGTTGCCCGACGCGATCAGCCATCTCGCCGACGCGCACCGCGCCCACCATCCCGACGCCGACCTGGACCCGCTGCGCCGGGCGTACGTCCTCGCCGAGTCCTCGCACCGCGGTCAGATGCGCAAGAGCGGTGAGCCGTACATCACACACCCGCTCGCCGTGACCCTGATCCTGGCCGAACTCGGCGCGGAGACAACGACCCTGACGGCCTCTCTGCTCCACGACACCGTCGAGGACACCGATGTGACCCTCGATCAGGTGCGCGAGGAGTTCGGTGAGGAGGTGCGCTATCTCGTCGACGGCGTCACCAAGTTGGAGAAGGTCGACTACGGCGCCGCCGCCGAGCCCGAGACCTTCCGCAAGATGCTCGTCGCCACCGGCAACGACGTCCGCGTGATGTCGATCAAACTCGCCGACCGGCTGCACAACATGCGCACCCTCGGCGTGATGCGCCCCGAGAAGCAGGAACGCATCGCCAAGGTCACCAGGGACGTCCTGATTCCGCTCGCCGAACGGCTAGGCGTCCAGGCGCTCAAGACCGAGCTGGAGGACCTCGTCTTCGCGATCCTCCACCCCGAGGAGTACGAGCACACGCGCGGACTCATCGTCGACAACGCCGCACGGCCGAACGACCCGCTCGCCGAGATCTCCGAAGAGGTGCGCGGCGTCCTGCGCGAGGCCGGCATCCAGGCCGAAGTCCTCATAAGGCCACGGCACTTCGTCTCCCTGCACCGGGTCTCCCGAAAACGCGGACAGCTGCGCGGCTCCGACTTCGGCCGGCTCCTGGTCCTCGTCCACGAGGACGCCGACTGCTACGCGGTCCTCGGTGAACTGCACACCTGCCTCACGCCCGTCGTCTCGGAGTTCAAGGACTTCATCGCCGTACCGAAGTTCAACCTGTACCAGTCGCTGCACACGGCCGTCGCCCGCGGCGACGGCCAGGTCGCCGAAGTCCTCATCCGTACACACCAGATGCACAAGGTCGCCGAAGCCGGCGTCGTCGCGCTGGGCAATCCCTACGCCGCGCCCGCGGAGGAGCAGACCGACGGCGAGGGCGAGCGCGTCGACCCCACCCGCCCCGGCTGGCTCTCCCGGCTCCTCGACTGGCAGGAGGCGGCACCGGACGCGGACATGTTCTGGTCGACCTTGCGCGAGGACCTCGCCCAGGACCGCGAGATCACCGTCTTCCGGCCCGACGGGGGCACGTTGGGCCTTCCCGAGGGCGCCAGCTGCGTGGACGCCGCGTACGCGCAGTACGGGGAGGACGCGCACGCCTGCATCGGCGCTCGCGTCAACGGCCGCCTGGCGACGCTGAGTACGGTCCTGAAGGACGGCGACACGGTCCAGCTCCTCATGGGCCAGGACCCGGCCTCCGAGCCCTCCAGAGAGTGGCTGGAGCACGCCCACACGCCCGGCGCGCGCATCGCCATCCAGCGCTGGCTCGCCACCCACCCCTCGCCCGCCGCCGACGAGCACGAGGAGCGCGACGGCGAACGCAAGGACGAGACCCCGGCCCCCCGCCCCGCCCACGACGAGGCCGCCGCCACCTCCGACACCGTGAACGCCGTGGTCGTCGTCGGCCGGCCCGAGGCGAGCGTCCGCCTCGCCGGCTGCTGTACGCCCGTACCGCCCGACGAGGTCACCGGATTCGCCGTCCGCGGGGGAGTGGTGACCGTGCACCGCGTCGAATGCGCCGCCGTGACGCGCATGAAGGGCCTGGGGCGCGCGGACATCGATGTGCGCTGGGGGGACACGACCGAGTTCCGGGTCACCCTCGTCGCCGAGTCCTTCCAGCGACCCCACCTCCTCGCCGACCTCACCGAGGCCATCGCCCTGGAGGGCGTCGCCATCGTCTCCGCCACCGTCGAGCCGCCGACCCAGCAGCGCGTCCGGCACACCTACACGCTGCAACTCCCGGACGCCGCCCACCTCCCGGCCCTGATGCGGGCCATGCGGAACGTGCCGGGCGTCTACGACGTGGGGCGTGCCCAGCACCAGGCGCCGACCGCGCACTGATCCCGGCGGACGGCCGCACACCGAACCCGGCGGGCGGGGGTGGCTCGGCAGACGGCGGGCCGCTCGTTCGGGTGGGAGCGCCGCGTGCCGTCACCGCGGAGCGGAGGCGCGCTGGTAGCGGTGGTCCATGCCGCTCACCCCACGCCCCCGGAGCCGTCGTGTCCAGACCGCGCTGCTCGCCTCCGCCGTCTCCGTCTGCCTGATCGCCGCGAGCGCCCCCTCACCCGCCGTGCCCCTCGGCATCGGCGACCGGCTCTTCCCGCACCTCGGCAACCCGGGATACGACGTGCGGTCGTACGGCCTCGACTTCACCTACCCCGGCAACAACCGTGAGCCGCTCACGGCCGTCACCACGATCGACGCGCGAACCACCTCCCGTCTGGAACGGGTCAACCTTGACTTCTCGCACGGGAAGGTGCGTTCCGTCGAGGTCGACGGGGTGCCCGCCGCCTTCACGAGCGCGGGCGAGGACCTGGTGATCACACCCCGTGAACCGCTCCCCGAGGGCAGCCGGACACGCGTCACCGTGCGGCACACCAGCAGCCCCGTGTACACGGGGGACGAGGAGGGCGGCTGGCTGCGGACCGCGGACGGGCTCGCGATGGCCAACCAGGCCGACGCCGCGCACGTGGTGTTCCCCTGCAACGACCACCCGTCCGACAAGGCGATGTTCACCGTCCGCGTCACCGTGCCCGACGGCTACACGGCCGTCTCCAACGGCCTCGCCGCCGGGACGGAACGCGCCCCCGGGACAACCACCTGGACGTACCGCACCGAGCACCCCATGGCCACCGAGCTGGCCCAGATCTCCATCGGCCGCTCCGCCGTACTGCACCGGGCCGGCCCCGACGGCCTGCCCGTACGGGACGTGGTCCCCGCCAAGGATCGCGCGAAGCTCGAACCGTGGCTCAAGAAGACCCCCGCCCAGATCGCGTGGATGGAGGGCAAGGTCGGCCGGTACCCCTTCGAGACGTACGGCGTGCTGATCGCCGAGGCGCGGACCGGGTTCGAGCTGGAGACACAGACCCTCTCCCTCTTCGAGAGAGACCTGTTCACGAGGTCCGACTTCCCCAAGTGGTACGTCGAGTCGATCATGGTGCACGAGCTGGCCCACCAGTGGTTCGGCAACAGCGTCAGCCCGCGCACCTGGTCCGACCTGTGGCTGAACGAGGGACACGCCACCTGGTACGAGGCCCTGTACGCCGAGGAGACCGCCGGTAAGCCCGTGGAGGCGCGCATGAAGACCGCCTATGGCGCCTCCGACCGCTGGCGCGCCGCCGGGGGACCGCCCGCTGCGCCCAAGGAACCCGAGGCCGGCCAGAAGATCGGCATCTTCAGGGCGAACGTCTACGACGGTGCCGCGCTCTTCCTGTACGCCCTGCGCGAGGAGATCGGCGGGCCCTCCTTCGCCCTGCTGCAGCGGGCCTGGGTCGCCTTCCACCGGGACGGTGTCGCCTCGACCGCCGACTTCCAGGAGCTCGCCTCCCTGATCACCGGACGCGACCTGGACGGCTTCTTCCACGCCTGGCTGTACGAGGTGAAGACCCCGCCGATGCCGGGACACCCGGACTGGAAGTCGGCTCCGGTGCGGGCGTCGGCGAAGCGGTAGACGGAATCCACCCGGGTGTGACCCCGGTGCGGGCGGGAATAACCCGGGTGACGAGACGGGGCGTACCGTGCGACCATCTTCGGGTCGGCGACGGGAATCCCCGGAAAGCCCCGGACGTTGTCGCCAGTGACGGATCGGATCCGTAGAGATCCGTCACCCCTTCGGTATCCCCATCGACGTAAGGACCCAATGACCTCCTCTTCTTCCCCTTCCCAGGCCGCACAGAGCGCCTTCGCGCAGAACAACCCCGAAGGTCTTCGGGCCGATGCCCTGATGGAAGAGGACGTCGCCTGGAGCTTCGAGATCGACGGAGAGCGGGACGGCGACCAGTTCGACCGCTCCGAGCGCGCGGCACTGCGCCGTGTCGCGGGCCTCTCCACCGAGCTCGAGGACGTCACCGAGGTCGAGTACCGCCAGCTCCGCCTGGAGCGCGTCGTACTCGTCGGTGTCTGGACCACGGGAACCGCGCGGGACGCGGAGAACTCGCTCGCAGAGCTGGCCGCCCTCGCGGAGACCGCTGGCGCCCTCGTGCTCGACGCGGTGTTCCAGCGCCGCGACAAGCCGGACGCGGCCACCTACATCGGCTCCGGCAAGGCCGAAGAGCTGCGGGACATCGTCCTCGAATCGGGCGCGGACACCGTCATCTGCGACGGTGAGCTGAGCCCGGGCCAGCTCATCCACCTCGAAGACGTCGTCAAGGTCAAGGTCATCGACCGTACGGCCCTGATCCTCGACATCTTCGCCCAGCACGCCAAGTCCCGAGAGGGCAAGGCCCAGGTCGCACTCGCGCAGATGCAGTACATGCTGCCGCGACTGCGAGGCTGGGGTCAGTCGCTCTCCCGGCAGATGGGCGGCGGCAAGGGCGGCGGCCTCGCCACCCGTGGTCCCGGTGAGACCAAGATCGAGACGGACCGGCGTCGGATCCGCGAGAAGATGGCGAAGATGCGCCGGGAGATCGCGGACATGAAGACCGGCCGTGAGATCAAGCGCCAGGAGCGCCGCAGGAACAAGGTGCCTTCGGTCGCCATCGCCGGCTATACCAACGCCGGCAAGTCCTCGCTGCTCAACCGCCTCACCGGCGCGGGCGTCCTGGTCGAGAACGCGCTGTTCGCGACCCTCGACCCGACCGTGCGCCGGGCCGAGACCCCGAGCGGGCGGCTGTACACGCTGGCGGACACCGTCGGCTTCGTGCGCCACCTGCCGCACCACCTCGTCGAGGCGTTCCGTTCCACGATGGAGGAGGTCGGCGACTCCGACCTGATCCTGCACGTGGTCGACGGTTCGCACCCCGCGCCGGAGGAGCAGCTGGCCGCCGTGCGCGAGGTCATCCGTGACGTGGGCGCCACCAACGTGCCCGAGATCGTGGTGATCAACAAGGCGGACGCGGCCGACCCGCTGACGCTCCAGCGGCTGCTGCGGATCGAGACGCGCTCCATCGCGATCTCGGCCCGTTCCGGCCAGGGCATCGACGAACTGCTCGCGCTGATCGACAACGAACTGCCGCGACCCTCGGTCGAGATCGAGGCCCTCGTGCCGTACACCCACGGAAAGCTCGTCGCCCGCGCCCACACCGAGGGCGAGGTGATCTCCGAGGAGCACACCCCGGAGGGCACCCTGCTCAAGGCCCGGGTGCACGAGGAACTGGCCGCGGACCTGGCACCGTACGTCCCGGCGGCGACGGCCTGACGGCCGACTGATTCGCCTGTACGTCCCGAAGCCCGCCCCCTCCACCGGGGGCGGGCTTCGGCATGAGCGGAGCACCGGCCGCTTGGTGCCCCGCACACCCCCGTCTGTCCCCCGCCCTACGCGGTCTTCTCCTTGACCTCGTAACCGGGGCAGGTCTCCAGCTCGCTCTCGGCCATCGAGCGGGCGCGTCCGCCGTAGCAGGCGGCGATCAGCTCACCGGGGCCGTAGGCGGGGTGCTCGGCGCGCGCCTTGTCCAGCCGGACGAAGATGTTCCACTCGTCGTGGCAGCCGAGGCCTGCTACCGCCCGCTGGACGACACGCCCTTCTACCTGCCGCACAGCAAGCCCCGGCACTGCTTGACCCACGAGTACTGGGAAGCCATCGACCCCCGCCGGGGCCCGACTCCCGCACTCCGCCCGCCTGTACGACTCCTCCGTGATCCTCCCGAACACCGCGATGCTGCGCCCCGGCGCCGAGGAACACCTGCTGCCCCGCGCACTCGACCGACTGGCCCGCAACGCCGGTCCACCGCGCGACTGGGCCGCCGCACGGAGGAGGGCGGCCGCGTGAAACCCACCCACGCTCACTGACCGCCGTACGAGGTACTCATCTCGTCGTACAACGCCTTGGCCCCGTCGCCCAACCGCGGTCCGGCGAGCCAGGTGTTGTCCACCGGGCCGATCGACGTGTTCGAAACGAGCCGGGGCTCGGTGCCGACCATGCGGAACCAACCGCCGCCGGACGAACCGCCGGTCATGGTGCAGCCGATGCGGTACATCGTCGGCAGGGACGGGCCGAGGGAGAGCCGCCCGGGCTTGTCGATGCACCGGAACATGGTCAGACCCTTGTACGGCGGCGCGGCCGGATAACCCCAGGCACCCATCGCGTCCACCTCGGACGCGGACGGCGCGGAGAAATCCACGTCCAGGGCCGCCCCGACGGTCTCCTCCAGGGACTTGTCGCCCGACTCCGGCTTCACGTGCAGCACCGCGTAGTCGTACGCCGCTCCGGCGCCGCCCTCCTCGGAGCCGCCCGCGATCCACTCGTCCGAGGTCGCGGCCCAGTCCGCCCACCACTGGCCGAACGGGGCGATCTCCTCGGCAGCGCCCGCGGCCAGCTCCTCCTCGGACCTGCCGAGGTCGTTGTAGGCCGGGACGAAGACGATGTTGCGGTACCAGCCGCCGCCGCTGCCCGCGTGCACGCAGTGGCCGGCGGTCCACACGAGGTTGGACTTCCCCGGATGGTTCACGTCCGAGACGACTGTGCCCGAACAGACCATCGAGCCCTCGGGCGAGTCGAAGAAGATCTTTCCGACCGTACCGGCACTCTCGTGATACGGCGTCTTCTCCGCCGTGGCCTCGACCGGCGCCGGAACGGGGTCGCTGACGCCCTGGTCGGCGGCGGCGTCCTGCGTCGAGACGGTCTTCGCCGGATCCTCGGCCCCGCGCATCCGCTCCGCGTCCCACAGGCCCTCGATCACCGGATTGACGAAGTCCTTCGCCTCACTCAGCCACTTGTCCTTGTCCCAGTCCTTCCAGCCGCCGCCCTTCCAGTCGTCGACGTCCAAACCGTGCTCCTCGAGCTTGTCGGCGAGGACGTCGGGAATGCCGTCACCGTCTCTGTCGGGGGTGCCAGACGCGGCGGAACCGGACTTGTCACTCGCGCTGTCGGGGCCCGAGTCGCAGGCGGTCGCGGTCAGCGCGAGAGCCGCGACGAGTCCGGTGACGGTCAGAAGGCGGTGCCGCCGCTGTGAGAAACGCATGGTTCTCGACCCCCGTCGGAACTGTCCGTGTGTCACGCCCACTATGCGGGGGCGCTGGGGGACGGACGGAGGGCGCGCGGCAAACATTTTCCACGCGCCGCCCACCCCCGACTCGTCCGGACGCCGCTCCACCGAACCACAGCCGTCACTGGCTGTCCGGCGGTCACCGAACCACAGCCGTCACTGCCGGTGCGGCGTCACCGGACCCCCGTCATCGCTGCCTGTTCGCGGCGTCACTGCGCGAACTTGTCGCTCACCGCCTGGTACACACCCTCGGCCTCCTTGCCCAGCCGCGGACCGGCCAGCCAGCCGCCGCTCACCGGGCCGATGGAGGTGTTGGACACCAGCGCGGGCTCACCGTTCGAACCGGTCGCCACCCAGCCACCACCGGACGAACCACCGGTCATGGTGCAGCCGATGCGGTACATCGTCGGGTCGGACTCGACGAGCGAGAGCCGCCCCGGCTTGTCCGCGCACTGGTACATCGTCTCGCCGTCGTACGGAGCCCCCGCCGGGTAGCCGGTCGCCGTGATGCTCTCCACCTGCGGCACGGCGGGCGCGTCGAAGTCCACCGGCAGCGCCGAACCGACCATCTCCTCCAGCGACTTGCCCCCGCTGCCCTCCTCCGGCGTCACATGGATCACGGCGAAGTCGTACGGCGCTCCGTCACCGCCGGTCTGACCCCCCTGCTCGATCCACTGGTCCGAGGTCTGCGCCCAGTCACCCCACCAGACGCCGTACGGGGCGACCTGCTCCTTGGTGGCCGTCTGCAGCTCCGAAGCCGACATCCCGCTGTCGTTGTACGACGGGACGAAGGCGATGTTGCGGTACCAGCCGCCCGACTTGCCCGCGTGCACACAGTGCCCGGCGGTCCACACGAGGTTGGATTTACCCGGGTTGGCCGGGTCGTGGACCACCGTCGCCGAGCAGACCATCGTGCCCTCGGGCGCGTCGAAGAACACCTTGCCCGCCTCGGGCGCGTTCTCGTGGTAGTTCGTCGACACCGCCTCCGCCTCGACGGACTCCGGCGTCGGGTCGGTCACGCCCTGGTCACCGGCGAGGTCGCTCTCGTCGACCTCCTTCTCCGGCTCCTCGGCGTCCCGCATCCGGTCCGGGTCCCACAGGTCCTCGATGATCGGGTTGACGTAGTCCTCGGCCTCGCGCAGCCAGTCGTCCTTGTCCCAGTTCTTCCAGGCCCCGCCCCGCCACTTGTCGAGGTCGATCCCGTGTTCCTTGAGCTTGTCCTTGAGGTCGTCCGGGATCTGGATCTTGCCGTCACCCGGGCTGTCGCTGCTCTGTGCGGACGCCGACACATCGGCGTTCGCCGTGGTGTCACCCGAGCCGCACGCGGTGGCGGTCAACGACAGAACCGTGGCGAGGCCGACCGCGGCCAGAACGGGGGAGGTTCTGCGGCGCGTGCTCCTCCCGCGACGAGCGGCGAAAGGCGGTCGTATGGGTCGCATGGTCTGAACTCCCCCTGGGGCGTAAGAGAACTCGTGCTGGCGAAGCGGATCGCGTACGGCTCCTCCGTACGCCCACCGCCTTCTTGTACGTAACCGACACGGCACCGCGCGGCTCTGTACCTCTGCTTCTTCGTACGCAGCGGTCGTACACGCGGCTTGGTGAGAATTCACCGAGCCGCGTCCCGACTGCGGAACGGCACCACACACTATGCGGTCGTTGTGGGGGACATCCGATGGAACGGCAACGGTTTCGCTACGAGCTTTCTGATCTGCCAATACCTCCGGAGAGCTACCGATTTGACGTCCTCACCGAGTCTCGGTGTGCCGATGCGGCAGGGGGTTTTTGTCAGCTCACGCCGACGGGGAAACGCCCCGCCGAACAGGACGGTGAGGCCCACGATCGCCTCGGCGGATGCCGTCGGCCGGAGACGTCCGGCCGCAGCGAGAACGAGCGACCGGGTGCGGCCACTCCGCTGTCGGAGAGCACCGGTTCGACCGTGCCGGACACCAGGTGGACGTTCATACCTGCCCGCGTGAAGGCCGTCGTCTTGCCAGCGATGCGAGCCACCGCCTGCGCGGGGAAGCAGGCGGTTTCTTCCGTTACGGCACAGATCTTCGCCTCACCCGCTTCCCCGTGCGGGTCGCCTCGTTGGTACCTGCGGGGGACCCGTCGGTGCTCGGTGATCCCTGCCAACTCGCCTCTGAGCAGCGGGAGGAAGTGCAGTCGTGGCAGTGACCGAGTCTGCGGTGGCGCCGGTGGGATGCGAGCCCGAGCGGACACGTCCGGGACACGTGGACGAACGAGCGCGCACACGGCGGGAGCAGGGCGGAGCGCGCTCGGCGCACGAGGGGAGCCTGCGGAGGCAGGCCGCGCGTGAGTCGGCGGCGCGCACCTACGCGCGTGCCCTGCCCATCGTGCCCGTACGTGCACGCGGGCTGACCATCGAGGGCGCCGACGGCCGCCGCTACCTCGACTGTCTGTCGGGTGCCGGCGCCCTGGCCCTCGGCCACAACCACCCGGTCGTCCTCGAAGCGATCCGCAAGGTGCTCGACTCGGGCGCCCCGCTGCACGACCTCGACCTGGCCACCCCCGTCAAGGACGCCTTCACCACCGAACTGCTCCGCACCCTTCCGCCCGGTCTCGCGGACCGTGCGCGCGTCCAGTTCTGCGGGCCCGCCGACACGGACGCGGTCGAGGCCGCCTTCAAGCTGGTGCGGGCGGCGACCGGACGCACCGGAATGCTCGCCTTCACCGGTGCCCATCACGGCATGACCACCGGGACACTCCAAGCGTCCGGAAGCGCCTGCGATGCAGGGGCGGCACGTCTGCCGTATCCCCAGGACTACCGCTGCCCGTTCGGCATCGGCGGCGAGCGCGGCGCCGAACTCTCCGCCCGCTGGACCGAGTCCGTCCTCGACGACGTCAATTCCGGCGAACCACTGCCCGCCGGCATGATCCTCGAACCCGTCCAGGGAGAGGCCGGTGTCATCCCCGCTCCGGACAGCTGGCTGCGCCGGATGCGGGAGATCACCGCCGCGCGCTCGATCCCGCTGATCGCCGACGAGGTCCAGACAGGTGTGGGCCGCACGGGCCGCTTCTGGGCGGTCGAGCACAGTGGCGTCGTCCCCGATGTGATGGTCCTGTCCAAGGCCATCGGCGGCAGTCTCCCGCTGGCCGTCGTGGTCTACCGCGATGACCTCGACGTCTGGCAACCCGGCGCCCACGCGGGCCCCTTCCGCGGCAACCAGCTCGCCATGGCCGCCGGCACCGCCACCCTCGCCCACGTCCGTGAGAACGGCCTCGCCGAACGCGCCGAAACCCTGGGCGCCCGCATGTTCGCCCAACTCCGCGCTTCCACTGAGGACTTCGCCTGCGTCGGCGATGTACGGGGACGGGGCCTGATGATCGGCATCGAAATGGTCACCCCGGACACACCCCCTCCTTCCGACGCCACCGGCCCGCGCCCGCCCGCCCCCTCCCTCGCCACCGCGGTCCAACGCGAATGCCTCCGCCGCGGCCTGATCGTCGAACTCGGCGGCCGCCATGCCGGTGTCGTACGCCTCCTCCCACCCCTCACGATCACCGACGAACAGACGAACGCCGTACTCGACCGCTTGACGGATGCCATCGCCTCGGTAGCGGCCGCCACGGTGTCGCGGGGGCTGGGAGGCGCAGAGCCCGAACGGGCCAGGGGACTTGGGCGCATGCCGGGCGGATGACCACCGAGACGCCCCCAGGAGCCGACCGGAACGGCCGGCACCCCGTCCCCCAACCAGCTTCCCGGCCCCAGTGCCGGCACACACCGCCACCGCCCCACCTCCGTCCCGCACAAGCCCCCGCGCCGCACGACCGCCCCAACCCGCGACTGCCCTCCCGCACGAGCAACCCCAGGAACCGCCGTGAAGCCGCCGCCTGCCCCCGAGGCCCGCACCCACCATCACAAGACGGAAGCCCGCATCCCACAGACCCCGCCCTCGCCGAGTGCCGAGCCACCGCCTTGCCAGACCGACCCGGGACCTGACCGGATCGACCTTGGGTCCGACCGGAACGCCTCGGGATTCGGCCGGAACGCCCTGGGGTCCGATCAGTCCGAACGGGGGCCCGGTCGGTCCGAGCAGGTTCCGTGTCCTGCCACGCCGGCCCCCAGCCCAGCCGCGCTCGCTCACAAGCCGACCGGGCCACTTCCTGAGCGCATCCAGTTGGTCCCTCGCCAAACCGACGAATCCCGGACCACCGAGCCTCCGCCAGGCCCCGCCACGGACCCCCTGGACCACCCCGACCCGCACAGCGCGGCCCAGGCGGCAGCTGTCGAGAACCTGTTGCGCTGCTGGGTACGCGAGCACAACCTCACCTCCCCCCACGACGGCATCCTCCACATCCCCCTCCCCACTACCGGCACGACACTCCTCGTCCCGGTGCACTACTGGTCCCAGACCGGCTGGCACCGCTTCGGCCCCCCGCACTTCGCCCGCACCCCCGAGACCGCACCCCCTGTCGACGCGGTGACATTGGCGGCTCTGCTGGCCAGGGAGTCGGCCGCACGAGCCCCGCAGGCGACAGGCACCCACCAGCCCCGAACCACGCCAGCCCACCTCCCCGAGCCCGACACCACGAGCCAGCCGGACCAACTCGACCCGCTCGGCCGACTCGACCGTCCTGCCCAGCTCAACCAGCTTGGCCAACTCGCCCAACTTGCCCAGCAAGATCGTCTCGATCGTCTCGACCGGCCAGACCCGCTCGACCTGGTCGGAAGGGTCGCCGACTCCGCCCACCGCGTAGCCGTCTTCATCGCTGGACGCCGGGCCCAACCTGCCGATACCCCGGACCGTTTCCTCGCCGCCGAGCAGGCTCTCGTCCTCGGCCACCCGCTGCACCCCACCCCCAAGAGCCGGCAGGGGCTCTCCGATGCCGAAGCGCGGCTCTACTCTCCGGAGCTGTGTGGCTCCTTTCCCTTGCACTGGATGGCGATCGCACCGTCCGTCCTGTCGACCGACTCGGCATGGACCGAGCGCGGCCGTGTCATCCCCGCCGAACAGCTGACCGCACGGCTGGCCGGCCCGATGCTGCCGCTGCCCGACGGATACGCCGCTCTGCCCCTGCACCCTTGGCAGTTTCGTGAGGTCCGACACCGCCCGGTCGTCGCCACTCTGCTCGACGCAGGGCTGCTCCGGGACCTGGGACCGCACGGCTCCCCGTGGCACCCCACCTCCTCCGTCCGCACAGTCCACCGCACCGGCGCCCCCGCGATGCTGAAGCTCTCGCTGGGCCTGCACATCACCAACTCCCGTCGCCAGAACCTCCGCAAGGAACTCCACCGTGGTGTCGAGGTCCACCGCCTGCTGCGCACCGGCCTGGCCCAACAGTGGCAGGCGGCGCACCCCGGCTTCGGCATCGTCCGCGACCCCGCCTGGCTGGCGGTCACCGCACCGGACGGTGCCCCCGTCCCCGGCATGGACGTGGTGATCCGGCACAACCCCTTCAGTCCGGCGGACGACGTGTCCTGCGTCGCGGGACTCGTGTCACCGAGGCCGTACGCCCATGGCGAGCTACAGGCAGGCCGCTCCAGTGAGCCGCAGGAGCGCCTCGACGACCAGGAGTCAGGGCGTCTCGGCGATCCGCTCCGGCAGCACGGCGACATGCCTTCCCACGACCACCTCACCATGGGGTCGCGGCTCTCCGACATCGTCACGGGCCTCGCCGGGCGCACCGGCCGTCCTCGATGCGCCGTCGCCGCCGAGTGGTTCCTGCGCTACCTGGAGCGGGTTGTGCGGCCCGTGCTGTGGCTGGACAGCGAGGCCGGGATCGCCCTCGAAGCACACCAGCAGAACACCCTCGTCCTGCTGGACCCCGACGGTTGGCCCATGGGCGGCCGGTACCGCGACAACCAGGGCTACTACTTCCGCGAGTCCCGCCGCGCGGACCTCGACGCCCGACTGTCCGGTATCGGCGAGCGCAGCGACACGTTCGTCTCCGACGAGATCACCGACGAACGATTCGCCTACTACCTCGGCATCAACAATGTGCTCGGCCTCATCGGCGCGTTCGGCTCCCAGCGTCTCGCCGACGAGCGACTCCTGCTCGCCGCCTTCCGCCGCTTCCTCACCGACGTGGCCACCGGCCCTGCCCGGCTGAACACGACCCTTCCGGCCCGGCTGCTCGATTCACCCGTCCTGCTCTGCAAGGCCAACCTGCTCACCCGCCTCCATGGCCTCGACGAACTCGTCGGCCCGGTGGACACCCAGTCCGTCTACGTCACCATCGCCAACCCCCTCCATCTCTGACCAGCCGCCCCACTGCCCTGTGCGGCCCCAACCGTCTCCGTACTCCGACTCCCTCCAGCCCTGAGGAACATGACCCACCCGATCTCCTGAGAGGAGCGTCGCCGTGCCTCCCACCGACGCGAGCACCGACACCGGCACCGCCTCGGCCCCGAGCAACGAGGACACGCTCGAACTGCGCCTGACCGACGACTTCCTCACGCTCCTGGCCGAGGTCGGCGACTCGTGCGGTGGTAGGACGGAGGCGGGACAGGAGGCGCCCCCGGCCAACGGCGAGCTGCTCGACCACCTCGCCGACTGGGGCCCGGCCGTCACCCCGGCAGGCACCCTGCATCTCGTCCCTGTCCGCGTCGAACGGGAATTCCCGCTGATCTCCCGCTGGATGAACGACGCCGCCGTGGCCTCCTACTGGAAACTCGCGGGACCCGAGAGTGTGACCGCGGAGCACCTCCGGACCCAGCTTGACGGTGACGGCCGCAGCGTGCCCTGCCTAGGGCTGCTGAACGGCACCCCGATGAGCTACTGGGAGATCTACCGGGCGGACCTCGACCCCATCGCCCGCTATTACCCCGCCCGCCCGCACGACACGGGAATCCACCTCCTCATCGGTCCCGTGGCCGAGCGGGGGCGGGGTATCGGCTCCACCCTGCTCCGCGCCGTCGCCGATCTCGTCCTCGACAGAAGACCTTCCTGTGCCCGCGTCGTCGCGGAACCCGACCTTCGCAACTTCCCCTCCGTCTCCGCTTTCCTGAGTGCCGGCTTTCGGTTCTCCGCCGAGGTCGACCTGCCCGACAAGCGGGCCGCCCTCATGGTGAGAGACCGGCTCCTGCGCGATCTGATGTAGGTCCGATGTGGATCTGCTGTGACGCCGTCATTTCTGGTACACCGCTCGCGCCGATCCGGTTCCCGGTCGAACCGACCCGATTTCCGACCCGCGAGAATCAGCCCTGCCCGTCAAGAGACCATCGGCCTCACCCGTCGAGGGCGGCCCTGCTCGTTTGAGGCGTCCCGCTCCCCAGCCACCACGAAGAGAACCCGGTCTTGATCCCGCCCCTCACGTCCCACGCTTCCGCCTTGGTCACCCGTTTGTCAGTGGTGCCCCGTAGGGTGGTCGCGCTATGACGAAGCCCTCACTCCACGAACTCCTGCACGCTGCCGTCACCGCTGTCGGCGGCATGGAGCGCCCCGGCCAGGTGACCATGGCCGAAGCCGTCGCGGAGGCGATCGACGACGGCTCCCATCTGCTGGTCCAGGCGGGCACCGGCACCGGAAAGTCGCTCGGCTACCTGGTGCCCGCCCTCGCACAAGGGGAGCGGGTCGTCGTCGCGACGGCCACCCTGGCGCTGCAGCGGCAGCTCGTGGAGCGGGACCTGCCGAGAACGGTCGACGCGCTGCACCCGTTGCTGCGCCGCCGCCCCGAGTTCGCGATGCTCAAGGGCCGGTCGAACTACATGTGCCTGCACCGCCTGAACGAAGGCATGCCGCAGGACGAGGAAGAAGGCCTCTTCGACCAGTTCGAGGCGGCCGCGCCCGCCAGCAAGCTGGGCCAGGACCTGCTGCGGCTGCGGGACTGGTCGCAGGAGACCGAGACCGGCGACCGGGACGACCTCACCCCTGGCGTGTCCGACCGTGCCTGGGCGCAGATCTCCGTGTCGTCCAGAGAATGCCTGGGCGCCACCAAGTGTGCGTACGGCGCCGAGTGCTTCGCCGAGATGGCCCGGGAGCGGGCCAAGCTCGCCGAGGTCGTCGTCACCAACCACGCGCTGCTCGCGATCGACGCCATCGAGGGTGCTCCGGTGCTCCCGCAGCACGAGGTGCTGATCGTGGACGAGGCTCACGAGCTCGTCTCTCGCGTGACCGGCGTGGCGACCGGAGAGCTCACCCCGGGCCAGGTCAATCGCGCCGTGAAGCGGGCGGCGAAGCTCGTGAACGAGAAGGCCGCCGATCAGCTCCAGACCGCCGCCGAGGGCTTCGAACGGCTCATGGAGCTGGCCCTGCCGGGCCGCCTGGAGGAGATCCCGGAGGACCTGGCGTACGTCCTCATGGCGCTGCGCGACGCCGCCCGTACGGTGATCTCCGCGATCGGCAGCACCCGAGACAAGTCCGTCCAGGACGAGGACGCGGTCCGCAAGCAGGCGCTGGCCGCCGTGGAGAGCGTGCACGACGTGGCGGAGCGGATCACCAACGGTTCCGAGTGGGACGTCGTCTGGTACGAACGCCACGACCGCTTCGGCGCGTCCCTGCGCGTAGCACCCATGTCCGTCTCGGGCCTCCTCAGGGAGAAGCTCTTCGCGGACCGTTCCGTCACCCTGACCTCGGCCACGCTCAAGCTGGGCGGCGACTTCAACGGCGTGGGCGCGTCCCTTGGCCTGGCACCCGAGGGCACGCAGGGGGACGATGTTCCGCAGTGGAAGGGGGTGGACGTCGGATCGCCGTTCGACTACCCGAGGCAGGGCATCCTCTATGTCGCCAAGCATCTGTCCCGCCCCGCGCGGGACGGCGACCGGGCGGACATGCTGGACGAGCTCACGGAGCTGATCCAGGCGGCGGGCGGACGTACGCTCGGCCTGTTCTCGTCGATGCGGGCCGCCCAGCTGGCGGCGGAGGAGCTGCGGGTCCGTATCCCCGAGTACCCGATCCTGCTGCAGGGCGAGGAGACGCTCGGCGAGCTGATCAAGGGCTTCGCGGCAGACCCGAAGACCTGTCTGTTCGGCACGCTGTCGCTCTGGCAGGGCGTCGACGTGCCCGGGCCCAGCTGTCAGCTGGTCGTCATGGACAAGATCCCTTTCCCGCGCCCCGACGACCCCTTGATGAGCGCTCGCCAGAAGGCCGTCGAGGAGGCGGGCGGGAATGGCTTCATGGCCGTCGCGGCCACCCACGCCGCCCTGCTCATGGCCCAGGGCGCCGGCCGTCTCGTACGGGCGCAAGGGGACCGTGGCGTGGTGGCCGTACTGGACCAGCGGCTGGCGACGGCGCGGTACGGGAGCTATCTCAAGGCGTCACTGCCCGACTTCTGGTACACGACGGACCGTAATCAGGTCCGCAGGTCGCTCGCCGCGATCGACCAGGCGGCCAAGGGCGCGGAAGAGGCGGAGAAGGCAGAGGTGTGAAGAGGGGCCGTTGGCCTGTCCGGATCGGGACAGGCCAACGGCCCCTCTTCACACGGCCCAGGGACCGAGTCGCTCAGCGGGCTCCTGGACAGCCCTGGGCCCCGGAACCGGCGCAGTGGATTCCGGGGCCCGGATCAGGGGCGGGGACAGGCACGGGCGACCGTCCTCCGCTGGGTGTCAGACGCGGCGCAGGACCGCCACCACCTTGCCGAGGATGGTCGCGTCGTCACCCGGGATGGGCTCGTAGGCGGCGTTGTGCGGCAGCAGCCAGACGTGGCCGTCCTCTCGCTTGAAGCGTTTGACCGTGGCCTCGCCGTCCAGCATGGCGGCCACGATGTCGCCGTTCTCAGCGACGGGCTGACGGCGGACGGTCACCCAGTCGCCGTCGCAGATCGCGGCCTCGATCATGGAGTCACCCACGACCTTCAGGACGAAGAGCTCGCCGTCACCCACCAACTGGCGGGGGAGCGGGAACACGTCCTCGACCGATTCCTCGGCCAGAATCGGGCCACCGGCGGCGATCCGGCCGACGAGCGGCACGTACGACGCGGCCGGCTTGCCCGCGGTGTCCGTGGGCTGCGCCGAGGACTGGTCGGAGCCGCGGACCTCGTAGGCACGCGGGCGGTGCGGGTCGCGGCGCAGGAAGCCCTTGCGCTCCAGGGCCATCAGCTGGTGTGCCACGGAGGACGTGCTGGACAGGCCGACCGCCTGGCCGATCTCCCGCATCGACGGCGGGTATCCACGCCGCTGCACCGAGTCCCTGATCACCTCGATGACCCGGCGCTGCCGGTCGGTGAGCCCTGAGCTGTCCGCCCTGATGCCTGGAGGTCGGCCGGGCAGGGCTCGCTTGGGCCCTTCATGGTTCGTGGCTTCGTTCATTGCATGCACCGGCTCGAGTCGGCTCTGGGAGCGGTCCTGGGCAGTGATGGTGGCACTGTCAGCGGTGGTGGTCACGTCGGCCCCTCTCGATGGTCTCCCGTGCAGCACAACGGTAGTTGCTTTCGAAAGGTTGCGCCAAACACACGTTCGAGTGAAAAACCCTGGATTACCTGACGTGATCATGTGTCTGGGTGTAGGACTCGCGGGCCCGGCGGACAAAAGTGCTGATTGCTGTACTCTTCACCGCCGGGGCGACGGCCTTGTGGGCCACTGTCGCCGCGCGGCCCAGTCTGCCACCCCGTGCCCCGTCAGCCGGGTACCGGCCCCTTTTTCCGTGGCGCCCCACCGTATCCCCGTCCGTTCCGCGACGGTACGGCTGCGCTCCGCGACGGTGTCCCCGTCCGGCACATGCCCATACGGGCGCGACATGCGCGTCGTGGGTGGATTTACGTGCCAAGCCCTACATCTAGTGCTTGGATTGCAACAACAGCCCAGAAGTTGTGGTCCCCCGGGTCTTCGGGCTCTTGGTCATCCCCTATGCTTGGGGCTGCTTCCGCGGGGATCAAGTGGCCCGTGGGGCTATTGAATCGTGCTGTGAGGAGGGTTGGAGTTATGCACTGTCCCTTCTGCAGGCACCCCGACAGCCGTGTCGTCGACAGTCGTACGACGGACGACGGTACGTCGATCCGCAGGCGCCGCCAGTGTCCGGACTGCTCCCGTCGTTTCACGACGGTGGAGACGTGCTCGCTGATGGTGGTCAAGAGGTCCGGCGTGACCGAACCCTTCAGCCGTACCAAGGTCATCAACGGCGTCCGCAAGGCATGCCAGGGGCGCCCTGTCACCGAGGACGCGCTCGCCCAGCTCGGCCAACGGGTCGAGGAGGCGGTGCGTGCCACCGGAAGCGCCGAACTGACCACCCATGACGTGGGTCTGGCCATACTCGGCCCGCTGCAGGAGCTCGACCTCGTCGCCTACTTGCGGTTCGCCTCGGTCTACCGGGCGTTCGACTCGCTGGAGGACTTCGAGGCCGCCATCGCGGAACTCAGGGAGCAGGAGCAGCGCCCCGACGTGAACGACGAGGACGTCGAGATCACGGTCGAGAAGCGCCTGGAGAACGACCGCGGGTCCGGAGGGACTGCCCAAGTCCCCGTGCCCGCCAACGCCGCCGACTGATCGGCGGGCCGCGCCGCCGGACCGATGGGGCCGGACGGTCGGCGGCGATCCAGACCTGTCGCGAACGGCTGTGTCAGCCGGGTAGCGGCACAAGACAGAACACCGTGTCACGGGAACAACGTGGCACTTCAGGGCGTTTTCGCCCGTACAGGGAGGCGGCATGACAGAGACGGCGAGCGGTCCGGCACGGAGTTCCCGCGCCAAGGGCACCAAGGCGAGCAAGGGCCTGCGTATCGAGCGCATCCACACGACCCCCGGCGTGCATCCGTACGACGAGGTGGAATGGGCGCGCCGTGACGTCGTCATGACCAACTGGCGCGACGGCTCGGTCAACTTCGAGCAGCGTGGCGTCGAGTTCCCCGAGTTCTGGTCGGTGAACGCGGTCAACATCGTCACCAGCAAGTACTTCCGGGGTGCCGTGGGTACCCCGCAGCGCGAGGTGAGCCTCAGGCAGCTCATCGATCGCATCGTGAAGACGTACCGGAAGGCCGGTGAGGACCACAAGTACTTCGCCTCGCCGGCCGACGCCGAGATCTTCGAGCACGAACTGGCGTACGCCCTCCTGCACCAGATCTTCAGCTTCAACAGCCCCGTCTGGTTCAACGTGGGCACCCCGCAGCCCCAACAGGTCTCCGCCTGCTTCATCCTGGCCGTCGACGACTCCATGGAGTCGATCCTCGACTGGTACAAGGAAGAGGGCATGATCTTCAAGGGCGGTTCCGGCGCCGGCCTGAACCTCTCTCGTATCCGCTCCTCCAAGGAGCTGCTCTCCTCCGGTGGCAACGCCTCCGGTCCGGTCTCCTTCATGCGCGGTGCCGACGCCTCCGCAGGAACGATCAAGTCGGGCGGTGCCACCCGCCGCGCCGCCAAGATGGTCGTCCTCGACGTGGACCACCCGGATGTCGAGGACTTCATCGCCACCAAGGTGAAGGAAGAGGAGAAGATCCGCGCCCTGCGCGACGCGGGCTTCGACATGGACCTGGGCGGCGACGACATCACCTCCGTCCAGTACCAGAACGCCAACAACAGCGTCCGTGTGAACGACGAGTTCATGACGGCCGTCGAGAACGGCACCGAGTTCGGCCTCCGCGCCCGTATGACCGGCGAGATCATCGAGAAGGTCGACGCCAAGGCGCTGTTCCGCAAGCTCGCCGAGGCCGCGTGGGCCTGCGCCGACCCGGGCATTCAGTACGACGGTGTGATCAACCGCTGGCACACCTGCCCCGAGTCCGGCCGTATCACCGCGTCCAACCCGTGCAGCGAGTACATGCACCTGGACAACACGTCCTGCAACCTGGCCTCGCTGAACCTGATGAAGTTCCTCAAGGACGACAGCAAGGGCAGCCAGTCCTTCGAGGTCGAGCGCTTCACGAAGGTCGTCGAGCTCGTCATCACCGCGATGGACATCTCCATCTGCTTCGCGGACTTCCCGACCCAGAAGATCGGCGAGAACACCCGAGCCTTCCGCCAGCTCGGCATCGGCTATGCCAACCTCGGCGCCCTGCTGATGGCGACCGGACACGCGTACGACTCCGACGGCGGACGCGCCCTCGCCGGCGCCATCACCTCCCTGATGACCGGCACGGCGTACAAGCGTTCCTCCGAGCTGGCCGCGGTCGTCGGCCCGTATGACGGCTACGCCCGCAACGCCGACGCCCACAACCGCGTCATGAAGCAGCACTCCGACGCCAACGGCACGGCCGTGCGCATGGACGACCTGGACACCCCGGTGTGGGCCGCCGCCACCGAAGCCTGGCAGGACGTGCTCCGCCTCGGCGAGAAGAACGGCTTCCGCAACGCGCAGGCGTCCGTGCTCGCTCCGACCGGCACCATCGGCCTCGCCATGTCCTGCGACACCACCGGTGTCGAGCCGGACCTGGCGCTGGTCAAGTTCAAGAAGCTGGTCGGCGGCGGCTCCATGCAGATCGTCAACGGCACGGTCCCGCAGGCCCTGCGCCGCCTGGGCTACCAGGAGGAGCAGATCGAGGCGATCGTCGCCCACATCGCCGACAACGGCAATGTGATCGACGCCCCGAGCCTCAAGCCGGAGCACTACGAGGTCTTCGACTGTGCCATGGGCGAGCGCGCCATCTCCCCGATGGGTCACGTCCGCATGATGGCCGCGATCCAGCCGTGGATCTCCGGCGCCATCTCCAAGACGGTCAACATGCCGGAGACGGCGACCGTCGAGGAGGTCGAGGAGATCTACTTCGAGGCCTGGAAGCTTGGCGTCAAGGCGCTTGCGATCTACCGCGACAACTGCAAGGTCGGCCAGCCGCTCTCCGCGAAGACCAAGGACTCGGAGAAGGCCGAGATCACCGAGAAGGCCGAGGAGACGATCCGTACCGCGGTCGAGAAGGTCGTCGAGTACCGCCCGGTCCGCAAGCGTCTCCCGAAGGGCCGTCCCGGCATCACGACCTCCTTCACGGTCGGCGGCGCCGAGGGCTACATGACCGCCAACTCCTACCCGGACGACGGTCTCGGCGAGGTCTTCCTGAAGATGTCGAAGCAGGGTTCGACCCTCGCGGGCATGATGGACGCCTTCTCCATCGCGGTCTCCGTCGGCCTCCAGTACGGCGTTCCGCTGGAGACGTACGTCTCGAAGTTCACCAATATGCGCTTCGAGCCGGCCGGCATGACGGACGACCCGGACGTGCGGATGGCGCAGTCGATCGTCGACTACATCTTCCGCCGCCTGGCGCTCGACTTCCTGCCCTTCGAGACGCGCTCCGCGCTCGGTATCCACTCCGCCGAGGAGCGTCAGCGCCACCTGGAGACCGGCTCGTACGAGCCCGCCGAGGAGGACGTCGACGTCGAGGGTCTGGCGCAGTCGGCCCCGCGGCAGACGGACCTGAAGGCCGTCGCCACGCCGAAGGCCGGAGCCGAGGTGGCCGTGCCCGCCCCGAAGCAGGCCCACACCAGCGCCGAGCTGGTGGAGATGCAGCTGGGCATCCATGCCGACGCCCCGCTGTGCTTCTCCTGCGGTACGAAGATGCAGCGGGCCGGCTCCTGCTACATCTGCGAGGGCTGCGGCTCGACCAGCGGCTGCAGCTGACTCCCCGAAGTCATCCGGTCTAACCGGAACTCGACGCATCTGCTGAGGTCTTGGTGATGCTGGGTTTGTGAGGAGGTCCGACCTTTTGGTCGGACCTGCTTGCTGTTGCCGCAGGGCCCACGAAGAATGCGATCACCGGCCGGAACGGCGAGAGGTCAGCAGAGACGAGCTGCGGGTGCTCTTCGACCATGTCGACGACGGGTTGAAGAACTCGTGGCCGCCAACCACAAGGGTGCGGCGGCCGCCTGGAGAAATGCGACCATGTTCAAGGTCCAGTACGCCACTGGCGTACGTGCGGGCGAGCTTGTCAAGCTCCAGACCTGCGACTTGCTACCCCATCCGGTTGCACCGCAGTTCGGCCGTCTGGCCGTCGTGCGAGTCCGCTGGGGCAAGCGCAGCAAGGGTGGTACCTACCGCCAGTGCGGAGTGCAGATGGTCTTGGACTGGGCGGTCGAGGCGCTTCGCGTCTACCTGGAGGACATCCGGCCGGTCTTCCCCGGAGGGCCTTGGCTGTGGCCCTCCGAGCGCTGTGACGGCTCCGGCCGTCAGCAGCCGCTCACGACCCGTACCTATCAGAGTGCCTTTGCAGAGCGCCGCGATTCCTGCGGTCTGGACACGAACCTGACACCGCATTGCCTGCGCCACAGCTATCTGACACACACCGCTGAGGCAGGCCGCGATGCCGCGTGGCGGCAGCGCCAGGCCGGGCACAAGCTGGCATCGACGACCTCGAACTACATTCACGTCGGCGAAGATCACATGAACCGTGAGATGACGGCGGCAATCGCCGACCTGACCGCGCGGACCCGTTAGCGGCGTCGGATGAACCATGGCCCAGGCGGCAGCCAGGAATGACGTCGGCGGTACTGCGCGAGGGCCGCTGGTGCGGATCATGCCTTGGGGGCAGGCGGTTCGGTGGCAGCTGCCGGTGCTGATGGCCAATGCCCAAATCCGGTTCGCCAAACAGGTCCATGAACTGCTGACGGCCCAAGGGGTCCAGATCGGGCACAGCCGCGTTCACGAACTGGTGACCCAAGCGCCGGCGCGACTCACCGTCGAGGTTCAGTTCGCGCTCTGCCGGATCTTCGATTGCACGCCGGCCGATCTGTGGGCTGACCTCGGGCAGGTCGTGGCTGATCACGAGCCCGACCCGGCCGCCCGGGAACGGCTGCGCGCTGCGAAAGTCGTTCGCGCTGGCGAGTTCCTGTGACGGCCGGCAAGACCGCGGCTGAGATGGCGGACGCTATTCACGGCCGCCTTTCGGGCGCGACGCTGGACGCTGTCGCCGCCGCTATTGAAGCTGCCGGACTGGCCCAGAGCGGTCTTGCGCTTGGACAGCAGAGGGACCCCGGCCGTGTGACGGCCGGGGTCCTCTGCCTCGTGCAGGTGTCGGCTCAGCCGCAGCAGTCGCAGCCGGGGCGGCAGCCGCAGGCGTCTGTCTCCTCGCCGGCGGCCGGAACCACCGCGGTGGGTCGGTGTCCGGACGCGGTCAGGAGTTCCGGTTCCACCTCTTCTTCCGCGATGCTCTCCACTCAGGTCCAGGCGTCGATCGAGAAGCTGCCGCCCGCGGGGCCCCGGACGACCGTGGCGGTCAGTTCCCTCACCCGGTCGGCAGGTACCGGAACGCCCGGGGCCTGGTAGATCCATTCCATCGTCTTGTCCAAGCTCACGTCCTTGGGCACTTCCCCGAAGTAGGGCTTGCAGTAGACGGGTGTGCCTGGTCCGCTGCGCCAGCTGTCGGCGAGCGTGCCGATGTCCACCGCGTCGTAGCCGAGGATGTCGAGCAACTCCACGACCTCCGTCTTGGCGGCGGCATCGTCGCCGGCGATCGGCATGGCACTGCGGTCCGGGGCACCCGAGGGGCGGGCCAGGCTGGACAGCTGGCTGGAGACGATGTTGCTGGCCGCCTTGACCGCACGGGAGTCGGCCAGGTGGCGTTGCACCAGCTCGCTGGTCGTCAGCTCGTTGGCGTCCAGCTCGGCGATGCGGCCGTCGCGCTCCGGGTAATAGTTCAGCGTGTCGATCACGATTTTGCCCGCCAGCGGCTCTGCCGGGATCTTCTCGTAGGCGCTCAGCGGGATGGACACCACCACCAGGTCCCCGGCCTCGGCGGCCTCGGCGGGGGTGGCCGCACGGGCGCGGGGGCCGAGTTCGGCGACGAGACCGGCGAGGGACTCGGGGCCGCGGGAGTTGCTCAGGACGACGTCCAGGCCTGCGGCGACAGCAAGGCGGGCCAAGGTGCCGCCGACGTTGCCACTGCCGGTGAAGCCGAGTGTCTTGCTCATGGTGCTCTGTTCTCCCATGGGATGAGGAAACGCCGGACCGGCCACAGCCACGAACCGTAACCGGACCGGCCGGTCACTTTAACTATCGTGCCACCTAACCGGACCGCCCGGTCATGTTGCGTAGAGTGGACCCATGAGCACTGAAGAAGAAGCCGTTGCAGCGCCGCCCGCGCGACGGATGAGGGCCGACGCGGTGCGGACGCGCAAGGCACTGCTGAAGGCTGCCGCGGAGGTGTTCGCCGAGCACGGCGCCGAAGGGTCCGTTGCACAGATCGCGGCACGGGCGGGTATCGGAAAGGGAACCGTCTTCCGGCATTTCCCCACCAAGGAGGACCTGTTCGCCGCGATCATCAGCGAGGAAATCGACGGGCTGGTGGCAGTGGGCCGCCAGCAGGCCGAGCAGGCCGACGCCGACGCCGCCCTGCTGCAGTTCATGAGCGCGGGCGTCGATCTCTACGCAAACAACCGGGCGCTCGCGGAGGCACTCCGTATGGTCTCGGATGTTCGGCACCCGGAGATACAGGCCGGACAGGAGCAGCTGATCGCAACAGCCGAGTCACTGGCGCGGCGGGCGCAACGCGACGGCTCACTCCGTGCGGACCTGAACGGGCAGGACGTGATGCTGCTGATCTGCGGCGTGTACTACACCGCCGCACCCTTGCTGGCTGCCGATCCGTCGGCCTGGCGGCGCTACCTGCGGCTCACCTTCGACGGCATGTGCGCCACCGGCACCGGGCCTCTACCCCCGGCACTCGTCCACAACTCCTTGCTGCCGACGGTCCGGTAGGGCCGACCGGCATGCGCCAGAAGGTCACGCGCGGGCTGCCGACACAACCGAATCCGGCTCCTACAGGTCTCCGCTCTTCCGGCCTCCTGACCGCTGCCCTCACGGACTGTGTGCCAGAACCCCGAACCCGTGAACGAGACCACTCCGTCGCCTGGGATGAGTCGAACTCGGCGTACCTATGACTCCCAGCAGGTCCCAGTAACATGAGCGCCTTCCGGGCGTGAAATGACTGATCACATCGGTGCGGGGAGCCGCGAAACGCGGCTCCCCGCACCGGCGCGTTGATCAGCGGGGCTTCAGTTCACCCGGATCTCCAAGCGTCTCGCTATCAGATCGGTGTCGCGGTACTCGGTGAGTGCCTGCAGCTTTCCGTCTTTGATGGGGCAGACCCAGCAGTACGCGTTGTGGTACGGCTTTCCCATCGGGGGTGGTGGGGGACCCTCCGGGCAGGAGGATCAGGACTCCCGGCGGCCGCCCATGATGCGGACGAAGGTCGCCGGGTCCTCGTCGTAGCCCTGGATGCCCGGGTGGAAGGTCCATTCGCCGGTGTCGTCACGGGTGAACTCGGCGACGGTCGCGGCCATGGAGCCGAGGACGCCGCCGAAGTCGTTCTCGGCGAGGACCGTGTAGTCCTCACGGATGCGCAGACCGGGCTTGTGGACGTTGACGAAGGTCTTGGGGCCGGATCCCTGCTGTATGGCGACACCGATGACGACCCGCCCGTATCGGCGGTCGAGGCGGTTCAGCTCGACCGTCATGACCTCGTCCCAGCCGAAGCCCTGGCCGTTCTTGCTGTCGCGGTTGAGCGTGATGGTGCCGTCGGGCGAGCGGCTGTCGAAGTGCACGACATAGGCGGGACTTCCGGTCGGATCGGCCGCCGGGTAGGTCGCCGCGATGATGTCGAGATCCGTGGGCGGCTGTCCGGCGGGGCTCGGATCCCACTTCACCGACACCTCGACCTTGCGGATGCCCTTGTTGAGGCCGTTCAACAGAACTCTCCTCCCCGTTCTCCTGTGCTTGCGGGCCGAACTGCCTGGCGGTCCAGGCCAGTTGCCCATCCTCGCATGTGCGCGGTGGCGCTCGCCCGGGTGCAACCGGCCGGAGAGTGACCGGCGCCACGCTCCGTGGCCTTACCATGGCGCGGTGCTGGTCAAGTGGATTCGCTGCACCGTGGTGGACCGCCGCGGTTTCGAGCGGGGGCAGCGAAAGTGGGCGGGGCTTCTGGGGGAGCCGGGTTTCCGTGGACAGGGTGGGGGCTGGAGCCGTGCGCGACCCGGAGTGGCACACATCTTCTCGTTCTGGGAGAGCCGAGCCTTCTACGACTCCTTCATGGCGCGCTCCCACGACCGGCTCGCCGCCTCGCAGTCGGGCACCTTCAAGGACATGCAGGTCAAGCTCTTCGACCACCGATTCGACGTGAAGACCGGTTTCGAGCCGCGCTTCACGGACTCCGACCTGGTGCGCGTGGCGCACTGCCGTGTCCACGAGGAGCGGGCCGAGCACTTCGCGCTGATGCAGGAGAAGGTCTGGAACCCGGCGATGGCCGGTTCCCCGGGCATGGTGCGGGGCCTGTTCGGCGAGGCGCCCGGCCACGAGTTCATGATCCTCTCCATGTGGCAGTCGGCCGCCGAGCACGGCAAGTACCGCGTCGAACGCATCGAACGCCTCGCTCTGCGGGCCCAGCTCGAAGCCGACGTCGCCGCTCTGGCGGGAGATATCGTCGAACTGGAACCGAGCTGGACGGTTTGAGAGCCGGACCGACGAGTCGGGAGTGAGTCCGGAAACCGGACGCACGAATCGGGCCTTCTGATGTGCGGGACTTGTGTGACGTACGCCGTATGGCACCCGGACGAGTGCTCGATCCGCCGTCGTCCCCTTTAGGGTCTTGGCATGGCACGACCACGGCGCATCATCCTTGTCCGACACGGCGAGTCAACGGGCAATGTTGATGACACCGTGTACGAGCGCGAGCCCGACCACGCCCTCGCGCTCACCGATCTCGGCTGGCGGCAGGCGGAGGAGACCGGCAAACGGATCCGCGACGTCCTCGGCCGCGAGCGCGTCAGCGTCTACGTCTCCCCGTACCGCCGGACGCACGAGACGTTCCAGGCGTTTCATCTGGACCCCGAACAGGTGCGCGTGCGCGAGGAGCCCCGACTGCGCGAGCAGGACTGGGGCAACTGGCAGGACCCCGACGACGTACGACTCCAGAAGGCCTACCGGGACGCGTACGGGCACTTCTTCTACCGCTTCGCGCAGGGGGAGTCCGGCGCCGACGTGTACGACCGGGTCGGCGGTTTCCTGGAAAGTCTGTTCCGCAGTTTCGAGGACCCGGACCACCCGCCGAACGTCCTGCTCGTCACCCATGGGCTCGCCATGCGGCTGTTCTGCATGCGGTGGTTCCACTGGACGGTGGCGGAGTTCGAGTCGCTGTCGAACCCCGGGAACGCCGAGATGCGGATGCTCGTTCTGGGAGACGACGGCCGGTACACGCTCGACAGGCCGTTCGACCGCTGGCGCGACCCGGAATCGTATGGGGCCACCAGTTAGAGTGGCAGGGCGATGACCGCTGACTCCTCTTCTGATGGCCGCCTGGAGCGTGCCCTGGCCAGCCTGCGCGGACTCGCGGTGGGGGACGCGCTGGGCTCGCAGTACTTCGTGCCGGTGAACTACCCGCTGCTCAAGCGCCGCGAGACCCCGCCCGGACCCTGGCAGTGGACCGACGACACCGAGATGGCCTGTTCCGTCGTGGCCGTCCTCGCGGCCCACCACCGGATCGACCAGGACGAGCTCGCCCGCTCCTTCGCCGTGCACCACGACTTCGACCGGGGCTACGGTCCTGCGGTCAACCGCCTGCTGCGCCTGGTCCGCGAGGGCGGTGACTGGCGCGAGCTCGCCTCCGCGCTCTTCAACGGCCAGGGATCCTGGGGCAACGGCGCGGCCATGCGCATCGCCCCGCTGGGCGCCTGGTACGCGGACGACCCCGAGCAGGCGACCCACCAGGCGGAGATCTCGGCCTACCCCACACACCAGCACCGCGAGGCTGTCGTCGGCGCCATGGCCGTCGCGGCGGCCGCCGCCCTCGCGGCCGACCCGGCCGGACCGCCGAGCGCCGGTGCGCTGCTCGACGGCGTCATCGCGCTCGTCCCGAAGAGCGCCGTCGGCGCGGGTCTGCGGCGCGCCCGGGACATGCTCGACTACGCCGACGCGGACACCGTCGCCGCCGTACTGGGCTGCGGACGGCGTACGACGGCGCACGACACCGTGCCCTTCGCGCTCTGGTCGGCGGCACGCGCCCTCGGCGACTACGAACAGGGCTTCTGGACCACGGCCCAAGTGGGCGGCGACGTCGACACGACCTGCGCGATCGTCGGGGGAGTGGTCGCCTCCGGGAAGGCCGGGGCGCCTCCCGAGGCGTGGGTGGAGCAGACCGAGACGTTTCCGGACTGGATGCGGGTGGGATAGCCGACCGAACGGGACGCGATTCCCAGGCTCCCCCTGTCCCAATCGCCTCAACTGTCACAGGAGTGCCACAGTGCGCTCCTCGGCCGTCGTGGGTGCTCTCCTGCGGCATACCCTGTCGGCCACGCCGCTTGTGGATCATGACGAGACGCGGCGACGAGATACCGGCCACGTGCCTTCTGCCGCAGCTGCACGCTGCGTCCGGTGGGCGGTGAGGGCCGGTCGGGGGAGGGGGTCCCATGTCCGAAACACCGTCGACACCAGCCGCGTCGGAGCCCGAAGGCCCGGTGCCCAGGGCGCGGGCTGCGACCGAAGAGGGTCGCCCGGGGGCGGCAGTGACCATGGATGCCGTACCGGGGCGCAAGGCGGGCGGCCCCGGACCGCTGTCGGGCGGACCGCCCCCGACGCCTGCGCTGATCGACTTCAGGCCTGACGATCCCGCGCCGATCCGCACCGCGACCCTGTGGGCCGCCCTGGCCACCGGCGTCCTCAGCATGCTGCTGCTGGGCGAGGGACTGGCCGTCAACATAGTCGTCGTCGCCGTGCCCGCCACGCTCGCCGTGTACTTCGCCGGCCGGAGGGCGGGCCGCCGCCCCCGCCCGTGGGCGCTCGTCTGGGGCGTCGGCGGGCTCGCCCTGCTGACCGTGCCCGCCTTGCGTGCTGCCGAGTGGCCCACGTTCTTCGCCGTCGTCGCGGCCCTCGCGGCGGGCTCGCTCGCGCTGCACGGCGGCCGCACCTGGCCCGCCGTCCTGCTGGGCCCGATCGGTGTGTTCACCTCGCTGGTCACTGGCCCGGCCTGGGCCTGGCAGGGGCTGCGCGAGCGGCTGGGTGGCGACCGGGGCCGGCTGGCGCCGCTGCTGCGGGCGCTGGTCGTGGCCGCCGTCCTGCTCTTCGTCTTCGGCGCGCTGTTCGCCGGCGCCGACGCGGCCTTCGCGGACCTGCTCGGCGCTCTGGTGCCCGACATCTCCGTGTCCGACGGGCCCTGGCGGATCCTGCTCCTCGCGCTGGGACTGTTCGGGACCCTCGCGGCGGCCCGTACGGCGGCCGCGCCCGCCCACTGGGACCGGGTCCAGGTGCCCGTGGGACGCGCCCGGGGCCGCGTCGAGTGGGCGCTCCCACTCGTCGGGCTCGTCGCGCTCTTCGCCGTCTTCAACGCCGTCCAGCTCGCTGTGCTCTTCGGTGGCTACGACGCCGTCCTGAAGGAGACCGGCCAGACATACGCCCAGTACGCGCGCCAGGGGTTCTGGCAGCTGCTCATGGCCACGCTGCTCACCCTGCTGGTCATCGTGATCGCCCTGCGCTGGGCCCCGCGCACTCGATCGAGTGACCGGACGCTCGTGCGTGGTGTGCTGGGAACCCTGTGCGCGCTGGCGCTCGTTGTCGTGGCATCCGCTGTGCGGCGTATGGACATGTATGTGGAGGCCTACGGGCTGACGAGACTGAGGATCTCCGTGATGACCATGGAGCTCTGGCTCGGCCTGGTCATCGTGCTGATCATGGCCGCCGGTGTGTGGGGGGCCCGCTGGCTGCCGCGTGCCGTCGCGGCCAGTGCGGTCGCCGGAGTGCTCGCGTTCGGTCTCGTGTCGCCGGACGGAATGATCGCCGAGCGCAACGTCGAGCGGTACGAGACCACGGGCCGTTTCGACCTCGAGTACGCGAGGGGGCTGTCCGCCGACGCCGTGCCCGCCCTGGACCGGCTGAAGGAGCCCATGCGGTCGTGCGCGCTGTGGGACATAGACGCGGACCTGGAAGACCGGGCCAACCGCCCCTGGTACGCCACGAGTTGGGGAGAGGCCGAGGCCCGGCGCATTCTGGAGGCACGTCCGGTGTCGCCGGGAGCGAGCGGACCGGCGTGCGGAATGCGCGAGGAGGAGGCGCTGTACCCCTGAGGAATCGCAGGGTGGCCGGACCATGCCTCACCGCCGGTCTGCTGGGCGTGGTCCGGCCGTCCGCGGTCGCCCCTTCAGCCTCCGGTGGCGGGGCCGGCCGTGCCGGAGAGTGCTTCCAGGTCGCTCTTGCGGACCCTGATCACCAATACGGCGGTGGCGAGGGCGAGTACGGCCATCGCGACGGCCGGTATGAACGCCGTCGAGATGCCCTGGGCGAGCACCTCGTGACTCCATGGGGCAGGCAGTTGCTGGGTCTTCGCGAACTCGGCCTTCTGTTCGTCCGTGGCCTGCGTCATGAAGAGCCGTACCTGATTCTCCGCCTCGTCACGGCTGGCCGTACCGAAGACCGTGGTGAGGATGGACAGGCCGAGCGAACCTCCCACCTGCTGTGTGACGTTGAGCAGACCGGACGCCGCGCCCGCCTCGTGGGGGGCGACCCCGGAGACCGCGGTCAGGGTGAGTGTCACGAAGTTCAGGCCCATGCCGAAGCCGAACAGCACCATCGGGCCGAGCACCCCGCCGACGTACGAGCTGTCGGGGCTGATGAAGGTCTGCCACGCCAGGCCGAGTACGACGATCGTCGAACCGACCACCATGAACGGCTTGGGTCCGAGCACCGGCAGGAACCGCTGGGACAGACCGGCACCGGTGACGATCGCGACGGTCACCGGGAGGAAGGCCAGACCGGCCTCGATCGGCGTGTACTGCAGCACGTTCTGCACGAACAGCACGATGAAGAAGAACATCCCGAACATCGCCGCGGCCAGGCTCAGCATGATCACGTACGTGCCTGAGCGATTGCGGTCGGTGAACATCCGCAACGGCGTGATGGGCTCCTTGGCCCGCCTCTCGATGAAGCCGAACACCAGCAGTAGGATCACCGCCGCCGCGAAGGAACCGATGGTCAGGCTGTCGCGCCAGCCGTCCTCCGCTGCGCGGATGAACCCGTAGACCAGCGAGGCCATACCGGCTGTCGAGGTGAGGGCGCCCGCGATGTCGAACCGCCCCGGATGCCGCTCGGACTCGCTGATGTACATCGGGGTGAGGACGGCGATCAGCACACCGATGGGCACGTTGACGAACAGCACCCACCGCCAGTCGAGCCACTCGGTGAGCATGCCGCCCGCGAGCAGACCGATGGCGCCGCCACCGGCGGAGACCGCGGCGAAGACGCCGAACGCCCGGTTCCGCTCGGGTCCTTCGGGGAATGTCGTGGTGATGAGTGCCAGCGAGGTGGGTGACGCGATCGCGCCACCGACGCCTTGGAGGGCGCGCGCCGCCAGCAGTTGCCAGGGCTCCTGGGCGAATCCGCCGAGCAGCGAGGCGAGGGTGAAGACGAGAATTCCGGTCATGAACACACGGCGACGGCCGAGGATGTCACCGGCCCGGCCGCCCAGGAGCAGCAGACCGCCGAAGGTCAGCGTGTAGGCACTGACCACCCATGTCAGGTCGGTGGTACTGAACTTGAGCGCGTCTTGAATGTGCGGGAGCGCGATGTTCACAATCGTCGCGTCGAGTACCACCATGAGTTGGCAGGCCGCGATGACGGTGAGTGCGATGCCGGGGCGCCCCTCCCGGCGGGCAGCTCCCGGCTTCTGATCCTGAATCAACGGAGAGGTTGTCACTATGGGTCCCCCACAAGTGCCTTAGTGAACGCTGGCGTTCACTGACGCGTCCACGGTAGTGAGTCCCCCTTAGTGAACGCAAGCGTTCACCAAAGTCGCCGCCGTGGCGTGCACCGCCCGTCCGCTCCGCTTCTCGCATCCCCATCCCTCGGCTCAACGGAGAAACACAGATGGTCACTTCGCGCTGGACGGCCGCTCCTGCTCAGACGGCCTCCCCGCGCCGGCGCGGCGCCGTGCTCGAGCGCGCGATCCTCGATGCCGCGCTGGAGCAGCTCAGTACGGTCGGCTGGAGCGGCCTCACCATGGAGGGGGTCGCCGCGGGCGCCCAGACCGGCAAGGCGGCGGTCTACCGCCGCTGGCCCTCCAAGGAGGATCTCGTCGCGGACGCTCTCCAGGCCGGACTGCCTCGCTTCGAGGAGGCGCCCGACCTGGGCGGCGTGCGCGAGGATCTGCTGGAGCTGTGCCGGCAGGCGCGTGAGGCGATGTTCTCGCGCCCCGGGTTCGCACTGCGCTCGGTGATTCACGAATGCGACACCATCCAGGCCGAGCGCTTCCATGGCGTGATCGTCGAGGGTGTCGTGGAGCCGACGGTCAAGCTCCTGCGGAAGATCGTGGAGCGGGGAATTCGCCGGGGCGAGGTGCGGCCCGACGCGGCCAACGGGTATGTCTTCGACGCGATTCCGGCCATGATGATGTATCGCTCGAAGATGTGCGGCAGCGAATGGAACGAGCGGGACATCGAGGAGATGATCGACCAGTTGATGGTGCCGCTGCTGTGCCGACGGGGCACCTGAGCCGGGTTGAGAGGCGGGGCTGAGGTTGCCCCGGGAAACCTGGGTGTCGCGTGGGGACGCGGGCGGCGTAGGCTAAGGGCGCCATGCCGTACGAACCACCTACTCACACCGTCGAGCGCTCCCTGCGCGCCACGACCGGAGCGAAGATCATTGCCGGTGTCGACGAGGTGGGGCGCGGAGCGTGGGCCGGCCCCGTCACCGTCTGCGCGGCGGTCACCGGACTGCGCCGACCCCCCGAGGGCCTCACCGACTCCAAGCTCCTGACGATCAAGCGACGCGAAACGCTCGCCGAGGAACTGCTGAAGTGGGTGACGTCGCACGCCCTCGGTCACGCCTCTCCGGAGGAGATCGACGACCTGGGTATGACCGCCGCGCTGCGGCTGGCCGCCGTACGGGCCCTGGAGGCGCTTCCGGTGCGGCCCGACGCGGTCATCCTCGACGGCAAGCACGACTACCTCGGGTCGCCCTGGCGGGTACGTACGGTGATCAAGGGTGACCAGTCCTGTGTCGCCGTGGCGGCGGCCTCGGTGATCGCCAAGGTTCAGCGCGACAAAATGATGGCCGAACTGGGTGTCGACCATGCAGACTTCGGTTTCGCGGCCAACGCCGGGTATCCGTCGCCTGTCCACAAGGCCGCGCTGGCGGAGCGGGGCCCCACCCCGTACCACCGGTTGTCGTGGGCGTATCTTGATGCGCTGCCCCAGTGGCGGCATCTCAAGAAGGCCCGCAACTGGGCGAACGGAAGCGTTCCGGAGATCGAGGGTCAACTCGGCTTCGATTTCTGACGGATTCGTTCGCACTCATGTGCCACCCGCCGACGCGAGTCGCATCGGCGTTTGATAAAAATCAGCTCATGCCTCTCATTCCCGAGGAGCCTCAGATTCACGAGAGTGCCCAGGGCCCGCGTGCCACTCCGGCCAGCGGCCGGGTCGCGCCGACCCCCCGTCCCGTACCCGGTCCCCGTCCCGCGGCTCCGCCGCGGCCCGGTCGTCCGGGTCCTGCCCGGCCGGTGCCGGCTCAGCGCGCGGCGCACGCCGCAGCCGAGCCCGGGCCGTCCGCCCCTGCCGCCACCCCGCAGGTCCAGCTGATCCCGGCCTCGGCCGAGGGCGCGCTGGACGCTGCCGAGGAAGCCGTCGACCTGCTGCTGGACTCGGGCCGAGCCCCCGGCGACGTGCTGGTGATCACCACCGGCGAGTCGCATCCGTGGGCCGACCACGAGCTCTCCTTCGGCGAGGCCGCCTACTGGGCGCAGCACGACGCGGGCGACGACGTCTTCTACGCCGATGCGTCGGCCACCGACCGGGCCGCGCCGCGTCCCGTGGTCGTGGTCGCCGTGAACGGTGGAACCGATGCCGTCACCGCGCAGGCGCTGCCCAAGGCCCTCGGCCGGGCCCGGACCTTGCTGATCGTGTGCGGCGACCCGCAGACGATCAACTCGGTGCTGGGCGCCGGAGTCTGAGCGACTGCGGACCTCGCCCCGGTCGGCCCGTCAGGGCTCACCGGGGGGCCGTGCGTGCCCGGGGACGACTTGGGCGCCATTGACGGCCACACCCCGCGACGGGGCGCTTCGGCGTGCCTGCGGGGTGTTTCGGCATGTCCGGGGGTTTCGGACGGGTGCCCATATGGGGTGGGGGGCGTCTCGGCCGGGGTCTGCGCGGCAGTGTCCGACGTTTGTCGCACCGGGGCCGGGCTGTTTGACCGTCGGCGCCGGTCCAGGGCCGGTGTTCGTCTCATCAGGGATCGGTCTGGGCCCGCTACGTGCTGAGCGTCCAGGTCGGGCCTCCACCACGCGCCCGGCGCGGACGGGGTCTCAGCCGGAGCCGCCTGTGAGCAGGCGGCTCAGCGTGCCGCCGCCCGGCGCAGTACCTCCGACGCGACGCCGCCGGTGCGTGGCATCGGCGGCGGTGCCATGGCCGTGGCGAAGGGCTCCGCCGGTGAGTCCGCGTGGGGACGGCGGCCGCCGCGGCCCTCGCCGAGGACCTGCCAGCCGTCGCGTGTCAGCGTGATGTACGCCCCGCAGCGTAGTCCGTGCAGCGTGCAGGCGTCCCGTAGCCCCCACATCCACGCCCCGTCCTCCTCCGTCCAACGCGCGTCGCCGTCACGGCAGTAGAGCAGCACCGCGGTACGCACCGGAGTGCGCCGACGCAGGTCGTGCGGGATGACCCGGCGCAACTGGGCGAGGAGCGTGTTGCGGAACATCCAGCCGTCGGCCGGGGCCGGACGCCGGATGAACGAGGCGCTCGCCCTCAGCCGCTCGTCCGGATCCAGGACGGCGATGACCGCCGTCGCGGGCCGGGGCTGATGCCGCGCGTGCAGGCCGCTGACGACCTCCCGGGGATTGCGCAGCAGCGGAATCCCGGCGGCGGCCCATTCCGCGGGCTCGAGCATCCGGTTGGCGGAAGCGGCGGACGGGTCGGCAGACGTCGACATGGAGGCCGCCGAGGACGGAGCGAATCCGAAGGTCACGATCCTCCCTTCGGCTACGCGCCCACACTGCGGGCGGGGGTCGGACTTGGGGAGCGCACGCCGCAGCGGAAGCCCTACCGATTCGCGGGTGGGCCGTGCGGGGAACGGACTCCAATTCTTCCTGGCGAACTTCGTTGCGGCAACGAGCAATTGGGGCCACTGGCAGTTTTGTGGTGATCCACCGCTTATATCCCTGCGCAGAGAACGTGTCGGCAACGCCTAGGCGGCACGCCTACATCCGGTTGACGGGTCGGTCACGCCCGGACGGCCAGAACGAGGGGCAGCAGAGGGGCAGCAGAGGGGCAGCACCCCCTGTGCGCCCGCGCGCCGGAGTAGGCGCGCGGCGACCGCGAGCGTCCAGCCGGTCTCGGTGGCGTCGTCGACGAGGAGCACGGGCCCGCCCGCCTCCTTGAGGGCGACGGCCGGCTCGGGCGGCACGGTCGGCGCCACGTCGAGCGCCTTGAGCCGTTGTGCGCTGTCGCTACGAGTGACCTGGGAAACCGCGCCGGTGTACGCCACCGATCCCAGCAGGGGCAGACGGCCGATCTCGGCGATCCGCGAGCCCAGGGAACCGATCAGCTGTGGCCGGGAGCGGGACGCCATGGTGACGACACCCACCGGGCGGGGCTGGGCGTCGGCCTGCCCGGAGGCCGACGCCCAGCCGCCGGGGCCCTGCGCCCAGTCGGTCAGCGCGGCGACCACGGCCTTCGCCACATCGTCCGGAACCGGCCCGTCCGGGGTCTGGGCCGCGAGCATGGGCCGCAGCCGGTTGCCCCGGCCGATGTCCGAGAGTCGCCCCGCGCGCCCCGGCGCAGCCCTGCTCACCGGCTGGAATGCGCCCCTTCGGGTTGACCCCGACCTCGGGCAGCCACGTCGGCCACGTCGTGCGGCAGACCGGTCGCGGCCGCCGGCTCCGGCAGGACCTGGTCGCGGAAGTCCGGGTTGTTGAGCGCTCGGGGCCACGGAACTGGGAAGGCATTTCGAATTCCGGACGGTCTGGAGCCCTGACCTGCGTAAACGGTCCGATCGAGGATCGTTGTGGCGGAGCGCTCTGCCCTGGTCGTCCTCGATCGGTGCGTGGCAGGTGCACCGTTTGTGAGCCCTTTGTCGCTCTGGGTGGATTCGCCGATTGTCAGTGCCATCGGGTTGCATGGGGGCATGGACCATCTGGAGCTCCGCACTGAAGCCGACGCCATCCTCGCCGAGCTCGTCGGTGACCCCGGCGGGTCGGCGCGGCTGCGGGAGGACCAGTGGCAGGCGGTGGCGGCTCTGGTGGAGGAGCGCCGGCGGGCGTTGGTGGTGCAGCGGACCGGCTGGGGCAAGTCGGCGGTGTACTTCGTTGCCACCGCTCTGCTGCGGCGGCGTGGCTCCGGCCCGACGGTGATCATCTCGCCACTGCTGGCGCTGATGCGTAACCAGGTCGAGTCGGCGGCGCGCGCCGGGATCCAGGCGCGGACCATCAACTCGGCCAATCCGGAGGAGTGGGACACCATCTACGGGGAGGTCGAGCGCGGCGAGACCGACGTTCTCCTCGTAAGTCCGGAACGCCTCAATTCCGTGGATTTCCGCGATCAGGTGCTGCCCAAGTTGGCGGCCACGACCGGTCTGCTGGTGGTCGATGAGGCGCACTGTATTTCCGACTGGGGGCACGATTTCCGGCCTGACTACCGGCGGCTGCGGACGATGCTGGCGGAGTTGCCGGAGGGTGTGCCGGTGCTGGCCACGACGGCGACCGCGAACGCGCGGGTGACCGCTGATGTGGCCGAGCAGTTGGGGACGGGGGGCGGGGACGCTCTGGTTCTGCGGGGGCCGCTGGACCGGGAGAGCCTGAGGTTGGCGGTGCTGGAGTTGCCGAATGCGGCGCATCGGCTGGCGTGGCTGGGGGAGCGGCTGGGGGATCTGCCGGGTTCGGGGATCATCTACACGCTGACGGTGGCGGCGGCGGAGGAGGTCGCGGCGTTCCTGCGGCAGCGCGGGTACCCGGTGGCTTCCTACACGGGGAAGACGGAGAACGCCGACCGGTTGCAGGCGGAGGAGGATCTGCTGGCGAACCGGGTGAAGGCACTGGTCGCCACTTCCGCGCTGGGGATGGGCTTTGACAAGCCGGACCTGGGGTTTGTGGTGCATCTGGGGTCGCCCTCGTCCCCGATTGCCTACTACCAGCAGGTGGGGCGGGCGGGGCGTGGTGTGGACCATGCGGATGTGCTGCTGCTGCCGGGGCGGGAGGACGAGGCGATCTGGGCGTACTTCGCTTCGGTGGGCTTCCCGCCCGAGGAACAGGTGCGCCGCACGCTGACGGTACTGGAGGAGGCGGGTCGTCCGTTGTCGCTGCCGGCGTTGGAGCCGCTGGTGGATCTTCGGCGCTCGCGCCTGGAGACGATGCTGAAGGTCCTGGACGTGGACGGTGCGGTCAAGCGCGTGAAGGGGGGCTGGACCGCCACAGGGCAGCCGTGGGCGTACGACACCGAGCGCTACGCCTGGGTCGCCAAACAGCGGGCCGCCGAGCAGCAGGCCATGCGGGACTATGTGGCGACCGCGGGGTGCCGGATGGAGTTCCTGCAGCGGCAGCTGGACGACGAGAAGGCAGTCCCGTGCGGTCGCTGCGACTCCTGCGCCGGGCCCTGGCTCGATCCGGCCGTCTCGCCCGGGGCCCTGGCGGCTGCGACCGGCGAGCTGGACCGCCCGGGGGTCGAGGTCGAGCCTCGCAAGATGTGGCCGACCGGGCTCGCCGCGGTCGGGGTCGACCTCAAGGGCCGTATCCCCGCGGGCCAGCAGGCGGTCACGGGGCGAGCGTTGGGCAGGCTGTCCGACATCGGCTGGGGCAACCGCCTGCGCCCGCTCCTGTCGGAGCAGGCCGTGGACGGGCCCGTCCCGGACGACGTGCTGGCCGCCGTCGTGACGGTGGTGGCCGACTGGGCCCGCTCGCCGGGCGGCTGGGCCAGCGGCTCTCCTGACGCGGTGGCGCGGCCGGTGGGCATCGTCGCCATGCCGTCCCGTACCCGCCCGCAACTGGTCGCCTCACTGGCCGGGGGCGTGGCCCGGGTCGGCAGGCTTCCGCTGCTGGGCAGCCTCGCCTACACCCCGCATGCGGGCGAGCACGCGGCGCACCGCAGCAACTCCGCCCAGCGGCTGCGCGCCCTGGCCGCCTCCTTCACCGTGCCCGACGAACTCGCCGCCGCCCTGGCCGCCACCCCCGGCCCGGTCCTGCTCGTCGACGACTACACCGACTCCGGCTGGACCCTGGCCGTAGGCGCACGCCTCCTGCGCCAGGCCGGAACCGGCGAGGTTCTTCCACTGGTCCTCGCTGCCGCCGGCTGAGCTTCCCCGTTCCACTCCTGGCGCTTGACCTGGGGAATGCGTCCCCCGTGGCGGCACGCGGCATCGTGCAGCCGCCCATCAGCGTCGGTGGGGCAGGCGGACCGGGGAGGGGCGTCCGGCAGACGCGGGTGGTACGGAGCGGCCGGCGGAACGAACTGCACGTCCGACGGCGTCGGCGGCCGTACGCAGATCTTGGCGGTCCGTGGTGGGCAGGTCCTCGTCGCTCATGGCCCCATGCAACCCGATGCCTCGGACATCGCGCGAAGGAGCAGGGCGAACTGTGGACAGTTTCTGACGTGATCATGGTCGGACTTATCCACAGGGCAAAGCGGAATTTCAAGATCCGCGAGATGGTCGCCGCATGACGAATCACAGCGAAGCAGCCGGGACCTCCGGCAACAGTGACATCAGCGGGCAGAACGGATGCGGAGGGAGCGCCGAGTCCTCCGCGTACCTGGGGCACGGCGCGGCCGCCCGGTCTCCCGGCGAACATCAGGTCACCCTCCGCACACCGGCCGAGCTCGCCGACGCCTTGCCGTACCTGCTCGGATACCGCCCCGAGGACAGCATCGTCCTCGTCGCGCTGCACGACCGCGACGCCCGGGGACGGTTCGGCGGGCGCGCACGGCTCGGCATCCCGGCCCAGACGGACGACTGGCCTTCCGTGGCCCAGCAGCTGGCCCACGGCCTGGTGACCGGAAGTGAACGCCGGGGCGCCAAACCGGCGAGCATGGTCGCCTTCCTCTGCCAGGACCCGGCGAGCGGTGAGTCGGCACGCGACGTCATGGAGCGCCTGCGGCCACTGGCTCAGCTGCTGCGCAGGACCTGCGGCAGCCTCGACGTCCCGGTGGTGGAGGCCCTGTGCATCTCCGACGGCCGCTTCTGGTCCTACTGCTGCCCGGGCAACGGATGTTGCTCACCCGACGGGGAAGCGATGGGGCTGCCGGGTACCTCCGTGCTGGCCGCCGCCGCGACCTACGCCGGCCTTCAAGTGCGCGGCACCCTGAAGGAGATGCGGGCCAGGCTCCTGCCGTGGGAGACCGCGGCAGCGCTGCAGCAGGAGGCCGCTCTCGATGCCGCCCAGTCCGCCCTCATCCCGCGGATCCTGGACGCGGAGAGCCGGGCGGACGTGGCCGAGGAGACGCTCGCCGTGGCGCAACGCATCATGGGGCGCTTGGCGGACACCCCGACCGTGTTGGGCACACTGGACGCGGACCTCCGCGACGACGAAATCGTCGGGCACGACGACGCAGCCACCCTGATCCTCGGACTCCAGGACCGCGCCACCCGCGACCGAGCCGCCGAGTGGATGGAGGGCGACGAAGCCGGCCCCGCCCTCCGCCTCTGGCGCGTGCTGGCCCGGCGCTGTGTCGGCCCCTACGGCGAGCACGCCGCCGCCCCGCTCACACTCGTCGGCTGGGTCGCCTGGTCCTCCGGCGATGAACTGGAGGCCCGCGAAGCCCTGGCCATGGCCCTCGCGGCAGACCCCGACTATCTCTTCGCCCGCCTCCTGCACCAGGCCTGCAACGAAGGCCTCGACCCCGAGTCCATTCGCCGCTGCCTGCGAGCGGAGCGCAGGGGACGCGACCTGACTACCGCCACTGCGGGCGCCGGCGCCGACAGCGAACCGAGCCTCGCCGACCAGTCTCCCGGCGTGGAAGGGGCCTCGGACCAGCCCTGCGTGGCCACCGGCTCCCGGCGTCGGCGCAGGTCCCGCGCGGAAGGGAACCCCGATGCCCGCACCACCAGGCGATCGCCCGGCACGACCCGTGCCCGCCGCGCGCGTTCCATCGACGGCCACTCGCTCGCCCATCGGCGGCCGGGGCATGCGGCCGACGGCCCGAGCGGTCGGGCACGGGTCCGCCGCAGTGGCGGGGCGCAAGCCACGGAGGGGGATACGTGAGTACACAGGTCCGGCTCAGGGCTCATGAGAACGTGCTGCCTCGGCTCTGGGCGTACCTGAGTGCGCTGCTCCACTGGGTTCGCATGAGCGTGTCTCCCTCGCTCCGGCTCACATCAACCCGCAGCGCCGATCCGGACACCACCCACCCGACCCCGCCGCCGCTCCCGGCTTCCCGATCATCCCAGCTGCACCACCGCACCACCCCGCCACTCTTCGGTCGGCTTCCCGGGGCAGAGGCGTGACCCGGAGCGGAGCCGTTCCGTTCACCTGTGTGGCGGTACCCGTGGCTTGGCCTCGCCGCCGTATCACCCCCGTCCCTCTCCGGCTCCCCACCCGGTGCCGAGCGCACCCAGGGCGCGCCGAACACAGAAGAAGCCGCCCCATGTCCCTGCCCTCACTCCCCAACGCCTACGACGACGTCCCGTCCTTCCGCAGGTCCACCCAGCCCTCCACCCGGGCCCGCGAGGACAACACCGGCGCTCCACGCACGGACCTCCGCGATCCGACGCCCCGTCCAGCGGGTTCACGCTCAGGGAGTCCGAGCGGCCTGGTGTCCACCCCGACCGGCACGGGCGGCTCTCCGGGGCCGCCTCCCACAGGTGCGGGTGGCCCTTCGGCCCCGCAGGCGCCGCCCGCTGCCCCGCGCCGTCCGAGGGAGCTGCCGCCGGCCCACGCCACGCTGATCTGCGTCGCTCTGCCGGGCCTGGCGATCTCGACGGAGCAGGGCCAGCTGACCGGCACCGGACTGGAGGGCTTCTACCGCGCGGGACGGCGCATGCTCTCGCGCTGTCAGGTGCGGGTGGCCGGACGGGAACCGCTGGCCGTGCAGGCGAGGATGGTCACGGCCGACCGAGCCCGGTTCATGGGGACGCTGCGCATGGCCGCCGACGCCGGGCCGGACCCGGACGTCATGGTCGAGCGCACACGGTACGCGGACGGCACCGAGCGGATCACCCTGCACAGCACGGCCCGCCGCCCGCTGCGCCTGCCCGTCGAGGTGTCCCTGGGCACGGATCTCGCGGAACTGGGCGCCGTCGCCTCCGGCAGCGCCGGCCCGGAACTGCCCGCGAGTGTCCACGACGCCGGCCTCCGCTGGTCCTGCGTCAACGGGCACTCGACCGTGACCGCCCACCCTCCGCCCGCCGATGCTCTGGCCTCTGCGGGACTGCTGCGCTGGGAGTTGGAACTACCACCCGGCGGCACCCGGAGCGTGGAGCTGCGCGTACGGCCGGACGGCGCGGGACCCCTCAGACCGGTGGGACGCGGCGCCACGAGCCCCCTCGCCCAGGTGCAGGCCGCGGGCGACGACCAGGCGGCGCAGACCCTGCTCCACACCTGTCTGGAGGACCTCGAGGCCCTGCTGCTGCGCGACCCGCAGAACCCGTCCGACACCCACCTCGCGGCGGGCGCGCCCTGGCGCTGCGGCATGGCTCCGGCCGACGCACTGGCCGCGGCCCGGATGACGCTGCCGCTCGGCACGCGCCTCGCCGCGGGCACCCTGCGCACCCTCGCACGCACGCAGATCGCGGGCCCGGAAGCACAGTCGGGCATGATCCCCGGCCCTCGCCGGGACGCGGGCGCGCATCTGCCACCGGGCTGCACCGGTACCGACGCGACCCTCCTCTTCCCCGTGCTCCTCGCGGAGGCGCGGCGATGGGGGCTCTCCGAGCAGGAGACCGAGGAACTGCTACCCACCGCAGAGCGCTGCCTGCGATGGCTGCGGGCCGCTGCCGGTAGCGGCACCTATCTGCCCGACCCGCGCCCCGGCGGGCCGCTGCGTTGCGAGACCCAGGCACACGCCCACCGGGCCGCGCTGCTGGGTGCCGATCTCCTCGACACGTACGGCCGACCGGGCGGGGCCGAGTTGAGGGACTGGGCGAGAGAGCTGCGGACGCGGTTCGCGGCGGACTTCTGGGTCGAGGACCGAGGGGGCGGGAGACCCGCGGCCGCACGGACCCCGGACGGGCATCTCGTTCCGCACCTGGGCGCCGGCGCCGCCCACCTCCTCGACACCGGGCTGCTCGGAGCGGGCGAGCAGGCCCCGGGACTTCTCGACAAAGTGCGGACCGAACAGCTCGCGCGACTGCTCGGCGGGCCCGCCATGGACTCGGGGTGGGGGCTGCGGACCCTGGGCGCGAAGGAGGCGGCGTACAACCCGTTCGGCCATCGCAGTGGTGCCGTGCGTGTGCAGGAGACGGCCGTCGCGGTCGCGGGGCTGGCGGCCGCCGGATACGAGAAGGAGGCGAGTTCGCTGCTGCGGGGGGTGCTGGCGGCGGCGGAGAGCTTCGGCCATCGGCTGCCCGAGATGTACGCGGGGGAGCAGCGGACGGCAGGGGGTGCCCCGCTGCCTCACCCGGCCGCCTGCAGACCGGCCGCGACAGCGGCGGCCGCAGGGGTCCTGCTGCTCACCACGCTCGTAGGGATCCGGCCCGACGCCCCCGCCGGGACGGTGACGCTGCGGCCGGTGCGCAGTGCGCCGCTGGGCGAGATCGGCCTCACGGGACTGCGCGTCGCGGGCGCACCGTTCGCCGTACGTGTCAGCAGGCTGGGGCTCGCCTTGGTCGAGGAGGCGGCCGACGGGCTGCAGTTGGGGGTGTGACCACGCGTAATGGGTGAGAAGACGATCGGCGGTGCCGAGCCCGTGAGATCGGAGGTCGGTTCGTGAGGCCGGTGTCGGACAGAAGTGGATCAAGTGTGGAAGCGACCGGCGAAGGGAGTGTTTATCGTCAGGCAGACGACTATGATCGCGGCATGCCCTACGACCCGTCGGACTACCCGCCCTTCGCTGTCACCGTGGACCTGGTCGTGCTGACCGTCCGTCGTCACGCACTCTGCGCGCTGACGGTACGGCGGGGCGAGCAGCCGTTCCAGGGTCGGTGGGCGTTGCCCGGCGGCTTCGTGCGGCCGGACGAGGACCTGTCGCAGGCCGCGGCACGGGAGCTGGCCGAGGAGACCGGGCTGACCGCCCACGAACCGTCCGAGCCCGCGCAGGACAACGGAGCACACCTGGAGCAGTTGGCGACCTACGGTGACCCGAAGCGCGACCCGCGGATGAGGGTTGTCAGCGTCGCCCACCTCGCGCTCGCCCCGGATCTGCCGGCACCACGCCCGGGCGGTGATGCCAACAGCGCACGCTGGGCCCCCGTCGAAGAGTTGCTGGAGCAGGGCGGTTATGGGCGTGACGGCGAACCGGTGGCGCCGCTGGCCTTCGACCATGCGCAGATCCTCGCGGACGGGGTGGAGCGCGCCCGTTCCAAGATCGAGTACTCCTCGCTGGCCACAGCCTTCTGCCCGCCGGAGTTCACCGTCGGTGAGCTGCGGCGCGTCTACGAAGCGGTGTGGGGCGTGGCGCTGGATCCGCGCAACTTCCATCGCAAGGTGACGGGCACGCCCGGCTTCCTGGTGCCCACCGGCGGCACCACCACACGGCAGGGCGGCCGCCCCGCCCAGCTGTTCCGCGCCGGCGGCGCCACCCTCCTCAACCCGCCGATGCTGCGCCCCGAGGTCTGACACCGCGAAGCGGGGGCCAGCGCGGGGATCCTCGATGCTTCACGGTGCCCGAAAAAACGGACATACCGCGCTATCTTGCTTCAGGTGATCCAGGCGATCGGATTGACCAGCAACCCCCGCAAGGAGCTCCCGCCCGCTGTCGACGACGTGTCCTTCGAGGCGCACTCCGGCCGCGTCACCGCACTCCTCGGCAATCCGGGAGCGGGCAAGTCGACAGCGCTGAAGCTCATGCTCGAACTCCAACGGGGCCGCGGCATCACCTACTTCAGAGGCCGCCCCCTGCACCGCATCGCCCACCCCGCACGAGAAGTGGGGGTACTGCTCGGCGATGTGCCCGGCCACCCGGCCCGCACGGTCCGCGGTCATCTGCGCATGCTGTGCGCGGCCGCGGGGCTCCCCGCCAGGCGCGCCGACGAAGTTCTGGAGGTCGTGGGCCTGGTGAGCCTGCGCGAGGCGCGGCTGAACACGCTCTCGCGGGGCATGGACCGCCGCCTCGGCCTCGCCTGCGCACTGCTGTCCGACCCGCACACCCTCGTCCTGGACGAGCCCGCCGACGGGTTGTCCGTCCGCGAGGGCCGGTGGCTGTACGGGGTCATGCGTGCGCACGCCCACCAGGGCGGCACGGTCCTGTTCACCACCGACGACCCCAAGGAGGCCGCGCGGACCGCCGACCGGGTCCTCACCCTCGAACAGGGCAGGCTCGTCGCCGACCAGGAGGTCGCCGACTTCTCCCGCACCCGGCTCCGGCCCCGGGTCGCCGTCCGCACCCCGCACGCCGCCCGGCTCGGGGCGCTGCTCACGAAGGAGGCCCGGACCGCACGGCGTTCCGTGGAGATCGTGCGCGAGGGCGGCAACCGGCTGTCGGTGTACGGCAGTACGTGCGCCGAGATCGGCGAGACCGCGTTCCGGCACGGCATCCTCGTACACCAACTCGCGGACGAGATCGGAGACATGGGGCCCATGCCGTCGCTGATGCCGCCGCTCGCCGAAGGCGACCCGGCATCGACCGAGAGCGCTCATGGCTCGGCCCAGGCGGCTCAAGGGCCGGTCGAGAGGCATCAGACGCCCGCTGACGAGCCTCAGGCGGACGCTGCCGGACCAGGGACACCCGCCGCCGACGCACCGGAGGTCAACTCCGAGCCTCACCCCGCCCCCGAGCCTCACCCCGACCCTGGGCCTGACGCCGACCCGGAGTTCCGCGCCGACCCCGAGCCTGACGCCGACCCGGAGTTCCGCGCCGACCCCGAGCCTCACCCCGTCCCTGCGTCTCACGCCGACCCTGAGCCTGACGCCGACCCCGAGCCTCACCCCGACCCCGACCCTGCGCCTCACGCCGACCCCGAGCCTGACGCCGCCCCCGAGCCTCACCCCGACCCCGAGCTCCGCGCTCACCCAGCGCCCCACACCAGCCCCGCGCCTCACACCAGCCCCGCGCCTCACACCAGCCCCGCGTCTCACACCAGCCCCGCGGCCCAGGCTCACCCCGGGCCGCGCGCGGCTCGGTCGTCCGATGAGGGGCCGCTGCCCCCGCTTCCGCCGCCGATCACCGTCCGTCGGGCGCCGAGCCCGCTGCGTCCGCTGTGTTACGAGGTGCGCAGGGCGGGCGGAGTCGGGACCGTGTACGTCACCTCCGCAGCCGTACTCGTCACCTCCGCCCTCACGGCCGTGATCCTGGCCACGATCGGGCACACCTCGCAGCCGCGGCTGCTGGCCGCGTGGCCGCGGGAACTTCCGCTGCCGCCCGCCGCCATCGGCGCGGGACTGCTCGGTGCGATCGCCTTCGGCGACGAGTTCCGCCACCCCGCCCTGGCCGCGGACTGCGGCACGGTCCCCCGCCGGCTGGGCCTGCTCCTCGCGAAACTCGTCGTCGCCGCGGTCACCGCACTGCTGCTGGCCTTTCTCACTGTGGGCTGCGACCTCGAAGTGCTCTATCTCGTCTACGGCTCGGAGCTCACCTCGGTGCCCGCCGACTGGCTCTCGCTCGGCGCGAGTTGGGTCGGTCTCGTCGTGGGGTGCGCCTGGGCGGGAGTACTGGCGGCGGGGGTCTTCCGGTCCACGTCCGCCGGGCTCGCGGCCGTGGTCGCCGTGCCCCTCCTCGTCGTACCCGCGGTGCAGAAGGTGCTGGAGGGGCCGGCCGTGCGGAATGCGGCCGGGTTCCCCATGCGGCTGCGTGAGCTCGTCCTGGTGCAGTGGCCGTTCGGTGGAGAGCGCTATCTGGAGGCCGTGGCACGGGCGATCGCCCAACCCGTGGGCGGGGCCCTGGTGTTGTCGCTGACCGCGCTGCTGGGCGCCTACGTGCTCACGAACCTGCGCGGCAAGGTCCGCTGATGATCGACGTCATCCTTTCGTGCTCACCGTCCGTGCTCTTCCGTTGGCGCAATGCGCACAACTCCTTGTAGAACGCCCATTTCTTTCCGATAAGGCGTCAATTGCGGCGGGGTGAGCGATCACCCTTTCGTGTGCTTTTCACCAAAGACCTCAAGGGAGTTGAGAACGCAGCCGACAAAGGATGCGTGAGTACCCTTGCGCACACCATGATGACCGCCGCCCGCTCCGCCGACTCCGGCCTCGCAGGACCGGGCGAACTCGACCGCTACCCCTACGCAGAGTCCCCGGGCGTCGACCGCGTCGGCCTCCCCGCCTGGGACGGCGCGGACCCCGAGCTGGGGCGCGTCGGCCGCCGCGCCGCCGGGAGCCGCGGACGCGGGCTGCACGGCCAACTCGTCCAGCAGCTCGGCCAGATGATCGTCTCCGGCGACCTGGGCGCGGACCGCCCCCTCGTGCCCGAGGAGATCGGCCAGCGGTTCGAGGTCTCCCGTACCGTCGTCCGTGAATCCCTGCGCGTCCTGGAGGCGAAGGGCCTGGTCAGCGCCCGCCCCAATGTCGGCACGCGGGTACGGCCGGTCAGCGACTGGAACCTGCTCGACCCGGACATCATCGAGTGGCGGGCCTTCGGCCCGCAGCGCGACAACCAGCGGCGCGAGCTCAGCGAGCTGCGCTGGACGATCGAGCCGCTCGCCGCCCGCCTCGCCGCGGGGCACGGCCGTGACGACGTCCAGCAGCGCCTCGGCGACATGGTCGAGCTCATGGGTCACGCCATGGCGCAGGGCGACCCGCTGACCTTCTCGCGTGCGGACGCCGAGTTCCACTCACTGCTCATTCAGCTCGCGGGCAACCGCATGCTGGAGCACCTCTCCGGGATCGTCTCGGCGGCCCTGCAGGTCTCCGGCGGCCCGGCCACCGGGTGCGAGCGGCCGGGCGAGTCGACCCTGGTGCACCACGCCCGGATCGTCGACGCCCTCGCGGCGGGCGACGGAGGGGCGGCCGAGGCGGCCATGCGTCAGGTGCTCACCGTCCACCCCGAGGTGGAGCGCGTAGTGCCCGCGCCGCGTGAGCACTGAGAGCGCTGAGCGCGAGACAAGGGCGATGCGGCCGGGATGCGAGTTCCGCCGCGCTATCGCTCGGCCGGCGAACCCGTGCCGCCGGACCTCATCGGATCCTCCCGGGATTCGGCGGGGTCCGGCGGCACGACGGACGGAGGGCGCCGTCCGGGGCGCGGTGGGAACGGCCGGTTCGAAGGGACGGTCCGTCTCGACGGTCCGACCCGTCTCGACGGTCTGACCCGTTTCGGCGGTGTGGTCCCTCTCGCTGGGGTCGGTGGGACTCGGCGAGAGCGGTGACTCCCCCACGGCAGGAGACCCCGGAGAGCGTCGATTCTCGGTGAGGACGGTGATCCGCATTGAGGAGTTCGTTCGGGAATCGTCCGGGTACCCGCCTTAAGCAGTACGGTTGTGGCCTCGATCGATTACCTCTGGCAGCATCTGACCGCTTTTGAGCGCTTACGGGGTGTGACTCGGGCCACGCAGATTGGGCGTAACGCTCGTGGGAACAGCGCGATGACCTAAGAGGTGACAGCCGCGGAGGGAATACGGACGCCGTTCACGGCGCTGTGCATCTTCCCGGCCCCCGCCCGCACCGTCGGCCCACTCCCAAGCCGGTGGTCGGCTCCTGTCCACAGTGGACGGGGCCGGAAGCCGTTTTCCAACGTTCCGAGAGGTTGTTCGTGTCGGCCAGCACATCCCGTACGCTCCCGCCGGAGATCGCCGAGTCCGTCTCTGTCATGGCGCTCATTGAGCGGGGAAAGGCTGAGGGGCAGATCGCCGGCGACGATGTGCGTCGGGCCTTCGAAGCTGACCAGATTCCGGCCACTCAGTGGAAGAACGTACTGCGCAGCCTCAACCAGATCCTCGAGGAAGAGGGTGTGACGCTGATGGTCAGTGCCGCGGAGCCCAAGCGCACCCGAAAGAGCGTCGCAGCGAAGAGTCCGGCCAAGCGCACCGCCACCAAGACGGTCGCGGCGAAGACGGTGACCACCAAGAAGGCCACCGCCACAGCCGCCCCCGCGGTGCCCGCGGCCGACGCCTCCGCCGAGGACGCCGCACCCGCCAAGAAGGCCGCCGCCAAGAAGGCGGTCGCCAAGAAGGCGGCCCCCGCCAAGAAGACCGTCGCCGCCAAGAAGACGGCGGTCAAGAAGACCACCGCCAAGAAGGACGACGCCGAGCTGGTCGACGAAGAGGTTCTGGAGGAGACCCCCGGCGGCAAGCCCGGCGAGGAGCCCGAGGGCACCGAGAATGCCGGCTTCGTGCTGTCCGACGAGGACGAGGACGACGCGCCGGCCCAGCAGGTCGCCGCCGCCGGTGCCACCGCCGACCCGGTCAAGGACTACCTCAAGCAGATCGGCAAGGTCCCGCTGCTCAACGCCGAGCAGGAGGTCGAGCTCGCCAAGCGCATCGAGGCCGGTCTGTTCGCCGAGGACAAGCTGGCCAACGCCGACAAGCTCGCCCCGAAGCTCAAGCGCGAGCTGGAGATCATCGCCGAGGACGGCCGTCGCGCCAAGAACCACCTCCTGGAGGCCAACCTCCGTCTGGTGGTCTCCCTGGCCAAGCGCTACACGGGCCGCGGCATGCTCTTCCTGGACCTCATCCAGGAGGGCAACCTCGGTCTGATCCGCGCGGTCGAGAAGTTCGACTACACCAAGGGCTACAAGTTCTCCACGTACGCCACCTGGTGGATCCGTCAGGCGATCACCCGCGCGATGGCCGACCAGGCCCGCACCATCCGTATCCCGGTGCACATGGTCGAGGTCATCAACAAGCTCGCGCGTGTCCAGCGCCAGATGCTCCAGGACCTGGGCCGCGAGCCCACCCCGGAGGAGCTGGCCAAGGAACTCGACATGACCCCCGAGAAGGTCATCGAGGTCCAGAAGTACGGTCGCGAGCCCATCTCGCTGCACACCCCCCTGGGCGAGGACGGCGACAGCGAGTTCGGTGACCTCATCGAGGACTCCGAGGCCGTCGTCCCGGCGGACGCGGTCAGCTTCACGCTCCTGCAGGAGCAGCTGCACTCCGTCCTCGACACGCTCTCCGAGCGCGAGGCCGGCGTCGTCTCCATGCGCTTCGGTCTCACCGACGGTCAGCCGAAGACCCTCGACGAGATCGGCAAGGTGTACGGCGTCACGCGTGAGCGCATCCGTCAGATCGAGTCCAAGACGATGTCGAAGCTGCGTCACCCGTCCCGCTCGCAGGTCCTGCGCGACTACCTGGACTAGTAGCACGGCTTCGCCCGCGCGTCGGTCGTGAAGGCCCGGTTCCCTCGAAGGGAGCCGGGCCTTCGGCGTGTGCGCGGCATGCGGAAGCCGATCTGGTAGATCACTCTGGGTGTGCCATCCAAGTCCCAGAGTGAGGAGCGCGCATGCGTCGATCGTTCGCCCGAGTGCTGGCCCTCGCGGCCACCACGGCCGTCATACCGCTGGCATCACCGCCCCCGGCGACGGCGGAGGTCGTCATCGGCGGTCATCCGGTCGAGATCTCCCAGGCTCCCTGGACGGTGGCACTGTCCAGCCGTGACCGGTTCGGGGGTACGCGGGCCGGGCAGTTCTGCGGCGGTGTCGTGGTCGGCCGCTCGACGGTCCTGACGGCCGCCCACTGCCTCAGCGAGGACGTCCTGGGAGGACCCCCGGAACGCATCCCCGATCTGAAGGTCATCACAGGCCGCGCCGAGCTCCAGTCGACCGAGGGCATGGAGGTGCCGGTGAGCGGCACCTGGGTCAATCCGGAGTACGACGCCTATACGAACGTCGGGGACTTCGCGGTGGTGACCCTCGCCTCACCGCTGCCCGATAGCTCCGTCATCGGGTTGGCGGAGGCCGGTGACACGGCCTACATGCCGGGCACGCCGGCCGCGGTCTACGGCTGGGGGGACATCACCGGCGCCGGCGACTACGCGCAGAGTCTGCGGGCCGCGCCGGTGGAGGTGATGGCCGACGCCGTCTGCGAGAGTGCCTATCCGGGCAGTGCGGAAGGCAGATATGTGTCCGGCTCCATGGTGTGCGCCGGGGAGCAGAACGGCGGTCGGGACGCCTGCCAGGGGGACAGCGGAGGGCCGCTGGTCGCCCAGGGGAAGCTGATCGGGCTCGTGTCGTGGGGGAGCGGTTGTGGGCTCGCCGGGAGTCCCGGCGTCTACACCAAGGGCTCTTACGTGGCCCGGGTGCTGTCGGGGAGCCGCTGAGGCGGCGCTGGCGCGCCGACGCGGCAGGGTGCCATGTCGTGTGCGGTACGAGAGCGGGCGGCCACCCCGTGTGTAGCGGGAGTGGCCGCCCGATCACCGGCCTCGAGCCGGTGGCGGCTCGTCGTCAGGTGCGAAGCGTCAGCGCTCGTCCTCTTCTGCGGTCGCGGGGGCGGCCGTGAGCCGCTCCGTCTCGTCCTGTATCTCCGCGGCGATCTTCTTGAGCTCCGGCTCGAACTTGCGGCCGTGGTGGGCGCAGAACAGCAGCTCTCCACCGCTCAGCAGGACGACGCGCAGGTAGGCCTGGGCGCCGCAGCGGTCGCATCGGTCAGCGGCCGTCAGCGGGGTCGCGGGGGTCAGAACAGTAGTCACGTCGCCTCTTCTCTAGCTCGACGAGCTGTCGTACCAGGGTCAACATCCAACCAGGCCGAAAACGTTCCCGCTCGCGGCTTTAACTCGAAAAAATCTTTCCGGGCCGGCTGTCTGCTGCCGGTTGGCGGCGAATGAGCCGTAGTGCGTGTCTTCGTGTCGTACGGGTTCGCGCTGGCTGTCGGTGGTCGCTCGGTGGTTCTGGTGGTTGTTCTTTCGGTTGTACGGTCCTCCCGGCTGGGTTGCCGGTTGTTCATGAGGACGTGCCCGGAGCCTAAATGGTTCATGCCTCGAAGGGAACGTGATATGTACTTCACCCCATCGAGGGATCGAACAGGCATGCGACCCTGGACTACTCTGAGTTTCGGACGAGGGTGGCGGTACAACGGCTCTACCAGGCCTCGGTACCCTCGGACCGGCAACAGAGCCCGGCCCCTTACCCAAAAGGGCCTCACCTGAAATTCAGCGAGGAGCGAACCGCGTGACCGCCGATACGTCCGTGCCGTCCACAGCGCTGCTGACCGGAGCAGACCGGGACGGTTCCAACTACACCGCGCGGCACCTGCTCGTCCTCGAGGGGCTTGAGGCCGTGCGGAAGCGCCCCGGCATGTACATCGGCTCGACCGACAGTCGAGGCCTGATGCACTGCCTCTGGGAGATCATCGACAACTCCGTGGACGAGGCCCTCGGGGGCTACTGCGACCACATCGACGTGATCCTCCACGACGACGCCTCCGTCGAGGTGCGGGACAACGGCCGGGGCATCCCGGTCGATGTCGAGCCCAAGACCGGCCTGTCCGGCGTCGAGGTCGTCATGACCAAGCTGCACGCCGGCGGCAAGTTCGGCGGCGGCTCGTACGCCGCCTCCGGCGGTCTGCACGGCGTGGGCGCCTCCGTGGTGAACGCGCTCTCCGCCCGCCTGGACGTCGAGGTCGACCGCAGCGGCAGCACCCACGCCATCAGTTTCCGGCGCGGTGTGCCCGGCGCCTTCGCCGGCAACGGCCCGGACGCCAAGTTCGAGACCGGCGGTCTGCGCAAGGGCAAGCGGATCCCCAAGACACGCACCGGCACACGCGTGCGCTACTGGGCCGACCGCCAGATCTTCCTGAAGGACGCCAAGCTCTCGCTGGAGCACCTGCACCAGCGCGCCCGGCAGACCGCCTTCCTCGTGCCCGGGCTGACGATCGTCGTCCGTGACGAGTTCGGCCTCGGCGAGGGTGGGAGCAAGGGCGAGGAGTCGTTCCGCTTCGATGGCGGGATCAGCGAGTTCTGCGAGTACCTGGCCTCCGACAAGCCGGTCTGCGATGTCCTCCGTTTCTCCGGGCAGGGCACCTTCAAGGAGACCGTGCCCGTCCTGGACGAGCACGGCCAGATGACGCCCACCCAGGTCACTCGCGAGCTCGGCGTCGACGTCGCCATGCGCTGGGGCACCGGCTACGACACGACCCTCAAGTCGTTCGTGAACATCATCGCCACCCCCAAGGGCGGCACCCACGTCGCGGGCTTCGAGCAGGCCGTGGCCGGCACCATGAACGAGGTGCTGCGTGCCAAGAAGATGCTGCGCGTCGCCGAGGACGACATCGTCAAGGACGACGCCCTCGAAGGCCTCACCGCCGTCGTGACCGTGCGTCTCGCCGAGCCGCAGTTCGAGGGCCAGACCAAGGAGGTCCTCGGCACCTCGGCGGCCCGACGCATCGTGACGCAGGTGATCTCCAAGGAGCTCAAGGCGTTCCTGACCTCCACGAGGCGGGACGCCGCGGCTCAGGCGCGGGTCGTCATGGAGAAGGCCGTCGCGGCCGCCCGTACGCGTATCGCCGCACGTCAGCACAAGGACGCGCAGCGCCGCAAGACGGCCCTGGAGTCCTCGACCCTGCCCGCCAAGCTCGCCGACTGCCGCAGTGACGACGTGGGGCGCAGCGAGCTGTTCATCGTCGAGGGTGACTCCGCGCTCGGTACGGCGAAGCTCGCGCGGAACTCCGAGTTCCAGGCGCTGCTGCCGATCCGGGGCAAGATCCTCAACGTCCAGAAGTCGTCCGTGACGGACATGCTCAAGAACGCCGAGTGCGGCGCGATCATCCAGGTCATAGGGGCCGGGTCCGGGCGTACGTTCGATATCGGCGCGGCTCGGTACGGCAAGATCATCATGATGACCGACGCCGATGTGGACGGCTCCCACATCCGCTGTCTGCTGCTCACGCTCTTCCAGCGCTACATGCGGCCCATGGTCGAGGCGGGACGCGTCTTCGCCGCCGTGCCGCCGCTGCACCGGATCGAGCTGGTCCAGCCCAAGAAGGGACAGGACAAGTACGTCTACACGTACTCGGACCGTGAGCTGCGCGACAAACTGCTGGAGTTCCAGAGCAAGGGTGTCCGGTACAAGGACTCCATCCAGCGCTACAAGGGTCTCGGCGAGATGGACGCGGACCAGCTGGCGGAGACGACGATGGATCCGAGGCACCGGACGCTGCGGCGGATCAACCTCTCGGACCTGGAAGCGGCTGAGCAGGTGTTCGACCTGTTGATGGGGAACGACGTCGCGCCGCGCAAGGAGTTCATCTCCAGCTCGGCCGCCACGTTGGATCGGTCACGCATCGACGCGTAGCCGCTGCGCTCGGCTTGGGCCGGTCGCGCCTTCGGTCCGGTGGGTGGGTCGGGGGCGCGCCGGGGGGCCGCCCTCGGTCGTCTCTGTGGGGAAGTCGGCCAGTGCTTCACCTGATGGGGTGAAGAATTGTGAAGAGGTGAGTCGGGGGTCTTTCCGTTCTGTCCATGCTTGGGCATGCAGTCAAGCACCAGCCGTCCTCGCCGACGCGGGGGCGGTTCTGAGAGCCCGGTTGAGCAGCACGAGGGGCATGGCCTCGCCAGCGCGGACGTGCGGTTCGACGATCCCTGGTACGACGCGCTGGCGTCCGGCTGGGGGGAGTTGGACGGTATGGGCGGGCCGGCCCCGGTCGTGGCCGATGCGCGGGAGAGCCGGGGCGGGGGCGCGGCGGACGTCTATCTGGAGGTCCAGCGGAGCGCGGCCTTCCAGGAGGTGCGCAGGCGGTATCGCAGGTTCGTGATCCCAGGCGTCGCCCTCTTCTTCAGCTGGTACGTGGGGTACGTCGTGACGGCGACCACCGCTCCGGGACTGATGGCACGGCCGGTGGCGGGCGCGGTGAACGTGGCGATGCTGGCGGGGCTGGGGCAGTTCCTCACGACGTTCCTGTTCACCTGGGCGTACGCGCGGCACGCGAGGCTGCGCCGGGACCGGGCGGCGCTCGATCTGCGCTGGGACACCCAGGAGTTGACGCGCGGCGTCAGAGGGGGCGAGCGGTGACCGCCGACCATCAGACGCTGGCGCTGCTGCTGTTCAGCGCGTTCGTGGCGGTCACGTTGGGGATCACGACGTGGGTGAGCCGCAACCGGCACGGCTCGGCGGAGGAGTTCTACGTCGGCGGGCGGCTGTTCTCGCCCATGGAGAATGGTTTTGCCATCGCGGGCGACTACATGTCCGCGGCTTCCTTCCTCGGTATCTCCGGGCTCATCGCGCTCTTCGGGTACGACGGGCTGCTCTACTCGGTGGGCTTCCTGGTCGCCTGGCTCGTGGTGCTTTTCCTGGTGGCCGAACTGGTACGCAACTGCGGGCGGTTCACGCTCGCCGACGTGGTCGCGGCGCGTATGAGCGAGCGGCCGGTACGGATCGCGGCGGGAACTTCCTCGGTGACCGTGTCCGTGCTGTATCTGGTGGCGCAGATGGTGGGGGCGGGCACCCTCGTCGCGCTGCTGTTGGGAGGCGAGGGCGAGGCGGCGCAGGCCTGGACGGTCATCGGGGTCGGCGCGCTCATGGTCGTCTATGTCTCGTTGGGAGGGATGCGGGCCACCACCTGGATTCAGATCGTGAAGGCGGTCCTGCTGATGGGCGGGGCGATCGCGCTGACCGTGCTCGTACTGGTGCGGTTCCACGGGGACTTCGACCAGTTGCTGCGGACGGCGGCCGACCGCAGCGGACACGGGGACGCGTTCCTCGCGCCCGGGCTGAAGTACGGCGGGGACTGGATCGCGCGCTTCGACTTCATCAGCCTCGGACTCGCCTTGGTGCTGGGCACGGCCGGGCTGCCGCACATCCTGTCGCGCTTCTACACGGTGCCCACCGCTCGGGCCGCGCGCCGCTCGGTGGTCTGGTCGATCGGCCTCATCGGCGGCTTCTACCTCATGACGATCGTGCTGGGCTTCGGCGCGGCCGCGATCGTCGGCCCGGAAGCCGTACGGGGATCCAACGCGGCCGGGAACACAGCGGTGCCACTGCTCGCCCTCGATCTGGGCGGTGGCGCGGACTCCACAGGCGGAACGGTTCTGTTCGCGATCGTCGCCGCCATCGCCTTCGCCACGATCCTCGCGGTCGTCGCCGGCATCACCCTCGCGTCGTCGGCGTCCGTCGCCCATGACCTCTACGCGTCGCTGCGGCGCAGGCGTTCGAAGCCGCGCAGCGAGGTGGCCGTCGCACGGACCGCCGCGGTCGGGATCGGCATGGTCGCGATCGCGCTCGGGCTGCTCGCCCGGGACCTGAACGTGGCCTTCCTCGTGGGACTGGCCTTCGCGGTCGCCGCCTCGGCCAATCTGCCCGTGCTGCTGTACTCGCTGTTCTGGCGCGGCTTCACCACGCGGGGCGCGGTGTGGTCCGTGTACGGCGGACTCGTCCCCTCCGTGGTCCTCGTGCTGCTGTCGCCGGTGGTCTCGGGGAGCGCCGACTCGCTGTTCCCCGGCGTCGACTTCCAGTACTTCCCCTTGCAGAACCCGGGCCTCGTCTCCATCCCTCTGGGCTTCCTCGCGGGCTGGCTCGGCACGGTCACCTCGGCCGAGCCGCCGGACGAGGCGAAGCACGCGGAGACCGAGGTGAGGTCGCTCACGGGCGCCGGGGCGGTGTGACGGACCGGGGCGCGTTCAGGGGCGCAGAGGCTTCACGAGGGCGTGTCGGAGGCGCGTACGGGGGCCTTCAGGGGCGGGAGGCCCACACGTAGCGGTGCTCCGGGCGGCCCGCGTCGCCGTACTTGAGAGTCAGCCGGGCCCGTCCCGTGCGCTCCAGGAGCTTCAGATAGCGCTGGGCGGTCTGGCGGCTGAGGCCCGTCCGTTCGGCGATCTCCTGGGCGGAGAGCGCGCCCTCGGCGGTCATCAGGGCACGGCGTACGAGCTCGGTGGTGGTGGCGGAGTGGCCCTTGGGCAGGTCCGGCTCGCCGCCCGCCGAGAGAGCGCCGAAGATCCGGTCCACCTCGGCCTGTTCGGCCTCGCCGCCGCCGTCCAGCGTGCGCCGCAGCTCCGCGTACGCCTCCAGCTTGGCCCGCAGCCCGGCGAACGCGAACGGTTTGACCAGGTACTGGAGCGCGCCCTGCCGCATCGCGGCCTGGACGGTCGATACGTCGCGGGCCGCCGTCACCATGATCACGTCGGTCTGGTGGCCGCGGCGCCGCATCTCCTGGACGACCACGAGGCCCGTCTCGTCCGGCAGATAGTGGTCCAGGAGGACCAGGTCCACGTGGGGCAACGCCTCCAGCTGCTGGAGCGCCTCGGCCGCGTTGTGGGCCACGCCGGCGACGTGGAAACCGGCGACCTTCTCGACATAGGCGGCGTTGACGCGGGCGACTCTCGTGTCGTCGTCCACGATCAGGACCTCGATCATCGCGACTCCTTCTCGGCGGCTGTGATGGCGGCTTCGGGCTCCTGCTCGGGGCCTGGCCGTCCGTCGCGGCCGGTCCTCGGCTCGTCGTGTCGAGCGGGCCCGTGGTCCGGTGCCGTGGAGGTAAGCGTCGGCACGGATGGCCGCGTCACCAGCTCCGGCTCCGCGAGTGCGTCGGGCAGTACGACGGTGAACTCCGCGCCGCCGCCCTCCGCTTCCGCGACCCGGGCGCTGCCGCCTTGCCGTTCGGCGAGGCGGCGTACCAGGGAGAGCCCGATGCCGCGCTCGCGGTGGGCAGGCGGTGTCTTGGTGGACCAGCCGTCCGTGAAGATCAACTCCCGCTTGTCGGGCGGGACTCCCGGTCCGGTGTCGCGGACCCGGAGGATCGCCGTGCGTCCCTCGGCGCGCAGATCGACCTCCACGCGCGCGTGCGGTGTGCCCGCGACGGCGTCCAGGGCGTTGTCGACGAGGTTGCCGACGATGGTGACGAGCCCACGCGGGTCGATCAGCCGGTCCGGCAACATCGTGCCGCCCGCGACCGAGAGGGCGACGCCGCGCTCGGCCGCGACGGTCGCCTTGCCGACCAGCACCGCGGCGAGCAGCGGATCGTGGATCTTCTCGGTGACCTGTTCGGCGGTCGCCCGGTGGTCGCCGACCACCTCGCCGACGAACTCCACGGCCTCGTCGAACATCTCCAGTTCGAGCAGTCCGAGGAGCGTGTGCATCCGGTTGGCGTGCTCGTGGTCCTGGGCGCGCAGGGCGTCTATCAGGCCGCGCGTGGAGTCGAGTTCGCGGCCCAACTGCTCCAGTTCGGTGCGGTCGCGCAGGGTGGCTACGGCGCCCCCGTCGTCGGTGGGCATGCGGTTGGTGACCAGCACGCGCTGGCCGCGCACGGTCAGCAGATCGGTGCCCGTGACCCGGCCGGCCAGCACATCGGTCGTACGGCCGGCGCCGAGCGCGTCGTCGAGCGACCTGCCGACCACCTCGTCGCCTATCCCGAGCAGCCGCTGCGCCTCGTCGTTCAGGAGGCGTACGCGGCCGGCGCGGTCCAGCGCGACCACGCCCTCCCGAATGCCGTGCAGCATCGCCTCGCGCTCCGCCAGCAGCCCCGCGATGTCGGAGAAGGCCAGGTCACGGGTCTGGCGGTGGACCCGCCGGGAGATCACATACGCGGCCAGCGCCCCGACGGCCATGGCGCCCCCGGCATACGCGAGGAGCCCGGGGATCGCGTGGATCAGCCGGGCGCGCACGCTGTCGTACTCGATACCGACCGAGACGGCTCCGACGATCTTCCCGTCGCCGTCGCGCAGCGGCACCTTGCCCCGGGCGGAGCGCCCCAGGGTGCCCGAGTCGATCTCCATGACCTCGTTCCCGGCCAGGGCGCGGCGCGGGTCCGTGGAGACCGTGCCGCCGATCTCCGCCGGGTCGGTGTGCGACCAGCGCACCCCGTGTGTGTCCATCACCACGACGTACTCGGCCCCGCTCGCCTTCCGGATCCGCTCGGCCTCGATCTGCACGGGGCCGTTCACGGACGGCTTCGACGACAGCAGGTCCTCGGCGATCTGCGGCTGTGCCGCCGTCGTCTGCGCTATCGCGAGGGCCCGGCGCATGGCCTGGTCGTCCAGCTGTTCGCTGAGCGGCGCGAGGAACAGCCCGGTCGCGAGGACGGCGACACCGGCGGCGATCGCCACCTGCATCAGCAGGACCTGCGAGAACACCCGCCGCGGCATACCGAGACGTAGGCGGCGTGCGGGGGGAGTGGGGCTCATACCCATGACGGTACGTGGGGGGAACGGGCCGGTCGTAGTGGGGTGTGGCGTGGATCTCAGGTGCGAAGTGTTTGCGCGGCGTGGCCTCGGGGCCGGTTGCCCTGGCCCGTCAGCGCCGCTGGTGCGAGCTCTCGTACGGCCACGACGTCCATCCTGGCCGGGGAGCCCAGCGCGGAACCGCAGCTTTCCGCGCGCGGCGGCTGGGAGGCGCCCTGGGCGACGACGACGGTCCAGCGGCGGCCGTCGAGGTGGGCGACGGTCACTTCCCAGCGGGGCGCGGTGCCGTCCGTGCGGACGACGGTCAGCGCGTCGGCCGCGTCCTCGCCCGTCTCCGTGCGCACCGCCAGTTCGGCCGCTTGACCGGGGCGCTCCCAGGCGGAGCTCCCGCGGCATCCCTCGGTGACGACCCGTCCTTCCCGCACGCCTTGGAGGACCTCCTTGACGTGATGGGCCTCGGCACGGCCGTACACGTAGCCGAAGGGCAGGACGAGCAGGGTGGGGGAGAAACGGTGACCACCCAGATGGGTGACCTCCCAGGTGCCCTCGACGCCGGAGGCGGCCAGTTCGGCGGCGAGTGGGCGGCCGAGGAGGGCGCAGCAGCGGTCTCGCTTGCCGTTGGTGCAGACGAGCGAGAGGGGGGCGCCGGTGTGGGGCCGGCCCCGCAAAGCCGTCCCGAAGGTGTGAGGGTCGCCGTTTCCGAGGGCGGCGAAGTCGAGGCCGAGCAACTGTTCGGGGTCGGACGTCGTGGCGCTGTGCAGCCAGACGTTTCCCGGCACGGTGTGGGCCACGTACACGCGGCGCTCACGCACCTCTCGGCGGTCCGCGTGGCGGCCGGGGCGCCGGATGAGCGCCACGCGTACGCCGGTGCCCTCGGCCGCCGCTTCGAGGGCGCGGCCGAGCGCGGGGTCCAGGTGGCTCGATGTGAGCGCCTTGACGCCCCAGGGGCCCGGCTGTTCCAGCAGCAGCCATGTCCTCGCCGTGGCGGCGGTCCCCGCGAGAGGCTCGTCGAGGTGTCGGGACGCGGATGTGCACGTACTCACAGAGGTGAGCCTAACCTGAGTTGCGCGCGAGCGAATTCCGGCCGGGCCGAAGGGGCGCAAACGGGGTCCACAAGGGGCGCATTGGGGACCCGGGGCGTCGTGGAGAGCGGGTTGAGGTCGTGCGGGCGTTCACTCCGGGAGGGGTTGGGGCGGCCGCACTCCCACGTACTGGCCCCTCGGGCGCATCCGTAGCGGACGCTCCCCGTACTCCTCCAGGGCATGGGCGATCCAGCCCACCGTGCGGGCCACGGCGAAGACGGTCTCGCTCGCGGTGGAGGACATGCCGAAGGAGACGGTGAGGACCGCGAGGGCCAGGTCGACATTGGCGTGCAGGGGCGTGTGGCGGGCGGAGGTCGCCACGATGTCGCGGGCCGCCGCGAGGGCCGGTCCCGCCTGGGGGACGCCCTCCAGGAGCGCGAACAGGGCACGCGCGCGTGGATCGGCACCCGCGTAGAGACGGTGGCCGAGCCCCGGGATGCTGCGGCCGGCGCGCAGTTCGTCCGCGATCACGGGGGCCGCGCTGCCGTGGTCCAGCACGTCGAGGAGCAGCCGGTGGGCAAGTGCGCCGGCCGCGCCGTGCAGCGGGCCTTCGAGGGCGCCGAGACCGGCGGAGACGGCCGCGTACGCGTGGGCGCGGGCCGACGCGGCGACGCGGACCGCGAGCGTGGAGGCGGCCAGGTCGTGGTCGACGAGCAGCCCCAGTGCCGTGTCCAGGACGCGCAGGGACGCCTCGTCGGGGGTACGGCCGCTGATCCGGGCCCAGAGCCGGTCGGCGAGCGGGCCGGAGTCGCGGTGGGAGCGCGAGACCGGCGGGAGCGCGGCGACGAGGGTGGGGATGAGGGTGCGCGCGGTGCCGAGGACGGCCCCCTCGGAGAGGTCGAAGCGCAGCGGGTCCGCCGCCGAGGCGGCGATCGCGGCCACCCGCAGCCGGTCGAGGGGGCCGCTGTGTTCCGGCAGCGCGTCGACCGCGCGGCGGGCGGTGGTGACGGACGCCTTCGGGGCGGTGAAAGTGACGCCGGGCCGCAGCTCGCCCGTCCACAGCCACTCGGCGACCTCTTCGTAGGAGTGGCGCGCGGCGAGTTCGGTCGCGTCGACACCCCGGAAGTAGTAGCGATCCTGCTCGATGAGGGTGAGCCGGGTGCGGACGGAGAGCTCGCCCGCCGCGGCCGGACTCCCGCTACTCTCCCGCTTGTTGCGCTGTGCGAGCGCCGCCACCTCCTCGGCGTCGAAGGTGCTGCCACGGCCACCGGGGTCCCGTCGGCTGGTGAGCTGGCCACGGCTCACGTACGCGTACACGGTCTCCGGTTTCACGCCGAGCAACTCGGCGGTCTCCCTGGTGCTGAGCCGTCGGCCGGTGCGGGCGGTGGCGGTCACCAGGTCCGCCGATTCTCGATCGCCTTGCTCCTTCATGGACGCCACCGTATCCGTATAGACATGACATTGATTCAATCAATATTGACAGAGATTGAGTCATGCATGGACAGTCGAATCAAGTTCAAGGAGGAGACATGTCCATCAACCGGGCCGCGACCACCCCCGTCGACGTGCCGCGAGGACTCGCGGGCGTCGTCGTCACCGACACCTCATTGGGTGATGTCAGGGGGCAGGAGGGCTTCTACCACTACCGCCAGTACTCGGCCGTCGAACTCGCGCAGACCCGTGACTTCGAGGACGTCTGGCATCTGATGGCACACGGCGAACTGCCGGACGCGTCGCAGCGGACCGCGTTCGCCGACCGGGTCCGGCCCCTGCGCCGGCTGCCCGACGACGTGCGGGCCGCGCTGCCCGCGATCGCGACGGCGAGCGCCCACTCCGGCCCGCTGTCCGGCTTGCGCACCGCCCTGTCGCTGTTCGGTGCCTCCAAGGGTTTCCGGCCCGTGTACGACCTCGACGCGGACGAGCGCCGCGCGGACGCGCTGGCCGCGTCGGCGGCCGTACCGACCCTGCTCACCGCGCTGTACCGACTGGGGCAGGGTCTGGACCCGATCGAACCGCGGGACGACCTTCCCTACGCCGCGAACTACCTCTACATGTTGACCGGTTCGGAACCCGACCCCCTGCGGACGCGGGCGATCGAGCAATACTTGATCTCAACCATTGATCACGGATTCAATGCATCAACCTTCACGGCGCGGGTCATCGCGTCGACGGGCGCGGACGTGGCGGCGTGCCTTGTGGGTGCGGTGGGCGCGCTCTCCGGTCCCCTCCACGGCGGTGCGCCGAGCCGGGCCCTGGACACTCTCGATGCGATCGGCACGCCCGACCGCATCGACCCCTGGATCCGTGAACGCGTCCTCGCCGGTGACCGCATCATGGGCTTCGGTCACCCCGTCTACCGCACCGAGGACCCTCGCTCCCGCATGCTCCGCGGCATCGCGGAGCGGTCCGGCGGCCCTCGGGTCGCCTTCGCGGTGGAGGTGGAACGCCAGGTCGAGTCGATCCTCGCCGAGCTGAAGCCCGGGCGCGCACTGCACACCAACGTCGAGTTCTACGCGGGCGTCGTCATGGAACTCTGCGGCCTGCCCCGGGAGATGTTCACCCCGACCTTCGCGGCCGCCCGCACCGTCGGTTGGACCGCCAACATCCTCGAACAGGCGGAGGACTCGAAGATCATCCGCCCGGCGGCCCGGTACGTGGGGCCGGGGGCGCCGGTGGCGGTGCCCGTGGTGGCGTCAGAGGTCGTCCACTGAGCGCAGGCGGCTCACATGCGAAACGAGAGGGCTCGACACCATGTGCGGTGTCGAGCCCGGGCCACATCGGATCCTGAGCGCGGTCGGGTCAGGCGAGCGGGATGTCTGCCTTGGCTCGGATCAGTGTCTCGCGGCTGATGACCACGATGCGTTCGTAGTCCGCGCGGGCGGCGTCGGAAGGCAGCTCGTTTTCGAGTGCGTCCGTGGCTTCGGTGCCGATGACGGCGAAACTGCCGTCGCTCAGTTCGAAGATGTCCGGGCAGGTTCCTCCGGTGAGGCTGCCTCGTTGCTGAGGCGGCACACCGATACGGCGTACGATTTTCACCTGTTGTTGACCTTCCCTGTTCACGGGTGTGGGCACAGGCCGGGATGTGGCTACCGCGGATAGGGCTGTGCCGAGCGGCGCGCCGGGCGTTTCGATGCCGGCTGAGGCCAGAGGAATATCGGCCTTGGCATGAATCAGAGTCTCGCGCGTGACCACCACGATGCGTCCGCTCTCGCCGAGGGTTACGTCGGCGGGAAGCCGCGGTTCCAACGTTCTCGTGACGTCTGTGCCGATGACTGCGAAGTCCCCGTCGGTCAATTCGAAGATATCCGGGCAATTCTGTCCGGATACGCTTCCACGAAGGCTCGGTGGAGTCCCCAGCCGACGGATGATCTGACTCACTGTTCAAGTTCCCCTTGGTCTCAAGGCTTCAGTGCCTGCGCGCTGTGGCTGCGCGGCGCGATGCGGCCCTGTGGGGCTGCTACCTCGACGGCCGGGCGGCATGGAGCGACTGTTCGGAGGGGGGTGACCCTTACGCGATCGCGTGCAGTCAACCCTGTTGGCATCAGGGGAAACGGGTGAGTTTATGAGTTCGTTACCGCCCGGAGGCGTGATCCACTCGGGAAGGTGGAGGGAGTGGACGGGGCTTAACGACGGCGTCAGCTCTACACGGCTCTACTCCGTCGGAGGCTCACCGACCACCCACCACTCGTCGATGTCCGCTTCCTCGAGTTGTCGCAGCAGGTCGTCGACCATACGGCCGAGTTCAGCCTCTTCGGAGACCTCGATCAGCGTTGCTCGATGAGGGCGGGTGGCGTACCAGTACTCGCGAAAGATGGCATTCTGCAGGATGCCTCGGACGAATCCGAAGAACTCCTCCCTGCTGATGTTGCCCATGCGGTGGTAGCAGAGCGCGTTGGTGTAAAGGGCGTTGGCGAAGAGGAACTGGCGCTGCTTCTTCGCGGAGAACGCCTCGTCGTAGGTGTTCAGCACCTCGGCGAGCTCGGGGTCGTCCATGGCCTTGCTCAGCAGTTCCCAGTGCAGGCGCTGCTGATGGGCGAGATTGGCCTGCTGCTGGTTCTGCGCGTCCCGCTCCAGGCGTTCGACGCGTGAACGAAGTGCGTTGACTTCCTGTCGACGCGTGGCCAGCGTGGTGAGGGCGCCTGTTACCAGCCCCATGCCCGCTGCTGCCAAGGCGCCCAGCCTTCGACTTCCGCTTCTCTGTGTGGCCATGTCAACCCCCGGTTCAGGCGGCCGTCCGCCGGTCGTCGGGTGCGGGTCGACGGGATGGGGACCGGCGAGCGGTGGGCGGCGCTTGCCGCCTCCAGTGTCCGAGCGGCGCTGGTCGGCTGGGAGGCGGAGAGGAGGCGCACGGAGGGATGTGCGGGTCGTGCGAACCGGCGCCATGCCAGACGTGTGCCCCGCGGGCGCCGCTAACAATCGTTCACTCCACGGGGCGCTCGCCCCCACTCGTATCCTGGAACGGCATTCAAAGGACGTACGAGAGCCGCGGCGTTCCGGTGAGAGCCGGTCCATGAGCCGTCCTCGTGCGGTGGCCGGCCGCGAGCCGGCGCACGCAACGGTGTGAGAGAGGGCGCGTGTTGAGCCAGTCGTCGAATCCGAGCCCGAGTCCGCGGGGCTCGCGGCAGATCCCGGTCGTCGTCCTCGCCGGATTCCTCGGTTCCGGCAAGACGACCCTGCTCAATCACCTCCTCCACCGCAGCGGCGGCAGCCGTATCGGGGCTGTGGTCAATGACTTCGGGGCGATCGAGATCGACGCGATGGCGGTGGCCGGGGCCCTCGGCGATTCCACCGTGTCGCTGGGCAACGGGTGTCTGTGCTGTGCTGTCGACGCCAGTGAGCTGGATGTCTACCTGGAGCGGCTCGCCGAGCCGTCCGCCGGGATCGATGTCATCGTCATCGAGGCGAGCGGTCTCGCCGAGCCGCAGGAGCTCGTACGGATGGTGCTGGCCAGCGAGAATCCCCGGGTGCTGTACGGAGGGCTCGTCGAGGTCGTCGACGCGTCCGAGTTCCCGGAGACCAGGCAGCGGCATCCCGAGATCGACCGGCATCTCGGCATCGCCGACCTCGTCGTCGTCAACAAGCTCGACCGGGCCGAGGACGGGGAGCGCGTCCTGGAGCTCGTCCGCTCGCTCAGTGACCGTGCGGCCGTCGTACCCGCCACCTACGGGCGTATCGACCCCGAGTTCCTCTTCGACTGCCGGCCCTCCGAGGAGCGCATCGGCCAGCTTTCCTTCGACGACCTTCATCGACATGACGAGGACGGGGAGGGGGACGGGGAGGACGGTGACGGTCACGTCGGGCATCTGCACACCGGCTACGACAGCGTCGCCTTCGTCTCCGACGTGCCGCTCGACCCCCGGCGGCTCATGGACTTCCTCGACGGCAGATCCGAAGGGCTCTACCGCATCAAGGGGTACGTCGACTTCGGGCCGTACGACCTCCGGAACCGTTACGCCGTGCATGCCGTGGGGCGGTTCCTGCGGTTCCTTCCCGAGCCCTGGGCGGACGGTGAGGAGAGCCGGTTCAGCCAACTGGTGCTCATCGGGGCCGGTATCGACGCCCCGGCCCTGAGCAAGGAGTTGGAGGCGTGCAAGAACGACGCCCCACACGCCGACGAACACGGCATGTGGGGCGTCCTCCGCTACGTGCAGGAAGCGGGGGCCGAGGAACCCGAGGCCTCCTACGACAGCGTCTGAAGGCTCGGGCTCACACCGGACCCGCCACCGACGAAACCGTCTTGCCCAGGGACAAGCCCGAGCCGTCGCGGCGCGGGTCCATCTCCGGAAGGTCGGCCGGCATGCCGTTCTTCTGCGCGGCGCGGGCCGGTACGGGACCCGCCCAGGCGACGGACAGGCAGTCCTCGCCCTTGAGGAACCGCTGGCAGCGGACACCGCCCGTGGCGCGGCCCTTGCGGGGGTACTGGTCGAAGGGGGTGAGCTTGGCCGTGGTCTGGACGGAGTCGTCGAGGGTGCCGCGGGAGCCCGCCACCGTGAAGACGACCGCGTCCACGGCCGGGTCGACGGCCGTGAAGGAGATGACCTTCGCGCCCTCGGTGAGCTTGATGCCGGTCATGCCGCCGGCCGGGCGGCCCTGCGGGCGGACCTGGGAGGCCTGGTAGCGCAGCAGCTGGGCGTCGTCCGTGATGAAGACCAGGTCCTCGTCGCCGGTGCGCAGCTCGACGCCGCCGACGATCCGGTCGCCCTCCTTGAGCGTGATGACCTCCAGCTCCTCCTTGTTGGACGGGTAGTCGGGGACCACACGCTTGACGACACCCTGCTCGGTGCCGATGGCCAGCCCGGGCGACGACTCGTCGAGCGTCGTCAGACAGATGACCGTCTCGCCGTCCTGGAGGGAGAGGAACTCCGAGAGCGGGGCGCCGCCCGAAAGGTTCGGGGCCGCCGACGTGTCCGGCAGCTGCGGCAGGTCGACCACGTTCAGGCGCAGCAGGCGGCCGGTGGAGGTCACCGCGCCCACCTCGCCCCGGGCCGTCGCCGGGACCGCCGAGACGATGACGTCGTGCTTGGCCCGCTTGCCGTCCTCGTCGGCCGCGAAGGGCTCGCCGTTGGCCGTCCGGGCCAGCAGACCCGTCGACGACAGCAGCACCCGGCACGGGTCGTCCGCCACCTGGAGCGGGACCGTGGTCACCTGGGTGCCCGAGGACTCCAGCAGCACCGTACGGCGCTCGGTGCCGAACTTCTTGGCCACCGCGGCCAGTTCACCGGAGACCAGCTTGCGCAGCTCGGCGTCCGACTCCAGGATGCGCGTCAGCTCCGCGATCTCGGCGTTGAGCCTGTCCTTCTCGGACTCCAGCTCGATGCGGTCGAACTTGGTGAGGCGGCGCAGCGGGGTGTCGAGGATGTACTGCGTCTGGATGTCCGACAGGGAGAAGCGCTCGATCAGGCGCTCCTTGGCCTGCGCGGAGTTGTCGCTGGAGCGGATCAGGCGGATGACCTCGTCGATGTCCACCAGCGCGGTGAGCAGACCCTCGACCAGGTGAAGACGGTCGCGCCGCTTGCCGCGGCGGAACTCCGAGCGGCGCCGTACGACCTCGAAGCGGTGGTCGAGGTAGACCTCCAGGAGCTCCTTGAGGCCCAGGGTGAGGGGCTGGCCGTCGACCAGGGCCACGTTGTTGATGCCGAAGGACTCCTCCATCGGCGTCAGCTTGTAGAGCTGCTCCAGGACGGCCTCGGGCACGAAGCCGTTCTTGATCTCGATGACCAGACGCAGGCCGTGCGCGCGGTCGGTGAGGTCCTTGACGTCGGCGATGCCCTGCAGCTTCTTCGAGCCGACCAGGTCCTTGATCTTGGCGATCACCTTCTCCGGGCCGACGGTGAACGGCAGCTCGGTGACGATCAGGCCCTTTCGGCGGGCCGTCACGTTGTCCACCGTCACCGTGGCGCGGATCTTGAAGGTGCCGCGGCCCGTCGCGTACGCGTCCCTGATCCCGGAGAGGCCGACGATCCGGCCGCCGGTGGGCAGGTCGGGTCCCGGGACGTGCTTCATCAGCGTGTCCAGGTCGGCGTTCGGATACCTGATGAGGTGGCGGGCGGCCGCGATGACCTCGCCCAGGTTGTGCGGCGGCATATTGGTGGCCATGCCGACGGCGATGCCGGAAGCGCCGTTGACCAGCAGGTTCGGGAAGGCGGCGGGCAGCGCCACCGGTTCCTGCTCCTGGCCGTCGTAGTTGGGCGCGAAGTCGACCGTGTTCTCCTCGATCGACTCCGTCATCAGGCTCGTCGCGTCGGCCATCCGGCACTCGGTGTACCGCATGGCGGCCGGCGGGTCGTCGTTGCCCAGCGAACCGAAGTTGCCGTGGCCGTCGACCAGGGGGAGCCGCATGGAGAAGGGCTGGGCGAGGCGCACCAGGGCGTCGTAGATCGACGAGTCGCCGTGCGGGTGCAACTTACCCATGACCTCGCCGACGACGCGGGCGCACTTCACATAGCCGCGGTCGGGGCGCAGGCCCATCTCGTTCATCTGGTAGACGATCCGGCGGTGCACCGGCTTCAGACCGTCGCGGGCGTCCGGAAGGGCTCGGGAGTAGATGACCGAGTACGCGTACTCGAGGAAGGAGCCCTGCATCTCGTCGACGACGTCGATGTCGAGGATCCTCTCCTCGTACGCGTCGTCGGGCGGCGGGGTCTTCGTGCTGCGGCGGGCCATCGCTGCCGGCTCCTCTTTTTCTGGTCGCTCACCTACGGGGCGCTCACGTCTCCAGCTCACTCTCACCGAGACGTGAACGGGATCTGACGCGGACCATTGTGGACTGCCGCACTGACAACCCTGACACGGCCCGGCGCCGACCATCCGGCCCGGCCTCCCGGGCCGTCGTGTCAACAGTGTGCGCCGACCTTAACCAACCCTCGACGGCCGCGACCCCGGTCTCGCTCTCGGCGTACGACCCCCGGGAACTTCTCCAGGGGTCCGCGCGCTTGCATACAGTGGCAGGACCGGCAGGAAAACAGCGGTTTCCGCGACGCTTCCACGACGGATCCCGCGACTACAGCACAGCGATCGAAGGGACGTACATGCCCATGGGTCACACGGCCACAGCCGAGGCAGGCTCCGAAGGCCTGACAGTGAAGGAGCACCGCCTGGACAACGGCCTGCGCGTGGTGCTCTCCGAGGACCACCTGACCCCGGTCGCCGCGGTGTGCCTCTGGTACGACGTCGGCTCGCGCCACGAGGTCGAGGGCCGCACCGGCCTGGCCCACCTCTTCGAGCACCTGATGTTCCAGGGTTCGAAGCAGGTGCCGGGCAACGGTCACTTCGAGCTGGTCCAGGGCGCCGGCGGTTCGCTGAACGGCACGACGAGCTGGGAGCGCACCAACTACTTCGAGACCATGCCCACCCACCAGCTGGAGCTCGCGCTGTGGCTGGAGGCGGACCGCATGGGCAGTCTGCTGGTCGCGCTCGACCAGAAGAACCTGGACAACCAGCGGGACGTCGTCAAGAACGAGCGCCGGCAGCGCTACGACAACGTGCCGTACGGCACCGTCTTCGAGAAGATCTTCCGCCTGGCGTACCCGGAGGGTCACCCGTACCGCCACACGCCCATCGGCTCGATGGAGGACCTGTCGGCGGCCAGCCTGGAGGACGCCCGCCAGTTCTTCCGCACCTACTACGCGCCCAACAACGCGGTCCTCTCGGTCGTCGGCGACATCGACCCGGAGCAGACGCTCGCATGGATCGAGAAGTACTTCGGCTCGATCCCGGCGTACGACGGCAAGCCCGATCCCCGCGACGGCACGCTCCCCGACATCATCGGTGAGCAGCTGCGCGAGGTCGTCGAGGAGAAGGTGCCCGCGCGCGCGTTGATGGCCGCCTACCGGCTGCCCGAGGACGGCACGCGCGCCTGCGACGCCGCCGACCTGGCGCTCACGATCCTCGGCGGCGGCGAGTCCTCCCGCCTGTACAACCGGCTCGTACGCCGTGACCGTACGGCCGTGACGGCCGGGTTCGGCCTGTTGCGGCTGGCCGGCGCGCCCTCCGTGGCGTGGCTGGACGTGAAGACCTCGGGCGATGTCGAGGTGCCCGTCATCGAGGCCGCCGTGGACGAGGAGCTCGCCCGGTTCGCCGCGGAGGGTCCCACGGCGGAGGAGATGGAGCGCGCCCAGGCCCAGTTGGAGCGCGAGTGGCTGGACCGGCTCGGCACGGTCGCGGGCCGCGCCGACGAACTGTGCCGGTTCGCGGTCCTGTTCGGTGACCCGAAGCTCGCCCTCACCGCCGTCGACCGCGTCCTCGAAGTGACGGCCGACGAGGTCCAGGAGATCGCCAAGGCGCGCCTGCGGCCCGACAACCGCGCGGTGCTCGTCTACGAGCCCGTCGACGGCGAAGAGGGCGACGAAGACGAAGCCGCCGCGGCTCAGGCCGCCGAAACCACCGACGAGAACGAGGAGTCGGCGAAGTGACCGAGTTCGCGACCATGGACTTCCACCCGCAGCCCCAGGCCGGCGAGGCCAGGCCCTGGGCGTTCCCCGCGCCCGAGCGCGGCACCCTGGACAACGGACTGACCGTGCTGCGCTGCCACCGCCCCGGCCAGCAGGTCGTCGCCGTCGAGGTCCTCCTCGACGCGCCCCTGGACGCCGAGCCCACCGGCCTGGACGGCGTCGCCACCATCATGACCAGGGCCTTCTCCGAGGGCACCGACAAGCACACCGCCGAGGAGTTCGCCGCCGAGCTGGAGCGCTGCGGCGCCACCCTCGACGCGCACGCCGACCACCCCGGCGTACGTCTCTCCCTCGAAGTGCCCGCGTCGCGGCTGGCGAAGGCGCTCGGCCTGCTCGCCGACGCGCTGCGGGCACCCGCGTTCGAGGACAGCGAGATCGAGCGGCTGGTGGCCAACCGGCTCGACGAGATCCCGCACGAGACCGCCAACCCGGGCCGCCGGGCCGCGAAGGAGCTCTACAAGCAGCTGTTCCCGGCCGACTCGCGGATGTCGCGCCCCCGCCAGGGCACCGAGGAGACCGTCGAGGGCATCGACTCCGCGGCCGTACGCGCCTTCTACGAGAGGCACGTACGCCCCTCCACGGCCACCGCCGTGGTCGTCGGCGACCTCACCGGCGTCGATCTCGACGCGGTGCTGGGCGACACGCTGGGTGCCTGGACCGGCTCCCCGGCCAAACCGCGCCCCGTGCCGTCGGTGACCGCCGACGACACCGGGCGGGTGATCATCGTGGACCGCCCCGGCTCCGTCCAGACCCAACTGCTCATCGGCCGGGTGGGCGCCGACCGGCATGACCGCGTGTGGCCGGCCCAGGTGCTCGGCACCTACTGCCTCGGCGGCACCCTCACCTCCCGCCTGGACCGTGTCCTGCGCGAGGAGAAGGGCTACACCTACGGTGTGCGCGCGTTCGGCCAGGTGCTGCGCTCCGCGCCCGACGGCTCGGGCGCAGCGATGCTCGCCATCAGCGGCTCCATCGACACCCCGAACACCGGCCCGGCGCTCGAGGACCTGTGGACGGTGCTGCGCACCCTCGCCGCCGAGGGCCTGACCGACGCCGAGCGCGACGTCGCGGTACAGAACCTCGTCGGGGTCGCCCCCCTCAAGTTCGAGACGGCCGCGGCCGTGGCGAGCACGCTGGCCGACCAGGTCGAGCAGTACCTGCCGGACGACTACCAGTCGACGCTGTACCGCCAACTCGCCGCCACCGGCACGGTGGAGGCCACCGCGGCCGCCGTGAGCGCCTTCCCGGTGGACCGTCTGGTGACCGTCCTCGTCGGTGACGCCGAGCAGATCGAGGAGCCGGTCAGGGCCCTCGGCATCGGCGAAGTCACCGTCGTACCGGCCGAGTAGAACCCGGACATAAGGGCGTGCACCTCGGGGGCCCTGGTGACGGAAGAGTCACCAGGGCCCCCGTTTGTCCCTATTGATGGCGGAGGTTGTGTGTCTGACCTGTGGCGTAGGCAACAAATCCCGTGATCCGTTTGTTATTTCGAAGACGGCCCACTTAGCGTCGGTCCGGCTGTTCGTCAGCAGTTCGCCGCAGCCGCGGCACCGGACAGTCATCGCCGAGTCCCCGTACGGCGCGAGCCAGGGGAGCCGGGGACCCATCACAGTCCCTGGGGTGAATCGGACGCCCTTCGCGAAGCATCGCGAACCGGGGGGTGGCCGTAGGAGACCTTCCTGCTCCGAACCCGTCAGCTAACCCGGTAGGCGAGAGGGAAGGAAAGGACCAGCCACTTCATGGCGTTCACCCGCGCCCCCGGGAAGCACCGCCGCCCCGGCCGTGTGCAGCGCACGACCACGAGGAACGTGGGCGTCGCCGCTCTCACCACCACCGGTGTCATCGGCACCCTGGCCGCTCCCGCGCTCGCCGCGGAGGAGCCCGCCGTCGAGCAGACCGGACTGAACCAGATCATCACCCTCGGCGACACGGTCGCCGACCAGGTCGACGCCCAGGCCGCCGCCCAGCAGCAGGCGGCCGAGGTGGCCGCCGTCAAGAAGCAGGCGCAGGAGGAGGCCAGGAAGGCCGCCGCCGAGAAGGCCGAGCAGGAACGGGCCGCCGCCAAGGAGCGCGAGGAGGTTGAGGCGCGTGCCGCCCGCGCCGCCGAGCGCAAGCGCCTCAACGCCTATGTCTCCCCGATCAGCGGCTCGTACGTCTCCACCGGCTACAAGGCCGGCGGCGCCGTCTGGTCCTCCGGCAGCCACACCGGCATCGACTTCCACGCCGCGTCCGGCACCGCCGTCCAGGCGGTCGGCTCGGGCACCGTCGTCGAGGCGGGCTGGGGCGGCGCGTACGGCAACAACATCGTGATCAAGATGAACGACGGCACGTACACCCAGTACGGCCACCTGTCGTCCATCGCCGTCTCCGTCGGCCAGACGGTCACCCCCGGCCAGCAGATAGGCCTCTCCGGGGCGACCGGCAACGTGACCGGCGCGCACCTGCACTTCGAGGCCCGGACGACGGCCGAGTACGGCTCGGACATCGACCCCCTCGCGTATCTGCGCTCGCACGGCGTGAACGTCTGACGCTCCCGCACCTACGCCCGAGGCCCCGGCTCACCGAGCCGGGGCTTTCCGCGTTGTGACGTACCTCCTGTCCAAAAAATATCCCTGGATTCCGGTCCGCCATCGGAAATTCCGGCTCACTGCAATAGAGTCGCTGGAACACACGTCAATCATCGACGTTTCACGGGGATTAAGGCGGAGGTCGGTCATGCGTATTCCGGCGCACTCGGTATGCACGGCGATCCGTGATGACATCGTCGCGGGTGTCTACGAGCGCGGCAGCCGCCTCACCGAGGAACTGCTCGCCCGCCGGTACGGCGTCAGCCGCGTCCCCGTGCGTGAGGCGCTGCGCACGCTGGAGGCCGAGGGCTTCGTCGTGACCCGTCGGCACGCGGGCGCGTGTGTGGCCGAGCCGACCGAGCAGGAGGCCGCCGACCTGCTGGAGATGCGCATGCTGCTGGAGCCGCTGGGCGCCGCCCGCGCCGCGCAGCGCCGTACGGAGGCGCACCTCAAGGTGCTGCGCGGCCTGGTGAGACTGGGTCAGGAGCGGGCCAGGCGGGGCAACAGCGAGGATCTGCGCTCCCTGGGTGGCTGGTTCCACGAGACGCTCGCACAGGCGTCCGGTAGCCCCGCGCTGACCTCGACACTCGCCCAGCTGCGGCACAAGATCGCCTGGATGTACGCGGTCGAGGCGCCGGCCAACCCCGCGGAGTCCTGGGCGGAGCACGGCGGCATCGTGGACGCCGTCGCGCGCGGCGACAGCGAGCGGGCCCGGACCATCACGTCCCTGCACACCGAGCGCGCCACCGCCGCACACCGGCTCCGATTTCCCGCCGGGCCCGGCGGGGCGGAGCGCCCGGAGCGTGTGAGGACTTCGCAACACCCCGTAAACATGCCGAGCCTTCGGCATTAACACGGGAGCCGTATACAAAGAGAGAAGAAATTCGAAGGGCATTATTTCTGCTGCCCGAAGAACGATTTTCTCCCCGCTTGCGACAGAGAAATGTGAAGGGCTCGCCCGATAAATCGGACGAGCCCTTCGATGTTGCCCGCGGGTGGCCTTTCAGGCCTTTATCGCGTTACTCAGACCGTCTCGGGGAGCTCCTCGAGCCCCTCGGCCACGAGCTTCGCCAGACGGTCGAGCGCGGTGTCCGCGCCCTCGGCCTCGGAGGCGAGCACGATCTCCTCGCCGCCCTGGGCGCCCAGGCCCAGGACCGCCAGCATGGAGGCCGCGTTGACGGGGTTGCCGTCGGCCTTGGCGATCGTCACGGGGATACCGGAGGCCGTGGTGGCCCGGACGAAGATGGATGCGGGGCGGGCGTGGAGGCCCTCGGCCCAGCCGACGTTGACGCGGCGCTCAGCCATGTGATGCTGCCCTTCAGGTGTCTCGGGTTCTTCAGAGAGGTCTAGACCGGTTGTCTAGACCAGTCTCCCATATCGTGCAGCGCGCCGGACCGGGCCCACGGCCTGACCGCGAACCGGCTGCTGTCCTTCTGTTGTGCTTCCCCAGACTGCCCCGCGCCGTTGTCGCACGCGAGCCGTACTCTGGGGCCCATGCAGACCTCGTCGGACCGGCACGAGTACCCCGCCCACTGGGAGGCCGACGTGGTGCTGCGCGACGGCGGCACCGCACGCATCAGGCCCATCACCGTTGATGACGCCGAGCGTCTCGTCAGCTTCTACGAGCAGGTCTCGGACGAGTCGAAGTACTACCGCTTCTTCGCGCCGTACCCTCGCCTGTCCGCCAAGGACGTCCACCGCTTCACACACCACGACTTCGTGGACCGGGTGGGGCTCGCCGCCACCGTCGGCGGCGAGTTCATCGCCACCGTACGCTACGACCGCATCGGCGCCGACGGAATGCCCGCGTCGGCCCCAGCCGACGAGGCCGAGGTCGCCTTCCTCGTCCAGGACGCCCACCAGGGCCGCGGCGTCGCCTCCGCCCTCCTCGAACACATCGCCGCCGTCGCCCGCGAGCGCGGCATCAGACGCTTCGCCGCCGAGGTGCTCCCCGCCAACAGCAAGATGATCAAGGTCTTCACCGACGCCGGGTACCAGCAGAAGCGCAGCTTCGAGGACGGCGTCGTACGCCTGGAGTTCGACCTGGAGCCCACCGACCGCTCCCTCGCCGTGCAGCGCGCGCGGGAGCAGCGTGCCGAGGCCCGGTCCGTCCAGCGACTCCTCGCCCCCGGCTCGGTCGCCGTCATCGGCGCCGGGCGCACGCCGGGCGGAGTGGGCCGCAGCGTGCTCGCCAACCTCCGGGACGCGGGGTTCACAGGGCAGTTGTACGCGGTGAACAAGGCCGTGCGGGAGAAGGAGCTCGACGGGGTCGCGGCGTACCGGTCCATCAGGGAGATCGAGGGCCCGGTCGACCTCGCGGTCGTCGCCGTCCCGGCCGCCCACGTCCCCGAGGTCGTCGCCGAGTGCGGTGAACACGGCGTGCAGGGGCTCGTGGTCGTCTCCGCCGGGTACGCCGAGAGCGGCGCCGAAGGGCGCGAGCGCCAGCGCGAACTGGTGCGCCAGGCGCGTACGTACGGCATGCGCATCATCGGGCCGAACGCCTTCGGGATCATCAACACCGCCCCCGACGTACGGCTCAACGCCTCGCTCGCCCCCGAGACGCCGCGCTCCGGGCGCATCGGCCTCTTCGCCCAGTCCGGCGCCATCGGGATCGCCCTGCTGTCCCGGCTGCACCGGCGCGGGGGAGGGGTCACCGGGGTCACCGGCGTCTCCACCTTCGTGTCGTCCGGCAACCGCGCGGACGTGTCCGGGAACGATGTCCTCCAGTACTGGTACGAGGACCCCGACACCGATGTCGTCCTGATGTACCTGGAGTCCATCGGCAACCCGCGCAAGTTCACCCGCCTCGCCCGGCGCACGGCGGCGGTCAAGCCGCTCGTGGTGGTGCAGGGGGCGCGACACGGTTCGGCTCCGCAGGGGCATGCCGTACGTGCCACTCGGTTGCCCCACACCACCGTGTCCGCGCTGCTGCGGCAGGCCGGGGTGATCCGGGTCGACACGATCACGGAACTGGTCGACGCGGGGCTGCTGCTGGCCCGGCAGCCGCTGCCGGCGGGGCCGCGGGTGGCGATTCTGGGGAACTCCGAGTCGCTGGGGATGCTCACCTATGACGCGTGCCTCGCGGAGGGGCTCCGGCCGTTGCCCCCCGTGGATCTGACGACGGGGGCTTCCGCGGAGGAGTTCCGGCAGGCTCTGTCCGGGGCGCTGGCGGACGAATCCTGCGATGCGGTGGTGGTGACGGCGATACCGGCGCTCGGAGAGACGTCGCCCGACGACGCGGCTCTGGCCGAGGCGTTGCGGATGGCGGCGGCGGAAGTGCCCGGGAAGCCGGTGCTCGTCGTGCACGTCGAGCTCGGTGGCCTCGCGGAGGCGTTGTCGGCGGCTGCCAGTACCGCACCACAAGCCGGTGACACGCCGCCCGGCGCCGCGGGCGGGGCCCGCCCTCCCGCACTCTCGGCTTCGCTCGGGCGGGGGGACCCCCATCGCCCCGCGGAACGACCGCCGACCGTGGGGACAGGGGGAACACCTTCCTCGGACCCGGCCGACTCCCGTCTCATCCCCGCCTACCCCGCCGCCGAGCGGGCCGTCCGTGCGCTGTCCGAAGCCGTGAACCATGCCCAGTGGCGGCGGGAGGCGGCGGAGCCGGGGCGGGTGCCCGAGTACGAGGACATCGATGAGAAGGGGGCGGCCGGGCAGATCGACGCGTTGCTGGCCAGGGGCGAGGGGCTCACGCTCGGCGCACGGGAGACGGTCGCACTGCTCGCGCGGTACGGCATCCGCGTGCGGGAGGCGCGGCCCGCGCCCACGCCCGACGAGGCCGTGGCGGCCGCCCGTGCCGTCGGCTACCCCGTGGCGCTCAAGACGACCGCCCCGCACCTGCGGCACCGGGCCGACCTGGGCGGCGTACGGCTCGATCTGGCGGACGAGGAGCAACTGCGGCGGGCGTACGCGGAGTTGACGGAGTTTTTCGGGGGGCCGGCGGAGCTGCGGCCGGTCGTGCAGGGCATGGCCCCGCGCGGAGTCGACACGATCGTGCGGACGGTGGTCGACCCGGCGGCCGGAGCGGTGCTCTCCTTCGGGCTGGCCGGGCCCGCGTCTCAGCTGCTAGGTGACATGGCGCACCGGCTGATTCCGGCCACCGAGCGGGACGCGGCCTCGCTGGTCCGGTCGATCCGGACGGCACCGCTCCTCTTCGGCTGGCGGGGCTCCGCCCCCGTCGACACGGAGGCGCTGGAGGAGCTGCTGCTGCGGGTCTCCCGCCTGGTCGACGACCACCCCGAGGTCGTGGCGGTCTCCCTGGAGCCCGTCGTCGTCGCCCCGCGCGGGCTGAGCGTGCTCGGCGCCACCGTACGGCTCGCGCGCCCGCCCGCCCGCGACGACCTCGGCCCGCGGACGCTTCCGGTGTACTGAGGACGACGCTCCCGGCGCGTTCACGACGGCGCGCGGACCCCGCACGGACGGCGCACGGCCCCGCGCATTGAGCCGTCCACGACAGAACAGGGACGGCAGAGCGGTCCCTCGCAGTCGGTGCACCACCGTAGGATGGACGTCATGGCCAAGACCAGTACGACGACCCAGGGGCTGCGTGCGGCGATCGAGCGCAGCGGCTACTACCCGGCCCTCGTGGCCGAGGCGGTGGAGGCCGCTGTCGGCGGCGAGGCCATCCAGTCGTACCTGGTGCATCAGGAGACGACCTTCGACGCGAACGAGGTGCGGCGGCACGTCACCGTGCTCGTCCTGACGGGCAACCGCTTCATCGTGAGTCACACCGACGAGCAGGCCGCGGACACCACCTCGCCGACGCCGTACGCCACGACGTCGACCGAGTCGGTGAAGATCGGCCGGATCTCGTCGGTCGTGCTCAGCCGGGTCGTCGCCAACCCCGAGTCGTACACCCCGGGCGCCCTGCCCCGCGAGGTCGTCCTCACCATCGGCTGGGGCGCCGTCTCCCGCATCGACCTGGAGCCCGCCGCCTGCGGCGACCCCAACTGCGAGGCGGACCACGGGTACACGGGCAGTTCGACGGCGGACGACCTCAGCCTCCGTGTGAGCGAGGCAGGGGACGGCCCGGAGACCGTGCGCCAGGCCCTCGCCTTCGCGCAGTCCCTCTCCGAGGCGACCGCGGATCCCGCCCGCTGATGGCGCTGCCCACCTGGGACCACCCGGAACCCCTCGCCGTCGGCTCCGCCCCCGTCCCCGAGTACGGCGCCGGCTCGCTCGCCGACCTCCTGCCCACCCTCGCGGCGGGCATGGGAGTCCCCGGTACGGCCGCGTCGATACCGGAGCTGAGGGCGGCCGACCGGAACTGCGTGTTCCTGATCGACGGTCTGGGCTGGGAGCAGCTGAGAGCGCACCCGGACGAGGCGCCCTTCATGACCGCGCTGCTGGCGTCCTCGCGCGGTGGCACCGGCCGCCCCATCACCGCGGGCTACCCCGCCACCACCGCGACCTCCCTCGCCTCCGTGGGCACCGGTCTGCCGCCGGGCGCGCACGGGCTGCCCGGCTACACGGTCCGCAACCCGGAGACAGCGGAGCTGATGAACCAGCTCCGCTGGCAGCCGTGGACGGCGCCGCGCGTGTGGCAGCCGTACCCCACGATCTTCCAGCTGGCCGACCAGGCGGGTGTGCACACCGCCCAGGTCACCTCTCCGGCCTTCCAGACCACCCCCCTCACCCAGATCGCGCTGAGCGGCGGCGCCTTCCACGGCCGCCTCTCCGGCGACGACCGTATGGATGTGGCGGCCGAACAACTGGCCGCCGGGGACCGCGCGTTGATCTACACGTACTACTCCGAGCTCGACGGCGCGGGCCACCGCTTCGGTGTCGACTCGGACGCCTGGCGCGGCCAGCTCATGCACGTCGACCGGCTGGTCCAGCGCCTGGCGGAGCAACTCCCGCCGCGCACGGCCCTGTACGTGACGGCCGACCACGGCATGATCGACATCCCGTTCGACGAGCAGCACCGCATCGACTTCGACGAGGACTGGGAACTGCGCGCCGGGGTCGCCCTCCTGGGCGGCGAGGGCCGCGCCCGCCACGTCTACGCGGTGCCGGGCGCCGAGTCGGATGTCCTGACCTGCTGGCGTGAGGTGCTCGGGGAGCAGTTCTGGATCGCCTCGCGCGACGAGGCGATCGCGGCGGGCTGGTTCGGACCGCACATCGACGAACGTGTGTACGCCCGCATCGGCGACGTGGTCGCGGCCGCGCGCGACGACGTCCTGATCATCGCCTCCGAGCGGGAACCCAAGGAGTCGGCGATGGTCGGCAACCACGGCTCGATGACGCCGGTGGAACAGCTCGTCCCGCTCCTCGAAGTACGCTCCTGAAGCCCTGCCCCTCCCGTCGCCCTCCTCGCCGAAAGGTGCTCAACTCACCATGCCCGAGCTGGTGTTCTTCTCCGGAACCATGGACTGCGGGAAGTCGACGCTGGCCCTCCAGATAGAGCACAACCGCTCGGCGCGCGGCCTCCAGGGCATGATCTTCACGCGTGACGACCGCGCGGGCGAGGGCAAGCTGTCGTCGCGGCTGGGCCTGGTCACCGACGCCGTGGAGGTCGAGGACGGCCAGGACCTCTACGCGTACCTCGTCGACCATCTCTCCCAGGGCCGCCGCGCGGACTATGTGATCGCCGACGAGGCCCAGTTCCTCACTTTCGAGCAGATCGACCAACTCGCCCGCGTCGTGGACGACCTGGGCCTCGACGTCTACGCCTTCGGCATCACGACCGATTTCCGTTCCAAGCTCTTCCCCGGCTCCCAGCGCCTGGTCGAGCTGGCCGACCGCGTCGAGGTCCTCCAGGTGGAGGCTCTCTGCTGGTGCGGCGCCCGCGCCACCCACAACGCCCGCACCATAGGCGGTCACATGGTCGTCGAGGGCGCCCAGGTCGTCGTCGGCGACGTCAACCAACCCGACGACATCGGCTATGAGGTCCTCTGCCGCCGCCATCACCGCCGCCGCATGACAGCGGCCACGGCCCGTGCGAGCGCCCTCTCCCCGGACGTGCTGCCGGTCTGACCCCGAGTGGTCGGCCCGGAGCGCGATGACTGCGCTGCCGCCGTTCCGCTCCTCTCGGCTGCCGGACCGCCGGCCGTGATCACGATGGCCCTCAACCGGCCGCTCGGGGTGCGATGCCGGCGGCGCGGCCGGATGGCCGTAGTCGGGAGTCCTTCGCCCGAGCCGGTCGAGGAGCTGATCCGCCGGGCGACCGGTGCGGACACCAGGTGTGAGGCACTCGGCGAAGAGGCGTGTGACCAGCGGGAGCAGATCTGCACCCCGGCAGCGGGCGGGCGCAGCCGCGGACCGGACCACTCGCCCGGCCGCCGGACGGGCGAGTGCTCGGCGAGACCGCCGTACGGGTGGGTGCTCGGCGAGACCGCCGTACGGGTGGGTGCTCGGCGAGACCGCCGGACGGCACCCGGAGAAACCGGATCCCCCGGGGACCCGGTGACGACCGCAACGCCGTGAATCCTCGGGCCTTCCGGGAAGCACCGTCGGATGCATGCCGGGCTGGACCCTGGTGTTGTGCGTTCAGGGGCCTCGGCCTGCCGTCCCGGACCCGCGGTCGAGGCGCGCGACCGGCCGCCCGGAGTCGCGAGACGCCGGGCGGCCGTGGCGTCGCCCGGTCAGGACCGGGCGACGGGCCGGGTTTCGGCCGGTGCCGCGTGAGGAGCGGTGGACGGGTCCGCGGTGACCGGGCGGAGATGGCGGTCGAGCAGGTGGTCCGGGAGGAGCCGGGCCAACAGGCTCAGACGGCGCACGTCCGCGCCCACGCGATACCGGGTCCTCGGACGAGCCTCCGTCAGCGCCCGGTGGACCGCCTTCGCCATGTCCTCCGCCGTCGTGCGGGACTCGGCGGCCTGCTGCTCGTTGTGCGCCAGAAAGCGTTCGAAGCGCGCTCGGTACAGCGCCGCGACATCGCGGTCCGCGCTGTGCAGCGCCTCCCGGGCCACCTCCGACACCTTCTGCCAGATCGGCGTCATGATCGCGCCGGGCTGCACCACGCTCACCGCCACGCCGAAGCCCCGCAGCTCGCGCCGGAGCACATCGCTCATCGCCTCCTTGGCGAACTGCGCCGAGGAGTACGCCCCGAGGAAGGGGATCGCCACGGTGCCCAGCCCCGAGGTGACGTTCACGATCCGGCCCCGGGAGCGCCGCAGCTCCGGAAGGAACGTCTGGGTGACGGCGAGCTGGCCCACGACGTTGGTGTCGAGCTGCCAGCGCAACTGCTCGGGCGACACGCATTCCAGGGGCGCCGAGACGCAGACGCCCGCGTTGTTGACCAGCGCCCACAGCGGCCGGTCCGCGTCCAGGCGCTCGGAGACGTACGCCGCCGCCTCCCGGATCGACGACCCGTCGGTGACGTCGATCCGTACCGGGTCGATCCGGCCGTGCGACGAGCGCGCGGCCAGCTCCTCACCGTCGCTCTCCTTCCGCACGCCCGCGAACACGCGGAAACCGGCCTGCTCCAGATGGAGCGCGCAGGACCGGCCCAGGCCCGTCGACGTGCCCGTGACCAGTACCGCGCGGCCGTCCGGCGTGAGCCCGCGGCTATCCGGCCTGTGGGACATGGTCGCCCTCCTTCGTGGAGTTCTCGGAGTTCACGGAATGCGCAGCGGCCACAGCCGGCTGCTCGGACGTGGTGGGGAAGGTCAGCGAGCCCTCCAGGATCGCGGTCAGCTTCCGCGTCGGCAGGAAGCGGAAGTACGCGTCCCGGATCGGCCGCCGTACGTTCTCCGACTGCTCGAACTCGCTGATGGAGCGGGAGGCCGCGACCATCCCGCGGGTTCGCTCCCGCCTCTCGTCCTCGTACGCCCGCAGCGCCGCAGGCACGTCCCCCGAGCCGCGCAGGCACCGAGCCAGCACCACCGCGTCCTCGATCGCCATGCCCGAGCCCTGTCCGAGGCTGGTCAGCATGGGGTGCGCGGCGTCCCCGAGCAGTGTCACCGGGCCCCGGCCCCAGCGCTCCAGGAACATCCGGTCCCGGGACGGCACCGCGAGGATCGACTCCTCCGGGGTGACCTCGATGGCCTGGCGCACCTCGTCGGCCCAGCCCGCGAAGGCCCGCGCCACCTCGGCCTTGCCGCCCTTCCAGTCGTGTGACCGGCTCGCCGGCATGTTCTTCGTGCCCCACCAGTACAGGAGCCCGCCGCCCATGTCCACGAGCCCGAACCGCTGCCCGCTGCCCCAGTAGTGGGTGACCGAGCCGGGGGTGAACCTCGGGTGCCGGAACGGCGTGAGCGCCAGCCACACGAGGTAGCCGCTGTCGCGGGAGTCCTCCGGGCCCACCATCTGGCGGCGAACCGCCGAGTTGAACCCGTCCGCGCCGACGAGCACGTCACCGTGCGCCTCCCGGCCGTCGGCGAACCGAACGGTCACCTGACCGCTCGCCTCGTCCACCGAGAAGTCCTCGGCAGCCGACCCCAGGTGGAGCCGGATGCCTTCGGCGGCCTCCAGCAGCGCCTCCTGGAGCGCGGAGCGGGTGATCAGCACGCTCGGCACCCCCAGCCTGCGGATGATCGACGGGAAGGGGAACTCGCGTATCAGCCGGCCTCGTGCGGTCCGCACGTGGTACGACCGCAGTACCTCTCCGCGTTCGGCGAGCTTCAGGTCGAGTCCGGCGGACTCCAGGGCGGCGATCGCGTTGCTCATCACCGACAACCCGGAACCGGCGGCCCGCAGCTCCGTCGCCCGCTCGTGGACCTCGACGTCCCATCCGGCGTGGCGGAGGGCCGCGGCGGCGGTCAGGCCGCCGATACCCGCCCCGACGACAAGGGCCTTGCGCCTGCTCATGTCACTCTCCGATCAGTTCGTCGACGACGCGGACGACGTGCTCGATGTGCGGCTCCTCCATGATCGACAGGTGGTCGCCCGGAACGTCGATCAGTGTCAGCTCGCCGCTGGTCCGCTCCCGCCAGCCGTTGGTGGGGTCGCGGTGCATCGACTGGATGGCCGTGTGCATCGTGTCGAGGACCTCCGGCAGCGGCTCCGTCGCGTGGATCAGCGCCATGTCCTGGTCCACCACGTCGGGCCGGTACGCGAACGCCGCTCGCCAGTTGGCCTCGTACACCTGGAACAGCCGGTGCACCACCGCGCCGGTGGCGCCTGGCGGGAGGACGCCCTCGGCCACCGCCAGATCGGCGATGAACGTGAACTTCTCCTCCAGCGTGGTGAGTTCGGCGGGAATGGCCTCTTCGGGCGAGTCGCCGCCCCGCTGGAGCCACAGCAGCTCCCAGAAGAACCAGTTCAGAAGGGCGTCGTCGCTCGTCCGCAGACGCCGCCCGGGGTTCAGCGCGGTCGTGTCGAGCAGGATCAGCCGCCGCACCTCCTGGCCCGCCGCACGGAGCTGCCGGGCCATCTCGAAGGCGACGAACCCGCCGAAGGACCAGCCGCCGATGAGGTACGGCCCCTCCGGCTGGACCCGCCGGATCCGCTCCACGTAGCCGGCCGCGATCTCTTCCACGCTGCGCAGCGGCTCGGTGCCCGCGTCCACACCGGCCGCCTGCAGGGCGTGGAACGGCCGCCCCGGCCGCAGATGTTTGGCGAACCGCACGTAGCACAGGACGTTGCCGCCCATGGGGTGGACGAAGAACAGCGGGCGCTCGTCACCGCCCGGCCGAATCGGCACCAGCGGGTCGAACGCCGCCTGCGCGCCGCCTCCCCGCAGCCGGGCCGCGAGGTCCGCGACCGTCGGCGCCGACACGAACTCCGACAGCGGCACCCCTATGCCGTACCGCTGCTCGATCAGCACGACCAGGCGCATCGCGGTCAGCGAGGTGGCGCCCAGGTCGAAGATGTTGTCGTGGACACCGATCGACGGCAGCCCGAGCAGTTCGCCGAGGATCTCCACGAGCGCCTTCTCGTACGCGTCCCTGGGCGATGTCGCGTCCCCGGCGACCGCCGTCGTGACGAGAGGCAGCTCGCGCAGCGCCTTGTCGTCCCGCTTGCCACTCGGCGTCAGCGGCAGAGCGGGCACCCACTGGTAGTGCGAGGGCACCAGGTAGTCGGGCAGCACCGAGCGGAGTTGCTTGACCAGGCGGTCCACGTCCACCCGCTCCGGGTCGCCGACCAGGAACGCGGCGAGGAACGAGTCGTTGCCGTCACGCCGCCGGGCGACCACCGCCGCCTCGGTCAGGCCCGGGTGGTCGGCGGCGAACCGGGTGAGGGCGATCTCCACTTCTGCCGGTTCCACGCGGAAGCCGCGCACCTTGACCTGGGAGTCGGAGCGGCCGGTGCACACGATCGAGCCGTCGGGCAGGACGAAGCCCAGGTCGCCGGTACGGTACAGCCGGGCGTCCGGAGCGCCGCCGGCCAGCTCCTTCGGACGGGGCACGAACCGCTCGTCGGTCAGATCCGGTCGGCCCGCGTATCCGTGCGCCAGGCATGTTCCGCCCAGATGGATCTCGCCCTTCACACCGGGCGGCACGGGCCGCATCCGCTCATCCAGGACCAGCACCTCCGCACCGTCGATCGGCGTGCCGATCGGCGGCAGCGGCGGGAAGGCCGCCGGGTCGCCCGCCATCGTCCAGCGGGTGACGACATGGGACTCCGTGGGCCCGTACTGGTTCTCCAGGACGACCCCGGGGAGCGCCGCGCACAGGGCGCGGATCTCCTCGGTGATCCTGAGTTGCTCGCCCGACGACAGCACCGCCTTCAGGGAGCGCGGCACCGTGCCGAGCGCATGGGCCGTCTCGGCCAGCTGCTGGAGCGCCACGTACGGCAGGTAGAGCCGCTCCACGCCCTCGCGGTCCATCAGTCGCAGCAGCGCGGGCAGGTCGCGGCGCTCGCTCTCGGAGACCAGCAGGAGCGTTCCGCCGCCGCAGAGCGTGGAGAAGACCTCCTGGAAGGAGACGTCGAAGCTCATCGGCGCGTACTGCAGGGTGACGCCGCCGACGACCCCGCTGGGCTCGCTGTTCTGCCAGGCCACGAGGTTCGCCAGTGAGCGGTGCGGCATCTCGACGCCCTTGGGCGCTCCCGTGGAGCCGGAGGTGAACAGCAGGTACGCCACGCTGTCCGAGGCGATCACGGGCAGTGGCTCGGCGTACCCGGGATCCGGCTCCCGGGACGGCTCGCCCGGCCCCCTGCCGTCCGGGGCCGTGCCCGCAGGGTCGAGGAGCTGTGCGGCCGTGACGGTGGGAGCGTCCTCCGGCAGGCTGGTGTCGTGCCCCGACCGGGTCACGACCGCGACCGGGCGGGCCTGCTCCAGCATGGCCGCGATGCGCTCCTTCGGGTACGACGTGTCCAGCGGCACCGTGGCGGCGCCCGCCTTCAGCACGCCGACCAGCACCGCGACGGTCTCCGGCGACCGCTCCATGGCGATGCCGACGCGGTCGCCGGGCGCGGCGCCGAGGGCCCGCAGTCTCCGGGCCACGCGGTCGGAGGCGGTGTCGAGGTCGGTGTACGTCCAGCGGCGGCCTTGGAAGACGAGGGCGGTCGCGTGGGGGGTGCGGGCCGCCTGGGCCTCGAACGCCCGCACGACATCGGGGGCCGGCAGCTCCGCTTCCGTGCGGGAGGCCGCGATCGGTGTGCCGTCGGTGAGGAAGGAGAAGTCCACCGGCTCCCGCGGATGGTCGACGATCCGGCGCAGGGTCTCGGTGAAGGCGCGACTGTAGAGGTCCGCCTGAGAGGGGGTGAAGGTACGGCCCGTGTAGTCCAGACGCAGCCAGATCCCCTCGCCGTCCGGTTCGGTGACGGCGTTCACCAGCAGCGCGAAGTTGGTCTCCTCCCAGGTACGGAAGCCCAGCGAGCGGATCCCGGGCAGCGCGTACACCTCGGCGAGCTGACGGAAGTGGATGTAGTTGAACGCCGTGTCCAGGACCGTGACGCCGAGGTCCTCCTGGATGGCGCTGAGCGGGTAGCGCCGGTACGGGTGGCTCTCCTGTTCCTGCCGGAACGCCTCCCGCACGACCGAGAGCCAGCTCCCGCCGCCCGCGCGCAGCCGCACCGGCATGGTGTTCAGGAAGAGCCCGGCCATCCGCTCGGCGCCCGCCCGTGCGGGCCGCCCGTGCGTGACCAGGCCGGTGACCACGTCCTCCACGCCGGAGAAGAGTCGCAGGGCGAGCAGGTGTGCCGCGAACAGGACCGATTTCACCGGCACTGTGTGGGTGTGGGAGAAGTCCCGTACGGCGGCGACGAGTTCGTCGGGAAGGTCCACCCGCCGGGTGATCTGCTCCTCGCCGTCCGGCGTCTCATGGGGCTTGAAGCCGTCGAGCTGGAGCAGCGGGGCGCCCTCCAGATAGCGGCTCCAGTGGGCGCGGGTCTCCGCCGACTCCAGGGCCCGCCGCTCGGCGAGCACATGGTGGGCGGTGGCCGGGATCCCGTCGGTGCCGGGCACGGGGTCGATGGCCTCGCCCAGGGCGTGCGCGTAGTCCTGGAGGAGTTCCCGTACGAGAGTGGCGACGCTGCCGCCGTCCAGGATGGCGTGGTGGAAGCTGAAGACCAGCTCGACGCTCTCCGGCAGGACGTGGGCCCGCAGATGGTAGAGCGGCGGCCGTTCGAAGACGTACGGGTGGTGGCGGCGCTCCTCGACGTGGGCGGCGATCGCGGCTTCGGCCCGCTCGGCGGACACGTCCCGGAGGTCCACGATGTCGAGGGCGCTGTCCACCTCCTGGTCCACGATCTGCAGCGGCTCCGAGAATCCCCCGAGGTCGAAGGCGGAGCGCAGCACCGGGTGGCGGGCCACGAGCCGCTCGAAGGCGGTGGTGAACCTCTCCGCGTCCCAGGCCATGGCGTAGCTGTAGCGGAACACGTCCCGGTAGACGGCCGAGTTGTGCTGCACGCGGCTGTGGTAGAGCAGACCGAGCTGGAGCCGGTTGACGGGGTACGCGTCCTCGCGGCCCGCCAGCCGGGCCCGGTCCACTCCGGAGACCAGCGCGAAGGGCGCGAGCTCCGGCTTCGGGCGCCCCGCGCCCGTGTCGGCCACGGTACTGGTGAGCGGGGCGAGTTCGGCGATCGAGGGGTGGCGGACGAGGTCGCTGAGGTCGAAGTGGTAGCCGCGCTTCTCGGCCAGCGCCCGGACCCGCAGCATCAGGATCGAGTCGCCTCCGAGGGCGAAGTAGTCGTCGTGGACGCCGACCCGCTCGGCGCCCAGGACCTCCGCCCAGACCGCGGCCAGGGCCTCCTCCACCGCGTCGCGCGGGGCTGTGTAGGGGCGGGGGCCGAGAGGGCCGGTGGCAGAGGGCACGGGCAGGGCGCGCCGGTCGGCCTTTCCGTTCGGGGTGAGGGGTATGGCGCCGATCCGGACGAAATGTGCCGGGATCATGAACTCGGGCAGCCGGCGGGCGAGTTCGCCGCGGAGGTGAAGCGGGTCACTGATCTCGTCGGCGACGTAGTACCCGGTGAGGAAGGTGCCGCGCTCGTCGTCCCGCTGGTCCACGACGACCGCGTCGCGGACATCGGGCAGGGACGCCAGCGCGTTCTGCACCTCGCCCAGCTCCACACGGTTGCCGCGGATCTTCACCTGGCCGTCGATGCGGCCGAGGTATTCGATGGAGCCGTCGGCGAGGAGCCGCGCGAGATCGCCGGTGCGGTACATGCGCTCGCCCGGCTGGAACGGGTCGTCGGTGAACTTCTCCGCCGTCAGTTCCGGGCGCTCCAGATATCCGCGCGCGACCTGGACGCCGCCGATGCACAGCTCGCCGGGGACACCGACGGGCTGCGGCTGTCCGTAGGGATCGAGCACATAGAGGGAGGTGTTGGCGACCGGTCGGCCGATGGGCACCCGCCGCACCGGCTGTCCGGGGGCAGTCGGGCAGTCGTGGTACGACACGTCGACGGTGGCCTCCGTCGGTCCGTACAGGTTGACCAGCAACGGTGCCCCGGAGGTACCGCCGAAGATCCGCGCGAACTGCTCGACACGGGCCGGGGGCAGTGCCTCGCCGCTGCAGAAGACCCGGCGCAGTGTCGCGGCCTCGGCACGCAGACCGGGGTCGCCGTCGAGCAGATCGAGGAACGGGCCCAGCATGGAGGGCACGAAGTGCAGGGTGGTGACGCGGCGTTCGGCCACGGTCCGCAGGATCGTGCGCGGGTCCCGCTCGCCGCCGGGCGCCAGCAGGGCGAGCTCCGCTCCCTCGACGGCCCACCAGAACAGTTCCCACACCGACACGTCGAAGGAGACCGGAGTCTTCTGCAGCAGCACGTCCCCGGCACTGATGCCGTACCGGTCCTGCATCCAGGCGAGCCGGTTGACCACCGAGTGGTGTTCGACCATGACACCCTTGGGCCGCCCGGTGGAGCCGGAGGTGTAGATGACGTACGCCAGGTCGCGGGAGGTCGCCGTGGGCGGCACGGGCTCGGCGGAGCCCGACGTCGCGAGCCGGTCGGCGCGGAGCACCGGCACGTCGGCGAAGACGCCCGGGTCGGGTGAGCCGGGGGCGGTGAGCACGGCCCTGGCGCGGCTGTCCCGGAGCAGGAAGGCGATCCGTTCGGCCGGGTAGCCGGGGTCCACCGGCACGTACGCGGCACCGGACTTCAGTACGCCGAGCAGCGCGGGCAGCGTGTGCGGACCGCGCTCCAGCAGCACCGCCACCCGGTCGCCTCGCGCGACACCCTCATCGCGCAGGGCGCGGGCGATCCGGTTGGCGCGGGTGTCGAGCTCCGCGTAGCTGAGCACGCTTCCGTCGGCGGCGATGACGGCGCCCCGGTCGGGGGTGCGGGCGGCGCGCTCCTCGAAGAGTCCGTGGAGGGTCGCGTCGTCGCGGTACGGGACCGTGGGGCCGCGCTGGACGCGCGCCAGATCCTCCCGCTCCCGGTCGGTCAGTATGGGCTGGGCGGAGGCAGGGCGGCCGTCGTCCTCGACACCGGCGAGCATGAGCGTGGTCAGATGGCCGGCCATCGCCTCGACGGGGAAGTCCTCGTCGAAGACGTCCCGGGCGTAGTCGAGGTCCACGCGCAGGTCGGCGTCGTCGTCGAAGGCCCGGATCATCACGGACAGCGCGTGCTGCTCGTGCACCGGGGCGGTGATCACCGTGTCCCGCTCGGCGTCCGGCAGCGATGCCGGGCGCGGATAGCGGAGGTACGACACGGTGACGTCGAACAGTTGCCGCGATCCGGACGAGCCGGCCGGCAGGTCGCGCAGGATGTCGCCGAGAGCGAGCCGCTCATGGTCGCGAAGAGCGCGGGTGCGCTCGCGGACGGCGGTGGCCAGGTCGTGCAGGCCGGCGTCGTCGGGGACGGGGACGCGCAGGGGCAGGTTGTTGGCGAACTGGCCGGCGGTCTCCCGCTCGTCGTCGCCACGCCGGTTGAGGAACGGCACACCGAGGACCACCTCGTCGGTGCGGTGGACGCGGGCCAGGTAGGCCGCGAACGCCGCGGTGACGTACGCGAAGGGCGAGATTCCCGCCCGGCGTACGCGGCGGACGATGCCTCCGGGGACGGTGAAGGTGTGGTGGCCGCGCCGCCGCGCGTCCGGGGCGGCCCGGCCCGGGGCCCGCTGGAAGAGGGCGGGGGCCACTCCCGTGAGGGCGGCGCGGTGGAAGGCGCGGTCCTCTTCGCGCTCCGCGGAGGTGCGGTAGTCGGCCTCGGCCTCGATGAACGCGCGGTACGAGGGCGCCGGTTCCTGGCCCGGAGCGGTGTCCGTGCCGTCGGGGCCGGAGGTCAGCCGCCCGTACTCCTCCCATATGCCGAGGCTCAGGTGGTTGAGCGTCCAGGCGTCCACGATCAGGTGGTGGGCGTTGACGTGGAGATGCAGCACGTCGGGGCTCTCGCGGACGAGGGCGGCGGTGTGGAGCGGGGCGCCGGACAGCGGGAAGGGCCGGGTGAAGGAACGCTCCCGCCACTGCCGCCAGGCCGCCGCGGGGTCGGGCTCACCGGAGAGATCCACGAACGTCACCGCCGTGTCGTCCTCGTCCGGTCCAGCCACCCACTGGTACGGGACGCCGTCCCGCTCACCGAACCGCAGCCGGAACGCGTCGTGCCGGTGAAGGGTGCGCGCGAGCGCCTCGGCCAAGGCCTTGGCATCGGCTTTTCCGTCGATCCGCTCGTCAAGAACCACGTTGAATTGAGGGTCGTTCGACGAGCGGGATTCGGCGGCCCAGATATCACGCTGGTAGGAGGTTAACGGGAGGATGCGGCGAGCGGCCACAACGGGTCCTTTCTTCGATTTCCGTCCAGTCGGCATTCCGTCTTGGGAAGCGAAAGCGTCCACACGGTATGCATGTGCCGTCATGACCAGCCACTACCGGGGCAGGTAGCGCGAACTACTCATGTGAGTAGCGGCCGTTTGGGATAAATCGCCGAAGATTAGGGGAGTGCGTGCACTGCGCTAAGAAACGGCCAATAGCGTGTTGCGTGAACGGCGAAAAAGCGCAGTTTGATCGGAACGCGCCAACCGTCGCGAGTAGTTGTGACGATCGTCACGGAGCGGGTCGACACGTGTCCCGGAAGCTGCCGCTGAACTGCCCATGCTCGGTGGTGTGGAGGAGCGTCCCGTCGGCAGTGGTGCCCGCGGAACCATTCGGTGGGCAGTTCCCCGTTTCCCGCATCCTCTTCCAGGACTCGATCGAATTCCCGGTGATGCGGACCTATGTCGGACAGGGGTACGTGCATTGCGTGAAACGTGTCGGTCCGGCATCGAAGGCGGCGCGGATTCGCGGTGATGCCTCGCGGTCGTCCGTAAGCGACGCTGTACGAGAAGGAATTGCAACCCCGCCCTTGGCCAGTGTCCTACGTGGTGAGGGGGACGAGTCGCTTGTAGCAGCGGAGGGCGGCGGCGAGGCCGAGAAAGGCCAGGTAGTGGCGAGGATTGCGTTCACAGCCAGGGCTCAAGCGCCGGTAGCCGGACAGCCAGGACATCGCCCGCTCAATGACCCGACGCATCTCGGAGTCGATGAGCCCGGCGTCGTCGAACCGCTGCCGACGGATCTCTGCGCAGGACACTAGAGCAGCGAGCCGGCCACCGCCTCGGCGAAGGCGCGCACCCGGGCGTTCTCGCGGTCGCGGCGCCAGACGAGGCCGAGTTGGGAGTCGGGGAGGCCGGTCACCGGGACGTATGCCACGTCCCGGCGGTGGTGGTACTCGGTGGTGGGGTGGCACAGCAGCATCGCGCCCCGGTTGGCCGCCACCAGCGACAGCCCTTCCTGGAGGGTGCCGACCGCGGGCCCCTGAGGCACCCGGGTGCCGGACGGGGTGCTGGTGGGCGCCTGTACCTCGCGCCAATAGTCCGGCGCCGGGGCGGCGACGCCGACGAGCGGTGTCGTGGCCAGGTCCTCGGCGTCCAGGGTGGTCCGGGTGGCGAAGGGATGCCGGCGGGAGACCGCCAGATACTGCTGCTGGCGGGAGAAGACCGGCCCGAGAGCGAGCGTCGGCTCCTCGACGGGCAGCAACACCGCCGCGGTGTCCACCTCGTCGCGGTGCAGCGGCCCGAAGGGGTCGGAGAGCGGCAGTTCGGTGATCCGGGTCTCGCAGCCGGGGTACCGGTCCTCGAACTCCCCCACCACGGCCATGAATCCGTACGCCGCGGTGCCTTGGAACCCGATCCGAAGCGGCCCGCTGACTCCGAGAGCCGCCGCTCGGGCCTTGTCGACGGTGTCGCGCAGCGCGGCGTAGGCGGGACGGAGGGCGGTGACGAAGTCCTCGCCGAGCGGGGTGAGCCGCACCCGCCGACTGGTACGGTCCACCAGACGAGCTCCGATGCGCTGCTCCAGGGAGCGGATCAGCTGGCTGATCCGGCCCTGGGACACGTACAGCCGTTCGCCGGTCCGTCCGAAGTGCAGTTCTTCGGAGAGGACCAGAAAGCACTCCAGCTCACGGATCTCCACTGTGCTCGCCGGTGTGTACTCCCCGCCGGTGGCCCCCGGTCCCGTGCCCGCCATGGTGGTGCCCCTCCGCCTAGCGCGCGTTCCGCTTGCGGTTCGCGCGTCGTCCACGCCGTCGTTCGATTAGCTCACCTCATGGAAGCATGAGAACTTCGCGCTTGTTCCGCTGCCCGCACGGCAGTTGGCTGAAGTCATGGCAAAAGTTGACGACCTGTCCGTAGACGCGCCCGCGCCGGGGAGATCCCGGAGCGGCGGATGGCCCGCGGTGGTGGCCGTGGCGGCCGGTACCTTCACCGTGGTCACGTCCGAAATGCTGCCGGTGGGTCTGCTCACACCCATCAGCGGTTCGCTGGACGTGAGCGAGGGCACGGCAGGGCTGACGCTCACCGTCACCGGTCTGGTCGGCGCGTTCTCCGCGCCTCTGATCACCGCGGCGGTGGGCCGGATCGACCGACGCGTGGTCCTCTGTTCCCTGATGGTGCTCCTGGCGGCGGCCAATCTGCTGACCGCCTGGTCACCGAACTTCACGGTCATGATGATCGCCCGCGTGCTGGTCGGCATCGGAATGGGCGGAGTCTGGGCGCTCGCCGGCGGTCTGGGGGCGCGGCTGGTCCCGGCCAAGTCCATAGGACCGGCGACCTCCATGATCTTCAGCGGAATCGCCATCGCTTCGGTGGTGGGCGTGCCCGCCGGCGCGTACATCGGTGAACTGGCGGGCTGGCGCGAGGCGTTCCTCGCCATCGGCGGCCTGTCGCTGCTCGTGACCGTGGCCATGGCCGTGTTGCTGCCGCCGCTGCCCGCAGAGGAGGCGGTCGCGTTGGGCGGTGTGATGCGGCTGTTCGGCAACACCCGGGTGGCCACCGGGCTCGTAGTGGTGGCCCTGCTGGTCACCGGCCACTTCGCCGCGTACACCTATGTGCGACCGATCCTGGAGGAGGTCTCGGGCGTCGGGGCGTCGATGATCGGCACCCTGCTGCTGGTCTACGGAATCGCCGGCATCACGGGCAACTTCGTGGTCGGAGCCCGGGTGGGCCGGTCGGTGCGCGGCACCCTGCTGGTGATCAGCGTCGCGCTGGCCGCCTCCGTACTGCTGGTGCCGTTGATCGGACTGTCCCTGGCCGGTGCGGCGATCCTGCTGGTGGTGTGGGGCCTGGCCTACGGCGGTGTGTCGGTGAGTACCCAGACCTGGCTGGCCCTTGCCGCCCCGAAGGCCCGGGAGGGTGTGACCTCCCTGTTCGTGGGCGCGTTCAACGGGGCCATCGCCCTGGGTGCCTTCGCGGGCGGCCGGATGGCGGACGGCTTCGGCATCCGGTCGGTGCTGTGGCTGGGCGGCGCGCTGGCGCTGGGCGCCCTCATGGTGACCGCGTTCGGGCGCGTGCCCGCGGCGGACGCCGCCGGATCCGAGTCCGCGGACTGAACGACCGGGCCGGCCCCGTGGGCCTGTCGGCTCACCCGGTCGGCCTGTCGTGACCCCCGCGGCCGGGCCGGCTCGACGCCGGCCGGAGCTGCCGGCCCGGTGGACCGGGCCGGCCCGGCCCGGTGGCCGTTGTCCCCCCGCCGGCCACCGGGCCACCCCAGTCGCCGAGGGTCCTTGGATCCTCGGCTCATCCCTGACGAGGTGTCACCCGCCACTCGGCGTTTCTGTCAAAGTATGGCTAGAACTGCACAGTTTATGGCCTTTCGCGACGAACTCTTGCCCTATGAACCTGTTTTCATGCGTTAATGGTTGCTGCTTGGTCCATTGAGCCGCGACCACGGGAGCCCGGGGGAGCCATGAGTACCGAAGTGAGAACATCCGGCATACCGACCGCCGCCGAAGACCGGCGGCATCCGACGGCCCTGGTGCGGGAGCTGACGCACCGGCACCGGCCGACTCTCGACAGAGCGCGGGAGACCATTCGTACCCGGGCGCACTGGTCGCCCTATCCGGAGGACACTGGCGCGTACGGCGCCGACGCGGATGCCGAAGCGCGGGCCGCCCTCGCGGCTCTGCGCGGGCAGGTCTTCGACCTCGGCCAGCCGGGCAGGGACGGCCTTGTCGGACCTGCGCCCGCCGACGGCGGTGAGCGGTCCCCGTACGGGCCCGAACTGGCCGTTTCCTATCCCCACCACGACCCCGAGGCCCTGCTTGCGGCCATGCGTCGCGCCATGCCGCGGTGGCGGGAGGCAGGGGTCACGGCCAGGGCGGCCGTGTGCGCGGAGATCCTCGCCCGCATCAACGCCCGGTCGCACGAGTTCGCCCTCGCCGCCGAGCACACCAGCGGCCACAACCCGGTCATGGCTTTCCACGCCGGAGCCGTACACGCCCAGGACCGAGGGCTGGAGGCCGTCGCCCAGGCGGTGGAAGAGCAGACGCGGCTCCCCGGCTCCTTCGTGTGGAGCAAGCCGATGCCGGGCGGCGAGCCCTTCGTCCTGGACAAGACGTTCACACTCCGGCCGCGCGGTGTGTCGTTGCTGATCGGCAACAGCGTCTTCCCCACCTGGAACGGCTACCCCGGCCTCTTCGCCTCCCTGGCGACCGGCAACCCCGTCCTGGTCAAGCCGCACCCGAACGCCGTACTGCCGCTCGCGCTGACGGTGCGGACGGCCCGGGAGGTGCTCCGTGAGGCGGGGTTCGACCCGAATCTGGTGTGCCTGGCCGCCGAACGGCCCGGCGAGGGTCTGGCCCGCCACCTCGCCGTCCACCCCGACGTACGGATCGTGGACTACGCGGGCACCACCGCCTTCGGCGACTGGCTACGCCGGAACGCCACCCAGGCACGGGTGTTCACCAGCACCTCGGCCGTCAACAGCCTGCTCGTCGAATCCACCGCCGACTACCGGGGAATGCTGGCCAATCTGGCCTTCGGGCTCGCCCTCTACAGTGGCCAGCTCTGCACCAGCCCGCAGAACCTGTTGATCCCCCGGGGCGGCATCACCACCGACGAGGGGCACAAACCCTTCGACCAAGTGGTGGCGGACCTGGGCGACGCGCTGCGGGACCTGCTCGCGGACGATCCCACCGCCGTCTCCGTCCTCGGCGCCCTGCTCTCGCCCGAGGTACGGGCACGGGTCGACAAGGCCGCGTCGGGCGCGCTCGGCAGGGTGGCCGTGACCCCGCGCGCGGTCGTCCACCCCGACTACCCGGAAGCGGTCGTGCGCACCCCCGCCGTCGTGACGCTGGACGCGGCACGCCCCGGCGACCTGGCCACCCTGTCCACCGAGTGGCTGGGCCCCGTCCACTTCGCGGTCGCCGTCGACTCGGCGGCCGAGGGCATCGCGCTGCTGGCGCGTACCGCTCGGGAGCGGGGAGCTCTCTCGGCCGGCGCCTGGACCACCTCGGCGGAGGTCGAGTCGGAGCTGGAGAGCGCCTGCGCCGAGGTCGGCGTCATGTTGTCGCTCAACCTCATGGGCCAGTGGTACATCACCCAGTCCGCCGTCTACTCCGATCTGCACGGTACGGGTATGAACCCGGCGGCCGACGCGGTGTACTGCGACGCCGCCTTCGTGACCGGCCGGTTCCACACGGTGGCAGTCCGGCGTCACCGCGCCACGAGCTGAGCCCGTCGGCGTTTCAGCGCCTGCCGGGCCCGGCAGGGCGCCCTGCCGGGCCCGCCGCAGGAATCGAACGCGCGTCCCCCCGCGCGCCAGGAGCTGACCACGGTTTCGGCGTCGACGCGCCACGGACCGGGCCAGGTGTCGGCGCCGGCGTTCCCGAGCCGGTCCGTTGCCACCGCTCCCGGAGCCCCGGACAGCGCCGTACGCCCGCCGTGTCCGCGTTCCCCTTTCGCAGCTGTCCTGACCTTTCAGGGAGTACACCCCCCTATGCTCGCGACAATCGCCCCTCCCCTCGACCCCCCGCTGCGCGGCCGTGAGCGTGAACTCGCCAGGATCGGCGGCGTCCTCGAAGCGACCCGCCGAGGTGGTTCGACCCTGGTTTTCGTCGAGGCGCCGCCGGGCTACGGCAAGACCCGCCTCCTACGCGCCAGCATGGACCTGGCCGAGCGGCTGGGCTATGCCGTGGCCGGACCGGCCGATGCCCACCACCGGGTTCAGCGCGTCGCCGGGACCGGACAGGCCGGCCCGCCTTCAGGCCGCCACGGGGTGCCGACCGCCCCACGTATCCCGGGCGAGCCGGTGCTCGTCGTGCTGGACGAGTTCCAGGACCTGGACCTGGGTGCCGGCCTCTCCGGCCCGTGGGACCTCCACCACGACCGGGTCGTCTGCCTGGCGGCGCACCGCACCGACACCGGCCAGGACCGGCGCGGCACCCTGCTGTCGGACCCGCGCCGCCGCTACGAGCGTCTCGTCCTCGGCCCGCTCGGCCATGCTGCCGCGCTGCAACTGGCGGCGGACGTGCTGGGCGCCCCGCCGGGCCCGGCGCTGGCCTGTCTCGTGGGGCGCGCGGGCGGGCACCCCCGGATGCTCACCGAACTGCTGGTCGGCATGCGGGAGGAAGGCACCATTCGCACGGGCGGCGTCGAGGCCGAACTGACCGGCGACCGGCTGCCGGACCGGGTGCCGGACCGGTTGCGCGCCCGGGTGCGCGCGACGCTCGCCCAGTACTCCCGGGAGTGCCGCCAGTTCCTGAGCGTGGCGGCCGTCCTGGGGACCGAGGTGGAGTACACCGAGTTGTCGGCCATGCTGGGCCGTCCGCTCTCGGCGCTGCTGCCGGTCATGGAGGAGGCGTGCGCCACCGGCGTGGTGCGGCACACCGCCGATCGTCTCGCCTTCCACAGCGGCCTCATGCGTCAAGCGGTCCACGACGCGGTGCCGGGCGCGCTCAAGCGGGTGCTGCACCAGGAGGCCGCCCTGCTGCGTGCGGCCCATGGTCCCCGGCCGGGCCCGCACCATCCGGCGGGAGCCCGGGGACCGGGCGGCGCAGGCACTCCTTGGCCCGGTGCGGAGGCCGGGCACGGCCCTGTGCCCTGTGACCCTCACCGCCTGGGCGCTGGGGCGCCCCTGCCCCCCACCGCCTGCCCCGCGCCCCGGGGAGGCCCGGCAGGCACGGAGATGCCCGACGGTGCATGTGGGCGGCCGGCGGCACACCCGGCCGAAGCGGCCACCCCGGCCCGGGGGCCCCGGCTCAGCCGGCAGCAACAGGGTGTGGTCCGGCTCGTATCCGAGGGCCTGACGAACCGGCAGATGGCCAGGCGGCTCGGGCTCTCCCCGCACACCGTCAACTACCACCTGCGGCGGCTGTTCAAGAGCTACGGGGTGAACTCGCGGATCGACCTGCTCAGAGCGGTCGCGGAACACCACGGGGCGCCGGCCGGCGCCCCGGCCGACGGCGTCCCGTTCGCCGCGCCCCACTGACCCCCTCACCGCCTGCACCTCCTCCACGGCCTTCGCCACCGACCCCGGCGTCTCCGTCCCCGCCACCCCTGCCGGTCGGTCCGCCGTCCGACGCACCCATGACTCACTCGTCCACTTCGGGAGAGAACAGATGAACACCCTGGTACTTCCGTCCTCCTGGCCCGCCCAGGCGCCCACCCCCGAACGGCGGACCGCCTGGCTGCGGGACGCCTTCGCGTCCGACCCCGACGACGGCAAGTCTCCCGCGCTGCGGGGCGATGTCCGCTGTGACGTGTGCATCGTCGGCGGCGGCTACACCGGTCTGTGGACCGCCCTGGAGATCCTGCGCCGGGCACCCGGCAGCGACATCGTGCTGATCGACGCCGATGTCTGCGGCGGCGGCGCCAGCGGTGCCAACGCCGGTTACCTGATGCCCATGTGGGCCCGGTTCAGCAGCCTGGTCGCCATCAGCGACCACGAGGAGGCACGCCGGCTGGGCGAGGCGTCCGAGCGCGCCGTGGACGAGATCCTGGAATTCGTCGACGAACACGGCATCGACGCCGAGTACCGGCGCGGCCCCTGGCTGTGGGCGGCCTCGTCCGAGGCTCAGCGCGGAGCCTGGAACACGACCCTGGAGGACCTGGAGCGGGCCGGTGTGGAGCCGCTGAGAGAGCTGAGTCCGGACCAGGCGCGCCGGGCCGTCGGCACCCCCTCCCACTTCGGGGCGGTGGCCGATCCCCACTGCGCCACGTTGCAGCCCGCAAGGCTGGTGCGCGGCATGCGGCGCGTGGCACTGGACCAGGGCGTACGGATTCACGAGCACACCCCGCTGACCGGGCTGCGCAGGGAGAACGGCACCACGCTCGCGGTGACCCCCCGCGCCACGGTCCGCGCCGACCGGGTGGTGCTGGCGATCAACGCCTGGGCGGGCCAGTTGGAGGAGCTGGCCGACCGGATGGTCACCGTGGCCAGTGACACGGTCCTGACGGTCCCGGTGCCGGACCGGCTCGCCGAGATCGGCTGGCAGGGCCCGACCTCGGTGTGCGACGCCCGCAAGCGGCTGAACTACTACCGCACCACCGCGGACGGCCGACTGGTGTTCGGCAAGGGCGGTGTCGGGCTGGCCCCCGGTAACTCGGGCGCGAGCACCATGTGGGGCGGCGCCCTGCGCCCCGGCGAGGTGCGGCGCCAGTTCCTGCGGCTCTTTCCCGACCTGAGGGACGTGCCGGTGGACATGATGTGGACGGCACCGGTGGAGTACGCGGTCACCTCGGTCCCGTTCGCCGGCTGGCTGCGCTCCGTGCCGGGTGTCTGCTATGCCACCGGGTACTCCGGTGACGGAGTGGGCCCCTCCCGGCTGATGGCCAAAGTGCTGGCCTCGCTCGTACTCGGCACCCGCGACGAGTGGTCCGAGTCGGCCCTCGCCCGGACCCCGGGCGGCGTCCTCCCCGGCGAGCCGATGCGGTACGCCGGCTCCCACGTGGCCCTCGCGGCGCTCCGGGCGGTGGAGAGGCGGGAGGACCGGGGGGCGTTCGTACCGGCGTCGGTCAAGAGGCTGACGTCGATCGACCCGTCCGTCTTCCGTCGCCGAGGCCGTACCGCTTCCGCCCCGGGTTCCCCCTGAACGGGGAGCGTCTCAGGGTGCGGCTACTCGTTCGAGTAGCCGCACCCGGCAAAGCACCGTGAAGCCGACGAACCGTCGCTGTGGTGTCCCCGGCATCCGGTTAGCGTGCCCGGATGACGACCTCTGAGCACAGTTCGCCCGCCCCCCTCGTCGTGGGTTCGGGGCCGGCCGTGGTCCTGGCGCACGGCGCCGGCAGCGACGTACGGGACAGCTACGGCCCCGTCCTGGACGAGCTGGCCCGGCGGCACACGGTCATCGGCCCGGACTACCCCGGCTCCGGCGACACCCCGCTGCCGGACGCCCCGCTGTCCCTGGACGCGCTCGCCGACCACGTGGTGGCGGCCGGGATCCGGGCGGGTGCGACGACCTTCGCCGTGTCGGGCTTCTCCATGGGAACGACCGTCGCCGTACGGGCGGCGGTGCGGCACCCGGACCGGGTGACCGCCCTGGTCCTGTCGTCCGGGTTCGCCCGGCCCAACGCCCGGCTGCGCATGCTCATCGACGTCTGGCGGGCGCTGGGCCGCACGGAGGACAGTCGCACGCTGGCGGCCTACCTCTCCCTGGTGGTCGGAGGCGCGAGCTGGCTGGACCAACGCACGCCGGAGGAACTGGAGGAGCAACTCGTCCTCTTCGCCGCCGGTCTGCCCCCGGGGACCGACGAGCAGCTGGCGCTCTTCGACACCATCGATGTGACGGCCGACCTGCCCGCGATCAAGGTGCCCACGCTGGTCGTCTCGCCGCTGGAGGACATCCTCACCACCCCGGCCCACTCCCGCGAGCTGGCCGACGGCATACCCGGCGCCGAACTGGCCACCCTGGACTGCGGTCACGCCATCGCCGCCGAGCGACCGGCCCAGTGGGCGGCGCTGATCACGGACTTCCTGACCCGTACCGGCACGACCGTGTCAGGTGACACGCCCGTGACGGCGAGCGTGGCCGACGCCCCGGCTGCGGCCCCGCCCGCCCGCTGACACACGCCCCCCGCCCCGTGCGGCCGACCGCGCCCACGGCTCAGTGTTCCGTGTGCACCACCGCGAACTCCGCGCCCTCCGGGTCGGCGAGGGTGGCCACAGGGCCGTGCGGGGTGTCGTGGGTGGGTTTGACGACGTGGCCGCCCAGTTCGATGACGCGGTTGGCGGCCTCGTCGGGGTCGGTGACCTCGAAGTAGGTCAGCCAGTGGGGGCCTCGGTCGCGGGGGAGGGCGTCGCCGACGCCATGGATGCCGGCGACGGGGCGGCCCTCGATGTGGAGGGTCACGTAGTCGAGGTCGGCGGAGACGACCGGCTCCTCCTCGTAGCCGAAGGCCGTCTCGTAGAACTTGGCGACGAGCGAGCTGTCGACGGTGAGGAGTTCGTCCCAGACCGGGGTGCCGGGGGCGCCCTTGATGTCCGCGCCGACGTGCTCCGCCGCCTGCCAGATGCCGAAGACGGCGCCCGCGGGATCCGACGCGATCGCCAGGCGGCCCGCCTCGCCGGCGTCCAGCGGGCCGACCCCGACGGTGCCGCCGCAGCTCCGCACGGTCTCCGCCGTCAGGTCCACGTCGTCCGAGGCGAAGTACGGCGTCCAGGCGATGGGGAGATGGCGGTCGGGCGGCAACTGGCCGATGCCCGCCACCTGACGCCCGTCGAGCAGTGCCCGCACGTACGGGCCCAGCTGCTGGGGACCGGGCTGGAACTCCCAGCCGAACAGCGCCCCGTAGAAGTCCTGGGTCGTGGCCGTCCCGTGCACCATCAGACTCACCCAGCAAGGTGTGCCCGGTGGATACGCCGTACCGTTCCGGCCGGTCGACCCCCGTGCCTCGGTCATCGTCACTCTCTCCTCGACCCCTCGGGGCGGCCGTGTCCGCCCGCCCTCCGTACGCGTGTACCGCGTCCACGCGCGATCACGCCCCGTGCCGATGCTCGCACCACCCGTAGTGCCATGGGCCCGCGCCGCACCGCCGCGCGACGCGTACCTCCGCGCGACGCGTACCTCCGCGCGACGCGTACCTCCGCGCGACGCGTACCTCCGCGAGGATGCCCGGCTCGCCGGTACCGGTCGCTTTCCGCGTCACTGCCGTGCGGTGACCATCGGTTGTACGGCATGTGCCCGGTCCCGTACACCCCGTGATCGGGGCCGCCCGGCGGGCAGAGTAGCCGGACCTGGACGACGCGGCCACCCCGTACGCGAGGATGGGGCCATGAACGCCATCATCTCCGCCGCCGACCTCGCGAGTGAGCTGGCGGGAGCACGCCCACCGGTCCTCCTGGACGTCCGCTGGCAGTTGGGCGGCCCGAACCTGCGCCCCGAATACGAGCGGGCGCACATCCCCGGGGCCGTCTTCGTCGATCTGGATTCCGAACTCGCGGGCCCGGCAGGCTCCGGCGGCCGCCACCCGCTGCCCGACCTCGATGCCTTCGGTACGGCGATGCGGGCGGCCGGGGTCTCCGCCGACCGCCCCGTGGTCGTCCACGACGGGGGGCTCAACTGGGCCGCCGCACGCGCGTGGTGGCTGCTCGGCTGGACGGGCCACCCGTCGGTACGGGTCCTGGACGGCGGTCTGGCGGCCTGGGAGGGCCCGTTGACGGCCGAGATCCCGGAGCCCGAGCCCGGCACCTTCGAGCCCGTTCCCGGCGCGCTGCCGCTGCTCGACGCGGACGGCGCCGCCGCGCTGGCCCGCGCCGGGCTGCTCCTGGACGCGCGGGCCGCCGAGCGCTATCGCGGCGACGTGGAACCCATCGACCCGGTCGGCGGCCACATCCCGGGCGCGGTGTCGGCCCCGACCACGGAGAACGTGGCCGAATCCGGCCGCTTCCGGTCCGCCGCCGAACTCGCCGACCGCTTCGAGGGACTCGGCGCGACCGCCGGCTCCGAGGTCGGCGTCTACTGCGGCTCGGGCGTCTCCGGCGCCCACCAGGTGCTGGCGCTGGCCGTCGCGGGCATCCCGGCCGCCCTGTACGTCGGCTCGTGGTCGGAGTGGTCCCGGGACGGCAGCCGCCCGGTCGTCACCGGGCCCGACCCGCAGTGACCCATCGCTGACGGCATGCCGTGGGGCCCGCGTCTGAACGACGCGGGCCCCACCGACGTATGAATAACCGATCCTGCACAGAAGAGAAACGGATCTGCTTGAACGATCAGTCCTACTCCGCATCGCTGCGGTCCCGCTACTCCTGCTTCTTGCGTCGCGTACCGAACACGATCTCGTCCCAGCTCGGCACCGCCGCGCGACGACCCGGCCGGACGCCGTCGGCCTCGGCCTGGCGGTCGGTGGCGCCGATGAGCCGGTCGCGGTGGCCGTTGACCGACCGCGGCATGAGGACGTCCGCGTAGGCGGAACCGGCCGAGGCCGCGGGGGCCGCAGACTCCTCCTCCGCCACTTCCTCGACGGCCTCCTCCTGCGGTTCGGCGGAGGGCAGTTCGGGCACCACCAGGTCGCCCCGGTAGCTGGGAACGGCCTCCAGGATGCTCGTGAGCGAGTCACGCTCGCCGACGATCTCCTCGTCGAGGTCGGGCGGAGCGGGCAGGACGGGACGTTCCGCCTGGCGGTCCAGGGGCCGGTCACGGGGCAGCCGCGCGATCCTCGGCACGAACGGGAAGCTCGGCTCGGGCGCCCCGAGGTCGTCGGACTCGCCGATCAGCGAACGCGCCTCGTCGTCGACGGCCTGGACGAGCCGCCGGGGCGGGTCGTACGTCCAGCTCGCCGAGTGCGGTTCGCCCGCGACCAGGTAGACCAGCAGGACCTCCCAGGTGCCGTCGTCGCGGCGCCACGAGTCCCACTGGACGGTGTCCTTCTCGGCGCCGCGCAGCAGCAGTCGCTCCTGGACGGCCTCGCCGAGCTGGGGTCCGGCGTTCTCGCCGGGGCGGCGGACCGGGGTCTTGCGGGCCCGCTCGGCCATGAAGGCACGCTCGGCCAGTACGGGGCCCTCGAACCGGCGTACCCGGTCGACGGGGATGCCGGCGAGCTGCGCGACCTCCTCGGCCGTGGCACCCGCACGTATACGCGCCTGGATGTCACGGGGGCGGAGATGGCTCTCCACCTCGATCTCGATCTGACCGAGGCGGGGACGGTCGCCGCGCACGGCGGCACGCAGCCGTTCGTCGATCGGCAGCGTGTACTCCGTGGAATCGGCAGCCTTCAGCACCAGCCGTGTGCCGTCATTGGAGACGGCCACGACACGCAGTTCGGGCATGGGGACCTCCCGGGTGGTGCCTGCCGACGTCACGTGCGTCGCTGCTTCCGCTAGTCGAGTGTGGCCTGCCCGGGTGCAGCCTGCCACAACCTTGCCGAGTTGCCCGGCGTGTCGGGCGTGAGCCCGAGGCCGCCGTTATGGCACGGTTACCTATTCGCAACGCTAAGTGACGAACCTCATCACCCTGTGCAACGATCCCCCTCCCTGCGGTCCTCAAGGGCCCCGGACACCCTGGCGAGGGTCCGGACCCAGGGCTCGCAACAGTACTCCATTCGGGCCACTTGCGTGGATCGGCACGCCGCTCAACTTCTCATGAGAGACGCCAATCGGCCGCCGGAACAGACCTTTTCGTGACCTCCGGAGGGACCTGCTTCACGCGATCACCAGAACCACCCGACCGGCTAGGCCCCGAGCACCCGGCGCAAGTAGTCGTTCTGGAACCGCCGTTCGGGGTCGAGCCGGTCACGCAGGGCGGTGAACTCGCTGAAGCGGGGATAGACCTTGGAGAAGTAGTCCATGTCCCGCGTGTGCACCTTGCCCCAGTGCGGCCGCCCCTCGTGCGCGGTGAAGATCCGCTCGGCGGCGGTGAAGTACGCCTGATAGGGCGTGCCCTTGAACATGTGCACGGCGACGTACGCGCTCTCACGGCCGGAGGCGGTGGAGAGAGTGATGTCGTCGGCCGGGGCGGTGCGGACCTCGACGGGGAAGCTGACGCGCAGGTTCGAACGGTCGACCATCGCCTTGAGTTCACGCAGCGTGTCCACCACGGCCTCGCGCGGAACGGCGAACTCCATCTCCACGAAGCGCACTCGGCGCGGAGACGTGAAGACCTTGTAGGGGATGTCGGTGTACGTCCGCGCGGACAGGGCCCGGCTGGAGATCTGCGCGATCGTCGGGATGGTGGCGGGGACCGCCTGGCCGACCCAGTTGGCCACCTGGAAGACGCCGTTGGAGAGGAACTCGTCCTCGAACCAGCTGTTCAGCTGCGGCACGGGCTTCTCGGGGCCCGCGCTGCGGTTGTTGCGCTTGGTGTTGGTGTTGCCCGTGTGCGGGAACCAGTAGAACTCGAAGTGCTCGTTCTCCGCGTGGAGTTCGTCGAACTCGGCCAGCACCCTCTCGAACGGCATCGGTTCCTCGCGTGCCGTCAGCAGGAAGAGCGGCTCCACGGCGAAGGTGATCGCGGTGACGATGCCGAGGGCACCGATACCGACGCGGGCGGCCGCGAAGACGGCGCGTTCTTCATCGGTCCCCGTCGCTGAACAGGTGAGGACCGAGCCGTCGGCGGTGACCAGTTCGAGTCCCCGGATCTGGGTGGCGAGCGAGGCCGAGTCGCGGCCGGTGCCGTGGGTACCGGTGCTGGTCGCCCCGGAGACCGTCTGCTCCATGATGTCGCCCATGTTCGTGAGCGACAGTCCCTCGCGTGCGAGAGCCATGTTGAGCCGCTTGAGCGGAGTGCCGGCGGCCACCGTGACGGTCATGGCCTCACGATCAATCTTGCGTATGCCCGTCAACAGTTGAGGGCGGATCAACACGCCGTCGGTCGCGGCGGCCGCCGTGAAGGAGTGGCCCGTACCGACGGCCTTCACCCTGAGGTCGTCCTCTGCGGCCTTCCGCACGGCCGCGGCGAGTTCCTCGACGGTGACGGGGGTGACCTCCCGTACGGGCCGGGCGGTGACGTTCCCCGCCCAGTTACGCCACGTGCCGCTCTTCCCGATCACTGTGGTGCTCATGGGGCCCTCCCCGCCTTGGAGCCGGCCTGCGCAGCCGGCGATACCCGAGGAAACCGACCGCGACCGCGGCGGCCCCGGACGCCGCCGGAACCACGTACCCCGCCTCCGCCCCGGCCGCGTCGATCACCCAGCCGGACACCGAGGAGCCGAGCGCGACCCCGACCGCGAGGCCGGTGCCCACCCAGGTCATGCCCTCGGTCAGTTGCGCGCGTGGTACGTGCTCCTCGATCAAGGCCATCGTCGTGATCATCGTCGGTGCGATGGACAGGCCGGCGACGAAGAGCGCCACGGCCAGAAACGGCAAGTTTCCGACCAGTAGGAGGGGGATCATACTCACGGCCATGGCGCACACGCCCAGCAGCCAGCGAAGCTCGGCGGCACCGGTGAAGCGCAGCAGCCCGAAGACGATGCCCGCGGCACAGGAACCGGCCGCGTAGACGGCCAGGACGACGCTCGCTGCGGCCTTGTGGCCCTGCTCCTCGGCGAAGGCCACGGTGACCACGTCGACGGCCCCGAAGATCGCCCCGGTCGCCACGAAGGTGGCCACCAGCACCCGCAGTCCGGGTGAGCGCAGCGCCGAGTGGGCCTTGTCCTGGTGCTCGCGCGGATGCGGTGCCGGTTCGGTGGCGCGCTGGGCGGTCAGCCAGAAGACGCCGGCCGCGAGGAAGCAGGCGGCGAGCAGCGGCCCGGCCTCCGGGAACCATGCCGTGGACAGCCCGATGGAGATGATCGGCCCGAAGATGAAGCAGACCTCGTCGACGACCGACTCGAAGGAGTACGCGGTGTGCAGTTGCGGGGTGCCCCGGTACAGGGCCGCCCAGCGTGCCCGGGTCATCGCCCCGAGGCTCGGCACGCTGCCGATGCCGGCCGAGCAGACGTACAGGACCCAGTCCGGCCACCCGTAGTGCGCGGCGAACAGCAGCCCCGCGGACGCGGCCAGCGCGAAGAGCGTCGCCGGGCGCAGCACCCGCCGCTGCCCGTACTGGTCCACCAGGCGGGAGATCTGCGGGCCGAGCACGGCGGCGGACAACGCGATGGTCGCCGAGAGCGCGCCGGCCAGGCCGTACCGGCCGGTGAGCTGGGAGATCATCGTGACCACGCCGATGCCCATCATGGACAGCGGCATCCGGCCGAGGAGACCCGCGGCGGTGAAGCCCTTGGTGCCAGGTGCGGCGAACAGGGCGGTGTAGGGGCTGGGCACGGGGGCTCCGGTCGGTCCGGTCAGTGGAGGAACGCGTTCCTCGTAAGGCGTGAATTCCGTCGATACAGCTTACGAGTGAGGTAACCCTAAGTCATCCTGGGGCATGGGCCGGGACCCCGGCTGCCGGCGCCGGGTGGCAGGATCGGAGACATGCCACACGCGCACGACGCCACCCCCTACGACGCCCTGCTCCTGCTCTCGTTCGGCGGCCCGGAGGGCCCGGACGACGTGGTCCCGTTCCTGGAGAACGTGACGCGGGGGCGCGGCATCCCCAAGGAACGCCTCAAGGAAGTAGGCCGGCACTACTTCCTGTTCGGCGGGGTCAGCCCCATCAACGACCAGAACCGCGCCCTGCTCGACGCCCTCCGCAAGGACTTCGCCGAGCACGGCCTGGACCTGCCGGTCTACTGGGGCAACCGCAACTGGGCGCCCTATCTGACCGACACCCTGCGCGAGATGGTCGCCGACGGCCGCCGCCGCATCCTGGTCCTCGCCACCAGCGCGTACGCCTCCTACTCGGGCTGCCGCCAGTACCGCGAGAACCTCGCCGACTCGCTCGCCGTCCTGGAGGCCGAGGGCCTGGAGCTGCCGGGGATCGACAAGATCCGGCACTACTTCAACCACCCGGGCTTCCTGGAGCCCATGATCGACGGCGTCGTGGAATCCCTCGCCGACCTCCCCGAGGACGCCCGCGCCGGCGCGCACATCGCCTTCTGCACGCACTCCGTCCCGACCGCCTCCGCGGACACCTCCGGCCCGGTCGAGGGCCACGGGGACGGCGGCGCGTACGTCGCGGAGCACCTGGACGTCGCGAAGCTCATCGCCGACGCCGTGCGCGAGCGGACCGGCGTCGAGCACCCCTGGCAGCTCGTCTACCAGTCCCGCTCCGGCGCCCCGCACATCCCGTGGCTGGAGCCGGACATCTGCGACCACCTGGAGGAGCTGCACGGCTCCGGGGTCCCGGCCGTCGTGATGGCGCCCATCGGGTTCGTCTCGGACCACATGGAGGTCCTGTACGACCTCGACACCGAGGCCATGGCCAAGGGCGAGGAGCTGGGCCTGCCGGTCCGCCGCTCGGCCACCGTGGGCGCCGACCCGCGGTTCGCCGCCGCGATCCGCGACCTGGTCCTGGAGCGCGCCGCGACCGAGCGGGGTCAGGACGCGACCCCCTGCGCCCTCGGCGCGCTCGGTGCCGGCCACAACCTTTGCCCGGTCGGCTGCTGCCCGGCCCGTGCCCCGCAGCCCGCCGCCGCCGGCGCCGACAGCCCGTACGTGTGAGGAGCACCGTGACCGACCAGCCCGAACGTCCGGACGGCCTGAAGGCCGAACTGCTGGAGATCGCCCTGGACGCCGCCCAGCGCGCGGGAGCCTTCCTGCGCGACGGTCGGCCCGACGACCTCGGCGTGGCCGCCACCAAGTCCAGCGCGGTCGATGTCGTCACCGAGATGGACATCGCCTCCGAGAAGCTGATCACCGGCCTGCTGGCCGAGCGCAGGCCGCACGACGGCGTGCTCGGTGAGGAGGGCGCCAGCGTCGACGGCACCAGCGGCGTCCAGTGGGTGATCGACCCCCTCGACGGCACTGTCAACTACCTGTACGGACTGCCGAGTTGGGCCGTCTCCATCGCGGTCCGGGTGGACGGCGAGACCGTCGTCGGCGTGGTCCACGCCCCGGTGCGCGGCGAGACCTTCCGGGCCGTCCTCGGCGAGGGCGCGTACCTGAACGACCGCTCCGCGCGCGTGCGGCCCGCGCCCGCCCCGGAGCTGGCCCTCGTCGGCACCGGCTTCGGCTACCTCGCCGAGCGCCGGGCCAGGCAGGCCGATGTGCTGCGCCAGCTGATCCCCCACGTCCGGGACATCCGGCGCGGCGGCTCGGCCGCGATCGACCTGTGCGACGTGGCCGTGGGCCGCCTGGACGCGTACTACGAGCGCGGTCTGAACGCGTGGGACTACGCGGCGGGCGACCTCATCGCCCGGGAAGCGGGCGCCCTGACCGGTGGCCGCCCCTCAGAGCCCCTCTCACCCGACCTGACCATCGCGGCCCCACCCGGCCTCTTCGAGGTCCTCCAGGCCCGCCTGGAGGACCTGGGCGCCTGGCACGACTGACGGGCCCGCCGAAGGCGGCCGAAAACGAAGCGGGACCCCCGGCCTGGATCCGCCGGGGGTCCCGCTGTCGTGCGTCGAGCTGTCGATCAGACGCTGTACGCGCCGACCTCCACACCGTGATCGGCGGCGAGGCGGCGCAGGTCGTCGAGTTCGCCCTGTTCCACCTCGACGAGGAAGTCGTCGCCCTCGTCGCGAGCCCTGGTCAGGTCGGACTCGGTCGCCCTTATGCGCTGCAGAAGTCCTGCGGTGAATGCGTCCATGCTGCGCCCCCTCGTCCTGGGTCGTGGGTCGTTGGCACGGGGGTGTGCCGTTCGGAAGGGGCGATCACGTCTCTTGTGGATGCCCAGCGCTGCCCTGGCCGGGCGGCGACGGTGCCGGACACCCACGCCCGCTCTGCGGAGAAGCGGATCGCCGCGTACCGCATGGTGGTGCGGCACAAGCAGAGCGTGATCGCGGGGTGTAAAGCCGTCCTCCCCCCGGTCTCTCTGACGGAAACCTCAACCGGAGGAAAAAATCCCGTATTCCCGGCCGAGGTCCCGCACTCGGCCGGGCCCCGGGTCGCCTTACAGCCGACTTACGGCCGAAAAAGGCAGGATGGAGGTCACACACCCACGAACACCCTGCCCGTGTGCGCTTCCGACGCGCTACGCGGGTGGACACAGGAAGGACAAGCGACGTGCGCGTACTCGTCGTCGAGGACGAGCAACTGCTCGCCGATGCGGTGGCCACCGGACTGCGCCGGGAGGCCATGGCCGTCGACGTCGTGTACGACGGTGCGGCCGCCCTGGAACGCATCGGCGTCAACGACTACGACGTGGTCGTCCTCGACCGGGACCTCCCCCTCGTCCACGGCGACGACGTCTGCCGCAAGCTCGTCGAGCTCGGCCTGCCCACGCGCGTGCTGATGCTCACCGCGTCCGGCGACGTCAGCGACCGCGTCGAGGGCCTGGAGATCGGCGCCGACGACTATCTGCCCAAGCCGTTCGCGTTCAGCGAGCTCATCGCGCGCGTACGGGCCCTCGGCCGGCGTACGAGCATGCCCCTGCCGCCCGTCCTGGAGCGCGCCGGCATCAAGCTCGACCCCAACCGCCGCGAGGTCTTCCGCGACGGCAAGGAGGTCCAGCTCGCGCCCAAGGAGTTCGCGGTCCTGGAGGTGCTGATGCGCAGCGAGGGCGCCGTCGTCTCGGCGGAGCAGCTTCTGGAGAAGGCCTGGGACGAGAACACCGACCCGTTCACCAACGTGGTGCGCGTGACGGTCATGACGCTGCGCCGCAAGCTCGGCGAACCACCGGTCATCGTCACCGTGCCCGGCTCCGGCTACCGGATCTGATCGGCCGTGGCGACGACCCCCGCGCCGCCGCTGGCGCCCCCGAAGCCCACCTGGGACCCCAGGAGGCCGCAGAATCCGCTCCCGTGGCTGCGCCCGACCATCCGGATACGGCTCACGCTGCTGTACGGCGGCATGTTCCTGATCGCCGGGATCCTGCTGCTGTCGATCATCTATCTGCTGGCCGCCCAGGCGATCACCACGGGCAACCAGCCACTGTTCAAGATCGTCGGTGGCGACAACATCAGTGTCTCCAGCGAGAAGTGCCCCGCTGTCGACGCCGACTCGGCCCTCAACATCCCGCTCACCGACTTCAACGCGGCGATCGCGGCCTGTATCGACCAGCAGCGCCAGGCCGCCCTGGACACCCTGCTCAGCCGCTCCCTGCTGGCGCTGCTCGGGCTCGCCGTGATCGCGTTCGCCTTCGGCTACGCGATGGCGGGCCGCGTGCTCGCGCCGCTCGGCCGGATCACCCGCACCGCGCGCGCGGTGGCCGGCTCGGACCTCTCCCGCCGTATCGAGCTGGACGGCCCGGACGACGAGCTGAAGGAGCTGGCGGACACCTTCGACGACATGCTGGAGCGGCTGCAGCGGGCCTTCACGGCCCAGCAGCGGTTCGTCGGCAACGCCTCGCACGAGCTGAGAACTCCGCTCGCGATCAACCGCACACTCCTGGAGGTGCATCTTTCCGATCCGAACGCGCCGGCCGAACTGCAGCAGCTCGGCAAGACGCTGCTGGCCACCAACGAGCGCAGCGAGCAGCTTGTCGAGGGTCTGCTGCTGCTCGCCCGCAGCGACAACCAGATCGTCGAGCGCAAGCCCGTGGATCTCGCCGAGGTCGCCTCCCAGGCCATCGACCAGGTGCGCTCCGAGGCGGACGCCAAGAAGGTGGAGATCCGCGGCGAGCGGGCCCCCGCGGTCGTCCAGGGCAACGGCGTGCTGCTGGAGCGGATCGCACTGAACCTCGTCCAGAACGCCGTCCGGTACAACGTGCAGGGCGTGGGAGGCTGGGTAGAAGTCACGACGGAGCTGCAGCACGGACAGGCGGTTCTCGTGGTCACGAACACCGGTCCCGTGGTCCCGGCGTACGAGATCGACAACCTTTTCGAGCCGTTCCGGCGGCTGCGTACGGAGCGCACGGGCAGCGACAAGGGCGTGGGCCTCGGCCTGTCGATCGTCCGGTCCGTGGCCCGCGCGCACGGCGGCCATATCGCCGCCCAGCCACGTGAGGGAGGCGGGCTCGTGATGCGGGTGACCCTTCCCATCTGAGAAAATGACCTCCGGTTCCGGGACGTGTTCGCTTTGCGCGGAATTTTCCGGACGCCTGATCGAAACGGTCGCGCGCGACCAATGTGTGATCGATCACATGGGCGAATTTCCAGCCATCTACTGTGCGTGATCATGTGGCTGTCGGAAAGCCGGGAAAATCCGGGTTTTCGGGGGTTGAGATCACGGGAAGTACATGCTGAAGCGCCTTTGAATACCGCCTTAGGACCGTGTACGGTCCCGTTCGCCATCCAAGCCGATCACTCTTGAGGAGTTCGGTTGGGTGTCGATTGAGTAACAGACCTTGATGTGAGGCAAAATCTCCGCCTCAGGTCGGGCACAAGTCCGGCCTCTCACGCGTTACGTGCGCTGGAGACACCGCAGACACCCAGAGGGGGAGAGCGACATGGCAACGGATTACGACACCCCACGCAAGACCGACGACGACGTCGACTCGGACAGCTTGGAAGAACTCAAGGCTCGCCGGAACGACAAGTCGACCTCCGCCGTGGACGTCGACGAGTTCGAGGCCGCCGAAGGCCTGGAACTGCCCGGGGCCGACCTCTCGAACGAGGAGCTGGCCGTCCGGGTGCTGCCCAAGCAGCAGGACGAGTTCACCTGCATGAGCTGCTTCCTGGTGCACCACCGCAGCCAGCTGGCCCGCGAGAAGAACGGTCAGCCGATCTGCCGCGACTGCGACTGAGGCAGGGTCGGCCGTGACTGGCTCGACCCCACCTTGGAAGCGCCGCTCCCGCAAGGGGGCGGACCAAGGGCCGTACCTCGGTCCTGACGTCGACGGCGTGCGTGACGACGAGCGGGGCTCCTCCGATCAGGGAGCGGCCTCGCTCGAGCGTGCGTCCGGCACGGCGTCGGGGGGCGCCACGGATGAGCAGGGACGCCTGCCCGTACCGGTGGACACTCCGGCGCCGGTCGCCAGACGACGCACGGCCGTCGTCCGGGACGGAATCAAACAGGGCCTCAAGGTCGGGGCCCGCAAAAGCGGTGAGGGCGCCAGAGCGGGCCTCGCGTACATCACCGACCGCGTCATCGAGATCGCGCCACGGATCCCCGTACGCGACCTCACCACCCTGCGCGCCCAGTTCCCGGGCCTGGGACCCGAGCAGCTCGCCGACAAGCTCGTCGCGGGGGCCGCGAACGCGACCTCCACGGTGGGCGCGGGCGTCGGGGCCGCCGCGATGCTGCCGGCGCCGCCGGCCATGCCCGCGGAGCTGGCCGCCGAGATCACCGGGGTCGCCGCGGTCGAGCTGAAGCTCATCGCCGAGCTGCACGAGGTGTACGGAGTGCGGCCGCCCGGGAATCTGCGGCAGCGCAGCACCGCCTATCTGGACTCCTGGTCCGGTGAGCGCGGCATCGACGTGACCAAGCCGTCGACGATCAACTCGGCGCTCGGCGGACAGATGAAACGGCAGCTGCGGCAGCAGATCATGAAGCGCATGGTGCGGAATCTGCCGAACCTGATGCCGTTCCTGGTCGGGGCCGCGGTCGGGGCGGTGATGAACCGCCGGGACACCAAGCACCTCGCGGAGCGGATCCGTAAGGATCTACGGCGGATTCAGGTGCCGTGGGAGGCGTTGCCGGAACTGCCGCCGCTGGAGAAACCGGTCGACCCACTGCGGGTGGGGGACCTGCCGAAGGAACTCGGCGGAGGCTGACCGGAGGTTGCCGGGCGCTCCTGGTTCGTCGATCAGGCGCGCCCGAGTTCGGCACCGCCGGAAATGCGCCGTCGTGGATGATCGCCGTTGGGGGGAAGGGATATTGACGGCCGTCGACGGTAAGAACCGGGCGGGAAAACCACGCCGTCGTCGAGCGGCGAGCAGTTCCGTCGCCGACTGACGAGCCGCGTTACGCCGCCGTCTTCGCCGCTTCCAGCGCCGCCACCAGACGCTCCGGCTCCCTCGTCGACACATACACGTACGGTGTCGGGTCGGCCGGGTCGGTGATCGGGACGCGGAGGGCGGTGGGGACGTAGGCGCGCAGGAGCATGAAGGCGTGGGGGTTGGCCTTGTACGTGCGCCAGGCGCGGGCTTCCTCCGGGTCCAGGATCTCGGGCTCGCCGAGGGCGGTCACCGGGATCTTCGCCTCGCCCGCGATCAGGGAGCCGCCGACGACGCGGATGCGGACCGAGCCGTAGGAACTGGTGACGACCGCCGCGGCCGCGGTGCCGCCGGCGAGCCCGCCCAGCAGGGGGAGCGTGCCGAACGGAAGCAGGATGAGGGCCATCGAGACGCCGGCCAGGAAGCAGACGAGCCACCAGGAGCGGGGAGCGGTGAGGCGTTCTTCGTACGGCGAGGCGGAGAGCTGCATGGCGTCAAGCTTGGCACGCTGCCCGTCCGCCCCCGGACGTAGGGGCGCCCGAGGGGAAACCCTGCCCATAGGGACGATGGCCGGACGCTGACGGACGGGTAAGGTCTGCGGCTGTGAGAGGTACTTCCGCGGCCCTGCAGCCCCCGGCGGACGCCACGGCGCCCGTACGGCATCCCGAGGCACCCGCCCCGGGTGAGTTGCTCGGCGCGCACTACGGGCGGTGTTTCGGCTGCGGCGGGGAACAGCCCCACGGGCTGCACCTCGAGGCCCGGGCCGGCGAGGGGGTGTCCCTCACCGCCGAGTTCACGGTGAAACCCGCGCACCAGGGGGCGCCCGGGCTGGCGCACGGCGGGATCCTGGCCAGTGCCCTCGACGAGACCCTCGGCTCCCTCAACTGGCTGCTGCGGACCATCGCGGTGACCGGACGGCTGGAGACCGACTTCGTGCTGCCCGTGCCCGTCGGGACCGTGCTGCATCTGAGGGCCGAGGTGACGGCGGTGGCCGGGCGGAAGATCTACGCGACCGCCCAGGGACGCATCGGCGGCCCCGACGGCCCGCTGGCCGTCCGAGCCGATGCGCTCTTCGTCGAGGTCAAGGTCGACCACTTCGTCGACCACGGCCGCGAGGCGGAGATCCAGGCAGCCATGAACGACCCGGACCAGGTCCGGCGGGCGCGGGCCTTCGAGGTGAACCCGTGAGCGGCGGCCGTACCCCTCTCGACGTGCTGATCCGGCGCGTAGACCCCGATGTTCCGCTGCCGGACTACGCGCAGCCCGGTGACGCGGGCGCCGATCTGCGCACCACGGAGAGCCGGGAGCTGAGGCCGGGCGAACGGGCCGTACTGCCCACGGGAGTGTCCATCGCGCTCCCGGAGGGGTACGCGGCCTTCGTGCACCCGCGATCCGGGCTCGCCGCCCGCTGCGGCGTCGCCCTGGTGAATGCCCCGGGGACGGTTGATGCCGGGTACCGTGGGGAGATCAAGGTGATCGTGGTGAATCTCGACCCGCATCAAGCCGTGCGGTTCGAGCGCTTCGACCGGATTGCCCAACTGGTCGTCCAGCAGGTCGAGAAGGTGCGCTTCCAGGAGGTGGCGGAGCTTCCCGACTCGGCGCGGGCCGAGGGGGGCTTCGGGTCCACCGGCGGTCATGCCGCCGTGGGCGGACCATGGGTGGCAACGGGTGGGAATCGATACGCTTCGGTCGTATCCGACCGGGAAGGACAGTGACGTGTTCGGACGTCGCAAGAAGAAGGGTTCCGCTGAGGACGCGGCGGACGCGGCGAGCGAGGCCGAGCAGGTCGACGGCGTCGCTGGGGACGTCGACACCGAGGCGGACGAGGGCGAGCGGGAGCGTGTACGGCTCGAACCCGAGCCTCGGCCCGACGGGCCGTGGGACAGCACCGAGGTGCGTGAGCCCGGCGAGGGCCGGGTGGACCTCGGCGGCATCTTCGTGCCCGGAGTCGACGGCATGGAGCTTCGGGTCGAGGTCGCGGGCGACGCGATCGTCGCGGCGACCGTCGTGCTGCGCGACAGCGCGGTCCAGCTGCAGGCCTTCGCCGCCCCCAAGCGCGAGGGCATCTGGGGCGAGGTCCGCGAGGAGATCGCCAGTGGCATCACCCAGCAGGGCGGTGTCATCGACGAGGTCCAGGGTCCGCTGGGCTGGGAGCTCCGCGCCCAGGTGCCGGTGCAGCTGCCGGACGGCACGGGCGGCTTCCAGGTCGTCCGGTTCGTCGGTGTGGACGGGCCGCGCTGGTTCCTGCGCGGTGTGATCTCCGGCCGGGGCGCGGTGGAGCCGCAGACCGCCGGGCTGCTGGAGCAGATCTTCCGGGACACGGTCGTCGTCCGCGGCGAGGGCCCCATGGCTCCGCGCGACCCGATCGTCCTGAAGCTGCCGAACGACGCCCAGATGGTCCCCGAGGGCGTCCAGCAGGAGGAGCAGGCCGGTTCCCGCTTCTCCGGCGGCATGGGACAGCTGCAGCGCGGACCGGAGATCACCGAGGTCCGTTAGTAGTCTTCGCCCGCGTACCTCCCGTACGCGTGCATGGGCCGCACCCCTGGCGGGGTGCGGCCCATTGTCGTGTTCGCGGTGTCAGCGGCTTGTCAGCGGTGTGCCAAGGGCCGCGTCAGGGTTGCGTCAAAGAGCGCCTCCGGCCCGGCTCACGCCCCCGTTGCCGTGATTGTCGGCCGTAAGGTCGACGCTGGGTGGGCGGCGCGGTCACGGGAAGACAATGGGGCCATGGGACGCGGGAAGCTTCGGATCTACCTCGGTGCGGCACCGGGCGTCGGCAAGACGTACGAGAACCTGACCGCGCAGCGCGAGCCGGCGCTGCTGTGCGTGGCCGACCGGGTCGACGAGTACCTCAACGCGTACCGCAGGGAGCACCAGGTGTCGCGGATCTGGGGCTCGCGGGAGCGGAGCGTCGTCGGCCTGACCGGTGGCCCCGAGGGGCGGACCCTGATCCGCCGGGCCGCGCGGCTCGCGGAGAAGGGCGCGGGCGGCGAGGTCGTGGCCGTGTGCATCGCCCGCAGCGACGGACCGACCTGCTCAGGGCCCGCCACGGCCACGTCAACAGGCACAGCCACACCGGTCGGCACGGCCACACCGGTGGGCACGGCCACATCGGCAGAAAGGCGAACCACATGACCCGGGTGCTCGTGGTCGACGACGAGCCGCAGATCGTCCGCGCGCTCGTCATCAACCTGAAGGCCCGCACATACGAGGTCGACGCGGCCCACGACGGCGCGACCGCCCTCGAACTCGCCGCCGCCCGCCACCCCGACGTCGTCGTCCTCGACCTGGGGCTGCCCGACATGGACGGCGTCGAGGTGATCAGGGGACTGCGCGGCTGGACCCGGGTCCCGATCCTCGTCCTGTCGGCCCGGCACTCCTCCGACGAGAAGGTCGAGGCCCTCGACGCGGGCGCCGACGACTACGTCACCAAGCCCTTCGGCATGGACGAGCTGCTCGCCCGGCTGCGCGCCGCCGTCCGCCGCGCCGAACCCGTCGGGGGCGAGGAGGGCGACGTGATCGTGGAGACCGACGACTTCACCGTGGACCTGGCCGCGAAGAAGGTGAACCGGGACGGCAGGGACGTCCGGCTGACCCCCACCGAGTGGCACCTCCTGGAGGTCCTCGTGCGCAACACCGGGCGCCTGGTCAGCCAGAAGCAGCTGCTCCAGGAGGTCTGGGGGCCGTCGTACGGGACGGAGACCAACTACCTCCGGGTCTACATGGCGCAGCTGCGGCGCAAGCTGGAGGGCGACCCGTCGCGGCCGAGGCACTTCATCACCGAGGCGGGGATGGGGTACCGCTTCGAGAAGTGAGCGCGGGCCGACGTACGGGGGGTGCGGGACTGTCGGCGGGCCCCGGTACGCTTTTTGTCATGAGTGCTGTTCCTCGTTCCGAGAAGCCGGCGGGCCGGTTCAGGCGCATGCTCGACCGGCTCTCCTCGTCACAGGAGGACCTGGAGTCGGAGGAGCTGCGCGAGGACGCGGACACCGCGGGCTGTACGCGCATCTGTGACTGCCACGACCGACAGATAGTGACGGTTACTGGTACCTTGCGCACGGTCACGCTGCGCCCCAGGGCCGGTGTCCCGGCCTTGGAGGCCGAGCTGTTCGACGGCTCGGCCGCCCTGGACGTCGTGTGGCTCGGCAGGCGCTCCATCGTCGGGATAGAGCCGGGGCGCAAGCTGATCGCCTCCGGCCGGGTCTCGATGAGCCGGGGCCGTAGAGTGCTGTTCAATCCGAAATACGAACTCAGACCGCTCGGACGGGAGTAGCCGGTGACGTCGCTCGACAAGCCGACGGAAGACGCCCAGCGCGGCGTCCAGGACGCCCAGGGCGGACAGGACGGCTCGCACGACTCCAGGGCGGTGACCGAGGCCGCGTTGTTCGAGGCGTTCGGCGGCGTGCGCGGCATGGTCGAGACCGTGCTCCCGGGCCTTCTCTTCGTCTCCATCTTCACGATCAACAAGGATCTGCACACCTCGGCCCTCGCGGCCCTCGGTGTGTCGGTCCTGCTGGTCGTGGTGCGCCTCGTCATGAAGGACACCGTCAAGCACGCCTTCAGCGGTGTCTTCGGGGTCGCCTTCGGTGTGGTCTTCGCGATGATGACCGGCAACGCCAAGGACTTCTATCTGCCGGGCATGCTCTACACGCTGGGCCTCGGACTCGCGTACATCGTCACGACGCTGGCCGGCGTGCCGCTGATCGGCCTGATGCTCGGCCCGGTCTTCAAGGAGAACCTGTCCTGGCGGACCCGGAACCCGGGCCGCAAGAAGGCGTACGCGAAGGCGAGTTACGCCTGGGGCGCGATTCTGCTCGGCAAGTGCGCGATCCTCTTCCCGCTGTACTGGTGGGCCGACACCACACAGCTGGGCTGGGTGCTCATCGCCCTGAAGATCCCGCCGTTCCTGCTCGCGGTGTGGCTGACCTGGGTCTTCCTCGCGAAGGCGCCGGCTCCGATCGACGTGTTCGCGGAGATGGAGGCGGAGGAGCGCGCGGCGGAGGAGCGGAAGGCCGCGGCGCGGTCGGCCGACTAGGCACCCGGCGTTGGTGCGGGCCTCGCTGGGGGCCGCGCACCCAGACCCCCGCTTTCGGCCTGAGCGGCCTCGTCCTCAAACGCCGCCGGTGGTGCCTGGACCGGGCTGAAAGGTGACGAAGACTTGGGGCGCCCGGAGATTACCGGGCGCCCCTACTCGTATCGGAGCGCTCTAGCTCGTCGCGTCCTCGCGGCGGACCGACAGCAGGTCCTCCAACTGTTCCTCGCGGGCCTGGGCGGCCACGAAGAGGAGCTCGTCGCCCGCCTCCAGGGAGTCGTCCGGGGTCGGGGTGAGGACCCGGGTGCCGCGGATGATCGTCACCAGGGAGGTGTCCTCCGGCCACTCGACCTCGCCCACCTGGGTGCCGGCCAGGGCCGACTCGGGCGGCAGGGTCAGCTCGACCAGGTTCGCGTCGCCGTGGCTGAACCGGAGGAGCCGGACCAGGTCGCCGACGCTGACGGCCTCCTCGACCAGGGCCGACATCAGCCGGGGGGTCGACACGGCCACGTCCACGCCCCAGGACTCGTTGAACAGCCACTCGTTCTTGGGGTTGTTGACGCGGGCGACGACGCGCGGGACGCCGTACTCCGTCTTCGCCAGCAGGGAGACGACCAGGTTGACCTTGTCGTCGCCGGTCGCGGCGATGACGACGTTGCAGCGCTGGAGCGCCGCCTCGTCCAGGGACGTGATCTCGCAGGCGTCGGCCAGCAGCCACTCCGCCTGGGGGACGCGCTCGACCGAGATGGCGGTCGGCGCCTTGTCGACGAGAAGGACCTCGTGGCCGTTCTCCAGCAGTTCGCCCGCGATCGAGCGGCCGACCGCGCCGGCTCCGGCAATGGCGACCCTCATCAGTGACCGCCCTCCTCGTCGGGGCCCTCGGCGAAGAACGCCTCGACCTTCTCGACGTCGTCGGTACGCATCATCACGTGCACGAGGTCGCCCTCCTGCAGCACCGTCTGCGAGGAGGGCAGCATCGCCTCGCCCAGGCGCGTGAGGAAGGCGACGCGGACGCCGGTCTCCTCCTGCATCTTGCTGATCTTGTGGCCCACCCAGGCCGGCGAGGCGTGCACCTCGGCGAGCTGGACGCCGCCGGTGGGATCGCGCCACAGGGGCTCCGACCCGGCGGGCAGCAGCCGGCGGAGCATCTGGTCGGCGGTCCAGCGGACCGTGGCGACCGTCGGAATGCCCAGACGCTGGTAGACCTCGGCGCGGCGGGGATCGTAGATCCGTGCCGCCACGTTCTCGATGCCGAACATCTCGCGGGCGACGCGGGCGGCGATGATGTTCGAGTTGTCGCCGCTGGAGACCGCCGCGAACGCGCCCGCCTCCTCGATGCCCGCCTCGCGCAGCGTGTCGCGGTCGAAGCCGATGCCGGTGACGCGACGGCCGCCGAATCCCGAGCCCAGACGACGGAAGGCCGTGGGGTCCTGATCGATCACGGCGACCGTGTGCCCCTGTTGCTCCAGGGTCTGGGCGAGGGTGGAACCCACTCGCCCGCAGCCCATGATGACGATGTGCACGACCGTCCTTCCGGTGTCAATAGCTACTGTTCAGCCGAAACGTCAAAAACAGGGTCTCAGACCGTCGCCCAAGCTACACACGCGCGGTCCACCGGGGGCACCCCCGTGCAGTCTCCGGTCACATCGTGGGACGTCGTCGGCTGATCCGGCGGACGCTGATCATCGTCAGGACGCCGAGTCCGACGAGGGAGGCGAGCGCGCCGATCAGTTCCGCGGTCGCGGCCTGCATGTGGCCTCCAGAGAGGGTGGGGTGTTCGGGATTCGTCATATAGACGTGAGGACGCTGTCCATGAGAGCCGAGGATGCGTGACGTGACGCACTTCGCAGTCACGGGCGGAAGGATTTCACCCCGGGGCCCGCCGGGATTTCACCCGGATGTGCCCAGAACCAGTCGGGGCGCTTACGATCCTCTCCGTGTCCAAACTGACCGACGTGCCCAAACGGATCCTGATCGGGCGCGCTCTGCGCAGCGACCGGCTGGGCGAGACGCTCCTGCCGAAGCGCATCGCCCTCCCCGTCTTCGCCTCCGACCCGCTCTCGTCCGTGGCGTACGCACCCGGCGAGGTGCTGCTCGTCCTCTCCATCGCGGGCGTGTCGGCCTACCACTTCAGCCCCTGGATCGCTGTCGCGGTCGTCGTGCTGATGTTCACCGTGGTGGCGTCGTACCGGCAGAACGTGCACGCGTACCCGAGCGGCGGCGGCGACTACGAGGTGGCGAACACCAACCTCGGCCCCAGAGCAGGTCTCACCGTCGCCAGCGCGCTCCTCGTCGACTACGTCCTCACCGTCGCCGTGTCCATCTCCTCCGGTGTGGAGAACCTCGGCTCGGCCATCCCCTTCTTCGTCGAGAACAAGGTGCTGTGCGCGGTCGGCATCATCGTGCTGCTGACGCTGATGAACCTGCGCGGGGTGAAGGAGTCCGGGAAGCTCTTCGCGATCCCGACGTACGTCTTCGTCGTCGGCGTCTTCGCGATGATCGCCTGGGGCGCGTTCCGCAGCCTGGTCCTCGACGAGACGATGCGGGCGCCCACCGCCGGACTGGAGATCAAGGCCGAGCACCAGGGCCTCGCCGGCTTCGCGCTGGTCTTCCTGATGCTGCGCGCCTTCTCCTCCGGTTGTGCCGCGCTCACCGGAGTCGAGGCCATCTCCAACGGCGTGCCCGCCTTCCGCAAGCCCAAGTCGAAGAACGCGGCCTCCACGCTCACCGCGATGGGCCTGCTCGCCGTCACCATGTTCTGCGGCATCATCGGCCTCGCCATGGCCACCGACGTACGAATGGCCGAGAACCCGGCGGTCGACCTGCTGCGCGACGGCTCCCCGGTCGGCGACTCCTACATCCAGAACCCGGTGATCTCGCAGGTCGCGGCCGCCGTCTTCGGCGACGGCACGTTCTTCTTCATCCTGCTGGCCGCCGCCACCGCACTCGTGCTGTTCCTCGCCGCCAACACCGCGTACAACGGCTTCCCGCTGCTCGGCTCGATCCTCGCCCAGGACCGCTACCTCCCGCGCCAGCTGCACACCCGCGGCGACCGCCTCGCCTTCTCCAACGGCATCGTGCTCCTCGCGGGCGCCGCCGGACTCCTGGTGTGGATCTACGGCGCCGACTCCACGCGCCTGATCCAGCTGTACATCGTCGGTGTGTTCGTCTCCTTCACGCTCAGCCAGACGGGCATGGTCCGGCACTGGAACCGCCATCTGCGCACCGAGAAGGACCCGGCCAAGCGGCGCCACATGATCCGCTCCCGCGCGATCAACACCTTTGGCGCCTTCTTCACCGGGCTGGTGCTGATCGTCGTCCTCGTCACCAAGTTCACGCACGGCGCCTGGGTCGCCCTGCTCGGCATGGTGATCTTCTACGCGACGATGACGGCCATCCGCAGGCACTACGACCGGGTCGCCGCGGAGATCGCCGCGCCGGACGGCCCGAGCGACGACGTCGTACGGCCGTCCAGGGTCCACTCCGTGGTGCTGATCTCCAAGATCCACCGCCCCACCCTGCGTGCCCTCGCCTACGCCAAGCTGATGCGCTCCCACACCCTGGAGGCGCTCAGTGTCAACGTCGACGCGGCCGAGACCAAGGCCCTCCAGGAGGAGTGGACCCGGCGCGGCATCGACGTACCGCTGAAGGTCCTCGACTCGCCGTACCGCGAGGTCACCCGGCCGGTCATCGAGTACGTCAAGAGCCTGCGCAAGGAGTCCCCGCGCGACGCGGTGTCGGTCATCATCCCCGAGTACGTGGTCGGCCACTGGTACGAGCAACTGCTGCACAACCAGAGCGCACTCCGGCTCAAGGGCCGGCTGCTCTTCACACCGGGCGTCATGGTGACCTCCGTGCCCTACCAGCTGGAGTCCTCCGAGGTCGCCAAGCGACGGGAGCGCAAGCGCCAGGAGTGGAACGCACCGGGTTCGGTACGGCGTGGTCCGGCGAACGAGCGGTCGAAGGAATCCTCGAAGGAGTCCTCGAACAGCAAGGGCTGAGCGCGGGAGGCGCATGTCGCCGCTCGTGGTAAACGGCCGGACGGCACCCACGTAGACTGGTGGGCTGTTGTCCGGCCGTTTCGCTTTCCTCTCTTCTGGAGTCACCCCACCATGCAGGCAGAACCGAAGAAATCGCTGGTGGGAGAGGAGTACGAGGTCGAGGTCGGCCCCGTCGCCCACGGCGGCCACTGCATCGCGCGTACGTCCGAGGGCCAGGTCCTCTTCGTACGGCACGCGCTGCCCGGCGAGCGCGTCGTGGCGCGGGTGACGGACGGCGAGGAGGGGGCGCGCTTCCTGCGGGCGGACGCGGTCTCGGTCCTGTCGGCCTCCAAGGACCGCGTCGAGGCCCCTTGCCCCTACGCCGGGCCCGGCCGCTGCGGCGGCTGCGACTGGCAGCACGCCAAGCCGGGCGCGCAGCGCCGTTTCAAGGGCGAGGTCATCGCCGAGCAACTGCAGCGTCTCGCGGGCCTCACGCCCGAGGAGGCGGGCTGGGACGGCACGGTGATGCCGGCCGAGGGCGACAAGGTGCCGCCGGGCGAGGTACCGGCGTGGCGTACGCGGGTGCAGTACGCGGTGGACGACTCGGGCCGGGCCGGGCTGCGCAAGCACCGCTCGCACGAGGTGGAGCCGATCGACCACTGCATGATCGCGGCGCCCGGGGTGAGCGAGCTGGGCATCGAGAAGCGCGACTGGACCGGCATGGCGTCGATCGACGCGATCGCGGCGACAGGGTCGCAGGACCGTCAGGTGATCCTCGAGCCTCGGCCGGGTGCGCGCCTGCCGATCGTGGAGCTGGACAAGCCGGTGTCGGTGATGCGGGTCGAGGAGAAGGACGGGGGCGTGCACCGCGTCCACGGGCGCCCCTTCGTCCGTGAGCGCGCGGACGACCGCACGTACCGCGTGGGCAGCGGCGGTTTCTGGCAGGTCCACCCGAAGGCCGCGGACACCCTCGTCAAGGCGGTCATGCAGGGCCTGCTCCCGCGCAAGGGCGACATGGCGCTGGACCTGTACTGCGGGGTGGGACTGTTCGCGGGCGCTCTGGCCGACCGCGTCGGCGACAAGGGTGCCGTCCTCGGCATCGAGTCCGGCAAGCGTGCGGTCGAGGACGCCCGGCACAACCTCGCCGACTTCGAGCGCGTCCGCATCGAACAGGGCAAGGTCGACGCGGTGCTTCCGCGCACCGGCATCACCGAGGTCGACCTGATCGTCCTCGACCCGCCGCGCGCCGGCGCGGGCCGGAAGACCGTCCAGCACCTGTCGTCTTTGGGAGCACGTCGCATCGCGTACGTGGCCTGCGACCCGGCCGCGCTGGCCCGGGATCTGGGGTACTTCCGGGAGGGCGGGTACCGGGTGCGGATGCTGCGGGCGTTCGATCTGTTTCCGATGACGCATCATGTGGAGTGCGTGGCGATTCTGGAGCCGACCGCGAAGGCCGCCTGACCTGCGGCTTCGCCCGTGCACATGATGTGCGGTGTGGGCGTTGCGGGCGATATCCCGACGCTGACGACCGTTCCTGTCGGGTGGCGATGGCGGAGCGCCAGGCACGGGATCGCCTTCGGTGGCATGCCGACCGACAGGGCGCCTGTCAGGCGGTCGCCCTTGCGGTAGGCGGCGATGAAGCGACGGGACGCCAAGTCGCCGTCCACGATCACCGCATCGTCGTGGGTGGGTGTGCCGCTCGGCGAGCCTGGTGCACGCCGCGCGGACGTCGTCTGAGCCGGCGGGTTCACGGCTCTGCCGTACGTGTCACCGCTCGGTCTGCTGCCAGACGGAGGTGAGCGCCGTGACCGGGTCGGGGGCGGCCGGGGCTGCCGGCCACCAGTCGCCGTCTTCATCCTGGAGGTAGGGGTACCAGCGGGTGTCGGGGCCCAGGCGCAGCTGGATGCCGTGGTCGGTGAGGGTGAGGCGGTTGCGCCAGGCCTTGAGGGCGCCCGGGGTGGTGGTCATGTCGGTGAGGGCCTCGGTCAGGGCGGTGCGGGCGGCTGTCATCGCCGTCGGGTCGGGGGTGCGGGGCTGTTCGGCGACGGTGATGCCGGTCGGGCCGCCATACCGCCAGGCGCGGGTGAGGCGGGCGAACGCGGTCGGTTTGGCACCGGTGTTCTGGATGAGGTGGTGGAACCACTCGGGTCCGCAGTCGCTCGCGGCGATCCGCGCCGCGTCCTCGTGTTGGGACAGGTGCAGGCTGGTGGTGTCGCCCGTGAGCAGCCGGGCGGCGCGTGCGGCGGTGTCCGCCATGAGGCGTTCGAGGTCCGCGGTGGACAGACCGGTGCCGGGTGGCGGGGCGGCGGGCAGTGCGGCGGTGTGGGGGGCCGGTTCGGGGAGTTCGGGCAGGGGCGGAGTGTGTTCGGCCAGGGCGGCCCAGGCTGCGTAGGCGCCGACGGCGGGGAGGCCGGCTGGGGCCGGTGGGGTGGCGGTCGCCTGGGCGGCCGTGCGGCGGGTGCGCAGCTGGGCGAGGACCTCCTCCCGTCCGCGGCCGCGCAGGGCGAACACCACGAAGGGGTCGGTGTCGATGGTGGCGGCGATGGCGTAGCAGAGCGCGGCGGCGTGTTTGCAGGGGTAACCCCAGTCGGGGCAGGAGCATTCGGGGTCGAGTTCGGTGGGCTGCGGGAGCAGGGGGACGCCGACGTGGCGGGCGTCGTCCACGAGTTCGGCGGGCATCTCGCCGTCGAGGAGCGCCGCGAGATGCCCGGCCCGGGCCGCGATGGTGTCGAGGAGGGTGTCCCACTGGGCGTCGGTGAGGACGGGCAGGTGGACGGCGGAGCGGTAGGGGCGGGGCCTGCTTCCCTGTACGGCGGCTTTGACCTGGCCGGGGGCGATGGTGACGGGGCCGACCATGCCCTGGCGGGCGTAGGTGCGTCCGCGGGACAGGCGCCCCGAGTCCAGGGTGGAGTCCTCCAGGGCCGTCACCCATGCCTGGCCCCACCAGGTCGCGGCGAAGGCACGCCTGCCGCGGGTGGGTGCGCGGCGCGGGCCGGGGACCGGGGGGCTCATGACTGCCTCCCCAGGGCCACGAGTTCGGCGAGGTCGGCGTCGGAGAGTTCGGTCAGAGCGGCCTCACCGGAGCCGACGACGGCGTCGGCGAGCGAGCGCTTGGCTTCGAGGAGCTTCGCCACCTTGTCCTCCACGGTTCCCTCGGCGAGGAGTTTGTGGACCTGTACGGGCTTGTCCTGGCCGATGCGGTAGGCGCGGTCGGTGGCCTGGTCCTCGACCGCCGGGTTCCACCAGCGGTCGTAGTGCACGACGTGGGTGGCGCGGGTGAGGTTGAGGCCGGTGCCCGCGGCCTTCAGAGAGAGCAGGAACACCGGCACCTCGCCGCGCTGGAAGCGGTCCACCATCTCCTCGCGCGTGGTGACGGGCGTGCCGCCGTGCAGGAAGAGGGTGGGGACGCCTCGTTCTGCGAGGTGCTTCTCCAGCAGGGTCGCCATCTGCTTGTACTGGGTGAAGACCAGCACCGACTCGCCTTCGGCGGTGATGGTGTCGACCAGTTCGTCGAGAAGCGCCAGTTTGCCGGAGCGGCCGTGCAGTGGTGTGGACTGGCGCAGGCTGTGCTCTTTCAAAAACTGGGCGGGGTGGTTGCAGATCTGCTTCAGCGCGGTGAGGAGCTTCAGGATCAGGCCGCGGCGGGCGATGCCCTCGGCTTCGTTGATCTTCGCCATGGTCTCGCGGACCACCGCCTCGTACAGACTTGCCTGCTCGGCGGTCAGCGGCACGACACGGTCGGTCTCGGTCTTGGCGGGCAGTTCGGGCGCGATGCCCGGGTCGGACTTCCTGCGGCGCAGCAGGAACGGGCGGACGAGACGGGACAGCCGTTCGGCGGCCCGCGGGTCCTCGCCCGACTCGATCGCGCGGGCGTGGCGGTCGCGGAAGGCGGTGAGCGGTCCGAGGAGTCCGGGGGTGGTCCAGTCGAGGAGCGCCCACAGTTCGGAGAGGTTGTTCTCCACGGGGGTGCCGGTGAGAGCGACGCGGGCGCGGGCGGGCAGGGCGCGCAGCTCGCGGGCGGTGACGGCGTAGGGGTTCTTGACGTGCTGGGCCTCGTCGGCGGCGATCAGCGACCAGGTGTTCTCGGCGAGGGTCTCCCGGTCGCGGCGCAGGACGCCGTAGGTGACGAGGACGATCTCGTCGTCGGCGAGGTCCATCAGGTGGCGGTCGCCGCCGTGGTAGCGGCGCACGGGGGTGGACGGTGCGAACCTGGCTGCCTCGCGCTGCCAGTTGCCGAGCAGTGATGCGGGGCAGACGACGAGCGTGGGGCCCGCGGTGGCGGGGTCGGTCTGGCGGTGCAGGTGCAGAGCGAGCAGGGTGATGGTCTTGCCCAGGCCCATGTCGTCGGCGAGACAGCCGCCGAGACCGAGTTCGCACATCTCGGACAGCCAGGCGACGCCCCGTTTCTGGTAGTCGCGCAGCGTGGCCTTCAGTGCGGTGGGCTGCGGGGCCGGGGTGCGGGATTCGGGGTCGCGGATACGGGCGACGAGGTCGCCGAGTGCTCCCACCGCCGCGCAGGGAAAGGTCTCCCCGTCCCGCTCCAACTCGCCGGTCAGCGCGGCGCCCAGCGCCTCCATGGGAGTGAGCGGTTCCATCCGGCGCCGCCTGGCGCGGGCCACCAGCTTCGGGTCGGCGACCACCCACTGGTCGCGCAGCCGGACGAGGGGGCGGCGCGTCTCGGCGAGGGCGTCCATCTCGGCCTCGGTGAGCGGGTCGTCGCCGAGCGAGAGCTGCCAGCGGAAGTCGAGGAGGGTGTCCGCGTCGAACGTGCCGCCCGCACTGGAGCCGGGCGCGGTGCGTTGGCCGATCTCCGCGGTCGCGGTGAGTGCCTTGACGAGCTCGCGCGGCCAGTGCACGTCGATACCGGCGGCGCGCAGCGTGTCGGTGGCGTCGCCCAGCAGGTCGAACGCCTCGTCGTCGGTCAGCCGCAGCTGGTCCGGAGCGGCGTCCTTCAGCAGCCGGTCGAGCGGTGGCCAGACGCGGGCGCCGCGGCGCAGTGCGAGCAGCGTCTCGGTCTCGGCGCGCGGGCCGAGCAGGCGCTCGGTCTCGGCCGGCTCGCTCCACAGCTGTGCGGCCTCGACGACGAGCGCCGGATCCGCAGCGGTGTGCAGTTGGAGGACGGCCCGGAACTGCCGGCGGCGTCCCTCGGGTACGTCGACCCGCAGCGAGACCCTGACGTCGGCGGTGAACGCGGCGGCGGTCTCCTCGGCCCACTCCTGCAGGACGGGCACGGCACGTGTCCCGCGCCAGGCGTACGGCAGTGCTCCCATGGCGAGCGGAGCGGCGGGGGTGCGGACCAGGTCGTCGGCGACCGCGTCGCAGAACCGGCGTACCAGCGCGGCCGGTTCGATGATCCGCAGCGGGGCCGGACCCGGTTCCGGCAGGCAGTGGCCATGGGGCGGGAACGCGGCGGCCAGGGCGGCCAACGTCTGCCGCTGGGCGGCGGTGAAGGGGCCCGCCTGCCAGGTGTCGTGGCCGGCGGTGGTGAGGGCCGGGTGGAGCCGGCCGTCGGCGAGCAGCCGGAGCGCGAAGCGGGCGGCGACCTGCCAGGCTGCGGCGGACGGGTGCGGCGGCTGCGCCCCGGACAGCGCGGCGACAGCGAGGGCGGCGTGCAGCGCGTAGCCCTCCACCTTGCGCCGTCTCACCGAGCGGCCGTGCGGCAGCACGAGCTCCGCCGCCTCGGTCTCGAGGCCCGCGGGTGCCATGCTCGCGGCGGCGGCTGCCCCGGCGGGCTGCCAGAGCAGCAGCCGGCCGAGGCGGGCAGGCTCGCCGGGGAGGAACACCGCCGCCCAGCCGTCGTTGAGCAGATTCCGCGCCCAGGCAGCCGATTCGGGTGCGGCCAATGGCGGCAACGGCATGCTGCCCGTCCCCGTCCCCGTCCCCTGCTCCTGTTCGAGGACTCGTGCCACTCTCTTTCGCCTCACTGTCGTCCGGGCGGTCTGCACCGCGCCTTCGTGCATCAGCGGGTTCCGCCCCTGCTGTCACCGGCGGGAGTGGGCCCTGTTCGCCGCGGTACGTATGCGTTTGGCCAGCCGCTTGTCGACGCCGCGCAGGCCCTCACCCAGGTCGGCGAGCACGTGGGCGGTGGCCGGGTGCTCCACTCGCCACAGGTCGTCCACCCGCTGTTCGAGCGCCTCCGGCGCCGTGGTCCGGTTCTCCAGAGCGTCGGCGTCCGCTTCGGCGTATTCACCGAGCAGGGGCGCGGGCACACCGCACTCCATCAGGTAGGCGCGGAGTCCACCCAGGCGTCATCCCGGGCGTCGTACAGCATCCTGGCCGCATCTGTTGCTCCCACCGCACCGGGGCTGCTTCAACGGCCCCATCATGGCGCTGTCGATGTGCCCAGCTCAAACCCCGTTGTGGCGGCCACCGTCATTCTGGGCGCACACGGTCTCGACGCCGCCCGCAGTGGATATCCTGTGTCCTCGCGTTTCCGCGGACGGCGCGGGCGCTCGGGAGTCAACGGCCCGACCGGCCACGGTTTTCACCGCCCTCGACATGTGCGGACGTGCGGACGCAGAGTGATGCCGGGTTGCGTAGCTACTCCGCGAGGACGGGTGGGCGTCAGGTCGTCGTCCGCGTCTCACGCGTGCGGTACCCGCTGGGGCTGATGCCGTGTTCCCGTTTGAACGCGGCGCTGAGGGCGAAGGCGTTGGCGAAGCCGACGCGGTCCGCCACTGTGGCGAGCGTGATGTCGGGCTTGCGCAGGAGGTCGGCGGCGAGGGCGAGGCGCCGTTCCCGCAGGTAGGTCATCGGTGGCTGTCCGACGAGGGAGGTGAAGCGTCGGGCCAGGTTCGCCCGGGACATGCCGGTCTTCGCCGCCAGGGCCGGCAGGGTCCAGGGGTGGGCGGGGTCGGCCCGCAGCATGCGCAGGGCGGGGCCGACCACGGGATCGCTGTGGGCGAGATACCAGGCGGGGACCTGGGCGCCGGGGCGGGTGAACCAGGCGCGCAGGGCGGTGATGAGCATCAGGTCCAGTGTCCGGTCCAGCAGGATCTGCTGTCCGGGCTCCTCGCGGGCGATCTCCTCGAAGGTCGTCCGGCTGACCGGGCAGGTGCCCACGTCCGCCTTGACGACGGCCAGTGGCGGCAGGGGCGCCGTCAACCGGCCGGGCGCGCCGCCGTCCACGGTGTACAGGCCGTTCAGCAGGGGTGTGCCGTCCGGCTCTGCCGGGTCCCAGGTGCCCGGGCGCGGAGCCTGCGGGCTGACCGCTTCGTCCCCCTGCACCGTCGTGCAACGGCCTCCGGCACGGACCACCGCCTCCGGCTCGGTGGCCGGATCGTCCGCGAGCACATACGGCGCGCCCCCGCACAGCACGGCGACGTCACCGGGGCCGAACAGTACGGGGGTGCCGCCCTGAGGGCTGACCCAGGCCGAGCCGCGCAGGAGCACCGCCAGCGCCAACGGTGGGCCGTCCTCGAAGCGCACCGCCCAAGGGCCCGAGAGAGAGGACTCGTGGAAGACCGCGCCACTGGTCCGTACGCCGTTCAGCAGGTCTGTCAGCGGATCCGTGCTGGTCAGTCCCGAGGGATCCATGCCGGTCAGCGTAGACGAACGGATATGAAGGTGAGTGTTCAGCGGGCCCCGGCTGATGACCTTCGGGGACGCGGTCGCGGAGATCGCCAGGGCCACCGGCCGCGACCTGCGCTATGTGCCGCTGACGCCGGAGGCGTACGCGGACGAGCAGCGGGCGCAGGGTGTGCCTGAGGAGTGGGTGCGGTTGTCGGTCGGCCTGTACGAGTCCGTCCGCTCCGGCGGCCTCGCCTCGCTCGGTGACGGCGTCCGGCGAGCGCTGGGCCGGGCTCCCCGGGACTTCTCCGAGTACGCCGACGCCGCCGCCCGACAGGGCGTCCGGAACGGCTGACCTTCCCCTGGCCGGTGCCACGGGGGCGCTTCCCTTTCGCCCGCCCGCCCGGCAACTGCCGCTACTGGACAGGCGATCGGCCGCCCAGTCGCACCCGGCGGCGTGAGTGATGCCTGCCGAGCCACACAACCCTCCGGGACGGCGTGCGGCTGCTCCGGTCGACGGTGAACCGATACTCCCGCCGGCCCTGCAGAGCACCTCGGCCGGGCCGAACACCTCGCACGACAGCACCTCGCACGCTGACGGGATCAGGGCTCGACGACCGGGGTCGAGGTGGTCGATGGCGTACTGGTCGCGGGGGAGTCGGTGGACTCGGTGGGTTCGGCGGAACCGGTGGAATCGGTGGTTTCGGCGGGCTGGCTGGAGGGGGGCGACGGAAGGGGGGTCGGGGGTTGTTGGGTGGGCTGGGGGGTCTCGGGGGTGCGGGACGTCGACGGGGTGGGGGCGGGGGAGGGGCTGGTCGCGGGGGGTGGGGCCATGGGGACCGAGGGGGACTTGGGGGCGTCGTCCTTCGTGAAGTGCAGGGGGAGGGCGATGAGGGCGACGGCCGCGCAGGTCGCGGCGGCGCCGGCTGCGGCTCGGAGGAGGCGGCGCCGGGCGGCGGTGCGGCGGATCGTCTCGTAGCGGCCGGTGGGTGGGCCGAGAAGGTCGGAGGGTGGGCGCAGGATGATCGTGAGGGGGTCGTCGGGCTCGAAGTCCGGGCCTTCGTCAGGGTGTGTGATCAAGGCTTCTCCTCAGATGGGCGCGGAGCAGTTCGCGGGCCGCGTGGAGGTCGGCCTTGACGGTTCCTTCCTTGCGTCCGGTGAGCACGGACACCTCCCGGATCGGCATGTCAGCGTAGTAGTGCAGCAGGATCGGGACGCGCAGCCGTTCCGGCAGCGACTGCACGAGCAGCCGCACCGAGGGGTCGGACTGTTCGGCGTGGTCGGACTGCGGGCGCACCGCGGCCTCGGCGGTGGCCCGGTGCATCGCCCGGCGTTCGCGTTCGAGCTTGCGCCAGTGGTCCCGGACGAGGTTGGCCGCGGTGACGTAGAGGAAACCGTGCGGCTCAGCCACGGACGTCCAGCGGGCCCAGAGCCGTGTGAACGCCTCCGACGCGATCTCGTGGGCCGTCTCGTCGTCGTCGACCAGCCGACGGCACCAGCCGGCGAGGCGCGGGTAGAGGGCGGCGAACAGCTCGGACGCGGCCTTCTCACGGGACCGTTTCAACGCTCTCCAAGGTCGTGATGGTGCGACAAGTGGCAGGGACGGACGGGCAGTTGGTGGCATGGGCGGTGGGCCGTGGGTCACCGGGCCGTGGCGCTCAGCGTGGCGAAGACGATCACGTTGTCGCGGTACTCGTCGCCCGAGCGGGGCCCGCCGCAGGTGATGAGGCGCAGCGCGGGGCGGTCCATGTTTCCGTAGACCTCGTCCGCCGGGAAGTCGGCCTTGGCGACCGTCCGAACGCTGTCGACGGTGAACTCCGGTGTCGTGCCGTTCTCCAGGCGCGCCTCGATCCGCTCGCCCCGTCGCAGCCGCGCGAGATGGCGGAAGACCCCGTCCCCGTAACGGCCCACCGTGACATGGCCCAGGATCACCGACGGGCCGGTCTGGCCCGGTGTCGGCGAGTGCTGGTACCAGCCCGCCCGGTCGTGCGCGGTGACCGGCGGCACTTCCACGGTGCCGTCCGGGGCCAGCCCCAGCCGGATGACCGGGGTGTCGACCTCGATGGCCGGGATCAGCAACCTGACCGGGACCGAACGGCCGAGGGGACGCGCCGCGTCGGTGGCGGACGGCGAGGACGGGAGCGGGGAGGTGCCCGTGGAGGGTGCGGACGTGGCCCGGTCGGTTCGTCGGCCGTCGCAGCCCACGAGCAGCGAGGCCGTCGCCGCGGTGGCGAAGGCGCGCCTGGAGAGCAACGTCACGCCCCGTTCGCGCGCCGGCGGCGTACGAGGACGATGGCCGCGCCGCCGCCGAGGAGCACCGCCGTGGCGCCCGCGCCGGCCAGCACGGGGCCGGTGCCGGACTCGTCCGACTCCGACGTCGCACCGGTGTCCGGCGCGCCACTCGGCACGACGGAGACCTGGCTCGGGACCGGGGTCGGATCCGTGTTGCTCGAGTCCTTGGTGGGTTCGGCCGGGGACGGATGCTCGGTGGCCGCGGGGGTGGTCGGGACCGGGGTCGCCGACGTGGAGGCCTCCTGCGGCACGGGAGTCGGGGTCGTGTCGTCGGCGAACGCGGGCAGCGCGGTCGCCAACACGGCGGTGAAGGCGAGTGCCGTGGCACTGAGGACGGTTCGGCGCATGAGTCGCTCACTCTCGTCTGGTTTCGGCGGGCGGTTGTCGAGCGGAGAGACGAGACAGCCCCGGGACGCGTTGTAAAGAGATGGCAAAGTCGTTTGGGTCGGGTGCTGTTCGGCATCCGTAGTCACGATCTTCCGCATGGGCGACGGGGATTCGACAGTCGACGGCGAGGATGTACGGCAAGTCGTCGCACTGGCCGTCGAGACCCTGAGGAGGGCGGCGTCCCGGGACTGGGAGACCGAGGCGGGCACGCTCGACTGGACGTGCTGGGAGACGCTCGAACATCTCGCCGACGACCTGTTCACCTACGCCGCACGGTTCGGACCGGCGAAGCCGCCGCTGTCGTCGCTGCTGCCGTTCCGGACGAGCAGTGCCACCGAGGTCCACCTCGCGCCGGGCACCGTCCGCAACTACCTGTCCGCCGCGATGTCCAAGCTGGGCGCCCCCGCCCTCCCCCACGCTCGGCTCCGCGCGCGTGGGGGGACCCCCATCGCGGCGGCGCACCACGCGTGGCGGCAGGGCTGGGTCTGACCCGAGGTCGCGCGGGGACTTTTCAAGAAACTCGTTCAGCACACGGGCTTGCTCAGTACACGTCCCGCACGTACCGCTTCTCCGTCGCCAGCTGTTTCACATACGCGGCGGCCTCGCCCTCGGTCATCCCGCCGTGCGCGACGGCGACGTCCCGCAGGGCATTGTCGACGTCCTTCGCCATCCGGGAGCCGTCGCCGCAGACGTAGAAGCGGGCGCCGTCCTGGAGCCAGTGCCAGAGCTCGGGTCCGTGCTCGCGCATCCGGTCCTGGACGTAGACCTTCGCGCGCTGGTCACGGGAGAACGCGGTGTCCAACCGGCTGAGTACGCCCGACTCCTGAAGGCCCGTCAGCTCTTCCTCGTAGTAGAAGTCCGTCGCCCGGTGCTGCTCGCCGAAGAACAGCCAGTTGGGCGCCCGGTGGCCGAGGGCCTGCCGCTCCTGGAGGAAGCCGATGAAGGGGGCGACGCCGGTGCCGGGGCCGACCATGATCATGGGGGTCGCCGGATCGGTCGGCGGCCGGAAGTGCGGCGAGCGCTGGACGAAGACCGGCACCTCCAGGTCCGCCTCGCCGTCCGCGAGGAAGGGCGAGCAGACCCCGCCGCGCGAGCGCCCGTGCAGGTTCTCGTATCGCACCACGGAGACCGTCAGCGAGACGTGGTGCGGATCGACGAGCGGGCTGGACGAGATGGAGTACAGCCGGGGCTGGAGCCGCTTGAAGACGTCGGCCCACTCCTGCGCGGAGGCGCGTACGGCGAACTCGGTGACCACGTCAACGGCCTGCCGCCCCCACGACCACTGCGCCAGCCCGTCCTTGTTGTCCGGGCGCATCAGCTTCTTCAACTCCCGGTTGTCCCGGGTGCGTTCGGAGACGAAGCGGAGCAGGTCAGGGGTGATCCGGGTGACGTCGAGGTGCCGGTGCAGGGCCTCGGCGAAGGGTACCGGCCCAACTCCGTTGGCTTCCACGGGAGTCGAGCCGTCGAGGCCGGTCACCGCCAGCCACTCCGCCACCAGGCCGAGGGAGTTGACCGGCCGCACACCGAGCGCGTCGCCCGCCTCGTACGACAATCCTGTCCCGCTGGTGTCGAAGGTGAACCGGCGCACCTCCTTGCCCGCTCCGGGGAGGCTGAGCAGCCGGTTGCCGACCAGCCGGGCGGTGGCCGGCGCGGGCTTGGCGGAACGGGTGACGGGCGCGGACGCGGGGGCGGCCTGCGGCTTCGTGTCCGGAGCCGTGTCGGTTTCCGTTTGCGGAGCCGTGTCGGTTTCCGATTCCGTTTCCGTGCCGAGCGCTGTGATGACCTGGCCGAGCCAGGCGTCCGCCGACGGCTCGTAGTCCGGCTCGCAGTCCGTACGCGGGGCCAGGCGGACCGCGCCCAGCTCGTCGAGCCGTGCGTCCAGCCGACGGCCGTGTCCGCAGAAGTCGTCGTAGGAGGAGTCGCCGAAGGCCAGCACGGCGTAGCGCACGCCGTCCAGGCGCGGCGCCTCCTGGTGGGACAGCGCGTCCCAGAACCCGGAGCCGTTGTCGGGCGCGTCGCCGTCCCCGAAGGTGCTGGTGATCAGCAACAGGTCGGCCCCGCGCGGCAGTTGGTCAGGGTTCGCCTCGTCCATGCCGACGAGCGTCGCCCGGTGCCCGACGGCCCCCAGATGCTCGGCCGCCGCCACCGCGAACTCCTCCGCGGTCCCGGTCTGCGAGGCCCACAGCACGACGACCTCACGCCCGGCGGGCTCGACGACGGCGGGCGCCGCGCTCGGGGCCGCCGTCCGCGAGTACATGCCGGCGAGCACCCCGTTCACCCACACCGCGTGCTCCGGACTGAACGGCGCGCCCGCCGGCAGCACGGGCACACCCTGCACCCCGGAGCCGAGCCCGGCGAGGAAGCCGGTGAGGTACTGGCGTTCCTGGGCGGAGAGGACGGGAGGCGGTGAGGGCTCGAGACCGAACGGGTTCCCGCCGGGAGTGACCGCCGTCGGCACCAACGTCTCGGCGGGCCTGGCCACGACCGGCGCCTGCATCTGTTGTACTGGCGCCTGCAGCTGTACCGGCGCCGCCACCTTCGCCAGCGACACCGCACACACCTTCAACTCCGGCTGGAACGAGAGCGGATCCACCGCGTCGCTCGTCACCGCGTTGATGCTCAGATACTCGCCGAACAGGTCGTTCCAGTGGAACGGCGCGAACACGCATCCGGGCATCACCCGGTCCGACACCACCGCCGGCAGCACCGCCCGCCCCCGCCGGGACGCGACCTCCACGGAGTCTCCGTCCCGCACGCCCAGTTCACGGGCGTCCTGCGGATGCACCTCCACGAACGGCCCGGGGTTCAGCTTGTTGAGCTTGGCGACCCTGCCCGTCTTCGTCAGCGTGTGCCACTGATGCTGCAACCGCCCCGTGTTGAGTACGAACGGATAGTCGTCGTCCGGCATCTCGGCGGCCGGCATGTGCGGCCGGGCGTGGAAGACGGCCCGGCCACTGGCAGTGGGGAAGAGGAGCCCCCTGCCCGCACGGGCATCCGCATCCGCACGCCCATCCGTACCCGTGTCCACGTCCACATACCGGATCGGATTCCGCGCCGACCCGTCCTCCGCAGCCGCCGGCCACTGCACGGACCCCGACCGCAGCCGCTCGTAGGTCACGCCCCGCAGATCCCACCCCGTCTTCGGGTTCCACGCCCGCTTGATCTCCTCGAAGACCTGCTCGGCACTGTCGTACGAGAAGCCCTTCTCGAACCCCATCTCCCGGGCCACGGCCGCGATGAGCCGCCAGTCGGCCATGGCCTCGCCCGGCGGGTCGGCGGCGGGTGCGGCAAGCGTGAGGTTGCGTTCGCTGTTGATGAGGACGCCCTCGGACTCGGTCCACAGGGCGCCGGGGAGGACGACATCGGCGTACGCGTTGGTCTCGGTGTCGGCGAAGACGTCCTGCGTGACGACGAACTCGGCCGCTTCCAACCCCTCGATCACGGTCTTCCGGTTGCCCACGGAGGCGACCGGGTTGGTGCAGATGATCCAGCAGGCCTTGATCTCCCCGTCGGCCATCTTCTGGAACATCTCCACGGTGCCCTTGCCGGCCCCGTCCTTGCGGAGGGTGTCCGGCGCCAGCTCCCACAGCTCCTCGATGAACGCCCGCTCCTCGTCCACGAGCACGGACCGCTGACCGGGCAGCCCCGGCCCCATGTAGCCCATCTCGCGCCCGCCCATGGCGTTGGGCTGGCCGGTGAGCGAGAACGGCCCGCTGCCCGGGCGGCAGATCGCGCCGGTCGCCAGATGCAGATTGACGAGGGCGTTGGTGTTCCAGGTGCCGTGCGTGGACTGGTTGAGCCCCATGGTCCAGCAGCTCGTCCACTCGGCGGCCTCGCCGATCAGCCGGGCCGCCTCCCGGATGTCGTCCTCCGGAATGCCGGTGATCCCGGCGACGGCCTCCGGCGCGTACTCGGCGAGGAAGCCGGGCATCGCCTCCCAGCCCTCCGTGTGGGCGGCGATGAAGTCGGGATCGGTGTGCCCGTCCGCGTGCAGCAGCTGCAGCAGCCCGTTGAGCAGGGCGAGGTCCGTACCCGGACGTATCTGCAGGAACAGATCGGCCTTCTCCGCCGTCGCCGTGCGCCGAGGATCGACGACGATCAGCTTCGCGCCCGCCTTGACCCGGTCCATCATCCGCAGGAACAGAATCGGGTGGCAGTCGGCCATGTTCGAGCCGATGACGAGGAAGACGTCCGCCTTGTCGAGATCCTCGTACGAGCCGGGCGGTCCGTCGGCGCCCAGCGACAGCTTGTAGCCGGTGCCGGCGCTCGCCATGCACAGCCGGGAGTTCGACTCGATCTGGTTGGTGCGGATGAAGCCCTTGGCCAGCTTGTTCGCCAGGTACTGGGCTTCGAGGCTCATCTGGCCGGAGACATAGAAGGCGAACGCGTCGGATCCGTGCTCGTCGATGATCGCGCGCAGTCGCCGGGCGGTCTCGGCGATCGCGTCGGAGACGGGCGCGGGGACCGGCTCGTCGCCCCGGTCGTCCCGTACGAGGGCCGTGGTGAGGCGGCCGGGCGCGGCCAGCATGTCGGCCGTCGTCGCGCCCTTGGTGCAGAGGCGGCCGAAGTTCGCCGGATGGGACTTGTCACCGGACGCCTTCAGGACCGTACGCCGGCCGTCGGGACCCATCCCGACGTCCAGGAGCATGCCGCAGCCGACACCGCAGTACGAGCACACGGTCCGCACCTGGGTCGTGGTGCTCGGCGGGCCCTGCGCGGCCACGGGCGGCCCCTCTCTGTCGGCGTCCGGGGTGTCCGGGCGGTCTCCGGTCGCTGTCTGGTACGGCGGCCGGTCGGCTTCCGCTCAGCGTCCGAGTCGCTGCCCGGCAGGTCCGATCGTACGAATTGCCCGTTACGCCGATGTCACATGACCCGATCATGAGGCGTTACACCCGCCACACACGGCCGCGCGAGGGGATGTGAGGGCGGGATCCGGCCGTTGTACCGGAATGGGTGGTGTCGCGGTCCGTGTCGCTGTTGGGCCGAACGGGTGACCATGCGCAAGAATTGGCTGATGCAGTCATTCAGTGCGAGCCAGGGGGAAGGCCGGTGAACAGGGTGAGCAGCCACGATGTCACCGACGAACAGTGGGAGGGGCTCGCCCAAGTCGTGCCGTTGCGGGGCCGGGACGCCTGGCCGTCCGCGGTCGGCCACCGGACCATACCGGAGGCCGAGACCGAGGCCCGGCGCCGGTTCGTGGTCCTCCGCGTCAATGTCTTCGCGGACGCCCGCGAGGTGGCGGAGACGCTGATGGCCGGCGTTCCGGTGCTGCTGGATCTGTCGGGCGCGGAGCCCGACACGGCCAAGCGCGTGCTGGATTTCAGCACGGGGGTCGTTTTCGGCCTCGCCAGCGGAATGCACCGGGTCGACCGGAACGTGTTCCTTCTCACGCCGCCGGGGACCGAGGTGCGGGGGCTGATGGAAGGCGCGGGGGTTCCCGGGTTGTGACGCAAGGCGCCAGGGTCCCCGAGGTGGTGTGACAGACACCCGACCCGGAGCGCGTCCGCCTACCTCCGGGCGCTCCCGAGTGATCCGGAGAGCTCCCGGCGTGTCCCGAGCGGTCCCGGCCCGTCCCGAGAGCTCCCGGCCCGTCCCGGGCGCTCCCGAACGGTCCGGGGCGCCCTCGTGCGGTTCGGGGCGCTCCCTCGATCGTAGGAAGATCCACTGGGCGGAACGGTTTGCCTGGCGAACGGCCCCTACTGTCCGCATATGACCGTGTCATCCCTGTCGCCAGTGCTGTCCGGCGCGGACGCCGGGGCGCGCCCGGAGCGGCCGAGCGTCACCGAACTGCGGCTCTCCGCCTTCGCCGGACATCGGAACGCTGTCTTCCCGCTGGGCCCGCTGACCCTCCTCGCGGGACGCAGCGGCACCGGCAAGACCACCGCGCTGCGGGCGTACGAGGCGCTGGCGCGGCTCGGCGGCGGCGCCCGCCTCGACGAGGCGTTCCCGGACCCGGAGAGCTGTGTCCCCGAGCGGGCCCGCCCCGACGCCCAGCGGCGGCGCGGCTTCCGCATCGGCTGCACGGCCGACGGCCCCGAGGGACCCGTACGGCTCGACGTCGCCGTCCAGGCCGAGCCCGAACTCCGCATCGTGGGCGAGCGGTTGACGGCCGGCGGGCTGATCCTGCTGCAGACGGCACTGGTCGACCCCAGCCGCCCCGTCGTCCAGGCCGCCTGGCACACGGCCGGTTCGTCCCCGGTCACCCGTGGCCCCCTGCCCGACGATCTGCTCGGCACCGCGCTGCTCCCGCTCCGCGTCGCCGGCAAGACGGACGGCCAGCGCCAGGTCCTCGCCGCCGCCGAGCAGATGGTGGTCGCGCTCCGCTCGGTCTACGCCTGTGATCCGCGCCCCGGCCGGATGCGTGCCGCCGTGCCGCTCGGCTCCGGACGGCTGCTCCGGGGCTGCGACAACCTCGCCGACGTGCTGTGGCGCACACGGACGGAGTGCGGCCGACGGCACGCGCTGCTCGTCGCGGCCCTCCGCGACGGCTGCGCGGGCCCGGTCCTCGATCTGCTCGCCGAGCCGCTGCGCGACGGAGCGGTACGGGCGGTGCTGGACCGGGGCGACGGGGTGCGGACGGCCCTGGGCCTGCTCGGAGACGGAGAGCTGAGGTATCTCGCGCTGGCCCTCGTGCTGTTCACCGGCCCCGGGGTGCTGGAGGTCGACCCGGTCGCGGAGGTGCCGGCTGCGCTCCAGACGCTCACGGTCCTCGCCGACGGTTTCGACCGTGCCCTGGACCCGAGGCAGGCCCTGGAGCTGGTGCGGCTGGCGGCCCGGATGTGCGAGCGCGGGCACATCCGGCTGGTCGGCGCGGTGAGCGACGCGGCCTGGGCCGCCGGGGTGGCTGGGGTGGCGGTGGTAGACCTGAACCGTGAAAGATCCTGAATCCGCGCGGAAGCCCGACGTGGCGACCCTGCAGCGGCGGCTCGCCGAGTTCGCCGCCGCTCGCGACTGGCAGCCGTACCACACGCCCAAGAACCTGGTCTCCGCGCTGAGTGTCGAGGCGTCCGAACTCGTCGAGATCTTCCAGTGGTTGACACCGGAGGAGTCCGCCCGCGTGATGTCGGACCCGGAGACCGCCCACCGGGTCACGGACGAAGTCGCCGACGTGCTCGCCTACTTGCTCCAGCTCTGCGAGGTGCTGGGGATCGATCCACTGTCAGCCCTGGATGCGAAGATCGACCGCAACGAACGGAGATTTCCGGCGCCGGAGAAGCCCTGACGATGCTCGACGAGGAGCGCGTCAATCCGGTTGTCACTCTCCGGAGTTGAAGAGTTGTCCACAGCCGACTTGTTATCCACAGATTTCAGGCTTCCTCTGGCTTTCTGTCTCAGCGGACCTCACTGTGGGTAATGGACAGGCAAGAGTTCGGGCGGACGTGTGAGAGCGCGTCGGGACAGTCGGGGGCAGCGCATGGATGCGGTGCGGCTCATCTTGGCGAGCAGGCGTGCTCTGGCGGGCAGCGTCGAGGGACCTCAGATCATGGCCGAGGCGTGGCAGTCCTATGCCCTGGCCCAGGCGATCGGCAGCCGCCTCGCGGTCTCGGGTCCGCCCGAACTGCGCGGCGAGGCCCTGGGGTTGACCGAGCTGGCGGGCAGCGGCTGCGGCATACTCGGCGCCCCGCCGCTCGGCGTGGGTGATTTACGCGCCGCCCAGCTCACCGAGTTGGGCGACGCCCACGAGTCGCTGCTGCGGCTCGGGGGCCTGCTGGGGGAGGTCGGTATCGCGCTCGTGGGGCTGGCGAGCGGGGCGGACGACGAGGCGACGTACTGGCAGTGCATGGAGGCGATCGATGCGGCGGACGAGGCCCGGGACCGGGTGCTGGAGATGCTGCGACGCCTGGCGGTGAGAGACCAGGTGCTGTCGGAACGGGATGCGGCGACGGGGTGAGTCTGCCGGCTGCGGGTTGTGTAGCTGATTGCGCGTGGCGGGGGCGAGGACAACTTCGGGCGACAGACCGGGACATGGCGAACGCCCGGCCGGGAAAGGCTGGCCGGGCGTCGGGGTTCGTGACTGGGAGAAGGTCAGGCCGTGTCGCTCTCCTCCGCGGCGGCGGCACGCGGCCCCGCAAGGTCCGCGTCGAGCTGGGACAGGTCCGCGTTCAGGGCAGCCATCAACTCTTCCATCTGCTGGAGCAGACCCTTCGGCTGCGCAGGCACGGCGGCCTGCTCCGGCATGGCTTCCTGGGACATGTGACGGCCTCCTCGGCCCTCGCCCCCCGAGGGGGCACGTGTGCAGGCGTCCCGGCAGCGGCCGCCGGCGACGGGTGCCGGGCGGTCCGGCTCCTCCCGAGCAACGATCTCCGTTCCCCGCCGGTCACTGGCCCGAGTCCGTCCCATGCGCCGGATTGACGCAATTTCACCCGACCGTGGACCTGCGGCGCCGAGGGGACCGATGCCGTTGACCGACGGCCGAGCGTGCAGGATGGAGGCATGGATCTTCGCATCTTCACCGAGCCCCAGCAGGGGGCGACCTACGACACCCTCCTCACCGTCGCCAAGGCCACCGAGGAGCTCGGCTTCGACGCCTTCTTCCGTTCCGACCATTACCTCCGGATGGGCTCGACGGACGGTCTGCCCGGCCCCACCGACGCCTGGATCACCCTGGCCGGCCTCGCCCGTGAGACCAAGCGCATCCGCCTTGGCACCCTGATGACCGCCGGCACGTTCCGCCTGCCCGGCGTGCTCGCCATCCAGGTCGCGCAGATCGACCAGATGTCCGGCGGCCGCGTCGAACTCGGCCTGGGCGCGGGCTGGTTCGAGGAGGAGCACAAGGCGTACGGCATTCCGTTCCCCAAGGAGAAGTTCGCCCGCCTGGAGGAGCAACTGGCCATCGTCACCGGCCTGTGGGCCACCGAGGTCGGCAAGACGTTCTCGTACGAGGGCACTTACTACCAGTTGACCGACTCGCCCGCGCTGCCCAAGCCGGCGCAGACCAAGGTGCCGGTCCTGATCGGTGGGCACGGCGCGAGCCGCACCCCGCGCCTCGCCGGGCAGTACGCCGACGAGTTCAACATGCCGTTCGCCTCGATCGAGGACAGTGAGCGCCAGTTCGGCCGGGTGCGCAAGGCCGTCGAGGAGGCGGGCCGCAAGGCCGACGACCTCGTGTACTCCAACGCCCTGGTCGTCTGTGTCGGCAAGGACGACGCCGAGGTTCAGCGCCGAGCCGACATCATCGGGCGTGACGTCGACGAGCTGAAGGCCAACGGTCTCGCCGGCTCCCCGGCCGAGGTCGTCGACAAGATCGCCCGCTACCAGGCCATCGGCTCTCAGCGCCTCTACCTCCAGATCCTCGACCTCGACGACCTGGACCACCTGGAACTGATCTCCACGCAGGTGCAGTCGCAGCTGTCTTGACTTGCACCTCGGGCTGAAGCCTGAGGATTCTGGCCTTCTCCGCCGGTTGCTGTGCCGCTACGCGGCGCAGTTTCCGGTGGGGAATCCGTGGCTTCCTGTTTCTTCGCGCTGTGCCGGGACTGCTCCTGGTCTTACCGGCGCTCCGCAGGCTGATACCGCCAGTCCGGCGGCGGTCTTCACGTTGATCGCGGCGTTGGTGTCCCGGTCGTGGACGGTGCCGCAGGCGGTACAGGTCCATTCCCGGACGTTCAGGGGTTTGGGTCCGTCCTTGACGCCGCAGGTGGAGCAGGTCTGGGAGGTCGGTGTGAACCGGCCGATCTTGACCAGGGTGCGGCCGTACCGTTCCGCTTTGTACTGCAGCATGCTGATGAACGATGACCATCCGGCGTCGTGCACGGACTTGGCCAGCCTGGTGCGGGCCAGTCCCGCCACCGACAGGTCCTCCACGGCGATCCCTTGGTTCTCGGAGGTCAGCTTCGTGGAGAGCTGGTGGTGGAACTCACGGCGTGCGTCAGCGACTTCGGCGTGGGCGCGGGCGACCTTGAGGCGGGCCTTGGCCCGGTTCTTTGATCCCTTCTGCTTGCGGGACAGTTCCTTTTGGGCCTTCTTCAGCTTCTTCTCCGCGCGCCGCAAAAAGCGCGGGGAGTCAATCTTCGTGCCGTCGGAGAGGACCGCGAAGTGGCTCAGGCCGAGATCGATGCCGACGATGCGGTCGGTCTCCGGCATCCGGGCCGCGTCGGCGGCGGGGTCGGTGTCGAGGACGAAGGAGGCGAAGTACCGTCCGGCCGCGTCCTTGATGACGGTGACGGAGGTGGGGGTGGTGGGCAGCGTGCGGGACCACTTCACCTTCACCGCGCCGATCTTCGGCAGGTTCAGCCGTCCGCTGTCGGTGATCTTCCAGCGGGCGTTCGCGGTGAACCGGATCGAGTGCCGGGTGTCCTTGCGGGACTTGAACCGCGGCGCACCGGTCCTGGGGCCCTTGCGCGTGCCCTTGAGGGAGGCGAAGAAGTTGCGGTAGGCGGTCTCGGCGTCGCGCAGGGACTGCTGGAGTACCACCGCGGAGACCTCACCCAGCCAGGACCGCTCCTTCGTCTGCTTGGCCTCGGTGATCAGCTTCCGGGACAGCTGGCCGGCCGTCGGGTACGGCTGCTCGGCCTTTCGTGCGTCGTTACGAGCGCGGACCGCGTCGTTGAACACGACACGGGCGCACCCGAACGCCTTCGCCAACGCAGTCTGCTGACCGGTGTCCGGGTACAGGCGGAAGCTGTACCTGAGCTGCATGACGGCCACGCTACATACTTGGGTTATGAGTGAGATGCAGGAGATCAGAACTGGTCGGCACTGTGTTTTCGTGATGCATGTGCACTTGGTCTTCGTGACCAAGTTCCGGCACAAGGTGTTCACCGATGTTCATCTGACGCGGATGGAGGAGATCATGCGGTCGGTGTGCGCGGACTTCGAGTGCACACTGGTGGAGTTCAACGGCGAGGACGACCACGTCCACCTGCTGGTGGACTTCCCGCCCAAGGTCGCCGTGACCAAGCTGGTCAACTCCCTCAAGGGCGTCTCCTCCCGCCGCCTCCGGCAGGAGTTCCCCGACTTGGTGCGCCACTACTGGCGGGCCAACAAGCTCTGGTCCGGGTCTTACTTCGCCGGAACCGTCGGCGGCGCCCCGCTCACCGTGGTCAGGCAGTACATCGAGCAGCAGAACCGGCCGGTGTGAGCACAGCCCGGCTCCGCCGGGACCAGCCCTCGCGACGCTCCGCGCCGCAGGCGAAGAACCGCGGTGTCCGGCGCCGCCGGACTTGAGTCTGCGACGCTCCGCGTCGCCCCTGTCAGATTCGCTTCACCACTGGGCTGAATGCCGATGCACTGCGAATGAATTCCGGTAGCAAGGACGCGCGACCAGGCGGAGCCACGCCCCGCACCCCTCAAGGGGCGCGGGGCTGTGTCACGTACGGCTCCGCCGCGTGGGCGCGAGCAGCCAGGGACGACCGCGGCCGGCGACGGCGAACACAGCCCTGCGGCACTCCTCGCGAAGCTCCCACTCCACTTGACTCTTCAAGTAACTTCGCCCTAGGTTGAGCGGTGAATTAGTTGAACCATCAACTCATGGGTGCTGCTATGAACTCCATCCTCGCCCCGGCGGTCCCCGGCGGGGCGTACGACCGGTTCCTGGTCGATGCCCTGCCCAAGGCCCGCGCCCAGCGCGAGTGGACCCCTGAAGACGGCCCGCTCCCCGCGCTGTACCTGAGCCATGGCGCGCCCCCGCTCTTCGACGACGGCCCCTGGCTGCGGGAGCTCTTCGGCTGGGCCCAGTCGCTGCCGAAGCCCAGGAGCGTCCTGATCGTCTCCGCGCACTGGGAGGCGGCGCCCCTGTGCATCTCGGCCCCCGGGGCGCACACCCCTCTCGTGTACGACTTCGGCGGTTTCCACCCGCGCTACTACACGATGAAGTACGACACCCCGGACGCGAGCGCTCTGGCGCAGCGCGTGGCCGGGACCGTCCCCGACGGCGAGCCGCTGTACCAGCACCGCAGCCGGGGCCTCGACCACGGCGCGTGGGTGCCGCTCATGGCCATGTACCCCCTCGCGGACATCCCGGTCCTGCAGCTGAGCATGCCCACCCAGGACCCGGACCGGCTCCTCGGACTCGGCGCCCGGCTCGCCTCGCTGCGCGAGGAGGGCGTCCTGGTCGTGGGCTCCGGCTTCATGACCCACGGGCTGCCGTTCATCACCCCCGCCATGTTCCACGGCGAGGTCCCCGGCTGGTCCTCCGACTTCGACGCCTGGGCCGCCGACGCCCTCGCCCGGGGCGACGTCGACGAACTCGCCGCCTTCAAGGACCGCGCCCCCGGCATGCCCTACGCCCACCCCACCGTCGACCACTACATCCCCCTCTTCATCACCCTCGGCGCCGCCGGCCGGCCCGACGCGGCGGTGACCACGGCGATCGACGGCTACGCGATGGGCTTCTCGAAGAGGTCGTTCCAGACGGCGGTGTAAAGGGGGGCGCCGAAAACATCCGATCCGGACATCCGATCCGGACATCCGATCCGGACATCCGATCCGGACATCCGCCCCGGATATCCGCCCCCCCCGGACATCCACCGGACATTCACCCCGGACATTCGACCGGGACCTCCAGCCCGCACATCCAAAGCGTCTCGTTGTTGTGCAAAACGTTTTGGATGTCTAGCTTGTGCCGCATGAGCGACAGAACGCCCCCTTCCGCTACCGGCCACCGCCTCCTGGTGCGTGGCTGTGACGTGCTGCGCGTCCCGGTGGCGGGCGAGTGTGACGTACTGCCCGGGCAGGACATCGTGGTGGAGGACGGCGTCATCGCGGACGTACGGCCGACGGGGCCGGAGCGGCTGGGGGAGCGGGGCGCGGAGGTGGTCGACGGGCGTGGCCTGCTGGCCCTGCCCGGGCTCGTGAACGCGCACACGCACAGCCCGATGGTGTTGATGCGGGGTGCCGCCGAGGACGTGACGGTCGAGGGATGGTTCAACGACCGGGTGTGGCCGATGGAGTCCAATCTGACGGCCGAGGATGTGCGGGTCGGGGCGCGGCTGGCCTGTGCGGAGATGATCCGGTCGGGGGTCACGACCTTCGCGGACCACTACTTCTTTCCGGAACAGATCGCCGAGGCGGTCGCCGAGACGGGGCTGCGGGCCGACATCGCGCCCACCTGCTTCAGCAGCGGTGGCGAGCGGGCACTGGACGCCACCGTCGCGTTCGCGGAGGAGTGGCACGGCGGGGCCGGCGGCCGGGTGACCGTCTCGCTCGGCCCGCACGCGCCGTACACCGTGGACGACAAGGATCTGCGGACCCTGGCCGACCATGCCCGGCGGCTCGGGGTGCGGATCCACATCCATGCCGCCGAGCATCTGGAGCAGACGGAGTCGAGCCTGGAGCGGCGCGGGATCACACCGGTCAGGGTGCTGCACGACACCGGGGTGCTGGACGCCGGTGTGCTCATCGCGCACGGCTGTGGGATCGTCGAGCGGGATCTGCCGTTGCTGGCGGAGTACGCGGGCACGACCGCCGTGGCCTGCTGCCCCAAGGTCTACCTCAAGCACGCGCTGTCCCCGCTGACCCCGGTCCGCGGCCTGCTGGCCGCCGGGGTCACCGTGGCCGTCGGTACGGACGGGGCCGCCGGCCACAACACGCTGGACGTGTGGGAGGCGCTGCGGCTGGTCGCGCTCACCCAGAAGCAGGCGGTGCGGGACGCGACCTGGATGACCGTCTCGGACACGCTTCGGCTGGCCGTGCGGGGCGGAGCACGCGCCCTGGGCCTCCAGGACCGGATCGGTTCGCTGGAGCCGGGCATGCGCGCCGACATCGTCCTCACCGATCTGTCCGGACCGCACTGCCGTCCGCTGCACGACCCGCGCGCCGCCCTCGTCTACAGCGCCCGCGCCAGTGACGTACGCACGGTCGTCGTCGACGGACGGGTCCTGATGCGTGACGGGCGGCTGCTCACCGTCGACGAGCCCGCCCTGCTCGCCGAGGCGGACGCGCGCGTGGCGCGGATCCTCGACACCTCCCACGGGAGGGCGGTGCAGCACTATGACCCGTGAGACCGCCCATGAGAGACATGAGAGACACGAGAGACACGAGCGGTACGGGAACGGCGGCGCCCACGACCGGCCGGTCGTCCGCCGGGCCGCCTCCATCAAGGACGTGGCCGCGGCGGCCGGGGTCAGCCCGACCACCGTGTCGCATGTGCTGAGCGGGAACCGGCCCGTCAACGAGCAGACCGCGGCCCGCGTGCGGAGCGTCGTCAGCCGGCTGGGATACGTGCCCGCGTCGCTGGCCCGCAGCCTCCAGGCCGGGTCCACCTCCGTGATCGGGCTGCTGATCCCGGACATCAGCAACACCTTCTTCGCCGAGCTGGCCAAGGGCGCCGAGGACGCCGCCCACGACCTCGGGTACGGGCTGATCCTGTGCAACACCGAGTTCGACGCCGACCGCGAGGACCGCTATCTCGGCATGATCCGCAGCCGGTTCATCGACGGCATGGTGTACGCCTCCGGGTCGCCCCCGTCCCGGCGGCGACTGGAGGCGCTGATGGGCAAGTTCCCGATCGCGCTCGCCGACGAGGAGGTCGAGGGCCTGAGCGGCGCGCTCATCGCCAGTGCCGACCACGAGGCGGGTGGCCGGCTGGTCGGCGAGCACCTGCGGGCGCTGGGCCACCGCCGGGCCCTGATGCTGACCGGCCCCCGCGACCTGAAGAGCGGCGCGGCCCGCGCGCAGGGCTTCGTCCAGGCCTTCCACGGCGATGTCGTCGAGCGGACGGGCGACTTCAAGGAGGAGTCCGGGTACCGCCTGGTCGCAGAACTGCTCGACGACGGCGGCGGCTTCGCGGACCGTACCGCCGTGTTCGCGGCCAACGACCTGATGGCGTTCGGCGCGCTCGCCGCGCTGCGGGAGGCCGGGCTGTCCGTGCCGGACGACGTCTCCGTCGTCGGCTTCGACGACATCCGGGCCGCCTCGCTCGTCAACCCGCCGCTGACCACCGTCCACCAGCCCGCCTACGACGTCGGCCGCACCGCCACCGCGCAACTCCTCCAGTACGTCTCCCGGGGCGAGGTACCGCCCGCGTCCCGGCACACCCTCCCCGTCGAACTGAAGGTACGGGGCAGCACGGCGCCACCCGCCGCCCGCTGACCCGCGTCTCCGTCTCCCCAGGTCCGAGCCGCCGCCCCACGCGGCCATGTCCCGGTGCCCCGCACCCTGCGACCCGGCCCCGAACGTCCCGAAGTGCCCCCGCGAGAAAGGTGGTTGACCCATGCCTCGAGTCCTCGTCATCGGCGAGTCCTGGTTCACGTTCACGGTCCATCAGAAGGGCTTCGACGCCTTCCACACCGCCGAGTACACCGAGGGCGGCGGAGTCTTCCTCGACGCGCTGCGCGCCCGCGGCCACGAGGTGACGTACGTGCCCGCGCACGAGATACCCACCCGGGTCCCGGACACCGCCGACGGCTTCGACGCCTACGACGTCGTGGTCATCAGCGATGTCGGGGCCAACAGCTTCCAGTTGCCGCCGGAGACCTTCAACCGGTCCGAGCCCGCGCCCGACCGCTCGGAACTGGTGCGGGACTTCGTCGAGCGCGGGGGCGGGGTGCTGATGATCGGCGGCTACCTCACGTTCAGCGGCATCGACGCCCGCGCCCGCTGGGGGCGTACGCCGCTGGCCGCCGCCCTGCCGGTGACGATGCTCGACCGCGACGACCGGGTGGAGCTGCCGGCCGGGGCCGTACCCGAAGTGGTGGGCGGACACACGGTCGTGGCCGGCCTCGACCGGACCTGGCCCGCGCTCCTCGGCCTCAACGAGGTCACCGTACGGCCGGACGCCGCGCTGCTCGCCGAATGCGCCGGGCATCCGCTGCTGGCCGTCGGCGGCCACGGCACGGGCCGTTCGGCCGCCTTCACCTCCGATGTGGCCCCGCACTGGGCCCCGCCGCCGTTCCTGGAGTGGACCGGCTACCCGGAGCTGTGGGACCGCCTGGTGCGCTGGCTCGCGGGGGAGAAACTGTGACGGCCGCCGCCTCGACGCCGTCGGACGGCACGCCCCTGCCCATGCCCGCCCAACGGACCGGCACGCCCCTGCCCACGCCCGCCCGACGGACCGACACGCACCGGCCCGTCGGCACCCCCCACATCTCCGCCGCCCCCGGCGACTTCGCCCCGCTCGTGCTCATGCCGGGCGACCCGCGTCGGGCACAGCGGATCGCCGAGAGGTTCCTCGACGACGCCCGGCTCGTCACCGATGTGCGCGGCATCCTCGGGTACACCGGCAGCCACCGGGGCGTACCGATGTCCGTCCTCGCCTCCGGCATGGGCATCCCGTCGGTGTCGATCTACGCGACGGAACTCTTCCGGCACTACGGGGTCCGCCGGATCGTCCGGGTCGGCACGGCGGGCGCGCTCCCCGCCTCGGTCGCCGTACGGGACGTCGTCATCGCCTCCGCCGCGCACACCGACTCCAGCGTCAGTCGCCTCCTGGTGGACGGCGTGACCCTCTCGCTCGCCCCCTCCTACCGGTCGCTGCGCGCGGCCGTGGACGCGGCGGACTCCGTCGAACGGGAGGCGTCGGACGGGGTGGCCGTGCACATCGGCCCGGTGTTCTCCAGCGACCACTTCTACCTCGACCGGCCCGCCGTCCTCGACGCCCTCGAACGCCGGGGCACCCTCGCGGTCGAGATGGAGGCGGCCGGGCTGTACGCGGTGGCCGCGGCGGAGGGCGGCGAGGCCCTCGCCGTACTGACCGTGTCGGACCACGTGCGCACCGGGGAGGCACTGTCCGCCGCCGACCGGGAGACCGGCTTCGACCGGGCCGTACGCATCGCCGCGGCCGCGCTGCTGGCCGACGGCTGAAATTCCCCTGGCAGAAATCAAACAGAAACCTGTCGACGTAGCCAAAACGTTTTGCACTTCCTACTGTCAACCCAGTCCCTCAGTCATTCCCATACCAGGAGCAGAAAATGATCAGGAGGTCGATGACGATGAGAAGATTCGCACCGGGCGCCGCCGTCGCGGTGGCGGGAATGCTCGTACTGACCGCATGCGGGGGATCGGGGTCGGACGACTCCGGGTCGGCCTCCTCCGGAAAGACCCGGATCAAATTGGTGATCAATGGCGGACTCGGCGACAAGTCGTTCTTCGACTCCGCCCACGAGGGCCTGAAGCGGGCCGAGAGCGAGCTCGGCTACGAGTTGAAGGTCGTGGAGCTGGGCCAGGACCGCACCAAGTGGGAGCCGGGCTTCGAGGACGCGGCGGCCGCCGACGACTACGACATCCTCGCGGCCGGTACCTTCGACGTCACCGACTACATCGGTGAACTCGCCCCGCAGTACCCGGACAAGAAGTTCTGGGTGTTCGACTCGGCCGTCGACTACACCGGTAAGAACGGTTGTTCCAACAAGTGCGAGAACGTCTACTCGGTGACTTTCAAGCAGAACGAGGGCGGATATCTGGCCGGATTCCTCGCCGAGAAGCTGGTCGCCGAGAAAGCCCTCAAGGGCGCCGAATCCCTGAACAAGGTCGGAGTCGTCGGCGGTGTGAAGATCCCCGTCATCGAGGACTTCATCATCGGATTCAAGGCCGGATTCAAGGCGGCCGGCGGCAGGAACTCCCGTGTCCTCGTGCAGTACGTCGGCGGCGACAAGCCCTTCGGTGACCCCGCCAAGGGCAAGGAGATCTCCACGGCGATGTACGGGCAGGGCGCCGCTCTCGTCTGGCCGGTCGCCGGGCTCTCCGGACTCGGCACCTTCGAGTCGGCCGCGAGCGCCGGGCGTTACACCTTCGGCGTCGACTCCGACCAGTACCAGACCCTCACCGACAACGCCCAGAAGAACACCGTCGTCACCTCGATCCTCAAGAACGTCGGCAACGCCCTCTACAAGGCCGCCGAGGACGACAAGAAGGACGCCGTGAAGTACGGCGCCGTCGAGAGTGTCGGGCTCGCCGAGGACGCGGTCGGCTACGTCGACGACGACCACTTCCAGGAGGTGGTGCCGGAGAAGATCCGCACCGAGCTCCAGGAGGCCGCCGACAAGGTGAAGTCCGGTTCCCTCACGGTCCCCAGCGCCTTCTGACCCCCGAACGGCTTTGAGATGAACGAGTCATGGGACCCGGCCGGGTCCGCCGTCGCCACCCGTGCGGTCACCAAGACGTACGCCAACGGTGTGCGCGCGGTCCGGGGCGTCGACCTCGACGTACCGGCCGGTGAGATCCGCGCGGTCGTCGGCGAGAACGGCGCGGGCAAGTCCACGCTGATGAAGCTGTTCTACGGCCTGGAGCAGCCCACGTCCGGCGAGATCCTGATCGGCGGCCGGCCCCGCGTGTTGCGCGGCCCGGCCCCCGCGATCGCGCTCGGCGTGGGCATGGTCCACCAGAACCTGATGCTGGTGCCGTCCTTCACGGTCGCCCAGAACGTCGTCCTCGGCGTCGAACCCGGCCGCCGGGGCCTGGTCGACGCCAAGGCGGCCGTCGAGGCGACCGCCCGCCTCGCCGAGGAGGCCGGACTCGCCGTCGACCCGCTGGCCCGCGTCGACGAGGTGTCGGTCGGCATGCGCCAGCGCGCCGAGATCCTCAAGGCCCTCCACCGCCGCGCCCGGGTACTGATCCTGGACGAGCCGACCGCCGTCCTCACCCCGCAGGAGACGGAGGACCTCTTCGCCGCCGTACGACGGTTGCGCGACGGTGGGATGACCGTGCTGTTCATCTCCCACAAGCTGCGCGAGGTACGGGAGATCAGCGACAAGGTGAGCGTGATGCGCGCCGGCGCCCTGGTCGGGACCGTCGCCACCGCCGACACCACCCAGCACTCCCTGGCCGCGATGATGGTCGGCCGCGAGATGTCCCTCGACGTCGCCCGGGGCCCAGCGAGGCGCGGCGGGACCACGCTGCGGGTGCGGGACCTGGCGTACGACGCCCCGACCGGCCAGTCCCTGCACGGCCTCGACTTCGACGTCGCGGCGGGCGAGATCGTCGGCGTGGCCGGCATCGAGGGCAACGGGCAGACCGAACTCGCCGAGATCCTGGCCGGGTTGCGCCGGCCGAGCGCGGGGACCGTCCGCGTCGGAGACACCGACACCGCCGGTCTGGACGTCGCGGGACACCGCCGGGCCGGCATCGGATACGTCCCCGAGGACCGCCTCCACGACGGGGCCGCCCTGGACGAGTCCATCGCCGACAACCTCGTCGTCGACCGGCACGACCGCCCGCCTCTCGCCCGCCGCGGCGTCCTGCGCCCGGCAGCCGTACGCGCCCACGCCGAGCAACTCGTCGCGGACTACGCGATCCGTACCCCCGACCCGTCCGTCCCGGTGCGCGCGCTGTCCGGCGGCAACATGCAGAAGGTCGTCGTCGCCCGCGAACTCTCCGCCGCGCCAAGGCTGTTGATCGCCTGCCAGGTCACGCGCGGCGTGGACATCGGCGCGATGCGCTTCATGTACGAGCGTCTCGTCGCCGCGCGGGACGAGGGCGCCGCCGTCCTCCTCATCTCCGCCGACCTCACCGAACTCCTCGCCCTCTCCGACCGGTTGCTCGTCCTCAAGGACGGCCACCTCGTCGGCCGCTTCGACGACACGACCGGCCTCACGGAGAAACGGGTCGGTCTGTACATGCTCGGCGTCGAGCAGCACGACCGTGGCCGGCCGGCAGCGGGGGACGACGACGATTCCGGCGACTCCGGGAAGGCGACCGCCGAATGACCACCAGCCCTCCGGCCACCCTCATCGAGAGCGAGGACCGCCGGGAGTACAAGGCCACCCGGCGCCGCGGCCTCGCCGTCGACCTCAGCATGACCCTGGCGACGATCCTGGCCGCCCTCGCCATCGGCTTCCTCGTGATGCTCGCCACCGGCAAGGACCCGATCGCGGCCTACGAGGCCTTGCTCACCGGCCCGTTGGAGCGTTCCTTCCGCGTCGGCCGCTGGCTGGAGGACGCCACCACACTCACCCTGCTCGGCCTGTCGGTGGCGATCCCCTTCCGGGCCCGGCAGATCAGCCTGGGCGCCGAAAGCCAGCTGTACGCCGGCGCGTTGGCGGCGGCCACGGTCGCGATCTTCCTGCCGCTGCCGCCGGTCGCCGCCGTGATCGTCCCGCTGGTCGCCGCGGCGGCGGCCGGGGCCGGCATGGGCTTCGTACCGGGATCGATGAAGGCCCGGCTCGGCGCCAACGAGATCGTGGCGACGCTGATGCTCAACGCCATCGTCGTCCGCGTCTACGACTACCTGGTCAACGGCCCGCTGAAGGAGCCGGGAAGCAGCGCCGTCCACTCGGAGCGCATCCAGCCGGACTCCGCCCTCACCCCGCTCACCGAATGGCTCGGCATCCCCTTCGGCCGCGCGAACGTCGGCTTCCTGCTGATGCTGCTCACCGCCGTCGCGCTGTGGCTGCTCATCACCCGTACCCCGCTCGGCTACCGCATCCGGATGACCGGCTCGAACGTCCACTTCGCCGAGTACGGCGGTATCCGGGTGCCCCGCGCCATCGAGTGGAGCTTCGTCATCGGCGGGGCCGTCGCGGGCCTGGCGGGAGCGCATCTCGTGCAGGGCGTGTACGGGCGGCTGGAGCCCGGGCTCGCCGGGAGCCTCGCCTTCGAGGGGATCGTGGTGGCGCTGCTCGCCCGCAACAACCCGCTGGTCGTCGTGGTCGCCGGCCTCTTCTACTCCTACCTGCGTGCCGGGGGAGACATCATGGAACAGCAGACCGACGTGGGCACGGAGATCGTGGTCGTGATCCAGGCGGTCATCGTGCTGCTGGTCACCGCCCAGGCCCTCCCGGACCTCCTCAAGCGCCGCCTCGCACGCAGGCAGGCCGACCCCTCGCGCAAGCAGTCCGGCGCCGCGCACGGGGAGGCGGGTGCCCGATGAGTTCGGTCCTGGACGTCGTCCTCAGCAGCGCCTTCCTCGCGGCCGTCCTGCGCGTCGCGACCCCCTACCTGCTCGCGGCCATGGGCGGACTTGTCGCCGAACGCGCCGGCATCAGCAACATCGCCCTGGAGGGCCAGATGCTGAGCGCCGCCTGCACGGGCGCGCTGGTCGCCGGCTACAGCGGATCGGTAGCGGCCGGAGCTTTCGCCGGAGTCGCCGTGGCCGTGCTCCTCGGCCTGCTGCTCGCCGCGCTCCGCCTGGAACTGGGCGCCGACGCGATCATCGCCGGCATCGGACTCAACCTGCTCGCCTCCGGCGGCACCGCCTACGCCGTCTTCACCCTCCTCGACGACAAGGGTGGCACCTCCGGCCTCAACAGCGGCACCCTGCCGACGATCACCCTGCCCGGCATCGAGCACATCCCGGTGGTGGGCGAGGTGCTGAGCGGCCAGAACATGGTCACCTGGCTGGCCTTCCTCGCCGCCCCCTTCGTCGCCTGGCTCTTCTACCGGACCCGCTTCGGCTTCCACCTCCGCGCGGTCGGCGAGATGCCGGACGCCGCATCCTCGGTCGGCATCGCGGTACGGCGCGTCCAGTACGCCGGGCTCGCCCTCAGCGGCGCCCTCGCCGGCCTCGCCGGGGTCTTCCTCAGCATGGGATACGTCTCCTTCTTCGTCCGGGACATGACCGCCGGCCGCGGTTTCATCGCCCTCGCCGCGGTGTTCCTGGGCGGCCTGCGCCCCTGGGGCGTCTTCCTCGCCGCCCTCGGCTTCGGCGCGGCCGAGGCGCTGGCGGTCCAACTCGGCACCCTCGACGTACCACCACAGCTGGTGTCGACCATCCCGTACGCCATGACACTCGTCGCCCTCGCGCTGTACGCGTGGCGCAGGAAGCGGCGCGGCATGGGGGAGGTGGCCCCGACCTCGGTCTGACCCGCGCCTCGGTCCGACCCGGGCCTCGGTCCGACCCGGGCCTGTCTCTGACCCGGACGTGTCTTTGCCTCGGGCCTGTCTTTGCCGCGGGCCTGTCTCTGACGCCGGGCTCTCTCGGCCCCTGGCCTCGCGCGACCGCGGTCTTCGTCCTGCCCCCTGGCCTCCCCCTGCCCCCGACCTCCCCCTGCCCCCGGCCTTCCCGGCCCCTGTCCCACCACTCCTCCTGCCGCCCGACAGCCCGGCGATTTCCTTCCGCCGCAACGGTGATCAGCCACGACGGCGCATTCCGCCGGTGCCGAGCCCAGGCGCGCCCAGCCGCCCGCACCCCAGCCGCCCGCACCCCAGCCGCCCGCACCCCAGCCGCCCGCACCCCAGCCACCCGCACCCCAACCGCCCTCACCCCTGGAGGGGAACACCCATGCCCAGCAACACACACCGGCACAGAGCCCGCCGCAGACGCGCGGTCCTCGGCTCCCTCACGACAGCCGCACTCCTCGGCGGACTCGCCCTCACCAACGGCCTCGTCGCGGACGCCGCCCCGGAAGCGGAAGGGGTCAAGCGCACCCAGAACGGCATCACCCTCCTCGACACGCTCACCGTCCCCGCCGGAACCACCGAGTTCGGCATGCCCTTCGGCGGCCTCTCCGGCATCGACTACGACCCGCAGACCCACACGTACGCGGCCCTCAGCGACGACCGTTCGGAGAACGGCAAGGCCCGCTTCTACTCGCTCCAACTGCCGCTCAAGGGCGAGGAGTTCGCGGAAGACAAGCCCACCCTCGACACCCTGACCGTCCTCGACGACACGACCGGTGAACCCTTCGCCGCCAAGGCCGTCGACCCGGAGGCGATCCGCTGGAACCCGGACGGCAAGGGTCTGCTGTGGACCAGTGAGGGCGCCTCGGCCTCCGGGCAGCCGGCGTTCGTCCGTGAGACGTCCGCGTCCGGCGCGTACATACGCGAACTCCCGCTGCCGAAGGCGTACGCCCCGGTCCGCTCGGAGTCGGGCACGCTCACCGCCGGGGTCCGCAACAACCAGGCGCTGGAAGGACTGACCCTCACCCCGGACGGCCGCAAGGTCGTCACGATCACCGAGAACGCGCTCGTCCAGGACGGCCCGGCGGCCGGACTGACGGCCAAGAGCCCGTCCCGGCTGCTGGTGACGGACCGCCGTACCGGCGAGGCGGAGGCCGAGCACGTCTACGAGGTCGACCCGATCTCCGCCGCGCCCACCGCCCCGCTGCCCGCCCCCGTCGGCACGTACGCGGCGGACCGGGGCGTCTCCGAGATCCTCGCGATCAACAAGACCGACTACCTCACCGTCGAGCGCTCCTTCGCGTCCGGTGTCGGTTTCGCGATCCGTCTGTACTGGACCACCACCCGAGGCGCGACGGACGTACACGGCGAGGCGAAGCTGTCCGGCTCGGAGCGGCCGATGCCGAAGAAGCTGCTGTACGACTTCACCCTGTCCGGCACGGACGCCGACAACGTCGAGGGCATCACCTGGGGCCCGACCCTGCCCGACGGCTCCCGCACGCTCGTCCTGGTCGCCGACGACAACTTCGGCTTCAACGGCAGCGTCACCAAGTTCCATCTGCTGTCCATGCGTCCCGAAGTCCTGACCGGCGGTTTCCCCGCTCCCCCCGAGCAGCCGTCCACCGTCGACGTCCAGCTGCTCTCCTTCAACGACTTCCACGGCAACCTGGAGCCGCCCACGGGCCGTGACGCCAACCTCGGTTCCAAGCTGGACGCGAAGTCCACGCCGGTCGGCGGCGCGGAGTACCTGGCGGCCCGGCTCAAGCAGCTCCGCGAGGGCACGGACGCCTCACTGACCGTCGCCGCCGGTGACGTCATAGGCGCCAGCCCCTTCCTCTCCGGCCTCTTCCACGACGAACCGACCGTCGAGTCCATGGAGAAACTGCACCTGGACGTCACGAGCGTCGGCAACCACGAATTCGACGAGGGCACCGAGGAACTGCTGCGCATCCAGCACGGCGGCTGCCACCCCGAGGACGGCTGCTACATCAAGGACGAGCCGTACGACGGCTCCTCCTTCCCGTGGCTCGCGGCCAACGTCCTCGACCGCACCACCGGCAAGCCGCTCCTCGCCCCCACCTGGGTCAAGCAGGTCGACGGCGTCAAGGTCGGCTTCATCGGCATGACCCTGGAGGGCACCTCCGAGGTCACCGGCCAGTCCGGCATCAAGTCCGTGCGCTTCACCGACGAGGTCGAGACCGCCGACTCCGCCGCCCGCAAGCTGCGCCGTCAGGGCGTCGAGGCGATCGTGGTCCTGCTCCACGAGGGCGGCGTGCAGGCCGGTTCGTACGGGCAGTGCGACGGCATCTCCGGACCGATCGTCGACATCGCGAAGCACCTGGACCCGGCCATCGACGCCGTCGTCACCGGCCACACCCACCAGCCGTACATCTGCTCCCTGCCCGACCCGGCGGGCAACCCGCGCACGGTCACCTCGGCCTCGTCCTTCGGCCGCGTCGTCACCGAGACGCGGCTCCCGGTGGACCGCCGTACCGGTGACGTCGTACGCGACCAGGTCGCCGCGATGAACCACCTCGTCACCCGCACCGTCACCAAGAACGCCGACCAGACGGCCGTCATCGACAAGTGGAAGGCGCTCTCCGCGCCCCTCGCCAACCGCGTCGTCGGCAGCGTCACCGCCGACATCACCCGCTCCGAGACCCGCGACGCCGAGTCGGACCTCGCGAACCTCGTCGCCGACGCCCAGCTGGCCGCGACCTCGGCACCCGAACGAGGCGGCGCCCAGATCGCGTTGATGAACCCCGGCGGCGTACGGGCGGACCTCGTCCACGCCTCCTCGACGGGCGGCGAGGCGCCGGGCGAGATCACCTACGCCGAGGCCTTCGCCGTACAGCCCTTCGCCGGGTCCCTGGTGTCGGTCGACCTCACCGGAGCGCAGATCGAGCAGATCCTGGAGGAACAGTTCAACGACTCCGGCACCCGCGCACCCACCCTCATGCTGGGCGTCTCCAAGGGCCTGACGTACTCCTTCTCCCGCAGCGCCCCGGTCGGCGACCGCATCGACCCGTCATCGATCAAGCTCAACGGTGAGCCGCTGGGGCCGGACACCACGTACCGCGTGACCGCCAACACCTTCCTCGCGGCAGGCGGCGACGGCTTCACCACCTTCGCCGAGGGCGAGAACACGGTCGGAGGCGGCGACGACATCACCGCACTGACCGACCACCTCGCGGCCCAGAGCCCCGTGGCACCGCCGGGGACGGATCGGGTGACCGAACTGCCCTGATGGGGGGTGAGGCCTCGCGGACAGGGCCATGGCCGGGAAGGGACGCTGGTGGGCGTTCCTTCCCGGCCACGGCCGTCGCGGGCTACGGCAGTCGAGTACGCGCTCCCACTGCGCCGAGGGGAGGACGTGGGCTCGCCGGGGGCAGTCCGAGGACGCGTGCGCGGGCGGCAGCCGTGAGCAGGGCCGGGTGGAGGAGGCCCGCCGGTGAGCCGACGAGGTGGTAGACGCGGTCCAGGGCGCGTTGGGCGCGGAGGTCGCCGTGTACGGCGAGCCGGTCCACCTCGCCGGACCAGCGGCCGAACAGCGCGTCCAGCGCTTCCAGGGGCTTTGGGGAGTTCAGAACCTTCGGGGCGCCCGGGGCGCCCGGGGTGTCGCCGAGGTGGCGGCGGTCCTCGCCGGTCGCGATGGCCCAGGGGAGGTCGGCGGCGCGGTGCAGGCGTCGCATCAGCCGCTGCTCCCATCCCGGGCGGAGGCGGGCGGTCAGTGCGTTCCGCAGGAGCAGCGCCTGGCTCGCGGCGACGGTGATGCCCTGGCCGTACACCGGGTTGAAGGCGCACAGCGCGTCGCCGAGGACCAGGAGGCCGTCCGGCCAGTGCGGCAGACGGTCGTAGCGGCGGCGTACGTTGTGGGTGCGGCGGTGGACGGTGATGTCGCCGACCGGCCGTGCCGAGCGCGTGAAGTCGGCCAGCGCCGGGTCCCGCAGCCGGCCGAGGAAGGCGTCGAAGCCCGCCGGGTCGCGCGTCGGCCGCACATCCCCGGCACCCACGGCCGCCACCATCCAACGACCCCCTTCCACGGGCAGCGCGACGCCCCCGGCCGCCGCCCCCGGCACCGGCAGCATCACGATGCCCGCGACCCGGCCGAGCAGGTCCGGCGGCGCGGCGTAGATTCGCCCCGCGTACCCGAACCCGGCGTCGACGACGGTGGTTTCCGCCTCCTCGACCCCCAACGTGCCCAGCCAGTGGGGCAGCCGGGAACTCCTGCCGGAGGCATCGACGACGAGCCCGGCGCGGAGGGACGTTCCGTCGAAGCACTCGACGAGCCATCCTCCGACGGAGTCGGCGGTGGTTCCCGTACGGCTCAGGCCTCGCACCCGAACACCGCCCCGCACCTCCACCCCGGGCAGCTCCACCACCCGCCGCCGGACCGTGTGCTCGACCAACGGCCGGGTCGCCGAGACCAGTTCGAACGCGGGCGTGCCGAACGGCGCCCAGCCGCGTTCGCCCAGCCACGCCAAGTCACCCGTGTCCAGTGGCACTCCACCTCCGGCGACCAACTCCTCGCGCAGCCCGGGAAGGAGTTCCTCGATCGCGCGCAGCCCGCTGTACAGCAGTACGTGCGGCTGACGGCCCTGGGGGACACCACCCCGCGGCTCAGGTGTCGCGCAGGCACTGATGGGGTCCTGTTCGAGGACGGTGACCGACCGGCCCGTGGTCGCGATGACCGCCGCCGACAGCAGCCCGGCCATGCCCGCCCCGATGACGACGACATGCTCGTCGCTCCCCACGGTCACACCAGCCGGAAGAGCAGTCGCCGCAACTGCCCGAGCCACGGCAACGGCACGAGACGCCACAGCGGGGCAGCGGTGGACAGCGGTATGCGACCGCGGAGTACGGCCCCGTGGTCGAGCGAAGGGGCGTGCGGGAAATAGCCGGGCTTGCAGGAGATGACGTCCTTGAATCCCTTGCGGTGGTAATAGCGGAGCTGCGGATCCCGGGGGAGTCCGTGCCGCCTTTCCCGCATGTACACCTCGGCCGGCACATCGGGGTTGGCCCGTTTCCACGCACGGAGACCGGGCATCGGGGAGCCCAGGTATATGTCACGCCATCCGTGCTTGAGCGCATAGGGCCAGAAGAACTCGAAAATGGCCGTCACCGCGTCCCCGTCGACACTGCTCAGACTGATTCCGAACAGCGATCCGCCGGACGCAGCGGCGGGCGTCCCCACACGCGCACAGTCGGCCCAGGTGGCCGCCGACGCCAATTCCGCGCCAGAGATCGGCTTCATGAAGAGCGAGGCCAGCGCCGCACCGGTCGACGGATCGAAAGCCCCGATGCTCAGCTTCGGATAGGCCTGAATGCGGGCGGCCAATTCCGCCCGCCCGGCCGCCTGGTCACCGTCCCACTTCTCCTGCTCCAGCGCGATGAGCGCGTCTACGTCATTCGATCGCAGAAAGCGGACCACGGACATGCTTGTTTCTCCCGGACAACGAACTGACAGGTCCTGTGATCTTGCGACCGATCGTTCGTTTGGGGAAGTGCCTCGCTGTTTTGTACGTGTTTTGGACGTGGCTCGGACCTGGTTCGGACATCTGTCGTTCTTCTGCGCGCCGTGTGCCCACCGCCGGGCCCCACGGCCGGGAGAGAACGGCGGCGTACCGAAAATGCCTGAGTGCGCCCTGGGCGTGCGCTGTACGTTGGGCATCCACTACAGACACCCATCATGAGGCACCCCACCGTGTTCCTGACCATCAGTACCACCGGTACACCAGAGCGCCCCGCGACCGACCTCGGTTTCCTGCTGCACAAGCATCCCGACAAGGCGCAGGCGTTCTCCACCTCCTACGGCAAGGCGCACGTCCTCTATCCCGAGGCGGACGTCGAGCGGTGCACGGCCGCGCTGTTGCTGGAGGTGGACGCGGTGGCGCTGGTGCGGCGCGGCAAGGGCAAGGGCCGCGGCGGCGCACCCGACGCGGCGCTCGCCCAGTACGTCAACGACCGCCCGTACGCGGCCTCCTCCCTGCTCGCCGTCGCGCTGAACGACGTCTTCTCCAGCGCTGTGCGCGGCCACTGCAAGGTGCGGCCCGAACTCCCGGAGCAGAACCGTCCGCTCCGCGTCGAGATACCGGCGCTGCCCGCGCGCGGTGGCCCGGACCTCGTCGTCAAACTCTTCGAGCCGTTGGGCTGGACGGTCACGGCCGAGGCGGTGGCGCTGGACACCGAGTTCCCGGAGTGGGGCGCCTCCCGTTACGTACGGCTCGTCCTGGAGTCGGAGTCGCTGACCCTCGCCGAGGCGCTGCGCCACCTGTATGTGCTGCTGCCGGTCCTCGACGACGCCAAGCACTACTGGGTGTCGTCCGACGAGGTCGACAAGCTGCTGCGGGCGGGCGAAGGCTGGCTCCCGGACCACCCGGAGCACAAGCTGATCACCAGCCGTTATCTGTCCCGCCGCTGGTCGCTGACCCGGCAGGCCATGGAGCGCCTGGAACTCGTCCGGCTGGCCGAGGCCGACGACAGCGAGGTCGAGGAGATCGACAACGCGGTCGAGGAGGCCGCGGACGGCGAGACCGAGGAGAAGCCGACGCCGCTCGTCGTGCATCGCCGGGACGCGATCATCGCCGCGCTCAAGGAGTCGGGGGCAGCCCGCGTGCTCGACCTCGGCTGCGGCCAGGGCCAGTTGGTGCAGGCGCTGCTCAAGGACGTGCGCTTCACCGAGATCGTCGGCACGGACGTGTCGATGCGCGCGCTCACCATCGCCTCCCGCCGCCTCAAGCTCGACCGCATGGGCGAGCGCCAGGCCTCCCGCGTCCAGCTCTTCCAGAGCTCCCTCGCCTACACCGACAACCGGCTCAAGGGCTACGACGCCGCCGTGCTCTCCGAGGTCATCGAGCACCTCGACCTGCCCCGGCTGCCCGCCCTGGAGTACGCCGTGTTCGGCTCGGCCCGCCCCCGCACCGTCCTCGTGACGACCCCGAACGTCGAGTACAACGTCCGCTGGGAGACCCTCCCGGCCGGGCACGTCCGGCACGGCGACCACCGCTTCGAGTGGACCCGCGAGGAGTTCCGTACGTGGGCGACCACCGTGGCCGGACGCCACGGCTACGAGGTCGGGTTCGTGCCCATCGGGCCCGACGACCCGGAGGTCGGCCCGCCCACCCAGATGGCCGTGTTCAAGCAGCGCGACACCAACGAGCGCGACACCAACGAGAAGGAGGCGAAGGCGGCATGAGCGAGACCATCAAGGGGCGCACCCTGCCCGTCACCGACCTCTCCCTCGTGGTGCTGGTCGGCGCCTCCGGCTCCGGCAAGTCCACCTTCGCCCGACGGCACTTCAAGCCCACCGAGATCATCTCCTCCGACTTCTGCCGTGGCCTGGTCTCCGACGACGAGAACGACCAGAGCGCGACGAAGGACGCCTTCGACGTCCTGCACTACATCGCGGGCAAGCGCCTCGCCGCCGGCCGGCGTACGGTCGTCGACGCGACCAGCGTGCAGCAGGAGTCCCGAAAGCAGCTGATCGAGCTGGCGCGGAAGCACGACGTGCTGCCGATCGCCATCGTGCTCGACGTGCCGGAGGAGGTGTGCGCCGAGCGCAACGCGGCCCGCATCGACCGCGCCGACATGCCGCGCCGCGTGATCCAGCGCCACACCCGCGAACTCCGGCGCTCCATGCGGCACTTGGAGCGCGAGGGCTTCCGCAAGGTGCACATCCTGCGGGGCGTCGAGGACGTCGACAACGCCACGATCGTCACCGAGAAGCGCTTCAACGACCTGACCCACCTCACCGGCCCGTTCGACATCATCGGTGACATCCACGGCTGCGCGAGCGAACTGGAGTCGCTGCTCGGCAAGTTGGGCTACGTCGACGGCACGCACCCGGAGGGCCGTACGGCCGTCTTCGTCGGCGACCTCGTCGACCGCGGCCCGGACAGCCCGGGCGTGCTGCGCCGCGTGATGTCCATGGTCGGCTCGGGCGACGCGCTCTGTGTGCCCGGCAACCACGAGAACAAGTACGGCCGTTACCTCAAGGGCCGCAACGTCCAGCACACCCACGGACTCGCCGAGACCATCGAGCAGATGGAGGGCGAGAGCGAGGAGTTCAAGAAGCAGGTACGGGAGTTCATCGACGGCCTCGTCAGCCACTACGTCCTCGACGGCGGCCGGCTGGTCGTCTGCCACGCCGGTCTGCCGGAGAAGTACCACGGCCGGACCTCCGGTCGGGTGCGCAGCCACGCCCTGTACGGCGACACCACCGGCGAGACCGACGAGTTCGGGCTGCCGGTGCGCTACCCGTGGGCGGAGGACTACCGGGGTCGCGCGGCGGTCGTCTACGGCCACACCCCGGTGCCCACCGCCACCTGGCTGAACAACACCATCTGCCTCGACACGGGCGCCGTCTTCGGCGGCAAGCTCACCGCGCTGCGCTGGCCGGAGCGCGAACTGGTCGAGGTACCGGCGGAGCGGGTCTGGTACGAGCCGGCCAAGCCGCTGGCCTCCGAGGCACCCGGCGGGCACGAGGGCCGGCCGCTGGACCTGGCGGACGTGCACGGCCGCCGGGTCGTCGAGACGCGGCACGCGGGCCGGGTGTCGGTCCGCGAGGAGAACGCGGCCGCCGCCCTGGAGGTCATGAGCCGCTTCGCGGTCGACCCGCGGCTGCTGCCGTACCTGCCGCCGACCATGGCCCCGACGGCCACCTCGCACATCGAGGGCTATCTGGAGCACCCGGCCGAGGCCTTCGCCCAGTACAAGGAGGACGGGGTCGCGCGGGTCGTGTGCGAGGAGAAGCACATGGGTTCGCGGGCCGTCGCCCTGATCTGCCGTGACGCGGACGTCGCCCGCGAGCGCTTCGGAGTCGTGGGAGGACCCACCGGGTCCCTCTACACCCGTACCGGCCGCCCGTTCTTCGACGACGAAGCACGCACCGAACTGGTCCTCGGCCGGGTACGCGAGGCCATGACGGCGGCCGGGCTCTGGGCGGAGCTGGACACCGACTGGGTGCTGCTCGACGCCGAGCTGATGCCCTGGTCGCTGAAGGCGTCCGGGCTGCTGCGCACCCAGTACGCGGCCGTCGGCGCCGCCTCCGGCGCGGTGTTCCCGGGCGCGCTGTCCGCCCTGGAAGGTGCGGTGGCACGCGGCGTCGACGTGGGCGAGCTGCTGGGCAAGCAGCGCGAGCGGGCCGCCGACGCGGCCGCGTTCACCGACGCCTACCGGCGCTACTGCTGGCCGACGGAGGGCCTGGACGGTGTCCGTCTCGCCCCCTTCCAGATCCTCGCGGTCCAGGGCCGCAGCCTCGCCGCGCTCCCGCACGACGAGCAGTTGGCCCTCATCGACCGGCTCGTCGAGTTCGACGGCAGCGGCCTGCTGCAGACCACCCGACGGCTGTTCGTCGACACCGGCGACGAGGCCTCGGTGCGGGCCGGCGTCGACTGGTGGCTGGAGATGACCGGCCGGGGCGGCGAGGGCATGGTCGTCAAGCCCGTCGGGGCAGTTGTACGGTGGGGGCGCCCCCGCTCGAGCGAAGCCGAGAGTGGGGGAGGGCAGGGGCGGCTGGTGCAGCCCGGCATCAAGTGCCGGGGCCGGGAGTACCTGCGGATCATCTACGGCCCGGAGTACACCCGCCCCGAGAACCTCGCCCGGCTGCGCGGCCGGTTCCTCAACCACAAGCGCTCCCTCGCCCTCCGCGAGTACGCCCTGGGTCTGGAGGCCCTGGACCGGCTCGCCGAGGGGGAACCGCTGTGGCGGGTGCACGAGGCGGTGTTCGGGGTGCTGGCCCTGGAATCGGAGCCGGTCGACCCCCGTCTGTGACGGCCAGGACCCGCGCCTGTCGGGCGACAATGCGGCTGATAATGTCGCGGACAGGCGTGGCCGTGCACTGCGTTCGAATGGTTCCAGCGGTTCCGGCAGTGCTCGGGGGACAGTGATCGCGGCCCATCGCAGGCGATCGCTGTCACCCGAGTCGGTCCCATCGGTCCCATTCGAAGGTATGTGGGGTTCCCCATGCGTCGCACCACAACGCGGTCCGTAACGCGGTCCGGGCGAGAGCGATCGGCACTCGACGCCGCATATGACGAGTGCCGCCGCCTGGTCCGCACGACCCGGCCCACCGAGCACGCCCTGATGCAGCTCATGCCTCCGGTGGCCCGACCCGCGTGCTGGGCCCTGTACGCCGCCTTCGCCTACGCCGACGACCTGCTCGACTCCGCCGAGGGCACTCCGCAGGAACGCGTTCGCAACCTTCAGGAGTGGCGGGCCGCGCTGGAGGCCGACCTGACGAGCGGGACCAGCGACGACCCGATCCGGCTCGCGCTGACCGACGCGGTGTGGCACTGGGGGCTCGACCTCGGCGATCTGCTGGGCGCGCTCGACGCGGTCCAGCGGGACGACGGCCGCAAGGGGGTCGCGACCTGGCAGGAGTGGCGGGAGCGGGCCCACGCCCAGAACATCAGCTGGCCCGAACAGCTCATGCGCATGCTGGTCCGCTGCGGACTGCCCGTCCCCGTACGGCTGCGGGACCTCCCGGGCTTCACCCGCCTCGTGGACGGGCTGTTCCTCACCGACATGCTCCGCGACCTCCCCGAGGACCTCGACGGCGGACACGTATGGCTCCCCGCCGAAGTCCTCGACCGCTTCCAGGTCACCCCGGCCGAGCTGTGCTCCCGCGAGTGGACCCCGGCCGTCCAGCAGCTGATCGCCCACCTCACCGGCCAGGCCCGGGAATGGCTGGAGGGCTCCCGGCGCGCCCTGCGGAACACCTTGCCGCTGGGCCCCGGCATCGTGCTCGACACCGCCGTCGAACTGTTCACCGCGGAGCTGGACGCGATCGCTCGGGCCGGATCGGCCGTCCTGCACCGCCCGGTGCGCGTCCCCCGGCACATCGAGTGGCGGATCCTCGGCCCGGCCCGGGCACGGGCCGCGGTGGTGTGGCGGCTGACCCTGCCGCCGGACAGGGAGACCGCCCCGGCGAGGTCGGCGGCCGCTGTGGACCGTACGGCCGCCGACGCGACCGAGGCGGCCCCGCTCACCGGCCCCGAGCGGCACACCACCCGGATCGCCGAACCGCCCCTGCCGCCGCGCCCGCACCGCGACGGCGTCCGCCCGCCGGCGATAGCCGCGCCCCATCTGCCGCAGCATGTCGCGATCGTCATGGACGGCAACGGCCGCTGGGCCACCGGGCTCGGACTGCCCCGCGACGAGGGGCATCGCGCCGGAGCGGTCGCCCTGCGGGACGTCGTCCAGGGCGCGCTGGAGATCGGCCTCGCCCATCTGACCGTCTACGCCTTCTCCACCGAGAACTGGAAGCGCTCGCCCGACGAGGTCTCCAAGCTCTTCGCGATCATGCGCGCCGAACTCCTCGACGGCGAACTCCTCGACCACGACGTACGCCTGCGCTGGGTGGGCTCCCCCGACGGCCTCCCCGACGACGTGGTGGAGGTCCTCCGCGCCCAGGAGCACGCCACCCGTCACCGCACCGGCCTCACCTTCAACGTCTGCGTCAACTACGGCGGCCGCGCCGAACTCGCCCAGGCGGGCGCGGCGTTGGCCCGCGCCGCACTCGCCGGCGAGGTCGACCCCGCCCGGGTCTCCGAGCGGCTCTTCGCCGCCCATCTGCCGCACCACGCCATGCCCGACGTGGACCTCCTCTGGCGCACCAGCGGCGAGATCCGCACCTCCAACTTCCTTCCCTGGCACGCCCATTACGCCGAACTCCACTTCACCGACCAGCCGTGGCCCGACGTCGACCGCCGCGACCTGTGGGAGGCCGTCACCGCCTACACCCACCGCAAGCGCCGCAAGGGTGCCGCCTCGGCGCCGGCACCCGCCGACGGGGCTGAGTAGACCCAGGCATGGGACGGTAGGGGCGGCGGGGGCGATTCCTGAAGAACAGTCGACTGCGGGTAACCACTCCCACGCGTCAGCCCACCAGCCGCAACCGAACCCCCGCCACCCCCACCCGCACCGTCTGCCCCCACGTCAGCTCCAGCGCATCACCCTCCATCCCGTCCCCGAAGGCGATGAGCCGGTCCGACTCGACGGTGAGCGACAGCCGACCGTCCCCCGCGAGCGCCCCCGCCACCAGCGACGTCCCCGTCGCCGGTGACGGCCAGGCCTCCCGTACGAACCACAGCAGACGGGCCTCGGTCGCCCCGGGCAACGCCAGCTCACTCGTCCGCTCCTGCCACACCGACCGGATCCAGCCGCTCGCCCCGGTCCCGGTCCCGACGAGCACCCCGGACGAGGCCTGGGGCTCGACGACACCCCTGTCGCCGTCGAGCCCCAGGCGGTAGCGGGCGGTCTGGTGTCCCGCCGCGCCGAGGTAGATCTCGTTGAGCGCCACCAGCCGCTGCGTGTCGTCGGCGACGGCCTCGACCATGGTCAACTCATCGGTCCGCGTCCCCTGTTGGAGCGCGGATGCGAGCAACTTCCGCGTCTGGCCGGGCCGGTGGCGCACCAGAACCCCCGGATTGCGCCGGGGATCGGGGTTGATCCCCACCACCGGCTGTCCCGCGAGGTACTTGGCGACATTGGCGACGAGCCCGTCCTGCCCGACGACGACCACGACGTCCTCGGGGGCGAAGAGGAAGCGATCCAAGTCGCCCCGCTCGACCCGCGCCTGACGCCAGGTCAGGGGTACCGAGGACGTGGCCTCGGCCAGCGCCCGGCGCTCCCGCCGATGCCGCTCGGCCACGTCCTCGATGTCCCGCCCCCGGGACCGCAGAAAGAAGGCGGCCTGCCCGTGCGTACCGTGCCGGGCCACCAACTCCTCGTACTCGGTGGTGCGATGGACCAGCACCACCCGCGGCGCGAGACTCACGCGGAGTCCCCGTCCGTCCCCGCCCCGCCGCCGAGCTTCGCCAGCAGCCCGGTCAGCACGTCCGGCGACACCGTCACACTCTCGATCCGCGGCAGGTTCTCCGCGAGCCGCGTCCCGGTCAGCGCGTGCAGCGTCGCCGTGTCCACCTCGGCGTGCACCCGCAGCCACGCCGCCTGCGCCTCGGCCCGCGCCTCACCGACGACCCGCGCGGCCCGGGCCTCCGCCTCGGCCAGCTTGACCTGCCGGGTCGCCTCCGCGTCGGCGAGCCGGACGTTCCGCGCCGCCTCCGCCTCGGCGAGCTTCACGGTCCGCTCGGCCTCCGCCCCGGTCAGCCGTACCGTCCGGGCCGCCTCCGCGCCCGCCTTCACCGCGTCCGCGGCGGCCTTCTCCTCCGCCTCCCGCCGCGCGTTCGTCCCTCGCTGCTCGACCAACCGCTCCTCGCGCCGGGCGAGTTCGATCTGGCTGGCCAGTTCGTTCTCGGCGATGGCCCGCTCCCGCTCGACGGCCACGGCACGGCGCTCGTACGTCGCCCGGTCCGCCTCCTGCTGGATCTGCTCCCGGGCCGGCGTGCGCAGCGCCCGCTCCACCTCGGGCTCGGGCCGCAGCGCCACCACGCGTACGGCCACGATCTCGATCCCGGTGGCCGGCAGCCGGGGTTCGGCCGCCAGCCCGCTCGCCACCCGCTCCCGGACCGCCGCGACGCCGTCGACCAGGGCCGACGCCAGCGTGGTACGGGCCAGGACGTCCAGCGCGTGCTGCTGGGCCGTCTCCGTCAGCAGCGTCGACAACTGCTCCAGCGGAGCGCCGCGCCAGACCCCCGTGTCGGGGTCGATGGAGAAGTCCAGCCGGGCGGCGGCGATCGCCGGGTCGCTCACCCGGTACGTCACCGTCGCCTGCACCGCCACGTCCTGGAAGTCGGACGTACGGGCATGGAAGGTCATCGCCAGCTCCCGGTCGTCCACCGGGATCTCGGAGAGCGCGGCGGTCAGCGACCGGTACCAGAAGCTCAGCCCCGGGCCCTCGTGTACAAGCCGTCCGGAGCGGTAGTGACGGATGTGCGCGGTGGGCGCACCGCGCAGATGCCGCCAACCGAGCCGCCTGGTGATGTCGGCCATGGATGATCCCCCTCGCGACGACTGATTAATGTCAGTTAGACGATAATGGGATGGCCCACTTATCGTCAAGGGGACGAGATGGAAGGGTTCCGATTCGGCCGACCGGCGGGTGAACACGCGCCCGAATGGTCAGGATGAGGGCATGGGATTCCATGTCGACTCCGAGGCCGGGCGCCTGCGCCGCGTCATCCTGCACCGGCCGGATCTTGAGCTCAAAAGGCTCACCCCCAGCAACAAGGACACGCTGCTCTTCGACGATGTGCTGTGGGTGCGCCGGGCGCGCGCCGAGCACGACGGGTTCGCCGATGTGCTGCGTGACCGAGGGGTCGCCGTCCACCTCTTCGGCGACCTCCTCACCGACGTCATGCGGATTCCGCGGGCCCGGGAGCTCGTCCTCGACCGGGTCTTCGACGAGAAGGAGTACGGCCCGCTCGCCACGGACCACCTCAGAGCCGCCTTCGAGTCCCTGTCCCTGACCGAACTGGTCGAGGCGCTGATCGGTGGCATGACCAAGCGGGAGTTCCTCGACGCGCACATGGAGCCGGCCTCCGTGCGCTTCCACGTCATGGAACTCGACGACTTCCTCCTCGACCCCCTCCCCAACCACCTCTTCACCCGCGACACCTCCGCCTGGATCTACGACGGGGTCTCCATCAACGCCATGCGCTGGCCCGCCCGTCAGCGCGAGACCGTCCACTTCGAAGCGATCTACCGGCACCACCCCCTCTTCCGTGACGAGACGTTCCACATCTGGTCGGAGGGTCAGGCCGACTACCCGTCCACCATCGAGGGCGGTGACGTCCTCGTCATCGGCAACGGCGCCGTCCTCATCGGCATGAGCGAGCGCACCACCCCGCAGGCCGTCGAGATGCTCGCCCACAAGCTCTTCGCCGCCGGCTCCGCGCAGACCATCGTGGCCCTCGACATGCCGAAGCGCCGGGCCTTCATGCACCTCGACACCGTCATGACCATGGTCGACGGCGACACCTTCACCCAGTACGCCGGCCTCGGCATGCTCCGCTCGTACACCATCGAACCGGGCGTCGGTGAGAAGGAGCTCAAGGTCACCGACCATCCGCCGGAGCACATGCACCGTGCGATCGCCGCCGCGCTGGGTCTGAACGAGATCCGCGTGCTGACCGCCACCCAGGACGTCCACGCCGCCGAACGCGAGCAGTGGGACGACGGCTGCAACGTCCTCGCCGTCGAACCGGGGGTCGTCGTCGCCTATGAGCGCAACGCCACCACCAACACGCATCTGCGCAAGCAGGGCATCGAGGTGATCGAGATCCCGGGGAGCGAGCTGGGGCGGGGGAGGGGTGGGCCGCGCTGTATGAGCTGTCCGGTGGAGAGATCGGCGGTGTAGGCCGCCGACGTGGACGGCCGGCCGCCGAGGGATTCGGCCGTATAGAAATGTGGAACATCGTATAGACTTCCAGTCTTCCTACGCTGTCCCTGCCCCCGCCGACCCAGGAGCGCCCCCATGGCGACTGTTCCCCACGCCCTCGCCGGGCGCCACTTCCTCAAGGAGCTGGACTTCACCGCGGACGAGTTCCGCGGGCTGATCGGGCTGGCCGCGGAGCTGAAGGCGGCCAAGAGGGCCGGAACGGAGACCCAGCACCTGCGGGGCAGGAACATCGCGCTCATCTTCGAGAAGACCTCGACGCGCACGCGCTGCGCGTTCGAGGTCGCCGCGGCCGACCAGGGCGCCCGGACGACGTACCTCGACCCGTCCGGCTCGCAGATGGGCCACAAGGAGTCGGTACGGGACACGGCGCGGGTGCTCGGCCGGATGTTCGACGCGATCGAGTACCGCGGGGACAGTCAGGAGAACGTCGAGGAGCTCGCCGCGTACGCCGGAGTGCCGGTCTACAACGGTCTCACCGACGACTGGCACCCCACCCAGATGCTCGCCGACGTGATGACCATGACCGAGCACAGCGACAAGCCGCTCGACGAGATGGTCTTCGCGTACCTCGGCGACGCCCGCTTCAACATGGGCAACTCGTACCTCGTCACCGGGGCCCTGCTCGGCATGGACGTCCGTATCGTCGCCCCGGCGGCCTACTGGCCCGCCGAGGAGATCGTCACCCACGCGCGCAAGCTCGCGGAGATCAGCGGGGCGCGGATCACGCTCACCGAGCACATCCATGAGGGGGTCGGGGGCGCGGACTTCGTCGCCACCGACGTCTGGGTCTCCATGGGGGAGCCCAAGGAGGTCTGGGACGAGCGCATAGGGGCGCTGTCGCCGTACGCCGTGACCATGGACGTTCTGCGTGCCACCGGCAACGCGGACGTCAAGTTCCTGCACTGCCTGCCGGCCTTCCACGACCTCGGGACGAAGGTCGGGCGTGAGATCCACGAGCGGCACGGTCTGGAGTCGCTGGAGGTCACGGACGAGGTGTTCGAATCCGCGCACTCCGTCGTTTTCGACGAGGCGGAGAACCGGCTGCACACGATCAAGGCGGTTCTGGTGGCGACGCTGGGACGCTGAAAGACACCGGACCTATGCGTGGCGGCGCTGTGGCGGCACCGTCGGCAGTCGGAACCACACCGCCTTGCCGGAGCCCGTGGGGCGGTGGCCGCAGGCGGAGCTGAGGGCGCGGATGAGGAGGAGGCCGCGGCCGTGTTCCTGCCAGGGGTCGGGCTCGATGTGGCCCGGGGTGGTGAGGTCGCCCGGGGGCGCCGGGTCGGGGTCGTGGACCTCCACCTTGCAGCCGGACGGCAGCAGCTCGACGACCAGCTCTATGGGCCCGTCCCCGGTCGCGTGCTCGACCGCGTTCGCGACCAGCTCCGCCGTGAGCAGCTCCGCCGTGTCGCAGTCCGCCCCGTGCTCCAGCTCGGTCATCGCCGTACGGACCAACGCGCGGGCCACCGGCACGGCCGCGGCGGTGTGCGGCAGCGCGATGCGCCACGAGGCGGGGGCGGAGGGTTCTTGCAAGGCGGTGGATCCGTTCATGGAGCAGGTCATGGGTCGTCCTGCTTTCAGCGTGACGAATGGTACGGCGCGGACCGGCGGGGTCGCTCGGCGGGCGCCGTACGGGACCGTCGGGCCCCGTTGCCAGGCGGTCTACCCACACCAACGCTCCGCCGCGCACGACGGAGCCCGTCGTTACCGGCCTGTCGAACGTCCGTGACCGAGTCACGGACGCCACCAACGGCCTATCGCGCACTCGTGACGACGGTCAGATATCAGTGATAGCTTCATGGGGTAGGGAAGTAGCCGCAGCGTCGAGGTAGCCCCCGAGGAGGCCGCCCGTCATGAGTCCCTTCACCGGCTCCGCCGCCCGCACCGCCGACTGGCGGCATCTGAGGTGCGCGATCACCGACGGTGTCGCCACCGTCACCCTCGCCCGCCCCGAGAAGCTCAACGCCCTCACCTTCGGCGCCTACGCCGACCTGCGCGATCTGCTCGCCGAACTCTCCCGGGAGAAGTCCGTACGGGCCCTGGTGCTGGCCGGCGACGGGCGCGGTTTCTGCTCCGGCGGCGACGTCGACGAGATCATCGGCGCCACCCTCGCCATGGACACCGCCCAGTTGCTCGACTTCAACCGGATGACCGGGCAGGTCGTGCGGGCCGTGCGCGAGTGCCCGTTCCCGGTGATCGCCGCCGTGCACGGTGTGGCGGCGGGCGCCGGCGCGGTCCTGGCCCTGGCCGCCGACTTCCGCGTCGCCGACCCCACCGCCCGCTTCTCCTTCCTCTTCACCCGCGTGGGCCTGTCCGGCGGCGACATGGGCGCCGCGTACCTGCTGCCCCGCGTGGTCGGCCTGGGCCACGCCACCCGCCTCCTCATGCTCGGCGAACCCGTCCGCGCCCCCGAGGCCGAACGCATCGGCCTCATCAGCCGGCTCGCGGACGAGGGCAGCGCCGATGAGGCCGCGCAGGAGTTGGCCCGTCGCCTGGCGGAGGGCCCGGCCCTGGCGTACGCCCAGACCAAGGCGCTCCTGACGGCAGAACTGGACATGCCGCTGTCGGCAGCCGTGGAGCTGGACGCGGCCACCCAGGCCCTCCTCATGACAGGGGAGGACTACACCGAGTTCCATGCGGCGTTCACGGAGAAGCGGCCCCCGAAATGGAGCGGACGGTGACCGCTCCGACCTCAGGGGCGCGGGGAACCGCGCGACCAGCCACAGACAACCCGCAGCCGCCCGCCAGGACCAGCCACCCCCGACGCATCGCCGTCATCGGCGGCGGCCCCGGCGGCCTCTACGCCGCCGCCCTCCTCAAACGTCTCGACCCGTCCCGTGAGATAACCGTCTGGGAACGCAACGCCCCCAACGACACCTTCGGCTTCGGAGTGGTCCTCTCCGACGAAACCCTGGGCGGCATAGAACACGCCGACCCAGTGGTCTACGAGGCCCTGCGCACACACTTCACCCGCTGGGACGACATCGACATCGTCCACCGGAACACCCGCCACACCTCCGGAGGACACGGCTTCGCCGCGCTGGGCCGCCGCAGACTCCTCCAGATCCTGCACGACCGCTGCCACGCACTCGGCGTCGAACTCCGCTTCCGCACGCAGGCCCCTCACCCGGCCCTGCTCTGCGACGCCTACGACCTGGTCATAGCGGCGGACGGCGTGCACAGTGCCACGCGCGAGGCGTACGCCGAGGTCTTCCGCCCGGCCGTCGAGGAACACCGCTGCCGCTACATCTGGCTCGCCGCGGACTTCGCCTTCGAGGCGTTCCGCTTCGAGATCGCCGAGACCGAACACGGCGTGATGCAGCTGCACGGCTACCCCTATGCCCGCCCGTCACCCGACCACCACCCCTCAACGAGGCCCTCCGGGCCGCAGGATCAATTCGGTGCGTCCACCGTCATCGTGGAGATGCGCGAGGAGGTGTGGCGGGCCGCCGGGTTCGACCGCACGGACGAGCGGGAGTCGGTCGAGCGGTGCGCGAAACTCTTCGCGGACGCGCTCGGCGGACGCCCCCTGCGCTCCAACAACTCCACCTGGACCACCTTCCGCACGGTCGTCAACGAGCGCTGGTCGCACGGCAATCTGGTGCTGCTCGGCGACGCCGCGCACACCGCGCACTTCTCCATCGGCTCCGGTACGAAGCTGGCCGTCGAGGACGCGCTGGCGCTGGCCGCCTGTCTGGAGGAACAGCCCGATCTGGAAAGGGCGTTGGCGGCGTACGAGAAGGAGCGGCGCCCGGTCGTCGCCTCCACACAGCGCGCGGCGCGGGCCAGCCTGGAGTGGTTCGAGAACATCGGGCTCTATCTCGGCCAGCCCGCCCGGCAGTTCGCCTTCAACCTCCTCACCCGCAGCCGCCGCGTCACCCACGACAACCTCCGCCTCCGTGACGCGTACTTCACCGGCGACGTGGAACGCGAGTTCGGCTGCCCACCGGGAACGCCTCCGATGTTCACCCCGTTCCGGCTGCGCGGCCTGACCCTGCGCAACCGTGTCGTCGTCTCCCCCATGGACATGTACTCGGCGGCCGACGGCGTCCCCGGCGACTTCCACCTCGTCCACCTGGGCGCCCGCGCCCTCGGCGGCGCCGGGCTCGTGATGACCGAGATGGTGTGCGTCAGCCCCGAGGGCCGGATCACCCCGGGCTGTGCCGGGCTCTGGAACTCCCGGCAGGCCGACGCCTGGCGCCGCACGGTGACGTTCGTGCACGCGCAGGCGCCGGGCACGGCCATCGGCGTCCAGTTGGGCCACTCCGGCCGCAAGGGCTCGACGAAGCTGATGTGGGAGGGCATCGACGAGCCCCTGGACGCGGACAACTGGCCCCTGACGGCGGCCTCCCCGATCCCGTACAAGCCGGGCAACCAAACTCCGCGCGAGCTGTCCCGTGCCCAACTCACCGATGTTCGCGAGCAGTTCAGCTCCGCAGCCTGCCGTGCCGCCCGCAGCGGCTTCGATCTCCTCGAACTCCACTGCGCGCACGGCTACCTGCTCTCCGGCTTCCTCTCACCGCTGACGAACCGGCGCACCGACCGCTACGGGGGTTCACTGGACCGCCGGTTGCGCTTCCCCCTCGAGGTCTTCGACGCCGTACGGTCGGTGTGGCCCGAGGAGCGGCCCATGACCGTGCGTATCTCCGCGACCGACTGGGCCGACGGGGGCACCACCGCGGAGGACGCCGTCGAGATCGCCCGCGCCTTCGCCGCGCACGGCGCCGACGCGATCGACGTCTCGACCGGGCAGGTCGTCGCCGACGAGCACCCCGAGTACGGGCGCTCGTACCAGACGCCGTTCGCGGACCGTATCCGGCACGAGGTGGGGGTGCCGGTCATCGCCGTCGGCGCCATCTCCTCCTGGGACGACGTCAACTCCCTGATCCTGGCGGGCCGCACCGACCTCTGCGCCCTGGGCCGCCCCCACCTGTACGACCCCCACTGGACCCTCCACGCGGCCACCGAACAGGGCTACGCGGGCCCGGCCGTCACCTGGCCCGCCCCCTACCGAGCGGGCAGCCGCCGCCCCAACACGGGCCGCACGGACGCCCCCAGGCCCCGGCTGACGTTGGGAAGGTGAGGACCGGCCGGCCCCGTGCGGCCGCGGGTGCTACGCCGACTCGACCATCCCCGCCGTCAGCGTCGCCCCGTCCGCCGGGTCGACCAGAAGGAACGCCCCGGTGCGCCGCACGGCCGCGTAGTCGTCCAGGGCCAACGGCTCGGCCGTGCGCAGCACAACCCGGCCGAGGTCGTTCGTGGTCAGCTCGGGGAAGCCGCCGAGGTCTTTGACGACGGCCTTGACGGTTCGGGTCGTGTGCCGGACCAGCACGCGGTCGCCCACCCGCAGCGGCCGCTCCGCGAGGTGGCAGACGGCGGCGCGGACGTCCTGTGTGAGGACCGGCGCGTCAGTCGCACCGGCCGTGATCATGTCCCCTCGGGAGATGTCCCGCTGGTCCGCCAGCCGGACACTGATCGACTGCGGGGCGTACGCGGCCTCCGCCGTCTCACCCAGGACGTCGATCCCCGTGATCTCGGAGGTCTCGCCCGACGGATGGACCGTCACCCGGTCACCCACCCGCAGCGCCCCCGACACCAACTGCCCGGCGTAGTACCGGACTTCTTCGTGCCGGATCACGTACTGCACGGGGAAGCGGGCCGGTGCGTCCGCGGCCTCCACCCCCACCGGCACGGTCTCCAGGAACTCCAGCAGCGCGGGCCCGTCGTACCAGTCCATGTGCCCGGACCGCTCGACGACGTTGTCACCGACCAGCGCCGAGACGGGGATCGACGTGAAGCCGGGCAGCCCCAGCTCGTCCGCGTGCCGCGCGAAGTCCTCGACGATCCGCCGGAACTCCTTCTCCTCGTACCCGACGAGGTCCATCTTGTTGACCGCGAGGACCACGTGCGGCACGCGCAGCAGCGCCGCGACGGCCGCGTGGCGGAGCGTCTGCTCGACGACCCCGTTGCGCGCGTCGACCAGGACGATCGCCAGCTCGGCGGTGGAGGCACCCGTCACCATGTTGCGGGTGTACTGCACATGCCCGGGGGTGTCGGCGAGGATGAACCGCCGCCGGGCCGTGGCGAAGTAGCGGTACGCCACGTCGATGGTGATGCCCTGCTCCCGCTCGGCCCGCAGACCGTCGGTCAGCAGCGCGAGATCCGGGGCCTCCTGCCCACGGCCGGCGGAGACCCGCTCGACCGCCTCCCACTGGTCCGCGAGGACCGACTTGGAGTCGTGCAGCAGCCGCCCGACGAGCGTGGACTTGCCGTCGTCGACCGACCCGGCGGTGGCGAAGCGAAGGGTGTCGATGGTCGTCGTGCTCATGCTTAGAAGTACCCCTCGCGTTTACGGTCTTCCATCGCGGCCTCGGACATCCTGTCGTCGGCGCGCGTCGCACCCCGCTCGGTCAGCCGGGAGGCCGCGATCTCGGCGATCACGGCGTCCAGCGTGGTCGCGTCCGAATCCACGGCACCCGTGCAGGACATGTCACCGACCGTCCGGTACCGCACCTGCCGCTTCTCGGCCGTCTCGTATCCGCGCGGCCCGCCCCACTCACCGGCGGTCAGCCACATTCCGCCCCGCAGGAAGACCTCGCGGTGGTGGGCGAAGTAGATCTCCGGCAGCTCGATGCCCTCCCGGGCGATGTACTGCCAGACGTCCAGCTCGGTCCAGTTGGAGAGCGGGAAGACACGCACATGCTCCCCAGGAGCGTGCCGCCCGTTGTACAGCTGCCACAGCTCCGGCCGCTGCCGCCGCGGATCCCACTGCGAGAACTCGTCCCGCAGCGAGAACACCCGCTCCTTGGCGCGCGCCTTCTCCTCGTCGCGGCGGCCGCCACCGAAGACGGCGTCGAAGCGCTCGCTCTGGATCTTCTCGGTCAACGGCACGGTCTGGAGGGGGTTCCGGGTCCCGTCGGGGCGTTCGCGCAGCACACCCCGGTCGATGTAGTCCTGCACCGAGGCGACATGCAACCGAAGCCCATGCGCGGCCACCGTACGGTCGCGGTACTCCAGCACCTCCGGGAAGTTGTGCCCGGTGTCCACGTGCAGCAGCGAGAACGGCACCGGCGCGGGCGCGAACGCCTTCAGCGCCAGGTGCAGCATGACGATGGAGTCCTTGCCGCCGGAGAAGAGGATCACCGGCCGCTCGAACTCACCCGCCACCTCGCGGAGGATGTGGACGGCCTCGGACTCCAGCGCGTCCAGGTGGGACAGGGTGTGGACGGTCATACGAGACCTCGGTCCGCCAGCAGCGCGTACACGGACGCGGCCGATTCGTCGGGCGTCTGGTCCTGCGTCGGGAGCACGAGCGCGGGGTCGGTCGGCGGCTCGTACGGGTCGTCGACACCGGTCAGGCCCTTGAGCTGGCCGGCGGCCTGACGGGCGTACAGACCCTTCACGTCGCGCTGGCTGCACACCTCGACGGGGGTGGCGACATGCACCTCGACGTACGGGGTGCCGCTCACGTCGTGGCGCTTGCGGACGGCCTCGCGGCTGTCGGCGTACGGCGCGATGACGGGGACGATGGACAGCACGCCGTTGCGGGCGAGGACCTCGGCGACCAGACCGATGCGCTGGACGTTGGTGTTGCGGTCCTCGCGGGAGAAGCCGAGGCCGGCGGAGAGGAAGCGGCGGATCTCGTCACCGTCGAGGACCTCCACTCGGTGCCCCTCGGACCGCAGCCGGCCGGCGAGGACGCGGGCGATCGTGGTCTTGCCCGCGCTCGGCAGGCCGGTGAGCCAGACCGTGGCTCCCTGAGCCCTGGACGAGGTGGTCATGCGTGTGTTCCTTTCGCGGCGCCGGCGGCGGTGCCGTGCCGTTGTTCGTGGAGGGAGGTGAAGAGGGATTCCCAGCGGTGATGGACGGCGTCCGGGCCGTACGAGGCGGCCGTGAGGACCGCGGCCACGCCCATGTCGGCGCGCAGCACCTCGTCGGCCATCAGCTTGGCCATGGCGTCGGCGAGCGCGTCCGGGTCCTCGGGTGCGACGAGGAGCCCGTCGACGCCGTGCGTCAGCACGTCGGCGGGGCCGGTCGGGCAGTCGAAGCTCACCACGGGAAGGGCGTGGCTCATCGCCTCGATCATCACCATCGGCAGTCCTTCGAAGCGTGAGCTGAGCACGTAGAAGGAGGCCTTGGCGAGTTCGTCGTCCAAGCGGTCGGTGTGTCCCATGAGGAAGACGTGATTGTAGAGATGGTGTTCTTCGATCAGGTTGCGAAGTTCCGACTTCTTCTCGCCGCTGCCGTAAATTCTCAGCTTCCAGTCGGGGTACGCCTCGACGAGCTTCGCCCAGGCCGGGATCAGCAGGTCGAAGCCCTTCTGCGGGAAGAGCCGGCCGGCCGCCACCGCGATCTTCGACGTGGGGGTGGCGGGGACCTGGTCGAGGGAGTGCACGGCGTTGGGGATGCGGATGACCCGGGTGCCGGGGAGGAGTTCGGCGTACTCGTCGCGGTCGCGCTCGGTGAGCACGGCGACCGTGGCGAAGCGCGGGTACGTCTCCTGGATGCGCTGCCGCACGTCCCGCTTGTGGGTGCCGAGGTTCATGTGCTCCTGGGCGACCCGGACGACACCGCTGGTGGCGTGCTCGGCGGAGAGGAAGTTCAGGGCGGGCCGGGTGGTCACCAGGATGCCGTCGGTCAGCGACCGCAGGTACGCGATGAGCAGGTCCTCGACGTACCGGTTGAAGTAGCGGTAGCCGAACTCGCCCTTCGGGATGTGCCGGGCGGGCGCGTCCAGCAGCTCGCCGCGCCTGCGGTCGCGCCAGCGGGCGACCAGGCCGGACGGCGGGGTGTAGGCGTCCTCGCGCAGGTCGACGACCGTGGAGACCGTCACCCGGGGGTCGAGGGGGAACTGGATGTCGTCGCGGCGGCGCACCGCGCTGACGATCTCCACGTTCCAGCCCGCCGCCACGAGGGAGTTGGCCTGGTTCATCACCGTGCGGATGGTGCCGCCCCGGCCGTACGCGTGCAGCAGCAGATACCGGACGCGGGGGCGTTGGGGGAGCGGACGGCGGTCGGTCATGCGGAGCCTCCCGTGCGGCACTCCAGAGACAGGTTGTCCTTGATCGTGTAGTAGGGGCGCACGCCGAGGTCCCCGATGCGCTGCTCCGGATACACGAAGATCTTCTTCTTGCCGCGCACGTCGTCGAGGTGCTTCCCGGCGCGCAGTTCCGCCTCACCGTCGGTGAGGTGGACGTCCCACTCCTCGACGGGCGCGTAGTCGGTGGCGGCGAGGTCGCCGACGGGCAGTTCGCTCTCGAAGCGGTCGCCCTTGACGTCGGCGGCGTAGCGCAGCCGGCGGTCGGCGTGGGCGCGGCGGGTGAGGACCAGCTGCCAGGTCCCGTCCGCGGGGACCCCGTGGATGCGTCCGACGAGTCTTATGTGCCCGTCACGCGGCCAGACCTCGGCTATCTCGGCGTGCGGCTTCACTCGCTGTAGCCCCACGCCTGACACATCGGCCGGAGGATCTCCGGGATGTCGTCCTCGGTGGGGAGCGCGCGCCCGGCCTGCACCTGACCGGTCTTGATCTTGTCGCGCCAGTCGCCGAGACCCTTGACGACCTGGGCGTCGGCCTTCCTGCCGTAGTCGAGCATGGCCGGCTCGAAGTCGACGTCGAGGAACAGGCAGAGCCGCCGCATCTCCTTCTCGGGGTCGGCGGTGATGTCCTCGTAGCGCACGGTGTGGCCCGTGAGTCCCTCGCGGGCCCGGTCGACGGCCTTCATGTAGCGCAGCGCGTCGGCCGCGGCCTCGTCGTAGGTGCGCTTGTCGGGGTCGCCCTCGTGCCACGACTGGGCGATGGAGACCGGGTGACGCAGGAGGAAGACGAAGCGGGCGTCGGGCCAGCAGTCCCGGATGCGCTCGTACACGAAGGCGTTGCTCGGGGTCTTCTCGACGACGAAGTCCTTGCCCGACTTCACCAGTTCCCGGTGCATGACCCGGTCCCACAGCAGATGCTCCAGGTCACCGCGCTCCAGGTCGAGGGTGCTCATCGCCTTCTGCGACAACTTGCTGCCGTAGCCGACCTCCAGCCGGCGTATGTGCAGTTCGTGCGGGGAGTGCAGCCGCGAGTGCGCGTTCATCAGCATCCGCAGCAGCGTGGAGCCGGAGCGCACGGGAGACATGATGAAGACCGGCTGCCTCAGCAACCGGTCCGTGGCGAGGTCCTCGGGAGCCGGACATCGGTACACCGCCGTGGGCCTCTTCGCGGCCGGCTTGGGTGCCGCGGCCTTGGGCGCGGCGGGTGCGGCCGGGGCGGCCTTGCGTACTTGCAGACCGGTGGTGGCGGTGAGTGCCCGGTTCAGGTTGCGCATGAGACTCATGCGTCAGGATGGTAAGTAAGGATTCTGAGAAGATTGAAGTAGAACCCTGAGCGTTCCCTTAGTGAACGTGATTGTTACGTATCGTTAAGTTTCATTGGTGATCACCCCGGCGAACGCCGCCCCCGCGTCCCGCAGGCGCGCGTGCAGCGCCCGGAACACGGCCGCCGAGCGGACGCCCGGCCAGTCCGCCGGCAGCAGCGCGGCGGGCAGCCCGGGGTCTGCGTACGGCAGATGGCGCCAGGAGTCCAGGGCCAGCAGATAGTCGCGGTACGCCGCCTCCGGCGGGGTGTCGGCGCGGTGCTCCCAGCCGTGCAGCACCGGCCCGTGCCGGTCGAGGAACGCCTCGTGCTGCTTGGCGATCCCGGCCAGGTCCCACCAGCGGGCCACCGCCTCGGCGGTCGCCGCGAACCCCAGGTGCTCGCCCCGGAACAGGTCCACGTACGGGTCGAGCCGCAGCCGGGTCAGGGTGTGCCGGGTCTCCTCGTACAGGCGGGCCGGCGCGATCCACACGCCCGGGGCGGCCGTGCCGAAGCCGAGTCCGGCCAGCCGGGAACGCAGCACATGCCGCTTCTGCCGCTCCGACTCCGGCACGGAGAACACGGCCAGTACCCAGCCCTCGTCCTGCTCCGGTGCCGTCGCGTAGATCCGCCGGTCGCCGTCCTCGAGCAGCTGCCGCGCGTCCTGCGACAGCGCGTACCCGGCCGCCCCCGCCGCCGTGCGGGCCGGAAGCAGCAGTCCGCGCCGCTTCAGCCGGGACACCGAGGAGCGGACGGAGGGCGCGTCGACACCGACCGCGGCGAGCAGCCGGATCAGCTCGGAGACGGGCACGGGACCCGGCACCGAACGGCCGTACGCGCCGTAGAAGGTGACGATGAGCGAACGTGGTGCGTGCTGTTCGGACACGTTGATCATTTTAGGTCTTCGGCATCACTGCTGGTCACCTAGGGTGCGCAGTCGGAACCGCTGGAGTTTGCCGGTCGCCGTGCGCGGCAGCGCGTCCAGGAACACGATTTCCCTCGGACACTTGTACGGTGCCAGCTCCGACTTGAGGAACGCGCGGAGCATGTCGCCGTCCCGGGCGACTCCCGCCCCGACGACCACATACGCGACGACGACCTGCCCGCGTGCCTCGTCCGGCCGCCCCACCACGGCCGCCTCCACCACGTCCGGATGGCGCAGCAGGGCCTCCTCGACCTCGGGGCCCGCGATGTTGTAACCGGCCGAAATGATCATGTCGTCGGCGCGCGCGACATAGCGGAAGTACCCGTCCGGCTCGCGGACATACGTGTCACCCGTGACATTCCAGCCGCCCCGTACGTACTCCCGCTGCCGCTCGTCCGCCAGATAACGGCATCCCACCGGCCCCCGTACGGCGAGCAGCCCCTGCTCCCCGTCGGGCACCGGCACTCCGTCGGCGTCCTGCACGCGCGCCTGCCACCCCGGTACGGGCACCCCCGTCGTCCCCGGCCGGATGGACTCGTCGGCCGCGGCGATGAAGATGTGCAGCAGCTCGGTCGCGCCGATGCCGTTGATGATCCGCAGCCCGGTCCGCTCGTGCCAGGCCCGCCAGGTGGCCTCGGGCAGGTTCTCGCCCGCCGACACACACCGCCGGAGCGACGAGATGTCGTACCCGTCCGCCCCGTTCAGTTCGCCCAGCATCGACCGGTACGCCGTCGGCGCGGTGAACAGCACCGACACCCCGTGCTCCGCGACCGCAGGGAGCAACTGCCTGGGGCCCGCCTGTTCGAGCAGCAGGGCGCTGGCCCCGGCCCGCATCGGGAAGACGACGAGCCCGCCGAGGCCGAAGGTGAAGCCGAGCGGGGGAGACCCGGCGAACACGTCGTCCGCCCGGGGGCGCAGCACATGCTTCGAAAAGGTGTCCGCGACCGCCAGCACGTCCCGGTGGAAGTGCAGACACCCCTTCGGCCGCCCGGTCGTGCCGGACGTGAACGCGATCAGCGCCACGTCGTCGGCCGCCGTGGCGACCGCCTCGTACGGCTCCCGCGCCCCGTTCGCCGACGGCAGGCCGAGCAGGTCGTCGGGCCCGTCCCCGCCGTACGTGGTGATCCGGAGCCCCGGGACGTCCGCCTTCGTGAGGTCGTCCACGGACCGTATGTCGCACAGCGCGTGCGACACCCGCGCCAGCTCACAGACCGTCGCCAGTTCGTACGGCCGTTGCTGCGCGAGCACCGTCACCGCGACCGCCCCCGCCTTGAGCACCGCCAGCCAGCACGCGGCCAGCCAGGGCGTGGTGGGCCCGCGCAGCAGGACCCGGTTGCCGGGGACGACGCCGAGCGTGGACGTCAGAGCGTGGGCGATCCGGTCGACACGGGCGCGGAGTTCGCCGTACGTCCAGGTGTCCCCGGCGGGGGTGCGGAAGACGGGCCGGCCGGGGTCGCCGCCGTCGAGCAGTTCGGCGGCGGCGTTGAGGCGGTCCGGGTAGCGCAGCTCGGGGAGGTCGAAGGACAGCTCGGGCCACTGGTCCGGAGGTGGGAGACGGTCCCGGGCGAAGGTGTCGATATGGGCGGTGACCCTGGAATTCATGACGTTCGCCCCCTGCTGTGGTCCCTGCCGAAGTGGGCTCGCATGTCGTGGTGGGCTCGCATCAGCGAGCGTATCGCCTTGGTGACGGCAGTCAACAGTTCGCGATAGCCTCGGCAGTGGCCCCCTGAGGGAGAAGGGACCGGCAATGACCGCATTCTCGCTCGAACCGGCACAACTCGCCTGGCGTGCCGAACTGCGCACCCTGGCCGCCGAACGCCTGCGCCCCCTCGCCGACAAGGGCGAGCCCGGCCACGTCAACCGCCCCCTCGTCGCCGAACTGGGCCGACTGGGCCTGCTCTCCCGGCTGTTCACCTCGGGCGCGCTCGACCTCTGTCTGATGCGCGAGTCACTGGCGTACGCCTGCACGGAGGCCGAGACGGCACTGGCCCTCCAGGGGCTGGGCGCCCACCCGGTCCACGCCCACGGCACCGAGGCCCAGCGGGCCCGCTGGCTCACCCGGGTGAGTGACGGCGACGCGGTCGCGGCCTTCGCGCTCAGCGAGCCGGGGGCGGGCTCGGACGCGGCGGCCCTGTCCCTGCGCGCGGAGCCCGACGGCGCCGGACGCTGGCGCCTGACCGGCGAGAAGTGCTGGATCTCCAACGCTCCCGAGGCCGACCTCTACACCGTCTTCGCCCGCACCACCGCCGACGCGGGCGCCCGTGGCGTGACCGCGTTCCTGGTCCCGGCCGACCGCCCCGGCCTCACCGGCACCGCGCTCGACATGCTCTCCCCGCACCCCATCGGCGCCCTCGACTTCGACGCCGTACCCGTCACGGCCGACGACGTCCTCGGTGAACCCGACCGCGGCTTCCGTGTCGCCATGGCCACCCTCAATCTCTTCCGCCCGAGCGTCGGCGCCTTCGCGGTCGGCATGGCGGAGGCCGCACTGGACGCCACCCTCGCGCACACCGACCGACGGCAGGCGTTCGGCGGCAGGTTGAGGGACCTTCAGACGGTCGCCCACCAGGTCGCCGAGATGGCGATGCGCACGGAGGCGGCCCGGCTCATGGTCTACGCGGCGGCGACGGCGTACGACTCCGGCGAACCGGACGTACCCCGGCGGGCCGCGATGGCCAAGCTGCTGGCCACGGAGACCGCGCAGTACGTCGTCGACGCCGCCGTACAACTGCACGGGGCGCGGGCGCTGCTCCGCGGCCATCTGCTCGAACACCTCTACCGGGAGGTGCGGGCGCCGCGCATCTACGAGGGGGCGAGCGAGGTGCAACGGACGGTCATCGCCAAGGAGTTGTACAAGCGGACCGGGTCGGAGGAGAGGTCCTCGTGAGCGCCGAGCGGGTGAACCCGGCCGAGCTGTCACCGCCCACCGGCTTCTCGCACGCCGTGGTCGCCACCGGGACCCGGGTCGTGTTCCTGGCGGGCCAGACCGCGCTCGACGCGGACGGCAAGGTCGTGGGGGAGACGCTGGAGGAGCAGTTCGAGCGGGCGCTCGGCAATCTGCTCACCGCGCTGGAGGCCGCCGGCGGCACACCGGCCGACCTCGCCCGTGTCACGGTCTACGCGACGGATGTCGCCGACTATCGGGTCCGCGCCCCTCAACTGGGCCGCGTCTGGCGGAGGTTGGCGGGCCGGGACTATCCCGCGATGGCGGTGATCGGCGTCGTACGGCTCTGGGACGAGCGGGCTCTGGTGGAGCTTGACGGCTTCGCGGTCCTGCCGTAGCCGCACTCGAAGGTGGTGCAGGAAGGTCGTGCAGGAGGTCCGTACAGGAGGTCTGTACAGGAGGGCCGGGTCAGGCCGCGGTGGTCAGTTCGCCGAAGACGGGGCGGTGCGGGGCGATCACGCTGCCGTCGGGGAGCAGTTCACCGGTGTCGTCGAAGACGATCGCCCCGTTGCACAGCAGGTTCCAGCCCTGCTCCGGGTGGAAGGCGACGATGTGCGCGGCGTCGCGGTCCGTGCTGTCGATCGAGGGACACAGGGGCTGATGGGAACACATGGCGCGCCTCCACGTCTTTGTGAGTGCCGGCGGCGAGTCACCGCCTCGCACTACAGACGATGCCCGTGCCCGGAACTCATCGCCAGACCGTTCCGTGAGACGTGACAGCACCCGGACGTGCTGTGACAGGACGCGGACATAACCCCGGGCGGCACGAAGGCGGCCCCGGTGGCGTGTGCTCACCGGGGCCGTCTTCCCCTTGCCAGGGCCTCTTACTTGAGCAGGTGCACGCGCTGGGTCGTCAGGTCGTAGCGGGCGCCGACGACGGCCACCTCGTCCGCCTTCAGCTTGGCGGCGATGTCGGAGTCGGCAGTGAGCTTGGAGCGGACGAGCCGGACGTTCGCGTCGATGGTCGCGGCGATCCGGGCGTCGCCGTCCACGCTGTGGTCGATGGCCGGAGCGATCTCGTCGGCGATGTACTGGATGTGGCTCGGCAGCTCCTCACCGGTCTGGTCCGCCGCGACGGCGGCCTTCACGGCTCCGCAGGACTGGTGACCGAGCACCATGACCAGCGGGATGTCCAGTTCGAGGACACCGTACTTGACGCTGCCGAACACCGACTCGTCCAGCACCTCGCCCGCGCTGCGCACGGTCATGAGGTCGCCCAGGCCCTGGTCGAAGACCAGCTCCGGGGGGACGCGGGAGTCGATGCAGCCGAGGATGAGGGCGAAGGGCTCCTGACCGGTCGTCAGGGCCTTGCGGAGGGCGGCGTCCTCGTCCGGGTGCCGCTGGTGGAAGGTCCGCCAGCGGCGGTTGCCCTTCGACAGCTCCGTCAGCGCCTCTTCGGGCGTGCTCGGCCGCGTGCGGGTGGCGGCGGAGAGCGAGGGGGTGGCGCGGGTCTTGCTGGAGACGGGCTCGGCGTCGGCGGGGAAGGCGCCGATGGCGAGGCCGCCACCGAGGACCGCGGAGCCGGCCAGCGCGGCGCGCAGGAGCGAGCGCCGGCCGCGTGTCTTCGCGTGGGATATCGGGGCGTCGGCGGAGTCGGTCGCCTCGGCGCCGTCGCCTCTGTTGGATGTTGCGTCAGAGTTCACGGGCAGGAACGTACGTCCGAGCTAAACGCTCAAACCTTCAAGTTGCGGAATCATGGACGAGCGTTGATCAATCATGGCCGTCCCTTGAATCGTTCTTGGCCACTTGACGGAGGGTTTTTGGTCAGACGGTCTCTCGTTGTTCGCTTACGGGTTGGGAGCGCCGTCGCCGTCCGGTCGAGGCGACGGCCGCTGTCCAGGAACGCCGGAGCGTGCCTCACCCGCCCGTGCACTCCCGCGTACTCATGCCAGGTGCGCGAAGACCACCAGGTTCTCCGTGTAGTCCTTGGCCGCGCGGTCGTAGTCGCCCGCACAGGTGATCAGCCGGACCTCGGGTCTCGGTGCGTCGGCGTACACCCGCTCGTCGGGGAAGTCGTCCTTCTCGAACGTCTCCATGGCGTCGACCACGAAGGTCGCCCTGCTGCGGTCGGCGCGTACGACGTGGAAGACGTCCCCTTTCTCCAGTTCGCTGAGCTCCGCGAAGACGGCCGGCGAGGTCGCCGTGTCGACGTGCCCGGCGATGATCGAGGTGCCCCGCTCCCCGGGGGCGGCGCCCTCGGCGTGCCAGCCGACGAGGTTGACGTCGCCGGCGGGCGGGGCTTCGAGCTGCCCGGAGCGGTCGACGGCGAGGGGGATGAACGGGGCGCTCACCCGGATCTTCGGGATGAGCAGACGGATCGGCCTGGACCGGGGCTGACGCCGCTCCTCCGGGCGTTCGGTGGGGGCGGCCGACTCGGGAGTGAGAGTGGCCTGCGGGGCGTGCCGGGCGTTCGGCGGAGGGGAGGCGTCGGACGAGGAGTCCTCGCCGCCGAACTGACTCACCGCCAGGAGCAGGAGGGCCACGGCGCACAACACGGTCAGGTTGACGCGGGTGCCATGGCGGGTCGGCACCGGATCGGTGCCGGGGGGAGAAGAGTGGGCTGCCATCGGACACCACCTCACTAGGCACGGCAGCTGGACGGACGGACGGACGGCCGGATGGCCGGGCGGACGGGCGGACGGGCGGACGGGCGGAGGGCGGGCGGAAAGCCGGCCGGGCCGCCACACGACACAGGGTGTGGCGGCCGCGGCTGCTATCGCGTCAGGTATGCCGCCTGGCATGGCTCAGGCCATGCTTCCGGCGGCCTTCTTGCGCCGTAGGGCGTACATGCCCGTACCCGCCACCGCGAGGACGGCCATGCCGCCCGCGGTCACCGTCGGCGAGGCGAGCCCGCCGCCACCGGTGTGCACACCGCCGTGGGGCTTGTCGTGGTCGCCCTTCCACGACTCCTTGTCGCTCTTGTCCTTCCAGGACTCCTTGCCACCTTCGCTGTTCCAGGACTCCTTCGTGGGCTCGGCCTCCTTGTAGCCGTCCGAGTGCTTGGCGGACCGCTCGGAGTCCCACTCCGCCTCGTTCTTCAGCGAGGTCAGCGCACCGCCACCCGTGTGAACACCGCCGTGCGGTCCGTCGTGCCTGCTGTCCTTGTCGTGCTCCTTGCTGTAGCCGTTGTCCTCGTGGTGCCACTTGTCACCGTCGGCGTAGGCGCCTGGTGCGGTGATGGCGAGGACGGCGGTGGCCGCCGCCGTAGCCAGAAGCATGCGAGCAGAACGCATCTGATGGTCCTTCCGCCACAACCGGGCAGCTGATGCTTCGTCAGCTGACCTGACCCGGCTCCGACGTGATCCACCGTCAGCCGGATCCCGCGCCGCCACCACTCGGGGCGCTCAGCCGGGTGAACGGAGGCCGGACGGGCCCGCTCTCCGGCTCCCCCCGGGGCTCGGCTTCACTCGACCGGGCGTGGGCGGCCGTGGAGATCGGACGCGCGGTCGCGACGGATACCGAGGCGCTCACCGGGATGGTCCACGCGTCCGGTGCCTACCGGTCCGGTGCCCACCGGGCGCATGGGGGCCACCCGGACGGCGATCACCTCGCGGATCTCGGCCGCGACACACCACTCGTACGTCTCCGCGTCGGCGCGGCCGGTCCTCAGGTCGGCGCGGGCGCGCCTGCCCGGTGGACAGGTACCGCCATGTCGCGCGAACCGGGGCCTCGACAGCCGTGAGGGACGGAGCGGGGACCGGTGGCCGAGGACGCGGGGTGCGGCCCTGTCAGTCGCCCCGGAACGCCCGCAGGATGCGCTCGGCGGCCAGCGTCGCCGTCAACTCGCCGTCCCTGACCTGTTGTTCGAGGCCGGGCGCGAGGGACCGTACGCCGGGATGGGTGTGCAGCCGGCCGAGGAGTTCGTCGCGGACCATGGACCAGGTCCAGTCGACCTGCTGGTCGCGGCGCTTGGCGGCGAGGCGGCCGGTGGAGTCGAGGAGGGTGCGGTGCTGTTCCAGGCGCTCCCAGACGGTGTCGAGGCCGGTGGCCTCGCGGGCGCTGCAACTCAGCACCGGCGGTGTCCAGACCGGGTCCTTACCGTGCATCAGCCGCAGGGCGCCCGCGAGTTCACGGGCCGCTGTGCGGGCGTCGCGTTCGTGGGGGCCGTCCGCCTTGTTGACGGCCAGGACGTCGGCCAGTTCCAGGACGCCCTTCTTGATGCCCTGCAACTGGTCGCCGGTGCGGGCGAGGGTGAGGAGGAGGAAGGAGTCGACCATGTTGGCGACGGCGGTCTCGGACTGGCCGACGCCGACCGTTTCGACCAGCACGACGTCGTAGCCGGCCGCCTCCATCACCACGATCGACTCGCGGGTGGCCTTGGCGACCCCGCCGAGCGTGCCGGCCGTGGGGGAGGGCCGTACGAAGGCCGCCGGGTCGACGGCCAGGCGCTCCATACGGGTCTTGTCGCCGAGGATCGAGCCGCCCGTACGGCTCGACGACGGGTCCACCGCCAGCACCGCCACCCGGTGCCCGAGCGAGGTCAGCATCGTGCCGAACGCGTCGATGAACGTCGACTTGCCGACGCCCGGCACCCCGCTCACCCCGATCCGCCGGGCCCGGCCGCTGTGCGGCAGCAGCGCGCTCAGCAACTCCTGGGCCTGGGCACGGTGTTGGGGCCGGGTGGACTCGACGAGGGTGATGGCGCGCGCGATGATCGCCCGCTTCCCGTCGAGCACACCCTTCACATAGGCGTCGACATCGATCACAGGCCGTGCCCGAGATCGTCCGACAGCCGCTTCACCAGGTCATGCGCCGCGTCCGGAATCACCGTCCCGGGCGGGAACACGGCCGCCGCGCCCATCTCCAGGAGCGTGGACACGTCCTGCGGCGGGATCACCCCGCCGACCACGATCATGATGTCCCCGCGCCCCTCCTCGGCCAGCTGCTCCTTCAGCGCCGGTACGAGGGTGAGATGCCCGGCGGCCAGCGAGGAGACCCCCACGATGTGCACGTCCGCCTCGACGGCCTGACGGGCCACCTCGGCCGGGGTCTGGAACAGCGGGCCGACGTCCACGTCGAAGCCGAGGTCGGCGAAGGCGGTCGCGATCACCTTCTGGCCCCGGTCGTGGCCGTCCTGGCCCATCTTGGCGACCAGGATGCGCGGTCGGCGGCCCTCGGCCTCCTGGAAGGCGTCGACCAGCCCACGGGTGCGGTCCACGGACGGGGACTCGCCTGCTTCGTTGCGGTACACGCCGGAGATCGTACGGATCTGGCTCGCGTGCCGGCCGTACACCTTCTCCAGGGCGTCGGAGATCTCCCCGACGGTCGCCTTGGCGCGGGCCGCGCGCACGGCCAGCTCCAGCAGGTTGCCCTCGCCCCCGGCGGCCCGGGTGAGGGCGTCCAGCGAGTCCTGACACGCCTGCTCGTCGCGCTCCGCGCGCAGTCGGCGCAGCTTCTCGATCTGCTGGGTGCGCACAGAGGAGTTGTCGACCTTGAGGACGTCGATCTGCTCGTCCGTCTCCACGCGGTACTTGTTGACGCCGATGACCGGCTGCCGCCCGGAGTCGATACGGGCCTGGGTGCGGGCCGCCGCCTCCTCCACGCGCAGCTTGGGGATGCCGGCGTCGATGGCCTGCGCCATGCCGCCCGCCCGCTCGACCTCCTGGATGTGCTGCCAGGCGCGGCGGGCGAGGTCGTACGTCAGCTTCTCGACGTAGGCGCTGCCGCCCCACGGGTCGATGACCCGGGTCGTGCCGGACTCCTGCTGGATGAGGAGCTGGGTGTTGCGGGCGATGCGCGCGGAGAAGTCGGTGGGCAGGGCGAGCGCCTCGTCGAGGGCGTTGGTGTGCAGCGACTGGGTGTGGCCCTGGGTCGCCGCCATCGCCTCCACGCACGTACGCGTCACGTTGTTGAAGACGTCCTGCGCGGTCAGCGACCAGCCCGAGGTCTGCGAATGGGTGCGCAGGGAGAGGGACTTGGAGTTCTGCGGGTCGAACTGCCTGACCAGCTTCGCCCACAGCAGGCGGGCCGCCCGCAGTTTGGCGACCTCCATGAAGAAGTTCATGCCGATCGCCCAGAAGAAGGAGAGCCGGGGCGCGAACGCGTCCACGTCGAGGCCCGCCTCACGGCCCGCGCGGATGTACTCCACGCCGTCCGCGAGCGTGTACGCCAGCTCCAGATCGGCCGTCGCGCCGGCCTCCTGGATGTGATAGCCGGAGATCGAGATGGAGTTGTAGCGGGGCATGCGCTGCGAGGTGAAGGCGAAGATGTCGGAGATGATCCGCATCGACGGCTTCGGCGGATAGATGTAGGTGTTGCGGACCATGAACTCCTTGAGGATGTCGTTCTGGATGGTCCCCGCCAGCTTTTCCGCCGGCACACCCTGCTCCTCGGCCGCCACGATGTACAGCGCGAGCACGGGCAGCACGGCGCCGTTCATCGTCATCGACACGGTCATCCGGTCCAGCGGGATGCCGTCGAAGAGCTGCCGCATGTCGAGAATCGAGTCGATGGCCACGCCCGCCATGCCGACGTCACCGGTCACGCGCGGGTGGTCGCTGTCGTAACCGCGGTGCGTGGGCAGGTCGAAGGCGACGGACAGGCCCTTCTGGCCGGCCGCCAGGTTCCGCCGGTAGAAGGCGTTCGACTCCTCGGCCGTGGAGAAGCCCGCGTACTGGCGGATCGTCCAGGGCTGGTTGACGTACATCGTCGGGTACGGGCCGCGCAGATACGGAGCGATGCCCGGATAGGTGCCGAGGAAGTCCAGGCCCTCCAGGTCCTGCCCGGTGTACAGCGGTTTGACCGGGATGCCCTCCGGGGTCTCCCACAGCGGACCGTCACCGCCGGCCGCGTCCTTGACCGCCGTACGCCACTCGTCGGGGCCGCCGTCGACGGACGGGGAACCCAGCTCGATGCCGGAGAAGTCGGGGATTCCCATCAGGACACTCCCATGCGGTCGAGGGCGGCGGACAGGACGGCCACGGCGTCGCAGCCAGCGAAGACATACGCGTCCACATCGGCGTACTGCGCGGGCCGACCGGCGAGGAACACATGCGAGGCGCCGGCTGCCTTGAGCTCGGTGGTCACGGTCGCGGCCTGCTCCTCGTAGAGGGCGTCGCTGGAGCACAGGCACACTTCCGAGGCGCCGCTCTCCTCGAACGTGCCCTCGGTGACGGGTTCGATGCCGCCCGTCTGGAAGAGGTTGGCGGCGAAGGTCGTACGGGCCGTGTGGGCGGCTGCGGGACCGAGGCCGGCCAGGTAGACGCGGGGCCGGGAGCCCGTCGCGGCGAGGTGGGCGTCGGAGCGGGCGCGCAACGCCTCGTAGGCCTCGTCGCGGCTGACGCGGGGGAGGCCGCCGGAGGGCGGCTCGGGTGCGGGCTCGCGGACGACCGGCTTCTCGGCCAGGTGCGGGAACTCGCTGACGCCGGTGACGGGTTCGCGCCGCTTGGCGAGCTTGCCGGCGCGTGCCTCCCAGGTGGCGGCGAGATCCCGGCCGATGCTTCCCGAACGCAACGCGGCCGACTGGCCGCCCAGTTGCTCGATCCGCTGGAAGAACTCCCATCCCGCGCGGGCGAGTTCGTCCGTGAGCCGCTCCACGTACCAGGAGCCGCCCGCCGGGTCGATCACCCGGGCGAGGTGGGACTCCTCGATGAGGATCGTCGAGGTGTTGCGGGCGATGCGCCGGGCGAACGCGTCCGGCAGCCCGAGCGTGTGGTCGAAGGGCAGCACGGTGACGGAGTCGGCGCCGCCCGCGCCGGCGGCCAGCGTGGCGATGGTCGTGCGCAGCATGTTCACCCACGGGTCGCGGCGCGTCATCATCACCGGAGAGGTCACCGCGTGCTGTGTCTGCGCCCCGGCTGCGGGCACCCCGCACACCTCGGCCACCCGGGCCCAGAGCCGGCGCGCGGCCCGCAGCTTGGCGATCGTCAGGAACTGGTCGGCGGTCGCCGCGTACCGGAACTCCAGCTGCCCACAGGCCTCTTCGACGCCGAGTCCGGCCTCGGTCAGCTCCCGCAGATAGGCGACGCCGGTCGCGAGCGAGGCACCCAGCTCCTGCGCGGCCGAGCCGCCGGCCTCGTGATACGGCAGCGCGTCCACGGTCAGCGCCCGCAGCCCCGGGTACTCCTCGGCGCACAGCCGCGCCAGTTCGGCCACGGGAGCGAAGGCGTACGTCTGTCCGGTGCGGGCCTCGTGGCCGAGCGGATCCGCGCCGAGGTTGCCGAGCGCGGCCTCCTTGGCGACGCCCCGCTCCGCGTACAGCCGCAGCAGCTCCCGCGCGGCGGGCTCGGCCTCGGCGCCCGCGTCCAGGACGACCGGCGCGAGATCGAGGTGGACGCCGTCGAGGACCCGGCCGAGCGACGACACCGGCAGGCCGGCCTCGCCGAGCACCAGCCACAGGGAGGTGACGCCGTTCTCCAGGTCCGCGAGCACGGCGGCGCCGTCCGCCGCCGTGTGCCGCTGGCGTACGTCCCAGCCGCCGGCGGTGTTGCCCGCGGCCCGGCCTCCTCGTACGAAGGGCGCGAAGCCGGGGAAGCCGGAAGGGGGCGCGGTGTCGTGCGCGGTGTAGAGGGGACGGGTGCGCAGCCCGTCCTCCAGCGCGGTGGACAGGGCTTCCTCGGCCTGAGCACCCTCGACGTCCTTGCCCGATTTGCGCAGCACGCCCGCAACTAGGCGCTGCCACTGCTCGTGGGTCGCGTCAGGGAACTCGGCGGCCAGCTCAAGCCCGTCGTCAGGCAGGACCGTCATGCTCGGATGCTAGGCCAGATGCACAAAGGAGCAGCAGAGGGCACGGCTGTGACCTTGCCCTCTCCGGTGTGACCTTGAAGGGGGGCGGGTCACGTACTAGGGCCGGCTGAACACGGTGGGACTCCGCGTCGTACTTCGTGCCACGCGGCCCGCGAGCCCCCGACGGCACAGTCGCCGGGCCGACCGAGGACAGGAGCAGCCACCATGGCCGAGAAGTACTTCACGGTGTCCGACATGAGCTGCGGCCACTGCGCCGCGAGCGTCACCGAAGAGGTCATCGCGGTGCCCGGCGTCACCGAGGTCGATGTCGACGTACGGGCCGGCCTGGTGACCGTACGCGGGGAGACGGTCGATGACGCGGCCGTGCGTGCGGCGATCCTGGCGGCGGGCTACGAGGTCGCGGACGTCGTGCGGCAGGCGGCGGCCTGAGCCGGCGGACATCCCGCCCGTCCTCCTCCCGGCCCTCGCACCGGCCGCCGTCACCGGCCTCACGAAGACCGCCACCGGCCTGGTCGTCGTAGGCCCCCTCACCGTCCGCTGGACCGGACCCCTCACCCGTCGCCCACCGCCCGCGACTCCGCAGTCCCCCGCTGCGGCGCCCGAGCCCGCCGCAGCCGTCCACGCGAACGCCTGAGGAGGCCGTGCAGGCGTACGTCCGACATCCCGCCGATCAATGCGCGAACGTCGGAGCACGACGGGGAGACCGTCGAACGCGCCCTACACGGGGGCCAGTTGGCGGTCGGCGTGCGGCGAGTTGCTTGCTCGTCGCCGGGGGAGTCCTGTCCGGCACCGCCGCCCACACCGACTCGGCCCGGACCGCCGGGATGCCGTGAGAGTCACCGTCGGCCGCAGGCGATGCCGTGCCCCTTCGCCGGTGATCATCACAGGACCGTCACCGGTAGGCTGTGAATCGCCGCGGCACCCTCACCCCCTCCATACGACAGCGGTTGAGCCCTGCCCGAGCGGCGAGCCCTGACTTGCGGCGGACGATTCGTCACGGAACTTGAGGAAGACACACAGGTGTTGATAGCGGGCCGATACCGGCTGGACGTCTCGATCGGGCGGGGCGCGATGGGGGAGGTCTGGCGGGCGTACGACGAGACGCTGGGCCGGGCCGTGGCCGTGAAGCTTCTGCTGGCGCAGGAGTCCGACCCCACCGCCGTATCCCGCTTCCGCCTGGAGGCACAGACCGCCGGCCGGCTCAACCACCCCCACGTGGTGGGGGTCCTCGACTTCGGGGAGTACGCGGACCGGCTGTTCCTGGTGATGGAACTGGTCGAGGGCGACAGCCTCGCCCATCTCCTCTCCACCACAGGGGCGTTGCCCGCCCAGCAGGTCGCCCGTCTCGCCGCGCAGGCCGCCGCCGGGCTCGCCGCCGCCCACCAACAGGGCATCGTGCACCGGGACATCAAGCCCGCGAACCTGCTCCTGGACGCCGACGGCACCCTCAAGATCGGCGACTTCGGCATCGCCCGCTTCCTCGACGACCCGGCCGGCGCGCTCACCGCCACCGGGCAGATCGTCGGCACCAGCCTCTACCTCGCCCCCGAACGCGCTCTCGGCCGGACCACCGGACCGGCCTCCGACATGTACTCCCTGGGCTGCGTGCTCTACCAACTCCTCACCGGCCGCCCGCCGTTCCAGGCCGACACCGCGCTCGCCATCCTCCACAAGCACCTCGACGCTCCGCCCGTACCGCCGCGTGAGCTGGGCGTCCAGTTGCCGCCCGCCTTCGACAACTACCTGCTCGGCCTGCTCGCCAAGGAACCCGAGGACCGGCCCACCGCCCAGCAGGCGGCCCAGTGGTTCGCCACCGGCGCCTGGCAGGGCCGCCCCGAGCCGCTGCCCGCCACCGCACCGACCGCCGGGCAGCGGCCCGTCCCCCCGAAGAACGGTCCGGCACCGGTCCCCGGCCCCGGTCGCCTCCGCCCGGCCGGTGAAGCCGGACCCGCGACCACGTACATGCTGCCGTCCGCCTCGCCGCGTACAGGCGGCCGTTCGCACCGCGTCGCCCGACAACGGCCGGACGCGCGCCCCCTCATCTCACGTCGGACCGCGCTGGTGGGTGCCATCGTCGCGACGGTGATCTTCCTCATCGCCCTGCTCGTCGGCAGGGCGTGGTTCGCGCCGGACGACAGCGAGGCGGAAACCTCACGAACGACCAACACCGATCCGGCATCGGCTTCGTCGCCCACGACATCGACGGCACCCTCGGCACGCACGACGTTCTCGGAACGCACGTCGGCTCCATCGAGCGGGACGAGTGCGTCTCCGATTCCCCTTCGCTCCGACTCCGTTCTCCCGGCCGACGAGGAGAACGAAGAAGACGAAGAAGATGAAGGAGGCGAAGGAGGCGAAGGAGATGACTGAGCGAGTCTTTCCCGGTGCGGCGACAACCGTTCGGGCTGTGTGTCCGTCTCCCTTGTGACCGAACAAGGCCGGTGGCGTCGGCGAGGATGCCGGAAAGCGAGCAACAGCGTTGACCCTGCGGCCGACGACGCCCAGCGACTGGAACGAACGTCTGCGCGTGTTCGGGTACAGGGGACGCCCCCGGACCGACATCCGCGATCGTCTGGTTCCGCCCTTCCCGGAGCCGGGGACCCGTGTCTGGGAGCTCATGGGTCTCGGCCCGGTACCGGCGTACCGCGTCGCGAGAGCGATGGGCTGGCTGGGGCCGGTACTCGTCGCCGTCCTGGCCGGAGCGATCCGCTTCTGGCACCTCGGGCAGCCGCGGGCCGTCATCTTCGACGAGACGTACTACGCCAAGGACGCCTGGTCGCTGCTGCGGCTCGGCTACGAGGGCACCTGGCCGGACCGCAAGGTCGCCGATCCGCAGATCCTGGCCGACCCCCAGGTGATCCCGCTCTCCGACACCCCGTCCTTCGTCGCGCACCCGCCGACGGGCAAGTGGGTGATCGCCCTCGGCGAGTGGATGTTCGGCCTCAACCCGCTCGGCTGGCGCTTCATGGCGGCGGTCCTCGGCACGCTGTCGGTGCTGATGCTGTGCCGCACGGGACGCCGTCTGTTCCGGTCGACGGTGCTGGGCTGCCTGGCCGGCGCGCTGATGGCGCTGGACGGCCTGCACTACGTGATGAGCCGCGCCGCTCTCCTCGACCTCCTCGTCATGTTCTTCGTACTGGCGGCTTTCGGCTGTCTGCTGATCGACCGGGACCGCGCGCGGTCCCGGCTCGCGGCAGCCCTGCCGGTGGACGGGGACGGCCATGTCGGCCCGGACCAGGACACCGGCGAGCGCGCCGGGACGGGACTGCGTCCATGGCGGCTCGCGGCCGGTCTCTTCCTGGGGCTGGCGGCCTCGACCAAGTGGAACGGGCTGTATTTCCTGGTCTTCTTCATGGTCCTGACCGTGCTGTGGGACGTCGGCGCCCGCCGTGTCGCGGGGGCACGCCACCCGTACCGCGCGGTGCTGCGCAAGGACCTCGGCGCCTCGGTGCTGTCCCTCGTACCGGTTGCCGTGGTGACCTATCTGGCGACGTGGACCGGCTGGTTCCTGTCCGACGACGGTTACGGGCGGCACTGGGCGGACGGCCGCGGCGGCCCATGGTCGTGGATCCCGGCCCCGCTGCGCAGCCTGTGGCACTACGAGTACGGGGTCTACCGGTTCAATGTCGGACTGGACACCTTCCACAAGTACGAGTCCAACCCCTGGAGTTGGCTGGTCCTCGGCCGTCCCGTGCTGTTCTCCTACGAGTCGCCGGAACCCGGGGAGGAAGGTTGCCACGCGGTGTCCGGCTGCTCGCAGGCGATCCTCGCGCTGGGCACGCCGTTGCTGTGGTGGTCGGCGTGCTGCGCCCTCGTCTATCTCCTCTTCCGGTGGGCGCTGCGCCGCGACTGGCGTGCGGGCGCCGTCCTGTGTGCCGTGGGTGCCGGTTATCTCCCCTGGTTCCTGTACCAGGACCGCACGATCTTCTCCTTCTACGCCGTCGTCTTCGTGCCGTACCTGTGCCTGGCCGTGGCGATGATGCTGGGCGCGCTGCTGGGTCCGCCGGGCATGAGCGACGGGCGCCGCGCAAGAGGCGCCGTGGCGGTGGGCACCCTTGTGCTGCTCATCGCCTGGAACTTCATCTACTTCTTCCCGATCTACACGGGTCTCACGATCCCGTATCCCGGCTGGCACACCCGGATGTGGCTCGACACCTGGATCTGAGCACGCCATGTGTGCCGTCGCGCTCGCGGCCCCGAAGGCAGGATGAAGACCGCTGGGTGACTTTCCCACGGTCAGGTGCTTCGGGTGGGACCGCCGGGGAACTCGTCGAGACGAACGACCTGCCCAGCGAGCGAGTCGATACGAACGACTCGCCCAGCGAGCCAAGCGAGCGAGGTGCCTCCAGATGTCCAATCCACAGCAACCGGAGCAGCGGCGCAGCGGAAAGGGCGGTGCCACACCGCAGAAAAGCGCCGAGCTCAAGGCAGAGCAGTCCAAGACGAAGCGCGGCCCTGACCATGGCACGGACAAGGGCACCAAGGGCGGTGGGAAAGGTGGAGGCGTGCCGCCGGACCAGCAGGCCGAGCACCCCTGATTCGGGCCATTCCGGCCACCTGGTCAGGCCGACACGCGGACGAAGGCGAGAGCGGGACGGCGAGAGAGGGAAGGCGAGAGAGGAGAGAGCGGGATGAGGGGACGCGTCTTCCCGCGGGCTCTGGTGACCGGCGGAGCGGGATTCGTGGGGTCGCACCTGTGCGGGCGGTTACTGGCCGCGGGCGCCGATGTCGTGTGTCTCGACAACCTGGCCACCGGCTCCCGCGCCAACGTGGCGGATCTACAGCGGCACGACGGTTTCCGCTTCGTGCGGGCCGACGCCACCGATCCCGCGGCCTGGCGCGCCGTGCCCGGCCGCTTCGACCTGGTCCTGCACTTCGCCTGCCCGGCCTCCCCCGCCGACTACCTGCGGCTGCCGCTGGAGACACTCGCCGTCGGCAGCGACGGCACCCGCCACGCACTGGAGCGGGCCCGCGCCGACGACGCCCGCTTCGTTCTCGCCTCCACCTCGGAGGTGTACGGCGACCCGCTGGAGCATCCGCAGGGCGAGACGTACTGGGGCAACGTCAATCCGGTCGGCCCCCGCAGCGTCTACGACGAGTCCAAGCGCTTCGCCGAGGCCCTGGTGAGCGCCCACCGGGGGGTGCACGGCACCGACGCGGCCATCGTCCGCATCTTCAACACCTATGGTCCGCGCATGCGCGGCGGTGACGGCCGCGCCGTGCCCACGTTCATCGCCCAGGCCCTGGACGGCGCGCCTCTGACCGTCGCCGGGGACGGCAACCAGACGCGTTCGCTGTGCTATGTCGACGACACCGTCGACGGCATCCTCGCCCTGGCAGCCGCCGAGGAGCCGGGCCCCGTGAACGTCGGCGGCACCGAGGAGATCACGGTGCTCGACCTCGCCCGCCGCATCATCGACCTCACCGGCTCCGCCTCGCGGATCCGCTTCGTCGAACGCCCGGTCGACGACCCCGCGCGCCGCAAGCCCGACACCCGCCTCGCGCGGGAACGGCTCGGCTGGCAGCCGCGGGTCGACTGGAACGCGGGCCTCGCACGCACGATCGACTGGTTCACCCGTTCGGCGGCGGCCTGATCCGGCCGCCGTTTCCTTCGGCCCGCCGGGCCCAGCCAGGCATTCTTCGAGTCTGGTAGTCAGAACCGCGCCCGCTCGGGGGCTCGGCGACCCAGCGCGTCCTGCGCGACACCGAAAGCCAAGAAATACGCTCATTTCGTGACGAGCTGTCTCCAAGTGTTTGAGACAACAGGCCAGCGGCACTCGCGAACCAGTAGCACGAGCCCCTCAAGCCACCGGTACGGAGCAATCACCCCATGCGCATCCTTGGCATCAACGCGCTGTTCCACGACCCGGCCGCCGCTCTCGTCGTCGACGGTCACACCGTCGCCGCCGCGGAGGAGGAGCGTTTCAGCCGCCGCAAGCACGGCAAGCGCCCGGTGCCGTTCTCCGCCTGGGAGCTGCCCGAGCTGTCCGCCCGCTGGTGCCTGGAGTACGCCGGGATCCGGCCCGAGGAACTGGACGCGGTCACCTACTCCTTCGATCCCGGGCTCGCCCGCCCCGCCCACGAGATGGGGCTGGACGACCCGTGGGACCCGCTGCGCCTGGACTATGCGCGTCGCTCACCCGAGTTCCTCGCCGAGGCACTGCCCGGCCTCGACCCGGACCGGGTGGTCTTCGTCCCCCACCACGTGGCGCACGCCGCCTCCGCCGGGCCGGCCTCCCCGCACCGGGACAGCGCCGTCCTCGTCCTCGACGGGCGCGGCGAGGCCGCCTCCCACCTGGCCGGCCGCTTCCGCGACGGCAGGCTCGACACCCTGGCCACGCAGGCGTTGCCCGACTCCCTCGGCCTGGTCTACGAGGAGCTCACCGAGCACCTCGGCTTCCTGCGCAGCAGCGACGAGTACAAGGTGATGGCCCTCGCCTCCTACGGCAAGTCCCGCTTCCTGCCCCAGCTGCGGCAGCACGTCCACCCGACCGGCGACGGCGGCTTCCGCGCCCGCGGCGTCGACTGGGCCGCGCTCGCCCCGCCCCGCGCGAAGGGCGAGGAGTGGACGCAGGAGCACGCCGACCTCGCCGCCAGCACCCAGGCGGTCCTCGAGGAACTCCTGCTCGAACTCGTCCACTGGCTGCACGGCGAGGCCGGGGGCGAGGCGCTCACCATGGCCGGCGGCGTGGCCCTCAACTGCGTCGCCAACTCCGAGATCGCCGCACGGGGCCCGTATCGGCACGTGTGGGTGCAGCCGGCCGCCGGGGACGCCGGAACCGCTCTCGGAGGCGCCCTCCACGTGGCCGCACAGCAGCAGGAGAGCCCGATGCCCATGCCCGGCGCCGACCTCGGCCGCGGCTGGAGCGACGAGGAGCTGCGGTCCTGGCTCGACCAGGCCGCCGTACCGTACGAGCGGCCTGACGACATCGCCGAGGCGGTCGCCGAGGAACTGGCCCGGGACGGCGTGGTCGCCTGGTTCCAGGGGCGCGGCGAGTACGGCCCGCGCGCCCTCGGACACCGCTCCCTGCTCGCCCACCCGGGGCGCGCCGAGAACCTGGAACGGCTCAATCACGTCAAGGGCCGCGAGGAGTTCCGGCCGGTCGCGCCCATGGTCCTCGCCGACCGCGCCCACGAGCTCTTCACCGGGCCGCTGCCCAGCCCGTACATGCTCTTCGTGCACGACGTGGCACGGGAGTGGCGCGATCGCATCCCGGCCGTGGTGCACGTCGACGGCACCGCCCGTATCCAGACCGTCGACGAGCGTCAGGAGCCGCTGGTGGCGCGGATGCTGCGCGGCTTCGAACGGCGCACCGGACTGCCCGTGGTCGTCAACACCAGCCTCAACACCGCAGGCCGGCCCATGGTCGACGACCCGCGCGACGCGTTGGAGTGCTTCGGCTCCGCGCCCGTGGACCTGCTGGCGATCGGTCCGTTCGCGGTGCGCCGGGGAAGGGTGTTCGCATGAGCCCGGCCTATGCCGTCGTGGTTCCGACGCTCGTCCGCGACACCCTGGCCGACTGCCTCGCCGCGCTCGCCGCGGCGACGGGACCCCGGCCGGACGAGATCGTCCTCGTCGACGACCGCCCCGACCCCGACCCCGACCCCGGCCCGCTGGAACACGCGCTGAGCGTCCTCGGCGACCTGCGGGAGCGCACGACCGTCGTGGCGAGCGGGGGACGCGGGCCCGCCGCCGCCCGCAACACCGGCTGGCGCGCGGTCATGACCCCCTGGGTCGCCTTCCTCGACGACGACGTGCAGGTCGGCCCGCACTGGTGCGAGCAGCTGGCACAGGACCTGGCCGACGCGTCCCCCGACACCGCGGGCGTCCAGGGCACGATCGCCGTACCGTTGCCCGGTGAGCGGCGCCCCACCGACTGGGAACGGGGCACCGCCGGTCTCGCCGGGGCCCGTTGGATCACCGCCGACATGGCCTACCGCACCGTCGCGCTCAAGCAGGTCGCCGGCTTCGACGAACGCTTCCGGCACGCCTTCCGCGAGGACGCCGACCTCGCCCTGCGCGTCCTCGACGCGGGCTGGCGCATCCGGCAGGGCCGGCGCACCACCCGTCACCCCGTACGCCCCGCCGACCGCTGGGTGTCCCTGCGCGCCCAGCGGGGAAACGCCGACGACGCCCTGATGCGGTACCTGCACGGTCCCGACTGGTGGCACAAGGCGGCCGCGCCGCGCGGGCGCCTGCGCACCCATCTGGCGGTCACCGCGTTCGGCGCCTGCGCGTGCGCGCTCGCGGTCGCCGGACGCCGCCGGGCGGCCGCGACGGCCGCGCTGGGCTGGGCCGCCGGCACCGCGGAGTTCGCGTGGACGCGCGTCGCGCCCGGACCGCGCACCCGTCATGAAGTGACGACGATGCTCCTGACCAGCGCGCTCATCCCGCCCGCGGCGACCTGGCACTGGCTGAACGGACTCCGGCGCCACCGCGACGTCCCCTCCTGGAGCGAGGTGGCGCCATGAGCGCCGTCAAGGCCGTGCTGTTCGACCGTGACGGCACCCTCGTCCACGACGTCCCCTACAACGGCGACCCGGACCGTGTCCGCCCCGTCGACGGCGCCCGTGAAGCGCTCGGCCTGCTGCGCTCGCGCGGCATCCGCACCGGAGTCGTCACCAACCAGTCCGCCATCGCGCGCGGGCTGCTCACCGACGCCGACGTGCGCGGCGTCAACCGCCGCGTCGACGAGCTCCTCGGCCCCTTCGACGTGTGGGCCGTGTGCCCGCACGGCCCCGACGACGGCTGCCGCTGCCGCAAGCCCGAACCGGGCCTGATCCTGTGGGCGGCCGGCCGGATCTGCACAGCGCCCGCCGACTGCGTCGTCATCGGCGACATCGGCGCCGACGTGGAGGCGGCCCGCCGGGCGGGCGCCCGGGGCATCCTCGTCCCCACCCCGCAGACACGGCCGGAGGAGACGGCGAGCGCCGACCAGGTGGCGCCGGACCTCCTCACCGCCGTGCGCGCGGTGCTGACAGGGCCACCGCTCCGAAGCGCCCGGGCCACCGAAGCGGCCTACGAAGCCGCCTACGACGCCACCTACGACGCCGCCGGGAAGCCACGGTGAAAGCGCTCGTCACCCGCCTCGACAGCTTCGGCGACGTACTGCTCGCCGGGCCCGCCGTCCGTGCCGTCGCCGCCCGCGCCGACACCGTCACCCTGCTGTGCGGACCGCGGGGCGCGCCCGCCGCCCGCCTGCTGCCCGGCGTGGACGACATCCTCGTCTGGGACGCCCCCTGGGTGGGTCTCTCCCCTCCGCCCGTCGGCCGCGGAGAGGTCGAGCTGCTCATCGACACGATCGACGCCGACACGGCGCTGATCCTGACCTCCTTCCACCAATCCCCGTTGCCCACCGCCCTGTTGCTGCGCCTGGCCGGCGTCGGACACATCACCGCGGACAGCGAGGACTACCCCGGCTCCCTCCTCGACGTACGGCATCACCGCGCGCCGCACGCCCACGAGGCGGAGGCCGCGCTCGACCTCGCCGAGGCCGCGGGATTCCCCCGGGTCGACGACGGGCGGCTGCGGGTGCTCGCCCCGCCCGCAGCCACCGGCGTGACCGGTCCCGGCCCGTATGTCGTGCTGCACCCGGGCGCCAGCGTCCCCGCCCGGGCCTGGAGCCGTGAGAGCAACGCCGAGGCCGTGCGGGAACTGGTCGCGGCCGGGCACCGCGTCGTGGTGACCGGCGGGCCCGACGAACGGGACCTGACCGCGTACGTCGCCGGCGAGCACGGGCTCGACCTCGGCGGCCGGACCGGTGCCGAGGAACTGGCCGGCGTGCTGGCCGGGGCCGACGCCGTCGTCACCGGCAACACCGGGCCCGCCCACCTCGCCGCCGCCGTCGGCACCCCGGTCGTCTCGCTCTTCGCGCCGGTCGTGCCGGCCGAGCGCTGGCGGCCGTACGGCGTGCCGTACGTGCTGCTCGGCGACCAGCTGGCGCCCTGCGCGGACAGCAGGGCCCGGACGTGTCCCGTTCCCGGCCACCCGTGCCTGGAGTCGGTGACCGGGCACGACGTGGTGGCCGCCGTCGAGAAGCTGAGGGGGGAGATATGAGGATCCTGCTCTGGCACGTGCACGGGTCGTGGACCACGGCCTTCGTGCGGGGACCGCACACCTACGTCGTCCCCGTCACTCCGGACCGCGGACCCGACGGCCGCGGCCGGGCCCGCACCTTCGACTGGCCGGACTCCGTCGTCGAGGTCCCGCCCGAGCGGCTGCGGGACGAGCACATCGACCTCGTCGTCCTGCAACGCCCACACGAACTCGCCCTCGTGGACGAGTGGTTGGGCCGCCGCCCGCCCCTCGTGTACCTGGAGCACAACGCCCCCGACGGCGACGTCCCCGACACCCGCCACCCGGCCGCCGCGATCCCCGGCGTCACCCTTGTCCACGTCACCCACTTCAACCGGCTGATGTGGGACGCCGGAAACACCCCCACGACCGTCGTCGAGCACGGCATCGTCGACCCCGGCCACCTGTGGACCGGTGAGCTGCCCCGGGCCGCCGTCGTCGTCAACGAGCCGGTGCGGCGCGGCCGTTACGTGGGAACCGACCTGCTGCCGATGTTCGCGCGGGCCGCCCCGCTGGACGTCTTCGGCATGAGGACCGAAGGGCTCGCCGGCCACCTCGGGGTCCCGGCCGAGAGCTGCCGCTCCCACGAACTCGTCCAGCGCGAACTGCACACCGCCATGGCACGACGCCGCCTCTACCTCCACCCCGTTCGCTGGACCTCCCTGGGCCTGTCCCTGCTGGAGGCGATGCACCTCGGCATGCCCGTGGTGGCCCTCGCCACCACCGAGGTGACCGAGGCGGTGCCGCCGGGCGCCGGAGTGGTCTCCAACCGCATCGACGTACTGGCAGACGCGGTACGGGAGTTCCTCGCCGACCCGCTGCACGCCCGAACGGTCGGCGAGCGGGCACGTGCCGCGGCGCTCGCCCGCTACGGACTCACCCGCTTCCTGGACGACTGGGAGCGGCTGCTCAAGGAGATGACGCGATGAGGATCGCCATGGTCTCCGAGCACGCCAGCCCGTTGGCGGCGCTCGGCGGCGTCGACGCCGGTGGTCAGAACGTGTACGTGGCCCGGCTCAGCGAGGAGCTGGCGCGTCGGGGCCACGACGTCACGGTCTACACCCGACGCGACTCCACCGAACTGCCCGATCGAGTGGCCCTGCCCGGCGGCGCCGTCGTGGAGCATGTACCGGCCGGACCGCCCGCACCGGTCCCCAAGGACGAGCTGTTCCCGTTCATGCCCGGCTTCGGCGCGTACCTCGCCTGGGTCTGGGAGCACCAGCCGCCGGACGCCGTGCACGCCCACTTCTGGATGTCCGGCATGGCGGCCCAGTCCGGCGCCCGGCCCCACGGCATCCCCGTCGTGCAGACCTTCCACGCCCTGGGCACCGTCAAGCGGCGCCACCAAGGCCACGAGGACACCAGTCCTCCCGAACGCGTGGGCGTCGAGCGGCAGCTCGGCCGCGGCTGTGCCCGCGTTCTGGCCACCTGCACCGACGAGGTGCTCGAACTGGACGACTTGGGCGTGCCGCCCCGACGGGTGTCCGTGGTGCCGTGCGGGGTGGACGTGAACCAGTTCCGCCCCGGGGTGCCGCCCGTCGGCACCCCGGCACGCCGGGAGCGGCACCGGCTGCTGGCCTGCGGACGACTCGTCCGCCGCAAGGGTTACGACCAGGCCATCCGGGTTCTCCCCCACATCCCCCACACCGAACTCGTCGTGGCCGGTGGGCCCCCGCCCGAACTGCTGGCCGCCGAACCGGAGGCGCGGCGCCTGCTGCGCCTGGCCGACCGGGCCGGCGTCGCCGACCGGGTGCGGCTGCTCGGCGCCGTGGACCCGGCCCGGATGCCCGCGCTGATCGGCAGCGCGGACGCGGTGCTGTGCACACCGACGTACGAGCCGTTCGGCATCGTCCCGCTGGAGGCCATGGCCTGCGGCGTGCCCGTCGTGGCCACGGACGTCGGCGGGCACCGGGACACCGTCTCCGACGAGGTGACGGGCCGACTGGTACCGGTGGGCGATCTCGGCGCGACGGCCGAGGCGGTCCGCGACCTGCTCGCCGACGAACGGCTGCGCCGCACCATGGGCGCGAACGGCCGCGAACGCGCTCTCGCCCGCTACACCTGGCAGCGCGTCGCGGACGGCGTCGAAGAGGTCTACCAACGCGTCACCGCACGTGATGAGGTCCCGTCGGAGGTGGCGTGATGAGCACCGAGGTCTCCCCGGTGGTCGGGCACTGCGACGAACTCCTCGACGCCCTCGGGGCGTTCCGGGCCTCCGCCCACATCACCGAGCGGTGGGGCGAGCGCCTCGCGGCCGTGCTGGGCGGCGGCGGTCGGCTGCTCGCGGCGGGCAACGGCGGCAGCGCGGCCCAGGCCCAGCACCTGACCGCCGAGCTCGTCGGCCGCTACCGCCACGACCGGCCAGCCTTCTCGGCGCTCGCCCTGCACGCCGACACCTCCAGCACGACGGCCATCGCCAACGACTTCGGCGTCGACGAGGTGTTCGCCCGTCAGGTACGCGCCCATGGCCGTCCCGACGACGTGCTGATGCTGCTGTCCACCAGTGGTGCCAGCGCCAACCTGCTGTCGGCCGCCGACGCGGGGCGCGCGGCCGGTCTGCGCGTGTGGGCCATGACCGGACCGGCCCCCAACCCCCTGCTGGCGGGCAGCGACGAGGCCCTGTGCGTGAACGCCGGCTCCGCCGCCACCGTCCAGGAACTCCACCTGGTCGCCGTGCACATGACGTGCGCGGCGTTCGACGCGGCCCTGGAACGGAAGGGGAGCTGACGTGCCCGCCAAGGCCCCCCTCGTCGTGGTCGGCGACGCGCTGCTGGACCGCGACCTGACCGGCACCGCCGAGCGCCTCGCCCCCGACGCGCCCGTGCCCGTCGTCGCCGACTGCGTACGGCGGACGCGGCCGGGCGGCGCCGCCCTCACCGCGTACCTCGCGGCGCGCGACGGCCGCGAGGTCACCCTGATCACCGGTCTCGGCGACGACCCGGCGAGCGATGAACTGCGCCAACTCCTGTCGCCGGAGCTGAAGTCGATCGAACTCCCGCTGACCGGCGCGCTGCCGGAGAAGACCCGCGTCCTGGCGCGGGGCAGCCCGGTGGTCCGCCTGGACCGGGGCACGGGCCTCGTCGGCGAAGCCACGGACGAGGCCCGCGAGGCGCTCCGCTCGGCCTCCGCCGTGCTGGTCTCCGACTACGGACGGGGCGCGGCGGACTCCCTGCGAGACGTCCTCGCCGAGCGGCCACCCCTCGTCTGGGACCCGCACCCGCGCGGCGGACCGCCCGTGCCGGGCACCCGGCTGGTCTCCCCGGCCCGGGCGGAGGCACGCGCCTTCGCCGACCCGGAGGGCCACGGGAACTCCCTGCGGGACGCCGCCCGGGACGCCGCCGCGCTCGTCCGGCGGTGGCGGGTCGCCGCCGTCGCGGTCACCCTCGGCGCGAGCGGGGCCCTGCTGTCGTACGGAGACCATCCCCTGCTCGTCCCCGCCGCCACCGCGCACCACGGGGACACCTGCGGCGCCGGGGACCGGTTCGCCGTCACGGCGGCCGGGCTGCTGGCCGACGGGGCCCTGGTGGGGGAGGCCGTGGAGGGAGCAGTGGCCGCGGCGACCGAGTTCGTCGGCGCCGGCGGGGCGAGCGGCGTCGCGCACGCCGACACGCCACCGGCGGCCCTCACCGACGCGGTCGACGCCCGCGACCTGGTCGTGCGTGTCCGCGCCACGGGCGGCACCGTCGTCGCCGCGGGCGGCTGCTTCGACCTGCTGCACGCCGGGCACGTCGGGCTGCTCCAGGCCGCCCGCCGGCTCGGCGACTGCCTGGTCGTCTGCGTCAACTCGGACGCGTCGGTGCGGCGGCGCAAGGGCCCGGAGCGGCCCGTGAACCCGCTGTCCGACCGCGTCCGCGTGCTCAGCGCCCTCGCGTGCGTCGACGCGGTCGCCGTGTTCGACGAGGACACCCCCGAGCGGCTGCTCACCGACCTCCGCCCCGACATCTGGGTGAAGGGCGGTGACTACTCCGGCGCCGACCTGCCCGAGGCCGCACTGCTCGAGGAGTGGGGCGGACAGGCGGTCCTGCTGCCGTACCTCGACGGCCGCTCCTCGACCGCCCTGATGGCACGGGTACGGGAAGGAGCCCGATGAGCACACGCCCCCGTCTGCTCGTCCTGCGCGCCCTGGGCCTCGGCGACCTCCTCGCCGGTGTCCCCGCGCTGCGCGCGCTGCGCCGGGGCTTCCCGGACCACGAACTGGTGCTGGCCGCCCCGGCAGAGCTCGCCCCCCTGGCGGCGGCGACGGGAGCGGTCGACCGGCTGCTGCCCGCCTCCGCCCCCGGCCGCGCCGTACCCCGCAGCCTCGACTGGACCGGCCCCCCGCCCGACGTCGCCGTCGACCTGCACGGCAACGGGCCGCCCAGCCACCGGCTCCTGCAGTCCCTGTGCCCGGGACGGCTCCTGGCCTTCGCGCACCCCGACACGCCCGAGATCGACGGACCGCCCTGGTACGCCGAGGAACACGAACGGGACCGCTGGTGCCGCTTCGTCGAGGCCTACGGGATGGCCGCCGACGCGTCCGACCTGCGGCTGCCCAGCCCGGCGGACCCGTCCCCGGCCCCCGGCGCGATCGTCCTGCACCCCGGTGCCGGCGCACCGTCACGCTGCTGGCCCGTCGACCGCTACGCGACCGTGGCCACCGCCCTGCGCGAGCGCGGCCACCGGGTCGTGGTCACGGGGGGAGCGGACGAGGAGGACCTGCCGGCCCGCCTCGCCAAGGAGGCCCGGCTGCCCGACACCGACGTGTTCGGCGGCGGCCTGCCCTTCGGACGGCTCTCCGCCCTCGTCGCCGGGGCCCGCGCCGTGGTCAGCGGCGACACCGGCATCGCCCACCTCGCCGTCGCCCACGCCGCCCCCTCCGTCACCCTCTTCGGCCCCGTGCCGCCCAGCCGCTGGGGACCGCCCGCGCACCCGCGCCACCAGGTCCTCTGGCACCCGGGACCGGACGGCGACCCACACGGGCGCCGCACCGACCCCGTCCTGCTCCGTATCCGCCCCGAAGACGTCCTGGAAGCCTTCGACCGACTCACCGACACCCCATGAGCCAAGCATCCGTCGGCGTCGTCATCGCCACCCGCAACCGGGCGCCCTCGCTCGCCCGTACCCTCCGCCACATCCTCGACCTCCCCGGGCGGCCGCCCGTCGTCGTCGCCGACAACGCCTCCACCGACGGCACCCGCGACCTGCTCGCCCGCGACTTCCCCCAAGTGCGGGTGCTGAACCTGCCGTCAAACCGGGGAGCCCTCGCCCGCACGGACGGCGTGCGCTCCCTCGACACCCCGTACGTGGCGTTCAGCGACGACGACTCCTGGTGGGCGCCCGGCGCCCTGAGCCGCGCGGCCGGCCTGTTCGACGCCCACCCGCGCCTCGGCCTGCTCGCCGCGCGCACCCTGGTCGGCCCCGCCGTCGAACCCGACCCGCTCAACGAGGTGCTCGCCACGTCGCCCCTGGGCCGGGCGACCGACCTCCCGGGTACGCAGGTCCTCGGCTTCCTCGCCTGCGCCGCCGTGGTCCGCCGCAGCGCCTACATGGACGTCGGCGGCTTCCACCCGGTGCTGTTCTTCGGCGGTGAGGAGACGCTGCTCGCCTACGACCTCGCCGCCCGCGGCTGGGGCGTCACCCACTGCCCCGATGTCATCGCCCACCACCATCCGGACCCGACGCCGCGCACCGGTCGCCCGGCCGTCGTCCGCCGCAACGACCTGCTCACCGCCTGGCTGCGCCGCCCACTGCCCTACGCCCTCGCCCGCACCCGGGACCTGGCCACCGAGGCCCGTCGCGATCCCCACGCACGCCAGGCCCTGCGCGAGACCCTCGCACGCCTGCCCGCCGCACTGGGCGCGCGAAGGCCCCTGCCCCCGCATGTCGAACGTGCCGCCCGCACCCTGGACACCGCGGCCGCGGCCCTCGGAGCGACGGTATGACCGACCGCCGCACGACCGTCGTCGTCATCACCCACAACCGCCGCCCCGAAATGCTGCGCACCCTCGACCACCTGGCCGAACTGCCGGAGCGGCCCCGGGTGATCGTCACCGACAACGCCTCCACCGACGGCACCGCCGACGCCGTCATCCGGCACCACCCCGAGGTGCTGCTGCTGCGCCCCGGCCGCAACCTCGGCGCTGTCGGCCGCAACCTGGCCATGCGCCATGTGCGGACGCCCTACGTGGCCTTCTGCGACGACGACTCCTGGTGGGCGCCCGGCGCGTTGTCCGGGGCCGCCGACCTGCTCGACCGGCACCCCGCGCTCGGCGCGGTCACGGCACGCATCGTCGTCGAACCGGACGGCACCGAAGACCCGATCGTCGCCGAACTGCGCAACTCGCCCATACCCGGGCCGAGCTGGCTTCCGGGACCGGCTCTCGGTTCCTTCCTCGCCGCCGCGACCGTCCTGCGTGCCGACGCCTTCCGAGCCGCCGGCGGCTTCCACCCCCGGCTGTGGCTCGGCGGCGAGGAGGAACTGATCGCCGCGGACCTCGCCGCCGACGGCTGGTGGCTGACGTACGCCGACCACCTGACGGCCCATCACCAGCCGTCGGACGTCAGGGACGCCACCCTGCGCCGGGCCCACGGCATCCGCAACACACTGTGGTTCACCTGGCTTCGCCGCCCGGCGGGCCGCGCACTGCGCCGCACCGCGCACCTGGCCCGCACGGTCCCTCGCGACACCGCCTCCCTGCGGGCCTTCGCGGAGGCGGCGGCCGCGCTGCCGTGGGTGCTGCGCGAACGGCGGGTGCTGCCGACGGAGGTCGAGTCACGGTTGCGGCTGCTGGAGGATCCCCAACGCCAGTCGACCGCACGCCAGTACAGGGGCTGAGCGGGGCCGTGTCGGCCTCCCGGTCGGAGACTCACGAGCGCGCCTCTCGGACGGTATACGCCGCTCGTCTCGTCTCGTCTCGTCTCGTCTCGTCTCGTCATCGCGGAGCGGACCGGTCGTCACTGTCCGTCACTGTCTCTCCTCGTCGCGGGCCGCCGGGGATGAGACGGGACCCCGCCCGCCTCCGGTCAACCGGTGGCACCCGGCCGAAGAGGCCGGAGAAGATCCTCCGTGCCGTCCGCCGCCGCGCCTCGGCGGAACCCGGCACCGATCTCGCGGGCGAGCCCGCGGCCGGAGGTCGCACACCATTCCCACCACTGGTCCAGCACGCGTTCGTCGAGCCGCTCGGCGGATACCAGCGCGGGCCAGCCGCAGGCGCGCGCCTGCGCCGTCACCTTCGCACCACCCTCGACCGGGTCGACGGCCAGCGCGGGAAGCCCGGCACGCAGGGCGAGCACCATCCCGTGCAACCGGTCGGTGACGACCAGGTCGAGGCGGGAGAGCACCGACTCCAGTTGGGCCGGTGTCGCACTCAGCCGCCATCGCGCACGTCGAGCCGGGTCTCCAGCTCCAGACGGGCGCAGGCCCGGCCGGACAGCCAGCGTGTCACCTCCTCGGCGACCCGCGCATGCTGCCGGCGTTCGCCGTACTCCTTCTGGCCATGGGTGAGGATCACCCCGACCACGGCCCGGGCCGGCGGGGCGGGCGCGCGGGCCGCCAGATCCGGCCTCGGCTCCGCGCCGGGAGCGTCCCGCGCCAGCACCTGGTGGAAGCCGGTGACGGCGGGGCTGCCGGCGTCGACGACGGAGGTGCCCACGGCGATCCGCACACAGTGCGAGAAGCGCCGGTGCAGCTCCTCGATCTGCGGCCCGTGCAGCGGACCGCAGACGAACACCAGGTGCGAGTATTCCTCGGGGCGGGCCTGCGCCAGAGATGGTCCCTCCGGCCGGAAGCGGGGGCTCCAGGCGACATCGTGGTCCAGCCCTTCCCGCCGGAGCACCTCCTGCACCCGGTGCAGCGCCAGCACGTCCCCGGCGGTCGCCTCCCCGTCCAGGAAGCCGAACCACCCCGTCAGCAGGATCCGCGGTCGCCGGGCCACAGCGCCCGGGTGCCCTGCCGGCACGCGGGCAACCACCGTCATGTCTCATGAGTGAGCGGCCGCTCGTGTCCACTGTCCGGACGCGGCGACGGCGTACTGCTTGGCCCGTGCCATGTCGCGCGCGGCCCGCCGGTCAGCCGGCCGCGTGGTCGACGCGCAGCCGCACCTGCTCCTCCAGGCGCTCGAGGCTGCTGTCCAGGGCGTCGCGTACGGCTTCCTCGCCGGGGTCGTGGCTGTCGTCGAAGAACGACAGGTGCACTGTCACCTCACTGGCTCCGCTGCCGATGCCGGCGACCTGGAGCCAGCCGGTATAGCTGCCTTGCTCGCGGGTGCCCCATTCGAGCCGCATCTGGTCGCGACGGGCGCGGAACAGGGCGGAGATGTCCTCGCCGGTGCGGTCCTCGTGCACCGTGACGGCGGGAAGGTTCCCGGCGTTCACGTGCAGGGCTTCCGGCAGCCAGGCCTCCAGCCGGTCGACATGGGCGGCTTGGTCGAAAATATGTTCGGATGGTGCGGACATCGTACGGGAACGTTCGTACTCGGTCATGGCGGTACCGCCCTCGCCTCGGGGTCGTACGGCGGAACGCGTGCCCGGCCTGCCCGAACCCAACCCCCTGCCGCTACCGCTCGCCCATGGCGCGGTGAGCGCGGGGGCGGGAACCGTGCGGGGCAGGCCGGGGCAATGGTCGGACGTGGACGACCCGCGTCACCGACGGCGCCGCACGACCTGCGGCACTCGGCGCTGTCCACCTGGGTGTACGGGGGTGCCGACCCGGCGGAGCCGACGATGAGCGCGGGATGTCACCGTCTTCCTAGTCGTTGCCGAAGACGGCCTTCTGCACGTCGTTGGGTCCGTCGAACCGCTTGGCTCCGGACTGGGAGATCTTCTTGACGACGGTGTCGTCGGCGCCGTTGCTCTTGGCCAGCGAGACGAGATCGTCGCTGCTGGCCGGATAGTCGGCGCCCTTCAGGGCCTTCTGCAGGTCGATGGGACTGATCTCAGCCATGACGTTCTCCGTTCCGTGCGCGGCGCGCGGGCCGCGCCGGTGGCCGGGTACCCGACTGGCTGCCGTGCCATTCGAGGTTCATCGCTGGTCATCGGGGCATCGGACCAGGACGCCATCGCCCCGGCGATGCCTTCCCAGGGGGAGGGACACGGCGAGGCCGGGCAGGGCGGCCCGGCATTCACGGCCCTGGCCGGGGTACTCGGCCAAAATGAACGCCATCGCCTATCAGACAGCCGCGACGAATCCGGCCGGTGTGATCGCCGTCCTCATCGGCGGTCTCCTCATCGCCGGAGCCCTGGTGTGGTCCGTACGACTCGGCATCAAGGTACGGCGCCGTGAACCAGGACCCCCGAGACGACAGGAACAGCCCACGCTCCCGGAATCCGGTCCCGTTCACGAGACCCGGCAGATGAGGGAGCCGAACGAGGTTCCCCGGGCGACGGACGAGGGCGAGCGGCTCACCCCGCACGACCTCCAGGCATCCGGCAGCAAACGCGGCGAGAACCAGAAACGCCGACGCTGGAGTCCCGGCTCCAGCGGCTCGTTCGGCAGCGGGGGCCCGGGCGGGACATGACCGTCGGGCCACGGAACCGGCAGGTGCCGCAGGCCCACAGCGGGGATGCCCAGAGGACGCGGCACGCGGGCCTTCCCCCGAACCCGTTGGACACCACGTACGGGGCCGTACGAACCAGAAGTCCCACAGGCGCTGCTCAGATGTCCCGGAACTCCTTAAGTTTGCTCCAGCGCGGCAGGACGCGGAGCAGGCGGTGTATGCAGACTCTGCTTTGGGACGCGGTCCCAGAGGAAACAGTCCCTGAGCCTTTCCCAACCTCACTCTGAGGAGGCCAGACGCAGGGTGAGGACCGCTTGGACCGACTTCCTCACCTATGCGTGCGGGTGTTGGCGGAACCGCAGCCGGTCGCCGAAGGCCTCCGCTCCCACGAGGTCGGGCTCGAACGTCCCTGAACTCCACAACTCGACGTGCAGGTCAGGTATACCGTGCAGGTCCCGCAGGTCGAGCGCGCCCGGTACCGTCGCCGTCAGCCCCAGGGCCAGCCTTCTCAGGCCGGGGAAGACGCGGCTCAGCTCTCCGGTGTCCCGGTAGTCCCACAGGCCGGTGAGCATCAGCCGCTCGACGCGGGGCAGCGGGTCCACGGGCTGGAGTTCGCGGAGTGAGTCGATGCCCAGCGCGATACGGGTGAGCCGGGGAGCGTTGCGCGCGGAGCGGAGGAGCCAAAGCGGGTTCCGGCAGTACCCCTGGACCGTCAGGGTTCGCAGATTCGGCCAGGCCTCCAGCTCTCCGAGCCATCCGACGATCTCGATGCCCGCTTCCAGGTGGCGTACGTCCGGATGCGGGTCGATGCCTCCCCGGATGGCTCCGGTGAGTCGGAGCGCCGTCAGGCGGAGGTCCCGCATGGCGGAGAAGTCCCACAGGGCCGGGCAGTCCTGCAGTTCGAGGGCGCTCAGATCGGGTCGGCCGCGCAGGAAGTCGAGGCTCTCGATCGCCTCGTTGTCCCAGATCGCCAGAGATTCGAGGTACCGCGCCGGGAGTCGGGCGTTCAGTTCCTCCGCCACGTACGAACCGCGCACGGTGAGCTTGGCAACGGACCCCAGGCGAGACAGTCGTAGGAACTGTGCTGGCTTGTCGACCAGCAGGTCGGGCAGGTGGGCACCGTCCAGGACCTCGTCGACGTACTCCTCCAGCGGGTGCAGGTCCCAGGCCCTGGCCACCTCGCCGCGGACGGCGGGATCCGGATGCGCCGCGCACTGTCTCAGCTTCTGCCGGGCCCTGGCGCTGCGTACTCGGCCGAGGAGCCGTACGGTGTTCAGGGCCACGCGATCGCGCAGCCGTTCCGCGTCGGGTAGTAGCCCCACGACCCAGTCGCCCAGCCCTGCGAGGTCCTCGACCTCCTCACGGTCCCGGGGCGGCATGAGGGAGCCGACCCGGTCCTTCACCATCTCCATCAGACCGGAGTTGAGCGACTGGACGTTGAGCGCGCACCGCGCGGCCAGGGCGTAGAGGCGGTACTGCTCGCCGCGGTGCTCGGCGGCGTCCCCGCGGCCGATCAGGTCAGTGATGAGATGGCCGGCGGCTGGACGGGCCGCGTGCCCGGCGGCGAGCACGATCAGGTCCTGCCAGTACTCGCTGAGTGCGTGCTGCGGGAGTTCTTCCAGGTATCCGCTCTCGTGGAACTCCTTGGCCGCCAGGAAGTCCTGAAACGTACGGTGGATGAACTGGATCGCGTCGCCTGCTCGTTCCTGGAGCAGCCCGCTGCGGTCGAGCAGGAAGCGCAGGATCTTCTCGGGCGACCCGTGCTCCTGGAGCTGGGGCATGTCCCGCATGGCGAGGGCCAGTTGGCGGACGGCTTGCTCGTGCGTCAGCTGCTGCTGCCCCATGCGGACCAGCCAGATGGCCAGCCGCTGAAGAAGGGTGTGCTGCTCGTCGGAGTCCAGTCTGACGTGATCGGCGTTGAGGACGCCCCGGCCCGCGTCCCGGCCGCCGAGGAGCATGGCGAGCGCGGCCCGGTAGAGCTGCCAGCGGGTGGTGGGCAGCAGCCCCCGGCGACGGCGGTGCAGCGCGCAGATCACGGCACACAGCAGCGGGGTGCGGGCGAGGTCGCGCAGCGCGGGGTTCCGCTCCAGTTGGTGCGCCAGATCCTGTTCCAGGGAGGTGAGGAGCTCGTGTTCCTCGCGGCATTCGAGACGGGCCGCGTTGTGCCAGGCGTGTACGAAGGCGCGGATGTCGTCGTCGCTCATGGGCAGGAGGGTCAGCTCGGCGAAGCCGTCGCCAGTGAGCCATCGCTCCTCGACCGCGTTGGGGCGCACGGTCACCAGGCACCGGGTGCCGGTATACCGGTCCAGGAGGGCGCACAGCCACCGTCGGGCCTCCTCCCGCTCCTCCGCCGGGACCTCGTCCAGGCCGTCCACCAGAAGGAGGCCGCGCTGCGCTTCCAGTACCCGGCGGGACCAGCCGTCGGGTTGACCGTCCGTGCTGACCCGCCCGGCGGACAGGAGCTCCGACACTGTGGGGAAGCGTCCACCGCGCGCGTGCACCTCACGCAGCGGGATGACGAACGGGACCAGGCCGTTCAGTTCGGCGAGATGGTCGCTCAGCGTGCCGTTCGCGGCATGGGCCGCGAGCCACCAGACGAGGGTCGTCTTACCCGCGCCCGCTTCGCCGCGCAGCAGGGCGCGGGGCCGGTCGGTGAGCAGGGACTCGATGCGCTGGGCGCTGTCCCATGCCGGGCCGTGCCGCCGTGGGCCCGGGAACGACGACGGGTAGGCGGCGGCTTCGGCTCGCAGGCTCAGATAGGCGGTGTCGAGGTCCCAGCGGGACTCGCTCCGGCCGAGTTCCTCGATCCCGAAGATCTCCGTCTTGCGGTACTGGGAACTTAGGTCCTTCGCGTACCGGCCCTCGAAGATCTCGTCCTGGGGATCGACTTCGGTGATTGTTTGCAGATGGGCCTGAAGGAACCCCATGGCCCCTTCCCGGATGACGCCCGTCATCGACGCCGCCTCGATCCTGAGGTGGTGCCGCCCCTGAGGCACTTGTGTCACCACACCGAGCAGCACCGAACCGGCGAAGACCGGAGCGCCGGACAGCCCGCTGAGCGGTGAGACCCGGTGCCCTTGCTCGTCGGCGGCCGGCTGGTCCAGTTCGCATGTGAGGGCGCCCTTGATCCGTCCGGCCATGGGCAGCACGGTCACGCGGTACTGGTCGTACTCCAGGTCCTCGCTGTCCTCACCGTAGCGCTGGTTCCTGGGGAAGCCGACGATCTGGCAGTGCGGGAGCGGAGCGTCGGTGCCGAGCTTGCCGAGCCGGAGACGGCCCATGGGCGCGGCGCACTCGAGGCTGATCACGTCGTCGAGGGCGGTCAGCACGGCAACGTCAAGTTTCGGATTCGCCCAGCCGACGTGACAGGGCACCGGCTTGCCTGACGAAGGATGCACCACCTCGACGGTCCCGCTCTCCACGACCACATGCCACGCCGTGAGCACCGTCCGCTGGTCGAGCAGCACCCCGCTCCCCTGCCCATTCCCCCACACCACAACGGCCCGCTCCAGGGCCTGCCCCCCGATCACCGCCCGTCGTCACCCCCGCCGAACCGCCCGGCGCTCCCCCGGCTTTCGTTCCGCACCTTCCACGGCTGCCCAGTGCGCGCGTCAACGGCCTTGAGCGTGACGGCCACCCGATGCGTCCGGGTGGTCCCCCCACCCCCGTCGGCCCCGGCCTCGACCACCCACGCCTTGACCTTGACCCCGCCAGCGGCCTCCTTGCGCAGCTCGACGCTGAACTCCAGCTCGATGTCGCTCACTTCGAAGGTCACGTCCTGCCCGGTCGAACGGGCCGCCGCAGTGGTCAGTTCGTCCCGTACCGCCTGCACGGCGTCGGCCAAGTGGATCCGGTTGTCCGTCATGTGCCCTACGTTAGAGAGATGTTGGCGGACGCCGCCATCGGTTCACGCCAAACGCCGTGGCCAGGAGGGGTCCCGGCACGGGCGGCGGTAAGCCTCCCGCTCGTGTCCCGAGCTGATGATCACGCATCCACCACGCGTCGCTCAGGCCGAGCCCTGGCCTGGGCCGCGGCGATGCTGCTGGCGTCTGGCGCGGCGACCGCGTGCGGCGCGGACGGGGGGAGTGAAGCAGGCGGTGACGCCACCACTGTCCCTGCCAGCACGACCGGCCGCGCCGCCTCCCCGTCCGGTGCCGTGAAGCCGTCGAGCACCGCACGCCGTGGTCCGCTCACCCTTGCCGAACTGGTCCGGCGTCCCTGCCTCGCGCTGAACGACGAGGACGTCCGCTCCGCCAACCTCCGGATCTTCACCGACGGGACGGAGACGGACTACGGCGACAAGTCCTGCCAGTAGGGCGAGGGGAGCGGACTGGTGTCCTTCACGCCGTACGCGTCGAAGGATGAGACGAAGGCCGCGGAGTTCAGCTATCTCGCCAGGAAGAACACCAGCGGCAGCCGGGCGCTGCTGGGCAGCGTCACGGAACACGGCAGAGAGATGTTCGTCCTACTCGTCTCCGTCGGCGCAAACCAGTCCCTCAGGCTCGATGCTCTCCCCGGGGAAGAGAACGTTCCGGTCCCGGACGGTCAGACTCTGGCCACCGATTTCGCGAAGGCGATCCTGGCCAACCTCCGGTGAGGACCGGATGGAAAAGGCTCCCTGGCCTCAACGATCGGGCAGTAGCCGAATTCGGCTGACTGATCGTGAGCGGACAGGCCGACCCTGCCCTGCTCATCCGGTTTGTCGGAGCCCATGGTTAACATCCTGCGGTGATCATAGACCGTAACGCCCGTGTCGTCCCTCCCCGCTACCATGATCGTGAGGTACGCGCGCTGATGGGCGACGCATTGGGAAAGGCTGACCAAGCCGACCTTCTCGCCGCCTACTTGTGGGTGCAGGAAGGGGTGATGGGTAGACGAGGCCACTCCGATTTGGAGAGCATGAGAGACGGCCTACTCAGAGATATTGAAACGCTCCGGAAGTTCAAGTCCGACCCTGAGTTCCAGGGGTTGTCGTGGGAGTGCACACGAGCCGAACTCGACGCGGCGTTCGACAGTGCCAGCGTCGCTATTGGTGAGGAAGTCGCTCATCTTGAAGAAGCGCTGCGGGTTTCAGCTGAGGCCCTTGAGAGCTTGCGCCGTCTGCCCAACGAGGATCTGGCGCCTCGATACGTGCCGGGTAGCAACAACTCCCCGCTGAACACGATCATCGAGTGTAGGAACCAAATCGAGCCGCTCAACAAGCGGCACAGTGTCCTTGTCGCCGACTTGATAGCGGAGGTCGACCGTCTGGCCGACCTTGATAGTCGACGGCTAGGGTTCTCTCAGAGCGACAAGAGCTATACACCGGAGCGCATTCTGCGGTTCGACTCCAAGAATTTCGAGATTCTCGTTGCATGGCTGGCCAACCGGGACGGAATGAAGGTCATCCGGAGGAACGGCGGGGCTGGTGACTTGGGTGCGGACGGCATATTTCTGACGCCGGACGGCCGCCGAGTCGTGGCGCAGTGCAAGCAGACCAACACCCTGCCCGGACGGGCCATCGGGAGCGAGCCTGTCCAACGGTTCAATGGAACGGCTCGGCCAGTACACGAGGCTGACATCGCCGTGATGGTCACGAATGGGACCTTTTCCAAACCGGCCCGCGATTTCGCCAGTGATCACGCGATCCACCTCGTGGACGCCGAAAAGCTGCGGAAATGGGCTACTTGGGGAGATTCGTTCTACGAAGTCGTGGGCATCGCTCCCCCCTCTGCCGCTGTCGGCGCTGCGGCCTGACCATGTGCCCTACCTGACGAGTTCGTGCACGGTAGGCGGTGAAGCGTCGAACTCCTGATCGTCGATCATGGTCGTGTGGTGGGGAACGCGTCTCGTGTAGCGATCATCAACGACCGGAGGGTCACGAGCCTGTCGGCCGAGGTGATCGCTGAACTCGTGGCCGAGCTGGGCCCGTTGTGGCAGGAACGGCATCAGGCCAGGCTTGCGTCCAGGCAGCGGAAGCGGGCGATCGGCGCCGGAGCGAAGCACCGGCTGGTCTTCGTCGACCGGCTCCTGGCCACCCTCGTGCACCTCCGCCACGGGGCCACACACGACGTGCTCGCCTGCTGGTTCGGCGTGGACCGCTCCATCATCACCCGCGACGCCGTCGGCGAGGTGCGGCCCCTGCTCGCCGAGCGAGGAGGCCAGTCTTCGATCCGAAAGCTCCTGACAAAGGCTCAGTGCTGCTGCTGCGTCCGACTGGCGGATGGGGAACGCCCGTTGGATTGCATTTCATTGGCAATTATGACGTGTTCATTATCACTTTGTTGTTGGGGGCTGTGTGAACCTCTTGTAGGTGCTCTGTGTGCATGCTTATAAATCCTCCTACTTTTGATCACTGAGTGGGGGGTTCCGTGCGTCCGGCACGTCCGCTTGTCGTTGCTGTTGCCTTCGTGCTGGCCGTATTGGCCGGAACCGAGCATGTTGCCCTGGCCGCCAGCCGGTTGACGGGTGGCTCCGCTTCGGACGCCCCTGACCAGTTGTGGGGTACTGCCGACGGGCGCGGGCACGCCGCATCTGCGGAAACGACGGACGCCGCCGCCAAGGGCGGCAACGACGGGCCGCTCAAGGGCCGCGGCGAACTTCCGGTCGCGGGCGGGGCTGGGGCGACCGAGCTGGGCGCTACGCCGAAGCCGCCGGAGCCGGGACCGGTGAAGCAGGTGGCGGCGCCCGACGCGCCCGCCGCCGACGGCTTCGACGTCGAGGACAGCAAGGAGGTCAAGGACAAGCGCAAGGAACGGGAACGCACGTTCCTGAACGAGGACGGCACCTACACCACGCGCTTCTACAGCGAGCCCGTCAACTTCCGTGCGGAGGACGGGAGCTGGAAGGACATCGACACCACGCTCGTGCCCCAGGAGGAGTCCGGCCCGAAGACGATGAGCGCCGAGGAGGGGGACTGGGAGACCAACTCCACCGAGACGCCGATCGAGTTCGCCGGGTCGGCCGACGGCGACCCCTTGGTGCGCATGCAGGTCGGTGACGGGCTGTCCATCGGGTACGCCGTCGACGGCGCGAGCGCCGCCGCCGGACAGGCCGACGGCAGTGTCATCACCTACCCGGACGTACGCCGCGACGCCGATCTGGAGCTCATCTCCGGCAGCGACTCGGTGAAGGAGACGCTGGTCCTCAAGGACGCGGACGCACCCACCACTTGGCGTTTCCCGCTGGAACTCCGGGGGCTGACCGCGCAGATCGACGAGCACGGGAGTGTGGTGTTCGCCGATGCCAACGGCAACAGGCGCGCTTGGATGCCCGCCGGGTGGATGCAGGACTCGAACCTCGCCGAGGACGCCAACGAGGGCGCCATATCCTCCGGCGTCACCTTCGGCCTGGACGAGGCGAGCGGTCGTCAGGTGCTGGTCGTGAAGCTGGACGAGGAGTGGCTGTCGGCTCCGGAGCGGGTCTTCCCCGTGCGTGTCGACCCGTCGGTCAAGTCGTTCGACTCCACCTCGGGGACCTACGTGCAGTCCCCGTACAACCAGAACTTCTCCAGCGACACGGTGCTCAAGGTGGGCACGTACGACGGTGGCAGCCACAAGGCCGCGGCCTTCCTGAGGTTCACCGGTGTGGAGAGCACGCTGAAGAACGCGTGGGTGCTCAACACCAACCTCGCGCTCTACAACACCTGGTCGCAGTCATGCACCGCCCGCCCGGTGACGATCCACCCCATCACCTCGAACTGGTCGGAGTCCACGACCACCAAGTACCCGGGCCCGTCGACCGGTTCGTCGCTGGCGTCGAAGAGCTTCGCGCACGGCTGGCGCCCGTCGGGCACGGAGACGTGGTCGTGTGGTCCGGCCTGGGAGAGCATCAAGCTCGGTTCGGCCGGTCGCAAGCTGGTCAACGACTGGACACACGCGCGCAAGAAGAACTACGGCCTGGCCGTGAAGGCGTCCACGAGTGACTCCAAGGGCTGGAAGCAGTTCGGCTCGGACGACTACCCGAACGGTAAGCCCAGTCTGGACGTGACCTGGACGAAGTACGGCGCCACCTACACGATGGGTGACTTCACCGCTCCGGTGACCGCCACCTCCCAGGGCGTGCAGAAGCTCACCATCAAGAACCAGGGCCAGGAGACATGGCCCAAGGGCGGCGACTACAAGCTCCGCTACAACCTGTACGACTCCAAAGGCAAAGAGATCGAGGACAGCGACAAGATCGCGTACACGGAGATGCCGGAGGCGGTCTCGCCCGGCGAGAGCGTGACCGTGGATGCGAAGATCGCACCTCTTGCGCCCGCCACGTACACCTTGCAGTGGACGATGACGGACTACGGCGTGAGCCGTTTCACCACCGCCGGTGTTCCCGGGCCCGCCATCAAGTTCTCCGCGGTGAACCTGCCGCCGCAGCTGACCGCTGAGTCACCGGGCAGCGGGGCGGTCGTGGACACCTTGACCCCGACTCTGTGGGCCAAGGGCAAGGACATCGACGGTTATCCCAAGGCCACGCTGCACTACACCTTCGAGGTCTGCGAGGTCGAGGGCAGTGACCTCCGCAAGAATTGCAAGAAGGGCACGCGCAGCGACGAGACACAGTGGACGGTGCCGTCCGGCTGGCTGTCCTGGGGCAAGACCTATGCCTGGTACGCGTACGCGTACGACGGTGACGAGACCTCCGCGCGGCCGGGCGCTGCGCTGATCAGCACCGAGGTGTCGCAGCCGACCGTGACCAGCCATCTGGGCGGCGCGGACAGCGGCAAGGAGATCGGTACCCGCGCGGGCAACTACGTCACCGCCGCCACGGACGCGGCGATCACCACTGTGGGTCCGGAGCTGGCAGTCACCCGTACCTACAACTCCCTCGACCCGCGCTCAGACGGCGCGTTCGGCTCCGGCTGGTCCACCCGCTGGGACATGCGGCTGCGCCAGGAGGCCGAGACCGGAATGGTCCTGGTGACCCTTGCCGACGGTTCTCAGGTGCGCTTCGGCAAGAACGCCGACGGAACCTACGCCGGTCCGGCAGGCGGTGCACTCACCCTGCAGAACCAGGGCGGGGCGTGGCAGCTGCGGGAACGGTCGGGCAGTGTCTACCACTTCATGGCCGGCGGTGTACTTTCCCGGATCGTCGACTCCGCGGGGCGCGGTCAGAAGGTCCAGCACCTGACCGAGACCGGCGGTCCCGTCACCAAGGTCACCGACGAACTCTCCGGGCGTTCTCTGAGCTTCACCTGGTCCGGCAACCACGTCGACACCGTAACCACGAGCGGGGTCGGCCCCGACGCCCCCGGCCTGACCTGGTCGTACTCCTACGACGGCGACCGCCTGACCAAGGTGTGCCCGCCCTCCTCCTCCACCAAGTGCACCCAGTACGCGTACGACACCGGGTCGGTCTACCGGAGCGGTGTCCTGGACGCCTCCCCGACCTCCTACTGGCGGCTCGGCGAGAGCGAGGGCGCCACGGCGGCCAGCGATGCCCCCTCGCGCACCGGCCTGAACGACGCCACCCACCGGGACGTGACACTGGGGGGTGCCTCGGCGATCGCGGGAACCACCGACACCTCGGGCGGCTTCGACGGAGTCGACTCCGTGGTCGAGTTGCCGTCGGACACCCTGCAGTCGACGGCGTACCCGACGATCGAGCTCTGGTTCAAGACGACCAAGGCCACCGCTGTCCTGGTCGGCTTCCAGGACGAGCAGCTCGGAGACAAGCCGTCCTCCTACCGCCCGGTCCTGAACATCGACGAGGCCGGCAAGCTGCGCGGTGAGTTCCGACGGGTCGGCGTCACCGGCGCGACCGGACCGATCACCTCCACCGCGGCCGTCACGGACGGAGTCTGGCACCACGCCGTGCTCACCGCGTCCGCGACCGGACAGACGCTGTACCTGGACGGCAAGAAGGCCGGCTCGATCGCGGGCGCGGTGGCCGACCAGTCCCGTGACTACGCCTACCTGGGCGCCGGATACGCCAGTGACAGCTGGATGGGCGTGGCCACCGGCGAGTACCGCTTCGCCGGGCAGATGGACGAAGTCGCCCTCTACTCCCACCCGTTGAACGCCGCGACGGTCGCCGAGCACTACGCGGCCCGCACCGCGGTTGGTCAGATCAGCAAGGTCACGCTGCCGTCGGGCCGGGTCCACGCCACAGCCGTGTACGACTCCGGCTCCGGACGGCTGAAGGAGCACAGGGACGCCAATGGCGGTACGTGGACGGTCTCCGCGCCCTCGTATTCCAATGCCTCGTCCTCCTACGCGCAGATGATCCAGGGCGGTGGAGCCACCGGCTACTGGCGGCTCGGTGAACGCAGCGGAGCCGAGGCCGCCAGCCCGCTCGGCGAGGAGCTGAACGGCAGCTACCTGGACGGGGCACGCCCCGGCAGCCCGGGCATCTTCACCAGTGGTGACGACACCTCCGCCGAGTTCGACGGCAGCGGAGCCGTGGAGGTGCCCACCGAGTCACTCGGTACCGGGACCGAGATGGCGGTGGAGCTGTGGTTCCGGACCACGGAACCCGGTGTCCTCGCCACCATGCAGAACGCCGAGTTCGGCGAGACCCCCACCGGCTGGCGGCCCATGCTGGTGATCGACGCCGACGGCAAGCTGCGCGGCAAGTTCTCACCGGACGCGACCAGCATCCTGTCCAGGTCGGTGGTCACCGACGGCAAGTGGCACCACGTCGTCCTCACCGGCAACTCCGGTGCGCAGGCCCTTTACATCGACGGCGTCACCCAGGGCCACAACCAGACGGGTGTCCCCACGGTCCGTCACCCCCATGTCCTCATCGGCGGTGGCTACGCCTCGACCAGCTGGGACGGCCAGGCCGGCGGATACCGCAACTTCACCGGGCAGATCGACGAGGTCGCCTTCTACGACAAGACCATCATCCCGTTCACCCAGGTCGGCTCCACATGGCTCCCCGTATGGGGGCGGTCGAGCACGCCTGCCGCGCATTTCCAGGCGCGTAAGGACCTGACCAGCGGCAGCGACGCCCAGTACCGGAACGTGGCTGTCGCGGACACGCCGGCCGCCTACTGGCGGCTCGGCGAGGAGTCCGGTACCGCTCTGCGGAGCGAACTCGGCGGCTCAGACGCGACCGCGACCTTCCGCCCGGACACCGACGCGGCGGACACCGGGCTGGACGCGGACGGAATCTTCGGCCCCTCCGGCAGCAGCGCGCTGGGCGCGGGCGGCACGACCTACACCGAACTGCCCGGATCGCTGCTCGCGGGCTCCACCGAACTCGCCGTGGAGCTGTGGTTCAACACCTCCCTGCCCACCGGTGTCCTGCTCGGATTCCAGGACGCGCCGATCGACCAGGTCCCCGGCTCGTTCCGTCCGGTCCTCAACATCGACGAGGCCGGCAAGCTGCGCGGTGAGTTCCGCCGGGCCGGCGTCACCGGCGCCACCGGTCCCATCACCACCACCCAGGCCGTGACCGACGGCTCATGGCATCACGTGGTGCTCAGCGCCGACGCCACCGCCCAGACCATGTACCTCGACGGCGTCAAGGTCGGCTCGATCACCGGCGCCGTCTCCGACCAGTCCCGTCCGTACGCCTACCTGGGTGCCGGATACGCCAGCGAGAGCTGGATGGGCGTGGACCCGGACCCGTACTACTACCAGGGCACCCTCGACGAGGTCGCCCTGTACCGCCACCCGCTCACCGCCGAGCAGGTCTCCGCCCACTACCGGGCGCAGGCCGAGCCCGCCGACTCCACGCTGACCAGCACGGTGAAGGTGACCGACCCGAAGCAGAAGACCAGCTCGGCGACCTACGACGCGCTGCGCGGCCAGCGGGTTCTGTCACGGACCGACGCGGCCGGCGCGGTCACCGGCTACGCCTATGACACCGGCGGCAACCTGCACACCGTCACCGACCCCAACGGCCACGCCACGATCACCGGGCACGACAAGCGCGGCAACACGGTGTCGACCACCACGTGCCGGGACGCCGACTCCTGCTGGACGTCGTTCACCTCGTACCACGTCAACGAGGCCGACCCTCTCGACCTGCGCAACGACAAGCCGCTGACCGTCCGCGACCAGCGCTCCAAGGACCACAAGGACGACCGCTACCGGACCTCGTTCACCTACAACTCCCTGGGCCTGCCCACCAGCACGGTCCGCGCCGACAGCAGTACCTCGACGACGACGTACACGGCCGGTACCGAGACCGCCGTCGGCGGCGGCACCGCCCCGGCGGGCCTGCTCTCCACACAGACCACCCCCGGCGGGTCCGTCACCGCGAACCACTACTACGCCAACGGCGACCTGGCCGAGGTGACCTCACCGTCCGGGCTCGTCACCAAGTACACGTACGACGGGCTGGGCCGCAAGCTCTCCGAGACCCAGGTCTCCGACACCTACCCGAACGGCGTGGCGACGACCTACGCCTACGACAAGGCCTCGCACGTCGTCACCGAGACCGGCGCCGGCGTGAAGAACGAGATCACCGGCACCACCCACACCGCCCAGATCAAGCGCGCCTACGACGAGGACGGCAAACTGCTGTCCGAAACCGTCAAGGACACCACCGGCGGCGACACCGAGCGCGTGACGGCGTACCACTACGACGAGTACGGGCTGAACGACAGCGTCACCGACGCCGAGCTGAACACGACCCGGTTCGAGCACGATGAGCTGGGCCGCGTCGACAGCATGATCGACCCCGCCGGGTCCCATTACACGTACACCTACACCGCGAACGGCCTGCACGCCGAGACGGTTCTCGACGACTGGCGGGGGGACCCCTCCGGCACGCTCCGCGACCTCGTCGTGGTCTCCAACGCCTACGATCCGGCCGGCCGCCTCGCCTCCACCACGGACGCGATGGGCGCGACCACCGCGTACACCTACTTCGACGACGGTCTGGCGGCCACGACCACGGCCAAGCAGGTCACCCAGTCCGACGGCAGCAAGCGCGACATCGTTCTGGAGAGCAACACCTACGATGCCGCAGGCCACCTGACCAAGCAGATCACCGGCGGCGGGAAGACCACACAGACGTTCACCGTCGACGCGCTCGGCCGCACCGAGCGCAGCGTGCTGGATCCCGGCGGCCTGGACCGCGTCACGACCCTCGCCTACGACGGAGACGACCGGGTCGAGCAGCAGACACAGACCATCGCCGGCGACAAGAAGCTCACCACGACGTCCGAGTACGACCCCGCGGGCAATGTGAAGAAGCGGACCGTCACCGACGGCGCCAGCACCCATATCACCACCCACACCTACGACAGACGCGGTCTGCAGCTGACCTCGGTCAGCCCGCGCGGCAACGCATCGGGGGCGACGGCCTCCGCGTTCACCACGACCTACCGGTACGACGAGCTGGGGCGCCTGGTCCAGGAGACCGCGCCGCAGGTCCAGGCCGAGGAGAACGGCGCAGCCGCCACGGCGGTGCAGCCCGTGACCCGCACCGGCTACAACACCTTCGGCGACGCCACCGAAGTCAAGGACGCCCGGGGCCAGATCACCAGCTCCGAGGTCGACCAACTCGGCCGTACGGCCGCGGTCACCCTGCCCGGCTACACCCCGCCGGGCGGCACCGAGCTCACCGCGACCACCCGCACCACGTACAACACGCTCGGCCTCCAGGAGTCGGTCACCGACGCGCTGGGCCGGGTCACCAGCTACGACTACGACCAGTTCGGCCGGGTGATCAGTAAGACCGACCCTCCGGCCAACGCCCTCACGGCGCTGCTGGAGGGCGGCAGCTCCGAGATCCAGGTCGGCCCGACGACCGCCGCCAACGGCGGCGGGATCACCGCCTACACCTGGACGCCCACCGGCCTCCAACTGTCGGCGACCGATGCGACCGGAGCCCGCACCGAGGCCACGTACGACGAACTCGGCCGGCAGCTGACCGCGACTACCGTCGAGCGCTACCCGACCACCCAGAACCTGACCACCCGCTACACGTGGGACGACGCGGGCAACCAGACCGCGTCGAGGACACCCGCCGGACGGATCACGTCGGCCATTTACAACCCGGCGGCAGAGGTCACGTCGGTGAGCGACTCGGCCGGCACCACGCGATACGGGTACGACGGCCTCGGCCGCCAGACCGAACTCGTGGACGCCACCGATCGCAAGACCAGCACCACGTACAACGCCCTCGGAGCCGTCACCGCCACGACCGACTACGGCGCGGGCAGCACCGCCCTGCGCACGGTCGGCCAGGAGTACGACGCCGACGGCAACCGCACCGCGGTGGTCTCCGCCGAGAAGCAGACGCGAACGACGTACACGTACGACGCGCTGGGCCGGATGACCAAGCAGGTGGAGCCGGTCACGTCCACCAAGTCGATCACCACGGCCTTTGGCTACGACGCGGCGGGCAACCGCACGCGTCTCACCGACGGTCGCACCAACGCGACGATCTACACCTTCAACAGCTGGGGCCTGCCCGAGTCCACGATCGAGCCCGCCACGACGGCCACCCCTGACGTGTCGGACCGCACCTGGACCACGGTCTACGACAAGGCCGGACAGCCCGTCACCGAGCTGCTGCCGGGTGGCGTCCAGCGCGAGCGCACCTACGACGGTCTGGGCCGACTGACCGCTGAGACCGGCTCCGGCGCGGAGGCGGCCACCACCGCCCGCACCCTGGAGTACGACCTGGCCGGCCGCCTCACCGTCGTCGGTGCGGCAGGCGGCGCCACGCAGAACACCTACACCTACAACGACCGTGGTCAACTGCTGACCGCGGCCGGTGCCGGCGGCGCCGCCGGCTACGCCTACGACGGCGACGGCAACATGACCTACCGCGAGACCGAGGCCGGCAACACCGACTACGGCTACGACAGCGCCGGCCGCCTCGACCGGGCCTGGGACTCCATCACGGGCAATGACATCTGGTACGACTTCGACGCCGCCGGACGCCCGAAGCTGGAGCGCTACACGGTCAAGCCGGCCGGCTCCACGACCTGGACGGAGTCGACCCGCCGCACCTACGACTACGACGACCTCGGCCGTCTCAGCAGTGACAAGGTCACCCTGCCGGACGGCACGGGCAGCATCGCCTCGACCGACTACACCTACGACCTCGACAACCGACTGAAGACCAAAGAGACCACCGGTACTGCCGGTGCCGCGGACAACTCCTACGGCTACGACGACGCGGGCCGCCTGACCTCCTGGGCGAACGGCACCACCACGACGTCGTACGAGTGGGACGACTCCGGCAACCGCACCAAGGCCGGCTCCGCCTCCGCGACCTTCGACGCCCGCAACCGCCAACTGACGGACGGCGCGAAGACGTTCACGTACACCCCGCGCGGCACCCTCGCCTCCGTGAACAACGGCAGCGGTACGACGCGGACCCTGACCTCCGACGCCTTCGAACGTAAGATCACCGACAGCGGCGTCACCTACTCCTACGACTCCCTCGACCGCGTCCAGACCCGAGGCACGACGACCTTCGCCTACGACGGAGGTTCCAACAACCTCGCCACCGACGGCACCAGCAAGTACAACCGCACCCCCGCAGGCTCCCCCCTCTCCACCTCCACCGGCACCACCAAGCAGTGGGCCCTGACCGACCAACACACCGACCTCGTCGCCGGCCTCACCCCCGACGGCACCGCGGTCAACGGCTCCACCGCCTACGACCCCTTCGGCACCGAGACCGCCACCAACGGCACCACCCCCGCCGTCGGCTACCAGTCCGGCTACACCGACCCCACCTCCGCCGACGTCAACATGGCCGCCCGCTGGTACCAGCCGGGCACGGGCTCCTTCGGCTCCCGGGACACCTGGCAGCTGGACCCGACGCCGTCGGTGCAGGCCAACCGGTACGGGTACGCCAACGGCACACCGCTGAACGCGACCGACCCCACCGGACACTTCCCGGTGTGCTGGACGATCACGGGCGCGGTGGCGTGCGGGACGATCCTCGGCATCAACGCCGCGGTCGGCTACGCGCTCACCAACTGGCTGAGTTCGTCGGGCGGCGGTTCGTGGGGAGGACTGGGGCACGACTACTCCGGCAGCCTCGCGGACTCCCTCAGGAACCAGTCCCGCAACTTCTCCGGCCAACAGCCGGCCGCACGGTCCGCACTCGTCTACACGGGATACGGCTCCGGGGGCGGCACTACGGGGCCCGCCACCCGCAACACCTGCAACGGATACTGCACGACGCAACCGACGAAGCCCCCCAAGCCGCCGATCGACCAGAACCCCAACAACGGCAGCAACCCGGTCACCGCGCCCACCCGCCCGCCAGTGGCACCGATCTGGTTCTCCGGCGCGTGGTCGGTCGCCTCCGGGGCGGGCGTGGCCGCCACGATCACGGCTCAGGCGATGGTCGACCTCGCGGCGATCGCGCTCTTCACGCCGGACACACTGCCCGTGCCCATCGACAACCCTGGCGGTAAGAACGACGGTCGCACGCGAGGCGATGAGCGGTGCGACGTCGGACCTGGTGTCAGCCCGACAGGGCACGCTGTGTATCTGCCTCGTGAGCGCTACTACGACACCTTCGAAGGCCGCTACGAGTGCCGGGCGACGGGCGTGTACGGTCTGCTCGACAGCAGTGACTACAACAAGGGACGCAAGGCGCCGGGTACGAATACCAATGATTCCACTCAGCCACCTGGGATGAATGAGATTCGTTCACAGGGACATGTCCCGGCAAATGGGCATCTCATTCCGGCCGCAGCGTCAGGTTCTGGAATTGACTTGCGGAACCTCGTTGCCGAGTATGAGAAGACGAATCACTCGTACATCAGCTACGGTGTCGAGGCGGACATCAGAAAGTCCATGAAATCGGGCAAGCATCTGGCGATCTCTGTCACTCCGCACTACGGCAACAGCGGCAGCGGTATCCCGACGGAAATTGAGTACAACTACGGAACCGTGGAGGACGGCAACATGAAGCACTGCGTGATCACCCAGTCCCCCACGGGGGGGACGACCCGGGGCAGTGCGGACTGCCCGAGGAGGTGACAGGGATGCCGGAGGGCTATCTCGGACGGGTGCTGGATATGCTCGGTGATCCGCCGATGCGTTACCGGGATCCCGATGCCTGGCGCAAACTGGAGAATGAACTGGGTACGGATCTTCCGGCGGATTACAAGGAGATCGTGGATGCCTTTGCTCCTCTCCATCTGAATCGCCATCTCTATCTTTCTCATCCGGCCACCGAGCGCTGGAATCTGGGCAACTGGATTCGGAGCACGGCCGAGTCCTGGTCGGAGATCGACTGGGACTCGGTGGAACCCGAGGGGGATCCGCGGGCTTCGCTTGGTATCGAAGAGTTGATCTTCGGTACTGCGGGCGGATTGATTCCGATCGCCACTACCGATCGTGGGGATACTATTTTCTTCGCACCCGGAGGAGGGTTCGAGGGTGGAGTGCTGTTCGTGGAAAACGAAGGCGAGTTCTTCGAATACTCCATGACCTTCAGCGAGTGGCTGTACCGCTGGCTCATCGGCGAAGACGTGACAGGCCCGAACAGCAGCGCCTTCTATCCAGGCCCCGTGGCCCTGCAGGACCTGCCCATGACACCGGGTGAGCGTCCTGATAGGCGGTATGGGCCTGATCGTGGAATGTGATCAATAATGCGGTGGGGATGATCCCGTCTACTCGCAGAAATCTATAGGAAGATACCGTGATGCCTGATTCCCTGGAGTTGTTGCTGGGGCAACGGGAGCGGTTTCGGCTGGCCCCGCCGGGCTCGTGGCGCCTCGTCGAGGACTGGATCGGACGGAAACTCCCAGTCGACTATAAGGCGCTCGTGGACGGCTACGGAGACGGCATCCTGTGGAAGCACCTCTTCGTTCCGCACCCCGAGGGGGTGGATCCCCTGCTGAAGTTCATGCAGGAGGAGCAGAGGGATTTTCACGCAGCGTACGAAAATGTCCGCAACATTCCAACGGAAATCCGTGAATCCTGGGACCGCGTTGTTCCGTGGGCGTATCACGATTGGAATGGGGATGTCTGCCTGCTCGTTCCAGGGGCAGGACCCGATCAGTGGGACATTGCCGTAGCGTTTCGTCAATGCCCCGAATTCATGTGGGTCGAGGGTGGCGTTACGGGGTTTCTTCGATTGCTTGTGGAGGAGAGCCGATTTCCCCGCGGGTGGCCGGTGACGGACCTGCAGTGGCAGTCCATGCCGGACAGCCCTCTGGTGTGACAGTTTTGCGAGACCGGAAGGGGGGTGGATGTCTCGTCGGTGGCCGCCCCTTGTCTCCTTACTGTCAGCAGTGATCTTTGAGGATGACGATGCCGCGTGATGTCACCGACTCCGTGACCGGAATGCTGGGGCCGGCGAGGAGCGCGGTCCCCTCTCCGGCCCCGGCCTGGGAGGACCTGGAGAAGGGGTTGGGTGTTCAACTGCCCGACGACTACAAGGCCGCCCTCAAGTGCGTCTACCTGGCCGTCATGAGCTTGGACCCGACCGGCACCGGACGCAAGCGTTGGACGCTGCGCTGGGCAGCCGCACTCAAAGCTTTCGAAATAACCTTCGACGGCCGGATCACCGCCGGACGCCGCTGAAGAAAGCCGACCCAGTTCCACCGTTCGCTACACGGGCCCGTACCTCCCGTTCCTGGCCAGCCCGGTTTTCGGTGTGGCCGATGCCTTCGTCATGTTTGTCGAACCGAGCCGGATCGCGACTCGTGCTCCAGCTGGCCCTGTACGACGGACGGCACCCCAGCCAAGGATCCCGAGGGTCACCGGCCGAAACCTGAGACGCAAAACATTGACGCTTTCCGGATCTGCTCCCCTGGTATGGCCGTCTCGGACCGGGGGGCGTCGGAGGGCTGCTGCGTGAGTCGATTCACGGTACTCGCGGCGGTGCGGGAGCCAGTGCGAGCAACACCCACCCAGCTGGTGGCTCCAGGCCGACGGCCGAAGGGCATTACGAAATCGGCAAGGGTCGCCGCCTCAGCACCGTGATGGTTACCCGGGGTGGCCTGCGGCGTCTTCGACGTGGGTGCCGATGGTCGACCAGACGCGGTCGGCGCGACACGACCGACATCGCACGCTGCGAGGCCACTTCGGCGACAACCCTCCGTGAAGGCTGACGGTTACCCAGACATCTCTGACGCCTCGTCAGCCGTTCAAGATCATCTTGCACGTGTGTTGCACAAGGTGCTGAAAAACAACAATGATCAATGGAGGATCGTGAAGGTGGGTATCGGCAGGTCAACTGGCATGTTGAGGTGTCGTGCCCTTTGCCTCCAAGGGGGCACGACACCGCGCCGATCAGATGTCCCGGAAGATCTCGATCTGCGCACCCACCGTGTTCAGGCGTTCCGCGAGGTCCTCGTAGCCGCGGTTGATGACGTAGACGTTGCGCAGGACGGATGTGCCGTCGGCGGCCATCATCGCGAGGAGGACGACGACGGCGGGGCGGAGGGCGGGCGGGCACATCATCTCGGCGGCGCGCCAGCGGGTGGGGCCCTCGACGAGGACGCGGTGCGGGTCGAGGAGTTGGAGGCGGCCGCCGAGGCGGTTGAGGTCGGTGAGATAGATCGCGCGGTTGTCGTAGACCCAGTCGTGGATGAGGGTCTGGCCCTGCGCGGCGGCGGCGATGGCCGCGAAGAACGGGACGTTGTCGATGTTCAGGCCGGGGAACGGCATGGGGTGGATCTTGTCGATCGGCGCCTGGAGCTTGGAGGGCCGGACGGTGAGGTCCACCAGGCGCGTACGGCCGTTGTCGGCGAAGTACTCCGGAGAGCGGTCGTGGTCGAGACCCATCTCCTCCAGGACCGCCAGCTCGATCTCCAGGAACTCGATCGGCACCCGGCGCACGGTCAGTTCGGACTCCGTGACGACCGCGGCGGCGAGCAGGCTCATCGCCTCGACCGGGTCCTCGGAGGGCGAGTAGTCGACGTCCACGTCGATGTGCGGCACACCGTGCACGGTGAGCGTGGTGGTGCCGATGCCCTCCACCCGTACGCCGAGGGCCTCCAGGAAGAAGCAGAGGTCCTGGACCATGTAGTTGGACGAGGCGTTGCGGATGACGGTCACGCCGTTGTGGCGGGCGGCGGCGAGCAGCGCGTTCTCGGTCACCGTGTCGCCGCGCTCGGTCAGCACGATCGGCCGGCCGGGGGTGACGGACCGGTCCACCTCGGCGTGGTACAGCCCCTCGGTGGCCGTGATGTCGAGGCCGAACCGGCGCAGCGCGATCATGTGCGGCTCGATCGTCCGTGTCCCGAGGTCGCAGCCGCCCGCGTACGGCAGCTTGAAGTGGTCCATGCGGTGCAGCAGCGGACCGAGGAACAGGATGATCGAGCGGGTGCGGCGGGCCGCCGCCGCGTCGATCGCCGCCAGCTCCAGCTCGGCCGGCGGCACGATCTCCAGGTCGACACCGCCGTTGATCCACCGGGTGCGTACGCCGATGGAGCCGAGCACCTCCAGAAGGCGGTACACCTCCTCGATCCGGGCCACCCGGCGCAGCACTGTGCGCCCCTTGTTCAACAAGGTGGCGCACAGCAGCGCGACACACGCGTTCTTGCTGGTCTTCACGTCGATCGAGCCGGAGAGCCGACGCCCGCCGACCACCCGCAGATGCATCGGGCCCGCATACCCCAGCGAGACGATCTCACTGTCGAGGGCTTCACCGATTCGAGCGATCATCTCAAGACTGATGTTTTGATTGCCGCGCTCGATGCGATTGACCGCGCTCTGACTGGTACCGAGAGCTTCCGCCAACTGCGACTGTGTCCAGCCACGGTGCTGTCTTGCGTCACGGATGAGCTTGCCGATGCGTACGAGGTAGTCGTCTGCCATGGGGTCGAGGTTATCTCAGATATGAGATGGTGCCTCTTGGGTGGTCCATTGGGGTGCTGCGAAGGTCCGTTCGGGTGGCGGGCTGTCGGTCGGCCGGTGGGCCACCGGTGAAGCTCAGTGACGCCGGGCGTTACGTGTGCGGCGCCAGCCGAAGGGTCCGGGCAGATCCATCGATGTCGTACGGCGTCCCGTGCTGCTGCGCGTGTGCCGCGGGCCGCTGTGGCCGCCGGTGGTGATGGACCATGAACGCTTGTTGATGTTCAGTCGCACACCCGGCAGGATGCGGAAGCTCTTGCGGAACGTGAGCGGCATATGTGCCTCCTTTCGCCGTGCGACGGGTATCCCTCTTGCCGGTTGGCATGCCGGTTGGGCCTCGGTGGCCCGTCGGCGGGGTGGAGACCCGGTCCCCTGCGAGCCTCCACCTCCCTGTGTTCGCACCCTTATTCCTGCTCGGGCGGATCCATCAGGGCTGTGGCGACATGGGCTTGGGCGCGCTCCACGTAGGCGCGGCTGGCTTCCTGGAAGGTGTCCGTGCGTACCCGCTCGCGTATGTAGTGGTCCATGCCCTCGCGGATCACGGCGTTGGCTGTGGTCTCCTCGACGGCGGCCACCGCGTGGATACGCTGCAGCAACTGGGCCGGGAACCTGACGGAGACGACGACTTGGCGCTCCTTGGCTTCGGTGTGGCTGCTGTTCCGTTCATTCGACACGTGAATCCCTTCAGTGGGGCGTCGGACGTGCCGGACCTCAGGAGGACGAGAGGGCGGGCACGCCTCCCCGGTATGTACTGAGTTGTAATACGGCCATGAGGCACAGTTCGCTCAACTCGGCCAGGGTACATGGCACTTCATGGCTTCCAGAAGTTCTGTAGCTCAGAAGTTCCTTCGGGATTCACGTGCAGATGCACCGTGCAGTTCCAACTGCCCCTAGGTGCTTAAAACTTCACGAAGTGCTGACGTATGCGTCATGTGTGCGACAAGACACCCACACGGGGTACGCTGCGCCGGGAGGGCGCACAAGCGCGGGGGACCTCAGTCACCACCCTTGATCACAGAGGGAGTTGGACCTCAGATGATTCGGCCTGGCACCAGCGGCCACCAGCAGCCCCCCGGCTCCGTTCACGTGGCGACCGTCGTTGCCGAAGCGCTGTGCACCGAACAGCGGAACAGCCTGTACGCGATCCGTCGGCCCGTGGACGTCGACCACGCCCACACGCGACTTCCTGGGTATGACGCCCCCGAAGCCGTACGCGCGCTGCGGGATCCGTACGAATTCGACCCGGGGGCGCACCCGCCCGCAGGTGTTCCGGCCCGGGAGCAGTCCTGGGAGGAGCGGATCGCCGCCTTCCGCGAGCGACTGTTCCGTGTCGCGGAAGCGGCTCTCGGCGGTCTCGGCGAGGAGATGGGCGTTTCGTTCTCGCTGATCGGCGCGGAGGGCAGCCGGGAGGAGCGGAGGGAGCTCTTTCGCAGTCACATCCGGCAGGGGCGCCCCACCGTGTCCATATCGGAGACCGGCTCTTTGGAGGCGCTCCTGGTTCGCGGTGACCCGCGTGCGGCCTCGCTCTCGGTGCTGGTGTGGCTGCCGAAGCCGCCGATGGCCGCCGCGACGGTGACCCTGGAGTCCGCCCTCACCGCCGACTGCACGTCGGCGTACCGCGTGTCGGCCGCGGGGGAGTGGGAGTTGCTGACCGAGGACACGCCCACCGCCACTCCCGGGCCGGGGCATCTCGTCTTCCCCTGGTCGCTGGTGTCCCGTGCCGACCGGCTGGCGAAGGAGTACCCCCACATCGACTTCCAGGAGGAGACGACCTCCGCGATCATCCAGGCCGTCCTCAACCACAGCGTTCCGGCTGCCATCCATCCGTCGGGCGACGTCCTGGACAGCGCCATCCTGCTGGTCGCGGCCGCACACGGGCTCGCGGTCCGGCTGTACGACTCCAAGGGGGCGCCGATGATCCCCTGGGAGGCGAGCAAGCTGCTCCACCAGGCAATACGGGACGGGGAGCCGAGGCTCCCCGGGGTCGTCATCGCCCGTGACGAGTTCACCGCCCAGCGGGTCGCGGCGCTCCTCGGCGACCCCGTTCAGGACGGTGACGACCACTCGGGTGCGCCGCGGAGGCAGTAGTTCCGGGGTCCCGGTTCCCGCTCGGGGAGTCCGGGGCCCCTTCGGCTGGAGGCAAAGCCGCCTGCCGGCGCAGGTCTTCAGCCGGCACGTCATGAAACCGGCACGTCATGAAACCGGCACGCCATGTGCGGAGAGCGGAAGGGCGACTCGTGAACGAACCATCTCAGGACCCGCACCTGGCGGCAGTCGGTGCGGACGTGGCGCCGCCGCAGCAGGCGCACGACTGGAGCCCTTTCCCACCGGCGCAGGTCCGTAGTCGGTGGCGCGCTCGCATCGCCGCCGTACGCCGCCCCGTCGGATCTTTCGCGCTGCCTGCCGTGGCCGTGACGGCGACCACCTACTTCGCCGACCTCCTGCCGCGTGAGGACAGTGCCATGGCGTTCGGTCTCACCGCCCTGGTTGTCGTGTACGACACCGTGATCGCCGTCTGTCGCACCTGGGAGAAGGTCCGGGGTGGCCCGGAACGGCCCGTGCTCGCCGACGGACGGACGGACGATTCCGCGCGACACGGCCTGGGGCCGCGCCGCGCGGTCTGATTCCTGCGCCGGTCTGTTCGCGGCCCGCCTGCGCGATCCATCCGCCGAGATTGGCGCACGCCACATCCGCCCGGGCATGACCAGCCCGCGCCCATGTACTAGTGTTATCTCGACATCGAGATATCTGCCGAGGCGCACTGCGGCCCCCACCCCGGTAAGGGGTACCTAACTTAGCCTTACCTTAGCGGATCGGCCAAGAGGGCATGGCGGCAGGATGCGGTGGTACGCGCACATGGAATGAAGGAGACTGTCGTGTCGGCGAACAGCTTCGACGCCCGCAGCACACTGCAGGTGGGCGACGAGTCGTACGAGATCTTCCGGCTGGACAAGGTGGAGGGCTCGGCTCGCCTGCCCTACAGCCTCAAGGTCCTGCTGGAGAACCTGCTCCGCACGGAGGACGGCGCGAACATCACCGCCGACCACATCCGTGCCCTCGGCGGCTGGGACTCGCAGGCCCAGCCCAACCAGGAGATCCAGTTCACGCCGGCCCGCGTGATCATGCAGGACTTCACGGGTGTGCCCTGCGTCGTGGACCTCGCCACCATGCGTGAGGCCGTCAAGGAGCTCGGCGGCGACCCGGCGAAGGTCAACCCGCTCTCCCCGGCCGAGCTGGTCATCGACCACTCCGTCATCGCCGACAAGTTCGGCACCAACGACGCCTTCGCGCAGAACGTCGAGCTGGAGTACGGCCGCAACAAGGAGCGCTACCAGTTCCTGCGCTGGGGCCAGACCGCCTTCGACGACTTCAAGGTCGTACCCCCCGGCACCGGCATCGTCCACCAGGTGAACATCGAGCACCTCGCTCGGACCATCATGGTGCGTAACGGCCAGGCGTACCCCGACACCCTCGTCGGCACCGACTCGCACACCACCATGGTCAACGGCCTCGGTGTGCTGGGCTGGGGCGTCGGCGGCATCGAGGCCGAGGCCGCGATGCTCGGCCAGCCGGTCTCCATGCTCATCCCGCGCGTCGTCGGCTTCAAGCTCACCGGTGAGCTGACCCCCGGCACCACCGCCACCGACCTCGTGCTGACCATCACCGAGATGCTTCGCAAGCACGGTGTCGTCGGCAAGTTCGTCGAGTTCTACGGCGAGGGCGTGGCCGCCACCTCGCTCGCCAACCGCGCCACCATCGGCAACATGTCGCCGGAGTTCGGCTCGACCGCGGCGATCTTCCCGATCGACGGCGAGACCATCAAGTACCTGAAGCTGACGGGCCGCTCCGAGCAGCAGCTCGCGCTCGTCGAGGCGTACGCCAAGCAGCAGGGCCTCTGGCTCGACCCGGCCGCCGAGCCCGACTTCTCCGAGAAGCTGGAGCTCGACCTCGCCACGGTCGTCCCGTCGATCGCCGGCCCGAAGCGTCCGCAGGACCGTATCGTCCTCGCGAACGCCGCCGAGCAGTTCAAGACGGACGTACGCAACTACGTCGACAGCGTCGACGAGGCGGGCCAGGAGTCCTTCCCGGCCTCCGACTCCCCGGCCGTCGCCCCCAACGGCGCCCCGTCCAACCCGGTCACCGTGACCGCCGCCGACGGCTCGACGTACGAGATCGACCACGGTGCGGTGACGGTCGCGGCCATCACCTCCTGCACCAACACCTCGAACCCGTACGTCATGGTCGCCGCCGCGCTGGTGGCCAAGAAGGCGGTCGAGAAGGGCCTGACCCGCAAGCCGTGGGTCAAGACCACCCTCGCCCCGGGCTCCAAGGTCGTCACCGACTACTTCGACAAGGCGGGCCTGACCCCGTACCTCGACAAGGTCGGCTTCAACCTCGTCGGCTACGGCTGCACCACCTGCATCGGCAACTCCGGCCCGCTGCCGGAGGAGGTCTCCAAGGCCGTCAACGACCACGACCTCGCGGTCACCTCGGTCCTCTCCGGCAACCGGAACTTCGAGGGCCGTATCAACCCCGACGTCAAGATGAACTACCTGGCCTCCCCGCCGCTGGTCGTCGCGTACGCCATCGCGGGCTCCATGAAGGTGGACATCACCAAGGACGCGCTCGGCACGGACCAGGACGGCAAGCCGGTCTACCTCGAGGACATCTGGCCCTCCGAGGCCGAGGTCAACGACGTCGTGGCGAACGCCATCGGCGAGGACATGTTCAACAAGTCCTACCAGGACGTCTTCGCGGGCGACGCCCAGTGGCAGGCCCTGCCGATCCCCGAGGGCAACACCTTCGAGTGGGACCCGCAGTCGACGTACGTCCGCAAGCCCCCGTACTTCGAGGGCATGACGATGGAGACCACCCCGGTCTCGGACATCGCCGACGCCCGCGTCCTGGCCAAGCTGGGCGACTCGGTCACCACCGACCACATCTCCCCGGCCGGCGCGATCAAGGCCGACACCCCCGGAGGCAAGTACCTCACGGAGCACGGTGTCGAGCGTCGTGACTTCAACAGCTACGGCTCGCGCCGCGGCAACCACGAGGTCATGATCCGCGGTACGTTCGCCAACATCCGCCTGCGCAACCAGATCGCGCCGGGCACCGAGGGCGGCTACACCCGCGACTTCACCCAGGACGGCGGTCCGGTGTCGTTCATCTACGACGCCTCGCGCAACTACATCGAGCAGGGCATCCCGCTGGTCATCCTGGCCGGCAAGGAGTACGGCTCCGGCTCGTCCCGTGACTGGGCGGCCAAGGGCACGGCCCTCCTCGGCGTCAAGGCCGTCATCGCCGAGTCGTACGAGCGCATCCACCGCTCGAACCTCATCGGCATGGGCGTCCTCCCGCTCCAGTTCCCCGAGGGCGCCTCGGCCCAGTCCCTCGGTCTGACCGGCGAGGAGACCTTCTCCATCACGGGCGTCACCGAGCTCAACGACGGCACCACCCCGCGCACGGTCAAGGTCACCACCGACAGCGGCGTCGAGTTCGACGCGGTCGTCCGCATCGACACCCCCGGTGAGGCCGACTACTACCGCAACGGCGGCATCATGCAGTACGTGCTGCGCAACCTGATCCGCGGCTGACGCGACTGAGCGGTACGGCAGGGTGATTGAGGGCCGCATCCCCGGAGACGGGGGTGCGGCCCTTCGCCGTCCTCGACGGCCCTTCCCCTACGGCCGATCCGGGAGAGGAGCGCTACAACCAGCCGCGCTGCGCTGCCCGTGCCCCCAACTGGAAGCGGCTCGCCGCCCCCAGCCGCTCCTGGAGGTCACTCACCCGGCGGCGCAGGGTCCGCAGACTCACGCCCAGGTGGCGGGCCACCGCCTCGTCCTTCATCCCGGCCGCCAGCAGCCGGGTCAACGCCCGCTCGCCCTCGGAGAGTTCGGCGTCCTCGGTGGGCCGGCCGAGCGGAGTCGCCTGCTGCCAGGCCAGGTCGAAGAGCTTCTGCAGAGCCTCGGTCACCGCCGAGTGCCGTACGACGGCGGCGCAGTAGCCGCCCGCCGGGGTGGCGGTCAGCGGGAGCATCGCCCGACGTCCGTCGACCACCAGCAACTTGACCGGCACCGACGGCAACACCCGGGCCTCCTCGCCGAGTTCCACCATCTTCCAGGCGTGGGACAGGACGTCCGGGTCCTCCAGGGCGGTCGCCGCGTAGACCGTGCGATACACGATGCCGCGGCTGAGCAGATCGGCCTGGAGGTCCAGCTGCGGGGTGCGGGGGGCGAGATAGGGAGGCGTGTCGAAGACGCACACCTCGTGCTCGGCGTGCGCGTACAGCTCTTCCAGGCGTGCCGCGTTGGCGCCCTCCCCGGAAACCACCTCGACCAGCCGGGAGGGCTCCTCGCGCAGCAGCCCCGCCTCGTACGCGGTCGCCATCTCCTCGGCGGTGGCGGCGAGCAGTTCGGACTCCGTCTCGCGCCGCCGGATCAGCGCGCGGATCGCCACCCGTGGGTCGACCGCGCGTAACCCGCCCATGGAATCAGGCGGTTGGAGAAACCCGAGCGCGAGCAGCCGGTCGCAGGACTCGCGCACCCGCGCCGGGGAGGCGCCGGTCAGCAGCGCCCATCCGGCCGCGTCGGCATCGGGCTGATGAAGCATCGCCTGGTACACCAGCTCGTCGAAGGCGGAGACCCCCACCGCGGACCAGGGGCTCGCGGCAGGGGTCGGTCTTGCCGTGTCGTGTGCCGTGTTCACCATGTCCCGGCACGGTAGACGATCTTTGTTAATGCTGAGGGACAGGTGGGGGTGTCGCCTACTTCAGGCCGAACGCCCGCAACACGGTCTGGTCGATCCCGTTGCCGTCGCGGTCGGCGGCCCGCACCCGCAGCGACACCGACTCGGCGCCCTTCGCCGGCTTGAACCGTGCCTTGCCGTTCTTGACCTTCACTTCCTTCCAGGACGTGCCGTCGTCGTAGGACACCCAGGCCTTCAGACTGCTCGCCTTCACGCTCCCCAGCTGGTTCGCGACCGGCAGCCCGACCTCCAGATCCCGGCCGCTCCTGGCCCGGTTGAGGAGGTCGAGGCCCTTCGGGGCGATGCCGACGGTGAGCAGCGGCAGCGCCGTCGCGGTGTCGGTGCGCGCCGAGGCGAAGGTCCACTCGGTGTGCGTGCTCGTGGAGTACCTGGCCCAGGCCGCCCGGCGCTGCACGTCCAGCTCGAAGCGGTACGAGGCCTTGTCCGCCGCCACGTCGAAGGTGCCGTACCCGCCGATCGTCGATTCTCCGACCAGCTGCCCGTCCGCGTAGAGCTTGCCCTTCGCGGTGTTGTCGGTGCCGTCGATGTAGCCGTAGTGACCCGGAGTGGAGTCGCTCAACTCCGCCACGGAGAGGGTGAGTTTGTCGCCGGTGCGTTCGGAGAGGCCGTACTCCTCGCTGGTTCCGGGGCGGACGACCTGGCGCAGCCAGCTCTCGGTGGGCTCCGTGCCCGGCTTGCTGAAGGTCCTCAGCGGGCTCCACTGGCCCCTGAGCGTATTCCAGTTCGGATAGACGACGTGCCAGGTACGGGTGTCGGGGTCGACGTAGTAGTACTCGTCGCGTTCCGTGCCCAGCTGCAGGTAGTCGCTGTTCTCGATGCCGAAGAGCTGCCAGGGGCGGAAGGTGTACAGGGTGTCCGCGCCGGTCTCACCGGCCGTGGCTCCGTAATAACGGGCCTTCCGCTTCACCGTGTTGGAACGGTCCAAGCGGTACGTCTGGTCCGCGGAGATGGCGCCGCTCTGCGCGGCGAGCAGGTTGTAGGCGTACGGACTGACCGGCGTACCGCCCAGTTTCAGCGTGACCTTCTTGCCGGTCTTCAGCAGGCCGGTCAGCTTGGCGCCCTCCTCACCGGTGGCGATCATCAGCGGGACGGTGGTCGCGCGGTCCACGGCCTCGATCCAGAAACCGGGGGTCTTGCGGTACGCGATGAGGTAACCCGCACCGGCCTTGGTCGCGTTGTCCAGAGCGCTCTGTGCCCGCTCCGTGGCACCGAGCGCGACCACCGCCACCTTGCCCTTGACATCGAGCCCCGCGAAGTCGGCCTCGGTACCGCCGCCCGCGTCCACCGCCCGCACCTTGTGGTCACCGCTGATCTTCAACGGGAAGTCGTTGTACGTCTGGGAGTAGTAGAGCGAGGACAGCACGGACTTCTCCGGGCTGGTGACGCTCGCCGTCAACTCCTTCGCGTACAGCCGGAACTTGGCGGAGAACTCCAGGGTGCCCTCGGTGACCTGCTCGGTCGGCGTCACATAGACATGGTCGGTCCAGAAGCCCTGGCTGTAGGTGAGCCCCCAGGCGTTGCCCGGCCCCTCGCGGTGCCAGTTGGTGCTGAAGCCCTGGAACTCGGAGTCCTCCTTCGTCTTCGGCTTGATCTCCACCGCCTTGCGGGCGTCGAGGACGACCTCGGTGTCCCCGTCGACCTTGATCTCGGGGTTGCCGACGACCGAGGTGCCGACGGCCACCCCGCCCGCGTCGCGGTCCGCGATCCAGGTCGCCATCGAGTAGGTGCCGGCCGGAACCTGCCAGGTCCAGCCGGAGCCGATGAAGCCGTACCCGTCGGGGAAGGCGCCGTTCAGCTCCATGAGCGTGTAGAGCGACCCCACGGTGGTCGGCTTGCCGTCGCGGCCCAGGAGCGAGACCTTGAGGTCGTACGTCTTCGGCGCCTTCTCGAAGCCGACGCCCGTGGTGACCTGGATGCCGTCGGCGGTCGCCGTGATGTGACCCGCGTACCGGCCCTCGTCCTGCTTCGCGGGGTCGACGTCGGCCGGGACCGTGGCGGTGCCCCGCGCGGGCACGGTCAGCGTGCTGGTGCCCAACGTGACGTCGGCGAGTGACGACGAGATCTTCAACTCCACCGCTTTGTCAGTGGTGTTGGTGTAGGTGATGTCCTTGGTGGCGACCTCGGTGTCGCCGTCCTCGAACTTGCCGAAGCTCAGCGTCGGGGTCGCGAAGACGTTCTGCTCGACGGCCCGCACGGCGTCGACCCGCCCGTTGCCCTGCTCGAACACCGAGTTGTCGGCGTTCGTCTTCGCCGTGCCGGCCAGAGCTTCCTTGATCTGCTGACCGGTCCAGTCCGGATGCGCCTGCGCGACCAGCGCCGCGGCGCCCGCGACATGCGGGGTCGCCATCGACGTACCGTTCGCCGTCGTGTAGTTGTCGTCGACCGGCGTACCCATGGTGGTGCCGGCGGCACGGGCCGCGGTGATGCCCACGCCCGGCGCGGTGATCTCCGGCTTGACCGCGAAGTCACCGGGGCGCGGGCCGCGGCTGGAGAAGGACGCCAGCCGGTCCGACTTGTCCACCGCGCCCACGGTGAGCGCCGAGTCGGCGATGCCCGGGGTGCCCACGGTCTGCTCGCCCGGGCCCGCGTTGCCCGACGCGATGACGAAGAGGCTGCCGGTGGACGCGGACAGCTCGTCGACGGTCTCACTGAGCACGTCGGAGGGGCCGTACGCCGTGCCGCCCAGCGACATCGAGACGATCTTCGCCCCGGAGCGCGCCGCCCACTCCATGCCCGCGATGATCCACGACGACTGGCCCTGGCCCGCGTTGTTCAGCACCTTGCCGACCAGCAGCTCCGCGCCCGGCGCCACTCCCTTGCGCCTGCCGTCCGAGGCCGCGCCGGAGCCGACGATCGTGGACGCCACATGGGTGCCGTGTCCATGACCGTCCCGCACCGCCTGGTCCGGGACGAAGCTCTGCGTCTCGGTGATCTTCCCGGCGAGATCCGGGTGACCGGTGTCCACGCCCGTGTCCAGGACGGCGACCTCGACGCCCTTGCCGTCGTAGCCCGACTGCCACACCTCGGGCGCGCCGATCTGCGGGACGCTCGTCTCCAGGGACACCTTCACCTTGGCGTCGAGCCAGATCTTGTCGATGCCCCCGCCGAGTCGCCGCGCGGCCTTCGTGGCGGGTTCGGTGCCGAGCGCGGGAGCGATGTCCGCCCAGAACGCGGTCGACTTCTCGGCACTCAGCGCCGCGCCGTCGATCCCGGGCAGCGCGAGCGTGCGGCGGGCGCCGTCGGGGGTCGCACTGCCCTTCGCGTACGTCGCGATCACGGGGGTGGTGCCGGTGCTGGCATCGGTGTAGCCCTGCTTCACCAGCCGGGTGACGTTGAAGAGAGCCGGGTCGAGGCGGCCCGCCTGGAGCAGCGGGATGGCGTCCGCGGGCAGGACACTGACCTCGCCGTCACGTTCGCTCGACAGGAACGTGGCGGCCTCGCGGCCCGCACCGCGCCGCACATCGACGGCGTACCTGCCGTCCGGCCCGGCCGTGAGCGAGACGGTGTCGCCGGTGATGAGGGTGACGGTCTGCGTGGTGGATGCGCTCGCGATGTCGGTCTTCTTGGTGCTGGTGCTGGTGCTGGTACCGGGCTCGGTGCCGGGGCCGGCCGCCGCGGGCGTGATCGCCGCCGCGAGCAGACCGGCCGCTCCTGCCACGGCCCCGAGAGTGTGGAGTCTTCGCATGGGTGTGCGTCCTCCCCTGAACGCTGACGAACGCTTCCGGCCTGGTGGGCGGAAGCCAGTGATCAGAGTGAGCGGCGCGTGCAGAGAGGCTCAAGGGGTTCCTGTGGCCGTTCCGTGCCAACGCCCTCTTCGGTCAAGGCAGTTGGCGGCTTCCCTACGTCCCCGTACGGAGCGCCGTCCGTGCCCATCGACCAGGTCGCACGGCTCCGGCTCAGCCGGAACACAGGGTTCCCCCAGCCGGCCGGGACAGGATCAGGACATGGCTGGAACCTCCGCGACCCGAAACGGCCGAGTCCGTGTCCCCGTCGTCGACGACGAACCCGGGCTCACCGAACATCGTCTTCAGCGAGGAGACCCGCGAGGTGCACCGCGACGGTACGCCGATCCGGCTGACCGCCAAGCGCGAGATCGACAAGGGCGGGGCGCACCGGTGATCCACACGGTGCGGGGACTCGGATACGCGATCCGGGCGGGGGCGGACGGAAGATGAACGGTCCGCTCAAGAGCACGTCACTGCGCACCCGCCTGCTCCTCTTCATCTCCGCCACACTGGTGGCGGTGTGCGCCGCGATGACGCTGGCCACGGTCGTCGCGCAGCGCGCCGCACTGCTCGGCGCCCTCGACGAGCGCGTCACCAACGCCGCCGAGCGCAGTCTGGGCGGGGTGAGCGTCGGACCCCGCGACCACACCGATCTGGCGTTCCCGCGGGAGCAGGGCCAGGCCGTCGGCACGCTCGCCGCGCGACTCGACGGCGACGGGAACATCACCTCCGCCGAGGTCATCGGGGCGAGCGGCGACCCGGAGACCCTCAGCGCCGAACAGCGGGCCGCCCTCGGCGGCATCGCGCCCGACGGTTCGACGCACACCCGGAGCGTGCCCGGCCTCGGCACCTACCGGATCACCGCCCTCAGTGACGACGGGCTGTACGTGCTGACAGGCCTGCCGATGGACGACGTGCAGGACATGATCGGCGGTCTGGTGCTGGTCGAGGCGGTGGTCGCCGCCGCCGGCCTCACCGTGGCGGCCTGCGTCTGCGCGTTCGTGATCCGACGTCAGCTGCGCCCCCTCGGCCGGGTCGCCGCGACGGCTGTCGAGGTCTCCCGCTCCCCGCTGGACCGGGGTGAGGTCACCGGCCTGACCCGGGTGCCCGACCGCGACACGGACCCCGGCAGCGAGGCCGGCCAGGTCGGCGCCGCCCTCAACCGCATGATCGACCACGTCGAGGCATCCCTCGCCCAGCGGCAACGCAGCGAGGAACGCATGCGCCGCTTCCTCGCCGACGCCAGCCATGAACTCCGTACGCCGCTGGCCTCCATCGCCGGTTACGCGGAACTGATGAACCGGGGCACCGACCGGATCGAACCGACACTGGCGTGGCGGCGCGTCTCGGCCGAGTCGGCGCGGATGACGGGCCTGGTGGAGGACCTGCTGCTGCTCGCGCGACTGGACGAGGGCCGGCCGCTGGAGTCCGCCGAGGTGGACCTCGCGGCCCTGGTGGCGGAGGCGGTGTGGGACGCGCGGGCGGCGGGCGAGGACCACAACTGGCAGCTCGCCCTTCTCCTGGACGCCCCGGCCCTGGTCACCGGCGACGAGGCCCGCCTCCACCAGGCGTTGGCCAACCTGTTGGCCAACGCGCGTGTGCACACGCCCGTTGGCACGACGGTCACGGCGTCCGTCGAGACCACCGCCGACCACTGTGTGATCCGCGTGCGCGACGACGGCCCCGGCATCCCGCCGGCCCTCCTCCCCTCCGTCTTCGAACGCTTCACCCGCGCCGACTCCTCCCGCGCCCGCGCCAACCCCCACGAGAGCGGCTCCGGCCTCGGCCTCGCCATCGCCGCCGCGATCGTCTCCGCCCACGGCGGCCGCCTCGACGTCACCAGCGAGCCGGGCCACACCGAGTTCACCATCGAACTCCCCCCGACCGGCACCATCGAACTCCCGCACATCGACACGGTCTCGGCACCTTCGGTTCCGTCGACGCCCACCGTGCCGTCGCTTTCGGTGTGACCGCCGGAGGAGGCCTCCGGGACACCGGGCTAGCCTTGCGGGATGGTGGGGGAAGAGGACTTCGGTCCGCTGTTGAAGCGGCTGCTGGACCGCAGGGGCCTGGATCCGACGACGACCTTGTCCCGACAGACGTCGTCCCGACAGACGTCGTCCCGAGAGATGTCGTCCCGAGAGACGTCGTCCCGACAGGATGCGTGCCAACCGGCCGCGTCCCAACCGGCCGCGTCCCAACCGGCCGTGTCCCAACCGACCTCGTACCAACCAGCCCCCGTCCCCGAGTCCCAACTCCGGGCCGTCCTCGCCGGTGCCGCACCGAGCCCGCCTCTTCTTCGCCGGCTCGCACCCGTCCTCGGTCTGCACACGGCGGACCTCTTCGCGATCGCGGGCGCCGGCATCCCCGAAGACCTCGCCCCGCTGGACGATACGGCCGGACGGCATGTTCCCCGCCTCGCTCGGGACGCCGCCGCCCTGCCGCCGGACCAACGGAACGCCCTGCGCCGACTCGTGGCGTCCCTGCCACAGGAGGAGCGCACGCAGCCTCCCCCCGAAACACCGCGGCACCAGCAGTACCCTCCGGGCCCCGGCGCACTCCTCATGCGCATGATCCGGAACCGGAACCTCGGCTGGACGGCCACCGCCCGCACGTTTCTGGTGCTCACCGGCCGATACTGGTCCGCCGCCACCTACGGCGGAGTGGGTCACGGCCGCAAGCCGCTGACCCCCGACCTCCTGGCCGATTTCGCCGCCCTGCTCGACGTCCCGGCCGCCGACCTCGCGACACTGACCGGCGTCCCCCTGCCCGCCACCTCCACGTCCCCGAACCCGGCCCTCACCGGCGTCTCCGAACTCATCTGGGACGTACGCCGCCTCACCGCGAGCCAACTCCAACAGGTCGTCGACACCGCGGAAGCCATGCGCGGGCAACTGTCCGACAGGGACCCCGCCTGACAGCCGACTGCCCACGGCCGCCCTCACCCACTCACGGAGGATCCGATGCGCCGTGCCCCACTGCCGTACGTCGACGAGCACGCGACCGTCGTCACGGCGGCCCCCGACACCGTCTGGCAGGCCCTCGGTGAAGCCCTGGACGCGGCCTTCTCAAGCCCCCGGGCAAGCCGTTACGTGGGCCTCGTGGGCTGCGCCGACCGTACGGTGTCCGGGCCGCGGCCCCCGGCCGAGGGCTCGACGTTCCCCGGCTTCCGCGCGGTGACCGCGATCCCGGGCGAGGAGCTGACCCTCCAGGGCCGACACCACTTCTCGACGTACGCGTTCGCCTTCCGCCTCGAACCCGCGGGCCCCGGCCGGGTCCGCCTACGGGCCGAGTCCCGTGCCGCCTTCCCCGGCCCGTTCGGCACCCTGTACCGGCTGCTCGTCATCGGCAAAGGCAGCCACGCGCTCCTCACCCGCCGTCTGCTCGCGTCGGTACGGCGTCGAGCCGAGCGCCCCTGACCAATCGCGCAGGCACGCAGTCGCGGGACCGCGCCCGTGTCGGTGCGCGTCAGCCGTTTACAAGCGCGGCGCTCCGCGCTAGCTTCCGAAGTAGGTGGGGGTGGGAGCGCTCCCATAAGGCGGCGGACCGGAACCCGCCGCCCGGACCGGCTCCCACCCCCGACCACTCATCCGCACACATGCACATGGGCACGCGCACGTTCCTCCAAGCCGTACACGCAAGGAGTGTTTGTCATGCACGTGACAAAAATACGATTAAGGCTGCCCCGGCGCCACCGAGCTATCCTTCTCGTCCTGCTCGCCCTCGTGACCACGATCCCGGCGCTCGGCCTGGTCGTCACGGCCGGCAGTGGCAAGGCGGAGGCACACGGCACTCCGATGAAGCCCGGCAGCCGCACCTTCCTGTGCTGGCAGGACGGGCTGACCGACACCGGCGAGATCAAACCGATCAACCCGGCCTGTCGCTCCGCACAGCAGGTGAGCGGCACGACCCCGTTCTACAACTGGTTCTCGGTGCTCCGCTCGAACGGCGCCGGCCGCACCCGCGGCTTCGTCCCGGACGGCCAGCTGTGCAGCGGCGGCAACACCAACTTCACCGGGTTCAACACCCCGAGCGCCGACTGGCCGTTGACCCACCTCACCTCCGGCGCGACCGTCGACTTCTCGTACAACGCCTGGGCGGCGCACCCGGGTTGGTTCTACGTCTACATCACCAAGGACGGTTTCGACCCGACGAAGACGCTCACCTGGAACGACATGGAGGAGCAGCCGTTCCTGAGCGTCGACCACCCGCCGCTGAACGGCAGCCCGGGCACGGTCGAGGCCAACTACTCCTGGCGGGGCCAGCTTCCCGCGAACAAGTCGGGCCGCCACCTCATCTACATGGTCTGGCAGCGCTCCGACAGCCAGGAGACCTTCTACTCCTGCTCCGACATCGTCTTCGACGGCGGCAACGGAGAGGTGACCGGCATCAAGGAGCCGGGCAACCCCACCGATCCGGTACCGGGCGAGTGCGCCGCGACCCGCCGTACGACGGGCAGCTGGACCGGCGGCTACCAGTCCGAGGTCGTCGTCACCAACACCGGCGACGTGCCGATGCTCGGCTGGATGGTCAACTGGACGCTGCCGACCGGGCAGAAGGTCGACAGCCTCTGGAGCGGCAGCGCGACCTACACCGGACAGGACGTGATGGTGCACAACGCCGACTGGAACGGGGCGTTGGATCCCGGGGAAACCGCCACGTTCGGGTATGTGGTGCAGGGGTCGGGAGGTGATCCCGCGACGACCCTGCCCTGCCGGGTGGGCTGAGGACCGGTCCGTCGGACAGGCGCGGACAGGCGCTGTGCTCGGGGCGGACCGGGTGGGCAGGCGGTGCGAGCCCACCCGGTCCGCGAGCCGCGGCCGGTACGGGGGAGACCGGGCGCGGAGTGAGTGCGGCTGGTGGGACCCTCGGCAAGACAACGTTGTCGAGTGGTCTGGACATGACTCTACCGTTTCAACGGCCAACGAAGTCAAGCCGGTTGGGGTCGGGTGGGTCACAGAGGCCGTCGCCACCGGTCGCCGGCCGGCCGCGCGATCAGGAGCGCTCGGCTGCCGGACGACGCCCGGGGCGTACGTCTTCGTCCTGGCGTCAGGCCAGTAGCTCCACCTCCGCCAGCGTCGCCGTGTCGTCGAGGACCAGCCGGTGGTGCCGGTATGCCTTCGGCGCCGGGACCGAGAAGGCCCGTGTCTGCCGGTCCCAGGTGAAGGGTTCGCCGGAGCGCTTGTCGAGGGTCTTCCAGGTGGTGCCGTCGGCGGAGGCCTGGAGGGTCCAGCCGGTCGGTGCCTCGGTGGGGTCGGACGAGGTGAGCGTGTACTGAACCGCCTTGGCAGGGGCGGGTGTCGGGAGCGGCACCGTCGTCACGGACGCCGTCGTCGACGACGTGTTGTCGAAGAGTTCGCCGTCGCCCTCGATGGTGTCCGAGCGTGGGGACGGAACCTTGTCGCTCTTCGTGATCGACACCGGGGCCGCGCGCTCGCCGGTGCCCCAGCGGGACGGCTTCGGGCCCATGTCGAACTTCAGGACGCCGCCCCTGGAGATGAGGGAGTGCGGCAGTGAAGTCGACGTCCAGGACTTGCCGTTGACCTTCAGGCCCTGCACGTACACGTTCTTCGCGCTGTTCCTCGGCGCTTCGACCACCAGGTCCTCGCCGTTCTCCAGATGGATGGTCGCCTTGGTGAACAGCGGTGAGCCGATGGCGTATTCGCCGCTGCCCATCACCAGCGGATAGAAGCCGAGGGCGGAGAAGAGGTACCAGGCGGACTGTTCGCCGTTGTCCTCGTCGCCGTGGTAGCCCTGCCCGATGTCGCTGCCGACGTAGAGGCGGGAGAGCACCTCGCGGACCTTCTCCTGAGCCTTCCAGGGCTGTCCGGCGGCGTCGTACATGTAGATCGCGTGGTGGGCGACCTGGTTGGAATGGCCGTACATGCCCATGCGTACGTCACGGGCCTCGGTCATCTCGTGGATGACGCCGCCGTAGGAGCCGACGAAGTCGGGCGAGGCCGTCTCCGGGGTGGCGAAGTAGGTGTCCAGCTTCTCCGCCAGCCCGCCGCGACCGCCGTACAGGTTGGCGAGGCCCTTGCTGTCCTGCGGTGCGGAGACGGCGTAGCCCCAGCCGTTGGTCTCCGTGTAGTCGTGGCCCCAGACGCGGGGGTCGTACTTCGAGGAGTCGAGCCGCCAGGCCCCGTCGCTGTCCCGGCCCTGGAAGAACCCGGCGTCCTTGTCGAACAACTCTACATATTTCTGGGCCCTGTTGAGGAAGTACGCCGACTCCTCCTGGTAGCGCTTCTCACCCGTCTTCCGGTACAGGGCCTGGCCCATGCGCGCGATGCCGTAGTCGTTGAGATAGCCCTCCAGCGCCCAGGACAGGCCCTCATGGGTGTCGGTGCTGGTGTAGCCGAGGAAGGGCGAGGTGGTCATGCCCTTGCGGCCGACGCCCGCCGACGGCGGGACCACCGTGGCGTTCTTGACGGCCGCCTCGTACGCCGTCTTCGCGTCGAAGCCGACGCCCTTCACATATGCGTCAGCGAACGCCACGTCCGACGAGGTGCCCGTCATCAGGTCCGCGTAGCCGGGGGAGGACCAGCGGGAGGTCCAGCCGCCGTCCTTGTACTGCTGCACGAAACCGTCGACCATCTCACCCGCTTGACGGGGTGTGAGGAGCGAGTACGCGGGCCAGGTCGTCCGATAGGTGTCCCAGAAGCCGTTGTTGACGTACACCTTGCCGTCGACGATCTTCGCGCCCGTGTGGGTCGGAGTGTCCGGGCCGCTCATGGGGGAGAAGGGTGAGGCGTACTGGTGCTTCGAACCTACCTTCTCGAAGCCGGAGTTGGGGTACAGGTACAGCCGGTAGAGGTTCGAGTACAGCGTCGTGAGCTGGTCGGGAGAGGCCCCTTCGACCTCCACCTTGCCCAGGACGCGGTCCCATTGGGCCCGGGCCCGGTCCTTCACGGTCTCGAAGGACGTCCCTTCCGGGATCTCCTGGCGCAGGTTGTCCTTCGCCTGGTCGAGGCTGATGAGGGAGGTGGCCAGGCGGAGCGTCACCGTGCGGTCGGTGCCCGCGTCGAAGCGGAGACGGCCCCGCACACCGGTCGAGTCGCCGTCCGTGACCGGCGCGTCGAAGACCCCGTACACGAAGAGGCGGGTCGCGCCCGTCGACAGGCCGGACTTCACATCCGAGAAGCCCGTCACGACCCCGGTGTCCTTGTCCAGGGTCAGCCCCGCCTGGTCCGTCACGTTGTCGAAGAGGACGCTCGCGTCGTCGCCGGGGTAGGTGAAGCGCAGCACCGCCGCGTGGTCCGTCGGGGCCATCTCGGCCTTGACGCCGTTCTCGAAGCGCACCCCGTAGTAGTACGGCCGGGCCGTCTCGTTCTCGTGCCGGAAGGCCAACGCCCGTGCCGTACGGCCCAGTTCGGGGGTGCCGGCGGCGGCCGAGGGCATCACCTGGAAGGTCTGCCGGTCGCCCATCCAGGGGCTCGGCTCATGACTCGCGCTGAACGCCTGGATGGTCGGCAGGTTGTCCGCGTTGTTGGCCCGCGCGTAGTCGTACAGCCAGCTCAGCGAGCCCGCGTTGGTCACCGGCGTCCAGAAGTTGAAGCCGTGGGGCACCGCCGTCGCCGGGAAATTGTTGCCGCGGGAGAAACCTCCGCTGGAATTGGTTCCCCTGGTGGTCACCGCGTAGTCGGAGAGGTGGGCCTTCGGCCGCTCGGGCGCGCGCACCCGCAGCGTCACGTCGTCGAGCCAGCCGCGGAATCTCGCCGGGCCCTTCGGGGAGTCGTACGCCACCAGGATCCGGTCCACGGTCCGCCCGGCCGCGATCGAGCCGATCCGCGCGACGACGTCGTTCCACTGGTTGACGTACAGGACCTTCGCCGCGCCCTGTCCGCGCGGCGACAACGGGAATCCGTGCTGGTCCGCGGCCCCCAGCTCGCTCAGCGAGGTGCCGTCGGTGAAGACCAGGTCCACCGACACGTTCGTGGCGTCGTAGTCCAGATCGCCGTCCGCCATCGAGGGGAAGATCCGGTACGCCAGCTCGGTGTCCCGCTCGACGGCCACGTTCACGTCGAAGACCTTGTTGTACGAGTGGGCTCGGCCGTCCGCCGTGTGCCGGCCCGCGTACCGCAGGGCCCGCTTGCCGGTGAAGCCCGCACCCGCCTTGGCGGTCGCCGAGCCGCTCGGGCCCCGGTCGACCAGCGACAGCATGTCCTTCGGCGCGGGGTCCTGGCCTCCGCCCGTCGAGAACTGCACATCGGCGAGCTGGGTGATCATCGAGGCGCCGTTGTTCTTGGTGATGTCGAGCCGGAAGTACCGGTACTCGGCCGCGTCGCCGGGGATGTCGTACGACTTCGTCCGGAACCGCTCCTCGAAGCTCTCGCCGGAGCGGGTGTCGAGGACCTTCCACTCCTTGCCGTCGGAGGACCCCTGGAGCGTCCAGTCCTTCGGGTCGCGGGTCTCGAAGTCGTTCGCCGAGGTCAGCGCGTAGGTGACCACCTTGGCCGGCTTGTCGAGGTCGAACTCGACCCAGCCGGTCGGCTGGAAGGTGAGCCACTTGGTGCCGGGCTCGCCGTCGACGAGGTTCTCCTTCACCTCGCCGCCGCCGGTGTTCTCGCCGCTCGCTCGGACGTCGGTGACGTGGTCGGTGATGTTGCCGGGGATGCCGGTGGTGTAGCCGCCGTCGACGCCGGACGTCCGTGGAGAGCCGTCCGGTGCCGTGTCGACCGTGCTCAGCCAGTCCGGAGCCGGGTCGTCCGGTTCGAACGAGGAGCTGAACTCCCGCTCACCGGCCGCCGGCCGGTCCGGTAACGCGACGGCCGCCCCCTGCGAGGCGACCACCAGAGCGAACGCGGCGGCGCCGAGTACCGCCGGAGAAACCCATCTGTGCCGCATCAGCGAGCACCCTCCCTACGTCCAGCAGACCGTTTCCGATCAAGAAGTGATCGGAAGAGGACAACGTTGTCGACCGCTAACGCAGGGACCAGTAGTGGTTCAAGTGGCGCGTGATGTCAAGGGTGTTGAGTGGGCCATCGGGGTCGAATGGCGGGGATTTTCCGGTCAGGTGGCGCAAGGGCGCTCATATTTCCGAGAGGTCTCAACTCGGAAAAGACCGATGGCGAACCTTGCATTCGATCTTGCCCCCCTGGCGGGAAGTGGACTATACCTGTCGGCGTCCGCATAGTGGTCGCACACCTGCGGACAGGCACTGCCTGTTCGCACAGCTGACAGGCACTACCTGGGGGGAATTAGCGGTGGTCGCGGACGTGTCCGCGCGCCGACCGCCGCCTTGCCCCTGTTGAATCCTCACGCATGACCCCAGCTTGAACCGACCGCGGTGCCGGGAGGATCCGGTTCACCGCCTGAGTCCTGGAGAAGGCGAGGACTTGAGCATGGGATCCACTACCGCTGAGAACGACAACGGCCCCGAGGGTGTCGACACCACCGACCCCGAAGGCGTCGGCCGCCGCGATCTGATCAAGCGTTCCGCTGCGCTCGGCCTGATCACCGTCCCCACGATGAGCTTCCTGTCCGCCTGCGCCAGCGGGGGTGGCGACGACGACACCTCTGAGGACACGCAGGGCGAGACCTCCGAGTCGAACCCCTTCGGCGTCAAGAAGGGCAGCAAGCTCGACGTCGTCATCTTCAAGGGCGGCTACGGCGACGCCTACGCCAAGGCCTGGGAGGCCGCCTTCCAGAAGAAGTGGGGGGTCACCTCCACCCACACCGGCACCCAGGAGATCACCGGCAAGCTCCAGCCCCGGTTCAACGCGGGCAACCCACCGGACATCGTCGACGACTCCGGCGCCCAGCAGATCCCGATCGACGTCCTCTACAAGAACGACCAGCTCCTCGACCTCGCCGAGGTCCTGGACGCCCCCTCGATCGACGATCCGAGCAAGACGGTCCGCGACACGCTGATCGCCGGCACGCTCGACGCGGGCATGCAGGAGAACAAGGTCGTCGCCCTGAACTACATCTACACGGTGTGGGGCCTGTGGTACTCCGGCAAGCTCTTCAAGGAGAACGGCTGGGAGGAGCCCAAGACCTGGGCCGACTTCCTCACCATCTGCAAGGAGGCCAAGGCCAAGGGCATCGGCGGCCTCGCCCACCAGGGCAAGTACCCGTACTACATCAATGTCGCCATCATGGACCTGATCGCCAAGACGGGCGGCCTGGACGCCATGAAGGCGATCGACAACCTCGACCCGAAGGCGTTCGTCGGCTCCGACGCCGCGAAGGCCGGCGTCGAGGCGATCTACGAGGTCGTCGAGAAGGGCTATCTGATGCCCGGTACGAACGGCCTGACCCACACCGAGTCCCAAGCCCGCTGGAACCAGTACAAGGCCGTGTTCATCACTTCCGGTTCCTGGCTGGAGAACGAGCAGCTGAAGCAGACGCCGGACGACTTCGACATGAAGTTCATGCCGATGCCGGTGCTGCCGGACAGCGTGATGCCGTTCGAGGCGATCCGGGCCGGCTCCGGGGAGCCGTTCATCATCCCGGCCAAGGCGAAGAACCTGCCGGCGGCCAAGGAGTTCATGCGGATGATGCTCTCCAAGGAGTGGTCGACGCTGTTCGCCAAGGAGGCGAACTCCCTGACGATCGTGAAGGACGGCGTCGACACCGGGGTCACGCTGCGGCCGGGTACGCAGTCGACGGTGGAAGTCTCCAAGGCCGCCGGTGACGACACGTTCCGTTACCTGTACACCGAGTGGTACAGCGAGATGGACACGGCGATCCAGAACGCCTCGAACGAATTGATGGCGAAGCGGATTCAGCCGGCCGAGTGGTTGAAGCGGGCGCAGGCCGCGGTGGACAAGCAGGCGAAGGACCCGGCTTCCAAGAAAAACCGTCGGGATTAGGCGATCTCGGGGCGTCGTCGGGGCTGCGCGATGGTGTGAGCTGCGGCTTCATCGTGGCTTTTCGCGCAGTTCCCCGCGCCCCTGATCGATGCCGGCCTTTCGTCGCAAGCACACCAGGGCAGGAAAACGCCAATGCGTAAAGGGCAGAACCGGTTCGTCGCGGGGTTCCTTCTGGTGCCCGTGGCGCTTTATCTGATCTTCGTGATCTGGCCGTACATCCAGACGTTCGGCTATTCGCTGACGGACTGGAAGGGGCAGTCGCAGACGTTCTCCTTCATCGGCCTGGACAACTACACGGCGTTGTTCGAGGACGACATCTTCCTCCAGGCGATCTGGCACAACATCCTGTTCCTGGTGTTCATCCCGGTGATCACCATCCTGCTCGCCCTGTTCTTCGCGTTCATGCTGAACGCGGGCGGGCGCGGCCGGGCCGGCGGGGTCTCGGGGGTCGCCGGGTCGGGGTTCTACAAGATCGTGTACTTCTTCCCACAGGTGCTGTCGCTGGCGATCCTCGCGGTGCTGTTCGGGGCCGTGTACCGCAGTGACAGCGGCGGCATGCTCAACGGCTTCCTGATGAAACTGGGGCTGGTCGACGAGAACGGTCCCGTCGAATGGCTGAACGAGCCGAACATGGTGGTCTGGGCGCTCATCCTGGTCGTCGTCTGGCACGGCGTCGGCTTCTACCTCGTGCTGTTCTCCGCCGCCATGCAGGCCATCCCGAGGGACATCTACGAGGCGGCGCTGATCGACGGCGCCGGCCGCGCCCACACCTTCTTCCGCATCACCCTGCCGCTGCTGTGGGACTCCGTACAGACCGCCTGGGTCTATCTCGGCATCGCGGCGATGGACATGTTCATCCTGGTCTCGACCATGACCGCGGGCGAGTACGGGGGCGGCCCCGACCACCACAGCGAGGTCATGGCGACCGTGATGATGCGGAACTTCCTGCTGTACGGCAGGAGCGGCTACGCCTGCGCGATGGGCGTCGTGATGCTGCTCCTCACCCTGATCGTGTCGGTGGTCATGCTGCGCGCCACCCGTCGCGAGCGCGTCGAGTTCTGAGCGGGAGAGACGACAGAAGATGAGTGCACCCCTCAAGACCACCTCGCGCGGCGACTCGGTCCCCATCGGCCCGACCGTCACCAAGCGCGGGACCGGCCCCGGCGACGAGCGCGGCGAAGGCGTCGTCCTGAACGTCTTCTCGCACGGCTTCCTCGCCGTGTGGGCCCTGCTGATCGTGCTGCCGCTGCTGTGGCTGGTGCTCAGCTCCTTCAAGACCGACGCCCAGATCGGCGGCTCCGCCTTCGGCTGGCCCGAGAACTGGTCCCTGGACGTCTTCTCCCGCGCCTGGGACAAGGGCATCGGGGACTACTTCGTCAACACGGTCATCGTGCTGGTCTTCTCCGTGCCGCTGACCATGCTGTTCGGCTCGATGGCCGCGTACGTCCTGGCCCGCTACCCGTTCCGGGGCAACCGGCTGCTGTACTACTTCTTCGTCGCCGGCGCGATGTTCCCCGTGTTCCTGGCCCTGGTGCCGCTGTTCTTCATGGTCAAACGGCTGGACATGCTGAACACCTACCAGGGGCTGATCCTGGTGTACGTCGCCTACTCGCTGCCGTTCACCGTGTTCTTCATGCACGCGTTCTTCCGGACGCTGCCCACCGCGGTCTTCGAGGCGGCCATCCTCGACGGGGCCTCGCACACCCGGACGTTCTTCCAGGTCATGCTGCCGATGGCCAAACCGGGGCTGATCAGCGTGGGGATCTTCAACACTCTCGGTCAGTGGAACCAGTTCATCCTGCCGACGGTCCTCATGCAGCCGCAGAGCGGCGACGATCCCGAGCGGTACGTCCTCACCCAGGGCCTCATCCAGCTTCAGCAGCAGCAGGGCTACGCCTCGGACCTGCCCGTCCTCTTCGCCGGTGTCACCATCGCCATGATCCCCATGCTCGTGGTCTACCTCTCCTTCCAGCGCCAGGTCCAGGCCGGTCTCACCTCCGCGACCCTCAAGTAGCCCGTCCGGGGACCTCAAGTAGCCGCAGAGTGACATTTAGTGGTCATTCGGCGACCCCAGTTTCCCTCAAGGACTTGACTGCGGTAACCCGTTCAGCGGAGCTTGGAGTTCACAACTTGTAAGTGACCCGGGCTCCGCCGCCGTGACCTGGGTCACGGGCGGCGTGCGGGTCGCCCAGCCTTGGACGGGAGTGGATGAGTCGATGGAGACTCCGGGGTCGCAGTCGTCGCTGCACCGAGCAAATCTCGAGCGCGTCGTCCGGGCGGTGCGTCTCGCCGGCTCGCTCACGCAGGCGGAGATCGCCAGGACCACAGGCCTGTCCGCCGCCACGGTCTCCAACATCGTGCGCGAGCTCAAGGAAGGCGGAACCGTCGAGGTCACGCCCACGTCGGCGGGCGGCAGGAGGGCCCGCGCGGTCTCGCTCAGCGGGGACGCCGGGATCGTGATCGGCGTGGACTTCGGGCACACGCATTTGCGCGTCGCGATCGGGAATCTCGCCCATCAGGTGCTCGCCGAGGAGGCCGAGCCGCTCGATGTGGACGCCTCCTCGGCGCAGGGCTTCGACCGGGCGGAGCAGCTGGTCACCCGCCTGATCGAAGCCACCGGCGTCGACCGTACGAAGATCGCGGGCGTGGGCCTCGGTGTGCCCGGCCCGATCGACGTGGAGTCCGGGACGCTCGGCTCCTCCGCCATCCTGCCGGGCTGGGCCGGCACCAGACCCGGCGTGGAGATGCGCGCCCGCCTCGGTGTCCCGGTGCACGTGGACAACGACGCCAACCTCGGCGCCCTCGGTGAGCTGGTCTGGGGCAGTGGCCGGGGGGTGCGGGACCTGGCGTACATCAAGGTGTCCAGCGGCGTTGGTGCCGGACTGGTGATCGATGGCAAGATCTACAGGGGCCCGGGTGGCACGGCGGGAGAAATCGGGCATATTACTCTTGATGAATCCGGCCCGGTCTGCCGCTGCGGCAACCGGGGCTGCCTGGAGACCTTCGCCGCCGCGCGCTATGTGCTGCCGCTCCTCCAGTCCAGCCACGGCACCGATCTGACCATGGAAGGGGTCGTACGGCTGGCGCGGGACGGGGACCCGGGCTGTCGTCGGGTGATCGCCGACGTCGGCCGACACATCGGAAGTGGAGTCGCCAATCTCTGCAATCTCTTGAACCCGAGCCGCGTGGTCCTCGGTGGCGATCTCGCCGAGGCCGGAGAGCTGGTTCTCGGGCCCATAAGGGAGTCGGTCGGCCGGTACGCGATCCCGAGTGCCGCACGTCAACTCTCGGTGTTGCCAGGGGCGCTTGGCGGCCGTGCCGAGGTCCTCGGGGCCCTGGCCCTGGCACTGAGCGAGATGGGTGATTCCACCCTTTTGGACGGAACCCTGTCTGCGGCAACTCCTGCCTTCACTTAGAGAACGAAACGTGCCGTTGCCAACCCGTTAAGGATTTACTTCTTGACGTCGCACGGGTGGCCGAGTTGACTTCCAGTCACCTCGGCCGCAGTGCTGCGGCCCGTGTCAGGGAGGCACAACCCAAATGAACGCAACGATGCGTAGAGTCGCGATCGGCGCCACCGCGATCTCGCTGGCGCTGTCCGTGGCCGCCTGTGGCAAGGCCGGCGACGACAACGACTCGGACAGCGGCAGCGACAGCGGTTCGGACAGCAAGTCGATCGGTCTGCTCCTGCCCGACTCGGTCACCGCGCGGTACGAGAAGTTCGACAAGCCTTACTTCGAGGCCAAGGTCAAGGAACTCTGCGACGACTGCGATGTCCAGTACGCGAACGCCGCGGCTGACCCGAACAAGCAGGCTCAGCAGATGAGCACCATGGTGACCAAGGGCGTCAAGGTCATCGTCGTCTCCGCCCAGGACTCCGCCGCCATCAAGTCCTCCATCCAGTCCGCGGTGGACAAGGGCGTCAAGGTCGTCGCCTACGACCGTCTCGCCCAGGGTCCGGTCTCGGCCTACGTCTCCTTCGACAACGTCAAGGTCGGCGAGCTCCAGGGCCAGGCCCTGCTCGACGCGCTCGGCGACAAGGCGACCGCCAAGTCCAAGGTCGTCATGATCAACGGTGACGACGCCGACCCGAACGCCGGCCAGTTCAAGGAGGGCGCGCACAAGGCCCTCGACGGCAAGGTCGACATCGCCTACGAGCAGTCCGGCCTGTGGAAGGACACCGTCGCCGCCGAGAAGATGTCCGCGGCGATCACCCAGCTGGGCGCCAAGAACATCGCCGGCGTCTACGCGGCCAACGACGGCATGGCCGGTGGCATCGCCAACACCCTCAAGGGTGCGAAGATCAGCAACATCCCGCTGACCGGTCAGGACGCCGAGCTCGCGGCCATCCAGCGGATCGTCGCCGGCACGCAGTCCTCCACGGTCTACAAGGCCTACAAGCCGGAGGCCGACACGGCCGCCGAGCTCGCGGTCAACCTGCTGGAGGGCAAGGACATCAAGTCCCTGGCCGACACCGAGGTGACCAGCGGTTCCGGTGACAAGGTCCAGGCGAAGCTGCTGACCCCGGTCTCCGTCACCAAGGAGAACATCAACGACACCGTCGTCAAGGACGGTCTGTACACGGTCGCGGACATCTGCACCGCCGAGTACGCCAAGGCCTGCAAGGAGGCCGGCCTCGAGTAGTCCTTCGAGGCGCGACCGCCCCGCGGTCCCGTAGAACCTGTCCGGCGCCCGCCCCACATCAGACCCCGCTTCCGGGGCGGGCGCCGGACGGAACCCCCGCCGCCGAGCGCGGCGGATCTACGCATGTTCACCCTGTAAGCCTTGTGCGTCACGCACATTCCTCCGCGCCTGAATTCAAGCGCGGCATCCCCGCCGGTCAGGCGGCGAAGGAGATGGTTCACGTGTCCGCTACGCCCGTGCTGGCGTTGCGCGGAGTCTCCAAGCGATTCGGTGCGGTGCAGGCACTCACCGACGTCGAGCTGGAGGTCCACGCCGGTGAAGTGGTCGCCCTGGTGGGCGACAACGGCGCAGGAAAGTCCACCCTGGTCAAGACCATCGCGGGTGTCCACCCCATCGATGAGGGCGTCATCGAGTGGCAGGGCGACCCGGTCAGGATCAACAAGCCGCACGACGCCCAGGGACTCGGCGTCGCGACGGTCTACCAGGACCTCGCGCTCTGCGACAACCTCGATGTCGTCGGCAACCTCTACCTCGGGCGCGAACTGCTGCACCGGGGCGTCATCGACGAGGTGACGATGGAGAAGAACTCCCGGGAGCTGCTGTCCACGCTCTCCATCCGGATCCCGAGCGTACGGATCCCGATCGCGAGCCTCTCCGGCGGTCAGCGCCAGGTCGTCGCCATCGCCCGCGCCCTCATCGGTGACCCCAAGCTCGTCATCCTGGACGAGCCCACCGCCGCCCTCGGCGTCGAGCAGACCGCGCAGGTCCTCGACCTGGTCGAACGGCTGCGCGAGCGCAACCTCGCCGTCATCCTCATCAGCCACAACATGGCCGATGTCAAGGCGGTCGCGGACACCGTCGCGGTCCTGCGCCTGGGCAGGAACAACGGCTCCTTCTCCGTGAAGGACACCAGTCACGAAGAGATCATCGCCGCGATCACGGGTGCCACGGACAACGCCGTGACCCGTCGCGCGGGGCGGCGCACCACGGAGGCGGCAAAGTGAGCGACACGTCCAAGACCGTGAAGAGTGATTCCGCAAAGGGCGCCGCGGAGGACCAGACCACGGTCGCCCCCGCCGACGACCCCACGGCCGCGCCGGTCACCGTCGTCGACCCGCGTCTGCTGGTCCGCGAAGAGGGCCTCAAGGGCTACCTCACCGAGTTCAAGCGCAAGGTGAAGGGCGGCGAGCTGGGCTCGCTGCCGGTGGTCATCGGCCTGATCGTCATCTGGACGATCTTCCAGCTCCAGAACGACCTCTTCCTGAGCGCCGACAACCTCTCGGACATCAGCTACTTCCTCTCGGCCACCGGCATGCTCGCCATCGGCCTGGTCTTCGTGCTGCTGCTCGGCGAGATCGACCTGTCCGTGGGTTCGGTCAGCGGTCTGGCCTCCACCCTGTTCGCCGTGGTCGCGGTGAACCACGGCATGAACTCCTGGTTGTCGTTGCTCCTCGCGATCCTCACCGGTCTCGCCATCGGCGCGCTGCACGGCTGGTTCTTCGCCAGGATCGGCGTACCCGCGTTCGTCGTCACCCTGGCCGGCTTCCTCGGCTGGAACGGCGTGATGCTGTGGATGCTGGGTGACAGCGGCACGATCAACATCCCGTCCGACACGGGTCCGGTCCATCTGCTGGGCAAGAGTTCCTTCTTCATGGACCAGGCCATCATCGGCGCGTACATCCTGGCCGGCCTCGCCGTGGTGCTCTCCCTCGTCGGCAACTTCAACGAGCAGCGCCGCCGCCGGGCCGCGGGTGTGCCGTTCCGGCCGACCAGCGAGATCCTGCTGCGGGTCGGCGCGCTCGCCGTCGTGTCCTTCGTCGCCGCCGCCGTGCTCAACGACGCGTCCGGTGTCTCCAACGCGCTGGTGATCTTCCTTGCGGCGTTGGTGATCGTCGACTTCGTGCTGCGTCGTACGACCTACGGCCGCCAGGTGTTCGCGGTCGGTGGCGGCATCGAGGCCGCCCGCCGTGCCGGTATCAACGTGCCGATGATCCGGATCACCGTGTTCGCCATCTCCGGTGGCTTCGCGGCGATCGGCGGTATGTTCTTCGCCGGTCAGACCGCGAGCGCGACACTGTCCGCCGGTGGCGGCAACGTCCTGATGCTCGCTATCGCCGCGGCCGTCATCGGTGGCACCAGCCTCTTCGGCGGGCGGGGGTCGGTGTGGTCCGCGCTGCTGGGCATGCTCGTCATCCAGTCGATCCAGACGGGCCTCAACCTGCTGAACATGAACACCTCGATCCAGTACATGATCACGGGTGCGGTGCTCCTGGGTGCGGTTGTCATCGACTCCGTGTCCCGCAAGAGCCAGAAAGCCGCAGGGCGCGCGTAGCGGTCCGGCGGAAGGGCGCCGTTGGGGATGCCGTCCGTCGTCGGCCGCGGGTTGTCCGTGGCTGGTCGCGCGGTTCCCCGCGCCCCTTCACGGCGCGGCAGTGACCCCTTGCGAACAAGTGCCCGGCACCAATCCTGGTGCCGGGCACTTCTGTTGGTTGTCGGACGTTTCGTACGGGTACGTCTGCGCAGGATGGTCTACGGCCGTTCGCGTGACGCAGGACCCACCTGCCCGGCGATGGGCGGTGAACGCGGAAGATTAGACTTCGTCGAGCCCGGCAACGCTCGAACAGCACTACTGCAAGGAGGCACGGGTGCCGCTGCTGACCCGCATCAGGGGACCGCGCGATCTGGACCGGCTCAGCCTGGAGCAGCTGGACCAGCTGGCGGAGGAGATCCGGACCTTCCTCGTCGAGGCGGTGTCAAAGACAGGCGGTCATCTCGGCCCGAACCTCGGCGTGGTCGAGCTCACCATCGCCCTGCACCGGGTCTTCGACTCGCCGAAGGACAAGGTGCTGTGGGACACGGGCCACCAGTCCTACGTCCACAAGCTGCTCACCGGCCGTCAGGACTTCTCCCAGCTGAAGATGAAGGGCGGCCTGTCCGGCTACCCCTCACAGGCCGAGTCCGAGCACGACGTCATCGAGAACAGCCACGCCTCCACGGTCCTGGGCTGGGCCGACGGCCTCGCCAAGGCCAACCAGGTGCTGAAACGCGACGACCACGTGGTCGCCGTCATCGGCGACGGCGCGCTCACCGGCGGTATGGCCTGGGAGGCGCTCAACAACATCGCCGACGCCAAGGACCGGCCACTGGTCATCGTCGTCAACGACAACGAGCGGTCGTACGCGCCGACCATCGGCGGACTCGCCAACCACCTGGCCACGCTGCGGACCACCGACGGGTACGAGCGGTTCCTGGCCCGGGGCAAGGATCTGCTGGAGCGGACGCCCGTGGTCGGCAGGCCGCTCTACGAGACGCTGCACGGGGCCAAGAAGGGGCTGAAGGACTTCATCGCCCCGCAGGGCATGTTCGAGGACCTGGGGCTCAAGTACGTCGGGCCGATCGACGGGCACGACATCGAGGCCCTGGAGTCCGCGCTGTCCCGCGCCAAGCGGTTCGGCGGGCCGGTCATCGTGCACTGCCTCACCGAGAAGGGCCGCGGCTACCAGCCCGCCCTCCAGGACGAGGCGGACCGCTTCCACGCCGTCGGCAAGATCCACCCGGACACGGGTCTGCCGATCGCCTCCTCCGGCGCCGACTGGACCTCCGTCTTCGGCGAGGAGATGGTCAAGCTCGGCAAGGAGCGCGAGGACATCGTCGCCATCACGGCGGCCATGCTCCAGCCGGTCGGACTCGACAAGTTCGCCAGGGCCTTCCCCGAGCGCGTCTACGACGTCGGCATCGCCGAACAGCACGCCGCCGTGTCGGCGGCGGGCCTCGCCACGGGCGGTCTGCATCCGGTCTTCGCGGTCTACGCCACCTTCCTCAATCGTGCCTTCGACCAGGTCCTGATGGATGTCGCCCTCCACAAGTGCGGTGTGACCTTCGTACTGGACCGGGCCGGCGTCACCGGCACCGACGGCGCCTCGCACAACGGCATGTGGGACATGTCGATCCTCCAGGTGGTGCCGGGGCTGCGGCTCGCCGCGCCGCGTGACGCCGACCAGGTGCGCGCCCAACTGCGCGAGGCCGTCGAGGTGACGGACGCGCCGACCGTGGTGCGCTTCTCCAAGGGCGCCGTCGGCCCCGCCGTACCCGCCCTGCGCCGTGTCGGCGGCATGGACGTGCTGCGTGAGCCGGGCACCGACACCCCGGACGTGCTCCTCGTCTCCGTCGGCGCCCTCGCGCCGATGTGCCTGGAGATCGCCGGCCTGCTCGACAAGCAGGGCATCACCACGACCGTCGTCGACCCGCGCTGGGTCAAGCCGGTCGACGAGCACATGGCGCCGCTCGCCGACAAGCACCGCGTGGTCGTGACCGTCGAGGACAACTCCCGCGTCGGCGGCGTCGGCTCGGCCGTCGCCCAGGCCCTGCGCGACGCCGGTGTCGACCTCCCGCTGCGCGACTTCGGCATCCCGCCGCGCTTCCTCGACCACGCCTCCCGCGCCGAGGTCCTGGCCGAGATCGGGCTCACCGCGCCCGACATCGCCCGCCAGGTCACCGGGCTGGTCTCCAAGCTCGACGGCCGATTCGGTGACGCGGCCGCAGAGGTGGAGCCCGCGCGCGACTGACGTGGCGAGTTGGGTTGGACGGGCCGGTCTCACCATTCTTTACGGTGGTGAGACCGGCCCATTCGCGTAGAACCGCCCGCGCCGGGGCATACGGACCACGCCCCCTCTCGATCATGTCGAGGACGACAAGCGTGGGAGGTACGCCTGTGAGCAGCACACTCTTCCGGACGAAGAAGGTCGAGCAGTCCATCCTCGATACCGAGGAACCAGAGCACGCGCTCAAGAAATCCTTGTCCGCGCTGGATCTGACGGTCTTCGGGGTCGGTGTCATCATCGGCACCGGCATCTTCGTCCTCACCGGCACGGTGGCCAAGAACAACGCCGGTCCCGCCGTGGCCCTCGCCTTCGTCGTGGCCGGCGTCGTCTGCGCGCTCGCCGCCCTCTGTTACGCGGAGTTCGCGTCCACGGTCCCGGTCGCCGGCTCCGCGTACACCTTCTCGTACGCCTCCCTCGGAGAGCTGCCCGCCTGGATCATCGGCTGGGACCTGGTGCTGGAGTTCGCGCTGGGAACGGCGGTGGTGGCCGTCGGCTGGTCCGGATACGTCCATTCGTTGCTGGCGAACGCGGGCTGGGAGCTGCCGGCGGCGCTCGGCACGAGAGACGGCGCCGACGGCTTCGGGTTCGACATCCTCGCCGCCGCGCTCGTCCTGGTGCTCACCGCCATCCTGGTGCTCGGCACGAAGCTCTCCGCGCGGGTCACCTCCCTCGTCGTCGCCATCAAGGTGACGGTCGTCCTCACCGTGATCATCGCGGGCGCCTTCTTGACCAAGGGCGAGAACTACGACCCGTTCGTCCCGAAGGCGCAGGCGGTGCCGGCGGGCGAAGGCCTCCAGTCCCCGCTGATCCAGCTGATGTTCGGCTGGGCGCCCTCCAACTTCGGCGTGATGGGCATCTTCACGGCCGCCTCCGTCGTCTTCTTCGCGTTCATCGGCTTCGACGTCGTCGCCACGGCCGCCGAGGAGACCAAGAACCCGCAGCGCGACATGCCCCGGGGCATCCTCGGCTCCCTCCTCATCTGCACCACCCTGTACGTGGCCGTGTCGATCGTGGTGACCGGCATGCAGCACTACACCGAGCTGTCCGTGACCGCGCCGCTCGCCGACGCCTTCAAGGCCACCGGGCACCCGTGGTTCGCGGGCTTCATCAGCTTCGGCGCCGCCGTCGGCCTGACGACCGTGTGCATGATCCTGCTGCTCGGCCAGACCCGCGTCTTCTTCGCGATGAGCCGCGACGGACTGCTGCCGCGCTTCTTCTCCCGCGTCCACCCCCGGTTCAAGACCCCGCACCGGCCGACCATCCTGCTCGGCGTGGTCATCGCGGTCCTCGCGGGCTTCACGCCGCTGAGCGAGCTGGCCGAGCTGGTGAACATCGGCACGCTGTTCGCCTTCGTGGTCGTCGCGATCGGCGTCGTCATCCTTCGCACGTCCCGTCCCGACCTGCACCGGGCGTTCCGCACCCCGTGGGTGCCGTTCATCCCGATCCTTTCGGTGTGCGCCTCGCTGTGGCTGATGCTCAACCTGCCCACCGAGACCTGGCTCCGCTTCGCCGGCTGGATGGTCGCCGGCTTCGCCGTCTACTTCGTCTACGGCCGCTCGCACAGCCGCCTCGGCCGTCACGAGGAGACCAGCGTGGACGACGTCATCAAGCCGCCGGGCCACGACGCCCCGTAGCCATCCTCCGGCCGACCGTTCGACTCTCCGGCCCCGTATGTCCCGCTTCCTGCGGAACTGCGGGGCCGGATAGCGTGCCGGACATGCTCGTCAGCCTCCTGGCCCCGTCACGCTCCGCACCCGAGCTGCCGGGCCACGGCTACTGGAGACGGCTGCTCCCCCTGCTCACGGTGCTGGCCTGTGTCACCCGTGTCCCCTCCTTCGTACGGCCGCTGTGGAACCCCGACGAGGGCTATCTCGCCGTCCAGGCACGGCTGTTGGCGGACGGGGGAGAGCTGTACGAGACGGTCGTGGACCGCAAGCCGCCGCTGGTGCCGTGGCTGTACCGGGCGTCGTTCGCGGTGTTCGGCGACGAGTCGCTGACCCCGGTCCGGGTGCTGGCGACCGGCGCGCAGGTGCTGACCGCCGTCCTGCTCGCCTCGCTGGCCCGGCGAAGATGGGGCGACCGAGCCGGCCGTACCGCGGGCGTCCTGTATCTGCTGACGTCCATCGGCCTCAACCCCGAGGACGCCCAGGCGGCGCTCTTCGAGGTCTTCATACTGCCCTGCACCGCCTGGGCGATGTGGTGCGCGGACCGGCGTCGATGGGGTGCGGCGGGGGTGGCGGTCGGCTGCGCGTTCCTGGCGAAGCAGACGGGCGGTGCGGTGCTGGCGCCGGTGCTCTGGCTGCTGTGGCGGTCGGGCGCGCCGCGAAGCGGCCTCGTCCGGCTGGGAGTCGGGGCCGTCGTGCCGGTGCTGGGCGCGGCGTTGCTCACCGACCCCGCCGGGTTCCTGTTCTGGACGGTGACCGGCTCCGGCGCGTACGCCTCCTTCACCGGCTCCGAACTCCACGTACTGGCAAGGGCGTTGGCCAACAGCGCGATCCTGGCGGTGGCCTGCGCGGGGCTGATCCCACCGGTCGTACGGGTGCTGCGCGTCGCCCGCGGCGGTTCGGCGGATCTGTGGCTGTGGGCGGCCTCGTCGGCGGTGGCGGTGACCTTGGGCTTCCACTTCTTCGGCCACTACCACCTGCAGCTCCTGCCGCCCCTGGCCCTGCTGGCGACGGCGGCCCTGCGGCTCCTGCCCGGCGACCGGCTGGCACCGGTCCTCCGTGCCTCGGCCTCCTGCTGCGCGCTCTTCCTGGCCTGGGGCCTGCTCGCGCCCCGCCCCGAACTCGCCCACGCCCAACGCGTCGCGGCCGAGGTCTCCCGCCGCACGGCACCCGCCGACCGGGTGCTGGTCTGGGGGATGCACCCGGAGACGTACTGGCTGGCCGACCGCACCCCGGCCACCAGGTTCCTCACGGCCGGGCTGCTCACCAACTACAGCGGCGGGCGCGACGGGCCGCGGGTGGGGGAGCGGTACGGGGTGGCGGGGGCGTGGGAGGTGTTCCGGGCGGAGCTGGCGAGCGGGCCGCCGGTCCTGGTCGTGGACGACTCGCGCGGCAAGCCGTACGGACCCGAGCGGGTGCCCTCGCTGCGGCGGATCCTGGTGGGCCGGTACGCGGAGGTCGGGACGGTGGACGGGGCGGTGCTGTACGCCCGTACCAACGGCCGGGACTGACTCAGGGCTCTCCGCGCACCGTACGCGGACCGGCCACCTCGGCGCCCAACTCGCCGACTCTGCGCCGTAGTTCACGGTCGGCGGTGATCACGAGGCAGGGGCGGCCCCGGCCCTCCCCGGCGACCAGTTCCACGATGCGGTCGTCGCCGCTGCGGGGGGCCGCGTCGACCCGTACGCCAGGCACCGGCTCCACGCCTCGGGCGGCGCCCTCGACGACCATGACGAGCTCGACGGGCCTGTCGCGGCCGGGGACCCCGTCCCGGGCGAGCCGGTCGCGCAGGCGTTCCGCCGCGCCGCGCCGGTCACGCCACCAACCGTCGGGGACGGAGCCGATGACGTTGGCGGCGTCGACGATCACGAGCAGGGGGTCGTCCATGGGGGACAGGGTCGCATGCCCGGCCGTCATACGGGGTTGGTGAACCTGCCGACCCATCGCGGCTCGCCGCGGCCGAGGGGGACGCGGCGGACACATGAGAAGAGGGCCCCCGCCGAAACGGGGGCCCTCGACCGTGTCCGGTGGTTACGCGGGGACCGAGGCCACCCCGGCCTCCAGGAACTTCTTGCCGTTCACCCGCTCGCTGACGCCCTCACGGTCCAGGTACGGCGTGATGCCGCCCAGGTGGAAGGGCCAGCCGGCGCCGGTGATCAGGCAGAGGTCGATGTCCTGCGCCTCGGCGACGACACCCTCGTCGAGCATGAGCCCGATCTCCTGGGCGACGGCGTCGAGCACACGCGCCCGCACCTGCTCCTCGGTCAGGACGGAGTCGCCCTGCTTCAGCAGCGCGGCGACCTCCGGGTCCAGTTCGGGCTTCCCGCTGTCGTAGACGTAGAAGCCGCGCTTGCCCGCCTTGACGACGGCGGCGAGGTTCTCGGAGACCGTGAAGCGGTCCGGGAACGCCCGGTTGAGGGTCTCCGAGACATGCAGACCGATGGCCGGGCCGACGAGCTCCAGGAGCACCAGCGGCGACATCGGCAGACCCAGCGGCTCGACCGCCTTCTCGGCGACCGCGACCGGGGTGCCCTCGTCGATGACGTTCTGGATCTCGCCCATGAAGCGGGTGAGGATGCGGTTCACGACGAACGCCGGGGCGTCCTTCACGAGCACCGCGGTCTTCTTCAGCTTCTTGGCGACGGCGAAGGCCGTGGCGAGGGAGGCGTCGTCCGTGGCCTCGCCCCGGACGATCTCCAGGAGCGGCAGGATCGCGACCGGGTTGAAGAAGTGGAAGCCGACGACCCGCTCGGGGTTCTTCAGCTTCGACGCCATCTCGGTCACCGACAGCGAGGAGGTGTTGGTGGCGAGGATCGCGTGCGCCGGGGCGACCGCCTCGACCTCCGCGAACACCTGCTGCTTGACGCCGATCTCCTCGAACACGGCCTCGATGATGAAGTCCGCGTCCGCGAAGCCCTCGGCCTTGTCCAGGACACCGGTGACCAGGGCCTTGAGGCGGTTGGCCTTGTCCTGGTTGATACGGCCCTTGCCGAGCAGCTTGTCGATCTCGGCGTGGACGTAACCCACACCCTTGTCGACACGCTCCTGGTCGATGTCGGTCAGCACGACCGGCACCTCCAGGCGGCGCAGGAAGAGCAGCGCGAGCTGCGAGGCCATCAGACCGGCGCCGACGACACCGACCTTCGTGACCGGACGGGCCAGGTTCTTGTCCGGGGCACCGGCGGGGCGCTTGCCGCGCTTCTGCACCAGGTTGAACGCGTAGATACCGGCGCGCAGCTCGCCACCCATGATCAGGTCGGCGAGGGCGACGTCCTCGGCGTCGTAGCCCTGCTGGAGGTCGCCGTTCTTCGCGGCGGCGATGATGTCCAGCGCGCGGTACGCGGCCGGGGCCGCCCCGTGCACCTTGCTGTCCGCGATGAACCGGCCCTTGGCGACGGCCTGGTCCCAGGCCTCACCGCGGTCGATGACGGGACGCTCGACCTCGACGTCGCCCTTGAGGACGTTCGCCGTCCAGATCAGCGACTGCTCCAGGAAGTCCGCGCCCTCGAAGATCGCGTCCGCGATGCCGAGGTCGAAGACCTGCTGGCCCTTGAGCTGCTTGTTCTGGTTGAGCGAGTTCTCGACGATGACCGTGACTGCCTTGTCGGCACCGATCAGGTTCGGCAGCAGCGTGCAGCCGCCCCAGCCGGGGACGAGACCGAGGAAGACCTCGGGGAGCGAGAAGGCGGGGAGCGCCTTGGAGACCGTCCGGTACGCGCAGTGCAGACCGACCTCGACGCCGCCGCCCATCGCGGCACCGTTGTAGTACGCGAAGGTCGGGACGGCGAGCGCGGACAGCCGCTTGAAGACCTCGTGGCCGCCCTTGCCGATGGCGAGCGCGTGCTCGTGCTCCTTCAGGAGCTCGACGCCCTTGAGGTCGGCGCCGACGGCGAAGATGAACGGCTTGCCGGTGACACCGACACCGACGATCTCGCCGGCCGAGGCCTCCTTCTCGACCTGGTCGATGGCGGTGTTCAGGTTCGCCAGCGACGCCGGGCCGAAGGTGGTCGGCTTGGTGTGGTCGAAGCCGTTGTCCAGGGTGATGAGCGCGAAACGGCCCGCACCGGACGGCAGGTCGAGGTGGCGTACGTGCGCGGACGTCACGACCTCGTCGGGGAACAGCTCGGCCGCACCCTTCAAAAGCTCAGCGGTGGTGCTCACTTGTCGCCTCCGGCGGACTCGAAGTGCGGGTTCTCCCAGATGACGGTGGCGCCCATGCCGAAGCCGACGCACATGGTGGTCAGGCCGTAGCGGACCTCGGGCTGCTCCTCGAACTGACGGGCCAGCTGCGTCATGAGACGCACACCCGACGAGGCGAGCGGGTGGCCGAAGGCGATCGCGCCGCCGTACTGGTTGACGCGCGCGTCGTCGTCGGCGATGCCGTAGTGCTCCAGGAAGGCGAGGACCTGGACGGCGAAGGCCTCGTTGATCTCGAACAGACCGATGTCGTCGATGGACAGCCCCGCCTGGGCGAGCGCCTTCTCCGTCGCCGGGATCGGGCCGTAGCCCATGACCTCCGGCTCGACACCCGCGAAGGAGTACGCGACGAGACGCATCTTGACCGGCAGGCCGTTCTCGCGGGCGAAGTCCTCGGAAGCGATGAGCGAGGCGGTCGCGCCGTCGTTCAGACCGGCCGCGTTACCGGCGGTGACCCGCCCGTGGACGCGGAAGGGGGTCTTCAGACCCGACAGGTTCTCCAGGGTCGTCCCCGGCCGCATGGGCTCGTCGGCGGTGACCAGGCCCCAGCCCGTCTCACCGGCCTCCGCGTTGGTGCGGCGCACGGAGATCGGCACCAGGTCGGCCTGGATCTTGCCGTTGGCGTACGCCTTGGCGGCCTTCTCCTGCGAGCGCACGGCGTACTCGTCGGCGCGCTGCTTGGTGATCGTCGGGTAGCGGTCGTGCAGGTTCTCGGCGGTCATGCCCATGAACAGGGCGGACTCGTCGACCAGCTTCTCGCTGACGAACCGCGGGTTCGGGTCCACGCCCTCACCCATCGGGTGGCGGCCCATGTGCTCGACACCACCGGCGATGGCCACGTCGTACGCGCCGAAGGCGACGGAACCGGCGACCGAGGTGACGGCGGTCAGGGCGCCGGCGCACATGCGGTCGATGGAGTAACCGGGCACCGACTGCGGCAGACCGGCGAGGATGCCGGCCGTACGGCCGATGGTGAGGCCCTGGTCACCGATCTGCGTGGTCGCGGCGATGGCGACCTCGTCGATCTTCGCGGGCTCCAGACCGGGGTTGCGGCGCAGCAGCTCCCGGATCGCCTTCACGACGAGGTCGTCGGCACGGGTCTCGTGGTAGATGCCCTTCGGGCCCGCCTTGCCGAACGGGGTGCGGACGCCGTCGACGAAGACGACGTCCTTGACGGTACGAGGCACGATGGCTCTCCTCCAGAGGTGCGGGACGGCACTGCTGCGATACGCAACCGCTGAGCGGGCGCTCAGCCCCATGCTACTTGCGAGTAACAGCGCTGCACACCCCTGGACGGGGGAGCGGCGAAGGTCACACGGGTTTCATGGGTTACCGCGGGTTACGTACGTCCACCTTAGGGGCCCGAGGAACTGCGCGACCAGCTACGACGCACCCACAGCCCCGTACGGCGCTCAACGCGCGGTGCGGAGCTCTCAGCGCGCGGGCTCCACGCAGTACAGCGCTGTGCGGGCGGCGTCCACGTGGGGTGTCTCCCACCCCCGTACACCGATGGTGACCCGCTCGCCGGGGAGCAGGGTGACCAGCCCGGTGTCCGCCCGTGCCGCCTGATCCAGCCGGTCGGCCTGCAGCAGCAGGTCCCGTACGAGGGTGCGGGCCGTCACGGTCACGGCACCCGCCGCGACCTCGACGTCGAACTCCGGTCGCGGGTACGGAACTTCGCGGTCCGGCACGGGGAAGTGCAGGGCACGCACCCCGTCCGCGTCGGCGACCAGGAACTCCTTCGGCCCCACCGGCTCCAGCTCACGCGGCACCCGGACATCGGCGACCGTGCGCGCGGCGGCTGTGACCTCCATGGCGGCCTCGTTCACCACCGCGCCCTCGACCGTCATGCGCCGCAGCCGCAGTGCGGGCGACCATGCTTCGGAGGCCTGGTTCACCACGGCCGACACCAGCCCTTCGCCCCGCACCTGAAGCGTCAGCAACCGGTCCGCGTACACCCGCCGCAGTTCGTGGTACAGCGGCTTCGGCAGGCCGTCCCATTCGAGCGCGGCCCAGGACGTCACCGGCCAGCAGTCGTTGAGCTGCCACACGATGGTGCCCGCGCAGACGGGCCACTGCGACCGCCAGTGCTCGATCCCGGCGGCGACGGCTCGGGCCTGGTTGACCTGCATGAGGTAGTGCCAACGGTCGAAGTCGCCCTTCGGCACGGCGAAATGACGGGCCAGCCCCCGCTCCAGCTTCCCGTTCCCGTCCTCCGCCTTCTGGTGGTGCAGCATCCCGGGCGAGTCGGGAGAGAGCTCCTCGTCCGGCAGTGTGCGCCGCAGTGTCGCGTACGCGGGCGGCGCCTGCCATCCGAACTCGGCCACGAAACGAGGCACGTTCGCGCGGTAATCCGCGTAGTCCTCCCGGTTCCACACCTCCCAGGAGTGGTGCGTGCCGTGCGCGGGGTCGTTCGGATGGTGCTCCCAGGACCCCGACCACGGACTGCCCGCCGTGTACGGCCGTGTCGGGTCCAGCTCGGCGACGACACGCGGCAGTACGCCGAGGTAGTACCCCTCGCCCCACGACTCCCCGGCGAGCCGCTCCTCCCAGCCCCAGTCCCGGAACCCCCACAGGTTCTCGTTGTTGCCGTTCCACAACACCAGCGAGGGATGCGGCATCAGCCGTACGACGTTCTCCCGCGCCTCGGCCTCCACCTCGCCCCGCAGCGGCTGCTCCTCCGGGTAGGCCGCGCACGCGAACGGGAAGTCCTGCCAGACCAGCAGCCCCAACTCGTCGCAGGCGTCGTAGAAGTGCCCGCTCTCATAGATCCCACCGCCCCAGATCCGCACGAGGTCGACACCGGCCTCGGCCGCCTGCCGCAGCCGCTCCCGGTACCGTTCACGCGTGATCCGGGACGGGAAGACATCGTCCGGGATCCAGTTCACCCCACGGGCGAAGAGCCGCTCGCCGTTGACGACGAAGGTGAACCCGGTGCCGTGCTCATCGGCACTCCGGTCGAGCTCCACGGTCCGAAAGCCGACCCGCCGCCGCCACACGTCGAGACCCCGGTCCCCGTCCCCGCGCAGCGTCAACTCCACCTCGTAGAGCGGCTGTTCCCCGTACCCACGCGGCCACCACAGCTCGACGCCCGGCACCTCCAGCCGTACGACCCCGCTCGTCCCCTCGACCTCCGCGACCGCGCTGACGCCCCCCACCCGGGCCTCCAGCCGCAGCCCCGCCTCGACGGCCGCCCGCTCCACGTCGACGAGCAGTTCCACATGCCCGGTCGTGCCGTCGACCGTCACCAGCGGCCGCACCCGGGCCATACGAGCCGTCGACCAGCGCTCCAGCCGAACGGGCCGCCAGATCCCCGCGGTCACCAGCGTCGGCCCCCAGTCCCAGCCGAAGGAGCAGGCCATCTTGCGGATGTACTGGAAGGGTTCGGGATAGGCGTTCGGCCGGTCGCCGAGCCGCTCGCACACCTCCTCGGCCTCGGCGTACGCGGAGGCGAAGCGCACCGAGAGCCGGCCGCTCATCCCGGTGATGTCGTAGCGGTACGAGCGGTGCATGTTCCGTACGGAGCCGAGGAGTCGGCCGTCGAGCCGGATCTCGGCGGCGGTGTCGAGCCCGTCGAAGACGAGATCGGTCCGGTCGTGCCCGTCGGCCGCGTCGACGCCCGGCAGGTCGACCTCGTACGTCCACTCCCGGCGCCCCACCCACGCCACCTCGGTCTCGTTCCGCCCGAGAAAGGGGTCCGGGATCAGCCCCGCCGTCAGCAGATCGGTGTGCACGCACCCGGGGACCTCGGCGGGAAGCGGTTCTGCCGTGCCATCGGGGTGTTGCACGACCCAACCCTCGGTGAGCGGTGTGGCGTCCAGCATGCGCACTCCCTAAACCGGTCCAGTCCTGTTCTCGACAGCATCGCGAAATCTTTCGACCGCCTTGGCGAAATAGGGACTTTACCGGTTCAGCGACGACTGCCAGAGTGCCGAACCAGCCAACCCACTCGTGCTCGTCCGTCCCGAACGGAGCTGGTGCACATGAACCATCGGAAGACGCTCACCGGAACACTGCTGGCGGCCGCGCTTCTCGCGTCGGGCTGCACAGGCGGCGGAGGAAGTCCGAAGGGCGCCGACGCCAAGGCGGCTGACGATCCGTCACAGGTGTCCGGCAGCATCACGGTCCTCACCCACCGGACGGACATCGTGCAGGACGGCACGATGCAGAAGTACGCCGATGAATTCAACAAGACCTATCCGAAGGTGAAGGTCGAGTTCGACGCGATCACCGACTACGAGGCCGAAGTCAAGATCCGTATGAACACGGAGAACTACGGCGACGTCCTCATGATCCCGGCCGTCATCCAGAAGAACGACTACCCCAAGTTCTTCGCCTCCCTGGGCACCCAGGAGGAACTCAGCGAGAAGTACCGCTTCACCGGCTTCACCACGGTCGACGGCAAGGTCTACGGCCAGAGCCCGATGGGCGCGACCCCCGGCTTCCTCTACAACAAGCGGATCTGGGCCGAGGCCGGCGTCACCGCCTGGCCCACCACCCCGGCGGAGTTCCTCACCGCGCTGAAAGCGATCAAGTCCAAGACCGACGCCACCCCGTACTACACCAACTTCGCCGCCCAGTGGCCGCTGACCCAATGGACGTACATCAACGGCTCGGTCAGCTGCGACACCGGGGCCACCACCGAACTCGCCGAGGACAATCCCTGGGGCGAGGACGGCGAACTACGCGTGGGCGACCAACTGTTGTACGACATCGTGAACCAGGGCCTGATCGAGAAGGACCCGGCGACCACGAACTGGGAGAACTCCAAACCCCAGTTGGCGAAGGGCGAGATCGCCACGGCGTGGCTCGGCAGCTGGGCGATCATCCAGTTCCGGCAGGCGGCCGAGAAGGCCGGAGCCGACCCCGACGACATCGGGTTCATGCCGTTCCCCGCCCGGGTCGACGGCAAGGCCTGCGCGACCGCCAACCCCGACTACAACCAGGCCGTCAACATCCACTCCCAGCACAAGGAAGCTGCCCGCGCCTGGATCGACTGGTTCACCGACAAGTCGGGCTACGCGGCGGACAACCTCTCGATCTCGACACTCAAGGACGACCCGCTGCCCGAGGTGCTCAAGCCGTACGAGGAGGAAGGCGTCGAGCTCATCGAACTCGACGACACCGCCGGCGGCACGGTCAAGGACATCGACAGCGCCTCCGAGGTCGGCATCTACGGCCCCGCCTACCGACAGGACCTGGTCGACCTCGCCCGCGGCGCCAAGGACGGCAGCCTCGACGACTTCCTCGCCGACCTCGGCAAGCGCTGGACCGAGGCACAGAAGACCCTGGGGTCCTGATGCCCCGCACGCGTACGACCGACCCCTCGCACGCGACGGAGAAGGTGGCGCGGCCCTCGGCGGCCGCGCCACCGCCCCCCACGCCCCGGCGCGCCCCACGCAAGGTGCGCCTCTGGCGGAAGCTCACCCCCTGGCTCTTCCTGGCCGCCCCGCTCGCGCTCCTCATCGCCTTCACCTACGCCCCGGTCGCCAACATGCTGGCGTACAGCTTCACCGACTGGGACGGCGTCAGCCCCGAACTGAACTACACCGGCATCGACAACTACATCGAGATCTTCACCCGCCCCGAGCTGTTCCGGGTCTTCTTCGTCAGCGGCTACTACCTCGCCGCATCAGCCGTCCAGATAGCCGCCGCCCTCTACTTCGCGACGATCCTCAGCTTCGACATCCGCTTCCGGAACCTCTTCAAGGGCATCCTCTTCTTCCCGTACCTGATCAACGGCGTCGCGATCGGCTTCGTCTTCCTCTACTTCTTCCAGGACGGCGGCACCCTCGACTCGGTCCTCGCCCTCTTCGGCCACGAGTCCGACCGCGCCTGGCTGTCCACGTCCACCTCGGCGAACATCTCCCTCGCCGGCGTCTCCGTGTGGCGCTACATGGGCCTGAACTTCGTGCTCTTCCTCGGCGCGATCCAGTCGATCCCGGGGGAGCTGTACGAGGCCGCCGAACTCGACGGCGCCAGCCGCTGGCACCAGTTCCGGTACATCATCGCGCCCGGCATCCGCCCGGTCCTGAGCCTGAGCGTGATCCTCTCGATCTCCGGCTCCCTGTCGGTCTTCGAGATCCCGTACATCATGACGGGCGGCGCCACCGGCACCGAGACCTTCGTGATCCAGACGGTCAAGCTCGCCTTCCAGTTCAACAAGACGGGCCTCGCGTCCGCCGCCGCGGTCGTCCTCCTGCTGATCATCCTGGCGGTGACGTGGCTGCAACGGCGCCTGGTCCCCGACGAGAGGGTGGACCTCGTATGACGACACTGACGACGCCGGCCCCGGTGGTCCGCAGGCGGGTCGCCCGCACCCTCACCTACCTGTCCCTGGTCGGCGCCTCGGTCGTGGTCCTCCTGCCCCTCCTGGTGGTCCTGCTGACCTCGCTCAAGACCGAGCGGCAGATGGCGGACGACAGCGGCGCCCTCACCCTGCCCGACAGCCTCCTGAACTTCGAGAACTACGCGACGGCCTTCCGCGACGGCGACATGCTCGCCGCCTTCGGCAACACGGCCTTCATCCTCGTCTTCGCCATCACCGGAACGGTCCTCATCGGATCGATGGCGGCCTACGCGATCGACCGCTTCACCTTCCGCTTCCGGAAACTGGTCGTCGCCCTCTTCCTCGTCGCCACCCTCGTCCCCGGCGTCACCACCCAGGTCGCGACCTTCCAGATCGTCGACAGCTTCGGCATGTTCGACACCCTCTGGGCCCCGATCGCCCTCTACATGGGCACCGACATCGTCTCGATCTACATCTTCCTGCAGTTCGTGAGATCGATTCCGATCTCCCTCGACGAGTCCGCCCGCCTGGACGGCGCCAACGCCTTCACGATCTACCGAAAGATCATTTTCCCGCTGCTGAAACCCGCGATCGCCACAGTCGTCATAGTCAAAGGGATCACCGTCTACAACGACTTCTACATCCCCTTCCTCTACATGCCCTCCGACGACCGCGGCGTGATCTCCACATCCCTCTTCCGCTTCAAGGGCCCCTTCGGCGCCCACTGGGAAACGATCTCGGCAGGAGCGGTACTGGTGATCCTGCCGACCCTGATCGTCTTCCTCCTGCTGCAGAGGTTCATCTACAACGGCTTCATGAGGGGCGCGACGAAGTAGGGGTGCCCCGGCAGCCGTCGGAGTGGCACGGACTTCCTACGGCGACGGGTCCCCCTTGACCTTGGCCGTGGCGGACAACGCCCCCACCAACACCGGCGTCACCAGCTCCACCTGCCAAGCCCGAGCCCCGTACCCGGCGAGCGCCGCACTCACAGACTCCGCGTCCAACGACTTCGGCGGTTCCCAGCAGAGCCGCCGAACCGTATCCGGAGTCATCAGATTCTCCTGCGGCATGGTGAGCTGCTCGGCCAACGCCGAGACCCCGGCCCGAGCGGCGGACAACCGAGCCGCGGCGGCGGGATCCTTGTCGGCCCAGGCCTTCGGCGGCGGCGGCCCGGTCACCGGCTGCCCGTGCGCCGGCAACGCGGAGTCCGGCAGCGCCCTGGCCCGGTCCACGGCGGCCTGCCACTGTTCGAGCTGGCGCCGTCCCATCCGATGCCCGAACCCGTTCAGCGCGGCCAGCGCCTGCGCGTTGACCGGCAGAGCCAACGACGCCTCGACGATCGCCGCGTCGCTCAGCACCTTGCCCGGCGACACATCCCGCCGCTGCGCGATCCGGTCCCGCGCCTCCCACAGCTCCCGTACGACCGCCATCTGCCGCCGACGCCGCACCTTGTGCATCCCGGACGTACGACGCCACGGATCCTTGCGCGGCTCGGCGGGCGGTGCGGCCGCGATCGCGTCGAATTCCTGGCGGGCCCATTCGAGCTTGCCCTGCCGGTCCAGCTCCTTCTCCAGGGCGTCCCGCAGGTCCACGAGGAGTTCCACGTCGAGCGCGGCGTACCGCAGCCACGGCTCGGGCAGCGGGCGGGTCGACCAGTCGACGGCGGAGTGGCCCTTTTCGAGGACGTAGCCGAGGACGCCCTCGACCATCGCGCCGAGGCCCACCCGGGGGAAGCCGGCGAGGCGCCCGGCCAGCTCGGTGTCGAAGATCCGGGTCGGGACCATGTCTATCTCGCGCAGACACGGCAGGTCCTGGGTGGCCGCGTGGAGCACCCACTCCACCCCGGAGAGCGCCTCGCCGAGGCCGGAGAGGTCGGGACAGGCGACGGGGTCGATGAGCGCGGTGCCCGCGCCCTCGCGGCGCAGCTGCACCAGATAGGCCCGCTGGCCGTAGCGGTATCCGGACGCGCGTTCGGCGTCCACGGCGACGGGGCCGGAGCCGGCGGCGAACGCGGCGATCACCGCGGCGAGCGAGGACTCGTCGGCGATCACCGGCGGAATACCGTCCCTTGGCTCCAGCAAAGGGGTGGGCGCCCCCGCTTCAGAAGATCCGCCGTCGTCCGGAGGGGCGCCTCCGGTGGTTCGCAGGGTCCTGTCTGCTGCGGTCTCTTGGGCGTCGGTCACCTGTCAAGGGTATCTGTGTATGGACATGGCCCGTCGACGGAACGTTCCGTCGACGGGCCTCCCAGGGGCGTAAACCAGTCATGTGTCACACGTGTCAGTGAATGTTTCGGGCGAACCGGGAGGGGCCGGGCATCGATGAACGACTCCGGCCCCTTCCTGTCTCGGCGCCCTCGGCGTCAGTGGATGATCCCGGTGCGCAGGGCCACCGCCACCATTCCGGCGCGGTCGCCGGTGCCGAGCTTGCGCGCGATGCGGGCCAAGTGGCTCTTGACCGTGAGCGCGGACAGGCCCATCGAGACGCCGATCGCCTTGTTCGACTGCCCCTCCGCGACCAGGCGCAACACCTCGACCTCGCGGCCCGAAAGCTCCCGGTAGCCGCCCGGGTGGCTCGGGGCGCCCGGGGGGCGGCGGTGCATACGGGCGGCGGAGCCGATGGGGGCGGCACCCGGGCGGGTGGGCAGTCCGATGTTGGTACGGGTGCCGGTGACGACGTATCCCTTCACACCGCCCGCGAGGGCGTTGCGTACGGCGCCGATGTCGTCGGCGGCGGAGAGGGCGAGGCCGTTGGGCCACCCCGCCGCGCGGGTCTCGGAGAGGAGGGTCAGGCCGGAACCGTCCGGCAGATGGACGTCTGCGACGCAGATGTCACGGGGGTTGCCGACACGGGGACGGGCCTCGGCGATGGACGAGGCCTCGATGACATCGCGGACACCGAGGGCCCAGAGGTGGCGGGTGACGGTGGACCGAACGCGTGGATCGGCCACGACCACCATCGCGGTCGGCTTGTTCGGACGGTAGGCGACCAGGCTTGCGGGCTGCTCGAGGAGAACGGACACCAGGCCTCCTGGGGTGCGGGACGGGGGGCCGGCTCGTTGGGCTCGTGGGGTCGAAGCCGGGACGAACCGTACTTTCAAGGTCACAGAGGTCTTCGGCACCAAACCTCTGCTCCTTTAGAGAATGATCACGATTTGGTGAGTAACAATCCGTGCAATTCGGACACGTCTTCGATCACTCGAAGATCGAACGGTGTCGCTTCACGTCGATACGAGGCCGAAAGTGGCCGTATCGACAAAGAGATGGTTTTGATCGGCGTGGCGGCAGGCACCAGAAAAAGGACCGTGCACCTCACGGTGCACGGTCCTTGCCCTGCGCGGGCCCACGACGGTTTCAGCGGGACTGCGGCCCCCGTCGCTGCGGCAGTGTCACGACGGCCGCGTCCCCCGGGTCGACCGCCGGCGGCAACCCCGCGATCTGGGCGAGCAGGTCGCACCACGAGGCGAGGTGGGACGCGGTGTCGGGGACGCCGCCCAGGACCTCGCGCGGTGTCCACGACGCCCGGATCTCGATCTGCGACGCGGCCGGCCGCGTCGCCAGCCCGCCGAAATAGTGCGAACTCGCCCGCGTCACCGTGCCGCTCGGTTCCCCGTACGACAGCCCCCGGGACTGCAGCGCGCCGGTCAGCCAGGACCAGCACACGTCCGGCAGCAGGGGATCGGCCGCCATCTCGGGCTCCAGCTCGGCGCGGACCAGGGTCACCAGCCGGAAGGGGCCCTGCCAGGCGTCGTGGCCCGCAGGGTCGTACAGCAGGACGAGCCGGCCGTCGGCCAGGTCCTCGTCGCCCTCGACGACCGCGGCCTCCAGCGCGTACGCGTACGGGGCGAGCCGCTGGGGCGGCCTGGTCGGGTCGATCTCGATCTCCGGCCGCAGCCGGGTGGACCGCAGCGCTTCTACGGCGGAGCGGAACGGCAACGGTGCCGTCTCCATCGCATCGCGCTCCCCCTCTTTCGCGTCGTCCATCCCGCCAGCGCCGTCCGACAGTCGTCCCTGAGCCGCAGCCATGCCGGAACATTAAGGGGAACCGGGCCTCGGCGCAGGGCAAGACACCCGTGCGCTGGGTCACTGTCGGATCGCGCTCAGCGAACGGAGGGCAGGCCGACGGCCGGAAGCAGTGGCCGGAAACAAGCGGGTCCGGGTTGTCCACAGCCCGGACCTTCGCTGTCAAGCGGGCGTGCGAGACTTTGCTTCGTGAGTGCCAAAGCCAGCCCCTCGGGCCACCAGCCGACCGCCACGTACAACTCCGCCTTCCTGAAGGCGTGCAGGCGCGAGCCCGTGCCGCACACACCGGTCTGGTTCATGCGGCAGGCCGGGCGCTCACTGCCGGAGTACCTGAAGGTGCGCGAGGGCATTCCGATGCTGGAGTCGTGCATGCGGCCCGAGCTGGTCACGGAGATCACCCTCCAGCCGGTCCGCCGGCACCACGTGGACGCGGCGATCTACTTCAGCGACATCGTCGTCCCGCTCAAGGCCATCGGTATCGACCTCGACATCAAGCCCGGCGTCGGCCCGGTCGTCGCCCACCCGATCCGCAGCCGCGCCGACCTCGCCCAGTTGCGCGACCTGACCCCCGAGGACGTCTCCTACGTCACCGAGGCGATCAAGCTGCTCACCGCCGAGCTCGGCGAGACCCCGCTCATCGGCTTCGCCGGCGCCCCCTTCACCCTCGCCAGCTATCTCGTCGAGGGCGGCCCGTCCCGCACGTACGAGAACGCCAAGGCGATGATGTACGGCGACCCCGAGCTGTGGGCCGACCTGCTCGACCGTCTCGCCGGGATCACGTCCGCGTTCCTCAAGGTCCAGATCGAGGCGGGCGCCTCGGCCGTGCAGCTCTTCGACTCCTGGGCCGGCGCGCTGGCTCCCGCGGACTACCGCCGCTCGGTGCTGCCGGCCTCCGCGAAGGTCTTCCGGGCCGTCGAGTCGTACGGCGTTCCGCGCATCCACTTCGGCGTCGGCACCGGTGAGCTGCTGGGCCTCATGGGCGAGGCCGGCGCGGACGTCGTCGGCGTCGACTGGCGCGTCCCGCTCGACGAGGCCGCCCGCCGCGTCGGCCCCGGCAAGGCGCTCCAGGGCAACCTCGACCCGACCGTCCTGTTCGCCGGCACGGAGGCCGTCGAGACCAAGGCGCGCGAGGTCCTCGACACGGCCGTCGGCCTGGAGGGTCACATCTTCAACCTCGGCCACGGCGTCATGCCCAGCACGAACCCGGACGCGCTGACCCGGCTCGTGGAGTACGTCCACACGCAGACCGTGCGATAGGGGCGTAAGAGCCCCGGTTCACCAGCCGGGCCGTGCCCGTCTGCCCCACAGCAGGCCGCGCGGCTCCGGCGGTGGTGGGGTGCCGGGGCGCAGCGGCCAGGCGAGGAGCATGCCCGCGACGAAGCCGACGAGGTGGGCCGCGTACGCCACCGTGCCGACGTCGGAGACGCCCTCGCCGGACGAGTAGATCGCCTGGAGCACGAACCAGGAGCCCAGCACCAGCCACGCGGGCAGTCTCAGCGGCAGGAAGATCAGGAACGGGACGAGGACCCAGACCCTGGCCTTGGGATAGAGGACGAGATACGCGCCGAGCACCCCGGCGATCGCCCCGGACGCGCCGATCAGGGGTTCGCCGGAGTCGGCGTTGACGAACGCGTAGCCGTACGACGCCGCGTAGCCGCACGCCGCGTAGAACAGTGTGAACCGGACGTGCCCCAGCCGGTCCTCGATGTTATTGCCGAAGATCAGCAGGAAGAGCATGTTGCCCAGCAGATGCAGCCAACCGCCGTGCAGGAACAGCGCGGTGAGGACGGACAGCGCGGGCGACTTGTCGTAGCCCGGCGGGCCCAGCGCGCAGCCGCCCGACGGGGCGATCTCGCCGGTGGGCACCAACTGCGGCAGCCGATGGTGGATCAACTCCTGCGGCACCGCCGCGTACTGCTCCAGGAACGCCTGCGTCTGGCACAGCCGCGCCAGCTCGCTGTCGCCCGGGACCGAGCCGGCGAGACCCGGCATGAAGACGAAGACGAAGATGTTCGCGGCGATCAGAGCGTATGTCACATAGGGCGTGCGGCCCACGGGGTTCACGTCATGGACGGGGATGACCACACCGAACTTGTGCCCTGGATACGGGCCCGGAATCAGCGGTCCGGGCGTCGGCACGGACCTCGGCGCCGACGGCGGTGAACGTGAGCGGCGGGTGGTGCGTATGAGTTCTCAACCGCGGATCTACGTGAGGAACAGGCGATGAACGACCGAGTTACTCCTCCGATGCACGCCACCCCGGACGGTGAGGCCGAGATCTCGCTGGTGGTGCGGCTGCCTTGGGAAGACGTTGCCGCGCTCGGCCAGGAGGCCGGGCGGCTGGCGGCGCGGATGCAGCGGCCGGTGACCCTTGATGAGGCGGTCAGCCATCGGTTGCGGTCGGCTCGGCCGGCCGCGGCGCATGCGAAGCCGGCGACGGCGCCTTCGGCTCCGGCTGCCGTGACGTCTTCCGCTTCCGTGTCTTCGTTGCCCGCCAGGCCGCCGGCTGAGCAGGCTCGGCAGGCCATTGACCGGATAAACGGTACGTCCGCTGTTTGACGGGGTTTCGCCGTAGGGGTGCGGCGGATGGCCGGCCGCGGGATCGTCGTGGCTGGTCGGGCCCACGCGGCGGAGCCGCATATCGATACAGCCCCGCGCCCCTTAAAAGCGTCGGGGCGCGGCCCCTGTCATGAGGCGCCCGACCTCACCGCCGCCACCGCCTTTCTCGCCGCCACCAGGATCGGGTCCCAGACCGGGGAGAAGGGCGGGGCGTAGCCGAGGTCCAGAGACGTCATCTGTTCGACCGTCATGCCCGCTGTCAGGGCCACCGCCGCGATGTCGACCCGCTTGCCCGCGCCTTCCCGCCCGACGATCTGGACGCCGAGGAGGCGGCCTGTGCGGCGTTCGGCGAGCATCTTGACCGTCATGGGGGCGGCGCCGGGGTAGTAGCCGGCGCGGCTGGTGGACTCGATGGTGACGGTGACGTACTGGAGGCCGGCTCGGTGGGCGTCCTTCTCACGGAGGCCGGTGCGGGCGATCTCCAGGTCGCAGACCTTGCTGACGGCGGTGCCTACGACGCCGGGGAAGGTGGCGTAGCCGCCGCCGATGTTGGCGCCGATGATCTGGCCGTGTTTGTTGGCGTGGGTGCCGAGGGGGATGTGGCGTTCGAGGCCGGAGACCAGATCGTGGACCTCGACGCAGTCGCCGCCGGCCCAGATGTCCTCGTGGCCGCGGACGCGCATGGAGAGGTCGGTCAGCAGGCCGCCGTGGTCGCCCAGCGGCAGGCCCGCCGCCTTCGCGAGTTCCGTCTCGGGGCGTACGCCGATGCCGAGGACCACCACGTCCGCCGGGTACTCGGCGTCCTCGGTGACGACCGCGCGGACGCGGCCGTCGTCGCCGGTGCGCAGGGCGGTGACCTCGGCGTCGTCGATCATCGTGATGCCCATGCCCTCCATGGCCCTGTGCACCAGACGGCCCATGTCCGGGTCGAGGGTGGACATGGGTTCCTTGCCGCGGTTGACGACCGTGACCTCGTACCCCCGGTTGATGAGCGCCTCGGCCATCTCCACGCCGATGTAACCCGCGCCGACGACCACCGCGCGACGTCCCTCGGTGGCGGTCAGGGTGTCGAGGAGGGCCTGGCCGTCGTCCAGGGTCTGCACCCCGTGCACTCCGGGGGCGTCGACACCGGGCAGGTCGGGGCGGATCGGGCGGGCGCCGGTCGCGATGACGAGCTTGTCGTAGGAGGTCCAGGACTCGGCGCCGGAATCGACGTCCCGCGCGCGCACGCGTGCGCCCTCGACATCGATCTCCACGACCTCCGTACGCATCCGCAGATCGATGTCGCGGGCCCGGTGCTCCTCGGGGGCGCGGGCGATGAGCCGGTCGCGTTCGGGGACGTCGCCGCCCACCCAGTAGGGGATGCCGCACGCCGAGAAGGAGGTGAAGTGACCCCGCTCGAACGCCACGATCTCCAGTTCGTCGGGTCCCCGCAGCCGGCGTGCCTGCGACGCGGCGGACATGCCCGCCGCGTCGCCACCGATGACCACCAGGCGTTCCCTCGAACGTTCTTCAGTGCGGCTCATGTTCATGGAAACACGCTACGGGGGTCCCGCATTTCGGTCCGGTCGCCCTCGGTCCGGTCAGCCTCGGTCCGGTCGCCCTCGGTCCGGTCAGCCTCGGTCCGGTCGCCCTCGGTCCGATCGGTCGTCAGTCGGATCCGTCGTCAGTCGGGTCGGCCGTCAGTCCTGCTCGTCCTTGTCCGGTGCGGCGGACGGGAGCGAGCCCGCGGTGCCTGCTGTCGCTGTCGCCGTGGCCGGGCGGGGTCGGCGGGTACGGGCGAAACGGAACCACACGAGCAGGACGAGGGCCGTGGCCACGGCGAAGGGGAGGATCGCGGCGAGTGCCATGCCCAGCCAGCGGAACAGGCCGACGAACGCGTTCCAGCCGCCCGCCAGCGCGTCCATGAAGCCGGGGTCGTCGTCCTTGTCCGCCTTCTTCACCGCGGTCTCGGACAGGGACAGCGTGATGGTGGCGAGGCTCGTGCGGTCCTTCAGGGACTCCTGTTGGGCCAGCAGCGCCTCCAGGTCGGCCTGACGGCTGCTCAACTCGCCCTCCAGGGTGACCACATCGGTGAGCTTGGTCGCCCGGTCCATCAACTCGCGGATCCGGACGACACTCGCCTGCTGCGTCTTGATGCGGCTCTCCACGTCGACGACCTGGTCGGTGACGTCCTCGGCCTTGGTCTTGCGCTCGATCAGTGTGCCGGTGCCCTCCAGTTCGGCGAGGACCTCGTCGTACTTCTCGGTGGGCACACGCAGGACGACACGGGTGCGTTCGCGGTCCTTGCCGTCCCGGGTCGTGGACTCGCTGCCGACGAACCCGCCCGCGGTCTCCACGGTGGTGCGGGCCTCGTCCAGGGCCTTCGGCACGTCCTTGACCCGTACGGTCAGTGAGGCGGTGCGGATGATGTGGCTCGGGGCGATCTTGATCGGCGCGTCGGCGGCCTTGCCGCCGCTCTGTTCGGTGCCGCTGTCGCCGTTCAGGGCGCCCTCCTGTCGGCCGGACATGTCCGCCTTGCTGTCGGAGGCCATCTCGCCACCCGAGCTTGAGTCACCGGCGCCGCAGCCGGTGAGCGCCAGGGTGGCGGCGAGGAACAGGGCGGCCAGGGCCCCTGCGGGCCGCCGGGAACGTCGTACGTGTGTTTCGGCCATTGCGGCGTACCCCCCGAGGATCGTGACGGGCGTGCTTGCCCGCCTTGCTGACGCTCCTTCGACGCGGGAGGGGGCCGGAACGTTGGCGGGATCCGGTCCCGAAGCGGTCACGGTCGGGACTCGGCGAGGCCACAGGGACGGAAGTCCCGACGGCGGGACCGACGCCATGACTGTCAGTGACATCTGAGAGGGTGGATCCATGAGCGGATCACGTACGGACGCCGGGCACGTCGTCGTCATCGGGGCCGGGATCGCGGGGCTCGCCGCCGCGCACGGACTGCTGGACCGGGGTGCGAGAGTGACCGTCCTGGAGGCCTCGGACCGGGTCGGCGGGAAGCTGCTGCCCGGCGAGATCGCGGGCGCGCGGGTCGACTTCGGCGCCGAGTCGATGCTGGCGCGCCGCCCCGAGGCGGTCGCCCTCGCGAGAGAGGTCGGCCTCGCCGACCGGCTCCAGCCGCCCGCCACCGCCACGGCCTCCCTCTGGACGCGGGGCGCCCTGCGGCCCATGCCCAAGGGCCATGTGATGGGCGTCCCCGGCACCGCGTCCGCCCTCTCCGGTGTCCTCTCCGACGAAGGGCTGGCCCGGATCGAGCGTGACGCCGACCTGCCGCGCACCGAGGTGGGCGACGACGTGGCGGTAGGGGAGTACGTGGCGGCCCGCCTCGGCCGCGAGGTCGTCGACCGCCTGGTGGAGCCCCTGCTCGGCGGTGTCTACGCCGGCGACGCGTACCGCATCTCGATGCGCTCGGCCGTCCCGCAGCTCTTCCAGGCCGCCCGGACGCACACCTCCCTCACCGAGGCCGTCCGGGGGATCCAGGAGCGCGCGGCCGCCGCCCAGCAGACGGGCCCGGTCTTCATGGGCATCGAGGGCGGAGTGGGCGGACTGCCGCTCGCGGTCGCCGAGTCGGTGCGGGCGCGCGGCGCCGCGATCCTGACCCGGACGCCCGTCACGGAGCTGCGGCATGAGGCCCCCGGTGGCTGGCGCGTCGTCACCGGCGACCGCGTCCTGCACGCCGACGCCGTCGTCGTGGCCGTCCCCGCCCCGGTCGCCGCCGAACTGCTGCGTGCCGAGGCCCCCGAGGCCGCCACGGAACTGGCCGCCGTCGAGTACGCCTCCATGGCCCTGGTCACCCTCGCCTACCGCCGCGCCGACATCACCCTTCCGGAGGGCAGCGGCTTCCTGGTGCCGCCGGTCGACGGCCGCACCATCAAGGCGTCCACCTTCGCCTCCCAGAAGTGGGGCTGGATCGCCGAGCAGAACCCCGACCTGCTGATCCTGCGCACCTCCGTCGGCCGTTACGGCGAGACGGCGATCCTGGACCACGACGACACCCACCTCGTGCAGGTGTCGAGAAACGACCTGCGCGAGGCCACCGGTCTGTCCGCCGCGCCGCTCGAAGCCCGCGTCACCCGCTGGGACGACGGCCTGCCCCAGTACCCGGTCGGCCACCACGCGCGCGTGGCCCGCGTCCGCGAGCACATCGGCAAGCTGCCGGGCCTCGCGGTCTGCGGCGCGGCGTACGACGGCGTCGGCATCCCGGCCTGCATCGCGAGCGCGGCGGCCGCCGTCGACCAGATCCACGGTGACCTGCGCGCTGTGCATGACCTGACCGCCAACCCGGTGCGAAGCCCGCACGGCGGAGCGGGAGAATAAGAACCATGAGCGACGACGCCCCCACCACCGAGTCCGGCCGCATCCCGAACAAGGGCAAGCTGGCCAAGGACCTCAACGAGGTCATCCGCTACACGCTGTGGTCCGTCTTCAAGCTGAAGGACGTGCTGCCGGAGGACCGCGCCGGTTACGCCGACGAGGTCCAGGAGCTGTTCGACCAGCTCGCCGCGAAGGACGTGACCATCCGCGGTACGTACGACGTGTCGGGCCTGCGCGCCGACGCCGACCTCATGATCTGGTGGCACGCCGAGACCAGCGACCAGCTCCAGGAGGCGTACAACCTCTTCCGCCGCACCAGGCTGGGCCGCGCGCTCACCCCGGTGTGGTCGAACATGGCGCTGCACCGCCCCGCCGAGTTCAACCGCTCGCACATCCCGGCGTTCCTCGCCGACGAGACGCCCCGTGACTACGTCAGCGTCTACCCCTTCGTGCGCTCCTACGACTGGTACCTGCTGCCCGACGAGGACCGCCGCCGCATGCTCGCGGACCACGGCAAGATGGCCCGCGGCTTCCCGGACGTCCGCGCCAACACGGTCGCCTCGTTCTCCCTGGGCGACTACGAGTGGATGCTGGCCTTCGAGGCCGACGAGCTGTACCGCATCGTCGACCTCATGCGCCACCTCCGCGCCTCCGAGGCCCGCATGCACGTCCGCGAGGAGGTCCCGTTCTACACGGGCCGCAGGAAGTCGGTCGCGGAACTGGTGGCAGGGCTGGCATAAGCGCCCCTGCAAGGGGCGCGGGGCCGTCACCCGTGCGGCTCCGCCGCGCGGGCGTGATCAACCACGACCGACCCGCGGTTTCTCCACGGTCCCGACCCGCGGAGCGCTCGGCTTCGGCTCCGGGTGCGGTGCGCATGCCGCGCGCCGCACCGGGAGACGGCCCTCCAGCAGGTATGCCTCCAAGTGCGCGTTCACGCATGCGTTGGGCCCGCCCCCGATCCCGTGGTTCCCGGAATCCCGTTCAGTCACCAGCACCGACCCCCAGAACCGCCGATGCAGCTCGATCGCCCCGTCGTACGGCGCGGCCGCATCCCGCTCGGCCGCCAGAATCAGCGTCGGCGGTAGCTCGCCCGGCCCCGTGCGCACATCCAGCGGCCGCTGACGCGGCCCGCCCCAGTAGGCGCACGGCAGATTCGTCCAGACGTTGTCCCACGTCTCGAAGGGCGCGGTACGCGCGAGCCGCGTGTTGTCGCGGTCCCAGACCCGCCACTCCGTCGGCCAGGGCCCGTCGTTGCACTCGACGGCCGTGTAGACGGCGCCCGCGTTCTCCTGCTCGACGGCCGCCTCCGGGTACGGACCGGCGATCTGGACGAGCGGCTTCGGGTCGCCCTTCAGATACGCGGAGAGAGCCAGCGCACGCTGCGGCCAGTAGTCGTCGTAGTACGCGGCCTGCAGGAACGCGCTCTGCAACTGCCCCGGTCCCACCTTGCCCCCGGCGGGCCGGGAGGCCAGCCGCGCCGCCGCCCGCTCGTAGCTCCGCAGCACCCTCTCCGGGGTGTCGCCCAGCCCGTACACCTTGTGGTGCTTGGCGACCCAGGCCCGGAAGTCCGCCCAGCGCCCTTCGAACGCCGCCGACTGATCGAGATTGTTCTGGTACCAGATCTGATCGGGATCCGGGTTCACCGCCGAGTCGAAGACCATCCGGCGCACATGTGAGGGGAACAGCGTCGCGTACAGCGCCCCGAGGTACGTCCCGTACGACGCCCCCATGAACGTCAGCCGGTGCTCGCCGAGCGCGGCGCGCAGCACGTCCAGGTCGCGGGCGTTGTTGAGGGAGTGGTAGTGCCGCAGCGCGCTTCCGGCCCGCTGCGCACACCCACGCGCGTACGCCTTCGCCCGCGCGATCCGCTCCTTCTTGTACGACTCCGACGGGTACGTCGGCGCCGGTGAGGGCCCCCGGTACAGCCGCTTCGGGTCCTGACAGGACAGCGGTGCCGAACGCCCGACTCCGCGCGGGGCGTACCCCACGAGGTCGTACGCGGCCGCGACCCGCTTCCACTGCGGGACGTAGCCGATGAGCGGAAAGAACATCCCGGAGGCCCCGGGCCCGCCCGGATTGAACACGAGCGCCCCTTGCCGCTCGGCCTTCTTCCCCTTGGCGTCCTTCCCCCTGGCCTCGACCCGGCTGACGGTCAGCGAGATCTGCCTGCCCTCGGGCCGCGCGTAGTCGAGCGGCACCTTGACCGTCCCGCACTGAATCCCGTCCGGCAGCCCCTCCGCCACCGGACACTTCCCGAACCGGATCCCCTCCTCGGCGGCCCGCTGCGCCACGACAGCGACCTTTGCCGCCACCCCCCTCGCGTCACTCCTGGCCGGCGCCGCGCCGAGGGAACCCAGCACCACCGCCCCGACGGTCCCGTAGAGAACGGCAGCACGCATCGAGAGTCCCTCCGAAGCACGACAGCGACAAAGGGATGTTTGGCGTGAAAGAGGGCGAATGTAAAGCACCGTCCGCCAGTGTCGCTTTTCAGGGGGGCGGGGCTGCATGCATGTGCGGCTCCGCCGCGTGGGCGCGATCAGTCACGGACAATCCGCGGTGAACCAACGGCAACAACCCCTACGGCGCTACCGATGATCGAACGCCGCCCGCAACTCGGGGGAATCCACCGCCCGCACCCCCCGAACGGCCACGGAGACGAGGTCCGCGATGTCGCCCCCGTCCCGCCCGACCGCGGCCTTCAACACCCGCACCCCCGCAGGCGAGGCCCACCGCCTGTACGGCTGCCCCTCGACCTGCGCGATGACAAGACAGCCGAGGGTCAGCACCAGCGGCAGGGCGAACCACAACGTGACCAGAACACGCCGTTCCTCGAACCCCTGGGAGGGCAGCAGCAACGCCAGCGTCCCCAACCCGCACACGGCCAGCGCGGCGCCCCGCACCTGCGTGACCGCGTCGGCCACACTCGCCCGCGTCGCGTCCGGCACGGCCAGCCCCGCCGCGACGAGCCGGTCGGAGAGGCGTCGTACGGACTCCGCGGCCGCGGCGGTCCGCCGTACGGGCGCTATCCGGGACTGCCCGCCGGGGCCTATCGCGCCGATGACCGAGCGTTCCATCTCGTCGCGCCCGTCCGGGTCCACGACGGTCGCCCAGCCGGTGTGGGCGAGGAGGAGCCGGTGCTGGCGGGCCATGGAGACGAGCGTGAGGTCGGCGACGCGCGCGGGGCCGCCGGCCAGGAACGCCGCCTCGTACAGCGTGAGCCGGTGGCAGTGATGGGCGTGATGTGCGCGGACGTCCGTGTCGGCGGTAGCCGCACGCATCGAGGCCAGACACAGTCGGGCACAGGACACACCGGCGACGGCCCAGGCCGGCAGTAGGAAGAGAACCCAGAACATGGCGCGTTTCTATGCGCCGGCCCGGGTCGACGCCCCGCGATGTCCGCAATCCGGAGGGAAGCTTCCCGGTCTCGTCCGTTTGTTCACGGATACGGCCCGCAATTGCCAGGCCCCGCGAGGGCCGGACCTCCAGTCGGCTAGGTGTCGTCCCCCTCCGGCCCGTTGGCGGCCGGCGGCAGTGTGTAGCGCGGGGACGACTCCGCCGGGGACGGGGTGGGCGGCGAAGGGGACGGGGTCACCGGGACCGGGGAGCCGGGGTCGATCAACGGACCCGGCGGGGCGGGGGAGTTGGTGATGGGCGGGGTGCTCGCGGCGGCCGCGTCGCGGGCGATCGCGTCGTAGTCGACGAGGCCGGTGGCCTCCAGGACCTTGATGTGGTCGAGGACGGTGGTGTTGGCGTCGTCGGCGAGATCGCGGACCAGCGAGTTGCGGGTGGTGGCGCGGACCTGGGCGACGACGGAGAACACCTTGCCGTGCGCCAGGCGCAGGACGTTGGCGAACTCGCGGTCGTACTCCTCGCCCTGCGCCGCCGTCAGCGTGTCCAGCCAGGCCTTCTGCTGGTCGGTCGGCTGGTTGGGCAGCGGCAGGCTGAGGCGCGCGGCGACGTTGCGGACGCGGGCGTCGAGGAAGGTGTGCCCCTCGATGAGATGGTCCCCGGCGGTCCGTACGGCCTCGGTGGTGCCCTTCGTCTGGGCCTGCTGTCCGGCGGGCAGCTCCCACAGCCCCGCCAGCCTGACCTTGGTGATGAACTCCCGGTCCAGGCCGGACAGCGGGCCGTACTCCGTCGTCACGGTGGACGCGCTGAGCACGTCGGCGCCGGTCCCTGAGCGGTCCGCGTAGGACCAGATCGGGAAGACCAGCGCGATGAGTGTCGCTGTCAGTCCGGCGACGATGAGTCCTGTGCCACTGAACAGTCCTCCTCTGCCGTTGGTGGTTCGCATGGTGCCTCCTGCTCGCGGCACCGCACGCTAGTGCGCAACGGGTGCTGATGGGCCTTCGACTGGCATGTTACTGCCCGGTCTACGCCAAGTGCCGTAGGAGGAGGAACGGTTGAGGAGGGGACAAAGCGCGCTGGATGGGGTACGCGGAACCGTGGACATGGTGTGGGGAAGTGGGGCGAAAACGACGGCAAACCCGTGTGCGGGGCACGGGTTTGTTAATCGCAGCACATCTGGGCGTGAACGCCCCGGCTCAACGGCGTAGCAGCACCCTGCGGGTCGCGCGGGCCAGCCGGGCCGTCGGGCGCTGGGAGAGCGGGGCCGGGCCCGAGCGCTCCAGCCACCATTGGCGCATCTCGCGGAGGACGTCCGCGTCGTCGGGGCGGCCCGTCAGCAGCACGTGTTCGGCGAAGGAGAGGGCGTCCCGACGGTAGCCGTCGGTCATCGGGTGGCCCTGCGCGTACGCCACGAAGGCCGGCCGGTACGACGAGCCGAGGATCTCCGGGAGTTCCGGCGCCACCTTCGCCACGACGTCCGCCCGCTTGGCGGCGAGGGCCCGCCCCTGGACACCCAGCCGAACCCGGTCGAACCCCTCGGGCACCGGTGTCCCCGCGACCAGGGCGGACAGCAGCGCGGCCTGCGCGAGCCCGAGCCGCTGCCGGGCGGCGGGCTCGGCCTCCGCGACGGGCGCCTGCTCCTCGGAGAGCGGATCGGCGGCGGGCGCCTGCTCCTCGGAGACCGGATGCGCGGCGGGCGCCTGCTCGTCGGGGATCCGTACCTCGGCCTTCTCCAGCACTCCCCGGATCGCCCCCAGCTCCCGCTCCAGTTCGCCCGGCTCCGGGAAGTTCTCGTCGCGCTCCAGGAGGACGCCCGGCGGGGTCACGCGGGAGGCGAGGTCGGCGAGGACGTCGAGGACCTGCTGGGGGACGGGGTGGGCGTGGCTGTCGTGCCAGACGCCGTCGCGCTCGAAGCCGCCCGCGACGTGGACGTAGGCGATGGCCTCGACCGGCAGCTCGTCGAGCGCCTTCGCGGGGTCCTCGCCCCGGTTGACGTGGTTGGTGTGGAGGTTCGCCACGTCGATGAGGAGCCGGACCCCGGTGCGGTCGACCAGGTCGTACAGGAACTGCCCCTCGGTCATCTCCTCGCCCGGCCAGTTGATGAGGGCCGCGATGTTCTCCAGGGCGAGCGGCACGGGCAGCGCGTCCTGGGCGATGCGGACGTTCTCGCACAGCACGTCCAGGGCGTCCCGGGTACGCGGCACCGGCAGCAGATGCCCGGCCTCCAGTTGCGGTGACGCGGTGAGGGCACCCCCCGCCCGTACGAAGGCGATGTGCTCTGTGACAAGGGGGGCGCCCAGTGCCTCCGCGCGCTCGGCGAGGGAGCGCAGGCGCTGCTCGTCGGGGCGGTCGGCGCCGCCGAGACCCAGGGAGACGCCGTGCGGTACGACCGTGACGCCCCGCTCCCGCAGGCGGAGCAGCGACTCGGGGATGTGGCCGGGACAGACGTTCTCGGCGACAACCTCGACCCAGTCGACACCGCCCGCCGGCCCCGCCATGCGCTCGACGGCGTCGGCGATCTCCGGCCGCCAGCCGATGCCCGTCCCCAACTGTGCGATCTGCTCCATCGTCCCCTCCTCGGTCACGTCGGCCACGGCTTCACCAGGACTGTGTCTCGTCGTGCCGCGTCTCCTTACGGCGGACTTGTGTTCCGGCGTGACGGTGTCATGGCCCCGGCAGCCGGGGCCGAACCCCGAGGAGGGGACCTTCAGAGCAACATTTGAGCTTTCTACTGGACCTGCGGTACGCCCTGGTCCTCGTTGAGCTCCTCCGGGTCCGGACGGCCGGTGGGGACCAGGCCGGGTGTGGTCGGTGACGGAACCGAGCTCACGCGGGGGTTGGTGGACGGCTCGGCGGGGGGTGCGGCCGGCGGCACCTGACCGGGGTTGGGCGGCGGCGGGCCGGTGGGGCTGGCGGTACCGCTGACCGAGTTGTTGGCGATGGTCGCGAAGTCGACCTCGCCGGTGCCCTCCAGGATCGTGATGTGGTCCAGCACGGTCTGGTTGGCGTCGGAGGCCAACTGGCGGATCAGCGTGTTGCGGGTGGAGTTCCGCACGGTGCCGATCACCGGGAAGATCTTGCCGTGGGCGGCCCGCAGCAGGTTCGCCCAGGTCTTGTTGTACTCGGCCTCGGTCTTGGAGGCGGTCATCTGGTCCAGCCAGCCCTGCTGCTCCGCGGTCGGCACGTTCGGCAGCTCGACGCCCAGCTTCGCGGCGATGACCCGTGACCGCTTGTCGAGGTCGGTGTGGCCCACGATCAGGTGGTCGGCGGCCTCTCTGACGGACTTGCTGCCGCTGCGCTCCAGCGCCTGCTGCCCGGCCGGCAGCTCCCACAGACCTGCCAGCCGCACGCGGATGAGCAGGTCGCGGTCGAGGGGGGTGAGCGGCCCCCACTGCGTGGTCACCGTGTCGCCGGTGAGCGCCGCGGCGGCCGTGGCGTTGCGATTGGGGTACGAGTAGAACACGGGGTAGGCGACCGCGGTGAGCGTGCCGGCGATCGCCAGGGCGACGAGGACAGAGCCCTTGGAGCGTCGCAAATGAGCCTCCCGGAGGAAACCAACTGATAGTTGGGGACTGAACGTTGCCTGGGGGTGCGGCACGTGACCGCTGTGTGGTGTCGGGGCCTGGGCCGCCGCTCGGGGGTGAGAGCCGCGGCCGCGTCAGATCGTGCCGTTGGCGATCGCGTCGAAGTCGACCTGGCCGGTCTTCTCCAGGAACGTGATGTGGTCGAGCACCGTCTGGTTCGTGTCCGAGGCCAGCTGGCGCACCAGGGTGTTCTGGGTGCCGTTCCGGACCGCCCCGATGGTCGGGAAGATCTTGCCGTGCGCGGAGCGCAGCAGGTTGGCCCACACCCGGTCGTACTGGTCGTCCGTGGCGTTGCTCATCTGCTGGAGCCAGCCCTGCTGCTGGGCGTTCGGCACGTTCGGCAGCTCGACGCCCAACTGGGACGCCACGGTCCGCACCCGCTCGTCGAGGTCCTTGTGGCCCACGATCAGGTGGTCCGCCGCCTCCTTCACGGCCGGGCTGCTCGACCGCTGCATCGCCTGCTCGGCGGCGGGCAGCTCCCACAGTCCCGCCAGCCGTACACGGACGATCAGGTCCCGGTCGGCGGCCGTCAGCGGTCCCCACTGGGTGTTCACCATGCCGGCGGACATGTTGGCCTGAGCGGTGCCCGAGCGGTCGGCGTACGACCATACGGGGAACGCCAGTGCGCCGACGGTGACGACGAGTGCCAGGCTGGCGATGAGTGAGCCGTTGAGACGCCGCAAAGTGATCCTCCCGGGTGATGCCAACTGGTCGTTGGGGCAGTTACTTGGCCAGTGCAGGGAGATACGTACGGGGCGGCGGAGTTGTTCAACGAGCTTTGAACGAGCTGAGCGCCTCCAGCTCAGGCGGACACGATTCAACGCGGCCCGTGACGGCCCCGGTTACCGGGCGGTCCGCTCCCCGGTCGCCCGGGGAGCGGACCGCCCTCAGTCACGCAGGGCGCGATGGTCCGCGACCACCGTGCAGGAGCCGGGGGCGATCTCCGTGAAGCCCGCGTCGCGGACGAGGGGGAGACCGGCGGTGGTGAGGCTCTGCCAGTGGGCGGGGGCGGCCGTGCGGACGGCGAGCGGGAAGCCCGCGTCGCGCCAGGCGGTGCGGGCCGCGTCGGAGAGGTCCCACCAGGCGAGTTGGGCACCGTGGCCGGCCTGGGCCATGGCCTTGCCGGCCGACATGTCGACCTCGGGGTTCAGCCACAGGACCGGGGCGGCGGGGTCGGGACCGGCCGGCGGCTCCGGGTCGTCGAGGTCCGTGCCGGAGACCTGGAGGCGGGCCAGGTCCTTGGGCCAGCCGTCGAGCGGGACCGGCGGGAAGACGCGCACCTCGGCCGACTTGCCCGTCACCGTGATTCCGGGCAGCGTCTCGGCCCGCCGCCACTCCGCGCCGCGCGCCCGCCGCACCACCTTGCGGATCCGGGCGTCCTGCCAGTCCCGCATCGCCTCGGCCCACTCTCCGTCGCCCGAGGACCGCGCGTCGCTCAGCATCACCAGCACCGCCCGCGCCGCCGTCTCCAACGCGTCGGTACGTGCCGGGGGCGAGGCCTTCTCGATGCGCGCGACCAGGGGCAGCACGAACTGCGGTGCCTCGTCGCGGGAGGTCCGCTCGTGCCGGAACGGGCTGTCCTGGGAGTTCGGGTCGCCGGTGCTCACCCGCCCAGTCTGCCAGCCGGGAAGAACCGTCCTCGCGTGGGCGCCCGCACAGCCGTACGGCGGTTGTACGAGGATGGGGGCATGGAACGTGAGTTACTGCTGAGCCTGGAGGGCGTCGGCCGCCGTTACGGCTTCCGTGGCTCCTGGGTGCTGCGCGGCGTCGACCTGGAGGTCGCCCCCGGCGCGCTGATCCGGGTGGAGGGTGCGAACGGCACCGGAAAGTCGACGCTGCTCCGCGTCCTGGCTGGGATCGACGCGCCCACGGAGGGCCGGGTGACGGGGCGCCCGCGCACGGCGTACGTCCCCGAGCGCTTCCCCGCCGCGCTGCCGTTCACCGCCGTCGAGTACCTCACCCACCTCGGCGCGGTGCACGGCCTGGACCGCCCGGCAGCCGCCCGCGCCGCCGACGAGTGGCTGGAGCGCTTCGGGGCCGCCGAGTACGCCCGTACGCCGATGGCGGAGCTGTCCAAGGGCAGCAGCCAGAAGGTCGCCGTGGCCCAGGCCCTGCTCGCCGAACCCGAGTTGCTCGTCCTCGACGAGGCGTGGACGGGCCTGGACACCGACGCCCGCGAGGAGTTGGAGCGCGTGGTCGTCGAGCGGACCGTTGCCGGGGCCGCCGCCGTCTTCGTCGATCACGACCCGCGCCGTCTGGCGGGGGTGCCGGACGCGACGTACGCGGTGGTCGGGGGCGGGCTCAACGTCCGTTCGGGGGAAGGGACTTCGGGGTTGGAGCCGGGCGACTCCTCGGCAGCCGTCTCCGTCTCCGTCTCCGTCTCCGTCGTCGAGGCGAGGGGACCAGTGGGTGCCCAAGTTCCGGAGGAGGTACGAAGGTTGGCTACGGCTGTGGAGGAGACGGGCAACGGCGCCCACCGGTTCACCGTCCCGGAGGCCCGATCGGACGCGCTGCTCAGGGAGTTGCTCGGCACTCGTCCGCCCTGGCATGTGGTGAGCGTGGGCCCGGGGCCCGAACAGACTGACTCACCGGAGCCGGCGGAACCGGCGGAACCGGCAGAACCGGAAGTGGAAAGCTCCTGATGACCGCACTCCTCCGTTACCAGGCCGCGCTCCTGCTTCGCTCCCAGCGCTGGCTGCCGCCCGTCATCCTGTACGCGGCGTTCCTCGGCATCGGGGTGCAGAGCGGGCAGCCGGTGCTCGACTCTCTCGGCTGGTCGTCCGCCGCGCTGCTGCCGGTCGCCGCCTGGCTGGTGCGGATCTGCGCCACCAACGAGCCGCCGGCGGCCCGCAGCTGTACGGGCGCGGCGGCCGGACCGGGCCGTGCGCATCTGGCCTGCCTGTTGACCGCGCTGGCGGCGTCCGCGTTTCTCGGCACGGCGGCCACCCTCCTCGTCACGGTCATCAGCGACTGGACGAGCACGGATCACCAGACCCGGATCGCGGCGGTCCCCGCAGGCCTCGCCGGACTCGTCGCGGCCCTCGTCTGCGCCCTGCTAGGCACGGCCGTGGGCGCGCTCACGAACTGGCCGCTGCTGCGTTCACCGGGCCGGGCCGTCCCCGCGCTCCTCCTCGGCGCACTGCTGGCCCTGGTGATCTCGGGTTCCCCGGCCAACGCGGCGATCAGCTCCCTGGTGGACGGCTCCCAGCGCGCGACCGTCCCGGTCCCGGTGCTGCCCCTCGCCGCCGCCGGGCTGCTCACGGCAGCCGTCACCGCCGTGGCCTGCGCCCTGACGACCCGCCGCGCCGCCTGAGAGGGCCGCGTCTCAGCCCGAACAGGCCGTCCGCTCGGCCTCCCGCCACTCGCATACCGGGCACAGCGTCATGCCCTTGTACGACTCCGGGTACTCGGTGGGCTTCTGGCACAGCACGCAGTCGGCGAAGGGCGGACCGGAGGCCGTGGCCCGCGCTGCGGTCGGGTCCGGTTCCGTGGTCGGTTCGGTGCCGCAGTAGTCGCTCATATGTCCAGCGTAGAGCGACCGTGCGGGGACTGGCTTCAGGGTGCCGTCGCCGCTGTCGCCCCGACCAGCTCCGACACCTTCACGAACCGGAAACCGCGCTCCCGAAGCTCCGGCACGATCTTCCGTACGGCCCTCTCCGTGACCGGCGCGGCACTCCGCGTGCAGTGCATGACCACCACGGACCCCGGCCGCACCCCCTCCAGCACGTCCCGCGCCACCTCGTCCGCGTCCGTCGCGAACGCGTCCCCGCTCACCACGTCCCACTGCACCGCCGTCACCCCGGACGCGCTCAGCCTCCGCAGCGCGTGCCTGTCGTAGCAGCCGCCGGGGAACCGGAAGTACGGCATCGGGTCCGTGACGCCCGCCTCACGGAACACCCGGTACGCCCGCTCCAGGTCCGCCCGCATGTTCCCCGGCGCCATCGTCCGCAGGCCGTGGCACTCCTCGGTGAAGGCGTAATGGCTGTACGAGTGGTTCGCGACCTCGAAGAGGGGGTCCCGCCCGATGGACCGCGCCTGGATCGGGTACTCCTCGACCCATCTCCCCGTCATGAACACCGTGGCCGGAACCTTCAGATGCCGCAGCGCGGCGATCAACTGCGGATTGTCGAACCGTTCGCCCGCGGCCGCCCGGTCCCCTTGATCGGCGGTCATGTCCGCGTCGAAAGTGAGCGCGACGGTCTTGTCGGTGCGGGTACGGAGGCCGTGCTCGAAGACCGGAGTCAGCCCGGTCGGGCCCGGCGCGAGCGTGGGCGGACGGGACGAGGACACCGCCGAGGGGTCGGCGGTGGCGGTGACGACGCGGGTCGAGGCGTGCGGTGTGCCACAGGCGGCGAGGGCGGCGCCGAGTGCGCAGAGCGTGGAGAGCACGGCGACTCTTCGTGCGGGGGTGATCACCGCACGAACGTAAAGCGGTGGGGTGTGCGGATTGTCGGTTTAGCTGCCTGTTTACAGGGAGTCCGGCCCGAAGTCACCCGCCTGGGCGATGAAGCGGTGGGTGAGCCGGGATCTCGCCATGATCAACTCACCCAGAGTCGCGAACGGTTACACGCACTGTCCATCGAGCACGCGTGTACGGCGCCGGGCCGTACACGCGTGCTCAGACTGCCGGGGTCAGCACCAGTCGACGTAGAGGCCGATGTGGGTGATCTTGTCGTTGTAGGCGTCACCGACGTGCGTGAAGTTGTACCCGGGCGGCAGGCAGCGGTGCTCGCCCTTGGCGTTCCAGATGTGGGCGTAGTACGGCGTTCTGTTGATCACCGACGAGGCCGTCCACGAGGGTTCGTGCGAAGTGATGTTGAGCTTCGTCGACAGCTTGAGCTGGTTGTCCCACCAGTACAGCCGCTTCCCCTCGAAGTTCGGGTCGGCGAAGAAGCAGAGCTGGGCCTCCTTGCAGTCCGAGGCCTTGGCCTGTGCGGCGGGGGCGCCGAAGCCTATTGCCATGAGCATGGCAACCGGAGCGGTGAGGGCGTACGCGAGCTTTTTCTTCATGGGGGCGGTTCTCCGTTGCGCGGGTTCGGTGGTCTCGTCCTGGGCGGGTGGGGTCACGCGGCGCCGATGTCGCGGGCGTCCCAGACCATGGAGTCCGTGGTGGCCACGTCACCGGTGACGCGGCGGGTGCTGTAGTTGCAGTTGCTGTCGCGGCGGGTGACCTCGGTCTCGACGCGCCAGGTGCGGATGTAGCCGGTGGCCGAGACCCTGCGGCCGGGAGCGACGGTGATGCGGCCCTGCTGCATGCCGCTCGTGGTGTGCTCCTCGGTCACCGTGCGCGAGACGCCCGCCGTGAACACGGCCTTGAAGAGGTTCCAGTCGCCGCGGTACTCCTTGCTCGTTGTCCGCGTGTCGCTGACCGAGCGCTCGATGACGAGTGTCTGCTCCGTCGTCGTACGGTTGCGCAGCTCGCCGTTGACGACCGGGTTGAGGATCTCGCGCTTGGTGATCACCTTCGCGCGGGTGAAGCTGCTGCAGTCGGCCGCCGCGCTCTCGGCCGCCTGTGCGGGAACCGTGAGGCCGGTCAGCGCGACGCCGGTGAGGACGCCGCCGGCGAGGAGCGAGCGAAGGACGCGGGGGGTGGTGACCTTCATTTCCTGTCTCCTGAGTTGTGTGCCGAAGTGTGCTGAAGTTGATGATGTGTGCTGATATGCGCCGATGTGCGTGTCGTCGTCAGCAGGCCGGAAGGCCGCCGTTCCAGTTGGTGATGACGATCTGGCCGATGTTGTCGTTGATGCCACCGGGCAGGTTGGCCTCGCGGCCGGGGTAGACGTGGCAGGACCGGCCGCCGCCGTACGCCTTGACGTGCACGAAGCTGCCGGACGCGTTGACCACGTTCGACCCCGTCGTGCGGGTGCGGTAGTTGATCCGGTAGGTGCCGTCCTCGGCACCGGTCCACACGGCCAGGCCGCCGTGGTTCGGGTGCTCGAAGACGCAGGCCAGCTGGAGGCCCCGGCAGTCGTCGTAGGGGGCGGCGGAGGCCGGTGCCGAGGCGAGGCCGACCAGTCCGGCCGCGGCGGTGAATCCGGCGAGTGCCGTGCGTACGCGCATGTTCATCAGCCTCAGTAGTTGTAGTCGCAGGTGGAGTCGGCGGGCGGGTTGATCTCGATGGCGCTGAGCTTGTCGTCGAAGCCGTCCGGCAGATCGCGGACGGCGTGACCGCGTGCGACGCACAGCCCCAGGAACTCGTTCTCGCCGACGATCCTGACCTTGTACGCGGTGCGGTTGACGACCGAGGTGGTGGCTCGCACGGTGCCCGTGAAGCTGTAGTAGCCGGGCCGGCTCTCGGTCCACACCGGGGTGCCGCCGTAGTTGACGTGCTTGAAGGCGCAGATGACACCGAAGTCCGGGCAGTCGCGCACCGCCGCCGCGGACGGCGCGGCCGTACCCGCGACCAGGGCGGCCGCGGCGACGGCGGTGCCGGTCAGAGCCGTCAGTGCTCGCATGGGCTTCACCTTGCTTGCTCCTTTGGTCAGGCCGTTGGGCTTGCGATGACCACTTCAGCAGCAGCGGGAACGGTGATCCTTAAAAATGGATTAAGGGATTCCGGAGCGGCTTCGGGAGCGGCCAGCAGATAGCCCACACCGCGCACGGTGCTGATGAGCGTCCGGTCGGAGTCGGCGAGCTTCCGGCGCAGGGTGCAGATGTACGCCTCGACGATGTTGGACTCGCCGTTGAAGTCGTGGTGCCAGACGCGGTCGAGGATCTCGCCCTTGGGCACGACCTTCCCCGCCTGTTCCACCAGGAGGTGCAGGATGTCGAACTCCGTTGCCGTGAGCCCGACTTCACGCCCGTGCAGAAGAACCCGCCGACTCTCCGGGACCACTCGGAGCCCTGATGGCACAGGTGCCGGGAAGCCCGGCGCGGAGCGCCTTCTGAGTAAGACCTCCACCCGCAGGGCCAGTTCGGCCGGGGGACACCCCTCGGGCACGTAGTCGTCCGCCAGGCTGAGATCCGCCGCCCGGTACGAGCCGCTGTCGTCCCCGGTGAGGAAGAGGATGCCTGGCCGGGCCGGCTCCCGCCGCAGAGCGCGCGCCAGGGCGACCGCGTCCCAGCGCGCCCGTGTGCGGGTGACCGCCAGCAGCACGGCGTCGGGCGCCTGCTCCTGTATCTGCCGCAACGTCGGAACGCTCGCACCGAGGCGGGGCAGCGCGACACGGATACCCGCCGAGCGTAAGTGCCGGTACAGCAGCAGCGCCTGCGAGAGCTTCTCGTGGGCGACGAGGACACGCGTCGTCCTGTCACCGCTGGACACCGAAGTGGGGGGTGTGCCCATGTGGTTCATGGCGGGCAGTGAAGCCGCAACGGTTCAGAAGAGAGTCGGAGGACTCTCCGGAGAAGAACAGAAAAATCTACGCGGGAAGCACGGACGGCGGGGTGGACGCCTTGTGGGCGTCCACCCTTTCGGTTCAGGTCACGTACGACGCCACGGCCCCGTCACCGCGAACGTCGTGCCCGGTGCGTAGCAGTTGACGTACATCGTGTCGCCGTCGGGGGAGAAGGTGACCCCCGCGAATTCGCCCCATTCGGGCTCGGTGGGGGTGCCGATGTTTTGGGCGTTGCGGGCCATGGCGTAGACGTGGCCCTGGCGGGTGACGCCGTAGACGTGCTGGGTGCCGTTGCCGTCCTCGCAGACCATGAGACCGCCGGTGGGGGCGAGGCAGATGTTGTCGGGGGACTCGCCGGGGAGCTGGATGTCCGTGTCGGGGCCGAAGACGATGACGAGGGTGAGGGTGTGGTGATCGGGGTCGTAGCGCCAGATCTGGCCGTAGTGGTCGGCGGCCGAGCCCTCCGCGCTGTGGGCGAAGGAGGAGACGAAGTAGACGCAGCGGCCGCCCCAGTAGCAGCCCTCCAGTTTCTGGGCGTGGGTGATGCCCTGGGCGCCGAAGTCCTGGTGACGGATGGGGGTTTGGGCGGCGAGGGGGTCGGGGACGTCGACCCACTCGATCCGTTCGAAGCAGGCGCCGGTCTCCTGGATGGAGGAGAGGTCGGTTACGCCCGGGACGCGCATCGCCTGGAGGTGGCCGCCCGCGCGGAGTGAACCCAGGCCGCCCTTCGGCTTGTCGGGGAGGAAGCGGTAGAAGAGGCCGAAGGGCTTCTCGAAGGCGTCCTCCGTCTCGTAGACGACGCCTCGGCGCGGGTCCACGGCGATCGCCTCGTGCTGGAAGCGGCCCATCGCGGTGAGGGGCACGGCTCCGGAGCGCTGCGGGTTTGTCGGGTCCACCTCGAAGATGAAGCCGTGGTCCTTGGTGTAGCCGTTGGTGCCGGCCTTGTCCTCGGTCTCCTCGCAGGTCAGCCAGGTGCCCCAAGGGGTGGGCCCACCCGCGCAGTTGACGGCGGTGCCGGCGATGGCGACGCGTTCGGAGAGGACCTTGTTTCGGGAGTCGAGGGTCAGGGCCGTACAACCGCCCTTGCCCATCGGGTCGTAGGTCAGGCCCTTGACCGTGGGGACCGGGATGCGGCCGTTGTGGCGGTTCTCGTGGTTGCGGACCAGGTGTACGACGCGAGCACTGCCGTGTCTGCCGGGGAAGGCGGACATGCCGTCGTGGTTGCTGGGAACCTGGCCCTCGCCGGAGCGGAGGGGGTCGCCCTCGCGGGACAGGACCTGATAGCGGAAACCTTTCGGCAGGTCGAGCAGGCCGTTCGGATCGGGGATCAGGGGGCCGTAGCCGCCGGAGTGGCCGAGGGCGTTCTGCGCGGCCGCTGTGCCCGCGAAGAGTTCGGACAGGGCTCCGGTGAACGCGATGCCTGCTCCCAGGGCACCGGTGCGGGCAAGGGCCTGACGGCGGGTCACTGACATGGGACGGACCTTCCTGTTGGCGGACAGGATGTGACCCGCCTGTGTGTATCACGCGGTCACGGCCGCGTGAACCACGCGCGTAGAGGGAGGCGGAGGAGTCGTCCGGGTGTCACTCGGTCGGAGGGAGCGGGGAAGGGGGTGGCTGGGAAGGCTGGTGGGGCTGCGGGGGAGCGGTGTCCGGTGGTGGGCCCGCCTGTGCTCGTTCCAGGAACCTGAGGAGTTCCACCGGGAAGGGGAGTACGAGGGTGGAGTTCTTCTCGGCGGCCACCGCCACCACCGTTTGCAGCAGGCGGAGTTGGAGGGCGGAGGGGGTGTCGGCCATCTGCTGCGCCGCCTCGGCCAGTTTCTTGGAGGCCTGCAGCTCGGCGTCCGCGTTGATGATGCGGGCGCGGCGTTCGCGGTCGGCCTCGGCCTGGCGGGCCATGGAGCGCTTCATGGTCTCCGGCAGGGACACGTCCTTGATCTCCACGCGGTCGACCTGGACGCCCCAGCCGACGGCGGGGCTGTCGATCATCAGCTCCAGGCCCTGGTTGAGCTTCTCCCGGTTGGAGAGGAGGTCGTCGAGGTCGCTCTTGCCGATGATCGAGCGGAGGGAGGTCTGGGCCATCTGGGAGACGGCGAACTTGTAGTCCTCCACCGTGATCAGGGCGCTCGCGGCGTCGACGACCTTGAAGTAGACGACGGCGTCGACGCGCACGGTGACGTTGTCGCGGGTGATGCCCTCCTGGGCCGGTACGGGCATCGTCACGATCTGCATGTTCACCTTGCGGATGTGGTCGATGCCGGGGATGACCATGGTGAAGCCGGGGTTTCGGGGGGTGCCTCGCAGGCGGCCGAGGCGGAAGACCACGCCGCGTTCGTACTGCTTGACGACTCGGGCTGCGGCCGTGACGTAGACGAGGGCGGCGGAGCCGACCGCTGTGGCGGCCACGATTAGCTCTTGGACCATGACGACCCCCTTTGAGCCGTCCTGTATCGCTGTATCGCTGGGGATACCACGATATGACGGAGGTGGGGGGCTGGTCGAATGCCGCCGGGGGAGGGTGGAGCTGGGTTGAGCGGGTGCCCGGCGGCTGCGGCTGTGGCCGGGCGGGGGCGCTTCCCGGCGCTGACAGGGTGCCGCTGCGCCCACCCTCCCCCACTCTCGGCTTCGCTCGAGCGGGAGGTACCCCCATCGCCCCAGCGGCACGATTGCCCGCAGCTAGGCAGCTAGGCAGCTAGGCAGCTAGGGCAGCTAGGGCAGCTAAGGCGACTAGGGCAGCTGGGAGGCCTGGTGCCCCGGTCCGGAGACCGGGGCACCAGGGTCCTACAGCAGGGTCAGGACGTTCCCGACGTCGCCTTCTCCGGTTCCGGTTCCGGGACCGTCATCCTCACCGGTTCCGTGCCCGTCGCGCTGTGGCGGGCCGCCCAGTTCTCGAGGGCGGTGCGGCAGGCGTGGTCGAGGTGGTGGAGGCCGGTGAGGTGGAGTTCCACGGGGCGGTCCTGGGGGAGGGACTCCAGGTTGTCCAGGATCTTCGGGAGGCGGAGGAAGGTCGCGTTGCCCGAGAGGTAGGCCTGGACCGGGCCGGCGCCCTTGTCTATGACCTCCAGCTTGATGTGCGAGGCCTCCCAGGCGGTCTTGGCCACGGAGAGGGCCAGACCGATCAGAACGCCCTCGAACATGTTCACCGCGACGATCGCCACGGCCGTGGCCACCAGGATCAGCGCCTCGCCCCGGTGCGCCCGCCACAGGGAGACGATCTCCCGGAACGGGATCAGCTTCCAGCCCGCGTGGACGAGGATGCCCGCCAGGGCGGGAAGCGGGATCAGGGCCAGGGCACCCGGCAGCAGCGCCGCGAAGAGCAGCAGCCAGACGCCGTGCAGGACCCGGGACGCCTTCGTCCTGGCGCCGGCCTGGAGGTTGGCGGAACTACGGACGATCACCGCGGTCATCGGCAGCGCGCCCAGCAGGCCGGACACCGTGTTGCCGACGCCCTGGGCCATCAGTTCCTTGTCGTACTCGGTGCGCGGACCGTCGTGCATCCGGTCCACGGCCGCCGCGCTGAACAGGCTCTCGGCGGAGGCGATGAGCGTGAAGGCGAGAATCGTGCCGAGGATCGCCACGTCCGCGAGCTGACCGAAGGCGTCGAGTCCGGGGGGCTGGACGGCGTCCAGCAGGCCCTTCACCTCGACGTTCGCCACCGGCAGGCTGAAGGCCAGGCCGGCGACGGTGGCCAGGACGACCGCGGCGAGGGCGCCGGGGACCATCTGGACCTTCTTCGGCAGCCGCTTCCACAGCACCATCACCGCGATGGTGCCCGCGCCGAGCGCGAGGGAGGCGAGTGCAGCGGTGCTGCCCATGGCGTCGACGAAGGCCCCGGGCAGGCCCGTGATCTTGCCGATGCCGGAGGCGGGGGCCTTCAGGCCGGCCGCCGCGTAGAGCTGGCCCGCGATGATCACGAGGCCGATGCCGGCGAGCATGCCCTCGACGACGGATACGGAGATGGCGCGGAACCAGCGGCCCAGCTTCAGTGCGCCCATGGCGAGTTGAAGCAGGCCGGCGGCGAGCACGATCACCCCGAGGGCGGGCAGCCCGAACTGGCGCACCGCCTCGAAGACCAGCACGGTCAGACCGGCCGCCGGACCGGAGACCTGCAGGCTGCTGCCGGGCATCAGACCGGCGACGATGCCGCCCACGATGCCGGTGACCAGGCCGAGTTCAGCCGGCACGCCGGAGGCGACGGCCACGCCCACGCACAGCGGGAGCGCGACCAGGAACACGACGAGCGAGGCGCCGAAGTCCTGGCGCAGGTAGGGGAACTTGGACATGGGGGAGGTCTTGGAAGTCATCGCAGACACCTGGCCGCCGCTCACAGGGTCTCGAACTTGTCGGTGTCCGCGCGGTGTTCGCGCACGGCACCGGTGTGGACCTCGTAGTACCAGCCGCGCAGCCGCAGCCGGCCGTCCGCGAGGCGCTTCTCCACGCAGGGGTAGGAGCGCAGCCGCAGGAGCTGGCTGAGGACGTGGTTCTGGACTCCGTCCGCGACCGTTGGGTCCTCAACTGCCCCTTGGGGACGTGGAGTCGCGTTGGTCAGCCAGTCGCGTACGGCGGGTACGGCGGTCAGGTCGTCGCCGCGCACCAGGGCGCCGACGGCGCCGCAGTGCGAGTGTCCGCAGACCACGATGTCGGTGACGCCGAGGACCTCCACGGCGTACTCGATGGTGGCCGTCTCACCGGTGGGGCGGTCGGGGCTGTACGGGGGGACGATGTTGCCGGCGGTGCGCAGCTCGAAGAGCTCGCCGGGGCGGGCGCCCGTGATCAGGGCCGGGACGACCCGTGAGTCGGAGCAGGTGATGAACAGGACCTCGGGGGACTGGCCTTCGGCCAGCCTGGCGAACTCCTCAGGGCGCTGTCCGAACGTGCGGGCGTTGTCGATGAGGGGCTGCATGATGTGGTGACTCCTCCTGGCGCGCCTCGGTGGCGCGTCGGGCTTGCACGACAAGAGTGTGTGGGGGGGGCGGGCTCCGCGGATCAGCAGCGGAAGACCTGAAGGGCGGCCGGGGTGTGGGCCGCGGAGGATCTCGACGCCCGGTGGTACCGGGTCGAGGGCCGTTCCGGTTCGCTCGCGGCCGCCGGGTTCTCCCCCAGCGACGGACGCACGGGCGCCCCGGGAACGGTGTGGGTGACTGCACGGTGCCGGTCGCGTGTGCGGGCAGGGCCGGTCGGGTCCTGTGAGGGTGTGCACTCGCGGTGGGTGACGGCTGTGTCATGCACCGGCTTCGTGTCGAGTGTGTTTCCGGGCTTGGCTTTGGCCTTGACGTGACCAAGCGTGTGCGCTGCTGCGAAGGTTGCCGTGGGAGTGAAGAACGTGAGGGTGAGCAGGACGGCGGCTAGGGCCGAAAAGACGGTCCGGGTCGTCGTACCTCGCAATATGAGCCTCCCCACTGGCAGTTCTCGGTGTCTCCCGCACGTCGACAGTTGCTCGACTTGGTCAACCGATGGTCAACCGCTGGTCAAGAAACACGTTAACCCTGCAAAGTTGTTTGCAGGGTTAACTTAACGTTGCGAGCTGAAGAGAGCCTGAAAAGCGAGGTCACGTTGGCCGGAATCGACCCTTGACCTGGGGGAGTTCTCGTGAGGCGGTCTACGGACGGTGCCGGTGGGCTCAGTGCTCCACGAGTCGCTTGGCGTCGCGTGCGAGGGCGGTGAGGCGGGAGATGGCGCGGAAGTACTTCTTTCGGTAGCCGCCCTTCAGCATCTCCTCGCTGAACAGCTGGTCGAAGGGCAGCCCCGAGGCGAGCACGGGCACCTCGCGGTCGTACAGCCGGTCGGCGAGCACCACGAGCCGCAGGGCCGTGGACTGGTCCGGGATCGGCTGCACATCCGTCAGGCAGACCGCCTTCAGGCCGTCCGTGAGGGCGCCGTACCGGCTGGGGTGGACCCGCGCGAGGTGGTCCAGCAGGTGCGGGAAGTCGTCGAGCGAGGCGCCCCCGGTGGCGTACGCCGCCTTGGTGACCTCCTCGTCGGAGAACGGCGCCGGGGCCTCGGGCAGACCGCGGTGGCGGTAGTCCTCGCCGTCGATGCGCAGGGCGCGGAAGTGGGCGGACAGGCCCTGGATCTCGCGCAGGAAGTCGGCCGACGCGAAGCGGCCCTCACCGAGCTTGCCCGGCAGTGTGTTCGAGGTGGCGGCCAGCGCCACGCCGGCGTCGACGAGCTTGCCGAGCAGGGTCGACACCAGGACGGTGTCGCCCGGGTCGTCCAGCTCGAACTCGTCGATGCACAGCAGGCGGTGCCCGGAGAGGGTCTGGACCGTCTTCTGGAAGCCGAGCGCGCCGACCAGGTTCGTCAGCTCCACGAAGGTGCCGAAGGCCTTGAGGGACGGTTCGGCCGGGGTGGCGTGCCAGAGGGAGGCGAGGAGGTGGGTCTTGCCGACGCCGTAGCCGCCGTCCAGGTAGACGCCGCGAGGGCCGGCGGGGACCTTGGGGGCCTTCGCCCGTCCGAAGCCGAAGAGGCCGCGCTTGCCGGCGCCCGTGGTGTGCGCCCCGTCGAGACCCGCCGCGAAGCCGCTCAGGACGCGGACGGCCTCCGTCTGGCTGGGCTGGTTCGGGTCCGGGATGTACGTGGCGAAGCGGACCGAGTCGAAACGCGGCGGCGGCACCATCTCGGCGACGAGCCGGTCCGCGGGGACATGCGGCTCGCGGGTGCACAGGGACAGGGGAGCCGCTTCGGGTATCGGACCGATTCCGGACACGGTGGTTGAGGACGACGACACGGTTACCGAGTCTAAGGGCCGTGCCACACTGCACGACATGCGACGCCTGTTCCCTGTGACCGAAGAGACAGCGGCCCGGACCCCGGACGCGGGCGGGGCCCGGACATCGGCCGCGGCCGAGGGGTCGGACCTCGTCGACCGGGAGTGGAGTCTCGACGAGCTGGCGGCGGCGTACGCCTATCCCGAGCCCGCTCCGGGCGGTCGTGAGCCCTGGCTGCGGGCCAACATGGTCTCCACGCTCGACGGCGCGGCCCAGCACGGCGGGCGTTCGCAGCCGATCTCCAGTGACGCCGACATGCGGATCTTCGGCACGCTGCGGGGGCTCGCGGACGTGGTGATCGTCGGCGCGGAAACGGTGCGCCAGGAGGGTTACCGTCCGGCACGCGCCCGTGAGGCGTTCGCGGAGGCCCGCCGGGCGGCCGGACAGACATCCGCACCCGCCGTCGCGGTGGTGAGCGCCAGTCTGGATCTGGACTTCTCGCTGCCGCTGTTCACCTCGCCGTCCGTCCCCACCATCCTGCTGACCGGGGCCGCCGCTGCCCCCGACCGGGTCGCCACCGCCGAGAAGGCCGGCGTCCGGGTGGTGGTCGCCGGGGACGGCATGGGTGTCGAGCCCGCCCGGGCCGTACGGGCCCTCGCCGACCTGGGGCTGACCCGGCTGCTCAGCGAGGGCGGCCCCCGGCTCCTCGGCCAGCTGATCGCCGCCGATGTCCTCGACGAGCTGTGCCTGACCGTGTCGCCGATGCTCACGGCGGGGGACGCGCAGCGGATCGCCGGGGGCCCCTCGGTGCCCGTGCCCAAACGCTTCGCGCTGGCGTCGCTGCTGGAGGAGGCCGGGTTCCTGTTCGGTCGTTACCGGCGTACGTGAAAGCGGCGTACGTGAAAGCGGCGTACGTGAAAGCGGCGTACGTGAAACCGGCGTAGGGGAAAGCGGGCGGAATCTACCGTTCCGGTTGGCTTTCGCCGGGCACACTAGAACCCTGAGGAGTGAGGGCCCGTGGGGCCCTCCGAGGAGAAGGGCGCCTGTGGTGTCGTTCACGAGCGTATTGATGATCGAGAAGGCCCTGACGTCCGCGGACGTCGAGTTCGTCACGACCCTGCACGGCGACGAGCCGGCCTCCTTCCATGTGCTGCTCCAGCCGCGGGGCAATCAGGCCGACCGGTTGCTGCGGGCCATCGACGACCTCGCCCTCGGTGAGCTGGACGAGGCGGCGCGGGAGGGGGAGACACCGGAGGGGGAGCAGGCGCTGGACGAGGGGGAGCGGGCGCTCGAGGTGTCGTTGCAGGCGTTGCGGGGAGCGGGGAGTTCGGCGGAGGGGCGGTTGATCGAGGATCATCCGCTGGATGCGCTGAAGTCCTTGGTGGAGGAGGTCGAGGCGGATGAGGTTCTGGTGCTGACCGATCCCCACTATGTGGAGGAGTTCTTCCATCGGGACTGGGCGTCGCGGGCTCGGCACAGGGTGGGGGTGCCGGTGTTGAAGCTGTTCTCGCACAGTCGGGTGTAGGCCGGGGGCGCCGTAGGGGTTGCCGGGCTTTCCTCGGCTGCGGGTTCGTCGTGGCTGGTCGCGCGGTTCCCCGCGCCCCCTTCGGCGGCTGCGCCGCCGTCCCGGGCGCTGCCCTTGGCCCGTAGCCACAAGGGGCCCCATGCATGTGGCTGCACAGGCAATAGGGTGGGGGCGCGCCTGCTGTGAGGCGTGGATCGTCTTCGTACCGTCGCTTGGAGAACACGCATGGCACCCGGACTGCCTACCGCCATGGATCGGCCGCACTTCATCGGGATCGGTGGGGCCGGAATGTCGGGGATCGCGAAGATTCTCGCCCAGCGTGGGGCCAAGGTGGCGGGGAGTGACGCCAAGGAGTCGGAGACGGCCGAGGCGTTGCGGGCGCTGGGGGCGACCGTCCACATCGGGCATGCGGGGGAGCACCTCGCGGACGACGCCACGTGTGTGGTCGTGTCGTCGGCCATTCGGGCCGACAACCCCGAGCTGGCTCGCGCCGCTGAACTGGGGATTCCCGTGGTGCACCGGTCGGACGCGCTCGCGCGGCTGATGGACGGGCTGCGGCCGGTCGCGGTGGCCGGGACGCACGGGAAGACGACGACCACGTCCATGCTGGCGGTGGCGTTGGGCGAGCTGGGACTGAAGCCGTCGTACGCGATCGGCGGGGACCTCGACGTGCCCGGGTCGAACGCGCTGCACGGGGACGGGGAGATCTTCGTCGCCGAGGCGGACGAGAGTGACCGGAGCTTCCACAAGTACGCGCCCGAAGTGGCGATCGTGCTCAATGTGGAGCTGGACCACCACGCCAACTACGCGTCCATGGACGAGATTTACGAGTCCTTCGAGACGTTCGCGGGCAGGATCGTGCCCGGCGGCACGCTGGTGATCTCGGCCGATCAAGCGGGTGCGCGTGAGCTGACCTCCCGGCTGTCCGGGGTGCGTGTGGTGACGTACGGCGAGCGCGAGGACGCCGATGTACGGGTGCTGTCGGTCGTGGCGCAGGGGCTGAAGAGCGAGGTCACGGTGGTGCTGGACGGGCAGGAGCTCGTCTTCACGGTGTCCGTGCCCGGGCGGCACTACGCGCACAACGCGGTGGCCGCGCTGGCGGCGGGCGTCGCGCTCGGGGTTCCGGCGGCGGAGCTGGCTCCGGCGCTGGCGGCGTACACCGGGGTGAAGCGGCGGCTGCAGCTGAAGGGCGAGGCGGGGGGCGTCCAGGTGATCGACTCCTACGCGCACCACCCGACCGAGATGACCGCCGACCTGGAGGCGATGCGGGCCGCCGCCGGGGACGCGCGGATCCTGGTGGTCTTCCAGCCGCATCTGTTCTCCCGCACCCAGGAGCTGGGCACCGAGATGGGGCAGTCCCTGGCGCTGGCGGACGCGTCCGTCGTCCTCGACATCTATCCGGCCCGTGAGGACCCGATCCCCGGTGTGACGAGCGAGCTGATCATCGAAGCGGCCCGGAGCGCGGGCGCCGACGTCACGGCCCTCCACGACAAGGCGCAGGTGCCCGCCGTGATCGCGGGAATGGCGAAGCCGGGTGATCTCGTTCTCACCATGGGCGCGGGTGACGTGACGGACCTGGGCCCGAAGATCCTGGACCGTCTTTCGAGCTGAGGGGCTGACGCTCATGTCGTACGACGTCGAGAAGCCGGACGAGCAGTGGCGCGCGGAGCTGACGCCGGCCGAGTACGCCGTGCTGCGGCAGGCCGGCACGGAGCCCGCCTTCACCGGTGAGTACACCGACAGCAAGACCAAGGGCGTCTACTCCTGTCGCGCCTGCGGTGCCGAACTCTTCACCTCCGACACGAAGTTCGAGTCGCACTGCGGCTGGCCGTCCTTCTACGACCCGAAGGACAGCACGGCGGTGGAGCTGCTCTCCGACCGGTCCTACGGAATGGTGCGCACCGAGGTGCGGTGCGCCCGGTGCGGCTCGCACCTCGGGCACGTCTTCGAGGGCGAGGGGTACGCGACCCCCACCGACCAGCGGTACTGCATCAACAGCATCTCGCTGACGCTGACCGCCGACGAGGGCTGACCCCGGACCGGTCGCCGTTGACGCCCTCTCACCTGTCGTCGCTCGTACGCCCGTTGCCGGGGTTGACTACGTGACTACTGTGTGAAGGGTGTTGACGGGGCGGATCGAGCGGAAGATGAAGAGACTGAGTGCCCAGCTGGTCACCGGCCTCGCCCGGACGGCACCCTGCGACGGTGACGACGGCGCCTTGGATCCGCTGTGCCGTGTCCTCGGCGACCTCCGGCGCCCGGACCTCCTTCAGGTCGCCGGGCCGATCGAGAAAGTCCCTCGGCGAAGGCCCGTGGGCCTGACGTGAACGGACTGATCTACTTCATCGCCGCCGCGATCCTGTGGACCGGCTTCGCGGCCCAACTGCCCGGTCTGTGGCACAACTGGCGTGATCCGCTCAAACGCGCCCTCTGCGCCGTGATCTTCCTCGCCGGCTTCTGCTTCGCCCTCGGCGCCCCGCCCACCGTCGGCTTCATCAACCGCGCCATCGGCGTGCCCAACGCCGCCGCGTGCGTCACCTACGGGGCCGTGAACGCCTTCTCCGCCGCGTCCCTCGTCCTGATCGTCCACTGGCGCGGCGCCGACAGCCCCGCCCAGCTGCGACGCGTCTCCCGCAGCTGGCTGATCGCGTACGCCGTGATCATCGTGGTGCAGAGCGCGCTCTTCGCCGCCGGGGACGCGCCCGTCGAGCGACGTACGGACTTCGACACCTACTACGCCGACACGCCGTTCATCCGCGAGATGATCGTCCTCTATCTCGTGGCCCACATGGCGGCGGCCGTCACCACCACGACCCTGTGCTGGCGCTGGACCCACCAGATCAGCGGGTGGACACGGCGGGCCCTGGCCGTGCTCGCCGTCGGATGGCTGTGCACCAGCGCGTACGGCGTCGTCAAGATGACCGCCGTCGTCGGCCGCTGGAGCGGGTACCACTGGGATCCGCTGAGCACGCGGCTGGCCCCCATGCTGGTCACCGTCGGCGCCGCCCTGACCTCGGCCGGCTATGTCCTGCCGCTGCTCGGGCCGCGTATCGACAGCCTTCTCGCCTTCCTCCGGCTGGGGCCGCTCTTCCGGCTCGTCGGATCGAGGAACAGCCGGAACAGGCGGAACGCCCTGCTGTCCTGGCGCTCGCTCGGCGACGTCGAACTCCGCCTGACCCACCGCACGACGGCCATCCGGGACGGCATCCGGGACGTGTCCGTCCACTTCGACGAGGCGGTCCGTGAGCGTGCCTACCGCCAGGCGCTCTCCCTCGGCTCCGGCGCCGACGAGGCCGAGGCCATCGGGGACGCGGCCATGGTGGCCGTCGCCGCGCTGACCGGGACCCACGACCGCGCCGGGAGACTGGATCCGGCCGTCCTCGACGGTGTCGCCCTCGACGCCATCGCCGGATTCACCGGCGGGTACGCCGGTCCCGTGGCCGGCGAACAGACCCTGGACACCGGCCAGCCCTCCCTGATCCGGATGTCCCGGGCCGTACGGGCCGCCGTCGTGGAGGGCGCGGTGCGTGCCGAACGCGCCAAGACCCGACAGGTGTTGTGACCGGTCTCCGTCAACGACACCCCCGTCGAGGGTCGCCGGGGAGCCGCACGTCGATACAGTCCCGTGCCCGGCAAGGGGCTCAGCCCCTTGCCGGGCAACGGGATCGTCCGCCCAAGCCCGCCCGCCCGTACCGTCGGTCGGTCGGCTCAGTGCCGGGCGGTGTCGGCGCTCAGGCTGTTGAGGATCGCCCGTTCCGCCGGGGTGAGCGGCGGTCCCGACAAAGGCGGGAGGACGGGGCCGAGGACCGTGGCCAGGAGCAGTGCCGGATGCAGGAGGTGCAGGGCGTCCGCCTGGAGGGTGGTGACCTTGCACATGGCGGCGGAGACCCGGTACGAGCCGGTGGCGACGCGGGCCATGCGGCCGGTGTAGCCGGACAGCAGCCGGTCCGCGAGCGTGGGGGACTTGCCGCGTACCCCGGGGAACCACTGGTCCTGGCCGACGGACATGGTCCAGGCCGCGTTCACCACCTTCGCGGCCGCCCGCTGCACCCGCCGCGCCAGCCCGGGCGCGCCGATGCCGATCCGGTCCAGTTCCCGGCTCAGCGCACGCGCGCCGAGGGCGGCGACCGACATGCCCTGCCCGTAGACCGGGTTGAAGGTGGCGACGGCGTCCCCGAGTGCCAGCAGGCCCTCGGGCCACTGCTCGGCCTTCTCGAAGTAGCGGCGCTCGTTGCGGGTGCTTCGGCTGAGGGTCACGCCGGTCAGCGGCTCGGCCCCGGCGATCAGCTGCCCCACGATGGGGTGGCGCAGGCCGAGCGCGAAGGGCACGAAGTCGTCGGGGGAGGCGGTGGGTTCGCCGCCCCGGGTGCCGCTGAGGCTGACCAGCCAGCGATCGCCCTCGATCGGGAGGAGCAGCCCGGACCGACCGGGACGGCCGCCCGCCGGGTCCGCGGTGACCTGCGCCGGGGGAAAGGCTCCCGCGCCCTCGGGGGTGCGGTAGAGACGGGTCGCGTAGACGAGCCCGGAGTCGACCACGTCCTTGCGGATGCCGGTGATACCGAGGTCGGCGAGCCAGTGCTCGACACGGGTGCCGCGGCCGCTCGCGTCGACGACCAGGTCCGCGCGCAGGCTCTCCTCGGCCTGGCCGCCCTCACCGGTGACACGGACGCCGGTGACCCGCTCGGCCGTGCCCAGCAGTCCCGTGGCCGAGGCCCGCCGGACCGTGACGCGGGGGGTGGTCGCGAGGACGGCGTCGCGGACGGTCCAGTCCATCAGGTCGCGGCTGCCGACGAGCAGGGGATAGGTGTCGTGGTGCCGTGAGCGTCGGTACCAGCCCTGCGGGCCCAGCGTCACCAGGCCGGAGGTGAGGCCGCGTTCGCGGACGCCCGCGGCCAGCAGCCGCTTGCGCACCCCGCCGCCGGGCACGAGCTCCTCCATGGCGTCCCGGCCGCTGGGCAGGAGGATGTGGGCGTGGCGGCCCTGCGGGAGGCCCTTGCGTGGTCGGGGTTCGTCCGGAAGCTCGTCGCGTTCCAGCACGATCACTTCGTCGACGAACCGGGCCAGGGCCGCGGCGGCGAGCATGCCGGCCATGCTCGCACCGATGACGACCGCCGAACGCGGCATGGATCCCCCTGCACTTGGTGGAAGCCCTCACCGTACAATCGCCTGTTCGATCGGAACAGAAGATCAAGGCAACGGCTGTGTGGTTGCCACCGCCCCGGGACACGCCGAAGCCGTTCGGAACGGGCGCGGGGAGAGGTACACACAGTCCCTCACGGCATTCATCCCTTGACGGCGGAGCTGGCCACGCCTTGGACGAACCATCGCTGGAAGAAGGCGAAGACGATCAGGACGGGGAGGACCAGGAGGACGCCGAAGGCGAGGATCTGGCCCCAGTCCGGGGGCAGTTGCGCCTGGAAGACGCTCATCTCCAGCGGCAGCGGGCGTACCGAGGGGTCGGAGACCATCAGGACCGGCCAGAGGAAGGAGCCCCACTGGGTGAGGAAGGTCAGGATCGCCACGGAGGCGAAGGCCGGCTTCGACATCGGGACGATGATGGCGAAGAAGGTGCGCCAGGGGCCCGCGCCGTCGAGGCGGGCGGCTTCCTCGATGCTGGGCGGGATCGAGCGGAAGAACGTGTGGAACTGGTAGACCGAGAAGGCGTTGGCAATGAAGGGGAGAGCCTGGATGAACAGGGTGTTGCGCTGGTCGTTGAACATGTAGAAGAGCGGGACGGCCACCGACTCGAACGGGACCAGCATCAGCAGCAGGATGAGGGTGAAGACGGCGTTCCGGCCGCGCCACTTCAGCCGTGAAAGACCGTACGCCGCCATCGAGTTGACGAAGAGTCCGCCCGTCACGACCACGAACGCCAGCAGCAGCGAGATGCCCATGAAGCGCCAGAAGTAGCCGGTGCTGTCGGAGTTGAGGCTGCTCAGGACGTTGGCGTAGTTGTCGAAGGACAGATGGGTGGGGAGGAAGCCGGACAGGCCGTTCAGGACCTCGTCGGACGGCTTGAGGCTGCCCATGAACAGGTAGAGCACCGGCAGCGCGAAGACGAAGGCCAGCACGCTCAGGACGGCGTAGTCGAGGAAGCGGCGCAGGGGTGTACGGGTGAGGCCCGTGGGGGTGCTCATGATCAGTGCTCAGTCCTCGTTGTCGGGCCGGACGACGCGGCGCTGGATGAGGGTCAGGGCGACGACGATCAGGAAGAAGACGACGGTGATCGCGGCTGCCTGGCCGACGTTGTTCTGGTCGAAGGCGGTGGTGACGGCCTGGTACATCACGGTCCGGGTGGCGTCCTCGTTGAGGCCGCCGCCCTTGACGAGGACGTAGACCTGGTCGAAGACGCGGAAGGAGAGCACCGAGGTGAGCATGACGACGAAGACGAGGGTGCCGCGGATGCCGGGCAGCGTGACGTGGCGGAACTGCTGCCAGCGGCCGGCCCGGTCGAGTTCGGCGGCCTCGTAGAGCTCACCCGGTATCTGCTGGAGGCCGGCGAGGAGGATGACCATCTGGAAGCCGACGCCCTGCCAGATGGACAGCACGATGATCGAGGCCATGGCGGTGGCGGAGTCGCCGAGCCAGTCGAAGGCGCCCCAGTTCCCGAAACTCACCGCGTCCAGTGCGGAGTTGAGCATGCCTTGGTCGCTGCGCGCGAGGATGAGGCGCCAGATCACGGCGACCAGCGCCATCGGAAAGACGACCGGCATGAAGAAGAGGGATCTGAAGACGCCGATCGCCTTCAGTTTGCGGTTGAGGAGGATGGCCAGCCCGAGTGCCAAGCCTGTCTGGACGGGTACGACGACTACGGCGAAGGTCAGGTTGTTCAGCAGGGACCTGAGGAACGGGCCTGACATGTCGGGGTCGGTGAACAGGCGCCGGTACTGCTCCAGGCCGAAGAAGGTGGGCTCCAGGGGGGAGCCGAGGCGCACGTTGTGGACGGAGAGGACGACGGCGTAGCAGAAGGGGATGCCGACGAAGGCGATGAGTCCGGCGACGGCGGGCGTGGACATGAGCAGTCCGTGCAACCAGTCGCGGTTCCTGCGCCCAGGGCGCGCCGGGCGCGCGGGCTTGACGTCGGTCACGGGTGGGGCCTGCTCCCGGGCGGGGGGCGCGGCGTGCGCCGGTTCGACGGATTTCACGGAGGGGTCCTGTTCCCGGCGGGTGCGGGCGCGGCGTGCGCGGCCCCGCACCCTGGCCGATGAGTCCTACGGGATCTGGTAGCCGGCGTTGTCGGAGAAGTCCTGGTCGATGGCGCGGGCGGCCTTGGAGAGGGCTTCCTTGGGGTCGGTGCCGCCGTAGATGGAGTTGAGGGCCTCACCGAACTTGGCGGTGATGGTGGGGTATCCAGCGGTCACCGGGCGGGTGACGGCCACGCAGGACTTGCTGATGTCCGCGTCGCCGCAGGGCTTGGCGAGCTGGTCGGCGAAGAGCTGGAGCGGGCCGCCCTGCTTGTACAGCTCGCTCGCGGCGAGTGCCGTCTTGGTGGCGGGCGGGGCGCCGTTCGCCGTCGTCATCGCGGTGACGTTGGTGTCGTTGAGGAGGTAGTCCATGAACGCGCCGGCGGCCTTGGCGTTCTTGCTGTCGGCGCCGATCCCCCAGGCCCAGGAGCCCTGGCCGGTCTTGGGACCGTTACCGAAGTCGGGCAGCGGCAGGACGACGAGGTCGTCGCCGAGGGCCTCGCTGTAGGTGGGGTACATCCAGTGACCGACCCAGCTGAGGGCGACGCGGTCCTTGGCGAAGGCGTTGCCGTCGGTGTTGGGGTCGACGTAGGACTTCCAGGACTGGAAGGTCTTCAAAGCGGAGACCGAGGCCGGCGTGTCGAGGGCGCCTTCGGCCTTGCCGTCCTTGAGCAGGGAGCCGCCGGCCGACCAGACGATCGGGGCGAAGCCGTAGGTGCCCCACTCGGTGGCGAGCCCGTTGCCCTCCTGGACGTCGAGGGTCTTGCCGTCGGAGTCCTTGGCCTTCAGCGCCTTGAGCGCGGCGGTGAACTCGTCCGCCGTCCAGGCGTCGTCCACGCTGGTCGGGTACTTCACCCCGGCCGCGTCCAGCAGCTTCTTGTTGCCGTAGACGCCGAGCCCGGAGTCGTACATGGCGAGCCCGTAGTGCTTGCCGCCTATCTCGCCCTGTGACTTGCTCGCGTCGGTGGCGTTGCCCATCGTCTTGGTGGAGACGAAGTCGTCGATCGGGGCGAGCTTCTTGTTGTAGACGAAGTTCGCCATGGTCGGGCCGTCGAATTCCATCACGTCCGGCAGCTCGGAGGCATCGGTGGCGGTGATGGTCTTGGTGTAGTCGTTGCCGGGGATCAGCTTCAGCTCGACCTTGATGTCGCTCTGCGAGGAGTTGAAGGACTTCACCGCGGCCTGCACGGCGGCGTCCTCGCTCTTCTGGCCCTGGTGGGCCCAGACGCTGATGGTGCCCTTGCCGCTGCCGGACTCCGCGGAGGTGTCCGTGGTGCCGCCTCCGCCGCAGGCGGCCAGTGCCGCCAGGGGAAGGACGAGGGCCAGGCCCGTACAAGCTGTGCGGCGGTACTTTCTGCTGGTCGAGCTCATGGTCTGTGCCTCCGTGCTGTGGCGAGGGTTCGGGGTGCGGGAGTGCTGTGGGGGCGTGGGGTGTGGGCTCAAGGGGGGTGGGGCGTGGGGTGTGGGTTCAAAGGGAGGTGCGGAGTTACTGCGGTCCGCGCGGGTTGGGCGGCGCGGTGGTCTCGCGCAGAACCAGGCGGATGGGCATCTGCACCTGATCGGCGGGGGGCTCCGCGTCGGGATCGTCCAGCTGGCGCAGCAGCAGCCGGGCGGCCTCCGCGCCCTGCTCCGCGACCGGCTGGGCGACGGTGGTCAGGCCGAGCACATCGGCGAGTTCGTGGTCGTCGAAGCCGACGACGGACACGTCGTCCGGGACCTTCAGCCGGTGGCGGCGCACGGCGCGCAGCGCGCCCATCGCCATCTCGTCGGACTGCGCGAACACGGCGGTCGGCGGCCGGGAGGCGGCCAGTAGTTCGGTCATGGCGCGCTCGCCGCCCTCGACGGTGTAGTCACCGTCCGCCTCCAGGGCCGGATCGTGCGCGATCCCGGCGTCTGCCAGGACGTCCAGGTAGGCGTTGCGGCGCTCGATGGGGGTGGTCCAGTGCAGCGGCCCGCTGGACCCGGAGATCATGCCGATCCGGCGGTGGCCGAGGTTCACCAGATGCCGTACGGCGCTCTCGGTGCCGGCCCGGTCGTCGATGCCGACGACGGTGAAGCCGGGCCGGGGGCCGCCGACCGTGGTGGCCAGCGGCACCCCCAGTGAACGCAGTGCCGCCGACTCCTCGTCGTCAGGAATGAGGAGCGTCAGCACCGCGTCCACCCGCTTGCGGACCGGCAGCTTGGTGAAGAAACGCTTGCGTGTCTCCGGCGAGCCCAGGTTGTACAGCAGCACGTCGTATCCGGCGGCGCTGAACACCTTCTCGGCCGCGTCCAGCACGGTGCCGAAGAACCAGCGGCCCACGTACGGGACCAGCACGCCGATGGTGTAGGTGCGGCCACTGGCCAGGCTGGAGGCCGAGCGGGACGCGGTGTAGCCGAGCTGGTCGGCGATCGCCGTGATCCGGTCCCGCACCTCGTCGGAGACGCCCGCCCGCCCGCGCAGGGCGCGGGACACGGTGGACGCGGAGACGCCGGCGGCGCGGGCGACGTCATTGATGCTGGCCGTCACGGCGCAGTTCCTCCCGTGGATTCACGTCGGTGTGATCTGTGAGTGACGTGACCGTAAACCCGACCCCGCTGTTGCGCAAGCGTTTGCGTTCAGTTTTACTTGCAACGACTTCCAAGAGAGTCCGTTTTGATCGATGGTCAGCGCACGCGTTTGGCGCTGTGAAGCCGACAGGAAACTGTGCATGCGATACGCCCCGCCCGGCCTCTGCGTGAACGACTTCGCCCTGCTCCGGGACGAGGACGGCACGTACGTCGTACTGCACCTGCAGGGGCCCTGGACGGCCGAGTTCGACCATCTGCGGATGGAGACCTCGTACGGCCGGGCCACCTCCACCGACCTCGTCGACTGGCAGCCGCGAGGGCCGGCCTTCGGGGTCGGCCTGCCCGGCCGCTTCGACCAGCAGGCCGTGTGGACCATGCACCCCCTCCGGCACGGCGACGGCGCCGGGATGGCGATGTTCTACACCGGCGTGAGCGGGCTCACCCCGGACGGCTGGCCGCTGCAGACCGTCGGCCTCGCGTACTCCGACCGCACCGACGGCACCGGCTGGCGGCGCCACGGCACCGGACCGGTCACCGAGGCGGACCCGCGCTGGTACCGCACCGGCGAGCGGATGGCCTGGCGCGACCCCTTCGTCGTACGCGACGACGAGGGCGACGGCTGGGTGATGGTCGTCTGCGCCGCCGATGCCTCCCTGCCGGTCGAGGTCAGCGGCTGCGTCGCCTGGGCCACCTCCGACGACCTGGAGCACTGGACCGTTCACCCGCCGCTGATCTCACCCGGCGACGTCAACGAGTTGGAGTGCCCGGTCCTGGAACGCCTCGACGACGGCACCTGGCTGCTGCTCGGCTCCATCGGGGCCAGCCGGGGCTTCGAGGCGTGGTCCGCTCCGAGCCTGCGGGGCCCCTGGACCCGGCACGGCCCTCTCGGTCCGACCGGCTCCTACGCCCCTCGGGTCATCGCCGCGCCCGACGGCTCCCGCGTCGTCCTGCACACCACCCCCCGCCAGGTCGGCCTCAGCGACACCGGTGACCCTTGCCGCGGCATGCTCGCCCAGCCGAAGCTCCTGGTCGTCCCCGCGGACGGAGCACCGCGCCTGGAATGGTGGCCCGGCCTGAACCCGTGGCTCGGCGAGGAGACCGACTGCCCCGCTCCGCACGCGGTCGGCGACATCGGCATCACGGGACCCGTCGACATCACCCTGCGCACCGACACGGCGGACGGCGACAGACCCGTCCTTGCCGTGGGCTGCGACGGGAAGAACCTCTGGGTCACCGGCCCCGGCGGCACCCGCCTCGGCGAGACCGTCCTGGCCGAGCCCCCCGCATCCCTGCGCATCCTCACCATCGGCGAGTACGTCGAGGTCTACGCGGACGGCGTCTTCGTCCTCACGACCCTGTGCTACTCCGGGCGCCCCACCTCGTGGACAGCCGTCACCGAAGGACACAGCCGTACGATCCCGGTCCGTCCGATCCGGCTGCCCGACCCCTACCGCGACGACGCCTCGGCCGTCTGGCCCGGCCTCTGAGCGACGCGGAAGCCCGCGGGTTCCACCACGGGGACCGGCGCTACCCGTAGGAGATGGGGAAGGTGTACGTGGACAAGCGCATGGTCAGGGTCAACGTGGCGATCGCCGTGTGCACGCTCCTGTTCCTCTCCGTCGTGGCCGTCCAAGCCGTGATCGGGGACGGCTCGTCGGTGGCCACCGCCGACCCGGTGGCCACGCCCTCCGTGACAGCCCCCGTGCCCCGCGGCAGTGGCAGCCGGGTCGCCGGCGACGTCAACGGGGACGGCTACGCGGACCTGGTCTTCGTGGCGCCCGCCGTCCACGCCGACGCGAGGCAGCCTGCCTACCTCGGTGTGGTCCACGGCACCGCGCGAGGACTGGATCCGGCCGTCCGCACCGTCATGGATCCCGGCGGCACCCCTCTGCCCTTGGACCGAACTCCGGGAGGAGTCCCCACCGCCGACCTCGACGGCGACGGCTACGCGGACATTCTGGCCGGCGGGCACGTCATCTGGGGTGGCCCTGTCGGTCCCCGCGAGAACGTGCCCTCGCCGAAGCTGGGGGGTGTACCGGGCGACTTCGACGGCGACGGTCAGGAGGATCTCGCGGTGGGCGACGGCGTCGGGATCCGCGTGCTGTACGGGCCGTTCACCAGCGAAGGGACGCCGCGCCGCACGGGCGCCGCCCGCCCGAACCCGATCAGCGCGGCCGGCCTCGGCTACGAAGACAGCGGCTTCCACCTCACCGCGGGCGACGCGGACGGCGATGGCGCCACCGACCTCGTCGTCACGGCCTACGGGGACGGCGAGCAGACGCCGTCCGTGCTCCTGCACGCGGGAGTCGGCCTGGCCGGATTCACCGCGCGAACAGAGAAGTTGCCGACCGGCAGCTCAGTGGCGTTCGGCGACTTCGACGGAGACGGCACGGACGACATCGCCACCGGCGACAGCGGCGACCGCAACAACGAGCCGGGGGCCGACGCCGAATCCGCCCACGGCATCGTCACCGTCTCCTACGGCGGAGGCCGTCCGGCCAAGCGCATCGAGCCGGGAGCGACCGGAAGCTATGCCACCGGTGACCTCGACCACGATGGCCGCGATGAGCTGCTGATCTCCGTCCCGGGTGGCGCCAGGATCCTGCACGGCAGCGCCGACGGGCTGACGACGGACGGGACCACTTTCCGTCGCGCCGGCGCCGGCGAGGACGTGCCCGCCTCCGAGCGGCCGGCCCAGCTCGCAGCTGTGCGGGACTTCGACCGTGACGGGCGTGCCGAGGTCGTGCTCAACTGGTCACGCGACGGGCTGGGGCCCTCACGGTGGTGGGTGATCGAAGGCGGCGGCGATGAGGTCGCGGCCTTCACGGACGCCGAGTTCACCGACTGAACCGGTGTCGCGTCAGGCAACGTTCGCCCCGTCGTGGCGCATGGCTCGGTTGCCGCGCTGAGCGCTTGCACCGTCGGCACAGCGGCCTTGGCCACCGCAGTCCCGCCGCAGTCCCGCCGCATACGAGACCGCACTCGCAGCCTGTGGCCGGTCGCGCGGTTCCCCAGTTCCCGCGAGGCGCGGTGGCCCCACTCCGTGGAGACGAGTGGGGCCTGTTTCGCTGTCAGCTTGTCGCTCGTACCGCGTCCTGGATGGTCGTGGCCACCTCCTTCGGGCGGGAGACCGCCACGGCGTGGGAGGCGCCCTCGATCTCGGTGACCGTGGCGCCGGCGCGCTTGGCGCCGAAGCGTTGGACGTCGGGGTTGATGGCCTGGTCGGCGTCGGCGATCACGGCCCAGGAGGGCTTGGTCCGCCAGGCGGCGGTGGCGGTCTTCTCCGTGAACACGGAGGCGGCCAGGGGGCGTTGGGAGACGGCGAGGACGCTGGTGACCTCGGCCGGGACGTCGGCGGCGAAGATGCCGGGGAAGGCGTCCGGCTTGATGGTGACCTCCACGGCGGGGTCGGCGCCCTCGACGGGGTACGTCCACTCGTCGAGGTTGGCGACGAGCGGGGACAGCGGGAAGCGGCCCTGCAACTCACCCAGGCTCTCGCCCTCTTCGGGGACGTACGCGGCCACGTAGACCAGGCCCACGACGTTCTCGGCGGCGCCGGCCACGGTGATGAGCGCGCCGCCGTAGGAGTGGCCGACGAGGACGACCGGGCCGTCGATCTGGGCCGCCGCGGAGGCGACGTACGCGGCGTCGGAGGCCAGGCCGCGCAGGGGGTTCGGGAGCGCGCGGACGGGGATGTCCTGGCTCCGCAGTTCCTCGACGACGCCGGACCAGCTGGACGCGTCGGCGAAGGCGCCGTGCACGAGGAGGACGGTGGGGGTGGGGGACATGGTCGGGCTCTCCTTCTCGGTGCCGGGTGTCCCGGCGACCGTGGGTCTCAGTCGTGGAGCAGCGGCTCGGTGGCTCAGCTGCCGTGGAGCGCGGTGCGCAGCGTGCCCGTGGCCAGCGTGATCGCGGCCTCGGCGGCATGGGTCTCGCGCAGGGCGTTGAGCATGACGAAGTCGTGGATGATGCCCTGGAAGCGCACGGCGGTGACCGGTACCCCGGCCTCGCGCAGCTTGTTGGCGTACGCCTCGCCCTCGTCGCGCAGGACGTCGGCCTCACCGGTGATGACCAGGGCCGGCGGCAGGTCCTTGAGCTGTTCGACGCTCGCCCGCAGCGGCGAGGCGGTGATCTGGGCGCGCTCGGCCTCGTCCGTCGTGTACTGGTCCCAGAACCACTGCATGCCGTCGCGGCGCAGGAAGTAGCCGGTGGCGAACTGGTGGTAGGAGCCGGTGTCGAAGCTCGCGTCCGTCACCGGGTAGAACAGCACCTGCTGGACCAGCGGAACACCACCGCGCTGCTTGGCCATCAGGGTCAGCGCGGCGGCCATGTTGCCGCCGACCGAGTCACCGGCCACCGCCAGGCGCGTGGCGTCCAGGTCCTTGGACGCGCCCTGCTCGACGATCCACTTCGCGACCGCGTAGTTCTGCTCGATGGCGACCGGGAAGCGGGCCTCGGGGGAGAGGTCGTACTCGGGGAAGACCACGGCGGCGTTCGCGCCGACAGCCAGCTCGCGCACCAGCCGGTCGTGCGTGTGGGCGTTGCCGAACACCCAGCCCGCGCCGTGGATGTAGAGGATCACCGGCAGGATGCCCTCGGTGCCGGCCGGCTTCACGATCCGTGCCCGGACACTGCCCGTCGGACCGCCCGAGACCGTGATCCACTCCTCGTCGATCTCCGGCTTCTCGATCTCACCGGACTGCACCTCGTCGACGGCCTTCCGGCCCTCCGTGGGCGGCAGTTCGAAGAGGAAGGGCGGATTGGCGGTGGCTTCCGCGAATGCGGCGGCGGCCGGTTCCAGGACCGGCTGAACCGGTTCGGCGTGGTCGGACATGGCTCTCTCCCGAGGCGTGGTGCGGCATGTGCTGGTTCTTTGGCCAGCACGTCAGCACGCTAGAACCGGAAGGCGCGGGGAATTGCCCGTCAGCGCACCGGAATCGGTCCGAGAGCGCACTGAGATTCGGAACAGCGGGTCACCGTGCGCTGTGAGGACGAATTCGATGCGCTGCCGGGACATGGGGACGGCGAGGTCCCGCATAGCTTGGAAAACCGGTGCGGACCGCGAGGTCGAATTCGAGAAACCCGCCGGCCGGTCACACGTCTCCACCGATGACACCCCCCTCAGGAAAGGCACGCACATGGTCGACATCAACGAGGTCACCGCCGTCCCCAGCCCCGATCTCCTCACCCCGGACAACTGCGCCGTGCTGTTCGTGGACCACCAGCCGCAGATGTTCTTCGGCACCGGCAGCGGCGACCGCACCGCGATCATCAACTCGGTCGTGGGCCTCGCCAAGGCCGCCGAGGTCTTCGAGGTGCCGGTGGTGCTGAGCACGGTGGCCGCCGAGTCCTTCTCCGGCCCGCTGCTGCCGCAGCTCGCGGACGTCTTCCCCGACCACAAGATCGTCGACCGTACGACGATGAACGCCTGGGAGGACGTCGCCTTCGTCGAGGCGGTGAAGGCCACCGGCCGCAAGAAGCTCGTCATCGCCGGCCTGTGGACCGAGGTCTGTGTCGTCCTGCCCGCCCTGTCCGCGCTCTCCCAGGGCTACGAGGTGTACGTCGTCACCGACGCCTCCGGCGGCGTCACCCCGCAGGCCCACGAGCACGCCGTGCAGCGCATGATCCAGGCCGGCGCCGTACCCGTCACCTGGGTGCAGGTGCTCCTGGAGCTTCAGCGCGACTGGGCGCGCACGGAGACGTACGGTCCCACCACGGAGGTGGTGAAGGAGTACGCCGGCGCCTACGGCCTCGGGGTCGTCTACGCGCAGGCCGTCATCGGCGACCACGCGGCCGGCTGACGGCGGTCCGAGGGTGCTCCGCCCGGCGGAGCGGACGGTGCTCCGCCCGACGGAGCGGACGGTGCTCCGCCCGACGGAGCGGACGGTGCTCCGCCCGACGGAGCGTAAGGAGGGGGTGGTTGTGGCCAAGCTGCTGACCGACCTCGCCCACACCCTCGCCCCGCCGCGCGGAGACCGGCACGGGCCGCTGCCGCCGCTGATGCTGACCCTGACGGTGGTGACCGGAGTGGTCGACGCCGTCAGCTATCTGGGGCTCGGACATGTCTTCGTCGCCAACATGACCGGCAACGTCGTCTTCCTGGGGTTCGCCCTGGCCGGCGCCGACGGTCTGTCCGCGCTCGCGTCCGTCGTCGCGATGGGCGCGTTCCTCGTCGGCGCGGTGGCCGGCGGCCGCTCGGCCGCCCGGTTCGCGGCCCATCGCGGCCGGCTGCTGGCCGTCGCCACCGGGTTCCAGGCGGTGCTGGTCGCCGGGGCCGTTCTCACGGCCGCCGTCTCCGACGACCGGGTCGGCGATCCCGTCAAGTATCCCCTGATCGTGCTCCTGGCCCTCGCCATGGGGCTGCAGAACGCCGTCGTACGGCGCCTCGGTGTCCCCGACCTCACCACGACCGTCCTGACCCTCACCCTGACGGGCCTGGCGGCGGACTCCACCCCGGCCGGCGGGACGGCCCCCCGGCCCGGCCGCCGGCTCCTGTCCGTCCTCGCCATGTTCCTCGGCGCCCTCGCCGGAGCGCTCCTCCTGCTGCACACCGACCTCACGCTCACCCTGGGCCTGGCACTGCTGCTGCTCGCGGCGACATCCGCGGCGTCCGTGGCCACGTACCGGCTCTCGGCCTCGGACACGGACTGGACGCGGCCGTCGGCCTGAGACGGCAGACGCGGAGCTGTCGGCACGGCCGGGTCGGCGGCATGGGCGGCACGGGGGACAGGGGCAGTACGCAGTACGGGCGGGACCGGCGCTACCGGCCCGGAGGCCGCGTACCCGGCCGGTCCCGCCCGTCCGCCGTACCCCGCCCCGCCGTACCCCGCCCCGCCGTGTCCCGCCACTCGCTGGGGGACATGCCGTACGCCGCCCGGAACACCCGGCTGAAGTGGGTCGGGCTCAGGAAGCCCCAGCGGCCGGCGACCGAGGCGATGGTGCGGCGGTTGCGGACGCCGAGCACGAGGTCGCGGCGGCATTCCTCCAGCCGGCGGCGTTGGATCCAGCGGCCGACGGTCGTGCCCTCGTCCTGGAAGAGCCGGTGCAGATAGCGCACCGAGATGTGGTGGGCCCCCGCGATCGTCTCGGGGGAGAGATCCGCGTCGGCCAGATGCTCGTCGATGAACCGCAGAATGCGTGCCACCAGCGGCGACCGGCCGCCGGGCGTGCCCGTCGCCGTCCGGCCCAGCTGCTCCGTGGCGAGGGTGGCCAGCAGGTTCACGGCGTTCCGGGCGAGCAGTTCGCCGACCAGGGGCTCGGCGGTGACGGCCGTGTCGGCCAGCTCGGACAGGAACGGCGACAGCAGCGACCCCAGCCGGGAGGTACGGGCGACCGGGGCCGCGGCGACCCGCCGTATGTCGCCGTCCTCCAGCCCCAGTTCCTCGCGCGTGACGAGGAAGACCTTCAGCCGGCAGCGCTCGGGCGAGTCCAGTAAAGGCGGGTGGTTCGCGTCGTAGAAGCAGATGTCCCCCGGATCCAGGGAGACGTCCGGGACCCGTCCGGCAAGCGGAACACCGGTCCCGTGTATCCCCACGAACAGATACGCGCCGCCGGCCCGCGTGGTCAGGCGGTACGCCTCCACGCCCGGTCTTCCCGCTCCGGGCAGCTCGGCGGTCGTCGTCCCGTCGAGGTCGAGGACGGCGATGTGGCGGCCCTCGGTCCCGACGGCGCTGGTGTCGGACCTGATCATCTGTCGCTTCTCCCACGGTCGTTCGAACACACCGGCAATCACTGCACGCGGAGCGTAGGAAGGGAGTTGTGAAAAAAGAGTGACAGTGAAGTGACGGGGATGGCCGGGGCCTTGCGGCCGGCGGCTCCGGCCGCGAGTGGGGGCGTCCACCGGGGCGGCGCGCGAGACGCCGTCTATGGCGGGGCGGTGCACGAGACGTCGTCGAGCAGGCGCCGGCGGGCGGCGCGGCGGTCCTCGGGGGAGTCGTACGTCTCGGTCAACTCGGCGGCGAAGACGCGCAGCAGGTCGTGCGGGGCGTAGCGGCCGGGCGCGTGTTCGGTGACGAGGTGGGCGTCGGCGAGCTCGTCGAGCAGCACCCGGGCCCGGCGGGCCGGGAGGCCGGCCAGGGCGGCGGCCGTGTCCGGGGTGAGGTCCGGGCCGGCGTGCAGGGACAGCAGACGGAACAGCCGGGCGTTCTCCGGCGGTAGACGACGGTAGGAGCGGGCGAAGGAGGTGCGGACGTCGTCGGCCCCTCGGGTGCGGGCAAAGGCGTTGTCGGCCTCTCCGGCGCCGGCGCAGGTGTCATCAGCCTCTCCAGAGCCGGCGCAGGTCGTATGGGCGTCGGCGGCCTCTTCGGCGTCGGCGAAGCCTGTATGGGCGTAGTCGGCCCCTCCGATGCCGGCGCAGGTCGTACGGGCGTCGGCGGCCGCTTCGATGTCGGTGAAGGCGTCGAGGCTGCCCCGGGAGCGCCGTAGCTCGGCGGCGAGGGACGAGAGCGGGGAGTCGGGGCGCCTGATGGCACGGGCGGCCACGATCGCCAGGGCCAGCGGCAGTCGGCCGCACCGGGTGATGATCTCGTCGGCGGCCCCGGGTTCGGCGGCCACCCGGTCGTGACCGGTGCGCGACGCCAGGGCCGCCCGCGCGTCCGCCGCCGACGGCAGGCCCAGGGGCAGGGGGTGGGCGCCGGAGGCGGTCAGGCCGGAGAGCCCGTTGCGGCTGGTGACCAGGGTCAGACAGCCGGGCGACGCGGGCAGCAGCGGCCGTACCTGCTCGGTGTCGGACGCGTCGTCCAACACGGTCAGCAGCCGCCGGCCGGCCAGCAGACTGCGGTACAGCCCGGCGAGGGAGTCCGTGCCGCCCGGCATGCGCGAGGGCGGCACACCGAGCGCGGCGAGCATTTCGCGCAGCGCCGCCGCCGGGTCCAGGGGTGCCGCGGCCGGGTCGAACCCCCGGAGTCCGATGTGGAGTCGGCCGTCGGGGAACCGCTCGGCGATCCGGTGCGCCCAGTGCACCGCGAGAGTGGTCTTGCCGATCCCGGGCATTCCGCTGATCAACACGGTCGCGGGCGCTCCGGCGGAGGCGGCGGCCGTGTCCGTGATCTCCAACAGGCGGTCGAGTTCGGCCTGTCGACCGACGAAGACGGGGAGGTCCGGCGGCAGTCGGGCGAGGCGGGGGACGGGGACGGGCGCCGGACCCGGTGCCGGGCGCGGACCGGTCGGCCCCCACTCCTGTCGGAGCACCCGGGTGTGGGCCGCGGCCAGTTCCGTGCCGGGTGCCACCCCCAACTCCTCGGCCAGCAGTCGCCGTACACGCTCGTACGCGGCCAGCGCCTCCGCCTGGAGGCCGGACGCGGCCAGGGCCATGACGAGCCCGGCGTGCGACGACTCGTCGAGGGGGTCGAGTTCGACGGCCTGCCGCAGTCGGGGCAGCACCAGTTCGGCCCCTCCGCAGAGCAGGGCCGCGTCGGTGGCCATGCGGGTCGTGCGGACCAACTCGCGTTCCACCTCGGCGAATACGGCGTGCTGCCGTACGGCGGCGGGGATCCCCGCCGCCACCGGTCCGCGCCACCCGCTCAGCGCGTCCACGAAGTGCCGCAACGCCGCCTCGGACCGTCCGGTGGCCGCGGCCCGCTTGCCCCGCTTGACGAGCGCGCGGAACCGCAGCAGGTCGACCTCGTCCTCGTCCGCCTCCAGCAGATAGCCGCCGGCACGGCGCAGCAGCCGACGCCCGGGCGCCCGGGGCGGCAACCCGGGTTCGAGCAGCCGCCGCAGTGAACCGGCGTAACGACGCACCACGTTCATCGCGCTGGCCGGCGGTCGCTCGGGCCAGAGCACCTCGACGATCTCGCACACCGGCACCGGCCGACCGGACCGCACCGCCAACAGGCCCAGGAGGGCGCGCTGTTGCGGGAACCCGAGGTCGAGTTCCGCCTCCCCACGGCACACCCGAAGGGGCCCCAGCACTTCGAACCGCAGCAAACGCCTCACCCCCTTCCTCGTCGGTGGTGGGGAAGGAGCCGGTCACACATGTCGGTCGCCTGCCGTGAGCAGGGACCGGACCTGGTCGGCGTCGGGGTGGCCGAGGGTGATGAGGAGGGTGAGGGCCTGCTGCCGGACCTCGTCGGCTGCGTCGTGGTCGCCCATCGCGGCGTGGGTGTCGCCGATGTGGACGAGGGTGCAGGCCTCCAGATACGGGACGCCCAACTCGCGGTAGAGGGCGAGGGAACGGCCGTAACCGAGGAGGGCGTTCGGGTGGCGGCCGAGGTGGTGGTGGGCGTAGGCGATGGTGTGCCAGGTGGCCGCCTCGCCGTAGCGGTCGCCGAGTTCCTGGAGCAGGGTCAGGGCCCGGTGGCAGTGGTTCAGTGCCTCCCGGTACTCGCCGAGCAGCGCGTGGTACCAGCCGACGGAGTTGAGGATGCTGGCGTACGCGGCCCGGCGGCCGCTGGTCCGGAACAGTTCCATGGCCAGCCGGTTGTGGTGGAGGGCGCCGGGCAGATCGCCCTCCTGTTCGTGGGTCCAGCCGAGGCTGCGGTGGGTGTCCGCCCGCCCGATGTCGTTTCCGAGCGTGGTGAAGAGCTCCAGCGCTCGGTTCAGGCGGGGGCGGGCCACGTCGTGCAGACCCAGTCGGCTCTCGGCCCGGGCCAGCGCGCGCAGGCCCCTGGCCTCCCATGGGGGATCGGCGAGCCGCAGGGCCGCGTCGAGCGCGGTCCCCTGGGTGGCCGTCCAGTCGTGCCAGTGCCCCCGCCGGTCGAAGAACGGCTCCAGTGACCAGGCGATCAGACATACGACCCGGTCATGGCCGGACCGGGCGGCCGCCCGGACGACGGCGAGGAGCACGGGGTACTCGGCGGTCAGCCAGGCCAGCGCCTGCTCGTGATCGGCGAGCGGTCCGGCGTGGACGCCGGCCGGGGGCGGCCCCGGTGGCATCGGGTCCGCGTGCGGGGCGAGCAGCGGTTCGGTGGCGTGCGCGGTGTGCAGGTAGTACGCGTACAGCCGCTCGGTGGCCGCCTCGCGCTCGGCCTCCGGATGCCGGTCGTGCAGGAGTTCGGCCGCGTAGGCGCGTAGCAGGTCGTGCAGGGCGTACCGGCCGGGGGCGGGCTCACCCACGAGGTGGACGTCGGCGAGTTCGGTCAGGATCAACCCGGCCCGGCGCGGCGGGAGTTCGGCCAGCGCGGCCGTCGCGGCCACCGAGAAGTCCGGGCCCGGGTGCAGCGCGAGCAGCGGGAAGAGGCGGGCCGCCTCGGCCGACACGGCACCCAGCGACCAGGAGAACACCGCCCCGACGTTCGCGGACGCGTCCGCCCGGCTGAACGCGTCCAGACTTCCGTGCGCCGCACGCAGCTCCGCCGCGATCGCCGACAACGGGAAGCCCGGGTGCGCGGCGGCCCGCGCCGCGACACAGGCCAGCGCCAGCGGAAGCCCACCGCACAGCGCCGCGACCTCCGCCACGGCCCTGTCCTCGCCCGCGAGCCGACCGGCCCCCAGCCGCCGTTCGAGGAACACGCGCGCCTGCTCGGCGTCCAGCGGACGCAACGCCAGCGTGTGCGCGCCGTGCGCGGAGACCAGGCCCGACAACTGGTTGCGGCTCGTGACGATGGTGAGGCAGCCGGGTGTGCCCGGCAGCAGGGGCCGTACCTGCTCGGTGTCCCGCGCGTTGTCCAGCAGCACGAGGAACCGTCGGCCCGCCAACAGGCTGCGATACAGCGCGGCTTGGGCGTCCACCCCCTGCGGGACCCGCTCGGGCGGTACGCCCAGTGCGTCGAGGAAGACGCGTACCGCCTCACCCGGACTCATCACCGCGCCCGAGGGTGTGAACCCCCGGAGGTTGACGTAGAGCTGCCCGTCGGGGAACCGGTCCGCGACCCGATGGGCCCAGTGCACGGCGAGTGTGGTCTTGCCGATGCCGGCCATACCGCCGATGGCGCTGATCACCACGGTGTCGGTGGGGCGTATGTCGTCGCTGTCGCTGTCGCTGTCGCTGTCGCTGTCGCTGTGGCTGTCGCTGTGGCTCGTGAGGAGGGCCAGGACTTGGTCCAGTTCGACGCGGCGGCCCGTGAACGTAGGGAGGTCGTGGGGGAGTTGGGCGGGGACGGCGGGTGCGTGCGGGGCCGGTGCGGTGCGTCCGGCCTCGGTTGCCGGAGGGCCCGGCGTGGGCGAACCGGCGCTGTGGAGCCCCGCGCCGCGCAGCACGGACCGGTGGGCGTCGCGGAGTTCCGGGCCGGGGTCGATGCCCAGCTCGTCGGCGAGCCTCGCGCAGGCGGCCCGGAAGGTGTTCAGCGCCTCGGTCCCGCGTCCGGTGGCGGCCAGCGTGAGGATGAGCCGGGCCAGCAGGGGCTCGTCCAGCGGGTCGCTGACCGCGGCCTCCTGGAGCGCGGGCAGGACCGCGCCGGGGGTGCCCGCGCGCAGCGCCGCGTCGGCCGCCTCCCGTACGGCCGCCGCACGTTCACGGTTGACCGCGCCGAACCCGGCGCGCTCCCGCACCTCGGCGGGGATCCCGGCCCCGACCGGCCCCCGCCACAGGGCCAGCGCCTCGGTGAGGAGTTGCACGACCCGCGCGGGCGACTCGTCCGCGTCGGCCCGACGCGCCTCGTCACGCAGCCGGCGGAATCGCAAGAGGTCCAGCGAGTCGGCGTCGGCCAGGAGCCGGTATCCGCCCGCGCCTCGTATCAGCCAGCGGCCGACGGCGCGGTTGGGTAGGCCGGGTTCCAACAGACGTCGCAGAGAACCCACATGACGTCGAATCACATTCACCGCGCTGTCCGGCGGCCGCGGCCCCCACAGCACATCGACGATCTCGCTCACCGTCGCCGGCTGTCCGGCCCGTACCAGCAACAGCCCCAGCAGTGCCCTCTCCTGCGGACGCCCCGGCGTGACTTCCGCCCCCGCCCGCTCCACCCGGACCGACCCCAGAACCGCGAAACGCACCGGCTCCAGCGCCAATTGGGCCTCCTGATATCTCGTATCTCATATCTCATACCTTCCACGCGCCTCACGACGATACGTGACGCAAGGAGTTACCCAGAGTTACGCGCATGTCGTGGGTGTGGGTGTGGATGTGGATGTGGTGGTGGCCGTGGGCGCGGGTGGGGCCTCGGCCTCCCCGTCTCCCGCTCCGGGCGGGGCCGAACCGGCGATATCCCGCCATCCGGTGGCCGTTTCTCATCGTATTCTCATCGAATACAGGCAACCCCGGCCCGGGTGGCGGCGACAGAGGGGTGATCGGAACAGCCGCGAACCCGAACGAGAGTGACCACGTGAGCGACAGAACAGCCCCGCGCCGGTCGCGGCGCAGGAGAACGAACCGCCGTCGCAGTGTCCTGGTCGCCGTGCTGGCGACCGCGCTGACCGGCGGCGCGGTCACCACCGGAGTCCTGATGACCGCCTCCACGTCCGGGCCGACCGCCGGAACGTACCGGATCATCAACGCGGCCGACGACACCTGCCTGACCGCCCCGTCGGGCGGCGGCGCTCAGCTCGGCGTGACGGACTGCGACAGCGGGACCGCCGCGCAGACGTGGGAACTGACCGGTACCGACGGCGGGTTCGTCGTCACCGGCGCCGTCGACGGGGCGGAGTGCGTCGGGGTCAAGGGCGCCGCGACCTCGGCCGGCAAGGCCGTGCAGGCGCAGGAGTGCGACGGCGGTAGCTCCCAGGTGTGGGAACCGAGCGAGGTGGGGGACGCGTACCACCTCGTCAACGGGCGCAGCGGCAAGTGCCTGAACGCCAAGGGCGGGCTCGTCCAGCAGAACTCCTGCGACGAGGCGGACGGCAAGAGCTGGTCGTTGGAGGCGACGGACCCGGCGGAGTCGTCGCCCGCACCGTCCGCGTCGGCCTCCTCCACCGCGTCCCCCTCCGCCTCACCGTCGCCGTCGGCCTCGGCGTCGGCCGCCACATCGGCCTCGCCCTCGGCCACCGCCGGCAAGTCCGCCACCGGCTCCACGAGCGACTCCGCGGAGTCGACCGACTCCGGCGATTCCGGGAGCACCGCTCTCGCCTCCTGGCCCACCGCCACCGGGTCCCGGGCCGTCAACGCCACCATCGAGGTCTCCGGTACCTATGACGGCTCTCTGAAGCGCTTCTACGGCTCCGGCGACCTCGGCGGCGACAGCCAGGACGAGTCGCAGGGCGCGCTGTTCGAACTCGCCGACGGTGCCGTGCTGAAGAACGTGGTGCTCGGCGCCCCGGCCGCCGACGGCGTGCACTGCCTGGGCAGTTGCACCCTGCGAAACGTGTGGTGGGAGAACGTCGGCGAGGACGCCGCCTCCTTCAAGGGCAAGTCGGCCTCGGCCTCGTACCTGGTCGTCGGCGGCGGCGCGAAGGGCGCGGACGACAAGGTCTTCCAGCACAACGGCGCCGGCACCCTGACCGTCAAGAACTTCCAGGTCGCCGACTTCGGCAAGCTCTACCGCTCCTGCGGCAACTGCGAGACCCAGTACCGGCGCCACGTCGTCATCAGCAACGTCAGGGCCACCGCCCCCGGCAAGGTGCTCGTCGGCGTCAACGCCAACTACGGCGACACCGCCGTCATCTCGGGCGTGACCCTCGTCGGCGACAGCGACAGGGACATCACCGTCTGCGAACGCTTCCAGGGCAACTCCAGCGGAGCCGAACCGGCGGAACTCGGCAACGGCCCGGACGGCACACACTGCCGCTACAGCACCTCGGACATCGCCTACGAGTGATCCGGACTCGTCACCCGCCGCCGGTGCGCCGCCCCGGCCGCGCATCGGCGACGGTGATACAGCTGTTCATTGAATGAGTCTCCGAGAACGAGGAGTGCAGTCGGTGAACTCGGCATGGGCGAACAGCCGTTGGGACTCCGGAAAGGCGGTCGGCCCGGCCGGGCGGCACGCGGTGGTCGTCGGAGGCAGTCTCGCGGGACTGCTCGCGGCGCAGGTCCTCACCGGCCACGCCGAGCGGGTGACGATCGTCGAACGCGACCGCTTTCCCGAGGAGGACGGAGCAGGGACGGCGCCCCGGCCGGGCGTGCCGCAGAGCCGGCACCCGCACGTCCTGCTGGAGGGCGGTCAACTCGCCCTGGACGCACTGCTGCCCGGCTTCATGGCGGAGCTGAGGGCCGCAGGCGCCCCGCGTGTGGGGATGCCGGCGGACATGGTGCAGTGGCAGAACGGCCGCTGGTTCCGGCGGGTGCCCGCCTCGACCCACATCCACACCGGGTCGCGGGCGCAGACAGAGCGGCTGATACGGCGTCGGGTCCTCTCCCATCCCTCGGTCACCCTGGTCGAGGGGACCGACACCGTGGGCCTGCTCGGTGACGCCGGGCGCGTGCGGGGCGTACTGCTGCGGGAGCGCGGCGACGGGGCCCGGGGTGAACAGCGTGAACTGGCCGCCGACTTGGTCATCGACGCCTCCGGCAGAGGCACGAAGGCGCCGCGCTGGCTGGCGACCATCGGGGCCGACACCCCGTACGAGGAGATCATCGACACGGGGCTCGCGTACGCCTCCCGCGTCTACCGCGACACGACGGGAACCCTCGGCGGCGAGCCGTCCGCCGACGCGCTCGGCTTCCACGTCGTACCCAACCCCACACAGCCGTACGGCGTCGTCGTCCTGCCCCTGGAGGACGGCACCCATCTGGTCACCTTCTCCGGACTGCGCGGCGACGAACCCTCGACGGACGAGAGCGAGTTCGCGTCCTACGCCAAGCGGCTGCCGCACCCGCTCGTACACCGCTGGATGCGCGAGGCCGAACCGCTGTCACCGGTTTCCGGCTTCCGGCGGACCGCGAACGTCCGGCGTCGCTACGACCTGCCCGGCCGCCGCCCCGCCGGGTTCCTGGCGACCGGCGACGCCCTGTGCACGTTCAACCCGATCTACGGGCAGGGCATGGCCGTCGCCGCCATGAGCGCCGTGGCCCTGCGCGACGCGCTGGCCGACCCGCGCCGGACGCCCACCACCCGCTGGGTGCAGAAGGCGCTGTTCGCCGCGTCGCGGCAGGCCTGGGACATCTCGGCAGGGTCGGACAAGAAGATGCCGGGGGCGACCGGCAACGCGGTCGCCGTCCGGCTCACGGACCGGGTCGCCGGCTGGTATCTGCACCGGGTCCAGGAGCGCACCCCGGGCGACCCCGTGGTGGGCCGCGCCTTCCGCTCTGTCGTCTCCCTCAACGAGCCGCTCGGCGCCCTGTTCGCCCCGGCCGTGGCCAGGGCTGTCCTCTTCGGGCCCGCGCGGGAGACACCCGCCGAACCGCCGATGACGCGTGAGGGGCTTGCGGGAACATGAGGGAACGGCGTACGGCGCCTCCCTGACCCTTGACGCCCGTGGAAAGCGCTTGCCACACTCGCGGCCCGCCACATGAAGCGCCTGCCGCATCACCGGCGCACGCCCTGGTGACGTTCGGGGTCACGCCGTTCCAGGTCATGAGTTCTGTGACCGGGACCCGATTCGGTCGAATCGGGTTCGACGAGGAGCGGACGACGCACGGCGGACGAACGGCAGGCGCGCCAATCCCCCACAGGAGAAGCCGAGATGGGACGCAGAGCCGCAGCCCACCCCACCGACCCCACGAGTCGCGTAACTGGCGCGACGTCAACGCCGGTCAATGAAAAGGTAGTTGCTCGCACCACCCCCCGCGTCCGCCGCGCGCGGGCCCTCGTCACCGCCGCCTGCACCACCGCCCTGCTCACCGGTGCCGCCGCGCTGACCGCCCCCGCCGATACGGCCCCGGAACTGGCCGCCGCCCCGGTCGCGGCACCGGCGCGGGTCGCGGCGGCGTGCGGTGAGGGCTCGTACCAGGCGGAGGCGGTGCTCAGCGGCAGTACGTGGACCGCCCGGCGCGGCGGCAGCGTCACGTACACCGGTACCGACATGCGCGCGGCGATCCAGGCCGCCGTCAACAGCCTCACCTCCGGCCGGACGTCGAAGGAGCGGGTCGTCGTACGCGGCTCGGGGTCCATCGGCGCGGGCTCCCGGGTCTCGCTGCCCAGCTACACCGTGCTCGACGTGTGCGGCACGATCAACGTCACCGGCACGGGCTCCGGCGACCAGGCGCCCGTCTACTCCCGCGGCACCCGGGACATCGAGGTCCAGCACCTCAACCTCACCGGCACCCCGCTGTACGGGATCTTCCTGCGCAACGTCCAGAACGTCGTCCTCGGCCAGCTCGACATGCGCCTCTCGCGCGGCCTCGGCGTCCGGATCGACAACCGGGGCGACACCAGCCAGTGGACACGGAACGTCAGGATCGACAACGTGTACGTGTCGGGCGCGAGCAGTCACGCGGTCGAGACGTACGGCGTCGACGGGCTCACCGTCGGGACGGTGACCGCCCGCAATGTCGGCGAGTCCGGACTGCTCCTCAACCAGACGATCAACGCCACGGTCACCAAGGTCGACGCGGACGGCGCGGGCGCCGGCACGGGTTACGCGGCCTTCCGCATGGCCAACCGCAATGGCCGGGTGGGCAGTTCGTACCCGACCAACATCCGGGTCGGCGAGGTGATCGCGCGCGGCGGCGGACGCGGCGTCTTCTGCGTTTCCGAGAGCGGTGGCGCGGTGATCGACCGCATCAACCTCACCAACACCGGCAACAACGCGATCCTGATCGAGAACTGCTACAACGTGAACCTCGCCGCCCAGAGCGGCACGGTCTCCGGCGGCGGCGAGATCAGGCTCGCGGCGCGGTCGGAGTTCGCCAACAACCGTGACATCACCGTCCAGAACCTGACGGTCACGAACTCGTCCATCCGCGAGAGCCCTTGCGGAGAGAACACCACCTTCCGCAACAACCGCCTGGTCAACAGCGTCCAGACCATCTGCTGACCTCTCTCGTGGGCGCGCCCGGCACCCGCTCCCGGGCGCGCCCGCCTCACCGTTTTCGGTCAACCCGGGCGCCGCGTCCCCCGCGCCGCTCCGGGACAGGCCGATGTGACCGGCGATCCGGCCGTCGAGCTCCACCACCCAGGCGGCGACGAGCGAGGGCGGCGTCAGCCATTCGCCGGGCCGGTCCGGCCAGTTGACCGGACAGCCGTCGCGCTCATGGAACTCCGCGAGCACGCGGACACAGTCCCCGAGGCCGACGCATCGGCCGTACCCGCGCCCGTATCCTCAGCGGGCTCGACCGGCCCACACCCACCAGCACCCTGGCCCGGCTGCACGGCACGAGCCCCGCCACCGTCTCCGGGCACATCTCCGCGCTGCGCGCGGCGGGCCTGGTCACGAGCTACCGCGTGGGCCGGTTCATCTACCACGAGCGCACGGTTCTGGGCGTCGCCCTCTCCGGCTGACCGCCCCTCACGGCCCATCCGTCACTCCCGACCGCACTCGGCACACAGGCGTGCGGGGGATCTTGACGGCGGTAATGTTACCGGTAACATTGCCCGCGTCCCAGCCACGGAGAGGCGGAGTCCCGCGTGCCCGACCTACCGACCGCGCAAGAGGTGAAGCACAGCCAACCGGCTCCGGACACAAGGGTGTTCAGCACCCCAGCCGTGGTCGCTTCCTGTGTCGGCTTCGTACTCATCGGCGTGCTCCAAGCGCTCTACGGCCCCGCCATCCCGGCCTTCCGCGACGAGTTCGGACTGTCGCCGTCGGCCGCCGGACTCGGACTGAGCGCGCACTTCGTCGGCGGGGTCGGCGGGGTACTGCTCTTCGACCGGCTCTACGGGCGGATGGGCAACCGGCGGATCCTCGGCACCTCGTACCTGCTCATGGCCCTCGGCGCGGCCGGCTTCGCCCTCGCGCCGAACTGGCCCACCGGCCTCGCCGCCGCCCTGCTCGCGGGCCTCGGCTTCGGCGGCATCGACTACGGCCTCAACCAGCTCTTCGCCGTCGGCTTCGGCCATCGCTCGGCCGCGATGCTGAACGTCCTCAACGCCCACTTCGGCATCGGCGCGATCCTCGGCCCCGCCCTGATCGCCGCCGTCGGCGCCGAGTACTACCCGGCGGTCTTCCTCGCCTTCGCCGCCGCCAACCTGCCGCTGCTGCTGTGCCTGCGGGGCGTACGCGACCGGGTGCCCCAGCCCGCGCCCGGCGCCACGGGCACAACCGGCACGACCGACCCGTCCGGTACCACCGACCCGTCCGGCACGACCGGTGCGGAGGCCGGCGGCTCGGCCCTCGGCCGCAGCCTGGCTTCGGTGCTCGCCGTGTTCGTCACCCTCTACGTCCTGCACGTCGGCATCGAGGCCGGGGTCGGCGGCTGGGAACCCACCCACCTGGAGACGGTCGGATACGGCGCCGGAGCCGCCGCGACCGCCACCTCCGTGTACTGGCTGATGATGACCGTCGGCCGCTTCCTGATCGCCCCGATCGCCCTGCGTCATTCGGCCCAGACGATCATCGTCGTGTGCTGCGCGGGCATGACGGTCTGTCTGCTGCTGGCCGCCGTACCCTGGCTCGCCCCGTACGCCTACGCCGGAGTCGGCCTGTTCATCGCGCCGCTCTTCCCCACCGGCCTGCCCTGGCTCCACGCGGCCGCACCCCGGGCCCGACGGGCCGGAGCGCTCGTCATCGCCGCCTCCATGGTCGGGGGAGTGGCGGCCGGACCGGCGCTCGGCAAGGCCATCGAATGGTCCGGGGTCCGCGCGGTGCCACTGCTGCTCTGCGCGGCCTCGGCCCTGTGCCTGCTGGCCACGCTGTGGCTGATCCGCGCCACCCGCCCCCACTCCCCTTCGCCATGACCCCGTTGCGTCGACCAGCCGCCATCCGCACTCCGTCCCTCCCCTGCCCCGCGACCCCCATACGCCCCAGCTGAAGGGAAACAGCCTTGCGCACGCCCGCTCTGACCACGTCCTCCGACGGTTTCCTCCTCCACGGTGAGCCGTTCCGGATCATCTCCGGCGCCATGCACTACTTCCGCATCCACCCCGACCTGTGGGCCGACCGGCTGCGCAAGGCCCGGCTGATGGGTCTGAACACCGTGGAGACGTACGTCCCCTGGAACCTCCACCAGCCCGGCCCGGACAGCCCGCTCGTCCTCGACGGACTGCTCGACCTGCCCCGCTACCTGAGCCTGGCCCGCGCCGAGGGCCTGCACGTCCTGCTGCGCCCCGGCCCGTACATCTGCGCCGAGTGGGACGGCGGCGGCCTGCCCTCCTGGCTCACCTCGGAGCCCGACATCCGGCTGCGCTCCAGCGACCCCCGCTTCACGGACGCCCTCGACCGCTACCTCGACATCCTGCTGCCCCCGCTGCTGCCGTACATGGCCGCGAACGACGGACCGGTCATCGCCGTCCAGGTCGAGAACGAGTACGGGGCGTACGGCGACGACACCGCGTACCTCAAGCATGTGCACCAGGCGCTGCGTTCACGCGGTGTCGAGGAACTGCTCTTCACCTGCGACCAGGCGGGCTCCGGCCACCACCTGGCCGCCGGCAGCCTGCCCGGGGTCCTGTCCACCGCCACCTTCGGCGGCAGGATCGAGGAATCGCTGAAGGCGCTGCGGGCCCACCAGCCCGAAGGGCCCCTGATGTGCTCGGAGTTCTGGATCGGCTGGTTCGACCACTGGGGCGAGGAGCACCACGTACGGGACGCGGCGAGCGCCGCGGCCGACCTCGACAAGCTCCTGGCGGCCGGTGCCTCCGTCAACATCTACATGTTCCACGGCGGCACCAACTTCGGTTTCACCAACGGCGCCAACCACGATCAGTGCTACGCCCCGATCGTCACCTCCTACGACTACGACGCCGCGCTCACCGAGCCGGGCGACCCCGGCCCCAAGTACCACGCCTTCCGCGAGGTGATCGCCCGCCACGCCCCGGTCCCGGACGAGCCGGCCCCGGCGCCCGCGCCCAAACTCTCCGGCATCACCGTGGAGTTGGACCGCCGGGCGCCCCTGTTGCCGTACGCGACCGCCCTCGTAGCTCCGGCGGGGCGCACCGAACACCCGCTCACCATGGAGGAGTTGGGGCAGCGCTCCGGCTACGTCCTCTACCGCACCACCTTCCCCGAAGCGGGCGACGGCCTGCTCCACTTCACCGGCGGGGTCGGCGACCGCGCCCAGGTCTTCGTGGACGGTGCCCCCGTCGGCGTACTGGAACGCGAACGCCACGACGAGACCCTGCCCCTGCGCGTTCCGCACGCCGGCGCCACGCTCGACGTCCTGGTCGAGAACATGGGCGGCGTCAACTACGGCCCGCGCATCGGCGCCGCGAAGGGCCTGCTCGGCCCGGTCACGTTCAACGGCACCGCCCTGCTCGGCTGGGACGCCCACCGGCTGCCGCCGGCCGACGTGTCCACGGTGCCCTTCGCCCCGGCCGAGGCGACCCCGGTCACCCTCCCCGCCTTCCACCACGGCACCTTCGAGGTCGACACCCCCGCCGACACCTTCCTCGCCCTGCCCGGCTGGACCAAGGGCCAGGCGTGGATCAACGGTTTCCACCTCGGCCGCTACTGGAACCGGGGCCCGCAGCGCACCCTGTACGTCCCGGCCCCCGTCCTGCGCCCCGGCGCCAACGACCTGGTCCTGCTGGAGCTCAACGCCACCACCAGCGCCCGTGCGGAGTTCACGGACACACCCGACCTGGGGCCGGTGAAGCCCTGATGGCGCCGGCGCACCACATACGCCTCCCGGCGCCCGCCGGACCCCCGCTGCGCGGTCATCTCCCCTTCGCCGACGCGCCCGGAGTCGCCGACCCCATCGAGGTCAACAGCCGTTGGCTCACGCGGGGCGGCCGCCCGTGGTTCCCCGTCTCCGGCGAGTTCCACTACACCCGCTACCCCGCCCGGGAGTGGGAGGAGGAACTGCTCAAGATGAAGGCGGGCGGGGTGACGGTCGTCGCCGCGTACGTCATCTGGATCCACCACGAGGAGACCGAGGGCCGCATCCGCTTCGACGGCGACCGCGACCTGCGGCGCTTCGCCGAACTCTGCGCCCGCCACGGCCTGGACTTCATCCCCCGCATCGGTCCCTGGGTCCACGCCGAGGTCCGCAACGGCGGCCTGCCGGACTGGGTCCTGGCCCGCACGGAAGCCCCCCGCACCGACGACCCGGCCTATCTGGCTCCCGTACGCACCTGGTACACGGCGATCGCCGAGCAACTCCACGGCCTGGACCGGTCCAACGGTGGACCGGTCGTCGCGATCCAGATCGAGAACGAGCTGTACGACCAGCCGGGACACCTGCTGTCGTTGAAACGGACGGCCCAGGAGGTGGGCCTGTCCGCCCCGCTGTGGACATCGACGGCCTGGGGTGGCGTCCAGCTGCCACCGGACGAACTGCTGCCCCTGTACGGCGGCTACACCGAGACCTTCTGGACCGAGGCCGACGGCGGCTGGCCCGACACCTGCCGCAAGCACTTCTTCTTCACCCACCAGCGCGACGACGAGGGCATCGGCGCGGACCTCCGTCCGACGACCGTACGCGGCGGCGACCCGTCGGCGTCGGTGAGCCGATTCCCCTGGGCAACCTGCGAGTTGGGTGGCGGTATGGCGGTCGCCTATCACCGCCGTCCACGCGTCGACCCCGCCGACATCGGCGCCCTCGGCCTCACCAAGATCGGCTGCGGCTCGGTCTGGCAGGGCTACTACATGTTCCACGGCGGCACGAACCCGATGGGCGAGCTGACCCCCCTGCAGGAATCCCACGCCACCGGCTACCCCAACGACCTCCCCCTCCTCACCTACGACTTCCAGGCCCCCCTCGGCGAATACGGCCAGTACCGCCCGACCTACGACGAACTCCGCCTCCAACACCTCCTGCTGTCCGACTTCGGCCACCTGATCGCCCCGATGGCCTCGGCCCTGCCCGGGCGGCAGCCGACGGGCCAGGACGACCTGGAGACGCTGCGGTGGGCCGTGCGGGGCGACGGGCGGTCGGGTTTCCTGTTCGTCAACAACCACCAGCCGCATGAGCCGTTGCCGGACCATCCGGGAACGTCGTTCAGGGTGGAGTTCCCGGGGACCGAGGTTCCGGCCGGCTCCGCAGGCTCGGCCGGCCGGGTTCTCTCCCTGCCGAGCTCACCCGTCACGATTCCCCAAGGCGCCTGCTTCTGCTGGCCGTTGAGGCTGGACATCGCCGGGCTGCGGCTCGACTGGGCCACCGCGCAGCCCGTCTGCACGGTCGACGACGACAGCGGTCGTACGATCCTGGTCCTGGCCGCGACGGAAGGCATCACTCCCGAACTCGCCCTGGACGTCCGCACGGTGACGACGGTCTCCGCGCCTTCGGGTGAGGTCACGACCGTCGGCGAGCGCATCCTGGTGACCGGGCTGCGCCCCGGCACGGACGCCCTGGTCGAGGTCGACGCCACCGACGGCAGCCGGGTCGGACTCCTGGTCCTCGACGCGGCGACGGCCCGTACCGCGTACCGGGGGCCCGCCTGGGGCGCCGAGCGGCTGATCCTCTCCGACGGCGGGATCGTCTTCGACGACCACGCGGCCGAAGTGCGCGTCCACAGCTCGGCCCCGCAACCGTCGTTCGCCGTGCTGCCCGCCCCGGAGCGGACTCCGGTGGTGGCCGGGGCCACGGTGAAGGAGGGGGCGGACGGGGTGTTCGGCCGCTACACGGTGGTGGCGGACGAGAACGGGCCCGGCGGATGCGGTGGCGCGGACGGCACGCTGCCGGTCGCCCCGGTCCGGCCCTCCGGCGAGGCCCCGCCGGTCACGACGGGCGTACAGGGGCGGGCGAGCGCGCCTGCCGACGAGTACTTCGACACGGTGGCCGCCGAGTACCACGTGGACGTGGCCATCCCCGACGGCCTTCCACCCGGCACCCTCCTCCGCGTCCACTGGACCGGCGACGTGGCCCGCGCCTACGTCGGGGACCGCCTCGTCGCCGACCAGTTCTACTCCGGCCGGGTCTGGGACATCGGCCTCGACCGGCTGCCGACGGGGGCGGAGGGTGTACGGCTGAGGGTGCTGCCGCTGCCGGCCGGGGCGCCGGTGTACGTGCCGGGCTGGGCGGGCGACTCGGAGATACCCGCGGAGGTCGTCCGAGCGGAGTGGATCACCACCCGCACCTGGCACCTCCGACCGGCCTGACGACCCACGACTCCTCGCCCCGCCGCCCCTACCCGTCCCTCCCCCACTCTCGGCTTCGCTCGAGCGGGGGGACCCCCATCAGGGGCGGTGCCCCTTCGACCCCCACCTGCGGGTGCGTTGTGGTTGCTCGCGCCGTTCCCCGCGCCCCCAAAGGCGAAAAAGCACGGGGCGCAGCCCCTGCTTTTCAGGGGCGCGGGGAACGGCGCGAGCAACCACGACCCACCCGCACCCGAACAATCCATCCAAGACACCCCTCGGGGTCGAAGGGCAGCGCCCCTGGGGACGGGGCGGGTAGGGGCGGCGGGGGCGAAACCGCCAGACCTATCCTGTGGCTCCAGGCAGAACGAGACCGTCCGGACCCCGTCGAAAAGGAATCAGCCGCATGCCCCGAAGCGTCACGGACGGCAGCGCGGCCGGAGGCGGCGGCGAGGCCCGCGGAGCCCGCACCCCCGGTGGTCGCAGTCGGCGGAACTTCGCGGGTTCCCGCCCCGTCATGGACGACGTCGCCCGCCTGGCCGGTGTGTCCAAGCAGACCGTCTCCCGGGTGCTCAACGACAACCCGGCGGTCCGGGCGGAGACCCGCGAGGCCGTGCTGGAGGCCATGCGGACACTCGGGTACCGGCCGAGCCGGAGCGCGCGTTCGCTGGCCAGCGGGCGGACCCGGATGCTCGGGGTGATCTCGTTCGACGCGGCGCGCTACGGCCCCGCCGCCACCCTGACCGCGATCAACACGGCGGCGCAGGCGGCCGGCTACCTGGTCAGTTCCATCGCCCTCGACACGGCGGACCGGGACACGGTCGTCCAGGCGGTGGACCGGCTGTCGGCCGAGGGCGCGGACGGGATCATCGCGATCGCCCCGCAGCGCCCGGTGGCCACCGCGCTCGCACAGGCCCGCCCGGACACCCCGCTGGTGATGCTGGACAACGGCCTCGGCGACGGCACCCCCGTGGTCTCCTCGGACTTCACGGCGGGCGCACGGCTGGCGACCGAGCATCTGCTGGGCCTGGGTCATCCCACCGTCCGGCACATCGCGGGACCGACCGGCTGGACATCCGCCGACCGACGCGCCCAGAGCTGGCGGGAGACCCTGACGAAGGCCGGCGCGCGCGTCCACGAGCCCCTCGTGGGGGACTGGAGCGCCGACTCCGGCTACGAGCTGGGCCGTCGGCTGGCAGGCGATCCGGACGTCACCGCCGTCTTCGCCTCCAACGACCAGATGGCGCTCGGCCTGCTGCGCGCCCTGCACGAGGCCGGCCGGCGCGTTCCGGACGAGGTGAGCGTGGTCGGTTACGACGACATCCCGGAGGCGGCCCATCTGCTGCCCCCGCTGACGACCGTCCGTACCGACTTCTCGGCGATCGGCACGAGGTCGCTGCGCTTGCTTCTGACGCAGTTGGACGACCCGGCGGACACGGGTGACTCCCCGGAGAGGGACCCGGTCATCCCTGTTGAACTCATCGTTCGGGACAGCACGGGGCCGACGCGGTAGCGCGCCGCTGGGGGTGCCGCGACAGGTCGTTGGGCGTCTGCGGCCTCGTCGTGGCTTGTCGCGCCCGCGCGGCGGAGCCGCACATTGATACAGCCCCGCGCCTCTGAAGGGGCGCTCTCCTGGCCCGGCACCGAGCGCCGGGCCAGGAGAGCGCGCCGTCCTAGGTCACGGCTTCCTTGCGATCGCCCCGTACATCGCGATGTCCTCGTCGCGGATGTCCTGCTCGCCCGTGCCGTCCGGGTGCCACTTGTGGACCTGGACGATGCCGGGCTCGACGAGTTCGAGGCCGTCGAAGAACTCGTGGGCCTCGTCGATGGTGCGCAGCCGCATCGGCATGTCGCGGGCCGCGTACTCGCGGGCGACGCGGCCCACCTCCTCGGGGGCGAACTCGGCGGTGCCGATGGTCATCGCCAGGTAGCTGCCCGAGGGGAGGGGTTCCAACAGCCGGCGCACGATACCGACCGCGTCGTCCTCGTCCAGGACGAAGTGGACGATCGCGATCACGGTGAGCGCGACCGGCTTGGTCAGGTCGAGGGTCTCCAGGAACTCGGAGGAGCCGAGGACGGTCTCCGGATCCTGGAAGTCGGCCTCGATGTAGGCGGTCTTGCCCTCGGGGGTGCTGGCCAGCAGCCCCTGGGACAGAGTGAGGACGATCGGGTCGTTGTCCACATAGACGACCCGGGACTCGGGTGCCACCGACTGGGCGATCTCGTGGAGGTTGGGGGAGGTGGGGATGCCGGTTCCGATGTCGAGGAACTGGCGCATGCCCGCCTTCTCGGCGAGCCAGCGCACCGCGCGGTTCATCCAGTCGCGGTTGGCGCGCATATGGACCGGCAGGGCCGGCCACTCGTGCGCCATCGCGTCACCGGCCTCCTTGTCGGCCGGGTAGTAGTCCTTGCCACCGAGGATGTAGTCGTAGATACGCGCGGAATGCGCGTGCTCGGTGTCGATCCGGTCGGCCGGCCATCCGTTGTCGGGCAACGCCGCCCCTCCCATCAAGTCGTGTTGTCCAGGTGCACGGTCGGGCAAAGCCAGGGGTTCAGCAAGCGAAGAACCCCGGATTCAAAACAGGTGGTGCGTCAACGCAGCGTGTCAGCAAGGGAGTCAGAGCAGGAAGTCGGCCTCGCCCGCCTTCACGCCGGCCAGGAAACTGGTCATCTCATGGGGGGTGAAGAGCAGCGCCGGGCCGTCCGGGTCGGTCGACTGGCGTACGGCGACCCGGCCGTCGGAGAGCTTCTTCACCTCCACGCAGGCACCGCCCGCGTCGTCGCTCCACGGTCGGTGCCAGTCCTGGGTGCCTAGGTCACGGGCCTTCATGCCGTTGTGTATGAGGTGGTGCACGTCAGAGCTCCTTGCGTATCGCACCGAGGAGGGCCTCGGTCTTGCGGGCGGGCGCCGACTGCGCGCCCAGCCGGTCCAGAGCCTCGCGGTAGACGACCACGTCGTCGCCCTTGTCGAGATACACGGCGCCCACCAGACCGTTGAGGTAGACGATGTCCGGCAACTCGCGTGCCCTGAACCGGAAGAGGTGGAACGCACCGGCCCGCATGGCCGGGTGCGGACCGTGGTGGAACGGCATGAGCTGGACCGTCACATGCGGCAGGCGGTTGAGCTCGATCAGATGGTCGATCTGGGCGCGCATCACGTCCGGCCCGCCGACCGGCCAGCGGAGCACCGTCTCGTCCATCACCACCCACAGCCGAGGCGGTTGCTCACGGGTGAGGAGTTCCTGGCGCCGCATCCGCAGTGCCACCCGCCGCTCGGTGTCCTCGGTCGCCGCGTGCGGATTCCCGGCGCCGAGCAGGGCGCGCGCGTACTCCTCCGTCTGGAGCAGGCCGTGCACGAACTGCGCCTCGTACGCGCGGATCTGGAGCGCCGCCTGCTCCAGGCTCAGGTAGGCGGCGAACCAGTCGGGCAGTACGTCGCGGTAGGTGTGCCACCAGCCGCGCTTGTTGGCCTCGCGGACGGACTTGAGGAAGGTCTCGATCTCCTGCTGGTCCCGTACGCCGTAGACCTGGAGCAGTTTCTCGACATCCGGGAGGCGGAGCCGGGCGACCTTGGCGGCCTCCATACGGCGGATCGTGGAGTGGCTCACCCCGATCGCCTCGCCCGCCTGCTCGAACGTCAGCCCGGCACGGGTACGGAGCTCCTCCAGTTGTCTGCCGAGGATCATGCGCAGCACGGAGGGGGCACCGCCCCAGTCCGTTTCCGCGGTCACGCCACCCCCTCCCCTCACACCGAGCACAGAGGTCGTACAGAGGTCATATCGAACTGTCGTGCGATCCTTGCGCGTTTTCCTGCAAGGGTTGCGCATTGTCGCGCGAGTCGCTTCGAGATCGAAGTCTGACACGATCTTGGCTCGAACGGGGGTGGCATGCGACCCACAAATTGCAAATTTCAACTTGCTGGTTGCGAGGTGTTGTTCGCGGATGCCACAGTGGACGTACCGTCACGGCTTCGGTGAACGCTGAGGCTGCGCGGCCAGGTTGGGGGAGATGTGGCCGCAACTCAGCGCTGTTCGCCGCGAGTTGCACGAAACCCGCGGCGAATGGCGAGGCGGCCATGGCACCGGCACCCTCCGGTGCGAAGAGCCCACGAAAGGCATACGGCGATGGCTCCGCCCATCCTCCCCCAGTCCACGGACCGGTTAGGCCCGGCCATGTACCCACCCCTTGGAGCAGAGGCGTACGAACCCCACAGAGCGGGCGTGTTCGGACTGCCCGCGGTGCCCGCCTCGGCGGGCGAGGCGCGCAGAACCGTGCGCGAGTTGCTCGGCGAGTGGGGGGTGCGTCCGGAGACCTGTGAGGACGCGCTCCTGATCACGTCCGAGCTGGTCACCAACGCGCTCACCCACACGGACAGCGAGTGGATCGTGTGCCGGCTGGACATCACCGGCCGTCGGCTCCGGATCGAGGTCGAGGACCAGAACAGCGGCCACGCACAGCCTGCCCGGCGTCGTCCGGGCCCCGACGACCAGAATGGGCGAGGGCTCATGCTGGTCGGCATGCTCAGCAGCGACTGGGGGGTCAGAGAGACCCCACAACGGTCCGGTCGCGTCGTCTGGGCAGAACTGCCGTCGGAGGGCCGGGAAACCGCCGAGCCCGCCCCTCCGACGGCTCCGTACGAGAACGAGGGCATCCCCTTGACCGACCCGTCCTGGACCTGAGCGCTCCGCCGGCTCTGCCGATATGCGGCTCCGCCGCGGGGCCGCGATGCGCCGTCGATCGTCCGCGGCACATCGTGGCTGCTCGCGCCCGCGCGGCGGAGCGCACAGGGACATCGCCCCGCGCCCCTTCAGGGCGCCGCCGAACCGCAGCGGACTCCGCCCGCCCCGCCAGCCCGCGTGCGCCGGTGGGAGTGACCGGAGTGCCGCTCCGGTCACTCGTCGGTCTGCCCGGACGTACCCTGCCTCGACAGTGAACCTCTCGCTGCTGGAGGCGTGGTGCGCACCGAGTCCGAGATCGACGTCCTCGTGCTGGGCGGGTCGGGCGTGGACACCGGTTGGGGGCCCCTCCCGCGCGAGCGAAGTCGAGCGTGGGGGAGTACGTCCCCGAACTGCCGCTTCCGTTCGCCGACAGTCATCTGGTTCCGGCCATCGAGACGCGGGCCGGGCAGACCGGCGACTTCCTGGCGGTGGCGACCCACGCGCTCGGACTCAGGACCCACCACCTGGACCTGCTCGGCGACGACAACGAGGGCGACCTGGTCCGCGCACTGCACCGCGACCGGGGCATCCCGCTCACCGAGGGACCCCTGCCCGGCGGTACCCGGCGGGCGGTGAACCTGGTCGGCCCGGACGGGCGCCGCTGCTCCCTCTACGACGGCAGCCGGAGCCAGGAGGTGGGCGAACTGCCGCCGGAGACGGTCCGCTCGCCGGCCGGGGTCAGCCACCATGTCCACGTCTCCATCAGCCGGCCGTGTGCGGCCTCGCTGCAGCTGCCGCGCGACCTGGGGGCGACCGTCTCGACCGATCTGCACGACTGGGACGGCGCCAACCCGTACCACGAGCCGTTCGCGTACGCCGCCGGTCTGGTCTTCCTGTCCGCCGCCGCGCTCGCGGACCGCAGAAGACCATGCGCCGGATCGCCGAGCGGGGCCGCGCGCGGACGGTCGTCGCCACGGACGGGGCGCGGGGCGCGTACCACCTGGTCGACGGCGAGCTGAGCCACATCCCGCCGGTGGCCCCGCCGACACCCGTCGTGGACTCCAACGGCGCCGGTGACGCCTTCGCGGCGGGCTGTCTCTTCGGCCGGCTCACCGGCGAGCCGCCGCACCACCGCGGTCTCTACGGCGCGATCGCGGGCGTCTGCGCCTGCACCGTCCCCTCGACCCGCACCGACTCCCCCAGCCGTGCCGAACTGCTCTCCCGAGCCGAACTGCTCTCCCGAGCCGAGGAGTCGGCCCCCTGAGATTCGGTCGGAGCCGCAGGGGCAGCGCCCCGGCAGTCGGCCATGGCCACCGAGTCGGCGCGCCCTGAACCTCAGCCCGGGCGGAGGCCCGCCGCCACCAGCCGGGCCTCCATCTTCCGGCGGGCCGCGCCGAGCACCGCCAGCAGGAGCTCCTTGCTGGACTGGCGTTGACGTACGTCGCAGAGGAGGACCGGGACGGTGGGCGCCAGGTCGAGCGCCTGACGGACCTGCTCGGCGTCGGCCTCACGGCGGCCGTCGAAGCAGTTGACGCCGACCGCGAACGGAATGCCGCGGGACTCGAAGAAGTCGACCGCGGCGAAGGAGGTGTCGAGCCGCCGGGTGTCGGCGAGGACCACCGCCCCGAGGGCACCCGAGGACAGGTCGTCCCACATGAACCAGAAACGGTCCTGGCCCGGCGTACCGAAGAGATAGAGCACCAGCTCGGGCGAGATGGTGATACGGCCGAAGTCCAGCGCCACGGTGGTCGAGACCTTCTTCTCGACCCCCCTCAGATCGTCCACGCTGCGGCCGGCCGCGGTGATGTGCTCCTCGGTCGCCAGCGGGGTCACCTCGCTCACCGAGCCGACCATGGTGGTCTTGCCGACACCGAAGCCCCCCGCGATGAGGATCTTCAAGGCGGTGGGTACGACCGGCTCGGAGCTGACGGACACCATCCATCACCCTTTCGACGAGTTCCAGGCCCGGCCGCCGCCGCGGTTCACGCGTCCTGCACGTAACCGGACGGGGTCTCCGAACGGGGCGTGGCGCTCAGGTACTTGCCGACCTGTTTGACCAGCGTGCCCATCTCGAACGCCATCATGCCGACGTCCACCTCCTCCGAGGCGATGGCGGCGAGCCGCGCGCCCCGGCCCGCGGCCGTGACGAAGAGGAACGCCCGCTCCATCTGGATGACCGTCTGCTGGACCTCGCCGCCGTGGAAGTGGCGGGCCACGCCCCGGGCCAGGCTGTGCATGCCCGAGCCGACCGCGGACAGATGCTCCGCGTCGTCGAACCGGATGTCCTTCGACTTGCCGATGAGGAGGCCGTCGCCGGACAGCACGATGGCGCAGCGGATCTCGGGTATCCGTTCCACAAGCCCGTCCAGCAGCCAGTCCAGTTGGGGACCGGGGCGTTCCTGCTCTGTCATGTCCTGCGTGTTCCTCACGGTCGGTCGGCGCCGGGGGAGGCACCGGGTCGTCGGGCGCCGGGGGGAGCGCCCGTCAGTCGGCGCCGGGGCGTGGTGTCCGCCGGCCCTAGGTGTCGTCCGGTCCGGCGAGCCGGGCCCGCAGCGAGCCCCGCTGGATCGCCACCATGGCACGGGCCAGGGCGTCCGGGCGGAGCGTGTCCTCGGCGTCGTTGTCCTCCCCGGCCGCTTCGGCCGTTTCCGCGCGGAGCCGTGGCGCGGGCGACGCGCTCCGGGGCCGCCGGGGCAGGCCCTGGGGGAGGGGCTGGGCGTCGGTCTCGGTGCCGGGCGTCTCACCGCTCATCCGGGCCACCGTGTCGTACTGCGCGTGCGGCCGCTGGGGGTCCCCCCGCTCGAGTCCGTTCGAGCGCGGGGGAGGGTGCCTGGCATCTGATTCCTCGTACGACAGCGAACATCCGATGGCGATAAGGGTGCTGCGAGGTGCCCGGCATCCCCTGTGCTCCGGCTTGACGCGCCGTCGGCGAATGTCAGCGGGCGGACGGAACGGTATCAGGACCCGAGCCCCGTCGTCAGCACCCCCCGGACCGTAACTGCCGGGCGGACGGCGGCGATGGGCGAGGTCTTCCGGAGGCGACTCGACGGGCTCGGGCGGCTCGGCGGAGCGAGTGCCTGCGGCGGGTGAAGCGGAAGCAGACTTGTCGACACAGCAATGTCTCAGGATCAGCACTACCCAGCCACATCGGGCACGTGAAGGCGTGGCCTGAAATCTGTGGCGACCTGCTCAAACATGCGCAGACGGCGCGTCAGTTTGGTATTTGGCGCTGCACAGCGCCGAGGGAACGCGCCCCGGACCGGGTGTGCCTGGTGGTCTGGTCGATGGCTGCCCGTTTCCGGGTCGAGGGAACTGGACAAGTTCGACTAGGAAAGTATCAAAATGTGGACATCGTCGTTCCCGTGTCTCACATCCGAGCTCAGATTTCAACAGCCCATATTTCGGCCAAACCCACTAAACGATCTTGGCGTGAGAGGTTGATTTGTAGACCATGTTGCAGTCGGCCAGGTCCCCCCTTGGAACCACAGCCTGACGTACAGCCACCGCGCCTCCCCAGGCGCGGGGAAACGCGAGAAGGGCTTGGCGTGGAACACGTCTTCACAACACAGGACCACGAGGATCTACGGCAGCGGGTACGCGAGTTCGCCGAGCGTGTGGTACGGCCGCTGATACCCGAGATGGAGACCTCCCGTACCGCTCTGGTGGGGCTCTCCCGGCTGATCGCCCAGCAGGGGTGGATCGGTGCCACGATCGACCCGGTCTACGGCGGCATGGGCGCGGGTCATCTCGCCAAAACCGTCATCATCGAGGAACTGTCCCGTGTCAGCGGCGCGATGGGGGCGATGGTCCAGGCCTCCCAGCTGGGCGTTGCCAAGATCATCCACTTCGGGGACGAGAACCAGAAGAGGACCTGGCTGCCGAGGATCGCCGCGGGAGAGGTGCTGCCGACCATCGCCGTCACCGAGCCGGGGTCGGGGGGCCACGTAGCCGGCATGGAGAGCAGCGCCGTACGGGACGGCGACGACTACATCCTCAACGGCCGCAAGGTCTTCGTCGGCAACAGCCATGTGGGGGACGTGCACGGGGTCGTCGTCCGCACCGGCCCGGGCTCCAAGGGCATGACGGCGTTTCTCGTCGAGTCCGACCGGCCCGGCTTCTCCCTCGCCGATCAGGTGCCCTCCATGGGCCTGCACGGCTTCAGCTTCGGGGAGCTCATCTTCGACAACTGCCGGGTGCCGGCCGCCAACCGGCTCGGCGAGGAGGGCGAGGGCCTGGCCGTCGCCTACTCCTCGTCGGTGCTCTACGGCCGCCTCAACCTCACGGCGGTGTCCCTGGGCATCCACCAGGCGGTGTTCGAGGAGACCGCCCGGTACTGCGGTGAAGTGAACCGCTACGGAAAGCCGTTGGGGCACCTGCCCAACATCAAGATCGAGCTGGGACGGATGCTGCAACGCCTCACCCTCGCGCGGCAGAGCGCCTATCTCGCCGCGCATCTGCTGGACAACGGGCGGCCCTGCGACGTCGAGCTCATGTCCGCGAAACTCTTCAATGTCGAGTCGTCCATCGAGTCGGCCCAGGCCTCCGTGAAGATGCACGCGGCCTGCGGCCTGTTCACCGACCGCCCGGTGGAGCGCTATCTACGCGACGCCTTCCACATCTACGCACCCGCCGGCACCTCCGAGATCCAGGGCCTCAGACTGGGCGAGTTCGCGCTCGGCGAGAACAAGGGCCAGTGGTCGGAGCGTCTCGCCGATCTGGTCCGTACCCCGCAGGCCGAGTCGCGGGAGACGGAACTGAGCCCCGTCGGCTAGCCGGAGGACGGGCAGGATCGCCCAGGCCCCGATCCGGTCTCCACCGCCGGGGCGGGGCCCGTTGAGCAGAGAAACCGCGGACACGACGACGTGTCCGCGGCTTTCGTCAACCGGGTGCCCGGCGGCCCGCTTCCCCTCGCCCCACCGGACCGGCGGGGCCCGGTGGCGCTCAGTTGCCGGTGGCGATGGCCTGGATCTGGTCGGACATCTCCTGGGCCATGTGCTTGATGATTTCCAGCCGTTGCCGTCCCCACGTCCGGGAGTCGGTGTCGACGACACAGATCGTGCCGAGGTTGATCCCCGCCAGCGTGTCGACCAGCGGCGCGCCCATGTAGGAGCGGATACCGATCTCGTCCACGACCGGATTCCCCGCGAACCGCGGGTAGTCGCAGACGTCGTCGAGCACCAGCGCCGCGGTCCGCTTGACGGTGTGCGGGCAGAAGCCGTGGTCCAGACGCATCTCCCGGCTCATCGAGGTCTCGGCCGCCTGCCCCTGCGCGATGTTCACGGGCCCGGCGTCCGGCGTGTAGAGCCCGGCGAAGAACTGCCGCCTGTCGTCGACGAAGTTGACCATCGCGTACGGCGCGTCCAGCTCCAGGGCCAGTCGGCGCGCGAAGGCGTCGAACTCGGCCCGGGCGCTGTCCAGCCCCAGCTGGGCGAGCCTGGCCGCGCGTTGCGGGGCGGCCGGATCCTCCGGGGTCAGGAGCAGACGGTCGAGCGGTGGCTCATAGGAGGAGTAGGGGCTGTTCATGAGAACTCCGTTCGGGGTCGGCTGAGTTGAGTAAACATCAACGGAGCACGGGTGGCTGGTGCGTCGCCACGCCGGGTGTCATGCCGAGCAGGTGCTGCACGAGTTCGACCAGCACGCCCGTACTGGAACTGCAGTGCCGGGCGTCGCAGAACACGATCGGTGCGTTGGACTTCAGACCGATGGCGTCGCGGACCTCTTCGGTGGAGTACTCGTACGCACCGTCGAACTCGTTCACCCCGACGACGAACGGGATGCCGCGGACCTCGAAGAAGTCCACCGCGGGGAAGCACGCGTCGAGCCGGCGGGTGTCGGCGAGCACCACCGCGCCCAGCGCCCCGTCGGACAGTTCGTCCCACATGAACCAGAACCGCTCCTGCCCGGGTGTACCGAACAGATACAGGACGTGGCTCGAGTCGAGGGTGATACGACCGAAGTCCATGGCCACCGTGGTGGTGGACTTGTCCTCCACCCCGTCGAGGCTGTCCATGCGGACGCTGGCCGTGGTGATGACCTCCTCGGTACTCAGTGGAGCGATCTCGCTGACCGCCCCCACGAAGGTCGTCTTGCCCACCCCGAACCCTCCCGCCACGAGGATCTTGAGCGCGGTCGGGAAGGGGTCAGAGCCGTGCGCGTAGGCCATCAAGCACCGCCTCCAAAACTTCTCGGTTGGCGGCGGAGGCCGCCTCGACGGCACGGGGCGCCCGTGCGGTGAGCGCCTCGTGCTGCACTAGGTCGGACAACAGGACTTTGGTGACGGCGACCGGGAGGTTCATCCGCGCGGACACCTCGACCACCGGCACCGGCCTGACACACAGGCCGAGCACCATGTCGTGGTCGGGGCCGAGGTCGGTGCTCGGCTGAATGCCGGTGGCCATCACCAGGGTGAGCAGGTCGAAAGGCGTCGAGGGCCGAGTGCGCCCGTTGCTGACGGTGAACGGCCGGACTAAGCGTCCGGCCTCCTCGTCCAGGAACATCTCGTCCGTCATCGCGTCACATCCCCGCGCTGGACGGTGCGATGGTGGGACGGCGGGCCGGCGTGGCGAGGAACGGCTGCACGGCCCGGATCAGCATGCCCATCTCGTAGCCGAGCGTCTCGGTGTGCGTCGACGAGTCCGCGGTGACCGCCAGCACGGCGCCGTGGCCCGCCGAGGCCACGATGAGGATGCCGTTGTGCAGTTCCACGATGACCTGGCGGACGGTGCCGCCGTTGCCCAGCACCCTGTCGTGACCGAAGGAACGGCCCAGGGAGTTGAGCCCGGAGGCAATCGCGGCCAGCCGGTCGGCGTCGTCGGCGCCCAGATCCACATGTGCCTTGCTCAAGCCGTCGGACGAGAGCAACAGCACCTGGCGGGTACCGGGGACGGTCTTCTTGAGGTTCTCCAGCAGCCAGTCGATGTTCTGTCCGGTGGGGTGGCTATCGCTCACCATGGTGGGGTTCTTCTCCTTGCGGTTGGGGCGGGGCCCAGCGCGTGTCGTCGACGGGGATCGCGTCGGAGGTCGCGCCGGCGAGACCGAAGCCTCGATTGATACCGGCCAGGAGGCCGGGGCTGAAGTTCAGGTCCTGTTCGTTGGTCTCGGGACGCGCGGGACCGTGGCGGAGCTCGGGGGCCAGATGCTCCATCGCACGGCGCTTCGGCAGGATCGGCCTGGCGGACGGACCGGACCCGTGCGGGGCGGCCGACGGACGGTCGTAGCCCGAGGGGCGGTACTCGGACCGCACCTCGGAGACCGGCTGTGCCCGCTCGTGCCGCGCGGCCGCCGGGGGCGGCGCGGGGGCGGCCGACCGCTGCGGTACGCCGACCGGGGGACCGGCCTGGGCGGGGATGGCGGCCGGGGGACCCGCGTGCGCGTGGGACGGTACGGCGACCGGCGGAGCCGAGTGGGACGGGGTCTCCCAGGAGGGCGCCGGTGCCGGACGGGGCGCGGCGGGCCGTACCTGGGCCGGTGCCTGGGCGGGAGCCTGCCCCTCCTCCTGACCCAGCAGTCCCTGCGGGAGCACCAGGATCGCCTGGACACCGCCGTAGATGTTGCCCTGCAGCTGGACCGCGATGCCGTGCCGGCGGGCCAGGGACGAGACCACGAACAGACCGATCCGGCCGTCGGCGAGCAGTTTGGCGACGTCGATGCGGGCCGGGTCGGAGAGCAGCGTGTTGATCCGGTCCTGGTCCTCCTGGGGTATGCCCAGGCCCCGGTCCTCCACCTCGATGGCGATGCCGGCGGTCACCCGGCGGGAGCGCAGGAGGATCTGGGTGTCCGGGTGGGAGAACATGGTGGCGTTCTCGACCAGTTCGGCCAGCAGGTGGATGACGTCGGCGACCGCGTGGCCGCGCAGGGTGCCCTCGATGGGCGGCACCAGCTTGACGCGGGAGTACTGCTCGACCTCGGCGATGGAGGACCGCAGCACCTCGGTCAGCGTCACCGGATTGGTCCACTGGCGACGGGAGACCGCGCCACCGAGCACCGCGAGGTTCTCCGCGTGCCGCCGTATTCGGGTGGCCAGGTGGTCGATGCCGAAGATGCGCCGGAGCAGGTCCGGGTCCTCGACCTGGTTCTCCAGATCGTCCAGCTCACGGATGGTGCGGTGGACGAGCGACTGCAGCCGGCGGGCGAGATTGACGAAGACCTCGACCTTGTCGCTGTTGTCGTCCGAGGCGGCCTGGAAGTAGCTCGCCGCCCAGATCAGGGCTTCCCTGGCCCGGTGCTGCGCCGCCGTGACGTCGTACTCCAGCTGCTGGTACGGGTCTTCGGCGCGCGGCGCCTGGTACGCGAACCCGCGGGACACCAGCTGTTCGCCCCGCTTGAGGCGGGTCAGGTCCTCGTCGAGCGCCCAGTTGCCGGTGGTGACGGCCTGCCGCAGCGACTCGACGCGCCGGGCCTCGGTCCTGGCCCGGGACTTCGCCGCCATCACGGCACCGGCCAGGCAGCCGCAGCCGAGGACCGCGCCGCCCGCCAGCACACCCCAGGTGGCGGCGTCGGCCGTGCCGTCCTGCAGCCGCAGGACCGTGCCCGTGACGGCGGTGGAGATTCCGGCCATGACCGCGGCGGGGAGTACGGCGAGTCGGGTCAGCCGGGGCTGCGGCGCAGAGGAATCCGCGGAATCCGACGCCCCGGTCTTTCCGTGCCGGTGGCGACGCGAGGGCGTCGTCGTGTCCGACCGACCATGATCCGGGGTCGTTGCGAAGGGTGGGGGTTCAGGCATCGGAGTCCTCTCGATCAGCCAGTACGCGACAGAGTAGCGAAGAACGTCAACTATCTGACCAGCAGTCCTAGACGCTCAGGGGAGGTCTGTCACCTGAAGTGCCGTCAGCGGCGGCAAGGGCCTGCGACGCCTTTTTACCGTCTATTCACGGGGCGGCGCCGCAACAGTTCTTCACACCACGGCGATGGCACCGCACCACCTGTGAAAGAGGGGCTGGCGGGCGGCTGACCACCTGCGGGGTTCCGTCCCGCCGTGACCCGGCCGGGGCCGTTCCGGCCGAGCGCCGGACGCCGGGTTCACACCCCTCGGCCGTGGTGCCGACGCCCGTCAACTGGGCTTATGCCATGTCCTGCTGTCCGCGGAGGAGGCCTGGTCACACACGGTGCGCACGCCGAATCCCAGCAACATTCACACCAAGAAGGCGGAAAACGCGCGGTGCGCCTGCTTGCGAAGGGGCGCTCGGCTCGACGAGGCGGGCGGGATCGATCAACGGCTATGCTTTGACTAAGCTTTAGACTTCAACGGAACTTCGGGAGGGGGCAAGTGTGAGAACCTACTCGCCGGGTCGTCCCCTCGGCGCGGCCCCTTTACCGAACTCACCTGCTCTCAGGAGCGGTTGAGTCAACGTATGCTCTGGCGCATCTCCCGTGGGCTGACGCCGTAGCGCCGTCGGAAGGCGGTGCTCAGGGCGCTCGCGGAGGAGAAGCCGGCGGAGTAGGCGAGATCCGTGATCGTCATGTGCTCGCACTCAGCGCACAGTAAGCGGTCCCGGACGAGGCGCAGCCGCTCCTCACGGATCAGCTCGCGGGGCGTGGTTCCCGCTTTCTGCAGGGCGAGTTGGATCTGACGCAGCGACCAGCCGAGGGCGCGCGCCACCGCCGTACCCGTGAGGTTCGGGTCGGCCGCGTGGTCGCGCACATAACGGCGGACCATCGCCTCCACCTCGCCCAACTGCCCGGGAACGTCGGGACGGTCGTCGCCGACGGCGAGCATGCACACCAGTTCCACGACCCGGTCGGAGACGGCGTTGAACTCCGGGTCGGTGAGGTGCTCCCGCTCCTCGTGCAGACCGGTCAGCATCGACCCGACGATACGGCCCAGGCCGGAGGAGAGGTTCAGACCGCTGGCGACCGGTGACCTGGCGTTGAGCCGGCCGTCCACCTCGCGGGCCGGGATGGTGAGGATGAACGCGTCGATGGCGTCGCTCTGGAGACACTGGAAGGGCGAGGCGAAGGTGACCAGCGCCGCGGTGCCCCGGGTCAGCCGGGCCTCCTCGCCGTCCTGCCTCAGTACTATCTCGCCGCTCATCGGCAGCAGCAGCCGGTAGTCCTCGTCCGGGTCCTGGCGGACCTGGCGGAGTGTGCGGGTGTACTCGATCTCGTCCGACCGGTACTTCACCAATTGGTACGTGTCAGTGCGCTGACGGACGGTCTCGCCGCGGAAGTTGTCCGACTGGGCGTATCTGAAGCCCATCCGGGACTGGTACGAGCCGATCTGCTCGGTCCAGAAGTCGGCACGCTCGCGCGGGTCCAACTCCTCGGTGGTCAGCGTCTCGACGCTGTAGCTTCCCGCGGGCAACGCTGCTCCTCCCCTGTGCCGGGCCCCCGATGGCGTCCTTGTGATCTCTTACGGTCCCCGGCTGGAAAATCTTCAACTTCTGCTTGATCAAAGATAGTTACCGTCCGGTCAGACTCGGAGGGCACCTTAGCGTGGCAAGCGGTTGCCATGCCGCTCGGGCCGAGGTGGCCGAATATGCCGGGGTCAGTGTCACGCCTCATGCGCGCCCCTTGCGCCACTCATGCGCCCTGTGGCAACTTCCGTGCGCGTCACCGAAAGTGCCCGAGCGGTCGCCGGGCTAGCGTCGGGCGCTCCGTCAACTCCCGCCCGGCGTCCTGGACCCGGACGCCTGGGGACTTGAGGACGTAAGGACTTGTGGACTTCATGACCGAACCCATACCGCAGGCGGTGACCTGGGCCCTGGCAGCGGCCCTGCTCGCCACCGCCGTACTCCTGCTGCGCCAGCACGGGATCAGCAGGCGGCAGCGCCGCCGGAACGCCGTTCTGGCCGACGGCGTGCGGGCCCGGGAGGAGGAGCTGCGCCATCTGGTCACGGTCCGGCTGCCGGCGCTGGCGGACCGCCCCGGCCAGGACGTGCCGGGCGTCGGACCGCTCGACGCCCAGCTCGCCGACACGGAGTTCGGCAAGGGCCTGGACGAGGTACTGGCCCGCTTCTCCGGCGCCGTCGAGCACGCGCAGGCCCGCGCCGACCAGTCCGCCAAGGCCGCCCTCAAGGCGTCGATGCGCTCGATCCAGGCCCTCGCCAACGAGCAGCAGGTGGCCATCTCCGAGATGCAGGACCGGCACGACGACCCCGACGTGCTGCGTGACCTCCTCGAAGTCGACCACACCAACGCCCAGTTCGGCCGCCGCGCCCAGGCCATCGCCGTACTGTGCGGCTCCTGGCCCGGCCGGCAGCGCGCCACCTCCCCCCTCGTCGAGGTCGTCCGGGGCGCCACCTCGCGCATCCGCGACTACCGGCGCGTCCGCGTGCACGGCCAGGTCGACATCGCGGTGGAGAGCCGCGCCGTGGAGCCGGTCGTCCTCGCGATCGCCGAGCTGCTCGACAACGCCGCCCGGCACTCACAGCCCAACACCACGGTCGAGGTCAACGTCCAGAACGTGCACAACGGCGCGTGCGTCGTCATCGACGACGCGGGTGTCGGCATGGACGCCCACGCCGTGGACCGCGCCACCCATCTGCTCAGTGGACGCAGCGAGGTGGACGTCACCCGCCTCGACGACCCGCCCCAGTTCGGCTTCCCCCTCATCGGGGTTCTCGCCCGGCGTTATGGGTTCACCGTCTCCGTGGACACCCGCTCGCCGTACGGCGGCGTCCGCGCCGTCGCGTTCCTGCCCGCCGTGCTGCTCACCCACCTGGAGCCCGCCGCCCCGGAGCCACAGATCGATCCGACACCCGCACCCGCACCCGACCCCGCCTCCCGCCCGGCCCACGCCGAGAGCGCCCCCGAGGGCATGACCGAGGGCACGACGGAGGGCGGACTGCCCAAGCGCCGCAGGCGCACCCCGAAGCGGACGACCGCCCCCGAGCCGGAGCCCGCGACGGCCGCCGACGTCCCCGGCCGCTCGCCCGAGGAGAACGCCCGCATCATGGGCGCCTTCGCCCGCGGCACCCGCTTCGGCCGCGCGGCGGGACGCATCCTCGACGAGGACGAGTACGTCCCCGACTCCACCGCCGACTCCGCGCGGTCCGCCCCCCACGAGAACGAAGGGACCCCCCACGCATGATCGAGCCCACGACCAACGCGCTGGGCTGGATGCTCGACGACGTGCTGAAGGTCCCCGAGGCGCGGCACGCCATCCTGCTCTCCGCCGACGGCATGCTCCGCGCCCACTCCGCCGACATCGACCGCGACGACGCCGAGCGGCTCGCGGCCGGCCTCTCCGGACTGCAGTCGATCAGCCGCAGCACCGCCGAGTTCTGCGGCTCGACGGACAGCCCGTGGCGGCAGACCCTGATCGAGTTCGGGCACGGCTTCGTCTTCCTGGTCGCGGCCGGCGAGGGCGCCTATCTCGCGGTGTCCACCGGCGACGAGGTCGACATGGAGGCGGTGACCTACCGCATGCACAAGCTCGTCGACCGGCTCGGCAAGGAACTGACCAGCCCGGCGCGGCTGGACACGGGCAGCAGGGCATGACGCCCCGTCGCCGGCCCGAGGGGCGTCTGGTGCGGTCGTACGTCGTCACCGACGGCCGCGCCCATCCGACCCGCAACACCCTCGACCTGGTCACGCTGCTGAACGCCGCCACCGACCTGCCGCTGTCCGGCCTCAACCCGGAGAAGCGCCGGGTGATGGAGCTGTGCCGGCCCGGCTCGCTCTCCCTCGCCGAGGTGGCCGGCCATCTGCGGCTGCCGGTCAGCGTGACCAAGGTGCTGGTCGCCGACCTCATGGACAGCGGCCACATCGTCACCCGCGCACCCGCCCCCACGATCGAGTGGACTCACGCGGGGGGACCCCCATCGGCCGCCCGGCCGTCCGACGCCAGCATCCTTCAGGAGGTCCTCGATGGGCTCCGCGCCCGCCTCTGACGACGTCTACCTACGGCCGACGGTGAAGACAGCGGTCAAGCTGCTCGTCGTCGGTCACTTCGCCGTCGGTAAGACCACGTTCGTCGGCACGCTCTCCGAGATCCGGCCGCTGCGCACCGAGGAGGTCATGACGGAAGCCGGCGCCCTGGTCGACGACCTCGCCGGCACCCGCGACAAGACCACCACCACGGTCGCCATGGACTTCGGCCGGCTCACCCTCAACGACTCCCTGGTGCTGTACCTGTTCGGCGCCCCGGGACAGCAGCGCTTCACCAAGCTCTGGCAGGACATGACCCGCGGCGCCCTCGGCGCGCTGGTCCTCGCCGACACCCGACGCCTGTCCCACTCCTTCGACGTGATGGGCGTCCTGGAGGAGCTGGACCTGCCGTACGCGGTCGCCGTCAACGACTTCGACGGCGCCCCCGTGCACGACCTGGACGAGGTGCGCGAGGCCCTCGACCTGCTCGACGAGACCCCGCTGGTGCGCTGCGACGCCCGAGACCCGGAGTCGTCCACCCGGGCACTGATCTCCCTCGTCGAGTACCTGCTCAGCCGCGAGACCGAACTGGAGCACGCGTGACCCCCGCATCGCCGTCCGGCCCGCCCCCGGGCTGCCCGGCCCACGAGCCCATGTACGGCGCCGCCTTCGCCGCCGACCCGGCCGCCGCCTACCGGCGGCTGCGGGGGCACGGGCCCACCGCGCCCGTGGAGCTCGCCCCCGGGGTGAAGGCCACCCTCGTCACCTCGTACGAGGCCGCCCTGCACGTGCTGCGGAGCACGGAGACGTTCGCCAAGGACCCGCGCCGCTGGAACGACCTGAACGACGGCACCGTCCCCCCGGACAGCCCCGTCGTACCGATGATGATGTACCGGCCCAACGCCCTGTTCTCCGACGGCGAGGAGCACCGGCGGCTGCGCGGCGCCATCACCGACAGCCTGGCCCGGGTCGAACCCAACACCCTGCGCGGCTATGTCGAGCGCAGTGCCGACACCCTCATCGACCGGATCGCGCCCACCGGCAAGGCTGACCTCCTCGGCGAGTACGCCCAGGTCCTGCCCCTGCTCGTCTTCAACCACCTCTTCGGCTGCCCGGCCGAACTCGGGCTGAAGCTGGTCGAGGGCATGTCCGCCATCTTCGACGGGGTGGACGCCGAGCGGGCCAACGAACTGCTCACCGCCACGCTCTTCCAACTGGTCACGCTGAAGCGGAACAAGCCGGGGCCGGACGTGACCTCGTGGCTCACCCTGCATCCGGCCCGGCTCACCGACGAGGAGATGATCCACACGCTCGTCGTTCTCATGGGCGCGGGCACCGAGCCGCAGCAGAACCTCATCGCCAACGGGCTGCGCCTGCTGCTCTCCGACGACCGCTTCGCGGGCGATCTGTCCGGTGGCAGCCTCCCCGTCGAGGACGCGCTCGACGAGGTGCTCTGGACCGACCCGCCGATGGCCAACTACGCCGTGCACTACCCGAAGCGGGACGTGATGTACGAGGGCGCGCTGCTGAAGGCCGGCGACCCGGTCGTCGTCTCGCTCGCCGCCGCCAACACCGACCCGGCCCTGACGAACGATCAGCGGGCGGGCAACCGCGCCCATCTGGCGTGGAGTGCGGGCCCGCACAACTGCCCCGCGCAGAGCGAGGCCCGGCTGATCGCGTCGGTGGCGGTGGAGAAGCTCCTCGACCGGCTGCCTGACGTCGAACTCGCCGTACCGGTGGGGCAGTTGGAGTGGCGTCCGGGCCCGTTCCACCGGGCGCTCGCGGCGCTGCCCGTGACGTTCCCGCCGGCGCCCGTGGTCGGCGCGGCGGCAGAGGTACCCGTATCGCCCATGCGCCGCTCCGAGGGGCCGTACGGCGGTGCCTCCGGCGCGCGGGTGCCGGCGGAGCCCAGCCGTCCGAAGAGCGGCTGGGCCAAGCTGCTGGCCTGGTGGCGCGGGGAGTAGCCGAACCGTCCGCGGCGCCCCTCGGGCGCCGCGGACGCGGGGATGTCCGTCAGGCGGTGTGGACGGGAGATGTCCGTCAGGCCTTGCGGACGGGCAGACGGCGGTGGCCGTTGGAGATGAACGACTCCACGTGACCCAACTCCTCCTCTGCGGCGCTCAGTTCGAGCGACGGGAACCGCTCGAAGAGCGCCGGGAGCGCGATGCGGGCCTCCAGGCGGCCGAGCGGGGCGCCCAGGCAGTAGTGCACCCCGTGGCCGAAGGCCAGGTGTTCCTTGTCGGCACGGGTGACGTCGAAGACGTCGGCGTCCTTCCCGTGCCGCTCGGGGTCGCGCCCGGCGGCCGCGTACGCGGCCAGGATCGGGTCGCCCTTGGCGATCACCACGCCCTCGGGGCCGCCGAACTCGGCGAGGTCGAGGTCCTCCACGGCGTAGCGCAGCGGCAGGCTCGCCACCGGCGCCTGGAGCCGCAGCGTCTCCTCGATCACGTCGTCCCAGGTCGCGCGTCCTTCCCGGACGTGGGCGAGCTGCTCGGGGTGGGTCAGCAGGGAGTGCACGGCCTGGTCGAGGAGGTTGACGGTGGTCTCGTGCCCGGCGCTGACCACCAGCACCAGGGTGTCGAGCAGTTCCTGCTCGCTGAGCCGGGTGTCGTCCTCGTCGCGGGCCGCGATCAGCCCGCTGGTGAGGTCGTCGGCCGGCGACTCCCGCTTGGTGGCGACGAGTTCTCCGAGCACGCCGTACATCCGCTCGTAGGCGGCGGTCATCTCACCCGGCCCGGCGGACGTGTCGAACAGCTTGTCCACCAACTCCTTCAGCACCAGCCCCCGTTCCTCGGGCAGGCCGAACAGCTCGCTGATCACCTGGATCGGCAGCGGGTAACAGAACTCCTCCCGCAGGTCGACCGTCTCCCCGCGCCGGAAGCCCTCCTCGACGCGGTCGAGCAGCTCCTTGGTGATCTCCTCGATGCGCGGCTGCAGCGCGGCCGTCCGACGCGCCGTGAGCGCCTTGGAGACCAGGATCCGCAACCGTTTGTGGTCACCGCCGTACGCGGTGAACATGTTCTGCACCGCGACCCAGGTGAACAGCGGCCACTCCGGGGTGATCTCACCGGCGGCGAACCTCGGCCAGTGCTGCCGCGGGTCCTTCGAGACCCGGGGATCGGTGAGCAGTCGCTTGAGCAGATCGGGGCTGCTCACCGCCCAGGCCTCGACATCGTGCGGCCCTGGAAGAACGACCCGGGTCGCCGGACCCGTCTCGCGGATACGGGCGGCCTCACCGTGGATGTCACGGCCGGTCGCGTCAATCACCAGGGGGCTGGGGTGGCCCATGGGGGGTCCTCCTGCGGTCGAAAGAGTCCAACAGCGCAACGTAGAAGCCCGGTCACGCTACGGCTCGGTAGCGTCGCCGGGCGAGCACGCGCGCCGCGCGCTGCGTACGGCGGCAACTTCCCTGCGCGTACTCGCAAGTTGGGTCCGGGACCGGATCCTAGGATCGGCCTCACCCCCCATGAAGAGCCGGTGAGTGCCATGACTGTCAGCAGGGCCCCGCGCTGGATGTGTTACTACAGCCCCGAAGTACGCACCGTGCCGGCCGGGCGCTGGTGGAACGCGATCCGCGTCCCGGTCGCCCTCGGCAGCCTCGCGCTGCAGTCCCTCGGTGACGAGACGGGTGCCGTGATCAAGGACGGCTACGGCGGCATCATGTACTGGCTGGTCCCACCGGGCGACGCGTCCGAGTGGCGGATGGCCGACGTCCAGGTCCTCGGCCGGGGCAGCCACGTGGCGGTCCCACCCCTGCGCCGCACCTCGGGCCCCGGCCTCTACTGGCGCGTCCCGCTCTCCCACGACCGCTACTGGACCGACACGGAACGCCTCCGCTCGGCCCTGTCCGAGGCCGCGGTCACCGCCGCCCCGTAAACGCCGGACCCCGCACCCCTGCTTCGCTTTTGAGGGGCGCGGGGAACTGCGCGAACAACGCCAGACAACCAATACCCGCCGAACAGCCTCAACTGCCGAGCTCTGCGGCGTGCTTTTCCCGCCGTTTCGCGGAGCGCCTCGGTTCCTGGTCCGGCAGCCAGCCGAAGGCCAGAACGCTGCCGACCGCCCCCAACAGCAGGCCCACGACGAACCCGCCGATGTTCGACGTGAGCCAGGTGCCCAGCGAGAGCATGATCCCGAGGATGGAGTAGAACAGGCGCTGAGCGGGGTTGAAGATGATCAGCGACCCGCACACGATCATCAGCGAGGGCAGGAGGTAACCCGCCAGGCCCTGCATCCCGATCTTCAGGATGACCGGAAGCGGCGCTTTCATGGTCACCAGGATCTCGGCGCCGCCCAGCACCAGCAGCAGGCCACCGGCGAACGGCCGGTGCCCTCTCCATTCCCGGAACCGGCTCACTGCGGGCAGCCCTCGCTCGTGAAGCTCATGTGCAGGTCGGGGAGCTTGAAGACGGCCGCGGTGGCGGCGTAGTTGTGCTGGTACAGATCGGTGATGACCACCGAGTCGGCCTGCTGGCCGTAGACCCCCGGCGGGCCCTGCTGGTCGACCTTGTCGAACGTGCTGGAGTCGCGGCCGATCTCGATGTTGTTGAAGGAGGCGTCGCCCGAGATGTCGTCGGAGTCGATCGCCAGGTTCTTCACGCTCACCGGTGTGGACTTGTTGCCGGCGGTGAGGACCAGCTGGATGCCGCCGAGGTCGACGCTCTGGCAGAGGTTCGTCAGCTTGCCGTTCTTCACGACCGACGTCACGACCAGCACCTGACCGCCGGTGTCGCCCTCGTTGGGGCTGTTCTCGATCATGTGGTCGAGCGAGCCGAACTGGGCGAAGCCCTGACCCTCCAGCTTGTCGGCCGTGACCACGAACGGCATGCCGGAGATGGCGAACTGGACGCCCAGGGCGCCCTGCGCGGTGAGAATCATCAGACCGGCGGCGATCGCCGTGGCCGGCACCGCCATCACGGCGGCGCGCTTCAGGCGGACCCGCCCGCGTCTGCCTGACGCTTCGGGACCCTCGGGTCTTTCGTTGGTGGACGCCGTGGCGTCCGAGGACGAGGCCATGTGTGCTCCCTGGACTTCCAAAGTCATTGCAGATGAAGCTTCAACGGCACGTTGTCCTGGCGCGGACAGCGGTTGCGGCGCACACCTGAGTGCACCTCCCGTGGGTGCAAGGGCTTACTTGCTACGCCGCAGTAGCCATTCGCGAAGTTACCGGTGGTTACATTCAAGGGTCAAGGCGCTTGTGGCAAAAGGATGTTGGTTGTGCGGCACCTGTGAAAGGTGAACATCGCTCACCTTTGAGTTTGTGGCCCGAGGCCTTCGTTTTCGGCCCTCGCCGCGACCCCCGCCAATCACCAACTTCCTTGCAATGCCTTGACGTTGACTCTCTCGCAGGTCTACAACTCTCCCGGGTTTCCCCCACGGATCCGTGGCGCCGGATCCGACGCGCAGCGCATGTCACCGTCCCGAACTCCTCGTCGCAGGCGAAGTGTGGGGTGACACAACCTGAACGCACTGCGCGGCCCGACGCAGCACCACCCCTCGCCGCGGTGCCGGGCACGGTCGCCTTCCCCTCCACTGGGCCGTGTCCGTTCCCCCGGCAGTCGCTGCCGATCCGTCACGTACGGAGAAGGCGTGTCACGGATCGGCAGCGACCGTTCGGCGCCGTGCGGCATCGCCGCGTTCCCCCGCGCGAACGGTGTCCTTCCGCGCGTCATCACCGCAGCCCGCGTCTTCCGAGGGCTGTCACCCGCACCCGCCGAGGGCCGTCATCTGCGGCCCTCGCTTCCTGAGAAGAGGCACCCCCATGCGTACGCGATCCCTCCTTGCCCTCGCCGCGACCACCGCCGCCCTGATGGTGTCGGCCGTCAGTCCCGCCTCCGCCGCCGACACCGTGCTCACCACCGGCGGCCTCGCCGGCGACGCGGTCGCGGTCGGCGACGTGCTCAACGCGTCGCTGGCGTCCGGTACGACCGGCAAGTTCTACTCCAGCGCGACGGGCACGAGCGGCGTCTCCTGCGCCGAGTCGACCTTCACCGCCACGGTCACCGACAACCCGGCCGCGCCCGGCACGGCCACCGAGCGGGTCGACGCCCACACCTTCGGCAGCTGCACCAGCAACGTCGTCGGCGTGCTCGGCGTCACCGGCGTCACGGTCAACAACCTGCCCTACACCACCACCGTGACCTCGGACGGCGTCGTCACGGTCAGCCCGGCGGCGGGCTCGGTCCTCCAGACCACCGTCGTGCTGCGCACCCTGCTGGGCAGCATCACCTGCGTCTACCAGGCGGCCGCGATCACCGGCACGTCCAGCAACGACGACAACAGCATCAACTTCACCAGCCAGCCGTTCACGAAGACCTCCGGCTCGTCCCTGTGCTTCAGCACCGGCTACTTCACCGCGAAGTACGCGCCCGTCACGGACGCCACCCAGGGCGGCGCGACGGTCTACACCAACTGACGCAAGGCACCGGTCGGCTGCTCGACCGGTGCCGGATCGCCTGCCTGATCAGTCGCCGATACGAGAGCGGTGCCTGCGTCCGCGGAGGAAGAGGGCGGTGCCCACGGCGAGCACCAACGCCGTGGCGCCGCCCGCCACCAACGGCACGGAGGCGCCGCTCTCGTCGGTCGTGGAGGCGACGGGACTGCCGGGGTCGGCCGCCTGCGCCTCGTCGTCGGCGGCTTCGGCGGGCGGCGCCTGCGTGGACTCCGTCGGCGCGGTCGTGGCGGGCTCGGACCTCTCGGCCGCCGGCTTCTCGGACGCGGTCTCCTCGCTCCCGGCGGGCGTCTGCTCCGAACTCCCGCCGCCTGCCCCGGCGTTGGCCTGCTTAGCCTTCGGGAACACCACGTCCGAGCACGAGTAGTACGTGTCGACCGTGCTCGTGTTCTGCCAGATCGTGTACAGCACATGGTGCCCGGCCCGGTCCGCCGGCAGCTTCGCCGAGAACTCGTAGGAGCCGTTCTTCAGCGGTGGGTCGGTGATCGAGGCGAACGGCTTGCCGGGCAGATCGGACCACTTCAGCGGTTCGGTGGGGTCGTAGCCCGGTTTCGTCAGGAACAGCTTGAAGGTCCCGGTGTGCGGGATCGTCGACCGGTACGTCAGGTCGAGTGTGGTGCCGGGGGAGAGGCGGGTCGAGGGCCAGTCGGCGCGGGCCAGGTCGAGACCCCTGTAGTCCGCGAGCCCTCCGCTGCACAGCTTCCCGTCCGGGACGACCTCCCGGTCGCGCCCGTTCACCCCGGCGATCCGCATGTTGTCCCACGCGGTGAAGGGGGCCCCGTTCGCGGCGATCGCCGCCTCGCACGCCGCCGACCCCTGACTGCCGCCCTCGGGCGAGCACGCCGACACCCGGCTCACCGGATCGGTCGGCGCGCCGTGCGCCCAGGCCGGGGTGACGGCCCCCGCGGTGAGGAGCAGCGGGGCCACGACGGTGGCGGCGGCGGTCGTGACCGCGGTGCGTCGGCCGGTGGTGCGGCAGGCGGCGGTGCGTCGGCCGGCGGTGCGGCGGGCGGACAAGCGGTGCATCCGGTACGTCCGATCCATGGGGATGGGGGGCTGGCGGTCCACCGAGTCGTACGGGACCCGAGGGTGCCGCGTTCAACACCGCGACCGTGTTCGACCGGTCGGATCCAGCCATGCGCCGGGCGCCGGCACGGCCTCGGCAAACCCGGCGAAGCGGCACATCCGGGCCCGACTGCCGGGCGGCGTAGGGGAGTTCACCGGGGGTCGAGGGTTTTCCCCGTATCCCGATGACCTGCGCCTTGCCTAATGTCATCGCACAGCCGAACCACAGGTAACCCCTGGTGGCACGGCTCGCGCCTGGCCGGCCTTCGCGCCAACCCTTTCTGGACCCCCCGCCGCTTCGAAGAAGAAGCGTTTCACTGCCGCTCCTCCCCTGACATGAGCAGGCCACGAAAGGCGAAGCCCTTGCGTACCTCCACCTCCCGTACCGCCGGACGGAAGCTCATATCCGTCGCCGCGGTCTCCGTCGCCCTGGTGGCGGGCATGACCTCCTCGGTCGCCGTCGCCGCCCCGTCCGCCAAGGCCGATGCCGCCACCGCCGGTGCCACCGAGGCCGCGCCCGGTACCACCGCCGAGCGCCTGATCGTCGGCTACAAGTCCGGCGCCGCCGAGGCCAAGTCGAACAAGGCCGCCGACGCCGACGCCGTGGCCAAGGGCAAGGAGGCCGGCGAGAGCCTCGACTTCCAGCGCCGGCTCGGCAGCGGAGCGGCCCTCGTCGACCTGGGCGAGGACCTCACCAAGGCCGACGTCGCCGATGTCGTCGCCGAGTACCAGGCCGACCCGCAGGTCGCCTATGTCGTCCCGGACCGCCTGAACAAGGCGCTGGCCACCCCGAACGACACCGAGTACAGCAAGCAGTGGGACCTCTACGAGTCCACCGCGGGCATGAACCTGCCGGGCGCCTGGGACAAGGTCACCGGCACCGGAGTGACGGTCGCCGTCATCGACACCGGTTACGTCGCGCACTCCGACCTCGCCGCGAACATCGTCGGCGGCTACGACTTCATCGCCGACACCGCTGTCTCCAACGACGGCAACGGCCGTGACAGCAACCCGGCCGACCCGGGCGACTGGACCTCGGACGGCGAGTGCGCCACCGACTGGACGGCCACCACCTCCTCCTGGCACGGCACGCACGTCGCCGGCACCATCGCCGCCGTCACCAACAACAGCAAGGGTGTCGCCGGTATCGCCTACGGCGCCAAGGTCTCCCCGCTGCGCGTGCTCGGCAAGTGCGGCGGCTACGACTCCGACATCATCGACGCCATCACCTGGGCGTCCGGCGGCACCGTCTCCGGTGTCCCCGCCAACACCAACGTCGCCAAGGTCATCAACATGAGCCTCGGCGGTGGAGGTGCCTGCACCACCGCGACGCAGACCGCGATCAACGCCGCCGTGAACCGCGGCACCACGGTCGTCGTCGCGGCGGGCAACAGCAACGCCAACGCGGCCAACTACTCGCCGGCCAGCTGCAGCAACGTGATCTCGGTGGCGGCCACCAACCGCGCCGGCTCCCGCTCGTACTACTCCAACTTCGGCTCGGTCGTCGACATCGCGGCCCCCGGCGGCGAGACCCGCACCACCACGTCGGGCGGCATCCTGTCCACGCTGAACACCGGCGCCTCGGGCCCGGGCAGCGAGACGTACGACTACTACCAGGGCACCAGCATGGCCGCCCCGCACATCGCGGGCCTCGCCGCGCTGCTGGAGTCGGCGAGCTCCGCGCTGACCCCGGCCCAGATCGAGTCCGCGATCAAGACCAACTCGCGTGCTATGCCGGGTACTTGCTCGGGCGGTTGCGGCGCGGGTCTCGCCGACGCGGCCAAGACGGTGCAGGCGGTGACCGGGGGCTCCGGCGGGGGCTCCACGGGGGGCACCACCTTCACCAACGCCACGGCCGTCTCCATCCCGGACAACGGCGCGGCGATCGAGTCCTCGATCTCCGTCACCGGCCGCACCGGCAACGCGCCGTCGACCCTCCAGGTCGGCGTGGACATCACCCACACCTACCGCGGTGACCTGGTCCTGGACCTGGTGGCCCCCGACGGCTCGACCTACCGTCTCAAGGCCTCCAGCTCGGACTCCGCCGACAACCTGGTCACCACCTACTCGGTGAACGCCTCCAGCGAGGTCGCCAACGGCACCTGGAAGCTCCGCGTCCAGGACGTCGCGGCCCAGGACACCGGCCGGCTCAACAGCTGGAAGCTGACCTTCTGAGCCCTCGGCCGACAGGCCGGGCCCACTGACCGCCACCCCCCACTGCCGGCGGCCGATCGATGCGAGCGGGCATCGGTCGGCCGCCGGCGCATGTGTGTTCGACCGTTAGCGTATGCGCATGTCGACAGAGAAGACTGAGACGTACGGGCGGGCCGAAGGGCCGGTCGCGGCGGTGTGTCCCGGCTGTGGCGGTACGGGCCCGGCGGTGCGCACGGTCGCCGACGCCTGTGCCGATCCGGAGTCGCGGAGCGGCGGCCTCACCGACCGGCTGGAGAAGAGCCCGGGCGTGCATTCGGGATCCGACAGCGTCGTGCACTTCCTCGAAGGCATGGTGATGGCAGGCATCGGCGTCGGCCTCGCCTACAGCGGCGTACAGAACGACAAACCGCTCTACACGGTCGGCGGTTCGCTCCTCGCCGTGCTGCTGTTCATCGGCACGATCTGGGTGATCCGTGGCGAGAGGCGTGAACGGAGGGCCGTCCTGGCCGGCGAGGCGCACGCCGAACGACTGTGGAGCCCCGCGCACCACTGCTCGTCGTGCGACTCGGTGTTCTACCCCGGCGGCAGCCCCTGTCCGGGCCCGCTGACGCCGGAGCAGTTCAAGAAGTACGTGTGGACCGAAGCCGGCTACGGCAAGCAGCTCGACAACAAGGTCAAGGGTGTCTCCCTGCCGCCCGGCATGCCCTCCGGCCCCGGAGGAACCCCCGGCCATGCCTGACACCGCACCCGTGATCCGCTGCGACACCCCGGGCTCCTTCCCGCACAGCGTCCTCGCCGAACGGCATCCCGCCCTGATCCGCAAGGTCCAGGACGCCACCCCCTACGGCCCCGGACAACGCCGGGCCCTCGACGAGTTGCTGGAGAACACCCTCCACGGCACCGTCGAACCACCGGCCGACGACGACTGGTGGGACACCTGGAACGTACGCCGCCACGCCGGCCGGTCCTGGTTCTCCCTCCCCTTCCTCGTCGCCGAGAGCTGCTTCTACCGCCAACTCCTCCGTGCCGTCGGCTACTTCGGCCCCGGCCCCTGGCAGGGCACCGACCCGTTCCGCCCCTTCAAGCTCGCGGAACTGGACACCCCCGAGGCGGCCGCCGAGCTCACCGCCCTCGGCATCCTGGCCGAACACCCCCTCCCCGACCAGCTCAAGGCACTCCTCCACGGCTCCCTCTGGGGCAACCGCGCGGACCTGGGCTTCCGCATCCAGACCGCTGAGGAGAACACCGCCGCCGACTCCCAACTGGTCGCGGACGACAGCGCGTCGCTGATGTCGTTGCTGACGGGCGACGGCACGGGCGCGGGCTCCGGACCCGGTGGGAGAACACTCTGCCTGGTCGCCGACAACGCGGGCCGCGAACTGATCCCCGATCTCCTCCTCATCGACCACCTCCTCGCACACGGCCACTTCGACCGTGCCGTACTGCACCTGAAGCCGTACCCGTACTTCGTCTCCGACGCCACCACCGCCGACACCCTCGACGCCGTACGCCATCTGGTCGCCGCGGAGACCGACGCCGGGCACCGCCTGTGGTCCGCCCTGTCGGACGGCCGCCTCATCCTCCGCGCCCATCCCTTCTCCTGTGCCCCCTTGCCGTACGCGGACATGCCGGCCGACCTGCGCGACGACTTCGCCTCCGCCGGCCTGACCCTCCTCAAGGGCGACCTCAACTACCGCCGTCTGGTCGGCGACCGGCTCCGGCCGCCCATCACCCCCTTCGCGGAGGTCACGGCCTACTTCCCCGGCCCGGTCGCCGCCCTGCGCACCCTCAAGTCCGATGTGATCGTGGGCCTGACCGCGGAGACGGAGGCCGCGCTCGTGGCCGCCGAGGGGCAACGCTGGCGTACGAGCGGGACCCGGGCACTGATCCAGGTCAGGGTCTGAGCGAGGCGGTTGTGCTCCCAGGGGCGCACCGGCGAGCGGACCTGGGGAGGGCAGTACGCACGGGAGGCCGAGAAAGTCAGCCGGAGAGGAAACGGCCCGGATTCACGCGATGGTGTGATCATGTGCGCCTGTGCGGATGCCCGCCGAAGGCCACGGGTAGGGCCCGGCCATGACGCAGCCGTTCGAACTCCCGCACTTCTACATGCCGTATCCCGCACGGCTGAACCCCCACCTCGAAGAGGCCCGCGCCCACTCCTCCGAGTGGGCGCGGGAGATGGGCATGCTGGAGGGCTCCGGCGTATGGGAACAGGAGGACCTGGACGCGCACGACTACGGTCTGCTGTGCGCGTACACCCACCCCGACTGCGACGGCCCGGCACTCTCGCTCATCACCGACTGGTACGTGTGGGTGTTCTTCTTCGACGACCACTTCCTGGAGCTCTTCAAGCGTTCCCAGGACCGCGCCGGTGGCAAGGCCCACCTCGACCGGCTCCCGCTCTTCATGCCGCTGGACCTCTCCCCCCCCGTACCGGAGCCGCGAAACCCGGTGGAGGCGGGCCTGGCCGACCTCTGGGCGCGTACGGTGCCGTCGATGTCGATGGACTGGCGCCGCCGTTTCGCCGTGGCCACCGAGCATCTGCTCAACGAGTCGATGTGGGAGCTGTCCAACATCAACGAGGGCCGGATCGCCAACCCGGTCGAGTACATCGAGATGCGCCGGAAGGTCGGCGGCGCCCCCTGGTCCGCCGGTCTCGTCGAGTACGCGACGGCCGAAGTCCCGACGGCCGTCGCCGAGTCGAGGCCCCTGCGGGTCCTGATGGAGACGTTCTCCGACGCGGTCCATCTGCGCAACGACCTGTTCTCGTACCAACGGGAGGTCGAGGAGGAGGGCGAGAACAGCAACGGCGTGCTCGTCCTGGAGACCTTCTTCGGCTGCGGCACCCAGCAGGCCGCCGAGACCGTCAACGACATCCTCACCTCCCGGCTGCACCAGTTCGAGAACACCGCGCTCACCGAAGTACCCGCGCTGGCCCTGGAGAAGGGCCTCACCCCGGACGAGGTCACCGCCGTCGCGGCGTACACGAAGGGGCTGCAGGACTGGCAGTCCGGCGGCCATGAGTGGCACATGCGGTCCAGCCGCTACATGAACGAGGGGGCCACCTCCTCGCGCGGCCCGCTCGACTTCGGCGGCGCGGTCCTGTCCGGCCCCGCGCTGGTCACCCGGGCCGGGTTCGGCACGTCCGCCGCCGACATGGGCGCGCTGCTCGCGACCGCCGCGGCGGAACGGCTGCGCGCCCATATGCATGTGCCGTACCAGAAGGTCGGGCCCTCCCAACTCCCGGATTTCTACATGCCGTTCAAGGTGGAGCTCAGCCCGCACCTGGACGCCGCCCGCCCCCGGCTCATCTCCTGGACGCACGAGATGGGCATGCTGAGTGAGGGCGTCTGGGACGAGGAGAGGCTCGCCGCCGCCGACCTTCCGCTCTGCTCGGCCGGCCTCGACCCGGACGCGACACCCGAGCAGCTCGACCTGAGTTCCCGCTGGCTGGCCTGGGGCACCTACGGCGACGACTACTACCCGCTCGTCTTCGGCCACCGCCGCGACCTCGCGGCCGCCCGCCTGACCACGGCCAGGCTGTCCGACTGCATGCCCGTCGCGGGGGAGCAGGTCCCCGTCCCGGTCAACGGCATGGAACGGGGACTCATCGACCTGTGGGCGCGTACGACGGCGGGGATGACCCCCGACGAGCGGCGCACCCTGAAGGCGTCGGTCGACAAGATGACGGAGAGCTGGGTGTGGGAGGTGTTCAACCAGATCCAGAACCGCGTCCCCGACCCGGTCGACTACCTGGAGATGCGGCGCGCCACCTTCGGCTCCGACCTCACCCTCAGCCTGTGCCGGATGGGTCACGGCCCGCAGATCCCGGACGCGGTCTACCGCAGCGGCCCCGTCCGCTCACTGGAGAACGCGGCCATCGACTACGCGTGCCTCATCAACGACGTCTTCTCGTACCAGAAGGAGATCGAGTACGAGGGTGAGGTCCACAACGCGATCCTCGTCGTGCAGAACTTCTTCGGCTGCGACTACCCGACCGCGCTCGGTGTGGTCCATGACCTGATGACCCAGCGGATGCGGCAGTTCGAGCATGTCGTCGCCCATGAACTCCCCGTCGTCTACGACGACTTCGGGCTGTCGGAGGAAGCGCGCGCCATCATGGACAGCTATGTGACCGACCTGCGGAACTGGCTGTCCGGCATCCTCAACTGGCACCAGCAGGTGGACCGCTACAAGCCCGAGTTCCTGGCCCGCCGAGCCCACGGCTTCGTCCCGGACCGGCCACCGGTCCTGTCGTTCGCGCCGGTTCACGCGGGCTGAACCCATGCTCGGCGGAGGCCGGTCGAATCCCCGGCCGGCTCACGCCGGCTGACTCTCCGCCGCCCGGGCCGTGTGCTCGACCGCGGCCCGGGCGAAGGCCCGCACGATCGGGTGCGGGCGGCTGCCGTCGCCGGCGAGCTCCGGTTGGAAGAGCGTGGCCAGGAAGAAGGGGTGGCCGGGCAGTTCGGCGATCCGCACATGCCCGTCCTCGTCGTGCCCGGAGAACCGCAGACCGTGCGCGCGCAGGGCGTCGAGGTGACGGGTGGGACCGTACGCGCAGAAGTACCGCTCGACCGACCGCTCGGCGTTCATCACGGACTGCGCGAGCGAGCCGGGCTCGATGACGACCGTCGCCTCGTGCCCGACCAGGGAACAGGCGAGCGGCTCGATCAGGAAGTCCTCGGCCTCGGGGTCGGTCTCGGCGTGCGCGACCCGGGTGAGGCCGCACACCTGACGGGCGTACTCCAGGAGCGCGTGCTGGAAGCCGCCGCACGTGCCCAGGAACGGGATGCCCTCCTCGCGCGCGGTCCGGATCGCGGAGAGCACACCGGCCTCGCTGCGGTAGGGGCTGCCCGGCAGCACCCACACCGCGTCGAAGCCCCGCACGGCTTCCGCGTCGTCGGCGGCGTCCTCGGAGGGGATCCAGTAGGCGTCGAGGACGAGCCGGTCGCGCCGGGCGAGGGCGTCGAGGAGCAGCGGAACACGGCTGTGGGAGACGACGTCGGGGGAACGGTCGCCGACGAGGGCGAGCCGGGCGGACCGGGCGGCGGGGGAGGAGGCGGGCTGAGCCGCGTCGTTCGTCATGCCCGTCATCCTGGGCGCGGCCCCGACGTCACGTCCAACGATGATTTCTGTACCCTCGATAAGCGCTGCTGATGGGCGGGTCGGCGGGTTGACTGTCGGGCCGACCGAGGGGCCGAGGGGTGGGCCGGCCGATGAATTGCGCGATCCTGTCCGCCATGCACCCGCATCTGCTGCGTACGTACGTCACCGTGGCCCGCCTCGCCTCCTTCTCCGAGGCGGCGCGTGAGCTGGGCTACACCCAGTCCGCGGTGTCCCAGCACATCGCCACGCTCGAACAGGACCTCGGCGCCCCGCTGCTGACCCGCCGCCCGGTCGTGCCCACCACCGCCGGCGAGCGGCTGCTCGAACACGCGGGGCCCCTGCTGCTGCGCCTCGACGCGGCCCGCGCCGACGTCGTACGGATGGCGGCCGCACCCGAGCACGGGCTGACCCTCGTGGTGACTCCGACGGCGCTCGGCCCCCGTACGATCGCCGCGCTGCCCGCCGCCGGTGTGACCCTGCGGACCCTCGCCCGCGACGAGATCCCGGCGGCCGTCGCCACGGGCACCGCGGACCTCGGCCTCGTCGACGGACTCGCCGCGCCCAGCGACCCCCTCCGCCTCCCCGATGTGGCACCCCTGACCACCCGTGGCGTCGGGGAGGAACCCGTCTGCGTGCTCCTCCCCGCCACCCACCCCCTCGCCCGTCGCCCCGGGCTCCGCCTCGCCGACCTCGTCGACGCCCGCTGGCTCGATGCCCCCGGCGCGGGCCTCCCGCTGGACCGGCTCCGCGCGACGAGCGGCACCGGTGGCGTCCGCACCGCCCTCCGCTACGAGGGCACTGACCTGCGCACCCTCACGACCCTCGCCGCCGCCGGACACGGACTGACCGTCCTGCCCCGCGGCTTCGCCGCCGACGTCCCCGGCGCGGTCGCCGTCCCCCTCGTCGAACCGCGCCTCGTGCACCGCACGGAACTCGTGTACGGCGGCATGCCGAGCGGAGGGGCGGCGGCCCTGGTGCGGGAGCTGACCGGGCCGCGGGCGACATGACGGGGGTGACGTGACGTAGGCGACGGGATCTAGGTGACGGAGCGTCAGTCTCACTCTTTCGTGGCTCGTCGCGCCGTAGTGCGCCGGGTAGGTCTCCGGCCGGAGGCGACACCATGGAACAGACCGCGTTGAGACCCAAGCCCATGCCGGGTCAGGAGCCCCGCGGCGGCCGCCCGTCCGGCACCGCACGGCGCCCGCACGCCGCACCCCGCCGCGCCCGGCAACGACTGATCACCCTGCTGTTCGCCCTGATCACCTCCACGGTCCTCGTGCTGTCGGGCGTCGGCCTCGGCACGATGGGCGCCACGGTGATCGGCATGAGCAGGCTCGCGGAGCCGCGGGCGGGGGCGGGGGCGGGGGCGTCGGAGCCTTCGGCTGGGGCGGGAGACAGTGGCCGGGCGCAGCCCAGCGCCTTGGCCTCACCTCCGAGAACTCCGGGCGAGGGAGGCTCGGCGCCCGCACACCCCACCCTCGGCATCGAGGCCGTCGACGCCTCCGGAGGCGCGCTCGTCGTCGGCGTCCATGTCCCCGGCCCCGGTTACAACGCGGGCCTGGTCCGCGGCGACGTCGTCCTCGCCCTGGGCGCGACCCGGACCGGCTCGGCGGCCGACCTCGCGCGAGCGATCGCCGCCGCGCGCCCCGGCGTGGGGGTGAAGCTCGTGGTGCGGCACGCGAACGGCGACCGCCAATATCTGGCGGCCGTACCCGGGGTCGTCACCTGAGGCACCTGCCTCGAACTCCTACGCCACCCTGAAGTGGCTCGTCAGCCGTCCCTCGTCGTCCAGCACATGGAAGGCGAGCCCGGGCGGTGCCTCCCGGTCCGCTACCTGGTCGCCCTCCCAGGGCAGCCGCAACGTCCAGGTGACCCCCGGCCCCACCACGAGCGGACGTCCGGCGAAGGTCGTCGCGGCGGGGGTGTGGGCGTGCCCGGTGATGAGGCCCGCGATCTCCGTCCGGCGGGCCATCAGCCGGGCCAGGGCGGCGGGCCTGCCCAGTTGGTAGGTGTCCGGCAGCGGGTGGTGCAACGCCACCGGGGGGTGGTGGAAGGCGAGCAGGACCGACCGCTCGCCGTCGAGCTCGTCGAGGGTCTCCTCGATCCAGGTGTACGTCTGCGCGTCCAGCTCGCCCTCGTCCTGCCCCGGAATGCTGGAGTCGCACATCAGCACGGCCGCGTCCGCGAAGACGTGCGCGCTGTTGACCGGCCCGTCGGCGGCCGGCTCCCCGAGCAGCGCCTTGCGGTAGGGCGCCCGGCTGTCGTGGTTGCCCGGGCAGGTGAGCACAGGGAAGGGCGCGCCGCCCTCCCGCAGGCCCAGGATGCTCGCCGCCTCCTCGTACTCGGCCTCCGTGCCGTGGTCCGCGATGTCCCCGGTCACCAGCAGCGCGTCCACCCGTCCCGGCAGCCCCCACAGCAGATCCCGTACCCGCTCGGCCCGCCGGGTCGCCCGCTCGCTCCCGTCCAGATGCAGATCACTGATGTGCGCGAGTACGAGCATCGTCGTACGCCTCCCTCGGGGCGGTGCCTTAATGGAACAGCTGAATCCAAGCATTAGCTCTAACGGGTGGGCAACCCTCAAGCATTAGTTGGCCGGTCGTAGCCGGCGGCGGACCTCTCCGAAACACACTGGCCGGGTCCATGGCCGCAGGGGCACGATGGCGGGATGCTGAGCTCCCTTCTCGCCTTCCTCGGCGCCTGCACCCTGATCGCCGCCTCGCCCGGCCCCAGCACGGTGCTGATCATCAAGGAGTCCCTGCGCAGCAGGCGTTCCGGCTTCCTGACCGTGCTCGGCAACGAGACCGGTGTCTTCGTCTGGGGCCTCGTCGCCGCCTTCGGCCTGACCGCGCTGCTGGCCGCGTCGGAGCTGGCGTACGACGTCATGCGGATCGTCGGCGCGGTGGTCCTGGTCGTCTTCGGCGCGCAGACCCTGTGGCAGGCGCGCCGTTCGAAGGGGCGGCCGGAGGGCATGGGGGAGGCGGCCGAGAAGAGCGGCTGGGCCTCGTACCGGGGCGGGCTGCTGCTCAACCTCGCCAACCCCAAGGCGGCGATCTTCGCGATGTCGTTCCTGCCGCAGTTCGTACCCGCCGGCGCGCCCCATCTGCCCACCATGATCGGCCTCGCCGCACTGTGGGCGGTCTACGAGATCGGCTACTACGGCGTGTACGTGTGGTTCGTCGGCCGGATGAAGGCCGCGCTCTCCCGCGCGGGCGTACGGCGGCGCCTGGAGCAGGTCTCCGGGGGCGTTCTGCTGCTCCTCGGCGCCCGGCTCGCGTGGGAGAGCTGACGCCGGAGCCGTACGACAGTTGACGCCACGGCGCAATCGGCTCGCGTGCGCTGCGGCGGAGGGGCAGGATGCTCCCCGTAGCCCCAGGGAACTCCGAGCAGACGGAGGCACGCATGACCGGCACGCCCAGCGACGGGCCCGCGACCGTCACGACCGATGCCACGCCCGTGCCCTTCACCGCCGACGACTACCGGGCCCGCATGCGGCGGGCGGCACGGGCCGCCGCGGACGCCGGGCTCGACGGGCTGCTGGTCGCGCCCGGCCCGGACCTGGTGTGGCTGACGGGACACCGGCCGCCGGAGACGGAGCGGTTCACGATGCTGGTGCTGCGGGACGGCGAGGACCCGGTGCTGGTCGTGCCCACCCTGGAGGCCCCGGACGCCGCGGAGGCACCCGGCGGGCCCGCGCTCGTCCTGCGCGACTGGACCGACGCCAAGGACCCGTACGAGGCGGCCGTCTCCCTCCTCGACCCGCGCGGCCGCTTCGGGGTCAGCGACAACGCCTGGGCGCTGCACCTGCTCGAGTTGCGGCGGCGCCTGCCGGAGACGGCGTACGTCGCGCTCACCGAGGGCCTGCCGATGCTGCGGGCGGTCAAGGACACGGCGGAGCTGGAGCGGATGGCGGCGGCGGGCGCCGCCGCCGACCGGGCGTACGAGGAGATCCGGCAGGTCCCCTTCGCCGGGCGCCGGGAGAACGAGGTCGCCGCCGATCTCGCCGGCCTGCTGCGGCGCTTCGGGCACTCCCAGGTCGACTTCACGATCGTCGCCGCGGGCCCGAACGGCGCCAACCCGCACCACGAGGCCGGCGACCGCGTCATCGCGCGCGGCGACATGATCGTCCTCGACTTCGGCGGCCTCAAGGACGGCTACGGCTCCGACACCTCCCGCACGGTCCACGTCGGGGAACCGGCCGCCGAGGAGCGCGAGGTGCACGACATCGTGCGCGCCGCCCAGGAGGCGGGCTTCCGCGCGGTGCGGCCGGGCGCCGCCTGCCAGGACGTCGACCGGGCCGCCCGCGCGGTCATCACCGAGGCCGGGTACGGCGACCGCTTCATCCATCGCACCGGGCACGGCATCGGCGTCACCACCCACGAGCCGCCGTACATGGTCGAGGGCGAGGAGCGGCCCCTGGTGCCCGGCATGTGCTTCTCGGTCGAACCGGGTATTTATCTGCCGGGCCGTTTCGGGGTGCGGATCGAGGACATCGTGACGGTGACCGAGGACGGCGGCCGGCGCCTCAACAACACCCCGCGCGAGATGGCGATAGTGGAGTGACCGACTGCGTACCCCCGTTCCCCTGAACCCCCGGACGACGGCGCGACCATGACCCAGGCACCGACACCCACCGCGGACAGCGTCCGCCGGCTGGTCCGTTCCCTGCTGAAGAACGGGGAGGGCCGGGGCGGCGGCCCCGATGTGCGGCCCGTCGCCGGGGACGAGGCGCGCCGCACCTGGTGGGTCGGCACCCGCCATGTGCTGCGCCTGACCACCGACCGGCACGCCGTCGGACGGCAGCTGCGCGAACTGCGGCTGCGGGACCTGGTCCGCCCGCACATCGGCGTCGCCGTCCCGGTGAGCGTCGCGGCCGGGGAGTGGTCCGGGGGCCTCACCTACACGCTCGACACGAGGCTGCCCGGCGGCACGGCGGAGGACCACGACGTGTCCGCCGTGGGCGAGGCCGATCTGGCGGCACTTCTCACGGGGCTGCGCGAGGTGCCGCTGCGGCAGGCCGAGACGCTCGGGGTGCCCCGGCTGGCCCCGCGCTCCCTTGAGGCGTTGCGTACGGCCGCCGGGCGCGCGGCGCGGGTCCTCGCCGAGGCCGACGAGTTCGACGCGGCTCGGCTCGGGCAGCTCACGCCCGCGAGCGCCACGCAGCTGACGGCGCCGGCCGCGGTCCTGGTCCACCACGGCCTCACCGGCGACCACCTCGTCGTCAGCGCCGACGGCCGGGTCCGTGGCGTCCTCGACTGGACCGACGCGGTCATCGGTGACCCCGCCGAGGACATCGCCGGCCTCGCCACGGCCGTCGGTTCCCCCGCCGCCGTCCGCGCCGCCACTCTCGCGGGCTACGGCGCCCGCCCCTGCCTGCGCGGCCTCTGGCTCTCCCGGTGCGACACGGTCATCGCCCTCGCGGAGGGGGTGCGGGGCCGAGCCGCCGCGCCACTCCCGGTCCTCCGGGACCGCCTGCGGCGCACCTGGGAGGCGATCCTGCTGGAGCGGGTGACGGATCTGCGGGGCGAGGACTGAGGACATCCGCCGGGCGGGGGCGCCCAATAGCTCGGGGATGCGTGTTGTAGGGCGACTGCGGGTGGGACGTGGCTGATCGCGCAGTTCCCCGCGCCCCCGACGGGGCGCGACCCCGCTGACTTGCCTGCCCTAGCTGCGGGCAGTCGTGCCGCTGGGGCGATGGGGGTACCTCCCGCTCGAGCGAAGCCGAGAGTGGGGGAGGGTGGGCGCAGCGGCACCTCGTAGCGCCGAGTCGCGCACCGCCCACGCCCAGCCCCAGCCGCCGGGTGCCCAGCTCACGCCACCGTCAGCACCACGCACGACTCCCCGGCCAGGCTCAGCGACCCGTCCGCCCCCGGCCCCTCCACCGGCTCCCAAGCCGCCAGCACCCGCGCATGGGGCACCCCGACCGGAATCGCGGCCGTTTCCCTCCCCAGATTCACCGCCACCAGGACATCCCCCCGCCGGAAGCCGAACCACCGGGCCTCCTCGTCGAACGCGACCTTGACGTCGGACAGGTCGGGGTCGGAGAGGTCGGGCAGGGTGTGGCGCAGGGCGATGAGGTCGCGGTACCAGGCCAGAACGCGGGCGTGGGGCTCGCGCGCGGGCTCGGACCAGTCGAGGCAGGAGCGGTCGCGGGTCGCCGGGTCCTGCGGGTCGGGAACGTCCTCCTCGGCCCAGCCGTGCGCCGCGAACTCCCGGCGCCGCCCCCGCCGTACGGCCTGGGCGAGTTCCGGATCGGTGTGGTCGGTGAAGAACTGCCAGGGCGTGGACGCGGCCCACTCCTCGCCCATGAAGAGCATCGGCGTGAACGGGCCCGTGAGCACCAGCGCGGCCGCGCAGGCCAGCAGCCCGGGGGAGAGGGAGGCGGAGAGTCGGTCGCCCTGGGCGCGGTTGCCGACCTGGTCGTGGGTCTGGGTGTAGCCCAGCAGACGGTGCGCCGACACGCTCGTACGGTCCAGGGGGCGGCCGTGGCGGCGCTCCCGGAACGACGAGTACGTGCCGTCGTGGAAGTAGCCGCCCGTCAAGGTCTTCGCCAGGCCCGCCAGACCGGCCCGCGCGAAGTCCTCGTAGTAGCCCTGCGACTCGCCGGTCAGGGTGGTGTGCAGGGTGTGGTGGAAGTCGTCGTTCCACTGGGCGTGCAGCCCGAGGCCGCCCTGGGGGCGCGGGGTGACCAGGCGCGGGTCGTTGAGGTCCGACTCGGCGATCAGGAACAACGGTCGTCCGACCTCGTCGGCGAGCGTGTCCACCGCCGTCGACAGCTCCTCCAGGAAGTGGAGGGCACGGGTGTCCTTGAGGGCGTGGACCGCGTCCAGGCGCAGTCCGTCGAGGCGGTAGTCGCGCAGCCAGGCCAGCGCGCTGCCCAGGAAGTACTCCCGTACGTCGTCCGAGCCGGGCGCGTCCAGGTTGACCGCCGCGCCCCACGGCGTGTGGTGCCGGTCGGTGAAGTACGGGCCGAAGACGGGCAGATAGTTGCCGGAGGGGCCCAGATGGTTGTGTACGACGTCGAGCACCACCCCGAGGCCCAGCCCGTGCGCCGCGTCCACGAACCGCTTCAGCGCCTCCGGACCGCCGTACGGCTCGTGCACGGCCCAGAGCGAGACCCCCTCGTACCCCCAGCCGTGCGTCCCGGGGAACGGGCACAGCGGCATCAACTCCACGTGGGTGACGCCCAGTTCGACGAGGTGGCCGAGGCGCTCGGCGGCCGCGTCGAGCGTGCCCTCGGGGGTGTACGTGCCGACGTGCAGCTCGTAGAGCACCGCACCCGGCAGCCCGCGCCCGGCCCACGGCGCGCGCCACACGTACCGCCCGTGGTCGACGACCGCGCTCAGCCCGTCGGGGCCCTCCGGCTGGCGGCGCGAGCGCGGATCGGGCCGCACCGGGCCGTCGTCGACGGCGAATCCGTAGCGTGTGCCGTCCGTCGCCTCCGCCTCGGCGGTCCACCAGCCCGGCCGCTCCGGATCGCGCTCCATCGCATGCGTGGCGCCCGCGCAGTGGAGCGTCGAACGATCGGCCTGCGGTGCCCACACCTCGAACTGCACGGAACGGTTCTCCCTCGGCTGCCGGTCGTGGTCCTGGGTAGTCAGGGGGTAAGCGGCTCCGGGAACGCACCCACACCGACCCGGTTCCGCTTGCGTCCATCGTGCGGCAAACGAGATCGCCGCGCGCTCGGATCGGTGCTTTTGCCGCGCGCGTCCTTGTGTCCGTGGATGGTCACCGTTTACGGGTTGTCTGGACACCTCCGGCCCCCCTGACCGACAATCAGCTGCGTGACGTCGTCCTTCGAGTTCCACACGTACCCCGCGCGGCTGTCGGACGCGGAGCGCGACCGCGCGCTGAGGGTGCTCCGTGACGGCGTCGCGCTGGGCCGGCTCTCGCACGACACGTTCATCCGGCGGATGGAGCTGGCCCTCACCGCCCGCCGCTCCGACGAACTCGCCGCGCTCACCGCCGACCTGCCCGCCGAGAAGCGCTGGTCCCGGCTGGTGCTCGGCACCGTCGGCGCGGTCTCCGGCTTCGGTGTGAAGCTGCGCCGCGCCTGGCAGGCCGAGCGGCTCCCCAAGCTCCAGCTGCCGCACCCGGCGGGCGGCCACGGCCTGCGCATCGGCCGCGACCCCGCGAACGGACTCCGGCTCAGCCACGAGACGGTCTCCCGCGTCCACGCGGAGCTGACCCGGCAGGGCGGCATGTGGATCCTGCGCGACCTCGGATCCACCAACGGCACCACCGTCAACGGCCGTCGGGTGATCGGTGCGGCCGTCGTGAAGGACGGCGATCAGGTGAGTTTCGGCCGGATGACGTTCCGCCTCTCCTCGGAGTGACCTCCCAACCGATTCCGACACGAAGCTCTGGCCTGGGATTTACGCAGCGAGTTTGTCATCTTCCCTTCCGTTCCAGGGTGTTGACGTACGTTCTCGGCCATGACTGACTGTGCGTACACCATGCACACCCGGTGAACCGACGGCGTCACATTCGTGGAGGTGTGCCCTGCCGCCACTCCTCCGCTACCCGACCGTGGACGAGTTGTCCGCCCGCGCCGCGACACTCGTCGCCCGACATCCGCACCGCGCCCGACTGCGCCGCGTGGGCACCTCACGGGCGGACACGCCGATGTGGCTGCTGTCCGTCGGACGGGGCAGCCGCCACACCCTGATCGTCGCCGGCCCGCACGCCAACGAACCCGTGGGCGGCGCCACGGTCCTCAGACTCGCCGAACGGGCCCTGGCCGACCCCCGGCTGAGCGACGCCGCCGACACCACCTGGAACCTGCTGCTGAGCCTCGACCCCGACGGCTCCCGCCGCAACGAGGGCTGGCTGTCCGGCCCGTACACCCTCGGCCACTACTTCCGGAACTTCTTCCGCCCCGGCTTCCTCGAACAGCCCGAGTGGCTGCCCGACGGCGCCGCCGGGGCCGTCCTGCCGGAGACCCGCGCCCTCCTCGACCTCCAGGACGAACTGCGGCCCTTCTTCCAGTGCTCGCTGCACGGCGTCGACGTCGGCGGCGGCTTCGTCGAGCTGACCCGCGAACTGCCGGGCATCGCCCAGCGCGTCGCCCACACCGCCGCCCGCCTGGGCATCCCGCGTGAGCTGAGCCCGTACGACACCCTGTACTGGCCCCGCCTCGGCCCCGCCGTCTACCGCATCCCGCCCCCGCGCCGGGGCGACCTGGCCGCAGCCATCACCGAGGCGGCTGTGGAGTCCACCTGGTTCCACCCCCACCGCTACGGCACGGTCACCGCCGTCGTCGAGGCACCCATGTGGGGCGTGACCGCCGTCGAGGACGCCTCCCCGTCGCCCGACGCCGACGCCGTCCTGCGCACCGTCAGCCGCGCCCTGCGTCGCGACACCCGGCTCCTGGAGGGCATCCTCGCCCGCGTCCGCCCCTCGGCGGGCGCCGGCCCGGACGCCGCCCGGCTCCTCGCTCCGGTCGACGACTACTTACTGGTCGGGCCGGGCCTCGCCGACTCCTGGGACCCCGATGTCCACGACGGCGCCGCCCGGCCGCTGCCCCCGCTCGACACCTCCCGGCTCACCACCCTCGCCATCTCCGGCCGCCGGGTCGCCCTGCGCACCGCCGGGCTGCTGCACCAGCTGGTGACCCGCGCCGGACACGACCCGGCCGGTGCGCTGCCCGAGCTGGACCGGCTCATCGACGCGTGGTGCGCCGACTACCGCGACGGCTACGGGGCGCGCTGGATCCCCGTGGCACGCCAGGCGGAGTACCAGGCCCGCGTCGTCCTCGCCGCGTTCGAACTGGCCGCCGGACGCCCGCGCCCGGAGCCCGCCCCGCCGTCCCCCTGCCCGGACGACCGCGCGGACTCCCATTCGGGTGAGCCGCCATGGAGTTCCGAGCCCGCCGTGCCGATGCACCGGGAATGACGCACACCACCCACGCGGTTCGCGGCGGCCTGCTCGCCGCACTCGCACTCCTCACCGTCGGCGCCTCGGCCCCGGCCCGGACGACCGCCGCCCAGAGCGACTGGCTCTACGTCTCCCTCACCCGAGGCGACGCCCGCTCCTTCGACACCAGCGGCGCCCTCCTCCTCTGCGACCCGCCCCACGGCCATGGCCGCGCCGCCCAAGCCTGCGTGGAACTCCGTGAGACCGGCGGAGACATCACACGCATCCCTCACAAGAACGCCGTCTGCACCCAGATCTACGCCCCCGTCCGCGCCACCGCCGTAGGCCGGTGGAACGGCCGCCCGGTCACCTTCGAACAGACATTCGCGAACGGTTGCGTGATGACGGCCCGGACAGGAGCGGTGTTCGCCTTGTCGGGCTGACGGGCACTTCTCCGTCGGGGACGCGCTCCACCTGGCCCGTTACGGCTACCCGTCGACCCGCTCAAGGAGCGCGACCGGCAGCGTCTCGAAGAGCTCCGCCACCCGTACGTCCCCCGCGAACTCCCGCTCCCCGCCGACCACATCGGCCCACCGCCCCTCCGGAAGGGCCAGCCGCGTGTCCCCCCAGCCCCCGGCCTCCGCCAGCCGCAGCGACAACCGTGTGACAGCCGTGACCACCGCACCGGACCGCACGAAGGCCACACAGTGCCCGGCCCCCGGCCCGTCCGCCGGCAGCGGCGCGTACGTCGCCGCGTCCCCGAACACCTCCGGCCGCCGTCGGCGCAGCCGCAGCGCGGCCGAGGTGAGCCGGAACTTGTCGGAAGCCCCCTCCCGAGGCGCGAAGGGCCGCCGGTTGTCCGGGTCCACCAGCGCCCGGTACTCGTCCTCCGTCCCCTGGTAGACGTCCGGCACCCCCGGCATGGTCAGCTGCACCAGGGCCGCACCGAGACCGTTCGCCCGCACATGGGGCTCCAGGGCCTCCCGCAGCGAGGCGACCCGCCCGTCCACGGCGGGCCCCCGCACGACGAAGTCCGCCACCGCACGCTCGTACGCCGGGTTCTGCTCGGTCCAGGAGGTGTGCAGCCCCGCCTCCCGCACATGCTTCAGCAGGGCCCCTTGCAACCGCTCCCCGTCCGCGGGCCCGAGCCCGAACGCCGTCTGCCAGGCCGCCCAGGCCATCTGCGGATCCGGCACACCCGTACCGTCCCGCGTCACCGCCGCCAGCACATCGGCCCACCGACCCGGGCACTCGCCGAGCACCGCGATCGCCGCCCGCACATCCGCACTGCGCTTGGTGTCGTGCGTCGACAACACGGTCCCCGTGGCCGGCCAGTCCCGCTGCACGCGCGCGCAGTAGGCGTGGAAGTCCTCCGTCGAGACAGCCGGACTCCCCGGATCGCCACCCACCTCGTTCGCGGACAGCAACGGCACATACCGATAGAACGCCGTGTCCTCCACCGACTTCGCCCGCAGCGCCGACGAGGTCTGCGCGAACCGCGCCCGGAACTCCCCATGCTCCGGCCCGTCACCCACCCGCCCCAGCACCAGATCCCGTACGGCATCCACCGACCGGGCCTCCTCGGGCACCACGAACACCGCCCGTGCCTCGGCCGCGGCCTCCTCGGTGACGACGAGGGAGGCGTCCTGGGAGGAGTACGGCCGGTACACCTCCATCCGGGCGAGCAGCTCGCACAGCGCGGTGCGCAGCGCCCACGGCGCGTGGTCGCGCAGGGCGAACTCGGGGGAGCGCTCGCACAGCCGGTGCGCCACCCGGGTGAGCCGTTCGACCTCCGTGGCCAGCTCGTGCGTGAGCACCCGGTACGCGGCCCGCCGCACGGTCGACTCCCACTCGCCGCCCCGGTCGGCCTGCGCGGCGGTGAACCGCCGGTACTGCCCCAGCAGCTCACCCGCCCCCGCCGGGTCGGTGAACAGCCCGTCGACGTGCCGCAGCGCGTCATAGCCGGTGGTCCCCGCGACCGGCCAGGCCGCGGGCAGGGTCTCCCCGTCCGCCAGGATCTTCTCGACGACGGTCCACCGCCCTCCGGTGGCCTCGTGCAGCCGCCGCAGATAGGCGTCGGGATCGGCGAGCCCATCAGGATGGTCGACCCGCAGCCCCTGAACGACGTCCTCGTCCAGCAGCTGAAGGATCTTCGCGTGGGTCGCGTCGAAGACCTCCGGCTCCTCCACCCGCACCCCGATCAGCTCCGAAATGCTGAAGAACCGCCGGTAGTTCAGCTCCGTACGGGCCAGCCGCCACCACACCGGCCGGTACCACTGCGCGTCCAGCAGTTGCGGCAACGGCAGCTTCTCGGTGCCCTCCCGCAGCGGGAACACATGGTCGTAGTAGCGCAGCTCCCGCCCGTCCACCACGAACTGCTCGATCTCCGCGCCGATCGGCCCCCCGAGCACCGGCAGCAGCACCCGCCCGTCCCGCGCCTCCCAGTCGATGTCGAACCACCGCGCGTACGCCGACTCCGGCCCGTCCCGCAACACCGCCCACAGCGCCCGGTTGTGCCGAGGCGCCATCGCCATGTGGTTCGGCACGATGTCCACGACCATCCCGAGCCCGTGCTCCCGAGCGGTCCGGGCCAGCGCCCGCAGTCCCTCCTCCCCGCCCAGCTCCTTCCGCACCCGCCCGTGATCGACCACGTCATACCCGTGCTGCGACCCCGGCACGGCCTCCAGCACGGGCGAGAGATGAAGGTGCGACACCCCGAGCGAGGCGATGTACGGCACGGCGGCCGCGGCCGCGGCGAACGGAAACGAGGGCTGAAGCTGAAGCCGATACGTGGCGGTAGGCGCGACAGAGGTCATGCAGACCTACGTACCCGCCAGACGCCACTTGGAGCGCCCTGACACGCAAGGACGCCTGCGGCTTTTGCTTTCAGGGGCGCGGGGCTGTATCGACATGCGGCTCCGCCGCGGGGGCGCGATCAGCCACGCACAACCCGCAGCCACAAAGCACAGTCACCCGTATGGCGAATCCCGCGAACTAGGTCGGCCTCCTGAAAACAGCCAGGCTCCGATCCACCAAACTCACCCGTTCCCCAGCCGCCACCTTCGGTCCATCCACAGGCACCGCGTCCTCCCGCCCCGTATCCACCACCATCTGCCACTGCGGCCCATGATTGACCGGCACTACGAACTCCAGCGGCTCCGCAGACGCGTTGACCATCAACAGGAACGAGTCATCGCTGATCCGCTCGCCGCGCGAACCCGGCTCGGAGATCGCGTTCCCGTTCAGGAACACGGTGACCGCTCCCGCCCCCGTCGAGTCCCAGTCCCGCTGCGTCATCTCCGGCCCCTCCGGCGTGAACCAGGCGATGTCCGACAGCTCGTCGTGCGTCCCCTCCACCGGCCGCCCATGGAAGAACCGCCGCCGCCGAAAGACGGGATGGTCCTTCCGCAGCCACACCATCGCGCGCGTGAACTCCAGCAGATCCCCGAAGACCTCGCCGTCGTCGTCCCCGTCCTCGCCGGAAGGCCACGGCACCCAGGACAACTCGTTGTCCTGGCAGTACGCGTTGTTGTTGCCGCCCTGCGTCCGCGCGAACTCGTCGCCATGGCTGAGCATCGGCACGCCCTGCGACAGCATCAACGTCGCGATGAAGTTCCGCATCTGCCGGACCCGCAGCCCCAGCACCTCGGGGTCGTCGGTCTCGCCCTCGGCCCCGCAGTTCCAGGACCGGTTGTGGCTCTCGCCGTCCCGGTTGTCCTCACCGTTCGCGTCGTTGCGCTTGTCGTTGTAGGAGACGAGATCCCGCATCGTGAAGCCGTCGTGGCAGGTCACGAAGTTGATGGAGGCCAGCGGGCGCCGCCCGTCGTCCTGGTAGAGGTCGGACGAGCCGGTCAGCCGGGACGCGAACTCCGCGACCGTGCGCGGCTCGCCCCGCCACAGGTCCCGCACGGTGTCCCGGTACTTGCCGTTCCACTCGGTCCACAGCGGCGGGAAGTTCCCCACCTGGTAGCCGCCCTCGCCGACGTCCCAGGGCTCGGCGATCAGCTTCACCTGGGAGACCACGGGGTCCTGCTGGACGAGGTCGAAGAACGACGACAGCCGGTCCACCTCGTGGAACTGCCGGGCCAGCGTCGCGGCGAGGTCGAAGCGGAAGCCGTCGACATGCATCTCGGTGACCCAGTAGCGCAACGAGTCCATGATCAGCTGCAGGACGTGCGGGGACCGCATGAGCAGCGAGTTGCCCGTCCCCGTCGTGTCCATGTAGTAGCGCGGGTCGTCCGTGAGCCGGTAGTACGACGGATTGTCGAGGCCCTTGAACGACAGCGTCGGACCCAGGTGGTTGCCCTCGGCCGTGTGGTTGTAGACCACGTCGAGGATGACCTCGATCCCGGCCTCGTGCAGCGCCCGGACCGCCGACTTGAACTCCAGCACCTGCTGCCCCCGGTCGCCCCAGGAGGCGTACGCGTTGTGCGGGGCGAAGAAGCCGATCGTGTTGTAGCCCCAGTAGTTGCTGAGGCCCATGTCGGCCAGCCGGTGGTCGTTCACGAACTGGTGTACGGGCATCAGCTCCAGCGCCGTGACGCCCAGCTCGGTCAGGTGGTCGATGATCGCCGGATGGGCGAGCGCCGCGTAGGTGCCGCGCAGTTCCTCGGGGAGCCCCGGGTGCCGCATGGTGAGGCCCTTGACGTGGGCCTCGTAGATCACCGTGTGGTGGTACTCCGTGCGGGGCCGCCGGTCGTCGCCCCAGTCGAAGTACGGGTTGACCACGACCGAGGTCATCATGTGCGGTGCCGAGTCGAGGTCGTTGCGCTTGTCGGGCGCCCCGAAGTGATAGCCGTACACCTCCTCGCCCCACTTGACGGAGCCGCTGATGGCACGCGCGTACGGGTCGAGGAGCAGCTTCGCGGAGTTGCAGCGCAGCCCGCGCTCCGGCGCGTACGGGCCGTGCGCACGGAAGCCGTACCGCTGCCCGGGCATCACGCCGGGCAGATACGCGTGCCGTACGAACGCGTCCGTCTCGCGCAGCTCCACCGCGGTCTCGGAGCCGTCGTCGTGCAGCAGACACAGCTCGACTCGGTGCGCGGCCTCCGAGAAGACCGCGAAGTTGGTTCCGGCGCCGTCGTACGTGGCACCGAGCGGATACGCCTGTCCAGGCCAGACCTGCATGGATACGACTCTTTCAGTTGTCGCGCGCCGCTGGGGGCGACTCCGGGTGGAGTCTCCCTCAAACTGATGGAACCACCTATGGCATATGTGCCTTCTGCCCAGTGGCCGACACTTCGTGACGGTCCGGCGGCCACTTGTGATGTCCCGGCGCGGCCGACCGCTATGAAACAGCTCACTCCCGGTGTGGTAGCAGGCCGGAACGGCCAAGTCACGTGCGGTAGTTGGGAAACGACCTGTCCATCCGGCTGTATCGCCGGGCGGTACCGGAGTACCCTTCCTTGATCGTTGAGTAGGGGTGAGCTCGGGGGAGCGGAAGGCGGTGCGTGGGTGGGCTCGGGAGGGCTGGAGCTGCCTCCTGGTGACGAGAGTCACGAGGGGAACTCCACAGATGTCCCACCCGGCGCGGTGTCCCTGGCACGGCCGATGGAGATGGGATCCATCGGCCCGGAACTGGACTGGAACGCCGACGCCTGGCTCGAAGTGCGCACGCGCGCCCAGCGGGCCGGCCGCGCCTACATCTGGCTGAACCTCGTCGAACAGCGCCTGCGGGCGGTGGTGGCCGCCGTGCTGCGGCCCATCTACGAGCCCGTCCACGGCGACGACTGGGTGGTCGCCGCCGCCGGACCCGCCGGACAGGAGTGGGTGCAGCGCGCCGTCGCGGTACGCGAGGTCAGCCGCCGCAAGGGCTATCTCCTCGACCCCGCCGACGACAACGTGCTCAGCTTCCTCACACTGCCCCAGCTGCGCGAGCTGATGGTGCAGCACTGGCCCTGCTTCGAGCCGTACGTCGACGAGCGGCGCGACGTGGAACTGGCGCTGGACGAGCTGGAGGTCACCCGGAACGTCGTCTCCCGCAACCGGGCCCTGTCCGAGGCCGTCCTGGCCCAGGCCGAGCGCGCCTCGGCGAAGCTGCTGGAGATCCTCGGCGCGGGCAGTGACGTGCCCTCCGCGCGCCGGCTGCCCATCGACGCCGTCGAGGACCTCGTCGGCGACCGGTACGCGGACGTCGTCGGCGTCCACCCCGACCGGGTGCGGCTGCTGCGGCAGTTCCCCGCCGAGGACCTCTTCGGCGGAGCCCGCCGCGTCGACGCCATCGGCATAGGCCTGAACCTCCTCGTGCAGAACTTCTCCGGGCGACGGCTGGTGCGGCTCGCCGAGTCGGGCTGCCGGGTACGGCTGCTCTTCCTGAACCCCGCGTCCAGCGCGGTGAAGCGACGTGAGCGCGAACTAGGCATAAAGCGGGGAGAGTTGAGCCGTGCCGTGGAGATGAACATCCTCCATATGCGCCGGGTCCGCTCCAAGCTGCGCGACCCCGGCGCCTTCGAGATCCAGGTCTTCGACGAGACCCCCCGCTTCACCGCCTACCTGGTGGACGGTGACGGCTCGGACGGCGTCGCGGTCATCCAGACCTATCTGCGGCGCACCCGGGGCATGGAGGCGCCGGTGCTCGTACTGCGCGGCGGCAACCGGGTCCTCAAGGCGGACGAGAACGGCGAAGCCGGGCTTTTCGATACATACCGCGAGGAGTTCGAGGTGGCCTGGGCGGACTCGCGGCCGGTGTCGTGAGTCGTTCCGAGGCGGAGAGCCGCGAGCCGGCCGGGCGGAACGCCCCCGGCCGGGGGCGTCGCACGGCCCGAGCGGGGCGTCGCGCGGGCCACAGGCGGAACGCGGTCCTCGGATTGTCAGTGGCCCATGCGATGGTGGTGGTCACTGGGGGAAAGCACCACCAAGAAGGGGGGCCAGCATGGGTTGGCACCGGCAGCTGCTGATCGGCTTCGACCTGGAGACCACCGGGACGGACCCGCGCGAGGCGCGCATCGTCACGGGCGCGGTGATCGAGGTCAGGGACGGGGAGCCGGTCGGGCACCGGGAATGGCTCGCCGATCCGGGCATGGAGATCCCGGAGGAGGCGGTGGCGGTGCACGGCATCACCAACGCCCGCGCGTCGGCCGAGGGAAGACCGGCCGACCAGGTCGCCGACGCCATCGCCGACGTCCTCGTCTCCTACTGGAAGACGGGCGTCCCGGTCGTGGCGTACAACGCGGCCTTCGACCTCACCCTGCTCTCCGCGGAGTTGCGTCGGCACGCCCTGCCGTCCCTGCGCGACCGGCTCGGGGGACTCGACCCGGCGCCGGTCATCGACCCGTACACGATCGACCGCTCGGTCGACCGTTACCGCCGCGGCAAGCGCAACCTCGAAGCGGTCTGCGCCGAGTACGGCGTCCCGCTGGACGCCGCCCACGACGCCTCCGCCGACGCCCTCGCCGCCGCCCGCCTCGCCCGCGCGATAGCCCAGCGCCACGCGAAGGTCGCCGCCCTCGGCCCGGCCGAGCTGCACCGCCGCCAGATCGACTGGTACGCCGAGTGGGCCACCGACTTCCAGGCCTTCCTCCGCCGCAAGGGCAACCCGGAAGCGGTCGTGGACGCGACGTGGCCCCTGCGCGAGTCGGCGGAGGAAACGGTATGACGACCGCCCCGATCTCCCTCCGCGAAGTGCGTGACAGTGACCTGCCGTTCTTCTGGCGGCACGTGTCCGATCCCGAGGCCCAGCAGGTCGCCGCTTTCACCGGGGAGTACCACTACGACCGGGCGCTCTTCGACAGCCACTGGGCGAAGATCCGCGCCGACCCGGACGTCCTGAACCGCACCGTACTCGCCGGTGACGAGGTGGTCGGCCATGTCGCGATGTACGGACCGCCGGACGAACGCGAGGTCACCTACTGGATCGACCGGGCGCACTGGGGCCGGGGCACCGCGACCGGGGCGCTCGGCGCACTGATAGGTCTCGTCGATACGCGGCCGCTGTACGCCTACGCGGCGGCCGACAACGCGGGCTCGATCCGCGTGCTGGAGAAGTGCGGCTTCGTCATCACCGGCCACGACAGGGGCTTCGCGCGGGCCCGCGCCGGCGAGATCGACGAAGTGCTCCTCACCCTGACCTGATCTCCCCGCTCAGAACGGATACCAGCGGACCGTCTCGTCCCCGTCACGCAGCGAGGCGACCCGGCGTTCGAACTCGGCCAGGGCCTTGGGGTTGCTCGGCGCGTGCTGGGCGACCCACGCGCAGCTCGCCGTCTCGCGGGCACCGCGCAGCACCGAGCAGCCCGTCCACTCGCGTACGTCCCAGCCGTACGTGGCCGTGAAGGTGTCGTAGTCCTCGGTCGGCAGGCCGTAGCGGTCGTGGGAGAGGGCCATGACCACGAGGTCGTGTTCGCGGAGGTCGCCGGAGAAGGTCTCCAGGTCGACGAGGACGGGGCCGTCGGGGCCGATGTGGACGTTGCGGGGGAGGGCGTCGCCGTGGATCGGGCCCGGCGGCAGGTGGGGGGTGAGGGCGGCCGCCGCTGTGGCGAAGCCGTCGCGGCGTTCGCGGAGGTAGGCCGCGTCCGCCGGGTCGATCGCGTCACCGGCCAGGCGCAGCCAGCGCTCCACGCCGCTCAGCAGTTCACGGCGGGGCAGCGCGAAAGGAGGGGTGGGGAGGGCGTGGACCAGCCGTAGCAGTTCGGCCAAATCGCGGGCGCCGGCGGGGCGTATCGGGTCGGGCAGCCGGTGCCACACGGTCACCGGGTGTCCCTCGACGAGCAGGGCCTCGGACTCGGCGGCCCGCACGGCCGGGACGCCCGCCTCGGCGAGCCAGGCCGCGACGCTCAGTTCACGGCGGGCCCGGTCGAGGAGGTCAGCGTCGCGGCCCACCTTGACGACCAGGTCACCGGCGGCGAACACCGCGTTCTCACCCAGGGCGAGCAGCCGCGCCTGTCCGGCCGCACCGGGCAGCACACCGGCCGCGACCAGTACGTCCCGCGCCCGTGCCTCGTCCATCCTTCGCCTCCGCGTCCGACCGTGTCCGTACGACCGACGCCCCCGGCGGGACGTCAGGTTCACGCCATACAGCGGCCAGTCTCGCATTCGTACAGGTCGGGCGATGTGCGCGGTGCCTTGACGACCCTTCATGCCGTCAGCACCATGACGGAGGCCGCGTGGGAGGCCGCGTGGGAGGCCACACCGTCACAAGTCGCCCGAGCGCATCGAACGCTCAGTCCGCCCAGGCACATGCGAAGGAGCCGGCTGCATGACATTGGCGACCGCGACGCCGAAGCGCCCGCGACCGGCCAAGCGGCGCACCTCGGCGGGCGACAAGGAGCGGCGCCTTCTCGACCACGGCGCCTGGTTCCTGGTGCTGCCCGCGCTGATCCCGATCCTGGTGCTGAGCGTCGGACCGTTGCTGTACGGGATCGCCCTGGCCTTCACCGACGCGCAGTCCGGCCGGACCGAGCCCACCCAGTGGATCGGCACGCTCAACTTCCAGGATCTGCTGCACGACACGCTGTTCTGGGACTCGTTCAGGATCGGCCTGCTGTGGGCGGTCGGCGTGACCGTGCCGCAGTTCCTGCTCGCGCTCGGCCTCGCCCTGCTTCTCAACCAGCGATTACGACTGCGCTGGCTGGCGCGGGCGCTGGCGATCATCCCGTGGGCCATGCCCGAGGTGGTCGTCGGCATCATGTGGCGGCTCGTCTACAACCCCGACGCGGGCATCCTCAACGAGACCCTCCGCGACCTGGGCCTCGGCGACGGCCGCGACTGGCTGAGCGGACTGGCCACCGCCCTGCCCGCCGTCATAGTGGTCGGCGTCTGGGCGGGCATGCCCCAGACCACCGTCGCCCTGCTCGCCGGCCTGCAGAACACCCCGCGCGAACTGCACGAGGCCGCCGCGATGGACGGCGCGGGGGCCTGGCGACGCTTTCGCACGGTCACCTGGCCCGCCATCAGACCCGTCGCCCTCGCCATCTCGGCGCTCAACCTGATCTGGAACTTCAACTCCTTCGCCCTGGTCTACGTCCTGACCAACGGCGGACCCGGCGGCCGCACCCGCCTGCCGATGCTCTTCGCCTACGAGGAGGCTTTCCGCTACGGGCAGTTCGGGTACGCGGCGGCGATGGGATGTGTGATGGTCGCGGTGATCTCGGTCGTCCTCGCCCTCCATCTGGTCGGCAGGCTGCGGCGGGGCGGTGACGCGTGAGGACCGGCAGAGCGGCACGGACGGGCCAGTACGTGGCACTCCTCGCGTATCTCGTCTTCCTCGCGTTCCCCTTCCTCTGGCTGCTCTCCACCGCCTTCAAACCGGCCCGCGAGCTGGGCAGTCTCCACCCGACCTGGATCCCCGAGGACCCGACCCTCGCCAACTTCCGGCAGGCCTTCGACGAACAGCCCCTGCTGGACGCCGCGCTCAACTCGCTGGTCGCGGCACTCGGCGCGGCCGTCGTCGCCGTACTGATCGCGACCCCCATGGCGTATGTCATGGCCCGGCACCGTACGACGCTGTCGCGGATGGCGACCGGGTGGGTCGTGGTCAGCCAGGCGTTCCCGTTCGTGCTGGTGATCATCCCGCTGTTCCTGGTGCTGAAGAACCTCCGGCTGATCAACTCCGTGCCCGGACTGGTCATGGTGTACGTGGTGTGGGCGCTGCCGTTCGCGCTGTGGATGCTCGTGGGCTACGTCCGCGCCGTGCCCGCCGAACTGGAGGAGGCGGCGGCGGTCGACGGGGCCGGAAAGCTGCGGACACTGGTGTCGGTGACGGCGCCGCTGCTGGCGCCGGGCATCGTGGCGACGGCGCTGTTCGCGTTCATCACCGCGTGGAACGAGTTCTTCTTCGCGCTCGTGCTGCTCAAGTCCCCGGAGAAACAGACCCTGCCCGTCGTCCTCACCCACTTCATCGGCGCGGAGGGCGTGGCCGACCTCGGTCCGCTGGCCGCCGCCGCGTTCCTCGCGACGCTGCCCTCCCTGGTCGTCTTCGCGGTCATCCAGAAACGGATCACGGGCGGCATGCTCGCCGGGGCGGTGAAGAGCTGATGCGCACACGACGGCTGGTCACCATCCTGCTGCTGTGCCTCCTGGTCAGCGGCTGCACCGGCGACGGCGGCGGTTCCGCCGACGGCCGCATCACCCTCCGCTTCCAGTCCCTGGCCTGGCAGGAGGAGTCCGTCGCGGCCAACAGGGAACTGGTGAAGGAGTGGAACGCGACCCATCCCGACGTCGAGGTCGAGTACGTACAGGGGTCTTGGGACAGCGTCCACGACCAGCTGCTCACCTCCTTCGAGGGCGGTGAGGCGCCGGACATCATCCACGACGCCTCCGACGACCTCGCGGACTTCGCGTACGGCGGCTACCTCGCCGATCTGCGCGAGCTGCTGCCCGAGCGGCTCAAGGCGGACATCCCGCGGCACAGTTGGGAGACGACGACCTTCGGGGACGGGATCTACGGGGTGCCGTTCCTCCAGGAGCCACGGGTCCTGATCGCCAACGCCAAGTGGCTCCGCGAGTCCGGCGTGCGCATTCCGACGCCCGAGGACCCGTGGACGTGGGAGGAGTTCCGGGAAGTCGCCGAGGAGCTGAGCGGCGACGGGAAGTACGGCGTCGCCTGGCCGTTGAAGGAACCGGTGTCGGCCACGCTCAATCTGTCGCTGTCGACGGGCGGGCAGCTGTTCCACCGGGACGAGGACGGCAAGGTCGAGGTCCGCTTCGAAGCGGCCGACGCGGTCGTACCGAAGACCGTGCACGACGAGGTGAACACCGACGAGAGCGCGTCGAGCACCACGCTCGGCATGGGCGGCTCCGACACCCTGCCCGGCTTCTTCGGCGGCAGGTACGCGATGGTCCCGCTCGGCTTCTCGTACCGCCAGCAGATCGTCCAGCAGGCACCCGAGGGCTTCGACTGGCAGGTGCTGCCCGCCCCGGCCGGTGCCGACGGCCTCACCCAGGGTGTCAGCCCGCAGACTCTCTCCGTCGCCGAGGACAGCCCGCACAAGAAGGAGGCCGCCGAGTTCATCGACTTCCTCCTCCGCCCCGAGAACATGGTTCGCCTGGCCCTCGGCGACTGGATGCTTCCCACCGGCACCGAGGCCCTGAAGGACCCGGCCCTGCGCACGACCGAGTACGACTGGGCCACCGGCACCGCCCTCGCCGCACACCTCCGCTCCGCCCCCGCCCAGTCCGTGCGCGGCTACCCGGAATGGAAGGACAAGGTCGCGACCCCCGCCTTCCAGGAGTACTACAGCGGCGCGATCGACCTCGCCGAGCTGGGCGAACGGCTGGAGAAGGACGGCAACCTGGTGCTGGCCCGCTATCAGCGCTGAGCGGCCCGAAGCCCTCGGCTCAGCGCTGAGCGGCCCGAAGCCCTCGGCTCAGCGCTGAGCGGCCCGAAGCCCTCGGCTCAGAGGAGAGTGGCCCGCAGGCCCAGGGCTTCCTGGAAGTCGGTGTGTGCCTCGGCGAACCGCTGGCCGGCTGCCAGCGCGCTCGCCCGGTCGAACAGCGCCCGGGTGAGCGGTGCGATGCCGGCCTCCGGATCCAGGGCGTGCAGCCTGCGGGCCAGTGTCACGCCCTCCTCGAAGAGCGGCAGCACGGGCTCCAGGAAGAGATAGCCACGCCGGTGCACGGCGTGCAGTGCGGACCGGACCGTCAACCGGCGGTGCGCCACGACTCGTTCGGCGAGTTCCGCGTCCGTGGCCGGCGCGTCCACGGCGGCGCGCAGCGCGGGCAGTTCGGCGAAGTAACGTCCCCGGACATCGGGCGTCGACTCCCCGATCTCCGCCCCGAGGGCCGGGGCGGGACGACCGGGCGTCGGCAGTTCCCGGTCGTGGCCGGACAGCCCGAACAGGACCGCCCAGTACGGGTACAGATAGGCGCCGGCGGATCCGTCACCGCTCGCGGCGAGCCCGGCGAGCAGATCCCCGATCTCGTCGAACGCGGCGGAGGCGGCCTCGGACTCCCCGTATCCGTCGAGCAGTTCCGCGAGCCGGAGCAGGGCGAAGAGCAGCAGCGTCCGGGAGATTCCCCGGTCGGCGAGATCGCTCCGCTCCATCTCGACCAGTTCCCGGGCCGCCTCCGTGGCCGTCTCCCGGAACCCGGCCGCCTCCGCCTCGGCCATCCATTCGAGGACGGCCCAGGCGGCGCCCCCACCCCGCGGTCCGTACGGACGGGCGTGCCGGACGATCTCCTCGTGCAACTCGGCCGCCTCGCGGTGCCGGCCCTCCTCGGCCAGGGCCCGCGCCCACAGTGCGAGCGCCGACCACGCCGGACCGCCGGGACCGTCTTCCAGCGCGCCACGGGAGAGTTCCGCCATCTCCTCGCGCAGCGCCAGTCCCTCAGCACGCCGACCGAGCACGAACACCTGGCGCTGGAGGGCGTCCAGAGCCCTGAGCAGTACCTCCGTACGCATCGGATCGGATCCGTCCAGCGCGTACGCGGCCTGTGCCGCCTCCTCGAACAACGCCAGCCGCGCCTCCGGCAGTTCGTCGAACGCGTCGCCGTGGCCGAGCCCGATCAGCGCCCGCGACAGCCGGGGCAGATAGCTCGCCGGACTCACCCGGGCAAGCACCCGGCACGCCTCGACCTCGTCCCGCGGCGTCGGTCTGCCGGACCCCAGCAGCACGTTCCGCGCCCGCAGCACCGCGTCCTGATCCACGTCCCCGCTCATCGTCCCCCTGTCCGCCACCCCTACTGTGCTCGAACGTTTATACGGCATTCGGGGGCGCCCGGGGCCGTGCACAGGAATCGAGTCCGGGGGGCCGCCCCGGGGTGGGGCAGTCGGGAGGTGCGATCCGGGGGGTCGTAAATAAGTTGCACGAGACGTCTCGTCTCGCGTACGGTCGGGTCATGACCTCCCACATCGCCATGTTCTCCATCGCCGCCCACGGCCACGTGAACCCGAGCCTCGAAGTGATCCGGGAACTGGTGGCCCGCGGTCACCGGGTCACGTACGCGATTCCGCCGGCCTTCGCGGAGAAGGTGGCGCAGACCGGTGCCGAGCCGAAGCTCTGGCACTCGACACTTCCCGGCTCGGACGCCGGCCCCGAGGCCTGGGGGAGCGAGCTGCTGGACCACGTGGAGCTCTTCCTGGGCGACGCGATGCAGGCCCTGCCGCAGCTGATCGAGGCGTACGAGGGTGACGAGCCCGACCTCGTGCTGCACGACATCACCGCGTACCCGGCACCCGTCCTCGCCCGTCGCTGGGGCGTGAAGGCGATCTCGCTCTCCCCGAACCTGGTCGCCTGGACCGGCTACGAGGAAGAGGTCGCCGAACCCATGTGGGCCGAGCCGAAGAAGACGGAACGCGGCCAGGCGTACTACGCCCGTTTCCAGGCCTGGCTGGACGAGAACGGGATGGACACGGACCCCGACTCCTTCGGCGGTCGCCCCGCCCGTTCGATCGTCCTCATCCCGAAGGCGCTCCAACCCAACGCCGACCGGGTGGACGAGAGCCGCTACACCTTCGTCGGCGCCTGTCAGGGCGACCGCTCGGCGCAGGGCGACTGGACGCGTCCGGCGGGCGCGGAGAAGGTGCTGCTCATCTCGCTCGGGTCGTCCTTCACCAAGCAGCCCGACTTCTACCGCGAGTGCCTCAAGGCCTTCGGCGACCTGCCCGGCTGGCACATGGTGCTCCAGGTCGGCAGGCACGTCGATCCGGCGGAGCTGGGTGAGATCCCGCCCAATGTGGAGGTGCGGGACTGGGTGCCGCAGTTGGCGATCCTCCAGCAGGCCGACGCGTTCATCACCCACGCGGGCGCCGGCGGCAGTCAGGAAGGGCTCGCCACCGCCACGCCCATGGTCGCCGTACCGCAGGCCGTCGACCAGTTCGGCAACGCCGACATGCTCCAGTCGCTCGGCGTCGCCCGCCACGTACCCATGGCGGAGGCGACGGCCGGGACCCTGCGCGAGGCGGTCCTCGCCCTCGTCGACGACCCCGAAGTGGCGCGCCGGCTCAAGGAGATACAGCGGGGGATGGCGGGGGAGAGCGGCACCCGGCGGGCCGCCGATCTCATCGAGGCGGAGCTGGCAAGCGGGAAATAGCGGGGCAAGGGGGAAGGTTGTACGCCTACCGTGAAGTCCTGGCGCATTTTGGATAACGGTAAGGTCATTGGGTAACGCTCGGATAACGCTCGACCTGCGGGGAAAGCCCACTGACTCTGTTGCCGGGTTCGACCGTTACCCCCTCCGAAAGGTTGTGTTCGGCGCTTCTTGTACCTCGGGTGAACGGATCACAAGCTGGATGTGAACTCACTTCGAACGCCAGGAAGTTGCCGATGCGCCGAGACATACCCGACCTCGCAGAAGTGCGCCGCGTCACGCAGAAGAAGCGTGATGCCTGGTGGACCGTGCTGCTCGTCGACCCGGTCGCCACCCCGCTGGTGCGGTTGACCGCGAAGTACACGAGGATCACGCCCAACCAGCTGACCTGGGGCGCCTTTCTGCTGGGCCTCGTCTCGGCCGCCTTCTTCGCGCTGGGCGACTGGCGCTGGTTGATCGCCGGCGCCGTCGTCTACCACCTGAGCTTCATCCTCGACTGCATGGACGGCAAGGTCGCCCGGCTCACCGGCCAGGGCTCCGTGTTCGGCGCCTGGCTCGACTTCGTCTTCGACCGGATCCGGGTGGCGGCCTGCTCGGTGGCGCTGATGGCCGGTCAGTACCACCGCACGGGCGAGACCTTCTACATCTGGCTCGCCGCCGCCGTCATCGGCTGCGACGCGCTCCGCTACATCAACTCCCTGGAGACCTTCAAGGTCCGCCACACCATGCGCAAACAGATCAAGGCCAGGCTCCGCGAGGCCCGCCGCGCCGAGAACGAGCGCGAACTCGCCTTCATGGAGGACCTGCTGCGCGAGAACCCCGAGGCCGACATCGAACAGGACTTGCGCACGGCCGCCGCCGAGGTCACCGAGACCGCGCCGCAGACCCAGGTCGTCGACCTGCACCAGGAGTTCCGCCGCCGCTTCCCCGCCTACCTCCGCGCCCGGTCCTTCCTGCTGCGCCACCGCGTCCGCCCCCACCTGATCAGCGGCATCGAGTTCCAGATGGGTGTCTTCATGGTCGGCCCGATCATCGACTCGGTGATGGCCGCGACCATCGTCTCCGGCGCCCTGCTGCTCGTCTTCGAACTGGCCATCATCTACAAACTGCTGCTGTCCACCCGCGACTTCGCACGCACCCTCGACTCGTTCGACCGCGGCGACGTGGCCCAGGCGGCCTGACCTCGCGGACGCGGACGCGGACGGCCCGGAACGCGGGTGCGGGCCGGGGTGGTGTCTCCACCCCGGCCCCCACCGGTCCTCAGGAACCGATCAGACCCGTACCCTCTCGTCCTCCCGGGCCTTCACCGGCGCCGGCTCCGGCGACTCGTCGTGGGTGAGGTCCGGCAGGCGGTTCAGCCACTTCGGCAGGTACCAGTTGCGCTCGCCGAGCAGGGCCATCGCCGCCGGGAGGAGCACACCCCGGATGATGGTCGCGTCGATGAGGATGGCGGCCGCGAGGCCCACGCCCATCTGCTTCATGGACTGCATGGACAGCGTCCCGAAGATCGCGAAGACGGCGACCATGATGGCGGCGGCGCTGGTCACGACCCCGGCCGTGGTGACCACGCCGTGCTGGATCGCGTCCCTCGTCGTACGGCCCCGCAGCCGTGCCTCACGGATCCGCGAGACCACGAACACGTGGTAGTCCATCGACAGCCCGAACAGGATCACGAAGAGGAACAGCGGCAGCCAGGTGATGATGGCGCCGACACCCTCCGCGCCCACCAGCGAGGCACCCCAGCCGTGCTGGAAGACACCGACGAGGACACCGTACGCCGCGCCCACCGACAGCAGGTTCAGCGCGATCGACGTGGCCGCGATCGTCAGCGAGCGGAATGACAGCAGCATCAGCAGGAAGGCGAAGACCACGACGAAGGCGAAGACCGGGACAACGGCTCCGGCCAGCTGGTCGTTGAAGTCCCTCGATGCCGCGACTCCGCCCGAGATGGGGGCCTCCACGCCGTCGACCTTGCCCAGTGTGGCGGGCCGTACATCGTCCCGCAGCTTGTCCAGGCTCTCCCCGGCCCTGTCCAGGTCGGAGCCGCCCACCAGCGGTACGTAGACGAAGGCGAGGTTCTGCGCGTCGTGCACCTTGATCTCGACCGGGCCGCGTGAGGCCCCCGAACTGATCGCCCGCTCACGGAAGTCGGCGAGCGCGGCCTTCACGTCGGAGGAGTTGATGTCGTCGGCCTTCACGACCACCTCGGCCGGCTCGGAACCGCCCGGGAAGGCCTCGTTGACCCGGTTGTACGTCTGCACGATCGGCAGCGAGTCGCCGAACTCCTGGTCCAGGGTGAGGTTCTGCGTCTTCATGCCCAGCGCGGGCGCCGCGATCGCCAGGAGCGCCCCGGTCGCGACCACCAGGGAGAGGCCCGGCTTGGCGAGGACGACACGCAGGACAGCGGTCCACAGGCGGCTGCCCTCCGAAGTCCCGTCGCCCGAGCGGCCGTTCCTCCGCCGCTTGTCCGGGTGCAGAAACGGGATGCGGCCCTTCTCGACCCGCTCGCCGAGCAGCGACAACAGCGCGGGCAGCACCGTCACGGACCCCACCATCGCGACCGCGACGACCATCAGCGAGGCCAGACCCATCGCCTGGAAGTCGGCGAGCCCGGTGAACAGCATGCCCGCCATCGCCACGCACACGGTCACACCGGAGACGATGATCGCCCGCCCACTGGTCGCGGCCGCCACCCGCAGCGCCGTCCGCGCGTCCCGCCCGGCGGCCCGCTCCTCACGCTCGCGCCGCAGATAGAAGAGGCAGTAGTCGACCCCGACGGCCAGACCCACCAGCAGCATCACCGAGCTGGCGGTCTCACCCATCGGCATCCAGTGGCTGACGATGGCCATCAGCCCCATCGTCGCCACGATCGCGGTGAGCGCCAGCGCCACCGGCAGCAGCGCCGCGACCACCGCGCCGAACGCGATCAGCAGAATGCCGAGGGCCACGGGTACGGCGGAGTACTCGGCCTGCTGGAAGTCGTCCCCGAAGGCGTCGTCGAACGTCTTGTTCATGCTGGCGCCGCCGATCTCCTCGATCCGCAGCTGATCGTGGTCGCCCTGGACGCCCTCGACGGCCTTCAGCACGGGCTCGACGCGTTCACCCGCCGTCTCCGCCTCCCCGCGCATGTCGAACTGCACGAGCGCGCTGCGGCCGTCCTTGGAAATGGTGTCGGTGTCGTACGGAGAGGTGACGTCCGTGACCCGGCCGGTGTCCTCGACGGCCTTCATGACGTCGGCGACGGCGGCCCGGAACGCGGCGTCCGTCGCCTTGACCCCGTCGCCCTTCGCCTGGATGAGCACGGTCTCCCCGGCCGGCTCCTCGATCCCCGCGTCCTCGACGATGTGGGCGGCCGTGCTGGTCTCGCCCTTGAGCCCGTCGCTGCCCTTGACGTCGACCTGGCCCACTGCCGAGCCGACCCCCATCGTCAGCACGACGAACAGCACCCAGATGCCGACGGCCGCCCATCGGTGCCGGGCGCTCCAGCCGCCGGCACGGGCGGCGATTCCCCGCACCCGTACGTCTTCGTTCCCCATGACGGCCAGCCCCCTCGAGAGCGATGGCGACCCCCTGCCGCCACCTTTCGCTTCGAAGGTATGAGCCGCATAAACCCATATCGTCGTGCTGCCCGGTGAGCCCCGACGCCTACGAGTCCTCCGCTCGGACCCCGCCGCCTCACCACCAGGGAGGACAGTGACCCCCTACACCTGTCGCGGCTTCTCGGGGCCGCATCTCAGGGTGAGCCCGTCTCGTCGCGCCTATCGTGAGCCCATGACGACGTACGCGGCGCTTCTGCGCGGGATCAATGTGGGCGGCAGCAAGAAGGTCCCGATGGCCGACCTCCGCACCCTCCTGACCGGCCTCGGCCACACCGGCGTGGCCACCTATCTCCAGAGCGGCAACGCGGTCTTCACCAGCGACCACGGTGACGAGGACTCCCTCGCCGCCGAGATCACGACCGCCATCGAGAAGCACTTCGGCTTCCGCGTCGACGTCCTGGTCCGCGACCACGCGTACCTGGAGTCCGTACGGGAGGCCTGCCCGTTCCCGGCGGCGGAACTGGAGGGCAAGCAACTCCACGTCACGTACTTCTCGGAGACCGTGGAAGCGACCCGCTTCGAGGGGATCGACCAACCGGCCTTCCTTCCCGAGGAGTTCAGACTCGGCGACCGGGCCCTCTACCTCTACGCCCCCGAGGGACTGGGCCGCTCCAAGCTGGCGGAGACCTTGTCGAAGCCCCGCCTCCTGAAGGGCCTGGTGGCGACGACCCGCAACTGGAACACGGTGGTGAAACTGGCGGAGCTGACCCAGGCCCCGTGAGGGGCGCGGCGTTTAATGTCCCCATGCGATACATCGTCATCGGCGCGGGCGCGGTGGGCGGAGCCATCGGCGGCCGCCTGGCCCAGGCCGGCCACGAGGTGATCCTGGTAGCCCGCGGCGCCCACTACACGGCTCTGCGCGACCGCGGCCTCCGCCTCATCACCCCCGACGGCGCCCACACCCACCACCTGCCCACGGTCGACGGCCCCGCCGCCCTCGGCGACCTCCGCCCCGACGACGTACTCCTCCTGACCGTGAAGACCCAGGACACCGAAGCGGCCCTCGCCGTCTGGGCCCCCGCCCCGGTGACCGGCGGCGGCACCGCGGCGGAGCGCCTCCCCCTGGTCTGCGCCCAGAACGGCGTCGAGAGCCAGCGCCTCGCTCTCCGCCGCTTCCGCCGGGTGTACGGCGTCTGCGTCTGGCTGCCTTCCACGTTCGTCGAACCCGGCGTCGTGTCGGCCGCCGGCACCCCGCTCACCGGCATGCTCCACCTCGGCCGCTACCCCCACGGCACCGACGAGACGGCCCATCGCATCGCCGCCGACCTGGCGAAGTCCTACTTCGAGGCCCCGGTCGTCCCGGACGTACAGCGCTGGCAGTACGCCAAACTGCTGGGCAACCTGGCCAACGCCCTCGAAGCCGTCGGCGGCCCGCTCGACAGCGAAGAGGCCAGGGCGCTGTACGGCAGGGTGCGGGCGGAGGGCGAACGGGTGCTCGACGCCGCCGGGATCGCGTACGCGAGTGCCGAGGAACAGAGGGCGACCCGCGGCGACAAGATCACCCTGGTCCCGCTGGGCGGCGTCCCGCGTGGCGGCGGCTCCTCCTGGCAGTCCCTCACCCGCGGCACCGGCACCATCGAGGCCGACCACCTCAACGGCGAGATCGCCCTGCTGGGCCGCCTCCACGGCGTACCGACCCCGCTCAACGACCTGCTGCAACGGCTCGCGAACAGGTTCGCCCGCGAGCGCAGGGAGGCCGGTTCGCTGCCGCTGCCGAGGCTGACGCGCATGGCGGACGACGCTGTCGCGTTTGTTCAAGAGGACTGAGCGAGCCGTCCCTAGCGTGAGACGCATGACGAACCACGACAGCAACCAGACCAAGCCCCACGACGCACACCCGCACATGATCGAATGCGCCGCGGAGGCGGCCCGTGTCGCCAAGGGTGTCACGGCGGAACAGCTTCCCCTGCCCACCCACTGCCCCGACTGGGACGTCCGCGCCCTGGTCAACCACTGGGTCCTCTACACCTCCCACGGCCTCGAACACCGCGCCCTGCGCAAACCGCTCCCCGAGGAACTGACCAGGCGCGACTTCACCACCGACCCGGACTGGGCCGACGCGTACGCCGCCCAACTGGACCGCGCGGTCGCGGCCTGGGCCGATCCGGCGCTCTGGGAGGGCGAGATCGATCTCGGTATGGGCCCTCTGCCGGCCACCGACCTCGCCGGCATGATCATCAAGGAGATGGCCGTCCACGGCTGGGACGTCGCCACCGCCACCGGCCGGCCCTTCCACCTCTCGGACCCGGCCGCCCGGTTCATCCTCACCGTCGTGGAAACCCACGGCGACCTCTACCGCCAGTACGACGGCTTCGCCGACCCCGTGTCCGTACCGGCCGACGCACCCGTGTTCGACCGGGCACTGGCGGCGAGCGGTCGCGACCCGAAGTCGGGCGCCCAGTAAAAGAGGGTTGTGGAGCAGCCGCGCCCCGAGGGGGCGCGGGGAACCGCGCGACCCGCGGAACACCGGCGCGCTCAGGCGCTCGCGCCCACCCTCGTCGGCAGCAGTGCCTTCGTGGACGCCTCGTCGTACCTGCGCAGCAGCAGCCGCGCCACCTCCGGCGCCGCCCCCAGCACCTCGCCGAGGACATCCGCCTCCGCCGCTCCCCGCGCGATGCGGTCCGGCAGGAAACCGGGGGCGAGGACGTACGGCGCGACGGCGACGCGTTCGCAGCCGAGGGCCCGCAGCTCCCGTACGGCGTCCTCGGTGCGGGGGAGGGATGCGGAGGCGAACGCGGGTCGCACGGCGCACCAACCGGTGTGCCACCACTCCCGCGCGATGTCGGCGATCACCGCGATCGCCTCCGGGTCGGTGGACCCCGCCGAGGCCAGGACGACCCCGGTCGAGGACTTGTCGGCGGGGATCGACCCCGCCTCGTACAGCCGGCGTTCGAGGGCCGACAGCAGCAGGGGCGAGGGGCCGAGGACCTCCGCCTGGCGGACGCGCAGGCGTCGTGGGGCCTCCCGCAGGACCGCCGGGATGTCCGCTTTGGCGTGGAAGGCGCGGGTCAGGAGCAGGGGGAGCGCCACCACGTCCCGTACGCCTTCATCGGACAGCGACTTCAGCGCCCCTTGCACGGTAGGGATGTTGAAGTCCAGGAAGCCGGTCTCCACGCGCAGCCCGGGGCGCATCGCCCGCACACGCCGTACGAGGGCGTGGACGGTCGCGGCGTGCCGCGGGTCGCGGCTGCCGTGGGCGATGACGAGTAGGACGGGACTGCGCATGGAGTTCGGCTCTCTCGGCTCTTCTTTCAGTGCTTCTTGCTTCTTGCTTCTTCGCTTCTGTCAGGGGGCTGTCAGCGGCTCACGAGGAGGCCGCGGCTGCGGAGCACCCACCGCTCCAGCGGGCTGAAGATCAGCAGGTCGATGGCGATGCCGACGATCAGGATGAGGAAGATGGCGAGGAAGACCTGGGACATGCTGCTGTTGGTACGGCCCGCCTCCAGCAGCTGGCCGAGGCCCATGCCCATGTCCGGCGCCTTCGCGATGATCTCGGCGGCCATCAGCGAGCGCCACGAGAACGCCCAGCCCTGCTTCAGGCCGGCCACATAGCCGGGCAGCGCCGCCGGCATCACGATGTGCCAGGTGCCCTTCAGCCCGGTCGCGCCGAGCGTGCGGCCGGCCCGCAGGAACAGCGGTGGCACCTGGTCGATGCCGGAGACCAGGCCGTTGGCGATCGACGGGACCGCGCCGAGCAGGATCACCGTGTACATCACCGACGGTTCCAGGCCCAGCCAGACCACCGCGGGCGGCACCCACGCCACGGACGGCAGCGACTGCAGACCGGAGAGGATCGGGCCGAGCGCCGCGCGGACGAGCCGGACCCGGGCCACCAGCAGCCCGAGCGGGGTGCCGATCAGCAGCGCCAGCAGGAAGCCGAGCAGACCGCGGGAGACGCTGGTCCAGATGTATTCGAGGAGGGTGCCCTGCAGCCAGGCGTCCCGCACCTCGTTCCACACCGAGGACGGCGCGGGCAGCTTGTAGGCGGGGGCGACCTCCGCCCAGACGAGGAGCTGCCACACCGCGAGCGTCAGCGCGACCGCGATGACCGGCGGCAGGACCTTCTGGAGGAAGACCTGGCGCAGCGGCGGCCGACCGGTCTGCACCGAGTCCAGCGCGTCGAGGCCCGCCTCCAGGCCGGCGAGGTCGTCCGAATCCTTGACGTTCTTGCCGGGGCCGGCGTCGCCCTTGGTCTCAGTGCTGGCCATGGCGGCGGATCTCCCTACGCAGTTCTTCGGTGATCTCGACGGAGAGCTCCGCCACGGCGGTGTCCTCGATGCGACGCGGCTGCGGAATGCCCACCGTCCACTCGCGGGCCACCCGGCCCGGGCGCGAGGACAGCAGCACGACGCGCTCGGCGAGCCGTACCGCCTCGCGCACGTTGTGCGTCACGAACAGCACCGACAGCTTCGTCTCGTTCCAGATGCGGGTCAGCTCGTCGTGCAGCACATCGCGGGTGATGGCGTCGAGCGCGGCGAACGGCTCGTCCATCAGCAGCAGCTTGCTCTCCTGGGCCAGCGCGCGGGCCAGGGCGACGCGCTGGCGCATACCGCCGGACAGCTCGTGCACCCGCTTGCCGTACGCGCCCTTGAGCCGGACCAGACCGAGCAACTCCTCGGTCCGCTCACGCCGGTCGTTCTTCGGAACCCCCCTGAGCTTCAGGGCGAGTTCGATGTTCTTGCCCGCGGTCAGCCACGGGAAAAGTGCGTGCTCCTGGAACATCAGGGCCGGACGCCCGTCGGTCGAGATGCTGCCCGCGCTGGGCTCGTCGAGCCCGGCGACCAGGTTGAGCAGCGTCGACTTGCCGCAGCCCGAGGCCCCCAGGAGGGTGACGAACTCGCCCGGGGCGACATCGAGGGTGATGTCGTCGAGGACGAGCTGCTGCCCGGCGGGTCCGGCGAAGGACTTCGACACGTGCTCGATACGGGCGGCGTGCTCGACAGCCTGGACGCCGTCGGCGGCCTTGGCGAGTGCGGTGGCCATGGTCGTCACCTCCTGGGAACTCATCGGACTGTGCGGTTACTTGACGCCGAGACCGGCGTCGTCGACCTCGGGCTCACCCGCGGTCTTGAGGACCTTGTTCAGCAGCGTCAGGTCGTAGATGCCGTCCAGCTTCGGCTGATCGAGCAGACCGGCCTTGACCGCGTGCTCCGCCTCGGTGTTGAGGGTGGACGCCAGCGGGTCGTCGGTGAACTGGATGGACTCCCACGCCGGGTCGAGCACAGCGGCGGGCAGTTCCTTGCCGGTCTCGTCCTTGAGGCGGGCGTTCGCCGCGGCCTTGGCCTCGTCCGGGTTGGCGTCGATCCACGCGGTGGTCTTCACCGAGGCGCGCAGCACGGCCTCCACGACGTCCGGGTGCTTCGTCAGGAACTCCTGCCGCACGATGATGTTCGTGATCACGAACTTCTTGTCCGGCCACAGGTCCGCCTCGTCCAGGAGCACCTTCGCGCCCTCGGCGACCAGTTTCGACGCGGTCGGCTCCGGCACCCAGGCACCGTCGATGGCACCGGACTTGTAGGCGTCCGGGGCGACCGAGTTCTCCGTGCGGACGACGGAGACATCGCCCTTGCCGCTCTGCGCGTCGACCTTCCAGCCCTGGTCCGCGATCCAGTTGAGGAACGCCACGTCCTGCGTGTTGCCGAGCTGCGGGGTGGCGATCTTCTTGCCCTTGACGTCCTTCAGGGACTTGATCTTGTGCGGGTTGACGACGAGCTTCACACCGCCGGACGCCGAACCGCCGATGATGCGGAGGTTGGTGCCGTTCGCCTGGGTGTAACCGTTGATCGCCGGGGAGGGGCCGATCCAGCCGATGTCGATGGAGCCCCCGTTGAGGGCCTCGATCTCGGAGGGACCGGCGTTGAAGATCGAGTACTTGGCCTCGGTACCGCCGAGCTCCTTCTGGAAGAAGCCCTTCTGGTGACCGACCAGGGCGGTGGCGTGGGTGAGGTTGCCGAAGTAGCCGATGCTGACGGAGTCGAGACCGTCGATCTTCTCGGCCCCGGCGGCGACCTGTGCGGAGTCGTCCTCGGCCTCGGAGCCGTAGCCGCAGGCGGCGAGAGTGAGAAGGGGAAGCGTGGCGAGGGCCGCGAAAGTGCGCCGGAATGCGGCGGAGCGGGGTGCAGGCACGGGAGGTGTTCCTCTCGGAGGCCCGGCGGTCACGGTCTCTCAGGTCGTGGCCGGGAGGTCGGGTTTTCGTCTACGGCGGTGGGGGGTGAGGGCGCGCGAGCGGTGCGCGTACGTCATCGCACACATCGCGCCACTCCGCCCTGCCCGCTGCCGAGGGCGCCGCTGCCCACACGGCCGCCCTCCTTCGCGAACGTCGCGTAGAAGTCCTGGGAGTTCATGTCAGAAGTCCCACCCGTCGTCCTCGGCCTCGTCCTTGACGGGCTCCGGGGAGGCGAACGACTCCCCGACCATGCCGGCGGTCAGCGTCGTGCCGTCCGCCGGGTCGATCAGGATGAACGAACCGGTGCGGCGGGAGTCGGCGTACGAGTCGACCGGCAGTGCCTCGGCGGTGCGGATCTTGACCCGGCCGATGTCGTTCGCGACGAGCTGTCCCGGGTGCGGGTGCAGGGACAGGTCGGCGAGCGTGAGGCGGGAGGGGATGTCCTTGACGATCGCCTTGACCGTGCGGGTGCCGTGCTTGAGCAGCACGCGGTGGCCCACGGTCAGCGGCTGGTCGGCCACATGGCAGACCGTCGCCTCGATGTCCTGCGTGGTCGGGGGCGCGTCCTTGCTGGGCACGAGAAGGTCGCCGCGCGAGATGTCGATGTCGTCCTCCAGAAGGAGGGTCACCGACTGCGGGGTGTAGGCGACCTCGACCGGCTCGCCGAGCAGATCGATGCCCGTGACCTTGGTCGCACGGCCGGACGGCAGCACCGTCACCGAGTCGCCGACGCGGAACGTGCCCGCCGCGATCTGGCCCGCGTACCCCCGGTAGTCCGGGTGCTCGGCGGTCTGCGGACGGATCACGTACTGCACGGGGAGGCGGGCGTGGCAGTGCGCCAGGTCGTGGGCGACCGGGACGGACTCCAGGTGCTCCAGGAAGGTCGGTCCGCCGTACCAGTCCATGTTGGCCGACGGCTCCACCACGTTGTCACCGGCGAGCGCCGAGATCGGGATGGAGGTGATCTCCGGGACGCCCAGCTCGGACGCGTACGCCGTGAACTCCTCGGCGATTCCCGCGAAGACCTGCTCCTCGTACCCGACGAGGTCCATCTTGTTGACCGCGAGGACCACGTGCGGGACGCGCAGCAGCGCGGCGATCGCGGCGTGCCGGCGGGTCTGCTCGACGACGCCGTTGCGGGCGTCGACCAGGATCACCGTCAGCTCGGCGGTGGAGGCACCCGTCACCATGTTGCGGGTGTACTGCACATGGCCGGGGGTGTCGGCGAGGATGAACCGGCGCTTCGCCGTGGCGAAGTAGCGGTACGCCACGTCGATGGTGATGCCCTGCTCCCGCTCGGCCCGCAGACCGTCGGTCAGCAGCGCGAGGTCGGGGCCCTCCTGGCCACGGCTCGCCGAGGCGCGCTCCACGGCTTCCAGCTGGTCGGTGAGGACCGACTTGGAGTCGTGCAGCAGCCGCCCGACGAGGGTGGACTTGCCGTCGTCGACCGAACCGGCGGTGGCGAACCGCAGCAGGGTCGTCTCGGTGAGTTCCGTGGTCGTGCTCATGCTTAGAAGTACCCCTCGCGCTTACGGTCTTCCATCGCGGCCTCGGACATCTTGTCGTCGGCACGGGTCGCGCCCCGCTCGGTGAGCCGGGAGGCGGCGATCTCGGTGATCACGGCCTGCAGCGTGGTCGCGTCGGAGTCGACGGCGCCCGTGCAGGACATGTCACCCACGGTCCGGTAGCGGACGAGGCGCTTCTCGACGGTCTCGCCGTCCTTGGGGCCGCCCCACTCGCCGGCGGTCAGCCACATGCCGGCCCGCTGGAACACCTCACGCTCGTGCGCGAAGTAGATCTCCGGCAGTTCGATGCCCTCGCGGGCGATGTACTGCCAGACGTCCAGCTCGGTCCAGTTGGAGAGCGGGAACACGCGGACGTGCTCGCCGGGAGCGTGGCGGCCGTTGTACAGGTTCCACAGCTCGGGCCGCTGGCGGCGCGGATCCCACTGCGAGAACTCGTCCCGCAGCGAGAACACCCGCTCCTTGGCGCGCGCCTTCTCCTCGTCGCGGCGACCGCCACCGAAGACGGCGTCGAACTTCTCCGCCTGGATCTTCTCGGTGAGCGGCACGGTCTGGAGGGGGTTGCGGGTGCCGTCGGGCCGCTCCTTGAGGACCCCGCGGTCGATGTAGTCCTGCACGGAGGCCACGTGCAGCCGCAGTCCGTGCTCGGCCACCGTGCGGTCGCGGTACTCCAGTACTTCCGGGAAGTTGTGCCCGGTGTCCACGTGCAGCAGCGTGAAGGGGACCGCCGCCGGGGCGAAGGCCTTCAGCGCCAGGTGCAGCATGACGATGGAGTCCTTGCCGCCGGAGAAGAGGATCACCGGCCGCTCGAACTCACCCGCCACCTCGCGGAAGATGTGGACGGCCTCGGACTCCAGCGCGTCCAGGTGGGACAGGGTGTACGGGGTGCCGGTCTCCTCGGAGACGGCCGCGACGGTCGTCGTCATGCCAGACCCCTCTCGGTGAGCAGCTTGTGGACAAGCGCCGCGGACTCCTGGACCGTCTGGTCCTGCGACTCGATGCGCAGGTCCGGAGTCTCGGGCGCCTCGTACGGGTCGTCGACACCGGTCAGCCCGGAGATCTCACCGGCCGCCTGCTTGGCGTACAGGCCCTTCACATCGCGTACGGAGCACACCTCGACCGGCGTGGCCACATGCACCTCGATGTACGCGGCGCCGCTCGCGTCGTGGCGCTTGCGCACCGCCTCGCGGCTGTCGGCGTACGGAGCGATGACCGGCACCAGGGCCTTGACGCCGTTACGGGCGAGCATGTCGGCGAGGAAGCCGATGCGCTGCACGTTGGTGTGCCGGTCGGCGCGGCTGAAGCCGAGGTCCGCAGTGAGGAACTCGCGGATCTCGTCGCCGTCGAGGACCTCCACGAGGTGGCCGTCCTCGCGCAGCCGGCCCGCGAGCTCGTAGGCGATGGTGGTCTTGCCGGCGCTCGGCAGACCAGTGAGCCAGACGGTGGCTCCGGTGGCTCCGGTCGTCACTTGGTTCTCCTGGTTCGTCACAGGAACGTGGGCCGTCACGGGGACGGTGTTCTCGGCGGTCTCGACAGACAGTGCGGCGGTCACAGGTGCAGCCCGCACTCGGTCTTGGCGTTGCCGGCCCAGCGGCCGGCCCGCGCGTCCTCGCCCGGGGCGACGCGGCGGGTGCAGGGGGCGCAGCCCACGGACGTGTAGCCGTCCATGAGCAGGGGGTTGGTGAGGACGCCGTGCTCGGCGACGTAGGCGTCCACGTCGTCCTGCGTCCAGCGCGCTATCGGCGAGATCTTGACCTTGCCGCGCTTCTCGTCCCAGCCGACGACCGGGGTGTTCGCCCGGGTCTCCGACTCGTCGCGGCGCAGGCCGGTCGCCCACGCGTCGAACCGGGCCAGACCCTCTTCGAGCGGCTTGACCTTGCGCAGGAAGCAGCACAGGTCGGGGTCGCGGTCGTGCAACTTGGGGCCGTACTCGGCGTCCTGCTCGGCGACCGTCTGACGCGGGGTGATCGTGAGGACGTTGACGTCCATCACGGCCTCGACCGCGTCCCGGGTGCCGATGGTCTCCGGGAAGTGGTAGCCGGTGTCGAGGAACACGACGTCCACGCCTGGCCTGGCCCGGGAGGCGAGGTGTGCGACCACGGCGTCCTCCATGGAGGAGGTCACGCAGAAGCGCTTGCCGAAGGTGTCCACGGCCCACTGGAGGATCTCCAGTGCCGAGGCGTCCTCCAGGTCGCGGCCGGCCTGCTCGGCGAGCGCCTTGAGCTCGGCGCGCTTCGCCGCTTCCGGGTCGGCCGCGTCCTCCGAGGACGCGGATGTATCGGAATCCGCCTGAACGGTAGTCATATGTGATCCCCTCCGCTGTCGGCTCGCTGAAGCCCCCGGGCCAGCAGCCCGAGGAACTTCAACTGGAAGGCTCGATTGCAGGCCCCGCATTCCCACGCGCCGTGACCTTCTTCGTTCGGGCGCAGGTCCTCGTCACCGCAGTAGGGGCAGTAGAAAGGGGCGGCTCGCTCGCTCACGGCCCCTCCTTTCGCTGTCGTTCGCTGACGCTCACGACAGTGCCTCCTCGCTGGCGCGGGTGACCCAGGCGGCGAACCGCTCGCCGTCCTCGCGCTCCTCCTGGAACCGCTTGAGCACGCGCTCGACGTAGTCGGGCAGCTCCTCGGACGTGACCTTCAGACCGCGCACCTTGCGGCCGAAGCCGGCCTCCAGGCCGAGCGCGCCGCCCAGGTGCACCTGGAAGCCCTCGACCTGCTCGCCCGCGTCGTTCAGGACGAGCTGTCCCTTGAGACCGATGTCCGCCACCTGGATACGCGCGCAGGCGTTCGGACAGCCGTTGATGTTGATGGTGATCGGCTCGTCGAAGTCCGGGATACGGCGCTCCAGTTCGTCGATCAGGGCGGAGCCGCGTGCCTTCGTCTCGACGATGGCGAGCTTGCAGTACTCGATGCCGGTGCAGGCCATGGTGCCGCGCCGGAACGGGGACGGGTGCACCGTGAGGTCCAGCGCCTCCAGGCCCGCGACGAGCGAGTCGACCTGCTCCTCGGTGACGTCGAGCACGATCATCTTCTGCTCGACGGTGGTCCGGACGCGGCCCGAGCCGTGCGCCTCGGCGAGGTCGGCGATCTTCGTCAGCGTGGTGCCGTCCACCCGGCCGACGCGCGGGGCGAACCCGACGTAGTACCGGCCGTCGTTCTGCGGGTGCACACCCACGTGGTCGCGCCAGCGCGCCACCGGCTGGTCGGGCGCCGGGCCGTCGATCAGCTTCCGCTTGAGGTACTCGTCCTCCAGAACCTGGCGGAACTTCTCCGTGCCCCAGTCGGCGAGCAGGAACTTCAGGCGGGCGCGGGTGCGCAGCCGCCGGTAGCCGTAGTCACGGAAGATCGAGATGACGCCCTCGTACACGTCCGCGACCTCGTCCAGCGGCACCCAGGCGCCGAGCCGCTGCCCGATCTTGGGGTTGGTGGACAGGCCGCCGCCGACCCAGAGGTCGAAGCCGGGGCCGTGCTCGGGGTGGCGGACACCGACGAAGGCGATGTCGTTGATCTCGTGCGCCACGTCGAGGAGCGGCGAGCCGGAGATCGCGGACTTGAACTTGCGGGGCAGGTTCGAGAAGTCCTTGTTGCCGATGATCCGCCGGTGGATCTCGTCCATCGCGGGCGTGCCGTCGATGATCTCGTCCGCGGCGATCCCGGCGACGGGTGAGCCGATGATCACACGGGGGGTGTCACCACAGGCCTCGGTGGTGGACAGGCCGACGGCCTCCAGCCGCTCCCAGATCTCGGGGACGTCCTCGACCCGGATCCAGTGGTACTGGACGTTCTGCCGGTCGGTGACGTCGGCCGTGCCCCGCGCGAACTCCTGCGAGATCTCGCCTATCACCCGGAGCTGCTGGGTGGTGAGCCGACCGCCGTCGATCCGCACCCGCAGCATGAAGTACTTGTCGTCCAGCTCCTCCGGCTCCAGGATGGCGGTCTTGCCGCCGTCGATCCCGGGCTTGCGCTGGGTGTACAGACCCCACCAGCGCATCCGGCCGCGCAGGTCGTTGGGGTCGATCGAGTCGAAGCCGCGCTTCGAGTAGATCGTCTCAATGCGTGTCCGCACATTGAGACCGTCGTCGTCCTTCTTGAACTGCTCGTTGCCGTTCAGCGGGGTGAAGTGTCCCGCGGCCCACTGTCCTTCGCCACGGTGACGGCTCACCTTGCGGCGTGGCGTGGCGGAGTTCTGCGGGGTGGCGGCCATGGTTGTCCTTCGGGAAAGGCGTGGAAGCGGCTCTGACCTGCGCGTACGCGCGCATGCGGGCACACGGGCGGCGTGTGCGGCGCCTGCGCGTCCTTGCGCCGGCTGAAACAGAGGAGTGGTGCGGCGCTGTCGCCCGGGGTCGTCGGACCCCTCGCGGTATGGGGCGTCAGCTCACCGGACAGATGGCGCTGGACATGCGGCCGAGGTCGACGTGCCGCCGACTCACCAAGGCAATTCCAGTTCCAGACATGACGGAAGCGTGTCACGGCTCTTTAGACCCAGTCCACCGTCATCCATATTCCGGACAGAGATGTCTCGCATGCCGAGACGATGTGATGTGGGTCATGGTGTGGGAGCGGCGGCCCCCGGCCAGGGACCCGGCGCCGGAACGTCCGCCTCCTCCGTCACCTTCGTGTCGAACAGGGTGAACCCACGCCGCAGGTAGTTCCCCATGGCGTGCTCCCCGTCCCGGGTGCAGGTGTGCAGCCAGACCCGCTTGGTCGGCGGCAGCCCCGGCCACCGCTCGGCGAGGTCCCAGGCCCGGGCCGTCCCGTACGACAGGAGGTGTCCGCCGATGCGCCGGCCCCGGAAGGCCGGGATCAGTCCGAAGTACAAGATCTCCACGACCGCGTCGTCCTGCGGCTCCAACTCGACATAGCCGGCGGGAGTGCCCCGATCGTATGCGACCCAGGTCTCCACGCCCGGCCGTCCCAGGTGCTCCTGCCAGCGGTCGTACGACCACGACAGCCGGTCGATCCAGCGGATGTCGCCGCCGACGGAGGCGTACAGGAAGCGGCTGAACTCGGGGGAGGGGACCTCGGAGCGGACGATGCGGAGGTCGTCGCCGTCGGGGGCGGCGGCCGGAAGCAGGTCGCTCGGCGAGGTTTGTTCCAGGGACCAGGTGGTGACGGGGCTGCTCATGGGGCCAGGGAATCATGGGGCCCGGTCCGCTTCCAAGGCCGGCCGGTTCCCCGGTCGGGCCAGGCACCCTGATTCGGCGTCGGGCCCGACGTCCTCAGTCCAGCGTGCCGTCGAGGTCCGACAGCTTCACGGCGTACAGGGCCCGCTCGGGGATCGGACCGGTGAGCGTCCATACCTCGTCGGTCTCCGGCGAGTAGGAGAGGGAGGCGGTGTGCCGCCCCCAGCAGGCGTAGGACCGCAGGCCCGACTTCTCGTTCGACTTGTCCGCCGCGCACCTGGCGACCTTCGCGCCGTCCTGGTCCTGCCGCCAGAGGGTGTCGTGCTCGTCACGCCCCTCGGGGGCCTGCCCGATGTACCAGTTCCCGTGGTGGGAGAGGACCCCCTGGACACCGGTGGCCTCGGTCTTGTACGCCTCGGTGGCGACGGCGTCGCTCCAGCGCCCGGTGGTGGTGAGCAGGCCGGTGCGGTCGGCGGTGGTGTCGAGGGCGTAGCGCCAGACGCGGGCGGGCTCCTCACGGCCCGGCTCGAACGACTCGCTCGCGACGACGCTGGGCCGCGCCGACGTCCGGTCGAGGGAGAGCGAACCGAAGCAGGGCACCCCGTCGTTGTCGCGCGCGTCACAGCCGCTGCCCGCCGCCGGGCTGTAGGTGGCGACCGCGGGCAGTGCGTACCGGTAGTGATGGGCCGACCAGCCGTCGCCGACCTTGCCGATCACGTCGCTGTCGGTCACATCGGCGCGGAGGAAGCGAGCCATGTCGAACACGTACAGGGAGTCGTCCTGCCGTCCGCCGCTCTGCGGGCCCCGCGCGGTGACGATCAACTTGTCCTCGTACCAGGCCATGCCGCCGAGCCGGGAACGCAGCCCCTCGAAGCCCTGTCCGTCGGCCTTCGGCACGACCAGCAGAACCCACCGGTACCTGAGGCTCGCGGGGTCCTCGGCGTCGATGAAGGCGACCCTGGCGAGACCCTCGTCGCCGGTGCTGTCGCCGCTCGCACGGCCGGCACCCGTACCCCCGGCGCTCGTGTCGCCGCTGCCCGCCTTGCTGGTCCACCCGGACACGATGACCTGGTTGTTCCGGGACGTGGTGACCGACCGGGGGACCCACTTGTCGTTGACCGCGTCGCCCGGCTCCCAGCAGTACGCCCGCGAGGCCGCCGGTTCCGCGGGCAGGTTGTCCTTCTCGGAGTCGAAACAGTCGCCCTCGTCGCGCATCACATGGTTCGCGCTCTCCAAGACCTCTTCGACACCGACCCCACCGCCCATCTCGTCGGCGAGAACGCGCAGCCCGGTCTCGTCCGTCAGGGTCTCCCGCAGCTGAAGCCTGCGCAGCTCACCGGCCGATCCGATCGAGGACAACGCGCCCGGCGTCTCCCCGCCCGCCGCCTGCGACGTGCTGATCAGCGTGGCCGCCGCCGTGAGCGCCAGCGCGGTCCCCGCCAGGGACGCACGCAGCGCACGTCCCCTTCTGCGTCGACGGTGCCTACCGCGTTGCTTCATAAAACCTCCCGGGGACGACCAACTGCTCACCGAGAACGAGACCTTGACGGAGAGACAGGTGGGGCGGCCTGGCAGCGATGCTACGGCAGTGGGACACGTGTCACGCCGAGGACGCGTGAAATACAGGGAGATCCCTCACTCCGGGGCCATGATCCGTTCACCGGCAAGGGGGTTGGGGGTGTTCGACGAAACGGACGGGGCCCTGCCGCGCCACCACCGGTATCACCCCGCGTGCCCGCACCACCCCCGGTGCCACCGAATGCGGTAGCAGGTCCAACGGGGCCTCGGGAAGGAGGACTTCGACATCGGCGCGTTCGGTGAAACGGTACGGCCGGTGGTCGAGGAAGGCGCCGAGATAGCGGCGTACGCGGGACATCTCGGCTCGGACGGTGACGGTGCGGGCGGGGTCGCCGAACATGTCGTCGGCTAAGGCGGAGGCGCTGCGGCCGCCGCGGTGGAGGGCGAGGAGGTAGAGGAGTTCGGCGTGGCGGGGGGTGAGTTCACGGGTCCAGGAACCGGCGCAGCCGACGACCGTGACGGTCCAGCGGCGTGGCTGGGAGACGTCGAGGGTGATGTGGGTGGCGGCCGGGGCGGGCGCGGGGTCCGCGGTGGGGCGTATCAGCCAGCCGTCGGGCAGCGGCTCGACGGCGCACGGGCCGAGCGCGGGGAGCCGGCAGCGGCCGGGGGAGAGGGACTTGGGGAGGGCGACGCGGCTGGTGTACGGCATGCCGGTCACCGCGGCCGTCCAGCCGTCCCGGTCGACGGCGATCGCTCGGCCGCCGATACGGGCCAGGACCGGCGCCGCGACCGCGCGCAGTTGTTCGAGCGAGGTCAGGTGCAGTTCTCGTAGCCGGGCCTGGGCGAGCTTGGCGACGGCGTCGACCAGGGCGAGGGTGGAGGGATGCAGGGTCTCCAGGGGGCCACTGATGTCGACCGCGCCGAGGAGACGGCCGTCGCGCGGGTCGGTGATGGGGGCGCCGGTGCAGGTCCAGGGGTGCAGGGCACGGACGAAGTGCTCGGCGGAGAAGACCTGCACGGGGCGGCGGGAGACGAGGGGGGTGCCCACGCCGTTGGTGCCGATGGTCTCCTCGCGCCAGTCCGCGCCGATCCCGAGACCCTGCCCGTCCGCCATGCGGAGCACGGCCGTACTGCCCTCGCGCCACAGCACCCGGGCGTCGGCGTCCGCGACCATCATGATGTGCTGCGCGGTGTCCGCGAGGGAGAGCAGCCCCTCGCGGAGGACCGGCAGGACGTGCCGCAGGCGGGTGCTCTGACGGCGGCGCTCGATCTCGTCCTGGCTGAGCAGGTCGGACCGGAAGTCGTGGTCGGGGTCGACGCCGCTGTGGACCGTGCGGCCCCAGGACTCTCGGATCACCGGGCGGGGGGCGGCTCTCGGCCGTCGGCCGTCGAGGGTGGAGGCACGCGCCTCGCCGAGGACCCGTGCCGCCCGGGCGGCGTCCGTGGCGGTGAGCCGCGCGACTTCCATCGGCGAGAGCGGCACTCGATCCTCCCCGGCAGGCCCGACAGCGCCACGGCCCCTGGTGGCCGTGGAAGTCCGGATCTGCGTAACGGCGTTGACTGCGGGCTTCATAGTCTGCCGCTCCTCGGCCACGGAGGGACACACTCCGGCCACAGAGCGCGGACGAGTTGCAACCCCCTGCAACTCTGGCGAACCGTCCCGGACTGCTTGACACTTGTTCAACGTCGCCCGGTGCGGCGTATGCGCTCCGCTCAAAGGGGCCAGAAGCGGGGGTGGTGCCGTGTCGGCGCAGCGCCACCCCCGCGTCGTGCCACTCGAAAGAGGGCACCCCTATAAAGGGGGTGTCTCCTGCCCGGCGGCGGCTCAGCTCACCGGACGCGCCCGTTCCACCACCGACGCCAGATCCAGTGTGTGCGGCAGCGTGCCGAAGGCCGTGCCCCAGTCGCCGCCCAGCCGGGAGGCGCAGAACGCGTCGGCGACGGCAGGGGGCGCGTACCGCACGAGGAGCGCGCCCTGGAGGACGAGGGCGAGGCGCTCCACGAGCCGGCGCGCGCGGGCCTCCATGCCGTCCAGATCGGCGAGTTCGGTCAGCAGGTCCTTGATGGCGCCGTCGAGCCGGTGGTCGGCGCCCCGGGCCCGGCCCACCTCCCGCAAGTAGGCGTCGAGGGCCCGCGGTTCACGCTGGAGGGCCCGCAGCACGTCCAGGGCCTGCACGTTTCCGGCGCCCTCCCAGATGGAGTTGAGCGGGGACTCGCGCAGCAGGCGGGGCATGCCGGACTCCTCGACATAGCCGTTGCCACCGAGGCACTCGGAGGCCTCGACCACGGTCGGGGCGCAGCGTTTGGTCACCCAGTACTTGGCGGCCGGCACCGCGAGCCGCAGAAACGAGCGTTCGTTCTCGTTGCCCGCTTCGGCCGCGTCGTACGCCGAGGCCAGCCGCATCGCCAGCGTCGTGGCCGCCTCCGACTCCAGCGCGAGATCGGCGAGCACATTGCGCATCAGCGGCTTGTCGATCAGCCGGCCGCCGAACGCCTCCCGGTACGCGCAGTGGTGCACCGCCTGCGCCACCGCCTGCCGCATCAGGGAGGCCGCGCCCAGCGCGCAGTCCAGCCGGGTCGCCGACACCATCTCGATGATGGTGCGCACCCCCCGGCCCTCGTCCCCGACCCGGCGCGCCCACGTCCCGTCGAACTCGACCTCGGCGGAGGCGTTCGACCGGTTGCCCAGCTTGTCCTTGAGCCGCTGGATGCGGAACACGTTCCGCGAGCCGTCCGCCAGCACCCGGGGCACGAGGAAACACGTCAAGCCCCCTTCGCCCTTTCCGGGGGATGCCTGCGCCAGTACCAGAAAGCCGTCCGACATCGGCGCCGAGCAGAACCACTTGTGGCCCGTCAGCTCGTACGTCCCCTCCTCGGCCAGCGGCCGCGCCCCGGTCGTGTTGGCGCGTACGTCGCTGCCGCCCTGCTTCTCGGTCATGCCCATGCCGAAGAGGGCCCCGGCCTTCTGGTCGGCGGGCCGCAGGTCCCAGTCGTAGAGCTGGGACGTCAGCCGCGGCTCCCACTCGGCGGCGAGCGCCGGGTCCGTGCGCAGGGCGGGTACCGCCGCGTGGGTCATGGACAGCGGGCAGCCGTTGCCGGCCTCGACCTGGGACCAGACGACGAAACCGGCCGCGCGCCGTACATGACCGCCGGGCCGGGTCCAGGCCGCCGTCAGCCCCGCCGAGACGCCCTTGCCGAGCAGCCGGTGCCAGGACGGATGGAACTCCACCTCGTCGATCCGGTTGCCGTACCGGTCGTGCGTGCGCAGCTTCGGCGGATTCTCATTGGCCAGCCGCCCCCACTCCTGCACCTGCGCGGAACCCGCCGTACGACCGAGTCCCGACAGTTCGCCCCGCGCCTCGTCGAGCACGTCCGGGACCAGATGCCGGTCGACGGCCTCCGCCAGGACCCGGTCGGCGGTGAAGACGTCGTAGTCCACCAGGGGCGGAGCCTGATTGGTCACTTCGTGGGTGCGGGCAGCCATAAAGGGAACCTACCTCCAGGCGAGGGAACCGCTCAGCAGGCCAGGATGCCGCGCCCGCCCCGCCTCGCCCCGGCCGGGCCCGCGCCGAACGGCACGGGCCCGGCCGGGCGCGTTTCTCAGACCGGCGCCGCCAGCTCGCCCGTCCCCAGTTCTCCTGTTCCGAACTCGTCCTCCGGGTCCAGTACGCCCTCCCCGTACTGCTCCAGCGGCCACCCCGGCCGGTAGATGGTGTCGAGGTAGCGCTCGCCGAGGTCCGGGGAGATCGCCACCGCCGTGACGTCGGGTGAGCCGTCCCGGTTCAGCCAGTCGGTGGCGCCGCTGACGACCGTGCCGGTGGAACCGCCGAAGAGGAAACCGCGCCGGGCCATGCGGTGACAGGCACGTACGGTGTCGATCTCCTCCACCCGGACGACGTCGTCCACGTAGGACGGGTCGAGCAGCGCCGGGGTCACACTCGTGCCGAGCCCCGGGATCATCCGGCGGCCCGGCGCCCCGCCGAACGCGACCGAACCGACGCTGTCCACGGCGACGATCCGCACCCGGCGCCGTCGTTCCCAGAACCACTGGGCGCAGCCCATCAGCGTCCCGGAGGTGCCGACCCCCACGAACAGCACGTCCAGACGCGGGAACTGCCGGGCGATGGCGGGCGCGGTGGTGCGGTAGTGCGCCCGCCGGTTCGCCTGGTTGGTGTACTGGTCGAGCCACACGTACCGCTGGTCGGCGGCGCACAGCGCGCGGACGTACGCGATCCGCGCGCCGAGGAACCCACCGTGCGGGTCCGGCTCGGAGATGACGTGCACCCGGCTGCCCAGCGCCTCGATCATGCGCCGGGTCTGCGGATTGCACCGGGAATCGGTCACGCACAGAAACCGGTAGCCCCGGCTCGCCGCGATCATGCTCAGCGCGACGCCGAGGTTGCCGGACGACGACTCGACGAGTGTCGAGCCCGGCCGGAGACGTCCGTCCCGTTCGGCGGCCCGCACCATCTCGGTCGCGGCCTTGAGCTTGATCGAGCCGGCGAAGTTGAACCCCTCGCACTTCAGGAAGAGCTGGTGTCCGACGACCTGTCGCAGATCGACGTACAGCTCCTCCTCGTTGAAGTCCGTGGGAACGGATATGACTGGCACTGCGGCCCCCCTGGTTGTGCAATGTGGTACTCGCTGCGCCCGGCGGTCAGCCGTGGCGGCGCAGCTCGTGGAAGAAGTCGTCCACGACCCGTAGTCCGCCGGAGCGGGCCACTTCGTCGTGGACATAACCGCCGACCGCGAGGTCGAGGACCCCGAGGCCGAAGGGCGAGAAGACCACCGGACGGTCCGCCGGCACGGTCGTCCGGCCGGTGAGGACGTCATGGAGCGTTCCATCGAGGAAGTCCCGTGTGCCGGTGAGCTGTTCGGTCAGATGCGGTGACGTGTTCGCCTTGAGGCAGTGCTCGACGTCGTCGACGAAGTTCGCCGACGCGAGCAGCACCTCGGGCGCGAGATCGCGCAGCGACACGTGCAGCACCAGCGGGTGGTGGGCGAACCACTTCGGTTCGTGGATGTGCGGCTCGCCCGCGATCGTCGCGAAGACCACCAGGTCGCTCGCCCGGATCACGTCCTCGGCACGCTCGTGCACGGTCACCCGCCCGCTCGCGTGGGACCGTTCCAGATACCCCCGGAACCCGGCCGCGCTGTCGGCGGACAGGTCGTGCACCCCCACCTCCTCGAACGCGAAGCCGGTCGCCGAGAGGAAGGTGTGGATGTACCGGGCGATCAGGCCGGTGCCGAGGAAGCCGACCCGGACCGGGCGCGGCGCCCCCCGGCGCGCGCTCAGCCGGTCGGCCGCCAGCGCCGCCGACGCGGCCGTCCGGGTCGCGCTGATGACCGAGGCCTCCAGGCAGGCGAACGGATAGCCGGTGGCGTGGTCGTTGAGGATCAGCACGGCGGACGCGCGCGGCAGCCCGGACGCCGTGTTCTCCGGAAAACTGGAGATCCACTTCAAACCGTCCACCTGGAACTTCCCGCCCAGCGAGGCGGGCAGCGCGATGATCCGCGAGGACGGACGGTCGGGGAAGCGGAGGAAGTACGACGGCGGATTGACCGTGTCGCCCGTGTCGCCCGCCCCGTGCAACAGATACGCGGATTCGACCAGTTCGACGATCTCTTCCTCCCGGCCCCGCAAGGCCTGCTGCACCTGGGCGCCGGAGATCACGGCGAAACCCGGAACCTCGGTCATCGGAAGCTCACCTCGTCCTTCGCATCGGAGTCCTTCGCATCGGAGTCCTTCGCATCGGAGTCCCGCGGGTCGCAGTCGGTCGGCCGTACCGGATCCGCCAGGCCCACCAGCACCTCGCGCGACCCCTCGAAGGGCTCACGGCTGTGGGCGGAGCGGATGTTGTCGACGAGCAGGAGGTCACCGGGCCGCCACGGTTCGCGGACGGTGTGCGCCTCGTAGATCTCGTTGAGGGTCCGGACGACGTCCTCGCCGATCGGGTCGCCGTCGCCGTAACGGGTGTTGAAGGGCAGCCCGTCGGCCCCGTACATGTCCACCAGGTACTCCCGCACCTCGGGGTCCATGGTCCATTCGTTGAGAAACGCGATCTGGTTGAACCAGCAGCGCCGGCCGGTCACCGGATGGCGGAGCACGGCGGCGCGCCGCTGCCGGGTGTGCAGGGAGCCGTCGGGCCGCCAGGCGAACTCGATGGCGTGCGCCCGGCAGTAGGCCTCGACGACGGTCCGGTCGTCGGTGCCGAACGCCTCGGCGACCGACGCGCCGATCTCGTCGTTGTACGAGCGGGTGAGCAGCCAGCCGTCCCGCTCGAACCGCCTGGTCAACTCGGGCGGCAGCGCGGCCAGTACGGCCTCCCCGTCGGCGACCCCGGTCGACCCTCCCCGCTCGGCGGCTTCCAGGCAGGCGAAGAGCAGCAGACCGGGGAACTCCACCGTGTAGCTCAACTCGTGGTGCATGCACATCGGTTGGTTCGGCGGCCAGGCCGTCGAGGAGTACACGCCGTCCGCGTACGTCCGCCGCGGCGCGAAGGTCTCCTTCTCGCTCATCAGCGTGTCGGCCAACGTACGGAAGACCGCGCCGACTTCGGCCGCGTCCCGCAGCCCGAGGCCGCGCACGAGCACCGAACCGTGCTCGGCGACGGCGGCACGCAGGGCCTCCCGGTGTCCGGCGGCCCAGTGGACAGCGGGGTCGACGGGGGAGACGGTGAGGAGCGGCGGCCTGCCGACCAGCAACTCGATGGGCGGGAGCGGCAAGGGGGTCGAGGAGGGCGGTGCCATTCCGCCCACAGCCGTGAGCCCTTCCCCCGCGTCCTTGCGGCGGCGGCTCGCGGAGCCGCGGCGATTCAGGAAACTCATGACGACTGTCCTCCTGCGGTGTTCGCGCCGGACCTTGTGTCGATCAGCCGGGCAAGGTCGGACAGGACCGGATGCGTGGTCACGTCCTTGGGGGAAACCGCCCGGTCCAGGGCGATCGCGAGCTTCACCGCCGACAGCGAGGTGCCGCCCCGGTCGAAGAAGTGGTCACGACGGCCGATCCGGGCCCGTGGCACACCGAGCACCTCGGCCCACGCGGCAGCCAGCCGCTCCTCCGTCGGAGTGGCCGGAAGCTCTCCCGACTCGCCTTTCGCAGAGTCGAGTCGCTCCGCGAGCTCGGTGAGAGTCCGCCGGTCGATCTTGCCGTTGGCGGTCAGCGGCAGGCTCTCGCGCCAGTGGAACACCGACGGCACCATGTACGCCGGCAGCGAGGCCGCCAGCCGGTCCCGCAGCTCCTCGCCCGCGAGCGGCCGGCCGGAGTGGAAGGCGACCAGGTGCGCTCCCTTGGCGACCACCACCGCCCCGTCCCGCACGCCCGTGACCCGCAGCAGCGCGTTCTCCACCTCGCCGATCTCGATGCGGAAGCCCCGCACCTTGACCTGGGTGTCCCGGCGGCCCAGGAACTCCAGCTTGCCGTCGGGCCGCCAGCGTCCGTGGTCACCGCTGCGGTACAGCCGCTCGCCCGGCAGGTACGGGTCGGTGGTGAAGGCCCGCCGGGTGCGCTCGGGATCGTTGACGTACCCCCGTCCGACGCAGACCCCGGAGAAGACGATCTCCCCCGGCGCGCCCAGCGGGACGAGGGAGAGGTGTTCGTCGACGACGTACACCCGGACGTTGCGGACCGGACGGCCCAGCGGCACCCGGCCACCCTCCGGAGCCCGGTCCATCACCTCGTGGTTGGTGTCGTCCGAGGTCTCGGTCAGCCCGTAGGCGTTGACCAGGGGTATCCCCGGCTCGGCGGCGAACCAGCGTTCCGCCAGCTCCTTCTTCAGCGCCTCCCCGGTGACCGACACCCGGCGCAGACCGGGCAGTTCCCGGGGCGTCTGCTCCAGATGGGCGAGGACCGCTTCGAGGTACGACGGCACCACCTGGAGCACGTTCACCCGGCCCTCGGCGATCCGGTCGACGAACCGTTCGACGTCCAGGATCACCTCCTGCTCCACAAGCAGCGTCCGCCCGCCGACCAGCGGCGCGGCCAGCAGCTGCCACAGGGAGATGTCGAAGCACTGGGGCGCGGTCTGCGCGACCACGTCCCCCTCGCCGATGCCGAGGTCGTCGAGCTTGGCGTGGAGGTGGTTGAGCATTCCGGCGTGCTCGCACATCGCGCCCTTGGGTTCGCCCGTGGAACCGGACGTGAAGTAGATGTACGCGAGCCGGTCCGGCGCGATCGCCATGCCGAGGTCGGAGTCCGGATGGGCCTCGTCGTACGCCTCCCCGACGAGCAGCCGCCGCACCCCGGGCAGCGCGGGCAGGGCCTTGTCCAGCGTGGCCGTGCTGCCCTCCTCGGTGAGCACCAGCTCGCAGCCGGCGCGGGCGAGGGTGGTGGCGATGCGCTCGGCGGGGAAGTGCGGCTCGACGGGCAGATAGGCGCCGCCGGCCTTGAACACCGCGAGGACGGCCGCCATCCAGTCCAGGTTCCGCTCGGTCACCACCGCGACGACGCCCTCGTGGCCCAGACCCCGGACCAGCAGGGCCCGACTGAGCTGGTTGGCGCGGGAGTTGAGCTCGCGGTACGTCCAGCGCCGGTCGCCGTGCACGGCCGCGACCGCGTCCGGGTGCGCCACCACCCGCTGCTCGAACAGCTCGTGCACCGGGCGGTCGGGCAGTTCGCGGTGCGGACCCGCCAACCCGTCGAGCTGGAACCGGAGTTCGTCGTGCGACACCAGGCTCCGCCGCCCGTGTTCGGCGTCCGGTTCGGAGGCCAGCCGGGTGAGCGCGGTGACGTGGTACCCGGCGATCCGGGCCACGCCGTCCTCGTCCAGCACATCGGTGCGGTACCGCAGCCGTAACGCGGGCCCGTCGTCGCGGTGCACCAGCCCCACCCGCAGGACCACGTCCTCGTCGAGGTCGCCGTCACCTCCGCTCGTGTCGAGCACGGTCTCGAACGGCGGCTCTGGGAGGCCGAGTTCACGCCGCAAGGCGTCGACCGGGAAGCCGGCGTGCGTCAGCAGCTCCGTGGTGACGCGGTGGGTGTGCCCCAGCAGATCGCGCCAGGTGTCGCCGGGCGCGGTCGTGAGCCGGCACGGCAGCAGCCGGCCGTCCTCCATCCAGCCGGTGGTGACCTCGTGCTCGCCCGACATCGCGGCGAGCACCTTGGCATGGGCGGCGAGCACCGCGGCCGTACCGTCCGAAGCGGCCAACAGCCCCTCGGGAAGCGCCACTTCGTAGGCGGCGACGCCCTTCACCGGATCGGCGCTCCACCGCGGAATCACGGTCCGCCCCCCGGCGGTGAGCACCTCGTGCCAGTACTTCCGGGCAGCGGTGCCCGACTCCGACTGATCCATCACTTTCCCCCGATTCACCGTTCTCCGGCGGTTTCCGTCGCCGGGTTCCCGCCCCAGCGCGCGTGCGGCGGCACCTCCTCGCCCTTCATCAGGAAGGAGTCCGGCGCGAGCACGGCCCCCTCGCCCAGCACCACGCCGTAATGCACGAACGCCCCGACCTCCAGCGTGCAGCCCGCGCCGATCGTGACGTGGTCGGACTTGAAGGTGCCGTCCTCCTGCGAATGGGCCTGGATCTTGCTGCCCGCCGCGAGCGTGCAGTCGTCCCCGACGGCTGTCAGTGTCCGCTCGGTGATGACCACCCCGTCGTCGAAGACCCGCCGCCCGATCCGGACCCCCAGAAGCCGCCAGACGAGGTTCTTGTACGGGGTGCCGTTGAGTACCTGCATGTGTGTGTCCCGCAGCTTCCACAGCCGCTCCTGCTGCCAGAAGACGGGGTCGTAGATGGAGCACAACCGCGGCCGCAGCGGCCGGAAGCGGGTCATGGACCGTTCCACCAGCGTGTAGTACAGGACGGTGAACCCGAGCGCCGTCAGGGGCAGCGCGGCGAGCGCGAGCAGTCCCGGCGTGCCGTCCCCGTGCCCGTACAGGTCGAAGGCCGCGAAGCCGAGGACGGTGAGCGCGAAGGTGTGCAGCCAGCGCAGGAACAGGAACAGTCCCATCGAGCGCAGGTTGAAGCGGTTCTTCGCGGCGAGCCGGCGGCGCAGCTCGTCGCCCTCGCGCAGATGGTCGAAGCGGGTGTCGCGCTCCACCGAGCGGGGGATCTCGAAGGGTGGCGAGCCGAGCAGCCCTACCCCTTCGCGGATCTCGCCGTCGAGCGGGACCAGCACCTTCGTGGCCAGCAGACAGTTCTCGCCGGTCCGACCGCCGACCGGGTAGGCGATGGCGTTGCCCAGGAAGTTGTGCCCGCCGATCGCCGCCCGGGACACCCGGAACGACGTAGCGGAGTAGTCCGCGTTCATGACCGAGAGACCGTCCGCGACCATCGTGCCGCTGCCGACCTTCACCAGATAGGGCGTTTCGTGCCGCACCTCCGTGCCGAAGTTGGACCCGGTCTGGTCGACGCGCGAGAGGTCGTATCCGAGGGCCTTGAGGTACGGGACGATGTAGGAGCTGTCGCCGCACAGCCACGTGAAGAGCTTGAGGTTGGTCAGCCGGGCGATCGCGCGGTGCACCGAGTAGTGGAAGCCGTACAGCGGATAGACGCGGTCCGGCCGGACCAGCGGGCGCAGCAGCCGGGGCACGACGAACACGACGACGGCTGCGGCGGAGATGGCACCGGCGAACAGTACGAGCGACAGGGCCAGCGCCTCGACGTAGAAGCGCGCCGAGGTGATGTGCTGCGACGCCGGCGCGAGCAGGGTGTCCAGTGAGGGCGCGGCGGTGAGCAGCAGATAGGCGCCGCCGATGGTCAGCGGCACGTACAGCAGCAGCGTCTGGAGCAGGGCGGCGAGTCCGTATCCGGCCCGCCGGAGCGTGCCGCAGTCGGCCGGGGCGACCCGGATGTGGTCCACGTCCGTACGCCGGGCCGGGGAGCCGTGCCAGCTCTGCCCGGCCGGGACCGCCTCGCCGGCGCGCAGCGCGGAGGAGTGGCCGAGCTGGGAGCCGTCGCCCAGGGTGGTGCCGATGTCGAGCACGGTGTGCTCGCCGACGAAGACGTCCCGGCCGAGGGTCACCGGGCCGGTGCGGATCCGCCCGGCGCGCGCCCGGTAGCAGAGGAAGTGGGAGTCCTTGCGGATCACGGTGCCCGCGCCGATCGTCAGCAGATCGGTGCAGACCGGGAGGGTGCGGCTGAGGATCGTGACGCCCGGGCCGATCCGGGCGCCGAGGGCCCGGAGGTACAGCACGTACAGCGGGTTGCCGACGAACAGGATCATCGGACTGGTGTGCAGCAGCGCCTTCACGATCCAGAACCGCAGATACGCCGGACCCCACACGGGGAACTCCACGGGCTTCCACCGCCCGATCAGCAGCCACTTGGCGACGACCGGCAGGGTGCACAGGGCGAGAAAGGCGAGTACGCCGAAGAGCGCCGACCGCAGATAGATCTCGACGATGCCCGAGGCGTCCGCCACCCACTCGTACCCCAGTACGTATCCGGGCGTCGCCAGCAGGGAGTACCCGGCGAAGAGGAGCAGCTGCAGCGCCCCGCACAGGACGTACCGGAACGTACTGCCCGGCGGTGTGACCTCGGCGGGTACCGGTGGGGCGGCCGGCGGTGGCGGTGCCTCGGTGAGTGCGGCCGCGAGGCCGCGGATGGTCGGGTGGCCATAGACGTCCCGGATGGACACCGATGGCAGATCGGGGTGTTTCCTGACGCGGGCACAGAAATGGGCCATGGTCAGGGAGTCGGCGCCCAGGTCGTCGAAGAAATGGCTTTCTGCGGGCACATGTTCGACGCGTGCGATGCCGGCCAGAAGTTCGGCGAGGAGCCGCTCGGTGGCGGTGTACGATTCCGCCGCGTCCGGCTCGGCCGCCTGGACCTCACCCGGTTTTTCCACCACGTGTCGTGGCACTGGCAATGTCATTGAATTTCTCCGCGACAGGTATTGCGATGGAAGGCGCCCGGGGGTGAACGGGACGGCGCGCGGAATGACAGAAGGAGAGGGAATGGGGAGCGGTGACGGGTGTGGCGGAATTGATCAGGCCTGGTCGGAGCCTGCACGAATCCCCCGGTGCACGTTGCGCCGGTACCTGGTCCAGGTGGGCGCAGCGGAATGCAATCCGGATTCTTTCGGTACATTCGGGAACGGGTCAAGGCGGGCCGGGTGATTGACGCTTTCCCGCCCCTTTTTCGATCTCTCGCGGCCTGTCGAACCCGGCCCGGCCCGAGGTCCCAGCGGGGAACTTTCCAAAAAGCGGGTACAAGCGTGCCCGAGCGTTCCACTTCTGGTCCCTCACTGATTCGGCCAGCACGTGCATGACAGAAAAAGCGATTCGTAATCACCTTTGTTTTCTGCTGGGTTTCCTTTTGTTTGCTGCCTCGTGACGCGACCGGAGGGAAGCCTGCGCCGCACACGGACCCCGCCTCGGCCGGCGGCACCGGGAGGTGAGGGCGGCACGCGCAGCCGGATACCTTTAGGGCGTGCAGCCAGCAAGTCAGTCACCCCGACCACCCGAGAGTCCCCATGGGCGTCTCCACCGCGCGCGTGCCCTCTACCGGAACGTCTCCAAGCGCAGGACCGCCTGGCTGCTCCTGAAGGACACCGTCAACTCCTGCATCGAGTACCGCATCCTGGGCCTCGCGGCCGAGGCGGCGTTCTTCACACTGCTCTCCGTGCCGCCGCTGCTGCTCAGCATGATCGGCCTGCTCGGCTACGTCGACGACTGGACCGGCGCCGACACCATCGCCAGCCTGGAGCTCAACCTCCTGGAGGCCTCGCGCACCGTCCTGTCCGACAAGGGCGTCGCCGAGATCGCGCAGCCCATCCTGGACGACGTGATGAGAGGCGGCCGCCCCGACGTCATCTCCATAGGGTTCCTCTTCGCCCTGTGGTCCGGGTCCCGCGCGGTGAACGTCTTCATCGACACCATCACCGTCATGTACGGCCTCGACGGCGTCCGCGGCATCGTCAAGACCCGCCTCATGGCGTTCCTGCTCTTCCTCGTGGCCCTGCTGATCGGCTCGATCGCCCTGCCGCTGATGGTGGCCGGCCCCGACGCCGTCGTCCGGATCGTCCCGTGGTCCGCGACCGTCGTCCAGGTCCTCTACTGGCCCGTCGTGATCGTCCTGTCCATCGTCTTCCTCACGACGCTCTACCACGTGTCAGTGCCGGTGCGTTCCCCCTGGGTCGAGGACGTCCCGGGCGCCCTCGTCGCCCTCGGTATGTGGGTGCTGGGCAGCTTCCTGCTCCGCATCTACCTCACGAACACGGTCGAGGGGGCGACGATCTACGGCTCCCTCGCCGCCGCCGTCGCCGTCCTCCTCTGGATCGGTGTGAGCGCCTTCGCCGTCCTCGTCGGCGCCGCCGTCAACGCCGCCATCGACCGCGTCTGGCCCGCCGCGGCCACCGCCGCCGCCCGCGCCGCCAATGAGCGCCTCCGCGAGGAACAGGCCGCCGAGTACGTCGCCCGCGCTGCCGCCGCCCGCTCCCACGACCCCGAAGACCCGGACATGCCTTCCGAGTTCCCGGAGCGGTGGTCGCGCTTCCTGCCCCCGGAGGACGTGACGTCGCGGCTGCGGTCACCTGTGAAGAAGGGGGACGACTAGCGCCCGGCGCTCCGCGTGGAGCCGCGGAGCGCCGTTCGGGGCCGGGTTGTACGCGGACTGCGGGTTGTGTCTGGTGGCTCGCGCCCACACGGCGGAGCCGTGGATCGACGCAGCCCCGCGCCCCTGAAGGGGCCCGGGGCGCGGGCGTAGCCTTTTCCGTGTGTATGCGGAACGGGCGTCTCGGCTGAGCGGGGCCGTCGTGTGGACGAACACGCCGAGTGGTCCCGGCCGGCCCGGGACCGGGCGGATTCTGCCCGACGGCTGCATGGACCTGCTGTGGAACGACGGGCGGCTGCTGGTCGCCGGGCCGGATTCGACGGCGTACGTCACCGAAGGTGCGCCCAGCGGCTGGGCGGGCCTCCGCTTCTACCCCGGCACCGCGCCCGCCTATCTCGGTGTGCCCGCCCATGAGCTGCGGGACCGGCGGGTGGAGCTGGCCGAGCTGTGGTCACCGGCGCTCGTCAGGCGGCTCACCGCCCGGGTGAACGCGGCCGCCGATCCGGCGAGTGGGCTCGAAGAGGTGGCCCTGGAGCGGGCGGCCGACGTGGAGCGTCCCGATCCGCTGCTGCGGCGGGTCGTCGTCGCGCTGGACGCGGGGCAGCCGGTCGCCGCGACCGCCGACGAACTCGGGCTCGGGGCACGGCAGTTGCACCGCAGGTCGCTCACCGCGTTCGGATACGGGCCCAAGACCCTGGCCCGGGTGCTGCGGCTGCAACGGGCGCTCGCGCTCGCCCGGGACGGGGTGCCCTTCGCCGCGACCGCGGCCCGGACCGGGTACGCCGATCAGGCGCATCTGGCGCGTGACGTACGGGAGTTGGCGGGGCTGCCGCTCGGCGAACTGCTCGACGGGCGGTAGCGGCCCTACCGGGTACCGGGTACCGGGCGCCGGGTGGCGGCGGGACGGTTACTCGGGGGCGGACGTCGGCAGCGGTGCGAAGAGGTCGACCCCGTTGCCGTCGGGATCGTGGATCACGGCGTACCGCTGGCCCCACACCGCGTCCCACGGCTTCAGCTCGCCGTGGTACCCGGCGTTCACCAACTCCTCGTACACCGCGTCGACTTCGGCGGGACTGTCGCACAGCAGCGCCAGCCCGGCGCCGCCGCCCGTCCCCGGGCGGTACTGGGGGAAGAAGGAGCGGACGGTCTCCTCGGTATCGAGCATCAGCCGCAGTCCGCCGGGCAGCTGGGCTTCGGCGTGCGGCTGGTTCTCGGCGCCCTCCGGAAAGGCGAAACCGAGCCGACGGTAGAAGGTGACGGAGGCGGCCATGTCCGAGGCCACCATGCCGATCGCATCGAGTCGTGGAGTCATACGGTCACCGTAGGCGGGCCGATGTCAGCCGGTCTTGAAGGAATCGGACACCCCATGTCCCTCTTGGGGCCCGCGGGCCCGGCACCTTCCGTGACGCGAAGTGAATCGTGTGAGTAAGCGCTCTCGCGGAACGGACTCTTTGCCCTACCTGTGGAACAACTGTGCGGCAGGATGTAGGACATGCTCCGTACCGCACGTGTTCTGCTGCCCCTGGCGTTGCTGCCGTTGCTGCTCACGGCCTGCGGGACCGAGAAGGTCGTGGCAGCGGGCCGGGAGCCCCTGATGCCGGCCCCCGACCGGGCCGAGCTGCACGCCCGCGCCGAGGCGCTGGGCCTCGCGCCGGGGCTCGTCCATGTCACCGAGTCCCCCGGATTCACGCTGGCCCGGCAGTCGGTCGGCGTGTACGGCGGAGACGGCTTCTCCGCCGCCTACTGGTCCCGGAAGAACAGCGCCCAGCTCCTGCTCCTCGTCGACCACGGCACGATGAACGCCGAGAGCTGTCCCGAGCAGCCGCTCGGCCAGGGCACGGGCGCGTCGGTCGGCTGCGAGCGCGACGGGGACGCCTGGTACCGGACCTCGGCGGGACAGCACGAGTACGCCGTACCGGAGGACGGCCATGTCGTCCGGATCAGTGCCGCCACGGCCGCCGTCGACCGCGACGTCCTGCGCGCCGCCGCTCTCGCCGCCCACCGCCCCACCGACGCCGAACTCGCCTACCTCCTCCCGCCCCGCCACCACGACAAGCACCTGCCCCCGCACGACGGCATGCCGGTCCAACGCGGCGACCTGCCCCCGGCGGGCGACGGCGCACCGAACAACGAGGTGGGCACGTCGGGCTGAGCCCCGGCTAGGAATGGAACGGTCCAATCGGGCGTGCCGTTCGACGCGGCCGGGCCCCGAAGAGGGCCGGCCCATGCCATCGGCGCGCATCTCCTACGGCGAAACGCCGGCCGCCCGCTCGGCCGACCAGGACCGCACCCTGCTTCAGGACCGCACCCTGCTTCAGGACCGCATTCCGGTCCCGTGACGCGCATCACAGGGAACTCGGGGGTGGCGGAATGGCAGAACCAGATATGGAGCCACTATTCCGGGCCCGCGTCCGAGCGGGCGACGAGGACTCCTTCAGGGTGCTGTTCCGCGAGCACGGGCGGGCGGTGTACAACCACTGCTTCCGCCTGACCGGCGACTGGTCGGTCGCTGAGGACTGCGTCTCACTGGTGTTCCTCGAAGCCTGGCGGATACGGGAGAAGGTCGACCCGCACGGCGGAAGCCTGCTGCCGTGGCTGCTGGGGATCGCCACGTACGTCGTGCACCACCGAAGACGCACGGCCCGACGGCACCGGGCCCTGATGGAGCGAATGCCCCCGCCCGGCCTGTTGCCCGACTTCGCCGACGAGGTGGTCGGCCGGCTCGAGGACCAGGAGCGGATCGCCGCGCTGCGCAAGGCGCTGGACCAGTTGTCGCGGCCGGACCGCGAGGTGCTGGCGCTGTGCGTGTGGGCCGGACTGGACTACGCCGCGACCGCCGAGGCGTTGGGGGTGCCGGTGGGCACCGTCCGCTCCCGGCTGTCCCGGGCGCGTGGTCGGCTGCAGAAACTGACGCAGAAGAATCTCGACGGTGACACGGAACCTGTGGCCGCGAGACGGCAGCAGACAGGTGACCGCCACGAGGCGGTCCGGCCGAGCGGGGACAACGGAAGGGGACTGCGGTGAGCTGGGACGGAGACCGGGACGGCGACGTCCGAGAACTGCGCCGGCTGCTGGCCGTGCCGGCCGAGCGGGACCTCCCCGCCGGCCGACGGATCCAGCGTGAGGAACACCTGATGCGCAGTTGGCGGACGATGGACAAAGAAGGCACCGGCGGGCGCGAGCACGGGCGCCGGGTGCGGAGGCGGTTCGCGTGGGGGCTGGCCGCGGCGTCGATCGTGGCCGGCGTGGCGGTGGCGGTGCCGGGCGGGACGGAGACTCCCGCCTACGCGGTGGAGAAGAACCCGGACGGCACGCTGACCATCTCCATCCGCGACCTCGACTGGTGGGGGGACCCCCAGCACTTCGAGCGGCTGGCACGCGAGATCCGGGCCGCCGGCTTCACCGCGATCGTCGACAAGATTCCCGCGGGCAAGACCTGCCGGCTCGATCGGGGAACGCCCCTGAATCAGCGGAAGACCGGCGACGGCAAGTGGGGCTACCAGTACGTCATGACGCATGCGGACGCGTATGTGGTCGAGGAGTACCTGCCCGGTTCCGGTCCGAAGGGGTCGGACATGAGAAGGGCCCGAGCTTTCCGGTACATGTTCTTCAAGGGCCAGGTCAAGCCGTGCGACCCCGTGAGCCGTCCCCAGCTGAAGCCGCCGCGGTGAGGCGGTGACGCGGCTGTGGGCCATGAGGACAGCCATCCCCTCATGAACAAACCCGCCCAGCGCACGAAGGCTGATCGCCGCGTCCCCCTTCAGGCCAACCTCGTCCCCCTGCTCACCCAGCGGGGGATCGAGACGTACTACGGCGTATCCACCTGGCAGATCGACCAGTGGCGGAAGGTCGGCATGCCGGACGAGCCGTTCGCCGGCCAGGGCCGCCGTTGCAACCTGGCGAAGTGCCAGGCGTGGCACGCCGGAACGCGACGGACGCGCGGTCGATGGCGGCCGCCGCGTGACCCGCGAAGAGCGCCGCGCACTGCTCGGTGACGCGGTCATCGAGCAGATCCCCCGAGACGTCGCAGACGCCCCCGAGCTGACGGACGTCGCTGGGGCCCGAGCTGATCAGCCGACTCCGTCTGATTCTCGCGCCGGCCGCAGCCCGCTTGCAGGCGCGTAAGGCGTACGAGGCGTCGGCTGTTGCGGCGGCCTGAGCTCATGAAGCATCAATAGTTCGTGCGGAAGCGCTGGCATTGGGTCATCACCATTACGGGGCGTGAGGGTTACTTCTGGCATGTGGAAACGGCGGATGGCGACTACGGCCCACTCCCGGGGCCAGTCGACAACAGCTGTACAACCGCCTCTTCGAGAGGACGGTCAAGGACTGCGGGGCCCCCGAGGACGCGCGGGTGATCTTTTTCTCGCTGGAGCCCACGAACTCGTTCCCGAGGAGTGGACCATCAGCGCGGTTTGATGGCGGTCTTGCCGAGCGGGCAGACCCTGACGCCATCTCGTGCCAGCATTCCGGTCACCATGCGGATGACTATCCGCATTCACTGGGAGGGGAAAGCCATGGCGAAAGACAGGCCCTGGAATCGAGCGGAGTACACGGCACCCCCGGCGCCGGACGGGTTCAACCTCGGGGACGCCAGCGACGAGGAAGTGCGCGCCTACTGCCTCCAACGCTCCCGTGCGTTCCTGGCCAGAGCAGAGACCACGGACGCCGCGATAAGCAGCGACCGCCAACTGGAGATCGCCGCCCATTACGCGATCATCGCGCAAGCCTTCCGGCCCGGACCCCAACCGGAGTGACGCCAACATTGCGGGGAGGGGCCCCGGTCCGGCCGTCATGATCAGCGGCGGGACCGGGACCGGCAACCCCAATCCATGTCCACAACGCCCCTAGGTAACGCCTACAACGAGTTACCAAGGATGTGGGGCTACAACTTCCGGTCATGGACGTAGAACGTAGAGGGCCCGAGCGGCGGATCCGTGGGCGAGAGCCACTTGACGCAGAGAGCTTTGTCCTTCTTCACTGCCCACTTGGCCCCCGCTGAGATGAGGCTGAGGGTGGCCGCGAGTGATTTGCTGATTGCCGGTTCCGGAAAAATGGCCGCGAATACAGCGGCAGCTGCGGTTGCGTTCGCCAGGTCCTCGGTCTCGGACTTGCTGAAGTACAGCGTATTGACGAACCGGCCGGTCTCGTACTCCGCCACCCGCCCCACCCCCTAGTTGTGCGAGCGTTATGCCCGCCTGCTGTCGGGCTCAAAGGTCACATTCTTCGGCTTAGGGTTGTCCCGTAAATGATCTTCGGGTGGTGGGGCTGAAGGCCCGTCCGACTATCCGCCGAGGGTGAGGTTGTGCAAGCGGGCGATGCCGAGCATGGCGTGGTGGACGCCGTCGCCTTTGAGGCGGCAGTCGCGGAGAATCTTCCATGTCTTCATGCGGGCGAAGACGTGTTCCACGCGTGCTCGGACCTGCTTGTGCGACTTGTTGTGCGCCACTTTCCAGTCGGGCAGGTCTTCGCCCTTACGGCGCCGGTGGGGTATGACGAGTCCGGTGCCCGGATAACCGCCGTCGGCAATTGTGAGGGTGCCGCCGACTGCGGCCCTGGCGCCGGATTCTTCCCACGCCTTGCAGTCGTTGCGGTTGCCCGGCAGTGGTCGGCCCACCACAACCACCAAGCGGGTGTCGGCGTCGATCACGACCTGGTGGTTGGTGGAGTACCGGTAGTTCTTCGACTGCTCAGCTACGTCGTGGTCGCGGGTGGGCACCAGGGTGCCGTCAACGATCAGCACGGTGTCCTTGGCGAAGCGGCGCCTCGGCTGCAGGGACATCAGCGGGCCGAGCTGAACGATGATCCGGTCTGCCGCCGACTTCGAGACGCCGAACAGCGGGGCCAGCTGGCGCATCGTCAAATTCGTACGCCAGTAGGCCGCGACCAATAGCACCCGGTCCTCCAGGGTCAGACTCCAAGGTCGTCCCCGGCGAACCGTGTCGGCGCCCTCACGCCGCAGGGCGGCCTCCAACTTGCCGAACTGACGCGGGCTCAGTCCGGAGAACGGCGTTATCCAAGACGGCTCCGACGCCGTAATCACACCAGCCACACCGTGATCATCTAGTTTGTGGCAGGCAACACCTAACGTCGGCTGCGCAGCAGCGACCCGAGCGCCAGGCCGGCGCCCAGACCGATCAGGGCACCGACCGATGTCCGCAGCGCGGGCGACGCCCCCGCAGGCGGCACGGCAGGCGGACGGGACGCAATGGTCGAGCGAGTCGGCGGTCCGGAAGCGACAGCCCGAGCGTGCTCCTCGCCCACGATGGCCAGGAAGCGACGACCGACCCGGCTTGCGGACGTGCTGGGGATCCACGAGGTGTGAGCCCTGCTCCAGTAATGTCGGCCAGCCTCTCCGGCGAACATCCCGGCGAGCATGTCCCGCAGCAGACCTTCGCGAATGGTCCCGATCTCGAAGCCCATCCACGCGTAGTTCATCATGAGGTCGGCGTAGACATGCCGCTTCTGCTCATGCGGATCGACGATGTCAGTGTCGCCCCACACTGGCTGGAAGAGCGGCATGTCGTCGAGTTCTAGGCGGACGAGCTCCAGGTAGTAGCTGCGAATCCCCTGGACCTGCTCCGCCCTCGCCTGCCGGTTCTGCACGACCAGGGAAACAGCGACGCCGGCCAACGCCAGCGCCGAGACGATCGCCGACGTGAAGCCGTACGCCGCGCCGATCTGACTCAGCCTGTTCCAGTCCACGCCCTTGGAGCCGGATAGTGCCTCCAGCACGAAAGGCGACAACAGCACCACCGTCACCGCAACCGCAACGGCGCCAACGAGCCCCAGAACTCTGCCTGCTCGGCGAGCCACCGATGCTGCAGCCGCGGACCCATGACTAACTATCAGGTCAATCACCCCCAGGCGCGCTGGTCCCCGTGACCAGGTCGAGCCTGAGGCAGCCTACTTCCAGCTGCCGTGCTCAACATCGCCCGCCCGCACAACCTCATCCGCACCGGATAGACGGACAGCTCGCTGCCGGACGAACCACAGCCGCACCAGCTAAAGATCATTTACGGGACAACCCTTTGGCATGGAGCGGCCCCGCTGGCACCCGCGTACGGCCGGGGCCTGGAACCCGCCCGCCCCAGGAACTCACGGGGTGCAGGGACGGGCGGGGCCTATCAACGGGTCCGGGGGACCTTACGGTGACACTGGCAACCGCACCGGAGCGTCAGGATCGGCACCTCCCACGCGGGCGCGCCCTCGCGGCGTATGGCCTTCGGCCCAGGACACAGGCGGTGCATATCGTGCGCGCACTCCGGGGCCTTCTCCACCGCCGTCACGGCTGGTCCGCCAGCGGGACGAGATCGTTCGCCAGACGGCAGCGCTCGCACGCAAACAGCTTCCCAGCGGTGCCGACCTGTACGAGGCGGGCGGTATCGCTCAGGCCCCGATGCCAGCTGCACCACGCGATCAGGCGCGGCTCCTCGGCCTGGCTCACACCGGATCCTCGCGGTGCCTGGGGTGGCGGCGCATCTCGACCTCGAACATCGTCGCGCGGCGAACATCCCCATCCTTCTCCGCTGCTGCGCGCTGCTTGTCGAGTGCCTTGCACACCCCACAGCTGGGCGCCGGCCGGGGCGGGCGCGTCGGGTCGGGCAGTGAGATAGGCGGCTCCGGGATCGTCTGCTGTCTCATCCGCCGACCTCCACCAGTCGCCCCAAGCCGACCTCCACCAGTCGCCCCAAGCCGACCTCCACCAGTCGCCCCAATACGGGGCCTACCGTCGCGTTCCGTGTACGTGCCGTCATCACAGTTGGATGATGGGCCGGCACGGAGAGACGCAAATAGGTCGCGCCGTGGCCATCCGTGGCCACGTGGCGGCCATGGCCGGGGGACGGCGCGATGACACCTCAGACTGGACGGGTGGGCCGCAACGACGCACTGAGGGCCGCACGGCTACGGACGGGCTGGCGCTCCATCGAGCAAGCCGCCGTCCGGCTGACCGAGCACGGGCAACGGCTCCTCGACGACCCCCACTTCACGGTGTCCCCGCGCACGTGGCGACGCTGGGAAAGCGACCGCCCCGGCTGGCCTCCAGAGGAGACCGCCATCGTCATCCACGACGCGCTCGGCCGCTGGCCAGAAGACCTCGGGTTCACCACCCCACCAGGATGGATCCGCCCCGAGCACCACGAAGAGGAGCACGTGAAGCGCCGAGCCTTCGCGTCCGTCACCGCCGCCGCTCTCGTCGCCGGGCCTGTCGCACCGCAGCCCGTCGACCCCGCCCTGATCGACTACTTCCAGCAGCAGTTGGAGGGCCACTACCGGGCAGACATGTTCCTCGGCCCGCACGACCTGATCGGCACCGTCTCCGCCCAGTACCAGCTCATCGACAAGCTCGTACGCTCCGCCAAGGGTGAGACCCGCCGCGTCCTACTCCGGGTCGGCGCCGCGTACGCCGCGCTCGTCGGCTGGCTGTACCAGGACGCCGGCGACATGGACGGCGCCGCGTTCTGGCGCGGTGTCACCCAGGAGATCGCGATGCGGTCGAGAGACCCACACCTGATCGGCTACAGCCTGGTCAACCAGGCCCAGGTACGCACCGACCTCGGCGACGGGCACGCCGTCATCGACCTGTGCGAGGCTGCGCTGGAAGACTCCCGCCGCCTGGTGCCGAAGGTCCGCATCATGGCCATGCAGCAGCAGGCGCACGGGGCCAGCCTCACCGACGACCGGGATGCCGTAGACCGGCTGATCGACGAAGCGGACGGGCTCCTCGCCCGGGTCGACGACGACCTTCCGTGGGGCAACGCCTGTCGACGCACACCCGGATACCTCGAAGTGCAGCGCGCCACTTGCTACGGGCGTCTCGGCCTCGGCGCGGAGGCCGTATCCCTGTGGGGCCAAGTCCTCGACGTCGTACCCGAGACCGCGCGCCGTGACCGCGGCGTGTACCTCGCCCGACATGCGACCGCAGCGGCGGGTGCGGACGAGCCGGACCAGGCTTTGGAGATCGCCCGTACGGTGGCGGACATCGCCGTCGAGACCCGGTCGGCGCGTATGCGGCGCGAGTTGGTCACCCTTCAGCGGGCGATGCGGCCGTGGCAGGATGCCCCGGTCGGCCGGGACCTTGCCGAGGTTCTGGCGCCTGTGACCGAGGGGGAGCTGACGTGGCAGAGGCACCTGTGCCGCTGACCGAGGACGAGATCACGGCGGCCCTGGCCACTGTGCCGGGCTGGCGGCGGGAGGGTGGCGAGATCACCCGCTCGTACGCGATTCGCTACCACGGCGGGGTGGCAATGATCGTGCACGTCGCGGACGTACAGCGGCTGATCAGCCACCATGCAGACATCGATCTGCGGTGGGGAAAGGTGCGGTTCGGGATCACAACGCACGACGCCGGGCACAAGCTGACCGAGGCGGACTTCGACCTCGCCCGGCGTATCGACGCGATCGCGCAGGCGCACATGGCCGAGCCGCTCGACGGCTGAGGAGTACGCGACAGATGCGTGCCCTCGACCATGTTCGCGGCCCTTCGAAAATGGTCCTCATCTGGTGAGTACCCCTGTGTAGGCCGCTGCCCCATGCAGGTCGAGGGCGGGAACGGTTGCCGTGTGAGCAACCGTCGTCCCACGCACGCGGGTGAGAGGGACAACCTGTCCTCAGCAAGCGGCGCCGAGAAAGGGTACGCACTCCTGGCGGCGTCCGGTGGGTTCCGTCCGTCAGCCGGACGGAACCAACCGTTGCATCTGCCCCACGGTCGAAGTCGCAGGGCGCCGCCCCGCCCGCCCACATCACCCCGCAGGGTCACAACACGGCATATCTGCCCCACAACGGTGCTCATCCCAGGATGATGCGACTCCACGACACACGTCCTGGGGGGACCATGAGCAACACCATGCCGCCGCCTGCGCCTGCTGCACCACCGGCACCTCAGCCGCCGAAGCGCAACCACACGAACACGATCATCATCAGCACGGCGGCCGTGCTGATCGCCGGGATCGTCACCGCCGGCATCGTCGTCTCGAACTCCCGTGACGCCGACGACCCCACACCGACTGTCGTCAAGGCAGCCAGCACACCGTCAGCCAGCAGCACGAAGACGAGCCTGTCACCCTCGCCCAGCCAGGAGACTTTCAAGTTCGGCGACACCGCAGACATCGGCGTCGGCGACCGCAAGTTCTCGGCGGTCGTGCTCGCCTTCAAAGACAGCGGCATCGCCGGGATTCCGGAACTTTTGCCCGAGGACCAGGAGTGGGCGACGGCCGAGGTGAAGGTGTGCAACAAGGGCACCGCCGCGTTCCCGGTGAGCCCGTTCACGTGGTCACTCGCATACGAGGACGGGGCGCGGGTGGAGGCGACGCACATGAGCGGGGGTGAGTTCCCGCAGCCGCTGTATCCGATGGACACGAAGGTGAAGGGCGGCGACTGCGTGCGGGGGCACGTCCTGTTCGAGGTGCCGAAGGGTGGGCGTGCTGAGCGGGTGGTGTACTCGCCGGCGGATCTGGACGAACCGGTGGAGTGGCAGGTCGGCAAGTAGCCGAGCGGCCTTGAGAGCTCAACGTGGTGGCGCCCGGCCCCGCACAGGACCAGGGGCCACCATGCAGCCACGTAATACCCGGCCATACGGCCGAACAGCTCGTGGCCGGCCGCCGACTGGCTCACCGAATCGTGGTGACGGTCCGGCTGCTGAGGTCCGGGTTCGAGTACCAGACCGTCAAGAACGCGGCCCACTCCTGCGCCTCGCATCCATGGTCGACGTCGCGGTGTCGCAGTTCGAGAGCCACCCCGGCACTTCGAGGTGGGCGAGGATGCCCGCCACCGTGGAGGCCCACCGGGAGTAGTCGCCCATGTGGGTGTTCACAGTCTTGCCGCCAGCGGCCAGCCACCCGCGCACCACGGTCACGAGAGCGGCGACGACGGTGGATGCGTTCTGCTCCAGCCACTGTCGGAGGTCTCCGACTGTGAAGTCGTCGCGCTGGTCATGGTTCGGGCAGTTCGGGTCCCGTCGCACCCACAGCGTGCGACGGGCGTTGTCTCCGCCGGTGCTGAGGTTGTTGCCGGTGAGCACCCACAACCGGTCGTTCGGGATGGTGACGGAGCTGGTGCTGCCGAGCAGGCGGTCGCTCCAGGTCGCCGACGTCGCCAGGGACGAGAGCATCGGCGACTTGATGACGTGCCCGTTGGGCAGGTTGTCCATGGCGATGACGGGGTCGCCGCAGTCCCACAGCTTGGCGGTCACGGCCTTGCGGAGTTCCGCGTCGTTCTCGGGCCACTGGGTTACGGCCAGCCCGTAGATGTAGCCGACTGCATCCATGAGCAGGGTCTTTCCAGACCCCTGAGAGGTGCCGGTGATGACCAGGAGCGGCGTCGGGCCGGGCACGTAGTGGCGGATGATCGGAGAGAGCAGCGCCCCCAAGTACTGCGCCCGGTCGGAGTTCGCTACGAAGGGGAAGTCCGCGAGCATCTGCCCCAGCACGACCTTCTTCGCGCGCTCGACGGGCTCTTCGGTCACCTCAGCTTGGAGGCGGCGCAGCGGCACGCACGGGTGCATGTGCAAGCCGGTCACGCGGTCGTATCCGAAACCTTGGACGATCGTGCCGTCCGGGCGTACGACGGGTGCCGTGACTATCCCCCGCAGGGGCAGGAGCGGCCAGTCACGGCGTCCGAGGATCGTGCCAGGTCTTCGGCATCACCAGCTCGAGGACTTCCTTCATGCCCCGCGTGAGCGTGGTCGGGAACCACGGAGTAGGTGAGGACGTACTCGGCGAGGTAGGCGCGCAGGTTGTCCGTACCGAGCTGTTTGACGAGCGGGTTGCCCTGGTCGTCCTGTCCTCGTACACCCAGCAGGGGCCGCTGGATCGCTTGTACAGGCCCGGGAGTTGCTCCGCGGCCATGGTGGCGATGATGCCCTCAATAGCTTCTGTCCGCCCGGTGCCGAGCCGGCCCGGGCGGACCACAGCCGCGACTAGGGGTTTCCGGCGCCCTGCGGGCCGAACGCCGTCATGAAGCGGTCGCGGAACTTGTCCATCCGCCACACCGGGGTGTCGTCGGCGGGCTTGAGGCCGTCGGTCCAGCCCCAGTCGGCGATCTTCTCCAGCACCTCGGGGTCCTGGGCGACGATCGAGACCGGCACGTCGTGGCTGGGGTTGTCGCCGGTGACCGTCTTGTTGGGCTGGTGGTCGCCGAGGAAGATCAGGACGGTGTCCTTGGAGCCGTACTTCGCGACGTAGTCGACGAGGCTGGTGACCGAGTACTGGATGGACTTGCGGTACTCGTCACGGACGTTTGAGGGGTCCTTCCAGACCTCCTTGGGGTCCTTGCCCTCCGCCTTCTGGAGCGAGTGGTAGACCGAGCCGTCGCCGATCCGCTCCTCGGGGATCGTGCTCGGGATGGGCGCCCACGGGTTGTGGCTGGAGGTCAGGATGATCTCCGCCATCATCGGCTCACGGTCCTTCTTGCCGTGCTCCAGCTCCTCGAACGCCTTCAGCGTGTACTGGTCGGGCATGGTCGACCAGCTGAACTTCGGTCCCTGGTAACCGAGTTGGTCGGAGTCGTAGATGTGGTCCAGGCCGAAGTACTTGCCCTCCGGCCAGGTCTTCTGCGTGCCCGGCACGATGCCGACCGTGCGCCAGGCGCCGGTGCGGCGGAACGCCTCGGTGAGGGTGAGACGGTCGCTCGCGACGAGGTTGGCGTAACGCGACTGGTTCTTGATCCACAGGCCGGACAGGAACGTGGAGTGGCCGAGCCAGCTGCCCGCGCCCGTGATGGGGGAGCGCAGCCAGCCGCTCTGCGACGCGTACCCGGCCTGCTCCAGCTCCTTCGTCTTCTGCGCGAGCGTCTCACCGAGCGGCTCGCCCATCTGCGGGTCGTCGATCGCGGAGCGGCCGTAGCTCTCGATGAAGGTGATCAGTACGTCCTTGCCGCGCAACCCCGTCAGCAACTGGTCCGGCGGTACGTCGGCGAAGGCGTCGACCGCCGCCTGCTTCTCGAACGCCTCCCCGTCCTTCAGCCCGTCGCTCACCGCCTCGATCCGGTTCTCCACGAGGGTCGCCGCGCTGTGCGAGGCCACCGGTATGTCGGCGACCTCCAGCGTCAGCGTCGAGCAGGTGATCCACGCCGTCCCGAGGACCAGCAGCGTACGGCTCGCCGTGTGCCGGTTGCGCACCATGAGTCGGCTGATCCGCACGACCGCCAGCGTCATCAGTACCGGCAGCGCGAGCACCAGCGCGATCACCCCGACCGTCGCGGCCTGCGCGGCCGCGCCGCCCAGCGAGTCCTTCATGAACGACTGCGCGTCGTCCAGCAGGATCCAGTCCAACACCAGGTCGAACGGGCGGTCCAGGGTCCAGTACGACCCCATGTCCAGCACCTTGACGATCACCAGCAGCCCGAGCACCGCCCCGACGACCACCACCGCCACGCGCCGCGCCCTCGGCGGCAGCACGAGCAGTAGCGCCGCCACGAGAATTCCCTCCGCCGGGATCCTCAGGAAGCGGCCGACCTCGATGTTGGTCATGTCGTTCGGTACGAGCAGCGCGAACATGACGAGAGCGATGGCCAGTCCGGTCACGGTCCAGGTGACGGCGCGCGCGGCGCGGGGGTGCCTGGTGCGCCAGCCGGAGGGAGGTGCGACGGGGGAGGGGGTCGGCTGGGATTCGGGCTCAGGACGGGGACCGGGCTCGGGATCGGGTTCGGGGGCCGGCTGGGATTCGGCCTCGGGCTCGGGTTCGGAGGTCGGCTTGGCCTCAGGCTCGGGCTTCCCGGCCTCGGGCTCCTCGGGCTTGAGCTCCTCGGGCTCGGCCTCGGCCTCGGGTTCCTCGGCCTCCGCCGTGGTCTCCGTAACCGCTTCCCGCTCCGGAGGGGCTGCGTCCTCCAGGGCCGTGTCGTCGTCCGGTGCCGGTGTCGGTCCCGGAAGCTGCGGAGAGCGTATGTGCGACAACCCGAAGGTCCTTCCCTGTGGAGCATGTGGAGCTCAGTGCTGGTGGAGCGGAGTGGGCCGGGGACGGCGGCACCGCCATCACACCCGTACGCCCATCACTATGCGTACGGTCCGACGACGCCCACCGTTCACCCGAACTCAGGTGCTCCGCAACCATTTCATCCGAACCCCGACACGATCCCACTCCCCGTTCAGGCCGAGCGCGGCACCCCCGTACTCGCCCGCTCCACCAGCCTCGTCGACAACTCGGTGCGCGTACCCTCCGGTTGGTCGCCCTCCATCATCCGCACCAGCAGCCGTAGCGCGGTCGAGGCCATCTCGGAGAGCGGCTGGCGGACGGTGGTCAGACCAGGATTCGCCCAGCGGGCCTCGGGAAGGTCGTCGAAGCCGACCACGCTGATGTCGTCCGGCACCCGCAGCCCCCGCTCGGCCAGCGCCTCGTACGCGCCGAGGGCCATCTTGTCCGAACAGACGAAGACGGCGGTCGGCGGTTCGGGGAGGTCGAGCAACTGGAGCATGCGGTGGTGGGAGGTGGTCTCCATGAAGTTGCCGTAGCGGACGTACTCCGGCCGGTACGGAATCCCCGCGGCCGTCAACGCCGAGCGGTAGCCCGCCACCCGGGCGCTGCTGCACATCTTGTGCCGGTATCCGGCGATCACGGCGATCCGCTCGTGCCCCAGGGCCAGCAGATGCTCGGTGGCGGTGGTGCCGCCCTGCCAGTTGGCCGCGCCCACCGACACCACACCGGGCGGCGGTTCGAGGACCGGGTCGATCAGGACGAACGGGATGCGGTTCTGGGTGAGCCAGGAGTACTGGGCGGGGGACAGCTCGGCCAGGTTGAACAGCACACCGGCCGAGCCCCGGGTGGTCAGCTTGTCGAACCAGCCGCGTTCCGGGCGGGCGCCCCGGGTACGGGTCAGCCCGGCCGAGACCACGACCTCCAGGCCGGCGTCGTGGGCCGCCTGTTCCACGCCGTGCAGAACCGCGCCCGACCAGGAACTCTCCAGCGAGTGCACCACCAGATCGACCATGCCCTGCGGCTTCGACGCCTCGAACCGGGGTCTGCGGACGTAACCGAGCCGGTCCAGCGCTTCGCTGACCCGGCGCCTGGTCTCCGGGGCCACGTCCTCCCGGCCGTTGACCACCTTCGAGGCCGTCGGTACGGAGACCCCGGCCTCGCGCGCCACCACCGCCAGCGTCGGCCCGGCCGTCGCGCTCCCGCCACGCACCATCGCGACTCCACCTCTCAGGGCCCGTCCCGTGGGCCGGTGAAATTTTCGAACAGCCTTGCTCGCGCGGCGGAATCACCCACCGCGTAGCAAGCGCTTCCTACGGTAAGCCCAACTCAACACGGCGTGAAGAAGCAGGGAATCAGAGGACCGCACCAGCCAAAACTTTCGAAACTTCGAACAAGGGGGTGGAGGCTGCGAGGAGTCCCGGGTTCGCCCCGGGCGCCTGACCCGGAGTCCCCTTACTCACCTCACCTCTCCTCACCTCTCCTCACCTCTCCTCACCTCTCCTCTCCTCACTCCTCCTCGTGCACCAGCCGGAACCCGCCGAAGTCCGCCGTGAACTCCGCGGCGACGAGGTCTTGGGCGTGGATGCCGGCGAAGGCGCCGGTGAAGCGGAGTCGGGAGCCGTAGTCGTCGGAGAGACGGCTGAAGTCCAGGACCGGTCCCACGGGTACACGCACGCCGTCACGGAGGAACCAGAACCGGGCGTCGGCGCCGTCGACGCTCGCCCCCAGCGTGACCGGACGTCCCGCCTCGACCTCGACGACGGCCACCTGCCGGGCCCCGTCCTCGTCGCGTTCGAGGAGGCTGAGGACGGTACGGCCCTCGCCCCGCCACTGCTGGCCGCGCTGCGGTTCGCCCTCGGGTTCGGCCCAGGTCAGGTCGAGGGTGAGGTAGGAGGCGGTGTTGTACCAGAGCACCAGCCCGGCGGCCTCGGCGAACGTGCGCGGCCGGGCCTCGACGGTGACCTCCACCTCCGCCCGGTGCTCGGTGAGCCGCTGTGCCAACAGGCTCTGGTCCCAGAGGGATTCGGGCCCCTGCCGCCCACGCAGCCGGATCCAGCCGGGGCGGACAGCGGTGTCGGCCCAGGAGGCGTCCGGCTCCGCGCGGAGGGTGCTCCACGGCCAGGACGGCGCGTCGTCGCGCACGACGGGCGCGGTCGAGGGCTTCCCGGCGGGCGCGGCGTCGACCGAGGCGGTCACGGCGGAGGCCGTGTTCACGGTCGGCACCCGCACCTCCACCGCCGGGTGCCAGCCACCTTGCCGCAGCCGGGGCCACCCCTCGGCGTCCCAGGTCACCGCCTGGACGGCGGTCTCCCGACCCAGCGGGCAGCGCATGCCGTGCTCGGTGTGCAGCGGGCGGGCGGTGAGATGGCTCAGGTACCACTCGCCGTCCGGTGTCTCGACCAGCTCGGCGTGCCCGGCCTTCTGCAGCGGCACCTTCGGGTCGTCCCGCGTCGTCAGCAGGGGCACGTCGTCGAGTTCGTACGGGCCGGTCATCGCACGGCTTCGCGCCACCCGCACCCCGTGCTCGAAACCGGTCCCGCCCTCGGCGAGCACCAGGTAGTACCAGCCGTCACGCACCAGCAGCTTGGGGCCCTCGATCAACTTGTCGTGCTGGAGCAGCAGATGGGTCTCGCCGAGTGGGCGCAGTGTGGAGCGGTCCAACTCCGTCAGGACGATTCCGGCGAACCGCTTGCCGCCGGGGCGGTGGTCGCTCTGCATGTTCAGCAGCCACAGCCGGCCCTCGTGATGGAAGAGGGCCGGGTCGAAGCCATGGCTCGCGACCCGGCGTGGAGCGGTCCAAGCCCCGTCCACGCTCGTGGCCGTGCTGACGTACGTGTCCAGGTCGAAGTGGCGGGTCCCGACCGACCGTACGATCGCGTAGATCACCCAAAAGCGTTCGCCGTCCCAGCTCAGCGACGGTGCCCAGATGCCGCCCGAGTCGGGGACGCCGGCGAGGGAGCCGCCCGGGACCGCGCCGCGCACATGGCCCGCGAACTCCCAGTGCGCGAGGTCCCGGGACCGGTGGACCGGGATCGTCGGGTACCACTCGAACGAACTGGTCGCCACGTAGTACCACTCGCCGACCCGGACCAGCGAGGGGTCGGGGGCGAAGCCCCGGATGACGGGATTGCGGGCCGCGGTCACGAACGAGCTCCCAGAACTACCGGAGTCCCCGGGGTGACGACTGCCCGAGCAGGCATCGGAGGTGTCACTTCAGCGCTCCCATCGTGACGCCTGTCCGCCAGTAGCGGCGCATCGCGACCATCATGATCGCCATCGGGACGATGGACAGCAGTGCGCCCGTCAGGACGAGGCTGGTCACATCGATGCCCGACTCGACCCGCTTGCCGGACCAGTTGTACAGACCCAGGTTGAGTGTCCAGTTCTCCTGGCCGCGCAGCACGGTGAGGGGGAGGAAGAACGCGTTCCAGGTGTTGACGAAGGCGAGAAGGAACACCGTGGCGCCGCCCGTGGTCATCATCCGCAGCACGATGCTGAAGAAGATCCGCAGTTCACCGGCGCCGTCGATACGGGCCGCCTCCAGCAGTTCGAAGGGGATCGCGGCCTCGGTGTAGACCTTGGCCAGATACACGCTGAACGGGTTGATCAGGCAGGGGATCAACATCGCCCAGGGGGTGTCGACCAGGCCGATCTTCGAGAACATCAGGTACAGCGGGAGCGTGAGCAGGGCGATCGGGATCAGGAACGAGCCGACCACCGCCGCGAAGACCACGCCACGGCCCGGGAAGTCGAAGCGGGCGAGGCCGTAGCCCGTGGCGAGGGCGATGAGCGTGCCGCCGAGGGAGCCGACACCGGCGTACAGGAACGAGTTGGCCGTCCAGCGCAGGAAGATGCCGCCCTCGTACGTGAACACCTGCTGCAGGTTCTCCCACAGGTGGAAGTCGGAGAACCACAGCCCGTTGCTCTGGTACAGCCCGACCTGGTCCTTGGTCGCGGCGATCACCAGCCAGTACACCGGGAACAGGCTGTAGGCGCTGGCCAGGGCCAGACCGAGGAGGACGAAACGCTGGCCGCCGCGGGAGCGGGCGGCCGGGTCCGGGCGGGTACGCCGGCGGACGGTGCCCCCGCCGGACGGCCCGGCAGCGGTCTTCGAGCCGTTCTCCGTGCCGTTTTCCGTGCCGTTTTCCTTCATGTTTTCCGTGAGCGCCATCAGTCCGCCTCCCTCGAGGTCAGCCGGTAGAAGAGGAAGGACGCGAGGCCGAGGATCAGGGCGAGCAGCACCGACAGGGCCGCGGCGTAGTGGTAGTTGGCGGCGTTGAACGCCTGGTTGTAGATGATCATGATCGGGGTGAAGCTGTCGCTGACCGTCTCGGGGGAGATGTTCCTGAACAGCGCGGGCTCGTTGAAGATCTGCAGCATCTGGATGACCGACAGCAGCGCGGTCAGGACGAGCGCGCCCCGCACGAACGGGACCTTGATGCTCAGCGCGATCCGCAGCTCCGAGGCGCCGTCCAGCCGCGCGGCCTCGAACAGCTCACGGGGCACGCCCTGGAGCGCCGAGTAGATGATCACCATGTTGTAGCCGATGCCGTGCCAGGTCAGCAGGTTGCCGATGGCCGGCCACACCATCGAGGGGGCGAAGAAGTTCCAGTCCAACCCGAACAGCTCGCCGAGCGGCGTCAGGGGGCCCACCACGGGGCTGTACAGGTTGATCCACACGATGGCCGCGACCACCCCGGGGATCATGTACGGGACCAGCAGCATGATCCGGAACCGGCCGGCCGCCTTCGCGGTGACCGCGTCCAGGAAGAGCGCCAGGATCAGGCTGATGATCAGCATGAACGGGATCTGGACGCAGGCGAACAGCACCACCCTGAGGATGGAGGTCATGAACGCCGAGTCCGTCAGGCCCTGCTGGTAGTTCTCCAGCCCGACGAATTCCGTGGTCGCGCCGCCGAGACCCAGCCCGGACTGCTTCTGCAGGAACAGCGACTGGTGAACGGCGTAGCCGATCGGAAGAAGGTAGAGGAAGACGAAGCCGAGCTGGAAGGGCACCGTGAACGCGGCACCCTTCCAGCGCAGTGAGCGAATCATCGAGTGTGCCTCAGCCCTTGACGCTGATGCCGCGCTGCTGGAGGTCGCGGACCGTCCACTCCTGCATGTGGGCGAGCAGATCGGTCACCTTCTGCTCCTTGCTGACGACCTTGGCCCACTCGTCCTGCATCTCCGTGAACATCGCGGTCCAGTTCGGGCCGTAGATCCAGTCGTTGGTGACGGTGCCCAGGCTGTCCGTCACGATCTTCTGGGCCGGCTCGTAGTTGTCGCCGAGCAGCTTCTCGGAGATCGCTTCGGCGACGTACGACTCGCTGTCGGCCAGCGCCGGCATCACGCCGCTGCCGGTCTCGGGGCTCGCCATGGTCTTGACGGCACCGGTGTCGGTGGACATCCACAGCGCCACCTCGGCGGCCTGCTTCTTGTTCTTGCACTGCTCGGACACCAGTGTCAGGTTGCCGCTCTGGTTGGTCCCGGCCGGCGTCTTGGCTGCCTCGCCCTTGTACGTCGGCCAGGGGGCCAGCGCCCAGTCGCCGAAGGACTTGGTGAAGTTCTGCACCATGCCGGACATCTGCCAGGTGGAGATCTGCCGGGTCGCGGTGCCGCCGGTGTCGTAGTTGCGCTGCACGGCCGCGTAGTCGGCGAAGGAGAGCTTGGAGTTCAGGTTGTTGTCGATGATCTCCTGGATCACCTCGGCGGCCTTGAGGGTGCCCTCGTCCTGGAAGTTCACCACCCAGGAGTCGCCGTCGACGCTGTACCAGTGCGCCCCGCCCTGCATGGCGAGCACCTCCAGGGTGCTCGGGTCCTCACCGGCGTAGTTGGTGATCTTGATGTCGTGCTTCTTCAGCACCTTGCCCGCCGCGATGAAGTCGTCCCAGGTCGCCGGCGGCTCCAGGTCGTACTTCTCGAAGATGTCGGTCCGGTAGATGGTGAAGGCCGGCGCGGAGGCGGTGGGGATGCCGTAGACCTTGCCCTGGACCTGGCCGTTGGCCCACGAGCCGGGGTTGAACTTGTCCTTGTCGGCCTCGACGTACTCGGTGATGTCGGCGAGGGCGCCCTGCGAGACCCAGCTCGTCACGTACTCGCCGGTGTTCTGCAGCAGGCAGGGGGCGTTGCCGGCCTTGACGGCGTTGGTCAGCTGCTTCTGCATGGTCAGCTGGTCGGTGACCTTGGTGTACTTGAGCTTGACGTCCTTGTGGCTGGCGTTGAACGCCTTGACGACGGCCTCCTGGCCGTTGGCCCAGCCCCAGAAGTCGAGGGTGACCGGACCGGAGGAGTCGGAAGAGGAGTCGTCGCCGGAGTCCGAGCTGCCGCAGGCGGTGAGCAGACCTGTGAGCGCCATACCCGCGACTGCAATGCGGGCGAACCTTCTCCGGGGGCTGTTGGAGTTCATCGTACGGTCATCCTTCGAGGCGTAGACGATCGCGGAAGCGAGGGCAGCGAGGGGCGGCTCGGTGGGGCGACGGCGAGCGAGGCGGACCGTCAGCTCGCGTCTCTGAACCCCTGCGTAAGGCGTAGTAAACGGTTGCTGTGAAACGTAGGTCGCCAGATCGGCTCACGCAAGAGTGCGAAGAGAAATTGTTACGCGGGCTTGTCCGTCGGGTTGCGGGGAGATGTGGCTCTCGGTGACCGACGGTTATGGTGGATGTGCAGGTCAGAGGGGTGCCCCGCAGCGCGAAGGCCGCCGCGGGGGGCTGGTCCGCGACGGCCTCAGCGGCTGAAACCGCTTACGTAACTCAACTCATCGGACGGCTCGGACTGGCTGCGACACCGGTTACTCCCCGGTGTCCGGCAGATCCCAGCGGGCCAGGTCTCGCAGCCAGGCCGCCGCCGAACTGTCGGACGGTGCACGCCAGTCGCCGCGCGGCGACAGGGAACCGCCGGCCAGGACCTTCGGCCCGTTCGGCATGGCGGAGCGCTTGAACTGCGCGAAAGCGAAGAAACGCCGACAGAAATAGTCCAGCCAGTGCCAGATCTCCGGCAGCTCGTACGCCGTCCGCTCGGCCTCGGGGAACCCCGGCGGCCACGCGCCCGCGTCCCGGTCCCGCCAGGCGTGCCAGGCCAGAAAACCGATCTTCGAGGGCCGGAAGCCGTAGCGCAGCACGTGGAACAGGGTGAAGTCGTGCAGCGCGTACGGGCCGATCTTGGACTCGGTGGACTGCAGCTCCTCCCCGGGCACGAGCTCCGGGCTGATCTCCGTGTCGAGGATCGCGGCCAGCGTCTCGTTGGTGTCCTCGTCGAACTGGCCGCTGCTGATGACCCAGCGGATCAGATGCTGGATGAGCGTCTTCGGTACGCCGGAGTTGACGTTGTAGTGGCTCATCTGGTCGCCGACGCCGTACGTGCACCAGCCGAGCGCCAGTTCGGACAGGTCACCCGTGCCGAGCACGATGCCGCCGCGCTGGTTGGCCAGCCGGAACAGGTAGTCGGTACGCAGCCCCGCCTGCACGTTCTCGAAGGTGATGTCATACACCGGCTCGCCGGACGAGAACGGGTGGCCCATCTCCTTGAGCATGAGCCGGGCGGTCGGGGTGATGTCCAGTTCGGCCGCCGTGACGCCGAGGGAACGCATCAGCTTGTGGGCGTTGCCCTTGGTGTGCTCGCCGGTCGCGAAGCCGGGCAGGGTGAAGGCGAGGATGTCGCTGCGGGGGCGGCCCGCGCGGTCCATGGCCCGGGCGGCGACGATCAGCGCGTGTGTGGAGTCCAGGCCGCCCGACACCCCGATGACGATCTTGGGGCCGCCGATCGCCGCCAAGCGCTGTTGGAGGCCCGCGACCTGGATGTTGTAGGCCTCGTAACAGTCCTGGGCGAGGCGGGCGGGGTCGGCCGGCACGAACGGGAACCGCTCGACCGGGCGCCGCAGGCCGAGGTCGGTGGCGGGCGCGTCGAGCCGGAACGAGACGTGCCGGTAGCCGCCGGTCCGCGCGGCGTGGGTACGGCGGTTGTCGTCGAACGTGCCCATCCGCGTGCGTTCCTGCCGCAGCAGGTCGAGGTCGATGTCGGCCACCGCGTACTGGTCGTCCTGCGGGAAACGACCGGTCTCGGCCAGCAGGACCCCGTTCTCGTAGATCATGGTCTGGCCGTCCCAGGACAGGTCGGTGGTCGACTCGCCGAGGCCGGCCGCCGCGTAGACGTAGGCGGCGAGGCAGCGCGAGGACGCCGAGCGACACAGCAGCCGCCGGTCCTCGGCCCGCCCGACCGTGATCGGGCTGCCCGAGAGGTTGAGGAGAACGGTCGCCCCGGCCAGCGCCGCCTCGGCGCTCGGGGGCACCGGCACCCACATGTCCTCGCAGATCTCCGCGTGCAGCACCAGACCGGAGAGGTCCTCCGCCGCGAAGAGCAGGTCCGTGCCGAACGGCACGTCCGCCCCGCCGACGCGGATCGTGCCGCCGCGCTCGTCGTCGCCCGGTGCGATCTGCCGCTTCTCGTAGAACTCGCGGTAGTTCGGCAGGTAGGACTTGGGCGCGACACCGAGGATCCGCCCGCGGTGCACGACCACCGCGCAGTTGTAGACGCGGTGGCGATGGCGCAGTGGGGCGCCGAGGACGAGCACCGGCAGCAGGTCCGCCGATCCGGCCACCACCGTCCGGAGCGCCGCCTCGACCTCGTCGAGCAACGCGTCCTGCAGCAGCAGATCCTCGATCGAGTAGCCGGACAGGCACAGTTCGGGGAACACGGCGACGGCGACCCCCTCCTCGGCGACGCGGCGGCCCTGCCGCAGCACCGCCTCCGCGTTGGCCGGTGGGTCGGCGATGGCCGCGTGACCGGTGCACGCGGCGATCCGCGCGAAGCCGTGCTGATAGATCGACGAGAAGTTCACGAGGTGTGGACCGGCCTTTCGAAGAACGTCTCCAGTACCACCGTCGTCCGGGCCCCGCTCACGCCCTCGATCGCGTAGAGCCGCCGCAGGACGTCCTGCAACCGCTCCGTGGTGGCCGAGCGCACCTTGACGAGGACGGAGGCGGTGCCCGCGATGAGGTGGGCTTCCTGAATCTCGGGTAGGGCGGCGAAGGAGGCGGACGCGTCCCCCATCCAGACCGACGAGTCGACCATGACGAAGGCGAGCACGCCCCGCCCGAGGGCGACCGGGTCGACATCGATGGTCGTCTGGCGGATGACGCCGCGCTCACGGAGCTTCCGTACGCGGTCGTGAGCCGCGCCGGCCGACAGACCGACCGCCTTGCCGAGCGCCGCGTAGGCCTGTGTGGCGTCGCGCTGAAGCTCCGCGATCAACGCCCTGTCGATGGCGTCGACGATCCCGTTGTCCGTCCCCATGGGGTCACCATATCCGGTTCGGTCGAATGGTGATCATCGCGAATGGGGTTCGGTGGCATCTCCGGGAGGATGTACGGTATTTGGCCAGCCGCTCAGTGGTCGGGTGGCGGGCGAGGAGACCCCGCGGCTCATCGGGCGGGCGGCCGCACGGACTGCCGTACGACCACATGGGTGCCCAGCACCAGATGGTCGCCGTCCCCGCCCCGGCGGCGGCTCGCGCCGCCCTCGCGGCGGTCGGCCACGGCGCGCAGGGCGGCGCGGCCCATCTCCTCGTAGGGGACGTGGACGGTGGTGAGCTGGGGAGTGAGCTGGGAGGCGAGGGGGATGTCGTCGTAGCCGACGACGGAGACGTCCTCGGGGACGCCGAGGCCCGCCGCGCGCAGGGCCTGGGCGGCACCCGCGGCGACCACGTCGGTGCCCGCGAGGACCGCCGTGAAGGCCGTCCCCTGCCGCAGGCTCTCCTCGACGGCGTCGTACCCGTGCTCGTAGTCGTAGGGACCGTGCCGCACCATGTCGGGGTCGAAGGGCACGCCGTACGCCTCGAAGGCCCGTTGGGCACCCTTCAACCGCCCCTGGGCGGTGGTGAGTTCGGCATGGCCCGGCAGCACCAGGACCCGGCGGTGCCCGGCGGACAGCAGATGGCTCGCCATGGCGTAGGCGCCGCCCTCGTTGTCGTAGTCGACCGTGGTCGCCGGGACCTCGCCCTCCAGCGGCGGCCTGCCCACCAGCACGAGGTGGGAGTCGGCCGCGTCCAGGGAGCGGGCGAAACGGGCCATACGCAACTGGTACTCGTCGTAGTCGTACGCCCCGCCGAGCAGTATCACCGCGGTCACGCCCTGCTGGCGCATGAGGTTCACCAGGGCCAGCTCCCGCTCCGGGTCGTCCCCGGTGGTGCCGACCAGCGTGAGCCAGCCGCGCAGCGAGGCGGCGCTCTCGACGCCCTTCGCCACATGCGTGAAGGCGGCGCCGGTGATGTTGTTGATGAGGATGGCGACCGTCGGGGTGCCGCCGCCGGCGAGGGAGCGGGCGTGGGCGTTGGTGACGTAGTCCAGGTCCCGGACCACCTTCATCACCCGGCGGCGGAGTTCGTCCGACACCGGGTAGTTGCCGGACAGGACGCGGGACACACTGGCGACCGAGACACCGGCGCGCTGGGCCACGTCCCGGATGGTGGCCCGGCCGGAGTCGCCCGACGCCTTGCGTTGACTCACCGTGCGGCTCCTTCGACCTCGAGATTCCCACCGGGCCTGGACCTGGTCCCGGCCCCGGACGCGGCGTCGGGATCGACGGGGGCGCCGTGCGCCCCGGACCCGCCCACGTGGGTGATGGAACCGTATCCCATTGTTTCCCGAAGTGTTTCCGGAAGGGCGGGCAGGCAGGGGACTCGAGGGGCGGTGGGGTTCGCGTCAGGCGGGCTTCAGGCGACCCGGGCCAGGTCCGTGTGCTGGACCTGGTGGGCCGGTGGCAGGCCCGCGACCAGGCGTTCCAGCTCCTCGACGACGGTGCGGCCGAGGCGCTCCAGCTCGTTGCCGAGCGAGCCCGCGATGTGCGGGGTGAGGAAGACGTTGGGGAGGTCGTAGAGCGGGGACCCGGCGGGCAGCGGCTCGGGCTCGGTGACGTCCAGGATCGCGTTCAGCCGGCCGGAGAGCAGTTCGACGGCGAGCGCGTCCGGGTCGATGAGGGCGCCGCGGGAGGTGTTGATGAGGACGCCGCCGTCCCTGATCAGGGCGAGTCTGCCGCGGTCGAGCATGCGGTAGGTCTCGGGGATGTCGGGGGCGTGCAGGCTGACGATGTCGCTGGTGCGCAACAGGTCGTCCAGGGCCATCGGTTCGGCGCCCAGCGCGGCGGCCCCGGCCGTGTCGACGTAGGGGTCGTACAGCGAGACGGCGAAGTCGAACGGCTGGAGCAGTTCAAGGAGTCGGCGGCCCACTCGCGAGGCTCCGATGACGCCCACCCGGCGGCCGACGTTGCCGATGGCCGCGGTCTCGGCGGGGGAGGGGTAGGTGTGCGTCTGCCGGAAGCGCTCGCGGTGGTCGAAGGTGTCCTTGCCGGCCAGGAGGATCATCGCGAGCGTGTACTCGGCGACCGGCAGCGCGTTGCCGGCCACCGCGCTGGAGACGGTGACCCCGCCCTGCCACAGGGCCTCGCCGACCAGCGCCCGGACCGAGCCCGCGGCGTGCAGGACGGTACGCAGCCGGGGCGCCGCCGCGAGGACGTCCGCGTCGAGGTGCGGGCAGCCCCAGCCGGTGATCAGCACCTCGGCCCCGGCCAGCACCGGGGCGGCGGCGGGGTCGGCGAAGTCCCGCACGACGAGCTCCGGGTCGATCTCGGCCACCTGCCGCAGCCGGGCCATGAGCGGCGGCGGGAAGAGCAGGGGGAGGTGCACCGGATCCATGGCGAACACGGCTCGCGGCGGCTGGGCGCTGGGCATGACTCTCCTGAGTGCGATGGGGGAGGAGTGGCTGCGGAAACTGGCTCGACTCTGTTTCAGAAAACGTCTTCTACCGTAAATCCGGGGCGGGGGTCGGTCAATCACCGTGATCGGCCGCGTGTGGGCTTCATCTTGGTGAGACGTCGGCCGTCAGGGTGTGGGCAAGCAGTCGTCTGTTGGCGTAATCGGTTACCTGACCTGGGAAGCAACCGGTTCCAGACCTGTCGCGCCGTCCTCGGGCGAGGCCCGAGAGGTGATGTCCGGGAAGTTCCAGGGAGTTTTCGAAATTCGTCGAGGCTCTTGACGTGGGTTTCCGGACAGGAACAAGCTCTGCCCGTCCCCGGATAGAAACCGGTTGTTGCCGACGCCGGTCCCACTGAAGGTGAGGCGTCCATGCACACCCATGCCGGTGCTCCCCTGAGCCGCCGCCGCTTCCTGGCCCTCTCCGGGGCCGGTGTCGCGGCCGGTGCCACCGCGCTGAGCGGCTGCGCGCTGCCGGTCTCCAGCGGGGTCGGCGGCTCGGGCGAGACCGTCACCGTGATGGTCAATTCCGGCGACATCCTCCCGGAGCAGGTTCAGCAGGCCAAGAAGGACCTCGGTATCAAGATCGTCCTGGTGAAGTACGACATCACCAAGCTGATCGCGATGCTCACCAGCGGCAACCCGCCCGACCTGGTGCGCGGCGTCGGTGCCGTGGACTCGCCGTTCTTCGCGGCGCGGGGCGTGGCCGAGGAGCTGGACCCCTACTTCGCCCGGAGCAGCGTCCTCAAGCCGGACGACCTGGACCCCGTCAACGACCTGTGGCGGTACGACGGCCGAAACCAGGGCAAGGGCCCGCGCTACGGCATGGCGAAGGACTTCTCCCAGGACTCCATGTACTGGTACAACGCCTCGGCCTTCGACAAGGGCGGTGTCGGCTACCCGCCGGAGACCGAGCCGGTCACGTTCGAGGAGTGGCTGGAGAGCGCCAAGCGCCTCGCGCAGCGCAAGAACGGCCAGACCACCGTCTTCGGCGGCAGCTTCGGCGGCCTCACCCGGTCCACGCTCCTGACGACCCTGACGGCGTCCGCCGGCGGCAGCCTCTTCAACGACGACTTCTCCCGGGTCGACTTCACCGCCCCCGAGGCCCGCAAGGCCCTGACCTGGTACATCGACTACTGCAAGACCAAGGTGGGGCCGAGCCTCATCCAGCCCGACCCCAACGGCTGGGACGGGCCCACGTACCAGGCCGGGCGGCTGGCCATGTCGAACTCCGGCTACTGGATGGGCGGCATGATCTACCCCGACAAGAAGCTCGCGGAGGCCTCCCGCCTGGCGCCCGCCCCCGTCTTCGCGGGCGGCGAGCGGATCAGCGCCTGCCAGGGCGGCACCGGCCTGTGGATGCCGCGCGGGGCGAAGAACAAGGACGCCGCATGGCGGGTCTTCGAGTGGTTCTTCGGCGAGGAGCCGGCCAAGGCGCGCGCCGGCGGGGGCTGGGGCATCCCCACCCTGAAGTCGCTGCGTTCGCTGATGCCCGCCCAGGAGGACTACCACCGACGCGTGCTGAAGGTGCAGGAGAACGAGCTGAAGCACTTCTCGGTGGTCTCCTTCACCCCCTACACCCGGGCGGACGCGCTCGACGCCCTCTTCAACCAGATCGCCCCGGCCGCGATGAACGGCCAGATCTCCGTCGACACCCTCGCCGGGCGCCTGAACTCGGCCATCAACGAGCAGCTCAAGCGCGGTAAGGAGCAAGTGGGATGACGGTCGATCAGATCCCCTCCGTCGCGGACCGGCCAGGTGCCGCCGCGAGCGCCGGACGCACACCGGCCGCCGGCGGCCCGCGGATCTCCATGACCGCGCGCAGGCACCGTGCGTTCTACATGTTCACCTCGCCCTGGATCATCGGGTTCCTGCTGCTGACCGTCACGCCGATGGCGTACGCGCTGTGGCTGAGCTTCACGACGTTCGACGGCATCTCGCCCCACTGGAAGTACGTCGGGCTCGGCAACTACCGCGAGCTGCTGAACGATCCGGTGACCTGGGACGCGCTCGGCCGCGCGGGCCTGTTCGCGGTGACCTCGGTGCCGCTGTCGATCATCGCGGGCCTCGGCCTCGCCGTCCTGGTCAACCGGCCGGTCAAGGCTCGCGGCCTGTTCCGCACCCTGCTGTATCTGCCCGCCGTGGTGCCGCCGGTGGGCGCGGGCCTCGCCTTCAAGCTCCTCTTCGACCAGAACTCCGGTGCCACGAACGGTGTCCTGACCATCTTCGGCTTCGACGCCGTCGGCTGGCTCGCCGACCCCTACGCCCGCTATGTGCTGCTGATGACGGTGCTCTGGGCAGCCGGAAACGTCATGATCATCTCGCTGGCCGGTCTCCAGGACGTACCCCGCGAACTCCACGAGGCGGCCCGCATCGACGGGGCGAGCGCCTGGCGCACCTTCCGCAGCATCACCGTGCCGCTGCTGTCGCCCGTCCTGCTCTTCCAGACGGTGACCGGGATGATCGCCTCGGTGCAGACCATCATGCCGCTGCTGCTGGCCCCGCTCGGCGACACGAGCGGCATCACCACGGTCCCGCAGTCCAACTACCTCTACATGATGCACGTGTTCGCGCAGTACTTCGCGCTCGGCCGCTACGGCTACGCCTCCGCGCTGCTGTGGGTGCTCTTCGTCCTGATCCTCGTCGTGACCGGACTCATCTTCAGGTTCACGTCCGGCGCGGTCTTCTACAACGTCGACCCGGAGGCGAAGAAGTGACCGCCACTGCGCTGCCGCCCAAGTCATCGACGACCGACGTACGTGTGCGGGTGCGCGCCAAGCGCCTCGTCCTCTACACGGTCCTCGTCTCCGCCACCGGGTTGTTCCTCGGCCCGTTCGGCTGGCTGGTCCTCTCCGGCCTGAAGACCCAGGGGGAACTGGCCGCCTCGCCCGTGCACTGGCTGCCCGAGGTCTTCCAGTGGCACAACTTCGCCGACGCCTTCACCCAGATCGACTTCCTCGGCTACACCCGCAACTCCCTGGTCATCGCGCTCATCTACGCCACGCTCGTCACCCTCAGCTCGGCCTGGGTCGGCTTCGGTTTCGCCCGGCTCGACGCGCCCGGCAAGAAGGTGCTGTTCGGCGTCCTGCTCGGCTCGATGATGCTGCCCCAGATGGTCACCCTGCTGCCGACCTACCTGATCTTCGCCAAGGTCGGCATGGTCGACACGTACTGGCCGTGGGTGCTGTGGGGCCTGTCCGCGGCGCCGTATCTGGTCTTCCTCTTCCGGCAGTTCTTCGCCGGCATGCCGCGGGAGCTGGAGGAGGCCGCGATCGTCGACGGCTGCGGATACGCCACGATCTTCTGGCGGATCTTCCTGCCGCAGTCCTGGCCCGTGCTGTCCGCCAGTTTCATCATCGCCTTCACCTGGACCTGGGGCGACTACATCGCCCCGCAGCTGCTGCTGTCCACCGACCGCACCACGCTCGCCGTCGCCGTGATGACCGCCTATGTCAACGAGGGCGGTACGCCCGTCCCCGAACTCCAGGCCGCCGCCTCGGTGATGTACGTCGTCCCCATCCTGCTGATCTTCCTCGTCGCCCAGCGCGGCTTCGTCGCCGGGATGTCCACCTCCGGACTCAAGTAAGGGCCCCTTCAGCCACCCTCGTACTTAAGGAACCTCCCCATGAACGATTCCCAGGGAACGGGCCTGTCCCGGCGCACCGTCCTCCAGGCCGCCGGCGCCACCGCCGCCGCGTACTCGCTCATCGGCATGGCGGCAGGCACCGCGAGAGCGGAGGACGACAGACCCGAGGCCGCCGACCGGCTGGTGGTGTACCCGATCCCGACCGGGCTGCCGCTGAACGCCAGCTTCTCGGTCAAGGCCCGCACCCCCGGCGGCGAATGGCGCACGGTGCCCGTCGTGCGTGCCCGGACGAAGACCATCAACGAGAAGACCGGCTCCGGCATCGTCCGCAGTTCCTCGGTCGCCAACCTCGACTTCACCGGCACCGTCGAGGTCCAGGTCACCTCCTCGAAGGGTGCCATCCCCTCCGCGCGGATCCGCCCCCTGTCGTACGACATCGCGCACGAGGTCGGCGGCGACACCCTCACCTTCAGCCTCACCGAGCCGCGCAACCTCTCCATCGAGATCGGTGACGCCGACGGCGGCGCGTTCGATATCTACGACAACCTCCAACTGCACGCCAACCCGATCGAGAAGTGGCGGCCCGAGGAGGACGACCCGGACGTCATCTACTTCGGCCCGGGCATCCACACCGTCACCGGCAACGTGGTGAAGGTGCCCAGCGGCAAGACGGTGTACCTGGCGGGCGGCGCGGTGCTCAAGGCCCGGGTGGAGTTCACAGGCGTGGAGAACGCCCGGCTGCTCGGCCGGGGCATCATCTACGACTCCGATGCCGCCACCCTGGTGGCGTTCTCCAAGAACATCGAGATCGACGGCATTCTCGCCCTCAACCCCAAGAGCGGCTACTCCTGCACGATCGGCCAGTCGAAGCAGGTCACCGTCCGCAACCTGCACTCCTACAGCTTCGGCCAGTGGGGCGACGGCATCGACGTGTTCAGCAGCGAGGACGTGCTGATCGAGGGCGTCTTCATGCGCAACAGCGACGACTGCGTCGCGATCTACGCCCACCGCTGGGACTACTACGGCGACTGCCGCAACGTCACCGTCCGGAACTCCACCCTCTGGGCCGACGTCGCGCACCCGGTGAACATGGGCACCCACGGCAACCCCGAGAAGCCCGAAATCATCGAGAACATCGTCTTCAGCAACATCGACGTCCTCCAGCACCGCGAGCCGCAGGTCCTCTACCAGGGCTGCTTCGCCCTCAACCCCGGCGACAGCAACCTCATCCGGAACGTCCGCATCCAGGACGTCCGCGTGGAGGACTTCACCTGGGGCCAGCTGGTCAACATGCGTGTCATGGCCAACCGGTACAACGCCTCGCCCGGCCGGGGCATCCAGGACGTGTACGTGCGGAACCTGTCGTACACCGGCACGAAGGCCGACATGGCGATCCTGACGGGCTACGACGCGGACCGCCCCATCAAGGGCCTCACCTTCCAGAACCTGCAGATCAACGGCACCGTCGTCCACGACAGGATGAAGAAGCCCGGCTGGTACCTGACCACCGACATGGTCCCGATGTTCGCCAACGAGCATGTGAAGGACCTCCGCTTCCTGGACGCCGCCACGGCGGCCGCCACGGTGGCTCCGGAGATCACCAGCGCGGGCGAGGCGACGGCCACCAAGAAGCAGGTGTTCAACCACCTCGTCACCGCCACCGCACTGCCGACCTCCTTCGCCGCCGAGGGCCTGCCGAAGGGCCTGGAGGCCGATGAGAAGACGGGGCTGATCTCCGGCAGCCCGGAAGTTCCCGGCACCTACACGGTCACCGTCTCCGCCACGAACACCGTGGGCACGGCGACCAAGTCCATCACGCTCACCGTGCAGCACCCGTAAGACCAGGAGATACCCGTGTTTCCCCTCAACCGACGGTCGTTCCTCGGCGCCGCGGGACTCACGGCCGCGGCCGGAGCCGGACTGCTGTCCGCCTCCGCCACGGCCGTCTGGGCCCAGGCAGCCACCGAGGCGGCGTTCACGTTCAGACACCCCGGCCTCCTGCACTCCCAGGAGGACCTGGACCGGATGAAGGCCGCGGTCGCCGCGCAGGAATCCCCCGTCTACGAGGGCTACCTGGCGTTCGCCGCCCACGCCCGGTCGAAGGCCACGTACACGGTCCAGAACACCGGCCAGATCACCTCCTGGGGCCGCGGCCCCACCAACTTCCAGAACCAGGCCGTCGCCGACTCGGCCGCCGCCTACCAGAACGCGTTGATGTGGTGCGTCACCGGCAACCGCGCCCACGCGGACAAGGCACGGGACATCCTCAACGCCTGGTCGAAGTCGCTCACCGCGGTCACCGGGGCCGACGGCCCGCTCGGCGCCGGGCTCCAGGCGTTCAAGTTCGTCAACGCCGCGGAACTCCTGCGGCACACCGGATACGACGGCTGGGCGGACGCCGACATCGCCCGCTGTGAGCGGTCCTTCCTGGACGTCTGGTATCCGGCCGTCTCCGGCTACATGCTGTACGCCAACGGCAACTGGGACCTGACGGCCATTCAGACCATCCTGGCCATCGGGGTCTTCTGCGAGGAGCCCACGCTCTTCGAGGACGCCCTCCGGTTCACGGCGGCCGGCGCGGGCAACGGCAGCGTCCGGGGCCGCATCGTCACCGCCACCGGCCAGGGCCAGGAGAGCGGCCGCGACCAGGGCCACGAACAGCTCGCCATCGGCCTGATGGGCGACGCCGCGCAGATCGCCTGGAATCAGGGCGTCGACCTGTGGGGATTCGACGACAACCGCATCCTCGCCAATGCCGAGTACGCCGCCCGCTACAACCTCGGCGACGACGGCGTCCCCTTCACCCCCGACCTCGACCGCACCGGCAAGTACATCAAGACGACCGTCTCGGCCAAGGTCCGCGGCAACCTGCCGCCGATCTACGAGATGTACTACGCCCACTACGCCGGCGTACGCGGCCTCGACACCCCGTACACCAAGGCCGCCGTCTTCCGCGGCACCGGCGGCGCCCGCGTCGTCGAGGGCAGCAACGACGACCTGCCGAGCTTCGGCACCTTCACCTACGCCGGGGCCAAGGCCCCCTCACCGACCGCACCGACGGCGCCGGCGGGCGTCACGGCCGTCGGCGAGGGCAAGGCCGTAACCGTCGGCTGGATGCCGTCCGCCTGGGCGAGCGAGTACGTCGTCCAGCGGGCCACCAGCCCGGACGGCCCCTACGAGCGCGTCGCCTCCGGGCTCGACAAGCCGACGTACACCGACAGCGACGTACGCATGGGGCGGACGTACTACTACACGGTCATCGCCGCCAACTCCCGTGGCAAGAGCGACAGTTCGGGATGGGCGGCGGCCACCGCCGGCCTTCCCGAGCCCTGGGCGACCCAGGACGTCGGGGACGTCGGGCGCGCGGGCTCCGCGGCCTTCGACGGCGAGCGGTTCGTCCTTGAGGCGAGCGGCACCTCGGACACCTACCGGGTGGCGCACCTGCCGCTGTACGGCGACGGCACCGTCACCGCGCGCACGGTGTTCCCGCTCAGCTCGCAGTACTCCAAGATCGGCGTCACCCTCCGAGAGTCCCTCGACGCGGACGCCGCGCACGCGTCGATGCTGATCCAGGGCCTGCCGCTGCACACCTGGAGCGGTGTGTGGACCGTGCGTCCGAAGGGCGGGGCGTCCGTGTCCGCCACCGGCAGCACCCCCGTGCCGCCCACCCAGCAGCAGGCCATCACCACGAACGCCTCGTTCCCCATCTCCGATCTCGGCGGGCTGCCCGAGTCGGCGACCCCGCTCGAAGCCCCGTACGTCGAGGGCGCGGGGGACGGCTACCGGCTGCGCATGCCGTACTGGGTGCGCGTCACCCGCAGGGGCCGGACCTGCACCGGAGCCATCTCCCCCGACGGCGTCCACTGGACCGAAGTCGGTTCCACCGACGTGGAGTTGGGGCGCATCGCCTACGCGGGACTCGCGCTCACCTCCTGCCTCGGCGTCGCCGAGGAGTACGCGGAGACCGGCACCGGCGCCTTCGACAACGTCTCCGTGGTGTCGTCGGCCCTCGGCGATGTGTGGAGCACGCCGCGCCCCCGACACGCCGCCGCCGACCTGCGGGCGACCGCCGGTGCCGACGCCGTGGAGCTGACCTGGACCGACCCGGACCTCTCGGCCCGGTACAAGGTGCTGCGGGCCACCGCCGCGGACGGTCCCTACGTGACCGTCGCGACCGGCGTCGGACCGGTCGGGTTCGGCACCCGGATCCGGTACGCGGACGCCTCGGGAACGCCCGGGACGACGTACCACTACGCCGTAGCCAAGTCCAACGGCGGTGGGCGAGGCCCGCTGTCCCGGCCCGACACCGCCGAGATGCCGACCCCTTCGGTACCGGAACCCACCTCCGCGACCACCGCGTTCGCCAACAAGGGAGTCGCCTTCCGGCATCTGCTCCGGGCCTCGCACGAGCCCGTGCGGTTCACCGCGGACGGCCTGCCCGACGGCCTGCGCATCGACAGACGTACCGGTGTGATCTCCGGAACACCCACCGGGACGGGCGAGTTCACCGTCACCACGACCGCGGGCAACGCCGCCGGTGACGCGACCGGCGCGCTCAGGCTGACGGTCGGCACGCCGCCGCCCGACCCGTGGACGTACGGCGACCTCGGCGACGTGGTTCTCGACGAGCGGGAGTTCGGCACCTTCGGCGTGGTGGCCGTCAGGACCCCCGGCAGCACGGCGTACGAGGACGGGACCTTCGTCGTACGGGGTGCCGGAACCGATCTGACCGTGAACAACCAGGGAATGACCGGACAGTTCGTCCGACGGCCGGTCAGCGGCGACTGCGAGGTCACCGCACGGCTCGTCTCCCGCGAGGGAGCGAGCGGCGACCGGGTCGGGCTGCTCATGGCCAAGTCCCTCTCCCCGTTCGACCAGGCGGCCGGAGCGATCGTCACGGGCGGGACCGCCGCCCAGCTGATGCTCCGTACGACCGTGGCCGGACGGTCGACCTTCACGGGCAACGCCGCGGTCACCGCCCCCTGTCTGCTGCGGCTGAAGCGCACCGGGACCACCTTCACCGCATCCGTCTCCACCGATGACGGCGTCAGCTGGACCCCCCTCGCCACGGGAGAGATCCCCGGCTTCGGCGACGCCCCCTATCACGTGGGCCTGGTGGTCTGCTCCCGCAGCCCTCTGGTCCGCAGCACCACGCGATTCAGCGAGGTGAGCATCACCCCCCTCTAGATCCTCCATGGATTGGAGATGCACGAATGAGCCGCACTTCCCCCCACCGGTACGTCCCGAACAGCGAGTTGAGCCGTCGCGGTCTGCTGCGGACCGCCGGCGGCCTCACCGCCGCCCTCGCGCTGGGCGCCGCCTCCGTCGCCACCACCGCGGAGGCGGCACCGGCCACCTTCACCCACCCCGGCATGCTGCACGCCTACGGCGAACTCAACCGCGCCAAAGTGCGCGTGGCCGCCGGCGACGACCCGTGGCGGTCCGGCTGGAACCGTCTGACCGCCAACTCCCACTCCGCGAGCACCTGGACGCCCAACCCGCAGGCCACGATCATCCGTGGTGGAACGGGCGAGAACTACGGCATCCTCTACAACGACATCCACGCGGCCTACCAGAACGCGCTGCGCTGGAAGGTCGCCGGCACCACCGCCAACGGCGACGCGGCGGTCCGTATCCTCAACGCCTGGTCGTCGACGCTCACCAGCGTCACCGGCAACGCCGACCGGTTCCTGGCCGCCGGGATCTACGGCTACCAGTTCGCCAACGCCGCCGAGCTGATGCGCGGCTACAGCGGGTTCAACCTGGACCGGTTCAAGACGATGATGCTCAACGTCTTCTACCCGCTCAACAACCAGTTCCTGAACAGCCACAACGACGCCTGCATCACCAACTACTGGGCCAACTGGGACCTGTGCAACATGAACTCGATCCTCGCGATCGGGATCCTGTGCGACGACGGGGCCAAGTACGACCAGGCGGTCAACTACTTCAAGAACGGCGCGGGCAACGGCGCGATCCGCAAGGCCGTCCCGTTCGTGTACGACAGCCAGGGCCTCGCCCAGTGGCAGGAGTCCGGCCGGGACCAGGGCCACACCATGATGGGCATGGGCCAGATGGGCGCCTTCTGCGAGATGGCCTGGTCGCAGGGCGAGGACCTGTACGGCTACGACAACAACCGGTTCATGAAGGCCGCCCAGTACGTCGCCAAGTACAACCTCGGCGAGAGCGTGCCTTTCACCACGTACACCTGGGGCAGCGGCCAGAACTGCGCCCAGCAGACCCACACGGCGATCTCCTCCGCCGGCCGGGGCCAGGTCCGCCCCGTGTGGGACATCCTCCACTACCACTACGCACGGCGACGGGGCCTGTCCGTCCCGTACATCACCCGTATGGCCGAGAGCGTCCGCCCCGAGGGCGGCGGCGGGGACTACGGCTCGACCAGCGGCGGATACGACCAGCTCGGCTTCGGCACCCTGATGTACGCCAAATAGCCGCCTCGTCCACCGAACGGCCGTCAAAGACCCGGTACGACCGGAATACCCCGGAGGGATGTGGTGCTCTGAGGTGAACGACGGTTCACGAGCGGGCGGGCGTGAGGAGCTGGTGCGCGATGACGGCAGACCGGCGGGGCCCCGTGGCCGGCACGCCGTACGGGGCCGTACGCGGCACATACGAGTACGGGCACGGTCACGAGGACGGGATCGCGGTCTTCCGTGGCATCCCGTACGCGGCCCCGCCCTTCGGCCCCCGCCGGTTCCGGCCGCCCGTCCCGCCCGAGCCCTGGGCGGGTGTGCGTGATGCCGTCGACTTCGGGCCGACGCCTCCGAAACCGCCGTACTCGGAGGCGTTCGCCCGCTATCTGTCGGACCCCGTAGTCCCGGGGGACGACTGCCTCAACCTCAATGTGTGGACGCCGGAGCCGGGCCGCGGGGCCCGGCTGCCGGTGATGGTCTGGATCCACGGTGGGGCCCTCACCCGGGGCTCGTCGGCGGTCCCGGTCTACGACGGCGCCGCCTTCGCCCGTGACGGCGTGGTGCTGGTGTCCCTCAACTACCGCCTGGGTGTGGAGGGTTACGGCCTCTTCCCGGACGCCCCGCCCAACCTCGGACTGCGCGACCAACTGGCCGCGCTGGAGTGGGTGCGGGACTCGATCGCCGGGTTCGGCGGCGACCCGGACCGGGTGACCGTCTTCGGCCAGTCCGCGGGCGCCATCAGTGTCGGCGCGCTGCTGGCCACCCCTCGCGTGAGGGGCCTGTTCCGGCGGGCCGTTCTCCAGAGCGGGCCGCCCGAGGCCCTGGACCGGGACAAGGTGCGGCGCGTGGTCCGTCGTATGGCCACCCGCCTCAAGGTTCCGGCGACCGCCGCGGCCTTCGCCGCCGTGGACCGTTCCCACCTCGCCGAGGCGCAGGCCGAGGTCGGCCGCCTCAGCAGTCCGGTGCTGGGCGGCCCCGCCTTCGGCATCGTCGTCGACGACGACCTGGTGCCCACCGACCCCCTGGAGGCCCTGACCGAGCACGGCGCGGCCCCGGGCGTCGATCTCCTCATGGGCTGGACCCGCGACGAACACCGTCTCTGGCTCGTCCCCGGCGGCCTCCTGGAGCGCGTCGACCGCCTCGGCACGGTCGCCCTGGCCGGCGCCCGCGCCCGCTGCCACTGCGGCCCCGAGCTCCCGCGCGGCTACCGCGACCTCCACCCCGACAAGGGCACCGCCGACCTGGTCGGCCAACTCGTCACCGACCATCTCCTGCGCGTCCCCCTGCACCGCCTGGCGGACGCCCGCCTCGGTGGAGCCCGGTCATTCGTCTACGAGTTCGCCTGGCCCTCCGGCCTGCCCGACCTCGGCTCCTGCCACGCCCTCGAACTCGGCTTCGTCTTCGACACCGGCAGCGCCCCCGCCTCCGCCAAGCTCGCCGGCGAGCACGCCCCACGCGACCTCGCCACCACCGTGCACACCGCCTGGGTCCGCTTCGCGACGGACGGCACCCCCGGCTGGCCCGCCTGGGACCCCACCCACCCGGTCCGTGTGTTCGACGTCTTCGACACCCCGGACGAAGAGCGGATCGCCTTCGGCCCCTACGACCCCGAGCTGGCCCTCTGGGATGCGGACGCGAGGCGACCCCGGAGAGTCCAGGGCGCGGGCACCTTCGTCGCATCCGGCGGAGGCCCACTCCCGGCTCTGCGCCGCTTCCGCCGAACTCCGTGAGGGGCGCGTCTCTCCTCCACCGCGGCCCGGCACCCCGAGTGGCCGGTGGAGGGTTCCGGCGCGGGCACCGCCGGTTGTGACCGTCGAGGCGGTTGTCTATCCGTGATCCGGACGTGGCTCGGCGGTGCCGTCCGGGGCCGAGGTCGTTTCGGGTTCCGTGCGGAGGATCTCGCGGGCCTGTTCCGCGGCGCGGGCCGTGCTCTCGCTGACGAAATCGAGGAAGCGGGCGATGTTCTCCAGGCGGGCGGCGGCCGGGGTGCCGGGGACGAGGACGTGGACGCCCTGCCGTGCGGTCTCCACGAGCTGGGCGAGGGAGCGGGCGCTGGCCATCATCGTCTGGTACCAGACGTCGTCGTCGACGACGTAGCGCTCGCGGCGGCGTTCGCCCTGTTCCCGGCGCACCATGCTCTGGCTCTCGAGGAACGCGATCGCTTTGGAGATGGACGCCGGGCTGACCTGGAGGCGCTGGGCGAGTTCGGACGCGGTGAGGCTGCCGGAGTCGGTGAGGGTGAGGCAGGCCATCACCCGGGCCATCATCGTGGGCATGCCCGAAGCCATCATGACGGTGGTGAACGTCTCCTCGTACTCGCGCACGGCCTCGGCGTCGCGTCCGTGGGCCTGTTCGGGTGTCTCCGTTCCCCGGGGTGCGGCCTGCCTGCGCCGGTGGGTGCGGCGTTCGGTGGCGCGGTGGGCGAGGTCCGCGCGGTAGGCGGTGGGGCCGCCGTTGCGCATCACCTCGCGCGTGATGGTCGAGGTCGGGCGGTCGAGACGTCTGGCGATCTCGGCGTAGGCGAGGCCGTCGGCCAGCCCCAGTGCGATCTGCTGGCGTTCGGGCTGGGTGAGCCTGCCTCCCGGCATCGCTGTCTCCTTCGTGCGCGCTTCCTGGTGCGTCGAGTATAGCGTTCACTCGCAATCCATTGCAACGGCCGGGATGGCGGTTGTTGCATTACCTGCACCCCATTGCAATGATTTTGCGGCTCTGACCTGCATATACGTCGATGGTACGCAACGAGGTCGTTGCGAGATCATTGAATGCAACGTAGCTTTTCTCTCGTTGGAAACGACGAGCCACAGGAGAGCATGATGCAGAAGTTCACCACCCCCGCCCCGATCGCCGCCGTCCTCGACATCCAGGCCGGGCGGGTGCAGGTCATCGCCGCCGACCGGGCCGACACCGCGGTCGAGGTCCGGCCCACGGACCCCTCCAACGGCCGGGATGTGAAGCTGGCCGAGCAGACCACGGTCGAATACGCCGACGGCACCCTGCGGATCACGGCCACGGCGGCGACGAAGAACCGGATCCTGGGCCCGGCCGGCTCGGTCGAGGTGACCGTCCAGCTGCCCGCCGACTCCCGTGTCGAGGCGAAGTCGGCCGGCGTCGAATTCCGGGGGGTCGGCCGGCTCGGCGACGTCGCCATCGACGCCGCCCTCGGCCCGGTCAAGCTCGACGAGACCGCGGGCGCCCGCCTGGCCGTCCTGGCCGGGGACGTCTCGGTCGGCCGCCTGGGCGGACCCGCGGAGATCAGCACCCAGCAGGGCGACATCCGCATCGACGAGGCCGTGCGCGGCACGGTCACACTGCGCACCCAGCAGGGACAGATCTCGGTCGGCGCCGCCCGCGGAGTCTCCGCCTCCCTGGACGCCGGCACCTCCTACGGCCGGATCCACAACGCGCTTGTCAACACCGAAGGCACCGCCGCCCAGCTCGACATCCACGCGACCACCGCCTACGGCGACATCACCGCCCGCAGCCTCTGACCTCGTAGCCTCGAAGGAGCACCCTCATGACGAACCCGGCTATCGCGGCGAACGGGTTGCGCAAGTCCTACGGCGACAAGGTCGTGCTCGCCGGCATCGACCTGGCCGTCCCCGAAGGAACGATCTTCTCCCTGCTCGGCCCGAACGGCGCCGGCAAGACCACCGCCGTCAAGATCCTCTCCACCCTCATCTCCCCCGACCCCGCCTCCGGCGAGATCCGCGTCGGCGGCCACGACCTCGCCGCCGACCCGCAGGCGATCCGCGCCGCGATCGGTGTCACCGGGCAGTTCTCCGCCGTCGACGGCCTCATCACCGGCGAGGAGAACATGCTCCTCATGGCGGACCTGCACCACCTGTCCAAGCGCGAAGGGCGGCGGGTCACCGCCGAACTGCTGGAGCGCTTCGACCTGGTGGAGGCCGCGAAGAAGCCCGCCTCCACCTATTCCGGCGGCATGAAGCGCCGCCTCGACATCGCCATGACCCTGGTCGGCAGCCCGCGCATCATCTTCCTCGACGAGCCCACCACCGGCCTCGACCCCCGCTCCCGCCACAACATGTGGCAGATCATCCGCGAGCTGGTCACGGGCGGCGTCACCGTCTTCCTCACCACCCAGTACCTGGAGGAGGCCGACGAACTCGCCGACCGCATCGCCGTGCTCAACGACGGCAGGATCGCCGCCGAGGGCACCGCCGAGGAACTGAAGCGGCTCATCCCCGGCGGGCACGTCCGGCTCCGCTTCACCGACCCGTCCGTGTACCGGAGCGCCGCCTCCGCCCTGCGCGAGGTCACCCGCGACGACGAGGCACTGGCGCTGCAGATCCCCAGCGACGGCAGCCAGCGCCAGCTGCGCACCATCCTCGACCGGCTGGACTCCGCCGGCATCGAGGCCGACGAGCTGACCGTGCACACCCCCGACCTCGACGACGTGTTCTTCGCCCTGACCAGCAGCACCACCGTGCCCACCCAGCCGAACCAGCCCAAGGAGAACGTCCGATGAGCGCGCCCCTGGCTCCCGCCCGCCCGACCCGCCTCTCCCTCGCCGTGCGCGACTCGTCCACCATGCTGCGCCGCAACCTCCTGCACGCCAGGCGCTATCCGTCTCTCACGCTGAACCTGCTGCTCACGCCGATCATGCTGCTGCTGCTCTTCGTCTACATCTTCGGCGACACCATGAGCGCGGGCATCGGCGGCGGAGACCGCTCCGCCTACATCGCCTACCTCGTGCCGGGCCTCCTGCTGATGACCATCGGCAGTACCACGATCGGCACCGCGGTGTCCGTCTCCAACGACATGACCGAGGGCATCATCGCCCGCTTCCGCACCATGGCCATCCACCGCGGCTCGGTGCTCATCGGACACGTCATCGGCAGCGTCCTGCAGTCGGTCGCCAGCGTGGTCCTCGTGGGCGCCGTCGGCGTGGCCATCGGCTTCCGGTCCACGGACGCCACGGCCCTGGAGTGGCTGGCGGCGTTCGGGCTGCTCGTGCTCTTCGCCCTGGCGCTCACCTGGATCGCCGTCGGCATGGGCCTGATCAGCCCGAACGCCGAGGCCGCCAGCAACAACGCGATGCCGCTGATCTTCCTGCCGCTCATCTCCAGCGCCTTCGTCCCGGTCGACGCGATGCCGGGCTGGTTCCAGCCCATCGCCGAGTACCAGCCCTTCACCCCGGCCATCGAGACCCTGCGCGGGCTCCTGCTCGGCACCGAGATCGGCCACAACGGATGGCTCGCCGTCGCCTGGTGCCTGGGCCTGGCGGTGCTCGGCTACTTCTGGTCGGCCTCGAAGTTCAACAGCGACCCGACGTAACCGCCATGACAGCGCGGGCCACTTCCCGCAACCCGTCCCACCCCAGGGCGGCGTACCCCCGACACCGCGTCGGCGTACGCCGCCCCGTTCGTATGCGGGGCGGTCTCGCGGGCCCGGCATGGACACCACCCACCCTCACCCGGCAACCCACCCTCACCAGGCGGACGCGGATCCACTTCCGACCGCCCCCACCGAATCACGCACCACCACATGCGTCCCCAACAACACATGCTCGTCGGAGGAATCCGGCCCTCGCTCCAGCGCCGTCCGTACGGCCAGCCGCCCCAACTCCTCGTACGGCACACGCACCGTCGTCAGCGGCGGATACAGATCCCGCGCGAACGGAATGTCGTCGTACCCCACCAGCGACACATCCCCCGGCACGGACACCCCCGCCCGGTGCAGGGCGGTCAGCGCCCCCGCCGCCACCATGTCGGTCGCGGCCATCACCGCCGTGAAGTCGAGCCTCTCCTCCAACGCCCGCCGCATCAAGCGGTACCCGGAGTCCCGCGTGAAGTCCCCGGCCAGCCGCAGCGCGGGGTCCGCCTCGACACCCCGCGCGCGATGCGCGGCCAGATACCCCCGCTCACGCCCCTGCGCGGTCGTGTGCTCCGGCTTGCCGCCGAGGAAGAGGATCCGCCGGTGGCCCTGGGACAGGACATGCGCGCACAGGGCGTACGCGCCGCCCTCGTTGTCGTACTCGATGACGCTGACCGGCGCCCCGGGGTCCAGCGGCGGTCGCCCGCACAGCACGAGCCGGGACCCGGCGGCCGCCAGCGCGTCGGCGACCTGCGCGGTACGCGACCGGTACTCGGGGGTGTCCGCGCCCCCGCCGACCAGGATGACCGCGGCGGCCCGCTGTGCCCGCATGGTCTCGATGAAGTCCAGCTCGTGCGCGGCGTCGCCGTCGGTGCTGCACACCAGGCAGAGATGGCCGAGCCGGGTCGCCTCGCGCTCCACACCGTGCGCCATCAGCGCGAACGAGGGGCCGGTGATGTCGTCGAGGACGAATCCGAGGGTGGGCGTGCCGACGCCGGCGATCGCCTTGGCGCGGGCGTCGGCGACGTAGTCCAGTTCGCGGACGGCCCGCAGCACCTGCGTGCGGGTCGCCGCGCTCACCGGGTAGACCCCGCCGAGCACCCGCGACACCGTCGCCGCCGAGACACCGGCGCGCGCGGCCACGTCCCGGATCGTGCTGCGGCCCCCGCCGTCGGCGCTCTTCCTCGTCATGCCCCGCCCCACCCGCCTGTCGGCAACGCCTCAGTAACCGGTTTCCCCGGAACGGAGGCTAGCAGCGGGGGAGGGCCGGAACGCTCTGTTCGTCAGCCCAGCGTCCTGGCGATCGCCGAGACCGCCTCCGGTCCCACGCGGCAGCACCCCCCGATCAGCCGGGCCCCGGCCGCCCGCCACCCCTCCACCTGCTCGGTGGTGAACGTCGACCGCCCGGTCCAGGCCCGCGCCGACGCGTCCCAGACCTCCCCGCTGTTCGGGTACACGACGACCGGCTTGCCGGTGACCCGGACGGCCGTCTCGACCGCCCCGTCCACGTCATCGGGCGAGCAGCAGTTCACGCCCACGGCGACGACCTCTTCGGCGTCGGCGGCCGGCGCGAAGGCCTCCTCCAGCGGCTGCCCGGCACGGGTGCGGTCGCCGGCGATGGTGTACGACAGCCAGGCGGGCACCTCCAGACCGCGGATCGCCCGCAGCAGCGCCTCGGCCTCGTCGGTGTCCGGGATCGTCTCCAGCGCCAGGGCGTCGGGGAAGGTGGCGGCGAGCGCCTCGAGGCGCGGCCGGTGGAACCGTTCCAGCTCGGCCACGCTCAGCCCGTACCGGCCCCGGTATTCGGAGCCGTCCGCGAGCATGGCCCCGTACGGGCCGACCGAGGCCGCCACCAACAGCGGGCGCGTGATGCCCTTCGCCTTGGCCTCCACCGCCGCGTCCACGGCCAACTCGACGCTCAGGGACATGAGTTCGGCCGCGCGCTCCCGACGGATCCCGCGCTTGGCGAAACCCTCGAAGGTGGCCTGGTAGCTGGAGGTGATCGCCACGCTCGCGCCCGCCTCGAAGTAGGCGAGATGGGCCTCGGTGATCGCCTCCGGCCGCTCCGCGAGCAGCCGTGCCGACCAGAGCTCGTCGCTCAGGTCGTGCCCGGCCGACTCCAGCTGGTTGGACATACCACCGTCGAGCACGAGGACATCGGTGGCGAGGGCAGCGGCGAAGGGGCTGACGGGGGGACCGGGGATGCCGGGGAAGCCGGGCGTGTTGCTGGTCATGCCGTCGACGGTAGTCGAGCCGGGGAGGCGGGCCCACCCGATTGTGTCCAGTACATGAACAGATCGACCACCATGTGGAACGCGGCGATACGATCACGCCCTCCCCGTCCCCCTCCACCCCAGCCCCCGGGAACCGCCATGACCACCCCCAGCACCCCCGAGGCCACCGAGCCAGAGCCGACCCCGGTCCCGGTCCCGGCAGCCGAGACGGCCCCGGCGACGAGCCCGGCCGCACCGGGCCGCAAGTTCGGCCTCGCCGCGGCCACCGCCCTCGTCATGGGCAACATCATCGGCGGCGGTATCTTCACCCTCCCCGCCGCCGTCGCCCCGTACGGCACGGTCAGCCTGCTCGCCTTCGTCATCCTCTCCGTCGCCGCCGTGCTGCTGGCCCTGCTCTTCGGCCGACTGGCCAAGCGCAGCCCCGTAACCGGTGGCCTGTACGTCTACCCGCGCGACGCCTTCGGCCCCTTCGCGGGCTTCCTGTCGGCCTGGTCGTACTGGACGATGTGCTGGGTCAGCATCGCCGCGCTCGCCGTCGGTGTCGTCGGCTATGTCGACGTGTTGATACCCCTGGGCGACAGCAAGGTCGTCCTGGCGCTGGTGGCCCTCGCCGCCCTGTGGCTGCCGGCCGCCGCGAACTTCGCGGGCACCCGCTACGTCGGCGCCGTGCAGATGGTCTCCACGGTCCTGAAGTTCGTGCCGCTGCTGCTCGTCGCCACCATCGGCCTGTTCTCCATCGACACCGACAACTACGGCCCCTTCAACGCCTCCGGCGAGAGCACCCCCGGCGCGGTCGCAGCCGCTGCCGCGCTCCTCCTCTACAGCTTCCTGGGCGTCGAGTCCGCCGCCGTCAGCGCCGGCGAGGTCCAGGATCCGGAGCGCACCGTGGGCCGCGCCAGCGTCCTCGGCACGCTCGCCTCCGCGCTCGTCTACATCCTCGGCACGGTCGCCGTCTTCGGCCTGGTTCCGCACGAGGAACTGGTCGAGTCCGGGGCGCCGTTCGCCGACGCGGTCAACTCGATGGCCGGGGGCAGCTGGGGCGGCACGGTGATCGCGCTGGTCGCGGTCGCCTCCATCGTCGGCTGCCTCAACGGCTGGGTGCTGCTCAGCGCCCAGATGCCGTACGCCGCCGCCCGCGACGGGCTGTTCCCGAAGCCCTTCGCCCGCGTCGGCAAGGGCGGCGTCCCCGGCTTCGGCGTCCTCGCCACCGCCGTCCTCGGCACGCTCCTCATCGCCGTGAACTACGCGGACGACCCGGACACCGCCTTCCGCGTCCTGGTCCTCATCACCACGTTCACCGGCTGCGTCCCGTACCTGCTCTCCGCCGCCGCCCAGCTCTACTGGCTGGCCCGCGGCACCCGCGAGGCCGTCCGCCCCGCCGGCCTGGTCCGCGACCTCATCGTCGCCGCCCTCTCCTTCGCCTTCTCCTTCTGGCTGATCGCGGGCGCGGGCTACGCGGCCGTCTACCAGGGCGTCCTGTTCCTCTTCGCCGGCATCCCGGTGTACGTGTGGCTGCGCGGCCGACAGGAGAAGCCGACCGCTGCCGAGGCCGACGCCACCGCGTAGGCACAGCCGCGCAGTGTGATCGGACGGGCGGGCGGCCGCTGACCCCCGTACAGCGACCGCCCGCCCGAGCTCTGTCTCATCTTTCGATATGCCGGTCTCAGCCTGTGGCGGCGTGCCGTCCGCCCCGGCGTCGGTTGTTCCTGCGGCGCCTGCTCACCGGAACCAGCAGCCCGGACAGCATGCCGACGGCGAGCGCGTACGGCCACCAGCCGAACCCGCTGTCGGCGGAGGCGCTCGCGTTCTGCGTACGGGTGTCCTGGGCGTCGGTGTCGGAACCGGAGCCGGCGGCGGCCTTGACGGCCGGCGAGGGACTCGCCTTCGCCGTGGTCAGGACGACGTCGTTGCCGTCGCCGCCCTTGTAGCTGATCTTGTACGTGGTGTCGGCGAGCTTCACCTTGGCGCCCTCGCGCAGCCCGGTGAACGTACCGGTGTTCTTGGCCTTGCCCTTGTGGTCGATCACGGTGACCTTCTCGCCGGGCCCGCCGACGGCGCCCAGGGCCGCGAAGTCCAGCTCACCGGCCAGCTTCACCGCCCCGCTCACCTTCAACGGCTTCTCCCACACCACCAGTTCGCCCTGCTTGGTCTGGGTGTAGCCGCCGGTCACCGTGAGGCCGGCCACGACCGCGCCCGCGTTGGTCACCGAGCCCTTCACCGTGCCCTTGCCGGACAGCGACCTGGTCACCTTCAGTCCGGCCGTGCCCACGTCGAGCTTCGCCCCGGTGGTGGTGAGCCGAATGGTCTTGCTACGACCGAGAGTCGCTCCCGAGCGGAGTGCCAGTGTGCCCTTGGTGACGGTCGTCTTCCCGGTGTACGTCACCGCGCCGCCCGTCAGGGTCGTGGTGGCCGCGCCCGACTGCGTGAGCGAACCGCTGCCGCCGATGCGCGAGAGGGACACGGGCTTGGAGACGTTGCGGACGATCAGCGAGCCGTTGTTGACCACCTTGGAGAGGTCGCCCTTGGTGTACAGGCCGCCGTCGCCGCCGGACTTGCCGCTGCCCAGCCGCAGCACCGCGCCCTTCTCGACCGTCGTCGAGCCGTTGTAGTACTGGACGGCCGCGAAGGTGACGTCGTTGCCCTTCGTCCCCTTGATGACGATGTCCCCGGCGCCGGGCGCGGAGAGCGTGTCGTGGAAGACTCCACCGCCGATGGGTGCGCCCAGCGTCACCGGCCCGTTGTAGTTGAACGTGAGAAGCGAACGGGAGCGCGCGGCAAGGAGGTTGATGTACACCGTCTCGGCCGTGCCCGGCATGAAGATCTTGTTCGTGGTCCCGTCGCCCCACTGGACGTTGGCGCCCTTGATGTTGGTGCCGCGCTTGTTGATGTTCTTGCGGGCGGGCGTCCAGTTCAGGGCGGGGTCGCTGAGCGAGGGGTTGGTGTCGCCGCCCTGGTTCGACCAGCTGTACTGGCCGGTGAGGATCACCTTGCTGCCGGGCCGCGACTGGACGTTGATGTCGCTGCCGTACTCGCGCTGGTAGAAGTCCATGCCCTGGGTGACGGTCTGGCCCAGCGGGGTGTCCACGGTCCAGGTGCCCTGGTTGAGGACCTTGCGCGCACTCGGCAGCGAGGTCGCGAACTCCGGGCGTCCGGCGTTGACCTGGGTGCCGTTGTCGATGACTCCGGTGAAGGGGTGGGTGCCCGAGAGGTCCCACGTGGCCCAGAGGAACCTCGGCTGGGTGACCAGGCCGGAGCCGCTGATGGTGCCGAGGTTGTACTGGACGTCCTTCAGGGAGAGCCGCAGGGTGCCGTCGACCCGGATGTTGTCCTGGTTGAGCCGGAACGCCGGGGTGTTGTAAGGGAAGTGGCCGATCAGGCCGGTCCCGCCACCGTTGCCGTACTGGAGGGTCGCGCCCTTCTCGACGGTCACGGCCGGCGGGTCCGGGTTGGAGACGGTGACGTACGGGTGGTTGCCGCCGAGTGTCTTCACGGTCTGCCGCTGCCGGGACTTCGGCAGAGTGAAGTCGCTGTCCTTGGTGAGGACCAACGTGCCGGTGCCGCGCACGGTGAGCGTGCCCGTGCCGCTGAACACGCCGTCGTACCTGGTCGTCCCGGACGGCACGGTCACCACCGTGTCACCGGCGAGCGTGACGTTCCGCCCGGCCAGTACGTCGGCGGTCACATCGCGGGGGCCGGCGGCGGTCGCGGTCGGGGCACCGAGCATGAGGGCGGTGACCGCCAGGGCTCCGGCGGCCGCCGCTGTCTTGTGGGTTTGGCTGCGCACGACATCGGAGACGGTCCGGGGCCCGCTCGATAACAGAAATTTCGCAACCGCCGGGTTCGACGCATCAGTTCGTTCCTGTGAGCTTGTGTACGTCTCGCCCGACCCGTTGACCTCGGCGTAACACGCCCTTACCTTTCAGCCGTTCGGAATGACTGATCTTGTGCGAAATGTCGAACGATTCTGTTTTCTTTTGTGTCCCCCCACGTGCAGCAAGCTGCAGAGAGGCAGACCGCATGAGCCGCGAGCACGAACTCCCGGAGCCCCCCAACCGCAGGCTGCTCCTGAAGGGCGCCCTGGCCGCGGGCGCCCTCACCGCCATGCCCGCCACCCTCGCCCACGCGGCGAGTTCCCCGGCGGGGCCGGGCGCCGCCGCGCCGTACGTCAACCCGCTGGTCCGCAACCGTGCCGACCCGCACATCAACCGGCACACGGACGGCTTCTACTACTTCACGGCGACCGCGCCCGAGTACGACCGGATCATCCTGCGCAGATCCCGCACCCTGCGCGGGCTGTCGACCGCCGCCGAGTCCGTGATCTGGCGCAAGCACGAGACGGGCGTGATGGGCGCGCACATCTGGGCGCCGGAGATGCACCGCATCGACGGCAAGTGGTACATCTACTTCGCCTCCGCGCCCGCCGAGGACATCTGGGCGATCCGGATCTGGGTCCTGGAGAACTCCCATCCCAACCCGTTCAAGGGCACCTGGGTCGAACGCGGCCAGCTGAAGACCGCCTGGGAGACCTTCTCCCTGGACGCCACCACCTTCACCCACCGGGGCTCCCGCTACCTCGCGTGGGCGCAGCACGAGCCCGGGATGAACAACAACACCGCGGTCTGGCTGTCGAGGATGGCCGACCCGCTGACCCTGACGGGTCCTCAGGTACGGCTCACCACCCCGGAGTTGGACTGGGAGGTCATCGGCTTCAAGGTCAACGAGGGGCCGTCGGTCATCAAGCGCCACGGCCGGCTGTTCATGACGTACTCGGCGAGCGCGACCGACTTCAACTACTGCATGGGCCTGCTGACCATCGACGCGGACGCCGACCTCATGGACCCCGCGAACTGGTCGAAGTCCCCGACGCCGGTCTTCACCAGCAACGACACCACCAAGCAGTACGGGCCGGGCCACAACAGCTTCACCGTCGCCGAGGACGGCCGCACCGATGTCCTCGTCTACCACGCCCGCCAGTACAAGGACATCGTCGGCGACCCGCTCAACGACCCCAACAGGCACACCCGCATCCAGCGCCTCGGCTGGAAGCCCGACGGCACCCCCGACTTCGGCGTCCCCGTAGCCGACACACCCACCCCGAACGCCCGGTAAGGAGAGTTGAGATGAGACGTACGTACGCGATGCTCCTCGCGCTCTGTCTGGCGCTGGCCGGCGCCCTCGTCACCGCCGGCCCCGCCCAGGCGGCGCCGCAGACCATCACCAACGGCACCCAGTTCACCGACAGCGGAGGCAACGCCCTCCACGCCCACGGCGGCGGCGTCATCAAGGTCGGCTCGTACTACTACTGGTTCGGCGAGAACAGGAACTCCGACAACACCTTCCGGTACGTGTCGGCCTACCGCTCCACGGACCTGAAGAACTGGGAGTTCCGCAACCACGTCCTGACCCAGGCCACCGACCCCGAGCTGGCGACCGCCAACATCGAGCGGCCGAAGGTCATGTACAACGCGGCCACCGGCAAGTTCGTGATGTGGATGCACAAGGAGAACGGCGTCGACTACGGCGAGGCCCGCGCCGCTGTCGCCGTGTCGGACACGGTCGACGGGAACTACACCTGGCGGGGCAGCTTCCGTCCGCTCGGCACGCACATGTCCCGTGACATCACCGTCTTCGTGGACACCGACGGCACCGGCTACATGGTCTCGGCGGCCCGCGAGAACTACGACCTCCAGATCTACCGGCTCACCGCCGACTACACCGGCATCGCCGCCCTCGTCGCCGACCCCTGGCACGGCGGCCACCGCGAGGCCCCGGCCCTGTTCAAGCGCAACGGTGTCTACTTCATGCTGACGTCGGGCGCGACCGGCTGGAACCCCAACCAGCAGCAGTACGCCACCGCCACCAACATCGCGGGCCCGTGGACCGCCATGGCGAACGTCGGCGACTCGACGACCTTCGGCTCGCAGACGGCCTACGTCCTCCCCGTGCAGGGCACGTCGACCACCTCGTACCTGTACATGGGCGACCGCTGGGGCAACTCCTTCGGCGGCAAGGTCAACGACTCCCGCTATGTCTGGCTGCCGCTGACCTTCCCGACCTCCACCACGATGTCCATGTCCTGGGCGCCGGAGGTCACCGTCGACACCGCCACCGGCACGATCAGCGGCACCAGCGCCACCAACAACACGCTGATCGCCCGCCACTCCTCCAAGTGCGCCGACGTCACCAGTCAGTCGCTGTGGGCGGGCGCCCAGATCAAGCAGTACACCTGCAACAGCGGCAACAACCAGAAGTACTGGTTCAAGTCCGTCGGCAGCGGCTACTACCAGCTGATGACCCGGCACAGCTCCCTGTGTGTCCAGGAGAACGCCGGCACGGTCACCCAGGAGAACTGCAACTCGTCGGCCACCAACCAGCAGTGGTCGCTGACCACCTCGGGCAGTTACGTCAAGGTCGTCTCCCGCGCCAGCGGCGAGTGCCTGGACGTGAACGGCGCGTCCACCGCCGACTCGGCCGCGATCATCACGTACACGTGCAACAGCGGGACGAATCAGCAGTGGACGCGCGGTACATGACGGGGCCTCAGCTCAGGAGGTCGATCGCGTCGATCGACGTTCCCGCACTGAGATAGGACGTCGACCCCGACCCGCTCACCACGTTGATCTTCAGCACGTTGTACTGGCTCGTGTCCGTCAGCCAGGCGGACGCCGGCACGCTGTAGGTGAACGTGTGGTTGTTGCCCCGGTAGGACCCGTTGGTCAACGACCGGGTGTTCGGCTGGGTGGGCGGGGAGGGGATGGCCGACGTCCAGGTGTCGTTGACGACGACCTGCGGCCGGCCGTTGGCGTAGGCCGTCGTCACACCGACGCGCAGCGTGTGCGCGGCGGCGGCCTGTGCGGCGGTCAGCCGGAAGTAGACGAGGAGACCGCTGTTCACGTCCTTCCAGAGGTAGCAGGGGAAGGCGGAGGTCTCGGTGCCGCTGCCGATCACCACGTTGCCGGTCCAGGCGGCGGCCCGGACGTCCGACGGATGCGCGTACGTCATCAGGTCGGCGTTCTTGAAGCCGCCCGGTGTGCCGTTCCAGTCGTTGATCCGCCAGATCGCGCTCGCGTTGGACGGGTCGTTCGACGACGGGATCGCGATCGAGTTCAGGGTCGTCGTACCGCCCGCCGTGACCGTCACCGACGTCGTGTACACCGCCAGCTCACCCTTGAAGACCGTGAGCGTGTACGTCCCCGGAAGAACCCCCGGGATGGAGTAGTAGCCGTCCGACGCCCGAGCCGAACCCCAGTACTGCGCCGCCGAGTTGGCGAGCCCCACCGTGTACGCGTACGACGTGTTCCGGCCGGTGATGCCGACGCCCGCGACCCGGCCCCGGCCGCTCGCCCCGACGTACCCGGACAGGCCGAGCGAGTCCGCCCACGAGGTGGTCAGCGTGCCCGGGAACAGCGACGAGGAGGGCGCCCCGCCGTCCGTGAAGGCGATGACGTACGGGCCCTGGAGGCCGAACCGCTGCTCCTCGGTCTGGTTCTGCCCGTAGTAAAGGATCTCGTACAGGCCGCCGCCGTCCGCGCTCTGGTGGCGCAGCAGGGAGCGGTAGAAGGGGCCGCCGGAGGCCTTCTCGTGATTGCTGCGCACCATCCACAGACCGACGCCGTTCGCCGACCAGCCGACGTAGTTGTAGTCCATGACCCGGAGCTTGGAGAAGTGCTTCGAGCGGGTCTGGCCGTCGGACTTCCTGAACACGTCCGAGGCCTCGATGGTGGTCGGCGCGTAGGTGTACGAGTCGGGCTCGTCGTTGAGGAACAGGCCCGCCTTCACGCGCACGATGTAGCGGGTCGCCGAGACCGAGGTGTCGGCCTTGTTGGTCCACAGGTAGATGTTGTTCTCGCCGCTGCGGGCCGCGTAGTAGTGCTTCAGCGTGCCGTAGGTGACGGAGACGAGGATCGTCGAGCCGGACTGCCTGATGGTGACCGTGGAGCTGCCGAGGCCGGACTCGATGTGCGAGTTCATGCCGCCGTAGCCCTGGTACTCCGTGCCCCGGTAGACGAGCGACGACAGGTCGCCGTTGCTCTTCCTGACCTTGAACACGAGGTTCGCACCGGTGTCGATGACGTAGTGGGTGCCGTCGTCGGTGTAGCCGAAGGCGGCGGCACGGGCGGTGCCGGCCAGTGGGCCGGCGAGCGCGGCACCGGCGGCGGTGGCCGCGGCGCCGACGACGAAGCCGCGACGGCCGAGGCCGGGTGCGGTCGGTCTGCCGATGGATTCGGACATGGGGGTCCTCCTCGAAGGTGTGGGGGGAGTGCGGGTGATTCGGAAGGGTGACAGTTGAATCGATTTCGCGAAAGGGCTTTCGTGGCAGGGAAGTTGGCGATCCTGTGAAATCGATCCGACAACTAGAAAGCGCTTGCCAAACGATGTACCGTCCAGCCGCCAGGTCTTGTCATCCTCGGGAGGAGCCGCAATGAGACGTTTCACCGTCGCCGCGCTGACGGCGGCGACGACCCTGGGCACCGTCCTCACGGCCGTACCGGCCGAGGCGCACCGGGGCCCCGCGCCGCTCGGCTTGGAGAACTGCGCCGCGAACGCCTGTCACTTCGACGTCCCGGCCGGCACGTACGACGTGACGGTCCGCCTCGGCGGTGCGAACGCGGCGAGCACGAAGGTCACCGGCGAGTCGCGCCGCACGCTCCTCGCGGAGACGGCCACCGAGGCGGGCGAGCCCGTCTCCCGCGGCTTCACCGTCAATGTCCGCACCCCCGAGGGCGAGCCGACGGGCGCCGACGGCACCCCCGGCCTGGACCTCGTCATCGGCGGCTCCGCGCCCGCCCTCGCCGACATCCGCGTGACCCCGGCGAAGCGGGCCCGCCAGATCTTCCTCGTCGGCGACTCCACGGTCTGCGACCAGCCCGGCGACCCGTACTCCGGCTGGGGCCAGCAGCTCCCGCAGTACCTTCGCAAGGGCGTCTCGGTCGCCAACTACGCCGACTCCGGCGAGAGCACCGTGTCCTACCTCGCCGACTCCCGGCTGTGGGCCACCGTCCAACCGCAGATCCGCCGCGGCGACCTGGTCCTGATCCAGCTGGCCCACAACGACAAGCAGACCGACGAGGCGACCTACCGGGCGAACCTCGAAACCCTGGTCGCGGGCGTCCGCGAGAAGGGCGGGAAGCCGGTCCTGGTCACCCCGATCGTCCGCCGCTGGTTCAACGCGGACGGTACCCTGAACAACAACACCGCCCTGCTGGTCAACGGCCTCGGCGTCGACCACCCGGCGGTCACCCGCTCGGTCGCGGCGGCCCGCGACGTGCCCCTGATCGACCTCACCGCCCGGACGAAGGCGCTGGTCGAGTCCCTGGGCACCGAGGGTTCCAAGGCGCTCTACCTCTACAACGAGAAGCGCGACAACACCCACACCTCCGTCCACGGCGCGACCGTCTACGCCGACCTGGTCCGCGACGAACTCGTCGCCCAGGGTCTGGTGCCCGAGGGGAAGGTCAGGGTGGGATGAGCCCCTGGGGCGTCTCGACCGGAACCGGGGCGCCCCAGGTTCGAACCGCAGCGACGACGAAACGGAAAGTGTCACGGCATGCCCCCAGAGGACCGCACCCTCAGCCCGTACACCGGCTACACCCGCGCCCACTGGGAAGCCGCCGCCGACTCGCTGCTGGCGGCCGTGGAGCCGTACGCGACCGCCGACGGGGCGCTGTACCACCTGCCGGGCGACCGCACGAGCTGGTCGGGCCATCTCTCGGACGGCCTGGAGGGATACGCCCGCACGCTGCTCCTCGCCGCCTTCCGCCAGGACGAGAAGGCCCTCGCACGGTACGGGGACGGCCTCGCGGCCGGTGTCTCGGGCGTCTGGCCGCGCATCGAGGACCGCAGCCAGCCCCTGGTGGAGGCCGCGTCGATCGCCTTCGCGCTCCGCGTGACCCGGGAACTGCTCTGGGACCGGCTCGACGACGCCGTCCGCCAGCGGGCGGCGGCCTGGCTCGGCGACGCGCTCACGGCCGAACCCTGGCCCTGCAACTGGGAGTTGTTCCCGGTCACGGTCGGCGGCTTCCTGGAAGAGATCGGCCACGAGCCGGAGCTGTCCCGCCGGGTCATCGACCAACGGCTCGACCGTATCGAGCAGTGGTACGTCGGCGACGGCTGGTACACCGACGGCGACGGCCGCAAGTTCGACTACTACAACGGCTGGGCGATGCACCTGTACCCGGTGCTGCACGCCTGGCTGGCGAACGACGAGCGCCTGCTGGACCTGTACGGCGGCCGCCTGTCGACCCATCTCGCCGACTACGCCCGCCTGTTCGGCGGCGACGGCGCCCCCATGCACCAGGGCCGCTCCCTGACCTACCGCTTCGCGACCACGGTCCCGCTGTGGCTGGGCGCACTCACCGGCCGTACGCCGCTGTCGCCGGGGGAGACCCGACGGCTGGCCTCCGGGGCGCTGAAGTACTTCCTCGACCGGGGCGCGGTGGACGACCGAGGCCTGCTGTCGCTGGGCTGGCACGGACCCAACTCGGCCGTACTGCAAGGCTATTCGGGTCCCGCGTCCCCGTACTGGGCCAGCAAGGGCTTCCTCGGCCTGCTGCTGCCGCCGGACCACGAGGTGTGGACGGCAACGGAGGAACCCGGACCGGTGGAGCGCGGGGACGAGCTGCGGCCGGTGGGCCCCGCCAACTGGCTGCTGCAGTCGACGCGTTCGGACGGCGTCGTCCGGCTCCACAACCACGGCAGCGAGGACGTCCGCTACGACCCGTACTACACCCGGCTCGCCTACTCGACGGTGACGGCGCCCGTGCCCCTGGCCGCCCCTTCGCCGTCGTACGACAACAGTGTGATCGTCGGGGGCGATGCGAGCCGTACGGACATCGTGCCGCTGGGGGTGGGGGAGGGCTGGGCGGCCTCCCGGCACTCGGTCGGCGACGGGATCCGGGTCACCAGCCTGGTGCTGGCCCAGGGGGCGGTGGAGGTGCGCGCCCACCTGGTCGCGGGGGCGGCCCCCGGGACGCCCGTGCGGGTGACGGGCTGGGCGGCCACGGAGGGCGTACGGGCCGAACTCGCGCCGGTCGTGGGGCTGTCGGAGGAGCTCACCGGTGCCACCGCCGAGGGCGACACACTCTTCGTGGCCCTCGCCCGGCTCACCGCCGAACCGGAGCCGGCCGCGCTGGAGGAGCTGGTCACCGTGCGCGTGGACGGGACGGGCGAACTGCACGTCCGCTGGAGCGGAGGGCGCGAGGTGCGGGCGCGGCTGGAGGACGGAGCCGTCGCCGGGGGCGGGATCGGGGTCGGGGTACGAGCCTGAGCTGAAAGAGCGTTTCCCTACCGCGGCCGCTGACCTGAAAGAACGTTTCCCTATCGTGGCTGCTGGTGGTCCGTCTTTGTGAGCAGCGCGCCCAGGATCACGGGGGCGGCACGCCGCGCGGTGGTGATGAGGACCGTCCGGTCACCGTCCTGGCATTCGATGACGACGCCGTCGCGTTTGAAGGTGCTGAGCCAGGCGACCGGGTCGTCGGGCCGCAGCGGTCGGACGCTCTGTACGGTCAGCGTCTCCGGAAGCGGCCTGCGGGCGAGGTTTCCGAAGGGGTCCGGTGTCGCTGCCGGACGCCCGTCCCCCACCACCAGGTGGTCGAATCCGTCCACGCTGTAGGGGACGTCTCCGCGTACGGTCGCGGGCACGCACCGTCTCCCCGTGGGGGGAACCGGAACGACGCCGCTGGGGTCCGTGGCGCGGCGGGTGCGCCGCAGCCTCACCACTGTGTACAGGACGGCCAGCATCAGGACCGGCGGAAGGCCGACCGCCATGATCAGGGAGACATCCCCTGCACCGCCGCTCGTCCCGGCCGCGAGAAAGCCGAGAAGGCCCAGGGCGGCACCTGCCACAGGCCCCACGGTGAGGTGCCAGGCGTCGGCCTGCGTCGCGGTGGGGTAGCGGTAGCGGTGCCACCAGCCGGCCCACAGCGCACCGAGCCCGAAGAGCAACACGAAGAGACCGGAGCCCAGAAAGAACCGCCAGTCGTCGGTGGACGAGCCCACGGTCTGCTGGGCAGCGGCGCCGAACGTCACGGCGCGGATCTCACCCCGCCAGTACGTCAGCGTCACCTCGTCACCGGCGCGCACGGCGTTGTACACCGGCTCCGGTCCTGTCATCTCCACGCGCTGCGTGCTGTGCGAACCCTTTTCGGTGAGGAGGAGCCAGTACATGTGGCTCGTCCTGCGCTGTTCCTCCTTCTTGCTCACGACGGTTGCCGGACCTGTCGTCGTGCACGAGTCCGACTGCGTGCCGGCCGGGCAGGCGGTCGCGGCGGCGTACGCGAGTTGGTCCGCCCGAACACCCGGTGCGGTGGCGAACAGCACGGCGGAGAGCAGCACGAGGAGGAGGCCGAAGCCGGTCATCAGCAGCGACTTCCGCGCGTGGGGCGCTCTTCGAGTCCGGTCCGTCATCCCCGCCGCCCCCTCCTGCCGCCCCCGCGGCAGCAACTGATCGTCTTCCCGCACATTCTGCCCTGCGCGCCCTACGGCGAAGAGGGCCCGCCAGATCTTCCTCGTCGGCGACTCCACGGTCTGCGACCAGCCCGGCGACCCGTACTCCGGCTGGGGGCCAGCAGCTCCCGCAGTACCCGTCGAGGGGTGCGTCGGCGCTCGCCGACGGGTACGTCCGGCCGAGGCTTCGACCACCGGCACATCGGACGGACGGCGTATCCCGGCCGGGACACCGTCATGAAATGAGGGCGGGCTCCGAATGATTCTTCGAACCTGAAGGTATGCCTTACGCGTTGGGGTTGGACGACGCTCTTCGCGCTGGGGGACAGATGGGCACAGCGGGGCGGTTACGTTTCGATGGTCGTGTGGCCGTGGTGACCGGTGCGGGCCGTGGGCTGGGCAGGGAGTACGCGATGCTGCTCGCGGCACGGGGCGCGAAAGTGGTCGTCAACGACGTCGGGAGCGAGGTCGACGGGCAGGGCGCCTCGTCGCTGCCCGGAGAGACGGTGGCCGGGGAGATCGTCGCGCGGGGGTGGGGAGGCCGTCGCGGACGCCCACGACGTCTCCAGCACGGCAGGCGCCCGGGCCGTGGTGGGAGCCGCACTGGACCGGTGGGGGCGGCTCGACATCGTGGTCAACAACGCGGGCATCGCGACTCTGCGGCCGTTCGACGCGTTCTCCGACGAGGAGTGCCGCCGCATGCTGGACACCCATCTGGGCGGGACGCTGAACATGCTGCGCGCCGCGTCGCCCCACCTGGTCGAGTCCGGCTGCGGACGCATCGTCGACACCTGCTCCGACGCGCTCTTCGGCGACACCGGGGTCAGTCTCTACGCCGCCGGGAAGGGCGCCATCCTGGGGCTGACCAAGTCGCTGGCAGCCGAAGGAGCCCCGTACGGAATCAAGGTCAACTCGGTCGCCCCGTGACGGCTGAACCCTGAGGAAACAGTCCGCCGGGTGCCCTCGCCACCGAGCTGACCAGGGCACCCCCGTCAGGTGCGGGAGCCCCCGAATCCCCTGCCACTCCAGGCTCGGGGAAGCCGGGGCGGGCGCGCCGGATCGGAGTGCCTCCATGACGAGCACCCCGCCTTGGCAGTGGGCCAGGCCCCCGGGCGGCGCACGCGGCCTCGCCCGGGCGGTTGCCGACTGCCGGCACCGGACCGCCCGCCGCATCGAGGGCCGGGTCGACGTCCACGGTGTCATCCACGACCGGGGCAGCAGCCGGATCGTGGAATCAGCCCTCTTCCTCCGGCTCCTCCACACACGGGCGTCCCGGGAACGACTGCGCCACGAGCAGGAGCAGACCACCGGGTATCTGCGGCGATCATGCTCCGGGACCGGATGGCAATCTCTGCTCGCGCGCGCCGCCCTGGGCAGGGCCGCCCAGGGCGACCGTGCCCGCGCGGCCGCGTTCCTGGACTCGTTCACCCACTTCACCGGCGTCCGCAAGAGGGCGCTGCTGGAGACCGTCTTCGCGCTGTGCGGACTGGCGCCCTACGACCCGCGCATCGCCGCACTCGATCCGCCCCGCCCCGGCCAGGTGGCGACCTGGACGCGGTTGGCGCTGCTGGCCATGCGGACGCTGCACGCCGGCGCGACCGGCGGCGCCGCGCGTGTTCCGCCGGCCGGGCACGCCGAACTGCGCCGGCTCCTGGTCTCGGGCACCCGCCGGAAGGTGTGGGAAGGCAACCTCCTGGTGCACCTTCTCGCCCTCCACGCCCTGCACACCCTGGACCCCGGAGCCCCCGAGATACGCGCGGGGATCCGGGCCCTGGCCTCGTGTCAGAACCCCGACGGCGGACTGCCCTTCACCGAAAGCCATGACCTGTTCCTCACGGCCAAAGCCGGCCTCGCCCTGGTCCGGGCGGGCCGCGCGCACGACCGGGTGGCGCGGATGGCCGACCATGTGGCCGCCGCGCAGAGTCCCGGCGGGGGATGGCCCTACGCGTTGCAGGTCCACCAGTGCGACGCGGACAGCACCGCGGTGTGCCTGGAGCTCCTCCGCGCCGTCGGACCCCGCCGGTACGCCGCCCACATAGCCGCAGGCCAGGCCCAGCTGCGAAGCCTGGCCGGAGCCGACGGGGGATTCCCCACCTACCGGGCCGGCAACCCGTCCGAAGCCGAGACGACCGCCGGGGCGCTCATCGCCCTGGGCCCCGGCCTCACGGCGTCCGACTCCCTCGCCCGCGCCGCAGCGAACTGGCTCATCGATCATCAGTCCGCCGACGGTACCTGGCCGAGGAGCTGGACGATCAGCGAGTCCAGCGTGATCGAGCGCGCCGTCCACGCACTCACGGGCCTGCCCGCCGCCCTCGCGGCCCTCCCCGCGCAGCGGACCGAGCAAGCCCTGCGGCGCGCCGCCGCACGCCTGACGGACACCCAGAACGCCGACGGCGGCTGGGGGCAGACCCCCGGCACCGCCAGCGACCCGATCAGCACCGCACGCGCGCTGTCGGGCCTGGCCAGGCTGGACCACTGGCCGGGCACCCGCCGGGCGGCCGACCACGGCATCGCCTGGCTGGTCGCCGCCCAACTCCCCGACGGCAGCTACCCCGGGCCGCCCGACCAGGTCGGGCCCCGCCCCATCCCGTACGAATTCCCCGCCCTGGCCGACATCCACGCCCTGGCGGCGCTCGCCGCCTGGCGCGCACCGGACCGGCGCCGGTCCCTGAGCGACGACCTGAGGACGGTCCATGACTGAGGACGACGACCGGAGCGCGTGGACCGACCTGCGGGGCACGCCCGGCGGGCCGACCCCGTCCGGTATGGAGGACCTCCGCATCCCGGAGCTCTACCTGCCCTTCCCCCCGAAGGACCCCAACCCCGCCCTGGAGCGGGCACGGACCACCATGGACGCCTGGCTCACCGAGTACGGCCTGTGCCGGTCCGCCGCATCGCAGCGCAGCCTGCGGCGCACCCAGGTGCCCCTGATCACGGCCCTCACCTATCCGGACGCCGCCCCCCGCACCCTGGAACTCCTCACCCAGTGGGCCACCTGGACCTTCATCATCGATGACGATTTCGACGACGGCCCCGACGGCGAGGACCCCCAGCGGTGCGCGGCCGCGCTCGGCACGCTCCTGCCGATACTCGACGGGGCCCGCCCGGGCAGCGGGGCATCGGCCCGCGCCTTCGCCGACACCCTGGAACACCTCACGAGCGGCAGATCGCCCGGCTGGTGCCGCATGCTCCGCGACGACATCCGGGCCTACCTGTGGTCGTACTACGAGGGGCTCCTGGACCGGCTCACCGGGCGGACACCGACCCTGGCCGCCTACCGGCACCGGCGCGCGGTCAGCGTCGCCGCCTACACCTGGCTCGACCTCACCGAGATCGCAGCCGGCATCGACCTCCCCGACACCGTGCGGCATCTGTCCAGTTTCCGCGACCTGCGCACCGCGGCCGCGGAATACGTCGGGCTCCACAACGACCTGTGGTCCCTGGACAGGGACCGCGCCGCAGGCGGCTTCCACAACGCCGTCCTGCTCCTCCAGCAACAGGAGCACAGCACCTCCCAGGAAGCCGTGGACCAGGTCAACGCCCTGCTGAGCGCATGCGTCCACCGCATGACCACCGCCGAAACCGAGCTCGCCGCCCACCTGCGAGCGGCCGGAGCCACCGACCGGACCCGAGCCGACGCCCGCACCTGCGCGGACGGCTACCGCGCGTTCGTCCGCGGCTGCGCCGACTACCACCACCAGGTCGACCGCTACACCCGCCCCGACCCCGACCAGTCCGACGACACCCCCACCCACGGGATCTTCCAGCCCGGTGCGCACCGCATCGATCACCCAGGAACCCGCGTGCGGTGGACGAAGGCCGTGCCACGGGGCATCGACTGACGTCAGGGCTTCAGCCGGGCGATCCTCAAGGTCGTCGTGGTCGGTGACGCTCCCGTGAGGGCGGTCGAGTAGGAGGGCGTGACCGGGGCGTACGCCCAGGTCAGCGTGGCGTCCTTGAGGACCGCGATGTCACCGCTGATCCGGGCCTTGACGACCTTGTCGGCGCCGTGGAGCTTGCCGTTCCAGTCGACGAGGCGGAAGTGGGTGCCCGTGAAGGTGCCGGTGCACGTGCCGCTCGCGCACTTGGCGTTCTTCAGGGACTCCCAGGAGACGAGGAGCCGGCTCTTGCCGTAGGGCGCGACACGGACGTTGACATGTTCGGTGCCCTTGGCGCTGGTGAGGTAGACCGGCTTGCCCGACGGGGTGTCGCGGTTCTTGAGGAAGGCGACGGCCACCTGATGGGTGCTGGTCTTCGGCTTGACCGTCCAGCCCCGGCCGCTGGAGTCGTCCGGGTTCTTCTTGGCGGAGGCGGCGCCGCGCGAGGCGAAGGCGGTGGCGTAGCGGCCGGTGGACGACTTCACCAGGTCGCCGGTGCGGCCCGCGAAGGTGCCGCCGCAGTAGCCCGCCCAGCACTGCTCGCGCTGCACCACGGGCGCGTTGTCCGGGGCACCGATCCCGGTCGAGACGAAGAGCCCCGAGCGCCAGTCGTCGAAGCAGAGGGAGGTGAAGGCGCCGGACGTCTCGGCGCGCAGGGCTATGCCCTCGTTGTGGGAGCAGCCCCAGCCCCAGCCGCCGCTGAGCTTCTTGCCCTTGGGGCCCACGTACGCGAGCTTGTCGCCGAAGTGGCCGTCGGCGAAGCCGCCCGCGCCGTGCACGACGAAGTAGGCGCCGTACTTCTTGCCGTTCCAGGCGAGCTGGCCGTCGAGCAGCGGGGCCGTGTCGTGGGAGGAGGTGCCGGTGAGCTTGGTCCGCCAGGTCTGCTTGCCGTTCTGGTAGCGGATCAGCGCCGCGGCCGTCTCCTTCCACTTGTTGGTGTCGGCGACCCGGGTCAGCAGCGCGAACCCGTCATTGTGCGCGACGAGACCACCGACCTCCTTGGTCCCCTTGACGACCGTGTCGGCGCCCGAGCGCTTACCCGCCGAGGTCAGCGGGGTGACATGGATACCGTCCGAGGCGGGCCAGGCGACCCGCAGTGTGCCGTTCGGCGCCACGGCCGTCGCCGTCCGCGTCCACTCCCGGCTGTTGTTGTAGCCGGCCGAGAGGTAGGGGAACTTCGCCGACAGGCTCACGGTCGTGTCGGTGACGGTGAGGGCACCGGCCACCGCCGTGGTCGTGGGCGCCGCCCCGGCTGTCGCGTACCAGGCGCCGGCCAGTACGGACGCCGCCACGAGCGAGCCGATGACGGGCTTGCGCGCGAGGTGGCGACGACGGTGTCCGGACGGGGCGGGGGGTGTGGGTGTTGCGGATGTCATGCCCTGTGGTCGCCACCCGGGGGCGGAAGGTTGCCGTCGAGGCGAGACATGTTTGAGACGTCAAGAGCAGTCCCCCTCGTTCGTACCGCCGCCGCGCACGTCGCCGTGGGGTTCGGTCATCGCTCACGTTCCTCGGGCCCCTCGGGTTCCCCGGGTTCCCCGTGTCCGTGGCCTTCCCGGGGCCAGTGGGTGAGCGCCAGATGCAGCGCCTCGACGGACTTGTCCCACGACCTCCGCACGTCCCGCGGCGCACCGAAGCCGCCCCCGGCCTCCAGGGCGCAGTAACCGTGGAAGGTGCTTCGCAACAGCCGTACGGCGTCGGTGAGATCGGGTTCGTCGAGGCCGTACGCGCGGAGCATGCCGTAGGTGATCTCGGCGGTGCGGCGCAGGGCGGGGGAGTCGGTGACGAGGACCTGGTCCACGGGGATCTGCGTGGCCGCGTACCGGCCGGGGTGCTGGAGGGCGTACTCCCGGTAGGCCCCCGCGAACGCGACGAGCGCGTCCCTGCCGGCCCGCCCGGCCACGGCCGCCGCGATCTCGTCGATCATCTCGCCGCCGGCGAGCAGTGCCATACGCGTGCGCAGGTCCTGGAGGTTCTTGACGTGCGAGTACAGACTCGCGTCCTTGACCCCGAAGTGGCGGGCCAGCGCGGAGAGCGAGACGTTCTCGAAGCCGACCTCGTCGGCGAGATCGGCGGCGGCTGCGGTGATGCGGTCGGGGGTCAGGCCGACTCGGGGCATGGGGTTCCTCTGGGCGGCAGGTGATCCTAGGGGCCCTAGGTTACGGCCCAGGTGGCCCTGCCACAGGGACACAAGAAAGGGCAAGGAGAGCAACCGCTCCTTGCCACTCTCAACGTATAGCGCACCGGGGGGCTTGCGGCAAGACCCCGCTCGTGCCGCAGAATCGCCGGCCGAAGCGAGAACTCGCGCACATGGGGGTTGTGATGATCGACGTGATCGTGGTCGGCGGCGGACCGACCGGCTTGATGCTGGCCGGAGAGCTGCGGCTGCACGGCGTGCACGTGGTCGTGCTGGAGAAGCTGACGGCGCCGAGCGGGGAATCCCGTGGGCAGGGCCTGCACGCGCGCAGTGTCGAGCTGATGGACCAGCGCGGTCTGCTGGACCGGTTCTCCGCGGTCAGTGAGAAGTTCCAGGTCGGCGGTCTCTTCGGCGGCATCATGAAACCGTGGCCGGAGAGTCTGGACACGGCTCACGCGTACGGTCTCGCCGTCCCGCAACCGGTCACCGAGCGGCTGCTCGACGAGCGTGCCGTCGAGCTCGGTGTGGAGATCCGGCGCGGTTGCGAAGTCGTCGGGGTGAGCCAGGCCGACGAGGGGGCCGGGGTGAGCGTCGCGTTGGCGGACGGTACGCGGTTGCGCTCGCGCTACCTCGTCGGGTGCGACGGCGGCCGCAGTGCGGTGCGCAAACTCCTCGGCGTCGGTTTCCCCGGCGAGCCCGCCACGGTCGAGACGCTGCTGGGCGAAATGGAGGTGACCGAGGATCCGGCGACGATCGCCGCCGTCGTCGAGGAAGTCGGCAAGACCCAACTGCGGTTCGGCGCCGTCCCCCACGGGGACGGCACGTACCGCGTCATCGTGCCCGCCGACGGCGTGGCCGAGGACCGTGCGACCGCGCCGACCCTCGACGAGTTCAAGCAGCGGTTGCGGGCGTTCGCGGGCACCGACTTCGGCGTGCACTCGCCGCGCTGGCTCTCCCGGTTCGGCGACGCCACCCGGCAGGCCGAGCGCTACCGGGTCGGCCGGGTGCTGCTGGCCGGCGACGCGGCGCACATCCACCCGCCGACCGGCGGGCAGGGGCTCAACCTCGGCGTGCAGGACGCGTTCAACCTCGGCTGGAAGCTGGCCGCGGAAGTCAACGGCTGGGCGCCCGAAGGGCTGTTGGACAGCTACCACGCCGAACGGCACCCGGTGGGCGCCCGCGTGCTGGACAACACCCGCGCGCAGATCGCGCTGATGGGGACCGATCCGGGTGCGACCGCGCTGCGGGGACTGTTCTCGAAGCTGATGGACTTCGAAGAGGTGAACCGGTACGTGACCGGGATGATCACCGCGGTCGAGGTCCGCTACGACTTCGGCGAGGGCCATGAACTGCTCGGCCGGCGGCTGCGGGACGTGAAGCTGAAGCAGGGGCGTCTCTACGAGCTGATGCACGGCGGCCGCGGCCTGCTGCTCGACCGGACCGGCCGGCTCTCGGTGGAGGGCTGGGCCGACCGGGTCGACCACGTCGTCGACACCAGCGAGGAACTGGACGTGCCCGCGGTACTGCTGCGGCCGGACGGCCACGTGGCCTGGGTCGGTGAGGATCAGCGGGGACTGCTCGGCCGGTTGCCCAAGTGGTTCGGCGCTGCCGCCGGTTGAGCGCGCGGCCCGGTCGGCCCCACCCCCGGAGACCGCGGTGGGGCCGAGCTGGATCAGTGAGTCTCGGTCGGACCCGCGCTCAGCCGATCGGCGCGTACAGCACGCCCAGCTTGTCGATCTCGGTGCCCGCGCGGCCGGTGAAGCCGGCGATCTGCCAGCCGGAGGGGGCCGTGAAGGTCCTGGTGGCGGAGGTGGCCGTGCCGGAGGTGAGGGTGCGGCCCTTGTCCGTGGTGAAGGCGGCGGAGAAGACGCGGGTGTGGCCGTCCTTCTGGCCCTGCGTCAGCTTCACGGAGGTGAGGTGCTCGCCCGAGGCCAGGGTGAGGGAGGTCGCCGTACCGCCCGTGCCGCCGTGCGTCAGCGTCGTACCGCCGTCATGCGTGAGCGAGACCGCGTCCAGGCGCGAGGAGCCGCGCAGGGTCAGGGTGCGGGGGGACACCGTCGACGGGAGGTCGTCCGCGTCGTTGAACGCCGTGCCGTGCGGGCCGCCGAAGAAGTCGCTCGCCCGGAGCTTGGAGTTCAGCGTCCAGGAGAAGTCGACGGCGTGCGGGAAGTGGTCGGAGAGGTTGGCGCCCGCCGAGTCGAGGAACTTGGCCCACTCGTTGTTGTAGCGGGTGGCGGAGAGGTTCACCAGGTTGCTGTCACGGTAGAGGACCTTGTCGACGACCTCGCAGTCGTTCGTCGGCGCGGTCGTCGGGCAGACGATCGCGTCACTGCCCTGCGCCGGCGGCGTGCCGCCCTTCACCAGCTGGACCCACGGATCCGTCAGGCCGTTCTCCGACACGAGGGTGCGGATGTTGTCGCCCGAGCGCGTGTAGCGGGTGTTGGTGTCACCCATGACGATCACCGCGTTGCCCGCGGAGTTGGCCTTGATGAACTCGGAGAGCTGTGTGACGTTGGCGCGGCGGGCGGCGAGGGCGGCGTCGTCGGAGTCGGCGTTCGTGTGCACGTTGTAGAGGTCGACGAACACACCCTCGTCGAGCCTCACCCGGGCCAGTGAAAAGCCCTTGGGAGTAAGGCAGTTCGTGCCGGTGCAGTCATTCCACTTCACCCGCTGGAAGTCCTCGAACGCGTAGTCCGAGAGGGTGTTGAGACCGTCGCCGAAGGGCACGCCCCCGCTGGTCGCCGTGCGGTGCGGGTGGTCGTCGCCCGCGTAGAGCGCAGCGTGGTAGTTGAAGTCCTCCTGGACGTTGACGATGTCGTACGCCCCGAGGCGCGGGGAGATCAGCGGGGTGTTGGTCGCCGGTTTGCCGGAGCTGAGCCCTTCCGGGAGGCCGGCGACGTTGTACGTGAGCACATTGAAGGTGCCGGAGGTGGCCGCCGCCGCGGGCGTCGAGCCGGTGGTGGCGAGACCGGTGAGGGCGAGGGCGGCGGCCGCGAGGGTGCCGATCAGTCTTCTCATGGGGGGTGTCTCCGAGGGGGCGGGGAAGGTGAGCGGTGCTCAGGTTCGGTGTCAACCAGTGTGACGTGCAAGGTCAGTTGGGGAAACAGTGAGGGAGGTGTTGATCCGCCGTATCCAGGGCACCCGGCGGCCACTCCCCGCTCGTTCAAGGTTCATGTTTCGCCTCGATCCTCCACAGGCGGCGCGGTCGCGTCGCGGAAGGCAGCCGCAGAAGGCAGCGGCATCCAGGAGGCGTTTCATGGGACACGGGCACGCACACGGTCATCACCACCACGGACACGACCACGAGCACGGGCACGAGGCGGGGGCCGCTCTCCCCGCGGCCTTCGACACCTCCGTGCCCGACGAGGCGCTGACCCCCGAACAGCAGTCCCGCCGCACCCTGCTGCGCCGCGCCGGCCTCCTCGGCGCGGGCCTGACCGCCGCGAGCGTCCTCGGCCAGGCGGCGGCCACCGCCCCCTCCTACGCCGCCCCGAACAGCCGTAAGCGCGGCGGCTTCCTCTGGCTGGCCGGCGACCACCACATCCACACCCAGTACAGCAACGACGGCAAGTACCGCGTCGTCGACCAGGTCCGCCAGGGCGCCAAGCACGGCATGGACTGGATGGTCATCACCGACCACGGCAACGCGACCCACGCCAAGATCGGCGTCGAGAAGGTCAACCCGGACATCAAGGAGGCCCGGACCGCGTACCAGGACACCCTCGTCTTCCAGGGCCTGGAGTGGAACATCCCGGCCGCCGAGCACGGCACGGTCTTCGTGCACCCCGGCAAGAACGAGGTCGCCGTCCTCAAGCAGTTCGAGACCGACTACGACGGCAGCGTGAAGGGCGCCTCCGACTCGACGCCCGCCAACGAGGCGCTCGCCGTCGCCGGCCTCAACTTCCTCGCCGAGCAGGTCCGGCGCCGCAAGGTCAAGGACGCCCTGATGCTCGCCAACCACCCGGCGCGCCGCGGTGTCGACTCCCCGCACGAGATCCGCGGCTGGCGCGACGCGACCGGCGCGAGCCACCGGATAGCCGTCGGCTTCGAGGGCGCCCCCGGCCACCAGGCCGCCGGTCTCCCCGCACCCCTCGGCATGGCCCGCGCCCGCGGCATCTACGACAACAACCCCAGCGCCAACTCCTTCGCCGGTTATCCCCTGGAGAGCTACCGCACCTGGGGCGGCTTCGACTGGATGACCGCCACCGTCGGCGGCCTGTGGGACAGCCTCCTCGCCGAGGGCAAGCCCTGGTGGATCACCGCCAACTCCGACTCCCACCAGGTCTACGGCGACACCGCCGTGCGCGGCGGCCCGGACAGCGACTACGCGGCCAACGGCAGGCACACCGACCCCGTCTACGGCGGGAAGATCGACATCACCCAGGGCGACTACTGGCCCGGCCAGTACAGCCGCACCCACGTCGGCGCCGACGGCTTCTCCTACGCCGCCGTCATGGACGGCATCCGCGCCGGCCGCGTCTGGGTCGACCACGGCCAGATCGTCAGCGGCCTCGACGTCCGCCTCTCCGGCGGCAGCCGCTGGGCCACCCTCGGCGGCGCCCTGCACGTCAAGAAGGGCACCAAGGTCACCCTGACCGTCGACGTGGCACTGGCCGACGGACCCAACTGGGCGGGATTCGTACCGAAGCTGGCCCGCGTCGACGTCATCCAGGGCGATGTGACGGGCACGCCCGCCGACAAGGACACCTTCACCGCCCCGACCGCGAAGGTCGTGAAGTCCTACGAGGTGAACAAGTCCACCGGCACGGTCCGGCTCACCTACGAACTCGGCAAGGTGGACCGCCCGCTCTACGTCCGCCTGCGCGGCAGCGACGGCAACCGCTCCGCCGTCGGCCCGATGGGCGCGGCGGTCGACCCGGCGGGCCCCGCCATCGACGTCGTCGGCGACGCCGACCCGTGGCGCGACCTGTGGTTCTACTCCAACCCGGTGTGGGTCCTGCCCGCATGACGCCGTACGCCCTCACCGTGGACGCCGGGGTCAGGGACCTGCGCGCGGCCGACCACCTGCTCCACACGCTGGCCGCCGAACTCGCCCTCCCCGAGGGCGTGTTCGGCTGCACACACCTGGTCCGCGGAGACCGGCCACGCGTCGTCCTGTCCCTCGCGCTGCCGTCCGAGCCGCTCCTGCGCACCGCCCGGGAGCGGCTCACCGACCGGGGCCACGACCTGTCGCCCGGCGCGCCCGACGCGGCGGGCCGGGCGGTGGTCTACCCGGGGGTCACCTCCCTCACCGGCACGCTGACGGTCGCGGACGTGCTGGCGCGCTCGGCGATCGACCGCGTGACGGTCCTCGGGACATCCACCCGACCGGCGCCGGAGACAGAACTGCTGACAAGGGATCACGTACGCCCGCAATGGCAGGACGGCGATCTCGTCCTGACCGCCATGCCGGCCGTGGGCGGCACCCTCGTCCCCTTCGAGGTGCCCGATCCCACGCCGTGCTGCGCTGACCACTGAGCACCTCCGGTCACCTCGCGCCGCGCCGGGCACCGTCGGATGTACTCGGCCCGGTGCCCGGTCGGGACCATGCTGGGTCCGGTACCGGTGTGGCTGAGGAGGACGACGCATGGACGGGCTGATCTCACTGGTCGGCGCGGCGGTGGTGATGATCATCCTGCGGGACGTGTTCCACACGCTGTGGCACCCGACCCGCCATGGAGGGCTGAGCCGGATCGTCATGACGGCGCTGTGGCGCCTGTCCTCCCGCACCAGCCCCCGCGCGAGGGCCGCGGGAGTCGCCGGACCGCTCGGCATGGCCTGCGTGGTGGCGATGTGGACCTGCGGCGTGGCCGTGGGCTGGGCGGTGGTCTACTGGCCGCACATGCCGGAGGGGTTCGTCTTCTCGAGCGACCTGGAGCCGACAGAGCACTCCCGACCGGTGGACGCCCTCTACATCTCCCTGGTGATCCTGGGCACCCTCGGACTCGGTGACATCGCACCGGCGGAGGGCTGGCTGCGAGTCGTGGCGCCTCTTGAGGCACTGGTCGGATTCACGCTGCTGACCGCCACCGTCACGTGGGTCCTCGGCATCTTTCCCGCACTGGCCCGGCGCCGGACGCTGGCGCTGCGCATCTGCCATCTGCGCGGCGCCGGACTGACCACCGAACAACTGGACTCCGCCGCGGGAGCGGCCGTGCTGGACGGCCTGGCCGCCGAGATCGCCCGCGTGAGCGTGGACTTCGCCCAGTACCCGGAGTCCTACTACTTCCACGACGGACTCGGCGACACCGCGCTGGCGCCGAGCATCGGTTACGCCGCCGAACTCACCGAACGGACACGACGGGCACAGCATCCGGGCGCCCTGATCTCCTCCAGCGTCCTCACCGCCGCACTCGACGACCTCGCCACCGTCCTCGACGAGCGCTTCCTGCACTCGGGCGGGGACTGGCGGTACGTACTCGGCGCCTACGCCCGCGACCACGGCGGCGGCTGAGACCCGCCGACCGCCTCCGGTGACCGGGACGCCGGTACGGTCCGTCGTCGGCGGGCGCGCGAAGGCCGCCGTGCGGCAGCCTTCGCGCGCCCGCCGGTTCAGCCGATCTCGGAGAAGACGAACGAGAACTCCGTCGGCCCGGCCGGCAGGTGGTACTGCGGCAGCGCCCCCGGCCCGCACGACTGGGAGCCGATGCCCATCTGCCCGTGGTCGAGGTTGACCCACACCGTGTCATCGGCCTGAAGATCGGTCAGATGCTCGGCGGCGTCGAGCTGTTCGCTCGTCCAGCGCCGGGCGGTGAACCAGAACTCCGGGTCGGCGTCGATCCGCAGGCCACCCAGCTCCGCCCAACGGACGTCGGGGCGGGCGCCGTTCTCCTGCGGGCGGACGTACGGCGTCTGGAGTTCGTCGACCGTGGAGTGCCAACGGCCCAGCATGGACGCGGACTTGGTGTCGGGGTAGCCCTCGCCGGGGCCGCCGCCGTACCACTTCACCGCGTCCGCGGACGCCAGGCCGAAGCGGATGCCGAGCCTCGGCAGTGGAACGGTCCAGTCGCCCTCCGGGTCCACCGACACGGTCAGCTTCAGCCGCTTCCCGTCGGAGGTCCACCGGTACGTCGTGCGCAGGCCGATCTCCCAGGCGGCCGGCGCCACCCGGGTCCGTACGGTGAGCGCGTCCGAACCCAGCTCGACGTCGTCCAGCCGGTGCTGCATCCGGTGGAAGCCGAACTTGCGCCACAGCAGGCCGTACCGCAGGTCCGGCTGCCAGGGCGCCCCGTTGTCGTTGTCCGTCGGCGCCCGCCACACATCCAGGCGCAGGCCGGTCACATCGAGGCCGCCGATGGTCTTCAGGGCGCCGGTGCGGGCATCGAAGGAGGCCGGGCCCAGGTAGATCAGCCGCTCGCTCGCCGTGGGACCGTCACCCGGCACCACGGTCGGCAACGGACGCTCCACGACCGGGAGTTGGGCCCAAGCCACCTGGTGGTCCTTCTTGCCCCAGGCCGTGTCCTCGGCCAACAGAGCCCGCACCGTCCACAGCCCCTCGCCGGCCGGTCCGCCGGACGGGGGCTGCGGCAGCTTCACCTCGGCCGACTCGCCCGGCTTCAGGGAAGGCACCGACAGGGCGCCCGCCTCGACGGTCTTGCCGTCGACCTGGTACGACCACTCGAAGGCCAGCGCGGAGAGGTCGGCGAAGTCGTACGCGTTCCGCACCCGTACGGTCCCGTCCGAGCCGTCGCCCTCGATGCGGACGGGCTCGATGACCTTCTTGAACTCGACCAGACCGGGGGAGGGTGTGCGGTCCGGGAAGACCAGCCCGTCGCAGACGAAGTTGCCGTCGTGCAGCTCCTCGCCGAAGTCGCCGCCATAGGCGAAGCCCAGCTCCGGGTGCTTGACGCCGTGGTCGATCCACTCCCAGATGAAGCCGCCCTGGAGGCGTTCGTGCGCCTCGAAGATCCGCTGGTAGTCGGCGAGGCCGCCGGGACCGTTGCCCATGGCGTGGCCGTACTCGCACTGGATGAAGGGGAGCCCACGGCGCTTGTGGGTGCCGCCGTCCAGGCCCTGGCCGATGCGCTCGACCTCGGCGTGGTCGGCGTACATACGGGAGTAGATGTCGGTGTCGCGGCAGTCCCAGTCGCCCTCGTAGTGCACGAGGCGCGAGCCGTCGCGGCCGTGGATCCACTCGGCCATGGCGGTGAGGCCGCGGCCGGTGCCGGCCTCGTTGCCGAGGGACCAGATGACCACCGAGGGGTGGTTCTTGTCGCGCTCGACCATGCGGGCCGCGCGGTCCAGGAGGGCCGGGGTCCAGCGGTCGTCGTCGACGGGGTTGTCCCGCCACGCCTGCTCGGTGAAGCCGTGGGTCTCCAGGTCGCACTCGTCGATCACCCAGAGGCCGTACTCGTCGCACAGGTCGAGAAAGGCCGGGTGCGGCGGGTAGTGCGAGGTGCGCACGGCGTTGAGGTTGTGCCGCTTCATCAGCAGCACGTCCTCGCGCATGGTCTCCAGGTCGAGGGCGCGTCCCTTCTCCGGGTGCCACTCGTGGCGGTTGACGCCCTTGAAGAGGATCGCCCTGCCGTTGACCTTGAGCAGGCCGTCCTCCAGCACGACCGTACGGAAACCGATCCGCAGCGGGACCCGCTCGCCCTCGGTCACCAGCTCACCGGCGTACAGCCTGGGCGTCTCGGCCGTCCACGGCTCGACCGGCACGGTCACCGACTCGCCCGTCTCGACATCGATGTCCAGGGCGGGCACGAGGACCCGGCCGTCGACGTCGGAGTCGACGCGCAGGGTCCCGATGCCGCCGACGTGGTCGTACGAGGCGTGCACGAAGAAGTCGAGGGCGCTGCCCGCCGGGCGGTGCAGCAGGGTGACGTCCCGGAAGATGCCGGGCAGCCACCACTGGTCCTGGTCCTCCAGGTAGGAGCCCGCCGACCACTGGTGCACCCGGACGGCGAGCACATTGCCGGCCGGCTTCAGCAGGTGCCCGACCGTGAACTCGTGGGGCAGCCGGGAGCCCTTGAACTCACCGATGTCCGTGCCGTTCAGCCACACCCGGGCGCAGGACTCCACGCCGTCGAAGCGGAGCACCGCCCCGCCCTCGGAGAGAGCGGGCCACCCCTCCGGCAGGTCGAAGTACCGCAGATGGTCGCCGGTCGGGTTCTCCGTCGGCACCCTCGGCGGGTCCACCGGGAAGGGGTACAGATGGTTGGTGTAGATCGGCGCCCCGAAGGCCCCGTCGCCCTGCAGCACCCAGTGGCCCGGCACGGCCACCTCGGCCCAGCCCCCGGCGTCGTACCCCTCCGCCGCGAACGAGTCGTCCTCGGCATCGGCGGTGGGGGACAGCCGGAAACTCCAGCTGCCGTTCAGAGAGAGGGACTTGGCGTCGGAGGACGCGTACCAGGCGCGGGGCGGGAGGGCCCCGCTGCCCGGTGACACGTCCTCGACGTAGTCGACGGAGGTGGCGGTGGTGCGGAAAGACATCGGTCTCCTTGCTGATTTCCTAGCCCTTGATGCCGGTCTGCGCGATGCCCTGCACCAGCCAGCGCTGGAGGAAGAGGAACACGAACACCAGGGGCAGGATCGAAATGGCCGTGGCCATGAAGATCAGGTGGAAGTTGACGGTCTGGCCGGTCATGTAGTTCGAGAGCGCGACCTGGACGGTCCACGCGCTCGGGTCCTGACCGATGACCAGGGGCCACAGGAAGGAGTTCCACCCGCTGATGAACGTGATCGTCGCCATCGCGGCGAAGAAGTTCAGCGAGTTGGGCACGACGACCCGCCAGTACGCGCCCATGTAACCGAGCCCGTCCACGCGCGCCGCCTCCTCCAGCTCCTTGGGGAACCCCAGGAAGTACTGCCGGAACAGGAAGCATGTGAAACCACTGAAGAGGCCCGGAATGATGAGACCGCGATACGTGTCGATCCAGCCGAGCGAGGAGACCAGCACGAAGCTGGGCACGAAGGTGACCGCGGTGGGGACCATCAGGGTGCCCAGGACCGCGTAGAAGACCTTGTTGGCGTGCTTGTACGGGATGCGGGTCAGGCCGTAGCCGGCCATCGAGCAGACCAGCAGTGTGCCGACGGTGTGCAGGACACCGATGACCGCCGAGTTCCACAGCGAGCGCGCGAAGTCGACCGACGGGTCGTCGAACGGCTCGCTGATGTTGCCCCACTGGATGTCGGTGGGGAACCACTTCCATTCCTCGCCCGTGATCTCCGGGTCCGTCATCAGCGCGTTGCGGACGATCAGATAGAAGGGGATGAGGAAGAGGAGCGCGGCGAAGCCGGTGGCGAGATAGAGACCGGTCGAGCCGATCACGCTGCCGGTCCGGACGCGACGCGGCTTGGCCGACGCGTCCACCCGGTCCGCCGGAGGTGTCGTGGTGGTGGTCACTTGGACTCCTCACCCCTTCCGAATCCCAGGAACTTGCCCTGGAGCAGGGTCACGAGGCAGATCAGTACGGTGAGGATCAGCGCACCCGCGCTGCCCGCGCCGTAGTCCTGGCTCTCACCGAGGGCCTTGTAGTACAGCTCGACCAGCGGCGGTCTGCCCCACGTGGTCTTGTTCAACAGGTTGAAGAACTCGTCGAAGGCCTGGTACGCGGCCACGAGCAGCAGCAGGATCACGGCGGTGGAGGTCGCCCGCAGCTGCGGCAGGGTGATGTGCCAGAACGTCTGCCAGCCCGGCTTCGCGCCGTCGATGGAGGCGGCCTCGTACAGCTCCTGCGGGATGTTCTGCAGGGCCGCGATGAAGAGGATCATGTAGAAGCCGGCCTGGAGCCAGAGGCGTACGGTCAGGATGACCAGCCAGTACCACGGCGGGTCGGGGCTGGCCAGCCAGGCGGTGTTGTCGACGCCGAAGAGGCCCAGGAAGGTGTTCGCGAGACCGAAGCGGACACCGTTGAAGATGGACATCTTCCAGACCAGCGAGGCGGCGACATAGCTGACCGCCGTCGGCAGGAAGAACACCGACCGGAAGAACGCCCGCATGAACCGCAGCCGGTTCACCATCAGCGCGAGCCCCAGCGAGGTTCCCCAGGTCAGCGGCACGATGAAGAGGGCGAAGAGCGAGAAGGTGACGAGGGACCGGATGAACTCCTCGTCGGTCAGCATCGTCACGTAGTTGTCGAGGCCGACGAACTCGCTCGGCGTGACCGTGAAGCGGGCCTCGAAGAACGACAGATACAGGCTCCACAGGATCGGCAGATAGACGAAGATCGCCAGGCCGATGAGGAACGGCCCGGTGAAGAGCCAGAAGTTGAACGTGGGGGAGCCCCACAGCCCCCGCCGCGGCTTGGCCGGGGAGGCCTTCGCCGGGGCGGGGCTGGAGACGCCGTCCTTGGTGATGGTCGACATGTCGTGAGTACCTGTCCGCCGACCTATCCGAAGAGCTTCTTGAGCTCGCGGTTGACCTTCGCGTCGGCCTTGGTGAGCTCCGCTTCCGGGTCGCCGTCCTTGCGGACGGAGTTGGCGAGGACGTCCTCCAGAGCGGTGATGCTGGCCTGCGTCCAGCCGATGTTGTCGAAGTTGCCGTACTCGTTGAAGAGCTTGACGCCCTCAGCGGGCAGACCCGACTTCAGCTTGTCGGCCGACTCCGCGATCGACGTGCGCGGCGGGATGTGGAAGCCGTAGGAGAGCGCCCAGTCCTCCTGGTACTCCTTCTGGTCGATCCACAGCCACTTCACGTATTCCTTGGTGGCTTCGAGGTTCTTGCTCTTGGCGTTGACGAACATCGACCAGCCGCCGTTGTAGACCGAGAGCTTGCCGGCGTCGCCGACCTTCGGGAACGGGAAGATGCCGAGGTCGTCGCCGAGTGCCTCCTGCATCTGCGGCATCGCCCACATGCCGCACCACTGCATGGCGGTCAGGCCCTGGTTGAGCGCGGACGGGTCCCAGAAGTCGGTGGGGGCGTCGAGCAGCAGGTCACCGCTGGTGAACAGCTTGCGCAGCTGCTTGAAGCCGTCGACGACCGCGTCCGTGTGGTACGCGATCTGGTTCTTGTCGTCGAGGTGCTGGGCGCCCGCCGACCAGATCAGCGGGTTGACCATCGAGTGCAGGGTGTTGCCGAGGTAGGCGCCCTTGACCTTGTCCGTGGTCAGCTTGGCGGCGGCCTCGAGCAGCTCCTCCAGCGTCTGCGGAACCTCGACGCCGGCCTTCTCGAACATCGACTTGCGGTAGAAGAAGAACTGCGGGTCGTCGATCATCCGGATGCCGTATATCTTGCCGTCGACCGTGTGCGAGGCGATGTCGGCCGGGTTGAAGTCGTCCTTGACCGGGTCGATCAGGTCGGTCAGGTCCGCGACCTGGCCGCTCTCGATCATCTGCAGCTGCGGGTGGAACTCGAAGCAGTCGGGGGCCTTGTCCGTGAGCAGCGAGGCGAAGAGCTTGCTCTCGAAGTTGGAGCCGGTGATCCACTGCGTGGTCACCTTGGTCTCCTTGTAGGCGGCCGCGTACTTCTTGATCGCCTGCTCGGTCCCGGCCTCGCCGTACGCGTGGAAGTACTGCGTGAGACCGGCGCCCCCGCCGCTGCTACGGCCGGTGTTGCTGCCGCACGCGGCCAGTCCGCCGGCGGCGGCCAGGCCCATCGCGGCTCGCAGTACGGAGCGGCGGTCCCAGTTGCTGTTGCTCATTGCCGACATGCTGACGTCCTTGTCTCGAGTACGGCTGCGGCTCTGCGCCTCTGGCTCGGCGGCTCAGTGCCAGTTGGCTCAAAGGGGCTTGCGGTGCGGGACGTTAAACCTTCGGCTAAGCCTTCGGCAAGGGGTTGGACGAAGTCTGTTCGAAGCGTTGTATTCGGTTCGGTGTTCCGAACGTCCGTGCGGCGCAAAGGGTTTGGTGAAGGGGGTGAGGGCCGCCGGGTCAGGGTCCGGCGGCCCTCGGCTCATGGGGGACCACTGCGGTGACCAGGCCTGATCGGCCTGAGACGTGCATCCCTTCCGTCGTCATGAGGGCGGTGCGCTACGGCTCCTTGCCGGAACGGTGCGTTTCACGGACCTCTGTCCGACCGACTGGAGCGCCCCTTCGAGCGCGAACGTCGCCGCGCCCAGGCACGCCGGATCGGTGGGGATCAGGGAGAGGACGATCTCGGTGGCGGCCATCGGCCGCGGCAGCGCGTGCCGGGCGACGGCCTCGCGCACCTCCGCGACCAGGGGCTCACCGAGGGCGGCCGCGACCCAGCTGCTGAGCACGACCACTTCGGGATTGAACAGGTTGACCAGGTCGGCGATGCCCGCGCCGAGGTAGCGCGCGGTGTCCCGCACCACCTTGACCGCCACCGGGTCCTGCCGGGCCGCCCCCTGGGCGAGCGCGGCGATGGTGGCCGTCTGGTCCTCCGGGTGCAGCAGCGTGCTGCGTGGGCTCAGCTCCCGGAGGTTCAGCATGATCCCGGGGGCACCCACATACGTCTCCACGCAGCCGTGGTTGCCGCAGTGGCACAGCCGGCCGTCCAGGACGATCGTGGTGTGGCCCCACTCCCCGGCGCTGTTGCTCACCCCCCGGTGCAGCCCACCGCCCAGGACCAGCCCGGCGCCCACCCCGGTCCCGAGGTTGACCACCACGGCGTCCCCGCGTCCGCGCGCGGCCCCGAACCACAGCTCGGCCACCGCGACGGCACGCAACGGGTTGTCCAGGTACAGGGGGTAGGCGATGTGCTCGGTGAGCAGGTCGAGCAGCGGCACGTCGTGCCAGTCCCAGTTGGGCGCGTACTCCGAGATGCCGGTGGCGCGGTCCACCTGCCCCGGCACGCTCACGCCGACGCCGAGCACCCGGGCGCCCTCGATGCCGGCCTGCGCGACCACCGAGCCCACGGCGGCGGCGACATGGCCGACCATCTGCTCCGGAAGGCTCTCACCGGCGCGGACGTCCTCCTCGGCACGGGCCAGGACGTTCAGCGCGAGGTCGAACAGCTCGACATGGACGTACGTCTCCGCGATGTCGACGCCGATCAACGCGCCCCCCGACGCGTTGACGGCCACGAGTCCGCGGGGGCGGCCCCCCGCCGAGTCCTCGAACCCGACCTCCGTGATCATGCGGAGGTCGAGCAGCTCACCGACGAGCGTGGCGACCGTGGCCAGGCTCAGCCCGGTGGCCGCCGCCAGCTCCTGCCGGGAGGTGGGAGACTTGGCGATGATCTGGCGCAGCACCTCGTAACGGTTCGCGGTGCGAATGTCGCGTGAGGTGCGCTTCACCGACGACATGAATCCCCTCGATCCCTCCAGGCCATGACGAGGCCTGCTGCCCCGGCGCGGCGCCAGGCTATGGCGCGCGGGGACTTTCGACAAGGGGTTAGGAAAGGGGGTTTACAAAGTCCCCCGATGAGCGAGGATCCGTGGCCGAAGACCGATGGGACGCCAGGAGCCCAGGTAGGAGCCTCGCACTCCGGTCACCGTCAGGCGTCGAGGACTCTCCTGACGAACGCGTTGCGGAACTTGCCCGCCGGATCCAGCGCGTCGGCCAGCACCCGGAAATCACCCAGTCGTGGGTACAGGCCCCGGAGTGCCACCGCCGGAACCGTGAACACCTTGCCCCAGTGCGGCCGCGCCTCGAACGGCGCGAGCACCTCCTCGACCCGCCGCACCACCGGCAGCACGGGCGCCGCGTCCGCGATCCACGTGAAGTGCAGCGCGACCGTGTCCCGCCCGTGGGCGGGGCTGAGCCACTGCTCGTCGGCGGCCATGGTGCGGACCTCGCAGACCTGCAGCACCGGCGCCACGGCGTGCCGGATCTCGTCGAGCGCGTGCAGGGCGTCCACGGCGAACGGGCGCGGCAGCAGATACTCCGACTGCAGCTCGTCCCCGCTGCTCGGCGTGAACTCCGCCCGGAAGTGCGGCAGCCGCTCGTGCCAGGGACCGGGCACCCCGAACTGCTCGGTGCAGTTCACCGCCGGCATCCCCGGCACCGGATGCATCGCCCGATCCGCCGGCGCGGCCCACGAGAAGTCCGGCGCCGGCCGGTCGGTGCGCTGCTTGACCCAGGCCTGGTCGAAGCCGGAGTTCCGCCAGCGGGTGAAGAGACTCACGCTGTACGCCGACGCCGACACAGCGGCGAAGTCCAGTCCCGCCAGGGGGAGTTGGCCGAAAACGTGCTGGCTCACCTCGAAGGCCGGTTCCAGGTCGAGGGTGAGCGCGGTGACCACGCCGAGGGCGCCGAGCGAGGTGACCGCACCGCCGAAGCGGTCGTCGCCCCGGGCGAGCGTCACCGTCGTACCGTCCGCCGTGACCAGCTCCACCTCGCGCACGGCCGCCGCGAGCGGCCCGTTGCCGTCGCCCGAACCATGGGTTCCGGTGGCCACCGAGCCCGCCACGGAGATGTGCGGGAGGGAGGCCATGTTGTGCAGGGCGAGACCTTGGGCGTGCACCGCGCGGGCCAGCTCCGCGTACCGGACTCCGCCCCCGACCCGTACCGTACGGGCCGCCGTGTCCACCTCGATCGTCGGCGGCAGCCCGGTCAGGGAGAGCAGGACACCCTCGGGGCCGGGCTCCGCGATCTCGTTGAACGAGTGCCCGCTGCCCAGTACGCGCACCCTCTCGCTGCCCGCGACCAGGGTCCGCAGCGCGTCCACGGAGCGCGGCCGGTGCAGCTCCTTGGCGGTGTACGTGATGTTCCGGGCCCAGTTGGTCAGGGTCTCCGTCGTCATGCTCGGTGTCCTCCACGATCCGCGGGCCAGGGGATCCGTCCGGCGGACAGGCCCCAGCCGTCCGGGCCATCCTCCCCGTCCGTCCATTGACCGCCTCGCGAGCCCCTGCCTACCGTAGAGAGCGGTTGCTGTCACCCCACCTCTCGGAAGGTCCTTCCTTGCCAGAGCGTCCCCTCGCACTGTTCGCCATGACGGCCGAGAACGTTCCCCGGATCTTCCCGCAGGATGTACTGTCCCGCCTGCGCGAGACCGTGGAAATCGATCCCGCTCTGATCGCCGAGGACTTCACCGGTCCCCGGGTGCGGGAGGCGCTGGCCGAGGTCGAGGTGCTGGTCACCGGATGGGGCTGCCCCCGGATCGACGAGGCGGTACTGGACGCGGCGCCCAAGCTGCGCGCGGTGCTGCACTCGGCGGGCTCGGTGAAGGGATTCCTGGCCCCCGCCGTCTGGGAGCGGGGCATCGCCGTCTCCACGGCCGCCGCCGCGAACGCCCTGCCCGTCGCCGAGTACACGCTCGCCATGATCCTGCTCGCCGGCAAGGACATCCTCGGTCGCCGCGACCGCCTCCGGGCCGAACGCGTCTCCCCCGGCTGGGGGTTCGTCCCCGGCATCGGCAACCACGGCCGCCGCGTCGGTGTCATCGGCGCCTCCCGCATCGGCCGCCGGGTCATCGAACTGCTCCGCCCCTTCGACCTGCGGGTCAGCCTCACCGACCCGTACGTCGACGAGGCCGGGGCCGCCGCCCTCGGCGTACCCCTGCTGCCGCTGGACGACCTCCTGCGCACCTCCGACATCGTCACCGTGCACGCCCCGGACACCCCCGAGACCCACCGGCTGCTCGACCGCCGGGCGCTCTCCCTCATGCCCGACGGGGCCGTCCTCATCAACACCGCACGCGGCGCGCTCGTCGACCACGACGCCCTGATCGACGAACTGCGAGCCGGCCGCCTCTCCGCGATCCTCGACGTCACCGATCCCGAGCCGCTGCCCGCCGACTCCCCGCTCCTCGACCTCCCGAACGCCTTCGTCACCCCGCACCTCGCCGGCTCCCAGGGCAACGAGGTCGCCCGCCTCGGCCTCGCGGTCACGGAGGAGGCGAAACGACTGGTGGCCGGGGCGGAGTTGGCGCATGCCCTCGACCGGGCGGCGCTGGAGCACACCGCGTGACGCGCGACTGACGGCGAGTGCGAGGCACCCCGTGCCCGGGAGAGGGACCGTCAACAGCACGACGGCCCCCACTGCCTGCGGGGGCCGATCGGCGTACCGTTCTGAGTGTCCAGGCCAGAACCAAGTTCAGCATGCCACACCCAACTCGCCGGGACACCGGCGGAATCGGGGCGCGCATCGAAGAAGTGAGCGCCCTGCGCGGCTACTCCCTCAGGGAACTCGGACGCCGCGCCAACGTCTCCCCGTCGATGCTCTCCCGCATCATCAACGGTCAGCGCCAAGCGAGTCCTGCCATCGTCTCCGCCGGCCGCCCGCGCCCTGTCCGTCAGCATCCCGGTCCTGAACGGCCAGCCCTACATCCACCAGCTCCAGGCCGACCAACTCGACCGGCTGACCACGCCGATCAGCGCCGCTCTGGACGGGGCCCACTGACCGGCCTGATGCTCCGCGACCGCCTGACGGCCGACACACGGCATGTGTACTTCGGCGTGGACGCGGAAGGAACGTTCGCCTTCCACAACCGGACCAGGGACAGCCGTCACGACTGGCAGGACGGGCTCCGCTCGCCCCTGACGCGTTCGCTCACCGGCCACAACCTTGCCGCCACGCCCTACCTACGCCTCCTCCGCGACGCCTCCACCCACCACATCCACGCCCAGCTCTCCCCGGACGGCCGAGCCTGGGAGACGGCGTCGACCCTGTTCACGCCGTTCCCGTACGGGGTTCACGCGGGGGTGGCGGTAACGGGCGACGCGGAACTGCCGGGGTGAAGCTGACCGCGACCCTTTAGGAGCCGGCCGCACCCCTTCAGGGCGCGGGAAATGTGCGATGCGGGGGCGAAAAAGACCCGCTCAGGGCCCCCGCTCCCACCCCCGCCCCACCGGAGGCATACCGTGAGGAGCTGAACACGAACGACGGACGACCCCCTACGTGACGTCGGGAGCGAGGAGAACGGGATGGGCAGCCGCACCGCACTGGTGGAGGACCTGATGGAGAGGTTCCCGCACGTGCCACGCGAAGCCGTCTTCAAGGAGGACCTGCTCAGGGGCGGCCTGGCCTTCGACGCCTCCGCCCTGAGCGACAACGAGAAGGGCGAGGTCAAGCCGAAGTCGTACTTCATCTTCTCCTTCGACCACGGCACCCTCCCCGAACTCGGCGAGGCCGCCCTGCGCCGCCCGCCGGAGGAGATCATCCTCACCGGCGGCCCGTACGACCTGCGGCGCACGGTCGTCTCCGTACGGGTCAACCCGTCCTCGCCCTACCGCGTGGCCGCCGACGAGGAAGGCATCCTCGGCCTCTATCTCGACGGCAGTCGCATCGCGGACGTCGGCGTCCCGCCCATGCCGGAGTACTACCGGCACACGCTCTCCAACGGGAAGTCCGTGATGGAGGTGGCCCCGACCATCCAGTGGGGCTACCTCATCTACCTCACCGTCTTCCGCGTCTGCCAGTACTTCGGCGCGAAGGAGGAGTGCCAGTACTGCGACATCAACCACAACTGGCGCCAGCACAAGGCGGCGGGTCGGCCGTACACGGGCGTGAAGGACGTCGACGAGGTCCTGGAGGCGCTGGAGATCATCGACCGGTACGACACGGCGAAGACGTCCACCGCGTACACGCTCACCGGCGGCGCCATCACCAAGACGGTCGCGGGCCGGGACGAGGCCGACTTCTACGGCCACTACGCCAAGGCCATCGAAGAGCGCTTCCCGGACCGCTGGATCGGCAAGGTCGTCGCCCAGGCGCTGCCCCTGGACGACGTCAAGCGTTTCCACGACTACGGCGTGAAGATCTATCACCCCAACTACGAGGTGTGGGACGAGTACCTCTTCAAGATGTACTGCCCCGGCAAGGAGCGCTACGTCGGCCGCGACGAGTGGCACAAGCGGATCCTGGACTCGGCGGGTGTCTTCGGCGCGCGCAACGTGATCCCCAACTTCGTGGCGGGCGTGGAGATGGCCGAGCCGTTCGGGTTCACCACGGTCGACGAGGCCATCGAGTCGACCACCGAGGGCCTGCGTTTCTTCATGTCGCACGGCATCACGCCCCGCTTCACCACCTGGTGCCCGGAGCCCACGACCCCGCTCGGCAAGGCCAACCCGCAGGGCGCGCCGCTGGAGTACCACATCCGGCTGCTGCAGGCGTACCGGGCCACGATGGACGAGTTCGGGCTGTCGTCCCCGCCCGGCTACGGCCCGCCTGGACCCGGCCGTGCCGTCTTCTCCGTCAGCTCCTTCATGGACAGCCTCCCGGCCGTCGAGGAAGCCGCCGAGGAGGTTTCCGCACAGTAACTCCTGTGACGGTTGAGTCGATCGGGCTCGGCGTACGTACAACTCCATAGTGTGTGACCGCTGGTAACCGCATTTGAAGACGCAGCTTGTCAGTTGTGTGGGAACCGTGAAAAGCTCTGGGACAGCCGCAAGGTGGTCCCCCCAACTCCCTTGAATCAGAGGGAAGTTGACCACTTTTGCGGACTTCCCCCCTCGCTCTGTGGATGCAGGAGACCCATGCCTGACCTGCCGAAGCCCCAGGACGCCGCCGAGGCCGCGCTGTTCTCCGAGTGCTGGGACGCGGTCCTGTCGTACGCCGATCTGTGCACGTCCGGTTCGACCGCGGCGACCCAACTGGCCACCGAAGCCTTCACGAACGGCATGCACGAGGCCCGCGCCCTGGAGAACGACACGGGGACCGAACGCGGTGCCGGGCGGCGTGCCCTGCGGCTGCCCCGAATACCGTTCCTCCTGACCTGGGTCAGAACCAGCGTCGCGGCCTGGGAGACGGACGGACAGGGCCACCGGCTCGACCCCGATCTGCGCCTCTGGCTCAACTCGGACAAGGCCGCCCGCTACACCGGCCCCCCGCTGCACCGCCCCCTCGCCCTGCGTGCCCTGCGGGACATGCAGGAACCCGACGCGGCCCTGCTGTGGCTGGCCGAGGTCGAATCGCTGCCGCCGGCCTCCGTGGCCCGCCGCCTCGGCCTCGACCCGTCGGTCGCCCGGGCCGAGCTCGACCAGGTACGGGCGCTGTTCCGGGACCGGTGCCTGCGCAGCCAGTACGACGCGCCCATGCACGCCGACTGCCGCAGCTACGCCCGGCTGCTGGACGCGGTCACCCGCTCGCCCGGCGCCGACACCCCCGAGGACCTGTCACGGCACCTCGCCACCTGCGTGGAGTGCGCCGAGGCCGCGGCCTGCCTCGGCCTGCACGGCGGCGGCCTGCCCGCCGCGCTCGCCGGCGGCGTGATCGGCTGGGGCGGACTCGCCTATCTGGAGCGCCGCCGCCGCGCCGCCGAGGCCGGACTGCTCCCCGGCCGCGCGGACTCCACCGGCACCGACCGGGGATTCTCGCCGGGCAAGGAGCCGAGGCCCCGGCTGGGCCGCAACGGAGTGCTCGTCGGAGCCGGCCTCCTCTCCGTGCTGGCACTCACCGTCTCCCTCATGCCCTTCGGCGACGAGGAGACCGTCGCCGACGGCGCGTCCGCGGGCGAGTCGTCGGTGGTGCGGCAGGACCCGCGGTTCCCGGTGACCCAGTCCCCGTCCGGCGTGTCGTCCGAACTGCAGAGCACCTCCCGACCCCAGGAGACCGGTTCCGACGGTGGCGACGGCAACAGCAACGAGGAGCCCCAGGGCGACTCCTCGACGCCCGCCCGCGTCTCCCACGAGCCGGTCGACCCCGGCGAGTCGTCCGACGCCACCTGCCACGTCCGCTACCGGATCGTCAACGAATGGCCCGGAGGCTTCCAGGCCGCCGTCACCGTCACCTCCACCAAGGCCCTCGACGGCTGGCGCATCACCTGGACCCACGAGGACGGCCAGCGCGTCACCCAGATGTGGGACGGCACCTTCGACCAGGACGGCTCCCAGGTCACCGCCGGCGCCGCCGACTACAACAAGACCGTCGCCGCGGGCGGCACCTTCGGCGTCGGCTTCCTCGGCACCTGGGACGACGAAAGCAATGCGACACCGCGCGACTTCGCTTTGAACGGGAGTGACTGCAAGACGGCGGATTAAGTCGTTTGACGGGGGGCCGTGTGCTCCCGCCAGGGTGAGATCACCGAGCACGGCGGCCCTTGCGGCCGCCGCTGCCTACGAGATGGACATCATGGCGGCCCATCGCAGTGACACGTGGCCACCGACGGCACCCACCTCCTCGCCCTGCACGGCAAGAAGCTCCACGCACTGCGACACGAGATTGCCGACGCTGATCATCCGAAGTGACAGGCGCCTGGGCGGCCGGTGCCCACTTCGGCGCGGTGGATCCGGCGGCTCCCGTGACGCGGCACGGCCGAGACGCCGATGGCTCCGGACACCTTGAGGATCTTGGGCCGCCTCGAGCCGAGGCCACCGACATCGCGCACCGGATCGGCACCATCGTCCTGGTCGCCGACGGCCTGGGCGATTCGGGCTCGAGAACGGCGCCGCCCCCGGCCGTGGCGGGTATCGCCTCTCCTCGGCCTCGGATCTTGATGCCGGTACCCCTTCGTCAGGAGTGAGGCCGGTTGGTTGGCAAGTTACGCCCAAGAGCCTCCCCGGTTCGTGAGTGGGCTATCACGAATCCTGTTCACGGGTTGGTGCGGGATTGCTGAAGTCGGCGGCTGCGCTCAGGCGCGCGGAGAATTCCTGGGCGGTCCAGGCGGGGCGGGCAGCGCTCGGGAGCAGCGCCGACGAGAGCAGGTCGATCAGCGGCCGAGGGACTCCGTGTGCGGCGAGGATGTCGGGGACTTGGTCGGTGGCGCTGTGGTACGGCGGGTCCTCACCGGTGAGCAGCCAGTGGGCGACGGCAGCGAGGGAGTACAGGTCGCAGGCCGGGACGCGGCGAGTGTCGCCATCGCGGATCTCCGGCGCCACATACGGGGACGGGAAGCGCGAGAAGAGCTGGGAAACAGAGGCGGTGGACGCCTGGGGCACACGCATCCACTCAAGCATGGACACCTTGTAGTACGGCTCGCCCGAGGGCGCACCTGGCGGCGGCGTGCACCGATAGGCAGAGTCCGGGGAGAGGTCCCGCAGAATGACGTCGCCGGCATGGAGGTCGGCCACTGCGGCGCCGAGTCCGGCGATGACTTCCGCGGCTCGGGCGGTCGGGAGAGGGACGGGGAGCCCTCGTACCGGATCGTCGTGTTCCCAGACGTAGGCGATGAGCAGATGCGGTTCGACCTGGGAGGTGTCTCTGGGCAGGTCCACCGGGCGAAATACGCGGTGGGCCAGTTCGGGCCGGGTGGACAGCCGCCGCGCCACCTCGTTGATACGGCCGCTGAGCGCGCGGCGCAGGCGGGTGGCCTCAGCACGCGGCAGGGTGGTCATGTTCTCGCCGATGATCTTGAGGTAGTGGGGCAGGCCGTTGGCCTCCGCACGAAATGCCTGCCAGCCGTCGCCGAGGGCGTGCGGAGCCTCCAGGCGGAAGCCCGAGAGGACCGGTGGGGTGGCGATCTCGCCGACCAGTCGCCGGAGACAGTCGGCGAACTCGGGTGGGCGGTGGTCGCCGGGCGCGATCTCGCGTACCCGCCCGAGCAAGTCGGCGGGATTCTGGGAGACCAGTGCCGCAGCGGCCTCGGAGCCGGGGTCGGCGAGGGCCGGCACCTGCGGGACGACCAGCAGGCAGGCGGTGCGTCCCGGCCAGCCGATCTGCTGCTTGAGGGCGGGAGCGAGTTGCTTCAGCAAGGGCAGGGGCGAATGGTTGGTGTAGGCACGGGTCACGCCGGGCCCGGGCGGCCAGGTGCCGGCTGTCGGGTCGAGGCCGTCGGGCAGCCGCCAGTTCTTGCACTCGACGGCGATCAGGACGTCACCGCGTAGGACCACGCAGTCGACGTCGGTCGCTCGTCCTCGCCGGTCGGCCCGTGCGGCGACGATCACGGCGTCGGACGGGCCGAGTCCCTTGGCCAGAGTGTGGGCGACCTTCCGCTCCTGCTCCGTCTGGTACGGGCCGAGCTGATACAGGCGCGCCCCCCGCGTCCGTGCGGAGACCGCGACCGGAGCCGGTCGAGCGGACGACGGCTCCGTCCCCCCGGCCTGCGGCGGCAGGAGGGGGGCGGTGGACCCGGCAGACTCCCGGGCAGCGGTCGGCGCGACCGCCGATGAGCCGTCGAGGACTGCGAGCAGCGCTGAGGCGGTGGGGCGTTCCCCCTGGCTGCCGAGGGAGTGTTCCAGGGCGCGGCGCCATACGTCGGGTACGTCTGCGGGGAGCCGGGCGAGGTCGGCCGGCGGGTGATCTCCGGCCCCGGGTCCGAGCAGCAGAGCCACGGTTACGGTGGCCCAGGACCACAGGTCTGCGGCCTGGGGAACCGTCCGTGGCGCTCCTTCGCGGATCTCCGGCGCCACGTGGACGTCCCGTACGGCTGAGCGCAGCAGGTCCGTTCCTCCGCCCTGGCCGCCGATGCGGGCGTAAGCGGCGCCGATCAGGGTGACGGTCCGGCCCCCCTCGTCGGGGAAGACGAGTTCGGGCCTGATCGCCTGGTGCACGACGTACCGGGCGTGACAGTCGGCGATGGTGCGGAGCAGGGCCAGAGCGTGGCGCAGCGCTTCCGACGTGGTCAGGCCGGTGTGCAGGCGGGCGCCGAGGTCGGGGCCGGGTGGGAGCGGTAGGGGGACGACGAGACGGGTCCCGTTCTCCACGGTGAACGGGGCGAGTACCGGGCCGGATGCCGAAAGGTGAGCGACGTCGTGGTCGCGGCGTGCTCCGTACCGGGTTTTCGTGTCGTTGGGGCCGATGACCAGGGCCACCCGGTGCTCACGGCCGGCCGGATCGACATGGACGCCCTCGTGGACGACCCAGGTGTCCTGGTAGGTGAGCACCGGCCCGTGGCGGTAGCCATTTTCGGGCCAGGACTGTGTACGGCGGCTGTGGAGGCGTCGGCGGAGTTCCTCGGGGCGGACCGTCGGCCGTCGGCCCGACGGGAGGTTGGCCAGCCAGGCCTCCAGTCCGCTCAGCGGCACCAGGGGGTGTCCGGGTTCCCGTTCCACCGCGGTGACGTCGACATCGTCGTAGTGGACGACGATGCCCTGGGTGCCGATCCTCCGGCCCAGCTTGCTGTAGAGAACGGACTGCTTGTGCCGGACGCGGGCGAGCGGGTTGGGCACGACGGTGCGCACGGTGCCGTGTTCGTGGTGCCAGTGGTATGCCGCGTAGTGGCCCAGCACCCTGCCTTCCTCGGCGGGCAGCAGCTGTACGACGACTGCGGTGGTGGGGAGCAGGACGATGGCGTCGTTCTCCATGGGGTAGGAGTACGGCGCCTGTTGTCCGACGGGTGAGTGGTGGGGAAGGACGATCCGGTCGGGCTTCGCGGACAGGGCCGCGGCGAGCCGGGCGGGCCAGTCGGAGTTCGCGGGGCCGGGCGTCGGCGCCGGGCGCGGGGCGGGTACAGGGCTGGAGGCGGATGTGGTCATGTGCGGGCGATCTCCCTCAGCGCGGCGGCCAGTTCCTCGGCGCCCTGGAAGCGTCGGTCGGGGCGTGCGAGCAGGGCCTTGCGCAGGAGACCCGCGAGCTGCCAGGACGTCTTGTCCTCGATGACATCGAAGTGGACCTCGACAATCTGTTGGTCCATTCCACTGAGTGCCAAGTCGCTGAGCGGCCTCCGCTCGGGATGGACGAGCTGGAACAGGGTGGCACCCAGGGAGTAGGCGTCGTCCTGGGGGAGAACGCCTCTTCTGTCGTACGATCCGCCGACGTCGAACCTTCTCTCCTCGGGCGCGTACCGGGGGTCGAAGGCGTGGTCGTCGAGGATCGGGCTGGGCTCGCCGGCGAGGTTGCCGCCGCCCCAGTCGAGGACGGTCACCCGGCTGTCGGGTGCCAGGACGAGGTTCTCGGGTTTGACGTCTCCGTGGGTGAGGGCCTTCTCACGGTAGGCACGCGCGATGGTGTCCGCCGCGTCGGTGATCCAGCCCACCGCATCCCACCAGGAGTAGGGGATGCGGTCCTCGTCCCTGATGGCCTCGGCCAGGGTCCGGCCGTCGGTCCATTCGAAGACGAACCAGCGGCCGTCGACCACGGGTTGCTCGGGGAGCAGTCTTGGCGCGCCGCTGACGGCGCTCGTGTCCAGGGCGTCGAACCGCGCCTTCAGCGCGCTTAGCCAGGTTCCGTCGCGGTGGGGGTTGAGGAGTTTGGCGACGGCGGTGCGGCCGTGAACTGTGACCTTCCGCGCGGCGGGGAATTCGTCGAACAGCTGCTCGCCCAATGCGTCGCACACGACGAACCCCGCGCGGCGCAGTGCTTGGGCCGGATCCTCGATGGCATCGCCGGCCGGGCCGTCGCCAGGGCTGACCGTGGTCTCTACTGCTGGGACCAGGGCCACAGGGGCGGGCTGGGCGGCCTCGCGGGCCTGTTCCTTGAGCCGCTGCCGTGCGTGCCGTTGCTTCAACCAGATGTGGATCAGCCTGTTCGACCAGACCCAGTAGCTGTGGCCGTAGCGACGGATGAGACCGAGCTCCTTGATCCTGTCGAGTCCGCGGTCGACCTCCGGCTCGGTCGCCAGGTCGACCGCGTCGCCGTCGATGGTGAGTTCGTCCTCGTCAGGGGCCGTCTCGTTCTCCAGCAGATAGGCGATAGCCTCCGCCACCCCTGGCTCCCGCTCCATGTCCGAGAACGGCTTGATGACCTCTGGCCGTTCGACGAGTGCCTGGGCAGCCGACTCGACGTCCTCGAGCGTGATGATGGAGGCCTTGCGGCCGGCCAGCACCTTCGCCAGCTCCTCGCCCATGCAGTGGACGTGGTAGGGGTAGCCGCCCGTGTACTCCACCACGCGTTCGACGACGGCCTGCTGCAGGAAGACCCCGTCGTCGAAACCACGCTCAAAGATCATCCGAGCCTGTTCCGGCTCCATGAACCCGACCGGGAACTCACGGATCTCGTCGGTGAGGTTGCTGCCATGCGGCACGAGCCTCGCCTTGAGGCTTTCGAAACTGCAGGAGCCCAAGGTCAGCAGGAGGAGCGGCGTGTCGGGGTCGCTCGCCATTGCGCGCAGTTGGTCGCCCAGGTGGGCGATCGGCTGACCCGATTCGTTGACCCGGTCGAGCAGGGTCTGGAACTCGTCGATCATCAAGAGCAGACGCCAATCACCCAGGCCCATGAGCCGCATGCTGGTCAGCCAGTCGCCGAACTCGTAGCCCGTGGCGGGCAGCGTCCCGTTCCATGTCACCCCGGCGGGCCACGCTTTTCGGACGCTCTTGCGGATCTGGTCGGCGAGCCACTCCCACAGGGACACCTTGTGGAGGTGGCTCCATTTCTCGCCGTTGACCTCGACGGCCAGCACCCCCGGCAGCGGCCAGTCGGCGGGGTTCTCCGGGAGCGGGTGGGCCGACAGCGAGCGGGCCAGTGTCGTCTTGCCCACCTGCCGGGGCCCATGCAGGAATCGGACGGGAGCCGCCAGCCGGCCGCGGTAGTGGTGGCGGAGCTGGGTGAGCTCGGCTTCACGCGGCACCCGGATCCGCTGATCGGCGGGGCTGCCGGCAGCGAACGCGTGGCTGCCGAGTTCCTCCAGCCAGCGTCTACGCTCAACGGGGAAGGGCAGTTTCAGGCTCTCCGCCTCGGCGGTGTCCGGGCGGTAGACCCAGAAGTCCAGTTCCACCCGGTCGACCTCGTACAGCTCGTCCACTCGGAAGACGACCTGCTGTCTCCGGCCCTGATCCAGCTCCACCTCCACGTACGGAGAGCCGTTGCAGCCGATCCGGACGCGTCCCTCCTCCTGCGGTTCCACCGTGAGGCGCACGTGCAGAGGGCCCTCGTCGTGGCACCACAGCTCCGACTCGGTCACCCGGAACGCCTCCTCGACGCGCGGCGGCAGCAGGCGGCGACCGGATTCCTCCCACAGGCGGTAGGTGACGATGCTGACGCGCTCCGCGACGTCACGCAGCGGGCGATCGCCGACGCGGCTGCTCAGCTCCCTGGTCTGTCGGCCCAGGACCATCAGGCGGGCGCGGCCCTCCTCGGTGTCGATGTCCTGGGCGAGCTGGTGGTACCAGATGTCCACGAGCTGGTCGACGGTTGTCTCGTCCTGGCTGCCGGAGGCCACGGAACGCAGCGACTCCACGACTCGCTCCAGCCTGTGCACCGCCTCCGGCCGGGCATGGACGACGTCGGCCGCCTGGAAGGAGACCACGTCCGCGTTGAGGTCGAAGAGGAGGCTCTCTTGAGCCACTTCGTCACCGCGGAGGATCTCCAGCTCCCGGGTCCGCATCGGCAGACCCAGCTCCTGTTTCGTGGCCAAGGCCTCCCGGTGCCGGGCGGGGTCGCCGCTGCTGCGGGCCGCCTGGATCCACTCCTCGACGGCGTGCGCCAGACCTGGTCGGCCCGGTGCGGCCGCCCGCTCCTGGACAACCTCCTGGTAGGCCTGCGCTGCTTCGGTGCTTTCCCCCTCCTGCCAGAGCACCCGGGCCCACAGCCACCGTGTGTCGGGGGACACGGCGCGCCGCTGCGCGATCAGGGAGCGCATCACCTGTAGTCGGCGGTGCGAAGGCTGATCCCGCGCGAGTTCCGCCGAGCGCGCTTCTGCCAGTTTCTTGAGAGGGCCGTGGCCGAGCAGTTTCCGGACCAGCACGAGGTGGTCGGGGCGGCGGCCGGGCAGCGCTGCCGCCACGATCTCGTTGATGTGCTGGACCGGCGGCAGGAGGCACCGGTACGCCTCCGCGACCAACGCGTCGTCGCCGGCGTCCTGTCCGAGCAACAGAGCGACCACGCCGAACATCCGGGCGAGGCCCGGAGGGCGGTCCGTGGCCACGGACAGCAGGGTGCGGCCTGCGGCGTGCGGATCCTGAAGATGGTGGAGTTCGAGTCCGGCCTGTGCCAGCGGCAGTTCGGTCCGCCCGAGGCCGAGGTCCTCGTCGCGCATCCGGGCGATCTCCTCGACCGCTGCGGCGGGACCGCCGAGGGCGTGTGCCAACGCGGCCCGGGGACGGATGAAGGCGTTGCTGAACGCGAAGCCGTCGACGAGTGGCCGGGCCAGGGCGTGTTCCCCGGTGCGCAGCAAAGCCAGCACCAGATCGGAGGCGACCACCTCGTTGCGGGGGTAGGCGTCGTAGGCCGAGCGCCATGCGTCGGCGGCCTCGTGCCAGCGATCCTCCTGGGCCGCTGTGAGGCCCGAGGTGAACGCGGCAGCTGCCGCCGGACTGATCCGTTTCACGAGTTGTGGGCTCAGTGGCCGGGGCGTCGGCCGAATGAACCGCTCGGCCTCTTCGGCCAACCCTTCAATGAGGTAGCCGTAGTTCGCGCGCATCTGCATGGTCTGCTGGTCGAACTGGGGAAAGCCGGGTTCGCTGCCGCGCAGGCCGTTGCGGAAGCTCTCACTGAGGTGCTTCTCCCACTCCGTGGGCTTCGCCCGGACCGGCGCCGAGCCCATCACCGCCGGTTCAGAGAGGGGACGTTCGTCCTGGACGTCGGGAGCGGTGCCCTCAGCGGCGCGTAGCGCCGGGACGGAGCCGAGCCCGGAGGCGTCCGGGGCCGCCTGGTCCGGGGAAGGACCCGTCCGGGGAATCGCCGGTCCGGCGATGACGGAGGCGCTGTTCGGGGTGAGGAGCCCGCGGGTCGAGGGCCTGCGCACCAAGCGGAAGATGTCGTCCACTGCGGCCCGCTCCTCGGAGCCCAGCGCCGTCCGGCTGCTGATCTGCGCTTCGATCTCAAGTGTGTCCGCGGCCTGCTCGAGCAGTCCCAGCTGGGCGTACGCCGCCGCGATGTTCCAGGCCGCTGTGGAGCCGGTCCAGAGCCGGTCCGCGTACCTTCGGTACAACTCCAGGGCTTCCTCGGCACGGCCCTCGGTGACCAGGGTGCCCAGGGTATGTGGGTAGGCCAGCACATGTCCGGCCTCCAGTGCGGCGCACCAGGCGTCGGCGGCCGCTCCCGGGCCGTGCAGTTGTTCCAGTTCCTGTGCCTCGTGGAGCAGCGCGGGGCCGTCCTCCGGACGGGGCGGCAGTACCAGGTGAGAGCGGCGGGGCAGGAGTCGCACGGCCCGGCCGGGGTCGGGTATGAGCGGCTGCCGGGGCAGCGGCGGGGCGGTCCGGGCGATGACCCGGTCGGCCTCCTCGTCCTCCCCATGGCTGCGCAGCAGCTCGACCAGCCGGTGCCAGATCCGGGGCCGTTGGGTCGGCCGACACTGCTCGGCGAATGCGGCCAGCAGCCGGGTGGCCTCCCGGTGATCCCCGGAATCATCGAGCGCCGAGGCGAGCCGCGCGACCAGTTTGGCGTCGCCGCCGGCCACCACCTGCTCGACGAGTCCGGCCGGCGCCTGCCTGTCCGGTTGCTCGGCGACCCGGTCGATCAGCAGGTCGAGCAGGTTCAGGCGGGCCCATGGCGCCGTGCGTTCCAGTTGGCGGGCAACCGCCAGTACGGGCGACGGGCCCCGTTCGTCGAGCAGCTGCCGGGCAGGTTCCAGGAGGGCGGACTTGTCCTGTCGGCCGTTCAGCGCCTGCTGCACGATGTGCTGTTCGGGTGTCAGAGCGGTGCGGCCACCGTTGAGCGCCTGCGGTTTGGCGTGAGTGTGCGGGGCGCCGATCCGCCGGTCGAGCTGGGCGATCCAGTCCTCAGGGGCTCCCAGAGTGGCGACCTGCCGCCGCATGTCGAGGGCGACGTTCGGGCGTCCGGCCGCGACGGCCACCAGGCCTGCCTCGTAGCAGAGCCTCCAGTCGTCCTCTCCTAGCGCCCGCCGTTGGGAGACAAGGGCGAGGGCGTCGTCGAGTCGACGGCCCTCGCGCCAGATCTTCATCAGGAGCAGCCGGCCCGGGGTCCGGGGGGCGGCTTCGACGAGGGCGCGCAGCAGCCATTCGGCGTCGCGCCTGCGGCCGACCGTGAAGAGCCGCTTGGCCAGTGACTCGAAGTGCTGAACGGTGCCGCTGGTGATACGGGCGGGCGGGTAAGGAACGGCGGACGCGCTGTAGGGGGACGACGGGTACGGCGGTACCGGTCTACCGGCCGCGGTGAGGCGCTCGGCGACGAGAGGCCACACGGCCGGCGGTGGCTGATCCCCCGTGCTGAGGGCAGTCTCCAGGGTGTGCGCGGCACCCTCCGTGTCCTGCAGCAGTTCCAGCGCGCAGGCTCGGTTCCACAGGAGCCAGCCGGAGGCGTCGGCAGGCAGCAGGCTGTCGGCCCAGTTGGCGGCGAGGTCGGCGTCGCCGGCCCGGCAGGCCCATCCGACGGCGCACACCGCGGCGGCCCGTGCGGCGGCCCCGTGGGCGTCGGCGACCCAGTCGGCGAAGCCCTGGGCGACCTCCAGCGGATTTTCGATCCGGGTCAAAGCGAATAAGAGGCCCCTCGGCAGGCTGTCCGTGTCCAGTGCCAGCAGGTCCTCGTGGAGCAGGATGGGCGGCAGACTCCGGTCGTCCGGGCGGGATTGCGCAGGCGGGGCGGTGGGCGCGACGTGCGCCGCCGGTCCCTGCGCGGGCAGGGGCGGCACGCTGACGGCGGGACGTGTGTGGGCGAGCCGACGCTCCAGTTGCAGCAGGTGCTGCCGTGGAGCCCCGGCTACGGTCAGCCAGTCTCGCAGTTCCATCGCCCGGTGCACGTCGCCGCTTTCGGCGGCCACCAGGGCCAGGTCGAAGTCGAGCATCCAGTCGGCTGCGCCGCGCGCGGTCATCCGGGACACGAATCGTTCGGCGTCGGCGAGCCGGTGCTCCTCCCGGTAGATCTTCATCAGTAGGGAGCGACCGGGTGCCGTCGTGCAAACCTCGGTCAGTGACTCCAGGAGAAGCTCGGCATCGGCCGTGCGTCCGCTCAGCCGCATCCGCTTGGCGGTGGCCTCGAACCGCTGCATGACAAAGGTGTCGATCCGGGCGCCAGGGACAGGACCGTGCCTGAGAGGCTGGCGGAACGGGCTAGGCTGTCCGGCCGCCCGGAAGAGCTCCATCACCGGCTGCACGACGAGCTGGGGCGGACTGTCGCCCAGCCTGGCGACGGCTTCGAAGGCGGTGACAGCGCCGTCGATGTCGCCGAGCGCGCTGCGGGCGCATCCCTCGTTCCAGTGCCGGGTCGCCGAGCGGCTGGCCTGCTCGGCGACCCGCGCGTGTTGTTCCAGCGCGCGGTCCGGGTCTCCGCCGAACACGGACCATCCGATGGCGCAGACGGCGGCGGCCCGTTGCGCCGGGCCCGACCCGTCGCCCGCCATCTCCTCGAAGGCTGCGGCCGCCGCCTTGGCTCCGGTCAAGCTGCGAAGGGCCTGGGGCAGTAACGGATGCCATGGTTCTTCCAGCAGCTCCGCAAGCAGCAGGATGGGCGGGACGACCACGGGCTTGCCGTTCGGCACAACGGCGGTTCCCCGGGGGCCGGTGCGGTGGGCGCCGCCGGAGGTGGACCCGTCGGGTGTCAGCCGATCCGCCATCTCCTCGGCCATGGCGAGCAGTTGCTCGGCGGCCTCCTCGTCCTCGGTGCGCTCCGCGATGTCCACGACCCTTGCGAGACGGACCAGCGCGGACCTCTCGTCGCCGGTGCTCTCCTCGTCGTCCCCATCGGAGGTTCCAGCGCCGCCCTCCGCCAGTTTGTCGCGCAGGGTGTGGGTCCGCTCAAGGCGTCTGCCGCGCGAGACCAGCGGACGCGCCAGCTCCAGGAACGAGTCAACCTGTCCGGTCAACCCCTGGGCGACCTCCGCGCGAACCTCTTCGAGGAACTCGACCAGTTCGGGGCTCTCCGAAATGTGCCGGGCGACGCTGTCGAGACGGTTCTGAATCGACGTCAGGTGTGTCAGGGCCTCGGAGACCGCCCCGCCCTTGCGGCCTGCCTCTCTGAGGGCGAGTGCGGAACGGAGCATGTTCTGGGCCTCCGGCAGAGAGAGTCGCTCCTCGATCAGCTCCAGTACGGGGGCCGGGTCGAACGAGTCGGAGCTTTGCTCGACCAGGTCCAGCAGGACCACTGGCAATAGGGCGCGGGCCGCTGCGGAGAGTTGGGCGACGTCGTCGTCACTGAGGCGGAGAGGCACGCTCGGCGAGTCCCGCACGATGTCGGTGAGGGCCAGCACCTCACGCATACGGTCGGCGATCCTTGCCGCGGTCGCCACCGTCTGCTGATACCGCACCCCGCCCATGGTCAGAGGCTTCAGCAAAGCGCCGTTGACCGACTTGACGGCATCTTCCGGCGTTCTGGTCAGCAGGATGCAGGCGTCGGGGCCGGCCTCGGTGAATGCCTGCAGGGGGCGCAGGAAGAGGTCTTTGCCCATCACATGGTTCGCGGCGGCGGCTACCTGAGTCTCCGATTCGAGCCGGCGCCGCGCTTCTCGCAACAAGCCTTCTTGGGCCGCTTGCAGAGCGGGTCGGCCTCCTGCGGATACGACGGCCTGCAGGGAGGTCTTCAGGGTATGGGGAAGGGCCTCGTCACCGAGAAAGCCTCCGGTGGCGAAGCCGCCCGTCCAGGCGAAGTGCCAGAAGTCGAGGAGAGCCCCCACACCGTCGGGGTCGTCACCGGTGAAGACCCGGGCCAGGGCCGCGACATGGCGCACGGCGAGTGACTTCTCCGGCGCGACGGCGTGGACATGGAAGATCGCCTTACGGGCCACCGTGACCGCTACGGGGGCAGCCGCCGTCGCGATGTGCCGGTCCAGCGGAGTGTCGGTCGCCATCGATGTGGTGTAGCAGTCCACAGCCGTAGCCCACTCGACAGCCCCGCTCACCCGGCACCCCCGCCGCACCAGCAATGAGTATCTGATGGATAGCCATATCAACTTGGGAATGGCACTTGGGTCACCCCAGAGCACCTCAGGTTATCAGTCAAACCGTCCTCAGCCACCGCACGGAGCCGCCGGAGGACAGACCGTGCGGGTGGGGTGGAGCAGCGGCCCAGCACCTCGCTGATCTTCGGTACTTGCGGTACCACGGCGGCGAAATCCCCGAGGAGAACCGCTTACGCTCTGCCGTGCCGAATGCGGTGCGTTTCTCGTTCACCCGCGGCGCCTTGACCTCAACCGGCCGGCCGGGGTGGTGACCTGCCGCGGCTGATGGTAGCCGTTGCGCCCCACCAGACGACGTCCCTTGCCGGCACGCTCATCAGCCACCGTGTAAGCACGGACGTGCCAGTTCAGTTCCTGTGCCGAGCGCGGTCTCATGCCCGGCCGCGTGCTGCGCGTCGACCGTGGGAGGCGCGACCTCGCCACGCCGAGGTGCTGCGCTGAAAATCGCTGGTGCGCCGTCGGGGAGGGCGGCTAGGGTCGTGCTCGTTCCTGCGGCTGCTCCGTGCCGCTGGCGTTCGCTGCGTGTGACCTGGGAGGTGTTGACCGATGACTGTCGTTGCGATGGGCGTTGCCCGCATCCGGAAGTTCGTCAAGTCCACCTCTGTGGCCGCCGGCTGACCTCACCTTTTCTTTCCGCGTCCGAGTACGCGGTGCCGGGGCCACCCATGTGAAGGGTCACCCCTTGTCTTCCTCTTCTCTTTCGAGTTCGGCTTCGTCACACCCGCTCGCTCCGTATGGCTGGGACGCGGACTGGGAGTCGGAGTTCGTTCCGTACGCCGGGCAGGACCTCCTGCCCGGCCGTGTCGTACGAGTCGACCGTGGCCTGTGCGACGTCATCACCCCGGCCGGCATCGTCCGCGCCGACACCGAGTTCGTCGTTCCCCGTGACCCGATGAAGGTCGTGTGCACGGGGGACTGGGTCGCCGTCGATCCTGAAGGCAGCGACCCGCGCTACGTGCAGACACTCCTCCCGCGCCGAACCGCCTTCGTACGCTCGACCTCGTCCAAGCGCTCCGAGGGGCAGGTGCTGGCCACCAACATCGATTACGTCGTCATCTGTGTGTCGCTCGCGATCGAACTGGACCTCGGGCGAATCGAGCGGTTCCTGGCGCTGGCCATGTCCGGTTCGGGTGGTGAGGCACCGCTGCACACGTCGGCACCCTCCTGGGAGTCCGGGGCGCAGCCGGTGGTCGTGCTCACCAAGGCGGACCTCGTGCCGGAAGCGGCCACGCTGGCGCATCTGGTGCAGGACGTGGAGACCGTCGCGCCCGGCGTCGCGGTACTGACGGTCAGCTCCGCCCTCGGCGAGGGCCTCGACGTCCTCGCCGCGGTGCTCTCCGGCGGCACCTCCGTGCTGCTCGGCCAGTCCGGCGCCGGCAAGTCGACCCTCGCCAACGCGCTGCTCGGCGAGGACGTCATGGACGTCCGGGCCATCCGCGACGTGGACGGCAAGGGACGGCACACCACGACCACCCGCAACCTCCTCGCCCTGCCCGGCGGCGGGGTCCTCATCGACACACCCGGGCTGCGCGGCGTCGGCCTCTGGGACGCCGAGAGCGGGGTCGGGCAGGTTTTCGCCGAGATCGAGGAACTGGCCGCGGACTGCCGCTTCCACGACTGCGCGCACCTCGCCGAGCCCGGCTGCGCGGTCCTCGGCGCGGTCGAGACCGGTGAGCTGCCCGAGCGACGGCTCGACAGCTACCGGAAGCTGCTCCGCGAGAACCAGCGGATGGTGGCGAAGAGCGACGCCCGCGTGCGGGCCGAGATCCGGAAGGAGTGGAAGCGGAAGGGCGCGCAGGGGCGCGCGGCGATGGAGGCCAAGCGCGGCGGTCTGCGCTGACCTCCGGCGGGGGCGGCGGCGATGGGAACCATCGCGGGCGCCTTGCCCGCGGGCCGTCTGTGGCTCGTCGCGCCGTTCCCCGCGCCGCTTCAGGGCGCGGGGAACGGCCGCCGCCCGGCCGAGCTCCACGGCGGGCGCGGAGAACCATGTCCGAATCCCGCCAGCCGAGTGCGTCCTCGTGGCCGAGACTGGACGCATGCGGGAGAACGAGGACACCAGGTACGAGGCCGTACGGAGCCGGGACGGGCGGTTCGACGGGGAGTTCTTCTTCGCGGTCGAGACGACCGGTATCTACTGCCGGCCGAGCTGCCCGGCGGTGACGCCGAAACGGGAGAACGTCCGCTTCTACGCGACCGCGGCCGCCGCCCAGGGCGCCGGTTTCCGGGCCTGCCGGCGGTGCCGGCCGGACGCCGTGCCCGGATCGGCCGAGTGGAACGTCCGCGCGGACGCCGTGGGCCGGGCCATGCGGCTCATCGGGGACGGTGTCGTCGACCGGGAGGGCGTCGCCGGCCTGGCCGCGCGACTGGGATACAGCGCACGCCAGGTCCAGCGGCAGCTCACCGCCGAGGTCGGGGCCGGCCCCGTCGCACTGGCCCGCGCCCAGCGGGCCCACACCGCGCGTGTTCTCCTCCAGACCACCGGACTGCCGGTCACCGAGATCGCCTTCGGGGCGGGCTTCGCCAGCGTGCGCCAGTTCAACGACACGATCAGGGCGGTGTACGCCATGACTCCCAGCGGACTGCGCGCGGCGAGACCCCGACGGTCCGTCGGCGCGCCGACCGCCGGTATCCCCCTGAGGCTCGCGTACCGGGGTTTGTACCGGTCCACCGCACTCTTCGACATCCTCGCCGCCGAGGCCGTCACCGGCATCGAGGAAGTCACCGGCGAGCGCGGCCACCGCACGTATCGACGCACTCTCCGACTGCCGTACGGCACGGGAATCGCCGAGGTCGACGAACGACCGGGTGGGCGCCGGGGGCGTTCGGGGGCGGCCGCATACGGGCAGCCGGGCGGTCGTCCGGGGCGTGGGACGGCGGATTCGGGTGGGCGGCCGGGGGGTCGTCCCGGGCACATGGCGGCCGGCCCGGACGGACGGGTGGGCGGTCGGACGGGCGGTCGGCGGACCATGACGACGCCCCCCAACGGCCACCACGGCGGCTGGCTCGACGCCCGGCTCCATCTCACCGACCCCCGCGATCTCACCACCGCCGTACAGCGGCTGCGTCGGCTGTTCGATCTCGACGCGGATCCCTACGCCGTGGACGAGCGCCTCGGGGAGGACGCGCGGCTCGCTCCGCTCGTCGCCGCCAGGCCGGGGCTGCGCTCACCCGGAGCGGCCGATCCGGAGGAGTTCGCGGTACGGGCGCTCGTGGGGCGCGGGGAGGCGGAACGTCTGATCCGGGCGTACGGCAAGGCGCTGGACGCCCCGCACGGGACGCTGACGCACCTGTTCCCCGAACCGGCCGCGCTGGCCGGCGCGGACGGCCCGCTCGGCGCCCTCGCCACCGCCCTCGCCGACGGCAGGGTACGCCTCGATGTGGGCGCCGACCGGGACGAGGCCGAAGCCGCGCTGCGTACGCTGCCCGGCCTGGACGCCCGTACCGTCGCCGCGATCCGCACCCGCTCCCTCGGCGACCCGGACGTGGCGCCGCCGGGCGAGACCGTGCCGGACGCCTGGCGGCCGTGGCGGTCGTACGCCCTTCAACACCTCAGGACAGCAGACGAGTCGGAGCCGGACACGGCTTCGCGCGTACAGGTACAGGGAGTTCAGTCGTGAGCACCGGACAACGGACGTACTACACCACCGTCGACAGCCCTGTCGGTCAACTCCTCCTCACCGCCGACGAGTCGGGCACTCTCACCTCCCTCTCCGTGCCTGAGCAGAAGGGCGGCCGGGTTCCGCTGGCTGACTGGCTGCGCGACCCGGCACCCTTCCGGGCGGCCGAGGAACAGCTCGCCGCCTATTTCGCCGGTGAACTCAAGGAGTTCCGGCTGGAGTTGCGCGGTGAGGGCACCGACTTCCGGCAGCGGGTGTGGGCCGCGCTCGACGACGTCCCGTACGGCGCGACCACCACGTACGGTGCCATCGCCGCCCGCATCGGCGCGCCCCGCGCCGCCGTCCGGGCCGTGGGCGGCGCGATCGGCGCCAACCCCCTCCTCGTCGTCCGCCCCTGCCACCGGGTGATCGGCGCGGACGGCACCCTCACGGGGTACGCCGGCGGCCTCGACCGCAAACGCCTGCTCCTCGGCCTGGAGGGCGTGCTCTAGCCGTACTCGATCACGAACGGCAGCGGCTCGCCGCCCGGCGCCGACCGCCGCCGGCCGGACCGACTCGCCGAACGGCTGTGCGCGCTGCCCACCGACCGTCGGCTCGCCGTCCTCAACGCGGGCGTCTCCGGCAACCGGCTGCTCCAGCGATCGACCAGTCCGACGTGATCCCCTGACCCGTGACCGTGTGCGGGCCGCGGCCACCGGCCCGGCTCAGCCTCCGAACACCACGCCCACCCACGCCCCCGTGACCAGCAGACACGCGAACAGCTCCGCCAGGACACTCGACCCGCCCGAGCGCATCGCCGTGCGCGTCGCGGCCTTCGCCTCGCCGTGGCGGCCGAGGCGGAGCCGTTCCGAGAGGTAGATGCCGCCCACGAAGCCGGGGAACGCGCCGAGCACGGGGAGGAGGACAAAACCGAGGAGGGCGCCGACACCGGCGTACACGGCCATTCGGGGGGTGGCGCCGCTCTCCGCCACACGCCGGGGCGGCAGGCCCCAGCGGATCGCCCGGGACAGCAGCAGAACGGCGGTGGCGCCCACGAGGACCCACCAGGCGATCGGCCGCGGGTCCTCCAGCGCCCACCACATGACCCCGGCCCATACGAGCCAGGACCCCGGCACGCCGGGCACCAGCACTCCGCACAGGCCGAGCAGCAGTACCACTCCGACCAGCAGGAGTTCCCACGCTCCCATCTGCCCAGGGTGCCGGACCGCGCGGGAATGCGCAGGTCAGTATCAGTCCCGGGTCACCCACGCGCGCTCGTACGCGTGCCAGCCCAACTGCAGCCGGGTCGTCACACCGGTCAGCTCCATCAGGCGTTTCACCCGGCGCTGTACGGTCCTCAGGCCCAGGTCGAGCTGTTTGGCGACGCTCGCGTCGGTCATGCCGGCCAGCAGCAGGGAGAGGATTTCCAGATCGGTGTCGTCGGGGCCGTCCGGTACTTCCTCGGTGACGGATCCGGCGCCGAGCCGCAGCGGCAGAGCCTGCCGCCACACCGACTCGAACAGGCCGGACAGCAGCTCCAGCAGACCGCTCGCGTGGACGACGAGCGCGGCGGGCTCGGCGGTGTGCGTGGTGAGGGGGACCATCGCGAGCGTCCGGTCGGCGATGACCAGCTTCGTCGGCACCTCGTCCATCACCCGCACCCGCTCCTCCCGGCCCAGCGCGGCGGACAGCTCGGTGAGCCCGCTGTCCTCGTCCAGGACGGCGCGCTCGACCACCACGCGGTAGCCGACACCCCGGCCGGTGGCCTGCTCCTCGGCGGGGTTGTTCTCCGGCCCGGAGACCGCGATCGGAGCGCCGGTGACCATGGCGCAGACCTCCTCCGTGGCGCCGAGCTGGAGCTGCAGGAAGCGCTGCGCTATGGCGGCCGAGCCGATCACCACCTCGACCAGGTCGTGGGCGGCGGGCTCGGCCGCGCTCGCCCGGTACTCCTCGGCGAGAATCGCCGCCGCCAGCTCGGCCTTCTCCAGCTCGTGCCGCTGCTGGGTGAGCAGCGCGCCCAGGGCCACGCCGGGCGGCGCGGCCACCCAGCGGCCCGGGCGCGCGGAGGACTGGGCCGCGAGACCGTGCCGCTCCAGCCGGCGCAGCGCGCGCTCGGTGTCGTGCTCCCCGAGCGTGAGTCGACGCGCCAGGTCCGGTAGGTCGGCGGCGCCCACGGACACCAGGGCCCGGTACGCCGACTCGTGCGTCTCGTCGAGACCGATCGCTCCCAGCATGCGGCGACGCCCTCCCCTTGCCGTGCCTCTCCCGTTGCAGTGCCCCTCCCGGCGCACTTCCACCTCGGCACATCATCACCGCACCGCGCACCGCACTGGTCGGCGGGGTCGCACAGCGGAATCCCAGGAACATGCCTCACACTCGGGCCGACCGGCCCACGCGCCCGCACCGCGCCCCCGGTCATCCGGCGCCGCCGGGCGGTTTCTCCTGTGGGGGGTGGCACCGCCCGGCGGTCTCGTTCCGTCGGGCCGTCCGGGCCGTTTCGCAAGCCCAGGCGACTTCGGACGATCCTCCGAACCCTTCCGGTCCCCACCTGTCCCTCGACTCCCTTGCCTCGCACCGGAGTTCGACGTGTAGTCCGACACGCCGTGAGGTCGTCGGCTCCGCGGGCCGATTTTCCGGATGCCCCGTTTTCATACGGCTCCTGAGGTGGACAATTGGGGGCATGAGCCAGCAGGGGGAGAGGCCGACCGGTCACGAGGACGACTGGTGGCGGCAGTTGTACGACGACTCCAAGGGGGACACGGGCCCCTCGGTCGCGGCCGATTCCCTCGACGACCGCTTCGCCTCGGCGGCGGACACGGTCGGGAAGCCACCGACGAACCCGAGGAATCCGAGGAACCCGACGCCGCCGACGAGCACGCCGGGTGCGTCGAGCCCATCGGGTGCGTCGAGCCCATCGGGTGCGTCGGGTCGAGGGGGTGCCTGGAGCGCGGTGCCGGGTACCTCGGGGGCCTGGGGAGCCGTGGCGGGTGCGTCGGACGCCAGGGGCGGGTCGGGCGGCGGGTCGAACAGGCAGGGCGGGCCGGGCGGACCGCGTGGAGCCCAGGACACCCCGGGTTCCGCGTCGGCCAACCCGGGTGGCCTCTCGGACCGGGTGCCCTCCCAAGGAACGTCGGGCGGACTCGGCGGGTGGAGCCGGGCAGAGGGACTTGGTGCGGCGGGTGAGGCCGGTCGAGCCGGCGGAGAGGCCGACGGCGGTGGCCCTGGCGGGCAGGCCGACGGTGGCGGTCGCGCCGGGCGGGCCGACGGTGGGGGCTTCGGTGGGCAGGCCGACGGCGGTGGCCCTGGCGGGCAGGCCGACGGTGGCGGTCGCGCCGGGCGGGCCGACGGTGGGGGCTTCGGTGGGCAGGCCGACGGCGGTGGCCCTGGCGGGCAGGCCGACGGTGGCGGTCGCGCCGGGCGGGCCGACGGTGGGGGCTTCGGTGGGCAGGCCGACGGCGGTGGCCCTGGCGGGCAGGCCGACGGTGGCGGTCGCGCCGGGCGGGCCGACGGTGGGGGCTTCGGTGGGCAGGCCGACGGCGGTGGCCCTGGCGGGCAGGCCGACGGTGGCGGTCGCGCCGGGCGGGCCGACGGTGGGGGCTTCAGTGGGCAGGCCGACGGCGGTGGCCCTGGCGGGCAAGCCGACCGCGGTGGGGGCGATCGTGGCGGGGGCGATCGTGGCGGTCCAGCCGGGCAAGGCGACCGTGGCAGCCGACCCGGCGGCTCCCCGAAACCCGCCTCACCCCCGGAGGCCGGCCCCGACGCCCTGCGCCGCAGCGGCCTCACCCCGCAGCGCGCCCCCTGGGAACCACCGCCCGCCCAGCCGACGGGCCCCCTGACCTTCCCGCCCGGGCCCACGCCGCTCACCCGGGAGCCGCGCGGGACCGGCGGCCCGGCGGCCTTGGCCGACGCCTCGCCCGACGCCGCAGCCTCGTCGGCCTCGCCCTCGTCCCCGCCTTCCGACGCCGAGCCCTCCGACGCCCGGCCGTCCACCCAGCTCGACCTCCCCACCCTCCAGGCGCAGGAGATCACCCTGGTCACCGGCAGCCAGCGGGTGCGGGTCGACTACGTGGGGTCCGGGCCGCCCACGTACGACGCGGAGCCGACCGCGTTGCCGGCGGCGGATCCGGAGGATCTGGGGGATCTGGTCGCGGACACGGTGCTGGACGGGGCGCGTTACGGGGCGTGCACGCTGCGGGCGGCGTCGCTGCGCGGGGACTCGGCGCGCTACCGGGGCGAGCCGCGCCGGGACGCGCTCCTGACCGCCCGTTTCGGGACGGGCGAGCAGGCGCTGGTGCTGGTGGCCATGGCGACCGGTGCCCGGGTCACGCCGGGGGCACACCGCGCGGCCGCGGAGGCGTGCCGGTGGATCGGGCGGGCCGTGGGGCTCAGCCACACTCGGCTGGTGGAGGACATCCAGGCGGGCCGGCGCGGCGACCTCAAGTCCGGGCTGCACCGGCTCACCGACCGCAGTCTCGGCAAACTGCGCGCCAGCGCCGTCGAGCAGGGGCTCGACCCGGAGGAGTACACGGCGAGCCTGCGCTGTCTGCTGCTCCCGGCCGACCCCCGGTGCCGTACGCGCGTGTTCTTCGGGGTCGGTGCCGGTGGACTGTTCCGGCTGCGGGAGAGGGAGTGGCAGGACATAGAGCCCCGGGTCGCGGACACGGCGGGCGCTCCGGTGGTCGGCTTCGGATCGCTGCCGCACGAGACCCCGGACGGCGACCGCCTCACCATGGACCTCGGCATCACGACACCCCCGAGTCCGTACGAACCCGCCCCCATGCCACCCCGTGAACCCTTCCGCTTCCGGGCCTCCGTCGCCCGCGAGAACGACGTCCTGCTGCTGTGCACCGGTGGTCTGGCCGAACCCCTGCGCGGAGAGGCCCCGCTCGCCGAGCATCTCGCGGCCCGTTGGGGAGCCGCCGAGCCGCCCGGCCTCGCCGCTTTCCTCGCCGACGCCCAGGTGAGGGTCAAGGGCTACGCCGACGACCGTACGGCCGCCGCCGTGTGGGAGGCCTGACGGCGGCCACGTCCGACAGGGACAGGCGTCAACCAGCCGCACCCGGCGGCAGGTTGGCCTGTACCGGACGCAGGGTTCCGGCCAATCAACATCATCGGGGGGCGTGTTCTGTCTCGGGCGGCGGACGCCGTGCGCGCACGGCAGCCGTGCCCCGGTGGTATACGGCCGGATCGGCAGCCCCGCATGGGCAGTTGGGCGCGACGGCCAGGATCGGACCGGGGTCGTCCCGAGCCGGGGGGTGTCGGGTTCGTCGGCGTGTGCGGTGGTTTTCCGGGGTGGGAAGCGCTCTCGCAAGATACTGATAGCTGGCTTGACTCTGTGCGTTTGAAAGCGTACGGAGGGTCGTTGACGATTCGACATGAGTGCCGTGTTCCGGACGGGGCATGGATTCCCGTGTACATGTGCGAGCAGGAGGGGATTCGTCATCGGCGTGTGGGCGGGGGTCATGAAGAGGCAGGCGCGAGGGAGCGGTCCCATGGCGATCGGGGCCTCCTCGGCGGAAGTGGTGGGGGAAGCGACCGACAACGGGACGGACCAGTCCGGTGCCGGACAGCTCAGGCGCAGACTCGGGCGGGCCGACCTGAGGGCGGTGCCCGAGGCCCGTAGAGCCCTGCGGGAGCTGCTACGGCAATGGGGGCGGCCGGGAAGATCGGAGATAGCGGAACTGCTGACGAGCGAGCTGGTCACCAACGCGCTCATCCACACCGACCATGACGCGGTGCTGACCGCCACCGTCTCACCGCGCGGACTCCACGTGGAGGTGCGGGACTTCGTGGGACGCAGGCCCAAACCCCGGATGCCGAACGCCGACGACGGCACCCACGGACGCGGCCTCCTCCTCGTGCAGTCCCTCGCCGACGCCTGGGGGGTACGGGCGCACGGCGTGGGCAAGGCGGTGTGGTTCGACCTCGACGGCGGGCTGACGTAGCGACAGCCGGGCCCGCGCCGGAAGAGGACGCCGAACGTGAAACGGACAGGGGCGCGGCATCATGCCGCGCCCCTGTCCGATGTGCGGTTCGGGATCAGCCGAACTGCTGCTCAAGGTCCTTGAGCTTGCGCTCCAGGGAGTCGAGCCGTGGCAGAGCCATGGTGTCGTCCTCCGCGGTGAGGTCGACGGTGTACGACTTGTCAGAGCCGTTACGTACGGGCTGCAGGGAGGGACGCGAACGTACGGGCAGTTGTTCCGGCGTCGATATGGCAGGCTCCGAGGCGACCTGAGCCGCGGGCACGCGCTCCACGGTGGTGTCCACCTGGCGCCCGCCACCGCCACCGCCGCCACGACCGGGCAGACCCCGGTGGCCCCGGCTGATGGCCTTGAGGTGGGCACGCTCCAGACGCTCCTGCTCGCGCTTGCGCGTCCGGTTCTCTTCCTTGATCCGCTTGTCCTCGCGCACCTCGTCCACGGCCTCGTCCAGGCTGCGCACACCCTCCAGGAGCATCAGCGACCAGGCCTTGTACGTCTCGCGCGGGGCCCGCAGCCAGCGGACGATGCGGATCTGCGGCAGCGGACGCGGCACCAGGCCCTGCTCGCGCAGTGCGGCCCGGCGGGTCTGCTTCAGCGCGCGGTCGAAGAGCACCGCCGCGGACATGGACATGCCGGCGAAGAACTGCGGGGCGCCGTCGTGGCCGAGGCCCCTGGGCGCGTGCACCCAGTTGAACCAGGCCGCCGCACCGGCGAACGTCCATACGAGTATGCGGGATCCGAGGGCCGCGTCACCGTGGCTGGCCTCGCGCACCGCGAGCACCGAGCAGAACATGGCGGCACCGTCCAGGCCGAACGGAACCAGGTACTGCCACCCGTTGCTGAGGCCAAGGTTCTGCTCGCCGAAGCCGACCAGGCCGCGGAAGGAGAGCGCGGCGGCGACCGCGGCACAGCAGAAGAGGAGGATGTAGGAGGCCGTGGCGTAGAGGGCCTCCTTGCGCCGGCGGCGCTCCTCACTGCGTTCCCACGAATCCTCGGTCTTCGCGTGCTCCCCGGAGCGCTTGCCGCGCGCGAGCACCGCAACCGCCGCCAGCATGCCCAGGAGCAGTACGGCGCCCGGAAGCAGCCAGTTCAGCGATATGTCGGTCAATCTCATCAGGGGTCCCTTGCATTGGGATAGGGCGTAACGCCCGCCATATTGGCCCAATCCTCGCGGCCCTCAGGGGGTTTCGGGGCAAGAGACCGCCAAAGAAGTGCAATGAGTGACGCCAGGCGGCATTCTGCTCGAACTACCGCGCGAGGGACGGAGTTGAGTGCGAGTGAGATTACCTGTTCGGGTGGTTCCACGGAAAGTTCCTGCGACAAGTGAGGAATTTGTGAACCACCTGTAACCCAACGAGGGTCCCACTCGGAGTTGATCTTAGGGCACATGCCGCGGGCGATCGCCGGGGGGCTGCCCGGCGGGGGCCCCCGGCGATCGCGAGGGTCCGTCAAGTGGTGTCGGGCGCCGTCAGTTTGGCGATCCGGTCCGCCTCGCAGGTGCGCGGGCAGGTGACGCAGGTGTCCTCCGGGGCCAGCGTGTAGAACATGCAGCAGCTCGCCCGGTCCCGGGTGGGCAGCGACTCTCCGCCGGGGCCGGTCAGTTCACGGAAGCCGGCGGCCCCCACGTACGGCCGGGTCGCGCCCGGCAGTAACAGCTCCAGCTCGCGCCGGCAGCGCTCCTGCTCGTCCGCGCCGAGGAGTTCGGCGATGTACCAGATGCCCTCGACGATCTCGTCGGTCGCCATGCCCCACAGTGCGCGGCCACGCCGCCGCATCCTCGGGCCGAAGCCGCCGAGGACCGGTTCTATGTGCTCGGCGAACGCCGCCCGTACCTCGGCCCGCAGTGCCTCCTCGTCCGGGACCACCCGGGCACCCGGCTCACCGGCCGCCGGATCGCCCGGCAGACAGCTGAACGTTTCGCCCCGTACCGCCAGCCGGCTCTGCTCGCGCTGGAACGCGACGTGCTCGGCGGGGAAGCGCGGCACCCGGCGCTGCAGGAACCAGGGGACCGTGAAGAGCAGGCAGGCGTACCAGGAGTAGCGGTGCAGTCCGAAGGTCGCCACGACGTCCGGGCGGCCCCGCCTGCCGTGGTCCCGCAGTATCTGGGCCTCGTCCCACGCGAGGAACGCGTCGAGCTCGGGCCCGGCCGCCGCGAGCCCGGCGGCGGAGACCCACCCCTCACCATCGGGCAATGGATCCATGGGGGAGAGTTCTGTCACGCTCATCACCGGCAGGACCTCGGTCAGGCGGGCGTACGCGGCCGTCACGGGCGACGTGCGCGCAGTGCAGGCCGGTGCCGGTGCTGACTGGGGCATACGGAGACCGCCGTTTCACCATCGCTGCCAGGTAAGGCTCACCTTACCCGAGGTGGTCGAGGTTTGAACTGAGGGCATGTGCGCCTATGGTGCTTTACGACCGGTAACAACCCCAGTAGTGACTAAGCGCCCCCATGTACCCAGTCGGCTGGACCCAGTCGGCCGCGGTACTCGACACACGACTCGGCTCGGAGGAGAACCCGTGGAGCAGGCCGGACCTCGCTCGCGCCAGGCCGCGGCCGCGAGTGCGCCGGACGCCGCCGCCCGTCCGGCGTCCGCCTACCGTGTGCCGGCCCAGCCCGGAGTCGCGGACGTCGACCGGGAGCGGGGCATCGCGGCGGACGGGAGTACCTCCCGCTCATGGGGGTCCCCCCGCTCATGGGGGTCCCCCCGCTCGAGCGAAGCCGAGAGTGGGGGAGAAGCCGATAGCGGGGAGGGCACGGCGGCGGTACGCCCCGACACCGGCCCCGTCGCCGACTCGGCGCGGGGCGAGCACACGCACAGCGAGACGCCGATCCCCATGCCCCGCGCACCGGGGCGCCCGGTCGTCCAGCGGGCCTCCGTGCGGGGGCAGATCCTCGACGCGCTGCGGGCCGCGCTCGCGGGCGGGGAGCTGACGCCGGGGGAGGTGTACTCGGCGCCCGCTCTCGGTGAGCAGTTCGGGGTCTCCGCGACTCCCGTGCGCGAGGCGATGCAGCAACTGGCCATCGAGGGCGCGGTCGAGGTCGTGCCCAACCGGGGGTTCCGTGTCGTACGGCGGGGCGCCCGGGAGCTGGCCGAGCTGGCGGAGGTGCGGGCACTGCTCCAGGTGCCGGTGATCATGCGGCTCACGCATACGGTGCCGGCCGATCGCTGGGCCGAACTGCGGCCGCTCGCCGAGGAGTCGGCGCGGGCCGCGTCCGCGGGGTGCCGGGCGACGTACGGGGAGACGGACCGGGCCTTCCACCGGGGGGTGCTGGGGCTGGCCGGGAACGAGCAGCTGACGCAGATCGCGGATGATCTGCATCGGCGTACGCAACTTCCGCACGCTGTCGGCCACCTGGGCGGAATGGGCAGTGGCGGCCGAGTCGAACTGATGGCTGACGCCGCCGAGCACATCGCCCTGCTGGACGCGTTGGTGGCGCAGGACCTGGAAGCGGCGTGCTGTCTCGTGGAGAAGCATTTCGGCACGGTGGGCTGAGGGCCGGATCAGCGCCGTAGGGCTGGTGACGCGTTTGTGGCGGCCGGTCGGCTGTGGCTGGTGGCGCGGTTCCCCGCGCCCCTGAAAAGCGGGGGGCTGCGCCCCGTGTTTCTCGACCCGCGGGGCCGTCGTCCTTCAGGGGTGCGGGGAACCGCGCCACCAGTCTCCAGCCACCCGCAGGCGAACAACCACCTACGTCAGCTGTCGGCAGTCACGCGGTCGCCGCCGGTGGTGCCAACTGGCGGGCCAGCCACGTCGGTACGCCGCCCAGCAGGCGGAAGAGACGGCGGGCCTCCTCGCGCAGGCGGGAGGCCTCCGGGTCGGATTCGGTGTCGGCGAGGGAGACGAGCGCGGGGGCGGTGCCGACCAGGTAGCCCAGTTCCTCGCGGATGCGGAGGGATTCGGCGAAGCCGTGGCGGGCCTCGGCCAACTCCCCGTCACGCAGGGCCAGTCCGGCGAGGTGACGCCAGGTGAAGGACTGCAGGAGCAGATCGCCGTGGGCGGTGGCGCCGGCGTGGGCGCGGCGGTAGGCGGCGCGGGCGGCCTGTGGGGAGTGGGCGAGGTTCTCGGCGAGGACGCCCCGGCGGAAGTCGAGCAGGGCCCGGCCCGGCGCGCCGGGGGCGATCAGGGCCGCCGCCCGGCCGAGCGCGGCCCGCGCCTCGTCGGCGCGGTCGCGGACGCCGAGCAGCGTGGCCGCGTAAGCCAGTTGGCCGCGTTCACAGGCCGCCGCGCCCCGCTCGTCGTCGCTCTGGGCCTGCGCCTCGGCCGTGCGCAGCGCGTCCTCGGCCTCCTCCCAGCCCTGCTCGGTGTAGAGACAGCGCTCGACGAGCAGCGCGGTGCGCTGGAGCGAGGCCTGTGGGCTGACGGGCTCGATGAGGGCAGCCGCGTCGACCCAGCAGGCGCGTGAGCGCAGCCGCCATACCGCGGTCTGGAGTGGATCGTCACCGGCGGTCGTTCCGTTACCAGACATGGCGGTATGCGCCACGTTGCCCTCCCCGAGCACGCCTTTGAGCTTTGAGTGGTGGCCGCATCTCAGCACGGATCACAGGGCGCGGCCAAGAGGGTGTGTGAAACTTTTCACTTGCGCTACCCTTGCGACGCGAATCTGTGAGCCCTTGGAAGGCGCGAACCGGTTCACCCGGGGACACGGTTGTGGCCGGCGTCGATCAGGCCGGTGTCACCGGCGTCTCCCCGGTGTGGGGCCCGTTTCATCGGTCCCGCGCCCACAGGGCGGACGCGACCTCGATGCCGTAGCCGGCGGACAGAGCGCACGTGGTGCGAGCGACGTGTGCCGCCCGCACCACCCCATGACCTCAACTCATGCGCAGCGCCAGGAAGAAGTCCAGCTTGTCCTCCAGCCGGGAGAGGTCCCGGCTCGTCAACTGCTCGATGCGGCCCACCCGGTATCGCAGCGTGTTGACGTGCAGGTGGAGGCGCGCCGCGCAGCGCGTCCAGGAGCCGTCGCACTCCAGGAACGCCTCCAGGGTGGGGATCAGCTCGGCGCGGTGCCGGCGGTCGTAGTCGCGCAGGGGGTCGAGGAGACGGGCCGTGAAGGCGCGGCGTACGTCGTCGGGGACGAAGGGCAGGAGCAGGACGTGCGAGGCGAGCTCCTGGTGGCCGGCCGCGCACACCCGGCCGGAGCGGGCCGCCGCCACCCGGCGGGCGTGCCGGGCCTCCTCCAGAGCGCCGCGCAGCCCCTCGGCCGAGTGCACGCCCGCGCTGACGCCGACGGTGAGCCGCCCGTCGCCGTCGAGGCCGGCGGTCAGCGGCTCCCGCACGGTCGCGAGGAGCATGTCGGCGTGGATGCCGGACTCGCGGCCGTCGTGCTCCGAGGAGACCGCCGGGAGAGGGACGAGGGCGATGGCCTCCTCACCCGTGTGGGCGACGGCGATGCGGTCCGAGGGCTCGGGGCCGGTCGCCAGGGGGTCGACGAGGATCTCCTCCAGGAGAGCCTGGGTGACCGGGCCGCTGTCGACGTCTCCGCCGTCCCACTCGACCCGGGCCACGACGACCTGCCAGTGCGGCGCCGCCCCGAGGCCGGGCAGCAGCACCGGCGCGGCGACCCGCAGCCGGGCCGCGATCTCGGCTGGGGCGGCTCCCGCCTGCACCAGTTCCAGGACCTCCTGGGCGAGCCGTCGCCGTACCGTCCGGGCCGCGTCGCGGCGGTCCCGCTCGACCGCGATCAGCTGGGCGACGCCGTGCAGCAGGTCGAGCCGCTCGGCGGGCCAGTCCCCGGAGTCGGCCTCGACCGCGAGGAGCCAGTCGGACAGCACCGTCTCGCGTACGTCACGGGCCCCGCCGGGCGCGCGGCCCGTGCTGCTGATCGGGAAGAGCGAGTACGTGGTGGTGCCGACGGCCACGCGGTGCGGCCCGCGCCGTCCCGTGCGGGTCGCCGCCAGGTGCTCGGCGGACAGCCGCGCGCACAGCTCGGCGGGGAGGCCGGGCCCGCCGATCTTGGGGCCCGCGATGAGCCGGCCGGCGGGGGAGAGCACCCAGGCCCTGAGGTCCAGGTCGGAGCCGAGCAGGTCCAGGACGACGTCCGGGCCGCCGCCCGCCGGGCCGGAGGTCATCATCCGGCGGTGGCGGTCCACCACGGCCGCCAGGTCCCCCGCGCGCTCGCCGGAGACCTGCCGTACGACGTGCTCGGTGATCGTCGCGAAGGCCACCGACTCGTTGACCGCGAACAGCGGCAGCCGGTGCCGGGCACAGGCCACGACGAGATCCTCCGGGACGTCGCCCAGCTCGGCCTCGCCGGCGGCCAGGGCGGTGACCCCGGCGCCGACCAGGAGCCGTACGAAGGGCTCGGAGTCGGCGGCGTCGCGGCGCCAGGCGAGGCCCGTGAGCACCAGCTCGCCGCCGGAGAGGTAGCGGCTGGGGTCCCTGAGGTCGGTGGTCATCACACCGCGCACGGTGCGGTTCAGCTCGTCCTCGCCGCCGAGCAGCCGCAGACCCAGCGCGTCGGTGTCCAACAGTGCGCGCAGGCGCATTCTCGTCGCCGCCGTTCTTGTGTCGTGTTTTCAGGTGTCTCGAAAACAACGTTCGGTTCGCCCGGGAAGCGTGCCCGGGACTTCCGGAGGAGGGTGGTCGCGGAGGCCGGGACGGATCGAGGGCGGTGGCCTGGGACTTTCGGAATCCCGCTCTCCGGGCCCCGGGTGTGTGCTGGATGTTTCCAGCGGAAAACCAAGAGGTTGCTGATGGCCTCCGTTCATACGAATCTACAAGATGTGCCCCCTGGCCAGCCAACTCCTTCATGTTTTCCGTGACTGACCGGGGTGGAGGAGGGCGCTGTGTACTGAAGCTCGATACCCGTGAACAGCACATGACGAGCCGGGCCCGCCGCACACGATCTGGCTCAAACGGAACGACCACAAGACGAAGAAGAGAGCCGGTCAATGGACTTCCTTCGCCCCGCCAGCTGGGAGGAGGCGCTCGCCGCGAAGGCCGAGCACCCCACCGCTGTGCCGATCGCCGGCGGCACCGATGTGATGGTCGAGATCAACTTCGACCATCGTCGGCCCGAGTACCTGCTCGACCTGAACCGCATCGGCGAACTCTCCGAGTGGGAGGTCGGCGAGGAAACGGTTCGCCTGGGCGCGTCCGTCCCGTACACCCGGATCATGGAGCACCTCCGTCCCGAGCTGCCCGGCCTCGCCCTGGCCTCGCACACGGTCGCCTCCCCGCAGATCCGCAACCGCGGCGGCGTCGGCGGCAACCTCGGCACCGCCTCCCCGGCCGGCGACGCCCACCCGGCCCTCCTCGCGGCGGGCGCCCAGGTCGAGGCCGAGTCCGTACGGGGATCCCGGCTCATCCCCATCGACGACTTCTACACCGGCGTCAAGCGCAACGCCCTCGCGCCGGACGAGCTGATCCGTGCCGTGCACATCACCAAGGCGGACGGCCCGCAGCAGTACTCGAAGGTCGGCACGCGCAACGCCATGGTCATCGCCGTGTGCGCCTTCGGACTGGCCCTGCACCCGTCGTCGCGCACCGTCCGTACCGGCATCGGCTCCGCCGCGCCGACCCCCGTCCGGGCCAAGGCCGCCGAGGAGTTCCTGAACGCGGCGCTCGACGAGGGCGGCTTCTGGGACAACGGCAGGATCATCACCCCGTCGGTCGCCAAGCAGTTCGCGGACCTGTGCGCCGGCGCCTGCAACCCGATCGACGACGTCCGGGGCACCGCGAGCTACCGCCGCCACGCGGTCGGCGTCATGGCCCGCCGCACGCTGATGTGGACCTGGGAGTCGTACCGCGGCACTGAGGGCCGGACCAATCAGAAGGGGAGTGTCGCGTAATGCGCGTCAATTTCATGGTCAACGGCCGTCCGCAGGAAGCCGACGACGTGTGGGAGGGCGAGTCCCTGCTGTACGTGCTGAGGGAGCGGCTGGGGCTTCCGGGTTCGAAGAACGCCTGTGAGCAGGGCGAGTGCGGATCGTGCACCGTCCGGCTGGACGGCGTACCGGTGTGTTCGTGTCTGGTCGCCGCCGGACAGGTGGAGGGCCGTGAGGTCGTCACCGTCGAGGGGCTGGCGGACTTCGCCAAGCAGCGTGCGGAGCACGGCGGTTGTGCGTCCGGCGCGGGTGGCACGTCCGGTACGGGCGGGACTTCGCTCGATGCTGCCAAAGGGTGGGCCGCGAAGGGAACCGACTCGCAGACCGGTGAGGGCGGCGAACTCTCCCCGATCCAGCAGGCGTTCATCGACGCCGGTGCCGTGCAGTGCGGGTTCTGCACGCCGGGGCTGCTCGTTGCCGCCGACGAGATGCTGGAGCGCCACCCGAACCCGAGCGACGCGGACATCCGCGAGGCGCTGTCGGGCAACCTGTGCCGCTGCACCGGCTACGAGAAGATCATGGACGCGGTCCGCCTCGCGGCCGCCCGGCAGTCCGAAGGGGTCTGATCATGGGAACCACCGGCCTGCCCACCAACATCACCCAGGGCTCGCGCACCAAGGGCGGCATCGGCGAGTCCACACTCCGCCCGGACGGCACCCTCAAGGTCACCGGCGAGTTCGCGTACTCGTCCGACATGTGGCACGAGGACATGCTCTGGGGCCAGATCCTGCGCTCCACGGTCGCCCACGCCGAGATCGTCTCCATCGACACGGCCGAGGCCCTCGCCACGCCCGGCGTCCACGCCGTCATGACGTACGACGACCTGCCGACCGAGGTGAGGAACTACGGCCTGGAGATCCAGGACACCCCGGTCCTCGCCCACGGCAAGGTCCGCCACCACGGCGAGCCCGTCGCGATCGTCGCCGCCGACCACCCGGAGACCGCGCGCCGCGCCGCCGCCAAGATCAAGGTGGAGTACCGCGAACTGCCGGTCATCACCGACGAGGCCTCCGCGACCGCGCCGGACGCGGTCCTCGTCCACGAGGGCCGCGACGACCACCACGTCGGGCACGTCGCGCACCCGAACATCCTCCACCGCCAGCCGATCATCCGCGGCGACGTGGTGGAGGCCCGTAAGCGCGCCGACGTGATCGTCGAGGGCGAGTACGTCTTCGGCATGCAGGACCAGGCCTTCCTCGGCCCGGAGTCGGGGCTCGCCGTGCCCGGCGAGGACGGCGGCGTCGACCTCTACATCGCCACCCAGTGGCTGCACTCCGACCTGCGCCAGATCGCGCCCGTGCTCGGGCTGCCCGAGGACAAGGTCCGCATGACGCTGGCCGGTGTGGGCGGCGCCTTCGGCGGCCGCGAGGACCTGTCGATGCAGATCCACGCCTGCCTGCTCGCCCTGCGCACCGGCAAGCCGGTGAAGATCGTCTACAACCGCTTCGAGTCCTTCTTCGGCCATGTCCACCGCCACCCCGCGAAGCTGTACTACGAGCACGGGGCGACGCGCGACGGCAGGCTCACGCACCTGAAGGCCCGCATCGTCCTGGACGGCGGCGCGTACGCCTCGGCCTCCCCGGCCGTCGTCGGCAACGCCGCCTCGCTCGGCGCCGGCCCGTACGTCATCGAGGACGTCGACATCGAGGCCATCGCCCTCTACACCAACAACCCGCCCTGCGGCGCGATGCGAGGCTTTGGAGCGGTCCAGGCATGCTTCGCGTACGAGGCGCAGATGGACAAGCTGGCGGCGAAGCTCGGCATGGACCCGGTGGAGCTCCGGCAGCTCAACGCCATGGAGCAGGGCACGCTCCTGCCGACCGGCCAGGCCGTCGACTCCCCGGCGCCGGTCGCCGAACTCCTGCGCCGCGTCAAGGCGATGCCCCTGCCGCCCGAGCAGCAGTGGCTCACCGCCGGCGAGGCGGCCGACGTACGGCAGCTGCCGGGGGGTCTGTCCAACACCACGCACGGCGAGGGCGTCGTACGGGGCATCGGCTACGCGGTCGGCATCAAGAACGTCGGCTTCTCCGAGGGGTTCGACGACTACTCGACCGCCCGTGTCCGTATGGAGGTTGTCGGCGGCGAACCCGTCGCCACCGTCCACACGGCCATGGCGGAGGTCGGCCAGGGCGGCATCACCGTCCACGCGCAGATCGCCCGCACCGAGCTGGGCGTCACCCAGGTGACCATCAACCCGGCCGACACGCGGGTGGGTTCGGCCGGATCGACGTCCGCGTCGCGTCAGACATACGTCACGGGTGGCGCGGTCAAGAACAGCTGCGAGCTGGTCCGCGAGAAGGTCCTGGAGATCGGCCGCCGCAAGTTCGGCACGTACCACCCCGCCTGGGCGACCGCCGAACTGCTCCTGGAGGGCGGCAAGGTCGTCACCGACGGCGGCGAGGTCCTGGCCGATCTGGTCGACGTCCTCGGCGAGGAGGCCGTCGAGGTCGAGGCGGAGTGGCGGCACCGGCCGACCGAACCCTTCGACCTCCGCACCGGACAGGGCTTCGGCCACGTCCAGTACTCCTTCGCCGCGCACCGGGCGGTCGTCGAGGTCGACACCGAACTGGGCATGGTCAAGGTCATCGAACTGGCCTGCGCCCAGGACGTCGGCAAGGCCCTCAACCCGCTGTCCGTGCTGGGCCAGATCCAGGGCGGCACGATCCAGGGCCTCGGCATCGCGGTCATGGAGGAGATCATCGTCGACCCGAAGACCGCGAAGGTCCGCAACCCCTCCTTCACGGACTACCTCATCCCCACGATCCTCGACACGCCGACCATCCCCGTCGACGTGCTCGAACTCGCCGACGACCACGCGCCGTACGGACTGCGTGGCGTCGGAGAGGCGCCCACTCTCTCGTCGACTCCGGCCGTGCTCGCGGCTATTCGGAACGCGACGGGCCTGGAACTGAACAGGACGCCGGTACGCCCGGAACACCTCACGGGTACGGCGTAGCTCGGTTCGGCCGCGTATGGGCTCGGGCGGGTGCGGTTCGTCGGCGTGTGCGGGGTGGCACGTGGTTGGTTCGCTTGGCAAGGAGACCGAGAGATGCTGGACATCGCCGAAGAGCTGCACCGGTGGGTCGAGCAGGGACGTGACTTCGCCGTGGCCACCGTGGTGGCCGTCGGCGGCAGCGCGCCCCGCCTGCCCGGCGCCGCCCTCGCGGTGGACGCCGAGGGCACGGCGATCGGCTCGGTCTCCGGCGGCTGCGTGGAGGGTGCCGTCTACGACCTGTGCCAACAGGCGTTGATCGACGGCGAACCGGTCCTCGAACGCTTCGGCTACAGCGACGAGGACGCCTTCGCCGTGGGCCTGACCTGCGGCGGAATCATCGACATCCTCGTCACGCCAGTGCGGGCGGGTGACCCCGTCCGTCCGGTGGCCGCCGCCGCGCTGTCCGCCGCGGCGAGCGGGGAGGCGGCGGCCGTGGCCAGGATCGTCTCCGGCCCGGCGGAGCTGCGGGGGCTCGCCCTGCTGGTCCGCCCGGACGGCTCGTACGACGGCGGCTTCGGCGCCCACCCCGAACTGGACCGCACGGTCGCCGCCGAGGCCCGCGCCCTCCTCGACACCGGCCGCACCGGCACCCTGGAGATCGGAGAGCAGGGCTCACGTTGCGGAGCGCCGCTCACCGTCCTGGTCGAGTCCTCCGTCCCGCCGCCCCGGATGATCGTCTTCGGTGCGATCGACTTCGCCTCGGCCCTCGTCCGCATCGGCAAGTTCCTCGGCTACCACGTCACCGTCTGCGACGCCCGCCCCGTCTTCGCCACCCGCGCCCGTTTCCCGGAGGCCGACGAGATCGTCGTCGAATGGCCCCACAAGTACCTGGAGCGCACCTCGGTGGACGCCCGCACGGTCCTCTGCGTCCTCACCCACGACGCCAAGTTCGACGTCCCACTCCTCCGACTCGCCCTACGACTCCCCGTCGCCTACGTCGGCGCCATGGGCTCCCGCCGCACCCACCTCGACCGCAACACCCGCCTCCGCCAAGTCGGCGTCACCGAGCTTGAGTTGGCACGGCTCCGCTCGCCCATCGGCCTCGACCTGGGCGCCCGTACGCCGGAGGAGACAGCCCTGTCCATCGCCTCCGAGATCGTCGCCAACCGGCGTGGCGGAAGCGGGATCTCACTGACCGGGGCGCACACGCCGATCCACCACGACGGCACGCCCGGCGTCACGGAACCGCCGAGCCTTCGGGTCTCCTGAACGTGAACCCGAACGAGTGACTTGACCCCCGGGGCGGCAGGGGTGACCTTTGCGATACGGCGACAGCACAACGGGGGCGGACAGTTGAGCACGGTGAGCATCGAAGAGGGCCCGGGCGGGGGCAGGGACGAGGGTCCGGACGGTCGTACGGGCTCGGATGCGGGCGACGGCGGCTCGGGTGCGGACCACGGCCCGACCGAGGCCGGAGCCGATGGCACCCGTGACAGACGGCGGCTGTCGACGGCGGCGACGACCGTGCTGGGCCTCTTCCTCCTCGCCGACATCGTCTTCGTCTGCGGAGCCCTCGTGACACTCTGGCCGGTGGTGCTCGCGACGGTCGAGCCCGGAGCGGAGGCGACGGCCACGGCGCGCTGGTCGCCGTTCGGCCTCGGGGAGTGGGCGCTGACGGCCGACACCGCGATGCTGCTCGCGGTGGTCGTGTGCAGTGCGCTCGGGAGCTTCGTCCACGCGGCCACGTCCTTCGCGACATACGTCGGCAACCGGCGGCTGTACGCGAGCTGGCTGTGGTGGTACCTGCTGCGCGCCGGCATCGGCGTGGCTCTCGCCCTCCTCGTCTATCTGCTGCTGCGCGGCGGCCTGTTCGCCGGCAGCTCGGGCGCGGGCGCGACCAATCCGTACGGCTTCTCCGGCATCGCCGGGCTCTGCGGACTGTTCTCCAAGCAGGCCACCGACAAGCTGCGCGAGATCTGCGACACCCTGCTCAGCACGACGGGCGACGGCGACCGCGACCGCCGCGACGGCCTGGCGACCGCCGCCCGGAACGGGGACCCGGGCACGTCCTGATGCCGTTGGTGGCATCACGTGCTGACCGGGCCCCGTCCTCGGGTTCTCGGCCGCCTACTCCGGCTTGCGCGCCAGCACATATGCCTGCGGGGTGTTCGCCGTGGGCCCGTCGGCCTCCCGCACCAGCCGGGCCGCCTCGATGAACCCGGCGTCGCCCAGCAGCTCGGCGATCAGGTCCGGTGGGAAGCGGTAGACGTCGAGGTCCAGGTCGTGGCCGTACGCGTGCGACAGGTGTACGGACTCGTCGCCGACCTTGTAGGCCATCGCGAGGAGGCCGCCGGGGGCGAGGACCCGGTGGAACTCGCTGAACATCGCCGGGAGTTCGGCGGGCGGGGTGTGCACCGTGGAGTACCAGGCGAGGGCGCCGGCCAGGGAGCCGTCCTCGAAGTCGAGCGCGGTCATCGTGCCGACGTCGAAGCGGAGTCGGGGGTGGGCCCAGCGGGCCACGGCGATCATTTCCGGCGAGAGATCGACCCCGCAGATGTCGAGGCCCAGCGAGGCCAGATGCCCGGTGACCCGCCCCGGGCCGCACCCCAGATCCGCGACGCGTCCGCCCCCCGCGCCCCGTACCCGCTCGGCGAAAACCCCCAGCATGGCCCGCTCGAACGGGCTGTTCGCCAACTCGTCTCTCAGCAGCTTCTCGTAGTCGGCGGCGACGGTGTCGTAGGACTCCCGGGTGGTGTGCGGGTGGTGTGTGGTCATGGTTCGGACAGTAGCCGGGGGGTCTGACAACGGCCCCGATCACCGGCCGAAGCGGACTTCCGGCGCCTGCAGCAGCCCGTCCATCGCCCGCCCGAACATCCGCCGTGCCAGCCAGGCCAGCGGTCGGTCGCAGAGCCCCGGCAGCCACCGCACCCGCAGGTCCTCGCGCCACACCACACGGGACGCGCCGTCACCGTACGGGTGGACCTCGATCTCGGCCCACCCGGTGACGAACGAACCGCGTTTGACGAGGCGGCACCTCCCCGCGGTCGCGCCCTCCGGCGGCTGCCACACCGCGACCTCCATGAGGTCGTCGAAGGAGAGGCGGCCGATGCCGCTGCGGGCCACGAACACCGTGCCCTCGCGGGTCGGTGGCTGCGTGCGCACGGAGACACGGGTGAGCGGGACGACGTCGGCGTGCCGGGGCCAGTCGGTGAGGCGCTGCCAGGCGCGGTCGGCGGGAAGCCGGGGGAGGCGTTCCAGGAGGAAGAGAACCACGAGGTGATCGTAGGTGAACAATTGCGGACGGGGCGGGTGCCCCGGAGCGTCGCCCGCCTGCCATTCCTGCTACGGGGCGGGCCGACCCGGCCGCCCCACGGGGCGACGCGGGGCAGTTGGTCCGGCATGCCATGTCACACCCTCACCCGCCGCCCTGGGCGTGCTCGGCGGCGGCTTCGGCGGTCGCACCGGCGTCGTCACCGCCCTCGGCGCCGTGCACCAGGAGCCGCGGGCGCCCCTCGTGCGGGGCCCGTCACCTGTGAGTATCACCGCGGTCCTGCCGTACGCCGCCGAGCGGGCCGCAGCCCTGGTCGACGGCTTCGTCCTCGAACTCCTCCGGTGACCTCCAGGGGCCCCGTCCGGCGCGGGCGGTACGGACTCACACGTCCAGCAACTCCCGCGCCTCCACCGGCATCCCCGTCTCCAACGACCGGTTCGCCGCCAACCCCGTCACCAGGGACCGGGCCCCGTCCACCGCGTCGGCCGCCCGTCCCAGCTCGTCGGGAACCCGCTCACCGAACAGATCGGCCAGCATCCGCACATCCCCGCCCCCGTGTCCGCCTTCGCCGGTCGCCACCTTCACCTCGCGCGGCCGCTCCCAGAAGCGGCGTACCAGCAGTTCGGTTCGGTTGGCCCCGTCCTCGGCCTCCACGCCGTGCAGGACCGGGCTCGCCCCGGTCGTACGGACATGGGGACGCGTCCAGGTCGACTCCTCCACCAGCAGCTCGACGCGGCCCTCGCTGCCGTTGAAGGCGATGCGGTAGCCCTCCCAGGGGGCGTACGCGGTGAGGTGGTAGGTCAGGGTGGCGCCGGACGCGTAGCGGACCAGGACCGCCATGTCGTCCTCGATGGTCACGCCGGGGCCGAAGACGTTCTGGTCGCGGTGGTAGCCGTCCTCCCGCTCGGCGTCCAGGTACAGCGAGGTGAGGACGGGGGAGTCCTTGAGGTGGAGGGCGAAGGGGTCGCCCTCGGCCGCCGGGGAGCCGTGGGCGCGGGTGTAGTCCCGGGCCAGGCCGCGGCGGTGGCCCGCCTCGGCGCCGTAGAAGAAGAGGCCGCCCTGGGCGAAGACGGTCTCCGGGCGGGTGCCGAGCCACCAGTTGACCAGGTCGAAGTGGTGGGTCGACTTGTGGACCAACAGGCCCCCGGAGTTGGCCTTGTCGCGGTGCCAGCGGCGGAAGTAGTCGGCGCCGTGGCGCAGATCGAGCAGCCACTCGAAGTGCACCGAGCCGACCTCGCCGATCTCACCGCTCGCGATCAGCTGCCGTACGGCCGAATGCACCGGGTTGTAGCGGTAGTTGAAGGAGACGCGCACCTCGTGGCCCGTCCGCCGCTGGGCCTCCAGGATGCGGCGGGCGCGCTCGAAGTCGGTGGTCATCGGTTTCTCGGTGACCACATCGCAGCCCGCCTCCAGCGCACGCACGATGTAGTGGTCGTGGGACCGGTCCATACCGCACACCACGACCAGATCGACCCGCTCGCGCCGCAGCATCTCGTCGAACTCCCCGGCCGCGTACGCCGGTACGGGCGCGCGATCCGGGTGGTCGGCCGCGATCCAGGAGTTGTGGACGGCCATGCGGTGCGCGTTCGTGTCGCAGAAGCCCACCAGCTCGATCCGCTCCGCGAAGCGTCCCGTCAGCGCCTCGGTGAACATCCGCGCGCGGGCACCGAGACCCACCACGGCGGCGCGACGGTGTCGCATGGAGGTGGTGCAGGGGTCTTGTTGTGACATCCGGACCTTCCCTAGGGTCATGCGAGGGGGAAGCGCTTTCTAGTGAAAGAGGTGACCCACTCATGCCCGGTAACAGGACGAGGAAGTCCTGCGCGACGGCCGTGGTCCTCGCCCTCTGCGCGGCGCTCGCGGGCTGCTCGGGCACGGACGAGGCGAGCGGCGTGAGCGGCCAGGCGGTCCTGCGTTACACCTGGTGGGGAAACCCGGACCGGGCGGCCAGAACCCAGGCGGCCGTCGAGCTCTTCGAGAAGCAGAACCCGGGGATCGACGTACAGACCTCCTTCGCCGGCTACGAGGCCTACAAGCAGAAGCTCGCCACCCAGGCCGCCGGCGGCGACGCCCCCGATGTCATGCAGCTCGACTACCGGATGATCGACCAGTACGCCTCCGGGGGTGTCCTCCTCGACCTCGCCGGGCAGCGATCCGCCCTGGACACCGGTGAGTTCGAGCCGGGACTCCTCGCCACCGGCAAGGTGGACGGCAAGCAGTACGCCGTACCGCAGGGCCGCGGCACCGAGACCATGGTGTACGACACGGAGAAGTGGCAGGCCGCCGGCGTGGAACCGCCCCGGGTGGGCTGGACCTGGAGCGAATGGGCCGACGCCATGCGGAAGGTGACGGCCAGGACCGGGGTGCCGGGCGGCACCGACCCCGGCCAGAGCGAGGACGCCTTCGAGATCTGGCTGCGCGGCCAGGGCAGGTCCCTGTACACCGGCGACCGGCAACTCGGCTTCGACGCCGACGACTTGACCCGCTGGTGGACCTTCACCGACAAGCTGCGCCGCGAGGGCGTCGTCTCGTCCGCCGAGCAGACCACCCAGATCGACGGCACGGTCGAGAACACGCCGCTCGGCCGGGGCAAGGCCGCCTCAGACGTCAACTGGGACGCTCCCGCGAGCGGTTATCTCGCGCTCGTCCCCACCGGGATCTCCCTCGCCCCCATGCCGGCCGGCGAGGACGGCACACCCGGCCAGTACTTCAAGCCCTCCATGTTCATGGGCGTGGCCGCCGACTCCGGTCACCCCGAGGAATCCGCCCGGCTCATCGACTTCATGCTCAACGACAGGGAGGCCGCGAAGATCCTCGGCGCGACCCGGGGCATCCCCGTCAACGAGTCGATCCGCGAGGACATCGCGGCCGACCTCAAGGACTTCGACAAGACCATCTACGACTATCAGGCCACGGTCGAAGGAAAGCTCAACCCGCCGCCCCAGGCGCCCCCTTCGGGCGACAGCGCCCTGCAGACCACCTTCCAGCGCGACTACGACCAGGTGTCGTACGAGCGGATGTCCCCCCGTGAGGCCGCCGAGAACTACATCACCGAGGCGAAGGCGGAGCTGAGGTCATGACCACCACGCAATCGCCAACGACCGCAGCCGACAAAGGAGTTCACCCGACCGATCGGCCCGCCCGGCGACGCCGGCGCGAGGGCGCGGCCTGGGTGTTCCTGTCCCCCTGGGTGCTCGGCGCCTGCGTCCTGACCCTGCTCCCGATGGCCGTCTCGCTCTACCTCTCCTTCACCGACTACGACCTGTTCAACGCCCCCAACTGGGTGGGCCTGCGCAACTACACCCAGATGTTCACCGAGGACCCGCGCTACTGGCGCTCGGTGGTGGCGACCCTGACGTACGTCGTCATCGCTGTACCGCTCCAACTGGCCCTGGCCCTCCTGGTGGCCCTGGCCCTGAAGAACATGAGGCGCGGCCGGGGCTTCTACCGCTCCGCCTTCTACGCCCCCTCGCTCCTCGGCGCCTCCATGTCCATCGCCCTGGTCTGGCGGGCGATCTTCAACGACGGTGGCACCGTCGACAACCTCCTGGGCGCCGGTGGCTGGGTCAACCGACCCGGCTGGGCACTGCTCGCGGTCGCCCTGCTCACGGTGTGGCAGTTCGGCGCCCCGATGGTCATCTTTCTGGCCGGACTCCAGCAGATACCGGGGGAGTTGTACGAGGCGGCCGAGGTGGACGGCGCGGGCGCCTGGCGCCGGTTCCTGTCGATCACGGTGCCGATGCTGTCGCCCGTGATCTTCTTCAACCTGGTCCTCCAGACCATCCAGGCCTTCCAGGTCTTCACCCCGGCCTTCGCGATCAGCGCCGGCAAGGGCGGCCCCGCCGACTCCACCCTCTTCTACACCCTCTACCTCTACGACCGAGGCTTCGTCGCCTCCCACATGGGCTACGCCTCCGCCATGGCCTGGGTCCTGCTGCTGGCCATCGGCGCGGTCACCGCGATCCTGTTCCGCACGTCCCGCTCCTGGGTCTTCTACGCCTCCGAGGGGGACCGATGACCACCACCACGTCTACCTCAACTCCCGTCGTCCGCAAGCCGGTTGCGTGGCGACGTGTGGCACTGCACGTCGGCTGTCTGGCCGCGCTCCTCGTCATGCTGTACCCGCTGGCCTGGCTCCTGGCGACCTCCGTGAAACCGGCGAACGAGGTCATCGCCAGTCTCGACCTGCTGCCCAGCCGTCTGGAATGGTCCAACTACGAGACGGCGCTCGACGGTGTGAACGACGTGTCGGTCGGCCGGCTGCTCGGCAACTCCCTGCTGATCGCGGGCGGCGCGGTCGTCGGGAACGTCCTGTCCTGCTCTCTGGCCGCGTACGCTTTCGCCCGCCTGCGATTCCGCTTCCGTGGACCGCTCTTCGCCTTCATGATCGCGACGATCATGCTGCCGCATCACGCCGTGCTGATTCCGCAGTACATCATCTTCAACCAACTCGGCATGGTGAACACCTACTGGCCGCTGATCCTGCCGAAATTCCTCGCGACGGAGGCCTTCTTCGTCTTCCTCATCGTGCAGTTCATGCGCGGGCTGCCCAGGGAACTGGAGGAGGCGGCGCGTATCGACGGATGTGGACCGTTCCGGAGTTTCTTCCTGGTGATTCTTCCGCTGACCCGGCCCGCCCTGATCACCACCGCGATCTTCACCTTCATCTGGACCTGGAACGACTTCTTCACCCAGCTGATCTATCTCTTCTCACCCGAGAAGTTCACCCTGACCCTGGCCCTCAGGTCCTTCGTCGACGCGTCGAGCACCTCGGCCTTCGGCCCGATGTTCGCCATGTCGGTGATCGCCCTCCTCCCGATCGTGCTGTTCTTCCTCGCCTTCCAGCGATTCCTGGTGGAGGGCATGGCCAACTCCGGGATCAAGGGATAAGGAGAGTGAGCGCCATGCGCACGAACAAGGAAGCGGGCGAGATCTTCGGCCCCCGTATGACGCTCTTCGCGGACGTGCTGAGCGTGGGGATCGCCGTGGCGGTGGTGAGCCTCCCGCTGGTGACCCTGCCCGCGGCGCTCTCCACGGCCTGCGCGGTTCTGCGGGGCGTGCGGGAGGACCGTCCGGTCACGGCCGGCCGGTTCCTCGTGGCGCTACGGCGACGGCTGCGGCCCGGCGACCTGGCCGCCGGGGCCGTGGCCCTCGCGGGACTCGTCCTGGTCCTCGCCGATCTGGCCCTCGCCGGCGCCGGACTCCCGGGCGGTCCCGCCTTCGCCCTCCTCGCCGCCGCCATCGGCACCTGCGCCGCCGTGGTCGGCCTGCGCGCCTGCGGACGCCCGGAGTCGGTCGACGACTGGCCGGCGGCGGTGCGGGGAGCGGCCAGGGACGCGGTGCGCGATCCGGGCGGCAGCGGACTGGTCGTCCTGGCCGTGGCGGCGGCCGCGTTGAGCGCCTGGATGCTGCTGCCGCTCGTGTTCCTCGTACCGGGGTTGCTGGCTCTGGCGCTCACCGCCGTCGACGTACGGGAAAAAGAGGTCGCCCCTCGGGTCGGCGTGTGATGGGGTGACGGCCGGTGTGTCTCACGGGGGCGAGTGACGGTGAACAGACGGCGGTGGAAGAAGCTGTCGAGTCGGCTGGTCCTGGCCGCGGGCTTCGGCGACCTCGCAGGTGTCCGCGTGTTGTTGCGGTCCAAACTGCACCCGGACACGGCGGACGCCGAGGGCACGACACCGTTGTACGCGGCGTCCGTCCACGGGTCCACCGCCGCGGTCCGGCGTCTGCTGGCGGCCGGGGCCTCGCCCGACCTGGAGAGCGGACACGGCACGGAAGGCACACCGCTGTGCGCGGCCGCGTCCTGGGGCCACACCGAGACGGTCCGTGAACTGCTCGCCCACGGCGCGGACCCCAATCTCCGCGAGGGCCACGGCACCGGCTGGTCGCCTCTCGACTGGGCGGAACACGGCTCCCACATGGAAACGGCGGCCCTGCTGCGCGCCGCGGGGGCCCGCCCGCGCGAGGGGACCCCGTGACGTACGCGGCACGCCGGCGGACCGTGACCCGACCGGCCAGGTCTCAGAACGCGTACGGCCCGAACCGCCCCCAGGCCACCACGGCCGCCAGGACCAGCAGCACCAGGCTCGGGACGGTCTCCTTGGTCTCCTTGCGACGGAGATGGAAGACGGCCGCGCCGAGCATCGTGACGACGAGGCCGGTCGCCGCGAGCGGGACGAACACCGGGGCTATGTCGAGGACGGCCGGAAGGATCAGGCCGACAGCGCCCAAGGCCTCCAGCGCGCCGATGGTCTTGACCATGCCCGGGGAGAACTGCTCGGCCCAGGTCATGCCCGAGGCCGCCAGCTTCTCCTTGGACTGGGTGATCTTCATCAGGCCGGCGGCGAGGAAGGCGGCCGCGAGGAGGCTCGCGATGATCCAGAGGGTGATGTTCATGGCGGACTTCCGGTCTATGGGTTGAAGATTCAAGAGAAGTAGGAGGTCAACATAGGGCGCGCGACTTGAAGCGTCAAGTCATTCCGTGCTTGATCACTTGAAGCGGCACGTAGAGTGGGCGCCATGGAGACACCGCAGCAGTCGCGCTGGCTGACCGATGAGGAGATGCAGACCTGGCACGTGCTCGCCGGGGTGATGGTCCGACTTCCGAGTGCGCTCGACGCGCAGCTGCAGCGGGACTCGGGGATCAGTCACGTGGAGTACCTGGTGATGGCGATGCTGTCCCAGACCGACGAACGCACCCTGCGGATGAGCGACTTGGCCGCGTACGCCGGTTCGTCGCTGTCCCGGCTGTCCCATCTCGTGAAGCGGCTGGAGAAGAGCGAATGGGTGCGCCGTACGCCGGACCCGTCCGACGGGCGCTACACGCTGGCCATCCTCACGGACGCCGGATACGCCAAGGTCGTCGAGAGCGCACCGGGCCACGCCGACGCCGTACGACGCTATGTGTTCGACGCGCTCAGCAAGACACAGCAGCGGCAGTTGCGGGACATCGGGCGGCGCATCTGGCAGACCGTCGCGCCGGACGATCACTGCCTGTTGCCACCGAACTGACGGCTCGCCGCCCCCGCGGGGCGGCGGTTCACCGCTGACGGCTCAGTGGTCCGCCGGCGGACCCGTCGTGCCGCGGATCTCCAGGGTCGGTGTGGTCAGGACGACCTTGGCGGGGCGGGTCGGGTCGGCGATACGGTCGAGCAGGCACTGGGCGGCGCCGCGGCCGACGTCGTGGCTGGCGTTGTCCACGGTGGTGAGCCAGAGGTGGCGCAGGCGTGAGACGTAGGTGTTGTCGTAGCCGACGAGGGAGAGGTCGCGCGGCACCTTCAGGCCCAGTTCCTCGGCGGCGGAGAGGGCGCCCACGCAGGCCATGTCGTTGAAGGCCACGATGGCGGTGGGGCGTTCGGGAAGGCTGAGCAGTCGGACCGTGGCACGGTAGCCGCCCTCCTCCGTCAGGTCGCCGCGCTCGACGGCGGCCGTGTCGGTCAGCCCGTGTTCGCGCATGACCGTCTCGAAGCTGCGGCGGCGCAGCGCGCCGACCACGCCTTCCCCCGCGATGTGCGCGATACGCCGGTGCCCGAGGCCGATGAGGTGCTCGGTGGCGAGGCGGGTGCCGTGCTGGTCGTCGCCCGCGACGACGTCCACATGGGGGAGGGTGGGCTCGCGAGCGCCCGCGACCACGGTCGGGATGAGGCCGGCCGCCGCGCGCAGGGCCTCGGAGGGCGGCAGGGTGCCGACCGCGATCAGGCCGTCGACCCGCAGCTCGGTGAAGGTGTGGGTGAGGTCCTCGCCGAGCCGCCGGTTGAGATGGCCGTCGGCCAGGAGCATGCGCAGACCGTTGTCGTGCAGCCGGGAGTTGAGACCGTCCAGCAACTCGACGAACCAGGGGTTGCGCATGTCGTTGAGGAGGACGCCGACCGTACGGGTGCGGCGCTCGCTCAGGCTGCGCGCGGCGGCGTTCGGCCGGTAGCCCAGCTCGTCCACGGCCGTCAGTACGGCCTCCCGCTTCTCGGCGCGTACCTGGTCGGACCCGCGCAGCACCAGGGAGACCAGTGACTTCGACACGCCGGCCCGCTCGGCGACATCGCGGATGGTCGGGGGTCTCATGGTGTGGACCGTTCCACAGCCCTGGCGCCGTTGTCAAAGGGGGTTGGCAAGGGGTTGACAGCAGCGAAGGCGGCCTCGCAGAGTGGGCGACGTACGCTTATGGACCGGTCCAAACGCGGTCCGGTGGTTCCGGTGATTCCGGTGAAGGTCCGAGGAAGGGCAGTCATGGTCAGTGCGCTCGGTGTCGCGGTCGTGGGGTTCGGCTGGATGGGACGGGTGCACACCCAGGCGTACGCCCGCGTGCCGCACCACTTCCCGCAGCTGCCTGTACGGCCGGAGCTGGTCACCGTCGTCGAGGAGGTGCCCGGTCGGGCCGAGGAGGCGGCCGAGCAGTTCGGGTTCGCCTCGATCGCCCGGGACTGGAGGGAGGTGGCCGCCGACCCCCGGATCCAGGCGGTCAGCATCACCGCGCCGAACTTCCTGCACCGGGAGATCGGTGTCGCCATGGCCGAGGCGGGCAAGCACATCTGGATCGAGAAGCCGGTCGGCCTCACCGCCACCGACGCCCACGCGGTCGCTGACGCCGTCGCCAAGGCCGGTGTCCAGGGCACGGTCGGCTTCAACTACCGCAACGCGCCCGCCGTCGCCGCCGCCCGCGAGCTGATCGCCGCCGGTGAGATCGGCACGGTCACGCACGTACGGATCCGTCTCTTCAGCGACTACGCCGCGCACCCCGAGGGTGCCCTGACCTGGCGGTACGAGCGCGAGCGCGGCGGCAGCGGCGTCCTCGGCGACCTCGCCTCGCACGGCGTCGACCTCGCCCGCTTCCTGCTCGGCGACATCGCCTCCCTCACCGCCGACACCGCGATCTTCGTCCCCGAGCGGGCCCGGCCCATCGGTGCCACAGCGGGCCACTCGCGTGCCTCGGGCGGCGAACTCGGTCCCGTCGAGAACGAGGACTACGTCAACTGCCTGCTCCGCTTCGCCTCCGGCGCCCGTGGCGTCCTGGAGGCCTGCCGGGTCTCCGTCGGCGAGCAGAACAACTACGGCTTCGAGATCCACGGCACCGAGGGCGCCCTCTTCTGGGATTTCCGCCGCATGGGTGAACTGGGCGTCAGCAAGGGTGACGCCTACCAGGACCAGTCCGTCCACACCCTCTTCGTCGGCCCCGGTCACGGCGCGTACGCCGCGTTCCAGCCGGGCTCCGCCAACGCCATGGGCTACGACGACCTCAAGGTCGTCGAGGCGTACAACTTCCTGCGCTCCATCGCCGAGGGCACCCCGCACGGCACCACCCTGGCCGACGCCGTGCACAGCGCCACCGCGCTGGACGCCATGAGCCGTTCCGCCGAAACCGGGGCATGGGTGAACCTCTGAGCCCTTGAGGCGTTCCAGGCGCCGAACGGCCCCTGCGACCGTTCCAGGCGCCGAACGGCCCCTGTGGACCGTTCCGGGCCCCGAACTTCCCCTGCCCCGGCGCCAGTTGGTCAGTTGCGGACGAGCAGCTGGAAGTCGAAGGAGTAGCGCGAGGCCCGGTAGATATGGGTGCCGTACTCGACCGCGCGCCCGGTGTCGTCGTACGCCGTCCGCTGCATGGTGAGGAGTGCGGCGCCCTGCGGTTCGTCGAGGCGCTCGGCCTCCTCGGGGGTGGCGATACGGGCGCCGACGCTCTGGTGGGCGCTGTGCAGGGTGATGCCGGCGTTGCGCATCATCCGGTACAGGCCCGTGGACTCCAGGCGCTCGGTGTCGAGGGCCAGCAGCCCGGCCGGGACGAAGTTCGACAGGAACGCCACCGGCTGGCCGTGCGTGAGACGCAGCCGCTCGAAGAGGTGCACCTCGGCGCCCTCGGCGATGCCCAGGGCGGCCGCGACCTCGGCGGAGGCCTGCCGGATCTCGCTCAGCAACACCTTGGTCGTGGGCTGCTGGCCGGCCGCCTCCAGGTCGTCGTACAGGCTGCTCAACTCCAGCGGCCGTTTGACCTGGCTGTGCACCACCTGCGTGCCCACGCCCCGGCGGCGTACGAGCAGGCCCTTGTCGACGAGCGACTGGATGGCCTGCCGTACGGTCGGCCGGGACAGGCCGAGCCGGCCCGCGAGCTCGATCTCGTTGCCCAGCAGGCTGCCCGGGCCGAGCGCACCGTGCTCGATCGCCGACTCCAGCTGCCGGGCCAGCTGGTAGTACAGCGGCACCGGGCTGCTCCGGTCGACGCTGAGGCCGAGACTCCCTGTACTCCCCGCAGTCGCGCTGGTCACGCCCATGAGGGTATCCGTCCGTCCGGATGACAGGAACCCCTGTCATCGCGTTGTCCTTACATGATCGACCCGGAGATTCGGCGGGAGAGGCCACCGAGAGGTCGCTGAGACCCTCAGAGGTGACGGCGCCGACCGGCCACCTCCCGGTCGTACGTCGCGCGCGCCTCGACGGCCGCCGGGCGGGAGGCGGTCTCCGCGACCGGGACGTCCCACCAGGCCTCCGCCGGGGGAGCGGTGGGCGTCGGGTCCGTCTCGATGTACACACAGGTGGGACGGTCGGAGGCGCGGGCCGTGGCCAGGGCGTCGCGCAGTTCCCGTACGGTCTTGGCGCGGATGACGTCCATGCCGAGGCTGGCCGCGTTGGCGGCGAGGTCCACCGGGAGCGGGGCGCCGGAGAAGGTGCCGTCGGTGGCGCGGTAGCGGTAGGCGGTGCCGAAGCGCTCGCCGCCGACCGACTCGGAGAGACCGCCGATGGAGGCGTAGCCGTGGTTCTGGATGAGGACCAGGTTGACGGGCAGGCCCTCCTGGACGGCCGTCACGATCTCCGTCGGCATCATCAGATACGTGCCGTCCCCGACCAGCGACCAGACGGCCGTGCCGGGCGCCGCCTGCTGGACACCGATCCCGGCGGGGATCTCGTAGCCCATGCAGGAGTAGCCGTATTCGAGGTGGTACTGGCGGGGGCTGCGGGCCCGCCACAGTTTGTGCAGGTCGCCGGGGAGCGAACCGGCCGCGTTGATGACGACGTCCTCGTCACCGACGACCGCGTCGAGGGCGCCGAGCACCTGGCTCTGGGTGGGTACGGCGTGCTCGTCGGCCGGCGTGTAGGCGGCCTCGACGATCTGCTCCCAGCGCTCCTTGCCGGCCCGGTACTCCGCCTCGTACGCCTCGCTCACGCGATGGCCGTCCAGCGCCTCGGCGAGGGCCGTGAGACCGGTCCGCGCATCGCAGACCACTGTCCGGGCCGCCAGCTTGTGGGCGTCGAAGGCGGCGATGTTGAGGTTGACGAAACGGACGTCCGGGGCCTGGAAGAGGGTGTGGGAGGCGGTGGTGAAGTCGGTGTAGCGGGTGCCGACGCCGACGATCAGGTCGGCGGTGCGGGCGATGTCGTCGCAGACCGCCGTGCCGGTGTGGCCGATGCCGCCGAGGTCGGCCGGATGGTCGTACCGCAGGGACCCCTTGCCCGCCTGGGTGGACGCGACCGGGACGCCCGTGGCGTCGACCAGCGCCTTCAGGGCGTCTTCGGCCTCGCTGTGGTGGATGCCGCCGCCCGCGACGATGAGCGGACGCCGGGCGGCACGGATGGCTCGTACGGCGTCGGCCAGCTCGACGGGGTCGGGCGCGGGGCGGCGTACGCGCCACACGCGCTCGGCGAAGAACTCCTCCGGCCAGTCGTACGCCTCCGCCTGGACGTCCTGCGGAAGGGCGAGGGTGACGGCGCCGGTGTCGGCCGGGTCGGCGAGGACCCGCATGGCGTTGAGGGCGGCCGGGATCAGGGCCTCCGGGCGGGTGATCCGGTCGAAGTAGCGGGAGATCGGGCGCAGGGTGTCGTTGACCGAGACATCGGCCTCGGTGGGGTGCTCCAGCTGCTGGAGCAGCGGGTCGGCGGTGCGGGTCGCGAAGTAGTCGCCGGGCAGCAGGAGGACGGGCAGCCGGTTGATGGTGGCCAGGGCGGCGCCGGTGACCAGGTTGGTGGCGCCGGGCCCGATGGAGGTGGTGACCGCCTGCGCGGAGAGGCGGTTCAGCTGGCGGGCGTAGCCGACGGCGGCGTGCACCATGGACTGCTCGTTGCGGCCCTGGTGGAACGGCATCGTCTCCTCGCCGGCCTCCAGGAGGGCCTGGCCGAGCCCCGCGACATTGCCGTGGCCGAAGATGCCCCAGGTCCCGGCGATCAGCCGGTGGCGTACGCCGTCGCGCTCGGTGTACTGCGCGGACAGGAACCGCACCAGCGCCTGGGCGACGGTCAGACGGCGGGTGGGCTGGGACATCGGGACCTCACAGGGGGGAAGGGGGTGCGGTGGGTGGCGGGGTCTGTATGTGGCGGGGCTTGTGCTGGGCGGGGCCCGCTGGGGCGGGGCAGGGCTTGTGCGGTGCGGGCTCGTGTCGCGGTGGGGCTTCTCGTGTTCCGGAGTCTCAGAGCAGCCCGACCGCTGTGTCCACCGCGGCCTCCACGCTGCCCTCGGCGGGGTAGAGCAGTGAGCGGCCGACGACCAGGCCCTGGACGGTGGGCAGGCGCAGGGCCTTGCGCCACTTCTCGTAGGCGCCCTCCTGATCCTTGCCCACTTCGCCGCCGAGAAGCACGGTCGGCAGGGTGGAGGTCTCCAGGACCTCGGCCATGGCGTCGGGGTCGTCGGTGACGGGCAGCTTCAGCCAGGTGTGGGCGGAGGTGCCGCCGAGCCCGGCCGCGATGGCGATGGAACGGGTGACGGCCTCGGCGCTCAGGTCGTTGCGTACCTTGCCGTCCACGCGCCGGGAGATGAACGGTTCGACGAACAGCGGCAGCCGGCGCGCCGCCATGTCGTCGACCGCCCGGGCCGTGGAGTACAGGGTCCGCAGGGAGCCGGGGTCGTCGTGGTCGACGCGCAGCAGTAGCTTGCCCGCGTCGAAGCGGAGCCGTTCGATGTCCGCCGGGCGGTGGCCGGTGAAACGGTCGTCCATCTCGAAGGAGGCGCCGGCGAGCCCGCCGCGGTTCAGGGAGCCCATGACGATCTTGCCCTCCAGGACGCCCAGGAGCAGCAGGTCCTCCAGGATGTCGGCGGTGGCGAGCACGCCGTCGACGCCGGGGCGATCCAGTGCCGCGCAGAGCCGTTCGAGGAGGTCTGCGCGGCCGGCCATGGCGAGCGGGCGGTCGCCGACGCGGAGCGCTCCGCGGGCGGGATGGTCGGCGGCGACGATCATCAGGCGGCCGTGGTCGCCGATGAGCGGCCGCCGGGTGCGGCGGGCCGCCGCCTCGGCGACGGCCTCCGGGTGCCGGGCGCGCACGGTCGCGAGGTCGGGGATGCGGATGGTCAAGGGGCTCCGTTCCAGGGGCGGTGCCCCTTGAAAGCGCCGGGGGCGACCCATCCCGATAAGGGGCGGGGAACTGCGCGGGCAGCCCCCACTCACCCGCGGACGAAGACGAAAGGCCGGCTCACCCGCTTTTCAACAACACGTGCGAGCGGGACGCCGGTCTGCAACGGATAGGGATCGATTCCGATACGGCCCAGGACGATCGGATCGAAGGGTTGGGCGGACTCGGGCATGCGCGTCGCTCCTCGGCGGGGGGATGCGGGCCACCGGAGGGCCGTGGACGCGCGGGGATGCGAGCACTCGGGTCCGGATGTATCCCAGGTTTAGGACCCGAAGCGACCCTCTGTCAAGACTTTGTACTGACATTCGGACCTGCATCTGAAATGATGTCTTAACAAAGTATTGACAGGGGGGTGTGCCAGGGGTTTGTATCCCGTCCCAACGAAACAGCGCAGTCGGCCTACCGGCACAATGATCCGGACTTCGATGTCCGGGCCCGCGCGGGCACTCCGCCCGACGCTGTCCCGTTCCCTTTCCCCCTGTCGCACAGTGAGGTGCAGGAAAGATGGACCGCACGTTTAACCCCCGCTCCCGCAGAGTGGCCCCCTTCTTCGTCATGGCTGCGGCATCCGCGCTGCTGATAGCCGGCTGCTCCAGCGGTTCCGGCGGCAAGGAGGCCGAGGAGGGCGGGGCGGACGCCTCCGCGGGCAAGGCCGACACCCCCCAGATGACGGTCGCGATGGTGACCCACGCCGGCCAGGGCGACACCTTCTGGGACATCGTCCGCAAGGGCGCCCAGACGGCCGCCGACAAGGACAACGTCAAGCTGGTCTATTCGAACGACCCGAACGCGGCCAACCAGGCCAACCTCGTCCAGAACGCGATCGACCAGAAGGTCGACGGCATCGCCGTCACCCTCGCCAAGCCGGACGCGATGAAGGACGTCATCGCCAAGGCGGAGAAGGCCGGCATCCCCGTGGTGGGCCTGAACTCCGGTATGGACGTGTGGCAGGAGCAGGGTCTGCTCTCCTTCTTCGGCCAGGACGAGACCGTCTCCGGCGAGGCCTTCGGCAAGAAGCTCAACGAGACCGGCGCGAAGCACGCCGTCTGCGTCATCCACGAGCAGGGCAACGTCTCGCTGGAAGCGCGCTGCGCCGGTGTGAAGAAGACGTTCGAGGGCGAGACCGAGAACCTCTACGTCAACGGCACGGACATGCCGTCGGTGAAGTCCACCGTCACGGCCAAGCTCAAGCAGGACACCTCGATCGACGAGGTCATCACCCTCGGCGCCCCGATCGCCCTGACCTCCGTGCAGTCCGTGGACGACGCGGGCAGCAAGGCCAAGGTCGCGACGTTCGACCTCAACAAGGAGCTGACGGACGCCATCAAGGCGGGTGACATCGAGTTCGCCGTCGACCAGCAGCCCTACCTCCAGGGCTACCTGGCCGTGGACTCGCTCTGGCTCTACAAGAACAACGGAAACTACAGCGGCGGTGGCGAGGAGCCGGTGCTGACCGGTCCCGCGTTCGTGGACAAGGACAACGTCGACACGATCGCCAAGTTCGCCGCGAAGGGCAACCGGTGATCTGACCATGACCCAAGCAACGGCACCGGCGGCGAGCTCATCCTCGTCGCCGGCTCCGCCGGCCGCCCAGAAGGACGGCCGTACCGCACAACGCTCCCTGGGCCGACGGGTGTTGGCCCGCCCCGAGGTCGGCGCGCTCATAGCCGCGATCGGCGTGTACGCCTTCTTCTTCGCGGTCGCTCCCTCCTTCCGGGAGACCAGCTCGCTGGCGACCGTGCTCTACCAGGCGTCGGTGATGGGCATCATGGCCCTGCCGGTGGCCCTGCTGATGATCGGCGGGGAGTTCGACCTGTCCGCCGGTGTCGCGGTCACCACCTCGGCACTCACCGCCGCGATCCTCAGCTTCCAGCTGACGGTGAATGTCTGGACCGGCGTGTTCGTCGCGCTGATCGTCTCTCTCGCCGTCGGAGCCTTCAACGGCTGGCTGCTCATCAAAACCGGTCTGCCGAGCTTCCTCGTCACTCTGGGCTCGTTCCTGATTCTCCAGGGCTCCAACCTGGCCGTGACGAAGATCTTCACCGACAATGTCGCGAGTGACTCGATCGCCGACATGGACGGCTTCGACCAGGCCAAGAGCCTCTTCGCCTCGGAGATCGGCATCGGCGGCGTCGACTTCAAAATCACGATCTTCTACTGGCTCGCCTTCGCCGCGATCGCCACCTGGCTGCTGCTGCGCACCAAGTTCGGCAACTGGATCTTCGCCGTCGGCGGTAACAAGGACAGCGCGCGGGCCGTCGGTGTCCCCGTCAACTTCACGAAGATCGCGCTGTTCATGGGCGTCGGCGCGGGCGCCTGGTTCGTCGGCATGCACCTGCTGTTCTCGTTCAACACGGTGCAGTCCAACGAGGGTGTGGGCAACGAGTTCCTGTACATCATCGCGGCGGTGATCGGCGGCTGTCTGCTGACCGGCGGCTACGGCTCGGCGATCGGCCCGGTCATCGGTGCCTTCATCTTCGGCATGGTCAACCAGGGCATCGTCTACGCCAACTGGAACCCCGACTGGTTCAAGGCCTTCCTCGGCGTGATGCTCCTGATCGCCGCCCTCGTCAATCTGTGGGTCCGCAGCCAAGCGACCCGGAGGTGAACCACCCCATGACCAACACCAACGAAGCCGCGGCCGACGGCGCCCCCGCCAAGGACACGGTCAAGGACGCCGTCAAGGACGTGGCGCCCGGCCAGGACACGCCCATCGTCGAGCTGAAGGGGACCGGCAAGGCCTACGGCAATGTCCGCGCCCTGCACAGCGTGAACCTCAGCGTCCACCCCGGCCGCGTCACCTGCGTCCTGGGCGACAACGGCGCCGGCAAGTCCACCCTCATCAAGATCATCTCCGGGCTGCACCAGCACACCGAGGGCGACGTCCTCATCGACGGCCGCCCCGTCCGCTTCTCCACCCCCCGTGAAGCCCTCGACGCCGGTATCGCCACCGTCTACCAGGACCTGGCGACGGTTCCCCTGATGCCGGTGTGGCGGAACTTCTTCCTCGGCTCCGAATTCACCCGCGGCCCCTGGCCCGTCCGTCGCCTCGACATCGACAGGATGAAGAAGACCGCCGACGAGGAACTGCGGAACATGGGCATCGTCCTGGACGACCTCGACCAGCCCATCGGCACCCTCTCCGGCGGCCAGCGCCAGTGCGTCGCCATCGCCCGCGCCGTCTACTTCGGCGCCCGCGTCCTCATCCTCGACGAGCCCACCGCCGCGCTGGGTGTGAAGCAGTCGGGTGTGGTGCTGAAGTACATCGCCGCCGCCCGCGACCGCGGCCTCGGCGTCATCTTCATCACCCACAACCCCCACCACGCCTACATGGTCGGCGACCACTTCAGCGTCCTGCGTCTGGGCACCCTCGAACTCAGTGCCGCCCGCGACCAGGTCAGCCTCGAAGAACTCACCAACCACATGGCCGGGGGTACCGAACTCGCCGCCCTCAAACACGAGTTGGCGCAAGTGCGCGGCGTCGACGTCGAGGAACTCCCCGAGGAGGAAGACCTCACCGCACCCGTGGCCACCTCGAAGGACGGGGCTGCGTGATGACGGCGGCTGCCCCCTGCGGGCAGCCACGCCGATGACGACGGCCGGGTCGTCAGGACGACTTTCCTGATACGGCGGCCCCTTCGACCGAAGGGGCGTCCAGGAGGGGCGTCCTGACGACCGCGGCCGTTCGTGGGGACGGTCCTTCAGGCGGACGAATCCGCTCCCGATCGCCGCGGCCCCACCGCCTCGCACCTGCCTTCCAGTGCTGCCGCCAAGGCGTTCGACGGTGTCTCCCCGCTTCACGGACTTGGCTGGCGATCGCCTTGCTGTTCGGTTACCGGGCCGTCACTATGAGGTGTGCCGCCCGGAGCCGTACGCCCGAGGAGACGCCTATGGACAGGTACGAGCAGCCCTTCGCCACGAGCGTCGTCAGGGACTTGCACGACACCTCGCTGGATGAGGTTCCGGAGTCCGCTCAGGAGTCGGCTCTGGCAAGGACGCTCGCGGGTGGCGGAGAGCCGGTGGCCGCCTTCCAGTCGTCGCTCTGACCAGGCTGACCGGAACGACGAGGAATCGTACCGGTGACGGTGGCGGCGCGGCCCTTTCGCCAGTTCGTGATCAAGGTGCACAGCCGCTGCGATTTGGCCTGTGACCACTGCTACGTCTACCAGCACGCCGACCAGAGCTGGCGCGGGCGTCCGGTGACCATGTCCGAGGAAACGTTCCGTCGTACGGCTGAGCGGATCGCCGAGCATGCCGCCGAGCACCGGCTCACCCGTGTCCATGTCGTGCTGCACGGCGGCGAGCCGCTGCTCGCCGGGCGCGAACGGCTGCGCGGCTTCGCCCGCCAACTGCGCTCCACGCTGCACGGCGTGGCCGAACTCGACCTGCGTATGCAGACCAACGGACTCCGACTGGACGACGCGTTCTGCGAGATGCTCGTCGACGAGTCCATCGTCACCAGCATCTCGCTCGACGGCGACGAGGCGTCCAACGACCGCCACCGGATCAGGCGGGACGGCTCGGGCTCCTACCGGGACGTGGTGCGGGCGGTGCACCGCCTGGGTGCACCCGCCCACCGGAGCGCCTTCGGCGGGCTGCTCTGCACGATCGACGTCGAGAACGACCCGGTGGAGGTGTACCGGGCGCTGGCCGCACTTCGCCCGCCCGCCGTCGACTTCCTGCTGCCGCACGCCACCTGGGAGTACCCGCCGCCCCGTCCCGGCGGGGAGACCGGCTCCGACTACGCCGACTGGCTGATCGCCGTGCACAGGCAGTGGACCGCGGACGGCATGCCGATGCGGATCCGGATGTTCGAGTCGATCAGCCGGCTGACCCGCGGCCGGGGCAGCCTCACCGAGGCGCTGGGGCTGGGCAGTTCGGACCTGCTGGTGGTGGAGACCGACGGCGCCGTCGAGCAGGCGGACTGGCTGAAGACGGCCTATCCGGGAGCCCCGGACACCGGCATGCACATCGCCACCCACCGCCTGGAGGAGGCCGCCGAACACCGGGGCATCCAGGCCCGCCGCGCCGGACTCGACGGGCTGAGCGCACAGTGCCGCGCCTGCCCCGTCGTGTCGGTCTGCGGCGGCGGCCTGTACGGACACCGCCACCGGAAGTCCAACGGCTTCGACAACCCCTCCGTCTACTGCGCGGACCTGCTCAAGGTCATCGAGTACGTCCAGACGAGCGAACGCGACGACGCCGAGGTCCGCCACGGCTGGCACGGACTGTCCTGGACCCATTTCGACGAACTGGCCGCCGGATACGGCAGCACGGCGGCCGTCCGGTCGCTCGCCGCGGCGCAGGGCAGCCAGCGGCGGGCGCTGCTGGCCGCCGCCCGCCGCGCGGACACCCCGGACCCCCGTGGCTCGGCGGACTCGGCTCCCGGCTGGGAAGCGGTCCTCGCCCTGCCCGCTGCCGCCCTGGACGTGCTGCTGGCCGACCCCTATCTCCGCGTGTGGGCCCTCGCCTGCGTGCAGTCGGTACGGCGGGCCGAGGGCCACCCGGCCGAGGCCGCGCTCTCGGCCGCCGTACGCACCGGCGGGCGGCTGACCCTGCCCGTCCCGCTGCGGCACGGCCCCGAGGGCTCGGCGATCCATCTGCCCGGCATGGGGCGGCTGCTGGTGCGCGCCGACAGCCGCGACCGGCGGTCCGGCACCGTCACCGTGACGGCCGCCGATGCCACGCTCACCGTGGAAGGGCGGACCCTCGGCCGGGAGCGGCCACCCGACGGCATGATCTGGCAGCCGCTGCGGCACCTGTCCGCGGAGGGGCTGGAAGTGGCCTTGGACGACCTGGATCCCGCCCGCGACTGCTATGGGTACGAGGCGCTGCCCCGGCTGGCCGAGGCCGAATTCCGACGGTGGGAGTCGATGTTCGGGGAAGCCTGGCGGCTGATCCGGACCGAGTACCCCGACTATGCGCAGGGGATCGTCGCAGGACTGACCGCCGTGACTCCGCTCGCCCCCTCACCGACCGGTGATGACGTCAGCGCCACCTCCCGGCACGCCTTCGGCGCGGTCGGCATCGCACTGCCCCGCTCGGCCGAGGACCTGGCCATGCTGCTCATCCACGAGTACCAGCACGTCAAACTGGGCGCGATGCTCGACATGTTCGATCTGCTCGACGGCCTCGACGAGCACCGCTACCGGGTGCTGTGGCGGCCCGACCCCAGGCCGCTCGACGCCATCGTCCAGGGCGTGTACGCGCATCTCGCGGTCGCCGACGTCTGGCGGATCAGGGTCCGCCGCGGTGCGGCGGACGTCGGCGCCGCCCTGCACGAACGCTCCCGCGTCGAGGCGGACAGGTGGCGGACGGCGGTGCTGGACGCCCTCGACACCGTGGCCGGAACCGGCTCCCTGACGGCCCTGGGCCACCGCTTCGTCCGTGGGCTCCGGGGCGAGGCCGAAACTCTGGGAGGAGTGGCCGAAACCGGTCCGGTCGCGGTGTAATGGGGGACCAACTCCCGTTCTCCGCACCGGTGTCCGGTACAACTTGCTCTGGCCAACCCCTGGCACCGGCAGCGGTTTTCGCGTTCCAATGGATCCTGGAGGAGATTCAGCTGTGATGCTCGGGGCTGGGAGGCCCGAGGTGGGCGACGGGGGAGGGAAAGGCGAGTCCATGATTCATCCGGCTTCTCAGGCGACCCGGTCGACGGTTTCCTCCGATCCGTATGTGTTCTTCATGAGCTATGCCCGGACACCGCTGAAGGGGGCACGGTCCAGGAAAGACCCGTCGGATGTGGCGCTGGAGCAGTTCCATGCCCAGTTATGCAGCGACATCATGCAGTTGACCGATCACGACGGCGAGGAGTCGCCCGGGTTCCTCGACCTGAGCATGGACCCCGGTGACGACTGGGAGAGCAGGCTCAAACAGGCCCTGGCCACCTGCCGGGTCTTCGTGCCGATCTACAACAGCCGGTACTTCAAGAGAGAATGGTGCGGAAGGGAATGGGACGCCTTCGCGCGGCGTCAGGAGGAACAGCTCCGTACCCGGCCGTACACGGGCAACGCGATCGTCCCCGTCCTCTGGGTCGGGCACCAGCATCTGACTCTGCCGCTTTCCACGGCGGCGAAGGTGCAGTACGCCCACCCCGATCTGGGTAAGGATTACCTGCAGTCCGGTCTCTACGGACTGAAGCAGGCGGGCCGCCACCTCAAGTACCGCAGCTCGGTGTGGACGCTCGCCCAGATGATCGTCAAAGTGGCTCAGCAGACCAGCCTTGAACCGTGCGACGTGGAGCTGTTCAAAGACCTCCGGAATGTCTTCGAGGGGGAATAGCGGGATGCCGATGTTCTTCATGAGCTATGCGCGGGTTCCTGCTCCCCGGCACCGGGATGCCTCACAGGATCCCAACCGTCTGGTTTTCCAGTTCTTCGACGAACTGTGCGGGAAAGTGGCACGTCACGCGAGAGTGTCACGGGAGGAGGCCGGTTTCGTCGAGCGGCCCGGGACGCCGGGGGAGAAGTCGATCAAGGCGCTTCTGGGCTGCCGGGTCTTCGTTCCGCTGTACTCGAAGCGGTACTTCAGCAATCCCCAGTGCGGGCGCCAGTGGACCGCTGTCACCCAGGGAGCGTCTCAAGGGGTTCGGCCGAGCATCGTTCCGGTGCTGTGGACGCCGTATTCACCCACGTCGCTGCCCAAGAAGGTCAAGGAGCAGTACCCCGAGGTGCCGGAAGGCATCGGTGAAGCGGCCGAGAACTACGCCTCCATGGGACTGCACCGGCTGCTCGACCAGCTGCTCGACCTGACCGAACGGCCGGATCCGGACGACGAGCACGCGGCGGCCCAGCTCTCCCCCCAGGTGGCCCAGGTCACGGACTGGCTCGCCAAGCGCATCGTCGAGCAGGCGGCCGCCGTGCCCAGGCAGCCGCGGGTGCCCACCGGCGGCGGCAGGGCGACGGAGCCCACGACTCTGGCCGGCCTGGACGACGCCTTCGCCGATCCGCCCTTCGCCTCCCCGCTGCACATCACCGTGCTCGCCCCGACCGAGGAACAGTTGCCGGTAGGCCGGGACAACGCCCGCTACGGTCCACGCGTCGACGACTGGCGGCCCTACGGCCAGGCGGTGGGACCCCTGGTCGAGCAGATGGAGGCCCTGGCCCGCAACCTCGGCTTCGAGCCCACCGTGCTGCCCTTCCACAAGACCCAGGCGGAGCTGCGGGACACGGAGGTCCCGACGGCCCCCTGGATCCTGGTGGTGGACCCCTGGGCGCTGGAGAATCCCCAAATGGCCAGTCAGGCAAGGGAGTTCGACAGAGCCCGGCGTCCGTGGACGGCGGTGCTGAGTACTCTGGCGGGGGACGATCTGCAGACCAAGGAGCAGTCCGACCGGCTGCGCGGGCTGCTGGCGACGCACTTCCCCCGCTTCCTCAGCGAGGGCCGGGCGGGAGAGCAGGAAGCGGTGAGCGGTCTGGCCGGGGCGGATGTCTTCACCCGCTGGTTCAGCGAACTGGCTGAAGCAACCAAGATCCGCTATCTGCGGTACATTCATTCGCAATTATCCCGGAGCGGAGCTGGCGTCCGGGATGTTCCGGAATCCGGTGCGGACCTGCCCCGACGGCCCGACGCCGGCAGGGACAACGGGGTACCGAGCGACGGACGTCGCGTGGAGGGCAGGCCATGACCGGCGAGGACGCGCGCAGGATCATCACGTTCTACTCGTACAAGGGCGGTACGGGAAGGACGATGGCGCTCGCCAACACGGCGTGGATCTTGGCCTCCTCGGGCAATCGCGTCCTGGTGGTCGACTGGGACCTCGACGCTCCGGGTCTGGACCGCTTCCTGCACCCCTTCCTGAGTGAGAAGCAGCTGCGCCAAACGCCTGGAGTGCTCGAACTGGTCAGCCGTTCGACCCAGTTCGTGCTCTCGGCGCAGGGCGGGGGTGAGTCCACCACGCATCGCATGGAGCCGGGTTCCGAATACACGGGTGCGGTCGACCTGGGGGCGTCCGACGGAATCACCCTCAACAGGTGCCTCATCCAGGTCGATTGGGACTTCCCCGAAGGCGGTCAGCTCTACTACCTCCCGGCGGGAACGAAGAACAAGGGTTACCTCGCGGCGTTCTCCCAGTTCGACTGGAAGGAGTTCATGGAGGGACCGCTGGCCACCCGGTTCCTGGAGGGACTCAAGCGCGAGTTCCTCGAGAACTTCGACTACGTCCTCATCGACAGCCGTACCGGCCTCAACGACATCTCCGACATCTGCACCGTCAACCTGCCGCAGGCCGTGGTCACCTGCTTCACCCCGAGCAGCCAGAGCATCGAGGGCGCGGCCGGTGTCGCCGAGCGTATCGACGGGATGCTGTACGGCAACCGGGACATCCGGCTCCTGCCCGTCCCCATGCGGGTGGAGAACGCCGAGGCCGACCGGCTGGACGCCGCCCGGGGCCAGATCCAGTACCGCTTCGACCGGATCGTGCGCAAGCACATCCCCGAACGGGACCCGGAGGACTACTGGCGCAGTGTCGAGATCCCCTACGTGCCCATCTACTCGTACGAGGAGACGCTCGCCCCGTTCCGTGAACAGCCCGGGGACCCCAAGAGCCTGCTGTCCGCCTACGAGAGACTCGCCGATGTCATCACGGACGGCCAGGTCGACTCGATGCCGCGCATCGACGAGCCGCTGCGCCGCAAGACCCTGGAGCGGTACACCCGCCACCGGCCGCCGAGCATCTCCGACGTGTACGTCAGCTTCGTCCCCCAGGACAGGAGCTGGGCCAACTGGGCGGGCGCGGTCCTGGAACAGGCGGGATTCAAGGTCCATCTGTCGCAGGAGGCCACGACCGAGGGCGCGCTGGTGCGCGACGAGATCGAGCGCGGTGTCGAGTCGGCCTCGCACACCCTGATCATCTTCTCCCAGGCCTACCGCAGATCGGCGCGGTTCCGTACGACCTGGGAAGCGGTCTACGCGGAGAGCGACCGGCGCGCGCACCAACTGGTCTCGATGAAAGTGGACGATCAGGTGTCGGTGGAGGCGCCCTTCACGGAACAGCTCGCCGACATGACCCGCTGCGGCAGCGGCGAAGAGGGGCGTGACGCCCTGTTGACCTGGTTCGGTCGGAGCGCGGAGTCCCTGGGGCACAGTCACTTCACCGGGGGCGAGCAGAAACTGCCCCGCTTCCCGAAGACCCAGCCCCTGGTCTTCGGCGTCCCGCTGCGAACGTCGTCCTTCACCGGCCGTACAGAACTGCTGGAGGGCATCCGGGAGAGGCTGTGGCAGGAGGACACCCGGGCTCTCGTACTCAAGGGCATGGGCGGCGTCGGGAAGACCCTGCTGGCCCAGGAGTTCGCGTACCGCTACAGGAGCGACTACGACGTCGTCTGGAACATCGAGGCCGAGCAGAAGATCCTGGCCATCGAGCAGTACGCGAGGCTGGCGGAGCCACTCGGGCTGCCGGAGCGGCCGAATCCGACCGCCACGGCCGAGACCGTGCACGAGGTGCTCAACAGTGGTGAGCGCTATGACAGTTGGCTGCTGATCCTGGACAACGTCCCGGAACCCGGACACCTCCCCGAGTTCATGATGGACGGCAGACGCGGCCACATCATCGTCACCAGCCAGCGTGCCGAGGGCTGGGGACGTTTCGTGGACACCGTCGAGGTCCCCGTCTTCCAACGGAACGAGAGCATCGACCACCTGGACAGCCGACTGCCCGACGCCGTCTGGACAGAGGCCGACCAGATCGCGGAGGCCCTGGGCGACCTGCCGATCGCGATCGAGCGGGCCGCGGCCTACATCGAGCAGACCAGGGCTGACGTCCGTGACTACATCGAGCAGCTCCAGCCCCACGCCACCGGCGCCCCGGCCGACAACACCGTCGGGGAAGTCGTCAAGCACACCTGGGAGTTCGCGCTCGGGCAACTGAGGGAGAACTTCCCGGCGGCGGTGCAACTCCTGCAGATCTGCTCGTACTACAGTCCCGAGCCGATCTCGATGGACCTGCTGGAGGGTTTCGAGGTCTCCCGGGCGCTGGGCGGCGTGCGCACGGTCTCCCGCGCGTACAAGGAGCTGAGCAAGTTCTCGCTGGTCACTGTGGACCGCAAGGCCCGGACCATCACGGTGCACCGGATGATGCAGGTCGCCATGCGGGGGGAGATGACCGAAGCGGAGCGTGAGACGGCGCAGCGGATCGTCTATCGCTCGCTGGTCGCCGCCAGGCCCAGCGGGGACGACCCCGAGAACCCCAACACCTGGGAGAAGTACCGCATCATCTGGCCGCATCTCGGTACGCCGTGGGCCAAGACCACTCCCGACGAAGGCATCAGAGAACTCTTCGTGGACCGGGTGCGCCAGCTGCGCCGCCGGGGCGAACTCAACCAGGCCATGGAATACAGCGCACAGTGCGTGGCCGACTGGTCCGAAGAGGGTTCCCCGGACGAACGCTGGACGCTCCACATGCGCTTCCAGATCGCCAACATCATGCGTGCCCAGGGCAAGTACGAGGAGTCGCTCGACCTGGACCAGGAGGTCCTGGAGCGACAACGCGCCGTGCTCGACGACGAGGACGACCAGCACATCCTCATGACCACCAGTAGCGTCGCCGCCGACCTGCGGGGGCTGGGGCGGCTGTCGGAGGCTCTGCGCTACGACGAGGAGACGTACAGGAAGTACGGGGAGATCTACGGCGAGGACCATGCGCGGACCCTCAGCGCGGCCAACAACCTCGCGGTGGCCCTACGCCTCTCCGGTGAGTACGACAAGGCCCGCGACCTCGACCGCAGGACGCTGGAACTGCGTGAGGCGATCCAGCTCCACGACCACCCCCTGACCATCGAGTCGGCGGTGAACCTGGGCCGCGATCTGCGCGACTGCGGGGACTACGAGGAATCCATCACGCTGCTGCAGCGCGCCTACGAGCGCTGTCTGCGCAATCCTCGCCTCACCCAGGGCTCGCCGACCGTGCTGAACACGGCCAAGGGCCTGGCCGGTTCCCTGCGCAGGGCGGGCCGGGCGGCGGAGGCCGAGGATCTCGTGCGCCATGTGCTGAGGAGCACACCCACACCCGACGGAGAGAAGTCCTCCTCGGAACAGCTGCTGTTGGAGATGAGCCTCGCCGGCGACATCGCCGCCCAGGGACGGCGCGAAGAGGGGCTGGACCTGATCCGCAGGGTGCACAGGGACCTGACGGACAGTCTGGGGGAAGGCCACTCCCAGACGGTGGCCTGCTCCGTCAACCAGGCGGTCCTGCTGCTCCACGACATCGGATCCATTCACCCGGAAGCGGCGGCCGAGGCATACGAGTTGTTGCGCCACGCCGAGGAGAAGTTCTCCAAGCTCAATGGTGAGCACCACCCCTATGTGCTCATCTGCCGTGCGAACCTGGCCGTGTCGGAGGCGGCGCTCGGCAAGTGGGAGGACGCCCGTAGGACCAGCTTCGGGGCGTACGAACTGCTCAAAGAGGTCCTTGAGCCCCTTCACCCGTCGACGCTGACCTGCGCGGGGAACCACGCCGTCATCCTGAGCCGGCTGGGCCGCGGCGACGAGTCGCGCACCCAGCACCATGACACGCTGGCCGCGCTGAGCAAGCGCATCGGCAGGGCGCACCCCCGGGTGGTGGCCCTGCAGACGTGGAACCTCAGCTGCCTCGACCTGGAGCCGCACCCCATCTAGTCGTGACGAGTCGGGGTGTGGGGCCGCTGCCGGCAGCGGCCGCACACCCCAACGCAGTTGTCAGGCGGCCTCGTCGCGAACCCAGGCGAGAACCTGGGGTAGGGCGGGCAGCGCCGCGAAGTGGGCTGCGGAGGGCTGCAGCACGGCCTTGGCCGAGGGCATTTTCTTGGCCAGCCAGTGGAAATGGGCGACAGGGGCGAAGATGTCGCGTTCGCCGTGCCAGAGCATCACGGGCACCGAATCGTCGATCTGCTTGAGGTCGAACCCCCAGTGCGAGCGGAACGCCACCAGGTCGTCCACCCAGCCCATCGGGGCGCGCGGATCGTCCGCCGCGCCCTGCTCGGCCTCGCCCACCGCGGAAAGGTAGTTCCTGAGGAGGTGCTGGCGAATCCCGGCGTCCTCGACGATCACCCGGTCCACGTTCGGCATCTCCTCCCGGAGGGACGCGAGGAACACGGTGGGGTCGCGCCGGATGGTCTCGGCGTTGCGGGCGAGCAGCGCGCCCAGCTCGGTCACATCGGGTGCGTGGGCGTCGAGCAGATCGTAGGTGGACACATTGGAGTCGGACATCCCGCCGTGCCAGTCGAGTCCGTCGTCCTCGGCATCCGGTGGGGCGAGCGAGACCAACGCGGCGACACTCGCCACCTGGCTGCCGATGTTGCGCGCGGCACAGGCCAGGGCGTGCGGTGCGCCGCCTGATCTGCCCACCACGGAGTACTTCTTGACATCCAGGTCCTGGGCGATGGCGTCGACGTCCTCGGCGGCGTCGACGACCGTGCGTTTCTCGTGGCGGTCGGAGCCGCCGTACCCCGGTCGGTCGTAGGCGATGAGCCGCACGCCGAGCTTGTGCAGGTCGAAGGTGCGCAGTCGGGGCCCGAGTCGGCTTCCGGGAGTTCCGTGCAGCAGAAACACCGGGTGTGCGTCCGGATCGCCCCAGGTCTCATAGGCGATCGTCCGTCCGCCGGACGGCGTCTTCACTGTCTTAACCACCCGATGCCCTCCCGTGCCAGCGGCTGTGGAGTGAAGCGCGGGACCTCCCAGCATTACGCATGGGAAGCCCCGCTCCTAGTAGCTGCTCAGCCGTTCTGGCTTCATATGGCAAGAATTGGGTAAACGTGGGCCGCTCGGCTGTTCACGCCCAAAGGTAGTGCACCGAGCCACTGGTCGCCGGACGAGGGGGGAATTCATGGTGACCGAGTGAGTCATGGGGTATCCACCTCATCGCACTCTCATGGCCCGTTCCGCTCCGTCGCGATGCCCGGCACCTGGGTGAAGGCGCGACCACCCGTATGGAGCAGTACGGACGCTGACGTTCCGGAAGTGGTGTGTCTCACGCTCCGCGGGCCGGTTCGGGGCGGTGTACGCCACGTGGCCGATAGCCCAGCAGGTCGGAGCGGCCCAGCAGATCGGCCAGCAGCCAGACGATGGCCAGCCACATCTCCGTTCCTTGCAGCCCCGGCTCCGTGCCCGGCCCGAACCCGAAGCCTTTCCCGTCCTGCCAGCGGGTCAGGGCGGCGCTGAGCTGCTGTTCGGCCCAACCGCGAATCTCGGCCGAGCGATAGCCGTCACCGCTTCCGTCTCTGCCGCCCGACTGCCGTGTGGACAGCCACAACGGGTGGGCGACGTCCAGGACGTTGCAGGCGTTCTCCCGGCCCGCCCCGAAGTGGCGGGTGTCCCGGGAGTGGTCGAGGACCGCGTCCACGACCCGTTCCGGATGCGGGACGGGTACCCCGAACTGGGCGAAGGAACCGCGCGTGAGCCGGTAGTAGCCATTCACCACCTGGAGGCGTCCGTCGGTCGCCGACGGGCTGCCCCACATGCCGGTCCAGGGATCGGCCCGGGTGAGGAGCCAGCCGAAGAGGGCTTCGAGGGTGCCCGGGGTGAGGCCGCCGCTGTCCGGGTGCCGCAGGTTCCAGTGGGCGGCTGTGGCCCAGGCGTCGATCCAGGCACCGGCGCCCCACGCGCCGTCCCGCCAGGGCAACTCCTCCAGTCGGGCGAGGAGTTGACCAGCCGTCATATCGCTTATGGCATGTATGGGTTGGCGGAAGGACGCGCCCAACAGGTCGAGCGCGTAGCCCACGGACAGGACGTGGTACAGCGCTGGGCCCTCTCCGATGAAACCGTCGGCGTCCATGGGGGGCAGTCGCTCGCCGAGTTCGGGTGTCAGGCCGGTTTCCCGGTCCTGGAGGGTGGTCAGGCGCTCGATGTGTTCCTCCGGGTCCAGCTGCGCGGGGGCGCGGCCCAGGAGCAGATCGGCGATCTCCACGGCGTCGCAGTGGGCTCGCACGGTGGGTGCGGCGCCGGGGCGGTCGGTGTAGTGGTCGCCGTTCCAGCATCGGTCGAGGAGGTCGGCGGCCTGGGCGCGGGCGGTGTCGGCGAACCGGGTGAGGACGTCACCGCCCACCCGCTCGCGACCTCCCGTCTCCCGCCGGTCCCGGATCCGCCGGGCCGGATTCCCCGCCGCCACCGTCCACGCGGGGACGTCCTTCGTGACGACCGCCCCGGCGCCGATGACGCAGTGGTCGCCGATGGTGACGCCGTCGACGACGACCACATGGGAGCCGATCCAGACGTCGTCGCCGACGGTGATGCCCCGGCTGGTCTGGGGCTGGCGGAAGACCGGCCGGTCCGGGGCCGTGGAGTGGTTGAAGCCGAGGAGCGAGGTGTGGGCGCCGATGCGCACGCCATCGCCCAGCGCGACCGTGCCGCGCACCACGGTGAACGGGTTCAGCGTGCAGTCCGTGCCGGTGGTCAGATCGCCGGTGACATAGGCGTGGGCGGCGATGTACGAGTCGTCGCCGAGCCGTAGGACGTCCGGGAACACCGCCGCCGACTCGGCCACGTAGCACCGCTCGCCCACTTCGCTGTCTCCGCCGAGCTTCCGCTGCCGTTCCCGCTGCGCGGCGCGCTGTTCCCGTGTCGCCTCCTTCTCGAACAGCCAGGGGCAGTGGTCGAAGTGGTCGAAGGGCCGTGGGGGCGGCTGCTGTCGGTGATCCATGAGGCGCACGCTAGGCAGAGGCGCGCCTCGCGAGGAAGGGGGCCGTGCGGGGAAGGGGGCCGTGCGGGGAAGGCGTGCTGAGCCGGGCGGGTGAAGGGGGTCCGTAGGCCGGTGTGCCGCAGCGGCCGACCGCAGGCGCATATCTCATCCTTTTGTCTCTTTAAAGGATTTTATTCCTCTCTCCGGGATGGGTCATGCGTCTCAGTCCGAACGCCGCGCCGGTCGTCACACCACTCGCCACGCCGGCCGCCGAACCGGCCCTCGGCCTCGTCGCCGTGGTGGCCGCGGCCTTCACACTGGCCCAACTCGTCCTCGTACCCCCGGGGATGGGGCTCGGCTGGGACGAGACGGTGTACGTCAGTCAGGTCAGCCCGCATGCGCCGGCGGCGTTCTTCAGCGCGCCGCGTGCCCGGGGGGTGCCGCTGCTGGTCGCACCGGTCGCCGTGTGGTCGTCGTCCACCGAGCTGCTGCGCGTCTATCTGGCGGTGCTGTCCGGGCTGGGGCTCTACCTCGCTCTGCGCGTCTGGCGGGGCCTGTTCCCGGCGCGGGTGCTGGCCCTCGGGGGCGCGCTGTTCGCGTCCTTGTGGGTGACCCTCTTCTACGGACCGCAGGCCATGCCCAACTACTGGGTCGGGGTCGGCGCGCTCCTCTGCGTGGGCTGTTTCCTGCGGGGGCGGAAGAACCCCGCGGACCGGGCGGCCCTGTGGGGTGCGGCCGCCGGCAGCGCGCTGATGGCGTGGATGCGGCCCACCGACTCGGTATGGGTGACTCTCCCGCTGTTCGTGCTGCTGCTGGGCGTACGGGAGTGGCGGCGGCCGCGACTGCTGGGGGCGCTGGCGGCCGGGCTCGGGACCGGGGCGGGAGCGTGGGTCGTCGAGGCGTACACCCAGTACGGCGGGCCGGCGCGGCGGCTGGCCGACGCTTCCCGGATTCAGGGCGGGCTGGGCTGGAACATCGCCGTCGACGACCAGTTGCGCAGTCTGGTGGGGCGCACGCTGTGCCGTCCGTGCACCGGGGACATGCCGCATGCGGCGGTCGTCGCGTGGTGGTTCGTGCTGCCGGTGCTGGCCGCGCTCGGGCTGGCCGTCGCGCTCAGGGCCGGGCGGGCGTCGTCCACGGTGGTGCCGCTGGCCTGTGCCGCCATGGCGGCCGTCCCGTATCTGTTCCTGATCGGGTACGCCGCGCCACGTTTCCTGCTGCCCGCGTACGCCCTGCTCGCGATCCCCGTCGCCGACGCGCTGCTCGACCTCGTCACGGGGCCGGGCGGGGCCTGGCGGCCGGTCGTCGGGGCGGCGGTGGTGCTCGGGCTCGTCGGGCATCTGGCGGTGCAGTACGTGGTGCTGGACCGCACCGTCGAGCGCACCACCGCGTTCCACCGCGACTGGGACCGTATCGCCGCCGAGCTACGGCGCCTCGGCGTAAGGCCGCCCTGTCTGCTGACCGGTGACTACGCCATCCCCATCGCCTACTACGCCGGCTGCGCCTCCGCCGCCACCCACGGCAACAACGCCAACACCACCCGGGAGGGCATCCTGCGCACCGCCGAACGCGTCCCCGTGGCCGCACTGGTCGCACCGGGCGGCGGCGCACCCGAGTTCGCCCGGACGTGGCCCGCCCACCAGGTCGCCGAATTCCACCTGTATGTGGCGCCGACCGGGCCCGGGGCGCTCACGGCGCCTCAGGGAGGGGCGAGGGGCCCGGCCGGTCCCGTGCGGTCGAGGGCTCAGGAGACGCCCGTGACGAAACCGTCCCTGACCCTGTCGAAGACGGGGCGGTGGGTGTCCCACTCGGAGTCCGGGGCCGAGAGGTAGATGTCGTACTCCCGTTCGCCCTCGCGGCCGTACCCGAGGTCGATGGCGCGGTAGGCGCGGGCCCGTCCCTGGAAGGTGAACTCCCAGATGGCCGCGGGCTGCTCGCGGAAGGTGGTCTGCTGCATGCGCAGCCTGCGGTACGAGGTGGGGTAGTTGATCTTGGTGTTGGCCTCGATGTCCTTGAAGTGGGCCATGGGATGCGAACCGGCGGGGTCCACGACGCCGATCGTGATGCCGACCAGGCCCGTCTCGTCGGCGTAGGTGACCGACTCGGCCGTCCGCTTGGCGACCTTCCAGCCGTCCGGGACGGGGAAGGAGACGCCGAGACTCTCGTCCGTGACCAGGTGGAAGCCGTCGGGCACGGGGGAGGGGGAGTGCGCCGGGGTCGGGGAGGCGGAGTTTCCGCCGCTCGGCGGGGCCGCTTGCCCGTCGGGGGCCGACGTGGCGTAGAGGGCGGCCCCGACGGCCGTGGCCGCCACGGTCACGGCGACGGCGATCGGGACGAGGACACGGCGCTTTCCCCGGCTCTGGCGGGCGGGTCGGCCGGTCTTCTGGCCCGAGCCTCCCGGGGGGCCGCCCGGGGAGCCGTCTCGGCCCGTGCCGCCCCGGCCGCCGTCGCGTTCCATCGGCTCGCGGCCGGTCCCCCACCCGTCGGACGAGTCGTCGTCGGCCGAGCGCCCGCTGGACGAACCCTCGTCGACCGGGCGCCCGGCGCCCGGCAGCGGCAGGGCCGTCGTCGCCTGTCCGGACACCACGGCGCGCAGGGCCCGCTCCGTCTGTTCGGTGGAGGGGCGGTCGGCGGGGTCCTTGGCGAGGAGGGCCTCGATGAGGGGCGCCAGGGCGCCGCCCTGCCTCAGGGGCTCCAGGGGGTCGACGGCGATGGCGTACGCGGCCTCCATCGCGGTGAGGCGGCGGAAGGGCGGGCGGCCCTCCACCGCCTGGTACAGCGTGGCGCCCAGCGCCCACAGGTCCGAGGCGGGGCCGGGCTTCTGGCCGCGGATCCGCTCCGGGGCCATGTAGTGGATCGAGCCGACCATCTCGCCGGTCTTGGTCAGGGTCGAGGCGTCCGCGGTCATCGCGATGCCGAAGTCGGTGAGTACGACCCGGCCCTCGGCGCCGAGCAGGACGTTGCCGGGCTTGACGTCGCGGTGCAGTACCCCGGCGGTGTGCGCGGCGCGCAGCGCGGCGACCATGCCCAGACCGATACGGGCCGCCTCCTCGGGCGGGAGGGTCCGGCCGTCCGTGAGGAGATCGGCGAGTGTGGGCGCCGGGACGTACTCCATGACGATGCAGGGCCGGCCGTCACCGGTGCCGCCGTCGGCGTCGTCCACGTGGTCGTCCACGACGTCATGGACGACGATCACATTGGGGTGCGCGATCCGGGCCGCGCTGCGCGCCTCGCGGCGCGTGCGCTCGTACAGGGTGACGAGGTCGTCGGCGGACAGGTGCGGCTGCACATGCAGCCGCTTCACGGCGACATGGCGGTCGAGGACCTCGTCACCGGCCCGCCAGACCGTGCCCATGCCGCCGCGGCCTATCTGCTCCGTGAGCCGGTAGCGCCCGGCGACGAGCCGCCCTACGTCCGACACCGCGTGCCCTCCGCCAGCCCTGCATACGTTCGATTCGCCTGGTCACCATAACCGGCCCGAGGCAGGGGCCGGACAGGTGGACCGGACCCGGGCGCCTGAAGAGCAGCCGCCAGCCGTTCCGGGCGGCCGATCGGTCCGGGAAGTGAGCAGTCGACGGAGCCGCGGTGCGTCCTGACCGTGCCCTGCGGTGGACCGGATTCACTTGTGGGACGAGTCGCGCCCGGTCTGTGGGTCCACGGAGGCCATGAAGTCCAGCATGTGTCGGTTCACCTCCTCCGCGTGGTCCATCCACGGGCCGTGGCCGGTGTCGGAGAAGATCTCGGCTTGGGCGCCCGGTATCAGGCGCGGCACCCGCTCCACCTGCCGCCGGGCGTGCACGAGGAGGCTGCGCCTGCCGAGGGCGAGGTAGAGCGGGGTGCGGACGGTGGACAGTTCCTCGTCGGTCAGGGGCAGGGGGGACGGGCGGCGGACGGTGTAGGCGCGGAGCGCCGTCCTGGCCATGGTGCGCAGTTCGGGCACGACGAGGACCGGCTGTTCCAGCCACGCCGCCAGACGCGGGCGCATCGCCTTGGGGGCGAAGGTCGCGAAGAGGCTGGCGAAGATCCACACGAAGAAGCGCAGCCCCACCTTCTCCAGCCCGCCGGGGTCCAGGAGCGTGACCGAGGCGAGGCGGCCGGGGGCGCGGTGCGCCTGGTTCAGGGCGAGCCAGCCGCCGTAGGAGGCGCCGACCAGGTGGACACGGTCGAGCCCGAGCCCGGTGAGCGTCTCGTCGAGCCACCGGGCGGCGTCCTCGGGCCGATGGAGGGGCGCGCGATGGACGCTGCGTCCGGGGTCGCCCGGGGTGTCGAGGGCGTAGACGGGGCGTTCGGCGCTGAGGGCGGGGGTGTTCGGGTACCACATGGCGGAACAGGAGCCCGATCCGTGGATCAGGACGACCGGGGTCCGGGACTGGGCCTCCGGGGCGGCCGGGCCGTAGCGGTACACGTGCGTGGTGCCGAACGAGGTGTCCACGTCCTGTTCCGCGAGGGGGGTCGCGCCCAGTGCGTGGACCGCGTCGCAGGCGGCGAAGTGACGGTCGCGCCAGGCATCGCTCACATAGCGGCCGACATCGGCGTTCTTGCTGGCAACGGTCGGGGACACGTCCACCTCCGAGGTCTCGGTTTTGTGATACGAACGTACCATGATGTTGGTACGGCTGTACCATCAAAAAAGCGGGGGCTCGTTCAGGGCCCTGTCAGCGAAGACGAACCAGCAAGACGAACCAGCGAAGCCGTACCAGCGAAGCCATAGCGGCGAGGACGACGAGCGGAGAACCGGTCGATGCCCAGACGGGTGGACCACACACAGCGGCGCACCGAGATCGCCGAGGCACTTGTCAGGGTGGCCGGGCGGCAGGGGTTGCACGCCGTGGGGATGCGTGATGTGGCGGCGGAGGCGGGCGTCTCGCTGCGGCTCGTGCAGTACTACTTCGAGACCAAGGAGAAGCTGCTGCTCTTCGGGCTGGAGCGGCTGGCCGAGCGGTTCGGGGAACGCGTCTCCGAACGCCTCCGGGCCGCCGGAGACGACACCGGTCCGCGTGCGACGGTCGAGGCGCTGCTCATGGCGGCGCTGCCGACCGACGAGGAGAGCCGTACGTTCCACCTCCTCTACACCTCGTACGCCGTCCTCTCCGTGACCGACCCCGCGCTCGCGGCCCAGTCGTTCATCAAACAGCCCGATGCCGCCGAGGAGGCCCTGACCGGACTCCTCCGGAGGGCCCAGGACGCGGATCTGCTGCGGCCGGGCGCGGACCCCCGCCTGGAGGCGATCGGTCTGCTCGCCATGTCCGCGGGCCTGGGTTCCAGCGTCCTCGTCGGCCAGCGCGGCCAGGAGTCCGCGGTGGCGGTCCTGGACCATCACCTGAACCGCGTCTTCCGGGGTACGGCGGGCGGACCGGGTCCGCGGTAGGGCGTCAGCGGTTGTTCGGCGTACCGTCGTGACTGTGGACCCCACGGCTGACGGTCTTGTGTCCCGTGTCGCGCGCGAGCTCGCCTCCAGAGCGGACGAGCTGATCGCCGAGGTGGAGCGGTGCCTGCGCCACGAGATGCCCGAACTCTGGGAGTTCTCCGACGCCATGGCGTCGGAGAACGTCGCCGGGCACGTCGTCCCGGTGCTGTCCGCCCTCCAGTACGGAGTCGACCCGGGCGACATCGAGGTACCGTCCGCCGAGCTGGCGCGCGTACGCCGGCTGGCCAGGCACGGCATCCCCGTCAGCTCGGTGCTGCGGGCCTTCCGGCTCGGCCAGGGCGTCATCCTCGACCGTCTGCTCGAAGAGATGCCCCGGCGCACCGACGACGCCGACCTGATCAGCGAGGCCGCGCGCAGTCTGATCGCGACGGCGACCGGGTACGTGGACCGCACCTCCGAGCAGGGTGTCGTGGCGTACGAGGAGGAACGGGACCGGCGGCTGCGCTGGCGGCTGGCGATGGTGAACGAGGCGAGCATGCGCATCGGCACCACCCTGGACATCGCCCGCACCACCCAGGAACTGGCCGACTTCGCCACCGAGCACTTCGCCGACCTCGTCACCGTCGACCTGCTCGACTCCGCGCTCAACGCCCACGACAGCCCGCCGGACGACCCGCCCGCCTCACCCGTACTGCGCCGGGTCGCCCAGCGGCCGGTCGCCGAACCAGACCGGGCGCCGTCGACGATCGCGCGTCGGCAGCCGCACACCTATCCGTCCGGTTCCCCACCGGCCCGCGCCCTGGAGACGGGACAGCCGACCCGGCATCGGCTCGACAGCGGGGACCGGGGTCCGGACGACGCGGAGGGCGGCAGGGGAGGCGTGGACGGGAGCGGTGCTGTGGGCGGCAGCGGCGTCGTGGAGGGTGGCGGTGTCGTGGACGGTGGTGCTGTGTGCGGCAGCGGTGCGGACGGCGTGCATCCGGTCCACTCCACACTGGTCGTGCCGTTGCGGGCCCGGGGTGCGACGCTCGGCGTCGCGCAGTTCTGCCGGGACCGCGACCCCGACGCGTTCGACGACGAGGATCTGCTGCTCGCCCAGGAGGTCGCGGCGAGGGCGGCGGTCGCCGTCGACAACGCCCGCCGCTACACGCACGCCCGCGCCACCGCCCTCACCCTGCAACGCAGCCTGCTCCCGCGCCGGACCCCGCGGCAGTCGGCCGTCGACGTCGCCTTCCGCTACCTGCCCGCCGACGCACAGGACGGCGTGGGCGGCGACTGGTACGACGTCATCCCGCTCTCCGGCGCCAGGGTCGCCCTCGTCGTGGGCGACGTCGTCGGCCACGGCATCCACGCCGCCGCCACGATGGGCCGCCTGCGGACCGCCGTACGCACACTGGCCGACATCGACCTGCCGCCCGACGAACTCCTCACGCACCTGGACGACGTCGTGATCCGCCTGGCCGCCGAGGTGGAGAGCGGTGAGGATGCCGAAGCGGAAGTCGGTGAGGGCGCCGATAAGGCCGATGACGCAGATCACGCAGATCACGCAGATCACCCCGGAGGTGCCGGTGCGACCTGCCTCTACGCCGTGTACGACCCCGTCTCGCGCCGCTGTGCCATCGCTCGCGCGGGGCATGTGCTGCCCGCCGTGGTGACCGGGGACGGCACCGTCGACATCCTCGACCTGCCCCCGGGCCCGCCGCTCGGCCTGGGCGGGCTGCCGTTCGAGACAGCGGAGTTCGAACTGCCCGAGGGCAGTCTGCTCGCGCTCTACACCGACGGACTGATCGAGGCGCGGGACCACGACATCGGCGCGGGCCTGGCCCGGCTCCGGGACGTCCTCGGCAGGCCCGCGCCCTCCCTGGAGGCCACCTGCGACGCCGTACTCGAAGCCCTGCTGCCCGCCCGGCCGCCCGACGACGTCGCCCTGCTCCTGGCCCGGACCCATGCCCTCGGCGCGGGCCAGGTCGCCACCTGGGAGCTGGCGGCCGAACCCACGGCCGTCGCCCGGGCGAGGGCGGACGTCTCCCGGCAGCTGAGCGACTGGGGCCTGGAGGAGCTGGAGTTCACCGCCGAGCTGGTGGTCAGCGAGCTGGTCACCAACGCCATCCGCTACGGCCGGCCGCCCATCAGGCTGCGCCTCATCCACGACCGCACCCTCATGTGCGAGGTCTCCGACTCCGGCGGCACGACCCCGCTCCTCCGCCGCGCCCGTGTGTTCGACGAGGGAGGCCGCGGCCTCCTCCTGGTCGCCCAGCTCGCCGAACACTGGGGAACACGCCGCGCCCGACAAGGCAAAACGGTCTGGGCCGAACTGAACGACTCCGTCACGACCGCGTTTTCGGCACTGGCCGTCCCCTAGGGCCGACCGCACGTCTCATGAACAGATCGCGGCCACGGCGGAGTCACTGGCGACACTCGTGCTCGATGGGCTGCCGGGGCGGGACGGAGGGGCGGCTCCTGAACCGAGGGGCGAGTACGCGACCTGCCAGGACGGGCCCGGCCCCCAGCCCGCCCGGGCCTAGCGCAGCGCGACCGTGTCCAGCAGTTCGCGGGCCATCCGCCGAGCCGGCCTCGTCGTCTGTTCGGCGACACGGCGGAAGGTCTCCTCGGCGGGGCGGGCCGGCCAGACGGGGGGAAGGTGGCGGGTGGGAAGCCGGGGGTCGGTGCGGATGGTCCAGAGCCATTCGCTGACGAGCCGCAGCAGGGTGCCGATGGGGTCGTCACCGGAACCGGCGCCCAGGTGGGCGGTCCAGCGCTTGTCGAACGTGACGTAGCGGGCGGCGATGCGCTCCAGATCCCAGGTGTCGCGGATCATCAGCTCGATGTCGGTCGCGACATCGGCCTGGGCGTGGAAGATCTTGACATGGTCGGTGAGCCCGAGTTCCGCGACGACACCGGCGATGTCGATGTCCCCGGGGGCGATCCACAGCCCGCTGTACAGGGCGCCGAATCCGGACCAGGCGAGCCGGGAGCGCAGATCGTGGCGCTGGCGCTTCCAGGAGTCGGGGAGGGAGAAACCGAGAAGGGTCCAGCTGCCGTCCCAGTCGTCGTTGACGGCGCCCTGCTTCCAGATGCGGGTGCGGCCGTCCCACAGGACGCGGGTCGCCTGCGGGGTGAGACCGAAGTACATTTTGCGGCCCTCGCGTTGGCGCCGCAGCAGGCCGCGGTTGACCATGCGGGTCAGCGTGGAGCGTACGGCCTGTTCGCCGACTCCGACGCGGCCGAGAACGTCGATGATGCTGCCCGAATACACACACAGATCACGGTCGACCTCCTCCAGCACGTGGTTGCCGAAGAAGGCGAGCATGAGCGACTGGGGGCGCGGCTGTGGGCCGTCCGAGGTGTCGCTGTCCGGGGTGTCCAGGATGTCGTAGTTCTCCACGGGGCAAGAGTACGGCCGCCCGCCGACGCTCCGGCGGGCGGCCGTACCAGGTCACCTGCCGTCGGCGGGGTGAGCGAGGCCGCACGGCGGGCAGGTGAGGGGGCGGTAGCCCCTCAGCGGGCCGGGGCCGCGGAATCAGCTGCCACGGCACGGCAGTTGAGGAACTCCGTGCCGCCGCCGTACGACCTGCCGCACCCGCGCCCGCCCCCTCGGTCCTCTACTTCGTGCGCGTGGCCGTCGCCGACCTGGCCGCGTATGAGACCTTCCTCAGGACCCAGGTCAGACCGTCCCGCGCGTCAAGAACGTCACTTCGCACTGCACGATGAAGACCGTCAAGCCCGCCCGGCAGGGCGCGCAGTCACGAGCCGCAGTCACGAGCCGCAGTCACAAGCCGCAGTCACAAGCCGCAGTCACGCGGCTGACCGTCGACGCAAGGAAAGCAAGGAAGCCATGAACACCATCGCCGTCATCGGAGCGGGGCCGGGTCTCGGCGCCGCCGTCGCCCGTCGCTTCGGCCGTGAGGGGTTCGCCGTGGCGCTCGTCGCCCGCGACCTGGAGCGGACCGGGGCACTCGCCGCCGACCTGTCCGAAGAGGGCGTCACGGCCCGTGGCTTCGCCGCCGACGTACGTGACCCGGAGGCCCTGGCCGCCGCACTCGACGCGGCGCACACGACTCTGGGGCCGATCGAGGTCCTGCAGTACAGCCCGTTGCCGCACCGGGACTTCATGCTGCCGGTGCTGGAGACCAGCCACACCGACCTCGTCGGCCCGATCGAGTTCTCGGTCTACGGCTCGGTCGCCGCCGTACGGCAGGTGCTGCCCGACATGCGTGCCCTCGGCCGCGGCACGATTCTCTTCGTCAACGGGGGGACGGCTGTGGTCCCGCACCCCGACCGGGCCGGCACGTCCATCGCCTTCGCCGCGGAGAGCGCGTACGGCCATCTGCTGCACGACACGCTCGCGGGTGAGGGCATCCATGTCGCCCAGCTGGTCGTCCCCGGCGCGATCGTCCCCGGACACCGCCGGAAGGACCCGGCCGTCCTCGCCGACACGCTGTGGAAGATCCACCGCGACCGCCACGGCTTCCGGCATTTCGCCGACGACCTCGAGGCCTGACGGCTGGTCGGCTACGACGGTGGTGGCAGGGGAGGTGACGACGGATCGGTCGACGTGGAGCGAGGGCGCGGTCGAGCGCTGCTTCCGCGACACCCCGTTGATGATCGTCGGGGAGGGCGCCGAACGAGATCCGGCGTGACGTCATCGCCGGCCGTCTCGTCAGGCGCGGCGGACTCGACGCCTGAGCGGTGTCACCCGTGACCACGGGGGTGGCCCGTCGACGCGCGATCGTCGACGCGCGATCGCCGAGGTCGGGTGTCAGGCTGAGATCACAGGACCTCCGAATGCGAAGGGGCATCCCCGTGATCACTACTGACCTCACTCCCGGCTCCCCCTGCTGGCTCGACCTCGGTGCCCCCGACGTTCCGGCCGCCGCCGCTTTCTACGGCGCGGTGCTCGGCTGGGAGTACGAGCCCATGAGTGGCGGTGGGGGCGAGGGGGAGGAGATGGAAGGCGAAGGCGGAATGTTCCGGAAGGACGGCAAGATCGTCAGCGGGCTCGGCCGGCTCACCGAGGAGGGCGCGCGCTCGGCCTGGATGATCTACTTCAGGGTCACCGACGCGGACGCCACGACCCAGGCCGTGGAGAGCGCGGGCGGGACGGTGCGGGTGGCACCGAGGGACCTGGGCGACTGGGGCCGCATGGCGCAGTACAGCGATCCGCTGGGCGGCCAGTTCGCCGTCTGGCAGCCGGGCAAGGACCAGGGCTTCGAGCTGGCGGACGAGCCGGGGTCACTGTCCTGGACCGAGCTGTACACGACGGACGTCGCGGCCGCCAAGGAGTTCTACGGCGGAGTCTTCGGCTGGCAGTTCGGCGACATGCCGGTGCCGGGCGGCGAAGGCACGTACACCCTCATCACGCCCGCCGGACTTCCCGAGGAGCGGATGCAGGGCGGCCTCATGGAACTCCGCGCGGAGGACCTCGCCCTGGCGAACGGTCGGCCCTACTGGCACCCGGTCTTCGCCGTCACCGACTGCGACGCCGCGGTCGAGGCCGTCACCGGGAACGGCGGCAGCGTGCAGATGGGACCCGAGGACGCGGAGGGCGTCGGCCGCCTGGCCGTCTGCCTCGACCCGTCGAACGCGGACTTCGTGGTCCTCACCCCCGCCCAGAGCTGACCCTCCCGGGACCTCGGCCTTCTCCGGCCCCTCTCCGAAACACCCCCCAGAACCCTCTCGGAACCCTCCAGGAACCCTCTCGGACGTCACCGGAACCCGACGCCGTTCGGCAGTGGCGCGCTCACCGTTGCGCAAAGCAGGATTACCGTCCATTATCAGGAATCCTGTTAATCCAATGTTGTAGCGATGGGTGGGGCCGATCATGCCGTTCAGTGCCAGAATCCAGGCCAGAGGGGTTCAGCTGCTGCTCAGCGGCGTCATGAGCCGCGTCCACAAGGACCTCCGCTTCACCGACATCCCGAAGCGGACGGAATCCCTGCGGGTGGAGACCGGCGCCGGACCGGTGTCCTGCACCGTCTACCGCCCGCCGGTCACCACCGACACCCCCGGCACCCCCGCTCCCGTGTACGTCAACTTCCATGGCGGCGGCTTCATCGTGGCCCGCCCCGAGCAGGACGACCACATCTGCCGCCACATAGCCGCCACGGCCGGCTGCGTCGTGATCAACGTGGACTACGCCGTCGCCCCGCAGCGCCCCTTCCCCGCCGCCGTCACCCAGGCGTACGACGTCACGAAGTGGGTCGTCGAGAACGGCGCCGCCCACGACTGGGACGGCTCACGGGTCGCCGTCGGCGGGCACAGCGCGGGGGCCACCCTGACCGCGGTGGTGTGCCGTATGGCCCGCGACCGCGGCGGCTTCTCACCGCGACTCCAGATCATCGACTCCGCGGTGCTCGACCAGGTCGCCGACCCGTCCACCAAGCTCTCCCGCATCGCCAAGCCGCTGCTGAGCCCCCAGATCATGCGGATCTTCACCGCCGCCTACGTCCCGGACCCGGCCGACCTCGCCGACCCCCTGGTCTCGCCCGGGCTGGCCGACGACCTCGCCGGGCTGGCGCCCGCCCTCGTGATCACCGCGGAGAACGACCGCCTGCGCGACGAGGGCGACGCCTACGCCAAGGCCCTGGAGGCCGCGGGCGTCCCGGTCACCCACCGCGTCTTCGAGGGTGTCGACCACTACTTCACCCACACCGGCCCGGTACCGGCCGGCAAGGAAGCCATAGAACTGATGGCCACCACCCTGCGTACCGCTCTCACCGACTGACACGGACCGGCCGTGAGCCCGGTGCGGCCGTGAGCCCGGTGCGGGCCCGGGGGCCCGAGGGACCCGGCGGATTCGAGGGTTCTGTACACCGTCGCCAACGCGATAATCCCCACGGGAGCTGTGGTAACTGCGGTACATACGAAGGCGCGTCACCCGGGACCGGGGGGGCGCGCCGTACGTTTCGTACCAGCCACCGGACGAAAGGCGTGATGTGCAGCTCAACACCCGTGAATGGGGCGCAGGTGACCGGACGGCCCTGCTCGTCCACGGCATCATGTCCGACTCCCGTACCTGGCGACGCGTCGCCCCGGCGCTCGCGGAGCGCGGTTACCGGGTGATCGCCGTGGACCTGCGGGGGCACGGGCTCTCGCCGCGCGGCGAGTACAGTCCGCGGCTCTTCGCCGACGACCTCGTCGACACCCTGCCCCAGCAGGCCGACCTGGCCATCGGTCACTCCCTGGGCGGGCTCAGCCTCTCCCTGGCCGTGGAGCGGCTGCGGCCCCGGCGCGCGGTCTACTCGGACCCGGCCTGGTCGTCGGCCGACCCCGACCGGCACATCGCCCCCGAGGTCTTCGCCTCCTTCAAGCGCACCACCCGCGCGCAGATGATCGCGTTCAACCCGCGCTGGGACGCCGAGGACGTCGACATCGAGGTGGCCACGCTGGCCGCCTGGGACGCCGGTTCCGCACACTTCCTCGGCGGCCGCCCGCTCACGGGGTTCGTCCCCGGCCGGCCGGCCGTGCCCTCCCTCGTCCAGCTCGCCGACCCCAGCTTCCTGGTCGGGGCCGAGGACGCGGAGCGGCTGCGGGCGAGCGGCTTCGAGGTCCGTACGGTCTCCGGGGCGGGACACACCATCCACCGCGACGACTTCGACGGGTTCATGAAGTCCCTCGACGGCTGGATCTGACGCCTCGTCAATCCGGACTTCGCCAGGTCACCTGCCGACGCACACCTGAACCACCAGTCAGCTTTGGTGCCGGACGACCACCTTCACGGTCAGCGTGCCCCTGTTGTCCTCGGAACAGGCCCCTGCGGCGTCGTTCATGCCGAGCTGCAGAGTGCCGTCGCCGGCCGCCTTGAAGGTCAACTTCCGTCCGACGGAGTGGACGGGGAACTTCTTGTCGCCCGCGAGGACCGCCAGCAGGGTGCCGAACGGTGCCGCGGGCTTGACCTTGCAGTCCTTGGCGCCGTCCAACAGCGTGTCGGTGGCCGCGTCGTAGCCGGCCGGCCCGGTCATGGGCATGTTCCGGTGGTCGGCCGTCCATTCTCCCGAGACGAAGCGCACGGTGACCCGGTCTCCCCGCTGGACGGACAGCCCGGTCACCGGCTGCCAGCCGGTCGCCGACTGGACGACCTGACTGACGGTCGTCGTGGTCGGCTCCTCCTTGAACGGCAGCACCCCGGTGAGGAACAGGCCCCCTCCCGTACCCGCCGCCAGTACCGCGGTACCGGCCAACGCCCACCACAGCCCCTTCGGCCCCGCCGAGCGGGACGGCTGGTGAGGTGCGGGGGACGTGCTGTGCCCCGCCGTCGGTACGGTCTCCCCGGCCGGCACGAGCCGCTCGTGACCGCTGGTCACGGTGGCCGCGTCGGCCGTTGCGGGCGTGGGCCGCGTCGCGCGCACGGTCGCCGAGGGCAGCGGCCCGGCGTCCGGCTCACCCGCCGCGACGCGCCGCAGCGCGGAACGCGCACCGGCCGCCGACGGACGCTCGTCCGGGGACTTGCGCAGCAGCGCCTCGACGACCGGCCGCAGCGGGCCGAGCCGCTCCGACAGGACGGGCTCCTCGTACGCCACCGCGTGCAGCGTCGCGGGCGCTCCCGGCCTGCGGAAGGGGGGCTGGCCGCCGCAGATCGTGGCGAGGGTGGCGCCCAGTGACCACAGGTCGGAGGCCGGGCCGGTCTCCGAGCCCGTCACCCGCTCGGGCGCCATGTACTCGAGGGAGCCGACCAGCTGGCCGGTACTGGTCAGGAACTCGCCGTCGTCCAGGGCCGCGATGCCGAAGTCGGTGAGGACGGCGTTGCCGTCACGGCGCAGCAGGACGTTGGCGGGCTTGACGTCGCGGTGCAGGGTGCCGGCCGCGTGCACGGCCTCCAGCGCGTCGAGCATCTGCAGCCCGAGGGCGGCCGTGTGCTGCGGGGTGAGCGGTCCGGTCTCGGCGACACGGTGGGCCAGCGAGGGCCCCTCGACGAGTTCCATGACGATCCACAGCCGGTCCTCCGACTCGACCAGGTCATGCACGCCGACCACGTGCGCGTGCGGCACCCGGGCGACCGCGCGTGCCTCACGGATCGCCCGGCGCATCCGTATGCGGTGCTCCTCGTCGCCGTGGGTGAGGACATGCAGTTCCTTGGCGGCGACCGGGCGGTCCAGCAGTTGGTCGTGGGCGCGCCAGACCGTGCCCATGCCGCCTCGGCCGAGAACGTCGTGGAGCAGATACCGACCGGCGATCAGCCGCTGCGAGCCGCGCTGCGAACGTGTCGCCGTCTGGTCATCGCCGTCTTCGGACATCACGTGCTCTCTCACGTTTCCTTCCCGGGGGACTGGGTGCCCGCCGGTCGCCACTCGTTCGGTCGTCGTTCGTTCGAACGGGGCTGAGCATAGCGGAGCGCCTGGTGGCTACATGTCGTCCAACTTCGGTGTGGCAAAGGGGCTTTGGCCTGGAGCCGTAGGGCCGGGAAGCCGTGCCGAGGCACCCGTCGGTCGTCCTTGGGGAGTCACCGCCGCAGCCGGTCGGTGGCGTGGGCGGCGGTGGAGTCCCGGACCGCGACCAGCCCCGTCCGGCCGCGGCCCGACGTGCGCGGTGGCCCGTCCCGGTGGAACCTGATGATCATGCGGCGTAAGGATGCGCGGGGCGGCGAAGGCCACGACGTGGAGCGGGCTCTGGACGAGCTCTTCACCACGCCGCCGCCTGTCTTCGTCTCCCGTCGCCGGGAGCTGGCGGACCGGGCCAAGGCGGCCGGACGGGTGGAGGACGCCCGACGGATCCGTGCCGCTCACCGCCCCTCGCTCGCGGCCTGGGCAACGAACCTGCTGCTGCGCTCCCGGCCGGAGGAGAGCCGCCGCTTCCTGGAGCTGGGGCACGCGCTGCGCGAGGCCTATCAGAGCCTGGACGCCGACGGGATCAAGGAGCTGTCCGAGCAGCGCCGGAGTGTCGTCTCCGCGATGTCCCGGCAGGCCGGCGAGCTCGCTCGTGAAGCCGGGCACCCGCTGTCGGACACGGTGCGACGCGATGTCGAGTCCACCCTGCGCGCCGTGCTCGCCGACCAGGACGCGGCCGACCTGTGGGCCACCGGCCGTCTGGAGAGCGCCCTCGTCCCGCCGACGGACTTCCCCTCCCACGCCGCGGCCGGCCCACCCCGGAAGCCGGCCCGGACGGCGGCCGCGCCGTCCTCCTCACGGACCCGGGCCAAGGACGAGATCGCCGAGAAGCGCCGTCAGAAGCAGGAGGAGCAGCTTGGTCGGGCCCGCGAGACGGCCAGGGCCGCCGAGCAGCGGCTGCGGCAGGCCCGCGAGGAACTCCGGCGAGCCGAGCAGGAGCAGAAGGAGGCCGAGGAACGGCGCCGATCGGCCGCCGACGCCGTGGCCCGGGCGGAACAGGCGGCGCGGGAGGCCGCGCGGGAAGTGGAACGTCTGTCCGGCCCGGCGCTACCTGTGTGAGCTGCGGAAACAGCCGAAGCCCACCCCACCCCACCCCATCCGGTCCGGCGGGCGGCCTTCTCGGCGCCGTCGCCCAGGGGTCAGGCGGCTGCCGACAGTCCGGCGTACGCCACCGCCGCCAGGGCGAGGACGGCCGCGGTCAGGGCCCGTACCGGAGGGTCGCCGTGGCGCAGGTGAACCACGGCGGCCCCGGTCATCAGCACGGCCAATTCTGTCGCGGCGGCCGCGGCGAGGGGGAACGAGGCCAGGCCCAGCAGCAGCCCGGCGGCCCCGGCGACCTCCAGCGCGCCGACGACGCGGTACAGGCCCGTGGACATGTCGAGGTGGGCTGCCGCCTGGCGCATGGCCGGTACGGCGGCGAGCTCGGCCACACCCAGGGGGAGGAAGACCAGCGCCAGTACTACGGCGGTGATCTGTGCCGCTCTCATGCCTCGCTGCTCCTCCGGCCGCGGCGTTCGGCGCCGAGGCGGGCGTAGTAGTCGATGAGGTCGGGGGCGTCCACGGCGGCGGCGTTGACGACCTGCTCGGCGGGGGCGCCTTGCAGGAGGCGTTTGACGGGGACTTCGAGCTTCTTGCCGGTGCGGGTGTGCGGGATGGCCGGCACGGCCAGGATCTCGTCGGGGACGTGGCGCGGTGAGGCGCCGGTGCGGATGGCCTCGCGGATGCGGTCGCGCAGCGGGTCGTCGAGTTCGACTCCGTCCGACGGGACCACGAACAGGGGCATCCAGTAGCCGCCGTCCGGTTCCTCCGCGCCGATCACCAGGGCCTCCCTGATCTCCGGCATGCGTTCCACGACGTCGTGGATGTCGGCGCTGCCGAGGCGTACGCCGTTGCGGTTGAGCGTGGAGTCGGAGCGGCCGTGGACGATCACCGAGCCGTACCCGGTGACGGTGATCCAGTCGCCGTGCCGCCAGACACCGGGGAAGGCGGCGAAGTAGGCGTCGCGGTAGCGAGTGCCGTCGGGGTCGTTCCAGAAGCGCAACGGCATGGACGGCAGGGGCCGGGTGACGACGAGTTCGCCGACCTGATCCACCACGGGGGAGCCCTCGGCGTCGTACGCGGCCAGCGCCACGCCCCGGTGGGGAGCCGACAGCTCGCCCGCCCAGACGGGAGTCGTGGGTGCGCTGCCGGCGAAGCCGGAGACGATGTCGGTGCCGCCGCTGATGGAGGCGAGCAGGACGCGGTCGCCGACGTGGTCGCGGACCCAGGGGTAGGCGGAGGCCGGCAGCGCGGACCCGGTGCAGCCGACCACGCGGACGGACGACAGGTCGTGGACGGACGGGTCGATGCCGAACTTGGCCATGCCCAGCAGGTACTGCGGGCTGGTGCCGAACACCGTGACGCGATGGCGCGCGGCCAGCTCCCACAGGACGTCCGGGCGGGTCATCGGGGCCGGGCTGCCGTCGTATGTGCAGGTGGTGGCGCCGGTCAGGAGGGTGGAGGCGACCAGGTTCCACATCATCCAGTGGGTGGTCGTGTACCAGAGGAGGCGGTCGCCGGGGCCGAGGTCGGAGTGCAGGCCGAGGGTCTTGAGGTGCTCCAGCAGGACGCCGCCGTGGCCGTGCACGATGCCCTTGGGCAGGCCGGTCGTGCCGGAGGAGAAGACGACCCACAGGGGGTGGTCGAACGGCACGGCGGTACAGGCGAGTTCTTCCCTGCGGGTGGAGGCGTCCTCCCACGGGACGACCAGTGACGGGTGGTTGCGCGCGGGCCACGGCAGGCCCACGTGGTCCACGAGCAGGGTGGCCTTCAACGTGGGCAACGCCAGGGCCAGTTCGAGCGCGGCCTCACGGCGGTCGTGGGCGGTCCCGTTGAAGAGATAGCCGTCGGCGGTGATCAGCACGGTCGGCTCCAGCTGGGCGAACCGGTCGGCGGCGCCGGGCCGATGAAACGGGACGTACGGCCGTGCCGGATGACCATGCAGGGCGAGCCCGCGAAGGTGCCCCGCAGCCACAGCTCCCGCTCGGTGCGGGCGGCGATGCCGAACCCGAAGTCGCGGGCGAAGACCTCGGCGCGGTCCAGGTCGGGCTTCTCGAACTCCAGCCAGGCCAGGTCGGCGACCTTGACCACGGGGTTCCGGGACCGGCCGGGATGCTCACCGCGCAGGGCGCCCCGCTCACTGTGGAGGTCCTGGTGGGCCGTCCTGACGTCTGTGACGCCGACTGGGTCGACGTGGGTTCCGGACATGGTGTCCTCCAAGCAGCATTGCCATGATGAGGAAATCATCAGCTTTGATTTATTGATCGTCAATAGCGGTTCGGAACCGCTGTGATGAATTCATCAATACTGTACTGATCAATTCATCAGAAATGTGATGGGTGGGGGCTCGTTGGTAGACTCCCGCGTATGTCGACGTCAGCCCCGCCTCGCAACCGCTTCGAACGACGCCGTGCCGAGACCCGCCAGGCACTCGTTCGCGCGGCCCGGCGGATCCTCGCCGAGACCGGCGACACCAGCGCCAGCATCCAGGCGATCGCGGAGCGCGCGGACGTCGGCTTCGGCTCCTTCTACAACCACTTCGAATCGAAGGCGGAGCTGTTCGACGCGGCGGTGCTCGACGCCCTCGAAGAGCTCGGCCAGACCTTCGACGATCACCTGGAAGGCATCGACGACCCCGCGGAACTCGTCGCGGCGGGCTTCCGGCTCAGCGCACGCCTGGCCGACTCGCAGCCCGAGCTGATGCAGATCCTGCGTCACCGCGGACTCGGTCACATCCACTCCGGCCTGGGGCTGGCCCCACGCGCCCTGCGAGATCTGGAGGTCGGCGCCGCCTCCGGCCGGTTCACCATCGCCGATCCGACGGCCGCCCTGACCGCCCTCGGCGGCTCCTTGCTGGCGCTGCTGGAACTGCGGTTCGCCCGGCCGGACCTCGACGGCGACGAGGCCGCCTCGAACCTCGCCGAGCTGCTGCTGCGCATGCTGGGCCTGTCGTCGGACGACGCCCGTGACGTGGCCCGGCGCCCGCTGCCCGACCTCGGCCGACGAGACGCGAGCGCCGGCTGATTTCCGTACCGGACGCGCTGAGCGGGCACGCGGACGACGAACTGCGGAAGGGGCCGGGAGGAACCGGCCTGGCCGGGCTGGAGGAACGGCGGCGCGAGCAGCCGCGAGGTCACGGTCCCCCGGCGCGTGCTCGGTCTCGGGCGCGCAGGGGCTCTCCCCGGTGCCCGGCCAGGCCGGCGACCACGATGCCGGATCCGCCGGGTGCGACCACGCGGGCGAACGCGTCGTGGCCGGTCGCCGTCCCCGGAAGGCCGACCTGCGGGACCCGCTCCGCACTCGCCCAGGTGGGTGCACCGGCGCTGTGTACGTGAAGGGCTGACCTGCGGTCAGCTCACTAGGTAGACTGACCTACCTATTAATGGGAAGGTGATGCGATGACCGACACCCCCACTCCGGCAGCGCGCCCCAGCAAGAGGCAGGGAAGCGCACGCGCCCGGCTGCTCGCCGCCGCCGCGCGACGCTTCTACGCGGACGGTGTGTCGGCGACGGGCATCGACACGATCACCGCCGAGGCGGGCGTGGCGAAGATGAGCCTGTACAACAACTTCTCCTCCAAGGCCGACCTGGTGATGGCCTACCTCGATGCGCGACACGAGGAGTGGCTGGGCCTGTACCGGCGACGGCTGGAAGAAATCCAGCAGGTCCAGGGCGTCCAGCACGGTCGCGGCGGCGTACTGGCCGTCTTCGACGCGTACGCCGATCACGCCGCCTCCGCCTACGAGCACGGCTTTCGCGGCTGCGGACTGCTGAACGCGGCCGCCGAACTGCCCGCCGGGCACGAGGGGCGGGACATGGTGCGCCGGCACAAGGAGGAAGTCGAGTCCCTGCTCGCCGGGCACCTCGAGGAACTGCTGCCCGACCGGCCGGAGGAGGCCCGCGCGGTGGCGGAGCATCTGTCGTTCCTGCTGGAAGGAGCGATGGCACGGGCGGGCCTGGAGGGGGCGGGGACGCGTCTGGAGCATGCGCGCACCATGGCGGCGAATCTGCTGGACCGACTGTGACACGGGCCGCCGGCCACGCGGCCGGCGCCATGGGCACGGGATCGGTGGGCATGGGCTCGCTGTGCGTGCTCCTGGCGTCGGTGCTGTGGGGCACCACGGGCACCGCCGCGACCTTCGCCCCAGCCGTGGGACCCCTGGCGATCGGGGCCGCCGCCATGGGCCTGGGCGGACTCCTTCAAGCCCTCATAGCCACCCGCCGGATCGCCCGGGAAGTATCCGGGCTGCGCGCGCAGCGCGGTGTGGTCGTGCTCGGCGCGCTGTCGGTGGGGGCCTACCCCCTGGCGTTCTACAGCTCCATGCACCTGGCCGGGGTCGCCGCCGGAACCGTGGTGTCGATCGGCTCGGCCCCGCTCGCCTCGGCCGTGATCGAGCGTGTGGTGGACAAGCGCCGCCTCACACGCCGCTGGACGACCGGCGCCGCCCTGGGCCTGTCCGGAACGGTGCTGCTGTGCATGGCCGAAGCGGCCCAGGCGCACGACGCCCCCGGGTCCCGCTCCGCACAGACGATCGTGCTCGGCGTGGCGCTGGGCCTGGTGGCCGGCTTCACCTACGCCCTGTACTCCTGGGCGGCCCACCGCCTGATCAGCCACGGCGTCACCTCCGGCGCGGCCATGGGCACCGTCTTCGGGCTGGGCGGTCTGCTGCTCCTGCCCGTGCTGCTGGCCACCGGCGCCCCGCTCCTCGACTCCTGGTCCAACGCGGCCGTCGGCGCCTACATGGCCCTCGTACCCATGTTCCTCGGCTACCTCCTGTTCGGCTGGGGCCTGGCGCACGTCCCGGCGAGCACCGCTACCACGCTCTCGCTCCTGGAGCCCGCCGTCGCGGCCGTGCTCGCCGTCCTCGTCGTCGGTGAACGCCTGCCCCCGCTCGGCTGGTTCGGCATCGCCCTGGTCGTCGGCTGCCTCGCCGTTCTCACCGCGCCGACCCGCACCACGGCCCCGACGCGGCCAGGGTCCGGGCTCCCTGACGTCACCTCCCATCGGCGCCACGGCCCGACACGGAGCCGTACTGGCCGCGCAGGCGGAACTTGAGGATCTTTTGCCGGTGGCGGCGTGTTGCGGGGGAAGCGTCGAGAACAGTTCCTGGCCGTCGATGGCCACGTCGTGTGGGACGCCCACGCCGACGCCGCCGACTGGCCGGGCGGAGCGCGGTGCCCGCCGCATGGCCTCCGGCGTGCCGACGCACTCCGACCGCCTCCGTTCGAGGCGGGTGCAGTAGTCGGTGCTGATCGCGGCCGACAAGGCGACTTCCTCGCGCCGCAGGCCGGGGACCCGCCGTGGCTCACCGCCGTCGGGCAGAACCCACGTCGGCGTGACTGAGATCGTCGCGGCGTACTTTTCCGGGCCCGCCCGCAAGGGTCCGGGCCCGCCCGCAAGGGTCCGGGCCCACCCGCAAGGGTCCGGGCCCGCCCGTAAGGGGTGGAGAGCCGGAGCCCTGGCCGGTACATCCCTGACGGCACGGGGTTGTCTTTTAGACCTCTGTGTCCGGGTACCCGACGTCACGCGGAACGACAGCGAGGAGGAAACCATGAGCACGGTGAAGGAAGCGGTGGACGTCGAGGTACCCGTGCACACCGCCTACAACCAGTGGACGCAGTTCGAGGAGTTCCCGAAGTTCATGGAGGGCGTCGAGGAGGTGCGGCAGCTCGACGACCGGCACAACCACTGGACCACCAAGATCGGCGGGGTGCGGCGCGAGTTCGACACCGAGATCGTCGACCAGATGCCGGACGACCGGATCACCTGGCGGGTCATCGAGGGCGAACCCCGGCAGCGGGGATCGGTCAGGTTCGAGCGGCTGGACGACACGCACACCAGGGTGGAGCTCACGATGGACGTCGAGCCCTCCGGGATGGCCGAGAAGGGCGCGGACAAGCTCGGCTTGATCGACCGCCGGGTCAAGGGCGATCTGCACCGCTTCAAGGACTACATCGAAGGACGTGGAGGAGAGACGGGCGCCTGGCGTGGACGTGTGCGGCCCGAGGATCCCGGTTCGGCCTTCTGACGGGCAGAGACACGAAGAGGGTGGGCGGCCCCGTCGCCGAGGGGTGACCGGGGCTGAGCCGTCGATCGTCCATGAACGTGGAGCCGCCATGGAACCGCACGATGCCGCCCCAGGCCCTGACACCGCCCCCGTGGCCCTGATCACCGGATCCGACTCCGGGATCGGCCGCGCGACCGCGGTCCGGCTGGCCGAGTCCGGTATGGACATCGGCGTCACCTGGCATCGCGATCAGGAAGGCGCACGGCGGACGGCGGACGAGGTACGCCGGACCGGGCGCCGCGCCGAGATAGAGCAGTTGGACCTCACCCGGCTTCCGGAGGCCGCGGACGTCATCGACCTGCTGGCCGAGCGGCTCGGCAGGATCGACGTGCTGGTCAACAACGCGGGGACCGGCACCATGACGCCCTTCCTCGACCTGGATCTCAGCACCGTCCGCGAGGTCGTGGATGTGGATCTGGTGGGGCCCTTCCTGTGTGCTCAGCGCGCCGCCCGTCACATGATCGCCCAGGGCGACGGCGGCCGGATCGTCAACGTGACCAGTGTCCATGAGCATCAGCCGCGGGTGGGCGCGGCGCCGTACTGCGCGGCGAAGGGCGGCCTCGGGCTGCTCACCCAGGTCATGGCGCTGGAACTGGCCGAGCACGGGATCACCGTCAACTCCGTCGCTCCCGGAGAGATCGCCACCCCGATGACCGGCCAGGAGGACACCGACGTCACCACCGAACGGCGGCCCGGTGTACCACTGGGCCGTCCGGGCGATGCCCGTGAGGTCGCGGCCGTGATCGCCTTCCTCGCCGGGGAGGACGCCTCGTATGTCACGGGCGCCTCGTGGGTGGTGGACGGAGGGATGCTGCGGATGGGCCCGCAGGCCGGCAGCCATCTCCCCGATGACGGCTGGCGGCGCCCTTGAGTGTGCGCGTGTACGCGGGGGGCGCCACACGCGCGTCACACGATCAGGACCACCGCCATGCCGAGGAGCCCGATCGCTATCAACGCCACCACGACCATGATCAGGGTGAGGGGCATCGGCCCCCATCCCTTGCGCAGTTCGGGCGGCTCCGGATGCGAGATGCCGTAAGTGCCCCCTTCGGCGGGTGGCGTCTCGCCGGGTGACACACCGCCGCCCGGTTCGACTCCCGGGGTTCGCCGCGGGTCGGGATCAGGAGTCGTCATGGCGCACGCTCCCTTCGGGGCTCAGCTGTCGGGACTTCGGGGCTCAGATGTCAGGACTGACGGCCCAGGAGCGGCCCGATCCATTCGGGCCGCGCTCCTGGGGACGAGGACGCGTTACTTGCCCGGGGACGAGGACGCGTTACTTGTTGGGCTTCGCGGCGCTGATGTCGCCGAGAGCCGACTCGGGGTCGCGCTCGATGGCCAGGTCGCCGATGGAGACGATGCCCACCGGGTGCTGCCCTTCGTCGACGACCGGCACACGGCGGACCGAATGCTCACGCATCAGCTCCACCGCACGGCGCACATCGTCGTCGGGCCCCACCGTGACGAGATCGTCGCTGCACGCTTCCGCCACGGTCGTACGGTTCGGGTCGCCGCCCTCGGCCACCGCTCGCACCACCAGATCGCGGTCACTGACCAGCCCCCGCAGCCGCTCGCCCTCGGTGACCAGAACGGCACCGATGTCCTCGTCCCGCATCATCCGGGCCACGACCGCCACCGACGTCTGCGGCTCGACGGTCACCGGGGCACTCGTCATGACGTCGCTCACATGCTGAGTCATGGGAACCATCCCTCCGCGCAGTGGACGGTGCTCTCACCGCCGCTCAGTCTCCCGAGTACCCATAAGCGACAAAAACCCACGGGGTCGCAGGGGCTCGTGGACGACGGCCGGAATCGGTCGGTGGAGCACAGCGATGTTCGGTGGAGCACAGCGATGTGCGGTGGGGTCGCCGTCAGAGCGCTCCTCGCCGAAGGAGTCGCGGCGCGGCCCGTACCAGGGCCACCCCGGCGAGCCCGATCGCGCCCCCGACGGCCACGTCGGCCGGGTAGTGCGCCCCGCTGTGCAACCGCTGCGCCCCCACCAGCACCCCGGCGGCCCCGCATACGGCACCGACGGCCGGCCATGCCGGCGCGACCGCCCCGGAGAAGGCGACGGCCGCGGCGGTGTGCCCGGAGGGGAAGGAGGAACTGTCCGGGCGGTCCGGGAGGTCTTCCGGCGGCACCCACTCCCTCGGCGGGCGACGCCGCTGGTACAACCGCTTGACGACCCCGTTGGACAGCACCTCGGCCGCGGCCATCGCGGCCACTCCGGCGGCGGCGGCCCTCCGGCCACGCCGGCCGCCGGCAACGGCCATCGTCCCGGCCGCCGCCCACCACAGCTTGGTGTGCTCGGCCGCCTCCTCCACCGCCCTCCCGATCCGCCGCAACCAGGGCGGACCCCACGCGATCAGCCGTCTGGCCAGACGACGGTCCCTCTCGCGCAGAGCACTCGCCACGCGCACGTGCTCCACCCCCTTCCCCATCCCCTCAAGGTCCGAGGCGGCGACGGTCCTCGTCGTCCCACTTCCGGGTGTCACGCGGTTCGACGTACGGCTCCTCGTCCGGCGGATGGCCACCCGCGATGGCGCGCTGGCGCGCCAGCTCCGCGTCGAACTCCAGGCCCAGCAGGATCGCCAGGTTCGTGATCCACAGCCACACCAGGAAAATGATCACGCCGGCGAGTGTGCCGTAGGTCTTGTTGTACGAGCCGAAGTTCGCCACGTAGAACGCGAAACCGGCCGAAGCGATCATCCAGATCAGCAGGGCGAGGAGACTGCCCGGTGTGATCCAGCGGAAGCCGCGGACCTTCGCGTTCGGTGTGGCCCAGTACAGAACCGCGATCATGATGGTGACCAGGAGCACCAGCACGGGCCACTTCGCGATCGACCACACGGTGAGTGCCGTGTCCCCGACGCCGAGCGCGGTGCCCACCTCCCGTGCGAGGCCACCGGTGAACACCACGATCAGCGCGCTGATCACGGCCATGACCATCAGCACGACCGTCACGCCGACCCGGACCGGCAGCACTTTCCACACCGGGCGGCCCTCGGGGACGTCGTACACCGCGTTCGCGCTCCTGATGAACGCGGCGACGTAGCCGGAGGCCGACCACACCGCGAGCGCCAGACCCACGATCGCCATGATCGAACCGAGCCCGGCGTTGCCCTGCATCTGCTGGACCGCGTTGGTGAGGACGTCTCGCGCCGCGCCGGGGGCGAGGGTCTGGATGTTGTCCAGCACCTGCTGCGTCGCCGACCGGCCAATGACCCCCAGCAGCGACACGAGCGCCAACAGAGCCGGGAACAGCGCCAGGATCGAGTAGTAGGTCAAAGCGGCGGCCCGGTCGGTCAGCTCGTCCCTCTTGAACTCCTTCAGGGTGCCTTTCAGCACCGACACCCAGGAGCGCCTCGGCAGCTCCGTAGGACTGCCCGGCGCCCGCCGCCCCACCTGCTCGTCCGGCCCGTCAGCGGCCGGAGCCTGCCCGTTCTCGCTCCCGTTCTCGCTCCCGTTCTCGCGATCGGCCGCGATGTCCTTGCCGTGCCGCTTGTGCGGCTTCAATGTCCGTACCATTCCGCGCGAGTATCCGGCCCGGCGCCGCTCATGCGCAGATTGGCGACATAGCAGACTTTTCGTTCGATCTCTCAGGGCCACTCCGACCCTGTATCGCCGATCCGCATGCGAGGCTCACGTGGTCTCGAGTCTCGTCCCACGGGTCTCCGGCAGCAGGGCGAGAAAAATGATCGCAGCCGCCGATTCCAGCGCGAAGACGTAGTACGCGAGAGCGAGTGGATGGCCGTGGCCGATGGTCCAGGTGGCGATGATGGGCGCGCTGCCGCCGAAGACCGTGACGGCGACGTTGTAGGCCAGGCCGACGCCGGAGGTCCGTACCCCCGTGGGGAACAGCTCGCAGAACACCGCGGCGACGTTGCCGTAGGTGAGAGCGAGCAGCACATTGCCGGCCACCGCCACCAGCAGGTAGGTGAGCGGGGTCGGATGCTGCAACAGGCGCAGCATCGGGTATGCGAGGACCGCGAAGCCCAGGGCTTCGGCGATGATCAGCGGACGTCGGCCGGTCTTCCGGTCCGAGACCATGCCGACCAGGGGCAGCACGAGTACGAAGGCCGCGAGAGCGACGCAGTTCAGGGCCAGACCGGTCGTCAGCGGGAACCCCCCGACCAGGTGTGCGTAGGTGGGCAGGAAGACCTGCCAGGTGAAGTACGTGACTTGGCTGAACTGAATCACCATCACCAGGAGAAGGCTTCGCGGGTACCGTTTCACGGCCGTCCGCAGCGGCTTTCGCTCGACCTGGCCGGTGGACTGCAGTGTGGTGAAGAGCGGGCTCTCCGGAACCGTGCGCCGCAGGCGGAAGCCGTAGAGACAGAGTGCCGCCCCGATCAGGAACGGGATACGCCATCCCCAGTCGGCCACCACCTCCTTCGGGAAGACGGTGGTGAGCGTGGTCGCCACCAGCGTGGCGGACAGGATTCCGAGACCGGCGGTCATGTACTGGACGGCGCCGGTCGTCGCCCGGCGGTCGGCCGGCGCGTGCTCGACGATGAATGTGGAGGCCGCCTGGAATTCGCCGGAGTTGGAGACGTTCTGCACGGCCCGCCCGACGACGAGACAGATGGGCGCGAACACACCGATACTGCGGTAGGTGGGCGACAGGCCGATGATCAGCAGCCCCGATCCCATGAGGAACAGGCTGAGCGAGAGCAGCTTGCGACGGCCCCGCCGGTCCCCGTAGGGCGACAGCAGCATCGCGGCCGCGGGGCGCACGACGAAGGCGACGCCCACGACGAGACCGTAGGTGTAGAGCAGCGCGAACGCCTTGTTCTCCACGGGGAAGAACTGCTGGGCGAAGACCGGTGCGAGCAGGGAGTAGATCGTCGCGTCGTAGTACTCGATGAGGTTGCCGATCGCCCCCGCCCTGATCGCCTTGCGGGACGGGTCGGCGAAGGCGGTCCGGCCTTTCACGGGCATGGGGGTGGGGGGCAATACGACTCCAGGGGTGCGGGAGGCCGCTCGGCGCGAGGCGCGTACGGCGGTCTCGGACGTGCCGCCGCGACACCTAGGACGGGATCACCTTCGCGGGGCAGAGCGCGGTGCTGTACTCCGAGGCGTCCTGCGGGAGGGCACGGACGGTGTCTGCCGGCATCGGGTGTCCGGTCAGCAGCCTGAATTGCTCTCGTACCTCTATGAACAGCACCGACCGGCCGTCGATGGCGGGCAGCCCGTGGGCGCGGGCCTCGGTCATCAGCGCGGTCGGCTCCTCCCGGTAGACGAGTTCCAGTACGACGGCTCCGGGATCGGCGGTGGTGAGCCGGAACGGAGGGCGGTCGGCCAGCGGGGTGGCGTGCACCAGCAGTGAGTGTCCGCGGGCGGAGAACACGGGGAGGGGCACGAAGGGCAGGCCCATCAGGGCGGCGGCCCGCAGGCCCCGGTCCCGGCTCCGGTTCACCATGGTCACCCGGGCACCGGCCTGACGCAGCGCCAGGGCGACGGCCCGTCCCGCGCCCCCGCATCCCACGACGGCTGTACTGCGTCCGGCCGGATCGATGCCGGCCGCGGTCAGCGAGTCGAGCACGCCTGCCGGGTCGGTGGTGTCGGCGTGCCGGCGACCGTTCTCCAGCGACAGTACGTTTGCCGCGGCCGCGCCCCGCGCGGCCCGGGAGGCCGTGTCGGCCAGGGCCAGTGCATCCTCCTTGTGCGGCGCCGTCACCGTGAGGCCGCGCAGCGGAAGCCCCGCGTGTGTCCCCAGGGAGGCCGTCGTGTGCAGGAGGTGGGACAGTGAGCGGCTCGGAAACGGGAGGTAGAGCGCCCGCAGGCCCAGCGTGCGCAGGGCTGTGTTGTGCAGGCGGGGAGAGAGCGAGCGGCCGGGAGACACACCGGCGATGCCGTAGAGACGGTCCAGTCGAGGCAGCGCCGGCAGCCCGTAGTCCACGACGAGCTGACGCAGGCTCGGCATCCCGTCCGGTCCTTCGGCGCCGACGTGACCGAAGGCCACGGGTGCACCGAGCCACGGAGCCAGGATCCGGGTCCAGATCCCGGCCGGGCCGGAGGCGAAAGCCGTCACGTCGGGCCGATCCAGGGCACTGAGGAACATCGGCGCCGACGTGCTGCCTTCGGTGCCGGGACTTACCGACAACAGGTACAGCGCCGCGGGGACGGCCGCCATCGTGTCGAAGAGCCGGAGCAACCCGTCGAGCCCGGTCTCCCCGCCGTGCCAGGAGATCCGTCGTCGGTGGGGCGGAATGCGGGCCAGCACGTCGGGCGTCAGGTCGTCGGGCCACTCGAGATCAACCATGTCGTACTGGTCGGCGGCGTGCACCAGCCTGGCCTGCCGCTCGCCGGACCGTCCTTGGTGACGACCGCCGTGCCGGTGACTGCGCAGGCAGTACGTCAGCGAGCCGGTGAAGTTCCGCCGCAGCCACCTCGTTTCCGGATCACCCACCAGGTCGGCACGGACCTCCAGCCCGTCGGCGAGGGGATCGACACCGCTCAGCGGGTCGTGATCGAGGTCGTCGGGAGAGGTCAGGACGGCCACCAGCTGTGCCCGTCGCCCACCCTGTCTCATGAGTGCCACTGGATGTACTCCTCCGGGCGGACCCTTGTGAACTGGCCAGCGGCCGGCAGACGAACGCCTGCCAGTAGACCGCACGGGACGACATGATCAAGGAGGCGCGCTCGCAGTGGAGGGTCACGGAGGCAGACATCCCTCAAAAGCATTGACCAACCGTGCGGCTCGGTTGACGTTCCGCGTCGTGGCGCCGGCAACTGGTGGGGTCGCCCCGCCGTTTCATCCCGCCGTCTCCGAACCTGGCGCCCGGCGTCGCTCGGCGAGCGCACGCACCAGCAGGCCGAGCAGAACGGTGGTGCAACCGATCGCGCAGACAGTGAAGACAGCCACGTAACCGTCATCCGTCGGGTAGCCGTCGTCGGCGGTGTGGGCGGCGAGGATCACCCCGGTCGCGGCACTGCCGATCGCGCTGCCGACGACACGGAGCACATGATTGAAGCTGGTCGTGGAGCCGAGGTCGCCGCCCGGGACCGCGGTGTGGATCAGGGCGGCCACGACGGCCCAGACGATGCTGCTGCCCAAGCCGAAGGTCAGTATGGCGAGGAGCAGGTGCCACAGCTCGTCGTGGTGAGCGGCCAGAGCGACATGGGTACCGGTGAGGAGAACCCCGCCGAGCGACAGCAGCGCATACGGGCCCATACGGACGGCCGGTCGACGTGCCAGCCGACCCGCCAGCCGGCTCCCGGCGGAGAACGGGAGCATCACACACCCGGCCGCGAAGACCGAGAGCCCGAGCCCGTAACCCGTGCCGACGGGTGCTTGCACGAGCGTGGCGAGAGCGGAGACACCGATGAACGTCGCGGCGCCGAGCACGAACGTGGCGAAATTGGCCAGCAGCACATCGGGATGGACGAGCAACTCGGGCCGGACCAACGGCTGGGCGACGCGCCGCTCCCACCAGGCCCAGGCGGTGAGCAGCAGCGCGGCATCCACCAGCACGCTCAGCACGATGGCGGAGGTCCAGCCCCAACGCGACCCCTGGCTCAGTAAGAGGAGCAGACTCGCCAGACCGGCCACCAGAAGAACGGTGCCCGCCAGGTCGGCGCGTACGGAGGCGGACCGTGCGCCGGGGCCGGCGCCCGGGGCGGCGGTCGGGCGCTCATCCCTGGGCAGAATCAGCAGGGCGCCCACGACGGCCGGTGCGGCGAAGCCGGCCGCACACCAGAACCCCCAGCGGTGGTCGAGGTATTCGGCGATCAGGCCGGTCAGCGGGAAACTGAGTCCGGCCCCGGTGGCGGCGGTGACGGTGAGGGCGGTGATGCCGTCCGTCACCTTCGCCGGGGCGAGGTGACGGTGCGCCAGGGCGATCGTCATCGGCAGCATTCCACAGGCCGGGCCCTGGAGCGCCCGCCCGATCAGTAACTGCGAAAAGGTATCGGCGATCGCGGCCAGCAGGGAACCCGACAGCGTCAGGACGAGCACCCCCACCAGCGCCCACCGACTGTGGTGCCCGTCGGCCAGCCGGCCGAGCACGGGGGTGCTCACCGCTCCCACGAGCAGGGTCACGGTCAGCATCCACTGGGCCGAACTCACCGGCACGTGATGCGCCCGGGCGATGGAGGGGATCAGCAGCGCGCCGAGCGAGCTCACCATCGTGGTCGACAGTGCGCAGTAGATGAGCAGGGGCCCCACCGCGTTCGGTCGTCGCCGCACTCGTGGGCCCATTGCCACCGCCTTCTGAAAGCGCTCGCTCGGAACACCCACGATCTGGCTCTCGCGCAGTGGTGCGAACCCTGCGGTCACTCTCCCGACGGCGTGTCACTGCGCCGAACGGTGGTCTGCGTCCCGGGCGGAGATATCACCACGCAATCAGACCGTCGGGAACCACAATTTCCACCCGAGTACCGTTTTTCGCTTTTCGCGGATTACGGGATCTGTCGCGGACCCGCAAGCTCGCACGGGCAGAGATCAGGGGCATTCGACCGGCGCACGCGGGGCGCACGCACCATTACGTCGATCGTGCGCCTGTGCGACACCACGATAATGTGTCCCACAGTGGCATCCGGACCGGAATTGCCGCTGCAATCGAGGGACTTGAGGCACTTGCGCGGTGCACTGGATCCCTGCACACTCGAATGAGTCGGCGCATTGATCCGGGTATGGGTCGGCCGAGTGTTGTAGATCGTCGAAACGGTTCCTTCCGTACGTTCCGCTGTGAATTGACGAACCCTTCTTCTGGGCCACTCCGGAGGACCATGCGCATGGCTTGGCTCGCGCTCGGATACTTTCTCGCCTACATTCCCTACGCCATGCTCGTGAAAGCGATGTCCAGCGGGGTTTCCCCGCTGGCCGGGAGCCCGGTCGACGGCCTGGTGCTGCTACCGGCGGCCGCCCTCGGGCAACTCGCGGTCATGCCGCTCTTCCTGGCGTCCAGCGGATGGTGGCGTTACTGCCGGCAGCAGGAGATACCCGGAGTGGGGCGTGTCCGCGTGCCGGGAAGAGAAACGCTCCTGGCGGGGTTCTTCACCTCGCTCGTCATCGCCACCACCACGCTGAATTTCACCTTCGCCGGTGTCTCCATCCTCCTTGTGCTGCTTCTGATGCGTGGAGGTGTGCTGATCATTTCTCCGCTGGTCGACTCGGCACGCAAGCGAAACGTATCGGGATCCGCGTGGGCCGCTCTTGCTTTCAGTCTGCTGGCGGTCTCGGTGGCTCTCGGCGATGTGGACAGTTATCACCTCACCCTGGCGACGGTTTTGAGCGTGCTCACCTATCTCGTCGGGTACGTGGGGCGATTCGAGATCATGAGCCGCGTGGCCAAGACCGGAGTGAGGGAAACCGATCGCCGCTATTTCGTGGAGGAGCACGCCGCCGCCCCGGTTTTCCTGGTCGGGATCCTGGCGGCCGCGGCCCTGGCGGGACAGCCGGAGTTGCGCTCCGGGTTCACCACCTTCCTCGGCACCCCCGCCGCCTGGGGGGCCATCGGTATCGGCGTGGCCTACGAGGTGCTGTTCGTCTTCGGCACGCTGATCTACCTCGACCGCCGCGTGTACACCTGGTGCGTCCCGGCCAACCGGTGCGCCAGCCTGCTGTCCGGCCTGGTCGCCTCGTACGCCCTCGCCGGTCTGGCCGGGCTGCCGGTCCCGGGGGACGCACAGCTTCTCGCGCTCGTCTTCATCGGCGTCGCCATCGTGTCCTTGTCCTACCCCGCGACGGCCTCCTGGCGGCGGGAACGCGGCATGCGCGCACGGCGGGTGCTGTTCGTCTGCGGCGGCAACACCTCCCGTTCGCCCATGGCCGAGGTCATCGCCAGGAACCACGCGGTGCAGGTGGGAGGTTCCGCGAGGCGTGTGCGCTTCGCCAGCGCGGGAGTCTCCCCCGCCCGCGGCGGAGCGCCGCTGGCTCCCGCCGCCCGGAGCGCGCTCGCCGACCTCGGGATACGGCGGGTGCCGGGCCCCGTACACCCCCGCCGCCACCGGGCGAGGCCGGTCACCCCCCAGCTGTGCCGGGACAGCTCCGTCATCTACTGCATGACGCGCGCGCATCGCGACGCCGTGGTCGCCCTGGCGCCCGACGCGGAGAACCGCACCCTCTGTCTGGACCCGCACGGCGACGTCCCCAACCCCGAAGGGCAGTCGTCCGAGGTCTACCACCGGTGCGCCCATCGCATCGAGGAACTGGTCCGCACCCGTCTGCACGAGTTCCTCGGCGGCGACCCCGGACCCGACATCCGCCCGGCCGGCGTGGGTTGAGATGCCGGAGGAAGTGAGGCGGCCCATGACGGCACACACCGACCTGGCGTACGACGGCCTGTCCCTGATCGCGTCCCGCCATTGCAAACGCGCCTTCCTGGACCGGCCGGTGCCTCGGAACGTCCTCGCGGAGGTGTTCCTCGCCGCAGGTCAGGCACCCTCCAGCCGCAATATCCAGCCGTGGCGGGTGACCGTGGTGACCGGCAGCACGCTGGACGCGTTGACCCGCAGCCTCCGCGAGGCCTTCGACCGCGGAGAGCCTTCACAGCCGGACTACGCCAACCGGCCGCCGACGCTCGACAACACCGCGGTGGAGCGCGCCCGCGCGGCTCTCTCCGGAGTGCTACGAGCCAAGGGCCATGCCCCCGACGACGCCGCGGCCGCCCGGGAGCACCTCCGTGACAATCTGCGCTTCTACGGTGCCCCGGTCGCTGTCGTCTGCCACGTCCCCGGTGACACGGTGCCCGGAACCTTCCTGGAGACCGGCCTCTTCCTGCAGAACATCATGCTCGGGCTGGTCGCCCGGGGCCTGGGCAGCTGCCCGCAGTTCAGCGTCGCGGGCTACGCGGACGTGCTGCGCCGGAAGCTGGACATCGAGACCCATCGGATCATCGTCTGCACCCTGGCCGTCGGCTACCCCGACGAAGCGGCACCGGTCAACAGGTTCGTCCCACCGCGGGCCCGCATGGAGGAGTACGTCCAGTGGTGCTGACCTTCCCATCACGAGCAACTGATGACCGATCGCAGGCTTCCCGGGTTGCCGGCGTCGCGGCTTCCTCGGAATCCCTGAATCCCGTCACGACATCACAGAACCTCTGTGGGAGGGAGAGCATTTCATGACCATGCGCTCGGTGGCCGGTGTAGCACCATCGGCCGAGCCGTTCCCACCGGAGAGCCCCGACATCTCGGCCCTGTTGGGCGACTGGCTCAACACCGACCGGGGAGCGATGCCCAAGGGCCCTCTCCGGCTGACCCTCGCCCCGCGCGGAACGGGCCTCGCCGTACGGGCCTTCGGCAGCACCGCGGCGGGCGGGCAGCCGCAGGACTGGGGTGAGGTACCGGCGGCCCTCTACACCGCGCCCGGCTCACCCTCCGTGGCCTCGTCGTTCGCCGCCGTCTACGAACTCGACGGAGTCCGCACGGTTCTCTGCGCCTACTACAAGACGGGCATCCTGGTGGCCACCGCCTCCAGCGTCCCCGTCGACGGAGGCGGGCGCCCCGGCGAGTGGTCCCGCTCCTTCTTCCACCGGCTGGAGGAGAGCGCATGACGGCACCGCACACCGACCTGGCCGGGCTCACCGGCGGGTGGGTCAACTTCGACACCACAGCCATCGGCATCCGGCTCGTCGACGCCGTCGAGGACGAGGGCCGCCTCGCACTGAGCGTCGCCGAGCGCGGCCCGGGCGAGGTCGACACCCGCGACGCCCTCACCGCCACGCCACTGGTGGATGCGGGCGGCGACGGTCCGGCGGTGGGTTTCCTCGCCGAAGTGCGGCTCGGCACCCGGGACGTCATCCTCTGCGGCTATCTCAACCGCGGCCTGCTGACCATCGACGTCCACACGGTGCACTCCGACGACCCTCGGGTGCCCAACGCGATGTACCGCGCCCATTACTACCGTCGGGGACCCGCCCGGCCGTCCGGATCTCCGGAAGGGGCTCTTCTTCCATGACCGCCGACCTGGTGCACGGCACTCAGGAGCCGCACGGCCCCGTTCTCGGACACCGAGCCGCCCTCGACAGCGCACAGAAAATGGCCGCGGAGACGTTTTCCGCCCGCGCGGACGACTACGACCGCAGGGCCGCCTTCCCCGCCGAGGACTTCGACGACCTCTTCGCCGCCGGTCTGCTGGCTGCCGCCGTGCCACGCGAGTACGGAGGACTGGGCTTCGGCCCGCAGCAGCGCAACACGCTGCCCCTGTGGGAGCTGACGACCATCCTGGCCTCGGCGGATCTCTCGCTGGCGCGCTGCTGGGAGGGACACGCCAACTCCCTGGTCCTCATCGACGCCCTGGGAACGCCCGAGCAGCGGCGGCGCTGGTTCGCGGGCGTGGTCGAGCGCGGGGAGAAGTGGGTGGCCTGGAGCGGCGAGCCCCGGGCCCCCAAACCGGGGGAGACCGGCCGCTTCGGCACCACCCTCACCCCTGTCGAGGGGGGCTGGACCGTGCGGGGCACCAAGGCGTTCGCCACCAGTGCCACGGGCGCCCAGTGGGCCGTCCTCTTCGTCGACCCCGCCGGACCCGGCGGAGCACGGCACGCGCCGGCCGCCCGGAACGGCCGGGCGACGGGCAGCGGACTCCTCATGCTCGCCTGCGATCTGTCCGACCCGACGGTGAGCGTCGACAGTTCGTGGTGGGACCCGGTGGGCATGCGCGCGACGGTCAGCCACCTGGTGCGGTTCGACGACACGTTCATCCCCCGGGACCACCTCATCGGCGCACCCGGCAGCTATCTCACCGGGCACTGGCAGGCCGCGTTCGTCCCCCACTACGCCTCCAGCTTCCTGGGCGCCGCCCAGGCTGCGCACGACTACGGGCTGGCGTACCTCAGGAAGCAGGGCAAGGGGGCCGACCCGTACGTACGGCAGCGGGTGGGCAGCATGGCGGTCAACGTGGACACCGCCCGCCTGTGGCTGCGCCATGTCGCCGCGTTGTGGGACGAGGACAGGGTGGACGAGGCCAGGCTCGCAGGCAGCAAGGCCCGGCACGTCGTCGAGCACCTGGCGGAGGAGACCGTGCACCACTGCATCCGTGCCTGCGGCGCCCGCAGTCTGGTGCGCCCCAGCCCGGTCGAACGGATCCTGCGCGACCTGACCTTCTACCAGCGCCACGACAACGACGACCACATCCTCGCCACCATCGGTCGCGCGGCGCTCGGCGAGGACCATGACCCGTCCTTCCACACACCCTGAGTCGAGTCAGGAGGGACCGCGATGCCCGTCCCGAACCGTCGGCCCGGCGCCTTCCCCTTCGACACCCGCGTCCACTCAGAGGTGTTCGAGAGGCTGGCCTGGCTGCGCGAGAACGAACCCGCGACCCGTGTGGTCGTCGCCAGCGGACACGAGGTGTGGCTGGTGACCCGGTACGAGGACGTACGGCAGGTGCTCCGCGACCGGCGGTTCAGCGTGACGGCCAACACCGCGTCCGACGCGCCCAGGTTGTTCACGACCCCGTTCCCGCCCGGCGTGTCCCTCCTGCGGGACACCGAGCCGCCGGACCACGCCCGGCTGCGCCGGCTGGTCATGCCGCAGTTCAGGGCGCGACAGGTGGAGCGGTCGCTGTCGCTGATCCAGAAGATCACCGAGGGGCTGCTCGACGCCATGGCCGACGCCGGCCCGCCCGCCGACCTCGTCGCCGACTTCGCACGCCCCCTGCCCATGGCCGTGATCTGCGCATGGCTGGGCATCCCGGCCGAGGAGAGCGACCGGATCCTGGCCCTGTCGGACACGATGAACGGCAAGGGTCCCCTGGAGCGGATCACCGCGGCCCAGCGGGAGATGTGCGACTACCTGGCGGCCCTGACGGACTCCCGGCGCATGGCGCCTGGAGACGATCTGTTCAGCGTCCTGGTCGCGGCACACGACGAACAGGACGCGCTCTCCGACGCCGAGTTGACCGGGACAGGTGTCAGCCTGCTGTTCGCGGGCCACACGGTGGTGACGACCGCCCTGGCGGCTGCCCTGAGCACCCTGCTGCACCGGCCGGCCGACCTCGTCCGGTTGCGGGACGACCCGGCGCTGACGGAGCGCGCGGTGGAGGAACTGCTGCGCTACCACCTGGTCCTGAGGGACGGTCAGATACGAGTGGCCACCGAGGACGTGGACATCGCCGGGGTCACCGTCCGCGCCGGAGAGTCCGTCGTGGCCTCCCTCAACTCCGCCAACCACGACACGGACGTCTTCTCCGACCCCGAAGTCCTCGATCTGGGCCGTGACCCCAATCCCCATGTGGCGTTCGGCCACGGCATCCACCGCTGTCTGGCGTCCCATCTGGCGCGGGCCGAGTTACGCATCGGCCTCACCTCGCTCCTGGCCCGCTTTCCCGGACTGCGCCCGGCCGCCGCCGAGGCGTCGGCGGACTGGAAGGACCATCAGCGCCTACAGGCGCTCGCCGCCCTCCCCGTCAGCTGGTGAGCGCACTTGGCCTTCCATTCCACCAAGACGGGCCAGTTCGCCTACTTCGACACCCAACTCGGCCGCCCGGACTGGTCCGGGCGCAGGGTGCTGGACTTCGGCGGGAACATCGGCACGTTCCTGGAGGGCGCCGCAGGACGGGTCGAGCCGTCGCTCTACTGGTGCGTCGACGTGTCACGGCCCGCGATCGAGGAGGGCCGGCGGCGCGAACCGGAGGCCCACTGGGTCTTCTACGACCGGTACAACCCGCAGTTCAACCCCGGCGGCCTTCGCGGGCTCGCGCTGCCCGACCTGGAAACGCGTTTCGACTACGTCCTCGCGTACTCCGTCTTCACCCACACACCGGACGACGAGACCGTGGAACTGGTGGACGCGCTGCGGTCGACACTGACCGACGACGGCATGCTCGCCTTCACCTTCATCGCCCCGGGCTGGGTGCCGCCGGGCGAGGGGCAGCAGCCCAACGTGCGGTGGCGGCTGAGCAGTCGCTCCTTGGGGAACGCGGCGGTACCGCCCTCCGTTCCGGCGCACATGGACGCCGTCGTCGAGCGGGCGCGTGAGGCGCCCTGGTGCGCGGTCGTGGACCAGAGTCTGCTGTTCGACGCCCGCGCCCCGGTCGGCCCGTGCGGACGGTACGACGTGCTCTGGAGCCCGGACCACGCGAGGTCACTGTTCCCGTTCGCCGAGGTACGGCCCCCTGCCGCGCCGGAGCGGCAGCACTGCTGTCTGATCGGCCCCGAGGACTGACATCGCCCGCCTTCGTGGGGCGGGCGATGTCAGAGGACCGGCGTGCCGGAAGGTGTCAGCGGCCGGCGGTGTTGGTGTGCCAGATCGCCTTGCCGTCGTCGTAGATCACTACGTTGCCGTCCATCTGGACGACGAGCTGGGCGTTCGGGTGCCCGCTGGTCCCGGAGGACCAGACCTTCTCCTTTTTGTTCTTGTCGTCCGGGTCGACCCACATGACGAGGAGCTCCCCGTCATTGAACAGTGCCTGCGCCTTCGGGCCGCCGGGCTTCTCCTGGTCCGCGGACCAGCGGATCTGGTTGTTCTTGCTGTCGATGACCTGGAGCTCGCCGTCCTCCGTCAGGAACAGCCGCACCGTGCCCGAGTCGACGGTGTCCCGCTCCGTGTTGTCGAAGCTGTCGGAGGTGAAGATCGTGCGCCCGTGGACGACCATGTTGGTGTTCATCCGGCCCTCTGCCAGCTGGTCGATGACCGGGATCGACGGCACGAAGGCGTACACCGCCCCCTCGGTCCGTACGAACTGGGCGAACTTCAGCGGGACCGCCTCGCCGTTGCCCTCGGGGCGCACCCAGGAGACCACGGTCTCCTCACCCGCCACGGGGTCGGAACCCGCGGGGTGCGGGCCGGGGTCGACCTTCTTGTGATGGGTGTCGGCGTTGGGCTGGGGGAAGGTCTCGTCGTTCATCCAGTCCCGCTGGATGAACTCGAACTGCCGGAAGAGGTCGGCCTGGTAGGAGACGAAGACCAGGCCGCGGGGTGCGTCAGGGCCGTTGAGCGCGGAGGCGGACGGGTCGAACGGCAGGCCGTACGGAATGCCGCGGCGCATGATCCGGCGGTGGTTGAACCTCGTGTCGTCGACGAACTGGGACGTCTTGGGGTCCTTGAAGCCGTCCCTGGGGTTGGTCTTGCGCAGGTGGGACCAGAGCGGGGTGACCTTGCCCTCGGGGTCGTTCCTGAACGAGATCATGTTGTCGCCCGACGCTTCCGCGTTGTACGACATGTCGGCGTGCGGACACTTCGCCACAGGCGTGCCGCTGCGCCAGCGTCCGACGAGCCGGGCGGCCAGCCACTCGGTCGTCGCCTCTTGGGGCGCGGCCTTCGCCTCCTTCAGCACCTTCAGCTGTTCGGCCACGCCGGCCCACCAGCCGGGGACGTCCTGGGCCAGTCGGCGCACGACCTGGAAGGAGCCCTTCTGCGCCCACTCCGGGTAGGGCAGGGGGTGCGGGCGCTCCCGCTCAAGACCGACGACGAACTCCCCGGGATTGATGAGGATGGTGCCGGGGTGGCCCTTCTCGTAGACCGGCTTGTCGGGGTCGGGCTCGTCGAGGTACTTGATCGCGGGCTCACTGACGCCGTCCTTGAATCCGAAGTGCTCCCGACCCCGGCGAGGGCCTTCGAGGGTGGCGCCCTCCTGCTCGTAGACGGTGACGATCTTGGCGCGGGCGAGGTCCTGGCGTACGTCTCCGAGAGTGGCCCGAAGGACGTGCGCCTGGTCGGCGGCGAGAGTGAGCACCGCGTGGACGTTTCCGCCGCCGAAGTTGCCGAAGAGCCAGTTCTGGGGGGCGTTCTGGCCGGTGTCACCGAGGGCCGCCGCACGCTTGGCCGGGCCCTCCGCGAAGGCCTTCAGCGGGCCGTCGGTGCTGTTGTTGTCGATGCCGGGCAGCGGGTTGTTGCCGGTGAGGAACCTCAGCCCGTCGAAGGTGAAGCTGATGCCGTACCACAGCGCGTTCAGGTTCTTCGGATCGTCGCCCCCCGAGTACTGGCGGGCCCGGGAGAACTCCCTGTTGAACTTCGCCACCTGGCCGGTGGTGGCGATGAGCGGCCGCAACTGTTTTAGCCATGTGCGCGTCATCTGCTGGTCCTCGAACCGCAGGAACACCAGCTGCATGTGGTCCTTCTTGAACCCGGCGAGTACGTCGCCCTGGATCTCGGTGTCCTCGCGCAGGAACAGGTTTTTGGGGTCGGTCGGCTTTTTGGGGTCGATCGGCGCCGTGGACGTGTACATACGTGCGCTTCCTCCAGGGAATTCGGCGGCATGTTTCGGGTCTTCCGTACCCCGCAGAAATAGCGACGAGGGGTGAATTCGAGCCAAGCATCCAAATGGCATGGATGTTCACCCGTCTGGTGGAGCGCATGGCCGGCGCACGGTTCCTGATCGTGCGCCGGTCATATGCGCTGGTGCCACTGATGCCGGTCTCGGCATGCATGAACCGGGTGATTCCTGGTATTTGTTTTTGTTGTTGCAACGACAGAGTTGCTTGAAAGGATGTGGACGCCTCGGGGCGTGTGTTCGTCGTGGGTGCCGTCTTGAATTTCCTTTCTTTGGAATTCGATCCCTGATTTCCTCAGGTGGCTAGGAGAGCCATGCCTCCAAAAAGAATTTCCGCGGCCTTTTCGGCGTGCGCGCTGGTATCCGCGCTGGCCGTCACGGCGGGGTTGGCCGCGCCTTCCGCGTACGCGCATGACGGTGCCCATCACGAGGACGCGGGCGGCGCGGGCGAAGCCAAGGTCCATGTGCCCGAGCGGCAGGTCAAGAAGGAGATGAGAGCCGACGAGGCCGCCGTCCTGGGCGAGGAGCACGCCCGGGAGCACGCCCGACTCCGGGCGACGGCCAAGGCCCTGGACGAGTACCCGCAGACGACCCGCACCGAGCGGCTGAAGAAGCTGACGGAGTCCCAGGCGGAGACCAACAAGCAGTACGCAGCCGACCAGTTCGGCCGGTTCGCGGAGTACTTCCCCTCGCCGGACTACGGCGACCACATCGCCATGCTGCCCACCGGCAAGGTGCTGCTCTTCTCCTTCGAGCCGGTCGAGGACAACCCCCAGAAGGAGACCGCCCCCACCGACGTCATCGGCGAGGACAACGCCGGCCGCGCGTATCTGTGGGACCCGGCCAAGGGCACGGGAGCCGACGCGTTCAAGAACGTTCCCCCGCCGTTGGTGGTGATGCCGGACGGCAAGAACGAGGAGCGTCCGGCGCCGTTCTTCTGTTCCGGCCACGCGTTCCTGCCCAACGGCATGGTGGGTGTGTTCGGCGGCAACCTCGGCGGCAACGGCGGCAGCGGCGCCAAGCTGTCACTCGTCTTCGACCCGTGGACCGAGACCTGGCACCGCAACCAGGACATGTCGGTCGGCCGGTGGTATCCCGGAGTCGTGGAGGGCAAGGACGGCCGACTGCTCATCATGTCGGGCCAGTCGGAGCTCGGCTGGGGCACCCCCACACCCGTCGTCGAGCGCTTCCCCGCCAAGTCGCATCCGGTGCCGTGGCAGAAGGACAACGTGCCGGTGAACGTACCGGTCGACAGGTTCCGTGCCAGAGCGCCCTTCAGCAGGGACTACCCGCACCTGTTCTCGCTGCGCGACGGCAAGATCTACGGCCTCGGCCGGATGCTCAACGAGCAGTACGTCTTCGACCTCGACACGGAGTCGCGGGCGAAGCTGCCGGACCGGCCCAACATCCCCTGCAAGGACGCGAGGGACGGCAACGGCGAGGGCTGCAATCCCGAGCGCATCAACGGCTCCGCGGTGGCGCTGCCCAACGGCTACCAGGGCCCGGACTCGGTGCTGGTCCTCGGTGGCAACCGGGATGACGCGAACACCTACGAACTGGCCAAGGGGGAGAACTGGGTCAAACGCGAGCCCCGGGCCTTCGGCCGGTCGAACGACAACACCGTCATCCTGCCGGACGGCAAGCTCTTCACGGTCAACGGCTCGTTCCATATCCGCAACTACGGCAACGGCATGTACAACCCGAACGCCCTGCCGAAGTACCGCCACACCGAGGCGCGCGACGCGGACGGCAGCTGGAAGCTCGGCCCGGTCCAGCGGCTGCCGCGCGGCTACCACTCCAACGCGGTCCTCATGCCCGACGGGCGGATCCTGGTCACCGGGGACGAGGCCCAGCAGATCGCCAATGACCCGGACATCAAGGACACCATGCACGGCAGCATCGAGATGTTCGAGCCGTGGTACATGCACGTCGGCGACCGGCCACAGCTCAACAGGGTCCCGGCCGGTGCGCTGACCTACGACTCCGCCTTCTCCGTGCAGACCTCCACGCCGGGGCGCGTCGCCAGTGCCGTCCTGGTGGCACCGTCGACCGTCACGCACTCGACGAACTCCAACCAGCGCCACCTCAAGGTGAAGATCAACAACCGTGAGGGCAACAGGCTCGGCCTGCAGACCCCGGCGACGTCCGCCGACGCGCCACCCGGGTGGTACATGCTGTTCCTGCTGGACGAGCGAGGCGTGCCGAGCACGGCGAAGTGGGTGAAGCTGGAGCCCGCGGGGGCCTTGTCCCCTGCCGGGCGGTGATTGACGGATCATGAATCCCGGGCCGTCCCCTGCCAAGCCGGCCTTCCCGGCGGCAGGGGCCGGCCCGGACGTGCGAACCGCTCTGCGGGCGAGGGTCCCCGGCGAGTGGGAGGTCGCAGAACGGCGGCGCGTCGGTGGTTCCGGGCTCCACCGTACGTTTCTGCGTTACTGCCTGGTCAGGGCTATGGGGTGCTGCCCATCTCCGCGGTGAAGATCAGGGGGTCGCTGTCGAACCCTCGGACGATCCGGTGAAACTCCCAGCCTGCGGAGGTGTCCCGGGTGAACTCCGCGACGGTGGCGGCGGTGGATCCGGCGACCTGCGCGAAATCGTCCTTGAGCAGTTCCTTGTACCCCTCGACGACCAGCACTCCGGCGTTCGACAGGTCACCGAAGGTCTTGGGGCCGCTGGTCTGGTGGATCGCGACGCCCACGACCACCCGTGCGAAGGAGGACGCGAGGCGATCGAGTTCCAGGGTCATCGCCTCGACATAGCCGAAGCCCTGACCGGTCTGGCTGTGCCGGCTCATGTTGATGGTGCCGTCCGGTGAGCGGCTGTCGAAGTGGACGACGTACACCGGACGCCCGTAGGGGGCTTCCGCCGAGTACGTGGTGGCGATGATGTCGAGATGATGAGGCGGCTGATCCCAGGGACTCGGGTCCCACTTGAGCCGTACCTCGGCCTTCGCCACGCCCTGACTGTCGCTGTTCACCGGATCGCTGCCTCTCCCGCATCGAGCCATCACGGGATGGCTGCCGCATGGTCAAGTATGACTCCCGGCCAACCTGTTGAAGCCCTGAACGGAAGCTCGTGTGGGTTTGCGACCTGGTTCCGTGCTGCGGACGGGAGGGTGGTTCGAGCCTTCCGCGAAGCGGCGGCGGATGCGTGCGCGTGTGCCGCCGCCCCCGTGCGGAGCCTCGCGGTGGCAGGGCCGATCGGGGACAAAGGGCGACAAATCGAGCTCCGTGCGAGACGCTGCCGCCGGGCCGTCCTGTGGTTGACGTCGGACGGCTCCAGGACCCGCCGCTTCCGTGAAGGAGCCCGCCATGGCCACTCCGTCGTCCCCGGCCGTCGACGACGCCTACCGCTTCGACGACCTCACCGCCTTGTTCGTCAACTGCACGCTCAAACCGTCCCCGCAGCTCAGCCACACCCAGGGCCTGATCGACAGGAGCCGGGCCGTCATGGACGGGCGCGGGGTGACCACGGAGGTGATCCGTGCCGTCGATCACGACATCGCCACCGGCGTCTACCCGGACATGACCGAGCACGGCATCGCGAGCGATGAATGGCCGGCGTTGTACGAGAAGGTGCTGGCCGCCGACATCCTGGTCCTGGCCGGCCCCATCTGGCTGGGCGACAACAGCTCGGTGACGAAGAAGGTGATCGAGCGGCTGTACGGTTGCTCGGCACTGCTCAACCCCGCGGGGCAGTACGCCTACTACGGGCGGGTGGGCGGGTGCCTGATCACCGGGAACGAGGACGGGGTCAAGCACTGCGCGATGAACGTCCTCTACAGCCTCCAGCACCTCGGCTACACGGTCCCGCCCCAGGCGGACGCGGGCTGGATCGGCCCCGCCGGTCCGGGGCCGTCGTATCTGGACCCCGGATCGGGCGGCCCGGAGAACGACTTCACCAACCGCAACACGGCCTTCATGGCGTGGAACCTGATGCATCTCGCCGCCCTGCTCAAGCGGTCCGGCGGCATCCCGGCCCACGGCAACCAGCGCTCCGAGTGGGACGCCGGTTGCCGCCCCGACGCGGACAATCCCGACCACCGCTGAGCCCGAGTGGGTGACGGCCCGTCACCAGCCGGTCAGCAGGAGGTGGTTGAGGAGCAGGGCGAGGGCGGCCTGGGCGGTGAGCCAGGCGCGCGGCCGGGTGAGAAGAGCGCAGGCCGGGAGAAGCCACAGCGCGAACGGCAGCCAGATCCGTTCGGTCTCGGCCTTGCTCATCCCGGACAGGTCGGCGGTCAGCAGGGCGAGCGCGGCGGCCGCCACGAGCAGGGTGAGGCGGAACTCGGCATCGGGGCCGCCGGGTCGGCCCAGGCGGGGCAGGAGGCCGTCGTGCCGCCGGGGTACGAGGCGGTGGCGCTGCCGGACGACCGTGGCACCTGTCCGCCGCAGGCCCGCCACGGTCGCCAGGCCCACGACGAACACCGTGCACGCGAGGTTCGCCCACACCCAGTAGCCGTACGGGCGGAAGCCGCCGGCGCCCTGGTAGTAGCGCTCGACCAGTAGGTGGTACGCCTCCCACCAGTCGAATCCGGCGAGGGTGAACAGCAGGGGGACGACGGCGAGTCCGGTGAGCAGGAAGAAGAGCCCCCGGGTGAGATGCCGGAGCTGGTGCCGGCCCAGGACCAGCACACCCGCCGCGATCAGGACGAACAGCGTGAGCCCGTACGACAGGTAGCAGGTGAGGCCGAAGAGCAGCCCCGAGCCGAACGCCGCCGTCCGCCGTCGGCGTTCGGCGCGCCCGGTCAACGCGAGTGCGAGCAGTGCCACGGACCAGGCGGCGACCGCCGCGAAGTAGCCGTCGGCGGAGGTGCCCATCCATACCGCGGCCGGCGCGAGGACCAGGAAGGGTGCCGCCCGCCGCGCCAGGGCCTCCCCGGCCAGGGCCCGGACGGTGACGAGTACGGCCGCGCACGCCGTGGCGCCGACGGTGATGCACCAGACGCCGGCCCAGGCTCCGCCGCTCAGACCGATCCGGTCGAGGAGCACGAAGGTGAGGGTGGCTGCCGGGGGGTGTCCGGCGACGTGCGGGGGCCAGTGGTCGGGGGAGCCCAGCAGGATGTGGTCGGTGAAGGTGCGCAGGGTGCCGGGGATGTCGCCGAAGCGGTCGATGACCTGGAGGTACTCGTACTTGGTCGTCAACCGTCGGGCGATCCCGCGGTGCCAGCCGTCGACGAGGGCGAGGGACCATGTCCAGGCCATGGCCGTGGCCCAGGAGGTCCACAGCAGAGGGCGCCAGGGCAGCCGGGCGGCGAGCGGAGGGCCGTACGCCACGACGCCGACGGCCACGGCGAGTGCCGCCGGAGTGCCGGGGCCGGTGTGCGGCACCCAGTTGGCGTACAGGGGTGGCCAGCCCACGTGGAGGACGTCCTCGGCGCGCTTGATGGCGATGCCGACCAGCGCGGCGGCCACGACGAGCAGGACAGCGGCCGCCGCCGCGTACAGATCGCGTCGGAGGTCGCGGGCGCGGAGACCACCGTCACGGAGGTCACCGTCGCCGAGAACACGGTTGTGGAGATCGCGGGTCACGCGGGAACGCTAGGCCGGACGGCCGCCCTCGGCCCCCTGACAGGCGCAGACGTCAGCGTTTCGTCATGGGTCGCGGCCCCTCCCGCACGGTGCTCCGGACCTACGGTCGGGGCATGGCACGCACTCCTTCCTCCCCCGCGTTCTGGCGCAGCCCGCTGCGCGGCCCCTGGCTGACCTCCGTACTCGGGGTGGTGCTGCTCGCCGGGGTCACGGTGCTGTTCGTGACGGGGCTGCTGTCGTACGCGGCGTACAACCCGGGGCTGTCGCCCGTGAACGACAAGACCCCCGACAAGGGCATCCTCGGCTTCTACCTCTTCGCCTGGCCGACCGACCCGCCCTGGCTCTACCGCCTCAACCAGGGCGTGCACGTCACGCTCGGCATCACGCTGATCCCCGTACTGCTGGCCAAGCTGTGGTCGGTCGTGCCGAGGCTGTTCCAGCTGCCGCCCGCCCGGTCGCTCGCCCACGCGCTGGAGCGGCTCTCGCTGCTCCTGCTGGTCGGCGGCGCACTCTTCGAGTTCGTCACCGGTGTGCTCAACGTCCAACTCGACTACGTCTTCCCCGGCTCCTTCTACCCGCTGCACTTCTACGGCGCCTGGGTGTTCTTCGCCGCGTTCGTCGCGCACGTGGTGTTGAGGGCGCCGACCGCCGTGCGCAACCTGCGCCGGCTCCGGGGGGAGGAGAACGGCGCAGGCTCGGTTCCCGCGCCTGTCGCGCCGCCGGTGTCCGCCGGCGAGCCGTCGTTGGTGTCCCCGAACCCGGCCGAGCCGACCACCTCCCGACGCGGGGCGCTGGGGCTGGTCGGGGGCGGCTCGCTGCTGCTGTTCGTCACCACGGCGGGGCAGAGCTTCGACGGGCCGCTGCGGGCCACCGCCCTCCTCGCCCCGCGCGGCGGCGCCGAGCCGGGCAGCGGCCCCGGCGGCTTCCAGATCAACAAGACGGCCGCGTCACGAGGGATCAGCGCGGCGGAGACGAACGAGGAGGCGTGGCGGCTGACGGTGACCGGGCCCGGCGGCACCGTACGGCTCAGCCGGGCCGATCTGTTCCGACTGCCGCTGCACAGCGCGGCGTTGCCCATCGCCTGCGTGGAGGGGTGGTCGACCTCCGACCAGTGGTGGCGGGGCGTACGGCTGCGCGACCTGGCCGCCCTCGTCGGATACGAGGCCGACGCCGCGCCCGACGTCCTGGTGGAGTCCCTCCAGCGGCGCGGTGCCTTCCGCCGGGCCGCCCTGCGCGCCAACCAGGTGCGCGATGCGCGCTCCCTGCTCGCCCTGGACGTCAACGGGGAGCCGTTGACCCCCGACCACGGCTATCCGGCGCGGGTCATCGTGCCCGCCGCGCCCGGTGTCCTCAACACCAAGTGGGTGGCCCGTATGACGTTCGGAGACCTGTGATGAGAAGTCTTCGCCCGCGCGTGGGCAGCCCGTTCCAACTGCTGCTCCTCGCCTGTTCGTTCGCGCTTGCCGGATACGCGGGGGTGCGGCTGTTCGCGGACGACTGGTCCGAGGTGGCGCTGTGGTTCGTGGGGGCGGCGGTGGTGCACGATCTCGTCCTGCTGCCGCTGTACGCGATCGCCGACCGTGCGGTCGTACGGGCTTCCGAGGCGGCCGGTCACCGCGAGTGGGCCACGTATGTGCGCGTGCCGGCGACTCTCTCCGGGTTACTCCTGCTGGTGTGGTTCCCGCTGATCAGCGGGCGGGTGGCGGACCGCTACGAGTCCGCCACCGCGCTCTCGGCGGACGGCTTCCTGCCCCGCTGGCTGCTGATCACGGCCCTGCTGTTCGGGGGCTCGGCGCTGCTGCTGGCCCTGCGGCTGCGCAGGGCGACGAAGGACCGGCCGCCTGTCGTCCACTGACCGGCGGCGCGCCAGCCGAGCGGGCGGGCGTACCGCAGCAGCGCCGGGGTGCCGAGCCGGGCCCAGGGGAAGGGGGCCTCGCCGGCACCACTGCCGTCGGTGGCCCCGACGAGGCGGACCTCGACGCGCTCGTCCACGTCCGCCGGGACCGTCTCGGCGATCAACAGGCCGCCGGGGAGCAGCAGTTCGCCGAGCCGGCGGAGCAGGGTGCGCGGGTCGCCGCCGATGCCGAGGTTCCCGTCGAGGAGCAGGGCGGTGCCCCAGCGGCCCTCGCCGGGCAGCGGTGCGAAGACCGAGCGCCGCAGGGCCTGCCCGCCGAGCCGTACGGTGTGGGCGACGGCCGCCTCGCTGACGTCGATACCGAGCACGGGCCGGCCCAGGGCGGCGAGTTCCACGACCAGCCGTCCCGGCCCGCAGCCCACGTCCAGCACCGCTCCCTCGCACCGCTGGAGGACTTCCCGGTCCACGGTGTCGGCGCGGGCGCACCACCGCTCCACCTCCAGGGGCAGCAGCCAGCCGTCGTCGCGACGCAGGAAGAGCGGGCCCCGGCCGGTGCGCAGGGCGTCGGAGTAGGGGTCCCCGGACCAGGACCTCCCTACGGTCTCCTGCTGCGCGGTACTCATCGGCGGGTGACCGCCCGGAGCCGGGTCAGCTCCGCCGTGAACCGGCCGTGCGGCGCGATCGCGGCGACCGCCTCGGCGTCGGCGGCCGTGTCGACGTCCCGCAGCCGTGGCAGGTCGCGGACGCGCAGTCCGGCGGCGACGAGTCGGGCGCGCTGTACGGCGCCGGTGGAGGGCGTCGACATGGGTACTCCGCGCAGCAGACCGGGGTCCGGGTCGGCCAGGCCGAGGGCCCAGAAACCGCCGTCCTCGGCCGGACCGAAGTACGCGTCGCACTCGGTGAAGTCGACGGTCAGCAGGTCCGGGGTGACCTGTGGGGTGTCCATGCCGATGAGCAGGGCCGGGCCGTCGCAGCCGGCGAACGCCGCGGCGAGCCGTGCGTCCAGTCCGCCCGCGCACTGCGGTACGACGTCGAAGCCGGGCGGCAGCCAGGGGCCGGGTTCCCCGGCCAGCACCAGGACGCGACGGCGGGCGGGAGCCGCCGCGACGGTGCGCAGGGTGTCGACCAGGGCCGCCTCGGCGAGTTCCGCCGCCTCGGTGGGAGTGAACGGCGGGGTGAGCCGGGTCTTCACCCGTCCCGGCCTGGGCTCCTTGGCGATGACGAGGAGCGTGGTCATCGGCGGGCTCCTCCTGCGGTGACGGGCGCGGGCGGTTCGTTCAGCACGCGGCTCATGTCCCGTACCGCCTGCCAGGTGCCCCGCCAGGTGCCGGTCACCTTGGAGGCGCCGGCACGTGGCAGGTACGGCACGTCGTGCTCGGTGACGCGCCAGCCCGCGTCGGCGGCGCGCACGACCATCTGCAGCGGATAGCCGCTGCGCCGGTCGGTGAGACCTAGGGCGAGCAGCGGCTCGCGGCGGGCGGCGCGCAGTGGGCCGAGGTCGTGCAGGCGCAGCCCGGTGCGGCGGCGCAGCATCCGGGCGAGCGCCAGGTTGCCTGCCCGGGCGTGTGCGGGCCATGCGCCGGGCCCCTGCGGGCGGCGCCTGCCGAGCACCAGGTCGGCCCGCCCGTCCGCCACTTCGCGTACGAAGGGGGCGAGGAGCGACGGGTCGAGGGAGGCGTCGCAGTCGCAGAAGCAGACGATGTCGGCCGTGGCGGCGCTCAGCCCGGCATGGCAGGCGGCGCCGAAGCCGCGGCGTGGTTCGTGGACCACGGTCGCCCCCAGCTCGCGGGCGAGGTCGGCCGAGCCGTCGGTGGAGCCGTTGTCCACGACGAGGGCGCGCCAGCCGGGTGGGATGCGGGCCAGGACCCAGGGGAGAGCCTCGGCCTCGTTGAGGCACGGGAGCACGACATCGACGTCCGGCGATGTGGGAGAGGTCGTCACGGCTTTCACCCTACGAGGACGAAGTGCGCATATCGGACTTCGGGTTCTTACGAAACGCGGACGTCAGAGGTTCCCCATGCCGGGCGGGCGGTGCGGAAGCCGGGCATGGTGGGACGCTGGCGACATGGAACAGCAACCGAGTGGGCCGACGGCGGCTCGCATCCTGGTGGTCGACGACGACCCCACGGTCGCCGAGGTCGTCGCCGGATACCTCGACCGGGCCGGATACCACGTGGACCACGCCGAGGACGGCCCCACCGCGTTGGCCCGTGCCGCCGCGCACTGGCCGGACCTGGTGGTGCTGGACCTGATGCTGCCCGGCATGGACGGCCTGGAGGTGTGCCGCCGACTGCGGGCACGCGGCCCGGTGCCGGTCATCATGCTCACCGCCCGGGGCGACGAGGACGACCGCATCCTCGGCCTGGAGGTGGGCGCCGACGACTACGTCACCAAGCCGTTCAGCCCCCGCGAACTGGTGCTGCGCGTCGAGTCCGTGATGCGCCGCGCACGCCCTGGTGCGGGCACGGGCCCCCTGCGCTCGGCCGGCCTCACCGTCGACCCGGCTGCCCGCCGCGCCGCCAGGAACGGGGACGAACTCGCCCTCACCCTGCGGGAGTTCGACCTCCTCGCCTTCTTCCTGCGCAACCCGGGCCGCGCCTACAGCCGCGAGGACCTGATGCGCGAGGTGTGGGGCTGGGACTTCGGCGACCTGTCCACGGTCACCGTCCACATCCGCCGGCTGCGCGGCAAGGTCGAGGACGACCCGGCCAGGCCGCAGCTGATCCAGACCGTGTGGGGCGTCGGCTACCGCTTCGACCCCACGCCCACTCCTACCCCCACCCCCATCCCCATCGACGCCGATGGCAAGGAGGACTGACGATGGGCGACACCCTGCTCATAGCGCTGTTCGCCTTCCTCGGCGCCGGCGCGGCCGGGCTGCTCGGCGCGGCGGCACTGTGGCTGCTGCGCCGCCGCTCGCTCACCACGTCGCTCACCGTCGTGGCCGCCGTCGCGGTGACCGCCATGCTCGCGGGCACCCTCGCCGTGGCGTGGGCGATGTTCCTCTCCGCGCACGACCTGACCGTGGTGACGACGGTCGTGGCGATGGCCGCCGTGGTTTCTCTGGCGACCGCCCTCCTCCTCGGCCGCTGGGTCGTCGCCCGCAGCCGAGCCCTCCAACTCGCCGCCCGATCCTTCGGCGACGGCGGCGACTTCGCGGCCCCCGTCGGCCCGGCCACCGCCGAACTCGCCGCACTCAGCGCCGAACTGGCCGCCACGAGCGCGAAACTCGCCGCGTCACGGGAACGCGAACGCGCGCTGGAGTCCTCCCGCCGCGAACTCGTCGCCTGGATCTCGCACGACCTGCGCACCCCGCTCGCCGGACTGCGCGCCATGGCCGAGGCACTGGAGGACGGGGTGGCCGCCGACCCCGACCGCTATCTGCGCCAGATCCGCACCGAGGTCGAACGCCTCAACGGCATGGTCGGCGACCTCTTCGAACTCTCCCGCATCCACGCGGGAGCCCTCGCCCTCACCCCTTCCCGCATGTCCCTGTACGACCTGGTCGGCGACGCCCTGGCGGGTGCCGATCCGCTCGCCCGCGAACACGGGGTCAGACTCGTGGGCGGCAGCGTCGAGCCGGTGCCGGTCGAGGTGGACGGCAAGGAGATGAGCCGGGTCCTCGGCAACCTGCTGGTGAACGCGATCCGCCGCACTCCGGCGGACGGCACGGTCGCGGTCGCGGCCGTACGCTCGCCCCGAGGGGTGGTCGTGTCCGTGACGGACGGCTGCGGCGGTATCCCCGAGGAGGACCTGCCGCGCGTCTTCGACACCGGCTGGCGTGGCACCCACGCCCGCACCCCACCGGCCGGCGCGGGCCTGGGCCTCGCCATCGTCCGGGGAATCGTGGAGGCCCACCAGGGCTCCGCCACCGTACGCAACATCCCCGGCGGCTGTCGCTTCGAGGTGGTGCTGCCCGCGGCCGCTTCCTGAAGCGGACAGCACCACCGGTCCAGGGGTGTCCTACGAGCCACGCATGCCGGCCCGTGCGAACTCCCGCATCCCCTCCGCGAAGGCGACCTCCGCCTTCCAGCCCAGCTCCGCCCGCAGCCGCGAGGAGTCGGCGGTGATGTGCCGTACGTCCCCCAGCCGGTACTCCCCGGTGACGACCGGCTCGGACCCGCCGAACGCGCCGGCCAGCGCCCGCGCCATCTCCCCGACGGTGTGCGGCTCGCCGCTGCCGGTGTTGTACGCGGTCAGCGCCCCCTCGGCCGAACCCGCCTCCAGCGCCGCCACATTGGCCGCCGCCACATCACGTACATGGACGAAGTCCCGCCGCTGCCGCCCGTCCTCGAAGACCCGGGGGGCCTCCCCACGCGCGAGCGCCGAACGGAAGAAGGAGGCCACCCCGGCGTACGGCGTGTCCCGGGGCATCCGCGGCCCGTACACGTTGTGGTAGCGCAGCGACACCGCTGCCCCGTCCGTCGTCCGTGCCCATGCCGCTGCCAGATGCTCCTGGGCGAGCTTCGTCGTCGCGTACACGTTCCGCGGATCGGTCGGCGCGTCCTCACCCACCAGCCCCGGCGACAGTTCCTCGCCGCACGACGGGCACAGCGGCTCGAAGCGCCCGGCCACGAGATGGGCGACGGCCCGTGGCCCCGGCCGCACCACCCCGTGCCGCCCGCACTCGTACCTTCCCTCCCCGTACACCACCATCGACCCGGCCAGCACGAGCCGCCGCACGCCGGCGTCCGCCATGGCGGAGAGCAGCACCGCCGTCCCCAGGTCGTTGCGGGAGACGTACTCCGGCGCGTCGGCGAAGCCCGTGCCGAGGCCGACCATGGCCGCCTGGTGGCACACGGCGTCGGCCCCGGCGAGGGCGCGGCGGACCGCTTCCCCGTCCCGGACGTCCGCCCGCCTGTCCTCGCGGACGTCGAACACGACGGGCTCGTGCCCGCGCGCCGCCAGCGCCTCCACGACATGGGACCCGATGAACCCGGCACCGCCGGTGACCAGTACACGCATGAGCCCCACGCTAGGGCGCCGTAGCCGTCGCGGCGGCGGACACGTCCGGCACGTCACGGGTCCGTAAGACAACGCGCGGCGGGCGACGCGATCACCGGAGAACCGACCCCGGCCCGGAATCCGCTGGGTCCGGTCGCCTCCTCCGGGCCGTCGCACCCGCTGACCGGTCTCGCCGTGCTGATCGCCGCGCCACCGGTGGCGCGGCGGCTCACATGCCTGCCCGTACGGCCTCGGCCTTCGGCCCTTCGACTTCCGCAAGGCCGCAGCCGTTTCGCCCGTCGCTGAGCGTGTGTGAGCGCACCTCCCGACCTCTCGGGGCCACTCCGCACAGTGGCCCCGTCCGGGGGGGGGAGTTGAGTCAGTGGGATGCGGAGCGTTTCGCCGGGGGGTGCCAGCCGCCGGTGACTTCCTTGACGGGCTTGTGGGGGAAGCGGCGCTGGGCGTACTCCTGCGCGTGTGAGCCCGGCAGGACGTAGAGGGTCTCCCTCTTGTCCTGGAGCGGTCGCAGCACGGTGTCCATGAACGTCTTGCGGTCGTCCAGGTAGGGGCCCAGGACGTCTTCGCCGCCGGGGCAGACGGCCATGCAGTAGCCGGACTTGTAGCCGGGGGGCGAGGTCAGGCTCTGCCACATGGAGGCGCTCTCGGAATCGGTGACCCGGGAGCGGTAGTCGGCGGCGTCCTCGCTGTCGGCCACGGTCTGCGCCCAGTCGGTGAAACCGCTCATGAACTCGCGGTAGTTGTGGGTGGTGCAGGCCAGGGCGTCGAATGCCCCGTCCTTGCTGATGGCACCGACCGGGCAGGCCGCCACGCACAACTTGCAGTCGATACAGGGGTTGTAGTCCAGCGCCTGCCCGTACTCGCTCACCTCGGCGTCCACCAGGACGGTCGCCAGCAGTATGAAGTTGCCGAACTTCGGGTGGATGACATTGCGGTGCAGGCCCATCACGCCGAGGCCGGCGGCCACCGCGACCGTCTTGTGCGCCACCACCCAGATCCGCCCGGGGAAGCGGTCCATCTCCTGGGGGAAGGCGACCGACGGATTGAGTGCGCGGTGGCCGGCGTCCTGCAGTGCCCGGGTGACACTGCGGGCGGCGTGATTGGCCTGTTCGTCGGTCTGGTGGAACTCCTGGTTGGCCACGCTGCGGGCCGGGGAACGGCAGTTGTCGCGGTTCATCCGGACCGCCATCGCGATCAGGGTGCGGGTGCCGGGCAGTGCGGACTGCGCGTGCTCGCGCTCGTCGGCCAGGTCGGGGTGGTCCAGGCTGACCGCGGCCACGTCGTCCGCACCGGCCGCCAGGCATATCTCGCGCAGCCAGTCCGCGTCGATCACCGCCGGAGGGCTCACCGCGTCACCGGACCTGCGCCGGGCGAGCACGGCCCGCACCGACGGATGGGCAGCCAGCTTCGCAGGAAGCCTCGGATCCGTCGGTTGCCCCTCGACCTCGCGCGCGGCAGTCATCCGATGCTCCTGGTGATTCGGGTTCTGAGACTCGGTGATTCAAGTTCTGAGACTTGCCCTCACGGCGAGAAACCGATCAGTTTCGCCATTGTAAACCGATCGGTTTACGCATGCAAGCGTAAGTGGCGGCCGCCCCCGGGTGCGCGCTGGGTCTTGTCGGTGGGGTGTGTGGCCGAGGGGTCTGGCCGACGGGGCCGCGCATCCATGGCCCTTTGTGGCGCCGCAGCAGGAGCGCGGGCCCCGTGCGGATGTCCAGACCTGTTCCTCGCGGCCGTTTCCACCGCCTGGATCAAGAGCACCGCAGCCACCGACGAGGAGTCACCGGACCGTCTCCGCGCACTCGTCGAAAGCGGACACCGTGATTGGGACGACCAGACGTAGGCAACCGGCCGCCCCGCCCCGCCCCGCCCCGTCCTGTCCCGCCCCGTCCTGTCCCGCCCCGTCCTGGACGGTCGCCGGGACGCCCCGGGCCCGACTCTGCAGCCCCCGAGCTTCCCTCGTCGGTTCACCGTGCCACGGTGGCGAGGACGTCGTGGCCCAGTCGCTGGATGACGTCCGTGGCGAGCCGGTGCCGCACCAGCTTGCCGTCCCGGGTGGAGCGAACCAGGCCCGCGTCGCGCAGGGTGCGCAGGGCGCGGGAGACCTGTGGTTCGCTGGAGCCGAGTCGGGCGGCGAGCTCCGAGGTGGTGATGGGCTCACCCAGCAGATGGCGGCACAGTTCCATCCGGGCGGGCGAGGTCAGCGCCATCAGCCGGTGGTGCAGATCCCGCAGGGTCAGTTGTCCGGCCGGGGCGGTGCCGCGAGCCGCGTACTGCACCACCACGCACGACGGGTGCTCGTTCTTGACCGTCAGATGCGGCCACACCCGGGCGGACGGGACGAGGACGAGGGGGCGCGGGGCCACCTTCACCTCGTCGGTCTGCAGCTTGTCCAGCCGTATCCGTTCCCCCGGCGCGACCCGGGCCGCGGTCGGCAGCAGCTCGGTGAGCACCTCCGCGGGCGACCGGGCTGTCAGTCGGCGACGCACCTCCCGCGCGTGGTCTTCCAGGGCAGGCCGCAGGGTGCGCCAGTCCTCGGCGAAGAACGCGGTGTCGGCGGCCCGCAGCACCGCCAGCAGCCGGTCCCGCAGCTCCAGCGGCGCCGCCACCAGCTGCCGCGCCAGCTCACCGCGGGCGTAGGAGCGGCGCAGACAGAGGCGTGCGTAGTGGTCCGCGGCGGCGGTTCCGGCGCGCAGCTCGCGGGCCGGCGGAATGGGCAGCGCGTTGGTGCCGAGGACTCCGGGCGCCACCAGCTCCAGGAAGTGCTCGTCCGACAGCGCCGCGATCGCGGCCAGCTCCTCGTCCAGGCTCGCCGCGAGCGGCAGCGTACGGGGAAAGAACAGGCGGCAGCGGTATCGGGCCCACAGAGGAGCGAACACGGACAACTCGTCGTGCAGTTCGGGTCCCGCCGTAGCGGCGCGGGCCGCCCAGCCCGCGGCCTCCGGGTGGTGCTCGGGTTCGGCGAGCACGTGCAGGCTCGCCATCAGTTCCGACAGCGCGGAGGGCCCGGCCGTGAGGTCCGCGGGGCCGAGCCCTCCGAGGTCGAGGACGATGCTCACGCTGTCAGCGTACGGCGGGAGTTCACCGCACCGGCGCTCCCGGACCGAGCGGGATGCCCAGCAGGTACCAGGCGAAGAACAGCAGCACCCAGACCACCAGCATGATCATGGCGAGGGGCAGGGTGAAGGAGACCAGGGTGCCGATGCCGGCCTTACGGCGGAGGGTCTGCAGGTAGCCGACACAGAGCATGAACGAGGTGCTCATCGGGGTGATGGAGTTCGTGCATGAGTCGGCGATGCGGTAGAGCGCCATGGTGGTGGCCGGGCTGGTGCCGAGCAGCATCAGCATCGGCACCAGTGCCGGGGCGACCAGTGTCCACAGGGCGGAGCCGGAGGTGATGAGGAGGTTCATCAGTGCGACCGCGACGATCAGCAGGGAGAACAGCACCAGAGTGGGCGCGCCCAACTCCTCTAGGAAGTCCGCCCCTTCGACCGCGACGACCGTGGCGATGTTGGTCCACTTGAACAGGGCGAGGAACTGGGACACGGCGAAGAAGAGCACCAGCAGCGGCGCGATGGAGCGCACTCCCTCCGCCATGAACTCCGGTATCGCGCGGCTCCCGCGGATCCGCCCGGTGAGCCGCCCGTACACAGCGCCGATGAGGAGGAAGAAGACGGTGAGGAAGACGGCGATGGCGTTCATGAAGGTGGACTCCACGATGGCGCCCCCCTCACCGCGGAGCGGTGACGAGGCGGGCAGCATCGCGAGCACGATCAGCGCGGCGTAGCCGAGCACGGCCAGCCCGGTCAGCTTCAGGGCCCGCAGCTCGGTGGCGTCGTCGACCTCCGCGGCGACGATCCGCTGTGCCGCGGCGGCCTCCAGGTCCGCGTCCGGGGTCAGGTGGTGCTCGCGCCTGGCGAGGATCTTGTCCACGACCAGGGCGATGGTGCCGGCCAGCACGAACGCCGAGACCGTGGTGAAGTACATGTTGTCCGTCGCGCGGACCACCACGTCCTCGTCGACGAGTTGCGCGGCCTCGGTGGCCACGGAGGCGAACAGCGCGTCCCCGGGGGCGATCAGCGGGTTGGCGTCGCCCGCGGCGTTGATGGAGACGAACGCGACGATCATGCCGAGCATGGGGGAGCGGCCCACGGCGCGGAAGGCCACCGCCCCGAGCGGGATGAGGACCACGTACGCGGAGTCGGACAGGAACTTCCCCAGCACGCCGCCCAGCGCCACGCCCAGGACGACGGTGCGCGGGGACAGGCCCGACAGCATGCGGCGGGCCAGCGCTTCGAAGAGTCCCGACCGCTCGGCGACCGCGACACCCAGCATCACCATCAGCACGGTGCCGAGCGGGCCGAAGGTGACGAAGGACTCCTCGGCGCCGGTGATCAGGTCCCGTACGGCGTCCGCCGACAGTGCGCTGCGTACGCCGACCGGGTCGCCCGAGGAGGGGTCCTCGACCTGTAGGCCGGAGGCGTTCAGCGCCCAGCTGACGCAGGCGACGACCCCGAACAGGATCCAGAACAGCCAGAACGGATGCGGCAGCGCGTTGCCCGCCCGCTCGACCAGGTCGAGGAACCGGGAGCCACGGCCCCCCTCGCCGGGATCGGTGGCCTGCACCTCCTCGGCGCGGCTGTCAGGTGTGCTCATGGCGGCCTCCTGTGAGGACTGGGAGAGGACGGGGAAACGAGGGCATGGCGCGGCTACGCCGCGAGCAGTGCGAAGCGGGACCCGGAGCCGCGCACGATCCGTCGCGATGGCACGCAGGGCGTTCCCGGGTTGCGCTGCACAGTAGGTCCCGTGTCCGGTCCCGTCACCGTCCGGCGGAACAGTTGACCTGATGACGTCAAGTGATCGCCATGACCTGGGCAACTGCTTAGCGTCACGGGAGTGACCACGTACGAGACCTCCCCCACTTGCCGACCCGAACCCCTCCAGGGCGGTGCCCTGTGGCGCCGTACCCTGCGCATCCCCATGCGGGACGGCATCCAGCTCGCCGCCGACCTGTACTCCGCCTCACCCGAGCCGGAGGCGACCGCGCTTCCCGTGCTCCTGGAGCGCACCCCGTACGGCCGGCGCGCGCAGCGCGGTTCGGACCAGGACCGCAGCGACGCGCCCGTCCCGCAGCCCGAGGACATCGCCCGGCACTTCACCCAGGCCCGCTACCACGTCGTACGGCAGGACTGCCGGGGCCGGGGCGACTCCGAGGGGACGTTCGTGAAGTACCTCGGCGAGGGCCCGGACGGGGCGGACACGATCGCCTGGCTCAGGAACCAGCCGTGGTGTGACGGCAGGGTCGTGATGACGGGGGTGTCCTACTCCGCCCACGTCCAGGCAGCCGCAGCCGCCGAGGGGGCGCCCGGGCTGGCCGCCATGTTCCAGGACTCGGGCGGTTTCTCCTGCGCGTACGACGCGGGGATGCGGATGGGCGGCGCATTCGAGCTGAAGCAGGTGACCTGGGCGCTGCGGCATGCGGTGCACAGCCCGGAGGCGGCGGCGGATCCGGTGCTGGCCGAGCAGTTGCTGCGGGTGGACGCGACGGGCTGGTTCGGTGCGATGCCGTGGCGGCCGGGCTGCACGCCGCTGCGGCACCTGTCCGCGTACGAGGACTTCCTGCTGGAGCAGTGGCGCCAGGACACCTTCGGGGACTACTACCGCAACCCGGCGATCTACGGGCGAGGCTTCTACGACCGCTTCCCGGACGCGCCGAGCCTGCACATGGGCAGCTGGTACGACCCCTACGTCCGCTCCACCATCGAGAACTTCACCGCCCTGCGGGAGCTGAAGTCGGCACCCTCCTACCTGGTCATGGGCCCGTGGACGCACGGACACCACTGCGAGACGTACGCCGGAGACGTGGACTTCGGTCCACGGGCGACCCTGGACGGCAACCTCGGCCCGTCGTACCTGGAGTTCCGCCGCCGCTGGTTCGACCGGGCGCTGGGCCGGGAGGACGAGGGGGATCATGACGGGAACGACGAGGGTGATCCGGGGAACGGAGATCTCCCTGCCGTGCGGTACTTCCTGATGGGGGGCGGCGACGGCCGGCGGGATGCGGCAGGGCGGATGCGGCACGGCGGCGCCTGGCGCACCGACACCCAGTGGCCGCCGGCGTCGACGGCCCCTGTCGCCCTGTACCTCACCACCGGCGGCGCCCTCACCCTCGCCCCGCCCACCGCGGCCGCCGCGTCGGTGACCTACGACTTCGACCCGCACCACCCGGTGCCCACCATGGGAGGCCAAGTCACCTCGGGCGAACCGGTGATGACGGGTGGGGCCCACGACCAGAACGCCCCGGACGCCCGGGTGTACGGGGCCCGTGCGCCGTACCTGCCGCTGGACTCCCGCCCGGACGTGATCAGCCTGACCACCCCGCCACTCGAGCGGGACGTGGTGATGGCCGGCCCGGTGTCGGCAAGGCTCCACATCTCCAGCACGGCCCCGGACACCGACTTCACCATCAAGCTGATCGACGTCCACCCGCCCAACGCCGACTACCCGCACGGCTTCGCCATGAACCTCACCGACGGCATCGCCCGCTGCCGCTTCCACCGCTCCTACGAGAGGCCGGAGTTACTCATACCCGGCGAGACGTACGAGATCGAGGTCACCGCCCCCGACACGGCAAACCGCTTCGCCGTCGGCCACCGCATCCGGCTCGACGTCTCCTCCAGCAACTTCCCCCGCTTCGACGTCAACACGAACACCGGCGAACCGGAGGCTGCCACCCGCCGCACCGCCATAGCCGTGAACACCGTGCACATGGATGCCGAGCACTCCTCCCACCTGCGAGTGTGGCTGGAAGGAGGAGCGGACGCGCTCGCGTAGCCGGACAGCCGGACAGCCGGACAGCCGGACAGTCGGGCGCCCGCCGGGGCTGCCCCAGGGATCAACGGGGCGACCGGATCCGCCTTTGGCGGGCAGCACCCGGCTGCGGCCGGGAGCCGGTCGGCGATGCGGGCGACGTTGCAGGCCAGTGCCGAGCGGCCCGCTCGATGGGTACGGTTGCGGGACCTTGGCTCGGCTTCGCGGGGGGACATCGTGGCTGGAGGGTGCTTACCGCACAGGGCCGCGCTGTTGCGCGCCGCCTGGGAGACCCGGGGGTTCACGGGCCGGCTGCCGGTCGCGGTGGTCGACCTGGCACCGGCCGTGGTCCTGCTGGCGGCCATGGTCGCGGTGCGGCTCGGCGGGGAGCGGGTGCCCGGCCGTCCATTGCCGCTGGTTCTGGGGCTGTGCGTGGTCATCGCCGGTAGCCTGGCCTTCCGTCGGCGCACGCCGTTGGCCGCGTATGCGGTGGGTACGGCGGGGCTGAGCGCCGAGGCGCTGTGGGCTGACCCCGGGGGACTGACACCGATCGCGAACCTGATCGGCCTGTACTCGCTGGGCCTGTACGCGAGCCCTGCCCGTGCGCGGCTCGGCGCCCTGCTCGTCCCGCCCGGTGTGCTCGCCTTCTTCGCACCCGAGGACGACTCGTCGATGGCACCCGCGGGCGTCCTGTTCGTCTGGCTGCTGGTGTGGGCGGCGGGATACGGCACGGCTCGGCGACGGAGGGCCCTGGAGGCACGCCGGCGGTTGAAGCGCCGCGAGGCGGTGATCAACGAACGGGTGCGTATCGCCCGGGAGTTGCACGATGTCGTCGGACACGCGGTCAACGCGATGCTGGTCCAGGCGGGCGCCGGCCGCATGGTGCTCGCCACCGAGCCCGAGCGGACCCGAGAACTCCTGATGAGTGTCGAACGCACGGGCCGCGAGGCGCTGGCGGAGCTGGACCGGTTGCTCGGGGTGCTACGGGCGGAGGACGGCACACCGCCGGGCTCCGGGGCGGTGGGTGCCGACGAGGTGGACGATGGTCCCGGCCGGTTCGGGGCCATGGGCGTCGGCGATGTGCACGGCGGGCCACCCGGTCTCGATGAACTGGAGGGCCTGGTGCGGCCGTTGGCCGACGCGGGGATGGCCGTGCGGGTGCGCGTCGAGTCGGGGGTGCGGACGCGGACGCTGTCACGCGAGATGGAGACCGCCGTACACCGGATAGTCCAGGAGGCGCTGACGAATGCCCTGCGGCACGGGCGGGCGCGTTCGGCCGACGTCACAGTCCAGAGGACCGACGGAACCGAGGCAGCGGTACTCGTGAACGTCGTCGACGACGGGGACGGGCCGGCGTCCGAGTACCGGCTGGGCCGTGGGCTGCTCGGCATCACCGAACGGGCCGGTGTCTTCGGCGGGTCGGTACGGCACGGACGGGCTTCCGGCGGCGGATTCGCACTCCGCGTGGAACTGCCCATGCCATGACCGCCACCGCTCCCGCAACCAGCTCCGTGTCCTTGCCCCTCCGTGTCCTCCTGGCCGATGACGACGCCCTGTTGCGTACGGGTGTCGCGGTCGTGCTGGGCAGCGCGCCCGGCATCGAGGTCGTCGGAGAAGCGTCCGACGGGGTGCGGGCGGTCGAGCAGTGCCGCGCTCTGGACCCGGATATCGTGCTGATGGACGTACGGATGCCGGGCGTCGACGGCATCGAGGCCACCCGCCGCATCGTCGAGGCGGGACTGCGGGCGCGCGTTCTCGTCCTGACCACGTTCCCCGACGACGCGTACGTGTGGCGAGCGTTGCGGGCGGGGGCGAGCGGGTTCCTGCTCAAGCGTGCCTCGCCGGAACGCCTGATCGATGCCGTGCGGACGGTGGCCGCGGGTGACACGCTGCTGGACCCGGCGGTCACGCGGGCCTTGGTGGAGCACTTCGTCCTCGGGGGACGGGCCGCTCGGGACGGCGCCGCAGCGCAGGAGGCGCAGGCCACCACCCTGCTGGGCCAACTCACCTCCCGTGAACGGCAGGTGCTCCGGCTGGTGGCCGAGGGCCTGTCGAACGCGCAGATCGCCGGCCTTCTCCTCATCGCCGAGTCGACCGCCAAGACCCACGTCAAGCGGATCCTCCACAAGATCGGCGCCCGGGACAGGGCACAGGCCGTGGTGCTCGCGTACCGCTCCGGGCTGATGGAGTTCGGCGGCCCGCCGGGACCCGCCGAGCACCAGCGTTACGCGCACTACCTGCAGGCCCTCGATGCCGTCTCGGAGGCGGAGGAGGCCGAGCTGGTGGCCGCAGTGCTGCGCGATCAGGATGAGGCGATGGCGCAAGGCGCGGTGGTGCACCACCTGGACCGCCGGGCAGCCCAGCTGCTGACCGACGCCGAGTTCACCGTCTGGGCTCACATCATGGCCGCGGTCATCGGGGACCGGGACTACCTCGCCCGCCGCCTGCGCGAGTGGACCCTGCTGAGGACCATCGCCCTGGACGAGCCATGGGCTGCCGAGGCGCTTACCGCCGCATCCGACTGGTTCCAACGCACAGCCGCGACCGCGCAGATCATTACCTCATCCGACGCCCTCAGCCTGCTCGCCGAACAGGGACGAACCCGCCGCGTCCGCAACGCGGCAAGCCGACGGATGGAACAACTGGATCAACCACCGAACTGAATAGTGCCGCGTCAGGCAACGTTTGCGACTTTCGTCGTTGACCCTGAGCCGACGGTAGGTGACGCGGCACCGTGCATCGAAATCGAGCGTTATGGGCGCCGTCCCTTTGCGAACCTGAACGCTCCGAGCGCCGAATCGGTCGCGCGCTCGGTCTGCGGTCTGGTTCGCATCACGACGAAGTTAAAGTTCGCATCACGACGGCGCCAAAGTAGGTGCGATCGGGGCGTCGATGAGAAATGGCGCCGGCAGTCGTCTGAGTACGGTCCGGTGAACGCGGGGCGTGCATCAAGGGAGAGCAACGAGATGAGACCACTTCGATACTCGATCAACGTCACGCTCGACGGCTGCTGCCATCACGACGCAGGGCTCCCCCCGGACGAGGAGTCGATGCGCTACTGGACCGCTGAGATGGAGCGAGCCGATGCCCTGCTATTCGGCCGGGTGACCTACGAGATGATGGAGTCGGCGTGGCGGAAGCCGGCCACGGGCACGTGGCCTGACTGGATGGATGAGTGGCAGATCCCATTCGCCGAGACCATCGACCGGGCGAAGAAGTACGTCGTGTCGAGCACGCTGAGCGGGGTCGATTGGAATGCCGACCTGGTGCGAGGCGACTTGGGACAAGCGGTTCAGCGGCTCAAGCAGGAGTCAGGCGAGGGCCTGTGGGTGGGTGGCGTGACGCTCCCCCTGGCGTTGGCAGATCTGGGACTGATCGACGAGTACGAGTTCCTTGTTCAGCCGGTCCTTGCCGGACACGGGCCGACATTGCTCGCCGGTCTGCGCGAGCGCATCCAGCTCGAGCTCGTGGACCGCCATGAGTTCCGGTCGGGGGCGGTAGCTCAGCGATACCGGCCCACGCGAGTTACGGCTTGACGTGATTTGTCCTGGCACGTTGGCCGCTCCCTCGCGACGGAACGACGGCTCGGCTCGGGGGGGGGCACTAGATCCACAGGTCTTGACTATTCCTCCGTTCTACCATGAGTGGCCCTCCTCGGTGTGGCTCCGGTGGAGGGCACGGACGAAGGCAGCCAGGTCCTCTCTGCTGTCGACGTGATCAGGAGAAGTGGTCATAAGAGGCACCCTACTTGGCACGTCCGCGGCAAGGCCGAGCCTGGTGAGCACCGCTTTGGGAGTTCGATCACCCAGGCTTCGGGAGCTTCGGATGCCTGGAAGGCATGGCCGTCAGTGACCGCTCGTAGTTGCTGCTGTCTGCCGTTGTTGATGTCAGGCTGGCCGAGGCGCTATGTGCACTGCGCGGTAGGTGTAGCCGTCTTGCTTGTAGCCGGGGGCTTCCCATTGGAGGTCTACACGTTGTCCCGGCGAGAGCGTATGGAAGCCCTTCGTCTGGATGACGGAGTAGTGGCCCCAGCAACCGCCGGGTGTCTCGGGGGAGTCGAGTACCCCCACCCTTCCTCGTCGTGCCATTCACGGACAGTCGCAGTCACCATGCCGCGACTTTACGAGTGTGCTGGCTGCGCCGACGTCTCGGGGACCGCAGCTTGGGAAGCTGCGATCACTGGTGGCTGAACTTGGGTGCTGACCTGGACGAACGGTCCGCTCGGGGACTCGATGGGTACTGACCCTTTCACCGTGGTTCCCCGCTGTTACCCGCTCGATCTGGTGCGGTTGTGGTGCAGGAGCGTTGCGGAACACGCTCGGGGAAGCACCGTTCGCAGGGTGGGTTGTCAGTGGCACTGGTTAGAGTCTCAGACGCGCGGTCGGCTTCCGGGGTATCCAGCTCTGTAGAGCAGCTGCATCCCCGGCTCTGTCTGGGGGCGGCCCGGGGCCAACCCGGGACCTAACCGACGGTCGGGCTTCGTCGATGGCCAAGAGCGAGACCTGTCAGCGCCGGCCGCGCATCAATCAGTGCTGTACGTCGACTGCTGGTGCACGCTTTCCAACTGTGGTGGTGGGGTTCCCCGCTATGTACAGGGGCGTTCACCTGTGTTCATGGGCGGCCGGTCGCGAGAGCGGCTACTTGCGTTGTCTCGTCTGAACGGCCGTGAACGGCGCTGAATGAGACGGAAACTGAGACGGGCGGCTCAACTGCTGTCGCATCTTGCAGCCTCAGGAACATGATCACCTTCGCGGTGCTTCACCTCAGGAAACCACCGTTTGTCCTACACGGACCGGCTAGGGGTAGCACGATGTTCGCACCACCGTGAGAGGGCGCCCATGACTACTACGCTTGCCAAAGGCGGCAACGCTGTCTTGTCCGCAGCGGTTTGCCGCGTCACCCTCACCTCGCCGACTACGGGCATCGACGTATCTGCTGTTCTGCTCGGGCAGGACGGCAAGGTCCGGAGTGATGACGATCTGGTCTTCTACAACCACTCGTCGCAGGACGGGATCGTACTGAACGGGCAGACGATCGTTGCGGATCTGGTCGCGGTCCCTACGACAGTCGACCGTGTTGCAGTCGTCGCCAGCATTGACCCTGAGCTGCGGGCTACTCACTTCGACGCGAGCAACACCCCTCACGCGGTCATCGAGTGTGGGAGCGCACGGATCACGTTTGCGCCGCCGCCGCTCACGCATCGGGAGACGGTGGTCATCCTCGTTGAGCTCTACCGACGGTCAGGCGGTTGGAAGGCAAGGGCGGTAGGACAGGGATGGGACACCGGGCTGGCGGGTCTGGCCTCGGACTTCGGCATCGTTGTAGATGACCCTGGGCCGTCCGCGGCACAATCTCCAGCTGCGGCGACGGCCGCGCAGGAACGGCCTACACCAACTACACCGCCACGACCCGCCTACGCACCGAACATGTCCCCGGGGGTTGCACCAGTCCCGCTGACGACACCGACTCGCCCTCTCGTCCCGCTGGGCAAGGTCGCTCTCACCAAGGCCGGCCAAGCGACTATTGACATGCGCAAGAACGATCCAAGCCTTGTCGTGACGGCCACACTCGAATGGAACGGCGGGAGCGCAGCCCGAAGACGAGCTGGCGCTGACCTCGACCTGTACGCCCTCTATGTTCCTGGGAGTCTTGTCACCCCGCCTGGCAAGCGCCCGAACAAGTCAGAACAGGTCGTCTATTACCGACAGCTCGGATTGCCCTTCGCGCCGCCCTACATCGCCCTGGATGGCGACGCCCGGGCGCCGGGCCGCGAGACGATTACCATCCGTCGCCCCGACCTCCAGGGCTACGTCCTTCTGTGCGCCTACAGCGCGGTGGAAAACGGTGCCGGTTCGTTCAAGTCCTACGGTGCTCGGGCAGTCATCAGCGACGGGCGGGGTTCTACGGTGACGGTGCCACTGTTCAACAATCGCAACTTGTCCTACTGGGTCGCCATCGCCTTGATCGACTTCACCGTTCCCGGCGGTGCCCAGATCCGGCACGTAGAGAAGTACAGCGGCAACCATGTCGAGGCCCGCCCCACTCTTTACTCGAACGGAAACTTCCGCATGAGCACCGGGAAGGTCGAATTCAAGACGAGATAGTTGGCAGTAAGATCGGATCCGTCCTCAAGCGGCTGGAGTCTGCAGGGTTCCCGCATCTCAAAAACTCTGAGCTTGGGAAGATAAGGTTATCTAGGGTCATTTCTGTGCCTGACCTGTGACGGAGCGGCGCAGACGCTTGGTGGACGGTCGATGGGTTTCCCGCTGTTCCCCGCGGTTCCCCGTACGACCTGGCACGCATCTGGCACAGCCTGATCACGAAGTTGGCTTCGCTACGGGGCCCACGGTGACCAGGCCGACTCCGACCACTGCCGATGTTGGATTTTCGAACGTTGCCTGGTCGGCGTAGTGCTTTTCCTCGAACTCGACCGAACTGAGGTTAGCCGAGCCGGTTCTAGATGCGCAGGGGTTATAGAAGCTGTCTATGTACTCGAAGAGCGCGAGGTTCGTCTTGGCCCGGGTTGCGAAGAGGCGGCTGCGGATGCACTGTGATGGTAGCCATCACAAGTATGTCGACGTTCGTGTCAAGCAGCCCCCAACAGATTTGCTTCCGCGCGACAGCGAGGAGGATCTTCGTGGGAAACATGGTAGAGATCAGGCTGGTCAGGATTCACCGGGATGATTTCAGCGAGGACGACGAGACGGTTACCGGAATCTTTGGCGACCTGTACGGTTGCTCATCGGTCGAAGCAGCTTCCCCCTGCGTTAAGAATGAAAAACTTTTTACGTTCCCTAACGGGCCGGTCGCATTTGCCCCAGGAAAAACATTGGATATAAATGCGGAAGCTCGCTTTTTTCTGGCTGCCCCCAGCCTTGATCCTGCAGAGGCGGGGTTTCCGACGTGGTTGCGAGTCGGGGGTGAAATGTTCCAAAAATACCCTAATAATCCGAAGTGGCCGCTCGGGCCTCCGCAATTCAGGACATTCCGGACTCGAGACATAATAAATCCGGTACCTCTCCAGTTCCGCCTCAGGTTCTTGCCAGCCCACAACATCGAATTGCGTTGCGACTTTACATTCCAGTGGCTCCACCCCGTATAAATGCGGGAAGGCGCTGGTGGCTGGCCAACTGCAACGGGCTAGTACTCCAGCCGTAGATCGTGATCTGCCGATCGGGGCTGGTCCCGGGCCTCGGCAAGTCGCGTGAGGGTGCCTGGTTTCGGGCGGGTGCTTAGCGCAGTGAGTGACGCTGGTAGCGCGACTCGGGTGGCCCGAAGGTCAGCCCGTTCTCGTCGAGGGCGTTGGCGATGGTCAGTTGGCTGTGGGGGAAGCAGAAGCTGACAGCGACTGTTCCCTGGGCCATGTCGCTCCCGGTCCATTCGAGGAGCTGCACGTCCCGAAGGACCTGGCCCTGGAGGGCGTGCAGCTCGGGGCGCATGTCGTGGCGCCACTGGAGATCGAAGTCGGGCCACAGGACCGGCTGGTGGGGGTCGACCGTGTTCCAGGTGATCGAGAAGTCGTCGAACTTTTGGTGGTTGATCTCAACCTGTTCTCCGGTGAAGTCGAGCAGGACGGGGCAGTCGGAGAACCACTCGTTGTCGTGAACGTCCCAGACCAGCCAGGCATGGGTCAACGGGCGGCCGATGAGCGCACGCAGTTGCTGGCCGTGGCCTGCCGTGACTGCGGATCGATCGTTCAGCCAATGAGGCCGGTAGCTTTCGATCCCGAAGTCGAACACGCCAGGATCCTCTCAGAACGAGACATCACGCGACTTTGCCAAGGCCCTGGGGCTGGTTCGGGAATGGGTGCGGCCACCGGTGATCATCGGTGTGTGAAGACAGAAGATCAGACGGTGGCCGCAGGTCACAGCATAGATCCTGTCCGGTGGCAGGACAGGTTCGAGGTCCTGATGGGCCGCATCGCGGGGCGGTTCGCCCGGGTGGAACCGCGGCGGCGGGCGAGGGCGCTGGTGCTCGGGTTGCTGGCGGACCTGCCACGCAAGAATTGCTGGACGCTCGCCGAGCACGCCGGGGACACGACACCGGACGGCTTGCAGCACCTGCTGTCCAGGGCCAGGTGGGACGCCGACGCGGTCCGCGACGACATCCGAGGCTTCGTCGTCGAGCAGCTGCACCACGACGACGCGGTGCTGGTCGTCGACGAGACCGGCGACTTGAAGAAGGGCACCGCCACGGTGGGCGTGCAGCGTCTGGCTTTGTACACGAGAACGGGAGTCGTTTGTCGACGGCTTCGGGAGTCACCGCGTGGGCCGGTCCCTTGATCAATGTCGATGAGTTTGGGAGTCACTCGCGGCCCGGTGGGGGGTTAACGGGCGGGAGTAGTTGAGGTGCAGGCAATCCTGGTGAGGTTGATCTTGGTCGGAACGCCTACGGCTCTGCGGTCAGAGCTCGCCGCGGCGTTCGAGCTGCTTCACCGCGTTCTCACGGATGATCTCGCTCTCGTCGTCGCACAACCCCTCGAGGGCTTCCCGGGTCTCCGCGCCGGGAATGGCGCCGAGAGCCCAGATCGCCTTCACCGCGAGCGCCCGGTTCTCGTCCCAGTCCAGGCGCTCGGGAACCCAGTGAGTCGCCAAGACCAGCGTCGGCACCGTCTTGGGCGAGCGGAGCTTGCCCAGCGTGGACACGATGTCCTCGTGCTCCCTGTGCCATTCGGCAGGGAACAGCTCGGTCAACGGCTCCATGAACTCCTCGACCGAGGCGTCGGCGGCGCCATGGACGATCAACGCCATCTCGACGTCGTCGGCGTCCCGGCGCTCCATGGCGTCCCGGAGCAGCCGGAGCGCCAGGGCCCCACCGTCGGACTCGCCGAAGTGGGCGAGCACCTCGTCGAGCGTGCGCGTCCGACCCACACCTGGTACGAACGCCAGTCCCATGACCAGATCCTGCTCCTCGGGCGTCATCGCCTGACCACCTTCCATGCCGTGATGTTCTCGTTGAAGAGCTTGAGCGCATCACGGCCGCTGGGCCGATGTTCACATGTGAGGTTGTTGAACGCCCCAGGTCTTGGGTGAACCCTAGCAAGATCATTCTCGCCGGGATTTCCTGCACTCAAGGCGCCGGCGTCCGGCCAGGCCGGAGGGACGTGGACCTCGCGCAAGGGGTCAACGAGGTCGGGGAACCCCTCCTCCCAGCGGGCCTGGGCGAGACGGGAGGACAGACGCCGATAGGTCGCCGCGGTGTGCGGGATCAGGCCCGTGGCAACGAGCCGGTAGTAGCAGCGGCGGGTGCCTCCCAAACTCGTGAACATCGACCTGGCCGCCAACAGAGGGCCTCCCGAGCTCATCGACAAACGACTCCCGTTCTCGTGTACAAAGCCAAGCGTCAGTACACCGGCACCGCCGGACGCATCGAGAACAGTCAGGGGGCCGTTTACCTCGCCTACTCGACCCCGCGGGGGCACGCGGCGATCGACCGGGAACTGTATGTTCCGCGCTCCTGGACCCAGGACACGGCCCGCTGCCGTGCGGCCGGGATCCCTGACACCGTCGGCTTCGCCACGAAACCCACGCTCGCCGCACGCATGATCGGCCGTGCGCTGGACGCCGGCGTCCCCGCGTCCTGGGTAGCCGGTGACGAGGTCTACGGAGGCAACCCGCATCTACGGACCGCGCTGGAGGGACGGCAGGTCGGCTATGTCCTCGCCGTCGCCTGCGACCACCAGATCACTACCCGCGCGGGCAAGTTCCGCGCCGACGTCCTGGTCAAGAAGCTGCCGAAGCGAGCCTGGCAGAAGCTCTCCGCCGGCGCCGGAGCCAAAGGGCACCGCTTCTACGACTGGGCCCTGGCCGACATCGCCGACGACCGGCCCGGCCAGCGCCACCTACTCGTCCGCCGCAACCGGCGCACCGGCGAACTCGCCTACTTCCGCTGCTACTCGGCGGCGCGAGTGCCCCTGTCCACCCTCGTGAAAGTGGCAGGGCGCAGGTGGACGGTCGAGGAGATCTTCCAGTCCGGCAAGGGCCTGGCCGGTCTCGACGAACACCAGGTCAGGCGTTGGACGTCCTGGCACCGCTGGGTCACCCTCGCGATGCTCGCCCACGCCTTTCTTGCCGCGGCCACCGCCGATGAACGTGCGCAGGAGCAGGCTCCGGACGACCTGATCCCGCTGACCTGCAACGAGATCCAGCACCTGTTCACCACACTCGTCGCCCAGACCGTCCACACAGTCATCCACAGGCTCCGTTGGTCCGAGTGGCGACGACGCCACCAGGCCCGGGCCCGCGCCTGCCACTACCAGCGTCGGACCGCCCAACAACCATGAAGATCACGATCTACGGCTGGAGTACTAGGTGCCATTCGGCCAAGCTCCGGCCAGGATTGAAGGACGGCAGGTCACACTCGCCTGTACGTGCAGGTCAGTGGACTGGCGAGCTGATGGACAGGTCAGTCTTGAAAACCGTCGTGGCGCGAGTCACCGTGGGTTCGAATCCCACACCCACCGCGTGCGGAAACGGCCCCTGACCAGGTAGTTGGTCAGGGGCCGTCGTGCTGCGAGGTGCCCGCTCGGCACCGTGATTCCCCGTGGTTCCCCACCCGATCGGGCACGGAGGGGGCACGGGCACTTCCTGACCCGTAGCTCTCGCGGGATCGGTCAGTTACGGCTATTCCGGCCGCTACCGAGCCCCCGCAGGGGCGCTACCGGACGCGGGCGATCGCTGGGGTTGCGGTACCTGGCTGATGTACCGCAGGATCCAGACGGGGGTGACCATGGAACGGCATGTGCTGGAATCGCTGTTGGCCGGTGATGACGAGGCTTCCGTGATTGCTCTGGCCACCCTCCGCAGCGGCGCCACCTACTGGGTGGCGGACCGGGCACAACCCGCAGGGCAGCATGCCGGAGTCTTCAAGCGCCGACTTCAGCGCATGCGGATGCACGGACTCGAACCTCTTGGGCTGGAACGAGCAGTGCAGCTCATCCGCGAACATGGCCGACCCGTGCGCACAGGGTTTGTCGATGCTGCCGATCGGACATGGACCACCCTGCTCTTCCTCACCGAGGACGGCAGCGCACTAGTGGCCTGCGCCGGCTGGCCGCTGCCGCTGGTTGCCAGGAAGCCACCGCTTTAGGAGAGAGGCTGGGCAATCGTGCCGCTGACCTGCGGCTTCGATACCTGGTGAGGCGGCCAGAAACTCGACTGCGGGACACCCCCGTTGACCGTGGCTGACCGCTGCATCTGGCACGGTTGTGGCACGAACCTCAGCCGACGACAGTCAGCCACGATGGCGGGTGCGTCGACCGATCAGGCGCGCGTGTGTGCCTCGCTGCACCCCCACCAGTCTCAGCCACGCTACTGGCTTGTGTCGTCGACCAGGGCAGGTCACGACGGCCGGTCCGTGACGACCTCAGCGGCGCTGCGCGATCTCCCGTGGCATGTTGGGCCGCATGACGTGACGGACCCTCGCAACCCTGCCGGGATCCGAGTGGGGGACATCTACGAGGACTGCTCCTTCCACCCGGTGCTCTGCACTGAGATCGACGATGACGGCGGCGTGGTACTCAACGGTATCTCTCTGATCGACGCCTCCTTCCCGCGCTCGTTCGACGCCCAGTACCGCGCACCGATTACGCCCTGAAAGTGGCACACCGCCTACCCGGCACTCTCTAACATTGAGTGACAAGCGCCACACGGAGGTAATATGTCAACAATCGCCACCATTGCTGCCGGTTCATCCGGATTGACCGACATGCAGCAAAAACTGATTATCGGGCTAGCGAGTGCGTTTGTTGGCGTTTTCGGAACTCTCCTAGTTCACTTCCTCAAGGTGCGTCAGGAGCCACGGAAAAGAATTTCCTGGGACTCGGACACGAAGCCCGGCCTTGACAATATCGACCCTGAGCTCAGAGATGAGCTGCGAATCTCCTACAATGGAACGCGCGTATATAACCTATTCTCCGCCCGCTATAGGCTCGCGAACAGCGGAAATACCGTTATCAAAGATCAGAGAGTTCGTTTCTCTATCCCTGATGGCGTTCAACTCCTGAATCTGATTCCAGCGCCAGACCCCGAACCGGAATTGGGGGTTGAAAGAAGCCCCGAATCCTCGGATTCTGAGATCATTTATACGATTGGACAACTAGAGCGAGGGGAGGAGGTGGGTTTCAGTCTCGTACTTGACGGCGAAAATGCGCGCCAGTGGAAGGTCAAGACCTCAAACAAGGAGGGTGACGTTGAGGTCGACCAGCGGGGATCCCAGCGAAACGCCGAGGACCGGGCTCATGTAGTCCCCTTCCTGGCCTCCCTCTTCTTCCTCTTTGCTGTTCCGTCAGTGATCAGCGGTCTCACTTTCGATAGTGCGCTAGGAGATGCGCTCGCCAGTCTGGCCAGAATTGCGCTCCTCCTCTTCTCCCTCCTTCACTTGTTCCCTGCGCTTCGTCTCATTAGGGATACCTGGTTCTCTGGGAGGCAGGCTAGGGTGGGATACGATATTGCAGGAGATCATATCGACTTTAACGGTAGTACGTTCCATGGCCCCGTGACGGGAAAACAAGATGTAAGGAATCGGGAAGAAGAGCCCAGCGTGCAATAAATGCCGTATCGCCACGTGCTGCGATAATGCAACACGGAGTGGTTGGTTTCGCGAATGAATTCACCCTAGTGTTGCAGCAGCACAGGCGGTCGGCGGAGCGGCTTTGGGCTGGAGCTGCTTTGGCGCGAGTGATCATGGCGCCGTAAGCTTCCGGCGCGTCGGGCAGTCTGTGGACCTGCCCGGTAAAGCACGACGTTGGGGCCATGATCTTCGAGGCTCGCGCCAAAGTGGCTGCCTAAAGCCGCGTAGCCGACCGCCCCAGCCACGACGTACCCCTTCTCTCGCGGCAAGTGGCTGATTGCTGTGCGCGCGGCACGGACGTCGGCCGGGCTGGAGCGGGACGGAGGCAGGAGCGCAGGCCCGGCCGGGGGCCGGGCCGCGCGCGGGGAGCGGAGCGAGCCGCCTTGAACCAGTAGAGAAAGTTGTAACTCAGTCGGTCTGCTGGGGCGTGTCCGGTCCCGGTAGATGCTTGACAGTTCGGTCCCAGGTGATGGTTGACAGTGGCTGTGTTCGGCTTTTCTGTGCGCGTCGTTGAGGCGTGTGTGGGGAGGCTGGGATTGGCGCTGGTGGAGTTGTCGGTTGTCGAGCAGAGATGCCGGGCTTTTCTGGCGGTGCTGGCGGGTGCGACGGTGACGGAGGTCGCCGTCCAGCTGGGCGTCTCGCGGCAGACGGTGAGCGGGTGGAAGTCCCGGTATGAGGCTTCCGGGCTGGCCGGGTTGGCGGATCGTTCACGTAGGCCGGCGTCGTGTCCGCATCAGGCCTCTGCCGAGGTCGAGGCGGCCGTGTGCGAACTGCGGCGTAAGCATCCTCGGTGGGGGCCGCGGCGGATCGCTCATGTGCTGGAGCGGTCTGGGGCAGTCACGCCGGTGCCGTCGCGGATGACGGTGTATCGGATTCTGGTCCGGCATGGGCTGGTGGAGCCGGGGGTCAGGCGCCGGAAGCGGTCGGATTACAAGCGGTGGCAGCGGGACCGGCCGATGCAGCTGTGGCAGACGGACATCGTCGGCGGGGTGATGCTGGTCAACGCGGTGACCGGTGAACTGACCGAGGCCAAGGTGGTGTCGGGTGTGGATGACCACTCCCGCTTCTGCGTGATCGCTTCGGTGGTGGAGCGGGCGACGGGACGGGCGGTCTGCGCGGCGTTCGTCCGGGCCTTGCAGGCGTTCGGGGTGCCGGAGGAGGTGCTCACCGACAACGGCAAGCAGTTCACCGACCGGTTCGGGCATGGCGGTGAGGTGTTGTTCGACCGGATCTGCCGGGAGAACGGGATCGCGCACCGGCTCACCCAGCCGGCCTCGCCGACCACGACGGGCAAGGTCGAGCGGTTCCATCAGACGCTGCGACGTGAACTCCTCGACGATTGCGGTGCGTTCGAGAGCATCCAGGCGGCGCAGTCGGCGCTGGACGCGTGGGTGCAGGAGTACAACTCCGTCCGGCCGCATCAGGCGCTGGACATGCACTCTCCGGGTGACCGGTTCACGCCGGTTCCCGAGGAGGAGCGGGATGTGCTGGGGCTGAGGGTGCCGGGGGTGCTGGCTCTGGTGCCGCAGCAGCGGACTGCGCCTGCGGAGCGGGGTCCGGCTGAGGCGATGGCCGTCCGCGCCGGGCTGCCCGAGGAGGTCCCGGCATCGGCGGCGATGGAGCCCGGTGGGCCGGTGGAGTTCGAGCGGGTGGTGCCTGCGAGTGGAAATCTGCAGGTCGCGGGGAAGCAGTTCTGGCTGGGGCCGTCCCGTTCGGGGCTGACGGTGACGTTCTGGGCGGACACATCGGTGATCCATCTGCTGGTCGCCGGGGCGCGGATCAAGAGTGTGCGGTCGCACCTGTCGGTGGCGGATCTCGTGCAGCTGGCCGCCCGGGGAGGTCGCGCGGCCGGTCCCTCTCCACTGCCTGCCGGGGACGGGGTGGCGTTCGAGGTGGACAGGGTGGTGAACAACAGCGGGCTGGTGAACCTGGGCGGGCGCCAGGTGCTTGCGGCGGAGATCCTCGGCGGCCGTCAGGTGGGCATCCGGATCGACGAGGAGACGCTGTCGTTCTTCGATCCCTCATCGCGGGAGCTGCTGCGGGTGCGGCCCAACCCGCTCACCAGCGAGAAGGTGCAGCGGTTGCACGGCCTGCGGCCCGCGGGTCCGCCGCCCCGGCCCCGGGTGGAGCCGGTCCGCGTGCAGCGGCGGGTCAGCGCGGTGGGCACGGTCATGGTCTGCCGCCAGACCGTCTCCCTCGGCCGCCCCTACGCAGGCCAGACGGTGACCGTGCACGTGTCGGACACAACGATCACCGTCGAGCTGGACGGGCAGATCCGGGTCATCCGGCGCACGACCGACGTCCCGGTCCGTAACGTGAAAGCGAACAAGCCCCACGGGGCTTCCCAAGTTGTCTAGGCCCACCGTCAAACAACAGCTGGGACCAGAACGTCAGGCATCAACTGGGATCCGACATCCCGCTGCCCTGTGGTGTAGAACCCTGACCATGGGGAGTGAGCGGCGGGAGCGGATGCGGGCGCTTGGTGCGCGTCTTCGTGGACTTCGGGCGGAAGCGGGCCTGACGGGTGCCGTGTTGGCGAAGCGGGCTGGTGTGGGGCAACCGACCGTGTCCAAGGTCGAGACAGGGCGCATGGTTCCAAGTCTCGATGTGCTCGACCGGCTCTCTCGTGCCCTCGGCCTCGATGAGTCGGCTGCTCGCGAGGTGCGGGACTTGTTGGACGCCGTGATGGCTGCTGCGGATTCCGGTCAACCCGCAGTCGAGGCAGTCCCGGACGGCACTACCGTTGACGCAGAGGTACGGTCCGCCCGGCTGGTGAGGTCGTTTCAGTGCGTTGTGCTTCCGGCACTGCTTCAGACTGCTGAGTACGCCCGGCACGCCTTCGCGAGTGCGCCCAACTCGACGCCGGCGTCTGTCGGGCGGGCTGTTGCTGCCCGCGTCGAGCGGCAGGGCGTGCTGTATGAGCCGGCGAGTACCAGCGAGATGATCCACACGGGCAGCGGGGCATCCTGGAGAACCGAGAAGATGCTCACGGCGATGAGCGCCACGAGCGGCGCCATGAGTGCCTGGGCCCGCCCCGACGGTGACCGACGAGCTCGTGCATGGAGCGCCTCTTCGAAGTCCGCTGCCGTTGGCCTGTAGACGAACTCCACGGCCGTACCGGAGTCCGTGTGCTGGTGTGAGGGATCCCCGCCCTTGCTGTCCATGGGCAGGGATCGTAGCGAGGAGCTGTGAGGCGGATCCGACCAGCTGGGCCAAGGTCCACCGTGCCCTTGGCTATCGCCGGGCACGATTGGGCACTCAGCTTGGGAAGCTAAGGGCATCTGGGGCTTGCTTCGGAGCTGATCTGCGGTAGAGCGGTGTCAGCGCCTGACCGGCGGTCGCCTGGTTCCCTGGTGTTCCCCGTGATTCCCCGCACGATATGGCACGGGTCTGGCACGGACCTCGTCGTCCCGAACTGCTGGCAGGATGGTCATTGAGGTCGGGCGGGCTGGTTGGTTGGCCATCGATGGTTGTTGACGGCTGTCGGCGGTCTCTGAACGGTTCACGGAACGGCGACAGGTTCCCACGAGCGTGGGAGCAAAGAGGATCGCCGCCCACGAGGAGATTTTCTTGAAGTTGTCTACCAGATGGCCCTGACCTGCAAAAATGCGGTTGATCAGGTATCTGACCCGCGTTGGTCCTTCTTTCGCGTTCCTTCAGGCTCGTCCCCAGTTGGGTAGCCGATTCTCCCCACGCGCTCCCCAGAGGCGCTCGCACTCCCCAAATTCTCCCCAGAGGTGGCTTGGGCTGTGGTCACTGGCGGCGGAGGGGGAAGCCAGCCCGACTGAGCACGGCCGTAGGCACGCTGAGTGACCGTCGCAGGTAGGGCTCAAGCCTGTCAGTAGGTTCTTCGTCTGCTGGTGGTACATCTTTTATGGCGCTGGTGACCAGGCAAAACGGAGGCTGGATCTGCGACGGATGGAGTGTTGGCCCGCGTATGGTCCGGATCTTGGTACTGATTGAGGCGGTGGGCGTGTCAGCCCGGAGGCAGGTCCAGCACAGAGGGCCTCCCGGATGACCGATGATCGCCCGCGGTTATGCGGCGGGCCGATCGTATGGGCGGACCCGCTTCTGACGCCCCGGTAGGGGGACTGACAAAGAAGCAGTGGCCGAAGAGGTTGGCCCGGGAGTTGAATCTCCTCACCGGCGACTACACGCTCTCCGCTGAGGACGTCTCCGCCTCCGGGCTGTCGGTGTCCCGCACGGCCTCAACGGGGGACCGGCCGCTGGGGGTGCGAGCTGCCCACACCCCCAGCGCACTCTCAGGGAGAGGAAACCTTCAGGTCGCGAAGCCGTCCGGTGTTGTCGAACGACCCGAAGCCCACCCTGCCGGAGGTGAGGGTGGTGTCGACGGCGGTCATCAGCGGCCGTTTCGAGCCGTCGACGTAGACCGTGATCTCGCCCGTGCTCGCGCAGCGCACCACCCGCACCTTGTGCCAGGCGGTGTCGGTGATGGCCGGTGGGGCGCCCGTCGTGCCGTTCCACTGGTCGTCGATGCGCAGGCGGTCGGCGTCGTTGACGACGAAGACGCCGTTGTGCGGGTAGATCGTGTTGTCCTGGGACAGGTGGGCGTAGGAGAACTTCGTGTCCGACTGGTAGTCGAAGACGATGATCACGTCTCGGTTGGTCGTCTCGACGGGGGTGTCGATGCGGACCTCGGCGTCGATCCGTACGTCTCCGTACTCCGGGCCCGCCGTCAGCACGGCGTACTCGGAGGGGCGGCGCGGGCCGGGGCGCTGGACGCCGGCCTCCGCGAGGACGGCCTCTCGGCCCGGGAAGCGCCACTTGGACGGGGTGACGGGGGCCCAGTTCCGGCCGTCCATTACGTGGGTGAGGCGGGAGCCGGCGGTGTCGCAGGAGGCGAATTCGCGTGTGCCGGTGATCTTCCAGATCTTGCCGTTGGCCTTTGAGAGGAGGTACAGCTCGCCGGCGGCGTCCCGGCCGAAGTGCAGGTCCACCCGGGTGTTCTGGGCCAGGTCCCGCATCGTGACGCGCTTGCCGCTCGCGTCGTACAGCATCAGGTCGTACAGCTGCGCCAGTTTCTCGCTGCCGCGCCTCATGTCCTTGGAGTCGGCGAAGAGCAGACGTCCGTCGACGATGTCTCCGAACATGTATGTGCCGCGTAGTTCGGGCAGGTCATGGCCTCGGTAGACGAAGCCGCCCACGACTGCCCGGCCGACGTCGGAGGTGCAGTTCCAGTCGGCGGGCGGGTCGTGGTCGTAGGCGGCTACGGGGTAGGTGTAGCCGTACTTCTCGTCGTCCTCGGGGAGGGGAAGGATCTGCTCGCAGGGATCGGTGGCCGTCTTGTCGAAGACGAAGGGGCCTTCGCGTTCGCTCCAGCCGAAGTTGTCGCCCGCGCGCACCTCGTAGACCGACTCGACGGCGTGCTGGCCGATGTTGCCGACGTACATGCGGTGGCTGCCCGCCGGGTCCCAGCTGAAGCGGTGCGGGTCGCGCAGGCCGTACGCGTAGATCTCGCCGAGTGCGCCTGGCGTGTTCGCGAACGGGTTGTCCGCCGGTAGCCCGTACTTGCCGTTGGCGCTGTTCGTGCCGCGCGGGTCGATGCGCAGGATCTTGCCGTGCGGCAGGGAGAGGCTTTGCGGCTCGGTGTTCCTGGCGCCCTGGCCGCCGTCGCCGACGGCGAGGTAGAGCAGTCCGCGGTCGCGGTCGTGGGGACCGGCCGTCGGGTTGAAGTCGATCTGCTGGATGCCGTGGACCGGGCTCGCGAAGCCGATGCGCAGGATCTCCCGGCGGGTGCCGGTGAAGGTGTCGGCCGTGGGGTCGGTGGCGGTCCACTCGGTGACGACGCCGTGGTAGACGGTGGCTGCCTGCTGCCGGTAGTCGGGTACGACGGTGGTGGCGGAGGCCAGTTCGGTGTGCACGGTGTAGAAGCGGCCGTTGCGCCGGAAGCCGGGGTCGAAGGTGACGAACCCGAAGCCCTGGCCGAGGCCCCGGCTGGCGAAGAAGGCGGGGGAGAAGGTGGCGGCGATGTCGAGGTAGACCTGGGGGCTGCCGCCGTCCTTGACGAAGTAGAGCTTGCCGTTGAGGTCGGGCACGGCCTTCCGACCGGAGCGGTCGGGAAGCTCGCTGAGGTGGTTGATGCGGGCGTGCCGCATCAGCCGGGGATCGGTGACCGGGCCGGGCGGCGGATCGGTCTTCGGGAAGGAGGCGTACTCCTCGACGGTCAGCCCGATGCCGGAGGCGGCGGGCCGCTCGGGGATGGGGTCGGTGACGGGGGCGGCAGCCGCCGCGAGCGCTGTGCCGGGGAGGGCGACGAGGGCCGACAGCAACAGTGCGAGGACGACCAGGGGGATCAGTGAGTGGGCTCGGCGTCCGGGGCCCGGAGATGCGGCCATATGAAGGTCACTCCTTTGTGAACGTGGGTCGTCAGTGGCCGGCCACCCGTCGGTACTGGGCCCGGATCCGGTCGTGGCCCACCGCGCTGTCCAGGAACATCAGGCTGTCCATGCGGCAGTCGCAGGGATTGCGTTCGGCGGTGTTCTGCGGGAAGCTGCCGCCGATCTTGATGCCCCGGGGATCGGTGGGCGAGGCGTGGTGCGGGCCCGGCCCCGAGAGGTCCCAGGGATCGCCAGGAACGGTGTAGAAGCCGTCCAGCGGCTGCCCGTTGCGGTACAGCGCCATCGCTCCCGTGCCGAAGTCGAAGGTTGCGGCGAGGAAGACCCACTCGTCGACCGGCAGCAGGGCGCGCCAGTCCTGCGAGGCGGCGAAGGTCTGCGAACTCGCCCCGTCGACGCGCCGGCCGAGAGCTACGAGCCGCAGTTCGCCGTTCACCTCGATGATCTCCAGCAGGCCCCGAACGGCATGGCCGTCGGAGTCCCCCGACAGCACTCCGGCCAGGCCCACGGCACCGTAACGGTCATCCGGGGCGGCCGTGTTGCTGTTGAGGCCTGGGTTCGGGCCGGTCATCTTGAACCAGCCCATCACGGTCATCCCCTCGACCGCGTTGAACGCCTGGAGCGTCGGCACGCCGGAAGGCCCGTACACCCCCGCCTTCCAGTCGTCGTTGCCCTTCGCGTCCGGGGTGACCTGCCGCACCTGGAGCGAGGTCCGGCTGCCCCGGTGCGCTCCGTCGTTCGTGCGCATCCTTGCCCCGCCGCCGACCAGGTCGATGTCGGTACGGGAGAAGCCCAGGTCACGTTCCCTCGCCGGGTTGCCGGGGACAGGGTGCTCGAAGTCGTAGTACGCCGCCAGGTGGGGGCGGAGGGAGGGGAGTACGGGGCCTGCTCCTGTTCCGGCTCCGGAGGGTGCCGCACCTGTAGTGGCGAGGGCGGTCAGCAGTGCGGCGACTGCCGCGCGTGTGTTCCGTCTGCTGCGCATGAACGTTCTCCTTGGAGCCATCGGGGCCATCGGGGCCATCGGAGTCATCGGCGGGCGGGCCGACCGCCCAGATAGAGCTCGCCGAGCTGCGGGTCGGCGAGCAACTCGCGTGCCGGGCCCGCGATATGGACCCGGCCGAGATCGAGGACACAGCCGGTGTCGGCCGCCTCCAGGGCGCGCCGCGCGTTCTGTTCGACCAGCAGCACGGCGGTCCCCGCGTCCCGCATCCGTATGATCTGCTCGAAGACCACCCCGGTCGCCTTGGGATCGAGACCCATCGACGGCTCGTCGAGGAGGACGACCCGGGGTTTGACCATCAGTGAACGCGCGAACTCCACCTGCTTCTGCTGCCCGCCGGAGAGCAGCCCGGCCAGGCTCGTCCACCGCTCGGCCACTACCGGGAAAAGCGCCCGCACAAAGTCGGCCCGTTCGGCTACGAGTGCCTTGTCCCGCAGGGTGTAACCGCCGAGCAGGACGTTCTCGGCGACCGTCATCTCCCTGAAGACACTGTGACCCTGGAGGACATGGGCGACTCCGGCGGCGAGCATCCGCTGCGGTCCATGGCCGGTGACCTCCTCGCCGTCGACGAGGATCCGGCCCGAGCGAGGGGCGAGGAGGCCACTGGCCACCTTGAGCACGGTGGACTTGCCCGCCCCGTTGGGCCCGACCAGACAGACGATCGCTCCGGCCGGTACGCGGACCGTCAGCCCGCGCAGGACCAGCGCCGCCCGGCCGTATCCGGCGCGGATGTCGTCGAGTTCGAGAAGGAACGCCGGGTCGGTGCCGGTGCCGGTGCCGGAGTCGGTGTGAGAGTCAGACGCCAAGGTATGCCCCGAGGACTCGTTCGTCGGACTGGATCAGTGAGGGCGGCCCCTGTGCGATCGGCCGACCGCGGTCGAACACGACGACGTGGTCACTGAGGCTCATGACCATGTCCATGTTGTGCTCGACGATCAAGAACGTCCGGCCCTCGGAGTTGAGTTCGAGCACCAGGTCGCCGATGCGGTCGATGAGTGCCGGGTTGACCCCGCCCGCGGGCTCGTCCAGCAGGATCAGCTCCGGCTCGCTCGTCAGTACGCCTGCCAGCTCCAGCAACTTCTGCTGCCCCCAGGAGAGTTGGCGGGCCTCGGCCTGCTCCAGGTGCTCGATGCCCATCCGGGTCAGCCAGTAACGGGCCCGCTCGGTCTCCGCACGCGTGCCCGAGCGCGCGAGCTGTCCGGTGAGACCGCGTGGCCGGACGGCGGCCAGGAGATTGTCCAGCACGGTCATCCGGGGGAAGACCCGGCAGAGCTGGAAGGAACGCCCGATGCCGGCTCGGGCGATCCGGTGCGGGGGTCTGCCCGTGAGGTCACGTCCGCGGTACGTGACGCGACCGGAGTCCGGGCGGATCATCCCGGTGACACAGTTGAAGAAGGTCGTCTTTCCCGAACCGTTGGGCCCGATCAGGGCGTTGACCTTGCCGTGGTGGAAGGTCACGGTGGCCGAGTCGAGTGCGGTGACTCCGCCGAAGGCCTTGGTGAGCCCGGTGGTCGCGAGACTCGGCTGGGGCTCCGCTTCGGGCTCCGCCTCAGGTGCCGCTTCGTTCACTGTTCCTCACCTCCGTCGCGTCGCGCCCGTCGGTCTCCTCGTGCTCCTCGTGCTCCTCCCGCAGTTCGGCCGCGGTCACCTCCCTGATGGAGGCGTCGCCGGTCCGGCGGAACCGGCGCAGCAGAGCGCCGGCGGCCGGGATGACGCCGTCCGGCATGAACGTCACGACGACGCCGAGGAGCAGCCCCGCCACGACCAGATGCAAAGGTGTGTCCCCGTACTCGACCTTGGAGTACTCCAGGGCATACCCGACGATCAACGCTCCCAGCAGCGGCCCGTACAACTGGCGTACGCCGCCGAGCAGTGCCATCAGCACCATGTACGACCCACTGAGGATGGAGAACTGGAAGACCGGGTCGAGGTCGCCGAACCACAGGGCGTACAACCCGCCGGCCAGCGCGGTGAAGGCGGCGGAGACGACGAAGACCACCAGCTTGTACGTGAAGGTGGGGATGCCGAGTGACTGGGCCTTGTCCTCGTCCTCGCGGATCGCTTTCAGGCCCATGCCGAACCGCGACCGGTCGATGACCCACCAGACCAGCAGGGCCAGCGCGAGCAGTGCCAGGAAGAGGAAGTAGAAGGTCTGGTGGTGCTCGGCACGCAGCATGCCGGGGAAGGGCCGCGGTACGACCAGTCCCCGGGAACCGCCGGTGAGGGCGGCCCAGCTCTGGAAGACCAGCAGCAGGATGAGGACGAGGGCGATGGAGACGATGACGAAGGAGGCACCGCGTACCCGCAGGGCGGCGTAGCCGACCGGAACGGCGAGCGCCGCCACCATCAGCGCGGCGACGAACAGCGCGGCGAAAGGCGGAAGTTCGCCCTTGGCGACCAGCAGCCCGGTCCCGTAGGCCCCGAGTCCGGCGAACGCACCGTGCCCGAGGGAGACATAGCCCGTGAAGCCGCCGACGAAGTTCCAGGAGGTGGACAGCACCGCGAAGTTGAGGATGGCGATGCCCACAGTGATCTCGTACGGGCTCGGGGCCATGGACGGGAAGGAGAGCGCTACGGCGGCTGCCAGGAGCAGAACGCAGAGATGGACGAACCTGGGGTGGACGTACCTGGGGTCAGAACCTCTGCGCAAGCCGCCCCCCGAAGAATCCCTGCGGCCTGACGGCCAGCGTGGCGAAGAGCGCGACGTAGAAGACGGTCTGCGCCCAGGTGGTGGACAGCTCCAGTTGCAGCAGGCTCTGGAGGACGCCCAGCGCCATGGCGGCGATGGCGGCGCCCGGCACACTGCCGAGTCCGCCGACGACGATGATGGCCATCAGCGGGCCGATCCAGTGCCAGTGCAGCGAGGGGTAGATGGTGGTGTCGAGGGCGAGCGCCGTGCCGCCGACGGCCGCCGTGGCGAGACCGAGGCCGAACCCGTATCCGGCGATCCGGTCGGTGTCGATGCCGAGCAGCCGGGCGGCGTCCCGGTGCTGGATGGTGGCGCGCAGTGCCTGGCCGAACCGGCTGTGCTTCATGAGGAGGTAGAGGCCGAGCAGGGCGAGTGCGGCCATGCCGAAGGCGATCAGCTTCACCACCGCCACGCGTGCCCCGAGGAACTCGATGCTCACGGAGCTGTAGCCGAGCCGGATACGGCGCTGGGTGCCGCTGAACGCGTAACCGAGCAGCCCCTCGATGACCAGCGCCACCGCGAACGTCAGCAGCACGGACATCATGGTGAGCGTCGCCGGGCGGAGCCGGGTCAGGAGCAGCCGTTGCATGGCGACGCCCGCGGCGAAGAACAGGGGCACGGTGACGAACAGGGTGAGGAGCGGATCGACACCGGTCTCCCGGTGCGCGAACCAGGCGAGGTACGCGGCGAGGATCAGGAAGGCGGAGTGGGCGATCATCACGACGCGCATCACGCCGAAGTAGAGGGTGAGGCCCGCCGCCAGGAGGGCGTACAGCCCACCCAGCAGCACGCCGAGGACAAGGCTCTGGAAGACGAGGCTCGCGGAGGGCATGCCTGCCTCACCACGTCGGCTTCGGATAGATCAGATCGGCTTCCTTCTGTGCCTCGGGGAGCACGATCTGGATCTCACCGCCGACCCACTGCTGGATCATGTGCGCGCTCTGCGGCCGGCCCTTGTCGTCCCACTTCAGCGGTCCCACGACGGTCTCCACCTGATGGCCGCGGAGCCACTCCACCAGTTTGCTCTGGCAGTCCGGGTCCTGGGAGGCGCACTGGGCGGCCTCGACGGCGGCGGCCACCACCTGACCGGTCGTGTAGGCGTTGGCCTCGTCCTCCTCCGGAGCCTTGCCGAACTGCTCGGTGTACTTCTCGACGAACTCCGTGTTGGACGGGTAGTCGGCCTTCTGGGTGTAGCCGGTGGGCGCGAGAATGCCCTCGGTCTTGTTGCCGATGGCCTTCGCGAACTCCGGCTCGGTCGGCGCGGTGGAGAAGGCGGCCAGCTTCGGCTGGTAGTCGAGCTGCTGCAGGGCGACGATCAGGTTGACGCCGTCCTGGTACTGGGTGCCGCCCACCACCATGTCGGCCTTCGAGTCGGCGATCTTGGCGGCGATGCTGCCGAAATCGGTGGTGTTGGGGGGATACACCTCGTCGGCGACGGTCCTGATGCCGCCCTTCTCCAGCTTCGACTTCAGCCCGTACGCGGTTCCCTGGGCGAAGGGGTCGTCCATGGCCGCGTACGCGACCGACTTCGGACGCTCGCTCTCCGGCATGGCCAGGATGTGGTCGGCCAGAAGGTTGTAGTGGTCGTCGGCGACGGCCGGAGCGGCGTAGAAGAGGTTCTTGAAGCCCTGCTCGAAGACCTCCGGGGCCGCACCCGCCGGTTCGACGAAGAGCATCCCGTACTCCTCGGCCACCCGCGCGGACGGGACGACGAGCCGGGTGGAGAACGGCCCGAAGAGCAGGTCGACTTCGTCCCTGCCCATCAGTTGCTCGTAGTCGGAGACGACGCGGTCGGCGTTGGACTGGTCGTCGAGGATCTTCAACTCGACCTTGCGGCCCAGCAGTCCGCCCTTGTCGTTGACGATCTTCGCCCAGGCCTTGTAGCCCCGTTCGACGCCCTTGCCGGGTTCGGAGAAGTCCCCGGTGAGCGGCAAGGAGACACCGATCACGATGGGGTCGTCGGCCGAGTCCTGGGAACCGGAGCCCGAGCCGCAGGCACTGGCGGCAAGCACCAGGGCGAGTGTGCCGGCGGCGATCCCTACTTGTCTGCGGTCCTGTCCGCGGTCCTGCCCGCGGTGCGTTCTGGTCATCGCTTGACACCCCTCGTGACTTCCGTGTGGTGGCGATCGGGCCCGCGGTAGACGTAGCGTGAGGCGTCGGCGGACGGGGCGTCGGCGCGCGGCGGCTGCGACAGGGTGCGTACGAGAGCGTGGTCGGGCGAGAGCGCGCAGGCGGGGTCGGTGCGGGCGGCGTCACCGGTGAGCGCATGTGCCTGACAGCGGCAGCCGCCGAAGTCGATCTCGCGGCGGGGACAGCCGCCACAGGGCCCGCTCATCCACGCCGTGCCGCGATAGCGGTCGAAGGCCGGGGACCTGTTCCAGATCCACGTCAGGGACCGGTCGCGTACGTTCGGTACGTCCGAGCCCAACAGCTCCCGGGACGCGGGGCACGGCAGGACAGCGCCGTCCGGGGCGACCGTCAGCGACACCGCACCCCAGCCGCCCATGCACGGCTTCGCCACACCGTCGAAGTAGTCCGGCACGACCCACACCAGTTCGATGGTGCCCGCCAGTTGCTCCCGTCGGCGCTCGACCGCCTCCCGGGCGCGGGACAACTGGTCACGGGTGGGCAACAGCGCGGTGCGGTTACGCAGGGCCCACCCGTGGAACTGGACGTTGGCCAGCTCGACCCGCTCGACGCCCCAGGCCACACCCAGGTCCACGATGGCGTCGACGGCGTCGAGGTTGTCGCGGTGCAGGACGACGTTGAGGCCCAGCGGCAGGCCCGCGTCGCGTACGAGTGCGGCGGCCCGTTCCTTCGCCTCGAACGACCGGTGGCCGGCGATCCGGTCGGATGCCACCGGATCCGCGTGCTGCACCGACAGCTGGACGCTGCGCAGTCCGGCGGACGCGAGCGCGGACATCCTCGCCGTACTCAACCCGACGCCGCTGGTGACCAGTTGGGTGTAGATCCCGGCCGATTCGGCGGCGGCGACAACAGCTGTGAGATCGCGGCGGAGCAGTGGCTCGCCACCGGAGAGATGGGTGTGCACGACGCCGAGGTCCGCCGCCTGCCGGAACACGCCGTCCCATTCCTCGGCGGAGAGTTCGCGTGAACGGCGCGTGAGTTCCAGGGGGTTGGAGCAGTAGGGGCAGTGCAGCGGGCAGGCGTGGGTGAGTTCGGCCAGCAGGGCCCAGGGCGCCGGGGGAGCTGTGCCCGGCGGCGGTGGACTCGTCATCGCAGCCAGCCCTCCTCGCGTACGCGGTCGAGGAACCGGGGGACTTCGGCCGCTACGGGGGCGCCGGGGAAGCGTGCCGCCAACTCCTCGACGATCTCATCCACGTGCCGATGGCCGTCGCACAGCCGCAGGACATCCGCGGCCCGGCCCCTGAGGACCACCACCCGTTCCGGCAGGACCAACAGGTCCGCCTGGCGTACCCGGTCGTGGCGGCGCACCACCGAGCGCGCCAGGGCCGGCCGCCATCCGGTCGCAGTCGCACCCGCACTCGCACTCGCACCCGCACTCGCAGTCACTGGTGCTCCTTCCGGTCGCCGTGGTCGATCGCGTCGAGCAGCGACCACAACACGTCACACTTGAAGGCAAGGGCTGCCACGGCACGCTCTTGATCGGCCTCCGTGCGGGCCCAGTCCAGGACGAGGCCCAGTGCCTCGCCGCTGTCCTGCCGGCCCTGGGTCTCGCGGGTACGGAAATAGGCGAGACCGTCGGCGTCGATCCACCGGTAGTGACGCTCGAACGCGGCGATGCGCGTGCGCATGATGCCCGGTGCGGACAACTCGGTGAGGGACGCCGCGACGGCCTCCAACGGGGAGCGGAGCCGGCAGAAGTTGACGTATCCGTCTACCGCCAGCCGTACCCCGGGCAGTACTCCCTCACCGGACAGCAGATCCGACCGGTCGAGCCCAGCGGCCTCGCCCAGCCTCAGCCACCGCTCGATGCCGCCCTCCCCGTCGGCCCGGCCGTCGTGCTCCTCGATCCGCCGCAGCCACATACGGCGCAGCCGCGGGGTACCCAGCTTGGCCAGGACCAGGGCGTCCTTGACGGGGATGTGCCGCTGATAGTGGAACCGGTTGAGGATCCAGCGGCGCAGCTCGTCAGGGGTCAACTCCCCCTGATGCATACGTATGTTGAAGGCATGGCGGTCGTGGTAATGGTCCCGGGCCACGGCTCTCAGTCGTTCCTCGAAGCCCGTCGCGACACCTGTGCCGACACCTGTGCCGACACCTGTGCGGATACCTGAGCCGATATCTGTGCTCACAGTTGGATCACCATTCCGTCTCCGGCCACCTCGATGCCCTGGTCAGCCAGCCGTTTGTACTGCGGTGCGCTCGGATCGACGAGGGGATTGGTGTTGTTCAGATGGGTGTAGAGACAGCGGGCGCGAAGTGACGCCAGGCGCTCCGCGGTGCCGCCCGGCCCGTCGATCGGGAGGTGCCCCATACCGGTCGCGGTGAGGGTGGAGATGCCCGTGCGCCGGGGTTCCTCGTCGTCCCAGAACGTGCCGTCGACGATCACGCAGTCGGCTTCGGCGACAGCGGACTGCAGGGCGTCCGGCCAGGCGGCGAGTGCGGGCGCGTAAACGGCTTTCGCTCCGGTGGCGCGGTCGGTGAGAAGCAGCGCGACGACCCAGGTATCGCCTTCAGAACCGGGCAGGTGCACCGCGTAGCGGGGGCGTTTGCCGGAGACGGGAATCGCGCTGATCGTGACGATGGAGTCCTCGGTGAGCGGTACGGGCTGCTCCTGGGACAGTTCGCGCCAGGTGAGCGGCGTGTACGGGCCGAGGACGGCCTCCAGATGCAGCCCGGTGAGCAGTGCCTCGCGCACGGACCCGGTGGCGAGCAACTCCAGCCCGTCGGCACCGGCTTCGCGCAGCCGGGCGATGCCGAGAGTGTGGTCGAGTTCGGCGTCGGTCAGGATCATCCCGGCGATCGGGGTCCGCCGCGAACCGGCCCGGGGGCCGGAAGCGGAGCCCCGGATGGGTACGGGTACGGGTACGGGACGCAGTGCGGGACAGTCTTCGATCTGGTCGCCGATGTCCGGCGTGGCGTTGATGACATACCAGCGGTCGTCGGACGCCTGTACGGCGAGTGAGGCGTGGCGGCGGCGCCACGTGGGATGGGCGCGTGCCCCGGAGCAGCCGGGGCACGCGCAGTTCCACTGGGGTACGCCGCCGCCCGCCGCAGTGCCGAGCACATGCAGCAGCACGGCGGCGGGCTAACGGTCGCTCAGGAAATAGGCGGTAACCTCCAGCGCGGTCTCGACGACCACGAAGTCGGGTGTCTGCCAGCTCGGCGCCTCTTCGTCGACGGGTGGCGATTGAGGTTCCACCGCCTGCTGTACGGATGCGGTCATGAGCCGTACCTGCCTTCCGATGTGGGGGACCGGTGTACCTGACGGCCAGGTCGTGCTGTGTTGCAGCATCGCGAGCACCGGCCACCCGGGTCAATGGGGCGACAGGAAAGTGCTCCGATCTATCGTTGGCCGAAAATAAGAACGTCGAGGTCGGCCACTGTCGGATCTGTTGGCAAAGCCGCTGTTGAGGCGGTGTTAGGGGCTTGATTCGCCAGGTGAAAGTATGAACCTTTGGCTTCATTGGCACTTTACTCTCCCTCACATACCTCCTACCTTCCGGAGGGCTGACTACTCATCAGGTTGCGAGCCCATCACGGCTTCCTGACACCCCCCACAGCGAGGAGCTCGCCCATGCGCGGATTCCGAACCATCACATCGGCCGCTGCCGCGGCCACGCTCACCGCCGGTCTGCTCGGCGCGGCGGCCGGCGCCGGAAACGCCACGGCACGAAGTGACAGCGGAACAGACAGCGGCATCGCCTCGGTCCCTTCGGCCATCCGAACGGTCTCGTCCGGCTGGACCGTTCCCTGGGGCCTGAGCTGGCTGCCCGACGGCTCGGCGCTCGTCACCGAACGGGACTCCTTCAAGCTCTTCAAACTCACCCAGGCGGGCACGAGGACCGAAATCGGCAAGGTGCCCAACGTCGTGACCACCAGCGGCGAGGGCGGCCTCCTCGGCCTCGCGGTCTCACCGAACTGGAACAGTGACCACTACGTCTACCTCATGCACTCGGCGGCCTCCGACAACCGCATCGTCCGGATGACGTACGACGGCTCCTCGCTGAGCGGCTACACAGTCCTCGTCACCGGCATCGCCAAGAACAAGTACCACAACGGCGGTCGCATCAAGTTCGGCCCGGACGGCCACCTCTACGCCACCACGGGCGATGCGCAGAACAGCAACCTCGCCCAGGACAGGAACTCCCTCAACGGGAAGATCCTGCGGATGACGAAGGACGGCAGGCCCGCACCCGGCAACCCGTTCGGCACACTCGTCTTCTCCCTCGGCCACCGCAACCCCCAGGGCATCACCTGGGACGCCCAAGGGAGGCTCTGGGAAGCCGAGTTCGGCAACAGCAAGTACGACGAGCTCAATCTGATCGAGTCCGGCAAGAACTACGGCTGGCCGGTCTGTGAGGGCAGCTGTTCCACGTCCGGCATGACCAGCCCCAAGCGGCAGTGGACCGTCAGCGAGGCATCCCCGAGCGCGGTCACGTACGCCGACGGAGCCCTCTACATGGCGGCACTGCGCGGTGAGCGGCTATGGCGCATCCCGGTCAGCGGCACCAGCACCGGCACCCCCACCGCCTACTACACCACCCAATACGGCCGGCTGCGCACGGTGGAGAAGGTCCCCGGCAAGAACACCCTGTGGCTGTCCACCACCAACGCCGACAACAACGGAGGCGAGCCGGACGGCGCGGACAAGGTGTTCCAGGTCGATCTGCAGTAGGACGCCAACCGGCGTCACACGCCGCAGGCGGCTCGTTGGTCCGGTCGTGGGGAAACGTCAGTCACGTCCATGGATAGTGTCGGATGAACTGTGGTCGCTCATCGAGCCATTGCTGCCCGAGTCGGTGCCGAAGCTGGTCGAGGGCAGACCTCGAGTGCCGGACCGGCAGGCGCTGTGCGTGGTCAGAGGCTTGTCGGAAGCAGGGCGAGGAGATCACCCGCATCACTTCTCTTCAGGGGCTCCCCACGGCCGTTCCCGGCGCGATCTGCAAGGGATGCGCGAGCAAAGCGTGAACAAGAACTGAGCGTCACGCGAGGGCCTAGAGCCAGTCCCGCCGCTTGAAAAATCCGAGCACCCGCTTGGGGACTCCCGCGACCGGGGCTGAGCTATTTCTCCCTGGGTAGGGTCACGGAGAACAGCGGACCTACCGCATTCGGATCCTCAGACGCGTTGTAGCTCACGGTTCCGCCCTCTTCGCCAACGTCGAGGATCAGGAACCCCGTGATGGACTGGCCCGGCCTGTACGTCGTGTCGATGCTCCGCCCGTCGCCGACGCCTTCCAGAGTGGAGGCCTTCTGACGGGCCGTGTTGCTGTTCTCCCACTCCATCCTGCCGTAAGTCATGACCTCTGCAGGAGCGTCGCCGACGTTCTTCAGTGTGAGCGTCACTTTGACGAACTGCCCGTTCTCCGGCTCGTTGCCCGTGTCGACTTCTTCCGGCGTCACGTACTCCGCGCTGACGACTTTGACGGACATCTTCGACGTGGCCTTGTAGTTCTCGCCTGTGTCGTCGGTCTCGCCAGTCTCGAACTCGCCGGATTCCCCGACCTTCAGAACGGGACCGGGCGCGGACAAGGATGCCGATTCCGAAGGCTTCACGGCTGCCTCGCCGGTCGGTACTTCCGACGCCGACGTCTGCTTCGGAGTCGCCTCTCCCGAGTCGCCTCCAGACGAACACCCCGTCAGCAGAACGGCGGATATGAGCACTGTCGGCACACAGGCACGACGAACGTAAGCGCGCATAGCGCGACCCCCCCCATGACTCGGTGGCCCTCCCCAGCCACACGGAGCAGTCAGCGTAAGGCACAAGCGCAGCGCGAGGTGAGGCAAGGGTGTGGGAAGGGAGGTACGCGCAAAGCCCCGTTGCTACGCGTCGCATGCTGCGAAGGCGACATGCCGATCACTGGGCGCGGGCCGACGCGCTCAGGTGCTCGACATGGTGCCGCGTCGCTGCTCACCGGGCGGCGAAGAAGCGAGTGTTCCCCGTCGAGCCTACGACCCACGACAGGTGTGCGCGTCGGGCCGGCGACCAGCGTCCGCTGACGACGACCGGCAGGGCCGCGTCAGGCACCGACGCACGGACATGGAGCACTCACAAGAACACCGCGGAGTCCGTGGCGGACGTCGGGATGGGCTTCGTCTTCTCCGACGTCGGGATGGGCTTCGTCTTCTCCGGCGTCGACGACGTGGTCGTCTCGACCTGGACCATCAATGACGGGACGCCAGCAAGGCAGACGCCCCGTCAGTTCCTGCGTCTGTCAGCGCTGTTGATCGTCAGTTCGCTGCGGTCCGGTGATCTCCGGGCGCTGAGGACCGCGAATCTCGTCCCGGAGTTCGCGCACCGCCCGAACCGCCTTCTTCGCCTCACGGCAGACGGCAGGGACCTTCTTGAGCGCAGTGACGAGGATCCAGGCGGCTGCACCGATGAACGCCACTATCACAGCGGCCCAACCATAGATTTCCATCCGGACCTTGAGAACCTTCCCTGGCAGGTGGTCGGTCCGGGCACAGGCGCACTCGGCCCGACCACGGATGCACACGTGGTCGACGCCGAGAGACGCCCTCGACGGCTTACACGGTTCGTCGACCCTTAGGGAAGACCTCACGCGCAGAGTCGCGTATCTCGAACAATGACAGTGGGGATGAAGGGCTGCTCCACCGTGCGCTTCAGGTCCGTCGTACCTGTTGTGAGTCGGAATGCAGCTGTCTTGAAGCTAGCAGAGGAGCGAAGGAGGTGTCATGGCCGGTACGAACTACCGATAATCACGTGGTTGAGTTGCCTGGATTCACGGACGTCGGCCGCGGTGCCGGCGTGTGAACCTTGGCCGAGTTCTCGTACATGCGCCTGAGAGCACACAGAAATTTCGGTCGTGGTGGTCATGGGCGCCGTGTTCGGCACCACCACCCACCACCACACGGCACTGTCCCGCTCCGGGATCGGTGCAGGCTCCATGCCGTTGGCTCCAGCCGATGGTCAGGGCTGCTGAAGAGCGTGGTGGCCGGCCACGTGCTCGTGGGGCGGGTCTCGCCGGTCGCGGCGTGGAGGCGCTGGTCGTTGAACCAACCGGCCCGTCCACGGTGCCGATCGAGGCGTCAACGCCCAGCCTCGATCGGGTGTGCGGTGAACGCGAAAGTCGTGTATTGACCGCCCGAATCCGAATGGTGAGCAAGTCCCGTCGCGCCTAGTCCAACGACCGTTCTGACTGCGAGAGCCGATCCCTTTCTCTTTCGTCCTGGCATCCCTTGTTGGACATCTGGCCTGTATGACAGGGTGGTTCACGCTTGGAACAATCCGTATCCGGCGTACCGGCTCACACGGGTCGTGGCGTTGCCCGCTCCCTCACAAGGCGGTCGCGCGGCATCGCCCGGGCGGTCACCACCTCAACACCTCCCTCTCCGCACGGCCACACCAGGTCCGCGCTGCTGCTGTTCCCGCATCGGCCCGGGATGAGGCTGCCCAGCGCGCCCTGGGAGAAGGAAAGCCCCTGTGTCTTTCGCTCACCCGTTTCCCGCAAGCCCGGCTCCCGACCCCGAGACCGCTCCAGGGATGTCCGACGACGCCCTCGTCGCCGCGCTGAGGATGTCCCGGACCATCGAGGGCACAACGCCAGTCGCGGCGTTGATCGCGCGACACGGTCCTTCAGTCTCCGAGTATGCGGAGATCTGCGCCTCCGGTTCATCCGCCATTGCGCGAGCGCTCGCCGCTGCGGCGTTCCGCCATGTGGTGCAAGGCCTCCAAAGAGCCGGGTCCACTGATGCCCTGCGCCCTCGCCTGCTCGTCGCCGTACGGGACACCGCGCGTGCGCGCTCACAGACCGGCACCGTTTCGGGGCTGTCGTACGACCAGGCCGGGGCCGCCGACAGCGGCAGGCCCCCACCACATTCGGTCGCCGAGAATCGGCACCTGAGCCAGGTCGCTTTTCTGCGGCTCCCGAGGACCACGCAGTACGTTCTGTGGCATCTGGACGTGGAAGCCGAATCATCGGCCGTTCCTGCAGCCTTGCTCGGAATCGAAGGAGACATACCGCCCTTCGAGTTGGACCGGGCCCGGGAGCAATGGCGTTCGGCGCTCCTGCGCACGCATGTCGAGAACGCAGAGGGAAGAGAGTGCCGGGACTACAGCCGCCTCCTCGACGCACCCTCACACGGTGCCGGTACCACGCTGCCCGAGGTGCAACTGCATCTGGATCAGTGCTCCTACTGCCAGGACACCGCCGAACAGCTCAGGCTCTGCGCCACGAGACCGGGCGTACTGCTGGCGGAAGCGCTGCTCGCCGAGAGCGCTCACCCCTATCTGGCTGCCTGCCGGGCACGCCCTTCGCGCACAGCGCCCGTTGCCGCGACCGCCGAAGGAGCCCACGCCCGGCCCTCGGACCCCCCGCAGACGCCACAGAAGCCGGCAAAGAAGGGAAGGCCTGGCTCCACCCGCAAGGGTACGAAGATCTTCGTCGCCGGGATCGCCGCGAGTTCGGCCGCTGTCGCGGCAGTAATCGTCGGGGTCGGCACTTCGTCCGACACCACCGCACCGGCTCCGGCGACACAGCGGCCTGCGCCCACGCCGTCACCCTCCTCCCCCACGACCTCGACCGCCCTCCCTGTCCCCCCGGGGAGCGGCCGACTGCGCAACGCGGCCGCGGACCTGTGCATGGACGTCCGGGGAGCGCGGCCCGAGCGTGGCGCGGAGGCCACCCTGTCCGCCTGCTCAGCCGCCAGCACGCAGCGGTGGACCTACGTCGAGGACGGGCTCCTGAGCAACCTCGCCGAACCGGATCTGTGCCTGGACGCCGGCGGGGACGACGAAGTGCTGGATCTGGAGTACTGCGACTCCTCGGGCGACGTCTCGTTCGGGCTCCGCTTCGAGCTGAGCCCCGAAGGAGAACTCCTCACACGCGACGAGAGAAACCTCGTGATCGCCCCCGCCTCGCCCGAGACCGGCACCGTTCTGGTGCCAAGTCCCCGCAATGGAGAGGCGGAACAGAGATGGCTGGTCGAGCTGGTCCCGGGAGCATCCGCACCCCAGTCCGCGACTTGAGACTCGCCGGTACCGAACACGGCCTCACAGCGCCCCGGCAGAGGCGGACACCATGACGTGTCGGCTCTTGGCCCCGGCCCGGACGGACCAGCACATCCAGCCGTTCCTGCTCCCGCAGCACCTGGAACAGCTTCAACGGCGCCTACGCCCAGGACATCCTCGCGGAGATGCGGACGGCGATCGACGCGGGGGTGAATGGTGCCGGGACCACCGATGAAGAGGCGGCGGTCGAGGGGCTACCACGTGCTGGACGAGTGGTGCGTGCAGTAGCTTCATGGCGTGTCCACGCCCCCGCCGCAGCGGTCTCCCACGACCCAGCCGTACCTCCTGCCATCTCCCCCGCAGAAGAAGAGCCGGGTCGGTGTCGTCCTGGGGGGCGTAGGCGGGGTCATGGCCCTGTTGATCGTCGCCTGGGCCGCGGTCATGGTCAGCGAGGTCGGCACCGACGGGGACTTTCCCGAGGCGCGGTACCGGTTGGCCCTGCCCAAGACCCTGCTCGGCGGTGAGTACAAGCGGGAGCAGGACTTCTCCGACTCGCCGCAGGAAAGTTTCGAGCAGCACGCCGAGAGCGCCCTGGGCGGCCTTGACGTCCAGGCGGCCGTCGCGATCTACACGCCTGCGGACCGTGGTGGCCAGCTGAACGTCAGCGGTGTGTACGGCCGGTTCAAGGACGCCGACGACGCCCGGGACACCATGCTGAAGGACGCCGCCGACCCGGACGGCGTGTCGGTCGCCCGGGCACCCAAGGACTTCCGCCCCTCCGGCTCGGACGTCACCGTCACCTGCCAGGTGGTCGCCAAGGAGGACCTGAACATGCGGGTCATCATGCCGATGTGCGCCTGGAACGACGGCAACACCGGCGCGCTGATCGGCGAGATCGACCCCGCGGTCTCCTCCGGCGACGCCAGGGACGTGGACCTGGCGAGCCTCGCCGAGCGGACCCTCCGGATCCGGGCCGAGCTTCGGCAGCCGATCAGCTGACGTAGGCCGGTCATGGCGAGGGAGGAAGCCGAGCGGAGTTCCCTCCGCGGACCCCGGCCGCGCCGGAAGCGGTTCATCGTGTCGGCCTGCTGAGCGTCAGCTCGCCGGGTCGGCTCGACACTCCAGCTGAGTAGGGCACGATCAGGAGTCCGTCGCTCTCGCGGACTCGCTCTGTGTCGATGGCAACAGCATCGGGCGCAGGCAGCCGCGGTGACGGTGGACGCACTTTTCGGTGGCTTCGCCCAGGTTGGCCAGAGGTGCCAACGACCGCATCCTGCAGGGCCTGCGGGGGACCACGAGTGGCGTCGTCGACGACGAGGGGAGCCCGGTCGCGGCAATGAGTGGCTTTGACGTCGGCAATCGGCCCCACCGAATTGGCCATCGCTGGCACCGACAGGCGTTCGATGACGGTCCGCGCCGGCCCCACCGCACGGTCGCCCCTGCAGGTGAGCGGGAGTGGGGCCGCTTCGAGACGTCACGCGCAGCCGGTCAAGCGGGTGGGGCCAGGTGGCCAATATTGAGGGGCCGCTGAACGACGTCCGGGCCAGCAATGAGCTTCTTCAGCGTTGCCGCTCCAGGGTGAGGACGGCTTTGGCGATTGACGTCATGCGGTTCGGACGGCATGGGGATCTGCGGAAGATCCGCCACATGAAGCAGGACGCTGTCCTCCTGCTGGTTTGTGTCCCCGTCATGGCCCTGACCTTGTATGCAGCCGAAGCCGGGGCCGCCGTCGTGGGAGCCGCCACGGTAGTGGCCCTTCTCGTCGAGCTCACGGCTAGCAAGTGAGACCCGGGCCGTCTGATCGAAATGTCTCCACATAAGAGTTGGGCGAGACAGAGAGCGGGGCCACTTCAGGCACCTCGGCCCGCTCCAACTTGCCTGCACCATCACACCGTCCCGGCCTCAGCCCGGCTTGGACGCTGGGGGGTGGTGGACGTGGAAGGTGAGCCCGGTGATTCGGCCTGACTGGATGACGGGACCGTGCTGAACGCCGCCGTTGATGTCGTTGTGCACGGTCTCCCGACGCGTCGCTGGGGCAGCGTCGAGCCGCTGCAACGAGGTGAGCAGGACGCGAAGGTCGTCGCTGGTGAGAGATCCGGCTTCGACGAGCTGTTGCAGGTGGACATGCCACCGAGCTCTGATGTCGGAGGCGGCCTGCTCGTCTTCGGTAGTGGTGGCGGTGAGCAGCCGGGTCCGTGAACTGTCCAGCTCGGCGATTGCGGCGGCATCCGAGCCGGTACGAGCCAACAACCGTCCGACAAGTTCACGGGCGTGCGTCCAGGAGTCGGTGACCATGAGGGAAACCAGGGCCGTTGCTCCTGACGCGGCGAGAGCGGCCAGCTCGCTGTCCATCGATTCCTCCAAGATGTGTCAGGAACCCGATGTCTCATCGGGCGTACTGGTGGTGGAATCCGGCCCGTCGCCGTTGTTCGGCGTGAAGGTCGCAGGAGGGTCGAACCGGCGTCGCAGGTCCTCGGCCGTCTCGTGGCGGTCCTGCGTCTTGATGATGTCGGAGATCTGTTTGGCCAGCATCGCCCGTCGGACGTCTCCTTCCGTGAGGCCCATGGCGTCGAAGAAGCCCGAGAGATGATCCGCAGCCGTCCGTTCCTGTGTGGCGGGAGCGGGGCGCTCTTCCAGGAACTCGGGAGCGGTTCGTTCGCCGGGCTGCTGGGACACGAGGTTCTGAAGTCGCTCGGGAATGTCGGTGTCATTGGCTGCGGACGTGAGCTGCGCGAGGAGGGCAAGGTCTGCCACTGTCCGTTCCACGTGCTCGTCGTTCTTGGCGAGCCACCAGACCACCGCACTGCCGGTGTCCTTCAGTACGTCCTCCCCTAGGTACTGGCGCTTGCTCTGCTCGTATTTGCGCTGGTGCTCCCAGACGGCCTTGTCCTTGCGCACCTTTGCGAGTCTGTCCAAGCGCTCCTGGTCCTGCTCGAGCAAGGTGAGGCTGATGTTCTCCGCCATGGCCTGGAGGTGTCCTGTGGCGTCGGGACACATACGGCCGAGGACACCGCTGATCTCGTGCTGGACGAGTGAGGCTCGGTCCGGCTGCCGCTTCTCGGTGATGGCGCGGGCACGGTTCAGGACTGCTTCGACGGCGACTCCGGCCGGGTTGAGGACGGAGCCGCTTCCGGATGGTTCGACGAGGTACCACCGCACGGTCGCCGAGAACATGAAGCTGTAGTCCTCCCAGTGGCTGGGCAGCGCCACCTGGCTGACGTGGCACTCCGTGCGTTCCACGGGGGAGGCTGTGAGTTGTTCTTCGAAACTGACCGGCATGGAACCGCGGCGCAGCGAAGCGATCCGGAATGCCGCTGCGGGGACAACGAGGAGGAGCACGGCCAGCGTCGGCCATATCCACGTAGGCCACCGCTGTGTCAGGCCGACGATGGTCAGCAGTAAACCGCACAAGATGGTGAGGAAGACGGTTGTCGTCTTTCGTGCGGTCGTCACGGTTGAGCTCCCTTGGCTGGTGCCGGCGGCGGGGTGGCATGGCCGAGGCCCTGGGCCACGCTGATCTTCTGGAGTAGCAGCTCAGTGATTTCGGCGGAGCGCGCGGGACCTCCCGGAGCAGTGCGCTCGGCTTCGCGGGCACTCGCGTACAGCGCGGCGAAGACCGCCCCCCGCCTGTTGTCGCACCGCTCAGCGGCGCGGACGAGGACGTCGAGCAGAAGTTCACCGCGGTGTCCGGTGTCGTCGGCCGCCCAGTGGAGCCAGCGTTCCGCGTGTGGCTGCCACTCTGTCCGCGGCATCCTGGCCAGTACCGCATGCCAACAAGTGGTCAGGGAACGCTGAACACCGTTCGCCTCCACCAGCGCGCATGTGATGTCGAAGGCGTCCGTCAGCGGCACAGGATCGCAGACGCGCAGGAAGATGCCGAGGTCGGGCGGCGAGAGGTTGGATCGTGCGAGGCGGTCGAGCAGCCTTCGGCGTAGCCGACGACTGCGTGCCACCAGGTCGCACAACGCTTGCACGGCGCGGACGGTGTCGCGCTCACGCCGGGCCAGGTAGTACAGCCGGATCAGGGCCTGGTCGGGATGGCTGGACGCGAGGACATCGGCGCAGAGTTGGACGAGGACCTGTGCGAACTCTCCCTTGAGGCGCCGGTATGCGCACCACTGATAGATCCGTTCGCGGAACTCCCTGCCGTGAGCGGGATCGTTGAGAGCACAGGTGAGTGCGTGTACAGCGGCTTCCAGCCGCGCCCTGCTCGCGGCCTCGGAACTCCATCGTTCGGCGAGAGACGCCAAACCTTCCCCGCGCCTGGTCCGCAGATACTGATCGGCTATACGCGCCACCAGATCGTCACGAACGGCAGGGATGAGGTGCGGATCGTTCAGATCCACGACCCTCGCGGCCCAGGTGCCGAGGTGGTGGCGTAGGTCAGGCATGTGATCCCAGAAATGTGCGCGGACGGCGGAGTCGTAGTCCAGTTCCCTGAACTGGATGTGCCCGTCCGGTCCTGTTTCGGCTGAGATCTCCGCGAGCCGCTCAGCGAGGTCCTTGTGTTGGAGCAGAGGGAGACCTTCGGACGGAGAGTCGAGAGTGCTCAGCAATGGCTGAGCCGCACGGTGGACGACGTCGGCGTGCCCCCCATGGAGCATGGAGACGGCGATCAGCAGTGCCAGCCCGCTGAGGTGCCTCGCGCAATCCGGCGACGAGTTCGGCGACTTCCTTCCGCCGGTCGTTCCGTGCTCTCTTGGCTGCTGCGCACCACTGCGCGAATCCTTCGTCCCGTCGAGCGGTCTCGCGGGCGCGGCGCACCAGGTCGGCGAAGTCCGCGATCTCCCGCATCGGCCTTTGGCCAGGCCGGAACTCGGTGACGGTCACGTCGGGCTGGATGTATTGCTCGTACGGTACGCCGTGCACGCGGAGGTGCCGCCGGAGAACGTTCAGGCCCGGAGGGGGCTCGATTTCGACCCGGTAGTACTGGAGGTCGGGATCGACGGCGCCGCCGCGCGGCATGACGACCACCAGATGTGCGTGCCGTTCGTGGACGGCATTACGGAGGACAGGGAGGTCGGCCCTTGCCGCGGACCACTGGCGGTCGTCCGCGGCAGACAGGTCCAGCAGCAGGCGGTCACCGGTTTCGACCAGAGCCGGGTCGTGGAGGGACAGCTCGCCTTCCTCGCCGGGAAGAAGCTCGTGGAAGACGCCGCTGCCCCGGTGGTACTCGCGCAGGAGTACCCGGGCCGCAGAGGTGCGGCCGCTGCCTGGGGCACCGTCCAGGATGACGGTGCCAGTGTCGGCGAGCGTGGAGCGGGCCTTGCCCATGTTGACGGGGTCGACCAACACACGTCGCAGCCAACGAAGTTGGTCTTCAGCGACGCGCCGGAAGGCCGACTTGTCCGAGTCCTGTAGTTGGGCGCCGACGTTGACGTAGATGTTGCCCGGCCCTGTGTGCGTGAACCCGTGTGGGTTCTCGACCCGTGTGCCGCTGTGCTGGTTCACCGGCTGTCGTCCGCGGAGCGATCGGGTTCGCCGAACCGATGCTGGACGGTGCCGTGGTTGTCGCCTTCGAAGTACGTCATCCCGTTTCCCGAGATGTGCCGGTCGCCCGACACATGACGGGAGTTCTGGTAGATGTGGCCGTTGCCCGTGTGGACGGGGCCATGGGCGCCTTTCACGATGGTGCCCGCGACGTCTCCGGTGAAGTCACGGCTCTGTACGGCTGTTCCGCTCACGTCCCCGATCGAGTTGGTCACGGTGTCCGACGCGGGCGATGTCTTGTCGGCTTGGGTCAGGTCGCGCAGCCCGGGGACCATCTCGGCCACCAGATCACCGATGCGCCTGACACCCGTCTCGGTGTCGTGGGTGTCGAACGGAATGGTTTGGAGGTCGGCGAGCCGTGCCAGTTCGGTCGGCAGGTCGATCTTGCTCAGCCGGTTCGTCTTCCGGCCGTCCAGGATGGGAACGACCGGAAGTTCACACGTGAACGCCTCCTCGATCTCCCGGCGCACCCAGTCCTCCGGATCGTGCAGCCGGGTTTGGAAGTTCGTCCAGTCGGGTCCGACGACGGCCAGGAGGAGGGAGCTGCGTCGCAGTGCCGCCAGCAGGGCGTCGGGGTAGGTCTCACCGGGGGTGATGGACCTCGAGGCGCGGAAGATGTGCTCCGGGCCGAAGCGACGCGACAGTTCCTGGTCGATCAGGGCGGCGGTCTTTTCCCCGTCGCCCGTACGGTAGTTGATGAAGACCTCGCGCATGGTGACATCTCCTTCAGAAAGTGGACAAGCGCGATAACGTGCCGAGCCGCGGCCCCAGCTGACGTACCGATGGGTGATCAGAATGGCGAGCCAGGACCCGGGCGAGGCGCCGCAGGTCGGTCGTGACGGTCGCTGAGCGCACTGCCGCCACGCCGTCGAGCAGTGGTGTCGTCAGCGCACATGCATGGTCGATCTCGCCGGCCGAGGCATAGGCGAGGGCACGGCGCACGCCGTATCGCACCTGTGTACGCACCGCCTCCTGGCCTACCAGGGCAAGTTGCCGATCGAGTTCCTCGCTCGCCTCCCGTGGCCGACCGAGATCGACCAGGCACCAGCCCGTGACCATGCCGACTGAGTCGGGAAGGTGCATCGTGCCGATCACCGGCTCCTCGGAGCCGTCGTCCTGGCGGGCGAGGAGCGTACGAGCGCGCTCCAGGGCACGCTGACAGGCATGGCGATCGCCTGCGAGGGCGTGCCCTTGCGCTTCGCGCTGTGCGGCCAGCCCGCGGATCCGCGGTGGCAGCGTGCCGCCCTGCGCGCGACGGGCCAGCGCGATCGTCTGCTCAGCGTCGTCCCGGTACAACGTGACCAAAGCCCTACGGACGAGTGCGTAGCCAGCCAGCGCCTGGTCACCGCTGGCGGCTGCCAGATCGATCGACCGCACGCTGTGTCCACCACAGTGCCGCACGTTCGTCCCCGGTTTCCTGCACCAGCCAGCCGACATACTCGGCGTACCGGGAACCGAGTGCCAGCAGTTGTCGGCGGGTGCCGGTGTCGGTTTGAGCGGACAGTTCCCGCAGGGTGTGCGTCTGAGCGATCAGAACGGGCAGGAGCAGACCAGGCTCCACGGTTTGGCCGAGTCTCCGGTAGTGCGTGAACAGTGAGCGGGACGCTTCCAGCATGCCGACGCCCGCGGTCGGGGACGCCGTGCCCGTTCCGTCCGACCGCCAGGTCATCAGCGATGCGGCGCCGGCGCTCATCACTTCTCGCCGGCCCATGGGCTGGAACCGGTTCGGGCCGTCCGGCGACAACTGCATGATCCAGTCCTCCTCGTTGGCTTGGGACGACGCTGGTTCGGAATGGGGTTCAGCAACGACCTGGGTGACCAGGGCGATCAGTGATCCGTCGGCACCGAGGGCGGCGTCGCACAGCCGAACGAGATCACGGCTGGGTGCCTTGATACCTCGCTCGACTTTGCTCAACTGCGCCTTGCTGTAATGCACGGCGCAGGACAAGGCCGTCAGGCTCAGTCCGGCGTCCAGGCGACGCTTCCTCAGTTCCTCGCCGAACTCGGTGGACGGCAGCGGCACGGAAACCTCCAATGACCATCCGTCCAGGCCGAGGTGCGCTGCACGAAAGAGTGCGGCAATCCCGCCCGGACGGACAAGGCGATCTATGCTGCTTCCCGTTTCCTTCTCCTACGGCGGGGCGCAGCATTCGCGGGGGCAGGAAGTTGTGCCAGTCACAGAGCCAGGCAAGCCTGCTTCACCAGGTTGGGGCCGAGCCGCAGGGCTCCTCGCCGGCAGGCCGGACTCACCCGGTGTGGTGTCGGCCCATACGGGGCTGAGGTTGCCGGTCGAGCGCGGGCCGGAAAGCGGGCGTCGGTAGCGCTGGCCTGGCCTGTTCCGGTGACCGCCGACGTATAGCGGCTCCGTCCGCACCGTTTTGGACCGTGGCGGGCAAGAGGTGCTTGCCGGAAAGGGCACCAGCCACGGTGAGCTGGTCGTTGGCGGGTGACGAGCGCACTCGTGCGCTGTGGATGATCTTCCGCCAGCCGCCAGCCGCCAGCCGCCAGCCGCCAGCCGCCAGCCGCCAGCCGCCAGCCGCCAGCCGCCAGCCGCCAGCCGCCAGCCGCCAGCCGCCAGCCGCTGTCCGACGGTCCGGCCGTGCGGTGTGCGGCCGTGGCCGGCCTCCTGGCGCCGGTCACATGGCGCCCGGGCACCGTCGGTGGTGAGAGTGAACCCGGCACCGGCGGGCCGCAACGCTCCAGGCCGCCGGGGCGGCCCACGCCGCCTCGCGATGGTGCTGGGATCCGCCCTTCGCCCGGTTGCTGACCTCCTTCCTACCTACCGGTTTCCTGGCTCCTGTCCTGGTCGGCATCGCCGGCAGCTTGGAGATCCGGTTCCGAGCGGACGTGATCAGTCGATGTCCGGATCATCGGATGCTTCGAGGAGGCGGGCCGCGAGGTCGTTGGCCCACTCCGTGGCCCAGGTGCGGAGAGCGACGATGGTGGCATCGTCGAGGCCGTAGGCGGCGAAGGCTTCGTCGTCGGTCCACTCGGCGCCAGTGAGGTTTGCCTGGAGGTCCTCGCGCTCGAAGCGGCCGCGGGCGTGGCGGCGGCCGAACTCCTCGAGCTCGGCGTTCGTCCAGCGCTGGGAAGCCGCGAACACGTCGATCAGGTCGCGGGGCGCTCCGCGGTCGGCGAGGGCGCGAACCTTGGTCCCGATCACGTCCTCCTCCGCGAGGACAGGCCCGTACGGGCTCTGGGCCGCCAGAAGATCTCTTTGAGGATGTCGACTTCGCACTCCTGCCCGGTCGCCGGGTCCGTCACGGTGAAGCGAGCGGACAGCGGGGCCGTCTCCAGCGCCTGCACCTTCCAGCCCCGGGCCGCTAGACCGCTACAGAGCGCGGCTGCGATGTCGGCCATGGGCGCCGGGTTCTCGGTGGCGACATCGAGGTCCTGGCTGGGGCGGTTCACGAGGCGGTGCGCCCTCACGGCATACCCGCCGGTGAGGACCAAGGGATATGACGAGCCGAGGGCGATCACGTCCGCCAGGAGCCGCGTGTGCAGCTCCGGCATGTCCGTCACGCGGCTGCCCGGGTACGGGAAGCGAGCTGGGGGAAGGCGTCTTCCCACACGGTGCGCACGGTGCGACCGATGAGGGTGCGCAGCATTGGCCACAGTTGGAGGAGCAGGTCCTGGTTGAGGTAGCGGGGCAGGTCGTCGCGCAGGCCCTCGTGTAGGACAGTGCGGTACAGGCCCATGCGTTGGCGAGGTTTGCCCAGGTCGTACGAGGTCATCCCGGACCAGGCCAGGTGCAGTGGCAGCTCCACGACACCGCGGGTCGGCCCATGTAGCTCGTCCAGCGACTCCGGTAGACGGCGCCGGAACTTTTCCCGGTACAGCGCGAGGTCATCAGCGTCTGCGCCCGAGAGGTTCCTCGGCCCGGGTGCGGAGTGCTGCGGGTGGGAGGCCATGCCCCCATTATGACGGCCGCCAAAGCGTTCCTGCGCATGCTGACGTCGACTCCCTTCGTCCGTTGTGGGTGCAGCAAGGTCGGCCGGCGAGATGCTGGGCGGGGGCGTGAAGTCGCAGAACCTGTGTTGCCAGCCGATTCTCCCCGGAATCTCCCCAATGGCTCCAGGAGGTAAAAGACCTGGTCAGAGGCTTAACTGAGGCAGGTAGGCGAGATCCTTTGCATCACTTCTCCCCAGGGACTCTCCAGGGACTCCCCAGGGCCGATTCTGGCCCGATGTGTAACCGGTGCGAGAGCAAAGGCCGCACAAGAACTGATCTCGGCAAGAGGGACTCAGAACCAGTCCCGCCGCTTGAAAATCACGTACAAACTGACGCAAACGACCCCCACCAAGCCGATCGCGAAGGGATATCCGAAGCTCCAGCTCAGCTCCGGCATGGGTCGAAAGTTCATTCCGCAAATGGTTCCCACGAGTGTCGGAGTAAACAGAATCGCAGCCCAGGACGAAACCTTCTTGAGATTGTCAACCTAACGGTGCTGACCTGCGGTGATTTGGAAAACTAGGGCTCTGGCCTGGACTGATTCATCTCTGTGCAACCTCTCACGCTCGTGCCCGGTTACGTAGTTGATTCTCCCCGCGCGCTCCCCAGAGTCGCCCGGACAAACCCATCAGTGTGATGCGTCACGACTGTGGTCGAACGCTCGATCTCACCGATCGAGCGCGGTGCGGATCTGTCACGAGCGCCTCCGGTTGCGCCATGGCCAGCGCATGATCCGGGTTTTGCCGCTTCGGGTACCGGGCACCCGCCCCATCGACCGTGGCCACTATGTGTCGGCACTGTCCTCGCCCTCGTGGCTTTGTTTCGTCGAAGAAGCCGTCCGCCCACGGTGCTGTCTGCGACCGCTCATCGAGGATCGAGATCGCCATCATGATTGCGTACTGGGAGATGTTGAGCATGTAGTCGTCGAGCATGTCCTGCGCGTAGACCTCGCGGAAGCGTTCTGCGAGGCGTGGGAAGTAGTGCTCGTAGATCGGACTCAGGGTGATCAGTGCGGCCCGGCAGAGCGCCTGGAACTCTGGATCGTCATCGTCACTGAGTCCGTGATAGAGGTGGATCGGGACGTTGGGAAAGTTGTCGATGAGGAACCATGCACCGAGCAGGACGTCTTCTCGATCCTGCGAGGTGAGGAGTCTGGCGACAGTCTCGGTCCAGCAGTGCTCCTTGTTCGCCGTTGAGACCCGGCATAGATGTGCCAGCGCGCGAGGGGCAGCGCGGGCGTGGATTCCGCCCAGGCGTTCGGCGTCGGCCAGCATCTCAGGCAGCAGTGATTCGGGAAGTTCCCTGGTCGCTAGGGTCACGGCGTTGAAGACCAGCAGGAACCAGTCCGGTGGCGCTGTCCTCGACATCGACAGAGTGAACTGGAGTGCTCGCTCGACCGCGGGTGGGTGATTCCCGGCGGGCATCGCCTCGAACCTCCCGCCCAGGGCGGCGGCGACGGTTGTTTCCCACAGCTCGTTCAGGCCGTGGAACAAGAAGCCGGCCAGGGCTGCCCGTGCCTCGCTGTGCTCATCAATGGTTGAGAAGTGCTGGACGAGGATCCGGTGAGCCACGTCGTCGGCCGCGAGTTCCTGCTCCGGCGTCATGGGACCGTCGGTGTCGAGATGATCCAGCAGGACGTGCGCCGTCTCGTGCGCGAGGACGTAGAGCTCCATCCCTGTCAGCAAGTAGGTGAATCTGTCCTGGTAGGGGAGCGCACTGCGGTAGGGGAGCGCCACGTAGGGGTCGCCGTGCAGGAAGTAGGCGCGCAAGACGTCAGCGGTACAGAACCGAAGGTGGGGGTCCTCAGTGACTCTGCGGAACTGCTCGAAATGAGCCGTCGGCAGATATACGCCGTCGGCTTCGATCGGCTGGAGCAGAATCACCAGCCGGCAGAACAAGTTTGCCAGCGAGAACAGGCCCTCCGGGACGATGATCGCGAACTCGTTGTCCACCCGCTCGGTGTACGCGTCAAGGCCACCGCCGGGGACGACGCCGAAGCAGATACCCGAAAGATCCCACCCTGGATCGACGGCCGGACACGCTGCCTTCAACTCGTCGACCCGCTCAATCAGGATGCCCAGCGACTGGGAGAGGCATGCGACATCCGGGCGGTCGGGGAGACGGCCTTGCTTCGCGAACATCCGCTCGGCCTCTTTGCGGACGCGCCTCTCGGAATTGTCCGTGTTCGTCGCCAGATACCGCAGGAAGTCATCGAGGCTAAGGGGCTGCGTCGCCTCGGCATCCGGTACAGGCATCCCGAGCCGACGGTAGGAGCGGCGCTGGAGATCCTCAATGTGGTTCCGGGCGCCTCCCGGCGCGAGTCGAACTCCATCAGCTCGTCGGAGGCGGCCAGCTGCACGCGATACTCCTCGCTGGGCAGATGGACACCGGTTGCCGCAGCCTTCGGCACCGACACCGGCAGACGCAGCACGGCCAGCGAGCGGTCAGCGGACGGCTCGACTTCCAGGCAGCTGAAGCCGAACGGGGCCGCTACAGTCCCGGAGATCTTGAGCCGTGTTTCGCTGCGCGCCAGACGGGACGGCTCCACGTTGCCTGCGATCGCTGCCGCCACAAGGGCGGTGAACTCCGAGGCGCGCTCGCCCTCCACACTGAGATGCAGTTCGCGGGCACTGACGGTTGCGTCCACGATGTACAGGGTCGTGGTCAGCGGCAGCGGCGTGGGAAGCACCAGCGGATGCGCCTCCAACCACGAGGCGATCCCCAGCACACTCGCCAGCGAGCGTACAGTCCGGCCGAGCGAGATCTGGACGGCCGTCCGCCGGTGGATCCGGGCGGTCACTGACGCCTCGAGGTCCGGCAGCGGGATGCCGAGGAGCGCGGACATGAAGGGTGCAACGACGCCTACCGTCGCTCCCCACTCGTGCCGCCCCGAGCGTTCGTACTCGACGTGTGGAATCTTGACCCTCTCCACAAGTGGCCCCGGACCGTAGGACAGCTCACTGGCGTGTCCCAGGTACCTGACCGAGCGATCTCGCTGATCCACGGTGAACAGTGCCAGTGGACGCCAGCGCGCGTCTGGCAGTCGTATCGGGACCACCTGATAGGTGTCCCGGATGAAGTCGAGCAATGGATCGGTCTTGCACAGAGGGCTGAACGCCATCGACGCTCCTGCTCTAGGCCCAAATCGGTGTGCCTCCCAGATTGGGGCATAGCGTGCTAATTATCCACGTATATGGCCGAGTTCGCTGAATTTTCCCTCGGGAAGGGGTAGGGCCCCGGGGGCGTGGCACGGCCGCGGCCGACTTGACCATGCTGCCGCCACCACTCTGACGGGCATTGCTGGCACGTGACCGTGATGCTGGGCGGCATCGTGGACGAGGATCCAGCTGCGGGCGCAGCATGGTGTGCACATTGTCGTAGCACGAGCCGGTTCGTCCCATGCTCTGCCGCAGCCCCAACCGGCGTACTTCCCTGCGGAGTTCGTCAGCGGTGTACTCCGCTCCGCGGTCCGAGTGCACGATGCAGCCGGGCTGGAGGTCGCTGCGGCCGGCGGCCATCGTCAGTGCGTCGACCACCAGGGATGCGCGGTGGTGGTCGGCCATCGAGTAGCCGACGATCTCGCGGGTCGCCAGGTCCAGCCAGGTCGCCAGATACAGCCAGCCCTCGTCGGTGGGGATGTAGATGAGGTCACCGACCAGTTTCCGCCCCGCGGCGGCGGCCGTGAAGTCGCGGCCGATCAGGTCGTGAGCGGGCACCGCCTTCTTCGCCGGACGGGTCAGCGACCGGCGCTTGCGCCGGGTGACCCCGCAGATGTCGCGCTCCCGCATGATCCGCTCCACTCGCTTGCGGTTGACCCGCCGGTCCAGCCTGCGCAGCTCGGCATGGATGCGCGGCACCCCGTAGGTGCACCGGGAGGCGATGTGCAAGACGGTGATCCGCTGGGCCAGGGCGTCGTCGGCGGCCCGGCGGGCGGCGCGGGCCTGCTCGCCGGCCATCCAGGAGGAGAAGGAGGAGCGGGCCACCTTCAGCAGCCGGCACAACAGAGCGACTGGGTGGGTGGTCTTCTCTGCCTCGATGAACGCATACACGTCGTTCATCGATCGCTCTCCTTCGCGACGAAGACCGCCGCTTTTCGCAGCACCTCGATCGTCTCGGCCTGCTCACGGTTCTGCCGCCGCAGCCGACGCAGTTCCTCCCGCTCCGCGCTTGTGAGCTCGCCCGGCGCCCCCTGCCCGTGGTCGATCATGTCCTGTTTGACCCAGTTCCGTAGGCCCTCGGCGCTGACCCCGATCTCCCGGGCCACCTCGGTGACGGTCTTGCCGGACGAGCGGACCAGCGCGACCGCGTCGCGCTTGAACTCCTCCGAGTACCGCCTGCTGCGGTTGCTTTTGCTTCCCACCTGGCACTACTTCCTCTGGAACCTCATGTCCCAGTCTCCAGGTGTCCAACATCAAGGGGAAGCTTCACCGGGTAGCCCCACCTTGCCCAGGAGCACTCCAGCCTTCCCAACATCCGCTTACGGAACGCCATTTAGAACCGGGGCATACCAGTCGTACGTCCTTCTTGAGCGTCGCGAACTTCGGGTCCGCCCAGCACGAGAGCCTTCGTTGGTGGCATCGGACGGAACCCCTCCCACGCATGTCGGTGCCAACAAGAACGTGGCGTCCCGCTGACACTCCCCGACGAAGGGTGGCAGCACGGGCGTGACGAGCCCGTCACCCCCGTGTTCTCCCGGCGTCTTCACGGAGCGCGGCAGCCGGAGCCGGCGTCCGGTCAGACCCGGTGACAACGGATGTGGTTGGAGACGGCGTACCCGGGGTCGGGGAGAGGTGGAGCCGCCACGCGTTCAGACGTCGCGGTCGGCGCGGTGAGTGCACCCGCGCGCAGGGGTCAACAGCTCCTGCCTTTTGTCTAAGGAATTTCACAGAACGCGCCCGCAGGGGCCATTTCGTGCGCTATCGGGTCGACGGCGAAGCTAGCATCGAGACCGAGTCAGTCGGTGTAGCCGCCGACGACCTCGAAGCATGGATTGTGAATCGATGGAGGAGTCTTGGTCGACGCTCTGCACCCCCCTGTGTCGCTGCCTACCAAGCGGAGCTGCCCCTTCGATCCTCCGGACGGCTACACCCCCCTGCGCGAGCAGGAGCGGATAACGCGCATGAGTTATCCGGGCGGCACGCCCGGGTGGCTCATCACCCGGCATGCCGAAGCGAAGGAACTGCTCACCCATAAAAGCTTCAGCGCGCGCCAGGAAGGGCTGATCGCCCCCGTCCCCACGGAGCTGGCGTACGACGAGCCGGCCGATCCGGGCGCTTTTGCGAAGACGGACGACCCGGTCCACAGCAAGTATCGCAAGCTGGTCACCGGCTTTTTCACGGTCCGGCGCACGCGTCAACTCGCCCCCATGATCGAGCGAATCGTGCACGAGCAACTCGACGATCTGGAAAAGGCCGGGCCGGGCGCCGACCTGGTGGAGGTCTTCACCGAATCCGTTCCCTCCCGGGTGATGTGCGAGATGATCGGCGTCCCTGAATCGGAGCGGAAGAGCCTCCAGCGTCATGTGGAGACACTCGGCCGGCTCTCCTCCACTGTTCCCGAGGCGCTTGCCGCCGTGTCCGGGATGACTGGGTTCCTGGCCCGCTTCATCCCCATCCGGATGGACGACCCCCGGGACGACATCCTCGGGGACCTCATCCGCGGCGGGCAGCTCACCGAGCAAGAACTCAAGGGCATGACCGCCACGTTGATCATCGGTGCCTTCGACACCACAGGCAACATGCTCGCCATGGGCGTCTACACCCTGCTCGAGCACCCCGATCAACTGGCCAAGCTCCAGGAGGACCCGGAGCTCATGGGGGCCGCCGTCGAGGAGCTCCTCCGCTTCCTCACCATCTCCCACCTCGGGGCCAGCCGGTGGGCGCTCGAAGATGTCGAGTTCGCCGGTCAGAGCATCAAGAAGGGCGAGGTGGTCACTGTCGCCCTCCCCGCCGTCAACCGCGACCCCGAGCGCTACGAGAACCCCGATCAGCTGGACATCGGCCGTACGGATCACGGGCACCTGGGGCTCGGCCACGGCGTCCACCAGTGTCTCGGCCAGCATCTCGCCCGCACGATCCTGCGCGTCGGCTACGAGGCCCTGTTCGACAGGTTCCCCACGCTGCGACTGGCCGTACCGGCCGATGAGGTCCCGATGCGGGACGACTTCGTGCACTACGGCCCCAGGTCGCTTCGCGTCACCTGGGACGACTGATCGAGATGTACAAGCGGTGAATGCGACGGGCGGTGGGAAGTTCTCCCACCGTCCGTCACCGTCATGCAAGAGGGCCCACAAGACGTAGGCATGTCGGCCCATCCCGGACAACAAGGTAGGACTGAGGCCCGATGAGGATCACCGCCGACCGTGAGGTGTGCTGTTCGGCGGGCCAGTGCGCGCTGATCGCGCCTGACCTGTTCGACCAGAGCGACGAGGACGGCTCCGTCGTTCTGCTCGACGCGCAGCCCGACACTGGACGGTTGGACGTTCTGCGCGAGGTCGTATCCCGTTGTGCGACCGGTGCGATCCGCCTCGAAGAAGACCATGGCGCGTGAAAACAGCGCCTGAGATTTCGGGGGCACGAATGCCGGCGAAGAATGTGACCGTGGCAAGGATCACCCGGCTGGTGAAGCGCCGCTGAAACCAAATACCCGGGAAACACGTCCGGGGTGTCAACCACGCCTGAGTGGGTTTCTAGGGCTTCCCTTACGGAACCAGAGCTAGTGTGGCCGGTGTTCGTCTGGCAATGCGTGTTTTCATGACTCTCAGGGCCGTTGAGCTCTTCCAGCGAACGACGCATTAAGTGTGGAGTTTCTGATGCCTGCTGCATCCAACCAGAACAAAGCCGTTGAAGCGCTGCGCAAGTCGTTCAAGGAAATCGAGCGGCTCCGGCGTCAGAACCGCCAGCTGATCGGTTCGGCCACCGAACCCATTGCCATCATCGGTATGGCCTGCCGATTTCCGGGTGGAGTGAATTCCCCCGAGGCACTGTGGCACCTGGTCGCCGATGAATCGGACGCCATCTCACCCTTCCCGACAAACCGCGGCTGGGACGTGGAGGGGATCTACAATCCGGATCCGGAGCATCCGGGTACCAGTTACGTTCGCGAAGGCGGCTTCCTCCACGACGCGGATCAATTCGACTCCGCGTTCTTCGGCATCCCGCCCCGCGAGGCCCTGGCCATGGACCCGCAGCAGCGGCTGCTGCTGGAGACGTCGTGGGAGGTCATGGAGCGGGCGGGCATCGACCCCGCGTCGCTGCGTGGCAGCCAGACAGGCGTCTTCACCGGCGCCATGCACACCACCTACGCGTCCGAGGCCGCGCAGATCCCGGACGAGATCGAGCCGTACCTCCACAACGGCGCCACCACCAGCATCGCCTCGGGCCGTGTCTCCTACACCTTCGGTTTCGAAGGCCCCGCGCTGACCGTGGACACCGCCTGCTCATCGGCGCTGGTCGCCCTGCACCTGGCCGCGCAGGCGCTGCGTCAGGGCGAGTGCTCCATGGCGCTGGTCGGCGGTGCGACGGTCATGGTGAGCCCCAAGGGCTTCGTCACCTTCAGCCGCCAGCGCGGACTGGCCGCCGACGGCCGGTGCAAGGCGTTCGCCGACGGTGCCGACGGCACCACATGGTCCGAGGGCATCGGTGTGCTGCTGGTGGAGCGGCTGTCCGACGCGCGGCGCAACGGGCACCAGATCCTGGCGGTGGTGCGCGGCTCCGCCGTGAACCAGGACGGCGCGAGCAACGGCCTGACGGCCCCTAACGGCCCCTCTCAGCGCAGGGTGATCCGGCAGGCCCTGGAGAACTGCGAGCTGGCCCCCAGCCAGATCGACGCTGTCGAGGCGCACGGTACGGGTACGACGCTGGGTGACCCGATCGAGGCGCAGGCTCTGCTGGCGACGTACGGGCAGGACCGGCCGGAGGGGCGGCCGCTGTGGCTGGGCTCGCTGAAGTCGAACCTCGGCCACACGCAGGCCGCTGCCGGTATGGCCGGCGTCATCAAGATGGTGATGGCGATGCGGCACGGCGTGCTGCCCAAGACACTGCATGTCGACGCCCCGTCGAGCCACGTGGACTGGTCCGAGGGTGAGATCGAGCTGCTGACCGAGTCCAGGCCGTGGCCGGAAACAGGCGAGCCGCGCCGGGCCGGTGTGTCCTCGTTCGGCGTGAGCGGTACGAACGCGCATGTGATCCTGGAGCAGGCTCCGGAGGTTGAGGCGGCCGAGGCCGAGGCTGCCGAGGAGCCTGCCGACGGCGGCGTCGCGGGTCCGGTGGCCTGGGTGGTGTCGGGCAAGAGCGACACCGCGTTGCGGGCGCAGGCCGGCCGGCTGCGGGAGTTCCTGGCGGAGCGTCCGGAGCTGCGTGTCGCCGATGTGGCGCTCTCCCTGGCGACGACCAGGTTCGCGTTCGAGCACCGGGCCGTGGTGACCGGGACCGGCCGGGAGGAGCTCCTCGAGCGCCTGGAGGCGGTGGCCGAGGGTGCTAAGGCACCGGGCGTGGTCCGAGCGAGCGCCGTCGAAGCACCGGGCCGTTCGGTGTTTGTGTTCCCGGGTCAGGGGGCGCAGTGGGTGGGGATGGCGGTGGGGTTGTTGGAGTCTTCGCCGGTGTTCGCGGGGGCGGTCGGTGAGTGTGAGTCGGCTCTGTCGGCGTATGTGGACTGGTCGTTGACGGATGTGCTGCGGGGGGTTGAGGGTGCTCCCGGTCTTGACCGGGTGGATGTGGTCCAGCCGGTGTTGTTCGCGGTGATGGTGTCGTTGGCGAGGTTGTGGCGTTCGGTGGGTGTGGAGCCGGATGCGGTGATGGGGCACAGTCAGGGTGAGATTGCCGCGGCGTGTGTGGCGGGTGCGCTGTCGCTGGAGGACGCTGCGAAGGTGGTCGCCTTGCGCTCGCAGGCGATCGCGGCGGGTCTTGTGGGCCGTGGTGGCATGGTGTCGGTCGGGCTGTCGGTCGACGAGGTCAAGGAGCGTATCGGCGCGTGGGGTGGCGCCATCTCGGTCGCCGCGGTCAATGGCCCGGGTTCGGTCGTGGTGTCCGGTGACCCGGGGGCGCTGGATGAGATGGTGGCGCGGCTTGAGGGTGAGGAGGTGCGGGTTCGCCGGGTTCCGGTGGACTACGCCTCGCACTCCGCCCATGTGGAGGAGATCCGCGAGGAACTGCTGAAGGTCCTGGCGGACATAGAGCCGCGCTCATCGGAGGTGCCGTTCTACTCCACGGTGACCGGTGAGCTGGTGGACACGGCCGATCTGGACGCCGAGTACTGGTACCGCAACCTGCGGCAGACGGTGGAGCTGGAGTCCACGACTCGCCTCCTGCTCGATGCGGGCCACACCGTGTTCATCGAGGTGAGCCCGCATCCGGTGTTGGACCTGCCGGTGCGGCAGACGGTGGAGGCCGCTGACTCCCAGGCGGCGGTCGTCGGTACGCTGCGGCGGGATGAGGGCGGACCCGAGCGGTTCCTGACTTCCGCAGCTGAGCTTTATGTCAGCGGGGCAAGCGTTGACTGGCGGAAGGTGTTCGCCGGCCACGGCACCCGCCGGGTCGACTTGCCGACCTACGCCTTCCAGCGAGAGCGCTTCTGGCTTGATGCCCCCGCGGGTGTGACCGATGTGGGTTCGGTGGGGTTGGGCTCGCTGGGGCACCCGTTGTTGGGTGCGGTGGTGTCGTTGGCCAGTGGTGGCGGAGTGCTGCTGAGCGGACGGCTGTCGCTGGCCGCCCATGGGTGGCTGGCGGATCACGCCGTCCACGGGGTGATGCTGCTGCCCGGGACGGCGTTCGTGGAGCTGGTGGTACGGGCGGGGGATCAGGTCGGCTGTGGTCGGGTTGAGGAACTGATCCTGGAAGCGCCGCTGATCGTGCCCGAGAAGGGCGGGGTGCACCTTCAGGTTGAGGTGTGGGAGGCGGATGCTTCTGGCTTCCGCGAGGTGAGTGTGTTCTCGCGGGAGGAAGCGGAGGGTGAGGGCGCCGCCTGGACGCGGCATGCCCATGGTCTGCTGGGTTCGGACGCCCCCAGCTCCGAGGCCCGGTTCGACTTCGGTGTATGGCCGCCGGTGGGGGCTGAGCCGGTTGATGTGTCGGGTGAGTATGCGCGGGCGGCGGAGAACGGCCTGGAGTATGGGCCGGTTTTCCAGGGGCTGAAGCGTGCGTGGCGGCGTGATGGCGAGGTGTTCGCGGAGGTCGAGCTCCCGGAGGGAGAGCGGGAGCGGGCGGGCCAGTTCGGTCTGCATCCGGCGTTGTTCGACGCGGCGTTGCACGCGATGGGTGTGAGCGAGGGCTTCGCGGGTGGTTCGGGGAGCCTGCTGCCGTTCTCCTGGCGTGGGTTCGCTCTGGAGGCGGTGGGTGCGACATCGCTGCGCGTGCGGCTGGCTCCGGCGGGCGCTGCGTCGGATGCGGTGTCGGTGCTGGTGGGGGATGAGTCGGGGCGTGGGGTGGCGTCGGTCGAGTCGCTGGTGTTGCGTCCGGTTGACGCGGATCAACTGAACACTGTGGGTGGGGTGGCGTGGGATGCGCTGTTCCAGGTGGAGTGGGTGGATGCGCCCGGGGTTGTCGTGGCGGGTGAGGTGGCGCCGCGGGCTGAGGTCATGCGGGTGATCTCCGGTGGCGCGGATGTGGTCGGTGAGGTGTATGGGCGGGTCCTTGGGGTCTTGGAGCGGGTGCAGGCGTGGGTGGCGGACGAGGATCTCGCGGGTGAGCGGCTGGTGGTGGTGACCCGGCGCGCTGTCGATGCGGGCGATGGCGTGGTGGATTTGGCTGGGGCCGCGGTGTGGGGTCTGGTGCGGTCCGCGCAGGCGGAGAATCCCGGGCGTCTGGTGCTGGTGGACACCGATGATGTGGATGGAGTCGAGGGCGTTCTTCCCGGGGTGCTGGCTCTGGGGGAGGAACAGGTGGTGGTGCGGTCGGGTGCGGTGCGGGTGCCGCGCTTGGGCCGGTCGCTGCCGTCGGGCGACGCTCCGGAGTCGGGGGTGTTCGGTTCTGGCGCGGTGCTCGTGACCGGTGGCACGGGTGTGCTGGGCGGCCTGGTGGCCTCGCATCTGGTGACCCGGCATGACGTCAAGAAACTGGTGCTGCTGTCTCGCCGTGGTGCGGAGGCCGAGGGCGCGACGGAGCTGCGGGCGGAGCTGGAAGCGTCTGGCGCCGAGGTGGTGATCGCGGCGTGTGACGCAGCGGATCGCCAGGCTTTGGCTGGGGTGTTGTCGGGGTTGCCGGCGGGCTTCGCGTTGAGTGGTGTGGTGCATGCGGCGGGTGTCCTCGATGACGGGCTGCTGACGTCGCTGACCCGTGACCGGGTTGAGCCGGTGCTGCGGGCAAAGGTGGACGCGGCGTGGAATCTGCATGAGCTGACCGAGGGGCTGGACCTGTCGGCTTTCGTGTTGTTCTCTTCGGCCACTGGTGTGCTGGGCGGCGCGGGGCAGAGCAATTACGCGGCGGCGAATGTGTTCCTGGACGGCCTGGCGTCCTGGCGCCGGACTCAGGGGTTGCCGGGTGTGTCGATGGCGTGGGGTCTGTGGGCCGAGGCCAGCGGCATGACCGGACACCTCGGTGAGGACGACATCCGGCGGATATCCCGCTCTGGTGTGGTGCCACTGGCCACTGACGAGGGGCTTGAGCTGTTCGACGCCGCTCTGGTCTCGGACGCGGTGGTACCGGTTCTGTTCCGGCTGGACTTCCCGGCGCTGCGTGCGCAGGGTGCCGGCCTCCCCGTCCTCTTCCGCGACGTCGTGCCAGGCATGACCGTCCGGCGTGTCGCGGGCGCCGGAGACGCGGGCGCGGATGCGGTTGCCGCCCGCCTACGGCGGCGACTGGTCAGCATGTCCGAGGCGGATCAGGAGCGGTTCCTGCTCGAAGAGCTGATTCGCGTCCATGTGGCCGCCGTTCTGGGACATGCCAAGTCGGACGCTGTGGAGGTGGGACGCCCCTTCAAGGATCTGGGCTTCGACTCGCTCACCGCCGTGGACCTGCGGGGCCGTCTGAGCGCGGAAACGGGTCTGCGCCTCCCGGCGACGCTCGTATTCGACTACCCGAATCCGACGGTACTGGCGGGCTATCTGCGCTCGGAGATCCTCGGCTCCCAGGACACGGCCATCGCGGCACGGGCGGCGGGCGGGTCCTTCGGGGCCCCGTCGCGCACGGCCGACGACCCGATCGCGATCGTGGCCATGAGTTGCCGCTTCCCCGGTGGGGTGCGGACCCCCGAGGAGCTGTGGCAGCTGGTGACGGCGGGCACCGATGCCACGTCCCCGCTCCCGTCCAACCGTGGCTGGGACCTCGAGTCCACGTACGACCCGGACCCCTCGCGTGAGGGCACATACTACGTCCGCAACGGTGGCTTCCTCTACGAGGCCGACGAATTCGACCCGGAGTTCTTCGAGGTCTCGCCGCGTGAGGCGCTGGCGATGGATCCGCAGCAGCGACTGCTGCTGGAGACGTCGTGGGAGGCGTTCGAGCGGGCCGGTATCGCTCCGGAGACGGCGAAGGGAAGCCGCACTGGCGTCTTCGTCGGCGTTATGTACAACGACTACGGCACCCGTCTGGAAGGGAACGCCCCCGAAGGCTTTGAGGGCTACCTCGGCATGGGCAGCGCGGGCAGCGTGGCCTCGGGCCGGATCTCCTACACCTTCGGCCTCGAGGGGCCTGCCGTGACAGTGGACACCGCATGCTCGTCGTCGCTGGTCGCCCTGCACTTGGCGGTCCAGGCGCTGCGCCAGGGCGAGTGCGACATGGCGCTGACCGGTGGTGCGACGGTGATGTCCACACCGGTCGCGCTGGTGGATTTCAGTCGTCAGCGCGCGCTGTCCGAGGATGGCAAGTGCAAGGCGTTCAGCAATAGCGCCGACGGCTTCGGATTCGCCGAGGGCGTCGGGCTGCTGCTCGTGGAGCGGCTGTCGGACGCCAGACGCAACGGGCACGAGGTGCTGGCTCTCATCCGGGGCTCGGCGACAAACCAGGACGGTGCGTCCAACGGCCTGACCGCCCCGAACGGCCCGTCTCAGCAGCGGGTGATCGGCGCCGCGTTGGAGAACGCGCGGCTGTCGGCGGTCGAGGTGGACGCGGTCGAGGCCCATGGCACCGGCACCAAGCTGGGCGATCCCATCGAGGCGCAGGCACTGCTGGCCACCTACGGCCAGGACCGGCCCGCGGACCAGCCAGTGTGGTTGGGCTCGGTGAAGTCGAACATCGGCCATGCGCAGGCGGCGGCCGGTGTGGCTGGTGTCATCAAGATGGTGATGGCGATGCGGCACGGTGTGCTGCCGCAGACCCTGCATGTGGAGGAGCCGTCGGAGAATGTGGACTGGTCGGCGGGAGCGGTGGAGCTGCTGACCGAGTCGACCCCCTGGCCGGAGACGGGGGCACCTCGCCGGGCCGGTGTGTCCTCGTTCGGCGTGAGCGGTACGAACGCGCATGTGATCCTGGAGCAGGCTCCGGAGGTTGAGGCGGCCGAGGCCGAGGCTGCCGAGGAGCCTGCCGACGGCGGCGTCGCGGGTCCGGTGGCCTGGGTGGTGTCGGGCAAGAGCGACACCGCGTTGCGGGCGCAGGCCGGCCGGCTGCGGGAGTTCCTGGCGGAGCGTCCGGAGCTGCGTGTCGCCGATGTGGCGCTCTCCCTGGCGACGACCAGGTTCGCGTTCGAGCACCGGGCCGTGGTGACCGGGGCCGGCCGGGAGGAGCTCCTCGAGCGGCTGGAGGCGGTCGCCGAGGACTCCTCCACGGTTAACGGTGTGGTGCGGGGGAGGACCGGCGACGTCGGCCGTTCGGTGTTTGTGTTCCCGGGTCAGGGGGCGCAGTGGGTGGGTATGGCGGTGGGGTTGTTGGAGTCTTCGCCGGTGTTCGCGGGGGCGGTCGGTGAGTGTGAGTCGGCTCTGTCGGCGTATGTGGACTGGTCGTTGACGGATGTGCTGCGGGGGGTTGAGGGTGCTCCGGGCTTCGACCGGGTGGATGTGGTCCAGCCGGTGTTGTTCGCGGTGATGGTGTCGTTGGCGAGGTTGTGGCGTTCGGTGGGTGTGGAGCCGGATGCGGTGATGGGGCACAGTCAGGGTGAGATTGCCGCGGCGTGTGTGGCGGGTGCGCTGTCGCTGGAAGATGCCGCGAAGGTGGTCGCCTTGCGCTCGCAGGCGATCGCGGCGGGTCTTGTGGGCCGTGGTGGCATGGTGTCGGTCGGGCTGTCGGTCGACGAGGTCAAGGAGCGTATCGGCGCGTGGGGTGGCGCCATCTCGGTCGCCGCGGTCAATGGCCCGGGTTCGGTCGTGGTGTCCGGTGACCCGGGGGCGCTGGATGAGATGGTGGCGCGGCTTGAGGGTGAGGAGGTGCGGGTTCGCCGGGTTCCGGTGGACTACGCCTCGCACTCCGCCCACGTGGAGGAGATCCACGACGAGTTGCTGAAGGTCCTGGCGGACATAGAGCCGCGCTCATCGGAGGTGCCGTTCTACTCCACGGTGACCGGTGAGCTGGTGGACACGGCTGCTCTGGACGCCGAGTACTGGTACCGCAACCTGCGGCAGACCGTCGAGTTGGAGGCCACCACCCGCGCACTGCTCGACAGCGGACATGGTGTCTTCATCGAGGCGAGCCCCCACCCTGTGCTGATGCTGCCGTTGCAGCAGACCGTGGAGGCCGCCGAGGCGCAGGCCGTGGTCGTGGGCACGCTGCGGCGTGACGAGGGCGGCCTGGAGCAGTTCCTGACCTCCGCCGCCGAACTCCACGTCAGCGGGGCCGATGTCGACTGGCGGAAGGTGTTCGAGGGCCGTGGTGCCCGTCGGGTCGATCTGCCGACCTACGCCTTCCAGCGCCAGCGGTACTGGCTGGACGCGCCGGTTGGTGAGGTGCCCGCCGGCGGTGCGGGGCCGGGCGCGGACAGTGTAGACGCGCGGTTCTGGGAGGCCGTCGAGCGCGAGGACCTGGAGGCGCTGGTCCGGACGCTGGAGGTGGACGACGAGGAGCAGCAGTCGTCCTTGACCGCGTTGCTTCCGGCGCTGTCGTCGTGGCGTCGTCAGCGGCGTGAGCGGAGCACGGTGGACGGCTGGCGCTACAGCGCCGCCTGGACACCTGTGGTGTCTGCCGCTGACGCCACGCTCACCGGTACCTGGCTGGTCGTCGTCCCCAAGGTCTGTGGTGACGACGCGTGGCTCGCCTCCGTGGTGGAGGGTGTGGCCGGGCGTGGCGTGCAGGTGACTCGTGTCGTTGTCGACGCGGCCGATGGCCGTGAGGCGATGACGGAGCGGCTGCGTGCGGCGCTCGACGAGGCGGGAGCGGACCCGGCAGGCGTGCTGGGTGTGTTCTCGCTGCTGGGGCTGGACGAGTCGGCGCACGGATCGTTCGAGGTGGTCCCGGCTGGGCTGGCGGCGACGGTGGAACTGGTCCAGGGGCTGGGCGACGCCGGTGTGGTGGCCCCGCTGTGGTGCGGGACACGGGGCGCGGTGTCGGTGGGACGCTCTGAACGGCTGGTGAGCCCGACCCAGGCGATGGTCTGGGGGTTGGGGCGGATCGTGGAAGTGGAGTATCCCCAGCGGTGGGGCGGTCTGGTCGACCTGCCCGAGACCATGGACAGCCGTGCGGTGGACCGTCTGGCCGGTGTGCTGGCCGGTGCGGAGGCCGAGAACCAGGTCGCGATACGTGGTTCGGGGGTGTTCGCCCAGCGGCTGGTGCGGGCCTCGGCGTCGGAGAGCTCGACCGGGGACGGCTGGCGGCCCACCGGTTCGGTGCTGGTGACCGGCGGTACTGGTGCGCTGGGTGGCCATGTGGCGCGGTGGTTGGCGCGTACGGGTGCTGAGCATCTGGTGCTGACCAGCCGTCGGGGTATGGAGGCCGAGGGCGCCGCCGAGTTGAAGGCGGAGCTGGAGGCCATGGGCGCCCGGGTGACGGTGGCGGCGAGTGACGCGGCGGACCGTGAGGCGCTGGCGGCGGTGCTGGAGGGGATTCCCGGACAGTCGCCGTTGAGCGCGGTGGTGCATACGGCGGGTGTGCTCGATGACGGTGTGATCGACGCGCTGACGGTTCAGCGGGCGGCCGGGGTGTTGCGTCCGAAGGTGGACGCGGCGCGGAATCTGCACGAGCTGACCGCCGGGATGGATCTGTCGGCGTTCGTGCTGTTCTCCTCGGCGGCGGGCACGATAGGCGGCCCAGGACAGGGGAGTTACGCGGCGGGTAACGCGTTCCTGGACGCGCTGGCTTCGCAGCGGCGCGTGGACGGCCTTCCGGCGGTCTCCATCGCCTGGGGCGCCTGGGCCGGAAGCGGCATGGTCATCGATGGAAATCTCGACGAGCACATGAAGCGGAGCGGTGTCGCTCCGATGGACCCGGAACTGGCGATCTCCGCGCTCCAGCGTGTTCTTGACCTGGACGAGACCTACGCCCTCGTGATCGATGCCGCATGGGAGCGCTTCGGGGAGGAGCTGGGTGGCGCCCGGTCGACTCCGCTGCTGAGCGAGCTGATGAAGAGGCCGCGGTCGAACGCGGCGTCGGAGCCCTCGGATCCGGCACCGGGCGAGTCGGCCGCGGCGAAGCTGCGCGCGGAGCTGGAGGGGCTCTCCTCGGCGAAGCGTCAGCGTTCCCTGCGCAAGCTGGTCCGGCAGCATGTCGCCGCGGTCCTGGTGCATGCGACTCCCGAGGCCGTCGAGAGCGACCAGTCGTTCAGGGAGCTGGGTTTCGACTCGCTGACGGCCGTTCAGCTCCGGAACCGATTGAGCGCGATCACCGGCCTGGAACTGCCGACCACGCTGGCATTCGACTACCCGAACCTCACCGTATTGGCCGAGCATCTGGAGACGAACATGTTTCCGCAGGCCGATGGGGCTGAGCTGAAGGACCCGGAGGAGGACCGGATTCGTGAGGCGTTGGCCTCCATTCCGCTCGCGCGGTTCCGTGAAGCTGGGCTGATGGACGCCCTACTGGAACTTGCCCGGATCTCGGAGAGCGGTTCTGAGTTGGAGCCCCAAGAAGGAATGAACAGCGCGGTCGACGCGATGGACGTCGACGGCCTCGTCCAGAGGGCACTGGGCGGCGCGGACCTCTGATGTTTTGGGAAATGTGGAGCTACTGATGGCTACGTCCTCCGAGAGAGTTGTCGAAGCGCTGCGCGCTTCTTTGCGGGAAAACGACCGCCTCAAGCTACAGAATCAGCGCCTGGTCGCGGCGTCGCGTGAGCCCATTGCCATTGTCGGGATGAGCTGTCGCTTTCCCGGAGGCGTGCACACCCCGGAGCAACTGTGGCAACTCGTCGTCGATGGCGTCGACGCCATCTCCGGGTTTCCGACGAATCGCGGCTGGGACGTCGAGGGGCTGTACCACCCGGACCCGGACAATCCGGGGACGAGTTACGCCCGAGAGGGCGGTTTCTGCTACGAGGCTGACGAGTTCGACCCGCAGTTCTTCGGAATATCTCCCCGTGAGGCTGTGGCGACCGATCCGCAGCAGCGGTTGGTGCTCGAAGCGTCATGGGAGGCGTTCGAGCGAACCGGCATCGACCCACTGTCTCTGCGTGGCAAGCCGGTCGGGGTTTTCGTCGGCACGAACGGTCAGGACTACTCGACTCATCTTCTCGAGGTCGAAGGCGGGCTTGAGGGCTATCTGACGGGTAGCGCGGTCAGCGTGGTGTCGGGGCGTATTTCCTACACCTTGGGTCTTGAGGGGCCCGCGGTGTCAGTGGACACGGCGTGTTCGGCGTCGCTGGTGGCGCTGCACCTGGCCGTGCAGGCGCTGCGTCAGGGCGAGTGCTCGCTGGCGCTGGCCGGTGGTGTGTCGGTGATGTCGACGCCGGGTGCCTTCGTGGAGTTCAGCCGGCAACGGGGGCTCGCCCCTGACGGGCGGTGCAAGCCGTTCGCGGACGCGGCGGATGGCACCGGCTGGTCCGAGGGCGTCGGCATGCTCCTCGTGGAGCGGCTGTCGGACGCGCGCAGGAACGGCCATCAGGTGCTGGCGGTCGTGCGTGGCTCGGCGGTGAACCAGGATGGTGCGTCGAACGGTCTGACGGCGCCGAACGGGCCGTCGCAGCAGCGGGTGATCCGTCAGGCGCTGGCGAGTGCGGGGCTGCCGGCGTCAGAGGTGGACGCGGTGGAGGCGCACGGTACGGGTACCACGTTGGGTGACCCGATCGAGGCGCAGGCGCTGCTGGCGACATATGGCAAGGAGCGGTCGGCGGACAGTCCGCTGTGGCTGGGTGCCATCAAGTCGAACATCGGCCATACCCAGGCCGCTGCTGGTGTCGCGGGTGTCATCAAGATGGTGATGGCGATGCGGCACGGTGTGCTGCCGAAGACGCTGCATGTGGATGAGCCGTCGCGGCAGGTGGACTGGTCCGCGGGTGAGGTGCGGTTGCTGACCGAGACCACCGCGTGGCCGGAGACGGACCGACCACGCCGGGCGGGTGTCTCCTCGTTCGGGGTGAGTGGGACCAACGCGCACACCATCATCGAGCAGGCTCCGGAAGCCGACCGTGATGGACGACCCGGGACGGTGGCCCCCGAGGCGGACCGGGCCGAGCGGTCCGTCGTCCTGCCGTGGCTGCTGTCCGGCAAGAGCGCGGCGGCGCTCGCCGCCCAGGCCGGTCGGCTCCACGCCCATCTGAGCGCCCACTCGGAGTCGGCGCTGACGGATGTCGGCTTCTCCCTGGCCACGACCCGATCGGCTTTCGAGCACCGCGCGGCCCTGGTCGCCGGGGACCGGGACGAGTTCCTGCGCGGCCTGAAGGCTCTGGCCACCGGCGAGAACACGGCTCAGGTCATTCAGGGCACGACACGGGTCGAGGACACCCTCGCGTTCTTGTTCTCGGGGCAGGGTGCGCAGCGTCTGGGTATGGGGCGGGAGTTGTACGAGGCGTTCCCGGTGTTCGCCCAGGCGTTGGACGGGGTGTGTGCGCATCTGGATGTGCTGCTGGAGCGTCCGCTGCGTGAGGTGATGTTCGCGGCGGAGGGCAGTGCGGATGCCGGGTTGCTGGATCAGACGGCGTTCACCCAGCCCGCGCTGTTCGCCATCGAGGTGGCGTTGTTCCGGCTGCTGGAGGACTGGGGTGTCACTCCGGATGTGGTGATCGGCCATTCGGTGGGTGAGGTCGCGGCGGCGTATGTGGCGGGGGTGTTCTCGCTGGAGGACGCGTGCACGCTGATCGCGGCGCGTGGCCGGCTGATGCAGGCGCTGCCCGAGGGTGGGGCGATGGTGGCCGTCGAGGCGTCGGAGGAGGAGATCGCGCCGTCGCTGGCCGGGCGTGGGGCCGAGGTGAGTATCGCGGCGGTCAACGGCCCGATGGCCGTGGTCATCGCCGGTGACGAGGAAGCGGCGTTGGAGATCGCCGGGGAGTGGGAGCGGCAGGGTCGTAAGACCCGCCGCCTGCGGGTCAGCCACGCGTTCCACTCGCCCCGTATGGACGCCATGCTGGACGACTTCCGCAAGGTCGTCGAGGGGCTCTCGTTCGCCCCGCCCTCCATCGATCTGGTCTCCAACGTGACCGGCGGGTTGGCCTCGGACGCCGAGGTGTGTTCGCCGGAGTACTGGGTGCGGCATGTGCGCCAGGCCGTGCGTTTCCTGGACGGAGTGCGGGCACTCCAGGGACAGGGCGTGACCACCCTCCTGGAGGTGGGTCCCGACGGTGTGCTCTCGGCGATGGCGCAGGACTGCTTGTCGGACCGGTCCGAGCCCGCCTCGGCGCCCGTGATCGTGCCGGGGCTGCGCAAGGACCGTTCTGAGGTCGTGGCCCTGACCACGGCGCTGGCCCGGCTGCATGTTCACGGGTCCGCCGTCGACTGGACCTCGGCCTTCGACGGTCTCGGGGCCCGCCGGGTCGACCTGCCGACCTACGCCTTCCAGCGTCGGCGCTACTGGGCCGAGAAGTCCGCCGATGCGGTCGGTGTCGATGTCGGCATCCGCCATGAGGTGGATGCGCGGTTCTGGCAGGCGGTGGAGCGGGAGGACCTCGCATCGCTCGCGAGGACGCTGGACTTCGAGGACGAGGCGTCGCTGGGCGTGGTGCTGCCCGCGCTGTCGGCGTACCGGCGCAGCAGCCGCGAGCAGTCGACGATCGATGGCTGGCGTTATCGGGTGTCGTGGAAGCCGGTCGCGGACGTGGCCGAGGGGTCGTTGTCGGGGACGTGGCTGGTGGTGGTTCCGGCGGCCCGTGCTGGGGACGAGCTGGTCTCGGGGGTTGTCGCCGGGCTTGAGCGGCATGGTGCGGGCGTGGTGTCGCTCGTGCTGGACGGGCGGGACCTGGACGGAGGCGTGCTGGCGGGGCGGCTGCGTGAGATGGCCGGGCAGACGCCTGAGCTGGGTGGTGTCCTGTCGCTGCTCGCCCTGGACGAGGAGCCCTGCCCGGGGTATCCGGCGCTGTCGGGTGGTTATGCGCGGAGCCTGGTGCTGGCGCAGGCGATGGTCGAGGCGGATGTTCCGGCCCGGTTGTGGTGCGGTACGCGTGGCGCGGTGTCGGTGGGGCGCTGGGATCGGCTGACCGGCGCGGTGCAGTCGCAGGTGTGGGGTCTGGGACGGGTCGTGGCGCTGGAGCACCCCGCGATATGGGGCGGTCTGGTGGACTTGCCCGAGTTGCTGGATGAGCGCGGTGCGGCGCGGCTGGCCGGTGTGCTGTCCGCCGGGAATGGCGAAGACCAGGTCGCGGTCCGTGGCTCGGGAGTGTTCGCCAGGCGTCTGGTGCGGGCTGAAGCCGGGGTTGGTGAGGGGGCGGAGCGGTCGTGGCGGGCGCGTGGCACGGTGTTGGTGACCGGTGGTACGGGTGCGCTGGGTGGCCGGGTGGCCGGTTGGCTGGCGCGCAGCGGTGTCGGGCATCTGGTGCTGGCCAGCCGTCGCGGCCTTGACGCGCCGGGCGCTGCCGAGCTGCGCGATGAGCTCGAGGTGCTGGGCGCGCGGGTGACCGTGGTGGCGTGTGATGTGACGGACCGTGACGCGTTGGCCGCTGTCCTTGCTGATGTTCCGGAGGAGTTTCCGCTCAGTGCGGTGTTCCATGCGGCGGGTGTGGAGCAGGCGGCCGAGCTGGCGGGGATGGGTCTGGCGGACGCGGCGGCGGTGGTGTCCGGGAAGGTGGCGGGTGCCGTCAACCTGGATGTGTTGCTGGGTGACCGTGAGCTGGACGCGTTCGTGGTGTTCTCGTCGATCTCCGGTGTGTGGGGCAGTGGTGGTCAGGCTGCTTATGGTGCGGCCAACGCCTGTCTGGATGCGTTGGTGGAGGATCGTCGGGCGCGGGGTCTTGCCGGTACCGCGGTGGCCTGGGGTCCCTGGGCCGGGGGCGGTATGGCGGCCGGTGACGGCGGCGAGCAGCTGGCGCGTCGTGGGTTGTCTTCGATGGCGCCGGGTCTGGCGGTCGCGGCGTTGCAGGGTGCGGTCGCGGGTGATGAGGGTGTGGTGACGGTCGCTGATGTGGACTGGGAGCGGTTCGCTCCCTCGTTCACGATCGGGCGGCCCAGCCCGTTGATCGGCGACCTGCCCGAGGTCCAGCGGGCGCTGGCTGACGCCGGAAACACCGAAGGCGCCGGTGTCGGCTCCGTACTGCGGGAGCGGTTGGCGGGGCTGACCGAGGCGGAGACCGACCGGGCCCTGCTCGACCTGGTGCGTGGCCACGCGGCCGCTGTTCTCGGCTTCGCGGGTGGGGAGGCGGTTGAGGCCGCGCGCGCGTTCAAGGAGCTGGGATTCGACTCGCTGACGGCGGTGGAGTTCCGTAACCGGCTGAACGCGGAGACCGGGCTGGTGTTGCCGGCGACGTTGGTCTTCGACTACCCGAGCGCCATGGTGCTGGCGGCGCATCTGCGTGCTGAGGTGCTGGGGACGCGGGGTGCGGTGGCGGCGCCGTCGGCGGTGGTGGCTCGGGTCGATGACGATCCGATCGCGATTGTCGGGATGAGCTGCCGCTTCCCGGGCGGGGTGCACAGCCCGGAGGACTTGTGGAACCTTGTCGCGGCCGGTGCGGACGCCATCGTGGACTTCCCCTCCGACCGTGGATGGGACGTGGACGGGATGTACGACCCCGACCCGGACCGCTCCGGCACGTTCTACGCCCGTGAGGGTGGGTTCCTCGACGGGGCGGGCGAGTTCGACGCCGGGTTCTTCGGGATCTCGCCGCGTGAGGCGCTGGCCATGGATCCGCAGCAGCGGCTGCTGCTGGAGACGTCGTGGGAGGTGTTCGAGCGGGCGGGCATCGCTCCCGCGTCGGTGCGGGGCAGCCAGATCGGGGTCTACGTGGGAGCCGCGACCTCCGGCTACGGAATGGGGCTGCACGAGATCCCCGAGGGGCTCGAAGGTCAGCTGCTGACCGGCAGTGCCACCTCCGTCATGTCGGGCCGTATCTCGTACACGTTCGGTCTCGAGGGGCCCGCGCTGACGGTGGACTCGGCGTGCTCGTCGTCGCTGGTGGCGCTGCATCAGGCCGCGCAGGCACTGCGCCAGGGCGAGTGCTCCATGGCGCTTGCCGGTGGCGTCACCGTGATGACCAGCCCGGCCGCCTTCGTCGAGTTCAGCCGTCAGCGCGGTCTGGCGCCCGATGGCCGGTGTAAGCCGTTCGCTGACGCGGCGGATGGCACGGGGTGGTCGGAGGGTGTGGGCATGCTGCTGGTGGAGCGGCTGTCGGACGCGCGCAGGAATGGCCATCAGGTGCTGGCGGTCGTGCGTGGTTCGGCGGTGAATCAGGATGGTGCGTCGAACGGTCTGACGGCGCCGAACGGTCCCTCGCAGCAGCGGGTCATCCGCCAGGCCCTGGCGAACGCCCGCCTGTCGGCTGCTGAGGTGGACGCGGTGGAGGCGCACGGCACCGGCACCATGCTCGGTGACCCGATTGAGGCGCAGGCGCTGCTCGCGACCTATGGACAGGAGCGGCCGGTGGGCCGGCCGTTGTGGCTGGGCGCGCTGAAGTCGAACATCGGGCACACGCAGGCCGCCGCGGGTGTGGCGGGTGTGATCAAGATGGTGATGGCGATGCGGCACGGTGTGCTGCCGAAGATGCTGCATGTGGATGAGCCGTCGCGTGAGGTGGACTGGTCGGCGGGTGAGGTGCGGTTGCTGACGGAGGCCACCGCGTGGCCGGAGACGGGCCGGCCGCGCCGGGCGGGTGTCTCCGCCTTCGGTGTGAGCGGCACCAACGCGCACACCATCATCGAGCAGGCCCCGGTGTACGAGGAGGCGGTGCGGAACGAGGCTCCCGCCGAGGACCTCGGCGTCCTTGCCTGGGCGCTCTCCGGCCGGAGCCCGGAAGCCCTGCGCGCCCAGGCCGAACGGCTGAGGTCGCGGCTGACGGAGCGCACCGAACTGGGCGCGCTGGATGTGGGCTACTCGCTGGTGGCGACGCGTTCGGCCCTCGAACACCGTGCGGTGGTCACGGGCACGGATCGCGCCGAACTGCTGCGGGGACTCGAAGCTGTCGCTGCCGGTGAGACCGCCCCCGGAGTGGTTCGGTCTGACGCGCGTACGTCGGGTTCGACCGCGTTCTTGTTCTCGGGGCAGGGTGCGCAGCGTCTGGGTATGGGGCGGGAGTTGTACGAGGCGTTCCCGGTGTTCGCCCAGGCGTTGGACGGGGTGTGTGCGCATCTGGATGTGCTGCTGGAGCGTCCGCTGCGTGAGGTGATGTTCGCGGCCGAGGGCAGTGCGGACGCCGGGTTGCTGGATCAGACGGCGTTCACCCAGCCCGCGCTGTTCGCCATCGAGGTGGCGCTGTTCCGGCTGCTGGAGGACTGGGGTGTCACTCCGGATGTGGTGATCGGCCACTCGGTGGGCGAGATCGCGGCGGCGTATGTGGCGGGGGTGTTCTCGCTGGAGGACGCGTGCACGCTGATCGCGGCGCGTGGCCGGCTGATGCAGGCGCTGCCCGAGGGTGGGGCGATGGTGGCCGTCGAGGCGCCGGAGGAGGAGATCGCGCCGTCGCTGGCCGGGCGTGGGGCCGAGGTGAGCATCGCCGCCGTCAACGGCCCGACCTCTGTGGTCATCGCCGGTGACGAGGCGGCGGTGGTGGAGATCGCCGGGCAGTGGGCGGCACAGGGCCGCAAGACCCGTCGGCTGAGGGTCAGTCATGCGTTCCACTCACCGCGTATGGACGCGATGCTGGACGACTTCCGTGACGTGGTCGCGGGCTTGTCCTTCCAGGCGCCGTCGATCTCCTTGGTCTCCAACCTCACGGGCACGTCGGCGGGCGTCGACGAGGTGTGCTCGCCGGAGTACTGGGTGCGCCACGTCCGCGAGGCCGTGCGGTTCGCGGACGGCGTGCGGGCGCTAGAGGCGCAGGGCGTGACGACCTTCGTGGAGGTGGGCCCCGTCGGTGTGCTCTCGGCGATGACGCGGGAGTGCCTGACGGCGGCCTCGGTCGTGGTGCCGGTGCTGCGCAAGGACCGCCCGGAGGCCCGGGCGTTGACGACGGCTCTGGCCGAACTCCACGTCCACGGCGTCACCGTCGACTGGGAACAGTTCTTCGCCGGACGCGGTGCGCGGAAGGTCGAGCTGCCGACGTACGCGTTCCAGCGGCAGCGCTACTGGCTGGAGGACAGCGGCGGTGCGTCGGGCGGCTCCGCCGCCGACAGTGTGGACTTGGTCGACGCCCGGTTCTGGGAAGCGGTCGAGCGCGAGGACTTGGAGGTTCTGGCCGAGGCGCTGGAGGTTGACGGGGAGGGTTCGCTGAGCGAGTTGCTGCCCGCGTTGTCGTCGTACCGGCGTCAGCAGCGTGAGCGGTCCATGGTCGACGGCTGGCGGTACCGGGTTTCCTGGAAGCCGGTCCCGGACATGACCAGCGGGTCTCTGGCGGGGACCTGGCTGGTGGTGGTGCCGGCCGGACTGGCGGAAAGCGACGTCACCACGTCGATCCGCCATGGATTGGAGAGGCACGGTGCCCGGGTGGTGTCGGTGGCGGTTGCCGCCGGCACCGACGCCGACGGGCTGGCCCGGGCGCTGCTCGGCGCGCTCGACGGCGAGTCCGAGATCGGTGTGTTGTCGTTGCTCGGCTTGGACGAGGAGCCCCTCGTCGAGGAGCCGGTGGTCGCGGCGGGACTCGCGCTCACTTTGCGGTTGGTGCAGGTCCTGGCCGGGTTGGACGTGGGCGTTCGGTTGTGGTGCGCCTCGCGGGGTGCGGTGTCGGTGGGGCGTTCGGACCGGCTCACCAGCCCGGTGCAGGCGGGGGTGTGGGGTCTTGGCCGGGTGGCGGCCCTGGAGCACCCTCGGATCTGGGGTGGCCTGGTTGATCTGCCCGGGACGCTGGACGAGCGTGCCGTGGGGCGGCTGGCCGGTGTGCTGTCCGCCGAGGGCGCCGAGGAGCAGGTGGCGGTGCGGGGTTCCGGTGTGTTCGTCCGGCGGTTGGCGCGTGTCGCGTCGTCGGGTGGCGGAGCCTGGCGGCCGACCGGCTCGGTTCTGGTGACCGGTGGTACGGGAGCGTTGGGCGCGCACGTGGCGCGCTGGGCGGTGCGCGAGGGCGCCGGACACGTGGTGCTGACAAGCCGTCGCGGCCCGGCGGCCGACGGTGCGCCCCAGCTGAAGGCGGAACTCGAGGCCATGGGTGCGCTGGTCTCCGTGGCCGCTTGTGACGTGGCCGACCGCGAGGCGCTCACCGAAGTGTTGGCGGGGATCCCCGAGGAGTTCCCCCTGCGCGGGGTGGTGCACGCGGCCGGTGTGCTGGACGACGGTGTGCTGGACGGCCTGTCCGTCGACCGGCTGGCCGGCGTGCTCGGCGCGAAGGTGTCGGGCGCCAGGCAGCTGCACGAGCTGACGGCACATCTGGACCTCGACGCGTTCGTGCTGTTCTCCTCGTTCGCCGGCGTCATGGGCGGCCCCGGACAGGGGGCCTACGCGGCGGCCAACGCCCACCTGGACGCGCTGGCGCAGCTGCGCCGGGCGCAGGGCCTGGCCGCCACCGCGGTCGCCTGGGGCCCGTGGGCCGACGGCGGCATGGCCGCGAGCGGCCGCGCCGGGGAGCGGATGCGCGGAGGGCCGCTGCCCCCCATGGCCCCGTCGCTGGCCGTGGCGGCGCTCGGTTGGGCTGTCGGCCATGACGAGGCCGCGCTGGTCGTGGCCGACATCGACTGGGCCGGCATGGCTTCGATGCTGAGCGCGGGCCCCAGCGCCTTCCTCAGTGACCTCCCCGAAGCGCGCATGTACCTGACCGGGGTCGGCGGCGAGGCCGAGGCGGAAGCTGTCACCTTCGCCCAGAAGCTCATCGGGCTGTCGGAGGCCGAGCGGAACCAGGCCGTCCTGGAACTGGTACAGGGCCACGCGGCCGCCGTGCTCGGCCACGCTTCGGCCCGGTCGATCGAGCCCGGCCGGGCCTTCCGCGACCTCGGGTTCGACTCCCTCACGGCGGTCGAGCTGCGCAACCGGCTGGACATCGCGACCGGTCTGCGCCTGCCGGCCACGCTGGTCTTCGACTATCCGAGCGCCGCCGAACTGGCCGACTACCTGGACGCCGAGGCGTTCGGCTCCGCCCAGCCGGCCGTGGCCGCGGCCGAGCCGCAAGCCGTTGCCGTGGCCCATGACCCGATCGCGATCGTGGCGATGAGTTGCCGCTTCCCCGGTGGCGTCGAGACCCCGCAGGAGCTGTGGCGGCTGCTGGCCGAGGGCGGGGACGCCATCTCCGGGTTCCCCGGCGACCGTGGCTGGGACGTCGAGGGTATGTACGACCCGGACCCCGAGCAGCCGGGCACGTTCTACGCCCGTGAGGGGGGTTTCCTCTACGGTGCCCCGGAATTCGACGCGAAGTTCTTCGGGATCTCGCCGCGTGAGGCGCTGGCGATGGATCCGCAGCAGCGGCTGCTGCTGGAGACCTCGTGGGAGGCGTTCGAGCACGCCGGTATCGCCCCCGAGTCGCTGCGGGGCACGCGGGCGGGTGTGTTCGTCGGAACGAACGGCCAGGACTACGCCGGACTATGGCTGGACGCGCAGGGTGACCTCGAGGGCCACCTGGGTACGGGCAGCGCGGCCAGTGTGGTGTCGGGCCGTATCTCGTACACGTTCGGTCTCGAGGGGCCGGCGATGACGGTGGACACGGCGTGTTCGTCGTCGCTGGTGGCTCTGCACCTCGCGGTACAGGCGCTGCGTCAGGGTGAGTGTGACCTGGCGTTGGCCGGTGGTGTGTCGGTGATGTCGACGCCGGGCGCGTTCGTGGAGTTCAGTCGTCAGCGGGGGCTGGCGCCCGATGGCCGGTGCAAGCCGTTCGCGGAGGGTGCGGATGGCACGGGGTGGTCCGAGGGTGTGGGCATGCTGCTGGTGGAGCGGCTGTCGGACGCGCGCAGGAACGGCCATCAGGTGCTGGCGATCGTGCGCGGCTCGGCGGTGAATCAGGACGGTGCGTCCAACGGTCTGACGGCGCCGAACGGCCCGTCGCAGCAGCGGGTGATCCGGCAGGCTCTGGCGAACGCCCGCTTGTCGGCTGCTGAGGTGGACGCGGTGGAGGCGCACGGCACCGGCACCATGCTCGGTGACCCGATTGAGGCGCAGGCGCTGCTGGCCACCTACGGCCAGGACCGCCCCGAGGGCCGGCCGCTGCTGCTGGGCGCCGTCAAGTCGAACATCGGCCATACCCAGGCCGCCGCGGGTGTCGCCGGTGTGATCAAGATGGTGATGGCGATGCGGCACGGTGTGCTGCCGAAGACCCTGCACCTCGACGAGCCTTCGCCACACGTGGACTGGACGGAGGGCGACGTCGAGCTGCTGGCCGAGGCCAGGCCGTGGCCCGAGACCGGGCATCCGCGCCGGGCGGGTGTGTCGGCGTTCGGTATGAGCGGGACCAACGTGCACACCATCATCGAGCAGGCTCCTGACCTGGAAGAGGCCGTGGCCCGGGAGCCGTCCGGGCCCGAGACGCCGGTGTCGGCGGCTGTGGTGCCGTGGCTGGTTTCCGGGAAGAGCCGGGAGGCGTTGCGGGCGCAGGCCGAGCGGCTGCATGCGCATGTGGCCGCCCGGGCCGACCTCGGTGCGCTGGACGTGGGGTACTCGCTGGCGGCCAGGACGGTGTTCGAGCACCGGGCGGTGCTGGTGGGCGAGGACCGGGAAACCCTTCTGCGAGGTCTCGATGCCGTGGCCGGGCACGGGATCGCTCCCGGCGTCGTCCAAGGGCATGCCGTACTGGGTGGCAAGACGGCGTTCTTGTTCTCGGGGCAGGGTGCGCAGCGTCTGGGTATGGGGCGGGAGTTGTACGAGGCGTTCCCGGTGTTCGCCCAGGCGTTGGACGGGGTGTGTGCGCATCTGGATGTGCTGCTGGAGCGTCCGCTGCGTGAGGTGATGTTCGCGGCGGAGGGCAGTGCGGATGCCGGGTTGCTGGATCAGACGGCGTTCACCCAGCCCGCCCTCTTCGCGGTCGAGGTGGCGTTGTTCCGGCTGCTGGAGGACTGGGGCGTGACCCCGGATGTGGTGATCGGCCATTCGGTGGGTGAGGTCGCGGCGGCCCATGTGGCGGGGGTGTTCTCGCTGGAGGACGCGTGCACGCTGATCGCGGCGCGTGGCCGTCTGATGCAGGCGCTGCCCGAGGGTGGGGCGATGGTGGCCGTCGAGGCGTCGGAGGAGGAGATCGCGCCGTCGCTGGCCGGGCGTGGGGCCGAGGTGAGCATCGCGGCGGTCAACGGCCCGATGGCTGTGGTCGTCGCCGGTGACGAGGAAGCGGCGTTGGAGATCGCCGGGGAGTGGGAGCGGCAGGGTCGTAAGGTCCGTCAGCTGCGGGTCAGCCACGGGTTCCACTCGCCCCGTATGGACGCCATGCTGGACGACTTCCGCAGCATGATCTCCGGCCTGTCCTTCCAGGCGCCGTCCATCGATCTGGTCTCCAACGTGACCGGCGGGTTGGCCTCGGACGCCGAGGTGTGTTCGCCGGAGTACTGGGTGCGGCATGTGCGCCAGGCCGTGCGTTTCCTGGACGGAGTGCGGGCACTCCAGGGACAGGGCGTGACCACCCTCCTGGAGGTGGGTCCCGACGGTGTGCTCTCGGCGATGGCGCGGGACTGCCTGACGGAGGACCAGGCCGCGGCCTCGGCCGTGGTGCCGGTGCTGCGCAAGGACCGGCCCGAGGCCCGGGCGTTGACGATGGCGCTGGCCGAACTCCACGTCCATGGAGCCTCGGTGGAGTGGGAGTCCGTATTCGCCGGGCGCGGTGCGCGGATGGTGGAGCTGCCCGCGTACGCGTTCCAGCGTGAGCGGTACTGGCCCGAGGTGTCCCTCTCCCTGCGTGGCTGGGACGCGCCGGGCGCTGTGGATTCGGTGGATGCGCGGTTCTGGGAAGCGGTCGAGCGCGAGGATCTCGAAGCGCTCGCCGAGGCGCTCGACGTCGACGGCGAAACGCCGCTGAGCGCGGTCCTGCCCGTGCTGTCCGCGTATCACCGCACCAGGCGTGACCAGTCCACGATCGACGGTTGGCGTTATCGGGTGGTGTGGAAGCCGGTCGTGGATGTGGCCGGTGGGTCGTTGTCGGGGACGTGGCTGGTGGTGGTTCCGGCGGCCCGTGCCGAGGACGAGCTGGTGGCGGAGGTCGCCTCCGGACTCGAACGGCACGGCGCGGGTGTGGTGTCGCTGGTGGTGGATGAGCGGGACCTGGACGCCGAGGTGCTGGGGGAGCGGCTGCGTGAGGTGGTCGCCGATGCGCCCGCGCTCAGTGGTGTGTTGTCTCTGCTCGCCCTGGACGAGGAGCCCTGCCCGAGGTTCCCCGCGCTGTCCGGCGGCTTCGCTTCCACGCTGACGCTGGTGCAGGCGTTGGCGAACGCGGGCATCGAGGCTTCGCTGTGGTGCGGTACGCGCGGCGCCGTGTCGGTGGGGCGTTCGGACCGGCTCACCAGCCCGACGCAGGCGATGGTGTGGGCGCTGGGCCGGGTGGCCGCGCTGGAGCTGCCGCAGCTGTGGGGCGGTCTGGTCGACCTGCCCGAGTCTCTGGACGAGCGTGCGATCGCCCGGCTGGCCGGTGTGCTGGCCGCCGAGGCCGCCGAGGCCGCCGAGGCCACCGAGACCAGCGAAGACCAGGTGGCGGTGCGTGGTTCGGGTGTGTTCGCACGCCGCCTGACCCGTTCGGCCGCGCCGGCGACCGACGGAACGACGTGGCGGGCGCGTGGCACGGTGTTGGTGACCGGTGGCACGGGTGCGCTCGGCGGCCAGGTGGCCCGCTGGCTGGTGCGCAACGGCGCCGAGCACCTGGTGCTGACCAGCCGTCGGGGCGTCGAGGCTCCGGGCGCGTCCGAGCTGTGCGGGGAACTCGAGGCCCTGGGCGCGCGGGTGACCGTGGCGGGGTGTGATGTGGCCGACCGAGAGCAGCTGGCTGGGGTGTTGGACGCGGTGCCGGAGGAGTTTCCGCTCAGTGCGGTGTTCCATGCGGCGGGTGTGGAGCAGGCGGCCGAGCTGGCGGGGATGGGTCTGGCGGACGCGGCGGCGGTGGTGTCCGGGAAGGTGGCGGGTGCCGTCAACCTGGATGTGTTGCTGGGTGACCGTGAGCTGGACGCGTTCGTGGTGTTCTCGTCGATCTCCGGTGTGTGGGGCAGTGGTGGTCAGGCTGCTTATGGTGCGGCCAACGCCTGTCTGGATGCGTTGGTGGAGGATCGTCGGGCGCGGGGTCTTGCCGGTACCGCGGTGGCCTGGGGTCCCTGGGCCGGGGGCGGTATGGCGGCCGGTGACGGCGGTGATCAGTTGGCGCGCCGTGGCCTGGCCTCGATGGCGCCGGGTCTGGCGGTCGCCGCGTTGCAGGGTGCGGTCGCGGGTGATGAGGGTGTGGTGACGGTCGCCGATGTGGACTGGGAGCGGTTCGCTCCCTCGTTCACGATCGGGCGGCCCAGCCCGTTGATCGGCGACCTGCCCGAGGTCCAGCGGGCGCTGGCTGACGCCGGAAACACCGAAGGCGCCGGTGTCGGCTCCGTACTGCGGGAGCGGTTGGCGGGGCTGACCGAGGCGGAGACCGACCGGGCCCTGCTCGACCTGGTGCGTGGCCACGCGGCCGCTGTTCTCGGCTTCGCGGGTGCGGAGGCGGTCGAGCCCGCGCGCGCGTTCAAGGAGCTGGGATTCGACTCGCTGACGGCGGTGGAGTTCCGCAACCGGCTGAACGCGGAGACCGGGCTGGCACTGTCGGCGACGCTGGTCTTCGACTACCCGAGCGCCATGGTGCTGGCGGGTCATCTGCGTGCCGAGCTGCTGGGCACGCAGGGCGCGGTGGCCGCGCCGGTAGCGACGCCATCTGCGGTCGATGACGATCCGATCGCGATTGTCGGGATGAGCTGCCGCTTCCCGGGCGGGGTGCACAGCCCGGAGGACTTGTGGAACCTTGTCGCGGCCGGTGCGGACGCCATCGTGGACTTCCCGTCCGATCGTGGGTGGGACGTGGACGGGATGTACGACCCGGACCCCGGGCGCTTGGGCACGTTCTACGCCCGTGAGGGTGGGTTCCTCGACGGGGCGGGCGAGTTCGACGCCGGGTTCTTCGGGATCTCGCCGCGTGAGGCGCTCGCGATGGATCCGCAGCAGCGGCTGCTGCTGGAGACGTCGTGGGAGGTGTTCGAGCGGGCCGGTATCGACCCCGCGTCCGTGCGCGGCAGCCAGATCGGCGTGTTCGTGGGGGCCGCCGCCTCGGGCTACGGGTCCGGTTCCAGCGAGCTGGCCGAGGCGCTGGAAGGTCAGCTGCTGACGGGTAACGCGACATCGGTCGTGTCCGGTCGTATCTCCTACACCTTGGGTCTTGAGGGGCCCGCGCTGACGGTGGACACCGCGTGCTCGTCGTCGCTGGTCGCCCTCCATCAGGCCGCGCAGGCACTGCGCCAGGGCGAGTGCTCCATGGCGCTTGCCGGTGGCGTCACCGTGATGACCAGCCCGGCCGCCTTCGTCGAGTTCAGCCGACAACGCGGACTTGCCCCCGATGGCCGGTGTAAGCCGTTCGCTGACGCGGCGGATGGCACGGGGTGGTCGGAGGGTGTGGGCATGCTGCTGGTGGAGCGGCTGTCGGACGCGCGGCGCAATGGCCATCAGGTGCTGGCGGTCGTGCGTGGTTCGGCGGTGAACCAGGATGGTGCGTCGAACGGTCTGACGGCGCCGAACGGTCCCTCGCAGCAGCGGGTCATCCGCCAGGCCCTGGCGAACGCCCGCCTGTCGGCTGCTGAGGTGGACGCGGTGGAGGCGCACGGCACCGGCACCATGCTCGGTGACCCGATTGAGGCGCAGGCGCTGCTCGCGACCTATGGACAGGAGCGGCCGGTGGGCCGGCCGTTGTGGCTGGGCGCGCTGAAGTCGAACATCGGGCACACGCAGGCCGCCGCGGGTGTGGCGGGTGTGATCAAGATGGTGATGGCGATGCGGCACGGTGTGCTGCCGAAGACACTGCACGTCGATGAGCCGTCGCGTGAGGTGGACTGGTCGGCGGGTGAGGTGCGGTTGCTGACGGAGGCCACCGCGTGGCCCGAGACGGGCCGGCCGCGCCGGGCCGGTGTCTCCGCCTTCGGCGTGAGCGGCACCAACGCGCACACCATCATCGAACAGGCACCGGTGTACGAGGAGGAGGCGGAGTCCGCCCCGGCGGCTCCCGCCGACGATCAGGGCGTGACCCCCTGGGTGCTCTCCGCCCGGAGCCCGGAAGCCCTCCGTGACCAGGCCGAGCGGCTGCGCGCCCACCTGCTCGAAGGGGCCGAGCCCGGCGTTCTGGACATCGCCGAATCGCTGGTCGCCACGCGATCGGCGTTCGAGCACCGCGCGGTGCTGCTGGGAACCGAACGCGAGACGTTGCTGCGCGGCCTGGAGACCGTCGCCGCGGGCGACGACGCCCCCGGCATCGTCCAGGGACAGGCGGCCCCGGGCGGAAAGACCGCGTTCCTGTTCACCGGTCAGGGTGCGCAGCGTCTGGGTATGGGGCGGGAGTTGTACGAGGCGTTCCCGGTGTTCGCCCGCGCCCTGGACGGGGTGTGTGCGCATCTGGATGTGCTGCTGGAGCGTCCGCTGCGTGAGGTGATGTTCGCGGTCGAGGGCAGTGCGGATGTCGGGTTGCTGGATCAGACGGCGTTCACTCAGCCCGCCCTCTTCGCCGTCGAGGTGGCGCTGTTCCGGCTGCTGGAGGACTGGGGTGTCACTCCGGATGTGGTGATCGGCCACTCGGTGGGCGAGATCGCGGCGGCCCATGTGGCGGGGGTGTTCTCGCTGGAGGACGCGTGCACGCTGATCGCGGCGCGTGGCCGGCTGATGCAGGCCCTGCCGGCCGGTGGGGCGATGGTGGCCGTCGAGGCGCCGGAGGAGGAGATCGCGCCGTCGCTGGCCGGGCGTGGGGCCGAGGTGAGCATCGCGGCGGTCAACGGCCCGACCTCTGTGGTCATCGCCGGTGACGAGGCGGCGGTGGTGGAGATCGCCGGGCAGTGGGCGGCACAGGGCCGCAAGACCCGTCGGCTGCGGGTCAGTCATGCGTTCCACTCACCGCGCATGGACGCGATGCTGGACGACTTCCGCGCGGTCGCGGGGACGCTCACCTACCACGGCCCGTCCATCGCGTTCATCTCGAATGTCACGGGTGAGCAGGCGGGCGTCGACGAGGTGTGCTCGCCGGAGTACTGGGTGCGGCATGTGCGGGAGACCGTCCGTTTCCTCGACGGGGTGCGGACCCTCGAAGCGCAGGGCGTCACCGCGTACATCGAGGTGGGCCCCGTCGGTGTGCTCTCGGCGATGACGCGGGAGTGCCTGACGGCGGCCTCGGTCGTGGTGCCGGTGCTGCGCAAGGACCGCCCGGAGGCCCGGGCGTTGACGACGGCTCTGGCCGAACTCCACGTCCACGGCGTCACCGTCGACTGGGAACAGTTCTTCGCCGGACGCGGTGCGCGGAAGGTCGAGCTGCCGACGTACGCGTTCCAGCGGCAGCGCTACTGGCTGGAGGACAGCGGCGGTGCGTCGGGCGGCTCAGCCGCCGACAGTGTGGACTTGGTCGACGCCCGGTTCTGGGAAGCGGTCGAGCGCGAGGACTTGGAGGTTCTGGCCGAGGCGCTGGAGGTTGACGGGGAGGGTTCGCTGAGCGAGTTGCTGCCCGCGTTGTCGTCGTACCGGCGTCAGCAGCGTGAGCGGTCCATGGTCGACGGCTGGCGGTACCGGGTTTCCTGGAAGCCGGTCCCGGACATGACCAGCGGGTCTCTGGCGGGGACCTGGCTGGTGGTGGTGCCGGCCGGACTGGCGGAAAGCGACGTCACCACGTCGATCCGCCATGGATTGGAGAGTCACGGTGCCCGGGTGGTGTCGGTGGCGGTTGCCGCCGGCACCGACGCCGACGGGCTGGCCCGGGCGCTGCTCGGCGCGCTCGACGGCGAGTCCGAGATCGGTGTGTTGTCGTTGCTCGGCTTGGACGAGGAGCCCCTCGTCGAGGAGCCGGTGGTCGCGGCGGGACTCGCGCTCACTTTGCGGTTGGTGCAGGCCCTGGCCGGGTTGGACGTGGGCGTTCGGTTGTGGTGCGCCTCGCGGGGTGCGGTGTCGGTGGGGCGTTCGGACCGGCTCACCAGCCCGGTGCAGGCGGGGGTGTGGGGTCTTGGCCGGGTGGCGGCCCTGGAGCACCCTCGGATCTGGGGTGGCCTGGTTGATCTGCCCGGGACGCTGGACGAGCGTGCCGTGGGGCGGCTGGCCGGTGTGCTGTCCGCCGAGGGCGCCGAGGAGCAGGTGGCGGTGCGGGGTTCCGGTGTGTTCGTCCGGCGGTTGGCGCGTGTCGCGTCGTCGGGTGGCGGAGCCTGGCGGCCGACCGGCTCGGTTCTGGTGACCGGTGGTACGGGAGCGTTGGGCGCGCACGTGGCGCGCTGGGCGGTGCGCGAGGGCGCCGGACACGTGGTGCTGACAAGCCGTCGCGGCCCGGCGGCCGAAGGCGCTGCCGAGCTCACGGCGGAACTTGAAGAAATGGGCGCCGAGGTGACCGTGGCGGCCTGCGACGCCGCCGACCGCGATGCCCTCGCCGCGGTGCTGGCCGCCATCCCGGAGCGGTATCCGCTCAGCGCGGTCGTGCACGCGGCGGGCATTCTGGACGACGGTGTGCTGGGCGGCCTGTCCGTCGACCGGCTGGCCGGGACGCTGGCCGCGAAAGTCGAGGGCGCGCGGCACCTGCACGAGCTGACTGCGGAACTGTCACTCGACGCGTTCGTGCTGTTCTCGTCGTTCGCCGGCGTCATGGGCGGCCCCGGACAGGGGGCCTACGCGGCGGCCAACGCTCACTTGGACGCGCTGGCGCAGCTGCGCCGGGCGCAGGGCCTGGCCGCCACCGCGGTCGCCTGGGGCCCGTGGGCCGACGGCGGCATGGCCGCGAGCGGCCGCGCCGGGGAGCGGATGCGCGGAGGGCCGCTGCCCCCCATGGCTCCGTCGCTGGCCGTGGCGGCGCTCGGTTGGGCCGTGGGCCATGACGAGGCTTCGCTGGTCGTGGCGGACGTCGACTGGGAGCGCCTGGCCTCGGCACATGCCGCGTCCGGCGGCGGCGCCCTCATCAGCGACCTTCCCGAAGCGCGTGAGCTCCTGACCGCTGTGGCCGGGACCACCGGTCGGCCGGCACCGGGCCACGACCTGCGGGACCAGCTGGCCGGACGGTCGGACGAGGAGCAGCGCCTCCTCCTGCTGGACCTCATCCGCACTCACGCGGCCTCGGTGCTCGGCCACTTCTCGGCGGAGTCCGTCGAGCAGGGCCGTGCTTTCCGGGACCTCGGGTTCGACTCCCTCACCGCCATCGAGCTGCGCAACCGGCTCGACCTGGCCACCGGTCTGCGCCTGCCCGCGACTCTCGTCTTCGACTACCCGACCGCCGAGGTGCTCGCCGACTATCTGTGGCAGGAGCTGGGCGGGGTCACCGCCGAAGCGGCCACCTCGGCGGTGGCGCACCGGGCGCGGCCGGATGACGGCGACCCGATTGCGATCGTGGCGATGAGTTGCCGGTTCCCCGGGGATGTGCACACACCGGAGGAGCTGTGGCGGCTGCTGGCCGAGGGCGGGGACGCCATCTCCGGGTTCCCCGGCGACCGTGGCTGGGACGTCGAGGGTATGTACGACCCGGACCCCGAGCAGCCGGGCACGTTCTACGCCCGTGAGGGGGGTTTCCTCTACGGTGCCCCGGAATTCGACGCGAAGTTCTTCGGGATCTCGCCGCGTGAGGCGCTGGCGATGGATCCGCAGCAGCGGCTGCTGCTGGAGACGTCGTGGGAGGCGTTCGAACACGCCGGTATCGCCCCGGAGTCGCTGCGGGGCAGCCGGACCGGTGTGTTTGTGGGCACCAACGGCCAGGACTACTCCACGCTCATGCTCGACGCCTCCGAGGACTTCGGTGGCCATGTGGGTACGGGCAGCGCGGCCAGTGTGGTGTCGGGCCGTATCTCGTACACGTTCGGTCTCGAGGGGCCGGCGATGACGGTGGACACGGCGTGTTCGTCGTCGCTGGTGGCTCTGCACCTCGCGGTACAGGCGCTGCGTCAGGGTGAGTGTGACCTGGCGTTGGCCGGTGGTGTGTCGGTGATGTCGACGCCGGGCGCGTTCGTGGAGTTCAGTCGTCAGCGGGGGCTGGCGCCCGATGGCCGGTGCAAGCCGTTCGCTGACGCGGCGGATGGCACGGGGTGGTCGGAGGGTGTGGGCATGCTGCTGGTGGAGCGGCTGTCGGACGCGCGCAGGAACGGCCATCAGGTGCTGGCGGTCGTGCGCGGCTCGGCGGTGAACCAGGATGGTGCGTCGAACGGTCTGACGGCGCCGAACGGGCCGTCGCAGCAGCGGGTCATCCGCCAGGCGCTGGCCAGCGCGGGGCTGTCGTCTGCTGAGGTGGACGCGGTGGAGGCGCACGGCACCGGCACCATGCTCGGAGACCCGATTGAGGCGCAGGCGCTGCTGGCCACCTACGGCCAGGAGCGGCCGGTGGGCCGCCCGCTGTGGCTGGGTGCCATCAAGTCCAACATCGGGCACACGCAGGCCGCCGCGGGTGTGGCGGGTGTGATCAAGATGGTGATGGCGATGCGGCACGGTGTGCTGCCGAAGATGCTGCATGTGGATGAGCCGTCGCGGCAGGTGGACTGGTCGGCGGGTGAGGTGCGGTTGCTGACGGAGGCCACCGCGTGGCCGGAGACGGGCCGGCCGCGCCGGGCCGGTGTCTCCGCCTTCGGTGTGAGCGGCACCAACGCGCACACCATCATCGAGCAGGCTCCTGACCTGGAAGAGGCCGTGGCCCGGGAGCCGTCCGGGCCCGAGACGCCGGTGTCGGCGGCTGTGGTGCCGTGGCTGGTTTCCGGGAAGAGCCGGGAGGCGTTGCGGGCGCAGGCCGAGCGGCTCGCCGCGCATGTGGCCGCCCGGGCCGACCTCGGTGCGCTGGACGTGGGGTACTCGCTGGCGACCCGCTCGATGTTCGAGCACCGGGCCGTGCTGATCGGCGAGGACCGGGAAACCCTTCTGCGAGGTCTCGATGCCGTGGCCGGGCACGGGATCGCTCCCGGCGTCGTCCAAGGGCATGCCGTACTGGGTGGCAAGACGGCGTTCCTGTTCTCGGGTCAGGGTGCGCAACGCCTGGGCATGGGGCGGGAGTTGTACGAGGCGTTCCCGGTGTTCGCCCAGGCGTTGGACGAGGTGTGCGCGCACCTCGATGTGCTGCTGGACCGTCCGCTGCGTGAGGTGATGTTCGCGGCCGAGGGCAGTACGGATGCCGGGTTGCTGGATCAGACGGCGTTCACCCAGCCCGCCCTCTTCGCGGTCGAGGTGGCGTTGTTCCGGCTGCTGGAGGACTGGGGCGTGACCCCGGATGTGGTGATCGGCCACTCGGTGGGCGAGATCGCGGCGGCCCATGTGGCGGGGGCGTTCTCGCTGGAGGACGCGTGCACGCTGATCGCGGCCCGTGGCCGGCTGATGCAGGCGCTGCCCGAAGGCGGCGCCATGGTGGCCATCCAGGCATCCGAGGAGGAGGTCGCCGCCTCACTCGCGGGCCGTGAGCACGAGGTGAACATCGCCGCGGTCAACGGGCCGTCGGCGGTGGTGATCGCGGGCCATGCGGCCGCAGTGCATGAGGTGGCGGCCACATGGAAGGCGAGCGGGACAAAGACTAGGTGTTTGCGGGTCTCACATGCGTTTCACTCTTGTCTCATGGACAGTGTGTTGGACGCGTTCGGCCATGTGGTCCGCGAGGTCTCTTTTGAACCGCCGACCATGGCGCTGGTGTCCAATGTCACCGGTGGCCTGGTATCGGAGGAGGAGACGTGTTCTCCGGATTATTGGGTTCGACATGTGCGTGAGGCGGTGCGGTTCGCGGATGGGATGTCTTCGCTCAAGGCGTTGGGTGTGACCAGGTTCTTGGAAGTGGGTCCTGACAGTGTGCTCACCGCGATGGCTCAGGACTGTCTCGCGGAAAGCGCCGAAGACACCTCAGCGGCAATGCTGGTTCCTGTGCTGCGCAAGCAGCGCCCCGAAGCAGGGGCGTTGATGACGGCGCTGGCCGAATTGCACGCGCACGGTGCCTCGGTGAACTGGGAATCGGTATTCGCCGGGCGCGGCGCCGGCAAGGTGGAGCTTCCCACCTACGCGTTTCAGCGTGAGCGGTTCTGGCCGGAGATGTCCGCGACCGGACGTGTTCGCGATGCCGGTTCGGCCGCCGCGGATTCGGTGGATGCGCGGTTCTGGGAAGCGGTCGAGCGCGAGGATCTCGAAGCGCTCGCCGAGGCGCTCGACGTCGACGGCGAAACGCCGCTGAGCGCGGTCCTGCCCGCGCTGTCCGCATATCACCGGAGCAATCGCGACCAGTCCACGATCGACGGTTGGCGTTATCGGGTGGTGTGGAAGCCGGTCGCGGACGTGACCGGTGGATCGCTGTCGGGGACGTGGCTGGTGGTGGTTCCGGCGGCCCGTGCCGAGGACGAGCTGGTGGCGGAGATCGTCTCCGGACTCGAACGGCACGGCGCGGGTGTGGTGTCGCTGGTGGTGGATGAGCGGCACCTTGACCCCGAGGTGCTGGGGGAGCGGCTGCGTGAGGTGGCCGCGCTCAGTGGTGTGGTGTCGCTGCTCGCCCTGGACGAGGAGCCCTGCCCGAGGTTCCCCGCGCTGTCCGGCGGCTTCGCTTCCACGCTGACGCTGGTGCAGGCGTTGGTGGAGATGGGTGCCGACGCCCCACTGTGGTGTGCCTCGCGGGGTGCCGTGTCGGTGGGGCGTTCGGATCGGCTCGCTGGTGTGGTGCAGTCGCAGGTGTGGGGCCTGGGCCGGGTCGTGGGGCTGGAGCACTCGGCGGTGTGGGGTGGTCTGGTGGATCTGCCCAAGGTGTTGGACGAGCGCGCGGTGGGCCGGTTGGTGGGCGTGCTGTCCGCCGACGGTGATGAGGACCAGGTGGCGGTGCGTGGTTCGGGGGTGTTCGTTCGACGCCTGGTGCGAGCTGAAGCCGGGGTTGGTGAGGGGGCGGAGCGGTCGTGGCGGGCGCGTGGCACGGTGTTGGTGACCGGTGGTACGGGTGCGCTGGGCGGTGAGGTGGCGCGTTGGTTGGTGCGCAGTGGTGCTGAGCATCTGGTGTTGACCAGTCGTCGGGGCGTGGAGGCTCCGGGTGCGCCCGAGCTGTGCGGGGAACTTGAAGCGCTGGGTGCTCGGGTGACGGTGGTGGCCTGTGATGTGGCCGACCGAGAGCAGCTGGCTGGGGTGTTGGACGCGGTGCCGGAGGAGTTTCCGCTCAGTGCGGTGTTCCATGCGGCGGGTGTGGAGCAGGCGGCCGAGCTGGCGGGGATGGGTCTGGCGGACGCGGCGGCGGTGGTGTCCGGGAAGGTGGCGGGTGCCGTCAACCTGGATGTGTTGCTGGGTGACCGTGAGCTGGACGCGTTCGTGGTGTTCTCGTCGATCTCCGGTGTGTGGGGCAGTGGTGGTCAGGCTGCTTATGGTGCGGCCAACGCCTGTCTGGATGCGTTGGTGGAGGATCGTCGGGCGCGGGGTCTTGCCGGTACCGCGGTGGCCTGGGGTCCCTGGGCCGGGGGCGGTATGGCGGCCGGTGACGGCGGCGAGCAGCTGGCGCGTCGTGGGTTGTCTTCGATGGCGCCGGGTCTGGCGGTCGCGGCGTTGCAGGGTGCGGTCGCGGGTGATGAGGGTGTGGTGACGGTCGCTGATGTGGACTGGGAGCGGTTCGCTCCCTCGTTCACGATCGGGCGGCCCAGCCCGCTCATCGGCGACCTGCCCGAGGTCATATCGGCCCTTGAGCAGGCCCGTGCCGCCGAGGAGAGTCACGCGGAGGGCGGATCACGACTGAGGGAACGGCTCTTCGCGCTGGCTCCGGGTGAGCGGGAGCGCGCCGTGCTCGACCTGGTACGCGCTCACGCGGCCGCGGTTCTCGGATTCTCAGGTATGGAGGGTGTGGAATCCGACCGCGCCTTCAAAGAATTGGGATTCGACTCGCTCACGGCGGTAGAATTCCGAAACCGGCTGAACGCGGACACGGGTCTGCGGCTGCCCACCACACTGGTCTTCGACTATCCCAATGCAAGGGCACTCGCAGAATACGTACGAGTGGGCGTGCTCCCCGACGAGGGGACTTCCGCCACTCCGCTGATCGCGGATCTGGAAAAACTCGAGGCATCAATCTCTACGGCCGATCCGGACAATTCCGAGCGAATGGCCATCGCATCCCGACTCCAGGTTCTCCTAGCCAAGCTGAACGGTGGCGAGGGCGCAGCGACGGACGCTGAGAGCATTACGCAGCGACTTGGCGACGCGTCGGATGACGACCTCTTCGATTTCATCGAGAACGAGCTCAGCTAAGTGTGATCGCTGACGCGTGGCTCTCTGGCCTCCTTTCATTCTTCAGTCTTCTTTGACTCGTAATAGGCAAGGTTTCCATGGTGAACGAAGATAGGCTTCGGGACTACCTCAAGCGGGTAACGGCAGATCTGCACCAAGCGCGCCAACGCCTGCGCGAGCTGGAGGCAGGAGAGCAGGAACCCATCGCGATCGTGGCGATGAGTTGCCGTTTCCCGGGAGGTGTGGGGAGCCCCGAGGATTTGTGGCGGCTGGTGGCCGGCGGTGGCGATGCCATCTCCGACTTCCCGTCCGACCGTGGGTGGGACGTCGACGGGATGTACGACCTCGATCCCGAGAGCTCCGGCACGTTCTACTCCCGTGAGGGTGGCTTTCTTCACGACGCGGCCGAATTCGACGCGGGCTTCTTCGGGATCTCGCCGCGTGAGGCCCTTGCCATGGATCCGCAGCAGCGGCTGCTGCTGGAGACCTCGTGGGAGGTCTTCGAACGGGCGGGCATCGCTCCGGGGTCGGTGAAGGGCCGTCGGGGCGGTGTCTTCGTGGGGGCCTCGACCTCGGGCTACGGGTCGGACGTCGACGAGTTCCCGGAGGATGTCGAAGGCCACTTGCTGACGGGCACGTCGACCTCCGTCTTATCAGGTCGTATCTCGTACACCTTCGGTCTTGAAGGGCCCGCGGTCACGGTGGACACGGCGTGTTCATCGTCGCTGGTCGCGCTGCATCTGGCGGTCCAGGCGCTGCGGCAGGGCGAGTGCGACCTGGCGCTTGCCGGTGGAGTCACCGTGATGACCAGCCCGGCCGCCTTCGTCGAGTTCAGCCGGCAGCGCGGGCTCGCTCCTGACGGCCGGTGCAAGCCGTTCGCCGACGCGGCGGACGGCACCGGTTGGTCCGAGGGCGTGGGCATGCTGCTCGTGGAGCGGCTGTCGGATGCTCGCAGGAACGGCCACCAGGTGCTGGCTGTCGTGCGCGGCTCGGCGGTCAACCAGGACGGTACGTCGAACGGTCTGACGGCGCCGAACGGCCCCTCGCAGCAGCGGGTCATCCGCGACGCGCTGGCGAGCGCCCGACTGGCCCCCTCCGACGTGGACGTCGTGGAAGGACACGGCACCGGTACGTCCCTGGGCGACCCGATCGAGGCGCAGGCCCTGCTGGCCACGTACGGGCAGGAGCGGCCGGTGGGCCGGCCGTTGTGGCTGGGCGCGCTGAAGTCGAACATCGGTCATACGCAGGCTGCCGCTGGTGTGGCGGGTGTGATCAAGATGGTGATGGCGATGCGGCACGGCGTGTTGCCGAAGATGCTGCATGTGGATGAGCCGTCGCGGCAGGTGGACTGGTCGGCGGGTGAGGTGCGGTTGCTGACGGAGGCCACCGCGTGGCCGGAGACGGGCCGGCCGCGCCGGGCCGGTGTCTCCGCCTTCGGTGTGAGCGGCACCAACGCGCACACCATCATCGAGCAGGCCCCGCCGGTTGAGGAGGAGGCCGAGGAGAGCCCGGTTTCCGACGGTGACACGGGTGTCGCCACGTGGCTGCTGTCGGGTCGTGGCTCGGATGCTCTGCGGGCCCAGGCCGCGCAGTTGAGGGCGTTCCTGTTGGAGCGGTCCGAGCCGAGTGCGCCGGATGTCGCCCATTCGCTGGTGGCCACCCGGTCGATGTTCGAGCACCGTGCGGTGGTGTCGGGTGCGAACCGTGCGGAACTCCTCGCCGGGCTCGAATCCGTCGCGGCGGGTGAGATCGCTCCTGGTGTGCTCCAGGGCGTGGCGGGGACGGTCGTCAAGACGGCGTTCCTCTTCTCCGGTCAGGGTGCGCAACGTCTGGGCATGGGGCGGGAGTTGTATGACCGCTACCCCGTGTTCGCCCGCGCCCTGGACGGGGTGTGTGCGCATCTGGATGTGGTGCTGGAGCGTCCGCTGCGTGAGGTGATGTTCGCGGCGGAGGGCAGTGCGGATGCCGGGTTGCTGGATCGGACGGCGTTCACTCAGCCGGCGCTGTTCGCCATCGAGGTGGCGCTGTTCCGGCTACTGGAGGACTGGGGTGTCACCCCGGATGTGATGATCGGTCACTCCATCGGTGAGGTCGCCGCCGCGCATGTGGCGGGGGTGTTCTCGCTGGAGGACGCGTGCACGCTGATCGCGGCGCGTGGCCGGCTGATGCAGGCGCTGCCCGAAGGCGGCGCCATGGTGGCCGTCCAGGCGTCGGAGGAGGAGATCGCCGGATCGCTCGCCGGGCGTGAGGCGGAGGTGAGCATCGCCGCCGTCAACGGCCCGACCTCTGTGGTCATCGCGGGCGACGAGGCGGCGGTGCTGGAGATCGCCGAACAGTGGGCGGCACAGGGCCGCAAGACGAGTCGCCTGCGCGTCAGCCACGCCTTCCACTCGCCGCGCATGGACGCCATGCTGGACGACTTCCGCCGTGTCGTGCGAGGGCTGTCCTTCCACACCCCCACCCTGGCGCTGGTCTCCAATGTCACGGGGGAGCCGGTCGGGTCCGACGAGGTGTGCTCGCCGGAGTACTGGGTGCGGCATGTGCGCCAGGCCGTGCGCTTCGCCGACGGCGTTCGCTCCCTTGAGGCCCAGGGCGTCACCGCCTACCTGGAAGTGGGCCCCGACGGTGTGCTCTCGGCGATGGCGCGGGACTGCCTGACGGGAGAGGCGACTTCGGCCCCGGTCGTGGTGCCGGTCCTGCGCAAGGGGCGCCCCGACGCACAGGCTCTGGTGCTCGCGCTGACCGAGGCCCACGTCCACGGCGTGACGGTGAACTGGGAGCGGGTCTTCGACGGGCGGGGCGCCCGCAAGGTCGAGCTGCCGACGTACCCCTTCCAGCGTCAGCGCTACTGGCTGGAGGGCACGAGCGCGGTGTCCCGCGGTTCCGCCGAGGACAGCGTGGACGCCCGGTTCTGGGAAGCGGTTGAGCGTGAGGACTTGGAGGTTCTGGCCGAGGCGCTGGAGGTTGACGGGGAGGGTTCGCTGAGCGAGTTGCTGCCCGCGTTGTCGTCGTACCGGCGTCAGCAGCGTGACCGGGCCACGGTCGACGGCTGGCGATACCGGGTTTCCTGGAAGCCGGTCTCGGAGACCCCCGCGGCCACGCTGTCGGGGACTTGGCTCGTGGTCGTCCCCGCCTCCGGCGTCGATGACGTGTTGGCGGAGTCGGTGTGCGCCGCGCTCCAGCGGCACGGTGCCGATGTCGTTCGCCTGGTGGCGGACGAGGCCGACCTTGCCCCCGGTGTGCTGGCCGCACGGCTGCGCGAGATCGCCACCGATCCGTCCGGGATCGGCGGTGTGCTGTCCCTGGTGGGTGTGGACGAGCGGCCCTGCACCGAGCACCCGGTGGTTTCCCGCGGCCTCGCGCTGACGCTGACGCTGGTGCGCGCCCTGGCCGAGGCGGACATCCAGGCCCGGTTGTGGTGCGCCTCGCGGGGTGCGGTGTCGGTGGGGCGTTCGGACCGGCTCACCAGCCCGGTGCAGGCGGGGGTGTGGGGTCTTGGCCGGGTGGCGGCCCTGGAGCACCCTCGGATCTGGGGTGGCCTGGTTGATCTGCCCGGGACGCTGGACGAGCGTGCCGTGGGGCGGCTGGCCGGTGTGCTGTCCGCCGAGGGCGCCGAGGAGCAGGTGGCGGTGCGGGGTTCCGGTGTGTTCGTCCGGCGCCTCCACCGCGTCACGGCGGGCGACGAGTCGGCCGAGCGCGCGTGGCGGCCCCGGGGCTCGGTGCTGATCACCGGTGGCACCGGTGCCCTGGGCGCGCACGTGGCGCGCTGGGCGGTGCGCGAGGGCGCCGGACACGTGGTGCTGACAAGCCGTCGCGGCCCGGCGGCCGAAGGCGCTGCCGAGCTCACGGCGGAACTTGAAGAAATGGGCGCCGAGGTGACCGTGGCGGCCTGCGACGCCGCCGACCGCGATGCCCTCGCCGCGGTGCTGGCCGCCATCCCGGAGCGGTATCCGCTCAGCGCGGTCGTGCACGCGGCGGGCATTCTGGACGACGGTGTGCTGGGCGGCCTGTCCGTCGACCGGCTGGCCGGGACGCTGGCCGCGAAAGTCGAGGGCGCGCGGCACCTGCACGAGCTGACTGCGGAACTGTCACTCGACGCGTTCGTGCTGTTCTCGTCGTTCGCCGGCGTCATGGGCGGCCCCGGACAGGGGGCCTACGCGGCGGCCAACGCTCACTTGGACGCGCTGGCGCAGCTGCGCCGGGCGCAGGGCCTGGCCGCCACCGCGGTCGCCTGGGGCCCGTGGGCCGACGGCGGCATGGCCGCGAGCGGCCGCGCCGGGGAGCGGATGCGCGGAGGGCCGCTGCCCCCCATGGCTCCGTCGCTGGCCGTGGCGGCGCTCGGTTGGGCCGTGGGCCATGACGAGGCTTCGCTGGTCGTGGCGGACGTCGACTGGGAGCGCCTGGCCTCGGCACATGCCGCGTCCGGCGGCGGCGCCCTCATCAGCGACCTTCCCGAAGCGCGTGAGCTCCTGACCGCTGTGGCCGGGACCACCGGTCGGCCGGCACCGGGCCACGACCTGCGGGACCAGCTGGCCGGACGGTCGGACGAGGAGCAGCGCCTCCTCCTGCTGGACCTCATCCGCACTCACGCGGCCTCGGTGCTCGGCCACTTCTCGGCGGAGTCCGTCGAGCAGGGCCGTGCTTTCCGGGACCTCGGGTTCGACTCCCTCACCGCCATCGAGCTGCGCAACCGGCTCGACCTGGCCACCGGTCTGCGCCTGCCCGCGACTCTCGTCTTCGACTACCCGACCGCCGAGGTGCTCGCCGACTATCTGTGGCAGGAGCTGGGCGGGGTCACCGCCGAAGCGGCCACCTCGGCGGTGGCGCACCGGGCGCGGCCGGATGACGGCGACCCGATTGCGATCGTGGCGATGAGTTGCCGGTTCCCCGGGGATGTGCACACACCGGAGGAGCTGTGGCGGCTGCTGGCCGAGGGCGGGGACGCCATCTCCGGGTTCCCCGGCGACCGTGGCTGGGACGTCGAGGGTATGTACGACCCGGACCCCGAGCAGCCGGGCACGTTCTACGCCCGTGAGGGGGGTTTCCTCTACGGTGCCCCGGAATTCGACGCGAAGTTCTTCGGGATCTCGCCGCGTGAGGCGCTGGCGATGGATCCGCAGCAGCGGCTGCTGCTGGAGACGTCGTGGGAGGCGTTCGAACACGCCGGTATCGCCCCGGAGTCGCTGCGGGGCAGCCGGACCGGTGTGTTTGTGGGCACCAACGGCCAGGACTACTCCACGCTCATGCTCGACGCCTCCGAGGACTTCGGTGGCCATGTGGGTACGGGCAGCGCGGCCAGTGTGGTGTCGGGCCGTATCTCGTACACGTTCGGTCTCGAGGGGCCGGCGATGACGGTGGACACGGCGTGTTCGTCGTCGCTGGTGGCTCTGCACCTCGCGGTACAGGCGCTGCGTCAGGGTGAGTGTGACCTGGCGTTGGCCGGTGGTGTGTCGGTGATGTCGACGCCGGGCGCGTTCGTGGAGTTCAGTCGTCAGCGGGGGCTGGCGCCCGATGGCCGGTGCAAGCCGTTCGCTGACGCGGCGGATGGCACGGGGTGGTCGGAGGGTGTGGGCATGCTGCTGGTGGAGCGGCTGTCGGACGCGCGCAGGAACGGCCATCAGGTGCTGGCGGTCGTGCGCGGCTCGGCGGTGAACCAGGATGGTGCGTCGAACGGTCTGACGGCGCCGAACGGGCCGTCGCAGCAGCGGGTCATCCGCCAGGCGCTGGCCAGCGCGGGGCTGTCGTCTGCTGAGGTGGACGCGGTGGAGGCGCACGGCACCGGCACCATGCTCGGAGACCCGATTGAGGCGCAGGCGCTGCTGGCCACCTACGGCCAGGAGCGGCCGGTGGGCCGCCCGCTGTGGCTGGGTGCCATCAAGTCCAACATCGGTCATACGCAGGCCGCTGCTGGTGTGGCGGGTGTGATCAAGATGGTGATGGCGATGCGGCACGGTGTGCTGCCGAAGATGCTGCATGTGGATGAGCCGTCGCGGCAGGTGGACTGGTCGGCGGGTGAGGTGCGGTTGCTGACGGAGGCCACCGCGTGGCCGGAGACGGGCCGGCCGCGCCGGGCCGGTGTCTCCGCCTTCGGTGTGAGCGGCACCAACGCGCACACCATCATCGAAGAGGCCCCCGCTGCGGAGGAGTTGGAGGTCTCGGACACCGTGCCCTCCGGAACGGCCGAGTCGGCGGCTGTGGTGCCGTGGCTGGTTTCCGGGAAGAGCCGGGAGGCGTTGCGGGCGCAGGCCGAGCGGCTGCATGCGCATGTGGCGGCGCGGGAAGACATCGGCGTGCTGGACGTCGGGCACACGCTGGCGGCCAGGACGGTGTTCGAGCACCGTGCGGTGCTGGTGGGCGAGGACCGGGAAACCCTTCTGCGAGGTCTCGATGCCGTGGCCGGGCACGGGATCGCTCCCGGCGTCGTCCAAGGGCATGCCGTACCGGGTGGCAAGACGGCGTTCTTGTTCTCGGGTCAGGGTGCGCAACGCCTGGGCATGGGCCGGGAGTTGTACGACGCCTTCCCGGTGTTCGCGCGTGCGCTGGACGAGGTGTGCGCGCACCTCGATGTGCTGCTGGAGCGTCCGCTGCGTGAGGTGATGTTCGCGGCCGAGGGCAGTACGGACGCCGGGTTGCTGGATCAGACGGCGTTCACCCAGCCCGCCCTCTTCGCGGTCGAGGTGGCGCTGTTCCGGCTGCTGGAGCACTGGGGCGTGACCCCGGACGTGGTGATCGGCCACTCGGTGGGCGAGATCGCGGCGGCCCATGTGGCGGGGGTGTTCTCGCTGGAGGACGCGTGCGCGCTGATTGCGGCGCGTGGCCGGCTGATGCAGGCGCTGCCCGAGGGTGGGGCGATGGTGGCCGTCGAGGCGTCGGAGGAGGAGATCGCGCCGTCGCTGGCCGGGCGTGGGGCCGAGGTGAGTATCGCGGCGGTCAACGGCCCGATGGCCGTGGTCGTCGCCGGTGACGAGGAAGCGGCGTTGGAGATCGCCGGGGAGTGGGAGCGGCAGGGTCGTAAGACCCGCCGCCTGCGGGTCAGCCACGCGTTCCACTCGCCCCGTATGGACGCCATGCTGGACGACTTCCGCAGCATGATCTCCGGCCTGTCCTTCCAGGCGCCGTCCATCGATCTGGTCTCCAACGTGACCGGCGGGTTGGCCTCGGACGCCGAGGTGTGTTCGCCGGAGTACTGGGTGCGGCATGTGCGCCAGGCCGTGCGTTTCCTGGACGGAGTGCGGGCACTCCAGGGACAGGGCGTGACCACCCTCCTGGAGGTGGGTCCCGACGGTGTGCTCTCGGCGATGGCGCGGGACTGCCTGACGGAGGACCAGGCCTCGGCCTCGGCCGTGGTGCCGGTGCTGCGCAAGGACCGGCCCGAGGCCCGGGCGTTGACGATGGCGCTGGCCGAACTCCACGCCCACGGCGCCTCGGTGGAGTGGGAGTCCGTATTCGCCGGGCGCGGTGCGCGGATGGTGGAGCTGCCCACCTACGCGTTCCAGCGTGAGCGGTTCTGGCCCGAGGTGTCCGCGGTCGGACGTGTTCGCGATGCCGGTTCGGCCGCCGCGGATTCGGTGGATGCGCGGTTCTGGGAAGCGGTCGAGCGCGAGGATCTCGAAGCGCTCGCCGAGGCGCTCGACGTCGACGGCGAAACGCCGCTGAGTGCGGTCCTGCCCGCGCTGTCCGCATATCACCGGAGCAATCGCGAGCAGTCCACGATTGACGGTTGGCGTTATCGGGTGGTGTGGAAGCCGGTCGTGGACGTGACCGGTGGATCGCTGTCGGGGACGTGGCTGGTGGTGGTTCCGGCGGCCCGTGCCGAGGACGAGCTGGTGGCGGAGATCGTCTCCGGACTCGAACGGCACGGCGCGGACGCGGTGGCACTGGTGGTCGGCGAACAGGACCTCGACGCCGAGGTGCTGGGGGAGCGGCTGCGCGGGGCGATCGCCGACGCGCCCGCGCTCAGTGGTGTGTTGTCTCTGCTCGCCCTGGACGAGGAGCCCTGCCCGAGGTTCCCCGCGCTGTCCGGCGGCTTCGCTTCCACGTTGACGCTGGTGCAGGCGTTGGCGAACGCGGGCATCGAGGCTTCGCTGTGGTGCGGTACGCGCGGCGCCGTGTCGGTGGGGCGTTCGGACCGGCTCACCAGCCCGACGCAGGCGATGGTGTGGGCGCTGGGCCGGGTGGCCGCGCTGGAGCTGCCGCAGCTGTGGGGCGGTCTGGTCGACCTGCCCGAGTCTCTGGACGAGCGTGCGATCGCCCGGCTGGCCGGTGTGCTGGCCGCCGAGGCCACCGAGACCAGCGAAGACCAGGTGGCGGTGCGTGGTTCGGGTGTGTTCGCACGCCGCCTGACCCGTTCGGCCGCGCCGGCGACCGACGGAACGACGTGGCGGGCGCGTGGCACGGTGTTGGTGACCGGTGGTACGGGTGCGCTGGGTGGCCGGGTGGCCGGTTGGCTGGCGCGCAGCGGTGTGGGGCATCTGGTGCTGGCCAGCCGTCGCGGCCTTGACGCGCCGGGCGCTGCCGAGCTGCGCGATGAGCTCGAGGTGCTGGGCGCGCGGGTGACCGTGGTGGCGTGTGATGTGACGGACCGTGACGCGTTGGCCGCTGTCCTTGCTGATGTTCCGGAGGAGTTTCCGCTCAGTGCGGTGTTCCATGCGGCGGGTGTGGAGCAGGCGGCCGAGCTGGCGGGGATGGGTCTGGCGGACGCGGCGGCGGTGGTGTCCGGGAAGGTGGCGGGTGCCGTCAACCTGGATGTGTTGCTGGGTGACCGTGAGCTGGACGCGTTCGTGGTGTTCTCGTCGATCTCCGGTGTGTGGGGCAGTGGTGGTCAGGCTGCTTATGGTGCGGCCAACGCCTGTCTGGATGCGTTGGTGGAGGATCGTCGGGCGCGGGGTCTTGCCGGTACCGCGGTGGCCTGGGGTCCCTGGGCCGGGGGCGGTATGGCGGCCGGTGACGGCGGCGAGCAGCTGGCGCGTCGTGGGTTGTCTTCGATGGCGCCGGGTCTGGCGGTCGCGGCGTTGCAGGGTGCGGTCGCGGGTGATGAGGGTGTGGTGACGGTCGCTGATGTGGACTGGGAGCGGTTCGCTCCCTCGTTCACGATCGGGCGGCCCAGCCCGCTCATCGGCGACCTGCCCGAGGTCCAGCGGGCGCTGGCTGACGCCGGAAACACCGAAGGCGCCGGTGTCGGCTCCGTACTGCGGGAGCGGTTGGCGGGGCTGACCGAGGCGGAGACCGACCGGGCCCTGCTCGACCTGGTGCGTGGCCACGCGGCCGCTGTTCTCGGCTTCGCGGGTGGGGAGGCGGTTGAGGCCGCGCGCGCGTTCAAGGAGCTGGGATTCGACTCGCTGACGGCGGTGGAGTTCCGTAACCGGCTGAACGCGGAGACCGGGCTGGTGTTGCCGGCGACGTTGGTCTTCGACTACCCGAGCGCCACGGTGCTGGCGGCGCATCTGCGTGCTGAGGTGCTGGGGACGCGGGGTGCGGTGGCGGCGCCGTCGGCGGTGGTGGCTCGGGTCGATGACGATCCGATCGCGATTGTCGGGATGAGCTGCCGCTTCCCGGGCGGGGTGCACAGCCCGGAGGACTTGTGGCAGCTGGTGGCCGGTAGTGGTGACGCGATCTCCGAGTTCCCGTCCAACCGCGGGTGGGACGTGGACGGGATGTACGACCCGGACCCCGAGCAGCCGGGCACGTTCTACTCGCGCGAGGGCGGCTTCCTGCATGAGGCGGGCGAGTTCGACGCCGGGTTCTTCGGGATCTCGCCGCGTGAGGCGCTGGCCATGGATCCGCAGCAGCGGCTGCTGCTGGAGACGTCGTGGGAGGTGTTCGAGCGGGCGGGCATCGACCCCGCGTCGGTGCGGGGCAGCCAGATCGGGGTCTACGTGGGAGCCGCGACCTCCGGCTACGGAATGGGGCTGCACGAGATCCCCGAGGGGCTCGAAGGTCAGCTGCTGACCGGCAGTGCCACCTCCGTCATGTCGGGCCGCATCTCCTACGCCTTCGGCCTCGAGGGGCCCGCGCTGACGGTGGACACCGCGTGCTCGTCGTCGCTGGTCGCCCTCCATCAGGCCGCGCAGGCACTGCGCCAGGGCGAGTGCTCCATGGCGCTTGCCGGTGGCGTCACCGTGATGACCAGCCCGGCCGCCTTCGTCGAGTTCAGCCGACAACGCGGACTTGCCCCCGATGGCCGGTGCAAGCCGTTCGCTGACGCGGCGGATGGCACCGGGTGGTCGGAGGGTGTGGGCATGCTGCTGGTGGAGCGGCTGTCGGACGCGCGGCGCAATGGCCATCAGGTGCTGGCGGTCGTGCGCGGCTCGGCGGTGAATCAGGATGGTGCGTCGAACGGTCTGACGGCGCCGAACGGTCCCTCGCAGCAACGGGTGATCCGCCAGGCCCTCGCCAACGCCCAGCTGTCGCCTGCCGACGTCCAGGTGATCGAAGCACACGGCACCGGAACGACGCTAGGTGACCCGATCGAGGCGCAGGCGCTGCTGGCCACCTACGGACAGGAGCGCCCGGAGAACCTGCCGCTGTGGCTCGGATCGATCAAGTCGAACATCGGGCACACGCAGGCCGCCGCGGGTGTGGCGGGTGTGATCAAGATGGTCATGGCGATGCGGCACGGTGTGCTGCCGAAGATGCTGCATGTGGATGAGCCGTCGCGGCAGGTGGACTGGTCGGCGGGTGAGGTGCGGTTGCTGACGGAGGCCACCGCGTGGCCGGAGACGGGGCAGCCGCGCCGGGCCGGTGTCTCCGCCTTCGGCGTGAGCGGCACCAACGCGCACACCATCATCGAGCAGGCCCCGGTGTACGAGGAGGAGGCGGAGTCCGCCCCGGCGGCTCCCGCCGACGATCAGGGCG